>NZ_JAHKKG010000010.1 GCF_018829635.1 Paractinoplanes bogorensis
TCCTGGGATTGCCTGGCGTGCACCAGGCCCTGGCCGTGCGACCCGGCGCGCGAGGAACTCGCGACCGAACTCGGCCGGACCTCACTGGCGATGTACCTCTTCGCCTACCTCAACGAAGCGGCCGGCGTCATGCCTGGCGTGACTCCTGGTGAGCTCTATGAGCGTTTCTTGGCATGGACACGGACGCCGGGCTCCGGGAAGAGCGTCGGCCTGCCTGGATAACCAGGCAGGCGGACGTGCGGCTTCTTGCGCGCCAGCGTCGCCAACGCCCGCTTCGAGGTGCACCCCCGTGGGCCAAACGTTGCACGATGCGAACCGCTTCGTGGGTATCGAGGGTGATGCGATGCCGGGACATCTCAATAACTCACGCCGCGTGTCAAGGCGTTCGGCCATTGACAGCACCGACCGCCAGCAGCGGACCCTGGCGGTCTCAACCCCGCTTAGGGGCGGGCAGCGCCGCACGTATCCGATTCCGCGCTTCCCAGAATCTCCGCACGATTGGGTTCTTCCAGTCGTACGGGAACGCCGGATCGTGCCGGCTCCACCAGCGAATCCGCTTCGCACGCCGACCGGCCGCATGCCGGGTCTGCCATCTTCTCCCAGCGTTATCGCGGACCAGCGCCCATCGAAGCGAGCAGCGCACGGCGTCAGGGCTGGGGTCGAGCTGGGTTGCATCCTGCGGCGCCAGATGGACGACGTTCACCTCCTGCCAGTCGAACTCAATGGTCTTCTGCGGAGGCAGGTCGACTGGCCCAAAGAACCGGTCCGGCCGGTTCTCGCCGCTCACCACGTCCCATACTCCTGGGGCATCTGGACGTGGATCCTCAACCGGCACCGTCCAGCGGGTGGCGATGACCGGGGACACGTACGTCAGCTCTACGGGTAGGTCGCTCCCGTTGCGCACGCACATGCGTAGCTTGATCTGCTCGACGCGCGCCTCCCACGGTGGCTTGAAGTCCCGCTCGATCTCCCACCAAATTGCGACGGCATCGACCTGCTTCCGGTCGGCTGCGGCGCGGTCTCTGAAAAATATTCGCAATGCCAGCAGAATTGATCCGACAGTAAGCCAAGCGGGCACGCTACCCAGATCCAACTTCACGCCACCAAGATAGTTGGGTGCACAAATCGATCCCATCGAGGAAATGCGATGCTCGGCATCAAGTGAATTGCAGGTAGGCGTGCGAGTTAAAGATCAATCTACTGTAGATACAATCTAATGTAATGGCCTACCGTCGGAGTTGATCACGACAGTCGAGCAGGGCCGAAATGACCAACCCGCCGCAGATGCCTCCGACAGACGCCGACCCAATCGTCTGGACGCTCGCTCGCCAAGTAGCCATCGACCGCCGACCGGACTCGACCGGGTTCTGCGTGACGTGCCGAGAGTGGTCGCCGTGCGGCCCGGCGGGTCGTCGGCGTTCGCCCTCGCGCTGGGTTGTCGATGTGGCTGGCTCATGCCGGACTCCGATTGATTGACTCGCGTTTGCGCCCGCTGGCAGGGGCGCAAGTGTGCCTCGAACAGCCGTTCCATCGACGCATGGTGCGTCCGTCGCTACGGTGCGCTCATGAGCCAGGATGCGGCGGCCCAAGCCTTCCGAGTTCGCACAACAACCAAGCACCAGCCACCCAACGTCCTCGACTTCACGACGGTGGACGTCAAGCAGGGCAGGCGGGTATTCAAGTCGGCCACCATCCTGACTATCTCGGATGAGGAAACCGGTGAGATCAAGCGACGCGAGTTCAAGGTGCAAACCTTCGGCAGGAGCCTTAACGGTCCCGGCTTCAGCTTCGAGGACAGAGCGGAGCATCGGTGGTATTGCGAAGATCGGGAGATCGAGGCGGTTAGAGACCTGCTCAACAACGCCTTTCCGACCGCTGGCGTCTACCAATTTCCCGCACACGATTCAGCCGTACAGCAACTGATCGCAGGTATCGATGAGGGCCGCGTCGATGCTGACGCCGTCCACCGCGTGGTGACTGCGATCTGCAACGCACCTGATCTAGCGGAAGCCCTCGCCCGAATGGACGAGGCGGGCGTACTCGCGGATGTCATCGAGCGGAACCGCCAACTCCAGGGCCTCCGCAGATGGCGTCAAGTAGTGGAGGACCCCGCAAGTACTGAACCGGACATTCAGAGGGTCTTGGACCAAGAGTGGTGGGTGTTCGGAGGCCGTTACATCAAGGCGGAAGTCCGCCGGCAACTTGTACCAGGGGATGAGATGGATCTCCTGCTAGTCCGGTCGGATGGATCGCTGCACGTGGTCGAGATCAAGCAGGCGAACATCCCCAAGTTGATCCGGGAGCACAGGAGCCATTACCGGGTCGGCAACGAAGTACACGAGGCGGTCTCGCAGGCGGCTAACTACCTGCGGAGCTTGGACGAGCAGCGCGACTTCATCCTCAACCGCTTCAAGGTGGATCCACGCCGCGCATCAGCGACGGTGGTCATTGGTCATCCGATGTTCGTTGAGAGTCGAATTCCGCAAGAGGCAATCAATGAGGCAATCCGCACCTACAACAGCCATCTCTCCCGCATTGAGGTAATGACGTTCGCAGACTTGATCGAAGGCGCTGAGGGATCGTTCGCCCTCACCGATGCGGATGGCGAGGACGAAGGAGAGCGAGACGTGGAGGAGTACTGGCCGGAGCCAGAAGAGGACCCCTGGCCGGAACCCGCGTCGTACCGCGATCCTTGGGACGATCCGCCGTTCTGAGACAGCTTGTCGCTGGATCGGACCGCATCAGACAACACGAGCGACGAGCGGACCCGAAACGGGTCCGGCGACTGAGGGGACTTCGGCGAACCAGGGCGAACGCCCTGGTCCTACCCGTGGGCCGAACGTTGCACCATGCGAACCGGGCTACGGTCGTGTCAGGTATCCCTATGTTAGGACGTTTGTCCAGGTCACAGGTGCACCGCAGGGCACCCTGAACACCGTGGCCGCCGTATTGTCAGCTCGCCAAGCACTTCAAGCTGATACCGTCCACCGGCCTGCGAATCATGCGTTACGGTGAGTACCCGCTGCCCCGTGGCGCGTGCCTTAACCTCGGCGATCGGCGCTACCTCTACACCACCGGATACGTCCCGTCGCTCGGACGCTACCCCCACGGCCACGTTGCCACTCCTGTGCAAATCACCGACCACATCGGCGACTCGGCCACCGGCGATCTCCTGCGCGAGGGTCTGCCGCTGACCAAGATGAACTGGAGCTCCGCCCACTTCGCCTAGGATCCCGGTCACCCCTCCGCTTCGCCAAGGAAGTCGGCGCGATCCTGCGCGACCTTCCCGACAGCTACCACCAGAATCGCGATACGCCTTCTTCATGTAGACGTGGTACCGACCCGCACCCATGGTGAAGACTCGGCCACCATATAGAGCCGACCCGCCCTCGGTACGGGCTCGGTGGCCAGGTCGATGCCGGCACAAGCCATATTGCCCGTTTCCTACCTGGACCTGGAACGGAGTTGAAATCCTGCAGCGTCAACGCGAGGATTAAGACCCCTCTACAAAGGGTTTTGTCAAGGAGCTGGCCTTGACCGTCACCGAACAGCACATCCGGGACCACCTGGCGACAGATCTCGACATCCTCGAACGTGGGCTAACACTGATCCGGACCAACTATCCACTGCCGAATGCATACGGCACACGAGGGTTCGTCGATATCCTCGCGCGCGACGCCGACGGCGCGCTCGTAGTGATCGAGGTCAAACGTAGTAACAGCACCGCCCGCGAGGCGGTGCATGAGGTCGTCAAGTACGTTGCGCTACTCAGGCAAGAACAGGGCGTCAACCGCGCAGACGTCCGCGCCGTGATCGTGTCGACCGAGTGGGCGGAACTGCTGGTGCCGTTCAGCAACCTCAAACGCGAATGGGGCAATGAGATCCGGGGCTACCACGTGCACCTAGCCCAGGACGGGCCAAGGATCGCGTCGGCCACCGAGGTCACCGCGGTGCCCGAGGCCGACGCCCGTGGTCTCAGCCCTGTCCACTTTACAGTCGCCCCGCTGAGCCTTGATCACCTCGATGGACTCTGGCGAACAATCACGACGGCACTAGCCTCGGCTGGTGCAATCGATGCGCTCGGCATCGTCCTGCGCCACGAAGATGGCGATTCTGCCCTGTACGTAGTGATCGGCCGAGCACCACACGCAAAGCCCGCGGACGTCATCTCGCACCCGCCGACGCGTACGGGTACCACCGAAAACGAACCAGCCGAGTCGCAGGCGTACGACAAGGTGGACGACGACGTTGAGGTCGATGAGGTCGATGAGTGGGCGATCGAACATGCGGCGCTCGAAGCGGTCGCCGACCGACTACACGAGAGTAACTACCTCGTACGCCCGGCTTATGCCGACAAGTTTGAGATGCTGACCGACAGCGGCGGATGGCAGCCCCTTGAAGTCCTCCGCCAGGGCATTTTCCACAGCCAGCGTGACCTGTATCCGGACGACACCCTGCTCGGCCAAGTCTTCGACCGGCTCGGTCTGTCACAGGTCAAATACCTCGGTTCCGCGCGGCCCGCGAATCACCAACACTGGACACAGTTCCGGCTTCGTGTCGCGCAGACGATGGTCGGAGCAGATAGTTGGGGCGAGATAATCGCTGCGTGGTTGGACGAGCGCGAATCCCAGCTAGATCAACGGACCGTTGTCCAGATCTACAACCCGGGCGACTTCATCGGCTCCCTGGTGTTCGGCTGGCCTGACGATCTCCACGTGTTACTTCCACGCATGACCGCCGCGATAGATGTCGCCGGGCCGGGCGGCCGGATACTGGAGGGCTTTCTCGCCTGGACCGGCTCGACACCGGCGACGATCAATCACACGATTCAGGCGGTCTACCCGGATCCGGTCGACTGGGGATTCGCAAAGTCGATGGGCCACGCCTGGGCCGACGATCGTCACGTGCTGCACGGTCTTGGCCTGAAATACGTCCTATTCGAGTTTCAGCCAGGAGACGATCCACCTGTCCGGCTTGAACTCGACCACGACCGGCTCATCCGCCGCCCCCTGTCCGAGTATGAGTCAACGCCGGATCAGTGCTATCCACTGCCAAAATTCCTCGAACAATTTGCCGAGGAGATCGAGTCACTGGTCACAGCCTACCGCGCACAGATAGATGTCGACTGGAAGAGCGCAACGGTGCTCGTGACCAACGACCTTCCTTTCGTGCCGCGCGGGAACTGACGTAATCACCTCAGCGGGCGGAGTGAGAATCAATGCGGCCCACAGTGAAGTTTGACGATTGACCCCGACGCCGGCGGAATCGCCAGGCATGAGGTTCAGGGTGCCAGATGCCGCATTCAACAGCGTGTCCGCCTGGATCGAATAGCGCACATTGAGCTGACCAGCGCCAGCGCCGACTGCGGTCGGCCCGGGCGCCGCGGTCAGGATGAGCCATCTGGGCGCAGACTTGCCGGCAGGTCGGCGGCGACCATCTCGGCCAGTCGGTACAGGAACGGCGGCAGGAGCACCGGCAGCAGCTCAAACTGCCCATTGGGCACCATCACTCGTAGTCGGCTCATCCCGGTGGCCAGGAACAACAGCATCACCGCGGTGCTCGCCTTAGCCTTGGGCGACGGGGCAGGCTCAAGCAGGGCCTGGCGCAGCAGCAGCCGGTTGAGCCCGAAGGCGACGCCGTAGAACCACTGCAGCAGGCCCGGACAGTCGGGCGGGGGCTCGCCGGCCGCGATCGCGTCCAGTTCGGCTTCCACGGTGTCGCAGAGCGACACCGCCCAACGATGCATCTCATCGACGGCCTGCCAGGCCGCCCGTAGCTGGGTGAGCGAGGCCTCAGTGACAGTCCGAGTCAATTCGCCGCTGGCGTCGGCGGCCGGGAGCAGGTTCAGGCCATGCCCGTCGTTGATGTCGGCCAGGGCAGGCTCGCTGTCGGAGTACTCGAGCATCGAGGCGACCGGGACGGCGGCGCCGGGAGGGCCCAGGGCCCGGGCGACTGCGCCGAGGTCGGCGTCCACAAACTCGCTGGTGCCGCCCAGCGTCGCGGAGACCGCCGTGGTGAGGAAGTCCCGGGTGGTGTACGGCTCGGCCTCGGTGGGGCCTTTGTCGAACACGGCCAGCTCCGGCATCGCGAAGGAGATGCCGGCCGCCGTGATGCGGGCGTCGACGTCGCGCAGGCGCTGAGGCAATAGCACGATCTTGCCACTGTGTTTGCTGGCTAGTTCGTCCGCGACGTCGCCGATCCAGGCGCTGCGATCGCTGGCCTCGCGCGGCCCGAGTAACGCGTCTTGCCGAAAGTCGGTGGCGGCGATCAGCCACGCTCGGCGCACAGTCGATTCCGGGATCGGCAGGCCGGCCCCGAACGCCTCCAGAGCCAGGTCGTCGGGGCGGCGGCCCGGGCGGGCGTGAGCGCTGAGCCACACCACCAGGTCGACCGCCTCGGCCGGGGCGGTCGAAACACTGCCCCGCCCTTGCCCTGCGCCGTGTTTCTCGTTGCGGACTAGCAGTCCTGCCGTCCGCCACCGTTCGAGCTGGGTGACGGTGGCCGTGGCTCCTCTTTCGCCGGCGGCGGCGAGCAATGCAGTGTCGGCGGGGCTGGGCTGTTTGCGAACCACGACCTGCGACCGTACCGGCCGATGGCAGGGTTTGGAGCCCCGCGAGCTTGTCGGGAACCGGACGTTCACCCGCTGGTCTACTGGTGTGGCACGAGGCGACGGGCCTCTCGGCCAGGAAGGAGTGGACGTTTCATGACCAGCAGAGATAGCTCTTCGACCCCGGATCCGCAGGGATCGCGACGGTGGACCACGATCGTGGCGGCTGGCGGGGCAGCCGTCGTCGGGGTGCTGGCCGCGCACAGCCCGGCTTGGGCGGTCGGCGTGGGCACCGCGATGGCCCTGTTCACCGGGATCCGTGAGCTTCTCCAGCGATGACAACTCTGCGAGCTCGGCGTTCGGCGTTCGCGGCGGATGCTCATCTGTCCGCTCAGCGTCATGGCGGACCCGCCGACAGTGCTGCGAGCGCCGCGACGAGATCTTCTCTGTTCATCGACTTCGTCCACGGGACCGATTGCTGAGCGCGACGACCTGCCGTGATTCCGGAGAACTCGCACCGCTCGAATACGCGAGGCTGCCAGTACTCCGCCTGTTCGATCCGCGAGGCGCTGCCAGACGCGCCACTCGATGCGCCAGGCACCGGTGGTGGATCAAGAGTTGGCGCGGTAGGCCGCTTCCTGGCGCTCACGCCGCTGCTGGCGATTTGACGGCGGTGCATCGTCCGGATCCTCGATCGGACGCTCCGGGATGGCAGTCTTCATGCCGAACCGGCGGGCGTTGAGCGCCATCGTCACGTCCGTCGTAAAGACAACGACGTCATGGCTGGCCAGCGACTGGAGGGCCAGGGCGCGCTGGAGGATTTCGGTGTCCTCGTCGTCGACCGGCCGGTGGGCCGGATCATCGTAGAAGACGCGTAGCGTCACCTGTCCGCCCGGCTCGTCGTCGGCTGCACCCTGTGGGCCGTGTTCACGGAGCACGACCGGAGCAAACGGATCTTGCAACAGCCGGGCCAGCGCAGCGAGGGTGACCTGTGCCCGGAAGCGCACGACCTTGTTGCTCGATTCCTTGTGCCGGTCGAGTTCACGGACGACTACCTCGGGAAGCACAAGCTTAATGTCGGCGTGGCCCGCCTTCAGGTCGAGCGCCCACGGAATGCTGCCGAGGACCCGTTGCGGGCTGGGGTCCTTGTGCCAGCCTGGGTGGTGCAGGAAGACGTTCGTGTCGACGACGCTCAGCACCTCGTGCTGGTGGACGCTCCAGCGCGCGATCTGGTCACGTAGGTTGTTGGCCGCCGTGGTAAATACCCTACGCCGGGCATCCTTCTCGTCGTTAAAGACGTGCTGACCTTTCATCGTGCCGGCGCCGACACCGGCAAGAAGCCGGTCGAGTCCGGGTGTGTAGATCAGCCCTTCCAGGTCGGCGTCGGCGATATGGCCGCGCAGCATCCGGGCGAGCCCGAGTATCCAGGCGACGTAGCCGCCATAGGGGACATTGTTGTTCGGGTGGGGGCTATCGATCTCGACCACGGCACGGTCGAGGACGCCGAGAACGTAGTTGCGGTCAGCGCCGGGTTCCAGGGTGACGAGCATAGCGGCCATCCTGGCAGCCACCCATCGCCGCCGGGCACCGAATTTACGCGCCACCTGCACATGGACGGGAGGTCACTAGCTCATGCAGCGACGATCACTCAGGCAATCTGCTCTCGCGAACTCGCACCGAAGGACAACTCACCGACTGGTCGCACGGGCTACGCGCGCTAGGGTACACCCAGATAATTCTATTGACTTGCCCTGTTCGGCATTTCCCTACCCAACACGACTAAGTACTCGTGGGGGTCAGACAGGTGCCGTACTAAGTATCTCACCCAAGCGTCGGTGTAGACGTATCGCTTGAAGGCTCTGTTGTATGTGCAGAATTGGCTCTTGGTACGCTCAGGATGTTCGTCGTTCTCAGGCGGTCGCACCTTGTAGTACTTCCATGCAAGGCTATGGTCATTAACGCTGAAGGTAAATCCGAGAGCGGCCGACACCTCCTTCGCGATCTGCGAAGGAAGCAGACTTTCGAGGTCTGAAACCGGAACTTGCTTCTCTCTGATTATAGTCTGCGCCTTCTCCATAACAGCTAGCTGATCCGAAGATAATTCATCCATTCTGACAAAAGTCATAGCCACGTCTGCGCTGACCTTAGGGCTCGTCTTGGGGACGAGATAAACTCGGAATTCGTAGCTTGGATGATCTGTTAGCTCAGGTTCTAGTGTTGCATCAAAATCTTGAATATACTCCGCAACAATCTTGGGCACTCTCTTCCTAACAGCCTTCAACGCCGCAACAGCGTCATCTGTGATTGACGAAACGAAGAGCGGAAAGCGCAGAGTGTTGCTCAGCGATTCGGAACTACCGAACTCGCTAACCAGAACTTCCTCAAAGTTTAAAATGTAAGCTTGCGTGCGGCCCGTCACCAACGCCGCTATCTCCCGCTCATACCGATGCTCAATCTTGTTGCGCAACCCAATGAAGAAGTTCAAGTTTGCCCTAATGGGGTGAGAGTCCTGGAATTGCTCCGCTATCATTTGCTGCAGAGGCTTCGTTACCCAGTCTCCGTCGCGCGTCCTCTGCCGGCGCCCATTTGCTGCACGAATGTAAAAATCAATATTGTCGCGTTCATATTTCGCTTGTAGCAGTTTAGTCCACGCTATTGACATGTGGACGATGAAGGCCTCCAGCTGACGTTCCATGCCAGAGCGGTTGTAGAGATCAACCGCCAGGATGGACTCGTTGCGGGCCGCTTGCAGTTGATGCCACCATCTGGGTCGAGGCGCCATCCACCCATGATACCGCCAAACCCGCAGCTAGATTGCGCCGAAGTACCGATCATTGTCCACAATGTGTAGACGAAGCGCGGCTTCCCCCATGTGGACAGCTATGGCACACTCGCGACATCAAGTGTCGGACTGGCTACCTAGGGTTAGGACCGAGGGTCACCATGAATCAGCTATCCCTGTTCGGCCCGCGTGAGGAGGGGCCGGAAGAAAAGCCGCAATCTGATAGAAAAGAGCGGCTCCGAGTGCTAATTACGGTCAAGGCAGCTCCTAATCCGTCGCAAACCTATGGAGAAACGGTCTGCGTTGCGGGCCTCAGTGCGGACCTCAATCGCCGCGGCTGGATAAGGCTCTATCCTGTCAATTTCCGGGATTTAGCATCGGACGAGAAGTTTCGTAAATACGAACTGGTGAGTGTCGATGCCCGTCCAGCGCGCAATGACCAGCGACGCGAAAGCTGGAAACCAATTTCGGCTTCACTCGAACGAGGCGCATTTCTCAAGCCTTGGCAGCCAAGACGAAACTGGATTGACCCGTATATTGAAGAATCTATGTGCAGACTTCACCGGGCGGCGCGCGCGGATGCTAATTCACAGTCTCTTGCGCTAATAAAGCCGAAGGACGTGGGTGGAATTGATATCGAGCGGCACCCAGGGTGGAGTGCGGATGAGCAGACGAAGATCGATGCCTACGTCAACCAGCTTGACTTATTTGGCACTCGCGATCGAACTCCTCTGCAACCGCCACGATTCAAGGGGTTCTACCGATATCGCTGCCACGACCTGAATTGTCGCGGCCATCGGCAGGGAATGATTGACTGGGAGTTTGTCGCCTATCAACGCAATCACCTCGCAGGCTCCGATGCCAGGCACGCCGCGACGGCTTTGTCGGAAAAGTTCTTTGGAAATCTATGCGCCAGCGATAAGGACGTCGCCTTTTATGTTGGAAATCAAGCCAAGCGGGCTCATGTGTTCAGCATTCTCGGCGTGTACTGGCCCCCGAAAGCCTAGCCGAACGCTTTCGCGCTTCTTGTAAAACCACATCGCGATGACAGCGATTTTGGTCTGCCTCAAAACACAGGATCGCGATCAACTCTGACAGGCCGGCCTCAGCGATATTATTCAGCGCCTCATCAGCCGCAGGAGCACCCAAGAGTGACTCGTATGTAGATTTGGCTGCCGCTAATTCTCGTGGAAGCCCGCCGAAGCCAGGTCGATTAGCCTTCGGATTTCCCAACTCTCGTCGATGCTCATAGGCAATTCCGGCTTCGTTCAAAGCTCGGCCAAGCGCCGTCTTGCTAAGTCCTGGCTTACGGGAGATCGGGGTCAAGCGCACGTCAACAAGCTTCGACACGCCCAGCGCCACTAGATCGGCTACCAAATCGTTGGCGTTCCTGCCTTCGTAGCCGACGCCTACGATGCCGACTGGCTGCAGTTCTGGTGCTGGCTCCACATCCTTACCTTCTCATAACTCGGGCGAGACCCTACGCATAGTTTTAGTAACGGTGTTTCTTCGCGCCCCGCGACACGCCGTTCGTTTCGCGCTCAAGTCATCAAGATGGCCAGGCCATTTAAAGATCATTCTGGGCTTACGAAGGTGCCTCGCTGCGGGACGGTGTAGACCAAGCCACGCTCGCGCAGGAGGTTTACTGCTCGGCGGGCTGTTGTTCGGGCTACGCCCCACTCGGCGTGCATGTCGTTCTCGGTGGGGATGCGGTCGTGGGGCTGGAGCCGGCCGGTCTTGATGTCGTCTTCGATGTAGTCGGCGATCTGGACGTAGACCGGCACGGGGCCGTCGGTGCGTACCGGTCGCGGGCTCACGTGCGCCAACTTACGAAGCGTGCCACGTCTACCTATCGGCAGCTACGAGGCGATACATAGGTAGACAAGCAAATACAAGATGGGTAGCGTGGTCGGTGCGACACCGTCGCTGGCGGGGCAACCCTGACCGTTAGCGGCAGTCCAGCGGTATCCGCGGCAGCCATTGGCAGCGTGGCCCCGTGCTCGGAGGTTGGGCACGGGGCTCGTAGACCCACTGGCCAGGCCGTGGCAGCGGTCCGGTCTCGCGAACGCCTGTCCTTTGAAGTGTTCGTCATCTGAGAACGATCAGAAACTCGGTTGATCGCCGGGACCGCTGGGGCGTCCCCTGGTACGCGTATCCCGTGTGGCCGGTTGCCCGTCCGCTGGGACCCGTCCCTATGCAGCCTTAAGTGAGCAAGCGGTACGCGGGTCTGAGGACATCGGCAACTGGTTGGCATCGGGCGGCCCCGGTGATCGGGCAGACCCCGAATCAGGTACCCACGCCGGTGAGTTGAGCCCCGGTGTCCGGCACACGCGCTGGATGCGTGTACTGCGGCCCGACCAGGGCCAGCGGTGACACGCGCCTGTGCGATGCCGGCGCCCTGCTCCTCACGGCCAAACTCGAACTCCTCCGCACTACGCCACGGCGTGTCCGGAGGCGTCGAAGGCCGTTCGCCGTCCACCGATGCCTTCGGAGCTGTTGATGACCTCGAATTGTGTGTATCGACCGAACCCAACCAGGCGAGGGACCTCAAAGAGTTCCGCCGTCCCTCTCGCTGTCCCCGCGGGGATGCGCTCGGCCGTCCCGCTTGACCAGGACGCCCAAAGGGACGTGCTGTCAGGTCTGACAGTGCTGCTCAGGCCGGTTGCCGGGACACTCGGCCATGCTGCGACTGATCCCTTCCTGGGGATCCCCCGGTGGGGAGAACGCCGTAATACCGCCTGCCAGGACGGGCGCTGTGGGTGAGCCGATCATGCGGGTTCAGGCTGGGCTCACCGCCCGGGATCTCACCCTGTTGAGCTGGCTGGCCGACCACGGCGTGCTGACCACCGACCAGATCGCCGCGGCCCTGTTCCCGTCGCTCAACTTCGCGCAACGCCGCCTACGGGCGTTGATGAGCAAACAGCTGGTCGACCGGTTCCGGCCACAACGCCCTGACGGCGGCTCGTACCCGTATCACTGGGTACTCGCCCAGCTCGGCTCCGACGTGATGGCCAGTCAGCGCGGCGAACCAACGCCACGTCGCGACCAAGCACGGTTGCGGCGGTGGCATCTGACCAGCCGGGCCAACCTGCCCCATCTGCTGGTGGTGAACGACTTCTTCACCCAACTGGCCGCACGCGCACGGACCCACCCGGGCGCCGAGCTGGAACGGTGGTGGTCGGCGGCACGCTGCCAGCAGATGACCGCTTTCACCGGTGATGACACCCGCTCCGGTCACCGGGCAGACGGGACCGCCCTGGCGTACCGGCTGAAGGTTCGCCCGGACGGGCACGGCATCTTCACCGACCATGGCGTCTCGACGGCGTTCTTCCTGGAGTACGACACCGGGACCGAATCGCTGAATCGCCTGGTGGACAAGGTCGACGGTTACCGCGACCTCGCCCGGGTCACCGGCCGGCTCTGGCCGGTGCTGTTCTGGCTGCCCGGCCCTGCTCGTGAACGCCACCTGCACGACGCCCTCAGCCAGGCCGGTACCGGCTATCCGACGGCGACCGCGGTACACGGTCGCGGTGGCAGGGCACCGGCCACCGCCACCGACCTCGGCCACCCAGCGGGACCGGTCTGGTGGCTGCACCAGCACACCGGCCCCGCACTGACCCTGGCCGAGCTGAGCGTCGCCATCACCGACCGCATACGAGATGCCGCATGAAGGGGGCAACCGGTGGCTGCCGGTCACCGGACCCCGACCAACTGACAGCACATCCGATAGCTGACAGGACGAAAGGAGGCGGGGCCAAATGCGCACCCGCTATTTGGCGACAGCGATCAAGCACCTTGTGGAGGTCTAGGGGCAGCAGCCCGCATGGCAACCGAGATGCCGAACCTGAGCACCAGCGGATAACGCCGATCCGCGGACGACCAGCAATCACCGACATCACCATCGCCCGCATCGAGACGGTCACCATGACCGACGCCGAGTACGCCGACGCCGTCGAAGCCCTCGCCGTGCTCATCGCCCGCTACGAACAGCACCACGACGAACACCCCGACACCGCCGCATAGAAAGGGCCGGTGGCGACTCAACCCGCGTCGCCACCGGCCACCCCGACGCGAAGGATCCGCTCACATGGCAGCGACCACCCCCAGAGCACGACGCCGCCGGCCACGCACCGGACTCGGCGACATACCTGCTGGCAACCGGCGGGTCGCCGTCTACGTGCGCCGCTCCACCGACGACGAACACCAGCCGTTCTCCATCGACGCCCAGATCACGGCGCTCACGTCCTACATCAACTCCCAGCCCGGTTGGGTCGCCCTGCCCGAACCGTTCTCCGACGACGCGTCCGGCGCAAATACCGACCGGCCCGGACTCCAGCGGGCGCTGCGAGCGGCGAAGGCGGGGCGCTTCGACATCTTGCTCGTCTACCGGGTGGACCGGTTCACCCGCCGACTCTCCGACCTGCTGGATCTGCTCACCGACCTCGACGACGCCGGAGTCGCCTTCGTCTCCGCCACCGAGCCGTTCGACACCTCAACCTCGATCGGCCGGATGCTCGTCCAACTCCTCGGTGTCTTCGCCGAATTCGAGAGGGAAACCATCATCGACCGCGTCGTCAATGGCATGCACGCCAAAGCCGCCAAGGGAAGGTGGCCCGGCGGCCACCGCACCTACGGCTACCAGGTCGAACCGCAGACACAGAAACTCATCCCGCACCCAACTGAAGCGCCGATCCTGCGCGAAATCGTGAACATGTACGTCAACCAGCGACTCGGCACCCGCGCCATCGCCGACGAACTCAACCGGCGCGGCATCGCCAACCGCCTGGGCAAGAAGTGGTCCGGCATGACCATCGGCCGCATCCTCGACAACCCCGCCTACACCGGCGACATCGTCTACGGCGACGTCCACGTCACCGACACCCACGAAGCCCTGATCGACCGCGACACCTGGCGCCGCGTCCGCGACATTGCCGACACCCGCGCTGACGCCCACAACCAGCGAGCCATGAGCGACTCCGACTACCACCTCACCGGCCTGATCACCTGCCCCCACTGCGGCAACAAATACATCGGCACCTCGGCCACAGGCCGCAACCGCACCTACCGCTACTACACCTGCTACTCCCGCGTCCGTTACGGCAGCCACGGATGCGACGCCCCACGCCTCGACGCGACAGCCATGGACACCGCCACGCTCCAAGCGCTCTACGACTTCTACCGCGACGCCGAACGGCTCATCGCCAACGCCATCACCCGCGCCCGGCACCACCACCGAGAAGCCAACGCCGACCGGCGCGGCGAACTCGACGCCCTCGAAATCGCCATCACCGCCAAGACCAGAGCTCGCGACCGTTACCGAGCAGCGTTCGAGAACGGAACCATGGACGAAGCCGACGCCGGCCTCCGGCTGAGGGAACTGCGCACAGAGATCGACGCGCTCACCGTCCGCCGCGACGAGATCGCCGACGCCATCGAAGACGAGCCCGTAGCACCGTCGCCCGCCACGATCGACCGGATCCGGGAGCACCTGGCGTACGTGATCGAGGACGGCAGCTCGGCCGAACGCAAGGCGGCTATCGAACAGCTGATCGCCGAAATCCGGATCACCGACGACGACAAGGTCATCCCGGTCTTCCGGGTGCCCGAACCCGATGAGGCGGTTCGCGCAATGCCTAGCTTGGTGGGGCGGACGGGACTCGAACCCGGTGTCGGCGACTCGCTGCGAAGGCCGGATCCAGGCGACGAACTGATCCGCGCCACCCTCGATCCGCCCGAGCGCCGGCCAGCGAACCAGCGTGACGGCACCTTCGGCCCGACCAAGGCAAGAGCCGTCGCCGCTCCACGAGCGAAGTCTGGTCTAAAAGGGACAAACCAGGGTGCGGAGACCCCCCGAAGGTCTCCGCACCCTGTCGTGCGTGGTTCAGCCGATCAGCTGTAGACCTCGAACTCGAACAATGAGTAGCCCCAGGCCGTAGCGCGGGCCGTGCCGTTGATTCGGACGTAGCGGCCGGTAGCGGCCAGCGCCGTGCTGTCGTCCACTCCCCCGTCGCCGCCGGTGATCGTTCGGGCGGTGGTCCACGTGGTTCCGTTGGCCGACGTCTGGATTTGGTAACCCGAGCCGTATGCCGCCTCCCAAGTCAGCTTGACCCGGTTGATCGCGGTTGACTGGCCCAGGTCCACCTGGATCCACTGCGGATCGCTGAAGGTGCTCGCCCACCTGCTCGTCAGCGAACCGTCGACCGCGGCCGACGCCGGGTAGGCGACCGCCTCGGTGCTCGACGCCGTGGCCGGCTTGTTCAGCGCCAGGTTGCCCGAGGGCTGCACGACAACCCCGCCGTAGACCTCGAACTCGAACAGCGAGTAGCCCCAGGCCGTGCCGCGAGCCGTGCCGTTGATGCGCACGTAGCGGCCGGTGGCGCCGAGGCCCGTGTTGTCATCGACCCCGCCGTCGCCGCCGGTGATTGTTCGTACGGTGGTCCACGTGGTTCCGTTGGTGGACGTCTGGATCTGGTAACCCGAGCCGTACGCCGCCTCCCAGGTCAGCTTGACCCGGTCGATGGTGGTCGACTGGCCCAGGTCCACCTGGATCCACTGCGGATCGCTGAACGTGCTCGCCCACCTCGTGGTCAGTGAGCCGTCCACCGCGGCCGACGCCGGGTACGCGCCGGACTCCGTACTCGACGCGGTCACCGGCTTGTTCAGCGCCAGGTTGCCCGTCGGCGGCTGCGTGGTGCCGCCGGAGGTGAAGGTGAAGTCGTCGATGTCGAACAACGACCCGGCGCCGCCGGTGAACACCAGGTACAACTGGTTCGTTCCAGCGGGTGGGTTGATTGTTCCGGTGACGTCGACCCATGTCTCCCAGCCGCCGGTCGGGGCGACCTGCACCGTGCCGGCCACCGGGCCCGTTGGCGAGCCGGTCCGTACGGTCAGTGTGCCGCCGACGCCGGCCGAGGCGACCCGCGCCTTGATGCCGGTGACGCCGGCCAGGTTGTAGCGGGCGAAGGAGATCCAGTCGCCGTTCTCGATGTAGCCGACGGCGTTGCCGCCGTGGGCGTTGGCTTTGGGAGCGACCTGGATGCCGTTCATGGTGCTGAAGTGTTCGGCCTGCCGGGTCCGCGGCTGCAGCTGGTGCTGGGCCTGGACCGCGACGCCGTTGACGGGTGTGTACTCGGCGGCCAGCACTCCGAAGATGTTCGCGCTCGCGTCGTGCTCGCCGTCGACCGTGGTCTGGATCGAGCCGCTGCAACCGGTCTTGCTGGTGATCGGGTGACCGTGGCTGTCGTGGCCGAGCACGTAGTTGACGACGACCCGGTTGCAGTCGATGGTGGCGGCGTTCGGGTCGGTGACTTTGACCTCGTACGGCACCAGGTCGCCGAACTGGAACACCGACCCGTCGGGCGGGGCGACCAGCTGGATGGAGGCCCGGCCGACGCCGACGACCGTGCTGGCCGTCGAGGTTCGGCCGCCGGAGTCCCGTACGGTCAAGGTCGCGGTGTATTCGCCGTTGCTCGGGTAGGTGAAGGTCGGGTTGGCCGCCGTGGAATCGGTGCTGCCGTTGCTGGTGAAGTCCCAGGCGTAGGTGATCGGGTCGCCGTCCGGGTCGTTGCTGCCGGCCGAGCTGAACTGCACGGTCAGCGGCGCTGCACCCGACGACGGGGTGGCACTGATCTGCGCGATCGGCGCCCGGTTGCCGCCGCTGTTGTACTCGATCCGGTAGAGCGCCGAGTTCTCGTCCCCGCCGAACCAGGTGGTGCCGTAGTCGAGCACGTAAAGCGCGCCGTCCGGCCCGAACTCCATGTCCATGATCGCCGTGCCGGTCCACGGGATCGGCTCGATCGCACCGGCCGTGCCGTCGCCGTTCAGGGTGACGGCCTTGATCCAGCGGCTGGTGAATTCCCCGAGCAGGACCTTTTTGTCGTACGAGGCGGGGAACTTGACGTCGGACGCCAGTCCCGGGTCGAAGTTGTAGACCGGGCCGCCCATGGGTCCGCCGCCGCCCAGCTCGGGACGCCAGGGACCCTGCCCGCCGTACGGGAGCCACGCCGCCTGCGACGCCGGCAGTGCGGTGATACCGGTGTTGTTCCGCGAGTTGTTCGTCGGCCCACCGGCACAGTTGTACGGACCGGAGGACGGCCCGGTCGGGAAGGCGTATTCCTGGTACGGGGTGTTGTAGTTGGAGCAGTACGGCCAGCCGAAGAAGCCGGGCCGGGTGATCCGCTCGAACGACACGGTGCCCGCGGGGCCGCGCTGCGGGTCGGCCGAGCCGGCGTCGGGGCCGTAGTCGCCGAGGTAGACGACACCGGTGGCCTTGTCGACGCTCATCTTGAACGGGTTGCGGAAGCCCATGGCGTACACCTCGGGCTTGGTGTTGGGGGTTCCCGGGGCGAACATGTTGCCGCCCGGGATGGTGTAGCCGCCGGTCGCGCCCGGCTTGATCCGCAGCACCTTGCCGCGCAGGTCGTTGCTGTTGCCCGAGGTGCGCTGCGCGTCGTAGGCGGGGTTGCGGTCGGCCCGCTCGTCGAGCGGCGCGTAACCGGCCGAGTCGAACGGGTTGGTGTCGTCACCGGTGGACAGGTACAGGTTGCCGGCGGCGTCGAAGTCGATGTCACCGCCGACGTGGCAGCACAACCCGCGACTGGTCGGTACGTCGAGGATGGTCACCAGCGAGTTCGGGTCGATCGTGTTGTCGTCCCGTACGGTGAACCGGCCCAGCTTGTTGGAACCGTTGAACGGCGCGAACTGTGCCGCCGTACCGGTGGACGGAGCGTCGCCGCCCGGCGTGCTCAACGGTGGCGCGTAGTAGACGTACACCCAGCGGTTGGTGGCGAAGTTCGGGTCGGCCTTGATGCTCTGCAGACCCTCCTCGTCGTGGCTGTAGACCGGCAGCGTCAGCGCGACCTTGGTGTTGCCGTTGACGTCGGTGTAGCGGATGACGCCGTTGCGCGAGGTGTGCAGCACACCCCGGTTGGGCAGCACGGTCATGCCCATCGGCTCGCCCACCTCGGACACGCCCTTGGCCAGGTTCACCTGGCTGAACGTGCCGGCCGGGCCCGACACCGAGCAGTTGCCGATGTTCTGCGCGGCGTACTTGATACCGCCGAGCAGGTGGGTCCGGAAGTTGGCCTCGGCGTAGCTCTCCTGGGTGTGGCCGAGGCCGGTGTACCAGGACCGGCCGCCGTCGTAGGGCCGGCACCACGAGATCGGGTGGTCGCCGTTCATGCTGCCGCCGGTGTACGTGGACTCGTCGAGATTCGCGAGTACGTGTACCTGCGAGCGCGGGTTGGTGCGGTAGTTGTACAGCTCGTCGGTGCGGTTCCAGTTCACCGGGATGCCCGCGTTGGACGGGTGGGCGGTGTCCTCGATCCGTACGGTGACCGGCTGGATCGCGGGGTGACTCGCGAAGTAGGCGCCGACGAGGTTGCCGTACCAGGGCCAGTCGTACTCGGTGTCGGACGCGGCGTGGACGCCGACATAGCCGCCGCCCGCGCGCAGATAGCGCTCGAACGCGGCCTGCTGGGTCGCGTCGAGCACGTCGCCGGTGGTGGACAGCCAGATCACCGCCTTGAACCGGGCCAGGTTGGCGTCGGTGAACTGGCCGGCGTCCTCAGTGGCCTCGACCGTGAAGTTGTTCTGCGCGCCCAGTTGCTGGATCGCGGTGATCCCGGCGGGGATGGCGTCGTGCCGGAACCCGGCGGTCTTGCTGAAGATCAGCACCGAGAAGTCGGCCGCGAAGGCCGGGGCGGCGTGGATGCCCGTCCCGGCCAGCACCAGGGCGACGATCAGTAACACTCTGCGAATCATGAACGGTGGGGTCCCTCTCGTGAGGGTCGGCACGTCACGCATCGGGGGAGGTCGCACGCGCCGCCATGGGGATGGGGTGAGTGGGGTGCTCGTCGACGACGCCCGATCGGGGGTGTGGCGCCGTCGCATCGTGGATCTCGAACCCCTCGGAGAGCGCTTTCTCGGAGGTGCTGAAAAGTTAACAGATTCGTCATCGTCGAACAATGACTTCATCGATCGTCGTGAAACCAGACCGCCGAAGGGGCAACATCTGCCCGTTGAGGCAACGCGGCGCCGGACCTCCCACCGGCGGGAGAGCGCTTCCCGGCGGCCTACGTCCGGCTGCCCAGCCGGGTGAAGGAGAAGGCGAACACGGTCGACGTCACCCAGCCCAGGATCGTGCACAGGTTGAGCCACCACTCGAGCCAGGGGCCGTGGCCCTCGCCGACCGGGTACCAGGTGGAGCGCTGGTGCAGGTCGATGAGCGGCACCACGGTGTCGATGGCGTAGAAGAGCGGGCTCAGGCAGCGCACCTTTCCGTCGCCGCAGGTGCCGGGGCGCGGTGCCTCGCCGGGCAGGGGCCGGGCGCCGTCGGGACTGAACACGACGGCGTTGTCGTCGGTCGCGCGCAGCTGATCGCGGACCGCCGGCAGGTACAGGGACAACGTCACGGCGGCGATCAGGAGGATGAGGAGATAGATCGCCCGTTGTGGACGGAAGCCGTAGCGGACGGTGGTGTCCTGGAGGCGATCGATGGCCCTGGCGCGACGAGGGCGGCCGGCTCGGGCCTGACGTAAGGCGGCGATCTCCACCGCGTCGGCACCGTCGCGGTCGCCTGCCGTCCGGAGCACGGTGGCGAGATGCTGCCAGGCCCGCGGGTCGAACGGCCGCATCCGCGCGAGCCAGGCGATCCGTTCGTCCGCGTCCCAGACGGCACGGCCGGACTCCCAGTCGACGGGCGCGAACCTGTCGTACCGGAAGCCGCCGAGGTACGAGGTGACCGGCCAGTCGGATTCCGGGCGGTCGGCCAACGCAGTCGTCGTGGCGTCGGTGAGGTCGATGCCACCGGCCTTGATGGTCCAGCCGAGCAGCAGACCACTGCGGACGTCGGCGGCCAGCGCCTCGAGGGCGACGCCGCGGGGATTCGGTTCACCCGGTGGCTCCAGGCCAGCGGGGCGCCATTCCAGCACCGCTCCGTCGGCCCGCAGCCGTCCCCCGACGACCGCGCGGTTGAGCACCACGAGCCCGATGGACCGGAACTTTCCGCAGATCCGGACGTTGCCGCTGACTTCAGCCATATGCAGGCTCAACGTCTTGTCGCCCGGGTTGCTGATGTAAGCGTCGGCGGCGTCCACCACACCGCCGACCGAGGCGCCGCGAAAGTTGAGGCCGCCCCCTACCGCATTGACCCCGGCCAGCCGCAGATCTCCCTGGATGCGGATGCCGACAGCACTGATGCAACGCCGTTGCCGCGGGGTCGTGAAGCTCGCACCGTCGAAGCGGACCGGACCGTCGACCTGAGCGTTGTCCAGCTTCACGGTGCCTTCGATCGAGACGTCGGCCGCCTCGATGCCGCCAATGCCGGCTTGGGCGAGATCGACGGCGATGTCGCCCGGGTTCCAGACGGAACCCTCCACCCTCAGGCCGCCCTCCAACCGCGCGCCGGTCAGCAGCAAGCCGCCTCGCACCACGGTGTCGCCCTCGATCCGCATGGCGCCGCGCACGGACAGTTGCGAAGCGAACAGAAGGGGCCGGCTCATAGGGGTGGCGATGTTGTAGGGGTGGGCACCGACGCCGCTTGGTGGCGCCGTCAGTTGGGCGTTCCGCATGAAGAAGGTCCCACCGATCGCCGTGTGGTTCATGTCGATCCGTCCGCGGATCCGGCTGGGCTCCTTGGTCTTCGCCGAGTCGAGAACGAAGACGCTCCCACCGATGGAGGCACTGGCCAGGTTGAGCGCCCGCCCGTCGCCGGAGGTGAGTTGCGCGCCGATCAGGTCGAGCGAGCCGTTGACCCGGGCGGCGCCGAAGCGAACCTCCCCGGTCGCTCGAAATCCGTCGGGCAGCAGGATCGCGCCGTCCACCCGGACCCGATCGGCGTTGATCGCGAAGCCGGTCGACGGCAGTACATGGGTGCCGCGCGCCACGATGCTGCCGCCGAGCTCGGCCTCGATGAGCCAGACACTGGCCCGGGTGCTGCCCCCGGGCCGTGCGGCCAACTCCCCGGTGATCACCATGCCCGAGACGTCGAGATCGCGGTCGATCCGGCAGCCCGTGGCGAGCATCCCCGGCAGGACGTACGGCCGGAGGGTGGGATCGGCGGTGATCGACAGATCGTGCAGATGCGCGCCCCGCACATCGATCGGCTCGGTGAAGTCGCACGAGGTGAAGGCCAGCGGGACCGCCACCTCACAGGCTCGCAGATCGAGCGGGCCCACGATGCGGGCGCGATCGAGCCGCAGCCCGTACGGGTCGAGGCCCTCGCCGGCGAGACATGCCGATCGCAGGTCGGCGGCGTTCACGTCGGCCCCGGCGCAGGTCAGACTCCGGCCGGCCCGCGATGCCGCGAGCAGCTGCGGGACGAGGTCCTGATCCGGCCGCAGCGGAAGAAACGGTGACACCTGCTCAACGTAGAGCGACGACGGCCCGCGAGCACGACTCCGCGTACGATCTCATCCATGGGGGCCGCGGCTGACGACCATCTCAGCCTGGGGACCTGGCGGCGGGATCCGGGCACGGTTGTGCGACCCGGCGTGCCGGGGAACGCGGGCGACTCGGCGATCGTGGCCGCGTCGGAGGTGCCCGGCGTGGCGACCGAGTGGGCTCCGCACTCGCATCCGCTTCATCTGCTCGTCTGGGTTCGCGGCGGCACGCTGACCTCGCGGATCGGGAACCGGCTGTTCACCGTGCCGCCGGGGTTCGGGCTGTGGCTGCCCGCGGGTGTGGTGCACGGCGGGCGGCTGACGGCGGCGGCCGAGTTGCATGAGGCGTTCTTCGCGCCGGAGCGGACGCCGGTGGCGTTCGCCGGGCCGACCTCGATCACGATGACGCCGCTGCTCGAAGCCTTGCTCGTGCGGCTGGCCGGGCCGGATCTGGCGGCCGGCGAGCGGGTGCGCACCGAGGCCGTGGTGTTCGACGTGCTCGAGCCGGCCGAGCGACCGATCGCGCTCGAGCTGCCCGGTGACCCGCGGATCGACGCGATCGCCGAGGCACTGCTGGCCGATCCGGCCGACGAGCGGGGACTGCAGGAGTGGGCGGCCGAGCTGGCTACGAGCGAGAGAACCGTCACTCGGGCCTTCCGGGAGGCGACCGGCCTGTCGTTCGCGCAGTGGCGGCAGGCGCTGCGGGTGCATGTGGCCTTGGCCATGCTTTCCGACGGTACGGACGTCCGGAATGTCAGCGAACGACTGGGTTATTCGCAGCCGAGCACGTTCATCGCGGCGTTCCGGCGGGTGATGCGGGTTACGCCCGGCGCGCTCCATGTCCGGAATCCCGTATCGCCTGTCCAGAGTGCGGGATTGCCGCCAAGCTAAGGCTCGCCTAACCTCCGGCAGGCAAGGCAACCCTTACCTGTGAAAAGCGGAGCGGACAATGCGCGGCGACCACCTGATGCTCCGCTACGGGAAGACGACCGTGGTGCACGGAGTATCGGTCGAGCTGCGTCCCGGACGGGTCACGGCACTGGTCGGGCCGAACGGCAGCGGCAAGTCCACCCTGCTGCGGGCGCTGGCCCGGCTGCACGGCGTGGACGAGGGCGTGATCATCCTCAAAGAGCAGCGGGCCGACCGGCTCAGCGCGCGGGAATTCGCCCGCGAGGTGACGCTGTTCGCGCAGTCGCGGCAGGCCCCGCACGGGCTGTCGGTGAGCGACGTGGTCGGATTCGGGCGTCATCCGCATCGGCGCCGGTTCGCGGGACCGTCGCCCGCCGATCGGGGCGCGGTGGAACGGGCGATGGCGCTCACCGGCGTACGGGAAATGTCGGAACGCCCTGTGGGTGAGTTGTCCGGCGGCGAGATGCAGCGGGTCTGGCTGGCCGCGTGCCTGGCCCAGGAGACCGGCGTGGTGCTGCTCGACGAGCCGACCAACCACCTCGACCTGCGCTACCAGATCGAGACGCTCGACCTGGTCCGTGATCTCGCCGACGAGCACGGCGTGGCCGTCGGCATCGTGCTGCACGACCTCGACCACGCGGCCCGGGTCGCCGACCACCTGCTGCTCCTGCACGCCGGGCGCATCCACGCCGCCGGCGAACCCCGCGAGGTGCTCACCGCCGCCCACCTCACCGAGGTCTACGGCCTGCGGGTGGACGTCGAGGTCGACGCCCGCACCGGCCGCATCCGTATCGACCCAGTCGGAAAGAAAGTGAAGTAGATGAAGCGCCTGACGGCCACCGCGGCCGCCCTCCTCCTGACCATGACGGCTTGTGGCACGACCACGGTCGAGGAACCGGTCGCCCAGACCGCATCGACGTCGCAGACCTGCGCCGATGACACCACGAAGACCTCGACCGACCCGGTGTCCATGACCGACGGTGTCGGCCGCAAGGTCGAGCTGGCCAAGCCCGCCTCGCGCGTCGCCGTGCTGGAATGGCAGCAGACCGAGGACGTGCTGACGCTGTGCCTCACGCCGGTCGCGGTGGCCGACCCCAAGGGCTACGGCACCTATGTGAAGGCGGAACCGCTGCCCGCGAGCGTGATCAGCACCGGCGAGCGCGGCGAGCCCGACCTGGACGCGCTCTACGCGCAGAACCCCGATCTCATCGTGGTCGAGGCGTTCAAGGCCGACGACGAGCTGATCACCAAGCTGGAGAAGCGCGGCGTGCCCGTGCTGGCCACGGTCGGTGCCGACGCGTCGGGGCAGATCGAGAACATGAAGAAGGTGTTCTCGATGATCGGGCAGGCGACCGGGCGCACCGAGCGGGCCGATCTGGTGCTCAAGCAGTTCGACACGCACCTGGCCGAGGCCAAGGCCAAGGTGACGGCGGCGAACGTGCAGGCCAAGGACTTCCTCTTCTTCGACGGGTGGATCGAGGGCGGGAACGTCGTCATCCGCCCGTACGGGAAGGGTGCTCTGTTCACCGAACTCGGCGAGCAGCTGGGGATGACGCCGGCCTGGACCGACAAGATCAATGCGGCCTACGGGAGCGGGGGCGTCGATCCGGCGTACGGGCTGGCCCAGACCGACATCGAGGGACTGACCGCGGTCGGCGGCGCCACGCTGTTCTACTCCGACGACGAGACCCCCGACAGCTACGTCAAGGACCTGGTCAAGAGCCCGATCTGGACGGCTCTCCCGGCGGTCAAGGAGGGCCGCGCGTACGCCTTCCCGGCCGGCGTCTGGGGCGCGGGCGGCCCGCTGTCGAACGAGCAGGCGATCGACGCCTACGTGAAGATCCTGACGAAGGAGTGAGGCGCGTTCGCGGGGCGGCCGTCCTGGCCGTCCTGCTCCTCCTGGTCGTCGTGACCGGGCTGTGGCACATCACGCAGGGCACGTCCGGGGTCGGCTTCTGGGACCTCGTCGGCGGCCGGGGCGACGTCGGGGGCGTACCGATCAGCGACGTGCTGGCCGGTTCCCGGCTCCCCCGCGTGCTGGCCGGCATCGCAGTCGGCGTGGCGCTCGGCTCGGCCGGGGCACTGCTGCAGTCGGTCACCCGCAACACGCTGGCCGCCCCGGACACGCTGGCCGTCACCTCCGGCGCCTACTTCGCGCTGTGCCTGGTCTCCGCGTTCAGCCTGACCGTGCCGCTGTGGGCGTCGGGAACCATCGCGTTCGTCGGCGGCCTGCTCGCCGCGGCCCTGGTGCTCGGACTGGTCGGCACGGCCTCGGGCACCGCGTCGACCCGGCTGATCCTGGCCGGGTCGGCCGTCGCGATGGCCCTCGACGCGGCCACGGCGATGCTGCTCATCCTGTTCAAGGAGAGCACCACCGGCCTGTACGCGTGGGGCAGCGGCTCGCTGGCCCAGCTCAACATCGACGCCGCCGTCCGGGCCGTCCCGGTCATCGTGGTCGTGCTGGTCGTCGCCCTGCTGCTGTCCCGGCGGCTCGACGTGCTCGGCCTGGGCGACGACGCGGCCACCTCGCTCGGCGTGCCGGTGCGCTCGACCCGGGTCGTCGCCATCCTCTGTGCCGTGTTGCTGACCAGCATCTCGGTGACCCTGGCGGGACCGCTCGCGTTCGTCGGGCTGGCCGCTCCGGTAGCGGTCCGCCTGATCGCGGGCCGGATCGGCCGGCACGCCTTCCTGATCCCGGCCTCCGGGCTCGTCGGCGCGCTCTTCGTGCTGCTGGCCGACTCGGTGCTGCGGGCGGTCATGGGTGCCCAGGCGGCCGCGTCCATTCCCACCGGCATCCCGACCTCGCTGCTCGGCGCGATCGTCATCGTGATCCTCGCGCTGCGTCTGCGCGACGGCGGCACGGCGCCGGTTTCCCGGATAAAGCTGCGGACGCGCCGTCGTTTCGTCACCGTCCTGATCGTCGCGGCCGTGCTGTTGCTCGCGGCAGCGGTGCTGGGACTGCTGGCGGGGAGCCTCTGGTTACGTACGGGAGACATCGCCCTCTGGTTGCAGGGCGCCGCACCCGATCTGATCGGACGTGCGCTCGACGACCGGGCCCCGCGGGTGGCGGCGGCCGTGGTCGCCGGGGCCGCACTCGCCCTGGCCGGAACCCTCGTGCAGGGCACGGTCCGCAACCCGCTGGCCGAGCCCGGCATCCTCGGCATCACCGCCGGCGCCGGGCTGGGCGCGGTCATCGTGGTGACCTCGGCCGCATCCGGGGGCCGCACCGCGCTGATCGTCACCGCCGTCGCCCTCGGACTCGGCACCTTCGCGCTGATCGCCGTGCTGGCCTGGCGCGGCGGCCTGCTGCCGGACCGGTTCCTGCTGATCGGCATCGGCTGCGGCTACGCCCTGGGCGACGTCAGCACGTTCCTGCTGCTGCGGGCCGACCCGTGGGACACGCCGCGCATCCTGACCTGGCTCTCCGGCACCACGTACGGCCGATCATTCGCGGACGTGCTGCCGGTCGCCGTGGTGCTGCTGCTGGCCACGCCGGTGGTGCTGGGCCTGCGCCGCGAGCTCGACCTGCTGGCCATCGACGAGGACACTCCCAAGATTTTCGGCGTACGCCGGGAGGGTGCGCGACTGTCGTTGCTGACGATCGCGGCCGTGGTGGCGGCGGTCAGCGTGATCGCGGTCGGGGTGGTGGGCTTCGTCGGTCTGGTCGCGCCGCACATCGCCCGCGGTCTGGTCGGCGTGCGGCACGGGCGGATCGTCCCGGTCGCCATGCTGATCGGCGCCTTGCTGGTGAGCCTGGCCGACACCCTCGGCCGTACGGTGATCGCCCCCTCGCAGATCCCGGCCGGGCTGATGATGGCGCTGATCGGCGCGCCCTACTTCATCTGGCTGCTGCGGTCACAAAATCCCGGACCAGGGCGCTGATCAGTTCCGGACGCTCGGCCACGAGGTGATGGGTGGTCCCCGGCACCACGCACAGCTGCGCGCCGGGGATCGACGACGCGATCAGCAGGCTGTGCCCGGGCCGGATGGTGTCCCGATCCCCCGACATCACCAGCACCGGCGCGGTGATCCGGGCCAGGTCGGCCGGGTCGATGTGCGGCTCTTTCAGCCAGAGACGAAAGAGCCTTTCCAGTACGACGTCCACGTGCCCGGGCCCGTCCGGAGAGAGCCGCTCGTAGTGCATCCGTTCGACGTCGGGCTTTTCTGTTGGCTCTTCCACTTTCTGGAGGGATCCGGCCCCGTCCTCAAAGGCTGACGGGTCGAGGTTCGCACTGATGGCGGTCAGTGAACGCACCCGCTCGGGATGGTCGAGGGCGAGGAACAGGCCGATGATCGCGCCGTCGCTGTAGCCGACGATGTGCGCCGACTCGAGGCCGACCGCGTCGAGGTAGGCCAGGGTGTCGGCGACCATACGCGGGTAGTCGTACTCGCCGTCGATGTCGGCCGACCGGCCGTGCCCGGGACGCTCGAAGGCGTACACCCGATGGTCGGGCACCAGCGCGTCGGACTGCGCCCGCAACGATTCGAGCGAGCAGAACCCGCCGTGCAGCAGCAGGACCGGTTCACCCTGGCCGGCGATCTCCGAGTAGAGATCGCCGTCACCGATCCGCAGGTAGCCCATGATCGGCAAGCCTAGTCTTCTCCAGCGGGCCGATCCGGGCCGTCGCGGTGGACGTCAGCTTGGACCACATGGTCGCGGCCTCAGGCCGAACGCGCTGCGGTGGAAGACCAGCGGCAGCGAGTGGTCGGCGTGCTCGACCGCGTGCAGGCGGAGCAGGACGATCGTGTGGTCGCCGGCCTCCACCTCGCGGTAGATCGTGGTGTCGAAGCGGGCGAGCCCGTCCGGCAGGGTCACCGCCCCGCCCTCGTTCCGCACGACCTCGACGCCGGTGAACCGTGCCGCGACCGGCCCGGCGAGCTGGCGGGCCAGGCCGCCGTGCCGGTCGGCCAGGATCGTCACCCCCAGGCGGCCGGAGCGGCGCAGATCGGGCCAGGTCTTGGAGGTGTTGGCGATCGAGAACGACACGAGCGGCGGGTCGAGGCTGACCGACGTGAACGAGCTGGCCGCGAGCCCGACCAGCTCGCCGTCGACGTGGGCGGCGACGGCCACGACGCCGCTGGGGAAGATGCCGAAGGCCTGACGCAGGCGGATCGGATCCAGGTCCTGGTTCGTGGGGAAGGCTGGTGTGGAATGTTCTGTGGTCACGGCGGGCGACCTTTCAGCGTGGTGCGGATGGCGAGCAGAGACCTCGCAGGCACGGCGGCGTGCACCCGGCCTCACGTTAGCAAAAATCCTATAGGACTACTAGGGATTGATCCGGGCTGCTCGTTTCTGCTGACGGCAGATCCGTTGGGCGCGTTGTCTGCTGACGGCAGATCGGCTTGGTGGGCCGCCCTCGCGACTTGGAAGGTGGAGCCAGCCAAGACGAACGAGAGCGAGGCCGGCACATGCCATCGACCAACGGAGCCAGCCCGTGGAACGCGGGATCGATCGACGACCAGGTGGCCGCGCGGCTGCTGCACCAGCGCATCATCGTGCTCGGGACGGAGGTGGACGACCAGGTCGCCAACCGGTTGTGCGGGCAGTTGCTGCTGCTGTCGGCCGAAGACCCGCGCGGGATGATCAGCCTCTACATCAACTCGCCGGGCGGGTCGGTCAGCGCGGGGCTGGCCATCTACGACACCATGCGGCTGATCCCCAACGACGTCAGCACGCTGGCCCTCGGGCTGGCCGGCAGCATGGGACAGTTCCTGCTCACCGCGGGCACGCCGGGCAAGCGGTTCAGCCTGCCGCACGCGCAGATCCTGATGCACCAGGGCTCGGCCGGATTCGGCGGCACCGCGGCCGACGTCGAGATCTACGCCGACCAGCTCGACCGGGTCGGCACCATGCTGCTGCGTCTGACCGCCGAGCACACCGGCCAGCCGATCGACACGGTGGAGAAGGACAGCCGGCGCGATCGCTGGTTCACCGCCGAGGAGGCACTCGCGTACGGGCTGATCGACCATGTCCTCGACAGCGTCGACGACGTGCGCCCGACCATGTCACGCCAGCCGATGGGATTGAGCGCATGAGCCAGTACACGATTCCCACCGTCGTCGAGAAGACCCCCAACGGCGAGCGGGCGTACGACATCTACTCGCGCCTGCTGTCCGACCGCATCATCTTCCTCGGCACCGAGATCGACGACGGCGTCGCCAACGTGGTGATCGCCCAGCTGATCCACCTCGAGTCGGCCGGTGAGCAGGAGATCGGGCTCTACATCAACTCGCCCGGCGGATCGTTCAGTGCGCTGACCGCCATCTACGACACGATGAATTTCGTACGCTGTGACATCGCCACCACCTGCGTCGGCCAGGCGTCGTCGGCGGCCGCGGCCCTGCTCGCCGCCGGGACGCCGGGGAAGCGATCGGTGCTGCCGCACGCCAAGGTGACGTTGCACCAGCCGTCCAGCCAGGCCCGCGGCACGCTGCCCGACCTGGCCGTGGAGGCGAAGGAGGTGGCCAAGGTGCGGGCCGAGATGGACCGGATTCTCGGCCGGCACACCGGGCACCCGGTGGAGAAGATCCGCGCCGACACCGACCGGAGCATGGCGCTGACGGCACCCGAGGCGGTCGCCTACGGCCTGGCCGACCGGGTCATCACGTCACGCCCCGAGCGTGCCTATCGGTTGTCGGCTGCGAGTTGAGGCTTTTTCATAACTGAGGCGGGGCCCCGCCTCAGTTATGAAATTGGCCTCAGGCGGCCAGCAGCATCACGCTGCCGCCACCGAAACGGCCCGGGGTCTGGGGCGTGACGGGGGCGACCGGGGCCAGGCGGAAGACGGGGGCGCGGTGCTCGACGAGCTCGTGCCCCACCTCGGCCAGCAGGTCGGACAGCTCGATCTGAAGGGCGTCGCACACTGCGGCCAGGATCTCGGAGCTGGGCTCCTTGCGCCCCCGCTCGACCTCGGACAGGTAAGGCACCGAAACGGCGGCCGCCCGCGCGACCTCGGCCAGCGTGCGCTCCTGATCGAGCCGATGCCGGCGCAGCACGCGACCGATCAGCGTGCGCAACAGGGGCCGCCGCGAGTTGTCCGCCATAGCGTGACCGTACCCAGGCCCCGGCGCCCGGCGATACCACTTACGCCGCAGGCGTAGAGGCTGTCGTTTTCGTCCAAGACCCCCGCCGTGATCGTCTTCTAGCCTGGTCCTCGTTCGATCGTCTCGAAGGGGTCAGGAAATGCGCGAGCTGGTTTACACGGGGTTCATGTCGCTCGACGGCGTCGTCGACTCGCCCGGCGGAGCAACCGAGGGCCACCGCAGCGGCGGCTGGGTGTTCCAGGACATCGAGTTCCGCCCGGAGGTCTACACCCTCAAGGGCGAGGAACTCCAGGACACGTCCGCGCTGATGTTCGGCCGCACCAGTTATGAGGCTTTCGCCCCGTTCTGGCGAGACTCGGAGGACCACAAGGACTACAAGGACCTTCCCAAGTACGCGGTCTCGACCACCCTGTCCGACGACGACCTGCTCGACGGCTGGGGCGAGACGACGATCCTGCGATCCACGGATGAGATCGCCGCGCTGAAGCAGACCGAGGGCGGCGCGATCTTCATCCACGGCAGCGCCGACCTGGCCCGGCGGCTGAGCGAGGCGGGCTTGATCGACCGCTACAACTTGCTGGTCTTCCCGGTGCTGCTGGGCGCGGGCAAGAGCATCTTCAGCCGGGCCGACAACGACAAGCGAATGCTGAAGCTGCGCGAGTCCGAGCCCTACGCGAACGGCGTGGTCAAAATGATCTACGAGGTCCGCTGAACCCGCCCCAGCCGCGACAACCCACCGCTTGCTTCTGGGAGTATCGTGACTCAGCGCCTGGCGCGATGCTTGATCTTTCCGTGCGGACGATGCCCTTCCCGGTAAGGCTGACCGACCCAAAACTACATCGCTAACACTTTCGCGCGAATCGTCGATGATTTGGCGTACCGCCGTATAGTCAGTCGCTCGACGACACAACCATCGAACCTCACCTATCACCGCTGTTTGCACCAGTGTCACCCGCACCATCAAGCACGCATCTATCCGAAGTCGGTCTTTGCGATGCCGAGGTGGGACCACGCCGTGGCCGACGCGCAGGACGACGTGTCTTGCCGATGATGTTTTGGGCGGGCCTGTTCGTGAGTTTCGGGGCGACCCACGATGCACCCCGGTAAGTCTGCGGTCGGAGACCCGACTGGCAGCTAGCACGCCGGTTCTTCCGATGTCAGGATGTCGGGATCGTTGCGGCGCGCTCTTGAGGGGTCTCGATGGAACGAGTGTTGGCAGTGCGACTTGAGGACGCGGATCAAATTCGTGTCGCCGTAAAAGCCGAGCAAGTCGGCGGGGCGTTGGTCGGCAAGGAAGATATCGTCGCCCGTCTCTCATCAGTCACACGCCCCATTCAGCAGCTCGGGCACGAACTGCTGCAGGCGGTCAAGGCGGCCGGGCCGGACGCGGCAACCGTCGAGATCGGCTGCAGTTTGGCCATCGAACAAGGACAGTTGATCGCCCTGATCGGTAAAGGGACCGGCGAGGCGAGCATCAACATTACTTTGGAATGGCGACGTCAGCCGACGCCGGCTGGCTAATCATGAGCGCGCCCGCCATACCGTTCGACGAGCTTCGCCATTTACTGAAACGCTGCGTCGCACTGGTGGTCGTCGACGGCTCACCGATCGGCACAGCGTTCTTCGTCGACGACCGCAGGTTACTTACCTGTGAGCACGTTCTTACCGGAACGCGTGTTCAAGTCAGGCCTTGGGACAGGAATGCCGGAGAATCGGAGATCCTCGAGGTAATCGATATCGTTTCCGATGAGGTCCATGATCTCGCTCTCCTGACCGTCGACGCGCCCAAGAAGGCTGGCTCCCGTACCGCAGTCCTGCTCGGGACAAGCCTGCTGAACGCCCAGTATTGCGTGGCCGGATACCGTGACATTGCCGGGTATGAGCCGGCGCTCGAGGCACCGGACGCTGTGGGCGATCCCCGAGAGCAAGCACCTGGTCAGCCGCAGACCTTGGAATTACGCAACATTTGGATAAGCGGCGGGCTGAGCGGCGGTCCGGTCATGAATCTGACCACGGGCGCGGTCGTTGCGGTCACTCGCCTGGCCCACTACCTGGATAATAACGTAGGCGGCGCCGGAACACCGGTATCCCAGGTTTTCCAATCATTTCCAGCGCTGCGTTCCTACCAGTCTCAACCGCCGGTCGAGGCTCGCGCCTGGCGTGAACTGCTCGGTAAGGCGAAATGGGAGGCTCTGGGGCTGAGCTGGGCAACGGAGTCCACCGTCAACCTCTACGTCTCCGGCGATCTACGGCGGTGGCGGATCGGGCTCGGGCACGAAGGCTTGTCTCCCGACGATGACATCACGGGCAACAATCTGGGCGAGGAGATTGCCGAGGCACTGTTTCGATGGGCCCGACGTCGGAGGGTACGAGACAAGGCGGAAGTTGCACTTCTCGGGCGCCTTCTCGCAAGCGCCTTGTTCCCGGGCCGCGTTGGCGAGGAGTTACAGCGACTTGCCCTGGCCGACAGCACGCTCATTCGGCTGCACGTCGAGAACGAGAACGAACTGGCCGACATCCCGTGGGAACTCGCAGCTGTTCCGGGTTCCAACAAGGGCTACCTCTCCACCAACGAACGCATCCAGTTCACGCGAGCAATTCCGAACACTGACGACGAGTATCAAGGCTCGTGGCTGGAACAGACGTCGGAGACCGTGCTGCCGGTAATCGCCCAGCCTCCCGAGTGGGCGGACTCCTATCCCGCTATCTGCCACGCACGCCGACAGATACCCTGGCCCAAAGAGGACGAACTGCGGTCAAATCTTGAAGGTTGCCTCGAGCGCAATGGTATCGAATTCCGTCGCGCCGCCCTGAACCCGCGATACACCGACGTCGAGGCCAATTTCAGCAAGCACGAATACGCGGCCTTCCACTATGTCGGATTCGGAAAGGTTGAGGACGACGTCGCGCACATGACCTTCGTGGAGAACGGCGATCCGCAGTGGAAAGAGGTGGCCGAGGTTTTGACGGCAGCCGGCGAGGGTGGCATTCGGCTCGTGGTGCTGGAATTTGGTATGCCGCCAGAGGTTCAAGAGCTCAAGCCAATATCACCGAGCAGCCTCGGCAACTGCCTGCCAAGCGGCATCCAAGCGGTAGTCGTCACCAGCTACCCCGTTCACCCTCGGCAATACTGGCGATTTGATTCAGGATTCTATGAGGCCCTCGGTAAGGAGCGCACTTCGGTAGAGAGCGCGGTTCAACGAGGGCGCCGACTGGTCAGCAAGGACAGCCCGGTCGAGGACGCTGCGGGTTTTGGTTGGTTCACGCTCCTGACTGCGGGCCGTAATGGGCTGCACCTCCGCCCGCCTCTCCCAACCGGCCCCGCCTCGGAACTAAGCACCCAACAGACGCAGATTCCACCCCGCGTCAACAAGCCAGTCGGCACATCCGCAACGGAGCGAACGGATGAATTCCTTAGGTGACATACTTGCGGCACTTCAGGAAGAACTACAACGAGACCTGGACGTCGATCTCGGCATCGATAGCTTGGCGCACACCGCTCAGTTGGCCACCACCCACGATCATCTGAGAAAGGTGCGGCGTTCCGTCAAGGAGCGTCTGGTCATGGTAGACGAGGCGCGTATACGTCTCGCCTCCGTACTGCCACTCATCGAACAGTTGATGCAAATCTGGCGCTTCACCCCTTATGGCTGGCCGGAGACTCGCCGGAAGCTACTCGCCGCTCTCGAGTCGGAGAACCTTGCCGGGGTGGGGCCGTGGCTCGAATTCGCTTGGGCCGCCTTGGCGGAGGGCCGATCTGACTCGCTGACAAGGCTGCTCTCCGACGTTCCCCTGCCCGACGGTGCCCAAGCTCTCACTGAGCGCGCGACGGCGGCCGCAGTGGGACTTCGCCTACGGGACCTCTCGCCGGTCGAAGAGTTCCTCGTTCGCGGCCGTGCCGGGGTAGAGGTTGGCGGGCAGATCACGCCGCCGGGTCAGACACGAGCCAGTTTGATCGAACTGCAGCTCAGACTGGCGGCTACTGATGGCCGGTGGCGTGACGTGGACGTGTTGCTCGCCGACCTGGATCGCTGCAGCCCAGAAGCAGAAACAAGTGTCTACCGTGCCATGATCAGCCGCCTGAACAATTCGGCCCCGGCCGAAGATGCAGACGGAAATCCTTCGGATCTCACGGGGAGCAGCCTAGAGGTGGGCGCGGAGATAATTGCGCGCGCCCGGCAACAGAAAGACAACGATGAATGGGTACGGTCAGCACATCAAACGATCGAAGGCCTACCCACCCTCGCGGATGTCCGATCGGAGCTGGACAGGCTCATTCTCCCGGTTCCAGAACTTTGGTGGGCAGTCGCTGTTCGAGCCACGCGGGAGGGCGACTCGGCAACGGCATCGGCCGCTCTCGATACTGCAAGCACGCAAGCAGGGCCGAGCGATTATGTCCTCGATGCGCACATATGCCAGACCCGAGCGAGCTTGGAAAATCAACCCGATGAAACCGCACGACTGCTGGTCCAGGCAGGACTCGATTGGGTTTCATACGGTGATGTCGAAAACGCAAGGTCAGCTTACGAACGCGCCCTCAGTGAATTCGGCTCGACGGCATCCCGCCAGGAAGTCGCACAATGTCAGATGAGACTGTCCGACTGCGTGATTGCTTTGGCTCAAGATAAAGCCGCAAGTGCTTTTGAACAGCAGATTCGTGATGGCCTCGCTCGCCTCGATGAGTCTCGCCAAGTGTTCGATGGAGATCTCGGGAGCTACAGCTGGTGTTACATGACCGAGGCACAGGGGCGAGATTACATCGCGCGACTCATGATCCCGGACCGGTCTGAGCAGCAGTGGCTTGCGTTCTCCGCCGCATTGCGCGCTGTTGCGTATGACTTGGATTCGGGCGACCGCTGGCAACTTCTGGCCTCGACTGCCGACAGCTTGGACATGAACGCGGTCGCTCTGTGGGCATCCGCACTCGCCGAGGAGCGAGATCCCAGCGAATCGGTGATTTCTACACGAATCAGCGTGCTCTGCAATACTGGCAATTACAGCGATGCCCTCGAACGGTTGGACCGCATGCCGGCCGACGCTTGGAGCGCAGCAATCAGGGCTAACTGCCTCTTACGAATCGGCAGCGCGATGCGTGCACTCGATACCTATGGTGAAATTGTCTTGGACCCCATTATGACCTGGGCCTGGTCGCAATATCTCATGACGTCCGTCATCGCCCGTGATCAGCGCAAAGTACACAACCTCGCGCGTCAACTCGAGGACGCTCTCGAATCACGTTCCGAAGAGTTCGAGGTATTGATCGCCGGCGCAATAGCGAAGCTTGTCGTTGATGCTCCGCGCGATGTCATCATGATTCTTTCGGAAGCGGTTGACACCGCCACCGGCAGTGACCTGCAAGACGCGCTCCAGATCACGGCAATCGCACGGTTCGTCGACGGAGATCCCGCTACCGGACTTGCGACACTGAGGGAATGGGTCGCCGCCATATCTCCTATGATAGCGGCCACAGAGTGGCGAATGGTGACACGCCCATTGCTCGAGGCGTTCATGGAGATGCGCAGGCTCCCGCGACCGGACGTAACTGAAATCGAAGCCTTGATCGATGCGACTACGCGACCGTCGTCGACCGACCCGATGAGCGACGCCAGAGCGGTCGCGTCACGGGCGACCACGTCTCCGGACGTCGTCGACGCGGCAGTCTCTCTGCTGGCCGCAGTGGTCGAGGTGACGGAGGACTCGACAAACGGTTCCGCTCTTGCTGCGTTGCCAGAGCGTTGGGGCGCAGAGAAGAGGCGCATGGAGGAGCAGCGCTCGGTCAGGCGGCCTCCGTTCGAGACCATGAAGCCAGACGAGTCAGAAGGCCAGTCCGATGATCGAGCCTGGAATGAACCGGACATCCGATTAAGTCTGCCGACTTCCTGGTTCGATGGGCACGATGATCCTGTGAGCACTCATCCGTTGTTCCGCAGGGCTCTTCCGGAGGCGCGTGCCGTCGCTGATTGGGCCCTTCCGAGCGTTGCCATCAGGGCCTCCGACGAGCTTGAACCGGACGGATACTCCCTACAAGTCGCGAATGAGGTCATCGCAGTCGGACAGATGCCGCTCAACGCCTGGTTCGTACCGCTCGGTGCACTGGGACAATTTCCCGAAATTGAAGAGAAGGCAGACGATGTGTATCGGCCCGCCTGGCTCGATATTGAGTTGATGCCCGGCTCCGGTCGGATAACGCGCGTGAGCCGGGAATTTCGAGATCTGCTCGTCTACGACCGCTGGGATCTCGTGGCGAGGCTGGTCACCTCGGTGATGAGTCGCAGCGCATTGGACGGGAAGAGGTTTTCCGGCGATACGCGGAATAACATTGGCGTCTAGAGATCGGTCCGAATCATTCGATCACCAGCCGACGGAAGTCTTTCAGTACATCGCCCCGAGAGCAGCGATCAGCTACAGAGCTAGCTCCGTGATGTCCCGGCCCGGCGGATGCGGCAGTCACGGCTGGACGAGGACCGGCTGGTCCAGGTCGAGGGAGATCGCGCCGCCGGTGCCGTTGCGCAGCTGGCGAGGGGTGCGGCCGATGAAACGGCGTAGGGCTCGGGCCAAGTGCGGCTCGTCGAAATAGCCTAGGTCGGTTACCACGTCGGCTACCGGGCTACCGGCCGCCAGTAGGGATGATGCGGACGTTACGCGTTCGATCTGGCGGAGCGTGCCCTGGGCGAAGCCGGTTGCGGCCCGGAAGCGGCGTTCCAGGGTGCGCGGGGTTACGCCGGGGTGGCCGCCTCGGCGGACCTCGGCCACCAGGGGGTCGCGGACGATTGCGCCGGCTCGGATCAGGCGGTTGACCAGGGCCTCGGCGTCGTCGGGGCCCGGCGTTTCCCAGCGTGAACCGTCCAGCCGGAAGAAGCGGTCGGTGGTGTCGGGCAAGTCCAGGCCGCCGTTGAGCAAGGTGGACGTGGGTAGCGCTCGTAGCGAAGTGCCTACCGCGAAGTCGATGCCGGTGAACGTGGCGCCCTCGGGGACCGGTGCGGTGCGGACGCCGGTTTCGGGGCCGGTTACGGAGGCGTCCGAGTGGCCGTGCTGCTGCCAGAACACCAAGCCCCAGCTCACGGCTGCGGTCGAGGTCATCTCGGTTACGCGCTCGCTGGTGCAGGTCCACACGCCGCGGACCCACGGGGAATCCGACTCGCGCGTGTCGAACCGCAGGTGCATCGGGAAAGCGTACGGGAAACCGGTTTTATTGCATTGATGTTTCTTGATGGTTGACAACGCTGTCAGGCTCACGCAATTCTTGGGAGCGCTCCCAAAAATCCCCCGTGAGGTGAGACATGATCAGACGTAGAAGATGGCTGGCGGGACTGGCCGCCGCGATCGCCGCCGCCGGACTCGGGCTGGCCGCCACCGCCCAGCCGGCCGCGGCGGCGACCGGCATCAAGGTCAGCGGCACCCAGATCCTCGAGGGCAACGGCAACCCGTTCGTCATGCGCGGCGTCAACCATGCGCATACCTGGTACGCGGACCGGTTCTCGTCGCTGGCCGACATCAAGGCGCTGGGCGCCAACACCGTCCGCGTGGTGCTCAGCACGGGCGACCGGTGGACGAAGAACGACGCCGCCGACGTGTCCCGGGTCATCGCCGAGTGCAAGCGGCTCAAGCTGATCTGCGTGCTCGAGGCCCACGACACCACCGGCTACGGCGAGGACGCGGCGGCCACCACGCTCGCGAAGGCCGCCGACTACTGGATCAGCGTGAAGAGTGCGCTGGACGGCCAGGAGAACTACGTCGTCCTGAACATCGGGAACGAGCCGTACGGGAACACCAACGCCAGCGGCTGGATCGCCGACACCAAGAATGCGATCACCCGGCTGCGGGCGGCCGGCTTCGCGCACGCGCTGATGGTCGACGCGCCCAACTGGGGCCAGGACTGGCAGTTCATCATGCGCGACAACGCGGCCTCGGTGTTCGCTGCCGACACGCAGAAGAACACGATCTTCAGCATTCACATGTACGGGGTGTTCGACACCGCGGCCGAGATCACCGATTACGTGGGCCGGTTCCAGACGGCCGGGCTGCCGCTGGTGATCGGCGAGTTCGGGTTCAACCACTCGGACGGCAACCCGGACGAGGACACCATCCTGGCCACCGCGCAGGCCCGCGGCATCGGATATCTGGGCTGGTCGTGGAGCGGCAACGGCGGCGGCGTGGAGTATCTCGACATGGTCACCGGGTTCAACCCGGCCCAGTTGACCACGTGGGGGCAGCGCATCTTCAACGGCGCCAACGGGATCAAGTCGACCGCGCGTGAGGCGACCATCTATGGCGGCGGGACGACTACGCCCCCGACGACGCCTCCCACCACTCCCCCGACCACGCCGCCCACGACACCGCCGACGACTGGTGGCTGCACGGCTACCTATGCCGTCACCGGCTCGTGGGGTTCCGGGTTCCAGGGGGCGGTGACCGTCACTGCGGGCGCTTCGGCGATCCGGGGCTGGACCGTCACGTGGACCTGGCCGAGCGGGCAGCAGTTCACCAACTCGTGGAACGCGACCGTGACCACCTCGGGCAGCGCCGTCACGGCCCGCAACATGTCCTACAACGGCGCGCTGGCCGCCCGGGCGAACACGTCGTGGGGCTTCACCGCCTCGTATACGGGAACCAACACCGCTCCCGCTGTCACCTGTACCGCCGCTTAGCGGCACAAAGACGCCGGGGCCCGGCCACCTGGCCCCGGCGTCGCCGAACAAAGAGCGCCCAGCTGCGAGGATCCAGCAAGACGCTGCGAGCATCGGCCTACCTGGTTCCGGGTCCTGCTTCCTACGGTTGATCACGTTGTCCCCCACCAGGAAACGGTGTCTGACATGACCGCCAGGAACCAGGTCGACCTGATCTTCAAGTACCGCGTCGCCGACGAGGCCCGCTTCGCCGAGTCGCAGGAGCTGATCTATCCGCGGACCGAGGCCGACGAGCCGTACCTGATCGAGTACCAGGTGTTCCGGCAGCCGGACGGTGTACATCTGCAGCACGAACGCTATTTCGACGAGGACTCGATCTGGCGGCATCTGGAGGTCACCGCGGCCGGTCAGCAGGCGTGGAACGAGGCCACCGAGCTGATCGAGGTCAACGTGATCGGCCCGGTCGGGGAGAAGTTCCGCGAGGCGTTCGCCGGGCCGGCCGTCTTCTTCTACGACCGGGTGCGCGAGGTCGTTCGCTAGAGCCGGGAAAAGCGCCAGGCCGTAGCGTGGTGATCATGGAACGGCTCGACGAACTCACCGGCCTGATCGAGCGGCACGGGCGCCCGGGCGCATTCCGGACGCCCGTCCCGCGCCTGACCCTGGTCCGCCAGGATGGCCCGGCCGACCGCGTCGACCTGCACTACTCCACGATGATGTGCCTGGTCGCACAGGGGCAGAAGAGCTTTACCGACACGTTCGTCGGCGCGGGCGAAGTGTTCCTCAGCATCCTCGACACCTACGTCCTCGCTGACATGAGCGCGGGCTATCGGGCGGCGGTGCTGGAGATCGAAACGAGTCTGCTCCTCGACATTCTCACCGCCGATCCGCTGCCGCCCCCGTCGGGCGTGCCGCGCGCCTTTGCCAAGGCCGGGGCGGACGCCGCGCTCGTCGACGCGGTGACCCGCTGGGTGCGTCTGCTCGACGAGCCGGACACCGCGGCCGCCCTGGCGCCCCTGGTCGAGCGCGAGGTGTTGATCCGCCTGCTCACCGGCCCGTTAGGCGCCACCCTGCGGGCCGGCGTGCGGTCACGGCCGGTCGTCGAGGTGCGCGCCGCCGTCACGTTCATCGTCGAGCACCTCACCGAGCCGTTCACGGTCGGCGACGTGGCCCGGGCGGCCCACGTGAGCGAGGCGACGCTTTTCCGCCTGTTCAAGGCGACCCTCGGCGTCACGCCCGTCCAATACCGCCAGGCGCACCGCCTCCAGCGCGCCCGGAGCCTGCTGGCCGCCGGCGCACACACGGCCGAGAGCGCCGCCCTCGCCGTCGGTTACCGCAGTGCGAGCCAGTTCGGCCACGACTACCGGGCCCGCTACGGCCGGACGCCGGGGCGCGACCGTGAGCATCTGATGCGCCCGGACGTCCGTGCGACCGCGACAAGGCTGCTCAGCTTTTGACGGCCACGCCGCAGAACTGGTTGACGTCGACGTCACCGGTGCCGGCGTCCGGGCGCCAGCGGTTGCACGGCACGACGACGCCGGGCGAGATCAGTTCGAGCCCGTCGAAGAAGCGGGCGATCTCCGCCGCGCTCCGATATTTGATCTTCGGGGTGCCGCGCTCGTTCCAGAACTCGACGATCCGGTCGGCCTCGGCCTTGTTGATGTCGTCGCAGCCGTGCGCGATCGTCAGGTAGCTGCCGGCCGGAACGGCGTCGACCAGCGTACGGACCGCGGCCCGCGCCTCGTCGTCGTCGCGCAGGAAGTGCAGGATGCCGAGCAGGTTCACCGCGACCGGCTGGGAGAAGTCGAGCGTGTCCGCCGCCGCCCGGAGGATGGTCGACGGGTCGTTGAGGTCGGCCTCGAAATAGTCCGTACGGCCGGTCAGCAGCTTACGGGCGTGGGTCAGCACCAGCGGATCGTTGTCGACGTAGACGACCCGCGTCTCGGGTGCCACCGCCTGCGCCACCTGGTGCGTGTTGTCGGCCGTGGGCAGACCGGAGCCGATGTCGAGGATCTGCCGGATGCCGCCCTCGCCGACCAGGTAGCGAACCGAGCGCCGCAGGAACTTCCGGTCCTCCTGGGCGAGCGTCACGATCGAGGGCAGGATCCCGGCGATCACGTCGCCCGCCTCGCGATCGACCGGGAAGTTGTCGGTGCCGCCGAGCCAGTAGTTCCAGAGTCTGGCCGAGTGCGGTGTGCTCGTGTCCACGGCTCCCCCGTCCACAATGGTCCGAAGGCCCTATCGTGTCAGCTCCACCACCCGGTCGGCCACCGCGGCGACGGCGGAATCGTCGAAGAGAATCGTGTAGTGGTTGACGTCGGGCACCAGTTCGGCGGCGAACGGCACCGAAGGTTCGTCGTACAGGCCCGGCGTCTGGTTCTGCAGCCCGCGCGGCGCCCACATCAGCCGGGCCGGGCAGCGCAGCCGATTGACCGCGTCGACGGTCGCGCGGTCGATCAGCGTGTCGGTTCCATCCGCCCGTACGGCGTCAATGGAGCACGACGACCGCATCGACGGGGCTGATCCGGTCAGGTCGCGCCGGACGTACGCCTCGACGGCCGGTGACCAGTCGTCGCGCAGGGCCGGGTGGGCATGGAAGAAGTCGAGGTAGGCCCGCTCGTCGGCGAACGTCATGCTCAGCCGCTGGACGGCCGGCCCGATCACCGCGGTCAGCACGGCGTCGACGTCGACGTCGGGCGGCACCGGGAAGGCGACGCCGCCGTCGATCAGCAGCACCTCGCTGACCCGGCCGGGGTGGGCGGCGGCGGTCGCGGCCACCACGAACCCGCCCATCGAATGCCCGGCCAGCGGCACCCGGTCCAGCCCGAGATGGTCGGCCACGGCGATCAGGTCGTCGGCGTGGGCCATCATCCCGTACGGGCCGGGAAGCCCGCCGCTGTGCGCCCGGCCCCGCAGATCGGGGGCGACCAGCTGGACCCGCCCGGCCAGGGCCTCGGCCAGCGGCGCGAAGGCCATGGCGTTGGCGGTGATGCCGTGCGCCGCGATGACCACCGGCCCCTCGCCGGGCCATCGGCAGACGCGCAGCGAGCCACCGCGTACGGGAACATCGAATTCCTCGGGTGAAGGCATCAGTGGGCCGTCCATCCGCCGTCGAGCGCGATCGACGCGCCGGTGATCAGGTCGGCGACCGGGGTGCACAGGTAGGCGACCAGCTCGGCCACCTCCTCGGGCGTGATCAGTCGTTTGATCGCCGGCCGCTCGAGCATGATCTTCTCGATCACCTCGGACTCGCTGATGCCGTGGGCCGCGGCCTGGTCGGCGATCTGTCTGTCGACCAGCGGGGTGCGTACGAAAGCGGGATTGATGCAGTTGGAGGTCACGCCGCGGCCGGCCGCCTCGAGCGCGATCGTCTTGGACAGGCCCTCGAGGCCGTGCTTGGCGGTCACGTAGGCCGATTTGTAGGGCGAGGCGATCAGCCCGTGCACCGACGAGATGTTGATGATCCGGCCCCAGCCCCGCTCGTACATGTGCGGCAGCACCCGGCGGGCCAGCCGGAACGGGGTCTCGACCATGAGCCGCTGCAGGTAGGCGAAACGCTCGGGCGGGAACTCGTGGACCGGCGCCACCACCTGCAGCCCGGCGTTGTTGATCAGCACGTCGACCTCGGCCCGGAGGGTGTCGGCGACGTCCGGGTCGGCCAGGTCGGCCACGACGGCCCGGCCCCCGATCTGCTCGGCGTCCGCCTCGTGGACGTCCACCAGCAGCACGTCGGCGCCCGCCGTGGCCAGCCGGGTCGCGATCGCCCGGCCGATTCCGCTCGCGGCCCCCGTAACCAGCGCCGTCCGGCCGGTTAGGTCGAGCGCGACCACCTGATTGCTCATGATCCGAACCTAGAACGACGGTCCCGATCCGGCCAGTCTTGTGTCAGGATCAGCCGATGGAGACCCGTGATCTTCGCGTCCAGGCCCGCGGCATCACCCAGAACGTGCTGGTCGGCGGCCCTGCGGACGGGACGCCGCTGCTCCTCGTGCACGGCAACTGCTCGTCGGCCGAATTCTGGGCGCCGCTCATCCGGCGGCTGCCCGACGGCGTCCGGGTCGTGGCCCCTGACCTGCGCGGATACGGCCGCAGCGAGACCGCCCCGGTGGACGCCACCCGCGGGCTGGGCGACTTCGCCGACGACGTGGCCGCCCTGCTCGACGACCGTGAACTGTTTCCGCAGGCCGGGCCGGTGGTGCTGGCCGCCCACTCGATGGGCTGCGGGGTGGCGATGCAGTTGCTGGTCGACCATCCGGGCCGGTTCGCCGCGATGCTGCTCGAGGCACCGCTGAGCCCGTACGGCTTCGGTGGCACCCGCGACCTCGACGGCACCCCGACCACGCCCGATTTCGCGGGCACCGGCGGCGGCACGGCCAACCCGGATTTCGTGGCCCGCATCCAGTCCGGCGACCGCACGGACGAGTCCCCGACCAGCCCGCTCTCCGTGCTGCGCTCGGCCTACGTGGCCGACCCGGCCGCGCTCGGCGAGGACGAGCAGCTGCTGCTCGACACGGTGCTGAGCACGGCGATCGGCGAGGACAACTACCCGGGCGACGCCAAGGCGGTGTCGGAGTGGCCGGGTGTCGGGCCGGGCGACCGCGGCGTGCTCAACACCATGGCGCCCAACCACTTCAACCTCGCCGAGGGCCTGGCCGCCGCCACGGCCAAGCCCCCGATCGTGTGGGTCCGGGGCGATCGCGACGCCATCGTCTCCGACACGTCGCTGTTCGACCTGGCCTACCTGGGTTCGCTCGGCGTGGTGCCGGGCTGGCCCGGGGCCGAGGCGTGCCCGCCGCAGCCGATGGTCGGCCAGACCCGGGCCGTGCTGGAGCGGTACGCGCAGAACGGCGGGACCTTCCGCGAGGTCGTCTACGACAACTGCGGCCACTCACCGCACGTCGAGCGACCGGCCGAGGTCACCGCCGAACTGCTCGGTCTGCTCAACCTTTAGCGCTTGCGGGCCTCGGCGCCGACCTCGTACGGGATCGGCTCCCAGGCGGCGTTCTTGCCCACCGTGTCGTCGCCCTCGATCTCCTCGGCGACCCGCCACACGTTCAGGCCGGCGCTCTTGGCCTCCTGCAGCGTGTCCTCGTCGTACTGCGACGCCCGGAACGAGTTGATCATGTAGGTGCGCGTCTTCATGTATTCGACGTAGCGGTTGTGGTGCGCGTCGTCGAGCCCGAGGGCGGCGAAGACCGCGACCCGGTCGCCGTCGGCCTTGGCGACCCGCCACTTCGGGATGTTCGGGATGTCCTTGGGCTCCGGGTGCACCCACTTGGGGAACTTGTAGAGCGCGCCGTTGCCGCTGTGCGTGGTGCGCATGCTCCAGACGGCGAGGTCACCGACCCGGGTGCGGACATAGACATTTTTCCCGTACGCATGGTCGGTCGTGTTGTGCGACTTGGCCCGCAGGTTGAGCCCGCCCGTGTGCGACCAGTGGTCCTGCAGATAGATGCCGAACCGCAGCAGCGTGTAACGGCCCTTCCAGTCCGGCCCCTTGGGGTCCTTGCGGTCCACGTTGTCCTTGTGGAAGCCCCGCTGGCTGGAATTGATCGTGAACGAGCTGTCTCCCGAGTACCAGATGTCGTCGCTGCCCAGAAGCTGCTTGGCGACACTCACGAAACGGCCGTCGACCAGCACGTTACGCATCTTGGGGTTGGAGAGCAGGTCGCCCGGGCCCCGGCCGCGCGACGCCATGGCGTTCTCACGGATACGCTGGATCTCGTCCCGCGAGTAGGCGTTCCGGATGATCTGATAACCGTTTTCCCAGAAGGCGTTCGCATCGACGGTCAGCTCGTTGGCCATTGATTCCTCATCCGATTGCTCGACGTTTTTTCCGAAGGCAACGAAGCCGGAAAAGGCTCCCCCGTTGCACGCAGTGAAGCTTCTGGTGCCGGGGACCCGGGCACAACGGCCGGTTCGGGGAAATCTCGCTCCCGTCGCGCGGTGAAACGTCAGTGAAGCCGGATTGAAGCTTCGCCCTGCCGCCAGTACTGCCCGACCAGCAGACTCACTCGGAAACGGTCGTGCGAGAGCTGCTCGACCAGGTGCACGCCGACGAGCCGGTCCAGATGCCGGCGTACGGTCTCGGCGGGAAGCCCGGCCATCTCGACCGCCGCCGCCGTGGTGAACGCACGGCTGGTGTGGGCCAGCCGCCGCATCAGGCCGGCCGTCTCGGGCTCGAGCCGCTCGTACGACCAGGACAGGGCACGCGACAGGTCACCGGACAGAGAGATCAACCGGTCCTCCGCCTCGATCAGCTCGGCCAGCCACGACGCCGGATCCATCTGCGGCATCCGTGCCATCCGCTCGGCCAGGACGCGCAGCGCCAGCGGCGTGCGGTCGCACAACGCGGCCAGCCGGACCGCCTCGTCGGACCGGGGATCGAGCCCCAGCATGGCCGCCGCCTCGGCCGGCTCCAGACGGGGCACGGTCACCCGGACCGCGCCGTCGTGCACCACCAGACCCCGTAACTGGTCGCGGCTGGTGACGACCGCGGTGGCGCCGGGGCCGGGCAGCAGCGGCCGCACCTGATCGGCGTCGAGCGCATTGTCGAGAAGCACGGCCAGGCGGCGGTCGGCGGTGCGGTCGCGGAAGAGCTGAGCGCGGGCGGCGACCCCGTACGGAATCTCGTCCTCGGCGATACCCAGCCCCTCGAGCAGGGTGCCCAGCGCGGCCGAGCCACCCCGCGGCGGCTCGTCGGCGTAGCCCCGCAGGTCGACGTAGAGCCGGCCGTCGGGATAGGTGTCGGCCTTGTCGTGGAGCCAGCGCAACGCCAGGGCGGACTTGCCGATGCCGGCCGGCCCGTCCAGCACGAACATGGTGGCCTGCTCGTCGGCGTGCCAGTCGAGCGTGGCGAACTCTTCGGCACGGCCCACGAAACGTGGCGGTACCGGCGGCAGGTTTCGCGGGGCTCTCGGCGTCTCTTTCGGTGGCGGGCCGGCCGCGGGTTCGGACAGCAGCGGATGTGGGCCGGCGCCCCGCAGGATCTGCTGGTGCACGTCACGCAGCTCGGCGCCGGGCTCGACCCCGAGCTCGTCGATGAACCGGCGCGTCACCGTCTGATAGGCGCTGAGGGCCTCGGCCTGCCGCCCCTGCCGGAACAGCGCGGCCATCAGCTGCACCCAGAACCGCTCGCGGAACGGGTGCTCGGCGGTCAGCTGCCGCAGCTCGGCCACGATGCCCTCGGTGTGCCGCCGGAGCAGGTCGACCTCGATGCGCCGTTCCAGCGCGAGCAGGCGGCGCTCGTCGATCGGCGGCAGGTCGAGCTCGGCCAGCCACGGCGACGCGACATCGGCGCAGGCCGGCCCGCGCCACAACGCGAGCGCCTCGCGCAACAGCCGGGCCTGCTCGTCCAGGCTCGGCGCGGCCGCGGCCTCGGCGACCAGCCGGTCGAAGACGTGCAGATCGAGATCGCCCGGCTCGACGAGCAGCGTGTAGCCGGCCGGCCCGGTGACCACCGCGCCCGGCCAGGGCAACTCGTGCCGCAACCGCACGATGTTGGTCTGCACCACGCGCCGCAGCGAGTGCGGGGCGTCGCCGGACCACATGCGCTGGGCCAGCTGAGCCACCGACAACTGTTCGTTCGCGTGCAGCAGCAGGGCGGCCAGCATGGTCCGGACCTTGCCGCCGGTCACCGGCCGGGTCTGCTGCTCGTGCTCCACCAGCAGCGGACCGAGAATCCGATATCGCACGCCGTCCTCCCCCGTGAGATGCCGACCCCCTCCGGCCGGGTGCGAACAGGGCGAGGACGTCGCAGAACCACGGCCGAACATTTCGACGTTTCGAAAACCTGGCCCAGACCGTAGACACCGAGCCCCGCCCACGCCACCCCGCGGCGGGCAAAGCGGGCTTTCCTAGACTGGGCGCATGGGCGAGCAGATCAACCAGAAGGACGATCAGGGGCGCGAGACCGGACCGTGGGAGGAGACATTCGCCGACGGTTCGGTGAGTGGTTTCGGCCGGTACGAGAACGGCAAGAAACACGGCGAATGGAAATACTTCGCCAAGAACGGTAAGGACAAGGCCGTCGGTCGTTATGCGGCGGGTGAATTCGAGGGCGCCTGGACGTGGTGGCGCGAGAGCGGTCAGCTGCTGCAGACCGCCGAATTCAAGGACGGCAAGCAGCACGGGCCGTGGAGGAGGTACCACCCGGACGGCACGCCGCAGCAGGAGGGGCAGTACACCGACGGCCGGAAGACCGGGCGGTGGAAGACCTACGGCACGGACGGCAAGGTCACCGAGAAAATCTTTAAAGATTCCTAACAGCTATTGACCAGGGGTGACGCCGTCGGATTCAGTGACAGGTATCACTGGCTCTCGGGTTGGAGTCGTCATGCCTCGTCTGCGCCGGTTCGCCGGTCCCGCCGTTCTCGTCCTCGCCGCGTCGCTGGCCGCCGGGCTCAGCGTCGATCGCGCGCAGCCCGCCTCGGCCGGCCAGACCACGCTCGGTGGCGCCGATCCCAGCGTCATCAAGGTGAACGGCCTGTACGTCTCGGCGAAGTCGGCCGACGGCGGCATCGTGGTCCGGTCCGCGTCCACGTTGGAGGGTGTCGCCACCGCGCCCAAGAAGAAGGTGTGGTCGGACACCGGCAACCTCGGCGAGGTGTGGGCGCCCGAGATCGTGCACCACGAGGGGAAGTACCGGATCTACTTCTCGGCCGGGCGCAGCTCGGCGCACCGGATGTACCACATCAGCTCGACGCTGCCGGACTCCGGCTACGGCGCGGCGACCAAGGTGGCGCTGCCCGCCGACCAGTGGGCGATCGACGGCGCGCCGTTCACGTTCCAGGGCCAGCGCTGGTTCGTCTGGTCCGGGTGGTCGGGCACCGTCAACAACGAGCAGAACCTCTACATCGCCAGGATGACCAGCGGCACGACGACCACCGGCGGCCGGTTCATCATCTCGCAGCCGCGGGAGCCGTGGGAACGTACGGTGGGAAATCCGTTCATCAACGAGGCGCCGCAGCCGGTGCTCGACCCGAACGGGCAGCTGCACATCGTGTATTCGGCGAACGGCAGTTGGAGCAGCAAGTACTGCCTGGCCGACCTGCGGTTGCGAGCGGGCGGCGACCCGGCGAACGTGTGGGACTGGTACAAGAGCAACGGCTGCCTGTTCGGTTCGTACGCGCCGAACATGATGTCCGGCTGGGACGCGACGCTCAAGGTGGACGGGCCGGGGCAGAACACGTTTGTGCTCGACCACGGCAACATCGCGACCAGCCCGCCGTCGGGCAACCGGTTCCCGACCATGTACCACGCCGTCCCCAAGGGCACGCCCTACTCGTGGTCGGCGCGCTACTGGTACACCGGCACCGCGGTGTGGTGGGGCAACACCACCTACCGCCGCGCGAACGTGCCCGGGGCGACGACGAATACGGGTTACAGCCTCAAGTTCTTCGAGTAGCGCTCAGCGCACCGGGGCGCGCTGCGTCGTGATGATGCGACGGCCGATTCGCCAGCGGCCGTCGTGGCGGCGCAGCGTGTCGACGTGGTTCACGCTCTCGAGCCGGCCGTCCGCCATGATCACGAGGCCCTTCGACCGCGCGGTGACCTGACCGTCCGTGTCCTCTTCGAGCATCACGTTGGTCAGGTGGTGGGCGAGCGGATTGCGGGCGCCGAGCCGGATCACGGCCGTACGGATGGCCTCGATCCCCTCGAAGGCACCCAGCCCGGCGTCGCGGAGGTCGTAGACGACCTCGGGCGTGAAGATCTCGTCGAGCCGATCCAGGTGCCCGCCGTCGATGACGTGCCCGGCCCGGGCCAGGGTCTCGCCGATCTCCCAGCGATCGTCGTTGTTCATGATGGTCCGCCTTCCGATGATGTCGCGTCGTGACATCACCATAGCGTGATGTCGCGGCGTGACACCAGGGGTGGCGGCGGGATAGGCTGCGGCCATGCCCCGGTGGGAATCAGGCAGCGCCGAGCGGCTGACCCGCATCGCGATGGAGCTCTTCGCCGAGAAGGGCTTCGAAGAGACGAGCGTCGTCGAGATCGCGAAACGTGCGCGGGTCACGACCCGGACGTTCTTCCGCTACTTCCCCGACAAGCGCGAGGTGCTGTTCGCCGAGTCGGACGGGCTGCGCGCGGCGCTCGTCGAGCGGATCCGCCAGGCGCCCGACGACGAACCGCTGGCTGTCGTTCTGGGGGCGCTGGCCGGGTTCGACTGGGACACTCTCGGCCGCGAGGCCCAGCGGCAGCGGCATGCGGTGATCGCCGCCAACCCGGAACTGCTGGAGCGCGACCTGAGCAAGCAGAACGACATCGCGGTGGCGTTCACCGACGCTCTGCAGCAGCGCGGAGTCGATGCGGCGGTGGCGCGACTGACGTCCCGCGTCGGCCTGCAGGTGTTCGGTGTGGCGTACGAGCGGTGGCTGTCTGCCGGGGACGCGGATCTGGCGGGCATCGTCGCCGAGACGATGGCGCTGCTCAGTCGAACAGCGTCGGCGCGGGCGGGCTGACCGTCGGCGCACGTTTGCCGAGCAGGGCGAACTTGTCCTCGGTGGAGGCGTCGGGCACGGGCAGGCCGTGGTTGCGGAGGGCCTGGTTGACCCGGGCGCGGACCAGGTCACGATAGGGGCGGGGCGTCTCGGAACCGTGGGCGTAGAGATCCCCGTACGGGGAAAGCAGTTCCGGATGCTGTCGGCGCAGCCAGGTGAGGAAGAGCTCCTTGACGCCGCGCATCAGGTAGAGCGACGTGGGCAGGACAGCGCCGGCGCCCGCCTCGGCCAGGGTGCCGATCAGCTCGTCGAGATGCTCGGCGCTGTCGGTCAGCTCGGGCAGGATCGGCGCCACGAACACGGTGGGGGCGAACCCGGCGTCGCGCATCGCCCGCAGGGTGTCCAGGCGCGCGGCGGTGGAGGGTGTGCCCGGTTCGAGCGACTGCCGCAGCTCTTCGTCGAGGAAGGCGATCGACAGTCCGAGCTCGACGTTGACCCGCCGGGACGCGGCCGCCAGCAGCTCGAGGTCACGCCGGATCACCGTGCCCTTGGTGAGGATCGAGAACGGGATGCCCGCCCCGGTCACCGCCTCGAGGATCGGCGGCATCAGCCGGTACCGCCCCTCGGCCCGCTGGTAGGGGTCGGTGTTGGTGCCGAAGGCGATCCGCTCGGGCAGCACCCGCTTGGTGGCCAGCTCGCGCCGCAGCACGTCCGGCATGTTGACCTTGACGACGATCTGCTCGTCGAAGTCGGCGCCGATGCCGAACCCGAGATGCTCGTGGGTGGGCCGGGCGAAACAGTAGGCGCAGGCGTGGGTGCAGCCCCGGTACGGGTTCATCGTCCACTCCCCCGGCAGCATGCGACTGGTCGGCGGGACGTGGTTGAGGGCGCTCTTGGTGAGCACCTCGTGGAACGTCACGCCTTCGAACTCGGGGGTCCGCACCGTGCGCACCAGGTTGCCGAGCCGGGCCAGGCCGGGCAGGGTGCCCGGCTCCACGGCGTCGATGCGCTGGCCGGCCCAGCGCATGTCGCTGAGGTGGCGCTGGTGCCGGAACTCGGCCTCCGTCATCGCGAGCCCCCATTTAGAAGACGACTGACATCTAAAGGTACGGCGGCCACCGACGAGATCCTGGCCGCGGCCCGGCAACGGCTCGGTTAGATCAGCGGCTGTGGCGCCTTGGCCTTCAGCTTGGCCAGGCCCGTCGAGGAGAGGTGGCTGACCTGATAGGCGGTGGCCAGCCCGTCCGGCGAGACACCCCACAGGTCCGGTACGCCGTCGGCGTTGAAATCGGTCAGCCGCAGCGTCGTGTCCAAAGCACCGGTCAGGAAGTCTGCCGCCAGGTGGTACTGCGTGAAAGCCAGCTGCCCGTCCACATAGGTGACGCCGGTCCACAGGTAGAGTGCGCCGGTCGCCGGGTTCCACAGGCTGATCGCCGTGCCGGTGGGCAGCAGCTTGGACGAGAGCTTCCAGTTCTGCCAGTCGGTGCCGCCGTCGGGGGTATGCACCCCGGTGTCGACGGGATAGTCGTACGCGCCGAAGACCGCGTCGTACGAGACGTAGTAACTCAGGCGACCCCCGACCACACCCATCAGGTCGGGGATGGTGAGCTCGACACCCCGGCTCTCGTACGCGTTGACCAGCTGGATCGGCGCGTTGCCGTCGATGTCGTCGAAGTGCTGGATCAGCGAGAGTTCACCCTTGGCCAGCCGGCCCGGATTGTCCTGGTCGGCCCGGCCGAGCCCGCGGAACCCGGAAGCGTTGCCGTTGACCGGGTCGTAGAGCAGATAGTCCTCGAACGGACCGCCGCTGAACTTGCCGGTGATGACCTGCTGCCCGGTGTACGAGCCGATGACCTTGGGCCCGAGGTCGGCCGCCGGGACCCGGACCTTGCCGCCGGTGCCCTTGCCGTCGGCCTCGAGCAGCTTGTCGGCGAGCACCACGGCCAGGTCGGGACGGTCGTCGCCGTTGAGATCCTGATCGGCGTACGGCGCGGGCGTATCGGCGGTGAAGACGATGTCGGCGTCGTCGCTGAAGGTGCCGTCGGCGTTCTTCGCATAGACCCGCAGGGACGTGGCGAAACTGACCGCCAGGATCTTGGCCGTCGCCGTGCCGTTGGTCGCGGGTACGGTCCCGAGCAGTGTCCCGCCGTTGAGCATCCAGCGATATTCGACGGGCTGGCTGCCGCTGGGCGCGGTGAACTTGAACTTGGCCGTCTGCCCCACGACCGGCGCGGCCGTGAGCTGGGTGATGGTCGGGGCGGCGGACGCGGCGACAGCCGGCGACGCGACGACGGCGGGACCGAGCAGCAGAGCCGCGGCCGGAATGCTCCATCTGAGCACAGACTTCATGAATATCCCCGTGTGAGCAGTGATCGACGGCTCACGATAGCGGGCCGGGTCGCCACGATCGCAGCAATTCCGAGCAGCCCGCTCAGACCGACCACCACGGCGGGCGCCAGACCGGCCTGGACAGCGGCGCCGGCGGCCAGGAAGGCGAGTCCCTGCCCGGCCAGCAGGCCCGACGACGCGACGCCCATCGCGCGGCCGCGGAATTCGGGGGCCACCCGTCGTACGAAAATAGCGTTGAGCGGAACGATGAACGAGGCGCCCGCACCGGCGAGCATCAGCAGGATCAGCAGCACGGGCAGGCCGGGATCGGCGAGGGCGGGAACCAGGGCCACCGTGGACAGCAGTGCGGCCGGCATCAGCGACCGATCGCGAATCAGGCGGGTCAGCACGATCGTGCCCACCATGAATCCGGTCGCGGGCGCGGCCAGCAGCAGACCCGCCTGCACCGGCCCTCCGCCGAGAGAGGCCGCGTACGGATAGGCGATCGCCTCCGGCGCGAACGAGAAGGCGCTCGCCACCCACACCAGCGCCAGGCAGCGGCGCAACCACGGGTCGGCCCACAGGTAGCGGATGCCGTCGCGGGACTCGGCCAGCAGTCCGGTGGAGCGAGCCGCCGCCGGACGATGCCCGACCCCGGCCGCGATCAGCGCCGCCGACGCCACGAACGTCGCGGCGTTGGCCAGCAGCGACCACACCGGTCCGATCGTCGCCACCACGATGCCGCCGCCGACGAAGCCGAGCAGCTGGCTGAGCTGGCTGGTGACGTTGCTGAGGCCGTTGCCGGTGATGTAGGCCTCGCCGGGCAGCACCTCGGGCATGATCGCCGCGCGGGCGGCCACGAACGGCGGCGAGAACAGATGCGCCACGTAGAGCAGCAGGATCGCGGTCCACAAGGGAACCACGGGCACGAGCGCGATCAACGCGGCCCGGGCGACGTCGCAGCTGATCATCACCGTGCGGCGGGGCAGGCGATCGGCGTACGGGGAAAGAATCGGACCCCCGACGATGCCGGGCAACCAGGCGCTGGCGTAGGCGACGGCCGACCACAGCGCCGAGTTCGTGCGGTCGAACACCAGGACGGCCACGGCCACCGCCGCCACCTGGTCGCCGAGGTAGGAGAGGGCCTGTCCGGCGTACAGGAAACGGAATTCCCGGTAGGAGAAAAGCTCACGGTAGGTGGTCGGCGGCGCCGCCCGACGTCCCGGGCGACGCCGCTGACGGTCTGCTAGCCCCACGTCGCGCCGGTCATGACGGACTCCCTTCGCCGAGTTCAGGTCGGGAAGGAGGATCGCTCAGGAACCCTGCGGAATTCCTGCGGAGAGCCGGCTGCGCACGTCGGCCGCGTTGGCGTGACCCAGGTCGTCGTAGATGCCGAGCGCCTCGCGCCACACCTCCGCCGCCGACGAGGAGCGCCCGCACGCACGATGGGTGTCGCCGAGGTGGACCAGCGTGTCGGCCACCCAGTAGCGGTCGCCGATCTCGCGGTAGAGCCGCAGCGCCGTCTCGTAGCATTCGACGGCCACGTCATACTCCCCCAGGCCGTGCCGGATGAAGCCGAGGCTGTCCCACACGGCGGCACGGTTGTCGGCCTCGCCGCTGTCCTCGTAGAGCGCCAGCGCCCGCTCGCAGAACTCGAGCGCCCCGGCGAAATCGCCCAGCTGCGCGCGATAGAAGCCGATCGTGTTGAGGGTGTTGGCCGTGGCGTAGCCGGAGACGGCCAGGGCCTGTTCAGCGTGGGCGAGCGCGTCCCGCATCCGGCCCTGGCGCTCGCACAGGATCGCCATCTCGTGCAGGACGCCGGACTGCCCGTCCCGGTCACCGGCCCGCTCGTGATGCCCGAGCGCGTGCCGGTAGTGCTCGTCGGCCTCGGCCGCCCGTTCGAGCAGGGTCCAGGCCCGGGCCAGCCGGGTGTGCGCATAGGCACGGGCCCGGGTGTCGCGCACCGTGGACAGTGCCCGTTCCCAGACGGTGACCAGGTCGTGCCACGGTCCTTGCCGATAGAGGAAGGTGTCCAGGGTCCAGGCCAGTTGCCACGGCCGGTCTCCGTCGGTGCGGGCGGACCACGCGAGCAGCACGGCCCGTTCCGCCGCGAACCAGCGCATGGCCGCCTCCTGGTCCTGGGAGAAGCCACGCTCGATGGGCAGGATCGGCGCCGGCCGGGTCGGTGCCAGCAGCATCGCCCCGGCCGCCGCGGTGCCGAGATAGTGCTCGAATAGCCGGGCCTCCGCTCCCGGTTCGGGTTCCAGGCTTTCCGCGTACGCCCGCATCAGGTCGTGCAGCAGGTAACGGCCCGGCGTGTGCTCGGTGATCAGGCTGGCCCGGACGAGTTCGGGCAGCGCCTCGCCGGCCTCCACCGCGGCGGCCGTGAAGTCGGGGCCCGGATGCGTGCCGAGCAACCGGAACAGGCGGGCCGCGGCCGGGCCGAGCGCCTCGTAGGACCAGGAGAACACCGCCCGCACATCGGTGTCCGGGGTGTCGCCGACCGGCGTGGTCCCGCCGGCCAGGCGGTCGGCCAGCGTCGCCAGACCGAGCTCGGGTTGCATGGCCGCGTGGGCGGCGGCCAGCGTGAGCGCCAGCGGCAGCCGGGCACACAACTCGATGACGGCGTCGCCGGCCGCGGGATCGGTGGCGATCCGCTCGGGGCCGAGCCGCCGGTGCAGCAGCTCGCGGGCCTCGCCGGGGCTGAGCACGTCCAGTTGCAGCGGCCGGGCGCCGTCGGCCGCGACCAGACCGGTGAGCTGGTTGCGGCTGGTCACCACGGTCATGCAGGAACCGGCGCCGGGCAGCAGCGGCCGCACCTGGTCGCTGTCGCGGGCGTTGTCCAGCACCAGCACGAGCCGCTTGCCCGCGAGCCGGCTGCGCAGCAGGGCCGATTGCGCGCCGGCCTCGGCCGGAATGCGTGGCGCCGGAACGCCGAGCGCGCCGAGGAAGCCGCGCACCGCCTCGCCCGGGTCCATCGGCCCGCCCGGCCCGAACCCGCGCAGGTCGACGTAGAGCCGGCCGTCCGGGAAGCGCTCGGCCGCGCGATGCGCCCAGTGCACGGCCAGGGCGGTCTTGCCGACCCCGGCCGAACCGCCGACGACCGCGAGCGACGGCACCTGGTCGAGGAACTTCAGCGCCTCGGCCCGGCCCGCGAAACCGGCCACGTCGGCCGGGAGCTGAGCCGGGACCGGGTCGCCGGCCGCGGTGCCGCTCAGGATCACGGCGTGCGCGGCCCGGGTGGCCTGGGCCGGGTCGGCGCCCAGCTCGTCGGCGAGCCGCCGGCGCAACGCGTCGAACTGGCCGAGCGCGTCGGCGGTGCGGCCGATCGCGTGCAGCGCCCGCATCAGCGCGACCGCGAGCGGTTCGACCAGCGGGTGTTCCCGTACGAGAACACCCAGGGGCCCGACCACAGCGGCCGGGTCGCCCGATTCCAGCTCGGCGTCGGCCCAGGCCACCACGGCCAGCAGGCGTTCGGTGTCCCAGGTGGAGCGCATCGCGGCCACCCAGTCCCCGGCGAGCCCGGCGAGCGGTTCCCCATGCCACAGCCGTACGGCCTCACGCAGCACCCCGACGTCGCCCTGCGCGCCCGCCACGAGCACCCGGAACCGGAGCAGGTCGACCCGATCCGCGGGCAGGTCGAGCAGATAGCCGCCGGAGCGCCGGATCAGCGGATCGCCCCCACCCTGGCGCAGCGCGGCACGCACCCGGGTGAGATGCGACTGCAGGGTGTGCCGGGCCCGGGCCGGCGGCTGCTCGCCCCACACCCGGTCGATCAGCGTCTCGGCCGTGACGACCCGGCCCGCCTCACACGCGAGGGCGGCCAGGACGGCCCGCTGGCGCGGCTCGCCGATCGACAGCCGTCGTTCGCCGGCCCAGACTTCCACCGGTCCCAGCAGACGCACATCGAGCACCCGGCAACGATCCCATACCGGCCCTATGCCTCGGGCGCACGGGCGACGGCACCGACCGTTGTCCCCAGGTGGGCGGCCTCGGCGGCCAGTTCCTGTTCGGACACGGCGCCCGCCTCCGGGAAGAGGGTCACCGCGATGCCGTCGTCGCCGGACTCCCAGACGCCGGCCACCTTGCCGTCGTGGACGACCACGGGCGCGATCCAGCCGCCGGCCTTGCTGATCAGGGGGCGCCGGCCGGGCGGGACGATCTCCTCGTTGCCGGTGCCGGGGCCCAGCACGAACTGGTCGAACGCGGGCAGCAGCCGGACGCCCGGCATCGGCTCGGCGTTCGCGAGGTCGTCGAGATCTTCCGTTCGCGCGTACGCCTTCCTGCCGTCCACGGTCACCTCGGCGAGCCCGGCCGCGGCGAACCATTTCTTCAGCATCGCCTTCCTGGACGCGCCCCGGATCAGCCACTGGTCGAAGATGTCCATCGTGGCCGGACCGTACGCGCCCAGATAGGCGGGGATGACCCGTGCCGCCGCCTCGTCGGGCTCGGGCAGCCCGGTCCAGCCGTCGATCCACGTGGCCGGGCTGGTGTAGGTGACCCGGGTGCCGTCGCTGGGCCCGTTGCACAGGACGCCCTGCCAGGCCAGCGGTTTGAGCACCGTCCCCCAGCCCGACCCGAGCAGCTCGGTCAGCGAGTCGTCCCGGGTGCGCTCGAGGATCCGGGCCGCCAGCTCCTCGCGGGTGAGCACGGTGTCGTGCAGGATCTCGCGGGCCGCGCCGGCGATCTCGTTGACCTGATCGACCGTGGCGAACGTCTTCTGCCAGACGCCCTTCTCCCACGTGCGGGCGGCGGCCAGCAGGCTCAGGTAGTCGGCCGCCGCGCCCGCCGGCAGCAGGTGCAGCGTGCCCCGCATGGCCCACACCTTGACCAGCGTGCGGCTCTCGAGGGCCCGGGCCGCCACGCCGACGGCGGGTGACGCCATGCGGACGGCGATCGCCTGTTCGGCCGCCGACGCGACCTGGGCCTGTACCCCGCACAATCGCTCGACGATCTGCTCGGCCGAGACCCCGGACGGGCGGTCGAGGTATTGCCGCCGCAGACGCCATGACCGGACCTGGTTCAGCGAGAGTTCCACCCGGCCAGGGTAGTCAGCGGGCGACCGCGATCGTCTGGAAGGCGCCCCAGCCGCCCTCTTTCAGGAGGGGGCCGCTCTCACTGCGGACGGCGGTGTGGGCTCCGGTCATCTCGAACAGTCCCGAGTCGCCGGCCGGGGTCAGCTTCCAGGCCTGGCCGGCGTCGCCCGGGCGGCACGGCTGCATGCGCAGGACGACTTCGCGCACGTCGGTCAGGCACGTCGGGCCTCCCGCCGCGGCCACCTTGGGTGTGGCAACGATCTGGACCTGGTTCGCGGTGGCCTCGGTGCGCTTGCGGACCCGGGCCGGCTTGATCGTCATCCGGGTCGACTCGGTGACCGCGGTGCCGGTGAAGTCCACCGATCCGTCCGGGTGCGAACGCAAGTGGTGATCACCGCCCGCGTCGGCGGTCAGGATGATGACAACCGGGACGCCGAGGTCGATCGCGAAGTTCTTCAGCATGGAGACGTCGGCGTCGACGAGCGCGGCCCCGGTGGCCGACGGCGTCGGCGTCGGCTTGGTCGACGCCGGCGGAGCGGGCACCGGCAGTTCGCCGCGGTCGACCAGGGTGAACTTCTCGGCGAACTGGGGCTCGCCGACCTCGTTGACGTCCGAGCGTCTGGCGTCGGCGTCCCACCGCAGGAAGCCGTAGTCGTTGCCGACGCTGAAGGCGGGTCGCCCGTCGGTGTCCGTGCCGGTGTCGGACACCGAGAACAGGGTGGCCTTGGTCGGCGTGCAGGGGGCGCCGACCACCGGCGCGAAGTCCGCACCCGGAGTGATCTTGACGCCGAGGCAGATCTCCGGGCCGGCGTAGCCCTCGTTGGTCAGCGACCGGATCATGTAGTCGACGCCGACCGGCTCGAGCACGAACTGCGACCGGGAGCCGGTGCCGTCGGAGACGTCCAGTTCGGCGCCGTTGCCGTCCAGCATGAAGAAGCGGTCGGTCGGGCCGAGCCGCAGCGAGAAACGCCGTTCACCGGCCAGGATCGCGGTGAGCGGGTCGACGGGTTCCTCGGCCACCGGGCCGCTCGACGTGGTCGCGCTGAGCATGTGCCCGCCGACGAGTCCCGCCGTCAGCAGCGCCAGCAGGGCCACCGCGGCCACGGCGACCCGGCGCCGTCGACGTGGCGGAGTTGCCGGAGGCGGCGTCACCGGAGGCGTCGCCCGGACGCTCCGGGTCTGGCTCTCGAGCAGCAGGTCGAGCAGCTCCCGGGCGGTCGGCCGCTCCGACGGGTACTTGGCCAGCGCGCGCTCGACCACACCCCGCAACGCCTCGGGCACACCGGTGATGTCCGGCGGCTGGGTGAGGATGCGTACGGCGGTGACGGTCGGCGACTCGCCCCCGAACGGCGTCCGGCCGGTGGCCGCGTAGGCCACCACCACGCCCCACGCGAAGACGTCGGCCGCCGTGGTCACCTCGGCACCGAACGCGGGGTCGAGCCGCTCCGGCGCCATGTAGGCCACCGTGCCGATCATCTGGTCGGTGCTGGTGTGCCGGCTGGTCGCCTCGAAGGCCCGGGCGATCCCGAAGTCGATCACCTTGATGCCGCCCAGGGCGAACAGCACGTTGCCCGGTTTGAGGTCGCGGTGGATCACGCCGGCGCCGTGGATGGCGGTCAGCGCGGTGGCGATGCCGACCGCCACCGACTGCAGGGCGGCGCCGGTCAGCGGCCCCTGCCGGTCGACCAGCGCGGTGAGCGACGGGCCGTCGACGTACTCGACCACCAGATAGGGCGGATCGTGCTCGGGATCGGCGTCGAGCACCGCGGCGGTCGAGAACGGCGGCACCTGCCGGGCCCGGCTGACCTCACTGCGGAAGCGGCCGCGGAACTCGGGGTCGCCGGCGAACTCGGGCCGGACCACCTTGATCGCGACCAGCGTCTCGTCGGGGGTGCGGGCCAGGAAGACGCTGCCCATCCCGCCCTGACCGAGCCGGCCGACCAGCTCGTAGGAACCGAGCCGGGTGGGGTCGCCGGGACGCAGCGGCATGGTCATCGCGAGCGAGGCTACCGACGCGGCGCGGCGGGGGTCAAACCGCCGGGCGGGTCAGGCCCTGGTCATAGGCGAAGATCACGGCCTGGACCCGGTCGCGGGCCCCGACCTTGGCCAGGACCCGGCCGACGTGGGTCTTGACCGTGGACTCGGAGAGCACCAGCCGCTCGGCGATCTCGCCGTTGGTCCAGCCGCGGCCGATCGCGACCAGGATCTCGCGCTCCCGCTCGGTCAGTGCGGCCAGTCGCGGGTCGGTCGCGGGCCGGTCGGCGGTGTGGGGGCCGTCGCGATGGTGGGCGAACTCGTCGAGCAGGCGGCGGGTCACGGCCGGGGCGATCACCGCGTCTCCGGCGGCGACGGCCCGGATCCCGGCCAGCAGTTCCTCCGGGAAGGCGTCCTTGAGCAGGAACCCGCTGGCGCCGGCCCGCAGCGCGGCGTGCACGTACTCGTCGAGGTCGAACGTGGTGAGCATGAGGATGCGCGAGCGGCCGCCGTCGGCCACGATCCGCCGGGTCGCCGCGATGCCGTCCAGGCCGGGCATCCGGACGTCCATCAGCACCACGTCGGGACGAAGATCGATGGTCTGCCGTACGGCGTCGAGCCCGTTGCCGGCCTCACCGACCACCTCGGTGTCCGGGTTGCTGTCGAGCAGCATCCGGAAGCCGAAGCGCTGCAACGGCTGGTCGTCCACGATGAGCACGGTGATCATGCCGGTACACCCGCCACCTCGAGATCGGCGGTCACCGACCAGCCACCGCCGGCGACCGGGCCGGCCGTGACCGTTCCGCCGTAGAGGGCAGCGCGCTCCCCCATCCCGACCACGCCGTGGCCCTCGCCCGCCGCGGCGACACCCGGTTCGCCCGCGGGTCGCCCGGTGTCCCGCACGGTGATCCGCAGGCGGGCGCCCTCGATCCGCAGGGCCAGGTCTATCCGCGTACGGGGGCCGGCATGCTTGAGGGCGTTGGTCAGCCCCTCCTGCACGATGCGGTAGGCGGCCAGCTGCACCCCGGCGTCCAGCTCGTCGAGCGCCCCGCTGCTGTGGTACTCGACGTGCGGACCGGCGGCGCGGATCTGCCGGCAGAGCGGGTCGAGGTCGGCCACGCCCGGCTGCGGGCTCAGCGCGGGCTCGTCGGCCTGCTCGCGCAGCACCCCGAGCATGCGGCGCAGCTCGGCCAGCGAGGTCCGGCCGGTGTCGCTGATCATCCGGAGCGCCTGCTTGCTGCGTTCCGGGGCGGTGTCGGCCGCGTAGGCGCCCCCGTCGGCCAGCGTGATGATCACCGACAGACTGTGCCCGAGGATGTCGTGCATCTCGCGGGCGACCCGGGTGCGTTCGGTCGCCGCGGCGAGCCGGCTGCGCTGGTCACGTTCGATCTCCAGCTGCTCGGCCCGCTCGCGCAGGGCGGCGAGCTGGGCGCGGCGGATCCGGATCGCGAGGCCCAGCGCGACCGCCGCGGTGCCGAACGAGGCGACGAAGAAGAGCACGTCCCACACCGACACGACGCCGGACAGCCGCACCACGACCACCACGACCGCGACCACCAGGCCGGGCACCGCCCAGGGCAGCCGCCGCGGCCGGCCGTGCAGCACCAGGCTGTAGACGGCGATCAGCACGGCCACATCCGCGCGCAGCATGATCCCGGCCGCCCACTGCGCCACGAAGACGGCCAGCACGACGTAGAGCGTGGTGAGCGGGGCGCGGCGCCGCCACCAGAGCGGCACCAGCAGGGCGGCCTGGAGCAGCAGCGCCGGGACCACGTCGAGCTTGCTGAGGCTGATCGGCCCGTCGCCCGGGCCCTCGCCGTGGACGAGGTCGGGCACCCCGAACGCCAGGAAGGTCACCAGCACCACACCGGTGTTCAGCGCCCACCGGTGCCCGGCGTCCCACTCGCGCATCCGGCGGCCGGCCCGGAACCACCGGTCGGCCATCGGGTGCCCGCTCTCCGTACTGCTCACGGCCCCATCCTCCGCCATGACGAGGGGCGGCACCGCCCTCCACAAGATCAGGCGTCCGCTTTCTTCAGCCGATAGGCGGCGCCGGCCAGCGCGAGCGCCGTCCAGCCCAGCAGAACCAGCAGCCCGGCCCCGGCCGACAGCGAGCCGGTCGAGTGCTGCAGGGCGAAGATCGATTCGCCCGCGTTGCTGGGCAGGTACGGGGTGAGGTCGGCCCGCCACGACTTCGGCAGCAGCGACATCAGCCCGGGCACCAGCAGGAACGCGCCGACCACGGCCGAGATGCCGCCCGCGGTCGAGCGCAGCAGACTGCCCAAGGCGACCCCGATCACGCCGACGAGTCCGAGGTAGACACCGACGCCGAGCAGACCGCGCAACACTCCGGCGTCCGAGAGGCTCATCGCGACCGAGGTGCTGGACAGCACCGCACTGCTGACCACGAAGGCGAGCAGTGCCCCGGCCGCGCCGGTGACGAAGGCCAGCGCACCGTAGACGGCGGCCTTGGCCCAGAGGACCGGCAGCCGCTTCGGCACGGCGGCCAGGGTCGACCGGATCATCCCGGTCGTGTACTCCCCTGCCGCGGTCAGCACGCCCAGCACACCGAAGGCGATCAGCGAGAACGTCACCCCGAACAACGCCAGGCTGTACGTGGTGGCGCCGGCGAAGTCCGGATCCATCGGCTGTCCCGAGTTCGCGCTCGACCGGTACTGCAGCGCGGCGATCGTGCCCACGACGACCAGGAACAGCAGGCCGAGGCCCAGGGTGATCCAGGTCGACCGCAGCGACCAGAGCTTGGCCCATTCGGAGCGGGCGACCCGTGGCCCGGTGGTCCGGACCGGCCGCACCCGCGTGGCGAGCGTGCTCATGCGGCACCGACCAGGGTGTTCGCGGCGTGGTACTCGACCGAGTCCTTGGTGAGCTCCATGAACGCCTCCTCGAGCGAGACGGTCCGGGCGGTGAGCTCGAACAGTGCGATGCCGTGCCGGGCGGCGGCCAGCCCGATCGCCCGGGCGGGCAGCCCGGTCACGCTCAGCTGCTCCGAGCCGGGCCGCCCGGAGATCTCCACGCCCGGACCGGTGAGCACCCGGCGCAGTCCGGCCGGGTCGTCGGTGGTGACGTCGACGGTGTCCCCGCCGGCCTGCAGCACCAACTCCTGCACGGTGGTGTCGGCCAGCACCCGGCCCCGGCCGACGACGATCAGGTGGTCGGCGACCAGCGCCATCTCACTCATCAGGTGCGACGAGACGAAGACCGTGCGGCCCTCGGCGGCCAGACCGGTGAGCAGGGTGCGGATCCACAGCACGCCCTCCGGGTCGAGCCCGTTGACCGGCTCGTCCAGCATGATCGTCTGGGGGTCGCCGAGCAGCGCCGCGGCGATGCCCAGCCGCTGGCCCATGCCGAGCGAGAAGGCGCCGGCGCGTTTGCGGGCGACCGCCTGCAGACCGGTCATCTCGATCACCTCGGTGACCCGGGCCCGGCCGATGCCGTGGGTGTGCGCGAGCACCATCAGGTGGTCGAACGCGGACCGGCCGGGGTGGATCGAGCGTGCCTCGAGCAGGGCCCCGACCTCGTGCAGCGGGGCGGAGTGCTCGGCGTAGCGGCGGCCGTTCACGGTCACCGTCCCGGCCGTGGGCGCGTCCAACCCGATGATCATCCGCATCGTGGTGGACTTGCCGGCGCCGTTCGGACCCAGGAATCCGGTCACCGCCCCGGGCCGGACCGTGAAGTCCACCCCGTCGACGGCGGTCTTGTCGCCGTACCGCTTGGTCAGCTGTCGTGCCTCGATCATGCTCTTCCCCCTGCTGCGTTGGTGAGGACAACGCTAGGAGCGGGCGAGCGGCGGATCGTCGTACCGCGGATCGATCTTCACCGGCCCGGTGGTACCGCGGTACTACAGGGTTACCCGGTCGGGGTCCGGCCCGCGAACCCCGACCGGGACCGGTCAGCTCAGGGCGAACTTCTGGGCCGCGCTGCCGTTGCAGTCATAGATCTGCAGCCGTACGCCGTTGGCCGTGCTGCCGCTGGGCGAGTCGAGACACCGCCCCGACTGCGGGTTGCGCAGCGAACCGTCGGCCTGCTGCTGCCACACCTGACCGCCGACGCCGTTGCAGTCCCACAGCGAGACCTGGGTGCCGTTGGCCGTGCCGTTGCCGTTGATGTCGAGGCAGCGGCCGAGCGTACGGAGGGATCCGTTGGCGTTGTGGAACCAGTGCTGGTCGACCGCGTACGACTGGCAGTCCCACAGTTGCACCGCGGTGCCGTTGCTGCCGGAGTCGTCGGCCGCCACGTCGACACACTTGCCGCCCGGGCCGAGGGTGGTTCCGCCCCCGTTTACCGCGAACTTCTGGGCGGCCGCGCCGTTGCAGTCCCAGATCTGCAGCCGTACGCCGTTGGCCGTGCTGCCGTTGGGCGAGTCCAGGCATCGGCCCGACTGCGGATTGCGCAACGAGCCGTCGGCCTGCTGCACCCACTTCTGGCCGCCGACCCCGTTGCAGTCCCACAGTTCCAGCTGCGCCCCGCCGGCCGTGCCGTTGCCGACGATGTCGAGACACCTTCCCAGCGTACGGAGGGTGTTGTCGGCGAAGTGCTGCCAGTGCTGATCCGACCCGTACGACTGGCAGTCCCACAACTGCACGCCCGTGCCGTTGACACCGGTGTCGTCGGCGGCGACGTCCATGCACTTGCCGCCGGGCCCGGTCACCGTGCCGCGCGGCCCGTTGGGCACGTTGGTCTGACCCGAGTAGCCGACCGACACGATGTTGGCCTGCACGGCGTTGTCGGCCGCGTCGGTCGGGTAACCGGCGGTCATCACGCCCTCGAAGAAGGTGCCCATGTTGCGGTTGCTGTTGTCACCGCCCGTACCGAGAATGATCGATCCCTCCTGCTTCATCGGGATGTAGCCGCCGCGGTTGGGGAGCGCACCGTTCCACCACGTGGTGAGTCCGCCCGACTGCGAGTTCCCGCCCTTGAGCGCGTACGTCGTCTGGCCGTTGTTCTTCAACAGGGCCGTCACATACGTGCTGTTGTTGCCCAGGTTCGCCGTGTTCGATCCGTTGGCGCCCTGGAACATGCCGTTCTCGAGGTCGGCCTCGACCCACGGCCCCGACCCCGAGCAGGGCGGGAAGTAGCAGGTGGTGGCGATGCTGACCGCGTCCATGTGCCCGTTGCCGGTGTCCGCGACCTGGATCTCGGCGTTGCCGTAGTCGAAGCAGCAGTCCGAGCCGACGTGGGTGCCGCTGGCCACCATGTACATGCCCTCGGGCTGCCCGTTGACGGCCACGCCACTTCCGGCCGTACGCCGGTAGCCGTGCTGGGGCGAGATCCAGATGCCGTACACCTTGGTGCCGCCGGCCCGCACCGCGATCTCGCTGGCGTCGGCCGGATAGTCGGCCGGTCCGGCCGTGCCCGCCGGGGAGACGGTCAGGTCGTTGTGCCGCGACGTCTGGTCGTAGATCTTGGTGATGCCGCAGGTCGTGCCGTTGCAGAACGCGTCGTGGTCGGCGGCGTTGGCGTAGCCGCCGGCGGCGAGCAGCCCGACGTCGTGGGTGGCCCGGTCGGAGGCCCGGGTGAGCTGGTAGAGCGGCCCGTTGTAGGCCCCGAACAGGGCGCGGGTGGTGCTGTGGGCGGCCACGCACGGCGTACCGGCGGAACCGTAGATGTCGCACGGGAGCGGACCGGCGGCGTGGGCGGGCCCGGGGAACCCGAACAGCACGGCGGCCAGGAGGGCGAGGGGGATGAGAACACGTCTGCGCATGCTGCGCTCCTGATGAGAGGACGTTGCCTGAGCGTCTGCGGAGGGCCGGCATCGCAGACATTCAAGGTTGTCGACACCTAGAGCGGAAGTTACGCCTGGCGGTAGAACGCGTCAATAAGCGCGTAATATTGTTTGACTTTGTTCGCTGTTAAGCGTCCGTCCTATTTCCGCACAGCGACCTTGCCGGTGCCGGCCGCGACGGTCACGTCGTACCTGGCCGTGCTTTTCGACCATGCCGCCGGCGTGCGGACCGTGCCCGCCGGAACCCTCCGGCCGTCGACGAGCGGCGAGCCGGCGAGCTTCAGACGCACCGGCGTCGCGGCGGCATCCAGGGTGAGCTCGCCGACCGGACCGGAGACGGTCACCTTGACGGTCCCCTTCGGTCCGGGCAGGAACAGGGCGGCGCGTGCCGTCCCACCGGCCAGTTCCAGCGCGGCCAGACCACCGGCCCGCATGTCCAGGCTCTGGTCGGACGAGCCGGCCGCCAGCCGCACGGTCCAGGCGACCCGCGAGTTGAGCCGCACCTCGACGCCGGCCACACCCGGGATCCCGGTCGGCGCCAGCTCGAGCCGCGGCCCGCGCGGGGTGTCGACCATCCGCGGCGTCAGGCTCGCGTCGTTCGGCGTCACGCTGTAGAGCACGTCGCCGAGGTCGCCGCTCGCGACGTGGACCGCGGCCGCGTCCCCACTGACCTCGAAGGCCAGGGTCTTGTGCGCACCCAGCGGAGCGATGACCGGCGTGACCGAGGGCGTAGGCACCTCGGCGGCCTGCGCGGTCGAGCCTCCGTGGGTGGGCCGGAAGGCCTCGGCCTGCCCGAGCACCACCCCAATGGTCAGCGCGACCAGCACCGCGGTGAACGCCCAGAGCCGCCACGGCCGCCGCTGCACCTGCTCGTAGACCAGCACGGCCCGCGCCTCGACCTTGGCCGGCGGCGCGGTCACGGTGATGATGTGCAGCTTCTGCGTCGGCTCGTCGATGACGGGCGGCGACACGGCCTCGTCCGGCGGCACTTCCGGTCCGGAACGTGAGTGGAGTCGGTCCAGCATGGCGGTACCTCCCGAGCTTGTCCGCCCGGTGATACGGACCACACGGCCAAATCGATCGACAATCTTCTAAGTTCAGTGCGAACCTTTCTCAAAGCGCCCCGGCCAGCACCTCGACCGCCACGGCCATACCGACCGCGCCGCCGAAGCACGCGCCGCCGCCGAGCACCGCCGAGCACCAAGGCGCGGAATCCATTCTCTTCAGGATCAGACCGCAGAGCCCGCTCAGCACACCGAGCAGAGCGTTGACCACGCAGATCATGAGCGGCGCGTGCAGGCCGGCATGGGCGGACGCCAGCCCGAGGACCACCGCGAACGCACTACCGCCGCGGAGAATCGAGCCACCGAGCGGCATGGCGTCCACTCTGGCCAGGATTCCGGTGCCGCCGCCGACGATGACCGCGACGAGCACCACCGCCAGGATGCCCATGATCCGGTTGTCCGCGGTCTGCGCCGCGCTCAGCATTTCCCCACCCACGACGACTCCTCAGCGATGTTCCAGTTGGCTACGTGGGACTCACCTTCCGGGTGTTCCCGAGTTCCCGGCAGGGTGGGAAGCTTTCGGAAACTTGGCGGAAGGCGGGCATTGGGTGTCGGCGGCAACGGGTAGCAACGGCCGGAACGATCGAAGCGCCCAGAGACAGGCCTATGCCGAAGCCCTCCGAGCCCTGGTCAAGAGCTGTCCGGGCACGCAGGCCGAGTTCGCGACCTCGGTCCACATCTCCGCGTCCCACCTGTCATCGATCCTCGCGGGAACCCGGCTGCCCGCCACGGAGCTGGCACAGCTGATCGCCGGAAGATCCGCGGAGCCGGCTCGGCTCCACCGCCTGTACGCCGAGGCTCGCGGGCTCGAGTTCTCGGCCGACGAGATGCCGGCCGTTCTGACCGACCTGCTCCAGAGCATGCAGCAGGTGGGTGACGAACTGCCCTACCTCCTCCAGAACTACCGGCGCCTGTCGCTGTCGACGCTCTACGTCCGGCAGACCGTCAGCTCTCCGGCCGAGACCCAGCGGTCGCGCGAGGAGTCACCCGAGGAGCAGGGGTGGGTGGAGGCGGCGCGACGGGTGTCCACCCTGGCGCAACCTTTCGACGAAGTGTTCGAGGAGAACGATCACCTCGTCATCGAGGGCGGTGCCGGGCTGGGCAAGACGACACTGGCCCGGCGTCTGGTCGTCCGGCTGGCTGACGGGCTGTCGGATCCGGAGAATTCAGCTGCGCAACCGCGGCTGATCCCTCTCCTCCTGCCGGCGAGGGTGCTGGCGCCCCACATCACGAAGCCGTGGAACGCGGCCCTGACGGCTGCCGTCGCCGACGAGTACGGCGCGTTCTCCGACGAGGAACTGCCACCCACTCTGTTCTCCAGTGGCGTACGCGACCACCGCTGGCTGATCGTGATCGACGCTCTCGACGAGATCCCCGACCCCGTCGATCGAGACCAACTGATCACCGCGGTCGCCCGCAGGATGTCAACCACCGGCACGCCGGCCCGTTTCCTGATCACCACACGGCCGCTCGGGCTCGGTGAGACGGCACGGCTGTCGGGTGCCGGCTTCTTCGAGTTGCAGCCCTTTGACAAGGAGTCCCTCAAGCGTTTCGCCCATCACTGGTTTGATTCCAAGGGCGCCGTGGCCGCCGAGCACTTCCTCGAGCAGGTGCGTGCGGCCGGCCTCACCGAGATCCTGGAAGTCCCCCTGCTGGCCGCCATCGCCGCCAACGCCCACGAGTCCGAACCGGAACGGCCACTTCCTAGCAGCCGTTACGCCCTGTACGAGGGCTACATTCAACGCTTCGCTGATTCGAGGTTGAAGCCACACTCGGATGCCCTGCTCGCCCTAAGCGGCGACTCCGAGGTGGCGCAGCGGCTCGGATCGGCGAGCACCAGCCTCTTCGAACACCTCGCGGTCCAGTACCTCGCCGCCGACACCCCGCTGCGGGAGGTCGCTGCGACCTATCTCACCGACCGACAGATCGTCCAAGCACCCCTCCCACCGGCCCGGCACGAGGCTCTGATGGAGTGGCTCACCCAGAGTGGGCTGCTCATCCGCAGCGGACACCGGCTGCGTTTCCTGCATCAGACCTTCGCCGAGCATCTCGCGGCGACTGCCCAAGCCAAGGATCTTCCGGACTCTTTCGATATCGCCCTGCCAGTCTGGAGCGACCTGATCCGTGGCCTGTCGCTGGAGGACGACGCCACGTCCTTGGTCGTCCTCCACTACCTCCACCTGGGCAAGGACTCAGATGGGATCATCCGCACGCTGCTGAGCGGGACGATCGTGCAGCGCTACCGCGCGGGAGACCTCATCGCCCAGGGAGCGCCGTGCCTGGACGAGCGTCTCGACGAATACCTGGCATACCTCACGAAGATGATTGCTACCAGCCCGATCGACCTGGACGACCGGTTACGCAAGCTCGGTGGCCTGCTCGGCCGGCAGTCGGTTCGATCTTGGCTCGTCGGCCTCTTATCCATGGAGCCACCCCTCGATTACGAAAGCAATATCGCCGTGGTGGATCTGCTCCGCGAACATGCGCCTGAGGCGTGGCACATCGGCATCGAGTTGCTGACCGGCTATCTAGACAAGTCTTGTCCGCGCCGTCAACGCCACCTGGCCGCCAGGACGTTGACGAAGTTCGGCGGCGAAACCCGCGGCCGGGCGACCGAAGCCTTGCGGACATTGTCCGGCCCTCGAAACACCAAATTGACCAGGTTCGAGGCAGCCGACGCGCTGGCCAAGCTCGGCACCGCCGAGCATGAGGAGGCGGCACGAGTCCTGGAATCGATTGTGTCCGGCCCTTCCGACCGCCACGGCATGCAGGTGGAAGCGGCGCGGGAACTGGCGAAACTAGGTGGCCTTCATCGAGATCGCGGATTGGTGCTGCTGACCCAAATTGCCGAAAGTCCCATGGCCGCCGATGAACGGGTCGCGGCCGCCGAGAGTCTGGCCGGACTCAGCAGACAGCACCGCGACGCCGCCGTCGCCGCCCTCGTAGATCTTTGTGATCGGCCTGAAGTTCCCAAGCAGTTGCGCGCCGAGGCGCTGGGCGTTCTGTGCTCCATCGATCCTGCTCGGCGAGAGTGGGCAGCGCACGAGCTTGCTCTGTTCGCCGCAAGCCCGGTTCACGGTGACCATGACCGGCAGCGTGCTGCGGTGGCGCTGGGCAAGCTCGGCCGGAGCCATCGGTCCGCCGCGCTGACGATCCTCACCGCCATCTCTTCTGACCCAACCCTCGGCGGCTATGTCCGGAAGACATCCGCCGAAGCAGTGGCCGACCTCGGCCGGTCTCACCGCTCGAAGGCGATTGTCCTTCTGGAAGCTTTGGTAAGAGACGTCACGTTGACAGAATCTAATCGAAGTATGGCCATGCGCGCCCTCATTCGGTTAGGGCCGGAGGCATATCCGGCGGCGACACAGGCAATGCGCGAGATCGTGACCGATCCTGGCGTGTCTCACGGAGAATGGTTGAGCACGGCTCAACTGTTGGCAAACATGGGTGCCGAAGCACGAGACGGAATTCTCGAACTGTGCCATTCGCTGGTCGGTAGCTCCGCCGTCTCTCCCGACAGACAGGCGCACGCAGCCGCGCTACTCGCGACGGTCGACGTCACACTGCTCAACCTGGCCAAAGCGCTCATTTCACAGAGCTGCCGATCGATTTCCGTCAGTCGCGACACTGCAGCCATGGCAGCAGATCTTCTCGACTATTGGGGCGATCACGCGACGGCGACGGCTATTCACGAGCGATGGTGCAACGACGTTGTCGACTTTCATGAGCGGTCCTATTCGGCCTTCAAAGTCGTACACACAGACCACAATCGTCAGGACGTCGGCGTGCGAACGCTGACGTTGCAGGCTTTCGACCCCACCATCGACCTGAGATCACGCTGGGGAGCCATCGATAGGCTGGTCCGCTGCGGGCCGGAAGCGGTGCTGACGATGTCTCGCGCGGCTGCCGCGTCGCTGAGTTCGCCTGTACTCGGCCACTATCCCTTCTGGTCCGACATGCTCGAACTCCCCGAAGCCGGACTAGACGAGGTTCTCGATCTTCTGACCTGGCATCTCGCAGCCGTGGAACACTCTGAGGCCACCGACAGAATCTTCGAAACCCTCGCGGATGCGGGAGCGGACAGACTTGAGGCAGCCCGGCAAATCGTATCGGTCCAGGCCGCGGACAAGAACCTCAACGCCGACCAGCGGCGGGTGGCGGCATCGTTGCTCATGCGTACGGGGACTGAAGGACGCGAATCGGGGAGTGCCTTCCTAAGGGCAATGACGACGGACAGCACGTTGGCGTTTGCCGACCGATGCCTGGCTCTGCGCCAATACATCACATTCTCTGGAAGCACGGGCACGGTTGAGCCGCTCTCCGTCTTGGCTCAGGAGCGACCGGCGACAAGCGATGCGGCGGCGTGCGACCTCGCTGCGATCCAGTTACTACTTGGATCCGATCATCGCTCTCTAGGCATAGCGACCCTCAAGGCCATTGCAGCCGATCACATGCTGCATGCGGCCCATCGACTCCAGGCGCTGACCACTCTGCTCGAAGATGGTGCCGAGAAGTCCGACGACTTGGCCCGGCCGCTGATCGACCTGTCCTCCAGCCCGAGTACACCGCCAGATGTTCGACTGCGCGCATGGGGACAGCTCCGACGACTTGGTGGACCGTCCCGGGCTACGCAGATCAAACTCGTGACCTCGTTCGCGACCGACCCCGCCACCCAGCCATCTATACGGATCGCGGCCGGTCGCGTCCTCGTTGGCAACGGTTCGGAAGCCCTCCGTGAGCTGGGCGACACGTTGAGCCGCCTGTCCGACGACCGCACGGTGGACAGCCTCTTCCGGGTGACGGCGGCTGGGCGGTTGACCAAGCTGGGTCAGCCGTATCGCGCCCAAGCGCTGTCGACCCTGCATGACATCTCGGCCGAGCAGACAGCCGATGGTTGGAGCCGGTACTGGGCGGCCGAGATGCTAAGCCGCTTCGATCTCGAAGGCCGCGCCGACGGTCTTGCCCTGCTCGAGCAACTTGCGCGTGAGGACCTGCCCGATCCGGTGCCCGCCATCCTCGCCCGGGTCGACCTGACCTGCGCCGACGACACCAGGGTCGCGAAGACATCCGCTGACTTGCTCACTCTGGCGGCCGATCGGACGCGGCCGGGCCGGGTGCGCCTCGAAGCCGTAGAGGGTCAGATGAGGATCAGCCCGCACTCCCATGACAGCGCCATTGCCGCCCTGCGGACGATGGCCGACGACTCTGCGTTATGTGGCTGGGAACGTCGGCTGGCGGCCATGCGCTTGACGGTCTTCTCCTGGGAAACTCGGACCCAAGCTACGCAAACACTCACCAGGCTGGCGTCGGACGATTCGGTGGGCTTGTGGGAGCGGATCGATGCGGCCGCCGCAGCAGCCAGGCTCGACGAGAGCCTGACGACGATGCACGCCTTCCTGAGGGACGCCGGCGAGGATCGGAACCTTCCCTCCCACGACCGGCGGCACGCCGCGTCCAGCATGCTGAAAACATCCCGGCTCCTCCACGAGCGGGCCAACGCGATCCTCGCCGACCTCGCCGCCGATGTCGCGGTGGAAGGCGAGCAGCGCCGCTGGGCCGGCGAACTGCTGGCCGGCCCGGGCCGCGAGCGTGTTCTCGGGCTGTCGATCCTCGAGAATCTCACCAGGGACGAGCAGCAGACTCCCGGTACGCGGGTACGGACGTGGCGGACGCTGGATCATTTGAATCGGCGCTACCGGACGGACGCGGTCGCGGCCCTCAACGCCATTCTCGGCGACGCGAAGGCCCCACCGGCGGCAAAACGCGAAGCGGCTCGCTACCTGATGGGACTGCCCGTCGAGTTCCACGACCTCGCCGTCGACGTGTTGTGGAGTCTCGCGAACGACACCGCGACAACCGCTGCCGATCGGGCCCTTGCCGTCGGCACGCTGGCCGTCTCTTGGCAGGCGGACCGCACCAGCGCGGGGGCGCAGCTTGTCGACTGTGCGGCTACCAGCGACGAAGGAATTCGCATGGAGATCGCCACAGTGCTGGTGGATCTCGATCCTCGGCACCGGTGGGAATCTCATAGGCTGCGCTACGACCTCATCACCGGCGCCGACGACCAACGCGTCCGTCTGCAGACAGCTTTGTCCCTGGCCAAGAACCTCGACGGCGTCAACATCATCACCGACCTGCGCCCCGACCGTGACCTACCGATGGCGTCGCTCTGACCGTCCCTCCATGTCGCCGGCGAGCAGAGCCGCCGCGTCACGTTCCCCCGGGCCGGCGCTGTGCCGCAGCGCCCGGACGGTCATCTCGCGCATACCCGTGCGCGACGCCAACCGGCGCAGCGTGTCGATCCAGCCGTCGACGCCGGGGTGGCCGTGCCGTCGGCCGAGCTCGCACTGGGCGTCCAGGATGTAGGCGTCGAGCCACACGTACGGGTCGGCCAGCCGGTTCGACCTCGTACGTGCGTCGGCCAGCATGTCGAAGGCACGGCCGGTCTCCCCCGCAGCCTCGGCGACCAGGGCCAACGAGCGGGCAGCCATCCCCTCCCAGCAGGGATCGCCGATCTGGCAGGCGCGGGCGAAGGCCTGCCCAAGGATGCGGGCCGCGCCGGTCGGGTCGCCCGCGGCCAGGCTGGTCTCGCCCCGCAGGGCTTGCGGCCAGGGTAGGAACGCCAGCCAATGATCACGCTCGGCCACCCGGATCGAGTCGTCGAGGAGCATCGCGGCCCGGGACAGGTCGCCGATGAGTAGGTGCACCCGGCCGACCATCGACAATGCGTATGCCTCGGTGCGGGCGTCGCCGGCCAGGTCGACCGCCCGCTCCAGATGGTCCAGCGCCTGCGGATAGGCGGCCCGGTCGCTCTCGACCGAGCCGAGGTAGGTGAGCACCCGAGCCGTGATAGCGGGCGCGCCGTCCGCGACTTCGAGGGCGTCGGTCAGCCACCGCTCGGCGCGGTCGTATCGGGCGCGCAGGAAGTCGACGTACCCGATCTCGGCTCGGGCCCACGCCGCGGCGGCTCGGTTCCCGACGGCGCTCGCTATCCGGTCGGCCTCGTACAGGGTGGCCAGGCCTTCCTCATCCATCCCACGCAGCGAATGGATCAGCGCCTCGCCGAGCCGGAGCCGGGCCGCGACCCGCCACCGGTCGGACTTGGCGGCATCGGCCAGCCGGACCGCGGTCCGCAGCGACCGCACCCCACTCTCGACCGAACCCGCGGCCACCGCCGCCGCGCCCGACTCGACGATCGCCTCCAGCGAGGCGTCGTCGGTGTCGGGGACGTCGCGTTCCCGGCGAGCCTCCTCGATGGCGATGCCGGGCCGGACGCCCAGCTCCTTCTCGAACAGCTCGGCCACCGCCGCATACTGCCGCTCGGCCGCCCGGTCCTCGCCGGCCAGCCGGTACAGCCGGATCACCAGGGCCTGATGGTTCTCGTCGAGCGGATTCATCGCCGCCGCCCGCAGTGCCAGGTCGCGGGCCGGCCCCAACTCGCCCGCGGCCAGCCGGCCGAGCGCGGCCTCGTGCAGGATCGCCTCGGACGCGGCGGCGATCCGGCGCCGCTCGGAGAGCAGCCACGACTCGAACGCGGGCGCGCCGCGAATCGTGATGCCGTCGAGCAGCTCGGCCCCGAGACCGGGCAGATCGACCGCAGCGGTCCAGGAGCCGCGGCTGAGGACGTCCACGTCGACCACCGCGCCGGCCGGGAGGACCAGCCGGACGGGATCACCGTCGATCTCCACGCCCAGCGCGCGACGGACCTCGGCCAGGCCCCAGCGCAGCGCCCGCATCGGGTCCTCGGCCTCGGCGTAGAGAAGGCCGGCGAGGCTGCTGCGGGCGAGCGGTCGCTCACTGAGGACGAGACAGGCCAGCAGCGCCCACGTCTTGCGGCTGCGGACCTGATAGGTGACGCCGTCGGACCGGTCGACCCACGGGGCGCCCAGCAGGTGCACCGTGAGTCCCACCGGTCCTCCTCCGTCAGCCTTGGGAACTGATCGGGTAGATCTCGTCGGCCACCAGCCCGTGCGCCTCGCGGTGGACCGTGTTCGCGGCCTCCGCGTCGGGCGCCTCGACCAGGCAGAAGATCTTGCCGGCCTCCTCGTCCACCCAGTACTTCAGATAGTTGACCCCATGACGGCCCTGCGTGGCCAGGTCGGCTTCGTGCGCGGCGGCGACATCCTTCGCCGACACGCCACCCTCGACGTTGTGCACGTCCATGAAAACGGGCATGGCATTGCTCCTGACGGGAGAACGCCCCCGGGGCTGTCCCGGAGGCGTTCTCATCAGACAACCGGACCGTTTGACGGGCCGTTTGACAGCGTCAGCAGGTGGGCTCGCCGGACTGGGCGGGCAGGCTGACCGCGTTCCAGGCCGCCTTGACCGCGTTGAACTGGGTGCAACTGCCCGGGTTCAGGTTCTTGGCCGCCTGCAGGGTCCAGACCCGATATTTCCCGTACGAGGAACTGGACGTCTTCAGGAGCATGGCGTTGTACATGATCTTGATGGCGGCCTGGATGCCCACGCCCGTGACGGTGGTGCCGTTGCAGGTCGAGCTGGCCGGCTGACCGTTGCCGCTGCTGCCCTGGGCCAGCAGGTAGAACCAGTGGTTGCCCGGTCCGGCGGCCGAGTGCACCTCGGAGCCCGGCGTGCTGCTCGAGTAGCAGTTGGCGTCCCCGGCCAGCGACGGGTTGTACATGTAGCGGATCGGGCCGCTGCCGACCAGGTTCACTTCCTCGCCGACCTGGTAGTCGAACGGGTCGTTGGGGTTGGCCGCGTACGCCTCGGTCGCCGCCCCGATCGTGTCGGCGACGAACTCCTGGGTGCCACCCTTCGAGATGCCGCCCGGGGTCTTGTCGTCGATGCCGTGGCCCAGCTCGTGGCCGACCACGTCGAGCGACGAGATCCAGCGACCGGCGGTGTTCTTGCCGATCTGGATCTGCGTGCCGTCGTAGTACGCGTTCTGCTGGTTGAGCCCGACCCGGATCGGCCAGGCGCCGCCCGAGCCGTTCTGGCCGTTGCGGCCCAGCCACGCGGTCAGCATCGCCTTCTGCTTCTGCGCCACGTAGAGCGCGTCGACGCAGCCGGTCTCCTTGCTGGTGCCGTTGCCGTTGCCCCACACGTTGTCGGAGTCGCTGAAGGTCACCCGGGTGGACGCGTCCTGGCAGCTCAGGTTCGTGATCGACGGGTCCTTGAGGGAGTACGTCGAGCCGGACTGCGTGGTGTTGAGGGAGACCGTCCCGTTGATCCAGCCGGTTCCGGTTCCGGTGGCCTCGGTGACGTGCTCCTCGGTGGACAGCACCTTGCCGGTGGCCGCGTCGACGTTCACGGTCAGTCGGCTGACGCCCTCGGCGCTCGTGCCGTTGATCGTGGTCTCGTACGCGAGCCGGGCCGCCGCGCCCTCGGTCGCGATCACCACGAGCCGGGTGCCCTCGACGTTCTCGACCGTCTTGAGCTGGGCCTTCGAGGTGGCGACGGCCGCGCTCTGGCCGACCTTGGCGACGGTCGACAGCTCGCCGATGGCGCTGCTCTGGGCAACCGAGGTGTAGCGGGTCGCGCCGGCGCTGTCGGTGACCACGACGAAGTCGCCGCCCTTGACCGGGAAGCCCTTGTACGTACGGTCGTAGGCCGCGTACGTGAGGCCCTGCGACTTGTAGACCTGCCGCCGCTGGAACGTGTCGTACGCGCCGGCCCGCAGAGCGGACGGCCGGGCCGCGACCACGGCGTCGGCCGCGGCGACCGCGTCCACCGCCGGGGCGGTCGGCTGCGCGACCGCCGGGCCGGACACCGCGACCAGCGCCGAGGCGGCCGCGGTACCGGCGGCCAAGGCGATGACCAGGGGGGTTCGCACCATGTCGGTGTTCTCCTTTCCCGCCCGTCGGGGGGTATCAAGGGCGGAACACCCGGAACGCTATATACCGTCATCGATGTACGAATCAGGGAAAACCCTCGTACCGCCGGAACCAGCCGTACGGGTGTCGCGGGCGGCTCCGGGCCGGGCCGATGATGACGGGCATGGGTGACCGCACGAGGCGGTGGCCGGCGGTGCTGGCCGCACTCCTCGTCGTGCTGGGCGTGATCGGCGCCGCGGCCCGCCTGGACGCCCCGTCGGACGGCAGCGTGATCCGGTTCGGCGGCGCGGCCTGGCGGGGCGACGCGGTGCGGGTGCGGGTCACCGGCGAGACCGCCCTGCGCGACGGCGACGAAGTGACCTCGATCGGCGGCAACCGGCTCACCGGCGGCCTCGAGGTCCGGATCGGCGACACCGTCCCGTACGAACTGCGCGCCGGCGGCACCCGCGACGTCACCCTGACCCGGGCCGACCTCGGGGGCCCGGTCCGCGACGGGTGGGGCGACCTGGTCTTCGTCGTCTCGCTGGCGTTGCTCGCGGTCGCGCTCTCGGTACGCCGGCCGGACGAGCCCGCCGTCCCGCCGCTGCTCGTGGCGGCCGCGGGACTGTTCGGCAGCACGGTCGTGGTGGTCGCCGGACTCCCGGCGGTCGCGCTGGCGATCGGCGGTCCGGGTCCGGTCCTGTACTTCGCGAACACCGCCGGCGCGTACTCGATCGCCTGGGGCGCGTTGTTCGTGCTGGCCCTGCGCTTCACCCCGGACCATCCGTGGGCCCGACCAGCAGTGATCCGGGCCGGCTACGCGGCGCCGCTGCTCGCGATGCTGGCCGTGACGATCGGCGCCGCCCTCACCGGTCCGAACGCGGTGACCCGGTACACGACCCTGGTCGTCGCGCAGAACGCGGTCGTGACGGTGACCGCGCTGGCCGCGATCGTCGCCGGTACGGTCGCCTACCGGAAAGGCCGCGACCCGGCCACCCGCGCCCGGCTGCGCTGGCTGGCCGGCAGCGGCCTGCTGTCCCTCGCGCTCGGCCTGGCCGGATGGCAGATCCCCACCCTGCTGACCGGCGAGCCGCTGCTGCCGGACGGCGCGCTCGGCCTGGCGGCCATGCCGTTCGTGGGCGGGCTGGCCGTCGCGCTGCGCCGCCACCGGCTCTTCGACATCGAGCGCCTGGCCAACCGGTCGCTGGTCTACGCCGCGGTGGTGACCGTGCTGGCCGGTCTCTACACCGCCGTGGTGGCCGTGCTCGTGTCGGTGCTCCGGATCTCCGACGCGGTGGCCGCCGCCCTGGCCGCGGCGCTGGCCGCGCTCGCCCTGGCCCCGCTGCGCTCCGGGGCCGAGGGCCTGGTCAACCGCCTGATGTACGGCAACCGCGACGACCCGGCCCGGGTGCTGGCCGGGCTGGGCGGCCGGCTCGAGAAGGTCATGCTGCCCGGCGACGTCTCCCCCACCGTGGTCGAGACCGTCGCCCGGTCGCTGCGGGTGCCGTACGTGGCGATCGACGTCGGTGACGGCGAACGGCCGGTGGCCTCGTTCGGGGAACCGGTCGGGGCCGTCCACATCGAGGTGCTCCACCACTACGGCGAACCGGTGGGCCGGTTACGGGTGTCCGGGCGGGGCGTGGACGATCCCCTGGAACCGGCCGACCTGGCGCTGATCCGGTCGCTGGCCCAGCAGATCGGACCGGCGCTGCAGGCCGTACGCCTGCACGACGACCTGGTCCGCTCGCGGGCCGAGCTGGTCGCGCTGCGCGAGGACGAGCGCCGCCGGCTGCGCCGCGAGCTGCACGACGGCCTCGGCCCGGCGCTGGCCGCGATCGCGCTGAAGGCCGGACTGGCCGCACGCCAGGTGCCCGACGGTCCCGCCCGGGTGCTGCTGGGCGAGATCGGCGACGAGGTCCGGTCCAGCCTGACCGACGTCCGGCGGGTGGTCGACGCGCTGCGCCCGCCCGTGCTCGACGAGCTGGGCCTGGTCGCGGCGGTGCGGGCCCGGGCCGCCGCGCTCACCGCCGACCTGGTGATCGAGGTGATCGGCCCGGACGACCGGACGGCGCTGCCGGCGGCGGTGGAGATCGCGGCGTACCGGATCGCGGTCGAGGGGATGACCAACGCGGCCCGGCACAGCGGCGGCACCACCTGCACGGTGACCATCGAGACGGGCGAGCGCGAGGTCCGGGTCGAGGTGCGCGACGACGGCGGCGGACTGGCCGATTCCCGTACGCCGGGGGTCGGGCTGCGCTCGATGCGCGAGCGGGCCGCGGAGCTCGGCGGCGAGTGCGCGGTCGAGACGGCGGGCGGCACGGTGGTCTTCGCGCGTCTGCCGCTGCGGGTCGGAGCGCTGCGATGATCCGGCTGGTGCTGGCCGACGACCATCCCGTGTTCGCCCGGGGACTGCGGGCCGTCTTCGAGGCCGAGGACGACTGCACCGTGGCCGAGGTGGCGGGCACCGGCCGCGGCGCGATCGAGGCGGCCCTCCGGCACCACCCGGACGTAGCAGTGCTCGACATCGCCATGCCGGACGGCGACGGCCTGTGGGCGGCCGCGCAGATGCGGTCGGCCGGGCTGACCACCCGGGTGCTGATGCTGACCCTGGCCGACGACGACGTGAGCGTGTTCGCCGCGCTGCGGGCCGGTGCCTGCGGCTACACCCTCAAGGGCGCGCACCCGGACGACATCGTGGCCGCGGTGCGCGCGGTGGCCCGGGGCGAGGCGGTGTTCGGCGCCGGGGTGGCCGACCGGATGCTGCGGCACTTCTCGCGCACCGTCACCACGGCACCGTTCCCCCAGCTGACCGAGCGCGAGCACGAGGTGCTGCGCCTGTTGGCCGCCGGGTCGGACAACACGACGATCGGCCGGCGGCTGGGTGTCAGCAGTAAGACAGTGCGCAACCACGTCTCCAACGTCATCACGAAACTGCAGGTCAACGACCGTACGGCCGCGGTCGTGCGGGCCCGCGAGGCCGGTCTGTAGAAAACCTCCCGGCCGCGGCGGGACATCGTCCCGTGACGCCGGGACGCCGCGGGGGCGACGGTTCCTCCCATGACCACCGGTCTGCTCACCTGCCGGATTCCGGCCCGGCCGCTCGCCGTCGTCAGCGGCGTCTTCGGCCTGGCCGCCGGGCTCTGCTTCGCGCTGTTCGCGGCCGGCCGGTGGGAACGGGCCGGGCTCGCGGCCGACGTGCTCGGCTCGGTGCAGCTGATCACGCTGGCGCCGGTCGCCCTGGCGCTGGGCGAGCGGATGCGGACCGAGCGGGCCGTGCGGATCGCCTGTGTTGTCGTCGCGGCGGCCGCCGTGCTGACCCCGGTGCTGGAAATCGTCACCCGGCAAGGTATCTGGCCCAGTGCCGTGTGCTCCTACCTCATATTCGTCTGGATTCTGCTGGTCAGCCTGACCGGCCACCGGCGGCGCAGCCTGCCCCGGCCGGTCACCCGGGCCGGTCTGCTGATCGGGGCCGCGCTGCTCGCCGGCCTGGTCCTGCTGCTGCCCGGCCTGGTCACGCCGGAGCCGCTGCGGCGGGTGTTCCTGGCCGCCGGCGTCGGCATCGGTGTGCTGGCCACGGCCGCCCAGCCGGTCTTCACCCTGCTGCTCGGCCGCCACGTGTTCAAGGAGGAACCATGAGAAAGACCTATCGCATCCTCGCCTATGTCGTCGCCGCCGAGGTCGTCGTGCAGGCGATCGCCATCGCCTGGTTCGTGGCCGGGCTGGGCAACTGGGTGACCGGCGGCGGTGTGCTCGACAACGCCGCGATCGAGAGCGACGACATGGCGTTCCCCGAGCTGTACGGGCTGATCGTGCACGGCATCAACGGCAGCATCGTGGTGCCGGTGATCGCGCTGGCCCTGCTGATCGTCGCGTTCTTCGCCAAGATCCCGGGCGGGATCAAGTGGGCCGTCATCGTCCTCGTGCTGACCGTCCTGCAGGGACAACTCGGCTATCTCGGCCACGACTACCCGGCCGCGGGCGGCGTGCACGGCCTCAACGCGCTCGCGCTGTTCACCGTCGCCCTGGTCGCGGCGCGGCGCGCACCGGCCCGCGAACCCCGCCCGGCCGAGGCGGCGACGGTCGGGAATGGCTAGGTGGCGGCTGGTGGCCGCGGGGGTGGCCACCGCCGCGATCGTCGGGCCGATCGGCTATCTGTGGCAGGACAGCCTGCTGCCGGACACGTACTCCGCGATGACCATGGGGTACGCGGACACCGGCGGCGGACCGTCCCACCGCGAGCACGGCGGGGGCCGCCCGGTCTCCGAGCTCACCGTGGCCGCCGGGCGCCGGGCGGACGTGTCGATGACGATGGTGGCCCGGTTCGAGGGGGGCCGGTACACGATCAACGGCACGACGCCCGGTCCCCCGGTGCTGGCCGCGCGGGGCGACCTGGTCGAGGTGAAGCTGGTCAACGACAACGTGCCCGCCGGCGTGACCCTGCACTGGCACGGCGTCGACGTGCCGAACGCGATGGACGGCGTCGCCGGCGTCACCCAGGACGCGGTCATGCCCGGCGAGTCGTTCGTCTACCGGTTCCGCGCCGACCGGACCGGGACGTACTGGTACCACTCCCACCAGATCTCGCACGAGCAGGTCATCAAGGGGCTGTTCGGCGCGGTCGTCATCGGCGGGGCGCGGACCGACACGACCGCGCTCGTGCATCTCTACAGCGGTGGCAAACACACGGTGAACGGGGTGGCCGCCGATCTGCCGGTCGCGGCGGCCGCCGGAGCCAAGGTGCGGCTGCGGATCGTCAACACCGACAGCGGGCCGATGGACGCCTGGACGGGTGGGCCGTACCGGCTGCTGGCGGTCGACGGCACCGACGTCCACGACCCGGCTCCGATCACCGGGCGGTCGGTGCGGATCACCGCCGGCGGGCGCGCCGACCTCGAAGTCACCGCGCCGGCCCGCGTGCAACTGGGGGGCAGCCCCAGCATCGTGGTCGGCACGGGCGCGCCGGCCGTCGGGCGGCCCTCCGCGGTTGTCGACCTGCTCGCGTACGGGAAAGCCTCTCCGGTTGCCCTCGGACCGGTCACCCGGACCTTCCGCTACGACATCGGCCGGCGTCTCGGCTTCGTCGACGGGCGGCCCGGCAACTGGTGGACGGTCAACGGCCACATGCTGCCCGACCTGCCGATGTTCGAGGTGAGTGCGGGTGACGTGGTGCGGATGCGGATCAGCAACGACAGCGGCGAGGTGCACCCGATGCATCTGCACGGGCATCACATGCTGGTGCTCGCGCGGGACGGGGTGGCGGCAACCGGGAGCCCGTGGTGGGTCGATTCGCTCAACGTCGCCGACCACGAGACGTACGAGGTGGAGTTCGTGGCCGACAACCCGGGCATCTGGTCGGACCACTGCCACAACCTCAAGCACGCCAAGGAGGGGCTGGTCGTGCACCTGATGTACGACGGGATCGCCACGCCCTATGTCATCGGCGGGCGCAACGCCCCCGAGTGAACTCAGACGATGGGGGCGGTGGTGGTGGCCGGCGGCGTGGGGGCCGGGGGCGTCGTCGGGGCCGGGGTGGTCGGCTCCCTGGTGGGCTCGGTGGTCGGCTCCGGGTCGTCGTCCGGGATCGGCGGTGTGGTCGTCGGAGCCGTCGTCGGGCTGGTCGTGGGGCGGGTGCTCGGGGTCGCCGACGGGGTGGCCGGGGCCGATGACGGGGGCGTGGTCCGGGCGGGCTTCTCCGTGTGAGCCGGGACCCGGACCCGCGTCTTTTTCGCGGCCGGCTTCGTCTTCGAGGGGGACGGGGACGGACTCGTGGCCGTCGGCGTGATCGTGGTCGTCTGGTGGGGCGCCTCGACGGCCGCCTCGGCCTCGCGGCCGCCCGGCGTGACCGTGCCGTTGGCCAGCTGCACTCCGACGACGCTCAGCACCACCGCGACCAGCGCACCGGTCGCGGCGAGGGCTGTGCGGCGGCGGGACCTCCGGCGGGGCGTTGCCGATGCTGGGGTCGTCTGGACCCGGGGCCGCACCGGCAGCACTGTCGGCGCCGCACCGACTCTTCGCAGCGCCTCGGCAACTTCGGCGGCCGACGGGCGCTCGTCCGGGTCGTCGGCCGTGCAGGCCTGGTAGAGACGGGAGATCTCGCGCGGCAGGCCGGCGATGCGCGGCAGCCGGGGCGCGGGACGGCCGTGCCGGGTCGCGAGGACGTCGCCGATGCTCTCGCCGGGCCAGGCCCGCGAACCGGTGAGGCACTCGAAGAGGACCAGGCCGAGCGCGTACACATCGGCCGCCGGCACGGTCGGCTCGCCGCGCAGCTGCTCGGGCGCCAGGTAGGACGGGCTGCCCCACAGTTCGTCGCCGCCCAGTCCGGCCTTGACCGCGATCCCGAAGTCGAGCACCTTGACGCCGTCGGCGGTCAGCATGATGTTGCGCGGGTTGATGTCGCGGTGCACCAGGCACTGCGCGTGCGCGGCGGCCAGCGCACCCGCCGTCTCGGCCGCGAACTCGGCCGCCCGGCGCCAGCGCAGCGCACCCTCTCGGGCCAGCCGGTCGGCCAGCGTCTCGCCGCCGACGAACTCCATCACCAGGTAGGGGCCGTCGCCGGCCTCGCCGTAGTCGTAGACCTGGGCGATGTTGGGGTGACTGAGCCCGGCCGCGGTGCGGGCCTCGCGCAGGACCTCGGTGGCGGCGGCGTCGAAGATCTTGATGGCGACCGGGCGCTTCAGAGTGGTGTCGAAGCCGTAGCGTACGACCGAACTGCCGCCCTCGCCGAGAACCTCGCCGACCCGATAACGCCCCGCGAGCTCGCGCACTGTTTCTCCCCGCTGTCCACAGTGGCTCGAGCCCCCTGTGGTGATCACTGACCGCCACCCTACCCGCAGTTCGGGCGGTGAAACTGCGGCGTACATCTCGATTGTGTGCAGGTCGGGCAAACTTTGGTGTGACAGTGCGGCCCGGCCCGGACAGGTAGAGGTCATGACACCGAAAGATCCCGGCGAGCGGGAGCATCGGCTACGCCGCCTGCACGCCGAGAACTACCCCGATCTGCTGCGCTTCGTCGAGCGGCGGGTCCCGCCGAGCGAGGCCGAGGACGTGGTCTCCACCGTCTTCCTGACCGCGTGGCGCCGCCTCGACGACGTGCCCGACGATGCCCGGCCGTGGTTGTTCGCGGTGGCCCGCCGCACGATGGCCAACCAGTCCCGCTCGTGGCTGCGGCGGCGCGCGCTCGACGTCCGCCTGAACAGCATCGACCCCACCGAGACGCCGGACGGAGCGGCGGGCACGGCCGCCCGCGTCGACCTCGTCCGGGCCTTCCGCTCGCTCAGCGTCGCCGACCGGGAGGTGCTGGCCCTTATCGCGTTCGACGGGCTCACCACCGAGCAGGCCGCGACCATCCTGGGCTGCCGCCGCACGACCTTCGCCATGCGTCTGACCCGCGCCCGTCAGCGGCTGCGCGACGCCCTCGCCGAGACTCCCGTAAAGGACCACGTCTGATGGACCAGAACATGACCGACCTCGCCGAACTGAGCCAGCTGGACCCGGCCCGCGACCGGGAGCCGGACGCCTTCGAGACCCTGCGGTCGGAGGCCGCCCTCGAGCGCATCATCGCCGGCCGCCGCCCCCGCAACGCGGTGGTGTGGCGGGTCGCCACCGGTGCCGCTGTGGTCGCGGCCGGGGTGACCGGCCTGCTCGCGGTGCCGGCCCTCTTCCCGAGCGCCGCCGACAAGGCCTTCGCCGGGTGGACGGCCACCCCCACCCCGGTCGACCCGCAGCAGGTGCTGCCGGAGGCCCGGAACTGCGTCAAGTCGTACGGCGGCGACCCGGCCACGGTGACCGCGGCCGACATCGTGCTGACCGAGCAGCGCGGCATCGCCAAGTCACTGATCGTCAAGCACGGCGGCCAGGCCCTCGAGTGCATGAGCGTCGAGGCAGGCGACACCTACGCGTCGCAGACGCTGCCCGCCGCGCCGCTGACCCCGGCCAACGGCCTGCTGTCGGTCGACACCCGCAGCTCGATCGGCCAGGGCGACACCCAGTACTCCCACGTCGTCGGTTTCGTCACCCCGAAGGTCACCGGCATCGACCTGATCCTGGCCGACGGCCGCACCGTGCACACCAGCACGGCCGGCGGCTGGTGGACGGCGTGGTGGCCCGGTCCCGAGGCGGGCGAGGCCGACACCATCCGGGTCGTCGCCCACACCGCGACCGACTCGACCGAATACCGGATCGCTCAGCTGAGCTCGAAGTAGCGGCGCAGCAGGTTGCGCCACGGCTGTTCGGGCAGGCCGGGATGTAACAGCGCCATCCCGGCGCAGTACTTGCTGATGCTCACCGGGCGGGCGCCCGCCCGGCGCAGCAACTCGTCGGCCGGGCCCCGGCCGCGGGCCGATTTCGTCTCGACCAGCAGCAGGCCGGTCCGCAGACCGGCCGTGACACTACCGGTGGTGAAGGTCAGGTCGGTGTCGAGGGTGACCCGGCACGGCGATGCCGCCGACTTCGCGACGAGCGTCTGGCGGAAATGGCGGACCAGCAGCCGCGGGGTCACGGCGGGGGCGGCGATGCCGTAGCGGTCGGCCAGCACGTAGGTCAGGAACCCGGTCGCGCCGCCGGGGACCGTGCCGAAGTCGGCCGGCCCGACCCGCAGGGCGTGTTTATCGGTGCCGCCGCGGCCGTCCTTGAGCTTGACCTCGAAACGGCACAGACCACGGTCGTACGAGCGGGTGCGGGCCTTGAACCGCAGGCGCCGGCCCTGCCGGTGGTCGTGGAAGCAGGTCAGGCCGGGCGTGTCGAGATAGCTGCTGCGGTAGTCGAAGGCCCGCCGGTCGCCGATCACGAGTCGCCGGTGGGTCGCGGCCAGCTTGTCGGCGATCCGGTCGAACTCCTCGAGGCCGATCAGGTATTTGGTGTCGACCCGCTGCTGCAGGGCGGCTGCTTCGTCCAGTTCGGACAGTCCGATCGGTTCCGCGGCGGCGAGCCGGGCGACGACGTGCCCGGTGGTCACCGGTCGGCGCCGGCGAGGGCGAAGTCGGCCCGGGGCGCGCCGTCGAGGCGCTTGTAGCGGACCGCGACCTCGGTGGTGTCGCGGACGTCGTCGATCTCGAGCACTTCCAGGTCGAGCACGGTGACGCCGAGCCGCTGCTCGGCCGCGGTGTGCAGCTCACGGGAATCCGGGTAGGCCCGGGCCAGCGTCAGCCGGGCGGTGTGCACGCGCGGGTGCAGGCCCGGGTGGTCGGCGATGTAGACCGCGATCAGCAGCACCGCCGACATGATGATCGACAGCACCAGGTTGCGTCCGGACAGGCCGTCGACCAGGGCGAGCACCAGAGCCAGGAAGAAGTAGCCGAGTTCGGCGGTCGAGAACGTCTGGCTGCGCAGCCGGATGATGGACAGCACGCCGAACAGCCCGAAGCCGACCCCGGCCGGGAACATCCCGCCGGTGATCATGGTGAGTGCCACGAACAGGCCGACGTTGAAGCAGACGTACACCATCAGCAGTTCCCGGCCGCTGTGCCGGCGCGCGTAGAGTCCCGCGGTCAGCACCAGCAACGACACCAGGTCCACAGTGGCGCGAAGCAGCAGGTCGGGCACGCGCACTCCTCGAGAAGCGATCACATCGGCATGACGCACGGTAGTGAACGCAGAGTGTCCACTCGGTTACGCCACGCCAGGGACCACTCGCCAGGGTGACCTGCCGTCCGGCGCGCGGACCTCGACTTACTTCGATTCCTCGGGTTACCGTTCGGGAGCGCTCCCAGATCCCCGGACGTCCCCTCTGGAAGGAAGCACCGTGGTCCCCTCTCCCCCTCGGCGACGGCTTGTCCTGGCCGCCGTCTCACTGGCCTGCGTCACGGCCGGCGTCGCCATCGGCGCCGGAACGGCCTCGGCCGGCACACTCTCCGGAACCCTCTACCGCGACCCCGACACCGCCGTCGCCCGCTGGGTGGCGGCCAACCCCGGCGATTCCCGTACGGCGTTGATCAGCTCCCGCATCGCCAGTCAGCCGGCCACCCGGTGGCTGTCCAACTTCAACCTGAGCACGGTCCAGTCCGAGGTCTCGACCTTCGTCGGCGCGGCGGCCGGCGCCGGGCAGGTCCCCGCCCTCACCGTCTACGGCATCCCCAACCGTGACTGTGGCGGCGCCAGCGCGGGCGGCGCCCCCGACCTGACTCAATATCAGACGTGGGTCGGCGGGATCGCCCGCGGACTGGCCGGTCGCACCACGCTGATCCTGCTCGAACCCGACTCGATCGCGCTGCAGACCTGCCTCAGTGCGGGCGAGATCACCGCCCGCGACCAGGCCCTCGCGACCGCCACCCGCACCCTCAAGGCGGCCGGGGCCAAGGTCTATCTCGACGGCGGCCACTCGGCCTGGAACGCGGCCGGTGAGCAGGCCCGCCGACTGGCCGCCGCGGGCGTGGCGGACGCCGACGGCTTCTACACCAACGCCTCGAACTTCCAGTCGACGGCGAACGAGACCGCGTTCGGACGGTCGGTGCTGAGCTCGCTGTCCGGCTCCGGCATCGCGGGCAAGCGCCAGGTCATCGACACCAGCCGCAACGGCGGCGCGGCGGGCGACTGGTGCGGCGACGACAACACCGACCGGCGGATCGGGCGCTACCCGACCCTCGACACCGGCGACGCCAACATCGACGCCTACCTGTGGATCAAGCCGCCGGGCGAGGCCGACGGGTGCGCGTTCCCGGCCGGTTCGTTCCAGCCCGCCCTGGCCAGCAGCCTGGCCACGGGATCGGCGAACCCGCCGGCGACCACTCCCCCGGCCACCACGCCGCCGGCGACCACTCCACCCGTCACCACGCCGCCGGCCACCACCCCGCCCGCGACCACCCCGCCGCCGGCCACCGGTTCCTGCGCCGCGACCTACACGACGTCGAGCTCGTGGAACGGAGGCTTCCAGGGCGCGGTGGCGGTCAAGGCGGGCAGCAGCGCGATCAACGGCTGGTCGGTCTCGTGGCCGCTCGCATCGGGCCAGTCGATCAGCCAGGTCTGGGGCGGGACGCTGTCGGTGAGCGGATCCACGGTCACCGTCCGCAACGCCGCCTGGAACGGCTCGCTCCAGCCGGGCGCGGCCGCCGAGTTCGGCTTCATCGCCTCGGGCCCGGCCGGCGCGTCCGGTCTCGCCTGCTCGGCCTGACACCGATTCGTGAGCCTGCCGGTCATCACGCCGGCAGGCTCACCGCGGAACAACGCGCAGCCGCACCGGCGCTCCCCGTCCTGGGCTGAGCCAGCGCGCTCCCGTAGCCGGCGGAACGTCAGCGCACCGGCAGCGAAACCCGCCGGCCCAGGCCGACCGCAGCGGCAGCGGTGTCGGTGACCATGGCGTACGCGCCACCCGGCACCCCGTCGCGCTGAGCCACCCGGGAGGCTGCCCGGAGCAGCGTCCGCTCGTTGGCACCGGCGATGAAGAACACGTACTCGTCGCCGATCTCCTCGCCGTCCTCGTACTCCTCGATGCCGAGTTCCTCCTCGAGATCGATCATGAAGTCGCCGACGTCGTCGATCCACTCGTCCTCGGCCGTGACCGGGAAGTGGATCTCCACCATTGCTGCCATGCCGACGATGATGTCACCGGCCGGATATCCGCGCCTCAGCGCCTCAGCGCCTCGCGCAGGTTGACCAGCAGCACGCCGATCGAGGCGGCGCCGAGCGCGAACGCCACGACATAACGCCCGTCGAACCACAGCACCACGAGCAGCGCCAGCGCGGCTACCGCAGCCAGCAGGCGAAGCAGAACCGCCAAGAGCTTTCCCCGTACGAGACCCTCCACGCACAACACGCCCAGCAGCCAGATCACCGCGATGTCGACTCCACCGGTGGCCAACGGTGAGATCGTCGCGCCCAGGGCGAGCAGGATCAGCGGGGTGCTCAGCACGGCCCACCACGACATCAGGCGCCCGCGGAAGCCGGTCGCCGCCTCCATCGGCAGCCGCCGGTGGGTCAGGTGGGCGTGCGGCGGCTGGGCCACCGTCTCGGCCACCGCCGTGCGGGCCTGCTCGTCGGCCAGCCGGGTCCGTTCCATCCGCAGGCCGAGCAGCCGCCGTTCCCGCTCGTGCAGCGCCCGCACCTCGGGCGATGCCACCGGCAGACCGGCCGCGGCCAGGGCGAGTTCCCGTTTCAGGGCGGCGATCTCGGCGTCCAGGGCTTTCAGCCGGTCGTCGTTCTCGCGGGTGCGCAGTTCGATCAGGGCCCGCTCGGCCGCCGGGCTGGGGGCGACCTTGGCCAGTCCGGCCCAGCCGATCGGGTCGGCCCACGACTGGCGGGCCCGGCCGTCGCGTTCGTACCGCGGGCCGGCCGGTCCACGTTCGCCGCCGAGCCGGTCGCGGGTGTCGCGGCCCCACAGCCCGCGGAAGTCGCGGACCCAGCCGGTGTCCTCGCCGATCACCACCGCCTGCCACGCCTCGGGCTGTCCGGGGCCGACCGCCCGGCCGTCGCCGCGGGCGTAGTCGACGTACGGGATGCCGACGCCCGACTGTCCCTCGGCCGCCCACGGCGCGAACAGGCGGGCCGCCCAGCGCAGCGCCCCGACCACACCGCGCAGTCGTGGCGGTCGTACGGTAATCAGATAGTCACCCGGCAGGTAGGCGCCCGAGTGCGAGCCCGCCCCGACGTAGACCACCGGATGCCGCCCGTCGACCAGGGTCAGGTCCGGGTCGTCCCAGCGCCGCCGCAGGTCGTCGCCGATCTCGTCGTGGGCCGAGAAGACCACCCAGCGCGGCGGCGGCAGCCCGTCCGGCCCGGTCTCACCGGTGCCGTCCAGATAGACCGTCACCTGCTCCCAGTCGGCCTCGTGCTCGTTGACCCCGCCGAACGCCGACCGCCAGTTGTTGAAGCTGTAGAAGTACCAGTACTGGCACACGATCCACGGCTCGTCGCGCAGCACCCGGCCGTAGTAGACCGGCCGATCGGGTTCGAGGTGGTCGCGCTGCAGCAGGAACGAGTGGTTGGCGCTGCCGCCGGGCATGCTGCCCCGGAACAGCAGCGAGATCCGGTTGGCCGTGTCGATCAGCCGGGCGGTCAGGCCGACCGACGCCAGCCGGCTCGACCGCCGCAGGTGGGGTGGCCTTTCCCGGAGCGGGATGTGGACCACGCCGAGCCGGCCGAGCGACTGCCCGACCCCGGACAGCGAGAGCTGCAGCCCCTGCCCGGCGCCGCCGGCCGCGGCCAGCCCGTCGAGGGTCAGCCCGCCCGGCTCCACCTGCTCGACCGGACTCTCGCCGGCCTCGAGCCGCCACAGCCCGGCCCGTTCGACATACCGTTCGGCCGAGACCGGGAAGAAATACTCCCCCTGGGTGAAACGGGCCACCGGCTCGTAGGCGCGCAGCAGTCGCAGATCGTCCTCAGTCCCCACGCTCGGCCACGCTACCGGCCCGTCCGGCCCGGGATAGGTTGGGCGGTATGGAATACCGCACTCTGGGGCGCAGCGGCTGCGCCGTCTCCTCGCTCTGTCTGGGCACGATGACCTTCGGCAACGAGTCCGACGAGAAGGTGTCACACGCTCAGCTCGACCGCTTCGCCGAGGCCGGCGGCACGTTCGTCGACACCGCCGACGTCTATTCGGCGGGCGAGTCCGAGAGCATCATCGGCCGCTGGCTGGCCTCCCGTCCGGCCGACGTGACCGACGCCGTCGTGCTGGCGACCAAGGGCCGTTTCCCGATGGCCTCCGACCCGAACGGCGCCGGCTTGTCGGCCCGCCACCTGACCCGCGCGCTCGACGCCTCGCTGTCCCGGCTCGGCGTCGACGCGGTCGACCTCTACCAGGCCCACTCGTGGGATCCGCTCACCCCGCTCGACGAGACGCTGCGCACCCTCGACGGGTTCGTCCGGTCGGGCAAGGTCCGCTACTACGGGTTCTCCAACTTCACCGGCTGGCAGCTGACCAAGGCGGTGGCGCTGGCCCGCGAGCTCGGCCTGGCCGGTCCGATCAGCCTTCAACCCCAATACAACCTGCTCGTACGCGGTATCGAGCACGAGATCGTCCCGGCCTCGCTGGATGCCGGTCTCGGACTGCTGCCGTGGAGCCCGCTGGGCGGCGGCTGGCTGACCGGTAAGTATCGGCGCGACCAGCGGCCGACCGGCGCCACCCGGCTCGGCGACAATCCCGAGCGCGGCATGGAGGCGTACGACCGGCGCAACAGTGCCCGCACGTGGGACGTCATCGACGCCGTGCAGCGGGTCGCCGAGGCCCGGGGCGTGTCGATGGCCGAGGTGGCCCTGGCCTGGGTGACCGACCGCCCGGCGGTGACGTCGACGATCCTGGGCGCCCGCACCCTCGACCAGCTCGACGCCAACCTGAAGGCGGCCGGCCTGCACCTGACGCCCGAGGAAAATGCCGTCCTCGACGAGGCGAGCGACATGGGGGCGAACGACTACCCGTACGGGCCGCTCGGCCTCGACCAGCGCAGCCGCACTATCTAGGGCTGCTGCTCAGGGCCTTGCGGAGCAGAACCGTCAACTGCTCCTGCTCCGCGAGGCTGAGCTGGGAGACGGCCGAGCGCGCGAACGCGAACGACCCCTCGAACTCGGCGTAGCGGGCCTCGCCCTCGGGGGTACGCACGATCTGCCGGGAGCGCCGGTCGTGCGGGCCGGTCTCCCGGCGTACGAGATCACGGGCCTCGAGCCGCACGATGATCTGGGTGATGTTGGAGGCGTCGCAGCCGAGCACGCCGGCCAGCTCGCTCATCCCCCACGGCCGGGTCAGCCGGCCCAGCACGCAGGCCTGGGCCGGGGTCAGCCCGTGCTGCTCGGCGGCCACCTCGTAGGCCCGGTCGTAGGCGTCGACGAAGTCGAACATCGCCACCTCGGCCTCGGTCGAGGCGGCCACGGGACCCGACGGAACTGCCATGCGGCCCACTCTACCAAAAAGCTTGAGCGAATTAAGCTTCTATGCTTTAGTCAATCAAGTATCTACTGAGGAGGCCCGCATGACCCGCACTGTTCTGGTGACCGGCGCCCGCGGCAAGACCGGCCGTGAGGTGGCGGCACAACTGCTGAGATCCGGAATCGCCGTCCGGGCCGGATCGTCCGCGCCGTCGGCCGAGGTCCGGTTCGACTGGGACGATCCGACCGGCTGGCCCGCCGCGACCGACGGCGTGGACGCGATCTATCTCGTACGCCCGGACCGCCCCGACGCGCCCGAACTGGTCGGCGCGCTGACCCGGCTGCATCCCGGGATCCCGGTCGTCCTGCTCTCCGAACAGGGGGCCGACCTGCTCCCGCCCGGCCACTGGGCCCGCCGGGTGGAAGATGCGGTGACCAGCCGGGCGAGCTCGTGGACCCTGCTGCGGGCGTCGTGGTTCCACCAGGTGCTGACCGACCCGCGCTTCTACCGCGACAGCATCCGCGACGACTCGGTGCTGAGCCTGTCGACCGGCGGCGGGGCGATCGCCTGGGTCGACACCCGCGACATCGCGGCCGTGGCAGTCGCTGCCCTCGCCGGGCACGGAGAGCACGCCGGTCGCGCGTACACGCTGACCGGCCCGGCCGCCCTGGACGTCGGGACCGTGGCCAAGGAACTGTCGTCCCGGCTCGGCCGGACCATCCACGCCGAGGATCCCGAGGTGTCGGGCGACGGCGACCCGTGGATGGCCGAGGTGCTGGCCGACCTGCGGGAACGACTCGTGCGGGGCGACTTCGCGACCGTCTCGCCCGCGGTCGAGCAGGTCACCGGCCGCTCACCGATCTCGATCGAGGAGTTCATCGGGGCCCACGCCGACGAGTGGGGACCGCGGTGAACCGCGAGATGCGCGGGGCCGGCGCCGGCACGATGCTGGTGCGGCTCAGCGACTGACCAGTTGGAGGACCTGCTCGATCTGGGCGGGCGTGGGCAGGATGCGTACGGCCTCGTCGATCTCGGCCTCGGCCCACTCGCGGTGCTGCGGCTCCGTGTCCGGGTCGGCGGCGATGCGGACCTGACGCCGCAGGAAGTTCAGGCGCGAGGCGACGAGCATGGTGAAGTCGCCGGGCCGGGTGAGGCGCGCCGGCCCACCCGCCTCGATGTACGCCTCGTGGAACATGCGCATGGCGTCGACGTCGGCCGGGCCGTCGCAGAACCAGTCGAAGAGGTAGCGGGTCAGTTCACGAACCGGTTCGGCCGGGCCGACCTGGTCGAGGTCGACCACCACGAGTTCGCCGTCCGGGCCGGCCAGCACGTTCTCCGGATGCAGGTCGCGGTGGCAGAGCCGGGTCGTGGCCAGGTCAGGCGGGGAGACCATGGCGCACAGCTCGGGCAGGGTGCGGAGCCGGGCGTCCCAGCCCGTGCGCCGAATCTCGGGCCACCCGGTGAGCGGCGGCGGAGTGTCGTACCAGGGGTCGGGCTCGTCGCCGTCGGGCTCGGCTCTCGCCGCCGGCGCCTCCCGGTGCAGCCCGGCCAGCAGGCGCCCCAGCGCGGCCGGATCGACCGGATCGATCGGCCGCAGATCGAACCAGTCGAGGCGGCGCAGCCAGCTGCCCTCCGGCATGCGGTGCACATAGTTGCCGTCGGTGCCCGGGTAGGAGGCCGGCACCGCGACCCCGGCCCGCGCCGCGGCACGAGTGAAGGCCAGCTCGGCCTCGATCGTGGCCGGGGACGGTGGCGTACCGAAAAGCTCTTTGACCGCATAGGTGTCCGCGCCCGCCTGCACCCGCCAGATCCGGCCGAGCGCTCCCCGCGGTCCGGCCGTGACGACCGCGTCCGCAGGCAGGCCCAGCACTTCGGGCAGTTCCACCGGCGTCACCGTACGGGCTGGACGATCTGCGTCTCCCAGTCGGCCGGGTCGGGGACCTCGCCGGGGTCGGTCAGATAGGTCTCGCGCGGGGCGCCGTCGGCCGTCAGCCCCTGGTCACGGATCCACTTCTCGATCTCCTGATAGGAGTCGGGCAGGCCGTCGTAGGAGCCCTTGTGGATGGCGACCGCCGCCCGCCCGGCCGGGAGCGCGAGCACCTCGATGCCGTCACCGGGCTCGTCGGCCGGCGGGGAAGCGATGCTGATGCCGCCCTCGATGACCAGCGACCCCATGCCCACCTCGGGATAGCGGGCGAACGGCGGTCCGGTGATCGCCAGCCCGTGCTGCTGGGCGTAGCCGAAGACGGCCGGGAGGGTCTCGCCGAGGGCGGTCGCAATCTCGTCGCGGGTGATCCGGCGACGCATCACCAGGGCATAGGAGGCTTGCAGGTCGACAAGGGAGATGTCCAGCGGCACAGCGGGAGTCCTCTCGAGGATGCTGATGCGGTAGAGACCGATGCACGGCGCGGCCGAGCGCACCGTCGCGGCGTGCACCGCCGCGACACGGCGACCGGCGACATGCAGCCCGCGGGCTCGATAGCTCCGCGGGCTGTGGCCGAACTGGCGGGTGAACGTGCGGGTGAAGACCTCGTGACTGGCGAACCCGTGGCCGGCCGCGATCGCCGCCACCCGGCGGTCACCGGAGAGCAGCTCGGCCGCGGCCCGCGCGGTGCGGACCCGGGTGGTGTACGCCTTGGGCGTCTCGCCGGTCAGATGCCGGAACCGGCGGTGCAGGTCGAAGCGGGACCGGTGGGCCAGCCGGGCCAGCACGGTCAGCGAGACGTCGCCATTCGTCCGGGCGTTGACGGTGGCGAGGAGTTGCAGCAACTGGCTCGGCGACACGAGGAGGAAAGTACACCGCGGGCGGCACCACGACTTGACGAATCTTGCCGTGGTGCCGCCCGCGAGCGGGGATCAGGCGGCGGTGACCAGACCGCTGGCCACCGGCTCGAGGGCCGACTTCAGGATTTCCCGTACGTCGGCGACGACGTGCACGGTCAGGGCGGCCAGCACGTCGGCCGGGACCTCGTCCAGATCGGGCTCGTTGCGCTTCGGCAGGAAGATCTCGGTCAGTCCGGCCCGCTGGGCGGCGAGCAGCTTCTGCTTCACCCCGCCGATCGGCAGCACCCGGCCGGTCAGCGAGACCTCACCGGTCATCCCGACCTCGGCCCGCACGTTGCGGCCGAGCAGCAGCGAGACCAGCGCCGTGGTCATGGTGACCCCGGCCGAGGGCCCGTCCTTGGGCACCGCGCCCGCGGGCACGTGCAGGTGGATCGGGTGGTCGAGCTGCTCGGGCGAGATGCCGAGCTCCTCGGCGTGGGCCCGCACGTAGGACAATGCGATCTGGGCCGACTCCTTCATCACGTCACCGAGCTGGCCGGTCACCGACAGGCCACCCTTGTCGCCGGGCAGCAGCGACGCCTCGATGAACAGCACGTCACCACCCATGCCGGTGACGGCCAGGCCGGTGGCGACGCCGGGGACGGCGGTCCGCTCCGACGACTCCGGGGTGAATCGCGGCCGCCCGATCAGGTCCTTGAGGTCGGCGGCGTCGACGGTGGCGGGCAGGTCGCTCAGGGCGGCCTTGCGGAACGCCTTGGCCAGCAGGCGCTCCATCGACCGTACGCCGGCCTCGCGGGTGTAGTTGGCGGCGATCTCGCGCAGCGCGTCCTCGGTCACGGTCACCTCGTCGGCCGACAGGGCAGCCCGCTCCAGTTGCCGGGGCACCAGGAAGTCGCGGGCGATGGCGACCTTGTCGCTCTCGGTGTAGCCGTCGATCGAGATGAGCTCCATCCGGTCGAACAGCGCCTGCGGGATCGTGTCGAGCACGTTGGCCGTGGCGATGAACAGCACGTCCGACAGGTCGAGATCGAGGTCGAGGTAGTGGTCGCGGAACGTGTGGTTCTGCGCCGGGTCGAGCACCTCGAGCAGGGCCGCCGCCGGGTCGCCGCGGAAGTCGCTGCCGACCTTGTCGACCTCGTCCAGCAGCACGACCGGGTTCATCGAACCGGACTCCTTGATGGCCCGCACGATGCGTCCGGGCAGAGCCCCCACGTACGTACGGCGGTGGCCGCGGATCTCGGCCTCGTCGCGCACGCCGCCCAGGGCGACCCGCACGAACTTGCGGCCCAGGGTGCGCGCGACCGACTCGCCGAGCGAGGTCTTGCCGACCCCGGGCGGGCCGGCCAGCAGGATCACGGCGCCGGAGCCGCGGCCGCCGATCTTCTCCAGGTGCCGGGACTCGCGGCGGGCGCGGACGCCGAGGTATTCGACGATGCGCTCCTTGACCTCGTCCAGGCCGTGGTGGTCGGCGTCGAGCACGGCGCGGGCCGCTTCGAGGTCGACGTTGTCCGTGGTGCGGACGTCCCACGGCAGGTCGAGGACGGTGTCGAGCCAGGTGCGGATCCAGCCCGCCTCGGGGTTCTGGTCGCCGGCCCGCTCGAGCTTGCCGACCTCGCGCAGCGCCGCCTCGCGGACCGCGTCGGGCAGCGGCGCCGCCTCGACCCGGGCCCGGTAGTCGTCGTTGCCGCCGGTCTCGTCCTCGCCGAGTTCCTTGCGGATCGCCTTGAGCTGCTCGCGCAGCAGGTATTCGCGGTTGCGCTTCTCGACCGACTCGCGCACGTCGGTCTCGATCTTGTCGCTGACCTCGGACTCGGCCAGGAAGTCGCGGGTCCACTCGATCAGCCGGCCCAGCCGCGCCTCGACGTCGGGCGTCTCCAGCAGCTCGCGCTTGCGGTCGTTGGAGAGGTAGGGCGCCCAGCCCGCGGTGTCGGCCAGGTCGCCCGGGTCGTCGATGGCGCTGACCGAGTCGATGACCTGCCACGCCTCGCGGCGCTGGAGCACCGATACGACGAGCTGCTTGTACTCCGCGGCCAGCTCGCGGGCGTGCTCGGTCGGGGTGGTGGCGGCGACCGGTTCGGCCTCGACCCACAGGGCCGCGCCGGGGCCGGTCACGCCGATGCCGATGCGGGCCCGTTCGCCCGTACGCAGCACGGCCGCCGGGGTGCCGCCGCGAGCCTTGCCGACGCGCTCGACCTTGGCCACGACACCGTACGAGGCATAGCGGTTCTCGAGTCGCGGAGCGATCAGCAGTTCGGAGCCGGCCGAGGTGCGGGCGGCGTCGACGGCGGCCAGGGCGGCCTCGTCGAGCTCGACCGGAACGACCATGCCGGGCAGAAGGACGACGTCATCGAGGAACAGGACGGGAAGTCGTTTGGTGGTCACCCGGTACCTCCGAGAGAGTTGAGTATGTCGCGCTCAACCTCGGACGGTTCCGGCTTCTTCCGGCGTTCACTCTGAGCGGAAAGCCAGCACTTCCCCAGCGCTCGGAAAGGGCGTGTTTGGCGATTGTCCGCGGCTGGGAACCAGTGCCGCCGACGACATCGAATGAGGAGCTTGAAATGGAAGTAACCGGCATTATCACCGCGATCATCATCGGCCTGATCATCGGTGCTCTGGGCCGACTGGTCGTGCCCGGCAAGCAGAACATCCCGATCTGGCTGACCATCCTGATCGGCATCGTCGCGGCCATCATCGGCACGTTCATCGCCGCAGCTCTCAACGTGTCGGACACCTCCGGCATCGACTGGATCGAACTGCTCATCCAGGTCGTGCTGGCCGCGCTCGGTGTCAGCCTGGTGGCCGGGATGTACGGCCGCCGCCGCTGAGCCCTGTCTTTATGGAAAGCCGCCGTCGCGCACGGCGGCTTTTCCTTTTACGCTCGCCCCGAAAAGGTGACGACCGCCTCAATTCCCGATGGCACCGCCGGGTCGAGGCGTACCGATCCGCCCCCGGCCACGGCCAGTTTGCGGACCAGAGCCAACCCGAGCCCGGTGCCGCCGGGAGCAGAACCGGGCGCCCGCCAGAACGGCTCGAGCGCGGCCGTACGCTGCTCATCACTCAGCCCCGGCCCGTGATCCACGACGCGGAGTTGCCCGGCCCGCACCACGATGGTGACCGTGCTGCCCGCGGGCGCGGCGCGCAGCGCGTTGGACAGCAGGTTGTCGAGGATCTGCTCGACCGCCCCGCTCATGGCCGGCACCCGGGCCGGCCCGTCGTCGGTCAGGGCCAGCGTCACGTCCTGCTTGCCCGCCAGCGGCCGCCACACCTCGGCCCGTTCGGCGGCCAGCGCGGTCAGGTCGACCTCTTGCGGCGCCTGGTCCGGATGGTCGGTGACGGCCATGTCGAGGAGCGTGTCGACCATCCGGCTCAGCCGCTCGGCCTCCGCCAGCGCCGCTTCGAGGCCCTCCTCACCCGCCGGGGTGACGTCCGGTTCGAGGTTCTCCAGCCGCAGCCGCAGCGCCTGCAACGGGCTCTTGAGCTGGTGCGAGGCGTGGTCGGCGAACGAGCGCTGGGCGTCGAGCAGTTCGTGCAGCCGTACGGCGGTGGTGTTGAACGTAGCCGCCAGCCGGCGCAGCTCGGGCGGGCCGGAGCCGTCGGGCACCAGCGTCGGCTCGCCGCCCGCGGCCAGGTTGCGGGTCGCGTGTTCCAGGGCCCGCACCGGCCGGGCCACCCAGCGGGCCAGCGCGACGGCGACGCCGACCACCACGGCCAGCACGATCAGCGAGGCCACGGCCAGGATGAACCAGAACTGGTGGACACTGCGGGTGACCGGGGCGAGCGGGGCACTGAGGCGTACGGCGCCGGAAGACTCGGAACGGAAGGGCTCGGTCACCGACAGCACGGCGACGCCGTCGAGGCGGGCGATCCGGCTGCCGGCCACCGGAAGCGGCCCGGCCCGGCCGTCCCGGGTGCTGAAGAGCACCCGCCCGGCGCCGTCGAACACCTCGACCTCGCCGTCCCACTGCCGGGCGGCGGCCCGCGCCATGTCGGCGATCCGGTCGCCCTCGGCGCCCTCGAGGTCGGCCCCGATATAGGCGGCCAGCACGGTGGCCTCGTGCTGCAGGGACTGGAAGGCCTGCTGACGCTCGCTGCGCTGATAGATCCAGCCGAGCGGGACGGCCAGGCCGCACAGCACCAGGACGGTCAGGGACAGGTAAGTCAGCAGGAGTCGCCGGATCATGATGCGGCCAGCCGGAGGCGGAGTCGCCGGATCATGACGGTCAGTCGAGCGCGACGAGCCGGTAGCCGACCCCGCGCCGCGTCTCGATCCAGGCCGGATCGCCGAGCTTGCGGCGCAGCGACGCCACGTGGAAGTCGAGCGTCTTGCCCGACGCCCCGGGCACCGACGCCCACACCGAATCGAGCAGGGCCGGCCGCAGCACCACGGCCCCGCCGCGGGCGGCCAGCGACACCAGCAGGTCGTACTCGCGCGGGGCCAGGGCCACCGGCACCCCGGCCACGCTGACCTGGCGGGCGGCGTGGTCGATGCGCAGCCGGCCGAACTCCTGGGCCGCCTCGGCCGGCACCGGCCCGGTGGTCGCGCCGGATCCGCGCGTGCGGCGGTCGACGGCCCGGATCCGGGCCACCAGCTCACGGATCCGGAACGGCTTGGCCACGTAGTCGTCGGCGCCGCCCTCGAGACCACGCACCAGGTCGGCCTCGGTGCGGCGGGCGGTCACCATGATGATCGGCACGTCGTGGTGCGCGCGCCGCAACGCCCAGCACAGGTCGACGCCGTCGATGTCGGGCAGCCCGAGATCGAGCAGCACCATGTCGGGCGCCGCCGCGGCCAGCGCCTGCGCCCCGGTCGCCACCCGGTGCGCCGTCATGCCGAACCGGGCCAGCCCCTGGACCAGAGGCACCGCGATCGCGTCGTCGTCCTCGACCAGAAGCAGCTGCACCCGGCCGACCTTACGCGGCGCGGTTGACCCTGCCCCAGGGGCAGGGAGTGCACTGAGATCCATGTCAACCGCACCCGTGCTGCTGACCCGGCGGCGCATCCGGTTCATCTTCTTCGCCCTGTTCGCGGGCATGCTGCTGGCCAGCCTGGACCAGATGATCGTGTCGACCGCGATGCCGACCATCGTCGGGGACCTCGGGGGCGTACGGCACCAGATCTGGATCGAGACGTCCTACCTGCTGGCGATGACCGTCGTGATGCCGGTCTACGGCAAGTACGGCGACGTGCTCGGGCGACGGCGGCTGTTCCTGGTCGCGATCGCGCTGTTCACGCTGGCCTCGGTCGGCTGCGCGCTGGCCACCGATTTCTGGACGTTCGTCGCGTTCCGGGCCGCGCAGGGCCTGGGCGGCGGCGGCCTGATCATCCTCAGCCAGGCGATCATCGCCGACATCGTCTCGGCCGGTCAGCGCGGCAAGTACCTCTGCCCGCTGGGTGCGATCTTCGGCATCTCGCTGATCGGCGGGCCACTGCTCGGCGGCTTCTTCGTCGACCACCTGACCTGGCACTGGGCCTTCTACGTGAACATCCCGTTCGGCCTCGCGGCGTTCGTGATCGCCCTGGTCGCGCTGCAACTGCCGAGCCGCCGGTCCGGGAAACCGATCGACGTACTGGGCGTCCTGCTGATCTCGGTCGCGACGTCGTGCCTGGTGCTGTTCGCGAACTTCGGCGGCGACCTGGAACGCGGCTGGACGGCGTGGGAGACGTGGGCCTGGGGTGCCGGGTTCGTGGTGTCGGCGATCGGTTTCGTGGTCGTCGAGGCGCGGGCGGCCGATCCGGTCATCCCGCTCGAGCTGTTCCGCAACCCGGTGTTCGTCAACGCCACCGCGATCGGGCTGGCGCTGGGACTGGGCATGTTCACGGCGATCGGGTTCGTGCCGACGTTCCTGCAGATGGCGTCGGGCACGTCGGCCGCGGGCTCCGGACTGCTCCTGCTGCCGATGATGCTCGGGCTGATCGTGGCGTCGGGCGTGGCCGGGATCGCCATATCCCGTACGGGAAAATACAAGATCTTCCCGATTCTCGGCGTGCTGCTCATCGGCGCCACGACGCTGGCGATGACCACGCTCGACGGCGCCACCGCGATCTGGCTGATCTGCGTCTACCTGCTGGTCTTCGGGGCCGGTCTCGGGCTGATCATCCAGGTCGTGGTGCTGGTGGCGCAGAACGCGGTGCCGGCGGGGCAGCTCGGCACGGCGACCAGCACCAACAACTACTTCCGCGAGGTCGGGGGCGTGCTCGGGACGGCGGTGTTCGGCGGACTGTTCGCGAGCCGGCTGACCGACGAGCTGACCAGGGTGTTCGCCGGTGGAGAGGCGGACGCGTCGACGTTCGACCCGCAGATTCTGAACCGGCTGCCGGAGGCGGTCCGCGAGGGCGTCGTGAACGCGTACGCGCAAGCCCTGACCCCGGTCTTCTGGTATCTGCTGCCGTTCATCGCGGGCGCGCTCGTGCTCGCGCTGCTGCACCGGCAGATCCCGCTGTCGGACACGGCCGGCATGGTCGCGCGGGGCGAGGCCATCACCGGAGAGGTGGCCGAGCGGCTCGAGGCGGAGCGTCTGCGCTCGTCGTAGGCCGGGCGGCCACTCGCCGTTCCTCTCCCGGCCGGCCGAGCTGACACTTGCGATCGCCGGCGCCTGGAACTGACCACCTACCGTTCTGCGCATGGGATTCGAGAACGTCGTGGTCGTCTTCGTGGTCGGGGTGCCGGCGATCGCGGGACTGCTGGGGATCGCGTGGGGTGTGCGGCGCCGGCAGCGGGTGCGGCGACTGGCCCGCGACGGGCAGCGGATCGTGGCCGTCGTTGACGGGCACGAGCGGGTGGTGCAGGACGAGGGGCGCGACAAGTTCCGGCCCGTGGTGCGCTTCCACACGCGCGAGGGCCTTTCCGTCCGTACGGCGTTGGACGGCTCGCCCCACTACGAAACGCACCCGGTCGAGACGCCGGTCGAGATCGTCTACGACCCGGCCGACCCGCACCACGCGAGCGCCGTCGGCAATCCGGGCGACGGCGGGATGATGTCCATCGTCGTCGGCGTCGTGTTCCTGGCCATCGCGGTGGGCGCCTCGTTCTTCGTCTGATCAGCCCTCGAGCGCCGCCGCCTGATACTTGGCGACGCAGATCGAGGCGTACTGGGTGGCCAGGTCGCTGCGGTACTTCGTCGGGTCGGTCGGCAGCTCGTAGTCCAGCTCGGAACCCATCTTGGCGCCGTCCGTGGCCAGGTCGAGATCCGTCGTGGCATTCTCGGCGGCGACGTCGTCGAACAGGGTCGCCCCCTTGTCGCGCAGGCTGTTCGCGGTCGTCATGTCGCCCGCCTCGATGGCCGCGAACGCCTTCTTCACCGCCTCGCAGCCGCCCTTCATGCCCTTGCCCGCGACAGTCGCGTCGACCTTCTGCGCCGGGGGCTTGGCGACCTCACCACCAGGCTTGGCGACCTCACCACCACTTGAGGCGGCACCACCACAGGCTGTGGTCAGGGCCAGCAGGCCGGCCGTTACGAGTCCCGCGGTCACTCGGGCGATACTGGTCATCCTGGCGCTCCTCATCCGTGGAGCAGTCAGCGTGCGGCCAGGCCCTAAACAAACCCTTAACGTGCCGCCCCCTCATTGACGATCTTCTCTTTCACCGGAGAGGATCGGCGACATGTCAGGACGCCCCCTCGCCCGGGCCGGAGCCGTGACCGGCCTCGCCGCGCTGATCCTCGCCGTCGCCGCCACCCCGGCCTTCGCCGACCCGCCGCGCAACCTGCCGCAGAACGCGGGCGGGTTGGAACAGTCCTTCTCCCCTGCCTACGACTACGACACCGACGGCTGTTACGCCACGCCGGCCATCGGCCCCGACGGCACGCTCAACGGCGGCCTCAAGACCACCGGCGCCGTCAACGGCAACTGCCGCGACCGTTCCGACCTCGACAACTCCCAGACGTACGCCCGCTCGAAGTGCAACAACGGCTGGTGCGCGATCGTCTACGCCAGCTACTTCGAGAAGGACCAGGCCGTCGCGGGCAGCGGCCTCGGCGGCCACCGCCACGACTGGGAACACGTCATATCCTGGGTCAACCAGTCGTCCAACCAGGTCGACTACGTGACCACGACGCAGCACAGCTCGCAGGTGACCTACGCCCGCTCACGGGTCCGCTTCGACGGCACCCACCCCAAGGTCGTCTATCACAAGGACGGCGCCTCGACCCACTTCTTCCGCCTGGCCAACACCAACGACGAGCCGCCGGAGAACCACTACCACGACTGGCGTTACCCGCCGCTGGTCGACTGGAACGGTTTCCCCACCATCGAACTGCGCGACAAACTCACGGCGGCCAACTTCGGCTCGGCGACGCTGAAGACCCGCGACGGTTCGTTCGAGTCGCTGCTCAACGCCTCCAAACCGACAGGCATTCCCTTCCAGCCGTACGCTTGATCACCGTCCCGTATGGCCGCGCCCACCCGTGGTCGCGGCTATACGTGGAACCAGCTCTCCAGGATCGACTTCGACGTCGCGCCGTTGATGCGCGCCGAGAGCTCGACGGCCTGCGTCTCGGTGAGCGACACGATGTAGTCGACCACAGCCCGGGCAATCTTGTGGGTCGGGCTCTCGTACAGGGTGGACCCGATCGAGGGGTCCTTGTCGAGCGCGATCTCGACGTATTCCTGGAGCCGGGGCGGGAGGTCCCGGCCGCCGCTCTTCTTGCGGTGGCGGCGTTACCATTGGCCGGCGCCAAAAGAGTCGCCGCCCGGCGAGGAGCGTGAGTCTGCCTCGCCGACGAATGCGGCTAAACGCTGAGACCGCTCAAGGCCGGCACCTGGGCACCACGCGGGATCACCCCGATCGTTGCGGTGACCGCCGCGGGCAACGTCCGGGTATCAATCGCCGGGCTGGTCTGCTATCGGCTCGGTGCGCGCAGCCGGCTGATCTCGCCGGGCTGGTCTGCTATCGGCCCGGTGAGCGCAGCCGGCTGATCTACCGCACCATGACTCACCGCGGACGCAAAGGCGAACCGAAGGCTTCCGCGAACACGACTTCGTCCGCCAGATCCGTGACACCGCGGTCTGCGACGGGCCGACCTGCGCCGCCATCGCGCGGGTTGACCAGTGCGTGGTAGGTCACCGACGACGCGCCCCCCAGCGGTGTGAGGGCGTCCTTCGGCGTGGTCTCCACGGGTCGTCGTGATGACGCGTGCCACGTCGGCGTCGCTGATTGGGTGCGGGGCCGGGGCGGGCGGGGCTCGTCCAGCAAGCGTTCGAGCCGGTCGAAGGCGAACCGGCTCCGCTACTTGGTGACCGTGTGCCGTGAGACCTCGAGATCCTCAACGATCTGCCCGTTCGACGCGCTCACCGCATCCGCGCAGGAGTCGTGGCCAGTGGGTACGAGAGTCTGCATGCCTGATCCGACTGCGGTGCCCCGCGGCGTCGTCCGGGATCGACCTGCGGCTGGTGGGCACCAACGCGTCCGGCTGCGGCAAGAGCACGCTGCTGCGCCTGATCGTGCTCACCGGTGACGAACGGGAGCAGTTGCAAGCCTGGTCGCGGCGGGCGTCGCGTCGCGGGTTGTGCCGGCCAACGACTCAGGACACTAGCGTCGTAGGAGGTTGAGGTCGCCGCCGCTTTCCGGGCCGCCGGTGGGTCTCAAAACAGGGTCTCCTGTATTCGGTCGTGGGTGGTCAGGCCGGTCAGCGTGATCCGCAGGCCGGCCAGTGGGGGCAGCCACTCGGAATCGAGCAGGTCGAGCGCGACCCGCAACCAGACCGCCGGGTCGGCCGTGGCGGTGGGGCCGGTGCGCCTGAGCACGCGATCGGCGCCGCCCTCCGACGGGTGCAGGGTGACCGTCAGGCGGGTCGCGACCAGGCCGGCGCGGGACGCCCGGTGGCAGACCCGCTCGACGCAGCGCTCGGCCAGCTCGGCCGGGGTGTGGTCGGGGCGGGCGTAGCCCTTGATCGAACCCTCGGACGAGAGCGTGGTGCGCTGCTCGACCGGACGTACGACCGCGTCGTCGGTGGCGTCTCGGATCGCTCGCAGGCGGCGGGCCATCGTCGTGCCGCACAGGCGGCGCAGGGTGTCGAACGGGATGGCGTCGATCTGGCCGAGCCGGGTGATCTCGACGCCGTGGAGGCGCTCGGCCGTGCGGGCGCCGACGCCCCACACGTCGGCGATCGGCAGGGTGACGCGCAGCTCGGCCTCGCGCCCGGCGCCGATCACGTGCAGCCCGTCGGGCTTGGCGGCCCGGGACGCCAGCTTGGCCATCAGCTTGGTGCGGCCGATCCCGACGCTGACCGGGATGCCCAGTTCGGCCGCGGCCCGGCGGCGCAACCTCTGACCGGCCGCCACGGCCTCGGGGAACGAGCCGGCGCCGACGTCGAGGAACGCCTCCTCCATCGAGCCGGGCTCGACCGCCCGGGCCGAATCGTGGAACAGGTCGAACAGGGCCTCGCCGGCCTCTTCGACCTCGGCCCGCGGCACGTCGATCAGGGTCAGCTCGGGGCAGCGCAGCAGCGCCTCTTGAGCCAGGACGCCGGAGCGGACACCACGCGCCCGAGCCGGGTAGTTGGCGCTGGCCACGATGACCGCGGCGACCACCGCGACGGGGCGATCGGCCAGCTCGGGCCGGTCGCGAAGCACCACGGAGGCAAAGAAGGCATCGGCATCGGCGTGCAGCAGCGGCATGGCAAAATAGTACACATGTTCGAACGAGCGGGACGCCCCGGAGCCGAGGGAAGCCAAAAGCTCAAGCTCGGCGTGCGACAGCCGATGGTGGCCGCGTGAACGACCGCCTCCGACCAGCGCGGGCAGCCTGGATCGTGCTGCCCGCTGTCGTGCTCGGCGTCGTCCTCTACGCCCGCGGCGGCGACGGCTCGGCCATCGTGGCCCTGCTCGCCGGCACCACCGCCGCGTTCCTGGCCGGCCTGTCCTGCCTGGCGACCTCGCGCACCATGCCGGGGCGGCACCGGGCCGGCTGGCTGTTGCTGGCTCTGGCCGGCATCTCCTGGGGCGCGGGCAACACGTTCTGGCTCTGGCAAGAGTTTTTCAGCGCCCAGACAACGCTGTTCCCCTCGCCCGCCGACTACGGTTTCCTGATCTTCCCGGTGGCCGCCGCGGTCGGTCTGGGCCTGCTCTCCGGCCGCTCGATGCTCGGCTCCAGCGTGGCGCCGGTGCTCGACGGCATCGTGGTCGCCGGGGCGCTGTTCCTGGTGCTCTGGTCGGTCTCGATGCGTGACATCTGGGCGGCCGGCGGCGAGTCCCCGCTCGCCTACGCGGTCTCGCTGGCCTACCCGATCGGCGACCTGGTCTCGGCCACCATGGCCCTGCTGCTGATGACCCGGGCCCGCGGCCGGCGATCGGTGGTGGCGTTGCTGGTCGCGGCCATGCTGGGGATGGGCCTGGCCGACACCCTGTTCGCCGTCGGCTCGGCCGACGGCACGTATGTCTCGGGTTCCTGGTTCGACTACGGCTGGGTGGCCGGCTTCGTCTTCCTCGCGCTGGCCGCACGCCGGGCCGCGGGCCGCGCGGTGGTCGTCGACACGGGGACCGGTGTGCACCGGTGGCAGTTGCTGCTGCCCTACCTGCCGTTCGTCGTCGCGGTCGGCGTGGAGGGCGCCGGAGCGTACGCGGGAAGGCTCCTTGATCCGGCCGAACTGTTTGCCGTCCTGCTGATCCTGGGCTCGCTGCTGGCCCGGCAGTTGCTCGTGCTCCTCTCGCACACCAGCCTCACCGAGCGCCTGCGGTTCGAGGCGTCCCACGACACGCTGACCGGGCTGGCCAACCGCAAGTACTTCGCCCGGCTGGTCGACCGGCGAGTGGCCTCCGCGGACGCGCCCGTCGGTCTTCTGCACATCAATCTCGACCACTTCGCCTGGGTCAACGACCGGCTCGGCGACGACGTCGGCGACCAGCTCCTGCGCCAGGCCGGCGAGCGGATGGCGGTGAGTGGCCAGGCCGCCCGGCTCAGCGGCGACGTGTTCGCGGTCCTGGTCAGCGGTGATCTGATCACCACGGCCGAGCAGCTGGCCGACGCGATGCGGGCGCCCTTCTCGGTGGGCCCGCACACGGTCGGCATCACCGTGAGCATCGGCGCCGCCGAGACCACGACGAGCGGTCCTGAGCTGCGCAAGATGGCCGACCTCGCGCTGCAGGCGGCCAAGGACAACGGCAAGGACACCATTTCCCCGTACGCCCCCACGATGCGCACCCGCCTCGACCGGGAGATGACGCTCCGCACCGAACTCGAGGCGGCCGTCGCCCAGGGTCTGCTGCAGGTCGCGTACCAGCCGATCGTCAAACTGCCCACGGCCGAGATGTCGGGCGTGGAAGCGCTGGCCCGCTGGCGGCACCCGGCGCTGGGTGACGTGTCGCCGGCCGAGTTCATCGCCGTCGCCGAGCGCACCGGGCTCATCCACGAGCTGGGCGCCTGCATCCTGGAGCAGGCGTGCGCCGAGATGGCCGGCCTCAGCCGTACGGGCGGCTTCTACGTCTCGGTCAACGTCTCCACCCTGCAGCTGCTCGACCCGGCCTTCCCCGCGCGGGTGGCCCGGGTGCTGCTCGACACCGGGTTCGACCCGGCGCGCCTGGTGCTCGAGGTGACCGAGAGCGTGCTCGCCGACGAGGCCCAGGTGACCACGGCATTGCAGCGGCTGCGGTCGCTCGGGCCGCGGATCGCCATCGACGACTTCGGTTCGGGCTACGCGTCGCTGCGCTATCTGCACCGGTTCCCGGCCGACATCGTCAAGATCGACCGCAGCTATCTGGAAGACTCGGGCGCCGGCTCGTTCATCCGGTCGCTGATCGAGCTGTTCCACTCCCTCGGCCTGACCGTCGTGGCCGAGGGGGTCGAGGAGGACGCGCAGTCACGGATGCTCTCCGAGGCGGGCAGTGACCTGGCCCAGGGCTACCTGTTCGGGCGTCCGATGCCGGCCCGGGAGCTAGCTGTCGTGGAGTCTCGACTCGCGGCGTAGCACAGCGGGCGAGTAACGGGCCGGCGTCAGCGCCCACTCGGCGGGCGCGAACCCGGCCGGGAGCCCCGCCTTGCGCCACGTCTCGGGCGGATGGCCGGCCGGCAGCCACTCGCGGCGCCAGATCCCCAGGGCGGTGTCCAGGTCGGCCAGGTGCGGGGTGAGTTCGTCGTCCACCGGCGTGCGCAGGTGCTCGGCCCACAGCTTGACCCGCAGGTCGCGGACGAGCGGACCGGTCGTGACGAAGGTCGACGTGATCTCGCTGTCGGTGCCGACCATCGAACGGCTGAAGAAGTTGGCCGACCCGATGCTGGCGAACACGTCGTCGACCAGCATCAGCTTGGTGTGCACGGTCAGGTTGTCGATCCGGTACATCACCAGGTTGCGCCGGGCCGCCACGGGCAGCCGGGCCAGCACCCGCCACCGCAGGTCGTGGGTGATCACCGGGCGGACGGTGCTGTCGCCGCCGTCGGCCGGGTCCTTGCGTCCGGAACCGATCAGAATGATCTTGACGCCGCGCCGGGCCGCCGCCCGCAGCCGCCCGTAGAGCTGGAACCGCGGATCGCCGCCCGGCGACTCGTGGAAGTACTGGTCCTCGAGATAGATGTACCGGTCGGCGGCGTCGATCGCGGTGATCATCGAGTGGTAGATCTCCTGGATGCCGGCCCGCACCACGTTGGCCCGGCGCAGGCGGCGCAGCCCGCGGTGGCGATAGAGCGACCACGGCCGGTACGAGCGCACGACCTGCACCGCCGTTCCCTCGGCCGGGTGCTGCGGCTGGGCCGGGGTGGCCGGCAGCTCGAGCGGCGGGTCGAGCGGGTTGACCCAGGTGAGTCCCCCGCTGGGCAGGTGGAAATACTCCGGCGGCAGGTTCTTGGCGATGTAGCGCGGCGGCAGGGCGGCCGTGTTCTGCCAGCGGAACGTGAACGTCTCCAGCACCCGCGACGCGGCCGGGCCGTGCAGGCGGGCCGCCGCGTCGTGCCAGCCCCACCGGTGGGCGCCGAGCTTGAGGCGGTGATGCGGCTGGTGGTCGAACCGGCTGGGCGACAGATCAAGCCCGCCCACGTACGCGGTCAGCACCCCGTCGTGCCGGAACACCACCAGCTTCTGGTGGTTGGACCCCAGCGCCGGCCCCGACCAGTCGAGCAGCACCCGGTTCTCCAGCGGCGGGTTGACGACGTCGCGGGTCGACGGTTTCCAGGCCCGGATCACCCGCGCGGCCAGCGTGTTGGCCCGGAACGGCCCGACCGGCAGCCACGGCACGCCCCCGGAGAACTCGGCCGCGCTGAGCACGATCCGCACGTCGGTGCCGCCCGCCGCCTTCTCGGCCAGCACGTCGGTGAACGGCCGGTAGCCCGCCTCCCCGGCCACCAGCCCGGTGAGGTCGAGCTGCGGGTCGGCCTGGTAGCTGGCGATGTAGACGGCGTCGTCCGGGCCGAGCGCGGCCATCCGCTCGGCCAGCTCGGTGAAATAGGTGACACCGTCGATGATCGGCTCGAACAGCGAGTTCTCGGCGAAGGTCGGGCACGCCTCGGTGGCCGGCGGCAGATAGCGGCCGATCAGATCAGTCAGCGACGATGCGGGCGTCATGCCCGTGATTACACCGGAAACCGCTTGCATCCGGTACCCGGGTACAGCCGTACCGTCGAGTCATGCCGTTCGACGTCCCCGACACCGAGATCAAGGTCCTTCCCGCGTACGAGGAAGTGCTCGCCGCCCTGACCACCCGCGCCGCCGCCGTGGCCGGTTGACCCCGGCCGCTCGCGCCGCGGTCCCGTGTGCTGCGATGACGGGACAATGATCATCAAGTCGGTGGCGTGGATGGAGCGGCATCAGGTCGCCGTCTATCTGGGGGCGATCGCGGCCGGGGTGCTGGCGGGCCGGTTGGCGCCCGGCGCCGGCCCCGGGCTGGAGCACGTGATCAACCCGGTCCTGGGCGTGCTCCTCTATGTGACGTTCCTGCAGGTCCCGGCCCACGATCTGCTGCGGTCGCTGCGCGCGGGCCGGTTCCTGGCCGCCGTGCTGGTGGTCAACTTCGTCGTGGTGCCCCTGGTGGTCGCCGCGATGGTCCCGTTCCTGCCCGGCGATCGGGCTGTGCGGCTCGGCGTGCTGCTGGTGCTGCTGGCCCCCTGCGTCGACTACGTGATCGTCTTCAGCGGCCTGGCCGGCGGCCGCAGCGACCGGCTGCTGGCCGCGACCCCGCTGCTGCTGATCGCGCAGATGCTGCTGCTCCCGCTCTTCCTGTTCCTGCTGGCCGGCGACGGGACAGCCGTGGCCGCGGGCCCGTTCGCCGAGGCGTTCGTCGTGCTGATCGTCATCCCGCTCGCGCTGGCCTGGGCCACCCAGGCCTGGCCCGGCAACCGGCGTGTGGCCGGGGTGGCCGGCGGCGCGATGGTCCCGCTGATGGCGGCGACCCTGTTCGTGGTGGTCGCCTCGCAGGTACCCCGGATCGGCGACGACCTCGCCGACGTCCTCGGCGTGGTGCCCTTCTACGCCGGCTTCCTGCTGGTGATGGCGTTCGCCGGGCTGGCCGTGGCCCGCCTCTTCCGCCTCGACGTCCCGTCCGGCCGAGCGGTGATCTTCACCGGGGCGACCCGCAACTCGCTGGTGGTGCTGCCGCTGGCCCTGGCCCTGCCCGGCGACCTGACCCTGGCCGCCGCCGTGGTCGTGACACAGACGCTGGTCGAGGTGGTGGGCATGGTCATCTACGTGCGGGCGGTCCCGCGCCTGCTTCCGGCCGCCCGCTAGCGTCTGAGCCGTCGAACCGTTTCCTGGACGCGATTGCGGCGCCGATCGTCCAGACCGCGACGAAGAGGCCGCGCCCTCCGTCGAGTGCGCAGGGTGGGCCGGCCACCCGTGAGGGTCACGGTGAGCGGCCACACCTCGGTCTGCGACCTACTTCCCGCCGGCCGTTGCCGCGAGCTGACGAGTCGGATCAAGTGACCCGTGTCCGCGCGCCGGCGTCATCACCATGAGCCACCCGTCGGCGCGTCCGCGTCGGCCACCCAACGCACAGCTCGGCCGGCCGCGTGTGCAGCTCGGCCCGCGCGGCCGCGTCGAGCCGTCCGGCCGCGGTCAACGGGCCCGGACCAGCCGGAAGCGGCAGACATCTCCTCGAGCCGTCGGCGGCGAATCCTCACGAAATACGCCGGGCGATCACCAGCTGATCGGGATCATTCGTGCGGACGCCCTTCGCGTCGGTCCAGCCCGGCTGAGCAAGCCGACGGTTGAGATCGGCCTTCGAACCCACGCGGACGGCGTGATCCTGCGGTTCCGGGTAGCCCCAGTGGCGCTTCGGCCTTTCGTGCCTGCCGGGCACCCGCAATCCAGCGTCGGCACCGTTGCCGGGCCGCCTAGTGGCGCTTCGGCCTTTCGTGCCTGCCGGGCACCCGCAATCCAGCGTCGGCACCGTTGCCGGGCCGCCCAGTGGCGCTTCGGCCTTTCGTGCCTGCCGGGCACCCGCAATCCAGCGTCGGCACCGTTGCCGGGCCGCCTCCGAGGAACAGGTGAGGGGAATGGCCCGCGCACCACCGCCAAGGCTGGGAACAACAGAAAGGCGCAAGCTGGACGGTAACGGGAGACGAGTAGCGACACCTCCCTGCCGTGTCGGCAGCAAGGCCGTTCCGTTCGAGGGCACCCGGCGCGCCGAGCCCACGGCTCAGACGGCCGCCACGACGTGCGCCCCCACCACCCGGATCGACGAGTGCGACCGGGTCGGATCACTGGCGGCAGGTTCAAGCCCGGATCGCCGCGCGGACGGCAGCGGCGAACTCGTAGTCCCGCCGCCAGTCGGGGCCGGTGGGGGCCAGCACGACGCGGTCGGTGCCGGCGTCGGCGTAGGCGGCCAGCTGGTCGGCGGCGCGGGACGGGTCGGTGGTGTCGAGTGGCGGGCCGACCACCGTTACGCCGGGGCGGGGGCGGTTTCGTTCGGCGGCCAGGCCGGTCAGCTTGGCCAGGCCCTCGGTCACCTCGGCCGGTGTGATGGCCATGGCGGCCCAGCTGTCGCCGAAGTCGGCGGCGCGGCGCAGGGCCCGGCGACCGTTGCCGGCGATCATGACGGGAGGCATCGGCGCGCCCGGCGACAGCGTCACCGACAAGTCGTCGCCCAACGTGGTGGGCTCGCCGCCGACGAGGCTGGGCAGCAGGCGCAGCGCCTCGTCGGTGCGGGCTCCGCGGTCGGTGAACGAGACGCCGGCGGCGCGCCACGCCCGGTCGCCGTGCGCCGGGTTGCCGGTGCCGACGCCCAGGATCAGGCGGTTGCCGGAGACCTGCTGGAGCGAACCGATCTGCTTGGCGGCCCACGCCACCGGGCGCAGAGCCAGCAGCATGACGCCCAAGGCCTGTTTCATAACTGGGGTGGGAGTGAGGCGGGGTCCAGATTTCGTCTGGTGGTGGCCCGTGGAAGTCCGGCTCCCGGTGTTGGAACCGGGCTTTCGCGGGACGCCGCCAGGCGGGATCTGGGCCCCTCCGTAGCCCCGCCTCAGTCATGAAACAGGCCTTTAGCCCAAGGGGATCCGCTCGGTCGCGCCGGCCGCGGTGGCCAGGACGATGGTGCCGTCGAGGATCGGGGCGCTGGCCACCAGGTGGTCGGTGGACCAGATCGAATCGAGGCCCAGCTCTTCGGCGAGGCGGGCGCCGGCGGTGACGTCGCCGAGGATCGGCCGGCCGGGGTCGGGGGTGGACGTCGGCAGGATGACACCGATCTCGATGGTCATGGCCGGACACTACCTCCGGAATTTGATCTTGCGGGATTACGCAATCCGGGGTGGCCGGGCGGCCTGTTCCTGGCTTGCGCGTGCGGCGGTGTGATTGAGTGCGGTCGATCGGCCGTAACAGGCGCCCACGAATCCACGTTGGAGTTCGAGTTGCCCAGGATCACCCTGTCGAACCGCGAGCGTGAACTCGTCGCGCTCCTCTCGCAGGGGCACACCGATCAGGAGGCGGCCGATCGTCTCGGGATCAGCCCGCGGACGGTGACCGGCCTGGTCCGCGGTCTGATGGACCGGCTCGGCGTCGACAACCGGTTTCAGCTGGGGCTGGCGCTGGGGCTGCTGGGCCAGGAGCACGAATGACCGTGATCCCGCTCCGGATCGGCTCGGCGGTGCCGTCGCTGGTGCGCTGGGGCGCGTCCCCGGACGCCGACCTGGTGTATCGCACGCTGGCCACGTTCGGGCCGCGGACGCGGCGGGAGCTGAGTGCCGAACTGGCGATGCCGGTGCGCCGGGTCGACGAGGCGCTGGCCGCACTTCAGGTGTGGGGCGCGGTCGACGCCCGTACGGGAAAATGGTGTGCCCTGGCCCCTGACGTGGCGATCGCGGCACTGCGGCGGCACCGGGTGCGGCTGATCGACCAGCGGGCCGTGGCCGAGACCCATCGCTGGGTCGTCGAGAGCCTGCGCGCACGGCTGGGGGCGCTGCCGATCCTGATGCCGGCGTTCGGGGGCCAGCTGACCGAGCAGGTGCGCTATCTGCCGACGCGGGAGCTGACCCGGCAGCGGTACGGCGAACTGCTGCGCGGCCGGCGCGAGACACTCACGATCAACCCGGAGCAGGCGTTCGACGCCGAGTCGGCCCGCACCGGAGCCGCGTTCGACCGGCAGCTGATCGCGCAGGCCACCCGGATGCGGGTGCTCGGGGTGCCGCCGGCCGACCAGGACACGCTCAGCCCGCAGGAGTCGCTGCACCCGGCCTACCAGGTGCGGGAGTCGCTCGACGTGCCGGTCAAGCTGATCGTGCTGGACCGGGCGGTCGCGCTGCTGCCGGCCGATCCGGAGCGGATCGAGCGCGGCTATGTCGAGGTGAGCCACCCGCAGGTGGTGCTGGAGCTGGCCGAGCTGTTCGAGAAGCACTGGCAGCGGGCCAGCGATCCGGCCGTCGGCGCGGTGCTCCCGATCCGGCTCAGCACGCGGGAGCAGGCCGTGGTCGACCTGCTGGCGCTCGGGCACACCGACACGACGGCGGCCGTGCAGCTGCGGATCAGCGCCCGGTCGGTCACGAACGTTCTGCGCGGGCTGATGGACCGGCTCGGCGTGGAGAACAGGTTCCAACTCGGGCTCGCGCTGGGGGCGATCGGTGCCGCCAGCCCGCCCTACCACCATCACTCCGATCAGGATCAGGCCTCATGAGAAAACGTCTAGCCGCCGTACTAGCGGCGCTGGTGATGGCGACCGTCGCGGTGTCGGCACCGGCCGCAGCCGCGGAGGCGCCGGGATGCGCCACCGTCACGTTCGACAGCGTGCGCGGTGTCTACCGGCCCGACTCGACCCGGTGGGAGCCGTGGTTCGACGTCACCCTGAAGGGCCGGTCGAAGCCCTGCGCGCCCGGGCGGGGCGCCGCGACCCTGGCGATCACCCAATATCACGTGCGGGACGGGGCCACGGTCGCCTCGATGAGCACGCCGTGGCAGGTCAAGACGTCGGGGACCACTTCCTTTTCCCGTACGGGCCGGATCGAGCCGGACGTCGCCGCGCTCTGTGTCAGCACCGGGCTGACCGAACAGAACGGCGAGGTACGGGCCCGCAACGTGGCCTGTGTCAAGCCGAGGCGCACCGGTGACGACCACCTGGTCACCAGCTTCCCGGCCGTCGCGCTGACCGATCCGCTGGTCACCGCGCCGCTGAGCACCTACCCGACCGGCCGGCCACCGACCGCACCGGTCTGCACGGCCAACTGTCTCGTCTCGCCGTTCACGACCTATCCGCCCGGGGCGCCCACCGTCACCAAGGACACCCCGATCGACGGTCCGGTCCAGGAGCTTTCCCCGTACGAACAGATCTGCCACTTCATCTCGGTCAGCGACATGTTCGCCGGCCCGTCGGACCGCAATGTCAACGGTTTCGACGTCTGGATGGCGGTCGACACCGGTGCGTGTGACGAGAACGAGTGGCTGACCCTGCACGTGGTGCGGTACTGGGCCGACCGGGGCATCGTGATGCCGCCGTGGGACATGGGCCAGTACCCCCTCGAAAAGGGCGCCCAGGTCAACGAGAACACGGTGGCGCTCTGCATCACCTCGGGCATCCGGGCCCAGGGAAACGACCTCTACGGCGAGCACGACGAGTGCTGGCGGGTCACCAAGCCGCAGCCGGACCGCTACCGCCTCGTCCCGATCAGCACCACCGATCCGCGCGTGACCAAGCGTCTGGTCAGCAACTGGGCGGTCCCCGACCCGGACAACCCGCCCGGCGTGTGCGCCTCTTGTCTTTGATCGCAACGGGGGAGGACGGGCAGCCGCACCTGGGCTGCCCGTCCTTTGTTGCTCAGGCTCAGGTGAACTCGAGGGTCGCGTCGAGCAGCCAGTCGGCGAGGTAGCCGGCGAACGACGAGCGGACCAGCACCAGGAAGTCGTCGTCGCCCAGGGCGAGCAGGACGATCCCGGCCTGACCGAGCGTGGTGACCGCGCTGCGACCCCGGCCGAAGACCCGGGGGTGCAGGTCGATCGCGCAGCCCTGGGCCAGCACGTCGCGCACGTGGCCGCCGGTCAGCCGCAGGGCGATCCGCTGGGCCGAGACGTCGGTGACCGCCGCGTCCGGTGGCGGCGTGGCCCCGAGGTACAGCGACTCGTCCGGTCCGAGCCAGACCGCACGCCCGCCGTCCACCTCGATCCACGTGTTCGGCTCGGCCGTCACCCCGCGCACGTCGAACATCGGGACGTACGGCTCGGCGGTGATGCGCACGGCCGGGGGCAGTGCCTCGAACGCGGCCGTCCAGGCTTCGAGTGGGTGGGTGCGGGACAGCGTCGGCTCAGCCATCGCGGCGGGTTCCTTCCGGATCGACCAGCACCGGGCCGGTCACCTCGACCGGCACCAGCGTGTCGCCGACCGGGACGTGCAGGGTGTCGCCGATCCGCTCGCGGCCGCCCTTGACCAGGGCCAGTGCGAACGGTCGGCCGAGTTCGGCGCTGCGGTAGCTCGAGGTCACGTGGCCCAGCATCGGCACCGGCGGGGCGGGGCGGGCGCCGTCGGGCTGGAACTCGATGATCTGCGAGCCTTCCGGAAGCACGGTTCCCCGGTCGGTGGGCAGCAGACCGACGAGCTGTTTGCGCATCGGGTCCACGTTGACCGTACGGGAAAAGGATCTCTTGCCGATGAAGTCCGGTTTCTTCTTCGACACCGCCCAGGCCAGACCCAGATCGTGCGGGGTCACCGTGCCGTCGGTGTCCTGTCCGATGATCGGGTAGCCCTTCTCGGCCCGCAGCACGTGCATCGTCTCGGTGCCGTACGTCGTGATGCCGTACGGGCGGCCGGCCTCGAGCAGACGCTCCCAGACCGCGACCGCGTACCACGGATTGACGTAGACCTCGTAGGCCAGCTCGCCCGAGAAGCTGATCCGGGCGAGCCGGATCGGGACCCCGTCGAGCTCGGTGTCACGAAGCGCCATGAACGGGAACGCCTCCTTCGAGACGTCGACGCCGGGGAACAGGGCACCGATGACGTCGCGCGAGCGCGGGCCGACGACCGGGAAGGTGGCCCACTGCTCGGTCACCGAGGTCAGGTGCACCCGCAACTCGGGCCACTCGGTCTGCAGCCACTCCTCCATCCAGTCCAGGATCTTGGCCGCGCCACCAGTCGTGGTGAGCACCAGGAAACGGTCGTCGGCCAGGCGCATCACCGTGCCGTCGTCGATCACCATGCCGTCGACCCCGCACATCACGCCGTAGCGGACCATGCCGGGCTTCAGGCTGCTGATCAGATTGGTGTAGAGGCGGTCGAGCAGGACGGCCGCGTCCGGGCCGTGGACGTCGATCTTGCCCAGGGTGGACCCGTCGATCATCGCGACGCCCGTCCGGGCCGCGGCGCACTCGCGCAGCACCGCGGTCTCCATCTCCTCGCCCGGGCGCGGGTAGTAGCGCGGGCGCTTCCACTGGCCGACGTCTTCGAAGACGGCGCCCGCGGCGACGTGCCAGTCGTGCAGCGCGGTGTAACGCTCGGGGTCGAACAGCCGGCCCCGGTCGCGCCCGGCCAGCGCGGCGAAGGCGACCGGCGTGTACGGCGGGCGGAACGTCGTGGTCCCGGTCGCGGTCAGCGGGACGCCGAGCAGCTCGGCGACAATGCCGGAGGTCAGCACGCCGGAGGTCTTGCCCTGGTCGTGCGCGGTGCCGATGGTCGTATAGCGCTTGATGTGCTCGAGCGAGCGCATGCCGGCGCCGACCGCGCGCTCGATGTCGGCCACCGTCGCGTCCCGTTGCAGGTCGACGAACTGGCGGTCGGACGGGCCGGGCACCCGCCACAGCACCAGCGGCGTGGCCTCGATCTCGCCGGCCGCGGCCCCGACCACGGTCAGCCCGTCGAGCCGCTCCCCCGGCACGAACGCGCCCAGGGTCTCGTCGTAGCGCAGTTTCCCGCCGGCCTGGCTGAACAGGTGCACGGCCGGGTTCCAGCCGCCGCTGACCAGCAGCACGTCGCACGGAACGGACTCGCCGTCGACAATCGCGTGGGTGATCCGGTCGTCGCCTCTGGTCCCGGTCACCGTTGCTCCGGTGAGGAGCCTGATCCCGGCCGCCGCGCACTCGTCGGCCCGGGGCACCTCCGGGCGCGCGTCGACGATCACCGGGATGTGGACGCCCGCCCGGTGCAGATCGAAGGCGGCGTCGTACGCGCTGTCGTTGGTGGTGAAGACGACCGCCTCGCGCCCGGGCCGGACGCCGTAGCGGTTGAGGAACGTGCGGGCGGCCCCGGCCAGCATGATGCCGGGACGGTCGTTGTCGGCGAAGACGATCGGGCGCTCGTGGGCGCCGGTCGCGACCACGACCTGTTTCGCCCGCAGCCGCCAGACCCGCTGGCGGGAGATGTTCTTGGGGGCGGCCGCGCCGAGGTGGTCGGTGCGGCGTTCGACGGCCAGCACGAAACCGTCGTCGTAGGCGCCGAAGGCGGTGGTGCGCTGCAGATGCAGGACATCCGGGTTGCCGGCCAGCTCGGCGACGGCACCGGCGACCCAGCCATCGTCCTGACCGGACAGCAGCGAGCCGCCGGCCTCGGACTGCTCGTCGACCAGCGCGACACGGTCGCCGGCCCGGGATGCTTCGAGGGCGGCGATCAGTCCGGCCGGTCCGGCCCCGACGACGAGCAGGTCGACGTGGTGGTGCTTGGCGTCGTAACGGGCCGAGTCGGGCACGTCGGCCAACCGGCCCTGACCGGCCAGGCCGCGCGCCGACAGTCCGTCGTAGAGCTCGACGGTGGCGGCGAGCTGCATCGGATCGGGGAACGGCTCCTCGATCTGGACCAGGCCGCCCGAGTCCTCGGCCCCGGCGGCGGTGATGCCGCGTGGACGGCCGAGCTTGACGCTGGTGGCGATGGTGTGGCGGCCCGCGGCCAGCAACGCCGAGGCCAGGGTGTCGCCGGGATGACCGGTGAACGTCTCGCCCCCGAAGGTGAAGGTGAGGGTGCGACTGCGGTCGATGCGGCCGCCTGACGGCGTACGGAAACCTGGTTTTTCGAATTTGTATGTGGCCGTGTCGCGGACCGCGTTGAACCAGCGCCGGCACCCCGCGGAATGATTCCAGCGCTCGGCGAACCGGCCCTTACGGTTGTCGCGGAAGAAGACGTAGTGCGCCCATTCCTCGTCGGACAGCGCGGACGGGTCGGCCGGGTAGGGCACACCGGCCTGTCCGCCGTAGTGGAACTCGACCTCCTCGCGGGGGCCGCACCAGGGGCATTCGATGAGTTGCACGGCAGCCTCCGGGCTCAGTGGGCGACGGCGGCGGCGCCGTGCTCGTCGACGAGGGCACCGCTGACGAAGCGGTCGAGGGCGAACGGAGCCACGTACGGATGCGGCTCGCCGGTGGCCACGGTCTCGGCCAGGCACCAGCCGATCCCGGGCGTGGCCTTGAAACCACCGGTCCCCCAGCCACAGTTCAGGAACAGGTTTTCGTACGGCGTACGCCCGGCCACCGGTGACGCGTCCGGACTGACGTCGACGATGCCGGCCCAGCTGCGCAACAGATGCGCCCGCGCGAACACCGGGAACAGCTCGACCGCGGCCGCCATCTGCCGTTCGATGATGTGGAAGGCGCCGCGCTGGCCGTAACCGTTGTACGAGTCGACCCCGGCCCCCATCACCAGCTCGCCCTTGTGCGCCTGGGAGACGTAGACGTGCACCGCGTTCGACATGACGATGGTCGGGTGCACCGGCTCCAGCAGCTCGGAGACCAGGGCCTGCAACGGGTGGCTCTGGATCGGCACGCGGAAACCCAGCATGTCGGTCAGCACCGTGGTGTGCCCGGCCGCGCACAGCAGCACCCGGCCGGCCGCGATGTCACCCCGGGTCGTCCGTACGCCGGTGACCCGGTCGCCCGCCGTGGTGAAGCCGGTGACCTCGCAGTCCTGGATCAGGTCGCCGCCCGCCTGGTCGATGCGCCGGGCGAACCCCCAGGCGACGTAGTCGTGCTTGGCGATGCCGGCCCGCGGCTGATAGGTGGCGCCGTGCACCGGATAGCGGATGTCGGCCGACGTGTTGACGATCGGGCAGATCTTGCGGACCTCGTCCGGGGTGAGCCACTCGGCGTCGATCCCGTTGAGCCGGTTGGCCTCGACCCGCCGGACGCTGTCGCGCACGTCCTGCAGGTTGTGCGCGAGGTTGAGCACGCCGCGCTGGCTGAACAGGATCGGGTAGTCCAGATCGGCCTCGAGCCCCTCCCACAGCTTGAGCGCGTGCTCGTAGATGGCGGCGCTCTCGTCCCAGAGGTAGTTGGAGCGGATCAGCGTGGTGTTGCGGGCCATGTTGCCGCCGGCCAGCCAGCCCTTCTCGAGCACGGCCACGTCGGTGATCCCGTGATTCTGGGCCAGGTAGTGCGCGGTGGCCAGGCCGTGCCCACCACCACCGACGATGACGACGTCGTACGACCGTCTGGGTTCCGGGTTGCGCCACAGGAAGTCGGGATGGTCGGGGAGGGTCATCGGCCACCTTCCGCTCGTCGTCGAGGGTGGGCTGCAGCATTTCCGCGATGATATCGGCGACCCCCGACAAGATGGATGATCAGCCGAGCAGAGCCTGCGCCACGGCGCGTCCGGAGAGCCAGGCGGTCTGCACCCGGGGCCGCCCGAAGGCGTCACCGCAGAGCCAGACCCGACCATCGACCGCGTACGGGGCGTCGGCTGACCCCGGCTGGGCATAGGTCCAGCGGTGCACGTGGACCTGCGGCTGCTCCGCCAGTCCGAACAGCTCGCCGACCGCCCCGGCCAGGATCGGGCCGGCCGCCCCGGGATCGTCCAGGTGCTGGGCGGCCAGAGCGGGCGTCGAGTGGGCGACCAGAACCGGAGCGCCGTCGCCGCGGCGGTCACCGTCGTCGCAGATCGTGGCCAGCACGGAGTGGTCGTTGACGAAGGCGCCGTGGAATTCGTCCCACGCGCGCGCCGGGTAGGTCAGCACGGCGGCGATCACCGGCTGCCACGCCTGCGCCTCCGCGGCGGCGACGATGGCCGGGGGCGGGCCGAGGCGTACGGCCTGGGGACCCGGCATGGCCAGCACGACGGCGTCGGCATCCTCGGGCACCTCGGCCAGCGGCGTTTCCAGCCGTACGTCAAGACCTTGTGCCAGGTCAACCGCCAGCGATCGCAGCCCGCCGGACGCGGCCCATCGCATCGGCCCGGTCGACGACTCGCCCCCGGGATGGACCCGGAAAGTGTCGGTCCACGGCCGGGCCAGCCCCCGCGACTCCCACGAGGTCACCTGGGCGGTGAAGGCCGGATCGTCGGCCACGAAGTAGGCGGCGCCGATGTCGGCGTACCGGCCCTCGAAGCGCTTGCTGGCCAGCCGCCCGCCGACCACCCGGCCCCGCTCGACGACCCGGACGCGGGCCCCGCCCTCGGTCAGCGCCCGGGCGCACGACAGCCCGGCGATTCCCGCCCCTACGACAACGACGTCCATGATCGTGACCTTACCCAGCCGGCTCTGCGATAGTGCCCTGATGAGCCTCGATCTCGACCGCCACACCGGGTCGCTGGGCTCGCGGATCGGGCCGGTGCCGGCCTCCGGCAACACGCTCGAGGCCTCGGTGATCGATTTGTTCACCGTGGCCGGCGGCCGGATCACCGAGGTGCGGGCGGTATCCGACGAGCTCGGTCTGCTCCTCGGGGCCGGTATCTCTTGCGGGCCCGTCTAGCATGCGCGTATGCCCCGACTTCGCGCCCTCCTAGCGCTGTCCGCTGCTCTGCTCTCCCTGGCCGCCTGCACGTCCGGCAGCAAGGACGAGAGCAGCGCGAACACGACACCGGCGGCCGCCCTGCCGGCCGGTGACACGCTGGTGAAAGATTCCGCGGCGGCGATGCGCGAGATCAAGACCACCCAGTTCCTGATCACTGCCGAGGGCGAGATCGCCGGGCTCGCGCTGCGCCGCGCCGACGGCACGCTGACCAAGGAGGGCAGCGCCAAGGGCACCGCGCAGCTCGACCAGGCCGGCTCGACCGTCGAGCTCGAGTTCGTCATCCTCGGCGACAAGATCCACATCAAGGGCCCGACCGGCGGATTCCAGACGCTGCCGCTCACCCTCGCCTCCAACGTCTACGACCCGTCGGCCATCCTCGACCCCGAGCGGGGCATCGCGCGGGTGCTGCTGACCTCGTACGGGGCGACCACCGAGGCGTCGGAACCGGTCGACGGCAAGGACGCCTGGCGGGTCGCGGCCACCAACAACGGTGACAACCTGGCCGGCCTGATCCCCGGCCTCACCGGTGACATCCCCGCGAAGTACTGGATCGCGGCCGCGGACAAGCGCCTCCTCAAGGCCACCTTCACGCTGACCGGGGGCACCGTCACGGTGACGTTCAAGGACTTCGACGTGCCGGTGACGATCAGTGCTCCCTAGCGCTGTTCTGGCCCGGCGCCGCCTGGCGATCAGCGTCGGGGGCGCCGCCGTGCTGCTGGCCGCCCTCGACGCGTACGTCGTGGTCACCGTCCTGACCGACATCCTGGGTGACCTGCACATCCCGCTCAACCGGCTGGAACGCGCCACCCCGATCGTCACCGGCTTCCTGCTCGGCTACGTGGCGGGCATGCCGCTGCTCGGTTCGCTGTCCGACCGGCTCGGCCGCCGCGCCGTCATCGTCGCCTGCCTGGCCGGCTTCGCGGCCGGTTCGGCGATCACCGCGGCCTCCGGCGAGTCGATCCACTGGCTGGTGGCCGGCCGCGCTCTGCAGGGGCTGGCCGGCGGCGCGCTGCTGCCGGTCACCATGGCCCTGGCCGGTGACCTCTGGACCGAACAGCGTCGCCGGGCCGTCGCCCTCGGCTCGGTCGGCGCCGCTCAGGAACTGGGCAGCGTGCTCGGGCCGCTCTACGGCGGGGCGGTCGCGGCGCTGATCGGCTGGCGGGGCATCTTCTGGATCAACATCCCCCTGGCCGCGGTGGCCATCGTCGCCGTCCTGACCGCCTTGCCTCGCGAGACCGGGCCTCGCGAGACCGAGCCTCGCCCACGGTCCGGCGTCGACGTGCCCGGCGGCATTCTGCTCGCCCTCGGACTGGGTCTGCTGGTCGTCGGCCTCTACAACCCGGATCCCGAGAACGCGGTCCTGCCCTCGTGGGGCCCGGCGACCCTGGGCGCGGCCGTCGTCGTCCTGGTGCTCTTCGCGCTGTGGGAACGCCGCGCCCGCACCAAGCTGTTCGACCCGGACGGCGTACGGATGAAACCGTTCCTGGCCGCGCTCGGGGCGAGCTTCTGCACCGGCGCGGCCCTGATGGTCACGCTGGTCGACGTGCAGCTGGTCGCGCAGACCCTGCTCGGCAAGGACGCGTTCGGCGGCACGCTGCTGCTCTCCCGTTTCCTGATCGCGCTCCCGATCGGGGCCGTGCTCGGTGGCGTCGTGCTCGCGCGTCTGGGCGAGCGGGTGGTCACCCTGATCGGCCTGCTGACCGCCGGTTTCGCGTACGCACTGATCGCGTACTGGCCCCTCGACGTCCTCGCCGCCCGCTACGCCGGCTTCCTGCCCCGCCTCGACGCCGACCTCGTGCTGGCCGGACTCGGTCTCGGCCTGGTCATCGCGCCGCTCTCGGCCGCCGTGCTGCGCGTGACACCGGCCGACCGCCACGGTGTCGCCTCGGCCGCCGCCGTCGTGTCCCGCATGGTCGGCATGCTGATCGGGGTCGCGGCCCTCACCGCGTGGGGTCTGCACCGGTTCCGGGCGCTGACCGCGACCCTCGACACCCCGCTGCCGTTCGGCGTCGAGCCGGCCGAATATCAGGCCCGGCTCGCCGTCTACGAGGTGGCGCTGAAGACCGCCCTGCAGACCGAGTACCGCGAGATCTTCCTGATCACGGCCGTCCTGTGCGCCGTGGGCGCCCTGCTCGGTCTGCTCCTGGGCGGTCGTCCCGCGTCAGCTGTAGACGGTGTCGCCCAGCATTGACACCCACCCCGGCAGCTTCGGGTCGCACAGGCACTGCTCGGACGGGAAGTTGCCCTTCGCCATCTGCTGCAACGCCTGAACGGTGGCCAGCGCCGGTCCCGGCTTGACGCTCACGTCGGTCGTCTTCTTGCCGTTGGCGTTGACGCTGGTGCTCAGCGACAGGCCGTTGACCAGACCCGGGATCTTGATGTTGACCGGCAGCTTGCAGCTGAGCTTGCCGTGGTCGCCGGGCGCCGGATCGTCCGGCAGCGGCACGGTCACACTGCACAGCTTGCCGAGCGGGAACTTGACGCTGGTGCCGACGTCCCCCTGATGCGCCCCGTCGGGCAGACCGTTGAGCAGCACGATGACGTCGTTGCCGCCGCCCCCGATCGCCAGGTTGCCCAGCGGGTTGAGCCGGATCGGGTTGGGATAGAGAAGGTCGGATCCGGCGTCGCCGTAGAACCACTCGAAGCCACCCGGGAACCGGAAGTCCGAAATGATGACGTCGTTGCCGGCGCCCCCGTGCACGATGTTCGCGCTGGCAATCGACTTGCTGCCGATGCCTCCACTGTTGATGACGTCGTTCCCGCCGCCCCCGTCGATCGAGTCGCCGCCGACACCCCCGTTGATCACATCCGGCCCGTCAGCGCCGGTATCCGTCCGGTCGCGTAGCCCGGTAGTTGGGTTGTCCCCGTAGACCAGGTCGTTCCCCGCACCGGTCACGATGGTGTCGCTCCCCGACCCGCCGAACACGGTGTCCCGCCCGCCCAGCGTGGTGATCGTGTCGTTGCCGGGCCCGCCGTAGATCTTGTCGTCGCCCCCGTTGCCCTCGATCGTGTCGTTGCCCGCCCCGGCACAGATCACGTCGTTACCCGGCGTCCCCACGATCTTTTCGGACGCCGTGGTGCCATAGATCGTCGCCCGCACCGGGCACGCGGCCACCGCCGCGGACGCTGTTCCCGCGGCCAGCACGCTGCCACCCACCGCGACCAGAGCCACGGTGAGGACCGTCATCGACTTCCGCATTGCCTGTTCCCCTCCACCAGCCGACGTCTGACACCGCCACCACGGCGCTCGAACCGGTGCGGTTCATCGCTCTCGCCGGAAACTGACGGACAGACGTCGGTGGCTTACAGTGTTCGCAAGTTGCTGAATCCGTGACGGGGGGCTTCTCAACGTGCCGGCGAATCACCTGATCCGTCGTGATCGGCTGGAGCTGCTGTTTCAGGGACGGCCCGACCATGAGATCGTCGCGGATCTCTGGCAGTCCGAGCGGAGCCGCCGGCTGCTGCTGCTCAACTCGGTCATCGACGCGCTCGACGACCGGCCCGGCGCTCTCGGACCGTTGCCCCCGGTGGGCGACGCCGTGGCGGCTCTCGAGACGGCCGAGGCCATCGACCCTGACGCCTTCCGGCAGGTCCTGCTGCTCCCGTCGGTCGGCTCCTGGACGGCGTACATGCTGCGCCGCCTGCATGGATTCGCCCCGTCCGACGCGCCTCTGTGGATCGATGCCGGCGTGCTGTTCGCCCTCGCGGTGGTCGCGGCGCAGCGCAGCGGCATCGACCTGAGCGTGCCGGTGCCGCTGCGCGACGGGCGGGTGATGCTGCCCGGCCTGGGCATGGCCTGCTTCCCGGGGGCGGGCCGGTGGGCCGTGGCCGAGGCCTCGGTGGCCGGCGGGCGGATCACTCTGCGACACGGCGACCGTGAGGTGGAGGCCGACGGCTCCACGGCGGGGTGGTGGCCGCTGCGCCGCATCCGGTGCGGGAGCGGCCCGGTGCTGTCGGTGGCCCTGGACGACCTCGACCCGTTCCGTGAGCTGGCCGAACCGGTCGCGCCGGAACGGCTCACCGACGACGAGACGGCCGCCTGGACCCGCCTGTTAGACGGGGCCTGGCTGGTGCTGTGCCGCCGCCACCGGAACACGGCCGAGGCCATGGCGGCCGGCCTGACCTCGGTCAACCCGCTGCCCCCGGACGACGACGCGAGCGGGCGGAGCGCCTCCACCGGCGAGGCGTTCGGCGCGCTGCTGGTGTCGCGTCCGGCCGACCCGGTGACGCTGGCGGTGGCCCTGGTCCACGAGTTCGCCCACATCCAGCTGGGCGGGCTGCTGCACCTGATCGACCTCGAGTCCGACTCGGATCAGGCGACGCTGTACGCGCCGTGGCGCGACGATCCGCGACCGCTGCCCGGTCTGGTGCAGGGCATCTACGCGTTCACGGCGATCGCCGGCTTCTGGCACGGCGAGCGGGCCGCCGACACCGAACTCGACCGGGAGGTGGCGGCCTTCGAGTACGCGTTCACCCGCGGCCAGGCGGTCCAGGCGATCGGGACCGCCGCCCGGTCCGGCCGCTTGACCGACGCGGGCGTCCAACTGCTCGACGGGCTGCGCCGGCGGATCGGATCCTGGGAGTCCCACCCGTTCGCGGCGGCCCGCCTGGCCCTCGAGGCGCATCGGGCGGGCTGGCGGATCCGTCATCTGCGCCCCGATCCGGAGGCGGTGCGGGCCCTCGCCGAGGCCTGGTCGGGCGGACACGACGCGGTCCGAACCCGATCCGGCGACGTGGTCAAGGGCGACGCGAGCCTGTGGTCACGGCACCGGCTGGCGCTCATCCGGCGCGCGGTGGTGGCCCGGGCCCGAGGCCGGCGGCTCGAACCCGGCCCGGGCACCGACCCGGCCGAGATGGCCCTGGTTCTGGGCGATCGGGAGGCGGCCCGGACCGGTTTCCGGGCCCGCATCGCCGCCGACCCGGCCGACCTGGACGCGTGGACCGGGCTCGCCCTCGTCACCGACGGGCCGGCGCGGGTCGCCCTGACCGGCGATCCGGCCCTGGTCCGGGCCGTCCACCTGGAGCTGGGCGGGAGCGGTGATCCGGCGGCGCTGGCGGAATGGATCAGCGCCGCGGGCGCGGCCAGTTCGCCGTGACGATGTCGCTGACCCGCCGGAACTCCGGTGAGCTCGACCCCAGTGCGATCCGGATCGCGCCGACCAGCGCGTCCCGCCCGTCGTCCTCGAAGTCTTCGCAGGTGCGCACCAGGGCCAGCACGTGCAGCCGGGCCGCCGGATTGTCCGGCACGGCCGAGCGGATGTAATCCGGCAACTGGTCGATGACCTCGCGGCGCTGGTGGTCGTCGCGGAACAGCCGCAGTCCGAGCAGAGCATCCACGATGGTCTCCAGACCGTTCGCGGCGGACAGCGGGGCGGCGTCCCGGCCCGTGGGGGCGGCGTCCCGGCCCGTCGGGGCGGCGTCCCGGCCCGTCGGGGCGGCGTCCCGGCCCGTCGGGGCGCAGACGGTGAGCAGGGCACGGGAGTAGGCCGCGGCCACGGCCGACGCGTACCGGTGCCAGCCGTCGGCTTTGGCCGCATCGGCCAGATCGGAGATACCGCGGACCATGAACCAGCGCCGGTCATGAAGCTCGGCGCCGACGGCGATCCCGCTGCCCTCCATCTCGAAGGCGCACAGGTCGTAGCGGGCGGCCAGACCGTCCCGCAGAACGGCGTCGCGCAGCAGGATGTCGGCGCTGCCGATGGCGCCCCGATGCACCGTGACATCGCCGTCGTCCGGTCGCCGCTCGGACAACGCGTCCCGCCACCGCTCGTGACCCGCGTGCTCGGCGACCTGGATCTCCCGGTCGGCCCGCAGCAGCACGGTGGAGAGCCCGTCCAGGTGCCGGCGCAGGGTCGCCGTGCCGTCGACGGCCCGCACGTGGGCGTAGTCGACGATGCCCTTGGTCGCGACGACCAGGTCACCCAGCCGCATCCCGGACGGTCCGGGCACGCCGGCGGCGATGCCGCACATCAGGAAGACCTCGAGGCCCGGGAAGCTGCGCGCGAGGTCGGTGCAGATGGCGGCGGCGTTGCGGGTGCCGTCCCGGGCCTGCAGGGCGACCACGACCCGATGGGGGCGTCGCGGATCGCTGCTCGGAACCGTGCCGGTCACGTAGTGGTTGGGGTCGCCCGCAACCCGGCGCTCGACCGGGTCGTCCAGCATCTGCCGGGCCGCCGCGCACTCGACCGGCAAGGCCGTGACGAGCGCGACGGCCGGGCCGTCGGCTCCGTTTCCGTTACCCACGAACGCCACTGTAGTCAGTGAGCGGCAAGACACTGTCCGCAGTTTGTCCGGCGGTGAATCACGAACGATGTGGAAGACTGGCGTGGTTCGATACATCAACCGGGCGGCGTGGCCCGCTGCACGGATGAGAGGGGAACCACCCGGTGGATCAATCTTCTCAGGACGTCGAGACTGAGCTCGTCGATCTGTCGGAGGTCTCTCTGGGCATGCTTCGCTCCACCGACCCCGAGCTGCTGAACGAGTCGATGTCGCGACTGCTGGAACAGGTCGCCCGGCCTCGGCTCAACATCGGCAATGGCGGACCTCCCGGCCGGGTCGACTGACCGCACGCGGTGGCCGGGGTCGACCGCGGCTCGGATCAGATAGGCATCGGGTCGGCGTCGCAGTCGGCACGCACATTCTGCAACGCGTTCAGGGTCGCCGGGTGACGTTCGCCCAGCACGCGCCGCAGCCGCATCATCGTGTCGGCGAGGATCTTGTCGGCCTCGGCCACCCGGTCCAGTCCGCGCAGGTCGAGAGCGACGTTGACACTGCAGGCGAGGGTGGACGGGTGTTCGACGCCCAGCGCTCGCTCCGATCGCGCCAGGGTATCGGTGTCGAGCTCGAAGGCCGCGGAGAAGTCCCCTCGGTCAGCCAGAGTGGTGGCGAGGTTGGTCTCCGCGACCAACGTGATCGGGTGGGCCGGGCCCAGCGTGTCCGTCAGGATCTCCACGCATTCACGGTTGTGCTCGTACGCGGCACCGATCTCATTCTGGTGCCGCAGCACGATTGCCAGGTTGATCCGGGCCGACAAAGTGAAGACGTGACGCGGACCGAAGATCTTGTGATACTTCCTGACGGTCCATTCGCTGAGTTCGCGGGATGCGCCGAGGTCGCCCGCGTGCCGGAGGTCGACGGCCAGGTTGAGGGCAGTCGCGATGGTGTTCGGATAGTTCTCGTCGTACCGGTCGCGGTAGCGCTCAAAGGTGTCCTGATTGAGCTTGAGGGCACTGGGGTGGTCGCCCGCCTTGCGTCGCATGACAGCCAGCGTCCGGGCCACCAGAAGTGTCGCCGGCGCATCCTTCTGAAACAGGGCAAGGTGCTCGGCGTAGAGCTTTTCCTCCAGCTGGCAGGCCTCGATGTATTGGCCGGACTCACGCATGTCGATGAGCATCCCGTTGCGGGTGTTCATCGTCGCCGAGTCGTCGTTGCCCCGCACGACCTTGCGCTTCTCCCAGGTCACGGTGTCGAGCTTGAGGGCGTCGGTGAAACGCCCGAGCAGCCGCAGGGTGACACCCATGTTGTGGGCCCCGTCGAGGTAGGCCGGGTCGTCGTCGCCGAGCACCCGCCGGCCCGTCTCGACCGCCTTCTGGTCGAGCTCGAGTGCAGCCTGGAAGTCGCCGGCCGCGCGCATATCCCCCGCGACCACCCACATGGCGTCCAGCGTGCCCTCGTCCTCCTCGCCGAAGTGCTCACGGTAGCGAGCCAAGGTGTCGGCGTTCAGCTGCCGGGCCTCAGCCAGCTTGCCGTTGGTGAAGTACATCCAACCGACCCACTTGGCGAGTCGCAGAGTGTGCGGATCGTTCGGCCCGCGGTCGATCCGCCGGTATCCGAGAGATTCCGCGGACAGCTGCTCGCTGCCCTGATGATCGCCCCAGTAATAGAGATAGCGCGCGATGCCCGCAACGAGTTCCTGCACGCGGGGGTCTTGCGATTCGACCGCGCGGGAGGCGTCGACATGCGGGCGCAGCGAGCCGTACCGAGGCCATTCCTCGCTGCGGCTGGGGTTCAGCGGGTTGTTGTTGGCCAGCATGGTGTGCGCGCCGTGCCGCATCTGGAGCTTCTGCTCCTCGTCCATGCTGTCGTCGAGAACCAGCCGGATCAGGCGGTGGATCTGCAGTGTGTTGTGGCGGTGGTCGATCTTGGCCAGGGCGTATCGCTGGATGTCACGGATGGCCCGGCTCAACCGGAACGTGTCGCTCAGCGTGGCGTCGAGCTCGTCGGAGATCGGTGCCGTGGGTGAACCGGCGAAAAGCTTGCGCGAGATCGGCTCGGGCGCGAAGTAGGAGCAGACCTGGAGGAGTTGGAGAGCGCCCAGGTTGACCTCGCGCAACTGCTCGAGCGAGAGTTTCCACGCGGCCCGGACCGTCAGCCGGTAGTCCGGCGGCGGCTCCTGATCGAACAGCTCGAGACGCTTGTTCTCGAGGAGCTCGAGATATTCCGGCACGGGCATCGCGGTCGTCTGGTGCCAGGCCGCGGCCTGCTCGATCGCCAGCGGCAGGTCACCCAGGGCCTCGGCCAGCCGGTCGGCGTCGAACTGAGACAGGTTCGGGTTCCGATTGGTCAGGAACCGCACGCTCTCGTCCCGCTCGAAGGTATCGACCTCGATCGGGAGGGCGCCGCGGCCCCACTCCGGATTGCGGGAGGTAATGATGATCTTGCCCGCCCCGCCGGTCGGAAAGAACTCCCGGACCTGGGCCGGGTCCTCGGCATTGTCGAAGACCAGCAGCCAGTCGTGATAGCCGGTCTTCCCGGTGCTCAGAGCTTCCTTGACCGCGCGCACGGCACTGTTCGCCTCTGGGCTCACATCGAGGTTGAGCCGTTGCGCCAGGCTGGTCAGGGAGGTCTGGATCTGGCCGATATGCTCGGACGGCACCCACCACACCAGATCGTATTCACCGCTGTGCTTGTGGACGTACTCGATGGCGATCTGCGACTTGCCGACCCCACCCATACCGTGAATAGGTTTCGGAAGCACCGCGGTCTCGCCGACCGCCTCCAGCTCATGGTGCAGCCGCGAGAGCAGTTCCTCCCGGCCGGTGAACTCCTGATTCCGCTGAGGCACGTCGCCCCACACCTGCGGAAGCCTGCCCTGTGAGCGCCGGGACTCGGCGACGGGAGACATGCCCTCTCCAATCTCTGCGTCGCTGAGGACCTCAGTATCGGCTTCTGCACCAATTACTGTATCGGGTAAATCGGACTTTTCCGAAGAATCATCCCCGACCGCCAAGGGATCTTGTGGGTCAGGCTCCACCGTCGGCGCGTCGCGGGCCTCGGGACCATCGACTGCCTCAGCCGGCTCGGCTTTCTCAGGGACGGCGGGGCTCGGCTCGACCACGGGTCGGGTGCTCCCCGGCCGTGCGGCCACCAGCCGCTCAGTAACCTCCAGGCGCTCGGCGACGTGCTCGGTCAGACTGATCATCTCGACACGGAGCGTGCCGTCCAGCTGGGCCGCCACCCGATCGATCAGGATCAGACCGGCGAGAACGCCGTGCCGCTCGTGCTGGCGGGCCGCAGCATAGTCGAACGCCTGCACGAGACTCAACGCGTCGGGCGCCGACGAAAGAACATCCCCTGCGGCCGCGCGCCACCCGCCGTTGCCACTGGGGGCTTTCCCGGCCCGCTCGAGCAAGGTGTGCGTGCGATGTCTCTCGTTCTCCAGCAGAAGGCTGTCGAGAGTGGCCGATCGGACCAGTTCGTCGACCCGGCGCGTGCCCGGGGCCTGGGGCGCCATCAGGGCCAGCACCGCCCGCAACGATCTGAGACCGCCTCGCGTCGCCATACAGGCCACCACTATCGCGATCACGTGCAGCCGCGCCTCGTCACGTTCCGGCACGTCGGGAAAGTCGCTGACCTCGGCACGCAGGAGGTTGATCATCAGGCGACGATCGGGCAGGCGGTCCACGAACGACACGGCCCCGAGAGCATCAACGATGGCGTTGCGGAGTTCCCCCGCCGCGTCTCTTCTGCCGTCGCGCGTCACCCGCCCGAGCCTAGTGCGCCCGCGACCCACAGTCACAACCGAGGTGGTGTCCAGTTAAAGGCAGAACAGCGACGATCATTGGCCGAACTCCTGATACGCCTTCAGCACAAGCCCGTGGAAGTGATGCACCCCGTGCTCCGACAGCCCCGGCTTCCCGTCCGGGTCATAGACGATGGGGCCCTGGTCGAAAGCCGGCGTCCCCATCCCCCGCTGCACACTCTCGACGATCGTGATGTCCTGCGGCTGCAGCACCTCGTCGATGTAGCGGGCCGCCTCCACCTCGGACTCCGTCAACGAAGCCGTCTCGAAGAAGAAGTCCCACGTCTCCAGCGTCCGGTCCGGACCGTCGGGCACCACCTGGAACACCATGAAGTTGCCGCGCCCGGGATAGCGCAGCAGACACGTGTTCGGCCACAACCACCACACCGCGTGTTCGGTCACCGAGGCGCCGCTGACGTCGTACGCGGGATTGTCGGTCTTGCCCGCCTCGGCGAAATGGCTGGACCAGATGCCGTGTGTGCGCACCTCGTAGGTGTCCATGTCGACCAGCGCCACGAATTCCCGGTGCGCGATGTGGCAGTGGTAGCACTCGAGGAAGTTGTCGATGACGTTCTTCCAGTTCGACTTCACGTCGTATGTGTAGCGGCGCGCGAACGTCAACTGCTCGACGTCGGGCGCCCACAACGCGATGTCGGCGGCCAGGTCGGGCGCCTGCACAGCCAGCGACGCCGCGGAAGGGTCGAGGTTGACGTAGACGAAACCGCCGAACTCCTCCACCTGCACCCGATCGAGGCAGATCTCCGAAAGTGAGAACTGGGCGTAGCGGGCGTGCCGCAACGAACCGTCCAGGTCGTAGACCCAACCGTGGTAGGGGCACTGGATCGTGCGCGCGGTCCCCGATCCGGACAGCAGTTCGTGGGCGCGATGCTTGCAGACGTTGTAGAAGGCGCGAAGCCCGCCCGACCGGTCGCGCACCACGGCGATCGGCATGCCGGCCACCGTGGCCGCCAGATAACTGCCCGGCGCCCGGAGCGCCTCGACGTGACAGATCCATTGCCACGTACGGGCGAAGATCGCTCGCCGATCCACCTCGACCCACGCCGGGTCGACATAGGCCGATGCCCGCAGCGTCAACGAGCGGGCCGGGTCGGGGTCGTAGCCCGCGCCGACATCCTCCATGGTTCGCACGCTACTACCGTGGGCCCCTTGGGTCGTACCATCGAAATCTGTGGATTCTCAAACCGATCGGCCGCCTGTTCTGGACGTCGGGTTCGATGACCGCGTCGCTCCACCGAAACTGCTGCTGTTCGCCGTCCAGCATCTGCTGACCCTGTCCGCGATCTGGGTCTTCCCCGTCCTCATCGGCATCACCCTCGGCCTGGCCACCGGCGACGTCACGCACATGATCCAGGCGTCGTTCCTGCTGGCCGGCATCGTCACCGTGCTGCAGTCGAGCCGGATCGTGCGGCTGCCGATCGTGCAGGGCCCGACCGCCGCCTTCTTCGCCGCCCTGCTCGCCGCGGGCGCGGCCTACGGACTCGACGCCGCGTTCGGCTCGATGGTCGTGGCCGGACTGGTTTTCCTGGTACTGACCATCCCGTACGGGCGGCTCGGGGTCCTCATCCACTTCCTGCGATTCGCCACCGACCCGCTCGTCTACGGCACCATCTGCATCATCATCGGCGCCCAGCTGGCCACGCTCGGGCTGCCGGGCTGGTTCGGCTCCGAGGGGCAGCCCGGCTACGGCTGGGATCTGTTCTGGATCGGCCTGGCCACCCTGGTCACGGTGGTGGCGTGCCTGCTGTTCGGCGGCACCACGCTGGTCCGGCGGGCCGCCGTCATCATCGGCATGGTGGTCGGCTCGGTGCTGGCCGCGGTGACCGGCCTGTGGAGCACGCCCGACCTGTCCGGGGTCTCGTTCATCGGGCCGCCCACGCTGCTGCCGTTCGGGTTCGCCGTGGCCTGGCCGGCCGTGCTGCTGATGCTGCTCGCGTTCCTCGAGTCGAGCGCCGAGGCCGTCGGCATGTACACGCTGGTCTCGCGCTGGGGCGGCACCGAGCTGTCCCGCGAGCGCATCAACCGGGGCCTGTTCACCGAATACGCCGGATCGGTGGTCGGCGCCCTGTTCGGCGGGGTCGGCACGGCCTCGTACCCGGAGAACGCCGGCATCGTCCGGGTGACCCGTGTCGGAAGCCGGTTCGTCACCATGACGGCCGGGTTCATCGCGATCGCGCTGGCGTTCCTGCCGATGTTCAGCGCGTTCGTCGCGGGTCTGCCCGGTGCCGTGCTGGCCGCCGCGTCCACGGTCCTGTTCGGCATCATCGCGATGAGCGGCGTGCAGATGATGAGCACCGTCGAGTGGGACGAGCTCAACCTGACCGTCGCCGGCACCGCGTTCATCCTCGCGCTCGGCGGTCAGTGGCTGCCCGAGGCGATGGTCGCGACCATGCCGGACTGGGCCCGCGCCCTGGTCACCACGCCGATGATGTTCGGCGCGGTGCTGCTGATCGTGCTCAACGCGGCCGTCAACTACGGCCTGCGCCCCTGGCTGGCCCGCCGATGATCACGTTGCGCCTCAACCATCAGCAGCACGATTTCCTGCAGTCCGTGGGCGACATCGGCGATCTCGTCCGGGCCGCCCTTCAGTCCTCGGCCGCCGTTCCACCATCAAGATCAAACCCGGTTTCCCGTACGCCCGTAAGCGCCCACACCTCCTTTTCCCGTACGCCGGTAGCCGCTCACGTCCTCGAGCCCGGCACCGGCAAAGCGGTCGAGGTGCGCGCGGGCCAGATCTTCCGCGTCACGCAGATCGAGGGCCACCAGTGCGTCGACCTGAACGTCTTCGCGCTGGGTGACCGCCGCGAACGGCTGCACTGCGGCCGCACCCGGGGCATGCAGGGCCGCCACCCCGGGCCGGGCGACGTGCTGTGGTCGAACGCCCCCTGGGAGCGCCCGATCATGGCGATCATCGGCGGCACCGCGACGACCGACACCCAGTTCCCGTTCTGCAGCCGCCTCATCTACAGCGCCTTCTTCGGCCGGGCCGGCCGCACCAACTGCCAGGAGATCCAGAACGAGGCCCAGCGCGAGTACGGCCTCGACCCGTGGGACATCCACGAATCGCTCAACCTGTTCATGCACACCGCCACCGGCCCCGACGGCGAGCCGGTCATCCGCCGCAACGTGGCCCGCCCCGGCGACTACATCGAGTTCGTCGCGCTGCTCGATGTGCTGGTCGTCCCCAACGTGTGCGGCGACGACCTGACCAACTGCAGCAACTTCGGAATGCGCCCGGTCCGGGTCACCGTCGAGGAGGGGCGACCGGCCGATCTCGCCGAGGCCGGGAGCGCCGTCCAGCGGTCGGTGGTCCTCGGCCTGCCGGACCGGCACGAGGTTCCCGGCGCGCGGCCGCTGCGCCGCGATCCCACGTACGAGGCAGACTTCCCCTATCTGCCGTTGCGGCCGGCCGACGTACGCGTCGAAGTGGCCCCCGACCTCATCGACCGCTTCCACCGGGCGCGGAACACCGACCTCTACGGCGACGACGAGGACGCCGCCCTGCGCGACCTGACGATGTCGTGGGCGATCGAGCGGCTCGGCGCCTTCGCCGGAAACGCCTGAGAATTTTCCGTGGGGCTGTCGGATCGGCGGGCGGCCGTTCGTAGCGTAGGTGGAGCCGGGCACCTGGCCCGGCCGAGACGAGGAGTGACGATGCCGCAGTACGTCATCTACTTCAACCAGCAGTGGGTGGGCGATCACAGCGAGGAGTGGTTCCTGAGCCGGGTGGAACCGTCCACGGCGGTCGTCGAGGAGATCAAGGCGGCCGGGCACTACGTGTTCGCCGGCGGCCTGGTCGAGGACGGACCGATCATCAGCGCCGACGCCACCAGCGGTTCCGTGCTCTTCACCGACGGGCCCTACGTCGAGACGAAGGAGTTCCTGGGCGGGTTCACCGTCATCGACGTGCCCGACCTGGAGACGGCCCGGATGTGGACCGGCCGGATCGCCGAGGGTTGTGGCTGGCCCCAGGAACTGCGCGAGGTCCGCTAGCTGCACGCTGTCTTCACCGAGAGCCGTCCGGGACAGTCCAGGGCGGCTCTCTTCATGTCCGGCGTCGACCGCAACAATCGGCGCTCCGTTCGGAAGTTTCAGTAGTTTCGAAGCGTCGACCTGCACCAACGAGGTCGAGCGCGCTTTCCATACGTACGGGAAAAGCTCTTCAGCTGGTCAAACGACAATCGTGAGCCGGACCGGTATTTCCGAGTTGTTTCCGTAAGTTGTTGACACGGACTTGCTCGACGGGCCACCATCTCGCCAGGACTGATTTCGATGTCCGTCGATCCCCATCGCGGTATCCCCGGCCGCGCCCGTCACGAGGAGGTCCCTGCTCATGACCGCAAGACCCACCCGCCGCCTGCGTGTCCTCGCCGGCGCCGCGTGCGCCCTGGCCCTGACGATCACCGGTGTGATGGTGGCCGGTCCGGCCCACGCCGAAGCCGACCGCACCGTCAGCTCGAACACCACCGGCACCCACAACGGCTACTACTTCTCGTTCTGGAAAGACAGCGGCAACGCCAGCATGACCCTGCGCGCCGACGGCCGATACTCGAGCAGCTGGGACCGCAGCACCAACAACTGGGTCGGTGGCAAGGGCTGGGCCACCGGCACCCGCCGCACGGTGAGCTATTCGGGCACCTACAACCCCGGGAACAACAACACCTACCTCGCCCTGTACGGGTGGACCCGCAACCCGCTGATCGAGTACTACGTGGTCGAGAACTTCGGCAGCTACAACCCGAGCAGCGGCGCGACCCGGCTGGGCACCGTCACGACCGACGGCGGCACCTACGACATCCTGCGCAGCCAGCGGGTCAACCAGCCCTCGATCGACGGCATCCAGACCTTCTACCAGTACTGGAGTGTCCGTCAGCAGAAGCGCAGCGCCGGCACCATCACGACGGCCAACCACTTCGACGCGTGGGCCCGCGCCGGGCTCAACCTCGGCACCAACCACAGCTACCAGATCATGGCCACCGAGGGCTACCAGAGCCAGGGCAGCTCCGACATCACCGTCCGCGAGGGCAGCAGCAGCGGTGGCGGCGGCGGCACCACCACTCCCCCACCCACCGGCGGCGGCAGCAACTGCACGGCGACACTGTCGGCCGGCCAGCAGTACGGCGACCGCTTCAACCTGAACGTCGCCGTGCAGAACACCAGCAACTGGACCGTCGGCCTGACCCTGAACGGCGGCCAGAGCCTGCAGAACAGCTGGAACGCCGCGGTAACCGGCACCACCGGCACGGTGACGGCCCGCCCCAACGGAAACGGCAACACGTTCGGCGTAACCATCATGGCCAACGGCAACTGGACGTGGCCCACGGTGACCTGCCGGACAAGCTGACCCGACCGCACCCGGTGACGGCGCGCTGCCGTCACCGGGTTGCTGCTCGCAGTGCAGTACGCAACGCCTCGTGGGGAAACCTGTCGCTGCCCTGCCGGATGCTGCAGAAGTCGACATCGTTGTCACCGGTCTGGCGGGCCCACCAATGGCCGGCACCGTTCGTATACCAGGTGACACTCTGCCCTCGAAGGTCTGCGCGGGCCAGCCAGTCGGCGGCGGTCGGCCAGTAGCCGGTCCAGCCCGCCGGGCGCAAGGATCGATAGGCGGCTTCGACTGCGGCAGTGGCCGCTTCCACGTCGTCGTCCTCGAAGATCGCGGTGAACCGGCACAACAGTGCCAGCGCCGCCCCGGGGTGACGCTCGCCGTCGACGGCCCGGCAGAGGGACTCCAGCTCGGACCACCGGAGTGCGTGCGGGTGCCATCGGGCAAGGTCATCCCAGCCCAGTTGGTCCGGTTCCGTCAGACCCGGAACCAGGATGCCGAGCTCGTGGTGGTCGAGTTCGAGACAGAAATCGAGCATCAGACGGCAGCCCGCACCGATGGTGAACTCCACTTCGATGCTCCCGAAGTCTGCGTCGCCGTCGTCGAGATCGCCGAAGTCATCGTCAAGCTGAGCGGCCAGATCACCGAGCCGCCCTGAGCCGGCCTCTCCTTCGTGAGCAAAGGTGTAGCGAGCCCAGAACAGCGGGTCGTGCAGGGGCAGGTACATCGGTAGATCATGCATGGATTCCCCGCGACGGAGGCTGACGCGCGCCATCACGGCGGCACCGACGTCGAGTCGCTGCGCCGCGAGTCGACTGGGCTGCCGCTGCCCCGGGGCGGCGGGAAGGCGGCCGGCGCCGCGGCTGCTACGGCCGCGGAAGGGACGAACACCGCATGATCCCGGGCCGGCCGAACTCGATCGTCGCCGCTCTGGAGACCGGCTGCACCCCCGGGACGGCGCTGCTGGACACCGTCCGCGACGGCGGTGAGTTCGTCTTCGGCGACCCCGCCTCCAGAGACGTCGAGCACGCTGTCACGCATACCGACACGGTGCAGGCTTGGGAAACAAGCCCTTCACCAACGTGTGCGGCGAAACCCAGCCGGACGGGCCCGGCCAGGCTCCCTCAACTCGGCAGCCCGCTGCCCGTCACGACGTGCGACTCATTCCTGGTCAGTCTCGCCGGTGACCGGTCCGTCACAAGAAGGGCACCAAAGCTCGCCGACATGGTGGAACGGGAAGCGGAGTGGACGTTCGAGTATGGGTCGGTTCGGGCGTGGCGGCGGGTTTCGGAGACTGCGGCAGCCGCGTTGGCGATCTCGGGCCGGGCGCGGTGCGCGGGCAGCCGAGGCGCCGACCCGTTCCTGACCCGGGCGTCGAAGGCCCTGTCGCCGGCGAGCCCGGTTGACGCCTCGCCGAACGGGCCCGAGCCGAGTCCTGGACGCACGAGGAGTTCCTGGCCGCCTGCCTGCAACGCGACGTCGACACCCCGGGAATCACACGGCGTCGACACCGACCACATCTGGAGCGGTTGCTCAGCGAGGGCGGTAGGTAGCCGTCCGGTAGCGGCTCACGGTTGGGTCGGGCGGCACGATGCTCGCGCGATCGGGTGGCCGTGGACCGCGTCGAAAGATCACGCACCCGCGCTGGCTGAGGGCCGTACGCCGGGAAGGGAACTGATCGACGCCGGCCGCGTCTCGTCGATGCGATGCGATCGATCAACAACCGGTCCAAGCCGATGACCGTGTCGCTATCGGTTCTGTGCCGTCAAGGAGGTGCTCCGGCCGGCCATCGTGACCTGGTTCGAGACACCGACGCCGAACCGCCTCACCCTCGCTGCTCCGTTTCCCGCGACGGCTCGGCGTGGGATCGAGGGAGGATCTCCGTCAGACGAAGAAAGCGTTGGTCGCCGCCGCCAGGAAGTCGGCGATCGCGCCGAACAAGCCGCGCCGGCTGTGGAGACCTCGGTGGCGGCGCATGTCGGACGGGCGGACGGGGCGCTCGAGCGAGACATCGGAAGCCATGCCCATCAACCTATGAACGGACCGGGGTTACCCGCGTGAGCTGCCGTACTCAACCGGCCTGAGCACACCGCGCTCGGGTATGGCGGGCACGCGCCACACAGCCATGCGCGGCACGGCGAAACCCAGCCGCGCGCGGCTGGGCGGCACCCGGCTCAGCTGCGCGCGGCTGTGGCGGGGCACGCCGGGGCGACGAAGCCGGGGTGGGCGCCCCGCGTCCAGCGGCAGCCGAAAGACGGGTCGGCCACCGCGCGCCGGTTCAGGATGGCGTCGCCCGCCGGGCGGTGGCCGGTGGCGATCCAGGTGGTCAGGTCGTCGAAGGCCTCGGTCAGCTCGGGGGCGGTGAAGTCGCAGTGGCCGACACCGCGGACGGCCCTCGACACGAACAGCTTGGACCGGCCGTGGCGGGCGGCTTCGGCGGCGTACGTCTGCTCCATCGAGAACGGCACGAACAGGTCGCCGATGTCGTGCAGGGAGAGCACCGGCACCGGCGGTTTGCCGTCGACACGGGGGATGCCGGAGAGACCGGGATCGGCCGATGCCGTACGGCGTACGCGGAGCACGTCCCGGTTGAGGCGCCACTCGGCGGCGGTCGGCCACAGGCGGTCGGTGCTGCGATAGATCGTGGTGCGGTTGTCGGCGACGTTGCCGGGTGCGATGTTCGCGGTGCCGCCTTGGAGGCCGGGGTAGAGACCGAACAGGAACGGCAGGTCGGCCAGCGGGGGCAGGGACGGGGCCGCGTTCCAATAGGCGAAGGCGCTGTCGAAGCCGGGGCGTTCGCCGCCGCTGCGCCGTTCGAGCACGGCCGACCACGTGGTGCGGTCGAGCGCGGGGAGGATCCGGCCGACCTGTTCGCGCCACACCTGCTGGTAGCCGGCGTCCGGGTGCAGCGGGAACGTGATGTCCACGCCGGCCAGCGCGGCCGCCGTGACGTTGGCGTCCAGGAAATAGTCGTAGAGCGCCGTGTCGCCGAGCACCCCGCAGTACGGCATCGCCCCGGCGAACGCCCGCGGATACTCCTCGATCGCGACCGCGGTGACGTGCCCGCCCATCGACGCGCCCGACATGATCACCGAGCGGGCCCGCTGCCCGGTGACGCGCCGGAAGACGTCGATGAGAGCGACCGAGTCCCGTACGCCCTGACCCACGTCATAGCCGTTCGTGGCATAGCTGGAGGCGGCCCACGCATAGCCCCGGGCCAGGTAGTGCACCCGCAGCGCCGGATTGTCGACGTAGACGGTCGTGCCGGTGCCGCGGTAGCCGTGGGCGTAGACGACCAGGCGCCCGTTCCACGCGTCCGGCACCTCGATCCGGTAGGCCGCACCACCGGTGATTCCGGTGTGGATCCGCGCCCCGGCCAGGGCCACGAACGGTGTCCCGTCGAGGTTGCAGCCCGGATCGGCGACCAGGTAGCCCGGCTGAGTCGTGCTCGGCGCCGGAGCCGCGCAGGCCGCCGCAAAAGCTGCAGGAGCAGCGGGCGCGGCGAAGAGTGACACCAGCAGGGCCAGAACGACGACCGCAGCGCGACACCGGATCATGACGTTACCTCCCGGTAACAATCTGATGCCGGACATCGATTGTTGTCAAGGCGCCAACAGTGCCGCGATCAAGAAGACAGCCGGGCCGAGCGAGGTGGCTCCTGACGAGGGTGGCCGACCCGGAAGACGGCCAGCGGCATCGCGCCCACACGGGAAGCCAGACGGGAAGCGGTCACCGGGCAGTCGAGCAGCTGGCTGAGCGGGTGCACGGCCAGCCCGAACCGCGCCAGCAACAACCAGGTCCGCAGCAGCCGACGCCCGTCAAGACGGAGATCGCGCTGGGAGGAGCACTGGGCAGTCAGCACGAGCACGCTCCCCTCGTACCGTAAAAGGTTGCGCCCGCTCGCCGCCAGCAGCCGGTGCGTGATCGGCAAAGCGCGCAGCGCACCGCTCAGCACCCGCGCCTCGAGACGGCTCAGCCCGAGGGCCCGGTCGGTGAGCCCGTCCTGCCGATAGCGTGGGTCGCTCGGGTCCAGCCGCAGCCATTCGCGCAGCTCGCGCGCCACCGGCGGGGTGCCGAACATCCAGCGGTCGGCCACCTCGAGCTCCCCGGCCAGGTCGCGGCTGCGCACGTGCACGATGCCCGGTTCCAGCGCGGCCAGAATCACCAGATCCAAGAGGCCTTCCCCGTACGGTCCACGAGCGACCCGCCGCGCCTCGATGTCGACGCTCCGGAAGATCGTGTCGTACTTCGCCGGAGAGGAGTGCAGCCGGATCCGGTGCGGGTCGCTCAGATCGCAGTCGACGGCCAGCCCGGCGTCGGCCGCGACAATCAGGCAGGTCTCCGCGAAGGCGCCCAGACCGAGCGCCAGATCCCGCCCGGTGGGGTCGGAGCCGGGCAGCGACCGGGCCGGGTCGACGCCGATGACGATGTCGTCGGACCGGTAGTCGATGGTCCACGGCTGGGTGTTGTGCGCGCTCGGCGCCCGCCGGAACAGCGACTCGCGTTCCCGCAGCACGGAGACCCAGTTCATGCCGAACCTCGCTGATAGAAGGTGTATCCGTGCAACGGCTTGCCGCCGGCCCGCCGATAGGACGCGGCCGACGCGGTGTTGTCGCGCTCGACGAAGGTGCTGCGCAGTGTCCGGTAACCGCGACCCTCGAGATGCCGGTGCACCTCGCGGCTGAGCAGCGTCATGTAGCCGTGGCCCTGTTCGCCCGGCACCACGCCCTTGATCACCAGCACCGCGTCGCGGCGATAACGCGACCGGGTGGCCAGGAGCTTCAGTTGTTCGACGGGTCCGAGCTTTCCGCCCGTACGCATGAGGAACTCGGAGATGTCCGGAACGGCGACCAGAAATGCCACTGGCCGGCCCGCCTTCTCGAGCCACACGAGCAGTCCCTCGTCGAGCAGGAAGGCCAGGCCGTCGGTCTGCTCGGCCAGCTGCTCGGCCGAGATCTCGGTGTAGTAGCCGAGCTGGGCGAAGCTCGCGTTGAGCATCTCGCGCAGGATCGGCAGCTGATGGCGCAGTCCGCGGCGGGTGCCGTGCCGGATCACCAGCCGTTCGGTGGCGATCCGGCCGTCGTCGAAGGAGTAGGCCGCGGCCGAGCCGGCCACCTCGACGGCCCAGGTGTCGGCCTCGAAGCGGCGGGTGAAGCCGTGCCGCTCGTACATGGCGGGGTAGTAGGACGGGTTCCACGCCGAGTCGACGAAGCCCCGCTCGTCGAAGCCCGACGTGATGACGCCGCCGGTCTGGTTGGGCAGCAACGCCACCGGACCGAACATCGGCCGCCCCTCGGCCACGTCCATCAGCGTGGTGAAGACGGCGTCGTCGTCGACGAACTCGGTGTGCCCGAAGAGCTGGCACACGCCGCGCCGGTGGAAACTGGTGCGGCCGAGCACCCGGCCCCGGTCGTCGCGCACCAGATAGAGGTCGGCCGTTCGGGCGTGCCGCGCGATGACCGGCGCCGGCAGCGGCACGTACAGGTCGCGCGGGTGCAGCCGGACCGGGAACTCGCAGAACTCGCGCAGTTCGGTCTGCGTGCGTACCGGAAAAGCCTTCATGATCGATGCACCGACGGGCCGGTGACCTCGGTGGACAGCGGGGTCCAGGTCGGCATGTGCGACATGCTGCCGTCCTCGGCCCGCCACTCGCCGTTGCTGTAGCCGTGCGGCTGGGCGGTGAAGAGCCGGATGAACCCGGCCGTCGCATGGCGGGCGTCGCCGGAGTCGGTCAGCCAGCACATCAGCTCGCGGTGGTGACGACTCCGCGCGAACTTCAGCATCGCGTCCTGGTCGGCGAAGAAGGCGATCGTGCCGAGCGTGAACGGGAACTGGTAATAGACGGTGTGCCAGCGGTAACCGGACATCCGCTTCATCTGGCGGATCATCGGCCCCCAGGTGCGGATCGTGTGCCACATGGCGAGCGGCCCGGAATACCTGGTGGCCCCGATGAACATGGCGGTCGCCTGCCCCTGCGGCGGCGCGGCGGAGAAGTCGGTGGTCCTCATACGGGCTGCCCCTTGATCAGGTAGACGTTCTTGAGCTTGGCCGCGGCGCCGGCGAACGGGCCGGTTCCGTACTCGTGGACGACGATCCGGACGTCGGCGGCGGACGGGTCCTCGGCCACCGATTCGGCGAAGTCGCGGCTCGACCGGGTCAGGTGGGCCAGCACACCCGCTCGGCAGGCGTCGCGGAGCAGCTCCTGTTGGGCGGGGTCGACGCGTACGAGGGAACGCAGTTGAAGATGCACCGTCGGGCGGCTCTCCAGATCAACGTCCTGCACCAACTCGAGACAAAAACCTTCGAGCATTCCCGCGTACGGGTTCCCCTCGTACAGCCCGTATTCGATGTCCTGGGGATAGATGTTGGCCCCCATGTATGAGATCGTGCTGTCCTTGCGGCCGAACAGGAACAGCAGTGGCAGCCGCATCCCGTCGACCCGCATCGCCGCCTCGGCCTCGGCCCGCGCCGCCGGATCGTCGATCGCGGCCAGCACCTCGGGAAGCGTCGCCAGCCGGCCCTCGTCGCCGATGTTGTAGCGGACCTTCGGGTTGACCACCGAGGTCGAGTTGAGCGTGCACAGGATCTCGCCGTCGGCGGTGGTCTCCAGGTACGTCTCGAGCGGGTTGTACTGGAACACCATCGGCAGCCGCTCCTCGTCCGGGCCGAGCAGCCGCTCGCGCAGCCCGGCGTCGGTGCGCAGCCGGCGCCGCACCCAGACGCTGAGGTCGGTCTCGCCGGCCATGCCGATGGTGAGGTCGCTGGCGCCGTAGCCGGAGCGCACCTTGCGGAACCGCCTCTCCAGGTAGTCGCGCAGCGCCTCGGTCATGCCCTCGCCGCCGACCAGGCCCGAGATGCGGTAGTCGGCCCACGGGAACCGTTCGGCGTCGAGCTCGTCGAGCAGGCGCTTGAGGAACGGCGGGTACGCGGTCACGACGTACTCGAAATCGGGCCCGAAGTGCCGCAACGTGTCGATGATCTTGCGGATGTCCGGCCCGGTGTTCTTGACCATGGCGATCCGCGACATCGCGATGCCGGTGTTGGTGCCGGTCGCCCACGCCCCCATCGAGTAGGCGTTGATCACGAACCGCCGGTCGCTCGGGAAGATCATGGTGGCGTACGCGGCCAGGTTGCGATGCACCGACTGGAGTTCGGCCTTGCTGCGCACCCAGTTGAACGGCTGCCCGGACGACCCGGACGACTCGTCGACCACGCTGCCTTCGATCTGGTAGCGGCCATTGCGGCAGCGCTCACGCTCGGGGTACGCCTTGACGTACGAGTCCTTCGCCGTCTGCGGATACGACGACAGGTCGAACCAGCGGAACCGCCAGCCGCGGCGGCGCAGGAAGTCGCCGTAGGCGGGCACGTCGAGCGCCGCGAACTGGCAGGTCATCCAGGCGTTGAGCCGGGCGAACCGGGCCATGCCGGGCCGGTAGTGGCGGGCCATGAAGCGCCACACCGCGGGGTGCCGGCGGTAGAGGCTGTAGAAGCCGCTGAGCGCATAGCTGACGAGCCGGAGCGTCCATTGCCGCAAGGTCGAGATCACGGATAAGACGCTATGAATTCCGGCCCGCCGGCACTTCCCCGCGCCTACTCAACCCGTCTGAGTACGCGACCTCAGACGGCCGGCACGAGAATGCCGGCCCGCTGTGCCGAGAGCACCGCGGTGAGCCGGTCGTTGGCCTCGAGCTTGCGATAGAGGTGCTCGAGGTGCTTGTGCACGGTGCGTTCCGAGATGGCCAGGCGGCGCCCGATCACCGCGGCCGAGTGACCGTCGGCGAGCAGGCTCAGCACCGCCCGCTCACGTCCGGTCAGCCGGGCCCCGCCGGCCATGGGAGCCAGCGCCCGGCTGCGTTCGAGCACGTCGGCTTGCCGGTAGAGCGAGCGCAGCAACGGCTGCAGCCGGCGTACCACCGCGAGATCGGCGTCGCCGAAATCACGGTCGCCGGCGGCCGCGACGAACGCCACGTGGGTGTGCGCGCCCAGGCGTACCGGCACCGCCAACCGGTCCTGGATGCCCTCGCGCCGCATCACCCGCCCCCAGTGGGCGCTCGATCGTGGCTCGCCGAAGCCGCCCGGCACACGACTCCCGGCCTGCGGGCCCGGATCCCGGGTGCGCTCGAACCAGTTCACCAGCGGATCACGCCAGAGCGCACCGCTGCGGAGGAATTCGTCCAGAAGGGAAAGATCGACGATCGGCGGCCATACCCGGGCCCCGGCGGCGGCCGGTTGCGCCCAATTGAGCGATACCGCACGCGCCTTCAAAGTGCTGCGCAGAAGCTTCGCTATGCGTTCTGCCGGAAATGCGTCCGCCTGGTCCCCGGCGAGGTCGATCCAGGGGCCGTAGTCAACCTGTTCAACCATGATCCGACCTCCGTACTACTGCGTATTTCCCGGCTCGCACACGGATGTTGAGATCGGTATCGAGAGGGGCCCGGAGAGGCACTCGTCCCCCGGCCTGCCCGGATTCAACCTAGCGCCGGCCCACTTGCTGTTCTGACGGATCAAAGACAACGCGAGTGGCCGGAACACGCCATTTCCGCACGGCCAGGAATTGAGGAGTCGCCATGCGAGCGTTCGGGGGAAAACGGCCGGTGGTCGTGCTGTCCGGGTTCCCCCGTCCGCGCGGCTTCCTGGTCCACGATCTGCTCGGGGCGCCCGGGCCGCGTCCCGGGGTGCCGCTCGAGCAGCTGGACGTGCCCTGGACCAACGAGCTCGAACCGTCCCCGTCGACGATGTTCCACGATCCCAAGGACCGCACGGCCGACTACTTCCTGCCCGAGTACCGGCTGGCCGAGCGGCAGGTCGCCGGTGAAGTCCGGTACGAGATGGCGCTGCGCCCGGACGGTCCGGCCTGGCTGCTCAGCGTCGCGCTGCAGGCCCGCCGCCCGGCGTCCGCCCCCGAGACGTCACGGCCGTTGCCCCACCAGCCCGGCGTACGCCTGATCCACAGCCGGGCGGTGGACGGGGGCGGGACCGTCGACGAGGCACTCGACCTGACCGTGCGCACCACCGAGGACGGCTGCGTGGCCGTCGCCCCGATCGCCACCCTGGCCCTGCGCGATGCCGTGTTCCACGCCCTGACCAAGGCCGACAGCCGGCCTCGTCTGGTGGTGCAGAGATCCTTCGAGGCCGCCGTCCGGCTCGACCTGCCGCCGCCGGCACGCGAGGTCATCGACCTGCTCTCGCTGTCGCCTCGCGCGACCTGGAACGGCGCGCAGCTCACCGACCCCGGCGGCAACACCATCGACGGAGCCGACCTGCCGTTCAACGGCAACGACGGTGACGACCGTGGCTTCGTCATCCTGACCGACGGCATGCCGATGGAGGACGGCACCCGGCGACGGGCGCTGCGCATGCACCCCAAATGGGTCACCAACGGCACGATCAAGGGCTGGCACCCGGACGTGCCGCTGCCGCCCGGTGCCGTGTTCGAGGCCGAGGTCGGATTTGTCAACGGCGCCGTGCACACCGACGGGGTCGACTTCATCGTCTTCGAGCATCACACGCTGCCCGGCGGCGGCCGCACCTGGAACGAGCTGCTACGCCACCACAAGGGCTACACCCGGGCGCTCGATCCGATCCGGATCGACCTGAGCGGACTGGCCGGCACGGCCGTGGGCATCGAACTGCGGGTCGACGCGGGGCCCAGCTCGGCCCAGGACTGGGCGGCCTGGGTCGGCCCGCGCATCGTCGGCGCCGAGCCCGGAGCGGAGCCCGACCGGTATCTGGCCGGGCGCCACGACCTGCCCCAGCCCAATGTCTTCCCGGTGCCGTTCTTCGACCCGCAGCTGCACCCCGGCATCTTCACCGGCATCGGCGGCATCGGCGATCCCCCGCCGCTGACCCGGCACACGGTCGTCTTCCGCGGCACCCCGCACCACTACTACGAGCAGAGCGATACGCCCGGTCGCTTCCTCTATCTGCCCGACGCGTTCAAGCTCGGGCGCCGGGCCACGGCGCCGTTCACGCCCTCGCTGCTGGTGAGCTTCACCGCGCCCGACGGCCTGGTCGAGAACGTGCAGGCCGAGCTGTCCTATGTGGCCTATCCGGTGGTCGACCCGGACCGGCTCGACGCGGCCGTGGCGGAGCTGCGGGCGCAGGTGCCGTTACTGCCGGCCGACGCCGAGGTGCGCTTCGACTGCCTGCGGGCCGACCCGGCTCGTCTCACCCTCCGCCTGGCCCTGCCCCGTCCCGGTGGCGGGGTGGTGCGCGAGGTGCGGCCCGGGGCCGTGGTCGCGCTCGATCGCGAGATCAACGACACCGTGACGCTCGACCGTACCGGCTTCCAGTCCGTCTTCAACGCGCTGATGGGCGCCGGCACCTCGGCCCTGTTCGCGGGCGAGGTGCTGGTCGCCGTGGACCCTCAGGAGAGCCTCGTGGTGCCGCTCGTGGCGCGCATCGGCGACCTGGCCGGGGCGCTGTTCGAACAGACCCAGGAGGCCGCCGGGCCGGGCCGGGTGCGGGTCGTCCTGACCAACCGGACCGAGAGTCCCGTACGCGTCCCGGCCCTTCCCGTCCGGCTCACCGCCCCCGGCTTCGACGTCGCGGCGGTCGTGAGCGAGGTGAGTCTGGACGGCGCCGGGGCAGAGTGGCCGGTCGAGGTCCCGCCCGAGTCGGCGCTCGCCTTCGTCGCGGCCGCCGAGGGCGCGACTCCCCCGGCCGGGCCGCTCACCGCGACCTACGACCTCGACCAGGTGACGACCCGGCCCGACCGGCTGAAGGTGTTCGACGCCGTGATCGACCGGGCCGTCCCGCCCCCGCTGCGGCACGCACTGCGGGTGACCGTCTTCCGCGACGTCTTCGACGTTCACGCCGACCTGCGCCGCATCGTCGTCGACTTCTCGGCCGGCGAGTCGGTGGAGTTCGCCCGGACCGACTTCCCGGCCGGGATCAGCGAGTCGACCCGCACGGCCACCCTGCCGGTGCCCCTGCGCGCCGTCATCGACCAGGGCGACAGCATCGGCGACTACCGTTACCGGGTCCGCGCCGTCGACAAGCTGGGCACCGTCCGGACATCCGGCTGGCTGGTCGTGACGTCGCCGCTCTTCCCCGACCTCGCCTCGATCGACGGACCGACGCCGTGACCGCCCGGCCCGACGCCGGTCACCCGGTCCACGGCGACGGTGTGACGCTCTATCCGCCGGCCGGCGGTGTCGGGGCGTACACCGCCGTGCCCGACCGGCTGGCCCTCGAGCCGACCGCCGACGGGCGGCCCGACCTGACCCTCGAGGTGGTCCGCAGCGTCGGCGCCGGGCTGATCCTGCACTACGGCGTGCTCGGCTTCCGGGTCTCGGCGGGCGCCGATCTCGACCGGGCCGCAGCCGGCGCCGCCGGGCCGGTCCGCCCCGCGGCCTGGACCGACGGGGCGATCCGGTTCGCCGTGCCGGGCCGGCTGGTGTCGCCCGGACAGGCGCTGACCGGCGACGGGCGAGGTGGCCTGCGCTGCACCCAGTGGATCGGTGCGGACGCCGCCGGTCTGCTCGACGGCATGCTGACGGCCGGGGTCCTGGCGCTCGACGTCCGGGCCGAGCTCGAGATGACGGCCGTGCCACCGCGGGTGCCGGCGACGGTCCGCTTCGTGCCGGCGCGCCTGCTGGCGGCCCTCGGCCCGGGACCGCACCCGTGGGCCGGGCTGGGCGCGGGTCTGATGACGGTGGACGGCGACCCGGGCGATGGGGACGACTTCGACCTCGCGGTGGCCGCTCGCCTGCGGGCCACGTACGGGTCGTTCGCCGTCGACCCGGACGCGTTCGGCCGGTCCAGCCTGACCCTGCGTCCGCCCGGCGCCGGGGACGAGGCCGAGGTGGAGTGGGATCTGCGGGCCGAGATCGCCGCGCCGTTCCCGGTCGTGCTGGCCCTCGACGCCGGCGCGGCGCTGGACGAGCCGCTCCGCACGTTCGGCCCCGACGCGTTCCGGCGCTTCGTCGACGTGCCGCCGGTGCCGACCGGGTTCCGTCCGGTCTCGGTCGTCGGCAACCTGCCCGGCCCGCGCGACGGCGCCGTGCTCGGCGTACGTCTGCGCAAGCCGCCCGGGCCCGGCCGTCCGGCCGCCATCGACGAGTTCGTCCCGCTGTCGGCGCCGGACGACCGCGGCCGCGTGCTGCTGCGTCTGTCGCCCACCGAGTCGCCCGAGGTCGAGGTCAGCACCGTCGTCCACCTGCGCGACCGGCCCGGCGCCGCGATCGAGGGCCCGGCCCGGACCACCGCCGCCCCGGCCGTGCTGGTCGGCCCGGCCGACTTCGGGGTCCGGTTCCGGAGCGTGGCGGCCGAGCCCGCGTTGCTCGACCTGGCCGTGCTCACCGTGACGCTGGCGTGGGAGGACCCGGACGGGCCGGGATCGTGGTCGGCCGAACTCGATCCCGCCCGCCCCGGTCGCACCCTCGTGCTGCCGATCGGGGCCACCGTCGCCCGGGCCGTCGTGACCGCTACCGGCCCCGACGGGCGTACGGCCCGGATCGACCTGCCCGAACCGGGCCCGATCGCACGCTTCCACTTCCCGTTCCACGGCGCCAACGCGGTGCCGGTGCGCTGCCTGGTCCCGGCCGGGGTCTCGCTGATCGCCGCCGAGTTCCAGCCCGAGGGGTCCACCGGCACGACCCGGCTCACCTTCACGGCCGACCGCCCCGAGGCGATCTTCCGCTGGTTCAACGGCTCGGTCTTCGCCACCGGCTACCGCTTCCGGGTGCTCGACCGGACCGGCGCACCCGGGCCCTGGTCGTCGATCCGTCCGCCGGGCGAGCCGGTCGAGATCGACGTCCTCGAGGTCTCCGGGGTGCGCTTCCACCTCGATCCCGGCAACCCCGCCCGGGTCTGGTGGGAACCCGGACCACCGGACGCCGTCCGTACCCGCGGCAAGCCCCAGATCTTCCTCACCGAACTGCCCGGCCGGGTCGCGGTGCAGGTGGCCGCGTGCCTGCCGCCGACCGCGGACGAGCTCGAACAGCTGCGTCCGGCCGTGGCCGCCCGGCTCGGCCTGGCCGGCCCCGGCCTGCTGCAGCTCGCCCCGCCGCCGGGCCGGGCCGGGCCGGCCGAGTTGCGGCTGCCCGCCGACGACCAGGTCCTCGCGTCGGCGCCGCCGTCGTCCACGCCCCCGTACAAGGTGCTGCTCGCGGCGACCGTGGACGGCAAGGCGGCCGACCGGGTGCGGGCCGCGATCGCCGGGGAACGCGGGCAGCTCGAGGTGACCTGCCATTTCGCGTACGAGCGCGAGACCACGGTCACGGCGACGTGCGCGGGGGACGTCGCCGGGGTGGTGGCCACGCCCGTCGAGGACGCCGAGGCCGAGGTGCGCCGGCTGATCGACGCCGGCGTGCTGACCCTGACCTGCACCGCCGCACCCCTGGCGGCACCGCCCGAGGTGGTCGTCCACAACACCGACCGGGTCGTGACCGCGGCCGCGGCCGCGTTGCGCGAGGTGGCCGCCGCGCCGAGACGGATCAGCGCCGTCGTGACCGAGGTCGTCCCGGTGACCCTCGGCGTCGACCTGCACGCCGACGTCGCCGGCTGGACAACGCCCACACCCTGACAGGAGACCCTCGTGCTCGAGTCCTTCCGTACCCAGGTGATGCACAACGCGACCGTGTTCGGCGACGACGAACCCGACCTGTGGCACGTCTTCCACCTGCGGCCCAACGAGCCGACGTGGCGGGTCGACGACCGTGGCATCCCCCGGGTGCGCTTCTTCTTCTATCGCACCCGGGTCGACCGGCCGGACGGCTTCAAGGGCGGATATCTGGTCTGCGACACCGAGTTCTATGTGCCCGACGACAAACGAGCGCTGATCACGGCGGCCCTGCAGACCCAGGTCGATGCGATCGCGCAGACCCGCGGTGTGCCGTCCCGGCCGGTGCAGTTGCGGGACATCGCGTTGACCGACGCCACCTGCCAGGCCAATCTGATCGGCGCGGACAACACCTTCTTCGAGCGGATCACCAACCCGGGCCGCCCGTCGCGGTTCGGCCGGCGGGTCTCGTCCTGGAGCTTCGAGATCAGCGAGCACGGCGCCGCGGTGGTCAACGCCGCCCTGCGCGGCGACGGCGCGAGCCTGTTCCAGATCGTCTACAACGTGCGCTGGTTCGGCGCGCTGCCACCGCTGACCGTCACGGCGTCGTTCGACGCGGCCAAGTTCTACACGTTCACCGAGGACATCGACGCCGAGTGGCACTTCTGGGCCGAGGACAAGTACCGCCGCAGCGTCAGTTCCCGGCTCGAACAATCGGAGAGCACGAAGATCGTCATCCACCGCGAGGGTCTCCCGCGCAACGACGAGAACGACAAGGCGGTCGAAAAGGTCAAGGAGTGGGCGCAGAAGAGTCTCGAGGACACCATCGGCCGGCGCATGGTGCTGCAGATGGCTCCGCCGTCCGACGGCGATCGCAAGCCCCCGGACGGCATCGAGGACTCGCACCTCGACTTCCATCAGAGCCAGGTCGACTCGTTCACGATCAACTACACCGAGAAGGCGACCGTCGAGGAGCTGGACACGGTGCCCAGCACTCTGCCCGCGCTCAGCGCCCTGGTCGACGCGAACGGCCAGGCCATCGATCCGGACAAGTTCATCGATCTGATCGACGCCAACCACGAGTTCTTCCGGACCGTCCGGGTCAACGTGCAGATGGGCACCGATTTCTCGGACCTGCCGGTGCACTCGGTCGAGGCGCGGCTCGACTACGCCGGCGAGCCGATGCTGCTGATCGACTCGGACGGACCGGCCGGCGACATCGACGGCGAGTACCGGTTCACCGGCACCGACGAGGTGGCCCGGTTCATCGCCCCGCTCGCTCCCGGCGTGAAGACCTACGACTTCAGCTACAAGGTCAACTATCGCGGGGGCGGTGTACCGTTCGAGACCCGGCCGACCCCGATGCCGTTGTCCGACGCCATCCAGACCATCGAGGTCTCCGACGCCGGCATCCTCGACATCGCCGTGATCGCCGGCGACATCGACTTCACCCAGGTGGCGAGCGTCCGGGTGACCCTGCGCTACGCCGACCCGGCGGCCGGCGTGGCCGCCTTCGAGAACGCGTTCGAGATCGACCGCGAGCACCGCTTGCACCGGTGGCAGCGGGTGATCTCGGCGACCCGCAACCAGCCCTACTTCTACCGGGTGAAGTTCACCCTGGCCGACGGCCGCGAATTCGTCACCAAGGAGAAGGACGGCACGACCGACGAGCTCTACATCGACGACGTTTTCGTCAACCGCCGGGTCAGCGTGCGGGCGCGCGGCGACCTGACCCACGACGTCGACCAGATCCACCTCGACCTGACCTACCGCGACGAGGCCGACGACTACGTCGTCACCCGCTCGGTGGCGCTCAACGCCGGCAACCCGTTCTTCGACTGGATCTTCCCGGTGATCACCGGGGCCGACGGGGTCCTGAGCTACACCGGCCTGATCGTCTTCCGCAGCGGGCGCGAGGAGGAGATCGCCGATCCCCGGGTCGCCGTGTCGACGATCACCGTGGGCCCGCCGCCGCCCGGCGAGCTCGAGGTCGAGGTGATCCCCGACTGGCTCGACTTCCCCCTGCTGCGACTGGTGACGGTCGAGCTGAAGTACGACGACGACGACAACGGCATCCACCAGCACAAGACCTTCGTGTTCCGCGGCAACAGCGCCTCGCAGACGTTCCACACCGAGATCAGGAACGAGAGCCGGCGCGAGTACACCTGGACCGCGGACTACTTCTTCACCGGCGGCGGCCGGAAGACGGTCGGCCCCAAGACCGACGAGACCCGTACCGCCCTCGTCCTCGAGATGCCCTGAGGTGGTTCCGTGTTGTCACTCGCCCCACCCCTGTACGTCATCAACGGCGTGTCGCTCATGCGCGACAGCGAGGACGAGGAGCAGTACTACTACGCCCCCATCGAGCCCCGGCTGGCGTTGCGGCGCAACCCGCTGACCGGGGCCGAGGTGCCGGTCCTGAAGTTGTTCAAGTTCACCTCGCCCGACGGGGACCGGGCCGGGATCCTGGTCTTCGACACCACCCTCGGCCTGCGCCCGGACGAGCAGGCCGACATCGTGGCCGAGCTCGAGAGCCTCGCCGGTCTGCGCCGCCCGCCCCGGCTGTCACCGCTGCCGTTGACCGGCGGGACGGTACGCCTGATCATGCTCGGCCGGGAGCCCGGTGTGCCCTCGGCCCAACCGGTCACGCCGGCGACCACGGCCGACGACTTCGTGGCGGCCGTCAGCCATTCCGTGTCGCCCGCTCTCTACGGCGACAACCGGGCGATCTTCTCGGTGGCGCTGAAGCCGGACGGGGTGGCGATCGTCGAGGCGGCCATGCGCGGCGACATCATGCCCCTCGGCGTCATCTACGACCTCGAGTTCCTGGCGCTGCGCCCGGCCTTCCGGTTCACCATCGACGCCGACTGGGAGCGGGTGCAGGACCACTTCGAGCAGACCGTCGGCTCCAGCTCGATGCTGCACGAGGTCAAGGTGTCGGAGATCGTCGACAGCCTGGTCGAGGCCCAGGTCATCAAGATCGACGTGGCCACGTTCGTGCCCGACGACGAGGACGACGCCGCCGTCATCGACCAGCGCGACGAGCTTCTCGACGAGCTCAAGGGCATGATCCTGGAGAAGTTCTTCGTGCCCTCGCTCGACCCGATCACCCAGAAGACCGACGGATGGGACCAGACCGCACACGGCATCAGTTCGCTGCGCAAGGCGTTCCACTCCGGCGGCGCCGACGGGCTGTTCACCTTCCGGCGGCAGAAGGTCGAACGGACCGACGAGCGCACGTTCAAGGCCGACGTCACCTCGAGCACCACCATCCGGCGGTCCATCCACCCGCAGGCCCACCTGCAGGGCCTGTCCGGGCTGGTCGGGGTGCTCGGCCTCGACATCGACGACTTCATCGAGGCGGTGACGCCCGATCCGTTCTTCGAGAAGCGGACCGTCGAGGTGTCCGCGCTGGCCGACTTCGCGGCCGACGGGATCTCGCGGATCACCGTCCGGGTTCGCTACGGCAGCGAGCAGCACGACGTCGCGCTCACCGCCACCGGGCAGACCGGGACCGTGGTGTTCGACAGCATCGTCGAGCGGGGTGTCGTCCGCCGTGCGGTGGAGGTCGACTTCACGGTCAGCTTCACCGGCGCCGACACCAGCGAGCGCCCGGCCCAGCTGCAGTCGGCGCCCCGCACCTACACCACCGACCACGTCGAGGTGATCGCCCGCGACCTCTACACGGTGACGCCCATCCCGATCCGGTTCCTGCCGGCCGGCCTGCTGACCGAGTTCCCGCAGATCGAGGTGCAGCTGCGGTACGCCGACAAGACGCACGCGATCGCCCAGGACGACGTGGTGCGGCTCGACGAGCAGGCGCCGGCCGCCACCTGGCGCCAGTTCCAGATGGATCCGGAGCTGACCGGCTTCGACTACCGCATCCGTTACCACGGCGGCGGCCTCAGCGACCGGCAGACCGACTGGCGGCGCGCCGACAGCGAGGAGGTCGTGGTGCGGCATCCGGCGGCCAACCGGGTGCCGGTGACCGTGGTCGCACCCGGGGTCTTCGACGGGCTGCGCTTCGTCTTCGTCGATCTGTTCTACCGCGACCCGGACACCGCCCTCGTCACCGAGTACAACGTGCAGTTCGACAAGGACAACCGGGGTCTGCGGCAGGTGGCGGTCGAGACCGCCGCCAACCATCCGTTCCTGCTGTCCTACCGGGTGACGCTGTTGCGCGAGGACGGCGACCTGATCGAGATCCCGGAGTCGATGACCCGCCAGCGCCGGGTGATCGTGCAGCTCGAGCCGACCGCCCACCGCGTCGTCGAGGTGCGGCCCGACGGCACGCCGTTCGCCGCGACGGAGCTGCGCGAGCTGATCGCCGACCTGAGTTACGAGGGCGGCGACGGCAAGTTCCACCGGCTCTTCGCCTTCCCGGCCCACGACGCCCCGGCCGAGTTCTTCGAGTACGACTTCCCGGACGGCGAGACCGGCGAGTACCAGATCGTCGTCGAGCGCCGGTTCCAGAACGGCCTGTCGGTGCGGTCGGCCCCGGTGCGCACCGACCGCCGCCAGTTCATCGTCCCCGCGCAGTCCTGACGGAGGGTCTCATGTTGCTTCTCGGCAGTGCCGGCACGGTGACCGTGGACGGGATCACCTGCTTCCCCGACGACGCCGACCCCACCCGCTACTGGTATCTGCCGGGGCCCGTGCAACTCGCCCGCGACCGGCGGGGGAAGCCCCGGATCGAGCTCATCCAGTACGTCGGCGCGGCCGGGAACGCCCTCGAGGCCGGCGGGTTCCTCATGCTCGAGGTCGACCTGCGGCTGGAGAAGGAGGTCGAGCGCCGCATCCGGACCAGGTTGCGGGCGATCGCCGGCGGACCGGTCGAGCTGACCCCGGTGCAGTTCGACGAGGGCACCGTACGCTGCATGGCCCTCGATCTGGAGGGCCCGGGCGGCACGGCGACGGTGGCCGCCGACGGCACCTTCCGCGTGGTCGAGCGGATCAGCGGCGCCACCACGCCGTCGCTCGGCGGCACCAACAACGCGATCTTCACGCTGAAGCTCAGCAAGGCGGGCGCGACGATCGTCCGGGAGAGCCTCGAGGGCGGCAGCGTGCCGGTCGGTGTGCTCTACGACCTGACGTACACCGGCCTGCGCCCGGCCCTCGACGTAACCATCACGGCCGACATGTCGCGAGTCTTCACCCAGTTCAGCGCCAGCCTGGAGGCGCAGATCTACTACGTGCGGGCCGGCCTCGACGCCGGGTTCGAGAAACTCGTGCAGGACGGCGCGATCAAGATCGTGGTGAAGAACTTCTCGACCGCGCAGGACCGCGCCGAGAAGGAGAAGTGGGCGCTCGACTTCTTCAAGGAGAACCTGCTCGCCAAGTACTTCGAACCCGTGCTCACGCCGGGCAAACTGGCCGGCACCCCGGCGAGTGCGGCCGGGCTCAACGACGTCGTCGCGCTCGGCCAGAAGCTGCGTCCGGCCCCGACCACGCCGCCGGCCAAACCCGAGGCCGGCGGTCCCACCCCGCCCGCGCCGGCCAAACCGCCCAGCTCCAAGGCCCAGCCCGGCGACCCCGACCACGACACCGGCTCGAAGCAGTCCCCGGCCCTGACCGTTCCGCCCGAGACACCGGCCGCGCCCGACCTGCCGCCGAGCGCGGGTACCGGGGTCGGCGGGGCCAGCCCGCAGGCGCCGGCCGCACCCACCACCGGAATCGGCTTCGACCCGTCGGCCATCGCCGGGCGCGGCAACGACCTGGGGGCCTCGATCTCGCCGGTCAGCTTCAAGCTCAAGTTCGTACGTCAGGAGGAGAAACGCACGCTGACCCTGGAGTACCACCGGTCCGAGGCGGTGCAGATGCCGTACAACGCGCAGGGTTTCCTCGACGTCCTCACCGCCGACCTCGACCGGGGTGGCCTGGTGCGGCGGGTCGACCTGGACGACGCCTTCTTCCGCGACTTCGACGTCGAGGCGATCAGGCAGATCGACTTCGCCCGCATCGGCCTCAACTCGGTGCAGGTCGTCCTCGACTACGGCGACCCGAGCGATCCGGCCCATCACAAGCACACCGACTTCCTCTTCACCAAGGCCGAGCCGGCGCCGACCGTCAAGGCGTGGAAGGTGCCGATGGCGACCATCCAGGCCACCTCCTACCGGCGCCAGGTCGAGTACAACTTCGACCCGCAGAGCGGCTGGGAGGGCGACCGGTTCGAGGTGGACATCCCGGCCGAGCTGACCGACGACCGGCGGTACGAGATCAACCCGTACGAACACCTGAATTTCTCCGAGATCGAGGTGCGCCCCGATCCGCTGCTCGACTGGGGGGCCGTGGACGAGGTCACCGCCACGATCACCCTGGAGGGTGCGGGCGGGCCGGGCCCGAGCCGCGTTTTCCGCTTCACCGAGGGGGATCCGGCCCGCACGTGGCGCGTCCGGACACCGGTTCGCCGCGACGCCGACGGCCGCCGGATCACCCAGCGCTACGAGACCGAGCTGCGTTACCGCCTGCCCGGGGGCGGCGAGAAGGTGCTGCGCAGCCCGGGACCGATCGCCGGCGAGGTGGTCAACGTGGCTGATCCGTACGCCGGCCGGCTCGTGCTCGAGGTGCGGCCCCTGCTCGCCCCGGCGGTCCAGATGGCGATCCTCGACATCGACTACCAGGACGCCGCCAACCACTACCAGCGCCAGGTCTCGCTCGAGTTCACGCCCGAGTCGGGCCGCCAGACCCGCCTGCACCGCATCGCGGTGCCCGACCCGGCCCGGCGGACCTTCCGCTACACGATCACCACGATCACCGCGGACGGGCCGCGCACGCAGGACCCCGAGGAGACCACCAACCCCCGCATCTTCGTGCGCTGAGACGGAGACGACGATGACGAGACGAGCCCTTGTGGTCGGCATCAACGACTACTCGAGACAGCGGCAGCGCAGCGCCGCCCTGGGCCTGAGCTTCCCCGTTCTGACCGGCTGTGTGACCGACGCCAAGGACATGTACGCCCTGCTGACCACCGCCTTCGGCTTCGAGGAGGTGCATCTGCTGCTCGACCAGCAGGCCGGCCGCGATCGCATCCTGGGCACGTTGCGGGCGATGATCGACGCCTCGGCGCCCGGCGACGTCGTCTGCTTCTACTACTCGGGGCACGGCGGCATCCTCCCGGCCACGAAGGACGCGACGAACACCCGCTACTACGAGGCGATCATCCCGGCCACCGGTGACTGGATCTTCGACCGCCGCCTCGAACAGATGGCCGAGCGGCTGCGACCGGGCGAGGTCAACTTCACCCTCATCATGGACAGCTGCCACTCCGGCGGGCTGCACCGGGCCGACGCCGAGGCCCAGGCCGTGCCGCGCAGCGTGCCGATGGACGCCGACGTGCTCGCGGTCATCGAGCACATCCAGACGCTCATCCCGTGCGGCGCCTGCCTGCCGCCCGGGGCGACCGCGATGGACGGCAACGTCAGCTCACCCGTGCTCGGTGACCGCGGGTTCACCGACCTCGACACCGACCGGGACAAGACGCTCGTCGGATCGGCCAAGGCGACCCTGCTGTCGGCCTGCCAGTACTGGCAGACGGCGCTGGAGGCGGGCGGGCACGGGCTCTTCACCTCGGCGATCCTCGAGATGGTCGACCGGTCCGGGTTCGACGAGTCCTACTCCGACGTGCTCGACACGTTGCGAGCCGGGGTGCAGGCCGCGGCGTCGAAATTCGGCCACGTGCAGGAACCGCAGCTCTACGGCCAGCTGGGCCGGATGGACGAGGGCTTCCTCCAGCCCTGGAACGCGTCGAGGTGAACCGATGACGAAACGTGCTGTCGTGGTGGGCATCAACGACTACTCGATCCAGGATCCGACCCTGGAATCCGACCTGAGCTGGAGCGTGGCCGACGCGGCGGCGTTCTATCACACGCTGATCGACGCGTTCGGGCTGCGCCCGGAGGACATCTACTACTACGCCGACCGCCAGGCGACCCGGGCCACCATCCTGCGCGCGCTCTCGTACATCACCAGCATCGCCGAGCCCGGCGACGTCGCTGTCTTCTACTACTCCGGGCACGGGGCCCGGGTGCGCGCCGACTCGGGGCACCGCGACGTCGACTCCTACTACGAGGCGCTCGTGCCGGCGTCCGGCGACTATCTGACCGACTGGGACTTCGCGCGCATCGCGGACGGGCTGCACCCCGAGGTCTGCAACTTCACGCTGGTGATCGACGCCTGCCACTCGGGCGGTCTGCACGACACCGACAACACGGTGACCAAGGTGCGCAGCCTGCGCTACGCCGACGAGTTGCGCGACCTGATCTGCGCGCGGCTGCGCACGCTCATCCCGTGCGGCATCTGCCTGCCCACCGACCGGCACGCCGAGCTCGCGGGCAACGTGTCGGGCGTGCGGCCGCGCGACGACGGCACGATCGACCTCGACGAGGACCTCGACCGGGTGCTGGTCCGCTCGTCCCGGTCGACGCTGCTGTCCGGTTGCCGCTACGACGAGTCGACCTGGGAGAGCTCGGCCATCGGGCACGGCCTGCTGACCCAGGCACTGCTCGAGACGTTCAACCGGTCGGTGGTCACCCCGCCGTCGTATCGCGAGGTGCAGGCCGGGCTGCGCACCTCGGTGCAGCAGCTGATGACCAAGCACATCCGGCCCGGCCACCCGGACGCCACCCAGACACCCCAGCTGCGCGGCCAGGACAACCGCATGGACGAGGGCTTCCTGGACGGCTGGACCTTCACCCCCGGCCCGTGACCGCCGCCCCGCTGCTGGATGCCGTCGCCCGGCTCGCCGACGTCGCCCCGGCCGCGGCGGCCCGGGCCCGCCCGGTGATGGCCGAGGTGCTGGCCGCCGTGTGCCGCACCGCGATGCCCGAGGCGGCCGGGTGCTTCAGCCGGCTGACCCCGGACGGATATCCGGCCGAGCTGAGCTTCGTCACCGGGCAGCCCGGGTCGGTGCGCTGGACCGCCGAGGTGGCCGGCCCCGAGACACCCGGACAGGACCGGCTGCGCATCGCCGGCGACCTGCTCGACCGCCTCGGCCACCGGCTGCCGGATCCGGCCGCCGCCGCGCTGTCCGGCGTCCAGAAGGGGCAGTCCCTGCGCTGGGGGGCCTGGGTCGGTCTGCGGCACGGCGAGAACGGCGACCGGGCCAAGATCTACGTCGAGGTTCCCCCGCTCGCGCCGGACGCCGAAGCGGCGCTCGGCCGTGCCCTGACCGGCGCGCCCGTTCCCCGGCCGCCGGGTGCGGAGCGACTGCGGATGGCCGGCTACGAGCCGTCGACCGGCCGGGCCGAGTTCTACTGGCGGCTCGGCCCGCTCGACTTTCCCCGGCTCGCCGGGATCCTGCGCCTCGGCCGGGCCGGCGCGTCGCTGCCGCGGATGACGGCGGTGCTGCGGCTGCTGGCCGGGGAACCGGCCGGCGGACCGGCCCGGCCGCTGCCCACCGCCCGTTTCGGTGGCAGCGTCGCCCGGCGGGCCGGTGCCGATCGCACCGAGGTCGCCGTCTTCGCCGCGGCCGCCGACCTGGCCGGCCACGACGGCCGGGTGCGGTGCCGGGTGGACGCCGCGCTGGCTCACCTCGGCGCCGCTCTGCCGGGCTATCACCGACTCGCACCCGGCCCCGCCGACCCGCCCGGCCGGCATGCTCCGCGCCATGTGATGCTCGGTCTCGCCCCGGCCGGGGCGCATCTCGCGCTCTCCGTCTCGCTGCGTCCGGCGCCGGCCACCGTCGTTACACATCCGTTACCCGATCATGAGAACTGAGTCGTCCGGGATGGCATCGCACCAGATACACAGTCAAGCGATACCTGAACGGGGAACCTCAGATGCTCAAGCACCTCCTGGTCGTCACCGGCGCCGCTCTCGTGCTCACCGGATGCTCGGCCGGCGTGGAACGGGTCGGCGGCGAAGCGGCTCCGGCCGTCGCACCCAGTCCGTCGGCGACCATCGCCGCCCCCTCGCCGACGCCCTCGGCCTCGGCCGAGCCGACCACCGCGCCCACGACGCGCCCGCCAGCGTCCCCGGCCGGGCCCTGCCCGGTGACCAACAAGACGCTGCAGAAGGCTCTGGCCGCACACCCCGATGACGGCGTGTTCCCCGACTCCACGTTCACCAAGATCGTCTGCTTCGAGGGCTACGCGGCCACCACGGTGCCCGAACGCTCGAACTCCGACGAGTCGTACGTGGTGTGGAAGCACGCCTCCGGCTCCTGGACGGTGCTCAGCAGCGGTACGGCCGACATCTGCCCGGGCGTTCCGGCCGACGTCATCAAGCACTTCCGCAGCGCCCGCTACGGCGCCTGCGGCTGATGGTCAGCGGGAGCCGGCGGCCACCAGCTTCGCGGTGATCGGTTCGAGCTCGGCGATCAGCTCGTCGAGCTCGGCCGCGGTCAGCGCTTCGTAGGGCGGGGCGGCCAGCTCGTCGGTCAGGTCCTCGATGCTCTGCCGGAGTTCGCGGCCGGCGTCGGTGAAGCGGCCGTCGGCGTCGATCAGCCCGCGGTCGCGCAGGCCGGTCATGACCTCGGCCAGGCGCTTCTTCGGCAGGTGGTGGATGCGGCCGAACGACTCGGCCGGGTAGATGCCGTGGGCCAGCGCGCTGATCACGTGCGCCTCGGTGCCGCCGATGCCCGCGCCGACCAGGGCGGCGATGTGCCCGTCGCCGCGGTGCTCGCGCAGCATGGTCGCCGAGTGCCAGAGCCGGGCCACCGGGTCGCTCGGGATGTCGAGGGTGCGCATGCCGGCGTACATCATCCGGCCGTTGGTGGGTGCGCTCGTCGCGGCCTTGGTGAGCAGGTCGGCGGCGCGGGTCAGTCCGGGCGGGTCGCCGACGATCCGCCGTACGGAAGCCGCACTCCCCCGCAGCCGGGCGGCGATCGATTCCTCGGGCGGGATCGTCGCCCACGCGCTCGGGATGTGCCGGGCCGCCTCGCCCTCGGCGAAGCTGTAGAACGCGGCGTGCACCACCTCGGCGGGCACCCGCCCGAGCGGCGCGGCCCGGCTGGCGAAGTAGCCGTCCCAGTAGGTGCGGTGGCCGAGCGCGGCCAGTTCCTCGTTGCATTCGTCGGCGAAGAAGGTGACGAGGCAGATGGGCTCGATCAGTTCGAACATGCGGCGGGTGTCCATGCCCTCTCCACGATCGGGAGAGGGCGGATCCGACAGGTCCGTCAGCGGCGGTAGATGGTGAGCTCGGACATGTTGCGGTAACTGATGTCGGCGAAGTTGATCGACTGGCCGGGGTTGCCCGCGCCGCCCGGGGCGCCGTCGTGCTCCCAGTTGGCGTGGTGGTAGTCCTGTCGGCCGATCACCTCGAAGAACTGCTGGAAATTGATGTCGCCCTCGCCCAGCGGCACCATGTTGTAGCCGTCGCCCGCCGACGGGGCCTTGTCGCCGTCCTTGGCGTGGAACAGCGGGAACCGTTCGGTGCGCGGCGCGACGGTGAGGATCGGGTCGAACAGGCTCTCGCGGGCGGCGCCGCGGGAGTCGGTGTACGTGTGGTGCTTGAACCGGGCCACGTACGCCCAATAGATGTCCATCTCGAAAAACACGTACTCCGGCTCGGTCTTCGTGAAGAAGTACTCGAGCTTGCGCTGCCCGGTCGACCGGGTGGGACGGCCGTTGGCGTCGAGCGGGCCGACGTCGAGCAGGAACCCGTACGCGGAGTCGTGGTTGTGCGTGTAGAGCTTGATCCCGCGCCCGCGGGCCGTGCGGCCGAGCTCGTTCCACAGGTCGGCCGCCGCGTCCCAGTCGCTCTTGTAGGAGCTGCCGCTCGGGTCGCCGCCGGTGCCGATGTGCTTCATGCCGAGCGTCCCGGCGATGTCGAGCTGCTCGTTGAAGGAGGCGGCGTTGATCGTGGTGTGGGTGCCGTTGGCGACCAGCCCGTTGTCGTCCAGGATCTTGCGGATCTCGGCGGGAGTGATCTGCCGGCCCAGGATCGAGGTGTTCTGGGTGTAGCCGGCGAACTCGACCTCCTTGTAGCCGATCTCGGCCAGCCGGGCCAGGACCCGCTCGAAGCCGTACGGCACCCCGGAGTCGTCCGGCGCGGCGGTGATCCGGTCGCGGACGCTGTAGAGGATGATGCCGCGGTTGCCGGCCGGGATCAGCGGTTCGACGCGGAGCGGGCCGTTGCCGCCGCCCGGCGCGGCCAGGGCCGGGGCGCCGGTGGCGAGGACGGGGATTCCGGCGGCGCCGATCGCGGCGGCCGCTCCGGCGGAGGCGGTGAGGATCTGACGGCGGGACACGGGGGATGTGAACATGCGAACTCCCACTGAGGACGTCGACTGAAATCGACGCTAACGTTCGCCACAGTCAAAAGATAGCCCGCCATCGATATAACTTTCGCTTCCTCAGACAGAAGTCCCGAGGCGATGTACGAGGTCGGCCGTCGAGGTGTAGAGCTCCAGATAGTCGGCGAACCGCGAGTCGTAAAGTGCGGAGGAGCCGGGTTCGATGCGGCGTACGGTCGGGTTCCAGTCGGCCGTGCCGAGGCCGGCCACCTCGGCGGCCAGCATCGCGTCGCCGTACGCGGCCCCGACCGTCTCGCGGGGCAGCTCCTGCACCAGCCCGGTGACGTCGCTGACGATCTGCGTCCACAGGTCGCCCGTGGTTCCGCCCCCGACCGGCACCACCCGGCGGGGCACCACGCCGGCGTCCGTCATCGCGGCGAGGTTGTGCCGTACGCCGAAACCGACCCCCTCCAGCGCGGCCCGATAGAGGTGCCCCCGGGTGTGGGCCAGGGTCAGCCCGGCCACCACGCCGCGGGCCTGCGGGTCGAAGATCGGGGTCCGCTCACCGGCCAGGTACGGCAGCATGAGCAGCCCGTCGCTGCCCGCCGGAACGGCCGCCGCCTCCGCCGTCAAGGAGGCGAAGTCCGCGCCGGTCAACGACGACAACCACGCCGTGGCCGACCCGGCCGTGGACATGCCGCCGGCCAGACAGGTGACGCCGGGGCGCACCCCGAGCGTCGGCCACAGGTGGGCACTGGTCAGCGGCCGGTCGGCCATCGCGATCAGGAACATCGTGCTGCCGTACATCAGCATCACGTCGCCCGGGTCGCGGACAGCCACGCTTTCGGCCTCGGCCCAGGCGTCGATCGTGCCCGCGGTGACCGGCAACCCGACCGGCAGCCCGGTCAGCGCCGCCGCGTCGGCGGTGACGTGGCCGACGATCTCGTTGGCCCAGGCCAGCGGCGGGGGCGCTACGTCCGGCGCGATCTCGCTCCACCAAGAGAGGTCCCAGGAACCGGTCCGCTGGTCGTAGAGCGGGCTGACCTGGCTGGCCGAGTGATGGTCGAGCACATAGGCACCGGTCAGCCGGTGCACCAGGAACGAGCTGGCCATGAACATCTTGCGGGTGGCCGCGAACACCTCCGGCTCGTGCCGGGACAGCCACAGCAGCTTGGGCCCGACCGCCTGAGACGTCAGCACCGAGCCGCGCGCGACGATCGCCTCCGTGCCCCACCGCTCGGCCAGATCAGAGATCTCGGACGAGGCCCGGGTGTCGATGCCGTACAGGATGGCCGGCCGCAACGGCCGGCCATCCTCGTCGGCGGGCAGCAGGCACGGGCCGATCCCGCTGACCGCGAGCCCGGCGGGACGGTGCCGGGCGTCGGTGGTGAGCTCTCCGATGACGCGCCGGAAGTCGGCCCACCAGACGGTTTCCGCGTCGTGCTCGAACCAGCCCGGTCGCGGATTGCTGGTGCCGTGGGCGACCTGGGCCCGGGCCACGATGCGTCCGTCCGCCGCGACGGCCACGCCCTTGGTGCTGGCGGTGCCGACGTCGACGCCGATGTAGACGTCCACTTACTCTCCCGTGATCCCGCAGAGGTTGACGTTCAGGCCGAGCTGCTGCGCGGCGAGCGCCTTGGCCGCCAGCACCTCGTCCGCCGCCGCGGCGTCGGAGGCATAGCTGACCTGGATGTGGTTGGACTTGTGCCGGGCCATGAACTGGTCGCGGTCCACCCCGTGCAGCACAGCGTGCATGATCGGCCACTCCGGAGTGGTCGCGGCCCACCGGCGTTCCGTCTCCGATTCCGGCAGCTCGACCACGGTGGCGCGGCCGAGGTCCATGTGCAGGGCGCCGCCCTCGACCCAGATACGCGACCAGACCAGCTCGCCGGGGCGGGAGATGCCGCGTACGGTGCCGCCGCCCATCTTGAAGTAGAGCGCGGGCTGGCGGCGCGAGTCGGTGCCGGCGTACCCGTCGATGTGGAACGACGGCGGGACGGCGCCGGAGATCTCGAAGACCCACACGAAGTCGCCGACCGTGCCGCTGGCGTCGGCGTCACCCCACCGGACGTCGTGCAGGGTGGTCTCGACCGGCTGGCCGAGCGCCCGGCTGACCCGGGTGGTGATCAGCGCGTCCAGGCCGGAGCCCTCGTCGGCCTCGTTGAACAGCGTGATCGGCTCGCCGTCGCGGATGACGCTGCCGTCGGCGCGGGTCACCGGCGGGCGGTCGGCGTTGTTGAGCAGTCCCTCGGCGAGATCGGAGGCGGGCAGCACGTCGGCCAGGCCGAGCTGATACTGGATGCCGATCACGTCGACACCGAACCGGTCGGCCATGCGGGCGATGGCCGCGTACATCCGCAGTTGGAGGATGACCTGCTCGCGGGTCAGCTCGGTCTCTCCGTCGGTGCCGAACTGGAAGGTCATCCCGCGCCCGGTCAGCCAGTCCAGCGCGAGAACGGCCTCCTCCTCGGTGACGAGCAGGGTCTCGGCATAGAGGGCCGACTGCGACATCCGCTCCTTGAAGACGCTGAGCGGGAACAGCAGCTCGTCGGGGATGATCCCGTTGTACATGCCCATGCAGCCCTCATCGAGCACGCCCATGATGACGCCCTTGGCCCGGATCCCCGCCACGACCTCGTCGGCCACCTCCCGGGCCCGGCCGGTGACCGAGGAACCGTCGAACGGCTTGACGTGGGACAGGTCGTGCCGGATGACGCCGTCGCGCAGCCACTCGCCGAGCCGCTCGCCGAACCAGGCGTCGTCGAAGGTGCGGCTCCACACCGTCTCGTACGGGCGGCCCGCCTTGGTCAGCGAGGCGTTGAGGTTGAGCAGGCCGACCAGGCCGGGCCACTCCCCCTCCCAGTTGGCCACGGTCAGCACCGGGCCGCGGTGCCGCAGCAGGCCGCCGAGCACCTGCTGGGAGAACATCCACACGCCCTCGGCCATCACGACCGGGGCGTCGGCCGGGATGCCGGCGAACACGGCCAGGCCCTGCGCCTGCGAGGCGATGAAGCCGTGGCCCTCGGGCGTCTCGGCCGGGTGGGCCCGGGTCACGGTGACGCCGCGGCTCTCCAGGGCGGCCACCAGCAACGCCTCGAACCGCTGCTGAGCGGGCCAGCAGAGCCGGTTCGCGGACAGGCGCTGGTCGCCGTTGGCCACCAGGTAGACGTGGTCGATCATGCGGTTCCCCCAGACAGATAGCCGGCCTGACCGGCCGAGCCGAAGATGCGCATCCGCGCCGCCACCATGCGCTGCATGGCCTCGCGGCCGGCCCGCAGATAGGGCGCCGGGTCGACGTTGAGCCCGTCGATGCCGAGCGACTCGCGCACGGCCCCGGTGAAGGCGAGATGCGAGTCCATCCCCTGATTGATCTTGCGGACGCCCATGGCGATCGAGCGGACCTTCTCGGCGTCGGGCACGCCCCACGACTCGGGCAGCCCGGCGCCGTACCGGTTGTTCTGCTCGCGCAGCTCGGCCGGCAGCGACGACGAACCGTGCATCACGAGATGGGTCTCGGGAACCTGGGCCGCGATCTTCTCGATCAGCGCCATGTGCAGCACCGAGCCGTCCGGCGGGGAGTCGAACTTGTACGCCCCGTGCGAGGTGCCGATCGCCACGGCCAGCGCGTCCACGGCGGTCGCGGCCACGAACTCGCGGGCCTGGTCGGGGTCGGCCAGCACGATCGCGGCCCGGGAGCCGTCGGTCTTGGAGCCGCCGATCGTGCCGAGCTCGCCCTCGACCGAGATGCCGCGGGGGTGGGCCACGGCGGCGACCTTGGCCGTGACGGCCACATTCTCGTCGAAGGTGGCGGGCCGGCCGTCGGCGTTCAGGCTGCCGTCGATCATCACGCTGCTGAACCCGCTGTCCATGGCCCGTACGCACGTGTCGTACGTGGGACCGTGGTCGAGGTGCAGCACGATCGGCAGCTGCGGATAGCCGTCGATGAGCCGGTGCAGCCCGGCCCAGAACCGTTCGTCGCTCGCGTGGGCCGTGACCCCGGCCAGCGAGGCCAGGATCACCGGCGATGACGTCTCGGCGGCCGCGTCCAGCACGGCCTCGGCCTGCAGCACGTCGCTGACGTTGAACGCGCCGACCGCGTAGCCGCCGGAGCGGGCCTGGTCGAGCGCCTGGCGCAGGGTAACGAGGGCCATCAGAGCGACTCGGTGATGCCGAGGGACTTGTAGTCCAGGACGATCGGCTTGTCGGTCAGGGCCCGGGCGTGCACCAGCACCTTGGCCGCGCTCTCGACGGCGACCGTGGTCTTGAACGCGTCGCGCAGGTTGTCGCCCACGGTCAGCAGGCCGTGGTTGGCCCAGACGACCGCGTTGAGGTCGCCCATCACGTCGCACATGGCGTCGCCGAACGAGGTGCGGTTGCTGAGCGCGAACGGCATGATCGGGACGTCACCCTTGGTGTAGATGACCATGTTGACCAGGGCGCCGGTGATCGGCTCGCCGGCCACGCCGAACACGTTGGCGAAGACCGGCTCGGTGTGCACGATCGCGTTCACGTCGGGGCGGCGGCGGTAGACGGCCAGGTGCACGGTCACCTCGGAGGACGGCTGGTGCGGCCCCTCGATGACGTTGGCCTCCGAGTCCACGATGACCATGTCGTCGGCCGTCATCCGGTCGTACTCGAGGTCGGTCGGGGTGATGAGGAAGCGGTTCTCCCCGAGGCGCACGCTGATGTTGCCCTGCGTGTTGAAGTTGAGGCCGTACTGCATCGACAGCAGGCAGTAGTCCAGCACGCTCTGCTTGACGGCCCGGAGGTCGGTGTCGGTCACGGTTGCTCCCTTGTTTCTGTGTAGCTGCGGTCGTGCGGGGTGAGGGTGGGATACAAATCCCGGAAACGCCGCGCCTGTGCGGCGTACCAGTCGGTGGTGGCCGGGTCGGGGGTCAATGCCGGACCGGCGGAGGGGGCGGGCAGGGCATCGATCGACGCGTAGAGACCGAGGCCAACACCCGCGAGCAGCGCCGCCCCACGAGCAGAAGCGTTTTCCCGTACGGGGGTGAGCGGCCGCCCAGACGCAGACGCGCGGATCGCGAGCGAGCGGGTGCTGCGGGCCCCACCGCCGACGGCGTGCACCGCGCCGGGGTCGATGTCGCGTTCGCCCAGCGCCGTCACGATCTTGCGGATCTCGAAGCCGAACGACTCGAGGAACGCCCGGGCCAACTCCTCGCGGCCGGTGCCCAGGTCGAGCCCGACCACTGCGCCCCGGGCGAGCGGGTCGTTGTCGAGGGTGCCCGAGCCGGTGAAGTACGGCAGCACGAGGACCCGGGGCGGCTCGGGCGCGGCCCGCTCGAACAGCTCGTCCGGGTCACCGCCGACCAGCTTGGCGAACCAGTCGAGCGCCCAGCCCCCGGCGGCCGTGCCGGCCAGCGTCAGCCAGGTGCCAGGTCCCATCGGGTACGTGGCCAGGCCGGTCCCGACCAGGTCGCGTGGGCGCGATGCGGTGCCGACGGTCAGGCAGTCGCTCGAGCCGAAGCTCACCACCGAAGAGACACCGGCCCGGCCGCCACCGCCCAGGTAGGCCGCCGCCTGGTCGTGGGCGCCGGCAACGAGCGGGAGCCCGTCCGGCAGACCAGGGATCGACATCGTCAGCTTGCCGACGACCGTGCCGGGGGCGACCACCTCGGGCAGCCGGCCCTCGTCCACGCCGGCCGCGGCCAGGATAAAAGAAGACCAGGTGCCGGCGTCCACGTCGTACGCCCCGGTGCGGGCGGCCATGCTGGTGTCGATGGCCGGTCGGGCGCCCAGCCGTCCGGCGATGTAGTCGCCGAGACAGCGGTAGCCCGCCGCGGAAGGCCAGCCGAACAGCTTGTAGACCGAGAACATCGGGTTCGCGGGCTGCCCGGTGATCCGCTGGACGGTGCCGGCGCCCAGCTCGGCCGCGACCCGGGCGGCCAGGTCGGTGCCGCGCCGGTCCATGCTGACCGGGGCCGGTGCCAGGGCGACCCCGTCGGCGCCGACCGGCACGACCGCCTCGCCCTGCACGCTGAACGACAACGCCTCGGGCGGGTCGGCGAGCACCGCCGGGTGTGCGGCGACCTCGGCCAGCACCGCGAGAGACGCGGCCAGGACTTCTTCGGTATCAGTCTCGACGAGGCCGGGACCGGGACGGGCGAGCGACGTTGACCGCGCCGCCCCGGCCAGTTCATGGCCGTCCTGGTCGACGGCGACGGCGCGGACGCCGCTGGTGCCGAGGTCGAGGCCGAGCAGGCTCATTTGATGGCTCCGGACAGGCCGTTGACCAGGTGCCGCTGCACGGCCAGGAAGACCACCACGATCGGGATCGAGATGAGCACGAGGATGGCGAACAGGGCGCCGGGCTGGCTCAGGAACACGCCCCGGTAGGCCAGCGGGATCAGGGTCAGCGGCTTGAGCTCGTTGTCCTGCAACGTGACCAGCGGGAGCAGGAAGTCGTTCCAGCTCGACATGGACTGCCACACCGCCACCACGGCCAGGGCCGGCTTGCTCAGCGGCAGGTAGACCTTCCAGTAGACCTTGAACTTGCCGGCGCCGTCGAGCACTGCCGCCTCGTACATCTCCTCGGGCACGGCCAGGAACGACGTGCGGATGATGATGACCGCGAAGGGCAGGCCGAGCGCCGTGTAGACCAGCACCAGGCCGAGCAGGTTGTTGTAGAGGCCCATGCTCTGCAGGATCTTGAAGACCGAGACCACGATGCTCGACATCGGCAGGATCAGGGCCAGGGTCAGCGCCCCGAAGATCACCGCCTTGAGCGGCACCCGCAGGCGGGCCAGGGCGAACGCGGTCATCGAGCCGAACAGCATCACCAGCAGCACGGACGGCACGGTGATGAGCGCACTGTTGATCAGGTTCTGCAGGATCGGGTTGTTGGTCCAGATCTCGATGTAGTTGCCGAACGACGGCTCGGCCGGGAACAGCCCGTACGCGGTGGTCGACGGGTTGGACGTGGGTAGCAGCGACAGCCCGAGCACCATGACGATCGGCACGAGCCAGAGGATCGCCATCGGGGTCAGGATGAGGTGCGCCCAGTGCGGGCGGCGCTTCCTCCCCCGTACGGGAACATCGGTCGTCCCGGTTTTGACCTGGCTCTTCTCCACGGTGATCGTCATTTCTTGTCATCTCCGGTGAGGAAGCCCGAACCGAACGCGCGCACCATCGACAGCGAACTGACCACCGCGATGACCAGCAACACCACGCTGATGGTCGAGGCGTAGCCCACGCTCTGCAGCTGGAACGCCTGCTTGAAGGTGTAGGTGGGCAGCATCTCGGAGGCGTGGTTGGGCCCGCCCTCGGTGAGCACGTAGACCAGCTCGAAAGTCTTCAGCGAGCCGATGATGCCGAGCAGCAGCAGCGACAGGTGGGTCGACTTGAGCAGCGGCCAGATGATGGCGGTGACGGTCTTCCAGGTGCTCGCGCCGTCGATCTTGGCCGCCTGCAGCACGCTGTCGTCGATCAGCTGGAGGCCGGCCAGGTAGAACAGCATCGAGAAGCCGGTCCACATCCAGACGTTGACCACGATCGCGGCGAAGATGGCGGTCTTGGGGTCGGCCAGGTAGCCCTTGGTCAGGAACTCCAGCCCGGTGGCCCGGCCGATCTTGGCGAACACGCCGTTGAACGGGTCGAGCATGCGCTGCCAGACGATGCCGACCACGACCGGCGAGAGCACGGCCGGGACGAAGAAGATGGCCCGGTAGATCGACCGGCCGCGGATCTTCTCGTTGAGCAGCAACGCCAGGAAGAAGCCGATCAGCGCCTGCGGCACGATGGTGAGCAGGATCCACCAGCCGGAGTTCTTCAGCGTGGTGACGAAGATCGGGTCCTTCAGCAGCTCGGTGTAGTTGCCGAGCCCGACGAACTCGCCGATGTTGACGCCGTCCCAGTCGAGGGTGCTCGCCTGGACGTTGTAGATGATCGGGTAGACGACGAACAGCGCGAACAACACGAACGTCGGCAGCAGGAACAGCGTGCCGGGCAGCCAGTCGCGGCGCGGTTTCGGCCGGGTGATCGTTGCAGAGGTCATGATCAGCTCCAGGACCCGCGGGCGGGAGTTGCCCTCCCGCCCGCGGATATCAGGCGGCTCGCGCCGCTACTTCACCTTCTGCTGCGCGGCCTGCACCTTGTCGGCGGCGGCCTGCGGCGTGAGCTGTCCGGTGGCGACGGCCGACAGCGCGTCCCCGAGCGCGGTGTCCATCTCCGGGCTCTTCAGGTAGCGCGAGTACTTCACGTTCGGCATCCACTCGGTGGTCAACGTGTTCCAGATCTGCTTCTGCTTGTCGCTGGTGAACTTCTCCGGGTTCAGGCCGGTCACCGCGGGCAGGTCGTTGAACGTGTTGATCAGTTTCTGCGCGCCGGCGCCGGCGATGAAGTCGGTCAGCGCCTTGCAGGCCAGGTCCGGGTTCTTGGTGTTCTTGCTGATGCCCAGGGCCACGTCGATGCCGCCGACGAACTGCGACTCGGACGCGCCACCCGGGATGGTCGGGAACAGGAAGGGCTGATAACCGCTCATGCCCTCGGACAGCGGGGGCAGGCCGGTCTTGCTCGGGTCGGACTGCTGGATCCACCAGGCGCCGAGCGGGATCATCGCCGCGTTGCCGGCCTCGAACTGGTTGGCCCCGCTCGGGTAGGCGTCGAGGCCGATCGCGCCGTCCTGGGCGATCTTCTCGGTGAACAGCTTCTGCCAGTAGGTGAACGCCTCGACCAGCTTGGGGTCGGCCCACGACTTGGTGCCGGCCTCGGCCTCGTACGGCAGACCGGGCGCGACGTTGTTGGCGATCTGCAGGAAGACCACGTTGCGCAGCCAGCTGTCCTTGGCCGGCAGCATGAACGGGGCGTACTCGCCGCCCTTGAGCTGGTCCACCGTGGACTTCAGCTCGTCCCAGGTCTTGGGGATCGAGGCGCCCTTCTCCTCGAAGATCTTGGTGTTGGCCCAGAGGTTGACCGTCTGCACGAGCAGCGGCAGCGAGTAGAAGTTCTCGTCGCCCTCGGGGTTGCCGAGGCGGGCCTGGTCGATACCGATCGGGTAGAACTTGCTCTGCCAGTCGGCGCCCCAGGTCTTGGCGGCGCAGTCCTGCAGCGGCATGAGGTTGCTGCGGTACTGCTGGGTCAGCGCGCCCGGCTGCAGGCCGATGATGTCCGGCATCGTGTTCGACGATGCGCGGGTCTGCAGGTCGACCAGGTATTCGGGGTAGTTGAAGATGGTCGAGTCGATCTTCGAACCCGGGTTCGCCGCGGTGAAGGTGTCGACCATCTGCTTGGTTGTCTGCTCGATCGGGCTCCACGAGCGGAAGGTCAGCTCGCCCGTCGTTCCGGTGCCGGCGCCGCTGTCGCTCTCGTCCTTGCTGGCGCCGCCGGCGCACCCGGCCAAAGTGATGCTGAGGGCGGTCGCCGCGGCTATCGCCATGAATGTCTTGTGCCGTTTCACTGAGGGTCCTTCCACGGGGGTGGAGGCCGCTGAGGCCCGGTGGATGTAGACGATTACATGAACCTCATCACTGACACAAGAGGCTCTCACCTCGTAATTCTCGTCTCGTAGAAATGACCTGGAGACAAACCGGAAACTTCTTGCTCCCGATCTATGTCATCGTTTACATTGCCCTTCACGCGGGGTCACGGACGATCCTGTGAAGCAGGTAACCTGTGGCCCCACCTCAGTTCTGTGAAAGGCCCGCCTTGACCACGATCCGTGATGTGGCGCGACTCGCCGAGGTCTCGACGGCGACGGTCTCCCGGGTGTTCGCCTCCGACCCGGCGGTCCGCCCGGCGACGGCGTCACGTGTCCGCGAGGCGGCCAAGCAGCTCGGCTACGTGCCCAACACGCTGGCCCGCTCGCTGCGGCAGCAGACGTCGACGAGCTGGGCGCTGATCATCGCGGACATCGAGAACCCGTTCCTCACCCAGGTCACCCGCGGCGTCGAGGACGTCGCCCAGTCGGCCGGCTATTCGCTGGTGCTCTGCAACACCGATGAGCAGCCGGAAAAGGAGGCGGCCTACCTCAACAGCGCCGAGCAGTACCGGGTCTCCGGTGTGCTGATCACGCCGACCTCGGCCACCAGCCCGGTCGACCAGCTGCTCGCCCGCGGCCTCCCGGTGATCACGATGGACCGTCCACTGCGACCCGACCTGGCCGTCGACACCGTGCTGATCGACTCTCGCCGGGCCGCCCGATCGGCCGTCGACCGCATGATCGCGCACGGCCGCCGGCAGATCGCCTGCATCACCGGTCCCCGGCGGGTGTTCACCGCGAGTGAGCGGGTGCTGGGTTATCGCGAGTCCCTGCTCGAGGCCGGTCTGCCGATCGACGAACAGCTCATCCACTACGCAGCGTTCAACGAGCAGGGCGGGCGGCAGGCGGCCGACGAGTTGCTGGGCCGTCCCGGTGTCGCGCCGGTCGAGGCGATCCTGGTCGCCAACAGCATGATGGCGGTCGGCGTGCTGCAGGTGCTGCGCGAGCGCGGGCTACGCCCGAGCGTCGACGTCGAGATCGTGGTGTTCGACGACGCCCCCTGGACGGGGTTGCTCACCCCCGCCATCTCGGTCATCCACCAGCCCGCGTACGAGCTGGGCCAGGTCGCCGGCAAGCTGCTGCTCGACCGGCTGCGCACGCCGGGCCAGCCCGCCCGCACCGTGATGCTGACCGCGACCCTCCCGGCCGACGACGACAGCCCACCCCGTGACGACGCCCTGACCACGGCCCTGCTGGGTTGAGCTTCTAAAGATCGCGGAACCAGTGGACGCTGTCCAGTTTCGTGCCGTGATGCTCCACGCTGTGCCGCTCGCCCCGGGTGAAACCGACCTTCCGCGCGCCGGCCATCGAGGCCTGGTTCCCGGCGTCGACGAAGGCGTGCAGGCGGTCGATCCCGGCCTCCTTGGCCTCGGCGGCGATCTGCTCGATGGCCGCCTCGGCCACCCCGCGGCTCCGGCGATCGGGGAACAGCATGATCCCGAGCTCGTGCACCTCGGCCTCGCGGAAGTGCGAACGCCAGACGGCGATGATCCCGGCCGCCGTGCCGTCGTCGTCCACGATCACCCGGTACAGTCCGCCGGCGGCCAGCCGCTCCTGGTGGATGCGCACGGCGTCGTCGCGCGGCACCGGGCCGCCGAGGTGGTTCATGACCCGCGGATCGGTCTCCAGGTCGATGGCCAGATCAAGATCTTCTTTCCCGTACGGGCGCAGCGTCACGCTCATGAAGATCTACATGCCCCGGCCGCCGGGGGTTATGCCGAGTCGGCGCCGCGGGTGGTGGCGTCGACGACCAGCGGCACCAGGTCGGTACGCAGCCAGGTCTCGTAGTGGTCGTACGGAACGAGCAGTTTGTCCCACGTCGTGGAGCTGATCCGCAACAACGGTGTAGCCGGGGCGATCTTCAGGTGGCCGGCGATCTCCGGAGTCGCGCCGACGGCGTGGATCACCCGCCGCGCACCCGCCGCCGCATAGCCCCCGGCCCGCAGAGCCAGGGTCAACGACGAGCTTCCATCCCGTACGCCGGTGGCCTGCGCGACGACTTCCGACACGGCCGGCGGCGTCCAGTTCGTGCTGAAGAGCGCGGGCACCCCGCCGACGCTGCGCACCCGCTCGAGCACGAAACCGACCGAGTTGCGCGGCACCCGCAGAGCCGCGGTGATCTCGTCGGACAGGCGCTGCTCGCCCGAGTGCACGACCGTGGTCGTCACGTTGGGGTCGCCGTGGCCCAGGCCGTTCTCGAGGAAGCCGTCGAGGCCCTCGATCAGCCAGCCCTTCGGCGCCTCGGACGCGGCCACGAAGTAGCCGCGGCGGGCCACCTTCTGCGCGTACCCGTTGGTCTCCAGCATGTCGAGAGCCTGGCGGACGGTGGGCCGGGACAGGGCGTAATCGCGGTGCAGTTCGCTCTCGCCGGGCAGTCGCCCGCCGGGCTCCAGCTCCCCGTCCTGGATCATGCGCAGCAGCAGGTCGTAGAGCTGCACGTAGTAGGGCACCGGGGAAGTGCGGTCAATGCCTTCCATCGCACCTCCCCTCGGGTCCGAACGAATCTTACGGACGAGTGTCATCAGAAAAGCTGGTGGGTTCGTGCTCGCGGTGCCGGCGCCGGCGCCTCGAGACCCGTGTCGTAGGACAATGCGCGCCGGGCGGCCCGGTGCTGACTCATGATCTGGTGCGCGGTCGGCGCCGCCGGCACCTCACGCACGACCGGTTGCCAGTCCGGGAAGTCACCGCGGAGCGCGCCACCGGCCTGGACCGCGGCGCCGATCGTCACGTACTCCCCCGGTTCGGGCAGCAGCAGCGGGACGTCGATGATCTCGGTCAGCACCTGCTGCACGGCCGGGCTGCGGGCCGCGCCGCCGATCAGCAGCAGCCGGTTCACCGGCACGGCGCAGGCCCGGATCGCCTCGATCATGACGACCTGGCTGGCCAGCATGCCCTCGATCACCGCGCGGGCGAAGTTGGGCCGGGTGAAGTTGGCCAGGGTGGCGCCGTGCAGCGAGGCCTTGGCGTCGGGGATGTCCGGCGTGCGCTCACCCTCGAAGTACGGCAGCAGGGTCAGCCCCTCGGCCCCCGGAGTCGCCTGCAGGGCCAGCGCCGACAGCTCGTCGTAGGTGCAGCCGAGCAGGGCGATGCCGGCGTCCAGGTCGCGGGCGGCGTTCAGAGTGGCGCCGAGCGGCAGGTGGTCGCCGGTGGCGTCGGCGTAGCTGCAGATGACGCCCGAGTAGTCGTGCACCGGTTGTGCGCTGCGGCTGTAGACCACTCCGGACGTACCGAGGGACATCACCGCGTCGCCGACCCGCAACTGCAGGGCCAGGGCGGCCGCGGCGTTGTCCCCGCTGCCCGCGGCGATCACGATTCCGGCCGGGATGCCCGGAAGACCGGCCGCGGTGACGCCGGCCCGGTCGAGCGGGCCGAGCAGCCGGGGCAGGATCACCGTCTTGCCGAACGCGTGCTCGACCAGATCGGTGCAGTAGTCACCGGTCTCGCCCGACCAGTATCCGGTCCCGCTGGCCTCCGAGCGGTCGGTGACCAGCCGGCTGAAGTCGGCCCGGCCGGGTCCGAAGCCCAGCAGGCGCCAGGTCAGCCAGTCGTGCACCACCGCGACCGCGGCCGTACGGCGGACGCTCTCCGGATCGGTGTCGCGCAGCCAGCGCAGCTTCACCACGGTGTCGGACAGCGTGATCGGCAGTCCGGTGCGCCGCACCCACTCGCCAAACCCGAGCTCGGCGTTCAGCGCGCGGACCTGCGGGTGCGAGCCGGTGTCGTTCCACAGGGGCGAGTCACGGACCACCGCGCCGTCCGCGTCCAGGAAGACCGGGGTGTGCTGCTGCCCGGCCACCGACAGCGCGGCGACGTCGTTCAGGCCACCGGCCCGCTCGACGGCCAGCAGCATCGCCTGCCACCAGTGCTCGGGGTCGACGATCTTGACGGCCGGGTGCGCCGCCCGTCCCGACCGGACCAGCCGGCCGGTGTGCAGCTCGCGCACCTCGACCTTGCAGCTCTGGGTCGACGAGTCGATCCCGGCGACCAGGGTCACCATGCGATGTGCCCGAGGTTGCGCATGGTCGGCCGCATCGATTCGCGCCACTCGCGAAGCTGGGCGTGCCGGCCCGCGTCGGCCGCCACCGTCGAGGGCCGGCACGATTCCCAGCTGCCGGCGTGGGCCGAGGCCAGGGCCTGGGCACCACGCGACACCACTTCGGGAAACTTCGAGACGCTCAGGTCGCGGCCCAGGAAGTCGGCCTTCAGGTGCAGCCAGAGCTTGTTCTCGCTGGCCGGGCCGATCACCTTGATGGTGGTGGCGTCGGTGCGGAACAGCTCCAGGACCTTGCTGAACTGGATGGCCAGGCCCAGGAAGCAGCCGAACACGATGTCTTCGGCCCGGACGTCGCTGCTCAGGTTGGCGATCAGCCCGCGCGCCTTGGACGACTTCTCCGGCGGCGGGCTGCCCCGGAACTGCGGCACCACGACCGGAATGGTGGCCAGGTCGATCTTGCCGGACAGATAGCGCTCGCTCAGCGCGGCCACCGTGGTCGCCAGCATCGACTCGGACATGCCGAGCATCCGCTGCAGCGTCTCGAAGGCCGAACCGCCGGTCGGGATCGAGGCGAAGAGCGTGTAGCCCGAGCCGTCGCAGGCGAGCCCGTTGGCCAGCATCGAGCGGGCCGAGTAGTCGTCCAGGCTCGGCTCGTCGCTCAGCAGCAGCACGCCCTCGGTCGTACCGGTGGAGTTGAGCACCTCGCCCTTGCGCAGGCCGGCGCCCACTCCCCCGACCATGTGGTCGTGCCCGACCACGTGCACGCTCACCGACGGCGGCAGCTTCGTCTCGTGCGCGATCTCCTTCGAGATCTCCTGGCCCTGGTCGGCGTGCCGCAGCTCGGGGAACAGCTCGGGGCTGACGCCGGCCAGCTCGCACATCTCGTCCGACCACTCGCCGGCCCGCAGGTCGAGCGCCATGGTCCGGCTGGCCAGCGAGTATTCGGCCCACCGGCGGCCGGTGAGCCAGGCCGCCACGTACTCGGAAACGTTCAGCCAGCGCAGGTCGCCACTGTTCTCGGTGGCATTGGCGACCGCCCACGCCACCTTCGACAGCGAGTAGTTGGCGTTGGCGGGCAGCCCGGTGCTCCGGTAGATCAGCGAGCGCTGGCTGCCGTTGAGCACATTGATCAGGGCGGCACCCCGCTGGTCGTGCCAGAGGATCATGGGCGAGTGGAGCTGGAGGTCGGGTCCGACCAGGCCGCCCGACTCGCCCACCCCGGCGATGGCGATCCGCTCGACGGTGTCCTTGTGGGCCGGATCCAGGTTCCGGATGAACCGCCCGATGATCGCCAGCAGCGCGTCCACGTCGTAGACGACACCCCAGGAGTCGGTCACGTTGGGCGTGGGCTGCTTGTCCGACGCCAGCTGGTTGCCCTCGGCGTCGAAGAAGCCGAGCTTGACCCGGGTCGTGCCGATGTCGATGGTGATGGTCGGCTTCATGAGATCTTGGGATTGAAGGTACGGATCCGCGCCTCGACCACGTCGGTGATCGCCGTGACCGCCTGCCGCGACACCCGGATCAGCGAGTACTCGTTCGGGTTGGCCACGTACGCCTCACCGAACGTCCGGATCATGGCGTTGCGCAGGTCGCTGGCCACGTTCACCTTGACGACCCCGAACTCGTGCAGCCGGGCCAGCTGCTCGCTGGGCAGACCCGATCCGCCGTGCAGCACCAGCGGTACGGCACTGGCCTCCTGCACCTTGCGCAGCAGGTCCATGTCGACGCGGACGTTCGGCGCGTACCCGTGCACGTTGCCGACCGAGACCGCCAGCATCTCGCAGCCGGTCGCCTCGACGAAGCCGGCCACCTGGGCCGGGTCGGTCGTGAACTCCAGCTCCGGGCCGTGGTCGTCCTCTTTGCCGCCGATGCTGCCCAGCTCGACCTCGAGCGCGTACTTGGCCGGGGTGAGCCCGCGGGCCTGCTGGGAGAGCGCGACGTTCTCGTCGTACTCGTACCCGGAGGCGTCCATCATGATCGAGGTGAAGCCGGCCGCCAGGGACTCGCTCACGTCGTCCAGCGTGCGCCCGTGGTCGAGGTGCAGGGCCACCGGCACGTCGACCGAGGCGAGCCGCCGGCTGACCATGTCATAGATGTAGTCGTAACCGGACAGCACCGCGTTGGTCGGCGCGACCTGGATGAAGGTCGGGACACCGGTGTTCTCGATGGCCTGGACGATGCCCATCGTGGTCTCGATGTTGGTGGTGTTGAAGGCGCCCGCCACCAATCCCCGGGACACGCATTCGTCGATGACTTCCAGCCCACTGACCAGGCCCATGATGAAAAACCTTCCTTTTCCCGTACGGGGTCAGAGCGTCGCCGCGCCGGTCATGATCGCGACGCCTTCGGTCATGTCGTGGCTGGACGGCGTGATGACGCCGGCCCGCCCGCCGAGCCGCTGGATGTGGATGCGGTCGGCGATCTCCCACACGTGCGGCATGTTGTGGCTGATCAGGATGACCGGCAGTCCCCGGTCACGCAGCGCCTTGATCGCGTCGATGACCAGGCCCGACTCCCGCACACCGAGGGCGGCGGTCGGCTCGTCGAGCACCACCAGCTTGGAGCCGAACGCGGCCGCGCGGGCGACGGCGATGGCCTGCCGCTGACCGCCGGAGAGCGTCTCGACCCGTTGGCTGGGGTTCTGGATGGTGCGGATGCCGAGCTGCTGCAACGCCTCCATCGACCGGTCGCGCATGGCCTTGCTGTCCAGCAGCCGCAGCACCGAACCGAGCGGTCCGGGCCGGCGGATCTCGCGGCCCAGGAACATGTTCGAGGCGATGTCCAGGGCCGGCGACATGGCCAGCGACTGGTAGACGGTCTCGATGCCGACGTCCTTGGCGTCCTGCGGCCGTTTGAACGAGACCAGCTCGCCGTCGAGCTCGAGCGTGCCCTCGTCCGGCACCAGGGCGCCGGTCAGGCACTGGATCAGCGTCGACTTGCCGGCGCCGTTGTCGCCGATGATGGCCAGGACCTCGCCCGGGAACACGTCGACGTCGACCCCGTTGAGCCCGACCACCTTGCCGAACGTCTTGCGCAGCCCGCGGGCCGACAGCACCGCGCTCTTCTGCTTCGTGTCGGTGTCGGTCATGAGCGCACCTTCCGAGTCCACTGGGCGGCACCCGTCTGCTTCTTGTTGCTCATGAGCGCACCTTCCGGATCCACTGGTCCGCGGCCACGGCGGCGATCACGAGGATGCCGACGGCCAGGACGCGGTACTCGTCGTCGAGGCCGACCAGGGTCAGCCCGATGGCGAAGCTCTGCACGATCAGGGCACCGAGCACCGTGCCGATCACGCCGCCCCGGCCACCGAAGAGGCTGGTGCCGCCGATCACGACGGCCGTGATGCTGGCCAGGTTGGCGTCCACGACACCGTTGGGCGACGCGGCGCCGGCCCGGCCGATCAGCACCCACGCGGCGATGCCGTAGATGAGACCGGCGACCAGATAGACGCTCAGCAGCACCCGGTTGACCGAGATGCCGGCCAGGCGGGCCGCCTCGGGGGCGTCGCCGACGGCGAAGACGCGCCGGCCCCACGCGGTGAACCCGAGGGCGTAGCCGACCGCCACGTAGATCAGGCCGACCACGATGATGCCGACGTTCAGGTCGAGCCCGAAGAACGGGACCCGGGTGCCGGCCGCGGTCATCCAGTCCGGCATCGCGGTGCCCTGGATGGTGGAGCCGCCGGTCAGCATCAGCGTGATCGCGGTGAAGACGCTGAGCGTGCCGAGCGTGACGATGAACGGGGGCAGTTTGATCCGGGACACCAGGGCCCCGTTGACCAGGCCGCAGATCGCGCCGATGAGCACACCGGTCAGGATCGCCAGCGGGGCCGGCAGCACACCGTTGGTGGCCAGCAGGGCCGACGACATGCAGGCCAGGATCGCGGCCGCGCCGACCGACAGGTCGATGCCGCCGGTCAGGATGATCAGGGTCTGGCCGACCGCGAGGGCGGCGACCACGGCGGTCTGCTGCAGCAGCAGCGAGATCGCGCGGGGCTGGGCGAACGCCGGGTTCAGCACGGTGAACACGGCGATCGAGAGCACCAGCAGCACCAGCGGGCTGACCCAGGTGTGCTCGTGCAGGATGTGCTGGGCGCGCTGAACCGGGGTGGCCCCGCGGCGGCCGGCCGCGGGACCCTTCGTCGAGGTCTGGGTGGCGGTCATGTCACCAGCAGATCTTCGAGCCGTCGGCGGTCGTGATCGACTTGACGCCGTCCTCGGCCTTGTCGGTGATCAGCGCGGTGCCGGTGTTGTAGAAGTTCAGGCCGTCGGTCACCGCGGGCAGCGCCTTGCCGGCCACCTTGTCGGCGATCGCCTTGACACCGAGCTCGGCCATCTTGACCGGGTACTGCTGCGAGGTCGCGGCGATGACGCCCTTGCTCACGTTCTCGACACCGGCGCACGAGCCGTCGATCGACACGATCGTGACCTTGTCCTGCAGGCCGGCGGCCTGCAGCGCCTTGTACGCACCGGCGGCCGAAGGCTCGTTGATCGTGTAGACGAGGTTGATGTTCTTGTTCTTGGTGAGGCAGTTCTCCATGGCCGTCCGGCCGCCGTCCTCGGCCCCGGTGGTCGGCTCCTGGCAGGCGATCGTGTAGGTGCCGCCGTCGCCGTAGGTGCCGGTCTTGGCCTCGTCGCCCTTCTTGGTCTTGTCGGCCAGGTCGATGCCCATGCCCTCGAGGAAGCCCTGGTCACGGTTCAGGTCGGTCTGGATGGTCCGGTCGCTGAACTGGTCGAGCATCGCGATCGTGGCGGGCTTGGAGGCCATGAACGCCTTCGACCACTCGCCGATCAGCTTGCCGGCCTCGAAGTTGTCGGTGGCGAAGGTGATGTCGGCGGTGTCGATCGGGTCGGGCGGGGTGTCCAGCGCGATGACCGTGACGCCCTGCGCCCGGGCGTCGTTCATGGCCTTGTTGACCGCGGGGCCGCTGGGCAGGATCAGGATGCCGTTCTGGCCCTTGAGCACCGCGCTCTCGATCTCGTCGATCTGGCCCTGCTCGTCGCCGTCCTTCTTGGCGGCCACGACCGTGAGCTCGACGCCGTCCTTGGCCGCCTCGGCCTTGGCCCCGTCGGCGAGAGCGGTGAAGAACGGGTTCTGCAGGTCCTTGAGGATCAGCGTCACCTTGGCCTTGTCCGAGCCACCGGCCGAGCCGGCGTCCGTCGAGCCGGAACCACAGGCGGCCAGGCCGACCACCAGGGTGCCGGCGGCGGCGAGAGCCGTTATGGCACGGCGGGCTCGTGGGGTTCGCGTCATCGGGGTCTCTCCTTGAATGGGGCGGTGCAGGGGGCTCACGACTTGATGACGTGACTTTAAGCACGACCCGTACTTCATGTCGAGACTGTACGTACAAATATTACGAGCAGGTTTTTCCTAACGTCGTTATTCGTGCTTTTACCTCCTGAAACGGACACTAAAACGCCGACCGCGCCCGGCGCGGTCGGCGTTTCGGAACTAGATGTTTACGCGCGGCGCCACTTCTGGTTGGCGGTGCCGGCGCAGTCCCACAGCTGGAGCTTGGCCCGGTCGTTGCCGTCCCAGTCCTTGATGTCGAGGCACTTGTTCGCCTGCGGGTTGACCAGGTCGCCGGCCGCGCTGAGCACCCACTGCTGGGCCGGGTTGCCGTTGCAGGTGACGATCTGGATCAGCGTGCCGTTCGCGGTCGAGCCCATCGGCACGTCCAGGCACTTGTTGCTGCCGGTCTGCAGTGTGCCGTTGACCGCGTTCCACTTCTGCGGGGCCTCGCCGTTGCACGGGAACATCTGCACCTGGACGCCGTCCGAGAAATTGCCGCCCGGCACGTCCAGGCACTTGTTGTTCCAGTTGCTGGCGATCGCCGTACCGGTCCCGCCGCCGTTGCCGTTGGTGGCGCCGGTCGTGGTCAGCGACAGGCCGAACACCTGCAGGATCTCGTTGACCGGCTGGAACCACATGGTGCCGCCGGAGGTGCAGTTGCCGGTGCCGCCCGAGGTCACACCCTGGGCCTGGTTGCCCGAGATCCAGGAACCGCCCGAGTCGCCGCCCTCGGCACACGCGTCACTGCGGTTGAGGCCCGAGACCGACCCCTGTGGATAGTTGATCGTCTCGTTCTTGCCCAGCAGGGTGCCGCAGCGCCAGCCCGTGGTGCGGCCGGAACGGCAGATCGAGCTGCCGATCGCCGCCTCCTGCGAACCGGAGACCAGCACGTTGCCGCCCGAGTAGTTGTTCACCCACGGCTGCGAGGTCCAGTCGCCGTTCGTACGGACCCACGCGTAGTCGTTGCCCGGGAACGAGGACCCGGCGAACGTGCCCTGCGCCTGCCCGTTGACGCCGAGCGTCGGGCTGCCGGTGGCACCACAGTGTCCGGCCGTGACGAAGCCGCCGGCCACCGAGAAGCCGACCGAGCAGAGCGTGTTGCCGTTGATAACGTACTGGTCACCGCCGCGGATGTCGGCCATCGGCCGGGGAGCGGCTTCGCTCGTCTTCACGGTGACCGCGCCGGCCCCACTGTCCTGAGCGAACTTCTTGGCGGCGGCCTCCGCACCCTTGGCCGCGGTGACCACGAGGGAGTTGGTGGCGGGATCGACGTACCAGCTGTGAATCTTGCTGCTCGCCTTGGCCCCGTTGCGGTCGAGCTTGGTGCGGGCCGTCGCGAGCGAGCCCTCCGAGCGCTTGACGACCTTGGCGTCGGCGCCTTCCGCGCGGGCCTTGGCCGCGGCCGCCTCGGTGGTCACACCGACGGTCAGGCGGCTGGACCCGGCCGGGATCCAGGCACCGGCGAAGGTCGTGCCGAGCTGGGCGCGCAGCCGCTTCTCGACCACCGGCGCGGCCGCCTCGGTGGTGAGCCGGTCGGCGATCTTCTCGTCGTCGAGCTCGAGGTCGCGGCGCATCGCGGCCAGCATGCCGGGCGCCAGGTCTAGCTCGAGCGGAGCCGCGGTGGGGGCGGCTTCCTGGGCCGGTTCGTCACCGGCAAAGCTGACGAACGGTGTGACAGCGACGGCGGCCAGAGCAACGGCGCCGACGACGAGTGCCTGGAGAGGCGGGCGGGGCATGGATTGTCCTTCTCCGCGCGGAGTCACGCACCCAGATCCGGGGGGCCGGGCGCGGCCGCGCTGACGGGGATAGGTTCGGCGCTCGGGGAGCGCTCTCGAAACGTGAGAGTGGTCGATCCGCTCAGATCGGGTCAATGCCCCTCGATGGATCTTGCCCTTTTACCCCAAACCGCCCACGGCCCCTCTCGCGCCGAACGCGCAACCTCGACCCGAAGACGTCGGCCGCAGGCGTGCGCCGTCGGGCCGTGGGCGTGGGCCCTGGGCCGTGGGCGGTGGCCGTGGGCGGTGGCCGTGGGCGATGGGCCTAGTCCTGGGGTGGGAGACCGGCGGGGATCTCCGCTTTCGGGTGGAGGTTTGCGCCGGTCGGTGTGCCGAGACTGGGGCGATGTTTCGAGCGCTTTCCGATCGGGCTTCCGGGCTCGTCTTCGTCGTCCTTGTTCTCGCGGTGTCGCTGGGCACCGCCCGGGTCGCCGGCGGGTTGAACCTCGCGTTCTCGCCGCTGCTCGTCGTGCTGCTGATGATGCTGGTCGTGACCCGGGAGGGCTGGTCGCGGGCCGGGTGGCGGCGGCTCGGCCTGGGCCGGGCGGCGGTCCGCAGCTGGCCGGTGGCGATCGCGACCACGGCCGGGGTCAGCGTGCCGGCCGCCGCCGGAGTCGTCCTGCTGGGATTCGCCCGGTTCACCACGCCGCACGGGCCGTGGCTCACCGACCTGCTGGCTATGTGCGTGGCCGGGCCGGTGCTGGCGTTCGCCGAGGAGATCGGCTGGCGCGGCTACCTGCAACCACGGCTGCGTTCCTCGCTCGCCGTCGGCGCGGTGTGGATCGCCTGGCATCTGCCCTACATCCTGCTGACCCCCGACTACCACGCCGACGGGAACCGGGTCGTCGTCCTGACCCTGTTCAGTGGATCGGTGCTGGCCTTCTCGGTCCTGTTCGGAGCATTGCGGGAGCAGACCGGAAGCATGTGGCCCGCGGTCCTGGCCCACTTCGCCCACAACGCCACGTTCGCCCTGCTGGCGAGCTACGCGTTGGAGACGAGCCACCCGGTCCTGGTACACGAATACCTGGCCGGGGACACCGGACTGCTGGTCCTGATCGGCACGGCCGTATTCGCGGTGATCGTCACCCAGCGAGCCGGCCTCGGTGGTGCCCACGCCGGCCTCGGCGACCGGCGGGACGGGCTGGTCAGTCGGCGGACTGGGCGAGGATGACGGCCTGGACCCGGTCGCGCAGGTTCAGCTTTCGCAGGATCGCGCCGACGTGCGTCTTCACGGTGGACTCGGCTACGTGCAGGCGGGCGGCGATCTCGACATTGGTCAGTCCGAGGCCGACGGCGGCCAGGATCTCCCGTTCGCGGGCGGTCAGCCGGTCGAGAGCCGGGTTGCGCTCGGCGGCCACCGGCACGGGACGGACGAACGAGTCGATCAGGCGCCGGGTCAGGCGGGGTGAGACCGGCGCATCGCCGGCTACGGCCGAGCGGATCCCGGCCACCAGTTCGGCGGGCCCGGCGTCCTTGAGCAGATAGCCGCACGCTCCGGCGCGCAGGGCGGCCACCAGCAGTTCGTCGTCGTCGAACGAGGTCAGCATGACGACCCGCGGCGGGTTGACGGCCGCCATCAGGCGCCGGGTGGTCTCGACGCCGTCGGGGCCGGGCATCCGGATGTCCATCAGCACCACGTCGGCCTGGCGCTCGGGGGTGCGCAGCATGGTGAGCGCGGTGCGCCCGTCGGCGGCCTGGCCCACCACGCGGAGGTCGTCGGCGGCGTCGATGATCATCGCGAAGCCGGCCCGGACCAACTCCTGGTCCTCGACGAGAAAGACGCGGATCACCCGAACACCGCCGGCACAACGGCCTCGACCCGGAACCCACGCCCCGGCAACGGCCCGGCGCGCAACGTCCCGTCCAGCTCGCGCAACCGCTCACTCATCCCGGCAATCCCCACACCCGTCGCCGCGTCAACCGGCCCGCCCGACCCGTAACCGCCACCTGACCAGTCACCGCCTGACCAGTCACCGCCTGACCTGTCACCGCCGCCCGACCAGTCACCGCCGCTCGGCCGGTCACCGCCTGACCCGTCGTCGTCGATCTGGATTCGGAGTGCTCCGGCTGCGCGCCTGATGTCCACGGTGGCTGCGGCGCCCGGGCCGGCGTGTTTGACCACATTGGTCAAGGCTTCTCGGATCACCCGCAGCAGAGCTGGGGGCAGGCGAGTCAGGGCGCCGGGATCGGCCGACACCCGGACCGGCACGCCGGCCGCGCGGACCAGGTCGGCGATCCGTTCCACGTCGTCGAGCGCCACCCCCGGCTCGGCGACCGGTGCGGGCTCGCGGAGGGTCTCGATGACCTCGCGGACGTCGGCCAGTGCCGAGCGTGCGGTCGTACCGATCGCCGTCAGGGCCGCGCGCGGGTCGCCGAACGCGCCCGCGTCGGCCTGCACCACCACGACGGTCAGCGAGTGTGCGACCAGGTTGTGGATCTCGCGGGCGGCGGCCAGGCGCTCGTTCTGCCGGCGGGTCTCGGCGAGCGCGCGCAGGTTGGCCGCCCGTCCGCGGACCAGGTTGCCGGTCACCCACAGCAGCACCGAGAGCACGGCCAGGAACACGCCGATGCCGATGGCGTTGGCCAGGTAGAGCGGCGGCGTGCTCCACCGGAAGCCGGCCACCAGGCATCCGGCGACGGCCAGGCCCAGCCCGGTGAGCCGGGCGGCCAGGGAGGGCACGTGCGCCGCGACGGTGTAGACGATGATCGCCTGAGCCAGGTTGGCCGGTAACGGGACCGCCAGCAGCGACAACTGCAGCGCGAAGGTCACGGCGGATACGGCTAGGACCGTACGGGGAAATCGTCTCCGGAAGGCCAGTGGCAGAACCGTGGCCGTTCCGATCAGGAGGCCGGTCGTTCCCGTGACCCAGGCACCGGGCACTGCGGTCAGCAGCCAGGCGGTCAGCGCGACGAGACGGTCCACCAGTTGCGGACGCGTTCGCGCGAAGTGGTCGGCCCGCGCCGCGAGGAAGGACTTCACCACGGCCGACCCTATCTCCTTGAAGATCGGCTGTTCGGATCTTTAAGGGTTCCTTAGGACAACGCCGGACCGGGTACGGATATGGATAGTTTGGGCCGCCACCCCCCATCCGAGGAGTTCTCTGTGCCCGCCCACGCCCGCCGCAGCTTCCGCCCCCTCATCATCGCCGCAGTCGCGGTAGGGGTGATCGGTGTGAGCTACGCCGGCATCACCGTGGCACGCTCCTCGTCCGACGAGGGCACGGCCCGGCTGACCTCGTCGACGCCCCTCGACGCGACCTCCCCCGGCACCGCGGGTGACTCCAACCTGAGCGTCGAGGACCTGGCCGCCGAGCCGACACCGCCGGCTTCCTCCGGCACCCCGAGCCCGTCGCCCAGCCTGACCCCCTCGGCGTCGGCGACGCCCAGCGCGTCGGCGAAGGCGACCAGCACCCCCACCAAGCGGCCGACCAAGACGCCGACGAAGAAGCCGACCACCAAGGCGCCGACCCAGACGACCAAGCCCCCGTCCTCCGGTGGCGGCGGCAGCTCGTCCACCGTCACCGAGGTGATCCGGCTGGTCAACGTGGAGCGTAAGGCGGCCGGTTGCGGCAACCTGACCGGCGACTCGCGCCTGCACCGGTCGGCCCAGAAGCACTCCGACCGCCAGGCCGACCAGGACACGATGTCGCACGAGCTGCCCGGCGAGGCCTCGATGGGCGACCGGGTCACCGCCGAGGGCTACCGCTGGGGCGGCGTCGCCGAGAACGTCGCGGCCGGCTACCAGACCCCGGCCTCGGTGATGGAGGGCTGGATGAACAGCCCGGGGCACAAGGCGAACATCCTGAACTGCGGCTACAAGAACATCGGCGTCGGCGTGGCGAAGTCCGGCAAGGGCACTCTTTACTGGACGCAGAACTTCGCCTCGCCGCTGTAGCCGTTACGAACGGGCCTTTTCCCACATCACGGTGTACGCCTCGGCTCCGTTGAGCAACTGCCGGCGGAGCTGAGCGCCGTCCGGGCCGGCCTGGTTGATCAGGTCGACGATGTAGTCCGGATAGAGCCCGTACTGGGCGACGCCGTCGGTGTTGAGGTCGAACGTGCGGGTGCCGTAGACCTGCTTGCTCACCTGGGTGCCGTTGGTCGCGGTGAACGGGTAGACCAGCGGGCTCGACCCGGCGTTCAGGCGCGGCGCGGGCTGGGTACCCAGGCCGTTGACGTCGGTGCCGATGCCGTACCCGGTGATCTTCGAGCCGTTGGCCAGGCCGTTGTTGGTGCGCCACTCCTGCAGGAAGGTCGGGTTGCCCTGACCGTCGTCCGAGGCCGAGAACGCGTAGCCGGCGACGAACCCGCCGACGCCCAGCGTCCGGTTGATCAGGGTCGGGTCGGCCCAGCTGTGCACCGAGGCGACACCCGGATAGTTCGCCTGCTCGGCCATGTCGAGCACGGTGGAGGCGGCCTTCACGCTCATGTGGTCGATGTGGATGATCATGCCGCGGTCCATCATCTTCTGGATCAGGTAACGGCCGAGGTCGGTCAGCCCGCGGACGTTGCAGATCTTGCCGCTCGGGTAGACCGGCAGGATCGCCCCGGCGGGCAGACCGACGCCGAGCTGCAGCAGCTTGGCGAAGTCGTCGCTGACGATGGGCTGCTCGTTGTCGGACGGCCCGGTGCACGATGTCGCCTGCCACCAGTGCCCGGTCGAGATCAGGTTGCCGACGTTGACCGCCGCGCCGGTGACGCCCTCGTCGAAGCGGGTGCCGCCGAACGCGTTGTCGAACTTGTGGATCGGGTAGATGCCGCTCACCCCGAGGCTCGTGAGCTCGTCGAGACCGGCGTCGATCTGGGCCTTGGTGCACTGCGGCACGTCGTTGACCTCACGGCAGCCGAAGATCTCGGAGTTCTCCACGCCCATGGTGACGGCGAGCTTGCCCTGGGCCGCGATCTGGCGCACCTGGGCCGGGGTGGTGGCCAGCCGGAACCAGCCCTTGCCGGGACCACCGCTGCGGGCGTCCACGTAGTCCTGCATCTTGCGCAGGTAGGTGGCCTGGGCACGGATCTGGTCCATCTCGTCGCACGAGGTGTGCTCGAGGGTCAGTCCGCAGATCACCCGGTTGGCCACCAGCAGCTGGTTGAGCACCCGCTGGCCGGACTTCCAGGCCCGCTCGAGACTGCGGAAGTAGGACGCCTCGTGCAGCATCGTGTCGTACTGCGGCCAGTCGCCGAAGGTGGGCCAGCCGTCCTCGGCCGAGTTGATCGGGTCGGTGCCGGCGATGATCGCCTCGAGCAGCGCGCCCCAGCCCAGCGTCGCGTGCGAGGGGCAGCCCTTCAGAGCGACCGGGGCGCCGCCCGGGGCGTACGGGTCACCGCAGTGCAGTGATCCGCCGAAGGCCTCGGCCGCGGTGATGTGTGCGTGCGCGTCGATCCAGCCGACCAGCTTGCCGTTGGCGTCGACACCGGGCGCCGGGGTGCCGCTGACGCCGGTCGCGATGTCCGGGATCGCCGCGCAGCCGCCGGCCGGGGTGAGCGCGATGGTCGAGGCACTGTTCCCCGCGCCCAGTCCGCCCAGATAGACGCCCATCTGCTGACCGGTCGCGGTGGACACGAAGCGGTAGCGCCCGTCGGCCGCGCTGACCGTCCAATCGGCCCTTTCCCCGTACGCATCACCGGCCCACACCCAGCCGAGCACACTCTGGTACGGCGGTTTGCCGGTGCTGTCGCGTAACAGGTAACGGCCGAGCTGGCTGGCCTCGAACCGGAACGGCTCGGCCCCCGCAGCGGTGCCGGTGAAGCCGTAACCGACCGAGTCTCGCCGCACATAGCCGCGGGAAGTCGTGCCGTCGAACACCTGGAGCGTCGCGCACACGCCCTCCAGGTCATTGGCCGGCGTCCAGGCCGGGGCCGCGGCGGCGGGCACGGCCAGCCCCCCGGTGATCCCGAGCGCCAGGAGGCCGGCGGCCAATTTGCGCAGTCTTGTCATAGGTACTCCCTCGCTCGATCATCGTCGGGCCGGGGCGAGTGTAAAACGTCACAGGATCGACACAGATAAAAATATGAATTTTTCTCTCAGACGGCATTCTCGCTGCCCGGAGTCGACAACGGGTTGCCCGATCGGGCCCCGGTCGGGTGAACGGCCACCGCTCACAGCCGGCGGTGGCAGTATTCGATCGTGATCTCCGACGACGACATCGCGGCGATGTCGGGCGATCAGCGGCGGGCCCTGATCGCCCGGCTCGCCGCCGCCCCGCCCCCGGCCGCGATCCCCCGCCGCCGGTTCGGTCTGCGTGAACTGCACCTGGGCGCGCTGATCGTCTGCTCGGTCGCGCTCGTGCCCTGGATCGTCTATCTGGCCGTCACGGTGCCCGAGAGCTACACGGTCGACAACTGGAACACGGTCTGGGTCGGCTTCGACCTGCTCCTGCTGGCACTGTTCACGACGACCGCGGTGCTCGGGCTGCGGCGCCACCGGCTGGCCGTGCTAATCGGCTTCGCCACTGGCGTGCTGCTCATCTGCGACGCCGGCTTCGACCTACTGACCAGCAACGACGCCGACCTGCCGCGGGCCCTGGCCAGCGCCCTGCTGATCGAACTGCCCCTCGGTGCCCTGATGATCGCCGAGTCCGGCCGGCTGTTCCGCGCGTTCCTGCCGCACTGACGCCCGGATCAGGCGAGCGGGACCACCCGGAGCGTCGCGACGCGGATCAGCGGTGCCCGATCCAGCGCCGCCCGCTCGGCCTCGGTCCAGGCGCGCGGATTCGGATCACTCATGGAAGCCTCCAGCGATCAAGAGCAAAAACGCGTGAGAGTCAGTTCGCCACCGCGTCGAGCCAACTGCTGTAGCGCAGACGCAGGGCTCGCTCGGTGCTGCCGACCGCGGCGCTGAGCGCGAGCGTGATGTTGGCCCAGACCGGCAGGTCGATCGGGGACTCGAAGACGCCGAGCCGCTCGGCCAGCGGCGGGATCCGGGAGAGCGATTCGACGGTCTGCGGCAGGCCGAGCAGCAGCGGCACGACGAGCAGGACGATGGCGAGCGCCCCGATCCACCGGCTGAGCGCAGGCCGCTCACGGTCGAGGCGGGCGCGCCGTCCCTCGGCCGAGCGCGGGTCGGGCACGAGCTGCTGCTCGGGGCCGTCGTCGGCGACGAAGTGGCACCGGCGGACGCCGAAGGCCGACGTCACCACCTCGATCGCGCCGCCCTCGATCGGGAAGACGGCGGGCAGCCGGGCTCGCTCGTAGCGGCGTCCGTCGCGGTACAGGTGGGCTTCGGTGTCGCCGTTGTCGTTGCCCTTCAGGTGGTGCACGTCGACGGCATAGACCATCGGCCGGCCCGCCGAGGCGTCCGGCGGAAGAAAGAACAACGACCGGGACAGCGGTTGCCACCAGCGGAAACGCTTCAGCGGACGCCCGTCTCCGGGCTTGATGCGCTGGATGGCCCGGCGCCGGCGCCATTGATCGAACATCCGGCCAGTAGAAAGTGTGTCGTCAGGGCACAGTCAAGGGCATCAGGCGAAGATCCTTTTCCAGTACGCCGGAGAGCCGCTCAGCCTCCCGCTCGATCGCCCGCCGCGGCGCGGGCCGGTCGCCGAGCCAGGTCACGGTGAGCTCGTCGCCCGTGCGGGCCCAGGTGCCGCTGACCACGCCACCGGCGATCACCGGGTTGGCCTTGCGGGTCATCAGGTCGCGCAGCGCGGGAGGGGTCACGTGGGCGTCCTTGGTGCCCGGGCCCATCACCCACTGGTCGTGCCCGGGGAGAAATCGCACTGCGTCCGAGGGCTTTGCCGCCCGTACGGCGTCCAGATCCTCCCGCGCGACATAGGCGGCACTGCCGTCGACGTCGATCTCGACCAGACGGTCGTCGAGGCGGCTGACCCATGAGGTGAGCCGGCGGCCGCCCGCGCTGAGACCGCTGCCGAGCCAGTAGCGGAGGTTCTCCAGCGGCGCGGGCCCGTACGTGCGGAAATAGGCCAGCACGGCCCGCGGCCCGGCCTCGTCGGGATCGGGGATGCCGGGCCAGCGTGGGTTGTCGTCCAGCCGTTGCACGGTGAGCTTCCCGTCGCGCGCGGGTCCGATGCTCAGGTCGCCCTGCCAGGACAGCGGCTTGATAAGTGTGCCCGCGCCGTCGTCGAAGACCGGTTTCAGGTGCCGGTACGCGCGCTGCCCGGCCAGGGCCTCGCCCAGCTCGGTGACGGTCAGCGGTCCCCCGCTCAGGGCCGCACGCACGGCGGCCCGGAAGTCCGGCCAGTCCGCCGCGGCGAGCCGATAGTGCTCGACCCAGCTCGGCAGCTCCCACTGCCGGCCGGACGCCCGCAGGGCCAGAAAGTCGGCGCCACCGGCCGGATCGAGGTAGTGGACGGCACCACGGAACGCGAACGCCTTGATCACCTCCCCGGCGGCCAGGGCCTCGGCGAGCCCGCGCGGGTCCGGCGACGACCTGCGGGTACGCACGGCCAGCTCGGCCGCCGACTCGTCCATCGAGGGCACCGCGCCCAGCCGGCCGACCACCGCCGCGACCGGACCGCCGTCCACCGGATCGAGCAGATGCCGCTCCAGCCGCCAGGCCAGCGCCTGCGCCCAGGTGATCGAGATGGTCATGACGTCAGCCTCGCACCTGTTCCGGACGACCAGCGTCCGGAACACCCGCGGACCGGCCCGGACGGGGCGAAATGCAGGCCCTATGCTCTGCGGCATGCTCGAGATCGGCTTCCGGCTCGGCGACCGTTACCGGCTGGTGGACCGGATCGGCGCCGGCGGCATGGGTGAGGTGTGGCGGGCCGTCGACGAGGTGCTCGGCCGGCCCGTCGCGGTCAAGGCGATGCTGGCGATGGTGGCCGACGATCCCGACTTCGCCCGGCGGTTTCAGGCCGAGGCGACCGCGATGGCCCGGGTCAACCATCCGGCGGTGGCGTCGATCCACGACTACGGCCGCAGCCACGACGTCACCTACCTGGTGATGGAGTTCGTCGAGGGCGAGTCGCTGGACCGGGCGCTGGCCCGCTCGGGCCGGATGACGCCCGAGCACACCATGCGGGTGATCGCCCAGGCCGCCGACGGTCTGCAGGCCATCCACGACCAGGGCATCGTGCACCGCGACATCAAGCCGGCCAACCTGATGATCCGGCGCGACGGGGCGGTGCTGATCACCGACTTCGGGATCGCCCGGCATCACGACGCGAGCCGGCTGACCGCGTCCGGCGCGATCCTGGGCACGCCGACCTATCTGTCGCCCGAGCAGGTGCTGGGTCAACCGGCGACGGCCCGCAGCGACGTCTACTCGCTCGGGCTGACCGCGTACGAGTGCCTGGCCGGGCAGAAGCCGTTCGAGGGCGAGAACCCGTACGCGGTGGCCCTGCAACGCATCCAGTCGGCGCCCCGCACCATCGGGGTGAACCTGCCGGCCCCGATCCTCGGCGTGGTCGAGCGCGCCCTGGCCACCGACCCGGCGCACCGCTGGCCGACCGCCGCCGCCCTGGCCGAAGCCGCCCGCGCCGCCACCGGCCCCGCCCCCGTCGCCCCCTCCCGGCCTCCCGCCGCCGCTGCTCCGGCCGGCCCGGCCGCGGCGGCCCCGGCCCGGCGCGCTCGCGTGCGAATGTTGCTCGCCGTGCTGGCCGCTCTGGTGGTGATCGGCGGCGCAGTCGGGTGGGGCATCAGCAAGATCGGCGGGAGCGCCGACGCGAGCGGACCGGGAGCGACGGCGACGACCACGCCCGCCAAGGAGGCCATGGTGGCCGCCGGCGGGCTGCTCCGCGAGTGCGGCACCGGGTTCTGCCCGCTCCAGCCGCTCTGCTGGGGCGGCATGACGGCGGTCAACGGCCGGGCCCAGCCACCGTCCCGGGTCGACTGCGCCGAGGCCCACAACTGGGAGACGTTCGTGGCTCTCGAGGTGCCCGCGGACGCCGTCGACGTGCGCCAGGACTCGCTGATCGGCCGTGAACAGATCGCCAACGCCTGCTCCGCGGCCGTCATGGGCTCGCGGAGCAAGGACCCCGACACGACCCGGGGTTGGGAGCGGGACGCCTGGCCGATGACCCTGCCCGGCGGCGACGTCCCGCTGCTGCACTGCATAGCCGCGCCGGCCAAGGGTGGCACCACCACCGGCGGGGCTTTCGTGGTCGGATAGGTGGGTCAGGTCAGGGCGACGTCGTCGTACCAGACAGTGCCCGTGTTGTCGCCCGACTTGAGGTGCAGCTGGACGCCGGCCGCGCCGGTCGGGGCGGTCGCGTCGACCGACAGCAGCGTCCAGCCGGTGGTGCCGACCGGCAGGCGGTTCGAGGTGTTCTGGCTGATCCACGTGCCGTTGATGTCGAACCAGCTCAGCGCGATCTCGGTGATCCCGGTGGCCGCGGTGCCCCGGGCGTAGGCCTCGGCGTGCCACGCGTTGCCGGGCTGGACCGGCGTGATCGGCGAGGTGAGCAGCGAGGGCAGGTTGCTGCCGGACCGGGTGGTGCCGGAGAACCGGGCCGACTGGGCGCCGGTCCGCGGATTGTCGGTGGTGATCGTGGCCGCACCGGCCTGGGGCTGGTACTGCCGCCACGGCGAGCTGGTCGCGGGCGCCTCGAAGCCCAGGTTGAGCAGGCTGGTCGGGGTCGAACCGCTGGTCCAGGCGCCGTTGACCACCGACGCGGCGAACTTCGCGGTGCCGTCCGTTCGGTGCAGGCCGAACTTGTACTGGGCGGGCTGGGTGGCGACGGTCGAGTTGGCCGGGATCGCGCCGGTGGCGAAGTCGTTCAGGGTCCACGGGGCCACCGAGCCGACCCCGGCCGTCTGGGCGGCGCGATAGACCCGGGCCAGGTACGCCCCCTGTTCGCCCTCGCTGCTCGACTGGGTGCTGAGCCCGGTCTCGCCGATCACCATCGGGTCGGGCGCCACCGCGGTCTGCGCGCGCCGGATCTCGGCCAGGGACCGCTCGGACGAGCCGTAGAAGTGGAAGTCGTAGTAGTCGAGCGGCGTGGTCGCGAGCTGCGACTTCATGCCGGCCAGGCCGGCCGCCCCACTGCCACCGTCGACGCTCAGGGTCAGCGGCATGTCGGGCAGCGACGCGCGGACGGCCGGGATCATCTGCCGGGCCCAGGCCATCGCGTTGGCGTCGCTCGGCTGGATCTCGTTCTTCAGCTCGACCGCGATCACCCGGGAGTCATTCCCGTACGGATTCAGCACGCTGAGCGCCCACAGAATGCTGTTGCTGACGTCGGCGTAGGCACCCCACCAGTCGAACAGGGTCAGCTTGACGCTCAGTCCGTTGGCGTCGGCGATCCCGATGAACTGGCTCAACTTCTGGGTGTACGCGCTGCTCGGCGACGGATAGCCGAAGGTCTGCGGGAAGACGATGATCCGGACGGTGTTCGCCCCGAGCGCGGCCGCCTTGGCCAGGTCGGTGTCGATCCGCACCGGGTCGAAGTTGGTCCACATGTTCGTCCAGCCCGCGTTCGACGGGTAGTAGTTGATCGCCTTCGAGGCCAGGACGGCGGACATCCGGCTCGCCAGCGTGGGCGGGGTGGCGTGCGCGGGCGCGGCCGGAAGCAGCGAACCGAGAACCAGCAGAACGACCAGCGCGAGGGCACGTACGCGGAAATTGCGCATGCGGAAACCAGGCCTTTACCGGAAAGGGCTGAGAAAGGACGCCATCGCGCCGTTGATCCTCAATGATGCGGCGGGCGTCTATTGACGACGGTAAGAGTCGTATCCGGGCCCGGCAATGAGCGGCGTGTGCCAAGCCGGCGACCCACACCGCCGCCGATCACCGAATTCCGGCGACCGCCGCGCGATTCATGCTCACGGAAAACCGGAAAAGCCCCGGCCGATGTCGGCCGGGGCTTTTCCGCACCATTCAATTCACCGGTTCAACGGTCGCGCCGGCGTTTTACCAGCGAACACCGATCTTGAGCGGCGCCGGGCCGACCACGGTCGCCGTGACCGTGCCGGCACGCACGCCGGTGCACGTCCACGAGCGCAGTCCTCCGGTGACCGGGAAGTCGGCCTGGCAGCGGATCGGCGATCCGGCGTCGCTCAACCCCCAGTGCCCGGTGTCACTGCCGCCCAGGGTGCCGCCCGCGTCGGCGTCGATCGAGATCGTGCCGCCCGGGAAATTCCGCCCGGTGGTGCTGCATGTCCGGAACGAACAAGTGTTGCTGCTGCCGGCCGCCAGCGCGACCTGCGGCAGAGTGGACACGCCGACCGCGGCGACCACGCCGACGACGGCGAGCCGAGTGAACATCTTCCGCATTCCCAAACTCCTTCGAGTGCGTCCCCTGTGAAGGTCCAGAGCTATCACGACCAAGATCAATGGGTCAAACCATTGACGTCTGTCGCTGCCCGAAAATACCCGCGGCCGGCGGAAACGAGTTGCGGAACCGTCGACAGAACGACCAGAAGCTTCGGACCCGGGTCAGCGCGCGGCGACGATGAGCCACACCATCCCCAGGAGAGGGTTCCCCCGATGTCCCGATCGCTCCGAACTGCCCTGATCCCCCTGCTCACCGTCCTGATGACGGTTCTGGTCGCGTCTCCCCCGCGCGCCCGGGCCGCCACGTCGTCGCCGATCGCCGGAATCTCGCTGATCAACGACGTGTCCCGCAAGCCGATCCTCGGTGTCAGCCCGGTCCTCGACGGCACCGTGGTCGACCTGACCCGGCTCGCCAACCGCAACCTCAGTCTGCGCGCCGACCTGGTCGACGGGGCCACCGCCGGAAGTGTCCGGTTCGCGCTGACCGGCGCGAAAGGCACCAACTGGACGCGCGTCGAGAACACCGCGCCCTACTTCCTCTGCAACGACTACGTCGACTGCCCGCTGCTGGCCACGGCCGACAGCTACACGCTGACCGTGCAGGCCTTCTCGGGCGCCAACGCCGGGGGCAGCGCGCTCGGATCGGTCTCGACGATCCGGTTCAGCGTGTCGGCGACGGCGGTCGCGCAGCCGGCCGTGGACGTGCTGTTCGTCGGCAACAGCCTGATCGGCACCCCGACCGTCTCCACCGGCCAGGACACCCCGCAGGTGCTGCAGAGCATGGCCTCGGCGACCGGCCGGACGATCACCGTCACCAAGGTCATCCACTTCGGCAACACGCTGCAGCAGACCTGGAACGCCGGTGAGGTGGCGACCGCGGTCAACGGCTCGAAGAAGTACGACTACGTGGTGCTGCAGGAGTACAGCAACCTGGTCGCGACCAACCTCGCGTCGGCGAGCGGCACCCTGCTGAACACGTACGCCCCGGCCCTCACCAACGTGCTCAAACCGGGCGGCAAGGTGGTGCTGTTCAAGAACTGGGCCACCGTCGACCCGGCTCCGTTCGCCTCGCGGGCCGCCTACGTCACGGCGATCAACACCAACTACGCCGTCCTGTCGGCGCGGCTCCCCCGGCCCAACCTGGTCGCCCCGGTCAGCGACACCTTCGAGCCGCTGATCGCCGCCAACGGGTCGTCCTATCTGATCGTGGCCGACGGCAAGCACCCGCACGGCCGCGCGATCTACCTCAACGCCGCCACCCTGTACGGGATCGTCTTCCGCACCTCGCCCCGCGCCGTCCCCAACCTCTATGTGGACAGCGACAGCACCACCGCACCCGGCCTGCGCAACGCGTCGGCCGCGGCGATCGGTTACTGAGGCATCGAAGAGGCGAAAATTCGATCCAATCGCCGAGCCCCCGTGCAACGAAGGAAGGGAGGAACCCATGCGCGGGAGGGAGGTCGATGAGCTCCGACGACGAGCTCGCCGAGCGGTTGCGCGCGAGCGACGAGACAGCCCTGCGGTTGGCGTACGACCGGCACGGCGCCGCGGTGCTCTACCTGGCCCAGCGGCTGCTGAGCAACCGGGCCGACGCCGAGGACGTCACCCAGATGACCTTCGTGGCCGCCTGGAACGGCCGGGACGGCTACGACCCGGAGCGCGGCACCCTGCTGGGCTGGCTGCTCGGCATCGCCCGGCGCAAGGCCGCCGACCGGATGCGGTCGGCGGCCCGCGAGCAGCGGGCCACCGAGGCTGTCCAGGCCCGGCCGGCCCCGGTGGAGGCGGGCGAGACACCGGAGCGCACGGTCGACCGGCTGGTGGTCGCCGATGAGCTCGCCCGGCTGCCGACCGACCAACGGCGCACACTGGAGCTGGCGTTCTTCGACGATCTGACGCATCCCCAGATCGCGACCGTGACCGGGCTCCCGCTCGGCACGGTGAAGAGTCACATCCGGCGCGGCATGGCCGCCCTGCGACGACGTTGGGAGGTGGACGGTGCCCCATCTGGATCCCGATCGGCTGATCGAACTCGCCTTCGCTGAGGAGCTGGAGGAACTGACCGAATCCGGCCATCTGGCCCGATGCGAGCACTGCCGCCACGAGATCGCGGTGCTGCGGCACGTCGCCGGCGTCGGCGCCGAAGGGCAGGAACTGCGGGACCTGCCGGCCCCACCCGAGCACGTCTGGCAGGCCATCGAGGCCGAGGTGGCCGGACCGCCCGCGCGCCGGCGGAAATGGCTGGTCGCCGCGGTGGCGGCCGTGGTCCTGGCCGTCGTCGGCGTGATCGTCGTCGTCCGCGCGCCGGCCGAACAGATCACGGCGCGGGCCACCCTGACGCCCCTGGGCACGGTGCCGCCGACGGCCGGCGGAGACGTACGGGTCCTGGCCGACGGCCGGCTGCGCATCGACGTGCACAACCTGCCGCTGACCACCGGCTTCCACGAGGTGTGGCTGCTCGACCCGGAAGATCCGGCCAAGATGGTGGCCCTCGGCAGCCTGGCCGACCGGCCGACGCTGCTGCCGGTGCCGCCGGGCACCGACCTGGCCCGGTACCGCCTGGTCGACGTCAGCGACGAACCGCACGACGGCAACGCCGCCCACTCCGGCCACAGTCTGCTGCGCGGAACTCTGACGAGTTAGCTGCATCCAATCGACCGGCTTCACGCGAAGTACGGGGTGGCGGCATCGAGGCCGTCACCCCGTACGGGAAAGGAAGCCTTGTCATGAGGATCACCCGCGCCGTCGTGGTCGCCACCGCCGCGATCGTCGCCTCCGCACTGACCGCCGTGCCCGCCTCCGCGCACGGTACGAGCAAGCCGTTAGGCACCAGGTCGCTGGCCGCCGTGCTGACCGCGGACAAGAGCGGCTTCGACCGCAACGGTCACGACTACGACATCCTCACCGCGGCCGTGCAGGCGGTGCTGAAGGCCAAGCCGGCCAGCCCGGTCAAGGTGCTGGCCGACGGCAACACCGCGCTCACCGCGTTCCTGCCGAACGATCTCGCCTTCGAGCGGCTGGTGGCCGACATCCAGCACACCAAGCGGCTGCCCGGCGAGAAGGCGGCCTTCACCGCCGTCGCCGGCCTGGGCATCAACACCGTCGAGTCGGTGCTGCTCTACCACGTCGTCCCGGGCGCCACGATCACCAGCAAGGCGGCCCTCAAGTCGGACGGCGCGAGCCTGAAGACCGCCGCCGGATCGTCCATCAAGGTCGACGTGTACGGCTGGTGCGTCAAGCGGATCGCCCTGATCGACGCCGACCGCAACGACCGCAACCCGCGCGTGATCAAGTTCGACATCAACAAGGGCAACAAGCAGATCGCGCACGGCATCGACCGGGTGCTGCGCCCGATCGACCTGCCGTAGCAGGAGCCCGACGCGGCGCGCTAACGCCCGTGCCGTACGTCGTTCGGTGGGTGCTCGCGCAGGTAGGCGTCGAGCCGTCCACCGCGCAGCGCGTCGAACAGCTCACGGCAGCGCGCCGCGTCGGGCACCATCACCGCGCCGACCCCGGGCACGTCCCGGTTCTCGGCGATCGGCAACGTCATGAAGGTCAGATCCTTCGCGCGCAGGTGCCGCAGCGTGAACGCCAGTCGTTGCACGGGCATGCGGCGATCGACGGTGAGCATTCCCGCCGCCGTACGGACGAGGTTGTCCAGTTTCCGCGGATCGGTGAGGAAGTTCTGGTCGCCCAGCTTCTCGGCCAGCGCCCGCAGGTACTGCTGGTGCCGCTTGGACCGGTCGTAGTCGTCGTTGGGCAGGCCGCGCCGCTGCCGGACGTAGTACTCGGCGAGCTGCCCGTCGAGGTGCACCTTTCCGGCCGGGAAGGCCACACAGCGGCGGGACCGGCCCTGCGGGTCGGTGCACGGCGCCGACATGTACGGGCTGTCGTCGGGCAGGAAGCGGTACCGGTCGACGCTCTTCTTGTCGATCACCACGTCGACGCCGCCGACCAGATCGGTGAGCTTGCGGATGCCGGCGAAGTCGATGATGACCGGCCAGTCGACGGTGACGCCGGTGAACTGGTTCAGCGTCTGCACGAGCCGCGGCGCACCACCCCACGCGTAGGCGGCGTTGACCTTGTTGCGGGGCCCGCGATCCCCCTCGGCGGTGGCGATCGGCAGGTACGTGTCGCGCGGGATCGAGATCACGTAGGCGTGACCGGTCGACTCGGGGATGTGCACCAGGATGACGACGTCGCTGCGCCCGTCGCCCGGCTCCCCCTTGGTGCGGCTGTCCGACCCGATGAGCAGCAGGTTCATCGGCCCGCGGACCTTGGGCGGCTCGGTCGGAGCGCCCGCCGGCCGGGACGGCGCGGGCGGGAGCAGATCGGCCCGGTCGACCGCGGCCTCGTAGCGGTGGGAGAGCGCCCGCGTGCCGGCGACCGCGCCGACCACGCCGATGGCGAGCACGGACAGCACGATGGACAGCACCAGTTTCCAGCGTCGGCGCATCGCGTCACACCCCCACGAATCGGTAGCCGGAATCGAGGAGCACGGGAAGGACACCCCGCAGCGCCCGTACGGTCTGTGCCCGGTCGCCGCCACCGTCATGCGTCAGCACGATGGACCGGTTGCCGACCTGGTCGAGGATTCTGGAGCGGATCCGTCCCGAACCTGGATTGTCCCAGTCCCGCGGGTCCACGTCCCAGGCGATGGACGTTTGGCCCAGCTTTGCGCAGACTTCGAAGACCGTGCGCGACCAGGCGCCGTACGGGGCCCGGAAGAGCTCGGGAATCTCGCCGGTGACGGCGGCGACCTTGTCGACGGCCCGCGCCACCTCGGTCCGGACCGGGCCGGCCTTCATCCGGTGCAGATCCTGATGCGACCACGTGTGCGTGCCGACCGTGTGCCCGTCGGCGACGATGGCCCGGATCAGGTCGGGGTGGCCGGCCGCCTGCTGCCCGATCACGAAGAAGGTGGCCTTGATGTGGTGCTTGCGCAGCAGTGTGAGCACCTGCGGGGTATATGCCGGGTGGGGCCCGTCGTCGAAGGTCAGCGCCACGACCTTGGGGCCCTGGCCGGCCTTCACCACGTAGTGCGGCTCCTTCTGAACGGGAAGTGGCGGGAGCCCGGTCGGGGACGGCGATGGCGAGGGGGACGGCGGCGGAGGTGGCGGTGACGGTGACGAGGAAGGCGGCGCGGAGACCGGGGCCGGCGTCGGTTTCGCGCACGCACTGAGCAGCGTCAGAGCACCGAGTGAGAGCAGCGCACGCCGACTGGACATCATCTTCACCTCCGGCTCCACGCGAACGCGGTTCGCCCGCGTGGAGCCTCGAAGTCTGAAGATCAGATGTCAGGAATCGATGAGGACCGGTTCCTCCTCAGCTGAGGGTCAGGTCTTCGGTGGGCAGGGTCTGGCAGGCCAGCCGCCACCCCTGGTCGAGTTCGGCGGGTGCGAACATGCCACGGTCGTCGGTGCGGTAGGCGCCGGCCAGGATGCGCACCCGGCACGTGCCACAGACGCCCTCGCTGCAGTCGTGCGGGATCGGCACCCCGGCGTCGACGGCCGCGTCGAGCAGGGTCTGGCCCGGGCGGCACGGGAACGAGGCGGCGGCCGTCCGGATCGTGTAGCCGGACACCCCGGCCTCGGCGGCAGCGAGCGCGACGGCGTGCGCCCGCTCGCGCCGGGTCTCGCGGCTGCGGGCGGAGACGAAGGCCTCGGTGTGCACGATGTCGCGGGGCACACCGAGCTCGGCCAGCGCGCCGAGCACGTCGCGCATCATCGCGGCCGGTCCGCACAGGTGGACGCGGGCGACGCCGGCGACGTGCGGCCGCAACGCTTCGAGTCCGATCCGGCCGCGTCCGCCGGGCTCGGTGAGGTAGAGCTCGGTGGTCAGGCCGGGCACAGCCTTCAGCTCGCGGTCGAACGGCACCTCGGCCGCACTCCGGCACCCCAGCAGCAGGGTGATCGGCACCCGATCGGCGGCCGCAGCCAGCACGCTCATCAACGGCGTGACGCCGATGCCCCCGGCGATCAGCAGCATCGGCCCGGGCTGGCCGTCCCAGGTGAACTCCCCGTACGGGCCGGAGACGCGCAACGCCAGCCCCTCGCGCAGATCGTCGTGCAGGAAGGTCGAGCCGAGCCCGAGCGGTTCCCGTTTGACCGCGATCTCGACGTACCCGTCGGCGCCGGGCCCGCTGCAGATCGAGTAGGACCGTTCGATCGGCTCGGCCCCGATCGGCAGGTCGGCCTTCAGGTACTGGCCGGCCCGGAACGCGAACGGCAGAGCGCCGCCGTCCAGCGGTTCGAGGCGGATCCGCCGTACGGCCGGGGTCAGTTCCTCGATGCCGCCGACCCGCAGGAAACCGCGCCAGGGTCCGGTCCGCTTCGGCCGCGGCCCCCGGATCGTGCGCCACATCTTCGACATCTGCGCCGGCCGCAGCACCGAGTTGGCGGCCATGATGCCGCCGGCCAGCGCCGCGTTCACGCCCGGGCCCCACGCGTCCTGTCCGGCGACGATCAACCCCTTTACCGGTGTACGGCTTCCGGCCCGCCCCGACCGCAGCCGGGCCGGTGTCGCCGGCAGCCCGTAGAACGAGCCGCGCACGCTGTGCTGATAGTTCTCGTACGTGAGCGGGGTGGCCAGTTCGGCGTACACGATGGACTCCCGGATCCCGGGCCACTGCGCGTCGAGCCGATCGATCAGGCGCCGGGTCGCCGCGGCCTTGAACGCGTGGTAGCTCTCCGGCCGATCCCCCTCGGTCGTGCCCCGCCACTGCTCGACGACGGCCGGATCGACCAGTTCCAGCATCTCGATCGTGTGGAAGCGGGCGGCCGGATTGTTGAGCGAGGCGAACGAGACGTACAGGGTGCCGTCGTAGTCGTCGAGTCCGGGCATGAACCAGTGGTTCGCGCCACTCGGGCCGAACTCGTCCGGCGAGCGGTCCAGGCCGAGGAACAGCATCAGCGCCGACGGTTCCCCGGTCAGGTCGTCCAGTTCGCGGTTCCACTCCGGCCGGGCCTGGTCGCCGAGCAACGCGTACGTGTTACGCACCCCACCGGCCGAGACCACGATGCCGGCGCGAACCCGGTACCGGCGGCCGGTGGCCCGTTCCACCACGTCGACGGCGGTGACCCGGCCACGGTCGACCACGATCCGGCGCACCTCCTGGTTGAGGCGCAGCTCCACGCCGTACGGGGAAAGGGTCTCCGAAGCGATGGCGGCGATCTCGCGTGGACCGCCGACCGGGTGTGAGGTGCCTTCGAGGAAGAAGGTCAGCGGCACCGAGGCGTGATAGCCGAACGCGCTCGACGGCGGCGGCTGCCCGTAGAGGCCCCAGCGAGCCGCGATGATCGCCCGCAGCCGCGGATCGGTGAAGGAGCGGGCGAGCTGGTCGGTGACCGAGCGGTAGGCCGACGGGAACATGCGGCGGACGAGGCCGAACCCGGCCGACCGGACCGGCGCCGGGAACGACGCGAGGATGTTGCGCGCGACCAGACCGGTCAGGGCCCGGCGAGTGGTGCGGAAGAAGCGGTCGATCGCCACCGCCTCGTCCGGGAACCCGGTCTTGAGGCGTTCGCGGAACCGCTCGCCCGAGCCCGGCACGGTGAAGTCGAAATCCGGGAAGTGGAGGACGTCGTAGTCGTCCGGCAGCGGAGTCAGCTGCACCCGGCCGTCGGTGAGGAAATCAAGGAACGGTCCGGCGTCGGCGCTCATGTAGTGCAGCCCGGTGCCGAAGACGAACCGGTCGTCGCGGGTGAACTCGTGGGTCATGCCGCCCGGCAGGTAGTGCTGCTCCAGGATCAGCACCCGGTGGCCGCCGAACTGCGCGAGGGCGCGGGCGGCGGCCAGCCCACCGACACCCGATCCGATGACGACGACGTCGTACTGCTCTTCCATGACGGCAGGCTAGAAATCGGCACTTGACGAAGACTGAAGGTTCTCGGAGTATCCGCACCTGTGGTGCGGCTGCAGATCCTGGCGAGCGACGCCGGCGCGCGGGTCACCCAGTCCCCCGCCGCGCTCGGCGCCGTCCGCTACGGCTTCACGCTGATTCCGGCCGCGCTGATGATCGTGGCGATCCTGCTGCAACGGCAGTACACCCTCGATCGGACGGCCATGGTCAGCGCCGCAGCAGCCTCCGCGCCGCCCAGAAGTGGATGAGCAGGCCGATGCCCCAGCCCACGATCGACCACAACGGCCAGAAGAACTTCTCCGGCGTGGCGTAGTACCAGGTGAAGACCTGACCGACGTTGGCCAGGACGTACCAGGCGGCATGCGACCACAGTCCCCACCGGACCGCGGTGTCAGTCTGCCCCGTCTTCATTTCGACTCCCGGACGGCGCTCTCGATGAAGGCGACGGTCTCGTCCGGGTGTGAGACGAAGACCATGTGCGATGCCCCCTCGATCACCCGGACCCGGGCCCCCGACCGCTCGGCCATGAACTCCTGGGCGGCCGGCGGGATGATCCGGTCGGCGCCGCTGATCAGGTTCCAGCTCGGAATCGAGTGCCAGGCCTGTGGCGTCGAGGCGGGCTCACCGAGCGCGGCGCCGGTGGCCGGCCGCTGCGTGACCGCGAAGAGCGCGGCTGCACCGGCGGGCAGGTCACCCGCGAAGTTCGGGTGGAACACGCGCGGATCGATGTACAGGTCGACCTGCCCATCGCCCAGCGGCACCGGTTTGAGCGACTCGCCGATCGTGCTGCCGGGGAACTTCTCCACCAGCGACTGGGCGCTCTCGCCCAGCTCGGGCACGAACGCGGCCAGATAGACCAGCGCCTTCACCTGGGTGTTGCCGGTCGCCGCGGTGGAGATCACCGCCCCGCCGTACGAGTGCCCGACCAGCGTGATCGGCCCGTCGATGGATGCCAGCAGCGCCGAGAGAGCCGCGGCGTCGGAAGTGAGCCCGCGCAGCGGATTGGCGGCGGCCACCACCGTGTGACCGGCGGCGGTCAGCCGCTCGATGATCGCGGTGAAGCCGCTGCTGTCGGCGAACGCCCCGTGTACCAGAACAATCGTCATCTGTTTCCTCCCTTTGTGCCGGGAGGTTAGGGCGGGGGCCGTGCACAACCGCTGGACAAGGACTGAACGGTCACGCAACCGTCACGGCGTTGCGTGCCCCTCGACAAACGCGGTGGGCATACCTGAGACAACCGGAACCATCGGAGGGAGCAGGTATGACCATCACGAACGTCGTCGTGGGAGTGGATGACTCGGTGGAGTCGCGGGCCGCGGAGCGGTGGGCCGGCCGGTACGCCGAGGCGGCGGGCGTGCCGCTGCGGGTGCTGCACGCGGATGCGGAGCCGGTGGCCGCCCTGGTCGAGGCGTCGTCCGGAAGCACCCTGCTGGTGCTCGGCGCCCGCGACCGGGGCCGGCTGACCGCCGCGCTCTTCGGGTCGGTGTCCGGGCAGGTCGCGGTGGCCGCGGCGGGCCCGGTCGTGGTGGTCCGCGAGGAGGTCGATCCGCCGGGCCCGGTCGTGGTGGCCGTCGACGCGGCCGGCACCAGCGACGCGGCCGTGCTGTTCGCGTTCGAGGAGGCGGCCCGGCGGGGCCGGGAACTGCACGCGGTGCACGCCTGGCCGGTGCCCGCCCTGCCCTCCGGAGCGGGCAGCACCGGGGTCATGACGAGCACCCGCTATCTGCCCGACGCGGCGCTCGCGGTGCTGGCCACCGCGGTAGCCGCCGGCCGGGCGGCGTTCCCGCAGGTCATCGTGCACGAGCGACTGGTCACCGGGCACCCCGAGGAGGTCGTCCCGGACGAGACCACCGACGCCGCGATGCTGGTCGTCGGCTCGCGTGGCCGCACCCCGCTGACCGGCCTGCTGCTCGGATCCACCAGCCAGGCGCTGCTGCACCGGTCGACCGGGCCGGTCGCCGTGGTCCGTACGGAAAATGTCGCCGTGGTCCGTACGGAAAATTAGGAACGCAGGGTCTCGCTGGGACGACGGCCGAACGTGCTGCGGTAGCGGGCCGAGAACCGGCCCAGATGGGTGAAGCCCCACCGGTGGGCGATGGTGGCCACGGTCTCGACGGTGGGGTCGGCGGCCTGCAGGGCGTAGTGCGCGTGGTCGAGCCGGACCCGGAACAGGTAGCCGATCGGGGTGGTGTCCAGGTAGCGGCGGAAGCCGGCCTGCAGGGTGCGCACCCCGACTCCGGCCGCGGCCGCGATGTCTTCCAGCGTGATCGGGTCGGCGGCGTGCGCCTCCACATAGTCGATCGCACGGCGCACCACGGCCGGGGCGGTCGGGTGCGGGCCGGCGACGTAGTCCATGGTCATCGACGTGTTCGGGAAGACCGTCACCGCGGTGGCGGCCGCGGTCTCGATCAGGGTGCTGAGCATCAGCGGGTGGATCGCGGTCTCGCCGGGCACGGTGAGCATCCGGATCAGGTAGACGACGGTGTCGGCCCAGCGCCGGCCGGCCGCCGCGTTGATCGGTGTCACCCCGTCGAAGCTCAGGTCGCCCGGCTTGACCCCGAGCCGGCCCGCGGCCCGGTTCACCGCCTCCATCGGCAGCTGCAGGATGTATTGATCGCTGCGGTCCAGCACCAGGTCGAGCGCGGCACCGGGCGGATAGAGGATGACCTCGCCGGCCGAGGCCTGGCCGTGGAGCCGCCCGGTCGCCACGGAATATCGGCCGGAGAGCACGGACGAGGTCAGGAAGGTCGGGAACGGCTCGGTGCGGAAGCTCATCCGGGCCAGGTAGCGGGGGCGGTCGATGATCAGGCCACCGGCCGAGATCATGCGCGACCGGAACTCGAAGTCGTGGCCGCTGCCGTCGAGCATCGGGATGTGGTCGACATACCGCCGGGTGATCAGATCGCGCACTTCCTCGAAGTCACGGGACTCCGTGGCGGCGTGGATGATCGGCACCTCGTTTGCGGACACGTGAACCCCCTCCCGCGACGTTACGACGGGGATACCGCATTGCGAAGGCCGGTAACCCGGTCGGGCTCGCCCGAAGCGACGTATTCAGGTCGGCCGTCGGGCGGCCGCAAGGAGAATACCGCCTGACACCGCTCCGATACTGCCGGTGATCAATGCCGCGGTCGCCCCGGCACCGTCCACAAGCAGACCGCCGACGACCGCGCCGAGCGCGATCGCGATCTGGAACACGGCCACGGTCAGCCCGCCGACCTGCTCGAGGCGTTCCGGATCGGCGCGGGCGCCCCAGGTCTGGGTCGTCGTCGGAACGCCGCCGAACCCGAAACCCCACAGCGCGGCGGCGGCGAACAACCCGATGGTCGAGCCGCCGAGCACGACCATCGCGAGCATGCCGGCCCCGAACACGGCCGGGAACCCGACGGCGGCGACCCGCATCGCGCGGTCGACCAGGAAGCCGCTGAGGGCGGTGCCGAGCACGTTGGCGATGCCGTAGACGAGCAGCAGGACGGCCAGCCCACCCGCGTCGATGCCGGACACGCTCTCGGCGGCCGGCCGGATGTAGGTGAAGCCGGTGAACTGGCCCGCCGCGATCAGCAGGATCGCGGTCAGGCCGAGCAGCAGGACGCCCGAGCGCAGGGCCGAGCCGAGGGCCCGCAGCCCGCCCACCGACTCCGGGGCGACGCGGGGCAGGGTCACCACCTGCACGACCAGGGCGAGCACGGCCGCCCCGGCGCCGAGCAGGAACACCGCCCGCCAGCCCCAGAGTTCGCCGAGCCAGGTGCCGAGCGGGACGGCGGCGATGGTGGCGACCGAGACCCCGGCGTTGATCACGGTGACCGCACGACCGAGGCGGTCGTCGGGGACGAGCCGCGTCACGATCGCGATGGCCAGCGCCCAGTAGCCGCCCAGCGCGACGCCCAGCAGCAGGCGCGCGGCCAGCAGCACCGCGAGGTTGGGTGCCACGGCCACCAGCAGGTTGGCGACGATCGCGGCGACGGTCAGCCCGAGCGTGACGTGCCGCCGGTCGACGTGGCGCAGCCAGGCCGGCAGGAGCAGGCCGGACAGCACGGCACCGACCGCGGTGACGGTGACCGTCTGCCCGGCGGTGCCCGGTGACACGCCGAGTTCCCCGGCGATCCGCGGGAGCAGGCTGGCCGGCAGGAACTCGGACATGACGAAGGCGAAGAAACCGAGACTCAGCGAGACGACACCGGCCCACGAGGTTCTGCCGGGTGCGGCCGGTGCCGTGACGCTGTTGATCATGCAAGGAAAGCTCAGCCGGGGATGATCCGCCACCTCTGGTGGGCCAGTCCGGCATCGGCCCATTGGCCGACCGTCGCACTGTTGGCGGTGGATCCGCCCTGCACCTCGAGCACCTTGCCGTCGTGCCGGGCCACGATCGCGAACACCCCGGCCGCCTTCCAGGCCAGCCGCCACTGCTGGTTGCCGGTGCCCAGGTAGTCCCACAGGTGAGCGAGCGCGCCGTCGGCCGTCGACTGCCCGGCGATGTCGACGCACCGGTCGACCATGCTGCTCACGATCCGGAAGTACCCGCTGCCGACGTCGACGAACTTCCACACGTGGTCGGCCGTGCCGGTCGGCGGATACTGCACGAGTTGCGCGCCGTTGGTGGTGGCCATGTTGTTCACCGCGAGCACCTGGTTGGTGTGCGTGACCTGCAGCTTCACCGTGCCGTCGGGGATGAACCGCCAGTTGTGGTCGGCCGTGCCGTTGTCGGCGAACTGCACGACGTTGGCCGAATCGGCCGTGGACATGCCGGACACGCCGAGCACCTTGCCCGAGTTCTTGTTCTTGACGCGCACGTAACCGTTGCCGTTGTCGAGCACCTGCCACAGGTGGTCGGCCGTCCCGTTGTCGCTGAACTGCACGACCTGGGCCGAGTCGGCCGTCGACATGCCGTCGACCCCGAGCACCTTGCCCGAGTTGACGTTGACGATCCGGACCCAGCCGTCGCCGTTGTCCACGATCTGCCACAAATGGTCGGCCGTGCCGGTGTCGCCGAACTGCACGACCCGCGCGCTGTCGCTCAGTGACATCTGGTCGACGCCGAGCACTTTGCCGGAGTTCTGGTTCTGGATCCGGAACGCGGCGGCCGGCGCCGTCCACGGCTTGCCGTCACCGATGCGCGGGAACGACGTGATGCGCAGCCGGGCCGCACCCATCGGGATCAGCGTGACCCGCTCGACCGGCTCGGCCGACGGCGTCGGACTGTCCTGCAGCACGGTCACGACGGTGTCCGCGTCGGCCTTCCAGTTCGGGATCTTCCGTGCATTCGTCGTTATCCGGACCGGCGCGTTGGCCGGCGTGAACGGGTCGTTGGCGTTGCCCAGCCCGGTCGTGACCGAGAAGCCGTCCAGCGCCAGACCGTAGTTCCAGGCCGAGCCGGGCCGCACCTCGCTGGTCGGCCAGGCGTCGCTGCCCCCGATCCGGCTCCAGTTCTCGGTGATCGCCAGCGAGAACGTGAGCGCGCCGAAGTCGACCGACACCGCATTGTGCATCGCCGTCCAGGTGCGGACCTTGGCCTGCATCGGGAGTCGCAGCACCACCTTGTCGCCGTTGTTCCAGGTGCGAGAGATTTTCCCGTACGTCGGACCGGCCGCGACAGAAGCAGCGGCACCGTTCACGGTCAGCGAGGGCGTGGTGCACCACTTCGGGATGCGCAGGTAGAGCGGGAAGGCGAGCGCCTTCGGCGTGCTGATCGTGTACGTGATGGTGTCGCCGAACGGGTAGGTCGTCGCGGCCGTGATCGTGACCGCCGTGCCGTCGCCGACCGCCACGGTCACCGTCGACGGCCCGTGCAGTTGCGCGGCCAGCCCGTTGTCCGGGGTCGCGGCCCACATCTCCTCGACGTAGTAGGGCCAGCCCATGCCGTAGTTGTGCGGGCAGCACCGGTAGTTGTCGATGCCGAGCATGTAGGCCTGCATCGCGAACGTGTTGTCGAACTGCCGCGAGTGCCCCGGCCGGTCCAGCAGCGCGATCGTGTTCGCGCTCGTCACGTAGTGGATGCCCTGCTGCTTCGGGTCGAGCCCGGCGGGCAGGCTGTTGAACGCGAGATCCTCCACGCGGTCGCCCCACACGGGATCGCCGGTGATCCGGCCCATGATTTCGTGGCTCAGCATGAACTCGACGATGCCGCAGGTCTCGAAGCCCTGGCGCGGGTCGCCGAACCCGGGCCGGGCGTTCTCGTCGCCGGCGAAGCCACCACCGGGGAACTGCCCGTACGTGGTCATGATGGTGTTGTAGTTGTTGTAGCTGGCCTGCGTGTGGGCGTTGTCGCCGGACAACATGCCGTAGACGGCCGGCTCGCGGAAGCCCTGGGCCAGGTTCACGTTGTGCAGGGTCGGCAGGTTGTTCATGTAGTTGGCCGAATTCGCGTGGATCTTGCGGGCCAGGTCGAGCAGGAACGCGTCGCCCGTACGGTTGTAGACCCAGAAGACGACCTCGAGGGTGTCGGCCCACCGCTGCGCGCCCCAGCTCTGATTGAAGGCGCTGAGCGGGGCCCGGTTCACGTACTGGAAGAACCGGGTGAAGAACGGGATCACCGCGGCGTCGTTCGTGTACTCCTGGTAGGTCCGGATGGCGTGCAGCATCGGCATGTGCGGCCAGAAGTCCGGTCCGCCGCTCAGGCTGGTGCGCAACGCGGTCGGTCCGAAGTAGCCGTCCGACGCCTGGGTCGCCATCACGCCCTTGATCCAGCGGGCGGTCTGCTGCTGCACGGTGGCGTTGCCGGTCACGTAGCCCAGGCTGCTGTAGCCCTTGAGCCAGTACGGCAACTCCTCCCAGCCGCCGAGGCTGGGGGTGATCCAGCCGGTGTTGTTGTACTGCAGGAAGTGCGAGATCTCGGTCATCCGGCCGTTGATGCCGGCCAGCTGGTAGTTCAGCTGAGTCGAGAGCCAGCCGCCGGGCTTGACCGCCCCCGGGGCGAGGCGGATGAACGCGTCGGGCCGCAGGGGCGCCCGATTGGTGACGTAGCCGGGGGCCGCCGCGGCGGCCGGGCCGTCGGTGAGCCACATCGCGGCGGCCGCGGCGGGGATCGCGGCCGCGCCGGAAAGAACGGATCGTCGGTGCACGTCTGCCTCCTGGCATGACAGCAGGCGTTCGAATGTGGGGATTCATGTGCGAACGCCGGGGAAACCCGATCGTAATCGAGCCGTGTCGATGCGTAAACACTCGTGCCCGAACAGGCAAAATGCGGTGCGGATGGGCGACGCAGGCTCAGCGGCCGAGTTCCATCAGCGACAGCATCAGGTGGATGGTCTCCGGGTACCAGAAGTCGGAGTGGCCGCCATAACGCCACGACGCGTCGACATTCGTCAGGCGCTGAAAATCGGTCGACGCATAAGTCTCCGCGGTTGCGCGCAGGGGAACCGTCGGGGCGCCGTCTGCGCCCACAGCTCCGAGGCCGCGGACTTTCTCTGTGAACGGGTGCCACGTGGCCAGCGCCTTGTCGTGCGGCGAGACAGTCAGCACGACCGGTCCCGATATCGGCGCGGTCCCGTCAACAAGAGCACGGAACTGCTCTTGGAAGATGTCCGGACGGGCCGCCATCTGCAGGCCGAGGAAGGTGTCCACGGAGAAGGGCTCGCGTGAATGCCACGGCCACCCCAGCGTCGGCGCGTCCGGCGGATCGGCCGCGTACGAGATGGCCTCGCCGAGGAAACGGCAGCCGAAGGAGTGTCCGACGCAGTGCAGGTACTGCCCGCCGGAGGTGCGCAGCGTGTCGGGACCGTGTGGCCGGTTGCGGCTCGCGTCGAGATAGCCGAGCAGGGCGGCGATGACGTGGGCGGCGTACCCGGTGGTGGTCATCGCGTGCGCACGATCACGGATGCGCTTGTACCCGGCCGGTAGCGGGTCGCTGCGCGACGGCCACTGCACCGATACGAACATCGGCCGGAACGGCGACAACCGCGGATATCGGTCCGGGGAGTATCCGGACCAGAGCCCAGCGAACAGCCGGCGCGACGAGGCGGATGCGCGCCGGTGGCTGTTCTGCCAGCCGTGCACGAACACCACGATGTCGGTGATCGCCGCGGGAACGGACAGGTGGCCGGCCAGCCAGGAGGCGACCTGAGCCGGCGGCACCGGATCCCGGCCGTTCAGGAGGGCGCCACGACGGTCCAGCCGCACGGTTGTATAGGCGGCGAAGTTGTCAGCCCGCGGCAACGGGGTCGGCAACGCGCTCACTCCTCTCGCAGAAGTGACTGTCGATGCCGTTGTAGAGGGCATAGGACAGACCGAGCGGATTGTGCAACTGGTCGATGTGCCGCGAGATCAGCTGCCGCATCGACTCGCCGACCGGTTCGCGGGTCTCGATCAGGTGCGGCAGCAGTTCGGTCGCGAACCGGCTGGCGTAGCGGACCGGAATGATGATCGTCGGCCCGATCATGCAGCCGGCGCCACGCTCGAGCAGCACCCGGCTCAGGTATCCGCCGACCTGGTGGTCGGTCTCGCCACCACGGCAGGAGTTGACCAGCACCAGCGGCAGATTGCGCAGCCGGCGGCGCCGCAGCCAACTGTCGACGTCCCCGCTGCTGATCACATCCCGGTCGCCCACGTGCAGGGTAAGCCGCCGATCGTCGTCGGCTTCCGTGCAGTGACAGCAGAAGTAGATCAGCTGGTCGTCGGCGCCGTCGGTGCGCAGCCGCAGCTCGATGTCGCGGGCCGAGGTGGCCGGATGCACTGTGCCATATTTGGTCAGCTCCTCGATGACCGGCTGCACCACCGTCCGGGCCGCCCGGGGTGGCTGCTCACGCTGCTCGTCGAGGCGGGCATCGAAGTAGACGCCCGCGTCCAGCTGTCCGTCGAGCGGGATGCCGGTGCCGACGGCCGGGCCGAAGTCGAAACGATGCTCGACCAGATTGCGATAGCCGACAAAGGCCGTCCGATCCACCGCGCCGGCCGGCAGCGGTTCGTTCCACTGCTGCGGGACATAGAGCATCGACCACGGGACCACCAGATCCTCGTCGATCGCGCCTATGACCTGGCCACCCTCGTACAACGCGGCCGCCAGCACATCGCCGATCTCGCGCAGACCACCGTCGTGGTCGAACAGGTGCTCGAACAGTTGGTGCCCGGCGCGGGCGAGATCGTCGAACATGCGCTCCACCGGGCCGGCCAGCTCCGTGCCGCTCAGGTCGGCCTGGTCGGCCAACGGGTACTGGAAGACCGACCCGGGCGTCCAGGCCTGCAGGTCCTGCCACGTCACCAGGCTGCGCTGCCACACCCGGTAGAGATCGCTGATCCAGCCACGGATCTCGGGCCGGTCCCTGGGCAGCCGGGCCTCCAGCTTTCCGGGGAGGTGGAGGTCCACCGCGGGACCCCAGACGTGCACCAGGTATCCGGCACCGTCGCGTCGCATCTGGATCTTGATTGTTCGTTTGTGGACCTCACACGCGTGCGGATCGGCGGAGGTCAGGTCAAACAGATCATCGATGAACTCGTCCCGGGAGTCAGGTCCGGTCATACGGCGGCGCTGTCGGGGTCGATCGGCAGCTCCAGGTCGGACTGCTGCAGAAGGCGGCCGGTGTCGGACGCGAAGACGAGCACCTTCATCGGCAGTGGCCCGGCCTGGCGGGGTACGACGGTGAAGACCTGGGGGGCGAGCGGCGCCCACGGGTCCAGACGGACGGTGCACACCGCCGGCGTCACCTCGGCCCCCACCGAGACGAGCTTGATGTCGAGATACTCCTCGCCCGGCGGTGGCAGGTCGACGCTCAGGGACGGGGAGCCGATGCCGCAGGCGAACTCGAACGGCGCTCCGGGGTGCAGCCCACCGGCGGGGAAGTTCCGTGTCAAAGGCCGGCGCCCCGGACCGGTCGTCCGGGCCAGGGCCGGCTCCGGGCTGAGCCCGGCCGAACGCAGGGTGCCCTGCTCCCCCTGGTCGTCACCGTGTACGCGATAGACCTGCGCGGCGGCCAGCAGTCGGCCGCGGCCGGCACCGACTTGCCCGCACGCCACCTCCAACTCTCCCCGGGCCCGCCACAGTGATGCCCGGACCGGTGACAGGTCGTGGGCCAGGAGCTGTTCGAGGCTGTCGCACTGTGCTTCCGCCTGGTCGATCTGTGCGCGCGCTTCGTCGGTCCGTCCGTCCACGGTCAGGGCGCGGGTGAACAGGCACCGGGCCAGGGCCACGCCGGCGTAGTCGTGCATGCTCTGATACCGATGCACCGTCTCGGCCGCCCGGAACATCACCCAGCGGCTCAACCCGCCGGGATCCCGGGGCGGCTCGGCTGTGAGCTGTTCGAGCCTGGTCTCCACCACGCGCCGCAGCAGCCAGGCCGACCGCGACGCGTCGTCGGCGAAGCGCCGCCGGGTCGACCACAGATGGTCGACGGCGGCCTTCCACCGGCCTTCGCGGCGGGCCCGGTCGGCCAGGGCCAGCCCGAGCCAGTAGGCCAGTTCGTTGTCCTCGTCCGCCTCGCCGGGATCCAGGTTCTCCTCGGTCGGCAGTATGGGCGCACGCATCAGGGCCACCACGCGCTGCAGCCTCCGATCAGCACCGTCGGCCGCCAGCAGCCCCGCGCGATCGAGCTCCCAGGCGGCCGAGCGGTAGGCGCCCAGACGCAGGTAGGCCTCACCTCGGCGACGCCGGACCTCGGCCTCGGCGGACTGCGGGGAGAACACCTCGGCTCCCTCGGGTGGCCGGCGACGGGCCCGCCACAACCGTAGTCCGTTCGCGGTGACGGCGGCTTCGCGTAACGCGGCGAAGCCTTCGGCCCAGCCCGGCAGTGGGCTTTGCGCGGCATCCGGTCGGTAGCCGCCGAGGCGGGTCAGGAAGCCGCCCCGGGCCAGTTGCACCGCCACCACAGCCCGCTCGTCACGATGCTCGCGGGCCGACGCCAGCGCCAGATCCAGAACGCCCAGAACCTGTCGGCGGTCGACCCCGTCGGGCATGCAGTCGCCCAATCGGGCGGCGATCCGCCAGCACATCTCGTAGTGCCCGCGCCGGTGAGCCGCCTGCACGCACCGCAGAAGATTGCGGTATTCGGCCCGGACCCAGCGATCGGACAGATTCGCGATGAGCTTGGGCAGGCTGGAGTCGCGCGGGAACCACGAGCGGTCCCCGGTGCGGAAGCCGGAACGGTATCCCGGTTCGTGCTCGACCAGGACCAGGTCGATGATCTCGAGGTAGGCCTCGTCGAACCGGTCCATCGCGGCGGCGTCAGCCTCGCGGTCGCGGCCCTGCCGGGCATGGACCGAGAACGCCCGGAACAGCGGGTGGAACCGGTAGCGATCCAGGCCCGTCAGCTGGTCGGACCCGGCCGGCTCGAGCAGTTGCCGCTCGGCCAGGCGGCTGACGATCTTCTCGGTCTCGATCTGCTCGTCGTCGGCGCGGAGATCCAGCAGCGGCGCCAGCGCCCAGGGCACAAAACTGTCGGCCTCGATGAGCGACAGCAGCTGGAAGGAGAGTCGCTCGACGCTGGTCAGCCGGGCGTACTCGCTCTCGATCCGTTCGCGCACGATCGCACTCTCGCGGCCCTCCGGGTCGGGAACCCGCAACTGCGCGGCTCTCTGCGGCGAGCGGGCCTTCGTCTCCACGATCACATTGCCGAGTGCCTCGATCGCCAGGGGCAGCCGGCCCAGACGGTCGACGATGTCCACGGCGAGTTCCTGCGTGTTCGAGGGCTGCTCATCGCTGACCGCGTACAGCATCTCCAGCGCATCGACCGTGCTCAACGGGCCGAGGTGATGCGATCGCACGCCCAGCGCCGGCCCGAGGTCACGGCGGCTGGTGACGATGACCGCGCACTTGGCGCCGCTGGGCAGCAACCGCGACACCTGGTCGTGATCACGGGCGGCGTCGAGGATGACCAGTATCCGGGCGCTCGAGGTCAGCGACCGGAATCGTGCCGAGCGTTCCACGGTGGCCCGGGGCAGACGCTCTCCCGGCCGCAGCACGGTGAGGAAGCGCAGCAGGACGTCGCTCTCGGCCCGAATGCTGCCGGCTTTGCCGAGGTTGGCGTACAACTGCCCGTCCGGAAAGTCGTCCGCGATCGATCGCGCCAGCTCCTGGGCCAGCACCGACTTGCCGACTCCGGGCATGCCGTGGATAGCCAGGATGATCGCGCCGTTGGACGCTTCCGGCTGGCTGAGCGCGCGCAACTGGGCCCGGAGGTCCTCCAGGTCGTCGGTACGACCCCGGAACGTGGGCAGGCGCATCGGCTCGGCGCCGATCAGCCCGTGCCCGGGCTGCCAATGCAGGGCCCGTTCGGCGAGGATCACGCCCGCGACAGCGGCCGCCACGGTCAGCAGCAGAACGGCACCGAAGGTTCCGGCTCCGGCCCGAGCCAGCGTCAGCCCGGCCGCCGCCACCAGCGCGATCACCACCGCGATCCGCCCTCTCATGAGGTGGCCGCCGCGACGGGATCGGGGCGCCGTTGCAGACGGTTCAGGCGGCGCCGGACCCGCATGGCTCCCCAGTCCGCACCGATCGACGCGTACATTCGCCGGGCCGACCGGAGGAGGTCTACGGCATGGTCGTCCTCGTGGCGTAGTTCCTGCACCCGGGCGAGTTCCTCCGCGGCGCCGGCCTCGGCCCAGGGGTCGCCGCAACTGTGGAAGGTCTCCAGAGCCTCACTGAGAAACAGCGCCGCCCCGTCGTGATAACCCTGCCGGGTCAGCGTCTTGCCGGCCTCCTGCCGACAGTGGGCCCGCCCGTAGCGATGGCTCATCTCGTCGAAGTGCCCCAGGGCGGACAGAGCCAGGTCCAGCGCGTCGGTGTACCGCCCGTCGTGTCGGGCGGTGATCGAACGCTGATAGTTCAGCCACCCCACCCACAGCGATTGCCCCAGCTCGGCGGCCTCGGCCGCGGCGACCGCCAGGCAGTGTTCGGCCTGCTGATTCCGGCGCTCGGCGAGCAGGACCCGGCCCCGGGCGTAGGCGAGGCCGGCCCGCTGCCGCGGCTCGGTTCGGCACAGCTGATCCGCCCGGTCGAGCAGCGGGTGTCCGCGCGACGCGTGCGAGCTGATCGATTCGACCAGGGCCGCCTCGCGTAGCGTCCGGATGCTCTCGATCCGGTCGGGTGTTCCGTCCAGGAGCCGGCGGGCCTCCCGCAGGGACCGGCGGGCCCGGCCGAGGTGCCGCAGCCGGCGGTGGCGCCAGGCGTCGATCCGCCAGGCCCGGATCATCGACCGCGGGTGACCACTTCGCATCGGCAGTCTCAGCAGGTCGTCGACCTCGTCGAGACCGCCCAGCTCACTGTGGAGTTCGGCCAGCATCGCCGTGGCCTCGGCCTCGGCGGCGGTGTCGCGCAGATCGCGGGCGTGCGAGATGACATGACGGGTCGCGTCGAAGGCGGCCGCCAGCTCCCCCTGGTGCACACGCCCCTGGATCACCTCGAAGAGGTCGTCGGCGATCGGCGACGACATCCGCCGGTCCCGGCTCGCCTGCAGAGCGCGCTCCGCCTCTCCCTCCGGCGCTGGGCCCCGCCGGTCCGCCAGCTGGCGGGCATAACCCTGCACGTGCTCGAGGATGCGGTACAACTGCACGCCGGCCGCATCGCGGGTGAAGCGCTCGAGCAGGCCGGCATCCGTCAGCCGGTCGCACAGCAGCCAGGCCTCCGACTCCTCGCCGCCGAGCACCGCGGCCAGTTCCCAGGGCTCGAACTGGCGGTTCCGGATGTACCCGAGCCGGGTGAGCGCCTCCTGCTCCGGACTGGCCAGCATGGCGTAGCTGACGTTGAGGGCGGCATCGAAGGTTCCGCCCTGCCGCATCCGGCCCAGCGCCGCCCAGAGACGTGTGTTCGGCCGGGCCGCCAGGGCCATGCCGACCAACTGGATCGCCAGCGGATGACCGGCCGCGGCCGAGACGATCAACAGCGCCGTGTCCCTTTCCCGTTCCACCCGTTCGGCCCCGATGATCCCGCTCAGCATGCGGACGGCAGGCTCCGGTTCGAGCTCCGCCAAGGGGATGTCGAAGGTCTCCAGCTCGGGCAGCGGGGCCCGCGCGGTGATCAGGACGGAACACCAGGATGTGTCCGGGAGCAGGGGCAGGACCAGGTCGGCGCTGCTGACGTCATCGAAGACCACGAGCAGCCGCCGCCGGGCCGAGAGCCGCCGGGCCAGCCGCCGGTACAACGCCTCCTGCCGGGCCGGCTTGGGCGGCACCATCCGATCCGGGCCAGCCAGGGCATGCACGAATCTTCGCCGCACTGTTCGAACTGACTTCTCGAGCGCCATGTCCGGGTCGAACTGGGCGAACAGCTCCCCACCGGGGAACTGCTGCGCCACCCGGTGCGCCACATAGAGCGCGAAGGCGGTCTTGCCGACGCCGGCTTCTCCGGACACCAGCGCGATCCGGCGACGGCCGTCCCAGCGCCCATCGTGCTCGTCCCCGGTCAAGTAATCACAGAGCCGGTCGACATCGTCCTCCCGGCCGACCATCGAGGTGGGTGGCGGCGGCAGATTGGACGGTGCGGCCGGCCGGGCGTGACGCAGCTGATCCGAGACGTACCAGCCGGCGGCGCCGAGGAGGTAAGCGGCTGCGACCACGAGCAGCACGGACACTCCTGGGCGGCCGTCGATCGCCAGGACGGCGGCGGCCGGGAGCGGTACGCCCAACAGGACCAGGACCGCCGAGCGATAAGGAGTGACCCGGTCGAGAAGCAGCTGGCGCACCATGACCCCCTCAATCCATGCCCTCAGAATGACCGACCGGCTCGCACCGCGCCATCGCACAACTGACGGACAGCGTTCCGGCTAGAGGATCTCGGCTCGCGTGCTCGAAGGGGCAGACGCGACCGCAGGTATTGACAATCGTCTACGTCAAGAATCCACTGACAACGATGTCATCGGCCTTTCCCCGGGCCGACCCGCTCGCCGAGAGTGAGGGATCCATGTCCCGACCCCGCCACCCCCAGGCACCGAGCCGGCCTCGCCGCCGCGCGCTCGTGTCCGCCGCCGTTCTGGCCGCTACTGTCCTCGTGCCGGTAGCATCCGCCTCCCCCGCGCTCGCCGTGACCAATCCCGCCGACTCGGTCAACACGCTCGTCGGCACGCAGGGCGGTGAGACCTTTCCGGGCGCTGTCACCCCGTACGGGATGATGCAGTGGAGTCCCGAGAACACCGCCGGGAACCAGACCCGGACCGTGCGCCCCGGTGGCTACGGCTACAACACCACCAAGATCCGCGGGTTCAGCCTCACCCACATGTCGGGCACGGGCTGCGCGGGTGGATCGGGTGACATTCCCTTCTTCCCGTACGCGGGAACGGTGTCCTCCTCCCCCTCGGCCGACCGGACCGACGCCGTCTACGCCAGTACGTTCAGCCACGCCAACGAGACCGCGAAAGCCGGCTACTACCAGGTCAAGCTCGACTCGGGCGTGAACACCGAGCTCACCACGTCGACGCGTACGGGGGCCGGTCGTTTCACCTATCCGGCCGGGCAGACCGCCTCGATGCTGGTGCGCACGTCCAACTCGGAGGTCGGCAGCAGCGCCGCCCAGCTCAGCATCAACGCGGCCACCCGGACGATCAGCGGCTCGGTGACCAGCGGCAACTTCTGCGGCTACATCAACACCGTGGCCCGGCGCAGCTACTACACGCTCTACTTCACGGCCGTGTTCGACAAGCCGTTCGCCTCCACCGGCACCTGGCAGGACAGCACGGTCACGGCGGGCGGGACCAGCAGCAGCGGCGGCACGACCTACGGCACCGACGGCTGGCCGGTCGCGGGCAAGGGTTCCGGCGGCTACGTCACCTTCGACACGAGCGGCGGCGCCACCGTCAACGCGCGCGTCGGCATCTCGTACGTGAGCGCATCGAACGCCCAGGCCAACCTGACCGCCGAGAACCCGGCCGGGACCACGTTCGACACGATCCGCCAGCGGGCCACCGACGCGTGGAACACCGAGCTCGGCCGCATCGACGTGAACGGCGGCACGACCGCGCAGACGCAGACGTTCTACTCCGCGCTCTACCACTCACTGCTGCACCCGAACGTCTTCAACGACGTCAACGGCCAGTACATGGGCATGGACCAGCAGGTGCACACCCTGACGAGCGGGCAGAAGGCGCAGTACGCCAACTTCTCGGGCTGGGACGTCTATCGCGGACAGCTGCAACTGGTGACGCTGCTACGGCCCGACGTCGGCGCCGACATCGCGCAGTCGCTGCTCAACCAGGCCGACCAGAACAACGGCGTCTGGGACCGCTGGACCCACAACCAGGGCGGCACCCACGTGATGACCGGCGACCCGGCCCACGCCGCGCTGCCCAGCATCTACGCGTTCGGTGGCACCGGCTTCAACGCGTCGGCCGCCCTCACCTCGATGGTCCGCGCCGCCACCACCGTCACCGCGGCCGACCTGAGCCGCGACGGCTGGAACGTCATGGTGGTCGGCGAACGCCCGTCGCTCGACAAGTGGCTGTCGCTGCACTACATCCCGGCCGACGGCAACGCGTGGGGTGGCGCGGGCGAGACCCTCGAGGACTCGATCGCCGACTTCGGCCTGTCGCAGCTGGCCCAGCGCCTCGGCAACGCGAGCACGGCCCAGCAGTTCGGCGAGCGGGCGCAGTACTGGAAAAACGTGTTCAACGCCGGCTACATCCAGAACCGCAACGCCAACGGGACATGGCCGTCCTTCGATCCCGCCAGCAGCAGCGGGTTCGCCGAGGGCAGCGCCGCCCAATACACGTGGATGGTGCCGCACAACGTCCGCGGCCTGTTCGACCGCATGGGTGGCAACGCCACCGCGATCAGCCGGCTCGACTCGTTCTTCCACAACAGCGACGGCACCTGGGCGCTGCGCAACGCCGGCGGCACCAAGTCGGCCCTGGACAACGAGCCGTCGATCTGGACGCCGTGGTTCTACAACTACGCCGGGCGGGCCGACAAGACTCAGCAGACCGTCCGGCAGGTGCTGAACACGTTGTGGGCGCCCACCCCGACCGGCATTCCCGGGCAGGACGACCTGGGCGCCATGTCGGCCTGGTACGTCTGGTCGGCCATGGGCCTGCAACCGCTGACCCCCGGCCGGGCCGAGCTGCTGGTGTCGAGCCCGCTGTTCCCGTCGGTGACGATCAAGCGCGGCAACGGGCCCACACTCTCCCTTTCGGCTCCGGGCGCGACCAGTTCCCCGTACGTGCAAAGCCTGTCGGTCAACGGTGCGGCGACCAACCGGGCCTGGCTGCCGGAGTCCTTTGTCGCCGGCGGCGGTTCGCTGGCGTTCACGTTGAGCGGCACGGCCAACCCCTCGTGGGGAACGGACGCGCCGCCCTCGTTCGACACAGTTTCGTCCAATGTGGCGCTCGGCAAGCCGGCCACCGGGTCGACCGCGTGCAACGCGAACGAGACGCCGCCGCTCGCCGTCAACGGCAGCGTCGCCGACAAGTGGTGCTCGACCGCGGCCACGAAGTATCTGCAGGTCGACCTGGGCGCCACCACCGCGATCGGCTCGTTCACGGTGCGCCACGCGGCCGCCGGTGGCGAGACGGCCACGTGGAACACGCGCGACTTCGACATCCAGGTCTCGCCCGACGGCACGGCGTGGACCACGGTCGTGCAGGCGCGCGGCAACACCGCCAACGTGTCGACACACGCCGCTCCGGCCGGCACGAGCGGACGCTACCTGCGCCTCAACGTCCTCACCCCGCAACAGAACACGGGTGGGGCGGCGCGCATCTACGAGTTCGAGGCGTACGCCCGCTGACGGGCCTCACGCCGCCCGATCGCCGTCCTCCCTCACGCGGGAGACGGTGATCGGGCTGGCGTGCTCGACCGTGCGGGAGACAGTGCAGAGCCGCTCGTGCGACTGCTGCATGATGCGGGGCAGGGCCGCACGCGCCCGGTCGCCGTCGGGCCCGTCGGGAAAGGCGACGTCGAACTCGACCCGCAGATCGTCCATCCGGTTCTCGCCCGCATCGTCCTTGATCTTCTCGCCGCTGACCCGCACGACGAACCGCACCGGCTCGGCCCGCCGGCCGGTGACCAGATCGACGTCGATGCCGGTGCACCCACCGATGGCCGCGAGCAGCAACTCGACCGGCGTGAAGGCGTCGTCCTCGCCGGAGCCCAGCGGCATCTCCCCACCCCGGACGTTACGCACCACGAACCGCCCGCTGCCGGACCGCTCGAGCTCGACCGAACGATGTGTTTCCTTAGTCATGCCGACGACGCTATCCGCTCCACCTCACCGCGCCGGCGCGACTTTGCCGTCTCTCCGCCCGGCGCGTGCCGATCCAGCCCGACCCACCGCCACACCGCCGGGGTCGGCCGCCTTTCAGCGGCGGTCAGGGTCGGGGTCGGCCGTGACGATGATGCCGTGGGCCAGCGGCTCCGGGACACAGACGCCGCTGACGATGACGGCGTTCGGCTCGTGGGTGATGGTTACGACTCGGCCCGGAACTACACCGGCGGCGGTCAGCTCGGCCAGCAAGAGGGTCTGGACCCACTCGCCCAGGCGGTCGACGACGAAGGTGCCGCCCGGGGTGGCGGACGTCAGCGCGATCTCGCTCCGCGGCCGGCGCCGCGGGGCCGGAGGGCCGCCGATCGCCGTCAGGCCGGGGATCGGGTTGCCGTAGGGCGAGCGGATCGGATAGCCCAGCTTGCGGAAGATCACCTGCTCGACGTGGTCGCTGAGGGCGTGCTGCAGCCGGTCCGCTTCCGGGTGGGCCTGCTCGTAGGGGACGCCGAGGATGTCGACCAGCAGCAGCTCGGCCAGGCGGTGGCGGCGCATCACGGCGACCGCCTGCCGCCGGCCGGTGCGGGTCAGGAGCAGGTGGCGACGCTCGTCGATGGTGATCAGGCGGTGTTCCTGCATGCGGTAGATGGTCTTGTGGACCGTGGGTGCGCGGCGGCCCAGCCGTTCGACGATGCGGGCGCTCAGCGGCAGCAGGCCCTCTTCCTCGCACTCGAGGATGATCCGCAGGTACATGCCGACGAGCTGGCTCGGGTCGCCCGCATTTTCAGCCAAGAGTTCCTCCCGCAGAGCTGGAGTCGTCCCGGCAAAATACTACAACGTGTAGGTCTAGGCATGACCCAGGTCGCCGTCAATGTCGCGCCGGCGCCGGAAGAGGGGGCAACAGCCAGGACTCCGCCGTGCTCGCGGAGCAGGTCGCGCACCAGGCGCAGGCCGACGTGCCCGGCCGGCACGGGTGCGTGCGGGTCGAAGCCGATCCCGTCGTCGGCCACGGTCAGCCGGATGCGCCCGGCGGCGGCCGTGACGGCGATGTGGACCGCGGTTGCCGAGGCATGCCGGATCGCGTTGCGGAGCAGCTCGCCGGCCACGCTGAGCAGCACCGGGGCGACCGCGGCGGGCAGGCCGGGCAGCACCGGCACGGATGTCGTGATCACCAGGGCGGAGGCCGGCCGCAGGCGGTCGACCAGGCCGTCGACCGCCGAAGGCAGGTGGACGCCGACCGGCTCGGGCGGGACCAGCTCGGTCAGCAGCGTCCGTAACTGCCCGATCTCGCTGCTGAGCACGGTGTGCAGGCGGTCGGCCAGCTCACCGCGGGTCACGCCGGCCCGGGCGAGGTCGGCGTCGCCCGCGTCGCGCAGGTTGTCGACCAGCATGCGGGCGCCGGCCAGCTCGGGGATGACGCCGTCGTGCAGGTGCCGGGCCAGGTCGCGGCGGGCGAGCTCACCGGCCGGGAACGCGGGACGCCGGGACCGGGTGTGGATCAGTGGCACGATCAGCCCGGCCAGCAGCACGGCCAGCACGACGACGATCGTGGGGCGCGCGGTGTCGACCGGCACGTACAGCTCGAGCCGGCTCGCCTGGCCGTGCGCATCCCGGAACGGGAAGAACACCTCCTTGGCCGACCCCGCCAGCGACCGCTCGTAGCGATGACTCGCGTCGCGCGGCACCCCGGCCACCGACGGGCGGCCAAGGCCTTCCGCGAGACCTTCGGCGCGCGGTTCATCGGAGAAGACGACGGTCGCCCGGTCACCCCGTACGGCCAGGACCTTGACCCGTTCGACCACGCCACCGGCCAGGAACGGCTGCAGGCGATCCAGCAGAACCGCCCGGTCGAAGCCGCCGGGCTGCTGGAAGCTCTGCGCCGCCATCGGCACCAGCAGCGCGGTCGCCACCCGCCGGGCGAGCTGTTCGGCGAACCGGCCCGCGTCACGGTCGGCCAGCCGCCAGACGGTGACGCTCATCAGCAGAGCAAGCGCGACGGCGACACTCAGGCTGCGGACGAGGACGGCGCGCACCGGTCAGTACCGCGATCCCACGGTGATCAGCCCGAGCCGCTCGGCCGCCACCACGGCGTCGAGCTGGGTCTGCACACCCAGCTTGGCCAGCACCGATTTGATGTGCCCGCGGGCGGTGTTCAGCGAGATGCCGAGCGTCGAAGCGGTCCGGCTGGCGTCGCGGCCCTGACTGAGTTGCCGGAGCACGTCGAGCTCACGATGGGTGAGCGCGACCGGCGACGGGCGCAGTCCGGGCTGCACCTGCGGGCGGGCCGGGTCGGCCGACCGGATCGCGGCCAGGATGTCGGCCAGTCCCAGATCCTTGCCGAGGAACGCGGCCGCGCCCGCCGCCAGCGCGCGCTGGGCCAGGTCGGCCTTGGGGTGGGCGGTGAGCACGACGATCGGGGCGGCCGGGCGGGCCTCGTGCAGCCGGGCGACGACGTCGAGCCCGTCGGCGTCGGGCAGTTGCAGATCGACCACCGCCACCGCGTACGGGATAGCCGCCGCCATCGACAGGCCGTCGCGCGCGGTGTGGGCGACGGCGGCGCAGCACAGGTCCGGCTGCAGATCGAGGCTCAGCGCCAGCGAGTCGGCGAGAACCCGGTGGTCGTCGACCAGCAGCACCGGCCGGCGCATCGTCCACCCCCAAATTTGGGCACCTGATCGGAAGTAAGGCCAGCCTAACCTTCGCTCGTGAAACCGCAAAACGCCCGCATCTTCCTGACCGCCCTGGCCGCGACCACCCTTCTCGCCGCCTGTGGATCCGGTGACGAACCGGCCGGCACCACGGCATCGGCCGAAAAGGCGTCGCTGGTGCTCTACAACGCCCAGCACGAGGAGGTCGGCCAGGCCTGGGCCGACGCGTTCGCCGCCAAGACCGGCATCAAGGTCGAGGTCCGCAACGGCAGCGACTTCGAGCTGGCCAACCAGCTGGTGGCCGAGGGCGCCGCCTCCCCGGCCGACGTGTTCATCACCGAGAACTCGCCGGCCATGTCGCTGGTCTCCAGCAAGGACCTGTTCGCCCCGGTCGACGCGGCCACCAAGGACCAGGTGCCCGCCGAGTACTCGTCGAGCAAGGGCGACTGGGTCGGCGTCGCCGCCCGCTCGACCGTCTTCGTCTACAACACCACGCTCGTGCCCGAGGCCCAGCTGCCGAAGTCGATCCTCGACCTGGCCCAGCCGGCCTGGAAGGGCAAATTCGGTATCTCGCCGAGCGGGGCCGACTTCCAGGCCATCGTCAGCGCCGTCTACGCGCTCAAGGGCGACGCCGAGGGCGCCAAGTGGCTCGAGGGCGTCAAGGCCAACGCGAAGGTCTTCCGCGGCAACAGCACCATCATGAAGGCGGCCAACGCGGGCGAGGTGCCGGGCGGCGTCATCTACCACTACTACTGGTACGGCGATCAGGCCGACGGCGGCGCCAACAGCTCGAAGACCAAGCTCAAGTATTTCGGCAACCAGGATGCCGGCGCGTTCGTCAGCGTCTCCGGCGGCGGGGTGCTCAAATCGAGCAAGCACACGGCCGAGGCCCAGCAGTTCCTCGCCTACATGACCGGCGCCGAGGGCCAGAAGCTGCTCTCCGACAGCAAGGCACTGGAGTACTCGGTCGGCAAAGGCGTCGCCGCCAACAAGGCACTGACTCCCCTGGCCGAACTCAACGCCCCCAAGGTCGACAACAACGCCCTCAACGGGCCCAGGATCGTCACGGAGATGCAGCGGGTCGGCCTGCTGTGACCTGGTTCGCCGGAACCCAGCGGGCCGCCGCCGTCGCGGTCGGCCTGCTGGCCCTGCTCCCGCTCGCCTACGTCGCCACCGGCCTGATCGAGGCCGGTGGCGACACCGCGTCGCTGGTCCTCCGGCCGCGCGTCGGCGAACTCCTCACCAACACGGTGGTGCTGGTCGTGCTCGGCGTCGCCGCCTGCGTGCTGATCGGAACGGCGGCCGCCTGGTTGGTCGAGCGGACCGACCTGCCCGGCCGCCCGCTGTGGACCGCCCTGCTGATCGCGCCGCTGGCCGTGCCCGCCTTCGTCAACAGCTTCGGCTGGTTCTCGCTCCGACCGTCCTTCTCCGGCCTGGGCGCCGCGCTCACGGTCACCACGCTCTCCTACTACCCGCTGGTCTATCTGCCCGTGGCCGCAGTGCTGCGCGGCGGCGACCCGGCCCACGAGGAGATCGCAAGATCCTTGGGACACACCATTTCCCGTACGTTCGTCCGCGTCACCCTCCCCCAGCTCCGCCCCGCCGTGCTGGGCGGCGGCCTGCTGGTCGGGCTGCACCTGCTGGCCGAGTTCGGGGCCCTGCAGTCGCTGCGCTACGACACCTTCACCACGGCCATCTACGACCAGTACCAGTCCACCTTCGACGGTTCGGCCGCCACCGCCCTGGCCGCCGTCCTGGTGCTGCTCTGCCTGCTGCTGCTCGGCGGCGAGCTGGCTTTCAACCGGCAAACCCGCCTTTCCCGTACGGGCTCAGGCACCGCCCGTCCCCCACGACGGCACCCGCTGCCGGCCCGTCCGCTCTGGGTGGTCGCCCTGGCTCTGCTGCCGCTCGCGGCCCTCGGGGTCCCGATCGGCACCCTGGTGCACTGGCTGCTGACCAGCACGTCGGCCGCCTTCCCGGCCGGGCCGCTGCTGAGCGCAACCGGCACGACGCTGATGCTGGCGCTCGGCGGCGCGGCCGTGACCACGGCGCTGGCCCTGCCGGTGGCCTGGCTCGTGGTGCGGCGACGCGGGCGCCTGAGCACGGTGATCGAACGCAGCACGTACGTGGGAAACTCCCTGCCCGGCATCGTGGTGGCGCTGGCCCTGATCACGGCCGGGATCCGCTGGCTGCCCGCGCTGTATCAGAGCACCGCGATGCTGCTCACGGCGTACGGGCTGCTGTTCCTGCCCCGGGCCATGGTCAGCCTGCGGGCCGCCTTGCAGCAGGCGCCGCCGGAGCTGGACGACGTCGGGCGTTCGCTCGGGGTGCGGCCACACGCGGTGCTGCTGCGCGTCGGCCTGCCGCTGATCGCCAGGGGCCTCGGCGCCGGCTTCGTGCTGGTCTTCCTGGCCGTGGTGACCGAGCTGACCTCGACGCTGCTGCTGGCACCGATCGGCACGCGCACGCTGGCCACCCAGTTCTGGAACGCCACAAGCGAAATCAACTACGGCGCCGCCGCCCCGTACGCGCTGCTGATGATCCTGATCTCGGCCCCGGCCGCCTGGCTCCTGGTCCGCCGCGCATGAGCAGCGCGGACCCGCGGCCGGTGGCGCGAGCGAGCGGTGCGGCCGGCGATGGCGGCGGCGCGGCGCGAGCGAGCGGCGTAGAGGTGACCGGGCTCGGCAAGGCCCACGCGGGCGTTCGGGTGCTGGACGGACTCGATCTGAGCGTGCCGCACGGGGAGCTCACCGCGGTGATCGGCCGGTCCGGTGGGGGCAAGACCACGCTGCTGCGATTGATCGCGGGCTTCGACCGGCCGGACCGCGGGACGATCACCGTCGGCGGGCGACCGGCGCTGGCGCTGCCGCCGGAACGCCGCCGGGTCGGCTACGTGACCCAGGAGGGCAGCCTGTTCCCGCATCTGACGGTGACCGGGAACGTCGCTTTCGGTCTGCCGTGGAGGCGGCGGCGCGCGCGGGACGGCGTACGGGAAATGCTCGAGCTTGTCGGTTTGGACGTTGGGTTGGCGGACCGTTATCCGCATGAGTTGTCGGGTGGGGAACAGCAACGCGTCGCGCTGGCCCGGGCGCTGGCTCCGCGACCCGACGCTGTGTTGCTGGACGAGCCGTTCTCGGCGCTCGACCCGGCGATCCGGGTGAGCACCCGGCTGGCGGTGACCGCCGCTCTGGCCGCCACGTCGACGACGACGATCCTGGTCACGCACGACCTGCCGGAAGCGATGTCGCTGGCCACTCGGGTGGCGGTGCTGCGGGACGGCGCGATCGCCCAGGTGGGTGAACCGGCCGACCTCTATCTGCGGCCGGCCGACGCCGCGATCGCCGCCTTCACCGGGGAGGTCTGCGAAATTCCGGCCAAGCTGCTCGGGGATCATGCGTCGACCGCGCTGGGCCCGCTGCCCCTGCCGCAGACTGCCTTCGGTGCGGGTTTCGTGCTCGTCCGGCCCGAGCAGATCACTGTGGACGAGGCCGCGCCGGCGCGCGCCACCGTCACCGGCACCGACTTCCGGGGCCACGACGGCCTGATCCGCCTTCGGAACGGCGAGAATGAGGTCACCGCCCGATGCGCGGCCCACCTGGTTCCGGAGCTGGGGACGTCGGTCGGTCTGCGGCTGACCGGGATAGCGCTCGCCACCCGCATACCGCCGGACTGACCGGCACGGCCGAGCCGTGGTCACCACCCACGTCCCGGGCCAGGCTGATCGGCACGCCCGAACCCTGGTCACCACCCGACTTTTCCGCCGGGCTGACCGGGATCGCGCTCACAAGGCGGGCGGCCGAGCCGGCCGGCGCAGAGCGAGGCGACCGGCGCAGAGCAAGGCGACCCGCGCAGCGTGACGCAGAGCAAAGCAACCCACGCCGCGCGGCGCAGAGCAAAGCGACCCGCGCCGCGTGACGCAGAGTAAAGCGACCGCACCGCGTGGCGCAGAGCGGCGAGGCGGCCGCGCTGGTCGGCGCAGAGCGGGGCGGCCGGGCCGAGAGGTAGTTCGTTGCGGCCGCCCCGCCTGGCCGCCCGGTGCCGCCGCGGCAATAGCGGTACCGGGCGCAACCGGGGCAATCAGCGTCGCAACGCGTGCCTGAAGGAATGCTGAAGAGCATGCTGCCGCCGGGCCGTAACCGCCATGAAGGCCACCAGCACGACCAGCAGGACGACCGACGAGCCGAGCGTGCCCAGCGCCAGGCCGCCCTTGGCGATCGGCTTGGTCAGGAAGTCGCCCGCGGTGGCGCCAAGCGGCCGGGTGAGCACGAACGCCACCCAGAAGAGGAGGACGTTCGGCACCGACGGCACGTATTTCAGGGCCAGCAGCACGGCCAGCAGACCGGCGATCAGGGCCGCGCCGCCGGCGTAGCCGAGACCGGAGCTGTCCGACAGGAAGTCACCCATCGAGGTGCCCAGCGTGTTGGAGACCAGGATCGCCACCCAGAACAGCACCTCGCCCCGGAAGGTGTCGATGTCGTTCAGGGCGAACGGCAGCCCGCTGAGCTTCCACACCGCGAAGACGGCGAGCAGCAGCGAGACGAGGATCGTAGCGCCGGCCGGATAGCCGAGGCCCAGACCCTGCGGGCCCCAGCCGAGCGAGGTGGTGCCGGCCGGGAGGTATTCGCCGCTGGCGTCCCGGTTCATGAAGTCGGAGACGGTGGTGCCGGCCGTGCTGGTGGTCAGGATGACGGTCCAGTAGAAGAACGGGTTGTAGTGCCGTGACCGCAACTGGACGACGAGGGTGACGACGAAGATGGCCAGCAGCGCCACGGTGGTCAGGAAGTAGCCCAGCTTCAGCGTCTGGGCGAACAGGTCTCCGGCCGTCTCGCCCAGGGTGGTGGCGGCGATTTTCATGATCCAGAAGGCGACAGTGATTTCGGGCAACTTTTTCACAGTTACTCCTACAACATGTAGGTAATGGTCACCCGTGGTAACGGCGGAAACCTCAACCCGTCACGGGGACCGCCGATTCTGGCTCGCGACACTCCCGATGCCGACCACCGGAGCGAGTCGAAATGATCAGACGCCTCATCGTGCTGACGACGGCCGGTGCCGCCGCCCTGGCCGGCCTGGCCGGTTGTGCGGTGGCCACCACCAGCACCCCGGCGGCCCAGCCGGCGAAGGCCCACCCAGCCGCGTGGACCACGGCCGCGGCCACGCCGGCCAAGCCCAGCAGCGGCGCCCCGGCCCTGACCAACACCGGCACCGCCTGGCCCAAGGTGATCGGGTCGATGATCGCGTACGGGCAGTGGCTCGAGGCCAACCCGAACCCGGCCCTGGCCACGACCATCACCGAGCCCGGCTGCGCCAGCGCCAATGCCCTGATCGGCTCGCTGCAGTCGCTGGTCGACCAGGGTGCCTACATGAAGACGAGCGCCCCCGTGCTCTCCTCCGTCTCCGGCCCGGTCAGCTCCACCCCGGCCGTGGCCGGCTCGCAGGTCACCGTCGACATCCAGGCCTCGCGGCCGGCCGAGCAGGTGCTGGACCGCAAGACCGCGACCAAGACGGTCGTGCTGTCCGACCAGGCCCAGTTGCCGCCGACCGCGCTGAAGATCACCCTGATCCTGGGCACCGACAAGAAGTGGCGCTTCTGCGGCGTGGCCGACGTGCTCAACGACCCGGACGGCGAGGTCATCACCACGCTGCTGTGACGTTCAACGGTTTCTCAGGAGCCGCGACCTAGCCTGCGGCGATGAGCAGGACCAGGGTGCTGGTGGTGGAGGACGACGCGAGCGTCGGCGCGGGGCTGGTCGGCGTGCTGGCCGCGGACGGTCACGAGGTGCGCTGGGCCCGCACCGGAGCGCGGGCCCGGGCGGCGCTGGCCGAGGCCGTGCCGGATCTGATCCTGCTCGACCTCGGCCTGCCCGACGAGGACGGGCTGGCCCTGTGCGCCGCCGTCCGCGAGCGGGACGCCGACGTCGTGGTCGTGGTGGTGACCGCCCGCACCGACGAGGCCGACGCCGTACGGGCCCTCGACGGTGGCGGCGACGACTTCGTGACCAAACCGTTCCGGCCGGTCGAGCTGCTCGCCCGGGTGCGGGCCCACCTGCGCCGCCGCGCCGACTCGGGACCGCCCGAGCTGCGGGCCGGTCCGATCCGTCTGGACCAGCGCTCCCGCCGGGCCTGGGTGGGCGAGGCCGAGGTCGGTCTGCGGCCCAAGGAGCACGAACTGCTGGCCGTGCTGATGGCCTCGGCCGGTTCGGCGGTGCGGCGCGAGTTCCTGATGGAGCAGGTGTGGGACGAGTTCTGGTCGGGCTCGACCAAGACCCTCGACGTGCACGTGGCCAACCTGCGGCGCAAGCTGGCCGACGCCGGTGACCGGTGGGACCGGATCGCCACGCTGCGCGGTTTCGGCTACCGGTTCGAGCCGGACTGAGAGCCGGACTGAGAGCCGGGCTGAAGGCCGGAGTGAGGGCCGGACTGGGAGCCGGGCTGAGCGGCGGGTACCAGCAGCGCCACCCGCGGATAGGGCGCCCGCTGCCGGATCACGATCGAGCCGCCGGCCCGCTCCACGATACCCTCGGCCAGCCGCAGCCCGGTCCCGGGCGTGGCCGAGGCGGTGAAGCCGGCACCGCGGTCGGCCACTTCGATCAAAACCGTTTCCCCGTACGGCTCGACAGTCACCGTTACGGCCCCCGCCCCGTGCCGCACGGCGTTGTCCAGCAGCACGTCCAGGCTCTGCCGCAACGCGGGTTCGGCGATCGCGACGTCACCGGTGTCGTCCCGGCGCAGCTCGATCGGGCGCTGCGGGGTGGTCCAGCGCCGCACCGCCTCGGCCGCGATGTCACCCGGGTCGCACGAGCCCGCCGTCCGCGACCGCAACGACAGCAGGTCGGCGATCGTGGTCTCCAGGTCGCGGGCCCGGGCCAGCGCGGCCGGCACGTCCGGGGCCGGGCGGTCGAGGGCCAGCAGCACCCCGGACAGCGGCGTCCGCAACTGGTGCGAGGCGTGCCGCACGAAATCGCGCTCCTGTCGCAGCAGCAGGTCGACCTCGCGGGCGCTGTCGCGCAGCGCGTCCCCGGCCGCGTCGGCCTCGGCGATGCCCGAACGCGGCAGCTCGACGTCGTAGCGGTCGTCGCCCAGCCCGCGCGCGGCCACCGTGAGCCGCTCGAACGGTTCGGCGATGCGGCGGGCGGACCGCCGGGCCAGCAGGACGGCGATGCCCAGCACCAGCCCGGCCAGACCGGCCAGCAGGGCCCACATCCGATACGTCGCGGCGCGCAGCCGGGCCAGCGGGACCGCCGCGCGGACGCTGCCGGCGATGGTGGTGTCGGACAGCACCGGCACAACGACGCTCAGATCGCCGCCGTCGCGGCCGTCGTGCTCCCGGCCGTCGGTCACCCGGGCGGCCAGCGCCGACTGGTCGGGACCGGCGCCGGCGACCAGGCCGCCCCGGGCGTCGTAGACCGCGATCCGGATGCCGCGGCTGCCGGCCGGAACGCGTACGCGGGAACCGGCCTCGAGCACGTTGTCGGGCACCGCGGCCACCCCGCGGGTCGCGTCGCGCTGCAACGTGGTCAGCGCCTGACTGGTCGCCAGCCGATCGAGCACGACGGCCAGCGGAACTCCGAACAACATCAGGGCCAGCACCGCGACCAGCACGATCGCGTTGCGCACCCGACGGCGCATACTCATGCTCGAACGGTAGGCCGGGCAAGGCAAACGCCCGCTTAACCCGGCGTTGGCGGGCTGCTGGCCGGTCCCTCTCTAGCGTCCGGCCCATGAGACGACGCATGATCCTGCCGGCGGCGGTCCTGCTGCTCGCCGGATGCGGTTCGACCGGCGTCACGCCGAGCCCGCCGCCCGCAACCACGACAACAAGTGCAACGGCGTCCGCGTCCGCCGGGGAGTCGGCGGCGCCGGCTCAGCAGAAGGCGGTCCCGGCCGAGTCGAATCCGCCGGGCGACATCCCCGACAACGTCGCCTTCGTGGCCTACACCAACACGACCGGGCGCTACCGGTTCACCCACCCCGAGGGCTGGGCCGAGCGGACCCAGTCGGGCACGGTCACGTTCACCGACAAGCTCAACGGCGTCCAGGCGATGACCGGCCCGGCCACCACGGCGCCGACGGTCAGCGACACCGAGAAGACCGCCGTGCCCGCCCTGCAACGCACCCAGGCCGCGTTCGAGCTGCGCAGCGTCAAGCCCGCGACGGTGCCCGGCGGTTCGGGCGTGAAGATCGTCTACCGCCGCAATTCCGCCCCCGACCAGGTGACCGGCCGCCAGTACCGCGACGAGGTCGAGCGCTACGAGCTCGTCTCGGGCGGTCGCGAGGTGATCGTCGAGCTCTACGGCCCGGTCGGCGCGGACAACGTCGACGCGTACCGCACGATGATCACCAGTCTGAGGCTGCTGTGACGCCGCCGCTGGACGCGCACGGGCTGCACCGCTTCTTCCGCCGCGGCGACACCGAGGTGCCGGCCCTGCTCGACGTCACGCTGACCTGCCACCCGGGCGAGATGGTGGCGGTGACCGGACCCTCCGGATCCGGCAAGTCCACGCTGCTCAATCTGCTGGCCGGCCTGGACGACCCGGACGGCGGCGTGGTGCGGGTGGCCGGTGAACGGCTGAGCCACCGTACGCCCGCGGCCGCCGCCCGCCTCCGGGCCCGGCACATCGGCGTGCTGACCCAGGGCAGCGCGCTCTTCGCCCACCTGACCGTGCGGGAGAACGTCCGGTTCGCCGAGTCACTGAGCCGGGCGAGCGGCGTCCGCGGCGACGAGCTGATCGAGGCATTGGGCCTGAGCGCCGTGCGCGGGTCGGCGCCGCGCACCCTCTCCGGTGGGGAGACCGCGCGGGCCGGGCTGGCCGTGGCGCTCGCCGGGTCGCCGAGCGTGCTGCTCGCCGACGAACCGACGGCCGAGGTCAGCACGGACGAGGAACACACCGTGCTCGACCTGCTCGACCGCTGGCGCCCACCGGCCGGCGCGACCGTGATCGTCACCCATTCGGCCGTGGTAGCCGACCGTGCCGATCGCGTCGTGCACCTCGTCGACGGGCGCATCGCATGAGTCCAGGAGCTCTTCTTGCGGCTGCGGACCTCAAGCTCGCGTACGGGAAAAGGCTTGTGCTCGAAGGTTTCTCGATCGAGCTGGCCGAGGGTGACCGGTTCGCGCTCACCGGCCGGTCGGGATCGGGGAAGACCAGCCTGCTGCTGATGCTGGCCGGGCTGATCGCGCCCACCGGCGGCTCGATCGAACGGAAGGTGCCCGCGGTCTACGTGCCGCAGGCGCCGTCCCTCGTCCCGGAACTGTCGGCCCGGCAGAACGCCGCGCTCGGCCTGCGGATCCGTGGCGTGGCCCCGGATGCGGCCGACGAACGGGCCCGCGAGGAACTGCGCGCGCTCGGTCTCGACGGTGTCGAGGACGCCCTGCCCGCCGAACTGTCCGGCGGCATGCAGCAGCGGGTCGCCCTGGCCCGCGCGCTCGCCGTCGACCCGCCCCTGCTGCTGGCCGACGAACCCACCGGCGCGCTCGACCGGGCCACCGGCGCCCGTGTCGTCGACCTTCTGCTGAGCCGCGACGCCACCGTCGTCGTGGCCACCCACGATCCCGAGGTCGCCGCGCGGTTCCCCCGGCGGCTGACGGTCGCCCTCGACGACAAGGAACTCGTGGAATGACACTGCGGTATGTGCTGGAAGCGGTGCGGCGACGTCCCGCCGAGACGGTCACCGCGGCGCTGGCCGTCGCCCTGTCCGTGGCCTTCCTGATCTCGCTGGGCTCGTTCACCGCCCGCACCGGCGCCCGGCTCACCGAGCGGGCCGCCGCCCGGGTCCCGGTCGACTGGCAGGTCCAGGTCACCCCGGGCAGCGATCCCACCATTTCCCGTACGGCGCTGGCCTCCGTCCCCGGTGTCCAGGGTTTCCGGGAAGTCGATTACGCCAAGGTCCCCGGCCTGACCGCGGTGTCGCCGGACGGCCAGACCCGCACCACCGGGGCGGCCTACGTGGTCGCGCTGCCCGCGGACTACGCGACGTTCGCCCGCGGCGAGCTCCGGACGCTGGTCGGCTCCCCCACCGGCGCCATGGTGCAGCAGCAGACGGCGGCCAACCTGGCCGCGGCCCCCGGTTCCACCGTCACCGTGGTCGGCACCGGCCGGCACGTCACCCTGACCGGCGTGGTCGAGATGTCCGCCGCCGACTCCTTCTTCCAGGTCGTCGGCGCGCCCGCCGGATCCGGTGCGAGCGCGCCCCCGGACAACGTCCTGCTGGTCGCCCCGCAGCAGTTCCGCGCGCTGGCCGGCACGGCCACGATCGTCCGGCAGTTCCACGTCCGGCTCGATCACCGGGCCCTGCCGAGCGAACCCGCGAAGGCCGCCGACCTGGTCACCCGCCAGGCCAACCACCTGGTGGCCCAGGTCGCCGGGGGCGCGCTGATCGGCGACAACCTCGAGGTGGCCCTGTCCGCGGCCCGCGAGGACGCCATCTACGCACGGCTGCTGGTCCTGCTGCTCGGCGTGCCCGGGCTGGTGCTGGCCGCGGCCATCGCCCTGCTGCTCATCTCGCTGCGCAACGACCGGCAGCGCCGCGACCTGGCGTTGCTGCGGCTGCGCGGGGTGACGCCCCGGCGCGCGGCCGTGCTGCTGGGCGCGGTGGCCCTGATCGACGGGCTGCTCGGCACGATCGTCGGTGCCGTCCTGGCCCGCGCGGCCGGGACCGTCTCGTTGCCCTGGCTCGCCGGTGGCGTCGCGGCCGGAATGCTGCTGGCGTTGCTGACCGAACTGGCCCCGGTGGCCCGCCTGTTGCGTGGCGGCTCGCCCACGGTCCAGGATGCGGCGACCGCGCTGCCGCCGGTCCGCTCCCCGCTCCCGCTGCGGCTCGGCCTCGACGTGATCCTGCTGTGCGGTTCGGCCGTCGTGTTCTGGCTGACCGCGCGCGGCGGTTACCAGGTCGTGGTGGTGCCCGAGGGCATCCCGGTGGCGTCGGTCAACTACGCCGCCCTGCTGGCCCCGGCCCTGCTGTGGCCCGGCCTGGCCCTGCTCATCTGGCGGATCTCGGCGCTGGTGCTGAACCGTCGCGGACGCCGCCCCACCGCCGATCCGGCCGGTCGGATGGCCGACCTGCGGCACGACGTCGTACGGCGTCGTCGTCGCGTCATCGCCCGCGGTGCCACCGGTCTCGCCGTCGCCGTCGCGGTCACCGTGTCGGCCGCCGTCTTCACCACCACGTACGACCGGCAGGCCCGCGTCGACACCGCGCTGACCGTCGGCTCCGACGTCGCGATGACCCTGCCGGCCGACAGCGGCGACACGCTCGACCCCGGACTGGCCGCGGTGCCCGGGGTGACCGCGGTGGAGCAGGTGAGCCACCGCCTGGTGTACGTCGGACCCGACCTCCAGGACCTGTACGGCGTCGACGCGGCCACGATCGGCCGGGCCGCCCCGCTCGAGGACGCCTTCACGCCGGGCAGCTCGATCGACGCGGTGATGCGGAAACTGGCCACCACCCGCGACGGTGTGCTGCTGTCGCAGGAGACGCTGCACGACTATCAGCTGCATCCTGGGGACAAAGTCCAATTGCGACTCCGTACGGCGAAAGGCTCCTACGCCGCCGTCGCGTTCCACGTCGTCGGCGTCATCACGGAGTTCGCCACCGCACCCCGCGACAGCTTCGTGGTGGCCAACCGGTCGTACCTGGCCGAGACCACCGGCCGCCCGTCGGTCGAGACGCTGCTGGTCCGCACGGACGATCCGCGCCGGGTCGCGGCCGCCCTCCACCCGCCGACCGGCGCCCAGGTCAACGACATCACCGCGCCGCGGGTGGCCGTGACGTCGGCGTCCGGGCTGGCCGCGGGCAGCCTGTCGGGCCTGGCCCGGTTGAGCCTGACGTTCGGGCTGCTGCTGGCCGGGGCGGGCGCGGGCCTGGTGCTCGTGGTCGGCGCGACCCAGCGCCGGCGGGCGACCACCGCCCTCGCCGTGCTCGGCGCCACCGCGCGGCAACGGGCCGGTTTCCTCTGGACCGAGGCGCGGTGGCTGATCACCCTGGGCGTCGCCGGCGGGCTGGTGACCGGCGGGCTCGTGGCGTGGCAGCTGATCAAGGTGCTCAACGGCATCTTCGACCCGGCGCCGCAGCATCCGATCGTGCCGTGGACGGTCGTCGGGCTGACCGTCGCCGCCGTGATCGGCACAGCCGTCGTCACCGCGGCCGCGTCAGCCCGCTGGACCGGCCGGGTCGACGCTTCCCGGCTGCGCGACCTCTGAGGTCTCCGCGGGCCAGCGCGGGACGACGATCGGGGCCGCGCCGGCCGCCAGTACGGCGGTCAGCGCGGCCGCGGCGAGCACCGGACGGACGTACGGGGAAAGCCTCTTCCGATATTTGACGGCCAGCAGGATGAGCACGGCGGCGACCACGACGTAGGTGACGTTGCCGAGCAGCGCCGAGACGTGTGGCCAGGAGGCGCCGGCGAAGTAGCCGGCGAGCACCACCGCGACCGACCACAGGATCCCGCCGGTCGCGTTGAAGAGCAGGAATTTCCGGTACGGCATCCGCGTCATCCCGGCCAGCGCCGGCGTCAGCGCCCGGGCCAGCCCGACCCAGCGGCCGAGGAACACCGACCAGCCACCGTGCCGGCGGGTGAACGCCTCGGCGGCCGCCCAGCGCTTGGCACCGACGAACCGGCCGGCCCGGCTCGACATGATCGCCGGACCGCCGTGCCGGCCGATCTCGTACCCGACCGAGTCACCGGCGACCGCGGCCAGCACGGCCAGGACCAGCAGGACCGGCAGGCTGATGTGCCCGGTCGCGGCCAGCACGCCGCCGACGATCAGCGCGGTCTCGCCGGGCAGGACGAGCCCGACGAACGCGGCCGCCTCCCCGAAGGCCAGCAGACCGATCAGCAGATAGGTCAGCCAGGGCGGAACCGCGGCGATGAGGTCGATCAGATGTGTCACGGTGGCGAAACTAGGCCGCCGCACCTGAGAATTCGCCGAACTCGACCCGTTCGGGTCGTTCAGCAAACGCTCAGCGCCGGACCGTGATCGTTCCGGTCATGATTGAAACCCACCGCATGCCGACCTCCTGGCTGACCAAGGTTCCCGCGATCACCGCGACGTTCTGGGTCATCAAGGTCCTGTCCACCACGGTCGGCGAGACGTTCGCCGACTATCTCTCGGTCAACGTCGGGCTGGGCCCGCTGGTGACCGACGCCATCATGCTGACCGTGCTCGCGGTGGCGCTGGCCGTGCAGTTCCGGACCACCCGATACACACCCTGGATCTACTGGCTGTGCGTGGTGCTGGTGAGCATCGTCGGCACTCAGATCACCGATTTCCTCACCGACACCCTGGGCGTGCCGCTCCACGTCAGCACGATCGCCTTCGCGGTGATCCTCGCGGTGGTCTTCTTCGCCTGGTACCGCCAGGAGCGCACCCTGGCCATCGCCTCGATCGACACGCCGCGGCGGGAGGCCTTCTACTGGGGCGCCATCCTCACCACGTTCGCCCTCGGCACCGCCGCCGGCGACCTGGCCACCGAGGCGCTCAGCCTCGGATTCCGCAACGGCACCCTGATCTTCGGCGCGCTGATCCTGCTCACCTGGATCGCCAAGCGGGCCGGGGCGGGCGTGGTGCTGACATTCTGGATCGCGTACGTGCTGACCCGCCCGCTCGGCGCCTCCCTGGGCGACCTGCTCACCCAGTCGAAGGACTTCGGCGGCCTGGCCCTCGGGGCCAGCACGACCAGCCTGCTGTTCTTCGCGCTGATCCTGGTGCTGGTGACCCGCGAGCAGGTGATGGTCAGCCGGCACGGGCTGACCGCCAAGGGCGCCGAGCCGGCCGGCGGCTACCGCAGCGACTACGCGTGGGCCGCGTCCGGGGTCGTGGTCGTCGCAGCCGCCGGCTTCCTGCTCAGCACCATGGCCGCCCCCTCCGGCTCCTCCGGTTCGTCCGTTTCCTCAGGCACCACGACAGCCGTGCACCCGACGACGGCGCTGGGCGACGTGAGCTCCTTCGTCGTGATCGCCGAGGGCGTCAAGACAAAGGTCGACGCGGGCGACCTGGCCGGCGGCAAGACCAGCGTGAAGGAGCTCGAGGTGGCCTGGGACTCGGCCGAGGCCGGCCTCAAACCCCGCGACCCGGCCAAGTGGGGCACGCTCGACGGCGAGATCGACACCGTGCTGACCTCGCTGCGCGCGAGCAAGCCGACCCAGACCGAGTCGACGGCCGCGCTGACCGCTCTGATCGGCACGCTGAACACGTACGACGGCGTCTGAGACCTCTCGACGTGCTGGTGCCGGGGGCCTTTGTCGGCCCCCGGCGTTCGGCTATCCGCGCTCCTGGCGCTGGGTGAACGTCTTCAGGTCGGCGCTGACGTCGTAGTCGACCTCCGTCCCGCCCCTGGTGCCGGCGACGTCGTAGGAACCGTCGGGGTCCTTGCGCACGCCGGTCACCGTGAGGGCGGCATCGTGGGCCTTGGCCGCCGCCGTCACCTTGGCCAGCTCGTCCCCGGTCACCGCGGTGGCGTTCGACCCGCCGCCGTGGCCCTTGCCCTCGCCCCGGCCGGTCCGTTCGGTGAGCGTCTTCAGGTCGGCGCTCACGTCGTAGCCGATCGCGGCGCCGGCCTTGGTGCCGAACACGTCGTACGAGCCGTCGCCGTCCTTGCGCACGCTCGTCACCGTCACCGCGGAGTCCTTGGCCTGAACCGCCGCCGTCACCTTGACCAGTTCGTCCCCGGTCACCGCGGTGTGGGACCCGCCGCCCCGGCCGCCCTCGGCGGTCGCGCCGGCCGAGGCGCCCGGCGACGCCTTGCCGGTGGCCGCGTCGGCCATCGCGGTTCCGCCCAGCACGAAGGCGCCGGCCGCCACGGCTCCGGCCGCCGCCAGTCCCGCGCGCTTGACCAGTTTGCTCGATCGCATCGATTCTCCCGATTCTCGTTCGGCATTTCCTTGGTTCTCGAAGAATCGCCGGAAAGCCTATGAATGAGCTATCAGGAACCTTGAACCAGCCTGGCATCGACGATTCTTAAAGGGGCGCAGAATGCTCTCAAGAGATTCTTATGTAAGCATTCATTGAGCAAAGAAAACCCCAGGCCAGAAGGCCTGGGGCTGGAGAAGGTAAAGAGAATCAGTCGCCGCGCTCGAATCCGCCGCTGTGCTCGATCCCGTGATGTTCGAAACCGTCACCGGCGAAGGCGCCGACCGCGCTACCGAGCAGGAAGAGAACGAAGAGAACAAGGGCGCCGGCCACCACCAACCGGCGAACCTTGGAACCCTCGGCCCGACCGCGCAGGATCAACCATTCCATGATCAGTTGGGCGCGCAGCAGGTCGAAGATCCGCCGCCAGCCGGTCCGGGTGCGCTCGGCGTCCGGCAGGTCGGCCATCAGGGGCTTCAGCTCGTCGTGGTGCTTGGCGGCGTAGACACCGGCCAGGCGCTCGTCGAGCTCCTCCATCGTCAGCCGGCCCTCGCTCGCGGCGTCGCGCAGTCGGGCCGACACCCGCTCCCGGTCGGCGTCCGAGCAGCGGACGCGGGCCGGATCGGGCTCGGCGGGAGGTTTACGGGTGGCTAGCTCGGTCACGAGGCACCTCATCGGGTCGACGTCTCTGGGGACCCTCACCTTGCCGCCCAGCGCATTAAGGTCCGCTGAATGCGCGGACTTGCCGATCGGCCCATCCGCTGATCTCAGCCTGACCGGAGCCGGCCGATCATGCGGAATCCGGACGGAACGAACCGGTCGGATCCCGGTCCCGGGCGGGCCGGATTCACGGGCCGCAAACCGATCAGATCCAGTCCCGGGCCGGCCGGACTCCCGGGGCCACGAACCGATCAGATCCAGTCCCGGGCCGGCCGGACTCCCGGGGCCACGAACCGGTCAGATCCAGGCCTGGGCCAGCGCGATGAACTCGACGGTGGTCACCGCGACGACAGCGAGCAACACGGCCCCGAGGAGCACGGGCGTGACGAGCCGGCGACGGGTCCGGCCGGGTGGCGGGCCCAGCAGAGCGCGCACCCGCTGGACGGCGACTCCACCACCGATGCCCAGCGCGGCCCCGGGCGCGGAACTGGCGGCGAGCGACGCCCGGGCCACTGCCTGGGCGGTGAGCTCACGGCTGCCGACCTCAACCGCGGCGTCCTCGTCGGCCCAGCGTTCGACCAGGAAGTCGACCGCCTCCCGGACCGGGATCAGCAGTGGGTTGACGGCCGCGGCCGCGGCCGCGGCGGCGGTGAGCCGGTGATGCCCGCGTTCGAGGTGGGCGCGCTCGTGCGCGAGGACGACCCGCCTCTCCTCGGCGTCGAGCAGCCGCAGGATCCCGGTGGTCATCAGCAGCCAGCCTCGGCGGCGGATCGTGCCGGGCACGGCCACCGCCATCGGCACGGTCAGGTCGGCCACCACGAGCGCCTCGCCCGGCGTGCCGATCGCGCGCAACTCGCGGACCGTGGTGACGCGCAGCCGGACCGCCCGGCAGAGCCGCAGCCCGGCCCAGAGCAGCAGGATCCCGGCGAGCAGGGCGACCGGCCCGGGCACGGGCTCGGGCAGCTCGAGGGCCGGGTCGTTGTCGAGGGCCGAGAGCGGCGGCACGTCGTCGAGCATGGTGAGCGCCAGCAGCAGGAGCGACCACGTCGAGGCGGCCGCGGTCACGACGGCGACCGCCGTCAGGGTCCACGCCGCCGGCCCGGGACGACCACGCGCGGCGATCCGCCGGGCCGTCAAAGTGAGCGGCAGAGCCAGCAGCAGCGGCAGATAGACGGCGAACCTCATGCGCCGCGTTTGTGCTCGGTCTCGGCCAGCATCTGCCGCAGGGCGTCGGCGTCGGCCTGGTCGAGCGAGGCGGCGAAGCGCTGCAGCACAGCGTGCCGGTCGGGCCGGTTGGCCAGGGCCGCCCGCATCTGGGACGCGGCCGCGGTCGACGCGTCCTCGACCGGCCAGTAGACGTGCCCGCGCCCTTCGCGCCGCCGGTCGAGCACCGCCTTTTCGTGCAGGCGGATCAGGATGGTCTGCACCGTGTTGTAGGCCAGGTCGCCGCCGACCTCGTCGAGCACCTCGGTCGCGGACATCGGCCGCCCGGCCGCCCAGAGAGCCGCCATGACCGACGCCTCCAGCGTGCCCGGCGCTCGCCGTCCGTCCTTCGTCGTCACAGTGGCCGCCCTCCGCGGTCAGGATAACCTCTTCAGCAACAGCCACAGACCGACGGCCGGGCGGGTGGGAGCGGATGTTCGATCATTTCGCCTGGTCGGTGCTGCTCGTGCCGGCCCTGACGGTCGCCGTGGCGTTGCTCGCGTCCGATTTCATGCCGCCCCGCCGCGCCGCCGCCGTGCTGGCCTGGTCCGCGGCCGGGGCCGCCGCGGCGAGCACGGCCAACCTGGTGCTGTTCGCGGTCAAGGCGCTGGCCGAACTGCCCGCGGCGGGCCGGGTGTTCGGCTGGTCGAGCGACGTCGTGGCCAACGACACTCGCGCGGTCCCGTGGGTGTCGTGGCTGTCGCTGGCGCTTCTTCCCATTGCGGCAACAGCATTTTTCCGTACGCGGAACCGCCACCGCGCGGCCCTCGCGTTCGCGGCCGGGTTCGCCGGGTTGCCCAGTGACCGCGAGGTGCTGGTCGTGCCCGACCCGGCACCCGAGGCGTTCAGCATCGAGGGGCCGCCCGCCCGCATCGTGGTCACCACCGGCATGCTCGACCTGCTCGACGACCGCCAGATCGCCGCACTGCTGGCCCACGAGCGGGAACACCTGCGCGGCGGCCACCACCGCCTGGCCCGGATGGCCGAGCTCGCGTGCGCACTTCATCCGCTGCTGCGGATCCTGGCCCGCCGGGTCGACTATCTGATCGAGCGCGCCGCCGACGAGTCGGCCGCCGTCTCGGTCGGCGACCGCCGCTCGGTCGCCCTGGCCGTCGGCACGGCGGCGCTGGCCGGCACGGGCGCCGGCCCGGGCCTGCACCTGGCCGACCAGCCCGGCGTGGTGCCGCGACGCGTCCGCGAACTGCTCCGCCCGCGCCGGCGCCGTCTCGCCCGGTCACTCCTGATCCTGCCGATCGCCCTGGCCGGCTTCTCCCTCGTGTGGACCCTCGAGGCCGCCCGAGACCTGCTCGAACTACTGCACGCCGCGACCTGACCCCGACGGCCGAACCCGCGAGCCGAGCTGACGCAACCCCGCGGCCTGACCCCGGCTTCCGGGCCCGCGACCCGCTCAAGCCGCCACACACCGCGACCAGACCCCGACGGCCGGGCCCGCGACCCGCCGCACACCGCGACCAGACCCCGGCAGTCGGGCCCGCGACTCGAAATGACCCGACCCGCAGCCGGCGCCGCACCCGGCCCCGCCGACGCCCGCGCCCCCGCGAGCCGAGCTGACGCGCCCGCGCACTCCGCAACCTGACCGCGGCGTCCGCCGTCTAGATGCGCTCGTAGCGGCGGTCGCCCCGTACGGCGTACATGCGAACCGCGGTCAGGACCTCGAGTACCGCCAGCAGCGCGATGACCGCGCCGGCGAGGACGTCGCCGGGGTAGTGCACGCCGACCCAGATCCGCGCGAATCCGATCACCAGGGCGGCCCCGGTCAGCGCCAGACCCCAGCGGTGGCTGAGGAACGCGTACACGCCGAAGGCGATCGCGAACGCGGCCGTGGCGTGGTCGCTCGGCAGCGAGACGCCGGGACCGTGCGCGATCAGCTGGTGCACCGGGTGGCTCTGGAACGGGCGGACCTGGTTGCTCACGTGGGCGAGCACCTGGGCCATGGCGAACGCGGCGACCAGCGCCGCCCCGAGCTGAGCCACCGGCTGCCACTGACGCCGGCGCAGCGACAGCCCGGCCAGCACGGCGAGCACCGCGAAGACCGGGTAGACGAGCCACGTGGCCGCGAACTCCATCAGGTCGTCCACGCCGTCGCGCCGGCCGGCCGCGCCGTTGATCAGTTCGAAGAGGTGATAGTTCACGACGGCAATCTCCCCCGCCGTTGCTAAGAAGTCGCTGAACAGCCACCTGGGCGCCGCCCGGCTTGACATCTCCGACAGACTGTAGGAGCTTGGGCGAGTTAGGTAAGGCTCACCAAGCAGGGAGTTCGCGTGGGCGGCGCTTTCTTCGCCAGTTTTCTCATCGGCCTGCGGGACGGTCTCGAGGCGGCACTCGTCGTCTCCATCCTGCTGACCGTCCTGGCCCGCTCCGAGCGACGCGACGCGCTGCGGCCGCTGTGGGCCGGAGTCGCCGCGGCGGTGCTGTGCGCGGCCGCGCTCGGCGTCGTGCTCACTTATGTGGCCACGTCACTCCTGTCCGGCGTACGGCTGGAACTGTTTGAAGCTTTTACCTCGCTCGTCGCGGTGGCCATGGTGACGTGGATGATCTTCTGGATGCGGCGCAGCGCCCGCACCCTCAAGACCGAGCTGACCGGACGCCTCACCGAAGCCCTGGGCCTCGGCCGGACCGCGGTCGCCGCGCTGGCCTTCGTCGCCGTCATCCGTGAGGGCGTCGAGATGGTGCTGCTGGTCTTCTCGGCCGCGCAGGCCGCCAGCGAGACCCTGGCCCCTCTGCTCGGCATGATCGCCGGAGTGGCCGCGGCCGTCCTGCTCGGCTGGCTGATGTACGCGGCGGTCGCCCGGGTCAACCTGGGCCGCCTGTTCACCTGGACCGGCGTGCTGCTGATCCTGGTCGCGGCGGGCATCGCCAAGTACGCCGTGCACGGCTTCCAGATGGCCGGCCTGCTGCCCGGCGGCACCAACCTCGCCTACGACGTCTCCACCACCGTCGAGCCCGCCTCCTGGTACGGCACTCTGCTGGCCGCGACGATCAACATCACGCCCGTCGCCACGGTTCTCGAGGCGACAATCTGGTTCCTGTACGCCGTAGTCGTGCTGCTTCTGTTCTTCCGCCCCGCCCCGAAACGCACCCCCGTCACCGCCTGACCAACGCCCCTCCGACCTCATCGCCCCCTCCCGCACCTACAGCATGTAGGTTTGGCCGGGCCCGGCTCGGGCATGGACAGGACTAAGCAGCCGGCAGGAAAGGGAACCTTGATGACCACGGCTCTGGGACCAACGTGGCTCGATCCGGAGTGGCTGATCTCCACGTTCGGGCTGATCGGCATCCTGGCCATCGTGTTCGCCGAGTCCGGCCTGCTGATCGGGTTCTTCCTGCCCGGCGACTCGCTGCTGTTCACCACCGGCCTGCTCGTAGCCGACGGCACCTATCTGCACCAGCCGCTGTGGCTGATGTGCCTGCTGATCTCGGTGGCGGCGATCGCCGGCGACCAGTTCGGCTACGTGTTCGGCCGCCGCTTCGGGCCCGCGCTGTTCCGCCGCCCCGACTCGCGCGTCTTCAAGCAGGAGAACCTGACCCGGGCCCGCGAGTTCTTCGACAAGTACGGCGCCCGCTCGATCGTGCTGGCCCGCTTCGTGCCGATCGTCCGCACGTTCACCCCGATCGTGGCCGGGGCGAGCCACATGCACTACCGCACGTTCCTGATCTACAACGTGATCGGCGGCGCCCTGTGGGGCTGCGGCGTCACGATCCTCGGCTATTTCCTGGGCCAGATCCCGTTCGTCAAGAACAACATCGAGTTCATCCTGATCGCGATCGTCGTCGTCTCGGTCGTCCCGATCGGCATCGAGCTGCTGCGCGCCCGCCGCCGCGACCGCCAAGCCCGCTAAGAGGGACGGCACAGCCCGCTCTCGTACGCGACCACGACCGCCCCGATCCGGTCCCGGACCTCGAGTTTGCGCAGGATCCGCCGTACGTGGGTCTTCACCGTGGTCTCCCCCAGGTACAGCCGCCCGGCGATCTCGGCGTTGCTCAGGCCCCGCGCGATCAGCCCGAGCACCTCGGCCTCACGCTCGGTCAGCCGCCGCAGCCGGTCGTCGGGCCGCGGCTCGCTTCCGGCGGTGACATAGCGGTCGATCAGCCTCCGGGTGACCGACGGCGCGAGCATCGGGTCACCGCGCAGCACACCCCGGATCGCCACCAGCATCTCCGCGGCCGGGGCGTCCTTCACGAGGAAGCCGTCGGCCCCCGCGCGCAGCGCCGAGAAGGCGTACTCGTCGAGGTCGAAGGTGGTGACCATCAGGATCCGGATACCGGGGTGCGCGGCCCGGATGCGGGCGGCCGCGGTCACCCCGTCCAGGACGGGCATGCGGACATCCATCAGCACCACGTCCGGCCGGTGCTCGGCAGCGGCCGCGACCGCCCGGAGCCCGTCGGCCGCCTCGCCGGCCACGGTCAGGTCGGGCTGGCTCTCCACCACCATGCGCAGCCCGACCCGCATCATCTCCTGGTCGTCGCAGATCAGAACCCGCGCCGGTGACTGCTCGGCCATCCGGACATGGTGTCGCCGACCGCCTGAGGAGCCGCTGTGACCGGCTGCCGTCGCGAGGGCCCCGCGCCGATAGGCAGCGTGGCGAGCACCCGGAACCCGCCCCCGGATCGCGGGCCGGCTGCGAGCGTGCCGCCGAACATGGCAACGCGCTCACGCATCCCGGCGATCCCTCGCCCCGAGGAGGGCAGCCCGGCAACGCTCCGTCCCGGGAAAGGCCGCCCTGACGACTGCGAGTTCCCGTCGTCGCGCACCTCGATCCGCACCAGCCGCCGTGGACCGGATTGCCCGAGGTCGACCGTGACCGAAGCGCTCGCGCCGTCTCCGGCGTGTTTGATCACGTTGGTCAGGGCCTCCTGGACGATCCGATAGACCTGCATCGCCGCCCCGACCGGCACGCCGGCGTAACTCCCGGTGATCCGCAGAGTGGCTCGGTCCACTCCCGCCGTCAGCGCGGGCAGATCGGCCAGCGCCGGTTGCGGCGAAGGTCCGCCGTCGTCCACCTCGCCCGGCTCGTCCAGCACGGTCAGCAAGCGGCGCAACTCGGCCAGGGCCTCCCGTCCGGTCGTGCTCACGAACTGCAGCGTCCGGTCCACCACGGCGGGGTCCCGATCCCGCATCAGCTGCGCGCCCTCGGCGTTCACCACCATCACGCTCACGCTGTGGGCCAGCACGTCGTGCAGTTCCCGCGCGATCCGGGTCCGCTCCTCGGCCGCCGCGGCCCGGGCCAAAGCCCGCCGTTCGGAGTCGGCCAGCTCGGCCCGCCGCTCGACCGACTCGAGATAGCTTCGCCGGGCCCGCACCCACTCGGCCAGCAACCACACCGAGGCCAGCAGCAGAAGGTGGGTGAGCACACTCCAGCCGGCGTCCGGCCCGGGCGCGACGCCCAGCGACCAGACGGCGAAGAAGGCCACCGTCGCCGGGCCCGCCACCAGTGCCGTCCGCCGCCGCCCGCCCACGACCAGCAGGTAGAGCATGGCGTCCATCGACAGGTGGGCCATCGGCAGCTGATCCGCCCAGGCGCCGATGATCAGCCCGGCCCACGCGGCGGCGAGCACGATCGAGGCCATCGCCACCGGCCGGCGCCGGCTCAGCAGCGGGAGAACCAGCCCGGCCAGCACGAGCGCCTGCACCGGGAACGCCCGGCCGGCCGGCGGATCCACGATCGCGGGCGTCACCAGAACCACGGCCACCACAAGCCGGCGCCATGTCATGGCGCCACGGTAGGCAGCCCGGTCCGGCCCGGTCGTCCTCCCACGGGATGACGACGACGGCCGTCGGGGAGGACGAGCGGCGACGATCATGGCGCTTAGCGTCGGCGGCCATGTCGATCCTCACCGAGTTCCTCCGGCACCCGCTGCTGACCGGGGCCGTCGCCGCAAGCTCGCCCGCCCTGGCCTGCATGATCACTGACGGCATCGGCCTCGAGCAGGCCCGCACGGTGGTCGAGCTCGGCCCTGGCACCGGCGTGTTCACCAAGGCGATCCGCCGCCGGATCCGGCCGGGCACCCGGATCATCGCGATCGAGATCAACCCCCATTTCGCCGTACGCCTCACCGACCGCTACCGCTCCGAACCGGTCGACATCGTGCACGGTTCCGCCACCGACCTAGCCGCCTTCGTGGACGGCCCGGTCGACGCCGTGGTGTCCGGCCTCCCGTGGACCGTGATGCCCGAGCCGGTCCGCCACCGCATCCTCGACGCGGTCACTCAGGTGCTCGCACCCACCGGCACCTTCACCACCTTCGCGTACGCCCACGCCGCCTGGACACCACCCGGCCGCCGGTTCGCCGCCGAGTTGGAGCAGCGCTTCGGCCGCACGACCACCAGCCGGGTGGTGTGGCGCAACCTGCCACCCGCCTTCGTCCACCGCGCGACCGCACCCCGACCAGCCACGGCCGATACCAGAGCGGCCGGCCACAAGCCGTAGAAGCCACACCCACCGCCGCGGTCGACGGAGAACCGGCCAGTCGCCGGCCGTAGCAGGCACACCCGCCACGGCCGGACCCCGACCAGCGAGCCGCCAGCCGTAACGACCGCCACGGCCGGATCCCGAGCGGCGAAGCGCCGGCCACTGTGGCCGTGGCCCGATCGTCCGCCGCCGGTTTCCGAGCGCCCAGCACCGACGACCGAAGCAACGGCCACCACCCGAGCCGCGGACGGTGCCCAAGCCACGGCCGATACCCGAGCCGCGGCCCTAGCGGTCGGCGGTCGAAGCGCCGACGAGGGCCGGCCCGAGCCAGCGCCGCAGCACCCACCAGACGGCCGGCACCACGGCGAGCACGAACAGCCACGCCCCGAGCACGTCGGTCGGCCAGTGCACGACCAGCGCGACCCGGCTCACCCCCACGGCCAGGGCCACGACTCCGGCCGCCACGGCCAGCGCGATCCGAGCCCCCCGCCGGCGCAGCATGGGCCAGCCGACCATGACCACGATCAGCGCCACCGCCGCGGAGGCGATGCTGTGCCCGGAGGGGTACGCGTAGTTCGCCGCGGGCGCCAGCTGGTCGACCGGGCGGGGACGCGCCACCAGCGCGAGAACAATCAGGCGGGCCGACAGCGTCACGGTCAGCGCCACCACGACGAACACGGCCTGCCGCCAGCGCCCCCGGACGATCAGCACCAGGCCGCCGAAGACGGCCAGGGGCAGGATGATGGTGGTGCTGCCGGCGTTGGTCACCACCGCCATGGTCTGGCGCCAGAGCGGAGCGGCCAGAGCCAGCGCGTGCGCACCGCGGCTGACCCACGCGTCGAACGTCGTCACCGGCGAGTTTGACGCCACCAGAACGGTCAGCAGCACGAAGGCCGCACCGGCGCGGGCGGCCAGCTTCAGGCTGAGTGAGCCGGTGAGAGTCGGTGGGTCGTCGAGATCCGCGTCCATCGCACGACTCTAGCCCCTACAATTTGTAGGAGCTAGCGCGTCCACATGTCCGGCCAGCGGGACGCGCCGGTGAGCGGCAGTCCGTACATCTTCTGCAGCGTGCGCAGCAGGTCGTAGTGGTCGAGCCGGGTGCGATAGGCACCGGCCCGGACACCGGCACCGGCCACGACGGTGGCGATGTGATTGCCACCGGTCCGGTTGTCCTCGTCGAAGGTGAGGATGAACAGGCTGTTGTTCCTCTTGGCCCAGGCCACGTAACCGGCGAACTCCCTTCTCAGCCACGCGTCGGCCTGGGCCTTGGGGCAGTCGTGCATGTCGTGGCACAGGTTCGGGATCACGAACGAGAGCGTCGGCAGGCGGCGGTAGTCCGAGGGGAAGTCGGTGTACGGGCGGTTCGCGGTGGCCGGCACGTTGGCGAAGTTGACCCACGGGTTGTGCCGGCGCACGTATCCCTGCGATCCGCACCCCTGCCATCCCGTACGGGGAAGGTCTTCGGAATAGCCGGCGAAAGTATGACCGGCGTCGAGCAACTGCCGGCCCAGGTTGATCCGGTTGCCCAGGTTGTGCGGGCACTTGTTGTCGGTCACACCCTGGGTCGAGCCGGAGAACAGCGCCAGATAGTTGGGCTGACTGGGATGCGTCTCGGCGTAGAAGTTCGTCAGGTTGGCCGAAGTCGCCGCCAGCGAGGTGACCCACGGCGTCCGGGAGTCGCCGATCACCGCGTCGTAGCGCTTGTTCTCCAGCACCACGATCACCACATGGTCGGGCCGGGGCGGAGAAGCCGCGGCGACCGCTACTCCGGGGCTGGTCATCACCAGTGTCGAAACTGCCATTGCCGTACGCGCGATCCGGCCCACGATGTCTCCTTCGTCCGCTTCTCCTACAAATTGTAGGTTTAAAGCGGAATCCGGACCCGCATCGCCGCGCCGTCGGTTCTGTCGTCGACGGTGAGCGTCCCCCGGTGGGCCGAGATGATGTCGCGGGCGATGGGCAGCCCGAGCCCGGTGCCACCGCCCTGCCGGGAGCGGCTGTCGTCGAGCCGGACGAAGCGGTCGAAGATGCGGTCGCGGTCGGCGGCGTCGATGGCCGGCCCGTCGTTGCCGACCACCACCTCGCCGAACCCGTCGCGTACGGCCAGACTGATCGTCACCGACTCGTGGGCGTGCCGGACCGCGTTGTCGACCAGGTTGCGCAGCACCCGTTGCAACTGGTCGGGGTCACCGCCGACCCGGACCGGCTCGACCGCGCCCTCGAGCCGCAGGTGCGGATGCTCGACCGAGATCCGCTCACGCTCCAGGTAGACCAGGTCGTCGAGGTCGACCTCGTCGTGCCGGATGCGCAGCCCGTGGTCGTCGACCCGGGCCAGCAGCAGCAGGTCGTCGACGAGCCGGGCCATCCGCCGGCTCTCGGCGTGGATGCGCTGCACCGACCGGGCCGGGCCCTCGTCCAGGCCCGCCCCGGCCAGCAGGTCGGCGTTGGCGTGGATGGTGGCGAGGGGGCTGCGCAGTTCGTGGCTGGCGTCGGCGACGAACCGGCGCTGCGCCTCGGACGCGGTCTCGATCCGGTCGAGCATCGTGTTCATCGTGGTCGCGAGGGCCGCGATCTCATCGTCGGCCGGCGGCCGCGGCAGGCGGGTGTGCAGGCTGGTAGCAGTGATCGTGGCGGCCTGGCGGCGCATCGCCTCGACCGGGCGCAGCGTGCGGCCCACGAAGAGGAACGTGGCCACGCCGACCACCAGGGCCAGCACCGGCAGGCCGACCAGCAGCGCGGCGATGATCGCCTCGGTGCCGTCGTCGACCGCGTCCATCGACTCGGCCACCAGCACGGTCCGCCGGCCGTCCGAGGTGGCGACCCCGACCGCGAAGATCTTGAACGGCGCGTCCTGGCCGACCTCGAGGTGCCGGGTCTCCTGCTGGCGCTGGCCGGCCCGCGGCCGCAGGCCGGACATCGGGCCGATCCCGGTGATGGCGGCGGACGCGCCGATGACCGTGCCGCCGGCGTCGAGGACCTGCACGACCGTACGGCCGGGGGCGGCCGGGCGCAGCGCCGACTCCAGCTGCGTACCGGAGCCGCTGGTGAGCGCGGCGGTGACCTGGTTGATCCGGTCGTTGGCGGCGGTGTTGACGTTGTCGACCAGGATGCCGCGCGCGGTGACCAGCAGCACGCCCCCGGCCAGCACCGAGGCCACGGCGACGACGAACCCGGCCGCGAGCGCGGACCGCATCCGCACGCCGAGCCGTCGCCGTAACCTCATCATCAGGACACGTGGTCGCATGGCGGTCAGGCTATCCACGCCGCACCGCACTGGTTCAGCGTTTCCTCAGCCCGAGCAAGGCACCATGGCGCGGCCGAAAGAGCGGCCGAACCAGCGGCCCAGGACGCGGCCGGAAATGCGGCCGACCGGAAGGTGGAGAGCATGCGTGTGCTCGTCGTGGAGGACGAGATCAGCCTGGCCGAGACGATCCGCGACGGGCTGACGAGTTCGGGTTTCACGGTGGACCTCACCCATGACGGTGCCGAGGGACTGTGGACCGCCACCGAGCAGCCGCACGGGGCGTACGACGCGATCGTGCTGGACATCATGCTCCCCCGGCTCAGTGGTTACGAGGTGTGCCGCCAGCTGCGCGGCCGGGGCGTGTGGACCCCGATCCTCATGCTGACGGCCAAGGACGGCGAGTACGACCAGGCCGACGCCCTCGATCTGGGCGCCGACGACTATCTGATCAAGCCGTTCTCGTTCGTGGTGCTGATCGCGCATCTGCGGGCCCTGATCCGGCGCGGCGCCCCCGAGCGGCCGGCCGTGCTCAGCGCGGGCGACCTGCGCCTCGACCCGGCCGAGCGGCGCGTGCTGCGCGGCGACACCCCGATCGCGGTCACGCCGCGCGAGTTCGCGCTGCTGGAGTTCCTGCTGCGCCACCGCGGCCAGGCGGTGACCAAGACGGCGATCATCGAGAACGTGTGGGACGCGCACTTCGACGGCGATCCGAACATCGTCGAGGTGTACATCGGTTACCTCCGCAAGAAGATCGACCACCCGTTCGGCCGGAACGCCATCGAGACCGTCCGCGGCGCCGGTTACCGGCTGGCCGACGAGGGCTGACGGCGCCGGGCGCGCAGCAGCTCGAGCGCCACCGGGATCAGCGAGACCACCACGATGCCGATCAGGATCAGCTCGATGTGGTCCTTGACGAAGGCGATCTGGCCCAGGAAGTAGCCTGCGATCGTGACGCCGCAGCCCCAGAGCACGCCGCCGATGACGTTGAACAGCACGAACGTGCGGTAGTGCATCCGGCCGGCCCCGGCCACGATCGGGGTGAACGTGCGGACGATCGGCACGAAGCGGGCCAGCACGATCGACCGGGCGCCGTAGCGTTCGAAGAACGACCCGGCCCGCTCCAGGTTCTCCTGCTTGAACAGCCGTGAGTCGGGCCGCCGGAACAGCGCCGGGCCGACCCGCCGCCCGAACAGATAGCCGACCTGGTCGCCGGCCACGGCCGCGATCGACACGAGCAGGCAGATCAGCCACAGCGGCTGGTGCAGCAGCACCCCGCCCGCGGCCAGCAGCCCGGTGGTGAACAGCAGCGAGTCGCCGGGCAGGAAGAAGCCGATCAGCAGGCCGGACTCGGCGAACACGATCGCCAGGATGCCGATCAGGCCGACCGTGGCGATCAGGGACTGGGGGTCGAGCAACGAGGTCATGACCGCAAGGTAGGGACGGCTTCCTGAGAAATCGTTGAACGAGCGGGCCTTCAGGGTTTCCTTAGCTCGCCGTGACCAGTCTGCGGTCATGACACCCCTGGAGCCACGGCCGTTCCGGCACTACCTGAGCAAGGTGCCGGAGGTGACGATCTTCTTCTGGATCATCAAGATCCTCGCGACCAAGGTCGGGGAGACGTTCGCCGATTTTCTCAACCTGACCCTTGGTCTGGGCCTGACCCTGACCACGGTGGTGATGAGCGCGCTGCTGGCCATCGCTTTGACGATCCAGTTTCGCGTACGGGGTTACGTACCGGCCCTCTACTGGCTCGTCGTCGTGCTGATCAGCATCGTCGGCACGCTGATCACCGACAGCCTGGTCGACAACTTCGGGGTTCCACTCATGTCGGCCACCGTCGTGTTCGCCACGCTGCTCGCGGCCACCTTCGGGCTCTGGTACGCCCACGAGCGGACGCTGTCGATCCACACCATCGACACGCCCCGCCGGGAGGCCTTCTACTGGCTCGCCATCCTGTTCACCTTCGCGCTCGGCACCGCCGCCGGCGACCTCGCGGCCGAGGCCCTCGGACTCGGGTACGGCGTCGCGGCCCTCGCCTTCGCGGCGGTCATCGGGGCCGTCTGGCTCGTCAAGAACGGCCTGGGCCCGGTGGCGGCGTTCTGGATCGCCTACATCGCCACCCGCCCGCTCGGCGCCTCACTCGGCGACCTGCTGGCGCAGCCCCCGGCCAACGGCGGTCTCGGCCTCGGAACGGCGGTGACCAGTGTCCTGTTCCTGGCCACGATCCTGTGCACGGTCGCCTACCTGACCATCACGCGCCGGGACCGTCCCTCGCTCGACGCCGCAGCAGCCCGCACCCAGGCCCGGCCGTCATGGTGAACGGCCCGGTCGTGATCTTCTCGGCGAGCATCGGCGCCGGCCACGACGGCGCGGCCCGCGAGCTGAGCCGCCGCCTGACCGCCCACGGGCTCGACGTGGTGCGGCACGACTTCCTCGACATGCTCCCGGCCCGCTTCGGCGCCACCCTGCGCGACGGCTACGCCCGCCAGCTGCGCACCGTCCCGCAGTCGTGGGGCTGGCTGCTCGCGGCCATGTCCGGTCCCCGCATGGCGACCGGCGCGGCCGGGCTGTCGGCCGGGCTGGCCACCACCCGGATGCTGGCCGCGATCGAACCCGGTGCGAGCGCCGTCGTCTCCACCTATCCCCTGGCCAGTCAGGTGCTCGGGCGCCTGCGCCGCACCGGCCGCCTGGACGTGCCGGTCGCGGCGGTGATGACCGACCCATCGGTGCACCCGCTCTGCGTCGCCGACGGCGTCGACCTGCACCTGGCTCCCGGGCGCAGCGCGGCCGACCAGATCCACGCCATGGCGGCCCCCGCGGTCGAGGTCTCCCCCATCGTCGATCCGGCGTTCCGGCCCGTACGTGACCGGGCCGAACGCGACGCCACCCGGCGCCGCCTGGGCCTGCCCGCCGACGAACCGCTCGCCGTCGTCATCGCCGGGTCGTGGGGTGTGGGCGACGTCGCGGCCACCGCGGCCGACATCGCGCGCGGCGGCTCGGCCCTGCCGGTCGTGGTGTGCGGGCGCAACGACACCCTGCGCCACCGGCTGGCCGCGAGCGGCTCGGCGATCGCGCTGGGCTGGGTCGACGCCATGCCGGAACTGCTGCGCAGCGCCGACGTGGTGGTGCACAACGCGGGCGGGCTGTCCAGCGTCGAGGCGATGGCCAGCGGCGTACCGGTGATCAGCTACCGCTGCCTGCCCGGCCACGGCACCGCCAACGCCGCCGTGCTGCAGAAGGCCGGCCTCTCGCCGTGGCCCGTCACTCCCGACGAGCTGAACTCAGAACTGAGGTGTGCCATGAACACGACCACGGGCTCGCTGCCGGCCGGCGGCCCCGATGCGGCCGACGTCATCGCCGAGCTGGCCGGCGCGCCCGCGATCACGGCCCTGGCGGTGGCCGCATGAAGGCCGCCGCGGCGCTGGCCGGGCTCGCCGCCGCGCACGCCGCGCCCGCCCTGGCCGCCGTCGGACCGCTGCGCCGGCTGGTGCTGCCCGGCCTGGCCGGACGCGGCGATCCGGGGCACGTCGCGCTCACCTTCGACGACGGACCCCACCCGGAGGCCACCCCGCGGCTGCTGCGGTTGCTCGACTCGGGCGGCGTACGGGCGACGTTCTTTCTGCTCGGGCGGATGGCGGCCGAACACCCGAAGGTGGCCCGCGCGATCGCCACCGCGGGGCACGAGATCGCGGTGCACGGGTACGACCACCGGCTGCTGCTGAAACGACGGCCGACCGAGACGTTCGACGACCTGGCCCACGCATGCGAGACCATCGCCGCGGTCACCGGCCGCACGCCGCGCTGGTGGCGCCCACCGTACGGGGTGGCCAGCACCGCCGCCCTGTTCAGCGCCCGCCGGCTCGGGCTCACCCCGGTGCTGTGGACCTGCTGGGGCCGCGACTGGACGGCCGGCGCCACCCCCGACTCGGTCTTCCGGGCGGTCCGCCGGGGTCTGCGCGGCGGCGGCACCATCCTGCTGCACGACAGCGACCACGCGGCAGCTTCCCGGGCCTGGGAGGCCACCCTCGGCGCGCTCCCCGCGATCCTCACCCACTGCCGGGTGCGCGGATTCGAGGTGGGCCCGCTCGGCGCGCACGGTCTCGGCCCGGGGCCGCTTCAGCCTGCGTTAAGCCGTTCCCGGCCAGCCTGAACCGATCAGAAAGGGAGACCACCATGCAGACGACGACAGTCCGCGGCTGGGGCCGGGCGACGAGCAGCCGAAGCCGGGTGATCGGGTGGCCGGACGATCTGGGCCCGGCCGGGCCCCGGGGCCTGATCGCCCGGGGCGGCGGTTGTGGCTACGGCGACGCGGCCCAGAACGCCGGGGGTGTGGTCGCGCTGACCGCCCACCGGGACGACCTGACCGAGCTCTTCGTGGACGAGGACGGCACGGTGCTGCTCGACGCGGGCACCTCGCTCGGCGAGCTGATCCGGTCGGTCGCCCCGCTCGGCTGGACGCTGCCCGTCATCCCGGGGACGGCCCGGGTCACCGTCGGCGGGGCGATCGCGGCCGACGTGCACGGGAAGAACCACATCCACACCGGGTCCTTCGGTTCCCACGTACGGGAAATGACGGTCCTCACGCCCGGACAGGGTGAGCTCGTGCTGGGACCGCAGCGGCATCCGGATGCCTTCCGGGCCACGGTCGGCGGGCTCGGCCTGACCGGGGTGATCCAGTCGGCCCGGCTGGCCCTGACCCCGCTCGACTCGTGGCAGTGGCGGACCACCGACACGATCGCACCCGACCTCGACGCGCTGATGACCGCACTGCGGCTGGCCGCGCCGGGCAGCGAGTACGCGGTCGGCTGGATCGACGCCACACGTGGCGGGCGGCACCTCGGCGGCGGGGTGCTGAGCACGTCCCGTCCGGTGCCCGGAACGACCCCACCCGCGTACGGGCGGCCGTCCCAGCGCCGCCTGCGCCTTCCCGGGCTGCCCGCGACGGGTCTGGGCCTGCCCGGAGTCACCGCCGTCCTGAACCGCGCCCGGATGCTGGCCGCCCGCAGCCGCAACCAGTCGTTCCCGCAGGTGCTCTTCCCCCTGGACGCCCTGCCCGACTGGGCGCGCCTGCACGGCCGGCGCGGCCTGATCCAATACCAGTTCGTCGTGCCGTTCGGCGCCGAGGACGTGCTGGCCGCCGCCCTCACCGAGACCCGCCGGGCCGGCTTCCCGGCCACCCTGGCCGTGCTGAAGGTGTTCGGCGCCTCCAGCGAAGCGTTCCTGTCGTTCCCCATTCCCGGCTGGAGCCTCGCCCTCGACTTCCCAGCCGTCGCCGACCTGGCCCCGGTGCTCGACGCGCTCGACGAACGGGTCGCGGCCGCGGGTGGGCGGGTCTACCTGGTCAAGGACAGCCGGCTGCGGCCCGGCGTGCTCGAGACCATGTATCCGGATCTGGGCCGGTGGCGCGCCGAGCGGGCCCTGCTCGACCCGGACGGCGTGATGGTGTCCGATCTGGACCGCCGCCTCGGACTCAGCGGAGGCGGCCGTGCGTGACGGACTGGGCCGGACGCAGACCGTGCTGGTGCTCGGCGGCACATCGGAGATCGGAACGGCGATCGCGGACGCGCTGCGGCCGGACACCCTGATCCTGGCCGGGCGCGACCCGATCGCGCTCAAGGAGGCGGCCGGCGACCTCGCGCGGCCCGGCCGGCACGTCGAGACGATGTGTTACGAGGCCACCGCCGCGGCCGCCACGGTCGTCGACGTGCTCGCCGCCGCGACCGCCCGCTGCGGCGATCTGGACGTGGTGGTGCTCAGCGTCGGGGCGCTGACCGACGAGGGACAGCTCGGCTCGGACACCACGGCCGTCGAGACCGCGCTGCGCACCACCATGCTCGGCCCGATGCTGGCCGCGCACGCCACCGCCATGCGGCTGCGCGATCAGGGCCACGGGACGCTGGTCGTGCTGTCCTCGGTGGCGGCCGTCCGGACCCGGGCCGGCCTTCTCACGTACGGGGTCGCGAAGACCGCCCTCGACGTGTACGCCCGGCGGCTCGGCGCCCAGCTGCGCGGCAGCGGGGCCCGGGTGCTGGTGGTGCGGCCCGGTCACGTCCGCACCCGGATGACCCGGGGACTGCCCGAAGCACCGTTCACCACCACCGTGCAGGCGGTCGCCACGCGGGTGCTCGCAGCGCTCTCGCGGCGGACGGCCGTCGCCTACGCCCCGGCGGTCCTGCGTCCCGTCATGGCCGGTGTGCGGTTGCTCCCGCCGGCCGTCTTCGAGCGGCTCAACGCCGTTAAGCCTGCTCCAAGGATCACTCCGGCATCGTCTGAGTCAGAAGAAAGGACCTCATGAGATGCGTGCTCCACTGACCCTCGTCGAACCGCCGGTAGTGCTGCCGGCGGAGTACTCCCAGGACGGCACCGCCATCGCGGTCTGGGACGTCGACCGGACCCTGGTCCGCGGCGACACCCTGCTGCCCTTCCTGCGCCGCTTCACCGGAGCCGGCCTGCTCGCCGCCACCATGCTGGACGCGTTCGCCCGCTCGACCGGGCCGGACCACCGCGGCAGCGCCAAGGCTGTCGTGCTGCAGCGGGTGCTCGGTGGGCGTCCGCTGGCCGAGGTGCAGCGTCAGGCCCGCGACTACGTGGCCGTCGAGGTCATGCGCCGGATCCGGCCCGACTCGCTGCGCCGCTGGCAGTGGCACCGGACGCAGGGCCACCGGCTGGTGCTCGCCTCGGCCTCGCTCAGCTTCTATCTGCAGCCGCTGGCCGCGACGCTCGGCGCCGACCACCTGATCTGCACCGGCATGACGGTGGTCAACGGACGCCTCACCGGCGCGCTGGCCGGCCCGAACTGCCGCGGGCCGCGCAAAGCCGAACGCGTGAGCGCCTACCTCGCCGGTCATTCCGCCGACAACGTCTGGGCCTACGGTGACAGCCGCGCCGACGGGCCGATGCTGGCCCTGGCCGATTTCCCCGTACGCGTCCGCCCGTACCGGATGCTGCCCGACCTGGCCCGGGGTGCCCGATGAAGGCTCGCCGCCGCCGCTTGCTCGGCCTCGTCGCCCTCTTCCTGGCCATCGTGATGATCGTGCCCGGAGTCTCCTACGTCCAGGCCCTGACCGCCCCCGGCAGCGCCACCTTCACCATGCGCACGGTGGACTGGATCCGGGGGCACGGCGGTAACCCGGTGATCAACGCGATCGAGAACTGGTACTACACCCGCAAGAAGCCCGCCGCCGGCCCGCCCGACTCGGCCACGCTGCCGACCGCGGCGGCTCCGAGCAGGAACGCGGTCAAGGACACCCAGGGTCCGGCCGCGCTGCCCCTGCTGCCCGGCGTCACCAGGCTGCCGGGCGAGTCGACCTGGCACGCGGGCCGGCTGGCCCGCAACGGCAAGCCGCTCATCTACACCGGCTACCTGCGCCCGGACGCCGCCCATCAGAGCGTGGTCGCCGGGGTCGCGTGGATGCGGGCCGGTTCCAGCGTGGCCCACCTGGTCGCCGGCACCACCCAGCCCGGCGGCACCTGGCCCGGCAGCTCGTCGGTGCCCTTCTCGGAACTGCCCAACCTGGTCGCCACCTTCAACTCCGGGTTCAAGATGGCCGACATCAGCGGCGGGTTCTATCTCGACGGCAACTACGCGCGTCCGCTGATGGACGGGCAGGCCTCGATCGTCATCGACAAGCAGGGTGGCATCACGGTCGGCTCGTGGGGGCGGGACGTCAAGATGACCGCGAACGTGGCCGCCGTACGGCAGAACCTGGCTTTGATCGTCGAAAACGGGCAGCCGGTGAACGGATTGTCGGTCAACGCGCTCGGCCGCTGGGGTTCGCCGCGCAACCAGCTGCAGTACACCTGGCGCTCCGGTCTCGGGGTGGACGCGCACGGCAACCTGATCTACGTCGCCGGCAACCACATGAACCTGACCGCGCTCGCCACCGCGATGGCCGACGCCGGGGTGGTCCGGGGCATGCAGCTCGACATCCACACCGGCATGGCGTCCTTCTCGTCCTGGAAGCCCGTCGGTGGCACCAGCACGCCGACCAAGCTGCTGCCCGAGATGACCCGTGCGGCCGACCGCTACCTGGTCCCCGACCAGCGGGACTTCCTCTACCTCACCGCCGCCGGAGCCGCATCGTGACCGCCACCGCAGTTCTCCCCGACACGTCACTGGCCTCCTCTCTCCTGCGCACGGCCCGTCCCCGGCAATGGATCAAGAACCTGCTCGTCGTCGCCGTGCCGGGCGCCTCGGGAGCCCTGTTCACCACCGGCGCTCTCCGCGGCGTGCTCCTCGCCTTCGTCGCGTTCACGCTGGCCGCCGTCGGCACCTACTTCATCAACGACGCCGCCGACGTCGAAGCCGACCGCCGGCATCCGGTCAAGCGCCACCGGCCGATCGCGGCGGGGGAACTCGGCGTCTCGGACGCCCGCTGGATCGGCTACGGCAGTGCCATCGCCGCGCTCGGCCTGGCCGTGGCGGTCAGCTGGTCGTTCGCCGCCTGCGTGGCGGCCTATCTCGCGCTGACCGCGGCCTACAGCGCCCGGCTCAAGCACGTGCCGGTGCTCGACGTGCTGATCGTGGCCGGCGGCTTCCTGCTGCGGGCGGTCGGCGGCGGGGCGGCCACCGCGACCTCCACGTCCAACTGGTTCCTGCTGGTGATCCTGCTCGGTTCGCTCTACCTGGTCATCGCCAAGCGGATCGGCGAACTCAACCGGACCGCCCAGGGTGCGCCCGGGCGCCGGGTGCTGGCCGGCTACTCGGCGCCGTGGCTGCAGCAGATCTCGTCGATGACCCTGAGCGGGACCGTTCTCGCGTACGCGGCCTGGGCCTTCCCCTACCTCGGGGGCGACGTCGCGCTGCCCCTGCTGGCCGCGTCGCTGGTGCCGTTCCTGGCCGCGCTGATGCGCTACAGCCTGCTGGTCGCGCACGGCGCCGGCGAGGCCCCCGAACGGGTGCTGACGTCCGACATCTTCCTGATCGGCTCCGGTCTGCTGTGGGTGGCCATGGCCGGCGGCGCCCTCTACCTGGCCTGAGGTCCCGTGCGCATCCTGGTGGTGGAAGACGAGATCGCCCTGGGCGACACCCTCCGCGAAGCCCTCATCGACGAGGGCTTCGCGGTCGACGTCGTACGGACCGGACCGGACGGGCTGTGGGCGGCGACCGAATACCCGTACGACGTCGTCGTGCTCGACATCATGCTGCCCGGCCTGAACGGCTACGAGGTGTGCCGGCAGCTGCGCGAACGCGACGTCTGGACCCCGGTGCTCATGCTGACGGCCAAGGACGGCGAGTACGACCTGGCCGACGCGCTCGATCTGGGCGCCGACGACTATCTGACCAAGCCTTTCTCGTACGTGGTCCTGATCGCGCGGATCCGGGCGTTGACGCGCCGCGGCGCCCCGCAGCGGCCGGCCGTGCTCAGCGCCGGAGACCTCGTGGTCGACCCGGCCCGACGGCACGTCACCCGGGGCGGCGCGCCGGTCACCGTGACGACCCGGGAGTTCGCGCTGCTGGAGTTCCTGATGCGGCGCCGGGGCGACGTGGTGTCCAAACGCGACATCATCGAGAACGTGTGGGACATGAACTTCGACGGCGACCCGAACATCGTCGAGGTCTACGTGAGCTACCTGCGCAAGAAGATCGACCAGCCGTACGGCCGGGCCGCCATCGAGACGGTCCGTGGCGCCGGCTACCGAATCGCGGCCGACGGCGGCTGAACCCGCAGCGGCAGCCGGATGTGGAACTCGGCGGCGTCGGAGACGGTGATCTCGCCCCGGTGCCCGGCCACGATCTCCCGGGTGATCGGCAGGCCCAGCCCGGCGCCGCCGTCCTCGCGGGCCCGGCTCTCGTCCAGCCGCACGAACCGCTCGAAGACCCGGCCCCGGTCGGCCGGCGGGATGCCCGGCCCGTCGTCGGTGACCACCAGGTGTCCCCCGGCGTCGTCGGCCCAGGTCGTCAGGGTCACCCGGCTCTTGGCGTGCCGCGCCGCGTTGTCGCCCAGGTTGCGCAGCGCGCGCTCGATCCGCGACGCGTCCCCCGGCACCTGCGCGGGCTGGATGTGCGTCTCGATCACCAGGCCCGGGTGCCGGGCCCGCAGCCGGTCCCGTTCGCTGTAAGCGAGGTCGTCCAGGTCGACGTCGCCTCTTGTTTCGGCCAGCTCTCGCTCGTCCAGGCGGGCAAGCAGCAGCAGGTCGCTGAGCAGGCCACCCAGGCGCTCGACCTCGGCCCGCAGCCGGTCCAGCTGCGGCTGCCCCGGCCCCGACGCGCGGGCCAGGTGATCGAGCCCGATCTGCACGGTCGTCAGCGGGCTGCGCAGCTCGTGACTCGCGTCGGCCACGAACCGCCGCTGCGTGTCGGCGGCCGTGGCCAGCCGGTCGAGCATGGCGTTCATGGTCTCGGCCAGCGCCGCGATCTCGTCGCCCGTACGCGGCACCGGCACCCGCGACCGCAGATCCTGCCCGCTGATCGTGGCCACCCGCCGCCGGATCGCCTCGACCGGCCGCAGCGTCCGCCCGACCAGCAGGAACACGGCCACCCCGATGACCACGACCAGAGCCGGCGTGCCCCACAGGAGCGCCCGGGCCAGCGCCTCGGTGCTCTCGGCCACGGGTTTCATCGACTGCGACACGGCCACGATGCGCAACCCGCGCTCGGTGGCGACGCCCCGTACGAGAATCCGGAACGAGGCGCCGCCGATCACCCGGTCCTCCCACATCTGCTGTCCCGCGACCGGGCGCAGCGAGGTCAGGGGCACCTGATCAAGCGCGCTCGACGAGGAGGCCACCACTGTGCCGGAGCCGCTGAGCACCTGCACCGCGCCCGGGACTCCCGGTTGCAGCCCGTCGTCCAGCTCGTCGTCGGCCCGAAGCGCGACCGCGACACTGTCGGCCCGCTGCTTGGCCGCACTCTCCGCGTTGCGGGTGAGCGTGGACCGCACCGACGCCGTGAAGATCACTGCCGCGACGGCAACGGCCACGCCGACGACGAGCGCCGCGGTGACCGCGGAACGAAGGCGTACCCCACCGGGCCAGCGCATGCTCTGCATGGCGGCGGAGGCTAGCCCGCCGCACCTGAAGCTCCGCTGAAGCCGCTCAGCCGCTCAGCCGCTCGGGCGCTCAGGACAGGTCCAGCCGGCGCACCCGGCGACGGACCAGGCCGCCCAGGGCGAGCGCCGCCAGCAGATAGGCGGCCGTCTCGATGAGCTGGAACGACCAGAACCGGGTGCGCGGCTGGTAGGCGACCTGCTGGCGCAGAGCGAGCCGGTTGATCGCGGCGTCGCAGTCGGCGATCGTGCCGGTCGTGGACGTGCAGGCGGCCGGCGCCGGGACCGGCCGGGAGCTGCCCGTACGGTCGATCGTGCGGACCGCCAGCACCCACGCCCCGGGGATGTCGACCGGTTCCGACACGGTCATCCGCCCGTTGTCGAGCAGGATGTTCTGCGGCCGGTCGGGAGTCAACTGCAAGGCTACCGAGGTTCGGACGGGCCGGTTGTAGCTCGAACGTACGGTGGCCGGGACTGTCAACTGGACCAGCGCCAACGCGGCCAGGGTCACCGCCATGGCGGCCAGCGTCCGGCGCAGCACGACCCCGGCGAGCAGGCCGAGCACGAAGGCGAAGACCGCGTAGCCGACCGGTACGAGCCCGCGCGCGCCGAACGTGAGCGGGGCGAACCGGTTCGGCAGGTCCATTCCCTGGTCGTGGGCCGGTCGTTCGGCGGCCTGGTCGAAGGGCTGGGCCCACCAGGTGACGGCGAGACTGAACAGGCCCGCAGCGACGACACTGCCCGCCCCGAGCAGGCCGAGTTTCACCCCCAGCCAGCGCCCGCGCGTCACGGTCTGGCTCCAGGTCAGGCGCAGCGTCCGGGACTCGATCTCCCGGGCGATGAGCGGCGCTCCCCAGAACATGCCGATCAGGGCCGGCAACGCGTACAGGGAAACCAGGGCCAGGAAGTACACCCCGACGGCGACCGGGTTGCCGTTCACCGATGCGGCGAACAGGTGCTGGGCGTTCGTGCACCCGTCGCCGGCGCAGGCGGCCAGGCCGCTGGCCCGGAAGTCGTCGCGCAGGCCCGGGCCGGTGATCGCCAGGATGACAGCGACGACGCTCAGGAAGCCGGCGATCGCGGCGGCGGCCGCCCGGGACTGGCGCCAGGTCAGCCAGATCATTCCGCCGCCTCCAGTTCGTCGCGGCCGACCGAGTCCTCGCGGCCGACCGGGCCCTCGCGGCCGACCGGGCCCTCGCGGCCCGCCGGGTTCTCGCGGCCGACCGGGTTCTCGCGGCCCGCCAAGCCTTCGCGGCCCGCCGCTATCAGCGCCAGCACCAGGCTTTCCAGGTCGTCCGCGCGGTGCGTGGACAGCAGGTCACCGATCGGGCCCGCCGCGACCACCCGGGCCGCGCTGAGCACGATCAGGTAGTCGCAGACCGCGGCCAGGTCGGCCACGACGTGGGAGGACAGCACGACGGTGTCCGCGTCGGCGCCGGTGAGCGCGGTCAGGAACTCGCGCCGGGCCAGCGGGTCGAGGCTGGCGACCGGCTCGTCCAGCAGCAGGAGCTCGGGTCCCTTGGACACGGCCAGGGTGAGGGCGAGCTGGGCCCGTTGACCGCCGGACAGCTGCCCGGCCCGCTGGCGCGGATCGATGCCCAGCGTGTCCAGCCGGCTCCGGGCCCGGCCGGCGTCCCACTGCCGGTTGAGGCGGCGCCCCAGGCCGAGATGCTCGGCGACGGTCAGGCCGGGGTAGACGGGTGCGTCCTGGGCGACGTATCCGACCCGTTGGCGTCCGGCCGCAGGTTCGGCGCCGAGCACCTGGATCCGCCCGGCTGTCGGCCGGACATGGCCGGCCGCGATGGACAACAGCGTCGACTTCCCGGCGCCGTTGGGTCCGACGAGCCCGACCACCCGGCCGGACGGGACGGCTAGGTGGCAGTCCCGTAGAGCCCAGCGTCGCCGGAACTGTTTACCCAAGTCAGCTGCTTCGAGTACGGGGGTCATGGCGCCTCCTCCTCGGTGCGCGGCGCCTCGTGCGCCGTCCCCGAAGACGCTCCCGCAGCAGCGACCGTCCCGTCGTCAGGCCTGGGGCTCCGGCTCGGCCGGCCGCATGGCACCGAGGCCGGATGTCCATGTAGTACCTGGGGTTGACGCGCCCAGCGCCCGCCATCGATAGCGTTTGTGCCATGAAGCGGTGGGTGGCGATCGATGCGGCGGCGGTGACCGCGGTCGCCGTGCTGGCCACTCTCGCCTGGCCGGGGCAGTCTGTGGGTCGCGGGCCAGGCTGGCCTGCGGGTGTGCTGTTGCTGGCCGCCCTGGTGCTCGCCGCCGTCCGGCGTCTCCTACCGGCACCGCTGCTCGCCGTGGGTGCGGTCGGGGCCGCCCTGTCCGGCCCGGCCCCGGCGGCGGTGGTGGCGGCCGCCTTCCTGGTCTATCTGGTGCCCACGCGTCTCCCCCGGGCCCCGGCCGTCGCCGTGCTCGCCGCGAGTGGCGTGGCCGCCCTGCTGGCCGCCGACGGTTACCTGGGCCTGGCCTCGCGCCCGCCCCGCGGAGGGGCCGCTTCGGTGGCCCTGCCGGCGCTGATCGTCGTGCTCGCGTGGGCGGCCGGCTACGCCGCCGAGCAGCAACGGTCACGGGCCGAGCTGGCCCTCCGCGAGCAGGTCACGGCAGAACGCCAGGCGTGGGCCGAGGAACGGCTGACCATCGCCCGCGAGGTCCACGACGTCGTCGCGCACACCCTGGCGGTCATCACCGTCGAGGCCGGGGTGGCCCATCACGTGGCTCGTTCGCACCCCGAGGAGGCGCAGCGGGCGCTGGGCTCGATCGAGGAGACCGGCCGGGTCGCCCTCGGCGAGATGCGCGGGCTGCTCGATCTGCTGCGGGCCGCGGCACCGGGACAGGAAGCCACCGAGCCGGCGCCGGGCCTGGCCGCGGTCCTGGCGTTGGTCGACCGCAACGCGGCGGCCGGGCTGGCGGTCGAGCTGACCGTCGTGGGGCCGCCGGCAAAGCTGACCCCGGGCCCCGACCAGGTCGCCTACCGCATCGTGCAAGAGTCCCTGACCAACGTCCTCAAGCACGCTCGCACCGCGCGATGCGACGTCCGGCTGACGTGGGCGCCGACAGCGCTGACCATCGAGGTAACCGACGACGGCCGCGGCGGCGGCCCGCCCACCGCCGCCGCCGGGCACGGTCTGCTCGGCATGCGGGAGCGGCTGGCCGTCTACGGCGGGCACCTGACCGCCGGCCCCCGGCCGTCGGGCGGCTTCACCGTGACCGCAGTCCTGCCAACCACACCGGCCACCACATGATCCGGATCGTCGCGCGAATCCGGGCGGGGAGATTCCGGGCCGCCGCGCCACTCCGGTCCACCGCACGATTCCGGGTGGTCGCGTGATCCGGGTCGTTGTCGCCGACGATCAGGCGCTCGTGCGGGGCAGCTTCAGCCTGCTCATCAACACCGCGGCCGATCTGACGGTGGTGGGCCAGGCCGCCACCGGGGCCGAGGCGATCGCGGTGACCCACGAGCAGCGTCCCGACGTCGTTCTCATGGACATCCGCATGCCCGTGCTCGACGGCATCGAGGCGACCCGGCACATCACCGCCGACCCGGCCACCGCCGCCACCCGGGTGCTGATCCTCACCACGTTCGACATCGATGACTACGTCTACGCGGCGCTGCGCGCGGGGGCCAGCGGCTTCCTGCTCAAGGACATCCGCCCGGCCGACCTGCTCGAGGCGGTCCGCGTGGTCGCCGCCGGAGAATCGCTGCTGGCCCCGACGACCACCCGGCGGCTCATCGAGGCCTTCGTGCGGCGGCCGGCCGAGCCCGCGCCGGTGCCGCTGCCCGGCCTGACCGACCGCGAGCGCGACGTGCTCCGCTTGGTCGGCGAGGGCCTGGCCAACCAGGAGATCGCCGCCCGCCTGCACATCAGCCTGTCCACGACAAAGACACACATCGGGCGGCTGCTGACCAAGGCCGCCGCCCGCGACCGCGCCCAGTTGGTGATCGCCGCCTACCGCTCCGGCCTGGTCGGCCCCTGACCCCTCGCGGGGCGGCCTCAGCCGGCCTCACTTGCCCAGCACGCCCGTGCCCGGCACTCAACCCGCGTCCGGCACTCAACCCGCGTCCGGCGCTCAACCCGCGGCTGGCGCTCAACCCACGGCCGGCACTCAACCCGCGGCCGGCGCTCGGACTGCGCGTCGGGGCTCAGTCCGCCATGTAGCGCAGCGCCTCGTCGACGAGGCGGCGGGTCGGCTCGTCGGGCAGGGCGTAGAACAGGTTGCGGCCACGGCGACGGCGGCAGACCAGGCGGGCGTCGATCAGGTGACGCAAGTGGTGGGCGACCAGCGTCTGCTGCACGCCGAGGGCGCCGGCCAGCACCGTCGGGGTCGTCTCGCCGGCCCGCAGCAGCACGAGGATGTGCAAGCGGTGCTCGTAGGCCATGCCGCGCAGCGCTGCCGCCGCCCGTTGCAGAGCGGCCGGGTTCACGTCCATCTAGTCAATTCCCGCTCCCTTTGCCGTGCCGGGAACGATAATCGCTGTCACCACCCATCAACTAATGGCGAGATGTTGCTGAAATCGATTCAACAGATGCGCAAGTAATGATTTGCGCATTGGTTAAACCAGTGTTGAGCAGCACATATGCGCGCCTTGCGATATTCGAATAGAAGCAGTTAATCTCGGCCCGCCGACCACCGGAGAGGGATAAATAAAATGACAGACACATTGCACGAGACCCATGTCGCCCACGAGCACGTGCACGGCGCCGAATGCGGTCACGCCACCACTTCGCACGACGGGCACGTCGACTTCCTGCACGACGGGCACCGCCACCACGCCCACGACGGGCACTACGACGAGTGCCACGCCGAGGCGCACGTCGAGGCCGAGGCGCACGACCACCAGCACGGTGACGGCTGCGGCCACACCGCGGTCACGCATGGAGACCACGTGGACTACGAGCACGACGGCCACCGTCACGCGGTCCACTCAGGCCACTACGACGAACACTGACCCGTTCTCGTCACCACGAAGCTTTACGGATGCCGGGCAGCTGACCCTCGTGGGCCATCTGCCGGAAGCGCACCCGGGACAGCCCGAACCGGCTGAGCACCCCGCGCGGACGCCCGTCGACCAGGTCCCGGCTGCGCCGCCGAGTGGGGCTCGCGTCGCGCGGCATCGCGGCCAACCGCCGTACGGCATCGGCTCTCTCGGCCGGATCGGTCGACGGCGCCGCGATCGCGCGCTTGAGTTCGGCCCGGCGGCCGAAGAGGCGCGCGCTGAGTTCGGCCCGCCGTTTCTCCCGCTCGATCAGGGCACGGCGGGCCATCAGCGCTCCTCCCGGAAGTCGACGTGCCGGCGCAGCACCGGGTCGTACTTCCTGAGCACCAACCGGTCGGGGTCGTTGCGGCGGTTCTTGCGGGTCACATAGGTGTAGCCGGAGCCGCCCGTGCTGCGCATCCTGATCACCGGGCGGACGTCGGTCGAGCGCGCCATCAGAGCTTCACTCCCCGCGCATGCAGCCGGGCGACGACCGCGTCGATGCCGTCCCGGTCGATGATTTTGATGCCGGTGGTGCTGACATTCAGCCGCACGTTCCGGCCCTCGGACGGCACGAAATAGCGGCGCCGCTGGACGTTGGGGTTCCACCTTCTCCGCGTACGGCGGTGGGAATGCGACACGTTGTTGCCGAACCCGGGCTGCTTCCCGGTGACATCACAGGTGAAGGACATGCGGGTCACTTTACAATGAAAACCGTTTCCAACAAGATGGGGGCATGACCGATCTTCGACCCCGCGTGACCGTGCTCGCCGGTTTCGCCCCGGCGGCCACCGACGCCGTCGCCCGCAGCCTGCTGGTCACCGATCCTTCGCTGATCCTCGTCGCGCACGACCTGACCGGCGTCCGCGACGGCGTGGTCCGCCGCACCGTCCGCACCGCGGACCGGGTGCTCGAGGAGGGAGTCACCGAGCTGGTGCACGGATGCGTGTCGTGCACCCTGCGCGAGGACGTCATCCCCACCCTGGTCCGGCTGGCCCGCCGGCATCCCGGCCGCGATCTGCTGCTGGCCCTGCCCCCGGCGATCGAGCCGGAGGCGGTCGCCACCGTGTGCGCCGCGTCCGGGGTCGACGGCGTGGTGCGGTTCGACTCCTATGTCACCGTCGTCGACGCCGAGACCCTGCTCGACGATCTGACCAGCACCGACGAACTGCACCACCGTGACCTGCACGCGGCGGAGAACGACCACCGGGGCGTGGCCGACGTGGTCTGCCGGCAGATCGAGTTCGCCGACACGATCGTCCTGCGGAACGGCCCCGACGATCGGGTCAGCTCGCTGCTGCACCGGCTCGCACCGTGGGCGGTCCAGGCGCCGGCCGCCGAGCTGCTGCGGACCGGGCGACACGACCCCGTCGTACCGGGAATGCCTGGACGTGCTCTGGAGGGTTACCCGATCGGAATCGACGACGCGGCCGGCGCGATGCTCTTCCACAGTCGGCGCCCGTTCCATCCGCAGCGCCTGCACGACGCGCTGGACGACCTGACCGCCGAGGCCCTGCGCGGCCGCGGCCAACTGTGGATCGCCTCGCAGCCCGACGTGGCCGTGGCCTGGGAATCCTCCGGGGGCGGGCTGATGCTCGGCAACCTCGGTCTCTGGCTGGCCGCGCTGCCCACCGAACGCTGGGACGAGGCGAGCGACATGCGCCGGCTCGCCGCCGACGCCCAGTGGGATGCCTACTACGGCGACCGCGCCACCGCACTGTCCTTCGTCGGCTTCGACCTCGATGTCGACCGGATGACCGCACTGCTGCGGAGCTGCCTGCTCACCGACGCCGAACTCGCTGAGGGCACCGATCAGTGGCGCACGCTGCCCGACCCGTTCGACGGCTTCTTCCCGCTCGACGACGAGCGAATTCCCCAGATCAAAGGAGTACGACCATGAAGAAGGAGATCCATCCGGCGTACGGCTATGTCGTGTTCCGCGACCGCAGTGCCGACTACGCGTTCCTGACCCGCTCGACCGCGACCAGCAGCAAGACCGTCGAGTGGGAGGACGGCAACACCTACCCGGTGATCGACGTCGAGATCTCCGCGGCCAGCCACCCGTTCTGGACCGGCCGCACCCGCCTGACGGACACCGCGGGCCGGGTCGAGAAGTTCCGCGCCAAGTACGCCCGAGTGCGGCGGCCTTAGTCGCCGGGGCGTGGCCGGGGAAGCACCGCGGAGACCTGGGGGCGGATCCGCTCGGGGGCGACATCCGCGGCGAACAACTGGGTGGCGACGTCGGCCGTGACGTTGGCGAGTTCGACGGCCACCCGCTGGTCGTCGCCGAGGTGGCAGGCGGCGGCGATCGTGCCCAGGCTGATCGGGTCGAGCCGGGTGACGTCGGCCAGGTCGATCGTCAGCCGGGCCGGGCGATCGTGCCGGATGGTCTGGACGAGCAGGTGACGCAGTTCGGTGGCGTCCTCGGTGCCGAGTCGGCCGTGCGGCTGGATGACGACCGTGCCGTCGGGCCTGGTGTCGACATCCACTCTCGTACCGGCCATCGCCTGCCTTTCGTCACCCGCTGTTGTCCGAGAAGTCAGGTTAGAAGTATTGACACGCGTGGTCGAGTGTCTCACGGAAATGTTCATCTGATAACCGGGAGGTCACGGCCGTAGCTCGCGCGAGCTACCGGAACTGTCCGCTCGATGGTGACGACGGACGGCGCCGCGATTCGTACCTTTCTCCGTAGCCGCGGCGGGCTCGCGGGTCCGGAGGGTCGTCATGCGTTTCGTCATCCAGCTCGTCGCGGTCGTCGCGATCTCGTTCCTGGCCGGGCAGGCGGTGTCGGCCACCACCGGCACCGTGTGGCCGGCCCTGGCCGCGGGTCTGGCGGCGTCCGTGGTCGCGATGCTCGTCTACTACTGGTCGGTGCGGCTCACCGAGAAACGCACGGTGACCGAGGCCTCGGCCGGCACCGCGGCGTCCGGCCTGTTCCGGGGCACATTGCTGGGCACGGTTCTGTTCGCGGCCGTGATCGGCAACATCGCGGTCAACGGCGGCTACCGCGTGCTCGGTCTCAGTGACGAGCCGATCGCGGCCGTGGGGCTGATCGGGTTCATGGCGGCAGCCGCGGTCACCGAAGAGCTGCTGTACCGCGGAGTGCTCTTCCGGCACATCGAGCGTCTGATCGGCACGTGGCTCGCGCTGGCCCTGTCCGCGCTGGTGTTCGGCGCCGTCCACCTGCTCAACCCGAACGCCACGCTGTGGGGCGCGCTCTGCGTGGCGATCGCGGGTGGCGGCATGCTGACGTCGGCCTACATCGCCACGCGCAGCCTTTGGCTGCCGATCGGGCTCCACTTCGGATGGAACTACGCGCAGTCGGCGATCTTCGGCACCGAGGTGTCTGGCAACGGCCTCAAGACCGGGATCCTCGACTCCGAGCTCAGCGGCAACACCTGGATCAGCGGCGGCGCGTTCGGTCCCGAGGCCAGCCTGTCCACGCTGATGGCCGGGATCGTCGTCACCGCGGTGTTCCTGTGGCTGGCCCGCCGCCGAGGCAACTTCCTTCCCCTCGTACGCCGTGACGAAGAAGCACCCGCGGCTAGGCTCGCCGGGTGAACGGATCGACGATGGTGGACCGGTGGCGGAGCTTCGACGTCGCCGTCCGCGATCTGCCGTTCGCGCTGCTGCTCACCGCACTGGCGCTGGTGCCCGGGTGGCATCAGCACGGCACCCGGCTCAGCGACCTGGTGCCGGAGCGGCCGTTCGACTGGATCGGCGTGCTGGCGATCGGGCTCGAGTGCCTGCCGCTGGCCGTCCGGCGGCGCTTCCCGGCGCTGAGCCTGGTGCTGGTGTCGGGCGGGTTCGCGCTCGACCAGCTGCTCGGGCTGCACACGATCGGCGGCACCGCGCTGGCGGTGTCACTGTTCAGCGCGGGCGCGCACCTGACGGCGTACCGGAAAACGGTGGTGATCGGCGCGACCGTCGCCTATCTCGCCCTGGCCGTCCGGCTCCGGCTCCCCGTGGCCGACCTGGCGCTGTTCTATGTGGTGCTGGCCGCGATGTGGGCCGTCGGGGCCGGCCTGCGGCAGAATCGCCGGATCGAGGCGCAACGCCGGGTGGCGGAGGCGGAGGCGGCCCGGACGGCCGAACGCACCCGGATCGCCCGCGAGCTGCACGACGTGGTCACCCACCACGTCACGGCGATGGTCGTGCAGACCGAGGCCGCGCGCTATCTGGCCACGGCACCCGACCGGCTCGACGAGGCGCTGGTCGCGGTCACCGACACCGGCCGGACCGCGATCACCGAGCTGCGGCATCTGCTCGATCTGCTCAATCCCGGTCACGGCGGCGAGTTGCGGGCGTTGGTCGCTCAGACGCGGCGGGCCGGGCAACCGGTGGAGCTGGTCGAGGAGGGACGTTCGGTGGCCGCGCCGGGCGGGGCCGAAGTCACCGTCTACCGCGTCGCCCAGGAGGCTCTGACCAACGCCCTGAAGTACGACCATGGCGCCCGCACCACAGTCAGCGTGAGTTACGGCGAGCGGGCGATCGACGTCCGGATCAGCACCGACGGCAGCGGCACGAGCAGCGGGTCGCCCGGCGGCAGCGGCCGCGGGCTGGACGGGCTGCGAGAGCGCATCGGCACGCTGGGCGGCGACTTCCGGGCCGGACCGCAGACGCCGGCCGGTTTCGAGGTCGCGGCCCGCATCCCGGTCGGGAGCGCCGCGTGACCCGGGCCGCGAGCACACCCGCAAACCGAGCCGCGAGCGCCCGCGCGAACCGAGCCGAGAGCGCCGCATGATCCGGGCCGGGAGCACCCACGCGAACCGAGCCGCGAGCGCACCCGCAAACCGAGCCGCGAGCGCCCGCGCGAACCAAGCCGCGAGCACACCCGTAAACCGAGCCGCGAGCGCCCGCGCGAACCGAGTCGGGAGCGTCGCGTGATCCGGGTGCTGGTCTGTGATGACCAGGCGATGATTCGGACCGCGTTCGCCACCATCATCGGCGCCCAGCCCGATCTCGAGGTGGTCGGCGACTGCGGCGACGGGCTGACCGCGGTCGCCGAGACCCGGCGCCTGCGGCCCGACGTGGTGGTGATGGACGTCCGGATGCCCGGCCTGGACGGCATCGAGGCGACCCGGCAACTGGCCGGGGCGGGCGTCCCCCACCCGGCCAAGGTTCTGATCGTGACGACGTTCAACGTGGACGAGTACGTCTATCGGGCGCTGCGGGCGGGGGCGAGCGGCTTCCTGCTTAAGGACGCACCCCCGGCCCACCTGCTGCACGGCATCCGGACGATCCACGGCGGCGCCGCCCTGCTGGCCCCCGAGGTGACCCGCCAGCTGGTCGGCCGGTACGCGGCCCGGATCCGCCCGGCCGACGGCGGCGTGCCGGCCGACGTGCCACTGACCGCGCGCGAGCTCGAGGTGCTGTGCCTGATCGCTGACGGACTGTCCAATGCGGAGATCGCCGACCGGCTGGTGATCAGCCACGAGACGGTCAAGACGTACGTCTCGCGCATCCTGACCAAGCTCGGCCTGCGCGACCGGGTGCAGGCCGTGGTGTACGCCTACCGCCGCGGCCTGGTCGCCTGACGCCCCCGCCGGCGCGACGCCCGAGCTCCGCCCTGGCCTACCGCAACGCCGCACGCCGCAACGCCGCACGTCGCAACGCCGCACGCCGCACGCCGCAACGTCCCACGTCGCAACGCCGCACGCCGCAACGCCGCACGTCGCAACGCCGCACGCCGCACGCCGCACGCCGCAACGTCCCACGTCGCAACACCGCACGTCGCAACACCGCACGTCGCAACACCGCTACGCCGCAACATCGCACGCCGCAACACCGCTACGCCGCACGCCGCGACGCCGCGACGCCGCTACGCCGCACACCGCGACGCCGCAACGCCGCAACGCCGCAACATCGCACGCCGCAACACCGCACGCCGCACGGCGTTACGCGGTGAGGCTGACGGCGATGCCGCCGAGACCCGCGAGCACGCAGTAGATCGCGAACGGCGTGAGCGTCCGCGTCTCGAAGTAGCGGGTGAGGAAGCGCAACGACACGTACGCGGCCAGCCCGGCCACCAAGCTGCCGGCCAGCACCGGTCCGAGGATGCCGTGCCCGGCCGGACCGGCCAGCTCGGGCAGCTTGAGCACGCCGGCCGCGGCGATCACCGGGGTGGCCAGCAGGAAGGCGAACCGGGCAGCGTCCTCGTGGGACAGCCCCCGCACCAGGCCGGCCCCGATCGCGGCGCCCGAGCGGCTCACGCCGGGCAGCAGCGCGAGGATCTGTGCCGAGCCGATCAGCAGCACCTGGCGCCAGCTCTGGGTGGCGATCCGGCGGTCGGGGTCGTCGGCCGTCGTGCTCGCGTAGACACCGCCCGCACCCACCGGCACGGGCACTGCCCGGCGCCGGCTCCGCAGCCGTTCGACCGTGGCCAGCAGCACGCCGTTGAGGATGAGGAACAGCGACACGGGGAGGGGACGCCCGAACATCGTCCGGACGGTGTGTTCCAGGGCCAGGCCGACCAGCCCGACCGGGATCGTGGCCACGATCAGCAGCCAGGCCAGCCGTTGGTCGGGTTCGGTGATGGAGCGCTGCCGCACCGAGCTGACGAACCCGCGGACGATCCGGACCCAGTCGGCCCGGTAGAACCAGACCAGCGCGACCGCCGTGGCGACGTGCACCGCCACCAGGAAGGCCAGGTAGGGCGACTGGTCGGCGCTCATGTTGAGGTCCTGGGCCCAGCGACCACCGATCACCGCCGGGAGCAGCACGCTGTGCCCGAGGCTCGACACCGGGAAGAGCTCGGTGACGCCTTGCAGGAGCCCGATGACGATCGCCTCGGGATAGGTCAGGGTTGCGAGAGCCATGGCCGCGGATCCTGACCGCCCGGACCTGAGCGTTCCCTGAAGACCGGCCGGTCGGGCGGCCCGCAAAGATCGCCACCTGCCCGCCGGGCGCGATTCACCGGGCTGTCATCCTCGGCCCGTTAATCTCGATGACGTTCAACTACAACCTGTAGGAACTGATGACGACCGAGACACGGCCCGACCGCCACATCGGCGAGTGGAGTGACCGCCTGCCCGCGCCCCTACGCCGGTTCGTCTCGCGCGAGCTGATCGGGTTCGCCATACTCAGCGCCGGCACGTTCGCCTTCGACCTGGCCCTGCTGTGGCTGATCCGGCACACCACCCCGCTGCCGGTGCCGGCCGCCGTCTCGGTCGCCTATATCGCCGCGGTCGGCCTGAACTACCTGCTCAACCGCACCTTTAATTTCCGCTCGCACGCGCCGATGGGCCGGGAGTCGCTCCGGTACGCGGTGGTGGCCGCCGCCGACTACCTGTTGACCGTCGGCCTGACCTCGGGCCTGTCGGCGATCGGCGTCGAGTTCTGGACGTCCCGCCTCGCCTCGGCGGTCGCCGTCGCGCTGCTGGTCTACGTGGCGGCCCGCTGGTTCGTGTTCCCCAAGTCGGCGAACTGACGGCCGACCAGCGCGGTCGCGTCGTCGGGGGGCAGCGGGCGGTGGAAGTAGAAGCCCTGTCCGATCTCGCAGCCCATGTCGATCAGGGCGCTCGCCTGCTCGGCGGTCTCGATGCCCTCGGCCACCACGTTCATCTTGAACGCCTCACCCAGGTGCACCACGGCCTCGCACACCGAGCGCGCCTCCGGATCGTCGGCGATGCCGGTGACGAACGAGCGGTCGATCTTGAGCACGGTCACCGGCAGGCGGCGCAGGTAGCTCAGCGCCGAGTAGCCGGTGCCGAAGTCGTCCACGGCCAGCTGGATCCCCAGGTCGCGCAGGGCCTGCAGCCGGCCCACGGTGAGCGGGTCGGGTTGCAGGACGACGCTCTCGGTGATCTCCAGGGTGAGCCGCTCGGGCGGGAAGCCGGTCTCGTCCAGGATCGCCTCGACGGTCTGCACCAGATCGGCCTGGGCGACCTGCTTGGGCGAGAGGTTCACGGTCAGTCGCAGCGGTTCGGCGCCCGGAACAGTGGCACGCCAGTCCGCCGCCTCCCGGCAGGCCGCCCGCAGCACCCAGGCGCCGAGCGGCACCACGGCCCCGGTCTCCTCGGCCAGGTCGATGAACTCTCCCGGTCCGAGCAGGCCGCGGACCGGGTGGTTCCAGCGGACCAGGGCCTCGAACGCCCGCAGCTCGCCGGTGGCCAGCGCGACGATGGGCTGGAAGTAGGCCACCAGCTCGTCCTGGGCCACGGCCCGGCGCAGCTCGGCCTCGCGGGCCTTGGTGTCCATCACGTCCGAGTAGTACTCGAACCGGGCCCGGCCGCCGCGCTTGGCCGCGTACAGGGCGGTGTCGGCCTGCTGCAGCAGGGTGTCGCCGGACACGTCGGCGTCGTCCCGGATGGCGACGCCGATGCTCGCCTCGACCATCAGCACGTGCTCGCCGAAGATCACCGGCATCCGGAGCGCCTCCAGCAGCCGGGTGGCGGCCGAACCGGCGGCCTCGCGGCTGGGCAGGTGCTGCAGGATGACCGCGAACTCGTCGCCGCCGAGGCGCCCGGCCAGGTCGCCGTCGCGGATCACGGCGCGCATGGCGTCGGCCGCGGCCAGCAGCACGGCGTCGCCCGCCTCGTGGCCGAACGTGTCGTTGATCGGCTTGAACCGGTCCAGGTCGATGAGCAGGATCGCCGTGTGCTGCCCGGGGCGCAGCGGCTGGGCCGCGAGCTGTTCCAGGCGCTCGGTGACCTGGATGCGGTTGCCCAGGCCGGTGAGCCCGTCGGTGGCCGCGATCTCGCGGTTGTCCCGCAGGGCGTGCGACTGCCGGGCCATCACCAGCAGGGTGAGCACGACCGAGCCGAAGATCATTCCGCCGTACGGGTTGATCGGAAGGTGGGCCGATTCGACGGCGAGCAGAAGGTAGGCGCCCGCCCCGGCCACGTACGGGAGAAGGAAAACCGCACTGCGATCGCGCCGTTTCGGTTCGGGATGGCGCGGGCGGCGGTACTGCTGGTCGGCCGCCAGCACCAGCAGGAAGCAGCCGGCCAGCCACAGCAGGTCGGGCCAGGAGCCGCCGGTGAAGCCGCCGTTGAGCTGGATCCAGCTGTACGACACGTCGGCCGACACGGTCAGGGCGATCGACCCGGCCAGCAGCCGGATCGGGGCCGGCGTCTCGCGCTGGTGCCGCCGCAGCATGGCGGTCGACATGGCCAGCACGAGCAGCATGTCGCCGACCGGCAGCGCGGCGGTGAAGGTCCGCTGCCACGGCGTGAACCCGGGCGCGTTGAGGATCGGGCCGAGCAGCAGGAACCAGATGGCCATGAACCCGCCGGCCCCGACGATCAGCGCGTCCAGGGCCAGCTTCTGCCGGTCCCGGCGGCGCCGGTTCTGACCGGGCAGCATCAGCAGCCCGGCGAACATGAACGGCGAGAAGATCAGCAGGCAGTAGTCCGCGACCGAGGGGTAGTCGCTGGTGAACAGGACGTGCGACTGGACGAACCAGGCGATGTGCGCGGCGAGCTGCCAGCCGCAGGCGAGGGTGATCACCCGCCAGGCCCGCCGGGTCCGGGGCTCCTGCCGTTTCGAGAACGCCACCCGGGCGGCGAGCGTGGTGAACACCAGCGCCAGTGGGATGTAGGTGGCGTCCGAGACCAGCGTGACCGCCTCGGGCCCGCCCCACTCCCCGAAGAACCAGGCCTGCTGGGCCACGAGCAGAACCGCACAGACGAGTACGCACACGGCACCCGCCCGCCCGGTTCGCATCCAGGTCAGCATCACTGCTCTCTTCGGCCGCAGGGGTGACCACCTGAGCGGCTACGACACCCGGACGGCCGGCAGCTCGGAACGCACCGTTTCCCCCGTGATGTCGCCCGCCGGCAGGTGGCGGGCGTTGGCCCGGGCGGCGGCCGCGGCGACCCGCAACGCGGTGCCGTGATCGGCCGGGTCGAGCAGCCATTGCGCGGCGAAGCCGGCCAGGAACGCGTCGCCGCTGCCGACCGGGATGGCACCGTCGATCGCGTCGTGGGTGACGACCAGTTCCCGGCCGTCCTGGCCCAGGTAGCGGGCGCCGGTCGCGCCGCCGGTGACCACCACCGACCGGGCACCGAGCGCGCGCAGGCCGGCCGGGCCGCCGCCGGTCACCGCCGCGGCTTCGGCCTCGTTCACCTTGACCACGGTGGGTCCGCGCCGGACGGCGGCGGCGAGGGCCGGTCCGTCCGAGTCGACGATGACCGGGACGCCGGCCGCATGGGCGAGGTCGACCAGCTCGGCCAGCACGTGGTCGCCCAGCCCGGGCGGGACCCGGCCGGAGAGCGCGAGCAGGTCGGCCGCGGCGAGCTCGTCGGCCACGGCGGAGCGCACTGACGGCCACACCTCGGGCGGCACCGGCCGTACGGGCTCGTAGATCTCGGTCAGCACGCCGGCCGCGTCGAGCAGGCACAGGCACTGCCGGGTCTCGGCGCCGCTGTCGAGGAAGCGGACGTCCGACGGGTGGCCGAGGGCTTTCACCGTACGACCGGTCTCGCCCCCGATCAGCGCGATGGAGCGCACCTCGACGCCGAGCCCGGCCGCCGCCCGCGCCGCGTTGAGCCCCTTGCCGCCGGCCCGGGCCAGCACCTCGGTCGGCCGGTTGATCGTCCCGGCCGTGAACGTCGGCAGCCAGGCGTAACGGTCGAGCGAGGTGGCCAGCCCGACCACGAGAAGCCGGCCGCTCATCCGGCCAGCAGCCCGCGATCGGGTACGACGGTCATCGGCCCCTCGGTGCGGACGGCGGCGGCCGCCACCCGCACTCCGGCCCGGGCCGCGTCGACCGGGTCGGCACCGGCCAGCGCGGCGGCGATGAATCCGGCCGCGAACGAGTCGCCGGCCCCGTCGGTGTCCACCGCGTCCACCTTCAGCGCCTCGACGTGCACGGACCCGGACGCGTCGGTCACCGTAGCGCCACCCTCGCCGAAGGTGGTGCACACGACCGCGCCCGCGGCCACCAATGCCGATGCGGAAACCCCGAGCGCCTCGAGCTCGCCCTCGCTGGGCAGCACGACGTGCGCGAGTCCCAGGAGTTCGATCAGCGCGTCCCGGGCCGTCTCGTTCAGCACGTCCGGTCGTACGTTGGGATCGATCGAGATGGTCGCCCCGGCCGCCCGGGCCCGGCGCACCGCGGCCAGGGTGGTGCCGGCCAGCGGCTCGCCGAAGATCAGGGCCGAGCCCGACAGGTGCAGCCAGCGGGCCCGCTCGGGCAGATCGCCCAGATGCCGCTCGGTGACCCGGGTCGCGGCCGAACCGTCGACCCGGAAGTCGAACGAGCGGTCCGCGCCGTGATAGGTGATGTACGCGGTGGCGGTCGGCGCGTCGTCGATGACCGCGAGGTGCTCGACGTCCACCCCGCCCGCCGCCAGTCCCCCGGCCATCACCCGGCCGTGCTCGTCGGTCCCGATCCCGCCGACGAAGACGGTCGGTACGCCGAGGCGCCCGGCGACGTAGGCGGCGATCGCGGGCGAGCCGCTCGGCCAGGGCCCGGTGTACGGCTCGGCGTCCACCCGTTGGAAGGCGACGATCGCCTCGCCCACGATCAGCAACATGGTTCCCGTCCCTTAGCCGGAGAGCCGCGCGAGCGCCTCGTCGACCGGCATGTCGTCGTGCACGACGCTGCGCAGACCGTCGAGCACGGCGGCCGGACGCTCGGCCCGGAACACCCGCCGCCCGAACATCACCCCGGCCGCACCCGCCGCGATCGAGTCGGCGGCCAGTTGCAGCGTGCTCTTCTCGTCCTCGCCGCCGGGCCCGCCCGCCACCAGGATCGGCGCGTAGCAGGTCGAGGCGACCGGGGCGAACGCTTCCACCGACCCATTCCACACGACCTTGACCAGGTCGGCGCCGATGTCGGCGGAGATGCGGCAGTACAGGCTGAGCACCTCGGTGCTGAGCGCGTGCTCCCCCTCCGCCTCCAGGGCCGAGCGCGGCTCGATGATGACCGCGACGCCGACCTTGGCCGCGTCGGCCACGATCCGGGCGTTGCGCTCGATCTCGGCCCGCTCGAGGGTGCTGTCCCGCTGACCGACGTAGAGGTAGGTCATGACGGCGTCGATGCCGGCCGCGGCCACCTCCTCGAGCGAGGCGAGCTGGGCCAGCACGCCTTCGCTACGCCCGTCCGAGCCCGGGGTGTAGATCTTGCGGCCGTGGTTCTTCCAGTCCAGGTGCAGCACCGCGGCCGGGCGACCGCGGCCGACGTAGAAGTCCTCGAGCAGCGGCAGCATGCCCGGCGAGACCATCACCCCGTCGGCCGCGCCCAGGTGCGCGAAGGCGGTCTCGATCTCGGCCCGGGTGCGCAGCCCGGACGGCGGGCCGCTCATCACGCCGTGCGAGGCGGCGATGACGACCGATCGGCCGGTGACCGGGTTGAGCAGGCGTCCGAGGCGGATCTTTTTTCCCGTACGGGAATCCATGTCTTCTCTTCTCGAAAGTCGTCAGGCGGCGGGGCAGGTGAAGCTGTAGAGGTACTTCTGCACCTCGGGGCTGTCGAGGTTGTCCTTGGTGGCCACCACGGCACCGGTGGTGATCTTCTTGGTGACCTCCTTGCCGGTGAGCGCGTTGATCGCCTGCTCGCCGGCGGCCACACCCTCGTCGTAGGGCTTGAGCACGACCTGCGCCGCGACCTCGCCGTCCTGGATCTGCTTGACGCCGGGCGGGTTGGCGTCGAAGCCGACGATGGTGACCCGGTCGTCCTTGGCCTGGCGCAGCGCGGCGACGGCACCCTCGGTGTTGAACGCGGCGGTCGAGAAGATGCCGATCAGGTCGGGGTTCGAGGCGACGGTGGCCGAGACGATCGACGACGCCGTCTGCACGCTGTTGTTGCTGTACTGCTGGCCCAGGTCCTTGATCTTCGAGTTGGCCTTGAGGCCCTCGGCGAAGCCCTTGAACCGGTCGTCGGTGGTGGTGACGCCGGCCGACAGGTTCACCGTGAGCACCGAGCCCGCCTTGTCGCCGAGCAGTTCGAGCAGCTTGGCCGCGGCGGTCTTGCCGGCCTCGATGTTGTCCGAGGTGACCTCGGCCTCGGCCAGTGACGAGTCCTCGAGCGTGGTGTCGACCAGCACGACCTTGATGCCCTGGGCGGTGGCCTGCTTGAGCGGCGCGTAGAGGGCCTTGCTGTCGGTCGGCGCGATGATGATGACGTCCGGCTTCTTGGCCACGACGGCCTGAAGGATCGGGATCTGGTCGGTCGGGCTGAACGACTTGGGGGCCTGCACGTCGACGGTGGAGCCGCTGGCCTTGGCCGCCGCCTGCACGCCGCAGGCGACCGAGCCGTAGTAGGCGTCGTTGGCGACACCCGGGATCAGGGCGATCTTGAAGCCGCCGGTCTTGTCGCCGCCGGCCGCCGTGTCGTCGTTGCCGCCACAGGCGGTCAGGGCGGTCAGGCTGAGCACCGCGGTCGCGGCGGCCATCCACTTGTATGTACGCATGGGGGGTCCAATCTTCATCGTTTGGTGCGGGAACGGCGACGTAGTTGGTCGAGGTACACGGCGGCGACGAGGACGACGCCGACCGCGAAATCGCGCCAGAAGGAGTTGAGCCCCACGATGACCAGGCCGTTCGCGAGCACGGCGGGAATCATGGTGCCGACGAGAGTGCCGAACATGGTGCCGACGCCACCGAAGAGACTGGTGCCGCCGATGACGACCGCGGCGATCACCGAGAGGTTGTCGGTGCCGTGGCCGCTGAGGGTGGTCGAGCCGAACTGGGCGTAACTCATGATTCCGGCCAGCCCGGAGAGCAGACCGGCGATCGCGTAGACGCTGATCAGGTGCCGGTCGACGTTGATGCCGGCGCGCCGGGCGGCCTCGGCGTTGGAGCCGATGGCGTACGTACGACGGCCGTAGCGGGTCAGTGCGAGGAACAACCCGCCGATCAGGGCGACGACCAGCGCCACCCAGACCAGCCAGGGCAGACCGAGGAACCGGCCGACCCCGAGGGTGTCGATCAGCTCGTTCGGGACGTCCTTGAGGTCGTTGCCGTCGGTGATGATCTGGGCCAGGCCCATCGCGGCGCCGAACGAGCCGAGCGTGGTGATCAGGGGTGGCACCCGCATCTTGGTGATGACCAGGCCGTTGACCACGCCCCAGGCGGCGCCGGCCAGCATCGAGACGACGATCCCGACGATGCTGGCGGCCCAGCCCTGCGGGCCCATCGCGATCATCACCTTGCCCGCGATGACGCCCGAGAAGACCAGCACCGAGCCGACCGAGAGGTCGACGCCGCCGGTGATCAGCACGAAGGTGGCGCCGACGGCCATCACGATCAGCAGCGAGGCGTTGATCAGGATGTTGATCAGGTTGGCGCTGGTGAAGAACGCCTCGAAGTCGAGGATCGCGAACAGCGCCACGATCACGAGCAGGATCGCGGTGATGTCGGTGGCCGATCCGAGCAGGAGGCGGCGTCGCAGGCTGGTCATTCCGCTTCCTCGCTGGTGAAGGCGCCGGTCATGGCGCCGACGATCTGTTCCTCGGTGGTGTCCTTGGTGGTCAGCCGGGCCACCCGGGTGCCCAGGCGGAGCACCTCGATGCGGTCGGAGACGGCCAGCACGTCGGGCAGGCTGTGGCTGATCAGCACGACCGAGCGGCCGGAGTCGCGCACGCGCCGGATCAGGTCGAGCACGGCCCGGGTCTGCGGCACACCCAGCGCGGCGGTCGGCTCGTCCATGATCACCAGCTCGTTGGCCCAGGTGACCGCGCGAGCCACGGCGACGCTCTGCTGCTGGCCGCCGGAGAGCATGGCCACCGGCGCCGCCGGGTCCTTGATGTTCACGTTGAGATCGGTCAGCACCTGCTGCGCGTGGCCGGCCATCTTCTTGCGATTGAGCACGCCGAACCAGCCCAGCACACCCTTGGCCAGCACCTCGCGGCCCAGGTAGAGGTTGGCCGCGGTGTCCAGGTCGGGAGCCAGCGCCAGGTCCTGATAGACGGTCTCGATGCCCATGCCGTGGATCTCGCTGGGCGTGCGGCCGGCGATCGACTGCCCGTGGAAGAGGATCTCGCCCTCGTCCGGGCTGTGCACGCCGCAGATCGTCTTGATCAGCGTGCTCTTGCCGGCACCGTTGTCGCCCATCAGCGCCACGACCTCGCCCGCGTTGATCGAGAAGCTCGCCCCGCGGAGCGCCTCGACGGCGCCGAAGCGTTTCCGCACCCCGCGCGCTTCGAGCAGTGCGTTCGTCGTCACAGCTCCTCGTCCTCCCAGTGGCTCGCCGGCTTCGAAGCCCCGCCCTGCCGGCCTCGAAAATTCAGAAATCTGCTTGTTGATCGAAGCTAAGAGCAATGTTTCCAGCGTGTCAAGAGCCCGGCTCAGGGCGTTTTCTCGGTCTTGACAATTCAGCTTTCTGAAGATTGAGTAGCGCCATCGTTCCACGTCAACTAGGGAGTACGTCATGTCCGCTGCCGCGGTGATCGATCAGCTGCGCCGCTCGTTCGGCCCGGACGCGCTGCTCACCGGCGAGGGCGACCTCGACGCCCGCAGCCACGACACCTGGCCGGTCGCCACGGTGTGGGCCAAGCTCGGCCGCCACCCGCACCGGCCCGACGCCGTGGTGCGGGCCGGCAGCGTGGCCGACGTGGTCGAGGTGCTCCGGATCGCCGGCGAGACCGGCACCCCGGTCACCGCGTGGGGCCTGGGCTCCTCGGTCACCGGGCAGCCGCTGCCGGTGGCCGGGGGCATCGTGCTCGACCTGGCCGGACTGGTCTCCGAGCCGGAACTCGACGAGCTGGATCGCACCGTCACGGTGGCTGCGGGCGTACGGGGAAGCGACCTTGAATCCTGGCTCGGTGAGCGGGACCTGACCCTGAACCACTCACCCCAGTCGCTCGGCCGCTCCACCGTCGGCGGCTGGATCGCCACCCGGGCCACCGGCCAGTTCTCCTCCCGCTACGGCGGTATCGAGGACCTGGTCGTCGGCTATCAGGTGGTGCTGGCCGACGGCACCGTGGCCGACCTGGGCCAGCGCCCGCGGGCGGCGATGGGACCGGACCTCAAGGAGTTCTTCCTCGGCTCGGAAGGCACCCTCGGCGTCGTCACCCGGGTGACGCTCAAGGTCTTCGCCCGCCCCGAACTCCGGATCACCGAGGCGTTCACGCTGCCGACGGTCGAGGCCGGCCTGGCCGTGATGCGCGAGGTCGTCCAGGCCGGGCTGCGACCGCACCTGGTGCGCTTCTACGACATCGACGAGGCTGCCCACGCAGTGCCGGACAGGCCGGCCACGGCACCGGTATTGTTCCTGGGACACGAGGGTCTGGCCGGTGTCGCGACCGCCGAGCACGCCGCGGCGACCGCGATCGTGACGGCGCATGGAGGGGCGAGCATGGGGGCGGCACCGGTGGACGCCTGGATGGCGCGTCGCTACGACTTCTCCTCGGTGGAAAACCTGCTCGCCGAGCCCGGCGGCTACGCCGAGACGGTCGAGGTGGCCAACCTGTGGAGCCGCATCGGCCCGATGTACGCCGAGCTCAAGGAACAACTGGCGCCGCTGGCCGACGAGGTGCTCGGGCACTTCTCGCACGTCTACGACCAAGGCTCCTCGCTCTACATGATCCTGCTCGGCCGGGCCGCCGACGACGAGACCGCGCTGCGCCGGCTCGAGGAGATCTGGGCCCGCGCCATGAAGGTGGTGGTCGCGCACGAGGGCGAGATCTCGCACCACCACGGCGGCGGCCTGGCCCGGCAGCCGTGGGTCCGGGAGTCGCTGGGCACGGGCTATCCGGTGCTGTCCCGCGTCAAGCAGGCTCTCGACCCGGACCACATCCTCAACCCCGGAAAACTCGGTTTCGGTACGCGGTCATGACGGTCCCCGCCAAACTCGACGTCCGCGCCCACCTGGCCCGGGTGCTGCTGGCCCGCGAGATCGGCCAGCGCATCCCGACGGTGCAGGAACTGCAGGGCAGCACCGGGGCGGGCACGGGCACGGTCGTCAAGGTGCTGCGCGCCCTGCAGGACACCGGGGCGGTGACCCTGACCGCGCGCGGCCACCAGGGCACGGTGGTGACCAGCCGCGACGTGGGCCAGTTGTGGAACGCGGCCGCCCTGGGCAACTTCCGGATGATCCTGCCGCCGCAGGGCCCGGTCGAGCAGCAAGGCATCCTCGAGGTGGTGCAGACCGCGCTGACCGGGCTCGGCGTGGCGGTGGTGGCCGACTTCCGGCCCGGGGCCCGCACCCGGCTCGAAGACGTCTATCACGAGCGGGTCCACGCCACGGTGACGTCGGCCGGCGCGCTCGAACGGCACCGCGACGACCTGCCCGGCCTGACCGGACTCGACCTCGGGCCGGCCACCTTCTACTCGCACGGTTCGCTGGTCGTCGTCTCGCACGCGACCCGTGCGCCGCGGACGCCGCTGCGGGTCGGGATCGACCGCAACTCGTACGACCACCAGCGGCTGAGCGAGGCGGAGTTCGGTGACCGCTCCCCCTCCCCCGAATACGTGCAGGTGCCGTTCGTGCTGGCCCCGGCGGCGGTGCTGGCGGGCGACATCGACACGGCGGTCTGGCATTCGATGCCTACGGTGATCCCGCCCGAGCTGGCCGGGTTGCGCCTCGAGCCGCTGGTTACGCCCGCCGCCAAAGCCGTGTGCCATCAGATCTCGCCTGCGGTGATCGTGACGCGGAGCCTCGACCCGGGGGTCAACGCGCTGCTGCGCCAGGTGCGGCCGGCTGATGTCACTCGTACGCAGGGGCGGTTGCTCAAGTCGGCGGCGACCGAGAGCTATGCGGGCAGTCTGCGCCTGCACTGAGCTTGCTCTGCTGCTTCTGCGCGGTCTGGCAGGTACTGACAGGGCATCTCTCGTGGGCGGCGCCGGTCGTAGCGTGGCGACGTGGATGACATCACCCCGCGGCACGCCGCGATCGGCACCATCGGCGCTTTCACCGCGATCGGCGACCTCGACCGGCTGAGCGTAGCCCTGCGGACCGGCCTCGACGCGGGCCTCACGGTCAACCAGATCAAGGAGGTGCTGGTGCAGATGTACGCGTACGCCGGATTCCCGCGCGCGCTCAACGCCATCGGCACCTTCATGACCGTCGTCGACGAGCGCGGCGGCTCCGACGAGACCGGGCCTGAGCCGGCCCTGCTGCCGGCGGGCACCGACATGCTCGAACTCGGCACCCGCAACCAGACCGCATTGTCCGGTGCTCCGGTCACCGGGCCCCTGTTCGAATTCGCCCCGGCCATCGACCGGTTCCTCAAGACTCACCTGTTCGGCGACATCTTCGCCCGCGACAACCTCGACTGGCCGAGCCGCGAGATCGCCACCATCTCGGCGCTGGCCGCCCTCACCGGCACCGGGTCCCAGTTGAGGTCCCACTTCGCCATCGGCCTCAACACCGGCCTGACCGAGGATCAGCTCCGCGGCCTGGTCCGGGTGCTGCGGGCCGAACTCGGACAGGAGCCGGGCGACGCCGCCGAGCGGATCCTCGACGACGTCCTCGCGAACCGCTGACGACGCCCTGACACAACCCGCCCTAGTCTCGGCAGCGGCGAGCGTGGCGCTTCCCGCCGAGTGCCGGCCGGAGAGTGGGGTGCGACGACCTTCGTCTCCAAGACGTCGAGCGACGCCACCAACGCCGCCGGCCGGTCGGCCGACCAGCCGCTGTGCTCGGGCACGATCGCCGGTTCGTCGCCGGCGGCACGACCATTTACCTGGTTGGCCGGCGGCACGTGACGCCGCAGGCCGCGACCATTCGCGGGTAAGCCAACAGCGACACCACCTGGACGAACGACATCAGTCACGGCGGCCTGGTGCGAGCCGACCCCGACCAGACGATGTCCGTCGGAGCGTGCGCCCCTGCAGCTGCTCTATCAGGGACGGGACCCCGGCTCGGACGGCACCGCCTGCAACGCTGACCCGTAGCGGCGCCGGTGACTGTCATGTGTTCGTCATCGGGCTGCGGTACCCGTGCGACATCTTGCGGCGAGCCTGGACCGATCACGCCAGGTCGCGCTAGGTGGGAGGTGCGCCAGATGTACCCGTTTTGGCCGTACGGGGACGACTCGCCCCGCCGCTCGACTCCGCCCGACGACGATCACGTCACGGTCGACGAAGCGCTGGCGCAGCGCGTGGCCGAAGCCATCCTGCAGGCGCCGCTGGTGGAGAGCGGCCACCTGCACATCGAGGTGCAGAACGGGGTCGCCATCCTGTCCGGTTCGCTCAGTTCGCGGGAGGCGTGCGACGCCGCCGCCGACCGCGCCCGTGAGACGCCCGGGGTGCGCGACGTGTCCGACCAACTGACCGTCTCCCCGGCCCGGGGCCGCAAGAAGCGCGGATAGCGCGGGCGACGGACGCAGGCCGACTGCCGGCCCGGCCCCTAAGGCCTGCTTCATAACTGGGGTGGGAGTGAGGCGGGGTCCAGATTTCGTCTGGTGGTGGCCCGTGGAAGTCCGGCTCCCGGTGTTGGAACCGGGCTTCCACGGGACGCCGCCAGACGGGATCTGGGCCCCTCCGCAGCCCCGCCTCAGTTATGAAGCAGGCCTTAGCCTCGCTCAGGTCACGAGGGCAGGCGGGTGACCAGCTCCTTGAGTGCCGCGGAGGCGCCGGCCACGACCGGCTCGCCGTGGCCGGGCAGGATGGCCCGGATGTCCATGGCGGCCAGCTTGCGGACGGTTTCGTCGGCCTTGACCAGGTCGGCCGTGTACTGCGGGTCGGAGTTCTCGAGCCGCCCGGCGAAGCGCAGTGCGTCGCCGGCCACCAGGACGCCGGTCGACGGTTCGAAGACGGAAATGTGTCCGAGCGTGTGGCCCGGCGTGTCGACGATGCGCATGCCGAAGACCTCGTCGCCGTCGGCCAGGGGTTTCAGCGGCTTGGGCGAGATGATCGAACTCAGGTCGCCCGTCCCGGCGTAGATGTTCGCCTTGACCAGCGGGGCGATCTCGGCGAGGCCGCCGACGTGGTCGTCGTGCAGGTGGGTGAGCACGATGTGCTTGACCGAGCCCCAGCCGGCACCGGCGGCCTTGAGACCGTCCTCGATCGCGGCCTGCGAACCCGGGATGCCGAGGTCGACGATCGCCGCCTCACCCTCGCGCACCAGGATGTATGCGGCCACGTAGGAGATGTCCACCCGCCGCCAGTCGCCCGCCACCGCACCGCTGGCCGCCGGGACCGGTGCCTCCGGCGACGCGGAAGACGGCGTGGACGAAGCCGGCGGCGACGACGACGAGCACGAGCCGAGCACGGTCACGCCGAGCGCGCCGGCCCCGGCAGTGAACAACAACCTGCGAGTAAGCCTCAGATCCCCCATCACTCCAAGGTAGACATGCGGCCGCCGCCGGACCAGCCTCCCGCCCGAGCAAGGTAAGTAGCGAGCAGCCGCCGCCGGACGCTCCCGCCCGAGCAAGGCGGGTGGCGCGCAGCCGGCGCCGGACGCTCCCGCCCGAGCAAGGTGGGTCGCGAGCAGCCGCCGCCGGACGCTCCTGCCCGAGCGAGGTGGGTGGCGAGCAGCCGGCGCCGGACCAGCACTCAGCCGGCCGGGCGGACGGACGAGTGGGCGGACGGAACTGCGGTCAGCTCTCGGCTGGGCGGGTGGGTGGCCAGACCAGCACGTCGTCGGGGATGGCGGGATCGTGCAGGGCATGACGGTCGCGCCCGGGGATCTGCGGTCCGGCGGCGGCGACGAGCCGAGCCACCTCGATGGCGCCGTGGGCCTGGAAGTGGGTGTTGTCGGCCAGGCCCTGCGGCTCGGACCACAGGAAGTAGTCCTTGGTCGCCTCCGGGCCGAGCCGGCTCCACAGCGCGAAGGACAGCGCGGTCAGGTCGATCAGCGGCGTTCCGGTCGCCTCGGCCAGGGCTCGCATCGCGGCCGGGTATTCGCCGTGGGACTCGTAGGGCGTGCCGTCGGTGCGGAAGCGGCGCCGCTCGACCGGAGTGACCAGGATCGGCCGCGCATGCCGGGCCCGGGCACCGTCGAGGTACCGGCGCAGGTATTCCTGGAAGGTGGTCCACGGCTCGGTGTAACGGGCCGGGTCCTCGGTTTTCTCGTCGTTGTGGCCGAACGAGATCAGCAGCACGTCGCCCGGCCGGATCGCGGCCCGGATCAGGTCGAGGCGGCCCAGGTCGGCGAAGCTCTTGGAGCTCGCACCGGACAGCGCCGCGTTGACCACGGTGATCTCGGGCCGCAGGAAGACCGGCAGCGCCTGCCCCCACCCGGCCCGCGGGATGTCGGCAGTGGCGTAGGTGGCGGCGGTCGAGTCCCCGGCGACGAACACCGTGCGGCGATGTCCACCGGCGGCGGAAGCCGGTTCCATCCCGTACGCCGAGGCGATCGTCCCGCCGAGTGCGGCCCGCAGCAGCGTTCTCCGGTCCAGTGACATGCCCTCATTCAATCAACGCTCATCTATATAGGCAAGCGCTTTCCTCAGGCCTTTCCGGGTTCACGGGCCACTTTGGCGGTCCGCCCGCCCATCCGCGACCGACCCGGCACCGAATCATGACCGGAGCGGCAAATGCCTCAAGAAGGGCGGGCGACCATGGGTCGGAACGGTCGCACGCATGCCCTGGTCGGCGCGTACGCGTTGGACGCGGTCGACGACCTGGAACGTGCGGCGTTCGAACGGCACATGCGCGACTGCGACGGCTGCCGGGCCGAATGCGCAGAACTGCGCGAGGCCGCGGCCCGCCTCGCCGACGACGCCTGGTCGCCGCCCCCGGGCCGCCTACGCCACACCGTGCTGACGGCCGCCACGAACACCCGGCAGAACCGGCCGCCGCGCCGGCCCGGACCGGCCGTCGTAATGATCGCCGTACTCGTCACCGCGATCGGAACCGTCCCACAACGGGAACCAGCACCACGGTCCACACAGCTCGGGACCAGCGGGCCGGGTCGGGAGCGGGCGTGACCCGCGAACCTGCGCCGGGTTCCGTCACTCGAACGGGTCCGATCCACGCGCTCGGGAAAATCCGCTGAGATCCGACCCATCCGTACGGGAAGCACCTCCGAATCATGGGTGTAAAGGCCCACAAAACCGGAGGAAAGCTCATGCGCACTTCCCGACTCACCACCCTCGCCGCCGTCTCGCTGTTCTCCCTCTCGATGGCCGCCTGCGGTAGCAGCGACTCGAGCACCAGCAGTGATCAACCGGCCGCGGCCCCGACCATGACCAGCGCGGCCCCGATGATGTCGAGCGCCGCCCCGGCCATGGAGAACTTCGGCGCCGGCTGCGCGGCCGTGCCGACCGACGCGTCGAACAAGGGCAGCTTCCAGGCCATGGCCCAGGTGCCGGTGGCGACCGCGGCCTCGGGCAACCCGCTGCTCTCGACGCTGGTCAGCGCAGTCAAGCAGGCCGGGCTGGTCGACTCGCTCAACTCGGCCGACGGCATCACCGTCTTCGCGCCGACCAACGACGCCTTCAAGAAGATCCCGGCCGCCGACCTCAAGAAGGTGCTGGCCGACAAGAAGACGCTGACCGACATCCTGACCTACCACGTCGTGCCCGGAAAGCTCACCCCGGCCGACCTCTCCGGCACCCACAAGACCCTCGAGGGCAAGGACCTGACCGTCGCGGGCTCGGGCGAGATGTTCAAGGTCGACGGCACCTCGTCGGTCATCTGCGGCAACGTGCAGACGGCCAACGCCACCGTCTACATCGTCGACACCGTGCTCATGCCGAAGAGCTGATGCGCAACCTGCTGCGCGACGCCGCCGCAGGGGTACTCGCCGCCGGGCTCGGGATCGCGGTCGCGGAACTTTTCGCCGCCGTGACCCGGCCCGACGCGGCGCCCCTGATCGCGGTCGGTGGCGCGATCATCGATGCCACCCCGACACCGGTCAAAGAGTTTGCCGTACGCGAACTCGGCACCAACGACAAACCCGTGCTGCTCGCCTCGGTCGGTCTGGTGCTGGCCCTGTTCGCCGCCACGCTCGGCGTCGTCGGCCGCCGGCGGCGGAACCTGGTCGTGGTGGGCGCGGTCGTCCTCGGGGCGGCCGGCGCCACCGCCGCCCTGACCCGGCCCACCGCATCGTGGTTCTCCCCCGTCCCGTCCCTGCTCGCCGCCGCGATCGCCGGAGCAACCCTGTGGTGGCTGCTGCGAACCGCCGTCGGTCCCGCGAACGACCGGACGGACGTCGCCGCCGCCAACGACCGCACCGCAATCGTCCCGACCAGCAACCGGCGGGCGTTCCTGCGGGGCGCGCTGCTCGTCGCCGGGGCCGCGGTGCTCTTCGAGTCCGGCGCGCAGCTCCTCATCCGTACGGTGGGAAAGGTCCGCACCACTCTCGCCCTGCCCGCCCCCGCCGAACCGGCCAAGCCCCTCCCCGCCGGCATCGCCCCTGATTTCACGACCCCGAGCGCGACCTTCTATCGGGTCGACACCGCGCTGACCATCCCCCGCGTCGACCCCGACACTTGGGAGCTGCGCATCCACGGCATGGTCGGCACCGAACTCAAGCTGTCCCTCGACGACCTGCTGAAACGACCGCTGATCGAGCGCGACATCACCCTCAACTGCGTCTCCAACGAGGTCGGCGGCCCCTACATCGGCACGGCGCGCTGGCTCGGCGTCCCTCTCGCACCGCTGCTGCGCGAGGCCGGCCTGCGCCCGGAGGCCGACCAGATCGTCGCCCGGTCGGTCGAGGGGATGACCATCGGCACGCCCGTCGCGACCGCCCTGGACGGCCGGGACACCATGCTCGCGGTCGCCATGAACGGCGAGCCGCTGCGGCCCGAGCACGGCTTTCCCGTACGCATGCTGACTCCCGGCCTGTACGGCTACGCGGGCGCGTGCAAGTGGGTCACCGAACTCGAGCTGACCACGTTCGCCGCGTTCGACGCGTACTGGGTCAAACGCGGCTGGGCCCGCCCCGGCACGGTCAAGACCGCCTCCCGGATCGACAAGCCCCGCCCGTTCGCGCGGCCGGCCGCCGGGCCGGTGACGGTCGCCGGAGTGGCCTGGGCGCAGCGCCGCGGCATCGACAAGGTCGAGATCAGCGTCGACGGCGGCCCGTGGAAGGCGGCCGAGATGCTGCCGGTCCCGTCGATCGACACCTGGGTGCAGTGGCGCCTGACCTGGAACGCCACCCCCGGGCCGCACTCGCTGTCGGTGCGGGCCACCGACGGCACCGGGCAGGTGCAGACCGCGGACCGCGCCACACCGTTCCCGAGCGGTGCCACCGGTCAGCACACCATCACCGTCACCGTCGGCTAGATCACGACCCATCCGCAACATCATCGGTTCCGAATTCCTGTCATGAACGAGCTGATAGGCGGCCGGTACCGGTTGCTCGAACTCGTCGGCTCGGGCGGTATGGGCCGGGTCTGGCGGGCGCAGGACGAGCTGTTGCAGCGCGTGGTGGCGGTCAAGGAGATCACCGTGCCGTCCACCGCTCTGGAGGCCTCGCAGACCATGCGGGAGGCCCGGGCCGCCGCCCGCCTCGACCACCCGGGCGTCATCACCGTCTTCGACGTGGTCTGGCAGCAGGAGCGGTCCTGGCTGGTGATGGAGTTCATCGAGGGCCGGTCGCTGCAGGAGGTGGTCCAGACCGACGGGCCGCTCTCACCCGTCCAGGCCGCCCGGCTCGGCCTGCGCGTGCTCTCCGCCCTGCGCAGCGCGCACGCCGCCGGGGTGCTGCACCGGGACGTCAAGCCGGGCAACATCCTGCTCGCGGCGGACGGCCGGATCGTGCTCACCGACTTCGGCCTGGCCATCATCGGCGACCGCGAGAACGGGGCACCCGACCCGCTGCTGGGCTCGCCGCACTACGTGGCGCCGGAACGGCTGAGCTCGCAGGAGACCGGCACCCCGGCCGACCTGTATTCGCTGGGCGCCACCCTCTACACCGCGGTCGAGGGACGGCCGCCGTTCCTCCGCGACGACGTCGAGTCGTCCCTGCACGCGCTGCGCCACGAAGATCCCGATCCGCCTCGCCAGGCCGGTCCGCTCGCTCCGCTGCTGCTCGACCTGCTCGACAAGAACCCGGACCGCCGCCCGGACGGCGCGCAGACCACAACCCGGCTGGAGGCGGCCAGTGCGGGCGCCAACGGATTCGCTCCGATCGCCCGGGGCATCGCCTCGGTGGCGCCGCGACGCCGCCCCCGGACGCTGCTGGTCGCCGGCCTGTCGCTGGCGTTGCTGGTCACGGGCGGCGGCGCCTACGCGGCGCGGTCGTATCAGGCCCGCCCGGCCGCGGTGGAAGCAAGTGCTCCCGCGACAAAGCCGACGATCCCGGCCGATGACCTGTGCGGGGTCGGTGCCGATCGGCAGCCGGTCACCGCCGCGACCACCCGCGTGCCGGCCGGCCTGCCGAAGGGCTGGATCTGGTCGCGGGACCCGGCCGGGTTCGCGCTGGCCGTGCCGTCCGGGTGGCAGCGGTCGGCCGCGGGCAACGAGGTCTGCTTCGGCGACCCGGCCGGGAAGCGGGCATTCAAGGTCAACCAGTCGCCCGTACGGACGCAGCAGCCCCTCGCCTATTGGCAGGCGCGCGAGAAGGACGGCGGGCTGCCGGGCTACCAGCGGATCAGCATGGGCGTCCTGCTGCTCAAGCGCGGCGGCGCCGACTGGGAGTACACGTGGCGCCCCGACTCGGACACCACGCTGCACGAGCGCCGGGTGCTGGTCGCCACCTCGAGCGATCGGTCCTACCTGCTCCGCTGGACCACCACTGACGCCGACTGGGTGCGGGCTCTGCCCGTACAGAAGCAGCTTGTGGATCTGTTCGCCTCCGCCCGATAGCAAAGGACCCCCCGTGAAGAGAATCCTGTTTGCCTTTCCCGCCGTGGCCGCGCTGCTGCTGGCCACCCCGTCCGCGGCCCTGGCCGACGAGAGCGTGCACGTCAAACTGCTCGCGCTCAACAACTCGGGGGCGAGCGGCAACGCCACGCTCACCGTCACCGGCAACGGCGACCTCAAGGTCAGCATCCGCTCGACCGGCCTGGTGCCGAACTCACCGCACGCCCAGCACCTGCACGGCTCGACCGGCGGCATGGACTTCCACTGCCCCGACATGTCGGCCGACAAGAACGGCAACGGCTACGTCAGCACCGAGGAGGGCATGCCGGTCTACGGGGACATCTTCGTCTCGCTGACCACCAAGGGTGACACCTCCAAGGCGAGCGGACTCGCGGTCGACCGGATGCCCGTGGCCGACGCCAAAGGCAACCTGAAGTACGACCGGACGATCGCCGGAGCCGACCTGCCTCCGGGCACTGTCGAGCACCTCAAGGATCTGCACATCGTCGAGCACGGGGTCGACGCCAACGGCAACAACAAGTACGACCTGGACGGGCTGGGCGAATCCACGCTGGCCAAGTCGGCCGGGCTGAGCGGCATCCCCGAGGAGGCGACCGACCCGGCCACCTGCGGCATGGTGTCCGGCGCGGCGGTCGGATCGGTGCCGGTGGGCGGCGTGGCCACCGGTGACGGCAGCACCCGCGACCGTGCCGCCGTCTGGTACTACGCCGGTGGAGCCGCTCTGCTCATGGCCGTCGCCGTGGTCGCGTTCACCCGTCGCCGCATCGAGCGATGACCCGCTTCCGCATCCTGGCCGTGCTGCTGGCGATCGCCGGGGTGGCCGCGATCGCCGTCGGCCGCCACGACGAGCCCGCGGCCGAGCCGCCCTTGAGTGCGCCGCCGTCCGTGCCGTCCGCGGTCACGCCGTCGTCGGTCCACGATGTGCTCACGCGGGGCGAGCTTTTGAAGACCTCAGTTCCTTCCCGCGTACGGATCCCGGCGCTCGCCGTCGACGAATCCGTGACCGGGCTCGGCCAGAACCCGGACGGCTCCATGCAGGTGCCCACCGACGCACGCACGGTCGGCTGGTACACCAAGGCGCCCACACCCGGCTCGCTCGGACCGGCCGTGCTCGCCGGACATGTCAACTACAGGGGAACCGACGGCACGTTCGCGCGCCTGTCCACGCTGCGCCCGGGCGACGAGGTGAAGGTGACCCGGCGGGACGGGGTCACCGCCGTCTTCGCCGTCACCCGCGTCGACCGTTACGCCAAGGACAAGTTCCCGGCCGACGCCGTCTACGGCGCCATCGACCACGCCGGCCTGCGCCTGATCACCTGCGGCGGCGATTTCGACAACCGCACCGGCCACTACGTCGACAACGTCGTCGCGTACGCCGACCTACGCGGCACCGAGTAGCGGGCTGCCGACTGTGAGCTGGTCGTGCTCGATCAACCAGCGCACCGATTCGAGCACGGCCTCGTCGGGCTGGTAGCGCGGCGCGTAACCGAGCCGGCGGCGGGCCTTGTCGATGCTGAAGTAGTGGTTGCGCACGAGGTGTTCCCAGCTGGCCTCGGCTTCGGGGCTGGTGCGGCGGAACTCGTCCCACGAGACCGTCCGCAGGTCGGCGCTGCGGCCGAACCAGGAGGCGCCGATCCGGGCGTAGCCGCGCACGTTGAGCGCGGACGCCGCGACCACGCTGAAGTCCTCGCCGGCGGCGGCCTCGCGGTGGGTGACGGCCAGTTCAAAGGCCTGCGCGACGTCGTCGGCGTGCACGTGGTGCAGGAACTCGGTGCCGAGGCCGGGGATCTCGAGGGGTTCGCCGGCCGAGAGCTTGCGCCACACCTCGGGGTCGTTGTTGCCGAGCGGGCCGATCGGATGCCAGCCGGGTCCGACGATGTGGCCGGGGTGCAGCGTGGTGGTGACCAGGCCGCCCGAACGGGTCTCGGCGCGCAGCAGGTCGGCGATGGCGGCCTTGGCGAGGCCGTAGTCGCCGATCGGCGGTTCGGCGTTGTCCTCGGTGATCGGCAGTCGCGCGCTCGGGCCGGCCCGCCAGATCGAACCGCAGTGCAGCAGATGCCCGGTGTGGCCGCGCAGCCGTCCGACCAGCGCGGTCGCCGAGTCGACGGTGAAGCAGATCAGGTCGACGACGACGTCGGGTCGCAGGCCGGCCACGCGGTCGCCGAACGTCCCGGCACTGTCTTCGGCCGCGCGGTCGGCGGACACCTGCCGCACCTGCGACCAGGCCGGATCGTCGGCGTAGCGCGCGCTCTGCCCACGGCTGAGGTTGATCACCTCGTGCCCGGCGCGGACCAGCCGTGGGACCAGGAACGTGCCGATGTGCCCGCTGCCGCCGATGACCACGATTCTCATGGCCTCAGGCTAGGACCCGAGCGCGCTCACGGCGTACGGGAAAAATCTTTGGGGGTGCTTGTCGATTCCGGCCGTTGCCGTCCGTCGGACTGTCGACGAGATGATGACGACCAGGGAGAGATCCGATGACACAGCTCAGCCGCCCCGACGCCGACCTGTACTACGAACTGCGCGGTGACGGGCCGCTCGTGGTGCTGGCCGGTGCGCCGATGACCGCCGACGCGTTCACCGCGCTGGCCGAGATGCTGGCGGTCGACCACAGCGTGCTGACCACCGATCCCCGCGGCATCAACCGCAGCTCGGTGCGCGATCGAGAGGAGCCCTCGACCCCGGGGCAGCGCGCCGACGACCTGGCCGCCCTGATCGAGCACGCCGGCCGGGGCCGGGCCAAGCTGGCGCTCGGTTCGAGCGGCGGGGCGGTGAGCGTGCTCGCGCTGGCCGAGGCCCACCCGGGCGTGGTCGAGACGGTGGTCGCCCACGAGCCGCCGCTGCTGGAGGTGCTGCCCGACCGCGACGAACTGTGGGCGGCCACCGAGGAGATGCTGGCGATCTTCGAGACCGGAGACCGGCGGGCGACCTTCCGCAGATTCATGGAGATCGCCAACCTGCAACTGCCGGACGAGGTCGTCGAGATGATGGCCGGCGGCGAGCCGACCGAGCAGGAGCGGGCCGACGAGGCGTTCCAATATCGGAACATGTACCGGGGCACGGTCGGCTTCCGCCCCGACGTCGAGCGGCTGACGTCGGGGCCGGCGCGGGTGCTGGTCGGGCTGGGCGAGGACTCGGCCGGTGAGCTGTGCGACCGCACGTCCCGGGCCCTGGCCGCGATGCTGGGCGGGGAGCCGGTGATGTTCCCGGGCGGGCACATCGGCTTCGCCCAGGACCCGGCGGCGTTCGAGCCCCGCCTGCGCAAACTTCTCTGAGGTCAGCTCAGGGGCTTGGCGGCGGCCGGGTCGAGCGGCGCCCCGTTGGTGCGCGGCCTCGGCTTCGGCCGGACAGAGGCGGGGGTCGGGGCCGGGGTCGGCTCGAGGTCGATCGCGGCCTGGTGCAGCTTGGCCGTCGCCTTGTCAGCGCTACCGGCCAGCAAAGACTTGGCCTGCTGCACAGTCGGATGCTCGCGCAGCTGCTGGGTGTTGGCGACGATCTTCTGGTACGTGTCGCGACCGGCCCGGCTGCCCAGCACGTACCCGATGGCGAACCCGGCCGCCAGCTTCACAATCTTCATGATCGGTATCTCCTCAATGGCGTGTGACGGGGCTTTAGTTGCCCCACGGCAAGCGATGCAAACTCAGGCGTCGAGCCGGCGGCGCATCTTGCCCAGCGCCTTGGCCAGCAGCCGCGACACGTGCATCTGCGAGATCCCGATCTCCTCGGCGATCTGCGACTGGGTCAGGTTGCCGTAGAACCGCAGCGCCACGATCTTCTGCTCGCGCTCGTCCAGGCTGGCCAGGGCGGGCGCGAGCGCGATCCGGTTCTCGGCCACCTCGAACTCGTGGTCGTCGCCGCCGAGCGTCTCCCCCAGTTCGCTGCTGCCCTCGGCCCCGACCGGGGTGGACAGACTGGTGGCGTTGTAGGCGCGGGACCCCTCGAGTCCCTCGAGCACGTCCTCCTCGGACACCTCGAGATAGGCCGCGATGTCGGCGACCGTCGGCGAGCGGCCCAGCGTGTGGGTCAGCGTGGTGTTGGCGCCGGTGATGGCGAGCCGCAGCTCCTGCAGCCGGCGCGGCACCCGGATCGACCAGGTGCGGTCGCGGAAGTGCCGCTTGAGCTCGCCCACGATGGTCGGGATGGCGAACCCGGCGAACTCGACGCCCCGGTCGGCCTGGAACCGGTCCACCGCCTTGATCAGCCCGACCAGCGCCACCTGGAACAGGTCGTCGGCCGGCTCGCCGCGCCCGGCGTAACGGTTGGCCAGGTGCCGGGCCATCGGCATCCACGCCTCGATCGTGCGGGCCCGCAGCTCCGGCCGGGACGGGTGCCCGGCCGGTAGCGCGGCCAGGGCGGCGATCAGGTCGCTCGCCCGGTCGGTCGTCGCGGTGTCCTGAGCAGCAACCGCAACCGTCATGAGACAACTCCTCGATCGTGGGCCGCGCGCCAAGATCGGCGACTCCGGGGGTGGTTAGTGCCCACCTCCGCCCCACGCCCAAACTCCCCCGAATGGGTGGAGAAAACTCGAACGACCACTGTGCCCGGCCCCGGTGTTCCTGACTTTCGTCAGTTCGGGCGGCCGCATCCGAAGCGCTCGACGCCGGCCGCCATCCGGAGCCCGCCGAGGATGTGGGCCAGCAGCAGCGGGTCGCTGAAGTACTCGGCCTTGTGACCCATCGCGGTGTAGAACGAGCGGCCCCCGTCGTACGGGTGGCACCACGAGATCGGGTGGTGCGGGCCCATTCCCGGCGAGCCCTCGGGAACGCTGTAGCCCCGCGGGTCGTAGGTGCGCTCGTCGACCTCGGCCAGGACCCGTACGGTGCCCCGGGGGTTGGTCCGGAAGTTGTACCACTCCTCCTCGCGCTGCCACCGGCGCGGCAGCGGACGGGTCGCCGCGGTGGTGCGGTCGAGCACGTTGACCGTGGCCACCTGGAACTGGTCGTTCACGGCGCCCGGGTGGTCGCGGAAGTAGGCGCCGACCAGGCCGCCGTACCAGGCCCAGTCGTATTCGGTGTCGGACGCGGCGTGGATGCCCGCGTAACCGCCGCCGGCCCGGATGTACCGCTCGAACGCGCCCTGCTGGGTGTCGTCGAGGACGTCGCCGGTAGTGCTCAGGAAAACCACGACGTCGTAGCGGGCGAGGTTCCGGTCGGTGAACGCGGCAGCGTCCTCGGTCGCGTCGACGCGGAAGTGGTTCCGCGCGCCGAGCTGCCGGATCGCGGCCACCCCGGCTGGGATCGAGTCGTGCCGGAACGCCGCTGTCCTGGAGAACACCAGGGCACTGAACCGGGCGTGCCCGCCCGCCGCGGCCGCCGTCGCCGGGACGGCCAGCCCCGCGGCCACCAGCATCATCACCATGAATCGGACCAGGATCTTCATTGCTTCTCCCCTCCTCCTGGAATCGAAGACTATGACTGTCCGGGGTCGCAGGGGAAGAGCCGGGACTGGATTCATCCCATCATCCCATGATTGACTGCGGCGGTGACGACGATCGCCCCCGCCCGGCTGCACCGCGGCATCCTGCTCGCGGTCGCGCTGACCGCCCTCAACCTGCGCACCGCGGTCACCGGGTTCAGCGTGCTGACCGGTGACGCCGGCGACGAGCTGCACTTCGGGCCGGTCGTCGCGGGCGCCATCGGCACGATCGTGACCGCCTGCTTCGCGGTGGCCGCGTTCGCCGCCCCGCCGCTGGCCCGCCGGCTCGGCCTGGAACGCACGGCCGCGCTCGCGGTCACCGCCACCACGGCCGGCATCCTGCTGCGGGCCGTGGCGTGGTCGCCGACCGTGCTGATCGTGGCCACGATCATCGCGTTCGCCGGGGTCGGCGCGGCCAACGTCATCCTGATCCCGATCGTCAAGCAACACTTCCCGCAGCGGCTGCACGCGGTCAGCACGATGTACATGGTGCTGCTGCAGGTCGGCCAACTGGCGGCGCCGCTGCTCGCACTGCCGCTGGCCCAGGCCTACGGATGGCGTACGGCGGCGGGGGCCTGGGCCGCCGTGACGGCCGTGGCCGCGGTGCTGTGGTTCGCCACCATGCCCCGGCCGACCGGGCACGCCGCGCCGGTCCCGCCGTCGCCGCGCGTCTCCTGGCGTACCCCGCTGGTGCTCGGGCTGATCGGACTGATGGCGATGACCGCACTGCACGTCTACGCGCTGGTGACGTGGTTCCCGGCCATGCTCGAGGCCGCGGGGCTGAGCCCGACCGCGAGCGCGCTGCTGCTGTCGTGGTTCGCCGGGCTCGGGCTGATCGCCGCGTTCGTGGTACCACCGCTGACCAAGCGCCTGCGCAACCCGTACCCGATCGTGGTGGTCTGCGTGGCGCTGATGGGAGCCGGATACGCGGGCATGATCGCCGCGCCGGCCGCCGGGGCGTTCGTGTGGGCGACCGCGTTCGGGCTCGGGGTGAGCACCTTCCCGCTCGTCCTGACCCTGATCGCCGCCCGGTCGGAGAACCCGCAGACCGCGTCGCGGCTGTCCGGCGTGGTGCAGGGCGTCGGCTACGGCATCGGCTGCGTCGGGCCGCTCGCGCTCGGCGTGATCCACCAGGCCAGCGGGGGCTGGAACCTGCCGTACGGGCTGCTCGCGGCCACCCTGCTGGTCACCCTGGGGGCCGGCTGGGCCGCCTGCCGGCCGGTCTAGGCTGATCCGATGCTTGACCACACCGGCCTCGGCACCCGCGTGACCGAGCTGTTCCGGGCTCAGGTCACCGAGGGCCACTGGCCGCTCGGCAGCAAGATCCCGACCGAGCCCGAGCTGGTCGAGTGGAGCGGGGCCGGGCGCAACACCGTACGGGAAGCCGTCGGGTCGCTCGTGCAGGCCGGGATCCTGCGGCGGGAGCAGGGGCGGGGCACCTTCGTGGTGTCGACCTCCGACCTCAGCTCGTCGGTGTCGCGCCGGGCGGCCGGCACGTCACGCCGCGACAGCCTGGAGATGCGCCTGGCCCTCGACGCCGCGTGTGCCCGTCTCGCCGCGTCCCGGCGCACCGAGTCCGACGCCGAACGCCTGGTCACGCTGCTGCACGAGCGCCGCGACGCCTGGAGCACCGGTGACACCCGTTCCCGCGTACGGGCCGACTCCGCCCTGCATCGTGCGGTGGTCGCCGCCACCGGCAACGCCTTGATGCTGGACGTCTACGAGGGACTGCTCGACGTGTTCGAGGAGGTGGCACTGCACGACGTGGCGGGCGAGACCGACGACCTGGCCCAGCTGCACGCCGACCTGGTCGAGGCGATCGTCGACGGCGACCCCGAGCGGGCCGCCGCCACCATGTCCGCCCTGCTCCAGCCGATGATCGACCAGGCCGGCCAGTTGCCGTAGACCGAGCGTCGTCGCCGCAGACCAAGCGTCGTTGTCGCAGACCAAGCGTCGTTGTCGCAGACCGAGCGTCAGTTGGCGTGGACTGGGCGTCAGTTGGCGTGGACCGAGCGGATCACCCGGGCCGGATTGCCCACGGCGACCACGTCGGCCGGGATGTCCTTGGTGACGACGGCCCCGGCCCCGATCACCGAGTTGGCGCCGATGGTGACGCCCGGGCAGATCACCGCCATCCCGCCGATCCACACGTTGTCGCCGATCGTGATCGGCAGGGCGGCCTCCCACTTGGCGCGGCGCGGCTCCGGGTCGACCGGGTGCGTCGGTGTCAGCAGCTGCACGTTCGGGCCCATCAGCACGTCCTGCCCGATCCGGATCTCGGCCACGTCGAGCGCCATCAGCCCGAAGTTGATGAACGTGCGGTCACCGATGTGCAGGTGGCTGCCGTAGTCGACGTGCAGCGGAGGCCGGATGTCGACGTCCACGCCGATCGAGCCGAGCAGTTCGCGCAGCACCTTGCGGCGGCCCTCGCCGTCGCGCGGATCGCTGTCGTTGAACGCCTTGGTCAGCACCATCGCCTGGAGCATCTCGGCCTCCAGCTCCGGGTCGGCGCCGCGATAGAGGTCGCCGGCCAGCATCCGTTCGCGCATGGTGCGCGGATCTCCCGCGGCGGGGTCGAGATCGCTCATGTGTACGATCGTACACAAAGTCATGCGAAGCGCTGGGTTTCCGGGTGTCGCGGCCAGCCCGGGTCACCGGTCGCCGCGAAACGGATCCAGGCACTGTGCATACGTGCGGCCAGGTCGCGTGGCTCTTCGCTGTCGCTTCCGCCCTTGCTGTTGCTTCCGCTTTTGCTATTGCTTCCATTTTTGCTATTGCTTCCGTCTTTGCTATTGCTTCCGCCGTTGCCGTTGCCCAGCAGTCCCGAGGGGCCGTGCAGGGCCGGTACATCCAGCCGGTCGAAGACGAACGGCAGCTCCACGACGTGGGCAGCGCCCAGAGTGGTGGAGCGCCAGGCGAACTCGTACCTCCACGTGCGCCCGCGCTTCGCGTGAGCGTCGGCCAACGCCCGCGTACCCGTACCGAACAGCCCGTCGCTGAGCAGAGCCGTGCGCAGCTGGGCGAGCGACGCGCCCGGATCGAGCGCGCGGCAGGCCCGGACCGCCTCGTCCGGGTCCGCGTGGAACAGCGCGGCCGTGGCGTGGACATCGACCTCAGTGGTGCCGTCGCGCAGGGCCAGATAGAGGGCACCCTCGTCGCGATTGCTTCCGATCAGCAGGTCGACGTCTGCTCCCCGCCCGGCCGCAACGGTGTCCGCCGGCTGCTCGTCGAGCACGAGACTGAACGGCGTGATGCTGCTGAGCGGCGCCCGCAGTCCCCGGCCGGAGAGCCGGGGCAGCCAGGCGACGAGCTGCTCGTCGCTGACCGTCGCCAGAGTGGGTGACCCGCCCAGCCCCGCGGCGACCGTCGCCGCCTGCTCGGGCGTGAGCGCGGCGAGGCCGTTGCCACTCTGGACGATCGCGCGCCGCATGAGCCCGGCCGACGCGGGATCGGCCAGCAGACCACCGACGATCACGGCGCCGGCCGACTGACCGAACACCGTGACGTTTCCCGGGTCGCCGCCGAAACCGGCGATGTTGTCACGCACCCAGCGCAGCGCGGCCCGGACGTCGAGCAGCCCGCGGTTGTCCGGGGCGCCGGGGAGGTGCAGCCAGCCGGGTATGCCGAGGCGGTAGTTGACCGTCACCAGGATGACCCCGTCGCGCGCGAACGCCGAACCGTCGTACAGGGAAGCGTTGGTGGAACCGGCCACGAACCCGCCGCCGTGCACGAAGACCATCACCGGGACGGCCCGATCGCCGGCCGGTGGGGCCCAGATGTTCACGGTCAGGTAGTCGGTGCCGCGCACCCAGCCCGGCCCGAAATACGGCGCCATGTCGAGCCGCCCGAACGCATCGCGCTTCGGTTGGGGCGCGGTGGGCCCGGGCCGGGTGGCGTCGCGGACCGCGGTCCACCGCTCGTGCGGTTCCGGCGCCCGGAACCGGCCGGCGCCCACCGGCCCGGCCGCGTACGGCACGCCCAGAAAGACCGTGCCGTACGCGGTGGGCCGGCCCCGGATCGGGCCCGACTCGGTCTCAGAGACGATCAAAGGGACCCCACTGCTTGAGGGCGAACGTGTCCCCCGACCGCTCGACCTCCAGTGCGCCCGGGCCGCTCAGATGTGCCGGCAGAACGAGCGCGTTGTGGTCGGCGGCCCAGCCGAGCAGCTCGTGACGGGTGCGGACCGCGGCCGCCGGGTCCTCGCAGAAGCAGCTGTTGTGCCCCCATTCCCGCACCTGGAGCGGGGTGTGGATGAGGTCCCCGGCGAACAACGCCCGGTCGCCCTCGCTGGACAACTTGAGCACGCTCGAACCCGGTGTGTGCCCGGGCGCCGCCTCCAGCCGCAGTGCGGCGTCGATGGCGTGGCTGTCCTCCCACAGCCGCACCTGACCGGCCGCGTGGACCGGGGCGACGCTGTCGGTGAACACGTTCTCGTTGACGCCACCGGCCAGGCCGGGGTGGTTGTCCGGGTGCCAGAACTCGAAGTCGGCCCGCGGCATCAGATAGGTGGCGTTCGGAAACGTGGGCACCCATTCGCCGTCCACCAGCCGGGTGTTCCAGCCCACGTGGTCGACGTGCAGGTGCGTGTTGACGACCAGGTCGACGTCTTCCGGGCGCACCCCGGCCCGGGCCAGGTTGCCCAGGAAATCCAGGTCGAGGTGGTCCCAGGCCTCGACGGCCGGCCGCGCCTTGTCGTTGCCGACGCCGGTGTCGATCAGGATCGTCCGGCCCTCGCTGCGCAGCACCCAGGTCTGCATGGCCACGTGGACGAATCCGTCGCCGAGGTGGTCCGGGGTGAGCGTGTCCTCGTCCTGCTGCCAGGACGCGTCCGGGATGGTCGGGAAGAAGGCGGCGGGCGGCATGATCGGCCCGTGCATCTCCTCCACCCGGGTCACGGTGATCGCACCGAGCTTGATGTCGTTCATGGTGGGGAATCCTTTCGTCGAAATGAGGGCGCACGGCATCCACGCGGCAGCGTCTTGTTTCCGTGATCAGGCCCGCGCGAGCGTGGCGGTGCCGGTGAGGCTGTGGATCAGCAGAGCCATCGCGGCCCGCGACGGCGATCCGGGCTCGGTGGTGGCGATGACGACCGACGGGCCGTCCTCGGTCTGCAGCGCGTGCTGGGTCACCGTCAGTGCGCCGACCAGCGGGTGCCGCATCGCGTAGGCGAGACTGCCCCGGCCCTTGACCCGGTAGGTCGCCCACATCTCGGCGAACTCCGCGCTGGAGACCGTGAGTTCGCCGATCAGCGCGGAGAGCGCGGCGTCGGACGGGTGCTGCCCGGCGGCCCGGCGCAGCGACCCGACCACCGCCTTCGCCTTGACCGGCCAGTCCGCGTACAGCTCCCGGGTGTGCGGGTCGAGGAAGACCAGCCGGGCCATGTTCGGCCGCTCCCGGGGCCGCTCCGGACCGGTGACGTCGAGGTGGCCCGCGAACAGGGCGTGCCCGGCCGGGTTCCAGGCCAGCACGTCGCTGAACCGCCCGAGCACCACCGCCGGGGTCTCCCCCATCGCCTCCAGCATCCGGGCCAGGGCGACGGTCATCCGCTCGGGCGGCGACCGGCGCGGTGCGGTCCTGGCCCGGCCGCCACCCGCGAGCTCGTGCAGGTGGCGCAGCTCGGCCTCGTCCAGCCGCAGCGCCCGCCCGATCGCGTCGAGCACCTGCGGCGAGGCGTTCAGCGAGAAGCCCTGCTCGAGGCGGGCGTAGTAGGAGGAGCTGACACCGGCGAGCTGGGCCAGTTCCTCACGCCGCAGCCCCGGCACCCGCCGGCGACCGAGGTGCCCGGCCAGCCCGACGTCCTCGGGCCGGATCTGTGATCGGCGGGCTTGAAGAAACTCCCCGAGCCGCCGTTTGCTGTCCATGGTCCGAGTATCAGCGCGCTTCCGGGCCCTAACCACACCCTGCCGTGAGCAGGCATGAGCCCGCGATCTTCATCGCCGTGTCGAGCACCTCCGAGCTCGCCGACTCGGCCCGGATGAGAGCCACCTCGGAGGGCGCGAGCCCGTCGACCGGGCGCAGCACCACGTCGGGTCGCGGGTAGGCCAGCGCGGTCGAGCGCGGGAGGATGACGAAGCCGCTGTCGATGACGACACGCTCCAGCTTCTCCTCCACATTCGGCTGCGGCCGGGCCTCGGCCGCTGTCCGCGTGCCGAGCAGCTCCGGCACTGCCATCGGATCCTGCAGCAACGGCAGCCCAGCCAGGTCATCCAGCGTCACCACGTCGCGCCCGGCCAGGTGATGGTCGCGCGACAGCACGGCCACCCGCGGCTCGGAGAGCACCGGCACCACCGTCACCCCGGCCCGGTCGATCGGCAGGCGCACCAGGCTGAGCTCGGCGCGACCGTCGTGCACCACCTCGACCTGGTCGTCCCACGACGTGCGGATCACGTCGACCTCGAGGTCGGGAAACCGCTCCCGCAACGCCCGGATCAGCGGCGCCGGAGCCAGGCCGGGCATGAAGCCGACGACGATTCTCGTGCCGCGGCGGGCATGCCGCTGCAACGCCCGCGCCGACCGCAGCAGGGCCCGCGCTTCGGGCAGCAGCGCGGCGCCGGCTTCGCTGAGCTCGGTGCCGCGCGACGACCGGTCGAACAGAGCGGCGCCCAGCTCGCTCTCCAGGGCCCGGATCTGCCGGGTCAGCACCGGCTGGGCGATGTGCAGCAGTTCGGCCGCGCGCCCGAAGTGCAAAGTCTCGGCGGTGACCACGAAATACCGCAGCTTGCGCAGGTCGAGATCAGCGGTCATACCCGCACGGTATCGCGGCGAGCGCCAGAAGGTCTTGGACGCGAACCCCGCCCCGGCGCGATCGTCGAGACGTGCCACTTACCGATCAACGCGTCCTCATCATCGGCGGAACCTCGGGCCTGGGCCTGGCGGTCGCCCGCGCCGTCCTCGACCGCGGCGGCTCCGCCGTCGTCGCCTCCCGCCGCCGCAGCAGTGTCGAGGCGGCGCTGCACCATCTCGGCCCCGGCGCCGCCGGCCACACCGTCGACGTGCAGGACGACGGCTCCCTGACCGCCCTGGTCAAGGCCGAGGGCCCGGTCGACCACCTCGTCTACAGCGCCGGCGAACCCCTGCGGATGGCTTTGGTCGCCGACCTCACCGCCGACCGGATCCGCGAGTTCTGGATGACCCGCTACATCGGCGCGCTCACCACCATCCGGGTGCTGACCGGCGAGCGGGCCATCCGCCCCGGCGGCTCGATCGTGCTCACCAGCGGTAACGCCGCGCAACGACCCGGGCCGGGTTGGGCCCTGGGTGCGAGTGTCTGCGGTGCCGTCGACGCGCTCACCCGCCAGCTCGCCCTCGAACTGGCCCCGATCCGGGTCAACAACGTCGCCCCCGGCGTGACCAGAAGCCCGTTGTGGTCGGCCCTGACCGCCGACGAGCAGACCGCCCTCTACGACGGCGTCGCGGCCGCCCTGCCGGTCGGCCGCATCGCCGAACCCGAGGACGTGGCCCTGGCCTACGTCTATGCCATGGAACAGCCGATGGCGACAGGAACCTCGATCCTCGTCGACGGCGGCGCCGTCCTCATCTGACGGCGAATGGCGGTCACGGCGGCATGATCTCCCCGGTCAACTGACCCGGGAGCGGAGGCCGTCGAACAGGATGTCGAGGTAGCGGCGGGCGGTGGCGGCGCGGTCGCCGGGGTGGACCTTGGCCGCGAAGGCCACTCCGCACATCAGCGGGGCGATGTCGGCCGCCGTGACGGCCGGGTCGATCACGCCGGCCTTGTGGGCGCGGTCGAGGAGTTCGGCGAAACGGGCGTGCAGGCGCTGCTTGAGTTCCGTCGTGTGGGGCAGGGCGTCGTGCGGGGCGGCCAGGGTGGTGGCGATCGCCGGATCGGACGTCTGCGCCTCGATGGCCGCGTGCAGGAAATCGCGCAGCGCCTCCCACGGGTCGCCGGTCGGCGGCCGGTCGGCCAGCGCCTCCAGGCCGGGCGTGGCGATCGTCTCGACCAGGGCCTCGGGGGTCGGGAAATGGCGGTAGACGGTGGCCACGCCGACCTCGGCGGAGCGGGCGACCTCGTTGAGCTGGATCGGGGCCTCGTCGTCGACCAGGCGGCGGCCGACGTCGAGGATGCGCTGCCAGTTGCGGGCGGCGTCTTTGCGCAGTGGGGCAGTGGTCACGCCCACAAGCGTACCGGATAAGCCATCCACTTCTGCTGCGTTGAAGCGGATGGCTTATCCATTTCTTGTGGTGGAGGGGACGACCATGCGCGACAGCATTCAGGTGGGGGCGACCCGCCGGACGTACGAGATCGTCGGGACACCCGGCCCAGACCTGGTGATCGTGTTTCACGGGTCCAAGCAGAACGGCGCCAAGCACCGCGAGTTCACCGGGCGGGCCTTCGACGGGCTGGGCTCGGCCGTCGTCTACCCGGACGGCTACCAGGGCAACTGGAACGACGCTCGGCGGGGAAGCACCTTCCCGGCCCGCACCGACAACGTCGACGACGTCGGGTTCACCCGTGCGCTGATCGGGAAGCTGGCGCCGGAGCGGGTCTTCGTGGTCGGCTACTCGAACGGCGGCCAGCTCGTGATGCGCCTGGTCCACGAGATCCCCGGCCTGCTCGCGGGGGCGGCGGTGATCGCGGCGACCATGCCCGCACCGGAGAACTTCCTGGCCGCGGAGGCGCCGCCGGTGCCGGTGCCGGTCCTGCTGGTGCACGGGACGAAGGATCCGATCAGCAGGTACGCGGGCGGGGAGTTCAGCTGGTGGGCCCGTGCCGCGTTCAAGGTGAGCGGCCGCAGCCTGTCGATGCCCGAGACTGCGGCGTATTTCGCGGCCCGCAACGGCATCACCGCGTCGCCGGCCGGCACCCGGCTGCCGGCTGCCGACGCGGCGACCTCGGTCGAGCGCACCGACTACCGGCAGGACGGGCACGCGCCGGCGGTGCTCTACACGGTGCACGGTGGCGGGCACACCATCCCCGGGCCGGTGCGGCAGCCGCGAGTGCTGGGCCGCACGAACCAGGACGTCAGCACGGCCCGGCTGGTCGACGAGTTCCTGGCGATCTCGCGTAGCCCGACCGGGTGAGCCGTCCGCCCGGCAACCGTCCACGCGCGATCTTCCTCCCTACGGTGATCTTCTGTGCCGTTACGAGGAGTCGCCTTGAATCGTCTTCAGCTGGTGGTCGCCGCGATCGGTGTCCTCGCCGTGCCGTCCCCGGCCGCGGCCGCGCCGCCGCCCGACGCCTGGGGACAAGCCGCGGCCCACGCCACCGGCGACTGGTTCAACCCGGGCGAGACCCGGCTGACCCCGGCGACCGTGGGCCGGTTGCGGGCGAGCTGGACGGTTCCGCTGGCGGCGGCGAAGTGTGCCGATCCGGCCACTCCCCTGGTCGCCGCGAACCGGCTCGTCACCGCCGCGTCGTACCGGATCAGCGGCCACGACGCGACCACCGGCAAGCTCACCTGGCAGACGCCCGCGACCACCCGGAGGACGAGCATCAGCCTGGCCGCGATCGTCGGCACCCGGCTGGTCGCCCAGTCACGCGACTGCCGCTCGGGCAAGACGTCGCTCACCGCCCTCGACGTGACCACCGGCCAGGTGCTCTACACCAGACCCATTCCCGAGCCCATGTACGGGCTGGTCGTCGACAACGGCATCGTGGCCGGCGGGGTCTGGGACACGGCGATCAGCAAGTACGGCGTACGGGCGTACCGGATCGCCGACGGCTCGCGCGCGTGGGCCCGGGTCGGATCGATCGGCGGGGAGACGATCGCCGCCGCGGGACGGGTTCTGGTGGCCGGCGACGACTCGACCAGCGCGGTCGACCTCGCCACGGGCAAGACACTGTGGTCGCCCGGTGCGGGGTGCTGGACGCCGATCGGCGCTTCACCGGACGGCGGCGCGTTCTACATGCGCTGCGATCCCGACGGGCCGATCAGCCGGGTCGACGCGGCCACCGGACGGGTGCTCGCGACCTTTCCGAGCCCGGGTTCGACGTCCGGGTTCGCCACCGACGGCGAGCGCGTCTATCTGCACACGTTCGCCAACCAGCTGATCGCGATCGACGCGCGCACGGGTCGCCGGGTGTGGACGGCCGGCTTCGCCGAGGAGGCGCCGATCGAGGTGTCGATCGGGGGCGGCGTGGTCTACGGATGGCGGGACAGCGGGCGTGCGGTTGTGGGGCTTTCCGCCCGTACGGGAAAAACGCTCCCGCTCGACGCCCGGATCTCGACGCTGCGGGGAGCGCCGATCGTCGCCAACGGGAGGTTGTACGGCCGGACGGCGTCGGGCGTGGCCGTCTACGCGATCCGTTGATGCCTCCCCCGCCTGATCGAGGCGAGGGAGGCACATCGGTCAGCGGCAGCGGCTGGACAGTTCCTGATAGAGCTTGACCGCCTCGAGCGCGGCCTGGAGACGGGCCTGCAGGTCGTAGAGCGCGGCGTTCGCCTGGTCGGACCTGGCCTGCACCTCGAGCCACTGCTCCTGCAGATCACGTTGTTCACGACCGAGCTGCTCGGCCTCGCGCTTCGCGTTGATCACGGCCGTGCCGCCGGGCAGCGACGTCTTCACGTCGGAGTAGGTGATCGGCCGGACGATCGGGTGACCGTTGTGCTCCGTCTCGATCGGGTCGAGCGCGTTGTCGTTGATGTAGTCGGCGAGCAGCTGCTGGGCGTGCTGCTGGGCCGCGACGTAGTCGGCCAGGGCCTGGTTGTTGCGGTCGCGGGCGGCCTGTGCCTCCCGGGCGAGCCGGTCCGCCTCGGCGGTGGCGGCCTGAATTTCCGAGTTGAGCAGGTCGACCCACTCGCCCAGCTGCTTCAGATTGTCCTGGTAGTCGTCGCATTCGGCCGGCGGGTTGCCACCGCCGCCGCCACCGCTCCCGCCACCGGGCTGGTCCTTGGGCGGGGTGCCGCCGCTGACCGGGGGCGGGGTCCACTCGTAGCGGGCACAGAAGCCGACGAGGACAGTGTTCCAGCCGGACTCGTCCCGGGTGGAGATCACCCGGGTGTCCTCCTTGACGCATTTCAGATCGTCGAGGGCATAAGCAGGCGCCGGTGCCAGAGCTACCGCGGCACCGACCACCGCGAGCACCCCGACAACGCCTCGAATCATTCGCATGCGTCGAAGGGTGCGGCATCGTGCGGCCGTTCCCTGTCGGGCATCCGATGATCTTCGCGTGTCCCGGGTGAAGACCGGGGATCTCCCTAGGAGAGGCGCTCACTCCGGTTTCCGGATGTATGGTCCCTTGATGACCGTCCTGGGAGTGCTTTCCCCGTTCCTGGGCGGGTGGTATTTCGGCGGGGTGCTCGAAGGGATCGCGGGGGCCGCGGCCGACGCCGCCGCCACAGTGGTCGCCGTCCAGACGCTGGACGCGGGCACCGAGCAGCTCGAGCTGACCGAACCGCCGCACCCGCCGCACCCGCTGGCCTGGGATCACGCGGCCGGGTTCGTGGTCATCGTGAACGCGGCCAGCGCCAAATATCTGCGCGAGCTCCAGGCCACCGGCCGGCCGGTCGTCGTGGTCAGCCACGAGTTCGCCGATGTGGACTGTCCGACCGTCTTCCCGGACAACCGGGTCGGGGTGCGGGCCGCGGTCGAGCACCTGATCGGGCACGGGCACCGGCGGATCGCCTTCGCCGGCTTCCTGGGGGCGTTGGACCAGCTCGAGCGGTACGACACGTACCAGCGGACGCTGCGTGACCACGGCATCGAACCGGACCCGGACCTGGTCTTCGAGGCGGCCGACAACCAGGAGGCCGGCGGGGCGGGGGCGGCCCGCGCGATGCTCGCGGCCGGGCTGCCGTCGACCGCGGTCGTGGCCGGCACCGACCTCAACGCGATCGGCATCCTGCGGGTGCTGACCGGAGCCGGCTGCCGGTTGCCCGGCGACCAGGCCGTGATCGGCTTCGACGACCTGTCCGACGCGTCGTTCACCGACCCGCCGCTCACCACCGTGCGGCAGCCGCTGTTCCAGGTCGGCGTGACCGCGGCGCGGGTGCTGCTGGCCGCGATCGACGGCACCGGCGGGTCGCCCGAGCGGCACGAGGTCGCGACCGAGCTGGTGGTCCGGGAGTCGTGCGGGTGTCCCCCGGCGCTCGACGAGGCGGCGCTGCGGGCCGGCGCGAAATCGCAGTACCGCGAGCGCATCCGTCTGCAGCACTCGCTCAGCAACCAGTACGACATCAGCCTCGACCTGTTGCGCAGTCACGAAGAGGATCCCCGGTCGCTGAACTGGCTGCGCCGCACCTCGGCCCGGGCCGGGTGTCTCGGCTTGTGGACTCCCGGCGAGCCGCAGCTCGAGACGGCCGGCCACTTCGACCGGTCCGCGCCCGCGCCGGCTCCGCTTCCGCCGGTCACGGTGAGCGGGTTCCCGCCGGCCGCGCTGCTGGCGACGGCCCGGGCCGAGCCGGGCACGCTGACCTTCGTGGTGCCGGTGCGGGTGGGTGCCCGTGACTGGGGGCTGCTGGCCACGGTCGACCGGGTCGACCTGAAGTCGGCCACCGGGCGCGAGGCGATCAACCAGTGGGCGGCGTTGCTGACCGGTGCGCTCGACTACCAGGCCGTGCTGCACACCCTGCGGGAGCAGGAGGAGCAGTTGCGGGCCAGTGCGCTGCACGACCACCTGACCGGACTGCCGAACCGGACGTACTTCCTGCAGTTGCTGGCCGAGGCGATCGGGCGTGGTCCGCGGGTGGCGGTGCTGTTCGTCGACCTGGACGGATTCAAGCAGATCAACGACACGTACGGGCACGCGGTCGGTGACCAGGTCCTGGTCGAGGTGGCCGACCGGCTGCGGGCCGAGCTCGGCGGCCGCGGCACCGCGGGCCGCTTCGGCGGCGACGAGTTCCTGGTGCTGCTGGACGCGCTCGACGATCACCACACCGCCGAGGCGATCGCCCGGCAACTGCTGGCGACGCTGTGCCGCCCGCACGGGGAGCTGGTGGTCTCGGCCAGCATCGGGGTCGCCGTCGCGTCCGACGCCGACCCGGATGTGCTGGTCCGTGCGGCGGACACGGCCATGTACCGGGCGAAGTCCCGGCACACCGGCTGGTTCCTCAGCGCTGAAAAATGATCACCCGGGGTTCCCCGGCCGGATCCGCCTCCAGGATCTCGCCGGGTTTCAGGTGGCCGGACGACCGCGTCCCGCCGGTGCGCGGGTCGACGATGCGGTAGCCGGACGGCGTACCGGCGTCCTGCATCATCGGCAGCCGGCCGCCTGTCTCCTGATAGACGATCGCCAGTTCCCCCGGCACGACCAGCCCGCGCGGGCCGATGAAGACCTCCCAGTCCGGCCGCATGTCGGTGGTGGGCAGGCCGGCCAGGATCCGCCCGACCAGCCCGACATAGGCCGAGCCCTCGTAGTCCAGCGCGTCCCGCCAGCTGCCGCCGGGTCCGGCGAAGGAGGCCGCGTGCCCGGGCTCGCCGTCGCGCAGCACCCACTGCCAGATGTTGGCGGCGCCGTAGACGACGCCCATCGTGGACCCGGCACACAGATTGCTCCACGCCTCGTGCCCCTGCCACCAGCCGGCCGCGACATCGGCCCTTCCGGTTCCCTCGTACGTCGGTTCGCCGTTCGCCACCGCACGCACGGGCTCGTTGCGCCACATGTCGGCCACCCGCTCGGGCACGTGCTCGCCACCGTGCCCGGTCTGGCACCACTGGAAGTCGAGCCATTCGGCGCCCTGATGCGCGTCGGCCCGGGCGTGCGGCCGGTAGTGGATGCCGGTCGGCTGGCCGTAGCAGTCACTCTCGTGCACCTCGCGCCCGCCCGCCTCGATCTGCGGCTCGGTGCCGGAGCCGTCCGCGCCGACCAGCCAGATCGCCGGCCGGGCGCCGTAGCGAGCGACCAGGTAACGGCAGTAGCGGGCGTACTCGTCCGGCGGCACCACCGTCCCGGCCACGTCGAGCCCCTTCCAGCCGAACCCGTGGAAGACCGGCTGCAGGACGGGGACGATGCCGTGCTCGATCAGGATGGCGAGCAGGCGGTCGAGGTACTGGAAATATCCGGGGTTGAGCCGGGTCAGACGGCCCTGCGGGAGATCTTCGAAGCCGACGTCGAAACCCTCGTCGGCGGTGCGGTCGCGCGGGCCGGTGGCGCGCATGTCGGGCTGCACGGTCATCAGCAGCACGGCGTTGAAACCCTTGGCCTGCCGGTCACGGGCATAGTCGCCGACCTGCTCCTCGGTGGCCCGCCAGGGCAGCGCCCAGGCCGTGTCGGCGACCAGCAGGGCCGGGGTGCCGTCGGCGTGCACGAGACTGCGGCCGCCGGGTGACATGCGCCAGAAACCGGGCCGGTGCACCTGGTCTTCCAGCACGTCCATGGTGCCGGTCACGCCGTGCAGACCCGGGTCCTCGACGTTCGCGGCCGTGACCCACCGCCAGGTGCCGTGGTGGACCGGAGAGGCGAACCGGACCCGCCATATCGCACCACCGTCGTAGAAGGCGGGCCGGCGCAGCACGGTCCCGTCGTCGTGGGTGAAGGTGACCCAGACGTCGACCGACATGTACGGGTCCTCGTGATGCGCCCCGGACAGGGTGACTTCCGCTTCCTGCCACTGCCTGATCACGGCTCAGCCCTTCGAGGCGCCGGCGGTGAGCCCACCGACGATCCAGCGTTGCAGGAACGTGTACGCGATCAGGATCGGCACGACGGCGATGAGGATGCCCGCGGCCAGTCCGGTGCTGTTGTTGGAGAACTGGCCCTGGAAGTTGAGCAGCCCGACCGGGATCGTCTTGCTGGCGTCCGAGTTGAGCAGGATCAGCGCGAACAGGAACTCGTTCCAGGTCGCCACCGCGTCCAGGATGAACACGGTGACCAGAGCGGGCAGGGACAACGGGAGCACGATGGTCAGGAAGACGCGCCACGGCCCGGCCCCGTCGATCTTGGCGGCCTCGATGATCTCGTCCGGGATCTGCCGGATGAACGACTGCAGCACCAGCACCTCGAACGGGATGCCGAAGGCCAGGTAGGGGCCGACCAGGCCGATCAGGCTGTCGGTGAGGCCGGCGCTGCGGGCCATCACGAAGACCGGCACGATCGTGATGTAGATCGGGATGGTGAGCCCGAGGAACACCGTGTACATGATGGCCGCGCCGAACCGGATGCGCAGTTTGGCCAGGGCGTACGCGAGCATCGCGCTCACGAAGACGCCGAGCGGGACCTTGAGCAGCAGCAGAACAGTGCTGTTGCGGTACGTCGTGGCGAAGTTGCCGATGTTCCAGGCGTCGGCGAAGTTGCCCAGGGTGAAGGTGCCGGGCCAGGACAGCGGACCGTGCGACACGAAGTCGGCGAGCGGGCGGACGCCCGTGATCACCAGCAGCACGAGTGGGGAGATCCACACCAGAGCTGCGATTGTCATGCCGACGGTCGTACCGAAACCGCCTCTGGGTCCGGGTTTTAGTTTTTCAGGCGGCGCGGCGACGGTCGTCACGCGGACGCCTCCTTCGTCTGGGAGCGGACGTACGGAATGCTGACCGCGATCGCCACGACGGTGATGACGACGGCGATGGCCGTGCCGTAGCCGGCCTGGTTGTACTGGAAGACGTTGAAGTACATCCACGTGCCCATCACCTGGGTCGCCGTGCCCGGACCGCCGTAGGTCATGGCGTAGATCAGGTCGAACACCTTGAACGAGTCGATGACCGACAGCGCGATCACCACGTAGTGCGCGGGCCGCAGCCCGGGCATCGTGATGTGCCAGAACTGCTGCCACCGGCCCGCGCCGTCGACCGTCGCCGCCTCGTACAGCTCCTGGTTGATGCCCTGCAGCGCGGCCAGATAGAGCAGCATCGGGAAGCCGACGCGGAGCCAGATCGCCGCCACCATGGTCGCGCCCAGCGCCGTCGAGTCCTGCCCGAGCCACGGCTGGGCCAGGCTGTCCAGCCCGATCGCGCGCAGGCCCGCGTTGATCGCGCCGTACTGCGGGTTGTAGAGCCAGCCCCAGATCGAGGCGACCGACACCAGCGGCAGCACGGCCGGGGTGTAGAAGATCAGCCGCAGCACCGGTTTACCGCGCACCTTGCCGTTGAGCACGACGGCGAGGGCCAGACCGAGGACCACCGGCACGACGACGGTGACCACGGCCCAGATCAGGTTGTTCAGCGCGGCCTGGGCGACGACCGGGTCGTCCACCATCGACGTGTAGTTGTCGACGCCGACGATGTTGTAGGAGGCGCTGAGCCCGTCCCAGTCGGTGAAGCTGAACCACAGCGAGTTCAGCGCCGGGTAGACCAGGAACCCGAGGTAGACCAGCAGGGCCGGGGCGGCGAAACCCCAGGCGACCAGGCCCCCGTGCCTGGTCCGGCGTTTCACTTCTTCCAGCCCTTGATGACGTCCTGCATCTTCTTGGCCGCCTCGGCCGGCGCGGTCTTGCCCTGCAGCACGTCGCTCTGGATCGCGAAGTACTGGTCGGCCTGCTTCTTGGGGAAGGCCTGGTCCTGGATCGTGTAGAACGGCTGCTTGCCGGCGCCCTGGGAGTACTCGTACGACAGCGGCAGAGTGGACTTGTCGGGCTCGGCCCCGGTGACGGCGGACGAGGTGACCTTGAGGGCCTTCTGGGTGTCCGGCTTGACGATGAAGTCGATCAGGGCCGCCGCCATGTCCGGGTTCCCGGCCTTGGCGTTGACCATGTAGCCCTCGACGAACCCGGAGTGCCGGTCCGGCGCGTGGTCGGTGGGCAGCGTGAAGACGCCGAAGTCGGCCGACTTCTTGCCGCCGGCCTGGATGCCCTGGGCCTCGGTCCACGAACCGGTGATGGTGTAGGCGGCCTTGCCCTGCACGTACCAGAGCTCGACGTCGGCCGGGTCGAGTCCGACCGCGCCGGCCGGCATCCACTTCTGGTCCTGCCACTTCTTGAAGGTGGTGAACGCGGTGACGACCTCGGGGCGGTCCCAGCTCTCGTCGCCGGTGAGCAGCTTGTCGTGCAGCTCGGGCCCGGCGCTCGTCTCGAGCAGGTATTCGAACAGGCGCATGACGTGCCAGCCGTACTTGCCGCCGGCGCCGAGCGGGGTGATACCCGCCGCGACCAGCTTGGCGTTCATGTCTTCGAGTTCCGCGTACGACTTCGGCGGCGCGCTGATCTTGGCCTTGGCGAACGCGGCCTGGCTGTACCAACCCCCGATCCCGTTGACGATGAACGGCACTCCGCCCTTGACGCCGTCGAACGTCATGCCCTGGACCGCCGCCGGGTTCAGCCGCGTGTCCCAGCCGAACTTCGTGTAGTACGAGCTCAGGTCCATCGCCTGCTTGGACTTGACGAACGGGGCGCCGATCTGGCCGCCCCAGATGCGCCACACGTCCGGGCCCTTGCCGCCGAGCAGCTCGGTGCGCAGCTTGTCGGGATAGACGGCCGCCCCCGAGCCGGGCAGCGAGTCGACGGTGGTGGTCGTGCCGTTCTGCGCGTCGAAGGCTTTCACCTGGGCCTTGACGAGGTCGATGGTGGAGTTGTCCTCGTAGGTGAAGAGCCGGAGCTCCTTGGAGCCGTTGCCGGAGCCGCCGGCCGGCGCGGCGGCCGTGTCGCCGCCCGTGCCGGTGCACGCGGCGAGCCCGGCGGCGAGGGTGGCGCCGCCGGTCAGGGTGAGGAAGCGGCGGCGGTTCAGGACGCTGTCGTTCATCGTCATCTCCTTGTCGGGGAATTTCCGAAACGGCGGATCTTGGCGAACATGTCCTCGAGCAGGTACCGGACGTCGACGGTCTCGACGACCCGGATCGGATTGCCGGTTCCCGGCAGGTAATGGCCCTCGGCGCCGAAGCGGGGGGCCGGCACGGTGCGGAACTGGGCGCCGCGCGGATAGAGCATCAGCGAGATCGCCGGCGAGTCGCCGAGCGAGCGGGACTCGATCGGCTCGTCGTGGTGCTGGTCGTTGAACTCGATCAGTTGCCGGATCAGGTAGTCGGCCAGCTCCGAGGTGCCGCCGATCTTCTCCTCGAGCTCGGCGTAGCCCACCGAGACCTGCGAATAGACGTTCGACGGCACCTGCCACACCCGGAGGCCGGAACCGAAGACGACGTTGGCCGCCGCGATGTCGTTGCGCAGGTTGAACTCGATGCCCGGGTAGGCGGTGTCGATGCCGCCGTAGCCGACCCCGCCGATCCAGATCACCACCACGTCGCGGTCGACGATCGCCGGGTCGAGCAGGATCGCCGACGCCATGTCGGTCAACGGGCCGAGGAAGGCGACGTAGAGGGGGCCGTCGCCGCGGCTCTCCTCGATGATCAGCCGCGCGCCCGGGCTGTCCCGCGGCGTCTGCTCGTCGGGCAGGGCCTCGGCGGCACCGTCGGCCACCACCGTCTCCTCGAGTCCGGTGAGCCGCAGCAGCAGGTCGATCTCCTCGCGTGACTCGGCCATGCTGCGGTCACTGCGCTCACGTCCGAAATGCGCGGCGACGAGCCCACGGATGTCGAGCGACGGCGAGAGCAGCGCGTGCACGATCGCGAACTGGTCGTCGGCCTCGTTCTTGGCGTCGGTGTCGATGACGACTCGGCGACGGGATACCTCGGGCACCGGCACTCCTCGGGTTTATGTCCATCCAGGGCGGCATATCTATTCATGACGACTGCGTGAACGTCGTGTGAGTTATCGATAACCTTTGCGGTAGGTTATCGATAACCCATCGCCCCGCACAGAGGTAGCTATGTAACAGGCTGGTAACAAGAAGTTGCTCTTGCGCGATACTTCAGCGGCCCGTGGCACGAACTTCAGCGGCCCGTGGCACGAACGAAAGAGGAAGTCATGTCGCGACCCAAGATGGTCGACGTCGGCCGGCTGGCCGGTGTCTCGGCCCAGACGGTCTCGCGCTACTACACCGGCAAGGGATACGTCGGCGCCGAGACCCGCGCCCGCATCGAGGCGGCCATCGACGAGCTGAACTACCAGTTCAACGGCTCGGCCCGCAGCCTGCGGGTGAACGCGACCCGGACCGTCGGCGTGCTCACCACCGGCCCCTCGGTCTACGGCACGTGGTCGATCCACCAGGGCCTCAACGAGGCCGCCCACCGGGACGGATACGCGGTGTTCAGCAGTTGGGTCGCGTACGACGCCGGCTCACCTCGCGAGCTGCACGACGCTCTGGACCGGTTCCTGTCGGCCCGGGTCGACGGCATCATCATCTCGTCACCGCACCCCGGCATCGAGGACACCCTGCGACGGGTCTGGGAGACCGTGCCGGTCGTCATCCTGAGCGGGCACGCCTGGCCGAACGCGGACTCGGCGACGGTCGACTCGTACGAGGCGGCACTGCTGGCCACCCGGCACCTGATCGGGCTGGGGCACCGGCGGATCCTGCACATCGCCGGCCCCGAGGAGATCAACGAGGCCCAGGACCGGGAACGCGGCTACCGCGACGCCCTCTCCGAAGTGGCCGCCGCTCCCCTGCCGGTGGTCCGCGGGGACTGGTCGGCCCAGTCCGGCTACCAGGCCGGATCCACCGTGGACGTCCGGGACTTCTCCGCCGTGTTCAGCGGCAACGACCAGATGGCCCTGGGCTTCATGAACGCGCTGCGGGGCCGCGGCCTGGTGGCACCGGACGACTACTCGATCGCCGGGGTCGACGACATGCCCGACGCCCGCCATTTCGCCCCGCCGCTGACGACCGTCTGGATGGACTTCGTCGAGCTGGGCCGGACCGGTTTCCGCATGCTGACCGAGCGCATCACCACCGGCGAACGCGTCGCCCGTCAGGTGATCCATCCCCACCTGGTGACCCGCGACTCGACCGGGCCGGCCCCGGTTACCCGCTGACCTGAGAGGCGGCCAGCCCGCACTCGTAGCCCAGGATCACCGCCTGGACCCGGTCGCGCAGGCTCAGCTTGGTCAGGATCCGGCCGAGGTGGGTCTTCACCGTGCTCTCGGCGAGCGACAGTGACACCGCGATCTCGGCGTTGGACAAGCCGTGCGTGATCAGCGTCAGCACCTCCCGCTCCCGGCCGGTCAGGGTCGCGAGCCGCTCGTCGGCCGGTCGCGGGGCGGGTGACCGGCCCAGGTAGTGCGCGAAGAGACGACGGGTCACGCTGGGCGCGGCCACCGCCTCGCCGGCCACGACCACCCGGATGGCGGTGACCAGGTCGGCCGCGAGGGCGTCCTTGAGCAGGAAGCCGCTGGCCCCCGCGCGCAGCCCGGCCAGCACGTACTCGTCAAGGTCGAAGGTGGTCAGGATGATCACCTTGGCCGGGCTCGGGCCACAACGGATGCGCCGGGTCGCCTCGATGCCGTCGAGGCCGGGCATGCGGACGTCCATCAGCACGACGTCGGGCCGGGTGCGGGCGACCACGTCGAGGGCGTGCGAGCCGTCGGCCGCCTCGCCCACCACCTCGATGTCGTCGGTCGCGTCGAGCACGAGCCGGAACCCCGTGCGGACCAGGGTCTGGTCGTCGACCAGCACGACCCGGACACTCACGAGGTCACCAGCGCGGCCAGCGGCAGGGTGGCGGCCAGCCGGTATCCGCGGCCGTCGGCGCCGGGCCCGCTCTCGAGGGTGCCGCCCAGGGTGGACACCCGTTCGGCGATGCCGCGCAGGCCGTTGCCGCCGCCCCCGCCGCCGGTGGGCCCGGCACCGTCGTCGGAGACCTCGACGCGTACGCGATCGGGCTGGAACTCGAGCCGCACCCGGGCCCGCGCCCCGGGACCGGCGTGTTTGAGCGTGTTGGTCAACGCCTCCTGCACGGTGCGGTAGGCCGACAGGTCGACCGCGGCCGGCACCGCCGTGGGCGTGCCCTCGATGCTCAGGTCGATCGGCATGCCGGTCCGGCGCAGATCGTCGACGAGGGCGGGCACGGCCCCGACCCCGGGCAATGGGGCGAGCGGAGCACCGGCCGGACCGGTGCGCTCGGCGGCGAGGAGCCGGCGCATCTCGGCCAGCGACGAGCGACCGACCTCGATCACGTGGTGCAGCGCGCCGGCGGCCCGTTCGGGGTGCCGGTCGAGCGCGGCCGCCGCCCCTTGGGCCTGCACCACCATCACCGACATCCCGTGCGCCACCACGTCGTGCAGTTCGCGGGTGATCCGGTTCCGCTCGGCGGCGACCGCGAGGGCGGCCCGCTGCCGTTCCTCGCGGGCCAGGTCGGCGGTGCGCTGCTCGACGGCGGCCAGGTGGGCCCGGCGGCTGCGCAGCCCGTCACCCACCGCGAAGGCGGCGACCGACAGCAGCCAGATCTCCAGCACCGCCTGGCCGGTGTCGGCCAGCACACCGGCCGGGATCACCTTGGTCGCCGTCCCGGCCACAGCGGCCTGCTTGGCGGCGGCCTTCTCGCTCTCTTGCACGCCTATCCGGCCGGCCAGCATGGCCAGATAGGTCAGCACCATGACGAGCGCCAGCACGGCGAACGCGGTGCGTCGCCGGCGCGCGGCCGCGGCCAGCGAGAAGAGCGCGAGCGGCAGGGCCAGGTCGAGCAACGAGAACTTGGTCTGCAGCGCCAGATGACCGAACGACCCGGCCGCGATCAGCGCCAGCGCGGCCACCGGCCGATGCTGCCGGATCAGCAGGCCGGCCACCACGATCGCGGTGAACAGCCACCAGGCGGAACCCACCGGCAGGCCGGCCCGGTCGCCCTGCTTCAGCGGCGTCGTCACCGCCATGATCAGCGCCGGTGCGAGGGTCACGGCCAGCAGGACCAGGGCCAGCGCGCTGTCGGCGGCCAGCTTTCGGGGTGCGAACCCGGACATGCGCCCATCGTAGGAAGCTCCGGGCCCCGACGCGTCCGACTCAGGTACTACATCGGCGGTGCCGCCGGTTTCCGAAGTCCCCACCCCGGTGGGACGAGACCGGGACGCCGCGGACGCGACCGTGAACCCATGACCCGGAAAGCGATGTCCACAGTGCTCCTGATCGGACTGCTGACCGCCGGATGCAGCGGCGGTGGCGGCGGCAGTCCCACCACACCCGAATCGTCGGCCCCCGGCCGGCAGCAGTTGCTCGCCCTCGGCCAGGAGTGGGTGCAGTGCCTGCGCGACCACGGATTGACCCGGATGCCCGACGCCCAGCTCAGTCAGGACGGTTATCTCCAGTTCGTCCCGGACCGCAGCTACAACTGGAAGGACGACCTGGTCAAGCGCCGGTCGATCATCGAGGCCTGCCAGTCGATCGAGGACCGCTACCCGCCCAACGCGTTCCGTCCCAAGGACCAGCCTTCGGCCGGCGACCTGCGCAAGCTCGCCGAGTTCGCGACCTGCATCCGCGCTCACGGCCTGCCCGCGTTCCCCGACCCCAACCAGGCGGGCGCGTTCGACCTCGCCGGCACCCCACTGGCCCAGGGCGTCCCCGGGGACCGGTGGGACCAGGCCAACGACGCCTGCAAGGGCATCTGGAGCGGCGAGGTCAGAATGCTCGGCATCGCCGGAGGCAAGAAGTGAGACGCCGCCGCGGCGCCTCGGTGGTCGCGATCGCGGTGGCCGCCCCGCTCGCGGCCGGGGTCGCCTACGCCGCCCGTTCCGCGCCGGGGGCGACCGCGACTCCCCCGGCCGGCGTCACCACCGGCACGGCCGTCGTCACCCGGGGCACGCTCACCCAGACCGTGCAGCTCAGCGGCTCCCTGCGCTACACCGGCGCGTACACGGTCGCCTATCCGGGTGAGCCGGGCGTGCTCACCGCGGCACCCGCGCCCGGGGCCACGATCGGGCGCGGCGCGGTCCTCTTCCGCGTCTCCGACCGTCCGGTGCGCCTGTTGCTGGGCGCCGTCCCGGTCTACCGCGATCTGCGTTCCGGCATGACCGACGGCCCCGACGTCCGCCAGCTCGAGCGCAACCTGGTCGCCCTGGGCTTCGACCCGCACCACCGGATCACGGTCGACCGGCACTTCAGCGCCGCCACCACCGCGGCGATCCGGCGCTGGGAGGCCTCGTGGGGACGCCGGAGCTACCAGCGCACCGGCCGGATCACCCAGGGGCAGGTCGTGTTCCTACCGTCACCGCTACGGGTGGCCGACGTGCCGGTCCGTCTCGGCTCGGCCGTGGCCCCCCGCACCACCGTGCTGACCGGCACGTCGGCCACCCGCGCCGTGGTCGCCGAGGTCGACACCGCCCAGGCCGGCACGCTGCACGTCAACGACCAGGTCGAGGTCTCCCTCCCGGACACCGGCCCGGTGCCCGGCCGGGTCGCCTCGATCGGTGCCGTGGCCACGACCAGTGCCGCAGAAGGCCAGAACACGGCCACGGTTCCGGTCACCGTCACGGTCCGCCTGCCCCGCGGCTTCACCCTGGATCAGGCCCCGGCCACCGTCGACGTCGTCACCGGCCGCCGCCCGGGCGTGCTGCTCGCCCCGATCGCGGCGCTGCTGGCCCGGCCCGGCGGCGGCTACCAGGTGCGGCTGGCCGGTGGCGGCCTGGTGACGGTCGAGCCCGGCCGCTTCGACGAGGGCACGGGCCGGGTCGAGATCGTCCGCGGTCTCACCGAGGGCCAGCCGGTGGAGGTGCCCGCCGGATGAACGCCGTCCTCGAACTGATCGACGTCCACAAGGTCCATCCCGGCCCGCCGCCGGTGGAGTCCCTGCGCGGCGTCACCCTGACGGTCGGCGCCGGGGAGCTGGTCGCCGTCTCCGGGCCGTCCGGCTCGGGCAAGACCACCCTGCTCAACCTGGCGGCCGGGCTCGACCGTCCGTCGACCGGATCGGTGCGCATCGCCGGGCACCCGGTCGAGAGACTCCGCGACCGGCAGCTGTCCGGCGTCCGCGCGCACCTGCTCGGCGTGGTCTTCCAGCAGTTCATGCTGCTCGACCGGTTGAGCGCGGCCGAGAACGTCGCGACCGGCCTGCTCTATCGCGATGTTCCCGGCCGGGAGCGCCGTGCCGCGGCCGCGCTGGCCCTGGAACGGGTCGGCCTGGCCCACCGGGCCGGATTCCCGGCCGCCCACCTGTCCGGCGGAGAACGCCAGCGGGTGGCGATCGCTCGCGCGCTGGTCGGCCGGCCCGCCGTCCTGCTGGCCGACGAACCCACCGGCAATCTCGACTCGGCCTCCGGCGACGGGGTGCTGGCCCTGCTGCGCGAGCTCAACGACGGCGGCGTGACCATCGTCGTGATCACCCACGACGAGCGGATCGCCGCGGCCATGCGGCGCCGGGTCGAGATCCGCGACGGCCGGATCGCCGGGGCGGCCTCGCTCATCGGGGAGGACGCATGAGATCGAAGTTGCGCGCTGCGGATCTGCTGCCGGTCAGCACGGTCGGCCTGCGGTCCCGGCCGGGCCGGGCGGCGCTCTCGGTGCTGGGCGTGGCGATCGGGATCGCCGCCATGGTCGCCGTGCTCGGCGTGACCCGGTCCAGCCAGGCCGACGTGCTGGCCCGGATCGACCGCCTCGGCACCAACCTGCTCACCGTGGCCAACGGCAAGACCCTGCGCGGCGGTGAGGCCGAGTTGCCCGAGACGGCCGGGCCGGCGGTGGCCCGTACGTCCTGGGTCGTCTCCGCCGCGGCCACCGCGGTCCTGCCGCTGTCGGTCTACCGCAGCGACAAGATCCCGCCCGGGCGCACCGGCGGGCTGGCCGTCCGGGCCACCGATCCGCAACTTCTGACCACAGTGGACGGCACGCTGCTGCACGGACGATTCCTGGACCGGGGGCTGACCTCGTACCCGGTGGTCGTTCTGGGCCACTACGCCGCCACGGTCCTGGGCATCGGCGACCTCAGCGACCACCCCCGGATCTTCCTGGGCGACCGCTGGTTCACCGTCGTCGGCGTGATGGCGCCGGTCGAGCTGGCCCCCGAACTGGATACCGCCGCGTTCATCGGCGAGCCGATCGCCACCGCGCAGTTCGGTTATCAGGGCCACCCCACCCGGATCTTCGTACGGGCTCAGACCGACCACACCGGCGAGGTCGCCGCCCTGCTGGCCCGGGCGGCCGCCCCCGAACACCCGGAGGAGGTGGCCGTGAGCCGTCCGTCCGAGGCCCTCACCGCCCGGATCGCCGTCACCGGCGGCACCACGATGCTGCTGCTCGGGCTGGGCGGGGTGGCGCTGCTGGTCGGCGGCGTGGGCATCGCCAACGTCCTGGTCATCTCGGTGCTGGAACGACGCGGCGAGGTCGGGTTGCGCCGCGCCCTGGGCGCCACCCGCGGCCACATCGGGGCCCAGTTCCTGGTCGAGTCGCTGCTGCTCGGCGCGGGCGGCGGCACAACCGGGGTGCTGCTCGGCACCGCGGTCACCTTCGCCATGGCCACGATCCGCGGATGGCCGACCCTCATTCCCGCCTACGCCGTGGGTGCGGGCCTGGTCGCGGCGGTGCTGATCGGTGCGGGCGCCGGCGTGTATCCGGCCCTGCGCGCGGCGCGACTCTCCCCCACGGAGGCGTTGCGCACGCTCTGACATTTGATGATCGTCTATCTGACACACGGTGTTCGCCGCGGACCACTACGGTCCTGGGCCATGAGCGCGCTGCCCCGCTGGGCCGACCCCGCCGTTCCCGACGCCACGCTCGACCCGCAGGGGTTGAGCCGCCGCGGCATCCTCCGGCGCGCCGGGTTGTTCGGGGCCGCGTTCGCCGCGACCACCGCGCTGCCAGGCCCGGCCCCCGCGGCGGCGCACGACACGGACGATCCGCCGCTGGCCTGGCTGGTCGGCGACCACCACGTCCACACGCAGTACAGCCACGACGCCAAGTACACGCTCGGGCAGGCGGCCCGCCGCGGTGCGCAGTTCGGGCTCGACTGGATGGTCTGCACCGAGCACGGCAACGTCGGGCACGACACCGCCGGGGCCGCTCTCGAGCACACCGACATCCTGGCCGCCCGGGCCGAGAACCCGCGCCTGCTCATCTTCCAGGGCCTGGAGTGGTACATCCCGGGCGCCGAGCACGCCACCGTCTTCACCTCGCCCGGCCCCCACGAGGCCGAGATCCTGCGACAGTTCGAGCGGGCGTACGACGGAAAGCTTCTCTCCAGCTCTGACGAGACCCTGGCCGTCGCCGCGCTCGGGTGGCTGTCCGCCCGCCGTCGCGAGGGCTTCGTCGACGACGCGCTGGTGCTGGCCAACCATCCGTCGCGGCTGGGCATCGACGCGCCGCACGAGCTGCGCGCGTGGCGGGACGCGGCGCCCGACATCATGATCGGGATGGAGGGCGCGCCCGGAGCCCAGGGGGCCGCCCTGCCGGGGCTGCGCGGGGCGAACAGCATCCGCGGCGAGTACGAGAACAAGCCGTCGGCCCAGTCGCATCCGGGCTATCCGATCGAGGCGTACGTGACCTACGGCGGCTTCGACTGGATGACGGCCACCGTCGGCGGGATGTGGGACGCGCTGCTCGCCGAGGGCCGGCTCTTCTCGATCACCAGCAATTCCGACAACCATCGCACCGTACGGGACACCCTGCGCAACGGTGACTTCCCGGCCGGCTCCACGTTCGACACCCTCGGCAAGGTGCCCGACCCGGTCGAGACGGGCGTGGCCCAGCCGGGCAGCGATTTCTGGCCGGGACAGTTCAGCCGTACGCACGTCGGGGTGACCCGTTACGGCTACCGCGAGGTGATGGCCGGTCTGCGCGCCGGGCGGGTCTGGGTCGACCATGGTCAGCTCGTCGACGGCCTCGACGTGCGCCTGTCGTCGGCGCGGGGCGGATCGGCCACGCTCGGCGGCCGGTTGCGGGCCCGGCGCGGCGACCGGCTCACGCTGACCGTCACCGTGCAGAGCGCGTCCCGCCCCAACTTCCACGGGGTCCTCCCCCGGCTCGCCCACCTCGACGTGATCCGCGGCGTGGTCACCGGTCGTGCCCCGGCCGACCCGGACTCGTGGCGGGCCCCGGACACCCGCGTGACCGAGACGGTCGACGTCTCCCGTCGCAGTGGCCGCTACACCGTGCGGATCCCGCTGGGCGCGGTGGCCGGGCCGGGCTATTTCCGCGTACGCGGCTCGGACGGTAACCGCCACGGGACCGGCCTGCTGGGCGCTCGCGTCGATCCGCACGCCCCGATCGCGCACACGCCGGGCGACGGCGATCCGTGGCTGGACACCTGGCTCTACACCAACCCGATCTTCGTCGACGTTGTCTGACTCAGGTTGGTGATCAGGTCGACCGTACGGGTGAGGTGGGGTTCGGAACGGCCCGCCCGGTGTGCCAGCACGAGGTCGACGGTGACGGCCGGGCGGACCAGCGGCCGGTAGACGACGCCCGGGATGGCCAGCGCCGTCACCGGCTGCGGGACGACGGCCACGCCGAGCCCGCCGGCCACCAGCGTGATCAAGGTGGACGTCTCGCCGACCTCGTGCCGGACCCGCGCGGCGACGCCGGCCGTGCGGAACAGCCCGAGCACGACGTCGTACATGGCCGAGCGCCGCCCGGCCGAGTGCACGATCAGCGGGGTGTCGCGCAGGTCGGTCACCCGCACCTGCCTGCGTTCGGCCCGCCGGTCGCCGGCCGGAAGCGCGACCACCAGACGGTCGCGCCGCAGCCGGGTGAGCCGCAGCGACTCGTCGGTGACCGGCGGGCGCAGCAGGGCCAGGTCGATCTCGCCGGACCGCAGCGCTTCGGCCTGATCGGGGGCGAGCATCTCACCGCGGAACGAGAAGTCGACGCCGGGCATCTCGGCGGTCAGGTGGCGGGCCAGCGCGGGCAGCAGGCTGTAGGTGACCGAGCCGACGCAACCGATGGTCAGGTGGCCGACCACCCCGGCGGCGACCCGGCGGGCCTGCTCACCGGCGTCGTCCACCTCGGCCAGGATGGCCCGGGCCCGGCTCAGATAGGCGCGACCGGCCTCGGTGAGCTCGACCCGGCGGGTGGTGCGGTGCAGCAACTCGACCCCGAGCCCGGTCTCGAGCCGGCGGATGGCCTGGGACAGCGGCGGCTGCGCCATGTGCAGCCGGGCCGCCGCGCGCCCGAAGTGCCGCTCCTCGGCCACGACCACGAAGTAGCGAAGCTGCCGCAATTCCATTAAAACTTTCCAGATATCAATAGGGCCGGAAAAAGATACTTCAGCCTATCAACCCGCGGCCCTAGCGTGAGGAGCATGAGTTCCTTCCTGTACGCCGCCACACGCACCCCGTTCGGACGCCTCAACGGTGCCCTGGCCGGGGTGCGGCCCGACGATCTGTCGGCCACGGTCATCCAGGCGCTGCTGGCCACCACGCCCGCGCTGGATCCGGCCGCCGTCGACGACGTGGTCTGGGGCAACGCCAACGGCGCGGGCGAGGACAACCGCAACGTCGGCCGGATGGCCGTCCTGCTGGCCGGGCTGCCGGCATCGGTCGGCGGCACCACGGTGAACCGGCTGTGCGGCTCGAGCCTGGACGCGGCGATGATCGGATCGCGGGCCATCGAGACCGGGGACGCGACGGTCGTCGTGGCCGGCGGGGTCGAGTCGATGACCCGGGCGCCCTGGGTCCTGGCGAAACCGGATGACGAGCCCGTTTCCACCGCCCTCGGCTGGCGGCTGGTCAACCCGCGCATGCCGGCCGAGTGGACCGTGTCGCTCGGCGAATGCAACGAACAGCTGGGTGAGCGGTTCGGGGTGAGCCGGGAACGGCAGGACGAGTTCGCCGACCGCTCGCACCGGCTGGCCACGGCGGCCTGGGACGACGGCTTTTACGACGACCTGGTCACGCCGGTGGCCGGCCTGACCCGGGACGAGGGCGTCCGGCCCGGCTCGTCGGTCACGGCGCTGGCCGCGCTCGAGCCCCGCTTCCGGACCGACGGCACGATCACCGCGGGCAACGCCTCGCCGTTGACCGACGGCGCCTCGGCGATGCTGCTCGGGTCGGCCGCCGCGGCCGAGCTGATCGGGCGTGAGCCGCTGGCCGCGATCGCCGGGCGGGGCGGGTTCGCGCTCGACCCGCGGGAGTTCGGCTACGCGCCGGTCGAGGCGGCCAACCGGGCCCTGCGCCGGGCCGGGATCGGCTGGGACCAGGTCGGCGCGGTCGAGCTCAACGAGGCGTTCGCGGTGCAGTCGCTGGTCTGCGTCGACGCGTGGAAGATCGACCCCGGGATCGTCAACGTACGCGGCGGCGCGATCGCGATCGGCCATCCGCTCGGCGCCAGCGGCGGGCGCGTGCTCGGCACGCTCGCCAAGGTGCTGCGCGAGCGGCACGAGCGGTGGGGCGTGGCGGCCATCTGCATCGGTGTCGGGCAGGGGCTGGCCGTCGTGCTCGAGAACCTCGAGGTGACCCGATGATCGTCGCGAGTGCGGACGACGCGGTGGCCGGCATCGCCGACGGGAGCACCGTGCTGGTCGGCGGATTCGGGCGGGCCGGGATGCCGTACGGGCTGATCGATGCCCTGATCCGGCAGGGCGCGACGGGCCTCACCGTGGTCAGCAACAACGCCGGCAACGGGGACACCGGGCTGGCCGCGCTTCTCAAGGCGGGCCGGGTGGCCAAGGTGATCTGTTCCTTCCCGCGGCAGACCGACTCGTACGTGTTCGACCAGCTCTACCGCGCCGGACAGGTCGAGCTCGAGGTGGTCCCGCAGGGCACCCTGGCCGAACGGCTGCGCGCGGCCGGCGCGGGGATCGGCGCCTTCTTCTGCCCGACCGGGGCGGGCACACTGCTCGCCGAAGGCAAGGAGAGCCGGACCATAGACGGGCGCGACCACGTGCTGGAGTACCCGATCCGCGGCGACGTCGCCCTGATCCAGGCCCACCGCGCCGACGGGATGGGCAATCTCGTCTATCGCAAGACCGCCCGCAACTTCGGGCCGGTCATGGCCACCGCCGCCACCACCACGATCGTCGAGGTCGGCGCGGTGGTCGAGGTCGGCGCGCTCGACCCGGAAGCGGTGGTCACACCCGGGATCTACGTCGACCGCGTCGTGAACGGGAGCCCGGCATGAACCCGGACCAGCTGGCGGCCCGGGTGGCCCGGGACATTCCGCCGCACTCGTACGTGAACCTCGGCATCGGCCTGCCGACCCGGGTCGCCGACCACCTGAACCCGGAGAGCGGCGTCGTGCTGCACACCGAGAACGGGATGCTCAACATGGGACCGGCCGCGACCGGCGACCGGATCGACCCCGACCTGATCAACGCCGGGAAGCAGCCGGTGACCGAACTGCCCGGCGCCGCCTACTTCCACCACGCCGACTCGTTCGCGATGATGCGCGGCGGCCACCTCGACGTCTGCGTGCTCGGCGCCTTCCAGGTGTCGGCGACCGGCGACCTGGCCAACTGGTCGACCGGCGCGCCCGACGCCATCCCGGCGGTGGGCGGCGCGATGGACCTCGCGATCGGGGCCAGGCAGGTGTTCGTGATGATGACCCTGTTCGACAAGCGGGGCCGCCCGAAACTGGTGCCGTCGTGCACCTTCCCGCTGACCGGCGCCGGCTGCGTGAGCCGGGTCTACACCGACGTCGCCGTCTTCGACGTCGGCCCGGAGGGCGCGGTCATCCGGGAGGCCTTCGACGTGCCCGCCGAGCAGATACGCGACCAGCTGGCCGCCACTGGTCTCCGGGTGCGCTGACCAGCCGGCCACCGCACTCTACGGTGCCGGTATGCCGATCACCGATCACGAGCTGGCCCGACACGCCGCCGACGCCGGGGCCGCCGCCGTTCGCGCCCACTATGGATCGTCGCTGACCCACTTCGCGAAGTCCGGCGACGACTTCGCGACCACGGCCGACCTCGAGGCCGAGCGGATCATCGTCCGGATCCTGCGCTCGGCCCGGCCGGACGACGTGGTGCTGGGCGAGGAGAGCGGCCGTACGGGCGACGGCCCCGGCGATCGGCTGTGGCTGGTCGATCCGTTGTGCGGGACGCTGAACTTCGCCGTTCGGAACCTGCTGGCCTCGGTCAACGTCGCGCTCCGAGTCGACGGGAAGGTCACGGCGGCCGCGTCGGCCGACCCGTTCACCATGAGGTGTTCTGGACCGACGGCTCGACGGCCTCCCTGCGCCGCGCCGGCGAGGACCAGACCCTGGTCCCCTCGGCCTGGTCGCGGCTGGTCGACGTCAATCTCGACCCGCCGTTTCCCAACCGCGAGGTCTTCTCGGCCGCCCGGATGCTGGCCGACGACCGGTTCGTCCGGCGGTTCCGCCCCCGGGTCGTCTCCACCACCCTGGCCGTGGCCTGGGTCGCCGCCGGACGCCGGGCGGCCTACGTCACCGACGGCGACCTGCGCGACAGCGTCCACTTCGCGGCCGGCATCGCCCTGTGCCAGGCCGCCGGCTGCGTGGTCACCGCACTCGACGGCGGCCCGGTCCACACCGGCCGGGGCGGCCTCGTGGTCGCCGCGGACGAGCCGACCCACACCGCCCTGCTGACCCTGGTCGCCGCGGCCCGGCCGCCCGCGGGCTGACCATCGCCCGCCGCGCGAACCAACGGCAGGCGGGCGCGGCCGGCCGAGCACCGCGCCCACCTCGATCGTCAGCCGCCCGCGGTGTAGCGGATCTCGCCGCCGATCACGGTCATGGTTGTGCGCAGGCGGGCGATCCCGGCCGGATCGAGGTCGTACGGATCGGCCTCGACGACGGCGAAGTCGGCCAGCTTGCCCGGTTCCAGGGAGCCCTTGTCGCCCTCCTCGAAGGCCGCCCACGCCGACCCGTGGGTGTAGGACCGCAGCGCCTCGTCCAGAGTCACCCGCTGCCCGGCGTCGATGACCTTGCCGTTGCGGTTGGTGCGGTCCAGCATGGCCGCAATGCCGACCCACGGGCTGACCAGCGTCGGCTGGCTGCCGGTGCAGTCCGAGCTGTTGGCGAACGTCAGCCCGGCGTCGATCGCCCGCCGGAACGGATATTTCTCGACCGAGTCCGACGGGTCGTCGTTGATCAGGAACGACGCCTGCGGCACGGGCACGATGCCGGCGTCGCGGACCTCGTCGACGCCGATCGACGAATAGCCGGCGTTGAGCATGTGCTCGACCCGGGTGCGGTGGTCGTCGCGGCCGGTGGCCCGGGCCGCCACCCGCACGGCGTCGATCGCCTGGCGCTGCGCGTAATCGCCCCAGGCGTGCATCCGCAACTGGATCCGGCTCCGCATCGCCCGGATCACCGTCGCCACCAGCTGCTCGTACGTGCGCCCGAACAGGGGCTGCCGGTGCCGGGTGACGTCGGCCGCCATCTCTTCGCTACGAGCCGCACCCCGCTCGTGCCCGTCGACGAACAGCTTCACGCCGCCGAAGCGCAACCAGTCGTCACCGAAGCCCGTTTGGAAACCTACGCTTTCGTACGCCTCCAGGTCGGGCCCGGAACTGTGCACCGGCGGCAGGATCGGGTACAGCACCACCCGTACGGGCAAAGCATGGTCCCGATGCATCTGCTGCAGCATCCGGGTGCCCTGTGGTGAGGCGGGCATGTCGTGAATCGTGGTGATCCCGTTGGCCAGGAAGAACTCCGTCGCGGTGGCCTGGATGGCCGCGCCCAGCGTGGCGTCGTCGGGCGCCCGGACGGCGAACAGGTCGAAGCAGTCCTCGACCATCCCGGTGAACGAGCCGTCGGCGTCGAGCTCGATGCGGGAACCGGGCAGGGGTTGCGGGTCGTCCGGGCTCAGACCGCTCAGCTCGAAGGCCCGCGAGTTGGCGACCTGCACGTGCATGGTGCGCCGGATGACGACCGGATGTTCGGGCGCGATCTCGTCCAGGGTGGCCAGGGTGGGCAGCGGGGACAGGAAGCCGCCGGCGATGACGATCCAGGTGCCGGCCGGCCGCTGGGCGACCTCCTCGGCGACGATCTCGAGGACCCGTTCGGGCGTCTCGAGGGCCGCGTTGATCCACAGCCGGCGGACCGACGCGGCGACCTCGAGATGCGTGTGGGCGTCGATGAAACCGGGGAACACCACGCCGCCCGCGAGGTCGACCAGCTCGGTCGACTCGGTGGCCAGGGCCAGGATCTCGTCGTCGCTCCCGACGGCCAGGACGCGTTCGCCGTCCACCGCCAGGGCCGAATGCACCCGCGACTGCGCGTCCAACGTGTGCACGACGCCGTGATGGAAGATGCGGGTGACGCTCATACCGTCGCCTTTTCCGAAGAAGAAGACTCGTACCGGCGCCGGGCCTGTTCGGAGTTGGGGATCCACGGCGAGAGCAGCAGGACGAGGACGGCGAACCCGCCGACCAGGAACGCGGGCGTGAGCGTGAAGCCGGTGGCCCCGATGATGGCCTGCGAGACGTAGGGCGCGGTGCCGCCGAAGAGCGCGAAGCCGACGTTGTAACCGATCGCGCCGGCCGTGTACCGGCCGAGGGTCGGGAACAGTTCCACCGCGTACGGGTAGGTGGCCGCGCCGATCAGCGGGATGGTCAGCGACAGCAGCACCTGACCGCCGATCGCCCCGCCGAAGGTGCCGGTCTTGACCAGCAGGAAGGCCGGGATGCTGAGCGCCGCCACCAGAACCGCGCCGATCACCATGATCTTCTTGCGGCCGTACAGGTCGCCGAGCAGGCCGGCCAGGCTGAGCATGATGGCATAGACGCCGAGCGCGATGGCGTTGGCGATGAGCGCGGTGTGCGCGTCCAGCTTGAGCACCACCTGCGAGTACGGCACCAGGTAGCCGACCAGCAGGTAGTAGCCGAGCGAGGACAGGCCGGCGATCAGGATGACCCAGCCGATGTTGCGCCAGTTGCGGCCCAGCACCTGACCCAGGCGGGGACGCTCGTCGCCGGCCGCCTTGGCCTGCTCGAGGAACTCGTCGCTCTCCTGCGTGCGGCTGCGGACCCACAGGGCGAACAGGCACAGCGGCAGCGCGATCCAGAACGGGATCCGCCAGCCCCACGAGCTGAACGCGTCGTCCGACATGACGCTGCTGATCAGCAGGACGATCAGCGCGCTGAACACGGACGGCACGGCGCCGACGGCGATGGTCGTGGTGGCGTAGAAGCCACGGCGGTTGGCCGGGGCGTGCTCGTAGGCCAGGCTGATCGCGCCGACCGCCTCGCCGCCGGCCGAGAAGCCCTGGACCAGTCGCAGCAGCACCAGCAGGGTCGGCGCGAGGTAGCCGATGCTGTCGAAGGTGGGCAGACAGCCGATCAGCGCGGTCGAGACGCCCACGAGCAGCAGCACGATCATCAGCACCTGTTTGCGGCCGATCCGGTCGCCGATCCGGCCGAAGAAGATGCCGCCGAGGGGACGGGCGACGAAGGCCAGGCCGTAGACCGCGAGGGCGGAGAGCAGGCTCGCGTACGCGTCCTCGGCCGGGAAGAACAGCTTGGCGATGTAGACGGCGGTGTAGCCGTAGATGGCGAAGTCGTAGAACTCGATGAAGGTGCCGACCGACGACGCGGTCAGGGCCCGGCGCGCCGGGTTCGCGGATGTGCTCATGGGGGTTCCTTCGGTCAGCTCGCGGCCCGATGGGCGGCGACGATCGCTTTTTCGATGCTGGTGAGGTCCTCGGTGGTCATCGGGGTGGACAGGGCGAGCAGGCCGTTGGTGCCGAGCAGCACGCCGTTCTCGTAGGCCGCCCACCACAGGCGGGGCAGGTCGGGGACGGTGCGCAGGCGCAGCAGCGAGCCGAGCCCGCTGACGTCGAGCCCGGCCGCGGTCAGGGCGGTACGCAGGTCGTCGCCCAGCCGGTTGAGCCGGTCGACGGCGGCGTCGTCGAAGGCTTCGAGGGCGGTCCGACCGGCGACCATGCTGACCGGGTTGGCGCTGAACGTGCCGCCCCAGCCGACCGGGGAGTCGCGCAGCGGGTCGAAGACGGCGAGCACGTCGGCCCGCCCGCCGACGGCGCCGACCGGGAAGCCGCCGCCGATCACCTTGCCGGTGGTGACCAGGTCGGGCCGCAGGTCGTAGCGCCGGTGCAGGCCGCCCGGGCCGAGCCGCAGCGTGATGACCTCGTCGACGATCAGCAGGGCACCGTGGCGGGTGGTGAGCTCGCGCAGGTGTGCGACGAATTCGGGTTCGGCCGGAACCAGGCCGGCCCGGTTGGGCATGAGGTCGATGAGCACCGCGGCCACTCTCGCGCCTTCGCGGGTCATCAGGTCGTCGAGTGCGGCCCGATCACCCTGCGGGAGTACGCGGACGTCGTGCCCGACGCCGCCCGGGATGCCCGGCGCGGACACGTCGACCACCGCGTCGGCCGTGCCGTGGTAGCTGCCGGCGAAACGCACCAGCAGCGGCCGCCCGGTGAAGGCGCGGGCGGCCCGGATCGCGGTCGCCACCGCCTCGCTGCCCGAGTTGGAGAATCGCCAGTGCTCGAGCCCGAAGCGCCGTTGCAGCAGCTCGGCCAAGGCGATCTCGTGCTCGGTGGGCAGTCCGAACGCCGTGCCGTCGTTCACCAGGGGAGAGACAGCGGCCAGGATGCGCGGGTCGGCGTGCCCGTGGATCAGCGACGTGTAATTGTTGTTGGCGTCGATGACCTGGTGGCCCTGGTCGTCGGTGACGCAGGCCCCGCTTCCCCGTACGGCGTACGGCGGTGCGGGCGGCACGAACAGCGTCGAGCGCGTGTTCCCGGCGGGCATGACGGCCCGGGCCCGTACGGTCAAATTGTCCATCGCTACTCCCCGACGATGGTGCGGTTCTGCTCCCGCATGAAGCCCTGCAGGTACCAGGTGCCGAGGCCGCCCTTGCCGGTCGAGCCGCTGCGCTTCCAGCCCGCGAACGACTGCACGCCCGGCCAGGCCCCGGTGGTCGCCCCGGCGGGCCGGTTGACGTAGGTGATGCCGGCCTCGATCTCGTCCAGGAACCGGTCGATCTCGGCCTGGTCGGCGCTGAAGATGCCGGCCGACAGCCCGTACTCGACGGCGTTGGCCTCGTCCAGGGCCTCGTCGAACGAGTCCACCTCGATCACGGTGACGAACGGCGCGAACAGTTCCTGCCGGGTGAGCGGGTGGTCCTTCGGCAGGTCGGCGACGAGCACCGGGGTGAAGTAGTTGCCCTTGTCATCGGCGACGCGGCCGCCGGTGAGCACCTTGCCGTCGCGGTGAGCGGCGGCCAGGGCCTCGTCGACCCGGTTACTGATCGCATCGTCGATGAGCGGGCCCATCCCCACGGAGGCGTCGAGCGGATCGCCGACCCGTACGGCGGCAAACTTCTCCGCCACCAGGTCACGCAGAGGCCCGGCGACGCTGCGGTCGACGACGATGCGCCGCAGCCCGCTGCACTTCTGGCCGGAGAGCCCGATCGCCGAGCGCACGATCCCGGAGGCGGCGTCGGTCAGGTCGGCCGACGCGGTCACGATGACCGGATTCTGGCCGCCCATCTCGGCCAGCAGCGGCCGGGGCAGACCGGACGGCGAGGGCGTGGCGGCGAGCTGCCAGCCGACCTCGGCCGAGCCGGTGAACGCGATGCCGTCCACGTCGGTCGCCGCCAGCTGGGCCCCGGTCGTGGCGCCGCCGTGCACGACGTTGAGCACTCCGGCGGGCAGCACCTCGGTCAGGAACTTCATCACCACCGCGGTCGAGCGCGGCGTCTTGTCCGACGGCTTGATAACGACCGTGTTGCCGGTGATCAGTGCGGCGACCGTCATGTTGACCGACAGCGCGACCGGGAAGTTGAACGGAGCGATCACCGCGAAGACCCCGTACGGGCGAAGGATGTCGAAGTTCCGCTCCCCCTCACTGACCGTCCGCTGCTGGGTGGCGAAGCCGTCGGCCCGCTCGAACTGGGCGCAGTAGTGCTCGATCATGTCGAGCACCTCGTGGGTCTCGCCGACCGCCTCCAGCCTGGTCTTTCCGGTCTCGGCCGAGACGATGGCGGCGATCCGGGCGAGATTTTTCCCGTACGCCTCCCGGGCCGCTCGAATCAGAGCCAGGCGTTCCCCGTACGCCGTACGACGCCACGGTCCGGCCGCCCTCTTCGCCGCGGCGACCGCCCGCCGGATCTCGTCCTCGCCGGCCGCGGAGGCCCGCCCGACCACATCGCCCGTGCACGGGTCGAGCCGCTCGACGGTCTGCGCGGTGGTGACGTCGGCGCCGTCGATGTGCAGCGGCTCGGTCGGTGCGTCCTCGGCGCGGACACTCCGCAGCGATTCCTCGAAGGCGGCGTCGAGCTCGGCGTCCTGCAATGACGAGGCGCTGTAGTTGATCGTGCTCATGCGAGGTCCTTCCGGGTGAGTGACCAGTCGAGGTCGGGGAACGTGGGCTCGGCGCCTTCCATCTGGTCGACCAGATGCCGGGCCATCGCCGGGGCGAGCTGCACGCCGTTGCCACCGCCGCCGATCACCAGGCCGACGGTCGGGTCGGCCGGGTGCGGGCCGGCGATCGGGTTGCCGTCCGGGGTCATCGGATAGAGGCCGGTCCACGTCGGGCCGACCTCGAGCCCGGCCGGCACCCGCAACCGCTCGGGCAGCAGGCTCAGCGCCCGCTCGACGAACGCGGCCGGCGCCTCGGGCAGCAGCGCGTCCGGGTCGTACGGGTCCTCGAGGTTCTCCTCGGTGTGGATGCCGACGAACAGCTCGTGCGGGGTCTCGGACCGGAAGTAGACGCCGTCGGTGCCCGAGCCCGGCACGTAGTCCATGACGAACGGGACCAGCTGGTCGAGCGCCTCGGTGTGGGTCAGCTTGACCTTGGGCCGCAGCTGGTTCTCGACCGGCACCGGCGCCCCGAGCAGCTCGCCCAACTGGGTGGCCCAGGGCCCGGCTGCGTTGATCACCAGGTCGGCCCCGATCGGCCCGGCCGTGGTCCGCAGGATCCAGCCCGACGAGTCGTGGTCGGCCGCGGTGACGGTGACGCCCGAGCGCAGGGTCACGCCCTGGGACACCAGCACGGCCGCCGCGCGCAGGCAGAACTCGTAGCTGTCGACGTGCCCGTCGGCCGGCCCGTAGAGGGCGCCGGCCCGGCCGTCGAGGCGCAGCCGCGGCCAACGCCGCTCGACCTCCGCGCGAGTGAGCACCGCGGGACCGGTGATGCCCAGCTCGGCCTGCAGCGCCACGCTGTCGCGGAACCGGTCGAGGTCGGCCTCGGTGGCGCCCAGGCGCAGGTAGCCGTCCCGGACCAGCGTGGTGCCGTACCGGGTAGCGAAGTCTTCGAAATAGCGCAGGCCGAACGAACGGGTCGCGATGTCGGTGGCGCTCATGTACTGGGTCTCGACCACGCCGGCCGACCGGCTCGACGAACCGAAGCCCGGCCCGCCCCGGTCGAGCACGGTGATCGCCGACGTGGTGCGGCGCCGTAACTCCAGCGCGGTCGTGAGCCCGGCGACGCCGGCTCCGACGATGACGATTCTCGGTGCCATACCCATCTCCACTGTTCACTATGTGAACTCACGTTCACAGTTGGAACAGTAAACTACGGGCGGCCTCCGCGGTATCCCCCGCGTTCACTATGTGGCATCCTGTTCACGTGGTGAACGAGGAAATTCCCGATGGGCAGCGCTTCATCCAGGGCCTGGCCCGGGGACTGGCCGTGATGCGCTCCTTCGACGCGGAACACCAGCGGATGCGCCTGCCCGAGCTGTCCAGCCGCACCGGCCTGAGCCGGGCGACCGTCCGCCGCTGCGTGCTGACCCTCGAGACGCTCGGCTACGTACGCTCCGACGACGGCTACTTCGAGCTCACGCACAAGGTGCTGGAGTTCGGCTACTCGTACATGTCGGGCCAGAGCCTGTCGAGCATCGCGCGGCCGTTCCTCGAGGATCTGTCGGCCCGTACGGGCGAATCGACGTCGTTGACCGTCCTCAGCGGAACCGAGATCCTCTACATCGACCGGGTGCACCGCAAGAGCATCATCCGGGTCGACATCACCATCGGCACCCGCTTCCCGGCCATCGTCACCTCGATGGGCCGGGTCATGCTGGCCGCGATGGGCGGCGACGAGCTGGACGACTTCCTGCGCGACGCCCGGTTCGAGAAGCTCACCCCGCGCACGATCACCGACGAGGCCACCCTGCGGCGCGAGCTCGACCGGGCCCGGGAGTCCGGCTGGGCCCTGGTCGACCAGGAGTTCGAGATCGGGCTGCGCTCGATCGCCGTGCCGGTGCCCAACCGCGAGGGCACGGTCGTCGGCGCCATCAACGTCTCACTGCGGGTCGCCGAACGCCAGCCGATCGACGACGAGCGGGTGGCCGAGCTGGTGACCGAACTCAAGCGCACCGCGAAGGAGCTGGGCGAGGCGATCAGCCTGACCAACGGCTGACGGGCCGCGCGGAGACCTCAGCCGCGCGCGATGTCGACGAAATCCTTTACGAGGGAACGCCTGTCCCGGCGGCGCCAGGCGACCAGCAGCGGGCTCGGCGCCACGTCCTCGACCGGGACCAGCACGATTCCGGGCGCGCGGTTGATGGTCAGCGGGGCCAGCCCGACCGCATCCGACCAGAGCACGGCCTGCACGCATTCCCGGACGGTCCGTACGACGATGTCGGTGCCCTCGCGATCGTCGCGGTGCCCGGCCCAGAAGCCCGCCCACAGCGGATCGGCCGTCTCCGGCAGCCGGAACCAGCGGCGCTCCCGCAGATCGCTGAGCCGCACCCGGTCGCGCGAGGCGAGCGGGTCGGACTCGCGCATGAGCACCCCGACCGGATCCCGGCGGATCTCGGCCACCACGATCCCGGCTGCCCGGAACGGTCCCCGGGTGATCGCGACGTCGGCCAGTCCCCGGTCGACGCCGGCCGACGGATCGGTCAGGTCGCCCTCGACGATGCGGATCTCCACCCCGGGGTGGCGCTGCTGGAACGTGTCGATCAGGAAGCGGCCCGCGTGGTCCAGGCTGTCGGCCAGCGTGCCGATCGTCAGGGTCCGCTCGCCCGAGGCCTGTGCCACCAGTGACGGCAGCGCCTCGACCCGGGCCAGCACGTCGCGCGCCTCGGGCAGCAGGGCCAGCCCGGCCGGGGTCAGCTCCATCCCCCGGGCCGACCGCAGGAACAGCTCGGCGCCGAGTTCGTCCTCGAGCCGTTTGATCGCCCGGCTCAGCGGCGGCTGGGACAGGCGCAGCCGGGCCGCCGCCCGGCCCACGCTGAGCTCCTCGGCCACCGCCACGAAGTAGCTCAGCGAGCGGAGATCCACGCCGCGACCATACCGCCGGTGGTTCGGCGTTCAGCGGATTCTCAGACGGCATTTGTGATCTTCAGCTGGTCCGATGCGGTGACCAGCGAAGAGGATCACGATGGCGAAGCGGTGGGGACGGGCCGGCCTGGTGCTGGCCGGGGTCGCGCTCGCGGTCTGGGCGGGATACGGGGCGGTGGGCGCGGGTGCGTCCTTTACCGACGCGTTCGCGCTGGTCAGCGACTTGCCGTGGGCCCAGGTGGCCGGGCTCACCGTCGTGTGGCTGCTCGGGCTGGTCATCCACACCGTCGTGCTCGCGGCCTCGATGCCGGGACTGACCCACGGCCGGGCCCTGGTGCTGAACCTGTCGGGCAGCGCGGTCTCCAACGTCCTGCCGCTGGGCGGCGTCGCGGGCACCGCGCTCAACCTCACGATGACCCGGGCCTGGGGCCACAGCAACCTCGACTTCGCCCGCTTCGTGGTCGTCTCCAAGGCGTGTGACGTCATCGCCAAGCTGGTGCTGCCGATCGCCGCGGTCGTCTGGCTGCTGCTCGGCGGCGCACTGACGCCGGCCACCGCCGCGGTCTGGTGGCTGCCCGCCGCCGGTGCCCTCGCGGCCGGCCTGCTGGTGGCGGCGGCGATCTCCGGGCGGGCGGAGTTCCTGCTGCGCTGGGTGGGCCGGCGGAACGCCTCCTGGGCCGGCCTGCTCACCGGCACCCGGGACCTGGTCCGCCGGCGCCGCACCGAGCTGATCACCGGCATGGCCGGCTACTGGGTGGCCCAGTGCGCCCTGCTCTGGTGCTGCCTGCTCGCCGTCGGGCTCCGGCCGTCCCTGGCCGTGGTGTTCGCGGCGTTCGTGGCCGAGCGCGCGGCGACCCTGCTGCTGATCACTCCCGGCGGGGCCGGACCGGCCGAGGCCGCGATGGTCACCACGCTGATCGCGCTCGGCGCCGACCCGACCGCATCGCTGGCCGGGGTCGTGCTCTTCCGCGCCTTCGTGTTCGCCGCCGAGATCCCGGCCGGCGCCCTCGTGACCCTGTGGTGGTGGGCGATCCGCCGCTACCGGGCCCGTAACCAGGACGGGATGCCGCCGGTATGCGCATAGCCCACGTCACCGACGTCTACCTGCCCCGGGTCGGCGGCGTCGAGCTTCAGGTGCACGACCTGGCCGCCCGCCAGCAGGCCCGCGGCGACGACCCGATCGTCGTCACCACCACCGCCTCCGGCCCGGTCGTGGTCGCCGGGGACGTGCCGGCCCGGCGCCTGGCGACCGACGGCGGGCCGTACCGGATGGTCCGCGGGCGGACGCTGGCCGATACCCTGCGCGGCCTCGACGTGCAGCTGGTGCACGCCCACATCTCGGCGTTCTCGCCGTTGGCCTGGACGGCCGCGCGACTGGCGGCCGAGACCGGTGTCCCCACGGTCGTGTCGGTGCATTCGATGTGGACGGACATCCTGCCGCTGGTCCGCCGGTACGCCCGCTGGCAGCGCGCCCGGCAGTGGCCGGTGTCCTGGTCGGCCGTGAGCAGCGTGGCCGCCGCCGTGGTGCGGGAGGCGCTGGACGGCACCGGCGTCGCCGTGGTGCCCAACGGCATCGATCCGGCCGCCTGGCACACTCCCCCGGGCTTCCTCCGGCCCGGCCCGCCGACGCTGATCAGCGTCATGCGCATGGTGCGGCGCAAGCGGCCCGACGCACTTCTCGACCTCCTGCTCGACCTGCGCCACGACCGTCCCGGCCGGTTCCGTGCCGTCCTGGTCGGCGACGGCCCCTTGCTGCCCCGCCTCCAGCAGCACGTCATCGCGGCCGGCGCCGGGTCCGACATCCGGCTGACCGGTGCGCTCGAGCGCCCGGCCATCCGGCGACTGCTTTCCACCGCTTCCCTGTACGTGGCTCCGGCGCCCCGGGAATCCTTCGGGATCGCCGCACTGGAGGCCCGCAGCGCAGGGGTGCCGGTCCTCGCCCGGGCCGAGAGCGGCGTCGCCGACTTCATCCGCCCCGGTGTCGAGGGCTGGCTGGCCGATTCCGAGCAGACGCTGGGGCTGGTGATCGACGGGCTGCTGGACGACCCGGACCGGTTGGCCGCGGTCGCCCGGCACAACCGCGGCACCGCGCCCAGCGTCGACTGGCAGGTGGTGCTCGACGCCACCGATGCCCTGTACGAGCGGGCGATCCGGACTTCCGCGTACGGCGTCGGGCTGGTCCGATGACCCGACCGCTGACGATCGTGGCCGTACACGCCCACCCGGACGACGAGAGCCTGCTCACCGGCGGCACCCTGGCCCGGGCCGCGGCCGAGGGGCACCGGGTCGTGCTGGTGACCGCCACCCTGGGCGAAGCCGGCGGCTCGGGCGCGGACCGGCAGGCCGAGCTGCACGCCGCCGCGGTGACGCTCGGATGCGCCCGGGTGGCCGAGCTCGGCTACCGCGACTCCGGCCTGCACGGCGACGCGGAAACCGTTCCGCGCCGGCCGTTCGCCGACGCGCCGGCCCCCGATGACGCGGCCGCTCAACGGCTTCTCGACGCGCCGGCCTCCGCTGATGCGGCGGCGCAACGGTTTGCGGACACGCCGGTCGAGGAGGCGGCGGCTCGGCTGGCCGCGATCCTGCGCGCGGAGGAAGCGGACGTGGTCATCGGCTACGACTCCCGGGGCGGCTACGGCCACCCCGACCACGTGCAGGTGCACCACGTCGTCCGCCGGGCTGCGGCGATGGCCGGCACCCGCCTGCTGCTCGAGGCCACGATCGACCGGCACCGCCTACGGGCCGTGCTCGGACTCCTGCGCGCCGGCGGCCGGCTGCTGCCGAGGCTGCCACTGGCGGGCGCGGCCATCGCCTACACCCCGCGCGAGCAGATCACCCATACCGTCGACGTCCGCCGCTACGCCCGCGTGAAACGGGCCGCCCTGCGCGCGCACGTCAGCCAGACCCGCGGCCCCGGCATCCGTACGGTCGCCCTGCTGGCCCGGCTCCCGATGCCGCTGTTCCATCTGGTCGCCGGTCGCGAGTGGTTCGTCGAACCCTCCTCGGCCCGGCCTACGCGGGGAACCGATCTGTTCGCGTCGGCACGCTGACCGTCCACTGCGGAATACCGTCGAACGCCCCGCCGTCGTGCGCCGGCACCACATGCATCCGGCCGGCCAGGGCGATGACGCGCAGCAGCCCGGTCCGCACCTCGTCCGGGTCGACGTCGGCCAGTCTCCGCAGCAGCCAGGGCCGTTCCGCGCGCCGGGTCACGCCCTCGAGCTGCCAGGTCAGGTCACCGATGAACGCGTAGCGGTCCCCGTCGGGAAGCGCCACGAACACGACTACGGAACCGTCGGTGTGACCGCCCGCCGCCGCGATGACGACCGAGCCGTCGCCGTAGACGTCGTGGCTGGCCGGGAACCCGAGATATTCGGGGCCGTCGAACGCGTAACGATGCACCTCACGATCACGCACCACGCGCCGGAACACCGCGGCGCCCTTGTCCCGCTCGACGTAGCGTTCCTCGTCGGCGTTCATCCAGACCGGCACGGGCAGCCGGTCGAGCCCGCTGACGTGGTCCCAGTGTGCGTGCGTGATGACCACCCCGCGGAGCCGGCCCAGGTCGTAGCCGGCCTCGTCGAGCTGCTGCCGTACGGGCGTGCCGAGCGTGTGCGCGGTCCGCTGGAACGACGGCAACAGTTCGAGATGAGCGTCGACGTCCGCGCCGAAGCCCACATCGATCAGCAGGTCCCCCGCCGGGTGCCGGACGAGCACGGCGGTGGCCGCGAAGTCCCGTTTGTCACGCAGCGAGCCGCCCCGATAGGCCAGACCCGCCCGGCTCTCGTAGGTGCCGGTCGGCAGCCGGTAGATCGCCATCCCGTCCGGCGGCGACGCGGGCGGCAGCGGCCCGCTCCACGCTTGCGGTGCGGGCAGCGGGGCGGGCCGGAACGACCTGATCGTGATCACCGTTGCCGCGACGACGACCGCCGCCACGCCAACCCAGAGAAGAGCCATGCCTCCATGGGACCCCATTCCCCCGTACGGGGTCCAAGACCTGTTCCGCCCCGGTCATACCTTGCGGGTATGACCGGGGCCGTAGCGTCCCGGGGCCACCCCGGCCACCCGCCGGAAGTGGCGGTGCGGGCGTTCGCCGAGAACCAGCCGGTCACTGGTGCCAGCGGAGCCAGGCGGCCTGGCCACCGTCGATCAGGATGTCGGTGCCGGTGATGTAGAGCGAACCCGGCCCGGTCAGGAACGCGACCACCTCGGCGATCTCGGCCGGTGTGGCGGTGCGGCCGATCCCGCAGGCGTCCAGCATTGCCAGCATGTGCTCGCCGCTGGGCGAGTCGGCTTCGGCGCGGGCCATCGCGGTGGACACCACGCCGGGGCTGACGGTGTTGATCCGGGCACCGCGCCGGTTGTACGCGAGCGCGGCGGCCTGGACGCGGAGCTGGTTGGCCCGCTTGGCCAGGATGTACGCCGCTATCGGATCGTCGCCGACGCCGGCCACCGACAGCAACTCGTCCGCCGGCACCGTCGCCAGGGCCGAGTTGTCGGCGCGCGCCTGGTGCCCGGCCATGCTGGCGATGCACACGACGGACGTTCCCGGTGACACGAACGGCAGGAACGCGTCGATCACGTGGGCCGTCCCGACGAGGTCGACCTCCAGGATCTGCTGGACCGTCGCGGTGGCCGCAGACACCCCGGCCGTGTGCACGACGGCGGCGATCCGGCCCGCGCCGGCCGCCGCGGTGGCGAGTGCGGTCACCGCAACCGGGTCGGCGATGTCGGTGACAATGCCCTCGGCCGCGTAGCCCTCGGCGCGCAGGGCCCCGGTCGCCTGCGAGAGCGGCTCGGCGAAAGCGTCGGCCAGGATCACCGCGCGGCCGCTGCCGATGCGGCGGGCGACGGCCACGCCCATGCCGCCGGCCCCGGTTACCACCACGACGTCGGTCATGTCACGTCCTTCCACAGTGCCGAGTCGGCGATGGCCTGCCGCCACGGGCGTACGGCCTTGGGTGGCAGGCCTACGGCCAGCGCCCCGACGAGCCGGTCGCCCCGGCGGTAGGCGGCCAGGAAGCGCCGGTCCTCCAGTGAACCGTCGACGATCTCGACGGCGTCGTGGGCTCGCAGGTGGCCGTAGGCGTGGAGTTTCAGGTCGTACTGGTCGGACCAGAAGTACGGGACCGGCGCGAACGGCCTGCGGGCGTACGGGCGCAGAAGGTTGCGGGCCGCGGCCATGCCCTGTTCGGTGGCGTTGGTGCGATGCTCGACGCGCATGTCGACGCCGAAGAGCGGGTTGCGCCAGCGGGCCACATCGCCGGCGGCGTAGATGTCGGGGGCCGCCGCGCTGTACTCGTCGCAGACCACGCCGTCGTCGATCCGCAGGCCGCTGCCGTCCAGCCACTCGGTGTTGGGCTGGGAGCCGATCGCGACCAGCACCTCGTCGGCGTCGAGGGCTTCGGCCGACGTGACGGTGACGCCGGTCCGCAGATCCACGCCGTGTTCCTCGTGGACCGTGGCGAGCATCCGCCCGACCCGCTCGCCGACCGCGTGGGCCAGCGGTACCGGCGCGGGTTCGAACAGCACGACCCCGCATCCGAGCCCGCGGGCCACGGCGGCCGCCTCAGCCCCGAGGAATCCCGCGCCGACCACGGCCAGGCGGCGACCCGGTCCGAGCCGCTCGCGTAGTCCGAGCGCATCTTCGACCGTACGGAGAACATGGGTCTGATCGCCGGCCAGTCGGCGCGGGCGGACGCCGGTGGCGATGATCAAGCCGTCGTAGGCGAGGGGCCCGGTGTCCAGGGTGATCGTGTGATCGGCCACGGAAAGGCCGGTCGCCGTTGTGCCCAGCCGCGCGTCCAGGCGCAGCGCGTCGATCTGGGCCGGACTACGCAGTGACAGCCGCGAAGGGTCCCACGCCCCGGCGAGCAACTGTTTCGAGAGCGGCGGACGGTCGTACGGGAAACGGGTCTCGGCCCCGATCAGCGTGACCGTGCCCTCGAAGCCCTCGCGGCGCAGGGTTTCGCAGGCGGCCAGGCCGGCGGCCGAAGCACCGACGACGACGATCCGGTTCACGATTCGATCAGGTGGATCGCGGCCGCCGGGCAGACCGCCGCCGCCTCGCGAACGACTTCGTGCTGCCCGGGACCGGGCGTGTCGTCCAGAACGACGGCCACACCGTCGTCGTCGCGCTGGTCGAACACGTCGGGCGCGACCATGGCGCACTGCCCGGCGGCGACACACTTCGGCTCGTCGAACTCGATGCGCACGGCCGTCACCACGTCACCGGCAGCGCGCGCAGACCGTAGGCGACGCCTTCCATGGCGAACTCGACCTCCTCGAACGGCACCGCGAGGGCCAGCGCCGGGATGCGCCGGTAGAGCGTCGAGAACACGACCTGCAACTCGACGCGGGCCAGCGACTGGCCGAGGCACTGGTGCGCGCCGTAGCCGAACGCGTGGTGCTGCCGGGCCGGCCGGGTCAGGTCGAGGCGCATCGGGTCGGGGAACTCCGCCGGGTCGTAGTTGGCGCCGGCCAGCTCGAAGACGACCCCGTCGCCGGCCCGGATCACCTGGCCGTGCAACCCGATGTCAGCGTCGGCGATCCGCCGGATTCCGGTGTGGACGATGGTCAGGTAGCGCAGCAGTTCCTCGACCGTGCCGGCCACGAACCGTGGATCGCCGGACCGGGAGCGCAGCAGCTCGAGCTGATCCGGGTTCCGCAGCAGGGCCAGGGTGCCCAGCGAGATCATGCTCGCGCTGGTCTCGTGCCCGGCGATCAGGATGGCACTGGCCATGGTGACGGCCTCGGGCGCGGTCATCTCGCCCGTCTTGACCTTGGCCGCCATCTCGGAGATGACGTCGTCGCCGGGCGCGGCCATCTTCTGCTGGAGGAGCCTTCCCAGGTACGCCCCGAGCCGCCCACCCGCCTCGGCCGACTCCTCGGGCGTGGTGTCGTGGCTGACCAGCACGTGGCTCGCGGTCTGGAAGAGCTCGCGATCCGCGTACGGGGCGCCGAGGATCTCGGTGATGACCACCGTGGGCACCGGCAGGGCGATCGCCTGCACCAGGTCGGCCGGTCGCGGCCCGGCCAGCATCTCGTCGATCAGGTCGTCGAGCACCCGCTGGATCCGCGGGCGCAAGGCCTCGATCCGTTTGACCATGAAAGGAGCGTTCACCGTACGCCGTAACCGCGTGTGCTCCGGCGGATCAGTGTTGGTGATCAGGGGCGGATGGTGCGGGGCGCCCGCGGCACGGCTCCGCGTCATGTGCGGGTAGCCGGGCCGCTTCTCGTCGATGCTCAGACGCGGGTCGTTGAGCAGGGCGCGCTGGTCGGCGTGCCGGGTGATGAACCAGGGCGTGCTGCCGTCCCAGATCTCCACTTGTGCCAGCGGCGGCATGTCACGGATCTCGGGGGCCGGCGCGAACGGGCAGCGGGGTTCGCGGGCGGTGGGATAAGGATGCGGCATACCTTCAGGCAAACAGGACCGGCTGACGCGACCCGGACCGTTTCCTGACCGGAGCCTGACAACGTTTTTCTATCCCGCTTCGCCTTCGCCGAGCCAGTAGCCCAGACCTCGGCGGGTGTGGATCAGCGCCGGTCCGGTCGCGTCGATCTTGCGGCGCAGCCGGGAGATCTGGCGTTCGACGGCGTTCAGCCCGTAGTCGGACGTGCCAAGCTGCTCCTTGGACAGCACCTGACCGGCGTTGAGCAGCAGGCGCCGCAGCAGCCGGAACTCGGACGCGGTGACCTCGATCGGCCGGTCGCCGCGCCAGACCCGGCAGGTGCGCTCGTCGAGCCGCAGATCGCCGTGCCGCAGCACCGACCGGCCGCGCAGCAGCACCTGCACCCGGGCCAGCAGTTCGGCGACCCGGCACGGCTTGGTGACATAGTCCTCGACGCGGTCGCCGAGCTCGCCGACCAGCGAACCCAGCGATTCGCACGGCGTGACACACAGGACCGGCGGCCGATCGGCGAAAACCGGCCAGCTGCGGTCCAGCTCGTACACGTCCGGGATCTCGACATCGACGATGATCAGGTCGGCCCGGGCCCGGCCCAGCGACGCGATCGCCTCACCGCCGGTGCACGCGGTCTCGAACAGATATCCGGCCGGCCGCAGGCGCCGGGCGAGCGAGACCCGCAGCTCAGCCTCCGGGGCGACGACCAGCAGACGGCTGCCGTACATATCAGCACCTTCCCGTCCGGGGCTGATGATTCTAGGCGCATGGGACGACCCCGTCGGATTGAATCCGGCCGATATCATGCCGGTGTGCGTAATCTTCCGTGGAGATTCCGGACCCCCAAAGGCATCTACGGCGGCCTCGCGGCCCTGACGTTCGTCCTGGTGATCCCGTTGCCGGTCGCCTACTACGAAGACGCCTGGCCCGCCTGGGTGCGGGCGGCGGTCATCTCGGTGATCCTGCTGCTGCTGGCCGCCCTGTGGGCCCGGGTGCCCCGGATGGGAACGATCATCACGGAGGACAGGGTCACCCGGCGGTCTCTGTTCGGCACGCGGCACCACACCTGGGACGAGATCGTCAACGTCGACATCCACGTCAACAACTCGGTCGCCATGGTCGGCCCGTTCCAGGTGGCGCCGCACCTGGCGGTCTACGTCCGGACCCCCGGCGTCAGGACGCTGCATTTCTTCGACGATCGCGCCTACCGCAGCCCCAAGGACATGGAACGCGAGTACAACGAGTTCCTCGACCTGTGGCACCGGCGACGGTCCCGCGGCCCGGCGTGATTCGAGGAGCCGGATGCCGGTCAGGTCACGTCCAGACCGTGCGGAGGCGGGCCACCTCGGTGGCGGCCTGGGCGCGGCCCGCCTCGGCGGCGGGGCGGCGCCGGGCCGGGTCGAGCAGGTTGCCACCGATGGCGGCTCGGGCGGCCGCGTCCGGTGACAACAAAGCGCTGCGCACCGACGGGCCGAACGCCGCGACCTGCGCCGCCGGGCGGCCGGAGCGACGGGCCGACTGGGTCACCGGGGCCAGCACCACCACCTGCGCGGCGCCCGCGGCCAGGTCGGCGTTGGCGACCGAGCGGACCCCGCCGTCGATGTAGCGCACGCCGTCGATCGTCACCGGCGGCCAGACCAGTGGGACCGCGCAGCTGGCGGCGACCGCGTCGACCAGCGACACCCCGGAGGCCGCGTCGAAGATGCGCGTCCTACCCGTTTCGGCTTCCACCGCGGTGATCAGCAGGCGCGTCGCCGGCCAGGGGGCGTCACCGATGCGCCGCTCGATCACGGCCCGTCGTTCGGCCTCGGGCACCGTCCGGGCGCGCAGCGCCTGCCGGCCGAGCCAGGCGCGACCGCCCGGCCACAAGCCGGCCACCACGAACTTGAGCAGGTCGCCGGGGCTCATCCGGGCGGCGATCTCGGAACCGGCGCCGGCCAACTGGGCCTCGTACAGATCTTTCAGCGGCAAGCCGGACAGCACCTGCGCCGCCACCGACGACCCGGCCGACGTGCCGACCACGAGCCCGGCCGCGGTCAGGTCGACGCCCTGCTCGGCCAGGCCGTGCAGCAGACCGATCTCCCAGGCGACCCCGGTGACGCCGCCACCGCCCAGCACGAGTGCCCTCATGCGGGCATTCAAGCACTTCGCAGGCCGACTGACACGCTCAGACCGCCGTCGGCGGGGGCGGTGGCCGTGATCGTGCCGTCGTGGGCGCGCACGATGGAGCGGGCGATGGCCAGGCCCAGGCCGCTGCCGCCACTGTGGTCGATGCGGCCGGTGGCGAGGCGGGTGAACGGCTCGAACAAGCGGTTCACGTCTTCGGCCGGGACCAGCGGGCCGGTGTTCCGCACCACGAGCGTTGCGCCGGTCGTGACCACCACGGTGCCGCCCGGCCGGTTGTATTTGACGGCGTTGTGGACCAGGTTGCGGACCAGGCGCTCCAGCAGGATCGGGTCGCCTGTCACCTCGTACGGGGAAAGCTCGGTCTTGATCTTGACATCGGCCTCGGCGGCGGCCCGGGTGTGTGCGTCGGTGACGTCGGCGGCAATGCGGTCGAGGCGTTGCGGGGTGCGCGTCTTGAGGCCCTGGTCGGCCTGGCTGAGCACGAGCAGACCCTCGATCAGTCGCTCGTTGCGGGCGTTGGTCTCCAGCAGCTGGCCGGCCAGCAGGGACGACTGCTCGGGGGTGAGTGGCTCGGCCATGCCGACCTCGATCAGCGTGCGCTGCAGGGCGAGCGGGGTGCGCAGCTCGTGCGAGGCGTTGGCGGCGAAGCTGCGCTGGCCCTCGTAGCCGGCCGCGATGCCGTCCATCATGGTGTCGAGCGAGCGGCCGAGCTGTCTGATCTCGTCGCGGCCGCGGCCGGGTCTGATGCGGTGGCCGAGGTTCTGCGGGCCGACCTGGGCGATCAGCGGGAGCATGCGGCGGACCGGCAGCAGCACCCAGCGGATCAGCAGGAGCACGAGCAGGGCGGTCACGGCCAGCACGATGCCGTACTGCACGAGGTTGTCGATCGGGATCTTGCGGGTGACCCGGCAGGCCAGGCCGTCGACATTCTCCCAGCAGGGCGCGTAGTAGGGCAGGTTCCAGGGCAGCTTGGCGAAGATGTACTGGGCGACGTAGACCCAGGTCACCGTGGCCAGCACCGCGACCGCGAGCCGCGCGCGCAGGCCCATCAGGGCTGCCCGACGCGGTAGCCGGCCCGCGGCACGGTCTGCACGACGGGTGGTTCGCCGAGTTTGCGGCGCAGCGTCGAGACGGTGACCCGCACGACGTTGCTGAACGGGTCGGTGTGCTCGTCCCAGACCTGTTCGAGCAGGTCTTCGGTGGTGACCGCCTGACCCTGGGCGCGCATCAGCGTGTGCAGGACGCCGAACTCCTTGTTGGTCAGTTCCAGCGCACGGCCGTCACGGCTGGCGGTACGGGTCGCCACGTCGAGCACGACGCCCTCGCTCTTGAGGACCGGGGGCAGGGCCGGGGCGGTCCGGCGGGCCAGCGCCTGCACCCGGGCGACCAGCTCGGCGAACGCGAACGGCTTGGTCAGGTAGTCGTCCGCGCCCAGCCCGAGCCCCTCGACCCGGTCGTAGACGCCGACCGCGGCGGTGAGCAGCAGCACCCGGGTGGTGAGCTGCTGCTCGGCGACCCAGCGGCACACGTCGTCGCCGGAGCCGCCCGGCATGTCCCGGTCGAGCACGGCCACGTCGTACCGGTTGACCTGGATCTTCTCGATCGCCTGGGCGCCGTCGTAGGCGACGTCGACCGCCATGGCGGCCCGTCGCAGGCCCACGGCGATCGTGTCGGCCAGCAGCCGTTCATCGTCCGCCACCAGTACTCGCACGTCGGTCAGCCTTCCATGATCCGGATAAGGCGACGATAAGGTCACGCCACCAGGAATGTTCCGGCCATGAAGGTGACCAGGAAGATTGCCTGCAGGGAGGCCCCGGCGACGAGGATCGCGCGGTCGGCCGTCCGGTTGGCGCCGATCCGGGCCAGCACCAGGAAGATGGCCACCGCCTCCATGGCGTAGCGCGCGGCCGACTGCATCGAGCGCCCGCCGACCTCGGTCGACATCAGCATGAGCAACGTGAGGCCGCCCTGCACCACCAGATATCTCTGGTCCCGCCGGAACTTGAACGGCCCCTTGAGGCACAGGATCATCAGCACCACCGCGACCAGGATCGTGCCGGCGTCGACGAGCGCGCCCAGGGTGGCCTTGTCGAGCGGACCGGCGATCTGCCGGATCGAGATCAGCCAGGCCTCGCCGGGGAACGTGTAGCGCCGGCCCCACTGGTCCTGGGCGATGCTGAACTGCAGCGGGTTCCCGAGCTCGATCAGGCAGTAGACGCTGTAGGCGAGCACGCCCAGCGGCACCAGGGCCAGCGCGAGCACGTCGCGGCGCAGGCGGCCGGTCTGACGCCAGTACTCCACGGCCAGCGGGACGACCAGCAGCACCCCGAAGAGCCGGGTGGCCGACGAGAACGCGCCCAGCGTGCCGGCCAGCCACCAGTGGCCGCGGCGGCCGGCGTACAGGGCGCCTACCACGAGCAGCAGGAACAGCGACTCGTTGTAGCCGATGAACAGGAAGAACCCCATCGGGAAGACCGCCAGATACCAGGCCGCGCGCTGGGCCACGCGGGGACCGAACTCGTGGTCGGCCAGCCGGTAGAGCACGGCCAGGGCGCCCAGCGCGGCCGCGTTGGCCAGCACGACGGCGGCCATCACCCCGCCGCCGAGCAGGTTGATCAGCATCGGGTAGAGCGGGAAGAACGCCGGGAAGCCGGGGCCCAGGTGGTAGCCGCTTCCGGCGATCCGCACGTAGTGGCCGGCGTCCCACCCGTTCCAGCGCAACGCGATCGACCACAGATCGGGGGCCGGGCCGTCGCCCTGATAGGTGAGCCAGGCGAGTGCGCTCACCATCAGATGGACGGCGACCGAGGTCGACCAGATCGCCGCGGCGGCCAGTCCAGCCGATCGCCACGGCCGGTGCTTCGGCGCGACGGCAACGGCGACAGATCGCTCGAGGACCGCGGTCACGACTCCTCCGTCACCACGTACGCCGGCCGCCCCTGCACGGCGGTGAAGATGCGCGCCACGTACTCGCCGAGCAGACCCAGGCACAGCAGCTGCAGCGCCCCGAGGAACACCAGTGCGACGAACATCGACGTCCAACCCGGAACGACATTTCCCCACGCGTACGCCGCGAGCACCGCCCCGCCCATGACGAAGCAGAGCGCGATTCCGGCGCACCCCAGCCACGTCGCGACCCGCAGCGGTGCGGCCGAGAACCCGGTCAGGCTGTCGAGGGCGAGCCGGACCATCCTGGCCAGCGGATATTTGGAGCGGCCGGCCGCGCGCACCTCCCGGGCGTACGGCACCTCCCCGCTCGGCAGGCCCAGCCACGGCACCAGCAGTCGATAGACCGGCAGGTGCTCGGGCAGCTCGGTCAGCGCGTCCACGGCGGTGCGGCTCAACAGGCGGAAGTCGCCCGCGTGGCGTGGCACGGCAGTCCCGACCACCCGGCGGATCAGCCGGTAGTACAGCCCGGCGGTCACCCGCTTGAACGGGCTGTCGGTACGGCGATCGGTCCGGACGCCGTGCACCACGTCGAGCCGCTCCTCGCGGGCCAGGTCCAGCATGTCGGCGATGACCTCGGGCGGATCCTGCAGGTCGACGTCGATGCTGACCACGTAGCAGCCGCGGGCGCGGTGCAGGCCGGCGGTGAGCGCGTTCTGGTGCCCGGCGTTGCGGCGCAACCGCACCACCCGCAGCGCGGGCCAGTCCCGGCGCATCCCGGCCAGCACGGCCGGGGTGGCGTCGCGGCTGCCGTCGTCGACCGCGAGCACCTCGTAGGACACGCCGAGGCGGTCGAGCACCGGGCGCAGACGCTGGGCGAACAGCGGCAGCACGTCCTGCTCGTTGAAGACCGGAACGACCACCGAAAGCTCGGGTTTCACATCGAAGTTCACGACGACAACGGTGATCGAGGCGTTATAAGGCCCGGATAAAGCGGGGCGAGGTGGCACGAATCCGGGAGGGACCGCGAAAGTGCCGGTGGGTTGCCGGTTTCTCTCCTGTGTTCGGCCGGAGCGTCCTCCGACGATGAATCCATCGATACATCGACATGGAGGTACGACATGCGAGCACTGCTACGGCGCGCGGGGGCCGTCGGAGCCGGCGTCATCCTGATGATGACGGCACTGGCCGGGCCGGCGAGTGCGGCGGAGGGTCCGTCGGCCGCGACGGCCCGCGAGATGGCGGCGGCGAAGGCGGCCAACGGGGGCCGGGCCATCGTGCCGGTGGACAACATGCTGGCGGCCGGCGGACTCGAGGCGTGCGACTCGGGTTCGTTCTGCGTCTGGGTCAACGCCAACTTCAACGACGGCCCGGGCCAGTGGCCCAACAACTCCAACAACTACCTCAGCTGGAGTCACGCGAGCTGCGGCTATCTCAACCTGCGGACCTGGAACAACTGCGCCAGCTCGGTCTTCAACAACGGGAACAACTGCAACATCCAGCTGTACGACGACGTCAACTACGGCACCGGCCGCGGCTACTACAACCTGGCCCGGGGCGGTCGTCTGGCCAACCTCACGATCGACAAGATGAGCGACGGCCAGCCGATGAACGACCGGCTCTCGTCGCACAAGTGGTGCTCGTGGTGAAACGGACCTCGGTCCTGATCGCGTCCGCGGTCACGGTGCTCGTCTGCGGCGCGTGCGCGCCGCGGGCGGGCACCGCCCCCGCGGCGCCCCTCACCGCGGCCGCCGTCGACCTGGTCACCGATTCGGGCACACGGCCGGGCCGCAAGGTGCTGACCGCGACCGCCGAGGAGGAGGTCACCCGTCGCTGCATGGCCGGGTGGGGCGAGCCGTACCGGCCGTACGTGCCCCCGCTGGCCACCGGCGACGACGAGCACCGGCTGATCGACCTGCCCAAGCGCCGGGCCCGGGGCTACGAGCTCAGCCGGCCGGCCGAGCAGCCGGCCGCCGTCCCCGGCACCGACCGGGCGTCCTATCACCAGGCCCTGTTCGGGGACAGCGCGCGCGATCTGACCCTCACCCTGCCCGACCGGTCGACGCTGAGCTTCCCGTCGACCGGCTGCATCGCCCAGGCTCGGGCCGCGCTCTACTCGGACGTGCTGCGGTGGGCGCGGGTCGACTCGGTCCCGCAGATCCTCGGCAACCGCCTGCGCGGCCAGGTGTCATCCGACCCCTCGCTGGCCGCGGCCACACACCGCTGGGCCGACTGCATGCGATCGAACGGTTTTCCGTACGCCTCCCCCGCCGCGGCCCGGGAAGCGGCCGGTGTGCCCGCGCGGGAGGTCGCGATCGCGGTCGCCGACGGCGAATGCGACCTGCGGGCCCACCTGACCGGCACCGAACTCGCGTTGCGCCGGCGGGCGGCGGCCGGGCTGCCCGCGGACGACCGCCGCGAGCTGAACGAGCTGGCGGTGATCGACTGCGCGGCCACGACGGCGGCGGCCGGCATCCTGATCCGTCCCGTGCCGCCGTGTTGAGCGGTCAGCCGAGACCGGACAGCCGCCGCCGTGTTGACCGGTCAGCCGAGACCGGACAGCCGCCGCCGTGTTGACCGGTCAGCCGAGGCCGGACAGCCGCCGCCGTAGCCCCTCGGCGTCCTGGTGACCCAGGTCGGTCAGGATCTCCAGGGCCGCGGTCCAGGTGGTGCGGGCCCGCTCGGTCAGGCCGAGTTCGCGCTCGCTGTCGCCGATGTGGGAGAGGACCAGGGCCTCGTTGTAGCGGTCGCCCATGTCGTGGTGCAGCGAGGCGGCCCGCTGGTAGTGCGCGACCGCCTCGGTGTGGTCACCGGCCTGCCCGTACGCGTAGCCCAGCGTGTCGAGCGTCGCCGCCTCGCCGTCGCGGTCGCCGATGTCGCGCAGCAGGGTCAGCGCCTCGAGCCCGGACCGCAGCGCCCCGGCGTGGTCGCCGGCCTTGGCCTGGTACCAGCCGAGCCCGCTCAGCGCGCGGGCCCGGAAGACGCCGTGGCCGGCCGCCGTGTACTGCTGGAGGGCCGCCCAGCCGAGCACCAGAGCTTCGCCGGGGCGGTCGGCGGCGTCCTTGAGCCGGGCCAGATTGCTGTTGACGTGCCCGGCACCGACCAGATCACCGACCTTCTCGTACGCGTCGAGGGCGAGCCGGAAATGCCGCTCGGCCGTCTCCGGATCGGACAGCCGCAGGTGGACGATGGCGATGCCGAGATGCCCGCGGCCCTGCCGGGCCCGGTCGCCGTGCCGTTCCGCGACCGTCAGGGCCGCCCGGTGGCCGCGCAGTTCGTCCGCCCAGTGCCCGCGCAGCGAGGCGAAGGCCACGAACGACTGGCACCACGGTTCGACGTATGCGTCGAGCTCGGGCCGCATCGCGATGTCGAGCACGGCCAGCAGGACCTGATGCTCGTCGGCGAACCAGCCCATCGCGGCGTCGCGGTCTTCGACGCAGACGGGCACCACCCCGGGCTCGCCCTCCGGCACGGCCACCGGATCGCGGTGCGGCAGCAGCAGTCCGGCCGCCGCCGCGGCGATCCGCACGTAGTGGTCGACGGTCCGGCGTAACGCGCTCCCCCGGCCGGCGGCGGTCTCGTCGGTGCCCGCGAGTTCCGCCGCGTAGGCCCGCAGCAGGTCGTGCAGCTCGTAGCGGCCGGGGCGGTGCTCGCGGACCAGATGGAACCGGATCAGCTCGGCCAGCCCGGCCCGGGCGGCCCGCAGCTCCACCCCGGCCAGGCTGGCGGCGGCCTCGACCGGGAGGTCCGGTCCCGGGTGCACGGCCAGCAGCCGGAAGAGGCGGGCCGCCGGCGCCGACAGCTTGCGGTACGACCAGGAGAACACCGCCCGGATGTCGGTCCGCGTGTCGCCCACGGTGAGGCCGTCGAGCGTGCGGGCCGGGTCGCCGATCTCCGCCGTCAGCCGTTCGACAGTGGACCCCGGGCTGGTCGCGAGCCGGGCCGCGACCAGGGCCAGCGCGATCGGCAGACGGTCGCAGCGCTCGATGAGCCGGTCGACCGGCCCGGGCTCGGCGGCCACCCGCTGCTCACCCAGGCGCAGGCTGAGCAGTTCCCGGGCCTCACCGGTCTCCATCGGCGCCAGCGGGAGCACGCGCGCCGAATCGCTGACGACCAGGCCGGTGAGGCTGTCCCGGCTGGTCACCAGCACCCGGCAGGCGGCCGTGCCGGGCAGCAGCGGGCGCACCTGGTCGGCGTCCCCGGCGTTGTCGAGCACGATGAGCATCCGCCGGTCGCTCAGCAACGACCGGTACAGCGCCGCACGGCCGTGCCGGGTGGCCGGGACCTGCGGGCCGGTGATGCCCAGCGCGCCGAGGAAGCCGTGCAGCACGTCGGCCGGCTCGGCGACGGTGCCGGACGGGTCGAAGCCGCGCAGGTTGGCATAGAGCTGACCGTCAGGGAAGCGATCGGTGGCCGTGTGCGCCCAGTGCAGCGCCAGCGTGGTCTTGCCGACGCCGCCGGCCCCGACCACCAGCACGACCGGATCGCCGGCCGAGTCGAGGGCCCGCAGATGCCCGGTGCGCCCGGCGAATCCGGTCACCGGCGCGGGCAGCTGGGCCGGGCGGACCGGCCCGGCCGGTGCGTCGACGGCGACCGGCGCCACCGGTTCCTCGCCGGTGCGGGCCGACTGCTCGAAGGTGACCCGGTCGGCCGCGGTCAGCTGGAACGCCTCGGCCAGCAGCCGGACCGTGACGGCGCGGGGCGTGGCGACCCGGCCGGACTCGATGTAGCGGATGTGCCGCACGCTCACGCCGGTCCGCTCGGCCAGCTCCTCCTGGGTGATCAGAAGTTTGGTGCGATGCCTGCGGACGACCTCACCGAACACACGGCCCCCCGGGCACACCGGCGGGCGCCCCCAATGCCCCCGCATCGATGACCATCATAGTGATCCGGGCGCGTGTTTTCTGCCTCTGTTTTGCCGGTGAAGCTCCTGTGACGGCCTCGCCGATCCATCGAAACTCTCCTCTGTGACCAGCGCGAACACCTCGCACGGCACACTTTGGACACAGAGGAGAATCCATTGTCCGTCTCTCGAGCGGCGCTCCGGGGAATCGCCCTGACGGCGAGCGTGGCCGCGGCGATCCTGTCGTTGCAGGCCACGCCGGCGGCCGCCAAGCCGTCCGGCGGCTCCGTGGTCGTGGTTTCCGAACCCGGCGTGGTCACCGTGACCAAGCCGGATCCGGCCGTCCGGACCAAGGTCGCGCCGGCGATCGCCGACCGTGCCGCGCCCGCGGGCCGGGTCGCGCTGGCCGCCTACGTCGGTGACAACTCGGCCATTCACTGCCAGGGCGGCGTGCCGCCGTGCCAGTTCAACATCCACAAGGAGTTCAGCCGGACCATCACGCCCGGCGGCGGGTCGTCGGGCCAGCTCCGGTCCAAGGGCACCGCGTTCGTGGACGCCTACACCTGCCCGGGTTGCGGTTTCCGGCAGGCGGACTACTACAACACGACGTCCACGTCCGGCTGGTACGGATCCAGCCCGTTCAACGCCAACAGCGTCAAGCACAGCGACGTGTGGGACATCGACTACACCGCCATCGGCTGGGAGTTCAGCGGCACGCCGGCCGGCACCCTCAACCTGGGGAGCGGCCGGTTGTCGTACGAGAACTCGCAGTCCGACACCTGGTACATCACCCACAACGTGGCCCACGTCAAGATCGGCATCCGGGGCTGGCCCGGCAGCATCAACCGGGTCAAGTACGAGGCCCACGGCGGTTTCCAGTTCGGCAGCACCTACTACACCACCGACGCGTACAGCAGCGTGGCCCTGACCTGACGGTCGCCACGAGAACCGGCCCGGGCGGACACCGCCCGGGCCGGGCCCACCGCCGTCCCGATACTCGCCGGAGGTCACCATGCTCGTCCGTCGCCTCGTCGCCGCCGCCGTGCTCGCCGGCTCGATCGCCGCCTGCCACGCGCCCCCGGCACCACCGCCACCGGCCGCCGCTCCCCCGGTGACGACCCTTCCCCTGTCCGGCCGCGCGGCGATCGGCGATCTGCTCGCCGACTCGCTCGTACTCGGCACCGCCCGCACCGGCGGATACTTCGTCGACCACGCGTGGAGTGTCCGGCAGTCCCCGTTCTCCCTGTACGAGACGGCGTGGCAGTCCCGCTGGCGTCCCACGATCCCGGCCGGGGTCCAGCGCGACCGGTTGGCCCCGTGGCTCGCGGAGGCCGCCGCCGGCACCCCCGGATCCTCGACGCTGCAACGGATCGGGCAGATCAGCCTGGCCACCGGCACCGCCCGCCGGCTCGGCCTGCCGGTGGACGGCGCGCGCGTCGCCGCCGCGCTGGCCGCCCTGCGCCAGGGCGACCGGTACGCGCCCGACCCGGGCACGACGGCCAACTGGGGCAGCACCGCGGCCGCGGTTAGCGCGATGACCGACGCCCGGCTCCCCGTTCCCGGCCCGATCGTCACGTCGGCGCGAGCCGAGCTCGACCGGCTCCCCGATCGGCTGCCGCCGGACACCATCGTCGGCACCGCGATCCCGCTCCTCGAGATCGTCACGACCGCCGGGTCGTCCCCGGACTCGGCCCCCCGGGTCGCCGGGGCGGCCCTGGACGGACTGAACCGCCTGGCCCCGGGCCAGGTCGACGCCGCCTGGCTCGGCGCTCGCCATCAACTGGACGGCGTCCGGGCGGCGCTCGGTCAGGCACGCGCCCCGATCGGCGCGGCCTACTGCGCCGCGCTGGTCGACCGGGACGGCCACGTGACGCTGCCCGGGGAGACCACGGCCGACACCCAAGCCGGCTTCTACGCCCACGAACTCGGGTGCCGGGCGGCCGTGGCGCCGGATCGGCCGTACACGCGCGCGGGCTGGATCTCCGGCGCGGTGAGCGACCCGCACGAGTCCCTCGCGGCCACCAACGCCGCTCTGCGCCTCGCGGCCGCGCTCGGCGACGAGAAGAAAGCCGCTTCCGCCGTACGCCCGTCGGTGTCCACCCGGTGGCTTCCGCTCCTCGCGCAGCCCGGCCGCAACGGTGGTGGCGTGGACGCCGCCCGGCTGCTCGCCGTCGCGCGGTCGACCGGTGCCCTCTCCCCCTCGGTCCGTGATCGGGCGGCGGCCGCGCTCACCACCCTGCCCGAGGGGTCGCTGCCCCAGCTGCTGTCGGCCGGCTCGCTGGACTCCGGAATCCGGGTCCGGGCCGCGCGGGCCGCGCTCGCCGGCTCGGCCCGCCCCGGCGCCGCCGACACGATCGAGACCGCCACGCTGCTCGCCCTGGCCGGTTCCTACCTCGGCGACCGGGCGCTGACCGGGCGGGGAGCCGAGGTCGCGGCCCGCCTGCAACGCCCGCACCAGGTCTACGCGGCCGGTCCGTGCGCCGCGGAATGCGAGTTCTCGCCGCTGGCCTCGGCGCTGGGCAACTGGATCAGCCGGACGGCCGAGCCCCCACGGGCCGCATGGGAGCGTCAGAACCTCTGCCAGGGCTACCGGTGCGGCGGGTCCGGCTCCGACGGCACCACGCTCCAGGAGGTCTACGTCGCGCTGATCTGCGACCGGCCGGGCTGCGGATCTGAGATTCCCTGGATTCTTTAAAGGTTTCTTCTTGGTTGCGGTGACCTCCCGCCGATGCATTCGCCCGAGCAACTCGAGACGGTGGGGTACGCATGAACAGGATCAAACGGGCCAGTGCCTGGACGACAGCTCTGGCCCTGGGGGCCTGGTCGCTCACCGGTGCCGCGGCGCCGGCCGGCGCGGCCGGGTCCACGTCGAACTGGGCCAGCTGGCTCGGCACGACCGTCACCGGGACGGGCATCACGCTCAAGCACGTCCGTACGGTGATCGGGGCCGACACCGGCGCCTCCGCCTCGCTGACCGGCAAGGGTGTCGGCGTAGCCCTGATCGACACCGGCGTGGCGCCGGTCAGCGGCCTGCCCGCCGCGCAGATCGTCAACGGGCCCGACCTGTCGCTCGAGTCGCAGGCGCCCGACCTGCGCTACCTGGACACGTACGGCCACGGCACGCACATGGCCGGCATCATCGTCGGCAACGACACCGCGACCGGCACCAAGGGGATCGCGCCGGGCGTCAAGCTCACCTCGATCAAGGTGGGCACGGCCACCGGCGCGGTCGACGTCAGCCAGGTCATCGCGGCCGTCGACTGGGTGGTCGAGCACAAGAACGACGACTCGGCCAACCCGATCAAGGTCATCAACCTCTCGTACGGCTCCGGTGGCGCACCGAAGACGTGGGCCGACCCGCTCGGGTTCGCCGTCGAGAAGGCCTGGCAGGCGGGCATCGTGGTGGTGGCCGCGGCCGGCAACGAGGGCAACAGCGCGGGCACGCTGGCCAACCCGGCGTCGGACGACTGGATCATCACGGTCGGCGCGGCCGACACCAAGGGCACCGCGAGCGTGGCCGACGACAGCCTGACCACGTTCACCAACCTGGGCAACGGCGGCAAGCAGATCAACCTGCTCGCCCCGGGCGTCTCGATCGAGTCGTTGCGCGACCCGGGTTCGTACATCGACACCACGTTCCCCACCGCTCGCACCGGTGACACCCTGTTCCGGGGCAGCGGCACCTCGCAGGCCACCGCGGTCGTCTCGGCCGCCGCGGCGCTGCTGTTCCAGGCCAAGCCGTCGGCCAAGCCCGACGAGATCAAGGACTGGCTGATCAAGGGCTCGACCCGGGTGCCGAACGGGACCGCGGCCAACCTGGGACTGCAGGAGATCAACGTCAACGGCGCCCTGGCCCGTACGGGTCTGGTGCTCCCGCAGATCTGGACCAAGTCGACCGGCACCGGCACGCTGGACAGCTCGCGCGGCGACAGCCGGCTGATGATGGACAAGTCCCCGCTCTCCGGCCAGCGCAGCGTCTGGGGCAGCTTCTCCCCCGTCGCCTGGGCCCCGAAGGCCACCCTGGGCACCTCGTGGTCCGGCGGCGAGTGGATGGGCTACCGGCTGGCCGCCGACGGCTGGACCGGCACCTCGTGGGCCGGCCGCACGTGGGGCGCGGCGGACTGGTCGAACTCGGCGCCGTGGACGGCCAAGGCCGGCTGGAGCGACCCGTCGTGGTCGGGCCGCCGCTGGACCGGGCGCTCGTGGACGAGCGGCACATGGTCGAGCCGCTCCTGGTCGAGCGACGACTGGTCGTCGGCCAGCTGGAGTTGATGTATCCGCCGGGCCGGGCCCTCAACCCGGTCCGGCGGCTGCCGATCTGAGTGAGGCGAGCCGACGACGAGGAGAGCCGCTGATGCTGGGGGCCCGGTCCGCCGTCCGCACCTGGCTGCTGTCGTGCACGCTCCTGGCGGCCACCGCGGCGGTCACCGCCTACTGGACCGTCCGGCACCCACACCCGTACGCGGGAAGCCTGGGTCTGCTCCTGGCCGTCACGGTGCTCTTCGCGCTGGCCGAGCGGTTCAACGTGACTTTTCCCGTACGCCGCGGGTCGCACACGATCAACCTCAGTGAGATCCCGCTGGTGCTCGGGCTGATCGCCCTCGGCCCGGTCGCGCTCGTGCTGGTGCGCCTGGCCGGTGGTCTGGCCGGGATGGCGGTCTTCGGTCACCAGCGCGGCCGCAAACTCGCCTTCAACACCGCCCTCTACGGTGCTCAGGCCGCCGCCGCCGGGCTCACCTTCCACCTGATCGCCGGGTCGGGTGACCCGCTCGGACCGCGCGGGTGGCTGGCCTGCTTCGCCGCCGCCTTCGTGGCCGACCTGCTCTCGGTCGTGCTGATCAGCGCCGTGATCGCCATCAACGACGACACCGAGGAGTGGCGCCGGCTGCTCAGCGCCGATCTGCGCGACGTGCTGCAGATGCCGCTGGTCGTCGTCACCACCGCGCTCGGCCTGATCACCGCCATCGTGGTCCGCGACCAGCTCGCGGCGGCGGCCCTGCTCGGCATCCTGAGCTTCGCCATCTTCCGGGTCTTCCAGCGCTACGCCCAGCAGACCCAGGGGCACGAGCAGGTCGAGGCGCTCTACCGCTTCACCCGGGCGGTCAGCGGCTCGAACGACGCCACCACGGTCGCCCACGAGGTGCTGACCCAGGTACGCGACCTGGTGCGGGGCGAGACGGCCGAGCTGATCCTGCCCGACGCCACCCGCATGGTGCTCAGCGGCCAGGACACGTTCCGGGTATTGCCCCCTCTTCAGAGCGACGACTGGTGGCAGGCCGTCCGCGACGGCGAATCGATACTGCGGCCCGAATCGATGGCGGTGCCGGTCGCGCTCGGTGACGCCACCGCCGTGCTGGCCGTGTCCGGCGCGATGGCCGACATCGAGGAGTTCGACGCCGGGCATCTGCGGCTGCTGGAAGCGCTCGTCGCCCACGCGGGCGTCGCCCTGACCAACGCCCGGCTGGTGCAGGAGCTCAGCCACAGCGCCCGGCACGACGCCCTGACCGGCCTGCCCAACCGCCGTCAGCTGCTGGCCGAGCTGCGCGCGGCGGCCGGACACGGTCAGGTCGGCGTGCTGCTGTTCGACCTCGACCGGTTCAAGGACATCAACGACGCGCTCGGGCACAGCATCGGCGACGACGTGCTGCGCGAGGTCGGCCGGCGGGTCCAGGAGCGGTTCGGCGACCGGGCCACCGTGGCGCGGCTCGGCGGTGACGAGTTCGCCCTGCTGATCACCCGCGCCTCCTCGTTGGAGGACGTGCTCGCCGTCGCCACCGAACTGCACGACACGCTGGCCGGGCTGACCGCGGTCTCCGGGCTCGCCCTGACCACCCAGGCCAGCATCGGCGTCTGCGTGTCGCCCCGGCACGGCACCGACCCCGACCGGCTGCTGCAGCGGGCCGACGTCGCGATGTATGTGGCGAAGCAGTCCCGTACGGGCGTGCACGTCTACGAAAGCGCGGACGACGAGGACACCCCACGGCGCCTGGCCCTGCTCACCGACCTGCGCAGCGCGGTCGAGAGCGGCGCGGTGCGGGTGGCTTACCAGCCCAAGGTCGACCCGGTGACCGGGCGGGTGCTCGGGGCCGAGGCGCTGGCCCGATGGACGCGGCCCGACGGTCCGGTGCGGCCCGACGAGTTCATCCCGCTGGCCGAGCGGTCGGGCCTGATCACACCGCTGACCGAGCACATCCTGGACACCGCGCTGGCCGGCTGTGCGTCGTGGCGGCGGGCCGGGCACGACCTGTCGGTCGCGGTCAACCTGTCGCCGCAGATGCTGACCGGCCAGACCGGCGTCCGCGAGATGGTGGAACGCGCGTTGCGCCGCCACGGCGTGCCGGCCGAAGCCCTGACCCTGGAGATCACGGAGGGCGGCCTGATCGCCGACCCGGTCAACGGCGTCCGGGTGCTGCACGCCCTGCGCGGCCTCGGCGTCCGCCTGTCGATCGACGACTTCGGCACCGGCCACTCGTCGCTGAGCCGGCTGACCGACCTGCCCGTGCAGGAACTGAAGATCGACCGGAGCTTCGTCCGCGACATCACCCAGCACCGCACCCGGCAGACCGTCACGATGGCCGCCCGTCAGCTGGGCCACGCCCTCGGCCTGCACGTGGTGGCCGAGGGCGCCGAGACCCAGGAGGAGTTCGACTACCTGCGCGACCTGGGCTGCGACTCGATCCAGGGCTACTTCGTCGCGCGCCCGCTCGACCCGGCCGACTTCCTGACCTGGCTGGCCGAAGACGCGGCTTACGGCTTGGCGCCGGCTCACCCGCACGCCGGCTGACCGTTGCCGGTCGCGGATGCGGCACGGATGTCTCGAAACTGTTGACAAAGTTAACTGTATTGACGTTCGCTGATGGGACGATGCTCCTAATCCCCCCAGAAGGGAGCGACATGAGCCTGAGAAGAAGACTGTCCGCGCTCGCGGCCGCCGTCCTCATTGCTCCGCTCGTCGCCGTCATTGCCCCCGCGAGCCCGGCCAGCGCCCATGGCTGGATCACCAGTCCCCCGAGCCGTCAGGACCAGTGCGCCACCGGCGCGGTCGCCAACTGCGGCACCATCCAGTACGAACCCCAGAGCGTCGAGGCGCCCAAGGGTTCGATGAGCTGCAGCGGCGGCAGCTCGTACACCGTGCTCAACGACGACAACAAGGGCTGGCGGGTCACCTCGATCGGCAGCTCGGCCTCGTTCACCTGGCGCAACACGGCCATGCACCGCACGCTCAACTGGCAGTACTACGTGGACGGTCGCCTGCACCAGACGTTCACCAACGGCAACGCGCAGCCGCCGCAGACGCTCAGCCACCAGCTGACCGGTCTGCCCAGCGGAAAGCACAAGATCCTCGCCGTCTGGAACATCTACGACACCGCGATGGCGTTCTACTCGTGCGTCGACGTCAACGTGAGCGGTGGCGGGACCACCAACCCGCCGACCACCCCGCCCACGAACCCGCCGACCGACCCGCCCGCCACGTGCGGGTCGGCGTGGAGCGCTTCGGCGGTCTACACCGGCGGCATGAACGTCTCGCACAAGGGCCGGGCCTACACCGCGCGCTGGTGGACCCAGGGCGAGGAGCCGGGCACCACCGGCGAGTGGGGCGCCTGGCAGGACAAGGGCGCCTGCTGATTTTCCCGTACGGGTCAACGCCGCCCGACCCGCAGTCCGCGGGCCGGGCGGCACCACCCCGCACCACCCCGCCGTCCGGCCCGGGTCCCCAGCGGGCCGGGCGGCATCCACCCCGAGCGGAGTCCGATGACACCTCGCCGCCTCACCGTCGCCGCCCTGGCCGCCGTCACCCTCTCGGCCTGCTCGGGCCCGGCCCCGGTCTCCGCACCCGCACCCGTTTCCGCGCCACCACCGGCCCCGTCGGCCGCCGCACATCATCACGGCCAGAGCGCCGGCCCCGCCCCTTCGGGCGCGCCCGGCGGCACGATCGTCGTGCACGCGGCCGATCCGTTGCGTGACACGCTGACCCGGCTGGTCCCCAAGTTCGAGGAGGCGTTCCCCGGCGCCCGGGTGAGCGTCGAATACGGCGCCGGCCTCGAACACGCCCAGCACATCCTGCACGGCATGCCGGTCGACGTGTTCGTGTCGGCCGACGAGGCCGCCACCGGCATGGTCACCGCCGCGCACGACCGCGGCACCCCGGTCGTCGTCGCGCGCAATCCGATCGTGATCGCCCTTCCCCGTACGGGCGAACGGGTCGCCGCCGTCGGTGACCTCGCGCAGGCGCGGGTGGCTCTGTGCGCCGAGGCCACCCCGTGCGGCAGCGGCAGCCGCGCCGCCCTCGAGGCCGCCGCCGTGGTCGTCCGGCAGCCGACCGTCGAACCCGACGCGGCCAGCGCGCTGGCCCAGGTCAGCTCCGGCGCCGCTGACGCCGCCCTGGTCTACCGCACCGACGTCGTCACGGCGGGCGGCGGCCTGCGGGCGGTCGACTTCACCGCGGCCACCAGCCGGGCCGATCAGTACACCGCGATCCGCCCCACCACCGGCGTCAACCGGGTGGGCGCGGACGCGTTCGTGTCGTTCCTGAGTTCCGCCCTGGCCCGCCACGTCTTCGCCGACGCCGGCCTGTCCCCCGCCTGAACCAGCAGCGCGCGCGTCAGAACGCCGCGGCCAGTGCCGCCCCACCGCCGACCGCCAGGCCGTAGGCCGGGATCAGCAGCACGGGCCAGGGGATCGGGCGCGGGAACAACACCCGGTAGTGGAATCGCCAGTCGCGGTACTCGGGCATGCCCTCGGTGCCGGGCAGCACCATGATGCGCGGCTGGAGGCGGCAGAACACCAGCCAGTCGACCACCACCAGGTCGAAGACGTGCAGCACGGTGAACACGGCCGCCCCGAAGACGAAGCCCGGCCAGAAACCCGCGTCGCCGCCCAGCTGCCGCTGCAGGCTGAGTACCCCGGACACCCCGATGCCGGCGATCAGCACGGCCATGAGCACGCTCATCACGCGGCCCGTGGCCACGCCGCGCGGACTCTTCGGGCCGTAGGTCGCGAGTTAGGCTAGCCTAACTTTCCATGAAGGTCGACCTGGGCGCCGTACAGGAAACGCTCCTGATTCCGTTGTACGGACGGGCCGTCGAGAGCGGCAAGAGCCGCCCGCTCGTCCGTGATCCTCGGGCCGCCGAGCTGGTCGCGGCGATCGACTACGACTTCGCGAAGTTCGACGGTGGCCGCAGCCTGATCGGTTCGGTGCTGCGCGGCATGGTGTTCGACCACTGGGTGCGCGAGTTCCTGACCGAGTTCCCGCACGGCACCGTGGTCGAGATCGGCGCCGGGCTGAACACCCGGTTCGAGCGCCTCGGCAACGGCACGGCCCACTGGGTCGAGCTCGATCTGCCCGACTCGATGGCCCTGCGCCGGCGGTTCTTCGCGGACTCCGAGCGGCGCACCATGATCGCCGGGTCGGTGCTCGACGACGACTGGCTCGACACCGTGGCGTCCCGCCCGGGGCCGTACTTCTTCGTCGCCGAGGCGGTGCTCACCTATCTCGCCGAGGCGGACGCCCGGGCCGCCGTCGCCCGGATCGCCGAGCGGTTTCCGGACGGCCGGATCGCGTTCGACACCTGGGGCCGCTGGATCATCCGCAACCAGCACCGGCACGACGCCCTGCGGAAGATGTCCGCGCCGCTGCAGTGGGCCTGCGACGACCCACATGCCGTCGAGAGCTGGCACCCGGGACTGCGGCTGCTCGACTCGAGCACGGTCGGGGCACAATCCGCCGTACGCCGTACGCTTCCGATGCCGTACCGGGTGCTCATGCCCGCGCTGAAAGCGTTGCCGCAGACCCGCGCGTACCGGCTGAACCTTTACGGCACCGCGCACACGCAGGGACCGTCGAGCTGGGTGACCACGCGCGACGGGCGGCGTCTGCACACCGCGTCGCTGCCCGCTCCCCCGGCGAGCGACGCACCGACCGTCGTCTTCGAGGCGGGCGCGGCGGGCAGCCGCTCGTCGTGGGCGCTGGTGCAGCCGCTGGTGGCCCGGTTCGCACGGGCGGTCGTCTACGACCGGTCGGGGCTCGGCCGGTCCGCCCCCGACCCGCACGGCCGCACGCTCGACCGGATGGCCGACGACCTCAACGACCTGCTCGACGGGATCGGGCCGGGGCCTTTCGTCCTGGCCGGGCACAGCGCCGGCGGCCCGATCGTGCGCCTGGCCGCCGCCCGCCGCCCGGACCGGATCGCCGGGCTCGTGCTCGTCGATCCGACCGACGAGGCGGCCACGGTCCTGTTCGGACGGACGTTCCGGCGCGCGGAGAAGCTGGCCGGGCCGGCCGGTCTGGTGCTGGCCCGGACCGGCCTGCTCCCGCGCCTGTACCGTTTCCTGCTCGACGCCGTCCCGGCCGACGTCCGGGCCGACATGGTCCGCGAAGCGTTCACGACCTCCGCCGTCCGCACCCAGATCGCGCAGGCGCGGACGTTCCTCGACGAGCTCGCCCTCTGGCGCGGCAACCCGCCCGGGCTCGGCGACATCCCGGTCACCGTCATCTCCGGCGGCCGGCCCGGCGACGGTATGAGCGCGTCAGTCCGGGCCGCGGCCAACGCCGCACACGCCGAGCGGGCCGGGCGCCACGTCGTCGCCGCGCGATCGGGCCACTACGTGCCGATCACCGAACCCGCCCTGATCGCCGACGAGATTCGCCGCCTCATCGGGTGACCCGGCACGTCGTGGTGGCTGTTGCGGCCGAGTCGCTCTCGGAGGTGACCGTCACCGAGGCACGGTTGCGACCGAAGAGCCACACGTCCACCGTGGACGACCGGCCGGCGGGGACTGCTGTCACCGTACGGGGAAGGCTTGCGCCCGGTGCGGTGACGCGGAAGACATCGGTGGCCGCGCCCGTGTTGCGGACCGGAATCGTGCAGCGCGCCCAGCCCGCAGAGTCGCGACGGGCCGTGGCCGGGAACGCGCGGACCGCACGGGTGGCCGGGCCGGCACCGTCGAGGGAGCGCACGGCTACATCGTACGAGAGAACGCCTTTGCGGTTGCGGGATCGGTCGAGAACGTAGAAGTGCAGGCGGTTCGCGGTGTCGACGTACTCGAAACGGCTCCCCGAACCCGTGCCCGCGTGGAAGAGGGCGTCGGACAGCTGCCGGTAGTCGCCGATTGTCATCTTCTGCGGGGTGCCGTCCGGGAGCACGAAGTCAACCTTGTCAATGTCCTGCGGGTTGGCGTCGATCGTCCAGATGAACGGGGCGGCGTCGGCGTTCTTGGTCTTGGCCAGCAGCACGCCGGAGTCGGGGGTGAAGCTGTCGAAGCCCATCCGGTCGACGACCTCGAGCGTGTAGTTGTCGTAACCGCCGCCGTCGCAGAGGGGGTCGTTGCACGCGGGCGAGCGGTCACCGCCGTCGAGGGTCACGTTGATGCCGCCCGACCCGGCCGAGCGGGCCGTCACCTGCGTCACGACCAGGCCCGAGGTAGCCAGCGCGTCGCGGGACAGGTTGAGGACCGGGCCGGCGATGCCGAGCTTCATCTTGTTGCGCAGCATGTGCTGGGCGCCCATCGACGAGCCGGCCGTGCCCGGGATCAGCCAGCGGCTGTGCGGGCCACCGGGTCCGTTGAAGGTGCCGCGGCTGAGCATCTCCCACGGGCCGCTGTAGTCGCGGCGGGCCGGGATCCCGTACGGGTTGTTGTAGTTGTCACCGACCCCGAGGATGTGGCTGAACTCGTGCGCGTAGGTCGACATGCCCGAACTCTCGGCCTGCAGTGAGCTGCCCTGGGTGGCGTTGGGCCAGATGTTGGCCGACGCCTGCCACGAGGTCCAGTCGACGTAGCGGGTGGCGTTCCAGTTGGGCAGCGCGGTGTCCGGCGGTCCCCAGTCGTCGGTGACGTCCTCTTTGGTGGTGAACTTCATCGGCCCGAACTCCTGCCAGGTCGCCGACTCGTCCTGCCCGGCCGACAGGTAGAACACGAAGTCGTACCGGGCGACCTCGGCCTCCCCGACGGCGGCGACCCAGGCCGCGCGGGCGTCGGTGCGCAGGTTCCGGTTGCAGGTGTCGCCGGCCGGGCAGCCCGCGCCGCGCTGGAACTGGCCCTCGATGCCGTACTCGTGACTCTTGGACGGCATCTGGTAGACCCCGAACGCGCTCAGCTCGATGCCGAACTTCCCGAGCGAGTCCTCCATCCAGTACTCGTGGATGGTGTGCCCGCGGTTGAGCGCCCCCGGCTTGTTGAGGAAGTCGCGATAGAACCCGGGAACGTCATTCCGAGCAAGATTCTGTACGCCGGACGGGTTGCCGTAGATCGTGGAGCCGGCCGGCTGCGTGACCACGAACGGCTGGTTCGGGTAGTCGACGAGCACGAGCGCACCGTTGAAGTTGCGCTCCGACCCCCGTACGGACGGGTCGGCCCACTTCGTACCCGGCACCGGTTTGTAGTCGTCCCAGGTCATCGTGTCGGGCAACTCGTACCGCTGCGGGTCGATCGGCTGCGGACCGCTCTTCCCGTTCAGCGCCACCGCCTCGTCGACCTGCCAGGGCTGGGTCTGCGGCCAGTGCCGCTTGCGCCACGGGGTGTCCGGCGGCGCGGCCGAGGCCGGTGCGGCGACGAAGGCACCGGCCAGCAGCATCACGGACATGACCGAAACCAGCCGCCGCACACTCGTCATGCCGCCATCCTGACAAATGCATCGACGCATATCAATGAGTCTTTCGAAACGTCTGGGTCACCGCTCCGGTGCGGGCCTAGGGTCGCCGCAGTCCCGGCGGTCGACCTGCGGTCATCGCGGTCGGCCGCCGCCGGCATCCGAGGAGACCCCGTGCCGAAACACCTTTTCCGCCGTACGGCGGTGGCCGTGGCCGCTGCTCTGCTGACTACCGCCGCATTGGCCGTCGCACCGCACCCGGCCGAGGCCGGTCGCCCCCTGTCGGCCCGGAACCTGCCGTCCGGCGGTCGCGTGCTGTTCTACATGGGACAGGACAGCACCACCCTGGGCGACTTCCGCGACGACGTGCTCGACACCGACCCCCGGTTCCCCCGTCCGGCCGGCGTCACGCTCTACACCAATCTGGTCGGCGCGCCGATGAGCGGGATGTTCCAGCCCACCGACTACGGCTCGGGCGAGAACGACTTCCCGGCCACCATCAACGAGTTCGGCGGCGGGCTGGCCGTCGGCCTGTACCTGTCCGACCCGGCGCAGACGCCGCTGAAGGCGTACGCGGGAACGGGCGACGCCGCCACCGTGGCCCGCTACCGGAAGTGGCTCGACGAGTTCCTCACCTATCTCGACCGCACCGGGCGGGAGGTGTTCCTGCGGATCGGCTACGAGTTCGACGGGGCCTGGAACGCGTACGACCCCGAGCTCTACAAGCAGGCCTACCGCTACATCGCCCGCCGCATCGACCAGCTCGGCGCGCGCCGGATCGCGACCGTCTGGCAGACCGCGTCGTGGCCGCGGGTCGAGAAGGCGCCCTTCGACGCGACCGCCGCCGGCCACTGGGACCGCTGGTACCCGGGCGACGCCTACGTCGACTGGGCCGGGCTGTCGCATTTCTACGGCGAGCAGTTCGACCGCTACCAGTGGGGTTGCGAGAAGCCGGAGAACATCGCGTCGACGCCACTGCGGGTGCAGCAGTCCCTGCTCGACTTCGCCCGCCGGCACCGCAAGCCGGTGTTCGTCTCCGAGTCCGCTCCCCAGGGTTTCGACCTCGAGAACAAGACGGCCGGCTGCATTTTCGCCGACCCGGCGACCGGCGGCCCGCACGCCACCGTGCCGGTCACCGCCCAGCAGATCTGGGACACCTGGTACGGCCCCTACTTCCGGTTCGTCGAGCGCAACCGCGACATCATCCGCGGCGTCGCCTACATCAACACGGACTGGAAGTCGCAGTCGATGTGGAACTGCCGACCGGGCTCCTGCGCCAACGGCTACTGGGGCGACAGTCGCGTCCAGGCCGACCCGCTGATCCTGGCGAGATTCAAGAACGAGATCAGCAGGTCCCTGTACGAACACGGCCCGCGCCGCGCCCGCCCGTTCGAGGCACCCGACTTCTCCGGGCCGGGCCGTTCCGAGGCCGAGTACGCCGACCTGCCCCACGGCGGCACCACCGGCATCGCGATCGCCGACCCGACCGCCTCGAACGACCGGACCGCACTGATCTACGCCAACGGCGCCTCGCTCGCGTTCGACCATGTCGCCGGCGGCACCGCGCTCGGCCTGCGCTACGCCACGACCACGGACAACGTGAACCTGACCGTACTGGTCAACGGCGTCGCCCGGCACAGCGTGGCCCTGCCGAACCGGGGCGCGGCCACCAACTGGGCCGACGTGACCCTCCCGGTGCCGGTCCCACGCGACGCGACGGTGACGCTGCGTCTGGACAGCGGCGACGTGGTGTGGATCGATTACCTCACTCCGGGGCAGCGGCACGACACTATCCGTCGACCATTTTCATAAGGGAGTCTTACGAATTTCCCTTAAGGCCACCGACCACCAAACACCAGGTCACGGCGTACGGGCAATTCTTGACACCTTCTTAAGTGATACGCAGACTTCAATGCGAGTGGGCGGACCTATCTGCTCACGTTCCCCCCAGAATCCCCCACGAGGAGCTCCCCTTGGCTCGCCCGTACCGGTGGATGGCGGTGGCCGCGGTTGCGGTGACCGCGGTCGGCCTGACCCCCCTGATCAGCTTCGCTGACGACAAACCCGAGCCCACGGCCTATCCCCGGGTCGACGTGCCGCAGACGCTGGACCTGCCGGCCGGTGTGGTCAAGGCGATGAAGCGCGACCTCAAGCTCACCTCGGACGAGCAGGTCGCCGAGCGACTCCGCACCGAGGCCGCGGCCCCGATCGTGCAGAAGCGCCTGAAGGCGAAGCTGGGCAACGCGTACGGCGGTGCCTGGATCAAGAAGGGCGACGAGCGGCTCACCGTCGCCGTCACCTCCGAGGCGGCCGCCAAGCAGGTCCGCGCCGAGGGCGCCGAGGCCGAGATCGTCGACCGCGGGGAGAGCGCGCTCGCGGCCGACCGCGCGAAGCTCGACAAGCGCGGCGCGAAGGCGGACGACGCCATCCGGACCTGGCGCATCGACCCGGCGACCAACAGCGTCGTCGTCTCCGTGAAGCCGGGCGCCGAGGCCGAGGCCCGCGCGTTCGCCGAGGCCAGCGGTGTCTCCGACATCACCATCGAGACCGCCGCGATCGCGCCGAAGCCGGTCTACGACATCCGCGGCGGCGACCAGTACGTGATCAACGGCAACACGCTGTGCTCGGTCGGCTTCCCGGCCCGCCGCGGCGGCGCGCCCGGCTTCGTCACCGCCGGTCACTGCGGCGGCCGGGGCGCCCCGGTCAAGGGCTTCAACAACGTCGACCTGGGCAGCTTCCAGGAGTCGGAGTTCCCGAACACCGACATGGCGTACGTGGCGGCCAACGGCAACTGGACCCCGCAGCCGTGGGTCAACAACTACGCCGGTGGCAACGTGATCGTGGCCGGCTCGAACGACGCCGCCATCGGCTCGTCGATCTGCCGCTCGGGCCGCACCTCGTCGTGGACCTGCGGCACCCTGCAGGGCCGCAACGAGACGATCAACTACTCGAACGGCCCGGTGTACGGCATGAGCCGGATGAGCGCCTGCGCCAACCCGGGTGACTCGGGTGGTTCGGTCATCGCCGGCAACCAGGCCCAGGGCGTCACCTCGGGCATCTCCGGCGGCTGTGGCTCGGCCAACCCGCAGACCTGGTTCCAGCCGGTCAACCCGATCCTGTCGCGCTGGGGCATCGCCCTGGTCACCAGCGGCGGCGGCACCGGCGGCGGTGCGGGCGGCGCGGTCATCAGCGCGCTCAACGGCCGTTGCCTGGACATTCCGAACGGCAACTTCTCCGACGGCGTACGGGTCCAGATGTGGAACTGCAACGGCTCGGCCGCCCAGAAGTGGGAGTTCGTCAACGGCACCCTGCGTACGGGCAACAACAAGTGCCTGGACGTGGCGTGGGGCTCGACCGCCAACGGCGCGATCCTGCAGATCGTCGGCTGCTCGGGCAACCCGGCCCAGCAGTGGGTGCTGTCGGCCGCCGGTGACCTGGTGAACCCGCAGGCCAACAAGTGCGCCGACATCGAGGCGTGGAACCCCAACGACGGCGCCACGCTGGTGCTGTGGGAGTGCCACGGCGGCGCGAACCAGAAGTGGCGCCGCGGCTAGTCCGGATTTCATCGGGGCGGGCCGGCCGTGTTTCGACACGGCCGGCCCGCTTTTTCGTCAGCGCGGGAGCCGCTTGCCGGCCAGCAGGCGACGGCCCGCCTCGACCTTGGCGTCGGTGGGATCCCGGTAGTGCCACAGGCGGGCCAGGCGCTCGGCATCCGGCCAGCTGTATCCGGCCGCGAAGAAGGCGTCCATCTCGGCCTGACCGGGCGGCGGCGTCTCGGACGGCAACGTCTCGGACGGCGAGGGCAGGCGGGTCGGTACTTCCACCACCCGCGACGCGACCGCCGGCGACGGCGCCACGACCGCGGTTCCGCCCTGCAGGAACCCGTGCATCTGGACCACGCCGGCCAGGGCCCCGGCCCCCAGCAGGGCACCGCCGGCCGACTGCACGATCCGCCGCCGCAGCCGGTAGGTGCGGCTCAGCTCCTGGATCCGGGCATACACCCGCGCTGGATCCGTCGGCAGATTCTCTCCCTCCGCCATACCTTCACGCATACGTTCGTCGAACCGGGTCACACCTACGAAAACGCAGGTGATCAGGATTCTGTGCACTCGCCGGTGATCAGGTATCGCGTCTGCAACTGGTGGCCGGGTGCGACGCCGTGCTTCCGGTCCAGCTAGGCCGTACGAGAAGGGGCGCGGGGTGGTGCGAAGACTCACCGCCCGGGGCGGTACTCCGAAAAGCGCCGGGGTGCCGGGAACTTTCCCGGCCCGGGACCGGACCAATGCTCCGTCGTCCTCTTCGAGAAACGGACATCATGCGAAACGTTCGCACCTGGGCCGCAGTAGTGCTGGCCGGCGCACTGACCACCCTCGGCCTCGCCGGTTGCGGCGGCACCGACGCCGCGGGCAGCGGCACGCCCACCCCGGCCCCGTCGGCCGCCGCGACCGTGACGGTCAAGGACCCGTGGGTGAAGGCGGGCCCGGCGGGTGAGATGACCGCCGCCTTCGGCACCCTGGTCAACGGCACCGACGCCGACATCACGATCACCTCCGCCGAGTCTCCGGACTCCCCGCTGGAGCTGCACGAGATGACGATGAAGGACGGCAAGATGGTGATGCAGCCCAAGGAGGGCGGCTTCGTCATCAAGGCCAAGGGCACCCACGAGCTGTCGCCCGGCGGTGACCACCTGATGCTGATGAAGCCGGCCAAGGCCATCGAGCCCGGCGACGAGCTCACGTTCACGCTGAAGCTGGCCGACGGCGCGACCGTCCCGTTCACCGCGATCGCCAAGCCCTTCGCGGGCGCCGAGGAGAGCTACGCCCCCAGCGACATGGGAAGCATGGCGCCGTGACCTCACGGCGCCGACTGCTCGCCGGGGGCGCAGCCGCCGGCCTCGGTGTGGCGGCGGGCGCCGCGGTGGTCGCCGCGACCGGCCGGGACGACACCCCGGTCACGGTCGCGGCGGCCGCCACCGTCGACACCGGAACGGCCACCGTGGACTTCCACGGCCCGCGCCAGGCCGGTGTCGCCGAGGATCCGCCCGCACACGCCGCGTTCGTGGCGTTCACCCTGGCCGGCGGCGTCGACCGGCGCGCCCTGGCCCGGATGATGCGGCTGCTCACCGACGACGCGCGCCGCCTCACCGCGGGCGCGCCGGCCCTCGGCGACACCGATGCGACGCTCGCCGTGCTGCCGGCCCGGCTGACCGTCACCTTCGGCTTCGGTCCCGGCCTCTACCGCGCGGCCGGCCAGAAGTCGCCCGTCACCGACCTGCCCACGTTCACGATCGACCGGCTCGAGCGGCGCTGGTCCGGCGGTGACCTGCTGCTGCAGATCTGCGCCGACGACCCGCTCACGGTCGCGCACACCCAGCGCATGCTGATCAAGGACGCCCGCCCGTTCGGGGCCGTCCGGTGGGTCCAGCAGGGCTTCCGGCGCAGCCCCGGCGTGCAGGCCCCCGAGCACACCCAGCGCAACGTCATGGGCCAGCTCGACGGCACCGCCAACCCCCGCGGCCCCGAGATCGACCCGGCCGTGTGGAACGCCGACGGCTCGACCCAGCTGGTCGTCCGGCGGGTCCGGGCCGAGATCGAGAAGTGGGACATCCTCGCGGTCAGCGACAAGGAGAACGCGGTCGGCCGTCGCCTCGAGTCCGGCGCGCCACTCAGCGGCACACAGGAGCACGACGAGCCCGACTTCGCCCAGCTGGACGACTCCGGGCTGCCCGCCATGCCGGACTTCTCGCACGTCACCCGGGCCCGGGTCACCGATCCGACGCTGAAGATCCTGCGCCGGCCGTACAACTACGACGGCGCGCCCAACGCGGCCGGACAGCCCGACGCGGGGCTCATCTTCGCCGCCTACCAGCGCGACATCGCCCGCCAGTTCGTACCCATCCAGCAGCGCCTGGCCGAGAAGGACCTGCTCAACGAATGGATCACCCCGATCGGCTCGGCCGTCTTCGCGGTCCCGCCCGGCTGCGCCGACGACGGCTGGATCGGCGAACAGGTGCTGGCGTGAAACGGATCCTGCTCGCCCTGGCCGCGGTCGTGGCCGTGCTCGCGCCGGCCGCCCCGGCCTGGGCGCACGCGCAGCTGCTGTCGGCCGTCCCGGCCCGCGACCAGACGCTGACCACGGCACCGACGGCGGTGACGCTGACCTTCAGCGAGAAGCTCAACCCCGAGTTCGTCACCGTCGTGCTCAGCGACGCGGGCCGGCAACGGTTGCCGCTGTCGGCCCCGGCGGTCGACGGTTCCGAGGCTACGGCGACACTCACCCAGCCGATAGGCAACGGCACTTACACGGTGGCCTATCGGGTCGTCTCCCGGGACGGGCACACCGTGCAGGGTTCGTACGGGTTCACCGTGGGCGACCCGGCACAACGTGCGGCTCCCTCCGCAGCCGCGGCTCCCCCGGCCGGATCGGGTGGCCTCCCCACCGGCGTCGTGATCGGGCTGGCCGCGCTCGGCGTCATCCTCGCGGCGCTGGCCGTCTGGTTCTGGTTCGCCGGTCGGCGGCAATCAGATCGGTGAGCCGGGGAGCAACAGGCCGGCGGCAACCGGATCGGTGAGCCGGGGATCGACAGGTCCTGGATGCGTCTCCGGCGGTGGCTGATTCTCGAAATCAGCCGACCGCACGAGGAGAACTCCGATGACACGCACCCCGATCGACATCTCCGTTCCCGACCTGACCGGCCAGCGCGTCGTGATCACCGGCGCCAGCGACGGGATGGGCCTGATCATGGCGACCCGGCTGGCCGCGGCCGGCGCCGAGCTGATCCTGCCGGTCCGCAACCCGGCCAAAGGTGACCGGGCGATCGCGGGCATCCGCCGCGACAACCCACGCGCACGGGTCTCGCTGCGCGCCCTCGACCTGTCCTCGCTCGCGTCGGTCGCCGCCCTCGGCGAGACCCTGCGCGCCGAGGGCGATCCGATCCACCTGCTGATCAACAACGCCGGGGTGATGCGCCCGCCGGCCCGGCAGACCACCGCCGACGGCTTCGAGCTGCAGTTCGGCACCAACCACCTGGGCCACTTCGCGCTGGTCGGGCACCTGCTGCCGTTGCTGCGGGCGGGCCGGGCCCGGGTCACCTCGCAGATCAGCGTCGCCGCCCGTCGGGGCACCATCAACTGGGACGACCTGAACTGGGAACGCTCGTACCACGGCATGCGGGCCTACAGCCAGTCGAAGATCGCCTTCGGGCTGTTCGGACTCGAACTGCAGCGGCGCAGCGAGGCGAACGGCTGGGGCATCACCAGCAACCTGTCGCACCCCGGCGTCGCCCCGACCAGCCTGCTGGCCGCCCGCCCCGAGATCGGCCGCGGCCAGGACGCCCCGCAGTTCCGGCTGATCCAGGGCCTGTCGTCGCGCGGCATCCTGATCGGCACCGCCGAGACCGCCGGGCTGCCCGCGCTGATGGCGGCCACCCACCCCGGCGCCTTCTACGGGCCCAGCGGCCCCGGCAACCTCGGCGGCCGCCCGGCCGAGCAGCGGCTCTACCCGCCGCTGCGCAGCGCCGAGGATGCCGCCCGCGTGTGGGACGTCTCCGAACGGCTGGCCCGCGCCCCGTTCGCCGCCGCCGCATGAGCCGGCCCCGCAGTCCCTGGTGGGTGGTCGTCGGCGGTGGGGTGGCGGCCGCCTTCGGCCCGCAGATGTACCTGGCCTCGCTCGGCCTGTTCGTGGATCCGATCTCGGCCGAGACCGGGTTCAGCCGCACCACCGTCACCGCCGCCGCCTCGGTGGCCGCGCTCGGCATGGCGATCGGCCTGCTGGCGGTGGCCCGGATCGTCGACCGGTTCGCGGCGCGCTACCTGCTGATCCCGGGATTCGTGCTGTTCGCCGGCTCGATGGCGCTGATCGGGCTGATGCCGCCGGTCGCCCTGGCCTACCTGCTGCCCTGCTTCTTCGTGGGCTTCTTCGGGGCGGCGACCATGGTGCCCGCCTCCCGGGCCGTGGTGAGCTGGTTCGACAACAACCGCGCGCTGGCCGTCGGCGTGGTGACCGGCCTTATCGGACTGGGCGCGGCGCTGGCTCCGCTGCTGGCCGGGGCGCTGATCGACGCCGTGGGCTGGCGTTCCGCGTACGGGATCATGGCCTTGATCTCGGTCGTCGTGCCGGTCACCATGGTCACGCTGTTCGTGCGGGCGCGCGCCGAACGACATATGCGGGGCCGCCTGGTAGAGCAGGAACTGCCCGGCCGGAGCTTCGCCGAGGCGATCCGCACCCGGCAGTTCTGGGGCATCGCGGTCGGGCTGGGCCTGGTCGGCGTGGTCGTCACCGGCCTGCAGGTGCACCTGGTGCCGATGATGACCGACCGTGGCCTCAGCGACGACCAGGCCGCCTCGCTGCTGGTGATCTTCGGGCTGGCCTCCCTGGTGGGCCGGGTGGCGGGTGGCCTCCTGATCGACCGCGTGCACGGCACCGTGGTCGGGCCGATCGTGATGCTCGCGCCCATCCTCGGCCTGTTCTTCCTGGACCTGCCGTACGCCGGGGCGGCCGCCGCGGTCGGCTTCATCGGCGTCGCGTTCGGCATCGAGGGCGACCTGCTGGCCCTGCTCATCACCCGTTACCTGGGCATGCGCAGCTTCGGCCGGCTGGTCGGCTCGGTGCAGGCCGCGTTCGTGCTCGGCTCGGCGTTCGGGCCGCTGCTGCTCGGGCTGGGCTACGACTCGCTCGGCAGCTACGACCCGGTCCTGCCGGTTCTGATGGGCTTCCTGGCCATCGGTGCCGTCCTCATCGCCACCCTCGGCCCGTACGTCTATCCGCCCGTCCACGGCTTCGACCGGCTCGCCGCCCGCGACGAACTGGCCGCCTCCGCGGCCCTGAGGGACTCACCACCACGGTTGCTCCAGTGAGTCACCGGTGCCGCCGGTGCGGTCGAGCCGGTCCAGGGCGGCCATGTCGTCCGGGCCGAGCTCGAAGTCGAACACCTGGGCGTTCTGCTCGATGCGCTCGCGGTGCGTCGACTTGGGCAGGACGATCAGGCCGTGCTGCAGCGACCAGCGGATCAGCACCTGGGCCGGTGTGCGCCCGTGCTGCTCGGCGATCCCGGCCACCTCGCGGCTGCCGAGGTGCCGGCCGGTGCCGAGCGGGCTGTACGCCTCCACGGCCACCCCGTGGCGCTCACTCTCGTCGAGCAGGGCGCGGCGGAACTCGTACGGGCTGATCTGCACCTGATTGACGGCCGGCGGCGTGCTGGCCGACCGCAGGAGGGTGCCGAGCTGCGGAACACCGTAGTTGGAGACGCCGATCGACCGGGTCAGGCCGAGCTGGTGTGCGCGCTGCATGCCGTCCCAGGCCCGGGTCGGTCCGCCCTGCGGCCAGTGCACCAGGTAAAGGTCGAGGTAGTCGAGGCCGAGCCGCTTCAGGCTGTCCTCCGCCTCGGCCACCGGGTCACGCCGGCTCGGGTTGAGCTTGGTCGTGACAAAGACTTCTTCCCGGGGTACGCCGCTGCCCCGCAACGCCCGTCCGACGCTGGTCTCGTTCCCGTAGACCTGCGCGGTGTCGATGTGCCGGTAGCCGGCGTCGAGCGCCCAGCGCACCGCGTCCTCGCACTGACGCCCGTCCCGCACCTGCCAGACACCGAGCCCGAGCAGCGGGATCCGGTGGCCGTCGTTGAGTTCGCGTGTCTGCCCCTCGTAGATCATGTCTGCCATTCTCCCGCTCAGGCCGGGCGGACCGCCGCCGTGACCACAACGTTGTCACGGTAGTGCCGGGTCTTGGGGTCGAACGGGCCGCCGCAGGTGATCAGGGTGAGCCGTACGGCGCCGTCGCGGGCGAAGTACTTGTCGAGCGGAATGGCCACCTTGCGGTAGCGCTCGCGAGCCACCACCTCGAAGGCCCGCACCTGGCCGTCCGGACCGGTCAGGGTCATGGCGTCGCCTGCTTCGAGGGCGCCGAGGCGGAAGAACGCGCCCTTGCCCTCGGCCGCGCTGTCGACGTGACCGGCGATGACGATGGAACCGGCGTCGGCGGCGAAGCCCGGGCCGTAGCGGTACCAGCCGACCTGGTCCACGCTCGGCGGGACCGCGAAGTCGCCGGTCGCCGGGTCGATCCCGACAGCGTCCACCGTCGCGTCGAGGTCGAGGGCGGGAATCCGCAGCCGCGTGGGCGCTTCGTCAGCGGCTGATCCCCGGGGCAGAGCACCGTCCTGGATCGGCACGCCTGCGGTCGGCCCCGGCACGCCTACGGTCGGCCCCGGTGCACTGGCGGAAGATGCCGGCGGGGTGCCGAAATCGGCGGCCGGCGCGGACTGGCAGGCGACGACACCCGAGGTGACGGCCAGGGTGACGCCGAGCAGCACGAGGAGCAGGGCACGCCCCGGACGGGTCCGGGGCGTGCCACCGAGCGAGCTCATGAACGCCGGGTCGCCAGCCGGGTGAGGCCGAACAGGGCGAGCAGGATGCCCACCGCGCCGGCTCCGTACCAGGGCAGCGAGCCGTTGCCGTCGGCCATGCCGCCGTCGCCGCTGGGGACGCCGCCCGGCGCCGAGTGCAGGCCGGTGATCGACTGCGACACCAGGTCGAGGGACTTGTCGTCGGCCGAGCCGACCGCGTACACGATGGTCGCGGTGCCTTCCTTCAGGTCGAGGTCGGCCGGGCCGAGCACCCGGGTGTCGGTGCCGGCCAGCACCACGTCGGCCGAGACGGTGCCCGCGTCCAGGTCGGCCTTGCCTTCCTTGCCGTTGGTCACACCCTTGAACACCGGCTGGCCACCGGCCCGGATGTCCACGGCGGGCGCGGCCGCGGCGTGCCGGACGATGAGCCGGGCCTTACCGGCGGCCAGCTTTTTGGTGTCGTTGACGAACGGCGTCAGGGCCGGCTTGCCGTCCGCGGTCAGGTGGGCGACCAGGCTGATGTTGGCATCGCCGGGCACCTCGGCGTTGTCCACCTTGAGCAGGGCCTTGCCGATGGCGTCGCCGGGCTTGGTCAGGGCGATGTCGTACTGACCGGCGGGCAGGCTCAGCGGCCCGGCGACCTTTCCGGGCTGGAAGTCCGGGATGGTCTTCTTGCCGTTGACGTAGACGTCCACGGCCTGACCGGGAATGCCGTGGACGACCGTGACCTTCGAGTTGGCCTTGGCGTAGGCCGGGGCGGAGCCCAGCGCGGCGGCCCCGCCGACGCTGAGCAGTATGGCCGCGCCGATCGCGGCGGCGCGGCGGACGGGCTGAGAACGCATCGGAACTCCCGGGGTGAACGTCGATGGACTCGTTACGCCCGTTCCTTCGTCACCGCGGCCGTCCCTGGATGCAGATGAGGTCAGATCAAATGAGCCGGGGCCCGGTAACCGTTGGCGTCGAGGGCGACATTCTTGGCCCGCGCGTCGGCCACCACTTCAGAGTCCCAATCCAGCCGTACGCGGCCGTCCCCGCCCGTCATCACGAGGAGCCGGGCGTCGTCGCCCTCGACGGCCTCGATGCGGCGCCAGGCTCCGACCGGGATCGAGAGGACGTCGAACGGGCCCAGGACGGCCGTCACCGGGTCTTCGCGGTTGAGCGTGACCCGCCAGCGCCCACTCTTGACCAGCAGGACCTGCGACTCGTCGATCCGGTGGGTGAGCATGCCGTGGCCGGGCGCGGCGCGCAGCCAGGCGATCGAGAAGCCGTGCGGGTCGGCCAGCCGGGGCGCCTGCTCGCGGTGCTCGGTCAGGCCGTAGCCGATGACCAGGGCGAGCTCGGCTCCGCCGCCGGGCAGTTCGGCGTCGAGCAGCGCGTCCGAGCGCCACCGGAGGTCGCCGGGCTGGGTGAGCCGTTCGCGCATCTCGGCCGGCGGCACCTTGCGCAGCGCGTCGAGCTCGGCCGGGGTCAACGGGGTGACCAGTTCGACGCCCTCGGGTGTGGTGCCCGGCTCGACCTCGACGATCCGGTGGTCGGCCGAGAGGAACATGCCGGTCTCGGCCGCCCGGGCGATGACCGACGGCTCCCAGATCAGGCCGCCGCTCTCGTCCCGCCCGAGCGCGGTGTAGAGCCACGCGTCGTCGGTCTCGCTGGTGAAGCCGCGGAAGATCCAGGTCGGGATGGAGATGACGTCGCCGTCGCGCACGGTGGCCTCGCCGTCGGCGCCGCCGACACCCCAGCGGAACGTCCACTCGCCACCGAAGCAGAAGAAGACCTCGGCCGTGTAGTGCAGATGCAGGTTGTTGATGGTCCCGGCCGGCATGACGGCGCCGCCGAGGTTGAACCCGTGCGGGACGTCGACCGGGACGACCTGCTCGCCGTTCTCGGAGACGCCGGGGCCGATCAGGGGGTAGTTGATCTTCGTTTCGCTGCCCGGGATCTTGGTGTCCAGGAACGCGGCGGTGTCGGGGACGAGGTCCTTACGCAGGATGGTCCGGCTGACGAGCTCGTCGGCGGAGACGTGGACGTCGTCGGGCATGGAAATCACCTTCCCAGTCGAATGCATACGCATGCACTGTAGGCGCCCGGGACGCGGAACCGTCAAGGCCTGGGCAATATGAAATAGCCAATGCATACGTAGTAGGCTGTGCGCCGTGCGGAACAGCAGAGTGCGCGAAGCAGTGGCCCAGGGTCGCACCGTCGTCGGCGCGTGGGTCGCCACCGGCAGCGGCTATGTCGCCGAGTCCCTCTCCCATGCGGGCTACGACGCGGTGACGATCGACCTGCAGCACGGCATGTTCGGGTTCGACACCCTCGTGCCCCTGCTCCAGGCGGTCAGCGCCGGGCCGGCCGAGCCGTGGGTGCGGGTGCCCTCGCTCGAGGCGGCCACGATCGGCAAGGTGCTCGACGCGGGCGCCTACGCGGTGATCGGCCCCGGCGTCGACACCCCGCAACAGGCCGCCGATTTCGTGGCCGCGCTGCGCTATCCCCCGCTGGGCCGGCGCAGCTACGGCCCGGCCCGCGCGGCACTGCAGGGCGGGCCCGATTATCTCGCGCGGGCCAACGACGAGGTGATGGGCTGGGCCATGATCGAGTCGGCGCCGGCCCTGGCCGCCGTGCGCGAGATCGCCGCCACCCCGGGGCTGTACGGTCTGTTCGTGGGCCCGAACGATCTCGCCATGTCGATCGGTGTCGAGCCAGGCCGGCCGACGCCCGAGGTCGACGCGGCGTGGGCCGAAGTGCTCGAGGCCGCACACAGCGCCGGGCTGGCGGCCGGGTCGTTCTGCGGCGACGCGGCAACCGCCCGCCGGCTGGCCGACCAGGGCTACGACCTGGTGGTGCCGATGAACGACATCATGCTGCTGCGGGCCGCGGCGGCCGAGTCGCTGGCCGTCGTACGAGGCGACCAGCCGTCCGCGACGGCCGAGTCACTGACCGCCGTCCGCGGCAACCAGCCGTCCGCGGGCCCCGAGTCGCTGACCGCCGTCCGCGGCGACCAGCCGTCCGCGACGGCCGAGTCACGGACCGCCGTCCGGGGCGGGCACGAGACGGACACGGGCGGCGGTTACTGACGATGGCGAGCGAGGGCCGGGTCACCAGCTTCGACGTCGCCCGTGCGGCGGGCGTCTCCCAGTCCACTGTGTCCCGAGCCTTGCGCAACGACCCGAACATCGGATCCCGTACGGTGAAAAAGGTCCTCGAAGCCGCGGCGGCACTGCACTATGTGCCGAGTTCGCGCGCCCGGGCCTTGTCGACCGGCGCCACCAACCGGGTGGCGATGGTCATCGACCTCGACAACCCGCTGTGGCCGCTGCTCGTCGGCCGGATGCACGACGAACTGGCCGGGCACGGCTACGAACTCGGCCTGGTCGCGTCGCACGGCGAGCGTGACGTCGAGACGCAGCTGGCCGACGGCTCGGTCGACGGTGTGATCGTGAGCGCCTCCCGGCTGGCCTCCACGCTGCCCGACACGTTGCGCGGCCGCGGCATCCCGGTCGTGCTGGTGCAGCGGCACAGCTCCGACCCCGACGTCGACGCCGCCGTGGCCGACGACGCCGAGGGCGGGGCCGCCGCCGCCCGCATGCTCCTCGAGGCCGGGCACGAGCGGATCGGCGCGCTGTTCGGGCCGGCCGACACCAGCACCGGCCGCGAGCGGGAGGCCGGTTTCCGGCGGGTGCTCACCGAGGCCGGCGTCGACCTGCCCGACCGGTGGGTGCGCTACGGCGGATTCGAGATGAGCCACGGGTTCCGGTCGCTGGCCGAGGTGACCGGAGGGCGTACGGCACCGACCGCTCTGTTCTGCGCCAACGACACGATCGCGATCGGCGCGCTGAACGCGGCGCACGCGGCCGGCCTGCGGGTGCCGCGCGATGTGGCGCTGGTCGGCTTCGACGACATCGAGACCGCGTCCTGGCCGCTGGTCGAGCTGTCGACGATCCGGGTGCCGTTCGACGAGATGCTGCGCAGCGCGGTATCCCTTCTGCTGGAACGGATCGGCGGGTTCACCGGGCTGGGCCGCCGCGTCGTGCACCCCGTGGTGCCGGTGCCGCGGTCGACCCACCTAAGGCCGTAGGCCTTAGGCTCCGAGTAGCCCGGCGCGCAGCGCGCCGGCCACGCCCACCGGGTTTTCCAGCGGCGACATGTGGCCGGTGCCGGGCAGCGTGATCAGCCGCGCGCCCGGGACGTGCCCGGCGATCTCGTGTTGCAGCGCGGGCGGGCAGATCTGGTCCAGGGCGCCGGCCACCGCCACCGTCGGTACCCCGATCGCGGGCAGGCCGGGCACGCTGTCCGGCCGGGTCAGCTGCGCCGACAGCTGACGGAGGAAGGCGGCGGCACCCATCGCGTGTCCCATGGCGGCGTTGCGGCCGACCAGGTCCGGCCGGGTCTCGGGCAGGGTCGACCGGGCCAGCTCCACGACCACCGTGTCGAACTCGCCGCTCTCGGTGCGCTCACGCCAGGAGTTCCAGGCGGCCCGCTGCGCGTCGCTGGGTCCGCGGGCGCTGCCGTTCACCACGGCCAGTCCCAGCACCCGCTCGGGCGCCTGACGCTGCATCTCGAAGGCCACCACGGCACCGAACGAATGCCCGGCCACCGCGAACCGTGGCGGCGCCCCGGCCAGCACCGCGGTCGCGAGGGCGGGCACGTTGTCGTGCGCCTCGAGACGGGCGGGGTGCGTCGGAAAGGGCAGCAACGCGACGACGTCGTCCCAGACCGCGCTGCTGCCGAGCATCCCCGGCAGCAGCACCAGATCGATCACCGGGCCACCATCCCGGCCGACAGGTCGATGTCGGCGCAGTGCAGCCCGCCCATCCCCAGCATCGCCACGACGGCGTCGCCGACCTCGGTCTCGGTGACCATCCGGCCCAGCGAGGACCGGCTGACGAAGGCCCGTTCGGCCTCCTCGACCGTGATGCCGGAACGCTCCGCCTCGAGCCGGAAATTGCGTTCCATCCGCGGACCGGCGACCGGACCCGGCGACAGACTGTTGACCCGTACTCCCGCGGTGCCCACCTCGGACCCGAGGGTGACGGTCAGCCCGTGCACTGCGGTTTTGGAGGCGGCATAGGGCGTACGGCCGGGAAGGGGTCTCTTGCCGGTGACCGAAGCGACGTTGATGACGTCGCCCGAAGCGCGCGCGACCATGCCCGGCACGAAGGCCCGGCACATCAGGTAGACGCCGCGCACGTTGACGGCGAACACCTCGTCCCACTCGTGCGGCTCGATCTCGGTCAGCTGCTTGACCGGCCCGGCCACGCCGGCGTTGTTGACCAGGATCGACACCTGCTCGTCGCGCAGCTCGTGGCGCAGCGCGTCGACCGAGGCCGGGTCGGACACGTCGGCCGTGGCGACCCGGGCCGAACCGAGCGCGGCCAGTGTGTCCAGCAGCGGCTCGCGACGACGCCCGACCAGCACGACCCGCGCCCCCTCGGCGTCCAGGGCGCGCGCGATCGCCCGCCCCAGACCGTTGCCGGCCCCACTGACCAGCGCCGTACGCCCGGTCAGGCGCTCAGGCATACTTGTGCTCCGACCACGGCAACGACGTGCCCCGATACTTCGCGGCCCGCACGTCGCCGGAGCGGGCGTGCCCCTCGAACAGCTCGACCCGGGCCGCGCGACCGCAGACGTCCCCGAGCATGGCCGACGCCTCGTGCGTGACGACCTCCTGATAGGTCACGGTCCGCAGATACTTGCCGACCCACAGGCCACCGGTGAACCGGGCGTTGCCCCGGGTCGGCAGCACGTGGTTGGTGCCGATGACCTTGTCCCCGTACGACACACAGGTCCCCTCACCCAGGAACAGCGCGCCGTAGTGCTGCATCTTCTCCAGGGCCAGCCGGGGTTCGCGGGTCAGCACCTCGACGTGCTCGCTGGCGAAGGAGTCGGCCACCGCGTACGCCTCGTCCAGGCCCTCGGTGACGATGACCTGCCCGTGGTCGCGCCACGCCGGGCCGGCCATGTCCCGGGTCGGCATGTCGACCAGGATCTCGTCGACGTGCTCGATCACCCGTTCCGCCAACGAGGACGAGGTCGTCACCAGCACGGCCGGCGAATCCGGTCCGTGCTCGGCCTGGCTGAGCAGGTCGACCGCGACGACGAACGGGTCGGCGTCGTCGTCGGCGATCACCAGGATCTCGGTCGGTCCGGCGAACAGGTCGATGCCGACCTGACCGAAGAGCTGCCGCTTGGCCTCGGCCACATAGGCGTTGCCGGGCCCGGCGATGAGGTCGACCTTCTGGATCGATGCGGTGCCCAGCGCCATCGCGGCCATCGCCTGGACGCCGCCGAGCAGATAGATCTCGTCGGCGCCGGCCATTGCCATCGCGGCCACGGTGGCGGACGGGATCTCGCCACGGATCGGCGGGGTGCAGGCCACGACCCGGGGCACGCCGGCCACCTTCGCGGTCACGATGGTCATGTGGGCCGAGGCGGTCAGCGGATAGCGGCCGCCCGGCACGTAGGCGCCGACCGCGGCCACCGGCACCTGCTTCTGGCCCAGGAACACCCCGGGCAGCGTCTCGACCTCGAAGTCGGTCAGCGAGTCCCGCTGGTGCTGGGCGAACCGGCGCACCTGGTCCTGCACGAACCGGATGTCCTCGATCACCTGCTCGGGCACGGTTGCGACGATCTCGGCGACCTGTTCCGCCGACAGCCGGAACGACTCGGGCGACCACTTGTCGAACTTCTCGCTGTACTCGCGGATCGCGGCGTCACCGCGGCGGCCGACGTCGTCGAGGATCCCGGTCACGGTGGCGGCGACGGCCGGGTCGGTGACCGCTCGCTCGGCCGGGAGGGCGGACTTCACCTGAGTGGCCATTACTGAGCATCTCCCATCAGTGCGGCGTACACGTCGGGGCGACGGTCGCCGAGCAGGTCGTTGTGCGCTGAGATCGTCTTGTCGCGGCTGCGGGCCGGGTCGAGGCGGGCGCGGACGACCTCGAGCCCGTCGGGTTCGCTGCCCCAGATCGGCAGGCCCCGGTCACCCCGGGCGTACGGGGTCTCGGCCAGCACCCAGCCGTCGGCGCCGATGATCGTCGTGCCCTCGGTCCACACCTGTCCGCGGTCGTCTCCGGACCGGTCGCAGCAGGCGATGGCGAGCCGGTTGACCCGCGCCGCGGCCATGGCGATGACCACCTCGGGGGCACGCTCGCCGACCGGCCGGTCGACGAGCGGCCAGTTGACCGGCACGGCGAGCACCTCGGCACCGCGCGCGGCCAGCCCCCGGGTCATCTCCGGGAACTCCATGTCGTAGCAGATCAGCACGCCGATCCGGCCGGCCGCGGTGTCGATCACGGGCGGCGGCGCGGTGCCCGGCGTGAAGAAGCGGTGCTCGCTGTCCCACAGGTGCGTCTTGCGATACACCGTCCGCACGCCGGTGCGGTCGACCAGCACGGCGCTGTTGTAGACCTTGCCGCTGCCGCCGCGCTCGGCGAACCCCCCGACCACGACCGCGTCACCGGCCGCGCGGGCCCATTCGGCAAAGATCGGCGCGTCCGGGGGCAGAGCCGAGGAGCGTGCTTCCCGTACGGATTCAAACGGGTACCCGCTCGTCACCAGCTCGGGCAGGACGACCAGCCCGGCTCCGCCCGCCACCGCGCTCGCGACGGCCGCCACCGACCGGGCCGCATTGTCGTCGTCCGCGCCGGCCACCGGGGCGAGCTGCACGCACGCGACCTGCAGCGGCCCGGTCATGGAACGAGCTGCGCGGGTTCGTCGGCCAGGATCTGGGCCATCACGTCGAACTCGTTGAACATGGTCCAGTCCTCGGTCACCCGCGGCCCGTGCTCGGTGACCGACACGTACAGCTGGGAAATGCCCCAGAGACGCACCCGGCGACCGGTCGGACTGCCGTACAGGCCGAAGCCGCGGTGGCTGCCCGAGGCCGACCAGCGCACCGAGAGCCGGTAGCCGTCGGCGTCGTTGCCCATCCAGTAGACCTCGTCGACCCGCATCCCCAGGTCGGGGAAGGTCGCCATCAGGCTGCGGGCGAAGCCCTTGACGTCCTGCGGGCCGGTGCCGGATCGGTTGGAGGCGCTGCGCCACCGGGCCGTGGTCGCGTACGCCCGGTCGATCGTGGACAGATCCCGGCGGTTGTACGCGTCGTGGAACAGTTTGCGGGCGAAGTGCTCCGGGTCGAACTCGCCCGGCGCCAGCTCCGGGTAGTACTCGGGCTTGCGGCCGCCCTCGAGCCGGTGCACCTCGGGCAGGTAGCGACCGGCCGCTGGGAAGGCGTGCATCTCGTTGCCGTACGCCCGGGCCGCCTCGGCCACGTTCACGCCGACCTGGGCCAGCTTGGTGGCGGTGTTGTAGAGGACCCACTCCTCGAAGATCTCGTTGTCCTTGACCACACAGTTGGCGATGCCCCACATGGTCACCGGCCGGCCGGTCGCCGGGCCGTACTGCCACGGGCCGAGGTGGTGTCCGGTGGTGATGTAGCGGTGCGAGGTGACGAACCCCTCGCTGTCGCTGCCGGCCCAGATCACGTCGTCGGCGTACGAGCGCAGGTCGGGGAAAGCGTGCAGGCTCTGCATGGTGCCGGTCACGACCCGCTCCACGCCCCAGTTGGCGCCGCTGTCGTCGAAGACGAAACAGCCCGGGGCGTACGTGTCGTAGATGTAGCCGACGTCCTGGTCCTCCCAGATGCGGTGGGTGATCCGCAGGATGTAGTCGATGACGTCGACGTACGTGTCCTCGAAGCCGTTCATCGACTGGCGGCGACCGGTCGCCTCCCGGACGGCCGCCGCGGCCCGGGTGTCGGTGCCGTTGGCCGGCTTGAGCGCGATGCGGTAGTCGCGGGGCATGGTGCGCTTCGACGGACCGTCCCCGAGCGTCGGCCCGATGATCGGGCCGCCGGTCTCCTCCGCGTTGTCCCCCATCAGGCGCAGTCCATCTTGTAGATGTATTCCTGCACCTCGGGCGTGGACAGGTTGTCCTTGGTGGCGACGACGAAGGGCGAGCTCTGCTTCTTCGGCACGTCCTGCTTGGCCCAGATCTTCTGCGCCGAGTCGATGCCGGCCTTGCCCTCGCCGAACGGGTACTGCACGACCAGGGCGTCGGCCGCGCCGTTCTTGAGCGCCTCGACGATCGGGTCCGACGTGTCGTACCCGACGACCTTGACCGCGCCGGTCTTCTTGGCCTCGCGCAGGCCGGTGACCGCACCCTCGGTGTTGTTGGTGGTGACGCCGAAGATGCCGTTCAACTCCGCGTTCGAGGTCGCCGTGGTCGAGGTGATGTTCGCGGCCTTGGCGGTGGTGTTCTGGGTGTACTGCACGCCGAGGAACTTGATCCCGGGGAACTCGGCGATGCCCTGCTTGAAGCCGTCGACCCGGGCGTCACCGATCGGGGTGCCGGGCTCGTTGTTCAGCGCCATCACCGCGCCCTTGCCGCCGAGCAGCTCGCCCATCTTCTTGCCGGCCAGCTTGCCGCCCTCGATCGAGTCGGACTGGATGTAGGTGTTCATCACCGACTCGTCCTGCAGGTTGTCGTCGATGCCGATGATCGGGATGCCGGCCGCCTTGGCCTTGATCAGCGGGGCGATCATCGCCTTGGTGTCGGTCACCGAGATCATGATGGCGTCCGGTTTCGAGGCCACCAGCGCGTCGACGATCTGCGTCTGTTTGGCGACGTCCCACTCGGACGCGCCCTGTGACGAGAACTCGATGCCGGCCGCCTTGGCCGCCTCGGCCGCTCCGCAGGAAACCGTCTGGTAGAACGGGATGCCGGACATGCCCTGGACGTAGACGACCTTCTTGCCGGCCGGGCCTGAAGACGTGCTGCCGGAGGAGTCGCTGCTGCCGCACGCCGCGGCCGTGAGCACGAGGGGAAGGACCGCCGCGAGGGCGAAGGGCTTGCGCATGGTCAGAAGCCTTTCGAGGGGAGGATCAGGCTCGACTACGCCGGCGACGCCGACGCTGGTCGATGTAGACGGCGACGATGAGAATGAATCCGATCGCCACCTCCTGCCAGAACGGCTCGACGTCGATGACGATGAGGCCGTTGTTCAGGACTGCCGAGACGAACATGCCGACGACGGTTCCGGCGACTGTGCCGATGCCGCCGAAGAGGCTCGTTCCCCCGAGAACGACGCCGGTGATCACCTGCAGGGCGTCGGTGCTGTGCCCGGTGATCGTGGTGGTGGAGAACCGCACCAGCGAGAGGAAGCCGGCGAACCCGGCGCACAACCCGCTCAGTGCGTACAGCTTGATGAGGTGGGCGTTGACGTTGACGCCGCCGCGGCGGGCGGCCTCGTCGTTCGATCCGATGACGTATGTGCGGCGGCCGAACCGGGTCACGTGCAGCACCACCCCGCCGACCACCGCGACGACGGCGGCGATCCAGACGATCCAGGGCAGGCCGAGGAACTCGGCGACCGAAAACTTGATCATCGAGAGCGGCACCGTACGGATGTCGTTGCCGTTGGTGATGAGCCGGGCGATGCCGAGCGCGGCGCCCATCGAGCCCAGCGTCGTGATCAGCGCCGGCACCTTGAAGACGGTGATGCACACGCCGTTGAAGACGCCCCAGACCACACCCGAGATCAGGGCGACGACCAGCCCGATCACGACGGTGGTCCAGCCCTCCCCACCGGTCGCGGCCATGACCTTGGCCCCCATCACGCCGGCGAACACGAGGACCGAGCCGACCGAGAGGTCGAAACCGGCCGCGACCATCACGTACGTCGTCCCGACCGCGATCACCAGCAGGATGCTGACGTCGGTGAGGATGTTGCGGCTGTTCGCGAACGTGGGGAACGCGTCGGGCCGGATGATGCTGAAGACGATCGCCATCGCAACGATGACGCCGAGCAGATAGAAGGCGGTCGCGCCGAAGAGTTTCGACCGGACCCGCCGGGCCGGGGTCACCGTCGCTGTCACTTGATGTCTCCCGTGTCCAGGGCGCCGGTCATGGCGCCGACGAGCTGCTCGACGTTGCTGTCCGCGGCGTCGTAGCGGGCGACCCGCTTGCCCAGCCGCAGCACCTCGATGCGGTCGGCGACCTCGAGCACCTCGGTCATGTTGTGGCTGATCAGCACGACCGAGACCCCGGTCTCGGCGACCCGGCGGATCAGCTTGAGGACGTTGCGGGTCTGCCGGACGCCGAGCGCGGCCGTCGGCTCGTCCATGAAGACGATGCCGCTGGCCCACATCACCGCCCGGCAGATCGCCACGCTCTGCTTCTGGCCACCGGACAGGGCGGAGACCGGCGCGTCGAGGTCCTTGACGTCGGTGCCCATCGAGGTGAAGGCCTCGGCCGCCTTGGCCCGCATGGTCTTCTTGTCGAGCACGCCGAGCTTGCCCATCAGCCCCGGCTTGAGCAGCTCGCGCCCGATGTACGTGTTCTCGGCCGGCCCGAGCTCGGGGGCGAGCGCGAGGTCCTGATAGACGGTCTCGATGCCGTGCTTCCGGGCGTCCGACGGGGAGGCCATCGTGATCGGCGTGCCGCGCAGCAGCAGCTCACCCTCGTCGGGCGACTCGACGCCGGACATGCACTTCACGAGCGTGCTCTTGCCCGCGCCGTTGTCGCCGATCAGGGCCACGACCTCGCCCTCGTTCAGGGTGAAGTCGGCGCCACCCAGCGCTTCGACATGCCCGTACCGCTTGATGAGGCCACGCGCCTCGAACAGCACTCCCACGACGGTCTCCGCTCCTTGTCCGAGAAAAGGGCGTCAGGCCCAGAGATCCATGCGGCGGGTGGCGGTCGCCCGGTGGGCCGCCATTCCCTCGTACGTCGACATCTCGTCGACGGCCACGGCCAGCTCGGGGGTCGCCGCCGTGGTGACCCGCTGGAACGTGAGCGGCTTGAGGAAGCGCGAGACGGACAGTCCGGCCGAGTGCCGGGCCCCGCCCGCGGTCGGCAGCACGTGGTTGGTGCCGGCCATGCCCTTGTCGGAGTAGGCGACGGTGCTGGCCTCGCCGAGGAAGACCGAGCCGTAGTTGGTCAGGTGGGCCAGGTACCAGTCGTCGTCGGCGGTCTGCACCTCGAGGTGCTCGGGGGCGTACTCGTCCATCAGCGCGACCGCGGTCTCCCGGTCCTGGGCCCAGACGACGCTGCCGTGGTCGCGCCAGGCCGGTCCGGCGATGTCGTTCGTGCTCAGCGTGGCCAGTTGCCGCTCGACCTCGTCGATCACCGCCCGGCCCAGCTCCTCCGACGTGGTGACCAGGGCCGAGGGCGAGTCGGGGCCGTGCTCGGCCTGACCGAGCAGATCGGCCGCGACCAGGTCGGCCCGGGCCGTCTCGTCGGCGATCACCGCGACCTCGGACGGCCCGGCCAGCAGGTCGATCGCGACGCGACCGAAGAGCTGGCGCTTGGCCTCGGCGACGTACGCGTTACCGGCGCCCACCAGCATGTCCACCGGCAGGTCACCGAGCAGTCCGAACGCCATGGCGGCCAGGGCCTGCACACCGCCGATGCAGAACAGCCGGTCGGCCCCGGTGACCTGGGCCGTGTAGACGACCGCCGGGCTGGGCCGGCCGTCGGGCTGCGGCGGCGTGCACCCGATTACCGTGCCGACGCCGGCCGCCTTGGCCACGTTGACCGTCATGAACGCGCTGGCCAGCAGCGGGAACCGGCCCGCGGGCAGATAGGCGCCGACCCGGGCGATCGGGATGTAGCGGTGCCCGACGGTCAGGCCCGGCACCAGCTCGGCCTCGAAGTCGACCAGCTTCTCGCGGGTCAGGGTGGCGAAGGCCCGGGTGCGCTCGGCGCCCAGATCGAGGGCGGCGCACAGCTTTTCGGGCAGTTCACCGGTCACCGGCTTCGACAGGTCGACCTCGACGTCGCCACCGGCCCAGTTGTCGAGCTTGCGGGCGTAGGACAGGACCGCGTCCATGCCGCCCTTCTCGATGGTCGAGAGCATCTCGCTGACGGTGGCGACGACCCTGGGGTCACGCTGGGCGGGCGGCCCGTCGACGCCGGGGGCCTTGAGCACCTTGTACGCGCCGTCGAGGTGCACGATGCGGGAGGGGATCAGCTGCATGGGCGAGACTTTGTCATACGTATGCAGACCCCGTAAACATTGTTTCTTCTTGTAGGAACCACAGGGTTTTCCTGTGGGTAGGGTGATTTGGGTGACACTGAATCAGTTACGCGCGTTTCTGGCCGCCGCCAGATCCGGATCTTTCACCGCGGCCGCCGAAGAGATGCGCATGAGCCAGGCCTCGGTGTCCGAGCTGGTGCGCCGGCTCGAGGAGGAATACCACCTCCCGCTGTTCACCCGCCAGCCCCGGCGCCTCGTGCTGACCACGGCCGGAGAGGCCCTCCTGTCGTACGCCGAACAGTCCGTCGCCGCCGCCGACAGCGCCGACGAAGCACTGCTGGCCCTGCGCTCGCTGGGCGGCGGTGTCGCCACCTTCGGCGTCCTGCGCAACGCCGACTACTACTTCCTGACCGACCTGGTGAAGGAGTTCCACCAGGCCTACCCCAAGGTGCACGTACGGCTGGTCGGCCAGAACTCGGTCGACGTGGCCGCGTCGGTCGCCGCCGGGCAGCTCGAGGCCGGCCTGGTGGTGCTGCCGATCGACGACGCCGGCCTTCGGGTACGCCCCCTGCTGCGCGACGAGGTGCTGTTCGCCAGCGCCGACCCGGAACGGCTGACCGATCCGATGACCACCCGGCGGCTGGCCGAGGCGCGGCTCATCCTCTACGACGCCCACTACGGCTGGCGCGACCCGACCCGTCGCCAGCTCGCCGAACGGGCCCAGCTGGAGGGCGTGAAGCTGGACGCCATGATCGAGGTCGAGCACGTCGAGGCCGCGCTGCGCCTGGTCGCCCGCGGCGTCGGCGACACCTTCATCTCCCGCGCCGTGGCCGAGAGCTCGGCCTTCCCCGACGGCGTCGGCACGGTCGCGTTCGCCGAGCCGCTCTACGACACGATCGCCCTGGTGCAGCGCGAATCGGCCGTCCTCTCCCCGGCGACGGCCGAGATCGCCCGGCTCGCCCAGGGCATGCTCCTGGCCCGCGCCCGCTGATCGATTGTGTTCGATTTCATTTAACCCATGTGGCTTTGGGTTTGACTATTGCTGCCCTGCGTTCATACATGTCAATCTATCGACTCTTGTAACCCACTGGTGACGCCGCGTTCACACGCTTTAGGAGGGCGCATGGCCCCCATCCCCCGTCCCCGATTCCTGGCGGTCCTGGCGGCCGCCCTCTGTGCCCTGTCCACCTCGGTCGTCGGCGCCACCCCCGCGCAGGCCGCCCCGATCAAGACCCCGCCGCTGACCACCCCGTGGACCAGCCAGGTCAACCCGGCCAATCCCCTGCCGGAGTACCCCCGCCCGCAGATGGTCCGCCCCGACTGGCAGAACCTGAACGGCGAATGGCAGCTGCGGCAGTCGGCCACCAACGACGCGCCGCAGTTCGGCGTCACCCTGCCCGAGCGCATCAACGTCCCGTACCCGGTGGAATCGGCCCTGTCCGGCGTCATGCGCCCGGCCAACGACAACCGGCACTACCTGTTCTACCGCCGCACCTTCACCGTCCCGGCCGGCTGGAACGGCCGCCGCATCCAGCTGCACTTCGGCGCGGTCGACTGGGAGAGCACCGTCTGGGTCAACGGCCAGCAGGTGGCCACCCACCGCGGCGGCTACGACCGATTCGAGGCCGACATCACGCCCGCCCTCAACGGCGGCACCAACGAACTCGTCGTGAAGGTCTGGGACCCGACCGACACCGAGCAGAACGGCATGGTGCAGGCGCTCGGCAAACAGACCACCACGCCGTCCGGCATCTTCTACACGCCGTCGTCCGGCATCTGGCAGACCGTGTGGATGGAACCGACCCCGACCAGCTCGATCTACAGCGTCGACTACTACCCCAACCTGGCCAACAACACTTTGCGCGTACGGGTCTTCACGCGCGGCAACGTCAGCGGCCACTCGGTGTTCGCCGAAGCCCTGAACGGCACCACGGTCGTCGGCACGGCCACCGGCGGTTTCACCGAGTTCACCGTGCCCGTGCCCAGCGCGCGCCGCTGGTCACCCAGCGACCCGTTCCTCTACAACCTGCGCGTGTCCCTGCGGAACGCCTCCGGGGCGACCGTCGACCAGACCACGCACTACTTCGGCATGCGCGAGGTCGGCACCGCCACCATCAACGGCGTCCGCCGGCCCACCCTCAACGGCCAGTTCGTCCCGCACATCGGCCCGCTCGACCAGGGCTTCTGGCCCGACGGGCTGTACACCGCGCCCACCGACGCCGCGCTCGCCTCCGACCTGCAGAAGATCAAGGACCTCGGCTTCAACATGGTCCGCAAGCACATCAAGGTCGAACCGGCCCGCTGGTACTACTGGGCCGACCGCCTCGGACTGCTGGTCTGGCAGGACATCCCGTCGATGACGGCCGACGGCAACATCAACGCCAACGCCGCCCAGCAGGCCCAGTGGGAGACCGAGGCGCGCGAGATCATCGACGAGCACCGCTTCTCCCCCGCCGTCGTGCTCTACACCCCGTACAACGAGGGCTGGGGCGAGACCAGCCTGGCCACCACGACCCGGGTCGGCAACGAGCTCAAGGCGTACGACCCGACCCGTTACATGAACGTGCACAGCGGCTACAACTGCTGCCAGTCCCTCGGCGACCCCGGCAACGGTGACCTGCTCGACCACCACCACTACACGGGTCCCGAGGCGCCCCGGGCCACCTCGACCCGCTGGTCGGCGCTGGGCGAATTCGGCGGCACCAGCCTGCAGACGCCCGGCAACCAGTACAGCCCGAACGGTCAGTTCGGCGCGTACGAGCAGGTCAGCTCGCAGACGGCGCTGACCGACCGCTACGTCCAGCTGGCCAACTCGGCCGCCCAGCTGATCCGCAACGGCACCCTGAGCGCCACGGTCTACACCGAGATCACCGATCTGGAGGGCGAGGTCAACGGCTTCTTCACGTACGACCGGCGCGTCACCAAGATGGACCTGAACCGGGTGCGGGCGGCCCACCAGGGCATGCTGGCCGCGGCCGGTCAGGCGCCGCTCCCCCGCGTGACCCTGCCGGTGAACGGCCGCATCTCGCTGCAGGCCCAGAACGTGACGAGCCGCTACATGCGTCACCAGAATTCCCTCGTACGCACGGATCCCGTCACCGGCTCCAGCGATGCCCTCACAAAGAACGACGCCACCTTCTGGGTACGCCCCGGCCTGGCCGACTCGTCGTGCTACTCGCTCGAGGCGGTCAACGTGCCCGGAAACTACCTGCGGCACAGCGATTCCCGCATCCGCATCGGTTCCGGCTCCGACGCCCTGTTCCGCGCCGACGCCACGTGGTGCGCCCGGCAGGGCCAGACCGGCTCCGGCGTATCCCTGGAGTCGTACAACTACGCCGGCTCCTACATGCGGCACTACAACGCGGAGGTCTGGCGTTCCCAGGGTTCCGGCGGCCCAGCCTGGAACACGCCAAGCCTGTTCCCGAACGACAGCGTCTGGAACGTCGTAGCCCCCTGGGCCCCGTGACCACCACCCGCCGGGCGCGCGCCAACGCGTCCGGCGGGTCCCCGCCCACGCCGCGCGCCCGGTCAACGCGTCCGCCACGCCCACTCACCGCTGACCCGCGCCACGCCGCTCACCACCCACCACCACCCCGCCGCGTTCGCTCACCGCTGACCATTTCCGTCGCAGCGAGTGTGCCCAGCAGAGTCAGGGCCTGCGCGTCGGCCGTGCCGGGCTCGGGCTGATAGACGACCAGCAGCTGACCCTCGGCACCCCGTACGTCGAAGGACTGCGACACCAACGCCATCGGCCCCACGTCGGGGTGGACGATCCGCGTCGGGTCCTGGCTCTTGCCGTAGACGGTCTGCGCCGACCACAACGCGGCGAAGCTCTCGCTCTGCTCGATCAGCGTGCCCACCACCTCGCGCAGCCGCGGATAGGCCGGGTCGAGACCCTCGGCGTGGCGCAGCCCGGCCACGATCGACTCGGCGAACCGATCCCACTCCGGGAAGAAACGCCGCGCCGCCGGGTCGAGGAACGTCATGCGGGCCAGGTTGTCCACCGCCCGGAACGGTGCGAACAGCGCCCCGGCCAGAGCGTTGAGCGCCATGAAGTCTTTGGCCGGATTGAGCACGAAGGCGGGCACGGTGCCGTAGCCGTCGAGCAGGTGACGCAGCGGCGCACTGATCGTCTCGCGCGGCGCCGGGCGCGTCGACGGCGTGGCCCCGGCCAGCCGGTAAAGATGCTCGCGGGCCGGATCGTCGAGGCGCAGGGCGACGCTGATCGCCTCGAGCACCTGCGCCGACGGGCTGCGCTCGCGCCCCTGCTCCAGCCGGGCGTAATAGTCGCTGTTCATACCGGCCAGCACCGCCACCTCCTCGCGCCGCAGTCCTTTCACCCGCCTTTTCCCGTACGAGGGCAGGCCTACCTCGCCGGGACTCAGCCGAGAGCGCCGAGCGCGGAGGAATTCGCCGAGACTGTTGCCGATCACGCTGCCCAGGCTAGGCCGCCACCGCGGAAACAGCCTGGGCATGACATGCCCTGGTTGCCGGCGAACGAGCGCCCCAGGATGGCCCCATGAACCTTCTCATCACGGGAGTCAGCACCGGCCTCGGCCGTGCCTTCGCCGTCGCCGCGATCGAGGCGGGCCACACGGTCGTGGGCACGGTTCGCAAAGATGCCGACGCTTTCGCCGCCCTCCACCCCGAGCGGGCCCACGCCCGCATCCTCGACGTCACCGACGACCGGGCCGTCTTCGCCACGGTGGCCGAGATCGAGCGGACCGTCGGGCCGATCGACGCGCTGATCGCCAACGCCGGCTACGGCCTCGAGGGCACGTTCGAAGAGACTCCGCTCGCTGCGATGCGCGCCCAGTTCGACGTCAACGTATTCGGCGCGGTCGCCACCATCCAGGCCGTCCTGCCCGCCATGCGCGCCCGCCGTCGCGGTCACATCCTCGCCGTCACCTCGATGGGCGGGCTGGCCGGTTTTCCCGGAGTCTCGGCCTACTGCGGCAGCAAGTTCGCGCTCGAGGGCATCCTCGAGTCGCTGGCCCAAGAGGTCGCCGCCTTCGGCATCCACGTCACCGCGGTAGCTCCGGGTTCGTTCCGCACCGACTGGGCCGGGCGCTCGATGGAGCGGGCCCCGCGCACCATCTCCGACTACGACGACCTGTTCGACCCCATCCGCACGGCTCGCCGAGAGGCCAGCGGCCGCCAACTCGGCGATCCCGCGCGGGCGGCCGCCGCCGTGCTGCGCGTGCTCGACCTGCCGCAGCCGCCCCGGCACCTGCTGCTCGGCTCGGACGCCCTGCGAATCGTCCGAGGCGGCCGCGAAGCCACCGAACGAGACATCGACACATGGGAAGAGCTGTCCCACTCCACCGACACGCGTCAGTGACCCATACTCACGTCAGCGTCCATGGCCGAACCACGTCCAAAGCCCGCACCCACACCAGCAAACCGCGTCCGAGACCGAGCCCCGACGGTGACTCGCGCTCGTGTCAGCGGGTGCAGGTCGGCGTGATGGCGCCGAGCGGGGCGCTGGTGTCGACGAGCAGGCCGAACGTGGTCGTGGCGCCGGGTGCCAGCGTCCCGTTCCACGAGGCGTTGGCGACCGTGACGCCGTCGGCACCGTTGGTGGTTACGCCGTTCCACAGTGATGTGATGCGCTCGTCGCCGGACCAGCGCCACGAGACCCGCCAGGTGCTGAGCGTGTCGGGGCCGATGTTGCGGACGGCGACGGTCGCCACGGCGCCGCCGGTCCATGCGCTGCTGACCGTCAGGGTGGCGGTGCAGGCGAGTGCCGTGGTGCGGGCGGAACCGACCACGTACGGGTCGCGCTTGCCGTCGGCGGTGAACCGGAACCAGTACTGGGTGTCCGGCGCCAGGTCGCCGATCGTGACCTGGCCGCTGCGCTCGGGGCCGGACACCGCCTCGGCCACCGGGTCGGTCCACTGGCGGGCGTTGTCGGCGCCGGCGAACAGGGTCACGGTGATCGGCGGGTTGTAACCGCAGGGCGGGCTCAGGAACAGGTAGTAGCTGATGGTCACGCTGTCCGTCGTCGCCCCGGAGGCCACCCCGCTGATCGGCAGCACCGGCGGGCAGGTCAACGGTGGCGTAGGTGCGGGCGTGACGGCCGGTGCGGGGGCAGCCGCCGCCGTTCCGCCGCTACCGCCGAAGATGACGGCGGCCAAGACCATGAGTGTTCCGCCGAGCACGGCGCTGAACCGGTGCACGTTGCCTCCCCTGTACGACCAACGGAACCTCACTTATATCGACTGTTGCCGATCAATCAAATGCCGTCCCAGTCGATGCAAATCCTGCAACTCCTTGTCTTGATATCGACGGGTGCCTATCGTCCGCAGGTAAGCGCTTTCCTGTCGTGGGGGTGGGCAGCGCGACACACTCCCTCCGAGGAAAGCGAGACAAGGGATGAAACGCTCAATCGCCCTACGGTGGTCGGCTGCCGCGGCCACCGCGGTCACGGCCGCCGCGATCATGATGACGCTGCCGGCCGCCCAGGCCCTCGCGGCCGACAACCTGAGCCTGAACGGCGGTGCCGACGGCTCCAGCAAGGCCAGTGGCACCAGCTACGGCAACGTCAAGGACGGCAACACCGGCACCTACTGGGCGCCGGCGAGCTCGACCGGCTACGTCTCGGTCAAGTGGAGCAGCGCCACCACCGTCTCGTCGGCCGTCATCCGGCAGGCCTCGGGCGGCGGCACGATCAGCGCCTGGCGTCTGCTCAACGCCGACAGCGGCGCCGTGCTGACCAGCGGCAGCGGTAGCCCGAGCACGATCTCGTTCGCCTCGACCTCGCTCAAGAAGCTCACCTTCGACATCACCAGCGCGTCCGGCGCCCCGCGCATCAGCGAGTTCGAGACGTACGGCAGCGGCGGCTCGACCCCGACCACCGGCCCGACGACACCGGCCCCGACCGGAGGAACCGGCGGCAGCACCCCGACCGGGGCCTGGCCGTCCTCGGCCGGATCGGTCAGCATCTCGGGCACGGTCAACGTCTCGGGCACCTTCGACGGTGGCATGAAGACGTACTGCTGCATCGGGGACGGTTCACAGAGCGAGTCCCAGGACCCAATGTTCAAGATCGCGAACGGCGGCACCCTGCAGAACGTCATCCTCGGCTCGCCGGCCGGCGACGGCGTGCACTGCGAGGGCACCTGCACCATCCGCAACGTGTGGTGGAACGACATCGGCGAGGACGCCGCCACCTTCAAGGGCACCGGCGGCGGCACCAGCTACGTGATCGGCGGCGGCGCCCGCTCCGGCAGCGACAAGACGTTCCAGCACAACGGCAACGGCACCGTCAGCATCTCGGGCTTCTATCTGAGCGGCGCGGGCAAGCTCTACCGCGGCTGCGGCAACTGCACCAACTCGTACACCCGCCACGTGAAGATCGACAACGTGCTGCTGAACGACATCGACATGGTCGCCGGCATCAACTCCAACTGGGGTGACACGGCCACCATCACCCGGGTCACCCTCAGCAACAGCTCGAGCGCTGTCGTCTGCGGCAAGTACCAGGGCGTCGCCAAGGGCAGCGAGCCCAAGTACCTGGGCGCGGGCTGGAACGACGCCAACTGCAAGGTAAGCCAGAGCGACATCACCTACCGCTAGTCCGCCGGTCGAGGGAGGGGCGACTCACGCCCCTCCCGCGACCGCGAGCGCGCTGATGATCGCGCTGGGCGCGGCTAAACGAGGCGCGGCTGGATCAGCTGACGGGTGCGCTGCATCCGGAGGCCGGCATTGGCCAGCGCCAGCAGGGCCATCACCACCGCCAGCGCCGCGAACGTCCAGCCCGGCCATTCGTAGAAATCGACGAGTTCGCCGGTCTCCTTGGCCGCGATCAGCAGACCGCCCAGGCCGACCAGCCACCATCCGGCGGCCTTGTTCATGAAGGCGAGCATCTGCCGGGTCTGCTCCGGGGTCAGATGCGACAGCAGCAACTCGCGCTGGGCCGCCTCCCGCCGCCGGTGCTTGAGATAGAGCACCGGCGGGAACAGCCACCACCAGGCCGAGACCGGCGCGACCGTGTCCCGCAGGCCGGCCGACACGCGCTCGATCCCGGCCCGCATCAGCTCCTGCTCGCCCAGCTCGAGCGCGGCCTGATAGACCGGACCGGCGACCAGCAGCCAGGCACCGAAGAAGCCACACCAGACGATGAATGCGTCCACGGCCCGAGAGCCTACTGCGGGGGTATCGCCACGACGGTGGCCGTGATCGTGCGGGTCACCGCCTCGGCGACGGCCGCGGCACTCCAGTTGCCCTGCTTCAGCTCCTCGGCCCGGGTGACGACGGCCGACGTCCACGGGATCTCCGGGTCGAACTGGGGCAGCGTGCCACTTGCGTACAGCAGCGCGGCCAGCGCGGCGATCCGTGGCGCCGGCTCGGCTCCGTCGACCAGGACACCCCGTACGGCACCCAGCAGCCCGGCCCGCCGCCCGGTGCCGCCGTCACTCAGGCTGGTCGTGGTGAACACACCGAGCGCCTTGCGGGACGTCCGCCGGATGTGGCCGTTCTCGACGAGCCGGTCGAGCAGCGGACCGCGCAAGGGCGGCCCGACCGCGGCCAGCACGGTCTGCACCCCACGCGGTTTCCCGGCGACGTAGTCCCACGCCGAACGCAGGATGTCGTCCGCCGGCGGCCGGCCCTCGACCGCCGCCACCTTGGCCGAGCCGGAAGGTGTGCGCACCTGTTCGTTCAATGCGAGGTCGGCCAGGACCGCGCCGCCGAGCACGTAGAAGAGCGTGTTCTCGCCGGCGATGGTGCCCGAGTCCGGCTGGAACAGCAGGAGCAGCAGGTCCTCGGCGAGCGTCGGTTCAGTCATGGGCACTCCTCGGTATCGAGCACGCACGTGCGTGCTAATTTAGTTCTGTACCGGGCGGGACCGAACTTCGAGCGGTGGGATGGCGCGTGGCCTGGAGCACTCGCGAACTCGCGGAACTCACCGGCACCACGGTGAATACGATCCGCCACTATCACCGGCTGGGCCTGCTGCCCGAGCCCGAGCGGCGGTACAACGGCTACAAGCTCTACGGCGTTCCCGACCTGGTCCGCCTGCTGCGCATCCGCCGGCTGGCCGAGCTGGGGGTGCCGCTGGCCGAGATCGCCGCGGCCGGCCCCGAGGGCACCCTTCCGCCCGAGGCGCTGCGCCGGGTCGACACCGAACTGGCGGCCGACATCGCCCGTCTGGCCCAGGCCCGCGAAGACATCGCCGCCATTCTGCGCGACGACGCCCCGGCCGACATCCCGCCCGGTTTCGAGGCGGTCGCCGCGCGCCTGTCGCCGGCCGACCGGTCGCTGATCAGCATCTACCGGCACCTCTACGACGACCAGGCGATGGCCGACGTGCGGCGGATGGTCGAGGAGGACACCAACCCGGTCAGCGACGATTTCGACGCGCTGCCCGCCGACGCCGACGAGGCGACCCGCCACAACCTGGCCGAGAAACTGGCGCCGGTGATCGCGCAGCACCTGATCGACTACCCGTGGCTGCGGGCGCCGGGCCCGCGTCTGTCCAAGAGCGAGTCGGTCGTACGGCAGACGTTTCTCGACGCCATCGGCGACCTCTACAACCCGGCCCAGCGTGACGTGCTCGCCCAGGCCAGCATCCTGGCCCACGAGCAGGTCGCGCGCGATCACGACGCCTGAACGGCGACGAAAGACGAACTGGGCACGATTCGGGACTCCTTCCGCCGCTTCGGTTCCCTCTGATCCGACACCGTGTTCCGGGCACAGGGTCAAGCGATCGCCGACACCACAGCCTTGGTAGCCGCGGCGATCAGCGCGTCGTCCCCCGTCCCGCCGTCGGTCTGGACGGCGATGACCAGGGGCCCACCGGTAGGAGGCCACACGACCGCGATGTCGTTGCGGGTCCCGTGCCCGCCGCTACCCGTCTTGTCGCCGACCTTCCAGCCCGTCGGCACCCCGGCCCGGATCAGCGCGTCCCCAGTGGTGTTGCCGACCAGCAGCTCGGTCAGCTTGTCGCGCCGATCCGGCGGCAGCACGTCACCGAGCACCATCCGTCGCAGGTCTTCGGCGAGCGCCCGCGGAGTGCTCGTATCCCGCTTGTCGCCCGGCGTGGCCTCGTTCAGTGTCGGCTCGGAGCGGCTGACGATCGTGGTCTTGTCGCCGATCGCCCGCAGTTCGCGTTGCAGGCCCGCCGGTCCGCCGATCTGCTCGAGCAGCAGGTTGGCCGCGGTGTTGTCGCTGTATTGCACGGCCGCCGCGATCAAGGCGTCAATCGTCATCCCGGTGCTCACGTGCTTGGCCGTGATCGGAGCCCATTCGAGCAAATCCGTTTTCCCGTACGCGATGACGCGCCGACGATCGTCATCACTCATTCGCCGCAGCAGCACACCGGCCAGCAGCGCCTTGAACGTCGAGGCGTGCGCGAACCGTTCGTCGGCGCGGTACGACATCGTCCGTCCGCTAGCGGTGTCGATCGCGTGCACGCCCACCCGCGCCCCGAACTGTTTCTCCAGCCCGCTCAACGGAAGAGCGGGCGCTGGGGACGACACGGGGGCGGGCGGCGCGGACGACGACGGCGGGGCGGGCGGCGCGGCGTCGCTGTCGGCGCCGCTGCAACCACTCAGGACCGCGACAGCGAGGACGAGCCGGGCAAATCGCATCATGCCCCGATTGAACACGGTCACGCGATCGGCCCCTCGTACGCCATCCAGAAGTCGACGGCACTCGCCCGCGGACGCGGTCTGACCGCGGTGTCGTCACCGAACTCCATCACCCGGTCAGGCGCCCGTTCCACCGTGGGCCACGCGGGCAGTCCGGCCCCGTTCGGGTCTCCCCCACGCACGAAGTTGATCCAGTACGCACTCATCGTGTCCCGCAGCCGAAAATCCACCGGCCCGTAGTCAGCCCTCCCGTCGCGCCCCAGGTTGTCGTAGGCGTACATCACCTCGGCGCCGTGATAGGCCCCGAACTTCGCCAGCCCGTCCTCCGGCGGCACCCGCGTGAAGAAGTAGAGATAGGCCGGCGCCCGTCCGGTCTCGGACTGCAGCCGGGCCCAGCGATGCATGGCCCGCGTCATGACCCGGTCGGTGTCGGCGCGCAGCCGCGACTCGAGCACCTGCTCCTCCGTACGCCCCGGGTACAGGCCCAGGAAATCCCGCCCGTACTTCTCCCGCACCTCTTTCCCGTACGTGCCGACGTCGGTGTCCGGCGGACTGGCCAGCGCGAGCGAGGCCTCGTCGGCGTTGCTACCGACCAGAATCGGAACGTCGAGTTGTTCACCCGCCGCGTAGATCTCGGCCGGCGGCCGGGGCAGCACATACCCGTCGACCGAGGGACGCCAATGCGACTTGAGCTCGTCGGCCGCCTCCCGGACCCGGTCGGCCGGCATCATGCGCATCTCGTCGATCGTCGCCCCACCGAGCCGCTCGGAAAGCTGACGCCCCGCGTGCTCGGCCACCGCCCGGGTGTCGCCCTGGTCGCCCCGCCCGGTGTCGCCGGTGGTGCCCATGCAGGCGCCGCTCCCACCGATGATGCCGTGCACGAGTCCCCGGGCCAGCGGCGTCGCCCCCAGCGCACAGACGCTCTCGCCACCGGCCGACTCCCCCGCGATCGTCACCCGCCCCGGATCGCCCCCGAACGCCGTGATGTTGTCCCGGATCCACCGCAGCGCGGCCACCTGGTCCAGAAGCCCGAAGTTGCTCTCCCCTGCGGCGAGCTCAGGATGGGCGAGAAAGCCGAACACCCCCAGCCGATAGTTCAGCGTCACGGTGATGATGTCGCCGCGCGCCGCGAGGGCCTCACCGTCGTACAGGGGCAGCGCCCCCGAGCCGGTAGCGAACCCACCACCCGGGATGTAGACAAGCACCGGCCGTTTCGCGGTGGCGGTGGTAGGCCGCCAGACGTTGAGGGTCAGGCTGTCCTCGCTCACCGGATAGGGGTTGAGCAACGTGTCCTCCAGCGGAACCTCAACGATCCGGCTCAGCGCACGGCTCCGAAACGTGGAGGTGGCCTGCACGGGAACCGCCGAAAACCGTTCCGCCGCAAAGACTTCGGAACGTCGCGGGGCAGGCTGCGGCGCACGCCAGCGCCATTCGCCGACCGGGGCCTGCGCGTAGGGAAGACCCGCAAACACTTCCACCGTACGGTCGTCGTTCGTGACACCGGTGACAGGCCCTTCGCGGGTAATGACCTCCGCAGTCGGCCGCCGGTCTTCACCTCCAGCCACCCGGGTCTGCGGCGGCGGATGGGCCACAATCGCCGTGCCACATACCAGAATCGCAGCCGCCAACCACGCACTTCTCCGCGGCGGGCCGGCCGGCCGCCGCGCGATCAGGCCGAGCGCGACCAGCAGTCCCACGACGAGAACCCAGCCCCACCACGGGCTGCGGTTGAGCCAGAGCAGACCGAATCCGAGCAGGGCGATCGGGATGAGCGGAAGCATCGGCCGAGTCGACAACGTGTTCCCACCACAGAGTCAAGGCTGGACTGTGTTCCGACCACCGGGTGTCCACTGGGCGCATGTCCCTGCCCGAGTCGCTCTTCCTGCTCAGTCTCCGCCCGGACAAGGGCCGCCTCGACGACGACAGCGCCGCCGTCCGCGGTTCCCTGCTGCGCTCGGCGGCGCTGGCCGAGCTGCGCCTGCGCGGCCTGCTGCGCGACCACGACGGTCACCCCGAGCGCACCGACGCAGCACCGGCCCAGCCGCTGGAGCCGTTCCTGACCGAGGTACTCGACGACGTCCGTCCCGATCGCCGCCACGGCTGGTTCGAGCTGGTGCACAACAGATCAGACAAGGCCGAGGCCACCGTACGGGACCAGCTCGCCGCCAACCGCACCATCATCGTCGAGACGCACCGCGTGCTGGGCCTGCTCCCCACACAGCGCCTCACCCTGACCGATCCCACTCCCGTCGAGGCCCTGCGCGACCGGGTCCGCCGCGCACTGCACCAGGACGCCCCGATCGAGGACGCGCTGCTGGCCGTCCTGGCCGCAGACGGCAACGTGAGCACCGTCTACCGCTGGCGCGATCTGCGGGGTCAGTCGTCCGCACTACGGGCCCTACGCCAGCGAATCGACCGCGAACTGACCGGCTTGCGCCCGGCCACCGAGGCCGCGATAGCCGTGCAGCGCTCACCCGCGTAATCCGCAGTGGCGATCCGTGGCCGACGAAAGCCACGGTCGCATCTCCGGTTCTCGCTCGGCGACGTGGCGCGTGCGGCCGCTGCCGGTGAAGAAGCGGATCAGGAGTGGCCGTACTGCCCGCGGTGGAACGCGTCGCAGCGACCCATCGCGGTCAAAGGGTGAGTCTGCCTGTCACAAGAGTTCGAACCGGCCGTGTTCGATCGTGACTGCCACGCCGGTTGCGGCGGTCAGCGCCTGCGCCAGCGCAGCGTCCGCGTCGGCGATGCCCTCGGCCGGCGGACGAAGGTGTTCGCCGATGACGGTGACGCCGTCGAAGTCGATGTCCAGGTCGGCGATCGCACTGACCTGGAAGTTGTGGAACACGCCGGTGCCCGAGGCGATGGTGGTGAGCAGGGTGGCGGCGCGCTCGAGTTCGGCCCGGCTGTGCCGGCGTTGCTGGACGGAGACGGGGATGTTCCGGCGGCGGGCCTCGTCGACGATCTGCTGCTGGACGGGGTCGGGCGGTCCGTACCACACCAGAACGGTGGACCCGGCCTGCGCGTCGTTGATCGAGGTGACGTAGCCGCTGTCCTCGATGCCGGGCTGGGCGAGAACCCATTCCCGCAGGTCGCTCAGCAGATGCTGGCGGCGCCAGAGAGCCTCTTCCTCAGTCGTCCATTGCTCGGGTGTCATGAGGGCCTCGCTCTGCCTCGCATTGTCTCGCCCTCCGATCGTCGCGGACAGGCCATCGGGCCAGAGTAGGTGTCCGACCGAGCGTTACTCGCTCGTTGTGGCTTCGGTTACGCCGACGGCGGTTGCCTGCGGAGCCGCGGCTGGAGATCGAGGGCTCGGCCGGCGAGTCAGCGCTCGGCCGTGACCGCGTAGGAGACGGTGGCGCCGACAGAAGGCGTTGTCAATGACGTAGACTATAGGTGTGACGCCGGGGTAGCGTGCGGCCATGTCTTGGGAAGCGGTCGACGCGGTTCGCTCCGACGTGGTTCGGGACGGGGTGCGGACGGCGGTGTGGCGGGCCGGGCGGGGATCGCCGGTGCTGCTGTTGCACGGCTATCCGCAATGCCACCTGATGTGGCGGCACGTGGCCGCCGACCTGGCTCGCGACCACGAAGTCGTGGTGACCGACCTGCGGGGTTACGGCGCGTCGTCGGCCCCGCCGGATGATGCTGAGCACACCGTCTACAGCAAGCGTGAGATGGCCGCCGACCAGGCGCGGGTGATGCGCGAGCTCGGGCACGAGCGGTTCGCGGTGGTCGGGCACGACCGGGGTGGCCGGGTGGCCCATCGGCTCGCGCTCGACTTCCCGGAGGAGGTCACCTCGGTCGCGGTCCTCGACATCGTGCCCACCCTGCACATGTACGAGCATGTCGACCGGGCCATGGCCGAGACCTACTTCCACTGGTTCCTGCTCAGCCGGCCGGCGCCGCTGCCCGAGGAGCTGATCGGGGCCGCGCCGGACGCCTGGATCGCCGGCCGGTTCCGGGGGCGGCACGCGGGGGGCCGGGTCATCGAGGCCGAGGCGATCGAGGCGTACGCCCGTTACTTCCGGCGCCCGGCGACGATCGCCGCCTCGTGTGCCGACTACCGAGCCGCCGCGACCACCGACCTCGCGCACGACCGGGCCGACCGTGCGGCCCGCCGCCGGCTCGGCATGCCCGTGCTCGCGGCCTGGGGCGCGACGAGCTATGTCGGGCGGCACTTCGACGTGTCCGGCACCTGGCGCGCGGTCGCCGACCACGTGACCGGGCGGGCCCTGCCGGCCGATCATTACGTGCCCGAGGAGGCGCCGGTCGAACTGTGCGAGGCCCTGCGCGAATTCTGGAGGGTGCCACGATGAAGGACCGCCTCGGCCACCTGGTCGGCCTCGAGACCCCCTCCGGGGACGCGGCCCGCCTGACCGCCGCGTACGACCTGGTGTCCGCCTGGTTCGCACGGCTCGGCCGGGCGCCGGAACGGGTCGTCGTCGACGGCGTCCCGCACCTCTACTGGGCGCCGTTGTCGAGCCACAGCGTGCTGTTGCTGGGCCACATCGACACCGTGTGGCCGGCGGGCACCGTGGACCGCCGGCCGTTCACGGTGACCGGCGACCGGGTGACCGGGCCGGGCGTGTTCGACATGAAGGCGGGCGTGGTCCTGGCCGCCGAGGCGGTCGCCCGCGTCGCCGACCCGTCGGGGGTGGCCGTGCTGCTCACCGGGGACGAGGAGGTCGGCTCGGTGACGTCGCGGGCACTGCTGGAACGGGCGGCCTCGGGCTGCCGGGCCGTGCTGGTGACCGAACCCAGCCTGGACGGCGATCTCAAGACCGCCCGCAAAGGCTGCGCCTCGTACGAGGTGACGTTCTCGGGCCGGGCCGCCCACGCGGGGCTGGAGCCGGAGCGGGGACACAACGCCCTGGCCGAGATGGCGGCACTCGTCACGCATTGCGCGACCCTCGCCGACCGTGCGAGGGAAACCACCGTGACCCCGACTCTGGCCGTCGCCGGATCCGCGCTCAACGTGGTGCCCGCCTCGGCTCGGCTGACGCTCGACGTGCGGTCGTGGGACCTGGCCGAACTCGAGCGGGTGGACGCCGCCGTGCGTGGCTTCCGGACCGGCGACCCGGCCGTCACCATCGAGGTCGGCGGCGGCGTCAACCGGCCCCCGATGCCCGTCTCGGCCTCGGCCGGACTGGCCGGGCTGGCCCAGCGACTCGCCGCCGGACTCGGGCTGGCCGTGCCGGGCACGGTGGCCGCCGGTGGCGCGTCCGACGGCAACTTCACCGCCGCCCTCGGCATCCCCACACTCGACGGGCTGGGCGCGATCGGCGGTGGCGCCCACGCCGAGTCCGAATGGGTCGACCTGCCCTCCCTCGAAGGCCGGGCCGCCCTGCTGACCGCCCTGATCGACGCCCTGCACACCGGAGGAGAAGCATGACCGACAAGTGGTTCACGACTCCGCGGCTGCGGACGGTCCGGCCGGTCCGCGGCCGCAGGACCGAGGCGGCCCTGCTGATCGAGGAAGGGCGTGCCGGGACGACCGGCCGCATCTGGCCCGGCGGAGAAGGGGAGCTGCTCCCGTTCGAGGTGCCGCTCGACGCCGAGCTCACCCCCGACCTGCGCCATGTGCTCATGTTGGACGACGACGGCGGCAGCGAGGTCGGCCACCTGGTCGCGCGGCCGGTCGACGGTGGTCCCGCCGTCGATCTGACCCCGGACCGGGAGCCGTACGTGTTGCGCGGGCTGGACGTCGGTGCCGAATCCGTGCTGATCACGGCGGTGGACGAGGCGGGCTTCCACGCCGTGCTCATCCCGGCCGCCCGTACGGTGTGGTCGTCCCCGCACGAGGCCTGGTACGCCCGGCTGTCCGCCGACGGCCGCACGATGTGCATCGACTCGACCGATCACAACCCGGGCGTCCGTCGTACGGCGGTGACAGTGGTCGACGTGGCCACCGGTGACACCGTCGCGGTTCTCGACGACCTGCCGACCGGCCCGGTTCGCGCGACCCGATTCAGCCCGGAACCGGGCGACACTCGGCTGCTGGTGAGCACCGAACGGTCCGGATACGCGCGACCGGCGGTGTGGAACTACGCGACCGGTGCCCGCACCGACCTCGAACCGGCCGGCGTCGAGGGCGAACTGATCCCGCTCGACTGGCACGCGGCGACCGGCCGGGTTCTGGCCCTGCACGTCGACGAGGGCCGGCACCGCCTGCTGGTGCTCGACGAACGCGACGGGCGGATCCTCGACGTCGTCGACGAGCCCGGCGCCTACGCCAACCCGGATGTGGCCGACGTGCACGACTGGCAGTGGGCCTCGTACTTCGCGCCCGACGGCACGCTGCGGGTGCTGCGGTCGAGGTGGGACCAGCCGGTGCAGGTGGTCGGCCTGATCGACCCGGCCCCGGTCCCGCCCGGGGTACGTCTCGATTCGCACATGGTCACCAGCGCCGACGGCTCGAAGGTTCAGGTGTGGTGGGCGCGCCCGCCCGGTAATAAAAAATGCGGCACCATCCTGGAGATCCACGGCGGCCCGAACCTGGTGCACGTCGACGAGTACTCCCCGACGGCACAGGCCTGGCTGGACGCCGGTTTCGCGTACGCGGCGGTCAACTACCGGGGGTCGGTGACGTTCGGCCGGGCCTTCCGCGAGGGGTTCTGGCGGGCCGGGGTGGAGCCGGAGCTGGCCGACGTACGGGCGGCTCTCGACTTTCTCCGCGAGCAGGGCGTGGCCCGGCCCGAGTCGACCTTCGTGACCGGGGCCTCGTACGGCGGGCACATGACCCTGCAGTGCCTGGGCCGGCTGCCGGACGACTTCGCCGGCGGGTTCGCGCACGTCGCCATGGCCGACTGGGCGTCGGCGTTCGACGAGATGAACCCGGCCGTCCGCGGCGTGTGGATGACCTGGGTCGGCGGCGACGCCGAGGCGATCGCCCGGTTCTCGGCCATCACCTATGTCGGCCAGGTGCGCGGCTCGGTCTGGCTCAACCAGGGCAGCCGCGACACCCGGACGCCCGGCACCCAGATCCAGCGGTACGCCGACGCGCTGGCCGCGGCCGGCGGTGACGTGGTGCTGCACTGGTTCGACGCGGGCCACGAGCCGACCGGACTGGACCGCGAACGTGCCGACCACGAGACGATGCTGGCCCTCACCCGGCGGACGGAAAAGCGTCAGTCTTGGGAAGACAGCTGACGGGCGCGCTGCTCGATCGCGTCCAGCAGCAGCTCGATGCCCTCCTCGTAGACCGTCGGGTCGCCGATGCCGTGCAGATGCTCGGCGACCTGGGCGATCCGCGGATATTGCTCGGGGTCGACCTCGGCGTAGCTGGTGCGCCAGGCCATCTCGTCGGCCCGGCGCAGGGTGGCCGGCAGCGCCGTCACGGCGGCCTCGATCGAGGACAGGCTGCGCACGAAGTTGCCGAACACCCGCAGGTAGAGCACGGCCTCGGTGGGCGGCAGCCCGGCCCGCAGCAGCGCGTCGAGCGCCAGTTCCACGTTGGCGAACTCGGTCGGCCGACGGGTCGTGCGGGCGGCCATCTGCTGGGCGAACTCCGGATAGCGCAGATAGTGCTGGTGGATGCTGTCGGACAGTGACTTGAGATCGCTGCGCCAGTCGTCGGTCGGGACGTGCTTGCCGCCGTACGACTCGTTGCGCAGCGCGTCGATCAGCTCGAGGACCAGCTCGTCCTTGTCGCGGAAGTGCCGGTAGATCGACGTCGGGTGGGCGTCGAGCTCCTCGCCCAGCGCCTGGAACGTCAGGCCCTCCAGCCCGCTGCGCACGGCCACCGTCTTGGCGGCCTGGATGATCACGTCGCGACTGAGGCTGTCGCGTGCGCGCCGGGGCCGTCGGGGTCGCTCGCTGGCGGCTGGCTTCACCATGAACGCATCCTATTCCCCCGCAGTCACGGCGTACGTCTTCGCGTTAGTCAATCAAGATGACTAAGACCCTTGCTAAGCGATGAACAGCGCCCTACGCTCGGCACACCCGCCACGTCCGGACGGGGATTCGCACCGATCCGCTCCGCCAGCCGCGTACGTTGAGGAGTGCAGCCATGTCGAGTTCTCATCTTCTTCCGCGCATGAAGCCGCGCGTTTGGATAGCCGCCGTCTCGCTGGTCGCGCTGGGGGCCTGCTCCACCGGCGGCGGCGCCGTCACCGACCGGTCCGCCGCGCCTTCAGCCCGGCCGGTCACCCAGGGTGGTTCGCTGGTCATCGGCGCCGAGCAGGAGCCGGACTGTGCCGACTGGATCGCGACCTGCGCCGGGGCCATCTGGGGCACCTACACGATGCAGGTGCCGACCATCCCCCAGGTCTTCGACACCCGCAAGGTCGGCGGGGTGTGGGCGCCGGTGCCGTCGGACATGATGGCCGGCGAGCCGCAGGCCACCATGCAGGGCGGCAAGCAGGTCATCACCTACAAGATCAGCCCGAAGGCCGTGTGGTCGGACGGCAAACCGATCAGCTCGGCCGACCTGAAGTACACGGCGCTGCAGATCCGCGACGGCGACGACATCTTCGACAAGACCGGCTACGACCGCATCGAGAAGGTCGACACCCCCGACGCGGCCACCGCGGTGGTGACCCTCAAGAGCGCGTACGCGGGCTGGCGCAGCCTGTTCAGCGTCTACGGCGTGCTGCCGGCCCACCTGCTCGAGGGCAAGGACCGCGCCGCGATCATGAAGGACGGCTACTCGTTCAGCGGTGGCCCGTGGAAGATCGCGAGCTGGCAGAAGGGCACCTCGGTCACGCTGGTACCCAACGACAAGTACTGGGGCGACAAACCCAAGCTGGACAAGGTCACCTTCAGCTTCCTGCCGGACACCTCGGCCGCCTTCCAGGCCCTCAAGAGCGGCCAGGTCGACGCGCTCTACCCGTCGCCCCAGCTCGACGCGATCAACCAGATCAAGGCCGGCCTGCCCGGCATCCAGTCGCAGGTCGATCCGCAGAGCGGCAGCCTCGAGGCGGTCTGGTTCAACAACGCGGCCGCCCCGTTCGACTCGGCGGCGGTGCGGCAGGCCTTCTCGTACGCGATCGACCGCAAGGCCATCGTCCAGCGCATCTACGGCGGGCTCGGCGTCACCCAGGTCGCGCAGAGCTTCAACACCCCGATCGTCGGCGCCTACGCGGGTCAGGACTTCTCGGCCTACCAGCTGGACCTGGGCCAGGTCGACTCGCTGATGACCGGGGACGGCTGGGCCAAGGGCGCCGACGGCGTGTGGGCCAAGAGCGGCCAGCGCGCCGAGTTCACGATGGTCAGCCTGGCCGCCAACAAGCGCCGCGACCTGATGGTGCAGATCCTGCAGGAGCAGCTCAAGACGGCCGGCTTCGCGATGAGCGTCAAGACCGAGACCCCGGCCAACCTGTTCAGCAAGATCACTCCGAAGGGCGCCTACCAGGCCGGGCTGTGGTCGCTGGTCGACACCTTCCCCGACCCGACGCTGAGCGCGACCTTCAACTCGGCCAACATCCCGAGCGACGCCAACGGCTTCTCCGGCATCAACTTCATCCGGGCCAAGGCCGACGGGCTGGACGGGCTGCTCGAGAAGGTCGACACCACGCTGGAGGTGCCCGCCCGCACCGAGGCGGCCAAACAGGCCGACGCGGTCATCGCCAAGGACGCGCTCTCGCTGCCGCTCGACACCGTGCCGCTGGTGCTGCTCTGGGCCGACAAGGTCGGCGGACCGCTGGCCATCAACCCGGTCGAGGGTCCCTTCTGGAACCTGGAGCAGTGGGGCATCGCAAGCTGATGGTCCGCTACGTCCTGCGCCGTCTCGTGGTGAGCGTGCCGGTCCTGCTGATCGCCTCGATGGTGCTCTTCTGGGCCGTCCGCAAGACCTTCGACCCGGTGGCCAAGCTGCGGCAGTCCCAGGACCCGCAGGCCGTGCAGCGCGCGATCGAGCAGCAGGGCCTGGACCGTTCCCTGCCCGAGCAGTACTGGCTCTGGCTACGGGCGTTCGCCGGTGGTGACTGGGGCAGCAGCAGCCGTACGGGCGAAGACGTGCGCTCGATGATCGTGCACGCGTTGTGGCCGACCGCGCAGCTCGCGTTCTGGAGCATCGCGGTCGCCACCGTCCTGGCCGCGCTGGTCGGCGTCTACTCGGCCGTACGGCAGTACTCCGGCGCCGACCACTTCTTCACCGGCCTGGCCTACGTGGGCATCTCGTTGCCGGCGTTCTGGTTCGGGCTGGTGCTGATCGACCTGCTGGCCGTCGGGCCGCGCCAGCGCTTCGGGCTGGCCGAGCCGCCGCTCTACTTCATCGGCCTGCACTCGAACGGACAGTCCGGCTTCGACCTCGACTACCTGCGTCATCTGGTGCTGCCGGTGGCCACCGTCTCGATCACCCTGGTCGCGACCTGGAGCCGGTTCGCCCGCTCGTCGATGCTCGACGCGCTGGCCAGCGACTACGTGCGGACGGCGCGGGCCAAGGGCGTCCCGCGCCGCCGCGTCATCTGGCGGCACGCCGCGCGCAACTCGGCCGCACCGTTCCTGACCGTCGTCGCCCTGGACGCGGCGCTGCTCATCGGAGGACTCGTGGTCACCGAGCAGATCTTCGCCATCCCCGGCATGGGCCGCCTGTTCTTCGCCTCGCTCGGTTCCGGCGACGTGTTCGTCCTGGTGCCGTGGATGCTGGTGGTCGCGGCGGCCATCGTGCTGTGCAACCTGCTGGCCGACATCGGTTACGCCCTTCTGGACCCGCGGGTGAGGCTGCGATGACGACGAGCGCGCCGGCCACCACCCGGCCCGGCTTCCTGCGCCGGTTCCTGCGGCACCGCCTGGCCGCGGCCGGGCTGATCATCCTGTTCGTGCTGCTGGTCGCCTGCTTCGGCGCCGACTGGCTCGCGCCGTTCGCCCGTGGCCACCAGGATCTGGCCCTCGGCCCGACCCCGCCCTCCGGCGCGCACTGGCTGGGCACCGACGAGCTCGGGCGCGACCAGCTGACCGAGCTGATGTACGCGGGCCGCATCTCGCTGGCCATCGGCCTGGCCGTGGCGATCCTGTCCACCGCCGTCGGCACCCTGCTCGGCGCGGTGGCCGGCTATCTGGGCGGGATCGGCAGCGAGGCGATCCTGCGGCTGACCGACCTGTTCCTGATCGTGCCCGGCATCGCCGTGCTGGCCCTGGCCCTGCAGGCGTTCGGCAGCTCGATGATCACGATCGTGCTGGTGCTGGCCGCGCTCGGCTGGACCTACATCGCCCGGGTGGTCCGCGGCCAGGTGCTATCGCTGCGCGAACGCGAGTTCGTCGAGGCGGCCCGCGGCATCGGCGCCTCCGGGGCCCGGATCATCTTCCGGCACCTGCTGCCCAACCTGGCCGGGGTGATCGCGGTCGGCATCTCGCTGTCGGTCGCGGCCGCGATCATCGCCGAGTCGACGCTGAGCTACCTCGGCTACGGCGTGCAGCCGCCGCAGACCAGCTGGGGCTCGCTGCTGAGCCAGGCGGCCGGCTATCTGGGCACGCCCCAGGCCTACCTGCTCTACACGCCGGGCCTGCTCATCCTGGTCGCGGTGCTGTGCGTGAACTTCATCGGCGACGGGCTGCGCGACGCCCTCGACCCGCGGGGACGGCAGCTGTGAACGAACCCCTGCTCGAGGTCACCGACCTGCGGGTCGACTACAAGACACACGCCGGTCCGGCCCATGTCGTCGACGGACTGTCGTTCCGGGTCGAGCCCGGTGAGACGCTGGGCATCGTCGGCGAGTCGGGGTCGGGCAAGACCATGACGTCGATGGCGATCCTCGGCCTGCTGCCCCGGGCGGCCCGGGTCTCCGGTTCGGTGCGCTTCGAAGGGCAGGAACTCGTCGGTCTCTCCGACCGCAGGCTGCGCGACATCCGGGGCCGCCGGATCGCCATGGTCTTCCAGGACGCGCTGGCCGCCCTCAACCCGGTGATGACCGTCGGCGACCAGCTGACCGAGGCGATCCGGGTGCACCGGCGGCAGGCGACCCGGCGCGAGCTGACCACGCGGGCCACCGAGCTGCTCGAGCTGGTCGGGATTCCTTCTCCCGTACGGCGTCTGGCCCAGTTTCCGCACGAGTTCTCCGGCGGCATGCGGCAACGCGTCATGATCGCGATGAGCATCGCCAACGAGCCCCGCCTGATCATCGCCGACGAGCCCACCACGGCCCTCGACGTCACCGTGCAGGCGCAGGTGCTCGATGTGCTCGGTGACGTGCAACGGCGTACGGGAGCCGCTCTGTTGCTCATCACCCACGACCTCGGGGTGGTGGCCGGGCTGGCCGATCGCGTGCTTGTGATGTACGGCGGTGACCAGATCGAACAGGGCGGCGTGGAGGACATCTTCTACACTCCGGCTCACCCCTACACGTCGGGGCTGCTGGCCTCGCTGCCCGCCATGCAGCGGCGGGTGCCGGGCGCCCGGCTGCACCAGATCGCCGGGCAGCCGCCCGCACCGACCGCCCTGCCACCCGGCTGCCGCTTCGCCGAACGCTGCCCGCACGCCGAACCGGGCCGGTGCGACCGGGCCAAACCGGAGCCGGTCGCCGTCTCCGCCACCCAGAAGGCGCGATGTGTGCGCGCCGGCGAGATCGCGGCGGAGGTGACCCGATGAGCTCGGCCCTGACCATCACCGACGTGACCAAGCACTACCGGATCGGCGGCGGGCTGTTCGGGCGCGGACATCAGTCGGTGCAGGCGGTCAACCGGGTGAGCCTGTCGGTGCCCGCCGCCCAGACGTACGGGCTGGTCGGCGAGACCGGCTGCGGCAAGTCCAGCCTGGGCCGGTGCGTGGCCCGGCTGGCCGACCCCGACCAGGGCCGCGTGCTGGTGGGCGACACCGACGTCGGGCCGGCCGGCGGGGTGCCGCTGCGGACCGTACGGCGGTTGGTGCAGTTGGTCTTCCAGGACCCGTACGCGTCGCTCAACCCCCGGCTGACCGTCGAGCAGATGCTGACCGAGCCGCTGGTCATCCACGGCCTGCACGCCGGGCGGCGGCGGGAACGCGTACGGGATCTGCTGGCCATGGTCGGACTCGGCGCGTCCGCGGCCGACCGGTTCCCGCACGAGTTCTCCGGAGGCCAGCGGCAACGGCTCGGTATCGCCCGTGCCCTCGCCGTCGAGCCGCAGGTGCTCGTGCTCGACGAGCCGGTCAGCGCGCTCGACGTGAGCGTGCGGGCCGGGGTGCTCAACCTGCTGGCCGACCTGCAGGACGAGTTCGGCCTGACCTACCTGTTCATCGCGCACGACCTGTCGGTCGTGCGGCATTCCAGTGCCACGGTGGGCGTGATGTATCTCGGCGGGGTGGTCGAGGAAGCGCCCACCGATCTACTTTTCGAGGCGCCCCGACATCCGTACACGCAAGCCTTGCTCTCGGCCGTGCCCCTGGCCGACCCGCGACGGGAACGGGCGCGCGAGCGCATCGTGCTGACCGGTGACGTGCCGAGCCCGGTCGACCCGCCGTCGGGCTGCCGCTTCCGGACCCGGTGCTGGAAGGCGACCGAGATCTGCACGACCGAACCGCCCCTGCTGCTGGAGGTGGGCGACGGTCAGCGGGTCGCCTGTCACCACCCCGCCGTTCGAGGAGAGAACTGAGTCATGGCGAGAATTGCGGTGATCCCGGGGGACGGCATCGGGCGTGAGGTGGTGCCCGAGGGCATCCGGGTGCTCGAAGCGGCGGCTTCGCTTCATGGCGTGCCGCTGGAGTTCGAGTGGTTCGACTTCGCCAGCGCCGACTACTGGACCCGGCACGGCACGATGCTGCCGGACGACTGGTTCGACCTGCTGCGGCCGTACGACGCGATCTTCTTCGGCGCGGTCGGCTGGCCCGAGGTGGTGCCCGACCACGTGTCGCTGTGGGGCAGCCTGCTGCAGTTCCGGCGCGGCTTCGACCAGTACGTCAACCTGCGCCCGTGCCGGTTGCTGCCGGGTGTGCCGAGCCCGCTGGCCGGACGGCAGGCCGGTGACATCGACTTCATCGTGGTGCGGGAGAACACCGAGGGCGAGTACTCGAGCATCGGCGGGCGGATGTTCGAGGGCACCGAGCGCGAACTCGTGGTGCAGCAGACCGTCATGACCCGCGTAGGGGTCGATCGGGTGCAGGCGTACGCGCTGGATCTGGCCGCCCGCCGCCCGGCCCGGCATCTCACCTCGGCGACCAAGAGCAACGGCATCTCGATCTCGATGCCCTACTGGGACGAGCGCATGCGGCAGGCCGCCGAGCGCCGGCCCGAGGTGCGGGTCGACCAGTTCCACATCGACGCGCTCACCGCGCATCTGGTGCTCGACCCGGGGAAGTTCGACGTCATCGTGGCCAGCAACCTGTTCGGCGACATCCTCTCGGATCTCGGCCCCGCGCTGACCGGCACGCTCGGGGTGGCGCCGAGCGCGAACATCAACCCCGAGCGGACCTTCCCCAGCCTGTTCGAGCCGGTGCACGGCTCGGCCCCGGACATCGCGGGCCGCGGCATCGCCAACCCGATCGGCCAGATCTGGTGCGGCGCGCTGATGCTCGAACACCTCGGGCAGCCGCGCGCCGCCGCCGCGATCGTGGCCGCCGTCGAGTCGGTGCTCACCGCGGGCACGCAGCTCACCCCCGATCTCGGCGGCGCCGCCCGGACCGAGGATCTGGGCCGGGCGATCGCCTCAGAGGTGGCTCGCGTAGAAGCCGGCTAGCCGGTCGACGGCGGCGTCCACGTATTCCGGGACGTCGTACATCTCGTAGTGCCGGGCGTCCGGGACCACCAGGCGGTCGACCGGGTTCGGGGCCAGCTTCCACAGCCGCTCGGCCGCCGTGTCGAACCCGGTGCCCTCCAGATGCTCGGCCAGCACCAGCTGCAGCGGCTGGGTCATGAGCTGGTCGACCAGGTGGAACGCGTCGAACCCGATCAGCAGCGAGTCGCCGCGGGTCAGCCGGCGGTTGGTCGAGCGCTCGTGACGGCCCCGGCCGGTGCGGTAGTAGGTGATCGCCTGCAGCAGGTCGACGTCGGTGACCCCGGCCGCGACCGCGTCGCCCATGGTGTCGGGCAGCCACTGCTCGCGGCTCAGTTCGCCGGTGCGGACCTCTTCGAGGCGTGCCTCGGCCAGGGCGTCGAGCGCGGCCGCCGGGCCGTCGGCCTGGAACCCGCGGAACGAGGCGCCGATCTCGCCCGGGTCGACCGCGCCGACCGCTTTGATGCGGTGGTCGGTGCGGGCGGTGAAGATCGCGTAGCCGCCGCCGGCGCAGATGCCGAGCACGCCGATGCGCTGCGGGTCGATGCCGGGGAGCGCGGTGAGGGCGTCGATCGCGTACGAGATGTCCTCGCTGCGCCGGTACGGGTCCTCCAGGTCACGGGGCTCGCCGCCGCTCTCGCCCTGGTGGGCCGGGTCGAACACGAGGGCCGCGATGCCGTGCGCGGCCAGCCGGGAAGCGTAGTTGGCGCCGATCTGCTCCTTCACGCTGCTGCCGGGCGTGGACAGCACGACGGCGCTCAGCGGGGCCGACGCGTCGAGTTCGTGGGGCAGGTGCAGTTCGGCGGCGAGCGTGATCGGTCCCCGCGGGATTTCGACGTGCATGGAACAACCCCTTTCGTTTCCGTACGGAATCACGATAGTTCGAAACCGTACTAGTTGCCACCGGCCTAGAATTGATCACATGTCGGTTGATGCCGCAGGTCTGTGGAGGTTGAACCACCGCCTGCTCACCGTGGTGCTGGACGCGTGCACCGCCGACCTGGCCGAGCTCGGGCTGGACACCAAGGAGTTCTTCGTGCTGGCCGAGGTGGCGACGTCGCCCTACCCGGCCGAGCTCGCGTCCACGCTCGTCATCTCCAAGGCGAGCATGACCGCGTACGTACGGAATCTGGTCGCCCTGGGTTTTCTGCGGCGCGAGATCGACGACGCCGACCTGCGCCGACACCGGCTCGAGCTGACTCCCACCGGGGTGGCGGCCCGCGACCGCGCCCTGGCCGTGCTCGCCGCCGAGTTCGACCGGCGACTCGACAAGATCACGTCACATGACCGCTCCGAGCTGGCCCGCATCCTGCTCGCCCTGACCGCCGCGGATTGACCCGGTTCCCACAACACGGTGTCGAATCGCCACCATGAAACCCACCGTCGTCCTCGTCCACGGGGCCTTCGCCGAGTCGGCCAGTTGGAGCGGGGTGATCGAGCGCCTGCCGGGCTACCCGGTCGTCGCCGCGCCCAACCCGCTGCGCAGCCTGACCGGCGACGCCGCCGTCGTCTCCAGCCTGCTCGCCACGATCAGCGGGCCGGTCGTGCTCGTCGGCCACTCGTACGGGGGCGCGGTCATCTCGAACGCCGCCGTCGGGCACGACCACGTGCGGGCGCTGGTGTTCGTCGCCGGGTTCGCGCCCGAGGCCGGGGAGAGCATCGGCGCGCTGTCCGGAAAATTCCCCGGCAGCACCCTGGGCGAGACGCTGCGCGAGGTGCCCCTGCCGGACGGGACGGTCGACCTCTACATCCGGCCCGAGAAGTTCCACCAGCAGTTCGCGGCCGACCTCACGCCCGAACGCGCCGCGATCGACGCCGCCACCCAGCGCCCGCTCAACACCACGGCGCTCAACGAGGGCTCCGGCGAACCGGCCTGGAAAACCGTGCCGTCCTGGTTCGTCTATCCCGAACTCGACTACAACATCCCGCTCGCCGCGCACCGTTTCATGGCCGAGCGCGCCGGTGCCCGGATCAGCGTGGAACTGCCCGGGGCGTCGCACGCCATCCCGGCCTCTTCGCCGGCCGCGGTGGCCGAGGTCATCGTGAAAGCGGCGAGCTGATGACGTGGCCGCGCCTGCGGGTGGCCGACTGGACCGAAACCCGCGACACCCTGCACATGTGGACGCAGATCGTGGGCAAGGTGCGCATGGCCTACGCGCCGCCGGTCAACCATTGGTGGCACTGCACGCTTTATCCCGGCGCGCGCGGGCTGAGCACGTCGGCCATTCCGTACGGGGAAACGGTCTTCACCCTTGATTTTGATTTCCTCGACCATCGCCTGCATATTCGCAGCAGCGACGGCCGGGCCCGCGAGGTCACGCTCGAACCGAAATCGGTGGCCACCTTCTACGGCGAAACGATGGAAGCACTCTCCACGTTGGGCATCGAACCGCGGATCCACGCGTCGCCCAACGAGGTCGAGGCGGCCATTCCCTTCGCCGAGGACGAGACCCATTTCTCGTACGACGGTGAAGCCGTGCAACGGTTCTGGCGCCAGATGCTGCAGGCGCAACGGGTGCTCGAACAGTTCCGGTCCGAGTTCGTGGGCAAGGCGAGCCCGGTGCATTTCTTCTGGGGTGCGATGGACCTCGCCTACACACGCTTTTCCGGCCGGGTCGCGCCGATTCACCCGGGTGGCGCCCCGAACTGCCCGCCGTGGGTGATGCAGGAGGGCTATTCACACGAGCTGGCCAGTTTCGGTTTCTGGCCCGGGGGCGGCACGGAAGGAGCGTTCTACGCGTATGCCTATCCGGAGCCTCCCGGTTATGCCGAGCGCACCGGCCGGTTCTATGACCACACCCTGAAGGAATGCCTGCTCCCGTACGAGGTGGCAGCCGACTCGGCCGATCCCGGCGCGACGGTGCTGGAGTTTCTGCGCACGACCTACGCGGGCGCCGCCGATCTGGGCGGCTGGGACCGCAAGGCCTTGGAAATGAGCCGATAGGACGAGGCGGCCGGTGGCCCGGTGGTTGCGTCGACGACCACTACGTGGTGGGTCGGCGCGGCTCCGAGCCGGCCAGGCGCTCGCGCACCCACGGCACGAGGCCGCCCGCCGCGACCAGCTCGGCGATGAACGGCGGCGCCGGCGGGATCGTCCACTCGGTGCCCTCACTGGCGAGGCGGCCCCGGGCCAGGTCGACCGTGACCGAAGCCCCGTCGCGCAGGGCCCGCGCCGCCGAAGGGTGCTCGATCACCGGCAGGCCCAGGTTGACGCAGTTGCGGAAGAAGATGCGCGCGAAGCTCTCCGCGATCACCGCCTGCACGCCCCGGCCGCGCAGGGCGAGCTGTGCGTGTTCGCGCGACGAGCCCAGGCCGAGGTTGCGCCCGGCGACCAGGATCGTCCCGGGCCCGATGCGTGCCGTCACCGCCGGGTCGTAGGCCTCGAGCAGGTGCGGGGCCAGCAGCTCGGGGTCGGTCACGTTGAGGTAGGCGCCCGGCACCATCATGTCGGTGTCGACGTCGTCGCCGATGCGGACCACGCCGCCGGTCATGGCCTTCATACGAGCACCGCCGGGTCGGTCAGTTCGCCGGTGACGGCGGCCGCGCCGGCCACCCACGCGTTGGCCAGGTAGACGCGCGAGCCGGGGTGGCCCATACGCCCGACGAAGTTGCGGTTGGTGGTGGCCACCGCGACCTCCCCGTCGTCCAGGATGCCGGTGTGGCCGCCGAAGCAGGCGCCGCACGTGGGTGGGGAAAGCATCGCCCCGGCGTCGAGCAGGGTCGCCACCACGCCCTCGGCCAGAGCCTGCCGATACGTGCGCTGGGTGGCCGGCACCACCACGAGCCGGGTGCCCTTGGCCACCGTGCGGCCGCGCATCACCGTGGCCAGGGCCCGCAGGTCGCTGATCGTGCCGTTGGCGCAGTTGCCGACGTAGACCTGATGAACTCGTACGCCCGAGCCGACCTCGTCGACTGTGCGCACGTTTCCGGGGCTCCACGGCGCGGCGATCAGCGGCGGCATGTCCGACACGTCGATGGTGACCTCCCGTTCGTACGCGGCGTCCGGGTCGGCGGCCACCGCGTCCGGCCGGTGCCCGAGGCGGGGTTCCAGCCAGTCGAGCGTCACGTCGTCGGCGGCCACCATGCCGGTCTTGGCGCCCGCCTCCACGGCCATGTTGCACAGGGCCATCCGATCGTCGACCGAGGTGCGCGTGAGCGCCTCGCCGGCGTATTCGACCGAGGCGTACGTCGAACCGCTCACCCCGCCGTGCCGCAGCAGCGCCAGCGCGAGGTCCTTGCCGGTCACGAAGCGCCCAGGTGTGCCGGCGAAGGTGACCCGGTGCGCCTCGGGCACCCGGATCCACAGCTGCCCGAGCGCGAGCACGGCGGCCACGTCGGTCGACCCGACGCCGGTGCCGAAGGCGCCCAGTGCCCCGGCCGTGCAGGTGTGCGAGTCACCGCCGACGACGACCCGGCCCGGCAGCACCCGGCCCTGCTCGGCCAGCAGCGCGTGCTCGATCCCGGAGTCCACGGTGGCCCCGGTCTCCCAGTAGTCCGCGATGCCCTGGGCGTCGGCGAACTCGCGCAGCAGCCGCACCTGGTGGGCGCTGCGGATGTCCTTGGCCGGCCAGAAGTGGTCGGCCACGCAGGCCACCCGGGCCGGGTCGAACACCCGCTCGGCGCCCATCCGCGCGAACTCCTTGAGCGCCACCGCCCCTGATACGTCGTTCAACATCAGCAGATCAACGTCCAGCAGCCCGTACGCCCCGGGCGTCACGTCCCCGACGCCGTGCGCCCGCAGCACCTTGGCGGTGAGGGTCTGCCCGGTCATCCGGCGACCTTGTCCTCGAAGGCCGCGAGCTCACCCAGGCCGACCACGTCGTTGAGGTCGTCGAGCGACATCACCACATGCGCGGCCCCGAGAGTGTCGCCCGTACGGCGCAGCCCGCGGAGCACCTCGAGCGCGGCCGCCGCCCCGGCCCGGATCGCCGCGGTGGGATAGATGACGACGCTGTAGCCCATCTCCCCCAGCGTCGCGGCGGGCAGGATCGGCGTCAGCCCGCTCTCGGACATGTTGACCATCAGCGGGCCACCCGCGGCGAGCTCACCGATGACGCGCAGCTCGTCCTCGCTCTGCGGCGCGTCGACGAAGCAGACGTCGGCGCCGGCCGCGCGGAAGAGGGCGACCCGGCGCAGCGCCTCGTCGAGGCCGTGGGTGGCCCGGGCGTCGGTGCGGGCGATGATCGCGGTGCCCGGGTCGCGGCGGCCGGCCACGGCGGCGGCGATCCGGCGTACGGCCTCGTCGGTCCCGACCACCCGCTTTCCCGCCATGTGCCCGCACTTCTTGGGCCAGTGCTGGTCCTCGATCTGCACGGCGGCGGCCCCGGCCAGTTCGAGGCGGCGCACGGTGTCACGCACATTGACGACGTCGCCGTAGCCGGTGTCGGCGTCCACGATCAGCGGCAGGTCGGTGACCGCGCGGATGGCGGCCACGCTCGCGGCGTTCTCGGCGGCGTCGTAGATGCCGATGTCGGGGCGGCCGTGCATGGCGGCCGAGACGGCGTACCCGCTGACGTAGATCGCCTCGAAGCCGGCCTTCTCGATCAGCCGGGCCTCGAGCGGGCTGCCGGCGCCGGCCACCACGTCGATGCCGGGGCGGGTGAACAGGTCGAGGGTCACTGGTCCTCCAGGTTGATCAGGGCGCGGGCCACTTCACCGGCCCGCAGGGCGTCGAACGCGTCGTTGATCCCGGCCAGCGGGTACACGCGGGAGACCAGCCGGTCGACCGGGAGCAGCCCGGCCCGGTACAGGCCGATCAGGCGCGGGATGTCACGGGCGGGCACGGCCGAACCGAGGTAGGAGCCGCGCAGCGTGCGTTCCTCGGCCACCAGTGAGACGGCCGGGATGCTCAGCTGCCGGTCGGGGTGGGGCAGGCCGACGGTCACCGTGGTGCCGCCGCGGGCGGTCATCGCGTACGCCTGGGCCAGCACCCGCTCGTTCCCGGCACATTCGATGACGGTCTCGTAGCGCTCACCGGAATCCACGTCGGCCCGGCGCGTGTGGTGGGCCCCCAGGGAGCGGGCCAGTTCGAGCTTGTCCTCGCGGACGTCCACCGCCAGCACCGGGTACGCCCCGGCCGCCACCGCCGCCAGCAGGGCACTGAGCCCGACCCCGCCCAGCCCGAGCACCGCCACCGAGCTCCCCGGCCGCACCGGGGCCGCGTTGAGCACCGCCCCCGCACCGGTGAGCACGCCGCAACCGAACAGCACGGCCACGTCGAGCGGCAGGTCCTTGTCCACCTGGACCAGCGACTCGCGCGACACCACGGTCTGCCGGGCGAACGCCGACACGCCCAGGTGCTGGTGCACCTCGGAGCCGTCGGCCCGGCGGAACGGGCGGGCACCGCGCAGCAGCGTGCCCGCGGTGTTGGCGGCTGCCCCCGGCTCGCACAGTGCGGGACGGCCGTTCACACACGGCGGGCAGGCACCACAGGCCGGCACGAATGTGCAGATCACGTGGTCGCCCGGCGCCAGGTCGGTGACCCCGGGTCCGATCTCGGCGACCACGCCGCTGGCCTCGTGGCCCAGTGCCATCGGGACCGGGCGGGGCCGGACACCGTCGATGACCGACAGGTCGGAGTGGCAGACCCCGGCGTACGCGAGGTCGAGCCGGACCTCGCCGCGGCCCGGCGCGGCCAGGGTCAGCTCCTCGACCACGAGCGGGCTGCCGATCGCGGGCAGCACTGCTGCTTGCACCATCGGACGTCTCCTTAGGAAAGCATGGACCGAGCCGTGGCCTGGTCGACCACGTCGGCGTACTTGGCCTGCAGGTCGCGCAGCGACGCCTCGTGGGCGTCGGTGGCCCGGTCGGCCACCCCGTCGCGGGCGACGACCACGCTGTAGCCGTGCTGCAGCGCGTCGACCGCGGTGGCCCGCACACAGCCCGAGGTGGAGGCGCCGGTGATGACGACGCTGTCGCAGCGTTCGGCGGTCAGCAGCGCGGCCAGGGTGGTGCCGGCGAACGCCGACGCGAACAGCTTGCTCAGCACGGCCTCGCCCGGCCGGGGCGCGATCCGCGGGTCGATCTCGGTGAGGCGGGACCCGGGCCGCAGAAGCAACAGGTTGGGCGACTTGGCGATGAACGCGTGGGCCGTGCGCTCGCCCGCTTCGTCGTACGCGATGGTCGTGTAGACCACCGGGCGTCCGGCCGTCCGCGCGGCGTCCAGCAGTTCGGCCACCGCCTCGACGGCCGGGCCGGTCGCGCACGACAGCGGCGACGCCGGGTCGGTGAAGCCGAGGTTGAGGTCGACCACGATCAGGGCCGGCCGCTCCCCCGGGCGCTGGGCCCCGCCGAACGACCCGCGCCGGTACGCCTCGTCCGCACTCGTCATGTCGCGGGCACGGGTCGCGCCGGCGCGAGCATGGCCGCCTCCAGCAGGTAGTCGCGGGCCCGCACCGGGTCGGCCGCGATGGCGCGCAGGCGCTCGTGCTGCTCGGCCCGGACGGCCGGATCGCGCTCCTGCATGGTCTGCCAGTTGCGGTGGGTCGCCTTCTGCACGTATTCCAGCGCGACCGTGCGCCGGGTCTCGGCGAACTCGTCGAGGGCCTCGGACGCACCTCCGAACGTCGCCTCCAGCGCCTTCACCGCGGCGACGGCGTCGTGGATGCCGCTGTTCATGCCCATGCCGCCGAGCGGGTTGTTGATGTGCGCGGCGTCGCCGACGAGCAGCACCCGCCGGTCCCGGAAGGTCGCGGCCACCCGCTGGTGCACGTTGTAGAGCGTGGTGTGGGTGACGTCGTAGCCGGGCGGGTACTCGGCCACGCCCTGCAGGCGCCGGGCGATCTCGGCCGGGTCCTGCACGCGGTCGAGATCGGCGCCGTCCTCGATCGGGAACAGCACCCGCCAGTGCCGGGGGGTGCGCAGCAGCACGAGCCACTCGTCGGGGTCGGACACGTAGTTGACGTAGGCCAGATCGTCGAGCAGCTCGGCCAGGTCGGTGGTGGTGCTGGCGACCAGGAACCGCTCGGGATACGTGATGCCGTCGAAGCCGATGTCCAGGTCACGGCGGGCGATGCTGTTGCTGCCGTCGGCCGCGACCACCCACTGCGCGGTCAGGGTGCCGGTCGGCAGGGTCAGCTCGACCCCGGACGCGTCCTGGCGCACCGCGGTCACCTCGGCCCCGCTCACCACCCGGACGTGCGGGAACTCGCCCAGTCTCCGGCGCACGATGCGCACCAGGTTGCTCTGCTCGCTCTGCAACCGGAACGGATAACGCGTGTCCCCGGCCAGCAGGGCGAGGTCGAAGCCGGCCACCACCCCGTCCCGCCGGTCCCGGTGCTGATAGGTGGGGGCGCGCAGGCCGGTGCCGAGCAGTTCGTCGGTGACGCCGAGCTCGTCCAGCATCTCCAGCGTCGGCGGGTGGAACGTCGAGGCGCGCGACTCGAGCGGGTTCGCGTACTGCTCGTGGTCGCTCTCCAGGGCGATGACGGTGATCCCGCGGACGGCCAGGGCGAGCGCGGCGACCGAACCGACCGGACCGAGGCCCAGCACGACGACGGTGTCCGGGCCGGCCTGGGACGGGAGAGCGGAGATGTGATCGGAAGTGGAGCTCATACCTCACCAATTCTCGTGAGATGAGAAAGTTTCTATTCAGATGCGGGAAACCATAGGCACGCCCCGGCGCGGCCGTCAATCGGCCGGATTCCCGGAAAGTGGCCCACGAGCTGGCGATACGGTTCCGTTACCGGCGGACACGAGGTCGTAACGGCAACCTCTTGACCAGCTTCTCGCGGCATGGTTATGGTCCGTGCCACACCGCAGTTCTCACTTTGCGGCAGGCCGCTCCTCACAAATTGAGATTTCCCGGCGTCGCTCCACACGCCGCCCGATCTTCCTTCCCGGTTTCTGCTCACCCCTTGGGAGAACCCATGAGCCGTACCCGAAAACTTCGACTGGTCGCCGCGGCGCTGGTGGCCCCCCTGCTGCTGACCGCCTGCACCCGGGCCGCCGAGCCCGCCGCCCCGGCCGCGGCCGAGCAGCCGGTGGTCACCAACAAGATCAAGGCCCCGGCCAAGACCCTGGGCATCTGGCAGTCCCAGGGCGACGGCGAGGGCCAGGTCGAGACCCTCGCGGGCATCAAGGCCGCGGCCGACGCGCTCGGCTGGAAGGTGGTCGTCACCGACTCCAACGGCGACCAGCAGGCCATGCAGAGCACGATGCAGTCGCTGATCTCGCAGAAGGTCGACGCGATCCTCACCGTGTTCGTGGCCAGCGGCCTGATCGCCGCGCAGCTGGCCCAGGCCAAGGCAGCCGGCATCCCGGTGCTCAGCGTCGGCTACCAGGGCACCCCGAACCCCAACATCACCGCCGAGTACGCCCCCGACCAGGCCGAGGAGGCCAAGCTCCTGCTCGAGCGGATGGGTAAGGACCTGGGCGACAAGGCCAAGATCGCCCCGATCGCTGTGCAGGGCTACTACGGCATCGACCAGGTGATGGCCGCCCTCGAGGCGCAGAAGGGCCAGTACGGCTTCAACGTGCTGCAGACCGCCAACGCGCCGGTGGCCGACATCTTCAACGGCCAGACCAAGGCGGCATCCAGCTTCCTCAACGCCAACCCCGACCTGAGCGCCTTCTACGCCGCCCTCGACATCGGCCCGCAGGCGATCGCCCCCGCGCTCAAGCAGACCGGCCGCGAGGTGCCGATCTACAGCTTCGGCGCGATCAGCTCGGCCCTCGACGCGGTCCGCAGCGGCCAGGCCATCGTCGCCACCTCGGACGGCACCGCCAAGGCCGGCTTCCTGGCCATCGACGCGCTGCTGGCGCTGTGGGTCAGCAACACCCCGATCCCGACCGAGATCCCGGCCGACCAGGCCCTGACCTACCAGATCATCGACAAGACCAACGCGCCGGCCAAGGGCGCCGCCGTCTACCTGCTGACCGAGATCAGCAAGCCGTTCTTCGACAGCTGGACCACCAAGTACGGCGCGGCCTGAGACCCGCGCAGGAAGAAGGAGCACCAGCGATGACAGTGGACAGCGACGCGCGTCCGGAGGCCCCGCCCCGCGCGAAGGATTCCACGGGCACCCGGCTCTGGAACGGGCCGTCGTGGGAGCGGTGGATCCTGCCCGGCGTGTTCGTCCTGACCGTCGCGTTCTTCACGATCGCCCGGCCCGGCGCGTTCTTCACGGTGAGCAACGGCCGCTCCCTGCTGCAGCAGAACGCACCACTGCTCATCGTGCTCGGCGGGCTGTGCGTGGTGCTGGCGATGCGGGAGTTCGACCTGTCGTTCGCCTCCATCGCCGGCGCCAGCGGCGCGCTGACCGTCCAGGCGCTGGTGCTGTTCAACGCCACGGTCTGGTCGGCGGTCTTCTACGGCGTCGCGCTCGGCCTGCTGCTCGGCGCGGTCAACGGCGTACTGGTCGGCTATCTGCGGGTGCCGTCGTTCATCGGCACCCTGGCCACCGGCTCGATCATCCAGGGCGTGATGCAGGCGATCGCCTACCAGACCGTGTTCGAGGGCATCCCGGACGAGTACCTCGACCTCACACTGACCCGCTTCCTCGGCGTGCCGGTCAACCTGATCGTCATCGGCCTGGTGCTGCTGGTCATCGGGGCGGTGCTGCGCTACTCGGTGTTCGGCCGGCAGGCGGCGGCGATCGGCGACAACCCGGACGCGGCCCGTATCGCCGGGGTCAACGTGCGGCTGTCCAAGCTGATCGGCTTCACCATCAGCGGCGCCTGCGCCGGCGTGGCCGGGGTGCTGCTCACCTCGACCGCGGGCCAGTACTACCCCGACCCGGGGGCGGCGCTGCTGCTGGCCGCCTACGCCGCCGCCTACCTGAGCCTGTCGCTGGGCCGGGGCTGGCGCTTCAACGTGGGCGGGGCGCTGCTCGGCGCGGTCTTCCTGGCCTGCGTCACCACCGGCGTGACGATGATGAACTACCCGAGCTGGCTCAGCCAGTTCCTGCAGGGCCTGGTGCTGCTGACCGCGGTGTTCCTGCTGACCCGGCGCCAGGTGGCCCGATGAGCGCCTGGTTCACCGCGAGCGGGCTGCACAAGCAGTTCGGCTCGATGGTGGCGATCAGCCAGGCCGACCTGGCACTCGGGGCGGGCGAGGTACGCGGCGTGGTCGGACCCAACGGCGCCGGCAAGTCGACGCTGATGCAGCTCATCGCCGGCTCGCTGACCCCGGAGCACGGCGAGATGCGCATCGACGGGGCGCCGGTGACCTTCCGGCGCCCCGTCGACGCCATCGCGGCCGGCATCGCCCTGGTGCCGCAGGAGATGCGGCTCGCGCCCAACCTGAGCGTGGCCGACAACGTGGTGCTGGGCAACGAGCCGCGGCGGGCCGGCTTCGTCAGCGCCCGCCGCTCCCGGCAGATGGCCGTCCGCGCCCTCGACCGGCTCGGTGCCGCGTTCGACCCGGACGCCCCGGTCACCTCGCTCAGCCCGGTCGACCGGCGGTTGGTCATGGTGGCCCGGGCCCTGGCCCGCGACGCCCGGCTGGTCATCCTGGACGAGCCGACGGCCGCGCTGGCACCCCAGGAGGCCGGGGCGATCCTGGCCGCGGTACGCACCATCGCCGGCACCGGGGTCGCGTTCCTGTACGTCTCGCACCGTTTCGACGACATCGAGCAGGTCGCCGACGCGGTCACCGGGGTCCGCGACGCCCGGGTCGTCGCCGATCTGCCGAAAGACAAGATCAACCGGGCTACGCTCGTCTCGCTGGTCAGCCCGGTCGACGAGCTGTCGCACGCGGTGCCGCCCCGGCCCGCCGCGGCCGCCGTGGCCGGCTCGACCGTGCTGACGGTCGAGGACCTGACCGGTGGGCCTCTGCAGGGCGTGTCGTTCCGGGTCGGCGCGGGCGAGATCGTCGGCCTGGCCGGGCTCTCCGGCTCGGGCGCGGACGAGGTGATGGCCATGGTGGCGGGCATCGACGGTCGGACGGGCGGGACGGTGACCGTACGGGAGAAGGCTCTTCCGTCCGGAGACCGGGTGCGCGCCGTGCGGGCCGGGGTGGCCTACGTGCCCGGCAACCGGGCGCTGGCCGTGCTGCCCAATCACGACGTCCGCTCCAACGTGAGCATCAGCAACCTGCCCGCGTACGGGAAATGGGGTGTGCCCGCCCCGAAGCGGGAGACCGCCACCGTGCGCGCGTTGACCGCAGCCGTGCGGCTCGACGGCGCGCTCGGCCGGCCGATCTCCGCGCTGTCCGGCGGCAACCAGCAGAAGGCGGTGTTCGCGCGCTGGATGGCCCGTGACTGCGCGGCACTGCTGCTGCACGACCCCACCGCCGGCGTCGACGTGCGGGCCCGCGCCGAGATCCACCAGCGGGTCCGCGAACTCGCCGCGACCGGGATCGGCGTCCTGGTCGTGACCACCGACCTGCCCGAGCTCATCGAGCTGTGCGACCGCGTCCTGGTGCTCGATCGGGGCGCGCTCGTGGCCGAACTGCCGGGCGACGGACTCACCGAGCCGGCCGTGCTGGCGGCCATGGTCTCGGCACCATCGGAAGAACAGAACGGAAGGCGCTCATGACCACGTACTCCCGCCTCTACCACTGGATCGACGGCAAGCAGGTCGCGCCGGCGTCCGACGGTGTCATCGATCTGATCAACCCGACCACCGAGCAGCTGCTGGGCCGGGTGCCGGCGGGCACGGCCGAGGACGTCGACCGGGCCGTCCGGGTCGCCGTCGCCGCCTTCCCGGCCTGGTCGGCCACCACCCCGGCCGACCGGGCGGCCGTCCTGGCCCGCGCCGTCGAGGGCATGGAACGGCAGGGCAAGGCCCTGGCCGAGACGATCACGGCCGAGGTCGGCGCGCCCGACAAGATCTCGCTCAGCGCGCAGGTCGGCTTCCCGCTCAACGTGCTCAAGTCGCACGTCGACATCCTGCGCACCTTCACCTGGGACGACCACATCGCCAACTCGCTGATCCTCAAGGAGGCGGTCGGCGTCGTCGGCGCGATCAGCCCCTGGAACTTCCCGATCCAGCTGGTCATGGCCAAGCTGGCCCCGGCCCTGGCCGCGGGCTGCACGATCGTGCTCAAGCCGAGCGAGTACACGCCGCTGACCGCGTACATGCTGGCCGAGATCTTCCAGGAGGCCGGCCTGCCCGACGGCGTGTTCAACATCGTCTGCGGTACGGGCCCGGTGGTGGGCGAGGCCATCTCGCGGCACCCGCTGGTCAACATGGTGTCGATGACCGGTTCGACCCGGGCCGGCCGGCAGGTGTTCGCGGCGGCCAGCGAGACGGTCAAGCGCATGCACCTCGAGCTCGGTGGCAAGAGTGCCAGCCTGATCCTGCCCGACGCCGACTTCGAGAAGGCCGTGCGGACCACGGTCGATCAGGCCTACTTCAACTCCGGGCAGGCCTGCCTGGCCTGGAGCCGGATGCTCGTCCCGGACGACCGCATGTCCGAGGCGGCCGAGATCGCGGCCGACCAGGCTGCTCAGTACCGCAGCGGCGACCCGGCGTCGAGCGACACCGACCTGGGCCCGCAGCAGAACAGGGCCTGCTTCGACCGGGTGCAGGAGTACATCGGCGGCGCGATCGACTCGGACGCGAAGCTGGTGGCCGGTGGCCTGGGCCGCCCCGACGGCATCGACCGGGGATGGTTCGTCAAGCCGACCGTGTTCGCCGGGGTCAAGCCGGGCGACCGGATCGCCCAGGAGGAGGTGTTCGGCCCGGTCATGTCGATCCTCGGCTACGACACCCCGGACGAGGGCGTGGCCATCGCCAACGACTCCATCTTCGGCCTGCACGGCGCGGTGTGGGCGGCCGACGAGCAGGCCGCCCTGCCCTACGTGAAGCAGCTGCGCACCGGCCGGATCGACGTCAACGGGGCCAAGACCAACCTGGTGTCGCCGTTCGGCGGGTACAAGCAGTCCGGCTTCGGCCGCGAGCTGGGCGTCTACGGCTTCGAGGCCTACCTCGAGATCAAGTCGGTGCAGCTGGCCGGCGACGACACCGGCGGCCTCGAGGCCGGCATCCGGGTGCGGGAGGAGCAGGGGTGATCGCGCGACCGCGTCCGGAACCGGCTGTCCGAGCCGGGGTTCCCGGCTATGTGACCGTCGGCGAGGGCGCGGTCCACGTGCGGGTCTTCGGGCACGCCGGCCTACCGCCGCTGATACTGCTGCACGACTCCCCCGGCTCGTCCGCCGCCCTGGCGCCAATGGCCGTCCGGCTGGCCGATCGCTTCCGAGTGGTCACCATCGATCTACCGGGGCACGGCGGCACCACTGTTCCGGCTTCTTCCGCCCCGGCGTCCTCCGCGGCGCGGACGGTGGCCGAGGTGCTGGAGACACTCGGTCTGGCCGGGGCTCCGACAGCGGGGCTCGGGTACGGGGCACGCGTGGTGGCTCATCTCAGCGGTCCTAACCGGTGGGTGGCTCGGGGCACGACTCCGGCAACGGCGCCGGTGCCGCCACCGGGGGTCGGTCACCTGATCGACACCTGGTGGCGGATGCGCCCCTTTGTCGACGGCACGCCGGCCGACCTCAACGAGGTGGTCGCCGACGTCCTGGGCCGTCCGTCGTTCACCCCGTCCCACGAGCCCTTCGACCCGGGCGGAGCGGTCGAACTGCCGGCTTGGTCGGTGGCCGGTCTTTCGCAGATCAACCCCGTTTCCCGTACGGCGGCAGCCCTCGGCAACCGCATCGGCGCCGTGGGCTACGCCGGTGGTGTGCACTACCGGACGGCCGGCTGGCACCACGGTGGGCGCCCGCTGATCGTGCTGCCGCCCGCGCCCGGATCCAGCACGAAGGTCGTGCCGCTGGCCGAGGAGCTCGGCCGGACCCGGCCCGTGCTGACCGTCGACTACCCGGGGCACGGCCGCTCGGTCCCGCTCGGCGTCGACCGGGCCGGTTGTGAGTCGTACGCGGACCGGATCGAAGCCTTCGCCACCGAACTCGACCTGGCCGAGGTGGACGTCCTCGGCATCCACTCCGGAGCGCTGCTCGCCCTGCTGTGGCAGCGCCGCCACCCGGACCGGGTGCGTCACCTCATCCTCGACGGGCTGCCCCTGGGCTCGGCCTTCGCGCACCTCGACCTGGACGCCTATCTGCCCGACCTCACGCCCGACCCCGACGGCCACCACGTGCTACGGGCCTGGGCCAAGGGCCACGACCGCGACCGGGCCACCGCGTGGACGGCCGACCTGCTGCGCGGCGCCACCACGTACGACGTCCTCTATCGGGCCGTGCTCACCTATGCCGTCGAGCGCCAGCCGCCCGGCCCGGTCACGCCCACGCTTTTGCTGCGCACCGCCGGCGACCCGCTGGCCCGCGACCTCGACCGGGTGCGCGAGCTGCTGCCGCACGCCCGTGTCGCCGACGCCACCCCCGCCACCACGGCCGCCGTGGTGGACCAGCACCTCACTTTCACCGGGAGCACCCTTTGACGACCACCCTCGCCCCCCGCGCCGTGTTCGGCGTGATCGTGCCGTCCACCAACACGGTGGTCGAGGACGAGTACAACCTCATGCGCCCGCCCGGCATCTCGGTGCACGCCGGCCGGATCCACATGCGCAACGAGAGCCTGGCCGGTGACGAGCGCTTCGAGCAGTTCCTCGAGGAGCTACGCCTGGAACTCGGCGGCGCCATCGACCGGGTGATGACGGTCAAGCCGGACGGCATGATCATGGGGATGTCGGCCGAGACGTTCTGGGGTGGCGTCGAGGGCAGCGAGAAGTTCACCGCCTGGGTGCAGGAGCGCTGCGGCCTGACCCCGGCCACCGGCGCCGCGGCCTGCGGGGCGGCGTTGCGCGAGCTCGGCGCCCGCCGGATCGGGGTGATCACCCCGTACCAACCGGTCGGCGACGAGCAGGTGCGGCAGTTCTTCGAGGGGCTCGGCTTCGAGGTCGAGACCGTGCTCGGGCTCAAGTGCCCGTCCGCCACCTCGATCGCCGAAGTGCCGTTGGACGAGGTGGAGCGGGCCTTCCGGGCCGTCAACTCGTCCCAGGTGGACGCCCTCGTGCAGGCCGGCACCAACCTGCCGGCCGTGTCGGTGGCGGCCGACCTCGAGGCGCGGCTGGGCAAGCCGGTCCTGGCGATCAACGCCGTGACGTTCTGGCACGCGTTGCGCCAGAACGGATTCACTGATCGGATCTCCGGATTCGGCCGGTTGCTGGAGGAGCGGTAGACATGCAGAAGTCCGAGGAGACGGCCCGCAGCGGCTCCGGGAACGAGAGCTCGCGCAAGCTGCTGAGCCTGCTGTTCTCGTTCACCGAGGAGAACCACACGCAGTCGGTCAACGACCTCGCGGCCTATCTGGGCGCCCCGGTCAGCACGGTCTACCGCTACGTCGGGCTGCTGCGCGAGTTCGGCATCCTCGAGGAGGCCGAGCGGGGCCGATACCAGGTCTCGATGCGTGCGGTCGGGCTGGCCCGGGCCGCCCGGGCCGCGGCCGGCGGGGTCGCTGCGATCGCCCGGCCCTACCTCGACCAGCTGGCCCGCGAGACCGGCGAGACCGCCCTCATCGTCAAGCGGATCGGCCACTCGGTGGTCGCGGTCGACATCGCCGAATCGCATCAGGCGGTGCGGCTGCGGTTCGAGCGTGGCGCGCTGATGTCGCTGCACCAGGGCGCGGCGGCCCGGCTGCTGCTGGCCACCATGCCGCCGGCCCAGCGCCAGGCCTACTACCGGGCGGTGCGCGGCACCACCGGCGAGATCGCCGGCCTGCCCGACGAGGCCGAGCTGCGCGCGGTCGCCGCGCAGGGCTGGGCCGAGAGCTTCGGGCAGGTCGAGGAGGGCATCTGGGGCTGCTCGGCGGCCATCTTCGACGGCGGCGAGATGGTCGCGGCGCTGGCCGTGGCCGGGCCGCTGTACCGACTGTTCGACACCCGCCGGCAGGACATCATCAGCGCGGTCCGCCGCGTCGCCGACGAGATCAACGACGACCTGGCCGGTCGTCTGAAAGGCACGTCGTGAACCTTCCTCTGTGGATCAACGGGCAGCCGGTCCGGGGCACCGGCGAGATCGCCCGGGAGAATCCGGCCGACCCTTCCGAGCAGGTCGGCACGGTCCGGACGGCCGACGCCGCCCTCACCGGAGAGGCGGTCGGCGCGGCGGCCGCGGCGTTCGCCGGCTGGGCTCGGGTTCCGGTGGCCGAGCGGGTCGCCCGGGTCACCGAGGCCATCGTCGAGACGTCGACGGCCAACGGCGAGCGCGGGCCGCTGCTGAGCCGCGAGCTGGGCAAGGTGATCGGCGACGTGCAGGGCGAGCTCGGCTTCGCGCTGGCGCTGGCCCGGTACGACGGCCCGGTGGCCGAGCGCCTGTGCGCCGACCGGGTGCTGCACGACGACGAGGGCACGCTGATCACCACGGCCGACCCGTACGGCGTCATCGCCGCCATCACCCCGTGGAACGCCCCGGTCATCCTGGCCGCGCTCAAGGTGGTGCCCGGCCTGATGACCGGCAACACCATGGTGGTCAAGGGATCCCCGCTGGCCCCACTGGCTGTCACCGACTTCCTGTCCCAGGTCGCCCGGCGGCTGCCCGACGGCGTGCTGAACGTGGTCAACGGCGGCGCCGACGTCGGGCAGGCCCTGGTCGGCGACCCGCGGGTGGCCAAGGTCAGCTTCACCGGCGGCCTGGCCACCGCCCGGCACATCGCGGCCACCGCGGCCGAGCACGTGCGGCCGACCGTGATGGAGCTGGGCGGCAACGACGCGGCGATCTTCCTGCCGGACGCCGACCTGGACGTCGCGACGCTGCAGCGGGCGGTGTTCGGCTCGTTCCTGACCAGCGGCCAGGTGTGCATGGCGATCAAGCGGCTGCTGGTCCCGGCCGCGCGGCGCGACGAGTTCGTCGAGGCCTACCTGGAGGCGGCCCGCCGGGTGCTGCGCGTGGGCGACCCGCTCGACCCGCGGTCGACGATGGGCCCGGTCATCTCCCGCGAGCACCAGCAGCGGCTCACCGGCCTGGTGCAGTCGGCCCGTGACGCCGGCGCCACCGTGCACGAGTTGGGCGTCTACGAGCCGAGCAGCGACGACGGCTACTGGGTGCGCCCGACCCTGGTGCTCGGCCTCGACGACCGCCACCCGCTGGTCGCCGACGAGCAGTTCGGGCCGACCGTGCCGCTGCTCACCTACGACAGCGTGGACGAGGCGGTGGCCCGGGCCAACGGCGTCGATCAGGCTCTGGCGTCGTCGGTGTGGTCGGCCGACGAGCAGCGGGCGGTCGCGGTGGCGCGCCGGCTGGACGCCGGGTTCACCTTCATCAACTGCCACAACCGGGCCGGTACGTCGTTGCGGGCCTCCTTCGGTGGACGGCGGCACAGCGGGCACGGCCGCGAGTTCGGCGAGGCCGGTGTGGCCGAGTACGTGCAGAGCCACTCGATCAACAGCCCGGCCGCGATCCGGGAGAACCGGGCACTGGGCAACGCTTACCCGGTGCCGGCGGCTGCCGGATGAGCGCCGGGGTGCGGGCCGGCGGCCGGGTCGCCCGGCTGACCGCGGCCGGGGTGATCACCCTGACCGACGACGCGGTCCCGTCGCCGGGTCCGGGTGAGGCGCTGATCCGGCTCACCGCCTGCGGGGTGTGCGGCACCGATGTGCACGCGTACGCGGGACGGCCCGCCGCCCTGCCGATCGTCCTCGGGCACGACGCGGCCGGGGTGGTCGACGCGCTCGGCCCCGGCACCGACAGCCCGGCCGCGATCGGCGAGCGGGTCACCATCGACCCCACGATCGCCTGCGGCGCCTGCGTCTACTGCACCCAGAGCCGGCCCCAGCTGTGCCTGGCCGGCGGCTACCTGGGCATGACCTGCGACGGCACGATGGCGTCGCGGATCGTGGTGCCGGCCCGCAACCTGGTGCCGCTGCCCGGCACCGTGACCGACGTCGACGCCACGGTGCTCGAGCCGATCGCGGTCGCCCTGCACGTGCTGGAACGGCTCGGCCCGTGGACCGCGAAACCGGTGGCCCGGGTCGTCGGCGGCGGCCCGCTCGGCATCATCGCGGCGCAGACCCTGAACTCGTACGGATGGGAGACCCTGGTGTTCGAACCCCTCGGCCACCGCCGGGAAGCGGGCCGGGCGGCCGGCCTCGACGTGCGGGACAGCAACGACGCCCCGGCCGGCGACCCCGCGGACGGTCCGGTGCTGGTCGTCGAGACCTCGGCCACGGCCGGCGGCGTCGCTCTGGCGAGCCGGCTGGCCACGCCCGGCTCGGCCATCGCCGTGGTCGGGCGGGCACCGGCCGACTTCGCCGCCGCCGATGTGCTCGGCCGGGAACTGACCGTCTTCGGCTCACGCGGCGGGTCGGGCACCTACCCACGGGCCGTCGAGCTGGTCCGCGACGGGCACGTGCGCCCGGCCGCAGTGGTGTCGCACCACTTCGGACTGGACGAGACCGGCGAGGCGATGCGGGCCGTCACCGAGCCCGGCACCACGGTGCTGCGGGCGGTGCTCGCATGCTGAGCGTCTTCATCCCCGGTGCCACCTCGGGCATCGGCTTAGGCCTGGCCCTGCGCCTGCGAGAGGCCGGAAGCACGGTCATCGTCGGCGGCCGCCGCACCGAGTTGCTGTACCGGATCCGCGCCGAGCACCCCGGCCTCGACACCGTCCGCATCGACACCTGCGACCCGGCCTCGATCACGGCCGCCGCCGCCGAGGTTCTCGAGCGGCACCCGCAGCTCGACACGCTGATCACGATGGCCGGCATCATGCTGACCGAGGATCTGCGCGACCCGTCCTTCCTGGCCACCGCCGAGGACACGGTGACCACCAACCTGCTCGGCCCGATCCGGCTGATCGCGGCTTTCCTGCCCGCCCTGCTGCAGCGTCCGCGAGCCACCGTGATGACGGTGACGTCCGGGCTGGCCTACGTGCCTCTGCCGGCGACGCCCACGTACAACGCGACGAAGGCGGCGATCCACTCCTTCAGCGAGAGCCTGCGCGTCCAGCTGCGGGGGACGTCGGTGCGGGTCGTCGAACTGGCCCCGCCCGGCGTGCGGACCACCCTGATGAACCAGGAGAACGACCCGACGGCGATGCCGCTGGACGAGTTCCTGGACGAGGTGATGAGCCTGCTGGCCAGCCGCCCGGACGCACCGCAGATCCTCGTCGAACGGGTCAAGTGGCTGCGCAACGCCGAGGCCGAGGGCCGCTACGCCGACGTGCTCGACGCCCTGAGCGGCCTCCACCGCTGACGTCAGGCCGGGGCGTGGCCGAGGTCCAGCAGTTCCTCGTGGAAGCCGCCGAAACCGCGGGCGCGGTCGATCACGTGGATCTCGAGAATCCAGTGGCACCGGCGCCCGGCCCGGTCGGGGCGGCGCATCGGCTGGTCGCTGCCCGGCGCGATGTAGAACTCGATGTCGTCGCCGTTGATGCGCTCGTGCGGGAACTCGCCGACCAGGTGTCCCGCGTACGGCGCCCCGTGTTCCCAGCCCGCCTCGGCGATCAGCCGGCGCACCTCGGCGCACAGCTGCTCGCCGGTGATGCCGGGTCGCTGCTCGAAACAGCGCCGACCGCCGTCCCAGATCCGGGGCAGATCGTCGCGCAGCCGGTGCTTGACCGGGTCGTCGCCGATCACGAACGTACGGCCGAAGTCGGCCTCCCAGTCGGCGAAGATCGGACCGAAGTCGCAGAACACGATGTCGTCCTCGGCGATCAGCCGGTCCGGCGGGTTGACCCGGTAGGGGTGCAGCGTGTTCGGGCCGGCCCGGACGATCCGCTTGTGCCAGAACTTCCGCACCCCGAACATCTCGTTGGCCAGTTCCCGGATCGTGTCGCTGACGGCCCGCTCGCCCCGCCCGGCCGCGATCAGGCCCCGGCGCTCGATCTCGCCGAACAGTTCGACCGCCTTGGCCTGCGCATCCAGTAGCCGCGCGGCCCGTTCGTCTTCCTCTGCCACCCCGGTCACGTTACTGACCACGCCCCTGTAAGGCGGCTCACACCGCTCATCACTTGCTTCGAGTTCGAAGCAGATTAGTGTTCGAGGTGCTTCGAGTTCGAAGCAACTCACGACAGGGAGCTTGACATGAAGGCAGTGCGTTTCCACTCGTACGGGGAACCGGCCGTTCTGATTCACGAAGACGTCGAGCGGCCCGTGGCCGGTGCCGGTCAGGTGCTGATCCGGGTTGCGGGCACCTCGTTCAACGGTGTCGACGGCAACATCCGGGCCGGGTTCATGCAGGGGCCGATCCCGGTCACGCTGCCGCACACGCCGGGCATCGACGTGTCGGGCACGGTCGCCGAGGTCGGCGCGGGCGTGACCGGTATCGCGGCCGGCGATCGGGTGATCGGGTTCCTGCCGATGACCGGGGACGGCGCGTCCGCGGAGTACGTCGTGGCCCCGGCCGAGATCCTCGCGCCGGCACCCACCACCGTGCCGCTGGCCGATGCGGCGGCGCTGCCCGCCGTGGGTCTGACCGCGTGGCAGGCGCTGTTCGAGCACGCCAAGCTGACCGCCGGTCAGCGCGTGCTGATCAACGGCGCGGCCGGGGCGGTCGGCGGCTACGCGGTTCAGCTGGCCGGGAGCGCCGGCGCCCACGTCATCGCCAAGACCGGCCCCGGCAGCATCGAGCTGACAGAGAAGGTCGACGTGGTGCTCAACCTCGCGCCGATCGAGCCGGCCGAGCTGGCCGGGCTCCTCGACCTGATCGGGGACGGCGGCGTGCTCGTCAACACCACGGTGTGGATGCCCGCCCCGAGTGACGAGCAACGCGGCGTACGGGGAATCGATCTTTATGTCCGTAGCGACGCGGCCCAGCTCGGGCACCTGGCCGAGTTGGTCGACGCCGGCGACCTGCGGATCGACGTCGCGCAGCGGTTCCCGCTGGCCGAGCTGCCCACCGTGCATGCGCAGGCCGCCGCCGGGCACCTGCACGGCAAGACCGTCATCACGATCTGAGCGACTGGAGAGCGCACCGATGATTCCCGCTGACGACCCGAACCGCTCGCTCACCGTGGCCAACCCCGACGACCCGGGTACGACCTTCATCTCGCTGGTCGGCAACACCTACGCCATGCTGATCACCGGCGAGCAGACCAACGGCCAGTACTGCCTGATCGACATGCGGGTGCCCGACGGCGGTGGCCCGCCCCCGCACCGGCACGACTTCGAGGAGATGTTCACGATTCTCGAGGGCGAGATCGAGTTCACCTTCCGCGGCGCGCAGCACATCGTACGGGCGGGCTCGACGGTCAACATCCCGGCCAACGCGCCGCACCACTTCCGCAACGTCTCCGGCGCCCCGGCCCGCATGCTCTGTATGTGCACCCCGGCCGGCCAGGACGAGTACTTCGCCCGGATCGGCGACGCCGTCGACGGCTGGGACGCGCCGCCGCCGCAGCTCTCCCCCGACGAGCAGGCCGAGCGGCGCCGGCTCGCGGGCGAACTGGCCTCGACGTACCGCAGCGAGTTCCTGTAGGCCGCCCGCACGGCGCCGGAGCACGGGGGCTCCGGCGCCGCGTTCGGTCAGGCCGCTCGACGGTAGCCGGCGGGCCGGGTGGTGAAGGTTCCGCGGCCGTGCGTACGGCTGCGCAACTGGGTCGCATAGCCGAACAGCTCGGCCAGCGGCACCACCGCGGTCACCGCCCGCCCGGTCGAGCCGGTGACCTGACCGCGGCGGGCGGACAGGTCACCGAGCACGGCGCCCAGAGCCTCGGCCGGTGCGGCCACCGTGACCTCGGCGACCGGCTCGAGCACGCTCAGCTCGCATCCGGCCAGCGCCGCCCGCAACCCGAACCGGCCCGCCGCCCGGAACGCCACCTCGGACGAGTCCTTCGGGTGGGTCGCGCCGTCGGTCAGGGTGACCGCGAGGCCCACCACCGGATGCCCGGCGAGCGGTCCGGCCACGAGGGCGTCCCGGCAACCGGCTTCGACCGCCCGGACGTACTCGCCCGGTACCCGCCCACCGGTCACGGTGGACGCGAACGAGAAGCCGGTGCCCTCGACCGGTTGGACGTCGAGCGTGACGTGGGCGAACTGACCGGGGCCGCCGTCCTGCTTGACGTGCCGGTAGAGCACCCCGGTCACGCCCCGCACGACCGCTTCCCGCAGCGCGACCTGCGGCCGGCCCACGGTCACCCGCAGACCGGTTGCCTGCTGCAGCCGCGTCACCGTCACCTCCAGATGCAGTTCGCCGAGCCCGGAGAGCAGGATCTGCCCGGTCTCGGAGTCCGTCCGTACGGCCAGCGAAGGGTCCTCGTCGACCAGCGCGGTCAGGGCCGGCAGCAGGCGTTGCGCGTCGGCCCGGGTCCGCGCTTCGACGGCGACCGACACCAGCGGCGGCGCCGTGACGGCCGCCTCCAGCAGCACCGGATGGTCGCGGGCCGACAGCGTCGTGCCGGCCCGGGCCTGTTTCAGCCCGGCCACCGCGACGATGTCACCGGCCACGGCCCGGTCGATGTCCTCGTGCCGGTCGGCCTGAACCCGCAGCACCCGGGCCACCCGTTCGGCCCGGCCCGCGCCCGCGTCCCACACCGTGTCCCCCTTGGCGATCACGCCGTCGTAGACCCGCACGTACGCCAGTCGCCCGGCCCGCTTGAACACCAGCGCCGCCAGGGACGCGTCCGGCCGGCCCGCCGGAGCCGGCAGGTAGTCGACCACGGCGTCGAGCAGCGGTTCGACGCCGACGTTGCGGTAGGCCGACCCGCACAGCACCACGACCGCGTCCCCGGCCCGGGTCAGTTCGCGCAGCGCCGCGCGCAGGGTGTCATCAGACATCGCGCCCAGCTCCTCCAGTGCCCCGGCATGCCGCTCGGCCACCTGTTCCTCCAGCTCCCGCCGGGCCTGCCGGGTGGCCGGATCGTCCGCCGGTTCCTCGTGCAGAACGCCGTCGGGCCAGGTGAGCCGGCGCATGCCGACCAGATCGACCACGCCGATGTGGCCGATCGGCACCTGCACGACCAGGGGCGTGGCCTCCAGCCGGTCGCGGATGGAGGCGACCGCCGCGGCGAAGTCGGCCCCGGCCCGGTCGAGCTTGTTGACGAAGGCGATCCGGGGCACGGCGTACCGGTCGGCCTGCCGCCACACCGATTCCGACTGCGGCTGCACCCCGGCGACAGCGTCGAAGACCGCGACCGCGCCGTCGAGCACGCGCAGCGACCGTTCCACCTCGTCGGCGAAGTCGACGTGGCCCGGGGTGTCGATCAGGTTCAGCCGGTGGCCGGCCCAGTCGCAGCTGACCGCGGCGGCGAAGATGGTGATGCCACGTTCGCGCTCCTGCGGGTCGAAGTCGGTGACCGTCGTGCCGTCGTGCACCTCACCGCGCTTGTAGGTGGCGCCGGTGCTGAACAGGATGCGTTCGGTCAGGGTGGTCTTTCCGGCATCGACGTGGGCGAGGATGCCGATATTGCGTACGCGCATGATCTCGATCTTTCGGCTGTGGTGTGGACGACGACAGCGCCCGCCCGGCCGCGATCAGAACAGCGGTCGGGAACGTCCAGCCCCGGTGGCGCGGCCGGAGCCGGGCACACCAGACACGAGGATCAGGTCGAATCGGCGGGTGGGCATGACTGCTCCTCCCGCACTCACGATGACCTCACAACGACAGTGCCGAGGATACGAACCGACGCCGATCCCCGTCCATCGGTATTCGGTCCGGCGTGACCAGCACCTGGACGCGTCGGCATCATCGGGTGTCGATCTTCGCGAATGTTCGCACAGGACGAAGGTCGCTCGCCATCCACGGTTCAGGTCACTCAACCGGCTGTATGGATCTGGGTGTTCCGGCTAGCCGGGCCGGACGATGGGTACGTCCACGGCTGAGTGGCGGAGGGAGCCGGTGGATGACCGACGACGGGCTCGACCAAGATCCGATTCGGATGCTCGCACGAGAGCAGATGGCGGTCGGATGGGGGCAGATGGCCGCGTACGGCCGGACCACCGATCCCGATCATCTGGACGCGGCGATCCGCGCCTGGGATACGGTCGTCGAACTGGGCCGCGCCTCCCCTTTCCCGGAGCTCGGCGCCGTGGAACGTGCGGCCGAGAACTGTTACCTGATGCGCTGGCGGCTCCGCCATGACACGGCTGACCTCGATCGCGTCCTCGCCGGGCGCCAGCACCTCGACAACCTGCCGGTTGACAGTCCCGACGACGCGGTTCTGCACCAGGCACTGGTGGCCGAGGCGCTGCAGGCAAGGTTCGACGAGCACGGCCGCATTGCTGATCTCGACGAATCGACCGACCGGCTACGGCAGGCCCTGGGCTCCAGTGGCGATGACAGTCAGTGGCGTCCGGTCATCGAGGCCCAGCTCCTCCGCAACGAGGTGACCCGGCGCATCCTGACGGACGAGCAGTTCACCGCCTCGATCTCCGCCATCGCCGGCGAGACGGACGACGAGCTCGTCCTCCAGATCCGCGCCATGGGCTATTTCATGCGGTATCGAGCCGGCGGCCCGCGAAGCGACGCCCGCGAAGCGATCGCTCTGTACGACCGGGCGATGCGGGTCGCCCCGGATCCCGAATCCGCCGCCAAGATCGAGCTCTCCGTCGGTGGCGTCCAGGCCGCCCTGTTCGAACGCACCGGCGCCGCAGCCGACCTGGATGAGGCGATCGCCCGGTACACGCGCGCGGTCGGCACACTCCGGGACACGAAGAAGTTCCGTGAAGGGCTGGTCCACCTGCTCAACGCCTGCACCACGCGAATCCAGGCCGGTATCGAGCCACCCGACCACGCCGCAGCGCTCGACGTCATGCGCCGCCATGTTGACGATGACCGCCTCGATGCGACGGCCCGGGTCCAGATCCGGATCAGCATCAGCTTCCAGCTGCAGCACCGGGCCCGCCATGATCGAAGCCGAGAGGACGTCACCGCGGCCGTGACCGAAGCCCGCCGGGCGGTCGCCGAGGCGGCCGGCACCGGGCAGGCCGCCGTCGCGCTGTCCCAGTTGGCCACCGCACTGGCCCTCAATCTGGAACTCTTCGGCGACGACTCCGATGTGCGGGAGACGGCCCGCGTGGCCGAGAAGGCGGCCAAGGGCTCGGCAGAGGACGATGCGGCGCGCGTCCTCCGCCATCTCAACGCCGCCCGCCTGTGGACCGCCGTCGGCCGGCGGGATCAGGATCGGACAGCCCTGGACCGGGCGCTCACCCTGCTGGCAGCGGTGGTCCACCTCGATCATGAGCTGCAGCCGGCCATCCTGCTCCAGGTGCAGCTGACGCGTCGCGAACGCCTCCGGGTGACCGAGGACCCGGCTGATCTGGACGCTGCCGTCGAGGCCGGGCTCGCGTTGTGGAACTCGCCGGCGTCCCAGGCCGGGGCGCATTCGATCCAGTCGGCCCTCGAGCTCGGCGAGATGCTGCGCCTGCGCGGGAGCCTCAACCGCAGTACCGCCGACCTCGAGGCGGCCTACCAGGTCGGCATGACGGTGGCGTCGATGTCGGCGGATGAGCAGTCCGACACGTCCGAGGTTCTGTACCGCATGGTGGCGCTCCCGTCCCGGGCGCTGTTCGATCTGACCGACGACTCCCATCATCTCGACCGGGCAATCGAAGCCGCCGCTCGCGCCACCGAGACCCCTACCGACCCGCACGACGCTGTGGAGTTCTGCATCGGTCTCGCCCAGATGCTGCGTGATCGATTCGACCGGCGGGAGAGCGGGACCGGCGACGACGATCTGCGAACGGCGATCCGGCACTACGAGACGGTGCTGGCCCGGCCCGATCTCGGGGACGACGACCGTCCACGGCTGCTGATCGAACTGGCGGGCACTCTCCACCTGGCCTTCCGGGCCGGCCACAGTCCGGCCGACGGCCGTACGGCGTTGACGCATGCCCGGGCCGCCGCCACGAGTTCCGCCGCCGGCGACCGGCTCCGTTCGCACGCGTGGGCGCTCTGCGCCGAACTGGCCGTCGCCTTCGTCGTGGCGTCCGATCCGTCGGTGACCGTCGACGACGCCGTCCGGTTCGGCCAGTCCGCCGTCGACACCGACGGCGCATCAGCGGGCGCCTACCCCCGATGGTCGCTCTATCGAGCGCTGGCCCTGAGGTACGACCGGAACAACGACGAGTCCGACTTCACCCGGGCTCTGGCCGCCTTGGCGCCGGTCGGTGCCGACGCCGGGAACGCCGACCGCGCCGACGCACTGGCCGACGCCGCGCGTCTCCATCACCTGCGTTACCGCCGGCGGCACGAGCGCCACGACCTCGATCGCGCGATCGACCTGCTGCGGGAGGCCGTCACGGCGGCCGGGCCGGAATCGGAGAACCTGATCCAGTGGGCCGCCGATCTGTACGACCTCCGTCGTACGACCCCCGCCGGCACGGAGGAGGCGGACGACAGCGAGGCGGGGCGGCATGCCATCGCCGCGCAGGAGCTGTCCGAGCAGTTCGGCGCCGGCCGTGATCCCGCCCTGGGCGAGTCGGCCGTCGCGGCGTGGTTCGCGGCTGCGCTCCTCGACCCGGACCGCTACGGACCGGGCCTGGCCGCCGCGGCCCGATCGGCCGTCAACGACACCGCCGACCTTCGCACGCTGCACGGCCTCTACTTTCGTCTCGCCTGGACGCAGGACCGGCCGACCTGGCCTCAGGAGGCCGTCGTCCTGGTGGAACTGCTCCGCCGGCGCTGGCGAGCCGGCCTGGAGCCCTCCGCCGCGGAGGCGCTGGCCACCGCCGCCCGACTGTTGCGGGGCCGGTCGACCGATCCGCGGCTCGTCCTGCATTGCGCCGACTCCCTGTTCGAGCTGTTCAGCCTGAGCGGGGAATCGTCCCAGCTGAGCGCGGCCATCGAGTCCTACCAGGCGGTACGACCGGATCCCGTGGAACCGGCCATGGCAGAGCACGTTCGCCGCCAGCTGGAGACCGCGCACAAGCACATCGACGATCCGTTGAACCGGGCGCGCGCCGCCGCCGACCGCGCCCACGCCGACTTTCTGGGCGACCAGTCGGCGGAGAGCTCGGCCGCACTGCTCGTGGCCACCCGTGCAGCGGTGGCTCTGGCCCCGGCCGGACACTCCGAGCACGCCAATCTGATGGCCAACGTGGCCAACGTGGCCAACGCCGCGCTCCTGGTCGCCCAGTTCACCCGCGACGCCGCGTCCGCGGGTGAGGCGGTCACCGCCGCGCGGGCGGCAGCCGGCGCCGCCGACACCGATCGCTTCCGGGCCAAGGGGAGGTACGCACTGGCCGCCGCCCTGATGCTGGCCGTGCGGACGTCTTTCGACGCCGACGCGCTGAAGGAGGCCCTGACCTTGGCGGCCGGGCTGCTCGACGACGAGTCGTACGCCGCCGCGGCCCAGGGCCTGATGGCCGAGCTCATGATGGACGGGCAGTCCGACGAGGACGGCGACCGCGACCTGCATCGCATCGTGCAGTACGCCCGCGAGGCGGTGGCCGGACTCGACGAGATGTCAGTCGCCCGCGACGGGACAGTCCTGACTCTCGTACGAGCCCTCTTCCGCCGGTTCGCGTCGACCCGGGACCTGGACGATCTGGCCGAGGCACTCCGTCAGATCGAGGTGGGCAACCGTGGCATCGCCGCCGGTGCCCGCCGCCTGGCCGACGGTCTGGACGACCCGTCCCGCCGTCCGCCTCCGGAGATCATCCTGGAAGGTCTGGAACCCGGAGCCGCCGACAAACTCGCCGAGCTCGCGGTCGGGCTGGTCCCGCTCGTCGACGACGACCTGGCCGAGTGGCTGATCGGCCTGCGTCTTCATCTGATCGATCCGGGCGTCGCCTCCCACGCCCGCCAGCGCTATCTGGTCAGCGCGGCCCGCGGGTTGAAGGACGAGCATCCGTCGCTGGCCCTGCGGTTCCTGCGACGCGCCACCGCCGAGCTGGCCGGGATGAACGACCGTGACGCGCGGACGGGCGCAGCTCAGGCCTGGTCGATGATCGGCGGGATCACGGAGTCGGCCGAGGACTGGCCGGCGGCCTTCGACGCCTACGAGCGCGCCCGGAACCTCTACCGCCACATGGGCGAGAGGGCCTCGGAGATCTACCAGCTGCGCGACATGGCGGTGGTGTGCACGAAGCGGGGCGATGAGGAGTCGGCGCTCGCCTACTTCGACGAGGCGCTCCGTGCGAACGAGGCCCTCCACAAGTCCGCGGGATCCGGGCCGGACACCCTCCAGCCGGAGTTGCTGATGCTGTCGGCCCCCAGCGCCGCGCCGGAGGAGTCGGCCCGGCGCATGGATCGTGCCATCGCGCTCTGGACGGCGGCCGGCAATCGGGGCCAGGCGCACCACGGCCACGTCTCGCGCGCGATGCTGGCCGTCGCTCAGCACGACGCCGCGACCGCCGTCCGCAATGCCCACGCCGCGGCCGACCTGGCCGCATCGGCCTCGATGGCCGAGGACAGCTATGTCGTCGTCTGGCGGTCGATGATGGGCGGCGGGATGACGGAGGAGGCCCGCGCCCTCGAGGAGCCGACCGCCGCCCTGTTCCGCCGCTCCGGAGAACTGCCGCGCGCGGCCCACGCGCTCTACAGCTTCGCCCTGGCTCGGCAGGCCGCCGGCGACCGGGACGGTGCCCTGTCGTCCATGGCCGCCGCGAAGCAGGAGTTCCAGGCGCTCGACGACCTGGACGGCGTCGCCGCGGTCGACGGCCGGATCGCCGGACTGCACCTCGAGTCCCGGGACTTCGATCAGGCGGTGGCCAGCTTCCGGAGCGCCGCCGAGCAGTTCGCCGCGGCCGGGAAGTGGGACAAAGCGGCGCTCGGCTATCGCAACGCCGCCATCCTGCGTCTCGACCTGGAGGTCACCGAGCCCGCTGCCCTCTCCTCGCAGAACCGCGAAGCCGCGCTGGCGGATCTCGACAAGGCCGACGAATTCGCCGAGCGCTCCGGCGATCCGTCCGTACGGCTGTACATCCTGCTCGGACGGGCCAAGCTCGACGGGGAGGCCGGCGACCACGCCCGGGCCGCGGAACGGCTGGCCGAGGCAACCCGCCTGGCCGGCGGCGATGCCCTGGCGACAGCAATGATCGAAGAAGTGAAAGCTGAGCTCGCCGAGGCACGCGGCGACCTGACCGGGGAGCAGGAGGCCCTGGAGAGCGCTCGCGACTACTTCGAGCGGGCGGGGAAACCAAGTTCGGCCGGAACCGTCGCTCGCCGGTTGGCGCTTGTCTACGAGAAGTCGGGCGACATCCGCCGCGCCCGGGCATCCATGCAGTTCGCCCTCGACAACGTCGACACCGACGACGCGGCGGACATCGCCCGGACCGTCCAATCAGTGACTTTCTCGTCACCGCGACTGCTCGACGCCATGCGGGCCAGGATCGCGCTCTGGGACCTCCGGCTGGGCGACGCGCGCCGGAGTCGCGAGGAGCTGGACGGGCTCTCGACGGAGCACCTGACTCCAGAACGACAGAGCTACTTCGCCGCCGATCGAGCGATACGAGCCGCCCACGACAGTGGCGATCTGGCGACCGCCCTCACCCTCGGGCAGGAGGCACTCTCCGTCACCTCGGATCCCGAACTGCGATCGCTGCTGCTGCACGATCTCAGCCCGACCGCGCGTAATCTCGGCCGGCTCGAGCTGGCCTACGACTACGCCAAGGAAGGTGCCGAGGTCACCGAGGACCCATCGCTCAAGATCGCCCACCTGCGGAACCTGGGATCGGCGGCCCGCGTCCGCGGACGCGTGGCGGAGGCGGTCGATGCGCTGGAGCAGGCGGCCGCCCTGATCCCGACCACCGACCGGTCCGAGCCGAGTAACGAGCTGGATGTGCTCAACTCGCTCGCCCTCGCCCTGATCGACAGCGGCGACTGGTCGAAGGCCCAGACAGTCATCGACGACGGCCTGCGCCTGGCCCGCTCGTCCGGGCAACGCCGCCACGAGGCATCTCTGCTGCAGAGCCGCGGGAACTTGAGCATGAAGCAGCACGACGTCGAAACCGCTTACGACGACTACCGGGAAAGCATCCGCATCCAGGAGGACCTCGGCGGGGACGACCAACTGGCCGGAGCGTACGCGAATCTCGGCCACGTCGAGTTCCTGCGCGGCCATCGGGAGGAGGCGCGCGAGCTGACCGAGCGGGCCCTGCTCGCCGAACGGCGGACCGGGCAACTGAACGGTGTCGTCCTCACTCTCCTGACGCTGGCGCAGATGGATGCCTACGGCGAGGTGGGCGAGGGTCACCTCGCCGAGGCTCTGGAGATCTCCCGGCGCAACGACTATCGAAGCGGCGTCGGCAATGCGCTTCTCGGCCTTGGCGCGGCCGCCCTCGTACGGGAGGACACCGCGACGGCCCTCGTCCGGTTCACCGAGGCGATCGAGGTCTTCCGGGAGATCGGTGAAACGCCCCAGCTGGTCATGAGTCTTCTGCAACGGAGCATCACCGCGTCCGAGACCGACGACCTGTCGCCGGCCCTTCTCGACGCCGAGGAAGCGGATCGCCTCCAGCGGACTGTGAGCGCGGGGCAGGAGTCCGCGCACGGACCCGGCGCTGCCGTTCTGGACCAGTTGATCACCTGCTATCTGCGGACCGGGCAGGCCGCCAAGGCATGGCGCCGCGTCGAGCAGAGCAAGGCTCGGGACCTGCTGGCTCAGCTTGATGCCGAGGAGCTGCCCGCTCCGGAGGACAACTCGTCGCCGAACGACCTCGACGCGATCGTGAGTCGCGGCCACATCGGACTGCTCGCGTTCTATCACGGCCAATCGATCGCGGCGACGCTGATCCACGGTCGCGGGATGGCCGAGCCGATCGCCGTACGGCGGATGAGACTGCCGGACGATGTGTTCGACGGCATACGGCGTGCGCACGGCGAACCAGCGCCGGCGATTCTCTATCTGCCGGCCGAGGACGGCGGCAAGAAGATCGTCCGAACCGACATGCGCCATCTGCCGTACGTGGCGCTGATCGGAGACCTGGAGCCCGCCATCGCTGACGGTTCGGAGCTGCTCTACCTGCTGCCGCACCGGCAACTGAACCAGATACCGCTGCACGCCCTCGGTCCGGACGGGGGCACCCTTCTCGACCGGGCACCGGTGGCCTACGCCCCGTCGGCCGCGGTGCTCCGCCGCTTGCTCGATCGTCCCCGAGCCGGAGCGGACCAGCCGTCACTGGTGCTGGGATACGCGTCGCCGGACGGCCGGGACGCGGCTGTCGAGATCGAGGGCACCACCGTGGACGTGGCCGCCCAACTGGGAGTCGACCCGCAATGGGGGACCAGAGCGACGCGCAGCCGGATCGCGGGGACGTGGCGCGTCCTCCACCTGTCGGGACACGGGGTGTTCCATCAGCACGATCCGCTGGGCTCGGGAATTCACCTGGCGGACGGTCTCCTCACCGCCCGCGAGATCATGCGTATGCGGATCGACGCCGACCTCGTGGTCCTCGCGGCCTGCGAGAGCGGGCTCAGCGGGCCGGACGACACGGTCGACGCCGCCGGTCTGGGTCACGCCCTGCTGTACGCGGGAGCGCGATGCGCCCTCCTGACGCTCTGGCCGGTCGGGGCCGAGACGACGCGGACACTGCTCGGCTTCTTCTACACGAATCTGCTGGCCGGTCAGTCCAAGGCGGCGGCGCTGCGGCACGCCGTGCTCGACCTGCGGCGGCTCCCGGGCAAGGACCAGCCCTCCGTCTGGGGTGCCTACATCCTGCTCGGCGACGCGGGCTGACCGGCGGGCCGGCCTACCCGAGCCGCAGGTCCGTCGAGCAGTAGGCGGTGTAGGCGAGTCCGAACAGGTCGCCCTCGCCGAGCAGTTGGAGCCTGACCGCCCGCAGCGACTCGCCGACCGTACGCCCGGCCCCGAACGACGACCAGAACGTCTCCGCCACCCGCCCGGCCAGTTCCTGCTCGACCACCGTCTCGACGCCGATCACACCGCCGGCGTAGATGCCGCAGAACGCGTCGACGAAGTGGGCCAGGGAATTCGGGGTGATCTCCACCGAGCTGCAACTGTTGATGAAGACGAGTGGCGACGTGTCGGCCCAATGGTCCTTCGGCCACACGTCGTCGTGCAGCACGGTCAGATCGGACGGGGTCAGCTTCTTGCCCTCGAACTCCAGATATGGCAACGGTTCCAGAGCTCCGGGCAGAGCTTGGCGCCGACCGTGGCAGTAGAGATACACCAGGGGAAGGTCAGGCTGGGCCAGCGCGTCCATCAGGCCGGCCAGCCCCGCGTAGGAACGTGCGCCGATCGCCGGGTGCAGTGCCTGGAGCCGGGCCAGATGGAGGGCCAGCAATTCGTCGTCCATCCGGGATCCGACACCGACCACCATCGGCGACGGGCGTGCACCCCAGATCCGTGTCGGCAGGCTTCGATCGCTTTCCAGCGACGGCGGCTGCTCCACCAGGTGCCGCATACCCCAGAAGCCGTACGGGCACAGCACGTTGTAGCGATGCTCGGCCTCGTACGGGCATCGGGGCGGAGCGGGGGACGGCATGCTCTCGACGATCTTGCACGGGCGATGGTCCTTCTCGTCACTCAGCAGTTTGATGTCGTAGACCAGCGCCCAGGGAAACGCCATCGCACTGCCGGAGGTGCGGCCGACCTGGATCGTGGCCGGTTCCCGGAGCAACCGCTGGATGTCGTCCCGTCGCTTCGGGAACCGGCCTCCGAACAGGAGATTCCACAAGCGGTAGCCTTCCACGGCAAGTCGGGCGAGATCCGCCCCCAGCCCATCTCCCGGGTTCTCCTTCACCCTCCGCAGGGCCAGCCAGGCGACCCGGGACGCCGCGTCCACCTGCCCCTCGGTCAACCGGATCGAGAAGCGCTCCGGGCCGAGGCCGCCGATGGTGAGCACATGCGACCCGTCCATGGCTTGATCGCCGACGACGTTCACTCCCCGCCCGGGCAGCGTGGTGAGCCGATTCAGAAGTCCGCCCAACGAGTAGTCGATCCGGGCGTGCGCACCGAATCCCGGCACCTCCCGCGGCCGGACATCGGTAGTGATCGCCTGGCTCTGCACCAGGCTGCCGCGATACGTGACCGTCAGGCGGAGGTCGGCGCGCCCGGCCTCGGCCGGCGCAACGACGGGAATCACGAGATAGGGCGAACGATCGTCGGCCCGGCAGCGGTGCCGGAAGGTGCCAGGGTCACAGTCACACGTCCAGGCTCGCCCCTCGGCCGGGAGGAAGATCGGCCGCTCGGTGCTGTCCAGTGCGTAGTCCTGGCTGGTCGCGGCCACCATCAGCCAATAGCCGACCCGGGTCGGCCCGAGTTCCTCGACTGGAAACGGCCGGGGATTCTCCACGATGCTGTCGTCGGACCAGGGGCCGACGTCCACGCGAAGGAAGTACGCGCCCCCGGCCCCGGGGCACAGGGTCGCCGGCAACGCGGGGCTGCCGGCTTCGCGCGTGAAGCAGGTGTTGACGTAACGGGCTCCGTGGACGGGAGCCTGCCGATCGGCCAGGACCGGCGGCCGCACCGTGCGCACCAGGTCATCCAGCACCAGCCGGGCCTGCGCCACCGCCTCGTCGTCGTGGTCGAAGAGACCGGGCAACCGCTCGTCGACGTCGACGTCGTCAGCCTCGACCAGCAGCCGGCTCAGCCGTCGGAGGAACAGGGGTTGAGTCTCTTTCGGGACCAGTGCCAGGAACTCGGGCAGGGCCTTGGCCAGCACCTTCCGAAGCACGCCGAGGTTCACATGATCTCCCCTCACCCTCGGGCCAATGTAGTGGCCCAAGGGTGACCTGGCGATCCTCCGAAAGCGTCGGACAGCCGTGGCGGTCACGGCCAGAGAGATCATCGAAATCAATCTGTACAGTGTTAGGATTGCTGCTCCCGACACAGATCAGGAGCAGCCCAGTGGTGATGCGCGCGCTCCCGTTCTGGGCCTGGTGCGTGATGGCGCTTTTCCTCACGTGCCTCTACACCGTCTCGGTTCCGGTCATCATTTCCCTGTACGAACTGAATCTGGTCACCGCCTTCACCATCACCACCGTGCAGTGCGGCTCGCTTGTGCTCGCGATCTTCCGGCCGAGGCCCGCGGTCGTCGTGCATCTGGCCTCGGTCGTCGCGCTGGTGCTGGCCACCCGGCACGCCGACGACGAGCCCTGGCCGCTCCCGATCCCCGCGATGCTGTCGCTCGGCGCCCTGATCCTGCTGCTGGGTCTGCGTGAGCGCTGGCCCACCCCGGTGGTCACCTGGTGGTCGAGCGTCGTCGTGCTGATCGGGCTGATCGTGGCCAACCCGGCCCGATACCAGAATCCCGACCAGTGGGGCACGAACCTGTCGATCTACGCCGGTTACACGGCCACGGTGCTGGTGGCGGCGATCGCCCTCGGCCAGCGGCGCCGGATCCGGGCCGAGCTGGCCGCCGCGCGGCGCGGCAAAGAGCTCGTCGAGGAGCGGGCCCGCATCGCGCGCGAGTTGCACGACGTGGTCGCGCACAGCATGTCGCTGATCCACATGCAGGCGATGTCGGCCCCGATCCGTTTGCGGGGCGCGGATCCGGCCACCATCGACGGCGAGTTCCGGGACATCGCCCGGGGTGCCCGCACGGCGCTCGACGAGATGCGCCAGCTTCTGGGCGTCCTGCGTTCCGACGACGCTGACCGGCAGCCGCAGCCGGGCCTCGGCGACCTCGACGAGCTGATCGCCGCCACCTCCCGGGCCGGCATCCCGATCCGGCTGGCGGTCGACCCCGTCGCGAACGAGGCGAGCCCGCTGGTCCAGCTCACGATCTACCGCATCGTGCAGGAGGCGCTCAGCAACGTCGTCCGCCACGCGCCGGCCGCCGCCACCGAGGTGATCATCAAGGCGAACCATGTTTCCGTACGGAATGAAGCCCCCGCGACGGCCACGCCCAGCCCGGACCGTGGTGGTCAGGGGCTGCGCGGCATGCGGGAGCGGGTCATGCTGCTCGGCGGCCGCCTCACGACCGAGCCCACGACAGACGGCGGCTATCTCGTCGAGGCAACCATCCCCGCCCCATCGGAGCAGCCATGACCATCCGTGTGCTCATCGTCGACGACCAGCCCATGTACCGCGTGGGCCTGGCCGCCGTGCTCGGCGCCGAGGACGACATCACCGTGGTCGGCGAGGCCGGCGACGGCGCCGAGGCGTTGTCGCGCAGCCGTTTCCTGCACCCCGACGTCGTCCTGATGGACGTCCGGATGCCCAAGATGAACGGGATCGACGCCACCCGCGAGCTGACCCGCGCCACCGGTCCGGCACCCGTCCCCCGGGTCATCATGCTGACCACTTTCGACATCGACGACTACGTGTATGCCGCCCTGGAGGCGGGCGCGAGCGGCTTCCTGCTCAAGGACGCCGACGCCCCACAGCTCGCCAACGCCGTGCAGGTCGTGGCCCGGGGCGACTCGCTGATCGCCCCGCAGATCACCCGCCGGCTCATCGAGAACTTCGTCGGCAGCCGCCCGGCCGGCCTGAAACCGGTCACCGTCCTCAACAGCCTCACCGAGCGCGAGCGGGAGGTGTTCCGGCTGATCGCCACCGGACGCTCGAACGCCGAGATCGGCCAGGACCTGTTCATGGCCGAGCAGACCGCGAAGACCCACGTCAGCCGGATCCTGACCAAGCTGCATCTGCGCGACCGGGTCCATGCCGTACTGCTCGCCTATGACACCGGTGTCGTCAAACCCGGTTCGTCCTGACGCAGCCCGTACGCCGGTACGGCCCACCCGCACCCGCGGGGTGATGCCCCGTTCCGGTTCCCGTTCGTACGTTTCTGCTCGCCACCCCGGCAGCAACTACGAATCAGGAGAACCGTCATGAAGACTCTCGTAGTCACCGGCATCGTCGCCGCCACCCTGACCGCAGCGGGCCTGGGCTCGTACGGCGTCGCCCGCGCCCTCCCGGCCGAGTTCCCGCTCGTCTACGCCGAGAAGCTCGACCCCGCCGCCACCGGCCACGTCACCATCGCCGACCCGGCCACGGCGCTGACCTTCGCCCGCGTCGACCGGGGCGACGGCCCGAGGGTGCTGGCTGTCACCGCGTACGGGAAAGGTCTGATCAGTGGGGTTGATCTTGGAGGCGACTTCACCGAGCCCATCGCCGCCTTCGACAAGCTCGGGTACGAGGCCATCCGGGCGATCGCGACCGACCCCGGCCGGAAGCGCGTCACGGTGGCCGCCGCCGACACCCTGACCTCGCTGGACACGCACTCGCACCACGTCGGCATCGGCACCAACTACAAGGAGCACCAGGCCGAGGCGACGATCGAGGAACCGTTCGTCTTCCCCAAGATCGCCGAGCCGACGAACTCGCACAGCCCGCTTCCGGTCGGCGCCGGGCTGCTCGACTACGAGGTGGAGCTGGGCATCGTCGCCCTGAACGACATCAGCGCGGCAACGGGCGTACCGGAACATCTGGGTCTGGTCCTCTCCAACGACTGGACCGACCGCGAGCTGCTGGTCAGCCAGATCGAGCCGGACAACCTGACCGGCGGGGCCGGGTTCACCAACGCCAAGAGCCAGCCCGGTTTCCTGAGTACCGGCGACCTGTTCGTCATCCCGGCCGACTGGGCGGCGTACTACACGAAGTTGCAGCTCGACCTGTTCGTCAACGGTGATCTGCGCCAGCGCGCCCACCCGGACAACCTGATCTGGGACGTCCGCACGATGATCGCGAAGACGCTGGCCGCCGGCGATCGCACCTGGGACAGCGACGGGGTGCCGACCCTCCTGACCGACCGGCCCGGCGTCATCACCCGCGGCACGATCCTGCAGACCGGCACCCCGGAGGGCGTCGTCTACCGCGCACCGGACACCCGCCAGCGGTTCCTCGGCTTCCTGGAGTGGGCCGGCAGCTTCGGCACCAACGCCGACTCCATCGTGGACTCGGCCCTGCAGGTGTACGTCCGCGACGCCCGCAACGCCGGCGTCTATCTCAAGCCCGGCGACGAGATCGTCACCCGGGCCGACGGCCTCGGTCAGATCTTCACCACGATCACGAACTGAGCCCGGCGACCAGCACGTCGAGGACGCCGCCGACGGCGGCGTCCTTCTGCTCGTCGCTCAGCTGCGGCAGCAGGTCGAGCAGCATCATCGACAGGCCGTGCACGGTCGCCCAGCTGGCCAGCACGGCCCGCTCGGTGTCCCCGGGCCGCATGCAGCCGGCCTCGCTGAGCCGGGTGAGCGCCCGCAGCAGGAAGACCTTGGGCTTGAGCCGGCCGTCATCGTCCTTTTCGGCGGGAACCCGGAGACCGGTCGGGTCGCCACCCATCGCGGTCCGGAACAGGCCCGGCTCGGCCAGCGCGAACCGCACGTAGGCGCGGCCCACCTCGATCAGATAGGTCTTCGCCGCCTCCGCCGGGTCGTCCGGCTCGTTCGCGGCCACGGCGTCGAGGTCGGCCGCCATCGCTTCGGCCATGTCCCCCCGGGCCTGCTCGGCCACCGCCTTCTTGAGCGCGGTCAGGGTCGCGAAGTGCCCGTACGCCGAGTTCGGCGCCACCCCCACCGCGCGGGTCACCTCGCGCAGCACCACCGCCTGCGGACCACCGTCCCGGGCCAGGCCGATCCCCGCCGTGATGAGCGCGGACCGCAGGTCGCCGTGGTGATAGGTAGCGCGAGAGACCATGGCTCGATCCTGGCAGTGTGACCGGGTCACGGCAAAGTGGGCAGCGTCAGCACCATGGTGAGTCCGCCGCCCGGGGTGTGCTCGGGAACCAGGGTGCCACCCATCGCCTCGGTGAGACCACGCGAGAGGGCCAGCCCGAGGCCGACACCGGTGTGGTTGTCGCGGTCGCCGAGCCGCTGGAAGGGCAGGAACACGTCGTCCCACCGGTCCTCGGGAATGCCCGGTCCGTGGTCGATGACCCGCAGCTCGGAGACTCCGGCCGTGACCGTCGGCGGCCGGCCGGGCGGGCTGTACCGCAACGCGTTGGCGACCAGGTTGACCAGCACCTGTCGCAACAACCCCGGATCGGCGTGCAGCGGCGGCAGATCGTCCGGGATCTCGACGACCACCAGGCGACCCTCCTCGCCCAGGTCGTCCAGCGCGCCCGGCACGATGTCCTCGGCGCCGATGTCCACCGCGGTCACGCCGAGCGCGCCCGCCTGCAGCCGGCTCATGTCGAGCAGGTTGGTCACCAGCCGCACCAACCGGTCCAGCGACTCGTCGGCGGTGGCCAGCAGCTCGCGGCGGTCCTCCTCGTCGAAGTGGACCTCGTCGCTGCGCAGCCCGGCCACCGCCGCCTTGGCCGAGGCCAGCGGCGTGCGCAGATCGTGGCTGACCGCGGCCAGCAGTGCGGTGCGCATCCGGTCGGCTTCGGCGACGGCGGTCAACGCTTCATGCCGCATCGCGATCGCGGCCTGCGCGGCGAACGCCTCCACGATCCGCCGGTCCGACGCCGCCAGTGGATGACCACGCAACAACATCGTCAGGTTGTCGTCGACCTTGACCTCCACGTCGGCATCCTTCGGACTGGCGCAGGCCTCCCCCACGTGCGCGACCACCGTGCCCTTGTCCAGCAGGGTCACCGACTCGAGCGTGAACGTCTCGCGCAGCCGCTCCAGCAACGCCATCAGCGGCCGCTCACCGCGCAGCACGCTGCCCGCCACCGTGGCGAGGGTCTGCGCATCGGCCGAGGCGGCCGCGGCCTGCCGGGTCTTGCGGGCCGCGGTATCGACCACCCAGCTCACCGCCACCGCCACCACCACGAAGATCGCCAGCGCGAGCAGATTGTCGCCCTCGGCGATGGTGAGCCGCCCGTACGGCAGGGTGAAGAACCAGTTCAGCAGCAGCGACCCGGCCACCGCGGCCAGCAGGGCCGGCCACAGTCCGCCGACCAGGGCGACCCCGATGACGAGAGCCAGGAAGAGCAGGATGTCGTTGGTCAGCGACAGCGACGGCCCGACCTCGAGCACGGCGGTCAGGGCGGGCAGGCCGAGGACCGTCACGACGAAACCGGCGATCCGGCGGCGCCGGGAGAGCGCGGCCGGCAACCTGCGCCTCCGCCGCCCCTGGGCCGCCCGCTCGTGGGTCACCAGATGCACGTCGATGCTGCCGGACATGGCGGTGGTGGTAACGCCCACACCGGCCGAGAACAGCTGCGCGATCTTGCCCCGGCTGGACGCCCCCAGCACGATCTGGGTCGCGTTGACGGCCCCCGCGAAGTCGAGCAGCGCCCGCGGCACGTCCGCCCCGACCACCTGGTGATAGGTGCCGCCCAGGCTCTCCACCAGAACCCGCTGCCGGGCCAGCACAGCCGGATCCGCCCCGGCCAGACCGTCGTTGCGGGTGACGTGCACGGCCATCAGGTCGGCGCCCTTGTCGCGGGCCGCGATCCGGGCCGCCCGGCGGATCAGCGTGTCGCCCTCGAGCCCACCGGTCAGGGCCACCACGATCCGCTCGCGGGTCTCCCAGGTCGCGCTGATCCGGTGATCCGCCCGGTACTTGTCCAGCTGCTCCTCGACCTTGTCGGCCAGCCACAGCAGGGCCAGTTCGCGCAGAGCGGTCAGGTTGCCCGTACGGAAATAATTGCCCAGCGCGGCATCGATCTTCTCGGGCTGATAGATGTTGCCGTGCGCCATCCGCCGGCGCAGCGCCTCCGGCGTCATGTCGACCAGCTCGACCTGCTCGGCCGCCCGCACCACCGCGTCCGGCACGGTCTCGCGCTGCTGCGCCCCGGTGATCTGCGCGACCACGTCGTTGAGCGACTCCAGATGCTGGATGTTGACCGTGGTCAGCACGTCGATCCCGGCGTCCAGCAGCTCGTTGACGTCCTGCCACCGCTTGGCGTTGCGCGACCCCGGCACGTTCGTGTGGGCCAGTTCGTCGACCACGGCCAGCTCAGGCTTGCGCACCAGCAACGCGTCGAGATCCATCTCGGTGAAGCCGGCCCCGCGATACCGCATCTCGGTGCGCGGCACCACCTCGAGGTCGGCGATCATCGCCTGGGTGTGCTTACGCCCGTGCGTCTCGACCAGCCCGACCACCACATCGGTGCCGCGCTCGGCCCGCCGATGCGCCTCCTCCAGCATCGTGTAGGTCTTGCCCACGCCGGGAGCAGCACCGAGAAAGATCCGCAGTTCGCCACGTGCCATGTCGTCCGCTCTCTTCGGCGGTAGTTTCCAGCATCAAGATCAAGAACCTGACGTCCCAGCGTGGTGGTAATGCTCGGACTTCACCGTCAAGAGCCTGATGTCCCGGCTGAGTGGTGGGTGACGGACCGTCGCTCCCGGCACCCCTCTGTCAAGGGTTTGTGGTGGGTGGTGTTTTAGGCTGGTGGTTGGCGGGTTCGGGTTGTGACTTTTCCGAAGTGCTGGTCCTGGGGTTTGGGTCGGCCGCGCTGGA
>NZ_JAHKKG010000011.1 GCF_018829635.1 Paractinoplanes bogorensis
GCACCGATCCCGGCTGAGCCTCAGGCACCGATCTCGGCCGAGTCTCAGGCACCGATCCCGGCTGAGCCTCAGGCACCGATCTCGGCCGAGTCTCAGGCACCGATCCCGGCTGAGCCTCAGGCACCGATCTCGGCCGAGTCTCAGGCACCGATCCCGGCTGAGCCTCAGGCACCGACCCCGGCTGAGCCTCAGGCACCGACCCCGCCTGACGCCCAAGCACCCGCCGGGGCCGAGCCCCAGGCTCCCACCCCAGTGGTATCCGGACCATCGGCGGCCGACCCGGCTACCGCACCGGCGCAAGGCGGGGCCGAACCGCCCGCACAACCCGGCGCCGCCGCCACGACGGTTGCGGCCGCCGCTGCGGCTGGGGCGGCGACTGCAGCCGCCGTAGCCGTGAGCGCCGGCAGCACCGGACCTGCCCCGGCGGGACAGCCGGCATCCATGGCGGCCGGACAAAGCCCAGCCGCGATCGGGCAAAGCCCAGCCGCGATCGGGCAAAGCCCAGCCGCGATCGGGCAAAGCCCAGCCGCGATAGGACAAAGCCCCACCACGCCCGGACAAGCCTCCACCGCATCCGCGCAAGGCCCCACCCAGCACCCGGCGACCGCCCTGACCCGCGACGCCCCGGTGATTGCCGACAACCGGGCCACCAGCGGGATGGCCGCCGGTGCCCCGCTCAGATCGGCCGAGGACGACCGCGAAGACCCCGAACGCCCGGAGTCCGCGGCCTTCCTGAGCGAGGACGACCGTTCCTGGGCCGAAAAGCAGCAGCAACAGCCTGCGGACGACTACGTGCCGGTGGTTCGCCCGGACGAGGAGGACGACGACATGTCCGGTTGGGACGACGCGGACGCGTCCTGGCTTACCGCGGCGGACAACCGATGACCGGGCGCGCCGTCTGGCGCCGGGCCACCCCGGCCGGTCAGGAGACGAGCGGGGATGACCGCCTGCGGTGCGGCGGCCCGGAGATGTCGGTCGAGGAGCGCTACCAGATGATGCGTGAGCGCCGCCTGGCCGCGAAGAAGGCGCCCGAGGAGAAGCCGAAAGCCAAGGACCACGACGACGAGGAGGACGAGCTGAAGGCGGCCGAGCGCTTCCGCAACGATCGATACGCCGTGAAGCTTCTCAAGCAGGACGACGACGCCTGGGGTGGCGGCGCCGACAACACTGGGACTCTCGGATGAGCACCGTCACCGTCAAGCGACCTCCGCGCGCGGCCGGGCCGGAGGCGCCCGAGGGGCGGATCGAGTTGCAGGAGCCGCCGCTGATGGCGGAGGAGGCCCCGCTCGACTTCCGGTCGTTCGCGATGATCGTGCCGATGGGTCTGGGCATGGGCGCCATGATGGCCATGTTCGGGCTCTACAGCCGGGCCCCGGTCATGTATGTCATGGGTGGCGCGATGGCGGCCGGCATGCTGCTCATGGGTGTCATGCAGATCGGCCGCGCGGCCAGTGACCGCAAGCGGAAGATGCGCGGCGAGCGGCGTGACTTCCTGCGCTACATCAACCAGTTGCGTAAGCAGGCCCGGACGGCGGCCGATCAGCAGCGGCGGCACGTGTTGTGGAACAACCCGCAGCCGAGCTGGTTGTGGTCGCTGGCGATGAGCAGCCGGTTGTGGGAGCGGCGCCCCAGTCACGACGACTTCGGCCGGGTACGGATCGGGTTGGGCCGGCAGAACGCCATGCTCACGTTCAGTCCGCCGTCGACCAAGCCGATCGAGGATCTGGAGCCGCTGGCCTCGATCTCGTTGCGGCGGTTCTCCGAGGCGTACCGGACCGTGAACGGCATCCCGATCTCGGTCGGGCTGCGCAGTTTCACCAGCATCGAGTTCGAGGGTCCGGTCGACCCGGCCATCGACCTGGCCCGGGCGATGGTGGCGCAGCTGGTGACCTTCCATGCGCCGGACGAGTTGCGGGTGGCCGTGCTGGCCGAGGAGGTGCACAGCGGCCCGTGGGAGTGGGTGAAGTGGCTGCCGCACAACGCGCACCCGACGGCGTTCGACGCGGCCGGGCCGGTGCGCCTGTTCGCGGGCACCCACGACGACCTGATGGAGCTGCTCGGTCCGGAGATCAACGACCGGGGCGACCACGACCGTACGGCCCGGCCCAGCGCCACCGAACCGTTGCTGGTGATCGTCGCGCACCTGGCCGAGTTGCCCGACAGTTCGCGGCTGCTGGGTGCCGGCGTACGCAATGTGGCTCTGCTGGATCTGACCGGTGACATGCCGGGCGGCCCGAAGGTGCTGCGGCTGACCATCGACGGGGACGAGGTGCGGTTCCCGGCCGGCGACACCACCGGCTCGGCCGCCCGGGACGCGCTCGGCCCGGCCCAGTGTGACGCGCTGGCCCGGATCATCGCGCCCCGGCGGACCAGCGGCACGCTCGACGTGGTGGACGAGCCGATGGAGTCGAGTTTCGAGCTGACCGCGCTGCTCGGCATCCGGGACGCGCACACGTTCGACGTACCGGCCCTGTGGCGTACGCGTCAGCCGCAGCGCAACCGGCTGCAGGTGCCGATCGGCGTGACCGAGGACGGCGAGGTCATCGAGCTCGACCTGAAGGAGTCGGCGCAGGGCGGCATGGGCCCGCACGGCCTGCTGATCGGGGCCACGGGATCCGGCAAATCCGAGCTTCTCCGTACGCTCGTGTGCGCCCTCGCCGCCACGCACAGTTCGGAGATCCTCAACCTGGTGCTGGTCGACTTCAAGGGCGGCGCGACCTTCCTGGGCATGGAGAAGCTGCCGCACACGTCGGCCGTCATCACCAACCTGGCCGACGAGTTGCCGCTGGTCGACCGTATGCAGGACGCGTTGCAGGGCGAGATGACCCGCCGCCAGGAGGTGTTGCGGGCCAGCGGCTACGCGTCGCTGTTCGACTACGAGAAGGCGCGCGCGGCCGGCGCCCATCTGGTCCCGTTCCCGGTGCTGCTGATCATCGTCGACGAGTTCAGCGAGCTGCTGTCGAGCAAGGCCGAGTTCATGGACCTGTTCGTCTCGATCGGACGTCTGGGCCGCAGCCTCGGCGTACACCTGCTGCTGGCAAGTCAGCGCCTGGACGAGGGCCGCATCAACCGCGTCGAGGGCCACCTGTCGTACCGGATCGCTCTGCGCACCTTCTCGTCGATGGAGTCGCGCTCGGTGATCGGCGTGGGCAAGGCCTACGAGCTGCCGCCCGAACCCGGCAACGGCTATCTCAAGCTGGACACGACCAACCTGGTGCGCTTCAAGTCGGCGTACGTGTCGGGACCGTATTCCGGAACCGGAACGCTCGGCGAGCGCCTCGACGACGACGTGCAGCCCGAACTGGACGTCGTTCCGTTCACCACGCGCCAGGTTGACGTCCGCCGCGATCCCGGGCGTCAGAAGCCCGCGACGCCCGCGCCGGTGGCCGACGAAACCGGGACGAGCCTGGTCGAGGTGTTGCTCGACCGTCTCGCCGCGTCCGGTCCGCCCGCCCGTCAGGTGTGGCTGCCGCCGCTCTCGGCCGCCCCGAGTCTCGACTCGCTGCTGCCGAGTGTCATTCCCGATCCCGTACGGGGCATGACGGTCGAGGAGCCGGACGCCCGGGGCCGGCTCCGCGTTCCGGTCGGCGTGGTCGACCGTCCCCAGGATCAGCTGCGTGAGCTGCTCATCGCCGACCTGAGCGGCGCCGACGGCCACGTCGGGATCGCCGGTGCCCCGCAGAGCGGCAAGTCCACCCTGCTGCGCAGCCTGATCCTGGGTCTGGCCTTCGCCAACACCCCGGAAGAGGTGCAGTTCTACGGGCTCGACTTCGGCGGCGGTGGTCTGTCGTCGATCGCGGGTCTGCCGCACATCGGCTCGATCGCGACCCGGATGGAGCGCGACCGGGTGGTCCGCACGATCCAGGAGATCGGCCAGGTGATGGAGCAGCGCGAGGCCGAGTTCGCGGCGCGCGGGCTCGACTCGATGCACGCCTATCTGGCCGCCCGCCGGCGGGGCGAGATCGAGGACCCGTTCGGCCACGTGTTCCTGGTGATCGACGGCTTCTACACGATGAAGCAGGACTTCACCGAGCTCGACTCCCGGTTCCAGGAGCTGGTCTCGCGCGGTCTGTCGTTCGGCATCCACGTGATCATCACGGCCACCCGCTGGTCGGAGATGCGCACCTGGCTGCGCGACCTGATCGGCACCAAGCTCGAGCTGCGGCTGGGTGACGCGATGGAGTCGGAGGTCGGCTCGCGCAAGGCGGCCACCGTGCCCAACCAGCCCGGCCGCGGCCTCACCGCCGACGGGTTGCACTTCCTCGGGGCGCTGCCCCGGATGGACGGCAGCTCCGCGGTGGACGACCTGGCCGAGGCGACCAAGTCGGTGACCGAGGAGATCAGCACCTTCTGGCCCGGGTCGCCCGCTCCCGGCGTACGGATGCTGCCGACCCGGCTGCCGGTGGAGCAGTTGCCCGTACCGGAAAAGGAATTCAAGGTCTGTCTCGGCCTGGACGAACAGCGGCTGGCCCCGGTCTGGCACGACTTCATGGCCACGCCGCACATGCTGGTCTTCGGCGACAACGAGACCGGCAAGTCGAACATGCTGCGGCTGGTGCTGCGGGCGATCCAGGAGCGCTACACCCCGGAGCAGGCCAAGGTGGTGCTGGGCGACTCGCGGCGCGACCTCGACACCGCGCTGCCCGCCGCCTATCAGGTCGGTTTCGGCTTCACCGGCGACAAGCTGTACGAGCTGGCCGGCCAGGCCTCGGTGTCGATGAACCGGCGGGTGCCCGGTCCCGAGATCTCCTCCGAGCGGATGCGCCGCCGCGACTGGTGGGAGGGGCCCGAGCTGTTCGTCGTGGTCGACGACTACGACCTGATGACCAAGGGCAGCGGGGCCGGCTCGACCCTGGATCCGCTGCTGCCGCTGCTCGCGCAGGGTCTCACCATCGGCCTGCACGTGATCGTCGCGCGCAGCACCTCGGGCGCCATGCGGGCCATGATGGACCCGGTCATCCGCCGCCTGTGGGAGCTGGGCACCGCGGCCACGCTGCTGTCGTACCCCAAGGAAGAGGGCAAGTTCCTGGGCGAGGCGCCGCCGCGCCGGCTGCCCCCGGGACGGGCCCAACTGGTGACGCGCCGCGGCGTGTCGTTGATGCAGACCGGCATCGTGGCATGAGAAGAGGACAGCGCGGATGACCACCGCCATGGACCGGCAGCTGTGCCGGATCACCGTCATCGGCCCGGACCGCCGGATCGACCTGGCCGTGCCGTCGGCGACCCCGGTCTCCGGGCTGCTGCCGGTGCTGCTGCAGCACACCTCGTCCGGCCGCCGGCTGGAGAGCGACGAGCCGGAGGGCGCCTGGGTGCTGCAGCGCCTGGGTCAGACGCCGTTCGAGCTGACCGGCACCCCCGAGAGCCTGGACTGGCTCGAGGGCGAGGAGCTGTACCTGCGGCGGGCCGAGGATCCGCTGCCCGAGCTGGACTTCGACGACGTCGCCGAGGGCATCGCGACCACCGTCAACCGTCGCTCCGACCGCTGGCAGCCGGAGTACCGGCGGGTGCTGTTCCTGGTGCTGTCGGTCGTGGCCATGGCCGTGCTGGCCGCCGTGCTCACCGACCGCGGTCCGGTGCTTCCGCAGGTCATCGCGGCGGGCGTGCTCTCCGCGGCATTTTTCACGGCTTCCCTGGTGTACGCCCGTAAGGTCCCCGACGGTGCCTTCGCGCTGCTGTTCGGCCTCGGGGCGGCGGCGTTCGCGGCGCTGGCCGCGTCGAGCGCCATGGACGGCGATCCGGAGGCCATCGTCGTGACCGGCCCGGCCCTGCTGGCGGCGGCGACGGCCGTGGCCGGGGTGGCCGCGGTGCTGCTGATCGCGCAGCGCACGGTGACCCCGCACCTGCCGTTCGCCCCGATGCTGGTCGTCGCGGTGACCGCGGCCGTGGTCGCGGGCGTGCTTCTGATGCAGAGCGGCTCGGGCATGACCGCCCCGCGCACCGCCGCGATCGCCGTCGCCATCGTGCTCGCGGTCATCGTGGTGTCGCCGCGGGCCGCGGTGAAGTTCGCCCGGCTGCGCGGTCCGCAGCTGCCGAAGACCGGTTCCGACATGACGTACGACATCGAGCCCGCCTCGTCCGAGGTGGTCCGCCGCCGCACCGACGACGCCGACACCTATCTCACCGTCGCCCTGGTCACGTCGGCGCTGGTGCTGCCCGTGCTGTTCCACTTCGCGATCCGCTCGCCGGGCTGGCCCGGCTGGACGTTCGTGCTCGTGGTATCGGGTGCAATCCTGTTGCGCGCGCGTACCTTCCTCGGTCTGTGGCAGCGGCTGGCCCTGACCCTGGCCGGTACCGTCGGCCTCCTCATGGTGATCATGCGACTGTCCTCGATGCTGTCCGGCGGCTGGCGCTGGGTGCTGCTGTCCGGACTGCTCGCGATCGTCGTGCCGCTGGTGCTGGCCGCGATGCGGCCCTGGCCCCGGCGGATGCTGCCGTTCTGGGAGTACACGGCCACCTTCCTCGACGTCGGCACGGGGGTCGCCGTCCTGCCGATCCTGGCGCAGATCCTGGGGCTCTACGCCTGGGCCCGCGGGCTCTTCGGGTAGGCCGCCGTGCAGACCCAGCGCGACCACGTCCACGCCCACACCTTCATGATGGGCCGGCTCAGTTCGGCCCTGGTCGAGGGCGATCCGACCGGCGCCGAGATCCCCGGCCGCCGGGCCCAGACCGGGCTGCTGGTCGGCCTGATCCTGCTGGTGCTGCTGGTCGGCGGGTTCGCGGTGTACGGCTGGATCGTCCCCGGGGGCAGCAAGGCGTATCGCCAGGCCGGCGCGATCCTGGTCGAGAAGGAGACCGGCAACCGCTACGTCTATCTCGACGGCGCGCTGCACCAGACCCCCGACCTGACCTCGGCCATGCTGATCCAGGGCAGCGCCGGCAAGATCAAGCTGATCTCCCGGAACTCGCTCAAGGACGTGCCCCGCGGCCTCCCGCTGGGCGTCGCCGGCGCTCCGCAGCAGATGCCCGCGGCCGACGCGCTGACCAAGGGCCCGTGGCTGGTCTGTTTGCCCGGCTCGGTGGTCACCGGTCGGAAGGTCAGCGGGCTGGGCGTCAACCTCGAACCGGCCACCCCGGCCACGCCCGTCCCGACGGGACAGTTCCTGGTCGTGCGCGGGCCCAACGGCGTCCCGTACCTGCTGGCCAACTATCTCAAGTACCGCATCGACGACGACGCCGTGCTGGTCGCTCTGGGTGCGGCCGCCATCAACCCGCCGTCCGCCCCGGCGATGTGGCTCGACTGGCTCGGCGACGGTCCGGCTCTGGCCCCGGCGAAGATCCCGGGCGCGGGTTCCGACGGGCCGCGGGTGGGCGGACGGGCGTACGCGGTGGGAACGCTCTTCCGCCAGGGCGATGACCAGCACTTCGTGCTCAAACGGGACGGCCTGGCCCCGATGAGCCGCACCGAGTTCCTCATCGCCGACGCCAAAACCCCAGGTCCGCCCGTACGCGTCGACCCGGCCGACGTGGTCGGCACCCGGCGCTCGGCCGACCGTTCCCTGCTCGACCGCCTGCCCGACCTCGCGTCGCTGAGCCTGGCCGACTCGGCCGGACAGGCCGTCTGCATGCAGCAGCGGCCGATCGCGCCCGAGGTGGTCGGCAGCATGGTCGTGCTCGCGCCGACCTGGGCGTCCGGCGTCTATGCCGACGGCCAGACGACCGTGCTGGCCCGCCGGGGCAGCGGCATGGCGGTGCTGCCGGTGCCGCTCGCGTCCAAGGTGGCCGCCAAGAAGATCTCCTTCATCTCGGACGAGGGCACCGCCTACCGGCTGGCCGACCAGACCACGGCCGCCTCGCTGAAACTCGCGAGCACCGCCCCCGTCCCGTTCCCCAAGGAACTGCTCGCGAGCCTGCCGCAGGGGCCCGTGCTGAGCCGTGAAGCCGTCACCAGCCTGGCGAGAGGATAGAAACCGTGGTGTCCATCCGAAGCCTGATGCGCGGCGACCGCAACCCCGGTCAGGGCGCGTTGCAGCACACTGTCGGCAACGCGGTCGTGCTGCACACCGAGGAGGCGATCAGCGCCGAGGCCCAGTCGCTGGCGTTGACCGTGGTCGAAGACCTCGAGAACGACGTGGTGGTGCTCGACCTGGGCGAGGGCCTGCCGATCACCTCGTGGGAGTCGATGGCCGGGGTGCTGCCCCGGCGGCGTCGCGGCATCCGGCTGATGGCCTGCGGCGAGCAGCGCAACGCGGCCGCGATGGCCGGGCAGTGGTTTGCCGAGCGGCTCGGCCGTACGGTCATCGCGCCCGACGGCGACCTGATCCGCGGGGCGGCCGGCGGGCTGTTCGTGCACTCTGTCCCGGGCAGCGGCTGGGTGCGTTTCCGGCCCGGCAAGCCGCCCGCCTGGCACGCCAAGCGCTACCCGACCCCGCTGTGGGACCAGGCGGTGACCGAGCGGCGGGCGTCCAGCTCGACCGGCGAGATCGAACCGCTGCCGGGCGGGGTGTGGATCCACGACACCCGCGAGCCCGAGGTCGTGGCCGGGCACCGCGAGCGGCTGGTGGCCGACGTGCCGTGCCAGCCCGAGGTGATGACCGTGCTGCTGGGCTGCCCCGGCACCCCGGCCCTCTCACTCGACGACGTGGTTCGTTTCTGGCGCGAGCTCGACGAGGAGAGCCGGACCCGGGCCCGCTTCGTGCAGTACGGCGACATCCGGCTGCCCGAGGGCGAGGCGTTCGGGCAGGCGCTGGCCGATCTGCTGGGCACGGCGGTGATCTGTTACACCGGCGTGCCGATCGGTTCGCCGGCCAAGTTCGAGATTCGCACCGTACGCGAGGACGGGGTGCTCGGCTGGCCCCCGTTCGCGCTCGAGCTCAGCTATCAGCCGCGCGCGCACCCCAACTCGAAGGGTCGCCGCCCGTCCATCCTGAGCCACCGCGGCCCGCTGCGCTGGGTCGAGGAGGTGGAGAACCGCGTCTACTGGTACGCCCCGGACGCGGTGATCGAGGTCGTGCAGGCCGGCCTCTGGGTGCGCCCGGCCGAGGAACCGCCGAACGCCGAGCGGGTGCGGGCCACGCGGCTCGACCCCGAGGGCAGCACGCTCATCTTCGACGACTCGCTGAAGGAACGCACCGGGCGCATGCGCGAGCTGGCCGAGGACCTGGCCGCCCGCGTCGACCCCACCCTGGGCGACGAGAGCGCGCTGTTCCCGGCCTCGGTGCTGGTGCCCGGGCAGAAGCCGGCCGGCCGGGCCGACGCGGTGCTGTCGGCGGCCCTGCCGGTGGCGCCCGAGCCGATGGCCCCGATCGAGGCGCCCGTGGCGGCCCCGGCGTTGCCCGCACCGCCCCTGTCGCCGGTCTCGGTGTCGCCGGTGGACTTCGCACCGCCCGTCGAGGCCCCGGCCCCGATCGCCGTCCCGGCAGCTGCCGCTCCCCTTGCGCCGCCGCCGGTCGCGCGCCCGTCCGTCCCGCCGGCCCCCGTCGCGCTGCCATCCGTCGCACCCGCACCCGCGCTACCCGTCGCGCCGGCGCTGCCCGCTTCCGCGACGTCGAACGTGCTCGCGACGTCGAACGAGGTCGCCGCCCCCGCGAGCGAGGTCGCCGCCCGCGTGACGCCGATCCAGCCGACGCCGTTGGCCGCGCCGCCCGTCCCGCCGGCCGCGGCGGTGGCGCCGGCCGAGCCGGTCGTCATCCCCGAGCCCGTCGTCCCCGCGATCCCGGCCGCCCTCATCCCGGCTCCGCCGAAGACCGCGCCGAAGACCCCCGCGAAGCCCGCCGAGCCGGAAGCGGCCGTCGACGAGGTGCGGCGCCAGCCGGTGCCCGCCGCCGCGGCCTCGGCCCTGCTGCCCAAGCGCCGCGCCCTCGACGAGGAACGCTCCTGGCTGCGCCGCACGCTCAGCCGCGAGTTCGACACGATGGCCAGCTCGGTCGCCCGCATCATGTCCGAGCACCCCGGCCTGCAGGGCTCGGGCGCGGTCAGCGCCGACGACATCCTGGCCGACTCGGTCGCCGTCCGCCTCTACCTCTCGCGCCGGGGCGCCGGCATCGACAACGGGCTGCGCTCGGGGGTCACCGGCCCGCATGTGCCGCTGGCCCGCTGCGCGGTGGCCGGCCTGTCCCGGCTGCCGTCGTTCCGCGGCACCACGGTCTATCGCGCCACCCCGGACGGCGCCGAGTGGGACCGTTACCGCGAGCGCAAGCTGGTCACCGACTGGTCGTTCGTCAACGCGCTGACCGGCCCGTGCGAGAGCCAGGAGGGCGACACCGACGTGCTGGTGTGGTCGATGACCGCCCGGCGCACGGCGCTGCTCGAACCGGACGGCGACGAGCGGGTCGAAGACCGGGTGCTCTTCCTGCCCGGCACCCACTTCAAGGTGCTCGAGCTGCGCGAGCCGTCCGGCGACGAGCGCGGCGCGGTGCTGATGCGCGAGATCGGCGCCAACGAGATCGGCGAGGACGGCCGGGTCGACCCCGACCGGGTCTCGCTCGACGAGCTGGCGGTCACCTCGCTGCGGCGCAGCATCGAGCGCTGGGCCACGGCCGACCCCAAGCGGCGGGTCGGGGCGGCCGCGGGGGAGCGGTTCGGGCTGTTGCCGGGCCTGGAGCGGGCGGGGGTGGGTGCGCGATGACCCGGCACCTGGTGGTCGGCGGCGGGCAGCCCGGCGCCTTCTCGACGATCGGCGCCGCCCTGGCCCGGGCCGAGGCGGGCGCGACCATCACCGTGCACACCGGCCGCTACGCCGAGAAGCTCGTGGTCGGCAACCGGGTCACGATCAGCGCGGCCGGCGACGGCCCGGTCGAGGTGCGGGTCGAGGAGGGCAGCGTGCTGGTCGTCCACGGCGAGGGCGCCCAGCTGCGCGGGGTCACCCTGGCCAGCGCCGACCCCAAACTGGCGGCCGTCGACGTCTACGCGGGTGAGGTCGCGCTCGACCACTGCGCGATCACCGGTGCCTCCTGGACGACGCTGCTGGCCCGCCTGGACGGTTCGCTCGCGCTGCGCGACTGCGAGGTGCGCAGTCCGTCCGGCGCCGGCGTGGTGGTCACCTCGGCCGCGCCCAGCACCATCGAGGACACGGTGGTCACCGACGTCGGCACCTCCGGGGTGGTGGTCACCGACAAGGGCCAGCTGACCCTGCGGCGGTGCGCGGTGCGCAACACCGGCGCCAACAGCGTCTGCGTCAACGGTGACGGCCGGCTCACCGCCGAGCAGTGCGAGATCAGCGGGGCCGGCAAACCCGCGGTCGTGGTCGAGCAGCAGGGCTGGGCCCGCATCCAGCGGCTCACCGTGACCGGCAGCGGCAACGTCGACCTCTTCCTGCGCGGCGACATCGACGTGCTGATCGGCGACTCCCGCTTCACCGGGGCCACGCTGCAGTCGGCGCACATCGCCGACCGCGCCGCGCCCCGGTTCGAGCGCTGCGTGTTCGACGGCGCCGGGCACACCGGCGTGCACGTCACCGGCAAGGCCAGACCGCGGTTCACCGGCTGCACGGTCGAGGGCGCGCCGGTCGGGATCAGCGTCGACGACGAGTCGGCGCCGCACTTCGAGAGCACCACGCTGCGCGGCGGTGCGGTGTTCGCCGGGGCGTCGTCGGCCGTCGTGACGAAGCTGCGCGCCGGCACGGGCGGCCTGACCGTCAAGGGCGGCGCCACGGTCGACGGCGGCGAGCTGGAGATCGAGCACAGCACCGCGCTCGACCTGGCCGAGGGCGCGAGCGCGACGATTCGCGACGCGCGGTTCATCGGTTCCGTCGTGCTGTCCGGCTCGTTCCTCGATCTGCGGTCGGGCATGGTGTCCACGGCCGGCATCCGGGTCACCGACGGGCAGCTGCGGCTGCGCGACACCGAGATCGCCGACGCGCCGGCCGACGGCATCGAGGCCGGACCGGGTGCGGTGGTGCTGGCCACCGAGACCCGGATCCGCCGGGCCGGGCGGCACGGCGTCGCGCTCGGCGGCGGCAGCCGGGGCGAGTTCACCGACTGCGAGGTGCTCGGCAGCGGCGGCGCCGGGTTCGACGTCGAGACGACCGAGCCGGTCAGGCTGACCCGTTGTGTGGTGCAGCAGAGCGGCGGCGAGCAGGTGCACAAGGCGGCCGGCGCCGACGTCACCGGCGAAGTGCTGAGCGCCGGTCGGGCCGCGACCACGAGTTCGGCCCCGACATCGCCGGCGCCGTCCTATTCGGCTGCGGCCGAGGAGCCGGACCAGGAGAACGCCGGCGAGGAGCCGCCGGGTGAGCTCGACGGACCGCTGCGCGAGCTGAACGGCCTGATCGGCCTCAGGGGGGTCAAGCAGGAGGTCACCGCGCTGATCAACCTGATCAAGATGGCCCAGGTGCGGCAGCAGATGGGCCTGCCGATGCCGCCGATGAGCCGGCACCTGGTCTTCGCCGGCCCGCCCGGCACCGGTAAGACCACGGTGGCCCGGCTCTACGGCTCGGTGCTGGCCGAGCTGGGCATCCTGAGCAAGGGCCACATGATCGAGGCGGCCCGGGCCGACCTGGTCGGGCAGTACATCGGCTCGACCGCGATCAAGACCACCGAGCTGGTCACCAAGGCCCTCGGCGGGGTGCTCTTCATCGACGAGGCGTACACGCTGTCGCAGGGCACCGGGGGCGCCGGGCCCGACTTCGGCCAGGAGGCCATCGACGCGCTGATGAAGATGATGGAGGACCACCGCGACGAGCTGGTGGTGATCGTGGCCGGCTACTCCGAGCTGATGGAACGGTTCCTCGAGTCCAACCCCGGCGTGGCTTCCCGCTTCACCCGTACGGTCGAGTTCCCCAACTATTCCGTCGACGAGCTCGTCACGATCACCTCGAACCTGTGCGGCAAGCACTACTACGAGCTGACCGACGACGCCGTCGACGCGCTGCGCGCCTATTTCGCCCGGGTCCCCAAGAACGCGACGTTCGGCAACGGCCGCGTGGCCCGCAAGCTGTTCGAAGCCATGATCAACAATCAGGCGTCCCGGCTGGCGATGGCCCCGCCGAGCAAGGACAGCGAGCTCAACCGGCTCACCGCGCTCGACCTCGCGCCCGAGCTCGAGCTGCTCGACAACCTGCCGGTCGAGCAGTCCGACCAGCCCGACGTGGCCGGCAACCCGGCCGCGGCGATCAACGCCACCCGCAGCTGGCGCCGGGTGTGCGGGCTGGTCGGCGCGACCTCGGTGCGCGACGCCGTCGGCGAGGCCCTGCTGCAGGTGTGTGAACTCCGGAACCGCCGACGGGCGTACGGGAAGAACGCCAATGTCTTCTTGACCGGGCCCCTCGGGAGCGGGCGCCGGGAGTTCGCCCGGCTCTACGCGGCCGGACTGTCCGAGCTCGACCTGGTGCCGGTGGGGCAGCTCATCCGGGTCAGCACCGGGCGCGAGCTGGCACCGCAGTGGCCGGGTCAGATCCGCAGCCTGGTCGAGGCCGCGATGGCCGACGCCGAGGGGGGCGTGCTGCTGGTCGACTACGCGGGGGACGACGGCACCGGCAGCGGTCCGGACATCGTGGCCGAGCTGGTCGACGGCATGCGGCGGGCGCCCGGCGACCCGGTCGTGCTGCTGCTGGCCGAGCCGGACGCGGCCCGCGAGCTGACCACGGCCGTACCCGCTCTGGACGAGGTCTTCGGCCGGCGCTGGACCATGCCCGCCTACACCGCGCCCGAGCTGGCCGAGATCGTCGTGCGGCACCTGGTGCGCCGGGGCCACGAGGTGCCCGACGACGTGCGGGCGGCACTGGCCGAGATGGCGTCGGGCCTGTCCGACCGTACGGTCCGGGCCGCGCACCTGCTCTCCTGGGGCCTCACCCGCACCGCGGCGTCGCGCACCCTCGCGCTCGCCGACCTGACCGTCCAGCGGCACAGCGTCGGCCTGGCCGCCGTCTCCTAGGAGGTTCCGTGCCGGGCATGGAGGAGTTCTTCGAGCGCGCGCAAGCCCTCGAGAAGCAGATGCGCGACGCCCAGGGCGATCTGGAGCGGTCGCTGGTCACGGGCCGGTCGGCCGACGGCACGGTGACCGTGCTGGCGACCGGGATGGGCAAGCTGCACGGCGTACGGGTGGATCCGTCGGTCTTCGATCAGCGCGACGCCGAAGCGTTGCAGCAGGCGATTGCCGAGGCCGTACGGGCGGCGGCGGCCAACGCCGGACGTCTGGCCGAGCAGAAGATGGGCCCGGTCGAGATCACTCTGCACTGACGCCGCACTCGGCCAGCCGCCGCTTGACCCGCCGGACGTCCCACCCGGCGCCCAGCTGCTCGAACAACTCGACCGCCTCGCCGCCGGTGCGGGCCGCCTCGTGCGGGCGGCGGCTGGTGGCCAGCAGCACCGCGGCGTCCTCGAGCGCGGACGCGAGCTCGGCCACCCGGCCCGCCGCCCGGAACTGCGCCACCGCGGCCAGCGCGGGCTCCGGATCGCCGGTGAGCAGCGCCCGGCACCGCGCGGCGGCGGTGAACGCGCGGGCCGGCCGCACCTCGCGGGCAGCTTCCTCGGCGCAGATCCGGCCGGCCTGCTCGGCGATGTCGCGGCGCCCGGCGGTCAGGGCCAGCCGGGTCGCGGCGGGCAGCCACTGGTGGCGCAGCATCAACGGGGCATACTCGGGCACCAGCAGCGGGCCGAGGATGTCGAGCGCCTCGTCCGCCCGGTCCTGCTGCTCGGCCACCAGGGCCCGCGCCACCAGCAGGAAGTCGCAGCTCTCCCGTTCCGCGTCACTGGCCGGCAGCGTCTCGGCCTGCTCCAGATGGGCCCGGGCCAGCACCGGGTCGTCGCGCCGGGCGGCGATCAGCGCGCCCACCCCGTGCAGCAGCATGCCGACCGCGCCGGGCTCGCGCAGGCCCAGATAGGTGAGCCCGGGCGCGTCCTCGGTGACCGCGCTGACCTCGGCCATCGCGTCGTCCCAGCGCCCGCGCCAATAGAACTGCACCGCCGCCGCGACCGGCAGGCCGGACTGCAGGCGGTGCCGGATCCCGTAGAGCGAGGCGGTCCGCAGGGTCTGCTCGGCCTCGTCCAGCCGGTCCAGGTTCTGCAGCGTGAACATGCGGTTGTCGAGCAGGTCGAGATACATGCCGGGCAGGTCGCGGTGGTCGACCATCAGCTCGAGGGCCCGGTCGACATAGGCCAGCGCCTGCTCGTGGTCACGCCGGATCGAGTTGGTCAGCCACGAGGTCTGCAGCGCGTACGCCGCCTCGTAGAGCCGCCCGCTCGCCAGGGACCGCTGGTGGATCGTGGTCGCGGTCCGGTCGGCGCGGTCCAGGTCGTCGAGCGATCCGCGGTGGAAGTTGGCCAGCAGCACACGGTGCCGGGTGTGCCAGATGGCCGGCGTCCGCGCGTCCGACATCGCCCCCTCGAGCAGGTGGATGGCCGCGGCCGGTTCGCCCCGGCGGAACACCATGGCCGCCAGCAGTTGGCGCATCTCGGCCCGGTCGGACGGGTCGGTGGCCAGGGCGGCCGCCTCGCGGGCCTCGTCGAGCGGCCACCGGTCGTACCGGAAATCGAGCCGGACCAGCGCGACCAGCAGCACCTCGCGCTGCCCGGGGGTGGCCCGGCCGCTGCTCAGCGCGGCGCGCAGCAGGTCGCCGGCGGTCTGCGGGGCCCGGCGGACGACCTCGGCGTGGTGGCCGACCAGCCAGGTGACCACCCACTCGTCGATCACCGGGGTCTCGGCCGCGAGCTGCTCGGCGACCCGGATGACCGCGTTCGGGCCGCCCCGGGCCAGCACCTCGGCCATGTGCCGGTGCAGCCCGGCCCGCTCGTCCACCGGAATGCCGTCGTGCAGTGCCTGGCGCAGGAACGGGTGCCGGAAGGCCAGGGCCGGGCCGGCGTCCACCACGATGTTCGCGCTGAGCGCCTCCTCCAGATCGCCGACCAGGTCGAACGGCGGCCGCCCGGTCACCGCGACCAGGTCGTCGACGGCGAACTGAGCGCCCAGCAGCGCGGCCATCCGCAGCACCTCGCGGGTGGCCGGGGAGAGCAGGTCGACGGTGGCATACATCATCGCCAGCAGCGACTCGGGTGCCTCCACCTCGATCGCGCCGGGGATCTCGGCCACCCCGTCGCGGATCCGGATCACACCGCGGCGGCGCAGGGCGGTGGTCATCTCGCGGGCGCAGAGCGGGTTGCCGCCGGATTTCGGCACCACGGTGGCCAGGTGGGGCCCGAGCGGGGCGCCGGCGAGGCGGACGACCAGCTGCTCGATCGCGGCGGGCGGCAGCGCACCGAGGCGGATCAGCCGCCCGTGCCGGGCCTGCACCCCGCGGCGCAGTTGGGCCAGTTCACGGCCGTCGGGCTCGGGCCGGGCCGCGCTCACCAGCAGCAGCGGCAGCCGCCGGGTCAAGGCGACCAGCCGGTCCCAGAACCGCAGGGTCGAGGTGTCGGCCCAGTGCAGGTCGTCCACGACCAGCAGGAGCGGCGCGATCGCGCAGGCCGCCCGCACGTAGGCCAGGAGCCGGTCGGCGGCCTCGTCCTCGCTGCCGGTCTGCAGCGCGACCGCCACCGCCGCGACCCGGTCGTCCGGCGAGGACGGTTCCAGCCCGAGCGCCCGGACGAGCACCTGGAACGGGACGTGCCGGTCGAGTTCGACCGTGATGCCCCAGGCGACCTGGCCGATCGACGCTCCGGCGTCGCCGAACGCGGCGGTCAGCAGCTCGGACTTGCCGATGCCGGGCTCGCCCTCGACGAAGACGGCGGCGCCCTGACCCCCGGCCAGTTCGTGCACCAGGCCGCGGAGCCGGCTGACCTCGCTCTCCCGGCCGACCGGCGGGGTCCCGTCGCCGAGCGCCCGGGTGACCTGGGGTGGCATCAGCGACGGCACCGGCCGCTCGGCCGCCGGGGCCCGCATCCGCTGGTAGGCCTCGGTGAACCCGGCGCTCGGCTCGACCCCGAGCTCGGTGCGCAGCGTGTGCCGGGCCGAGCGGTAGACCTCGAGCGCCTCGGCCCGGCGGCCGGCCCGGTCGAGCGCGGTCATCAGCAGCTCGTGCAGCGGTTCGTGCAACGGGTGGTCGCGGACCAGCCCGGCCAGTTCGGCCACCACGCCGTCGTCGCCCAGCTCGGTGAGCAGCCGGGCGCGCTGCTCGACGGCGGCCAGCCGGCGCTCGGCCAGGTGGGCCCGGGCCAGCTCGAAGCGATGACCGGACAGCCCGGCGTACGCCTCGTCGCCCTGCCACAGCCCGAGCGCCTCGTCGAGCAGCACCGCGGCCTCCTTACCGGTGCGGCCGGCCGCCTCCTCGCACAGGGCCGCGAACCGTTCGCTGTCGACGTCCTCGGGGGTCACGTGCAGCGCGTAGCCGGCCGGACCGGACAGCAACCGGTCGGCGCCGAGCGCCCGGCGCAGACCGGAGATGTAGGTGTAGACGCTGCCGGCCGCGGTGGCCGGCGGGGACGCGTTCCAGATCCCGGCGATCAGCTCGTCCCGGCTCACCCAGCGCCCGGCCGCCGTGGCCAGCAGGGCGAACAGCGCCCGCTGGCGGGCCGCGCCCAGGGCCGGTTCGTGATCGCCGAGCCGGGCCCGGACCGGGCCGAGCAATTGGACGGTGAGGCGCTCGCCGGTCATGTGCGGTCGCCGACCAGGGCCGGCTCGGGCGTGACGCGGGCCAGCAGCTGCCGGAGCGCTTCGGCCCAGGTCGGGGTGATCCGCTGTTCGCGCAGGGCACCCCGGGCGATCTCGGCCGCGACCTCGAACCGGCCGCGTTGCTCGTGCGACCGGGCGGCGATCCAGCGCATCTCGCCCTCCATCTCGGGATCGGTGGTGCGGGCGGCCACCCAGCCCGCCTCGGCCGCCGCGTTGCGCCGCTCGCGCAGCAGCAGCCGGGCCAGCCACGCGGTCAGCGGCAGGCGGCGGGCCGGGGCCAGGCCGTGGTGGGCGCGGACCCGCTGGAGCACGGTCACCGCGATCTGCGGCGACCGCCAGGCCAGCGGCTCGACCTGGACGGACAGCCAGGCCGCGATGCTGTCGTCGAGCGGGACGTCGCCGGCCAGCAGTTGCGCGACGACCAGCTCGGGCGGTCCGCCGGCCGAGGCGAGCCGGTCGGCGAACGAGCGGTGCAGCGCCGTCCGCAGCGCGCCGGGAGTGCTCTCGTGCAGGGTGCGGGCGACGACCCGGTGCCGGAACTCGGCCCTGTCGTCGTCGAGGATCAGCAGCCCGGCGTCGCGGGCCGGGCCGAGGGCCGCGGCCACCTCGTCCGGGTCGCGGTCGCCGGCGGTGGCCAGCTCGGACAGCACGCAGGAGACCGGTTCGGGGCCGGGCCGGGCCAGCGTCCAGGCGCCGAGGAAGGCCACGCCACGCAGGGCCATCCGGGTCGCCTCGGGCAGCGGCGCCAGGTGGGCCTCGACCGCGGCGGCCAGGCTCGCGCCGGTGCGGTCCTCGGCCAGGTGACGCAGGTAGTACGGGTTGCCGCCGGCGTCGTCGAGCATGCTCGTCAGCCGCCGGGGCTCGGGCGGTTCGGGGGCGGCGGCCCGGATCAGCGCGGTGGCGGCGCCGGGGTCGAGCGGGCCGAGCGCGATGACGTCGGCGGCCGGGCCGCGGGCCTGCCGGGTGGTGGCGACCAGCAGCAGCGGGACCTCGTCGAGGCCGGCGGCCAGGGCGGCCCACACCCGGACGGTGAGCGGGTCGGCCCAGTGCAGGTCGTCGGCCACCAGGATCAGGGGTGCCGCGGCGGCGGCGTCACGGACGAGCCGGGCCGCCCGGTCCACGATGCCGCCCGCGTGCTCGTCGGCGGCCAGGGCGACGAGGCGCCGGGCCAGGTCGGGGTCGGCGTCGGTGGCGCAGTCGAGCAGCACGCCCAGGGGCAACCGCTGGGCCAGCTCGTCGCCGACCGCCCAGCCGACCCGGTCCAGCCCGTCGAGCGCGGCCGCGACCAGCACCGTCTTGCCCGATCCGGGACCGCCCTCGATCCGGACGCTGCGGCCGCGCCCGCTCATCGCCTCGGTGGCGGCGCGGCGCAGGTGCCGGACCTCGGCGGTGCGACCGCTCAAGAACAGCCGCTGCCGGGCGACCGGGGGCCGCCGGGCCGGGAGGGGGACGTCGGGGGCCGGGCGGGTGGTGCCGCCGGTCTCCAGTTCGGCCATCCGCTCGGCCGTGGCCAGCCGCAGCTCGGTCAGCCGCAGGCGCTGGGCCGCGGCGAACGGTCCGGGCACCCCCTCGAGGGGTTCGGCCTCGTCCCAGAGGGCCAGGGCTTCCCGTACGGCGTCCAGCTCACCCGCCGCATCCCCGGCCGCCCGCCGTTCCCGGGCCGTCTCGCGCAGAGCCTCGAACCGCAGCACGTCGACCGATCCGGGCCGGATGTGCAGCTCGTAGACGCCGCCGCCCGAGGTGAGCAACTGTCCGGCGGCCCACCGGTCGCGGGCCGGTTCGAGGGCCTGGCGCAGCGAGGAGACGTACGTGTAGACGTTGGCGGTGGCGCTGGCCGGCGCGTCCTCGCCCCAGACTCCGGCGATCAACTGCTCCCGGGAGACCGCGCGTCCGGCGTGCAGAGCCAGCACACAAAGCACGGCCGTGCGGCGGGCCGAACCGAGGGCGAATTCCACGCCGTCGCGCGACGCCCGCACCGGCCCGAGCAGACGAAGGTCCATTCCCTCGTGCACCGCCGACATTTTCTGTTTACCTCGTCGCTAGGGGATCGCTCCCACTTCCTGGCCGCATAAAAACCGGTCAGGCACTCACCCCATGAACTGCGTCCTACATTCTTAACCGCCTTTCACGAGTTTTTACAAGGGCTTGCGCACGATGTTCGCTCGGGCGCCCACCGGGGGTAATCGGGGCAGCGAACCGCGAAAGCGCTTCCCCGGCGGCCGGTCGGCTGGTGCACTCGACAGGTGCCGGCCCGACCCGACATCCCCGCCGACCCCTTCGCGGGAGAGCTGTTCCGCTCGCTCGCTGCCGAGGGGCGGCTGCGGCTGGACCCGGGGCAGGCCGACGCGGCCATCGAGTCCCTGGAGCGCACGTTGGCCGAGGTGCGGACCCGGCTGCGTCTGCTGCAGCGCCGGCGGGAGGCGTCGCCCGGCGAGGCGGGCGAGCTCTCGGACCAGACGGTGGACGCCATCTTTGCTGATCAACTGGCCCCCGGACGTCTGGAACTGGCCACAGTGGAGATCCCGAAATACGTCGAGGCTTTACGGTTGGCACGCCGCCAACAGCCGTAACCGTGTGATTACAGCACCGTTACCCATCGATGAGCCTCATTGTGAATTCGGCTGCCTATTGACGCCGTGAAGGGGGCTTGGAGATTTTCTGAAGATGTCCTCCGTTGACTGGCCGCCGTCCCCTCAACGCAGACGGAGGTTTCGGTGGAACGAGTTCGGGTGGTCCTGCAGGCGTCGGACCCGCTCAGCCACGCGGGCCTCGCCAACCTTCTGCAGTCGGCTCCGGGCATCTCGCTGCTGCGCGCCACCGACCGCCGGGACGCGAACGTGCTCGTGTTCGCGTACGAGCAACTGACCGCCGACGTGGTGACGGTCCTGCGCCGCACGGCCCTGGAGACCTCGCTGCCGGTCGTGCTGGTGGTCAACGAGATCAACGAGAGCGAGCTGCTCACCGCGGTCGAGAACCGGGTGGTGGCGATCCTGCCCCGCGGCGCGGTCAGCGCCGAGCGGCTCGTGCATAGCGTGATGGCCGCGGCCACCGGCGGCGGCGTGCTCCCGCCCAACATGGTCGGCGAGCTGCTCAAGCACATCGAGCGGCTGCAGCGCGACGTGCTGGCGCCGAACGGGCTCAACGCCTCCGGCCTGACCCCGCGCGAGATCGACGTGCTGCGCCTGATGGCCGACGGCAAGGACACCACCGAGATCGCCGGGGAACTGTGCTACTCGGAGCGCACCGTCAAGAACGTCATCTACAACCTCACCCACCGGCTCAAGCTGCGGAACCGGTCGCACGCGGTGGCGTACGCGCTGCGGGCCGGAATGATCTAGCTTGTTGCGCAGACCCGTGCCGGTAGCACCGCTGGGCCGGCACACCGTCGGCCACGCGCTGGTGCTGCACGCGCGCGAGAAGATCGGCGCCGAGGCGCTGTCGATCGCCATGGCTGTCCCGGCCGACGAGGACAACGACATCGTCGTCCTCGACCTGCACGACGAGCTGCCGATGGGCCTCTGGGAGGCGGTCGGCCGCGAGTTGCCGCGCCGTCGACGTGGGCTGCGCCTGGTGGTCTGCGGCGCCGCACCGGACACGGTCGCCCTGGCCGGGCAGTGGCTCTCGGACCGGCTCGGCCGCCCGGTCACCGCGCCGCACGGGCACGTGCTGCGGGGGAGCGCCGGCACCCTCTTCGTGCACGCCGAACAGGACAGCGGCTGGGTGCGGCACCACCCCGGCCGCGGACCCGGCTGGGCCGGCAAGCGCTACCCGCGCCCGGCCTGGGACGCATCCGTGGCCGGCCTGCGGCCGACCGGCGCCAACGCGGTGGCCGAGCCGCTGCCGGGCGGGGTCTGGATCCGCGACAGCCGGGACGACGCCGCCGTGGCCGCCCACTGGCAGTGGCTGACGTCGGCCGTGCCGTGCCAGCCCGAGGCGATGACCGTGGTGCTGGGCTGTCCGGGCACGCCCGAGCTGCCGCTGGACGACGTGGCCCGGTTCTGGCACGGACTGCCCGAGGATGGCCGGCACCACGCGCGGTTCGTCCACTACGGTCCGGTGCGGCTGGCCGGGGCGCCGCTCGGACAGGCGCTGGCCGACCTGCTCGACGCCCCGGTCGTCTGCTTCACCGGCATCCCGACCGGCAAACCGGCCCGGCCGCAACTGCTGACCGTTCCGTTCGACGGGCGGCACGGCTGGGCCCCGTACACCCGGGAGCTGAGCTATCTGCCGCGCTCGGGCACCACGGTTCCGTTGGTGGTGAGCCACCAGCCGCCGGCCGTGCTGACCGAGGAGGTCGAGCCGCGGGTCTACCGCTACACCGACGACGCGGTGGTCGAGCTCGTGCAGTCCGGCCTGTGGATCCGCCCGCCCCGGGCGCCCCGGCACGCCGCGCGCATCCGGGCCCGGGTGGCCGACCCGGCCGGGCACGCGGTGGTCGTGGACGACGCCGATCCGGCGCTCGTGCCCCGCCTGCGCGAGCTGGCCCACGACCTGGTCGACCGGCTCGAGCCGGCCGCCCGCGACCGCAGTGTGCTGCACCTGGCCTCGGCCGTGGCCGGGTCGGCCGGTCGGTTGCCGGCCGCCGCGGCCCTCGTCGAAGCCACCGTCGAGATTCCCGTCGTGGCCGCCCGGCCGTCGGTGGTCTTCACGCCGCTGCCGGCCCCGGAGCCGCTGCCGGGCGTAGAGCCGCTGCCGGGCGTAGAGCCGCTGCCGGGAGTGGAGCCGCTGCCGGGCGTAAAGGCCCCGGATCCGCTTCGGCTTGTCGTGGCGGCCCTGGACGCGCCCACCGCCGCTCAGGAAGTGATCAAACCGCGCCGGGTCGCCTCGGACGCGGCCTCCCGCCGGTTGGCCACGCCCATCTTGCGGAGGATCGCCGAGACGTGATGGTGCACCGTCTTCTCCGACAGGTGCAGGCGGGCGGCGATCTCCGCGTCCGGCTCGCCACGCCGCAGGAACGCCAGCACCTCGGCCTCCCGCCGGGTCAGTGACGCCGGATGCCGCGCCGTCTCGGCCCGGGGACCGCGGGGCACGTCCCGCACGCCCAGGGCTCGCAGGCGGCGGCTGACGATCGCGGCCGCCGGCTTGGCCCCGAGACGCTGGAACTCCGACAGGGCCCGGCGGAGATCGCCCTCGTCGTCCGAGCCGGCCAGGGCCAGGGCGGCGTCGTACGGGCACCCGAGCCGGGTCCACTCAGTGGCGGCCGCCCGCTGCTCGCCGGCCAGTTGACGGGCGTACGGGGAAACGGTCTTGATCTTGATCTCGGGCCCGCCGGCCAGGCGTCGCAGCCAGGCCAGCTCGCCCGACACCCAGCGCGCGTCGCGTTTCACCGCCAGCGCGAAGGTGTCGTTCTCATCGGTGCTGGTGCGGCCGTCGAGCCAGGCCGCCTCAGCGCGCGCGGTCGCCACCGGAGCCAGATATTGCAGCTCGGTCTGCCCCTTGGCCAGGGTGAGCGCCTCGTCCAGCGCGGACCACCGGTGCGGATCGCCGCGGCGGGCCCGGGCCAGGCCGAGCACGGTGAGCGCCAGCAGGCGGAGCAGGGGCACCGACCGGGCCGACCGCAGCACGTATTCGGCGTCCTCGACGGCTTCTCCGGTGCGCCCGGAATCGAGGTGGAAGCGGGCGCGGTAGACCACCACGTAGTACTCCCAGGCCTCCAGCCCCAGCTTGCGGCACGCCTCCAGACCGCGGTCGAGCCAGGGCGCCAGGTGGTAGGCGCGGGTGCGGGTCATGGCCCAGCCGAGGTGGATGTAGGCCCGTCCGATGTGGTCGTCGAGCCCGGCCGCCTCGGCCAGTTCCAGGCTGCGGGACAGATTGTCCCAGCCCTCGGGCCGGCCGGTCAGCAGCTGCATGGTGCCGAGATTGTTGAGGCTGTGCACCTGCACCGTGGGGTCGGGGTCCCGTAGCGCCCGCTCGGCCCACGTCACCGTCTGCTCGAAGCGCTCGGCGTTCATGTGGGTCGCGGCCAGCACACTGCAGGCGTCGGCCAGTTCCGGTCCGGGTGGCTGCGCCTCCAGCAGGCGCAACGCCTCGCCGCCGATCCGGTTGGAGTCGCTGGTGCGGCCCAGGCACCACAACTCGCGGGACAGCTGCGACATCGCCGCGCCCCGCCGCACGTGGTCGCCGGTGGCCCGCCACAGTTCCACAGCCTGCTCGAGGGCGTCGATCGAGGCGTCCATCTGGTCGGTGAGGTAGCACTCGTACGAGCGTCTCTCGAGCAACTCGGCCCGCTCCTCGGCGGGCAGCGCGCCGCCGAACCGGAGCGCCCGCGCGTACTGGGCCGCGGCCTCGCGGTGCGCGCCGCTCGAGGCCGCGCGCCGGGCCGCGGCCGGAGCGAACCGGAGCACGGCGGCGGTGTCGCCGGCCGCCTCGGCGTGATGGGCGAGTGTGGCCGGGTCGCCGGGGGTCTCGAGGGCACGCCGGTGCAGGGCGACCCGGCGGCTCGGGGTCAGCGACTGTTCGATCGCCTGCCGCGCCAGTTCGTGGCGGAAGGCGACCCCGCCCGGGCCGTCCTCCACGATGCCGGAGTTCAGCGCCTCGCCGGGATCGTCCGGGGTCAGCCCGATCGCGATCTCCTCCAGCGCGGCCGTGGCCTCCGGGCTGAGCCGGGACGCGCGAGCCATCACCGCGTCCCGTACGGTCGCGGGAATTCTTTCCTCCGGTGTGGCCAGCACCTCGGTCACGAAGAACGGGTTGCCGCCCGTGGTGCGGTGCAGTTCGGCGGCGTCGACCCCGTACGGCTCGGCCAGCCCGGCGACGGCCGCGGCCGACAGCGGCGGCACGCTCAGACGCCGGGCCGTGGCGGTCTCGCCGAGCAGCCGGCGCAGCGGGTGGAAGCGGTCGAGCTCGTCGTCGCGATAGGTCACCACGACCAGGGCCGGGATCGTCTCGATGCGCCGGCCGAGCAGGCTCAGCACGTCGAGGGTGGCCTCGTCGGCCCAGTGCACGTCCTCGACCACGATGATCGTGCCGGGCGCCGCCTCGGACGCGCGGACGAGCGCGTCGGCGATCCGGTAGGCCCTGGCCCCGCCGTCGACGAGTTCGAGCAGCTCACCGCCGGTGCCCCGGGCCATGTCGGCGAACGGGCCCAGCGGACGCGGCGTGAACAGCGGGTCGCACGACCCCCACAGCACCCGGGGGCGGCCCGCGGCGAACCGTCGCAGCAACGCCGTCTTGCCGCTGCCGGCCTCACCGCCGAGCAGCACGAGCACGCCGTGCCCGGCCGATGCCGCCTCGCCCAGGGCGGCCAGCTGGCCGTCCCGTTCCGCCAGTTCACCCACCGTTCCACCCTGCCCGCCGGCCCGGCCGCCGTCGACGGTTGTGTAGGCAACCCGACCCGGCAACTTGGGTAATCGCTGCCGATCCGCCCACCGGTGCCCGCTCCTAGCGTTTGAGCAGGCCGGATGCCCCGGCCGGGAAGCGAGGAACGACCATGCTCCGCAGACTTCTGGCCCCGATCTTCAGCGCCGCGCTGCTGGCCGGGGTCGCCACTCCCGCGTACGCGTCCTGGTGCCATCACGACCTGGAACGCCTCAAGCACGCGACGGCGAAGTACAAGTCGGTCCCGGTGGCCGAGAAGGCCGGCTACGGCCGGTTCGTCGACGTCAACGGCATCGCCTGCATCGACATGCCAGGGATGGGCGCGATGGGCGTCCACTACGTCAACGGCGACCTGGTCGGCGACGGCGCGATCCGGGCCCGCACCCCCGAGGCCATGGTCTACGAACCCGACCACTCGGGCCGTCTCAAGCTGGCCGCCGTCGAATACGTGGTGATCAAGCAGGCCTGGGACGCCAAGCACAAGAAACGGCCTTCCCTGTACGGACACAGGTTCGACTACACCGCCAGTCCCAACCGCTACGGGCTGCCGCCGTTCTATTCGCTGCACGTGTGGGTCTTCAAGCACAACCCGGCCGGCACCTTCAGCATGTGGAACCCGCGCGTCACCTGCCCCGGCGGTCACATGGGACACCACGCATGATCCTCGCCGTCGTCCTGGCGCTGGGCGCGCCCGTCCCGGCCCACCTGGATCTGCCCGACCCGGCCCAACGGACGGTCGAGGTTCAGGTCATCGAGCACGATCCGGCCGCCGAAGCCACCCGGATGGCCGCGGCGGCCGGCCTCGGCGCGGCGGCGTCAGCGGCCGTCCTGCTGTCGTCCCGCCGGTTGCGCCGCTTGACCTTGACACTGTGACAAGGCCTTGACTGGGCCGCATGACAACGGCTCTGAGCGCCCCCGACTCGTCGACCCGGCTGCAGGCGGCCCTCGCGGCCGGCTCCCGGCCCGACCCCGCACGGCTCGAGCCCCTGATCGAGCGGTGCGCGGTCGAGCCCGACTTCTTCGTCCGCGACATGCTCACCTGGGCCCTGACCCGGCTGCCGCCCGAGCTCACGGTTCCCCGGCTGATTCAAGAGCTTTTCGCCGTACGGGCCCAGGCGCGCAGCCAGGCATTGCATACGCTCTCCAAGGTGGGGGACCGCAACACCTGGCCCGCGATCACGACGGCGCTGCTGCGGGACGCCGACGACGAGGTCGCGCGGACGGCCTGGCGGACAGCGGTGGCCCTGGTGCCGGACGAGGAACGGGAGGGGCTGGCGGTGGAACTGGCGACCCAGCTCGGCCGTGGCGACCGGACCGTGCGGCTGAGCCTGAGCCGGGCCCTTGTCGACCTCGGCGACGTCCTCTCGTCCGCGCTCGGTCCGGGGCTTGTCTCCGCTGACCCGGACGTGCGGGCGCACGCCCACGCCACACTCGTGCTGCTCCGCGACCCGTCGGCGGGCTTCGACGAGGCGCTGCACGAAGCCCGACGACATGCTGATTGGTGACGTCGCCCGCCGGTCCGGGGTGAGCACCCGGATGCTGCGGCACTACGACTCGCTGGGGTTGGTGCGGCCGACCGGTCGCACCAACGGCAACTATCGCGAGTACTCGGCCGACGACATCCGCCGGATCTTCCACGTGGAGAGCCTGCGCTCGCTCGGCCTGTCGCTGCGCCAGATCGCCCGCGCGCTCCAGGATCCCGGCTTCACCCCCGCGGCCCTGGTCGGCGACCTGATCCGCTGGACCGAGGACCGCCTCGAACGGGAACGCGAACTGCTCGACCGCCTGCGCACGGTCGACGCGTCGGCCCCGTCCGGCTGGGAGGACGTGCTGCGCATCGTCGAACTCATGCACGGGCTCGACTCGCCCGACGCCGCCCGCCGCCAGCAGGCCGTCCTCCACCCGGCCGCACTCCCGGTCGAACTGCTGGCGGGCGCGGTGCTGGCCGAACCGGACCCGAACGTCGGCGGCGCCCTGCGCTGGGCCCTGGCCCGAGCCGGCGGCGACGGCGTGGCCAGCCTCGCCACCGGCCTCCACTCCGACGACGTCGACGTGCGGCGGCGCGCGGTCCGGGCGATCGCCGACATCCCCGGCGACGAGGCGACAGCAGCGCTGGCCGATGCGCTCGGGGACGCCGACCCGGTCGTACGGGGAAATGCCGCTCTTTCCCTCGGCCGGCGCGGCGTGCCCGGGGCCGTGCCGGCGTTGGTGGCGATGGTCGTCGAGGGCACCAAAGACGTCGAGGCCTCCGAGGTGCTGGCGACGCTGCCCGCGACCGCCGAATCGATCCTGGACGCGCTGGCCCGCGAACTGGCCGCACCCGAGGCCGGAACCGCCGTGCGGATCCGCTTGACGCAGGCCTTGGTCGAGCTGCCCGACGCCCTCGGGCGCGAGCTGCTGCGCGAGCTGGCAACCGACGACGACCGGGCGGTCGCCCTGGTCGCCGCGGCCCTCAGCGGCCCGGCCGACAGCTGAACACCCCGGGCGTGAGCCCTCAGAGGTGCGGGCGCAGCAGGTCGGCCAGGTCGGTGCGGCCGATGCCGGCCAGGGCGTCCGGCAGCTCGGCCAGGCGGTTGCGGTTCTCCAGCCAGGCCCACACCTCGTAGCCCTCGTCGCCGGCCCGGAAGCGGCGTATCTCGTGGACGGCGATCCCGACCCAGTCGGCGAGGTCCTGCCAGTCGTAGGTGAGGCGGCGGACCACCTGGACCTTGATCGGCCCGGGCACCGAACCCGTCCGCGGGGGTGGCGGCGGTGTGGCCGCCGTGGGCTTCAGCAGGGTGCCGAGCAGGGCGAACAGCACCTCGGCGGAGGCCCGGGCGGCGAACGACTTGAACCGGTCGTCCTTGCCCATGTTCGCGTGGTCCATCACACCCTTGGCCACCAGCCAGTGCGGCACGCGCCGCTCGGCCGCGACCGTGGCCACGGTGGCGCCCTCCATCTCGATGGCCAGGATGCGGCGCTGGCTGGCCTCGAGCCGGTGCCAGATCGTCTCGTCCTTCATCACCGCGTTGCCGCTGGCCATCGGGCCCGCCATCACCTGGAACGGCAGGTGGTCGGGACCGTCGGCGGCGTAGTAGAGCTTCTGTTCGACAAAGGTCTGCCCGGCCGTGGTCAGGACCAGTTCGCCGCCGTCCCAGGCGATCAGGCCGTCGGACTCCCACTGTTCCAGCCGGTGCTGCCACGTACGGTTCGGGAAGTAGCGCGGCCGGGCCGGATGTTTGCGCGGCGACTCGCCCTTGTGGAGCCGTTCCAGGAACCAGACCTTGGCCTCGGCGTCGGTGGCCGTGCCGTGGCTGGGCAGGCCGGTCGGGTCGAACTCCTGCACCGCCCGCAGCCACAGACTGTCGAGCGGGAACTGGTGGTTGTCGGGGAGGAAGACGTCGTCCTCCCACTTGCCCTCGTCCCACTGGTAGGCCGGGGCGGCCACGATGACGTCTCCCGGGGCGGCCGCGCCGGGTTTGCCCGCGCACACCCCAGCCATCGCCAGGCAGGCCGGTTGCAGCTGGTTGGTCAGGGTGGTGGCGATCGGGCTGGTGCTCCGCCCGGCCATCGCCGGCGGCCGGGCCAGCGCCACCGACAGTCCGCCGGACGACGTGGTCGCGTACGGCTCCGATCCGCCCACCCCGCGGTTCACCCACCCGGACGAGCCCAGCACCTCCCGCACCGCGTCGTACTCCAGGGGCAGCGCCGTGATGACCAGAACGTCGACACTCATGCGGATTCCTTCACGTAGGGCCGACCGGCCGTCCAGACCCGGTCGAACTCGGCGACGAAGTGGGTGAACCAGCGGTGGTCACGGTCGGCGCGCAGCGGCAGGGCCGGCTCGGCGGTGCCGCAGCGGTGCGAGTAGATGTCGATGCGGGCCTCGCCCTCGGTGCTCTCCGGGTCGACCGCGATCAGCCCGAAGGCCGGCACGAAGTCGAGCAGCCGCACCTCGAGCCGGCCGGGCGAATTTTCGGCGTGCCGGGCCAGGGCGTCGAGCAGGTCGAGGGTGGGGCGCAGCCGGTGCTCGAAGATCTCGGGACGGTCGGGGATGGTGCTGCGCCGCGCGGCTTCGGCCATCGTGGTCTCGTCCGGAGCGATCAGGGCGATGCGGGCGGTGGCCCCCGCGTCGAGGCACTGCTGCAGGGCGGCGTAGTGGTTGCGTACGGTGCGGGCCAGGGTGACCCCGACGATCCGCACGTCGGCGGCCAGGCGCAGGTCGAGGTCGACGCCGGAGGTCGACGGGGCCAGCAGCCGGTCGGCGCCGGCGTGGTCGCCGATCTCGCGGCCGAGCTGGCGGACCGAGCGGGTGAGCCCGGCCAGCGCCGACCGGCCGTGCAGGGAGCCCGCCGCGAGCAGGCCCAGCGTGGTCAGGGTGGCGCCGCCGGTGATGGCGGGCCCGACGATGTCGAAGGCACCGAGCAGGCCGACGACGAGGGCGAGGGCGATGGTGGACACCAGATCGAGCTGACGTAGGCGAGACATCTTGCACCACCTCGGGGACGTCCGGAAGGAACCGGCACGCCGAGCCTACCCTCTTATTGTGAAGATGACAAAAACTATGCCGTACGGAGGATGGGCGGGTTCAGCGTGGTGGCCGCCCCGGCCCGGTAGAGCGCGGCCGGCCGGCCGGTAGCGGGCATGCGCTTGCCGCCGGTGGGCTCGACGAACCCGTCCGTGTTGATCACCTTGCGACTGAAGTTGCGCGGGTCGAGTGTCTCGCCCCAGACGATCTCGTAGACCGAGCGCAGGTCGCCGATGGTGAACTCGTCCGGGCAGAACTTCGTGGCCACTGTGGTCAGCTCCAGCCGGCGGCGGGCCCGCTCGACGGCGTCGTCGAGGATCCGGTCGTGGTCGAAGGCGAGGCTGCCCCGCACCTTGTCGACCGCGACCCAGCCGGCGCCGCTCGCGTCCGACCCGGCGGTCGGCAGCGGCAGGTCGGGCATGATCGCGAGGTAGGACACGCTGACCACCCGGCCGCGCGGGTCGCGTTCCGGTTTGCCGTAGACCGCGAACTGCTCGAGGTCGATTCGGTCGAGCCCGGTCTCCTCCTTCAGTTCGCGGGCCGCGGCGTCGTCGATGTCCTCGCCCTCGCGCACGAAACCGCCCGGCAGCGCGTGCCGGCCCAGAAAGGGTTTCTTGCCCCGGGTGATGACGAGCACCTGCAGTGCGGCCTCGCGGACGGTCAGAACGACGAGGTCGGCGGCTATCTCGAGCTGGGCGTGGTCCCGGGTCTTCACGATCTCAGCCTAGCTTAGTGTTGTTATGACAGAAACAGGATCTACCGCTTTTCTACCGGAACGCTTCACCGGTCCGGCCGATCACGGCGCGCACTCACCCCGTGACACAGTCGGGAAGTGATCTACCGAGTTCTGGGCGATCTCGAGATACGCGGTCCCGGCGGCCGCCCCGTCGAGTTGCCCGGCGGCCACCAGTTGTCGGTGCTGGCCGCGTTGCTGATGCGCCCCAACCAGCAACTGTCGGCCGTGGAGCTGTTGCGGGCCGGCTGGGGCACCACCAGCGTGCAGGTCGCGCAACTGCACAAGGCGGTCTCGGCCGCTCGCAAACTGCTCTCCTCGGCCGGGCGGCCCCGCGCGATCCAGACCCACAACCGTTTCGGGTACGAACTCCGGGCGGCCGACGACGATCTCGACCTGCTCCGATTCCGGCGTCATATCGCGCGAGCCGACGCCGAGCGGACGGCTCAGCGGACCGTGGCCGAGATCGACCATCTGCGTCACGCGATCCGTCTCTGGCACGGCCGGCGTCCCCTGGCCAACCTGCCCGAGCCCCCGTTCGCCGCGGACGTCGAGTCGCTGATCGCCCGCCGCAAACGCACCGCCGTCCGCCTCTTCGCCCTCGAACTCGCCCGCGGCGAGCACGCCGCCGTCCTCGACGACCTGGCCCAGTTCGCGGCCGAGGACCCGGCCGACGGCCAGCTCTGCCGGCAGCTGATGCTGGCGCTCTACCGCAGCGGCCACGCCACCGACGCCACCGAGGTGCTGGAACGTCACGAGGAGGCGATCGGCGGCAGCGCCGACCGGGAGTTGCGCCGGCTCGGCTATGCGATGGCGCTGCACAACGACGCCGCGGTGGCCCGGGCGGGCGATCCCTCGGTACGCGTACCGAGGGCGGCCCCGCTGCCCCGGCAGCTGCCACCCGCCACGGCGTCCTTCGTCGGCCGCGAGGCCCCGCTGGCCGAGATCCGGCAGGTGCTGCGCGAGGGGACGGCCACGGTCGTGGTGATCCCCGGTCCGGGCGGGATGGGCAAGACGGCCCTCGCCCTGCGGGCGGCGCACGAGTTCGCCGATTCCTTCACCGGTGGCCAGCTCTGGGCCGACCTGCGCGGCACGTCCGACCAGCCGGTCGACCCGGGGGAGGTGCTGGCCGAGTTCCTGCGCGCGCTCGGCGAGACGACCGTCCCGGAACGCCGGCGCGAACGCGTCGCCCTCTTCCGCTCACTCACCGCCGAGCGGCGGCTGCTGATCGGGCTGGACGACGCCGTCGCCGTAGCCCAGATCCGCGACCTCGTTCCGGCCGGCCGGGGTTGCGTCGTGCTTGTGACGACGCGCCGCCGGCTGCCCGGACTGGACGCGCCGGTCCACCACGTCACGCCGCTGACGGCGCTGGACCACGGCACGGCGGGCGCCCTGTTCCGGCACGTGGTCGAGTCGGCCCAGGTGGATCTGAGCGCCGAGGCCGAGGCGGTCGACGCGGTCGTGCGGCTGTGCGGCGGCCTGCCGCTGGCGTTGCGGATCGCCGCCCAGATGCGGGTCGAGGACTTCCACCGGCCCACCGCGGCCCTGCTGGAACGGCTGGCCGGGCAGGGGCCGGCCGGCTTCCAGCACGGCGACGACAGTCTGGCCCGCACGATCGGGGCCGGGCTGGCGCCGCTCGACGACCGGGCCCGCCGGCTGTTCCTCTCGCTCGGCCGGCTCCGGTTCCCGAGTTTCGGCGAGTGGACGGCGGCCGCGCTGCTGGAGGACACCGGGCCGGCCGCGGCGGCCGCGCTGGCCCACCTCGCGCTGGTCGGCATGATCGACCCGGAGAGTCCCGGTACGCGCTACGGCTTCCACGACCTCACCCGCGCCTACGCCCGCGACCGGGCCGACGTCGAGCTCCCGGCGCCGGAACGCACCGCCGCACCGGCCCGGGCGTGCCGGGCGCTGCTCACGCTGACCCGCCGGGCGCACGAGGCCCTGTACGGCGGCCAGTTCGACGTCGTCCACAGTGCCCTGCCCGACGTGCCGGTGCCGGAGAGTGAAGGGCGGGCGGCGGCCGAGAGCCCGCGCGCCTGGTTCGAGGCCGAGCGTCTCACCATCCGGGCCGCGGTCAGCCAGGCCGCCGACCTCGGGCTGGCCGACCTGTGCTGGGACCTGGCCGTCTCGGCGCACGAGTTCTATGCCCTCGGCGCGCACTTCGACGACTGGCGGGCCACCCACGAGATCGCCCTGCGGGCCTGCCGGCGGGCCGGGGAGCGGCGGGGCGAGGGCATGCTGCTGGTCTCGCTGGGGCAGCCGCCCCTGGTGGCCAGCGGCAGCGCCGGCGTGTCGGGACCGGCCGAACTCGAGCGTGCGGTGGCGTTGCTGGCCGAGGCCGGTGACTGGCACGGCCGGGCGGTGGCCCTGCGCACCCTGGCCAACGCGTTGCGGCGGCGCGGCGAGCTGACCCGGCCGCTGGACCAGTTCACCGAGGCGCTCGTGCACTACCGCGAGAGCGGCGACCTGATCGGCGTCCAGCAGACCCTGCGCTTCATCGGCCAGACCCACCTCGACCGGGGTGACCACGGGGCCGCCGTCGCCACCCTGCGGGAGGCCGAGCGGATGGCCCGCGCGACCGGGCAGCCGCAGGTGCTCGCGCCGACGCTCTATTGGAAGGGGCAGGCGCTGCTGGCCCAGGGCGACCGGGCGGGCGCCGGGAGCGCGTTCGACGAGGTCCTACGGGCGTTCCCGGACGGCGGGATCGGGCACGCGTACGCCCTGCACGGCCTGGGTGAACTGGCGCGGGCGACCGGTGAGCGGGAGGCGGCCGCGGCCCGCCTGGCCCGCGCCGCCGAGTGCGCCCGCGACGGGGGAGACGTGGTGCTCGAGGGCCGCGTGCAGCTGTCCGTGGCCGCGCTGGAGACCAACCGCGCCGAGCAGGAGATCGCGCTCGTCCGGGCGGTGGAACTGTTCCAGTCGTGCGGCGCCGCGCACCTCGAGGTCGAGGCCCAGGCGGCCCTGGCCGGGCTCTACGCGTCCCTTGCGGACCAGCCGGAGGCGGAGGCCGCGGCCCGGGACCGGATCCGCGAACTCTACGCGGACGTGCCACCCGGGGATCGCCGCTTAATGTCGTATTGACACTAAGCGGTCCGGGCCGTTAGTGTCATCTCGACAGTAAGAGGTTCTTACCGTCACCAGCGCGCACAGGCACGCGTGCGGGGGCCGGCCAGCTCCCGCGTCCTCCGCTCGGCCGGGCGGGGCGGGCACGCGTGCCCTCCACCCACATCCCGCTACCTTTTCGCGAAAGGAAAGGTCATGCGCGCACGTCATCGTCACTTCCTGCTGGCCCTGGTCTCGGCGGTCGTCCTGTCGCTCGTCACCCAGCCGGCCCCGTCGAGCATCCAGGCCGTCAGCTGCCCCGGCAGCACGAGCTGGGACAACATCCTGCACCGCTGCGTCTGACGGCGTTCCGCCGTGGCCGGTCCGCCAGGCCGGCCACGGCGCCCGTGCGTCCTGCTAGGAGCAGATCTCCGGCAGCTCCTGATCGGTGTTGGCGACCTCGGTCAGCTTGGCCGCGAGCGGCGCGAACAGTCGTGACGTCATCGCCTGGTCGAGCAGCCCGCGCACCGCCAGTCCGAGACGGGTCCGCGGATAGGCGAAGAGTTCGAGACCCGGCGGCAGCTTCTGGACATCGTCGACGAGCGGTCGCATCCATTTCTCGTACGCATCGAGAGCGCCGGGCAGATCGTCCGGCCGTTGCGAGACGTACGCGGAAAGCACGTAACCGCTCGTGAGCGCGAGCGATGCCCCGCCGCCGCCCATCGGGGTCACGCACCAGCCGGCGTCCCCGGCCAGCACGATCCGGCCGCGGCGCCAGGTGCTCATCCGGATCTGGGTGAGGTGGTCGATGTAGACGTCGTCCGACGAGTCGAACCCGTCCAGGATCCGGAGCGCCTCCCACCCCGCGTCGCGGTAGCGCTCGCGTACCCGGGCCAGGGCCTCGGCGCGGTCGAGCCCGGTCAGGTCCTCGGAGCGCGAATAGGACAGGATCGCCCGTGTGGTGCCGTGGTTGTCGGGCCGCAGGTGGATCTGACGTCCCCCGACGGCGTTGTGCCATCGCCACCGGTCGTCGTCCGCCGGCGTACGGGGAATGGTCCCGAAAACCATGGTGATGCCCAGCTCCCGCCGGTCCACCTCGGCACCGAAGATCCGGTCGCGGGTCGCCGAGCGAACGCCCTCGGCGATGACCACGAGATCGGCCGGCAGTGACCGCCCGCCCGCGGTGGTGACCGTGTCGTCGTCGACGTCCTCGATCGTGTCGCCGTAGATGAGCTCGACCCCGTCGGGCAGGTGGTCGAGGATCGTCCGGGCGAAGTCGCCCCGCAGCACCTCCAGCTCGGCCGTGGCGCCGTCCGGGCCGTTCGAGGGCAGTTCGGCCCGCACCTTCCCGTCGCCGTCGACCAGCACCGTGCCCGTCTCCGTGGTGTTCTGCGCCTTGACCGCCTCGAACAGCCCCATGCGGTCGAGCACCTCGCGGGCCACCCCGCGGACGTCCACGTTCTGACCGCCGTCGCGAAACTCCGGCGCGCGCTCGATGAGGGTCACCTCCCACCCGATGCGCCGGAGCCAGAAGGCGGCCGAGAGCCCGGCGATGCTGGCTCCCGAGATCACTGCACGTACGGTCATGGGTCCTCCGTAGCTTCATGCTTTACAGTGAAGCTACTTCACAGTGAAGGGATTCGCATGGCCGCCGTCGATCCGCTCACCGCCGACTGGTCGCCCGAGCAGACCGAGACGATGCACCGGCTGCGCGACTGGGCCGCCGGTTTCGCCGAACTCAACCAGCATCTGGCCGGGTGGATGGACCTGCCCGCCTCGGACGCCAACGCGCTCGGCCACATCATCTGGGCCGCCGAGGAGGGCCGGCCGCTGTCCCCGGCCGACCTGTCCCGCCAGATCGGCATGACCTCGGGCGCGACCACCGTGCTGCTCAACCGCCTCGAGACGGCCGGCCACGTACGCCGAAGCCGCGAACACGCCGACCGCCGCCGCGTCACCCTGCGCCCCGAGCCCGGCGCGCGCGAGCGGGCGCGAGCTTTCATGGCCGAGGCCGGCGCCGAGATCGCGCAGGTGCTGCTGAACACCAGCCCCGACGAGCTACGCACGGTGGCCACCTTCGTGTCCCGCATGACCGCCGCCACCGCCGCCGCCAACAAGCGCCTCGGCGCCGCAGCTCGGTCAGGACGTCCCGCCCGAGCTGCTGTCCGTCAGTAAGGAGCATGCTTCGGCTTGAGGTTCTGGACTTTTCGGGCCCGACCCGCTGGCGCTGGCGGCTGACTGACGCCGACGGCGGCCGGTTCCTGGCCGACCACGTCGTCGAACTGGACGAGGGCGACTGGCAGTACGAGGCGTTCACCGCCCTCGGCCAGTACCTGCTGCTGCACGCCGCCCCCGATCGCCGCCTGTCCGGCGAGGCCCAGCTGACCGCGCAGGTGGGCGAGTGGATCGGCGAGCGGGTGCTCGGCCCGGTGGCGCCCGCCCTGGCCAAGGCCCGGCGTCCGGTGCGGCTCGAGGTGCCGCCGGGCGCCGAGGTGCTGGCCTACCGCCCGTGGGAACTGGCCACCATCGGGGGACGGCCGCTGGCCCTGCAGAAGGTCAACTTCGTCATCGACCAGTTCGGCGGCACCCTCTCCGACAAACAACCGGTCGGTGACCGCCTGCGCATGCTGGCCGTGTTCAGCCTGCCCGAGGACGTCTCGGCGCTCAACCTGCGCCGCGAGCGGCACGCGCTGGCCCGCCTGGTGCAGGAGATCGCCGCCACCAACGGCCGGGCGGTCGAGTTGCGGGTGCTCCAGTACGGCGCCACCCGCACCCGCCTCGAGAACGTGCTGCTCGAGGAGGAGGGCTGGGACGTCCTGCACATCTCCGGCCACGGCCTGCCCGCCGGCCTGCTGCTCGAGGACGACTCCGGCCGCCGAGACCTGATCTCCAGCCGCGAACTCGTCGACCTGCTCGACCTGACCTCCGACCAGCTGAAACTGGTCACCCTGTCCACCTGCGAGTCCGCCGCGGTGACGGCGGCCGAGCACTTGCGCCTGCTCGGCCTGCGCCCACCCGACCCAGCCGCGGACCCTGCTGCTCAACCGCCGGACGAGGCCCTGCCCGCGCTGGCCACCGAACTCGTCCGGCGGCTGGACTGCGCGGTGCTGGCCATGCGCTATCCGGTGGTCGACGATTTCGCGATCGCCCTCGCCGACTCCTTCTACAACCTGGCACTCGGCAAGGGCCAGCCGGTGGCGCAGGCGCTGGGCCTCACCCTGCCGCGGGTGGTCCCCGAGACGCCGACGGCGTCGGCGCCCGCGCTGTCGGTCACGACGCCGGCCCTGTTCGGCCTGCGGGCGGCCGGCCTGAAGCTGGAGGTCCCGCCCGGCCGGCCGGTGGTCTTCCAGGCCGAGGAGCAGAAGCTGGCCGCGTTCCCACCCCAGCCACAACGTTTCGTCGGCCGGGTCGGGCCGATGACCCGGGCCACCGCCGCCCTGGCCCCGCGCAGTGGCCGGGCGGGCGTGCTCTTCCACGGCATGGCCGGCGCCGGCAAGACCGCCTGTGCGCTTGAGCTGGCCTACACCCATGAGAACGGCTTCGCCCGCCTGGTGTGGCACGTGGGCCCACCCGAGGGCGACGACATCACCGCCGCGATGACGGCCTTCGCGTTGGACCTCGAGGCGCAGTTGCCGGGCCTCAAACTGGCCCACCTGGTCGACGACACGGTGGCGTTGCAAGGCTTCCTACCGATGCTGACCGAGTTTCTCGAACGCAACCGGGTGTTGCTGGTGCTGGACAACCTGGAGTCGCTGCTTACTGAGAAGGGGGAGTGGCGGGACCAGCGTTGGGAGCTGATGGTGAACGCCCTCACCGGCCATCACGGGTTCTCCAGGGTCGTGCTGACCTCGCGTCGTCGGGCGGCATCGCTTCCGGTAACGGTGCTGGTGGAGCCGGTGCACGCGTTGTCGTTAACTGAGGCCGTGCTCCTGGCCCGTGAATGGAAGCACCTGCGCTCTCTTATCGACGGGGAGGGATCCGGGCTCAACGAATACCAGTCCCGAGCACTTGCTGCGCGGACGATGGCGGTCGTACAGGGCCACCCGAAGCTGATCGAGCTCGCCGACGGCCAGGCCATCGACCCGGCTGCGTTACAGGTCCGCTTGGACGACGCCGATCAGATGTGGATCGAGACCGGAACTCGTTTGGAGACGTTCCTGCAACGAGACGATGCATTCCCGTCCGACGACGATTACCTGCGAGTACTCGACGGCTGGACCAGGGGAATAACTAAGACCCTGCCCGATGCATCCGCGGCCTTGTTCGGTTTCCTATGTTGTCTGGAGCCGGACGACCGCGTCAGCAGTGTCGTCGAAGCGACCTGGACGTCATTCTGGCAACGCCTGAAGGGGCTCGACAAGCCTGCGCCGGACTTGGACGCTGCGACGATACCTCTGCTGGAACAAGCTCTGGTGGCGGTGGATCGTGTGCCGGAATCGGATGATCTCCGGAGCTTTGACCTCCATCCCGGTGTCGCCGAGACAGGCCGCGTCGCCGGCGGATCGGACATCGCAGTAGCCGTCGACGCTGAACTTGCCGACTTCTGGGTGACCGTTCTTGCGTCTGCTCGGGAGCGGGAGGTCGAAGACATGGGCGCGCTGATCCGACGGTCAGCGTTGGCCGCCGCTCCTTACCTCGTCCGCCAGCAGAGATGGGATGGAGTGCTCTACGCGATCGAGTCGCTTCTCAGCCGTGACTCGTCGCCTGCCGTGGTGGCCGCGGTGCTTCCGCATCTGAACAAGGTTCGCGAGAGCGTGAGCGGAACTGATCTGAAACTGCGTGCCGGTGGCATCCACGCCCGAGCGCTGAAAACCATCAGTCCCGCCCGGGCTGCCGCGGAGTTACGCCAGTTGCTCGACGATGCGGTCGCCGATCAGGAGTTTGCTGTGGCTTCGACCGCTGCCACTGACCTCGTGAATCTCTACGGAACCCTGGGCCACTTCGAGGAAGCCTTCAGGCTCACCGAGGAGAAGAAGGAACTCAGCCGCCAAGCCGGGTTCGGCCCTTGGACGCAACTTGGCGACGACGCACATGGTCTTCAAATCCTTGCGGCGCAGGGAAAGGGGGAGGAGGCGCTGGCCGCGGTGGAGAGACTTCGCGCACTGATGTCGGCGTTGCCGGAATCTTCCGATCAGCTCGAGTCGTCTGTGCCGTGGAATGTTCGTGAACTTGTTTTCGATGTGGGGCGCCAAGCTGCGGTAAGTCTGGGCCGGTGGGAGTTGGCGTTGGAGTTCGGCGCGGAGAATCTGACTTCCAAGAAAGGCAGAGGCGCGAGCGAGTCGGAGAAGGCGCGAGCGGTATTCAACGACTACTTTCCGCTCACGAGGCTGGGCCGGATCGATGACGCCCGAACGTTGCTGCGTTGGTGCCTGGTCGTCTTTGAATCGGAACACGACCTCGCCGAGATGGGCGGCGTGCTGGCCGCCTTGGCTGACGTAGAGGATGAATCCGGGCACGTCGATTTGTCGATCGAGCTGGAAAAGAATGCGTTGCGTTTGTCGTATGCAGCGGGAAACTCTGACGATGTCGCGAGCAGCCACGCCAACATTGCCACCTACTTGGCAAAGTCCGGCGGACCGTCGGAGCACGTTTGGGCCCACCGGCTGGCGGCACTGCTGATCAGGCACTTGGCCGGCGGCAGCCGCAATATCAGGAATCTGTTTGCATTCGCGCAGCATCTGACCGAGATTGCGGCGCCGCCCCTGACGGAGTTCATCGATGTCTGCCGCGTCGTCGATCAGATCGAGGGAGTTCGGCTGGCCGACCTGGTGGCTCGGCTGCCCGGGCATGCGATCGGTGGTCAGGCGGCGCTGGACGAACTGCTGGCCCAAGCCCGCGCAGTTCCAGTCGAGGCAATCAATCAAATTCGAGGGAATATTGCCTGGTGGGAGCCGGTAGTGGCGGGCCTGGTCGCTGCCGACCGGGGCGACGTCGAAGCTGCTCGAGCAGTCGCCGGTGCCTTGAATGAACGAGAGGCTGCCGAGGACTGGCGGAGGTTGGTCGCGGTGCTCCGCCGTGTCTCCGTCGGCGAGCGCTCCGAGGCCTTGCTCGACGGGCTCGACCTGGTCGACAAAGGGGTGGTGAAACGTGTTCTGGACGCTCTGGCCGGCGCGGTGGTCGTGGACCTCCAGGCTTGGCGTGTCCTGACTGAATCCGCAGGGGAGGCTGTGCTTAGCAGACTGATCGAGAGCATGGTCAACGCTGCGAACGGGGATACGGAGTCTCGAGCGTCACTGCAGCAAATGTTGGCCGGAATGAGCGAGGACCCGGAGATTGCGCCAACCATCAAGGTTCTGCGCGGGATACTCGACGGTAACCGTCAGCCGTCTCTGGCCCTGCTCGACCCGGCCGGCGTCGCACTGGTCACTAAGGTTCTCGATCGCTTGAACTCCTCTACGGCGGAGGAGGCAACCGGACCGGTGTCAGGACCGCCTGGCTGATCGAGGCTTTTCGGGATGGCGCTGGGTGGGTGCGACACACCCTGAATGAGTTGCTCCGGCGTTCCTAGGTTGGGGGCATGCGAATCCCCCGGATTTATCGCGGACGGCCGGTTCGACGGGGACGTGCTGCACCACGGGGGCTATCTGCTCTACCGGCAGGGGGCGACGCCCACGGTCGGGCGGTAAATCAGCACTAATACCTATTAGCGCATTTACATCGATGGTCGGCGATGTCATTGTCCGGGCATGTTGCGGAAAGCTCTCGCCGGCCTGCTGCCGGCCCTCGTCGTGGTGCTGGGACTGTCGGTGACACGGCCGGCCCTGGCCAACGACTTCACCGCCTGCGGGCTGGTCGACTCGACGACCGTGTTCGAGGTGCCGTCGGACACGCCGGCCGGTGAGGTCACCATGCGTGTGGGTTGCGCCAAGCAGGCCGGGGCCTTCCGGGGGCTGGCCGCGAGCGACAACGACGTCATCTTCCAGATCTGGGGGCATGGCACCGGCGCCTACGCGGACGCCTTCCACGACACCATGCAGAAGCTGACCGACGACTTCGGGGCGGCCCAGCAGCGAGGCACGTCGCTCAGCGAGTTCCTCGACGCGTCGTTCCGGATCGACGACCCCGTGCTCACGCCGGGCGGCGGTGCGACCCCGCTCGAGTTCGACGGCAAGCTGGCGACCGTCGGCAGCGTCCTGGCCGTCGTCGTGCCGGCCGGTGAGGTGCAGGCCAACGCCAACTGGTGGCAGAAGATGGTGGCGACCATCGGCGGCACGGCCATCGGCATCATCATCGGCGGGCTGTGCGCGCTCGCCGTGCCGGTGCTGCCCGCGCTGGCCCCGGTCTGCGGCGCGCTCGGCGGCTTCTTCGGGGGACTGTTCGTCGACCTGTTCAACTCGATGTTCGACGGGCGGCCGCTCGGCGACAAGGACGTCTGGGTCGAGGCCATCACCCAGGGTCTGCTCGGGGCGGGGCTGGGGGCCGCCGGGGGAGCGGTCGCGACGTGGGCCGAGCGGAACGCCATGCCGATCTTCACGGGTCTGCAGCACTTCCTGAAGAACTCGTACCGCGCCCTGCTGGCCTGGCTGCACTCGGGGTCGGGCACGCTGACGGCGCTGGCCTACATGGAGACCGAGCTCGAGGAGTTCGTGCCGGCCCTGGTCGCGCGGCTGCGCCGGGCCGTGGTGGAGACCAACGCGTCCGTACGCCTGATGCCGCTCGGCGATTCGATCACCGCCGGGCAGGAGAGCTCGGATAACAACGGCTACCGCGACGAGTTGTACGACGCGATCGACGCCCTCGGCACGGTCGACTTCGTCGGCTCGGCGCGGAACGGCACCATGGCCGACCCGGACCACGAGGGGCACCCGGGCTGGCGGATCGACCAGATCGACACGCTGGCCGACTGCACCGTCGAGCAGTACCAGCCGAACGTGGTCACGCTGATGGCCGGCACCAACGACATCAACCAGAACTACGACCTGGCCGCCGCCCCGCAGCGCCTCAAGAATCTGATCAACCAGGTGCTGGCCGACTCCCCGAAGGCGGCCGTCATCGTGGCCAAGTTGCTGCCCACCGGCAAGGCCGGCCTGCAGCCGCGGATCGACGTCTACAACCCGGCCATCTATCGGGTCGTCGCCGACCTGAAGGCCGAGGGCAAGCACGTGGTGTGGGCCGACACCAGCGACATCACGGTCAGCGAGGGCCTGCAGAACGACTCCCACCCGAACGACGCCGGGTACGCGAAGCTCGGCGCCGCCTTCTACCGAGGCTTCCAAGAGGTGATAAGCCGCAACTGGCTGCAGGCGCCGGCCGCGCCGAAGAAGTGCCAGAGCGGCAGCGGGGACGACGGCACCACCGCGCTCGGGGCCGGGTGGCGCAAGCTCGGCGTGATCGCGCCGGGTATGGGCCGGCCCGCGACGTACGACCGCACCGAGCTCGCCGAGATGAACGGCGACGCGCGGCAGGACTACGTGCAGATCCGCAAGGACGGCTCGATCCGGGTCGGCATCAACACCCCGGACCAGCCCGGGCAGCCCACCTGGCCGAACTGGCTGGGCGGCACCGGCGAGTTCCTGCCCGCGGGCGGCCGGGCGATGGTGCCGGTCGACCCGGACGCCGAGACGGTCGCCGACCAGATGCGGCTGGCCGACATCGACGGGGACGGGCGCGACGACGTCGTTTTCGTGGCCGGGAACGGGCGCATGGACGCGTACATGAACCTGGCTCTGACCGAAACCAGCCCGCCCGGCTGGACCAAACTGGAGAACTTCGGGCCGTTCACCGGCACGGTGAACCGGGCCAACATCCGGTTCGCCGACGTCAACGGGGACGGGCGGGACGACGTCCTGCGGGTCGGCAGCGACGGCGAGGTGCACGCCTACTACAACTTCGACCCGGACAACGGTGTGCTGCTGCCCAAGCCCCGCTGGGTCGAGAAGCTCAGCTGGGCGCCCGGGGTCAACGGCGCCTCGCTGGCCAACCTGAGGTTCGCCGACGTCAACGGCGACCGCCGGGCCGACTACCTGATGGTCGGGACCGACGGCAGCGTGCACGCCTATCTGAACAAGGGCGGCAAGGACGCGGGCGGCTTCGAGGCACACCTGAAATGGGCCAACGCCTCGAACTACCCGCAGAAGTACGTGCAGTTCAAGGACATCAGCGGTGACGGCAAGGCCGACTATCTGGTGGTCTACGCCGAGGGCGCCGTCCGGGCCTGGCTGAACCGGGGCGGCAACCTGTAAGCAACGGGCCCGCCGCCGGGTGACCGGCGGCGGGCCTGCACGCTACGGCTGCGTGGTGTAGACCGTGGGATCGCCCTGCTTCAACCAGATCTGCGGGGCGTCGATCGGGGTGAAGGCACGGTCCCCGCCCGGTTCACGGGTGTCCGGGACCGTGTCGCCGTTCGGCTGGTGCATGATGAAGTTGACCGGCTTGGTGTCGTCGACCAGCGGAATCTCGTACGTCGCCCAGCCGCCGTCGACACTGGCATGCGGCCACGGCTTGTCCCAGGCGATCTGGGCCAGCACCGCCGGGTCGACCGCGTCACCCCACAGGTGCAGACCCCAGCCGGTGTAGTCGCCGGCCGGCCGCTGGTAGTGCACGGTCGCCGTCGTGAGCGGCGGCCCGGCGTAGCGCACGGTCCGGATGGTGCTCGTCGTGCCCAGCGTGGCCCGGTAGCGGATCTGTGTGCCCGCGGCCAGGTTCAGCGGCGTGAGGTCGTCGAAGGCGGTGTACGCGGGGGACGAGTCGTCGCGGCCGATGGCAGTCCACGGGCCGCCGGCGACGCTGCGCTCGAACCGCACCACGTGACTGGAACGTTCCGGATCGGCGATCGCCCGCACCTCGACCTTGCCGCGCACGTTGGCGCCCTCGGCCGGTGCCTCGATGGTCAGAACCGGCGCCGGGACCCGGATGTCGCGCTCCCGGCTGGTGGCGGTGTGCCCGGCGTTGTCGAGCACCACCGCGCGATATTCCACGGAAGAGCCCGTGCGCAGTCCGGACACGTCGTGGAACACCTGGTAGGGCGCGTTGTCGTCGGTGCCGATCGACTGCCAGGTTCCTTTGCCCGTACGGGCGTAGAAGGTCACCTCGGCGAACGAGGAACCCGCGACAGAGGCCGAGACCTGCACCCGTCCTCGCGACTCGGCGGCCGGCGCCGGCGCGGCGAGCGAGATCGCCGGGGCCGCCTTGGACGCCGGGATCCGGCCGCTCGATGCGTAGACCACGGTGGACAGCGCCGGAACGGTGACGCTGAGCCGCCGATCGGAGGCCGACGTGACCGTGGACGGTCCGGATCCGTACACGCGCTCGAACCTGCCCCCGGAGATGTAGGTCGGCACGGCGACCGTCTTCGCGGCGGTCGAGTTGTTGAGTGCCACCACGAACTCGCGCTGCTGACCACGGTCGGTGCGGGAGAACGCGTACACGCCGGGGCCCGGGTCGGCGTAGCGGCTCTGGTGGGCGCCGTCGCGAAGCGCCGGGTACCTCTTGGCCAGCGCCGCGAGCCCGGAAATGCTCGTGTAGAGAGGGTGCGTGGTGACGAAGTTGTCCGAGGCGTGGGTGGCCGTCGTACCGAGCAGGTCGTCGTCGAGATATTCGGGCACCCGGCTGGCGAACATCGTCTGGCGGGCGTCCTGGTCGCCGCCCGGTCCGGTGAAGCCCTGCTCGTCGCCGTAGTAGATGACCGGGTTGCCGCGCGAGAGGTACATCAGCTCGTGGGCCAGCCTGTCCTTGGCGACCCAGGTGGCGTCCCCGGCGCCCGGGTTGTCGGCGGTCACGAAGCTGCCGATCCGGCCCATGTCGTGGTTCCCGAGGAAGGTCGGCAGCTGGTAGACGTTCGAGTCGGCGTCGGTGTACCAGTCGTCGGCCGCGAAGAACTTCTCCAGGGCGGCGGCCGGCTGCCCCTTGGAGGCGTAGTTGCGGGCCGCGTCCTGGAACGGGAAGTCGAGCACCGACTGCATCTTGTCGCGGGTGGTGAACTGCGAGGTGAAGCTCTTCGAGGTGTCGAAGACCTCGCCGAACATGAAGAACTCGGGCTTGCCGTGCTTCTTGGCGAAGGACAGCACCTCGGGGCCGAACCTCTGCCAGAACTCGTCGTTGACGTGCTTCATGGTGTCGATCCGGAAGCCGTCGACGCCGAAGTCGGCGATCCACTTCTCGTAGACGTCGATCATGCCGTTGACGACCTTGGGGTTCTCGGTGAACAGGTCGTCGAGGCCGAAGAAGTCGCCGTATTGCGAGTTCTCGCCGACGAACGTCGTGTCGCCGCGGTTGTGATAGAGCGTGACGTCGTTGAGCCAGGCCGGCACCTTGAGGTTCTGCTCGGCCGGGTCCAGCACCGGAACGTACGGGAAGGAGGTCTTGGGGTCGAGCTTCGGGAAGTTCGCCTTGCCCGCGTAGTCGCGGTCGTCGAACGGCTGGCCGGCGGCGGTCCTGTACGGCGAGACGTCCTTGGACACGTACGGCTGCCGCGCCCCCGACTCGTAGCCGATCACGTCGGCCGTGTGGTTGGTGATGATGTCGAAGTAGACCTTCATGCCCCGCTGGTGGGCGGCGTCGATCAGCGACTTGAGCTCGGCGTTGGTGCCCAGGTGGGGGTCGATCTGGGTGAAGTCGGTGATCCAGTAGCCGTGGTAGCCGGCCGACGGGCCGTCCTCGAGCTGCACGGCCTTGTTCTTGAAGCTCGGCGTGAGCCAGATCGACGTCGTGCCGAGGCCCTTGATGTAGTCGATGCGCCGCAGCAGCCCGGCCAGGTCGCCGCCGTTGTAGAAGCCCTTCTTCGTCGGGTCGAACCCGGACACCAGCGGGTCGGCGCCGAGTCCGCCCTGGTCGTTGGCGGTGCTGCCGTTGTCGAAGCGGTCGGCCATGACGAAGTAGAAGTTCTCGTCGGACACCGGCGCGCGTAACGAGTGGCGGCCGGGCAGACCACCACCGCCGGACGCGCTGGCCGGCGCGCTCAGAGCGCTCCCGGCCAGCACCGCGGACAAGAGGAAGGCGAACGTGCGGCGTATGTGCATCAGATCTCCTGCGCGAGAAGGATTTCCCCGATGGCGGTGGCGAGCGCGTCGTCCAGGTCGAGGGCCTGCAGGGCCGAGAGCCGGACGGTGAGCGGGCGGTCGGCCGTGGCGGTCTCGAGCACCTTGGTCTTGGTGCGGTACTCGATCTGGGCCCGGTCGAGCAGCGTGAAGACCAGCCCGGACACGTCGTTACGGCGCAGGCGGGGACGGGCGCCGACGCCGATCCGTAACGTGGCCGTGACTGGCACGTCATGGACTGTAATGGATGTCCGGGTGTCACCGCGCTCGATGTCGAACGGAGTGTCCACGCCGTCGACGGTTGCCACCGGATCGACGTCGGTCAGCGCCGGAAAGCTGACGGTCCAGCGCCGGGCAGCCGGTAGGATGCCGTCGGCGTCCTCGGCCGGGGCGACGACGAGTTCGCCGTCCGCCTGGCGGTAACGGAGCTGAGTCCGTACGGGAAAATCCTCTTGCAGCTCGAAGTCACCGTCCGCGCCGGCCACCACGAGTAACTCCAGGTGCCCGGGAATGACCGGATCGTTGCCGGGCACGGCCTGACCGTCGAGCGGGATGATCGCCCCGCCGGTCGCCAGCACCGGGATCGTGGTCAGGTCGCGATGCAGCAGAAGCGTGCGCCCGCCGTCGTAGACGAGGTCGGTGAGCACGTCGACCCACGTCCCTTCGGGCAGCCACGCCTTGACCCGGCCCAGTCCCGTGCGCCGGTCGGCCGGTGTCACGATCGCGGCGACCAGCAGCTCGGTGCCGAACTGGTACTGATCGGGCACCTCGTAGGCCGCGTCCTCGGCCGGCGCCCGGTAGTACATCGGCAGCGCCAGCGGATCGCGGCGGTGGTTCATGGCGTGCAGGTACGGCACGAGCCGGTGCCGCAGCCGCAGGAACGCCGTCATCACCGCGCGGGCCGGCCCGGGGTGCAGCCACGGCTCCTTGTGCAGGAACGGGTTCTTGGTCGAGTGCAGCCGCAGGACGGGGGAGAAGCAGCCGAACTGGACCCAGCGGGTGGCGAGTTCGTCATCCCGTACGCCGAACAGATGTCCGCCGATGTCATGGCTCCACCAGCCGTAACCGATGTTGGCCGCGGTCGCCGTGAAGTACGGCTGGAAGGCCAGCGAGGCCCACGACACGACGGTGTCGCCCGAGAACCCGACCGGATAGCGGTGACTGCCCGGCCCGGCGTACCGCGAGAAGGTGAGCGAACCGTGGTCGCGGAAGTGGAAATGGTTGAGCATCCACAGCGGGTCGATGCCGGCGATCCGCGAGTGCGGCCCCGACTGCCAGTCGAGCCACCAGAAGTCGACACCGCCATCCTCGAGCCCGCGGTGCAGCACCTCGAAATAGGCAGTGAGGAACGCCCGGTCGGTGACGTCGAACGCGATCGGCTCGCCGGCCGCCGGGTCTTTCCCCAGGGCCAGAGCCATTTTCCCGTACGCGTCCTCATAGGCGCGGACCCCGTCGGCCGGGTGCACGTTGAGCGTCACGCGCAGTCCTTCGCCGTGCACCTTGTCGAGGAACGCGGGCGGGTCGGGGAAGAGCTCCCGGTTCCAGGTGTATCCGGTCCAGCCGCTGCCGTACCGGGGGTCGACGTCGGTCACGTGCCAGTCCATGTCGAGCACCCCGACCGAGAACGGCAGGCCCTCGCGGCGGAACCGGTCGAGCAGGTCGAGGTAGGAGTCGGCGGTGTACTCGTGGAAGCGGCTCCACCAGTTGCCCAGCGCGTAACGCGGCACGACCGGCTGGGGGCCGGAGACGGCGTAGAACGCGTCGAGCGCCTCGCGGAAGTCGTGGCCGTAGGCGAACACGTACAGGTCGACGCGGTTGACGTTGTCGGCGCTGACCCAGCCGTCTTTCGTGAACAGGAACGAACCCGAGTCGTCGATGACCGCGTAGCCCGTACGGGAGACAACGCCCGGTCCGAGAGGGATCGCGCCGTCGGCGTTGTCCAGCGTGCGGGCGGTTCCGCCCAGGTCGTCCGGCGTCTGCCCGTAGCGCCAGACCGAATGGTAGTTGCTGATCCCGCCGCCGACGGCGAGGCTGAGCCCGCTCGTGGTGAACGGCCCACGGTCGTACGTGAGACGCAAGCGCGACGTGACCACCTCGAGCAACCCGTCGCTCTCGTGCCGTTGGAAGCCGGGCACGGGCAGTCGGCGGTTGACGGCAAAGGTGGACGCGCGGTCCTCGAACACGCCGTCGTCGGCGTACTCGAGACGGACCAGGCCATCGGTGAGCACGGTGATGCGGTATTTGTCGCCCTGGACGATCGCTGCCGGGTCGGCGACCGGGTTCGTCATGCGGCCCGCCCGGCGACCATCCAGCACGCCGCGGTGAAGGCGACTTCTCTTTCTTTCACGTACGGATCGAAGGCCGGCCGCACCACGTCGACGACCTTGGCCCGCGTCGCCTCGTCGACGTGCGGGAGGGCCAGGCCGACCGGGCCCAGGCGGCTGAAGTAGCCGACCAGCTCGGACTCGGGCATCGTGCAGGTGACGTCGACCGGCTCGAGGGTCACGCCGGACCAGCCGCTCTCGTCGAGGATCCGGCGGACCTTGCCCTGGTCGGCGAAGGCGAACTGGCCCGGTGCCTCGGGGTCGCGCGGCGGCAGGTCGGGGAGCAGCGGGGCGGCGGCACGCTCGGCGGTGGTCATGAACGGGTTGTCCTCGATGTCGCGCCACACCAGGGCTTTCAGTGTTGCTCCGGGTGCGGCGGCGTGGCGCAGGTTGGTGAACGCGCGTACGGGATCGTTGAAGAACATGACGCCGAAGCGGGACATGACGAGGTCGTACGAGGCGGGCTCGAACTCGTGCTCCTGGGCGTCGGCGCGGATGAAGGTCACGTCGACGCCCGCCTGCTCGGCTCGTTTCCGGGCCGCGGTGAGCATGGGTTCGGAGATGTCCACGCCGGTGGTGCGGGCTGCGCCTCGCCCCGCCATGGTCACCGTGGTGCCGCCCGTGCCGCAGCCCACGTCGAGCACGGTCGTGGCCGTCCGCGGCACGGCGTCGATCAGCACGTCGGCGAGCGGTTGATAGAGGGCGTCCATCACCGACTGCGCTTCGATCCAGGCGTTGCCGCTCGGCCCGTTCCACCGGGCGGCACCGTCGTACGTGTTCTTGTCAGTCATGCGCTCACTTTGGCACCTTCCCGCGGTCCTGTCGGTGTGAGCGCGGCCGCCACCACTACTCCGACGGCGGCGATCACGGCCACGGTGCGGAAGCCGTTCTCGAAGCCGGCCAGGGTCGAGCCGGCGATGCCGGCGGCGGCCACGCTGGAGACGACCGCGGCGCCGAGCGAGGCGCCGAACTCGTGGAACGTGCTGACGATGCCCGAGGCGATGCCGGCCTCGTGCGGGGCGACCTGGCCGAGCGCGGTGGCCGAGGCCACCACGAACAGGACACCCGTGCCCGCGGCGGCGATCACGACTCCGGCCAGCACGGCCGCGGTCTCCAGTTTCACCGCGGGGATTCCCATGCCGACGGCGGCAATGGCGGTGCCGGCGATCGCGAGTGGCCGTGCTCCCAACCGACCGATCAGACGGCCGGTGAGCTGGGCGGACAGCATCGTGGCGACAGCGACCGGGAGGAACAGCAGGCCGGTGGTGAGGGCGCCGAAACCACGGGCGCCCTGGAAGTAGAAGGTGCCCAGGAAGAACACGGCGACCATCAGGGCCGTCGCCAACAGGATCAGGAACGTGCCGGTGGCGACCGGGCGACGGGCCAGCATTCGTACGTCCATCAGCGGGGCTTCGGTGCGCTTCTGCCACCACACGAAGAGCAGGTATCCGATGGCGCCGGCCAGCAGCAGGAGGCCGGTCGTGGCGGTGAGCCAGCCGCGGTCGCCCGCCCCGATCAGCGCGAAGATCACGGCCGCGGTCGACGCGGTCACCAGAGCCGCTCCGAGTACGTCGACTCTTCCGTGAGCGTTCGGCTTGATTGTCGGCAGCATTCGGGTCAGGGCGGCGGTGATGATCAGGCCGACCGGGACGTTGACGAAGAAGACCCAGGGCCACCCCGGACCGGCCGTGATCAGGCCGCCCAGCAGCACGCCGAGCGCCGCGCCGCCGCCGCCGAGGGCCGACCAGACGCCGAGGGCCCGGTTCCGCTCGTCGCCGTCGAACAAGCCGATGACCAGCGAGAGTGCGGCCGGCGAGAGCAGGGCCGCGCCGACCCCCTGGGCGATCCGCCCACCCAGCAGCACCTCGGCCGAACCGGCCAGACCCGCCACCAGCGACGCCCCGGTGAAGATCAGCAGCCCGGCGAGCAGGACACGCTTGGCGCCGATCAGGTCGGCGATCCGGCCGCCGAGCAGCATCAGGCCGCCGAAGGTCAGGGTGTAGGCGCTCACCGTCCAGGTCAGCGCCGTGCGGCTCAGGCCCAGGTCGGAACCCAGGCTGGGCAGCGCGATCGCCACCACGGTGACGTCGAGGATCAGCATCAGCTGGGCGATCCCGAGGAATCCGAGAATCCGCCAGCGCAACGGATGGGGTGTCATGATCGACCTCCGGCTCTAAGTCGTACGTAGGTGTACGAGATAGCGCCGACGATAACTCGTATATTCCCGTACGAGATAGAGTGGGTGACATGGCTCCCACCGAGGCCCGCCCCCAACCTCGCCGCCGCGCCGACGCCGAGCGCAGCATCGCCCGCATCGTGGCCGCGGCCCGCTCCTCACTCAGCCGCGACCCGGACGCCACGGTCGACGAGATCGCGCTGGCCGCCGGGGTCGGGCGGATGACGGTCTACGGCCACTTCCGCACCCGGCCCGAGCTGGTCGAGGCCGCACTGGCCGAGGCGCTGCGGGTGGGGGAGGAGACACTCTCGGCGGTCGACCTGACCGGCGACCCGCGCGAGGCGCTGGCCCGCCTGCTGGCGTCGAGCTGGTCCCTGGTGTCGGAGTCGTCGGCGCTGCTGGCCGCGGCCGAAAAGGTGCTGCCCGAGGGCCGGGTGCGCGAGTTGCACGGCAGCGCCGCCGACCGGGTCGAGGCGCTGCTCGGCCGCGGTCAGGCCGACGGGGTGTTCCGCACCGACCTGCCGATGAGCTGGCTGGTCAACGTCATCCAGCACGTCCTGCACGGCGCGGCCGAAGAGGTGCGCGCCGGCCGCCTGGCCGAGCACGAGGTGGCCCGCGTGGTGACGCGCACGGTGTTGTCCATGCTGACCGATCGACCGGCCCACTAGACCGGCCGATCGGCAACGCCTTTACTCGCGGCCCGTCAACTTGCGGCCGCTCTGCTTACGGCCGCTTTGCTTACGGCCCCGCTTTGCTTACGGCCCCGCTTTGCTTGCGGCGGCTTTACTTGCGCCCGCGCAGCCGGGCCGCGAGCTGCGACAGTCGGCGCTGGTTCTCGGGCTTGCGCATCTCCTGCTGGGCCCGGTTGCTGAGCTGCGAGAGCCGCCGCTTGTTCTCGGGCTTGCGCATCTCGGCCTGAGCCCGGTTGACGAGCTGCTGCCCCTTGGGGCTGCGCAGGAACTGACGAATGCGGTCGGCGATCGATGCCATGAAGGTGTCCTCTCCCCGCCGCACCCGATGGCCGAACTCCCGCACACGAGACTCCGACCCCCGAACGCGGCGATCATGTCGTCACGTGGTGAGCCGAAGGTCTCGTCCACCTCGCAACCGTCACGAGGCCCGGGCACCGGGAGCCCGAAGACTCCGTACTGACGACAGCCGGCGGAGGACTACTCCCCTTCGCCCTCAAAGGTACCCGAGTTCCGACGCCCGCTGCGGAACGTGACGTGCCGACACCGCACCATCCGACCAGCGCGGACATAACCGACGAGAAGCCGGGAACCGACCCCGGTCGATCGTGCGTGGCAGCGTCGAACTCCGTACGCGGAAAACTGAAGCCGCGACCAGGGTCTGTGTCGAGTGGGGGCCACGCCGCAGCCCGGCCCCCACTTCGACACAGACCCTAGAAGCAACCGCAGATGCCCAGTCGCGAGATCACCCGTCCGCACGCCTCGCATGTCGGTGTGTTCGACCGGGCCGGCACATCCAGGGTTCGATGGGGATCCGGGTCCGGTGTGACCGGCGGTGCGCTTGGCGCGACCACGGGTGACACCGCGCGAGATGGTCCGAGCAGCGCTTGGCGGATGTCGTCCGGCGTGGTTCCCGGCCAGCCCACCCTGCGCACATGCGCGCCGACTTCGGCGAGTGAGGCTCGCGGATGTTTGGCCCGGTAGGCGCGCACTTCGGCCACGAGGCGGGCAGTGTTCCGGTCGACGGCGGCGTCGCCGGGTCTCGGGCGATGGGCCGGCCCGGACGATGGGACGGTCTTCTCGCCGCGCAGCGCGGCCCGAACATCGGCCTCGGTGGCTGCAGGCCATCCCTTTCGCCTGATGACCGCAGTCAGGGCGGCCACGCGCCAGCCGGGTCTCGACGCGTCGAGGGCACGCACTTTGCGAGCCATGGCTTCGGTCGTCGCGGACGTCTTCTGATGGAGCGCCGCTCGAACTGTCCCTGGAGTCGCTTTGACCCATCCGCGCTCCCGCAGATGAGCGGCCAGCTTCTTCGAATCGATGCCGGGGTTCTTTGCCATGGCTGACCTGGCGTCCTCCGCCAGCATCGCGCCCGGCTTGGAGCCCAGGGCCTCCGACACCCGGTCGGAACTCAATCCGGGCCATCCGAGCTTGACCCGGAGCGCATTCCTCAGGTCTCTGGGCTTGAGATGGGGCCGCCGGGTCAGGATGGCCCGCGCAGCCCGTTGCAGCTCGGCGGTGGTAGCCGGGTCGGTAGCGGACGGGCTCGTCGGAGTTTGCCTGGTGACGCCGTCCGGCCGCCCGCGCAACGGCGTTGCCGCTCGCGGAGCACGCCGATGTTCCGGCGCTTGGGGCCTGTGCAGATCGTCGAGCCAGCTGTCCGGTGTCCGGTCGACGGGCTCGTCGTTCTCCGCGTCGTGTCCTGGACCGCCACCCCGGCGCCCTGATGCGTCGCTGTACCAGTCGTCGATCGAACGCGCCACACAGCCTCCCGTCCTCGGCGGGCCTCTGCCGAGAATAGGTGATCTTGAAGCGAGGGCTCCCGGCAATGAGACGGAAATACCGGTACGGATACCGTGAACTGGTCGCTGGCCCGGGTGTGAAGAACCGATCGGTCGTTGTTGCTCGGGTTCCAGGACGTCCTCGGACACCTGGAACCCGAGCCCGATGAACGACGAGCAGGGCGCGCGACCGCCGTGTTCCGGAGGGGTCGCGCGCCCTTCTCAGTCGAGCCCCCTCAGCCGAGCAGTTCCCACTCGGCCATCTGGGTCGCAGCGCCGCCGTGGTTGGCGGTTATCTGCAGGCGGTAACGGGAGTATGCGGTCGTGTTGGGGATGACGAACGCGCGCGTCTGCCGGCGGTCGGCGAAGTCGAGGTTGGTGCGCGTGTCGATCGTTGTCCACGTGGTGCCGTCGTTCGAGGCCTGCAGCGTCCAGCTCTTCGGGTCTCGTTCGGCGGCGTCCTCGGCCGAGGTGAGCGTGTACTGCTTGACGGCCGCCGCCGTCGGGAGGCGGTATTCGAGGGTGGCGGTGTTCGCGAACGTCAGCCACTTCGTCATGGACGTGTCGTCGACGAGCTTGGCCGCGGTCTCGTTGGGCGGGTTCTCGCCGCTGGCCGTGATGGTGCCGCCGGTTGCCTTGTCGGCCAGCGGGCGCGGGGCAGCGCTGCCGGTGGTGAGCGACGGTGGCACGTCGTTGGCGCCGGTGCCCCACGACGACGGGTTCGGGCCCATCACGAAACTGAGCGTTCCGCCCGCCTGCAGATCGGCGTGGGTCAGGTAGTTCTTCGTGTAGGGGGCGCCGTTGAGTGTCGCCGATTGGATGTATCTGTTCGTGTCGCTCACTCCGGGCGCCGACACGGTGAACGAACGGCCGTTCTCGAGCGACAAAGTGGCCGACGGGTGCAGCGGTGCGCCGATCGTGTAGTCGGTGCTGCCCATCCGCGCCGGGTAGAAGCCGAGCGCACTGAACACGTACCAGGCCGACATCTGCCCGTTGTCCTCGTCGCCCAGGTAGCCGCCGCCGTTGCCCACGCCGGATCCGTACAACTTGGTGAGCACGTCGCGCACCCGGTTCTGCGTCTTCGCGGGCGTGCCGGCGTAGTTGTACATGTAGAGCATGTGGTGGATCGGCTCGTTCGGGTGCGCGTACTGGCCCATGTTCGTGTCGTACGCCTCGCGCATCTCGTGGATGACACCGCCGTACGAACCGGGCAGGTAGTCGCGTGAGGCGGCGAACACCGAGTCGATTTTCGCGGACAGTTGCGCGCGTCCGCCGTACAGGTTGGCCATGCCCTGCGGGTCCTGCGGCGCCGGCGTCGCGTAGTGCCAGGGCGCGCCCTCGGTGAACTCGTAGCCCCACTCGTTGGGTTTGAAGGCCGAGTCGGCCGTACGCCAGGAGCCGTTGGACTGCTTGCCGCGGAAGAACCCGGTCGACGCCGAATACAGGTTGGCGTAGTCCAGCGCCCGGTTCTCGAAGTAGGCCGCGTCCTCGGTGAATCCGAGCGCCCGGCCCAGTTGCGCGATGCCGAAGTTGTTGTTCGCGTCCTCCAGCGTCCACGAGGCGGCTTCACCCCGTACGTCGGTGGGCACGTACCGCTTGAACGTGGACACCTCGATGCCCTTGCGCCCCTTCGACCCGGAACCCGAGTAGACGGCCGCGTTCTTCACCATCGACGCGTACGCGGCCCGGTAGTCGAAGTTGCGCACACCCTTCATGTACGCGTCGGCGAAGGCCAGATCCTGGTTGGTGCCGACCATGATGTCGATGTAGCCCGGACCGGACCAGCGGGGTGTCCAGCCGCCGTTCTTGTACGCGTTGACGAATCCGTCCAGCATCTCGCCCGTACGCGTGGGGGAAAGCAGTGTGTACAGCGGCCAGACCGCGCGCGCGGTGTCCCAGAAGCCGTTGTTCACGTACATCTGCCCGTCGTGCACGGCGTTGTCGTACGGGCTGAAGTACTTGCGCACCCCGCCGACCATCTCGCTCATGTTGTTCGGGTACATGAACGCGCGGTACATGTTCGAGTAGAACGTCACCAGCCGGTCGGTCGACGCGCCCTCGAGTCGTACTTTGCCCAGCGTGCTGTCCCACAGGGCGGCCGACTCCTCGCGTACGGAATCAAAGGTCTTGGAACCGACCTCCTGGCTCAGGTTGGCCGTCGCCTGTTGCACGCTCATGTACGAAGTTGCCAGTTTGAGCGTTACCTGCTCGTTGGCCGCGGTGGCGAACCGGATCCAGTTCGTCACGCCCTGCCCGCTCACGCTCCCGGTGGCGGCGATCGGCTTGTCCACGGTCGCCGAGAAGTAGAGCCGCGGGCCCTTGTGGTCGAGGTAGCCGGTGATGGTCCGGGCGGCGGTGTTGACCGTCATCGAGCCGCCGACCTTGTCGATGGTGTCGAAGACGATGACCGCCTCGGACGTGGCCGGATAGCGGAAGCGCATCACGCCGGCGTGGTCGGTCGGCGTCATCTCGGCCGTGATCCCGTACGTGTCCAGCTGGGTCTTGTAGTAGTGCGCGTTGGCCACCTCGTTGCTGTGACTGAACGTGGACTTGCGCGCATCGGGCGTCGTCTTGACCGCACCGGTCATCGGCATGACTTGAAGTTGTCCGTAGTCGCCGATCCACGGGCTGGGTTCGTGGCTGACCCCGAAGCCCTGCACGGTGCTCGAGTTGTACGCGTACAGCCAGCCGTCGCTGTTGCCGTTGGTGATCGGCGTCCAGAAGTTGAAGCCGTTCGGCACGGTCGCGCCCGGGAACGTGTTGCCGCGCGAATAGCTCACGTCGGAGTTCGAGCCGCGCCGCGTGTCGACCAGATCGGACAGTCGCGCGGCCGGGGCGGCGGCCGTGATCGACAGGTCGTCGAGGTAGCCGCGGAACGTTCCAGTGTTGGCCGGTTGGTCGTAACCGAGCAGGATCCGGTCGACCGTCTTGCCGGCCACCTTCTCGCCGATCGCCGAGGTCACGTAGTTCCAGCGGTCGAACCCGAGGACAGACCCGTTTCCCTGGTACGAGGGGTGGAGCCGGACGCCGTTCTGATCGACCGCGCCCGACTCGCGCAGGTGGCTTCCGTCGGTGAAGACCAGGTCGACGGCCACGTCGAGGTGCCCGCCGGACTGCGGATAGAGCCAGTACGACAGCGTGGTCGACGCGGTCACCGGGATGTCCACATCGAAGATCCGGTTGTACGAGTAGGACGTCGTCGTGCTCGTGTCGTTGCCGGAATACATGAGCGCCGCGGTCCCGGTGTGGGCCGTCTCGTTGCGCGGAGCACTCTCCATCGCGGTCAGCGCGCAGCAGTAGCCGCTGATCCCGGCGCTGCTCTCGACGCTGTTCGACCAGGTGGGTTGCGTGTCACCACTCTCGAACCCGGTGGTGAAGTCGCCCGGGGCGGCGACCGCCGGCGGGGAGGTGACGGCCAGGCCGAGGCCGACGGTCAGTAAGACAGTGGCGAGCCAGGATCGTTTGCGCATGGCGAGACCTGCCGTTCGCGGGGGATGGGGGAGCGCGACGCAGACCCGGGTGCGCAGGTCGTTACGGGGATGTGTCCTGCCCACCCGTGACAACGTTGTCAAGTCTCGCGATAGTAAGCAGCCTCATGGATAGTCGTCAATGACATGCCATCGAAGGTCTCCGATCGTCCACTTTCGTCGTCGAGACCTTTACTTTCGTCTATGCGAGTCATAAGTTGCTCACATCAGACCGAAGTTTTGATTCTCCTGAGAAAAGTTCGTAACACGCGCGCGGTGCCGAGTGGCGGCTCAGGGTCGCGGCGGAACGGCTGCTCGACGGCGGGACGCTGCCGGCGGTGGTCACCTCTTCCGATTCGTGGGAGTCCCCGGCTGGGCCGGTGACGCGGAAGGACGCCCAATGAGCAATGACAACGTTGTCAACCGTGCCCTGCGCAGGTGGGGCCGCGGGATGACACCGGACCCTTCGGCGTTGGGGGACGCCAGTCCCGCCGAGCCGGGTGAACCCCATGTGCGGCGTCGGTCGCTGCTGGCCGCGGCCGGCGTTCTCGGTGTCACCGGGGGCGCGGTCACCGTGGCCACGACGACCCACAGCGAGCCGGCCAAGGCCGCCGAGGGAGTCACCAAGCGGATCACGATCTATGCGGTGGCGCTGCCCGGCAACCAGTTCGGCTACGGCCTGACCCCGGACACCGCGACCATCCCGGGCCCGATCCTCGAGATGTACGAGGGCGACACGCTCGAGATCACCCTGGTCAACACGACCAACCAGCGGCTCTCCATCCACCCGCACGGCGTCGACTACAGCACCGACTCGGACGGGGCGCCGTTCAACGCGTCGTTCAACGCGCCCGGCGAGACCCGCAAATACGTGTGGCGCTCGCACGAGATGACCGCGACCAGCGGGCGGCGCTTCCTGCCGGGCAGTGCCGGCTACTGGCACTACCACGATCACGCGATGGGCACCGATCACGGCACGGCCGGGCTGATCAAGGGCCTGTACGGGGCGCTGATCGTGCGCCGGCGCGGCGACATCCTGCCCGACAAGCAGTTCACCGTCGTGTTCAACGACCTGCAGATCAACAACAAGGTCGCCCCGAACACACCGATGTTCGAGGCCAACCTGGGCCAGAAAGTCGAGTGGATCGCGATCGGCCACGGCAACTTCTTCCACACGTTCCACCTGCACGCGCACCGCTGGGCGGACAACCGCACGGGCTATCTCGAGGGCCCGTCCGACCCCACCCACGTGGTCGACAACAAGGACCTCAACCCGGGCAACTCGTTCGGCTTCCAGGTCGTGGCGGGCGAGGCGGTGGGCCCGGGCGCGTGGATGTACCACTGCCACGTCCAGTCGCACTCGGACACCGGCATGGCCGGCATCTTCCTGGTCCGCAACGCCGACGGCACGATGCCGCCGGGCGCTCAGGAGGCGATCGACCGCTTCAACGGACACCAGCACGCGGCCGCAGCCAAGGCGGCGGCATCGGCACCGGCATCGGCAGAGACGCACGCACACGGAGGGACAGGCTCATGAGGTTCCGGCGATATCCGTCCGACCACCCCGACGTTGTCCACAGCGCCGACTTATCCACAGGCGCCGACGCGAAGATCGGCAAAACCCGCGACAATGATCGGCGGGGGTACCCCCTTGGGAGGGCGGGGTCTCGGCGCGGGTCTCGACGCGGCCGCAAACTGCTGATCACGGGGCTGAGCTCGATTCTGGCCCTCGGCGTGGTACCGCTGAGCACGGCCGTAGCCACCCCGGCCGCCGCGGCCGCCGCACCGGCCAAGCCGGGCGTGCTCGTCTTCTCGGGCGCGGCCGCCGGCCAGACCGACCCCGTAGCCAAAGCGACCGCCACCATCAAGGACCTCGGCGCCGCCCAGGGCCTCGACGTCACGTCGAGCACCGACCCCGCCGTCTTCAGCGCGAGCGGCCTGGCCCCCTACCGCGCCGTCGTCTTCCTCTCCGCTGAGGGTGTGACGCTCACCGGCGTACAGGAAACCGCTCTTAAAGGTTTTGTCAACGCGGGCAACGGCTTCCTCGGCATCGGTGACGCGGCCAAGGCTCAGCTCGACTCGACCTGGTTCACCGGCCTGATCGGCGCGCGACCGGCCGGGGCGATCCCGACGGCACATCCGGTCGCGGCGGTCACCGCGAGCGGCGAGAACCCGCCCACCGAGACCGCGGTCAAGCTCAACGACGGCGACCCCAACACCAAGTGGCTGGTCCGTACGCCGACCGGCTGGGTCCGGTACGAGCTCGCGACGGCGGCCCGCATCACCGGCTATGCCCTCACGTCGGCCAACGACTCGTCGGGACGTGACCCGAAGAACTGGGCGTTGCAGGGTTCGGCCGACGGGTCGAGCTGGACCGATGTGGACACCCGCAGCAACCAGACTTTCCCGGAGCGCTTCCAGACGCGCCGCTTCGACGTGGCGACGCCGGGCGACTACAAGTTCTACCGGCTCAACATCACCGCCAACAGTGGCGAGCCGCTGACCCAGCTGGCCGACCTGCGGCTGTTCAGCGGAACGTCCGAGACGCCGGCCCCGCCCGCGGTGGTCCGTTCGGTGGTCGACATCCTGGACCGGCAGCACCCGGCGACCAAGGATCTGCCGCTGACCGTCACGCGGGAGGACCGCTGGTACAACTGGGAGTCGAACCCGGTCGGCCAGGTGCACACGCTCGCGCAGGTCGAGGAGCGGCACTACAACCCGGGTCTGGGCGCGAACGGCCCGTTCCACCCGATCTCGTGGTGCCGTGACTACGACGGGGGCCGGTCCTTCTACACCGGCATGGGGCACACCGACGGCTCGTACTCGGAAGACGCCTTCAAGAAGCACCTGACCGGCGCGCTCGGCTGGACCAGCGGCATCGTCCGCGGCGACTGTCAGGCCACCATCGCCTCGAACTACAAGGTGGAGCGCCTGACCGCGGTCAACCAGACCGGTCAGCTCGACCAGATCGGCGAGCCGCACGGCCTGACCATCGCCCCCGACGGCACGGTCTTCTACGTCGGCAAGGCGGCCTGCCCGAGCGGGCCCGTGGTCGCGTGGACCGACCCCAACGTGGGCCTGGGCTGCGGCACCATCCACTCGTACAACCCGGCCACCAAGCAGGTGAAGCTGCTGACCACGCTCAAGGTGATGGGTAACCGGGGCAGCGGCGACGAGCTGGTCAAGAACGAGGAGGGCCTGCTCGGCATCGTGCCCGACCCCTCTTTCGAGCAGAACGGCTTCCTGTATGTGTACTGGATGCCGCACGAGTCGATCGACCGCGACAAGCGGATCGGCCAGCGGACGGTTTCCCGATTCACGTATGACAAAGCGGCCCAGACCATCGACCAGGGCACCCGCAAGGACCTGCTGAACTGGCCGGTGCAGATCCACAGCTGCTGCCACGCCGGTGGTGGCATGGCGTTCGACGACAAGGGCAACCTGTACGTCGGTTCCGGTGACAGCAACTCGTCGCAGGGCTCGGACGGCTACTCCGGCAACAACTGGACCGCCGACTACCAGGGCCTGTCGTTCCAGGACGCGCGCCGGACGGCCGGTAACACCAACGACCTCAACGGCAAGATCATCCGGATCCACCCGGAGGCCGACGGCACCTACACGATCCCGGCCGGCAACCTGTTCCCGCCGGGCACCGGGAAGACGCGTCCCGAGATCTACGTGATGGGCGTCCGCAACATCGCCCGGCTGCAGATCGACAAGAAGAAGCAGTGGCTGACCGCGGGCTGGGTCGGACCGGACGCGTCGTCGCCGAGCCCGGAGCTGGGCCCGGCCAAGTACGAGACGGCCACGATCATCACCGAGGCCGGCAACCACGGCTGGCCCTACTGCATGGGTAACCGGCAGCCGTACCGCGACCGCAGCAACACCGACGCCAAGGTGCTGACCGGCTGGTACGACTGCGACGCGCCGAAGAACGAGTCGCCCCGCAACACCGGTCTGACCGACCTGCCGCCGATCAAGGACAACATGATCTGGTACGCCCCGGACGGCGGCGGCCCGGTCTTCCCGAAGCGGGCCGGCAGCGACATCCCGACCTACAACGCGGCCGACGCCACCTACACGCAGCCCTACCTGCGCGGCGGCGGGCAGGCCATCATGTCCGGCCCGACCTACCACCGCGACCTGGTCGACCCGGCGTCGAAGGTGGCCTGGCCGTCGTACTGGAACGACAAGTGGCTCATCGGCGACCAGTCGAACTCGGCCAACCGCGTCGCGGTCACGGTCGACCAGCCCGGCAAGCCGCCGGTCTACGGCGAGTCGCTGCGGGCCATCATCCCGGCCGGCGGTGGCGCGACCCAGCTGCAGTCGTGGATGGACGCCAAGTTCGGTCCGGACGGCGCGCTCTACATGCTCGACTACGCGGGCGGCTTCTTCAGCCTGCACCCCAACCAGAAGCTGATCCGGATCACCTACCAGGGCGGGGCGGCCACGCCGGCTCCGGCCGCGGGCGTGGTGGCGGTGCAGAACAAGCCGCTCACGTACGCGTTCAACGGTTCCCGGTCGGGCGGCCTGTCCTGGAAGTGGACGTTCGGCGACGGGGGCACCTCGACCGAGGCCAACCCCGTGCACACGTACGCGAAGGTCGGTAAGTACACCGCGACGCTCGTGGTGACCTACGCGGGCGGCACCACCTCGACCGTGACGACCCAGGTCACGGCCGGTTGTGTGGTGGCCGATCCGAACACGACGGTCAAGCTCGACGACGTCGACACCGGGGTGGCCAACCGCGTGGTCGGCGAGGGCTGCACGGTCGACGACCTGATCGACGACGAAAGCACGTGGGAGACGCACGACGCCTTCGTACGCCACGTCTCCGCCGTCACCGCCTCCATCGGCGGCATCCTCACCGACCGTGAGGCCGGCGCCCTGAAGAAGGCGGCCGCGTCCTCGAAGATCGGCACGGCCGGGCACACCGGCTACGTCTCGCTCTACAACGGCACGTCACTGGCCGGCTGGGAGCAGGCGCCGACCGGGCAGTTCACGATCCAGCCGGACGGGACACTGCGGCCCAGCGGCGGGCTCGGCATGCTCTACCACACCAAGCCGGTCAAGGACTTCTCGCTGACGCTCCAGTTCCGCGACGTCGCCCCCGGCGACGGCCGCGCCAACAGCGGCGTGTTCACCCGCTTCCCCGACCCGCGGATCCCGCTCGACCAGCGGCCCGAGGGCAGTTGCGGCACGGTCGGCTCGGCCCGCACCTCGCAGGCCTGGGTGGCCATCTACTGCGGCCACGAGATCCAGATCTACGACGGTGCGACCGGGGAGACCCAGAAGACCGGCTCGATCTACAACTTCGACCCGAACCCGCTCAGCGCGGCCGGCGCCACCGACAAGAACGTGTGGAACCGGTACGAGGTCCGGGTCGTCGGCCAGCACTACACCATCATCCGCAACGGCACGGTCATCAACGAGTTCGACAACACGCCGGGCAAGCAGTCCTCGCGTGCCGGTGACCCGCCGACCGACCTGCGGCAGTTCACAGAGGGGCTGATCGGTCTGCAGAACCACGGAGACGCCGACATCGCCGAGTTCCGCGACATCCGGGTGCGTGCCCTGTGAGGAAACTCTTCGCCCTTTTCATCGCGCTGATGATCATTGCCCCGGCCGCCCCGGCCCGCGCCGCCCAGGTGCTGACCTGGCAGGGCAACGACAGCGTGACCGCCTATAAGCAGGTGCCGACATCGGCCGTGGCCGGCGAGACCACGATCGTGTTCGAGAACAGCGCGGCCACCGGCAACACGACCGGCATGCCGCACACGCTGACCTTCGACACGTCGACCGACGGCTACAACCACGACGTCAACCTGAACATCCTGGCCAACCCGTTCGACGCCAACAACGGGCGGCACGAGGCCACGGTGACGCTGACCCCGGGCAAGTACCGGTTCTTCTGCTCCATCCCGGGGCACAGCACGATGGTCGGCGAGCTGACGGTGACCGACGGTCCCGGCCCCGATCCCGACACGACGCCGCCCACGGTGACGGCCGCCGCGGCGGGCACCCGGGACGCCGACGGCAACTACGTCGGTACGGCCACGGTCACGGTGACCGCGTCCGACACCGGGGGCTCGGGCCTGGACAAGGTCGAGTACGCGCTCGACGCCGGTTCGTTCCAGGCCTACACGGCGCCGGTCGCGGTCAGCACGGCCGGGGCGCACACGGTGAAGTACCGGGCGACCGACAAGGCGGGCAACGCCTCGACGGAAGGGTCGCTGGCCTTCACGGTCGTCGAGCCCGCCCCCGAGGAGGACACCACGCCGCCGACGGTCAACCACGCGGTGGCCGGGGAGCAGGACGGTGACGGCAACTACGTCGGTACGGCGACGGTGACGCTCACCGCCACCGACGACGACTCGGGCGTCGACACCGTGCAGTACTCGCTCGACGGGGCGGCCTTCACGGCGTACACCGCACCGGTGGCCGTCTCGACGGCCGGCGCGCACATGTTCCACTACAAGGCGACCGACAAGGCGGGCAACACCTCGGCCGAGAAGATGGCGGCCTTCACGGTGGTGGCGCCGCAGGAGCCGGACACGACCCCGCCGACGGTGACGCTAGGCGTGGAGGGCGAGCAGAACGAGGACGACGCGTACGTCGGACGGGCCACCGTCGAGGTGACCGCCGCCGACACCGAGTCCGAGATCGCGAAGATCGAGTACGCGTTGGACAGCGGGGCCTGGACGGCGTACACGCAACCGGTTGTCATCACCGGGGTCGGCGCGCACACCGTCAAGGCGCGCGCGACCGACACGGCCGGCAACACATCGGCCGACAAGTCCGTGTCCTTCACGGTGGTCGGCACCGGCGGTGGCGGCGGGGACTGCGAGGTTCCCGACACCCGGGCCACGGTGGTCATCGGCGGCGACGACACCGGCGTACCGAACAAGGACACCGGCGACGGCTGCACGATCAACGACCTGATCGACGAGTACGCCTCGTATCCCACCCACGCCGCGTTCGTGCGGCACGTCGAAACCGTCACCACCGCCCTGGTCACCAGCGGCACGCTCACGCCCCGGCAGCGCGGCACGATCGTCCGCGCGGCTGCTCGTTCCGAGATCGGCTCATGAGAGGCATCGATATGCGCAAGAAGTTGGCCGTCTTCGCCGCCGCCGGTCTGCTGGCCGGCCTGATCCCCGCCCTGCCGGCCACCGCCGCGCTGGTCACCCACTGCATCGGCACCGGTGGCGCCGTCACCGTGCCGAACGACCTGCTCGTCCCGGCCAACGAGTCCTGCTCGCTGACCGGCACCATCGTCACCGGCAACATCACCGTGCAGGCCGGGGCCAACCTGGTCGTCTCCGGCGGCAAGTTCTCGGGCGAGGTGCGGGTGGCCGGCAACGGCTATCTCGACGCCTCGACGACCACCATCGACGGCCCGGTGATCCTGGCCGCGGGCGGCTACGGTGTGTTCCTCAAGGACGCGTCGAGCGGTGCGGTGACCGTACGGGCCAAGGGCACCACGACGATCGACAGCTTCCTGTTCGTCGAGAACAGCACGATCGCCGGCAACGTCAGCGCCCAGGCCGGCGAGGTCCGGCTGGACCAGAACACCCAGGTCACCGGCAGCGTGAACAGCACTGGCTCGTACTACACCGACGTGCACGACTCGTTCGTGGACGGCACGCTCTCGGTGCTCAACAGCGCCACCGGCAGCGTGATCTGCGGCAGCTCGGTCCGCGGCAAGGCCACCTTCGCCGGCAACCTCGGCGGCGTGCAGCTCGGCCCGAACGGCCCGCTCGACAGCTGCGCGTCCGGTGGCTTCTTCGGCAAGGACGTCAGCGTCACCAGCACCACCGGCGGCGTCACGGTCGACGACAACATCATCGACGGCGCGCTGACCGCCACCGGCAACAACCCGGCGGCCCAGATCGCGTCGAACAACCGCATCCGTCGCGGCGTGGTCACCGACGGCGCGGCCGCCGCGGCCGCCCGCTCGGCGGCGGCCCGCCCGGCCGCCCCGCGCACCGACGACACCGCCAAGGCCGAGGAGCGCCGCTCCGACGCCGTGCAGGAGGCGACGGCCGCCGGCCCCGCCGACCTCTGACATCCCTTCCACCACCCGGCCCTCGGACCCGCCCCGGTCCGGGGGCCGGACTATGTCACGGGGCGAGTAGCGCCTGCAGGGCGGTCCCGGCGGTGACGGCGATGGTGTCGAGGCTCTCGTCGGCCACCGTCGGGACGCGGACGATGCCGCGGGCCACGATGATGCCGACCAGCATCGCGGCGGCTACCGCCATGCGCAGGCGGGTGTCGTGGTCGTCGGGGAGGTGGTCGACGGCGCCGCGCATCAGGCGGGCCTCGATGAAGTCGCGCAGCTGGTCGGCCGCCGCCTCGCGAGCCGCCGCGCCGCGCAGCATGGCCAGCAACGGTTCCGAGGTGCGCGGGTCGGCCTCCCAGACCTCGAGGAACGCCCGGGCCACCCGCTCGCCGATGCCCTCGGCCGGGCCGGGCCACGCGTCGGTCATCCGGTCGAGGGCGTCCGGCGGCACCGCCATCACCGCGCCGAACAGCTCGTCCTTCGACTTGAAGTACTGCATGACGAGCGCGGCGTCGACCCCGGCGTCGGTGGCGATGCGGCGGATCGTCGTGCCCGTGAAGCCGTCGGCCGCGAATCGGGCCCGGGCCGCGTCGAGCACAGCCCGGCGGGTGTCGTTCTGTCCGGGCCTGCGGCCGCGTCGGGTTTCCGGCATGCCGATCAACATAGCCCTTGCCGAAAATCTCAACGCGTGTTGATATTAGCGGCATGAAGACCTACATGCCGTCCGAGCCGCTGCGGCCGGGCGATCGCTACGGCGTCCTGAGCGGGTACGAGCCGGGCACCCGCACCCTCCCGGCGGGCTTCCAGGTCGCGCCGCCGTTCCGGCCCACCCCGGTCGACATCGTGTTCGAGCGCGACGTGCCGGTCGTCCTGCGTGACGGGGTCACGATCCACGTCGACCTGTTCCGCCCCGTAGGCACCGAACCGGTGCCGGTCATCGTCGCCTGGAGCCCGTACGGGAAAGGTCAGGGCACCTCGACCAGCGTGATGGGCATCTTCGGGCTGGTCGGGCTCAGCAACGACGTGGTGTCCGGGCTGGAGAAGTTCGAGGGGCCGGATCCCGCGTACTGGTGTGCCCAGGGTTACGCCATCTGCAACCCGGACATCCGCGGTGTCGGCGAGTCCGGGGGCGACAGCGTGCTCTGGGACCGGCAGGAGGGACGCGACTGCTACGACCTGGTCGAATGGCTGGCCGAGCGGGACTGGTGCAGCGGCAAGGTCGGCATGAGCGGCACCTCCTACCTCGCCGTCGCCCAGTGGCTCACCGCGGCCGAGCAACCCCCGCACCTGGCCGCGATCAACCCGTGGGAGGGCGTCAGCGACGTCTACCGCGACCTGGTGCTGCGCGGCGGGATGCCGGACACCGGCTTCGCCCGGCAGTTGCGCGACCACAGCTTCTGGGGCAACGCCGGCAAGGAGGACATCGTCGCCGAGGCCGAGCAGCACCCGCTGATGGACGAGCTGTGGGAAGAGAAGATCCCGGACTTCGACCGCATCACCGTGCCGGCCTACGTCGTCGCCAGCTATTCGAACACCCTGCACACCGCGGGCACGTTCCGGGCCTGGCGGCGCATGGCTTCGCCGGAGAAATGGCTGCGCATCCACAACACCCAGGAGTGGCCCGACTACTACGACGAGGCCAACCGCGAGGATCTGCGCCGCTTCTTCGACCACTATCTGCGCGAGGTGGACAACGGCTGGGAAGACACTTTTCCCGTACGGTACTCAGTGCTCGATCTCCAGGGCGGCGACCGGGTCGACGTGCCCGCCGTGTCGTTCCCGCCGCCCGAAGCGGTCGCCACGTCCTACTTCCTCGACGGGCGCACGCGCACCCTCGTACGGGAAAAGCCCCGGGAAGACACCGCCTCCTACGACATCGGCGCCAACCCGGATGTGGTGTCGTTCGTGACCCGCTTCGACGAGGAGACCACGCTCGCCGGCTATCCCAAGGCCGTCCTGCACGTGGAAGCTCAGGGCGCCGACGACATGGACCTGTTCGTGCTGGTGCAGAAGCTCGACGCCCACGGCACGCCGCTGCAGCAGTTCACCGTGCCCAATCAGGGCGCGATGATCCAGGACGTGACCGAGCGTGGCGCCTCGATCCTGCGCTACAAGGGCAGCGACGGCCGCCTGCGCGTCTCGCTGCGCCACCTGGACGAGAAGCTGTCGACCGGCGACGTGCCGGCACACACCTTCGACCGGGTCGAGAAGCTGTCACCGGGCGAGATCGTCACCGTCGAGATCGACCTGTTGCCGGTCGGGCTCGCCTTCCACCCGGGCGACCAGTTGCGCCTGGTGATCAGCGGCCGCTCGTTGCTGGGTCCGATGATGCCGCGACTGCGCGAGTACGAGCCGGCCAACAGCGGCCGCCACGTCATCCACACCGGGGGTGAGCACGCTTCCTACCTCCAGCTGCCGGTCCTGGGGTGAGGCTCACCCGCGCACCACTCCGGCGAGGTCGGGCCGGCCGATCTTGTCCAGGGCATCGGCCAGGTAGGGCAGCTCGTTCCGGCATTCGAGCCAGCGCCACAGATGCCCGGCCTCGTCGCCGGTCGTGAACCGGGCGAGATCGTAGGACGGCACGTCGACCAGGGTGGCCAGATCGCGCCACGAGTCGCCGAGTCGCCGTCGGAACGCGAGCGCGGCCTCGCCCGGGAAGACGGTCCGGGATCGGGGCAGGTCGACGAACCGGTCGACCGGCTCCCACACCGGGAACAGGTCCGAGCCGGGCGGCGGCCCGAAGGCGGCCCGCGGCCGCACGTGGACCTCGCGGACGGCGGGCGGCACGAGCAGGACCATCCACACCTCCCGATGGCCGGGGGTGACACCGCCGGCCCGCGACCAGCGCCAGGCCGGATCGGGTCCGTGCAGGCCGGACACGCGGACCGGGTCCTGGGCGGCCAGGGGGACGGATCCGTGTCCGGCGGGTACGAAATTCAGCATCGCGCTGAGCTCGTAGACGCCGGCGGGTTCGGGCTCCTCCGACGACTTCGGCACGGTGTCGAGAACCCACACGTCAGGGGTCTCGAACTCGAAGCCGGCCTCGATCCACGGCGGCCGGTCGGCCTTGTCGTCGGTGACGAGGTCGAGGCTGACCCGGATCAGGTAGGCGTCCTCGGCGTACGCGGAGGACGGGACCGGATGGATCTGCCACCCGCCGAACCGGACGGCACCGAGATCGACCCGCGGCCGGTCGGTGAAGTCGCGGGTGGTTGGCGCGGTCAGGAACGTGCGGACCAGAGCCGGTCTCATGACTTCCGCCGGCCCGAGATCAGCGACGTGGCCATCGCCGCGATGCCGCCGGCGATCTGACCCGGCCCGGCGATCTCGGCCTGGTCGATGCCCTCGGTGGCGATCTTGGCCAGCGAAGCCGCCGCGTGCCGGCCCAGCCCACGGACGATGATCCGGATGCCCTGGGCCGCCGCCTCCCGGGCGGCGGCCACGGCCGGGCCCTCGGCCCCGATGTCACCGTCACCGAAGACGGCCAGCACCCGGTCGCCCCGCAGCCCTGCGAGCATGGAGATACCGGCCTGCAGGGTCGGCGTCACGTTGGTTCCGCCGCCGGCCGAGGCCCGGCGCACGCCGTCCAGCACCGGTTCCGGCCGGGCGGACAGGCCGACCGTCGCCGCGACGCCGGTGTTCCACAGGATCAGGCCGACCCGGTAGCGGGCGGCGATCGCCTGGGCCACGAACTCGTGCGCGCCCGCGACGGCCTCCCGCAGCGGTTGCCCGGACATCGAGGAGCTGACGTCGATGCACAGGAAAACCTTTCCCAGGTACGGCTCCTGGAGCGCGGCCAGGTGCGGGCCGGCGGGCCACTGCGTGACGCCGACCGAGTCGTACGTCCGGCGGATCCAGTCGGTCATGCGATCCTCACTGTCGTACGGTCAGGGCGGCCAGACTCGCGGCCTGTTGTCCCCGCGCGGCCGAGTCGAGCACGCCGTCCACGTAGGCCTCGAGGCGCAGTTCGGTCGCGCTCCGCGGCTCGCGGGCGGTCAGGCTCAGCCGGCCGTCCAGGCCCAGGCTCAGGCGCACCTCGAGCGGCGAACCGGCCGGCAGCCCCGCGGGCAGCCCGGTGAACTCGCCGTCGAGCACCCGCTGGTTGTCGGCGAACTCGGGCGACTCGACAAAGCCGGCCTGCTCGAAGACCTCGATCCGGACGGTCGCCTGGTCGTCCAGCACGGTGGCGACGGTGATTCCGCGGTCACCCGGGAGCGGGTCGTTCTGGTGGATGACGTGCTGCACATAGCGGCGCTGCCCGTCCGGGTCGGCGCTGTCGTGGATCAGCAGGCCGAAGCTGCGGGGCACGACCGAGCTGAGAAACGGTGTCCGCGCCGGCTCGGACTCCGAGCCGGACGTGGCCGGGCCGGGGGTCGCCGCCTCGAACCCCCAGCCCGGCGTCACCCAGGCCGGCCCGGTGCGGGTCAGCGCCGCCGCCCGCAACGCCGCGCCCTTGGCCACGGCGAGTTCGGGCTCGTGCCGGCGCGGGCGCAGGCCCAGTTCGGCCTCGATGGCCTCGGCGACCATCGGCATCCGGGTCGAGCCGCCGACCAGCAGGTAGCCGGTCACGTCGCCGGGCGCGAGACCGGTCTGCGCGAGCATGCGGCGGACGCAGTCGACCGTGCTCGCGGTCAGGTCGCGGGTCATCGACTCGAACTCGGCCCGGGTGACCGTGATCCGGGCCGTACGGCCGTCGTGCCGGAGCACCACCTCGTGGGCCTGGGTGCCGGTCAGGGCCCGCTTGGTGCGCTCGGCCGTGGCGGTCAGCCCGGTCATGAAGGCGGCGTCGTCGAGCGCCTCGTCCGCGCCGGTCAGCTCCACGAACCGGTCGGCCAGGTGGGAGTGCAGCCGCGCGTCCCAGTCGGCGCCGCCCAGATCCATGTCGCCGTCCACCGCGACGATCTGCGGCCCGCCGGAGTCGGAACGCAGCACGGTGGCGTCGAACGTGCCGCCCCCGAGGTCGTACACCACCAGGGTTCCGGGGCCGGTGGCGCCGTGGTGCAGGGCCGCGGCGACCGGTTCGCCGATCAGCTCGAGCACCTCGAGCCCGGCCAGCAGGGCGGCCTGCTGGGTGGCTTCGCGCTCGCGAATGCCGAAATAGGCGGGCACCGTGACCACCACCGGCAGCCCGGTGGGCGGCCGGTCCGGGGCGACCCCGTCGACCACCGCGCGCAGGATCAGCGACGAGATCGACTCGGGGGTGTGCTCGACGCCGTGGAACTCGAACCGGCGCCCGGTGCCCATCTGCCGCTTCACCAGCGCGACGGTCAGTTCCGGGGCGATCGCGGCCAGCTGCCGGGCCTCGTCACCGACCACCGCGCCGCCCGGCGCGAACGACACCACCGAGGGCACCAGCTCGGCTCCCATCGGGTTGCGCAGCACCACCGGCCGGCCGGTGGCGTCGATCGTCGCGGCCACCGAGTTCGAGGTGCCGAGGTCGATGCCGAGGAACGGGATCAGCTCTGCCGTGCGCTCTTCAACTCCATCACCCAGGCCTCGCCGCCGTCGAGGATCCGGTCCCAGGTGCCGGAGAGCACCACGGCCGCGATGACGGCGACACTGGCCGCCACCACCACCAGCAGCAAGGTGGCGCGAAAGGCGCGGTAGTTCGGGGGAACATCGATCGGCACGGTCGGTCCTCTCAGGCCTTGGTGGTCTCGTCGGCCCGGCTCTCGCCCGGGTTCCGCTGCCCGGGCAGCGGGATCGGCTCGTCGGCCAGGAGCCAGGCGAACGGCGCCACCGGGCCGCGGCCGAGCCGGGCGTCGGTGGCCGAGACGGCGAAGTAGCGCACCTCGCGGAAGTCCCGTTCGGCCGCCTGCACCAGGTTGTCCATCTGTTCGTCGAGCAGCCAGGCCCGGATCGCGTCGCTGTCGTCGGGCAGGCCGTCCAGTCCGGGCAGGCGCCGGACCAGGTCCAGCTTGGACACCACGAAGGCCAGCCGTTGCTGCCGTTCGGTGCGCACCCCGGACTTCCGCAGCCGGGTGGCCACGTTCTGGTAGGACGGCTCGGGCAGGTCGGCCGAGGCGTTGGCCGTCCGGAAAAGCGTCTCGAACGTACGCCGGAAACGTTGCCGGACCGCCGGGATCGCGAACGGGTCGAGCACGAAGACGAGCGTGCGGGCCCCGTCCAGATAGAAGTACTCGGTGTTGCGCTCGGCGTCCGAGATCGCCTCACCGGCCGCGTCGTAGACGTGCAGCAGGGCCTCGCGCCGGCCCGACCGGAAGCGCAACGTCACCGCGATCGGCTGGTGCGCGGCGTCGGTCTTGCTGGCCGAGCCGCCGCTGTCGATCACCTGGGCGAAGTTGTCGTAGGTCCGCCGGCTGTGCTCGTCGGCCAGCGTCACCTCGGCCGGCGACGGCCCGCGCAGCAACCCGACGACGCCGGCCATGACCAGGTGGGTCTTGCCCGACGAGGGCGCGCCGAACACCGGGACGCGGACGTCGGTGGCCAGCCCGGCCCGGTCGTGCAGCGGGGCGGAACACCGCGGGCAGTAGGCCGTCATCACCCGGGCCGCCCGCACCACCATGGTGGGCAACCGCCGGCCGCATCCGCAGCGGCGCCAGAAAACGCCGAGCAGACCGGGGCGGACGTCCCGGTGCATCGCCGTGTCGCCGTGCGCCCCCGGGCACTGGTAGACCGGCCGGGCCGAGGTCTCGTAGCAGTGCGGGCAGGTGCCGGACGAACGCCGGACCAGCCGGGCCAGCCGGTCCAGGCCGCGCAGCAGCGCCACCGCCACCACCGCGAGCACCCACCCGGCCAGGGCCAGGACGGTCAGCGCGACCGCGACCAGCAGCATCGCCCCCGCCGCGCCGATCGTGCCGGCCAGCAGGAAGACCACGATCGGCAGCACCACCGGCCACAGCGCGAGGGTGAACCAGCCCGCGGCCATCCCGCCCTCGGCGGCGCCCGCCCACACTCCGGCCGTCACCCGGCTCACCCGCTCGACGGCGACCCACCAGTCCAGCCACGCCTGCACGACGAAGTAACCGGGCCAGGCGCTGTCCGGGCGGATCGCTTTCGGCGTACGGACGATCGGCAGCTTGCCCGCGACCACGTCCGCGGGCGCCCGCACCCGCTCGTCCTGGTCGCCCAGCAGCAGCATGAAGGTCACGGCCAGCGCGACCAGGACGCCGGTGGCCACCCCGGCGCCGGTGGCGAGCAACGACACCGGGAACGTGACGTAGACGAAGGCCAGCCCGCACAGCCAGAGGTAGAGGCCGAAGGCGACGACGGCGGCGACGACGACGAGGACGACCGGCATGTCAGCCCTCCTTCTTCTCGCGGCGCAGGCGGCTCCAGAACGACTTCTCGCTGTCCTCGACCAGCGCCGCCCACTCCTTCTGCCGGCGTGGAACCACCTCGTGGACCAGTCCGGTCGCGTACTTGCGCCGTTTGTCGCCGGCCTTGCGCAGCCAGTGGCGCAGTTCGTCCGGCCACAGCCGCTCGTATTCGGGACCGAGCACCCCGATGCCACCGAGCCGGAAAGCGATGACGGCCGGCACGGCCCGGTCCGCCTTGCCCAGCGAGGCCAGCAAGGCCCGCCCGTACGAGGCCCGCGTCTGCTCCGGCAACTGGGCGACCATCTCTTTCGACGCGGCCGGGTGGCGCACCGCCAGCATGGCCTCGACGATCTCGCGGAGCCAGACCCGCCGGGCCAGGGGACCGACGGCGGCCAGGACCCGGCAGTACTCCGCGAGCGCCTCCGGCTCGGCTTTCGGCAGGCTCTCGCACCACTGCCGCAGCTCGGCGTCGTCGTCGAGCAGAGTCACGAAGAGGCCGGGCAGCTGGATCAGGCCGTGCTCGTCGAGCCGGCGGAGCAGGTCGACCTCGGGGTGCCCGGCCCGCCCGCTCGCCTCGATCGACCGGAGCAGCGAGCGGAAGACCCGTTCGGTCAGCACCGTCCCGGGCGGGAGGAGCTCCGGGAGCATCGCGTACTCGGCCAAGGTCGGCGCGGTCCGTTGCCACAGGGCCTCGGCGGTCCGGCGGATCTGGCCGAGGCCCTGCGGCAGCCCGGCGACGAGCATGTCCTTGATCAGCGCCTGCCGGCCGTCCCGATCCGCCGCGTGCATCTTCGCGGCCAGCATCGTCTCGTAGAGCCGGTACTCGGGCAGCGCGCCGTTGATCAGGAAGTGGTCGCACCAGGCGTCCCCGACCTCAGGGCCGCGGCCGCGGTCGATCCGTTCGAGGAGCTTGTCGTTGAGCCGGCCGCGCAGGACCGGCCAGGCGACGCCCCACGCCTTGGCCTGATACTTCTCCTGCGGATTGTCGGCCCAGTACGTCACGAAGGCATCCACCGCCTCGGGCACCGCGTTCACGTCGTACTGGAGGTCGAACCGGGCCGCCACCCGCAGGACCGCCTCGAACGGGCGCGGCCCGCGCCACTGCGCCAGCTCGTCCGGCACCAGTTCGGCGCACCGGGCCGCGTACTGCTCGGTCCACACCCCCGGCGGCAGTGGCGGCAGCTGCATGTCCTCGGCCGTCCCGCTGCGCGAGGCCCGGTTCAGCTCGGCACTGATCAGCGCGAGCCGCACCTCGGGCGCCCACTCCTGCGCGATCTGGCCCGAGCGGGCGACCTCGTCCAGCCCGAGCAGCACGTCCTCGGGCCACTGCTTGATGTTGCCGACCAGCTTGTCGACCAGCACGTTGCGATCCTGGGCGAGCAGGGTGGCCGGGGTGTCGCGCAGCCAGTTCACGGCGACGCGGGCGATCGGCAGGCTCAGCCCCGGCCCGCGCAGCACCATGGTCACGGCCAGGTCGAGGGCCTGCCCGGGATCGGTCAGCCCGTTCGCGCCGGCCTGCTCGACCACGTCCAGCACGTCGTACGGATCCTCGTCGAGCAGCAACCGCACGCGCCGGCTCGCGTCCTCGGACACCGTCACGTCGCTGAACTCGTTGCGGGTCAGGTCGAACACGGCGTACCCGCCGTCGTTGCCCACCCGGGACGAGGTGCTGTCCCAGTCCGGATGCACGGCGACGACCGGCTGGGCGGCGTACGCCGGGTTGGTCGTGAAGACCTTGAAGCCGATGCCGACGGCCCGGCTCTGCGGCAGCAGCAGGGTGGCGGCGCTGATCCAGCGCAGCACCTCGGCCGCGTCCTCGCCGATGAACAGCACCCGCCGCCCGTCCGGGCCGAGCGCCTGCAGGGCCGAGAGCAGGCACTCGAGCAGCTCCGCGCCGCGCGGACGGCCGGCCACGAAGGTCTGCGCGGCCTCGATGTCGAAGGGCCCCGGCTCCCACGTACGGGAAAGCGGCGGACACTCCGTCCCCGCGGCCGGGCGATCGGTCCAGAACGGCGCCCCGAACATCTGGGCCGGCCGCACCAGCCCGTAACTCGCCGGATCGCCGGTGACCACCGCATGGGTCAGCTGGTTGCCCTCGCGGCCGCCGTTGGCCTCCCGTCCGAGATAGACACCGGCGGCGGTGGCGAACAGCCCGTCCCCGGTGTGCGCGAACGACGGCGGGTAGTCCGTCACCGGCCGGCGTTCGCGCATCCAGTTCGCCGGGGGCTCGTAGAGCAGCGAGTTCTGCACGAGGTTCATCGCCGTGCGGTCGGCGCCGGGCGACCGGGCCTGGAACTGCAGGCCGGCGGTGCCCTGCAGACCCTGACCGGGGACGCAGTCGGTGTAGATGAGCGTCTCGAACGCCGTACCGTCGGGGGCGCTCACGGCTGCCTCTGGCGGGGGATGACGTCGAACTTGCTGAGCAGCCAGAGCAGCGGCTCGCTGACCCGGAACGGGTGGACGCCGTTGCGGTCGACCGCACCCGAGGAGTAGTCCGGGGGCGCCCCGAGCGCGGACACCGGGAAGTACCGGTAGTTGGCGTAGTTGTAGTCGAGGTGCGTGTCGATGTCGTCCGCGCCCCACTCGTGCAGCAGCGCCTTGACCTGTTCGTGGGTGGCCTGACCGGCGGTCTCGTCGTACGGACCGGCGGCCGACGGCGCCCGCATCAGCGGATGGTCGGGGCCGAGCACGTCGAAGAAGGCATCGATCTTGGCGAAGGCCACCGCGACCGGGATCTTGATCCGCCCGCTCGAGCGGACCCCCTGCTCGCGGCGGAGCTTCTCGGTCACCCGGTCGAGCACCTGCATGGTCGGCTGCTCCGACCGCACGGCCTCCTTGGGCAACCGGATCTGGTTGCGGGCCTCGGGAATCATGAACGGGTCGAGCAGCAGGATCAACGCGTCGGCCGAGTTCAGATAGGTCAGGTCCCGGGTCCGGTCGTCGCTGTTGAGATCCTCGCCCGCGGTGTCGTAGAAGGACAGGAACGTCGTGCGATACCGGGTGAGCAGATTGCCCAGGCGGGACTGTTCCTGCCGCCATTCGAAGACGGTGGGCGGCATCCGGCCGTTGGTGGCGGCGGCGGTCTGGGCCATCAGCGCCTGATCGGCGTAGACCGAGCCGACGTAGTCGCGGATCGGTTCCTTGACCGCGCCGGTCATCCGCACGTCGGCCCCGAAGCGGCGGCGCAGGCCGTTCAGCAGCTCGTGGGCGAGCACGGTCAGATAGACGGACTTGCCGGTGCCCTTGGCGCCGACCATCGCGATCAGCGGGCTGGCGGTGGCGCCGAAGTTCGACGACAACGGGGTGTGGCAGTTCGGGCAGACCCGCACCCGGCTGGTGCCGCCGCAGTCCGGGCAGTCCGCCTTGGCCGGGCCCAGAGGCAAACGCATCGACGGAGGGAACGACGGTCGTACCGGATCTTGGTAGCCGGTCCACTGCCGGCGCGCGTCGTCCGGCTTCGGCGTGCAGCCGGTGCGGCCCGGCGCGCCCCGGCCGGTGCACTGATACCAGAGGCGGTTCCCGTCGATCCGTTTGTAGCAGTACGGGCAGGCCAGACGGCTCATCACGACACCTTCAGCTCGGCGATGGGCGGGTCGATCAAGGTCACGCCGGCCGGTTGGACGACGAAACAGCGGATCCAGTACGGCTTGGGGGTGCGCGGCACCGCGAACGGCAACGCGATCGGGACGCCCGGGACGAGCGCCAGCCCGGCGAACCGCTCGACCTCGACCTCGGGCTCGAGCCGCGACGGCATGACGCGGCCCGGGGCGACCACGACGGCCAGCTCCAGGCCGTCGCACGCGTGGTCGCTGACGATCTCGAGCTCGCGCTGGGCCCGGTTGCGCCAGCCGGGCACCGGCCGCAGCGCGTACCGGACCCGGGTGGCGCGCCCGGCCACCGTCTCGCTGACGGGCTCGGCGGTCGACTCGCCGGCCGGCCCGATGGTGATGGCCCGGACCGACACCGTGCCGCCGGCCGGGCCGACCGGCAGGACGCAGCCCGCACCGTCCACGTAGGCGGCCCGGGTCAGACGCTGCCGGGTCGTGGCCGCGTCCGGCTGAGCCCACTCGACCTCGACCAGACCGGCGTCCTCGGGCCAGACCCAGGTCACCGTCACCTGGCTGCCGGTGCGGCGCAGGTGCAGCCCGCGGATCGGCTCGGCCTGGCCGAGATGCACCGGGCGGCCCACGATCAGCCCGGACGGGCCGCTGGTGAGCGGCACGTACATCTGCGGGCCGAGCGGGATGTCGGCCTCGAGCACACAGGTGCCGCCGTACATCTCGGGCAGGCCGGGCACCTCGGTGCCGTACCGGCCGGCCACGGCGGTGCTGACCGTCGAGCCGTACTCCCAGGTGGGCGGCTCGGGGGCGTACCGGATCCGGACCGCTCCGGCCCCGGCCGGCCAGGTGAGCCGGACGACGACGTGGCCGCCCTGGCGATGGACCGGCTCCACGGCCAGACCGTCGAGCGGGCGGGCCTCGGCCGCGGTGGAGGCGGACACCACCGCGGTGCGGGACGTCACCTCCCGGCGGCGGTCGTCGTGATAGACCGCGGTCAGCCCGTAGAAATACTCGACACCCTCGTCGACCTCGCGGTCCACCAGCGTGCCGGTGCCGGCCGCGACGCTCACCCCGTCGTCCGGTCCGCGCGGCGGCCGGCCCTGGGTGCGCCGGACCCGCACCGCCACCACATCGGCCGGGACCTGCCAGGTCAGGGTGATGCGGCCGGCCCCGGCGCGCACGGCCACGTCGGCCGGCTCCGGGGTCAGCCGGATGTGCCCGGCGGCCGGCCGCGACCAGATCGTGCTGTCGGCCCGGGCCGCGAAGACCGCGTAGTGCAGGTCGCGGGCGGTGGGTGGCCGGCTGTCGGTTGCCGCCGACAGCCGGCTGCCCTCGGCCACCAGCTCGCCGTCCTGCGCCGAACCGGGTGGCTCACCCTCCCGCCGCACGATCCGGAAGCGGATGTCGTCGACCGCGGTCACCGGCGGCTGCCAGGTCAGCCGCACCTCGCGACCGGACGCCGACACCCGCAGCTCGCGCGGCGGCGCCATCGGCAGCCGGGACAGCCGGACGCGGACCTCGTCGTCATCCTCGGCGATCCGCGTCGCCTCCTGCAGCAGGCGTTCCGCCTCGTCCTCGCGCCGCCGGTCGAGGGCCCGGTCGGTGTCGGCGAGCAGGGTGGCCAGGCGGGCGGCGAGCGTGTCGATCTCGGCGACGATCTGCGGGCGTTCCGGATCGTTGGCCGGCAGGGTGCCCAGCGTGGCCTGGGCCGCCCGCAGCTGACCGGCCGCCAGCATCTCGCGGATCTGCCCTGCCACCGGTGATCCGGCCGTCGCGTCGCTGGGGAGGCTGGCCACCACCAGTTCGGCGTCCTCCTGGGTCAGACCGAGACGCGTGGCCTGCCGCACCAGCAACGCGTCGACCAGCTGGTCGGAGCGGCCGGCGACCAGCTGGTCGACGATCTGGTAAAGCGCGATCAGGCGCAGGTCGGCGCCGCCCTTGACCGCGGTGGCCAGGATCCGCAACGCGGCCCGCCGCGCCCGCAGCACCGGCGAGTCGGCCGCCCGGTCGGCGTCGGCGATCCGCGCCATGAGCGTGGCGGCATCCAGCCGGCGGGCCGGTTCCCCGCTCACCGCGAACTGCTGGACCAGCGTGAACGGCCGGCTGAGATCCGAGTGGAGCAGCTGGACGACGGTCGGCACACCGGCTTCGCCCAGCCGCTTCTGCAACTCCCGGTAGACGACCCGGTCGACGCCGCTCTCCGCCGGCAGATCGACCACCTCGACGACCTGGACCCCGGCCAGCCGGACCGCGGCGTCCACGTCGGCCTGATCGAGCGCCGGGTACTGCTTGGCCACCCCGGCCACCTGGGCCGCCGTCACCTTGCGGACCGCGCCGAACGCCTGCTGCAGATCGGTCGCCAGCTGGGCGATCATGTCCTGGGCCCGGCCCGCCCGCGCCGCGGCGATCGCCCGCCACCAGCGCGGATCGGTGAGGTCGGCGCCGGGCCGCTTCTGCAGCTCCTCATCCGCGGCGAGCAGGCGCCGGCACACCTGGGCCTTGCTGTCCGGCCCGCTCGCCGTCTGGTTCCAATAGGTACGGAGTTTGCGCAGATGTGCGGCGAGGGCCGCGGCGTCGGCCAGGGCGGGCTCGATGGCGTACCGGCGCAGCAGGTCGTCGTCGGTGAGCGGGGTGTTCCGGCCCCGCAGCGGCCGGATCACCTCACGCTCGTAGCGATCGGGCTCGAACACCATCGTCGATCAGGACCTCACCGTGATGGCGGAGACGGCCACCGCGGCCGACTTCACCTCCTCGTCGGACAGGACGCTGACCTGCACTTCGATGATCAGGTCGCGGCCGCTGCGGGGCTCGTTGGCCTCGACCCGCAGCAGCCCCTCCCGGCTGACCGTCATCAGCACCTCGATCGGCGAGTCGGCCGGCAGCCCCGCGGGCAGCCCGGTGATCAGGCCGCTGCCCCGGTCGACCGCCTTGTTGGCCGCCATCTCCCGGCTCTCCTCGCCGCCGGCCTGCTCGTAGATCTCGACCTTGACCTCACGCTGATCCGGTACGACCGTGCCGGCGGTGAAGTCCTGACTGGTCGGCAGCGACTGGTCGGCGTGCACCAGATGCTCGACGTAGCTGTGCCGGTCGATGTCGTTCTGCCACCCCGGGGCGTCGGTGTCGACGAGGCGTACGCCGAACGCCTTCGGCAGCACGGTGGTGATCTCCTTGCGGGCGAAGCCGGCCAGCTTGTCCGGGTCCAGATTGGCCGCCTGGGCGATCGCGGCCACCCGCTCCTTGCGCTCCTGCGCGGTCGGCGAGTCGTCCCCGGCCGACGACCAGTCCCAGATCGCGCTGCTCAGGGCGTAGCGGGCCGCGCCCTTGGCCACGGCCAGATCCGGGTCGTGCAGACGAGGCTTCCAGCCCGGGAACTTCTTCTCCAGCGCCGCCTTGACCGCCGGCATCCGGCTCGACCCGCCGACCAGCAGCACCTCGTCGATCAGACCGGCCGGGTCGTCGGTGGCGATCTTGCGAGAGAGCTTCTCCAGCGTACGGTCGGTGTAGCCGAGCGTCCGTTCGAGCAGGTCCGAGGTCATCTGCTCGAACATGTCCCGGGTGATCTCGACGGTCGCCTGCTGCCCGCCGAAGCGCAGCGGCACGTTCCGCGAGGTGACCATGGAGAGCTGCCGCTTGACGTCCTCGGCCTTCTCCTGCAGCTCCTGCATGAACTCGCGGTCGTCGGTCGGGTCCTCGGTCACCCCGGTCCGCGCGGTGAACTCGTCGACCAGGTGACCCACCAGCCGGTCGTCCCAGTCGACGCCGCCCAGCTCCTGGTCGCCGTCGGTGCAGAGCACGTCTATCCGGTCGGCCGACACCCGGATCACGGTGGTGTCGAAGGTCCCGCCACCCAGGTCGTACACGAGAATGATCCGCTCGGAGTCGGTCGCGGCCACCTCGTACTGCAGGGCGGCGGCGACCGGCTCGGGCACGATGCCGATCACGTTGAGCCCGGCGATCGTGCCGGCCTGCTTGGTCGCCTCCCGCTCGAGCATGCCGAAATAGGCGGGGACGGTGATGACCACGTCGTTCACCGCCCGGCCGGTCTCCTCGGCGGCGTCGGTGGCCAGCCGCTTGAGGATCAGCGCCGAGATCGACTCGGGCGAGTACACGACGTCGTCGAACTCCCAGTTGCGGGGCTGGCCCATGCTGCGCTTGACCCGCGAGACGACCTTGTCCGGATAGACCACCGACAGGTTCTTGGCCTGCTCGCCGACGACCACGTTGCCGGCCGACTCGAAGTAGACGACCGACGGCAGCGTCTCCTTGCCGGTGGCCGAGTTCCGGATCACGGCCGGCTTGCCGTACTCGTCGATGTACGAGATCACCGAATAGGTGGTGCCGAGGTCGATGCCGAAGAACGACGTGGGCTCGTCAGACATGGTTCTCCTCCTGCTGAGGCGCGGTGGCGGGTTCGGTCCACCGGTGGACGCGGACGGTGGCGGGGGTGAGCACGCGCCCCGAGGTGGTGTCGAGGTAGCCGTCGCTCAGCACGTCGGCGATGCAGCCGTCCTCGTCGGGCCGGGAAGCGGGAAGAACGGCGGCGGGCCGATGCCGGGTGCCGTCGAACCGGTCACCCGGCACGGGCCGGATGGCGCCGACACCGCCCCGCTCGAGAGTCAGCTCGACCGACTGGGCGAACGAGTCGAGCAGGCCCGCCACCTGGTCGGCGGTGACCCCGGCCGGGACGGAGGCGGCCTGCCGGATGAGGTCGTTGCGCAGCCGCTGCAGGTCGGTCAGCAGTGGCATGAGGACCATCCGGCGTTCCCCGGCCCGCAGCTTCTGGTTGTCGTCGTGCAGGCGTTCGATCATGCGGTCGCGGCCGGCCGACCGCTCGTCGGCCGCCCGCAGCTCCTGGCGCAGCGCGCCGACGGCGGCGCCGAGCTCGGTCAGGCGCCCCTCGAGATCCGGCGCCGCCTCCGGAAGAGACTCGGCCACGGCCGGTTCCTCCGGGGCGGCCGCCGCCCCCGGCGTCTCGTGAAGTGTCATGCCGAGTCCTGACGGACAGCTCTCGCCCGCCCGTTCCGCGCTCCGGTCCGTCAGTACCGCATCGACGGCGTGAGTGAGCTCGGATCGGAGGGCGATGAAGCCGGTGATGCGGGCAAGGGCGCCCGAGGCGCGCCCGGCGGAGGCCGGCTTCCGTCTGCTGTGGCCCGATGCCGCCAAGCGGGTGCTGCGTGGCGAGACAGCGCGGTTGCGCCGGCTGGCCGTCCATCTACCACCCATGGAGCCGGCCGACGTCGCTCGGTTCGACGACTTCTGCGAGGCGGCCGCGGTCCGGCGCATGCGAGAACGGCAGATCCTGCTCGTCGCCTATCTGGCGGTCGGGATCCTGGCCGCCGCGCCCAGCGTGTGGCTGGTCGCCACGACATTTCGCGCCCGCCCGGCCGCGTTTCTGGGATACGTCGTGACCGCAGTGGTGCTCACCGTGCCCGCCGCGTGGGCGTTGCGGGGCCGCCGGATCTTCTCACCGCTGCTGGTGGCGGGTTTCGCCGCTGCCGCCTACGCCGCGGTCTGGTCCTATCTGGCCGTGACACCGTGGTGGGACGCGCGCTGGATGCTCCTCGTCCCGCCCGCCGCCGGCACCGGCATAGCGCTCGGTGCCGCTCTCACGTTCGCCATGATCATCTTTGCGCTGCTCGGCCGGGCGGTGATGGCGCTGGCCACACGCGCCCGATCGGGTGACCGGCAGCTGCCGGTGCGGGCCTTCGACCATCTGCTCGAGGTGATCGAGCTGCTCAAACGCACCGATACGCGCCCGGGGGACGGCCGCCGCGAAAAGATCGACCGGAAGCTGCGGATGGCGTCGGTGACCTTGGCGATGATGGCGCACGGGGGCCGGCCGGTCGGACGGCGGGGTCGCCGTCATCGCCGCGAGCTCCAGGCTCAGCAGAAGCAGATCAACAAGATGCTGCTCGAACCCAATCCGCTGCTCGGACTGGCGTCCAACGACAGGACCCTGCTCGACCAGACCACCACCTGCCTGCTCGGGCTGTGCCGCGATCAGCTCGGCGATGTGCTGCGCGATGTGCGGGAAGAGCCGATCGTGGTGGTGTCCTCGCCACGGGCCGGACGGCGGCGCCGCCGGCTGTCGGCGGAGGCGTCCCGCCGGTGGCGCCGGGCCGCGGGGCTGGTCGGGCCGGCTCTGATCCTCATCGCCCTCAACCAGTTCGGCTTCCCGATGCCCGCTCCGGTGGTCGGGGTTCTGGGTGCTTTCTGTGCGCTGGTGCTGGTCGTCGGCATCTTCTTCAACTTCTATCCGGATCCGGACGCCTTCCTCAAGGTCGTGACCAACGCCGCGAAGGCCATCCAGGGCGGGGTCATGGGAGCCCGGTCGGCACTCGGCGCCTCCGATGCGGAGGAGCCCCCGGCCGACGAGCCCGGTGACCCAGCCGGTGAGCCCGCTGACCCGGCCGGCGAGTCCGGTGAGCCGGCCGCGGTGCCGGAGCAGCGGGACGGGGTCGACGACAAGCCGAGCGCCGACCGGGCGTAGTCAGCGCTGATCGCGGAGGATCGCGGCCAGCTCGTCGGTGATGTCCAGCGGGCCCAGCCGGGTGGTCGCGCGGTTCAGGGCGTCCGCCGCCGCCGTGAAGTCGTCCTCGGGCCAACCCCCGGATCCGCCCCGCGCCCGGTGCCGCAGCGCCACCGCGAGCAGCAGGTGGTTCGCGCCGTCGTCCGGCTCGGCCGCGGCGATCCCCGCGGTCAGGGCGACCAGATCGTCCGTACGGCTGCGTGTCACCCGATCGTGCAACAGCTCGCGGGCACTCGCGATCGGATCGTCCGGGTGCGGCAGCAACGTGCGCAGGGCCCGCCGCAGGGCAGCGACATCAGGTCCGGCGGCCTGCTTCGCCGACGGCCGGAACGAGCCACGGGCCGAGGGCACGTCGATCACCGCGACCGGACGGTCGGCCGGGGGAGTGCGGGCCAGCAGGTCGCCGCTCCAGGGCGTCAGCATGATTCCCGGTCCGGCCTGCTTCTGCAGGTCGCGCAGTCGCCGGAACGCCTCCGCGATCCCGCTCGGCCGCAGGTTCCCCCGGTCGCTCACGACAGCCCGGAGGACGCCCACCATTTCCAGCATCGTCCGGACCACCGCCTCGGCCTGGGCACCCAGCGACGGACCGGCCAGGGCATCGCGGAAACACTGCTCGGCCCGATCGAGGTCGGCCGGTGCCCCCGGGTTGCCCAGAGGGCGGGCCATCACCCGCCGCAGGTGCAACTGGCCGAGCATCATCCGGGCCGGCAGATGCAGGGCCGGCGGCAGTTGTGCGAAGGCCAGACCCTCGTTCAGCAGTTCGATGCCGCGATCCCGGTCCTCCTTGGCACTGAGGTGGCCCACGTGCCGCATCGCGTACAGCTGGCCGAGCAGGGCTGCCACCTGCCCGCGCCAGGCGTCGGCCGGATCGAAGTACCCGTACGCCTCCTCCAGGACCCGGATGTCCTCGTCCAGATAGGGCCGCGCCGCCCGTTGCCCCGGCCCGGCCCGCCAGTACGCCTCGGCGAGCGCCTGCCCCAGCCGCAGCAAAGGTCCGGTGCGGGCCGGCCCCCGGTGGTGCTGGACCTCGGCCCGAAGAGCCTGCAGCGTCTCGTCGGTGTCGCTCATCGTCCACCGTGCACAAACCCGGCCCAGCTGACGACCGCGGCCGCCTCGGGTCGTTCGGCCTGTTCGCGCAGCGGCTCGGGCATGTCGGGCCAGATCCGGCGGCGCGGATCGAGCATCCAGAGCTGGGCCCGGCGCAGCGCGTCCCACGGCGCGAGCCGGTCGACCATCACGCCCCGGTGGAACGCGTACATCAGCACCGACGTCCCGTGGTCGGGGACCTTCCACTGGGTCGACAACACGGTCCGGGCTCCGGCCGCGAGGAACGCCGTGCCCAGGCTGTACGCCTCGTCGTAGCCGGTCACCGAGCGCCCGGTGCTGCAGGCGGCCAGCACGACCAGGCCGAGCGGGCGGTCCGGCACCCGGTCGAGCGTGCCGCCCAGGCTGCTCGCGGCGAGCTTGCCGTCGGCGAGTTGCAGCCAGGACCCGCCCGGCTCGGCGATGCCGTGGCAGGCCATGTGCAGCATCGACCCCGCCCCCGGGCCGGTCGTGGCCAGCCACCGGTCGAGGTCGGCCCGGGTGCCCGAGCCGGAGTGGCCGCGGGAACCGTCCGGTCGCCGTCCGACGTACCGCGCGCCCAGGTAGAACGAGCGGTGCACGGCGTACGCCTCGGTGCGCGCCGACGGCAGGTCGGCCAGCGGGTCGCCGACGATCAGGCCGAGCGGCTGGGGCGGCACCGGCGCCAGTCCGGCGCTGTGGCAGAACAGCCGGGCCGAGGCCGCCTGGGAGATGGCGATCAGCTGCACCGCGTACGTGCCGTCGCGTCGCCGGGCCGCATGCCAGGGCACCCGGGCCAGCACCCCCATGGGCACCAGGACCACCCGCGGCGGCCGGGCCGGCGGGGTGATCCGCGCGAGGTAGCCGCGGTAGATCGGCCCGATCGCGGCCCGCCAGGCCCAGTCGCACAGCGCGTCCAGGTGGGTCGGCTCCGATGCGGCGAGGTACGCGTCGAGGTCGGGCGCCGCGTCGAGGCGCAGCTCGGGCAGGGCCGAGTAGCTCAGGCTGCCGTGGGCCGACACCATGACGGCGTACCCCGGGACCGGGCCGTCGGCCGGCAGCAGATAGATCAGGGCGTCGGCGTCCACCGCGGCCAGCGCGGCGCCGATCTCGTCCGGGCCTGGCGGCCGGGTGGTGGCCCAGCCCAGGTCCGTGTCGGAGAGCGCCTCCAGCACGTCCCGCCGCAGCGCCCGCGAGGGGCCGGTGCCACCGGCGACCGCGGCCCGCCACCGGGCCGCCAGATCGTCCTGCCCGGCCGTGTCGAGCCGCTCGGCCACCGTCCGCACCTGGGTGGCCGCGAACAGGGCCAGTCCCCGGCCCGAGTCCAGGGCCCGCGCGGCCTCGGCCGGATCGTTGGCCACCAGGCATTTCCGGGCGATGTCGGCGGCGTCCGTGGCGGCGTGCCGGGCGGCGACGGTGGCCGAGCGCAGGTCGGGCTGGGCCAGCACCTGCCAGAGGTGCGCGCCCATCGCGTCGACCGCGCCGACGTGCCCGCCGGGGGAGCGGCCGAGCCGGTAGCGGACGTCGGCCAGCATCTCGGCGATCCAGGTGGAGTGCAGGTTGCCGGGCCCGCCGGTCAGCCGGCGCGCCTCGACGAGCAGTTCCTCGGCCTCGGGCAGCCGGTCCACCCGGTTCATGACCTCGGACTGCCGGTAGAGCGCGAGGGCCAGCGCGGTCAGGTGGAACGGGCGGCGGTGGTGCGCCGGGTCGATCCCGGCCAGGGCCTCGCGCAGGGTGGCGATCGCCGCGGCGATCCGGTCCGGGTCGGTCTCCTCGGCGAGCCCGGCCGTGCCCAGCACGGTCAGGCTGAGGGCCCGGTCGGCCGCGCCGGGCGGGACCAGGTCCGGGTCGGGGCGTCCGCCGGTCTGCAGGATGTCGGCCTGTGCGAGTGCGTCCTCCATGGCCGTCCGGACCGGATCGCCGTCGGGCAGCCGTTCCGAGACCGTCCGGAGCCGGGCCATCAGCGGTTTCAGGTCGTCCCCCCGGCGCTGGGCCGTCATCAGATCCTTGAGGGCGACCATCAGGTCGGCCATCGCCCCGCCGGCCGCCGCGGCGAAGGTGGCGGCCTGCTCGAGCAGGTCCTCGGTGGCCGCCGCGTCCCCCTCGGTCACGGCCCGGCCGAACTCGAGCCCGAGCCGCACCGAGGCGAACACCGGAGCCAGGGCCGGCTCGGCGGCCGCCTCCGCGGCCAGCGCATCGATCTCGGCCAGGGCCGCCCCGAGGTCGGGCAGCTCCCCGTCGGCCGCGGACTGACCGAGGGCCAGCGCGCACGCCGCCGCCCGCAGTGGCCGCCACTGCTCCGCGGGCGGCGGATCGTGATCGGCCGCCGTCACCAGGCCCGCCAGCGCGCGGTACCGGGCCGGGACGGTCTGCGGCCGGCCCCGGACGCAGGCGTGCACCAGCGCGGCGGCCAGGGCGGACCGGCCCGGGGCCTCGGCCGCCAGCCGCTCGAAGTCGCCGATCGCGGCGTCGAGATCGCCGCCGCCACCGGCCACGGCCCAGACGATGCGGGCGATCCGGCCCTGGTCCTCCGTGGAGACAGGTGTGGTCACACAGTGATCTGACGGACGATCGCCAGCACCTCGCGCACGATCCGCCCGGCCGTGTCGTCGTCGGCCAGCCGGACCGGCAGGAACTCCTCGCCGGCCGGTACCGTCCCCGGTTCCCGGTCGATCAGTTCGGCCCCGGTGCCGCCGAGGAAGAGGGCCGAGATGACCGGCAGGACGGCTTCCCGTTCGTCCAGGCCGGCGCGCAGCCGGGCGGTGATGGCGGACAGCGCCAGCGCGGCCAGGTCCTGGGCGTGGGTGTCGTCCTGGTCGTCCGGACCGTAGGGTCGCAGCGGCCGCGGATCGGTGGCGGCGTCGCCGGCCGGCGGCGAGAGCGGGGCATCCTTGCGGCCCAGCGGACGCTCGACATGGTCGGCGTACCACTGGCCGCGCTGCCGCATGACGTTCAGCACGTGGCTCACCTCCGATTCCACCGTCCTGGGCGTGCTGTGCTCGTGGTCCCCGGTGATCAGGGCCCGGCGTTGCGACCATTCGTCCAAGGGCCACAGCGAGGATCCGGCGTCGGCCGGGATCCCCACCCAGACCAGGATCAGCCGGGCCAGCTCGAGCAGCCAGCGGTCGTGCCCGAGCCCGGTCTCGAGCGCCTTGGTGATCCGGGGACGCTGGAGCGCGCCGCGTTCGCCCCGGCGGCGGCGATGCGCGTCGACGGCCGCGCCGGGCGCCCGGCAGGCCAGCCAGGAGTCCAGATCGGTGATCGGGGTCCGGGTCGCCAGCAGACGGTCGATCAGGGCCTCGACATCGTCGGAGAAGGCGTCCAGGCAGGCCGTGGTCAGGTGCCGGAAGCCGCGCAGACAGCCGCGGTGCCCCCGGCGGAGCTCGACCTTGCGGGTGACGACGGTGAAGACGATCGGATGCACGATGGCGTGGATCGCCGCGCGCAGTCGGCGCCGGGTGGCGTCGTCCGCGGTGGACATCGTGGAGGCCAGAGATCCGGTGGCGGCAAGGAGACGAACGTTCGGGACCATCATTTCCCCTGGTGATCATGGAAGGCCGGCCGGTCCGTCAGTAAGGAGGCGAAGCGGGCGGAAGGATGCCGATGAGCAAGCTGCGGGCATGGATCGTGGTCGGGGTCGCGATCCTGGTGAGTGCGGTCGCCGCACCGGTGCGGGCCGCTCCGGCCGACGCCGACGCCGTCTACGGCGCGCTGCGGGTCAACAGCGTGCCGGCCGACTACGTGGTGATGGTGGACGTGTCCGGCTCGATGAACGGGCCGCGCTACGCCCAGGTCAGGCGCAGTCTGAGCGCCTTCCTGGCCGCCCTCGCCCCGGACGATCAGGTCACGCTCGTCCCGTTCGCCGAGAAGCCGCGATCCGCGCGGACAAGTGCCGCCGGGCGCTCGGCGACCCAGCTCATGCGGCAGCTGCCCACGGTGGCCGACGGTCAGTCGACGGACATCGGCGCGGCCCTGGAGAAGAGCGTCGACGTGCTCAGCCGCTCCGGCGCCCCGGCGGTGGCGACCGTGGTGCTGCTGACCGACGGGGAGCACCGGCCGCCGGGGGCCAGCCCGTACCCGTTCACCACCGGATATCAGTGGAACGTGCTGGCCCAGCGGGCGCGCAAACTCCGGAAGGCGTCGCTGCAGGCCTTCGCCGTCCCGCTGTCCGCCGACACCGGCGCGCCGTTGCTGGCCAAGGTCTTTCCCGGCGCCCGCACCCTGCGGATCACCGGGATCGACCGGCTCACGGCCGCGCTCGACCAGCCCAAACGTGAGGCTCGGGCGGCCAAGGCCCGGGGGCTGCTGGCCGAGGACGCCCGTCGCGGTCTCACCGTGCAATGGCCGGCCGGTCCGATCGGCCACGGTCACACTTCTTTTCCCGTACGCCTGGTGTCGGCCAACCGCTACGTGCCGTTGACCGTCGAGCGTCTCGCCGTGACGAGCGGCCATGCCGGCGTACGGGTGAGCGTGCCGGACACGGCGATCACCGTGCCCGCGGGTGGCTCGGTCACGGTGCCGATCGAGGTCGGCTGGGATGCCGGCCCACTCCACTTCGCCCCGCTGGCCACCGTCCGCGACACCGCCGCGCTCAGCCTCAGCGGCCAGGTCGGCTCGCCGTGGACCCCGGTGATCGCCGGTGAGCTCGGGCTGCCGTTCGCGCCCGGGCTGAGTCCGGCCGGGCACGACGCCGAGCTGTCGGCCCAGCGGGGGAGCGTCGTCCGCTGGGTGGTGGGCCTGGCCCTGCTGATCGCGCTGGTGCTGATCGCCCGGTGGGGACGCCGGCAACGGTTGCGGCCCGCGCTGTCCGGCCGCCTCGTGGTGCGGGCGGGCGAGCGGGAACGGGTGCTCACCCTGTCGGGCCGGGGCGTCACCCTCACCGCCGGGACGGCCGGCGTGCCCGGCGCGGGCACCGTGGTGGCCGTCCGCAGCTCGCTCGGATCGAGTGTGGACCTGCGGATCACCTACTCGCCGGACGGCAGCGAAGGCCGCCGCGAGAGCCACGACTGCGGGCCGGGCGACACGGTGGAGATCGGCGGGGTGCGTTTCACCTGGCGGGACTCGACGGCCGTGGCGGTTCACCGGTGACCTCCGCCCTAGGCCCGGCGCTCGGCGAGCAGGGCGTAGAGGACCTCGGCCGAGGCCCGCGCGGCGAACCGCTTGAAGCGGTCGTCCTTCGCCGGGTCGGCCCCGTCCATCACGCCCTTCACCACGAGCCAGTCCGGGATCCGGTGGTCGTGCGCCACCATGGCGATCGTCGCCGCCTCCATGTCGACGGCCAGCACCTTCCGTTCGCCCATGCCGGCCAGCCGGTCCCAGATGCCCGGGTCGGCGACCACCGCGCTGCCGCTGGCCATCGGGCCGGCGAGCACCGCGAACGGCAGCCGGTCGGGTCCGTCGACGTCACCGGCCATCAGGCGCTCGATCCGGAGACGACCGGCCCGGGTCAGGTTCCATCGGCGGCCGCGCAGCACGATGAGACCGTCGCCCTCGAGCCGGCTGACCATCGCGGGCCAGACGCCGGGCGGCACATAGCGCGGACGGGCCGCGTGCAGGCGCGGCTCCTGGCCGTGGTGCAGGCGTTCGAGGAACCAGTTCTCGGACTCCTCCCCGCCGACCGTTCCGTAGGTGGGCAGACCGGCCGGCTCGAACTCCTGGACGGCGCGCAGCTGCCGGGTGTCCAGCGGGTAGTGCCGGTGCTCGCCGGTGAAACCGGTGCCGGTCAGCCGGCCCTCGTCGTACTCGTACGCGGGATCGGCCACGACGACGTCACCCGGCGCGGTGCGGTCCGGGTGGCCTGCGCACACGCCGGACATGGCCAGGCACTGCGGCCGGAGCCGGAGGGCGAGCTGGGCGGCGATCGGGGCGACGCTGCGGGCGCCCATGGTGGTGGCCCGCGCGAGGGCCAGCCGGAGTCCGGCCCGCTCACCGGTCAGGTAGGGCACCGGGCCGTCGGCGTCGTGCTTGTGCCATGTCGTCCCGGCCGCGTCCCGGGCCGCCTCGAACTCCTCCAGCAGGGCCGTGACGACCAGGACGTCCACGCCGTGAGCGGGCTCGGCCCGATCCGGCTCGACCCGGTCCGGTTCCGGCCGTGCGGGCCGGTTGATCGTGCCGCCGACGTCGCCGTTGACCGTGGCGTGGCCGCCGTCGTTCCAGAGGCCGACGTTCATGTCCCCGGTCACGAGCCGGACCCGTCTTCCGGTGCCGGCGGGTTGATCGTGCCGCCGACGTCGCCGTTGACCGTGGTGTTGCCGCCGTCGTTCCAGAGGCCGATGTTCATGACGGAGGCGCTGCGGGCGCGGTACTCGGCCGTGTCCACGCCGTGCTCGTCCAGGAAGTCCAGGACGTCGGCGTGCACGCGGGTCTCGATCAGCCGGCGGAACTTGCGGTAGTCCTGGCTCTGCGGGAAGTTGCGGAGCCGGTCGCGGGTGCCGAGCTGACGGACGCTGACCAGCGCACCGCGGTCGGCCGGTCGGCGCGATCCCCGGCGGCGGAACGCCCGGCCCAGGCCGGCCACCTCGACGACGGCGGTCAGCAGTCGTTTCGGCGCGGCGGCCACGGTCCGCGGCGTCTCCCGCAGGCCGGTGGCCAGCGCCCGCAACCACGCCTTGGCGCCGTGCCCGCCCTCGAGGTCGACGATGCGGTACTGCTCGTTGCACGGCGCCATCGAGGTGGTGGTCACGGCGAGATAGAGCGACCGGCCCTGCACCGCGATGTGCACGTGGACGGTGATGACGATCTCGCCGCCCCACGAGACCACCTGGCAGACCAGGTAGTGCCGGGCGGGCCGGGTCGGGTTGCGGATGATCTCGTCGACGTCGTCCGGGTCGGTGATCAGCGAACGGACGCCGTCCTCGCGCGCGGACCGGAAGACGCGGTCGGTGACGGTGAGGTTCGGGATCCGCGTCTCGGCCTCGCCCGTGGTGAGTTGCTCCAGGTGCCGCCGGACGTACGCGATGAGCTCGCCGGCCGTGAAGGGCGGCTCGGCGAACTCCCGCTTGCGCTCACTGAGCCGGCCGCCACCGGGCCGCTCCGGCTGCTTGCGGACCAGCCGGGTGGCGAAGTCCCAGGTGATGTCGATGTCGCCGGCGCCGATGAACGGCTCGAAGTTGCTGTAGACGATGGTGTTGGCGTTGCGCTGGCCGTTGATGTCGCGCAGGCGCTGGTTGCTGCCGACCGCGGGCGCCGGTCGCTCCGCGGCGAACTCGTTGACCCGCTTCTGCCGCCAGAGCGCGAAGCCGACCGGGAGGACGAGCACGACGACCACCGCGGCGATCGCCGGTCCGGCCCCCGCGGGTGCGGGCCGGGCCACCACCACGGCCACCAGCAGCGCGGTGATCAGCCACGACGCGGCGAACCCGAACAGGACGGCCACCGAACGCCGGCTGCTGCGGGTCGGCGTGCCGCGCTGGCCGTCGCTCCACTCGTGGAAACGCTCACGTACGACGTGCCGCGCGGAGCTGGTCGTGCGGAGGGCGGCCAGCGCGGCGACGGTCGCGGCGAGGGCCCGCCAGTCGACGACCGCGGTGAGCAGCAGACAGAGGACGATCGCGGCGTCCTGTGCGATCGCCAGGCGGCGGGCGCGCAGGCAGTGCCACAACACGGTGACGAGGTCGAAGCCGTACGACGGTGCGACGAAGCGGCGCTGGTCGTGATAGACGTCGCGCAGGCACCGGCGGCGGAAGTGCGGGTCCAGATAGGCGCCGACCGAGAGGTAGCGGGTGGCGGTGGTCGGGTCGGGGTCGGGGAGTTCGGTGGAGGCCGGTTCCATGATCTGCAGTGCCATCGGTCATCCCTCACGACGGTCAACTTGCTGTCAGATGGACACGAACGAGGGTAGGCGCGGTCTATCGTTCTTGTCAATCGGACACTTAAGGCCGTGCTCGACCGGTAGATCGTCCCGGAAAGATCTACCGGTGCCCTACCGCCGCGAGGCCGGTTGTGATCACGCACCTGATTGCGTCAGAATGACAATAAGCGGGTGTCCCCGAGGATGAGGGCGGGCCATGCGGTACCGGATTCTGGGTGATCTCGAGGTCCGCGACGTCGCGGGCGAACCGATCGCGCTGCCCGGCGGCCGGGCCCGGGCCGTGCTGGCCACCCTGCTGCTGCGGCCCGGCCGCCTGGTCTCCACCACCGAGCTGCTCGAGTCGGCCTGGGGCGACCCCGACGTCGACCCGGCTCAGCTGCACAAGGCGGTGTCGGCTCTCCGCGCGGCCGGCCCTCCGATCAAGATCAAGACCCACCCCGGTTCCGGGTACGCCGTGACGACCGCCCCGGACGACCTCGACGCCTCGGTCTTCGGGCGGTTCGTCGAGCGGGCCGAGGTGGCCCACCGGCTCGCGGACACCGACGAGGAGGTCGTCTGCCTCCGGGCGGCGCTCGACCTCTGGCGGGGCGGGTCGCCGCTGGCCGACGTACCCCTGATGGCGTTCCAGGGCGACATCGAGGCCCTGCGCCGCCGTCGCCGGAGGTGCGCCGAGTCGCTGTTCCCGCTGGTCATCGCGCGCGGCGAGCTCGCCTGGGCGGCCGAGCAACTGGCCGGCTTCGTCGCCGAGTACCCGGACGACCCGCAGCTGTGCCGCCTGCTGATGCGCGCGCTCTACTGGGACGGCCACGCCGAAGAGGCGGTCGCCGTCTACGAACGGTACGAGGAGGGCACGGCCAGCCCCGATCCGGAGTTGCGGCATTTCGCGTACGCGGTGGCCCTGCGCGACGACGAGCAGGTGACGCGGACCGGCGGCGCGGGCAAGGTGACCGAGCCGATGCCCCAGCCCCGCCAGCTGCCCGCCCCGCCGCCCTACTACGTCGGCCGGTCCGATCAGCGCGCCGAGGTGACCCGCCTGCTCCGCGAGTCACGGCGGCCGGTGGTGACGATCGCCGGTCCGGGCGGGGTCGGCAAGACCGCGCTGGCCCTGCGCTCCGCCCACGACGTGCTCGAGTCCTTTCCGGACGGCCAGCTCTGGGCCGGTCTGCGGGGCATGAGCGACCGGCCCGCCGATCCGGCCGAGGTGCTCGCCGAGTTCCTGCGCGCCCTGCGGGTGCCGGCCGTGCCGGCGACCCGGCCGGAGCGGGCGGCTCTGTTCCGGTCCGTCGTCGCGAACCGCCGGATGCTCATCCTCCTCGACGACGCACGGGACGGCGCCCAGGTGCGCGACCTGCTGCCCGGCGACGGTCCCAGCGTCGTGCTGGTCACCGCCCGCCGCCGGCTGCCCGACCTGGACGCGCCGGCCCACCACGTCGCGCCGCTGACCAAACTCGACGACGAGACCGCCGAGGCGCTGTTCCGCCGGATCGTGTCGGCCGGCAGCGTCGATCTGTCCGGCGAGCGGGACGCGGTCACGGCCGTGGTCCGGATGTGCGACGGGTTGCCGCTGGCCCTGCGCACGGCCGCGTTCCTGCGGGTCGAGGGGTTCCACCGGACCACCGGCGAACTTCAGCGGCGCCTCGTCGAGCAGGGGACGGCCGGTTTTGCGTACGGGGAAGAAAGCGTGGCCCGCACGATCGGTGCCGGACTCGCCCCGCTCGACCCCCGCGGCCGCCGGTTGTTCGCCGGTCTCGGCGGACTCGCCATGACCACCTTCGCCGAATGGACGGCGGCCGCCGTGCTGGACGAGCCGGGTCCGGCCGCCGGTGACGCCCTGGCCCAGCTGGCGGCGATCGGCCTGGTCGAGCCGGCCGCGGGCCCGGGGCGTTACACCTTCCACGAGCTGACCCGGGAATACGCCCGCGGACGGGCCGACAGCACACCCGACGTCGCGGGGCGGGTCGGCCGTGCCCTGCTGACGCTGGTCCGGCACGCGCACACCGCCTTCTACGACGAGGACTTCGACGTGGCGCACAGCGGCGTGCCCGACGTCGAGGTGCCGGCGGCCGAACTGGCGGCGGCGGCCACCGACCCGTACGCCTGGTTCGAACGGGAACGCCGCACCATCCGCGCCACCATCGGTCAGTCGGCGGCGCTCGGCCACACCGAGGTGTGCTGGGACCTCGCCGTCTCGGCCCACGAGTTCTACGCCCTCGGCGGCTACTTCGACGACTGGCGGTCGACCCATGAGATCGCGCTGGCGGCCTGCCGCGCGTCCGGGGACAGACGCGGCGAGGGCGTCGTCCTGACCATGCTCGGCATGCCGCCGCTGGTCGCCAGCGGCCGGACCGGGGTGTCCGGCGTGCCCGAGCTGGAACGGGCGGTGCGGCTGCTGGCCGAGACGGGGGAGCAGCACGTGCTCGCGGTGGCCCGGCGCACCCTGGCCAACGCGCTCCGGCGCAACGGGGAGATCGCCCGCCCGCTGGCCCTGTTCGCCGAGGCCCTCGAGCACCACCGGCGCAGCGGCGACCAGGTCGGGAGCCAGCTGACCTTGCGGTTCATCGGGCACGCCCACCTCGACCGCGGCGACGCCGGGCCAGCCGTCACGGTGCTGCGCGAGGCCGTCCGGCTGGCCCGCGAGCAGGGCCAGGCCCGGGTGCTCGCGCCCGCGCTGTACTGGCTCGGTCAGGCTCGCCTGGCCGCGGGTGACCTGGCCGGCGCGGGTGCGGCGTTCGACGAGGTGCTCGGGTTGTCGCCGCCGGAGAGTGGACTCGCTCACGCGTACGCGCTGCACGGGCTGGGCGACCTGGCCCGGGCCGGATCGGACGCGGGGCCGGCCCGGAACCGGCTGGAACGGGCCGAGGCGCTCGCCCACGACGGTGCCGACGCGGGTCTCGAAGGCCGGGTGGGACTGTCGATCGCGGCACTCGAGGCGTCGCTGGGGCGGCACGGCGCGCGGATCACCGCGCTGCACCGGGCGCTGGTGCCGATCCGGTCGTACGGCTCGATCACGCTGGAGGCCCGGGTCGAAGCCGAGCTGGCCGACGCGTACGGGAAGCTCGGTGATCCGGCCTCGGCCCGGGCCGCACGCGACCGGGAGTCAGCGCTGTACGACCGGGGTGAGGTGCCGCTGGGGGACCGGCCCGCTCGTCCTCTGTGAGGTGACCCGGGCCGTGGCCAGGTCGAGCAGGCGTACGACGTCGTCCGCGGTCCGGTACGGCCGGTCGTTCCAGGTGGTCAGGTCGCGGACCCGGGCCGCCCGGACGATCGGCGGGACCGGCGGGCCGACCGGATCGGCGCCACCCGCCGTGCTCGCGTCGAACAGGGTGCGCCAGAGCGCGTCGATGGCGGGACAGGCGTACTCGGGCTTCGGGCTCACCTGCCACGCGCCCTGCATCACCCCGCCGACCAGGCACGCCGCCACCACCTGGCTGCGGTCGAGCCGGGCCGGGAAGAACCGTTGCGGAAAGCGGCGCGGGCCGGACTTCGTCTCCGTGAGGTACCAGGAGTGCTGCACCCAGCCCCTGGTGATGACGCCGCGGGTCGCGCTCAGGACGACCATCGCGTCCTCATGCCGGTTGCCGTAGGTGTCCATGTCCACCTCCTGACGTCCATTGTCGCCCTTGCCGCCGTCTTTGTCGTACCCCGGCACTAGGCTGCCCGCCGTGGGTGCCTCCGGATGGGACTACTACGTCCCCTATCAGCCTGACCTCGCCGCCGCGTTCACCAGCCTGCGGACCAAGGTCTTCGACGACGGTGACTATTTCTGGGCGGTGCACTACGACTTCGGCAAGACGGCCGCCGATTTTCCGGACCGGCCGCGCACCATGGACGAGCTCTGGTCGTCCGAGGATGTGCAGGAGTCGGGCACGCACTCGATCGTCGACATGAGCCGGCTCTCGACCACCGCTGGTCCCGGCGTGGTCACGCCGCTCACCGACGCCGAGGCTCTTTCGATCGCCGGCTCTTCCACGTTGACGCGTGCACACGTCGAGCGGCTGCAGGAGGCGGCGTACGAGCGGTGGAGCGGTCGTTGCGCCGTGCTCCACGACGCCGACGGTAAACCCGCCGAGATCTATTTCTGGGGCGCCAGCGGCGACTGATCCTGCCGGTTTTCTGTCGTACCCCTCTGCTTGGCTTACGACACGGTCAGTTGTTGATCGTGCGAATGCCCGATGGCTGGACGTTCGAGCATCACGCATGGTGTTGCGGAGCGATGGGGGGATCCGTTGTCGGAGATTCTGGCGGCCGAGCAGAAATACTTCGACCACGTGTCGGACCACCGTGAGCGGATGCGGCGCGGGCTGCTCGACGCGCCCGCCGCCGCGGCCAACGCCGGTGCCGCCGTCCGGCTGCGCAAAGACGCCGAGGCCCGGCTGGCCCGCATCGGCGAGCCCGACGACGCCGTCGCGGTCGGGCGGATGGACGACGACGAGGGCGAGACCCTCTACGTCGGCTACCAGACGATCTTCGACGACGACTCCGAGGTGCTGGTCGTCAACTGGCAGGCGCCCGCCGCCGCCCGCTATTACACGGCGACGCACGCCGACGCGGCCGGCCTCGTGATGAAGCGCAGCTTCGAGACCAACGGCAACACCATTTCCTCGTACGAGGATGTCGTGTTCCGCCAGCTCGCCGCCGCGGTGGCCGAGCTCGAGGGCCCCGACGACGCCCTGCTCGAAGACCTCAACCGCGACCGCACGGGCCAGATGCACGACATCGTCCGGACGATCCAGGCCGCGCAGTTCGACCTCATCCGCGCCCCGCTCGACGAGATGCTGATCATCCAGGGCGGCCCCGGCACCGGCAAGACGGCGGTGGCCCTGCACCGGGTGTCCTGGCTGCTCTACAACTTCCGCGACGCCCTCGCCCCGCAAGACGTGCTGATCGTCGGCCCCAACCCGACGTTCACCCGCTACACCCGCACGGTGCTGCCCAGCCTGGGCGACACCAGCGTGGCCCAGCGCGACATCGGCCAGTTCCACCCGGCCGTCCGTCGCGGCCGGCTCGAAGACGTCGAGGTCGTGCGGCTCAAGGGCGACGGGCGGATGGCCGGCCTGCTCCGCCGCGCGCTCTACGACCGGGTCGGCGTCGCGCCCGACCAGCGCCCGATCGAGGCGCAGGTCGACGGCCGCCCGGTGGTGTTCACCGCCGACGAGATCAACGAGTTCGTCGCCCGCAGCCGCCAGACCCCCGGCACGTTCGCCCAGCAGCGGCAGATCTTCCGCAGCCTGATGGTCAACACGGCCACCGAACGTGCCCGCGAGCGCCGGCTCGGCGTCCGCACCGGCCTCGACCAGCTCATCGAACGGCTGTGGCCGTCCTTCCGGGCGCCGTCGTTCCTGCGCGAGCTGTTCGGCTCGCGCGGCCGGCTGCTGGCCGCGGCCGGCGAGACGATGACCGACCGCGACATCACGCTGCTGCACCGCCGCCCCGCCGACCGCATCGCCGACGAGGTGTGGAGCGACGCCGACCTGCCCCTGCTCGACTACCTCGACACGCTGATCAACGGCCTCGACGAGCGCTACCGCCACATCGTCGTCGACGAGGCGCAAGACCTCTCGCCTATGCAGCTGCGCTCGATCGCGATGCGCTCGGCGACCGGCTCGATGACCGTGGTCGGCGACATCGCCCAGTCGACCGGCCTGTGGGCCCGCGACGACTGGGACGACGTGCTCGCGCACCTGCCGGCCCAGCTGCCGCAGCGCATCGAGGAGCTGCGCTACGGCTACCGCGTGCCCCGCCAGGTCTTCGAGATCGCGGCCCAGCTGCTGCCCTTCGCGGCGCCCGACGTCACCGCCCCGCAGGTGGTCCGCGACGGCCCGGCCGACCCGGTGTTCCGCCACCCCGACGACGACAGCCGCGCCGGCGCCGCCGTCGAGGCCGCCATGGCCCACGCCTCCCACGGCCGCTCGGTCGCCATCATCTGCCCCGCCGTCCACCGCTGGGCCGTCGAGGCCGAGCTGACCCTGCGCGACGTGGCCTGGCGGGCCGCTTCCCGCAACGAACTCGGCCAGGGCGTCAACCTGGTGAGCCCCCAGGAGGCCAAGGGCCTCGAGTTCGACGCCACCGTCGTGGTCGAGCCACGCGACATCATCGCCGAGGACGAGCGCGGCCACCGCCTGCTCTACGTGGCCCTGACCCGAACGACGCGCTACCTGCACGTGGTCGGCCCCCTGCCCACGGCCGAGCCGCCTTCTTTCGTGATCGAGCCGCTGCCCGCCATCGGCACCGCCCAGGTCCCCACCCCACGCGTCGCGCCGCTCGAACAGCTCCCACCATCAGGCAGCACCGCCGTCCCGGCCGATGGGCCCGTCACACCCCTTCCCTCAGCGGTCGAGCCCGCCGCGTCGGATCGTGAGCCGGCTTCGTCCACTCTCGACCCGGCTTCGCCGACCTCAGACTCCGCCAGGTCCGCGGGCTCACACACCGGGCCTGAGCCATCAGCTCGCGGCGTGGGGTCGTCGACTCGCGGGGCCGGTTCGTCTGCTGCCGCGCCGGCGGCTTCGTCGGCTCTCGACCCGGCTTCGTCGGCTCTCGACCCGGCTTCGCCGGCCGGGCTCGCGACGCCGGCCTCAGACCTTGTCACGTCTGCGGGCTCACACGCCGGGCCTGAGCCATCGGCTCGCGGTGTGGGGTCGTCGGTTCGCGGGGCTGGTTTGTCTGCTGCCGCGCCGTCGGCTTCGTCGGCTCTCGACCCGGCTTCGCCGGCCTCAGACTCCGTCAGGTCCGCGGGCTCACACGCCGGGCCTGAGGCATCGGCTCGCGGTGTGGGGTCGTCGGTTCGCGGGGCTGGTTTGTCTGCTGCCGCGCCGTCGGCTTCGTCCGCTCTCGACCCGGCTTCGGCGGCCGGGCTCGCGACGCCGGCCTCAGACCTTGTCACGTCTGCGGGCTCACACGCCGGGCCTGAGCCATCGACTCGCGGCGTGGGGTCGTCGGCTCGCGAGGCTGGTTCGTCTGCTGCCGCGCCGTCGGCTTCGTCGGTGGTGCCGGCGACGTCTGTTCGTGGTGGTGTTCTGTCGGCTGGGCTCGCGACGTCGGGTTCTGATGCGGGGTCGTCGGCGGAGTCGACTGTTGATTCTGGCTCGTCGTCCGGCGCGTCGGCGGTCTCATCGGTCGTGCCCCTGACGTCAGGCGGCGACGGCGGTTCGTCTATCGAGTTCGTGGTGTCGGCCTCTGAATCCGGTTCGTCTGCTGCGGTGTTCGGCAGCCCCTCGCCTGTATCCGTGGCGTCTGGTCCCGGGGTGGGGTCGTCGGCCGCGCCCCTGACGTCAGCTGCTGACTCCGTTCCGCCGGCTGGCGTCGCTGCGGCGTCATCGGATGAGCGCTCGACGTTCGCGCCCGGCCGTCGGCTGTCGGCCGGAGTCGTGATTTCGAGTCCCGTGCCGGCCGGGCTTGTTCCTCCCTCTGTCCCAGCGTCCGCCATGGTGAGCCCGGCTGCGGAGGTCGTGACTTCTGATCCCGAGCTGCCTGACCCGCTCTCGGAATCCCCGGCGTCCGCGTTCACTCCGATGCCGCCGGCCGCCGCGGCCGAGTCGTCGACTCCGGCGCCCCAGCAGTCATCTGTCGAGGTCGTGACTTCGCCTCCCGCGTCTGTCACCTCGGCTCCGGCCACCGAGCCGTCGGTTGACGCGGTGGCCGGACGGCCCACTGAGGCCGCGACGTCTGAACCCGTCTTCATCAGCTCGGTGACGACGGTCGACTCGCCGGTCGGGTCATCCGCAGCCGCCGTCGCTGATGATTTCTCGCCCGCAGACGCCGAATCATCGACGCCTGCCGCCGCTTCGGTGCCGGTGCGGCAAATGCCGTCGATTGTCGTGGTGACAGCTCCGGACGCCGTCTCGACCCCCGCAGCGATGACGGCGCTGACCAGCACGACGAGTCCCGTCGCATCACCGATCCCGACCACGCCGATGGCGCCGGCCGAGACCGAACCCTCGCCCGCGGCTCCGACCCCTACCCTGGCCCCGCCCCCGGCCATGACGGCGATTCCGCCCGCGGCCGCACCGCCCGTCCCGGCGACGCCGTCGGTCTCGGCCGCACCGCTTGTTCCGGTCACGCCGCTTGTTCCGGTCATGCCGTCTGTTCCGGCCGCACCGCTCGTCTCGGCGACGTCGTCGGTTTCGGGCGCACCGTCTGTTCCGGTCACGCCGCTTGTTCCGGTCGCGCCGTCTGCTCCGGCCGCGTCTGTTCCGGCCGCGCCTGTTGCGGTCACGCCGTCTGTTCCGGTCGCCGCTCCTGTATCGGCCGCGGCGCCCGCGACGGTTCGGGGCACGCTTTCGGCTCAGATCGTCGAGTTCGTCGCTACCGAGTTGGCCAATCAGGTGCGCGACAACCTTCAGCCGGCCCAGTGGCAAGCGGTGCTCAAGCGGGTCGGCGAGCTGCTGACCGAGGACTGAACCTGGCCGGTCGGTCGTGGGGCCGGAGCACATGGCGGCGCGCAGCGACAAGGTCGTGCAGGCCTTCGACTCACCGTATGACGAGCCCACCATCAACGCCGTCCAGCGGGTCGCCCGGAGTCGGGACGTCAGCATGGCCCCGATCGTCGGCGCGACCAAGCCCTGCCACCTGGGCGAGGCCGTCGCCGCCCGCTACATCGAACGGACCGACGACGAGGTCACCACCATGCAGGAGCCGTACGTCGAAGACGGGCCGTTTCCCTGTACGGACGAGTGGCTCACCCGTACAGGGAAACGGGGTTGGTTATTCGCTCTTGCAGACGTTGCCGTTCAGCGTGAACGCCTCGGGCAGCACGTTCGGGCCGCTGTAGTTGCCGACGAAACCGACGTTTGTTGTTGCGCCTGGGGCCAAGGGTGAGTCGCCGGTGACGCGGACGGTTCGGCCGTCGGCGGTCCAGACGGCGTTCCAACCGCTGCCCAGGCTCTGCCAGGTGGTGGGCCAGGCGAAGGTCAGCGTCCAACCCGTTATGGGCGAAGCCGTCTTGTTGGTGATGTCGATCGCGCCGACGTAGCCGTTGCCCCAGTCGTTGGTGTCGCGGAACTTCACCGTGCACGGGGCGTCGGCGGGCGTGCCGGTCACGAACGTGAGGGGGAGCGATGCGGCTGACGCGCGGCCGCTGCCGTCACGCGCTACCACGTTCACTGTGTAACGGCGGCCCGGCTCCAGGTTGCGTACGGTGAAGGAAGTTGACGTTGTCTCTCCGAGTTGTTCGGCGACACCGTTGTTCTGGCGGTAGACCTCGTACTTGAGCCCGGCCGCGCCCGCCGGCCACGAGATCGTCGCGGTGCGGTCGGTGGTGGTCGAGGTCAGGCGGCCGGGAGCAGCGGGCGCGGCCGCCGGGTTCGCCGAGTGCAGGGTGAGCAGCGAGATCGAGTAGGGCGGCAGGGTCTGCGCCGACGCCGAGCCGGTCGACGCCGAAGACACCGCGTGGGCGCCGTTCGTGAAGGTGGCGACCGTCGGCGTACCGGCCGCGGGTGTGAAGCCGTGGTAGTTCAGGGCCACTGTGCGGGCGGCGTCCGGGTCCTTGTTGATCAGCAGGACGGCCAGGTCACCGTTGGCCCGGCGGACGGCGTGCGTGCTGACCAGCGCGTTGTCGGTGCCGGTGCCGATGAAACGGTCACCCGGACGGGCGAAGTCGCCCATCATCGACAGCGCATAGTAGGGCGCGAACGGCGTGTTGAGCGGCGGTTGGCAAACAGAGGCGTTGCAGTTGCCGCTCGAGAGCAGCCCGAAGTCCTGGTAGTCGGTCTGCCCGGCCACCTCGGAGACCGTGCCGATGCCGTTGTGGACGTTCCACCAGTGCACGGTGAACACGCCCTGCGCGAGCAGCCCGCTGTAGACGTCGGCCAGGAACAGCGCGCCGGGCTGGGTGTTGCGCCCGATGTCGACGTTGGTCTCGGTCATGCTGATCGTGATGCGGCCGGCGTTCGTTCCCGCGTACGTGTCGATCTGTCGCCGCAGCAGGAAAGCCGCGTCCTGGATGTGACCGTTCTTGGTCAGCGTGTCGGCCGCCGACGAGCCGCCCGGATACCAGTGCACGTCGACGAAGTCGATCACCGAGCCGGCCCGGGTCAGCACCTCCTGGTTCCAGCTGCCCTGGTCACCGGTGCCCACAATGCCGTCCGGCCAGTTGCCGGGCATGGTCAGCACGGCACCGATCTTGATCGTCGGATCAACGGCTTTCATGGCTTGCGCGTACGCCGTGACCGTGGCCGCATATTCCTTCGGGCTCTTGTCGGCGTGCTCGTCGGCCTCCCACGCCGATCCGTAGTGCCCGTTTCCGTAGTTCTCGTTGCCGATGGTCCAGTACTTGGCGCCGTACCCCTTGGTGACGTTGGCGTAGCGGACCCAGTCGGCCGCCTCCTGGGCCGTCCCGGTGCCGTAGTTGGCGATGATCATCGGCTGCGCGCCGGTGCGGCGGGCCCCGGCCATGAACGTGTCGAAGTCGGTGTCGGGCGCGACGTAGCCGCCGGGCGCGGTGTGGTCGCGCCAGTGGTAGATGTCGGCGTACGAGCCGCCCGGATAGCGGACCATCGAGACGCCGGCGTCCTTGAGCAGGCCGGACACTTCCGGGGTGCCGAGCTGGGAGTCCCAGATGGCGTGGTTGACACCGAGCGCGACGTCGCCGACGGTGGCGAGCCCGGCGCGGGTGTCCACGTCGACGCGCACGTCGGCGGGGGCGGCTATGGCGGGGGTGGGGGCGGCGGCGACGGCCGCGAGCAGGACGGTGCTCGCGAGCAGGCGGGCGATCTTCACTGGACTCTCCGCAGAGTTCGATCGATTGGGAGCGCTCCCATCGTCGGTCCAGCTAGTGATGTGTGTCAATGAGACGGATGCGCATGATGCCGACCGCCCGGCGCAGCGGCTGGTGGCACCGGGGATCCCAGTCCCACAGCCAGTCGATCATGTCGTCGGCCGTGGTCACGCCGCGCCGGTCGCCGAAGTCCCGGCCGAACCGGTCGGCCGCCCCCTGGTCGCCGATCGTGGTGAAGAATGTCCGCGCGTGCGCGGCGATCATCTCGGCGGCGGCCCGCGCGACCGCGATGACCAGGCGCGACTCGACCGGCCGGCCCGAGGTGCGGAGGATCTCCTCGTACAGGTCGGGCATCAGGACCGGGATGTTGCGCCGCACCACCCGCGAGTTGACCATCGCCAGGTCGATCGTCTGCACGAAGAGATCGGCCTCGTCGAGCGTGGCGAAGGCCACCCGCAGCTCCGGCCCCGCGATGATCGCCACGAACCCACCCCGGGGCAGCTGACCGAGCTTGGCCTCGCGTATCCGGTTGCGCTCGATGCGTCTGTCGAGCTTTCCCCGCCGTACGGTGAAAAGCCTCTCGTTGGTCACCACGATCACCCCGGTGTCGCGGTCCACGGCGATGACCAGCAGCAACTCCTCGTCGCGAAGCTCGCGCAGGATCGGCAGCTGCGCGCGGGCGAGCTCCCTGCGGGAACGCTCATCGGTGTTGACGAGCTTCGCCCCGACCACATCCTCGAGCGCGGGCCCGGAATCGAACAGTCCCACGGGCGGAACCCCCTTCAGGCGGCGTCTCCTAGGTGAAACGGCCGATCATCGATGAGGTCACCGGTGAATGCCGCCCCGTCCGGACACTTCATGCCTGACGGACGGGGCGAGCACCCGGCTATTTGTAACCGGACGGCTGACGCGCGGTGTAGTTCTCCTCGAGCGCGGTCACCTCGTCGTCGGTGAGCTCGAGGTCGACCGCCGCCACCGCGTCGGCCAGGTGATGCGACTTGGTCGGCCCGACGATCGGCGCGTCGACCTCCGGGTTGTGCAGCACCCAGGCCAGCGCGACCTGCGCCATCGGAACGCCCCGGGCCTCGGCCACCCGGCGCACCGCGTCGACGATCGGCCGGTTCTCCTCGCCCTCGTAGCGGGCGGTCAGCGGGTCGGACTTGGCGCGCTGCGTGGCCGCCGCGTCCCACGGCCGGGCCAGCCAGCCCTTGGCCAGCGGACTCCACGGCAGCGACCCGACCCCCTGATCGGCGAGCAGGCCGAACATCTCCCGCTCCTCCTCCCGCTGCAACAGGCTGTACTGGTTCTGCATCGACACGAACCGGGTCCAGCCCCCGAGGTCGGCGGCGTGCTGCAGCTTGGCGAACTGCCAGGCCCACATCGAGGACGCCCCGAGATAACGGACCTTTCCCGCCCGTACGAGGTCATGCAGCGCCTCCATCGTCTCCTCAACCGGCGTTTCCGGGTCGAACCGGTGAATCTGATAGAGGTCGACATAGTCGGTCCCGAGCCGCGCCAGCGAGTTGTCGACCTGCTCGAGAATCGCCCGGCGCGACAGTCCACGGCCGCCCGGACCGTCCCCCATCGGGAAGAACACCTTGGTCGCGAGCACGATCGAGTCGCGATCGGTGTACTTGCGGATGGCCCGCCCGACCACCTCCTCCGAGGTGCCGTCGCTGTAGGTGTTGGCCGTGTCCCAGAAGGTGATCCCCGACTCCACGGCCTGCCGGAAGACCGGCTCGGCAGCCGCGTCGTCGAGCGTCCACTGATTGCTGCCGCGTTCCGCTTCCCCGAAACTCATGCACCCCAGAGCAACGCGGCTGACCTTGAGGCCCGAACTCCCCAGTCGTGTGTATTCCATGACGCCAACCTATGCCCGTGACCCGGAACCGTCCGGCGTTGTAAGTTCTCGCGTCGTCGGCTGTCGATTTCCCGGGAGGGCGCACATGGTCACCACCCAGCAAGCACCGTCACGCGGCCGGCCGTGGTTGCGGCTGTTTCTGACCGGGCTCGGGCTGTGGATCCTCACGGTCGTGGTCACGTTCGTCACCGGCAACCCCAACCTGATCCCGACCCTGGTGCTGCTCGGCAGTTTCCTGGTGCCGGTGTCGTTCGTGGTGTGGGCGTTCGGCCACCGGCACAGCGGCGAGGTGACCGCGGAACTGCTGTTCACCACGTTCATCACCGGTGGCGTGCTCGGGGTGCTGGCCGCGTCGCTGCTCGAGACCTACCTGCTGCACCCGTCGCCCGGCCTGTTCGTCGGCGTCGGCCTGATCGAGGAGGCGGCCAAGCTGGCCGTGCTGGCCTTCCTGACCCGGCGGCTGCAACACAAGTACGCCTTCGACGGCCTGATCCTCGGCGCCTCGGTCGGGTTCGGGTTCGCCGCGTTCGAGTCGGCCGGGTATGCGTTCACCGCCCTCTTCACCGAACAGGGCCTCTCCCTGATGCAGCTGGTGCAGACCGAACTGCTGCGCGGCCTGCTCGCCCCCGTAGGCCACGGCCTGTGGACCGCAATCCTGGGCGGCGTCCTGTTCTCGGCCAGCGGCCGCCACCATTTCGCCGTCACCTGGCGTCTGCTGTGGGCCTACCTGGGCGTGGCGCTGCTGCACGCATTGTGGGACAGTTGGCACAGTATCGCCCTGGTGCTGACCTTGGTGCTGACCGGCACCCGCTACCAGTTCTCCCTGCTCCAGCGCGGCTACGAGCCCGAGCCCACCGACGCCCAGACACACCTGTTCACCGCCCTCTCCTGGGGCGGCCTGATCCTGGTCTCGATCGTCGGCATCATGTGGCTTCTTTCCGTACGCCGCAAAGCCGATCGCGAGGCCCGAACAGTCCTGTGGCACATCCCGGCCGGCCGCTGACCCCACACACGAAGCCAGGCCAACAGCAGCAATAAACGGCGTGTCGGCATGGGCCGCCGCACGTTCGACCGCCGGATCGCCTGTTCAGCTGTAGGCGGTGGGTCTGCATGGGCCCTCGCGCGCTCGACCGCCGGATCGTCTCTTCGGCAGTAAGCGGTGAGTCCGTATGGGCCGCCGCGCGCTTGACCGCCGGATCGCCTCTTGGGCAGTAGACGGTGAGTCCGCTCGGCCCCCGCACGCTCGACCGCCGGATCGCCTCTTCGGCAGTAGACGGTGAGTCCGCACGGACCCCCGCACGGTGGCTACGGAACGCACCCACTGCGGACACCCCACAGTGCCAGCCCTTGACCTGACCCCAGCCATTCCACGACCCGAAAGCGGACGCCTGCCCTTCCCACGACGAGCATCACCTCCGCCTCCGGTGATAGCTCTTGACGTAAACCGCACGCAGTAAAAGTCCGGGAGGGGGCCGATCTCCCACCACCGAGACGGACAGCGTCCCCTGGTTGATGTTTTGATCTAGCTGGTCCTCGGCGGACGCTGCGGTGACGGCGCCCGCACCAGCCGATCGCAGCGCGGCGTCCTCCAAGGCGGTCACCGCTCGAGTTAGGTCGCGTCCCGGGAAGACCGCGGAGGACGACGCCGGACCCGGCGGCCGAGAGTCGGCTACCGTCAGTCGCGGTCCAACGGAGGCGCTGCGGTAGGTCATACCCCGTCCCCAGTCGGCGTCGGCGGATCCGGTAGAGACACATGGCCGCACACGACGCCCCCGTCCTCTCGGGCTCGTGCATATTCGCGTGGGCGTGGCCTTGGTTGTGTCGAATTCGCGGTCATGGAATGGGCGTGGCGGTCCGTCGTGTCAGGTCCAGCTGGACGGAGCGGGCCGGTTCGCTCGAGCTGGACCGCAGCTGCAGGAATGAGACGCGGCCGCACACCCCAGCCGGAACCGCACGCGGGCGCATGCCGCACGTGGCGGGTCGGGGCGTGCCGGGGGTGGTCCAGCTGGTGTCGCACGAGGGTCCGTGCCGCGGGTGGCGGGGTCGGGGTGTGGGCGGGCTTGTCCAGCCGGGATCGCACGCGGGCGTGTCCCGCATCTGGCCGGGTCGGGGCGCGGCGGGCTTGTCCAGCTGGAGTCGTACGCCGGCCGGTGCCGCGCGTGGCCGGATCAGGGCGCGGCGGGCTTGTCCAGCTGGAGTCGCACGCTGGCCCGTGCCGCGCGTGGCCGGATCAGGGCGCGGCGGGCTTGTCCAGCTGGAGTCGCACGCTGGTCCGTGCCGCGCGCGGCGGGATCAGGGCGCGGCGGGCTTGTCCAGCTGGAATCGCACGCGGGCCCGTGCCGTGCGTGGCGGGGTCGGGGTGTGGGCGGGCGTGTCCAGCCGGGATTGCACGCGGACGTGTCTCGCAGTTGGCCGGGTCGGGCGCGGTGGGCTGTCCAGTTGGAATCGCACGCGGGCCCGTGCCGCGCGTGGCGGGATCGGGTGTGGGCGGGCGTGTCCAGCCGGGGTCGCACGCGGGCGTGTCCCGCATTTGGCCGCGTCGGGGCGCGGCGGGCTGTCCAGCCGGAATCGCACGCCGGCCCGTGCCGCGCGTCGCGGGATCAGGGCGCAGCGTGCTTGTCCAGCTGGAACCGCATGCCGGCCCAGGACGGCGCCCTTGGCCAGGCCCTCGACCGGGTGCCGCGCGTGGCGGGATCGGGGCGTGGGCGGGCTTGTCCAGCCGGAACCGCGCCCGGGCGCGTCCCGCACATGGCAGGGTCGGGGCGTGGCGGGGCTGTCCAACTGGGACCGCACGCTGGCGCGCCTGACGGGATCGCGGTGGGCTACCCGGCCAGAACCGTACGCAGTCGGCGGGCCTCCTTCAGCAGACGGCTGTTTCCCTTTCGCTCGGCCACCTCGGCCAGCCCCGGGAGCTCGCCGCGCGTGCCCGTCGCCGCCGCCACCAGGCAGGCCAGCTCGAGCAGGTCGGGCAGTCCGCGTGGCGCCGTCGGCAACAGCGACGGTAGCGCTGTGGACAGGACGTCCCATACCGCCGCTGAGGCTCCGGCCCGATGAGCGTCGCCGAGCGACAACGCGACCCGGTTCAGCTTGACCATGCCGGCCGCGCCCAGTTCACCCAGGTCACGCCCGATCGAGGCGCCGAACGACTCGCGTGATTCGTGAGACGCGGGCGCATCGGACGCTGATGGCTGAGCGGTCGTAGCGAGGGCCGTGAGCGATGTGCCGGCGGCTTCTGTCGTTGACTGCTCGACGGGTGTCGGCGCCGATGTCGCGAGCGAGTCGTGGGTGGCGGTGACGGTAGCGGGCCGGACAGCTGGCGTGAGCGATGCGCTGGTCGCGGCCGCTGATGCGGGGCGGGCGGCCAGGGTGAGGAACGCATCGACGGCCGTGACCCGGTCGGGCTCGTGGCGGGCGGCCGACACGTAGGCCAGGGCCAGTGACATCGCCGGACCGAACGGGCCCTCGTTCTCGGCCAGCGTCGGCAGCAGCGTGCCGTGGCCGCGTTCGTCCTGGTCGGCCAGGGCCGCCAGCTCGGGGAGGGCCCACGCCGCGATCACCTCGCGATGGTGGGGGAGCGTCGCCGCGAGCACGTCGGGGTAGATCGCGACCGGTTCGCCGTAGGAGGTCACCGACACCCTGTTTCTGCGGGTGACCAGGTCGTCTTCGACGGACAGCAGGCCGGGGGTGGCCGGGGCGACGTTGACCACGACGCGGGCGACCGCCGGTGGCCCTCCGGAGTAGTAGGCGCGGGACTGGCCCGCCAGCTGCTTGAACCGGCTGCTAACGGGATCGGGCAGGCCGCCCCGGGTGAGCCACTCGGCGAACCGGCGGCCCGCCGGTGAACTCAGCCCCTCGGCCACCGCTGGGCTGGTGCCGCGGGGCAGGCGGAGCAGCGCCTGCTCGAGGTCGAGCGGCCACGGCTGCCACCCCTCGGCTTCGGCCTGCCGCAGCCGGTCGGCCAGCACGGCCGCATCGAGGTTGCCGTTGACGTGGGTCGGGGTCGCCATCAGCGTGGTCACCGGCACCGTTCGCGACAATGTCGAGAGTTCGACGACGCGCAGCGTCAGCAGGGTCTCGGGGGAGCCGAGCGGCGGCCGGTGGGTGGTGTCGTCACCGCGCAGCCGGGCCCGGACGGTGTCGACGAGCCGCTGCCAGGGGCTGTTGCCCTGCTCGCCGGGGACGGGATCGCCGAGGATGGTCCGCAGGGCCGATCCGAGCGCGTGGAGCCGGGGTCGCCAGCGCTGATCGGCGAACGAGTCGGTGTAGCGGTCGACCACGTGCCGCACCGGTGACAGGTCGCCGGTCGAGCGCAGCGACACGACCCCGGCCAGCACCCGCTCCCATCGCAACGACGTCTCTTGGTGCAGCAGCGCGACGACCTCTTCGGCCAGCTCGGACGCGCTGCCGATCGCCGCGGGCAGAGCCGCGACCGGAGGCGGCGCGGACAGAGCGGCCAAGGGCGGCGAAGGCAACGGCGATGCCGGCAAAGGGCCCGGGGCGGGCGTGGACAAAGATGAAGAGCCAGACGACCCGGCGAGTTGCCGAGCGCGTCCCGGCAGATCGCCGCCGAGATTCGCGGCCGTGTCGGTCAGCCATGACAGGTCAGACCCGGCGCCCCGCTTCGCGATGAGCGTCAGCGCCCGCTCCTGGATCTCCAGCACCGGATGGTCGAACGCCGCCGCCACGGTCTCGAGCACCTCGCGGGACGGATCGCGCCGCGCCACCCGGTCGAGCCAGGACAGCTGAGCCTTGACGAGCGTCTTCTCCTTGCGCACCAACGTCGGCCGGCTGGCCGTGAGCAGAGTGTCGAGCTCGAGCCGCCCCGCGGCATCGACCTCGCGGAGCGACCGCTGGGCGATCCCCGCGATGGCCGACGGCGCGTCGGGCAGCAGCTGCGCGTAGTCCAGGGTGTGCGCGGCCATCTCGTCGACGGTCGGTGCCAGTTCGTCGTGCAGCAGGGCGAACGGCCGCAGCCAGGCCGGCCGGTCGCCGCGGACCAGCCGGTCGATCGTGGCGTCGAGGATCGTCTTGCGTTCCAGGCGGCCCTCGGCCACGAGCTGGGCCACCGCGGCGGGGAAAGCGGGCGTCTCGGTCCACTGGCCGGCCACCTGGTCCCACATCGTCGTGGCCAGGTGCGCACCGATCCCGTCGATCTCGAACACCGCGGGCAGCAACGTGTCGAGATAGGGGCTTTCGCGCAGGCGGTCGGCGAACGGACGTCGATTCTGTTGCTGCAGGTCGACGAGCCAGCCGACGACGACGCCCTCGGTCGGCGAAACGGTCGCGCCCGACTCGGTGAGCAGCGCCGCCACGAACGACCAGCCGCCCTGCCACGCCTCGTCGGGCCGGAGCCTGGTCGCGAGCCGCCCGGCGAGATCGCCCAGCCACGGCACCGACCGGGCACGCACCACCCGCAGCGCGAGCGGGAGCGGCATCCGCCCCCACTTCTCGCGCAGATCACGCCGGCTCAGCAGGGCCGCCGCCCGGGCCGCGGACGGCATGCTGCCGAGCGCCGCCAGGGCCAGCGCCGAGCTCGGATCGGTCTTGGGACGCCACCAGTCTTCGGGCTTCATCGCCTTGAGCCGGGCCTCGATCTCGCGGCCGAAGGCGAGCCGTTCCTCTTCGGTCGCCGACTCGAGCAGGACGGTCACGGCCGACGCGCCGGAATCGACCGCGGCGAGAATGCGGCTCACGCGCCGACCGCCTGATTCGAGGACGGCGAGGAACCGGCGGCCACCAGACGGACGGCCAGCGCGTGCTTGCACGGCCCGCGTTCGCCGCGATGTTTGGCCCACCACGGGCAGGTGCAGGATTCGCCGTCGCGCACGTGATAGACCTCTCCACCACTGCGGACCACACCGTCGGCGCCGACCGCGCCCGCCTCGGCCAGGGCCCGGGCGGCCACGAGTCGCGGGTTCATCTTGGCCACGCCGTCGACCGTGTAGGGCAGGGTGCGGTGGAAGTAGCCCGCCTCGGCCACGTCGAAGCCGACCCGCCCGGCCGTGCTGAGTTGCGTCAGAGCGTCACGGACGCGGGCCGCCTCCAGTCCCGATTGCAGTGCCAGCGTGTCGATGTCGATCGACGGGTCCCAGGAGAGGAGCGCGCTGATCAGCTCGGCGTCGTCGGCCGCCTCGTCGGCGGCGAGAGCCTCGAGCACCGCGCCCTCACCCGAGAATCCGCGGTAGGGCTCCGGCGACAGGGTCAGCGACAGCCGCATGGCGGGACTGCTCAGCTCCCAGGTGCTGGACACCGGTGCGGAGCCGGCCGTGATCGGTGGGCCGTAGACGCGCAGGGTGGATGCGTACCGGAGAAAGGGTTTGAATGCCGTCAGACGGCCCGCGCCGGGCAGGCAGATCGCGCCGGGGACGGGACGGGAGGTCAACCGCAGGGTGCGGCCGGCCGGCACCGCCCACAGCACCGAACGGTCGCCGGAATTCATCCGCTGCAGCAACGCCCGCGCCTCGGCCACGCCGAGCTCGGCCCGCGGGTCGAACCGCGAGGTCAGCACCTGAGCCTCGGCGAAACCGCGCAGCCATCGGCTGGGCAGCGGCACCTTGCGCTCGACGACCGGCCCGTCGAACGTCGTGACGGCCAGCTCGTCGGGGCCGACCGCGAGATGCATCGGGTCGGACGGGCCGACGCGCGAGAGAGCGCGTTGCAGCGGGACGTTGACGTCGACATTGGTGGTGCCGTGGGCGACGATCTCGCCGTCGATGCCGGTGGGCAGCACGTCGAGACGGGCGTAGACGCCGCAGCAACCCGAGAACGACTCGAACCGCAGCCGGTCGGACCCAGCTGTCACCACCGGGTCGAGGCTGGCCGGATCGAGCGGGCGGAAATAGCGGCTGCGCGCCACCTCGGCCACCGCGAGCAGCCCCGACGCGGTGGCGGCCGGGCTGGTCAGGAACCCGGTGAAGAAGCGCGGATGAGCGGCCGGACCGCCCGACGTCTGCAGCGTGAGGTCGCCCGGCGCGAGGGCCGACGATCCGAGATATGCGTAGCTGACCATGCCGGAGAAGATAGGGCACCCGTACGACACTTTTTCGCGCGTACGATCGGCCCGTGCTCGCCGGTGCGTTCCTCTTCCTCATCGCGATCTGCCTGTCCCTCGCGCTCCACGAGGCGGGCCACATGATCGCGGCCCGGGCCTTCGGCATGAAGGTGCGGCGCTTCTTCGTGGGCCGCGGCCCGACGCTGTTCTCGTTCCGGCGCGGCGAGACCGAGTACGGTCTGAAGGCCCTCCCGATCGGCGGCTTCTGCGACATCGCCGGCCTGACCGCCCTCGACGAGTTGAGCCGCGACGAGGAACCCCGGGCGATGTGGCGCTACCCGACCTGGAAGCGCACTACGGTGATGCTCGCCGGTCCGATCACCCACGTGTTCCTGGCCGTGGCGATCCTTTATGCGATGGCGGTCAGCTTCGGTCTGCCCAACCTGCACCCGGTCACCGAGCCGGTGGTCGCGGCGACCCCCTGCGTGGGCGCGGTCTGCCCCGCCGCCGACGCCGGAATCCAGCCAGGCGACCGCATCGAGAGCATCGGCGGCACCCCCACCCCGCGCTGGGTGGATGTGCTGACCGCGGTCCGGGCGTCGAACGGGCCGACCACGATGGTGATCAAGCGAGCCGAGACGAGACAGACGATCACCGTGAATGTCGTCTCCGGCCGCATCGGCGCCGCACCGCAGCCCGCGCCCGCCTACCTGCAGTACGGCCCGGTCGAGGCGGCCGGAGCCACCATGACATTCACCGGCGAGCTCCTGGGCGGCACGGTCAGCCAGCTCAGACAGTTCCCCGAAAAGATCCCCGCGGTCATCCACGCGATCCGCGGGGAGCGTGACCCCGAGACCCCGATCAGCGTCGTGGGCGCGAGCCGTCTCGGGGGAGAGGCGGTCGAGCGCGGTCTCTGGGGCACGTTCCTGTTGCTGCTGGTGAGCCTCAACCTGTTCATGGCCGTGTTCAACACGCTGCCACTACTGCCGCTCGACGGCGGTCACATCGCGGTCGTCTGGTACGAGCGCGTCCGCGACGTGATCCGGCGCCTGCGTGGCCGTCCGGCCGGCGGCCCGGTCGACTTCACCAGGCTTGTCCCGGCCACGCTCGTCCTGATCGCGATCGGCGGGGCGGTGATGGCGCTGACCATCACCGCCGACATCATCAATCCGATTCGCCTGTCCTAGGAAAAGGAGCCGAGGAGCCAGGAGCCGAGGAGCCAGGAGCCGGAGGCCCAGCAGCGGGAGGCCCAGCAGCAGGCTCAGCTGCAGGAGAAATGGGCGAGGACGACGGTTCCGAGGCGCGGAACAATCGCTCTTCGTCGAGGGCCGACGTCTGCACGACAAGAACGTCACAGACCGCATTCCGTACGACCCCAGCCGGCACCGACCCCAGCAACTGCCCTTCGCCGGCGCCCAACCCCCGGTTACCCACGACGATCAGGTTCGCCGGGTTGTTGCCGACCGTGTCCAGCAACGCCTGAGCCGGATCCCCGCGCACCAGGATCTGCTCGATATAGCGAGCCCGCTCCCGGGTAAGCCCCGTGACCGATTTATCCAAAGCCTCCCGCGCGACATCCACTCCGAAAAGATCACGGTGAGCGCCCTCAGCAAGAGGAGCCGAAGCCGAGCCGTCGCGATAGGCGGTAACGACCACCAGACGCGCCTGGGCGGCCTGGGCCACTTCGGCGGCGCGGTCCACGGCGTACAGGGAAGTCGATGTTCCGTCCGAACCCACGACCACCCGGTCGTACACCGTGATGCTCCGCCGTCCCCCGAGCGGCACGATCGGCGACTCGTCGGCCTCGTCCGGCGGGTTGACCCACAGCATGGCCACCGCGCCGATGCCCAGCAGCACACCGGCCAGGATCATCGCGTTGCTGCCCTTGCCGCCCAGCCAGTGCTCGTAGATCCAACCGAACGTGACCGTCTGCACCAGCATCGGCACCACGATCATCATGTTGAGAATGCCCATGTAGACGCCGGTGCGCTTGGCCGGCACCATGCTCGCCACCATCAGGTAGGGCACGCCGACCGCGCTCGCCCAGAAGATGCCGACACCGATCATCGGCACCAGCGCGAGGTACTGGTTGTCGATGTGCGCCAGCCAGACCAGGGCCAGCGCGGCCAGTCCGAGGGCGATGGCGTGCACCCGTTTGGCGCCGATCCGCTGGGCGAAACCGACCAGGAACAGCGCCGAGACCATCGTCACGAAGTTGTAGGCGCCGTTCTCCAGGCCGCTCCACGCGATCGCGTTGTCCCAGGCCGGGCCGCCCTGCTCGGGGTTGGCGCCGAAGACCGTCTCGCCCAGGCTGACCGCCAGGAACTGCCAGTAGATGAACATCGCATACCACTGGAAGGCGAAGACGAACCCGATCTTGTGCATGGCCACCGGCATCGAACGAACGGCATCAGCGATTTCCCGTACGGCCGGACCGATACCTCGCGGTGCGTTGGCCATCTCCTCGAGCTCTTCGTCCGACGGCTTGAGCTCTTTCGTCCGGGCCATGGCGGTGAGCACGGTCAGCAGGATGCAGAACGTGCCGATCATGAAGCAGACGAACATCCAGTACGGGACCCCGTTGCCCGCCTCGGTCTGCAGCGCGTCCACTTTCTGCAGCGCGAACAGGGACACGTTGGCCAGCACGGCGCCCGCACCGGTGAACATGCTCTGGGTCAGGAAGCCGCGCGCCAGCTGGGATTTGGGCAGCCGGTCCGAGATGAAGGCCCGGTACGGCTCCATCGAGGTGTTGTTGCCCGCGTCGAGCAGCCAGAAGCAGATCACGCCGAGCCACAGCACCCCGACGAACGGGAACGCGAACAGGATGACGGCGCAGAGCAGCGCACCGACCGTGATGAACGGTCGTCGTCGTCCCCAGCGTGAGTGCCACGTGCGGTCGCTGATCGCCCCGATCAGGGGCTGGATGAGCAGGCCGGTCACCGGGCCGGCCAGGTTCAGGATCGGCAACTGTTCGGGACTGGCGCCGATCAGCAGGAACAGCGGGTTCACCGCGGACTGGGTCAGGCCGAAGCTGAACTGCACCCCGAAGAAGCCGAGGTTCATCATCAGCAGCGCCGAGCCCGTCATCAACGGTTTGCGTTCGGCTGCCCCGGAGTCCGTCGAGACGGTGTCCGACGTCGTAGTGGTCATGGGCGATGCCCCCTCCGACCGTGGGCTATTACCGTGCGTGATATGGATCACACACTCCGTTTCGACGCTAAACCTGCCCCGGGACGCTCGCAACCAGAGATGTCGATCCGTGCATCTGACTGCCGAATCCCGGCGCGCTCGTTGCCCGTACGGGGAGACGGTCCTCTAATGAGGTATGAGCACATGGACGACGATCGTGGTCGGTGTGGACGGTTCTCCCGGCAGTCGTAAGGCCCTGACCTGGGCCGCGGCCGAGGCGGCGGACCATGGAGCCGACCTGTTGGTGCTGAACGTGTGGGAGCACACGGTGCTGCCACCGTCGGGGGCGCCCAGCGTCTCGGAACGCGAGGTGGTCGATGCGAGTCAGACGACCAGCGAGGAACTGCTCCAGGTGATCAAGGAGGAGCTCGGCGAGGACCCGCCGGTTCCGGTCCGGGCTCAGGTGCGCCAGGGCCGTCCGGCCAAGATCCTGATCGACGAGTCGGCCGGCAAGGACCTGCTGGTGGTCGGGCATCGTGGGCACGGCGGGTTCGCCGGGCTGGTGCTCGGGTCGGTCAGCCAGCACGTCGCCGCGTACGCGAAATGCCCGGTCACCGTCGTGCGATGAGCGCGCCTGGGCCCGTACGGGAAAAGGGGTTTTGGGGTTTCTTGAGGCTTTAACCATCGGTGAGAACAAGCTCACCTTCCGCCCTTGGAAGTTGGCCGTACGGGTCGTCGCGTGGTTACCGTCGGCCAGTCCCGCAGTCGCGGGCACCCCGGGCGGAACGCCGAATCCTTGCCGCCGCCTGTGAGGGAAACGAACCCAAGGCATGGAGCGGGGGACCCACATGTTCCTCGGCGCGTTGCTGCCCGGAAACGGAGCGCGCGTCTCGGGGTGAAGCCGCATCGCGCGGCCGGGCAGCCCAGCCCGAACCCGACAGCTCACCTCGCAGGCGTGGAGGTAGCTTTCATGGCACGGATCGGAACGAAGACTCGAGTAGTGCTCGGCCTGACCGCGGCCGGTGTCACCGGTGCGATCGGCCTGCTCGGCCCGGCCTCCCCGGCACAGGCGGCCGGCACGAACTGGGACGCCATCGCGAAGTGCGAGTCCGGTGGCAACTGGAGCATCAACACCGGCAACGGCTACTACGGGGGACTGCAGTTCAGCCGGAGCACCTGGAAGGCGTACGGGGGAACGAAGTATGCCTCCACCGCCAACAAGGCGACGAAGGCCGAGCAGATCGCCATCGCCGAGAAGGTGTTGAAGGGGCAGGGCATCGGCGCCTGGCCCGTGTGCGGCAAGAAGGCCGGGGTGGCTCCGGCCAAGAAGACGGCCACCAAAAAAGCCACCAAGGGCACCTATGTCGTCCGCTCCGGCGACACCCTGGCCAAGATCGCGGCCAAGCACCACGTCAAGGGCGGCTGGAAGAAGCTCTACCAGCTCAACAAGTCGGTTCTGGACAGCCCGAGCCGCATCTTCCCCGGTCAGCGCATCGTCCTCTGACCGCGTGCCAGGCATGAACGCGTGGACAGCGCACTCGTTCTCGGCGCCGGCGGCATCACCGGCATCGCCTGGCATCTCGGAGTGATCATCGGCCCGCGGTCGGAGGTCGTCGACCTGACGACCGCGGGCCTGATCGTCGGCAGCCGTCTGGCATGGCTAGACATCGACCGAACTAGATGGAAACTTAATCTTTACGAGTGTTTTCGCCCCATAGTCTCGACGGGAATGCGAGGATCCCTCACATAGACAGGCATGGATGCCTGGATCGTGGGGAGGAAGCACGTGAGATTTGCTGTCGCGCTGGCCGGCGCCATCGCCCTGGCCAGTGGGGGCCTGGTGGTCACGGCCACATCCGCGTCCGCGGCGCCGGTCACCCCCGGCTCGTCGCTGCTCGACCAGGCCGGACCGGCGATCAAGAAGTCGGCCCAGGACCGCTACTCGATCTACAGCCAGAAGGACGGCGTCGTCCGCTACACCCGCACGTACGGCGGTTTGCGCGTGGCCGGCGGCGACCTGGTCATCCGTACGAAGGCCGGGAAATACGCCGGTGCCTCGGCCGGCCTGACCAAGCCGCTCAGCCTGGGCGTCAAGCCGACGGTCACCGCCGCTTCGGCCACCGCCACGGCCAAGGGCCAGTTCAAGGGCACTCTCACGGCGACCGGTAAGCCGGAGCTGTTCGTCGACGCCACCAGCGGCGCGGGCAAGCTCGCCTACGAGACGGTGCTCACCGGCTGGCAGCCCGACGGGCAGACGCCGTCGAAGTTCCACGTCATCTCGGACGCGCTGACCGGCACGGTGATCGGCTCCTACGACGAGATCGAGAACATCGCCGGTACCGGCAACAGCGTCTACTCGGGCCAGGTCGCCATCGAGTCGACGCAGGCCGGGGAGTCGTACAACCTGGTCGACCCGACCCGCGGCAACGGCACCACGTGCGACATGAACAACCGCACGTCGGGCACCTGCACCACGTTCACCGACGACGACAACACGTGGGGCACCGGCGCCCCGAGCGACCGGCAGTCGGCCGCCGTGGACGCGCACTTCGGCGCCGCGGTCACGTTCGACTACTTCAAAGAGGTGCACGGCCGGAACGGCATCTTCGGCGACGGCCGGGGCGTTCCGTCGCGGGTGCACTACGGCAGCGCGTACGTGAACGCCTTCTGGGACGGCGCCCAGATGACCTACGGCGACGGCACCGGCAACGCCAAGCCGCTGGTCGCGCTGGACGTGGCCGGGCACGAGATGTCGCACGGCGTCACCGAGAACGTGGTGCCGGGCGGGCTGACCTACTCCGGCGAGTCGGGCGGCCTGAACGAGGCCACCAGCGACATCTTCGGCAGCATGGTCGAGTTCTACGCGAACAGCACGGCCGACGCCGGTGACTACGATATCGGCGAGAAGATCGACATCAACGGCAACGGCACGCCGCTGCGCTACATGTACAACCCGACCCTGGACGGCCGCTCGCACGGCTGCTGGGCCACCAACACCCGCAGCGTCGACGTGCACTACTCGTCCGGCGTGGCCAACCACTTCTTCTTCAACCTGGCCGAGGGTTCGGGTGCGACGCCGTACGGGACCTCGCCGGTCTGCGGCAACGCCGAGTCGGTGGCCGGCATCGGCAAGGAGAAGGCCGAGAAGATCTGGTTCCGGGCGCTCGACAACTACTTCGTGTCGAACACCAGCTACGTCAACACCACCACGCCGGCCAACACCGCCCGCGCCTACAGCCTCGCGGCGGCGACCGACCTCTACGGCCTGTGCGGCACCGAGTACAAGGCCGTGCAGTCCGCCTGGACCTCGGTCAACGTGGCCGGCAACGACGAGGAATGCGTCGACGGCAACAACTTCTCGCTCACCCTGTCCGCGGCCGGCGCCTCGGTCGGCCCCGGCGAGTCGACCACCGTCACCGTGACGACCGCCCTGGTCAACGGTGAGGCCGAGGAGATCGCCCTGACCGCGGGCGCCGCCCCGGCCGGTGTCACCGTCTCGTTCGAGCCGGCCACCGTCACCGCAGGCGGGTCGTCCACGGTCACGATCAGTGCGGCCGCCGACGCGGGCCGGGCCAGCGCGCCGGTCACCATCACCGCCACCGCGCCGTCGATCACCCGGTCCAAGGCGCTGACCGTCACCGTCGGCAGCGTCGCGGCTTGCACCGCCACCAGCACCACGGCCGTGCCGATCCCCGACCTGACCACCGTCACCAGCACGGTTTCGCTGACCGAGTGCGCGGCCACCCCGTCCGCGGCGAGCACGGTCGAGGTGCACATCCAGCACACGTACATCGGTGACCTGGTGGTGAGCCTGATCGCCCCCGACGGCACCGCATACGTGCTGCACAACCGGGCCGGCGGCAGCACCGACAACATCGACCAGACGTACCCGGTCAACCTCTCGAGCGAGACCGCCAACGGCACGTGGACCCTGAGCGTGCAGGACACGGCCCGCATCGACACCGGCACCCTGACCGGTTGGACGCTCAGCGTCTGACCACGGTCGTTCAGGGTCTGACCACGATCGTTCAGGGTCTGACCATCGTCCGGAAGAAGTGCTCGTCTCTCGTGGAGGGCGGGCACTTCTTCCGTTTTTCTACCGGCGATCTGCCGTTACATATTGATGTTGAACTTAGTGAATCAAGATCTTGAATTATCCTGCGGCCGGCCGTATAGAAATTGGCGAAGCGCATTGCGGGTATTGGGGCCGACCTCGTCGTCGTGGTCTGCGTCCTGCCATTTGTGATCGTTGTGCGAGGTGCGCGACTCTGTAACACTGGGTTGGCCAGTGGGTGGCGTACACAATTCGATCCGAGGCGGAACGGGGTCGTGAGTTGACGTGGAAACGATCCATTTCGCCTGCCGAATCGTGTAGTGAGGCCGGTCGTCGCTGGTTCCGGGTGTCGTGAAAATGGAACAGGATGATCTCAGTCCCCGGTCGATATCGGGGGGAGACAACCAGTGGTCCGATGTGACGATCGGAATCATCGCTGCCCTGGCCATCGAAGGGGCGGCGATGCGGACGCTGATAGCGAGGCTGCAGCCGGTTCACGTGTCCCGCGACTCGCACGTCTACCGGGTGGGCTATCTGGACAGTGCGAATCCGGGCCGGCCGCATCGGGCCGTACTGGCGACCCTCCCGGACGACAACACCCGCAATGCCGCGGCGACCTGTGCCGACATGATCCGCAGTTTCGACCACCTCCGGTGCGTCATCATGGTGGGCATCGCGGGCGGCGTGCCGGCTCCCCGGCGTCCGCAGCAGCACGTCCGGCTCGGTGACCTGATCATCGCGAGCGGCGGCATTTTCGACTACGGGCACATCCGGCAGGGCCCGAACTCCGCCGAACAGCGCCGGCCGGTCGGTGGCATGTCACCCGACCTGCGCACCGCGGCACAGCAGATCGAGGAGGATCAGCTCGTCGGGACGACCCTCGACTGGGCGCGGCTGCTGACGCCGCCCGATGAGGTTCCGGTTGCTGTCTTCTCGCGGCCGGCCGAGACCACCGATCGGCTCCACCGGGGCCAGCGGGTGATCCCACACCCGGACCGTGATGTCTCCGGTCATCCCGAGGGTTTCCCGAAAGTGCATTTCGGCACCGTTGCTTCCGGCGACGTCCTGATGCGGAGCGCGCAGCAGCGTGACCAGTTGGTCGACCGCCTGGACGTGCTCGCCTTCGAGATGGAGACAGCGGGCGTCGCGGCGGCTGCGGCGGCCCGGGGGATCGGATGGTTCGTCGTCCGCGGGATCGCGGACTACAGCGACGAGCACAAGAACGACGTATGGCATTCGTACGGCTCGTTCGTCGCGGCCGGTGGCGTGCGGGGGTTGCTCGAACGCTGTCAGCCGTTCCTCGTTCCGTCCCGGCAGAAGCCGGGCGGGGCGCAGGCGTTGCTGCCGGATCAGGAGATGGATCGCCTGGGGGACTATCTCACCCAGGCGCAGGACGTCGACGGTGAGGCCGCGTGGTCGGCCGCGGTGGGCGATCTGCTCTCCCCGCCTGACGGACGGATCTCGTTGTCCGGCATGGCGGAGCAGCTCTCCGGCCAGAACGCCGGACCGGACCGCATCCCGCCTCTGCTCGCGTTCGTCGAGCAGGTCGCCGGTCGGTGCGGCTCCCGGCTGGCCGGCCAGTTGCGCGCGTGGTCCGACCGGGTCGCCCGGCAGGCCCTGGACCTCGACGATCGGATCCTCACCTATCGGCAGTCGGTCGAGCTCTCGCTCCGTCGCGACACACTCGACCGGCCACCGATCCGGCCGTGCCTGCTGATCCAGATCGAGCGGGACGGTATCGAAAGCGACAGTTGCGAGGTCCGCTACTGGATCCAGCGCCGGGCCAGCTCGTGGTCGCCGGAGCCGAGCGATCCGCAGCAGACGACGTTCCGCGAGTTGGAACGGGTGCTGGAAACCATGATTCGGGAGGCCGCGACCACCTGGCGCGACCTCGACGGCCCGGCCGAGATCGAGTTCATCCTGCCGCTGAGTCTGCTCAACCGTGCGGTCGAATGGTGGCACACCGAGCTGGACGCGGCCGCGCCCATTCCGCTCTGTCTCGACTATCGGGTCGTGGTCCGCAGCCTGGAACGGATGCAGCAGGCGCACCGGAGACCGTTCTGGAACCACCGATGGCGTTCCCTCTGGGCGCCACCGGCCGGGCACCGGGTGCACTGGGGCCGATCGGCCCAGGACGACCATCACCTCGGTCCATGGGCCCATCGGCTGCGTGCCGATCAGGAGATCACCTCCGTCGTCCTGGGCGGGTCGCCGGAGGGCGGCTCCGGTCGCGACGAACTGCTCACGGCGCTCGACGCGGGCATCCCGGTGATCCTGTGGGACCACCGGCCCGGGGCGACTGCTCCCGAGATGCTCGACCTGTTGCACGGCATCACGGACGGAACGCCTCAGGAACTGGTCGACCGGATCCACGACCTGCGCAAGAACGCGGGACTGCTCGAACCGGGCGATCAGGAGCGACATCTCGGCCGGCACCTCGCCCTCCTCTGGGACGACCCGGACCGCAACGTCTACGACATGGGAGCACAACCATGACGACGGTCGAGCAGCCACCAGCCTGGTGGCTCTATCGGGGCGACGGCATCCCGGCCGAGGGCGACCAACGGCTGAGTCTGCCCGAACCGCCGGCTTGGCGTTCCTTCGACGGCGCACCGATCCAGCCACCCCCGCCGGAGGAGGACACCGACATCACCCGGAAGCTGGGTCGATTCGACGTGAGCCCGGTACGTCACGCCGATCGCAAGGAGGGCGACATGATCAATGCCGCGCTCTGGTTGCGCCGTCCGCTCCTGGTCACCGGCAGCCCCGGCAGCGGCAAGTCCGCCATCGCGTTCCGGATCGCCCGGGAACTCCGGCTGGGCCGGGTCCTGGAATGGTCGATCACCAGCCGGACGACCCTGCGGTCCGGCCTCTACGACTACGACGCGATCGGCCGGGCCCAGGATCGGCAGACGGACTCCGGTACGTCGGCGACCATCGGGGACTTCGTCCGTCTGGGCCCCCTCGGAACCGCCCTGCTCGCCTATGAGCGACCTCGCGTCCTGTTGATCGATGAACTCGACAAGAGCGACATCGATCTGCCGAACGACCTGTTGCACATCCTCGAGAACGGCAACTACGACGTGCCGGAACTGGTGCGGGCGAGCAGTCGCGAACCGGAGAACTCGGTGTTCACCGACGATCCGGACCGGCGGGCGGTGATCCGGGAGGGACGGGTACGGTGCCGGGCGTTCCCGATCGTGGTGATCACCAGCAACGGGGAGCGGGACTTCCCGCCGGCGTTCCTGCGCCGGTGCCTGTTGCTGAGCCTTCCGCTGCCGGGCGCCGAAGATCTCGCCGCGATGGTCAAAGCGCAGCTGCCGTTCCTGGAGGACGGTCAGCGCCAGCTGATCGACGATTTCCTGGCCCGCCCGGTCGATGACGCCCTGGCCCGGGATCAGCTGCTCAACGCGGTCCACCTGACCGCGTCGGGCGCCTATGCCGAGGACCGGGAGGCTTGGCAACGTCTCGTGACCAGCATCTGGCATTCCCTGTCGCTGGACCGGTAGCGATGGACGGCATCGACCCGGCCCGGACACATCCCGACGCCTACCAGGTCGCGGATGCGGTGTGGCTCGCCGCGATGATCAGGGAAGGCGGCTATGAGCCGGAATCCGTTCCCTGGCCGCGTCCCGGCCCGGCCGCGGTCGAACCGGGGATCGGCAGCGACCGGGACACGAAATCCGGGCCGGGGGACGCCCAGCCGAGACCTTTACCCGTAACCGAGGAGGTGCCCGCCGAGACCGTCGGCCGGCTGATCCATCATCCCGCCGAGATCCCGGGACTCGCCGAGAGCACCCTGCTGAGCGCGCTGCCCACCGGCCGCCGGCTGGCCCGGGCGCTCAACCCGTTCAAACGGCGGATCCGCTCGAGCACAGGCACCGAGCTCGACGAGGACGTCACCGCCGAGTGGGCCGCCGAGACGGGAGTGTGGCTCCCGCGTTTCCGGCCGGCGCAGGAACGCTGGCTGGGCCTCACGGTGATCATCGACGGGAGTGCGTCGATGAGCGTCTGGCGCCCGGCCCTGACCTCTCTCCGGCTTCTGCTGGAAAGGCACAGTGCTTTCCGCGCCGTACGCACGTTCCACCTCTCGGTGGACGACACCGGAGATCCGCGCGTGCAGACGCCGAACGGTGGCATACGCAGTCCGGGTGAACTGCTCGATCCCACCGGCCGGCAGATCTTCCTGGTGATCACTGATGGACTGGGCGCGGTCTGGCGGCAGGAGCCGATCGGCCGACTGCTGCGGCTGTGGGGCAGTTGCGGCCCGCTGGTCCTGGTCAACCCGTTTCCGCAGCGATACTGGCGGCTGGGCAACCTGATTCCGCGTCCGTGCCGGATCCGGGTGCCGAGACCGGCCGCCGCAACCGGTGAGCTCCGGGTGCGTTACCCGGCCGATCTGAGCAACCTTTTCGACCCGCCGACGTCGGCCGGAGCCCTGGCGGTGCCCCTGGTCGAGCTCAGCCCGCGCTGGCTGAGCTGGTGGGCGCGGCTGCTCACCGGGCCTCCGGGGTGGACCGACGCGGTGGTGCACGTCGTCGACCCGGGCCTGCCGCCGGAACTGAACGACTCCGGCGACGACCCCGAGCCCGAGGCGGCCGTACTCGGCTTCCGGCGTACGGCCTCGCCCCGCGCCTTCCGGTTGGCCACCTTGCTGGCCGCCGCGCCGCTGGAACTGCCGTTGCTGCACCGTCTCCAGCGGATTCTGCTGCCCGAGTCGGAGACGGTTCATCTGGCCGAGGTGCTGGCCGGCCCGCTCGTGCGCCGGGTGGATGCGGCCGGCACCAGGTTCGACTTCCCCGCCGGAGTGCGGGAGGCGCTGCTCGCTCGAGCCAGTCGCGACGACGCGGCGCGGGTGCTGCGGACCATAGCGGCCCATCGGCCGGGCCGGGACGGGGCGGGGTCTCACCTGGCCCACGTCATCGACGCACCCCAGAGCGTGCCCGATCCGGTGGTCACCGAGGCCACCGTCGCGATGGACCGCATCGAGCTCATCGTTCTCCTCGCACTGTCCGGGCCGTATGCGACACGTGCCCGCCGGCTCCGTGAAGCCATCGACGCTTACGACAGGCGTACCGGAACGCCTGCCGATCCCTCGACGACCGAGGACCGTGCCGACCCCAGCACGGTCCCGGCGGAAGGCGGTGAATCCGTGTCCGCACAACCGCAACCGGAACGCCCCGGCGGCCCGGCCGAAGAAGCCACGTTCCCCATCAACGAGGACTTCGGGCTGTCCAGTGGCTTCCTGCCCGACGAGGCGCCGTTGTCGCTCGATGAGATCGTGCGCGGCCAGAGCCCTGACCAGGGCCCGAAGGTCTGGGGCAATGTCCCGCCCAGGAACCCGGTCTTCACCGGTCGCCGTGCCCTGCTCGAACAGCTCGAGCGCCGGCTGCGCACGCAGAACGTGGCGGCGGTGCTTCCCCAGGCGCTGCACGGCGAGGGCGGTGTCGGTAAGTCACAGATCGCCATCGAGTACGCCTACCGGCACCGCGACGAATACGACGTGATCTGGTGGGTGCCCTCGGAACGGCCGGCCCAGGTGCTCGCATCCCTGATCGAGCTCGGCGACCAGCTCGGCCTGGACGTGGGCAACGAGGTCATTTCCGCGGTACCCAAGGTTCGTGACGCGTTGCGCGCGGGGACGCCGTACGGGAACTGGCTTCTGGTTTTCGACAACGCCGAGAACCCGGACACGGTGCGCGACTACTTCCCGGAGGAGGGCACCGGCAAGGTTCTGATCACCTCCCGCAATCAGGACTGGAGCCAGATCGCGGAGTCGCTCGAGGTGGACGTCTTCGCCCGGGGCGAGAGCGTTCGCCTGCTGCTACGCCGCAACCCCGGGTTGCCCGAGGCCGACGCCGACCGACTGGCCGAGGTGCTGGGCGACCTGCCCCTGGCGATCGAACACGCCTCCGCCTGGCTGCACACGACCGGTGTGGCGGCCGGGGACTACCTGCGGCTGATCCGGGAGAAGCAGGACCAGCTCGACCTCACGCCGGGGTACGACCTGCCGGTCATCGCCGCGGCCAACGTGGCGCTCGACCGGCTGGCGGTGGAGAACCCGGCCGCCGTCCAGCTCCTTCAGGTCTGCTCGTTCTTCGCCCCCGAACCGATCAGCCGGGACCTGTTCGAAGGGGTCCGGGGGCCGATGGGAGCCGCCGAACTCGACGAGACCCTGAAGAACCCGAGCCGGCTCAGCGACACGATCCGCGACATCCAGAAGTACGTGCTGGCCCGGATCGACCACCGGGGCAACAGCCTGCAACTCCACCGGCTGGTGCAGAAGGTCCTGCAGGACAGCATCCCGCCCGATCGGCGTTCGCTCCTCGAGCACGGGGCCCACATCCTGCTGACCGGAGTCCGGCTCGGCGATCCGGCTGATCCGAGGCAGTGGCTGGGATACCAGGCGCTCGCGTCGCACCTGACCAACTCCCGCGCGTGGACGTGCGAGGACGACTGGGCGCGCGGTGTCATGGTCGACCTGGTGAGGTTCTACTTCTACTGGGGTGGCTACGACACCGGTCAGGACCTGGCTCAGCAGGTTCTCGACGACTGGCGGGGCCGGCTGGGCGCCGAGCATCGGCAGACTCTCAGCGCGGCCAAGTGGCTCGGCTACTACCTGTGGGTCCGAGGCGACTTCCCCCGTGCCGCCGTCATCCAGCAGGAGACCCTGCAGCTCTACCTCGACACCGCCGGCCCGAACGACCAGGAGACCATCGATGCCATGGGCATGGTCGCCTCGACCCTGCGAAGCTCCGGGCAGTTCACGGCCGCCCGTGACTTCGATCTCCGGGCGTTCCGCACGGCTCGCCGCAGCATCGGCGAGAATGAGCCGTACACCCTCATCGCGGCGCACAACCTGGGCGTCAGCCTCCGGCTCACCGGTGAGTTCGGGGTGGCCCGCCAGCTCGACGCCGATACGTACCGGCGGCGGATCGCGGTGCTCGGTCACGACCATCCGGAAACGCTGCGGACGCTGAACAACCTGACCATCGACGAGCGGGAGTGCGGGGAGTACATCCGTTCCCGGCAGATGGTGGAGGACAACTACGACCGGTACGCGCGGCTGTTCGGCGTCGGCCATCAGGAGACGATCCGCATCGCCCGGAATCTGGCCGTTGCCCGCCGCCGGGCCGGGGATCATTCCGGCGCCTTCAAATTGGCCGAGGACACCATGAACCGGTTCCGTGACCGGTTCGGCCCGACCCAGCCCGACACGATCGCGGCCGCCCTGAACTTCGCGGTCGACCTCCGTGAGTCCGACGATCTGCCCCGGGCGCGGGAACTGGCGGAGCAGACGGCGGCCGACTACCGGGAGACGTTGGGCGCCGAACATCCGTACACGCTGTACGCGCGCACCAATCTCGGCATCGTGCTCCGGCTGCTCGGGCAGGTCGAGGACTCCGAGTCACACAATCGAGCCGCCTGGGACAGTCTCCGGCGTCAGCTCGGCAGCCAGCACATCCTCACGCTCACGTGCGGCATCAACCTGGCCAGCGACCTGGCCGCGCAGCAACGGCACGAGGAGGCGTACGCACTGGACACGGAGATCCTCGACCTGTGCCGGCATCACATCGGGGAGGACCACCCGTCCACCCTGGCCTGTTCACTCAACCTGTCGTTCGACCTGACCGCCCTCGGCCGCACCGCCGAGGCCGACGCACGATTCGACGCGACGATGACGGCCTATCGACGAGTTCTCGGGCCGGACCACCCGGCGATCAAGGCCGCGACCGAGCGGGTGCGAGCCAACTGCGACGTCGACCCGATGCAGTTCTGACCCCTACTTCGCCCGGGCCAGCACCGGGGCCAGCCGGCGCGCCAGCTCGACCGGCCCGGTGGTGCGCCGGACGCCGGGGTCGGCGAAGACCGCGCGGACGAGGTCGGGCCGCTCGTTGAGCACGGCCGCGGCATCCCGGTCGCCCTCGGCGTCGAGACTCATGGCGAGACCGACCCAGGCCCTGGCCTCGTCGTCCGAGACGTGCGGGGCGCCGTCCGCATCCAGGCCGCTCAGCGTTCCGGTGAACGCCTCCCGGGCCGACCCGGGATCCTGGGCCAGCAAGGCGTTCTCGGCGACCGTCACCGGATCCGTGCCGCCCGGACGAACAACGTCGGCCGCGACCGCCAGCCGGCGTGCTGCGGCCGGAATACGCTGACGCCAGCGCAGGTCCGGATGCGGATCGATCACGGCAGCACCCAGGGCTGTCTCGCCGAGCCGTCCGACGTGGCCGGCAAGTTCAGCGACCTCTTCGTCCCGTGGCCGGAAGTGCCGGAGGCGCCAGCCGATCCGGTGGCTGTCGGCGGTCAGGCGCGCGAGTCGTTCGACCGCGGGCCCGACGGCCTCCATCGGCTTGGCCTGCCACTCCTCGACCTGCTGCCGCAGTCCGGTGAGGAGGATCCGGCCGGTCTCGGTCAGCGTCGTCGCGTCGAGTCCGATGCGGACGGACTCGGCGGTCTGCTGCAGGGCGTAGGCGTACTCGAACGCGGTGATCTCCCGCTCGGCACCGTCCACCTTCTGCAACCGGGTGCGCCAGAAGCGTGCAATGCCGAAGAAGGCATAGATTCCCTGGATCAGCCCGCCCAGCGGGCGCGGGTCGTCGCGCCAGGGCGCGTAGTACAACCGGCCGTCGTCCGGCTCCGTCAGCTGGAGGAGGTGGAGCAGTGCCCCGAGCTTGATGTGCTGATACTCGTGGATCAGCGAGACGGCCATGATGGTCGCGTCCGGTGGCTCGGAGACCATCACGCTGCCGAACGCCTCACCGCTGGACGCGCTGCGGGTCTCCCAACCCGGCAGGTGCTTGAGCGGCACGATCGCGGTGATCCCGCCGGCCATGGCGTCGGCATCGGCGGGATAGTCCCGGCACAGCGATTCCCAGGCGTCCGCGATCAGCCGCTGCCACCGGCCGAAGGCGTCGTCGTCCAGACGCACCGGCGGAACCGGGTCGCCGAGGTCACGAAGCGGGTCGAGATCGTCCAGCCAGACCGAGAGACGAAGGCTGTCGCCGGTCTCGACGCGGCGCAGGGACCACCATCCCGGCCGGCCGGGCTCGGGTTCCACGTCGGTGGCGTCGGCCGGGACCAGCAGGTCGTCGCCGATCCGGATCCGGCCGGCCTCGGTGCTCGCCTCGACGGTGTCGCCGGGCGTGCTGCCGGGGAAGCGGGCCAGGCCGTACGTGTGGATCATCGCGTTGCCGTCGCGCAGCGGTAGGCGAGCCGACCAGGTGAGGCCGGCCCGGGCCGCGACCGCGAGGGCAAACGCGTGGACGACACCGAGGTCGACGAACAGCGGTGCCGAGCTGGTGGCGCCGCCGTGCAGACGACGGAGAGCATAGGCGCACCCGCTGCCGACTCCGGGCTCCATGAGGACGGAACGGAACGTTTCCGGGTCGGATGCCTGGGCCTCGGTGAGGATCGCCAGGACGGCGTCGACCGGAGCCAACGGGCCGAGAGTGTCCGGCCGGCTCGCGATCTCATTGAGCAGAGTGCTCAGCAGGAGGATTCGACGGCTCTCCTCGGTGACCCAGAATTCCCGGGTTATCTCAGCTGAACCGTCGCCCCGGGCCAGGACTGCGAATGATTCCGAGGACAAGCGGTGCCGGCTGACCGGGTGCATCGGGTGAGGTTCCTCCAGAGCGGCGAACGGGTGGGTCGGTGGTCAGTCGGCCCGGCCCGGCGGCCCCGTTCCGATGTTCACCCGAGGTCGATCCACCTGGTTGATCAGCATGCGGCGGAACGGCTCCAGGGCGTCCTGGGGCGCTTGCCGGCACAACTGATCGAGGGTTGCCCCGCTGAGGTCGGCGAGATCAGTCTCGATCGCCGTGGTCTTGTCCAAGGCATCCCTACCGGTTATGTGCGCTATGACGGTCACTTCGGTGTACTTCAGCCGTTTTTCTGCCGCATTGGGCCCGAGGCCCAAGGACAGAGGACGCGAAAGTACCGTCCGCGATCCGTCAACGGATAACGTCCGGGATTCTTTTTAGTTGCGGGTAAGGCTCGTACCTTTCCTCCGCGCCCGTTGTCGTGCATCGACCGCCCGTCACATTGCGGGTAAAGGGCGTTGACTTTCCCAGGGTAGTCGCTTGCCCAGCCTGGCGGAGCGACTTCCCCTGAAAGGGTGAACGGGTCCAGGCGGGCGAGGCGGATAGTGATGACGGTCAATGTATGTTAACGTAAACATCCCGTGGGTCGAGGGAGGTTGTCATGGTCACGCGCAGGACAGTTCTCGGGGCCGCAAGTGCCGGCGTGGTAGGCGGCGCGCTGCTCGGCGACGCGGCGCGGGCGGACGCCACGATCACCGTCGACCCGGCCGCCGCGTACGGGAGCTGGCAAGGTTGGGGAACCTCGCTGGCCTGGTGGGCCAACGTCTTCGGCGATCGCGACGACTTCGCCGATCTGTTCTTCACGACTAAGTCGGTCACCTACAACGGCGCTGCCCGTCCCGGCCTGGGCCTGACCATCGCGCGTTACAACCTCGGCGCCAGCAGCTGGAACGACGTGGCCGGCGAGCGCATGGTCGCCTCACCCAACATCCCCCGGTTCAAGCAGATCGAGGGCTTCTGGCAGGACTGGCGCAACCCCGACCCGGCCTCGACCGCCTGGAACTGGAACGCCGACGCCAAACAGCGCACCGCCCTGGTCAAGGCGACCCAGCGGGGCGCGATCAGTGAGCTGTTCGCCAACTCCCCGATGTGGTGGATGTGCCTCAACCACAACCCGTCCGGCGCGGCCGACGGCGGGCTCAACCTGCAGTCGTGGAACCACACCCAGCACGCCGCCCACCTGGCCGCCGTCGCCCGGCGGGCCCGCGACAGCTGGGGCGTGACGTTCCGGACGGTGGACCCGTTCAACGAGCCCTCCTCCAACTGGTGGCGCGCCGACGGCACCCAGGAAGGCTGTTACATCGGCGCGTCCACCCAGGGCAGCGTGCTGGCCCAGCTGCGGGCCGAACTCAACCGGCAGGGCCTCACCGGCGTCACGATCTCCGCCTCGGACGAGACCAACTACGACGTCGCCCGCAGCACCTTCGCGAGCTTCGACGCCACCACCCGCGGGCTGATCGGTCAGGTCAACGCGCACGGCTACGGCGGTTCGGGCGGGCGGCGTGACCTGCTCTTCAACGACGTACGGGCGGCAGGCAAGGTGCTCTGGAACTCGGAGACCGGCGACGGCGACGGCACCGGCCTCACCCTGGCCGCGAACCTGTGCCTGGACTGGCGCTGGCTGCACCCCACGGCCTGGGTCTACTGGCAGGTCATGGACCCGACCGCCGGCTGGGGCACGATCCGCTACGACGCGGGCAGCCTGACGGCCGGGGCGGTCGAGACCAAGTTCTATGTGCTGGCCCAGTTCACCCGGCACATCCGCCCCGGCATGCGGATCATCGACACCGGAGCCGGCAACGCGGCCGCCGCCTATGACCCGTCGGCCCGCCGCCTGGCCGTGGTGGCGGTCAACACCGGCGCCGCTCAGACCCTGACGTTCGACCTGTCCCGCTTCGCCCAGGCACCGGACGGGACCGTCACCCGATGGTCCACGGTCCCGTCCGGCACCGATCGCTACACCGGCCGGACCGACCTGCAAATGACCGGCAAGTCCGTACGGGTCCCGTTCCCCGCAGCCTCGGTCCAGACCGTCCAGATCGACGGCGTGACGATCTGATCACGCCTCGGCTTCATCGACGCGTCTCAGAGAACGAGCCCGACGCGCCGGCGACCGCGTAGTCGTCCTCCCGCGTGCCGATTCCGATGCCGAGGGTGAACCGTCCCCCGGCGAGGACGTTCGGACGGCTCAGAGCAGGCGCCGGATGTCGCCGTACGCCCGGTAGAAGCCCCCGCGAGCCGCCTCGCGCACGCCACCCACGACGTAGCGCGAACCCCGCTCGCGGATCCCCTTGGGGAACTGCACCTGCCAGTCGCGGTGATATCCGCTGCTGACCACGCGGATCCGCAGTCGTCCGCTCTCTTCGACGCACTCGACCACCACGCCACCCTCGACGTCGTGGATGACCTCGACCGTGGTCGACGGCACGACCGCGGGCATGCGCGGCGGCGCCTTGACGTCGACCACCTCGGGAATCGTGCCGCTGACGGCCGACTGGATCGCCGCCTCACTGGCGTCGATGCAGGCCAGCGCCCCACTGGTGGTGACGATGTAGAGCCGCTCGTCGCGGTACTGCATCGAGTAGGCCGACCCGCAGCCCGTGCCCAGCTTCCACAGCCGGGTGCCGTTCATGTCGAAGCAGTAGATCGACGAGCTGCTGTCACCCGCGAACACGTAGCGCCCGTCCTTCGACGTCGCGCACGAGTAGACCGCCGCGTCGCACCGGTAGGTCTGCCGGTGCGAGCCGTCCTTGCCCAGCTCGACCACCTGACGGGTCGCCGTGCCGGCGTAGAGGGTGTCGCGCTCCTGCCACCCGAAGAGCACCGCGCCGGTGGGGGAGTTCCACAGTTCTTTCCCCGCACGCCAGTCATAGCTGGTCACCCCGCTCGAGTGCCCGTGGTGCACCGCCTCGGCGTCACAGCGCACCATCCAGGCCGAACTGCCCCGCCCCGGCCGCCGCCAGAGGAACTCGTCTTCGTGGTCGATCGTCGCGATCCCGCCGCCCGAGTCGCTCACGCCGAGCACGCCGTCGTGGATGTCGAGCCAGTAGATGTCGATCGACGGGTCGATCCGGTAGGCCAGGCGCGGCACCTTGCCCGACAGGTCGTAGACGTTGCCGTCGTCGCAGCCCGCGTAGATCCAGCCGTCGTCGGCCACGATGCACTTCACGCCGTCGGGCAGGCGGAACTGCTGCAGCACCTCGGCGCCGTGGCTGAGCGTGGTGATGACGCCATTTTCGTTGCCGACCATGCACACGTCGCCGTCGACGAAGATGCCGAAGGCCGGGCTGCCCGAGTCGTAACGCCACAGCACCGGCGCCCGGTTGGCCGTCGACCGGGTGCTGACGATCTGACGGCGCGAGATCGAGCGCGGGGCCCGGCCGCCCGGCACCGCCGGGGCGTACCCCTTGCGAACCTTCTCCCCGATCTTCTTCGACGCCTCCGCCTTGGCCTTGTCGCCGGTGGTGAACGACGACTGCTTGACCTGGCCGCGGTCGCCGATGCGTCCATAGCGGATGGTCACGTCGGGGCCGTCGACCGTCACCTCATAGAACTTGTGCGCGCTCCCGGAGTCTTCGGAGAGCTCGAGGTACGTCGTCTCGGCCGGCATGCGGGGCCACCTTTCGCGAGGGGTGCGATTCGATGGCCCCGAAGCTAGCGCCCGGGTACGACAAAAACTCAGGCGGGTCCGCACAGGACGTCGTCGATGGCGCGAGAGATCCGGTCGGTGACCGCGGTCGATGAGGAGGCCAGCTGCGTGGTCAGCGACAGCACGACTACCCGCTTGCCGTTGGTGGTCACCCCGTTGGCCGTGTGCACGCCGAGGACGTCACCGCCGTGCGCCCAGTACCCGCCGCAGCGGTTCGGATAGAACTCGATACCCAGCCCGTACCGTACGCCCGGCGAGTAGTCCTGCCACGTCGTCGCGAGCACGGTCTTGTGCATCTCGGCCATCTCCGGCGCCCGCAGAAGACGACCCTGCTGCAACGCCGCCCAGAAACGCACCAGGTCGGACGGCGTGCTGACGAGCGCTCCCGCCGCCCCGGCCGCCGTCGGGTTGAACAGGGTGGTGTCGGTCAGCGGACCGTCCGGCGCCCATTGCTGATACTCCTTGGCGTGCGGGCGGGGCAGCGACGCCCGGTCGCCCGGATCCGACGTGTGCGTCAGGCCGAGCGGCCGCAGGATCCGGTCGCGCACCTCGCTCGCCCACGGCCGCCCGGTGATCCGCTCGACGATCATCCCGGCCAGGATGTAATTGGTGTTGGAATAGTCCCACGACGTGCCCGGCGTGAAGTTCGGCGGATTCTTCATCGCCAATGCGACCAGATCCCGCGGCTCGTAGTGGTCGAACCGGTGGGCCAGATAGCCGTCATAGGAGGCGACCGTTTCCAGCGAGCGCGTGTAGTCGTAGATGCCGCTGGTGTGCTGCAGCAGTTGCCGCACGGTGATTCGCCGGCCGTCGTTGCCGTTTCCGGTCACCACTCCCGGCAGCCGCTTTTCCACGGTGTCGTCGAGCGAGAGCCGTCCCTCGCCGACCAGTTGCAGCAGCACGACCGAGGTGAAGGTCTTGGTGTTGCTGCCCATCCGGAAATAGCCGTCCCACGGCACCGGGGTCTTTCTCCCGAGGTCACCGAATCCGGCCCGCGCCCGGGTGGTCCGCCCTTCGAGCAAAGCGTTTCCCTGTACGCCGGAGATGCCGATCGCGTGCAGATCGGTCACCGCCGTCCGCATCGGAGTGGCCGGAGTCCCCGGTGCGACGAGGGTGGCCGCCAGTAGCGCCGCTACTGCGAACATGTCGAGCCTCCTGAATGTGGTGGAGATCCGACCGTACGAAGACCGCCCGGCCGTTCCGAGCCGGTTGACCCCCATCTTCGGGGTGGGGTTACCACCACCCTTGACACGGTTTGGGAGCGTGCCCAGACTGCATAGATGTCTATCTATGTGAACGATAACAGGCATTGGCGGGCCGCCCTGACCGGCCTCCTTGTCGCCGTGCTGGCCATCACGGGTGTCGTCTTCGGGTTGCCCACCGCCCAGGCGGCCACGGTGAACACGTCGGCCTGGTACGTCTTCGTGAACCGCAACAGCGGTAAGGCGATGGATGTCTACAACCTGGCCACCAATGCCGGTGCGGGCATCGCGCAGTTCACTCGCAACGACGGAAACTGGCAGCAATGGCAGTTCGTCGACGCAGGCAGCGGCTATTACAAGATCTGGAGCCGGCACAGCGGCCTGGTTCTCGAACTGCCCAATGCCAACGACGGCACGCAGCTCATTCAGAACACCGACAACGGCACCACGCGGCAGCAGTTCACGCTGAAGGATTCCGCCGGCGGATACGTGCGCCTGCTCAACCGGCACAGCGGCAAGGCGGTCGAGACGTGGGAATGGTCCACCGCCGACGGCGCGGTCGTCGCGCAGTACGGTGATCTCGACGGCGCCAACCAGCAGTGGCAGATGGTGGCGGTCAATGCGGGCAGCGGCTGCGGATCCGGCACCTTCCAGTCCGAGGTCACGGTCAGCGGCAGCGCCTGGACCGCCCGCAATGCCTCGGGCGCGAGCGTCTATTCCGGCACCGATTTCCGGGCGGCGGTTCAGGCCGGAATCGGCAGCCTCACCGCGGGCCGCACCTCGATGCAACGAGTCGTGGTGCGCGGCAACGGTTCCATGTCCGCGGGAACACGCATCTCCCTCGCCTCCTACACGTCCCTCTCGGTGTGCGGCACCATCACCGTGACCGGCTCGGGAAGCGGCGACTACGCCCCGATCTATGCGCGTGGGGTCAGCAACATCGAGGTGCCCTATCTGAACCTGGCCGGCTCCCCGATCTACGGCATCTTCCTGCGCAACGTGACCAATGTCTGGCTCGGTCAGCTCGATATGCGCCTCAGTGCCGGTCTGGGCGTGCGCATCGACAATCGTGGCGACACCAGCCAGTGGACCAGAAACGTCAAAGTCGATTCCGTGTACGTGTCCGGAGCGTCCTCACACGCCATGGAGACCTATGGCGTCGACGGCATCACGATCGGCACCGTCACCGCCCGAAACGTCGGCGAGTCGGGCCTGCTGCTCAATCAGACCATCAACGCGACGGTCGGCACCGTCGACGCCGAGAACGCCGGAGCCGGTACGGGCTACGCCGCGTTCCGGATGGCCAACCGCAACGGCCGGATCGGCGACGCGTACCCGAACAACATCAAGGTCGGATCGGTGAAGGCGCGCGGCGGCGGCCGGGGCGTGTTCTGCGTTTCGGAGAGCGGCGGCGTGACCATCGACCGGGTCGACATCGCCGGCACCGGCAACAATTCGGTGCTCGTCGAGAACTGCTACAACGTCGTTATCGCCGGTGCCTCGGGCACGATCAGCGGGGGCGGCGAGGTCCGCATCGCGGCCCGCACCGAGTTCGCCCCGTCGTCGGGCATCCGGTTCCAAAACCTGACCGTCGCCAACACCAACGTCACCTGGAGCCCGTGCACCGGCAGCAACAACACGATCAGCAATGTGACCCGCACGAATTCGACGCTCACCTGGTGTTGACCCGCCCCCGCGCGGGCATGAGCCGGGCACTCGGGCAGGCGGCCCTCGGCGGTGTGCTTCTCACCGCCGGGGCCGGCCACCTGACCACTCAACGGCAGGAATTCCTGGAACGCAAGGACGGCTTCGGCCTCGACACCGACAACAAACGCGCCCTGCGTCTGCTCGGCCGGCCCGTCCTGGTCGCCTGGGCCCTGGCCGCCACCCGCGACCGGCCTTCCGCCTGACCCTTCGAGTGGTGTCTGATGTGGACATGGTGCACATCGCAGTGGTCGGATCCGGCGTCGGAGGCCTGTCGGCGGCGATCGCGTTGCAACGCCGGGGCTTTGACGTCGATGTATACGACCAGGCGCGCACGCTGAGCGAGATCGGGGCCGGTGTCTCCCTGGGCGGCAACGGCATGCGGGTGCTCGACGCCCTCGGGATCGGTAAAGAGGTGCGCGACGTCTCGGCCCACCTGCGCCGCATCCAGTTCCACCATTGGCGGACCGGAGAGATCTTCTACGAGCACCCGATGGGGGACTGGTACGAGCAGCGGTTCGGCGGACCCTTCCTGGGCATTCATCGCGCCGATTTTCACCGGTTACTGCTTTCCGCGTACGAGGGAAGCCCGCTCCTCGGTCGTCGCTGTGTCACCGTTTCCGAATCGCCGGACGGGGTCGACCTGGCCTTCGCCGACGGGTCCACCGCACACGCCGATATCGTGGTCGGCGCGGACGGGCTGCGTTCGGTGGTGCGCGGCCCCGACGAGCCCGTCTTCTCGGCGATGAGCTGTTACCGCGGGCTGACGCCGGTCGACCGGGTCCCCGGTGGCGACACGTTCGGCCTCACGTTCTTTCTGGGGCCGAACCGTCACCTGGTGGCCTATCCGGTGCGCGGCGGCGAGTTCATCAATTTCGTCGCCTACGTGCCCGACCCGGAATGGACCCTCGAATCGTGGTCGGCCCGCAGCGAGCCGGCCGAGGCCGTGGCCGCATTCGACGGCTGGACCGACACCGTGACCGAAATGCTGGCCCACGCCGGGGAGGTCGGGCGGTGGGCCCTCTATGACCGGGAACCACTGCGGAAATGGAGCACCGACCGCGTCACGCTGCTCGGCGACGCCGCCCATCCGATGCTTCCGCACGCCGGCCAGGGCACCAATCAGGCCCTGGAGGACGCGGCCGCCCTCGCCCATTGCCTGAACGGTTCCGACGGCGACGCGCTGCGGCGTTACGAACAGATACGCAAGGCGCGAACCCGCCAGATCCAGTTGGGTGCCCGGGCCAATGCGGCCTGTTTCCAGCTGCCCGACGGCCCGCCCGCCGAGGCCCGCAACGCGCGCCTGCAATCGTTGCCGGAAACGGTCGCGTGGATTCACGAATACGACATTCACGCCGAACTCAATCGAGCGGGCTGAACGACCGTCCGTCGAGCGTGTTGATGAGTTCGTCGTCGCGGGTGACCTCGAATCCGCGCTCGCGTAACGCCGCCACGAGCTCGGCCTCGGCGCTCACCGGAACCTCCAGCAGGTCGCCGTTCATCGCGGTGAATTCCGAGTTCCCGAACTGTTCCTGCAGCTCGGTCGGCAGCAGATCGAACGCGCGGCTGGTCACCATCGGCGGCCAGTCACCCTCGATGACGCTGGTCAGCTCGTTGATGTCGAACGGCTCGTCGTCGGCGTGGTCACCGTCGACGTGGTCCTCGCCGAGCCCGGGAACGACATCCCGGACGTACTGCGGCCGTACCGCCCGGGCCTCGCCATAGGTTTTGGCCGAGGCGATGGCCACGATTTCCTGCGCTTCCGCCGCGGCGGTCTCCCCGTCGGCAAAGGCGAGGCAGTCGTGCAACTGGGCGTGCCCGTAGATGAGCTTCCGCGAATCCTTCGACGCCGTGTTGATCATGGTCGGGGATTCTTCCCAAGTGACGACGATCGTTCGATACGGGGGTGGCTCGCGCGGAACACGCGGTCAGCGCCCGGATGTGCCACATCCGGGCCGCCACCCAGCCGAATCGATGACGGGCGCGAAGTCCTTCCGACCTTTGGGGAGGGGCAACAATGACCAATCGATATGCCGGCCGACGGCGGCTCGTGGCCGCCGGGGCCGCGGCCATTGTGGTATCGCTGGCCGCGCTCGGCCCGTCATCCGTGGTGGCGTCGAGCCATCGGGAAGCGCCACTCATCGCCAGTGATCCGGCCGCCGACAACACCGATCTCTACGCTTTCGTCAGCCCGGAACGGCCCGGGTACATGACGATGATCGCCAACTGGATCCCGTTCGAGGAACCGGACGGCGGTCCCAACTTCTATCCGTTCGCCACCGACGCCGCGTACCGCATCAACGTCGACAGCGACGGCGACGCCAAACCCGACGCGGTCTTCCGGTGGACGTTCACCAACGTCGACAAGCGCGGCACCTCGACATTCCTCTACAACAACGGCCCGGTCACGTCGCTCGACGACGAGAATCTGCTGTTCCGCCAGACCTACACGCTCGAGACGTCATTCGACGGCGGACCGTTCCGGACCCGGATCAAGGACGCCCCCGTGGCGCCCTCCCGCATCGGGGCGGCATCGATGCCCGACTATCAGAAGTTGCGTGATCAGGCCACGATCCAGCTCGACGGCGGCTGGAAGTTGTTCGCCGGTCAGGCCGACGACCCGTTCTTCCTCGACCTGCGCGTCTTCGATCTGCTCTACGGCGGCGACCTGAGCGAGACCGGGCAGGACACGCTGGCCGGATACAACGTGAACAGCATCGCCATCCAGGTGCCGTTCAAAGACGTCGCCCTGAACGGAAACGCGCAACGCAACCCGGTCGTCGGGATCTGGAGCACCACCGAACGCAGCCGTTCGCGCATCGCCGACGGCCCGTCGCCGGGCGACCGCGTGCAGGTGTCGCGACTGGGCAACCCGCTCGTCAACGAGGTCGTCGTGCCCGCCGGGCTCAAGGACGCATTCAACTCGATCTCGCCCGACAAGGACGCCGGTATTCCGGCCGTCGTCAAGCGGGTCACCGATCCGGAACTTCCACAGGTCATCGAAAAGGTCTACGGGGTGAAGGCGCCGGCGACACCGCGCAACGACCTGGTCGAGATCTTCCTGACCGGCATCACGACCAAGGCCGGCGGTCCGATCAAGGCGGACCTGAACTCGCAGCTGAACAACCAGGACGTCCGGGCGGCCCGGTTCCGGCCGTCGGAGATGCTGCGGCTGAACCTCTCGGTGCCCGTCGCCGGCAAACCTGAGCGCCTCGGTGTCCTCGCGGGCGATCTGCAGGGCTTCCCGAACGGCCGCCGCCTCACCGACGACGCCGTGGACATCGCCGTGCAGGCCGTCGAGGGCGCCGCGCAGAGCGGCAAGCTGGTCGACGCACTCGCGACCGGCGACAAGGTGGACAGCAACGACAACGCCTTCGGCGAGGTTTTCCCGTACGTGGCTCTGCCGAACCAGGGTGCAGTCAACGCCGGCAATCGCGGGTCGTCCGCGCGCTCTGCTCCCAGCACCGACCCGTCGGTCGGCTCGGGTTCGCTCGGTTCGGGTTCGGTCGGCTCGGGTTCGCTCGGCTCGGGTTCGGTGGGCGCGGGCTCCGACGGCTCGAACCCCGAAGCCGCGCCCGATCTGGCCCCGGCATCCGATTCCTCGATGCTGCCCAACGGATCCGCCGTCATCTTCGGTGTGGGCGGCGTCGGCGCCCTGCTCATCGCGCTGACCGTCTGGTGGCTGATGAAGCGCCGCAAGCGCGCCTACGACGACGACCCCACTGTCCGGTTCTGACCTCAGGTTCCACCGAGACCGGCGGGCGCGCCGGCACGGGCGCGCCCGCCACCTGAAGGAGCCCACCATGACATCGTTCGCAGGGCGCACCGTCGCCATCCTGACCGTTGCGCTCACTCTGCTGACCGTCGGCGCGGTGTTCGGACTGCGCGAACCGGCCGATCCGATGAGCGAATCCACGCCCGTGCGCATCGACCGCCTCGCTCAAACAATCAATCTCGCTCAACAACGACTGCGCGCGCTCCCCGGCGACCACCGCACGTGGGCCGAGCTCGGCCTGGCCTACGTCGAGCGGGCCCGGGTCACCGCCGACCCCGCCCTGTACCCGCGGGCCGAGGCAGCCCTGCGGCGTTCGCTGAAGGTCCGCGACAACTCGGACGCGCTCACCGGGCTCGGCGCCCTGGCCAACGCGCGGCACGACTTCGCCGGAGCGCGCAACTTCGCGCAACGAGCACTGCGCACGAACCCGTACGACGCGAACGCGTACGGCGTGCTCGCCGACGCCGAAACCCAGCTCGGCCACGGCACCGCGGCCACCACCGCGATCCAGCACATGCTCGACCTGCGGCCGGGCCTGGCCGCGTACGCGCGCGGCTCCTACGACCTGGAACAACGCGGACGCCTGCCCGAGGCCGAGTACCTGATGCGCCGCGCCCTCGACGCCGCCGTCGACCCGGCCGACATCGCTTTCTGCCGCGGCCAGCTGGGCGACCTCGCCTGGTTCCGGGGCGACCTCGGCACGGCCGCCGCCGAATACGATGCCGGTCTGGTCGCCGACCCGTCCTTCGCCCCGTTGCTGCGCGGGCGGGCCCGGGTGGCCGCGTCCACCGGCCGGACCGCGCAAGCCGTCGCCGACACCGCCACTGTCGCCGCGCGCACTCCGACGCCCGAGACGCTCATGGCGTACGCGGAAATGCTCCACCTGGCGGACCGCCCGGCCGACGCCGCACGGCAGCTGACCCTGGCCGACGCCGCGCACCGCATCTTCGTGGCCAACGGCGGCCGCGACGACCTGACCACCGCCCAGCTTGCCCTGGCCCGAGGTGACGTCACCACGGCCGTGACCGCCGCCCAGGCCGAGTGGCGCCGCCGCCCGTTCGCCGAGGTGGCCGACGTCCTGGCTCAGTCCCTGCACGCCGCCGGCCGTGACGACGAGTCGCGCACCTACGCGCAGACGGCCGTCACGCTGAACCCCGGTAACGCCGCGTTCGCCTTCCACCTGGCGCAGGCGCAGCTGTCCCTCGGCGACCACGCCGCCGCCCGCACCTCGCTCACCCGTGTCCGAGCACTCAACCCGTACTTCTCACCGGTCGCCGGCCCGGTCGCCGCGCGCGTGCTGTCCGACCTGGAGGCGCAGTCGTGAAACGTCTGCTTGTCGTGGCGCCGCTCGCCGTCATCGGGGTCGTCGCGCTGCCGGCCGCCCCGGCCGCCGCCCATCCGCTGGGCAACTTCTCGGTCAACCGCTACGCCGGGCTGACCGTGCACCCGGACCGCATCGACGCGCTGGCCGTAGCGGACATCGCCGAGCTGCCGACACTGCAGGAACCGCCGGCATCGTGCACCGAAGCCGCCCAAGCGCTCACCGTTTCCGTCAACGGCGACCCAGTTTCCTGGACGATCATGCGCGCCGCGCTCACCTACGCGACCGGAGCCGGCGGCCTCCGCACCAGCCGCCTCGAGTGCCGTTTGTCCGCACCGACATCCGTCGACGCCCCCGCCCACATCGACGTGTCGAACCAGTTCCGCCCCGACCGCATCGGCTGGCGCGAACTGACGGCCACCGGCGCGGGCGTGCATCTGAGCAACTCACCGTTGCCCGCCGTGAGTCTCACCCAGGAACTACGGCACTACCCGACCGACCCCCTGGCCTCTCCGTCCGACGTCCGTGCAGCATCCTTCACCGCCGAGCCCGGATCCTCGCCGGTCGGCGCCGGTGCACCCGGCGTGCCCGGCGTGCCCGGCGTTCCCGGCAGCACGGCCGCGCTTGATGCCGTGAGTCGCCCGAGCGGCCTTCTGGCCGGAGCCGAGCGACGGTTGGAAGACCTCGTCGGTGGAACCCGGCTGACGCCGATCGTCGGCCTGCTGGCCGTGCTCCTGTCGCTTCTGCTGGGCGCGGCCCACGCGGCCCTGCCCGGTCACGGCAAGACGGTGATGGCCGCGTACCTGGCCGGAAGCCGAGGTCGCCCCCGCGACGCCGTCCTGGTCGGAGCAACCGTCACCTTCACCCACACCGCGGGCGTCATCGCGCTCGGCCTCCTGTTGACCGCGGTCTCCGGCCTCGCCGGCGAGACAGTGCTCAGCTGGCTGGGCCTGACCAGCGGCCTCCTGGTAGCCGCCGTCGGAGCAGGCGCCCTCATCTCCGCCCTGCGCCGGCGCCGCACAACGGCGCACCACCACAGCAACGCGCACTCGCACACGCACGCCGACGGCAACGCGCATTCTCATGCGCACGGCGGCGGCAACGCGCATTCTCATGCGCACGGCGGCGGCAACGCGCATTCTCATGCGCACGGCGGCGGCAACGCGCATTCTCATGCGCACGGCGGCGGCAACGCGCACTCTCATGCGCACGGCGGCGGTCACGCGCACTCGCACGATCACGGGCCGGGCAAATGGGGCATCGCCGGAATCGGCATCGCCGGCGGTCTCGTCCCGAGCCCGTCCGCGCTGATCGTCCTGCTGGGCGCGGCGGCTCTAGGCCGGACAGTCTTCGGAGTCCTTCTGGTACTCGCCTATGGACTGGGCATGGCCGCGACCCTCACCGCGGCCGGCCTGCTGCTCGTCCGGCTGCGGCACCGCCTCGAGGGCCGCTGGCGTCTGGCCGCTCGCTGGCGTTCCGTCTCACCACCGGCCACCGCAGCGCTGATCATCGTCGTCGGACTGGGCCTGGCCGGACGAGCCCTGGCCGGGGTCGCCTGACCCGCCCAGCCGGTCCTTACTTCTGCTGACGCCGGCCGGTCCTTACTTCTGCTGATAAGACGGGTATCCGAGACGCTCCACCAGGTCACCGGTCACCTTGTCGAAGGCCGCGTAGATGTCATCGTCGAAGTGGTTGGCCCAGTCGCCGGCCTGCCCCTTGCGATAGTGCGAGACCGTCGCCGTCCCGGACCGCTCGTTCATCTTCGCGAAGCTGTATTTCTCCAGCACCTTGGCCAGCGCATCCGGCGGCAGGTTGATGCCGCAGTGCCGCAGCAGCGACTCCATCTCGGCCGCCTGATCCTCACCGGTCAGGTCTTCGTATTTGACCAGCCGCACCTCTTCCGACGCGGGCGCCTCGACCCACGAGCGGATGGCGCCGAACCGGTTCTTCTTCGCCATGTCGCCGATCAGCCAGAGCATGCCCTCCTTGCGCGGCTTCTCGAGCAGCACCTTGCGCTGCTCGAGCACGTCGCCCATCGGGCCGTGCGAGTTGCGCGTGGAGAAGTAGCTCGAGACGACCATGTCGCGCGGGTCACGCATCACGAAAAACGCGCGGTATCGCTCAGGTTTGGGCATCTTGTCGAACCGCGGGCGCGGGAAGAACAGCGACAGCCCGATCCGGTTCGGCGGCACCACCCGCGGGTGTTTCCAGTCATAGAACCGGGGGTCGTAGGTCAGCATCCCGGAGTGGCGGTAGACGAGCGGGTCGCTGAAGACCGCCTTGATCCACTGGCTGGCGGTCTTGCGCACCGCGCAGTGGTAGACGTTCTCGAACTCGCTCCGGGTCGCCACCGGCACGGTGAGCCGAAGCCGGCCGTTGTACGCCTCGGCCTGCGCGCGGCGCGCAGCAACGCGCACCGGCTCCGGCAGTCGCTGCTTGGCGAACATGACAGCACTGTTGAACATCGTCTGAGCCCGTGTCCTTTACTTGCGAAATCGCGGGAGACGCTTCACGACAGGGGGGTTCGCCTGGTCAGAGTCGCGCGGGGGTCAAGATGATCTTGCGTGACCTGGCGTTCAGGGACTTTACAACAAAATCGATCAAAATAGTGAGTGCGGGCGCTGGGAGCTTCCTGAAACGTGAAACCCGACCCCTCCCCGTAATCGGATGTTTCGACTATGTCCGAAATAGCCACTCAGGACAACGACGCACTCCGCCGCTTGTCACCGCCGGTTCGCGCATCTTCGCGCAAGGTCAGGCCCGTTTCCTCCCGTACGCATCCACAGGCCGGACAAATCACCAAGCGCGCCGGTCCACGTAGGGGGCCAGCGCCGCCTCCTCGGATCGGCCGGCGGGCGGATCACGACCTTTCCCGTTCAGCCCCGGGCGCGGAGCATGCGGCTCAGTTCGTCGGCGTATCCGAGCACGGTCTGCCGGACCACCGGCGCCGCCCCGGCCACGGCTCGCTGCGCGCGCCCGGGGAAGTCGGCGGTGACGCCGAAGCGGGGGAGCAGGCGGGACGAATAGACCATCGCCGGGATCATGCCGCCACGGTCCAGGCTGGGCAGCAGGCTCAGGTAACGCTCGCCGTAGCCGGCCAGGATCGCCTCCTGACCCGGTCGCCAGAACGCCCGCATGACGGCACCGATCATGGTGACCGGCACGCTCCGGTCCACGGCCACGGCCTGCCAGACCGCCGCCTTCTCGTCCGCGTCGGGCCGGGCCGCCCGCACCGCGAGGGCCCGGAACGAGGCATCGGGATCCGAATCGCGCGCGAGTAGATCCCGTACCGGAAAATCGGTCTGATCTCCCAGCTCGGCCCGGCGTTCCAAGACTCGCCAAGCCAGGTCGGCGTCACTGGTCAGCTCCGGGGCCAGCCGGTCGAGCGTGTCGAGCGTGGTCGCCGACCGGACGAGACCGCGCAACGCCACCTGACGGCGACCGGGCTGCTCGGCGAGTTGAGCGCAGACTGCGCGCAGAGTGTCCATGAGTGCGCGCCGGTGCGCGTCTCCGGCCCAGAACTCGGCGGCGTCGCCGGCCCGGCGCAGATACTGCTCGATCACCCCGTCGGACGTCTCGGTCGCGAGCACGGAGGCCAGGCAGCGCACGGCTTCCGCGGGCGTCGCCTCGCCGTTCGTGAGCATGTCCCACACCGTGGCCACGGCCACCCCGCGCGACACCGCGGTCGGCAGTGACCCGGCCGCGCCGACCAGAATCGCGCGGTCGCCCGGCGACGGACGCGCGGTGATGAAGCTCAGATCCTCATCGTTGATCAGGTGCAGGTCGGCGCCGCCGGGCAGGTCCACCGGAGTGCGCGGTCCCCGCACGTCCACGGTGGTGAGCGCAACACGCACCAGACTGTCCGGGGCGTGCGCAAGAGTTTCCGCCGCGCTCGTCAGGTTGTTCGTGGCGTGCGCAATAGTGTCCGCGGCGCGCGTCTGGGTGTCCGCGGCGAACACATACGAACCGATGGCGAGCACCTGCGGCCGCGGGGGTCCGGCCGGTCCGCGACCCGACAGCGTCCCCTCCGACAGCACGAACCGATCGACCCCGGCCATGTCCAGCCAGCCGGCCCGCCAGGCGTCGAGGTCGCGGCCGGACACGGTGGCCAGGGCGTCGATCAGGTCCTGCAAGGTGGTGCTGCCCCAGGCGTGCCGGGCGAAATAGGTCTTCATACCGGCGACGAAGTTGTCCTCACCGACGTACGTCATCAGCTGACGCAGCACGGCCGCACCCTTGGGATAGGTGATCTCGTCGAAGATGCCCGCGGCCTCGGCGACATCGCGCACCGGCTGGCGGATCGGGTGCGACAGCGGGCCCTGATCGGACTGATAGGCGACCAGCTTTCCGCCCGCCAGCAGTCCGACCCACGCGTCGGTGTGCCGGGTGGCGTGCGCGGCCGCCCAGAAGCACGCGAACTCGGCGAACGCCTCGTTCAGCCACAGGTCGTCCCACCAGCGCATCGTCACCAGGTTGCCGAACCACATGTGCGACATCTCGTGCAGCATCACGACGGCGAAGAACTCCTGCTCGGCCGGGGTCGGCGCGCTCCTCCGCAGGAACGTGTCCTCCCAGGTCACGCAGCCCCAGTTCTCCATCGCCCCGCCGAACTCGGGCACGAACACCTGGTCGTACCGGCGTTGCGGGAACGGCCGTCCGAAGACGTCGCCGAAGAACTCGAGGCCCTGCGCGGTCACGGTGAAGATCTCGTCGGCGTCGCGGTCGAGCATCGGCGCCAGCGAACGCCGGCAGAACAACCCCAGGTCGTACCCGCCCACACTCCGCCGCACCTGGTGAAACGGGCCGGCGTTGACCACGCAGTTGTAGGTCGAGAGCGTCGGAGTATCGGGAAACGTCCATTCCCGTACGCCGTCACGCGCCTCGACAACCGCATCACCGCTGTTGGAGGTGACCGTCCAAGCCTCGGGCGCGGTGACCACGAAAGCGTGCGGTGCCTTCAGGTCGGGCTGATCGAAACAGGCGAACAGGTAGCGCGCTTCGTCGGGCGCGAACGTCGTCCACACGTACACCTCACCGTCGCCCGGGTCGACCGCCTTGTGCACGCCGGGGCCGTCGGTGGTGTCGGACTGCACGCTTTCGACGCGCAGAATGTTGCGTTCGCGCAGTCCGGTGAGCGCCAGCCGGCCGTCCACCGGCGGCGGAAGTTGCTCGCCGTTGAGCGTTGCGGACACCACCGGCGCCACGCAGTCGGCGAAGGTCTGCGCGCCGGGTGAGCGGCACATGAACGTCACGGTCGACACGCAGGCCACGGCCGGGCCGGTGGGCAGGTCGGTGAGGTCGACCGCGATGTCGTACCGCTCGACGGCGATCAGGGCCGCGCGTTCCACGGCCTCGGACTGCGTCAGGCTCCGGGGACTCATGCGCCCGATCGTAGATATGTGTTTCGCCCGGCGCGCCCCGGTTAAACCGGACGCAGTGATCATCGTCAACGGATGCGAGGGATGACCAGTGGTCGTACTTCTGTCGATCTTCCTGCTCGGCGGGGCGCTGCTGGCCCCGCTGGGAATGCTCGCCCGGCGCCAGCACGACCGGGCCGGGGAAACGGCGCCGGTGCTGGCCGAACCGATCGAGGACCTCGCGGCCGAGGCCGAGGCGGTCGGTACGGCGGCGCAGCGGGCCCAGCAGGAAGCGGACGAGGTGCGGCACCGTGCGGACGTCGCGGAGTGGACCCGCGACCAGGCCGAATATCGCTATCGCGAGGCCCAGTACGGCCCGCGCCCCGACGGCCAGGAGCCGTCGCGCCTGGTCGAGCGGGCGGCGTTGGACGCGTACGGGCGCGGAGAACTCTCGGCGTCCCAGCTGGACGCCATCTGGCAGCAGGTCCCCGGCGCGGACATCGACGTGCGCGACGACGCCGTCCGCAACGCCCGGCAACTGTACGAACGCGCAGTCGCCGACGCCGCCAACGCACGCCAGCAGGCCTACGTAGCCGGTGTGGCCGCCGAGGTGCTGGCCGAGGAACAGCGCGCCGCGGCCGGCGAGCTGTCCGCCGCCCGCCAGTCCGCCGGCGCCGGCCTGCCCAGCTTGTTCGCCCCGTAGCAGCTGACGCCACCGCGGTCCTTGTCCGCCACGGACCAAACGAGCACCGTTCGCTCATCCGCAATGACCGGCTGATCGCCAGCCCCGTCGGTTGTCCACAACAGTCAAGAGGCGCCGCCCGGTCGTCCGCGGCGGGGTGTTGCGCGCTCGGTCAACTGTTCGCGGCGCGCAGTTGGGAGCGCCCGGCGATTGTCCGTGACGGCCGGTGGCGAGCGTGCAGCGGTTGTCCGCGGCGTGGTGTTCGTGCGCTCGGTCAACTGTTCGCGGCGGGGCAGTTGTGAGCGCTTGGCGGTTGTCCGTGACGGACGATGATGTGCGCCAAGCGGTTGTCTACTGCGGACGTTTCTAGCGCTTCGCCGGTTGCCCGCGACGGGCAGTTGTCCGCGACGGGCAGTTGTCCGCGACGGACAGTTGTCCGCGACGGGCAGTTGTCCGCGACGGGCAGTTGTCCGCGACGGGCAGTTGTCCGCGACGGGCAGTTGTGAGCGTCGGCGGTTTGGCCGCAACGGTCAGCTGTGAATGTCCCGGCGTTGCACGCGGCGGATGGTGCGTGCCGGGCGGTTGTCCGTGGTGGACGTTGTGGCGTTGGGCTTTATGAGCAGTGGCGGGAGACGGGGGAGAGCCATTCGGTCAAGGTGGGGCCGAGGGCCTTGTCGACGTCCTTGCTTGTCTTGATGGTGGCGAAGAACTTGGCGTCGGTTGACTTCTTGTGCATCGCTTCGGCGGCCTGTTTGCCGTCGGCCTTGAGCTGGGCGTCGGCGCTTGACGCGGTTGCCTCCTGCACGGCGGTGGCGAACGAGGCGAGCGTCTGCTGAGCGGTGGCGATCGTCTTGCGGTCGGCCACGAACTTGGTCAGGGCCTCGGCGAAAGGGGCCATGTTCTTCCCGTACGCCTGCCCGAGCGCCTCGCACGTCGTCCGGATCGCGGCCGGCGCGGTCGACGCCGCCGGGGCGGCCGCCGCGCCCGGGGTGCCCGCCGCCGTGCTCGCCGGCCCCTTCGCGGTGCCGCAGGCCGCGGCGGTGAACAGCAGGCCGCCGGCCAGCAGGACGGGAACAGTGCGGCGCATCGAGCACCCCCAGGATCGGAAGAGAACGGAACGACGGAGCTGGGAGCGCTCCCATCGATCCAGCACGATACGACGCGGAAACATAAATGTCGATAACGGTGCCCCGAGAGGCCTCGGAGCCAACTGGTCCAACCAGTTGACGGGTTGATGTGAGGGCGGGCACACTGCGGGGCATGACGTTCGATCCGATCGCTCGGCATTCCGTCTCCGACCAGGTGTTCGGGCGGCTGCGCGACGCCGTGGTCAGTGGCCGCTACACCGCGGAGGAGCCGCTGCCGAGCGAGCGCGAGCTCGCCACGCTGTTCGGGGTCAACCGGCACGCCGTCCGCGAGGCGCTGCGCCGGCTTCAGCAACTCGGACTGGTCCGGGTCAGCCAGGGCGGCGCGACCAAGGTGCTCGACTGGCGCTCGACCGCCGGCCTCGACCTGGCCATGACGCTGGCCGGCGCGCAGGACGTGCTGCCGGTGGCCACGCTCGGCCGCGATGTGCTCGAAATGCGCGCGTGTATCGGGGCGGATGCTGCACGTTTGTGCGCGCTACGGGCAGAACCCGCCGCGCGCGAGGCGATCGCTGCGGCGGTGGAGGCGTACGGGAAAGCCGCTCCTGATCTTGATCGTATGGGCGCGGCCGACCGGGATCTGTGGCGGCGCATCGTCGAGGGCTCGGGCAACATCGCCTACCTGTTGGCCTTCAACAGCCTCACGGCGGGCACGCTGGCGATCGGTTCGGTGCCGGCCCACCGGCGTACGGCGGAACTGCTGGACGTGACCGCCCACCGCAACCTCTCGGAACTGATCGCCGCGGGCGACGCTCCCGGAGCCGAGGCCGCCGCACGCGCGCTGCTCGCCGTCCCCGTCCTGGATGAAGTGAGGAGCCCCCGCCGATGATTCCCGCCGTTCTCTATGCCGTGCCGGCGTTTCTGCTGCTCATTGTCATGGAGGTGCTGTCCTACCGGTTCCTGCCGGATGACGAGGAACGCGGGTATGAGGCTCGCGATACCGCCACCAGCCTGTCCATGGGTCTGGGCAGTCAGGTGATCGGTGTGCCGTGGAAACTGTTCACCGCGGTCGCTTTCGCCGGCCTGTACGTGCTCAGCCCGCTCAAACTCGACCCGCACGACTGGTGGGTGTGGGTGTTGTTGTTCTTCGCGGACGACTTCGCCTACTACTGGTTCCACCGGCTGCACCACGAAGTGCGCGTTTTGTGGGCGGGTCACGTCGTGCACCATTCGAGTCAGTTCTTCAACCTGTCGACCGCCCTGCGGCAGAGTTGGACGCCGATGACCGCGCTGCCGTTCTGGCTCGGGCTGGCGCTGCTCGGCATGCCGCCGTGGATGATCTTCCTGCAGCAGTCGATCAGCCTGGCCTACCAGTTCTTCCTGCACACCGAGCGGGTCGACCGGCTGCCGCGGCCGTTGGAGTGGTTTCTGAACACCCCGTCGCACCACCGTGTGCACCACGGCTCGAACGATCCTTATCTCGACCGCAACTACGGCGGCATCCTGATCGTCTGGGACCGGATGTTCCGCACGTTCGAGCCCGAGGGCGAAAAGGTGAACTACGGGCTGACCACCAACCTGACCACGTTCAATCCGCTCAAGGTGGCGACGCACGAGTACGCGGCGATCTGGCGCGACCTGCGCACCGCGTCGACGTGGCGCGCGCGGGCGGGTTATGTCTTCGGGCGTCCGGGGTGGAAGCCGGCCGGCGCGTGACTCCGGAGATTCCCGCCGTACGCCCGGACTCCGAGACGGCCGACGACGGTCCACGAGTTGACCCGGCTGCGGCGCGGGCGGGTGGCGACGGTCCGCAGGCTGACGTGGGTGCGGCGCGGGCGGGTGGCGACGGTTTACGGGTTGATTCGGCTGCGGCGGGGGGCGACCGTCCGCGCGCCGGTTCCGGAATGCTTGGCGCCGGTCTGCCGCTGTTGTTGTTCGCGGTGGCCGCCGTCGCCGAGGTGATCGCGGTGGCCGCGGACTGGACCGCCGTGCAGTGGGTGGCCAAGCCGCTGCTGGCTCCGCTGCTGATCTGGCACCTGCTGAGCCGGTCTCGCCCGGGCCAGGCGGTGATCGTGGCACTGGGCTTTGCCATGGCCGGTGACATCGCCCTGCTCGTGCCGGGTCAGGCGGCGTTCCTGGTCGGGATGCACTTCTTCCTCGGCACCCAGATCAGCTTGATCTTTGCCTTCGTGGGGTGGCGCCGGAGTCGACCCGCCCGCCCGGGGTCGGCCCGACCTTACGCGACCCGCAGCAGCCAAGAAGAGTTGTCCACAGGCGCGGCATCGTCCACAGGCGGCCTTGACGAGCGCCCCGGATTCGGTTTGCCGCGTGCGGGCGCGGCGTGGGTGGCGCCGATCGGCTACGGCGTGCTCTGGGTGGTGGCGAACGCCCTGCTCTGGGGCCAACTCGGAGCGCTCCGCCTCCCCGTGCTCGTCTACAGCCTCGCCCTGGTCACGATGGCGGCGGCCGCGGCGGGTGTCTCGCGCCGAGTGGGGATCGGGGGCGCGTTGTTCCTCGTGTCCGACCTGCTGATCGGTATCGGCGCGGCCGGGCTGCGGGTGCCGGGGCATGACGTGGTGGTGATGACGACGTACGCGGGAGCTCTGGTCTTGATCGTCACGGGGTGGAACCGGCGCGCGGCCGACGTCTGAGCGGATGGAATCGGCAAGGAGTTTCGAAACTCTTGTCCAAGATGACGAACGCATTAAATACTGTCGATGGGAGCGCTCCCACCTCCTTGCGCGACGTTGCGCTTCGTTCCCGATCCCCGTCCTCGATCCGGGAGTTCATGTGCTACTCAAGAAAGCCACTGCGTGCCTGGCCGCCGCCATCGGCCTGACACTGGCTCTACCAGCGGTAACGGCCGGCGCCGCCCCAGCGCCGGTCGACGTGAAAGCCGCCGCCGCAGCAGCGGCCGGCAGCGACTGGCTGCACACCGAGGGAAACCAGATCGTCGACGCCGCGGGCAACCCGGTCTGGCTCACCGGCGTCAACTGGTTCGGATTCAACGCGTCCGAGCGCACCTTCCACGGCCTCTGGTCGGCCAACATCACCGAGGTCACCAAGGCGATGGCCGACCGTGGCATCAACATCGTCCGGGTGCCGATCTCGACCCAGCTGCTGCTGGAGTGGAAGAACGGCCAGGCCACCGCGCCCAACGTCAACACCTACGCCAACCCGGAGCTGGTGGGCATGAACAGCCTGCAGATCTTCGAGTTCTGGCTGGGGCTGTGCGAGCGGTTCGGCCTCAAGGTCATGCTCGACGTGCACTCGGCCGAGGCCGACAATTCGGGGCACGTCTATCCGGTCTGGTACAAGGGCGCGATCACGCCGGAGCTGTACTACCAGGCGTGGGAGTGGGCCGCTACCCGCTGGAAGAGCAACGACACGATGGTCGCGTTCGACCTCAAGAACGAGCCGCACGGTACGCCCAACGACACCACCCGCGCCAAGTGGGACAACTCGACCGACATCGACAACTGGAAGAACACGGCCGAGACCGCCGCCCGCCGCATCCTGGCGATCAACCCGAACGTGCTGATCCTGGTCGAGGGGCAGGAGGTCTACCCGCGTGAGGGCAAGACCTGGAGCTCGCCGAACACCAACCCCGACCTGTCGCCGAACTACTACTACAACTGGTGGGGCGGCAACCTGCGCGGCGTCAAGGACAACCCGATCAACCTGGGCGCCAATCAGGACCAGTTGGTCTACTCGCCGCACGACTACGGGCCGCTGGTCTACAACCAGCCGTGGTTCGACAAGCCGTTCGACAAGACCACGCTGACCAACGACGTGTGGCGCCCGAACTGGCTCTACATCCACGAGAACGGCACCGCGCCGCTGCTGATCGGCGAGTGGGGTGGCCGGCTCGGTCAGGACGCTCGCCAGGACAAGTGGATGACCGCCCTGCGTGACCTGATCGTCGAGAACAAGCTGCACCAGACGTTCTGGGTGCTCAACCCGAACTCGGGCGACACCGGCGGCCTGCTCCTGGACGACTGGAAGACCTGGGACGAGCAGAAGTACGCCCTGCTCAAGCCCGCGCTGTGGCAGTACGGCAACAAGTTTGTGAGCCTCGACCACGAGGTTCCCCTGGGCGGCACCGGCAGCACGACCGGCATCAGCCTGGGCCAGCGTTACAGCACCGGTGGTGGAGGCGGCGACACGACGGCGCCGTCGGTTCCGGGTCAGCCCGCCGCCGGCGGCATTTCCGGTACGGGCGTCACCCTCACCTGGGCGGCGTCGACCGACAACGTAGGAGTTACCTCGTACGACGTCCTCCGCGGCAGCACGGTCATCGCCACGGTTTCCGGCACCACGTACGCGGTCACGGGCCTGACCCCGTCGACGGCGTACACGTTCAGTGTCCGCGCCCGCGATGCGGCCGGTAACGTCTCGGCGGCGTCGGCCGCACGCTCGGTCACCACCACGGCCGGCGGCGGGGGCGGCACCGATCAGGGTTGCTCGGCCACCTACAAGACGACAAGTTCGTGGTCGGGCGGTTTCCAGGGCGAGGTTTCCGTACGCAACACGGGCACCACGGCCGGCCGAGGCTGGACCGTGAACTGGACGTACCCGAGCGGCACCACGGTCGCCTCCCTGTGGAACGGCGTGCTCACCACGCCCGCCGTCACGGTCCGCAACGCCGACCACAACGGCGCCCTGGCCGCGGGCGCAAGCACATCGTTCGGCTTCATCGGCAGCGGCCCGGCCGCCACCCCGGCCACGGTGAGCTGCACGCTGAGCTGAGCGAAGTTGAGCGAATGAGCAGTTGAGCGAAGATGCGCGGATCGGGTACGCCCCGGTCCGCGCACTCTTGCTCGAAGGTGCGCGCTTACCCGCGTACGGGGAAATGGTGTCAATGCGAAGCCGGAACCCGGGCGTCCTCGGGGACCGTGAACCAGAACGTGCTGCCGCCGGACGGGTTGGGGTCCACGCCTACGCGGCCGTGGTGGCGCTCGATGATGCGGTGGACGATGGCCAGCCCCAGGCCGGTACCGGGGAAATTCTCGCTTCCGCCGACCCGCGTGAACGCGTCGAACACTGCTGCGCGGTCCTTCTCGGAGATGCCGATTCCGTTGTCGCTCACCTCGCAGCGCCATCGGCCCGCGGCCACCGGGTAGCAGTCGACGCGTACGCACGGCTCGCGGTCGGCCGGGGTGTATTTGATGGCGTTGCCGATCAGGTTGTCGAGCACCTGGCGCAGCAGCGTCGGATCGCCGTAGACCGTGGGCAGCTCACCCACCGTCACCTCGGCCGGGCGGTCGCCGGAGCGTTCGCGGGCGATCTCGGACGCCAGCCGGTGCAGGTCGACCGGCACGGTGGACATCGCGCGGTTCTCGGCGGTCGCGTAGTCGAGCAGGTCGTCGATCAGCACCCGCATGTGGTCGGCGCCCGTGCGCAGCCGGGCCAGGAAGTCGCGCTGCATGTCGTCGAGCCGTTCGTACGCCTCCTCCTGCAGGAAGTCCGCGTACCCCATGATCCGGGCGAGCGGGCTCCGCAGGTCGTGCGCGACCACCCCGGCGAAGCCGACCAGCTCCGTTTCGCGCTGCCGCAGCCGCCGTTCCACCTCCTCGCGCCGTTCGATGTCGTCGCGCAGGGCCGCGGTCGCCTCGTCGACCCGCCGCAGCGCCCGGTTTCGCGAGGTCACCACGGTCGCGGTCAGCGCCAGCAGCAGCGCGGTCAGCACGGCCCCGACCAGCCAGGCCACCTTGTCGAGGCCCTGGTCGGTGCCGGCGAGAAGCCGCTGAGTGGCTTCCACCCGCAGGGTCCAGGCACGCTGTGCGACTGTCACTTCGGTTTCCCGTACGCCCGCAGACGGGTCCAACGCCACCTCGGGTCGCCAGTCGGCCATCGGCAGCGGGTCGCCCGTGCTGCCGTCGAGCAGCGTGACCGCCACCCGGTCGCCCGCCGAATCGGCCACCACCTCGCTGAGGAAGTCCCCGCCGCGCACACCCAGCACCAGCCAGCCCCGGAACCGTCCGCTGTCCGGCGCACCCGGCGACGTCGCGTAGACCGGGGCGACGAAGACGAACGACAGCTGGCGGCGTTCCGGGGCGAGATCAGAATCCTTGAGCAGCCGGTACGTACGACTGACGGTCACCCGGTGCCCCGCCTCGGCGGCGTTCATCGCCTCGACCGCCTGCGTCGAGCGGGACAGGTCGAGTCCGGCCGACGAGCCGGTGTCGTCGAGTGACTTGTCCAGGACGGCGAACCGGTGCGGGCCGCTCCCGGTCGGGCGCAGCGTCAATTCCGTGGCACCGCGTTGCCGCCACCGCTGCTGCAGCGCGGCCACCTGAGCGTCGGGTGCCTGGATGACCAGCGAGAGCCCGGTCGCCCCAGGCAGCCGCCGCCGGTCCACTCCCGCCGTGATCGCGGTGAACTCGGCCGACTCGAGCTCGGCCTGCGCCCCGACCGCGGCGGCCAGGTCGGTGAGCGAGTTCGCGTAGCGGCTCACCTCGGCCGAGATGGCCTGCGAGATGATCGTCGTACGCTGTCCGAGCGCCCGGGTCAGCCGGTCCCGCTCGGCGTTGTGCAGCGCTATCGCGGCCATCGCGGTGCCGGCCAGCCCGACCAGGGCGACGAGCACGAGCGCGACCGCCGACCGGCGTACCCCGGCCGCACGGGCAGGCTTTCCGGGGGTCACATTTGTGACGGTACGCCCGATGGCGCCCCGATCAGGCCGGTTCCCGACCCTGTTCAGCCGTTTCTCAGGACCTACACCGGGTAGTGAAACGCTCATGGCGCGACCGATCTGGACAGGTGCGATCACTTTCGGTCTGGTCTCGGTGCCGGTGGCGATGTATTCGGCCACCCGCGAGCACGAGGTCAGCTTCCACCAGTTCGAGAAGGGCACGGACGACCGCATCCGCTACCGGCGCGTGAACGAGCGCACCGGCAAGGAGGTCGACTACGACGACATCGTCAAGGGCGTCGACGGCGTCTACCTCGACCAGGACGAGCTCGACTCGGTGGCGCCGGGCCGGTCACGCAGCCTCGACATCCACCGGTTCGTCGAGCTGGCCGACATCGACCCGCTGTACTACCAGAAGACGTACTGGCTGGGCCCCGGCCAGGGAGAGACCGCCAAGGTCTACGGCCTGCTGCGCGACGCGATGGCCGACTCGGGCCGGGCCGCCGTGGGCACCCTGGTCATGCGCGGCAAGGAATACCTGACCACCATCCGCGCCGACGGCAAGATGCTGGTCCTGCAGACCATGTACTTCGCCGACGAGGTACGCGACCCGGCCGACCAGATCGACGACCTGCCCCGCCGCAACCAGGCCAAGCCGGCCGAGCTGAAGATGGCCCAGCAGCTGATCGACTCGATGGCGGGCCCGTGGAAGCCGGCCGATTTCCGCGACACCTACCAGGACCGCGTCCAAAAGCTGATCAAGGCCAAGTCGAAGGGCAAGTAGGTCAAGACGGCGGAGCCGGCCCCGGACCCGACCGCGGCGTCCGACCTGTTCGACATCCTGCGCAAGAGTGTGGAGGCCGCCTCCAAGCGTCGCACCACCGCCGCGCCGGCGAGGAAGACCGCTCCGGCGAAGAAGACGACGAAGAAGGCGGCGCCGGCGAGGAAGGCGGCGACGAAAACAGCCAAGCCGAAGCGCAAAGCTGCCTGACCCACCCGGGTGACGCCGCGGATCTGTCGCGCTCGACGTGGCTACGCTTCGCCGGTGCCCGTATCGCGGAAACGCAAGTCGAAGAAGACCGCCAACCAGCACCAGCTCCTGGCCAGGAAGGCGCGCCAGGACAGGCAGGTGCAGAACGTTCTCGCGGAGGCGGAACGTGGGCGGGTGCGTCGAGCGGCGTTGGCCGGCCCCTCGGCCGGCGCGCTGATCGCCGAACTGACCGCGTACGGCCGGGAGAGCGGCGGCCCCGCTCTGGAGGACGAGTTCTGCGCGCGGCTCGGACCACTGCTGCGTGAGTGGGATCAGCGACCGCGGAACGAGTATGCCGGGCCGGGCGACTTCGCCTTGGCCCTGGTCCGCGCGGCCCGCGCCGGCGTCGAGCGGTCACTCCGGAGCGGCGAGGATCCGTTGGCGGTATGGCGCGTATTGGACATGATTATCGAGATCTTGCCCGCCGCCTCCCTTGAAGAGGTCAGTGAGCTGCTTCCCGACCTCAACGAGTGGCCCGGCGACGTCGAGCCGCCGGAGTTGCCCGTCCCGGCGTCGCTGATCGGCAGGGTGTCATGGGCCCGGGACCGCTACGGCAGTCGCTTCGCGGTCACCGCCGGCTTCGCTGCGTCTGGCGGCCCGGTTCGCTGGTATCTGTGGGACATCGACGCCTGCACCATGAGTCCCCTGACGGTCCGCAGCGGCTATTACGACTCACCCGAGCAGGCATTGGCGGCCTGGCAGTCCGGTGCCGGCCTGACGTCCACCGGCGATGCCCGGTGGACCGAGGTCGACGACCGGTCGCTGCTGGAGGACCTGATGCCCGGGGCGGACAACCTGTCGATTCTGGGCGGTGAGAGTGCCGACCAGTTCGCCGAGTTCTATCGCAGCCGCCGGCTCGCCGAGGTGGTGCTCGACGTGGGTATGAAGTCGAAGCCTCGTCCCTCCCGTTCCGCGCAGCCCGGCCCGGCGGAGTTCGCCCAGTGGCACCGCGAGCGCGCGACCGGGCCTGTGCCGGAAGACCTCGACGAGGTGGCCGACGCGCTGGCTGACGTCTGGGGCTGTGAGGTTCCCGCCCTCTACCAGTGCTGCTCACCGCACCGAGTGGCCTTCGTGGCGACCACGGCCGGGGCCGAGTTCGGGGCCGACTATGCCCCGCGGGTGATCGAGCTCCTGCCGAGCTGGGTGGCCTGGCTGGCCGACCGCTCGGGTCTGGCCGAGGACCTGACCGCCCGTGCTCTGGTCTATGCCTCCGGCCGGCCCCACCCCGCTCTTGGCACAGACGAGCGAACCCTCGACTACCAGGCGATCGTCATCGAGTAGCCTGCCCGGCAACGCTGAGATCATTTTGCGGGCCCAGCAGCGCGTCCAGCATCTGCCTCGTGCCGGCCAGCGAACCGCGCAGGCTCACCGTCCGTAGTTCGCGGCCCAGGGTGATCGACACGTCCCGTACGCGTCGGTCGTCGCCCGCCTCACCGGCTGTGAGGGCGGCCTCGATGCGAGTCCACAGCTGCCAAGGCTGTTGGTCGAGCAGGGCCCGGGCCGCGCGGTCGAGCGCCGCGCACGTGATGTCGACGGCGGCGTCCTCGCCGAGTTCGGCCACCCATGCCAATTCGTCGGGCTCGGGGCGCAGGGACGGCGACTCGTGCAGAACCGTGGCGTAAAGCATCGCCAGAACCGTTTGCCGATGCTCCTCGCCGCCACGGAAACGTGCCACGACGCGCGCCGCACGGCCCAAGGGCAGATCGACCGCCTCGCGGGTGTCGCGGACCCGGGCGTGGAAAGGACGTTGTTCGCGTTGAGCGAACGACCTCTCGTTCGCCAATAGGCGGGCGGCGACCGAATAGGCCACTCCCAGCTGGGCGGCGAGCGCTCGAACGGCCCGCCGGCGGGCGCGGTCGGGGACGGGGTGGCGGTGCTTCGTTCCGGTCATCGCGGTCCTCCCTTCGCGCCATCGTAGGACGGCCGTTGTATGTTGAGGGGGCAGCCGCGCCTGCACGAGCGAGGCGAGGCCCCCCACGCGGGCCCCGCGTTTTCGCCAAGAGGCTCAGACTCAGCGCTCTTCACCCATTCGCGATGACACGCGTCTATCGGGTGGGGTGCGTGGGGCCTCGCCGCGAGGACGTGAGTGTCGTGTTCGAACGATTCACCGACCGTGCCCGCCGGGTCGTCGTGCTGGCCCAGGAGGAAGCCCGCACGCTCAACCACGACTACATCGGCACCGAACATCTCCTGCTCGGCCTGATCCGCGAGGGTGACGGCATCGCCGGACAGGTTCTGCACAATCTCGGCGTGACTCTCGAGAGTGTCCGCGCGCACCTGGAAAGCGGCGACATCGCGCCGGGCGGGCACATCCCGTTCACCCCGGCCGCCAAGAAGGTGCTGGAATTGGCGCTGCGCGAGTCGCTCGCTCTCGGCCACCACTACATCGGCACCGAGCACATTCTGCTGGCACTGGTCCGCGAGGGCGAAAAGACATTAGACCCTTCCCGCGTACGCAGTGAGGTGCTCGCCCTGCTGCAAAGTCCCGAGGAGCCGGTGACCCGCCCGAGTGAGCTTCTCGACCAGTACGGCGTCAACCTCACTCAGCGCGCCCGCGACGGCAAACTCGACCCGGTCATCGGCCGTGACCGTGAGATCGAACGGGTCATGGTCGTCCTCTGTTGCCGCACCAAGAACAACCCGGTGCTGCTCGGCGACCCGGGCGTCGGCAAAACCGCGATCGTCGACGGCGTGTGCCACCAGATCGTCCGCGGAACCGCTCCGGATGCGCTCACCGGCAAGCAGATCTACACGCTCGATCTGAGCCTGCTGGTGGCCGGTTCCCGCTATCGCGGCGATTTCGAGGAACGCCTCAAGAAGGTCGTCAAGGAATGCCGCACCCGGGGCGACATCATCCTGTTCGTCGACGAGATCCACACCCTGGTGGGTGCGGGTGCGGCCGAGGGGGCGATCGACGCCGCGAGCATCCTCAAGCCGATGCTGGCCCGGGGCGAGTTGCAGACGATCGGCGCCACCACCACGGCCGAGTACCGGAAGTATTTCGAGAAGGACGCGGCGCTGGCCCGGCGCTTCCAGCCGGTGCGGATCGACGAACCCACGTACGCGCAGGCGATCGACATTCTGAAAGGGCTGCGCGACCGGTACGAGGCCCATCACCGCGTCACCTTCACCGATGCCGCTCTGACGGCCGCGGTGACTCTGGCCGATCGGTACATCGCCGACCGTTTCCTGCCCGACAAGGCCATCGACCTGATCGACGAGGCCGGCGCAAAGGCCCGTATCGAGCAGTTGACCGCGCCCGAGCGCAATGTCGCCCTGACGCGGCTGCGACGGGAGAAGGAGGCGGCGATCGACGCTCAGGACTTCGAACGGGCCGCCCGGATCCGCGACGACGAGAAAAGGGCCGTGGCCGAGCGGCGGGTCGAGGTCGGCTCGGAACAGATCGCCGAGGTGCTGGCCCAGTCGACCGGCATTCCCGTCTATCAGTTGACCGAGGAGGAGACCGCCCGGCTGCTGAGAATGGAGGACGAACTGCACCGCCGGGTCATCGGACAGGGCGAGGCCGTCCGTGCGGTCGCGAAGGCGATCCGGCGTACGCGGGCGGGGTTGAAAGATCCTCGTCGGCCATCCGGATCGTTCATCTTCGCCGGCCCTTCCGGCGTCGGAAAGACGTCGCTGGCCCGGGCGCTGGCCGAATTCCTGTTCGGCTCGGAGGACGCGCTGATTCAGCTCGACATGTCGGAGTTCCACGACCACTCGACGGTGTCGCGGCTCGTCGGGGCGCCTCCCGGCTATGTCGGCCACGACGAGGGCGGGCAGCTGACCGAGAAGGTGCGCCGCAAGCCGTTCTCGGTGGTGCTGTTCGACGAGATCGAGAAGGCCCATCCCGACGTGTTCGGCGCGCTGCTGCAGATTCTCGAGGACGGCCGTCTCACCGACGGGCGGGGCCGGATCGTCGATTTCAAGAACACGGTCATCATCCTGACGACCAACCTGGGCACGCGATCGTTCTCCGGTGTCCCGCTCGGATTCAACTCGTCGGAGGGGATCCCCGGCCGGCAGGTCAGGGAGGCGCTGAAACAGCATTTCCGCCCCGAATTCCTCAACCGGATCGACGACACGATCGTGTTCCCGCCGCTCGACATCACCCAGGTCGTCGAGATCGTCGACGTCATGATGGCCCGCATCGAGACCCAGTTGCGCAACAAGGACATCGACATCGAGCTGACCGACGCCGCCCGCGAATATCTGGCCCGCAAAGGATTCGACCCGGCGATGGGCGCCCGCCCGCTGCGCCGGGTGATCCAGCGCGAGATCGAGGACGCCCTGGCCGAGAAGATCCTCTTCCACGAGGTGCGCCCGGGGCAACGCATCGTGATCGACCGTGGTGACGATGGGTTGACCTTCGGCTCGTCACCGACGCCGGCGCCGGTGACCCAGCCGGTGTGACCCAGGCCGCTGACGGGGCCGGGCGTCCACCCGGCTCCGTTAGCATCGGCGCATGTCGCAGCGAGTCGCGCTCGCGCTGGGGTCGGGTGGCGCCCGGGGTTACGCGCACATCGGCGTCCTCCAGGTGCTGGAGGAACGCGGCTTCGACGTCTGCGCGGTCGCCGGCTCGTCGATGGGCGCCCTGGTCGGCGGCGTCCACGCCGCCGGCCGGCTGAAGGCGTTCACCGACTGGGCGGTCGCCCTCAAACGCCCCGACGTGCTGCGGCTGATGGATCCGAAATGGTCCGGGGCGGGCGCGATCGGCGCCGACCGCCTGATCAACCATCTCAACGACTTCCTGACCGACGTCGAGATCGAAAACCTGCCGATCCCGTACACCGCCGTCGCCACCGACCTGGCCGCCCGCCGCGAGGTGTGGTTCCAGCGGGGCTCGCTCCGCTCGGCCATCCGCGCCTCGATCGCCATCCCCGGCGTGATCACCCCAGTGACCGTTAACGGTCGCGTCCTGGCCGACGGCGGCCTGCTCAACCCGGTGCCGATCGAGCCCACGGCCGCCTCGGGCGCCGACCTGACCGTGGCGGTCTCGTTGCAGGCACCGCGGCCGGCGCAGGAGCCCGCCAGCCCCGTACGCGCGGCCGCGGCACCCTCTTGGGCGCGGCTACGGCAGGTCTTCACCAGCCGGAGCGCCCAGGCCACGGGGGTCACGTCCGCTCCCGAAGACCTCCGCATCGGCGACGTCCTCGGCCTCTCCCTGGATGCCATGCAAGACCTGATCGCCCGCTACCGCATGGCCGGTCTGCCACCCGACATCCACATCGCCGTCCCGGTCAGCGCCAGCGGGATCATGGACTTCCACCGGGCCGCCGACCTGATCGAACTCGGTCGCACGCTGACCGAAAAGGCCCTCGACGACGCCGGCTACTGAGCGAGCCGCTCGCGCGCCACCCGCAGACAAGCCACAAGCGTTTCCTCCGGTACGCGCATGGCCCGCGCAAGAACCTGCTCGGAGTTGTCCACACCGCGAGCCGCCAGATCGTCGCGAATGTCCAACAGCCCCCGGTGAAACGCCGTCCCATCAGCCGGGAGCGTCGCGACCTGGTCCTCGGTGTACCGCGCGATCATCACTTGCCGCGCCCCCACGGCCAGCACCGGCCCCGCGTACTCAACCGCCATGTCCCCGAGGTGCCGAGCCACTCGCCGCAGCGTCTCGCGGGTGACCCGCGGCGCTTCCACGACCAGCCGCTTGGGCGCGTCCTCGTCCCCACTGAACTCGGCAAAAACGTGCAGTCCCGGCTCGTGCCGCTCCAACTGCGTGGTCTCACTCATTCGCTTCCCCGTTTCACAGAACCTGGACCGAAACAACGTGCAACTGCGGCACCGTCGTGCTGCCGCCGATCTGGGTCTCGTAGTCGTACGAACCGAGAACCGTCACCTTGGCCGTGAACCGGTCGTCCTCGACCAGGTCGGCCAGCACCGACGACTCGCCGACGAACATCGTGTTGGTGTCGTAGTCGTACTCACTCGCGCGCCGCACGCCGTCCACATCCGCGCGGAAACTGTCCGATCCGGTCGCCGCGTCGAACTGGGTCACCACGCCGTAGACCACGTAGTGGTCACCGAGATAGTCGTCCGGCGACTTGGCGACTTTCTTCCATTCGCGCGCGGTCAGCTTCTCGAACGTGATGGGCGCCGCCTTGGCCGCTTTCGTTGTCGGCGGGGCCATCGGTGCGCTCGTTGTGGCCGCGGGCGTGATCGGTTCGAACGACGGAACGGGTGTCGCTTCCACGAACGCGGCCGGCGTCGTCGCGGGCTTGTTCGATGAGTAGACGACCGCCCCCGTGATCATCGCGGCCGACAGCAGAACCGCGCCGGCCAGCCCGTACAGGAGGAACCTGATGGTCCTGGTCATTTGAGCGCCACCTTGACGCCACTCGAGAAGAACGAGGAGTCGTGCAGCTCGATCGTCGTGAGCTTGGTGCCCTTGGCGACATCGAAAACAAGCTTTCCCCGTACGGTGTTGCCGGGGTTGATCTCCTGGAAGAAGACCTGCTGATCCTCGTTGGCGTAAATGCCCGCGGTCGAATCCGTTGAGAACTCCGTACCCGCCGCGTCAAAGGCCTTCTGCGCCGAGTCGATGAGCGTCTGCGCCTCCTTACCGACGTTCTTCACCTGAACGCTGATCAGGCAGAACTGCCCCTGCGCCTTCTGGCTGAGGTACTGACCGCCGACCTTGGCCACGCCGCACTTCATGCCGGTGACCGTGAACTGGAAATCGCCGTCCTTGACCGCCGTGCCGAAACCCGCGGCCTTCGGCTGGGGCTTTTCCGCGGCCTTCGAAACCGCTTTCTTGGGCGCGGCCGTCGTCTCGTCGGCCGCCACCGAGGCCGCAGCCGGCTCCTCGCTGTCGCCGCTGCCCTTGAACGTGGCGATCGCCCCGCCGCAGCACAGAAGCAGCGTGAGCACGCCCGCACCCCCGGCGATCCAGGGCCACTTGCGGCGCTTGGCCGGCACGGCGGGCGGAGGCGGGCCGAAGGAGGGCTGCTGGGGGTAAGTCATGGCGGAAACTCCAGGGGCTTGTGAACACTAACGTGACGCCGTTCATAAAAGCAGCGTCCGACAACTATGTCAACAAGCTTGCGCAAGGACGGGTGTGTACACCGGCACGACTGGATCATGTACGCGAGGGTGGCCGCCACCTTCGAGGGGTGCGGTAACCGGCCGGGGCGGGCGGCCGACGACTAAAATCATCTCTGTGATTGACCAGCAGGCGGTTGTACGACTTCCCTACACGGCCAACAAGCCCATACGAGTGGGGACGGTGATCTCCCAGGACGGGAGCCTCTTCGTCATCAAGTGGGACGACGGCGCCGAGGAGGAGAGCTATCTGGGCGACTTCGAGAAGGTCTGCTCCCGCGGGTCGCTGCAGTTCCAGGCCCTCGTCGAGCCCGACGCGCTGCGGGCCGGCTTCGAGGCGGACCCGCTCGCCATCCTCGTGCAGGCCTGCCAGGAGGCGGACGGCCCGATGACCGGGAAGGAGCTCAAGGTGGCTGTCACCGGTTACGGGGTCGACGAAGCAATTTACAAGCGCGCCTGGCTGACGGTTCGCAAACAGCTCGCGAGCGATGCGCGAGTGATCGTCAGTGGCGCAGGAGCCTCGACGACGTTCGCCGCAGCCTGACCCAGAAGTTCTTGTTCGGATGAACCGGGATCGTCGCAGGCGACAGCGTGGCCTGCGGCGATCCTCTCTTGTGTCGCCGCTCTAGGCCCGGCGGACGACAACTCTGTCAACAGCGCTCGAGCTTGACGCATGTGTACACTGCCATTCGTGCAGCAGAAAGCGAGAGTGACCGCCGCCGACATCGCCCGCCTGGCCGGCGTGGGGCGGGCCGCCGTCAGCAACTGGCGCAAGCGGTACGACACTTTCCCCGCCCCGGTGGGTGGCACAGCCGCGAGCCCGCAGTTCGACCTCGACCAGATCGAGCAGTGGCTGGCTGCGCAGGGCAAACTGCCCGCCGTCGCCGACGAGGACCGCCTCTGGCGCAGCCTGCTGGCCGCCGCCGGCGATCCGGCCGAGGTCCTGGCCACCGCGGGCGATCACTTGCTCGGGCGCGTCCCGTTGCCCTATGAGGATCTCCGCGCGCCTCTGGACGCTCTTGCGTCAACCCCTCGGGCCGCACTGGAATCCCTGTGGGACCGGTTCGCCGACCTGCCCGGTCAACGCGCTGTGACCACCCCTGATGCGCTGGCTGATGTGATGGTCGAGCTGGCCCGCGTACGGGAAGGAAAGGTCCTGGACCCGGCCTGCGGAACCGGCCGGCTGTTGCGGGCGGCCGCGCGGGCCGGGGCAACGACGCTGTACGGACAGGATGTCGACGGGGCGGCGACGCGCTTGGCGGCCCTATGGCTGGCCGCGCACGACCTGGACGGCGAGATCCGCACGGACGACTCCCTGAGGCGTGACGCGTTCCCTTCACTGGTGGTCGATGCGGTTGTGGCCAATCTGCCGTTCGGGCTGACCAACTGGGGTCACGAGGAGCTCGGCTACGACCGGCGCTGGGAGTTCGGGGTGCCGCCGCGCACGGAGCCCGAGCTGGCGTGGGTACAGCACGCACTGGCCCACCTCGCACCGGGCGGCCGGGCCGTCCTGCTCATGCCCCCGTCGGCGGCGAGTCGCCGGGCCGGTCGTCGCATCCGAGCTGAGCTGCTGCGGCGGGGAGCTCTGCGGGCGATCGTCGCGCTCCCGCTGGGGGCGGCCGCGCCACACGGCGTCAACCTGCATCTCTGGGTGCTGGAGAAGTCGACATCGGCGGTTTCCGAGGTGCGGCTGCTCGACACGACAAGCGACCCGATCGAGCGGGCCTACGAACGGATCCGCGACCTGGAGGCAGGTGGGTACGCGATTCCGGTGATCGACCTGCTGGACGACGAGGTCGACCTGACCCCGGGCCGGTACGGTGCGACCGTCGGCAGCGACGAGATCTCGGTTTTCGGAGTCAGAGAGAGCAGAGATGACCTCGTAAGGGTGCTGAAATCTCTGCCCGGACTCCTGCCGGTGCTGGCCCAGGCCGCTGAGAGCTCGAGTCACCCGCCGTCGGTAACGCTCGCTGAGCTCATTCGCGCGGGGGCCCTGCAGTTGCTGGGCCCGGTACGGGTCGGCGGCGCCGAGGCCAGTTCCTTGCCCGTGCTGACCAGCGACGACGTCCTCGAAGGGCGGCACGCCACTGGCCGCGCCGATACGCGGCCGACCCCGCAAATCACGGTGAAGCCGGGCGACGTGGTCGTGCCGATCGCCGCCGACCATCTTCTGGCGTGGGTTGTTTCAGAGGGCGAGGCACTGCTGGGACGTAACCTGCACCTGCTGCGCTGCGACGCGTCGGCGCTCGACCCCTGGTTCCTGGCTGGATACCTGCGGACGTCGGCCAACAAACGCCAGGCCGGCGCCTCATCGGCGTCGCAGCGTTACGACGTCCGCAAGGCCCAGGTGCCGCGAATCCCGATCGACGAGCAACGCCGGCACGGAGAGGTATTCCGGAACCTGCAGGAGTTCGACGCTGCCCTCCGGGCCGCCACATTGCTCGGCGGGCAACTAGCTCGCCGTACTGCGGACGGACTGGCCGGTGGGCTGCTGTCCGTCACAGTTGACTGAACGGCTATGGAATCGATCATTTCGTATGCGCAAGGATGATCGTCGTCGGCCGACGAGCCGGCCGAGTTAGGCGGGGTGAGACAGGTGCCGGGGCGAACGCTCGGCGACGGGCGGTACGAGTTGCAGAGTCCGCTCGCTCGAGGCGGAATGGGTGAGGTCTGGCTCGGCCACGACACCCGGCTGGACCGGGAGATCGCGGTCAAGTTCATCCGCGTCAGATCCGGCGAGACAGAGCAAGAAGACCTGCGACGCTTCCTGCGCGAGGCGAAGATCACGGCGCGGTTGGAGCACCCTGGCGTACCTGCCGTCTATGACGCGGGCACCGACGAACAGGGCCGGCCTTTCTTGGTCATGCAGCGGGTGCATGGCCTCAGCATCGCCGATTTCATTGCCGAGCAGGGACCGCTCCCGATCGGCTGGGCGAGTGCTATCGCCGCGCAGACATGTTCTGTGCTGGCTGCCGCACATGCTGCTTCGTTGGTGCACCGCGACTTGAAGCCGGGCAACCTGATGCTCGAACCGAGCGGCTGCGTCAAGGTGCTCGACTTCGGACTCGCCGTCGCACCGACCCTGGCCGATTTTTCCCGCATCACCATGACCGGGCAGCCGATCGGTACCCCTGCCTACATGGCCCCCGAACAGGTCGAGGCGAACCTCAGCGAGCCGGCGACCGACCTGTACGCGCTCGGCTGCACTCTTCACGAGATGCTGAGTGGCGACCACGTATTCACTGGCCCGACGACTTACTCGGTCATGACCCAGCAAGTGAAGGACAGGCCGCCACGACTGCGGTCGATGCGCCCAGACATCCCCGCGGAGGTCGAACGACTCGTTCTCGACCTTCTCCAGAAGCGGCCGGAGGACCGGCCGGCGAGTGCCCTCGACGTGTACGACCGACTGGCGCCATTCGCGGCCGACCTGGGCCCGCTTCCCGGCGTTCTCGCTGCGCCCGGCCAGCCCAGCCCCGTCCGGATGTATGCCGAGCTGGTCAGCCGGGTGTCCCGGTCACCGACGGCAAACTGTGTGTCTTCGCCCGAGCCGGTTACCGTCGCCGAACCGGCGCGGGAGGCCGCAGCAGTCACACGACACGACCTCGCCCAGGCGCGTAACGATGCCCGGCAACTGGCCCAGGAGTCTCGCTTCAGCCAGGCCGCGGAACTGCTCAGTGACACGGAGCTGGCTGCCCGGCAGGTCTTCGGCAACGTCGACAAGGACGTAGTCCGGATCAGGTACGAGCTGGCGACGGCGCTCTTCGAAGGCGGGGACTACCACCGCGCGGCCCCAGTTTTCGAGGCGCTTGCCGAGGATCTCGACGCCGGCGCAGTCATCTCGCCCGACCTTCTTTTCGACTGCCGGGTCAAGCAGGCGATCTGCCATGCCATGACTGGGCGAGGGGGACAGGCGCTCGGCGAACTCGACGCCCTGCTCGCGGATCGGCGCGCTGCCCACGGGGCGGAGGATCCGCGGACACTCGACCTCCGCAAGCAGATTGCTCTGCTGCAACTGCAGTCCGGGCACCACCAGCAGGCACGCCGGACGCTGTCAGGGCTACTCAGTGACGTACGGCGGCTTCCCGGCGGCACCAAGCCAAGCCCGGCCGAGGTAGCTGACCTCCTCGCATCCATCCGTTCGGAGGACAGATAGGTAGGTGATTCGGTAGGCCTCAGAAATGATGGAGTCCGCAGACGCGGCGGGCCGCCGTCATGATCAATCCGACGATTGGCTGGGAAGGTCTGAACAATCGTCCGTACCTGATGAGCACGGCGTGGCCCGCGCGTCACGTGAATAAGACGCCGGTTACGGTTACCACCCACCGCGGACTGAACGGAAGCTAGCGTCTTCTGTGGTGTGAAATGCGCGATCTCGTGGCGGCAAGACGGATGGGGGCAGTGGTGCGGCAGGACTCACCGCGCTGGGAAGAGATCAATCCCAGCAGCTTCGAGTGGGAGAAGGACGGCCTGCGTGAGCTGGCCTCATACCTGCCTGACCAGGACCCGTTCCACGTATGGGCGAATGTCGAGTTCCTCGGCACCGACGGCTCACTCAACGAAGTCGATGCGCTGGTCCTGACCCGAAGCGGTCTCTATGTCGTCGAGTTGAAGCACTGGCAGGGCGAGATCGCCGGCGGCGGCGTTCAGTGGGTCCGCCGCATGCCTAATCAAAGGCTTCAGCCATACGACAATCCGCTGATCCTGGCTAACCGGAAAGCGAAACGCCTGGCCAGCCTGATCCGCTATTACGCAAAGCAGCACGGCAAGGACAAGCTGGTTCCGTTCGTCGGTGCCGCGGTCTTCCTGCACGCCCGCAACATGCGTTCACAGCTCGATGCGATCGGCGCCCAGCACATCTACGGGCTCGACAATCATCCGGAATCGAACCTCCCGAGCCTCAAGCTCTTCATGCTCGACCGCCCGAAGCACGGCCCCGCCATTGATCCCGCGCGCGGCCAGCAGATCGTCGAACTCGTGCGTGGCGCCAATATCCGCCCGTCCGTGGCCGACCGCAAAATCAATCAACTGCTGCTACACGGCAAGCCGTTCGCCGAGGGCGTGGGCTGGCAGGACTTCATCGCCAAGCACATCATCGACCAGCAGATCACCCGGCGCGTGCGGTTCTACCTGACCAGCAAGGCCGCCACCGAAGACATACCGATCATCAAACGAGCCGCGGAGCGCGAGTTCCGCCTGCTCCAAGGCATCCAGCACCCCGGCGTGTCCCAGGCGCTCGACCTGACCGAGCACTCCTTCGGCCCGGCGGTCATCTTCAACCACGACCCCAATTCCGTACGCCTTGACCAGTGGCTCCTGCAGCACGAGGACAAGATGACCCTCGCGCAGCGGTTGCAGGTCATCGACGACATCGCCGAGATCATCGCGTACGCCCACAGCCGCCGCCTGGCCCACCGAGCGCTGAACCCGCAGGCCATCTACGTACGGCACCCCGAGAGCACTCGTCCGCAGTACCAGGTCACGGAGTGGCAGGCCGGCGGCCGCCTCGCCGATGCCACCCGGATGACCCGAGTGACCTCCACCGACGGTGCTGGCCTAGAGCTGTTCTTCGACGACGACGTACGCCGCTATCAAGCACCCGAGGCTGCGCATCGAATCGACGTGCCCGGTATTCCGCTCGACGTCTTCTCGCTCGGCGCCATCGCCTATCGGATCTTCACCGGCAACACCCCAGCTGAGTCTCCCGAAGAACTCGTCGCCGCGGTCAGCGACGGCGGCCTGAACCTGTCGGCTTCGGCCGACGGCATCCCGGGCACCCTGGCCACCCTTGTCTACGACGCGACGTTCGGGGACCCCGGCAAACGGCTCGCCAGCGTCGCGAAGTTCCGCGAGCGGATCGAGCAGGTCTGGGACGAACTGACCGCTCCCGAACCCGAGCCGATCGTCGACCCGCTGGAAGCGCACAAGGGCGACATCCTCGAAGGAGGATGGACGGTCGTCAGCCGCCTGGGCAGCGGTGCCACCGCGACGGCGCTCCTCGTGTCGCAGGAAACAGGGGACGGCAAACGCGAGGTCGTACTCAAGGTGGCCCGCGACGAGCAGTTCGCAGAGCGGCTCAACAGCGAGGCCGGGGTGCTGCGCAAGATGCACCACCACTGGCAGGTAGCCGCCCTGATCGGGGAGCCCGTGACGATCGGCGGCCGGACGGCCCTGGTCCTGGAGATCGCCGGTGAGCGCACCCTCGCCGAGGACCTCGAGGGTGGCCGCCGCCTCGCCCTCGACCTGCTCGAACGCTACGGCCGGGACCTGCTCGACATCCTGACGTTCTTCGAGGGCGAAGGCGTCATGCATCGCGACATCAAGCCGGCCAACCTCGCGGCCCGGCCCCGGCCCAGCGACCGGCAGCCCCACCTCTGCATCTTCGACTTCTCTCTGGCCGCCGCCGCACCCGAGCAGATCACCGCCGGCACTCCGCCCTATCTGGACCCGTTCCTCGGCCCGCCCCGGCGCCTGCGCTACGACACCGCCGCCGACCGGTTCTCGGCCGCGGTCACGCTCTTCGAGATGGCGACCGGGACACTCCCGCGCTGGGGCAGCGACGCCAACCCCGCCACGGTGAAGGACGAGGTGACGCTCGACCCCGCGAAGTTTGAGCCCGCCATCGCCGATCGGCTCGTACCCTTCTTCGCCAAGGCCCTCGCCCGCGAGGTGAAGGACCGTTTCCCCACCGCTGAGCAGATGGCCGACGCCTGGCGGATGATCTTCTATCAGATCCCGGAACCGGCCGAGGTCGGGCCGGGCGAGGCGCCCCCTCTGCCCGAGGCACTCTCCCGCGCCTCGGCCCTCGATGCAGTCGGACTCACCCCGCGTGCACTGTCCGCCCTCAACCGGCTCGGCGTCGCCTCCGTCGGCGAGCTGCTCGACTACGAGCCTTCCGCGCTGACCCGGGCCCAGGGCGTTCCCGACGCCACCCGCAAGGAGATCCTCGCCCGGGTCCGCGCGCTGCGCGTGGAACTCAGCGGCACACCCGAACCCGAACCGGTGGCCGAGGGCGCGGTGCCCTTCGGAATCGAAGCCGTGGCCGCCATCCTGCTGCCCGGTGCGCGCGCCACGGACTACAACACGGTCGCGATGCTGCTCGGGCAGGCGCCGACCGCTGGCGGCCGCTATCTGCGCTGGCTGTCCCAGTCCGAGGCAGCGACGGCGATGGGCCAGACCCAGCCGCAGATCTCCAGCCTGATCCGCAAACACGTCAAGAGGTGGCGCGACAACCCGGCCATCGCGTCAATCCGCGACGAGATCATCGCCATGCTCGACACCCGGGGCCTCGTGATGTCCTCCGAGGAGATCGCCGAGGCATTGATCCTCTCTCGGGGCTCCTACTCCGGCGAGCCCCGCCGCACAGCCCAGGCTGTCGGGCTGGTGCGGGTCGCCGTCGAAGTCGAGCTGCTGCGCGGCGGCGAGTCACGGGTCGCGCACAACCGCTTCCACGGCTCCGGCACAGTGCTGGTCGGCCGTGAGCCGGATGACCCCCAGGCCGAAACCACGGCGAACGACTTCCTTGCGTACGCCGTGCAACTCGGCAAGACCGCCACGGCCATCGCCGGGCATGAACTGCCCCTGACCCGGCAGCGGGCCATCGAACGTCTGCGTGCCGTTCCCCAACCAGAGGGGATGCCCGCCCTCAGCGAGGCCCGGCTACTGCAGTTGGCCGCCGCCGCCACGCACGGTCTGGCCGATGTGAACGCCCAGGGCCAGTTCTATCCCGTCGGCATGCCGGCCGAGCGAGCCCTGCGCCTCGCCGTCGGCGCCTTGGTCGGGCAGAAGCTGGCCGTTGATCAGCTGCGTGATCGCGTGCGGGCCCGGTTCCCCCTCGCCGAGCCTTTGCCCAACCGGCCGCACCTCACGAACTTGCTCGAGTCGCTGGACGTGCCGCTCTCCTGGGACGAGACCGAGCAAGCATACGTGCCTCCGGCCCGGACTATCGGCTTCAGTAGTACGCGGATGGCCAGCACCATGGCTCCGCTGGCCGGCCCGTCCGACGTCTCCGAGTCTGACGCCAAACTGGCGACTGCTCTCGAACGGAATGCCTACCTCGCCGTCCTAGCCGACCGGCGCTTCTACGGCAAGGCCCGCCGCGCTCTACTCGACCGGTTACCACTCACCGAGCTGGACGTGACCGCCCTCCTGATCGACAAGCTGCGCGGTACGAGGTTCGCCTGGGAGACGATCGTCGCTGCTGACAGTGGGGATGCAGCCGATCAGAACTTCCGCGCCTTGACCGTCATGGTGCAGAAGCATGTCATCCCGGCAGTCGAAGAGCTACTAGCAGGGGACGGGCCTCTGCTGATCACCGAGGCTGCGCCGCTCGCTCGCTATGGGCAGATGCAGCTCCTGCAACGTTTGGCCGACCCGACCCACCCTCGGGCGGCGGCTCGCTTGTTGCTGGTACCGGCGCGACGGCCCGAGCCGGTCGTGCTGGATGCCGAGCAGATTCCTTTGACTTCTCCGGTCAGCCAGTCCTTATGGCTGCCGGACCCCTGGATCAACCGCGTCGGCGAGAGGACTGCCTGATGATCGAGCTCAAGGCGTTGCAAGGCCAGGTAAGGCTTCTGGTCGACGATTTACGAGACCAGGTGGCCGCAATCGCGGAGTTGCACTCGTCGCTGACGGCCGAATATAGGTCCGCGATTAAGGCTCAGCGAACCGCTGCGACTTTCGAGACTTGGTTGGAAGACGTACTTGATCAGGCTGCTGTGGCTTGGGTGCTCAGCTGTGTTTTCGTCCGGTTCTGCGAGGATAACGATCTGGTTAGGCGTTGCTGGATCGGGGGCCCAGCGCATGCGGCGCCGGCGGAGCGCGCTTTGCAGGAACGGCAAGGCTATCTGATTTCCCATCCCTTGCATAATGACAGGCATTGGTTACGCGAGTCTTTCACCTACTTGGCCTCGTTGCGCGCTACCGGTAAGATATTTGACGCACATAATCCAGTATGGCGCTTCGATATTACCGGTCAGGCAGCCGAACGGCTGTCGGATTTCTTTCGGCAAGGCGAGGGTAGTCAGTCGCTGGAATCACCGCAGCTGAATACTCGGTTCTTGGGTGACCTATATCAACATCTTTCTGTTCATGCGCGCGAAACATATGCCCTATTGCAGACGCCGGAGTTCGTCGAGAAGTTCATCCTTGACCGCACGTTCGAACCGGCCTACCGGGAGTTTGGCCTAGCCGAGATAAATGTCATCGATCCAACCTGTGGTTCAGGGCACTTCATACTCGGTGCGTTCGATCGTTTGGTGGCTCGATGGAAGCAGCGGGAGCCGGGAACCGACGTCCGGGTTCATGTCCAGAAAGCTCTTTCGCAAGTAACGGGCGTCGATATCAACCCGTTCGCGGTCGCGATTGCCAGGTTTCGTCTGATGATTGCGGCACTGAACGAGTGTGGCCTCAACGATCTGGAAACTGCGCCGGCTTTTGAGCTTCGGCTGGCGACTGGCGATGCACTGCTGGGATGGGGTCGTACGTCGACCCATCAAGGTGAACTTGTTTACGACGAATCGAATGACTCGAAAGCTTTTGCCTTCAATTCCGAGGATTTCGATGAGCTAGCAGATTACCTGAGCTTGGGGAGATATTCGGTAGTCGTCGGCAACCCTCCCTATATCGCCGTTAAGGACAGTGCGCTTCGATCGCTGTACCGGAAGCGATTCTCGGCTTGCTCCGGGAGGTACGTCCTGACGGTTCCCTTTGCGCAACTGTTCTTCAGGCTCGCTAAGCGTGGAGCGGCCGACGGCAGCGGGGCGGGATATGTTGGGCAGATCACCTCTAATTCCTTCATGAAGCGAGAGTTCGGCAAAAAGCTCATCAACGAGTACTTTGCTGGAGAGGTCGAGCTGAGTGAAGTCATTGACGCTTCGGGCGCATCTATTCCTAACCACGGAACTCCGACCGTTATTCTCGTCGGTAGAAATCGTATTGTCAGTCTCCGGTACAGCGGACTCATCAGAGCGATCCTAGGCGTTCGTGGCGAAACCTCGACACCCAGCATGCCGGAGAATGCCCCGGTATGGAGTGCGATTGTTCGGCAGATTGATGCCCCAGGATCAAATTCTGAGTGGATCAACTGTGTCGATCTCGACCGGCAGCGACTTGCGCGGCATCCTTGGAGCCTGTCCGGCGGTGCTGCTCCGGACGTAATGGATCATCTTGAGTCTAACTCTCGGCGCAATCTGGGGGAGATTGCGCAGGAGATCGGCATTACGGCTGTTACCGGAGAAGACGACCTCTATCTCTTGGCAAGCGCAGACGCGGCTCGGCGCCTCGGTGTGACCAAAGTAGTGCCTCTGGTCGAGGGTGATGCGGTTCGAGACTTTCGAGTGATTTCGACAGATACTGCCCTGTGGCCGTATTCAGATAATTTCGAAGTGCTGGATATCTCTGTCTTGGGTGAGCTTGGAAAGCTTTTCGAGACCTACCGCGAAGCAATTAACCGGAGAAAGCGTTTCGGTACGCCGATGGTGGAGCGCGGGCTTACCTGGTGGGAGTGGCAAGAGCTGTATCGAGAAAAGCTTAGGTCGCCTCTTTCTATCGTGTATGCCGAGGTTGCTACACATAATCATTTCGTTTTCGACCGGGGTGGAAAAGTATTTAACCGGACGGCACCCGTCGTAAAGCTTGGGCCGGATGCCGCCGAAGTGGAATATCTGAAGGTGCTCGGGGTGCTGGCCAGTTCGGCCGGATGTTTCTGGCTGAAGCAGGTTAGCCATAACAAAGGCGGGCCGGGTGGCGGCAGTTCCAAGGGTGAGAAATGGCGTGACTTCTATCAATTCAACTCCACCAAACTGAAATCCTTTCCCTTGCCAGACGCTTTCCCGCAGCGGCAGATCGAAATTCTGGATTCCTTGGCTAGCCGCCTTGCTTCCGTCATGCCTGAGAATGTCATCAACCAGGACGTTCCGACTCGAGCGGGCCTCGAGGCTGCTCGAAACGAGTATGAATCACTTCAGCGACAGATGGTCGCCCACCAGGAAGAGCTGGATTGGGAGACTTACCGCTGCTACGGCCTGACCGACGGGGACTTCACCACGCCGGCGCCTCCGGAGATCACTCTCGGGCAGCGCGCTTTTGAGATTGTTTTTGCTCGTGAGGTGGCTGACGGTCGGGCGCAGACTCGATGGTTCTCCGACTTCGGTGGAATGCCGACCACGGAGCTACCTGACACTTGGAGTGCCGAATACCGGGCAGTTGTGCAACGGCGACTAGATGCTATTTCGTCGGATACGCGAATCTCGTTGCTCGAACGACCAGATTTCAAACGGCCTTGGGACTGGCCGACTTGGGGCTCGTTGGAGAAGGCGGCGCTGCGCGACTGGCTATTGGGTCGGCTGGAAGCGGACGAGATCTGGGCGGGCGCCCCCATGCCGAAGTCCGTAGCGCAGCTGGCTGATCACGTACGTCACGATGACGTATTTCGGTCGGTTATGGACTTATGGGTGGGATCTGACCAATATGATTTGGTCAAGACTATCGGAAAATTGATAACTGACGATCATGTGCCGTACCTTCCGTCGCTTCGGTATAAAGAAAGCGGTCTGCGGAAGCGCGTGCAGTGGGAAAATACATGGGATCTTCAACGACGGAAAGTCAGAGGCGAGGATCTTGAAATTCCTTTACCGCCCAAGTACGCCACCGGCGACTTCGCTAAAGCAAGTTATTGGCGTAACAGGGGCAAGCTTGACGTGCCGGCCGAGCGTTTCATCTCTTACCCGAATGTCGGTCGTGAAGGTGATCCCACATTGCTGGTGGGCTGGGCAGGTTGGGACAAACTATCCCAAGCGCAGGCGTTGGCCACGATCTATCTTGATCGAAAGAACGTGGCCGGCTGGCAGCGAGAGGGCCTGCTCCCATTGCTGGCGGGTCTGACAGAGCTCGAGCCATGGCTGAAGCAATGGTTCGACGAGGAGCGTGCGGGCTTCCCGGGAGGCACTCCAGCGAAGTTCTTCACCAATTTCGTCAATGCCGAGCTGGCGACGTTGGGCGCCGATCGGAATGACCTTGTCAAGATCCGCGGGCTGATGTGATCAGGTGAGCAGGAGTCCATGGCTGGCGGCAATTAGCACGGCATAAGATTGATCAGTGCTAGAACGAAAAACTCTGAGTCCTGTTAAGGAGTAGACGTTGACATTGTTGCGCGACCTCATCGACATCCCGAACTCGGTCGGGGACTCCGACTTTGTGGTCAGGGCGTCCGAGGGCGCTGACCTCAAAAAGTACGTCGTGACCGATGACCTGCGGCGGAACTTTGATGACGCGCTCGGGATGGTGGCGCACGCCGTGCGGAGTGGGAAGTCGCAGGCGAAGTTCCTGCACGGCTCGTTCGGCTCGGGTAAGTCGCACTTTATGGCGGTGTTGCGGGAGATCCTGCGACACAACGAGTTGGCCAAAGACGTTCGGGGGTTGGCCGAGCCGATCGACAAGGCGGAGCCGTTTCTGAAAGGCCGGAAGTTCCTGACGCTGAGCTTCCACATGCTCGATGCGCGTTCGGTCGAGCAGGCTGTCCTTGAGGGCTATCTGCGCCAGATCAAGCAGCTTCACCCGGATGCGCCTGTGCCGGCCGTGCACCGATCCGATGCGCTGCTTGCGAATGCTCAGCGGCTTCGCGGACAGATGGGTGACGACAAGTTCTTCGAGGTTCTCGGTGGTGGCGGCTCGTCCGAAGGGACCAGCGGTTCGCTCTCGGCCGACATGGCCCGGGAGGGTGACTGGTCACCGGAGACCTACGCGGCCGCGGCCGCCGAACCGCCGGGTACGCCACTGCGGGACACCCTGGTGAGCGCGCTCACCAGTGTCTACTTCGCGGGGGCAGTACAGAGCGCCGAGTATCTCGATCTCGACACCGGCCTCGCCGTCATCACGCGACACGCCAAGAACCTCGGCTACGACGCCATGGTGTTCTTCCTTGACGAGCTGATCCTCTGGCTCTCGACCAAGATTGCCGACCACACCTTTGTACAGACAGAAGGTGCCAAGCTCAACAAGCTTGTGGAGTCGGCCGATTCCTCGCGGCCATTGCCGATCGTCTCGTTCGTAGCCCGGCAACGCAACCTGGAGGACTTCCTCGGACCGCAGGTCGGCGGCACCGAGCGGGCCGCTCTTGCCGACGTGATGCGCAGCGTGCAGGGCCGGCTCGGTCAAGACATCGTGCTGGCCGACACCAACCTCCCCGAGATCACCGAGAAGCGACTGCTCAAGCCGCTGACCGAGGACGCGCGCAAGACGATCGACAACGCCTTCAACACGGTCAAGAACCGGCGCGATGTCTGGGACACGCTCCTTCTCGGCGCTCAGTTCGGCGACGCTGGCATCGGCTCCGACGCCAGCGCGTTTCGACGTCTCTACCCGTTCTCGCCTGCCTTGGTTGCCACGCTTGTTGCGCTGTCGCAAGCGCTTCAGCGCGAGCGGACAGCACTCAAGGTAATGACTGAGCTGCTCGTCGACCGACGTGACACCCTTCAGGTCAATGATCTGATCGGAGTCGCCGCTCTCTTCGAGCCGCTTGTGCTCCGGGGCGAACTGCCGGACCGGCCCCTGCTCAAGCAGAAGTTCCAGAACGCGCGCGAGAGCTACCGCAGCCGCTTCCGCCCGTTCCTACTCGGCCTCCACAACATCACCGAGGCCGAAGCCGCCAATCACGCGGATTTCCAGGTCGACGACAAACTGATCAAGACGCTGATCCTTGGGTACCTGGTTCCCGAGGTGCCGGCGCTGCACAACCTGACCGCGGCCAAACTGCACGCGCTCAACTTCGGCTCGATCGCCTCGCCGCTGCCAAACTACGAGAGCCAGATCGTTCTCGATCGGCTCCGGCGCCTCAACGCCGACGTCGGGGACCTCTACATCTCCGACGGCCCGGACCCGGTCATTCAGGTCCGCATTGCGGCCGAGGACTACGACCGTCTCCTCGATCTGGTGCCGGCCAACGAGACTGCCACCAACCAGGTGCAACACCTGGTCCGCGGTATGATCTGCGACGAGCTCGGCATCGAGAGCAAGTCCGGCGGCTTCGGCGAGTTCGTCTATCAGCGTGAGTGGCGCGGCCGGAAGCACCTCATCAACGTGCGATTCGGCAACGTTCGCGACCGCGACAACATGCCGGACAACGCACTGATGGCCGACGGTGACGCCTGGCGGGTGGTCATCGACTATCCGTTCGACGCCCCAGGCCACCTGCGCAACGAGGACTTCGCCCGCATCGAGACCCTCCCGAAGGGCTCGTCCACCGTCTTCTGGATGCCGCTCTTCCTCAGCGACGAGTCCTTCGGCCGGGTCGCGACTCTGTCCAAGGTGAACTACCTGCTTGAAGGGCCTAGCGGCAACCGGATTGACAGCATCGCGGCCGACCAGTCCAAGGCGTGGCGCGAGGGAGCGAAGGCCTACTTCCAGCAGCGTCAGCAACAGCTGCGCTCCGCACTGACGGGTGCCTTCAAACAGGCGTACGGCGCCGCCGCTCCCGACCCGGGCGTGGTCGAGCCGGACACGGTCGGAATCCTTTACACGCTCGCCGACGGCCTCCGCATCGGAGACCCGGTCGGTGGCATCCTGCGCGACGCGTTCAGCAACCTGACCGGGCAGTTGCTCGCCTGGTCCTACCCGGGCACCCCGGCTTTGCCGGAGGATGAGAAGACTCCGACCAAGGCCGAGCTGGCCAAGATTCTTCGGTACGCCCGCGAGGCGGTTGCCGATCCCACCAAGGGCATAGCGGTCGACCAGGCCGACCAGAAGACCATCAAACGAATCTGCAACCCGTTGCGGCTGGGTGCGCTGTCCGAGCACCGATACGTGCTTACCGGCAGCACTTGCTGGTGGAGTGGTCACCTGACGCAGGGGGCGGCTCGGGAGGGCTACACCGACCATTTCCCCGTACATGTTCTGCGCAGCCAGCTCGACCTCGACAAGCCGCGCGGTTTCGACCACGACCTGCAGAACCTGATCCTGGCGGTCTTTGCTGAGGAGCAGCAGCTCGGTTGGTATCAGCACGGAACGCCGGTTCAGGTCACGACACTGCAGACGATCACCGACCAGTTGGAACTGCGGCACATCGACCTTCCGGCCGAAGAAGTCTGGGCGACTGCCTCCAAGCGAGCCTCAGGCATCCTCGGCATCGTGACGCCGGGCTGGCGTGCTGCTTCGACGGTTACGACGCTCACTCAGTCGATTCGTGCCGAGGCGCAGCGGTACAAGGATGAGGTCATCGAACTAGCCAGGTCACTGAGGGCGAGGGCCAACACCCTTCAGCTCGACACGGCTGCCTCAGATGGACGTCTCTTCCACGCGGAACAAGTCGGCAAACTACTGACTGACATCGCGAACGAGCGGAACGACGTTGTCCTTCTCACTCTGATCGCCGAGGCGGGCATCAATCTCGACGACGTAGCCATCGGCCGGGTCCTCAAGAGCGCGGGCTCCCTCCGGCGGGCACTCGACACCACGCAGTGGGGCCTCTTGGAGGCGGTGACCGAGCGGGCCCAGTCATCACACGAACCGACGGCCAGACAGATCGTCGACAGCCTCGGTGCCAGTGCTCGGCACGACGCCCACGTGTCGGATCTCGAGTCCGCGCTCCGTGTCGCTGTGGACGATGCGACGAGGCTCCTCATCACGCCAACCGGTGGCGGTGGAACCGGCGGCGGTTCCGGTGGTCAGACTGGTGGGGGCACCGGTGACGGAGGCCAGACCGGCGGCGGGTCGGGAACCGGCCCAACGGATGGCGGGACGGTTGCGCCAAAGAGCAGAACCGTTTGCACCACGACGGAACTCGACGAAGTCATTGCCACGATTCGCGCCGACCTGGCCGGCGGGCGTTCGATCTCCATCAGCTGGGAGGTGCAGTGAGCGTGGCTCAGCCGGCCGCGATCAGGCGCAGGATCGAGTCGTGGCTTGCCGACGGCAAGGACGACACGCCTGCCCTGGCTCTGCGGTCCGAGCCCGTCTGGACCGGCGACGATGCGCTGACTGTCAACGGCACGACCGTGCGGGTCGTTCCGTGCAAGACGCCGCTCGCAGCCCGGGCCGCCCTCCACGACCGGGCCGAGGGTGAACGACTCGTCCTGCTGACCAGCCTCTCAGACGAGGAATTGGGTGAGGGCCTGCTCGCTCATGTCAGTACCCATCACGTCCGTACGGTGCAGCCCTGGGACGTCGTCATGCAGATGTTCAACGTGGGGTCGGTCGACCGCACGCTGAGCGAACTGGGCCGCTGGGTGGCGGACGCCCTGATCGACCAGGAACCTGTCGGCGGCTGGTCGCCGGTCCAGGGCACGGTCCTCACCCGCGATCACGCCTTACGCGGACTTGCGGCTGAGCTACTCGGTCTCGAACGCGATGAGATCGACAGCGCCGGCCTCATGGAGTGGAGCGCCGACGCGACCCGCGTGCTCCGGCTGATGAAGCACACCAAGCCCCTGCTCGATGGCCTGAGTGGCTACTTGATCGAGGCGGCCGGCCCCGCGACCGTTCCCATCATGGCCGCGGCCCGAGCTGGGCATGGCGTGGACGCCGTACCTCTCGGTCTGCTTGTCGGTGTTCTCTGGCCGGAACACCCTGGCAGCAAGACCACGGAGATCGCCGTTGCCCGGGCCCGGCTGGAGCCGTGGTTCGGCGGCATCCGACTCACCGACCAGCAGGCGTCGGCGTTCAGCTCGGCCGCGGAGGTCTGGGTCGACCGGGTTGTCGGCTTGGAAGGCGGTGCCGGCGAGGCGAATCGGATGCTGGCCCGGGCCGAGGCCATCGCTAAGGAGATCGACGCCACGCAGCTGCTCGGTGGCAGCAATCTGCTTCCCGCTGGCTTCCTCCAGCGTATGCGCGACGCGGCGGCGGCCGTCCGGCTGGCCGTGCCTGCCGCTGGTATTGCCGACGCCAGACGGATCGCTGCCGCTCAGGAAGCGCTGGCTCGGCTGGCAGCGCATCGCGGCGGAGACTCCGAGCGACTCAAGACGATGCAGATGGCCGTGCGCCTGCTGCGCTGGCTGGCCACCTCAGACGCAGGCGCACCGTCCACGCTGTACGACGCGCTGCACCGCGAGGTCCGTGAGGATGGCTGGGTCGATCGCGCGCGCCTGGACATCTTCGCGGGCGATACCGACTCCGCCGTAGCTGAAGCTTTGCACCTGCTGCACCGCGCCGTCGATGCTCGGCGGGCAAGGCACGACCAGCAGTTCGCCGAGTCGCTGGCAGAGGCCACCCGGGCCGAGGCCCAGCCCGGCAAGCTGTGCCGTGTAGAGGACGTGCTGGACCGCATCGTTCAGCCGATCCTCGACAACGGCCGTCGCGTGCTGCTGCTGGTCATGGATGGCATGAGCGTGGCCGCTGCCACCGAGCTGGCCGAGTCGCTCACCCGGGTCGGCGTCTGGACCGAGCTCACGCCGGACGGCGGCCCCCGCACCGGCGTACTGGCTGCCCTGCCGACCATCACCGAGGTCAGCCGCTGCAGCCTGTTCAGCGGCCGGATCGCGGTCGGTCAGCAGGCAGTCGAGCAAAAAGCCTTTCAAGAGCGGTTCCCGTACGGCCGGATCCTCCACAAAAGCAAGTTGCGCGGTCACGCGGGAGCGGCCATCGCACCGGACGTGTCCGATGCTCTGCTCGATCCTCAAGTTGCACTCGTGGCGGCGGTTGTCAACACCATCGACGACGCGCTCGACCGCAGCGAGCCCGGCACGACGGTCTGGGGGAGTGAGACGATTCCCAGCATCCGTGACCTGCTCGCGCTGGCTGACGGCCGGACCGTGGTGATCGTCTCGGATCACGGACATGTCGTGGATCGGGGCCCCGATGGCGTCTACCGGGCCAGCCCGAGCGCCGAGAACCGCTGGCGTCCTGCCGACCCGCGGGCCGGCGAGGGTGAGTTGCTGTTCCAGGGGTCCCGGGTCGCGAAGGGCGACGGCCGTGTGGTTCTCCCATGGCGCGAGGAGTTGCGGTATGGCCCGCGGAAGGCCGGATACCACGGTGGTGCCTCCGCCGCCGAGGCAGTGATCCCGTTGCTTGTGCTGACCGAGGGGGATGAGGCCGCTCTGCCCGGCTGGAGCCCGGCTCCGGTGGCGAGTCCGTCGTGGTGGCGGGAGTCGCTCACCGTCGACAAGACCGAAGCGGCGACCGTGGCGCCACCGGCCAAACGAACCAACGGGAAGAAGGCGCAGGCCCAGTCGGAGAGCCTGTTCGACTCGATGGAGCCGGAGCCAAAGGTCGCTGCGCCGAAGCCGGCGCAGGCCCAGCCCGACCTGGTCGCCAAGCTTCTGGCCAGCGACATCTACCGGGGACGGCGTGACACGCGTGCGCCCCTGGCGGACGAGCGAGCAGGGGCATTGTTGCGGGTCCTCATTGCCGGCGGTGACCGGGCGACGATGGACACGCTTGCGGCCCGGGCAAACATCCCAGCCGGTCGGATTCACGGCGCGATCACGGCCCTGCGCAAGCAGCTGCAAGTCGAGGGGTACGCGGTCCTGTCGATCGACCCGGACAACGTGACGGTCAAGCTCGATCGCGCGCTGCTCATCGAGCAGTTCCACTTGGACGCATCGTGAGTGGGGAGATCTCGGCGCGGCGTCGCAAGGACATCATCGACGCCCTGCGCCGTGGTGTCGTACCGTTGAATGGTCTGGATGCGCTGGCGGTGGGCCTCGACCGCTTCGAGACCGCCCTCGACGCCGACATCGATCGGGTGGCCGGCGGCGGAAGCGTCTTCAAAGCCATCCGTGGTGAGTACGGTGCGGGCAAGACGTTCTTTACCCGCTGGCTGGCCGAACGCGCCAAACAGCGGGGATTCGCCGCCGCTGAGGTGCAGATCTCTGAGCTGGAGACGCCCCTGCACCGGATGGAGACAGTGTACCGCCGCCTCGTCGAACATCTGAGCACCGAGCAGTTCCCGCCGAGCGCGCTCCGTCCGATCCTGGATGGCTGGATCTTCGCGCTCGAGGAGGACGTGCTCGCCGACGGTTCCGTGTCCGAGGATGACACCTCTGGCCTTGACGCTGCCGTGGGCAAGCTGCTCGAGGCGCGGCTGGCCGAGATCTCCCGGAGCACCCCGGGCTTTGCGGCGGCCCTGCGCGGGTATCGCGCCGCCACCGCAGCCGGCGAGTACGCGAATGCCGACGGGCTGGCGGCCTGGCTCGGCGGCCAACCACATGTGGCCGCCTCGGCCAGGCGGGCCGCCGGGGTCAAGGGTGACCTCGACCATTTTGCTGCGATGAGTTTCCTGCAGGGTCTGCTGACGGTCCTGCGCGACAGCGGTCACCCGGGCCTTCTGCTCGTTCTCGACGAGGTGGAGACCCTTCAGCGCGTACGCTCCGACGCGCGCGACAAGGCGCTCAACGCTCTCCGGCAGCTCATCGACGAGATCTACTCCGGACGTTTTCCCGGCCTGTTCCTCGTGATTACCGGTACGCCGGCCTTCTACGACGGCACGCAGGGTGTGCAGCGTCTCGCTCCGCTGGCCCAGCGACTGGCTACCGACTTCGGTGCCGACCCGCGCTGGGACAACCCGCGGGCCACCCAGCTGCGGCTGTCCGGTTTCTCGCCCGACGCCCTGGTGGAGCTTGGCGCACGCGTACGCGACATCTACGGCAGCCCGGCCGTCAGCGCCCGGGTCGACGACGACTACCTGCGACAGCTCGCCGGTGCTGTGACGGGCAAGCTCGGCGGTCAAGTCGGAGTGGCACCCCGCGTCTACCTCAAGAAACTGGTCGCCGACGTGCTGGACCGGGTTGACCAGTTCGCCGACTTCGATCCGCGTGAGCATTACGCCCTGACGTTGCGCTCCGATGAACTGACCGACGTGGAACGCAATGCGGCCGGCGCCGACGACATCAAGCTGGACCTGTAGGACTGCCATGCGCTCCGATCTGGATCCGGTCGTCGTCCACCACATCGTCAACACACTGGGGTGGCCCGACCTTCGTCCGCTGCAGCGCGCCGCCGTCGAGCCGTTGCTCGCGGGCAATGACGCTCTGCTGCTCGCGCCCACGGCGGGCGGCAAGACTGAAGCCGCGTCGTTCCCGATCCTGTCCCGCATGTCGGGTGAGCGCTGGACCGGAACCTCGGTACTCTACCTCTGCCCGCTCAAGGCGCTGCTGAACAACCTCGAGCCCCGCCTCGAGCGCTACGCCGGTTGGCTCGGGCGGAGCGTTGCGCTGTGGCACGGTGACGTCGGGCAGTCGAAGCGGCAGGCAATCCTGGCGAGCCGGCCCGACATCCTCCTCACGACGCCCGAGTCGCTGGAGTCGATGCTCGTCAGCACGAGGGTCGACCATCGAGCCTTCTTCTCAGGTCTTCGCACTGTCATCGTCGACGAGGTGCACGCCTTCGCGGGCGACGATCGCGGCTGGCATCTGCTGGCCGTGCTGGAAAGGCTGACCCGCCTGATAGGGCGTCCGCTGCAGCGGATCGGCCTCTCCGCCACGGTGGGCAACCCCGATCAGCTGTTGACGTGGCTGCAAGGCGCGGGCGCCGAAGGGCGTACCGGTCAGGTCATTGCCCCAGACGTTCCGCGGAGCACCGGGACGGTTCCGCCGGGCGAGATCGAACTCGACTACGTGGGCTCGTTGCCGAACGCGGCCAAAGTGATCGCGGGTCTCCACGCAGGCGAGAAGCGGCTGGTCTTCTGCGAGGCTCGGCAGACCGTTGAGGAGCTCGGCGCCATGCTGCGAGGGCATGGCATCACCACGTTCCTGTCCCATGCTTCGCTCTCGACCGGCGAACGCCGGCGATCCGAGGAAGCTTTTGCCGACGCTCGTGACTGCGTGATCGTCTCGACCAGCACACTGGAACTCGGCATTGACGTGGGCGACCTGGACCGAGTCATCCAGATCGACGCACCTTCGACAGTGGCGAGCTTCCTGCAGCGACTCGGTCGCACCGGCCGCCGCTCCGACACCGTACGAAATTGTCTCTTCCTGGCTTTGAAAGGCGAGTCCCTGGTCGAGGCAGCTGCGCTCCTCAACCTGTGGGGGAGTGGCTGGGTCGAGCCGGTGACGCCGACGCCGGAGCCCCGGCACATCGTCGCGCAGCAGATGATGGCACTGTGCCTGCAGGAGCATCAGGTCGGTGACCAGCTCTGGCCGGAATGGTGGAACGGTCTGGCGCCGTTCGACCGCGGAGCCGAGCCCATCGTGCGGCACCTCGCCCGTGAGGGCTACCTCGACAGCGACGGCGGTATGTACTACATCGGGCCGGAGGCGGAGAAGCGCTTCGGCCGGCGGCACTTCATGGGCATGACCGCCGTCTTCCTCGGCGCTCCGGAGTTCACCGTGCTGGCCGGGCGGGACGAGATCGGCAAAGTCGACCCCTACTTGCTCGTCGAGGAGATTCCGGGGCCGCGGCGCCTCCTGCTGGCTGGCCGCAGCTGGCAGGTCACCTACATCGACTGGAAGCGGCGACGGTGCTTCGTGGAGCCGGTCGAGTCCGGCGGTCGTGCGCGGTGGACAAACTGGGGTTTGTCCGGCAGCGGCTACGAGCTCACCCGGGCCATGCGGGACGTGCTGCTCGGGGCTGACCCTCCGGTAAAGCTCACGCGCCGAGCGGTCGACCAGCTCACGGAGCAGCGGGACAGGTATTCGTCGCTGGTGCATCCGGGCGGCAACGTCATCATGCGAGCGGATGACGGGGATCTGCGATGGTGGACGTGGGCTGGTTTCCGAGCCAACGCCACGCTCACCGCGACCCTCAGCGAGGTCACCGATGTGACTCAGCGCTTCAATGATCAATACATCCGGCTGCGGGAGGACCTGACACCGGCAGCGTGGCATGAACTGGTTGCTGACGCCGGGACTCGACTCTGCCTGCCAGAGGTGAACAAGAAGGCACTCGAGGGGCTCAAGTTCAGCGAGGCCCTGCCGGAGCGCCTGGCCGTGGCAACCTTGGCCGCTCGCCTCGCGGACCTTGCCGGGGCTGAACGAGTTCTCCGCGAATCGACACGATTCGTATCCGTGGTCTGAGGCCGGCTCAGTCCTCGGCCGGATTGACGATGCTGCTCAGCATCTCTCTCGTGTCCGGATCGGTCGAGTAGAGGACCACACCCTGCATTGCGCGGGTTAGTAGCACCCGGTACTGATTGCGCACACGGTCCGTCGCCGACGGATCACTTCGATGCAGGGTAACCAGCTTCTTGTATTGAGATGCCGCCATGTTTACAGCCATCCGTCCGGCTTCCGCGCTCCACACGAGGTCGGGGCCGATGATGACGCCACAGCGATCGAACTCGAAGCCCTGAGCGGTGAAGATCGAGCCGACCTGCTCGGCGCCACGCGGATTGTGAGCCCAGGAAGTGTCTCTCGGGAAGCCGTCGACGGGCTGGCGCAGATTCCACCTCTTGTGCCATCCGTCGATCGAGATGTCGTTCGGAACTTCCTCGATCGTGACCGGCGAGCGCGGGGTGCTCCACTCCCAGCAGAAGCCGGCCAGGAGACGGGCCGAGTCACCTCCGCCATCGACCGTCAGCCGTTCGAGCTCGTGAGGTGAGCCGGCAACGCGGACCGTGAAATTGTCTTCGTCGTGCCACACAGTCGGTGTTCCATCGACGAGGGCGTCGACCCAGGCCTCGTACGCCTCGGACCCACCGCTGCGATGTTGCTCGCTCAGTTCGAAGATCTCGAAGGCGGCGCCCGTGCGATCGGCGACGCGTTCGGCCTCGTCGATGGTGACGTGATCCTTGTAGGTGGCGGCCTGGTCTTCATCGATGAACAGGACGAGCACCTTGGCCGATTTCTTAAGTTCGAAGATCTGGGTTATCTGCTGTGCCTCCAGCCGCGCCTGCAGCTCCCGTGGGTTGTTCTGAGCCCGGCGTACGGTGTATTGCTCCAGCCGTTGCGCCTCGTCCACGATGAGCAGGTCGAGCGGGTGATGCCAGCGATCGCTGTCCCAGTATGTGCGCGCTGAGGTGATCAGCTCATTGGCCAGCCGTCCGTCGAAGGTCGAACGGAAGTCCGCCGATTTCTGCAGAGCGCTGCGCAGCGACCCCGAGTTCGTCGCGTAGGTGACCTGCCGGTGAGCGTGCGCATTGGCACCCAACAGGTGCATGGCGATCCAGGTCTTACCGGTGCCTGGGCCACCCTTGACGACGATCACGGCTTGGTTCCGGTCGGCGCTGACGCTCATCGCGTCCGACACCGCGCTCTGGATGTGAGCAAAGATTTGATGCTGCTCGTCGGTCAGCGGATAGCGGTCGGGATCGCTGAAGATCCTCGCCGCCGCTTCCAGCAATGCCGGGCCCTGCTGGTAATGCGCCTCCATCAGCCGGTCCTTGGCCGCGAGGCCGTCCTGAGCCGGATCGTAATGCGCGAGCAGCCTCTCGTGAAATCGCCGCCGCCCGTTGCTGTCGCCGCTGAACGTACCCGCACTTCGGTGATGGCCAGCCGTGCGAAGGGTCTCGATGGAGGCCTCGGTCGCATTGTGCAGAAACGCTGCGGCGGCGATCGTCACCTGGTCTTCGTCGTGCATTTCCGATGTGTAGTTGCGGATGAACTGGGCGTAGGCGAACGCCTGATCGTAAGGGTGCCGCGGAGTGTCGTATCCGGCCCCGGTTCCGGTGATCTGCTCATGCTCAACGTCCCAGGATGCCTGAGCCCATTGCTTGAGTTCGATAACGAGGTAACACGGGCGGCCGTCCGGGCTCACGCCCATCAGCACAGCGTCGGCCCGCCGGCGTCCCGCCTGGTAGGGGCTGTATTCCAGGGCGATCCAGGAAGAATCAAGACCGGCGGCGTGCAATTCGTCGGCGAGCGCGGGCAGGCTCGCCGCCCAGGATGCCGGCTCGCCGTGATATGACAGCTCCGGCGGCGGTGTATTCCCTCGCAGCAGGCTGACGAGGGCGCCGATGGTTTGAGGGCGCGTCGAATCATAGAAACCCTGAACCGTTCCTACGTACGCTGCCCGCCGCATTTTGCCCTCGCGTTCCGTGAATGCATACGAGGGTCAGGATGGGACTCCCTCGCCGATTACGGTAAGAAATGAGGCGATAGGCAATCGGCTACTAGGCTGCAAGCTAGTGTACGAATGACTAGTCCTGGGTGAGTGACGGCTGCGTCGCGATTCTTGGATCAGATCGAGCTCCGCCTTCGGGGTTGCCGGCAGTCTCGAATCGTTCGGGATGGCGTTATCGTCACTCAACCGCCTTGCGGGTAAGTCAGCTGTCACGGTGGTGAGGGGAGCGGGATGCGCGTCTCGGAGTGGGTCCCGGGGATACAGGTGGTCACCACCTACGAGAAGAAGTGGCTGCCGCGCGATCTGATCGCCGGCATCGTGCTCACTACGCTGCTCGTGCCGCAAGGTATGGCCTACGCCGAACTGGCCGGGCTGCCGCCGATCACCGGGCTCTACACGTCGATCCTCTGTCTTCTTGCGTATTTTGTCTTCGGGCCCTCGAAGGTGCTCGTGCTCGGGCCCGACTCTTCGTTGGGGCCGATGATCGCGGCTGTGGTCGTGCCGATGGTGATGGCCGGTGGCGATCAGGAGAAGGCGGTTGCTCTCGCGTCTGTTCTGGCGTTGCTCGTCGGGATCTTCATGACCGTGGCGGCCGTGGCCAAGCTGGGCTTTGTCGCCGACCTGCTGTCGCATCCGACTCAGCTGGGGTATGTGAACGGGCTCGCCGTCACCATTCTCATCGGGCAGCTGCCCAAGCTCTTCGGCTTCTCGACCGAAGGGGACGGGCTGTTCGACGACGTCAAAGGCTTCGTGACCGGGCTGGGGGATACCGTCCCGGCCGCGCTTGCGATCGGTGCTGGTGGGCTGGCCGTCATTCTGGTGCTGCAGAAGTTTCTGCCCAAGGTGCCGGCCATTCTGGTTGCGGTCGTGGGGGCCATCGCCGCCGTCACCATCTGGGATCTGGACGTTGCCGTGGTCGGGCCGCTTCCGCAGGGGTTTCCGCCGCTTACCATTCCGCTCGTGTCGCTCGACGAGTTCGGGATTCTGGCCGCTGCGGCGGTCGGTATCACGCTCGTTTCGGTCACCGATACGATCTCGACCGCCTCGACCTTCGCGGAGCGCAACGGGCAGGAAGTGCGCGGCAATCAGGAAATGGCCGGCATCGGGGCGGCCAATCTCGCCGCCGGGCTCTTTCAGGGCTTTCCGGTCAGCACGAGCGGTTCCCGTACGGCCGTAGCCTTCGCCGCCGGTGCCAAGACCCAGGTGACGGGGCTGGTCGGCGCGGCCGCGATCACTCTGATGCTGCTCTTCGTGCCGGGGCTGCTCAAGGACATGCCGCAGCCCATGCTGGCCGCCGTCGTCATCGCGGCCAGCTTCGGACTGGCCGACATCAAGGGCATGGTGCGGCTATGGCGTCAGCGCCGCATGGAGTTCATGCTTGCGCTGGCCGCGTTTGTCGGCGTGGCCGTGGTCGGCGTTTTGCCGGGCATCGCGGTCGCGGTTGCGCTCTCCGTGCTCAACGTGTTCCGGCGGGTCTGGTGGCCCTATCGCGCCGTGCTGGGCAAGCCGGCCGGCGTGGACGGCTACCACGATCTGCAGCAATATCCGGATGGCGCCCAACTCCCGGGGCTCGTGATGTTCCGGTTCGACGCGCCGCTCATCTTCGCCAACGCGCGCACCTTCCGCGAGGAGATCCGGCACCTCGCCCAGGACGGGACCCGCTGGATCCTGGTCGCGGCCGAACCGATCACCGACGTCGACACCACCGCAGCCGACATGCTGGAGGAACTGGACGAGGAGCTCAACGCGAAAGGCATTTCCCTCGTGTTCGCGGAGATGAAGAACCCGGTGAAGCAGAAAATCGACCGGTACGGGCTGACCCGCACGATTGACCCGGCGCACTTCTATCCGACGCTGGATGATGCAGTAGCGGCCTACGAGAGGAGCCACGGATGACGACCGTCTACGAGATCGACACCTGGCCCTGGCTGACCGGCCTGAGCCGCCGATACGGGCGCACGGTGACGCTCGGGAATGTGCCCGGCGAGGTCTGGGACGAGTTGAGCGGCTTCGACGCGGTCTGGCTTATGGGCGTCTGGGAGCGCAGCCTGGCCGGCTTGGCCATTGCCGGCGCCAACGAGGGCCTCGTGAAGGAATTTCATGCGGCTCTTCCCGGCCTGAAAGATGGAGACATCGTCGGAAGCCCTTACTGTGTACGCCGCTACGAAGTAGACGAGCGCATAGGCGGTGCCGAGGGCCTCGGAGAAGCCCGAGCGGCACTCACCCAGAGAAGCCTGAAGCTGATTCTCGACTACGTTCCCAACCACGTGGCTCCTGATCACCCGGCGATCACTGAGCACCCGGAATGGTTCATCACCGGCACGCCCGAGGAGCTGGCGAACAACCCCGGCGACTGGTTCGAGGCGGCCGGCCACATCATCGCCCACGGCCGTGACCCGTATTTCCCGCCGTGGCCCGACGTGGCCCAGCTCAACGCGTTCGCGCCCGGCCTGCGCCAGGCCACGACCGAGACGCTCAAGGCCATCGCCGAGCAGTGCGACGGGGTCCGGGTCGACATGGCGATGCTGATGTTCAACGACATTTTCGCCCGCACGTGGGGTGACCGCGCCGGGCCGAAACCGGCGCGCGAGTTCTGGCCAGAAATCATTCGCGCGCTCCCGGACGATTTCCTGTTCATCGCCGAGGCCTATTGGGACACCGAGTGGACGCTGCAGCAGCAGGGCTTCGACCTCTGCTACGACAAGCGCCTGTACGACCGGCTCGCCCACGAGGACGCGGGTGCCGTCCGCGCTCATCTGCGGGCCGATCGTGGCTATCAGGACAGGCTGATCCGTTTCACCGAGAACCACGACGAGCCGCGGGCCGCCGCCGCATTCGGACCTCGGAATCGGGCGGCCGCCGTCGTGATCGCCACGCTGCCCGGCGCGACGATGTGGCATGACGGCCAGTTCGAGGGACGTCGGGTGAAGCTGCCGGTCTTTCTCGGCCGCTATCCCGACGAACCCGTCGACGACGATCTGAAGTCCTTCCATATGAAGCTGGCCGCGAGAAAGATCAACGCGGGGGAGTGGGAGCTGCTCGAGAACGACGACGTGCTCGCCTGGACGTGGCAGAACGGGGACGAGCGCCACCTGATCGTCGTGAACTTCGCGGACCGGACGGCCTACACCCGCGTACGGGGGAAATGGTGGTCGGAAGGCCGAGCCCAGTGGCGGCTGACCGATCTGCTCGACGGGCGGGTCTTCGATCGGGACGGCGGGGAACTGGCCGCCGACGGGCTCTTCGTGGAATTGCCCGCGTGGGGATTTCACGTGCTGGAGGTGCAGTGAGATGCGCATCGCGAAGGCGCTGGAAGAGGCCGCGGCACAAAGACTCGACGGGCTGCTGATCACACCCGGCCCCGATCTCGCCTATTTCACCGGGCTGCGACCGCCGATCACCGAACGGCTCACGCTGCTCGTGCTGCGGGTCGGCCACGATCCGTATCTGATTGTCCCGGAGCTCGAGAAGCCGCACGACCTCGCCATGGAAGTGCGGACATGGCAGGACGGCGACGATCCCTATCAACTAACCCAGGGGCGATTCGCCATTTCGGACTCGGCCTGGGCCCTGCAGGTGCTGAACCTGCAGCGGAAGAACCCGGGTCTCGAGCTGATTCCGATGACCGATGTGCTGCCGATGCTGCGGGCGGTCAAGGACGCCGGAGAAATCGCGCTGCTGGCCGCGGCCGGGGCCGCCGCCGACGCCGCGTTCGAGCAGATCCGCACCGTGCGCTTCGCCGGCCGCACCGAACGGGAAGTGGCCCGCGATCTGGCCCGGTTCCTGGTCGACAACGGCCATTCCCAGGTCGACTTCACCATCGTCGGGTCCGGGCCCAACGGCGCTGATCCGCACCACGAGATCGGCGACCGGATCATCCGGGACGGCGACATGGTCGTGCTCGATTTCGGCGGCCTCAAGGACGGCTACGGTTCCGACATGACGAGAACCGTCCACGTCGGCGCGCCCACGAGCGAGGAACAGGAAGTGCACGACATCGTGCGCGCCGCTCAGCAGGTCGGCTTCGACGCCGTACGGGAAGGGGTCGAGTGTCAGGAGATCGACCGGGTGGCCCGGCAAATCATCGAGGACGCGGGATTCGGCGAGTTCTTCATCCACCGGACCGGGCACGGCATCGGCCTCGAGGTGCACGAACCGCCCTATCTCGTACGCGGGGAGACCAGCCCCCTCGTGCCGGGCATGTGCTTCTCGATCGAGCCGGGGATCTATCTGCCCGGCCGGTTCGGTGTGCGCATCGAAGACATCGTGACCGTGACCGCGGACGGTGGACGGCGGCTGAACAACAGCGATCGAAGTCTGCGGACCGTCGTTTGACGGATGGCGCCCGGGCGGAACCGGTGAAGACTCGGGGGTGACCTGAACCGCGAGACCTGGGGGAGTCCATGAAACCGACCATCGTGCTCGTGCACGGCGCGTTCGCCGAATCGGCCAGCTGGGACGGGGTGATCAAGCTGTTGCTGGCGGACGAATACCCGGTGATCGCGGCGGCCAATCCGCTGCGCGGCGTCAAGTACGACTCCGACCAGCTGCGGGCCACGCTCGCCTCGGTCGAGGGCGCCGTCGTGCTCGTCGGCCACTCGTACGGCGGAATGCTCATCACGAACGCCGCGACCGGGAACCCGGCCGTGAAGTCGCTTGTGTACGTCGGCGCGTTCGCTCCCGACACGGGGGAGAGCGCGGCCGCGCTGTCCGGACAGTTCCCGGGCAGCACCCTGGGCGCCGCGCTCAGTCCGGTGAAGCTGCCCGACGGCGGCACCGACCTGTACATCCGTCAGGACGTGTACCACCACCAGTTCGCCGCCGACTCGACTCCTGAGGCGGCCGCGGTGCTGGCCGTGACGCAGCGTCCGATCACCGAGGCGGCGCTCAACGAGGGGTCGGGCGAGCCGGCCTGGAAGTCGATTCCGTCCTGGTTCCTGTTCGGCAGCGACGACCTCAACATTCCGGCCGCCGCGCTGCGGTTCATGGCCGAGCGGGCGGGCTCGCGCCGCACGGTCGAACTGGCCGGCGGCTCCCACACGGTCGCCATCCCGGAGGCTGCCGCCCTGGTCGACCTGATCCGCGAGGCAGCCGCCGGCTGACCTGGCGTCGCGGGGCTGCGGTCGGTGGAGTGAGTGTCCGTCGGCGACTGCCGGTGAGAGTGTGCGTTTGCTGGTGGGCGCTGGTTGGAGTGTGCGTTTGCCGGCGGGCGCCGGCCGGAATGAGTGTCCGCGGGCGGCAGCCGGTTCAACTACCGTCAGCACATGACGGTGCTGGACAACCGCGCGCTCAACCGTGCACTTATGGCTCGCCAGATGCTCGATCGGCGGCACACCCTGTCCGTGGTGGACACGATCGAGCATCTGGTCGGGTTGCAGGCGCAGGAACCGCTCGAGCCGTACGTCGGGTTGTGGAGCCGGCTCGAGGGGTTCCGGCCGGAAGACCTGGTCGAGCCGTTGGAGAGCCGGCAGGTGGTGCGCACTCTGCTCATGCGCCGGACGATCCACCTGGTCACCGCGGCCGACTGTCTCGGACTGCGCGCTCTGCACCAGCCGATGCTCGATGCGCGCATGCGGGCGGTCTGGCGGCGTGACCTCGAGGGCGTCGACCTGGCCGAGCTGGCGGCGGACGGGCTCGATCACTTCCAGAAGCCGAGCACATTGCCCGAAGCGGGCCGCGCGGTGGGCGGCAAGTGGCCGTCCGTGCCCGCCCGGGTGCTCGGGGACGCGCTCAGCGTGCTCGTGCCGCTCGTGCAGGTGACCCCGCGCGGTGTCTGGGGACAGAAGGCGCCCGCCCGCAACGTGACGATCGCGTCCTGGCTCGGCGCCGAGCCCGCCCCCGCCTGCGACGCCGACGAGCTGGTCCTGCGGTATCTGCGGGCGTTCGGGCCGGCCGCTTCGGCGGACATCCGGGCCTGGTCGGGACTGAGCGGATTGCGCGCGTCGATCGACCGGCTGCGGCCACAATTGCGCACCTTCCGCGACGTACGGGGAAGGGAACTGCTCGACGTGCCCGACGCGCCGTTGCCGGACGGGGACACGCCGGTGCCGCCGCGGTTTCTGCCCGCGTTCGACAACGTGGTGCTCGGGTTCGACGACCGCAGCCGCATCATCGACGACGAGCACCGCCGGCACAGCGTCGAAGGTGCTCGTTTCGTGCTCCTGGACGGGCGGGTCGCCGGACTGTGGAAGCTGGACGGAACCGACCTGCGCGTTTCATTGTTCGCCGCGCGCACCAACGACCAATCCACGCGCACCGGCGATCTGTCCGCGGCGCTCAACAACGCTCAGTCCGCGCGCGACGTCGAACAGTTGGAGGCCGAGGGCGACCGCCTCCTGGCGTGGCACGGCCTCGACGGGCGTACGGTGGTAGAAATCCATCGATAACGGGGAGCCACGTCGATGCCGGACAATCTCGCCGATCCCGCTTTCCATGCCGACCCCTTTCCCGCGTACGCGTCCTGGCGCCGGGAGGGCCCGGTCCGTGAGGTGCAACTGGGCAGTGGCGGTATCGCCTGGCTCGTGACCCGGTATGAGGACGCCCGGCAGGCCCTGACCGACCCGCGGTTGGCCAAGAACCCGCGTGGCGGCAACCTCCCCTCGGATCCCATCCAGCGGGCCCTCTCCAGTCACATGCTGGCCGTCGACCCGCCCGACCACACCCGCCTGCGCCGGCTGGTCTCGACCGCCTTCACCGCCCGCCGTATCGAGGCCCTGCGCCCGCGCATCACCGAGATCACCACTTCGCTGCTCGACGCCTTCCCCATAAACCAGCCGTTCGACCTCATCGACGCGTTCGCGTTCCCGCTGCCCATCCAGGTGATCTGCGAGCTGCTGGGCATCCCGTCGGACGACCGGGACGCGTTCCGGGCCTGGTCCAACGTCATCGTCGGCGGCGTGGCCTACCAGGACGAGTTCCCGGGGGCCGCCACCGCGATGGTCGCCTACATCCACGAGCTGCTGGCCGCGCGCCGCCGCGCTCCCGGCGACGACCTGCTGTCCGGTCTGATCGCGGTGCGCGACAGCGAAGACCGGCTGACCGAGGACGAACTCGTCTCGATGGTGTTCCTGCTGCTCATCGCCGGCCACGAGACCACGGTCAACCTGATCGGCAACGGCATGTATCTGCTGCTCTCCGAGCGTGAGCGGTGGAAGGCCCTGTGCGCCGACGCCTCGCTGATCCCGACCGCGACCGAGGAGTTCCTCCGGTACGAGTCCCCGGTCGAGACGGCCACCTTCCGGATCACGACCGAGCCGGTCACGATCGGCGGCACCACGATCCCGGCCCACGCCCCGGTGCTGGTCGGGCTGTTGTCGGCCAACCGCGACGACGCCCGGTTCCCCGACGCCGGCGAGGTCGTGCTCGACCGTCCGCAGAACCCGCACCTGGCCTTCGGGCACGGCATCCACTACTGCCTGGGCGCGCCGCTGGCCCGGCTCGAGGCGCACATCGCGTTCGCCGGGCTGACCCGGCGCCATTCGGGCCTGCGGCTGGCCGACCCCGCCGCCACCCTCGCCTGGCGCCCCGGCCTCCTGCTGCGAGGCCTGTTCACGCTGCCCGTAACCGTGACCCCCGGCTGACCGGTCCGGGCCGCTCCCTGGCAAGCTTCCCGGCGTGGAAGCAATCCGGTTGATCCTGCTCTTCGTTCACCTGGTCGGCTTCGCGCTGCTGCTCGGCGGCGCGATCGCTCAGTTCCTGACCGGCAAGTTCCGGATCAACCCGGCCGTGCTGTGGGGCTCGATCATCCAGCTGGTGTCCGGCATCGGGCTGGCGGCGCCGCTGCGCGGGGGCGGGGACGCCGAACCCGACCCGATCAAGCTGGGCGTCAAGCTCGTGATCGCCGTCCTGATCTTCATCATGGTGTTCATCCCGCGTAAGCGCGAGGCCGTCGCCAAGGGCCACTTCATCGGGATCATCGCGATGACCCTGGCCAACGCCGCGGTCGCCGTCTTCTGGCGCTGACCCCGCCGCTCGTCACTCTTAGTGCCCACCGTGTCTCACGGTGGGCACTGCCGTTTCCGGCCGCCGGCGATGTGATTCGCGCGACCTCAAACCCTTTTCCCGTACGCTTTCCACCTGCCCTTTATCCGCCGAACGGCTGAGCTCCCACGCGCCGAAAGAATGGCTCGCGGCAAGGTTCTTCTTTACGGGATTGTTTCCCGGCGATGACTACGTTTGCCCGTTTAGATGGTCATCAAGGCATGCTCCGGGCGCGTGTACGCACGGCGATGAGCTGCGGGAACGTCCAACAAACGGCGAATGCCAGCAAACCGACTTCATTCGCTAAGGCGGCAAATGGTACATGGGCGAAACGCCGTAATCGTTTGCCGGCCGGAAACAAATCGAAAATGGTCGTCGGTCAACCTCTTATGCAATTCATAGATTCGATGTGTAGGGTCCTGCCCGCGGGTTGATCAACTGGCCCGATGCAAGCCCCTTCGGACCCCTCACGGAGCGACCCGCCATGACACAGAGCATCGATGTCAGCGTCGTGATCCCCACTCATACCGAGCGTCGCTGGGCGTCGTTGCAGCGTACGGTCGCCTCCGCCCTCGACCAGAAGGTCACCCCGGCCGAGGTCGTCGTCGTGGTCGACCACAACCCGGCGTTGTTCGAGCGGGCCAAGGCCGAGTTCGACGGCGTCACCGTGCTCGAGAACGTCTCCGAGCGGGGCGCCTCGGGCAACCGCAACACCGGCGCGTTCCACTGCCGCTCCGAGCTGATCGCCTTCCTCGACGACGACACCGTCGCCCACTCCACCTGGCTCGGCAACCTGGCCGCCCCGTTCGACGACCCGCGGGTGGTCGGCGCCGGCGGCAGCATCGTCCCGGCCTGGGAGCGGACCCGGCCGAGCTGGCTGCCGGACGAGTTGCTGTGGACCGTCGGGGTTTCGTACGCGGGAATGCCGACCTCGGTCGCCGAGATCCGCAACGTGTGGTCGGCCAGCATGATGGTGCGGCGCGACGCGTTCGAAAAAGTGAACGGTTTCCGGGTCGGCTTCGGCAAGCTGGGTGACCAGAACCGCCCCGAAGACACCGAACTCTGCCTGCGGATCAGCGCCGAGACCGGCGGCCACTGGATGTACGTGCCCGACTCGGTGATCGAGCACGACGTGCCCCTGGATCGTTCCACCTTCCGGTTCTTCCTGCGGCGCTGCTATGCCGAGGGACGCGGCAAGGTGCAGATGGCGAGCCTGCTCCCGCGCGACCAGAAGCTCGGCGCCGAGCAGGACTACCTCAAGCGCACCCTGCCCCGCGCCGTGGCCAGCAACATCAAGGCGGCCACGCTGGGGCGGGGCGGCTACCACGCCCTGCGCGCGGCCACGGTGATCGCGGCGGTGGCGGCGGCCGGCTTCGGCGGGGGAGTCGAGACCCTGGCCGCACTGAGCGAGTCGGAGTCGGCTTCCCGTTGACGGCCTGACCGCGTACGGGAAAAGGACCTGGTGACGGCCTGACCGCGTACGGGAAAACGGATTTGCCGGTTGGAAGCCACCGATTGGTAGCGCTCGATTAACCCTCGGTGCCTAGCGTCCGGGCTCATGCGAAAGATCGTCCGTAACCTCGTCGCCGGCACCGGTGTGCTCGCGCTCACCCTGTCGGCCGGAACCGCCTCCTACGCCGGCGGCTACCACGTCACCAAGCCCACGCTGACCGGTTGGGCGTCGCTGCCCGCCGGCACCTTCGTCGCGGGCAGCGAGCCCTCCGGCGCGCTCGTCACCGGCAACCTCAACGGTTTCACGGCGCCGTTCGCCGACCAGCCGATCCAGGGCTTCTCCGGCATCGCCGACAACGGTGACGGCACCTTCGACGTGCTGTCCGACAACGGCTACGGCAACCAGGCCAACTCGGGCGACTTCCTGCTGCGCGTCCAGCGGCTGGCGCCCGTCTTCCGCAGCAACACGGTCGACGTGCTCGGCGGCATCAACCTGACCGATCCGAACAACAAAGTGTCGTGGAAGCTGACCCGTTCGGACCGTGTGCTCACCGGCGCCGACTTCGACCCCGAATCGATCGTTCGCGCATCGGACGGTTCGTATTGGATCGGCGAGGAGTTCGGCCCGTACCTGCTCCACTTCGACCGTTCCGGCCGTTTGCTCGAGGCCCCGCACGCGCTCGACGGTGTGATCGCCCCCGAGACTGCCGCCCGGCTCGGCGTCACCGCAACCGCCCGCAGCAGCAAGGGTTTCGAGGGCATGGCCCAGTCGCCCGACGGCCGCTACCTCTACCCGCTGCTCGAGGGCACGGTCACCGGCGACCCGGCCGGTTCGCTGCGGCTCAACCAGTTCGACCTGCGCACCAAGCAGTACACCGGCAAGCGCTGGACCTACCAGCTCGACAACCCCGACTTCGCCATCGGTGACGCCATCGCCGTCTCGCCGGACCGTTTCCTGGTCATCGAGCGCGACAACGGCCAGGGCGCCACGGCCGTCGTCAAGAAGATCTACGAGGCCACCGCCCAGCGCGACGGCACTCTGCGCAAAAAACTGATCGTCGACCTGATGAACATCTCGAACCCGCGCAAGCTGGGCGGCTTCGGCACCACCTTCACGTTCCCGTTCCAGACCATCGAAGACGTGGTAATCCTCGACGACCGCACGATCGCCGTCCTGAACGACAACAACTTCCCGTTCTCCACCGGCCGCAGCGCCACCGCCGCCGACAACAACGAGTGGATCACCATCGCCCTGCCGTCTTCGCTGCGCGTCGATCGCCGCGTCTTGCGTTGAGTTGCGCTTTCGGCGGCCTGTTGCGCTTCCTTTCCCGTACGGGCGTAGAACGCGCCCGAGGCGCACAGGCCGCTGATCGCGACTCTGGTGTCGGACGTTCGTCCAGTGGCTGCTACGCGCTCGGCTGGAGCCGCGGCCGGCGCTCGGCGGGCCTGGCGCTTCGTTCCGCTCAGCCCTCGGTCCAGCTCCCGTATGGGTCGATCTCGTCTCCGGTCCCCGAGCGGCCAGATCGCGGCGGCCCTCAGATGATCAGCGTGGTGGAGTGAGCGTGCGCCGGCCGGAAACGGGCCGGACGCGCGCCGACGACATCGCTACTGGGACGCCGTGGCCGCTCTGAACACGCCGACCGATGCGTGCAGCCACCACGCCGCATCCTGGCGGGACGATTCCCCGGGCCGCCATCGCACAGCTCTGAACAACACGGCTTGGTTTCCCACTTCTGCGCCAAAGTTCGGGCAGCGCCGGGCAGAACTCGCGCTGACCGTTCGGGGCGCTCACTGTCCTGCGTGCTCAGTGTTCTGCGCGCTGGCCGTTCTGGGCGCTGACCGTTCTGGGCGCGGACCGTTCTGCGCGCTCAGTGTTTTGCGAGCTGACCGTCCTGTGTGCGGCCGTGGTGACTGTTTGCTGCTTGGACGACTTGGTGAGCGCGGCCGCCCTTGATCGATGCGCTCTCAAGCGTTCGATCGCGGCCTGACCTTCTCAACCTAGCCTCCTAGGATGCTCAGAGAGTGAGTTGGGGCGGACTTGTTCAGCACCGTGGCTGTCTTTCCTCGAGTCGTCGACTGTTACGGGCGGCTCGTTCTCTGCTCGACGGTCCCACCGGCTTGCCGTCGATGTCGAGCTTGGAGTGGCTGTTCGCGCCGCGGCGATGGTTACGGCGACCGGTGCGGCGGGTGCGCGCCGGCGCAGATCCCGGCGATGTGCGGAGGCTGCGGGCCGTCCGCGAACACCCCGGTGGCCTGCTGGATGTCGACGGAGTTGACCCCGGCCGCGGTCACCCGGATCACGACCTCGCCCGGACCGGCGACCGGCTCCGGCGAGCCGGTGACCAACCGCCATGCCTCGTTCCCGGCGTCGTCGAGCAGCGGTACCGACATCGTCCGGCGGCGGATCGGCCCGGCGATCGCGTCCTGGTGCGGGTCCCAGACCGACACGTCGGCCGGCCTGCGCCGCTTGAGCGCCAGCGCAAGCGAGGTAGTGCCGACCGTGAGTTGGCGTTCGGTGGTCGTTGACGCCGCCCTGTTGCAGAGCGATCACGGCTGCGCGTCGGTGGTGGCAGCGCGGGCTGCTGTTGTGGTGCGGCGATCACGGATGCGCTCCGGTGGCGGTGTTTGCCGGCCTGCCGAGGCAGCTGCACGTGGCGACCCGGGCCGTCGGCCGCGACGGCCAGCAGGATCACGGTGCAGGAGCGCGGGCTGCTGTTGTGGTGCGGCGATCACGGATGTGCGTCGGCGGTGGCGGTGTTGCCGGCGCCAGGAACGCCAGCGGCCATTCCCGCGAACGTATGCCGCAACGCGTGCAACTGGGCACTGCCGAGGCAGCTGCACGTGGCGACCCGGACCGCCGGCCGTGACGGCCAGCAGGATCACGGTGCTGGAGCGCGGGCTGCGGCGATCGAACGCGATGGTGGCGGTGTGTGTGGGCTGTGGATGGCGGGTCGGGGGCGGCTGAACGATCTCACTGGGTGGGCTGGATGTGGAGTGGGGTGTCCGGCTCTTCGGCTCGTGGCGAAATTTGTGATCGTTTCGCATGGGGGTTTGTTGATCCTTCCGCAGGTAGTGGAAACGGGGTCTCCCTTTCTGGCTCCATTGTCTAAAGTGGAGTGATAACTCCGTTACAAAGGGGACGCTAGGCTGATGAACGGTCAGTCGGCTGTCAAAGCGACATAAGGGGCGGAGGCTACACATGACCGCGCGGGCGCCGCGTGCTGATGCTCTGCGGAATCGATCACGGGTTCTGGCCGCGGCCGAGCAGGTGTTCGTGGCGCGGGGCACCTCGGTGTCCACCGAGGAGGTCGCCCGGGCGGCGGGAGTGGGGATCGGGACGGTCTTCCGGCATTTCCCGACGAAGGCGACGCTGATCGAGGCGGTCTTCCGGGAGAGGCTGCGGCGGTTCGCCGAGGAGGCCGATCGGCTCGTCGAGTCGGATGATCCGGGTTCGGCGATCTGGACGTTCCTCAGTCGCGTGGCCGAGGTGGCGGCGGGCAAGCAGGCGTGGGCCGACGCGTTCACCGCGGCCGATCTGCACGAGGCGCTCACGCCGGCCCGCGAGCAGCTGCCGCGGGCGCTGGGCTCCCTGCTGGTCCGGGCCCAGGCAGCGGGCGCGATCCGGCTCGATGTCACCGTGGCCGAGCTGGTCGCCCTCATGCTGGCCGTCGCCCGCGTCCCCGACGATCTGCGCCCTCGCCTGCTGGCCATCGTCTTCGACGGACTCCGCCCACAGCCCTGACGGCGCCGGCGAGACGTCCGGACGGCCGCGAGCGACAAAGCACGCCGCCACCCGCGGCCCGATATCGCGGCGGACGCGGGCGGCAACGCACGCCGGCCATTCCGCGGACCGGACATCGCGACGCGCGCGGGCGACAAACGCACGCCGCCCACCCGCGGGCCGGGCATCGCGGCGCGCGCGGGCGACGACACAGGCGGCCATCCACCGGCCGGACATCGCGACGCTTGCGGGCGACGACACGGGGTCACCCACGGGCCGGACATCCCGACGCGCGTGGGCCGGACATCGCGACGCGCGCGCGGGCGACGACACACGCCGCCCACCCGCGGGCCGGACATCGCGACGCGCGCGGGCGACAACGCACGCCGCCCTCCCTGCGGGCCAGACATCGCGGCGCGCGCGGGCGACGACACACGCGGCCATCCACGGGCCGGACATCCCGACGCGTGCGGGCCGGACATCGCGACGCGCGCGGGCGACAAACGCACGCCGTCCACCCGCGGGCCGGACATCGCGGCGGGCGCGGGCGCCAACGCACGCCAGCCACCCACGGGCCGGACCACGCGACCACGCGCGGGTGACGACACACGCGGTCATCCACGTGCATGACGTCCCGGCGGGTGGGGGCGAGGGCGGGGGATAGAGTCGCGGCGTGGCCTTGCTCGATGTTGCCTGGGTTGACCAGCACTATGACCGGGAGAACGCGGGCCTCGGCCGCAGCCGTTTTGCCGAGCATGTGTGGGTGCACGCCAAAGAGTTCGACGACTGCTGGGGTGACATCTCGCCGGTCGGGTTTGCTTGTGTTGCTTGGCGGCTGGCTACCGCGCCGCATCTCGACCCGGGCTACGTGCGGTTGCATCGGCGCGTGCTGACGGCGGGGCTGGAGCGCAACAGCTGGGACGGCTCGCTCACCGCCGCCGTCAATCTTGTCGCGCCCTGGCCGGTGGCGCTCGAGGCGAACAAGGCCTGGACCCAGGACCGTGGCTGGCGGGGCTGGCCCGAGACGTTCGGTCAGTTTCTGGCGGCCTCGCCGGAGGAGCTCAGCCGGACTCCGCACGCACGCTCGTCCCTGCTCGTGGAGGCGCCGCTGCCGCTGGCCGATCTGCCGCCGATCCCGGACAGCGCCGGCCCCGAACTGCCCGACCTGGCCGAGCGCACGGTCACCGTCCTCGTCCGCGAGCTGAACGCCCTGCTCGCCCCGATGCTCACCCAGCTGGAGGAGCGATGACTGCTACGAGACTTCTGGGGGCGCTGCACGGGGGTGAGGACCAGGCTTCCGCCGTACGGGGAAACGGGGTTGATCTTTCTCGTCATGAGCTGCTCGGGCGGGCGTCGGCGCTGGCGAGCGAAATCAGCGGCCGCAGCATCGTGGCTGTCGAGGCGCGGCCGGACCTGGACACGATCGTGGCGATCACCGCAGGGCTGCTGGCCGGTGTGCCTGTTGTGCCGGTGCCGCCGGATGCGGGTGAGCTGGAGCGTGCGCACATCCTCCGGAACTCCGGCGCCGAGCTGATCGAAAACGGCACCGGACGCGGGCACGGAGACGTCCCGCCCGAGCCCGACTCGTCGAAACCCGCACTCGTTCTCTACACGAGTGGCACGACCGGGCCGCCCAAAGGTGTGGTGATCTCGCGGGCCGCCCTCGCCGCCGATCTGGACGCGCTCGCGACGGTCTGGCAGTGGACGCCGGAGGACACGCTCGTGCACGGGCTGCCGCTGTTCCATGTGCACGGTCTGGTGCTGGGGGTGCTCGGTCCGCTGCGGATCGGTTCGCGGCTGGTGCACACCGGCAAGCCCACCCCGCTCGCGTACGCCGCCGCGCCCGGAACGATGTATTTCGGCGTCCCCACTGTGTGGTCGCGCATCGCCGCCGCCCCGGCCGAGGCCGGCGCGCTCAGCAACGCGCGTCTGCTGGTCTCGGGCAGCGCGCCACTACCGGTGCCGGTGTTCGAGCAGATCGAGGCGTTGACCGGGCAGGCGCCGGTCGAGCGGTACGGCATGACCGAAACCCTGATCACGGTGAGCGCCCGCGCCGACGGCGAGCGCCGCCCGGGCCAGGTCGGCCTGCCGGTGCCCGGGGTCGAGACGCGGCTGGTCGACGACGCCGGCGAGCTGATCGAGCCTGGGGGCGAGATCGGGCATCTGCAGGTGCGCGGGGCGACGCTGTTCGACGAGTACCTGGGCCTGGGCCGGCCGCTGACCGCCGACGGCTGGTATGCCACCGGTGACGTGGCGACGATCGGCCCGGACGGCTGGCACCGGATCGTCGGGCGGGCGTCGACCGATCTGATCAAGACCGGCGGCTACCGGGTCGGCGCGGGTGAGGTGGAGGACGCGTTGTTGCAGCATCCGGCCGTACGGGAAGCCGCCGTGGTCGGCACCCCGCATCCTGATCTCGGCGAGCAGATCACCGCGTACGTGGTCGCCGAAGGCACGACGGAACGCGAGCTGATCGACTACGTCGCGACCGGGCTGAGTGTGCACAAGCGGCCGCGCGCGGTCCATCTGGTCGACAGCCTGCCCCGCAACGCCATGGGCAAGGTGCAGAAGGCGGCCCTGCGATGATCGCCGCCCTCGCCCTGCGGATCGTGATCGTCGTGTCCGGGCTGATCGGGTTGCTGATCGGCGAGCACCGCATCGCGTACTACACCTGCCAGAGCAACCTCATCACGCTCGGCTACTTCGGCGGTGTCATCTATTGGATGCTGCGCCGCCGTACGGCCGAACCCGCCGCGCCCCGGCTGCGCGGCGCGGTGACCCTGTGGATCGTCATCACGGGGCTGATCTCGCACTTCCTGCTGCAGAACGGCGAGAACCCGCTGCCCGGCCTGGCCGTCGCCGACCCGGGTCTGCGGGTGACGAACTGGTCGCTGTTCCTGGTCCACTACGTCGTGCCGGTGCTGGTGTTCACCGACTGGGTGGCGTTCGGGCCGCGCCGCGTGTCGCCGTGGCGTGACCTGTGGTTGTGGATCCTGTTCCCGCTCGCCTACGGCGTGACCTCGGTGGTGCGGGCGATCCTGATCCCGACGTATCCCGACCGCTACCCCTATTTCTTCCTCGACCCCACTTCCCATGGGTACGGGTGGGTGGCCGGCCAGTTCGGGCAGCTCGCCGTGATTTTCGGGGTGCTCGGGGCCGCGCTGCTGGGCATCGACCGGCTCGCCGCCCGCATCACGGATCGGCGCGACCGGCCGCAGCCCGCCGAGGACCGCGAAGACGCTCCCAGTGCAGTAGTCCGGTGATGCCTCAGACCCGGCCGAAGCGGACCTGCTTCCAGTTCCAGATCTTGGCCAGCTTGACCCGGTCGCCGGGCTTGGGGGCGTGCCACACCTGGCCCGCGCCGGCGTAGACGGCCACGTGGTAGGCGTGGTTGCCGGACACCCAGAAGACCAGGTCGCCGGGGCGGGCCGCGGCTGCGGTGATCTTGCGGGCGCGGCGGTACTGAGCCTGGGCGGTGCGCGGGAGGCGGACGCCGGCTTTCGCGTACGCGTAACCGGCGAGACCGGAGCAGTCGAATGCGCTCGGGCCGCGAGCCCCGTAGCGGTAGGGCTTGCCGCGCTGGTTGCGGGCAGCGGCGACGATCTTGGTGCCGCGGGCGGCGAGGGCCGCCGCGGCGGCCTGTGCGGCTGAGACGGGCCCGGCGGTGGCGGCCGCGCGGGGTGCCGCCGAAGCGGCCGAGGGGGCTACGAACAGGCTGGTGGCGATGACAGCCGCCGCGAGAAGGAGCACGGCACGGCGCAGCGTCATGGGGAAAGACAAGGCGATCCTCGGGTCCTTCAACCGCCTGCGAGGTTAGCTGTCGGATTAGGCCTGAAGGCGGCCCGTCGCGGATGCGACCTCACCCCAAGCCGGCGCGTGATCCGCCGGCGCTCTGGTTCCCCCGTTCCCGCCCACTGAAGTTTCCGTCGGTGTCAGGTCGGGCCGTCCCGTGGTGGGCGGGACTCGGCGTCCCCGGGGCGGCCTGGCGTGCCTCCGTCGCCGGGGCACGAGATGACGATCGGCCGGGCCTCGCGATCCGCCACCTTTTCGCAGACGCCTCACCCACCTCGGCCGTCCCGAACCGGAGTCCGGGTGGCACAGCACTCCGGACATTCGGGCCGGGGCGCGCAACCGGGCGGAAACGGCAGCGCGGATCCGGTGTCTCTCGTCACGGAAAAAGCTCGGCCTGGCATCTGCGGGGCAAGATCCCGCTCCCGGCTCGCACCCGCGACGATCACCCGCCGCAACTTAAGTCATCTCTTAGGTCGCTGTTGACTTTGGACGGAGGCGGGGAGAGATTGCGGTCACATCGAGGGAGGTGCAGCGTGCAGGTGCCGGCTCCGTTCGAGTACGAGCGTGCCACCAGTGTGGATCAGGCGATCGGCCTGCTGGAACGGCTGGGCAGCTCGGCCCGGCTGGTCGCGGGCGGCCACAGTCTGCTGCCGATGATGAAGCTGCGACTGGCCAACTTCGAATATCTGATCGACATCAACCCGCTGCACGACGAGCTGGGTTACATCCGGTCGCAGGCGAACGAGCTTCGCATCGGGGCGATGACCCGGCACCGGGAGCTTCTGGAGTCGGACGAGCTGGCCGCCGCGTTCCCGATCTTCCGGGACGCCGAGCGGGTGATCGCCGACCCGGTGGTGCGTAACCGGGGGACGCTGGGTGGTTCGCTGTGCCAGGCCGACCCGTCCGAGGATCTGTCCGCCGTGTGCACCACGCTCGACGCGAGCTGTGTCATCCGTGGCCCGGGCGGGGCCGAGCGGGTGGTGTCGATGGAGGAGTTCCACGTCGGTCCCTACGAGACGGCCGTGGGCGACGGCGAGATGCTGATTGAAGTGCGTTTTCCCGTACGAGCCAACGGCGGCAGCGCGTACCAGAAGGTGGAGCGCCGCGCCGGTGACTGGGCGGTGGTCTCGGCCGGGGCCGCGGTGTGGCTGGCCGCCGACGGCACGATCGCCGACGCGCGGGTCGGGCTGGCCGCCGTCGGTCCGAACACGACCGGCATACCGGAGATCTCCGAGGCGTTGCGCGGACACGAACCGGCCGAGGAACTGTACGAGCGGGCCGGGGCGATCGCCGCCCGCGTCTGCGACCCGGTCACCGACCAGCGGGGCAGCGAGGACTACAAGCGCCACCTCGCCGACGAGCTCACCCGGCGCACGTTACGCACGGCCGTCGAGCGGGCGAGGAGCTGAACTGATGCAGGTCACCATGACCGTCAACGACGTCGAGGTCACGCGCGAGATCGAGGGCCGGCTGCTGCTGGTGCACTTCCTGCGCGACGTGCTGAGCCTGACCGGCACGCACTGGGGCTGCGACACCAGCAACTGCGGCACCTGTGTGGTGCTGCTGGACGGCGAGCCGGTGAAGTCGTGCACCGTGCTGGCCGCGATGGCCGGGGGCCACGAGGTCCGTACGGTGGAAGGCCTGGCCGACGGAGCGGAGCTCGACCCGATCCAAGAGGGCTTCATGCAGTGTCACGGCCTGCAGTGCGGCTTCTGCACGCCCGGCATGATGATGACCTGCCGGGCCCTGCTCGACAACAATCCCGACCCGACCGACGCCGAGATCCGCGAGGCGATCTCCGGCCAGATCTGCCGATGCACCGGTTATGCGACCATCGTGCGTTCGGTGAGATGGGCATCGGTGCACTCATGACCACTGTGCATGAATCCAGGACCAGCAGTTTCGACGACAACGACCAGAAGCCGGTCGGCTTCGGGCGGATGCTGCGCAAGGAGGACCCGCGTCTGATCCGCGGGCGAGGGCGGTTCACCGACGATGTGCAGCTGCCCGGCATGCTGCACCTGGCCATCCTGCGCTCACCGTTCGCCCACGCCCGCGTCGTCAGTGTCGACACCAGTGCGGCTGAGGCGTCGCCCGGCGTACGGGCTGTCGTCACGGGGGAGACCCTCAAAGGGTTGGGCCTGGCCTGGATGCCGACCCTGTCCAACGACGTGCAGGCCGTGCTGGCCACCGACAAGGTGCGCTTCCAGGGCCAGGAGGTCGCGTTCGTCGTGGCCGACGACCGGTACGCGGCCCGCGACGCGCTCGAACTGATCGACGTCGAGTACGACGTGCTCGACCCGGTCATCGACGTGCGGCAGGCCCTCGCCCCGGACGCGCCGCTGATCCGGGACGACCTCGAGGGCAAGACGAACAACCACTGCTTCGACTGGGAGACCGGCGACGCCGACGAGACCGAGGCCGTGTTCGCCCGGGCCGACGTGGTCGTCGCGCAGGACATCGTCTACCCCCGCGTGCACCCGGCGCCGATGGAGACGTGCGGCGCGGTGGCCGACTTCGACGCGGTCGAGGGCAAGCTCAAGCTGTGGTCGACCACCCAGGCCCCGCACGCGCACCGCACCCTCTACGCGATCGTGGCCGGCCTGCCCGAACACAAGATCCAGGTGATCGCGCCGGACATCGGTGGCGGCTTCGGCAACAAGGTGCCGATCTACCCCGGCTACGTCTGCGCGATCGTCGGTTCCATCGTCACCGGCAAACCGGTGAAGTGGATGGAGGACCGCTCGGAAAACCTGATCAGCACCGGCTTCGCCCGCGACTACATCATGCGCGGCGAGATCGCGGCCACCCGCGACGGCAAGATCCTGGGCATCCGCACGAACGTGCTGGCCGACCACGGCGCGTTCAACGGCACGGCGGCGCCGGTCAAATACCCGGCCGGCTTCTTCGGCGTCTTCACGGGCAGCTATGACCTCGAGGCCGCGTACTGCAAAATGACCGCGGTTTATACGAACAAGGCGCCCGGCGGGGTTGCGTACGCGTGCAGCTTCCGCATCACCGAGGCCGTCTATCTCGTCGAGCGCATCGTCGACTGCCTGGCCGCCGAACTCGACATGGACCCGGCCGAGCTGCGCCTGAAGAACTTCATCCAGCCCGACCAGTTCCCGTACACGACCAAGACCGGCTGGGTCTACGACTCCGGCAACTACGAGCCGACGATGCGCCAGGCCATGGACATCGCCGGCTACGCCGAACTGCGCGCCGAACAGGCCGAGAAGCGGGCCCGGGGCGAGCTGATGGGCATCGGGATCTCGTTCTTCACCGAGGCGGTCGGGGCCGGTCCGCGCAAGAACATGGACATCCTCGGTCTCGGCATGGCCGACGGCTGCGAGCTGCGCGTGCACCCGACCGGCAAGGCGGTCGTCCGGCTGTCGGTCAAGACCCAGGGTCAGGGCCACGAGACGACGTTCGCCCAGATCGTGGCCGAGGAGATCGGCATCCCGCCGGCCGACATCGAAGTCGTGCACGGCGACACTGATCAGACGCCGTTCGGCCTGGGCACGTACGGAAGCCGCTCGACGCCCGTCTCCGGAGCCGCCGCCGCCCTGGTCGCGCGTAAGGTCCGCGACAAAGCGCAGCTGATCGCCTCGGCCATGCTCGAAGTGACCGTGGCCGACCTGGAATGGGTGAAGGGTTCGTTCCAGGTCAAGGGCGACCCGGCCAAGGCGGTCACGATCCAGCAGATCGCCATGCGCGCGCACGGTGCCGGTGACCTGCCCGACGGCGTGGAAGGCGGGCTCGAGGCGCAGATCTGCTACAACCCGTCCAACCTGACCTACCCGCACGGCGCGTACATCTGCGTCGTCGATGTTGATCCGGGCACCGCGCAGGTCAAGGTGCGGCGCTTCATCGCCGTCGACGACTGCGGCACCCGGATCAACCCGATGATCATCGAGGGTCAGGTGCACGGCGGCCTCACCGACGGCGTCGGCATGGCCCTGATGGAGATGATCTCGTTCGACGAGGACGGCAACTGCCTCGGCGCCTCCCTGATGGACTACCTGATCCCGACCGCGCTCGAAGTGCCCGACTGGGAGACCGGCTACACGGTCACCCCGTCGCCGCACCACCCGATCGGGGCCAAGGGCGTGGGGGAGTCGGCCACCGTCGGATCGCCGCCGGCCATCGTCAATGCGGTCGTCGACGCGCTCAAGCCGTACGGGGTCCGCCACGCCGACATGCCCCTCACCCCCTCGCGCGTCTGGGACGCCATGCGGGGCCGCGCGACACCGCCGATCTGAGGTGCTCATGAGTCGTCTGGAAGAACTCACCCGGGCCCGCCGCCCGTTCGTGCACGCCACGGTGGTGCGCGCCCAGGAACCGACCTCGGCCCGAGCCGGCGACGACGCGGTGATCCTCGACGACGGGTCGATCGAAGGCTTCGTGGGCGGGGTGTGCGCCGAGTCGTCCGTACGGGCGGCCGCGCTGGACGCGTTGTCGTCCGGCGCCACGCTGCTGCTGCGGGTGCTGCCGGACGACGGGGTAGCTTTTCCCGAGACGCCGGGCGCGCTCAACGTGGTCAACCCGTGTCACTCCGGCGGGGCGCTCGAGATCTTCCTACGCCCGGTGCTGCCCAAGCCCCTGCTCGGCGTGGTCGGCGAGACACCGATCGCGCGCGCCGTGGCTTCGCTCGCCGAGTTCCTCGATTTCGAGATCAACAGCGTTCCCTCGTACGCGGGCACAGCCGCCGTTGTCGTCGCCGGCTTGGGGCGCAACGAGGAGACGGCGTTGCGGGCCGCACTGGACGCCTCGGTTCCCTACATCGCGTTGGTGGCTAGCCACAAGCGGGGCGCGGCGGTGCTGGACGGGATGGGGCTGACGGACGGGGAGCGCTCGCGGATCAGGGCGCACGCGGGGCTCGATATTCGCGCTCGGACGCACAAGGAGATCGCGCTGTCGATCCTGGCCGAGATCGTGAGAGAACGCCGAGCAGCCGAAACCGGTCCGGCGCCGTGCCCGCGCGAGGAGACGGACGCAGATTCGGCTGCGGTCGCCGCGTTGTCCGAGGTGGCAGGCGTTTCCCGCGGCGCCGACTTATCCACAAAGACAAGTCGTCCACAGGCCCCCGACACGATCTTGTCCACTTCCCCCACAATGACCAGCGGGGGAACCCCCTGGGAGGGCGGGGTCGGATCGGAAGTTGATCACGCGACGCGGCTCGACCACGAGACGCCGACCGACCACGCGGGCTCGCCCCGGCCCGCTGAGACCGTCACGATCTCCTCTTCCCCGCCCCGGCGAGCGATCGACCCCGTCTGCGGCATGACCGTCTTCATCGACGACGACACGCCCCACGCCGTGGTCGACGGCCAGGAGCACTGGTTCTGCCGGACGGCCTGCCGCGACACCTACGTAACAGCGGCGGCCTGACCGATGGGGGTCACCGGCCTGGTGCTGGCGGCGGGCGGATCGCTGCGGCTGGGGGAGGCGAAGCAGCTTCTGCCCTTCCGTGGGCGCACCCTCCTCGACGCCACCCTCGACGTCGCTCGCGCGTGCGGGTTCGATCAACTTCTGGTCACCCTCGGCGGGTCGGCGGCGCGGGTGCGTGAACGGGTCGACCTCACCGGCTGCACGGTGATCGAGAACCCGGCCTACTCGTCCGGCTGCGGCTCGTCGATCAGCACCGCGGTCGCGGCCGTGAACCAGTCCGCGCTCGTGCTGCTTCTCGGGGATCAGCCCGGCGTCGACGCTTCGAGCGTACGGAAACTGCTGTCCGCGGAAACGCCCCTCGCCGTCTGCCGGTACGACGACGGGCTCGGTCACCCGTTCCTGTTCCGGTCTTCCGCCTTCAACGACCTTTCGGAGCTGCACGGCGACAAGGCCGTCTGGAAGCTGCTGCACTCGGGCACCTACGCGGTCACCGAGGTGCCGGTGGCCGGGCCGGTGCCGATCGACGTGGACACACGGGACGACTACGAGCGTCTGCTGAGCGAGGCGCGGTGAACGACCCGGACCACGTCAAGAGCAAGCTCGACGCCGTCGGCTACCTGGTCGACGACGGGCTGGCCATGGCGATGTTCCTGGCCATGCGGCTCGGCAAACCCCTGCTGCTCGAGGGCGAGCCCGGCGTCGGCAAGACCGCGGCCGCCCGAGCCCTGTCGATGGCGCTGGAGACGCCGCTGATCCGGCTGCAGTGCTACGAGGGGCTGACCGCCGGCGAGGCGCTCTACGAGTGGAACTACCAGCGGCAACTCCTGGCCATCCGGCTCGCCGAGTCGCGGCACGAGACGCTGACCGACGCCGACCTGTTCACGGCCGAGTTTCTTCAAGATCGACCAATCCTTCGCGCCGTACGCCACCAGGGGCCCACGCCGCCCGTCCTGCTCATCGACGAGATCGACCGGGCCGACGACGAATTCGAGGCGCTGCTGTTCGAGTTCCTCGGTGAGGCCGCGATCACCGTGCCCGAGCTGGGCACGTTCACGGCGTTGCGGCCCCCGGTCGTGGTGCTCACCTCGAACCGCAGCCGCGACCTGCACGACGCCCTGCGCCGGCGGTGCCTCTACCACTGGATCGAGTATCCGGCGCCGGTGCGGGCGGCCGAGATCGTCCGCCGCTCGGTGCCGGGAGCGGCCGAGCCGCTGATCCGCAGTGCCACCGAGTTCGTGGGCCGGGTCCGCGGGCTCGAACTCGACAAGGCCCCCGGACTCGCCGAAACCATCGACTGGGTGTCGGCCCTGTCCGCCCTCGGCGTCGCCGACCTCACCGACGCCGCCGTCACCGGCACGCTCGGCACGATCGCCAAGACCCCGGACGACCGGGTCGCCGTCGCTTCCGCCGTCCCTCAGGAGAACCCATGAAGATCACCAACGAGTTCACGGTGCACACCCCGATCGACCGTGCCTGGCAGGTGCTGACCGACCTCGAGGGGATCGCCCCGTGCATGCCCGGGGCCCAGCTGACCGGGGTGGACGGTGACGTCTACAAGGGCAAGGTGAAGGTCAAGGTGGGACCGGTGATCTCCGACTTCGCGGGGACGGCCCAGTTCACCGAGAAGGACGACGACGCCTACCGGGCCGTGATCGACGCCAAGGGCCGGGACGCCCGTGCCGGAGGCAACGCGACGGCCCTGGTCACCGCGAGTTTGAAACCCGAGGGCGCCAGTACGCTGGTGAGCGTCGACACCGACCTCAAGATCAGTGGGAAGCTGGCCCAGTTCGGCAGCGGCATGATCAAGGAGATCTCCGGCAAGCTGCTGGCCCAGTTCGTCACCAACCTCGAGGCGAAGCTCGCCACCGACACCCCACCCGCCGATGCCGCTGCTGAGCCCGCGGCAGCTACCCCGGCTGCCACCACGCCCGAACCCGCTGCGCCCGCCACTGCCGCCGCCGCTGCGTCCACGGGACCGTCGACCGCGGCGACTGCGACCGCGCCGGAAGTGGCCGCGGTGCAGGCCCCGGGAACGCCGGCCGAGACTCCCAGCCCTGACTCGCCGAGCCCCGCGAATCTGACCGCCAACCTGATTCCGGCCGACCCGGGCGCCGCCGAACCCGCCACCCCGGCCGTGGCGGGCAGCGAGCCCCTGGCCGCCTCCATCGTCGATGACAAAGCCGACGCGATCACCGCACCCCCGGCGACCACTACACCGCCCGCACCCACCACCACTTCCCAGGCCGCCGCCGCAGTGCCGACCGCCCGCGCCACCTCACCCGCCGTCGCCGAGAAGCCTGCCGTCACCGAGAAGCCTGCTGTCACCGAGGAACCCGAGCCACTGGATCTGCTCGCCGTGGCCGGCAGTTCGGTCTACAAGCGCGCCATCCCGATCGCCGTGGGCGCGGTGGTGGTCGTCGGCGTGATCGTGTGGTTCGTTGCCCGGAACTGACTTCCCGCCCGGCGCGGCCTCCCGGATTCCCGGCCCGGGCGACCCGCCGCCGGCCCGGCCGGTGCTGTTGCGTGGCACCGACCGGGCCGCGCTCGCCGTGGCCTTCGTCGATCGGCTGCGCCACGCGGGCGTCCCGACCGGCCTGACCGAGACCGGCGATTTCGTGCACGCGCTCGAGGCCGGCCCGATGCTCACGCTCGACACGCTCTATTGGACAGCCAGAATTTCCCTCGTACGCCGGCAGCCCGATCTCGCCCCTTTCGACAAAGTGTTCGCCGCTGTCTTCGCCGATGCCCCGCCGTTGCCGTTCATCCGCGAGGCGATCGCGCCCGCCGCGCGCCGTGACGACGACGTTCAGGTGCCCGTGCCGGCCGACACGGACGAGGTCACCGACGGCGGCGGCCTGCCCTGGGCAACTCTGCCCCCGGCCGTGGAGGCCTCCGAGACCAACGACGGCTTGGCCATCCCCGACCGACGTCCGAGTGCCCTGGCCGTCCTGGCCGAGCTTCCGTTCGACGATCTCGACCCGACCCAGACCGAACTGCTCGGCGAAGCTCTACGGGCCACGCTGACCCACTGGCCGACCCGACGCACCCGCCGCCATGCCGCGAACCCGTCCGGCCGCCGGATCGCGCTACGCCCCACCCTCGCCCGCGCGCGCCGGACGGGGTGGGAGCCGGTTGAGCTCGTACGGGAAAAGGCCCTTGATCGCCCGCGCCGGGCCGTGCTGCTCTGCGACGTCAGCGAATCGATGCGCGCTCAGGCCACCGCGTATCTGCATCTGATGCGCGCGTTCACGCTGGTCGCCGACGCCGAGGTGTTCGCGTTCGCCACCACGCTGACCCGGCTGACCCCGGCGTTGCGGCACGCCTCCGCGGCCCAGGCCGTGGCCCGCGCGGGCGAACTGGTCACCGACCGTTTCGGCGGCACGCGCATCGCCACCAACGTGGCCGCCCTGCTCGCCTCACACCACGGCAACGCGCTGCGTGGCGCGCTGGTGATCGTCGCCTCGGACGGCTGGGACAGCGACCCACCCGACCGGATGGCCGCCGCCATGGCCCGCCTGCGCCGCCGCGCCCACCGCGTCCTCTGGCTCAACCCGCGTGCCGGCGCCCCCGGCTACGCCCCGCGCGTCGCCGGAATGGCCGCCGCCCTCCCGTTCTGCGACCGGCTGTTGCCCGCCGCCACCTTCGCCGACCTGACCCGGGCCGCCCACCTGCTGCAGGCCCTGTCCACGCGGCAGGTTGCGCGTTCGAGGGAGGCGCGAAGCGGCTCCTGACCCGGGTCGCCCACTTGCTGCAGGCCCTGTCCACGCGGCCGGTTGCGCGTTCGAGGGAGGCGCGAAGCGGCTCCTGACCCGGGTCGCCCACTTGCTGCAGGCGCTGTCCGCGCGGCAGGTTGCGCGTTCGAGGGAGGCGCGAAGCGGCTCCTGACCCGGGTCGCCCACTTGCTGCAGGCGCTGTCCGCGCGGCCGGTTGCGCGTTCGAGGGAGGCGCGAAGCGGCTCCTGACCCGGGTCGCCCACTTGCTGCAGGCGCTGTCCGCGCGGCCGGTTGAGCGTTCGAGGGAGGCCCGCAGTGGCTCCTGGCCCGGGCCCGCCCAGCTCAGCGGCCGATGGGCGCCCGCACCAGCTTCGGCCCGCGCAGATAGGCCTCGGCCCGGTCGGTCCAGTCACCCATGGCCGCCGCGAGCTCGTCGGCGCACTGCTGGAACCCGGGTTGGCCGATCAGTTCGCGCAGCTCGGAGTGCTTCTCGTTGAGCTCGCCGATCTGCTGATGCAGCGCGGGCGGCAACAGGAACCGCACCCGCGCCTCGGCCTCGCCGTACTGGTCGAGGATGAGCGCGTACCGCTTCAGCGCGTCGGCAATGTCCTCGGGCGGCGGGTCGAGCCGGAAGATGTCCTTCCCGGCCAGCGAGTCCCGCCGCGCCATCGAGCTGAGCACGCCGAGCTGCCGGCGCCGTTTGCTCGACGCGGCCAGGAAGGCGATCGCCCCGCTGAGCGCCTCGTCGTCGAGCCGCCGCCGCCGAGCCCGCCGACCTTCGGTGAGATAGCCGATGCCGAAGATGAGTACCGAAACGGCGGCAGCGATGATCGCCCCGGCCATGCGAGCCTCCCGGATGCGTCGATGAGCCGGGCCACTCTACTAAGTCCTGATCAGCTCCTGAGCGACCGAGGCTGTTGGCCTCCACAGCGAACGAGGCCGGTCAGCTCCAGAGCGGTCGAGGCCGGTCAGCTCCAGAGGGACCGAGGCTGGTCAGCTCCAGAGCGTGACGTGGACCGACGGGCGGAAGTGGCCGACCTTGGCGCCGGCGCCGCGCATCATGGCCTGGATCGCTCGCGGCGTGGAGGCGAAACGGGCCAGCTCGGCCGCCGCCGACGGGGAAGCGTCGGCCAGGGTGAGGGCGTGCCAGCTCGCCTCGAGCATCGCGTGGGGGCCGGGCAGTTGCACCAGCAGGCCGTTGCGGACGTCGGGGGCCACGGCGAACGACAAGGCCGGTGTCAGGCCGCGGCCGCGTTTGGCCTCCTCCAGTGCGGCGGCGTTGCTCTGGTAGATCTGCTGGTTCGCCTCGGGGACGCCCAGGCGGCGCATCAGCTCGGGCACCGCGCCCACCTTGGCCGCCGCCGACGGGCCGAGCAACCACGTCTGGTCGCGCAGCTGGCCGGCCGACGGGCGCAGGTGGACGATCGGGTGTTCGGGGCCGGCCACCACCACGATGCGGTAGTTCATGATCGGGCGGCCCGCGAAGGCCGACGGCAGCACCGGCGGGGGCGGGCCGATCGCGATGTCGATCGTGCGGCCGACCAGCAGGCTCTCGAAAGCGCCGGGGTCGCGCACGCTCAGCTCGAGGTCGAGGTCGTCGGCGCGGGCCGCGAACAGCTCGATCAGGCCGGGCGCGGCGTGCTCGGCGAACAGACTGGACGCGCCGACCCGCAGCAGCCGGCGGCCCTTGCCGGCCGCGCTGACCTCGAGCACGGTGATGTCCTGCAGGCCGAGCAGTTCGGTGGCGCGGCTGGCCAGGCGCAGTCCGCCGGGGGTGAAGGCCAGGCCCGCGGCCGTACGCGAGAACAGCTGGTCACCGAGCTCACGGCGCAACTGACCGATGTGCAGGGAGACCGCCGCCTCGGACACCTCCAGATGCGCGGCCGCCTGCTTCACCGACCCCAGCCGGACCACGGTGGAGTAGGCGCGCAGCTGAGTCGGGGTCATCACCGGCGCTCACCCATGAATCGCCCTCCACGCCGATCCGAGTTGTTCTCGCAATCTATCTCGGCTCCCTGGACGTCAGCTGTCCCGGTGTCCCCGTACGCCGCCGATCGTTGATGACGATAAGACGCGTCTTGTGTAATTTGCCGGAATGCACTCATGAAGGAAACAGACGTAAGCGTCCGTACCCCTCGGAAACGTGATCGCGATGGTCAGGCCGGACACCGTCGTCGACCGGTTTGCGAGGCTTTCATGCCCTTCACTGCTTCACGGACGCATCCTGCATTCTCGGGTGCGGCGGCCGCCGCCGTCGCCGCTCTGACCGTCGTGGCGATCCCGGCCGAGGCGCACGGGGCGACCGGTGACTGCGACGGTCCGCGCTTCACGGCGACCGCCCAGGCCGACCTCGCGAAGATCAGTGTGCTGGACGCCGGCGTGCTGCGCCCCGACCTGCCCGCGCTGGCCGACGTGCGGCTGGCCTCGGCCCACGGCAGCGCCGACAGTGGACGCCGGCCCGACCGGACGATCGCGACCGGCCGGTACGCCGACGCCAAGCTGCTCGGGTTGCGGGTGCCGGGCGTCCCGCTCGCGGGCACGGTGGCGGAGAGCCGGGCGCCGTCCGGGAAGGACACTGCCGTCGAGGCGCGAAACACGGTGGCCGGCCTCGACGCGGGTGGCCTGGCGACGATCCGACTGGGGAAGTCGACGGCCGACTCGAGCTGGGACGACGCGTACGGGTGCGGGAAAGCCGGTCCGCTCACGCGCAGTGCCACCATGCTGGCCGGGGCGCAGTTCCTGGGCGGTGGCGGAACGATCCCGGCGCTCCTGGCCCGGGGCCCGGCCGGTGCGGCCCAGCCGACCAGCCTGCTGCGGATCGGGCCCACCGGGTCCACGCAGAGCGCGACTGACCTCGTACGGGAAAAGGGTCGTCGGGCTGTGCGATCGGCGGCGGGGGTGGCGCTGTCGGAGGTGACATTGTTCGCCGGGACGCCGCAGGAGGTCTCGGTCAAGGTCGTCACCCAGCCGACGCTGACCGTCACGGCGACCGGTTCCCGCGCGGGGGCCAAGGTCGACTACCGGCCGGCCGTGCTGAAGGTGACCGCGGCCGGGAAGCCCGTCGCGACGCTGGACACCGGGGACGACAGCGTCGGGGTCGATCTGTTCGGGGGAGTGGGGACGGCGTCGCTGCTGTCGGCCCGGATCTCGCTCGGCGGTCCACGTCAGACGATCACCGATTATTCCGTACGGGCGGAGGCCGCGGCCGTACGTGTCGAGGTGATGCTGGGGAAGGCGCACCTGCTGGATGTCGCGCTGGGCTATCTGTATGCGCAGGCGTCGACGCCGCCACTGAACGACGCGACCCGAGCGCCGTCTGCCGTGGCCACGACGGAGCCGGCCGTGGACGTGACGGAGCCTGCCGTGGACGAGACCGAGCCAGCCGTGGACGAGACCGAGCCGGCCGTGGAGGTGACCGAGCCGGCCGTGGAGGTGACGCCGCAGCCGCCCGTGGAAGCGATCAAACCGGTCGCTGAAGCCGAGCCGAGGGACGAGAGCGCCCTTGCCCTGACCGGCGCGAACATCGCCGCCGCGGCCACCGGCGGACTGCTGCTGATCGCGCTGGGTGTTGCGGCCGTCGCCATGACACGTCGGCGCCGGCACTGAGCCGGAGTCGCCGCCGGCACTGAGCCGGAGCTGCCGCCGCCGGAGGTCAGCGCCGGCGGCGGACCGACCCGGCCAGCACGACCCCGAGGAAGATCAGCGGAAGGACGCCGATCACCAGCACCGGATAACCGATCCAGCGCAGCCACGGCCGGGCCTCGACATCGGCGCGGGCCAGCTTCTGGCTCTGCCGATGGCGCCCGACGTCACCGACCTCGATCGTCTTGCCGACGTCGGCCGACGTGAACACCGCACCCACCGTCACCCGTACGTCCTGCCCGTCGTCCCACTTGATCGACGTCGCGCAGCTGTCCCAGTAGCCGAAGCCGCGGGTGGTGACCGGCCCCTGCTCGTGGCACGACGACACGGTGGCCTGTCCGGTGCGGGTCGCGTCGTCCATGCTCTGGCCGGCCAGCCGCGACATGGTCACCGCCGCCCCGGTCAGGCCCAGCCCGACCAGCAGCAGCACGACCACGAAGACCACCGACCGCATCCGGCTGCCCTGGCGCTCCTCGATCACCTCGGGGGTCGCCGCAGCCGCCGCGGCCTCATCGTCGAGGGCCTTCTCCTGCGCGCGGATCTCGGCCAGGCGCCTGGCGATCCGGTCGTCCTGCGGCTCCACGGCTGCTCCTGTCGATCAGAGCGGAAGATCGATGGGCGTCGGTGACGGGTTGTCGCCCCTGAGCGTATCGGCCGTCGCCCCGGTGTTCTGCGAGCCGTTCGTCTTGGGGGCCGCCTTGGACGTCTCGATCACCACGTTCTTGGCCGCGCCGTAGACGGCTTCGTGCCCCTGGCCGATCAGGTCGTACGCCGTCTTGAAGCCCTTGAAGCCGGTACCCGCGGTGCCGGCCGCCTCCATCCGGAACGCCTGCAGCCGCAGCACGTTGCGGTTGGCCTGGCCGATCTGCTCGAGGACGCTGCCCATCTGCTTGGTGAGCACGCCGACCCGCTTGACCGCCGCGAACAGCCGCTTGAGCAGGTTGAGGATCTTGGTGCTGCACTCGCCGACCAGGATCGCGACCTCGGCCGCCACCTTGGGGATGAGCACCACGGTCAGGGCCTGGATCGCCTTGGAGATGCAGGCACCGACCACCTCGGACACGATGTCGCGGATGGTGTTGCGCACGACGCCGACCATCGCGCCGACGATCGTGGTCGCCTTGCTCATGAAGTCGGCGACCTTGCCCATCGCCTGGATCGCCTCGGCGTGCCCGCGGGCCATCGCCCGGTAGGCCTCGGCCGACCTGGCCGCCCAGGCGTCGGTGCTCTTTTTGACCTCGTCGACGAAGAAGTCGGTGGCCTCGTAGATGCGGGCCTCGATGTTGTACCAGGTCTGGGCGTGCGCCTCGATCGCCTTGGGGTCGCCGCACAGTTTGTCGAGCGGTTCGCGCAGGAAGCTGACGTGTTCCATCAGCCAGCCGACACCGGCCGCGAAGACCGCCTGCAGCGGGTCCATCACCGCGCCGAGCAGACCCAGGCCGGTGGCCAGACCGTTGCCGGCGACGCCGAACCAGTCGCCGCTGTTCCAGTTGTCGACCACGCCGGCCGCCGACTCGAAGATGCCCGCACCCTCGTAGCCCTTGGTCTCGCCCTCCGCGGCGATCAGGCTGCCCCGGGTCAACGTCTCGCCACTCAAGAGCCGCTCTCCTTGATCATGCGGGCCGCGTTGCCGTCGGTCGTGTCGGCGTCGGCCGCGACGGCCCGCAGCAGTTCGGCCACGTGGGCGGTGGCGTCGGCGCCGTTCTTGAGCTCGCTGATCGCCCAGTCCTGCAACGGCTGCACCAGCGGGAGCACGAGCGGGCTGCAGAGGATGCCGTACACCTCGTCGTGCAGATCGATGTACTGCGCACCGGCCGTGGCCTCGTCACACATCCGCCCGGCCTCGTCGACCATCGAGGCATGCCGGCGCACGCCCTCGGAGTCGATGTAGACGTCGCTCATCGACGGTCACTCTCCTCATCGTCTTCGGGCGGCCGCGGGAACTGCTCGGCGTAGGTGCCGCCGATGAAGTTCGCGGTCTCCGACCCTTCGCCGTAGAGCCCGGTCACCAGGTCGTTCATCCGCTCGGCGAGCCGGGACTGGGCGCGGCGGCTGGTCTCGAGGATCGTCGCCGCCAGCTCGGCCGGGGGCAGGCGCATCGCCCGCTCGCTGAGATCGAGCCCGGCCAGCCCGCCCGAGTGGTCGACCGTGACCACAGCCTCGCCACCGTGCGACTCGGCGGTCGCCCGCACCTCTTGCATGCGGTGGCTGAGCTCGGTCGTCTTGGCGGTCTGCTGCTCGACTTTGCGTTCCCAGTCGACCAGAAAATCCTCGGGATCCTGCGGCACCGCCGAATCCTAGCGAACGTCGATCCCCGGCGACGTCCCGTCAGTGGTGGTGGCCGGTGCGGCCCAGGGTGTGCGCGGGGGTCGCGCCGGGGCGGGTCCACTGTGGGGCCGGGCGGCTCTCCGGGCCCCAGCTCGGCGTCCCGTCGGCCGTGGTGCGCCAGTACCAGCACGGCTCGTGGCCGTCCGGCACGTCCTGCCAGGATTCCTTCCGCCCGTACGGGGTCAGGTCGAGCAGGGCGAACGTGCCGCTCGGCGGTTCCGTGCCGCGGCCGGTGGTGCTGTAGGTGAGGAAGGTGCGGTCGCCGTCGCGGCGGTAGCAGGCGAACCCGCCCATGCCGTCGCCGATGAGCGCGGGCGCGTCGCGCACCGAGTACCAGGGCTGCTCGTAACCCATGAACGAGGTGAACGCGGCCACCTCGTCCCACTGTCCGGTGGTCACGATCGCCAGCGAGACCCCGCGCACGTTCAGGTAGGTCTGGTCGCGCAGGTGCCAGGCCGCAAACGTGCAGCCCTCGCACTGGCCCTGGTGCGGAGCGCCGTCGTACCACATGTGCTTGTACAGGATCAGCTCGTCGCGGCCGGCGAACACGTCGGTGAACGGCACCGGCCCGTCCGGCCCCACGACCGGGGTAGTTCCGTCGATCTCCACCATCGGTAGGCGACGGCGCTCGGCGGCGAGCGCGTCCCCGGCCCGGGTGTGGGCTTTCTCCCGTACGAGAAGAGCGTCTCGCGCCGCCTGCCACGTGGCCATGTCGACAATCGGGTTCGTCATGCGGGTAGGACCGGCGAACCGGACGAAACTCATCGGCCCTGGCGTTCCGTGGCGCTGACATCTAACATTTCAGTTGTGGAACGGGTGGAGAGGCGTCTGCTGCGCGAGACGGCGTACGAGTCGATCCGTGATGCCGTCGTGCGCGGTGACCTGGCCCCGGGGGCGGTGGTGAACAGTGCCGAGCTGGCCGACCGGCTCGGCCTGTCCCGGGCCCCGGTGCGCGACGCCCTGGCCCGGCTCGCCGGTGAGGGCCTGGTCGAGATGAAGCCGCAGAGCTACACCCGGGTCACCCCGGTGCTGCCGCGCGAGGTCAGCGACGCCGCCGCCGTCGTGCGGGCCATGCACGAGCTGGCGGCGAGCGCGACCGTCGGCCACCTCACCGCCGAACAGATCGACGAGATGCGCGCGGCCAACCGCCGTTTCGAAGAAGCCACGCGAAGCGGTCAGATCGATGCGGCCATGGCGGCCGACGACGAGCTGCACGGCGTCCTCGTGCGGGCCAGCGGCAACCGCGCCCTGGCCGCCACCATCGAGCGCTACACCCCGCTGATCCGCCGGCTCGAGCGCCTCCGGTTCGCGCACAGCCACGCCCGCCGCTCGGTCGAGCGGCACGACGACCTGATCGCCGCCTGCGCCGCCGGCGATGCCCCCGAGGCGACCCGCCTCACCGCACTGATCTGGCAATCGTTGGAGGACAGAACCGCATGATCGACTTCGAGCGTTACCCGCTGCTCTTCGGCCCCTCCCCGGTGCACCGGCTCGACCGGCTCACCGAGCACCTCGGCGGGGCGGCCGTCTGGGCCAAGCGGGAGGACTGCAACAGCGGGATCGCGTACGGGGGAAACAAGACCCGCAAGCTGGAATATCTCGTCGCCGACGCCCTCGCACAGGGCTGTGACACGCTCGTGTCGATCGGCGGCGTGCAGTCGAACCACACCCGTCAGGTCGCCGCCGTCGCCGCCCGGGCCGGCCTCAAGTGCGTGCTCGTGCAGGAGAGCTGGGTCGAATGGCCCGACCCGGTCTACGACAAGGTCGGCAACATCCTGATCAGCCGGCTCGCCGGGGCCGAGGTACGCCTCGTACGGTCGGAGTTCGGCATCGGCTTCAAGGAGAGCTGGGAGCAGGCCCTGCGCGACATCGAGGCCTCCGGCGGCAAGCCGTACGCTATCCCGGCCGGCGCGTCCGACCACAAGCTCGGCGGACTCGGCTTCGCCAACTGGGCGTACGAGGTCGCGCAACAGGAACAGGAGCTCGGCGTCTTCTTCGACACCGTGATCGTCTGCTCGGTCACCGGCAGCACCCAGGCCGGCATGATCGCCGGGTTCGCCGCGATCGAGGACGCGGGCGGCCGTCCACGCCAGGTGCTCGGCATCGACGCGAGCGCCAAGCCGGCCGAGACCCACGCCCAGGTCGCCCGGATCGCCCGCAACACGGCGTCGCTGATCGGGCTGGGCCGCGATCTGAAGGACGACGAGATCCGGCTCGACGAGCGCTATCACGCCGGCGTCTACGGCATCCCCGACGAGACCACTCTCGAGGCGATGCGCGTGGCCGCCCGTACGGAGGGAATGGTCACCGACCCGGTTTACGAGGGCAAGTCGATGGCCGCTCTCATCGACCTGGTCTCCCGGGGCGAGATCGGCAAGGACTCCACCGTGCTGTACGCCCACCTCGGCGGCCAGCCGGCCCTGAACGGGTACAGCGCGCTATTCAGCTAGGGCGTCCCGGAGCCACGCGAACGAGCGACGAGGCGTACGGGAAAGGGTCTGGAAATCGACGTGGACGAGGCCGAACCGCTGGGAATAGCCTTCGGCCCACTCGAAATTGTCGAGCAGGGACCAGACGAAATATCCGCGTACGTCGACTCCCGCGCTGATCGCGTCGTGGAGTGCCCGCAGGTGGGAGTCGAGGTAGTCGATGCGGAACTGGTCGTCGACGCCCTCGTCGGTCGAGCAGCCGTTCTCGGTGATGTAGATCGGGGGGAGATTTTTCCCGTACGTTTCGCGCAGGCTGGTGAGCAGTTCGGTGAGTCCTTCGGGCACCACCGGCCAGCCGAACGCGGTCGTCGGCACGCCCTCGATCGGCAGCATTTCGAACGGCAGCGGCGAATCGGCGGTGGGCGCCCCGATCAGCGTGGGGTTGTAGTAGTTGATGCCCAGCGCGTCGATCGGCGTACTGATGATGTCGAGGTCGCCCGGCCTGATCACCGGCTCCAGAGCGGAAGCGAGGAAATCGGGATACGAGCCCAGCAGTACGGGGTCGTTGAAAAGCCGATTGTGGAAGGCGTCGTACACCGCGGCGGCCGGGGAGTCGTCGGCCGCGCGTACGGGAGTGCAGTTGTTCGTCAGCATGACCTCGGTGGCACCGGTCGCCCGCAGCGCCTGCACGGCGAGACCATGGCCGAGCAACTGGTGGTGCGCGACCGGCAGGGCCTGCAGCATCAGTTCGCGGCCGGGGGCGTGCGTCCCGTACGCGTAACCCTGCGCCATGTGCACGATCGGCTCGTTCAGCGTGATCCAGCGCGTGACCCGGTCGCCCAGGCGCCCCGCCACCAGCGTCGCGAAGTCGGCGAACTTCGACGCGGTGTCGCGCGACAGCCAGCCGCCGTGGTCCTCGATCGACTGCGGCAGGTCCCAGTGGAACAGCGTCGGCAGCGGCACGATGCCCTTCTCGAGCAGCGCGTCGACCAGCCGGTCGTAGAAGCCGAGGTCAGCCGCCCGCGGCCACGCGATCGAGAAGCGGTAGGCGCCCACCCCGAGCTCACTCAGCAGCGCGACGTCTTCGGAGTAGCGGTGATAGTGGTCGCACGCCACATCGCCGGTGTCGCCGCCCTTGGCATGGGAGAACGTGTCCCAGATGGAGGGCACGCGCCCGTCCTCGTCGACGGCACCCTCGATCTGATAGGAGGCCGTGGAGCAACCGAACAGAAACCCGTCAGGAAAGCGCGGCACCATGGTCAGGACCCTACGCGTTTCGCGACGCGGCCGCCGTAGACGTATCGGCCGCCGTCGAGGAACGTGAACGTCGAGTGGACGCCCTCGTCGAGCTCGGTCGTGATGAAGCTGGTGCCGCCCAGGGCCACGTAGTGCATCGTCGTGACCGGGAGGCCCATCTCGGCCAGCAGCCCCAGCGGGGTGGCGGTGACCTCGAGGCCGGTCGGGTCGGGCCGGATGTCGTAGGTGTACATCGGATATTCGTAGCGGCCCGCGAACTCGGCCGGACCGGGCGTGAACGGGCCGCTCGGCGGGACCGCCCGCGGGGGCACGACGACACCGGTGCGGTCGGCGACGATCGCGTCGAGCACCTCGTCGAAGAACGGCGTGGAGTGGCCGCCGTTGACGTTGATCGCGATCACCAGCGAGTGCTCCGGGACGACCCGCCACTGCGTCGACTGCCCGATCGTGCCGCCGTCGTGGCCGTACGCCTTCGTTCCCGACCAGTCGAACACCTCGAGCCCGAGCCCTCTTCTCGAGTCGCCCCGCCCGGAATAGGGCGGCAGGGTCAGCACCGGCGTCGTCATCGCCTCGATCGCGGCCGCCGACAGCAGACCCTCGCCCCCGGCCAGGAACATGTGCCCGAACCGGACGAGTTCGCGCGGCGCTGCACACGGCGTCGCCCCGGCCGGGCCGTTCGATCGGGGCATGCCCCACGGACGTGCCACCCGGCCGTCGTCGAGATGGCCGGCCGCGGCCCGGAAGACGATCGCCTCTTCGGGCAGCAGAGCCATCTGCTGCACGCCCAGCGGCTCGATCAGCCGCTCACGCAGCACCGACTCCCACGTGCCGCCGCGCAGCCGGGCGACCAGCGCGCCGAGAACGACAAAGCCCGAATTGCAGTACGAGAACAGCTCGCCGGCCGGGGCGATCTGATGCGCATGCCCGGCCAGATGCACGAGATAGCGGTCGACCGCGTCGTCACCGCGGCCGGTGTCTTCGAACAGGTCGCCGTCGAACCCGCCCATGTGCAGCAGCAGATGCCGGACCGTCACCGCCTCGGTCGCGGCCGGATCGACCACGGCGAACTCGGGCAGATAGCGCCGGACGGGCTGATCCAGGTCGACCCGGCCCTCGTCGACCAGTTGCATCACCAGCGCGGTGGTCCAGATCTTGGTGACCGAGCCGATCTGGAAGACGCTGTCGGGCGTGGTCTCGACGCCGGTCTCGCGGTTGAGCACCCCGTACGCGCCCTCGTGAAGCTCGTCGCCCTGGCCCACCGCGACCGCCGCACCGGGAACGCCGTGCCGGGCCGCCGCCTGCTCGAGAAGATCGTTGAGATTCATCGAAGCCGACCATACGCCGCGCCCGGCGATCATTTCGATCGCCGGGCGCGCCCCCGATGGTGCTATTTGGTGCCGCTGGAAGACAGTGGGCCGGGCAGGGGCTTCGTCTTGCCGCCGTCCGGCTTGATGGCGAACCACTTGCCGTTCAGGCCCTGGCCGTTGATGTCGCCGGGCTTGGCGTCGGCGACGAAGTAGTAGACCGGCCAGCCGTTGATGGTGACCTGGCAGTGGCCGTCGGCCCGCTCGACATAGCCGATGATCTTGGGGTCGATGCCGTCCGGGAAGATCTTGCCCGGGCTCTTGATCAGCAGGGGCGGCCAGGCCGTGGCGCAGTCGCCGTTGCAGTTCGACTTGGGCGGCTTGTTGGTGTCGTTGTCGAAGCGGTAGAGCGTCCGGCCGGCGCCGTCGGTCACGTAGGTGCCGATCTGCGCGTTCTCCGCGGTGTTGAGCTCGACCGTCTTGCTGCCGCTGGTGCGGGACTTCGGCGGGGTGATGTCCTGGTCGGACGGACCGCTGAAGATCTTCACCCATTTCTGGGTCTTGGCGACGACGGGCGCCTTGTCCCCTTTCTTATCCGCGATCGGGGCGGTCGCCGGGGCTGTCGGCGTCGCGCTCGGGTTCTCCGCGACTCCCGCCAACTCCGGCAATTCGCCCGGTCCCAGCGGATTGGGCGCCGCCGTGGCCGCCACCGGAATCTGCTCCTGCGGGGCTGCCTGGCTTCCACAGGCCGCCGCCATGCTCGCCACACCGGCCAGCATCACCGCGACGTAGATCTTCCTCATGGCCGTCTCCCGTCTCAGATCTGCAGGCCTGCCTCCCACACGACGCCGTCCCCCGATCGGTTCACGCCGGTGTGCCACTTTCGGAAAATCTTGATCCGGGTACGCCGTACGGGACGTACAGGTAGTAGCCGCGGCGCAGTACTTTCATCGATGTCGTTTTCCGATGAAGCGCGACAGTGCCACGGGAAGAGAAGAGACGGATGCCGGCGAGCAGACACAGACCGCACCGGGAGGTGGCCGATGAAGCGCTGGTCAGATCGTTGTTCCAGGAACACGGCCGGGCCATGCTCGCGTACGCCACGCAGCTGACCCGGGATCGCGCCGCCGCCGAGGACGTCGTCCAGGAGGCGCTGGTGCGAGCCTGGCGCCACCCCGAGAGCCTGAACAACGGCAAGGGTTCCGTACGGGGGTGGCTGCTCACGGTCTGCCGCAACATCGTGCTGGACCAGATCCGGGCCCGGAACCGGCGTCCGCCCGAGGTCGCCGAGAGCCCACCCGACGCCGCCGTCGAGCAGGACCACTCCGACCGCGTGGTGACGTCGATGGTGGTGGTCGACGCGCTCAGCCGGCTCTCGGCCGAGCACCGCGAAGTGCTCGAACAGGTCTACCTCAAGGGCAACACCGTCGCCGAGGCCGCGGAGGCGCTCGGCATCCCGCCCGGGACGGTCAAATCCCGATCCTTCTACGCGTTGCGGGCCTTGCGCGAGGCCGGCACGGAACGGTTGGCCACATGAGCACCCCCGACAGCGCGAACAAGCACGTCGACATCGCCGGCTACCTGTTGGAGATGCTCTCCGAGCAGGAGAAGGCCCAGGCCGACGAGCACCTTGCCGGCTGCGCCGAGTGCCGCGCCGAGCGTGACTCGCTGCAGCAGTGGTCCGACCAGCTCGGCGGCGTGCCCGAAGAGATGCTGCTCGACGGCCCGCCCGAAGACGGCGACCTGCTGCTGCAGCGCACCCTGCGCCAGGTGCGGCGCGAGTCGTCCGGCCGCCGCTACAAGCGGGTCGCCGCGGTGACCTCGATCGCCGCGGCTGTCGTCGCGATCGCCGTCGCCGGGGGAGTGCTGGTCGGCCGGGGAACGGCACCCGCGGGCGAAGCGGTTGCCCAGCCCACGGCCACCCTGTCGGTGCCGGCGGGCGCGCGGGTCGCCTCGGGCACGGACGCCGCCACCGGCGCGCGCATGCAGGTCGCAGTGAGTCCGGCCGCGGGCTGGGTGCGTGTCTCGGCCACGGTCGGCGGCATTCCCGCCGGTGAGAAGTGCGTGCTCGAGGTGGTCGGCCGCGACGGTTCGACCGCGGTCGCCGGCAGCTGGCTCGTGTCACCCAACGGCGAGGCGGGCGGAACGACGCTGAACGGCAGCGCGCTGATGGATCCGTCGACGGTCGAAGCCGTACGCGTCGTCACGACCACCGGAAAGCAGTACGTGACGGTCGAGGTTTAACGCATCGTGGTCAAGGCGTCGGCCAGCGCATCCTGCGCGTGGAAGACGTCGACCTCATGCTTCTGCAGCGGCCCGCCGGGTTCGGTGAGCCGCGCCGTCTCGGAGCCGCCCGCGTAGAACGGAGCGAACCCCATCTCGCGGATCAGCTGCGACGCGGCCAGCCGGGCGTCACGGTGGTCGCTGCACACGAACTCGGCCAGCAACGGATCATGCCCGCGCCGCCGGTCGAGCACCTCGGTCGGCAGCGTGTTGAGCGCCTTGGCCCAATGCGCCTCGGGCGCCCACAACTGCAACTGCTCGAACCCGCTCATCTCCCCGGCCGCCGGCGACGTCGGATTGGTCGCGTCGATGACGATCTTGCCGTCGAGCGTGGTCCCGGCCAGCTCGATCGCCTCGTACGCCGACTCCCAGTTGGGCGCGAACAGCACCACGTCGGCAAACGTCACCGTCTGCGCAACCGGCAGCGCCGCCCCATGCCCGAACAGGTGGTCGACCACACTTCCCAGCCGCTCCGGATGCCGCGACGACACCGCGACGTCGTGGCCGCTCTCCGCACACCACTCGGCCAGCTGCGCCCCGTGCTGCCCTGCTCCGATCACGCCGACATGCATGCACCCAGCGTGCCCGCCCGAGCCCTCGTCCGAGTGGTTTTCCCCATTTTCCCGTACGCCGTGCCACGCGCCACTTCACCGAGGCCGAGCTCCCGCAACCTCGCCTCCGGATGCCACCGAAGCTCCCCGGCCGACAGAATTGGCCGATCGTGCCTGTGGACGACACCAGCACTGGCACCCCACAGGCACTACTCTCACCCGCGTCCCTGGGTGGGCGGGGGAGGCGGCGGCTGCTCCGTAATAGCGTCTGATCGGAACAGCCACTCGTGTGTGCCTGGCGGCTTGGGTCAGAGGATGCGCCGGATTCCTACGCCCTTGCTGAGCAGGGCCGGGACGGCCGCCGTGGGATCGAGGCGGGTGCGCAGGGTGGGGGTCCAGCCGGCGTCCGGAGTGAGGTCGGGGTCGTGGGCGGCGTTGTAGGCGGCGACCAGGTCGACCGGCTGGGCGGGGCGGTGCGACGTCTGGAGGAGTGAGCCGATCGCGGTGATGCGAATGCCCTTCCAGTAGGCGATCACGTCGGAGGCGGGCACGTCGGCGCTCAGGCGGAAGTAGTTGTTCTCGGCGTACAGGCTCGACTCGACGCCGACCCCGAGTGAATAGACGTACGTGTCCTCGTCCGTACCGAAGTACTGGTTGTTGAAGACGTCGACCTGGCCGAAGCGTACGCGGGGAGCCCGTTGCCCGACGTTGCCGAAACGGTTGTGGTGCACGGTGACGCGCAGCTTGCCGACGTCGACGCCCGGGGTGTCGGTCGAGCCGATCAGCATGGTCTTGTCGTGGTCGTAGTAGTCGTTCCACGAGACCGTGACCAGGTCGGAACCGCGGATGATGTCCGTCGCGCCGTCGTGCCCCTGGTAGGGGCGGCCGAAGCGTACGGGCTGATCGCGGTCGTGGTTGTTGCCGTCGCTGAACGTGTTGTGGTCGATCCACACGTTGGTCGCGCCGCTCAGCGAGATCAGGTCGTAGAGCGAGTTCCAGTTGCCGGCCGTGCCGTCGGTCGGGTCCCAGGCCGGGAAGCAGTCGGCCGCGTCGGTGACCTCCAGATTGCGGACGATCACGTTGCTCACGTTGGTCAGCATCAGGCTGCCGTGCTCGAGCCGGCCGCCGTTGATGCCGAGGACCGTGGTGTTGCTGCCGACGGTCATCCGGATGTGGTCGGACTGCCGCTTGGCCGAGCGGACCCGGGCGTCCTCGAGCGGGCCGGACGGCTTGGCCGCGCGCCCCCAGACCGCCGGATCGTAGGCGGCCAGGAAGCCGTCCACCGTGTACTCCGGATCGGTGAAGTCGTTGCAGGACAGGCCGTCCATCAGGTCGATGCGACCACTCACGAACACGATCTTCGGGGTGTCGCCCGCGATGGCCGCGACGAGTTCCGCGCGGGTGCGGACCACGGACACGTTCGCCGCCTCGGCCGCCGATCCGCCTGTCGTTCCCGCGCCCGCGGACGCCCAGCCATCGTCCGGCGCGAGGCTTTCGCGCGCGACCCGGGCCGCGGCGGCCGAGATGCGGACGGCGTCCGGCGATGCCGCGGGGATCGTCGTGGGCGCGAGGAGCAACGCGGCGACGAGTCCCGCCAAGGGAGCGGCGACGGGCATAGCGGGGCCTTTCTGAAGTGCGGGAAAGCGCTTGCCGCATCACATTCACACGCGACTCGACCGTCGTCAATGGATCGGGTGACGCAGGAAATTTGCAGCGGTCAGAGTGAGCGATCCGGCGCCCAGTTGTCCGTACCGCGCAGAAACGCGGGCACGGTCTGCAGCGCGGCGTCGGCCGGCGTCAACTTCGGACGGTCCGGTGAGGGTGCGGCGCCCGGCCCGACGTTCCGGTACTCGGCGAATCGCGCCTCGCGCCAGGACCACGTACCGAAATCGCTCCATGCGGTTGATCCGATATGCGCGTCGATGCGCGACTCGCGGATGATCGTCTGCCCGATGGCGTTCGGGTCCTGGCTGGGGTGCCACGGCCGGCCGAGGAAGACGGTTCCGGCCGGCGCATCGGACGTGAACGCGCATCGAGCGAACAGAAAGCCGTGCGCATTGCTCGTATCGGTGCTCGGCGCGGTCACGTACCCGTTCGGGCTGGACCCGCGATTGAGCGAATGAACACGACACCGATCGAACACCGCCGTCGCCCGGCCGAAGATGAAGTCGACGTCGCCCTCGACGTAGCAGTCCCGGAAGTACGCGCGAGCCACCGTCGTCGCCGCGCTGCTGTTCGCATACAACGTGTCCTGGTTGCCGAGGAACCGTACGCGCGTGAAACTGACCCGGTCGGCCCGCGTCAGCACCGCCACCGCCTGCCGGTTGGTGATCTCCGGGTGCGCCGCTTCATCGAACAGGTTCGCGAACGTCAGGTTGTGCGCCCGGAATCCCGCCCCGTCGACGGTCACCGACGCGCTGCCCGTCGTCCCCCACGTGCCACCGGCCGGATTCGGCGTCCCGTTGGCCCGATCGTCCGCGATCACCACATCCTCGGGCCGCCGTCCGAGCCCCACGATGCTGACACCCGGCCGGTCCGAGGGGATGACAACCTTTCCCCTGTACGTCCCGGGAAGCACCCCGATCACCGCACCGCCCGCGTCGACGGCTTCCTGGACCGTGGCGAAGTCCCGGCCCACCACCACGCGGGGCCGCCGGGCCGTCGCCGACACGGGCCGCCCACCGATGAGGGAGGCGGCCGTGATCGCCCCCGTCGAGACGCCGAGGAATGTCCGTCTGCGCATGCCGCTCCGCTCCTGATGTCCTGAGGTAAGGCCTTTCCTGGCGGACGCTAGGCGGCTCGGTGGGCTCAGTTCAAGAGAAGCGGGCAATCCTGCAAACGCCTGCGGGCAGAACCCCTGCTAGCGAGCCTGAACCTGCAAACAGCTCGGGAACGCCCACGCCGCTTCGGTTGCGGGCCGGCCTTCAGTCGCGGGCCGGCTTCAGTCGCTGGCCGACGTTCAGCCGCCGCTGGCCTTTAGTCGCTGGCCGGTTGTCGGTCGCTGGCCGGCGTTCAGCCGCCGCTGGCCTTTAGTCGCTGGCCGGTTGTCGGTCGCTGGCCGGCGTTCAGCCGCTGCTGGTTTTCAGTCGCTGGTCGGCTGTCGGTCGCGGGCCGGCCTTCGGTTGCTGGCCGGTGTTCAGCCGCCGCTGGCCTTTAGTCGCTGGCCGGTTGTCGGTCGCGGGCCGGCCCCCTCGGTCGCCGGTCGGCGAGAAGCGGGCGCGCACGCGATCTCGGAGCCGTTGCTGCGATTCGAAGACAGTTACCGCCGGCGGCTTGGCCCGGTTGGCCGAGCGGTGCACGATGCCGATGTGGACGGTGCGGTGGGTCGCGGTGAGATGGTGCTTCGCGGTGTCGTGGGTGTGCTCGTGGCCTGGGTCGTCGGGCCCCTGCTCCTGTTCGACCTCTACATGTTGCTCTACTCGCTGCCCGCCGTCGTCGGGGCCGGTGAGCGGATCTGTGAGCCCGGGCTCCTCGGATGGGGGACCTGCTGGCGGCCGGAACCGCGGCTCTGGTGGATCGTGTCGGCCGGGATCGTTCTGCCGGGGGTGATCTGCGTCGTCATGGCGGTGCGGGGATTCCGCCGGCCGGGGCTCTGGTGGCCCTGGCTCATGGGTTCCATGGGGCTTCTGGTCGCGGGGGCCTTCGCGACCTCTCACATCTTGTAAGCGGGCAGGATGTCGGCCGTGGAAAGCTGGAGTGTGCCCCGGGGCATCGTGGCCGCGATCGATGTCCCGCTGCTTCTGATCAATGCCTACCTGCTGCTCTACTGGCTGCCCGCCATCCAGGGGCCCGGCGACGAGCCGTGCGACCCGGTCGTCGACGGGTGGGGCGCCTGCTGGCGGCCGGACCAACGGGTCTGGTGGATCGTGGCCGCCGCGCTGACCCTGGCCGGGCTGGTCTGCACGCTCATGTCCCTGCGCCGGTATCGCCGGGCGGTGATCTGGTCGTGGTGGTTCCTCGGTTCGATGACCTTTCTCCTCGCCGGCCTCTGGGCGGGCGGGAACATCTCCTGAGTCAGATCAGGGCGTTGGCCGGGGCCACATCCCGGATCGCCCGCAGCATCGTCGGGGCGTTGACGCCCTTCTGCAGGAAGCCGCTCACCCCGGCCGGCAGTCCCTCCGCGACCAGGTCGTCGGTGAGGAACGCGGTGTGGATCAGCACCCGGACCCCTGGCAGGTGCGGGTCGCTGGTGATCCGGCGGGCGGCGGCCACGCCGCTCTGGCCGGGCATGTGGTTGTCCATCAGCACCACGTCGACCGCGAAGGCCCGGCACAGGGTCACGGCCTCCACACCGGTGGCAGCCTCGGCGACCACGGTCATGTCGGGAGCGGCGTCGATCATGTGGCGCAGCGCCTGGCGCACAATGGGCTGGTCGTCGGCCAGGAGCACTCGGACGGTCATCGGACTTCCCTTCGCTGGTGTTGGATCAAGCGTGGCCGGGAAACGCCCGATCAAAATCGTCCGCACGCAGGCTCCGGGCTACTGCATGCGCAGTACTCGAAGTCGGAAATGCCAGATATAAACCGTGTCGGAGGCCAGGCTGTGACGTCATCGATCAGGGGCGAGCTCGGGATCGCCGACCAGCGGCAGTTCCACCTGATCGACTATCGGCACGGGCACACTCAGGCGCTGCTGCGCGGCGTGCCGGAGCCCGACGAGGACGAGTTCCGGCGTGAGCCGAGTGTCCTGCCGGAAGGAGCGGCGTCGTGCTGTTGATTGATGAAATGCTGGAGATCGCTGCGGCGTCAGGGGCCGCACTGAAGGGAATCGCCCGCGGCAAAAATCGATTCGGGCGTGCTGATGCTGTTCTGCCGACCGGCGACGATTACGCGACTGTGCACCTGTGCCACGACGGTGAATATGAACTGGCTGTATGGGTGGGCGACGAGATAGTTGCCGCCGGGCGGACCCGTGATCTGGTTGCGCTGGTGGACACGATGATCGGGCTGCAGGCAGGCACGCCGGTCGGGAAACTCGAGCATCTCGGAGCCACCGATTCCGAGAGTGGCACTGAGGCGTTGTGGCACGTGGTGATCGCGCACGGCGACGAAGGCATCCGCGTGGTCGCCGCAGCCGTGGGCGCCGACCCGGTGTTGCGACGGCTGCGGCCATGGGTCAGTCACGGCACCTTGCATCTGATTCATCCCCGCGACCGGGTCGGCTCGGTGCGGTACGGCATGGCGTTCCATCCGTTCACCGAAGGAACGTTCCGGCTGAATGTCTACGGCGAGTCGATCGGGCCGGCCGAGTCACTGGAAACAGCGGTTCCCCGGGCTGTCGCCGCGGTTGAGGCCTGGATCTAACGCCGCTGGGCGACGGGCCACGTGCTGTCGCGGCGGATCAGCTCGGCCGGCACCGTCTCGACCCGTGGGGGAGTGTTGGGTGGGGGCGGGTTGAGGGCCAACTCCATGGCCCGTTCGCCCAATGAGGTCAGCGGCAGCCGGATCGACGTGAGCGACGGGGTCACGTCCCGGGCTATCGGCATGTCGTCGAAGCCGATCACCGACAGGAAACGGCCCGCCGCGCGCATCGCGGCCAGCGCCCCTACGGCCATCGAGTCGTTCAGGGCGGCGATCGCGGTGACCGACGGGTCGGACGCCAGCAACGACGCGGTGGCCGCCTCGCCGCCGTCGCGGGTGAAGTCGGAATGGACCACCTGCAGGGAATGGCCGTACGCGGAAGCCGAGCGCTGCAGGCCGGCCAGGCGGTCGGCTGTCGTGGTCAAGGCGGCCGGCCCGGCGATCACCCCGACCGAGGTGTGGCCCAGTTCGAAGAGGTGTGACCCGGCCAGATAGCCGCCCTCTTCGTTGGCCGGCAGGACGGCGTCGGACGCGTGGTGGTGCCGGCCGATCACCGCGATCCGCCCGCCCGTCGCCTCGAAGGCCAGCATCCGCTCGTCGAGTTCGGTCTCGGCGTCGGACGACAGGTAGCCCGAACCCGCCACCACGATCGCGGCCACCTGGTGGGCGTGCAGCAGGTCGATGTATTCGAGCTCGCGCTCAGGTTCGCGGAACGTGTTGCAGATGATGGTCAGCCGCCCGCTCGCCGTGGCCACGCGTTGCAGGCCCCGGGTGATCTCGGCGAAGTACGGGTCGGAGACGTCGTGGACCAGCACGCCGACCGCGTTGCGATTGTTGCGGGCCAGCATCTGGGCGTGTGCGTTGGGCACGTAGCGCAGCTCGGCCACGGCCGCCAGCACCCGCGCCCGCAACTCGTCGGTCACCGGTTTCGAGCTGCCGTTGATGATCCGCGAGGCGGTGGCGGTCGAAACCCCGGCACGGCGTGCGACGTCCGCCAGCGTTGCCACGCCACACCCCCACGTAAGTCCGGAAGACCGGAGGATACCGCCGCCGGTCTTGCCCGCCCGCCACCACGCCCGTACGGTATCAGGAAAGCGCTTACCTCAGGCAAATCCAGGAGGCAGCAGAGCATGGACCGAACCCCCCTCGGCATCGTCCTCAACGGCGTCACGGGCCGGATGGGCCTGCGCCAGCACCTGATCCGCTCGATCCTGGCGATCCGGGCCGACGGCGGACTCCCGCTCCGCGACGGGCGTGTCCTGTGGCCCGAGCCGGTGCTGGTCGGCCGCAGCGAGGCCAAGTTGCGCGCGATCGCCGACGAGCACGGCCTGACCGACTGGACCACCGATCTCGAGGGTGCGCTGGCCCGGCCCGATGTGCAGGTTTATTTCGACGCGCAGGTGACGTCGGCCCGGGTCAAGGCGCTGCGCACCGCGATCGAGGCGGGCAAGCACATCTACACCGAGAAGCCGGTGGCCGAGAGCCTCAGCGAAGCGATCGACCTGGCGCGCACCGCGGACGAGGCCGGTATCAAGCACGGCGTGGTGCAGGACAAGCTCTATCTGCCGGGACTGCAGAAACTGCTACGGCTGGTGCGCGGTGGATTCTTCGGGCGCATTCTCTCCGTACGCGGGGAATTCGGTTACTGGGTTTTCGAAGGCGATTGGCAAGCGGCGCAACGCCCCTCGTGGAACTACCGCGCGGCCGACGGCGGTGGCATCACGCTCGACATGTTTCCGCACTGGCATTACGTGTTGGAGCAGATCTTTGCTCCCGTACGGGCGGTGACGGCGCGCTCGGTCACCCATGTCGACCGCAGGTGGGACGAGTCCGGCGAGCCCTACGCCGCGACCGCGGACGATGCCGTCTACGGCCTGTTCGAGCTCGACGGCGGGATCGTGGCGCAGATCAACAGCTCCTGGGCCGTACGGGTGAACCGCGACGAACTGGTGGAGTTCCAGGTCGACGGCACCGAGGGCAGCGCGGTCGCCGGCCTGCACCACTGCCGCATCCAGCCGCGCGCCGCCACGCCGAAGCCGGTCTGGGACCCCGACGTGCCGACCGGGCAGCGGTTCCGCGACCAGTGGCAGCAGGTGCCGGACAACGAGGTGTTCGTCAACGGGTTCCGGGCGCAGTGGGAGCAATTCCTGCGGTACGTGGCCGAGGACGCGCCGTACACCGGTGACCTGTGGGCGGGGGCGCGTGGCGTGCAGGTGGCCGAGCTCGGTCTGCAGTCGTCGAACGAGGGCCGGCGCCTGGAGATCCCGGAGCTGCCCCGATGATCGAGTTCAGCGGTCGTGGAACCAAGTACCGGTTGGGACCCGCGCACCAAGTGGAACCCGCGCACCAAGTGGGACCCGTGTTCCAGAGTCGCGTCGCGTACGCGGCGGCACCCGTGACCGCCGATCCGCAAGCGGAGAACATCCCGGGCGCCCCGGCCGCGCTCGACTGGGACACGACGTTGCGTTTCCGGCACCACCTCTGGTCGTACGGGTTCGGCGTCGCCGAGGCCATGGACACCGCCCAGCGCGGCGCGGGCCTCGACTATCCGGCCACCCGTGAGCTGATCCGCCGCAGTGCCGTCGAGGCCCGCTCGGTCGGTGGCGCCATCGTGGCCGGCGTCGGCACCGACCAGTTGCCCCCGGGCCCGGCCACGGTCGACGAGATCACCAAGGCCTATCTGGAGCAGTTGGCGGACGTACGGGACGCCGGCGCCACCCCGGTCCTCATGTGCAGCCGCCACCTGGCCGCGGCTGCGCGCCACGCCGACGACTACAAACATGTCTACGGCGAGTTGCTGTCCCAGACCGACAAGCCGGTGTTGCTGCACTGGCTGGGCGAGGCGTTCGATCCGGCGCTGGCCGGCTACTGGGGCAGCCCCGGCACGGTCGAGGAGATCATCGCCGAGCACCGGGACCGGATCGCCGGCATCAAGATCTCGCTGCTCGACGCGGACTACGAGATCGCGATGCGCCGGCGGCTCCCGCCCGGAGTGGCGATGTACACCGGCGACGACTTCAACTACCCGGCACTGATCCTGGGCGACGAGCACGGGCATTCGGAGGCGCTGCTCGGTGTGCTGGCGGTCATCGCGCCCCCGGCAGCAAGGGCTTTCCGCGCACTCGACGCCGGCGACGTCGCCACCTACAACACGATCATGGCGCCGACCCTCCCGCTCGCCCGCCACCTGTTCGCCACGCCCACGTACCACTACAAGACCGGGATCGTGTTCCTCAACTGGCTGGCCGGCCACCAGGACCACTTCACCATGGTGAACGGTGCCCAGTCCGGCCGATCGCCACGCCACCTGCTGGAACTCATGCGACTCGCCGACCAGGCAGGCCTGCTGCCCGACGCTGACATGGCTACGCGACGTGCGAACGCATGGCTGACCACCATAGGACTGAACCGGTGAAGGGCTTCTCGCTGAACCAGGCGACCACCAAGTACTGGTCGCTCGACGAACTGGTGTCCGGCTGCGTGTCCGTCGGCGTGTCGGCCGTGGGCCTGTGGCGCGAGGAGGTCACCGCCTTCGGCACGGAGAAAGCCGCTTCCCTCGTACGGGACCAGGGGTTGACGGTCTCCTCGTTGTGCCGGGGCGGCTTCTTCCACGACGAGAACTGGTACGACGAGAACCGGCGCGCCATCGAGCAGGCCGCGAACCTCGGCACAGACACGCTGGTCCTGGTCAGCGGCGGTCTGCCCGGCTCGAGCCGCGACCTCGACAGCGCCCGCCGGCACGTGGGCGACGCGATCGGGGCCCTGGTTCCGGACGCGCTGGCCGCCGGTGTGCGGCTGGCGATCGAGCCGCTGCACCCGATGTTCTGCTCCGACCGTTGTGTCGTGTCCACCCTCGACCAGGCGCTGCACCTGGCGTCGCCCTACCCGGCGTCCGCGGTCGGCGTGGTGATCGACACCTATCACCTGTGGTGGGACGACACGGTGTGGGACGGCATCGCCCGGGCCGGCGCGGAGGGGCGGATCGCCGCGTTCCAACTGGCCGACTGGATCACGCCGCTGCCGTCGGGCGTGTTGCTGGGCCGCGGTCTGCCGGGCACCGGGGCGATCGACATGAAACGGTTCGCTTCCGCCGTACGGGAAACGGGTTTTGATGGTTTTGTCGAGGTAGAGGTGTTCCACGAGGAAGTGTGGTCACGGCCGGGCGCTTCCGTTCTGGCGGAGGCCATTGCCGGCTACGAAGCGGCGGTGGCATGAGCGTCCTGCGCGTCGGCGACGTCGAGGTGGCGACCTACGTGCTCGACCCGCCGCTCGACATCCGCCTGGCACCGAGGCCCTACTTGCATCCGGTGCGAACTCTCGGCGGCACGGTGGTGACCGACGAGCTGTGTTTCGACCACCCGTGGCACCTCGGCGCCTCGGTCACCATCGCCGACGTGAACGGCTGGAACTTCTGGGGCGGCCGTACCTATGTACGCGACCAGGGTTACACATGGCTGGACGACCACGGCACGATCCGCCACGACGGCTGGGAGGGTAGCGGGCTGGTCGAGCGGCTGCGCTGGAACGACGGCGACGGCCGCACACAACTCACCGAGCGCCGCGAGATCAGCGCCGCGGCCGCCGCGGGTGGGTGGGAGCTCACCATGACCTATTCGTTGACTTCGATTCGGGATACCGCTCTCGGCAGCCCGGCCACCAACGGCCGCGACGGGGGAGCGGGCTACGGCGGCTTTTTCTGGCGCTGCCCACCCGGCCGCGCGGTCGCGAGCGAACCGCACGGCAGCGCCGCCGAATCGGTGACGCTGACCGTGGACGACCGCTATTCGCTGACATTCCGGGGCTTGTCCGGCGACGACCGCTGGTTCATTCGAACCGACGACTACATCGGCGTGGGCGCCGCCCTGGCCTGGGAGAGGCCCCTGCTCATCCCGGCCGGCGAAACCCTGACCCGGACCATGAGCGTGCTGATCAGGGACGATTTCCCGGAGCCTCAGCCGGAGTGAGACGCTTCGCTCAGGTCGGCGTGGAGGGCGCTGAGCCGAACAAGCTCCGGCTTTCAGTCCTCCAGCGTCCCGAGGGGCTGCAGGCTACCGCCCCGGCGTACGAAGGTCCGCAACGCCACGACCTCGCCCTTGTCGAAGCCGCGCACCCGCACCACCTGACCCCCGGCGGAGCCGGTAACCGCGATCGGCCCCGGATTGCCGCCCAGGTCGGCGCTGCAGCGTGGCCGGCCGTCGACCTCGATGTCGGCCCGGTCGATGCCCAGCACTCCGAAGGTCGCCGTCAGGTCGGCGTCGGCCTCGGAGAGCGTGACGTCGAAGCGCCGCGCACCCGCCTTGTCGAGCCGGGCGACTGCCGCCGCCATCAGGTCGGCGTCGTCCTCCACGATGTCGCGGCGGGTGGTGACGTGGCGGTCGTCCGGCACCACGCCGTAGTCCTCCAGGGGCGTGCCCGCGTTCGGGCCGACCCGCAGCACCCGGCGCATCACCAGCGACACGCTCGCGCCCAGGGGCAGCGCCCGGTACGGCACGTCGGTCTGTCCGTCGAACGCACCGATCAGGTCGGCCAGTTTCCAGACGTTGCCGCCGCCCGCGCCGGTGGTGCCGTCGGTGCCGAGGATCGCGCCGATGCCGTTGTCCTGGAAGCCGGCCGAGAAGATGTCGGTGGCCGAATAGCAGCGGGCGTCGGTGAGCAGCACGATCGGCCCGAAGTAGGACTGCGGCACCGCGTCGAACCACTCCCGCTCGGTGAACGGGACGCCCGCCGAATAGAGTGCGCCGGTCTCGAGGGCCTGGTCCATCGACTTGCGCCACGGCTCGAGGCTGTCGCTCGACCGGCACAGCCGCAGGTTGAGCGTGGTCGCCGCGAACTGGGCCGGCTCCGGTTCGACCGGGCGCCCGGTCAGCGTCTGCAGGCAGAGTTCGGCCGCGACGACGTTGCCGCCGCCGTTGCCGCGTACGTCGAGCACCAGGCCGTCCGGGGGCAGCACACTCAGCAGGCGCGCGAACTCGCGTACGAAAGGAATGATCCCGCCGGCCGTCGGCATGAACGTGCGGATCCGCAGATGCCCGACCGTTCGCCCGCCGGCCGTCACCCGGCGGGCCTCGAAAACGGTGGCCAGGTCGGGGCTGACCGGCACGCTGTCGGGTCCGGCGTTCTGGGTGCGGCGCCCGCTCGCCTCGGCCACCAGCGCCTCCGGGGCGAACAGCTCCGCGCGCAGCCGCGACAATTGAACGCCCTCGACGTCGACGCCCAGGTTGTGCGGGCCCTCCGAATCGGCCGCGCTCTCCGCCGTCGCGATCGGCGTCGCGTTCCACGTCAGCCGGGTCTCTCGCGGCTGATTCGCGGCGTCGAGGAAACCGACGACGATCCATTCCTCGTCCGGCGGCGGCGCGAAGGCCAGCGACCGTACGGTGAACATCTGCAACGCCCGGGCGTGCCGCGCGTCGGGGTTGGCGCCGGGCAGCCGGTCACCGAACCGCTCGATCGCCCGCCCGATCGGCACCCCGTTCCAGTGGGTCACCTCGACGCCGAAGTGGAACGCGTCGCCGTCGAGTTCGGGCTGGTCGGCCTGCCGTTTGCTGACCAGGTATCGGCGCCGCCCGTCCTCGGTGAACTCCTTGAGCAGGAACGGCAGGAACACCCCGACCCCGTTGAACGGCTCCGGCAGGGTGTAGCGCGTGTGCAGGTCACGCAGCGAGTTGAAGATGTCGATCAGCTCGGCGTGCATCCGGAACTCGAGTTCCGGGTCGCCGTCACGGCCGAGACGCTGGGCGAGCAGCCGCAGCCGTTGCACCGGATTGATGCCGTAACGGGCGACTTTGAACGGCAACAGCGCGTAATTCTGCTCCAGCAGCAGTAGAGCCTGCTCGACGATCAACTTTCGCTGATCGGGGGTGAGCCGGCCGATCTCGGTGCCGTTGAGGAAATCGGTGAGTGACGTCGCCGCGGTCATGCCGATCAGCGTAGATCCGCCCGACCCGGACGCCGCTGTCCGATCTTGGACCGATGTATTCGTTTCGATGGATCACGCATTGATTTCCCATTGACTCCGGTCGAATTGCGGTTCTAGATTCCGCTCGACAGTGTCCAACGGGGAAGGAACGAAATGATGATCCACATCAGGAAACGGATCGCGGCGGTCGCCGTGACCATGCTGGCGATCGTGACGGTGAGTCTCTCGACCGCCGGTCCCGCCAACGCCGACATTCCGGCCGGTGGCCTGGCCGCTTCCGTCTCGTGCACGCGGGCCGCGCAATTCACCTCCGGCGGCTATCTCGCCAACTACGTGCCCGTCACCTCGAGCAAGAGCACCAACTGCATCCTGGCCAAGGGCAACAACAGCGGCGCCGTGACGGGTCTGCAGAGCAACTTGAACATCTGCTACAAGCGCAACCTCGCCATCGACGGCGATTTCGGCCAGAACACCAAAGACGCGCTCATCTACGCGCAGGGCGTGATGAAGACCGACAAGGACGGCGTCTATGGCCCGGATACGCGCAAGAAGATGAAGATGTACTTCACTCTCGACGGCACCACTGCGCTCTGCACGGTCTGGGGCGAGCGCACCTGGACGTTCGACCACTTCCAATACTGATTTTCCCGTACGCCTCCGGTCCGGCACCAAACGCACCACACCGAACCCGAGGTTTCGCCGGCCTGAGCGCGGGCGAACGGCCGTAGCGCCCGACCGGGATGTCCCCGATGGCCGGGCTTCAAGGTTCTCGGCATGGGGGATTTACGGGGATCGCTGGATAAAGTGCTGCCGCCGCCCGGGTTGCCCCGGCGCCTCGCCGCTCAGTCGGCGTTGCTCGGGATCGGCGGCGGCACGTTCCTGACCGGTAGCGTGGTCTTCTTCACGCTCTATGCCGGGCTGTCACCGATCCAGGTCGGCATCGGTTTCTCGGTGGCCGGACTGGTCGGTCTCGTCGGCTCGCTTCCGCTCGGGCACCTGGCCGACCGGATCGGCGGGCGCCGGTCCTGGGTGCTGGGGGCACTGGGCGGGGCTGCCGTCTTCGCCCTCTATCCGGTCACCGGCGGGTTCTGGACGTTCCTCGCGCTGATCACCGCGGAGGCGGCGACCGACACCCTGGCCAACGCGGGCCGCATGGTCTACATGGGCGCCGCCCTGGCCCGCGAGGACCGGGTGCGGACCATGGCGTTCGCCCGGGCCTACCTGAACGTCGGGTTCACGATCGGCTCCGGCCTGGGCGCGGCCGCGCTGGCCCTGGACTCCCGGAGCGGCCTGCTGATCCTCGTGCTGGCCAACGCGGCCGGCCTGGCGCTCAACGCGCTCTTCGTGGCCCGGATGCCGGCCGTGCACGCCGCCGCCGGGCCCACCGAGGCCAGGCCGAGTCCGTGGGGCGTCCTGCGCGACCACCCGTACACGGCGCTGGCCTCGCTCTTCGGCGTGCTCTGGCTGAACGCGACCCTGTTCGGCGAGGTCGTCCCGCTCTGGGCGATCACCATGACCGACGCCCCGAAGCCGCTGCTGGGCGTCCTGTTCGCCATCAACACGATCATGGCCGTGGCCCTGCAGGTGCGAGCGACCCGGGGCGCCGACAGCCTCGCCGGCTCGACCCGGCTGCTGCGGTGGGCCGCGCTGGCCACAGTGGCCGCGTGCCCGGTGGTCGCCCTGAGCGGCGCGACCCACGGCTGGGCGACGATCGCCCTGCTGGCCCTCACGATCGTGCTGCTGACCGCGACCGAGCTGTGGATGTCGGGCGCCCAGTGGTACCTGCAGACCGAGATCCCGCCACCCGCCCAGCGCGGCGCCTACATGGGCGCGAGCAAGTCGGTCGGCGGCGTGACCAAGATGCTCGGCCCGGCGTCGCTGACGTTCCTGGCCATTCACACCGGTGGCTGGGGCTGGTGGGTGATCGCCGCCATCTTCGTGGCCGCGTGGGCCGCCGCGACCCCGATCGTCGCCTGGGTCGAGCGCACACCTCGCAACGGAGTCCCCGCCGCCCTGGTCCGCTGAGCTGCCCTGAGGCACACGAGACCCGTTACAGGATCGGCAACCGCCACCGATCGGGTCTCGTCGCCCACGTGATGCCCAGCTCGGACGGCAGCGACAGGGTGTCGGCGGCCCGGCGGAGCAGGGCGTTGATGCCGGGGATCGTGTGGCCGGGGACGTCGAGCCGGTGGGGGAGCGGGTTGCCGGGGAGCGTCAGCGCCTCGAGCACGCTCGTGAAATCGGCCGTCGACTCCAGTGGGACCAGCAGCGGCGTGCCGTCGGCCCGGTGGGCCAGCAGGTTCGTGAGAAGGTCGGCGCGGCCAGGCACCTCGGACAAGGTCGCGTCCGAGCCCATGGCCAGCCGGTCGGTCGGGTATTCGAGCAGGGCCCGGCCGTCCGGTGAGCGGGCCGAGATCTCGCCGGGGATGAAGTCCTCGCCGGCCAGGGTGACGGCGATCAGTAACGGCAGGCCGCTCTCGAAGGTGATGCGGGCGAACGCCGTGTCCTCCACCTCGATCGGGCGCACGCGGTAGCGCTCGACCTCCAGCAGGCGCGGCCGGCCCGCTCCGGTCGCGGCGCCCGCGGCCAGCGCCTGCATCACGGCGTGTGCGAGCGGGTTGACCAGGGCGCCGTCGACCACCGGGCGGCCGTCGACGACGCGCCGGCCGGCCCAGGGGGAGCGGGCGTAGTAGGCGTCGTCGCGTTTCCACGAGGCCACGGCGGTCAGGGCCGTCACCGAAGGGTCGAGCGCCGACCGGAACCGGGCCCAGGCCAGCGAGCCCAGCGACTGGAAGCCGACCTGGCATGCCCGGCCCGCCCGCGTGGTCGCTGAAACCAGCGTGCGGTGCGCGGCGACAGAGGTGACCGGTGGCTTCTCCAGCAGCAGATCGCAGCCGGCGTCCAGCGCGTCGAGGGCGATCGGCAGATGGGTGTGCGGCGGCGTGCAGATCACCACCACGTCCGGCTTGGTCTCGGCCAGCAGCATCCGGTGGTCGCTGAAGACCGGCGCGTCGGCGGGCGGGTCGATCGGCTGCACGTCGGCCAGCCCCACCAGTTCGACGTCCGGCAGCGACGCGATCAACCGCCGATGCCACCGCCCGTGCCCGTTCGCGCCGATCAGCGCCACGCGCGCGCTCACGGAAGAGCGCCGATCAACGCCGCCGGCGGGCTCACGGAAGAAGCGGCCAGCGAGCCCCTGGAGGAAGCGGTCATGGAAGAGCACCGGCCAGAGTCGCCTTGACGCCGTGCTTGTCGATGGCGGTCAGCCACTCGATCAGCGCCGCCCGCCACCGAGCGTCCTCGGCCAGCGCCGGCGTGAACACCGTGTCCAGCCCCAGCAGGGCGTCCACCACGCCCGACGGAGTGGCCGGCGCCGCGGCCAGCCGGGCCCGGATCCGGTCGGCCAGGGGATCGTTCAGCGGCAAGGGCGTCCCGTCGTCGGCCACGCCCTGCACGAACCGCATCCACGCCGCCACGACCAGCGCCCCCCAGTGTGGCACCGAACCCGCGGCCAGCCGGTCGGCGATCGTCTGCAGCACCCGCTGCGGCAGCTTCTGCGAACCGTCCATGGCCACCTGCACGGTCTGGTACTCGATGGCCGGGTTCTCGAACCGGATCAAAACCTCTTCCCCGTACGCGAGAGTGTCCACCCCCGACGGCGGCTCGAAGCTGGGCGCCACGTCGGAAGCGATGAACTCACGAACAACCGAATGCATCCCCGGCAGAGCCAGGGCCGACGCGATCGTCGTGCACCCAGCCACCGCGCCGAGGTAGGCGATCGCCGAGTGCACCCCGTTGAGCGTGCGCAACTTCAGCCGCTCCCACGGCCGGGCGTCGGTTGTCAGCACCGCCCCGGCCAGCTCCCAGGCGGGCCGCCCGGCCGGGAAGTCGTCCTCGATCACCCACGCCGAGTACGGTTCGCCGTTCACCGCGGCCCGATCCCGTACGCCCAGGGCCGTCGACGCCCCCGCGAGCGTCGCCGCCGTGGTGGCGGGCACGATCCGGTCGACCATCGAGCCGGGGAAACTGACCGACGAAGCGACCCAGTCGGCGATCGCGGTGGCCGCCGCCAGCCCGGTGATCAGACCGCGCAGCCGGTGCCCGTTGGCCGGCAGGTTGTCGCAGCTGGCCAGCGCGATCGGCCCGGCGTCGGCCCGGCGCCGCGCGCACAGTCCGCGGATCAGCAGGCCGGGCACGGTCTGCGGCGGCCGCCCGGTCTCGAGGTCGGCCCGCAGGTCGTCGTCGAGCAGCAGCCGCCCGGTGGCCGCGTCGAGCTTGTAGCCCTTCTCGGTCACGGTCAGCGTCACGATCTTGATGGTCGGGTCGGCCAGCAGGGCCACCACCGCTCCGGGGTCGGCGGCGGCCCGCATCTGCCCGGCCGACGAACCGATCACCCGCGTGCTGTTGCCGCCCGGGTCGAGCGTCGTGACGCTGAACAGCCCGTCCTGCGCCCGCATCGCGTCGACCACGTCGGCCGAGCGCGGTGCGACCCCGACGATGCCCCAGTCGCCACCGCCCGCGGCCATCGCGTCCTCGGTGAAGACGGCCTGATGGGCCCGATGGAACGCGCCCAGCCCGAGATGAACGATGCCGGCCGGAGGAGCCACGACGCGCGGCCGGCAGTCCCGAGGCACATGGGCCAGCGAAGAGGTACTCAGTTCCATTCGGGACCGCCCGGGAAGGAGAAGCGGTCGATCGAGGCCGGCACCATGTCGGAGCTGTATCCGGGGCGAGAAGGCAGGAGATAACGGCCTTCCCGCGTACGCACCGGGTCCGTGAAGTGCTCGTGCAGATGATCGACGTATTCGACCATCCGGCCGTCGAGCGACGTCCCCACGCGCAGGTAGTCGAAGATCGCGATGTGCTGCACGAGCTCGCACAGCCCGACCCCACCCGCGTGCGGGCACACCGGGACGCCGAACTTGGCCGCCAGCAGCAACTCGGCCAGCACCTCGGGCACGCCCGCGACCCGGCACGCGTCGACTTGCATCACCCGGATGGCGTCGGCTTGCAGCAACTGCTTGAAGATGACGCGGTTGGCCGCCACTTCACCGGTCGCGACGCGTACGGGGGAAACCGCTTCTTGAATTTTCGCGTGGCCGAGGATGTCGTCGGGGTGGGTGGGTTCCTCGATCCAGTAGGGATCGAATTCGGCCAGCCGGGCCATGTTGGCGATGGCCTCGTCGACGCCCCAGATCTGGTTGGCGTCCATCATCAGCAGCGCGTCGGGGCCGATCTCGGAGCGGATGATCGCGGCCCGGCGCACGTCGTCCTCGATCGGGCCGCCGACCTTCATCTTCATCGCGCGCCAGCCGTCGGCGTAGGCCTGCTTGGTCAGCGCCCGCACCTTGTCGTCGGGGTAGCCGAGCCACCCGACGCTGGTGGTGTATGACGGAAATCCTTCGTCCCGCAGCCGGGCGAGCCGATCATCGAGGCCGACCAGACCGCGATCAAGAATGGCAGCGGCCTCGGACGGAGTCAGCGCGTCCGAGATGTGCCGGAAGTCCACACAGGCCAGCAGGTCGGACGTCGACATGGAGGCCAGGTACTCCCACATCGGCCGGCCGGCCAGCTTGGCCCGCGCGTCCCACACGGCGTTGACGACCGCACCGGTCGCCATGTGCAGCGCACCCTTCTCGGGCCCGATCCAGCGCAGCTGCGGATGCGCGGTGAGCGACCGCAGAAACGCCAGCGGGTCGGCCGACAGAGACACGCCGACCAACGAGGGCGCCAGGGCCCGTACGGCCGCGCAGGTGATCTCGTTCCCCTGGCCGTTGGTGAAGGTGAACCCGGTGCCGGTCACGCCCGCGTCGGTCGTCAGCTCGACATAGGTGGCCGAATAGTCGCCGCGGTTGATCGAGTCGGACCCGTCGCCCGCCGCGGCCGTCGGGAACCGCACGTCGTGCACGTCGACGCCCGTGATGGTGGTCATGCGTTCTCCAACCGGAAGATGCGTTTGGGCAGGTGGTAGGCCAGATCGGCGATGGTCTCGGCCGCTTCGGCGAACGGCAGGCGGTCCTGCACGACGAGGGACGCCAGGTAGGCCGCGTCGACCCGTCGAGCCACGTCGTGGCGTACGGGAATGGAACAGAAGGCCCGGGTGTCGTCGACGAAGCCGGCCGTGTTGTAGAAGCCGGCCGAGTCGGTCACCGCCTCGCGGAACCGGCGCATCGCGTCGGGCGTGTCGAGGAACCACCACGGCGCGCCCAGGAACAGGGCCGGGTAGCCGCCCGCGAGCGGGGCCAGTTCGCGGCTGAACGCCGTCTCGTCGAGGGTGTAGAGCACGATCCGGAGGCGAGGTTCCATCCCGTACGCGTCCAGCAGCGGCGCCAGCGCATGGACATAATCGGTCGCCTGCGGGATGTCGCCGCCCACGTCCCGGCCGTGCGCGGCGAACAGCGCCCGGTTGTGGTCGCGCGACGCCCCCGGATGCAACTGCATGACCAGGCCGTCATCGATCGACATCCGCGCGAACTCGAGGATCATGTGCCCGCGGAACGTCTCGGCGTCGGCCGCGGACGCCTCGCCCCGGAGCCCTCGCTCGAAGATCCGGGCGGCATCGGCGGGTTCCAGCGCGACCGTACGGGCGGTGGGGTGACCGTGGTCCGACGAGGTCGTGCCGGCCTCGATGAAGGCCTCGCGCCGGCGTCGCAACGCGGAGAGGTAGCCGCCGTAGGAGGAACAGTCCTCGCCGGCCAGTTCGCCCATCCGCGCCACGTTGCCGGCCCAGTCGTCGCGATCGAGATCGACCACGTCGTCCGGCCGGAACGTGGAGATGACCCGGCCGCCCCACCCGTCGGCGGCCAGCTTGGCGTGGTGGGGCAATTCGTCGGTGGGGGACTCGGTGGTGGCCAGCACCTCGATGCGGAAGCGCTCGAACAGGGCCCGCGGGCGGAAATCCGGCTCGGCCAGGCGGGCGGCGATCGCGTCGTACACCTCGTCGGCCGTGTCTTTCGAGAACGGCGTGTCGACACCGAAGACCGTGCGGAACGTCTGCTCGAGCCACAGCCGCGACGGCGTACCGCGGAAGAGATGCCAGTTCGCGGCGAGCAGGCGCCAGATCGTCCGGGGATCGGTCTCGACCGGGCCGCCGTCGCGCCGGGGCACGCCCAGCCGGTCGGGCGGGATGCCCTGGCTCAGCAGCATCCGGGTCACGTAGTGGTCGGGGACGATCAGCAGCCGGGCCGGGTCGGGAAACGGCTCGTCGTCGGCCAGCAGTGCCGGGTCGACGTGGCCGTGCGGGCTGATCAGGGGCAGGTCGCGGACCACGGCGTACAGGTCGCGGGCCAGACCGGCGTGCCGCGGGTCGGTGACGAAGATCGGGTCGGGCATTCTCACTCCTTGATCAGCGTGTCGACCCGCACCGGCGCCGCGTCCCGCAGGCTCTGGTTGGCGGCGAGGCCGGTGAGCAGGGCCAGGGCGCCGTCGCGGGCGGTCGCCGAGCGGTTCATCGGGTCGGTCTGCCCGCCCAGCAGCACGCCGGTCATCCGCTTGTCGGCGCCGCCGTGGCCCTCGCGGTCGACCGGTTGCAGTTCCACCGCGTACGGGGGTGTCCAGTAGGGCCGGATGGTCAGGGTGACCGACCCCGACTCGGGGGACGCGCCGTGCTTGACCATGGCCGACGCGTCCGGGCTGACGTGGTCGCTCTCGATCACCTCGAGCTCGAGCCGGCCTCGGCTGCCGTTGACCATGAGCCGATAGCCCTCCCACGGCGCGTACGCGGTGAGGTGATAGGTCATGGTGGCGCCCGTGTCGTAGCGGACCAGAACGGCCAGGTCGTCCTCGATGGTCACACCGGGGGCGAAGACGTCCTGGTCGCGGCGGTAGCCGTCCACTGCTGACGGGCGTTCGTAGAGCGCCTCGAGACGGGGATCGGCCGTCAGGTCGAGCGCGAATCGATCTTGCGGCAGAGCGCGCCCGCGCCCCTGATCGCCGTAGAAGAACAGCCGCCCCGACGCGAAGACTTCGACCGGTGCCGCGCCCAGCCACCAGTTGACCAGGTCGAAGTGGTGACCCGACTTGTGCACGAGCAGCCCGCCCGAGGTGGCCTTGTCGCGGTGCCAGCGGCGGAAGTAGTCGGCGCCGTGCCGCACGTCGAGCAGCCACTCGAAGTGCACCGAGCCGATCTCGCCGATCTCGCCGCGGGCCAGCAGCGTGCGCACCACCTCGTGCACCGGGTTGAACCGGTAGTTGAAGGCGACCTGAACGCGCCGGCCGGTGCGTTCGACGGCGTCGAGGATGCGTTCGCAGCTGGGCGCGTCCACCGTCATCGGCTTCTCGGTGATGACGTCGCAGCCGGCCTCGAGCGCGGTCACGATGTGGTCCGCGTGGGTGCTGTCCACGCTGGTCACGATGAGTTCGTCGACCTTCTCGGCGGCCAGCATCCGGCGCAGGTCGGCGGCCTGATAGGTCGGCACCGGTTCCGGCAGCCAGCCGTTGTGCACGTCCATCCGGGCCTGGTTGACGTCGGCCAGGGCGACCAGCTGGCCGTTCTCCGTGGCCGCCTTGATGAACATCTCGGCCCGCGAGCCGGTGCCGATCAGAGCGATGCGGCGCATGGGACCTCCCGGAAGACGGCAAAGGTTTGCAGGGAAGTTAGGACGGTCGATCCGTTGTCGTCAATGATGCTGAGGCATAAATCCCGTTTAGCCCGAGTGGGAGCGTGTGCCAAGCGTCCGTTTGCAACATCTATGCAATAGATGCCCATTGACTTGTGTGCAACCGCTTGCATTAATGGCTCTCGACACGTGACCCGTGACACAGCGATCACCGGTTACAAGGCGATCGCCGCTGAGCGGAGCGAAGCCATAAGTACAGGAGGTGTAAGCATGGCCGTCACCATCCGCGACGTGGCCAGGGCGTCGGGCGTGCACATCTCCACCGTGTCGCGGACGTTCTCGGCCCCGCACCTGGTCAACCCGAACACCCGCAGCCGGGTGCTGGCCTGCGCCGAGCAGCTCGGCTACCGCCCCAACCGGGCCGCCCGCGCGCTCATCACCGGCCGCACGTTCAACATCGGCCTGATCGTGGCCGACATCGCCAACCCGTTCTTCCCGCCGCTGATCAAGGCGGCCGAGAGTCAGGCCCGCAAGCACGACCACCACATCTTCGTGGCCGACACCAACGAGGACGCGGCGGTCGAGGAAGAGGTCGTCCGCGCGCTGGCCAAGCAGGTCGACGGCGTGCTGCTGGTCAGCCCCCGGATGAGCAACGCGCTGATCGAGCAGCTCAGCCGGGAGGTGCCGCTGGTCGTGGTGAACCGCCAGATCGCCGGCATCCCGGCCGTGGTGATGGACGTCGCCCGCGGAGCCCGGATCGCGGTGGAGCACCTCACCAACCTCGGCCACCGCTCGGTCGCGCTGCTCAGCGGTCCCCGCGGGTCGTGGACCAGCCGCGAGATCCGGCGTTCGGCCACCGCCACCGCCAAGGCGGCCGGGGCCGAGCTCACCATCATCGGCCCCAACCCGCCGACCGAGGTCGGTGGGCTCACGGTCGCCGAGGAGGTGTTGCGGGCCGGCGCCACCGCCGTGCTGGCCTACAACGACCTCATGGCGATCGGTCTCATCGAGGGTCTGCTGGCCGCCGGGGCGCGCGTACCCCAGGACGTCAGCGTCGTCGGCATCGACGACATCATGCTCAGCCGGCTCACCCGCCCGAAGCTGACCACGGTGGCGACCCCCACCGCCGCCGCTGGTCGGGCGGCCGTCGACATGCTCCTCGCGCATGGCGACGACCGCCGCACCACCGCACAGATTCATCTGCAGACCGAACTGGTCATCCGCGACTCGACGGGGCGGGGCCCGGGTCCGCACAGCCCTGCGGACCCGGGCGACGTGATCGCCCACGGAGGTGTCGCTTCCTAGAAGGAGCGTCATGGAGCCCATCACGCGGGATCACACGCCCGCTCAACGTACTACTCGACGGCGCTTACTGGCCGCCGCCCTTACTGTTCCACTCCTGCTCGGTGCCGCGGCCTGTGGTGGCGACGACTCTTCCAGCGATGGAAAGACCGAGCTGTCGGTCTTCTGGTGGGGCGCCGAGAAGCGCGCCGAGCTGACCGACCAGGCCCTCAAGCTCTACACGGCCAAGCACCCCGACGTCACGTTCAAGACGACCTGGCAGGGAAACCAGGGCTACTTCGACAAGCTGGCCACGCTGACCGCGGGCGGCAACGCTCCGGACATCTTCCAGATCGACGACAACTACATCTCCGAGTACGCCGGCCGCGGGGTGACGCTCGACCTGACCCCGTACGCGCAAAATGGGAAACTCGACGTCAGCAAGTTCCCCGAGAGCCTGCGCAAATACGGTGAGGTCGACGGCAAGCTGTCCGGCGTCGCGATGGGTGAGAACACTCAGGGCCTGGTCTACAACAAGACGCTGCTCGAGAAGTTCAAGCTGCCCGAGCCCAAGACCGGCATGAGCTGGGACGAGTTCATCGACTGGGCGGCCAACGTCACCAAGGTCTCCAAGCTTCCCGGTACGCAGGACGCGTCCGCGGTCTACCAGGCGCTCTGGGTGTTCCTGCGGCAGAACGGCAAGGACCTGTACGCGGGCAAGCAGCTCGGTTTCGACGAGGCCGACATGACCAAGTGGTTCACGCTCTGGAAGGACGCCCGCGCCAAGGGGGCCACCCCGACGCCCGACGTCATCCACGAGGGCAACGCCAGCGACGTCAGCAAGCAGCTGATCGTCACCGGCAAGGCCGGCACCTCGTGGGTCTGGACCAACCAGATGCCCGAGCTGAAGAAGAACACCGACGACGAGCTGGGCCTGATGGCCTACCCGGGTGACAACAGCGTGCAGTGGGCGCGGGCGTCGCTCTACTTCTCGGCGTTCCGCGGCGGCAAGCACAAGGACACCGCCGTCGACGTGATCAACTTCCTGGCCAACGACCCCGAGGCCGCCAAGATCCTCGGCACCGACCGTGGCCTGCCGCCCAACACCGACCTCCGCAAGCAGGTCGCGGCGACGGTGACCGACCCCAACATGAAGCAGACGATCGCCGTCCAGGACGAACTGGGCGCGAAGTTCGGTCCCAACCCGCCCGGCGTGCCGCCGCAGGGGCACAGCAAGGTCCGTTCCGAGCTGATCCGGGTGGCCGAGGAGGTCGTCTACGGACGGCAGACCCCGGAACAGGGCGCAGCGGCCTACGTCGCCGCGGCCAAGGCGGCGATCGGCGCCTCGTGACCGCCTCCACCATGATCCGCGAACCCGCCGTCCCGGCTCCCACGAAGCCGGGGCGGCGGGTCCGCCGGCGCCGCGAGAACCTCGCCGGCTACGTGTTCCTGTCGCCGTGGCTGCTCGGCCTGCTCGGCATCACGGCGATCCCGATGCTGATCTCGCTCTACCTGAGCTTCACCGACTACAGCCCGCTCATCTCGCTCGGTGACGCCGAGTGGGTCGGGCTGGACAACTACCGCCGGATGTTCACCGCCGACCAGTCGTACTGGCACGCGGTCACCGTGACCATCACGTTCGCGCTGGTGGCCGTGCCGCTCAAGCTGGCCTCCGCGCTCGGCGTCGCGCTGCTGCTCAACCGGACGATGCGCGGCATCTCGCTGTTCCGCGGGCTGTTCTATCTGCCGTCGCTGCTCGGCGGCAGCGTCGCGCTGGCCATCGTGTGGGTCAGCATGTTCAACCGGGACGGCGCCTTCAACTCGTTCCTCGCCCTGTTCGGCATCGAGGGCCTGCCCTGGGTCAACGACCCCGACTGGGCGCTCTACACGCTGATCCTGCTGGCCGTCTGGCAGTTCGGCGCGCCCATGGTGATCTTCCTGGCCGGGCTCAAGCAGGTGCCGGTCGAGCTCTACGAGGCCTCGGCGGTCGACGGGGCCGGCCCGTGGCGCAAGTTCTTCCACATCACGCTGCCGATGCTGTCGCCGGTCATCTTCTTCAACCTGGTGCTCGAGACGATCAACGGCTTCCAGGGCTTCACGTCGGCTTTCGTGCTCTCCAACGGCACCGGCGGCCCGGTCGACTCCACGCTGATGTACACGCTGAACCTCTACATCAAGGGGTTCGTCGAACTCGACATGGGCTACGCGTCGGCCATGGCCTGGGTGTTCCTGCTCGTGATCGGGGCGATCACCGTGGTGCTCTTCACGACCGGGCGGTTCTGGGTCCACTACTCGGACAACGAGGAGCGGTGATGCGTACGTACGGAAGGCTCCTCGCCCTGATCTTGATTTTGGCGGTCGTGCTGTATCCGCTGGTGTGGATGGTCGGCACCTCGGTCAAGTCGCCGTCCGAGATCGTCAACAACATCGGGCTGATCCCGCGCGACTTCACGCCGGGCAACTTCACCAGCGGCTGGACCAAGTTCGACGTCAGTTTCGGGCGCTTCTTCCTGAACAGCGCGATGGTCTCCCTGTTCACCGTGGCCGGCAACACGATCTCGTGCCTTCTGGCCGCGTACGCGCTGGGCCGTCTGCGGTTCCGTCTGCGCGGCGTGTGGTTCGCCGTCATGATCGGCACCCTGCTGCTGCCCGGCCACGTGCTGATCATCCCGCAGTACATCCTGTTCCGGACCCTGGGCTGGGTCGGCGGCGACTGGCCCTACCTGCCCCTGCTGGTGCCGGCGTTCCTGGCCACCGAGGCGTTCTTCGTGTTCCTGATCGTCCAGTTCATGCGTGGCATTCCCCGCGAGCTCGACGAGGCGGCGGTCATTGACGGAGCTTCCCCGTACGGGATCTTCCGGCACGTGATTCTGCCGCTGTCCCGCCCGGCGCTGGTGACGACGGCGATCTTCTCGTTCATCTGGACCTGGAACGACTTCTTCCGCCAGCTGGTCTTCCTGTCCGAACTCCGCGACTACACGGCGCCGGTCGCGCTGACCCTGTTCATCGACTCCACCAGCGAGAGCGCGGTCGGGCCGATGTTCGCGATGTCGCTGCTGTCGCTGATCCCGGTGTTCCTGTTCTTCGTGGCGTTCCAGCGCCTGCTGGTCGAGGGCATCAACACGAGCGGCCTCAAGGGATGATCCGCGATTCGTGGCGGACGGCCGCCGACCTGGCCCTGCTGGGCATCCTGGTGTCGCTCGGCTGCCTGCCCGTCGTGACCGCCGGCGCTGCGGTCGGTGCGGGTAGTTCGGCGATCGCCCGGCTGGTCACGCTCGGTCGCTGGCCTTCGGCCGCGGAGTGCTGGTCGTCGTTCCGTTCGCGTCTTGTGCCCGGTCTGTGGGCCGGGCCGGCGGTGCTGGCCGTGGGATGGCTGATCGCGGTGGACATCGCGGCCCTGCGTCGAGGGGCGGTGCCGGGCGGCGGCCCGCTCATCATCGCGCTGCTGGTCGTCGCGGCGCTGGGGGCCGGGTTCGTCGCCGTCGTGGCCGGGGTCTCGGGCCGTCGCGAACCTCGGCCGCGCGAACCTCGGCCGCGCGAACCGGTGGGCCTGCCCGCCACCGGCGGTTCGTTGCGCCGGGCCCGCGCTCTGGTGGCGGCCCGGCCCGGTGCGCTGGCGGCCGTGACCGCTGTGGTGCTGATCGCGGCGCTGCTGGCGGCATTCATCCACCCGGCGCTCGTGCCGGTGCTGGCGGGGTATGTGCTGTTCGCCGTTCACGCGGTGTTGCGGCGCGTCACCCCACCGACTCCCGAGCCGAGCCTCGCGGCCGCCACGCCCGTCGCCGCGCGGTGACGGCGGCCGGTCAGTCGAAGAGTCGCCCCAGCAGGGCTGACTGGCCGGCGGCGAGCACGTGGCCCTGAGCGGGCGGCAGCCAGTAGCACTCGAAGCGGATCGGCGGGTGGCCGCCGTCGCCCCGCTCCTCGGCGATCCAGCGCGCTTCCACGTCCGGCGCTTCCACGTCCGGCGCTTCCACCGACAGGTGATAGAAGTGCCGGACGTGCGTGGCGTCGGCGTACGGCCGCATGTCGAACTCGCTCGCCCCGAGGTAGCGCTCCACCCGCAGCGTTTCCAAGCCGGTCTCCTCGGCCGCCTCCCGGAGCACCGCCGCCTCGGGCAGCTCGCCCGCTCGCACCGTGCCGGCCGGTACCTGCAGTCCGGACTGGTCGAAATCGGCGTCGTCGGCGTGGCGGAACACGAGGAGCCGGCCGTCGCGGACGATGTAGGCGACTACCTTCTGGGGCCTCAGCACCGGCGCAGCCTAAGGCACGATCCGTGCGTGACCGAGGTCGACGGGGTTCTGCAACAGCTGGGCCGGGCTGCACTTCGCCGGCCGAGGTGGTCAGGTCGTGGCCAGCGCCGCCTGAATCGCCGAGCTGGGTGGTGAAGTGACCGCCGGCGGCCGCTGCCGGACGGCGTCCCAGGCCGCCTTGCCGCTGGCGAAGTAGTCGCGTACCGACTTCTCGGCCAGCAGCGCCCGCCCGCAGCCGTCGCATCGCGCCCGGACACCGTCCACGTCGAGGCCCAGGCTGCGGCAGAGCGTCACCGCGCGCGACAGGTGATAGGCCTGCGTGACGACCAGGGCCCGCCGTACGCCGAAGACGTCACGGGCCCGCAGACAGGAGTCATAGGTGTCGAGCCCGGCCGGGTCGGCCACGACCCGGGCCGGGTCCACCCCGAGCGTCCCGGTCAGGTAGGCCGTCATCGAGGCGGGCTCGTCCCCGGAGTCACCGCCACCGTCACCGGAGACGAGGACCACCCGGGCCCGCCCCGCCGCGACCAGCTCGGCCGCGGTCCGGAGGCGCCCGGCCAGCCGGGCTTCCGGCTGCCCGTCGGAGCCGACCGTCGTCCCGAGCACGATCACCACGTCGGCGCCGGGCGCGTCACCCACATCATGAACGTGCCCGGTGGCGGCCGCGTTCGTCCAGATCCAGGGCGCGCTGACCACCAGAACCAGCACCACCCCGAGAACCACCAGCCGCCGGACCGCCCTCGAACTCACCGGCGCAGCGTAGGCGTACGGGCCAAGCACGGCGGCTGTTCGATGCTGGTGGTCACTCCGCCTTGTCGATGAAGTCGAGCGAGGCGGTGGCGAACAGCGGGGACATGAACAGGCTGTAGTGGGTCACACCGGGCAGGATGGCCAGCGCATGACCGCCCTTGGGCCGGCCCTCACCCATCCAGCCGCCGTCCCGCTGACCGCCGTCGAGCAGGGCGAACACCTCGACGAAGTGCGAGGGCGGGCACATGTCGGCGTCGGCCGCCATGATCAGGGTGGGCACCTGGAGGTTGCGGACCTCTTCGGTGTAGTCGTAGTCCTTCGACATCGACTCGCCCATCTTGCCCAGCAGGCGGCCGAAGTCTTCCGGACGAGGGGCGACCCGCGCGTACAGCTCGTACATCGGGGTCTCTTTCATGAACTCGGCCGCCTCGGGGCCGACCTGGGCCTGCTGCGCGAGGATCTCGGGGTAGGTCGCGTTGCGCCGGATGCCGGCCGAGGCCGAGACCAGACGGCCGACCTTTTCGGGGTGACGGATCGCGAGCAGCAGGGCGACCCCGCCGCCGAGCGAGTAGCCGACCACGTCCGGCTTCTGGAGTCCGAGGTGGTCGATCAGCGCGGCGACGTCGTCGGCCATGAACTTGATGTCGATCGGGCGGTCGATGTCGGCCGTACGGCCGTGGCCCTGCAGGTCGACCAGGATGACCTGGTGACCGTCGGCGAACTGGCCGATGATCGGGCCGAACATCTCGCCCGAGCCCAGCCCGCCGTGCAGCAGGATCAGCGGACGGCCCTCGCCGTGCGTCTCGTAGTAGAGGTTGATCCCGTTGACCTCGGCGTACTCGCCCTTGCCGTGGCTCTCGGCGGTCCAGGTGTTCATGTCCGGCTCCTTCATCGTCAGTTGCCAGTAGGACCGGGCCGGTTCCGGCAACTCATCGGTGTCCCGGGAGTTTTTTCTGTCGTACCCCTGGGCTAGTTTTCTTCTCGTGAGCGACGTTGCCACCCCGATCGAGACGCAGCTCGAGGGCTTCCGGTCCGAGCTGACCGCCTATTGCTACCGCATGCTCGGCTCCGCGTTCGAGGCCGAAGACGCGGTGCAGGACACGATGGTCCGCGCGTGGAAGAGCTACGAGGGGTTCGAGGGCCGCTCGGCCCTGCGCTCCTGGCTCTACCGCATCGCCACCAACGTCTGCCTGACCATGCTGGGCAGCGCCCAGCGCCGGGCCCGGCCGATGGATCTGGCGCCGGCCGGTTCCGGCCAGGCCACCCATCCGGGCGAACCGCGGCCCGACGAGATCTGGGTCGGCCCGGTGCCCGACGGCCGGGTGCTGGCCGCGGTCGCCGATCCCGCCCAGGTGGTGGCCGACCGCGAGTCGATCCGGCTCGCCTTCGTCGCCGCGCTGCAGCACCTGCCGCCCAAGCAGCGGGCCGTGCTCATCCTGCGCGAAGTGCTGGCCTGGTCGGCGCAAGAGGTGGCCGACCTGCTCGAGCTGTCGGTGCCGAGCGTCAACAGCGCCCTGCAGCGGGCTCGCGCCACGATCGCCGCCACCGACAAGGGTGCCCAGGTCGTGGAGCCCGACGACGAGGAGCAGAAGAAGCTGCTCGCGCGTTATGTGCAGGCCTTCGAGGCGTACGACCTGACGGCGCTCACCGCGTTGCTGCACGAGGACGCGACGCTCTCGATGCCGCCGCTTCCGCTGTGGCTGCGCGGCACGGACGACATCGTCGCCTGGATGACCGGCACCGGCGCCGGCTGCGAGGGTTCCCGTCTGGTCCCGACCGTGGCCAACGGCATGCCGGCGTTCGCTCAATACCGCCCGGCCACCGACGGCGACGGCCACACGCCGTGGGCACTGATAGTCCTCGAGATCACCGACGGCCGGATATCCGGAATCAACAACTTCCTCGACACCGAGCGTCTGTTCCCCCTGTTCGGTCTGCCCGCCCGACTGCCCGCCTGACAGGCGGCGGGGGCTGGCATGGCGGGTTACTCGGGTACACCGTTGTATCGCAAGCTCGGCATCAAACCGGGGCATCGAGTCGTGCTGCTCAACGCGCCGGCCGGCTTCGCGGCCACCCTTGACGGCCTTCCGGACGAGGTTGTCATGGGGCCCGGCCCGGCCGTCGACGCACCGAGCGATGTGATCGTGCTGTTCGTGACCGAACGCCAGGAGTTGCAGGTCCGGCTGGACGAGGTCAGAGCCGGCATGGCCCAGGACGGTGGCTTCTGGGTCGCCTGGCCGAAGCGCGCCTCGAAGGTACCCACGGATGTCACCGAGGACGTCGTACGCGAGATCGCCCTGCCGACCGGGCTGGTCGACAACAAGGTCTGTGCGATCGACGAGGTCTGGTCGGGCCTCCGGCTGGTCATCCGCCGCGAGAACCGCAGACCACCCGGCTGACGACCGCAGGCCTCCTATGCGGCGGGCGACGGGCGGCCGGACAGCGGTGACTGTGTGTCGGACGGCGGCCCGGGCCGGGCCGCGTCTGGTGGGGGAGCGGATGGACCGTCGGCGGCGTGCTGGGCCGCGGCGAAGAAGCCGCCCAGGCCCATCAGCGAGAACAGCGCCAGCAGCTCGGAGGAGGCGCCCCGCACGACGAAGCGGTGGCCGTGCCGCCCGGCGGTCAGGCGCAGGCGGGCCAGTGTCTCGACCGTGACCACGTCGGGGCAGGCCACGGCCGACACGTCGCACACTACTTCGCCCGGGGCGGGGCGGGCTCGCACCAGGTCGGCCAGGGCCGCGCACAGGCACGGGATGTCCGCGCGGGTGGTCGCCGCGCCGACGGCGAAGTGGACCGTCATACCCGTATGACTCCGCGGGACGGCGAGACTCATCGGTGGGCCGGAGGTCGCCCGGTTTGTGATGTCTCACCTCTGGGGTCCGATTCGCGAGCACCGACAGTGGCGAACGGCCTGATCGGCGTACGGGAAAGGGATTTAGGGTGGTCTGATGAGCGAGCGAGTGACCAACTGGGCCGGCAACATCGTCTTCAGCGCGCGCAGCGTGCGCCGGCCCTCATCGGTGCCCGAGGTGCAGGAGATCGTGGCCGCAGGCGGGCCGATCCGCGTGCTGGGCAGTGGTCACTCCTTCAACCGGATGGCCGACACCGACGGCACCCTCGTCTCGCTCGCCGAGTTGCCCCGCGTCACCGAGATCAGTGCCGACCGCAAGTCGGTCCGGGTCGACGGCGGCATCCGGTACGGCGAGCTGGCCGCCTACCTCTATGCGAACGGCCTGGCCCTGCACAACACGGCCTCGCTGCCGCACATCTCGGTGGCCGGCGCGATCACCACGGCCACCCACGGTTCCGGCGTGACCCACGGCAACCTGGCCACCGCCGTCTCGTCGATCGAGCTGGTCGACGGCTCGGGCAAGCTGGTCACGGTGGCTCGCGGGGATGCCGACTTCGAGGGTGTGGTCGTGGGCCTCGGTGCGCTCGGCGTGATCACCGCGCTCACCCTCGACGTGGTGCCGGCGTTCGAGGTGCGGCAGTACGTGTACGACCACGTGCCGCGCGCCTCGCTCGACGAGCACCTGTTCGACATGCTGGCCGACGGGTACAGCGTCAGCCTGTTCACGAACTGGACCAGCCGCGACATCAGCCACGCCTGGCTCAAGCGTCTCGAGCCGGCCGGCGACGAGTGGTACGGCGGGCGGCTGGCCGACGGGCCGCGCCACCCGGTGCCCGGCATGCCCGCGATGAACAGCACCGAGCAGGGCGGCGTGCCCGGCCCGTGGCATCAGCGGCTGCCGCACTTCCGGATGGAGTTCACCCCGTCCAGCGGTGAGGAACTGCAGTCGGAATATCACGTGGCCCGCGAGAACGGTCTGGCCGCGATCGACGCGGTGGCCGCGATCCGGGAACGGGTCGCGCCGGTGCTGCAGGTGTGCGAGGTCCGCACGATCAAGGCCGACGAGCTGTGGCTGAGCCCGAACTACCGGCGTGACAGCATCGCGCTGCACTTCACCTGGATCGCCGACGCCGGCGCGGTGCTGCCGGTCGTGGGCGCGATCGAGGAGCAGCTCGCCCCGCTGTCGCCGCGCCCGCACTGGGGCAAGGTGTTCACGATGGCGCCGGAGACGATCCGGGCCGAGTGGGAGCGGTTCGGCGATTTCCAGGAGCTGGTTTCCCGGTACGACCCGGCCGGTACCTTCCGCAACGAGTGGTTGAACTCTTTGGTGTGAATTGTCGGTAAGTCGCCGCCGATCGCCACCGTTCCGTGGTGGGTGGCGACCTACCGTCACGCCCATGAAGTCGAGTGCACTTGTCGTCGCCGTTCTGGCGGTGTCGGCCTTCGGTGGCGGAGCGGCTCACGCCTCGCCCGGACGCAACGCCGTCTGCAACGTCCCGTCGACCACCTATCCGACCATCCAGTCGGCCGTGAACGCCACGGCGTGCCGGACGGTCCGGGTCGCGCCGGGCACCTATGCGGAAAACGTGTCGATCACCCGGCCCGTCGAGGTCGACGGCGCCCAGGCCGGGCAGGACGCCCGCAGCCGCCGCGGGCGGGAGTCGACGCTGACCGGCAACTTCACGATCAGCGCGAACGACGTGACGATCGACGGCTTCACGATCAACGGTCCGGCCGGTGGCGGCACGGCCGCGCTGATCATGCAGAACAGCAACAGCGGCGAGACGATCCAGAACAACGTCATCAACAACCCGGGCCGGGCCGCGTCGATCACCGCGAGCCGGTCGACCTTCCGCCGGAACCTGGTCAAGAACACGCCGACCGCCGAGGACGGCTTCCAGACCAACAGCGCGCCGGTCCGCGACGTCACCATCGCCGACAACGTCTTCACCGGCCCGGTGCCGGCCTCGTACAACGCGGACATCACGTTCATCGAGGGCAACGCGAACCTGACCGTCGCCGGCAACCGGAGCACCGCGGGCGGCACGCTGGTCGCGATCTTCAAGACGACCGGGGCCCGGATCACCGGCAACACGGTGGTGGGCGACGGCTCGTCGTCGGCGGTCTACATCGGCGGCGGCAACAACCGGATCAGCGTCACCGGCAACACGATCAGCTCGTCCGGCACCGGCGTGAAGGTGGCCAACGACTTCGGCATCGGCCTGAACGCGGGCGTGACGATCACCAGCAACACGCTGCGCAACAACAAGAACGGCGTGAACGTCACCGCGGCGTCCGACACCGTGCAGGTCAACCGGAACAGCCTGACCGGCAACACGGCGTACGGGGTCGTCACCACCGGCTCGCCCGTCAATGCGACCTGCAACTGGTGGGGCGCGATCAACGGTCCGGGCGCGGTGGCCTCGGGTCGCGGCGACAAGGTCAGCGCCAACGTCACCTACCAGCCGTGGTTGCGCCTGCCCGGCCTGACGGTGCTCTGCCGCTGACCCCATCCGCATCGATCGGGAGTGGCGTCTCGTACGCCACCCCGATCGGGCCTGGACCCACGGGTTTCCCGTACGCCGTGAGTGCCGCTGGATCGTCGCCTCGTACTCCTTCTTCACGTTTTGCAGCTGCGCCGCCGTGTCACCCGCCCGGTTTCGAGCAGTCAGAACCAGGCGCTCGCCTCGAGTCGTCCGGTGTTGCCGAGGTCGAGTTTCGACGGCAGCGTGACGAGCTGGGGCGTCCCGTCGGGCGACGTGGCCACCGTCAACGAGGCCCCGGTCTCGGACCAGCCGCTCGTGTTGGTGACGGTGTTGCGCCACGACAGGACGGCCGTCGCCGCTGTGCCCGGCTTGAGCACGAGACGTTTCGGCGCCACGGTGTAGTGCCGGCTGGCCACGACGGCGATCTTCATCGGCGCGCCGTCCTCGTCGAGCACGGTGATCTGCGGGCGCCCGTCCAGTTCGTACGGGCTGGTGCCGCAGTTTCGCACGGTCAGCGCCATCTCTCGATAGCCCGCGGCCGATTCGCCGCGTTCCGCGGTGATGAGCGCGCCGATGAGCCCGCAGGCCGAGACCGGCTCGACTGCGTTCCGGGCGGCATCGGCGCCGGGAGCACTGGGAGCGGCTGAGGAAGGCTCGACGCCGGGGCCGGCCGTCGGCATGAGTCCTTGGTCGGCCTGCCAGGTGTCCGTGCACGAGGCCACGAGCGGAACGATCAGCAACAGCAGCACAATCCGGCGGAGCCCTGGCACGCCGCCGATCATGCCCTACCCCGCCAACCGCCCCTCTCATTCAAGATCAATAGCGGTCCCTCCGTACGACGTGAGCGTCGACCAGATCGAGGAAAGCCTGCGCCGCCCGGGTCGGAGCCGTCGTCGTGCTCCGGGCCACCGCGAGCGTCCACGTGGCCGGCGCCGGATCGAGTTCGACCGCCACCACCCGCGCCCCCGCCTCGGCCACCAGCGGCGGCACCAGCGCCACCCCGATGCCCGACTCGACGTAGCCCGGGATCGTGCTCAGATCGCCCGTCTCGATCGCTATCCGGCGGATGATGCCGGCCAGCCGGAAGTCGTTGTCGGTGCGGACCCGGTTGCAGAACCCGGCCGGCAGGTCGATGAACGGCTCGTCGGCCACCGCGGACGGGTGCACGCACTCCTCGGCGGCCAGCGGATGGCCGGCCGGCACCAGCAGCCGCGGGCGGAAGGTGGCGATCGGGTCGACCCACAGTCCCGGGATCGTGATCGACTGCACCCCGACGAAGGCCACGTCGAGCGCATGCGACCGCAGGTCGGCCAGCAGCCCCTCGGTGCCCGCGGCCGAGACGCCCAGGCTGAGCTGCACCAGCGGGTGCCGTTCGCGGAAGTCGCTGACCAGCCCGGGCAGGTCGACCACGGTGAGCCCGGAGAGCGTGCCGATGCGCAGGCTGCCGGTCAGCCCCTTCCGCACCCCGTCGACCGCCGAGCGGGCCTGGTCGAGCGAGTCGAGCGCACGCCGGGCCTCGGGCAGCAGGGCCGAGCCGGCGTCGGTGAGCGAGACCTGGGTCGTGGTGCGTTCGAACAGCGGCGCGCCCAGATCCCGCTCCAGCGCCCGGATGCTGGCCGACACGGTCGACTGCACCGCGTGCGTGCGCCGCGCGGCCCGGGTGAAGCTGAGCTCCTCGGCCACGGCCACGAAGAACTGAAGCTGCCGTTGTTCCACGCCCCCAGCTTATCGCCGTGACCTATGGGTGACATCAGAACTATTCGTTGGCGGCGCATACCGGCGCGCGCAATCCTGACTCACATGAACATCTTCCTGACCGGCGCGACCGGTTACATCGGTTCCCGGGTGCTCGTCGCGCTGATCGATTCCGGCCACAGCGTCACGGCGCTGGTGCGAGACGATCACAAGGCTTCCCGCGTACGCGATCAGGGCGCCACCGCCGTGATCGGTGACATGCGAGACCGCGCCGCCGTAGGCGATCTCGCCGCCGCGGCCGACGCCGTGATCGCGACCGCCACCCCCGGCGACGCGACCAGCGCCGACGCCGACCGCGACTTCGTCGGCGCGGTGCTGGCCGGGCTGCGTCCGGGGGCCACGCTCCTCCGCACGGGCGGAATCTGGGTGCACGGCCCCGGGGCCGACCTCACCGAGCAGACGCCACTCGCCCCGCCGCCGCTGGTGGCCTGGCGCGAAGAGATCGACAACCGGGCGCTCGCCGCTCCCGGCATCCGTTCGCTGCTGATCGAGCCCGGCATCGTCTACGGCTACGGGCAGGGCATCCCGGCCCTCGTCTTCGGCGGCGCGCAGGTCGGCGATCCGGCCGCGCTGCAACTGGTCGGGCCCGGACCGCAGCACTGGGCCACCGTGCACGTCGACGACCTGGCCGAGCTCTACGTCGCCGCGCTGACCACGGGTGATGGCGGCGAGCGGTTCCTGGCCGTGGGCGGGGACAGCCCGTCGGTGGCCGAGCTCGGCGAACTGGCCAGCCGGCGGCTCGGCCTCGAGGGGCGGGTCGTGGCCGAGGCTCCGGCCGACACGGTGGCGCGGCTGGGCGGCTTCGGCGAGGCGCTGCTGATGGACCAGCAGGCGTCCGGGGAGAAGGCTCGCCGCGAACTCGGATGGAAGCCGTCGCGTCCGACGCTGCTGGAGACCTTCGCGGCCGGCGAATACGACCCGGCCTGATCCGTTGCAGGTGCTCTGAGCTGGGGATACGTCGTCAGCTCAGAGAGATCACCTTAAGAAATGCTTAAGCGCTGATCGTCCGTGGGAGCGCTCCCGTATGGATGGCCGTAGCCGTTTTTCGGTCCCCGTCGCGGAAGGCGCACCCCCAATGTACAGAGCCAAGTTCAACAAGTCCCGCACCAGCAATGTGCGTCGCTGGCAGATCGGCGCGGTCGCGGGGGTCGCGGTGGCCATGGTCGGCGTCGGCCTGGGCGTGGCGTCGGCCGCCGAGTCCGTCCCCACGGTCAACTGCGCCCAGCTGACCAACCTGCCCGCTGTGCCGGCTCAGGCCCAGGCCGAGGTGAAGCGCAACCTCGAGCTGCTCAACACGCAGATCTCCGAGGCCAACAACCGCCTGCGGACCTCGGCCGGTGAGGGCGGCCCGAACTTCATCCAGAACGCGATCCTCGGCCCGCTGGCGAGCAAGCGGCTGGCCACGATCAACCGGATCGAGACGGCGATCGGCCGCAACGCCGCCAAGCCCAACCTGAACGCCGAGGGCCTGTCCAAGTGCTCGCTGAACCAGGACGGCGGCACGTCGGCGGCCCAGCCGGTCGAGGTCCCGGCCGCCGGTGGTGGCGCCGACGCTGGTGGTGGCGGCAACAACGCCGCGCTTCCCACCATCAACTGCCCGCAGCTGACCAACCTGCCCGCCGTGCCGGCGCAGGCCCAGGCCGAGGTGCAGCGCAACCTCGAGCTGCTGAACAAGCAGATCGCCGAGGCCAACGCCCGCATCGCGTCCAGCGTCGGTCAGGGCGGTCCGGCGTTCATCCAGAACGCGATCCTCGGCCCGCTGCAGAGCAAGCGTTTCGCCACGATCAACCGGATCGAGACGGCGATCGGCCGCAACGCCGCCAAGCCCAACCTGAACGCCGAGGGCCTGTCGGTGTGCTCGCTGAACCAGGGTGGCGGCGCGTCGGCCCAGCAGCCGACCGACGTCCCGGCCGCCGGCAGCGGTGCCAACGCCGGTGGTGGCGCCAACGCGGCTCTGCCCACGGTCAACTGTCCCGCGCTGAACAACCTGCCGTCGATCCCGGCCCAGGCCGCGGCCGAGGTGCAGAGCAACCTGGAACTGCTGAACAAGCAGATCGCCGAGGCCAACGCCCGCATCGCGTCCAGCGTCGGTCAGGGCGGTCCGGCGTTCATCCAGAACGCGATCCTCGGCCCGCTGGAGGACAAGCGTTTCGCCACGATCAACCGCATCGAGACGGCGATCGGCCGCACCGCCACCAAGCCGAACCTGAACGCCGAGGGCCTCGCGCCCTGCTCGCTGAACCAGTGATCTGACAGCACCTCCGCGGACAGGCGCGCGCCCGGACCCCCACCCGGGCGCGCGTCTTCGCGTGGGGCGTAAGTCGGTACGGCGAACGCATCTGACCGACGTACGGCGCGGGGCGCACATCAGACAGGTACGGCGCGGGGCACACATCAGCACGTACGGCGATCGCGTCTTTGTGCGGCCGGGCGCACGTCAGCGCGTACGGGGAAACGGGTTTGATTTTGGTATGAGTCGCGCGCGTCACGCGGGGGCATTTCTGTCGTACGGCCGGAGTAGCTTTCCCGACATGGCCGAAGCGCCGAACTCGCAGTCGCCGGAGCGTCCCCACCCGTGGAAGGTGGAGGGTGCGCCACCCGGCGCGACTCCCGGTGGCCCGAAGCGGCCGCGTTCGTCCTGGCTGCGCTTCGGCGGCATGCTGGTCGTGCTGCTCGCGCTCAACTGGATCATCTCGTCGTTCTTCCTGGCGCCGCCCGAGCGCACGTCGGTGTCCTACACGTTCTTCCTGAGTCAGGTGCAGGCGAACAACGTCGCCGAGATCACCTCGACCGCCGACACCATCGAGGGCTCGTTCAAGGCCGAGGCGGCCTACACGCCGACCGGCGAGACGAAGTCCGAGCAGGTGCAGCGGTTCACCACGCAGCGGCCGTCGTTCGCCGAAGACAACCTGTTCGCCTCGTTGCAGTCCAACGACGTGCCGGTGAACGCGAACTCGCCCGACGCGCCCCGGCCGATCTGGCAGCAGCTGCTGATCGGGTTCGGGCCGACGATCCTGCTGGTCGCGCTGTTCATCTGGATCAGCCGGCGGATGGCGGGCGGGGCCGGCGGTGCGCTCGGTTCGTTCGGGCGGTCGCGGGCCAAGCTCTATCAGCCCGAGGCCGGCCCACGGACGACGTTCGCCGATGTCGCGGGCATCGAGACCGTGGAGCAGGAGGTCACCGAGATCGTCGACTTCCTGCGTGAGCCGGGCAAATATCGCAAGCTCGGCGCCCAGATCCCGCACGGCGTGCTGCTCTCCGGCCCGCCCGGCACGGGCAAGACGCTGCTGGCCCGGGCGGTGGCCGGCGAGGCGCGGGTGCCGTTCTTCTCGATCTCGGCGTCCGAGTTCATCGAGGCCATCGTGGGGGTCGGCGCGAGCCGGGTGCGTGACCTGTTCGACCAGGCGAAAAAGGTGGCGCCGTCGATCATCTTCATCGACGAGCTGGATGCCATCGGCCGGTCCCGGGGCAGCGCCCAGTCGCTCGGCGGCAACGACGAGCGCGAGCAGACGCTGAATCAGATCTTGACCGAGATGGACGGTTTCACCGGGGCCGAGGGCGTGGTCGTGCTGGCCGCGACCAACCGGGCCGAGATCCTCGACGCCGCCCTGCTGCGGCCGGGCCGCTTCGACCGGCGTGTCGTGGTGAGCCCGCCCGACCGGGCCGGCCGCCGCGCGATCCTGGCCGTGCACACGCGCGGCGTCCCGGTGGCCGGGGGCGTCGACCTCGACGGGCTCGCCGCGTCCACCGCCGGCATGGTCGGCGCCGACCTGAAAAACCTGGTGAACGAGGCCGCGCTGCTGGCCGCTCGCCGCGGGCACGACACGGTGCAGAATCCGGACTTCACCGACGCCCTGGAAAAGATCGTGCTGGGCACCGTACGCGGCATCATGCTGACCGCCGACGAGAAGGAGCGAACGGCGTTCCACGAGTCGGGGCACGCCCTGCTCGGCATGCTCACCCCCGGCGCCGACCCGGTCCGCAAGATCTCGATCATCCCGCGTGGTCAGGCCCTGGGCGTCACGTTCCAGAGCCCGTCGACCGACCGTTACGGCTACTCGGCGAAGTATCTGCGCGGCCGCATCATCGGCGCGCTGGGTGGGCGCGCGGCCGAAGAGGTCGTCTACGGCGACATGACCACCGGCGCCGAGAGCGACCTCGACCAGGTGAGCAACATCGCCCGCCAGATGGTCGGCCGCTGGGGCATGTCCGACGCGATCGGCCCGGTCACCGTGCTGCCGCCGCCCGGCCAGGAGTCCCCGCTCGGCCTCGACGGCGTGGCCCCCGCGACCAAGGAACTGATCGACGCCGAGGTCCGCAAGATCGTCGAGGCCTGCTACGCCGAGGCGCTGTCGCTGTTGCGCTCGCACCGGCCCCAGCTCGACAGCCTGGCCCACCGCCTGCTCGAGACGGAGACCCTCGACGAGGCGGACGCCTACGCCGCCGCGGGCATCGACCCGTCCGAGGCGCCGGGCGCTGTAGCCCGCGGCGAGGCCCCGGGCAGCCAGCCGGCCCCGGGCCTCCCACACCCAGCCGCGGCGACCGTCGACTCGGCCCCAGCGGCCTCAGCCCCGGCGGACTCGGCGCCGGCGGCCTCCGGCTGACGGTCCGGCTTTCGTGGCCGCCGCTGAGCTCCGGCACCGTGCACTGTGGCCTCACCGGGGAGCACGCTTGCCGTGGCGGCGACCGGAACGTCAGGCCGTGGATGTGCGGGGGCGGGACAGCATCGACTCGGCGTCGTCCTGGTCCGCCCGCGCGACCAGGCGGTCGTAGAGGGTGGGCGGGCCGAACGGGGAGCACGCCTGCCGTGGCGGCGACCGGAACGTCAGGCCGTGGAAGCGCGGGGGCGGGACAGCATCGACTCGGCGTCGTCCTGGTCGGCCCGCGCGACCAAGCGGTCGTAGAGGGTGGGCGGGCCGATGTTCATCAAGAACTTGACCAGCACCGGCAGCACGTCGATGAGGGTCAGCAGGATCGTCAGCACGTAGTACGCGGAGGCGAGCGCCGGGTTGGACGACGTCAGCTGGTTGAGGGCGTTGATCCGGGCCAGAATGCCGGCGTCGGCCGCGGATGCCTTGGCATAGGCGGCCTCCTGCTGCCTCAACTGCGCGCGCAGCAGGGCCAGCGTCTGATTGGCCTGGTCGAGCTGAGTCTTCGCGGCCATCTTCCGGCTGACGGCGTCCTGGGTGGTCGCGGGTCCGTAGGCGACCTTTTGCAGGTCGTTCACCTGCTTCTCCAGCTGGGGGATCTGCCGGTACCGGCCGTCTTCCTGGCGGAGTTGGTTGACGAAGGACGTCTGTTTCTCGGCCTGCGTCCAGACGAGCTGCGACTCGATCTCGCTGTTGAAGAACCAGAGCACGAGCGGCGTCGAGATCGTCACTCCCAGCAGCACGGAGATGACCAGGCGAGGAAGGACCGTGGCCAGGTTCTGCCACAGCCGATCCCGGCGGTGGGAGATGACGACCATCCAGCGGTCGGTATTCATGATCACGAGACCCCAGCCGAGCCCGATGGCCAGAGCCAGCCAGATCGACGTTCCGAGGGCGACCGAGGCCGTGAACACCACCGACACGGCGGCCAGGGCCGCGGTCGTCAGGACGGTTCCGCCCAGGCCGACGAATCGTGGCCGGTCCCGAGGGCAGGCGGCCAGGATCCGGGGATCGGCCCCCGACAACCACTGCATGAGGCGGCTGATGTCACGTACGCCGGGCGGTCCGGCGGTGGCGACCTCGCGGGCCGGGCCGGGCGGTCCAGGCGGTCCGGCGGTGGCGACCTCGCGGGCCGAGCCGGACGGTGCCGCGACGACGCTGCCATGAACGGTGACGACCTCGCGGGTTGCGGCCGAGGGTTCCGCCGTCTCGGGTTCGCGGGCGGCCGCGGTCGGGCCGGCCTGCGAAGGTACGGCCGGCGCCGGGGCGGTGGAGCCGGACTCGGTGGCGGCCGGGACAGCCGCGACCGCCGGGTCCTTCCGGCGGCTGCGCTGAACGTCGTCGGCGACTCGAGCCCACGCATTTGTCCAGCGCGCGTACTCCTCCGGGGCGACCTCGCAGGCCTCGATGAACGTGCGGACGAACTCCCTGGTCGGCAGCCGCTTGCCGGTCAGTGCCTCGGAGACGCTGCTCCGGGTGAGCCGCAGATCGTCGCGTCCGGCCGCCCGCTGCGTGGCGACCCAGCGCTCCAGATCCCGATAGGACCGTTTGCCCGAGTAGACGTGCAGCGTCGTCAGACACTTCGCGAGGTCATCGCGAGTGCGTACGGCGTCCGGGTCGGGACCGGCCGGTTGGTGCTGCGTCGTCACTGTCCCCGCTCGCTGTCCGAGATTGTCCGAGAGGCGTCCGGGAGCCTAACGACACAGCTCAGCGGGGGTGTCTGACGACTGTCCGAACTGTCCGAACGGCCCACCAGGCTTGTCTGTCCGACGTGGGCATGGTGTCCGATCATGGCGTCGTTCCGGCTGGGTTCGGCCGGGCCTGGCCGGAGTGCTGGAAGACACCGATCGAGACAGGCCTGATGAGGGGCACCCGCAGGAACCTTCCTCAGGAGGACGACATGGCTACCTGGATCCCGGTGCTGATGGACTGGCTCGGCTACCTGACTTCCGTGCTCAAGCTGCTGACCGCCCTGCTCTCGTTCGCCGTCGCGGCGGTCGTGGCACGGCGGCGCTTCCGGCGCCGGCGCACGGCCGGTCGCAAGAGATAGCCGCAGGTGGTGGCCCGCCGCGAAACAGCGGCGGGCCACTCCGCCGACCAGGAATCATCGAACAAAGCGCGGTAGCGTTGGGCTCGCAGCCGACGGGACGAGGAGCGTGTGCAGATGGCCAGAGTTGTCATGCAGGCTGTGGTTTCGGTGGACGGCTACATCGCCTACGCCGACGACTCGGTCGGGCCGCTGTTCGACTGGTACGGCAACGGTGACGTCACCGTCCATGCCAACGCGAACTGGTCGTTCACCGTCAGCCGGGCCTCGGCCGACTATCTGAAGCCGTTCTGGGACGCGATCAAGGTCACCGTGATCGGCCGGCAGCTGTTCGACACCACCGACGGCTGGTCGGGCATCCCGGCCGCCGGCGAGGAACTCGTCGTCGTCACCCACCGGCCGCTGCCCGCGGACTGGCTGGCCCGGTTTCCCGACGCCCCGTTCCACACCGCCGACTCGGTCGAGGCGGGCATCGCGCTGGCCAAGAAGATCGCCGGTGACGGCCTGGTCTGCGTGACTGCGGGCGACGTCGGCGGACAGGCGTTCTCGGCCGGGCTGGTCGACGAAGTGGCCATGGACGTGGCCCCGGTGGTCATGGGCGAGGGAAAGCGGTTCTTCGGCCACCACGCCGGCACGGTCCTGCTGGGCGATCCGGACCTCGTGGTGCAGGGCGACCGGGTGCTCCACGTGCACTACACGGTCAACCGCGTCTGAAAATCCGGGACGCGATTTCCTCGTACGGGGGAAGCAGTTCCGCCCATCGCTTCTCCGCACCGCTGTGGTTGTCGTGGCCGGTCACGTAGGTGGCGAGGTTTTCCGCGTGCATCTGCCACCCGGCCCCGTACCCGGCGATCTTGGACAGGGGCAGGCCGGTGACCTCGATGACCAGGATGGTGTGGTCGCCGTCGGGGGTCAGGGTGACGTCGATGACCGAGTCGAACGGCGGGGGAGCACCCGGCGCGCTGCCGGCCCAGCTCTCGTCCGTCTCGCGGCTGCTCACCCGCAGGTGGCGCGGCGGCTCGCAGATCTCGACCCGGCCCGTGCTGGTCAGCTGGGCCGACTCGACGAACAGGGTGATCCCGCCACCCGGGCGCAGATCGCCGTCGACCTTGCCCCACCAGCGGGCCAGCCGATCCGGGTCGGTGACCGCCGACCACAGGTCGCCGGCGTCGGTGTCATAGCGATCCTCGATCCGGACGACGCCGCTGTCGCCGGTTGATCGCAGCGTTCCCAGGATGGTCATCAGGTGCTCCTTCGCTCGCGCTTGCCTCGGGCGATCTCGGTGTGCAGGGCGTCCAGCTGGTGCTGCCACAGCGCGCGGTAGCCGGCCAGCCAGTCGTCGATCTCGGCCAGCGGCTCGGGTCGCAGGCTGTAGACCCGGCGCTGGGCGTCCCGCCGGACCTCGACGAGTCCGGCCTCGCGCAGCACCCGCAGGTGCCGGGACACGCCGGGGCGGGCGATCGGCAGCATCGCGTCGAGCTCGCCGGCCGGGGCCGGGCCCCGGGCCAGCCGCTCCACGATGGCTCGCCGGTGCGGATCGGCCAGCGCGTGCATGGCTGCTTCCATGCTTCGAACGTACCGACCCTGTTACATAAGCGTCAAGGTATTAAAGGCGTCCTCGACGGCGGTCGGCCGGTTCGCCGGTGGGGCTGTCCGATCGGCCGGTGGGTCCTCCGCCGCTCGGGCCTAAACGAGGCTCGACGGAGTCGCATTCTCGGTAATGAACCGTCGGTGATTTGGGCGATATATACGTTATGCGAGTCAATCCGCACCACATTTATCAGCACAGATGGGGCTCACCATGTTCAAGGCTTTCGCCGTCGGCGCCAGCGCTTTCGCGGCTCTGCTCACCTCGTCGCCCGCGCACGCGGCCCCGGCCCCGGGTCCGAGTGACGACATGGTCATCGACGTGGTTACTGCCAACGGTTCCGGCTGTCCGTGGGGCACCGCCGACGTGAGCGTGTCGCCGGACAGCAAGGCTTTCACCGTCACCTACAGCGCGTTCACGGCGCAGGTCGGCGTGGGCGCGACACCGCTCGACTTCCGGAAGAACTGCCAGCTCGGGCTGAACGTGCACGTGCCGCAGGGCTTCACCTACGCCATTGCCAGCACCGACTACCGCGGATTCGCCCGTCTGGAGCGGGGCGCGTCGGCGACCCAGACGTCGTTCTACTACTTCCAGGGCGACCGGCAGACCGCCAAGAGCAAGCACAACTTCTCCGGCCCGCTCGACAGCGACTGGCAGCGCACCGACACCATCGGCATCGGCTCGCTGGCCTTCCTGCCCTGCGGCGAACAGCGCAACCTCAACGTCAACACCGAGCTGCGGGTCAACGCCGGCTGGTCGAACACCAGGAAGACCACCAGCATGCTGACCATGGACTCGACCGACGGCAACCTCGACACCGTCTACCACGTCGCCTGGAAGAAGTGCTGACCCGTACGACGCCGTTACGGTGAGGGCGTGGGACTGCCCGTCGACAGTCATGTGCACAGCGAATGGTCGTGGGACGCGGCTTTCGGGGACATGGCGGGCACCTGCGCCCGTGCGGTGGCGGTCGGGCTGCCGGCGGTGGCGTTCACCGAGCATCTCGACCACGTCGTCTGGACCGCCGATCGGACGACGCTCGAGGAGAGTCCGCGACGCCCGGGGGGCGCGTGACGGCGCCGGCCTTCGATGCCGCGGGCTGTCTGGCGGCGATCGAGCGGTGCCGGAAAAGCTTTCCCGGGGTACGGATCCTCAGTGGTCTCGAGATCGGGGAGCCGCACCTGCATCCCGCCGAGATCGCGGAGGTTCTGGGCGCGGGGCGGTTCGATCGGGTGCTCGGGTCGCAGCACGGGCTGTGTGCCGCTGCACCCCGAGACCGTGCGCTGATGGCGGGAGGAAGGGGGTGAGGCGGTCTGGCCGACGGCTTCCGGGAGGCGGCCGCCATGGTCGAATCGCACGGCTTCCGCGCCGGCCGCGAGCCCCCCGACTTCTGGACCCGATGACGAAAGCGCGCTGGTGGTGGCGACCACAGCGCGGCGGCCGGGTGGCGTGAAACGATCATGTGACCGGTGCTGTGGGGGCACTGTTCGCCTGCTTGTCGGGTGTCTGTCTCCGGGTGGGCATGTCGCGCTGGCTAGCGTGGCGCCGACGAGAGGGTGGACATGCTGGAGACATTGCCGGGCGACAGCCACGTGCACAGCGAGTGGTCATGGGACACGTCGGCCGGAGACATGGTGGGCACGTGCGCCCGGGCGGTCGAGATCGGGCTGCCGGCGGTGGCGTTCACCGAGCACCTCGACTTCAACCACTGGATCACCACCCCGGCGTCGTTGGTCACCAGCCCGCACCAGGCCCCGTACACCGGGGACGACCTGGTGGTGCGGCCGCCGCGATTCGACGCCGCGGGCTACCTGGCGGCGATCGAGGAGTGCCGCGGGCGGTTCCCGGGGTTGCGCATTCTGAGCGGGCTCGAGATCGGGGAGCCGCACCTCAACCCGGATGCCGTCGCCGAACTGCTGAAGGCGGGACCGTTCGACCGTCTGCTCGGGTCACTGCACTGCCTGCCGGTGGACGACGGGCACACCGGGCCGCCCGTACTGCTCGAGACCGGCAAACCGGACGAGGTGGTCCGGCAATATCTGGCCGAGGTGCCGGTGGTGGTGGCCGCGAGCGACGCGTTCGAGGTGTTCGCGCACATCGACTATCCGATCCGGTTCTGGCCGGCCGACGCCGCGCCGTTCGAGCCGGGCGACTTCGAGCCGGAGTTCCGGCACGCGCTGCGCTGCCTGGCCGACGGCGGGCGCACGCTGGAGGTCAACACCCGCCTGCCGTTGCACCCGCAGATCGTGGCCTGGTGGCGCGAGGAGGGCGGTCGCACGGTGTCCTTCGGCAGCGACGCCCACCTGCCGGCGGCGGTGGGCGGGGGCTTCCGCGAGGCCGCCCACATGGTCGAGGCGCACGGCTTCCGCCCCGGCCGCGAGGCCCACGACTTCTGGACCCGCTGACCCCGCACTCCGCGCAGCACGCGAAAGGCCGGAGCGAGCGAGGCCCCCGGCGACATCGCCGGGGGCCTCCTCGTCAGCGACGGCCGGCGAGCTCCGGTGACGGCGAGGGCGCCGGGGGAGTGACGACCGCGGTGGCGGCGTGGCGGCCGCGCGGGCGCATGAAGCGCGGCGCCCACCAGTTGGCCCGGCCCAGCAACGTCATCGCCGACGGCAGCACCACCGCTCGGATGATGGTGGCGTCCAGCAGGATCGCCGCCGCCAGGCCGATGCCGAGCTGCTTCATGTCGATGGTGGACAGCGTGGCGAAGATGGAGAACACCGCCACCATCACCAGGGCCGCGCTGCTCACCGTGCCGGCCGAACCGGTGATGCCCTCGGCGACGGCCTCGCGGGTCGGCATGCCGCGTTGCACCGCCTCGCGGATCCGGGACACCACGAAGACGTGGTAGTCCATCGACAGGCCGAACAACACCACGAACAGGAACAGCGGCAGCCAGCTGACGATGGCGTCCATCGAGGTGAAGTTGAGCAGATCGGGCGCCCAGCTGCCCTGGAAGACCAGCACGAGCAGGCCGTACGCGGCGCTGACCGAGAGCAGGTTGAGCAGGATCGAGGTCAGGGCCACGACGACCGAGCGGAACGTCCGCGCCATCATCAGGAACGTCAGCAGCAGCACGACACCGGCCACGATGGGGAGCGTCCGCCAGATGTGCTTGGCGTAGTCCTCGTTGTTGGCCACGTCGCCGCCCACCGCGTACGACACCCCGGCCACCCCGCCGAGCGCGGCCGGCACCAGGTCACTGCGTAGCCGGTGCAGCGAGTCGGTGGCCGAGTCACTCCGCGAGGAGAATGGCGTCGCCACGTGCAGCACCGAGACGGTCTTGTCGGGGGAGACCTCGATGTCCGGCCCGTCCTGCTCGAGCGGTGCGAACAGCGGGTCGCCCTCGGTGCTCCGGGCGAGCTTCTCCAGCGCGGTGTGCACCGACGAGGCAGCGGAGGCGGGTGCTGTCACGGCGACGAGATGGTTGGTCCCGTTGCTGGGGTACGAGGCGGTCAACCGGTCGTACGCCTGCATGGCCGGAGTGGTGCGCGGCAGATCCTCCGTACCGGGGAACTTGAGGTTCATGCCCAGGGCCGGAGCGGCCAGCGCCAGCAGCGCGAGCACCGAGACCACCAGCGTGGCGGCGGGCCAGCGCAGCGCCGGGTGCAGGACGCGCCGCCAGAACGAGCCGCCCGAGGAGCGGGCGGACAGCCGCCAGAGGAACGGCACGCGCGGCCGGTCGACCCAGCGGCCCAGCTTGGCCAGCAGAGCGGGCAGCACGGTCAGCGAGCCGAGCACGGCCACCGCGACGACCAGGATCGAGCCGACGGCGAGCGACGAGAACGTGGAGTCGCCGGCCAGGAACAGGCCGGCCATGGCGATGACGACGGCGGTGCCGCTGACCACGACGGCGTGCCCGGAGGTCTCGGCCGCGATCTCGACCGCGTCGACGTGACCGCGGCCCTTGGCTCTCTCCTCGCGTTCCCGGCGCACATAGAACAGCGAGTAGTCGACACCCACCGCCATGCCGATGAGCAGGATGACACTGGCGGTCACGTCGGTCGACGGCACCAGGTGTGAGGCCAATGTGGAGAGACCCATGGCCGCGGTCACCGACGACAGCGCCAGCAGCAGCGGCACGCCGGCCGCGATGAGCGCCCCGAAGACCAGGATCAGGATCGCGAGGGTGACCGGCAGGCTGAGGATCTCGGCTCGGGTGAAGTCGTCGCCCAGCGTGTCGTCGAGGGCCTTGCCGATCGACGGACCGCCGACCTGCTCGATCCGCAGATCGGGGTGGGCCTGCTGCACCGACGCGGTGGCCGCGCGCAACGGCTCGACGCGGTCGGAGGCGGTGTCCGGGTCGCCGCTCATGGTGATCGGCACGAGCAGCGCCGATCCGTCGTTGGCCGGGATCGGCTGGCCCACCTCGGCCACGCCGGTGACCGAGCGCAGTTTCGCGGTGGCGTCGGCGGCCGCTTTCTCACCGGCGGCAACATCAAGTTTTCCCGTACGGGCGGTGATCAGCACATTGTCGACGGCCGGCTCGTCGGCGAACCCGCCGTTGTCGATCATCACGTAGGCCCGGCCGGCCTCGCCGATCGCGTCGTCCTGGGCGGTCGCCTCCTTGAGCCCGGCCGCGTTGCCGCCCACGAAGCACACCGCCACGAACACCACCCAGAGCGCGATCGCGCGCCATGGATGCTCGGCGCTCCACCGCGCCATCCGAACCGTCACCGGCCGCCTGCCCATCTGCGAATCCCCCCGACCTGTTCCACCGCGTAGCCGGACGACCGACGTGCGGTGTGCCTTTGCGAACCTGTGTCGAAGCTGAACCTAGGCAGGTACGAAGCGGGGAACATCCGGGCGGAACCCCGGTCCGACCCCGACCGGGCGACGGGTCCGGGGGAGTCGGAAAGGCGACGTCCCGCACCTGCCAAAGCCGCGAAAGCAGCAAATCCGGCCGCGACTCTCAGGGATTCCCCCGGGTCTTCCCCGATTCGCGACCCTTGATCTCTCTCGCTAAGTTGCTCCCCATGAGACAGAGAAAGAGATCGATTCTCGCCGCGATCGGCGCCGCGGCGGTCGTGCTCCTCGGGTCCGCGGGCCCGGCGAACGCGATCGCCAACGGTGAACAGGTCAAGCCGGGCCGATACGCCTTCTCGGTCAAGCTGACCATGACAGGTATCCCGACGGCCGACGGCGGCAAGCGCAACAGCGCGTGTTCGGGGGCGCTGGTGGCGCCGCAGTGGGTGATCACGGCCGGTCACTGCTTCCGGGACGCCAACGGCGTACGGGTGGAACGTCCGGTCGCCGACTCGACGATCGCCACCATCGGCCGCACCGATCTGACCGACACCAGCAAGGGGCACGAGCTCGAGATCGTGGCGGTCCGCCAGTCCGCCACGGCCGACGTGTCGCTGGCCAAGCTGGCCGAGCCGGTGCGCGACGTCCGCCCGATCCGGGTCGCCCGCACCGCCCCCGAAGCCGGCGACATCGTCCGGCTCACCGGTTACGGGTCGACCACCAGCGTGAACCCGGCGCCGGTGACCTGGCTGCGGACCGGGAAGATGGAGGTCGTCGGGCTCACCGACACGGTCACCCAGATGCGGGGCAACTCGCCGCAGGCCGACACCACCCCCTGCCCGTACGACTCGGGTGGCCCCTTCTTCGTCGAGCGGAAGAAGAAGGCGCCGGCCCTGGTCGCGGTCGTGAGCAACGGCCCGTCCTGCCCGCACGAGAGCATCGAGAGCGCGGCCCGGGTCGACAACCTCGCGTCCTGGGTCACCGAGGTCACGCGCTGAGAACTGAGCTAACGCTGACAACAGCAGTCTCCCAAGTCACACGCTGACGAGGAGCAGAGCGGCCGGTTGCGGGGAAACCCGTAACCGGCCGTTTTGCATGCGGTGAACTGGGGAGATGCGCCCCAGAAGAACTGTGAGGACCGCCACGGTCGGTAACGGACCACCTTGGTCCCTATCCGACTAAGGTGGTCCGCATGCCGCGCCCGACGAAGCAACAGATCGACGACGACATCCTGGAGACCGCGGCCACGCTGTTCGCGCGGCACGGCTTCAAGGAGACGTCGATCCAGCGCATCGCGGACGCCGTCGGCTATTCCAAGACCGGGCTGCTGCACCGCTATCCGACCAAGGAGGCCCTGCAGCAGGCGGTGGTCGACAAGGCTCTGCGTGACATCCGCGTGGTCGCCGACGCGGTGCGTGATCTGGCCCCCGGCCCGGAGCGTGACCACGCGGCCGTCACCGGCATCGCCCGCCTGGCCATGGAGGGCCGCGGCACGGTGTCGCTGCTGCTCAGCGGCCTGGCCAGCGAGCAGGAGAGCGATCTCGGATGCTCGCTCGAGGCGATCGGCGAGGTGATCTTCGAATGCTTCGCGGCCGACCCCGAGACCGATCCTGTACGCGCGGTGCGGGTGATCGGCGCCCTGGGTGCGCTGGCGGTCGTCGGGGTCACGCTGCGCGAGAAGCCACTCGCTGTGACCGTCGACGACCTCATCGACGTCAGCTACGACGCGCTCGGCCACGGACGCCGAAACGCGGCTGCACCGGCAGGCCACACCGAGTAAAGGCAGGACAAGCAAGGCACGACAGGTAAGGCACGGCCCCTCCAAGCAAGGGAACACGCACATGGCCACGTTGTTGCATCGCCTAGGACTGGGCGCCGTACGCCATAAGGCCATCGTCATGGTCGCCTGGCTGGTGGCCCTGATCGCGCTCGGCGCCGGCGCCGCCACGCTGTCCGGCACCATGGTCAACACCTTCTCGATTCCGGGGCAGGAGTCGACCACCGCGCTCGACCTGATGGAGAAGCGCTTCGGTGGCACGTCGACCGGCGCCACGGCCCAGGTCGTGATGGAGGCGCCGAACGGCAAGATCACCGACCAGGCCGCCGCCGGGCAGGTCGCCCAGGTCGTGGCCAAGCTGCAGAAGCTGCCCGGCGTGGTCGCGGCCTCCGACCCGTTCGACGCGCAGGCCCCGACCGTGTCGCAGGACCAGACTGCCGCGTACAGCACGGTCACCTACGGCGTCACGGCCGAGCAGATCACCGCCGAGGAACGTGACGCTCTCACCGCCGTCGTCGACCAGTCGCGAAACCAGGACCTGACCGTCGAGGCGCGCGGCGAGGCGACCCAGGAGTCGGGCGCCGACATCGGTGGTGCCGGCGAGATCATCGGTGTCGTGGTGGCGCTGGTCGTGCTCGCGGTGACCTACGGCGGGCTCGTCCTGGCCGGCATGAACCTGCTGACCGCCCTGATCGGCGTGGCCATCGGCGCGCTCGGCATCACCACGCTCAGCGGCTTCACCGAGTTGCAGGCGACCACCCCGATCCTCGCGATCATGCTGGGCCTGGCCGTCGGCATCGACTACGCGCTGTTCATTGTCACCCGGTTCCGCCAGGAACTGCGTCGCGGCCTGCCGGTGCCCGAGGCGGTCGCGCTCTCGGTCGGCACGGCCGGCTCCGCCGTCGTGACGGCCGGCCTGACCGTCGTGATCGCGCTGGCCGGGCTGTCCGTGGCCGGCATCCCGTTCCTGACCGAGATGGGCCTGGCCGCCGCGGCCACCATCGTCGTCGCCGTGCTGGTCGCGATCACGCTCGTGCCCGCTTTCCTGGGCGCCATCGGCAAGCGGGCGCTCCCCAAGGCCGCACGGCAAGATCCAACGGCTTTCCCCGTACGGGATAAAGGCTTCTATCGCGGGTGGGCGCACCTCGTGACCCACCAGCGGGTGCTCAGCCTCGTTGTCGCGGTAGCCGCGCTGGCCGTGATCGCCATCCCGTTCTTCTCGATGCAGACCACGCTGATCCAGCGGGCGGCCGAGGGCAGCAGCGCCGACCGGGCCGACCGGATCATCTCCGAGCGGTTCGGACCCGGGTTCGCCGGTCCGCTGCTGGTGCTGGTCGACGGGTCGGGTGCGGGTCAGTATGCGACGTCCGTACGGGAAAAGATCTCGTCTCTGCCGGACGTCGCCTATGTGGCCGAGCCGCAGCCGAGCCCGGCCGGGGACGCCGCCCTGATCACGATCATCCCGAAGTCGGGGCCGGAGGACACCGCGACGATCGACCTCGTGCACTCGATCCGCGACGACGTCGCCGACGGGCCGAACGCCCGGGTCTACGTGACCGGGCAGACCGCGGTCAGCATCGACGTGTCGCAGAAGCTGGACGACGCGCTGCCGGTCTATCTGATCCTGGTCGTCGGGCTGGCCTTCGTGCTGCTCGTGCTGGTGTTCCGCTCGCTGCTGGTGCCGGTCGTCGGCGTGCTCGGCTTCCTGCTCACGATCGGTGCCGCGCTCGGGGCCACCACCGCCGTCTTCCAGTGGGGCTGGCTGGCGAGCGTGGTCAACGCCCAGACGACCGGACCGCTGCTCAGCCTGGCGCCGATCATCATCGTCGGCATCCTGTTCGGGCTGGCCATGGACTACCAGGTGTTCCTCGTCTCGCGGATGCACGAGGCGTACGCCCACGGTGCCTCGCCGCGCGACGCCGTGGTCACCGGTTTCCGGCAGGCGGCCCCGGTGGTCGTGGCGGCGGCGACGATCATGTTCGCGGTGTTCGCCGGCTTCGTGCCGGAGGGCAACGACACGATCAAGCCGATCGCGTTCGCGCTGGCCATCGGCATCCTGTTCGACGCGCTGGTGATCCGGATGGTCGCCGTGCCGGCCGCGATCGCGCTGCTCGGCCGCTCGGCCTGGTGGCTGCCGCGCTGGCTGGGCTGGCTGCCGGCCGTCGACGTGGAGGGCGCGGCCCTCGAGCGGCACGTCCCGGACGACGCCCGCGACATCGAGGAGCACGCGCACGCCGCCTGAGCACCTCGACGGCGGTCCCGGGAGGCTCCGGGGCCGTCGTCTAAGCGCCTGGGAACGCCTTTTGCCGTAAATATCCGCTAGCAGGTCGGCGAATCCCCCACGTAACGGGCGTCCGGCTTGCTGAAATTGGAGGATGTGGCCGGAACATGAAGCGGATTTGAGTGTGCTGCCAGGCGCCGACGTCAGGTCGGCCCTGGAGACGTGGCGTTCCGGCCTGGTCGACCTGACCGGCACCAACCCCCTGCTCAACTTCGCCCGGGTGCCCTCGGGCTCGGTCGAGATCACCGGTCCGTCGCCCAAGCTCATCGTGAAGGTGCTGCAGGAGGGCGGCGGCTACGCCTTCCACACCGACGACCCCGAGGCCGGCGGGCACGTGCTGCGCACCGAGCTGGCCGAGGAGCAGCTGGGCGCCCTGCTGCACCACTTCTGGCGGCGCTCCCGGCAGGAGATGCTCGACCGGGGCGTCTCGCCGCTCTACCTCGGCCTGGGCATGCTGCACTGGTCGGACGACGACGGTTCCCCGTACGAAAGCCCGATCCTGCTGATCCCGGTCGAGATCGACCCGGCCGGTCCGCGCCTGATCGCCCGCCCCGAGGACCCGATCGTCAACCCCGCCCTGGTCGTCCGGATGGGCGAGCTCGACATCGACATCCCCGAGATCAACTCGCTGGCCGAGCTGGACGTCACCGTGCTCTGGGCCAAGGTCGACGTGGCCATCGGTGAGCGGCGCGGCTGGTACGCCGACGAGACGGTCACCCTGAGCTGCCTCAGCGTGCACCGCGAGGCGATGTACTACGACCTGTTCGAGAACGAGCCGCACATCGTCGAGCACCCGGTCGTCCGCGCGCTGGCCACCCACGACGCCGACCGGGCGTTCGCGTTCGAGCCCACCCCGGTCGAGCGGATCGACGTGGTCGCGCCGCCCGAGGACGTGCCGCTGATCCTGGACGCCGACGCGACCCAGCGGGTGGCCGTGGCCGCCGCCGTGGCCGGGCGCAGCTTCGTGCTCGACGGGGCGCCCGGCACCGGCAAGTCCCAGACGATCGCCAACATCGTCGGCGGGCTGCTGCACGCGGGCAAGCGGGTGCTGGTGGTCTCGGAGAAGGCGGCCGCGCTCGACACCGTGCAGCGCCGGCTCACCGATGCCGGGCTCGGCAACTACCTGCTCGCCCTGCACAGCGATCTGACCGGGCGGCGCGAGGTGGCCGGTGTGCTGGCCGCCGCGCTCGAGACCGACGCGGCGGCGCTGGCGACGATGGACCCGATCGACCGGCGCGCGGTGCGGGAACGGCGGGAGCGGCTCACCTCGTACGCGGAAAGCCTCAATCGCCTCCGTCAGCCGCTCGGCCGCAGCCTGTTCGAAGTGCTGGGCATCTGCGCCCGCCTGCTCGACGTGCCGGCCGCCCCGGTCGCGAGCGTGCAGCCGCACGACCTGACCGGCGAGTCGATCTATCGGATCCGGGACGCGGTGGCCCGGCTCGGGCGGGTGCGCAGCGAGACCTACCTGTGGCGCGACGCGATCGACCGCGAACCGCTGGACGCCCGCCTGCGCACCGCCATGACCGCGCTCGGCAAGCTGGCCGAGACCGTGATCGCCAACTCGCCCGTGGCCGACGCGTTCGACCTGCACGAACCCTCCGGCGCGGCCCGGCTGGCCGCCCTCTCGGCCCACGCCGGCAAGCGCCCGGTCAAGGTCGAGGAGGACTGGCTCACGGTCGACAGCATCCAGCCGGTGCAGAAGGCGGCCACCGACCTCACCCGCTCGCTGGCCGCGCTGCGCTACGGGGGCATCCCGTGGACCGAACTGCCGTCGGCCGACGAACTGGCGAACGTGCCCGACCTGTCGCACCTGATTCCCGAGGCGATCGACCTCAAGCCGCTCAACGCGGCCCAGGCCGACCACCTGGCCAACAAGTTCGCCGAGGAGGCCGACCGCCTGGAGAGCCGGCAGGAGAGCCTGGACCGGGTCACCGCCCGGCTCGGCCTGCCCAACGTGGTGACGTTCCCCGACTCGGCGCGCGTCATCACGATTGCCGACCTGATCAACCGGGAGCACAAGCCCGAGCCCGCCTGGTTCGAGACCGGCGGGATGGCCGCCGCGCACGTCGCGGTCCGGGCGCTGCGGCTCGCGATCGAACGCGTACGGGAAACCGAATCTCAGGCTCGTCAGCACTTCGACGAGGGCGTGCTGGAGGAGCCGATCACCGAGGTGGCCGACCGGCTGACCCGGAACCGGGGCCCGCGCAAGCTGCTGCGGCCCTATCGGCGCGACAAGAAGCTGGCCGCCGAGTCGGCCCTGCCCGACGTGAAGCCGGCCGAGGCCGTGGCCAACGTCGAGGACGCCGCCGCCTGGAAGAACGCGCTCGAGGAACTGGACGAGGCCGCGACCGAGCACGCCGAACTGCTGGGCCGGCACTGGAAGGGCATGAACACCGACTTCCACGCCGTGCAGGAGGCCCTGCACACGGCGGACGAGGTGATCCGCGAGGTGCCGGCCGACGCGCTGCCCGCGGTGACCGTGCACGTCTGCGCGCCCCGGCCCAACAGCGCGCTGCTGCGGATCGTCGGCGAGGCCCGCGACGAGTTCACCCGATTCCGCACCACGCTGCGCTCGGCACCCGCCCGCGCGCCGCGACCCGAACTGGGTGAGGGCGCGATCGCCGACGCGGTGACCTGGCTGCGCGCGCACATGACCCCGCTGCACGCGGCGGCCGAGATGATCCGGTCGTACAGCGTGCCCACCGGCCGCGACCTCACCCTGGCCGAGGCCATGGAGATCGCCGAGCAGCGGCAGGCGGCGACCGACGCCGAGGCGGCCATCTGGGCCGAGGCGGCCGCGCACTCGGCGGTGCTGGGCACGGTCTACCGCGGTACCAAGACCGACGACGAGGCGATGAACGAGGTCGTGGCGTGGACGGTGGCGGCCCGGCGGCTGATGACCGGCGAGGACGCCGCGATGACCCGCGAACAGGCCCACGCGCTGATGGAGGCACACCCGACCGACGGGCTGCCGGCCGCGGTGGCGGGCTGGGAGACGGCCCGTACGCAGGTGCTGGCCGCGTTCTCGGCCGACCGCCACGACGAACTGAACAAGCGGCTGGGCGACTACGACAACGCCCGCGACCTGCTGGTCGAGCTGCTGCACGACCCCGAGGGTCAGCACGAGTGGTTCCGGCACGAGGATGCCCGCCGGGTGCTGGTCGAACACGGGCTGGCCGAGGCGCTGGACTTCTGCGCCGAGGAGGAGACGGCCATCGACCAGGTGTGGCCGGTGCTGGAACGCGCCCTGTTCCGGGGCTGGGCCGACGCGGTGATCGAGGAGGACCCGGGCCTGCAGCCGGTGTCGGCCGAGGACCGTACCCACCTGGTCGAGGTCTACCGCCTGCTCGACCACGAGCTGACCTCGGCCGCGCTGGCCGACATCGTCTACGCCGTCGAGGCCCGGCGCCCGTCGGCCTCGGCCGCCGGCGAACCCGGCGTGATCCGGCGCGAGGGCAACAAGCAGTCCGGTCACCTGCCGGTGCAGGAACTGCTGGCCCAGGCCCGGCACGCCGTCCAGGGCCTCAAGCCGTGCCTGCTGATGAGCCCGCTCGCGGTGAGCCGCTACCTGCCGCCCGAGATGGAATTCGACATGGTCATCATCGACGAGGCGTCCCAGGTGACCACGGCCGACGCGATCAACTGCATCTACCGCGGCGACGCCCTGGTGGTCGCGGGCGACGACCGCCAGCTGCCCCCGACCAGCTACTACGACCGGGTCGAGGACGACGTCACCGACCACCCGTCCATCCTCGACCTGGCCCGCGAGACGTTCCCCGTGCTGCACCTGGGCTGGCACCACCGCAGCCGGCACGAGGCACTGTTCGCCTTCGCCAACCTGGCCTACTACCACGGGCGGCTGGTCGGGCTGACCCGCTGCTATCCGCAGGAACCCGGCCACGGCGTCGAGATGTTCCTGGTCGACGGCGTCTACCGGCGGCAGACGACCTCGGACAACCCGATCGAGGCGGACGCGGTGGCCGAGCGGGTGCTGCACCACTACGCCACCCGCCCCGGCAAGAGCCTCGGCGTGGTGACGCTCTCGGTGGCCCAGGCCGACGCGGTCGACGACGCGGTCCGGCACGCCCTCGCCGAGCGGCCCGACCTCGAGCACTTCCTGGACGACAACGACCGGCTCACCGGCTTCTTCTGCAAGAGCCTGGAGGCGGTGCAGGGCGACGTCCGCGACGTGATCATCATGTCGGTCGGCTACGGCTACGACGAGAACGACAAGATCAGCACGAACTTCGGCGCGATGAACCGGCCCGGCGGGTGGCGCCGGCTCAACGTGGCGATCACCCGGGCCCGGGAACGGGTCGAGGTGGTCTCGTCGATCCGCAGCGGGGATGTGCCCGACATGGGCAACGAGAGCGTGCGGCATCTCAAGGCGTTCCTCGAGTACGCCGAGCGTGCGGCCGCCACGCTGGGCCGTGACGCCTCCGATCGGGAGGACGCGTCGCCGTTCGAGGATGCTGTGCTGTCGTCGTTGCTGTCGTGGGGTTATCGCGTGCGGCGGCGGGTCGGGGCGGCCGGGCACTGGATCGATCTCGGCGTGCTGCACCCGGACTCTTCCTCGTCGGCGGACGTCTTCGCCATCGGTATCGAGTTCGACGGGCCCGACTACCAGGCGATCCCGTCCGCCCGCGACCGTGACCGGCTGCGCGACGAGGAGTTGAGCGCTCTGGGCTGGCACATGCATCGCATCTGGTCGGTGGCCTGGTATCAGAACCCGGCCGAGGAGCAGAACCGGCTGCGGGCCGCGATCGACCGGGCGCTGGCCGATCCGGTCGGGGTGGACCAGCTCACCACGCCGGAGTGGCCGCCCTACCGGGCCATCTCGGGCGAACTACTGCCACCGGAGACCAGCGACCTCCCTTAGCGTCTCTTTGCGCCGCTTCTCTTTTCTTTGCTGCCACTTTCGAGTTAAAAGCCGGTATTCGCGCATGGTGATCTCTTCCGTGGGTAGGCGTCGCCCTTCATGGAGACCTCTCGTTGGCCAGGCATGCGCGGACGCCATGCGATCGGCCGTACCCCTGCCCGCAGCGGCAGCGTGGCCGTGACAGCGGACATCGAAACCGCCGTCACCGTCGTCACCGTCCGCGGAATGTGGAGCCGCCCCCTGCGCGGCGACGCGTTCATAGCCGTCAAGAAGGCACTCGGCGAACACCCCACGGCCCTGATCGTCGACCTCTGCGAAGTGATCGACCCGCAGGCCACCAGTGCGTCGACCTGGCTGACCGTGTCCCGGGTCGGCTCCTCGATGGAACCGGCGGTCGGTGTCGCCGCCTGCCTGCCCCGCGGCGCCGCGCTGGCCGAACGACTCCGGCGGCTCGGCGCGAGGTACTTCCTGCCGATCTACGACGACCTGGCCCACGCCCGCTCGGTGGTGGCCGTCGGCGGCCCGCGCCCCGATCGCATGCGGATCGACCTGCAACCCCACCCGGACAGCCCCGCCCTGGCCCGCAACCTCGTCACCGAAGCCTGCGGAGCCTGGGGCATGCCGGCCGACGTGCTTTACCCGGCCCGGCTGGTCATGAGCGAACTGGCCGCCAACGCCATGGAACACGCGGCCACACCGTTCTCGGCCATGGTCGTGCGCCGCGGCGACGGCCTCCACCTGGTCGTCAGCGACTGTGAACCGCGCCTGCCCCAGCTCGTCGACCAGAGCGCCGGCGAGTTTCTTTACGTACGCGGGCAGGGGCTGCGCACCGTACAGGCGGCCTCGTCAGCCTGGGGCTCACTACCGACCCGGGACGGCAAGATGGTCTGGGCCACCGTCCGTCCCGGGTTCTAGTTCTTATTTTGAGCCGTCAGTTGCTGACGCTGACCTTTTCCGGCTGCGTCTCGTTCGACGCCGCCGCCGTGGCCGCGTCCGCCTCTTCGGCCTCGCGCACCCGCCGGAACGGGTCGCCGTAATCCTTCATGGCCCGCCGTGCAAATGCCTGCTGCTCGGTCGCCACCCGCTCGGACCGGCCCCGGCCGAGGAAACTGACCGCCCAGTGCAGCACCGTCGTGAACCTGTTCTTGAACCCGACCAGGTAGACCACGTGCACCGCCAGCCACATCACCCAGGCGAAGAACCCCGAAAGCCGCAGCTTGCCGACGCTGGCCACCGCAGAGAACCGCGAAATCGTGGCCATGCTGCCCTTGTCGAAATACTTGAACGGCTCCGGCGCCTCCTTGTGGCGCAGCCGGCGCTTGATCACATCGGCCGCGTACCGGCCGCCCTGGATGGCGACCTGCGCGACCCCCGGCAACGGATTACCGTCCGCACCCTTCAGGTGCATCATGTCGCCCAGCACGAAGATCTCGGGGTGACCCGGCACAGTCAGGTCCGGCTGCACCAGCACCCGGCCCGCGCGGTCGGTCTCGGCCCCCGCCGACTCGGCGATCTGCTTCGACAACGGCGGCGCCTGCACGCCCGCCGCCCACACCTTGGTCATCGACGGGATGCGCTGGTGACCACGCTCCGACTCGACCTCGATGCCGGTCAGGTCGACGTCGACCACCTTGGTGTTCAACTCGACCTCGACACCCATCAGGTGCAGCTGGCGCAACGCCCGGGTCGACAAGTGGTCGCCGAACGTGTTCAGCACCGCGCCCACGGCGTCGATCAGGATGATGCGGGCCTTGCTCGGGTCGATGTGCTTGTACTGCCCCACCAGGTTGCGGTGCGCCAGCTCGGCGATCTGACCGGCCATCTCGACCCCGGTCGGCCCGGCCCCGACCACCACGAAGGTCAGCCAGCGCTCCTGCGCCTCCGGATCGGTCTGCAGGTCGGCGATCTCGAACGCACCGAAGATCTTGGCCCGCAACTCGAGCGCGTCGTCGATGCTCTTCATGCCCGGCGCATAGTCGTTGAAGTGGTCATTCCCGAAATACGACTGCGACGCCCCCGCGGCGACGATCAGCGAGTCGTACTCAACGGTGTAGTCGATGCCCGGCCCGGCGACGTCGACAATCTTGCGCTCGGTGTCGACGCTGCGAGCCCAGCCCAGCTTGACGTCGACGTTGTCCTGGCCCTTGAGAACCTCACGGATGGGCGGGGCGATCTCGCCCTCGGACAGGACGCCGGTCGCCACCTGGTAGAGAAGGGGCTGGAACAGGTGGTAAGCCGTGCCGTTGATGAGCGTGATGTCGACGTTGGCGTTGCGGAGCGCCCGGATCGCGAACAGACCCCCGAAGCCGGCGCCGATGACTGCCACCCGATGCCGCTGCATTACCACTCCCTCGGTGCTCGGTGTCTCACTAAGTAGAGCACCCTGACCAGGCCGATTATGCCGTGAGTACCAACACTGTGGAGGCACCCCGAGGTGCCTCCAGGAGATCCTTTTTGCCCGGCCCGGCCGGGGGAAAACCCGGATTCCGTCATCATGCCCGAACCGTCGGCGCTACCGTGAGGGTTTGGGCAGGTAGACCGCCTCACATCTGCGCGCCCGCGCCCGGCTCGGCCGAGGACTCACGGCGGTGCTCGCCTCCATGGCGGGTCGATCCGGCTCCCGGCGGGTACCGGGATCCCGGTACCCGGAATCAACGCGCCGAAGATACCGAAATCATTGGCCGGACGTCCGGGATGGACCCGTACCGCATTTCGTGAAATGGTGCGAGGTCGGGTCTCTTGCAGGAAGAGATCGCACGTCCGTTCGAATTTCCTGATCAACGATGATGCCGGTGATCGAGCCCGGCGCCGATGATCTCGTGTGACGCTCGAGAAATCGCACGAAGGGTTGATGTCTCGTACGCGACAGCAATTTCAGGTCCCTGTTTCGACGGTTATCGTCACCGTGTCCGGCGTCGGCCACGAAGGGATCAGCATGAAGGTCATCGCTGTCATGAATTACAAGGGCGGCGTGGGTAAGACGACGCTGACGGCCAACCTCGGTGCCGAGATCGCCAATCGCGGGCACAAGGTTCTGCTCATCGACCTCGACCCGCAGGCGAATCTGACGTTCTCGTTCTACAGCGTGGCGCAGTGGCGTGAGGAGTTGCGCAAGGACACGACCATCATGCGCTGGTACGAAGGTGACTCGCCCGGCCGTGACGTCGGGCTGCACGAGCTGATCGTCTCGCCGCCGATCGTCAACGAGCAGTTGGACGGGACCGGCGGCAAGCTGGACCTGATCTCCTCGCACCTCAAGCTCATCGACATGGATCTCCGGCTCGCGGCTCGGCTGGGCGGCGGAACCACGCTCGGCGAGTCCAAGCGTAAGTTCCTGGAGCTGCACGGTTGCCTCGCCCGTGCGCTTCGGCACGAGTCCTTCCAGGAATACGATCTGGTCCTGATCGACTGCGCACCCAATTTCGGTCTCATCACCAAGACCGCAATCGTTGCGAGCGACCACGTCCTGGTCCCGGCCAAAGCTGACTACCTCTCCACCCTCGGCATCAGCTATCTGGACGGAAATTGTCATGATCTGGTGGCCGAGTACAACGACTATGTAACTCACGGTCAGCGCGACAACGTGAACGAGACGATCGAGACGCGTTTCCTGGGCGTGGTGTTCACTATGGTCAAGATTTACGCCGGGAAGCCTATTGCTACGCAGCAGTACTACATGGAGGACGTCCGCGTGAATGCCAATATGGATGTCCTGGGCGGCACCATGCGGGACAGTCCGAAATACTTCGGCGACGCCGGTGAAAGTGGGGTTCCAGCGGTCCTGCGCGCTCCGGTCACCGATGACGTCGTCGTCGAGTTCCGAAAGCTGGCGACGGAGATCCTCGACGGCATCGGCGGGAAGGCGCGATGAAGGATCTGCTTCTCCTCATCCGTATCCAGGCGCGAATCGCCACGTTCCTCGCCGACCTGACTCTCGACCGGCTCGTGGCACTCGCCGAGGGACGGGCTGCCCTGGTGGTTGCCGACGTCGCGGAAAACGGCCGGACTCCGGCTGCGCCCGTCGTGCCGCTACAGGAAGAGCCGCCGAACATCGCCCCGCCTGCGTCGCGGCGAACGCCGGTGGCCCGGCGGCCGACGGCCGATCGACTCTCGGCGGACACGTCATTCGATGCCGAGGCGGTGGCTGCGCGGCTCCGCGGATGCGAGACCTTGGATCAGGGCACCGCGCTGTTGAGCGAGCTGCACCTCAAGCTTGTCGACGTCAAAGCACTCGCCAAATACCTCAAGGTCCCGCAGACCGGCCGCAAGGACGACATCGTCAAGAAAATACTGACCATCGTTTTCGGCAGCCGCAGCAAACACGCTGCCCTGCAACAGGGGTAGGGATCGCATGGCGGACGAAGGTCGCTCCATGTACCTGCTCGGCGGGCGCCGGGTGCAGATTCGCGACCTGCTCGAGGCAGGGCTGCTGAAACCGGGCGCGAAGCTCCGGTTCCGGCGTCAGCGGGTCGGTACGACTCACCACGCCGAGATCACGGCGACCGGCCGGGTCCGGCTTCTGCCCGATGGTCAGGAGTTCCCCGCACCGTCGCGGGCCGCGGCGGTAGCGGCCGGGATGCGTGCGGTGGACGGCTGGCTCGCCTGGACCGTTGTCGAGATCGGGCGTCCGCTCGACGTGCTGCGGCAGGAACTGCTGGACCGGGCGGCGGCCAGCGCCACGACCAGCCAGGACGAGAGACTCGATCTCCGTGTGCACGAGCGCCTCCGAGAGGCTCGCAAGCGTGCGGAGGAGCATCACCCCGAGGAGTTCTCCGTGCGGGAACTGTTGTCCTTGTGGGGCGCCAAGGACCGTGGTGACCAGATCAGCCGGATCGAGGCCGACCTGGCCAACCACGGCCTGGTGACGTCACCCAGCTTTCGGAAGGTCACGCTGGACGCGACGGTGCGCCTGATCGTGTCGGTCGCCGACGCCCCGGAGACGCCGGCCGAACCCTCCGGTGCGGGCTCCGCGGCGGGCGAAGAAGGCGACGCCGATGCGGATCCCGTGGGTCTGACTGTCGGCAACCTCGCCTCGGCGCTCAGCGGTCTGAAGTTCGTAACCCCGAACGCCTCGTTCGACGAAGCACTCACCAAGATGCTGCTCAACGACTTCTCGCAGCTGGCGGTCCTGAACGGTCCACGAAATCTGCGGGGAGCGGTGACGTGGCGCTCGATCGCCCACGCACGGCATGCGAACGCGGACGCCACGCTGTCCGATGCCATCGAGCCGGACGTCGTCGCCGTTCGCTATGACAAAGAGCTGATCGATGTTCTTCCCGAGCTGCAGCGCACCGGCTTCGTGTTCGTCCGGGACCAGGAGAACGTCGTGGCCGGGATCGTGACGACGACCGACGTCGTGCAGGCGTACGGCGAGATGGCCATGCCGTTCTTCCAGATCGGTGAGCTCGACCGGAGCCTGCGGAAGGTGATAGCCCGCAACCTGGGACTGGACCAGGTTGCCGCCTTGTGCGGTCACCCGGTCCGGTCGTTCACGCAACTATCCATGGGCGACTACCAGCGGGTGCTCGACGACCCGGCCACCTGGTCGACGTTCGGCTGGCCGCTCGACCGGCCGGCGTTCATCGAGCGGCTGAACGAGATCCGGCAGATACGCAATGACGTCATGCACTTCAAGCCGGATCCGCCGCCACCGGACACGATCGACAAGCTTCGTAAGATCAACAGCCTGCTGCGCCACTACGGTGACTTGAGCTGACCTCGCCGCCGGACCTGCTCTACGGCCTGGTGGACACGGCCGTCGAGCAGGTCCTCAGAGGGGCAGCCGGTCAGGGCGTCCAGCGGATGTTCGGGTTGACGCGGCCGTTCCAGTCGAAGATGGCCATGTTGTCCCAGCCGTCGCCGGTGCCGTTGATGTTGGCCGGGTCCCAGCCGTTGCCCTTGATGGCGTACCAGGTGGGCTCCCAGTAGAAGACGCCTACCGCGCCCGCGTTGCGTGCCGTGTTCTGCACCCACGTGAACTGCTGGGCCTGGCCCGCGAACGTGGCCGGGATGTTGTCGCACAGCACGGTGCCGGGGATTGAGTTCTTCTCGCTGTCGGCGTCGGCTGTTGTGAACTGGTAGGCCGTCTCGGCGATGACCACCGGCTTGCCGTAGCGCGTACGGGCGTCGGCTATGACGTTGTAGAGGTTGGCCAGCGTGCCGTGCCACATGCAGTAGTAGGACAGCGCCGTCACGTCCCAGGGCACGCCCTGTGACTTGATTCCGTCGTAGAACCAGCGCATGTTGGCCATGCTGTCGGCGTCGGCCACGTGGACCCAGACCTGCGTGGCGCTGTTGCATGCCTTCACCGCGTTGTAGCCCTGCTTCAGCAGTGTGGCCAGGGGTGCGAAGTTGTTGCTCACCACCTGGCCCTTGGGCCACAGCATGCCTACGTTGATCTCGTTGCCGACCTGGATGCTGTCGGGTGTGGTGCCCTGTGACTTGAGGGCGGTGCAGACGTCGTACGTGTAGTTGTAGACGTCGGTGCCGAGCTGGCTGATCGAGTGGTTGGCCCAGGCCGCGGGGGTGTACTGCTTGCCGGGGTCGGCCCACGTGTCGGAGTAGTGGAAGTCGATCAGGAGTTTCAGGCCCTTGGCTTTGATCGCCTTGGCCTGCTGGAGCACTTTGGCCTTGTTGTTGTAGCCGCTGGCCGGGTTGTTCCAGATGCGCAGGCGGGCGTAGTTGACGCCGGCTGATTTGAGGATGTCGTACGGGTTGGCGGCGGCGCCGGAGGCGTTGTAGTACTTGCCTCCCAGGTCGAGGGTGCGCTGCAGCGAGGACACGTCGGCGCCGAGCATGGTCAGGGTGCCGGCGGCGTGTGCGGGGGTCGCGGCCGCTGCGAAAGCCAGGACGGTGGCGATCACGGCGGCGGCGAAGCGGGACGGTTTCATGGCGCTCCTTCGCGAACACGACAAGGGGGACCGGCGCCGGTGGGACGCCGGATTGGAGCCGTGGAGCGTGGTGCGATGCCCGAGGGGGAAGCTCAGGCCGGGGAGGACGCGCGCACGACCAGCGTCGTGGGCACGGTGATGGAGAGCGGGGTCCGGCCGGCGATCACGTCGGTGAGCAGGCGGACCATTTCCTCGCTGACCCGGTCGAGGGGATGGCGAACCGTGGTCAGCGGGGGTTCGGTGGTGGCGGCCAGGCCGGAGTCGTCGAAGCCGACCACCCGTACGTCGGTGGGGACCTCGCGGCCGGCGTCGCGCAGGACGCGGAGCGCGCCGGCCGCCATCGCGTCCGAGGCGGCGAACACGGCGTCCAGGTCGGGGGACTGTTCGAGCAGCGTGTGCATGGCGGCCGCGCCGGATTCGCGGCTCCAGTCGCCGTGGACGATCCGGGCCGGTTCGATGGTGAAACCGTGCGCGATCAGGGCGTCGTGGTAGCCCTGCAGGCGGTCGACGCCGCCGGCGGTGTCCTGCGGGCCGGTGATCGTGGCGATGCGGGTGCGGCCGGCCGCGATCAGGTGGTCGACGGCGGAGCGGCCGCCGTTGCGGTCGTCGGCCATCACCGAGCTGATGATCTGTTCGTAGCCGAGGACCCGGCCGCACGCGACGATCGGCACCTCGGCCCGGACGAGCTGGCTGAGCAGGGGATCGCCGGAGTGCGGGGAGACCAGCAGGACGCCGTCGACGTGGCCGCCGGAGAGATAGGCGACCGTGCGGCTGCGTTCCTCGGGGGTCGACGCGATCATCAGGATCAGGGTGAGCTCACGGTCGGACAGGGCCTGGGCCACGCCGCGGAGCAGGACCGAGAAGTTGGGGTCCTCGAAGAGCAGATGCTGGGGCTCGGTGAGCAGGAAGGCGATCGAGCCGGATCTGCCGGTGGCCAGGGAGCGGGCGTGGGGGTTGGCGGTGTATCCCGTACGCGTGATCGCGTCACGGACCGCAACGAGGGCCTCGGGGCTGACCCAGTCGCGGCCGTTGAGCACGCGGGAGACGGTGGCGTAGGAGACCCCGGCCTCGCGCGCGACGTCGCGGATGGTGGGCCGCTTACGCCCAGGTCCGGACGGGGTTGGCACGGTGGGGACTATAGACGTCATGCCGGGCCCCCGACGGCACGCGCCCCGAAAAGACGACACGCGGTCACGCCGGACCCCCGGCGGCGCACCCCGAGAAGAAGAGTCATGCCTTCACCGCGCCGGCACCGAGGTCGACCCGCCAATAGCGTTGCAGGGTCAGGAACAGCACGACCAGCGGGATGATCGACAGGAAGGCGCCGGTGACCACCGACGTGTACATGGCGGGCTGGGTGGCGCCCTGGTTGAGCAGGCCGCTCAGACCCACGGTGACCGGGAACAGTTTGTCGTCGCCGAGCATGATGAACGGCAGCATGTAGTTGTTCCAGATGGCCACGAACTGGAACAGGAACACCGTGACCAGCCCGGAGCGCATCATCGGCAGGGCCACCCGGGCGAAGGCCCGCCAGTCGGTCGCGCCGTCCATCCGGGCCGCTTCGAGCACCTCGTCGGGCACCGTCGCGGCGGCGAAGATCCGGCACAGATATATCCCGTACGGGGAAATGAAGCTCGGCAGAAGCACGGCCCAGTAGGTGTTGGTCATGCCCACCTTGGCCAGCAGCAGGTATTGCGGCACGGCCAGGATCACCGCGGGCATGAGCACGCCACCCAGCACCATGTTGAAGACCACCGACTTGCCGCGGAAGTCGTACTTGGCCAGGGCGAAGCCGGCCATCGCGCTGACCAGGGTCGACGCCGCCGCGCCGCCGCCCGCGAAGAGCGCCGAGTTGACCATCCAGCGCCAGTAGAGGCCGCCGCGGTATTCGGTCAGGTAGGCGATGTTGTCGAACAGGTGGGTGCTGGGCAGGAACGTGAACGTGTTGAACAGTTCGCTCGCACTCTTGGTCGACGCGATCACCACCCAGAGGACCGGGAGCAGGCAGTACGCGGCCCCGAGCAGCAGGAGCACGGTGGCGGTGGGGCTGGTGCGCCGCGGTGACCGGATGACAGCCGGCGCCGGTTTCACCGTGTCGGGAAGGACAGCAACAGCCATGACTCACCTCTCCTGACTGAACGCTCGCGAGCCGACGAGCTTGAGGAATCCGTACGAGATAAGGAATGTCGCCGCCGCGATGACCACCGATGTCGCCGCCGCGGAGTAGATGTCGTTGCGGACGAAAGCGTCGCGGTAGACTTTCATGAGCGGGGTCCACGTGGTCGAGATGGTGTTGCTGAGCGGCCGCAACGTCATCGGCTCGGCGAAGACCTGCAGGGTGGCGACGAGCGAGAACAGGAACGTCATCACCAGCGACGGCCCGATGATCGGGACCTTGATGCGCAGCGCGATCTGGATGTCCGAGGCGCCGTCGATGCGGGCCGCCTCGAACAGGTCGGTCGGGATGGCCCGCAGCGCCGTGTAGAGCACGATCATGTTGAAGCCGGTGCCGCCCCAGATCGCGATGTTGGCCACCGCGTAGAGCACCCAGCTCGAGCTGAGCGCGTCGGGAGCGGTGATCCCGACGGCGCCCAGCACGTCGACGATCGGGCTCACCCGGGGCAGGTAGAGGAAGCCCCACAGGAGTGAGGCGATCACGGCCGGGACGGCGTACGGGAGGAAGATCGAGGTCCGGGCGAAGGTGCCGACCCGGGTCCGTCCGGCGTCGAGCAGCAACGCCATGACCAGGGCCAGGCCGAGCATGACCGGGACCACGATCAGCCCGTACGCCCCCACGCGCACCACACTCGGCACGAACTCCGGATCGGTCAGCGAGCGGGCGTAGTTGCCGAGCCCGGCCCACACCTCGGTCCGGGCGCCCGCGCCGAGGCCGAGACCGCTGACCTTGACCCGGCGCAGGCTCAGGTAGCCGGCGTAGACGATGGGCGCGGCCAGGAACGCCGCGAACAACACCAATGCCGGGGCCAGGAAGGCGTATGGTGCGCGTCCGGTTCTCATCCGGCGACGGTGAATCCGGCGTTCTTCAGGTCACTGACGGTGGCCTGCTGGATGGTGTCGAGCGCGGCCCCGAAATCGGCCGCCTTCCTGCCCTCGGCGGCCTTGCCGAACGCGTCGTTGTACGAGCTGTACGCGACGTTGACGTTGGGCCCGTACGTGAACGGCTTGGTGATCTTCCCGGCCTCGGCGGCGATCGTGTAGAAGTCGGGCTGGTTGCTGAAGAACGCCGGCGGGGCGGTCAGCGCGACGCTGGTGGCGTCATTGGCGGCCGGGTAGACGTTGGCCGTACCGGCCAGGGCCTTGAGCGCGGCCGGGTCGGTGTTGAGCCACTTCACGAACTCGGCGGCCTGGGCCTTGTGCTTGGTCTGCGAGGTGACGCTGGTGGCCGAGCCACCCCAGTTGCCGTTGGCGGGCGCGTCCCAGTTGGGGAGCAGCGCGGCCTTCCACTTGCCCTTGGTCGAGGCGGCGTTTCCTTCGAGCACGCCCGGGCCCCACACCGCGCCGAGCCAGCCGACCTGGGTGCCGTCGTTGAGGGCGGCGTTCCACTCGGGCGTGTACATCGGCTTGTTGTCGATGACGCCCTCCTGGACGAGCCCGCCCCAGTAGCCGGCGACCTTCTTGGTGGTGGCGTCGTTGACGGCGACCGTCCACGACTCGCCCTGCACGCCCCACCAGCTGGCGCCCGCCTGCTGCGACAGGCCGGCGAACCAGCCGGGGTCGTTGGACGAGAACGTGCCGAGGTACTGCTTCGGGTTCTTCTGATGGATCGTGCGGGCCGCCGCCGCGTACTCGTCCCAGGTCTTCGGCACCTGCACGCCGGCCTTGTCGAAGATGTCGGAACGGTAGAAGAACATCATCGGGCCGGAGTCCTGCGGTACGCCGTAGAGGGCCTCGCCGCCGAGGGTGACCGCGTTCCAGGCCGATTCGGGGAACTTGGCTTTGAGGTCACCCGCCTCCTTGGCGATGTCGGCCACCGCGTCGGCCGCGACCAGGGTCGGGATCTTCTGGTACTCGGCCTGCATGACGTCGGGGGCGCCGCTGCCCGCCTTGATCGCGGTGAGCAGCTTGGCCACGGCCGGGTCTCCGCCGTCCTGCTTGTTGACGGTGACCTGGATGTTCGGGTGGGTGGCGTTCCAGCCCTCGACGACCTTGTCCATGTTCGGCGCCCAGCTCCAGTAGGTGAGCGCGACCTTCTCGTTCGGGTCGGCGGCCGGGCTGGTGTCGTTGTCGTCGCCGCTGCAGGCGGCGGTCGTCATCAGAAGCGCCGTGGCCAGCAACCCGGCGAATGTCTTTCTCATCGATACTCCTCGCTTGGCGGGAGAGACGTGCGTCACCCGATTGGGCCTGTGACCGGTTACAGTGGTGCGCGCTCCCACGATTGTCAAGGGCTTGCGTCCATCCCGTTAAGTCGTTGTATCGTGCGGGCTCACGAAGCTGTGACCGGTTACAGGTTTTCGAGGAGGCCCCGTGCTGTCAGTCGCGCATCGTCCGTGGTCCGAGCCGCCGCGCCGGCCCCGGATGAGCAACGACGAGGACGTACGACCGGGGGTGGCGCTGACCAGCCGCGCACTTGTTCGTCACGGCCGGCCGGTCATCCCGGTGTCGGGGGAGCTGCACTACAGCCGGGTGCCCCGGCACCGCTGGGCCGAGCGGCTGCGGCAGATGCGTGCGGGCGGCATCACGGTCGTCGCCAGCTATGTGTTCTGGCTGCACCACGTCGGCCGGCGTGGCGAGCCCCGCTTCGACGGCAACCTCGACCTGGCCGCGTTCCTCGACGAGGTGCGGGCGGCCGGGCTCGACATGGTGCTGCGCATCGGGCCCTGGTGCCACGGCGAGAGCCGGAACGGTGGCTTCCCCGACTGGGTGCAGGCGGCGCCGGTCGCGCATCGCACCGACGATCCGGCCTACCTCGAGCTGGTGTCGGAGTGGTTTGCTGTTCTGGCTTCTCGTATTCGGGGGGCTGAGCTGCTCGGGATCCAACTCGAGAACGAGCTCTACGACCAGCCGGGCCACCTGGTCACGCTGAAACGGCTGGCCCGGTCGGCCGGTCTCACCGCACCGCTGTGGACGGCGACCGCGTGGGGCGGCGCCGACCTGCCGGCCGGTGAGGTGCTGCCGCTGTACGGCGGGTACGGCGACGGGTTCTGGGTGGACGCGGGCGCGCCCTGGGACCCGACGTTCCGCGACCACTTCTTCTTCTCGCACGTCTGGGACGACCCGGGCATCGGTGCCGACCTGCGCCGGACGCCGGCGTCGGCGCATCCGGCCTCCCTCCCTCCTTTCTTCCCACCGGCCACCTGCGAACTCGGCGGCGGCATGGCGACCGCCTACCACCGTCGGCCCTGGCCGGCCGCGCTCGATGTGGCCACGATCGCCCACTGCAAGATCGGCAACGGGTCGGCCTGGCAGGGCTATTACATGTATGCCGGGGGCACCAACCCGCCGCACGCCCAGGAGTCCCACGCGACCGGCTATCCGAACGACATGCCGCCGCTGGGCTACGACTTCCACGCGCCGATCGGCGAGTCGGGCCTGCTCGCCGCCAGCCACGCCGAACTGCGGCGGCAGCACGCTTTTCTGGCCGCGTTCGGCGATCGTCTGGCCGAAATGCCGTCAACCCTTCCCGCCGTACGCCCCCACGGCGTCGACGACCGCACCACCATGCGCTACGCGCTCCGCAGCGACGGGGACAGCGGTTTCCTGTTCCTCGCCTGGCATCAGCCCCATTTCCCGCTGGCGACCTACCGAGGCGCCCAGTTCCAAGTGGTACTCGGTACCGACACGCCCGGCGACGCGTCGCCGGGTGCCGGTGCGGATGCAGGTGTCGGTGTCGGGTCGGGTGTCGGTGTTGGAGCGGTTGTCGGGGCGTCCGGCGAGGCGGTGCTGACCGTGCCGGCTGTGCCGGTGGACATTCCGGCGGGGACGATTGCTTGTTGGCCGCTGCGGCTGGCCGTGGGGAGTGGGCGGCTCGACTGGGCCACCGCCTCGGTGCTGACCGTGCTGCCGGGTGAGGTGCCGACGCTGGTGCTGGTCGCGGCCGAGGGCGTCGACGTGACTTACTCCGTCGGCGGTGTCGTTGCCGCCGCGACGCCTGGTCTCGTCCCGGTTCAGCTCGGAGCGTTCGACCTGCTGGTGCTTCCGGCGTCGGTGGCCGGTGCGATCTGGGTCGACGAGGACGGGCCGCGGCGGCGGTTGCTGCTCTCGGACGACGAACTGCGCTGGGGGGGCGACGGGCGGGTCAGCGTGCACTCGACCGGCGTGCCGGACGTGCGTGTCTATGAACCGGTGACCGGCGAATTCGTGGCACTGCGACTCGACGGCCGCGAGGTGGGCGGCGATGTTGGCGGCCTCGAAGTCGGTGGCACCGGGGGCAGTGGTTTCGAGGCGGCGGCCGACGTCGTTGCGGTGCGGGAGGCCGTGGGGACCGTGCCGGTTGCATACGGGAAATTCGATGGCCGGCAGTCCGCGCCCAGCCCGGAGACGTTCGACGAGCTGGCGGCGGTCTATCGGCTCACCGTGCCTGAGCGAGGGGGCGTCGACCTTGTTCTGCGCATCGACTGGGCCGGGGACGTCGGGCAGTTGCGGGTCGACGGGCGGGCGGTGACCGACCGCTTCTGGGACGGCTCGGCCTGGACGGTCAACCTGCGCGACGCGGGCTGGCTTCCGGGGGCCGAACTCACCCTGCATCTGCTGCCGCTGGCGGCTGGCTCGACCGTGTCGCTTCCGACCGGCGCTCGCGACCGGCTGCTGGCCGCCGATGGGCAGCAACTGCTCGCGCTCGATGCGGTGCGGGTGCTGGGAAGGGTGACGTGGCATGAGCTCGGGCACCGTGTGCGCAAGACGATGCGGTACATGGCCGACGGGCGCGAGATCATCTATTTCGACGACACCTCGCTGGAAGTGCCGCGGACGGCGATCGACCTCCGTGACCTGTCGCTGCCCGAGGCGCAGCCGGAGATGCGACTCGACCCACTCACGGGGGAGTGGATCGCGATCGCGGCCCATCGCAACGACCGGACCTATCAGCCCAGCGCCGATGCGGACCCGCTCGCGCCGACCGTTCCGGGCGGTGCGCCGACCGAGGTGGCCGAGGCCGCGTACGACGTCGTCGTGTTCGAGAACCGTTTCCCGGCCTTCTCGCCGCGGGCCGCGAACGCCGGCCGGGATGCGGCGCCGATGGGCGTGACTGGCGGTGGGGAGCTGGCGGCCTGGGCCACCGGGACGCTCGAGTTGATTGACGGGGACCCGATGTGGCCCGTGCGGCCGGCGTCGGGGCGTACGGAAGTGGTCTGTTTCTCGTCGGAGGCTGAGGGATCGTTCGGATCGTTGACGCCGTCGCGGGCGCGGACCGTCATCGACGCCTGGGCCGACCGCACGGCCGCGCTGGGACGGATGCCGGGCGTGGAGCACGTGTTCGTGTTCGAGAACCGGGGGCGCGAGATCGGGGTGACGCTGCCGCATCCGCACGGGCAGATCTACGCGTTCCCGTTCGTGCCGCCCAAGGTGCGGCGGATGCTGACTCGGGTCGCCTCGCATCCGAGGTTGTTCGCGGAGATTCTGGCGGCCGAGCGGCGGGCCGGAACCCGGATCGTGGCCTCGTCGGAGCATTGGACGGCGTATGTGCCGGCGGCGGCGCGCTGGCCGGTCGAGGTGCACATCGCGCCGCACCGCGACGTGGCCGATCTGCCGGGGCTCACCGACGACGAGCGCGACGACCTGGCCGTGCTCTATCTCGACGTGCTGGGACGGCTCGATCGCTACTACGAGGGGCCGGAACCTCTGCCGTACATCTCAGGCGTCTTTCAGGCTCCCGTACGGGAAGGAAGGGATCTTTTCCGGCTGCATCTGCAGGTGTTCTCGGTGCTTCGGGCGCCCGGCAAGCTCAAGTATCTGGCCGGGGTCGAGTCAGCCATGGGGTCGTGGATCAGCGACACGACGCCGGAGCGGGTGGCCGAGCGGCTGCGTGCGGTCGTCGCGGCGTAGGACCTGGAGGAGTTCCTCGTACGGGCCGATCAGGTAGGCCTTGTCGCCGGCGCTGAAGCGGGTGTTGCGGCGTGGCGGGTGCTCGAGTTCGCCCTCGGCACGGCTGATCGCGACCACCCGCGTACGGGCGGAAAGGTCTTGCATGGCCAAGCCGTCGAGGCCGCCGCCGGGGGCCACGGTGAGGCGGCCGACCAGCATGAGTTGCGAGCTGACGTAGAACGTGGCGATCACGTCGAGACCGAGCGCCGCGCCGACGAACCAGGGTGCGGCCAGGGCGGCCGTCGAGCGGGCCAGGCCGAGGTTGAAGTTGCGCTCGACCGTCGCCGCCAGTGTGCGGTCGAACAGGCGCAGCACCACCGGCACGTCGCTGGCCCGTTCGCCGAGCTGGTCGCGGATGGCCAGGCCGGTCTCCAGGTTGACCAGGTCGTCGCTGGTCAGCACGGCGACCGCCCGGGCCTCGGCCAGCTGCACCCGGTCGAGGGTGCGGGGCAGGGTGGCGTCCGCGAAGATCACCGGGATGCCCAGGTCGCGCACCTGGTCGGCGTACCGGCAGCTCTCGTCGTGCTCGATGACGACCACATCGAGGCCGGCGCCGTGCAGCCGCTCGACCACCCGGACACCGACCGAGCCGAGCCCGGCCACCACGACGTGCCCGGTCAGCTGGGTCAGCCGGCGGCGGCCCATCGCCTCCTGCAGACGGATGCTGACCAGGGTGTTGGTGAGCAGGGCGTAGAAGCTGGTGGCGAGCAGGACACCCAGGATCATCAGCGCGATCGCGAAGCCGCGCAGCCACGAGGGCTGGTCGCGGAAGTAGAAGTCGCCGAAGCCGACGGTGCCGATGGTCTCGACCGCGAAGTAGCCCGCGTCGAGCAGGGTCATCCGGGTGCCGTCGGGTTCGCGGTAGCCGAGGCGCAGCACCACCATGGCGGTGACGAGCAGGAAGAACAGGGCGCCGAGGGCGTACGCGAGACGGCGGTCGACGGCCGTCAGCACGGTCTGCGCCACGTGCAGTTTGCGGCGCAGCCAGTTCGGCCGGGCCGACGCCGCCACCGTGGTGTCGCTGTTCAGGCCCGCGTCCTCGAGCTCGGGCGCGGTGCCGAGCAGGGTGACCACGTCGCCCGGGCGTACGACGTGGTCGCGGCCGGGGCATACCTCGATCTCGAGGCCGTCCGCGCTGGTGACGGCGAGCGGGGCCAGCGCGCCGTAGCGGGAACGCAGCGGGCCGGTGAAGTCGGCGACGGTCTGGGCGGCGACGAACCGGGTGCCGTCCAGGTCGAGTTCGTGGGTGCCGGTGCGCAGGCAGGCCTCGACCAGCGACGGCGTGGACAGGCCGGCCACGTCGAGCACCGAGATCGACAGCGCCGACAGGGCCCGGCCGACCGCGGCGTTGCGCAGCTGCACGACGATCCGGATGTCGGGCCGGTTCTCGCGGGTGAGCAGGGCGGCCTCGATGGTGTGCAGGTCGTCGCCGAGCACGCAGATGACCGCCACCGCCCCGGGCAGACCGGCCTCGCCCAGCGTCTCGACCAGCCGGGGACTCCCGACCACGACCGGGACACCCCAGCCGCGGACGACCCGGACGAGCCGGGCGTCGGCGTCGTCCTCGACCACCACGATGCGGACGCCGGCCAGGTGCAGCTGCTCGACCGTCCGCAGGCCGACGTCGTCGAGCCCGCAGACGATGATGTGCCCCCGCCAGCCGGCGCAGCTGCCCTCCACCTTCGCAGGCTAGCGAGGTTTCGTTACGGCTAGCGGCGTGTTCGGGCAGCTGGGTGCCGACGGGAGCCCGCGCCGGCACCCAGCCCAGGCAATGTCCCACCGGATATGCATCAACGTCAATACGTTGAGTGTGCAGGTTTGTTGCAGCCGCAGGTCGGGCAGCCCTCGTCGGCCGCCCGGCCGTCCCGCTTGCGGGCGTACATGGCCAGGTCGGCCCGGTGCAGCAGCTCGTCGAGGTCGAGGGAGCCGGGCTCGCTGACCGCGACGCCGATGCTGGCCGACGCGCTCACCGGACGGTTGCCGATGACGAACGGGCCCGCGATCGCCTCGTCCAGCCGCTGCGCCACGGCGAGCGCGCCCGCCTCGTCCGAGACCGAGCGCACGATCACCGCGAACTCGTCGCCGCCGAGCCGGCCGACCAGGTCGTCGTGGCGCACGGTCCGGCGCATGGCGTGGGCCACGGCGATCAGCAGGTCGTCGCCCGCCTGGTGGCCCAGGGTGTCGTTGACCTGTTTGAAGCCGTTCAGGTCGAGCAGCAGCACGGCCAGGCTCTGCCCGCCGCGCGCGGCCCGGCGCAGCGAGCGGGCCAGTTCGTCGTGCAGGCGGGCCCGGTTGGCCAGCCCGGTCAGAGCGTCCGTCTCGGCCGCTTCGGTGATCTCGGTCTGGGCCAGCGCCTGGCGCAGCACGACCAGCGTGGTGATGCCGATGCCGCCGAGCACCAGGCCGTCCCACGGGAAGGCGTCCTTTTCCCGTACGGCCGCGATGGTCAGCAGGAGATAGCCGACGGCCACCCCGACGTACGGGAGTTTCCCCGCCGCCCCTCGTCGCAGCGTGTCGGTTCCCGGGGCGGGTGCGCGGCCTGGCGCCACAGTTCGATCGCCCCGCAGGCGAGCAGGAAGTGCGTGGTGAGCCAGCACAGGAACGCGAACGTCGAGCGCTGGACGACGGCGACGTGCGCCTGCTGGTAGCCGAGGTAGATGTCGCCGGTGAACAGGGCCAGCACCGAGGCGCCGAGCATGGCGAGCGTGCGGCGGCCGATCTGCCGGGTGCCGCGCAGCAGCACGCGGGCGAAGCCGAACAGCACGAGCAGGTCGACCACCGGATAGCAGGCGGCGGCCAGGATGAGCGGCCACGACCGGTGGTGACGCTCCAGCGCGGGCCCGATCACGAAGTACCAGAGCGCCATCGAGGCACCGGCGGCCACGATGCCCGCGTCGAGCAGGGTCTTGAGGCGCTCGCGGGTGGTGGCCGCCCGTACCGGCAGCAGCATCAGCGCCACGAACAGGACGATCGTGATGATCAGGTGCAGGGCGTCGCCGATCTGCGGGAACGCCCTGGTGCCGGTAGCGATGAAGGTCAGCGTGATGACGAGGGTCAGCACGAGCGCGGCGACCAGCACCCGGGCGAAGCGGCGGGTCGGCCCGTCGAGCCCGGGGTGCCGGCAGGCGCGGACGCCGAAGAAGACCATGACGAGGTCGAACCAGAGCATGGCCGGACCGGCGAAGGCCTCGGCGTTCCCGAAGGCGGCGATCGCCGCTACTGCCGCGGCGTAGATCGCGTACTGGGCGATCAGCACATCCATCCCATCGGCGGGCCGTGTGCGCTTGTGAGCGCTGGCTACCGTCGATGGCATGGCCGAGGTCAGGGTGCCGCCGCGCTGGGTCGTCCGCGCGGCGTGGTCGACTCATCGCGCGATCTACAAGATTTCCGGCGGTCGTCTGGGGCTCGGGCGGCCCCGGGCGGCGAAATACGGCACGCTTCGGCTGACCACGGTAGGGCGGCGCAGCGGGCAGCCCCGGTCGGTGCTCCTGGCCTACTACGAGGACGGGCCCGACCTGGTGCTGATGTCGATGAACGGCTGGGGCGAGGGGCACCCGGCGTGGTGGCTCAACCTGCGGGACCAACCCGACGCGACGGTCGAACTGGGCGGCGACCGCCGGCCGGTGCGGGCCCGGGCGGCCTCGGGCGAGGAACGGGCGAGGCTCTGGGACGGCTGGAAGACGTACGACAAGAAGCTTGACGCGTACGCCGCCCTGCGCACCACAGAAGCAGTGGTGGTCGTCCTGGAACCTCGCCCGTGACGCTTACGCGCGGCGGCTGATCTCGATCATCTCGTGGCGCGGGACCACCTTGACGCGCTTGCGGCCGTGCGGGGTGCCGAGCTCGATCTCGTGCGCGTCCAGCCGCTTCCAGCCGTCCCAGGTGGTGTAGCCGACGCCGCGCCGGTCGAGGTGGCCGAGCACGTCGTCCGACTCGGCCGGCCGCAGCTGGTCGACGTCGGCCAGCAGGCTGGCCACCGTCTCGGCGGCGTCCTTCTTGGTGTGCCCGATCAGGCCGACCGGACCCCGCTTGATCCAGCCGGTGGCGTACAGGCCGGGGACCCGCTCGCCGTCCAGGTCGAGCACGCGGCCCGCCTCGTGCGGGATCGTGCCGGTGGCCGGGTCGAACGGCAGGTCGGCGATCGGCTTGCTGAGGTAGCCGATCGCGCGGTAGACCGCCTGCACGTCCCAGTCGATGAACTCGCCGGTGCCGCGCACCCAGCCGTCGCCGGTCAGCTCCTGCGTCTCGGTGCGCAGGCCGGTCACGCCGGTCTCGACGTCGCCCTGGATCTCGACCGGGGCCTGCAGGAAGTGCAGGTGCAGGCGGCGCTGCTTGTCGCGGGGATCGCGGGCGCACCAGTTCTGCAGGATGTCGACGCACATCTTGACCGAGCGCTTGGACCGGATCAGCTCGAGGCTGCCCTCGTCGAACTCCATGCCCTCGGGGTGCACGATCACCTCGACGTTGGGCGACTCGTCGAGCTCGCGCAGCTCCATCGGCGTGATCTTGATCTGGCCCGGACCGCGCCGCGAGAACACGTGCACGTCGGTGACCGGGCTCTGCCGCAGGCCCTGGTAGACGTTGTCCGGGATCTCGGTCACGAGCAGCTCGTCGGCGGTCTTGGCGAGCACGCGGGCCACGTCGGCGGCGACGTTGCCGGCGCCCAGCACGGCCACCTTGGTCGCGGTCAGGGGCCACTCGCGCGGGACGTCGGGGTGGCCGTCGTACCAGGAGACGAAGTCGGCGCCACCGAAGCTGCCGGGCAGGTCGATGCCCGGGATGTCGAGCTCGCGGTCCTTGTCGGCGCCGGTCGCGATGATCGTGGCGTCGTAGAAGCGGTCGAGCTCCTCGGGCTTGACGTCGACGCCGTAGTCGACGTTGCCGATGAAGCGGATCCGCGGGCTCTCCAGCACGTGGTGCAGCGCCGTGATGATCTCTTTGATGCGGGGGTGGTCGGGCGCGACGCCGTACCGGATGAGACCGTAGGGAGTCGGGAGCCGATCGAGGATGTCAACGGTGGCGTTCGGGGCGGCCTTGGTGAGAATGTCGGCCGCGTAGATGCCGGCCGGGCCCGCGCCGATGACGGCGACCCGCAGGGGGCGATCCATGAAAGGGTGTCTCCTGCTCTCGGTGACAATTAGGCTTACCTAAGTTAGAACCTCAACCCCACTTCAAGTCAAATCAAGATCGCGCGATCTGGGTCACATGACGGCCGCGCGGCCGTCCTCGGCTCGGCCCGGGCGTTTTTGGTTTTGCGGGCGGAAACGCGCCGGATGATCAAATGCCCGGACCGGGAATGATGTTCAGATATACACCGAGCAGGCGGCGGGCGCGCGAGATCCGGGAACGGACCGTGCCGATCGGCAGATTCATCAATTCGGCTATTTCCTCGTACGAACGTTGGTCGAACTCGCGCAGTTTCAGCGCCTCGCGATATTCGTCGGGGAGGCGGCGCATCGCATTCTCGACATCGAGCCGGGTGGCCGCGACCGAGCTCATCCGCCGGAAGGTGCCGCCGGTCGGGACAGGCTCGGGCGGCTCGTCGGTCGGGGTGCCGCCCCGGGTCTTGCGGCGCAGCACCTCAAGGGCCGCGTTGCCCGCGATCCGGTACAGCCACGAGGTGAAACGCGCACGTCCCGCGAACGTGTGGATGCCCCGGGCGACGGCGATCAGCGTCTCCTGAGCCGCGTCCTCGACGTCGGCCGCGTCGGCCAGCACCCGCCGGGCGCCGCGGTGGGCCAGCCGCCGGGTGTGCACCTCGCGGAGCAGTTCCTGCAGATCGCGACGGGATCCGGCGGCCGCCCGCACCGCGATTTCCTGAAGATCGTCGTGCGATTCCGGTAATCGTCCGGGTGATCGCTCGAATTCCGGGGCCATGGGAAAATGCTATACACATCGTCTGAGGGGCCTTATGCCGGAGACCGAATTCATCGGCCGTTATCGCATGATCCGCCGGCTCGGGAGCGGCGCTTTCGCCGACGTGTTCCTGGCCGTCGACGAAGATCTCGAGTCGCCGGTGGCGATCAAGGTGCTGGCCGAGCGGTGGGCGCTCGACCCCGACGTGCGCGAGCGCTTCCTCAACGAGGCCCGCCTGCTGCGCCGGATCGGGGGCGAACGCCTGGTCAGCGTGCACGACATCGGCCAGACGCCGCACGGGCGACCCTACTTCGTGATGCCGTACGCGGACCGGGGCACGCTCGAGGACCGGCTCGCCGCGGCCGGGCGTCCGATTCCGCCGGAGGCGGCGTTCGCGGTGGCGCGGGCGGTCGCGCTGGCGCTGCGGCGGGTGCACGAGGCCGGGGTGGTGCACCGCGACGTCAAGCCGGGCAATGTGCTGATCTTCAGCGACCCCGGCGACGCCGCGGTGAATGACGCCGCGCCGCTGCTGGCCGCCGACGAGCGGCTGGTGCTGGGCGACCTGGGACTGGCCAAGGACCTGAGCCTGGGTGGCACCGCGCTGAGCCTGCCGGTGGGGACGCCGGGGTACATGGCGCCCGAGCAGTCCGACGCCGGGGCCGCGGTCGACGAACGAGCTGACGTGTACGCCTGCACCGCGCTGCTGACCCGCATCCTGACCGGGCGGCCGCCGTCGGTGGGGTCGCTCGCGGCGTCGCTCGACGCCCTGCTCGACGCCGAGCCGGTGACTGGTCGTGACGACGCCGAGCCGGTGACTGATCGTGACGACGCCGGGCTGGCGAGTGGTCGTCCTGACGCCGATGCCGGGCGAGTGGCTGGTCGTGCTGGCTCCGACGCCGCGCCGGTGACTGGTCATGACGACGCCGGGCCGGTGGCTGGTCGTGCTGATGCCGAGCCGGTGATCGGTCGCACCGATGTCGCGGGGAATGGGCGTGGCGCGAGCGCTGGAAGTAGCGGGGACGGCGTTCGGAATGGGAGCCCGGTAAAGAGCAGGGGCGAGCGCGCCGGCCAGGGTAGGTGGAGCAGTGCCAAGCGCGGGGCCAGCGCGTGGCGAGGCGGTCGCGACGGCAACTCCGGCGCTGGTCGGCGGGCGGGGCAGGTCGGGCCGGCTGTGCGGGGGCTGCTGCTGGCCGGGCTCGATCCGGTGCCGGCGCGCCGACCGGCGTCGGCCGGGCAGTGGCTCGCGGATCTGGACAGCGCGGTGGCTGCCGACCGGCAGGCCGGGCCGGTCCGTCGCCGGCGTCTTGTGCCCTTGGTCGCGGCCGGGTTGGTGGTTCTGGTCGGCTCGCTGGCGGCCGTGCTGGTGGCGTGGCCGCGCGCCGAGCGGCCCGCGGCGGCGCCGGCTGCCGCGCCGGCGAGCTCGTCGGCTCCCGTGATCCGCTATGAGGAAGTCTTCGACGACACCCGGGCGATCTCGATCCGGGTGCCCGCCGCGTGGAGTCAGCGGTGGGGCAACGGCTGGCATCCGGGGCAGAGCCCGTTCTACGGCAACGTCAACGTGGGGCCGGGACTGAACGCCTCGCCGAACGTATCCGACTGGTTCACCGCGGCGGCCGTGCCGGGCGTCTTCGCGGGCGTGTCGTCCAAGGTGGTGCGGCAGGGGAAGTTCAGTCCCGAGTTCATGCGGCAGTACTTCGGCCCCAACGGCTGCACCGCGGCCGGCAGCGGGGCGTTTCACCTGCCCCGGCTCGGACTGACCGGCGTACAGGGGGAATGGTCCTGTCCCGGGGGTATCCACTGGCGGTACGCCTACGGCTGGCCGGCGCATCACCGCTATCTGGTGGCGCTGGAGGCGAAACTGGTTTCGGCGCCGGACGAGCAGGCGTGGAAAGAGGTTCTGGACAGCGTCGCCGTGCATGCCGAACCCCCGAACGGGTGACCCGGGAACTTTCCGCCGGCCCGCTTGCTCCTACCTGCGACCCGCCGCCACGGTGACGGCGGGCGCGAAATCAGGGAGCCCGTCATGCGCCTCACCCGTCTTGCCGTCGCCACTGCCGCTGCTGTCGCCGCCGCGCTGATCGCCGTGCCGTCGGCCGCGCAGGCCGCCTCGACGCAGGTCTGGTTCCACCCGGGCGACCAGTTCATGCCGTCGATGATCTGGAAGTTCAACAGTGGTGGCTCCGGCTGGAAGACCAGTTACATCCCGAGCCTGACCGGGTGGCCGGTGCAGCGCCAGACGGGTTTCAGCTACGTGCAGTCCGGGGCCACCTTCAACCTGACGACTTACCCGTACCTGGGTTCGCAGCGGATCGTCGGCCTCCGGTACTCGTCTGCCACCGATGTGTGGGTGGTCAGCAACAACGGTTTCACCGAGACGTGGCTCGGCTGCCGGTCGGCCGGGCGCCCGGCCTACGCCCAGGTCGCCTGCTGACGCCCTGGGCCCCGGGGCGCTGGGTGCGCGCCCCGGGGTGACGGGTCAGGGGAGCAGGGGCTGGAACCGCTTCGGGGCCGGCGGGGACAAGGCGGCCGGTGCCGGGGCGGTCGGGACGGCCGGAGCGGTGGCGCCCGCGATCGGCAGGCGGCCGGCCAAGGGCAGCGACAGCGAACTGCCGCGCAGGTCGAGCCGGATCGTGGCGCCGGTCGACTGTGGGGTCGAGTACTCGTTGTCGCTTGCCTGCACGATCAGGCCGAGCACGTGGCCGGTGGCCAGGCGCTGGTCGGTGGCCTGCAGCGGAACGGTGATCGAATACCAGCGGCCCGGCTGCAGCGGCGTTACCCGGCGCAGCGACACGTGGTGGGCGGCGTCCTGCCAGCCGCGGGTCAGGATCGCGTGGTCGCTGGTCACCACGTTTTCGGCGGTGTCGCGGTAACAGGCGTCGTCGGCCGTGGTGGACTCGCCCCAGCACGACTCCGTGGCGAGCGTGGTGATGCCCTCGCCGCGGGCCAGGTAGTTGACGCGGGTCGCGCTGCCGTAGTCGACCAGCCGTGCGGTGAGCTCGGTGGTCGGCTTGTCGACCTGCACGCGCAGGGTGACCGTGGGAGTTCCGGAGATCCGTACGGGGGAAGTCAGCGGCGCCGAGAGGAACGCGACCCGGCCCGGGACCGCCGTATTGGGGTTCGCTACGGCGGTGGCTTCTTCGAGATCGGGGGCGTCTGACCACGTACGGGAACCGCCGTTGATCCTGCTGTTGATCGTGCCCGTCGTGCCGTCGCCGTTGCCGAGCGTGATTCGCGTCGAGCGCGCGGAAGCGGCAGGCCAGGCCGGCTCGTCGACCCAGGTGCCGGGTGCGGTCTCGATCGACGCCCGGGGCTCGCGCTCGATGCCGTTGCGCAGGCCCTGCAGCCAGCGGTCGAACCAGCGGTGCAACTCGTCGACCCAGGCCGCGCGGCGGATGTCGAACGGGTCGACGTGACCCTGCTGGGCCAGCCAGATCTTCTTGGGGACGTCGAGCCGGCTCCACCACTGCGCGAACTGGGTCGTCGTCACGTTGGTGTCGTTGATGCCGTGGGCGATGAACACGCTGGCCCGCACCTTGGACGCGTCGGGCCGGAAGTCGCGCTCGGCCCAGTAGGCGTTGTAGTTGCCGGTCGCGTCGTCGCTGCCCTCGTCGAGCTGCTTCACGACGGTGTCGCACACTCCGGCGGGCCGCCCGTTCACCACGCGGTGCAGGTATTCCGGGTAGTCGGTGCTGCGCAGGACGCCGTTGTAGCGCTGGTAGTCGTACCAGCTGGAGATGGCGGAGATGGGCACGATCGTCTCGAGCCCGCGCACCCCGGTCGCGGCGACACCGTTGGCCACCGAGCCGTCCCACGACTTCCCGATCATGCCGGTTTTGCCGTTGGTCCAGCCGGTGGCGACGGCCGGGCTTCCGTCCCCGTACGTGGCCACGGCGCGCCCGTTCAGCCAGTCGACGACGGCTTTGGCGCTGAGAACCTCTTCGCGGCCGCCGACATCCATGCACCCGGTCGAGCGGTTGGTGCCGGCCAGATCGGCGGAGACGAACGCGTACCCGCGGGGCACGAAGTAGTTGTCGTAGAAGAGCGGCTGCTTGGCGATCACGCCGTTGGCGTCGTACGTCTTGAGTTCGCTCTCGTTACCGCGCCCGCAGCACGAGTAGTAGGGCGAGGCCTCGAGGATGACCGGCACCTTGAGGCGGCGGTCGGCCGCTTCCCGGGGCCGCGTGATGTCGACGGCGACCTTGTCGGGGACGCCGTCCTGGTCGTTGTCGAGCGAGGTCTGGACGTAGACGCTCTCGCGGACGGCGTTCTCGTAGGAGTAGACCGGCACGGTCTGGCCGTCCCGGATGTGCGGAACCGCGGCGGCGTGGGCGGGCGCGGCGGCAACGCTCGTGGCGACCACGGCTCCCGCGGCGGCGGCCGTGATCAGCCTGCGCAATAGTGACCCTGACATTCACGGATCGTAGAACATCAATGTGTTCCAGCGGGGAACGTCAATGGCCGGTGACGGCGGCCAGCGCTCGGCGGCACTGGGCCAGGAAGGCTTCGTCGGTTTGGATGTCGGCGCTTCCGCGGCTGTTCGGCTCGTAGGTCGACCGCACCGGGTGGGCCAGTTCGGCGCGCAGCAACGGCTCGGCCTCGGCGGCCGCCGGGCCCATCTCGATCCAGGCGCCGGCGATCGCGGCGTTGCGGCTGCGTGTCTGCTGCCATTGCTTGAGGAAGGGCGGCAGGTAGGTCTCGGCGTCGCCGGTGATCTTCCACAGGGTGGTGAGGACCAACTCCGGCCATCTCGTGGTCTCGAGGTCGGCCCGGAGCTGGGGCACCAGGTGGGCCGCGGCCGGACCCAGCTCGCGCAGCGTCGCGTGGTCGTCCGCCGTGTAGGCGTGCACGACCTCGCCGGCCGGGACTCCGATGCGGCGGAGGCCGGTGGCCGCGCCCCGGCGGACGTCGGAATGCTCGTGTGTCAGGAGAGCGCGCAGCTCCGGCTCGGCCTCTTCGCCGACGACGGCGGCGAGCGTCTGGGCGGCGTTGCCGATGGTCGCGGGATCGCCGGTCCGGATCCGGTCGCGGAGCAGGGGTGCCGCCGGGCTCGCGGCCGGCCCCAGCGCCGTCAGCACCATCAACGACGGGCCCCACGAGCCGTCGTACGGCAGCAGGGCCAGCACCTCGGGCAACACCTCAGGGCCCGCCTCGCGCAGGTTCCACAGCAGACTGCGGCCCGCGTCGTGGTCGCCGGCGGCGATCGCCCGCTGGATCTGGCCGCGTAGCAGGGGCATCAGCGGCGCGATCCCGGCACCGAAGGCGGTCAGGGGTGGACGGCAGCCGACCGGCAGCAGGTCCTCCTCGAGCGCCCGCGTGATGATCGGCACCGCCCGGGGGTCGCCCAGCCGGGCCAGCGTGGTGGTGAGCGCCCAGATCGGGCCGCCCTCGAAGCTCCAGAAATCCTGCTCCTGCCCGGCATACGCGGGCCGGCCCCGGCCGAGCTCGTCGTCGATGTACGCGAACACCTCATCGGCCACCGGAGCGGCCAGCGGCCAGGTGTCCCCGGTGAGGATGCGCAGGCCGAGGCTGCGGGTGGGACGCGGCAGCAGTTCGGTGAACGCCAGCATCAGGTCGTGGTAGTCGCCGCGCCAATGATCCATCGCGCCGCCGGCCGCCCACATCGCATTGACCTGGCGGTCCTCCGAGCCCTCGCGGACGACCCGGGCCAGTAGGCGGTTGCGTACGGCGACCCGGTCGCCCAGGGCCTCCCGCAGGTCGCGCAGGTCGATCGCGTCGGTCTCGCCGAGCATCGCGTACAGCGTCGGTTCGAGGTCGTCGTCCGTGTCCCCGGTCAGCCGCAGCCGCTCGGTGAGCGCCGCCAGCCGTACGTCGGCGTGGGGCGAACGGGCGACCAGGTCGCGAAGCCAGTCGAGCAGGTCGGCGGGGTTGCCGGCCCGCCGTGCGATGGTGCCGGCGGCGGCGAGGATGGCGGTGCGTACGCCGGAATGCTTCTCGACGGCCAGACGCTCCCGCAGCGCCGCCACCGTCTCGGCCTCGCGGTCGCGGCAGACCAGCAACGCCTCGGTCGCCGCTCGCCGGACCTTCTTCCGGCGGTCGCCGAGCAGCTCCAGGAACATCGTGTGCCCCGCTGCCACCGCCGGCTGCGCGGCGCGCCAGAAACCGCCGGTCGTGGGCAGCCGGCCGAGGTCGTCGATCTCCGCGCTGCCGATGCTCGCGAGCAGACGCAGAACGCCGCCACGGCCCGGACGGCCGGGCGTCGCGGCCGCCTCGAGCAGGAACGGGACGGCCCGCAACGTGCACTCGTAGACATCACCCTGATGGTGGACACCGCTCCACATGCACTCCTGCGCCCAGGCCCGGACCCGCTTCTTCTCCGAGGTCAGCCCCCGGATCAGGTCGGGCATCCCGGTCGCCGGGCCGTAGGCGTGCCGCATCGAGGCCCAGTCGACCTCATCCAGCCCCGGAGTGGTCAACGGCGGCGGGTGGCGACGCGGGTGACCGCGCCGGCCAGCAACAGGGCCAGGCCGATCAGGGCGACCACGGCGGTGTTGGTGCCGGTGATCGGGAGGCCGCCCCCGGTGCCGCCGCCGGCTCCCGTCGCGTTGATGACGATGGCAGCGTCGTCGTCGGCCGGGTCGGGGTCGCCCTGCGGGAACTGCGACGGCGCGACCACGTGGGTGAAGATCTTGCCGCGGAGGGTGCCGGGCCTGGTCACGCGCAGCTTGAACTCCCAGGTCACCGTCTTGCCGGGGTCGAACTGGGAGATGTCGTCGTTGGGGTGGAAGCAGTAGTAGTTGCCGTCGTCGATGGCGGCGCCGGGCGGCCACGGCGGGGACAGCGGGCCGTCGACGTTGTAGGGCTCGCACAGGGCCGGCGCCTTGACCACGGTGGTGCCGGCGGGCGGGGTGACGCCGACAGTCAGGTATGAGCCCAGTGCGGCGCCGTAGCCCTCGAGGCGGGCCGGGCCGTTGTTGTGCACGCCGACTCGTACGGTGATCGTGTCGCCGACCTGGGCCGACGCCTCGGCGCCGCGCGCGGTGAAGTTGGAGCGGTTGCTGCCGGTGAGCGTCACGACCCAGAAGTCGGAGTTGTTGTTGTTCTGCGGATCGGTCTGCGGTACGGCCCGGGCGGCGACGACCGGCTCGAGGGTGAGTTCGGGGCCGCTGCCCGTCGGGATGGTGCGGTCGCCGTCGGCCCAGTCCTGGTCGGTGTACCAGTTGAACGAGCTCTGCCACCGGCTCGGCGCCCACGTCTCGTCGGTCGCGGTGATCTGCAGCGGGGTGCTCAGGCGGTACTCCTGGCCGGGCGCGAGCTCGGTATCGAAGTGGCAGGCGGTGGCGTACCCGGCCCGGGCGCAGTTGCTGTGCGCGGCGGTGTCGAGGCCCCGCACCGTGCCCAGCTCGAGCACGACTCCGGTGACGGGGCGGTCGCTTTCATTCCGTACGCCGGCACTCAGCCCGAACGTCGCACCAGTGGCCACCGTGATGTCGTCCTGCAGCTGCAGCGCGACCAGGTCGGTGCTCTCGGCAATGGTGACGGTGCCGGTAGCGCTGGCCAGCGTGGTGCCGTCGGCCACCGCCCGTACGGGAAGCTCGGCCCTTGCTCCGATCGCGGCGCCCGGCTTGGCGGTGATGTCGAGCGGCGACTCGTAGAAGGTGCCCCGGAGCGCCTTGCAGGTGATGGTCGTCGCGGTCGTCGTGCAGGGCCCGTACGGCTTGATCGTCACCAGCTCGGCCGCGGCGGTGATGTCGAAGACGACATCGAACGGCGGCGCCTGGTTGTCCGCGGGGGCGGTGAAGGTGGCCCGGATCAGCTTGGTCGGCCCGCCGGGGCTCACGCTGACGTTGTCCATCCGCAGCTTTTGACCCGGCGCCGCCTGAGCGGGCGCGGCGGGGATCAGAGCGGCGAGAACAGCGATCAGGGCGAGGCCGCGCATCTGGGCTTCCTTCTTCGTGCCGCGAGGTGAGCGCCTGCAGACTAGACCCCGGCCGACCGGTCGCGCAGCCTCTGTTCAGAACGCGTCGGCGGGCCGGTCGCCGCCGTCGCATTCGTCGGCCGGTTCGGGTCGGTTCTGCGCCAGAACGTCGAGCAGATCGGGGCCCTCGTGGCCGACGTCGACCGAGCGACCGACCAGGCCGAGCTGGGTGGCGCAGTCGCGGCCGAAGCCCTTGACCATGCGATCGGCGCGCGTGAGGTGGCCGCAGCGTGGACAGCGACGCATCTCAGCCATGCCCCCAGTATCGCCGCTCTGCCCGTGCGGCGCGGGGGACGGCGGACTACTGTCTTGATCGTGGGCGTGAAGACGTGGATCGAAGGCTGGCCGGTCTACCGGCAGCTGACGGGCACGGATCCGCTCGGGCGTGGGGCCGCCGCCCAGTCGAAGAAGTCCAAGGAACTCACCGCTCGCACCGAGACGGCCGATCGGGTCGCCAAGTCGGTGTGTCCCTACTGTGCGGTCGGGTGCGGGCAGCGGATCTTCGTGAAGGACGAGAAGGTCGTCCAGATCGAGGGCGACCCCGATTCGCCGGTGTCGCGGGGGCGGTTGTGTCCCAAGGGTTCGGCCAGTCTCAGCCTCGTGACCAGCGAGCGGCGGCAGCAGAAAGTGCTGTACCGGCGTCCGTACGGGAAAGACTGGGAAGAACTTGATCTCGACACCGCGATGGAGATGATCGCGGATCGGGTGCTGGCCGCGCGTGACGAGACGTGGCAGGCCGCGGATGAGCACGGGACGCCGCTCAACCGCACGCTGGGGATTTCGAGTCTCGGTGGGGCGACGCTCGACAACGAAGAGAACTACCTGATCAAGAAATTGTTCACCGCGATGGGCGCCATCCAGATCGAGAACCAGGCGCGTATTTGACACTCGGCCACGGTTCCCGGTCTGGGGACCTCCTTCGGCCGGGGCGGGGCCACCGGATTCCTCCAGGATCTGGCTAACGCCGACTGCATCGTCATCCAGGGCTCGAACATGGCCGAGGCGCACCCGGTGGGCTTCCAGTGGGTCGTCGAGGCCAAGAACCGCGGGGCGAAGATCATTCACGTCGACCCCCGATTCACCCGTACGAGCGCACTGGCTCACACCTATCTGCCGGTGCGCGCGGGTGCGGACATCGCGTTCCTCGGTGGCGTGGTCAACTACATCCTGAGCAACGAGAAGGACTTCCGCGAGTACGTGCTGGCGTACACGAACGCGTCCATGATCGTCAGCGACGACTTCCTCGACACCGAGGATCTCGACGGGCTGTTCAGCGGGTTCAACCCCGAGACCAACACGTACGACCAGTCGAGCTGGATGTACGCGGGCCTCGAGGGGGAGGCCGCCGAGCCGGATCCCGACACGGCGAGCGCGCAGCAGCACGAGTCCCATGGCCCGCCGCTGCCCGCCGACGTCCGCCGCGACCCGACGCTCCAAGACCCGCACTGCGTCTATCAGGTGCTCAAGCGGCACTACGCGCGCTACACGCCTGAGGTTGTCGAGCGGCTGTGCGGCGTACCGGAAAAGCAGTTCCTCGAAGTGTGTGAGGCGTGGACGGCGAACTCGGGCCGGGAACGGACGACCGCGCTCGTCTACTCGGTCGGGTGGACGCAGCACAGCGTGGGTGTGCAGTACATCCGCACCGGCGCGATCATCCAGCTGCTGCTGGGCAACATGGGCCGGCCCGGCGGCGGGGTGATGGCGCTGCGCGGGCACGCCAGCATCCAGGGGTCGACCGACATCCCGACGCTGTTCAACCTGCTGCCGGGCTACCTGCCGATGCCGCATTTCCAGAAGCACGAGACGTTCCAGAAGTGGGTCGACGACATCCGGCACCCGGGGCAGAAGGGCTTCTGGGCCAACGCCGAGTCGTACGCGGTGAGCCTGCTGAAGGCCTACTTCGGCGACGCGGCGACCGCCGGGAACGACTGGGGCTACGACTGGATGCCCCGCCTGACCGGCGACCACGGCACGTACCAGCAGGTCCTCGACATGATCGACGGGAAGATCAAGGGCTACTTCCTGCTCGGGCAGAACCCGGCTGTCGGCTCGGCCCACGGGCGCGCGCAGCGGCTCGGCCTGGCCAACCTCGACTGGCTGGTGGTCCGGGATCTGTTCATGATCGAGAGCGCGACGTTCTGGAAGAACGGGCCCGAGGTGGCCACCGGCGAGATGTCGCCCGAGGACTGCAAGACCGAGGTCTTCTTCATGCCGGCCGCGTCGCACGCCGAGAAGGAGGGCACCTTCACCCAGACCCAGCGCATGCTGCAGTGGCGGGAGAAAGCCGTCGACCCGCCAGGTGACGCGCGCAGTGAGCTGTGGTTCTTCTATCACCTCGGTCTTCTGCTGAAAGAGCGGCTGGCGGGCTCCACGCGTACGCGGGATCAGGCTCTTCTGAATTTGACCTGGGACTACGGGTCGTCCGAGGAGCCCGATGGTGAGGCCGTCCTGAAGGAGATCAACGGCTACGACCTGACGACCGGCAAGCTGCTCAGTTCGTTCGGCGAGATGAAGGCCGACGGTACGACGTCGGGTGGCTGCTGGATCTACACGGGCGTGTTCAAAGACGGCGTCAATCAGGCCAACCGCCGCAAACCGGGCGCCGCGCAGAACTATGTGGCGCCCGAATGGGGCTGGGCGTGGCCGGCCAATCGGCGCACGCTCTACAACCGTGCGTCGGCCGACCCTGATGGCAAGCCGTGGTCGGAACGCAAGAAGTACGTCTGGTGGGACGAAGCCGCGGGCGAATGGACGGGCGACGACGTTCCCGACTTCGAGAAGACCAAGCCGCCGTCCTACCGTCCGCCGGCCGGGGCTTCCGGCGTGGCGGCGATCGCCGGGGACGACCCGTTCATCATGCAGGGCGACGGGAAGGGCTGGCTCTACGTGCCGAGCGGTCTGATCGACGGCCCGATGCCGACCCACTACGAGCCGGCCGAGTCGGGCGTGCGCAACCCGCTCTACGGGCAGCAGGCCAACCCGACGCGCAAGACCTACGACCGCTCCGACAATCCGACCAACCCGAGTCCGCCCGAGCGGCATTCCGAGATTTTCCCGTACGTCTTCAGCACCTCGCGCCTGACCGAGCACCACACGGCCGGCGGGATGAGCCGTCAGCTGGCCTACCTGTCGGAGCTCCAGCCGGAGATGTTCGTCGAGGTGTCGCCGGAGCTCGCGGCCGAACGCGGCCTGGAACACACCGGCTGGGCCCACATCATCACGGCGCGCGCCGCGATCGAGGCCAAAGTGCTGGTCACCGATCGGCTGCGGCCCCTGCGGATCGAGGGCCGGGTGGTGCACCAGCTGTGGATGCCCTACCACTGGGGCAGCGAAGGGCTGGTCACCGGTGACTCGGCGAACGACCTGATCGGGATTACGCTCGACCCCAACGTGCTCATCCAGGAGAGCAAGGTCGGCACCTGCGACATCCGCCCGGGGCGTCGGCCGACCGGTCACGACCTGTTGCGATTCGTGCAGGGTTATCGTGATCGGGCCGGGCTGACCGCGGACCACCACACGCCGATCGTGACCGCTTCCCCTTCCTACTCGGCTTCTGATTCCGCTTCGGAGGAACCCGCTGATGGGGAGTAACAGCCTCTACGGGCCGATGGATCCGGCGCCCGACGCGGGATATACCGACGCTCCGCCGCGGATGGGGTTCTTCACCGACACGTCGGTGTGCATCGGGTGCAAGGCGTGCGAGGTGGCCTGCAAGACGTGGAACGACGTGCCGGACGACGGGTTCAACCTGCTCGGGCAGTCCTATGACAACACGGGCGGGCTGACGGCCAACTCGTGGCGGCATGTGGCGTTCATCGAGCAGCCGGCAGTGGCGTCGGGGCGGCCGGTCGCCGCTCCGGGTGCCAATGTGATCGCGGCTCGGACCGTGCCGGATACGGGCACCGCGCCGGGGATTGCGCCCGCTGTGGATGCGCTGGCGGCGGCTGCGACGGCGGGAACCGACTTCATGGACGGCCCGGCCGCGGGTGGCTCGGGTGCGGGCGGCTGTTCCGGCGGTTCTTCTTCGTGCGGCTGTTCGGGCGGCGCTTCCGCTTCTGCGTCCGGCCCGTCGGGCGGTGGCTCTGCGCCCGGGCTTGTGGGCGGCGCTCCCTCGGGTGGCGGCGGTCAGTTCCTCGGCATGCCGACGTCGGAGCTGCCGGGTACGGCGGCGCCCGCCGAGCGCAGCGATTTCCGCTGGCTGATGATGTCGAACGTCTGCAAGCACTGCACCCACGCCGGCTGCCTCGACGTGTGCCCGACCGGGGCGTTGTTCCGAACCGAGTTCGGGACGGTCGTCGTGCAGGACGACATCTGCAACGGGTGCGGCTACTGCATCTCCGGCTGCCCCTACGGCGTGATCGACCGCCGGGAAGGCGACGGCCGGGCCTGGAAGTGCACGCTCTGCTACGACCGCATCGGTGACGGGCTGACCCCGGCCTGCGCGAAGGCCTGCCCGACCGAGTCGATCCAGTTCGGGGAACTCGACGAGCTGCGCGAGCGGGCTCAGCGCCGCCTCGAGAAGCTGCACGCCGAGGGCGAGACGTCGGCCCAGCTCTACGGCGAGAGCGACGACGACGGCGTGGGCGGGGACGGGGCGTTCTTCCTGCTCCTCGACGAGCCCGAGGTCTACGGACTGCCGCCCGACCCGCACGTCCCGACCCGCGACCTGCCCCACATGTGGAGGCGGGCCGGGTGGGCCGCCCTGACCATGGTGGGTGCGGCGGTCGTCGCCTTTGCCGGGAGACGCCAGTGAGCCTCAACGACCCTGAACCCGGCGACGCCGCGCACGGCGATCGCGGCCGCAACGATGCCCGGCGCGTCGGCCGCAGCGTGCACGGCGCTGGTGGCGACCGACGTGGGGGCGACGGTCGACGCGGCGGCGGCCGGGGCGACCGGTCGATGGTTCCGCGGGCCGACTTCCAGTCGTACTACGGGCGCCCGATCGTGCGGCCGCCGGTGTGGACGCACGATATCGCGATCTATCTGTTCACCGGTGGGCTTGCGGCGGGCTCGGCCCTGCTCGCGGCCGGCGGCCAGGTCACCGGTGACATCGCGTTGCGCCGGGCCGGGCGGGCGGCGGCCATGGGCGCGCTCGGGGCCAGCACGTTCTTCCTGATCAAGGATCTCGGTCGTCCGGAACGCTTCCATCACATGCTGCGCGTCGCCAAGCCGACCTCGCCCATGTCGATGGGAACGTGGCTGCTGAGCGCATTCGGCGGGGCCGCGAGCGTGGCGGCGGCGGCCGAGTTCGCACCGCTGTTGCCGTCGCGCGGGGTCTTCCGGCTGCTGCCTCCGCTGGGCGCGGCCGCGGGGTACGGGGCGGCTGCGCTTGCTCCGGGGCTGGCGACGTACACGGCCGTGCTCTTCGCCGACACCGCCGTGCCCAGCTGGAACGCCGTCTATCCGGACCTGCCGTTCATGTTCGCCGGCAGCGCGCTGGCCAGCGGCGCGGGCGTCGGCCTGATCGCGGCGCCCGGCCGGCCCGCGCGCCGGATGGCGGTGGCGGGCGCGGCGATCGAGCTGGCCGCCGGGCACCGCGTCGAGACGAGGTACGGGCTGCTCAGCGAGCCGTACCATGCCGGACGACCGGGCAAGCTGCTGCGTGCGGCCCGGGCGTTGACGATCGCCGGGGCGGTCGGTGCGGTGGTCGGGCGCCGGAGCCGGACGATCTCCGCACTGGCCGGGTTGTCGCTGCTGGCGGGCTCGGCGCTGACCCGTTTCGGGGTGTTCGAGGCGGGTGTCGAGTCGGCCAAGGATCCGCGTTACACGGTCGTCCCGCAGCGCGAGCGGCTCAACGCGAGGCGAGGGGCTGCGCCTGGGCCTGCGCCATCTCCCCGTACACGGAAATCTTGAGGTCGAGCATCGCCAGATCCTGCTGCAGCTCGTCGATCCGGGCCAGCACCCGCTCGCGATGCTCGACGAAGAGCTGCAGCCGATCGCCGACGGTGTGGTCGCCGGCTCGCACCATTTCCGCATAACGGCACATTTCCCGTACGGGCATGCCGGTGGTCCGCAGCCGGATCAGCAAGCGCAGCCAGCCGATGTCGTCGTCGCAGTACCGGCGTCGCCCGGCCGAGTCGCGGTCGATCGGCGCGACCAGGCCCTCCTGCTCGTACCAGCGCAACGTGTGCGCGGTGAGCCCGACCATCTCGGCCGCCTCGCCCACGGTGTATGCGTTCACCCGGTCAGCCTCGCAGTTCGAGTGCACTCGAAGTCAAGCCCGGACCTCCACCGTCGTCCCGTCGGCCCGGCCCGGGATCAGCTCGCCGACGACCGGATAGCCCGGGACCTCGCCCGCCACCAGCAGCCCGCCCGAGGTCTGGGCGTCGGCCAGCAGCAGCAGTTCGTCCTCGCTCACGGCGGCGTCGAGCTGCGGCCGCACCCAGTCGAGGTTGCGGCGCGTGCCCCCACTGACGTAGCCCGCCGCGAGAGCCTGCCGCGCCCCGTCGATGTAGGGGACCTTCGACGCCTCGATCCGCGCCGTGACCCCGCTCGCCCGGGCCAGTTTGTGCAGGTGCCCGAGCAGCCCGAAGCCGGTCACGTCGGTCGCGCAGACCGCGCCCCCACCGAGGGCCCGGGACGACGCCGACAGGTTGAGCGTGGTCATCACGGCGATCGCCTCGTCGAACACCTCGCCGGTCGCCTTGTGCCGGCTGTTGAGCACCCCGATGCCGAGTGGCTTGGTCAGCGTGAGCGGCACCCCCGCGACGCCGGCGTCGTTGCGCAGCAGTCGCTCGGGGTCGGCGATGCCGGTGACCGCCATGCCGTACTTGGGTTCCGGATCGTCCACACTGTGCCCGCCGGCCACATGGCAGCCCGCCTCCCGCCCGATCGCGAGCCCGCCCGCCAGCACCTCGCCCGCCAGCTCCATCGGCAGCAGATCACGCGGCCAGGCCAGCAGGTTGACCGCCACCACCGGCGTGCCGCCCATGGCATAGACATCGGACAGCGCGTTGGCCGCGGCGATGCGCCCCCAGTCGTACGCGTCGTCGACCACCGGCGTGAAGAAGTCGGCCGTGGCCACCACCGCCGTGCCGTTGGCCAGGCTGACCACGGCTGCGTCGTCCCCGTCGTCCAACCCGACCAGCAGCTCACCCGGCCCCTTGGGCGCACCGACCCCGACCAGGCCGGCCACCACCGCTTCGAGTTCGCCGGGCGGAATCTTGCAGGCACAGCCGCCGCCGTGCGCGTATTCGGTGAGCCGCTTCGTCACGCCCCCACTCTGGCACGCCGCCGACATATCCGCCCATCCGCCCGGTTAGGGTTGCGGACGGAGGCGTTCAGGTGGCTGGTGCCCCTCGCAGTCTTCAAAACTGTCGTGGCCCGGCATCCGGGCCAGGCGGGTTCGATTCCCGTCCGCCTCCGCTTACCACCGGTCATCGGGTCCACGCCGGGTCGACGGCGGCGGTCAGCAGCGGCAGGAAGCGTTCCACCGCCGCCGGTCGGGTCCGGCCCCGGAGCGTCGCGGCACAGATGCGCCGCGTCGGCTCGTCGTCCCGGTGCAGGCGCAGCAGCGCGACGTCGGCCGGCTTGCCGCGCATGGCCAGGGCGGGCACCAGCGCGACCCCCAGCCCGGCGGCCACGCAGCCCAGTTTGCCGGTCCACTCGGCGGCCACGATGTCGATCCGCGGGCGGAAACCGGTCGGCAGACTCGCCCGCAACAGCGTCGCCTCGGCGTCGGCCGAACCGGCGATGAACGCGTCCCCGGTCAGCTCGGCCAGCCGCACCGTGCGCCGCCGGGCCAGCCGGTGATCGCGGCCGACGGCGACCAGCAGCCGTTCGTCGAGCAGGTGCCGCAGGTCGAAACGCGCGGTGTCGATCGGTCCGGCCGGCGATTCGCTCACCACGACAACGTCGGCCTCGCCCTGGGCGAGCCGTTCCAGCAGCGTCGGGGTCAGGCCTTCGACCAGACTCAGAGCGATTTCCCCGTACGCCTCCCGAAAGCTCGCCAAGGCCCGTGGCACGAGAGCGGCCACGGCCGTCGGAAACGCCCCGACCCGCAGCCGCCCCGCGCCCACGGTCCGGAGGTCGTCCACCGCGCGCCGCGCGTCGCCGAGCCGGGCCAGGATCGCGTCGGCGTGTGGGAGCAGCGCGCGCCCCTCCTCGGTCAGCGTGACTCCGCGTGGCCGCCGGTCGAACACGGCCGTGCCGAGTTCGCTCTCGAGCGTCGCGATCTGCCGGGACACCGCCGACTGCGTGTAGCGGAGCCGCCGCGCCGCCGCCGTGATCGACCCGGCGTGGGCGACCGTCCGGAACACTTCCAGCAACACGGTATCCATGACACGAGAGCATGGCAGGCATGCGCGACATTCGCTGGTGGCATGGCTTGGCCGGCCCTAGCGTCGTCGGCATGATTCTCGACAACCCGGCTTCGGTGGCGGCCCCGTTCGGCGACCGGTTCGCCCACGTGGCCCGCTTGGACTCGCTGATCCTGCTGGCCGGCCAGGTCGCGGTGGACGACGAGGGCGCGGTCGTGGCCCCCGGCGACGCCGCCGCCCAGGCCGAGCGCATCTTCGACATCGTCGGCGGCCTCCTCGCCGCGCACGGCGCGGGCCTGGCCGACGTCCTGTTCATCCGCACGTTCATGACGAGCCTGGACGACCTGCCCGCGTACGGGAAAATCCGCCATCGTCTGTTCCCCGCCCCCGGCAAGCTCCCGCCGGCCAGCACCACGGTCGAGGTGAGCCGCCTGTTCCTGCCCGGCGCCGTGCTCGAGATCGAGGTGACCGCCGCCGTCCCGCAGGCCTGACCATTTCCCGCCGGAGGTAACGTCCACGGGGTGGAAGCGTTCTTCCGGAACGGCCTGCGGTTCGAGGTGCTCGACCAGGGGCCGGTGGGGGCGGAGACAGTCGTCCTCCTGCATGGTTTCCCGCAGAGTGCGCGCTCGTGGGCCGCAGTCTCCCGGCCGCTGCTCGCGGCCGGTTACCGGGTCATCGCGCCCGACCAGCGCGGCTACACCCCAGGGGCCCGGCCCCGCTCGCGGCGGTCCTACCGGCTCGGCGAACTCGTGGCCGACGTCGTCGCCCTGATCGATGCGGCCGGCGCCGACCGGGTCCACCTGGTCGGCCACGACTGGGGTGACGGGGTCGCCTGGATGGTCGCCGCCACGAGACCGGACCGGCTGCACAGCCTCACCGCCGTCTCCGCGCCGCATCCGCGTGCGGTGGTGAACGCCATGCTGACCAGCCCGCAGCTCCTGCAGGCCTGGCACGTCGGATTCTTCCAGCTGCCGTGGCTTCCCGAGGCGGCCGTCCGCGCGCGGAGCGGGCGATACGCGGTGGCCCTGCTCCAGCGATCCGGCCTCAGCGAGCACGTGGCGAGGGAGTACATCGACCGGCTCCGCGCCGACCCGGGCGCCCTGGCCGGCGCGCTGAGCTGGTATCGCGCCATGCCCCTCGACGTCTCCGCCGGGCGCGCGGCCGGCGCGGTCACCGTCCCGACGACGTACGTCTGGAGCACCGGTGACACCGCCCTCGGTCGCCGGGCCGCGGAGCTGACCCGACGCTGGGTGACGGGTCCGTTCGACTTCAAGGTGCTCGACGGTGTCTCGCACTGGATTCCCGAACAGGCGCCGGAGGAACTGGCCGCGTCCATATCGGAGCGAGTCGACGGGGGCGCGGATTTACCATCGGAGGATCCCTGACCGGAAGGAGATCCGGTGAAGCCGAGCCGCGTCCATCGCGAGACCGTCGATCTGTCGTCCTATCCCGACCTGGTGGTGGTCTATCTGGGTATGCGGGTCAACCGGCTCTACGGGCTGCGCACCCTGATCGCCCGTGGCCCGCGGATCAAGCCGTCGGACGAGAAGGCGGACGGGCTGCTCGCGCACGAGACCTTCGTCTGGTCGTTGTTCCCCATGCACCTCGGCCTCCGGCAGTACTGGCGGGATCTGCCCGCGCTGCTGGCCTGGGCCCGCTCGGAGCCGCACCGCGTGTGGTGGCGCGACTTCCTGCGCGACAGCGGCGGCACCGGCTTCTGGCACGAGACCTATCTGCTGCGCGGCGGCATGGAGGCGGTCTACGACGACGTCCCGCAGCGCCGCGGCTTCGCCTCCTTCGCCCCGGTGCAGCCGGCCCGCGGCGCGATGTTCGGCTCGGCCGCGCGGGTCGGCCGCCCGGAGGACGACCTCGCCCCGGTCGTCACCGAAGACGACCTCTACACCCCCGGGGCCGGGAGCTGAGTTTCAGCGCAGGCGGCGGGTGTTGTCGGGCCGCCGTTCGGTGACCGCGCGGCTGTCCAGCAGTTCCAGCAGGGGCACGGCGACGCGACGCGTGGTGTCGAGGGCCCGGCGGGCCTCGCTCAGCGTGAAGGGCTGCGGCACGGTGGCCAGCGCCCGGGCGGCGGCCTCGACCGCTCCGGGGGCCAGGATGACCTGCGGCGCCAGCTGGATCACCAGGCCGGTGCGGGCGGCGGCGGCCAGCTGGCGGGGGCCCAGGCCCAGTGCGGCCAGGTCGTGGCCCTCCGGTGCGGCGAAGGGGGCCAGACCGTCGAACGCCTTGGCGATCAGGGCCACCAGCTCGTCGGGCGGACCGGATCGGGCCGTGGACACCCGGCCCGCCCGGATCACCAGTGGTGGGCGGACCAGAGCGGTGACCAGCGCGCGGTCGGGCAGGCCCAAGCGGTGGCGGAGGGCTTCGACGGGCATGCCGGGCTCGAGCGGGTGGTCCCGCTGAAAGGCGGCGACCTCGTCGGGCAGTCGGTCACCCAGGGCGGCCCAGTGACCCGGGTCGGCATACCAATCGCCGGCCACCGGGGCGAGAGACAGCGGGATTCCCATCGCCGCCAGGTCGGCGCCGCGGATCAGGCGGCGGCGGGTCAGCTCGCCGGCCAGGTCGGGCTGGCCGTCCAGGGTGGAGAGCACGCCGGCTCGGGCCGCCGCGGCGCCCCGTCGTTGCAGCGAGGGCGGGGCGACATCGAGAACCGTGACACCGCCGGCGATGTGGTGCCGGCCGGGATCGCGGAGCAGCAGGCGGTCACCGACCCGGAGCGGCAGCGGGCGGCTCAGACGCAGGCGCGCGGTGTCGGGGCCGAGCGGGCGCACGCGTACGGGAACAGCGGCCGAACCCGCATGCAACGTCATGGTCGACGGCAGGCCGGTCACCGGGTCGCCGTGCAGGCGGATGTCGATCAGGTCGGCGTGCCGGAACCGGCCCGGTGTCAGCAGGGCATCGCCGCGGCCCACGTCGTCGCGGGCGGCGCCGCGCAGGTTGACGGCGACACGCGCGACGGCGTGGACCGAGTCGACGGGCTTTCCGAGAGACTGCATTCCCCGTACGCGAACCAGGCCGTCACCCAACGCCAGGTCGTCGCCGGTGCGCAGCACCCCCGCGCCCAGTGTGCCGGTGACCACGGTGCCCGCCCCCTTGACCGTGAAGGCCCGGTCGATCCACAGGCGCACCGGCGCGTCCAGCTCCGGCGCGGGCAGCGAACCCACCAGGCGATCGAGCTCGGACCGCAAGGCCGGGAGCCCCTCGCCGGTGGTCCCGCTGACGGCCACGGCGGGCACCCGGCCGAGCGGGGTCGCGGCGATCCGCTCCAACGCCGACTCCCGAGCCGGCGCGGGGGAGGCCAGGTCGCTGCGGGTCACGACCAGCAGACCGTGCCGGACGTCGAGCGCGGCCAGCGCCGCCAGATGCTCGGCCGACTGGGGCATCCAGCCCTCGTCGGCCGCCACCACGATCATCGCGGCCGGGACCGGGCCGAGGCCGGCCAGCATGTTGGGCACGAAGCGCTCGTGGCCGGGCACGTCGACGAAGGCGACCGTCTCGCCCGAGCCGAGCGTGGTCCAGGCGAAGCCGAGGTCGATCGTCATGCCGCGGCGGCGTTCCTCGGCCCACCGGTCGGGTTCCATGCCGGTCAGGGCACGCACCAGAGTCGACTTCCCGTGATCGACATGCCCGGCCGTAGCCAGAACGTGCACGGAATCAGCCCGCCTGGACCGCGGCCATGATCACCATGTCGACCAGTTCGTCGTCCGACGACGGCGGGACACAGCGCAGATCGAGCAGCAACCGCCCCCGCTCCACCCGCCCGAGCACCGGCGTGGGGGCGGAGCGCAACAAGGCGGCGTACGGGGAAGGGAGTGAGAGTGACCACGACGGCAGCGTGACCTCGGGGGCCCCGCCGCCACCGACCACCGCCTCCGACGAGATCACCTCGGCCTCGACCCCGGCCGACGCCAGGCGATCGCGGGCCGAGGTCGTGCGGGCGTGCAGGGCGGAGGGTGCGATGCGCAGAGCGTCCCAGGTCGGCGTGGACGGACCGGTGAGGGTGGCCTGCAGCGCGGCCAGGGTCAGCTTGTCGACCCGCAACGCGCGGGCCAGGGGGTGCCGGCGAAGCCGTTCGACCAGGATGGACGTGCCCAGGATCAGGCCGGCCTGCGGACCGCCGAGCAGTTTGTCGCCGCTCGCGATGACCAGCGTCGCGCCCTCGCCCAGGGTGGTGTCGGCGTCGGGCTCGTCGGGGAGCAGCGGGTCGGGGGCGAGCAGCCCGGAGCCGATGTCGGCCACCACCGGCGGACCCAGCGCGGCCAGCGCGGGAATGCCGACGGCGCTGGTGAAGCCGCGGACCACGAAGTTGGACGGGTGGACCTTGAGGATGAAGCCGGTGTCGGGGCCGATCGCCCGGGAGTAGTCGGCCAGCGAGGTGCGGTTGGTCGTGCCCACCTCGCGCAGCCGCGCCCCGGTCGACTCGAGCAGGTCGGGCAGGCGGAAACCGTCGCCGATCTCCACCATCTCGCCCCGGCTGACGATGATCTCGCGCCCGGCGGCCAGGGCGGTGGCGGCCAGGACGAGCGCGGCGGCGCCGTTGTTGACCACGTGCACGTCGCTCGCCGACGGGACCGCCCGCTGCAGCGCGGCGAGCGCGGTGCGGCCGCGTTTGGCGCGACGGCCGGTGGCCAGGTCGAGCTCGACGTCGGTGTGCCCGGTCGCGGCCAGCACGGCCTCGCGGGCGGCGGGGGAGAGGGCGGCCCGGCCGAGGTTGGTGTGCAGGACGACCCCGGTCGCGTTGAGCACCGGCCGCAGCCCGGCGGGCAGGGACGCCAGGGCGGCGTCGACGACTTCTGCGGGCTTGAGTTCCCCATCCCGTACGCGTTGAAGGGTGGCCACGACCGCAGCTTTCACCGCGGCCCGGCCCGCGCGCCCGCTGGCCTCGGCGAGACGGGGATCGGCCAGCACCGTGTCCGTCCGCGGGACGTGCCGCCGAGGGTCGAGGTCCACCATGACGTCAAGCTACTCCGCCGTACTTGATCATGTCGTCAGGAGATGTGTACGATCGTACACATGACCACCGAGATCGCGGTGCCCACTCGCCGGGCCCGGGCCGCCGTCGCCGCGCTGTTCCTGCTCAACGGCGCGGTGCTGTTCAACGTCGTGCCGCGATATCCGCAGATCAAGGCCGACCTGGGGGTGAGCAACGCCCTCTTCGGCACGGCCCTGGCCGCGCTCCCGGTCGGCGCCCTGCTGGCCGGTCTGCTGGCCGGCGCGGCCATCCGGTGGCTCGGCTCGGCGCGGGTCGCGTCGTTCGGCATCGTCCTCACCACGGTCGCCACGCTGGCCATCGCGTTCTCTTCGCACTGGCTGGCCTTCGCGGGCGCGCTGTTCGTGATCGGAGCGCTCGACGCGGTCGTCGACGTCGCCCAGAACGCGCACGGCCTGCGGGTCCAGCGCCTCTACGGCCGCTCGATCCTGAACTCCCTGCACGGCGTCTGGAGCATCGGCGCCGTCCTGGGCGGTCTGATGGGCGCGGCCGCGGCCGGTCTGTCGCTGCCGCTGGCGGTGCACCTGAGCATCTCGGCCGTGCTGTTCAGCGTGGTCGCGCTGGTCGCCTACCGGTTCCTGCTGACCGGTCCGGAGGACGCGGAACGCGTTGCTGCCCCCGCCCCGAGTCCCGCCTCGAAAAGATCATTTTCCGGGCCGGCGATCCGCATGCTGGCCGCCCTGGGCCTGCTCGCCGCGGCGGGTGCCCTGGTCGAGGACGCGGGCTCGTCCTGGGGCGCGCTGTTCTTCACCGAAGACCTGCACACCGGCGCCGCCACCGCCGGTATGGCCGTCGTCGCCCTGCAGGTCGCCATGACCGTCGGCCGGCTGCTCGGCGACCGGGTGGTCGACCGTTTCGGCCAGCGCACGGTCGTCCGCGCCGGTGGAGCGATCGCCGCCGCCGGGATGGGGCTGGCCCTGGCCTTCCCGTCGGTGCCGACCGCGCTCGGCGGGTTCGCGCTGGCCGGCCTCGGGGTGGCCACCCTGGTGCCCGCGGCCATGCACACCGCCGACGAGCTGCCCGGCCTGCCGCCCGGCACCGGCCTGACCATCGTCAGCTGGCTGCTGCGCGGCGGGTTCCTGCTCTCGCCGCCGCTGGTCGGGTTCGTGGCCGACCAGTCCAGCCTGCGCGTCGGCCTGCTCTCGGTGGTGCTGGCCGGGGTGGTCACGCTGATCCTGGGCCGGGTCCTGGTCAACCGCCCCTCCGAAGCGGCCGCCTGATTCTCTTTCTCGCGTAGTACGATTCCGTCCCTCGCCTTCGGACCATCGAGTTTGGGCAGGTGGGGTGTGGACAGCGCTGCGCAGGTGGTCGTGCTGACGGCCAAACAGGTGGAATACGACGCCATCCGTTCGCATCTGCGTGATCTGCGCCGGCACAGTGATTCCGCGGGCACCCAATTCGAGGTAGGCACCCTTGAGGGGACGAGCGCGCGGGTCGCCATCGTCGAGGTCGGCCCCGGCAACGTCGGCGCCGCCCTGATGGCGAGCAGCGCCATCTCCACGTTCCAGCCCCGGGCGCTGCTCTTCGTGGGTGTCGCGGGAGCCCTGACCGATCTCGACGTGGGCGCCGTGGTCGTCGCGACCAAGGTCTACGCCTACGACGGCGGCCGGGAGCAGGACGACGGCTACGCGGCCCGTCCGCAGGCCTTCGACGCCGATCACGAGCTGCTGCAACGCGCCAGGTTCGTGGCTCGCACGTTCCACCTCCGTCCCGGCGCGCCCGTGGTCGAGTTCGGCGCGGTCGCCGCGGGTGACGTCGTGCTCGACTCGCGCACCACCCTGCTGGCGCAGAAGCTCCGGCGCCACTACAACGATGCCTCGGCGATCGAGATGGAGAGCGCCGGCATGGCCCGCGCCGCCGGCATGGGCCGGGTCGGGGTGCTCACCATCCGCGGCATCAGTGACCGGGCCGACGGCGGGAAGGCCGAGGCCGACGCAGCCGGGTCGCAGCAGGTCGCCGCCACGAACGCCGCCGCCTTCGCGGCCGCCCTGATCGCCGACTACCTGTCATCGCCGACGCCGACGCCAACATCGCCGCCGCCGGTGACGGCGATCAAGGCGCGCGCATCTCGGGGCGGTCTGCCCGTCCGGGTTCTCGTCGCGATCGCCGCGGCCACGTTGGTCGCCATCGCCGTGCTGGTGGTGATCCACTTCGCCGGTGACGACGGTAAGCCCCCGGCCGTGGCCGCCTGCGACTACAAGATGAACGACCCGGGCGTCGTCGAGGTGAAACCCGGCGCCGCCACCCCCGGCAGCATGACCCTGTGCCCCGCCCTGCTGAACAACGGCGTCCCGCTGACCAAGGCGTTCACCGTCGCCGGGCGGTTCGGCGGCCCGGCCGAGAACTACCGCGACCTGGTCGTCGTCGGCCGGGCCGACCCGAAGGTGTGCGACGTGTACGGCAACCGGCCTGTCCCCGGCTACTTCTATCAGGCCAGCCTCCGGGTCGACCCCGACGGCCACTGGTCGTTCCGCGACGGGGTGGGCTACGACGAGGCGGTCACCCTGGCCCGCGACTACCAGTTCGTGACCGGAACGGCCGACGTCCTCGCGGCGATCCGCAGCGATCGCTCCCGGTTCGCCGAGCAGAACAACGGCGACGACGGCTACACCGGGATGGCCGAGTTGCCGGCCGATGCCCGGGTCGTGGCCACCTTCCGCCAGCCGTCCGGCACCTACGAGGGCAAGGGACCGGCCCCCTGCAAGTAAGGGGTTTTCCCGGTCGCCCGGGCGGGCACGCCTGACCCATGCGAACCGGAATCCTGGCCGGAGCCGCCGCGGGCGCCGCCGGCACCGCTGCCCTCAACGCCGTCACCTACCTCGACATGGCCCTGCGCGGCCGGGCGAGCAGCAAAACACCTGAGCAGACGGTCGAGGCCATCGAGGAACACCTGCCGGTCTCGGTGCCCGGCGACGGCGAGACCCGCGAGCACCGGGTGGCCGGGCTGGGCAGCCTGACCGGCCTCGTCACCGGCGTCGGGATCGGCACCGCTTTCGGCCTGCTGCGGCGGGCCGGCGTGCGTCCGCCGGCCCCGTTCAACGCCCTGCTCATCGGGGCCACGACGATGGCCGCGACCGACCTGTCGATGGCCGCCCTCGACGTCACCGACCCGTGCACGTGGTCGGCCGCCGACTGGCTGTCCGACGTGCTCCCGCACCTGGCCTTCGGCGTGGTCACCGACGCCGTGCTGCGGTCACTGGATCGCTAAGGCATGCGGGTCAGTTTCCACCACAGGGACGGCTCGCCGATGGCTGCTTCTGCGAGGAGTTCCACCCGTACGCCGGAAGCCTCCACCGAACCCACCGCCTGACCCGCCGTGACCGTCGCACCCGGCGCGGTCGTGGTCACCTCGACCGGAACCGAGAGCCCGGGCCAGCCGACGACCTGCAACGGTTGTGCCGGGCGGACGATGCTGCTGTCGCCCCACGCGCTCTCGACCTGCCCGACCGGATCGGCCGGCAGCAGCGTGTACTGCTTCACGGTCTGCCGCACCGACTTGAGCAGCGCCCGGACCTCCCGGTTGACGTTCGCGAGCTGCTCCGGCGTGTGCAGGCCGGGCTGGTTGAACACCGCCCCGACCACGGTGAGCGTCCGCCCGCCGACCTTCAGCCGCGCCGAGAACAGCAGGTTGCCGCCCGCCTCGTCGGTCGAGCCGGTCTTGATGCCGAAGACCCCGTCCACCCCGAGCAGGTCGTTGTAGTTCCGGATCTTCCCGGCCACCGGAATCGTGGCACTGGGCAGCGCGACGATCTCGGCGAACACCTCCATCTGCAACGCCGCCCGCCCCAGCTTCACCTGGTCGGCCGCGGTGCTCACGGTGGTGGGCAGGAACCCGCTCGGATCCGAATACGTCGTGCCGGTCATCCCGAGCTCGTCGGCGGTGGCGTTCATCTTGTCGACGAAGGCCTTTTCCGACCCGGCATCCCACACCGCCAGCTGATGCGCGATGTTGTTGGCCGACGGCAGCATCAACGCCTCGATCGCGTCCCGCTCGGTCAGCTTCTCCCCGACCCGCACCGGCACCTGCGACTGGTTGGTCGAGATCCGCGACTTGTAGTCGGCCACATCGGCCGCGGTGACGGTGAGCGTAGGCCCTTCCTCGTCCCCGCTGAGCGGATGGTCCCGCAGGATGACATAGGCCGTCATGACTTTGGCGACACTCCCGATCGGCGCCGTCTTGTCACTGCCCGACCCGCCGAGCCGCCCCAGCCCTTCGATCATGAGCTCGGCCGACCCTTGATCGGGCCACGGCAGCGCGGGCGCCTTCCCCGGAATCCGCATCGTGTCGGCCACCGTCGTCGCCAGGGTGGCCTTCGGCAGTTCGCGGGAGAGCTGCACGCCCGCCCCACCGCCGAGCAGAACCAGAAGCAGAAGAGCGGTTCCCAGTACGGCGATGAGCCGCCCTCGCCGCTTCTTCCGGCCCCCGCCCGACGCTGTCCCGCCCGCACCGTAGGTCCCGGCGGACCGGGGCGGCGCTGCGTTACCACCCTGCGGGGGTGGTGCGCTGTAGCCACCGTGCGGTGGCGCGACGGCGTAGCTGCCCTGTTGGGGCGCAGCGGTGTAGCCGCCCTTCTGGGGTGCGGCTGTGTGCCCAGCTTGCGGGGGTGCGGCGGTGTAGCTGGCCTGCTGGGGTATAGCGGTGCGGCCGGCTTGTTGGGGTGTGGCGGTGTAGCTGCCCTGCTGGGGTGCAGCAGTGTGGCCGGCTTGCTGGGGTGCGGCGGCGTTGCCGTAGAGGCCTGCTGGTTGGGCCGGGGCGGCGCTGCCGTAGGTGCCGCCTTGCTTAGGTGGCGCGCCGCTCGGTGCCTCGGCACCGCCATACATCCCGGGCTGGGCGGGCGGTGTGCTGGTGGGCCTTCCGTAGGTTCCGGCTTGCTTCGGCTTCGCGTTGTCAGCGGGCGCGGCCCCGGGCTGGGCGGGCGGCGCACTGCTCGGAGGTGTAGCGCTGCTGTAGGTTCCGCTCGGCCGGGACTGCGCAGCGTCTGGTGGTGAGGCGCTCGCGGATGTCGCGGCCCGCCCGGCTTGCGCTGCGTTGGTGGCACTGCCGTAGGTCGCGCCCGGCCTGGACTGCGCCGAGTCACGGTTTGCGGAGGCCGGGGAGGTGCCGGTCTGCCTGGGTGCGGCCGGGCTGCCGTAGGTTCCGCCCTGCCTGGGCTGTGCGGTGCCTGGGCGCGCTTCGTTGCCGTGCGTTTCGGTCGGCTCGGATTGTGCCTGGTCAGGGCGCGCGGCCACCCCGTATGTTTCGGCCGGCTTCGGTGACGGGGTGTCCGGGGTTGCGGTGCTGCCGTAGGTGTTCGCCGGCCTGGGCTGCGCCGGATCAGGGCGCGCGGCACCAACTGACGGGTGCAGCGCGGTTTGTTCGTTTCCGGAGGCTTTGGACGGCGTCCGTGTGTCTCCGGGTGGTCGGGGCGTCGCTTGGCCCGAGCTGCCGTAGACCCCGGCCCTGGAGGATGGCGTACCGGTTGTCGGCTGCGTGGGCGTCGGTGAGGGCGTGCCGTTTCCAGGACTGGCGACCAGTTTCGACGGCCCGCCACCAGGTGGTGCGCCACCAGTCGGTGCGCCGCCGGCCGGCCCGCCACCAGCCGGCCCGCCACCAGTCGGCCCGCCACCAGCCGGCCCGCCACCAGTCGGCCCGCTGCCAGTTGGTCCGCTGCCAGTTGGAGCGCCGCCAGCTGACCCGCCGCCAGCTGGTGCGCCGTTGGCTGGCGCGGTAGTTGTGGCGCTCCCGTAAACCCCGGTCGGTGACGTCGGGGTGTTGCTGGTCGAGGCGGGCTGCGTCTCCGGCCGCGGTGATGGTGCGTCGGCCGGTTTGGTGGTCTGAGCGGTGGGCTTGGCGCTGCCGTAGACACCGGGCGGCGAGGTCGGCGCGCCTGGCGGTTGGGGTGGCTTGGTGGGTGTGGCGTTTCCGGCCGGTCTCGGTGCCGCGGAAGCATTGGGCGGTGTGCTGGCCGGCGACGATGCCGGAGGGGTGGGCTGCTGCGTCGGTGCCGGGTTCCCGGAGGTGGCGGCAGGCTTCGGCGGCGCGGCTGCTTGCGAGTTCGGGTTGGACGGATCGCCACCCCCAGCCGTATCGGACGGATCGCCTCCAACAGCCGTGTTGGACGGGTCGCCGCCGCCAGAAGTGGTTTTCGGCCGGGGCGACCCGGGTGAGTCGCTCTCCGGGGCGTTCGGCGATGCCGGGGTAGATTCCGGCCTGGAAGCCGGGACCGGCGGGTTCGCCCGACTGCTCAGGGTCGGCCCGGGGCGAGAGGCAGGTACCGCGACCGCTCCGCCGCGGCCGCCCGGGGCGTCGGGTCGTGCATCCTGGTCAGCGGCGGCCGGCCCGTGGTGGCCTTCCAGATTGCTGGGCCGCGGATCTGGGCTCGCGGCCGTCCCCGGAGTGTCCTGAACGGATGCGCCGTGGGTGGTCGGCCTGTTCGCTCCGGCGCCGGTGGGCCGTTTGCGAGCGGGGACCCCGGTCATCTGTGCCAGCGTCGCCGGACGGTTGAGCGGAACTCTGACCCGCTCGTCCGGAGAGGTCTGTGGTGTGCGGGTGTCCGGCGTGCGGTTCGGTGGTGAGATCGGGATCGGCGTGGTGGAGTCGGAGTCAGTCGGTGCCACCGCCGAGGGTGACTCATGCGGTGCCGGTCCGCGGTAGGCGTCCGGTCGCGGACCGGGTTTCTGTCCCGGTTCCGGCCGGCGGTCGGCCGAAGCCTGTGACAAGGGGATCACCGACGTCGCTTCCGGGTCCTGCTCTGTCACCCGGCCGCGGGACGCAGCCTGATCCGAGGCCGGGCGGACGGGGGCGTCTGCGCCCGAGGCCGTTCGGATGGGAGCGTCTGCGCCCGGGACCGCGCGGGCGGGCGCGTCCGCGGGGGAGACCGGCCGCAGTGGGGCTGTGCGGTCGGGGTCGGCTTGCGGAGGAGTGGGGGCAGCGGGCTCCTCGGCACCGACGGCCGCGGTCGGGTCGTCGGATGCCGGGAGGCGGATCGGCTGGGTCTCGTCGCCCGGTCGTGCTCGCTGCGTCACTACTCGCTCCTTCCCGCCCGGCTGCCCGGGCGCCGGGGCCAGTATCGCCGGGCCGCGCCACCCGGGCACGGCGGGTGACGTCATCCCGGCTGACTGAACCTCGGCCCGCTGTCTGTCGTGTGGGTGGTTGCGCGATCACCCGGTCGCCCGTAAAAGTGACTCACACCTCGGGAGGACCGGATGATCACCGAAACCCCAGCGCGCATCCGACGGACCGGTCAGGCCGGCGCGGCGTACGCGCTGATCTGGGCCTTTTTGCTGGTCAACCTGGCGATCGTCGAGCTGATGCTGGCGAATCCGGCGACGCCGGCGCACAACACTCTCACCTCGATCGGGCGGATTCTGGGCCTGCACCTCGCCTTCGTCATGGCGTTGCAGCTGCTGCTGATCGCCCGGCTGCCGTTCCTCGACCGCCGCCTGGGCATGGACAAGCTCACCACCTGGCACCGGTGGACCGGGTTCACCCTGTTCTGGCTGGTCGTGCTGCATCCGACATTCGTGATGCTCGGCTACTCACAGCTCGACAAGATCTCGTTCTTCGCCGAGATCCCCAACCTGGCCAAGCAGATGCCGGTGCTCCTCGGGATGATCGCGGCGGCGCTGGTGGGCGTGGTCGCGGTGACGTCCGTGCGGGCGGCGCGGAGGCGTTTCTCGTATGAGGCCTGGCACGCGACCCACCTCGTGGTCTACGTCGTGATCGTGCTCGGCGTGATCCACCAGGTGTACGAGGGGAGCGCCTTCAAGACCAACAACTTCACGCAGGCGTACTGGTGGGGGCTGTGGATCTTCGCCATCGGCGCGCTGCTGACCGGGCGGGTCGTGCTGCCGGTGCTGCGCAACCTGCGGCACCGGATGCGGGTGGCGGCGGTGGTGGCCGAGTCCGACGACGCCGTCTCGGTCCACGTGACCGGCCGTGACCTGCACAAGCTGCACGCGCGGGCCGGGCAGTTCTTCCTGTGGCGGTTCCCCGGGCACAACCGCTGGTGGCAGGTCAACCCGTGGTCGCTGTCGGCCGCGCCCGACGGCCACTCGCTGCGCCTGACCGCCAAGGCGATCGGCAGCACCAGCGCCGGCCTGCGCCATCTGCCGGTCGGCACCCGGGTGTTCGCTGAGGGCCCGTACGGCGCGTTGACCGCCGTCGCCCGCACCCGGCCGGACACGCTGCTGATCGCCGGGGGCATCGGTGTGACCCCGATCCGGGCCCTGTTCGAGGACGAGACGCTCTCGGGTGACCTCGTCGTCCTCTATCGGGTCCGCACCCCGGCCGACGCCGTGCTGCTGGGCGAGCTACGCAACCTGGCCCGCCTGCGGCACGCCCGCCTGCACCTGCTGACCGGCCGCACCAGCCGCGAGAACCAGCCGTTCAGCCCGGACAACCTGCGCGGCCTGGTTCCTGACATCACCGAGCGGGACGTGTACGTCTGCGGCCCCGCCCCGATGACCCACGAGGTGCTGCGCAGCCTCCGCACCCTGAAGGTCCCCGCCCGGCAACGTCACGTCGAACTGTTCCGCCTGGGCGCGTGATCAGCGGTCAGGGCAGGTAGTAGTTCGGGTTCGGCAGCTTGAAGGCGCGGTCGGCGTGGCCGCCCTTCAGGTCGCTGTACTGGTCGCCGAAGTTGGCGACGATGTCGTAGCCGAGCGACTCGATGTGGGCGCGGGTCGCCGACTTGTAGTGGATCGTCGTGCACTTGCCGTCCGGATCGGCCGCGCAGGCCGTCCTGAGATAGGCCGGGTAGCCGGCCACGTCGGGCTTGGTGAACAGGCCGTCCTCGCCACCGCGCAGCGTCGTCGGCTTGGGGTAGCCGGCGTCGATCCCGACGCCGTCGGCGGTCAGGTTGCCGAGCGTGGCCTGCTCCTGCGCGGCGCCCCGGCCGGTCAGGTAGAAGACCGCGTAGCCCTCACGCTCGGCCGTCGTGGCCAGGGCGACCATTCCCGGTACGGCCGGGAACTTCTGCCCGAGCACGAAGTCGGCGTTGGTGGCCGGGTTGTACGCCCAGTTGCTCGCGATCTCGTAGTTCCAGGTCGCGAGCGTGGTGTCGTCGACGTCCAGGACGATCGCCTTGGTGGCCTTCCCGTACGCCCGGTGGTGGCTGAGATAGCTCGTGCCGTCGGCGGCCACCCGGCGCGCTTCGCGGGCGTAGTAGCTGTCCGTCGCGAACTGTCCCGAGCCGAGCGGATCGCCGTAGTAGTTGCGCAGCTGCTGCCGCAGAACGTCGATGTTGGTCACGTCCCGCTCGGAGTGCGGGGTGCTCGTCCGGATGGCGGGCTCGGCGCTGCTCGTGGCCGCGGCCCAGCCGACGCCGGCGCCACCGAGAACCGCCGCCATGACAACCGCGGCCGCGATCCCGGCCCGGCGCGAGAAAGTGATGGTCATGCCCGGACCGTAGACCCGCGGCGGACCGCCTCGCGTGGCCATAAGGGATGAATACGCTTCGGTCTTTGTCGAAGCACCCGCGACGGGATCGTCGGCGGAGCAGTACCGGCTAAGCCGGACTTGTCGGAAAAGCAGGACAGCGGTAGGCGGGACAGCGCCACGGCACGCGATCCGGTAGTTACATGTCGTGAACCTGAGGGGGCGATGGTGGAGCTGAGCGCGACCGTCGAGCGGCGACGGAGCGAGTGGGCCTGGCGACCGGTCCTGGCGGTCGCCGGGGGCATCACGCTGCTGCTCATCGCGCTGTCCGGCCGCTACGACTATCACCGCGACGAGCTGTACTTCCGGCTGCTCGGGCAGCATCCGCAGTGGGGATACGTCGACCAGCCCCCGTTCACGCCGCTGCTGGCGCGGCTCAGCATCGAGATCTTCGGCGACCATCTGTGGGCCATCCGGATCGTGCCGGCCGTGCTCGCCGGGGTCGCGGCCGTGCTGGTGGCGGCGATCGCGCGCGAGTTCGGCGGCCGGGCTGTGGCGCAGACGCTGGCCGCGATCGGGGCGGCCGGCACGCTGCCGCTGGCCGGGGCGCACGTGGGGTCCACCGCCAACACCGACACGGTGGTCTGGCTGGGCATCCTGCTCTGCGCGGTCCGGGCCGTCGTGCACGGGCAGCAACGGGCCTGGCTGGTCGCGGGCGTGATCACCGGGCTCGGGCTCTACAACAAACTGCTCGTGGTGCTGCTGCTCATCTGCCTGGCGGGTGGCCTGCTGATCGCCGGGCCGCGGCGGGAACTCGCGAGCAAGTGGCTGTGGGCGGGCGCCGCGCTGGCTCTGGTGATCGGGCTGCCCAACCTGATCTACCAGGTCACCCACGACTTCCCGCAGTCGCACATGGCGGCCGCGATCGCTGAGGACAAGGGCACCGAGTCCCGCATCATGCTGCTCCCGATCCAGTTGGTGATCATCGGCGTTCCGCTGCTGCCGGTGCTGGTGGCGGGGATCATCGGGGCCTATCGGCGGTTCCGGGCGCTCGTGGTGGCGTACGGGCTGATGCTGATCTTGACCTTTGCCACCGGTGGCCAGCCCTATTACACGACCGGGCTGGTGCTGACGCTGTTCGCGATCGGGGCGGTGTCGGCCGAGACGTGGCGATGGCGTCGGACCCTGGGCGTGGTGGTCGCGGTCAACCTGGTCTTCGCGGTCGTGTTCGCGCTGCCGGTGCTGCCCGCCGACAAGCTCGGCCCGATCACCGACATCAACATCGTGATGGCCGACCAGATCGGCTGGCCCGAATACGTGAGCCAGGTCGAACAGGCCCTGGCCACGCTGACCCCCGACGAGCGGGCCCGGGCGGTCGTCTTCACCGGCAACTACGGGGAGGCCGGGGCGCTCGACCGCTACGGCGTCCGCGACGTCTACAGCGGCCACAACGAGCTGGGCTATTTCCCGCCGCCGCCCGACAGCAAGACGATCGCGGTGGTGCTGTCGCAGGCGCCGCCCGATCGGGTGAACGCCACGTTCGGGGGCTGTGACCAGGTCGGACAGCTTTCCAACAGCGCCGGCGTCGGCAATGAGGAGACCGAGGCTTTCCTGTACGTCTGTAAGCAGCTCCCCGCCCCGTGGAGTCAGATGTGGCCGGAGCTGCGGCATTTCGGGTGAAGCGCGATGATCGGAGGCATGACGACTGACACGGCCCACCTGGCGGAGCGCATCGATCGTCCCGCCAACGACGTTTACGCGTACGTCTCCGACCCCGCCAACCTGATCGCCTGGGCCCCCGGTCTGGGCAGTTCGGTGGACCGGATCGACGGCGCCTGGTTCGTCCGGTCCGACCTGCTCGGACGGGTGCGGGTCGAGTTCGCGCCGAAGAACGGGTTCGGCGTGCTCGACCACGTCGTGACGCTGGAATCGGGGGAGCAGTTCCTCAATCCGGTGCGGGTGGTGCCCTACGGGGAAGGCTCGGAGATCGTCTTCTCGGTGCGGCGGATGCCCGGCACATCGGACGAGGACTTCGCGGCCGACACCGGCCGGGTCAGCGCCGACCTGGCCCGGCTCAAGGAAATCCTGGAAGAGGGGAACTGAACCGCGGGCGGCGGTGTCATCCCGGCATGAGGATCATCGCGGCGCTGCTGTGCGTCTCGCTGCTGACCGGCTGCTCGGCGAAGACGCCAGACCAAGCGCCGGCAACGCCAGGAGGCGCGACGGCGACGGCGGGCGGCGCGGCGGCGACGGCGGGCGGCGCGGCGGCGACTCCGGGCGGCTCGACGGGGACGGCGGGGAAAACGGGGCCCGGGAGCGTTGGCGTGGTGGACTGCGGGGACGATATCGGCGGCGTCGCGCCCGACCGGACGTACGGGAAATCGCTTGATGCTGTTGCCCTGCCGGTGATCATGCTGGAGCCTCAGGACGATGGGGCGGGGCGCCTTTTCGCGAAGACCGGCCTTCTGGTGCGCGCCGGCACCGCGGTCGAGCTGACCACTACCACGCCGGGCGTCACGATCGGCTGGGGCAGTCCCGGTCCTGAGGGCACGACCATCCGCGTCCCCGCCTGCCCGAGCGCCCACGAGTGGCTGGCTTTCGCCGGCGGCTTCCACGTCACCACGCCCACCTGCGTGCCTCTGACGATCCGCGCGAACGGCCGCGAGGCCCGGGCCACAGTCCGTGTCGGCGCCCCCTGCTGAGAGGTGTCAGCCAAGGCCTGTTTCATAACTCACCCGGGGCTGCGGAGGGGCCCGCCCGCTCCCGCTGACCCTCCCGCGCGGCGAGTCCTGCGCTCGATGGTGCCGCCAGATCCCGCCTCACTCCGACCCCAGTTATTAACAGGCCTAAGCGAGGAACTCGGCGACGGTCGACGCGAAGAGCTCGGGCGCGGTGTGCGTCGCGAAATGCGACTGGCCCGCCAGCACGGCCCGCTGCCACCCGGGTGCGGCCAGGGCGTCCATCGTGGCCGGCAGCGGATCCCACGAGTCGCTGCCCTGCATCAGGAGGACATTTTCCCGTACGCCGGACCAGCGCGACAAATCCGGAGAGTCCGCCGCCATCGCCTCGAGATCGTGCAGGCAGCCCACGGCCTCCGCGAGCGGCATCGCCGTGATGCCGGCCAGCATCTCCGCCGGCACCCGGGCCACCTCGCCCGCGAAGAGCCGCGCCGCCCCGGTGAGGTCACCCGCCTCGACCAGCTTCCGATAGGAGTCGAGCGGCATCGCCGGCCCGGCCGCGAACAGTGCCGGCTCGAACAACACGATGCGCCCGTCGATCGGGGCCGCGTGCAGCGCGACCGTCGCGCCGTAGGACACGCCAACCACGTGGGCCGGCCGCCCCACCGCGTCGAGCACGGCCCGCAGGTCGGCCACGTCGTCGGCGTAGGTCTTGGGCCGGTCGGGCACGTCGCTCGGCGCATAGCCCCGCCGCGCGTACGTCCACAACTCGAACCGATCCGCCAGCAGCGGCACGATCGGGTCGAACGAGCCGAGCCCGCCCGCCGACCCGTGCACCAGCACGACCGGCGTGCCTGCACCCGTGCGGCGAGCCGAAAGCCGCGTCCCATCCGAAGCCGTCACGATCATTCAGCGAACCTACCGGTCGGCCACCACGGTCGGCTGCTCGATTATCCGGCGCTCGCCGAGGTTGCGGGCCAGCCGCCGGTATTGGGCGTGGGCCCAGGTCAGCGGGGTCGCCGACAGAGTCGGGGTGCCCGGTCCGGCCTGGTCCCACACCTGCTCGGGGATCATTCCGCCCGGCCCGGCGGCCCGGGTCATCGCGTCCAGGTCGCGCCGCGCGGGCCGATCTCGTATTCGCCCGCTCCCCACTCAGCAGCGGCCACGCCCGGCCGCGGGTCAGTAGCGAGCCGCCGGGCAGGCCGTACTCCCACGGAGTGCCGCGCAGCTTCTCGCCGACCCCGTCGAACGGCGCCAGTAGTAGCCCGTTCCGGGTCGGCACGCCGAGCTGCTCGTCCACGACTGACAGGGTGTTCACCACCTACGGGTCGGACGCCGGAAGGATGCCCAGCCGGACCAGGTCGAGGAAGCTCGGATCCACCACCCGACGCTGGTCGACGGCGAGCGGTCCGCCGCCGCGAGCACCAGCGCCGATGTCGTCCACACCTTTCGATCCGCCCCGATCGGCGGCTTTCCAACCCCGAGAGATAACCCTTTCCATCCGTACGCGTAATCGCGCGCGACCCGCCCGAAACCGGCCCGCAGCGACGCCTTCGCCGCGGCCAGCGCCCCGGCCTCCGAGGCAGCGAACGACAGGGCCGGCGTGGAGTGCCCGCCCCGGATCTCGGCCGTCTGCATCAGGCTGCCCGGTCCGGCCGACCGGTAGTGCCAGTCCATCCGCCCGTCCCGCAGGTCGGCCGGCCCGTCGCTGACCCACTCGACGCGGCCCGGAAGTCTCCGGCCAGCGCACCGTCGGACGCCACGAGCCCGCCGGTGACGGTGCGCCCCGAGTCGCCGTTCCGCGAGTTCCCCAGCGACGGGTCGAAGACCGCGTACAGCCCATGCCCACGTCCGGCCCGGAAGTCCAGGTCGACCGGCACCGACGACCGGGCCGGGTCGGTCACGTAGTCGGCCCGCAGCCGCCGACCGGACCCGTCGAAGGTCTGGCGGAAGCGCAGGCCGTCCGGCTGCTCCGTCCGTACGCGGGAAGCCTCTGACGTCACTAGAAAGGAGAGCGCCCGCGGACCGGGGCTGCTCCGATGCGTTCTTGATCGCACCTGTTCCGGTGGACAGCCGCGCGACGGCGGGTAAGGGTGGGAACAGTGCTCGACGATGGTCAGAAAGAGGGAATGACATGCAGTACCGGCAGCTCGGCCGTACCGGCCTGAGGGTCTCCACGTTCACTCTGGGCACGATGGGCTTCGGCGGCACCGGGTGGGCGTCACCGGTCGGCAAGATCGATGTGACCGGGGCGCGGGAGCAGATCGCCATCGCCAAGGATGCGGGCGTCAACCTGATCGACACGGCCGACGTGTACTCGGCCGGGCTCAGTGAGGAGATTCTCGGCGAGGCCCTCGGTGATCAGCGGGACGACGTGCTGATCGCGACCAAGGTGCGGATGCCGATGGGTGAGGGGCAGAACGACGCGGGGCTCTCGCGGCACCACATCATCCGCGGGGCTGAGGCCAGCCTGCGCCGGCTCGGCACCGACTACATCGACCTCTACCAGGTGCACGAGTGGGACGGGCAGACGCCGCTCGAAGAGACGCTGACCGCGCTCGACGACCTGGTGCGCAGTGGCAAGGTCCGCTACGTCGGGTGTTCCAACTATGCGGCCTGGCAGATGGTCAAGGCGCTCGGCATCTCGGACGCCCGGCAGATCGAGCGTTTCGCCAGCACCCAGGTGTTCTACTCGCTGGTCAGCCGCGACATCGAGGCCGAGATCGTGCCCGCCGCGGTCGACCAGGGCGTCGGCATCCTGGTCTGGAGCCCGCTGGCCGGTGGCCTGATGTCGGGCAAGTACCGGCGTGGCGTACAGGCGCCCGAGGGCAGTCGGCACCTCACCGACTGGAGCGAACCGCCGATCCAGGACGAGGACAAGCTGTACGACACCATCGAGCTCGCCGTGAAGATCGGTGAGTCGCACGGGGTGTCGGCGGCGCAGGTGTCGCTGGCCTACATCGCGCAGAAGCCGGGCGTGACGTCGCTGATCGTGGGCGCGCGGACCACCGACCAGCTGCGCGACAACCTGGCCGCGGCCGATCTCGAGCTGACCGCGGACGAGATCAAGGCGCTCGACGACGTGAGCGGGGAGCCGCTGCGCTACCCGTTCTGGCACCAGCGCAACACCAGCTCCGACCGGCTGTCGGACGCCGATCTGACCCAGATCGAGCGGCACCTGTAAAGCACAAATGGGCCGCCCCAGCCGGGGCGGCCCATTTCACGAACTCAGAGGACCGACGCGATCTCCACCGACGGGAGGCCCAGCGCGGTGCCGACCGACGCGTTGGTCAGCTGGCCGTCGTGCGTGCTCAGGCCGGCGGCGAGGGCCGGGTCCGCGCGCAGCGCGTCCTTCCAGCCCAGATCGGCCAGCTTGAGCGCGTACGGGAGGGTGGCGTTCGTGAGGGCGTACGTCGAGGTGTTGGGCACGGCGCCCGGCATGTTGGCCACGCAGTAGAAGACCGACTCGTGCACCTTGTAGACCGGGTTCTCGTGCGTGGTCGGACGCGAGTCCTCGAAGCAGCCGCCCTGGTCGATCGCGATGTCGACCAGCACCGAACCGGGCTTCATCCGCTTGACCAGTTCGTTCGAGACCAGCGTGGGAGCCTTGGCCCCGGGCACGAGGACGGCGCCGATCACCATGTCGGCCTCGATCGCCGACTGCTCGATCGCGTACGAGGAGGAAACCAGCGTCTTGACCCGCCCGCCGAACTGGGCGTCGATCTGCCGCAGCCGGTTGATGTTCAGGTCGAGCACGGTGACGTCGGCACCCAGCCCGAGCGCGATGGTCGCGGCGTTGACGCCCGACACGCCGCCGCCGATGACGGTGACCTTGGCCGGGCTGACCCCGGGAACGCCACCGGGGAGCACGCCGCGTCCGCCGGAGTTGCGCATCAGGCTGTACGCCCCCACCTGCGGGGCGAGGCGCCCGGCGACCTCGCTCATCGGGGCCAGCAGCGGCAGCGACCCGTCGGCGAGCTGCACCGTCTCGTACGCGATGGCGGTGGTGCCGCTGGCCAGCAGGGCCTTGGTGCCGTCGGCGTCGGCCGCGAGGTGCAGATAGGTGAAGAGGACCTGGCCGGCGCGCAGCCGGTGGTACTCGGCGGCGATCGGCTCCTTGACCTTGAGCAGCAGGTCGGCGGCGGCCCAGACGGTGTCGGCGTCGGGGGCGATCTCGGCGCCCGCGGCCACGTAGTCCTGGTCGGTGATGGCCGAGCCGGTGCCCGCGCCCGCCTCGATGAGCACGTCGTGCCCGCGCCGGACGAACTCGGCGACCCCCGCCGGGGTGATCGCGACTCGATATTCGTGGTTCTTGATCTCCGCCGGCACGCCGATCCGCATGGCCCTCTTCCCTTCGTCTTTGCATCAGCGTGGAACGATGTGCTGTTTAGGCGCAACAGAACCGCATAAGATTCTGTCTGCAATACGCATGGAGAAGATGATGCGGAGGGTGCGGACAAAATGACCGACGTACCGAAGGATCTTCGAGGTCTGGATCACATCGACCGGGAGCTGCTGGCGCTGCTCGAGGTCGATGGGCGCATGCCCAACAACGCCCTCGCCGATCGCGTCGGCATCGCGCCGAGCACCTGCCTCACCCGCATCCGGAGGCTGCGCGAGATCGGCGCCATCCGCGGCTTCCACGCCGACGTCGACCCGTCCTGGATCGGCCGGCCGATCGAGGCGATGATCGCGGTGAAGATCCGCTCGGAGTCACGCGACGCGATCGGCAAGTTCGCCGAGTCGCTGGCCGGCATTCCCGCCGTTCGCGACGTGTATTTCGTCTCCGGATCGTACGATTTCCTTCTGCACGTGGCGACGGCCGACGTCGAGGACCTGCGCGAGGTGATCACCGAGCGCCTGAGCGGCACCCGCCTGATCGCGGGCACCGAGACCTACCTGATCTTCGAGCACAGGCGAGGCAATTCCTAAGAGCCACCGCCCTGCACCCCGCCGAATCCTTCAGTCCCCGCGGCGCCCGACCGACCGTTCCCCGGTGACAGGACGAAGGCCCACTCACTGGCGAAGGACTCGGGACATATGTCGGACACACTGGTCGCGGAGCGCGCCGCCGAGGAGCGGCGTCTGGCCGCCCTGCGCAGCTACCGCGTGCTCGACACCGCGCCCGAGCCCGAGTTCGACGACATCGCCACGCTGGCCGCCCAGCTGTGTCGCACCCCGATCGCCGCCGTGTCGCTGATCGACTCCGACCGCCAGTGGCTCAAGGCCCGCGTCGGCGTCGACGTCTGCGAGGTCGACCGCGAGCACTCGTTCTGCGCCCACGCCATGTACGCCGACGAGGTCATGCAGGTGCCGGACGCGCGCCTCGACCCCCGATTCCAGGACAACCCGCTGGTCACCGGCGAGCCGGGCGTCGTCTTCTACGCGGGCGCGCCGCTGATCAGCTCGACCGGCGAGCCGCTGGGCAGCCTGTGCGTCATCGACACCGAGCCCCGCCTGCTCACCCCGGCGGAGTGTCAGGGTCTGCGCACGCTGGCCCGGCACGTCATGGCCCAGTTGGAGCTGCGCCAGTACGCCCGTGGCCTGGACGCGGCCAACGAGCGGCTGCGCGACGCCGACCGGATCAAGGACGAGTTCATCTCGCGGGTCACGCACGAGCTCCGTACGCCGCTGACCTCGATCAACGGCTACCTCGAGATGCTGGCCGAGGAGGACGTCGAGCCCAGCACCGGCATCGAGTTCCTCACCCGCATCCGGCGTAACTCCGACCGCCTGATGGCCCTGGTCGACGACATGCTGCTGGCCGCGCAGGCCGAACTGCGCCTGACCAAGCGTGTGGTCGACCTGTCCGAGCTGTCCCGGGCCGCGGTGGTACGCAACAGCGTGCTGGCCCGCGGCCGGGGTCTCGACCTCAGCGTGCAGGCCGGCGGGCCGGTGCTGGTCGAGGCGGACGAGGCCCGGCTCATCCAGGTGCTGGAACGGCTGGTGCTCAACGCGGTCAAGTTCACGCCCCGCGGCGGCATCACGGTCAGCGCGTACGCCGAGGGGGACGACGCCGTCCTGGTCGTGCGCGACACCGGCATCGGGATGAGCGCCGCCGACCGGGAACAGGTGATGGCCCCGTTCCGCCGCGCGGCCGAGGCCGAACGGGCCGAGGTGCAGGGCGCCGGCCTGGGCCTGAGCATCGTCAAGGCGATCGTCGACAGCCACGGCGGATCGATCCGGATCGACAGCGAACCCGGGCAGGGGTCGGCCGTGGTGGTGACGATGCCTCGGTTCGTACGGAATATATAAGCGCTGTTACATTGCTCGGGTGGACCTTCTCGACAGCAACCACTGGAGCGATCTGCACGCGCTGCTGGCCGAACTCGACCAGGACATCGCCGCGCTCTACACCGACGCCGGCATCGAGGGCATGCGGACCCGGTTCGTCGGGCCGCTGATCGCCCTGCACCGGTTCGGGCCGATGACCATCCGCCAGCTCGCCGAGCGTCGCGGGGTGTCGCACTCGGCCATGAGCCAGACCGCGGCGGCGATGACGAAGGCCGGGTTCGTCGAGAGCGTTGTCGGGGTCGATGCCCGTACGCGTCCGCTCCGGCTCACCGCCCGCAGCGAGCAGCACATGCCGTTCCTGGTCGCGGAATGGCGGGCGACCGAGACCGCGGTGCGGCAGCTCGACGCCGAACTGCCCTACTCGCTGACCCAGGTCACGGCCGACCTGCGCGCATTGCTGGAGGAGCGGCCCTTCGCCGGACGCCTGCGCGCATGCCTGTCCTGACCGACCTGCGGCCGCTGCGTGAGAATCGCACGTTCCGGCGGCTCTGGCTGGGCACGACCGCGTCCGGGTTCGGCGGCCAGTTCGGCACTTTCGCCGTCCTCTTCTACGTCTGGGACAGCACGCACAGCAAGGCCGCCCTCGGTCTCGTCGGGCTCGCCGCCGGCGTGCCGCTGATCGTGCTCGCGCTGGTCGGCAGCGCGTTCACCGACCACGTCGACCGGCGCCGGCTCGCCCTGCGATGCACGGCGGCCCAGATCGTGGTGGCCGCCGCGATGACGGTCGTCGCCTTCACCGACCTCGGCGGCGTGCCGGCCATGCTGCTGCTCGTCGCCGCCCAGTCGGCGCTGTCGGCGCTGGTCGGCCCGGCCCGTCAGACGTTCGTGCCCGCGCTGCTCACCGGTGACCGGCTGGCCGCCGGGCTGGCCCTCAACCACCTGTCGTTCCAGGTGGCGATGCTGCTCGGCCCGGCCGCGGCGGGCGCGCTGACCGCGGTCGCCGGCGTCGGCTGGTGCCTGGCCTTCGACACGCTGACCTTCACGGCCGCGCTGGCCGGCCTGGCCGGCCTGCCGTCCGGGGTGGCGGAGGCCGAGGGGACACCGGGTCTGCGGGCGGTGGCGGCCGGTCTGTCCTATGCGATCAAGACCCCTCCCGTACGCGGTGCCCTGCTGGCCGACCTCGCGGCCACCTTGCTGGCCATGCCGATCGCGGTGTTCCCGGTGCTCAACACCGAGAAGTTCGGCGGGCGCCCCGAGGTGCTGGGCCTGTTCGCGACGTCGCTGGCGGTCGGCGGGGTGCTGGCCTCGGTGCTGTCCGGGCTGGCCACCCGCCGTACGCGTCCGGGCCGGCTCCTGCTGGCCTGCGGCGCCGTGTGGGCGGTGGCGCTCGGGCTGGCCGGTATCGGCGACCACCTGCTCGTCGTGCTCGCGCTGCTGGCCGTGGCCGGATGGGCCGACACCTGGGCGGTGGTCGCCCGGGGCACGGTGATCCAGACGGTCACGCCACCCGGCTACCGCGGCCGCATCTCGGCCCTGGAACACATCGCCGGAGCGGCCGGCCCGCAACTCGGCACCTTCCGGGCCGGGATGGTCGCCTCGGTGTCGTCGGGCGGAACGACCCTCATCCTGGGCGGCGTGACCGCGCTCGTCGCCACCGGCGTGATCGCCCTGACGACACCCGCCCTGACCCGTTTCCGCCGCCCCCGCTAACGCCGCGGCCGGTAGGACCCGATCGCCAGCAGCGCAGCGCCCAGGGTGCCCAGCCCGAACCCGGTCCACAGCACGCGGTCGAGCGTCGCGCCCCAGGCCGCCTGCTGCTCCTCGACGTCGTCCCAGGGCTTCGACGGCTCCAGCACGGCGGGCACCACCAGGAGAACCGCACACGACAACAGCACCAGAACAATGCCCGCGACCAGCGCCGCCCACCGGGCCCGCGACCTCATCACGGCGCTCACCATACCGATGGTCATCGATATATGGAGCGGCTGAACTCGCTCATCCCCGGGCGATCATGTTCCTGGAAGCGCTGGGCAGGTACCTTGTGTCGGGCGCGACCTCCTTTCGCGCGCGGGAGGTGGCATGCGATGACTGCAGAGCGGAACCGGGCGAGCGGCCGGCCGACCCTCGAAGAGGTCGCGGTGCGCGCCGGCGTCGGCCGGGGCACCGTGTCCCGGGTGGTGAACGGGTCGGCCCAGGTCAGCCCGCGCGCCAAGCAGGCCGTCGAGGATGCCATCCAGGAGCTGGGCTACGTGCCCAACCGGGCCGCGCGCACGCTGGTGACCCAGCGGACCGACTCGATCGCGCTGGTGATCTTCGAGTCGGGAGAGAGGTTCTTCGCCGAGCCGTTCTTCGGGCGCATAGTGCAGTCGATCTCGTCCGTGCTCGTCGCCCGCAACCTGCAGATGGTCCTGATGATCGCGCAGGCGCCCGAGGAACGGCGCCGGCTCGAGGGCTATCTGACCCGCCAGCACGTCGACGGCGCGCTGCTGCTCTCGCTGCACGGCGACGACCCGCTGCCGGCCGTGCTCGAGGAACGGGGCGTGGCCACCGTACGGGCCGGCCGTCCGACATACGCGGAACGCGGCACCTACGTCGACGCCGACAACCGGGCCGGCGCGCGTGAGGCCGTCTCCTACCTGTGGTCGCAGGGCCGCCGCCGGATCGCCGCGATCACCGGGCCCCTCGACATGGCGGCCGGCATCGCGCGGCTCGAGGGCTACCGCGACGTGGTCGGTGACGGGCCGGTCGCGTTCGGCGACTTCAGCGAGGAGAGCGGCGCCGCGGCCATGTGGCGGCTGCTCGAGACACACCCCGACCTCGACGCGGTGTTCGCCGCGTCGGACATGATGGCGGCCGGCGCGATGCAGGTGCTGCGCCAGCACGGCCGGCGAGTGCCCGACGACGTAGCCGTGATCGGCTTCGACGACTCGGTGATCGCCCGGCACACCGAGCCGCCGCTGACCAGCGTCGACCAGCCGATCGCCGAGATGGGCCGCGAGATGGTCCGGCTGCTGCTGGCCAAGATCGACGGCGACGAGCCCGGCGACAGCGAGATCGTGCTCCCGACCAGCCTGGTCATCCGCGGCTCGGCCTGACGAAAGCCTGCTCAGCCCCGGTCCGCGTGGTCCACAGTTCGAGTTTGTCCACAGGGCGGCGCCGCTGTACCCGGAGATCGCCGCCAGATCCGATAAAATCCGGCGTGGCGGTGGCCCCCCCCAGTGGTGCGGTGGGCTCTGTTCCGCGGGTTCTGTTCGGCGGGTTCTGTTCGGCGGGCGGGAGCTACATGCCGGCGGCTGATTCCAGGTCGGCCAGGCGGGAGCGCAGCAGCGACGCCTGAGCCGAGGACAGAGCGCCCTCACGAGCCCGGTCGTTGATTTTGCGGCGCAGCGCGTCGATCCGGCCGTCGACGTTGCTGTCCTCGGCGCTCTCCACGTTGCGGACGAAGTTGAGCAGGTCGGTCGCCACGTCCTCGCGGATGTCGCCGCCCTCGACCGTGCTGCGGAAACGGCTGACCGCGTCGTCGAAGTCGAGCGTGGGGGTCGGCTTCGGCGTGGGCGAGAACGACGGCGTGGTCGGCGCGAGGCTGGCCGGGGTGCGCAGGGGTGCCGCCGACGTCGAGGTGGCCACCACCGGTGGCTCGGGTGAAGGAGCGGCAGTCTCGTTGGAGTCGCGGGGCCAGTTGATCGCCACGACCGCCCCGCCGGCGGCGGCCAGCAATGCCACCGCCGTCGCGCCCACGACCCAGCGCCGCGTGGGCGGCTTGTCCAACGCGACCGTAGCGGGGGCGGCCCGGCCCGGTCGATAAGGCCGGTCACCGCCGCGAGCAGGCAGTTCGGGAGTGGTCGCGCGGGTCGCGGATGCGGAGACCGGGCGCTGGTTCGGCGTACGGGAAAAGCCTGGTGGTCGTGAATCCGACGGCCCGTGAGCGCCGCCGGTGCCGTTCAGCGGATGTGCCCCGCTCGGCCGGTTGACCACATGCGGGTCCGGCTTGAGCCACAGCGCGGTCAGATCGAAGCGCACCTCGTCGGCCCCGGGCCGCTCGTCGGGCGAGTCGGACAGGCAGCGGCCCACGATGTCGCGGAACGCGGCCGGCAACTCCTCCGGCAGCACGTGCGGACCGTCGGCCCGGGCCTCGGCCAGCTCCTCCCAGGTGTCGACCGGATAGGGCGGATCCCCGGTCACCATCTCGAACAGCAGCACGCCCAGCCCGTACACGTCGGTCGCGGGCTCGGCCGGCATGCCGTCGAGGCGTTCGGGGGCGACGTAGGCCGGCGTGCCGAAGGTCGAGCCGGTGTCGTCGTCGTCCGGCTCGCCCGCGGTCGCGCTGATGCCGAAGTCGAGGATCTTGATGCCGGTCGGGGTGAGCATCACGTTGCCCGGTTTGATGTCGCGGTGCACCACCCCGTTGGCGTGGGCCGCGGCCAGCGCGTCGGCCACCGCCGCCCCGATCCGCGCCGCCTCGGGCAGTTCGATCGACTCGCGTTCCAGGCGGGCGGCCACGCTCTCGCCGGCCAGCAGCTCCATCACCACGAAGGGCGCCACCGTCCCGTCCGGACGGACCGCCTCGCGATAGTCGTGCACGGCCGCGATGTTGGGGTGCTGCAGCTTGGCGCCCATCCGGGCCTCACGCCAGACCACCTGGGCGCCGAGCGGCAGCTTGACCGCGACCGGCCGGCCGAGCAGTTCGTCGTCGGCGCGCCAGATGGTCGACATGCCGCCTGTCTCGAGGAGCGTGACCAGGCGGTAACGCGCCGCCAGCAGGGTTCCCGCATCCGGCCACTCTTCGCTCACCCGCAGAACATTCGCCCGGATCGCGACAGGTGTCAACACCAGTTACCTGGTGTTACCAGTCGGGTTCGTCAACGTCCACAGCGACGTAGTCGATGTCGCCGGCGAAGTAGTCGCAGCCCACCTTCACCTGGTCGCAGTTGGTCTTCCCGCCGATCGAGAGGGGCCACGAGTTGGCGATGTCGCCGGTCCAGCCGGACTTGGAGGCGACCACCTGACGGTCGATCAGCAGGGTCACACCGTCGCGGGTTCGTTCACACCGTACGGTGTGCCACTCCCCGTCGTTGATGGGCTTGGGCGCCGTCACGAGCAGCGAGGTGTGCGAGCCGCGGAACCAGCACTGGATCCGTCCGCTCGGGATCTGAATCTTGAAGCTTCCGCCCGGTACGGTGGCCTGTCCCTTCTGGACGATGTTGCCGAACCAGTCGCGGGTCCGCAGCCGCATGCCGATCGCGTAGTCACGGGTGCCGGGGTCGAGCCGGTCGTCGTCGGGGACGGTCACCACGTGGCCGGGGCGGGTGGGCGGCGTGTCCGGTTCGAGGCGCTCGAAGCCGTAGGCGATCTTGTCGCCGGATCGGAGGCCGACCGCCACGTCGCGGCCGATCTGTCCGTCGAAACCGTGCCCGGTGGCGTCGCGCATGACGCGGGAGCCGGGGGGCTCGTTCATCGGCCAGTAGGCCAGTTCGTAGTCGGCCGAGGCGTGGGCCACGCCGCCGCCCAGCAGGAGAAGGCCGACCGGGACAACCAGCAACCGTCGCAGCTTCATGGTCCATCCCAAGCGTCGTAAAAAGGGGTATTTGACGGTTTGATCCTACGCAGACCGATTCGTGAGCTGTATAGATACCGGCCGGATGACGGTGGGGACTCACCGGCCAAAAGGTGCGATCATGTGCCCGATGGGGCGCTTCGAGGCGAGAACCGACGAAGAGGCCGGGCAGGTGCGCGTGACCCTGGCCGGCGAGTGTGACCTGGCGGTCCGCGACCAGCTGCACACCGTCCTCGACGCCGCCGTCCGCACGTCCCCGCTCGTCGTCGTCGATCTCGGCGCGGTCGAGTTCCTCGACTCCAGCGGCGTGCACGGGCTGATCGTGGCCCACCACGAGGCACGTGCCCGCGGCGGCCGGGTCACGGTGGTCAACCCGACCGGGGCCGTCGCCTCCGTCCTCGACATCACCGGCGTCTCCGAGCTGCTGGGCCCGCCCGCACCCCGCCGGGCGGCGGGCGAATGAGCGGCTCATCCGCCCGCACTCCGCCGGGCGGCGGGCGAATGAGCGGCGAGCCCGACGAGACCTCGTACGCGGAACCGGGTGACCTGGCCAAGGTGCGCGAGTTCGTCCGTGACCGGGCGGCCGGTCTGGGTCTGCCCGAGGAGCGGGCCGAGCTGCTCATCCTGGCCGTGAGCGAGCTGGCCACGAACACGTTGCAGCACACCGACGGCGGCGGCCGGGTGCGGGTGTGGTCGTCCGGCGGCCGGGTCATCTGCGACGTGACCGACGGCGGCGCCCTCCGGCCGCTCGGGCGCGACATGCCCGCGGCCGACGCGCTGCGCGGGCGCGGCCTGGCCATCGTCGAGCGGATCTGCGACGAGGTGGCGGTCGAGACGGCCGGTGACAGCACCAGGGTGCGGCTGGAGCTCGATCTAGAGCACAGTCGCTAGCAGCGTGCAGGTGTCGTCGTCCGGGCTGGGCGTGGTCAGTGGATCGTCCCCGCCGGCCAGACGGGCCAGCACGCCGGGCAGCAGCGACGGTCCGCCCCGCCGTTCGACGAGCCCGTCGGTGAAGAACAGCACCCGGTCGCCCGGTTCCAGCGTTTCCGACATTTCCTCGTACGACGCCGAGTCGTCCGCGCCGAGCAGCAGTCCCCGGCCCAGGGGCAACGACTCCGCCGTCCCGTTCCGGGCCAGCAGCGGCGCCGCATGCCCGGCCCGCCCCCACTCCAGCCGACGGGGCGCCGGGTCGTAGACGCCCAGAACTGCCGTGCCGCTGATCCGCAGCCGCCCGCAGAGCCGGTTGAGGTGACCGAGCAGCGTGGCCGGGTCGTACACGCCGATCGACAGCCAGGCGATCAGCGCGAACCGCAGGTGGGCCATGCCGTTGGCCGCACCCAGCCCGTGCCCGGCCACGTCGCCCACCGCCAGCACCACCCGCCCGTCGGGCAGGGTCTCCGCGTGGTACCAGTCGCCGCCGACCTGGATCGAGTTGCCGGCCGGCAGATAGTTGACCAGCACCCGCAGCCCGGGCAGCGGCAGCGGCTCGCGCGGCACCGGCTGGATCATGTGCTGCAGCTGGGTGGCCAGCCGGTGCTCGGCCAGGGCGGTCATCTCCCGGGTGCGCAGCTGGTCGCGGAGGCGGTCGATCGCCGTCCGGGAGTCCTCCCGGGCGGTCACGTCCTGCACCACGGCGTTGATCTTCAGCGGCTTGCCGCCGGAGTCGCAGACCAGGTCGGACAGGATGCGCAGGTATTTCACGCCCGCGCCGACCTGGAACCGCACGGTGACGTCGGAGGCCGCGCCGCTGTCCAGGGTCTGCCAGGCCGTCTCACTGATCCCGCGGTCTTCGGCCGGGATGGTGGCCGCCAGCTGGGCGCGCGAGAGCGGACCGAGATCCGGGTCGTGCTCGAAGATCCGGTACATGCCCGGCGACCAGGTCGACTCGCCGGTGCCCAGGTCGTACTCGGACCAGCCGAGGCTGCCCAGCAGCTCGGTGTTCGCGAGCCGGCGGCGGTCCTCGTCGAGGCGTTGCCACCACACCAGCAGGCCGCCGAGCACCCGGTGGACGGTCACGTCGAAGAGTGAATGTGCGACGACACCGGCCTGCGTCTCGTCGTAGCGGAACTCTTCCATCCGCCGGGGCTCGCCGGTGCGCAGCACATCGTGATAGATGTGCCACAGTTCGCCGCCGACCACGCTCGGATAGAACTGGCTGACCAGACCGTCGACCCGCTTGACGCCGCGCTGGTAGATGTCGCGGGTGGTGCCGCCGGCGGCGGCGATCCGGAAGTCCGTGACGGTGCCGTCGTCGTTGGTCACCGGAAGCAACCAGGAGCAGCCCGCGGGAATCACGGACAACATCTCGCGTACGACCCGGGCCACCTCGTCGTCGGCCATGTGTCCAGGGTAGTGGGGTCCGTCGGCCCTCTCGCTAATCCGCTGCTCAGGTTGATAGCATCCCGCGGATCACGCCAGCCCCGTGCGAGTGGGCGTATGACCGGGCTCGCAACAACGGAGGTCTATCAGTGTCCGACAACCGCATGAAGGATCGTGTCAAAGTGCTGCTCAATGGGACATCAGCGGACAGCCAGACCTCAGAGCACGCCCTCGTCGCCCCGCAGCCGGGTCAGCAGCCCCAGCAACAGCAGCAGCAGGCGGCCGCGCCGCAGGCCGCCGCCGCGCCGGGTGGCGCTCAGCCGGGCAACCAGGCCCTCCAGGTGCTGACCCTGGCCCAGCGCACGGCCGAGGAGCACGTCGCCCGGGCCCACCACCAGGCCGACAAGATCCGGACGGACGCGCTGGCCGCCGCCGAGCAGGTCGCCCGCGACGCGCAGGTGCACGCGCACAACGTGCGCCGCGAGGCCGAGAAGATCCTCACCGACGCGCGCGCCGCCGCCGAGCAGATCGCCCGCGACTCGCACGCCCGCACCGAGGACGCGCGCCGCACCGCCGAGAAGATCGTCAACGACGCCCGCTCGCAGGCCGAGACGGTGGCCGACGACGCCCAGGCGACCGCCGACCACCTCAACCTCCAGGCCCGCCAGCGCTACGACGACGTCGTCGGCAGCCTCGGCACCAAGCGTGAGGCCCTGCAGCAGCAGATCGAGGCGCTCGAGCAGTTCGACCGTGAGTACCGGTCGCGCCTGACCAACTTCATGCAGGGTCAACTGCGCGCCCTCTGGGTCGACCAGCCCCAGGTGAACGGTGAGCTTCCCGGTGGCGAGCCGGCCAAGGCGGCCGAGGCGGGCGGCCCGCGGCACGGTGCCGACGAGGTCGACGACGCCGTTCCGGCGCAGCGGCACAGCGAAGAGGACGCTGTGGAATCCGAGGATGAGGAGCGCGCCGAGCGCTGATTCCGCGTGAGCGAGGCACGCCAGGTTATGGACTCGCGTGCATCGGGGTCTTACCGTCGGTAATGCGCGACCCGCCGGGGTCGCGCTACGACGGGAGGCCGTCGCATGGCCGAGTTCGTGGGACGCCGCGCCGAGCTGCGGGAGCTGCTCGGCGCCGCCTGCCCTCCGGGGCTCCTGGTGCACGGTGTCGCGGTGCGCGGGGTCGTGGTGCACGGCGTCGAGGGCATCGGCAAGACCCGCCTGGCGGCCGAGCTGCTGCGCCGGCTCGACGATCGGGAGACCGTCCGCGTCCCCGGCGCGGCCACCGTGGAAGAGCTGGTGACCGCGCTCGGCGAGCCGCGAGCCGTCACCCTCGTGATCGACGACCTGGCCACCGTGCCCCGCGGCGGCGGCCGGGCCGAGCCGGTCGACCCGGCCGTGGCCGGTTTCCTGGCCGCATGGGTCCGCGAGCCGGGCCCGCGCCGGTTGGTGATCACCAGCCGCTATCCGGTGACCCTGCCCGGCCGGACCCACGAACACCTGGCCGAGTTGCGCCTCGGACCACTCACCCCGGGCGACGCCGTCCGGCTCATGCGGTCGCTGCCGGGCCTGGCCCCGCTGAGCACCGAGCAGCAGACCCGGGCGTGGGCGCTGTGCGGCGGTCGTCCCCGGGCCCTGGAAGACCTGGACACGCTGCTCTGCCACGGTGCGGTGGGCTTCGCCGAGGTGGCCGAGCGGCTCGAGACCGTGCTGGCCGCGAACGGGATCGGCGACCCGGCCGGGTGGGCGTCGAGCTGGCCCCAGGGCGGACCGCTGGCCGAGGCGGTCACCAGCACCGTGGACGACGTGCTGACCCAGGGCCTGCTCGAGGTGCGGCACCACGCCAGCCGGGCCGGCGACACGGCGTCCCGGCTGGGCGACGCCGAAGAGGCGTCCGGGCATCGCAGCCGTGCGCTGGCCATCGACGAGCGGCTGGGCGAGCGGGCCGGCCCGGCTGGATGGGATCAGCTGGGCCTGGCCGGCGACGACCCGGTCACGGCCGAGCGGCAGTTGCGGCGGGCCCTGGCCGTGGACGCCGAACGGGGCAACCGGGCCGGGATGGCGTCCGGACTGCACCGGCTCGGCCTGCTGTGCACCCTCACCGGGCGGCTGCCGGCCGCCGTCGCGCTGCACTGCCGGGCGTTCGTGGTCGAGTTCACGATCGACGCGCCGCTCGAACTGGCCGAACTCAGCCGGTTGCGGGCCGCGCTGGGCGACGCCGCGTTCCGGCGGGCGGCGGGTCAGGTGCTGCCCGCGCGGTCGATGAACGGGCTGGCCCGCATGCTCGACGATTTCAACACCGAACACGCCTACAACTGAGCGTCGAGCACCTGCTGGATCGCAGTGAGCAGCTGGTTCTTGCTGAACGGCTTCTCGACCAGGGTGACGCCGGGCGCGAGCGTGCCCTGCGACGCGAGCACCGGCCGCGCGTAGCCGGACATGAAGAGCACCTTGGCCGCCGGCCGCACCTCGGCGAACCGTTCGGCCAGGTCGCGGCCCAGCATGTGCGGCATCACGACGTCGGTCAGCAGAAGATCAATTCTTCCCTCGTACGCCTCGGCCAGCGCGAGGGCACTCGGCCCGTCCGCCGCGATCAGCACCTCGTGACCGGCCCCGCGCAGGATCCGGTCGAGCACCCCACGCAGCGCCGCCTCGTCCTCGACGGCCAGGATCGTGACCCGCCGGTCGTTGCCGGGCGCGGCCTCGGGCTCGGCCGGCACGGCCACGGCCGGCTGGGCGTCGGTGGTCGGCAGCAGGATCGTGAACGTGGTGCCCATGCCCTGCTCGGAATAGATGTTCAGGTCGCCGCCGGCCGCGGTCACGATCCCGTACACGGTGGCCAGGCCCAGCCCGGTGCCCTGCCCGGCCGGCTTGGTCGTGTAGAACGGCTCGAACGCCCGCTCGATCACCTCGGGCGGCATCCCGGTGCCGGTGTCGCTGACCCGCAGCCGCACATAGGAGCCGGGACGCAGGTTGGGCCGGCCCGAGGCGTAGTCGCTGTCGACCTCGAGCGACTCGGTCTCGATGGTCAGGTCGCCGCCCCGCGGCATCGCGTCGCGCGCGTTGACCGCCAGGTTGACCAGCACCTGGTCGATCTGCCCGGGGTCGGCGGTCACCGCGGGCAGATCGGTCTGCAGCCGGACGGCCAGGGTGATGTGCTCGCCGATCGAGCGGCGCAGCATCTGCTCGATGTCGGTGACCACGTCGTTGAGGTCGAGCGGCCGCGGGCGCACCACCTCGCGCCGGGCGAACGCGAGCAGCTGGTGGGTGAGGTCGGCGCCGCGCTGGGCCGCCTTGGTGATCTGGGCCGCGTCGCCGGCGATCTCGTCCAGCCCGGCCTCCTGGGCCGACTCGGCGATGAAGGTGGCGTAGTTGGCGATCACCGCGATCAGGTTGTTGAAGTCGTGGGCCACCCCGCCCGCCAGCTGGCCCAGGCCCTCGAGCCGCTGGGTGCGTTGCAGCTGGGCGTCCACCCGGGCGCGGTCGGCCTCGGCCCGCAACTGCCGCAGACCTTCCTGCGCCCGTACGCGTTCGGTGATGTCCCGGATGACCGCGCAGCGCACCCGTCCCTCGTCGGTCGGCAGCAGACTCACCGACACCTCGACCGGGACCGTGGTGCCGTCCAGCCGGCGCGCCAGCGTCGGGGCCGCCTCGGGATCGGGCACGGCCGCGGGCTCGTCGGTCAGCGGCGGCACGAGCAGGTCGGCGACCGGCCGCCCGATCAGCCCGTCGCGGGCCTGGCCGAACAGCTGCTCGGCCTGGGTGTTGGAGAGCACGATCCGCCCGTCGTCGCCCACCCCGACGAACGCGTCCGGGGCCGCCTCGAGCAGCGCCTGCAGGCTCGACTCGAGACGCTCGCGATGACCGACGGCCCGGGCGATGACGGCGAAGCCGATCAGCTCGTCGTCCTCGACCACCGGCGACATCGTCAGCGTGACCAGCACCCAGTGGCCGTCGTGGTGACGGCGCTGACTGCGGAACCGTTCGAGCCGGGCCCCGGCGGCGAGCAGGGTGAGCATCTCGCGCTGGTCACCGCGCCGGTCGGGCGGCACGATCAGGTCGGCACTGCGTCCGACGATCTCGGCCGCGGGCCAGCCGAGCAGGGCCTCGGCGGCCGGATTCCACGAGCTGATGGTGAAGTCGGGGGCGACCGTCCAGATCGCGTCGTGGGCCGAACGCACGACGGCGTCGAGCAGGTGCACCCGGCCGTCCGGTCGCGTCGATCCGTGCGTCACGCCCATATCCGGACCAGCTTATCGATTTCGGCGGGCTTCCCGGACGGCTTTGCCTAGGCTGGCCCCGTGAGCGTGCTGGGGGAGCAGGCGAAGGTGCTGCCGGAGGTCGATCCGCAGCGTCCGAGCGTCGCCCGCATCTACAACTTCCTGCTCGGCGGCCGGCACAACTTCGCCGCCGACCGGCAGGCGGCGGCGGCCGCGCAGGCCGTGATGCCCGAACTGCCGGCGATCCTCCGGCTCAATCGGCAGATCCTGCGCGAGGTCGTCCGGATGGCCGACGAGGCGGGCATCGACCAGTACCTCGACCTGGGCTGCGGTATCCCGTCACCCGGGGACGGCTTCGCGGCGGCGCGCGCGATCCGGCCCGGCAGCCGGGTGGTCGGGGTGGACGTCGAGCCGGTGGCTTTCGTGCACGGCCGGTTGCGGCTCGGCGACGATCCGGCCGCCGGGGTTCTCTACGCCGACCTGCTGGACTCGGCCGAGGTGCTGCGCTCGGCGCCCGTACGGGAAACGCTTGATCTTGATCGTCCGGTGTGTCTGTTGCTGGTGGCCGTGGCGCACTTCATCCCGGACACCGAACGGCTGACCGCGGCTCTGGCCGATTATCGGGCCGCGATGGCGCCGGGCAGTCTGCTGGCGGTGACCCACGCCTGCCGCAAGGGGGCCTCGCCGCAGGTCGAGCAGGTGCGGCGGATCTACAACAACACCACGGCGCCGATGGTGACCCGCGACGCCGGCGAGACCTCGGTTCTCTTCGGCGACTGGCCGCTGCTGGAGCCGGGGCTGCGGACCTTCGGCGAGTGGTGCTCGATGCCCGGGCGGCAGTGCGAGAGCGGCGTCGCCGAGACCGCCTTCCTCGTCGGAGTGGCCCGCAAGCCATAACGATAAAAACGGCACATCTAGGACTTTCGGCGCGCATGCTGAGCAGAAGTGCCCCCGGACCTGCGGAGCGAAGATGCCGGTAGTACTGATCGCCGAGGACGATGAAGACATCGCCCTGATCCTGACCCGCCTGCTCAAGCGGGCCGGCTACACGGTGCTGCACGCGCCCGACGGGCAGCGCGCGTTCGAGCTCGCGGTGGCGAACCGGCCCGACGTGGTGCTGACCGATCTCGGGATGCCGCGGATGGACGGGCTCGAGCTGACCACGGCGATCCGCGAACATCCGGACCTGCGGGACACCCCGATCGTCATGCTGAGCGGTCACCTGCACCCGGGTGACGGCGCCCCGACCGCAGCCGGGGTCTGCGTGGTGCTGCTCAAGCCCTGCCCGAACGACAAGCTCCGTGAAGTCATCAACGAGATGGCCGAGCTCGGCCCGCACGGTCATCAGGGGGCGGACAGCGCCTGCCCGGCGCGATGGCCGGTGTCGGCTTGATTGTCATGATGCATGCAAATGCGGACCTAGGGTATAAATAGCGCAAGCTCGCGTTCGCGGGCGGTCGGCCGAGCGCAAGAGCGGGCAACGCATGGTCATCGTCGACGAGGCCGTCCTGGCCGACCCGGACCGTCTCGGCGCGGTCCGTACGGCGAAGCACGCTCTCCCGGCCCTTCCGCTCGCTCCCGGTGCCCTGGCCGACCTGGCCGCCCGCCTGCTCGAGGCGCCCGAGGCCCAGCTCACCCTGGTCGACCGCGAGGGCGTGCTGCTGGCCGGCGGCCGCGGCCCGCTCGACGCCGACCTCGCCCGCTGGGCCGTCTCGGCCGGGGCCCCGGTGCAACGCGAGGAGGCGCCGTCCTTCCTCGCCGTGCCGGTGCTCGGCGACACCGGGCTCCCGGTCGGCGCGCTGGCCGTGCTCGATCCGGGCCCGCGCCGATGGACCGCCGGGAACGCCCGCATCCTGACCGAGCTCACCGCGCTGGCCCGGCCCGGCGCCGGCGCCTCGTATCTGTCGGCGCTGATCGACAACCTCCCGGTCGGCGTCATCGCCTGCGACACCGACGGTGACATCGCCGTGGTCAACCGCTCGGTCCGCGAGCTCATCGGCCTGCCGCCCGACGCCGCCCCGAGGCTCTACCCGACCCGGGCCACCGGGGCCCTGTTCGACCTCGACGGCCAGGCCGTGCCGTGGCGCGAGTCGCCCATCCAGCGGGCCGCGCGCGGCGAACGGGTCGACACCGATCTGCTGGTCCGGGTGCAGGGGCGCCGCGAGCGGATCATCACGGCGACCGCCCAGCCGATCATCTCCGACGACGGCCACCACCTCGGCGCGGTGGCGGTCGCCCGCGAGGTCACCGCGCTGCGCCGGGCCGAGCGGTTCCGGGACTGCCACCGGGCGGTCGAGGAGGCGCTGCGCGGGGCCGAGTCGGCCGCGGCGGCGGCACCCGGCGTGCTGGCCGCGCTCGGCGCCACGCTGGGCTGGCCCGCGGCCGAGCTGTGGCTGGCCGACGAGGACACGGGCGAGCTGAGCATCGGCGGACGCTGGTGCGCGCCCGGCAGCGGCCTGGACGACGTGCTGACCTTCGCGCCGGTCAAGGGCATCGGGATCACCGGGCGGGTCTGGGCCACCGGCAAACCGCTCTGGGTGCCCGACATCGCCGACTCGGCCACCCTGCGCAGCCCGTTCGAGCGCGAGCGGGCGGCCGCCTGCCTGCGGGCCGGGCTGCGGACCGTGCTGGCCGTCCCGGTGCGCGACGCCGACACCGTGCTCGGGGTGCTGACCTGCTACGCGTCCGCCCCGGAGCCGCACGAGGACCTGCTCGCCCTGCTGCTCGACGGGGTGGGCGCGCGGATCGGGGTCTACGTCGCGCTGCGCCGGGCCGAGGCGCTGGCCCGGCAGCTGGCCCGGGCCAAGGACGACTTCATCGCGCTGGTCAGCCACGAGATGCGCACGCCGCTGACCTCGATCGTGGCCAGCGCGTCGATGCTGGGCGACGAGCAGTCCGGGCTCGACGAGGAGAGCCGGGCCATGGTCGAGACCGTGCATCGCAACGCCACCAGCCTGCGCTCCGTGGTCGAGACCCTGCTCGACCTGGCCGGTCTCGACTCCGGCCACGTGGCGCTGCACACCGAGCCGGTCGACCTGGCCGAGATCGTCGCCGCGGCCCTGGCCGCGGCCCGCCCGCACGCGGTCTCCAACGGCGTCCGGCTGTTGTGCGAGCGGGAGGAGCCGTTGCCGATGCAGGGCGACCCGCGGCGGCTGCGCCAGGTGGTCGACGATCTGCTGGCCAACGCCGTCAAGTACAGCCCGCGCGGCGGGGACGTCGAGGTCGAGCTGGTCGAGCGGGCCGCCGTGGCCGAACTGATCGTGGCCGACCACGGCATCGGCACCCCGGCCGAGGAGCGCGACCGCGTGTTCGACCGCTTCTACCGCGCCAGCAACGTGCGTCACCAGGGCATCGCCGGCAAAGGGCTGGGGCTCAGCCTGGCCCGGACGATCGTCCAGTTGCACGGTGGCACCATCCGTCTCAGTGGTCACCCGCCGCACGGCACGACGGTGCTGATCCGGTTGCCGATCGTGCACAACGCTTAGCCGACTTCCTCAATCGTCCGATTAACCCCATGTAGGGGGACGACTCAGTGACGGTTGGCGGGGGAGACGTATGACGAACGTGCTGGCGCCGGAGAACGGCGTGGCGACGCGGCCGACGGTGCTGCTCGTGGACGACGAGACCGCCATCCTCGAGACCCTCTCGCTCCAGCTGCGGCGTGACCACAAGGTGCTGGTGGCCGAGAGCGGCGCCGAGGCGCTGCGCCTGCTGGCCGAGTCGGGGCCGGTCGCCGCCGTCATCAGCGACCTGCGCATGCCCGAGATGGACGGGGTGGAGCTGCTGCGGCGGGTCCAGCTCGAATATCCGGACACGACGCGGGTGCTGCACACCGCGCAGAGCGACCTGAACTCGGCCATCGCGGCCATCAACGACGGCGGCGTCTACCGCTACCTGTCCAAGCCGGTCTCGACCGACGCGCTGCGTGGCACCGTCCGCGACGCGGTCGAGCTGTACGGCCGCTCGACGGCCGACCGCCAACTGCTCGACAAGACGCTCAAGGCCAGCCTGCAGGCGCTGTTCGGCTGTCTCCAGCTGGCCAGCCCGCCCGCCTTCGCCCGGGCCGGCCGCATCCGTACGCTCGTCTCCGAGCTCTGCCACGAGATGCAGCTCGACTCGCTGTGGGAGATCGAGGTCGCCGCCATGGCCTCCCAGCTGGGCGCGGTCACCCTGCCGCCGAGCGTGCTGGCCAAGCTCGACAAGGGCCTGCCCTGCACCGACGAGGAGCAGGCGATGGTCAACGCCATGCCGGGCGTCGGCGTGCAGCTGCTCAAGGGCATCCCGATGCTCGACGACGTCATCGAGATCGTCCGCGGGCTCGGCCTGAACCCGCCGCCGCACCCGAGCCCGCTGGTCGAGGCCGCGGTCGACGTGATCCGCACGGCGATCGACTTCGAGACCCTGGAGAGCCGCGGCCTCGAGGTGGAGAGCGCGATCACGGTGCTCGAGTGCCGCGACCACAGCGCCCTGCTCGTGCTGGCCGCGCTGCGCCGGGTCAAGGGCGTCGTGCAGGTCAAGGAGAAGGTCCGCGGGCTGCGCGTGGTCGACCTCGAGGTCGGCATGCGGGTCGCCGAGGACATCGTGGCCACCAACGGCCTGGTGCTGATCGGCCGGGGCATGGTCGTGACCGAGCTGCTGCTCGACCGGCTCAACAACTTCGCCCGGATGATCGAGATCATCGAGCCCGTGCTCGCCGTGCCGGGAGCGAGGCGGTTCTAGTCGCCCTCCGTCGCGATCCGTTCCAGCACCGGGTAGACCATGGCCTGCTCGGTGGCGATCCGGCCCAGCGTGACGTCGGGATCGGGCACGTGCCCGTCGCGGGCGGCGTGCTCGATCTCGGCGAACACCCGCGCCAGACTGTCCGCCCCGATGTTGGTGGCGGAACCCTTCAACGCGTGGGCGTGCTCGCGCACCTGCCCGGTGTCGCCGCCGCGCAGCAGCTGTGCGAGCTGGTCGACGCCGCCGGGATTCTTGCCCAGGAACGACCGGATCAGCCGGCCCAGCAGAGCCTGCTCGGCCGGCGACGGATCGTCGCCGGCGATATCGGCCAGCCGATCACGAACCTCGTCCTCCCGGCTACGCTCCATGCGCTCCATCCTGCGTCGCCGTTCCGGCGGCCGGGGTGCGAACACCCGAACGGAGACTCCTGATGAACCGTGGTCCGGCTCTCGGTGAATAGTCCTACTTCGGCGCCCGGCGCTGCCGATTCAGCCAAGGTGACCAACGACCAGCGCGCGCCGATCCGGTACGTCCTGGCCGCCAGCGTCGTCACCCTGGTCGGCGCGCTCTGGTATCTGACCCGCATCGGGCCGGACGCCATCGCCTACGTGTTCATGCCGGCCGGCGGTGCGGCCGGCGTCTGGTCGGTCGCCGCCCTGCTGCGTGGCCCCGGCCTGGAGCCCGGCGCCCGCCGGTTCTGGCGGCTCATCCTGATCGGCCTGGCCCTGCTGACCGTCGGGTACGGCGCCATGGCGGTCGAGGCCTTCCTGGTCATGCCCGCGCTGCCGACCATGCCGCCGGCCACCGCGGTGCTGGCCGGGACCGGTCTGCTCGTCTCCACGTACGCCGTCGTCCGGGTGCCCCTGGGCATCGCCGACGCCCAGAACCGCCGCAAGCAGCTGGTCGACCGGGCCATCGCGTTCGTCGGCGGCGGCGCCCTGATGTGGACGTACGGCCTGGCCCCGATGTTCACCGCCACCGACCCGTGGAGCCACCAGGCGCTCGCGCTGACCGGGCTCACCTTCCTGCTCGGCCTGGGCGCGATCGTCAAGGTCTCGTACATCGTCGGCGGGCCGGTCGACCGGGTGGCGCTGCGGCTCATCGCGGGCGCCGCCGTGGTCGCGACCGCCGTGGCCGTCCTCGCCCTCTACGGCGACGAGGGCGCGCTGGTGGCCCAGTCGGTCGCCATGCCGATCTCCTTCATCTTCGCCTCGGGCGCCGTGCACCAGCAGTGGCGCTCGGCCGGCGCCCGCCGCCGTCGTGTCAACGTGTGGCTGCCCTACGTCTCGGTGCTGGCCATCGACGCCGCCCTGCTCGGCGTGCTGCGGCACGGACTGGAATGGTCGGACCGGGTCGTCATCCTGGCCGTCGTGCTGCTCACCGCGCTGATCGCGGTGCGCCAGCTCGCCGCCACCCGGGAAAATCGCCTCCTCATGCGCGAGAAGCACGCCACCGAGGACCGCCTGCGCCACGAGGTCACCCACGACGGCCTGACCGGGCTGGCCAACCGCGGCCTGTTCCGCGAGCGCACCGGGGCCGCGATGGCCGACGGCGACGCCACCGTGCTGCTGGTCGACCTCGACGACTTCAAGACCGTGAACGACTCGCTCGGCCACGAGGCCGGCGACGACCTGCTGCTGGCCGTGGCCGGCGCGATCCGGGCCGCGACCGGCGCGGACGGCATGGCCGCGCGGCTCGGCGGCGACGAGTTCGCCGTGCTGCTGACCAGTCCCGGCGTGGTCGGCGAGACGATCGCCGACCGGGTGCTCGGGGCGCTGGCCGTCCCGGTCGGTGCCCACCGGCTGCTGGTGCACGCCAGCATCGGCATCGCCTCCGCGGATTCGGCGGCCGGCGTGGACGAGTTGCTGCGGCACGCCGACATCGCGATGTACGCGGCCAAGCAGCGCGGCAAGAACAACCGGGTCCGCTACCACGACGGCATGGAACAGCCGGTGCTGGCCCACGCCCGGATCGGCGGCGAGCTGCGCCGGGCCCTCGACGAGGGCGAGTTCCGCCTGCACTACCAGCCGATCTGCCTGCTCCGGACCGGCCAGGTGGTCGGCATCGAGTCGCTGGTCCGCTGGGAGCACCCGACCCGCGGGCTGATCCCGCCGAGCGAGTTCATCCCGGCCGCCGAGGCCACCGGGCTGATCGTGCCGCTCGGCCGGTTCGTGCTGCGCGAGGCGTGCCGGCAGGCGGCGGCGTGGCTGGCCGAGTTCGGGCCGGAGTCGATGCAGAAGATCGGGCCCAACGTGTCGGCCCGGCAGCTGCACGATCCCGACTTCGTCAGCGACGTGCGGGCCATCCTGGCCGAGACCGGTCTGCCGGCCGACCGCCTGGTGCTCGAGCTGACCGAGTCGGCCGTGCTGCGGGGCAAGCAGGTCCTGCGCACCCTGAACGAGCTGCACGACATGGGCGTAAGGCTGGCGCTGGACGACTTCGGCACCGGCGAGTCCTCGCTGAGCCTTCTCCGCGCGTTCCCGGCCTCGATCATCAAGCTCGACAAGTCCTTCGTGGACGGCATCGAGCTGGACGAGCCCGGCACCCCGGAGGCCGACGCCCGGCAGGCCGTGGCGCACGCCGTCGCCCAGCTGGCCGGGGCCCTCGGGCTCGACACGGTGGCCGAGGGCATCGAGTGCCAGGAGCAGGCCGACCGGCTGCTCCGGCTCGGCTACACCCTGGGTCAGGGCTACCACCTGGCCCGCCCGATGCCCGCCGAGCGAATGACCGAGATGTTCGCCGGTCAGCGGCAACTGATCGCGGCCGGGCGGGGTCGATAGTGTTTGGCGATGGAGACAGCGGACGACGGCACCGACACGGCCCGGTCCCTCGGGGAGTGGCTGGAGTCGGTCCACTTCGCCGAGCTGAGCAACGACCAGGCGACCGCGCGGATCATCGAGGCGATCACCGGCTGGGGCGAGAGCCGGGGCTGGCGGGTCTATCGCCGGGCGCCCAGCGTCTTCCCGCTGCCGCCGCCCCTGCGCGGCCACTCGGTGCTCGACGTGGCCTGTGCGCGCCCGGACGGCCAGCCGATCGCGATCGAGGTGGACCGGCTCGACCGGCCCCGCACGGTCGACAAGCTGCTGGCCGAGGCGGCCGCCGGCCGGATCGCGATCTGGGTGCGCTGGGGCGCCGGGCCGTTCACGGCACCGCCGCTGCCGGTGCACATGGTCACCCGGCCCGCCGCCCGGACGAGCGGCTCATGGCACACCGTCGCCGACCGGCCGCCGCCCCCGCACTCGGCCGCCCCGATCGTGGCCGACGCGCCGGACGAACTGCCCTGGACCTGAGGAGAGGATCTCGATGAGCGAGTCGCCGCAGCGACGGGCGTGGCGCGTGACCGAGCCGCTCCACGCCATGATCTATTTCGTCCCCGAGGCGCCCGCGCGCTACGCCGAGCTCGGCGTCGGCCCGATGGAGGGCTACTTCGCCTCCCGCGGCGCCGTGTTCGGCGAGTGCGGGCCCGGCGTCGTGGCCGCCACCTTCTACAACTTCAACCCCGAGATGATCGCCCGGGCGCTGCCCGCGGCCTGGGACAGCACCACCCCCGACGCGATGCTCGAGGCGCGGCTCTCCGCCGCCGACGCGGCACTCACCCGTGGGCTCGGCGCCGACGTGCTGGCCTCGCCCGAGGTGGCCGAGGCAGCCGGGCTGGCCCGCCGGGCGGCCGAGGCGGCGACGGCCTGGCCGCAGGGCCGGCCGCTGTTCGCCGCGCACGCCGAGCTGCCCTGGCCCGAGCCGCCGCACCTGGTGCTCTGGCACGCGCAGACGCTGTTGCGCGAGTTCCGCGGCGACGGGCACGTGGCGGCGCTGCTGGCGGCCGGAATCGGCGGCACCGAGGCGCTCGTGCTGCACGTGGCGTCGGGTGACATGGACGAGCGCTTCCTGCGGGTCAGCCGGGGCTGGCGGCGCGAGGCGTGGGCCACGGCCGCCGAGGGTCTGCGCGAGCGCGGGCTGCTCGACGCCGAGGGCGGGCTCACCGACGCCGGCCGGGCGTTGCGGGCCGAGGTCGAGGCGGCCACCGACCGGATGGCCGACCCGGCCTACGACGCCATCGGCACCGACGCCTGTGTGCGCCTGGCCGAGCTCACCCGGCCGCTGAGCCGCACCGTGGTCAAGGCGGGCATGCTGAATCCGAACTCGTCGATGGGGCGTGCGCAGTGATGAACACCCGGGTGATCAGCGTGCCCCGCCAGACCGGGCGGGGCCGTCCGGCATCCTGGTGGGCGCAGCTGATCGAGGCCACCGACCGCTTCGACGCCGCCTCGGTCACCGAGGGCCTGGCCGACGCGATCATTCCGAAGATCACGTCCCGGCTGCTGCGCCGCGAGGCCGAGCTGGCGGCCGACGTGGTGGTGCGGCATCTCAACAAGCCGGCCAACGACGAGCTGTCCGAGCGGGCCGGCAAGGCGGTCGACCGGCTGGTGGCGACGGTCGAGCGGCTGGACCGCAGCGAGACCGCCGAGGGTGGCATCGACGAGGCGTACGCCCTCTGCGACGCCCTGCAGGGCCGGTACGCCGACGCGGCGGCCGCGGCCGAGCAGTTCATCGGCACCGCGCCCCTGCTCGAGGCGTTCGTGGCCGCGCTGCGCCTGGAACGGTTCGACATGGCGCTGGCCATGCGCCTGATGCGGGCCGGGCAGAACCCGGGGGCGGCCGTGCAGTCCGGCCTGGCCGTCGGGAAGTACGCCTGGTGGCCGACCTGGCTGCTCGAGATCGTCACCGAGCGGGCCCTGGCCGGCCGGCTCGACGCGGCCACGATCGCCGCGCTCGACCAGTGCGCCTACGCCGAGCTGAGCGCCACCCAGGCCCGGGTCGCCCGCCGCATGCTGAACGGCGACGCTCCGCTGATCGAGGCGACCGCGCAGCGGCTGGAGAGCATGAACGCCCGGACGGCGGCGCAGAAGCTGCGCGGCGGCGACCTGATGGCGGTCGCCCTGGCCGCCCGGATGGTCCCGCTGTAGAGACCATCCGGGCTGGTTGTCAGGCGCCGCCCTCGGTCAGGGTCACCTCGGCCGGCGCGAACGACGTGCCGTTCACGTCGACCCCGGCCGCCTTGGCCGCGGTGATCGCCTGGTTGATGTAGTCGTTGGTGAAGGCCATGCCCTCGGGGGCCTTGGTCAGCACCGAGTCGCCGGTCTGGTTCTTGGTGGTCATCGAGATGTCCACGGTCTGCTTCCAGGCCGCGTCGTCGATCACGCCGACCCCGCCCGCGGCGGGCCAGATCAGTTTGTTGACCTCGTTCATCTGCCACAGCTGGTGGCTCTTGCCGAGCTTCGAGCCCTTGGCCACCACCAGGTCACGGCACTTCTCGGCGTTGTCGCGGCAGAACGCCCAGCCCTGGATGGTGGCGGTCAGGAACTTCACCGTCTGCTGCTGGTAGGCCGGGTCGCTGAGCTTCTCGGTGTTGGCCCACACCGCGTCCTGGAGCATCGAGGAACCCTCGGTCTTCCAGTCGATGATCGAGAAGTCGTCGGCCGTGTAGAGCTTGCCGGTGGCCGGGTTCTTGGCCTCGAGCAGCTGGGCGTACTCGTTGTAGCTCATCGCCTGGGCGGCGTCGATCTCCTTCTTGAGCAGCGCCTGCATGTCGAACTGCTGCTGCACGAGGGTGACGTCCTTGCCCGGGTCGAGGCCGGCCTTGGTCATGCCGGCGAACAGCTCGAACTCGTTGCCGAAGCCCCAGTTGCCGACCTTCTTGCCCTTGAGGTCGGCCGCCTTGGTGATGCCGCTGTCCTTCCAGGCCACCTGGTAGGTGCCGGAGCGTCCGAAGATCTGCCCGACGTCGGTGATGCCCGCGCCCTGCTCACGCGAGGCGAGCGCCTTGGGTACCCAGGCCACCGCGTAGTCGGCCTTGCCCTGGGCCAGCACGGTCTGCGGGACGATGTCGACGCCGCCCTCGAGCAGCTGCACGTCGAGGCCCTGGGCCTTGTAGAACCCCTGGTCGACGGCGGCGATGTAGCCGGCGAACTGGGCCTGGAAGAACCACTGCAGCTGCAGCTTGACCGGCGTGAGGGTGCCGCCGCTGCCGCCCGGGGCGGGCGTGCTGGTGTCCTGGTCGGCGGTGCCGCAGCCGGCCAGCACGAGGGTGGCGGCGGCGATGGCGCTGACTATCCGGATTCGTCGCATGGCGGTCTCCGTTTTCGAGAAGGGCGTTGTCCACAATCGGCGGTTGTCCACAGGGCTCCCGCACGATCGCGCGAAATTTGACAGGGTGGCTGTGTGGGATGGGGGCTTCCCCCTGGGAGGGCGGGCTCCGCCTCGGGGGCTGCCTCGGGGGCTGAAAAATCAGGCGATCAACCGGCTGCGCCAGGGCATGGCGAGCCGTTCGAGCAGAAGCGTGGTGAGGTAGAAGACGAGTCCGAGCAGGCAGGCGCCGACCACGAAGGCCCAGGCACGGGGATAAGCGGTGAACGCGGCGGCCGACGTGATCCGTGAGCCGAGCCCGTTCTGCAGGCCACCGAAATACTCGGCGACCACCGCGGCGATGACGGCCAGCGACGACGCCTGCCGCAGGCCGGTGAAGACGTGGGGGAGCGACCCGGGCAGGCGCACCTTCACGGCGAAGGTCCAGCCACTGGCCGCGTACGTGTGCATGAGTTCCTGATGCAGCGGGCTGACCTCGCGCAGGCCGCGCAGCGTGTTGATGAAGACCGGGAAGAACACGATGATCGCGGCGACCAGGCGGCGCGGGATGCTGCTGGTCGACTCGAACATGTTGTTGAGGATCGGGGCCAGCGCGATGATCGGCAGCGCGTTGAGCACCGCCGCGAACGGGATCGACACCTCGGACAGCGGCCGGAACCGGCTGGACACCATGGCCGCCAGCACCGCCACCACCGAACCGCCGATCAGCCCGATCAGCGCGTTGGTGCCGCTGGCCAGGGCCGCTTCCCAGATGTTCTGGCGCTGCTCGACGAACTGGGCCCAGATCGCCGACGGCGCGGGCAGAATGAACGGCGCGATCCGGCCCGCCGTCACCGTGACCTCCCAGAGCACGATGGCCAGGATGCCCACGACCACGGGCGGGAGGACGGCGCGCGCCCACTTCACGAGGCGCTCTTCAAGGGAGAACCCCGCAGCGCCTGCCGCACGGACGTGACGCACTCGAAATAGTGCGGAGACTGCCGCCCGGCCTCGTCCCGGCTGTCGAGGGAGATGTCGATGGACGCGGTGATCCGCCCGGGCCGCGCCGACATCACCACGACCCGGTTGGAGAGGAACACCGCTTCCGAGATCGAGTGCGTGACGAAGACCGTGCTGGTGCCGGTCTTGGCGCAGATCGCGAGCAGCTCGGACTGCAGCCGCTCGCGGGTCATCTCGTCGAGCGCCCCGAACGGCTCGTCCATCAGCAGCAGCGGCGGCTGTACGGCCAGGGCCCGCGCGATGGCGACGCGCTGCTGCATGCCGCCGGACAGCTGGGCCGGGTAGTGCCCGGCGAACTCCTCGAGCCCGACCAGCGCGAGCATCTCGGACGCCTTGGCCTTGCGCTCGGCCCGCGACAGCCCGCGCAGTTCGAGGGGCAGCTCGACGTTCTTGAGCACGGTCCGCCATTCGAACAGGCCGGCCTGCTGGAAGGCGATGCCGTACGCCTGTTCCTTGCGCGCCGCCCCGGCCGTCTTGCCGGCCACCGTGATCGTGCCGGTGCTGGGCGCGATCAGGTCGGCGATCAGGCGCAACAGGGTGCTCTTGCCGCACCCGGACGGGCCGATCAGCGACACGAACTCGCCTGTTTTTATTTCAAGATCAATATCGGACAGGGCGACGACCTCGTCCGTACGCCCCTGGTTGAAGATCTTGCTGACCGAGGAGACCGAAACGGCAGTCACAGTGTCACCACCTCCACGTGGCGGCGGTGCCGCATCAGCGGCAGTTCCAGCAGGCTGACAAGACCGGCGACGACCAGGCCGAGCAGGGCGGCGCCGAGCATCGCGGTGTAGACCTTGGCGGGGTCCGAGGTGGCCTCACGCGAGTACTCGATGATCAGGCGGCCGATGCCGCCCCGGGTGCCGGTGGAGATCTCGCCGACCACCGCGCCGACCACCGCGGCCGCCCCGGCCAGGCGCAGCGCCGGGAACAGGTAGGGCAGCGAGGCCGGGAACCGCAGCTTGACCAGCGTGCGCCACCACCCGGCGGCATAGCTGCGCATCAGCTCGACACCGGCCGAGCCGGGCGACTGCAGGCCGCGCAGCATGCCCACCGCGACCGGGAAGAAGGCGAGATAGGCGGCGATCACCGAGACCGTCATCCAGGCCGGCATGATCGTGCCGCCCCACCCGGCCACCAGCGGGGCGAGCGCCACCAGGGGCACCGTCTGCGAGAGGATCACGTACGGCAGAAGGCCCCGCTCGACAATCCGGAAGCGCTGCATCGCGACCGCCAGCAGCAGTCCCACGAGCGCCCCGATGACGAACCCGGCGGCCGTGATGCCCAGCGTGAACAGGCACGCGCTGATCACCACGATCCAGACCGGCCGGCCGCCCGTCATCTCGGGGCGGCTCAGCCGTTCGATCACCGTCCACAGGTGGGGCATGGAGAGGTCGTCCGCCCGCGGCAGGATCCGGACGCCGAGAACGACCGTCCCCTCCGGGTTGCCGACGAGCTTGTAGCCCTCCCAGAGCACGACGAAGACCGCCAGCCCGATGAGGACATACGCGACCTTCTTCACGACACCACCGGGATGATGCTTTTCCCGTACGCCTGCAGGGTCTCCTCTTTGGCGTCGTGCTGCAGATAGACCGCGAACTGGTCGACGCCCAGGGCCTTCAGCTCCTCGAGCCGTTCGATGTGCTTCTCGACCGGCCCGAGGATGCAGAAGCGGTCGACCACCTCGTCCGGCACGAAGGTCGTGTGGGTGTTGCCCGCCCGCCCGTGCTCGGCGTAGTCGTAGCCCTCGCGGCCCTTGATGTAGTCGGTCAGCACCTGCGGGACCGTGCCGTCGCCGCCGTAGCGGGCCACGATGTCGGCCACGTGATTGCCGACCATGCCGCCGAACCAGCGGGTCTGCTCCCGCTGGTGGGCCAGGTCGTCGCCCACGTAGGCCGGTGCGGCGACACAGAACTTGATGCTCATCGGGTCGCGGCCGGCCCGCTCGGCCGCCTGGCGCACGGCCCCGATCATCCAGGCCGCGATGTCCGGGTCGGCCAGCTGCAGGATGTAGCCGTCGCCGACCTCACCGGTCAGGGCCAGCGCCTTCGGCCCGTACGCGGCCACCCACACCTCGAGACGGCTGTCCGGGGCCCACGCGAACTGCTGCTCGGTGCCGCGCAGTTGCACCTTCTCGCCGTTGGCCAGCCCGCGGATCACCCCGATCGACTCGCGCAGCTGGGCCAGGCTCTGCGGCGGCGCGCCGAGCACCCGCAGCGCCGAGTCGCCCCGGCCGATGCCGCAGATCGTGCGGTTGCCGTACATCTCGTTGAGCGTGGCGAACAGCGAGGCGATGACCGTCCAGTCCCGGGTGCCCGGGTTGGTGACCATCGGCCCGACGATCACCCGTTCGGTCTCGTCCAGGATCTTGGAGTAGATGACGAACGGCTCCTGCCAGAGCACGTGCGAGTCGAAGGTCCAGACGTGGCTGAACCCCTTTTGTTCCGCCATCTTGGCCAGCTCGACCACTTCGAGGGCGGGCGGGTTGTTCTGCAGCACGACACCGATATCCATTGTGCCTTTTTTATTCTGGGGTTTTCCGCCGCGGTCAGACACAGTGCTCCCGTCAGACCAGGTAGTCGGAGAGGCCGCGCGGCACGTACTTGCCGCGGCCGGCGCGACCGGTGTATTCGCCGCCGGACGCGATGACCTCGCCCCGGGACAGGACCGTGTCGACCTTGCCGTCGATCTCCCAGCCCTCCCAGGCCGAGTAGTCCATGTTCATGTGGTGCGTCTCGACGCTGATCCGGGTGCGCCCGTTCGGGTCGTAGAGCACGATGTCGGCGTCCGAGCCGGGCGCGATGATGCCCTTGCGCGGGTACATGCCGAACATCCGGGCCGGGGTGGTCGCGATCGTCTCGACCCAGCGCGCGAGCGACAGCTTGCCGTCGACCACGCCCTGGTAGAGCAGGTCGACGCGGTGCTCGACGCTGCCGATGCCGTTCGGGATCTTGGAGAAGTCGCCGATCCCCATCTCCTTCTGGTCCTTCATGCAGAAGGGACAGTGGTCGGTCGAGACCACGGAGAGGTCGTTGGTGCGCAGGCCCTGCCACAGGTCGGCCCGGTGGTTCTCGTGCTTGCTGCGCAGGGGAGTGGAGCAGACCCACTTGGCGCCGTCGAAGCCGGGCGCGCCGAGCTGGTCCTCCAGCGTCAGGTAGAGGTATTGCGGGCAGGTCTCGGCGAACACGTTGCGGCCCAGGTCGCGGGCGGCCTTGACCTGTTCCAGGGCCTTGGAGGCGCTCAGGTGCACGATGTAGAGCGGGCAGTCGGCGGCCACACTGGCGAGCCAGATGGCCCGGCTGGTGGCCTCGGCCTCGAGCTCCTGCGGCCGGGTGATGCCGTGGAAGATCGGGTCGGTCTCGCCGCGCTCGAGGGCCTGCTTGACCAGCACGTCGATGGCCGGGCCGTTCTCCGCGTGCATCATGATCAGGGCGCCGTTGTCGCGGGCCTTCTGCATCGCGCGCAGGATCTGGCCGTCGTCCGAGTAGAAGACGCCCGGGTACGCCATGAACAGTTTGAAGCTGGTGATGCCCTCACTGGCCACGAGCTGGTCCATGGCCTTGAGCGAATCGTCGTCCACGCCCCCGACGATCATATGGAAGCCGTAGTCGATGTGGCACTGGCCGGCCGTCTTGGCGTGCCACGCGGCCAGACCGTCCTGCACCACCTCGCCGTACCGCTGGATGGCGAAGTCGATGATCGTGGTGGTGCCGCCGATCGCCGCCGCCCGGGTGCCGGTGTCGAAGGTGTCGCTGGCCTCGGTGCCGCCGAACGGCATCTGCATGTGGGTGTGGGCGTCGATCGCGCCCGGGATCACGTACTTGCCGGTCGCGTCGATGACGTCGGGTCCCTCGGCCGGGCCACGACCGGGGGCGAAGATGGCCGCGATCGTCTCGCCGTCGACGAGCACGTCCGCCGCGTACGGGCCCGTCGGGCCGATGACCGTCCCGCCCTTGATCAGGGTGCTCACAGCTCCACCGTCCGGGTGTAGGCCTCCGGGCGGCGGTCGCGGTAGAACTGCCACCGTTCCCTCACGGTTTTGATCAGGCCGAGGTCGAGGTCTCGTACGATCAGCTCGGGGTTGTGGGTGTCACCGACCTCGCCGACGAACTTGCCCTCGGGGTCGACGAAGTAGCTCTGCCCGTAGAAGTCGTCGTCGCCCAGCGGCTCGATGCCGACCCGGTTGATCGCGCCGATGAAGTACTCGTTGGCGACCGCGCTGGCCGGCTGCTCCAGCTGCCACAGATAGCTGGACAGGCCGCGGCTGGTGGCCGACGGGTTGAAGACGATCTGCGCGCCGCCCAGGCCCAGCTCGCGCCAGCCCTCGGGGAAGTGCCGGTCGTAGCAGATGTAGACGCCGACCTTGCCGACCGCGGTGTCGAAGACCGGGAAGCCGAGGTTGCCGGGGCGGAAGTAGAACTTCTCCCAGAAGCCGTTGACCTGCGGGATGTGGTGCTTGCGGTATTTGCCGAGATATTTGCCGTCGGCGTCGACCACGGCGGCGGTGTTGTAGAGGACGCCCTCCTGCTCCTTCTCGTACATGGGCAGGACCATCACCATGCCCAGTTCGGCGGCCAGCGCCTGGAAGCGCTCGGTGGTCGGACCGGGGATCGACTCGGCGTATTCGTAGTAGGCCGCGTCCTGCACCTGGCAGAAGTACGGGCCGTAGAACAGCTCCTGGAAGCAGATCACCTTCGCCCCCTGGGCGGCGGCGTCGCGGGCGTAGTCCTCGTGCGCCTTGATCATCGATTCTTTATCGCCCGTCCACGTTGTCTGGACGAGGGCGGCGCGAACGATGTCGCTCATGACTGCCCCTTTCGGTATTGCGGCGGCGCGGTGGAGCGCCCGTGATCGTGTGTCTACTCCCGGTCATAGCCCCAGCGCTAGGGGTTGAATGTCGGCTTCAGATGCCGTAGGACACTAACGACACAGATTCAGGCGTTCAATTGCCTGAACGTAACGGAATGTTTCGGAGAGGTAATTTGCTCGCGCTGATCACCGGGGCGGTCGACGACCGCAGCGCCCGGGGCATCGCGGCGGCCGTGAGCCGTCTGGTGACCGCGGGGCAGCTGCCCGCCGGCACCCGGTTGCCGACCGTCCGCGACGTCGCGCGCGAGCTCGGGGTCAGCCCGACGACGGTCAGCGAGGCGTGGCGCAGCCTGACCCGGGCCGGGGCGATCCAGACACGCGGGCGGTCGGGCACGTTCGTCGCGGTGCCCGTGCTGCCCCGGCAGCGGTGGCGTTACTCGCAACTGGGCGATCCGGTGGCCGCGGTGTCACAAGATCTGTCGACCGGCGTACCGGACCATGACCTGTTGCCCGATCTGACCGACGCGCTCAAGCGGATCGGCGACGGGCGCCTGACCACGAGCTACCTGGACGCGCCGGTGCTGCCGGGGCTCGAGACGGTGCTGCGCGAGCGCTGGCCGTTCCCGCCCGAGCGGATGACCGTGGTCGACGGCGCTCTGGACGCGCACGACCGCGTCATCGGCGAGGTGGTGCGCTTCGGCGACCACGTGGTCGTCGAGAACCCGGCCTTCCCGCCGCTGCTCGACCTGCTGCAGACCGTCGGGGCGACCGTGGTCGGGGTGCCGATGGACGCGTACGGGATGCGCCCCGATCGGCTGCACGGGGTGCTGGCCGACTATCCCGCCGTCGCCGTCTTCCTGCAGCCCCGCGCCCACAACCCGACCGGCGTCAGCATGACCGGCACGCGGGCGGCCGAGCTCGCTTCGGTGCTGCGCGGCTTCCCCGACTTGCTGGTGGTCGAGGACGACCACGCCGGTGACATCGCCACCGCCCCGCCGGTTTCGCTGGGCGCGTTTCTTCCGTCCCGGACGGTGCACGTGGCCAGCTTCTCCAAGAGCCATGGGCCCGACCTGCGGCTGGCGGCGGTCGGCGGTCCGGCTCGCGTGATCGCCGCGGTGGCCGATCGGCGCCTGCTCGGTCCCGGCTGGTCCAGCCGCCTGCTCCAGGGCGTGCTGCTCGACCTGCTCACCGACCCGGTTGCCGTCGCTGGAATCAACAAGGCCCGTTCCCTGTACGCGTCTCGGCGCGCATCCTTGCTCACCGCGTTGCACGATCGGGGGGTGACGGCGACCGCGGCCGACGGCATCAACCTGTGGATGGCCGTCGACGACCAGCAGATCGCCATGGTCGCGCTCGCCGCCCACGGCATCGCCGTGTCTCCGGGCGCCCCGTTCTGTGTGACCCCGCTCGACAGCGATCACGTGCGGGTCACGGCCGGGCTGGTCGCGTCGGATGTCGAGGGCCTGGCCGACGTGCTGGCCTCCGCCGCATTGCTGGAAACCCGCGGAAGCGGCCCCCGGACGCGCCCGCACCCGCGAGGCTGGCGATGACCTTGGGCGTAACCACTCACTCACGTCGCCCGGGTGGCTTTCGCGTTCTGGACGCGCCAGCGGCCAGCGGAATCCGCCCGGGTCCCCGCGGGAGCGGCGGTCCGTACCCACCACCCCGCCGGGACATCAAGATCTTGATCTTCTACTAGGGAGGCTTTCATGACCGACCTGCTGGCTCGCCACCGCGCCGTCATGCCGGGTTGGATGCCGGTCTACTACGGCGACGACGCTCTCGAGATCGTCTCGGGGTCGGGACGCCGGGTCACCGGGGCCGACGGCCGCACCTATCTGGACTTCTTCGGCGGCGTGCTGACCAACATGATCGGCTACGACATCGCCGAGATCAACGAGGCCGTGCAGCGCCAGCTGTCCACCGGCGTCGTGCACACGTCGACGCTCTATCTGATCCGGCAGCAGGTCGAGCTGGCCGAGAAGGTCGCCCGCGTCTCCGGCATCCCCGACGCGCGCGTGTTCTTCACCAACTCGGGCAGCGAGGCCAACGAGACCGCGCTGCTGATGGCGGCCAACCAGCGCCGCTCCAACCAGATCCTGGCGATCAAGAACAGCTACCACGGCCGCACCTTCGCCACCATGGCCGTGACCGGGCACCGCAGCTGGTCGTCGAGCTCGCTGAGTCCGCTGAACGTCTCGTGGCTGGCCTCGGGGGACCGGCTGCGCGGGCGGATGGCCGGGATGGCGCCGGGCGACATCCTCGACGCCGCGGTCGACGACCTGCGCGAGGTGCTGGCCACGGTGACCGCGGGCGACGTGGCGGCGCTGATCGCCGAGCCGATCCAGGGGGTGGGCGGCTTCGTGGCCGGGCCGGACGGGCTGCTCGGGGCCTATCAGAAGGTGCTCGGCGAGCACGGGATCCTGCTGATCGCCGACGAGGTGCAGACCGGCTGGGGGCGTACCGGCGAGCATTTCTGGGGCTATCAGGCGCACGGCGTCACGCCCGATCTGATCACTTTTGCCAAGGGCATCGGCAACGGCTTCGCGCTGGGCGGGGTGATCGGGCGGGCCGACGTGATGAACGCCGTGCCCGCGATCAGCTTCTCGACGTTCGGCGGCAATCCACTGTCGATGTCGGCCGGCGCCGCGGTGCTCGACTACGTGCTCGATCACGACCTTCAGGCCAATGCTTCCCGTACGGGGGCGATCCTGCTGGACGGCCTGCGCGCGCTCGACCTTCCGGTGGTCGGCGAGGTGCGCGGCAAGGGTCTGATGATCGGGATCGAGATCGTGCGGCCGGGCACCACCGAGCCGGACGCGGCCGCGACGACGCGGGTCTTCGACGAGTGCCGGGCCGGCGGTCTACTCGTCGGCAAGGGCGGCCTTTACGGAAACGTGCTCCGGATGGGCCCGCCGCTGACCCTGACCGAGGACGAGGCGCGCGAGGGTTTGTCGATTTTGACCGATGCGCTCCGCCAGGTCGACGCCGAGGTCAGCATCGTTTGATCTCAATATGCGAGACGATCGATCGTCTCGCGGGACCGCCGGTCTCCCCTCGGGGGCGAAGAGAGACCGGCGGTAGTCACCCACGGTGATGCCCGACTCCCGTGGTCATGTTGCTACGTCCTGATCGGTCAATGCGCTCGTCGTGTAGGACGCGGCTCGGTGCCGTTTGTGTTGCATGCATTGACACATTTCAAAGCATGATGCATTCCGCTCACGCGCAGTGACGGCGGAGTTTCGTCTGACTGTTGAAAACTTTTGCTGGATCTGGAGAAACTTAGGTTCCCTTCGAGCGAAACACCTGCGTAATGTATCGAACGATGTCGCTCGAAGGAGACCGCAATGCCGCAGTCACTGAACCGCCGTCAACTACTCGGTGCCGCCGCCGCTGCCGGTGCCGCAGCCACCCTCGCCGTCCCGGGGGCCGCCCACGCCGGCGGCTCGAAGTCGTCTAACCGGCGGGTGCCCCGGGACCAGATCAGCGTGCAGCTCTACACGCTGCGCAACCAGCTGCAGATCGACCTCGAGGCGAGCCTCAAGGAACTGGCCGACATCGGCTACAAGCGGGTCGAGCACGCCGGCTTCGTCGGCCGCACCGCCGCTCAGTTCCGGGCCGCCCTCAACAACGCCGGTCTGCGGGCCACCTCCGGCCACGTCGGGATCCCGCAGCCGTTCGACGCCACCACCTGGGAGAAGGCACTCCAGGACGCGAACGTCGTCGGCAACAAGTTCATCGTCCACCCGTTCTTCGGGCAGGGCGCGAACGGGCCGATCCGCGACGCCGCCGTCTACCGCGCCTTCGCGAAGGACCTCAACAAGGCCGGCAAACTGGCCGAGCGGGCCGGTCTGTCGTTCGGCTACCACAACCACCACGCCGAGTTCTTCCGGCAGAACGGCACCAAGCTCACCGGCATGGACATCCTGTTCAACGAGACCGACAACCGGTACGTGCACTTCGAGGTGGACCTGTTCTGGGCCTACCGCGGCGCGCACGACCCGGTCACGCTGATCGAGGAGAACCGGGGCCGGATCAAGCAGGTCCACGTCAAGGACCTGGACATCAACGCCAGCTTCGCCGACGCGGGGGACGGCCTGATCGACTTCGGCCGGATCTTCTCGCACGCGAAGGAGGCCGGTCTCGTCGAGTACATCGTGGAACGTGACGACGCCGGATCGCCCCCGCGCACCCCGGCCGACGCGCTGACCACGGCCGAACGGGCCTTCGACTACCTCGACGGGCTGCGCTTCTGATGCGGCGCCTTCCCGTTCTCGCCGCCGCCGGCGTCGCGCTGCTCGTGACGCCCTCTGTGGCCGTGGCCGCTCCCTCGGCTCCCGTGCAGCCGAGCGCCGCCCTGCCGCCGTCCTCCGCCTTCCAGAAGGTGACCCTCAACGACTTCCCGGGCGAGCCGATCGCCCTGGCCGTCCTGCCCGACAACCGCGTGCTGCACACGGCCCGCGGTGGTGCGGTCCGCATCCACGAGCCCTCCACCGGGCGCAACGTGCTCGCGGCGACCATCCCGGTCTACCTGCACGACGAAGAGGGCGTGCAGGGCATCGCCATCGACCCCGACTTCGAGCAGAACAAGTGGGTCTACGTCTACTACTCGCCGCCGCTCGACACGCCCGCCGATGACCCGAACACCCCCCAGGTCAACGAGGGCGACGCGCCGACCGAGGGCACCGCGGCCGACTTCGCCAAGTTCAAGGGCCACATGCAGCTGTCCCGGTACAAGCTCCAGGGCAACACTCTGAAGCTGAACACCGAGCAGAAGATCATGCAGGTGCCCACCGACCGGGGCCAGTGCTGCCACGTCGGCGGCAAGATCGACTTCGACAGCAAGGGCAACCTCTACCTGTCGACCGGTGACGACAGCAACCCGTTCTCCTCCGACGGCTACGCGCCGATCGACGAGCGTGCGAACCGCAACCCGGTCTTCGACGCTCAGCGCACCGCGGCCAACACCAACGACCTGCGCGGCAAGGTCCTGCGCATCAAGGTCGACAAGCGCGGCAGTTACACGATCCCGGCCGGCAACCTGTTCAAGGTCGGCACGGCCAAGACCCGTCCCGAGATCTACGCGATGGGCCTGCGCAACCCGTTCCGGTTCACCGTCGACCCGAAGACGGACGTGGTCTACGTCGGCGACTACTCGCCCGACGCCAACGCCGCCAACCCGGCCCGCGGGCCGGCCGGACAGGGCCGCTGGCTGGCCATCGACAAGCCGGCCAACTACGGCTGGCCCTACTGCGTGGCGCCCGACCAGCCGTACGTCGACTACGACTTCGCCACCGGCACCTCCGGCGCGCCGTTCAACTGCGCCAAGCCGGTCAACGAGTCGCCCAACAACACCGGCCTCAAGAACCTGCCGGCGGTCGAGAAGCCCGAGATCATTTACGGGTACGGCGCCAGCGCGCAGTTCCCCGAGCTGGGCACGGGCGGCATCGGTCCGATGGGCGGCCCGGCGTACGAGTTCGACAAGAGCAACAAGTCGCAGGTCAAGTGGCCCGCGTCGTTCGACGGGAAGCCGCTGTTCGCTGAGTGGACCCGCGACTACATCAAGGCGTTCACGCTCAACCGCCAGAACCAGGTCACCAAGATCGAGTCGGTCGTCCCCGACATCGTCGTCGACAACCCGATGGACCTGGAGTTCGGCCCCGACGGAGCGCTCTACGTGCTCGAGTACGGCGACGGCTACTTCGCGGAGAACCCCGACGCGCAGCTCGCCCGGATCGACTTCGTACGCGGCAACCGGACCCCGATCCCGAAGGTGTCGGCCACCCCGACCTCGGGTCAGGCTCCGCTGACGGTCAAGTTCTCCAGTGCCGGCACCACGGACCCCGACGGCGACACGTTGCGCTACGCCTGGGACTTCAACGGTGACGGCCGGGTCGACTCGACCGCGCTCAACCCGACCTACACGTTCACCAAGAACGGCAACTACCGCCCGACGCTCAAGGTGACCGACCCGACCGGCCGGTCCGCCTCGGCCGAGGTCATCCTGCCGGTCGGCACGGCGGCCCCGGTCGTCGAGTTCATCACCCCGCAGGAGGGTCAGCCGTTCGCCTTCGGTGACACGGTCAACTTCGAGATCAAGGTGACCGACGACGCGCCGGTCGACTGCTCGAAGGTCACCGTGACCTACATCCTCGGGCACGACCAGCACGGGCACCCGCTGTCCACGGCGTCCGGCTGCACCGGCTCGATCACCACGTTCCTGGACGCCGGTCACGCCGGCGCCAGCAACCTGACCGGCGTGTTCGTCGCGTCCTACACGGACTCCGGCGACCCCGCCCAGACGGGCACCGCCACCGTGGTTTTGCAACCGTCTAATTAAGCTGGCAGTTCCCTGTGAAGGCCGGGCCGGATGGCCCGGCCTTCACGCATGTTCGGGTACGGTTTGCGCACTCGACTCTTACCCATGGCCCGGCGGTCGGCGAAACGTGTCGCCGGTTGGCCTTCCGGTGAACCCGGCGTATTTCTTTGCCCAACGGGCAACGAACATCAAGTACGTGGTCTCAGCCCCTTTTCAGCAAGCCGTGGCCGGGGCGAGGCTGACGGGGTGACAGAGACAACGGTCATCCTGGTCCTGGTGGTGATCACGGCCCTCGGGTTCGACTTCACCAACGGGTTCCACGACACGGCGAACGCGATGGCCACGTCCATCGCCACAGGAGCGTTGCGGCCAAAGGTGGCCGTGGCCCTCTCCGGCATCCTCAACCTGATCGGCGCGTTCCTCTCCGTCGAGGTCGCCCTGACCGTCAGCAACGCGGTCGTCCGCATCCAGAACTCGGACGGCACCCCCAAGGAGTCACTGACCTCCGACGGTGGCTCGGCGTTGCTCCTCATCGTCCTGGCCGGCCTGATCGGCGGCATCGTCTGGAACCTCCTGACGTGGCTGCTCGGCCTGCCCTCCAGTTCGTCCCACGCGCTGTTCGGCGGTCTGATCGGCGCCACCATCGCCGGCCTGGGCTGGGCCGGCGTCAACTGGAACGGCAACGGATCCAAGCTCGACGGCGTGGTCGGCAAGGTGATCCTCCCGGCCCTGATGTCCCCGGTGATCGCGGGCATCGTGGCCGCGCTCGGCACCTGGATCATCTACAAGATCACGGTCGGCGTGGCCCAGCGCTTCACCGACAACGGGTTCCGCTGGGGCCAGATCGGCAGCGCCTCACTCGTCTCGCTCGCGCACGGCACCAACGACGCGCAGAAGACGATGGGCGTCATCACCCTCGCGCTGATCGCCACCGGCGACTGGACCGACACCAAGAACATCCCGTTCTGGGTGAAGGCGGCCTGTGCGCTGGCCATCGCGCTGGGCACCTACCTGGGCGGGTGGCGGATCATCCGTACGCTCGGCAAGGGCCTGGTCGAGATCGCGCCCCCGCAGGGCATGGCCGCCGAGTCGGCCTCGGCCGCGGTCATCCTCGCCTCCAGCCACCTCGGCTTCGCGCTGTCGACCACGCACGTGGCGACCGGCTCGATCCTCGGCTCCGGCGTCGGCAAGCCCGGTGCCCAGGTGCGCTGGCGGGTGGCCGGCCGCATGGTGGCGGCCTGGCTGATCACGCTGCCGTCGGCCGCGGTGGTCGGCGCGATCATGTGGTACATCGGGCATCTGCTCGGCGGCGGCCTGGCCGGCGCGCTGGTCGTCTTCGCGCTGCTGCTCGCGGCGGCCGGCTACATGTACTGGCACTCGCGTAAGACGCCGATCGACCACAACAACGTCAACGACGAGTGGGACTCGGCCGAAGCTCCCGCCGAGCCCGTGCCTGCCGGAAAGGTGTCCTCGTGAACAGCAACCTCGGATTCGCCCTCGAGGGGGCCTGGAAGGTTCTCGCGGCCAGCCTGATCCTCGGTGCCGGTCTGCCCGCCCTGTTCGCGCTCGGCATCCGCTCGCTCGCCTGGGGCGCCGGCGGCGACGCCGAGGTGGACCACGCCCGGCCCAACCCGGCCGGCACGGTCCTCGGCTACGTGCTCTTCGCCGTCGTCATCCTCGGCGTGCTGCTGGGCATCACGTTCATCGTGGCCAGCGGCTTCGGCAAGGCGCTGAGCTTCGAGCACATCTACCCGACGATCATCGACAAGTGAGCGGGGGCTGACGACATGGCGGAAGACCGCTCCAACTTCCTCAGCCGTACGGTCGGCTGGTTGCGGGCCGGATATCCGGCCGGTGTGCCGCGGCAGGACTACGTGGCGCTGCTCGGCCTGCTGCGCCGTAAGCTGACCGAGGAGGAGATCCGCAAGATCGCGGCCGACCTCGCCCAGCAGTCGCAGCAGTTCGACGACCCGATCTCGGCCCAGGACATCGAGGCGATGATCAGCGACTCGATGCTGCAGGAGGCCACGCCCGAAGACGTGGTCCGCGTCTCGGCCCACCTCGCGGCCGGCGGCTGGCCCCTGGCCGACCCGCCGACCGACTGACCGGCATTCCTATCGTGCGGCCGGGTCCCCGAGACCCGGCCGCACGCCGGTCATCTCCTCCGACACGGCCCACAGCCGCCGCCCGTTCTCCGGGTCGCTCGCGGCCGGCGCCGGTGTGATCACTCCCGGCGCGCCGCGCATCTCGCCCAGCCCGCTCGGCCCGATGAACTGCCCGCCTTGTACGCCCGGCTCGGTCGCGGCGAACACGGTCGGGCGGGCGCCCTGCTCGGCCGGGACGGCCAGGATCGGGTTGCCCAGCCGCAGCAGAAGCGTGCGGTAGAGGCCTTCTTGCACGCCCGCCTGCAGATTGGTGACGGCGTAGCCCGGATGGGCGAGCACGCTCCTGATTTTCTGGCCGGAGGCCCGGAGCCGCCGGTCCAGCTCGATTCCGAAGACGGCATTGGCCAGCTTCGACTGGTTGTACGCCTGGTTGCCCCGCGCGGCGTTCAGGTCGTCGAACCGGAGGCGGCCCTTCCTGTGCAGCACCGAACTGACCGTCACGACCCGGTCGGTGATGCGGTCGAGCAGCAGCCCGGTCAGCGCGAAGTGGGCCAGGTGGTTGACCGCGAACTGCACCTCGAACCCCTGAGCGCTGAGCGTCGGCGGCGGCGCCATCACGCCCGCGTTGTTGACCAGCACGTCGACCCGCTCGATCCCGGCCGCGAACGCGCGCACGCTCTCCAGGTCGGCCAGATCCACGACCCGGACCTCGCTGCTGCCCTTTTCGAGGCGAGCTTGCGCCGCTCGCCCTTTCTTCTCATCCCGTACGCCCATGACCACGTGCCCGCCGCGGTCGGTGAGCGCTTTGGTGGTGGCGAAACCGAGCCCGCTGTTGGCCCCCGTGACCACATAGGTAAGTGCCATGTGCCTCATGCTGCCGCGCGTGACACACTGTGTCAACCGCGTCATGCCGTACCATCGCGGCATGCCCGACTCCCTCGCTGAACGCAAACGCCGACTGGTCAGCGAAGAGCTGCGCGAGGTGGCGTTGCAGTTGCTGGCGGCCAAGGGCTACGACGAGACCACGGTCGACGAGATCGCCGCCGCGGCCGGCATGTCCCGGCGCACGTTCCACCGCTACTACGCCTCCAAGGAGGACGTGGTCATCCAGCTGCTGGCCGACGTGGGCGACCAGGTGGTAGCCGAGCTGGCCGCACGCCCGCCGTCCGAGCCGCCCGCGGTGGCCCTGCGCCAGGCGGTCGGCGTGGCGATCGACGTCTGCGCCGGCCACCACGACCGGGTCAAGCTGCTGGCGGTGATCCAGTTGATCCTGCGCACGCCGACGCTGCACGCCCGCTTCCTGGAACGGCAGTCCACCTCGGCCCCCGACATGACCACGGTCCTGGCCACCCGCCTAGGTCTGGACCCTGCGGACCTGTTCCCTGACATGGCTGTGCGGATGGCTTTCGCCGCATTCAACGCGGTGCTGCAGCGCTGGGTCGCCAGCAACGGCGACTTGGACCCGCAGCAGCTGACCGACCAGGCGTTCGAGCTACTGGCCCCCGCCCTCGGCCGGTAGATCCCACGGGTTGTCGGGGCTCTCGCCGGCCGCTCGTCTGCGCTCGTACTCCGTGCGACAGGTCGCGAGGACGGCGGCCGCTTCCGGTTCCCAATCCTCGGGCGGCGTTCGACGCGGGTCGTAGGGCGCCAGCCTCGGGACCTGTTCGCCGAGCTCACGGATAAGAAGCGCGGCCTCGTCGAGTTGAGTCCGATGCACATAGGGCTCCCCGTCGCCCCACGCGACTACATATGCGGAGCGAGCGTGGGCCACCGCTCGCGCCCTCTCGCCGAGAGCCCTCCACAGGTGAGCGAGCGGCAGATCGGGCGGGCAAACCTGAGCGGACAGGCGCAGGGCTGATTCGTGAGCGGCGTCTTGCGATCCCTGCCCCGATCGTAGAAGCGCCAGCGCTAGCAAAGCCTCTCCATGGAGATCTTGAACCCCAACCTCATTGGCCATTCGTAAGGCTTCCTGCAACGCCGCGACACTTTCGGCCGGCTCGCCTCGGTGAAGGCGCCACTCGCCCCGATACATGATCGCGCTTCGCAGCGCGGAACGGTTCCGATCAGATCGAGCGAGATCTTCGATCACCGAGAAGTCGGCGGAGGTTGCTCGACCGGCAGGAAACTTGACTCGGGCCAGATAGCTCAGTTCGGCGTTGCCCAATCTGTACTGATCGAGACGGGTTCTGAGGTCCATCGACTCGATGGTGATCCATATCTTTTCCGCCTCCGACCACTGGCCGAGGTGGGCAAAGTACCCCATCCTCAATACTCTGGCGATCAGAAGCGCTTCTCGATCGCCTGTCATCTCGGCCAGCGCCAGGCTCATGGCACAACAGCGTTCCCCGAGCGCCAGATGATGCAGATCCGACATGTCGATCGCTAGGTTGTGAAGCGCGTTTCTGAGCCCAACCGGATCCTTTTGCGACAAGGCGTCCCGAAGGGCCAGGCGGGAGAGCTGTGCAGCTTCGGAATGGAGGCCGAGGCCCGACAAGGCGATGGATGAATCCACACACAGCCCGAAGGCCTGTTGAACGCCTTCGATGGGTGCGGACCAGTCTGGTTTGAATAAGGGGCGCACGACCGCGCAGTATTCGGGATAGGCCTCCAGGTTGTACAGAAGAATGGTGGTTATATCGGTCGAGAGCGCTTCGCACGCATCGTTCAGCCGATCGAGCTGAATCAGCGTACTGACAACCGTCAGTGCCGTTCGTAGATCTTCGAGAGACTCCGCGTCGGCTAACGAGTCCGGTATCCGTTGTGAGAAATGATCAATGATCTGCTGGCCGAGCCGGCCGCGATCACCGCCGGCGAGCCGAGAATTTCCGATCGCCCGTACGACAGGGTGCAGATCCCAGCGGCCGATCTGGCGGTCGTACTGCAACAAGCCTCGGCGTTCGAGGCCACTGACCGTTTGTGCCAGGTTCGCTGACGCCGACCTCGATTCGGCTGACGACTCCCACTCGGCGTAGAGCTGTTCGTATCGCTGCCATCGGGCACGGGCGTTCAGGTAGATAGTTTGATAAGCCCGTGCGATCGCGGAGTTCTCCTCCTCCGAGGGCGTCTTTTCGGGCTTGATCGGCTCCGCAATTCGTGCGGGTGGTGGTGAACGATGAGGATTGAGCGCTTCGAGGGTGGCGTGATCAGCTGCCCCGGGAAGTAGCGCGATCGCGGCCAGTAGCTGCCAGCTCTCGGAAGGCAACTCCCGGATCGCCGCTTCGAGGATGTGGTTCCGTTTCTGGACCAGATCCAGGTCGCCTACGTCCAGGCGACCGCCGTGTTCCGGGTCGGCGGCCCACCGGTCGAAGTTGCCGCGATCGGGCAGGTACTCGGCGATCAGGCCGGCCACGACGCCGGTTACCAGAGGGTGGCAGTCGCAGTGGCGTTGCAGGAATGTCTGCATCTGCGAGGAATCGCCGCGGACTCCGCAGGAGCGCAAGAGTTCCTCGGCGTCCTGGGGACGGAAGCCGGACAGGCGCTCGACCAGCACGCCCGGGATGGGCTGGCTGGCCGAGTTCAGCATGATCCGTGGGGTCAGGCGCGACGTGATCAGCACCTTGGACGGTGAGGCTGCGGCCAGCTGGCGTAACAGTTCGTCGTCCAGCGGGCGGATTGCGCTGCACGGGTCTCGGCTGCCCATTTCGTCGGTGCGGCCGGCCATCTCGTCGGGCATCTGGCTGGCGTCGAAGCGGTGGTAGGAGACGAGCACGCGTTCGAGACCGTCCAGGACGAGCAACCACGGCCGGGAGTGCAGCTGGTGGAGCAACTGCTCGGTCAGTTTCGTCTGGGGCAGGTCAGCGAAGCCGGCCGGTGGCCGGCCGGTCATATAGGCCAGGGCGCGGCGGCAGAAGTCGCCCATCAGGGCGCCCTTCTCATAGAACGAGTACCAGAAGCGGCCGGCCCATCGGTCGCTGGTGTTTTGGGTGAGCCACTGCCAGGTCAGCATGCTCTTGCCGGTGCCGCCGATCGCCTCGAACAGCAGGATCGGGTGGGGCTGGGCCGGAGTGGCCCAGTCGTCCAGGGTCTCCAGCTGGGCCTGGCGGCCGACGAACTCGTGGGAGCCGATGTAGTGCGGCTCGGCGTACAACCTCGGCGGGCGGGGAATGCCCTCATCGCCGCCGGACAGGACCACCGGCACGCGGGGGCGGGGGACGTACTGCCGATTGTTCAGCCACGGAACCTGGCCGGCCCAGGCGATGTCGTTGTGCACCGGCTGGTGGCCGGCGGGCAGGCGGGCACCGGCCTCGCGGGTGACGTCAGCCGGCGTGAGGCGCTCGTCGCCGTCGACCGAGCCACGCATTGCCTCGAGCAGGGCGGCGGTGAACGAAGTCGTCTCGCCGTCCGCCGGGGCCTCGCTTCCGGCGTCGGCGGCACCGGCGAAGTACCAGCCCGCCGCCTCGTCGACCTTGACCGAGACGCCGGGCAGGGCGGAGGCGGCGCGGTCCGAGTGGCAGCAGTCGAGCACGAGCATGCGCTTGTCGGCCCGGGAACCGCCGGCCGCGGCGACGAGGTCCGTCACGCTCACGCCGGTCGCCCGGGGATTGGCGCGTTCGGTGTCGCGGGTCGCCAGACAGAGTTCCGTCCCGACCGGCTCGGCGTAACCGACGAAGTAGACCAGAAGAGCGCCCTGGCGGCCGACCAGCTTGGCGACGTCGGCGACCGCACGCAGCACGGTTGCCCGGTCGGGGTCGAACAGCTGATAGAGCCGGGTCGGTGCGGCCACGCCCCACAGGTCTTCGGCGCCGAGTTCGGCGGCCATGCGCCGGACGTTCTCGTGGGCGGCGCCGACCCGCGGGTAGTCCGAGCGGAGGCAGTCGGCCACCCCGATGAGCAGGGCGACCGACTGGCCCGGGTCGAGTCGTGCGGCCTTGTCCACGGTGGCTTCTCAGTCGGTCAGCGCGTCGCGGACGATCCGCGCCGCCGCCTCGGCCAGTTCCCCGTCGACGTCGTCGACCCATTCCCACTCGACCCGCATGCGGTCCCTCTCGTGGCAGTTGTCTCCCGGCAACCTGGCACACCGCGGCGCCCGGCGGGAGAGCCCTGAGGAGTGATGCGGAAACCGACCGGACGACGCGTTCCGCCTCCCGGTCTTGTTCGACGAAAGCGTGAGCAAGCCCAACCACGGCGGGTTGTGGGTCAGGCCGGGTTCGCGACGAGCAGCTCGTCGAGTTGCCTGGCGACGCTGGTGCGGTTGTGGGCGTCGACGACTCGTACGAGAGGGGAAGCTGCCAGGGCGGCCAAGCGGTTGTCGCGGCACGAGGCCGGATGGGTTGAGGCGGCCGCGATCCGGTCCGCGTAGCGGCCGGTGCCGGAAAGAACCAGCACGGGGCGGTGGTGGGCGAGACTGTGCTCGGTGTCGGTGAGCGCGATGTCGCCGCCGTTGACCAGCACGGTTGCGCTCGGGTGGGGACCGGCCAGAGTGGTCGCCACGGCGGCCAGGTAAGGGGCCTCGTCACCCCACGTGTCGCCGGGCGTCAGCACGAAGTGTGAATGGTGGCGGTCGAGGGGAGCCGCGTCGGGATTGCCGTTGGCGTGACCGGGGAAGGTGACCGTGCCCCGGGCGGCCACGCCGACCAGCGGGAACGGGGGACCGGCGGCGCGGGCCCGGCCCAGCAGGCGCATCACGCCCGCGTCGGTGCCGCCGTCGACCGCGATCGCGCCGTGGCGGTTGACGGCGGGCGCGATCAGAGTGGTGAACAGGGTGGCCAGGTCGTCGTCGAGGCCCGCGGCGCCGCCGACCACGACCAGCACCGGGCGCGGCGCCAGGCCGAGCGAGGCGACCGCGGCCGGCACGTCCCCGAGCCCGGTGACCACGGCGCGCACCACGTCGGACATGTCCACGGACCCTACCCGGCCCGTGGACATGTCCTCAGCGCGTCAGTGGGCGAGCTTGCGGGCCAGGACGCCGATGTCGGGCTGGTCGGTGAACAGGCCGTCGATGCCGGTGCGGAGGAAGGTGATCTGCTCGTCGATCGCCTTGCCGTAGTCGTTCGGGTTGGTGCCGACCCGCAGCTCGGCCGGCAGGAACTGGTTCTCGGCCCGGAACGTGTACGGGATGACCTTGACGCCGGCCGCGTGCGCGTCCTTGACCAGCGACGTCGGCGTGCCCAGGGTGGCGTCGGCGTTGCGCGGGATGATCTGGTTCTTCTCCGGGCCGATGCCGTCCACGTACTGCGAGAGCTCCTTGAGCCCGGCCGGGGTCAGATATTGCGCGTACGTCTTCGTGTCGTTGAACGGGCTGCCCGCCGCGCTCGTCAGGAACACCAGGTTGACCTGCACCCGGTACTGCTGGTGGAGCACCTTGAGGTTGGCCGCCTCGAACGACTGGATCCACACCTTGGCGCCCCGCTTGTCCAGGCGGTTGCGGCGCAGGGTCTGCACGAGCGGGGTCTCGAGCTCGAGCCCGAGGTTGCGGAAGTACGTGGGGTGCTTGGTCTCGGGGATGACACCGAGGTCGCGGCCCAGTTCCTTGGACAGCTTGGCCCGCAGGTCGAGCATCTCCTGGAAGGTCGGCACCTCGAACAGGCCGTCGTAGAGCGTGTTCTCCTGCCGTACGGCGGGGAGCCGCTCGATCGCGCGCAGGGTCTTCAGTTCGGCCAGCGTGAAGTCCTCGGTGAACCAGCCGGTGACGCTGATCCCGTCGAGCGAGACCGTCTTCCGGCGGTCGGCGAACTCGGGCCGGGTGGCCACGTCGGTGGTGCCGCCGATCTCCGGCTCGTGCCGGCACACCAGCACGTGGTCCTTGGTGCTGACCAGGTCGGGCTCCATGTAGTCGGCACCCATCCGGGCGGCCAGCTCGTACGAGGCGAGCGTGTGCTCGGGCCGGTAACCGGAGGCGCCGCGGTGGCCGAACACCTCGGAGTCCTTCCGGCGGGTGGCTTCGGCCGGGGCGGCAATCGTTCCGGCCAGCGCCGGGGCGGCCGCGGCGACCGCTCCCATGCGCAGCACCTGACGTCGGTCGGCCACGAGATCCTCCACGGGACTCGTCGCCGGCGTCCCTCGCCGGTGGTCCCGGTGAGAAGTCGATGCGACTCGATAGACCGCGAGGCGACCTTGACGTGGCGGCCGGGGAAACGACGCGAAAAGCGTCGGCGGGTTCACACAGCGTTAACCCTGCTGGCTTAGTGTCACCGGCGGTAGCGCTCTGAAGGGGTGCAAGATGCAGCCGAACGTCGTCCCGCGAAGCGACCTGACCCAGCTGCTCGGGCAGAATCTGCTCGAAGGCCAAGCCCTCGCCGTCAGCCGTGAATATGGCCTGATGGCGACCCAGGGTGCACGCACCTACGAGTCCCGGGAGTTCGGCGTCGAGGTCGCCGTCGACGAGTACGACCGGGTCACCTGGGTGGTGCTGCACTTCCACGGCGACGCGGGGTTCCAGCCCTACCGCGGCGCGATCCCCGGCCGCGGCGGCACCATCGCCCGGCGTAACAGCCTGTGGGCGGCCCTGGGCCGGCCGACGCAGAGCACCGACCCCAACCGCATGGGCCACGGCGGCGCGGCCGACGAGTGGGTGTTCCCCTGGTTCGTGATGCAGGCCCAGTACGACAACGAGGGCGACCACCTGCTCCGGATGTATCTGGCCCGCTAGTACTTTGGTACGGCTCGTCCGCGGCCTCGATGCCGATGATCGGACCCGGCTCCGGCGGCGACGATTCCGGGCATGTCGAAGCTCGTACCGGCCGGGCTGATCGCCCTGTCCCTGGTTCCTTCTCTGGCGGGCGCCGTCCGCCTCGGTTCTCTGGCGTCCGGCGATGCGCCGGCCCGTTTCGCCGACATGCCCGCGCCGGTGGTGGTGCACATCATCGGGGCGCTGATCTACAGCCTGGTCGGCGCTTTCCAGTTCTCCGCCGAGTTTCGGCGCCGGCACCGCGCCTGGCATCGCCGGGCCGGCCGGGTCATCGTGGTGGCCGGCCTGGCCGTGGCCCTGAGCGGCGCCTGGATGACCCTCTTCTCCGACCTGCCGGACAATGACGGCATCGTGGTCAACGTCGCGCGAATCGTCGTTTCGACCCTGATGGCGTACGGGCTGGTGGTCGCCGTCATCGCCATCCGCCGACGCGACATCCGGCGGCACCGGGCCTGGATGATCCGCGCGTATGCCCTGGCCCTGGGGGCCGGGACGCAGGTGTTCACGCTCGGTCCGCTGACCGCTGTCGAAGGCGCGCAGCCGAGCGTGACCGTCCGCGCGATCGGCATGCTGCTCGGCTGGGCCATCAACGCCGCGGTCGCGGAATGGATCATCCGGCGTCCGCGGAACAGCGGCTACAGGCGCAGCTCCGGCCAGTCCAGCAGGCCCTCGCCCAGATCGCGCACCGTCGCCAGCAAACCCAAGCGGGCCGCGCGCAGCGACTCGTCCTCGGCCATCACGAACACCTCGTCGAAGAAGCGGGTCAGGGGCTCGACCAGCGGTTCCACGGCGGCCGTGAAGGCGGCCAGGTCGGTGCCGAAGCCGAGCTTCACGTTGCCCACCGCCTCGTGCAGGGCGATCTCGGCCGGCTCGACCAACGCCGAAGGCTCGTAACCGGCCAGGGTGCCGGCCGGGACGATGCGGCGGGCCCGCTGAATGGCGGCGGCCACGGCCACGAAGTCCGGATTGCCGACCAGGGTCGCCAGCTGCGCCAGCTGGGCGTCGACGACTGACGGGCGGGCGTAGTGGATGATGGCGGCCCGGACGCGGTCGACCGGCTTGCCCTCCTCGGTCAGCACCTGTTCCAGGCGGCGCGCCAGGAAGTCGCCCGCGGCCTCCAGGACGTCCGGCGAGACCGGGACGGGCTGCTGAGCCGCGGCCGCGCGCAAGGCGTCGGTCAGGGACAAGGCCGACAGGGCGGGGTGGGCGCGGTGCACCGACAGCAGGCCCAGCACGGCCCGGCGTACGGCGAAAGGATCGCTGCTGCCCGTGGGCAGGCCGACCGTGGCGGCCAGGCCGGCCACCAGGTCGAGGCGGTCGGCCAGCGAGAGCAGCGCGCCGGGGATCGAGAACGGTACGGCGTCGCCGGTGCTGCGGGGGAGCTCGGTCTCGTAGACGGCCTGGGCGACGTCGCGCGGCTCGCCCGCGTGCAGGGCGTAGTCGCCGGCCATCACGCCGGCCAGGCTGGTCATCTCGGTGACCAGTTGCGAGCCGAGGTCGAACTTGACCAGACGGGCGGCGCGGCCCAGCGTGGCCGAGGACAGGCCGAGCGAGTCGGCCAGGGCCAGCGCCAGCGCGCCGATCCGGTCGGCCCGGTCGGCCATCGAGCCCAGCTTGTCGGTGAACGTCAGGCGGGACAGGCGTTCCCTCATGTCGGACGGAGCCGTGGCGCGGTCGGCGCGGTAGAAGAACGCCGCGTCCTCGTACCGGGCACGCAGCACGGCCTCGTTGCCGGCCTGCACCAGTTCGACGTCGACCGGGCCGTTGGCCACCGTGACGAACATGGGAAGCAGGTCGCCGTCGGCATCGCGTACGGGAAGATATCTCTGGTGTTTGCGCATCACCGTGGTCAGCACGGCCTCGGGCAGGGACAGGTAGCTCTCGTCGAACGTGCCGAGCAGCGGCGTCGGCGCCTCGACCAGGTAGCTGATCTGCTCGATCAGGGCGGCCTCGCCGGCCACGTCGATGCGGCCGTCCGGATAGACCTCATCCTGGGCGCCGGTCACGATCAGGTCGTGCCGGTCCTCGGCGTCGGCCACGATGCCGGCCAGGGCCAGCGTCTCCATGAAGACCTCGGCCGACGCGATCTCCACCACCGGTTCGGGCGAGGTGCGCAGCAGCCGAGTCTCGCGGCCGGCCGCCAGCACACCGACCGCGACCGGCACCACGTCGTCGCCCCACAGCGCGGTCAGCCAGCGGATCGGGCGGCTGTAGGAGAGCTGCGGGTCGTTCCAGCGCATGTTCTTGGCCGCGCGCAGACCGGTCACGACCTTCGCCAGTACGGGGGCGAGCACCTCGGCCGCCGCGCCACCGGTCTCGGGCTTCTCGACCACATGATGCTCGGCGTTCCCATAAATCGCGGTGCCCAAGTTGTCCGGAGAGACGCCCTGGCTCCTGGCAAATCCGGCAACGGCCTGCTCGGGGGCGCCGACCTTGGGCCCCTTGACCTGCCGGACGTGGTCGGCTTCGGCGGCAGCAACCGACGACACCAGCGCGATCAGCCGCCGCGGAGTGGCGAACACCCGCACCTCGTCATGGTCGAGGCGGGTGCTGCCCAGGCCCTCGGTCAACGCCCGCTGCACGTATTCACGAGCAGCCCGAGCCTCGGACGGCGGCAACTCCTCGGTGCCGATCTCGAAGATCAAGGCCCGGTTTCCCGTACGCGGACCAGGCGCCGCAACCGCAGAGGCGGGAGCGAGCGGCGACACGAGTCCGAGCGGGTGCCCCAGTTCGTCCCGGCGGGCGACCCACAGCTTGGCCACCTCCCCGGCCAGGCGCCGCATCCGGCCGAACTCGGCCGCCCGGTCGGCGGTCGACACCGCGCCACGTGAGTCGAGCACGTTGAACGCCTGCGAACACTTCAGCACGTACGTGTGCGCGGGCACCGGCAGCCCGGCGTCGATCAGCCGCTGCGCCTCGCCCGCATAGATCTCGAGCAGCTGCCGGTTGGCCGCGACGTCGGCGTCGTCCAGGTAGTAGCGGGACATCTCGTACTCGCTCTGGCCGAAGACCTCCCCGTACGAGACCCCCTTGGCGTACTCGATGTCCTTGAAGTGGGTCTTTTCCTGCAGCGCCATCAGGATGCGCTCGATGCCGTAGGTGATCTCGACCGACACCGGCTCCAGGTTGAGCCCGCCGGCCTGCTGGAAGTAGGTGAACTGGGTGATCTCGAGGCCGTCGAGCCACACCTCCCAGCCCAGTCCCCAGGCGCCGAGGGCCGGGGAGGCCCAGTTGTCCTCGACGAAACGCACGTCGTGGGCGTTGACGTCGATGCCCAGCGCGGACAGGCTGCCCAGGTAGAGCTCCTGCGCGTTGCCCGGGTCGGGCTTGAGGATCACCTGCACCTGGGTGTGGGTCTGCAGGCGGTTCGGGTTCTCGCCGTAGCGGGAGTCGTCGGGTCGCACCGAGGGCTCGACGTAGACGACCCGCCAGGGCTCGGGACCCAGCACGCGCAGGAAGGTCGCCGGGTTGAGCGTCCCCGCGCCGACCTCGGTGTTCATCGGCTGGACGGTCAGGCACCCCTGCGCCGTCCAGTACGCGGTCAACCGGGCCAGTGCGTCCTGCATCGTGAGCATGACCGAGAAGTCTAGGGCGGCCCCTGCGCGGGTAGGTACCGAACATGCTCGCCGGAGATCTTTACGCCTTTCAGGACCTGCTTTCGGCGGACGAGGCCGCCGTTGTGCGCCGTGTCCGTGACTTCCTCGACGCCGAGGTCGTGCCGATCGCGAACGACCACTGGCAGCGGGCCGAGTTCCCGCACCACCTGATCAAGCGGTACGCCGACCTCGACATCGCCGGCCGTTCCTCGTCGTCGCTGTTGAACGGCTGGCTCGCGCTCGAGATGGCCCGGGCCGACGCGTCGATGGCCACCTTCTACGGCGTGCACGCCGGCCTCGCCATGGGCAGCATCCGGATGTGCGGCTCGGCCGATCAGCAGGCGCGCTGGCTGCCCGAGATGGCGGCGTTCGACAAGGTCGGTGCGTTCGCGCTGACCGAGCCCACCGGCGGTTCCGACGTGGCGGCCGGCCTGCGCACGACCGCCCGCCGCGAGGGCGACGAGTGGGTGCTCGACGGGTCCAAGCGCTGGATCGGCAACGCGACGTTCGCCGATCTTGTCGTGGTGTGGGCTCGCGATGTGGCCGACGACCAGGTCAAAGGTTTTGTCGTACGCGGTGACGCGCCGGGCTTCGCCGCGACGAAGATCGAGAACAAGATCGCCCTGCGTACCGTGCAGAACGCCGACATCACGCTGACCGGGGTGCGGGTGCCCGAGGCCGACCGCCTGCAGAACGCGAACTCGTTCAAGGACACGGCCAAGGTGCTGCGCCAGACCCGCAGCGGGGTGGCCTGGGAGGCCGTGGGGGTCATGCTCGCGGCGTACGAGATCGCCCTCAACTACGCCAAGGAGCGCGAGCAGTTCGGGCGCCCGATCGCGAAGTTCCAGCTGGTCCAGGATCTGCTCGTCCGCATGCTGGGCAACGTCACCGGCTCGCTCGGCCTGTGCGTGCGGCTGGCCCAGCTGCAGGACGAAGGTAAGTACCGGGATGAGCACTCGGCCCTGGCCAAGGCCTACTGCACCACCCGGATGCGCGAGGTCGCGGGCTGGGCGCGGGAACTGCTGGCCGGCAACGGCATCGTCCTCGACTATGACATCGGCCGGTTCGTGGCCGACGCCGAGGCGCTCTACTCCTACGAGGGCACCCGCGAGATCAACACGCTGATCGTGGGCCGGGCGGTGACCGGGGAGAGCGCGTTCGTGTAAGACTGCGCCCCATGTGGCGGTGGGTGCGCAAGCGTGACCCGCAACTGGTCGTCGTCCGGCGGGCGGTCCGGATCACGCTGGTCGCCTGCCTGGGCTTCTACTTCTGCCGCTACGTGCTGGGCAGCGCCGCCATGGCCCCGTACGCGCTGTTCGGGGTGGTCGCCCTGGGCGCGCTCTCGCAGATCCCGGGCTCACCCCGGCAACGCGCCCGCACGCTGATCGCGGTCCTGCCGGTCGGCTGGGTGCTGGTCACCCTGGGCACGCTGCTCTCGGTCGACACGTGGGCGGCGGCGGCCGGCATGTTCGTGCTCGGCTTCGCGGTCAGCTTCGTCGGCGTGGGCGGGCCGCGGCTGGTCGGGCTCGCGGCGGGCATGCAGTTGCTTTACATCCTTCCCTGCTTTCCCCCGTACGATCCCGGCTCGCTCCCGGAGCGGTTGGCCGGCCTGACCCTGGCCGTCGTCCTGCTGGCCGTGGCCGAACTGGTGATCTGGCCCGATCCGACACCGCCGCTCTACCGGCACCGGCTCGCCGATGCGGTCTCGGCCCTGGCCGCCTGCCTCGACGCCCTGGCCGACCACTGGTCCGGTGCCGTGCCGAGCGGGCCGCCCGCCGCGCCGACGCCGGACGGGCTCGCCGCACCGACGCCGGGCGGGCTCGCCGCGCCGACGCCGAGCGGGCCGGCCGGCGAGCCGACGCCGGATGGGCCGGCCGCGCCGGCGCCCGGTCCCGAGCGACTGGCCGAGCTGTTCACGACCGCCACCGAGGCGGCCGACGCGCTGCGGCCCTCGCGGCTGCCGCCCACCGAACGGCCGGCTTCCGCGGGGCAGCGTGACCGGGCGCTGGCGTCGGCTGCGGGCACCGCGCGCCTGATGCTCGGCCGGGCGCTCGACCTCGCCTTCACCGATCATCGCGAGGCCGTCACCGGGCCGGCCGCGGCGAAGCTGCTGCGGACGGTCGCGGGCTGTGTCGACGCGACCGGCGCCTGGCTGCGCGCCGAGGGCCCGCTGCCCGACACCACGCTGGTGGCGGCGGCGATCACCGACTTCCGCGTGGCCCGCATGAACACCGACCCCAACGGCTTGCCGCCCGACCGGCTGCGCCTCGGCGCGCTCGCCCTGTCGCTGGGGGAGTGGACCAAGTCGCTCGTCTTCGCGGTGCGCCTCGCGGCCGGCGAACCGCCCGGACACCCCGATCCCACGCCGCCGTCGGCCCAGCCGGGTCTCTTCTGGTACGCCTACCGCCGGACACCCGCTCTCTGGTGGCACCGCCTGCGCGAAAACCTCACCCCGCGCTCGGTCGCCTTCCAGGGCGCGCTGCGTCTGGCCGCCGCGCTGGCCGTCGCCCGTCTGATCGCCGGCGTGCTGGACCTGTCGCACGGCTTCTGGGTGCTGCTGACGATCCTCACCGTGCTGCGTGCGTCGGCCGCCGAGACCCGCTCGACGTTGCGCCCCGCACTGATCGGCACGGTCGCCGGGTCGATCGTGGCCGCGCTGCTCCTGCTGCTCGGGCTCGACCCGATCGTCTACGTGATCGCCCTGCCGGTGGTGATGATCGCCGGGTTCGCGGCCGGCCCGCTGCTCGGGCTGGGCTGGTCGCAGGCCCTGTTCACGCTGGTCATCACGCTGGTGTTCGCCCAGTTCACACCGGTCGACTGGACGCTGGCCGAGCAGCGGGTGGCCGACGTGCTGCTCGGTGCGGCCATCGGCGTGCTGATCGGGCTGTTCGCGTGGCCGCGGGGTGGAGCCGGGGAGTTGCGCCGGGCCGCCGGGACGTTCCTGGCCGCGTCGGCCGCCGTCGTGCGCGAGACGGTGGCGGTGATGGCCGACGGGCACGAACCGGGCGACGCCATGCCCAAGGCGCGGCGGGCCGGGCAGTTGGCCGAGGCGTCGTATGCGCTGTATCAGAGCGAGCGGCACCCGTCGGCCACACTTGACTGGCAGGCGACGCTGATCGCGGGCCACCACGCCGTACGGGGATCGGAAGCTCTGATCAAGTCGTGCCCGGCCGGTGGTTTGCTGCCGTGCGTGACCCAGCTGACCACCCTGGCCGCGTCGGTCGCCACCTGTTACGACCGCTCGGCCGGGGCCCTCATGCGGGGCGAGACGCCGCCGCGGCCGCCGGTGCCGCCCGCGACGGAGTGGCCCGACGACCTCGGCCAGGACCTCTACATCGTGGCCGACCTGCGCGTCTGGCTCGACGGCCTGCGTGAGGACCTGACCAACATCACCGGCCGCCCCGAACCCGCCGACGACCTGCGCACCCGGGTGGCACAGGTCGCCGACGGGGCGACCTGACTGGACCGGCGGCCGCCCCCGCCAGGGGTCACGGCCGCCGGAAGCGCGTTACTTGCGGCGGGTCTTGATGCTCTCCAGGGCCGAGCAGCCGCGCCAGACGGTGTTGGCCGAGCCGGGCGGGTTGAGCGCCAGGTTGCCGGCGTCGTCGTGCTCGAGGAAGAACCGGTAGTCGCGCAGGTCGTTGAGCGCGGACAGCGTGCGGGTCCAGTCGACGTCACCCTTGCCGACGTCGACGAAACGGAACTTCTTGCCGCCGGCCCGGGTGCCCGCGGCGGCGGTGCGGTTGCCGTTCGGGTCCCACTTGATGTCCTTGATGTGGAACGCGATGAACCGCTTGCCGTGTTTCTTGATCCACCAGTACGGGTCCTCGCCGGCCACCGAGACCCAGCCCAGGTCGACCTCGAACTTCACGTACCGCGGGTCGGTCCGCTCGAGCAGGATGTTGAAGATCGGCGAGCCGTTCTCCAGCTTGAACTCGCTGTCGTGGTTGTGGAAGAAGAAGCCGCCGAAGCCCTGCTTGACGGCGTGCTCGCCGCACTTGTTGAATTGGTCGGCCAGCACCTTCATGTTCTCGCCGGTGAACGGGCCGAACCCGCCGCCGTCGAAACCGAAGGCGCTGCCGGTGCCGACGTACGGGAAACGCCCGAGTTTCTGCGCGTCTTCGAAGATCTGCATCCGGCCGTCATGCGTGGCCCACGGGTTGGGCAGGCCGGCGCCGCGGGGTCCGAAGTGGTTGCTCACGATCCGCAGCCCGTACGACTGGACGAGTGCCTTGAGCTGGGTCGTGGTCTTCTCGTAGTAGGTGCCGGCGAGTTCGAGCTCGCGGACACCGGCGTCGTGGACCGCTTCCAGGGCGATCTCGAGGTTCTTGAAGTCGGTGCCGATCAGCTCGCGGACGGTGAAGATCTGCAGGCCGATCCGGTCGGCCGGGATCGTGCTCGAACCGCCGCCGTGCTTCGGCGAGGCCATGGCCGCGCCGCCGGTGGTGGCGAGCGCCCCGGTGGCGAGAACTCCGGCGCCGGCACCGAGCAGGGTGCGACGACTGACGTTGTTGTCCACGGCTTCCCTTCCGTCGATCCAATGTCAGGCGACCATATGGGTCCTAACAAACTTTTAACAAGACGGTGGCAGAAGTAGATTGCTTGACGTGCATAAGTTGTCTGGTTCGCGGCGGATTGGTAGTCGTGTGCTTGACTTCCACCATGTCTGCGATTCCGACCCGTGAGACGGGGCTCGGCCCGGGGGAGCTCCTGCAGCTGCTTCGCGACGGGCAGCCGCGGACCCGTGCCGAGCTCGCCCGGATCACCGGGATGGCCCGGTCCACGGTCAGCCTCCGGGTGGACGCCCTGCTCGCCTCCGGACTGCTGGCGCCGTCGGGCGAGGCGGCCTCGACCGGGGGCCGGCCGCCGGCCCGGTTCGCGTTCAACCCGCAGGCCCGGGTCGTCGTCGGGGCCGACATCGGCGCCACCCACGCCAACGTGGCCCTGACCGACCTGCGCGGACGAGTCCTCTCCGAGGCGGCCGAGCGCCTCGACGTCACCGACGGGCCGGTCCCGGTGCTCGACCGCGTGATCGCGACGATCGGCCGGCTGCTCGGCGCGGCCGGCCGCGGCGTCCGGGATCTGGCCGGCATCGGGATCGGCCTGCCCGGCCCGGTCGAGCACTCCAGCGGCCGCCCGCGCCGCCCGCCGATCATGCCGGGGTGGGACGGCTTCGACGTGCCCGGGCACGTGCGCCGCCACTGGGACGTGCCCGTGCTGGTCGACAACGACGTCAACATCATGGCCCTGGGCGAGCACGTCACCGCCCACGCCGACCTCGACCACGTGCTGTTCGTCAAGGTCGCCACCGGCATCGGGGCGGGCATCATCAGCGGCCGTCAGCTGCTGCGGGGCGCGGTCGGGGCGGCCGGCGACCTCGGGCACGTGGCCGCCCCGAACGCGGCCGGGGTCCGCTGCGCCTGTGGCAACACCGGCTGTCTCGAGGCGGTGGCCAGCGGCCGGGCGATCATCCGGCAGCTCAGCGCGGCCGGGGTGCCCGTGGCCACCAACAGTGACGTCGTCGCGCTCGTCAACGGGGGCAACATCGAGGCCGCCCACGCCGTACGCCAGGCCGGTCGGACGATCGGCGAGGTGCTCGCGATGTGCGTGAGCATGCTCAACCCGGAGCTGGTGGTGATCGGGGGCTCGCTGGCCGGCGCGGGGGAGAGCCTGATCGCCGGGGTGCGCGAGGTGGTCTACGGGCGGTCGCTGCCGCTGGCCACCGGGCATCTGCAGATCGTCCCGGCCACGACCGGGTTCCAGGCCGGGGTGATCGGGGCGGCGACGATGGTCGTGCAGGACGTGCTGGCCGCCGAACGGGTCGAGCGGGGGCTCCTAAGTTCCGGATAAATCGGATCTCCACGACGAAATGCGGGACGCTTCGTCGGGTGGGACTGAGCCGGGCCGAGGTCACCGAGGGCGTCGACGTGCGCCTGGAGACGACTCTGCACGCGTACGAGGGAATGGTCTTGATCCCGATCCCGCCCGCGCTGCTCAAGGCGCCGCCCACCCACGCCGGGGTCCGGATCCTGCGCGGCGGGCGGGTGACCGGCCTCGGTGACGCGTACGAGGCGACCCGGCACGTGTGGGAGGGCTGCCGCATCGAGGGCGCCGGCCGAACCCTGGTCGTGCACGACCCGTACGGATACGTGATCACGCTGACCCAGCAGCCCGGCGACGACCCGATCCTGACCGTGGCCTCGCCGCCGATACCGGCCCGGCTGATCGACCCGCCGCTGCTGGCCGGCCTGCTCAGCGGGCTCGCGCTCGGCTGCATCGGGCCGTGCTTCGCGATGGGCCCGATGCGGCTGTTCCCGTCGGCGGCGTTCTTCTGGGCCTGGGTGCCGCTCTATCTGCTGATCGGCGGCGGTGCGGTGTGGCGGCCCGAGACGCGCCGCTTCGGCCTGGGGTTCCTGGCCAGCGGCGCCCTGGTCGGCATCACCGTGGCCTGGTTCTTCTCATAGCGTGTATCGCCGGAATCCGCCTCCGCTGCGCTTGGTGGCCCGCTTGGCCTCGTACATCGCCTCGTCCGCGCCCTTCATCAGAGCCTCGTAGTCGCCCGCGTCGTCCGGATAGAGCGCGATGCCCACGCTGCCGCCGACCGTGAGGTTCCGGTCGTCGATGCGGAACGGGAGCCGGAGCCGCTCGCAGATCCGCATCGCCACCTCGCTGGCCACGTTCTCGTCCGGGTCGCGGGTGAGCAGGATGGCGAACTCGTCGCCGCCCAGCCGGGCCACCACGTCGTGCTCGCGCACGGCGCCCAGCAGCCGCTTGGCCACCTGCTCGAGCAACTCGTCGCCCGCCTGGTGGCCCGCGGTGTCGTTGACCTGTTTGAACCCGTTGAGGTCGAGCATCATCAGCGCCACCCGGTTCCGCGACGCACCGGCCTCACGGACCGCCCGCTCAGCCTGCTCGATCAGGTGGGTGCGGTTGGGCAGGCCGGTCAGCGAGTCGTGGAACGCCTGGTGGCTGAGTTGCGCGACGTGGGCCTGAGCCGTCTGGCGCATCCCGGCGCTGTCCACGATCAGGGCGCCCTCGACCGACAGTTGATCGGCCAGCAGGCGGTCCTGGCTGGTCCAGGAACGGGTCGCGGACGAGTCGCCGGCCATGATCATGCCGATCGGGCCCTGGGCCGACATCAGGGGCAGCGCCACGTACGCCTGCAGGTTCATCAACCGCACCAGGCCGCCGGGGCGGACCCGCGCCGTGGCCGCGTCGCCGATCAGCGAGGCCTGCCCGCCCTGGATCGTCCGCCACACGGGCGAGTCGGCAGCGGCCCGGCCGACCAGGTCGCGGAGCTGCTCGTCGCCGTCGGGCAGGTTGACCGAGTGCACGAAGCGGATCGTGCCGGCGGCGTCGATCAGATAGACGGCGGCGTGCTCGGCCCGGAAGCCCTCGGCGGCCGAGGCGGCCAGGATGCGCCCGGCGTCCTCGACGGTGGCCGCGGCCATGCCCTGCTCGAAGAGCCGGCGCACCGTGGCCGACGAATGGGTGAGGAACTGGCGCTGACGCTCGGCGGCCAGGCCCTGCAGCGTGGTCGCGAAGTGCAGGGCGAGCGAGTCGAGCAGTTCCGGGCGCAGCACCTCGAGCGCGCCGCCGGTGAGCAGCAGCACGCCGACGGTCTGGCCGCCGATGCGCAGCCGTACGGTCATCTGCTCGCCGGTCACCTGGGGCCGCGCGCCGGCCGCCAGGCGCAGCACCTTGCCCGCCACGAACAGGTCGCGGTTGCCCGCCGGGCCGACCTGGGCGGTCACCTTCATGCCGATCTCGGAGTCGAGCTCGAAGACGGTGGCCGCGGTGAGGGCGGCGGCCGCCCGCAGGTGCGGTTCGGCCAGCTCGAGCACGTGCTGGACCGAGGGCGTGTCCTTGGTCATGAACGACACCAGGTCGGCCACCAGGGCGTCCTGGGGGTCGGCCCCGATCAGTCCCGGGCTGCTCACGCTCATGCCCCACAAGGTCGGCACCGGTCCGGCGGGCTTGACGGGCCGCCGGTCGCGGTTGGGGTGCGATCCGTTTCCTTTCCCGCCACCGGATATCGATCCTCATCAACCCTTGACGCGGCTTTCCCCGCGTTGTTCAAATGTGTTTGTTCTTGAGTGAGTTCGAGCGCAACCTTTCCACCGAAGGGAACTTCGCGCGTGAAGAAACATCTCGCCGCCCTCTCCGCCGCCGTCCTGCTGGTCGCGGGTGCGGCCGCCCCCGCCAGTGCCGCCCCCACCTGGCACCCCGGCATCCCACCCCTGGCGACCAAGTGGACCGACCAGGTCGGGCCGTCCAACGCCCTGCCCGAATACCCCCGTCCCCAGCTGACCCGCGACAAGTGGCAGAACCTCAACGGCGTCTGGGAGTTCGCCAAGGCTGACGCGGGACAGGCCGTACCGACCGGCCAGAGTCTCGGCGAGCGCGTCCTGGTGCCGTACCCGATCGAAAGCGCCCTGTCCGGCATCCAGCGGCACGAGGACCGCATGTGGTACCGCCGCACCTTCACCGTGCCGGCGGGTTGGAAGATCGGGCCGGCCAACCGCCTGCGCCTCCACTTCGGGGCGGTCGACTACGACGCCAAGGTGTTCGTGAACGGCACCCAGGTCGCCACCCACCGCGGCGGGTACGACGGGTTCGACGTCGACGTCACCGACGCGTTGAAGGGCACCGGGCCGCAGGAGCTGATCGTCTGGGCCGAGGATCTCACCGACTCGACCGGGCAGCCGATCGGCAAGCAGCGGCGCACGAGTGACCGCGGCATCTTCTACCTGGGCAGTTCCGGCATCTGGCGGACGGTCTGGATGGAGCCGGTCCCCGCTGCAGCCATCTCTTCTTTGAAGCTGACGCCGTCACTGACCTCGCTGGCTTTGACTGTCGAAGCCCCGGCCGGCCTCACGGTCAAAGCCGTGGCCCGCGACGGCGGCCGTAATGTCGGTTCGGTCACCGGCGCCACCGGCGCACCGTTGACGCTGCCGATCAGCAAGCCCAAGCTGTGGTCACCCGACAATCCTTTCCTGTACGACCTCGACGTCTCCCTGATCAGCGGGGGCAAGACGGTCGACACGGTCGGGTCGTACTTCGGCCTGCGCACGATCGGCTCGGCCCAGGGCGCCGACGGCAAGCTCCGGATCACGCTCAACGGCAAGATCCTGTTCAACATGATGAACCTCGACCAGGGGTTCTGGCCCGACGGCCTGTACACCGCCCCGACCGACGCCGCGCTGAAGTGGGATCTGCAGCAGGACAAGGCGATGGGCTTCAACGCGGTCCGCAAGCACATCAAGGTCGAGCCCGACCGCTGGTACTACTGGGCCGACAAGCTGGGCCTGATGATCTGGCAGGACATGCCGAGCAGCAACACCGGCCCGATCCCGGCCGAGTGGCGTGACCAGTTCGAGGCCGAGCTGCACGAGATGGTCCGCGAGCACCAGTCGTGGACGTCGGTCGTGGCCTGGGTGCCGTTCAACGAGGGCTGGGGCGAGTGGGACCGCACCGCCACCGGCCGGATTGCCGACTCGGTCAAGGCGCAGGACCCGTCCCGTCTGGTCAACGCCCACAGCGGCGTGAACTGCTGCAACTCCAAGGGCGACTCCGGCCGCGGCGACGTGATCGACTTCCACCAGTACCTGGGCCCGGCCTCGCCTTCCCCGTCCGGGACCCGCGTCGCGATCGACGGCGAGCACGGCGGCTACGGCCTCAAGACGTCCAACCACATGTGGTTCGGCGACGGGCAGGCGTACGAGATGGTGCCCGACAAGGCCACCCTGACCTCCCGCTACGTGAAGAACCAGGAGGACGTGCTCACCGCCGCCCAGAGCTGCGGCATCAGCGCGGCGATCTACACCCAGATCACCGACGTCGAGGCCGAGCTCAACGGCTTCTTCACGTACGACCGTCAGGTCACCAAGATGGACCTGCGCCAGGTGAAGGCGATCAACCAGAAGATCGTCCGGGAGGCTGACGGCTCGGGCTCGTCCCTGCCCCAGCCGCCACCCGGCACGCCCGGCCTCGAGGGCATCGCGTTCTGGCCGCTCGACGGCACCTACGGTTCGCTGACCCCGGTCGGCGACCCCGCCTTCGCCGACGGCCACACCGGCCAGGGCGTCGCCGTGAACGGCTCGACCCAGTTCCTGGATGCCGGCAAGCCGGTGCTGAACACGGCCTCGGACTATTCGGCCGCCGCGTGGGTCAAGCTCGACAAGGCGGACGGCGCCTTCCAGACCGTGGTCTCGCAGGACGGCGCTTCCAACAGCGACTTCTTCCTGCAGTACTCCGGTGCCGACCAGCGTTTCGCGATGAGCTTCGCCGGCGTGCGGGCCCTGGGTCCGGCCAAGCCCGAGCCCGGCAAGTGGTACCACCTGGTCGGCGTCCGGGACACGGTCAAGGGCGAACTGCGCCTGTACGTGGACGGTGAGCTCGCCGGAACCGCCAGTGCCTGCCTGCCCCAGGCCGCCCCCACCGGCAACACGGTGATCGGCCGGGGCAAGTACGGCGGCAACCCGGTCGACTACCTGGACGGCACGGTCGACCAGGTTCACCTGTACGACCGGGCCCTGTCTCCCGCGGAGATCAAGGAGCTGTACACCTCGAACCAGTAGCCGATTCTCAGCCGGAAGCGCCGTGCCCTCCGGGGTGCGGCGCTTTCAGCTCTGCGCCGGCTGCCCGGTCCGGGACTGGCGGCGGGCCTCGGCCACGTCGGTCATCAGATCGTCCCAGTCGGGGTCGGCCTTCAGGGGTGTCGCCCCGACCGGGCCGCCGATCCGGGCGTGGGCGTATTCCCACCAGGCGGCCACCCGCACCGGCCACAGGCCGACCCGCACCGCGCCGGCCAGGAAGCACCGGTGCGCCAGCAGCGTGGCGGCCAGGGTTTCCGGGTCGAGGTCGAGGGCCGGATCGTCGATCGACTTGCCGAAGGCCCGCACGTCGCGGTGCATCTCGGAGTAGGAGATCAGGTTGGGCAGGGCGGGCAGGCGGCGGTGGGCGCCCGGCTCGACCAGGTCGTCGGCGTAGACCGGGGTGAACACCATGTCGTCGACGGTGACGATGAGGGGGAGGATCTCGCGGCCCAGTTTGAGGTCGAGCTGCACCGCCGGGGCCCGGGTCGGGACGAAGACCGACTCGGCCGCCGTGACCACCTCGGGGTTCAGCTGCGCGGTGTCGCCCAGAGCGGGGATGTGCACGCGGACGAGCCCCCGCTTGACGCTGACCTCCGCACCCGGAACTTCGCTCAGCGCCTCGGTGATCTCGAAAACCTGCACATGCCCGTTATACGCCATGGGCACCACCGGTAGCCCGGCGAGCCGGTGTTAACGCATGATTTCTGATCTATGGCTCAACGATTGCGGTGGGAGCGCTCCCATGTCATGCTTCTCGAACAGCCGAGGAAGCGATGCCCCTCGATGCTTCTCCGGCTGATCCCCCGGCGCACGGGCGCCGCCGCATGTCTCGAGGAGCCACCACATGAGACCTGTCCTCATCCGCGGTCTGACCGCGGCCGCCGCCGCATCGCTCATCACTGGGGCGGGCATCTTCGCCGCCACCAGTGCGAGCGCCGCGGCCGGCTGTCGTGTCGACTATTCCGCCAACAGCTGGAGCACCGGCTTCACCGGCACGGTCAACGTGACCAACCTCGGTGACCCGATCTCCGGCGGCTGGCGGGTGACCTGGGCCTTCCCGGGCAACCAGCAGATCACCCAGGGCTGGAGCGCGACGATCACGCAGTCCGGCGCGAACGTCACGGCGACCAACCCGTCGTGGTCGGCCTCGCTCCCGACCAACGGCAGCGCGAACTTCGGCTTCAACGCGAACTACTCGGGCACCAACACCAACCCGGCCACGTTCTCGCTGAACGGCGTCGCCTGCACCGGCTCGACCGGCCCGACGACGCCGCCCACGACGCCGCCGACCACGCCTCCGACGACGCCGCCGACCACCCCGCCCACGACGCCGCCGACGAACCCGCCGGGCAGCAAGGTCGACAACCCGTACGCGGGCGCCAAGGGCTACGTCAACCCGGAGTGGAAGGCCAAGGCCGACGCCGAGCCCGGCGGCAGCCGTGTCTCGAACAACCCGACCGCCGTCTGGCTGGACCGGATCGCCGCCATCAACGGCACGTCCGACAGCAGCTCGAACGGGGCGATGGGTCTGCGGGACCACCTGGACGCGGCCGTCGCGCAGGGTGCCGGCTACATCCAGCTCGTCATCTACAACCTGCCCGGCCGCGACTGTGCCGCGCTGGCCTCGAACGGTGAGCTGGGTCCGAACGACCTGCCCAAGTACAAGACCGACTACATCGACCCGATCGCCGCGATCCAGGCCGACGCCAAGTACCGCAGCCTGCGCATCATCAACGTGATCGAGATCGACTCGCTGCCGAACCTGATCACCAACACCTCGGGTCAGGCCGGCGGCACGGCGACCTGCGACACGATGAAGGCCAACGGCGGGTACGTGCAGGGTGTCGGTTACGCCCTGAACAAGCTCGGCGCGCTCGCCAACACGTACAACTACGTGGACGCCGCGCACCACGGCTGGATCGGCTGGGACTCGAACTTCAACCCCACCGCCGACATCATGCTCGCCGCCGCGCAGGCCTCGGGCAGCGTCAACAACGTCACCGGCTTCATCACCAACACGGCCAACTACTCGGCCCTGCGGGAGCCCTTCGTGCAGCCGACCACCCAGGTCGGTGGCCAGAGCGTGCGGCAGTCGAAGTGGGTGGACTGGAACCAGTACACCGACGAGCTGACCTTCGCCCAGGCGTTCCGCACGAAGCTGGTCTCGATCGGCTTCAACTCCAACATCGGCATGCTGATCGACACCAGCCGTAACGGCTGGGGTGGCTCGGCCCGCCCGACCGCGGCCAGCACCTCGACCGTGATCGACACCTTCGTCAACGAGTCGCGCATCGACCGCCGGATCCACGCCGGCAACTGGTGCAACCAGTCCGGTGCCGGTCTGGGCGAGCGCCCGACCGCGGCCCCGGCCGCCGGCATCGACGCGTACGTCTGGGTCAAGCCCCCGGGCGAGTCTGACGGTTCCTCCTCGCTCATCCCGAACGACGAGGGCAAGGGCTTCGACCGGATGTGCGACCCGACCTACACCGGTAACGCCCGCAACGGCAACAGCCTGAGCGGTGCCCTGCCGAACGCGCCGATCTCCGGTGCCTGGTTCTCGGCTCAGTTCCGCCAGCTGATGGCCAACGCTTACCCGGCGCTGTAGCGAACGGGTAGTCAGGACCGCCGGCCCCCGCTCTAACCCACGAGGAGCGGGGGCCGGTGTACTAAAAAGAACTCATGGACATCAGCAAGGTCGCCTGGACCACCGCCGGCCGTCGCCTCACCGCGGCGGCCGGCAGTGTCGTGGGGGAGCGCTACGACGACAACTACGACGTGCTTCATCTCGACCCGGGCGGCCCGTTCGCGGTGGTGGCCGACGGGATGGGCGACGGTCCGGGCAGCACTATCGCCGGGAACACCTCGGTCGAGGTCTTCGTGCGCGAGGCCGCGGTGGGTGACACGCCGGCCACGCTCCGGGCGGCAACGGCAAAAGCCCAGGTTTCCGTACGGACGGCAGGCCGCGCTGTGGCCGAGTTGTGCGGTTGCACGCTGACCGCCTTCGTCGGGGCGGGCGACGACGCGGCGTGGATCGTGCAACTCGGCGACTCCCGGGCCTACCGGCTGCGCGACGGCCTGCTCGAGCTGCTCACCGTCGACCACACGATCGCCTGGCTGGGCGTCCTGCACGGCTGGTTCGCGGCGGACTCGGACGAGGCCCACGCGGCCCGATACCGGCTGACCCGCTATGTGGGGCATCCCGACGAGCCCGAGCCCGACCTGCTGCACGTCACGCTGCGGCCGGGCGACGTCTATCTGCTCTGCACCGACGGCGTGGCCGACCAGCTCTCCTACGAGAGCCTGACCCGCGTGCTGGCCGCCGATGACCCCGCGGCCGCCGCCCACACGCTGCTCGACGACACGCTGGCCGCGGGCGGCCGGGACAACGCCACCGCGATCGTGATCCGGGTCGAGCACACGGTCTGAAACACGGACGGCGGCCGGCCCGCGCCCCACGCGCAGGACCGGCCGCCCATCCGCACCTTCTCGGCCGGGGTGCCCGCCCCGGCCGGCCCGGAGTCACACCCGCCGGGGAAAGGGCGGGGCAGTGAGCCACCGAACGTCATGGCTCGCGGGCTTTCTGTGGAAAACGCTAGCGGTCCGGGGGTCGTGGGGACCTTAAAGGGACCAGAACGCATCTACAGAAGTCTCTTAAGTCCGCCGCCTGGAGGGCATGTCGTAGAAGCCGGTCGGCAGCTGCACCTCGGCCGGTTGACGCCGGTTGCGGATGCGCAGCCGCAGCAGCATGCCGACGCCGAGGAAGACCATCAGCGCGCCGACGATCAGCCCGATGCCGAGCACGTTGGAGCTGCTCGAGGCCGGGGTGAGCGCCGCCGTGTCGGTTTCGGTGGGTGCGGGCGCGGCCTGGTCGTCGACGGCCTCCTCGTCCTCGGCCGGCTCCTCGGTCGGGGTGGCCGACGGCGTGGGTGACGGGGTCGGCGAGGCGCTCGGCTTGGCCGCGACCGGACTCACCACCCGGGCCTGGGCGCCGGTCGAGCTGAGCAGCCGGCCGGTGCCGTCGAAGGCCTGGGCCGAGAACGTGACCTCGCCGTCGTCGGGACCGGTGAACGCGATGTTCCACTGCCCGGTGACCGTACGGTCCTGGCAGAGCTGCCCGGGGTCGAGTCGCTCGTCGATCACCGTCGCGGCCTCGCCCTGCACGCCGGCGCGTACGGGAAACGCCTTTTGATCCTCGATCCGGGTCACCCGCACCTGGTCCAGGCTGATGCCCTTGGTCTCGATGCTCAGCGCCCAGCGGACCTTGAGGCAGCGCCGGCCGCGGTCGGTCGAGACGACGGCGGTGAGCGTGCGGGCGTCCTTGCCGATCGTGAACGTCTGGGGCGACTGCCCCATCTTCACCTCGAAGCCGGGCACGTCGGCCCGCGCGGGCGAGGCCCAGGCCAGCGTCGCCACCGCCACGAGGACAGCGCTGATCCGAGTCCCCCCTCGGGTCAGGTGCCGCATGCGGATCATCTCCTTCGTCCGGCGGCCGCGCGTGAATGGACTGTGGCCGCAACCCATGGTTCGCACGGGAGGGCCGAAAGGTTCACCGGGTGCGCTGGGTCACTGCGTCGTGACGCCTTATTTTTCGCTTAGGCAACTGTTTCTCCGGCGTGTCTGCGCAGGTCAGCGCCCTTCTTGGGGGTGTGGCGAGAAAGTGCGGCGCAAAAGAACCGTCCGGCGTTCATCCGAACCCGTGTGCGGCACGTAGTTGGGGGATGGGCAGGGACCGGCTGGCGCCGTTCGCTGCCCGGCAACAAGTGAAGCAGGGGGCATTCCCCACGGATGCCTGCGTCCCACCGCCCACGGGACGTGACCGCTGCGGAGAACGAGGAGTTATGGCTCGGACGAGTAACAAAGAGCGACCCGCCGAACGCATGCCCGTCGACGTCGGTGCCACCGGAAGCCGCGAGCCCTCCAAGGGCGCGATCGCGATCCTGGCCGTGAGTGTGATCGCGGCCATCTGGGCCGTCGCCATGATGACGAAGCCCGGCCGGGTCGGATACGTCTATCTCTTCACCTACACCGAGTACTACATCGGCGTCATCACGCTCGTGTCGTTGTCCGTCACGATCATGATCGGCCTGGTCTCCACCGACCGGCTGGTCCTCTCGATCCGGCAACGCGTGCTGCTGCAGTCCGCGCACCGCACCACCGGCGTCATCGCGGTCACCGCGCTCGTCCTGCACGTCTGGATGAAGGTCGTCGAGAAGCACGCCTCGGTGATCGACGCGTTCATCCCCTTCCTCTACTCCGGCGACAAGCGCGTCTGGATCGGCTTCGGCACCATCTCGGGCTGGACCATGATCCTGGTGATGTGGACCGGCATCGCGCGGTCCCGGTTCATCGGTCGTGGCAGCCCCTGGATGTGGCGGGGGATCCACTCGATCTCCTACCTGATCTGGCCGACCGCCCTGATGCACGGGCTCAGCGCCGGCCGGCCCGCCGCCACCTGGGTCGTCGTCAGCTACATCGTCTGCGTGCTCGGCGTGCTGGTCGGCCTGGCCGTCCGGCTCTCGGTCTCGCTCAACCGCCGCAAGGACTTCTCGTCGACCGCCGCGTCGGGTGGCCTCAAGCCCGTCGGTCAGCTGGTGCCCACCAGCTCGCCGGCGATGCGCCGCCCCGGCCGCCGCGACCAGCGGGTCGCACCGATCGAGCCCGAGCGGCTCGGACCGGTCGCCGTGACCGACACGTTCCGCCCGGCCGCCGAGATCACCGCTCCGCCGGTCGCCCCGCCGCCCGCCGACGACCTGGTCGCGCCGCGGCAGCGCCGGGCCCGGTCCGAAGAGATGTTCGACGAGCCGACCGGCATGATGCCGCAGTACGACGACGAGCGTCCGCGCCGCGGTCGGCGGGCCACCGAGGAGATCGAGTACGACGAGCCGCGCGGCCGTCGCTACCCGGGCGAGGAGACCGGCACGCGGATGCGCCGGCCCGAGCTCGAGGACACGCAGACGCGGATGCGCCGGGTCGAGATGGAGGACACCGGGACCCGGATGCGTCGCCCGGACTTCGAGGACACCGGCACCCGCATGCAGCGGCCGGACTTCGAAGACACGGGTACACGGATGCGGCGCGCCGACTTCGAGGACACCGGGACCCGGATGCGCCGCCCGGACTTCGAGGACACGCAGACCCGCATGCGCCGGGTCGAGATGGAAGACACCGGCACCCGCATGCGGCGGGTCGAGATGGACGGCTACGACGAGCCGGCTCCGCGCCGCCGCCGCTACGCCGAGCCGGAGGACGAGCCCGCGCCGCGCTCGCGCCGCCGGGGCGACATGCCCTACGAGGAGCCGCGCGAGAGCCGGCACGCCGGTTACGACGAGATGCCCCGCCAACGGGGACGCTACGACGACGAGCCGCCACCGCGCCGCTCGCGCTCGGAATCCCGTTACGACCGGGAGGCCGAGGACGCACCCCGGGGTCGGCGCGACCGGGGTGCCGACATCTCCGGCGCCGATTCAGGACGGCACAGCCGCAGCGGGTTCGTCGATCTCGACGGTCCCGAGTACGTGGAACCGGACGAGACGCCGACCCTGGTCGACATGGCGTCGCGCCGGGCCCGGCGGGAACAGCAGGAACCCGTACGCGTCCAGGCGGGCAAGGGGGCCCGCCGCGGTGGACGCGGCCGGACGGAGGACGAGGCTGACGACGGTTACTGGTCGCAGCTGCGAGGGGAAGCGAATTGAGCGCGTCGCAGGTTCCGCCGGTCACCGCGATCGGCACGCCGCGGATCACCGCGGGCTTCGACGAGTACGGCCGTCTCGACCTGCTCGCCCACCAGGAGGTGCACGGCGGGTTCGCGGCGCTGTCCTCGGGTGAGCTGATCGGCCTGGCCGACCGCATCGAGCTGCGCGGACGCGGCGGCGCGGGCTTCCCGTTCGCCCGCAAGGTGCGCGCGGTGCTCGACTCGTGCCGCCGGCAGGAGCTGCCGCCGGTGATCGTGGTCAACGGCACCGAGGGCGAGCCCCCGTCCTGGAAGGACAAGGCGGTGCTGACCCGGGCGCCGCACCTGATCCTGGACGGCGCCGCGCTGGCCGCGGCCGCGCTCGACGCCGAGGAGATCGTCATCGGCATCGCCGACGACGGCATCGGCCAGAGCTCGATCACCGCCGCCCTGGCCGAGCGCCGGATGCCCTGCCCGACCCGCATCGTCACCGTGCCGCACCGGTTCATCTCGGGCGAGGGCGGCGCGCTGGTCCGCGGCATCAACGGCGAGGCGCACATCCCGCCCGGCCGCAAGGTGCGCTCCAGCGACAACGGCGTGATGGGCCTGCCCACGCTGCTGTCCAACGCCGAGACCTACTCGCAGCTGGCGATCGCGGCCCGGCTCGGCCCGTGGGAGTACAACGCGGTCGGCATCCCCGAGGAGCCGGGCACGGTCATGCTGACCGTGGGCGGTTCGGCCAGCAGCCCGGCCGTGGTCGAGGCGCCGACCGGCACCCCGCTGATGGACGTGCTGAACATGTGCGGCGCCGACATCGGCCCCGGCCTGCTGGTCGGCGGCTACCACGGCAAGTGGATCACCGCCGAGGCCGCGCAGACGGTCACCATCTCGCGCAAGGGCTTCGCGAGCGTGGGCGGCACGCTGGGCGCGGGCATGCTGATCCCGATCGGCTCGCGGACCTGCCCGCTCGGCGAGGTCTCCCAGGTCGTGCAATATCTGGCCGGCGAGTCGGCCGGTCAGTGCGGCCCGTGCCGGCTCGGCCTGCCCGACCTGGCCCGCGCGGTCACGCTGGTCTCGCTCGGCGGCAACGCGGTCGAGAACGTGCGCCAGGCGGCCGGCGTGGTCAAGGGCCGTGGCGCCTGCAGCCACCCCGACGGCACGGCTCGGTTCGCGTTGTCGGCGCTCGAGGTGTTCGCCAAGGACGTCGAGGCGCACACCAACGGCGAGGGCTGCGGCAAGAGCGTACGGGGAATCCTGCCTCTGCCCTACACGGCCGAGCAGGGTGCGCGCCGGCTGGCGGTGGACTGGTCGCGCTGTGACGGGCACGGGCTGTGCTCGGCCGTCGCGCCCGAGATCATCCGGCTCGACGCGAACGGCTTCCCGGCGTTCCCGCAGACGCCACTGCCGCCGTGGCTCGAGAACGGCGCCCGCAAGGCGGTCAACGTCTGCCCGGCACTGGCCCTGCGGCTCACGGAGGAGACGGTCAAGTGAGAAGGCGCGCTGTCCTGCTCTCGGCGGCGGGGGTGCTGCTCGCCGCCGGGTGCAGCAGCGCACCCGTGGAACAGCCGACGTTTGTTCAGCCGGCGGCGGCTGTCCCGGACAAATCGGATGCACCCGAGGCGGCGCCGATCGTTGTTCCGGCCACGCTCAAGTTCAGCGGCAAGACCCTCGACGGCAAGCCGTTCGACGCGACCACGCTGGCCGGCAAGCCGACCATCCTGTGGTTCTGGGCGCCGTGGTGCGCGACCTGCGCGAGCGAGGCCCAGAGCATCCGCGACCTGCAGGAGGAGTACGGCGACCGGCTGTCCTTCCTGGGCATCGCCGGGATGGGCGCCAACTCCGAGATGCACCAGTTCGTCAAGGATCTCGAGGTCGGCAACGTGACCCATCTCGACGACGGCGCCGGCAAGATCTGGAAGAAATTCAAGATCACCGAGCAGAGCCTGTACGTCGTCCTGGACCGCTCGGGCGTCGTCAAGTCGACCGGGTATCTGGACGATCTGCAGCTCACCGCCCAGGTGAAGGCCCTGGTCGCCTGAGTCGGCGGGGTCTGACGGTGCTCGAGAGTTCCGGCCCGGGGGAGTTCTGACGTGGATGGGGAACTGCTGCTGGCACTGACCGCGGGGATGCTCGGCGCGGTCAACCCGTGCGGGTTCGCGCTCCTACCGGCCTATCTGTCGGTGCTGGTCGCGGCCGACTCGGCCTCGCCGGCCCGGGCGGTGGCTCGCGCGCTCAAGGCCGGTGCGGCGCTGGCGATCGGCTACGCGCTGGTGTTCGGGGCGTTCGGGCTGCTGCTGATGCCGGTGGCGGGCGTTCTGCAACCCCGGCTGCCATGGCTCACCGTGGTGCTGGGCGTGGGCCTGGCCGCGGTCGGGGTGTGGCTGCTCGCGGGCCGGTCACTGCCGTCCTTACCCGTACGGGCTCCGGCCCTGACCGGTTCGACCTTCTCTACGGTGCTGTTCGGGATGGCGTACGCGATCGCCTCGCTCGGATGTGCGGTCGGGCCGTTTCTCGCGCTCGTGGTGTCGAGTCTGCGGGCGGGTTCGGTGGGGTCCGGCGTGGCGCTCTTTCTCGCGTACGCGGGAGGAATGGCTCTGGTCGTCAGTGCGACCGCGGTGGCCGTGGCCCTCGTGCGGGTGTCGCTGATCGCCCGGATGCGGCCGCTGCTCGGGGTCGTCCCGCGTGTGGGTGGGGCTGTGCTGGTGATGTGCGGGCTCTACGTCGCCTATTACGGCTGGTACGAGCTGCGGCTGGCCGGAGATCGGCGACTGGCCGGCACCGACCCGGTGATCAACGCGGCCGGGGTCGTGCAGCGCTGGCTCAGCTCGTTCGTGTCCTCGGCCGGCGTCGTGCCGTTTGCGATCGTCGTCGCGCTCGGCCTGATCGGGCTGCTCGCTCTGCGCGTGCGCAAAGCCGGCGCTTCCGCGCAGTCCGCGCCCTCCGCGCCGCCCGCGCCCTCCGCGCCGCCCGCGCCCTCCGCGCCGCCCGCGTAGTCCGCGCCCTCCGCGTAGTCCGCGCCCTCCGCGTAGTCCGCGCCCTCCGCGCACGAAGAAACGGCCCGCACCAGGCGGGCCGTTCTTCAGCGATTCGGGGCTGCCGTCCGGGGACGGCGTCGGGGTCAGACGGCCGGCGGGTAGGCCGTGGCGTAGGCCGGCTTCTCCGACGGCATCAGGATCCAGAGGATCGGGTAGATCAGGATCTGGCTGCCCGGGATGGCCAGCAGGATCACCACGAAGAGCACGCGGGCCAGCCACGGGTCGATCCCGAAGCGGTTCGCCAGACCGGCCACGACACCGGCGATCATCCGGCCCTGGCGCGGCCGGGTGAGGCCCCGGCGGGACATGTTGTCGTGCACGGTGTTCATGGGATGTCTGTCTCCATCTCTCCGGCTCGTTCGGCCTGATGCATTCCATCCTCCGGTCTCGGAGCCTCCGCGAACATCCGGAACTGCCCTGGTCCGACCCTGACGTGCCAACCCTGAGTCCCGACTTGCTAGAGACTTCTTTCTAAAGCATTCTCTAGGGTATGCGGGACACAAACCGGCTCACCGATCCGAAGACCCTTCGCGCGTACGCTCATCCGCTGCGCATGCGGCTCATCGGGCTGCTGCGGTCCGATGGTCCGATGACGGCCACCCAGGCCGCGGCCGCTCTCGACGACAACGTGCCGAACTGCTCGTTCCACCTGCGCCAGCTGGCCAAATACGGTTTCGCCGAGCGGGTGCCCGGTGCCGACGGGCGCGAGCGACCATGGCGGGCCACCGCACGCACCACGTCGTGGGACGACGACTCCGACGACCCGGCCATGCGCGCCGCCACCGACCAGCTCAACAGCGTGCTGCTCGGGGTCTTCACCCAGCGGGCCCAGGACTACCTGGCGGCGCGGGCCGGCGAGCCGGCCGAGTGGCGTTCGGCGGCCGGGTTCGGCGACGCCCTGGTCCACGTGACGCCCGAGCAGCTGGTCGAGCTCACCGCCCAGATCGAGGCGCTGGCGGCCCGGTTCGCCGATCGCACCCCCGGATCGCGGCCGGTTCAGCTCATCCAGCTGGCCATCCCGCGCGGCCCGGTGCCGGCTCTTGGCGAGCCGGAGCGTGGCCCGGTTTCGGCTCTTGGCGAGTCGCAGCGTGGCCCGGTTTCGGCTGTTGGCGAGTCGGACGTCGGCTCGGTCTCGGCTCGCCGACAGCCGGAGCTCGACCCGGGGGAGTCACGGTGACGGCCGGGGCGATCGTCGAGCCGCGGGGGCCGTGGCGGCTGCTGCGCGAGGCCGCCTTTCGTCGCTACTGGAGTGCGCAGACCGTCTCGCTCGTCGGCGATCAGATCACGGTTCTGGTCGTGCCGCTGCTGGCCGTGCTGGCCGTCGACGCTGGACCGGCCGAGATGGGCTACCTGACCGCGGCCGCCCTGCTGCCCAACCTCTTCTTCTCGCTGCCCGCCGGCGCCTGGGCCGACCGCCGCCGCGACAAGCGCCGCATCATGATCGCCGCCGACCTGTCCCGCGCGCTCCTGCTGCTGGCCGTGCCCGCGCTGTGGTGGGCCGACGCGCTGACCCTGCCGCTGCTGTGCGCGGTGGCGTTCCTGGTCGGGTCGTTCGCGGTGCTGTTCGAAGTGGCCCACGCCAGCCTGTTCGCCGCACTGGTCCGCCGCCCCGACTACGTCGACGCCAACACGCTGCTCAACGGCAGCCGGGCCGCGTCCTTCGTGGCCGGTCCGAGCCTGGGCGGCCTGCTCGTGCAGTGGCTGTCGGCGCCGGTCGCGCTGCTCGCCGACGTGCTCACCTACCTGGCGTCGGCCGCATTCCTGACCCGGGTGCGCGTCGCGGACGCTCCCGCCGACACGTCGGATCAGGCCAGAGGCATGCTTGCGGGCGTACGTTTCGTGGCCCGCTCGGCCGTGCTGCGCGCCGTGCTGCTCGGGGCGACCACGCTGAACCTCTTCAACTACATCTTCGCCGCGCTGTTCGTCCTCTACGTGACCACCTCGCTGCACGTGGCCCCCGGCACGCTGGGCCTGATCATCGGCCTGGGCGCGCTGGGCGGCCTGGTCGGCGCCGCGGCGGCCGGCCCGTTGAGCCGCCGCATCGGTATCGGTCCCGCCGTGCTGGTCGGCTTCGTCCTGTTCCCGGCCCCGCTGATCCTGATCCCGTGGGTCGGCGGCCCCTACGCGCTGATCCTGGCCACCTTGGCCGTCGCCGAGTTTTTGTGCGCGCTCGGCGTGATGATCCTCGACATCACTGTCGGCTCGGTCCAGACGGCCGCCACCCCACCGTCGATGCTGGCCGTGGTGGCCGGTTTCAAACGAACGGTCAACTACGGCATCCGCCCCATCGGCGCCCTGCTCGGCGGAGCGTTGGGAGCCACCATCGGCGTACGGCCGTCACTGTGGATAGCCACCGTGGGCGCCCTGCTCGGCGCCGTGTGGATCTGGTTCTCCCCCCTGCGCACCATGCGCGACCTGCCGGAACTCGAGTAGTTCACTGACCCACAGTCGCCGCACTGCGGTGCACGGGGCCGCAGCGCAGCCCGTCGGTGTCGGCGGCGTGGTCGACCTGCAGGGTGGTGTGCCGGATGTGGTGCCGGACCCGCAGCAGCTCCTCCAGGTCGACGCGGCTGCGGTGGCAGTCGGCGTGATCCTCGACGATCACGTGCGCGGACAGTGCCGCGTGGCCCGAGGTGATCTGCCACAGGTGCAGGTCGTGGATCTCGTGCACGGCGGTCACCGCGGCCAGCTCGGCGCCGAGTGCGTCGACGTCCATGCCGGCCGGGGCGGCCTCGAGCAGGATCCGCCCGGAGTCGCGGACCAGCCGGGCCCCGGCGTGGACCATCAGCACCACCACGATCAGCGAGGCGATCGCGTCGGCCCGGGTGAAGCCGGTGACCACCATGACCACGCCGGAGACGAGGGTGGCGGCGAACGCGAACAGGTCGTTGAGCAGATGCTGGAACGCGCCCTCGACGTTGAGACTGGTCCGGTTGGCGCGGGACATGCACCAGGCCGCGACGACGTTGACCACGACACCGATCGCGGCGGTGACCAGGACGACCCCGCCGGCCACCTCGGGCGGGTCGATCAACCGGCCGACGGCCTCGTACGCCAGCCAGAGGCCGAGCAGGATCAGGGTCAGACCATTGGCCTGGGCGGAGAGGATCTCGGCGCGTTTGAGCCCGTACGTGAAACCGCCCCGGGGTGGACGCGCGGCCAGGCGCATCGCGGCCAGCGCCAGGACGATCGCGGCGACGTCGGTCAGCAGGTGGGCGGCGTCGGACAGCAGGGCCAGCGAGCCGGAGACGACGCCGGCCACCACCTCGGCCAGCATCAGCACCGAGATCAGGATCAGTGCGGCGACCAGCCAGCGCCGGTCCGAGCCGGCGCTCACTCCGTGATCATGGTGGTGCTCATGGTGACCGCCCATGGTTCCTCCCGATCGGTATCAGGAGGATTTTCCCACTTCACCGCGAAATATCGGTGCATATCCGAATCATCGGGTGATCCACGATGGACAGCTCTACTCCCCGGTGATGTCGGCGACGATCACCGTGACGTTGTCGGGCGCGCCGTTCTCGAGGGTGCGGTGCACGAGCTCGGCCGCGGCCGTCTTGCGGTCGGCGTTGGCCAGCAGGGTCTCGGCGATCACGGCGTCCTCGACGTAGTCGGACAGCCCGTCGCTGCAGAGCAGGAAACGGTCGCCCTCCCGTACGGGAATCATCCGCCCCGCGGGACGGTAGGGACCACCCTGCACGGCCTGGGTGACCAGCGCCCGCTGCGGATGGCGCCGGGCGTCGGCGGCACTCAGCACACCCTGGTCGACCAGCGCCTGGACGTACGTGTCGTCGCGGGTCAGCTGGGTCAGCTCACCGTCGCGGACCAGGTAGCAGCGCGAGTCGCCGACGTTCAGCGCGGCCACCCGGTCGCCCGCCAGCATGATCGCGGTGACCGTGGTGCCCATGCCGTCACGGGCGTCGTCGTCGGCCACCGCGGCCTCGATCCGCTCGTTGGCCTGCTCGAGCGCGCGGATCAGCACCTGCAGCGGCTCACCCTCGTCGTCCTCGGCGTCGACGACGCTGAGCGACTGCACCAGGATGTCGCTGGCCAGCTCGCCGGCGGGCAGCCCACCCATGCCGTCAGCGACCACGAGGAGGCGGTTCCCGACGAAGACCGCGTCCTCGTTGTTGGTCCGCACCAGGCCCTGATCGGTGGCGGCGACCGCCCGGACAACAAGCGTCATGTGACAAGACTGCCAAAGCCCCGATCAGATGTCTCTAGTACCTCCTGAGTAGTGCGGGGACGAGTTTGTGTTAAGGACGGACATAAGGCGCTTCCCGGCAGGTCAACCACACCGGAGGACTACCTCGCGCGGGGCGGCGGGACAACCGGTGCGGCCGTGGTTGACAATCGTCGGCGTGACGACAGCCATCCATCAGCGCATTGCCACCGAACTCGGGGTCCGTGAGGGCCAGGTCACCGCGACGGTCGATCTGCTCGACGGCGGGGCCACCGTTCCGTTCATCGCCCGGTATCGCAAGGAGGTGACCGGCGCCCTCGACGACACCCAGCTCCGCACGCTCGAGGAGCGGCTGGGCTACCTGCGCGAGCTGGAGGAACGCCGGGCCGCGGTGCTGGAGTCGATCCGTACGCAGGGAAAGCTCGACGACGCACTGGAAGCCGCGATCCTGGCCGCCGACTCCAAGGCCCGCCTCGAGGACATCTACCTGCCCTACAAGCCGAAACGGCGGACGCGGGCCCAGATCGCCCGTGAGGCCGGCCTCGAGCCGCTGGCCGACCAGCTCCTCGGCGATCCCTCGCTCGACCCCAGGTCGACCGCGACATCTTTTGTGGGCGAGAACGTCGCCGACGAGCAGGCGGCGCTGGACGGGGCGCGGGCCATCCTGATCGAGCGCTTCGCCGAGGACGCCGACCTGATCGGTGAGCTGCGCGAGCGGATGTGGACCCGGGGCCGCCTGATCGCCAAGGTCAACGACGGGAAGCAGAACGACGGCGCGAAGTTCGCCGACTATTTCGACTTCGCCGAGCCGTACGCGAAACTGCCCTCGCACCGCATCCTGGCCATGTTCCGCGGCGAGAAGGAGGGCGTCCTCGACCTCACGATGGAACCCGAGCCCGAGGACGAGTCGACCTTCGAGCCGCGCATCGCCGCCCGGTTCGGCGTCACCGACCAGGGCCGGCCCGGCGACAAGTGGATGAACGACACCGTGCGGTGGGCCTGGCGCACCCGCGTGCTCATCCACCTCGGCGCCGACCTGCGCGTCCGACTGTGGCAGGCGGCCGAGGACGAGGCCGTCCGGGTCTTCGCGGCCAACCTGCGCGACCTGCTGCTGGCCGCTCCGGCGGGCACGCGTTCCACCATGGGCCTCGACCCCGGATTCCGTACGGGCGTGAAGGTCGCCGTGGTCGACTCGACCGGCAAGGTGGTGGCGACCGACGTCATCTACCCGCACGTGCCGCAGAACAAGTGGGACGAGTCGATCCACCGGCTCGCCGCCCTGGCCAGCAAGCACAACGTGGACCTGATCGCGATCGGCAACGGCACCGCCTCCCGCGAGACCGACAAGCTGGCCGGCGACCTGATCAAGCGGCACCCCGAGGCCGGCCTCACCAAGGTCATGGTCAGCGAGGCCGGGGCGTCGGTCTATTCGGCTTCCGCGTACGCGGCCCAGGAGCTCCCGGGCATGGACGTGTCCCTGCGCGGCGCCGTCTCCATCGCGCGCCGCCTGCAGGACCCGCTGGCCGAGCTCGTGAAGATCGACCCGCGCTCGATCGGCGTCGGGCAGTACCAGCACGACCTGTCCGAGTCCAAACTGTCCAAGTCGCTCGACGCGGTGGTCGAAGACTGTGTGAACGCGGTCGGCGTCGACATCAACACCGCCTCGGCCCCGCTGCTCTCCCGGGTCTCCGGCATCACGACCGGCCTGGCCGAGAACATCGTGCTGCACCGCGACGCCAACGGCCCGTTCGCCAACCGCAACGAGATCAAGAAGGTGGCCCGGCTCGGCCCCAAGGCGTTCGAGCAGTGCGCCGGCTTCCTGCGCATCCCCGACGGCGACGACCCGCTCGACTCCTCGGCCGTGCACCCGGAGTCCTACCCGGTGGTGCGGACGATCCTGGCGTCGGCCAAGACCGACATCAAGTCGCTGATCGGCAACAGCCCGCTGCTGCGCGGCCTGCGGCCCGAGGAGTTCATCACCGACACGGTCGGCGTGCTCACCGTGACCGACATCCTGCGCGAGCTCGACAAGCCGGGGCGGGATCCGCGGCCCGAGTTCAGCACGGCCACCTTCAAGGAGGGCGTCGAAAAGATCGGCGACCTCGAGCCGGGCATGGTGCTCGAGGGCGTCGTGACCAACGTGGCGGCGTTCGGGGCGTTCGTCGACGTCGGCGTCCACCAGGACGGGCTGGTGCACGTGTCGGCGCTCTCGGACACGTTCGTCAAGGATCCGCGTGAGGTCGTGAAGTCGGGCGACGTCGTGAAGGTGCGGGTCGTCGAGGTCGACGTGCCGCGTAAGCGGATCTCGCTGACCATGCGGCTCAAGGACGAGGTGCGCAAGCCGCGGGAACCTCGCGAGGACCGGCCGCGTGGCGGTCCGGGCGGCGGGCCGCGGCAGGGCGGCGCCGGTCAGGGCGGCGGGCCGCGGCAGGGCGGTGGCGGTCAGGGCGGCGGGCCGCGGCAGGGCAGCGGCGGTCAGGGCGGTGGCGGTCAGGGCAGCGGCGGGCAGCGTCAGGGTGGCGGCCAGCGGCAGGGCGGTCAGCAGCGCCAAGGCGGCGGTCAGCGCCAGCAGCAGTCCCAGTCCAGCTTCAACGGCGGGGCGATGGCCGACGCGCTGCGCCGGGCCGGCCTCACCAAGGACTAGGTGGCGGGCCGGGCGCTCCTCAGCGGGCGCTCGGCCCCCGCACCTCGATCCGGTCGAAGGCCACCTCGGCCGCCCCCGCCTCGGGCGCGTCGCGGTCGAGGAACACGCCGAGCAGCACCCGGCTGCCGCTGATCTCGGCCGCGCCGAGCGGGGCGTCCCCGAGCGGAACGCCGTCGCGGGTCACGGTCACCGTCTCGCCGTCGACCCGCAGACCGATCCGGGTCGGTTCCGCCCCGACCTCGATCGGCTGGTCGAGCGGCAGGGTGCGGGACACCGACACATTCGTGCTCTGGTGCGCCCCGACGAAGATGTTGTCCCGGCACACGCGTACGAGATGACCGCCGTTGGGCAGTTTGAAGTGGAACCAGATCGCCGCGCAGGCATTGTCGCTGAGCAGCCGCACGCCGACCTCGATGCCCAGGTCTTCGGGCAGTTGATCCTGCGGGCCGCGGCACTTGTAGAGCGGCTTGGCGTCGATCCGCACGTGCAGCTCGCCGTCGGTGAACGCGCACGACGAGCGGCCGTCGGGCTCGGTCTTGGCCAGCCACAACCGGGGCTTGTCGAGGTCGTCGGCCAGCAGCAGCGGGCCGGCCGGCGGCGCGGACGACACTTCGGCCACCGGCTCGCTCGGCCCGGGCCCGGGAGAGGCGACCGGACTCTGACCCGGACGTCCGAAAACGATCATCATCGTGCCGGCGATCACGGCCAGCACCAGCGCGGCGATCGAGACCGGCAGGAACCAGCGGCGCTTGTCTTCCACGTCGTCGGTCACCGGCTCGGCCATGCCCGGTATGGCCGACACGACCACGGTCGGCTCGGCCGGCGCCGGATGCGGCATCAGACCGGTCACCGACTGCGCCTGGTTGGCCGCGGCCCGCAGGTCGGGCTGGCCCTCGAGGGCCGACACGGCGGGCCTCGAGTTGCTGGCCACGAGCCGGTCGAGCAGTTCGCGGGCCGAGGGGCGGTCGGCCGGATCCTTGCTCAGCGCGGCCGCGACCAGATCGCGCAGCGGGCCGCTGAGCCCGGAGAGATCGGGCTGACTGGTCAGGATGCGCCCCGCCGTCGACGGGGCCGAGTCGCCGCCGAACGGGGTGTGGCCGGTGCCCGCGTAGGTCACGATGCCGCCCCACGCGAAGACGTCGGCCGCGGCGGTGACCGGCACTTCGTCGTCGCCGAAGCGCTCCGGCGCCATGTAGGCGACCGTGCCCATCATGAACTCGGGCGACGTGTTCGCCGTGTGGGCGCCCTCGATGGCCCGCGCGATACCGAAATCGATCACCTTGGGCGTGCCCGGCGCGAGCAGCACGTTGCGGGGCTTGAGGTCGCGGTGGATCACGCCGGCGCCGTGGATCGCGGTGAGGGCGGTGGCCACCCCGATCGCGACACTGTGGAGGTTGGCCGCGGTGAGCGGTCCCTTGTCGTCCACGACCTGCTGCAGGGTCGGGCCGTCGACGTATTCGACCACCAGATAGGGATGGTCGGCGTCGGGGTCGGCGTCGAGCACCTCGGCCGTGCAGAACGGCGGCACCTGCCGGGCCCGGGCCACCTCGCTGCGGAACCGGCGCCGGAACTCGTCGTCGGGCGCCAGATCGGCCCGCACCACCTTGACCGCCACCTGTGTGCCGGCCGGCGACGTGGCCAGGAAGACGGTGCCCATGCCGCCCTCGCCGAGACGGCCGACGAGCTCGTACTCGCCGAGCCGCACCGGATCGCTCGGGCGCAACGGCTCCGGACGCATGACCGCCCCCAGTCCCGGAGAAATCAGAAAGGGTCACTGTATCGGGTGACGTCAGCCGCCTGCGGCCTATCCTCGGCTCATGTTGATCGAGACCGAACGGCTCCTGCTGCGGCGGTTCCGCAAGCCGGACGCGGAGGTGCTCGCGGCCTATCGCTCGGATCCTGACATAGCCCGATATCAGTCGTGGGACGCGCCGTTCTCGTTGCTGCGGGCCGAGACCGCGGTCGCCAACTTCATGGCCTCCGACCCCGACAGGCCGGGCTGGTTCCAGTACGCGATCGAGCACACCGCCGACCGCGAACTCATCGGTGATGTGGCGGTGCACCTGCACGACAACCTGAAGCAGGCCGAGATCGGCTTCACGCTGGCCCGGAACCGGCAAGGACAGGGTTACGCGACCGAGGCCGTACGGGCCGTCCTTGATCGGCTCTTCACCTTGCAGGGTCTGCACAAGGTGGCGGGGGAGTGCGACGCCCGCAACTCGGGGTCGGCGGCGCTGATGGAGCGGCTCGGCTTCACCCTGGAGGGCCGGCTCCGGCAGCAGACCTTCATCAAGGACGAATGGACCGACGACCTGATCTATGGCCTGCTGTCCACGGAGTGGCCCTCGTATGGTTGAGTTCCCGCCGTGGATCTCGATGGATTCTGGGCGCTGATCGAGCGCAGCGCGCGTAAGAAGGACGAGCACGACCGGGCCGACTGGCTCACCGCACAACTGGCCGAGTCGTCCCCGGCCGAGATCGAACAGTTCGAGATCCTCTATTACGGCCTGCGCGACCGGATCGACACCTGGCACATGTGGGGTGCGGCCGCCCTGATCTGCGACGGCGCGTCCGACGACTCGTTCTGGTACTTCCAGGCCTGGCTGATCGGGCAGGGACGCGAGGCGTTCGAGTCGGCCGCGGCCGACCCGGACGCGCTGGCCGACCTCCCGGCGATCCGCGTGCTGGCCGGCCGCGACTCCGACTTGTGGGCCGAGGACGAGTGGCCCGAGTGGGAGCTGCTCGACTACGTGGCGTCCGAGGCCTACGAAGAGGTCACCGACGGCGACGACCTGGACGACGCCCTCGAGGCCCGCGGCCTGATCTTCCGCGCCTGGCCCGAACCGCCCGACCCGCGTTTCGACACGCGCGACGTCACCGAGCGGCTGCGGCGTTATCCTCGGCTGTCCGGCCTGTTCGACCCCGTTCCCTCCGTCTGAGGAGTCGTTGTGCCGCACCGCAGCCGGTTGTCCACCATCCTGATCGACGTGCCCGCCGCCGAGGCGGAGGCGGCGACGGCCTTCTGGTCACGGGCGCTGGGCGTCGAGACGGTCTCCGAGCCCGGCGAGCCCCAGTTCACCGGTCTGGTCGGCGCGCTGCCCGGGCTCACCCTGGCCGTGCAGGCGATCGACGGCGACGCCCGCTACCACGTCGACTTCGAGACCGACGACCTCGACGCCGAGACGGCCCGGCTGGTCGCCCTCGGGGCCGAGCAGATCGACCAGTGGCTCGACTGCCACATCCTGCGCCTGCCCGGCGGCCAGCTGGGCTGCGTCATCCCACGCCACAGCGACGACTTCGACCGGTTCGCCAAGTCCTGGCCGTGACCGGCTACGGATTCACCGAGGCCGGTCCCGTACGCCGGATGGTGCGGCTCGCCGTGACCAGCCGTCCCGTGGCGTGGCTGTCGGTGCGCTACCTGGCGTCGATCGACCGGCTGGCCCTGCGGGCGAGCGGCGGCCGCGGCACCCTGTCCGGCTGGGTCTCCGGCCTGCCGGTGGTGCAGCTGACCACAACCGGCGCCCGCACCGGCCAACCGCGGACGACACCGGTCCTCGGCGTACCCGACGGCGACAACCTGGTCGTGATCGCGGCCAACTTCGGCGACCGCCGCAACCCGTCCTGGTACCACAACCTGCGCGCCCACCCCCGCGCTACGGTCGCGTCCCGGTCCGTTGTCGCTGTCGAACTGACCGGGCCCGAGCGCGATCGACTCTTCGCGGCCGCCGTTCGGATGAATCCCGGTTGGCTGCGCTTCCGCGACCGCGCCGACGTCCGGCAGATTCCGGTCATCCGCCTCACACCGGTTCCTGATTGAGCCGCCTTCGCTGTTCCGAGGTCAGCTCGATCTGCTCGGCCGCCACGTTCTCCTCCAGATGGGACACCCGCGACGTGCCCGGGATCGGCAGCATCGCCGCGGACCGGTCGAGCAGCCAGGCCAGCGCCACCTGAGCCGGCGTCGCTCCGACCTCGGCGGCGATCGCTATCGCCTCGCCGTTCGGCTCACCAAGCGGCCGCCACGGCAGGAAGTCGATCCCCTCCGCCTCGCAGACCCGGAGCACGGGTTCGTGCACGCGGTCGTCCAGGTTGTAGCGATTCTGCACACTCGCGATCCCGGCGATCGCCCGCGCCTCCGCCAGCTCACCCACCGAAACCTCGGACAGCCCGATCCGCGCCGCCTTGCCCGCACCGACCAGCTCGCTCAGCGCACCCACCTGATCGGCCAGCGGCACCTCAGGATCGACGCGGTGCAGTTGCAGCAGCGCGATCCGCTCAACCCGCAGCCGCCGCAGAGACCCGTCCACTTGCCGCCGAAGCGACTCGGGCCGCCCGTCAAGCCGCCAGTTGCTCAACGGCCCGCTGCCGGTCACCCCGACCTTGGTCGTGACAACCACATCTTCCCCGTACGGATACAGAGCCTCAGCGACCAGCTCCTCGTTGGCGCCCCCACCGTAGAGAAAGGCCGTGTCGACCAGCGGTACCCCTAGCTCGACGGCCCGCCGCAACACCGCAACCGACGTCTCCCGGTCCCGCCCCGCCGTAGCCAGCTGCATAGCCCCGAACCCGATCCGCCCGCCGCTCACCCTGAGCACCCTCTCCCGATCAACCGCTCGCCGTCCACAGTGATCATGACTGGGGCTCGGCAAGATCACTGTGGACAGGTGCGGACGGTAAAACAAACGGCACCTCTCTTTGCCAAGGCGTCTCCAGCTTGTCTGATCGTTGGCGGTGATCGCGGTCTGCAGCGTGAACACCGAGGCCGTGGGTTCTGCCGATCCGGCGACAGGTGCGGAATCAACTCCCGCAGAGCCACTCTTCGGACCGGTCGTCGACTCGCCCGACGTGCAGCGTGGCGGCGTGCGCCGGCGGATCGGTACAGCGAGGCGGCCGGCCCGCATGGCCCGGGCGCCGCGATCCCGACGCAATGGTGGTTCACCATGGGCTCGGTGCGCCGGCGCCCGGACGAGGCGCTGCGTCAGGGTGCCAACTCGAGTGGGTTCCGCTGGCCCGGCAGCATGCGATTGCAGCATTTCCCGCAGGGCCGCTGTCTGGACCGCGACCACAGAATGACGACCCTCGCCCACTCGTAAGCGACGAACGGTATCGGGTGTCACCCGAACCACGGCGCGCGGCGACCCAAGAATCCCATCGAACATCCGCCCGTGCGAATGATTGACGCTGACCGCAGGGCCGGCAGGTATTCGAGCTACGCCAACCGCAGGACCAGCGGCTTCTTGGTCGGCGCTCACAGTGGGCTGAACAGGTGTTGGATTCCGCCCGCGTATGAGTCGCGCAGGATCATTCCGAGCTGCGTTATCAAGCCCATGTAACGTTCCGCCGGAATTTCTGAACGAGTCGGCGTGAGGCGTTTCTGTAACAGCGTTATCCTGCGTTGGTCCACCTATTTTGTGGCCCGTGGTTCGAGGCGATTCTTCCTGCGCGGCGAGGCCTGTCTCGTGCTGCGACACGTCGACCGTACTGGTGACTGCCGTAGGAACTACCTCGCGTCGTGCCGTGTCGGTGGCCTCGTTCCGGGTTGCGTTGGCTGCTCTGGCGTGGGCTTCGCCGGCTGCTTCGCGTCGTGCCGTGTCGGTGGCCTCGTTCCGGGTTGCGTCGGCTGCCCTGGTGTGGGCTTCGCGTCGCGCTGTGTGGGTGGCCGTGCACCGTGCCACTTCGGCCGACCAGATTTCCGAAGCGCGCGCTGTGGCTGTTGCGTCGGGGCGCGCTTTGTTGTTGGCTGCGCGTGCTGCTTCGCGCTGTGCTGTCGCGGTGGCCTTGTGTCGTGCGACGTCGGCGGCCCAGTCTTGCGCTGCGCGAGCTGCCCCGCGTTGCGACGCGTCGGTCGGGCTGATCTCGGCTGTGCGGACAGCCTTGATCTGGTCGAGCGTGGACGCCGGCGTGCGGCGCATCTTTTCGGCGTGGCGGCGCTCCAGGCCCCGGTCTCGGCGCTCTTTGTGCTGGCGCCGGAATTCCTCCCGGGAGGGTGAATAGTTGCGTGCCAAGGTGGGATCGCGCATTTCCGAGATCGTGGCCCGGCTGAACAACGACAACTGCGCCATGCAAAGATTATCCCCTACCGGCATAGCGCCATGTCAGTATTCGATCATGCAAATATGTGCGTTTCACGAAATGACCTCGGGCAGCAAAACCACGGCGAGTCAGTGAAGGTCAACCTCATTCACGACGTTCCGGAGGGGTTGTCCCGGCGATCCCGGTCGCTCACGGGGTTCGATCAGACCGTCCAGACCTTGAGCAATCCGTCTGGCGGGAATCGGGCATCCCGGCCGCCGAGATGGACCGCGCCGGGGCCACGGCCTGGTCCTGCCGCCTGCGCCGGAAGACGACCCGGTGACCGAAGTTCGAGGACCGGCCGACGTCTGGTGGCATGACCGGGATTCGCTGATTGCCGTCTACGCGGGCCTCGGCCCGCCAGTCACCGCACCGGGTTGATCTTCTCAGGGCTGGACGCGTGCTTGTAGCGGCGTGGGCTGCAACAGCCGGGTGCACGCGACGGCAGCCGTCAGCATGGCCGCCAGCAGGATGAAAGCTGTGGCCCTCGGCCCGGCCACGGCCAGCAGGTAGCCACCGAGCACGGCACCGATCGGCACCGCGCCGTCGGTGATGACCGAAGCGGCGCTGACGATGCGGCCCAGCGCCGAATCGGGTACGGCGCGGGCCCGGGCCACCGTGAGGGTGACGGCCACGACCGTGCCGATCGCGCCCACCCCGCCCCACGCGATCACCAGCACCACCGTCCGGGTGCTGACCGCGATCAGCGCCAGCATCACCGTCCACGCCCACATGCAGCTCAGGAACAGGGCGCGCGGCGAGAACTCCCGTTCCAGCCGTGGGGCCGCGAACGAGCCCAGGATGCCGCCCACGCCGGCCGCGGCCAGGATCGCGCCGACCGTCCAGACCGGACGGCCGTCGCGGGTGCCGACCACCAGCACCATCAGGATCACGCACTGGAACAGGATGTTGGTGAAGCCGGTGACGATCGTGGTCATGCGCAGGAAGGGGATCCGCCACAGCCAGACCAGTCCCTGGCCCATGCGGTGCCAGAAGCGGGCCACCGGGTCGGCGGTGGGGACCGGGCGGGGGTCGAACAGCCGTTTCGGCATCGCGGCCAGGGTCCACAGGCAGAAGACGTACGAGAAAGCATTGAAAAGGAACGGCGCCCAGCGGGACACGTCGAAGAGCGCGCCACCCACCGCGCGCCCGGCGAGGTTGGCGATCGGCTGTTCCGCTTCGAGGAAGGAGAAGGCGACCGTGCGGTGTTTCTCGTCGACCACGTCGCGGACCGCGCCGACCTCGGCGATGCCGAAGACGACGAACGCCGAGCCTTCGAGCACCGCCGCCACGATCAGGATGACGGTCAGGCCGGCCAGGTCGAGCGCCGATGCCAGCAGCACCGACACCGTCGCGGCCAGCCCGACCGCCTGGGCCGCCAGCATCAGGAGGCGGCGGTTGACGGTGTCGGCGATCAGGCCGGCCGGCACCTGCAGGATCAGCGTGGGGACGGTGGCCGCGAAGGCGATCCAGCCGGCCAGTGCGGGGGAGTCGGACAGGGCCAGGGCGAGCAGGGGGTAGGCGATGCGGATGCCCGCGGTGCCGACCAGCGACAGGGCGTTGCCGCTCCACAGCGCCAGGAAGCGCCGGTTGTGGAGGATCACGACGAGAGCCACGCGGTGAGCTGGACGATGTCACCGCCGACGGCCGCGTGCAGTGCCGCGACCACTTCGGGGCGGCGGAACAGGGCCGAGACCGACGCCTCGTCGGTGAGGTGCCGCATGCTCAGGGCCACGCCGGCCCACGACTCGGGGCTCAGCGGTGACTCGGCCAGATAGAGCGACAGGGCCCGCTCGTAGTCACCGGCCGCATAGGCCAGGTCGGCGGGGGGAACGCCCGACAGATCGCCCGACATCTTCAGATAGCCGACCGGCAATCGCGAACGATCGCGGGGTGGCGCGGAGACCACGTGCGAAGGCGGCAGCGGGCCCGGCCTCGGCGACGAAAGCCAAGAAGCGGATAGAGAGGTGATGTCGACCGCCATGTTCCGCACCCGCCACGCGACCAGATGACCGGCTGACGCCTCGCGGGCCAGCGTCTCGAGCCGACCGGACACGGCCACGCCCGACCAGCGCGCGTCGGCGGCGGCCCGCATCGCCGCGACAAAACCGGTGCCGGCCTCGGTGAGCAGCGGTGACGCGGCGGCCACGAGCAGCGCCTGCCGCACCTGGGTACGCCACCGCGCGAACTCGACCTCGGCCACCGCGGACTGCTCCGACAGACGCCAGAAGTCAGTGACGCCGATATGCGCGTAGATGCCCTGCAACAGCCCGGAGAGCGGCCGCGGATCGTCCCGCCACGGCGCGTACAGGTCTTTGACGGCCGACGGCTTCTGAAGTTCGACCAGGTCGGTCAGGGCGGTCAGCTTGGCATGCTGGCACTCGTGGATCAGGGTGAGCGCGAACTGGCGCGGCCCGCCCGCGGCGCTCATGTGCACACCCCCGTATGCGTGCAGCGAGGTGTTGCTGACCCCGTTGGGCACCGGTTCGGCGGTCAGCGGCACCACCGCCCGCAGCACGTCGTCGATGCCGGCGCTGTATTCCGGGTACTGCCGGCGCAGGATCTCGAGCGCGCCGTGGAAATGGCGGGACCACATCGCCGCCTGGGCCTTGGTCAGCCGTGGGGGAGGAGAGGTCAATTGCGCTTTCGTGTACGGGTCGGACATGTCGCGAAACGGGTCCAGATCATCGAGATGGACCGTCCGCAGCGTCGAATACGTCGTCCCGAGCTTGCGCAACGGCAGCCAGCGCTCGTCGTTCTCGCCCCCGGGATCGCGCACGATGAGGCGGGTGCCGCCAAGAGTGATCTCGGCCCGATCCCGCGCCACAGCCACGAGAGCCGTCCCGTGATACCCGGGCGCGGCGAGCCGGGCCAGCCCGAGCCCCGGCAGCATGACCGCGCCGTCGCGCACGACCACCTCGTACTCGCCGACCCCACCCGACGTGATCACGTGCGCCACGGCCAGCCAGCCCGGATAGCCCAGGTCGGCCCAGAGCGGGATCTCCGACTCGACCTGCCCGGACAGCCGCCGCAGGCAGTGCACGAGCCAGACGCCCAGGTTCGGGGAGTCGAGCAGTTCGCCCCGGATCAGCCGGGCCGCCTCGGTCAGCCGCGGGTCGGCCGCGTCCTTGACCAGCATGCGCAGCAGGACCTCGCGTTTCTTCCGCTGCCCGGCGGCGAGCAGGGCCCGGGCGGCGGGCGTGCCGAACCCGGTGCCGAGATCACGGGCCAGGGCGTCAGCGTCCACCGGCCGGCCTCCTCGCGCCGATCCGGGCCAGTTCGGCCGTGACCCGGGCCCGTACGTGCTCGATCAGGAATTCCAGGTCAGGGCAGTAGACCGACGGGTTGCGGAAGCCGGAACCCGCACGGAACCGGTGCGCGTAGTTGCCGCCGCCGCAGATCCGGTGGATCGCGCACGCCCGGCAGGTCGGGCCGAGGGCCTCCCGGCCCAGTTGCCGGGCCATGATCGCGGGCTCGAGCAGCGCCGCGTCGAACGGGTTGCCCGGGCCCGGCGGCCGGATCCGGGTCGCGCCCGCGAACGCCGTCTTCAGTGTGTCGACCTGCTCGATGGTGCCGTCGGTCTCGACCACGGCGACCCGGATCGGTTGCAGGCCCACGGATTCCGAGCGCCCCGAACCGCCCAGGATCAGCGCCAGCAGGTCGTCGAACAGCCGCACGCCGGTCTCGCGCACCGGGGCGTCGAACCAACGATCGAAGATCAAGGACAGCCATTTCCCGTACGCGGGCAGGCCGCCCTCGTCGCGGCGGGGCGGGGGAGTCGTCCAGTTCCCGTGCGGCAGCAGGAAGTCGACGGTCGGCGGATCGAGGGCGAGCAGGGCCTCGTACGTGGAGATCGGGTCGTTCTCGAGGTCGACCGTGCACAGCAGCCCGGCGTACAGCGAAGGGCGTCTGCGCAGCAGGTCGATTCCCCGGACGACGCCGGCGTAGCTGCCCCGGCCGTCACGGTAGGTGCGGTGCCGGTCGTGGCCGGCCCGGTCGCCGTCGACGCTCACGGCCACGCGGATCTGCCACCGCTCGCAGACCTCGGCCACCCGCTCGTCGAACAGCAGCCCGTTGGTCTGCAGGCCGAGTCGCAGCCGCCGGCCCGGCCCGACGATGCTCGTGGCGTGGGCGGCCAGGCGGTCGAGATGATCGGCGCCGGCCAGCAGCGGTTCGCCGCCGTGGAAGACCAGGCTCACCGAGTCGCCGGCGTGTTCGGCGATCTGGCGGCAGGCGGTCGCGAACACGGCCTCGCTCATCACCCGGGGCTGGGCCCGCCAGCCCTGGTCGGCCGACTCGTAGACGTAGCAGTAGCCGCAGGCCAGGTTGCACCGGCTATGGATCTTGAGGACGAACTGGTGGAACGGCTGCGGTGTCATCGGCTCAGAGATCGGCGTCCACGAACGAGTTGAACCCGCCCGGCCCCTCCAGTGTGTCGGGCGAACGGACCCGCTCGATCGCCGCGCGCAGGGCCGGGCTGAGCTCGGCCAGCAGGTCGTCGTCGGCCTCGAGCGGGTCGACAGGCTCCGGCTCCTGGTTCTCCATCTGTGCCTCCATTCGCCGGAACCCGCCTTCCGCAGTTCTCGAACCTGTCGACGACCGCCTAACGCACCACGATACGGGCCGTGTTGTTGCCCGGCCGCGACTCGGTGCCGTCGATGATCGTGCCCGACACCCGGACCGTGCCGTTGCGGCCCGGCGCCGACTTGATCTTCAGCGGCACGGTGTGACCGACCCGGCCGTAACCCGAGTGGATCGTCGGGAAGTAGCTCTCGAAGTTGCAGCGCACCTGCTTGGACTCCGGGAGCTTCTGGTAGTCCGTGCCCTCGGTCCAGCACCACTCCGACGGCAGGATGACCGTGCCGGACGGCGCCGTGATCAGCGCGCCCGGGCCGCCGCCGTCGGACGGGCCGTGGTTGACGACCTCGAACGACAGATCGACGGTGTCACCCACGGTGCCGCGCACGGGAGGCACGGTGACCGAGACGTCGAGCGTGTTGCGACGGCTCCAGATGGCGAAGTCGTCCGAGGCCAGCACCTCGCCGTTGCCGGGCGTGACCGAGACGGCGGCGTAGAACTGGTCGGGCCCCCACAGGTTGCGGCCGAACTCGGCCCGGAAGGCGGGCCGGCCCGCCGCGTCGACCAGCGGCAGCGACTCACCCGGGGCCAGCGTGCGCCCCACGACGCAGGTCGCCTCGGACGGTCCGTAGACCCAGGGAGCGCCCTCGTCGTCGGGCCAGTAGTCGGGGAACGTGCAGTCGCCGAAGCTGCCCTTGAGCGCCGCGCCCTCGGGCAGGGTGATCATGATGGCGGGGACCTCAGCCGGCTCGGTGCCCTCGTTGCGGATCTCGGCGCGGATCGGCCGGCGGTCGCCGCCCCCGATCCGGGTCTGCGGCGTGTTGAGGTCGGACACCGAGACGACGAGGCCGGGAGTCTCGGGGTCGTCCGCGGCCTGTGCGGCGGCGGGTGCGATGACGAGCGTGGCCGCCGAGAGTGCGACGGCCCCCGCGCCGACGCGTCTCCAGACGGACTGAGTGCGACGCATTGATCACCTCCAGTGAGGATGGATGAATGCGCCGCACTCTACATACGACAGTCAAGCGGGCTTGCTATTCGGCGCTCCAGCGCAGCCAGACCGCGCCCAGCGGCGGGATCCGCAGCGACACCGACTGATCGAAGCCGTGCCAGGGCAGGTCGTCGGTGTCGACGCCGCCCAGGTTGCCGACGCCGGAACCGCCGTAGAGCTCGCTGTCCGTGTTGATCACTTCGGCCCACCGGCCGGCCCGGGGCAGGCCGATGCGGTATTCCTCCTGCGGGACCGCGGCGAAGTTGACGATGCAGGCCAGCGGGTCGCCGTTCGGGGCGAACCGCACGAACGAGAACGTGTTGTGCTGCGAGTCCTCGCTGGTGATCCAGCGGAAGCCACTGGCCGACGTGTCCTGCGTCCAGATCTGCGGCGTCTCCTTGTAGACCCGGTTGAGGTCCTTGACCAGATGCTGGACGCCGCCGTACTGCGGGTCGTCGAGCAGGCCCCAGTCGAGCCCGCGCTCCTCGCTCCACTCGCGCAGGTCACCGAGCTCGGCCCCCATGAAGAGCAGCTGCTTGCCGGTGAAGGCCCACATGAAGCCGAGCAGGGCCCGGGTGTTGGCCAGTTTCTGCCACAGGTCGCCGGGCATCTTGCCGGTCAGCGAGCCCTTGCCGTGCACGACCTCGTCGTGGCTGATCGGCAGGATGTAGTTCTCGCTCCACGCGTACACGGTCGCGAAGGTCATCTGGTGGTGGTGCCACTGCCGGTAGATCGGCTCCTTCTCGATGTACGAGAGGGTGTCGTTCATCCAGCCCATGTTCCACTTGAAGCCGAACCCGAGGCCACCCAGGTGGGTCGGGCGGGTGACGCCCGGCCACGCGGTCGACTCCTCGGCGATGGTGACCGCGCCCGGGTAGTTCTTGTAGACCGTCGCGTTCATCTCCTGCAGGAAGCTGATCGCGTCCAGGTTCTCGCGGCCGCCGTACTGGTTGGGCGTCCACTCGCCGTCCTTGCGCGAGTAGTCGAGGTAGAGCATCGAGGCCACCGCGTCGACCCGCAGGCCGTCGGCGTGGAACTCCTCGCACCAGTAGAGCGCGTTGGCCACCAGGAAGTTGCGCACCTCCTTGCGGCCGAAGTCGAAGACGTACGTACCCCAGTCGGGATGCTCGCCGCGGCGCCAGTCACCGTGCTCGTAGAGCGGGGTGCCGTCGAACCGGGCCAGGGCCCACTCGTCCTTGGGGAAGTGCGCCGGCACCCAGTCCAGGATCACGCCGATGCCGGCCTGGTGCAGCTTGTCGACCAGGTAGCGGAACTCGTCGGGGGTGCCGAACCGCGACGTCGGCGCGTAGTAGCCGGTGACCTGGTAGCCCCACGAGCCGCCGAACGGGTGCTCCATCACCGGCATCAGCTCGACGTGCGTGAAGCCGGTCTCGAGCACGTAGTCGACGAGCTGAGAGGCCATTTCCCGGTACGACAACCCGGGTCGCCACGAGCCCAGGTGCACCTCGTACGCGCTCATCGGTTCCTGGTGCCACTGCTTCGAGGCACGCGCCGCCATCCACTCGGCGTCGGACCACTCGTACGAGGTGTCGTAGACGACCGACGCGGTGGCCGGCGGGACCTCGGTGTGCCGCGCGAGCGGGTCGGCGTGCTCGCGCCACTGCCCGTCCCGGCCCAGGACCTTGAACTTGTACTTGCTGCCGACGTGCGCCTCGGGCAGGTAGATCTCCCACACGCCGCTGGAGCCGAGCGAGCGCATCGGCCAGCCGTCGAACGGTCCCCAGCCGGTGAAGTCGCCGATCACCTGCACGCCCTGCGCGGCCGGGGCCCACACGGCGAAGCCGACGCCCTGCCCGTCCGGGCCGAGCGGCTGGGCGCCGAGCACCTTCCACAGCTTCTCGTGCCGGCCCTCGCCGATCAGGTGCAGGTCGAGCTCGCCCAGCGTCGGCAGGTGCCGGTACGGGTCGTCGAACTCCTCGCCGTCCACGTCGAGCCGGTAGTCGAGGACCGTGCCGGGCAACTCGGCGGCGAAGATGCCGTCCGGGTGCACCTTGACCATCTCGACCCGCTCGCCCTCGTGCAGCACGAACACCGCCTTGGCGCCCTTGCGCAGCGTGCGGATCACCGTGTTGCCGCCGCCGGGGTGGGCGCCGAGCACGGCGTGCGGGTCGTGGGTGTCGCCGGCCACCACGCTGTTCATGGCGCGCTGGTCGGCGGCGAGCGAGGAAGCGGATGGGCCGATCACGAGGGGTCTCCTTCTGCAGATGTCGTCAGCCGACGAGCCGGGCGATGGACCGCAGCGGGATCCGCAGCCATCCGGGCCGGTGCCGGGATTCGTACGCGGCCTCGTAGACCGCCTTGTCGAGCTCGTACGCCGCCAGCAGCGAGCCCTGCTGCCGCGGGTCGGCGCCGGACACGTTGGCGTAGCCGTCGCAGAACGCGGCCCGGTTGCGGTCGACCCACTCGCGGGCGCGGGCGGCCAGGTGCTCGTCCTCGTCCTGGTCGACCAGCAGCTGGTAGGCCGCGTATTCGTAGGAGCGCAGCACCCCGGCCACGTCACGCAGCGGGGAGTCGGGCCGGCGGCGCTCGTCCAGCGGTGCGCCCGGCTCACCCTCGAAGTCGATCAGCAGCCACGCCTCGGGGACCCGCAGCACCTGACCGAGGTGCAGGTCGCCGTGCACCCGCTGCACGGTGATCTCTTCGCCGGCCAGCTCCCGGAACTTGGCCTCGATGGTCGGCACGTACTGCTGGATCTCGGCCACCGACTGGGCCGCCTCGCGCAGCCGGGAGAGCACGGCGTCGACCGGGAACGTGGCCGGGCCCGAACCGAGCGCCCCGGCCAGGTCGGCGTGCACCGAGGCCACCGCCTCGCCCAGCCGGTAGGACTCGCCCTGGAAGTCACCGCCCACCTCGTCGGCCCCGAACTCGGCGTCGGCGAACAGGTCGCGGGCCGACGCCGTGGCCATGGCCCAGCCCTCGGCCGAGTTGCCGGCATATTGGGTGACCATGCCGAGCGGGCACGGCTCGCCGCCCTCGGTGGTCTGGAAACTGCCGAGGAGCCGGGCCACGTGCGCGTTGCCGCGGCGGCCGAGCACCTGGTTGAGCTCGATGTCGGGGTTGATCCCGGCCGAGACCCGGCGGAACACCTTGAGGATGGCGTCCTGCTCGAAGATCACGCTGGTGTTGCTCTGCTCGGCGTCGAACACCCGCGGCCACAGGTCGACCGGGAACTCGGCACCCGGCTCGGGTTCGAAGGTGACGTCACCGACCGTGCCGCCCGCCGCGATCAGCGCGAGCAGCTTGCGCGCGGCCGCGGTGTCGTAGAGCGCGTCGTAGCCGATCCGGTCGCCGTCGGTGCCGATCGTCGCCACTTCGCTGTATTCGATGATCGGGCCCGAACCCCAGGCCACGACCACCTGATACCGCTCGGAGCTGCCGTCGGTGTACTCGACGTCGATCAGCACCAGGTCGAGATTGTCGTCCAGGGGCGTGGTCGACGCCTCCTTGACCGACGACAGGGTGCGGGACTTGCCCGCGTACCACCTCTGCTGCGGCAGCCATTCGGCGAAAGGCAACGTCATTGCTTCTCCTCGGACCCGCACAGCTGGAACCAGTAGAAGCCGTGCCCGGGGAGGGTCAGGAGGTACGGCAGCTGCCCGATTCGCGGGAAGTTCACGTGCCCGGTCAGTTCCACCGGCGTGTACCCGTTCCAGTGCTGCAGGTTCAGCTCGATCGGTTGCGGGAAGCGCGACAGGTTGTTCACGCAGAGCACGACGTCGTCGCCGTCCTCGCGCAGGTAGGCCAGCACCGACGGGTTCGATCCGCCCAGTTCGCGGAACGTGCCGACGGCGAACGCTTCGTGGCGGCGTCGCACCGCCAGCATGGTACGCGTCCAGTTGAGCAGGGACGTGGAACTGTCCCGCTGCGCCTCGACGTTGACCGCCTGATAGCCGTACACCGGGTCCTGGTTGGCGGGCAGGTAGAGCCGGCCCGGATGCGCCGTGGAGAACCCGGCGTTGCGGTCGGGCGTCCACTGCATCGGCGTCCGGACACCGTCACGGTCACCGAGCCAGATGTTGTCGCCCATGCCGATCTCGTCGCCGTAGTAGAGCACCGGCGAACCCGGCAGCGACAACAGCAGCGCGGTGAACAGCTCGATCTGGTTGCGGTCGTTCTCGAGCAGCGGGGCGAGGCGGCGCCGGATGCCGACGTTCGCCTTCATCCGCGGGTCTTTGGCGTACTCGGAATACATGTAGTCGCGCTCTTCGTCGGTCACCATCTCGAGCGTCAGCTCGTCGTGGTTACGCAGGAAGATGCCCCACTGGCAGTTGTCCGGGATGGCCGGCGTCTGGGCCAGGATCTCGGAGATGGGGAAACGCGATTCCCGCCGTACGGCCATGAAGATGCGCGGCATCAGTGGGAAGTGGAACGCCATGTGGCACTCGTCGCCGCCGGCCTTGGAGTCGCCGAAGTACTCGACCACGTCGGCCGGCCACTGGTTGGCCTCGGCCAGCAGGACCCGTCCGGGGAACTCGTCGTCGATCACCTTGCGGCAGTGCTTGAGGAAGGCGTGCGTCTCGGGCAGGTTTTCGCCGTTGGTGCCTTCCCGCTCGAACAGGTAGGGCACCGCGTCCAGCCGGAAGCCGTCGATGCCCAGGTCGAGCCAGAAGCGCAGGACGTCGAGCATCGCCTCCTGCACGGCCGGGTTGTCGTAGTTGAGGTCGGGCTGGTGCGAGAAGAACCGGTGCCAGAAGAACTGCCGGCGCACCGGGTCGAACGTCCAGTTCGACTCCTCGGTGTCGACGAAGATGACCCGGGCGTCGGCGTACTTGTCGCTGGTGTCGCTCCAGACATAGAAGTCGCCGTACGGGCCGTCGGGGTCACGCCGCGACTCCTGGAACCACATGTGCTGGTCCGAGGTGTGGTTCATGACCAGGTCGGTGATCACCCGGATGCCGCGCTTGTGCGCCGCGTCGAGCAGGGCGACGAAGTCTTCCACCGTGCCGAACTCGGGCAGCACCTGGTAGAAGTCGCTGATGTCGTAGCCGCCGTCGCGCAGCGGCGACTGATAGAACGGCGGCAGCCAGAGGCAGTCGACGCCGAGCCACTGCAGGTAGTCGAGCCGCTCGATCAGGCCGCGCAGGTCGCCCGCGCCGTCCGAGCTGGAGTCGTAGAACGCGCGGACCAGCACCTCGTAGAAGACGGCACGCTGGAACCACGTCCGGTCGGCCGGCAGCGCCCGGGCGTGCTCGAAGTCGTCCGCGGTCGGGTGCTCCACCACCCCGTCCTCGACGTGGCTGCCCTCCGTCGGATCGTGCTCCGTCGTCTCTTCGAGGTCGAGATCGCTTTTCTGGTCCATCAGGTTCCCCACCTACCCACCCGCAGGTACTTGAATCTTCACTTCGACTACGAGCGCTCGATCACGAAGACGTGCGCCGGTTCGACGTACGGGTCGATCCGTACGGCGTTGTGCTGCCCCCACTCGTACGTGGCCCCGGTGATCTGGTCGGTCACCGTGAACCGCTCGTGCCAGTCCAGCCCGAGAGCCGGCATGTCGAGCACGGTGTTTCCCCACTGCACGGTCGTCGAGTCGAAGCTGACGACGACGAGAACCGTATTTCCGGTCTCCGGGTCACGCTTGCTGAAACAGAGCAGCGCCCCGTTGTCGATCTCGTGGAACTTCAGGTTGCGCAGCCAGTGCAGCGCCGGGTTCTCGTCCCGGATCCGGTTGAGCCGGGTCAGGTACGGCGCCAGCGACCGCCCCGACCGCTCGGCGGCGGCCCAGTCCCGCGGCTTCAGCTCGAACTTCTCGTTGTCGATGTACTCCTCGGCGCCCGGCCGCGGCACGTGCTCGAAGAGTTCGTAACCGGAGTACATGCCCCAACTCGGCGTGAGCATGCTTGCCAGGACGGCCCGAATCTTGAACATCGGCGGTCCGCCGTGCTGCAGCGACTCGTGCAGGATGTCGGGCGTGTTGGGCCAGAAGTTGGGGCGCATCCAGTCGATCGTGGTCAGCAGCGTCTCCATGTACTGGCGCATCTCCCAGGCCGTGGTGCGCCAGGTGAAGTACGTGTACGACTGCGTGAAGCCGACCTTGCCGAGCCCGTTCATCATGGCCGGCCGGGTGAACGCCTCGGCCAGGAACAGCACCTCGGGGTTGCTCTCCTTGACCTTGGCGATCAGCCACTGCCAGAAGTTCAGCGCCTTGGTGTGCGGGTTGTCGACGCGGAAGATCTTCACGCCGTTGCCGACCCAGTGCATGACGACGCGATAGACCTCCTCGCGCAGTGTCTTGTAGTCGTTGTCCCAGTTGATCGGATAGATGTCCTGGTATTTCTTGGGCGGGTTCTCGGCGTACGCGATCGTCCCGTCGGCCTTTTTGGTGAAGAACTCGGGGTTCGACTTCACCCACGGGTGGTCGGGCGCGGCCTGCAGCGCCAGGTCCATCGCGATCTCGAGGCCGTGCTTCTCGGCGGTGGCGATGAACGCGCGGAAGTCCTCCAGCGTGCCCAGCTCCGGGTGGATCGCGTCGTGGCCGCCCTCGTCGGAGCCGATCGCCCACGGCGAGCCGACGTCTTCCGGCCGGGCCACCAGCGTGTTGTTGCGGCCCTTGCGGTTGATCTTGCCGATCGGGTGGATCGGCGGCAGGTAGAGCACGTTGAAGCCCATGGCCGCGACGGCCGGGATGCGCTCGGCCGCGGTGGCGAACGTGCCGTGCTTGATCGGTGTCGACCCGGGACCGATCTCGGCGCCCTCACTGCGCGGGAAGAACTCGTACCAGGCCGAGTAGAGCGCGCGCTTGCGGTCGACCCAGATCGCGTACGACCGGGTGGTCGTCACCAGCTGACGGACCGGGTTGTGCCAGAGCAGTTCCTCGAGGTCGAGCGCGGGCGACACCCGGGCGAACAGCGAGCGCTGGTCGTCGCGCAGGGCGGCCGCGGCGACCCGGACCCGCTCCTCGTCGGCGGACGGCACGATCTTGGTGGCCAGGTCGAGCACGTCGGCGCCCTCGGCCAGGTCGTTGGCCAGGTCCTCCAGGCCCTGACCGGCCCCGATCTTCTTGACCACGGCGTCGCGCCAGGTGCGGTACGGGTCGTCGAACGCCTCGACGGTGAACGTCCACCGGCCGACCCGGTCGGGGCGGATGGTGCCGTGCCACTGGTCGAGGCCGGGCTCGCCGGGCCGCATGCGGGTGAACGGCTCCGATTCGCCGTCGGGGCCACGCCATACCACGTTGACGCCGAGCGAGTTGTGTCCTTCGCGATAGGACACGGCGGAGACCGGCACGAATTCGCCGACAACCGCCTTCGCCGGATAACGGCCACAGGACACCGAGGGCGTCACGTCTTCGATGGGAAAGCGACCGGTCATGATCTCCACCGTAATCTTCGTGGGGCGCGGGCGGGTGCGGCTGAACCAGACCGCCGTCAGGGCATACTTCTCCGCAGTGGAGGCGCCGCAAACGACAGCGTGCCGATGCGCCCAACCTACCGGAGTCCGCTCAGGCCGGCTCATCCAGGCGCGGCTTCGCACCACCGATGAATTCCGCCAATTCCGCGGTACGGATCATCCGTTCATGCTTACCGAGTTTGATCATCGGAACGTTACCGGCCAGCAAAATAACGTTTCCCGCTCGTCGGCCGCGAAGTACCGCGGACGGGCCCAGCAGCATCGGATCGTCGAACGCGGTCCGGATCGTCGCCATCTGAATCCGGGTGTGCGCGAGCGGCGGTACGTCGGTCAGGTTCGCCACCAGAAGACCGTCCGGGCGCAGCGCGCGCCGGGCCGCCCCGGCGAACCCGGTCGAGGACACACTGGCCGGCATCGCGGCGCCCACAAAGACATCCACGACGATCAGGTCGTACTGCTCGGCCTTCTCCACGGCCGCGCGGGCGTCCTCGATCTCCACCCGGATCGAGTCGTCGAACGGCAGGAACCGTTCCACCAACGTGAGCAGGGCCGCGTCCCGGTCGACGACCAGCTGCTCGGTGCCCGGGCGCAGATGGGCGATCAGCCGGGGGATGGTCAGCCCGCCGCCGCCCAGGTGCAACACCCGCCGCGCCCGGCTCAGGCGCACCACGCGGCCCAGCTCCTGCGCGTACGGGAAGTGCATGTACTCCGGGTCGGCCAGGTCCACGTATGACTGCGGGACGTCGTCGACCAGCACCGTCCAGCCCCGCGGACGGGCCGGATCGGGGCGTAACTCGGCCATCCCGAAGTCGATCGCCGCGTGGACGGGAGCGCGTCGGTTGCCGTGCGGTCCCATCCCGGTGACCCTACTCAGTTTCCGCCCCGGCGCCGCCGAGAGGTACTGCGAGACGCGGACCGACCGGGCCGCGCCGGAGCGGAGGAGACCACGTGGCTGGACCGTCTGTCGAGCTGTCGCCCGTCATCGCGGCGAGCACGCACTGGCTTGCGCGTGCCTACCCGGCGGGTAACAACGACACGATCGCCCACACGCTGGCCGAGTTGCAGGCCCGGCAGGCCGTCACGGTGGCGGCGTGGCTGCGCTACCCGACCGAGGTCGACGCGGCGCTGGTCGCGATCGCCGGCCCCGGCGGCTCGGCGGTGCTCGACTGGCGCGCCGGCAGCGAGCCCGAGGACGAGGAGGCCGAGGAGGAGGGCTGGCGCACCTGGGTCGACGAGGTCGTGGTGAGCTGGGCCGCGTGCCTGCTGGCCGACCCGTCACTGGCCCACCGGGCGGTCGACGCCGTGATCGCGGCGGTGCCGCTGTCGGAGGACCGGCCGCTGCCCTACCCGCGCCGGACCGGCGGGGCGCCGGCCGAGTTCCGGCGGCTGCTCGAGCCCGACCTGCGTGACCGCGACGCCTCGGTGCTGCTGCGCCACCCCGACCTGCTCGAGCCGGTGGCCGAGATGCACCGCGACACCTTGCTGTATCTCTTGGGCGTCGCCTCCGGCTCGCCGGGGATTGCGCCCCTCGGGGCCGACGTCGCGGACACCGAAAAAGACCTCGGCTTCGCCTAGTCTTTTTCGGTGCCCGCGACGTCGACGGGCGCAATCCCGACTTGCCTTGCGCTCAGATCAGAAGCCGGCACCCAACTTTGGGTGCCGGCTTTTGTCGTTGAGCGTGACCGCTCACGCACGTCGCCGTGACGCGCCCCGCGTTCTGGACGCGCCAGCGGCCAGCGGGGCACGTCGCGGTCCCCGCGGGAGCGACGGTCCGTACACCCGCCCAGCCGGGAAATGAAGCCCTTGATTTTGATCCTTCGGCGGCCTGGCTCGAATCCGGGAAGAAACTTTCTTCAATCGTGCAGCATTCTTGGCACGCCGGCCGTTACCGGTGCAAACAAGAGGAGCGGGGATGCGTGATGCGGACGGCTTCGACGAGTTCTACCGGGATACGTCCGCGCGTCTGCTGCGCTACGGATACGCGCTCACCGGAGATCTCGCCGAGGCGCAGGACGTGGTGCAGGAGGCGTACACGAGGGCGTGGCGCAACTGGCGCATGGTGGCGGCCCATCCGGCGCCCGAGGGCTGGCTGCGACTGACCGTGGCCCGCCTGTCGACCGACCGGTGGCGTCGTCTCAGCGGCTGGCGGGCCGCGGTGCGCCGGGCCGGGCCGCCGGAACCGGTGGGTCCGCCCAGCGAGGACGCTGTGCTGCTGACGGCGGCGCTGCGGAAACTGCCGGCGCCCACCCGGCAGGCGGTGGCGTTGCACTACCTCTTCGATCTGCCGGTGGCCGACATCGCGGCCGAGACCGGCACGCCCGTCGGCACGGTGACCTCGCGGCTGAACCGCGGGCGGGCCGAGCTGGCCGCCATCCTCGCTCCCGCCACCCGCACGCCGGAGGTCACCGATGTCGAACAATGAGGTCGACCGCGCGTTCGCCGCGCTGTCGTCGGATGTCGAGCGCGGGCTGCTGCTGAGCGGGCCCGAGCTGCGCCGCCAGGCCGGCAAGCGGCACAACCGGGGCGTGGCCCTGACCGCGAGTACGGCCGCGGTGCTGGCCGTGGGGGCGATCGGGGCGGGCTGGGCTCTCGCCGGTGATCGCGGCGGGGATCAGACCGTTTCCTTGCCGCCGCCCCCGTCGTCGTCTTCTGCTCCGGCGCCGTCGTCCGTTCCCCCCACCACCACTGCGCCGCCCTCGTCGGCTCCCGCGACTACCCCGCCGTCGTCCGCTCCCACGACCGACGCCCCGTCGATCCCGAAGTCGATTCCGGCCCGGGCACTGCTGACCAAGGCCGAGAGCCGTACGGGGGAACTGACGCCCCAGGACGAGCCGCGCGGGGTGCCCGAGTTCTGCGGCAAGGCGAAGTTCCCGAGCGCGTCGCAGAAGGGGGTGTCGGCGTCGGTGATGCTGATCTATCGAGGCGCTTCGGCGCCCGAGGGCAGCATCCCGGACGACGTCGTCTACAACACGGTCACCGTCTTCCGCGACGAGGGCGCGACCGACTATCTGAGCGAGCTGCGCCGGGCCGTGCAGCTGTGCCCGACGGGCAAGATGGGCGACCTCGACGCGCAGTTCGACTCGCTGGGCTCGCTGGGCCTGGGCGACGAGTCGGTGCTGATCGAGCGGTCGTACGCGGCCACCGACGGCCAGGGGGAGCCGATGAACAACGGCTCCCGCACGGCCACCTATCTGGCGGCCGTGCGGGTCGGTGACTCGGTGACCTTGCTGGACAGCCGGGGCTACGAGAACCTGTCGTCGAACCGGGCCGACGTCGAGAAGCTGGCCAAGGTCGCGGCGGCGCACCTGGCCGACTGGCGCTCCTGACTCTTCACGCCAGCCGGGCCGGGAACCCGCCGGTCGCGATCGGGCCCCAGCGGTCGATCGTGATGCGGATCAGGGACTTGCCCTGGTCGCGCATGGCCTGGCGGTACTCGTCCCAGTCGGAGTGCTCGCCCGAGATGACGCGGAAGTATTCGACCAGCGGCTCGAGGGCCTCGGGCAGATCGAGGACCTCGGCCGTGCCGTCGACCTGCACCCACGGGCCGCCGAAGTCGTCGGAGAGCACGCAGACCGAGACCTGCGGGTTGCGCCGCAGGTTGTAGACCTTGGCCCGCTCGGGATACGACGAGATGACGATGCGGCCCTCGGTGTCGACGCCGCACGTGTTGGGCGAGGCTTGGGGGCGGCCGTCGCGGCGGGTCGTCATCAGAATGGCGTGGTGGCGCGGGCGCAGGAACTCGAGCAACTGCTCGCGCTCGACCTCGGTGTTGGTGGCGATCGTGCGGGGCATCAGTGGGTCACCTTTTCTCCGGCCTCGTGCGGGGTCACGCCGCGGTCGCCGGCCTGGCCGTCGATCTCGGCGATGCGGGCGGCGCCGATGATGCCCGCGTTGTTGAGCAGCGTGGCCGGCACCATCGGGGTCCGGATGTCGATCAGGGGCAGCCAGCGGTCGGCCTTCTTGCTGACGCCGCCGCCGATGATGAACAGGCGCGGGGACAGCAGCATCTCGACGTGGGCCAGGTAGTCGCGGACCCGGCCGGCCCACTTCTCCCAGCTCAGCTCCTCGATCTCGCGGGCCCGGTCGGCCGCCTTGCTCTCGGCGTCGTGCCCGTTGAGCTCGAGGTGACCGAACTCGGTGTTGGGGATCAGCGTGCCGTCGAGGAACAGCGCGCTGCCGATGCCGGTGCCGAAGGTGAGCATCATGATCAGGCCGGCCTGGTCGCGGCCCGCCCCGAAGGCGACCTCGGCCACGCCCGCCGCGTCGGCGTCGTTGAGCACCGAGACCGGCTTGCCCAGCCGGTCGCTGAACAGGCGGGCGGCGGGGGCGTCGAGCCAGGACTTGTCGACGTTCGCCGCGGTGCGGGTGACGCCGTCGACCACGACGCCGGGGAACGTGATGCCGACCCGGTCGTAGGAGCCCTCGAACTGCGCCGCGACCTCGGCGACCGCCTCGACCACGCTGGTGACGTCGGACGGCTGGGGCGTGGGCACCCGGAACCGCTCGGCGAGCAGCTCGCCGGTCGCGGTGTCGACCGGGGCGCCCTTGACGCCCGAGCCGCCGATGTCGATGCCAAGAATGGCCATCTTCTTTCCCGTCCTTGAGGTGCCAGTTGTGCCCACGGTGTTTACCACGAGGGCACGACATTAAATCCCTGGGCTGCCCCAGGCTAGTCGGGTGACCCTCGTACTTTCGGCTAGTCAGGCATCAACTTCTCGGTTAGCGTTAAACCACGCGAACGGTCGCCGCAAGCGGGCACGGCTCTCTGCCCGCTCTCTGGAGGACCTGAAATGACCGTGTACACGGCGGTTCCCGAAACCGCTTCCGAGCTGCTCGTCACGCTCGCCCACCACCGTGACCGCCCCCGCCTCCGCGAGCAGGCCATCGAGGCCTGGCTGCCGCTGGCCCGGCACCTCGCCCAGCGCTACTCCGGCCGCGGCGAGCCGACCGACGACCTGATCCAGACCGCCACCGTCGGCCTGATCAAGGCGGTCGACAAGTTCGACCCGTCGTACGGTGTCGATTTCGCCGGTTATGCGATCCCCACCATCATCGGTGAGATCAAGCGCCACTTCCGCGACCGTACGTGGTCGGTCCGGGTGCCCCGCCGTCTGCAGGAGCTGCGGCTGGCCATCACCGAGGCCAACTCCACGCTGACCCACTCGCTGGGCCGCTCGCCGACGGTCGCCGACGTCGCCATCCACCTGGGCGTCAGCGAGGAAGACGTACTGGAGGGCCTGGAAGGCGCTCGCGCCTACAACGCCACCTCGCTGTCCACCCCGATCGGCGCCGACGGCACCACGTCACTCGGCGACACCCTGGGCGGCGAGGACGACCAGTTCGAGCTGGCCGAGACCCGGGTGGCCCTGGGCCCGGCGCTGGCCACGCTGAGCGAGCGTGAGCAGCGGATCGTGGCCCTGCGCTTCTACGGCAACCTGACCCAGTCGCAGATCGCCGACCGGATCGGCATCAGCCAGATGCACGTCTCGCGTCTGCTGACCAGGTCGCTGGCCAAGCTCCGGTCCGAACTGCACGAATCAAGCCTGCAGTAGCTCAGAGACCGTGACGAACCGGTAGCCGTCGGCCCGGAGACCGGCGACAAGCGCGGGCAGCGCGTGCAACGCGACCAGCCGCCGCTTGTCGCCGGCGTCGTGGGCCAGCACGATCGACCCCGGGCGCATCGAGCCGGTCAGGTCGCGGGCCTGCGCCGCCGGGTCGCCGGCGAACCGGCGTTCCCGCATCTGGTGCGACCACAGCGCGATGTCGTAGCCCATGGCGTCGGCGGCGAGCACAGTGGACCCGCCGAGATGCCCGTACGGGGGTCGCAGCAGTGTGGTCTCCCGGCCGAGGTGCCGTTTGATGGCGTCGTGCGTGCGCTCCAGTTCGCGCCGCGCTCCCGCCAGGTCGAGAGTGGCCAGATCGTCGTGCGACCAGGAATGGTTGCCCACCTCGTGCCGGGCCAGCCGATCCCGTACGAGACCGATGTGCTTCTCGAGATTACGGCCGACGAAGAAGAACGTGGCCGGCACGCCGGCCTCGTCGAGCGCGTCGAGAAACCGCGGCGTGTACTCGGGAAGCGGCCCATCGTCGAAGGTGAGCGCGACGACCTTCTCGGTGGTCGGCCGAAAGTAGTGGATCTGCACCCCGCCGTGCGCCACCGCCCCGAGATCGTCGGCGGCCGAGGCATACCCGCCACCGAGCGGCGGCCGGTCCCATCCACACCAGTGCCTGACGTGCCCACTGGCGGCCAGAGCCGTTCCCGCACCACCCGCGGCCAGTAAGGCCCCGCGCAGCACCGCACGACGAGTAACCATCAATCTCCCCCGATCGATCAGACCTCGCAGCCTGATTGATCATGGGAGCCCCGCGCCTCGGCCTCCCGACGGGTTTCCGGGCGCCGCCGCATCGGCCACAAGTCAGAGCTTCACGCGGGCCGTCTCACTCGCGGGAGCCGGGCGACGTCATCCGGGAGAACGGCGATCTCGAGTCGGACGCTGTCCCCGGCCGTGGCCTCGAAGACCCGGCAGTCCGAGTTCAGCAGGACGCGCTCGATCACGGTCAACCTGCGGCTCGGCCCGACCCTCAGACCCGGCAGCGCGACTCGCCGACCTGCCCGGGGCCGCCGAGGGACCCAGGAGCAGTCCGGACCGAGTTCCACATAGCCGTGCCGCCACCAGGTGACAAGTCGCCGATCGGGCAGCCGCAGACCGGCGTCGAGGCGTACCGGACCGCCGCGGCGGCTCCATCCGGGCAGCAGACCACCGAGAACGTCGCCGATCAGGTCGTCGATCACCCCACCATGATCGCCCGGCCCTGCAACGATGCTCTGTGATCAATCGTGTGTTCCCGGCCGATGCCGGCCTCTTCGAGCGAGCCGTCCGCACCTTCCGTGGGGCGACCGGCGGCGGTCGTGCGTACCTGGGAAGTCCGGACGCTCTCGCCTACGTCGCGTCGGACGGTCGCGACATCTCCGGATGGTGCTGGGGCTACCACCTGATCCGGCCGGACAACTCCTCCATGCTCTACCTGCACCAGTTGGAGGTTGCGGAGCCTTACCGCGGGCAGGGGATCGGCCGCGCACTTCTTTCCGCGTTCATGCGAGCCGGCGCACAGGCCGGTGCCACGAGGATGTTCCTGACCACCGGTGAGGCGAACGCGGCCGCGAGGTCCCTGTACGAGTCGGTGGGCGGCGGCCTGGCCGAGCAGGGGCCCACGGTCAGCTACTGGTTCCGGTTGAATCCCGGGGATGTATGAAGCTCTGCTCCTGACGGGCGTGGCCGGAGTCGGAAAATCGACGGTGGCCGCAGCCGCCGGGAGCGTCCTCACTAAGGCGGGCCACCGCAACGCCGTGGTCGACGCGGACGCGCTGGCCCAGTTCGGACCGTCCCCGGAGCGGGAACACTTCTACGACGAACTCAAGTGCGCGAACCTGGCCGCGGTGTGGGCGAACTTCCGGTCCGCGGGCGCCCAGTACCTCGTCGTGGCCGACAGCGTTACCACGCGGGCGCTCTATGCGGACAGCCTGCCCGACTGCGCGATCCACCTGGTCCACTTGATTGCGGACGACGACACCGTGCGCCGGCGACTGCGGCAACGAGACACCGGGCCGAAGCTCGAACAGCACCTGCGGGCGCTGCTCAAGCCCGCAAGCCCGATCGACGACTTCACGGTTACGAACGACCGTCCGGCACTCGCCGTCGCCACCGAAATCCTGGTACGCCTGGGCTGGGTGGACCGGCCAACGTGAAGTGAAGGGCGATTCCATCCCGGCGTGTCATCGCATGTCCGGGACACCCGATCGTCGGTGGTGGTGCCCGGGCGGATCCCGTCGTCAGCGATCTTCAACCAGCGGTGCGGACCATGTAAGTGAGGACTCACATCCTTACCGGTCAGGAGTCGACCGAGCACGGGGTGGTCCTTCCGCGCGGCAGTACTCCGTGGCGATCCGATTGTGCGATTGTCGGCTGATTTGTTTTCGCGTCCAGGCAGTTCTTGAATTTGGCATGATCGAAAATTGGCGGACGGCATGTGGGGCACGGGATAATTGCTGGCATGCGATACCAGCAGCTTTCATTAATTGCCGGGCCGGCGACGGAAGTCATGCGAGATCGCACGAAAGCACGTAATTATTCGCCGAGTCGGGAACAGTTTCGTCGTGACCATGCGCGTCGGCGTGATTGGGGGCTGGCGCGGCGTCATGGCTGGAAGCTGTGCCGGTTGCGGGGTTGCTGTCGGCGGTGCGGGGAGTTGGGGCTGCACGACGAGTTCGAGGCGATCCCGCCGTTGATCTGGCCTGAGGGAGCCACGAGTGTGCGGCCGTCAGCGGCGACACCGGGCGACGTCGTCGCGGCCGGCGATGACGAGCCGTCGAGTGCGTCGCGTCCGGCGGTTGTCGCCGACTCGGTGCCCGCAGAGTTGCCAGTGCGACCTGCTTCTTGGGTCGCGCCGGCATCCCGTGACGTGCGCGTGTCCCGTGGCGTGCGCGTGTCCCGTGATGTGCGCGTGTCCCGTGATGTGCGCGTGTCCCGCGGCGTGCGCGTGTCCCGTGATGTGCGCGTGTCCCGTGATGTGCGCGTGTCCCGTGATGTGCGCGTGTCCCGTGATGTGCGCGTGTCCCGCGGCGTGCGCGTACCCCGCGACGAGAGCCACCCCGGGTCGACTGGGCGCTTCTGTTGCCTGTGTCCGCGCGACGGGCCGAGCGCAGGGTGATCGTCAGCGCAGTTGCTCGTATCGGGCCGGGCTCGCACGCCGGGATCCGGGCCGGCAGCCCAGCACCGAACCAACGCCGCCGGCCCCGGCGACATCGGCCATGCGGAGCTCAACGGCTGAGTGTTCCTGGGCCGCCGATCAGCAGGCCGACGTTGAGGCCCAGGGGCAGCTGGTACGCCGGACCCGGAGATCTGAGTCAGCGTGTACCCGAGCCCCAGCAAGTCGGTGTCGGTCTCGCCGTCGGTAGTCGATGTCATGACACCGACCAAATCCCGGCCGGTCGGGCTTGGTCGTCCCGGATCGGCCCCCACCGTTGCGGGGGTCCGTGCGTACCCATCGCGCGTCGGCACCCGGATCGGCCCCCTGCGTTGGCCTCCCGCGTTGGCCTCCCGCGTTGGCCTCCCGCGTTGGCCTCCCGCGTTGGCCTCCCGCGTTGGCCTCCCGCGTTGGCCTCCCGCGTTGGCCTCCCGCGTTGGCCTCCCGCGTTGGCCTCCCGCGTTGGCCT
>NZ_JAHKKG010000012.1 GCF_018829635.1 Paractinoplanes bogorensis
TGGCGCGGTGTGGCCACCCGCTACGACAAACTCGGCGCTCACTATCAAGCCACCCTCGACCTGGTCGAGATGCTCGACTGGCTACGCGCCGTCCCCGACGGACTTGATCCGCGAGACAGAACCTAGGCGGGGACGTGGCCGTTCAGGCGGGCGACCAGCGGGAACGGCCAGTGGGTCAGGCGTACCGGCTCGCGGCGGACGTCGGTGAAGAGCTGCCCGGCGGTTCGCGTGGCTCGGAACAGGCTCCAGCGCACGTCGTAGATCCAGAGGCGGCCGCCCGGCCGGAGCACCCGGCGCAGGTCGCGCAGGCCGCCGTCCACATTAGACCAGTGGTGCTGGCTCAGCGTCGAGACGATCAGGTCGAAGGTCGCGTCGGGGTAGGGGAGGTCGGCCACGTCGCCGACCGTGAAGGTGACGCCGGAGTTCTGGCTCCGGGCGTGCTCGATCATCTGTGGTGAGAGGTCGACGCCGTCGATGGTCCAGCCGGGTTCGACCTGGGCCAGCGCGCGCGGGACCCGTCCGGGGCCGGTCCCGACGTCGAGGACCCGGGTGCCGGGCGGCAGGTCCAGGGCGTGGGCGTCGGCCACCACGCGGGCGTAGAGCTTGCGGCCGAGGCGCAGGGCGTGCCGGTCGTACTGGTCGGCGTGGGTGAATGCCATGATCTACTCCTGAACTCAATGTTCGCTTCCGAACATCGTGTTCGGTTATCGTCAGGGCGGTCAACGCGCGGACTCGCCCATCAGTCCCGAACCGCACAGGGGAGCGAAAATGGCCGGAAACGGAGATCGGCGGGTCCGCCGCACCCAGGCGGCCCTGCGTAAGGCGCTGATCGAGCTGATCGTCGAGCGCGGCTACGAGCGGGTGACCGTGCGCGACGTACTGGATCGGGCCGACATCGGCCGCTCGACCTTCTATGCGCACTACCGCGACAAGGACGCCCTGTTCGGGTCGTGTTTCGAAGACCTCCGCGAAGACCTGGCCCGAGAGCTGAGCCTGCTGGGCCCGCAAAGCCACGACGGCAGTCACACCGACGGCCAGTCGGGCGACCCGCTCAAACCCCTCACCCTGATCTTCGAGCACGCCTTCCGGCACCCGCAGATCTATCGCGCGGTCGGCACCGCCCACCTGCACCCGATGATCTTCGAGGTGATGCGGGAACACCTCTGCACCCACGACGAGCTGCGACTCCCGGTCGACGTGGCCGCCGAATATCACGCCAGCGCCCTGGTCGGGACCCTCGGCTGGTGGGTGCGGGCCGGCTTCCCGCACGGGCCGGCCGAGATGGCCCGGATGATCCGCGAGCTGACTGTAGGCGGCATCACGGCCGCATGATCGCTCAGCGGGGCAGACTGACGGCATGCGCGCATTCGTGATCACCGGGCCCGGCCGGTCCGAGGTCGTCGAGGTCGATCCGCCGGTGGCCGGGGCCGGTCAGGTGGTCGTCGACGTGGAACGGGCCGGTGTCTGCGGCACCGACATGGAGTTCCTCAGCGGTGACATGGCCTATCTGGCCAGCGGCGACGCGGCGTACCCGGTGCGCATCGGCCACGAGTGGTGCGGCGTCGTCTCGGCCGTGGGCGACGGCGTCGACCGGGGCTGGCTCGGCCGGCGCGTCACCGGCGACACGATGCTCGGTTGCGGCCACTGCGAGCGCTGCACCCACGGTCGCCAGCACCTGTGTGCCGACCGCTACGAGATCGGCATCCGGCACGGCTGGCCGGGCGCGCTGGCCGAGAAGCTGCCCGTGCCCGCCAAGGCGCTGTTCGCGCTGCCCGATGCGGTCGGCCCGACGCTCGGTGCGCTGGTCGAGCCCGGCGGCAACGCCCTGCGCGCGGTCCGGGCGGCCGACCCGGCGCCCGGCAAGTCCGTGCTGATCATGGGTCCGGGCACGATCGGTCTGCTGGCGGCGATGTTCGCCCGTGCCCGCGGTGCCGACGTCCACCTGCTCGGCGCGACCGTGGAGTCGCTCGCCTTCGCGCGTGAGCTGGGCTTCACCGACGCCTGGACCCGCGACGAGCTGCCGTCGACGCCGTTCGACGCGATCATCGATGCGACCAACGCGGCGTCGCTGCCGGCGTTCGCGGTCGACCGGGTCGAGCCCGGTGGGCGGGTCGTGTGCATCGGCATCTCGGGCGAGCCATCCCTCGTGGACACCCGTCAGGCCGTACTCAAAGATCTCACTCTGGTGGGCATTTTGAGCGCTTCGGGCGGACTCGGTGAGACCATCGAGGCGTACGCGTCGAAAGCAGTTGATCCTCGTCCCCTGGTCGCCGAGACGGTCGGACTGGACGAAGCGGCCGACGTGCTGGCCGGACGGCGGAGCGGCGCGGCACCGAAGATCCATATCGACCCGCGAGGAGGAGCGTCATGACCTACGTGGTGGTGGGCGGTGGCCTGGCCGGCGCCAAAGCGGTGGAGACCCTGCGCGGTGAGGGCTTCGACGGTCCGGTCACGCTGATCGCGGCCGAGACCGATCGCCCGTACGAGCGTCCGCCGCTCTCCAAGGGCCTGCTGCTCGGCACCGACGAGCCGGAGAGCGTGTTCGTCCACACCCAGGAGTGGTACGACGATCACAACGTCGACCTGCGGCTCGGCGTCACCGTCACCGCGATCGACCGCGACGCCCGGGTGGTGCGGACGGCAGGGGGCGACGATATCCCGTACGAGCGTCTGCTGCTCGCGACCGGCTCGAGCCCGCGCCCCCTTCCGGTGCCGGGCGGAGAAAGAGCCTTCCTTCTCCGTACGTTGGAAGACTCGCACCGGATCTCGGCCGCCGTCACCGCCTCCACACGTGTGGTGGTCGTCGGCGCCGGTTGGATCGGTCTCGAGGTCGCGGCCGCCGCCCGCACCCGCGGAGCCGAGGTGACCGTGGTCGGCACCGGTGCGTTGCCGCTGCAGAACGTGCTCGGCGACGAGATGGGCCAGATGTTCGCCGACCTGCACCGCGCGCACGGCACCGAACTGCGGCTCGGCACCCACGTCACCGAGGTGACCCCGACCGAGGTCGTGCTGGCCGACGGCACCCGCCTGCCCGCCGACGTGGTGATCGCCGGTGTCGGCGTGACCCCGAACGTCGCCCTGGCGTCCGGCGCCGGGCTCGCCACCGACGACGGCGTGCTGGTCTCGCCGAGCCTCGCGACCAGCGACCCGGCCATCTTCGCGGCGGGCGACATCGCCGCCGTCGAACACGCCTTCCTCGGCCGGCGGATCCGCGTCGAGCACTGGGACGTCGCCATCCACACCGGACAGGCCGCCGCCCGCGCGATGCTGGGGCAACCGGTCGCGTACGACCGCCTGCCCTATTTCTTCACCGACCAGTACGACCTCGGCATGGAATACACGGGCGTGGCCCCGGCCGACGCCGAGGTGGTCGTGCGGGGCGATGTCGCGGGTCGTGAGTTCATCGCGTTCTGGCTGGTCGACGGCCGGGTCGCCGCGGGCATGAACGTCAACGTGTGGGACGTGGCCGACCAGATCGGCGACCTGATCCGCTCTCGTGCCGTGGTCGACCCGAAGCGGCTGGCTGACTCGTCCATCGAGTTGTCCTCAGTCTGACTCCGTCGCGAAGGCCGTCATCAGGTGCGGGAGCAGGGCGGTCAGGGCGGGGCTGGGGCGCGGGCGCCAGACCAGGGCGAGCAGCGCGGGGATCCGTACACCCTCGATCGGAATGGCCTTGAGCTGCGGGAAAGCGGTGGCCATGGACTCGCTCAGCACGCCCAGGCCCAGCCCCCGGGAGGCGAGCTCGGCCACCGCGCCGGGCGCCGACGCGACCAGCGCCACGTCCGGGATCAGCTTCCCGGCCAGGCACGATTCGTCCAGGACAGCCCGGATCCCGGTGCCCTCGGGCAGGGTGACCAGGGGATAGCCGATCAGGTCGAGCAGCGTCATCCGCTCCCGGCGGGCGGCTTCGGTGTCCGGCGGGGCCAGCGCCACCAGGCCCTCGCTGACGATGACCTCTGACCGCAGATGCTCCGGAGGCTCGCCGGCCACTCCGACCAGGGCGATGTCCACAGTGCCGGCTCGGATCCCGGCGACGAGCCGGTCGGAGTTGTCCTCGATCAGGTCCAGCTCGATCGCCGGATGGTCGCGGCGGAAACCGGCGAGCGCCGCGAAGAGCGGTTTGATCTCGCAACCCGTCACCATGCCGACCGTGAGCTGCCCACGGACCAGCCCGCGCACCTCGTCGACCGCTTGCCGCATCTCCGCGGCGGCGTCCAAGGCGGCCTGGGCCCAGGGCAGCGCGGCGACGCCGGCCTCGGTCAGGCGCGCGGTTCGTCCGGAGCGGTCGAACAGGGGCGCGCCGATCTCGTGCTCCAGCGCCTTGACCTGGGAACTCACGCCGGACTGGCTGATCCGGACGCGCTCGGCGGCCCGGGTGAAGTTGGCCTCCCGGGCGACGGTCACGAAGTACTCGAGCTGACGCAGTTCCATGACTGCGGATTCTAGTTCCCATAAGAACTATGCGTTGGACTTGTGGATCGGGCCCGGGCAGGGTGGAGCCATGACCGAACGTGAGAATGCACAACGTCCCGAAGACCTGACCCGCCTCTTCGTCGAGCGGGCCAACGCCAAAGACGCTGAGGGGCTGGCGCTGCTCTACGAAGAGGATGCCGTGATGGCCTATCCGCCGGGTGAGCAGACGGTCGGCCGGGCTGCGATCCAGCGCCTCTGGGCCGAGGCGCTGCCGCACATGCCCGAGTTCACGCCCGAGCCGCCGCTGCCCACGCTGATCAGCGGTGACCTGGCCCTGACGTCGACGCCGCCGAGCGACGGCGCCGGCGCCCGGGCCCAGGTCGTCCGTCGTCAGCCCGACGGCTCCTGGTTGCGCGTTCTCGACCAGCCCGAGTTCGTCAGCCCCGGCTCGTCGTCACAGCAGTGACAGAGGCTGGCCGGGATAGATGCGATGCGGGCTGGACAGAGTGGCCTGGTTGAGGCGATAGAGGGCGCGCCAGCCGCCCGGGAAGCTGATGCGCTCCGCGATGAGGGCGAGGGTTTCGCCCGGGCGCACGGTGTAGACGCTGCCCTTAGCAGGCGCAGCGACGGGCTTCGCCTCTTTCGCCTCGGCGACGTCATACTCCTTGGTCGACGAGGCGCGCCGGCCGCAGGTGGGCCACGCGCCCAGGCCCTGACCGTCGCGGACGCGCTCGGCGATCGCGATCTGTTCGGCTCGGGTGGCGTCGTCGGCGGTGTGGGCGAAACGGGATCCGCCGTAGGCGCGCCACGTGCTGCGGCTGAACTGCAGGCCGCCGTAATAGCCGTTGCCGGTGTTGATGCCCCAGTTACCGCCGGATTCGCACTCGGCGATCGCGTCCCAGTTGACGTCCGGTCCGGCCGAGGCCGGTGGTGCGGCCGCAAGCGGCCCGATCAGGGCGGCGGCCAGGGCGAAAACGATGCGGGCAGATGTGCAGACTCGTGCCATGACAGTGGTCCCTCCACGCCTGCGAGGTCAGCTGTCGGGTTCGGGCTGAGGCGCCCGGCCGCCGTCGTTCTGCGGCTTCACCCCGAGGCGCGCGGACGCGCCGAGGAACGTGGGTCCCCCGCTCCATGCCATGGGTGTGAGTCCCGTCGGGCGGTGGCAGGATTCGGCGTTGCCGCCCGCGGTGTCCGCGATGCGCGGACCGGGCCGGGCCTGGGCCTCCACGGGCCCGGCACCGGCCGGATCGGTATGGGATCAAACGGATCGAGACTAACCCGCCGAGCGGCTTCCGGGGCTCTGATGCAGAATCCAGAACCATGACCGACCCCGCACGTGATCACGATATCGTCGTCTACGGAGCCTCCGGATTCGTCGGCGTGGTGACCGCCCGCTACCTCGCCGAGCACGCCCCGGCCGGCACCCGGCTCGCCCTGGGCGGCCGCTCCGAGCAGCGCCTGGCCGCCGTACGCGACAAGCTCGGCGTCGACTGGCCGATCGTCGTGGCCGACGCCGACGAAACCGAGGCGCTGGCCGAGCTGGCCGCGTCGACGCGGGTCGTCGTGACCACAGTGGGTCCCTATCTCAAATACGGTAAGGCGCTGGCGGCGGCCTGTGCCGAGGCGGGCACCGACTACGTCGACCTCACCGGCGAGGTGCTCTTCGCTCGGCACAGCATCGACGCCAACCACGAGACGGCGGTCCGCACCGGGGCCCGCATCGTGCACTCCTGCGGCTTCGACTCGATCCCGTCCGACCTCGGCGTGCACGTGCTCGCGCAGCAGGCCGCGGCCGACGGCGCCGGCGAGCTGGCCGACACCACCATGGTCGTGACCAGCATGCGCGGCGGGATCAGCGGCGGCACGATCGACTCGATGCGCCACCAGCTCGACGTGGTCAAAGAGGATCGTGGCCTGCGCCGGGTGGCCGCCAGCCCCTATTCGCTGAGCCCCGACCGCACCGCCGAGCCCGAGCTGGGCCGTCAGGGCGACACCGCCACGGTCCGCGGCGCCGAGGTGCACCCGTCTCTGCGCGGCACCCTCGCGCCGTTCTTCATGGCGTCGTACAACACGCGGGTTGTCCGCCGCAGCAACGCTTTGACCGATTTCCGATACGGCCGCAGCTTCCGATACCGCGAACTGATGAGCGTCGGCAGTTCGCCGCTCTCACCGGTCGTGGCGAACGGCGTCAAGCTGGGCTTCGGCGCCCTGATGGCCGGCCTGATGCTGCCGCCGACGCGTTTCGTGCTCGACAAGCTGCTGCCCAAGCCGGGCACCGGCCCGAGCGAGCGCTCCCAGCGCGACGGCTACTTCACGATGGACTTCTTCACCACCACGACGACCGGGGCCCGCTACAAGGCGCGCTTCCGGGCCCAGGGCGATCCCGGTTACGGCGCGACCTCGGTCATGCTCGCCGAGTCGGCCCTGGCCCTGGTGCACGATCGCGACGCCCTGCCGCCGTCGGGCGGCGGTGTGCTGACGCCGGCCACGGCCCTCGGCGACGTGCTGGTCGAGCGGTTGCGGGTGGCCGGCGTCGAAATCACGGCCCAGCGGCTCTGACCGTCGGGGCCGGCCGTCGGGATCACGGCAAGGCGGGTCTGATCGTGCTGGTCAGGGCCACGGCGATCCGGGTCAGGTGGTCGGCCAGCTCGCCCGGGTCGCCGGCCATGTCGTGCGAGATCCAGTCGATGATCACCTCGCTGAGCCCGGAGACCAGCGCGAGCAGCGTCCGCTGGTAGCCGACCGGATCGTCGGGTTTGCCCACCGCGCGCTCGAGCACGGCCGCCACGAACTGGGCGTCCTCGCGCAGCACGCCGCGCCGCCGGGTCTCCATCCGGGGTGCGTTCACGTAGATGACGCGGGCGCTCTCCGGATGACTGGCCAGCATCTCGACCAGCGTGTGCAGCGCCGCCCCGAACAGCTCTTCCAGGCTGGCCGGCCGCTCGGGCACGGCCCGCCCGACGCCGCGCAGCAGCCACTCGTTCTGTTCACGGTTCACCCGCAGCAGCAGGTCGGCCCGATCATCGAAATGCTCGTAGAAGTATCTTTTGGACACCTTTGCCCCGGCGCAGATGTCGGCCACGGTGACGTCGTCGTAGTCCCGCGTGCCGAACAGGTGCACCGCCGACGCCACGATCCGTTCGCGTCGCTCGTTGGCCCGCTCCTCGCGCGATCGCCCCGCGTAGGTCTCGCCCCGCCGGGAGGTCGTGGTCTGTTCCTCCACGCCGTCAACGTTACGACTACGCCGATCACCCGATCCGGCAACCCTCCACATTGGTCAACTACGGAGTGTGCAAGATCCGCATCATCTCGCGATTCGCCTCGGGACGGTAGCGACTATCCGACGTTGTCGGCATGACCAATCCCTCACCGGCTTCATATGCTGCGCTACTGGCCGCAACCGGTCCTTACGGGCAGGATTCAATCATGGCCGCCAGCCGTCTGCCCTATCCGCTCACACTGACGGGGGACGGCATCATCCTGCGCGAATGGCGGTCCGAAGACCTCGACGACCTGGTCCGCATGCTCGACGAACCCGAGATCGCCCGGTGGTCGCCGATGCCGTCGCCGTTCGACGTCGAGGCGGGCATCGACTATCTGAAGCGCTGCTATCAGAGCCGGGTCGGCGGCCGCCGCATCCAGCTCGCGATCACGACCGACGGCGCGCGCCCGCTCGGCGAGGTCACCCTGTTCGGCGTCGACCTCGGCCTGCGCGAGGCCGAACTGGGCTATCTCGTCGACGCGCAGGAACGGCGACGAGGGCTCGCGTCGGGTGCTTTGTCACTTCTTTCCGCGTACGCCCGCAGCAGTCTCCATCTCAACCGGCTGCTCCTGCGCATCGACGCCCGAAACGCCGGAAGCGCCGCCGTGGCCCAGCGCTGCGGTTATCGGCTCACCGGCGAACCGCCCATCCTGCAAGAGGGCCCGTACGGCTCGAGCCGGCTCGACACCTGGGAACTCGTCGAGGGTCAGGCCGGCACGCGCCGTGATCGTCTGAAAAATGTCGCCGCCCGGCGGTACGGTCGTCGCACCTAGGCTCTTTGCCGGTGTGGGGCCGGAGCTCCCACCTCGGCGCGGAGCACTTGGACGAGGGGGTGCCGTGGTCGACGTCGATCGTGCGCAAGTGATGGCCTACCGGGTGGCCACGCTGGGTCTCGCCGAACGCGGCTCGGCCCGGCCCGCCGACCTGCCCGTCCTCGATCTCGGGGTGCAGGAATACACGCCCGGCTCGGCCCAGGTCGCGCTGGCCGCCCGCACCAGCGCCGACGCCGCCGACGACCGGCTGGTCACCGTCTGGGCCGCGCGCGGGGCACCCCACCTGCATCGTCGCGCCGACCTGAAGACGCTCGTCCGGCAGCTGTGGCCGATCAGCGACGCCGACGCGGCGGCGCGCATCAAGAGCGGCCAGATTCCCGAGGGCGCGAAACTCGGTCTCGAGGCGTTCCGGGTCACCGCCCAGGCCTTCCGCGACGTGGTCAAGGAGCCGATGCCCCGCGGCGAGGTGAGCACCGAGGTCAGCCAGCGGGTGCCGGAGGCGCTGACGTACGAGTGCCGCAGTTGCCGGGCGCGGCACATCGCCGGCAACATCTGGCAGCACTCCGGGCTGGCCGGCGGCGTCGAGGTGCAGTCACGCGGGCGCGACGCGATGCTCGGCCCGTTGCGCAACGCGCCGCCCATGCCGAAGAAGAACGCCGGCGCCGACGAGCTGACCCTGAGCTATCTGCGCTTCCTGGGCCCGGCCGGTCCGCTCGAGGTGGGGAAATATCTGGGCAGCTCGACCGCCGAGATGAAATCCGTCTGGCCCGACGACCGGCTGACCCAGGTGACTGTGGAGGGTCGCAAGGTCTGGCTGCCGGCCGACGCGGTCGACGCTCTGGAGGCGGCCGGCCCGGTGCCGGGCGTCCGATTCGTCCCGCCGATGGACCCGCTGCTGCAGGCCCGCGATCGCGACGTCCTGGTGCCCGATCGTGAGCAGCAGAAGGAGGTTTGGCGCATTCTCGGCAATCCGGGCGCGCTGCTCGTCGACGGCGAGGTGGCCGGGGTCTGGCGAGCCAAGATGTCCGGCAAGAAGCGGGTGGATCTGACGATTACGACATTCGGGTCGCTGTCCGCCGCTCGCCGCAAACAGGTCGAGAAGGAGTCGGTTGAGGTCGCGCGGGCTCGCGAGGTCCCCGAGGTCAAGGTCGTCTTCGAATAACTGCGGCAATCTGGAGGTATCCGAAAGGCAACGCGTGAGTAACAATGGCATTGATCGGGGTGCGTGCCGGTCGATCGGGATGGCCGCGGGCCGACCGGAGGTGGCGACATGTTGAGCAGGGAAGACAGCCGACGGCTGGCACAGTTGGAGCGTCAGCTGAGGCGTGACGACCCCGAGTTCTGTGCCCGCATGACCAGCGGCCGACTCGAAGCTCCGCGCCCCAAACGCCCGTCTTTGTCGCTGGTGCTCACCGCCGTGGTCATCTGGACCGCGGCCGTGATCCTCGCCGTGCTCGGCTGGTGGGTCGCCGCCGCGGCCGCGGCCTTCTTCGCCATCCTGGTGATCGCCGCAGCCGTATTGCGCCGTCCGCCGGGTCGGCCGCGCCGCATCACGCCCGACGAGCTTCCGCCTTTGCACTGAAACCGGCGCCGTCCGCTGAGCCGGCCGCGCCGCGTCACCCCCGACGAGTTCCCGCCTCTGCACTGAAACCGGCGCTGACCTCCATGCAGGCGGAAAGGCGACGCCGGTGAGAGTTGGCGCCGCCTTTCCTGGGGCCTGAGGCCGGGGGTGCCCTCCGTCGCGGGCACGACTTCGGCGGTGCTCAGGCCCTGGCTTCCTGTCGTCTCTCCTGGCGGGAACGGAACACCCAGATCCGCAGGAGCAGGAAGCGGACCGCGGTGGCCAGCAGGTTGGCCAGGATCAGGACGGTCAGCTCGACCGGCTTGGTCGGCGCCGAGTGCAGCGATCCCAGCAACGCCAGTGCCCCGCTGGTCAGCCCCAGCCCGATCCCGAAGACGATCAGACCCTGCGCCTGGTGACGCCACGCGCCGTCGTTGCCCCGCACCTTGAACGTCAGCCGGCGGTTGGCCGCGGTGTTGGCGATCGCGGTGACCAGCAGCGCCACGAAATTCGCCCACTGTGGACCCAGGCCCAGCCGCAACAACGCGTACAGGGCCAGGTAGGCCAGCGTGCTCGCCGCCCCGACGGCAGCGAACCGGATCAGCTGCCCGGTCAGCCCGGCCGGAACCCCCTCGACCGGCAGCGGGTTGCGGCCCAGCTGATCGCGCAGCGTGGCCAGCGGCAGACGACCCGACCCGAACGCGCGCAACAGCCGCACGATCCCCTTCAGGTCGGCCACCGCCGTCGACACGATGTCGACGCGGCTGTCCGGGTCGTCCACCCAGTCGACCGGCACCTCGTGGATCCGCAGCCCGGCCCGCTCGGCCAGCACCAGCATCTCGGTGTCGAAGAACCAGCCGGTGTCCTCGACCATCGGCAGCAGTCGTTCGGCCACGTCCGACCGGATCGCCTTGAACCCGCACTGCGCGTCGGAGAACCGGGCGGCCAGCGTGCCCCGCAGGATCAGGTTGTAGCTGCGCGAGATGAACTCCCGCTTCGCCCCGCGCACGACCCGCGACCCACGGGCCAGCCGGGAGCCGATGGCCAGGTCGGAATGCCCGCTGATCAGCGGGGCGACCAGGGGCAGCAGCGCACCCAGATCGGTCGACAGGTCCACATCCATGTAGGCCAGCACGGCCGCGTCGGAGTGGGTCCACACATACTTCAGAGCCCGCCCGCGCCCCTTCTCCGGCAGGTGCACCCACTCGACCTCAGCGAACTCGCCGGCCAGCCAGTGCGCCACACTCGCCGTCGAGTCGGTGCTGGCGTTGTCGGCGATCGTGATGCGGAAGCGGTAGGGAAAATACGTTCGCAGGTACGCGTGCAGCCGCCGAACGCAGGGCTCGAGGTCGCTCTCCTCGTTGTAGACGGGCACGACCACGTCGAGCACCGGGGAATCGAATCGGGTCGGCGTCCCGGCCGTCGAGGGCTGCGTCGAAAGGCTCATGCGACAACCATGATCGAGCCGCCTGAGCACGATTTATGGCGCTCCTGTGCCGTCGCTGTGAGGCGGTGTGACCTGCAAAACACGAATCGGCCGGCGCCCTTCCGGAAGCCGGCCGATCTTGAAGTCGAGCCCAATCAGACCCCGCCCTCCCAAGGGGGCGCCCCCGCATCCATTGTGGGGGAATTGGGGGATCTTGGCCGAGCGCCCTGTGGATGGAGCGTGATTGTGGATGGGCGGGCGCTCGGCCGGGAACGTGCTAGGCGGTTGTTGTTGTCGTGGGCTGGGTCAGGTCGTAGACCGTGGTGCTGCCGACGGTCTGGGCGGTGAAGTTCTCGGACACCCAGGTGGCGATCTCGGAGCTGGCGCTGCTGCCGCCCGAGTTGCTGCGGCCGCCGCCGAAGCCGCCACCGCCGATGAAGTAGTGGATTTTGCCCTCGGCCACGTACTGCTGGAACTGGGCCAAGGTGGGGGACGGGTCGCTGCCGTTGAAGCCGCCGACTGCCATGACCGGGTCGCCGGTCGCGAGCTGGTAACCGGAGGCGTTCTGGGAGCCGACTGCGGCCGCGGCCCAGGTGTACTGGTCGGCGTTCGCCTCGAGCAGGGACTTCATCTCGTCGCTGACCGTTGCGGCGTCGAGCAGGCCGCCGGCGCCGCCACCGCCGCCCCGCATGCCGCCACCACCGTTGCCGCCCGGGAAGCCGCCACCCTGAGCGGTGCCGCCTTGAGCGGTGCCGCCTTGAGCGGTGCCGCCTTGAGCGGTGCCGCCTTGAGAGGTGCCGCCCTGGTTGTTGCCGCCGAAGCCGCCGCCGGGGAAACCGCCCTGGCCGCCGCCGGGGAAGCCACCGCCGCCGGGGAAGCCACCTCCACCGAAACCACCTCGACCGCCGCGACCGCCAGGGCCGCCGAAGCCGCCGGACGTTGCCGGCCCGGCCGACGGGATCGAGCCGGTGTGCGCCTCGGACGCGGTCTGCACGGCGTACGCGGCCGGCCCGGCCAGCACCGCCGCCAGCGAAACCCCGGCCGCCACCGCAGCCACCCGAGCCGGCAGCCGCAGGGTGCCGAGCAGCGCCACCGCCCCGACCAGCCCGCCGACCAGCACGACCCAGCGCAGCCAGGGCAGGAAGTCGGCGCTGCGGGCCAGCAGGTGATACGACCACCAGGCGCTGACCGCCACCGTCGCGGCCAGTGTGATCGTCGCGAAGACGTTGCTGCGGTGACGCCACAGCAGCACCGCCCCCATGCCGACCACCGCGCCGACCGCCGGCGCCAGCGCCACCGTGTAGTACGCGTGGAAGATGCCCTGCATGAAGCTGAACACCAGGCCGGTGATCAGCAGCCAGCCGCCCCACAGGATCAGCCCGGCGCGCTGCCGGTCGGTCCGGGCCCGGCGGGCGGTGAGGACCAGGCCCGCCACCAGCAGGATCAGTGCGGCCGGGAGCAGCCACGAGATCTGGCCACCCTGCGAGGAGTCGAACATGCGGGTCAGGCCGGTCGAGCCCCACATTCCGGTGCCCGTGCCGCCGCCTCCACCACCGCCGACGCTGCCGGTCTCGTTGCCGTTGAGTCGGCCCAGGCCGTTGTAGCCGAGGGTGAGCTCGAGGATGCTGTTGTTCTGCGAGCCGCCGATGTAGGGCCGCATCGAGGCCGGCACCAGTTCGACGATCGCGATGTACCAGCCGGCCGACACCACTACGGCCAGGCCCGAGAGCAGCAGCTGCCAGATGCGCTTGCCCAGCTTGGGCGGCCCGGCGAACAGGTAGGCGAGCGCGAACGCGGGCACCACGAGCAGCGCCTGCAGCATCTTGGCCAGGAATCCGAAGCCGACGAACATCCCGGCCAGCACGATCCACTTGGTCGAGCCGTTCTCGATGGCGCGCGTGGTCGCGTACGCACCGGCCACCATCAGCAGCACGAGCAGTGCGTCCGGGTTGTTGAAGCGGAACATCAGCACGGCGATCGGGGTGAGCGCGAGCACCGCACCCGCGAGCAGACCCGCGGCCGGGCCGAACCAGCGCTTGACCGTGGCGTAAAGCAGGCCGACGCTGGCCACGCCCATGAGTGCCTGCGGCACCAGGATGCTCCACGAGTTGACGCCGAAGATCCGGGCCGAGAGCATCATCGGCCACAGCGCACCGGGCGTCTTGTCGACCGTGATCGAGTTGGCCGCGTCCGAGGAGCCGAAGAAGAACGCTTTCCAGCTCTCCGACCCGGCCTGCACGGAGGCCGAGTAGAACGCGTTGGCCCAGCCGTTCTTGCCGAGACCCCAGATGTAGAGGACTCCGGTGAGCACGAGCAGGGCGAGAAGGGACGGGCGGACCCAGGACGGGTCGGCGCCGCTTCCCAGGAAGAAACGCTGGACGCGGGAACGGTGCCGGACCGGCGGTGGCGTCGGCAGGTCGGGCGCGACCGGCGGCGGGACGGGCAACGTCGTCGTCATCGAGGCTCTCCACTAAGTGGCGGATCTTTACCTCGATAACTGTCGGCGCGGGCCCTGTCCCGCCGTTATGCCGGTACTGTGCGCTAGCTGTGAGTCGTCGACCGGCCGGTCAAAGGTCAGCTGTAGGAAAGATCAGCTGTGAGTCGCGCGCCGCTTGGCCGAGGCCGACGCGAGCCGCTCCAGTACGGAGACGGTCGGGTCCCAGCCCATGCACGCGTCGGTCACCGACTGGCCGTAGACCAGTGATCCGCCCAGGTCCTGGCGGCCGGGCACCAGGAAGCTCTCCAGCATCACGCCGCTGATGCCGCGCTGCCCGGCCTCCATCTGCTGGGCCACGTCGTCGGCGACGATCGGCTGGCGCAGGTGGTCCTTGTTGCTGTTGCCGTGCGAGCAGTCGATCACCAGACGCTCGGGAAGGGATGCGGCCCGCAGAAGAGCAAGCGCAGCGTCGACGTCGGATGCGCTGTAATTGGGCTTGCCCCCGCCGCCGCGCAGCACCAGGTGCGTGTCCGGGTTGCCGGAGGTGTGCAGGATGGCCGGCGTGCCCGAGTAGTCGATGCCGGGGAAGACGTGCGGCACCTCGGCCGCGTGGATCGCGTCGATCGCGGTGGCGATGCTGCCGTCGGGGCGGTTCTTCATCCCGATCGGCATCGACAGTCCCGAGGCGAGCTGCCGGTGCACCTGCGATTCCACCGTACGGGCTCCGATCGCGCCCCAGCTCACGGTGTCGGCGATGTACTGCGGCGTGATCGGGTCGAGGAATTCGACGGCGGTCGGCAGCCCCCGGCCGACGATGTCGAGCAGCAGCCGCCGGGCGATCCGCAGGCCGGTGCCGACATCGCCGGTGCCGTCCAGAGCCGGGTCGTTGATCAGGCCCTTCCAGCCGACGGTGGAGCGCGGCTTCTCGAAGTACACGCGCATCACGATCAGCAGGTCGTCGGAGAAACGCTCGGTGGCGCCGGCCAGTAACGAGGCGTATTCGCCGGCCGCGACCGGGTCGTGCACGGAACACGGGCCGACGACGACCAGCAGCCGGGGATCTCGGCCATTGAGCACGTCCTCGACCTGGCGGCGGCCCTCCAGCACGGTGTCGTGCAACTCGCTCGTCAGCGGCAGCTCGTGGTGCAGCAGCGCGGGGCTCATCAGCGGGACGACGGCCTCGATGCGCTGGTCACGAACGCGCTGAACCTCGGGGGCAGTCACGGTGGTCTCCACTTCTCCGCCGGCGCCCACCCTGAGTGCCGGCAAACAAAAAGGCAGCGACGTCGTGTCGCTGCCCGGCCGGCTCTGGCGTGGTGTCTCAGTCGAAGGACATGGCTGAGGCACCGGCGGGAGCCGGCCTCGTAAACCAATAGAACTTCGGAGTCACGTCGGACAGCATAGCGCCTCAGACCGTGGGTGGCGCCAACTCGGCCAACTGCTCAGCTGGTGGGACGGCGGCCGGACCTAGCGGCAGTACGACGCTGAAGACGGTGCGGCCCGGCGCGCTCTCGACCGAGACACGGCCCTGGTGCGACTGCACCACGGCGGCCACGATCGACAGCCCGAGGCCGGTGCTCCCGGCGGCCCGCGAGCGCGAGCTGTCGCCGCGCGCGAACCGCTCGAAGATCTTCGGCTGCAGCTCGGACGGGATGCCGGGGCCGTTGTCGATGACGTGCACGACGGCCGAGTCGAGCGTCGAGGTGACCGCGACCGTCACCGAGGTGCCCTCGGGGGTGTGCGTACGCGCGTTGGCCAGCAGATTGGCCAGCACCTGGTGCAGCCGCGCGCCGTCGCCGATCACGATCACCGGCTCCTCGGGCAGGTCGAGCTGCCAGAAGTGCCGTGGGCCGGCCGCGTGGGCGTCGCTGACCGTGTCGACCACGAGCATGGTCAGGTCGACCGGGTCGTGGGCCAGCGGGCGACCGGCGTCGATGCGGGCGAGCAGCAGCAGGTCTTCGACCAGGCCGGTCATCCGCTTGGCCTCGGACTCGACCCGGTTGAGCACGTGCGCGATCTCGTCCGGTATCGGGGCCCGGCTGCGACGGCTGAGTTCGGCGTACCCGCGGATCGCGGCCAGCGGCGTACGCAGCTCGTGGCTGGCGTCGGCGACGAACTGGCGTACCTGCATCTCACTGGCGTGCCGGGCCTCGAGGGCGTTGCCGACGTGGTCGAGCATCTGGTTGAGCGCGGCGCCGACCTGGCCGACCTCGGTGCGCGGGTCGGTGTCGGCGTCGGGCACCCGCTGGGCCAGCCGCACCTCGCCGCGGTCGAGCCGGAGCTCGGAGACGTTGGTCGCGGTGGCCGCGACCCGGTCGAGCGGGGCCAGGGTGCGGCGCACGATCAGGGCGCCGGCCCACCCGGCGATGCCCAGGGTGATCAGCACCGCCCCGCCGGTGACCATTGCTACCCGGAGCAGCGTGAAGTTGGTGTTCTTGAGCGACAGCGCGGTGACCCGGACGATCCCGCTGCTGGTCGTCTCGGCGGTGACCCGGAACGAGCCCAGCCCGTCGAGGCTGATGTTCTCCTTCGTGCCGTCGGTGGGCACGGCGATCAGCTCGGCCGCGGCGACGTCGCTGAGCGTCTGGTACTTGGTGTCGGGGTTGCCGTCGGTGTTGGTGTACGTGACGACCTGGCCACCCTGCACGTCGGTGGCGCTGGTGTAGAAGATCGTGATCGAGCCGGGCTCGGCACCGCGGAACGGGTGGTCGGCGTCGTACGAGCCGAACGGCCCGCCGCCCGGACCCCGGCCGGTGACCTCGAGTTTCGCGTCGACCTGGGCGTAGAGCGTGTTGCGGAGGAAGAAGAACGCGGTGCCGCCGACGGCGAGGCCGAGGATCGTGAGCAGGACCATGATGATGGCCACGATCCGGGTACGCAGCGGCCAGCCCGCGGGGCTGCGCCAGCGCGAGGGGTGGATGACGGCCATCTCAGTCGGCTGGCTTGAGGACATAGCCCGCCCCGCGCATCGTGTGGATCATCGGGGCGCGGCCGGCGTCGATCTTCTTGCGGAGGTACGAGATGTACAGCTCGACGACGTTGGCCTGGCCGCCGAAGTCGTAGTTCCACACCCGGTCGAGGATCTGGCTCTTGCTCAGCACCCGGCGCGGGTTCCGCATCAGATAGCGCAGCAGTTCGAACTCGGTGGCGGTCAGCGTGACCAGGTCGCCCGCCCGGCGCACCTCGTGGCTGTCCTCGTCCAGCGAGAGGTCCCCCACGATCAATTGCGAGTCCGTACGCATCGGGGAGTGGCCCATCCGGCGCATCAGCCCCCGCAGCCGGGCCACGACCTCTTCCAGGCTGAACGGCTTGGTCACGTAGTCGTCGCCGCCGGCGGTCAGGCCGGTGATCCGGTCTTCCACCGAGTCTTTGGCCGTCAGGAACAGCACCGGCACCTCGGGCGACTCACCGCGCAGCCGGCGCAGCACCTCGAGCCCGTCGATGTCGGGCAGCATCATGTCGAGGACGACGGCGTCGGGACGGAACTCGCGAGCGGTGCGCACGGCGGTCTGCCCGTCGCCCGCGCTCTTGACGTCCCAGCCCTCGTAGCGCAGGGCCATCGAGAGCAGTTCGGCCAGCGTCGGCTCGTCGTCGACCACGAGGACCCGGACGGGACCTCCGTCGGGGCGGCGGAGGTCGGTGCTGGAATCTGCGTTCGCCATCGTCATGCCCCTACTGTCATGGGCCACGCTATGCGCTTGCTTTTCGCTTCCTGTGTACCACCTGTGTGTTGGACCCACAGGAACGGCATCGTTTTCGCACAGCCGCCTGACACCGTACGCCGGGAAGGTCTTGGTCATGACGCAGATGACGAAGCACCTGACGGCAGGCTGGCAGCGGCGCACCGGCATCGTGGCACTGGGGGCGGCCATCGCGCTGGCCTCGACCCTGGGACCGGGCACGCTCGGGACGTCCCGGCTGGGCGCGAGCGAGGTGGCCGGCTTCGCGACGGTGACCGCGGCCGACACCATCACGGCGACCTCGGTGCTGGCCGAGGCGACCTCGGCCGGGCGAGGCGTGTCGAAGAACCCCGAAAGCGTATAAAACGGTCATAATGCTTGCATGAAGATCACGCGGCGGGTAGTGGCGATCTTGGCCGTCGTGGTGGCGTTGTCCGTGGCCGCGAGCCCGGCCGGAGCCGACGGGCGGGCCGGGGACGGGCTCGTCGAGGTCGGGCTCGACGGCAAGGTCGTGCAACTGGTCGCCGACGGGGACAGCACGTGTGCGCTGACTGAGGCCGGCCAGGTCTACTGCTGGGGCGCGAGCTATCCCCAGCCGTACCGGCCCGGCAGTAATCCGTTGATCCTGGTGGCCCTGGGTGCGCTGCTGGTCGCGGGCGGCGTGGGCCTGCTGACCGTCAGTCGTTCCGGGCGGTAGCCAGCGCCGCGTCCCGCAGCTTCGCGGCACCCTGCTTGAGCCGCTCGGTGTAGTAGGGCCGGGTCCAGTCCGGCCACTTGACCTGGCCGATCGCCTGGTCGGTGCCGGACGAGGTGAGCGACACGGTGACCCCGGGGCTGACCTGGGTGGTCAGCTTGCCGTCCTTCGGCACGGCCACCCGGTGGGCCGACGGGTCGGCGAAGGCCAGCATCGACCACGGCACCCGGACGGTCAGGTCGTCGCCGTCGAGATGCCAGAGCGCCCGGCTGTCCGACTCGTCCTGGGCCGGATCCCACGATCCGTAGCGGATCTGGCCCACGTTCTGCAGCTCCACCGGCAGCTTGATGCCCCGCTTGGGGTCGGTCAGCGCCCGGCTCACGACCAGCTCGATGGGCTTCCAGCCGTCCGGCGCCGGGCCCCGGTCGGACGCCGGCACCGAGAAGTCCAGCTTCATCGGATCGAGTTGATTGCGCACGTACGCCTGACCGCTGTGCCCGACGAGGTTGAGGGCGAACACCGCGTCCGGCCGCCGGTCGGCGCTCCCGGGCATCGGGGCGCCGGTGACCCCGGGCAGCACGTCGAAGTTGACCATCATGGTGCCCGGCGCCGAGTCCCCGAGCTTGATCTTCAGGTTCAGGTACTCCTCGTCGACCCGCGCGTCGACGTCCCGGGCCGGCCAGCCGTCACCGTCGAAGAGCTGCTGGTTCGCCGCGTCGGGTTGCCCGTCGGCGTCCATCGCGAGCACCCCGAAGGCCTGCTCGTTGGTCAGCGGGTCGTGCCAGAGCTGGCGGCGGCCCGGATCCTGGGTGCCGGCCGTGTTCCAGGTGTAGCGCCACCACTCGTCCATCCAGCTGAACACGAAGCCGGCGCCGAGCCCCTGGTCGCGGATCATGCGCAGCAGGTCGGCGTTGATCTGCATCGCGTCCTGCTCGCTGTGGTCGCCCTGCGAACGGCCGAGCGGGGCGTTGTGGGCCGATCCGATCGACGACGGCACCCCGAACTCGGTGATCAGAGTCGGCATGGTCGGGTGGTGTCTACGCAGGTCGGCGAGATATCCCGCGTACGGGTCGAGGCGTCCGCCGTACTCGTACGAGATCAGCTTGGGCTCGTTGCGCAGGAAGTCCGGATAGAACGGGTAGGCGTGGTAGCTGGCGAACGTCCCGGCCGGCCAGTCCGCGGTGGGCAGCACGTGGTTGGCGTCGATCCCGAGCCGGTCCTCCTGCTCGAGCGGCTCCTGCGGGTGGCGCAGCGGATCGGTCGTGGGCCAGTTGACGAAGGCGATCGGCTGGCTCACCCCGTGCCCGGCGACGTATCCGGCCAGGTCGTTCATCCGGGCCGCGAGCCAGCGCTCGGTCGGCGTCGACTTGGGCGTGTTCCGGAAGTACTTCCCGGCGAAGCGGGGCACGTCGGCGTTGCGCTCGTCCGACGCGGCGGCCGCGGCCGGGTCGATCTCGTCGCCGATCACCCAGCCGATCAGCCACGGCGTGACGTCGGTGTCCCACGTGCCGCCGGCCCGGCCGGGCACGGTCGTACGGCGGAAATCGCCGGTCACCACCCGGGCCGCCGCCTGCAACTCCTGACGGAACGCGGTGGTCACCGTCTTGTCGAAGAGGTTCTTCTTCTCGACGTACGTCTGGTCGGGCAGCGAGACGCCCTGCACCAGGTAGAGCGGCCGCTCCGGGTTGTCGGCGTTCCACGCGGCCAGCTGCTCGTAGAACGCCGGCGGGTGGATCTGGTAGACCCGGACCACGCGCAGGCCGAGCCAGTCCATGGCCGCGAACCAGGCCCGATACTGCGCGGCCGAGATCGCGCCCTCGCCGGGCAGGTGGCCGGGCGTGGTGTCGCCCAGGTCGACGCCGGGCAGGAAGGTGCGGTCGCCCCCGGCCGTGTGCAGCTCGAACTTCTGCCCGTCCGAGCTGGCGACCATGCGCAGGCCACCGGACTCGCGCGGGGCGGCCGCCCAGGAGGTGCCCTGCGGCGGTGACGGGATCTCGTTCATCCCGGCGATCAGGAAGGCCGGCGAGTTCAGGGCCGGTGCGGCCGCCCCGCCGGCCAGGAGCGCGCACAGGCCGAGCACGAACACCCCGATCACGGACGCCCGGAAACGTCCGAATCGCGGACGGGCCGGCGCGGTCACGAGATGGCTCGGAAAATCCCCCACGCAGGCATTGTCTGTCGTCGGGGGTGGCCTATGGGCGGGTTTGTCGGGAAGCTTGGATGATCGGAACACTCGCCGTTGGCGCTTTGTTGTGCCAGCGTTAGGCAGGCGCGAGCGTGAGGAGCGGCACGTGGATCTTCTCGAGGAGTACCGCAGGGCGACCTTCTTCTTCGAGTCCGGGGATCCGCTCGGGGCCTCCCGCCTGCTCGAGCCGATAGTCGAGGCCGAGCCGCACAACACCGCCGTCCGGCAGTTGCTGGCCCGGGCCTACTTCAACTCGGCCCAGCTCGGCCGGGCCGAGGCCCAGCTGCGCGCGCTGGTCGAGCACGACCCGTCCGACCACTACGCGCATCACGTACTCGGCCGCACGCTGGAGCGCGACGGGCGCTTCCGTGAGGCGCTGCCGCATCTGCGTCTGGCCGCCGCGATGAAGCAGCAGCCGGAGTATTCGGACGCGGTCCATCGGGTCGAGCAGTGGCTCGGCAAATCCGAGACGGCATAAGGTCGGGAACGTGAAGCTGAAACTCGACCTGCACGACATCTTCAACAAGGGCACCGAGATCGACAAGGCACTGCGCGGGGTGATCGACGAGGCGATCCAGAAGAAGGCCGCCATGGTCGAGATCATCCCGGGCAAGGGCAGCGGTGCGCTGAAGAAGAAGGTGCTGCGCTTCCTCGACCAGAAGGAGATCAAGCAGCTCTACCACCGGGTCGAGAAGGACGGCGACAACTGGGGCCGGCTCTTCGTGCACTTCAAGCACAACGAGTCGACCGGCCGCCGCGGCCGCGGCCGTTAGGCGCTCAGAGCGTGTAGGTCTTGGCGACGGCGAGCAACTCACTCGTGTGGGAGCCGACGATGCCGACCGCGGGCGGGCGGGCCCGGAAGCCCGGCAGCTCGCTCAGGCCGTCGCTGCCGTCCATCGCCCGGAACTTGACCGGGCCGCTCGCGCGCACGGTCAGTGTGATCTCGACGCCGTCGGACGGTGGGGCGTGGAAGACGAAGCCCCAGCCCCAGGCGTGGTCGCCGGTCGTCCGAGACGGTAGCGGGCGGCCGCCCACGGTGGCCGACTCGACCGTGGCGCCCGCCGCCACGTGCAGCGTGACCAGGCGGACCGCGCGCTGCGGCTGGAGCCGGAGCTTGAGCGTGCGAGCGTCGCCCGAGCGGGTGTCGGACTCGACGGTGAGCAGCGGCGCGGGCAGGGTGGCGGCCTGGGCGTCGCCGGTGCGGACCTCTTCGGGGCCGAACGTGGGCAGCGTGTCGTCGACGCGGTGCAGATCGCCGGAGATGTATTGCGAGGTCCAGTCCTGGACGTCGGGCTCGTCGCTGATCCAGCGGGCGGTGCCGTTGTCGGCGTCCAGCGCGTACATGAGCTGGGTCAGGGCCGGGCGCTGGGCGTCGAACCGGTCGACCGCCAGCCCGGCCGCCGTGCAGACGATCACGGCCAGCACCACGGCCAGCGTGGGCACGGCGCCCAGGCGGCGACTGCGCAACGCCTCGATACCGCGCTGGCCCCCGGCCCGCGGGTGGATCAGGTCGATCACCGGCAGCAGGGCCAGCCCGAGCAATACGGTCAGGAACGCCCCGGCCGCGCCCAGGCCCATGCCGAGCGCCGGGAACAGCATGATCACGGTCGGCAGCAGGATGACCGTGGCCACCGCGCCGCCGAGCGTCACCGCCACGACCGGGATCCAGCCCCGGGTCGTGACCGCGACCAGGCCGAACACGGCGCCGGCGAGCGCGGGCAGGGCGGCCAGGTAGGAGCCGCCGGGCACGAACGCGGCCAGCACCACGCCGAGCACGGCCAGCCAGCCCAACCCGGCGAGGGCCAGGGCGGCCGGCCCGACCCGGCGGCGCAGCAGCGCGAACCAGGCGAGGATCACGGCCGCGGCCAGCAGGATGACGGCCACCCGATAGAGCTCCGGCCGGTACGGGTCGATCGGCATCTCGGCGTACGGGGGACGCATGATCTTGAGCAGGGCCCAGAGCACCTGAGCCAGCACCGGCGCCAGCACGATCGGCACCAGGGTCAGCGCGCCCGCGACGAGCGCGCGGCGGCCGGTGATCAGTCGCTGCCGGCGGGCCAGCCAGGCCAGCGCGGCGACCGCCAGCAGGGCCAGGACGGCGATCGGCCAGACCAGCGAGCCGGGATAGCGCACCAGCAGGCCGGGCGCGGGGAAGTAGGTCGCGTCGCCGCCGCCGGTGGCCTTCAGGTCGGCCAGGTCACGACCGCCGAGCTCGCGGACCAGGGCGAGCGCGTTGTCGCCGTGGTGTTGCAGGCTGTCGCGGTCCATCGCGGCGGGGACGTCGGTCGGCGCGTGATAGACCGCCGCGCCGTCGATGTACGCCGTGTTGAGCCCGGCGAAGCCCGCCTCGCGGAACGGCGTGAAGTCGGTGTCGTTGGGCAGCAGCCGATAGATCTCGACGGCGAACGACGTGCCGACCGGTTTGGCCGCGTGCGAGTAGGCCTCGACCAGGCGCCCGTTGCCGGCCGAGGTCTCGAACATGATGGCCGGGCCGCTGCTGCCCCGGGCCTCGAGGTTGAGCACCACGCCGCCGTCGCGGGCGAGCGGGTGCTGGTCGACGAACGCCTTGGCCCCGCACAGGCAGGCCTCCTCGCCGTCGGTCAGCACCAGCACCACGTCGTTGCGCGGGCGGTCGCCGGCCAGCAGGGCCCGCGCCGTCTCGATCGCGGCCGAGGTGCCCGCCGCGTCGTCGTTGCCGCCCGGCCCGACCTGCACCGAGTCGTAGTGGGCGACCAGGAAGATGCGCCCGGTCGAGGCCGTGCCGGGGATCTGCGCGATCACGTTGCGGACCCGGGCCAGGCCGGTGCCGCCCGCGCTGGACGACAGCCCGGCACCCTCGATCGACACCGTGTCCTGCACCTCGGGGGTCAGGCCCATGCCGCGCAGCGTGGTCAGCAGCCGCTCGCGCACCTCGTCGTTGGCCGGGCTGCCGACCGGGTGCGGGCGGGTCGCGATCGCCTCGACCTGCTGGAAGGCGCGCTCGGCGCTGAACTCGGCCTCGGGCGCCGACACCGGTCGCGAGGCCGGCGGGCGCACCGACGCGAGGCCCGCGAAACCGGCCAGGGCCAGGACGACGACCGCGACGAGAGCGGCCAGGGCCCGGTGCGCCGGGTCGGTGAGGGCGGGTGCTCGCATGGGTGACATCTAAGCGGTTGGGTACGACACCGGGTAGGCCGGAAGATCGAATATCCGGTGGCCTAGCGTTGTCGGCGTGAGCACGCCGATCGACCCAGCCGCCGTCATGGCCGCGTTCATCGACGCGGTCGCGCCCTACGACCCCGCGCCCGACGCCGGCCCGGTCGCGATGGTGGGCGTGCGCACCGCGATGGGCGAGGCCGTCTTCCCCGTCGGCGACCACGTGATCCGGGCCATGTGCAAGGCCCTGGCCGCCTACCGCGACCCGGAGGACCGGGGCACGTGCGTCGAGTGCGGCGGACGCCACCTCGACGAGAATCTGCACTGCCGGGAATGCGGCCGGCTGCACGGCATCCTGGGTGAGGTGATCGCCATGCACGCCCGTCGCGTGGCCGCCGAAGACGCCACGTGAGAGTGTTGTGCCCCCGCAGTCGGTGCGCCACGATCAGCGGGTCAGGGTGGCCGCGAGGACAGGTGGGTTTTGCGCAATGACTGAGCGCTCGGTCGCGCCGCGCACCCGCGCCCCGGCCTATCAGGAGCGCCTGCGCGTCCTGCTGGTCGAGGACGACGAGGGCGACGCGTTCCTCGTCCGCGAGCTGCTGCACGAGGCCGACGCGCCGTTCGACCTGCGGGTCGCCACCAGCCTGCGCGAGGCCCGGGGCCTGCTGCCCGGCATCCACTGCGTGCTGCTCGACCTCGGCCTGCCCGACGCCGAGGGCATCGACGGCCTGCGCAAACTGCTCGCGGTGGCCGGCAGCGCCGCGGTGTGCGTGCTCACCGGCCGCTCGGACGAGCACCTGGGCGTCGACGCGGTGGCCGAGGGCGCCCAGGACTACCTGGTCAAGGGCCAGGTCGACGGCGTTCTGCTGACCCGGGCGCTGCGCTACGCGGTCGAGCGCAAGCGGGCCGACGAAAATGCCCAGCGGCTGCGCGAGGTCGAACTGCGCCAGGCCGAGTCGGCCCGCCTCGAGCGCGGCCTCCTGCCCCAGCCCCTGATGTCCACCGATCGGGTGGCGGTGCACACGTTCTATCGCTCGGGCCGGGCGATGGGCCTGCTCGGCGGCGACTTCTTCGACGTCGTCCAGGTGGGTGACAACAAGCTGCAGGTGATCGTGGGCGACGTCTGCGGGCACAGCGTCGACGAGGCGGCCCTCGGCGTCGAGCTCCGGGTCGCCTGGCGTGCGCTGGTGCTGGCCGGGGTGCCCGACGACGCCATCCTCGGCTCGCTCGAACAGGTGCTGATGAGCGAGCGCCGGGCCCGCGAGGTGTTCGCCACCGTCGCGTCGATCACGCTCGACCTGGACGTCGGGCGCGCCGTGGTCCGCCTGGCCGGGCATCCGCCGCCGGTGCTGCTCAGCGGCGGTCGGGTCGGGCCGGTCGAAGCGCGTACGGGAATCGTCCTCGGGGTAAGTCCGAAGCCCACGCCCGCCACCGAGGTGGAGCTGTCCGGAGATGACTGGTCCTTGCTGATGTATACCGACGGCCTGATCGAGGGCCACACCGGCGTGGGGAACGAGCGCCTCGACGTGACCGGCCTGTGCGCGCTGCTCGAGGAGCCCGCGGCCCAGGCCGTGCCCCTCCCGGCGCTGCCCGCCTGGCTGGTCGGCCGGGCCGAGCACGCCAACGGCGGCCCGCTCGCCGACGACGTGGCCATGCTCCTGATCACCCGGGGGAACGGACGATGAGCTTCCGCGGCTGGACGCTGCGCCGACGGATCATCGCGCTCTGCGTCACAGTCGGCCTGATCTTCACCGTGCTCGGCGTGTTCGCGGTGATCACCGCGGCCGGCAACAACCGCCAGCTCGACAACGTGCTCGACCGGGCCAGCCCGATGCGCGCCGCGGGCGAGCAGCTGAACACGGCGTACGTCAACCAGGAGACCGGCATCCGTGGCTACGCCATCAGCGGGAACGAGGCCAACCTGCGCCCGTACACCGAGGGTGTCGCCCAGGAGAAGATGCTGATCGAGCGAATCAACGGCTATCTGCGCCCGGAGAACACCGAGATCCGGGCCGCGCTCGACGAGGTGCAGCGGCGGGCCGCAGTCTGGCACCGCGACGTCGCCGAGCCGGTGATCGCGACGATCAAGTCGGAGGGCGTCCAGGCCGGGCAGGCACAGATCAACGCGATCTCGACCGAGAAGTTCGACGCCCTGCGGTCGGCGATCGGGGCGATGCAGGACGACATCGCCGTGCTGCGGGCCGCCTCGGCCGAGGCCGCCCGGCAGAGCAGCCGGACCATGGTGGCGATCCAGATCTCGGCCGCCGCGATCATCATCCTGGCCGGGTCGGCGCTGATCCTGCTGCTCGACCGGATGGTCAGCCGCCCGGTCACCGAGCTCGCCGAGCAGGTACGTGAGGTGGCCGCGGGCGACTACGAGAAACACATCTCGAGCACCGGCTCGCCCGAATTGTCCAGCCTGGCCGACGACGTCGACGGCATGCGGCAGAAGATCGCCGCCGAGCTGGCCGAGGTACGCGAGGCCCGCACCCAGATCGAGTGGGTCAACGACCAGCTCAAGGTGCAGGCCGAGGAACTGACCCGCTCCAACCGCGACCTCGAGCAGTTCGCCTATGTCGCGTCGCACGACCTGCAGGAACCGCTGCGCAAGGTGGCCAGCTTCTGCCAGTTGCTGCAACGCCGCTACGCGGGTCAGCTCGACGAGCGCGCCGACCAGTACATCGCGTTCGCCGTCGACGGCGCCCAGCGGATGCAGCGTCTGATCAACGACCTGCTCGCCTTCTCCCGCATCGGCCGGCTCACCTCGGGCTTCACCGAGGTGCCGCTCGACCGGGTGCTCACCGAGGTCAAGTCGCAGCTCGAGCCGCGGGCGGGCGAGGAGGCCGAGATCACCTGGTCCGAGCTGCCCGTCGTCGAGGGCGAAGAGCCGCTGCTCACCACCCTGTTCGTCAACCTGATCGGCAACTCGCTCAAGTTCAAACGGCCCGACGTGCCCCCGGTGATCCGGGTCAGCGCCGAGCAGGTCGACGGCGAGTGGCGCGTCAACGTGCGGGACAACGGCATCGGCATCGAGGCCGAGTTCGCCGACAAGGTGTTCGTCATCTTCCAGCGGCTGCACGCCCGGGATGCGTACGAGGGCACCGGCATCGGTCTGGCGATCGTCAAGAAGATCGTCGAATATCATGGCGGGCGGATCTGGCTCGACCTCGAGGCCGAGGTCGGGACGTCGATCTGGTTCACCCTCCCGGTGCTGCCGGGCGCCTCCGACGAGGAGCCCCCGGTGCCGGCGCAGGAAACGAGAAAAGAGGTCACGGCATGACGTCTCCCCTACGGGCGGACGGCACCCCGATCGAGGTGCTGCTGGTCGAGGACGACCCCGGCGACGTGCTGATGACCCAGGAGGCGTTCGAGGAACACAAGGTCCGCAACCGGCTCAACGTCGTCTCCGACGGGGCCGAGGCGCTGGCCTACCTGCGCCGCGAGGGCCAGTACGCCGACGCCACCCGCCCCGACCTCATCCTGCTCGACCTCAACCTGCCCAAGCGCGACGGCCGCGAGGTGCTCGAAGAGATCAAGAAGGACGACGAGCTGGGCCGGATCCCGGTCGTCGTGCTCACCACGTCGGCCGCCGACGAAGACATCCTGCGCAGCTACCAGTTGCACGCCAACGCGTACGTGACCAAGCCGGTCGACTTCGAGCGGTTCATCACCGTGATCCGGCAGATCGACGAGTTCTTCGTCAGCGTCGTGAAGTTGCCGCCGCGTGCTTGATCAGGTCGGCGAGCTCATCCGGGAGGTCGCGGCCACCATCGTGCTGCCGCGTTTCCGTCACCTGTCCACCGACGAGATCGTCCAGAAGTCGCCGGGCGACCTGGTCACGATCGCCGACAAGGAGTCCGAGGTCGCGCTCACCCGTGGCCTGACCGCCCTGCTGCCGGGCTCGATCGTGGTCGGCGAGGAAGCGGTTGCGGCCGACCCGCGGGTGCTCGGTCGGGTGGGTGAACCGGGCGCGGTCTGGATCGTCGACCCGGTCGACGGCACGAACAACTTCGCGGCCGGCAAGACCCCGTTCGCGATCATGGTGGCGTTGCTGCGGGACGGCGAACCGGCGGCCTCGTGGATCCTCGACGCGGTCGGCGACCACATGACGGTGGCCGAGGCCGGGTCGGGTGCCTACCGCGACGGCGTACGGGTGAAGACACGCACCGACGATCCCGGGGCGGCCGCGCTGCGCGGTGTCGTCGCCACGCACTATCTGCCCGAACGTCTGCGCGCGGTGGCTCAGCCCAACGCGGCGGCGCTCGGCGAGGTCACCAAGGGCAAACACTGCGCCGGGTACGAATACCCCGCGGTCGCCCTCGACGAGCAGCAGTTCGCGCTCTTCTGGCGGATCCTGCCGTGGGACCACGTGCCCGGTTCGCTGATCGTGCGCGAGGCCGGCGGCACGGCGCTGCATCTGGACGGTGCCCCCTACCGTCCGACGGACAGTGAGCGCGGCCTGCTGGTCGCCGCCAACGAGGACATCTGGCGGACGGTGCGGGACACGCTCTTCCCGGACACGTCGATTCTGTAGGTGCTCGTGACGGCGTACCTGGAAAGCATTTTCGGTCTGACCGGCCGCACCGCGATGGTGACCGGCGGCAGTTCGGGCATCGGCCGGGCCATGGCGATCGCGCTGGGCCGGGCCGGGGCACGCGTGCTGCTGGTGGCCCGCCGGCCCGAGCCGATGGCCGAGGTCGTCGACGAACTGCGCGGCTTCGGCGTCGAGGGGCATGCGCTGCGGGCCGACCTTTCCTCCCGGCCGGCCGTCTCCGAACTGATCAACCAGACCATTTCCCGGTACGGATCTCCCGACGTGCTCGTCAATTCGGCGGCGGTCAACCGGCGCCCGCCCCTCGGCGAGCTCACCGAGGACGACTGGGACGTGACGATGGCGGCGAACCTCACAGCCCCGTTTCTGCTCGGTCAGGCGTTCGGGCCCCGGATGGCCGAGCGCGGCTGGGGACGGATCATCAACGTGGCGTCCCAACAGGCCTTCCGCGCGTACGGAAACAGCGGGGCCTACGGTGCGTCCAAGGCCGGTCTGGTCGGTTTGACCAGGTCACAGGCCGAGGCGTGGTCGGCTCAGGGCGTCTGTGTCAACGCGATCGCCCCCGGAGTGGTGCACACGCCACTGACCGAACCGGTCTTCGCGGATCCGGCAACCGTCGCGAAGCACGCGGCCCGCGCCATGATCGGCAGAAACGGCGTACCGGAAGATTTCGGGGCTTGTGCCGTCTTTCTGGCCAGCGATGCCGCCGTCGCTGTGACCGGCCAGACACTCTTCGTCGACGGTGGTTACTCGGCCAGTTGATCGATCTGCCGCTTCCCTACGTATCACGGTAGAGTCTGCCCGCGCTGACGATGGGGAGGTATCCGTGGCGGCGGTTTTCCAGCGCCGGCTCAGCGGTTTGCTCGTGCTGGTCGTGGCGGCCTGCACGCTTCTGCTGACGGCGACGTCCGGGGTGGCCCAGGCCGATCCGGACGAGGGCGATGACAAGACGCTGCGCAGCGCGCTCGAGTCCGCGGCCAAGGGCCAGGCGGTGGCGATCCAGAAGCTGAACGCGTCGAAGAAGCGATCGGTGCAGCTGCAGGCGACCGTCAAGCAGGCGCAGGCCGGGGCCAAGGCGCTCGAGGTCCGGGTCAACGACATCGCCAACCGGTCCTACCGGCTCGGCCGGCCCAACACGATGGCCATGTTGCTCGACGCGACCTCACCCGACATCTTCCTCGAGCGCATTCAGCAGCTCGATATGATGGCCCAGCTCGACAGCGCGACCCTGACGCAATATCGCGAGTCGCTCGACAAGGCCGAGGCGGCCAAGGTGGCGATCGCCAAAGAGATCACCGAGCAGACCAAGCAGGTCGCCGCGCTCACCAAGAAGAAGAACGAGGCCGAACGCGCACTGGCCAGCGTCGGCGGCGGCAGTGTCTCGGGCGGCTTCGTGTCGGTGAACTCGCCGCTGGCCAAGCCGGCCCCGCGCAACTCGGACGGCTCCTGGCCCAGCGAGAAGTGCACGATCAACGACCCGACCAGCTCGGGCTGCCTCACCCCGCGGACCCTGCACGCCTATCAGGAGGCTAAGTCGGACGGCTTCGGCCGCTACACGGTGTGCTGGAGTCAGCGCAGCTCGGGTGAGCATCCGAAGGGCCGGGCGTGTGACATGTCGTCCAACGCGACGACGTACAAGACATCCCCGGCGACCGGCGGCGACAAGACGTACGGAAACAATCTCGCGGCCTACTTCGTGAAGAACGCGGACCGCCTCGGGGTGATGTACGTGATCTGGTTCCGCGAGATCTGGATGCCCGGCACGGGGTGGAAGAGCTACAGCGGCAGTGGCGGGGCGTCGGCCGAACACACGAATCACGTGCACGTGTCCATGCTCTAGCAGCTTCTTCCCAGGCCGGGCCGGATAGCATCCCGCGAATGGGAAAGCCGCCGCGGGCGTTGCCGTCCGGTCTCGCCACCGCTCTGGTCTTCGGGTCCAGTGGCGCCGTCCTCGTCCTCGAGATCGTCGCGCTGCGGCTCGTCGGGCCCTATGTCGGCGTCACGTTGCAGGTGAGCAGCTCGGTCATCGGCATCGCGCTGGCGGCCATCGCGTACGGGACGTGGCTGGGCGGCCGCCTCGCCGACCGCTACGACCCGCGCGCGCTGCTGGTGCCGGCGCTGCTGCTAGGGGCGATCGGTGCCGCCGTCACGCTGCCGCTGGTGCGGTTCGGCGGCGAGCTGCTGCGGGGCGGGGCCGCGCCCGCGGTGCTGCTGCTCGCCGCGCTGGCCGTCTTCCTGCCCGCCTTCCTGCTCTCGGCGATCACCCCGCTGGTGGTGAAGCTGCAGCTCAGCGACCTGGACCGGACGGGTTCGGTGGTCGGTCGGCTGTCCAGCATGGGCACCCTGGGCGCGATCACGGCGACGCTGGCGACCGGGTTCATCTTCGTCGCCGCGGTGCCCTCGAGCTGGATCGTCATCTCGCTGGCGGTGCTGCTCGCGCTGTCCGGGGCCGTGCTGGCCTGGTGGTTGCGGCGCAACGGGGGAGCGGCCGAGCTGCCCGGCAGACCGCGGACCCGGGCCGTGCTGGCGTCGATCGGCCTGGTCGGGGCCGGTCTCGGGGTGGCCTCGCCGAACCCGTGCGACATCGAGACGGCCTACCACTGCGCCCGCGTGCAAGCCGACCCGTCCACCCCGGGCGGGCGTGAGCTGATCCTCAACTCGGCCCGGCACTCCTACGTCGACCTCGACGACCCCCGGCACCTGGAGTTCGCCTACATCCAGTGGATCGGGGCGGTGGCCGACGTGCTGCCCGCGGGTCCAGTCGACGCGCTGCACCTGGGCGGCGGCGGGTTCACCATGCCCGACTACGTGCGGGCGACCCGGCCCGGCAGCGACCAGTTGGTGCTCGAGCTCGACGGTGACCTGGTCAAGCTCGACCGCGAAAGGCTCGGCCTGACCACCGGGCCCGATCTTCGCGTACGGGTGGGCGACGCCCGCGTCGGCGTCGCCTCGGAGAAGACGGATTCCTACGACTTCGTGGTCGGCGACGCCTTCGGCCACCTGACCGTGCCGTGGCACCTGGCCACCCGCGAGATGGCGGCGGACATCGCCCGGGTGACCCGGCCCGGCGGCATCTACGTCCAGAACGTCATCGACTATCCGCCCGACCGCTTCATCCGGGCCGAGCTGGCCACCGTGGCCGCCGCGTTCCCGCATGTGGCCGTGATCAGCAGTCAGGAGGCGCTGGACGGCCAGGTCGGGGCCAACTTCGTGATCATGGCGTCGAAGAGCCCGCTGCCCACCGACGAGGTGGCCCGGCGGGTGGCCGACGTGAAGGATCCCGGGGTGCTGCTCACCGGCCAGGCGCTGACCGACTTCATCGACGACGCCCGGGTGCTGACCGACGACTACGCGCCGGTCGACCAGCTCCTCGCCGGCTGAACACCCCGGTCGCGTTCGCGGCGGCTGGCCGGCGGGTTGGCCATCACTTCGGCGCGGCAGCGCACCCCGTCGACCGCGAACGACAACGGCAGCGGGTTGTAGTCGCGATACTCGCCACGCAGCGTGAACGACCGCAGCTTGCCGTGACCCTTCGCGGTCACCTTGCGGCCCTTCTGCGTGACCGTCTTCGACGAGCCGGTCAGCTTCTGGGTGCCCGGATAGAGGAACTGCACCCGCCACGAACTGTGCGCCAGCTCCCGGGTGGTCGCCACGGTCAGCTGGGCCTCGTAGTCCCGGCCCGAGTCCCGCCGCAGCTGATAGCGCACCGCACACCGCGACTCGTCGTCGCTCGGTCCGGCCACCGCGACGCCCGCCCCAGCCGCTTGCGCCTCCTGCACGTCCGGCGTGTTGCGGGTGACGGCCCAGCTGGTCCCGGCCACCGCGACCACGGCCAGCGTGATCAGGACGCTCTGCGCGCGATGGCTCCCGCCGATCCGGCCGCCCAGGAAGACGCCGCCGCCGAGCGGGCGCGGGCCGCCGAGCCGCAGCGCGGCCCCGATCCGGAGCCCGGCCCGCAGTCGCAGCACCCGGGCCGGCGGGCGCGGACCCGGGATCCCGCCCGGCAGCCCGAGATAGGCGAGCAGGGCCTTACCCATGCCGGGGCGGGGCCTCGGCGCGACCGGCGGTGGGTAGGCGGCACCGCGTACGGCCTCGGGGGCGTCGGCCGCGCGCTCGACCACCGGCGGGATGATCGCCTGCACGCCGACGACGCCGGCCAGGTCGCGGGCCACCTCGGCCGCCACCGGACGGTCGGCCGGGTCCTTGGTCAGGCAGCGCAGGCACAGGTCGGCCACGGCCTCGGGCAACCCCGGGATCGTGGGCAGCGGCTCCGGGTCGGCGTACAGGTGCGCGCGGAGCGCCTCCGAAGTGGTCTCGGCCGGCCACGGCAGACGACCGCAGAGCGAGCGGTAGAGCAGCAGCCCGAGCGCGTAGACGTCGGCCGACGCCGAGACCTGCGAGCCGCCGAGCCGCTCGGGCGCGAGATAGGCCGGGGTGCCGAGCAGACTGCCGTCGGGCGCGGCGTCGCGCTGGCCGATGATCGCCGAGATGCCGAAGTCGACGACCTTGGCCCCGCCGCCGGTCAGCATCACGTTGGCCGGGGTGACGTCGCGGTGCACCACGCCTCGCGCGTGTGCCGTGGCCAGCGCGGATGCCACCTCGACGGCCACGGTGACGGCTTCGCGCCAGGGGAGGGGCCCACGTCGCGCGATCCGCGAGGACACCGACTCGCCGTCGTTGAGCTCCATGACGACGTACGGAATGGTCAGTCGCTCGTCCAGCGGTGATTCGCCGAAGTCGAAGATGCCGGTGATGTGCGGATGGCTGAGTCGCGCGGCGGCCAGTGCCTCCTGTCGCATGCGATCGCGGAACATCTGGTCACCGGCCAGGCGGGGCGAGAGCATCTTGACCGCCACCGACCGGCCGAGTGTCTCGTCGTAGCCGCGCCACACCTCGGACATACCGCCGGTGCCCAGCTTCTCGACGAGCCGATACCGCCCCGCGATCCGGAGCGACGCGATCTGCCCGTTTCGCTCCGTCCGCCCCATGTGCCGATTGTGACCCGAGGGGCGGGTCGTCCGGAGCCGTCCCGGGAAACCCGTAACGCTCGTGCCCAGATGCCGGGATTCAGGCTAAGGTCGGCGTCCGGCAGGAAGGGGTTCGCGCATGCAAAGCACCTCGGTGACGGTCTTCGCCTCGACGCGGGGACGCTAGGGCCCTTTACGCCCTCGTCTCTCCTCGCGTCGGGCGGTCGCTTCTGACCGTTCCCCTCGCTCGAGGAGCTCCTTTTGCGTGCCCTTTTCGCCGCACCACTCGGTGCGGATTTCTGGAAACTCTGGACCTCGTCCGCCGTCACCAACCTCGGCGACGGCATCACCATGGTCGCCGGGCCCCTACTCGTCGCCTCGATCACCCACAATCCGGCGGCCGTCGCCTCGGCGGTCTTCGCGCAGCAGTTGCCATGGTTGCTGTTCGCCCTGACCAGCGGTGCCTGGGCCGACCGGGTCGACCGCCGGCGCCTGGTCGTCGCGGTCAACCTGCTGCGGGCGGCGGCGCTGGCCGCGCTGAGTGCGGCGGTGGCGTTCGACGTGGTGACCGTGCCACTCGTCCTGGCCGTGTTCTTCCTGCTCGGCACGGGGGAGACGCTGGCTGACACGGCGTCGGCGGCCGTTGTCCGGCTGGTCGTGCCCGCTGCGGCACGACCCGAGGCCAATTCCCTCATGTACGCGAACTTCAATGTCCTCAATCAATTCGCGGCCAAACCGGTCGGCGGGTGGTTGTTCGTGGTGGCGGCCGCGGTGCCGTTCGCCGTCAACGCCGTGACGTTCGTCGTCTCCGCCGCACTCGTCCTCACTGTCCGCGCCGTGTCGTCCCCCGCCCCTGCCCCTACCCCCGCTCGGCGTGACCTGCGGGGCGAGATCCGCGCGGGCGTGCGGTGGCTGTGGCGGCATCGGCTGCTGCGCACGCTCGCGGTCACGATGGCGGTCGGCAACGTCGTCTTCTGTGCTGCGTTCGCCATCTTCGTGCTCTACGCCGAGCAACGTCTGGGATTGACCGAGGTCGGCTACGGGGTGCTGCTGGTGGCGTTCGCGGTCGGCGGCCTGCTCGGCACGCTGGTCGCACCCGCCCTGATCGGCCGGCTCGACGCAGCACCGCTGCTGCGGGCGGGCCTGCTGATCGAGATGGCCCTGCACGCCACGCTGGCCGCGACCCGCTCACCGTTCGCGGCCGCCGCGATGATCGTCATCTTCGGCATCCACACCACGGTCTGGGGCGTCGTCGTCACCACGATCCGTCAGCGCGACGTGCCCGACGCGATGTACGGCCGGGTGACCAGCGTCTACTCGTTTCTCGACCTGGGCGGGGCGGCACTGGGTTCCCTGCTCGGCGGCGCGGTCGCGGTTGTTTACGGCCTGACCGCCACCTATTGGACCGCGGCGGTGGCGATGGCCCTGGTCGCGCTCGTGGCCTGGCGTCCTCTTCGGCTGGCCACGCTCCGCACACCCGAACCCGCATCCACCACCTGATCGACCGGCGCGGACCGGCCGGGCTTTGTGGGTCGGGGTCTGGTTGGTCTGGTCGGGCTTTGTGGGTCGGGGTCTGGTTGGTCTGGTCGGGCTTTGTGGGCCGGGGCCTGGCTGGTCCGGTCGGTCGATAGGGTTCGGGTATGTCGAGGCTCGCGGTGGTCAGCGGTGGCGGAACGGGAATCGGGCGTTCGACGGCGGGCATGCTCGCCGGCGAGGGCTACGACGTGATCGTCGTCGGCCGGCGGGAGAAGGTGCTGGCCGACGCCGTCGCCTGGATCGGCCCGCAGGCGTCCGCGGTCACCGCCGACGTCTCCGACCCGGCCCAGATCGCCGCCGTGGTCGCGGCCGTCGGGGAGCGCCCGGTCGACGTGCTCGTCAACAACGCCGGGGCCTACGTGCCGGGCGACGGTTCCACACTCGACGGCCTCGCCGCCCAGTGGCGGGCCAACTTCGACTCCAACGTCCTCACCGCCGTGCTGCTGACCACGGCCCTGCGGCCCGCCCTGCGCCGTCCGGGCGGCCGGGTCATCCTGACCAGCTCGATCGCCGCCCAGAAGGGTGGCGGCGGCCCCTACTCGGCCGCCAAGGCCGCCCTGCACGGCTACCTCCACGACCTGGCCGCCGAGCTGGGCGAGGACGGCATCACGGCCAACGTCATCGCCCCCGGCTACGTGACCGACAGCGAGTTCTTCGCCGACCGGATGACGCCCGAGGGCCACCGCGCCCGGGTCGACGCCACCCTACTCAAGCAGCCCGGCGTGCCCGACGACATCGCCGAGGCGGTCCGCTGGCTGGCCGGCCCGGGCGGTCGCTATGTCACCGGCCAGATCATCAACGTCAACGGCGGCTCGGTCCTCGGCCGCTGATCCCGCTAGGCGCCGGTCTACGGCCGCTGATCCCGCTTGGCGCCGGTCTCGGCCGCTGATCCCGCTTGGCGTCGGTCTACTTGGCTCCGCCGGTGAAGCGGCCCTCGCCCTCGCGGTTGGGCCGGAAGCGCAGGCCCGACCAGCGGTCGTCGATCGCGACCTGACCGCACGGGCGCATGTCGTAGTCGGCGACGATGGGCCACAGCGTGTCGCGGTTGATGTCGGCCTGGTTGCCCTTCGGATAGGCCACCCAGAACACGCCCGGCTTCCCCAGGTCGTCCCGGTGCTCGTCGAGCTGCTTGCGGGCGCTCGCGGCGTCCTCGGCGAAGAGCACGGCCGTGCTCGCCGTGGCCAGCATGTCGGTCTCGCGAACCCCGTCCGGCATCGGCGTCAGCAGCGTCAGATGCGCCGGATCCGACAGCCACACCGTGGTGTTCGGCTTGATCAGCAGCTTCTCGGCAATCGTCTTCGACATGTCCCGAGCGTCGCACCGACAATAAAAGTTGTCAAGGACGTCGGGGTCGACCTCCTCGCGCCCCACCAACCGCAGGTGGCGTTGCTGAGCGGCGAGCTTGATGCGGGCCGCGGTCTGCGGACCCGCGGGCCAGATGCCCAGCGGGTTGCCGCTGTGATCGAAGAGCTCCCCGGCCGCCAGCCGCCTCAGCAGCTCGGGCGGGAGCTGCCCGCGGAGGCGTCGTCGGCGAGCGTTCCGATTCGAACCGTAGATCTGGTCGAGCACCTGACGTTGCGCCTTGTACCAAGAGGACGGGTAGGGACTCACGGCTCGCTCCTTCTGCGGGGTGGCCCGATCCTTGACCGATCCGCTCCGGCCCGGCGCGACTTTCTTCGCCGCCTGTGGATAACGGGCCGGCCTGTGGATAACCCGGGTTCTGTCGGACCGGGCTGATAGACATGCCGGGTGACCGAGACGCCAGCAACCACCCCAGCCGAGCCAGGCACCTCAGCCGAGCGGGCCGCCGTGCGCGAGCGGGCCGAGGCGGTGCTGCGGCGGCTCGCCGGTGACCACGCGGTGCTCCGCGAGGATCAGTGGCGGGCGATCGAGGCGCTCACCGTCGACCGGCGCCGCGTGCTGTGTGTGCAGCGCACGGGCTGGGGCAAGTCGGCCGTCTACTTCGTGGCGACCGCGCTGCTGCGTCAGGGCGCCACCGGCGAGCGTCCGTCCGGCCCGACCGTCATCGTGTCCCCGCTGCTCGCCCTGATGCGCAACCAGGTCGACGCCGCCGCCCGCGCCGGCATCACGGCCCGCACGATCAATTCGGCCAACCTCGACGAGTGGTCCGAGATCGAGCACGAGATCCGGGCCGGCGAGGTCGACGTCCTGCTGATCAGCCCCGAGCGGCTCAACAACCCCGACTTCCGCGACAACGTGCTGCCCGGTCTTGCCGCCGAGACCGGCCTGCTCGTGGTCGACGAGGCGCACTGCGTCTCCGACTGGGGTCACGATTTCCGGCCCGACTATCGGCGGCTGCGCATCTTCCTGGCCGGGCTCCCGGGCCGCACCCCGGTGCTCGCCACCACCGCGACGGCCAACGCCCGCGTGACCGCCGACGTGGCCGACCAGTTGGGCGACGCGCTGGTGCTCCGCGGCCCGCTCGATCGTGACTCGTTGCGCCTGGCCGTGCTCGACCTGCCGACTCCGGCCCAGCGGCTGGCCTGGCTCGCCGATCACCTCGACCGGCTGCCCGGCTCCGGCATCATCTACACCCTCACCGTGGCCGCGGCCACCGAGACCGCCGACTTCCTGCGTGGCCGCGGCTTCCCGGTGGCGTCCTACACCGGCCAGGTCGAGGATGCCGAGCGCCGGACCGCCGAGCAGGACCTGCTGGACAACAAGATCAAGGCCTTGGTGGCCACGTCCGCGCTCGGCATGGGTTTCGACAAGCCCGACCTCGGCTTCGTCGTGCACCTCGGCGCTCCGCCCTCCCCGATCGCGTATTACCAGCAGGTCGGCCGCGCGGGCCGGGCCGTCGAGCACGCCGAGGTCGTGCTGCTGCCCGGCGCCGAGGATGCGGCGATCTGGCGCTACTTCGCTTCGCTGGCGTTCCCGCCCGAAGATCAGGTGCGCTCGGTGCTGGCCAACCTGTGGCCCGACCGGCCGACGTCCACCCAGGCCCTCGAACCGCTGGTCGACCTGCGCCGCGCCCGCCTCGAGATGATGCTCAAGGTGCTCGACGTCGACGGTGCCGTGCGCCGGGCCCGGGGCGGCTGGCTCGCCACCGGCGAGCCCTGGACGTATGACACGGCCCGGCTGCGCCGCGTCGCCGAGGCGCGGGCCGAGGAACAGAAGACCATGATCGGATACGCGTCCACGGGCGCCTGCCGCATGGAGTTCCTCCGCCGCTGTCTCGACGACCCCGAGGCCAAGCCGTGCGGGCGCTGCGACAACTGCGCCGGCCCGCTGTTCGACGCCGAGGTGTCGGCCTCCGCGCTTGCCGCCGCCGATGCGTTCCTGGGCCACCCGGGCGTGGTGGTCGCTCCGAAGAAGATGTGGCCGACCGGTCTGGCCGCTGTCGGCGTCAGCCTCAAGGGCAAGATCGCCGCCACCGAACAGATCGAGCCCGGTCGGGCCGTGGGCCGGCTCTCCGACCTGGGCTGGGGCAGCCGTCTGCGCGGCGTGGCCGGTCCCGAGTCGGCCGACGCCCCGATCCCCGACGATCTGGCCGCCGCCGTGGTCGAGATCCTCAAGGACTGGGCGCACGGCGACGACGCCTGGTCGCAGCGCCCGGCCGCGGTCGTCGCCGTCCCGTCGACCCGTCATCCCGAGCTGATCAGCTCGCTGGCCGCTCACATCGCGAAGATCGGCCGGCTGCCACTGCTCGGCTCGATCGAGGCGACCACCCACGCCGACGACGAGGGCCGCGGCAACAGCGCCCAGCGCGTCCGCGTGCTGCACGATGCGTTCACCGTCCCGGCCGACGTCAAAGCCGAGCTGCCCGCCCTCACCGGCCCGGTGCTGCTCATCGACGACCTGGTCGACTCCGGCTGGACCATGACCCTGGCCGGCCGAGCCCTGCGCCGAGCGGGCGCCGCCGCAGTCCTGCCGTTAGCGCTGGCCGTCGCGGGCTGACCGCGGCGCGGGCTGTTGTGCGGGCCGATGGCGGCGCGGGTCGCTGAGCGTCGGCCGCCAAGCGTCGGCCGGCGGGGCACCGGGCCGCCGTCTCGTCGGGCGTGGGCCACCGGCCGCGGGTCGCGGGTCGCGGGTCGGTCGCTGAGCGTGGGTGATTGGGCGTCGGGGTGATCGAGCGCGACTGCTGACCGCCGGGGTTGCGGGCCGCCGGGCGCCGGGTGCTGGAACGGCGAGCCGCCAACGCTCGGGGCGAGGGGTGGCGGGATACGGGTAGGGGGTATGCTGGCGTCATGTCCGATGAGTCGACGCCGCAGCATGGTCCGCACGGCTATTCGGGAGACAAGGCGGCACTGCTCGGGCGCCTCCGGCGTATCGAGGGGCAGATTCGCGGTCTCCAGCGGATGGTCGACGAGGACACGTACTGCATCGATGTCCTGACGCAGATCTCGGCCGCCAAGAGTGCTCTCCAAGCGGTCGCGGTCGGCCTGCTCGAGGATCACCTGGCCCACTGCGTCGTCGACGCGGCCCGCGCCGGGGATCCGACCGCCAAGGTCAAAGAGGCGTCCGACGCGATCGCCCGGCTCGTCCGTTCCTGAAGTGAAAGGCTTTCTGCGATGGCTGTGACCAGCACCTACACCGTGACCGGCATGACCTGTGGCCACTGCGTGCAAGCGGTGACCGGCGAACTGTCGGCCCTCCCGGGTGTGGACGCCGTGCAGATCGACCTCCCGACCGGCGCGGTCACCGTGACCAGCGAGGCCCCGCTCACCGACGAGGCTGTCCGCGCGGCGGTGGACGAGGCCGGCTACGAGCTCGCGAATGCCTGACGCGCCACCTCTGGAAAAGGAGACCCCGACGGGGGACCGCGCCGGGTTCCGGCTCGCCGCCTTCGGTGCGGTGCTCATCGTCGTACTGTTCGCCGGCTACGGGTTGGGGCGTTTGAACGAGTCGCCGGCTCCGACGGCAGCGGCGACGGCCGGCCCGACCGCCATGCCCGGCATGGTCATGGACGAGAGCCAGCCGCACGCCCACAACGCCGACGGCACCTCCGTGCAGTCCGGCGCGGCCACCCCGATGGCGATGGGGGCGGCCGTCGGCGGGCTGTCGCTCAGCTCGGGCGGGCTGACCCTGGTTCCCGAGACCACCAGCTTCACCGCGGGCAAGGCGCAGCGGCTCACCTTCCGGGTCACGGGAGCGGGCGGGGCGCCGGTGACCACGTACGCGGTCGTGCACGACAAACCGCTGCACCTGATCGTCGTCCGGCGCGACCTGACCGGGTTCCAGCATCTGCACCCGACCATGGCGGCCGACGGCACCTGGGGCATCGACCTCACGCTGGCCCAGCCGGGGATCTATCGCATGGTGGCCGACTTCACCGCGATCGTCGGCGGGCAGCAGATCGCCACCACGCTGGGCGGCGACCTGACCGTGGCCGGCGACTACACGCCCGTCGCCCTGCCGGCCGCCCAGCGCACCGACAAATCGTCCGGCTTCACCGTCGCGTACGAGGGAACGCCTGATACCAAAGCCACCCAGCCGGTGCTCGTCAGCGTCACCGGGGCCGACGGACGGCCGGCCAAGCTCGACCCCTATCTGGGCACGTTCGGGCACCTGGTCGTGATGCGCGAGGGTGACGTCGCCTACCTACACGTCCACCCCGAGACGACGCTGGTCGACGGCAAGGTGAAGTTCTGGCTGACCGCTCCGAGCAGCGGCAACTACCGCATGTTCTTCGACTTCCAGGTGGCCGGCCAGGTCCACACCGCGGCCTGGAGCCTGACGGTCGAGTAGGGAAGCGAGCGCGGGAGTGACGCCCCACTCGGACGTGAGCGCCTCGTACTCCGCCCGCTGGGCCGAGGTGGGCGCGGCCGAGGTGTGCCGGGCGCGCAGCAGCAGGTTGCGCGGGGTGTGGGCCGAGTCGATGAACTCGACCACCTCGACCTTGTAGCCGTTCAGCCGGAGCAGCGCCGCCCGCAGCGAGTCGGTCAGCACGTCGGCGAAACGCTCGCGCATGATCGCGTGCCGGGTCAGTTCGCCGAACGGGGCGGGCGCCGGACGGCCCTTGAGCTGGGCGGCGATGTCGTGGTGGCAGCAAGGCGCGGCCAGCACCCATTCCGCGTTCCAGTCGACGGCCCGGGCCAGCGCCTGGTCGGTGGCCGTGTCACAGGCGTGCAGGGCCAGCACCAGGTCGGGCGCGAACGGCAGTTGAGCGTCTTCGATCGTGCCGGCCACGAAGGTCACGTCGTCGGCGCAGCCGAGGGAGGCGGCGACGGCGGTGTTGCGTACGCGCTGATCCTCCCGGACGTCGACCCCCACGACCTGGACCGACGTGCCCAGCCCGGCCAGGTAGCGGTAGGCGGCGAACGTCAGGTACGCGTTTCCGCAGCCCAGGTCGACCACCCGCAACGTCGGCGGAAGCTCGCGGGGCAGCGTGGCCGCGAGGGCGCGCAGGAAGGCGTCGATCTGCCGCCGTTTGGCCGCGTTGCCGCCGATCACGTCGAAGAGCGGATCGCCCGGGTCAAGCAGCCACTGCTTCTGGCGATCATGGGCGGAAGATCCAGAAGAAGCCGCAGCAGCAGCCCGGTGCACCTGAGCGTCACCCTTCTTGGTGACACGCAGTTGCAGCGTCACCGACGTCGTCTCGACGTGCCAGTTGCCGAACGGCAGGGCCAGCAGCTCATCGGCCGCAGCCGCCGCCTCGGCTCCCGGGGCGACGTTGCGGGTGAACGGCCGCGACCCGTCGTCCGTCACGATCTGCAACCGCGGGCCACCCTTGAGTGTCACCGGCCGCAACTCGGCCCTGGTCACCGGCGCGGTGAGGCCGCGACGACGGCCGGCCGCCACGGCACGGGTCAGATCGGGGCCCAGCAGGAGTTCCCGGACCTCGGCCAACGCGGTTTCGAGCGATTGCGGCATCCCTCCATTCTGCCGCGCCCGGAAAAAGTCGACGAACACGCCGAGTGCGCCGAGAGGGGAAACGAACGCCGCGTATGATCCCGGCCCACGGCAGATGTGCACGCGGAGTGAGGACCGCCGTCAGCGCCGAGTGGATCTATAAGTAGGCTGATGGGCCGGGAGCGAGGTGCCTTGCCGATGTCGTTGATGGCCGTTCCGCCGGGGGCCGACCGGCTGTCCGTCCGTGTGCGCCGCAACACTGTCGGCGACCATGACGCGGCCCAGCGCAGCGGTTTCCTCGACGCGCTCGCGGCCGGCCGGCTGCCCTGGGAGGCCTACGCCGACCTGACCGCGCAGCACTGGTTCATCTACGAGGCCCTCGAGTCGGCCGCCACCACGATGGCCGACGATCCGGTGGTCGGCACGTTCCTGTTCCCCGAGTTGCGCCGGCTTCCGTCGCTCGAGGCCGACCTGCGTTACCTGTACGGGCCGAGATGGGCCGACCACCTCTTCGCGTTGCCCAGCACCACCACGTACTGCACACGCCTGCGTCACGTGGCCCACCTGGCCGCCACGGGTTTCGTCGCCCACCAATACACGCGCTACATCGGCGACCTCTCCGGCGGCCAATATCTGGGCCCCGCGATAGCCCAGTCCTACGGCCTGCCCGCCGCCGACGGCCACCGCTTCTTCCTGTTCAACGGCGTCGACCCGCGCGCCTTCAAAGATCACTACCGGGCCCTGCTCGACTCGGTGCCCTGGTCGCCGCACGAGCAGGAGGAGTTCATCACCGAGGTCGCCGAGGCCTACCGGCTGAACATCGGCGTGCTGACCGAGCTGCAGAGGCGATGGGGATGACCGATCCGTTTCCGCCCGAGGTGGTCGACGAGATCGCCCGGCACATGAACGGCGACCACACCGACAACATGGTGCTGATCGTGCGCGCACTCGGCGGCATGCCGACGGCGACCGCGGCCCGCATGTCCGGCCTGGACGCCGACGCGATGGAGTTCAAGGCGGTCGTCAACGGCATCGAGGTGCCGGTCCGCGTCCCGTTCTCCGAGCGGCTGACCGAGCGCCGCCAGGTGCGGGCCGAGGCCGTCCGCATGTATCGCGACGCCTGCGCGGCCCTGGGCGTCGAGCCCCGCCACTGACACGCGAAAGCCCCTCGGTCTCAAGATCAAGACCAAGGGGCTTTCCCCGTACGCGGGCAATCAGGCGGTCGTGCCCACTCCGGCTTCCGATCCACCACTCATGTCGGCGGGCGCGGCGTCGTCCGAAGCGGACCCGGCCCCGCGGCTGCCCCGGCCACCCCGGCGCCGCCGGCGGCGAGGACGGTCGGCGCTGTCGTCATCGGACTCGCCGGCGTCATCGGCCGGGGCGTCGACCGCGTCGGTCTCGGCATCGGAGAACGTCGGCGCGGCCACCCGGCGGCGGCTGCGCGTGCGCGTGGTGCCGGCCGGACGCTCGCCCTCGTCGGGCGTGGACTCTTCGGTCGTGGTGACCGCGTCGGAGACCGGCGCCGCGTCGTCGGAGTCGACCCGCCGCCGGCGCCGCTGCCGCTTCGGCCGCTCGGTGTCGCTGCCGCTCTCGGACGAGGGCGGAGCCGAATCGGAGCCGCCGCGCGGGGAGCGCCCGCCCCGGCCGCGTCCGCCGCCACCGGTCTCGCGCCGGCGACGGCCGCCGCCCAGGTCTTCCTCGACCTCGGCGGACAGCCCGGCCCGGCTGCGGTCGGCCGTCGGCAGGGTGCCCGAGATGTCGGTCGGGATGTCCAGGTCGCTGTAGAGCGCCGGGCTCGTGTGGTAGGTCTCGGGCGGCTGCGGCATGCTCAGGCCCATCGACTTGTCGATAAGGACCCAGCGCGGCATGTCCTCCCAGTCGACGAAGGTGACGGCGACGCCGGTGGCGCCCGCCCGGCCGGTGCGGCCGATGCGGTGCGTGTAGGTCTCGGGGTCTTCCGGGCAGTCGTAGTTGATCACGTGCGTGACGCCGGAGACGTCGAGGCCGCGAGCCGCGACATCGGTGGCCACGAGCACGTCGATCTTGCCGCTGCGGAACGCCCGCAGGGCCCGCTCGCGAGCGCCCTGGTTGAGGTCGCCGTGCACGGCCGCGACGGCGAAGCCCCGGAAGTCGAGGTCTTCGGCCAGGCGGTCGGCCGCCCGCTTGGTGCGGGTGAAGATCATGGTGAGGCCCCGGCCGCGCGCCTGCAGGATGCGGGCCACCATCTCGACCTTGTTGAGCGGGTGGGTGCGGTAGACGACCTGCTTGGTCAGCGGCGACGGACCGCTGTCGGCCGTGTGGCCGGCGTGGATCGTCACCGGGGTGCGCAGGAAGCGGCGGGACAGGGCGACGATCGGGTCGGGCATGGTCGCCGAGAACAGCATGGTCTGCCGCTGCTCGGGGATCATCGCCAGGATCTTTTCCACGTCGTCGAGGAAGCCCAGGTCGAGCATGCGGTCGGCCTCGTCGAGCACGAGCGTGCGGATGGAGTCGAGCTTGAGCTGCTTCTGCTTGGCCAGGTCGAGCAGGCGGCCGGGCGTGCCGACCAGGATCTCGACGCCCTTCTTGAGCGCGTCGACCTGGGGCTCGTAGGCCACGCCGCCATAGATCGGCAGGACGCGGACGCCCCGGGTGCTGCCCGCGGCGGCCAGGTCGCGGGCCACCTGCAGGCCCAGCTCACGGGTGGGAACGACGATGAGCGCCTGCGGCTTGCCGTCGGCGCCCTCGGACGGGGCCTGCACCCGCTCGAGCATCGGCAGGCCGAAGCCCAGCGTCTTGCCCGTGCCGGTGGGGGCCTGGCCGATCAGGTCGGTGCCGCGCAGCGCGATCGGCAGCGCGTATTCCTGGATGGCGAAGGCGTGGGTGATGCCGGCCTTGGCCAGCGCCTCCACGGTCTCGGCGCGGACACCCAGCTCGGCAAAGGTGGGGCTGTCCGGACGGACCGGTGCGCGGCTGGTGACCGGCACAAGTGCGGGTTCGGTGATCTCGATCTCGGTCATGAAGTTTTACGGGTGCCTCTCGTGGTGCGCCCGTTGAAAGTCTGGGGCGCGGTGTGGATAGGGCGCGGGCCACACGCTGCTGAGCTAACAAGCAGCGGGCCGCACGCGCGGGTCACCGCGGCGATCGGTAGAGATCGACGTCGACGGCAACAGGGCAAGTCTACCCGACCGGACGATCGTGCACCTCAGAGCGGACTTCGGAGGCCGAAGCACGCTGAAGGCGCCTCCGGGAACGAAGGCGCCTTCAGCGGGTGAAGAAATACTTCAGCGGGTGGTGAAACCGAACGGACGCGGGTTCGCGTCGGCAATCTCCACATACGCCACCTTGGAGATCGGGATGATCACCTTGCGGCCCTTCTCATCGGTGAGCGACAGCACGCTGTCCTTGGCCATCGCCTCGGTCACGGCCTGCTCGACCTCCGCCGGGGTCTGAGCGCTCTCGAGCACCAGCTCACGCGGCGTGTGCAGCACGCCGATCTTGACCTCCACGGGGCCCCTCCTTTTCGCGGGTCTTACCGCTGGCAAGGCTATCCGATTTCGGCCGGAGTGCCGCCGGATGCGCCACCCTGGAGCGGGAAGCTGGCTATCCCGCGCCAGATCAGCGCAGCTACGAGCGCTTCGGCTTCAGCTTTAGGCGTACGCCGTCCGTTGGTCAGCCAGAACTGGGCCGACTGTCCGGCCGCCCCGACGAGACCCGAGGCGAGCAGTTCGGCGGCGTCGGAACTGAGGCTGGTGTCCGAGATGATGGTGTCGGTGACGGCGGCGATACAGCCCACCTCGACCCGTTCGACCCGCTGACGCACCTGCGGGTCGTTGCGCAGGTCGCTCTCGAAGACGAGCCGGAACGCCTCGCTCTCGTGATCCATGAAGTCGAAGTACGCCCGTACGGCGCCCTTGACCCGCTCCTTGTTGTCGGAGGTGGCCAGCATGGCGTCGCGCACCTTGGCGATTATCGCGTCGCAGTGGGTGTCGAGCAGTGCCAGGTAGAGCTCCAGCTTGCCCGGGAAATGCTGGTAGAGCACGGGCTTGGAGACGCCGGCACGTTCGGCGATGTCGTCCATCGCCGCGGCGTGGTAGCCGTGCGCGACGAAGACCTGCTGAGCGGCCGCCAGCAACTGCTTACGACGCGCGGATCGGGGCAGACGGGTGGGACGGGCCGTCTGAGCTCCGCCGGACGCAGCGGTCATGTCTCTCGAACCTCCAGCGGGTCGTACCCCGTTTGCCGGCGCGGATTGCCCGTATCGGCGAGTGTTGCTCCTTCGCAGCAATTGTCGCGACGCTGCAACTTATCGCCACTGCAAGCACACGGTAGCCTCAGCGGGGGCGAGCGAGGAGCACGCGGTGGATGAATCAGGGCATTCCGGAGACACCGGAGCCGCGGACAGCGGCAACGGTGCCGATTCGCGTGAGCGCTCTCGGGTGAACGGCTGGGCGACATCGGACAGCCCCTGGTCCTATCAGGGGACAGGGGTCGAGACCGAGGGTGACGTGCCCTCCTGGCGCCGTTCGGGGGCCGAGACCCGCTCGTTTCCGCGTAATCCGGCATTTCCCTCATCGGCCATTCCCGCCTCCGCTCAGCCCTCCGTGCGGCCCGCGTCCAGCATTCCGGCCCCGTCTCCGGCGCCCGCCCCGCCCGGCTTCGTCGACGCGAAACCGGGCAGCGAGATTCCCCCGTCCGTGGAGACTCTGCCCGGCGGCTCGCGCTGGGACAGGTCGCGCTTCTCCGAGCTGCTGAGCCCGCTCGCGCCGCAGCCACCCCGCCCCGCGGCCGAGCCCACGTCGCCGGCCCGCCCCGCCGTTGCCCGTGAGCCCGGCCTGGGCACGGGGGCCAACCGTGAGCCCGGCTTGGGTACGGGGGCCAACCGTGAGCCCGGTCTGGGCACGGGAGCCGGCTTGGGCTCGGGGGCCAACCGTGAGCCCGGTCTGGGTACTGGAGCTGGCTTGGGCGCGGTGGCTGGTCGGGAGCCCGGTCTGGGCACGGGATCGGGCCCGGGTGCGGTGGCCGGTCGTGAGCCTGGTCTGGGCACGGGGGCCAACCGTGAGCCTGGTCTGGGCACGGGGGCCAACCGTGAGCCTGGTCTGGGCACGGGGGCCAACCGTGAGCCTGGTCTGGGCACGGGAGGTCGTCGTGAGCCCGGTTTGAGCACGGGTGACCGTCGTGAACCGGGTAGTGGCAGTGGTCCCGTGCCGCTGCGGGCCTACGACGTCCCGACGCCGAACAGCGCCCCGCCTTACCCCTACGAGGGCGACCTCGACGACGAGACCCCACCGCCCCCGCCGCCGATCGTCCAGCAGCGCGCCGCCGTCCCGCTGGTGCGCCCGTCCACCCCCGGCGGCGGACGCCGGGCCGACTGGGGCACGGCCGAGCACACCACCACCGAGCCGGCCCGGCATGCGCTCAGCGGTGGCACCCCGATCCAGGGCGTGCCGCGGGTGCCGTCCGACCAGCCGGGCACGGTTCGCCCGGCCTACGACCCGTCGAGCTTCCCGCGCCGGCTGGCCTACGAGCCGCCGTCGCCCTACGAGCCGCAGAAGCCGTACGAGCCCTTGAAGCCGCCGTCGTCCTATGAGACCCCGCAGCCGTACGAGCCACCGGTCCCGACCCAGCCCTCGCCGGCTCCTTACTCGGGCTTCGGCCAGACCACCGCTCGACTCGGCCCAGCCGCCGAACCGGGCGGCCCCGGCCCGGCCAACGAGCCGAGCAGTCCCGGCTTCGGCTCCGCCAACGACCCGGGCCTGGGGCCGGCGAGCCGACCGAGTCATCCCGGCCTCGGACCCGTGACCCAGCCGGGCGTCGGCGCCGCGAGCCGGCCGAGCCACCCCGGCCTCGGACCGGTGAGTGAGTCGAGCGAGCCCAGCCACCCCGGTCTGCCCCAGCGGGTGCCCGCCCAGCCCGACGTGCCCAAGGGCGTGCCGGAGCCGCCGCTCGTGGAGGCCACCGCCGAGACCCCCGCGCTCGCCCGGATCGCCACCCACCTGCGTCGTGGTGACGTCCTGCCGGCGCAGGAACGGCAGGAAGGTTTCGACGTGCAGGCGATCCTGGCCGCGGTGCGCGAGGTCGACGGGGTGCGGGACGCCTCGCTGCGGTCCGCCCCGAACGGCGCGCACAGCCTGCGGCTCGACCTCGCCGAAGGCGCCGACCCGGCCGAGGTGAGCCGTCAGGTGGCCCGCCTCCTGCAAGACCGGATGGGTCTGGACGCGGCCATGCCCGGCGAGATCCCGGTGCCCGTCTCACCGTCCGGTCTGGTGCCGAGGGTGCGCAAGGCCGAGCCGATCTCGGCCCCGCCCGCCCAGTCGGCGTCGCTCGCCGACGTCATCGCCCCCGAGCGGGAGCGCGAGGCCAAGGAGCGGGAGGCGCGGGAGCGGGAGGCGGCCCGGGAACGCGAGACCCGCGAGGCCAAGGAGCGCGAGACCCGGGAACGGGAGGCGCGCGAACGTCACGTGGCCGCGGCCCGCCCGGCCGCCGTCCCCCTGGTCGACGAGTCGGCCGAGGTCGTACCGACCGGTGTCGAATGCGGAACGCCGCGCCCGCTCTATCCGAACGAGCACCCCGGCCCGCGCGTCGTGATCGAGAACGTGCACGTCAACACGTTCGGCTCGGACGCCACGGTGGAGGTCAAGCTCGGCGTCGGCACCCGTACGGCGTCCGGAACGGCCAGCGGGCCCGCGGTCGACGGCTATCTGCTGCGTCTGTGCGCGATGGCCACGGCGGGCGCGGTCGACGAGTTGCTGTCCGAGTCCGACCACCACCCGGACGGCCCGGCCCGGTGCTTCGTCGAGCACGCGGCCGCCGTCCCGTTCGGCGCCGCCCAGGTCGCAGTCGTCGTGCTGCTGCTCTCGTGCGGCGGCTGGGTCGAACAGCTGGCCGGCTCGGCCGTGGTCACCAGCGACGACCGGCACGCCATGGTGCGCGCCACTTTGGCGGCGGTGAACCGCCGGCTTGAGGCACTCTTGACTCGATGAGAGGCGCGAACCTGGCCGCCGACAGCGCATTGCTGCCGGAGGGCGAAGCACCGGCACCCTGGCCTGCACGGCGAGTCACCATCGGGGGAGCGATGCTCCACGTCCGGGACACGCCGGCCACCCGCCCCGACGCCGAACCGGCTCTCTACGTGCACGGTCTCGGCGGCTCGTCGCAGAACTTCACCGACTTCGCGGGACTGCTGGCCGACCGGTTCGACGCCCAGGCGGTCGACCTGCCCGGCTTCGGCTACAGCGATCCCAGTCCGCGTTACTCGATCCCGGCTTTCGCCAAGACGCTGATCGCCTATCTCGAGCACGACGGGCGAGGCCCGGTCCACCTGGTCGGCAATTCACTGGGCGGATCGATCGCGGTTCGGGTCGCCGGGCTGCGGCCTGACCTCGTACGGACGCTGACGTTGATCTCGCCGGCCATGCCGTTCCTCGACGTACGGCGTACGGCTCAGGCCCGTGCTCTGCCTCTGCTGGCGTTGCCCAAGGCCGATCGTGTGCTCGGGTGGGCCTTCGCCCGTCTGACCGCCGAGGAGATGGCCGAACAGGTGCTGGCCGCGTGTTTCGGCGACACCCGTAAGGTCACCCCGCAGCGGCGCGCCGAGGCGATGGAAGAGATCCGTCTGCGTTACACGGTCGCGCACTACCCGAAGGCGTACCTGGGAACGCTCCGGGGTCTTGTCTCGAGCTTCCTCCGGGCCTATCTGCCGGGCGAGAACTCGCAGTGGCGGCTGGCCGCCCGGGTGGAGGCGCCGACGCTGGTCGCCGGGGGTCTCAACGACAAGCTGGTCGACCCGCGGGTGCCCGCCGTGGTGGCCCGCGCGATCCCCGATTCCCGGCTGCTGATGCTGCCCGGCGTGGGGCATGTGGCCCAGATGGAGGTGCCGCGGGTGATCGCCCGCGCGGTGGTCGGCATGCTCGACGAGATCCGGTCCCCGGTCGGGGGATAGCGGATCTCACAAGATCCATTTGGGGCAGACATCGTTCACCGCCGTGTGCGACGCTGACCCACGATGATCGACGAAGTCACCGCTCCGCCCGCCGCGCCGCCGCCTGTCGGCCGCGATCAGTGGCGTAAGTGGTGGCTGGTGGCGTTCGCGCTGGTCATCCTGATCGCGGGCGGTTTCGCGGTGGGCCGCCGCATCCAGGAATCGGCCGCCCCGGCGCCCCCGGCCGTCGCCCCGTCTCCCTCGTTTTCGAGTGCGGCCCCGGTTCTGGAGAGCACGCCGACTCCGACGCCATCGAAGACCCCGGAGAAAACCACGCTGGTGTCCAGCCAGCTGCAGATGCCCGGCGGAGTGCCCGCGCACGGTTCCGGCCAGTTCACGTACGCCACCACGCGCAGCCCGGTCTTCGGCCGCAAGGGCGAGCTGCGCCGCTTCCGGGTGGCCGTCGAGAAGGGCAGCAACGAGGACGCGACCGACTTCGCCACCCAGGTCGCCGACACGCTGGGCGACCCGCGCAGCTGGATCGGCGGCGGCCAGGTGCGCCTGCAGATGGTGAGTGGCTCGGATCCGGCCGACTTCACCGTCTATCTCGCGACCCGGGACACCGCGGGGCAGATGTGCCTGCGGGGCGGCACGAACATCCGGATCGGCGGACGGCCGTACACGTCGTGCCGGACCACCGGCAAGGCGATCATCAACCTGGACCGGTGGCGGCGCTCGGCGACCCCGTTCGTGAGTGCCCGGGTATCCCTGCACACCTATCGGCAATACGTGATCAACCACGAGGTGGGTCACGAGCTCGGCCATCATCACGAGGGCTGTCCGAAGGCGGGCGGCCCGGCCCCGGTGATGGTGCAGCAGACCCTCACGCTGCGCGGCTGCAAGGCGTACGCGTGGCCGACCCGGAATGGGAAGATCTTCAGCGGCCCTTCTCTGTGAACGGCCTGGAAAATTCCCGTGTCCCGCATGTCGGGCCGGTGTCCAACGTCATGGCCGGTTGCCGTCGTCGCGAGTGACAATGGTGACCGATCCTTACCGTCAACCCGGGGAGTTAACGTGGCACTGCCCCCGCTCGTCGAGCCGGCCGCAGAGCTGACCGTCGATGAGATCCGCCGTTATTCGCGGCACCTGATCATCCCGGATGTCGGGATGGACGGCCAGAAGCGGCTGAAGAACTCGAAGGTCCTGGTCGTCGGCGCGGGCGGCCTCGGTTCGCCGGCGCTGCTCTACCTCGCCGCCGCCGGTGTGGGCACGCTCGGCATCGTCGACTTCGACACGGTCGACGAGTCCAACCTCCAGCGCCAGATCATCCACGGTGTCTCGGACATCGACCGGCCCAAGGCCGAGTCCGCCGCCGCGAGCATCGCCGAGGTCAACCCGCTGGTCAACGTGGTCATCCACAACACCGCGCTCGACCGCGACAACGTCAAAGAGCTGTTCAGCCAGTACGACCTGATCGTCGACGGCACCGACAACTTCGCGACGCGCTACATGGTCAACGACGCCGCGGTGCTGCTCGGAAAGCCGTACGTCTGGGGCTCGATCTACCGCTTCGACGGCCAGGCCTCGGTCTTCTGGGAGGAGCACGGTCCCTGCTACCGCTGCCTCTACCCGGAGCCCCCGCCGCCCGGCATGGTGCCGAGCTGCGCCGAGGGCGGCGTCCTGGGCGTGCTGTGCGCCTCGATCGGCTCGATCCAGGTCAACGAGGCGATCAAGCTGCTGACCGGCATCGGTGAGCCGCTCGTCGGCCGGCTGATGGTCTACGACGCCCTCGAGATGGAGTACCGCAAGATCAAGGTCCGCAAGGACCCGAACTGCGCGCTCTGCGGCGACAACCCGACCGTCACCGACCTGCTCGAGGACTACGAGGACTTCTGCGGCGCGGTCTCGGCCGAGGCCGAAGAGGCGACGCTCAACGCGACCATCACGGCCCGCGAGCTCAAGGACTGGCAGGACTCGGGCAAGGACCTGTTCCTGGTCGACGTCCGCGAGCCGGCCGAGTGGGAGATCAACCGGATCCCGGGCGCGACCCTGATCCCCAAGGGCGAGATCCTCTCGGGCGAGGCGCTGTCGCGCTTCCCGCAAGACCGTCAGATCGTGCTGCACTGCAAGTCGGGCGTGCGCTCGGCCGAGGCGCTGGCGGCGATCAAGGCGGCCGGCTTCAAGGATGCGGTGCACCTTCAGGGCGGCATCGTCTCGTGGGTCAACACGATCGACCCGTCGCAGCCTTCGTACTGATTGTCCGGGAATGTCACGCTGGGGAGTCGTCAAACGGTTCCCCAGCGTGACTTTCAAAGCAGCGCTTTCCCGGTACGAGTTGTAGCGTCACCGTCGTGGTAGACATCGACGCTGCGATCGGTTACGTCGTCGCGCACGGCGACCCCGTGGAGCGAGCACGTCTGTCATATCTGCGCACCGGTCACTCACCCGATCCGCTGGTGATCGGGCGCATCACGGCCGGGCAGTCCGAGGCCGGCGGCTGGCCCGCCTCGACCGACGGCCCCGTCGACTCGATCGACGCCACCTGCTTCCGCCTCAACGAGCTCGACGACCTCGGTGGCCTGCACGGCGACCCGGTCGACCGGGCCCTGGCCTGGCTGGCCAGCATCCAGCGGCGCGACGGCACCTGGCAGGAGGCCGCCGAGCTGGCCGCCGAGGCGCCCGCCTGGGCGATGCCGGGCGACCCCGAGGCCACCCTCTATCTCACCGCGGTCGCCGGGTTCTGGATGACGCTGGCCGAGTACGAGGCGCACCCGCACTTCGACGTGCCCGCCCGCTACGGCCACACGCTCGGTTCGGCCGCCGCCTGGGTGGTCGGCCGGCTCCACTCCGACGGCACGTGGCCGTCCTTCCTCGCGGCCGGCTGGCACGCGGCCGGGCTGCTCTACGGCCAGCAGTACTTCTACGAGTCGGCCCGGGTGCAGCTGGTGCTCGGCGACCGGCTGCCCGATATGACGCCGGCCGACATCGCCTCGATGGCCGCCGCGCTGCGCCGGGTCAACCTCGGCGACGACTGGCTGCTGCAGAGCGCTCGCAAGCGGCTCGGCGAGACCCAGCGCACCGACGGCGGCTGGGACAGCGCCGAGGGGCCCAACTTCGATGTGAACACGACGCTGACCGTGCTTCGGGCCTGTCGCTGATTGTCAACATCGGCAACCGATTTGCACCCTAATGGGGCTGATCAGCTACGGTCTGGCAACCCGGTCGACGCTACTCATAGTCACATTGGTTGTTGAGTCGCACGTCACAGCCAAGGCACAGTTCTCCCGAGCCCGACACCGGGTTCAGGCGAGGCGAAGATCCGCTGGGCGATGACACTGGTCGCCACAGTCCGGCGGGGAGTCAGTGGCGAAACCGGCGCCTTCATCTACATCGGAGGAAGCCGCCATCATGCGTAAGTCGACCAAGCGTGCCGCCGTCATCGTCGCCACCCTCGCCGTGACCGGCGCGGCCAGTGCCGCCTGGGCGTCGTGGCTGGCCAACGGCGAAGGCAACGCCTACGCCCAGGCCGACACGGCCAAGGAGCTCGTGATCACCGAGGCCATGACCGACGCCACCCTCTACCCGGGCGCGACCGGCGACTCCACGATCAAGATCGAGAACCCGAACAAGTACCCGGTCGAGGTCACCAAGGTCGTCTGGAACCAGTCGGACGGCGCCCAGGCCGTGAGCGTGCAGCCCGGCAGCCACTGCAACAACACCGGCATCTACTTCGGCGACTTCAGCCAGAACACGATCGGCAGCGGCGGTGTGCTCTCCGGCCTGTCGCTGAAGCTGGCCGCGGGCGAGACGAAGACCTTCACCCTGTCCAAGTCGATCCGCATGATCAACAACGTCGAGGACGGCTGCCAGGGCGCGAAGTTCGCCATCAAGGTCAAGGTGACCGGCGCCAGCGACGCCAGCTGACCCCCGCTGGGCGGCGCCCGGGTTTCCGCCCGGGTGTCGCCGGCTCGGGCCGCAGCGTGGCCGGCCCCACAGGCCCACCCACCACCGGGGCCCCCGTCCACCGGGCATTATGCCGGAATTCGGTGATCAAATCGGGCCGCTGTGGATGGCCTGTGGATAACGCTCGACTGTGGATAACGCGCAAAAACTCGGCGATGAGATCAGGATGGCTTCGCTGTCGTCGAACTACCAGGTGAGGAGGCTGCCGTGACACCGCGACGCTCGGCGTTGGTGCTGACGGGGGCCGGCCTCATCGGCGTGCTTCTTTTCGAACCGGCCGCCGCGATGGCCGCCTGGGACTCGTCGGTGAGCGACGCACCCGCGACCGCGGCGGCGATGGTGCTGCCGGCGATGCGGGCACCCCATGCGCGAGTGGTGGGGGAGTCGGTGCGAGTGCGCTGGTCCGATTTCACCGGCCCGGCCCTGCGGGGCTATCGCGTCACCCGCACCGATCTGGCGACGGGCACGACCGTGGACGCGGGGCGAGGATGCTCGGGCGTGATCACCCGGACGCGTTGCGCCGAAATCGGTGTGCCGGCCGGCCGCTGGGTCTACGCGGTGACGGCGCTCGTCGGTGACAACTGGCGTTCCGCAGCCGTCGAGGGCGCGCCGGTAACGATCGGCGAACCCACGCCACCACCGATGACCCCGACCGACCCCGCCACGCCGGCGCCGAGCCCGACAAAGACGCCCGCGCCGACGACGCCCGCGCCGACGACGTCCGCGCCGAGCCCGACGACGCCCGCGCCGGAACCCGGCCGGACAACGCCCGCCCCCGAACTTTCCTCTCCGGCCGGGTTGGTGGGCTCGACGCCGTCCGCCGAGCCCACCAACCCCACGGAGACGACCAGGCCGGCCCCGCAACCGACCACCAAGCACCCCACCCCGGAACCGACGGAGCCGGAGTCGCCCAAGCCGGACCTGGAGATCACGGCCGAGGCGACTCCGGCACCGTCACCGGAGTCGTAAGCTCACCGTCGAATGTGGCCGTTCCCGGTCACGACGTACTTGGTCGAGGTCAGCTCGGGCAGCCCCATCGGCCCCCGGGCGTGCAGCTTCTGCGTGCTGATCCCGATCTCGGCGCCGAACCCGAACTCGCCCCCGTCGGTGAACCGCGTCGACGCGTTCACCATCACCGCCGCCGCGTCGACCCGGGCCGTGAACCGCCGGGTCGCCGTCAGCGACTCGCTCACGATGGCCTCGGTGTGCCCGGTGCCGTAGCGGCGGATGTGGTCGAGCGCGTCGTCCAGCGAGTCGACGATCGCCACCGCGATGTCCGCCGACAGATATTCCTTGCCCCAGTCTTCGTCAACGGCCGGGACGACCGCCGAGTCGTACGCCACCACCTGCGGATCGCCGTGCACCGTCACCCCGGCGTCGGCCAATGCGGCCAGCACCAGCGGCAGGAACCGGTCGGCGATCGCCGCGTGCACCAGCAGCGACTCGGCCGTGTTGCAGGTGGACAGTCGCTGCGTCTTGGAGTTGACCGCCACGGCCAGGGCCTTCTCAAGGTCGGCGTCTTCGTCCACATAGACGTGACAGTTTCCGACCCCGGTCTCGATCACCGGCACGGTCGATTCCTCCACGACCGTACGGATGAGGGAAGCCCCGCCGCGGGGGATCAGAACGTCGACCAGGCCCCGGGCGCGCATCAGTTCTTTCACCGAGTCGCGCGTCGTCGCGTCGAGCAGCTGGATCGTGTCGGCCGGCAGACCGCTGTCGGCCACCGCTTTGCGCAACACCGACACGATCGCCGCGTTCGAGCTGAAGGCCGAACCGGACCCGCGCAGCAGCGCCGCGTTGCCCGACTTGAGGCAGATGCCGGCGGCGTCGGCGGTCACGTTGGGCCGGCCCTCGTAGATGATGCCGACCACGCCGAACGGCACCCGCACCTGGCGTAGCTCGAGCCCGTTGGCCAGCGTCGAACCGCGTACGACGTCACCCACCGGGTCGGGCAGCGCGGCCAGTTCGCGCAGCCCCTCGGCCATCGCCTCGACCCGGGCCGGGGTGAGGGCCAGCCGGTCGATCATCGCCTCGGTCAGGCCGCCGCTCCGCGCGTTGTTCACGTCGACCTCGTTGGCCGCGACGATGTCGGAGGAACGCTCGATCAGGCGGTCGGCCATGAGCAGCAGTGCCTTGTCCTTGTCGAGGCGCGTGGCCGCGGCGAGATCGATGGCGGCCACACGCGCGTCGGCGGCCTGCTGGAGGACGGTCGTCATGACGTAATCCTTCTAAAGGAGGACGAGGTCGTCGCGATGGACGACCTCCCGTTCATATCCCGGCCCCAGGGTGGCGGCCAACTCTCCGGTGGTGCGGCCGAGCAGCGCGGGCAGTTCGACCGCGTCGTAGTTGACCAGCCCACGGGCGACCGGCGCGCCCGAACCGGCGTCGATCAGGTCGACCGGGTCGCCGGCCGCGAACGAGCCGTCGACCGCGGTGATGCCCGCGGGCAGCAGCGACTTGCGGCGGGCGACCACCGCGGTCACCGCGCCGGGGTCGAGGTGCAGGCGGCCGCGCGGGGCGGTGGCGTGGGCCAGCCAGAACAGCCGGGCGGTGGGCCGGCTGCCGGCCGGTTGAAAAAGCGTTCCGACGTCGTCACCGGAGAGCGCACCGCCGGCCAGGGGAGCGGCGGTGAGCACCACCGGGATGCCGAACCCGGTCGCGATTCGGGCCGCCTCGACCTTGGTCACCATGCCGCCCGTCCCGATCTTCGATTTGCCGGGCGCGGTGATGTTGATTCCTTCAAGATCGGTTTCGTCACCCACGTAACTGATCTTGCGCGACAGAGGGTCGGACGGGTTGCCGGTGTAGAGCGCGTCCACGTCGGAGAGCAGCACCAGGAGGTCGGCCTGGACCAGGGCGGCCACCAGCGCGGCGAGCCGGTCGTTGTCGCCGAAGCGGATCTCGTCGGTGGCCACCGTGTCGTTCTCGTTCACGATCGGCAGCGCGCCCAGGTCGAGAAGCTTGCGCAGGGTCCGGTACGCGTTGCGGTAGTGCGAGCGGCGGGTCACGTCGTCGGCCGTGAGCAGCACCTGGCCGACCTGCAGGCCGTGCCGCGCGAACCCGGCCGCGTAGCGCCCGATCAGCAGCCCCTGCCCGACCGAGGCGGCCGCCTGCTGGGTCGCGAGATCACGCGGCCGGCGGCGCAGGCTCAGCGGGGCCAGCCCGGCCGCGATCGCGCCGCTGGACACGAGCACCACCTCGCGTCCGTCGGCGGCGAGCCCGCCGAGCACGTCGACCAACGCGTCGACGCGCTGCTCGTCGATTCCGCCGGAGGCCGTGGTCAGCGACGAGGAACCCACCTTGACCACGATCCGGCGCGCACCGGTCACCAGTTCACGCACCGGCCAATTGTGCTCGGGCGGGCCGACGGAACCGGGCCGAGATCCCATATCGTGGCGTGAGTGACACCGCAGGAGTACGTGGAAGAGGTGCTCTCACTCGTGGAGAGCATTCCGGAGGGCCGCGTGATGACGTACGGGGCGATCGCCGATTCTCTGGCCGACCGGTCCGGCCGCAACTCCGCGCGCCAGGTCGGCACGATCATGGCCCGGCACGGCGGCGGCGTCCCGTGGCATCGGGTGGTCAACAGTTCGGGTCGCATGCCGCCCGGTCACGAGCAGGAGGCCCGCCAGCGTCTGCTCTCCGAGGGCGTCCCGCTCAAGGGTGAGCGCGTCGATCTGGCCCGGGCCGGGTGGATGCCGCGATGAAGAGCGGAGAGCCTTCCCGTACGGCGATGAGCGCGGCCCGTTACCGAGCGGCGCACCAGATTCTCGAGCACGGCAAGATCTTTCAAGACCCTCTCGCCGTACGCATCCTCGGGCTCGACGAGCAGGAGCTGCTGGCCGACGCGCCCCGCCGGGCGATGCGCGTGTTCATCGCCGCCCGCACCCGCTTCGCCGAGGACGCGCTGGCCGTGGCGTACTCGCACGGCGTACGGGAAATGGTTGTGCTCGGCGCCGGCCTGGACACGTTCGCCTACCGCAACCCTCATCCCGGCCTGCGGGTGACCGAGATCGATCACCCCGACACGGGGGCCTGGAAGCGCACCCGGCTGGCCGAGTCGGGCATCGCGATTCCCTCGTCCGTACGCTATCTCGGGGTCGATTTCGAGAAGGAATCGCTGGCCGAGCGGCTGGACCTGACCGAGCCGGCGTTCTTCCTGTGGCTCGGGGTGGTGCCCTATCTGACGCTCGACGGCTTCGCGGCCACGCTCGAGGCGATCGCCGATCGTCCGGGCAACGAGGTGGTTTTCGACTACGCCCAGTCGCCGTCGCGGATGTCTCCCGAGCGTCGGGAGGCGCTCGAGGCGCGGGCGGCCCGGGTCGCGAAGATCGGCGAGCCGTGGTTGACGTATTTCGAGCCGGACGAGATCGCCACGCGGCTGACCGGGCTGGGCTTCGGCGATCTCGAGGATCTCGGACCGGCCCAGCTCGCGGCCCGGTTCTTCGGGCGCGACGACATCCCGGCCGACACGCCCGGCGGGCACGTGCTCAGAGCTCGTCGGTGAGCCCGATCAGGTAGGCCTGGTTGCGCATCTGGAATGCGAAGAAGCCGGGCCGGTCCTCCTCGACCGACTGCACGAGTTGGCCGAACAGTTCCGCGCTGATCGCACCGTTCAGGTGCAGGAAGGCGGACAGGGCGGCGCCGACGAGCCGGGGCGGCGCGCCCGGGGTGAATCGGTCGGCCACCACGCGCAGTTCCTCGGCGAACCGTCCGGTGATCGGTGGCCGCTCGGCGATCTTCCCGGCCTTGTAGCCGTCCTTGACGACGTCGGCGATCAGCAGGATCACCCGGGTCGCGGGGCCGATCGTGTCCTGCGGCGCCTGGTAGCCGGGCACCGGACTTCCGTAGATCAGCGCCCACTGGTGCGGGTCGGCCAGGGCCCATTCCCGTACGGCCGCAGTGATCTGTAAAAACCGGTCGAGGGGCTCGCGGGGGCCCGCCCCGGCCCGCTCCGCGGCGTCGCCGAGCGAGTTGTAGGCATCGATGATCAGGGCGGTCAGCAGCTCGTCGCGGCTCGCGAAGTAGCGGTAGACCGCGGACGAGGCCATGCCCAGGTCGCGGGCGACCGCGCGCAGCGACAGGTTGGCCCCGTCGGTGGCGAGGTGCCGGCGAGCCACGGTCTTGATCTCTTCGGTCATCTCGGCCCGGACGCGGGCCCGTACTCCGGAGGCGCTCATGCGACCAGTGTGCCACAACGAGAGCAGTGCTCTTGCTTTTGCCGCCGAGTCGTGTAATCGTTGTTCTCAACAGAGAGCGGTGCTCACAAAGGAGAACGGCAATGCCTACTCACGTCGTCGTCGGTTCCGGTCCCATCGGCTCCTCGGTCGCCCGCGGGCTGGCCGAGCGCGGCGAGCGGGTCCGCATGGTCACCCGAAGTGGCAAGGGCCCGTCGCACCCGCTGATCGAGCTGGTCGCGGCCGACGCCTCCGACGCCCGCCGGCTCACCGAGCTGACCCAGGGCGCGGAGACGCTCTACAACTGCGCGAACCCGAAGTACACGGAGTGGGAGAAGCTCTGGTTCCCGATGAACGACGCGATGATCGCCGCGGCCAAGGCGGCCGGCGCGGTCTACGTGATCACCGGAAACCTGTACGTCTACGGCCCGCAGCCCGGTGGCCACATGACCGAGAACAGCCCGCTGGCCGCCGTCGGCCGCAAGGGCAAGGTGCGGATCCAGATGTGGCGCGACGCCCTGGCCAGCGGCGTCCGTACGGTCGAGGTGCGCGGCTCCGACTACATCGGCGCGGGCGCGGTCGGCGTGTTCTCGTACAGCATCCTGCCCGCCCTGAACGCCGGCCGGGCTGCGTACGCCACCGCCGACCCCGACCTGCCGCACAGCTTCACCTACACCGGCGACATGGCCAGCACCATGATCACGCTGGCCCACGACGAGCGCGCCTGGGGCAAGGCCTGGCACACCCCGACCGCCCCGGCCATCTCGATCCGCGAGCTCGCCGACCGCTACTGCGACTTCGTCGGCCGGCCGCACCTGACCATCCGCAAGCTGCCGCGCGCGGTGATGCGGACGGCCGGGCTGTTCCAGCCGATGGCCCGTGAGCTGGCCGAGATGGACTACCAGTTCTACCGGCCGTTCCACCTGGACAGCTCGCTCACCGAGCGCACCTTCGGCCTGCAGGCCAGCCCGATCGAGGTCGGCATCCGCGAGACGGCGGAGGACGCCCAGGCCATCGCCGCCCGCACCATGTAGTGCTAGAGCAACAGGCCGACACCGGCGCGGCGGGGATCTCCCGCCGCGCCCGCCTGCCCGACCGCGGTGACCCCGCCGAAGTAGTGGTTCATCCCGGGCCACTGCTTGATCTGCCAGCCCGCGGCGGCCAGCGCGCTCAGTTCCTCGCGCGGATAGCCCGGCTCGACGTGCACGGTGTCGTCGACGACGTGGAAGCGCGGCCGCCCGATCGCCTCGGTCATGTCCAGCCCGTCGACCAGCACGCCGAGCAGGGTGTCGACCAGGGCCGTACGGATCCGGCTGGCTCCCGCCGACCCGGCCGCCACGGCGAGATGTCCGTCGGGGTCGATCACCACGAGCGGGCACATGTTCGACGACATCCGTTTGCCCGGGGCCATGTCGTCGGTGACCAGTTCGCCCTCGCCGAGCATCGAGTTCAGGTTGATGCCCAGTCCCGGCAGCCAGACCCCGGCGCCCAGCCCGAGCGTCGTGGTGATCACGCAGGCGTTGCCGTCAGCGTCCACCACCGAGACGTTGGTCGTGTCCCCGATCTTCTGCCGGCCCTGGTCGCGCAGGGCGGTGGCGACCCCGGTGGCCCGGCCCGGGCGGGACAGGTCGTCCGGCAGCCCGGCGATCGTGTCGACCGTGCGGTTCATGTCGTGGCGGGCCAGCACCCGGTGCCCGGCCAGCGTCGCGTGGTCGACCGGCGTCTCCAGCACTCGGTAGTCGGCCAGATCCCGCGGGCCCAGACTGCCGCCGGCCGCGCGTACGGTGTCGACCATGATCGCGGCGTAGTCGCCGGTATAGAAGACGCCGGGCCCGTCCGCGGCCAGCCGGGCCATCGCCGTGCCCAGCCCCTGGTGGAACAGCCGGTCGCCGCCCTGCAGCCGTTTCCCGTTGGGCGTGTAGACCGGCGCGCCCTCGCCCCAGGCCAGCGCGGGTGCGCAGGCGTCGAGGGTCTGCGCGTGCGCGGCCGGCACCGGCACCCCGGTCGTGGCCAGCTCGACCGCGGGCGCCACCACATCGGCCCACGGCAGCCGGCCCCAGCGCCGGTGCACCTCGCCGCAGCCGGCCGGCACACCCGGGACGGCCACGCTCGCCCCGCCGATCGAATAGACCTGCGGCATGCCCCCGAAGAAGACGTCGACCGCGACCATCGGGCCGGCTTCCCGGTCACCGTCGGTGCCCGGCACCGCGACGAAGAAGTCGAGACACGTGACCTCGCCGGTGGCCGCGTCGAAGTAGGTGGCGAACCCGCCGCCGCCCAGTCCGGTATAGATCGTCTCGGCCGCGCAGCAGGCCAGCACCGCCGCGACCGCGGCGTCGGCCGCCGTTCCGCCGTCCCGCAGGATGCGCTGCCCGGCCTCGGCCGTGGCCGGATGACTGGCGGCGACCCCGGCCGCAACCTTTTTCATCTGGCGAAGCGTAGGCGGGATCACAAGATCGTGGTTACCATCCGCGTTCATGACGACCGCCGGTCCCACTCCCGACGTACAGCCGGCGGCCGCCCTGCCACGTCGTGTTTTGGCGGGATATTCCCTAGGTTCGCTGGTCACGGGCGCCTTCGGCACCGTGCCGGGTTTGCTGCTGCTGCCCTATCTGACCGATACGTTAGGTGTGGCGGCTGGTGTCGCCGGTCTGCTCGTTCTGCTCCCGAAAGCGTGGGACGTGCTCGTCAACCCGGTCGCCGGGCGCATCTCCGACCGTCGCGGCGACCGGCGTCCGTTCCTGCTCGGGGCCGGTCTGCTGCTGGCGGTGCTGTTCGCCGCGATCTTCGCCGGCCCGGTCGGCAGCGGAGCCGGCGCGGGTGCCTACGTCGCCCTGGCTTTCCTCGCCGCCGCCACCGCGTACGCGTTCTTCCAGGTCCCCTACGTCGCGATGCCGGCCGAGCTGACCGACGGCTATGCCGAGCGCACCCGCCTGATGACCTGGCGGGTCGCCGTGCTGGCGCTGGCCATCCTGGTCTCGGGCGCGCTCGCCCCGCTCGTCGTCGAGCAGACCGGCGGCGGCCTGGCCGGTCATCGCTGGGCCGGCGTCTTCGTCGGCGCGCTCATCGTCGTCGGCACCCTGGGCGTCTACGCCGGAACGCGCTCGGCCGACTCCCGCTCGGTGGCCGCGGTCGAGCCCTCCCTGCGCGCCCAGCTTCGGATCGCTGCCGCCAACCGTCCTTTCCGGGCACTGCTCCTCCTCTGGATCGTGCAGGCGGTCGGCATCGGCACGATGCTGGCCGGCGTGCAGTACTTCGCCGACCACGTGGTCGAGCGGGATTCCGGAGCCACCTTCCTCTTCGCGGCCTTCGTCGGGCCCGCCCTGCTGGTCATGCCGCTCTGGAGCCGGGTCGGCCGTCGTCTGGGCAAGCCTGTCTCGCTGGCCGTGGGCTCGCTTCTCTTCGCGGCCGGGGCCCTGGCCCTGCTGGCCGCGCCTCTTCTGCCGCCCGTCGCCGTCTATCTGATCGTGGCGGTGATCGGCGTCGGGTACGCCGGGCAGCAGGTGTTCGCGATGGCGATGCTGCCGGACTGCATCGCCTATGACACCGAGCGCACCGGCCGCCGCCAGGCCGGCGTGTTCACCGGTCTGTGGACGGCGGGGGAGACGCTCGGGCTGGCGCTCGGGCCCGGGCTCTACGCACTGGTCCTTCAGCTCTTCGGATATGTGTCGTCGTCGAGCGGCGAGGCCGCCGTGCAGGACGACACCGCCCGTCTGGGTGTGCTGCTCGGTTTCACCGTGATCCCCGCCCTTCTGGTCGGCGTCGCCGTCGCCCTGCTGCGTTCGTATCGCGACGTCATCCGACACCCCTGACGCCGGTCCGCCCGGCGGTCTCCGCGGCCCCTCTTTGGCGGTCCTCCCCGCTCCCGGCCTGGGATAGCGTGATCGCCATGTTGGAGGCGCTGCCCGAGAAGGGCGTTCCGGGGGAGCAGATCCTCGCCGAGCTGCAAGGTCTGCGAGCGGCCGATCTGCCCACGCACGGCGGCCGGTTGTTCGCGTATGTCTACGACCCCGCGCTCGAGGGCCTCGACGAGCTGGCCCGAGCCGCCCACGCCATCTCCGCACACGTCAACGGGCTCGACCCGACCGCCTTCCCGTCGCTCCTGGCGATGGAAAACGCCCTGGTCGGCGCCGCGGCCCGGCTGCTCGGCGGCGACGACCAGACGGTCGGCAGTGTCACCAGCGGCGGCACCGAGTCGCTGATCCTCGCCGTCAAGGCGGCCCGCGACTCCCGGCCCGAGCTCGCCACCCCGCGCCTGGTGATCCCGTCGACCGCCCACGCGGCGTTCGCCAAGGCGGCGCACTATCTGCGCGTCGCCCTCGACGTCGTGCCGGTCGGCGCCGATCTGCGGGCCGATTCGGCTGCGTTGTCCGCGGCCATCACCGCCGACACCGTGCTCGTGGCGGCCTCCGCGCCCTCCTACGCCCACGGCGTGGTCGACCCGATTCCCGAGATCGCCGCGATCTGCGCCGAGCGGGGCGTGCGGTTCCATGTGGACGCGTGTTTCGGCGGCTGGGTGCTGCCCTACCTACGGCGGCTCGGCGCCGATCTGCCGGACTTCGACCTCGCCGTTCCCGGGGTCACCAGCATCTCGGTCGACCTGCACAAATACGCCTACGCGCCGAAGGGCGTGTCGATCCTGCTGCACCGCGACGAGGCGCTGCGCCGGCCGCAGTATTTCGCCTATGCGGGCTGGCCCGGCTACACGATGATCAACCCGATCATCTCGTCCACCCGGTCGGGCGGGCCGATCGCGGCGGCGCTGGCCACCCTGCGGCACATCGGCGACGCGGGCTATCTCGAGCTGGCCGAGCGCACCCGCGATGCCGTCGCCGTGCTGGCCGAGGCGGTGGAGCGAGTCGACGGCGTGCGCCTGTTCGCGCCACCCGAGACGACGGTCGTGTGCCTCGCGGCCGGCGGCGCTCAGACAGCCGACGCGGGCCGGGGCGCCGGGACGGTCGACTCGAGCGACGTCGCTCCGACGGTCGGCTCGGGTGGTGGCGTCGATCTATTTGTTCTCGCCGACGAGTTGGCTGCGCGTGGTTGGCACACCCAGCCCCAGATGGCGTACGGGGAAATGCCCGCCACGATTCACCTCACGGTGACCGCCGCAGTGGCCGCGACCGCCGCCGAGTTCGCGTCCGATCTAGCCGATGCGGTGGCCGCAGCCCGGGCCGCCGGCCCGGCCGACCTGCCACCCGCTCCGCTCGAGGCGGCCGGCGCACTGACCCCCGAGATGGTCACCCCCGACCTGATCGCCGGCCTGGCCGAGGGCCTCGGGCTCGGCGGTGGCGACTTCACCCGGATGGCCGCGGTCAACTCGCTGCTCAACGTGGCCCCGCCCGCTCTCCGGGAAGCGCTGCTCACCGGTTTCCTCAGCCTGCTGCAGCGCCCGGGCGCTGCGGGCGAGTAGGTTGACGTCGTGGCCGGTCTGCCAGGTGTGCTCGGGGAACCCATCCGGTTCGTGCTGAACTGGGGGCGGCGCTATTCGCTCTGGGTGTTCAACTTCGGGCTGGCGTGCTGCGCGATCGAGTTCATCGCGTCGAGCATGAGCCGGCACGACTTCATGCGCATGGGTGTCATCCCGTTCGCGCACGGCCCGCGCCAGGCCGACCTCATGGTCGTGTCGGGCACGGTCACCGACAAGATGGCCCCGGCGATCAAGCGGCTCTACGACCAGATGCCCGAGCCGAAATACGTCATCTCGTTCGGCTCGTGCGCCAACTGCGGCGGCCCCTACTGGGATTCCTATTCGGTGACCAAGGGCGTCGACCAGATCATCCCGGTCGACGTCTATGTGCCCGGGTGCCCGCCGCGGCCCGAGGCGCTGCTGCACGGCATCCTGCGCCTGCAGGAAAAGATCGCCGCCGAGCAGTCCGGCCCGGGCGGGGTGTCCAGGCCCGATCCGTTGGCGTTGACTGCCCCTTTGGTGACTCCGCCGCGTGCAAGTGGGGACTAGTGTCCGCACTATGACCGACCAGTCCCGCGCGGATTTCATCATCGACGTTCTGACCAGGGAATTCGGTGAGTTGATCGCTATCGATCCGGCCGCTTTCCGGCGTAAGTTCCGCAAGATGGCCGCGTCGCCGTTTGCGTTCTATCGCGGCAGCGCCTCGCTGTTCTACGCCGACCTGTCCGAGTCTTATGCAGACTCGAGCTTCCTGGACGAGCGCACCAGCCGCGTGTGGATCCACGGCGACCTGCATGCCGAAAACTTCGGCACCTACATGAACGCGTCCGGTCACCTCGTCTTCAACGTGAACGACTTCGACGAGGCGTACGTGGGACCCTTCTCCTGGGATCTGAAGCGTTTCGCGGCCAGCGTGGCCCTGATCGGTTACTCCAAGGCGCTCTCCGACGAGCACATCACCTCGCTGGTCACCGGGTTCACGAAGTCCTACATCACCGAGCTGCGGGCCATCGCGGTCGGCGGCGACGACGCGATCGGCTCGATCACCCTCGAGAACGCCGACGGGGCGCTGCGCCGCGTGCTGCAGGACGCCCGGCTCAGCACCCGCATCGACCTGCTCAACGGTCAGACCACGATCGACGACTACGAGCGCCGGTTCACCATGGCCGACGGCGTCTACGAGGTCGACGAGCCGACCGTCGCGGCCGTGCGCGAGGCCTTCGAGCAATACCTCGGCACCCTCCCCGAAAAGACCCGGCCGGTGTCGACCACCATCAAGGACATCAAGCTGCGCAAGGGCGTCGGCATCGGCTCGGCCGGCCTGCCCTCGTACAACCTGCTGCTCGAGGGCCACACCGAGGCGCTCGAAAACGACGTGATCATCTATATGAAGCAGGCGCAGGTGCCGGCCGTCGCCCGCTGGATCGACGACGAGCGGGTGCGGTCCCACTTCAAGCACCAGGGCCACCGTACGGCCGAGTCGCAGCACGCGTTGCAGGCGCACGCCGACCCCTGGGTGGGCTACACGACGCTCAACGGCGTGGGCCAGCTCGTCGCCGAGGTCTCGCCCTACGCGGCCGACCTGGACTGGTCCGACGTCAACGAGCCCGAGGAACTGGCCGGGGTCATCGCCGACCTGGGCCGGGCCGTGGCCCGCATGCACTCGGTGGCCGACGACGAGTCCAGCCACGACCTGGTCGACTTCTCGACCGAAGAGGCGATCGTGGCCGAGATCGACAAGGACGAGGCCGGCTTCGTGCAGCACCTGGTCGAGTTCGCCCACCGTTACGGCGACCAGGCCCGCGAAGATCACCAGGACTTCGTCGACGTCTTCCGCAACGGCCGCCTGCCCGGCCTCTGACCATAAGATGACCCCATGACGCCTGAAGAGGTCGGCGAGCGCCTGGTCGCGCTGCTGACGGACGACTCGCCGGACGCGCCTCCGGGCGAGATCGTCGCCGGCCTCTCGGGCGGGGGTCCCGGTCACGAGCGCGCGGTGGTCGACGTGCCGGTCGCCCGCTGGTGGGAGACGGTCGGCACGGCCAAGCACAACGGCGCCGTCGGCTGCGACTTCTTCGACTGGCTGTCCGCCGTCGACGAGCTCGACGAGGGTTTCCGGGTGGTCGCTCACCTGTGGTCGACCCGCCGGCACCACGCCCTGCTGCTGCGCACGATCGTGCCGCGGGAAGACCCGGTCATCGAGTCGGTGGTCGAACTCTTCCCGGGTGCGGCGTGGCACGAGCGGGAGACGTACGAGATGTTCGGGATCACCTTCGCCCGGCATCCCGACCTGCGTCCGCTGCTGCTGCCGCCCGGTTTCGAGGGCCACCCGCTGCGCAAGGAGTTCGTGCTGGCCTCCCGGGTCGCCAAGGCCTGGCCGGGCGCCAAGGAGCCGGGGGAGTCCGAGTCCGGCACGACCAAGCGCGCCCCGATGCGCCCGCCCGGCGTCCCCGACCCGAAAGAGTGGGGACCGAAGGCCGGGGGCACCGACTGATGCCGCTCTGGCTCGACCTGATCGTTCGCGTGGTCGCCGTCGTGGCGGCCTTCCTCGTGCTCCCGCTCGTCGTCGGGCAGGCCGAGCACAAGGTCATGGCCCACATGCAGGGCCGTCTCGGTCCGATGTACGCGGGCGCCTTCCACGGCTGGGCCCAGCTCGTGGCCGACGGCGTGAAGTTCGTGCAGAAGGAGGACGTCGCCCCCGGCGAGGCCGACCGACGTGTCTTCCGGCTCGCCCCGCTGGTCGCCCTGTTCCCCTACCTGCTGGTTCTGCTGGCCATCCCGCTCGGCCCGAACGGCCTGGTCGCCCAGGCGCTCGACGTCGGCCTGTTCTTCGTGCTCGCCGTCCTCGGCGTCGGGGTGCTCGCGGTGCTCATGTCCGCGTGGGCCTCGGCCAACAAGTACAGCCTGCTCGGCGGCCTGCGCGGCGCGGCCCAGCTGCTCGGCTACGAGCTCCCTCTGGTGCTGGCCGCGGCCAGCGTCGCCATGGCCGCGGGCACGCTCAGCCTGCCCGGCATCGTCGAGGCGTGGCGCCCGTGGTGGCTGCTCTGGCAGGCCCCGGCCGCGCTCGTCTTCTTCGTGGCCGGCCTGGCCGAGATCCGCCGCCCGCCGTTCGACATGCCGATCGCCGACTCCGAGCTGGTCTTCGGCTACATGACCGAATACACCGGCCTGCGGTTCGCGTTCTTCCTGCTCGCCGAGTACGTCGGCATCGTCGTGATCGCGGCCCTGACCACGGTGCTGTTCCTGGGTGGCTGGCACGGCCCGTTCGCCGACCAGCTCGGCTGGCTGTGGACCTTGGTCAAGGTGTTCGCGGTGAGCTTCGTGATCATCTGGCTGCGCGTCAGCTACCCGCGCCTGCGCGAGGACCAGCTGCAACGCCTCTGCTGGCTGGTCCTCGTGCCGGTCGCGCTGGGTCAGCTGGTGCTGACCGCGTTGGTCAGGGTGCTCACGTAAGCAGCGTCACCGAGTAGTTCAGCGTGGTGCCGCTGGCCGTGTAGGTCGCCGTCTGCCCGTTGGCGCAGTACGACACGAACACGTTGCCCGCCACAGTGTTGCCGGCGGTCGCGTGCACCAGCGGCCGCACGTCGACCCCTTCGGCGAACGGCGTCGACGCCAGATCGACGACCCGCCACTGGTTGACCGGGTAGTCGTCGGTCGGCGCCGACAGCTGCCCATCACGCGTAGTGAGCTGGTAGTTCATCACGAACCCACCATTGTTGACGACGCTCACCTTCTGCACACACGGCGTCGCCATCACTGCCGGCGCCGCCGCGGCGGGCGATGCGATCGCCCCGATCAGTCCGGCCGATCCCACGACGGCAACTGCCACTCGTCCGGTCCTGGTCATTCGAAGATCCTCCTTCGCTCGGATGAAGCGGTCACCCGGGTAGTAACCGGACACCAAGGCATCAAACCGAGGATCTTCTATATTCATTACTTTTACTGTTATCCACTTTCAAGATCACAAACCACCCCATCCCGTACGCCTCGTCGACGCCCCAGAAGCACCAGCCCAGCCCTCCGCCTCCGGCGGCTGCCGCGGCGACCTGAGCGAGGCGAACGGCCGTAGCGCCCGACCGGGATGTTCCCGGTGGTACAGCTTCACAAGAACGGCGGCGCCAGCTCGGTGAGCGAGATGACTGCCGGCCACGGATCGTCGATCTCCAGCGTCCCGTCGAACTCGCCGGTCGCCCGATACGCTCCGGCATCCCCGTCGAGGGCGTAAGTGCGGACGGTGACCCGCCCGTCGGTCTCGACGATCCAATAGGACGGAATGCCCGCAGCTGCGTAAAGGGCCGGTTTCGTAATCCGGTCCATGGTTGCCGAGGCGCCGGCCACGACTTCGATCGCCAGCACGACCTCGCCGGGAAAGAAATGGTTCCCGCACCGCCGAGCGGCATCCTCGGTAACCGCCAGCACGTCCGGGCTGAACGCCGTTCGTGGGCCCAGTCGAATCTGCACGCCCTGGTTGACGTCGTATTCGGTCGGGCCGCCGTCCTGGAGCGCGGCCATCAGCCGCATGGCGATCTGCTGATGAACCACCGGGGGCGAGGGCCGCACGAGCAACACTCCGTCGAGCAGTTCCCGCCGTACTCCGTCCTCAGGGAAGGTCTCGAGGTCGTCGACGGTCCATCCGCCGTCGGGTGGCGCGTCGAGGGCCGTCAGCCGACCGCCCTGGGGACCGGACAGCGCCGGATGAGTCGGGGACACGTGAGGCTCCGTTCAAGATCTCGCGACGATGCCGCAGCCGGGATCTTGATGAGGCCGAGTCGCCGGGCGCGACATGTCGCTGGACAGCAGCGACCATGCGAGGTCTCCGGCGCGGGGCTACTCACTCGCGAGTCAAACTACCGGAAGATCTGATGGGGGTGTGCTCGCATCGAATCGGGCGAAGGGGCAGGATATGCGTTTGTGAGTGACGACGGGGAGCGGAGCACGCCCGGCAAGGGCCTGGTGCAGGGTCTCGCCGTCACCCTCAAGACGATGACCAAGCGGTCGGGCACCCAGCAATATCCCGATGTCGAGCCCGAGCTCCCGCCCCGCAGCCGGGGAGTGATCGCGCTCCTCGAGGAGAACTGCACGGTCTGCATGCTCTGCGCCCGCGAGTGCCCCGACTGGTGCATCTACATCGACTCGCACAAGGAAGAGGTCGTGGTCCCCGGTGCGGCGCGGGCCCGGCAGCGGAACGTGCTCGACAAGTTCGACATCGACTTCTCGCTCTGCATGTACTGCGGCATCTGCATCGAGGTCTGCCCGTTCGACGCGCTGCACTGGACGCCCGAGTTCGAATACGCCGAGACCGACGTCCTCGACCTGCTCCACACCAAGGACAGGCTGGGCGACTGGATGCGTACGGTCCCGCCGCCCCCGGCCCACGACGTGCTCGGCGAGCCTTCCAAGGAGGAGGCCACCGCCGCTCGCAAGGCCGCCGGTCCGGGCGCGGCGACTGCGGCAAAGACAGCCCGTCCCCCCGTACGCCGTCCCAGCGCCCCGGAGCAGGAGCGGTGACCGTAGCGGACGCGCTGATGCTGGCTCTCGGCGCGATCGCGGTCGGCTCCGGCGCCCTCGTCGTCACCAGCGCCCACCTGGTGCGTTCCGGCTTCTACCTGGTCGTCAGCCTGGGCGCGATCGCCGGCCTCTATCTGGTGCTGGGCGCCGAACTGGTCGCCTGGGTGCAGATCCTGGTCTACGTCGGCGCGGTCGTCGTGCTGCTTCTGTTCGCCGTCATGCTGACCCGGGCCCCGATCGGCCCGTCCGACGATCTCGACCGGCCCGCCCTTCCGGCCGCCCTGATCGGCGGCGGCGTCGGCCTGGGGCTCACCGTCCTGCTGGTCGACGCCTTCCGCTGGACCGAATACGAACTGCCCCCGCCCGGCACCGGCCGGCGCGTCGGCGAGCAGATCTTCGGGGCCTGGGTGCTGCCGTTCGAGGTGCTCTCGATCCTGCTGCTGGCCGCCCTGGTCGGCGCGATCGTGCTGTCCCGCCCCGACATCGGCGCCCGCCCCGACCCGAACGCCGGGGCCGAGCCCGCGCCCGAACCCGGCCCGATCGGGGAGTCGCCCGAGGTGGCCGCCCGCCTGGAACGCATCGCCGCCCGGCAGGCCGCCGCCCAGGCCCGGGTGCGCGCTCAGCACGCCGCCGAGCAGGCCACCGAGGTTGCCGAGCCGGCTCAGGAACAGACCCGCGAGGACGCTCTCAAGGACCAGGCCCGCAACGTCGTCTTCCAGGCTCGCGAGGGCGCACCCAAACTGGGCCGGACGCCGGACATGCCGCTCGAGCCCGCCCCCGACCCCCGGGTCATCGAGAGCACGAGCACCGAGGTGAGCCGGGGCCGCCCCGAGCTGCCGCGCGGCACCCGGAAAGGCCCGCCGAGAGAGCTGCCCTCGGGCCCGACGAGAGATGACGAGGGCACCTGATGCACGCGGTGATCCCGTACGTCGTAGCCGCTCTGCTCTTTGGTCTTGGGGTCTATGGCGTCCTCAAACGGCGCAACGCCATCCTCGTCCTGATGGCGGTCGAGCTCATGCTCAACGCCGTCAACCTGATCCTGGTCGCCGCCGACAGCACGATCAAGGCGGGTCTGACCGGCGTGCAGCCCGAGGCCTGGGCCTACGCCGTCCCCGAGCCCCGGGCCGGCGCGATCTTCGCCCTGTTCGTCATCGTGCTGGCGGCGGCCGAGGTCGGTGTGGGCCTGGCCATCGTGCTGCAGTTCTACCGCCTGCGCCGGGCCGTGGTGCTCGACGAGGTGGCGCTGCACGAGCACGACCACGAGCAGGTCTCGGCCGACCACGCGACGGTGGCCGAGCAGAACCGGAACGCTCAGGTGTCCTCGTGACGATCGCCGCGCTGATTCCCGCCGTACCGCTGCTCCTGGGCCTGGTGGGTCTGACCCTGCCCCCGGACGACAACCAGGACCGCCGCCGCCCCGCCGCCGTCCTCGGCATCGCGGGCGCCGCGATCGCACTCCTGGTGACGATCGTCAGCCTCGTGAGTCGAGAGCAACAGGAGTGGTCGGCACACTGGGTGAGCATCGGCGACATCCAGCTCACGTTGGGTATCAGCGTCGGCCCCGCGGCCCTCTACATCGCACTGGCCGTCTGCGCGGTGGCCCTCGCCGTGCAGGTCTATTCGGTGGCCTACCTGCACGACGACCCGCGCTATGCCCCGTACGCGGCCCAGATCAGCCTGTTCACCGGCGCCATGCTGCTGGTTGTCACCAGCGGCGACCTGATCACCCTGCTGATCGGCTGGGAGGTGATGGGCGCCTGCTCCTACCTGCTGATCGGCCACGACCGGCGACTGCCCGAGGCCCCGGCCGCCGCGGTCAAGGCCTTCCTGGTCACCCGGGTCGGCGATGTCGGCTTCCTGCTCGGCATCGCGTTTCTGATCGTCGACGCGCGTACCAGCGAGATCTCGGCCGTGCTGGCTCACCCGCCGCACCCGGCCGCGCTGATCCTGATTCTGGCCGGGGTGGCCGGCAAGAGCGCCCAGTTCCCGCTGCACACCTGGCTGCCCGACGCGATGGCCGGCCCGACCCCGATCTCGGCGCTGATCCATGCGGCCACGATGGTCGCGGCCGGTGTCTACGTCGTCTTCCGCCTGTACCCGCTCTACGCCCAGTCCCCGGCCGCCCTGGCCGTGCTGGGTGTCATGGCCGCGATCACGATCCTGCTCGGCGCGCTCAGCGCGATGGCTCAGGACGACCTGAAACGCGTGCTCGCCTGGTCCACTGTCAGCCAGATCGGTTACATGACCGGCGCCCTGGCCGTCGGCTCGCCCGCCGCCGCGCTGTTCCACCTGCTCACCCACGCCGCGTTCAAGGCCCTGCTGTTCCTCGCGGCGGGCGCGGTGATCCACGCCGTCGGCACGAACTACCTCTCCCGCATGGGTGGCCTCCGCCGGCACATGCCGGTCACCTTCTGGTCGTTCGTGATCGGTCTCGGCGCGCTGGCCGGGCTGCCGCCGCTGGCCGGGTTCTGGTCCAAGGAAAATGTGCTCACCGCGGCCGCGCACGCCACCGAGGGCGGGGAGGCGGCGCCGATCTGGGTCGGCTGGCTGGTCTGGATCGCCGCGCTGTTCGCCATCGGGATCACCGCCTTCTACGCCACCCGCCTGCTGCTCTGGGCGTTCTTCGGCATCTCGCGCGCGCACGGCCCCGACGGCCCCGACTGGGAGGTCGGGTTCGACGACGCCCGCTACACCGAACCGGCGACTCCGCACGATCCGCCCGCCGCCATGCGCTGGCCGATCCTGCTGCTGGCGATTCCGGCCGCGTTGCTGGGCGTGGCCGCGTACGCGCCGGCCTTCCGCACCGCCCTCGAGCTGGAAGATCCGCACCTCAGCGTGGCCATCGTCCTGCCCCTGATCCTGCTGGCGGCCGGCGCGACGGCCGCGTGGTGGCTGTGGCGCGAGGTGCCCGGAGTCGATCCCGCGATGGCTCTGGGCCGCGCGCGTCCCCTGTTGGCGGCGGGTTTCCGGCTCGATGAGATTCAAGACCGTTTCCTCGTACGCCCTACTCGCGCCCTCGCCCGTGCCGTCACCACGGTCGACGAGAAGGTGGTGGACGCCGCCGTCGAGGGAACCGGCAAGACCACCTCGACCGTGGGCGCCGCCCTCGCGTACGCCCACCGCGTTCCCCTGCCCGCAGCGGCCGCCGCCGTCCTGGCCGGCGCCCTGTTCCTGGGCGCCCTGGCCGTCCTGTTCGGAGCCGCCGCATGAGCGCTCTTCTGGTCGCCGTTCTGCTCGTTCCCGCCCTGGGTGCGGCCGTCATCGCCCTCTTCCCGCGGGGTCGCGACCACGCCGCCCGCGTCACCGGCACGATCTTCGCCGCGGTCACCCTGATCCCGATCGCCGTGCTCCCGTTCGCCCGTGACGACGGCTGGACCACCTATTCGGCCACGCCGACGGCCCTCCGCCCGTGGACCGAGTTCGACGTCTCCTGGGTCCCCGCCCTGCGCCTCGACTTCCATCTGGGCGTCGACGGCGTCTCCTACCCGCTGGTCGCGCTCACCGGCCTGCTCACGGTTCTCTGTTGCGCGTACACCATCGGAAAGGTTCCCAGCGGTGGTCAGGGCCGCACCCTGGTCGCCCTGCTCCTGGTCCTCGAGGCCGGCATCCTGGGCACGTTCCTGGCCCTGGATCTGATCCTGTTCTTCCTGTTCTTCGAGGTCGTCCTGCTTCCCATGTACGCCGTGATCATCGGCTGGGGTGGCGACGACCGGCGGCGGGCCGCGCGCAAGTTCGTCCTCTACACGCTGTTCGGCTCGGTCCTGCTGCTGCTCGGCGTGATCACGGTCGCCGTCAACGCCGGCACCGGCGACCTCGCCCAGCTCACCGGCGGCACCGGCCTGAGCCGTTCCACCCAGCTGGCGGCGTTCGCCCTGTTCGCCGTCGCCTTCGCCGTGAAGGCCCCGCTCTGGCCCCTGCACACCTGGCTCCCCGACGCGCACACCCAGGCCCCGACCGTGGGTTCGGTCATCCTGGCCGGGGTGCTGCTCAAGATGGGCACGTACGGTCTGATCCGGATCGGGGTCGGCGTCGCCCCGCTCGGTGCCGAGTGGGCCGCGCCGCTGCTCGGCATCCTGGCCGTCGCCGCCATCCTGGCCGGTTCGCTGATCTGCCTGCGCCAGACCGAGCTCAAGCGCCTGATCGCCTATTCGAGCGTCGGCCACATGGGTTTCGTGCTGCTCGGCATCGCCACCCTGACCGCCACCGGCCTGCAGGCCGCGCTGCTCGGCAACGTCGCCCACGGCCTGATCACCGGCCTGCTGTTCTTCCTGGCCGGCGCGATCAAGGACCGGGCCCACACCGGCGAGCTGGCCGACCTCGGCGGTCTGCGCGAGTCCGCCCCTCGTCTGGCCGGCCTGCTCGGTTTCGCCGCCATCGCCTCGCTCGGCCTGCCCGGCCTGGCCGGCTTCTGGGGCGAGGCGTTCGCCGTGGTGGCCGCCGTCGAGCGCGGCGGCGGCCTCTGGCTGACGCTGGCCGTGCTGGCCGCGATCGGCGGCGCGCTCACCGCCGCGTACTTCCTCCGCCTGCTCCGCAAGGTCACCCACGGCCCCACCGGTTCCGCTTCCGTGCCCGCCGGGATAGGCGGCGCCGAGTGGTTCGCCTGGTCTCCGCTGGCGGCCTTGACCCTGGCCGTGGGCCTGGCCCCCACCCTGGTGCTGGCCGCGACGAGCGCCCCCGTCCGAGCCTTGACGGAGGCCCTGCGATGAGCGCCCAGACCGTCGACCACGTTTCCCTGCTTCCCCTGTACGCCGCAGCCGGCACCGCCGTACTGGTGCTGCTCGCCGACCTGCTCGTAGCCCGCCGCGGCGCGGTCTTCGGCACGCTCGCCACCGGCGGCCTGGCCACGGTCGCCGCCGCGATCATCACCGGTTCCCGCGCCGGCACGTTCTGCGCCCCCACCGGAGACGCCTGCTCCTGGGTACCGAGCCCGCTGGCCGCCACCGCCGCGGTAGTGTTCGCCGCCCTGACCGTAGGCGTGCTGGCCCTCTCGATCCCGGCCCTGCGCCTGGGCACCGCACCGGCGGGGGAGTACTGCTTCCTGCTGGCCGCCTCGATGACCGGCGGCGTAGCGGTCGGCTACGCCGGCGACCTGATCACCCTGATCGTCGGCCTGGAGACCCTGACCCTGCCGCTCTACCTGCTGGTGGGCCTGCGCCGTTTCGCCCCCGGCGAGAAGCCGATGACCTCGGCCGCCTCCGCCTCGGTAACGTTCTTCCTGATCAGCGTCATCTCCACGGCGATCGCCCTGTTAGGAGCGGCACTCAACTACGCCGCCACCGGCGCCCTGCACTTCGACCGCCTGATCAACGGCAGCGGCCCCACGGCCCCCGTAGCCGAGGCCGGTGTCGCTCTCCTGGTGGTCGGCCTGGCCTTCAAGGTCGCCGCCGTCCCCCTGCACGCGTGGGCCCCACCCACGTACGAGGGCTCGCCCCTACCCATCGCGGCCTACCTCTCCACGGCGTCCAAGCTGGGCGGCGTGCTGGCCCTGGCCGCCATCGTCGTACGCCTGGACGCCGCCACTCTGACCGCCTTCCTGGCCCTGTTGACCATGACCGTGGGCAACCTGGTGGCATTGCGTCAGACCCGCATGGTCCGCTTGCTGGCCTGGTCCTCGATCGCCCAGGCGGGCTACATCCTGGCCCCGCTGTCCCTGGGCGCCGACGGCGTCCAGGCGGCCGCCGTCTACGCCGTCTTCTTCGTCATCCTGGAGTTCATCGCCTTCGGGGTGATCGCGGCCCTGCGTCCCGCCGGCGCCACAGGCGGCGACATCCTCTACTACCGCGGAGCCGCCCGCCGTTCCCCGTGGTTGGGCGCCGCCCTGGTCCTTTCCCTGGCCGGCTTGGCGGGCCTACCCCCAGGCTTGGCGGGCCTGTTCGCCAAAATCACCATCGTCGACGCCTTGATTGAGGGCGGCGAGACTTGGCTGGCCGTAGTGGTAGTCCTGAACGCGGTAGTCGCCTTGGCCTACTACGTACGGGTAGCCGCCCTGCTCTACGCCACCCCCACAGTCCCCGGCATCCCGGTCGTCGACCCCACCCTGCTCGAGGCCGCCACCCACCCGCGCTTCCCCGTGACCCGCCCACTGGCCGCGGCCTTGATCACCGCCGCCGCTGCAGCCGTGGTCTTGGGCTTCGCCCCCCAGCTCCTCTTCAACGCATTGTCCTGACTTACAGCAGCGGGCATTCGTAGGCTGCTGTCCTGTGAGCAGGAGGCAGTACGTCGCCCGAGGAGTACCCGGCGGCTACCGGATCTGGGACAACAAGAGACGCTGCTGGTGGGGCGACCTCTACGAGTTGTGCCCGGACGACCTGCTCACCGAACTGAACGGCGCCGCCGACCAGGACAAGATCACCGCCCTCCTCCGCCGTTATCGAGCCTTGAAGCGGTAGCCGCTCCCCGCGCGGGGAGCGATGAGGCGCCGGACATGACGGTGGCATCTGTCAGTCGTCGCGTCATGCCTCGCGAGGCGGCGGCCGCCTCCCAGATCACGTCAGCGACGGGCCGGCAACCGCACCCATCCCCACGCACCGTGCGACGGCATCGCCGCCGAGCCATCCATAGAGGAACCCGGCGGCAGAAGGCCTCTCCGCCCCGTTCGAGTCGACCACTGCAGCCGGCGGCGCAGCGCGCGTGTAACGCCCGAACCAGCTCGCCCTCCGGGTCGTCGCCGGTCACGTCGGTGTGCATGGTCGCCACTCCGAGCGTGTGCAACCCGAGCGCGACGAGATCTCCGGTCTGCGCTGCCCGCGTGTACGCCGACGACGCATGCACGGAGTCGGCCAACGGCAACGGGTCGACCCCAGCCCCACCGAGCACCGTCACAGGCGGCGGTCGATCTCGGCCCTCAAGTCGGCCGGCAGGGCCTCGGCGACCAGCAACCGGGCCAGCTCCTCAGAGCGGTGCATATAGATGTCGAACGCCTCCGACACCCCGATGCTCCGCGCTGGCCGATGCACCACCGAGATCGGATCGCCCACCTGCAGCGGCCCCGGGGTGATCACGCGTAGGTAGGTGCCGGTGCGGGCCTCCCGCGCGAACCGCTTCAACCACTGCTTCTCGCCCATCTTGGCCTGGAACGTCGAGCACGGGATGCGCCCGAACGTCGGCTGCAGCTCCAGCACCTCCCCGACCCGCCAGACCTCGCCGATCTGGGTCTGGTTCAGGTCCATTCCGACCGTCGTCATGTTTTCGCCGAACATGCCGTCCGGCAGCGACCGGCCCAGCGATTCTTCCCACCACTCGTAGTCTTCGCGGGAGTAGGCGTACACGGCCTGGTCGTTGCCGCCGTGGTGTTTGATGTCGCCGATCGGGTCGCCGACCACCCCGCTGTGCAGGCCGGTCGTCTTGGGGCCGGGCGCCCGCACCTCGACGGCGTGCTCGACCGGCAGCTTGTCGATGCCGGTCAGGCCGCCGTTGCGCTTGGCCGGGTTGGGCCGGGCGACGCCCACGTTCACCGAGAGCACTTTGCCGTCTGTCATGCCGTGAACTCCACGATCACTCGATCCTCGACCGGGCGGTAGCCCAGCCGCTGATACAAAGCATTACTGGTCGGGTTGGCCAGGTCGGTGGTGAGCACCACATCTCGCGCTCCGGTGTCGAGGGCGGCCTGGCTCGCGACCACAGTCACCGCTCCGGCGTAGCCGCGCCCACGGCGTACGGGAGGGGTGTAGACGATCTGCACGCGCACCATGCCCGCCTCGGGACGGGAGCACATCGCCATCGATACCGGTTGCCCGCCGTCTTCCCAGAGCAGCACACCCCCGTACGCCAATCGGTCGTCGATCGCCGCTTGCGGGTCGGCCGGGCGGCGTTCGCCGATCTCGTCGTGGAACGCGAGCAACCAGCCCTGCAGCAGCGCCGAGTCGTGGGCCTCGGCGAATCGCACATGGCCGGGCGGGGGGTCGGGCGGGAAATTCAACCCCTCCAGGCGATAAAGGCGGGTTCTCCGTACGACGTGGGTCCGCACCCCGGTCCGCCGCCGCCACCCGGCCGCGAAGCCGTCCACCGCCTCGGCCGGCAGGTTGGCGCCCGGCAGCGGCAGGCCGTCGAGCACCTCGACCGCGGCCGGCACCGCGCGCGGCGGCAGGTCGCTGAACATCATCGGGTGCGGCGGCGTCTGCATCAGCACCCCGGTGACCTGCCCGGACGGCGTGCTCCACCAGCCGAGCACGGGCGTTCCTTCTCCGTACGCGTGTGACCCGCGCCGCTGCAGGGTGGCGAGCACGGTCAGCATCGCGGTGTTCTCGACCGGCCGGGCGCGCAGGAAGTCGCCCGTGGTGGCGGCGAAGGTCTCGACGTCATCGGTCAGCTGCCAGCTCATACCGCGATCATGTCGTCGCTTTGCGTGATCGCGCGACCCCGCGCGGAGCAAAGGCCCTACGTGGAGCGAAGGCCCTACATGCCCCACGCCTTCGCTATTCGGGCAAGAGTGTCCTGCCTGGTCGCCGGGTCGTAGACCGTGCCGGCCAGCATCAGTTCGCGGGCTCCGGTGCGCTCGATCAGGTCGTCGAGTCCGGCCACGACCTCCTCGGCGGTGCCGGCGTACTGCGTGCCGGGCAGCTCCGGGTCGAGGTCGGCCGCCTCCTCGGGCGAGACGATCGGACCGAGGCGACCGGTCCGCAGGCTCTGCACCATGACCCGGGACGGCCCGGCCAGGTAGATGGCCTCCTCGGTCGTCGCGGCGGCGATCACCGAGGCGCTGACCATCGGGTAGGGCTCGGGGAACCGTGGCGACGGCTGGAAACCGGACCGGTAGAGCTCGAGGGCGCGGTCCACGTCGGAGCCCATCGCGAAGTGATACGCGTAACAGAACGGCAGTCCGAGCGCGGCCGCGACCTGAGCTCCGTAGGTCGAGGAGCCGAGCATCCACACCTCGGGGAAGCTCTCCGGCGCGGGTGTGGCGCGCAGCCGGGCGGTCGGGCCGGCGTCGATCCGGTCGTCGCCGAGAAGGGCCAGCACCGCGCGCAGGTGGTCGGGGAACTGTTCGACCGTCAGATAGGGCGAGACGCCCCGCAGGGCGGCCGCCGTCATCTGATCAGTTCCGGGCGCGCGCCCGATACCGAGGTCGATGCGTCCGGGGTGGAGGGCCTCGAGCATGGCGAACTGCTCGGCTACCACGAACGGCATGTGATTGGGCAGCATGACGCCACCCGATCCGACCCGAATCGTTCTGGTTTGTGCGGCCACCGACGCGATCAGGACGGGAGGGTTCGTCGACGCGACGGCGGGCATGTTGTGGTGCTCAGCTACCCAGAACCGGCGGTAGCCCAGATCGTCGGCCGCCCGTGCCACGGCGATCGTGCCCAGCAAAGCGTCCGTGCTGGAGTGCCCGGCACGCACGGTGGCCAGGTCAAGAACGGACAGTGGCACACGTTCGATCAAGGTCACATTTCGACCCTAGCGCGACCCGTTCGAGTCGAACTCTCCCCGGCTCCTGAGTACTTTGGTGCGGCGACCATGAATTATTCAGTCCAAGCCCCGATCGTCGGCCAGCGGCCGCCGTCCTCGAATCCGGACGGTCAGCGCCACCGGCCGGCTCCGGCGAGCCCGAAAGCCGAGGGGCCGCACATCGGGTTCCGGCCCGACATCGAGGGCCTGCGAGCCATCGCGGTCGTGCTGGTCGTGCTCAGCCACGTGGGGGTCGGCGCGTTCGCCGGCGGCTACGTCGGCGTGGACGTCTTCTTCGTCATCTCCGGCTTCCTGATCACGACGCTGCTGCTCAAGGAACTCGGCAAGACCGGCACGATCTCGCTGCGCGGCTTCTATGCCCGGCGCGCGGTCCGGCTCCTGCCCGTCTCGGCCGTGGTGCTGGTCGCCACCGTGGTCGCGGCGTGGTTCTGGCTGCCCGCCACCCGGTTCAAGTCGATCTCGCTGGACGCCCTGTACAGCACGTTCTACGGCATCAACTGGCGTCTCGCGTACGAGGGAACCGACTATCTCAACGCCACCGCCGCGCCCTCGCCGCTGCAGCACCTGTGGTCGCTCGCGGTCGAGGAGCAGTTCTATCTGATCTGGCCGCTGCTGCTGCTCGCCGTCTGGTCGGGGCGCCGGGCCAACCGCCGGGCCATGGTCGCGCTGAGCCTCCTGGTCGTGGTCTCGCTCGTGGTCAGCGTCCAGCAGACAGCCGGCGCGGCGCCGTGGGCCTACTTCGGGTCGCACACCCGGGCCTGGGAGCTGGGCATCGGGGCGCTCGTAGCGGTGTCCGGGGGCTTCCTACGCCGTACGCCGAAAGCACTTGCCGCCATGCTCACGTGGGGCGGTCTGGTGGCCGTCGTCGCCGCAGCCGTCACCTTCGACAAGTCGACCGCGTTCCCCGGCTACGTTGCCCTTCTGCCCGTGCTCGGCACCGCCGCCGTGATCGCCGGTGGCACCAGCGCGGCCGGCTGGGGCGCGGGCACGCTGATCGGCACCGGCCCGTTCCGCTTCATCGGCAAGCTCTCCTACGGCTGGTATCTGTGGCACTGGCCGGTCCTGATGATCTGGCCGGCCGCACTGTCGCGAACCGCGAGCGTCAAGACCAACCTGATGTTCGCCGTCGCCGCGCTCGCCCTGGCCTGGGTCACCTACCACCTGGTGGAAAACCCGATCCGGATGCGGCCGTGGCTGCGCGGCCGGGCCCGCCGGGGTCTGAGCCTGGGTCTCATCCTGTCCGCCTCGGCCGCCGGGTTCGCGCTCTTCGTGAGCCAGTACACGCCCCCGCTGCCGTCCGGACCGTCGGCCCCGAACACCCAGGCCGAGCTGGCCAACGCGGCCGACCCGCAGGCCCGCCTGACCGAGCTGATCACCGCGTCGACCCGGGGCACGGTGCTGCCCGGCAATCTGACGCCCAAGGTGCCGGAGGCGGGTGATCAGAGCCCGCAGATCTACCGCGACCAGTGCCACTTCAACTACACCCAGACCAGGCAGAACAAGGATTGTGTGTACGGCGATCCGGCCGGCACCCGGACGATGTATCTGATCGGCGACTCGCACGCCGCCCACTGGTTCCCGGCCGTCGACGACGTCGCCAAGAACCACGGCTGGCGACTGGTCGCGCTGACCAAGGCGTCCTGCCAGCTGCCCGAGGTGCTGACCTTCAACCCGGCGCTCAAACGGCCCTACACCGAGTGCGTGACCTGGCGTGACCAGATCCTCGAGCGGGTCGCGGCCGACAAGCCCGACCTGGTCGTGATGGCCTCCAACGACCTCGACAACGGCGGCATCATCCAGGCCGACGGGCGCAACCTGGGCGTCACCGGCACCGAAGACAACCCGGTCTGGGTCGAGCGCTGGAAGCAGACCTGGGCCAAGCTCGACGGCATCCCGAAGGTCCTGCTCCAGGACACGCCGTGGCCCGCGAGCGACGCCCCGGAGTGCGCGGCGGTCAACGCCCGCTTCCTGTCGAAGTGCGACCGCCCGGTGGCCAACGCGATCGAGGAGAAGGACAAGCGCGAGCTGGTGGCCGAGGCAGCCGGCGCGGCCGGCATCCGGGTGATCGATCCGACCCCGTGGTTCTGCGACGACACCAGGTGCCCGGTCATCGTCGGCAACACCCTGGTCTACAAGGACGACAGCCACATGACGCTGGCATACGCCCACGCGCTCGCCCCGGTCGTCGACCGGGCACTGTTTCCCTAACTTGAGTTTTAACGTGTGGCTGGGTGGTATCGACCCCGGTTGATCATGAGGGCAGCCCTTGATTGATCATCTTCTTGTCGAGGGAAGAAAACCGAATCAAGGGCTGCCTGATGATCAGTGTGCCTGACGTGGATCCGGCTGGTGCTTTCGGGCGTCTGGCCGAGTTCCGGGCCGAGTTCCACCGTTGTCTGACCGCACGCCGTGATGCGTTGTTCGAGCTGGTAGACGCTGTGTTGTGCGGGGATACACCGGTGCGTTCGCTGGCTGAGTTGTCCCTGGCGGGACAGCATCGGCGTGGTCACGGCGCGATGTATGCGGGGTTGAACCGCGGCCGGGTCGATATCGACCGGTTGCGGACCGCGGTGGCCGCGGTGCCGGTCCCGCGGGCCGCGGACGGCCGGGTCGTCCTGGCCGTGGACGTGACGTGCTGGCTGCGTCCGGAGCCCACACGTCGCCGCAGCGGGTGCTGTGTCACACCTACGGCCGGGCGAAAGACTCCCACGTCGGTGTTCCAGGCTGGCCCTATTCGGTGGTGGTCGCGTTGGAATCAGGACGGCATTCGTGGACGGCCCCGCTGGACGCCCGCCGCCTGGCGCCCGTTGACGACGCCGCCACGGTGACCGCCGGGCAGCTGCGTGAGGTCGTCGAGCGGCTGATCCTCGCCGGGCAGTGGCAGCCCGGCGAGCCCGATATCTGGATCGTCGCGGATGCCGGCTACGACGGTCCCCGGCTGGCGCTACTGCTGCAAGATCTGCCCGTGAACGTGCTGGTCCGGATGCGGTCGGACCGGGTTCTGCGACGGGCCGCACCGCCCCGCGAACCCGGCACGATGGGCCGCACGAAACGCCACGGCGGTGAGTTCATCTTCGGCGACCCCACCAGCTGGGGCAGCCCGGACACCAGCATCACCGCCACGACCCGGCTCTACGGCACGGCGAGTGTGCTGGCCTGGCAACGGCTACACCCCCGCCTGACCCATCGCACCGCGTGGATCGGTCATGCCGGTGTCCTGCCGGTCATCGAGGGCACCGTCGTCCTGCTACGCGTCGAACGGCTGCCATCGGGCGCGACCGCGAAACCGGTCTGGCTGTGGTCCTCGATCCCCGCCGCCAACAGCAACACCGTCGACCTGCTCTGGCAAGCCTTCCTGCGCCGCTTCGACGTCGAGCACACCTTCCGCATGCTCAAACAAACCCTCGGCTGGACCAGCCCGAAACTACGCGACCCCGCCACCGCCGACCGGTGGACCTGGCTGCTGCTAGCCGCCTACACCCAGCTCCGCCTCGCTCGAACACTGGTCGCTGACCTACGCCGGCCCTGGGAACGCCCCGCCCCACCCGAACGCCTCACCCCGGCCCGCGTCCGAAGAGGGTTTCGGCACCTGCACACACAAACCGGCACTCCCACCAGCGCACCGAAACCCACCCGACCAGGACCAGGACGACCACCCGGACGCCCCAACAACCGACCAGCCACCCGCCACGACGTCCACATCGTCACCAGAACAAACCGCCCCAGCAACACCACCAAAAAGAAGACCCCGACCACCCCGCGGCCCCGCCGCACAGGTTAAAACTCAAGCTAAGCGCGGTTCCGGATGAGCTGGACGCCGACCGTGGTCGCGGCCAGCGCCGCCCCCGGCACGAGCATCCACACCGGCCAGGGGTAGACGCCCGAGTCGCTGCCGACCACGACCAGGCCCCAGACGACCAGGTTGACCACCGTCAGCGAGGCCCAGATGGTCCACAGCACGAGCATCGCGGTCGGTAGCCGGCGGGCCGCGCGGCGCCGCTCGGCGTCGCGGCGGGCCCGCACCTCAGTCGCGCTCTGCCCCGGCCGGGGCAGGTCGGTCAGGAGCATCAGCAGTTCCTGGTACGTCTTCGACGAATAGGCGAGCGCCGTCCGTTCGTCGTACTCGTGCAGCGTGAGACGACCCTCGTCGAGGGCCGTCTTGAGCTGCTCGGCGACCTTCTGCCGGTCGGCGTCGGCGGCCCGCATCGTCTCGATGTCGGCCCGGACCTCTTTCGCCATCAGACGCTCCTTCGCACCCCCGTCGATCGGGTCAGGCTATCGGAGCGTCCCCAGCGCCCGGCAGAGGGAAATTCCCCTATTGGCTGAGTGCCTCGCGCAGACGGTCGGTGGCCCGCCGGTCGGCCCGGGCGATCGAACCGTGCGGCACGGCCGCGACCAGCGCGGCCACCATCAGCACGGCCGACGCGAACGCGAACGCCCACCCGAGTCCACCCGGCTGGTCCACGATGGCTCCGGCCACCGCGCCACCGGCGGCACTGCCGGCCACCGAGACGGTGACGACCCAGGTGTACGCCTCGTTCAGCATCGCCGGCGGCGACAGCCGACCGACCAGATTGGTCTCCACGGTCAGCGCCGGGGCGATGACCGCACCCCCGAGCACCAGCGCCACGCCCAGCCAGAGCGGGCTCGGCATGAAGGCCAGCACCAGGAAGCTGGTGGAGACCGCGCCGAGCAGCCACGCGAACTGCCGGGGCAGCTCCATCGCGGGCCGCCGGGTGCCGAACCAGATCCCGCCGATCGCGCTGCCGACACCCCAGATGCCGAGCAGGACGCCGCCCAGGCCGTCTCCGCCGCCGTGCTGGCTCGCGTAGGCCGGGACGATGACGCCGGCCGCACCGAACCCGATGCCGAGCGCGATCACGCACACCAGCAGGGCCGGGAAGCCGGACACCTTCAGCGGCCCCAGACCGCGGGCCGCCGCGTCGTGCTCGGGCCGGTGCGGTTGCCGCATGACCGGCAGCCGTGAGATCCACAGGGTGCCGGCGAACGTCGCCACCGCGGCTCCCAGCAGCGCCGTGGCTGGGCTGGTGACCACCACGAAGGCCGCCACGAGCATCGGGCCGAGCACGAAGACCAACTCGAACAGGGAGGTCTCGGCGGCGATGGCGGCACCGCGCAGGTGGTGCCGGCCGCCGCCCGGCTCGGTCATGTCGGTCCAGGCCCGCCGGATGGCCGCGGTGAGCGGCGGATAGGTGGCACCGGCCAGGGCCGCGGCCACGAAGATCCACGGCAGCGCCGCCGAACCGCCCCGGCTGATCAGCACCAGTGCGACCAGGGCGAGCGGGTGCAGCACGGCGGTCGCGGTGAGGATCGGCGCCGGGCCGATGCGGTCGGCGAGCCGGCCCGCGACCGGGCTCAGCGCCGCGCCGGCCAGGGCGTAGACGCCACCGGCGAGGCCGGCCGCGGCATAGCTGCCGGTCGAGGCCTGCACGAGCAGCAGCAGGGCCAGCGGGGTCATGCCGATCCCGAGACGGGCGAGTACTCCTACGCTCAGCAGGACCCGTCCGCCCGGCAGATGCCAAACGCTCAGATACTGACGCAACGCGGTCACTTTCCCGTCCTCCTCGTGTGCTGTGTAACGACCGATCAGGCCACCCGGACCTTAACGGCCGGAGGCCTCGCAACACATCCGCAATATGAGGTGTGGTGTCGGGAAACACAGCGAGGGGCCGCCCTTCTCGGGCGACCCCTCGTGCGGAGGAAAGGTCAGCGTGCGTACTGGATCGCACCGGCCTGCTGGCGCAGGCGGGCGACGCGCTCCTCCATCGGCGGGTGGGTGGAGAACAGCTTGGCCAGGCCGCCACCCCGGAACGGGTTGGCGATCATCAGGTGGGCGGCGCTGGTGAGCCGGTTGTCGGCCGGCAACGGCATCCGCTGAGCCCCGTAGTGGATCTTTTCCAGGGCGCCGGCCAGGGCCAGCGGGTCGCGGGTCAGGGTGGCACCGTCGGCGTCCGCCTGGAACTCCCGGTTACGGCTGATCGCCAGCTGGATGACACTGGCGGCGAGCGGGCCGAGGATCAGCATCAGCAGCAGGGCGGCCGGGTTCGGGCTGTCGTCGTCGTCCGACCCGCCGAGCGGCAGGAAGATCGCCAGCTGGGCGAACATCGTGATGATGCCGGCCAGCGCCCCGGCCACGCTCGAGATCAAGATGTCGCGGTTGTAGACGTGCGACAGCTCGTGCCCGATCACGGCCCGCAACTCACGCGGACTGAGCAGGCGCACGATCCCCTCGGTCACGGCCACCGCCGCGTGCTGCGGGTTGCGGCCGGTCGCGAACGCGTTCGGCTGCAGCGTCGGCGACACGTAGAGCCGCGGCATCGGCTGCCCCGCGGTCTGCGAGAGCTCCCGCACCATCTGGTGGAGTTCGGGGAACTGCGCCTCGCTGACCGGCTGCGCGCGCATCGCCCGCAGGGCCAGCTTGTCGGAGAAGAAGTAGGTGCCGGCGTTCATCGCCAGCGAGATGAGAACGGCGAAGACCAGACCGCCACTGCCACCGAGCCAGTAGCCGGCACCCAGGATGAGGGCGGTCAGCAGACCCAGCAGAGCGGCCGTCTTGAGGCCGTTGTGATGGCTGTGCAACAGGACTCCTTAGACATGTGACCGGGTTGTGGTCACGTACCTATGGAACGTCGCTGGCCTGCGGTTTCATCCATCGTGAGCTGTGAGTTGACTGAGCGCCAGCCACCCGAAGATTTCCCCGTACGTATCCACGCCCGGGATGTGCCCGCCGGAGTATTCGTATCCACGCGCTCCCGGAACACTCGCCCGGATCCACGCCTCGTCCTCAGCCGGCACAGCGGTGTCGTCCGAGCCCCGCCAACTGCCCACCGGCACGGCGATCGCACCCGGGTCGAAGCCCCACGGCCGCCCGAAGGCGAGGGTGTCGTCCACCCATCCGTCGATGCTCTCCACGAACGTAGCCCGCAGCCGGGCCACCGCATCCGGATCGTCGCGGGCCGGAGGTCCCGGCACCCACGGCACCTCGGGCCCGCCCGCCGCGATCTTCTCCATGACCCCCGCGCCGTTTCGCGTGACGCTGGAGCGCACCTGTTCCTCCGGCGGGGCCGGCGGCCGCGGCATGATCCCCGACAGCACAGCGCACCGAGCGACCCGGTCACCGAGCAGGGCGGCGGTCGCCAAGGCATGCGGGCCACCGCCCGAACCCCCGAAGACCCCAAACCTTCCCCACCCGTACGCGTCGGCCAGCGCCCGCGTGTCCGCAGCGGCGTCGGCCACCGACCGTCCGGGCTGCCGCGTCGACCCGCCGTAGCCGGGCCGGTCGTAAACGAGCAGGCGCAGCCGGCTGCGCTCCATCACACCGATCAGATCGGGCCGCTTCCATCGACAGCTGGGCGAGCCACTGTGAAAGATCACCGGGACCCCGTCCGCGGGCCCGTACAGGCAATAGCGAAGCACCCGCCCATCCGGGGTGGCGAGCTCATCAGTAGTCGGCAAGGTCATGCCGGTCATCTAACCGAATGGCGGAAACGCAAAAGGCCCCCGACCGAAGTCGAGGGCCTTTCTGTCTGCCTGTGGCGGGTGAAGGATTCGAACCTTCGAAGCTTTCGCGACGGATTTACAGTCCGCTCCCATTGGCCGCTCGGGCAACCCGCCTGGGCACACCACCACAGTTTCCCGTGGCAGCGGAGAACAGCTTAGCCGTACCGCGGACCGGATTCGCAACCGGGTACGGTCGGCATGTCGGGGGCCGGTCGACGGCTCCCGTTCATCCCGCCGAAAGCCAGCCGCAGGAGTCTGATCATGGCAGCCAGCCCGTCCTTCGACATCGTGAGCAAGGTCGATCAGCAGGAGGTCGACAACGCGTTCCACCAGGCGGAGAAGGAGCTCGGCACCCGCTTCGACTTCCGGGGCACGGGCACGACCGTCGCCAAATCGGGGGAGAACGGGATCACCATCACCTCGGAGACCGAGGAGCGGGCCTCGGCCGCGCTCGACGTCTTCAAGGAGAAGCTCGTCAAGCGGAACATCTCGCTCAAGTCGCTCGACGCGGGGGAGCCCCGGCAGTCCGGCAAGACCTACAAGATCGACTGCAAGGTCATCGAGGGCATCGAGACCGACAAGGCCAAGGCGATCAGCAAGAAGATCCGCGACGAGGGCCCCAAGGGTGTGCAGGCCCAGATCCAGGGTGACCAGCTGCGGGTGACCGGCAAGAAGCGCGACGATCTGCAGGCCGTCATCGCGCTGCTCAAGGCCGAGGACTTCGGCGTCGCCCTCCAGTTCACCAATTACCGCTGATCCGGGCGGCTCATGGCCCCAGACTGGGGCCATGAGCACCAGTGCTTGGACGATGCTGGCCGGCGGCCTGGCCGGGGCCGGGCTGGCGGTGTTCGGCCTGGTCATCCTGGTGACCGGCCGGGCTCCGACGCCGACCTCCCGGGCCTTCCGTTCGGTCCGCGACGCCGGTTTCTACCACTTTCTCTTCGGCACCTCGCTGGGCCTGGTGGTGATCGCCACGGGTATCAACAGTCCCGTCGTCACCACCACGATCACCGTGCTTGCCATGATCATGGCGGCGGTGGCCCTGGTGCGGTTCCGGCCGCGGGCCCGGCAGAGGCCCGTCAATCGATAGGGAGTTCCGAGGGTGATCGAGCCGGTCGTCAGCGCCGAGTGGGTCCGTCGCCGGCGCGATCGGGTGATCCTCGCCGACGTGCGCGCCTACCTCGACGGGCGTAAGGGCGCCGACGCGTACGCGCGGGGTCACCTGCCCGGTGCCGTGTTCGTCGACCTCGACGCCGATCTGGCCGCCCCGCCCACGTCCGCCGACGGCCGGCACCCGCTGCCCGACCCGGCGCACTTCGCCGAGCGGATGTCCGCGCTGGGCATCGGCGACGACGACACCGTGATCGCGTACGACGACGCGGGTGGCGTGATGGCGGCCCGGCTGGTCTGGATGCTGCGCGCGCTCGGGCAGGACGCGGCACTTCTCGACGGCGGCCTGGACGCGTACGGGGAAAAGGAACTGGAAACCGCCGTGCCGGAGCGCCCGGTCGCGGCCCGGGTGACGCGCCCGTGGCCGGCCGAGCGCCTGGCCGGTCTGGACGACGCCACCTCGAGCGACTTCGTGGTGATCGACGCGCGCCAGCCCGAGCGGTTCCGCGGCGAGTCCGAGCCGATCGATCCGCGCCCCGGCCACATTCCGGGCGCCCGCAGCGTTCCGTGCCGGGAAAATGTCGACGTCGGCGGTCGTTTCCTTCCGCCCGAGGTGCTGCGTGAGCGGTTCACCGCGGCCGGGGTCACCGATGGCGCCGAGGTTGTCTCCTATTGCGGCTCCGGCGTCACCGCCTGTCACAACCTGCTGGCCCTGGAACGGGCCGGTTTCGCTCCGGGGCGTCTCTATCCCGGTTCGTGGTCGCAATACAGCGCGACCGACCGGCCGGCTGCCACGGCGTAAGGCAAGGTCAAGGGGCGCCTGAGAGGCGAATTGCCCTCACTTCTCCGGTTATTTCGGACGTAAAGTTGTCAATTTTGCGCGTAACCGTGGGGGGCGTCGCTCAGCCGTTCGGTCAGGATTTCCTCATGTGCGGTTTCGACCCGGCGTCGGACACTGCCAGTCGCACAACACGTGTGGCACCATCATGGAACCCCCCACCGGAGCGCGTTCAAAAACCGCAGGAGTGAAACATGTTCGCAAGGAAGCTGGGCCGCCTCGCCGGCTTGGTTTTCGTGCTCGCCGCCGCCTTCGGGGGCGTCGCTGCGGTCTCTGCTCACGATGCCACTGAAAGCAATGCGGCTGCGGCACGCAGCGCCAATTCGGGGCCGGTTCAGTCCAGCCTCGGCATCGAGTGGGATTAGGGGTCCACGCCCGCTGACCGGCAGGTCACGAGCGCCGATATCGACGAGGAGCGCGATGGCCGAGCGTCTACGAGTGCGGTCGCGTTCCGCGCAGTACGCCTGGCTCATCACCGGCCCGCTGGCCGTCTTCACTCTTTCCTGCTTCGCCGTCTTCTGGGCCAATGACCCGGGATGGATCGGCAAATGGCCTTACGGTCTGCTGTCGCTCGCCGGCGTCTGCCTGGTCTATGTCGGTGTCTTCAATGTAGTTATCCGGCGTAGTACATACAGCATCGTTCTGGTCGAGGTTCCCTTCGTCCTGGTGCTGTATTACCTGCCGCCGCCGATGGTGATCTGCGTTGTCGCCGTCGGCACCCTGGTGACCCAGCTGATCCGGTCCGCGGTGATCACACCGTCCAAGCTGTGGTTCAACGTCGCCAAGAGCTCGACCGGCATCTCGCTGGCCTTGCTGGTCATCGCCGCGTTCCCGCGGTTCGACGGCCGCGACCCGCGCACCTGGCTCATTCTCGCGGCCGCGCTGCTGGTCTACACGGCGGTCGATGTGGCGTCCGTCGCCGGTGTGATGAGCGTCGTCCAGGGCTTCCGGGCCGGTCAGGACGTTCTGCGCAGCGGCGTCTCGGTGCTGATCGTCGCGAGCATCAACACGGTGATCGGCCTGGTCTTCCTGGTCGCGCTCGACGCCACCTACTGGTCGGCCGTGCCCCTGGCCGTGCTGGTCGCCGCGCTCATCCTCATGTTGCGGTCGTTCGCCGAGTTCTTCCGGCAGCACCGCACCCTGGCCGAGGTCTACGAGCTCACCAAGGCGGTCCGCGCGGTGGCGGCCGACTCGGGCCTGCCCGACGCGCTGCTGAGCCGGGTGCAGTCGCTGATGCGGTCGGAATACGCCACGCTCTGGCTCGCCCCGCAGGACAGGCACCCCGAGGTGCTGCTCACCGCCCGCGTCGAGAACAAGGGCCTGCTCGATCTCTCCCCGGCCCCGGCCTCGATTCGCGAGCAGGCCGTCGCCGACGGCGGCACCCTGGCCATCGGACCGAGTTTCCCCGACACGCAGGAGCTGCGGAAGCCGCTGCGCGCGGCGAAGATCAAAGACATCCTGATCGTCCCGCTGCGGTCGGGGCAGACCACGATCGGCACGCTCGAGGTGGTCAACCGGCTCGGTGACACGCGTTCCTTCCGGGCCGCCGACATCCAGGTGCTCGAGACGATCGCCGCGCACGCCGCGGCCGCCGTCGAGAACGGGCGCCTGGTCGACCGGCTGCTCTACGACGCGTACCACGACCGCCTGACCGCGCTGCCCAACCGCCGCCGCCTCACCGACGCGCTGGCCGAGTCGGTCAAGGTGCGGGCCGAGGACGAGGTTGTCGCAGTCATGCTGTTCGACGTCGACGGCCAGCGCGACGTGAACGAGTCGATGGGCCACGCCGCCGGCGACAAGCTGCTGGCCGAGGTGGCCGAGCGGCTGCGGGCCATCGCCGGCCCGGGCGCGCTGGTCGGCCGCATCGGTGGCGACGAGTTCGTGGTGACCCTGCGGGCCGAGAGCACCGACGCGACCGTGCAGATGGCCACCGAGATGCGCGAGCAGATGCGCGGCGCGATGACCGTGGGCACGCTCACCCTCGACGTCGACACCGCGGTCGGTGTGGCGGTCTATCCCGACCACGGCGGTGACCCCGAGACGTTGCTCCAACGGGCCGAGCTCGCCGCCAATTCGGCCAAGGTGCTCCCGTACGGCGTCCAGCTCTTCCACCCCGCCCTCGAGTCCCGCGCCGTCCGCCGCCTCGGCATTGCGGCCGATCTGCGCACGGCCCTCGACAACGGCGCCCTCGACGTCTACTTCCAGCCCAAGGTGACGCTGACCGACCGCCATCTGGTCGGCGTGGAGTGCCTGGCCCGCTGGCAGCACCCGGCCCAAGGCGAGGTGTCGCCGGAAGACTTCGTGGCCGTGGCCGAGCACACCGGACAGCTCTCCCGTCTGACCGAGGTGGTCCTGACGCAGGGCCTGCGGCGGTGCCGTGAGTGGGCCGACCAGGAACGTCCGCTGTCGATCGCGGTCAACCTCTCGGTGCGTACGCTGCTCGACTCGCGCTTCCCCGATCAGGTGGCGTCGCTGCTCGAGCAGTACGGCGTGGCCCCGGCCCAGGTGACCTTCGAGATCTCCGAGCCGGGCATGCTCGGCGACATCGAGCGCGTGCTGCCCACCCTCTATCGGCTGCGCGACCTCGGGGTGCGGCTGAGCGTCGACGACTTCGGCACCGGCGCGTCCTCACTGTCCTATCTGCGTCAGTGGCCGGTGCACGAGGTGAAGATCGACGACAGCTTCGTGCAGGGCATGGCGACCGACACCGGCGACCTGGCGATCGTGCGGGCCGTGATCAGCCTGGCCCGTGAGTTCGGCCTGACCGTGGTCGCCGAGGGTGTCGAGAGCGAGCTCACCCTCGACCTGCTCGAAGAGATGGGCTGCGAGATCGGTCAGGGCTATCTGTTCAGCCGGCCGTTGCCCTACGAGCGTCTCGAGGCCTGGTTCAGCGCTCAGACCGAGCCGGCGACCACTCCGGCGGGCGAGGTCCGCAGGCTCCGAGCCGTGATCTGACCTGCGCGAATGCGGGTTTGGGGGAGTCGATTTCACCCCCCTGCCCGGGCCGTGTAAGCTTTCGACTGCGCAGCAAGCGAGCGATCGCGCGCAGGCCCCCTTAGCTCAGTCGGCAGAGCGTCTCCATGGTAAGGAGAAGGTCTACGGTTCGATTCCGTAAGGGGGCTCTACCGGGTTCGTTCCCGCCACAGGCGCTGGACTTGAGCCTGGCTCGGCGGTGTAGCTCAGATGGCAGAGCAAGCGGCTCATAATCGCTGTGTCGCCGGTTCAAGTCCGGCCACCGCTACTTTGCAAGAGGGGATCCCAGCCGGGGTCCCACTTTGCATGTCGGCGTCCTGACGAAGTAGTCTGGAGCGTCGTTTAAACCCCGTTAGCAGGAAGGCAACCCGTCGTGGCCAAGGCGACCGACGTCCGTCCGAAGATCACTTTGGCGTGCACGGAGTGCAAGGACCGGAACTACATCACCCGGAAGAACCGGCGTAACGACCCCGACCGGGTCGAGCTGAAGAAGTTCTGCCCGCGCGATGGCAAGCACACCCTGCACCGCGAGACCCGCTGACCTTTAAGACAACACCTGCGCCGTCCGGTCGAGTACCGGGCGGCGCAGAGTCGTTTCCGGGGCAGTAGTTTCTAGAGCATGCCCCTGGACCAGTCCTTCATCGGCCGCAGTTGGCCACCCACCGAGCCCTACCTGGTCGGTCGCGAAAAGATCCGGGAGTTCGCCCGGGCCATCGGCGCCACCGACGCGGAATATCACGACCCCGAGGCGGCCCGCGCGATCGGCTACGCCGACGTCGTCGCCCCGCCCACCTTCCCGGTCGTGATCACGATGACGTCCAGCCGGCAGATCATCGACGACCCGGCGCTGGGCCTGGACTACAGCCGCGTCGTGCACGGCGACCAGAAGTTCGCGTACACCCGCCCGGTCGTGGCCGGCGACGCGCTGGTCTGCGTCAACTCGGTCGACGACATCACCTCGCGCGGCGGGCACGACTTCCTGACCACCCGCACCGAGGTCTCCACGGCCGAGGGCGAGCCGGTCGTCACCGTGTGGTCCAAGCTCGTGCAGCGGGGAGAGCACTGATGAGCGACGAGCTGGAGCCGCAGACCTTCCGGATCACCCGGGCCGACCTGGTGCGCTACGCCGGCGCCTCGGGCGATTTCAACTTCATCCACTGGAGTGACCGGGTCGCCCAGAGCGTGGGCCTGCCCGGCGTCATCGCGCACGGCATGTTCACCATGGCCCTGGTCGGCCGGGCGGTCACCGCGTGGGCCGGCGCCCCCGACGCGGTCGTGGAATACAGCGTGCGGTTCTCCCGCCCGGTGCCGGTTCCCGACACCGACGAGGGCACCGAGGTGGTCGTCACCGGCACGGTCAAGGGAACCACCGACGAGGGCCACACGAAACTCGCGCTGACCGCCACCTGCCAGGGCGAAAAGGTCCTCTCGATGGCGACGGCGACGATCCGGAAACGCTGAGTCGGGGCCGGGTTGGGCGAACCTGGTGTGAACCCGTACACTGGTGCGCCGTGGGGCTCCCCCGATAATGGGGTGTGGCTTCACATAGGGGTGTAGCTCAATTGGCAGAGCAGCGGTCTCCAAAACCGCAGGCTGCAGGTTCAAGTCCTGTCACCCCTGCGCAATCCTCCTAGACGTGCCCGCCCGGTGCGCGGTCCGCACGACCTCCGCCGCCGGTGAGCGCCGACAGGGGACCCCCACCGATGACGGAAGTAGGGCGCCATGGCCGACAGGAACCGACCCGGTGACGCCGGCGACCCTGCCGACGACGAGGTGTTCGACGAAGCCGTCGAGGACGACAACGACGCGACCGACGCCGATGAGCCGGTAGGCCGCGGCGGAACCGCCCTCGCCGAGCGGTCGGCCAAGCCGAAGAAGGAGGTCCGCCGGACCGGCTTCTTCGGTCGCATCGGTGGTTTCTTCCGTGAGGTCGTCAGCGAACTGCGTAAGGTCATCTGGCCCACGCGCAAGGAACTGCTGACCTACACGACGATCGTGATCGTCTTCGTGGCGGTCATGACCACGATCGTCGGCCTGCTGGACCTGGGCCTGGGCAAGGCCATCCTCTGGGCGTTCGGCGGCTGACGCCGCCCCCGAGAAGACATAGCTGGAAGTGAGCGAGCGTGCCTGAGTACGACGACGAGACCGCGAAGGTGACCGACGAGCAGTCGTCGGTGGCCACGGCGGACACCGACGAGTCGGTCGAGGCCGCTGATTCGCTGGAGGTCGAGGCCGAGGAGACCGTCGAGGAGCCGGCCCCGGTCGCCACGGTGAACCCCGAGGACGACCCCGACTACGACCCGGTACAGGAGCTTCGGCAGAAGCTGCGCTACGCGCCGGGCGACTGGTACGTCGTGCACTCCTACGCGGGTTACGAGAACAAGGTCAAGACCAACCTCGAGACCCGCATCACGAGCCTCGACATGGAGGATTTCATCTTCCAGGTCGAGGTCCCGACCCGCGAAGAGGTCGAGGTCAAGGGCGGCAAGCGCGTCCAGGTCAACAACAAGGTCTTCCCGGGCTACATCCTGGTCCGCATGGACCTGTCGCCCGAGTCCTACTCCTGCGTGCGCAACACGCCCGGTGTGACCGGCTTCGTGGGCGCGACCGACCGGGTCGACCGGCCGGCCCCGCTCTCGCTCGACGAGGTGCTGAAGTGGCTGGCACCGGCCGTCGAGCAGGAGGAGAAGAAGGCCAAGCCCGAGATCAAGGTGCTCGACTTCGAGGTCGGCGACTCGGTCACGGTGACCGACGGCGCGTTCGCCTCGCTGCCCGCCTCGATCAGCGAAATTAATGCCGACCAGCAGAAGTTGAAGGTTCTGGTCTCCATCTTCGGCCGTGAGACGCCGGTGGAGCTGAACTTCAACCAGGTCGCCAAGATCTGACAAGCACGTCAGTGGGAGGGCCCGGTAAACCAAGACGGGCCCGCCATCTACCACAGGAGTAAGTGAACATGCAGCGCAGCAAGGGCTACCGCAAGGGCGCCGAGACGATCGACGCCAACAAGCTCTACGAGCCCGCCGAGGCGGTCAAGCTGGCCAAGGAGGCCAGCCCGACCAAGTTCGACGCCACCGTCGAGGTCGCCATGCGTCTGGGCGTCGACCCGCGTAAGGCCGACCAGATGGTTCGCGGCACGGTCAACCTGCCGCACGGCACCGGCAAGACCGCCCGCGTCATCGTCTTCGCCCAGGGCGCCAAGGCCGAAGAGGCCGTCGCGGCCGGCGCCGACGAGGTCGGCACCGACGAGCTCGTCGCCCGCATCCAGGGTGGCTGGCTCGACTTCGACGCCGCCATCGCCACGCCCGACCAGATGGCCAAGATCGGTCGCATCGCCCGCATCCTCGGCCCGCGTGGTCTCATGCCCAACCCGAAGACCGGCACGGTGACCATGGACGTCACCAAGGCGGTCAACGAGATCAAGGGCGGCAAGATCACCTTCCGGGTCGACAAGCACTCGAACCTGCACCTGATCATCGGCAAGGCGTCGTTCAGCGAGCAGCAGCTCGTCGAGAACTACGGCGCCGTGCTCGACGAGGTGCTGCGGGCCAAGCCGTCCGCGGCCAAGGGCAAGTACCTCAGGAAGGTCACCGTCACCACCACCATGGGCCCCGGCGTGCCGGTCGACCCGAACGTGGTCAAGGGCCTGACCAGCACCGAGGCCTGATCGGTTTTCGCAAGGCCCCCGGGGGACACCCCGGGGGCTTTTTGTATGGCAAGGTTCCGTCGTGCGTTTCGACGGAGTGTGGTTCCGCTACGGCCGCCGCGCCGACTGGACGCTGCGAGAGGTCGATGCCGCGGTCGAGCCCGGCCAGACGGTCGTGGTGCTGGGCCGCAACGGCGCCGGCAAGTCCACGCTCCTGCAGCTCGCCGCCGGCGTCCTGCGTCCGTCCCGCGGCGTCGTGCGCGACCGCCCGCCGATCGTGGGCTGGGTGCCCGAGCGATTCCCGGCCGACCAGCCGTTCACCGCGGGCGACTATCTGCACCGCATGGCCGAGCTACGAGGCCACGATCCGGGCGAGGCCGACCAGTGGATCGAGCGGTTGCTGCTCACCGCGCACACCGGCACCCGGCTCAGCGATCTCTCGAAGGGCACCGCGCAGAAGGTCGGTCTGGCCCAGGCCCTGATCGCCCGCCCCGGCCTGCTCATTCTCGATGAGCCGTGGGAGGGTCTCGACGCGGTCGCGCGCACCCTCGTCCCCGAGATCGTCGCCGAGGTGACCGCGGCCGGCGGCATGGTGCTGCTCAGCGACCATCGCGGCGAGACCGCCCATCTGCCCGGGGCCATCCACTGGCAGGTCGCCGAGGGCACTCTCGCGCCCGCCGAGCCGCCTCCGCCACCCGCGCACGACCAGGTCGTCATCGAGATCACCGTGCCGCGCGCCGCCGTGGACGAGACGGTGGTCCGGCTGAGAGCTCAGGGTCACGCTGTTTCTTCCGTACGCGACGTCTCCGCCCCCAACCGCACCGAGCCCGTCCCGGGCCCGACGGCATCTATCACCCCGGGCGGGGCGAACGCCCGCAAGGCCGCCGACGGCTCATGGGAGCGCGGATGAGTCCCCTGATCCGCATGCGCCTCGCCGGTTTCCTGCGCGGCGGCCGGATGCTGCCGCCTGCCATCGCCGTTCTGGTCGTCCTCGGCGTCATTTACGGCGGGGGAGCGTCCCCGGCGGCGGTGGCCTACGGCTACTCGGCGGCCGCCCTGTTCCCGGTGCTGGCCTGGCAGACCAAGCTCCTGCTGGACACCGAGCCCGACGTGCAGCGCCGCCTGGCGAGGGTCGCGGTCGGCGCCCGCACCGAGGCCACCGCCGGCCTGCTCGCCGCCGCCGTGCTCGCGCTGGTCGTCTGCGCCCTGGCCATGGGCGCCCCCTGGCTGTTCAACGGCATCGACACCACCAAGGCGCTCGGTCCCGGCGTCGCGCTGGGCGTCCTGGCCCACCTGCTCGCCGTCCCGCCCGCCATCGCCGTGGGCGCTCTGGCCAGCCGCGCCGTGACCCGGGGCGTCCGCAACGGCGTCGCCGTGCTGGTCACCGCCGCCGTCCTGGTCGTGGTGCTGGGCCTGCAGGGCTCGGTCGCCCCGTGGCTGGTCCCGCCGGTCATGGCCACCGCGCGGGCTCTCAGCGGCCGGGAGCTGCCCGGCGCACCCGCACTGGCTCTGCTCACCGGCTGGGCCGCGCTCTGGTGCGCCGCCGCCCTGCTCGGATACGCCCAGCTCCGCCGCTCTCGTTCATAGCCCCGCAGCCTGCCAGCTACCGCAGCCCCGGTCACCGCACCCTGTGGACAACCCGACGCCCTGTGGATAACCCGGCCGACACAACCGCCCCACTGTTTAGGGTGGAGGCCCCCCGGTCGGGTGGGTTGGGCACGTGACCCGGCCGATTTGGCGGTTGCAGCACCGTCGCGTACTCTTGCGAATCGAAGTTCCACCCATAGACCGCTGGTCGCCGTGGCTGCCCCTTAGCCACGGTCGAAGGTCCCGCACAATGCGGGCGGCCCGCGCAGGGGAGAACGGTTCGTGACTGCGCCTTGACCATTCAGGCCGATCCCGCCCCGTGCGCCCTGCGCCGGGGCGTTTCTCATTTTGCTCCTCCTTCACTCTCGACCAGCGGTTCGAGCACTGAGAGAGGAGGGACATGGCGGACAAGCCGGTCCGGGCCGACAAGGCCAGCGCCGTTGCTGAGCTGACGGACGATTTCCGCAACTCGTCGGCCACCGTGCTGACCGAGTACCGCGGTCTCACGGTCAAGCAGCTCACCGAGCTGCGCCGTTCGCTGGGTAGCGACACCAAGTACGCGGTGTCGAAGAACACCCTGGCGAAGCGTGCCGCAACTGACGCGGGCATCGAGGGCCTCGACAACCTGTTTGCCGGTCCTACCGCGCTCGCTTTCATCAGCGGCGACCCGGTCGAGGCGGCCAAGGGCCTTCGGGCTTTCGCCAAGGCCAACCCCGTCCTGGTCATCAAGGGCGGTGTTTTCGAGGGCAAGGCGATCTCGGCGGATGACGTCAACAAGATCGCTGACCTCGAGTCGCGTGAGGTTCTGCTGGCCAAGCTGGCCGGCGCCATGAAGGGCAACCTGGCCAAGGCCGTGGGCACGTTCCAGGCCCCGCTGGCCCAGGTGGCACGCCTCGCGGCCGCTCTTCAGGAGAAGCGCGAGAAGGACGGTCCCGCGGAGGCCTGAGCCACCGCGCACCAGTACGACTTTTCATAAGAAGCTAGGAAAGGTTGCCAGATATGGCGAAGCTCAGCACCGACGAGCTGCTCGACGCGTTCAAGGAAATGACGCTCATCGAGCTGTCGGAGTTCGTGAAGCAGTTCGAGGACGTCTTCGACGTCAAGGCGGCTGCCCCGGTTGCCGTCGCGGCTGCCCCCGGTGGCGGCGGCGCTGCCCCCGAGGCCGAGGCCGAGAAGGACTCGTTCGACGTCGTCCTCGAGGCCGACGGTGGCAAGAAGATCCAGGTCATCAAGGTCGTGCGTGAGCTGACCGGCCTGGGCCTCAAGGAGGCCAAGGACGCCGTCGAGTCCGCCCCCAAGGCGATCCTCGAGGGTGTCAACAAGGAGAAGGCCGAGGCCGCCAAGGCCAAGCTCGAGGGCGAAGGCGCCAAGGTCACCCTCAAGTGATCTAACGCTCCACTGCTTTCTCTTGCGAATGGCGGGGACCCCGTGACGGGGTTCCCGCCATTTGTATCTTTCCCCTGTCGTCCCAGGTCAGAGCATTGATGCCGGCTGTCCGGCTCCCGACGTACAAAGCGGGGCCAATCGGGCAAGCCGTGGAGTATGGTCGCTAGAGCGCGCCGGGTGGGCGACGGTGAGAAGTCGACCCGCGCCGCAGGCCTTGACTGTGTGTCCCCTGACAGGCACGCTGACAGCAGCAAGTTTCCGCGCTTGCGACAGCCGCCCCGCGGGCACACCGGTTTCGGCCGGGTCCTGTGGCTAGGCACCAGAGGGAGAGTTGCCGCGTTCCGAGCGGCCCCGCACGACGGTTCTGACCTAGAGATGCGCAGGTCAGAGGCCGGCGGGGACACGTTCCGCAGGCCCCCTCAGGTGTGGGCTGGACAGCGGTTAGCCGAGCGGCTACACTGCTAGTTTGCGCTGCCTTCTGTCTTGAGCCCTGTCGGGACATCCATCCGGATGAATTCCTGGGGGCTCGTCAGAGTGCACGCAGACAGTTGCATACCGCAGCTGCAGCCGCATCAGCAGCACCGGTCCTCGGAAGGACGCATCTTGGCAGCTTCCCGCCCTGCGAAGACCAGCCGTACGTCGAGCGCTTACGCACCCCGCCGTGTCTCTTTCGGCAGGATCACCGAGCAACTTGAGGTCCCCAACCTCCTTGCCCTCCAGACGGAGTCCTTCGACTGGCTGGTCGGGAACGAGGCTTGGCAGGCCCGGTCGACGGACGACCCGCACGCCCACTCGGGCCTCGCAGAGATCCTCGAAGAGATCAGTCCCATTGAGGACTTCTCCGGCACCATGTCGCTGTCCTTCTCGTCACCCCGATTCGACGAGGTCAAGGCCTCGATCGAGGAGTGCAAAGAGAAGGATCTGACCTACTGCGCGCCGCTGTTCGTGACCGCGGAGTTCACCAACAACACGACTGGCGAGATCAAGAGCCAGACCGTGTTCATGGGTGACTTCCCGATGATGACCCCCAAGGGGACGTTCGTCATCAACGGCACGGAGCGCGTCGTGGTGAGCCAGCTCGTCCGTTCGCCGGGCGTGTACTTCACCAAGGAGCCGGACAAGACCTCCGACCGCGACCTCTCCAGCGTCAAGGTCATCCCCAGCCGGGGTGCCTGGCTGGAGTTCGACATCGACAAGCGCGACACCGTGGGTGTCCGGATCGACCGCAAGCGCCGGCAGGCCGTCACCGTCCTGCTCAAGGCGATCGGCTGGTCGGCCGACCAGATCCGCGAGCGGTTCGGGTGGTCCGAACTGCTCATGACCACCCTCGAGAAGGACCACATCGCCGGGCAGGACGAGGCCCTGCTCGACATCTACCGCAAGCTCCGCCCTGGCGAGCCCCCGACCCGGGAGAACGCGCAGACCCTGCTCGACAACCTCTTCTTCAACCCGAAGAGGTACGACGTCGCCAAGGTCGGCCGTTACAAGTTCAACAAGAAGCTGGACATCGACGTTCCGATCGTCCGCGGCACGTTGACCGAGGAAGACATCGTCAAGACCGTCGAGTACCTCGCCCGGCTGCACGCCGGTGAAGAGGGCTACGAGGCCGACGACATCGACCACTTCGGCAACCGCCGCCTGCGTACGGTCGGCGAGCTCATCCAGAACCAGGTCCGCGTCGGCCTGTCCCGGATGGAGCGCGTCGTCCGCGAGCGCATGACGACCCAGGACGTCGAGGCGATCACGCCGCAGACCCTGATCAACATCCGTCCCGTGGTGGCGGCGATCAAGGAGTTCTTCGGTACGTCGCAGCTGTCGCAGTTCATGGACCAGACCAACCCGCTCGCGGGTCTGACCCACCGTCGCCGCCTGTCGGCGCTCGGCCCGGGTGGTCTGTCCCGTGAGCGGGCCGGCTTCGAGGTCCGCGACGTGCACCCGTCCCACTACGGCCGGATGTGCCCGATCGAGACGCCCGAGGGCCCGAACATCGGTCTGATCGGCGCGCTCTCGACGTTCGCGCGGGTCAACCCGTTCGGCTTCATCGAGACCCCGTACCGCAAGGTCGAGGCCGGTGTCGTCACCGACGAGGTGCACTACCTCACGGCCGACGAGGAAGACCGTTACATCAAGGCGCAGGCGAACGCCACGCTGAAGAGTGACGGCACCTTCGCCGACGACCGCGTCCTGGTCCGCCGGAAGGGCGGTGAGGTCGACTACGTGCCCGGCACCGAGGTCGACTACATGGACGTGTCGCCGCGTCAGATGACGTCGGTCGCGACCGCGATGATTCCGTTCCTCGAGCACGACGACGCCAACCGCGCCCTCATGGGTGCGAACATGCAGCGTCAGGCCGTGCCGCTGGTCAAGGCGGAGTCGCCGCTGGTCGGCACCGGCATGGAGTACCGCGCCGCGGTCGACGCCGGTGACGTGGTCGTGGCCGAGGTCGGCGGAGTGGTCGAAGACCTGTGCGCCGACTACGTCACGGTCCACCAGGACGACGGCCACCGCCGCACGTACCTGCTGCACAAGTTCCGCCGCTCCAACGCCGGCTCCTGCGTCAACCAGAAGCCGGTCGTGTTCGAGGGTGACCGGGTCGAAGCCGGCCAGGTCATCGCCGACGGCCCGTGCACCGACGAGGGGGAGATGGCCCTCGGCCGCAACCTGCTCGTCGCGTTCATGTGCTGGGAGGGCCACAACTACGAGGACGCGATCATCCTGTCGCAGCGCCTCGTGCAGCAGGACGTCCTCACCTCGATCCACATCGAGGAGCACGAGGTCGACGCCCGGGACACCAAGCTCGGCCCGGAGGAGATCACCCGCGACATCCCCAACGTCAGCGAGGAAATGCTCGCCGACCTGGACGAGCGGGGCATCATCCGGATCGGTGCCGAGGTCGTCCCCGGCGACATCCTGGTCGGCAAGGTCACGCCCAAGGGCGAGACCGAGCTGACCCCCGAGGAGCGCCTGCTCCGCGCGATCTTCGGTGAGAAGGCCCGGGAAGTCCGGGACACCTCGCTGAAGGTGCCGCACGGTGAGACCGGCACGGTCATCGGCGTCCGCACGTTCTCGCGTGAGGACGGCGACGAGCTGCCCCCGGGCGTGAACGAGCTCGTCCGGGTCTACGTGGCCCAGAAGCGCAAGATCCAGGACGGTGACAAGCTCGCGGGCCGCCACGGCAACAAGGGCGTCATCTCCAAGATCCTGCCGGTCGAGGACATGCCGTTCCTCGAGGACGGCACCCCGGTCGACATCGTGCTCAACCCGCTCGGTGTGCCCTCGCGTATGAACATCGGCCAGGTTCTGGAGACCCACCTCGGGTGGATCGCCAAGACCGGCTGGGAGGTCGAGGGCGACGACACCGAGTGGAAGCGCCAGCTGCGCGCGATCGAGGCGCACGAGTCCCCCAAGGACTCGAACGTCGCGACCCCCGTCTTCGACGGTGCGCAGGAAGAGGAGATCAAGGGTCTCCTAGAGTCGACGCTGGTCAACCGCGACGGTAAGCGGCTGGTCAACGGTGACGGCAAGGCGCAGCTGTTCGACGGTCGTTCCGGCGAGCCGCTGCCTGACCCCGTCTCGGTCGGCTACGTGTACATCCTCAAGCTGAACCACCTGGTCGACGACAAGATTCACGCTCGGTCGACCGGCCCGTACTCGATGATCACGCAGCAGCCGCTGGGTGGTAAGGCGCAGTTCGGTGGCCAGCGGTTCGGCGAGATGGAGTGCTGGGCGATGCAGGCCTACGGCGCCGCATACGCGCTGCAGGAACTGCTCACCATCAAGTCCGACGACGTCCTCGGTCGCGTGAAGGTCTACGAGGCCATCGTCAAGGGCGAGAACATCCCGGAGCCGGGAATCCCCGAGTCCTTCAAGGTGCTTCTCAAGGAACTCCAGTCGCTGTGCCTGAACGTCGAGGTGCTCTCCAGCGACGGTGTGGCCCTCGAGATGCGCGAGACGGACGACGAGGTCTTCCGGGCCGCGGAGGAACTCGGTATCGACCTGTCGCGGCGCCCGAACGAGGGCGTCAGCAGCGTCGAAGAGATCTGACGGAAGCGTCCCGGGGTGTGAAAGCCCCGGGACGCCAACCGCCGGCCTGGAACCCATCCGAGCAATGAAATACGAGGGATAGACCAAGTGCTCGACGTCAACTTCTTCGACGAGTTGCGCATCGGCCTGGCCACCGCTGACGACATCCGGCAGTGGTCGCACGGCGAGGTCAAGAAGCCCGAGACGATCAACTACCGCACGCTCAAGCCCGAGAAGGACGGACTCTTCTGCGAGAAGATCTTCGGTCCTCAGCGGGACTGGGAGTGCTACTGCGGCAAGTACAAGCGGGTCCGGTTCAAGGGCATCATCTGTGAGCGCTGCGGCGTCGAGGTGACCCGGTCCAAGGTCCGCCGTGAGCGCATGGGTCACATCGAGCTGGCCGCGTCGGTCACGCACATCTGGTACTTCAAGGGTGTGCCGAGCCGGCTGGGCTACCTGCTCGACCTCGCGCCCAAGGATCTCGAGAAGATCATTTACTTCGCCTCGTACGTGATCACGAGCGTGGACGCCGAAGCGCGTCACCGCGACCTGTCCACGATCGAGAACGAGATCTTCGCCGAGAAGCGCCAGTCCGAGAACAGCCGTGACTCCGAGATCGAGAAGCGGGCCGCGAAGCTGGAGCAGGACCTCTCGGAGCTCGAGGCCGAGGGTGCCAAGGCCGACGTGCGCCGCAAGGTCAAGGAAGCCGGCGAGCGCGAGATGCGCCAGATCCGGGACAAGGCGCAGCGCGAGATCGACCGTCTCGACGAGGTGCTCGACACCTTCCGCAAGCTCGACTCCAAGCAGCTGGTCACCGACGAGCTGCTCTACCGCGAGCTGCGCGACCGCTTCGGTGAGTACTTCACCGGTGGCATGGGTGCCGAGGCGATCAAGGCGCTGCTGACGAACATGGACCTGGACGCCGAGGCCGAAAACCTGCGCGAGATCATTCGCACCGGTAAGGGCCAGCGCAAGATCCGTGCCCTGAAGCGCCTCAAGGTCGTCGCCGCGTTCCTGAACACGCGCAACTCGCCGCTCGGCATGGTCCTGGACTGCGTCCCGGTCATCCCGCCGGACCTGCGCCCGATGGTGCAGCTCGACGGTGGCCGCTTCGCCACGTCCGACCTGAACGACCTGTACCGCCGCGTGATCAACCGGAACAACCGCCTCAAGCGACTGATCGACCTCGGCGCGCCCGAGATCATCGTCAACAACGAGAAGCGGATGCTGCAGGAGGCCGTCGACGCACTGTTCGACAACGGCCGCCGCGGCCGGCCGGTGACGGGTCCGGGTAACCGCCCGCTCAAGTCGCTGTCCGACATGCTCAAGGGCAAGCAGGGCCGGTTCCGTCAGAACCTGCTCGGCAAGCGCGTCGACTACTCCGGCCGTTCGGTCATCGTCGTCGGCCCGCGCCTCAAGCTGCACCAGTGCGGTCTGCCCAAGCAGATGGCGCTGGAGCTGTTCAAGCCGTTCGTGATGAAGCGCCTGGTCGACCTGAACCACGCGCAGAACATCAAGTCGGCCAAGCGCATGGTCGAGCGTCAGCGGCCGGTCGTGTGGGACGTCCTCGAAGAGGTCATCAGCGAGCACCCGGTGCTGCTGAACCGCGCGCCGACCCTGCACCGCCTGGGCATCCAGGCCTTCGAGCCGCAGCTGGTCGAGGGCAAGGCGATCCAGATCCACCCGCTCGTCTGTACGGCGTTCAACGCCGACTTCGACGGTGACCAGATGGCGGTGCACGTGCCGCTGTCGGCCGAAGCGCAGGCCGAGGCCCGGATCCTGATGCTCTCGTCGAACAACATCCTCAAGCCGGCCGACGGCAAGCCGGTCACCATGCCGACCCAGGACATGGTCATCGGTCTGTACTACCTGACCCACCAGACGCCCGGCACCAAGGGCGAGGGACGGGTGTTCAGCTCGGACGCCGAGGCGCGGATGGCCTTCGACAACGGCGAACTGCACCTGCAGGCGCCCGTCAAGATCCGCCTCCAGGAAGTCATCGGGGTCGACAACGGCGCCAAGGGTGACAAGTGGGAGGCGCCCGAGGACTGGACCGAGGGGCAGCCGCTGCTCGTCGAGACCACCCTCGGCCGGGTCATCTTCAACGAGACGCTGCCCCCGGGCTACCGCTTCGTGAACTACGAGATCCGCAAGGGTCAGCTGTCGGCGATCGTCAACGACCTCGCCGAGCGCTTCCCCAAGGTGGCCCTCGCGGCGACCCTGGACGCGCTCAAGGAGGCCGGTTTCCACTGGGCCACCTGGTCCGGCGTGACCATCGGCATGGGCGACGTCATCGGCCCTCCGCGCAAGCCGGAGATCCTGGCCCGCTACCAGGTCGAGGCCGACCGCATCGACAAGCAGTACCAGCGTGGTCTGATGACCGCCGAGGAGCGTCGCGGCGAGCTCATCGAGATCTGGACCAAGGCGACCAACGAGATCTCCAAGGAGATGGAGAACTCTCTGCCGCACGAGAACCCGCTCTGGGTCATGATCAACTCGGGCGCGCGCGGCAACCTGCTCCAGCTCCGCCAGATCGCGGCCATCCGAGGCCTGGTGGCCAACCCCAAGGGCGAGATCATCCCGCGGCCGATCACCTCGTCGTACCGCGAGGGTCTGACCGTGCTGGAGTACTTCATCTCCACCCACGGTGCCCGTAAGGGTCTGGCCGACACCGCGCTGCGTACCGCCGACTCGGGTTACCTGACCCGTCGTCTGGTGGACGTCTCGCAGGACGTCATCATCCGCGAGGAGGACTGCGGCACCGACCGCGCGATCCCGATGCAGGTGGGCGAGCGCGAGGCGGACGGCACGCTGGTCGTGCACGTCCACGCGGAGACCGGTGTGCACGCCCGCACGCTGGCCGACGACATCAAGGACGCCAACGGCAACCTGGTCGTCGCCCGCGGCTCGGACCTCAACTCGATCCTGGTCGACCTGCTGGTCGCGGCCGGCGTCGAGAACGTCCGGGTGCGCTCGGTGCTGACCTGTGAGTCGAAGCTCGGCGTGTGTGCGGCCTGCTACGGCCGTTCGCTGCCGACCGGCAAGTCGGTCGACATCGGCGAGGCGGTCGGCATCATCGCCGCCCAGTCCATCGGTGAGCCGGGTACGCAGCTGACGATGCGTACCTTCCACACCGGTGGTGTCGCGGGTGAGGACATCACCCAGGGTCTGCCGCGTGTGCAGGAGATCTTCGAGGCCCGCGTGCCCAAGGGCAAGGCGCCCATCGCCGACACCCCGGGACGCATCCGCATCGAGGACGGCGAGCGCTCGCGCAAGATCATCGTGGTGCCGGACGACGGCAGCGACGAGATCGTCTACGACAAGATCTCGAAGCGCGTCAAGCTCCGTGCCCACGACGGCGACCACGTCGGCGTCGGCGAGAAGCTGACCGAGGGCACCATCGACCCGCACGAGCTTCTGCGGATCATGGGTCCGCGGGCGGTCCAGGTCCACCTGACCAGTGAGGTCCAGGAGGTCTACCGCTCGCAGGGTGTGCTCATCCACGACAAGCACATCGAGATCATCATCCGCCAGATGCTGAAGCGGGTGACGGTCATCGACTCGGGCGCCGCGGAGTTCCTTCCCGGCGTGCTGGTCGACCGGGCGCTCTTCGAGTCGGAGAACCGCCGGATCGTGGGCGAGGGTGGCGAGCCCGCCGCCGGTCGCCCGGTGCTGATGGGTATCACCAAGGCCTCGCTGGCCACCGACTCCTGGCTCTCGGCGGCCTCCTTCCAGGAGACCACCCGGGTGCTGACCGACGCGGCGATCAACTCGCGCAGCGACTCGCTGGTCGGCCTCAAGGAGAACGTGATCATCGGTAAGCTCATCCCGGCCGGTACCGGTATCTCCAAGTACCGCAACATCCGGGTCGAGCCGACCGAGGAGGCCAAGGCCAAGGTCTACTCGATGACCGGGTACCCGGAGACCGACTACGGCTTCGGGCCGGCCAGCGGGCAGGCTGTGCCGCTGGACGACTTCGACTTCGGGTCGTACCGCTAAGGCTGTATGAACGGAAGGGCGGTCGCGCGCTGCGCGGCCGCCCTTCTGTTGTCTCTCTGTCTCTAGGATGGTCTGGTGACCCACCCCGCGGCCGTGCCCACCCGCCACCCGATGGATCCGGATCCGGAGCCCTCGTCCAAGGCGCGGGCGGTCTTCGCGCTGGGCCTGGTGGGCTTCCTGACCGGTGTGTTCGTCGGCGGGGTGATCCCGGCCACCGTCGCGCTCGTGCTCTCCCGTCAGACCGCGCGGCAGGCGTACGAGGCGAAGGGTTATCTGACCGGCTCGGCCTGGATCCGCCGGGGCCGCCGCCTGGCCTGGGCGGGCATCGTCCTGGCTCTGACGTCGCTGGTGGTGGCGTCGATCGCCGGTCTGCTGCACCTGGCCGGCGCACCCGGTGGCCCCGACTTCTCGCCCGGAACGGATTGATGCGGGGTGCGGGCGGCATCGTCCGAGTGACATGCTCTTGATATGACCGTGCCACCCCCGCCGCCGGCGCACTATCCGCCCGCCGTGCCCCCGCCGCCGCCCTCGGGCCGGTGGCGCCCGGAGCGGGTCGACGCCCTGCCCGGCACGGAGTTCGGCCTGGTCCAGCTGCGGGTCGAACCGATCACCTCGGGCCTGGCCATCGGGTCGCTCATCGCCGGCATCGGCTCGATTCTCGTCTCGGTGCTCGTGCTCTGCTTCGGCGTGGCCGGCTCCACGGGTGGCTGGGGCGGCTGGGTCTCGGGCGCCTTCACCCTGCTCAGCGTGCTTGTCGGTGGGGGTGCGATCGCCCTCGGCGTGGTCGCCCGCCGGCAGATCCGCGGGTCGGGCCGGACCGGCCAGGTGCGGTTCACCGGCGCCGGACTGGGTATGGCGGGGATCGTGTGCGGATGCGCCGGCGCGGGAATTGCTCTGCTGTCCCTCGCGTTGACTCTGGTGTTGCAACTGTCGGCCTGAGGCCGGATCTGGTACCGCGGCGTTGCTTCCGTGAGGCACCCGGTACACTTGTATCGGAGATATCCGTCGCGCGGTCCCCGGGCTCATTTTGACCTGGGTGCTCGAGGTGGGTAATCTTCTCCCTCGTGCCCGAGCTTGCTCGGGCAACTCGTGCGTGCGCCCCAGTTGCGACTGGGCGGCGCTCGCCGAGCCGGTGCCCATCGCGGCATCGACAAAGACAGAACCCGGGGCACGCAACAAGCGTGCGGCGGGACCGTGAGCCGGACGACACGCCCGACCGCGGGTGCCGGACAACTCTCCGCGAGGGAGAGCTGACCAGCACACAAAAGGCAGAAACAGACGGTGCGGCCGCCTAGGAAGCGGCCGAAGGGAGCGGAGAAACCCGGTGCCCACGATCCAGCAGCTGGTCCGAAAGGGCCGCCAGGCGAAGACGAGCAAGACCAAGACGCCGGCGCTGAAGGGAAGTCCTCAGCGGCGCGGCGTGTGCACGCGCGTGTACACCACCACCCCCAAGAAGCCGAACTCCGCGCTGCGCAAGGTCGCTCGTGTGAAGCTCAGCAGCCAGATCGAGGTGACGGCGTACATCCCCGGCGTCGGCCACAACCTGCAGGAGCACTCGATCGTGCTCGTGCGCGGCGGTCGTGTGAAGGACCTCCCGGGCGTCCGCTACAAGATCGTCCGTGGTTCGCTGGACACCCAGGGTGTCCGCAACCGCAAGCAGGCTCGCAGCCGTTACGGCGCGAAGAAGGAGAAGAGCTGACATGCCGCGCAAGGGCCCCGCTCCGCGCCACCCAGTGGTCGCGGACCCGGTTTACAACTCGCCGCTGGTGACCCAGCTGGTCAACAAGATCCTGGTCGGCGGCAAGCGTCAGCTCGCTGAGCGCATTGTGTACGGAGCCCTCGAGGGCTGCCGTGAGAAGAACGGCACCGACCCCGTGGTGACGCTCAAGCGCGCCATGGACAACGTCAAGCCGACCCTCGAGGTCCGCAGCCGCCGCGTCGGTGGCGCGACCTACCAGGTGCCGGTCGAGGTGCGTACCCCGCGCCAGACCACCCTGGGTCTCCGCTGGCTGGTGCAGTACTCCAAGGCCCGCCGCGAGAAGACCATGATCGAGCGCCTCCAGAACGAGCTGCTCGACGCCAGCAACGGCCTCGGCGCCGCGGTCAAGCGTCGCGAGGACACTCACAAGATGGCGGAGTCCAACAAGGCCTTCGCGCACTACCGCTGGTAAGACCCCGCTGCTGCCGGCCCGGTGCTGAACCGGGCCGCGGCGCAAGTCGTACCGGTCCACGAGACGACGACGAAGAAAAGTAGGGATTGAAGTGGCCGCCGCAGACGCGCTCGCCAACGTACGCAACATCGGCATCATGGCGCACATCGATGCCGGTAAGACCACGACTACTGAGCGAATCCTCTTCTACACCGGTATCACGTACAAGATCGGTGAAGTCCACGATGGCGCCGCCACCATGGACTGGATGGAGCAGGAGCAGGAGCGCGGTATCACGATCACTTCCGCCGCCACCAAGTGCGAGTGGAAGGGCCACACGATCCAGATCATCGACACGCCCGGCCACGTCGACTTCACGGTCGAGGTGGAGCGGTCGCTGCGTGTTCTGGACGGCGCGGTCGCGGTTTACGACGGCGTGGCCGGCGTGGAGCCGCAGACCGAGAACGTCTGGCGCCAGGCGGACAAGTACAACGTCCCCCGGATGTGCTTCGTCAACAAGCTCGACCGGACCGGCGCGGACTTCTTCCGCTGCGTGCAGATGATGATCGACCGGCTCAACGCCACCCCGCTGGTCCTGCAGATCCCGATCGGGCTCGAGGGCGACCACATCGGTGTCGTCGACCTGGTCGAGATGCGCGCGCTCACCTGGCGTGGTGAGACCCAGAAGGGTGAGGACTACGCCGTCGAGGAGATCCCGGCCGACCTGGTCGACTCCGCGAACGAGTGGCGCGAGAAGCTGATCGAGACGCTGGCCGACGTCGACGACGAGGTCATGCTGAAGTACCTCGAGGGCGAAGAGGTCTCGCTGGAAGAGGTCAAGGCCGCCATCCGGCGCGCGACGATCGCCAGCAAGGCCAACCCGGTGCTGTGCGGCTCGGCGTTCAAGAACAAGGGCGTTCAGCCCATGCTCGACGCCGTGGTCGACTACCTGCCGTCGCCGCTGGACATCCCGGCCATCGAGGGCACCGCGACCGACGGTGAGACCCCGATCCTGCGTAAGCCGTCGAACTCCGAGCCGTTCTCCGGCCTGGCGTTCAAGATTCAGACGGACAAGCACCTCGGCAAGCTGACCTACGTCCGGGTCTACTCCGGCACGCTCGACTCCGGCTCCCAGGTGGTCAACTCCACCAAGGACCGCAAGGAGCGGATCGGCAAGATCTACCAGATGCACGCGAACAAGCGTGAAGAGCGTCCGTCGGCGCAGGCCGGCGACATCATCGCCGTGCAGGGTCTCAAGCAGACCACCACCGGCGACACGCTCAGCGACCCGGCCAACCCGGTCATCCTGGAGTCGATGACCTTCCCGGAGCCGGTCATCCAGGTCGCCATCGAGCCCAAGACCAAGTCGGACCAGGAGAAGCTGGGCACCGCGATCCAGCGTCTGGCCGAGGAGGACCCGACCTTCCGCGTCTTCAACGACGAGGAGACCGGGCAGACCATCATCGCCGGTATGGGCGAGCTTCACCTCGACATCCTCGTCGACCGCATGCGGCGCGAGTTCAACGTCGAGGCGAACATCGGTAAGCCGCAGGTCGCGTACCGCGAGACCATCCGCGGCACGGTGGAGAAGTACACGTACGTCCACAAGAAGCAGACCGGTGGCTCGGGCCAGTACGCGAAGGTCGTCATCACGCTCGAGCCGCTGTCGCTCGAGGCCGACGGCCCGACGTACGAGTTCGTCAACGCCGTGACCGGTGGCCGCATCCCCCGGGAGTTCATCCCGTCGGTGGACGCGGGTGCGCAGGACTCGCTGCAGTACGGCGTCCTCGCGGGCTACCCGCTGGTCGGCGTGAAGTTCACCCTGGTTGACGGCCAGTACCACGAGGTCGACTCGTCGGAAATGGCCTTCAAGATCGCCGGCGCGATGGTGATGAAGGAAGCGGCCCGCAAGGCCGACCCCGCGCTGCTCGAGCCGATGATGTCCGTCGAGGTGACCACCCCCGAGGACAACATGGGCGACGTGATCGGCGACCTCAACTCGCGGCGTGGCATCATCCAGTCGATGGAGGAGCGCTCCGGCGCCCGAGTCGTCAAGGCGCTGGTGCCGCTGTCCGAGATGTTCGGCTACGTCGGCGACCTTCGGTCGAAGACGGCCGGCCGGGCGAGCTACAGCATGCAGTTCGACTCCTACGCCGAGGTCCCGCAGGGCGTCGCGAAGGAGATCATCGCGAAGGCCACCGGCGCCTGATGCGTTGAGGCGTGTGCGGTCCGTCGAGGGCCGCACACGCACGAGCAGTCGACAGAGTCCCCATCGCCTTATCGGGCGTGCCGGGAAAAAGCAATTCCACAGTCCACAGGAGGACACCAGTGGCGAAGGCGAAGTTCGAGCGGACTAAGCCGCACGTCAACATCGGCACCATTGGTCACATCGACCACGGTAAGACGACGCTGACTGCGGCCATCACGAAGGTCCTGCACGACGAATACCCGGACCTGAACCCGTACACCCCGTTCGACGAGATCGACAAGGCGCCTGAAGAGAAGGCCCGTGGTATCACGATCTCGATCGCGCACGTCGAGTACCAGACCGCGGCGCGTCACTACGCGCACGTGGACTGCCCCGGCCACGCTGACTACATCAAGAACATGATCACCGGTGCCGCGCAGATGGACGGCGCGATCCTGGTGGTTGCCGCGACCGACGGCCCGATGCCGCAGACCAAGGAGCACGTGCTCCTGGCCCGCCAGGTCGGCGTTCCGTACATCGTCGTCGCCCTGAACAAGAGCGACATGGTGGACGACGAGGAGCTGCTCGAGCTCGTCGAGCTCGAGGTCCGCGAGCTGCTCAGCACCTACGAGTTCCCGGGCGACGACCTGCCGGTCGTGCGTGTCTCGGCGCTCAAGGCGCTCGAGGGCGACAAGGAGTGGACCGCCAAGCTCCTCGAGCTGATGAACGCGGTCGACACCGCGATCCCGCAGCCCGAGCGTGAGACCGAGAAGCCGTTCCTCATGCCCATCGAGGACGTCTTCACGATCACCGGTCGTGGCACCGTGGTCACGGGTCGCGCCGAGCGCGGCATCCTCAAGCCGAACGAGGAGGTCGAGATCGTCGGCATCCGCGAGAAGTCGACGAAGACCGTCTGCACCGGCATCGAGATGTTCCGCAAGCTGCTCGACGAGGCCCGCGCGGGCGAGAACGTCGGTCTGCTGCTCCGCGGCATCAAGCGCGAGGACGTCGAGCGCGGCATGGTCGTCGTGAAGCCGGGCTCGAGCACCCCGCACACGGAGTTCGAGGGCCAGGTCTACATCCTCTCGAAGGAAGAGGGCGGCCGGCACACCCCGTTCTTCCAGAACTACCGCCCGCAGTTCTACTTCCGCACCACGGACGTCACCGGCGTCGTCACGCTGCCCGAGGGCACCGAGATGGTCATGCCGGGCGACTCCACCAGCATGTCGGTCAAGCTGATCCAGCCGATCGCCATGGAGCAGGGCCTGAAGTTCGCGATCCGTGAGGGTGGCCGCACCGTCGGCGCCGGCACGGTCACGAAGATCAACGTCTGAGCAGGTCGGTAGCCCCGATTAGCATTGTCGGCTTAGATCCGGCATACTAGTCAGGTTGCGTCCGAGCGGGGTGGTCAGCTGCCTTGTGCAGCTGGCCACCCTCGCCGGGTGTCTGGGTGTGTTTACGAGCCGCCCTTTTCGGGTCTGATTCCGGGCCCGAGACACCTCAAGATCCCCGCGATCTAGAGTGCTGCCCTGCGCAGCTTTCTGAGACTCAGCGCGACACGCCCGACCGCGGGGGTCGGACAACGCAGGATCAACGGTCCTGCGGGCATGCGAAGGCCGCCGCTTTCGCACGTAGCGGCATCGAGAGAAGGAAACAGAAGCCACCATGGCGGGACAGAAGATCCGCATCCGGCTCAAGGCCTATGACCACGAGGTCGTGGACTCCTCGGCGCGGAAGATCGTCGAGACGGTGACGCGTACCGGGGCCCAGGTTGCTGGCCCGGTGCCGCTGCCCACGGAAATCAACCGTTTCTGCGTCATCCGCTCGCCGCACAAGTACAAGGACTCGCGCGAGCACTTCGAGATGCGCACGCACAAGCGGCTGATCGACATCATCGACCCGACGCCCAAGACGGTCGACTCGCTCATGCGCCTCGACCTGCCGGCTGGCGTCGACATCGAGATCAAGCTGTAGGGATCTGCGACTGATGGACAGGCAAGTAAAGGGGATCCTGGGCGCCAAGCTCGGCATGACCCAGGTCTGGGACAACAACAAGGTTGTCCCGGTGACCGTGGTGCAGGCCGGCCCTTGTGTCGTGACCCAGGTCCGGACAAACGAGAAGGACGGCTACTCGGCCGTCCAGTTGGCCTTCGGTGCCATCGACCCGCGCAAGGTGAACAAGCCCGAGGGCGGTCACTTCGCGAAGGCGGGCGTTTCGCCGCGTCGGCACGTCGTCGAGCTCCGTACCGTCGACGCCGGTGAGTACGAGCTCGGCCAGGAGATCACCGTGGACTCGTTCCCGGTGGGCGCGCCGATCGACGTCACCGGCAAGACCCGCGGTAAGGGCTACGCCGGTGTCATGAAGCGGCACGGCTTCCACGGCCTCAAGGCCAGCCACGGTGTCGAGCGCAAGCACCGCTCGCCCGGCTCGATCGGCGCCTGCGCGACCCCCGGTCGCGTCTTCAAGGGCGTCCGGATGGCCGGTCGCATGGGTAGCCAGCGCTTCACCGTGCAGAACCTGACGGTGCAGGCGGTCGACGCCGAGAACAACCTGATCCTGGTCAAGGGCGCTGTGCCCGGACCCAAGGGTGCTCTCGTGCTGGTTCGTACCGCGGCCAAGAAGGGCGGTGCCAAGTGAGCTCGGTCGACGTGATGAACGTTGAGGGCAACAAGGCCGGCTCGGTGGAGCTGCCGGACTCGATCTTCGACGTCCAGGCCAACATCCCGCTGATGCACCAGGTCGTCGTGGCTCAGCTCGCCGCCGCCCGTCAGGGCACGGCCAAGGCCAAGACCCGCGGTGAGGTCGCCGGTGGCGGCAAGAAGCCGTACAAGCAGAAGGGCACCGGCCGCGCCCGTCAGGGCTCGATCCGCGCTCCTCAGTTCACCGGCGGTGGCGTCGTGCACGGTCCCGTGCCGCGCGACTACAGCCAGCGGACGCCCAAGAAGATGAAGGCCGCCGCTCTGCGGGGCGCCCTCTCGGACCGGGCCCGCGACGGCCGCGTCCACGTGGTCGAGGCGTTCGTCAGCGGCGACAAGCCGTCGACCAAGGCCGCGATCGCGACGCTGCGCAAGGCCACCGAGTCCACCAAGGTCCTGGTCGTGCTGAGCAGCACCGACGAGCTGAACTGGGTGTCGCTGCGCAACGAGACGACCGTGCACCTGCTCGAGGCCGGCCAGCTCAACACGTACGACGTGCTGGTCGCCGACGAGGTCGTCTTCACCAAGGAGGCCCTGGACGAGTTCCTGGGCACCCCGGCGACCGCCGAGGAGGAGAACAAGTGAGCACGATCGCCGACCCGCGCGACATCATCTTCAAGCCGGTCGTGTCGGAGAAGAGCTACAGCGTTCTCGACCAGAACTGGTACACGTTCCTCGTGCACCCGGACGCGAACAAGACCGAGATCAAGATCGCGATCCAGCAGATCTTCAACGTCCGCGTGCTGACGGTGAACACCGCGAACCGCGAGGGCAAGCGCAAGCGCACCCGCACCGGCTTCGGTCAGCGTAAAGCGACCAAGCGCGCGATGGTCAAGCTGGCTGACGGTGACCGCATCGAGGCCTTCGGCGGCCCGGTCAGCTAAGGGGTTTGAACAATGGCTATCCGTAAGTACAAGCCGACCACGCCGGGCCGTCGCGGCTCCAGCGTCGCCGACTTCGCCGAGCTGACCCGGTCCACCCCGGAGAAGTCTCTGCTGGTTCCGCTGCCCAAGAAGGGTGGTCGCAACGTCCACGGCCGCATCACCACGCGGCACCAGGGCGGCGGCCACAAGCGGCAGTACCGGCTGATCGACTTCAAGCGGGTCGACAAGGACGGCGTGCCGGCCAAGGTCGCTCACATCGAGTACGACCCGAACCGCACGTCGCGCATCGCGCTGCTGCACTACGCCGACGGCGAGAAGCGCTACATCCTCGCGCCGAAGGACCTGAAGCAGGGCGACCGCGTCGAGTCCGGTCCGGGCGCGGACATCAAGCCGGGGAACAACCTGCCCCTGCGCAACATCCCGGTCGGTACGACGATCCACGGTGTGGAGCTTCGTCCCGGCGGTGGCGCCAAGCTGGCCCGTTCGGCCGGTGTCGGTATCCAGCTGCTCGGTCGTGAGGGCGCGTACGCCACGCTGCGTATGCCCTCCGGCGAGATCCGGCGGGTCGACATCCGTTGCCGCGCGACGGTCGGCGAGATCGGCAATGCCGAACAGTCGAACATCAACTGGGGCAAGGCCGGCCGCATGCGCTGGAAGGGCAAGCGCCCGACCGTCCGCGGTGTCGCCATGAACCCGATCGACCACCCGCACGGTGGTGGTGAGGGTAAGACCTCCGGTGGTCGCCACCCGGTCAACCCGGGTGGTAAGCCCGAGGGCCGTACCCGCCGCAAGGGCCAGGAGAGCGACAAGCTGATCGTTCGCCGCCGCTACGCCACCCGCAAGCGCGGGTAACGGGAGTTTAGAAGATGCCACGCAGCCTGAAGAAGGGCCCGTTCGTCGACGACCACCTGATCAAGAAGGTGGAAGTCCAGAACGAGAAGAACTCGAAAAACGTCATCAAGACCTGGTCGCGGCGCTCGACGATCATCCCCGACATGCTCGGGCACACGATCGCCGTGCACGACGGGCGCAAGCACGTCCCGGTGTTCATCACCGAGGCCATGGTCGGTCACAAGCTCGGCGAGTTCGCTCTGACCCGCACGTTCAAGGGTCACGAGAAGGACGACCGCAAGAGCCGTCGGCGCTAGTCGGACCACGGATAAGAAAGGGGTTTACAGCGATGCCAGCAAAGAATGACGCTCCGGCTCTGCCGGGCAGTCGCGCGGTTGCGAAGCACGTCCGCATCTCGCCGAACAAGGCTCGCCGTGTGATCAACCTCGTCCGCGGTCTGCCCGCGAAGGAGGCTCTCACGGTCCTGCAGTTCGCGCCGCAGGCCGCGAGCGAGCAGGTCTACAAGGTGCTCGCGAGCGCTATCGCGAACGCGGAGAACAACGAGCGGCTCGACCCGGACGCGCTCCTGGTCAGCGAGGCGTTCGTGGACGAGGGTCCGACGCTCAAGCGGTTCCGGCCGCGGGCGCAGGGCCGGGCGTACCGGATCCGCAAGCGCACCTGCCACATCACGATCGCCGTCGAGGCGGTCCAGGTCGCCCGGCCGGCGAAGAAGGCCGCCGCGGCGAAGAAGGCGGCTCCGGCCAAGAAGGCCGCGCCCGCCGAGCCCCAGACGACGGAGGAGTCCGAGTAATGGGCCAGAAAGTTCACCCCACCGGATTCCGCCTCGGTATCTCCACCGACTGGAAGAGCCGCTGGTTCGCGGACAAGCTCTACAAGGACTACATCGGCGAGGACGTCAAGATCCGCCGGATGATGTCCAAGGGCCTCGAGCGCGCCGGCATCTCCAAGGTGGACATCGAGCGGACCCGCGACCGGGTCCGGGTCGACATCCACACCGCCCGGCCGGGCATTGTCATCGGCCGTAAGGGTGCGGAGGCGGACCGGATCCGCGGCGAGCTCGAGAAGCTCACCGGTAAGCAGGTCCAGCTCAACATCCTCGAGGTGAAGAGCCCGGAGTCGGACGCTCAGCTGGTGGCGCAGGGCGTCGCCGAGCAGCTGTCCTCCCGGGTCAGCTTCCGCCGGGCGATGCGCAAGGCCATGCAGTCGGCCATGAAGAACCCGATCTGCAAGGGCATCCGGGTGCAGGTCTCCGGTCGCCTCGGCGGCGCGGAGATGAGCCGCACGGAGTTCTACCGTGAGGGTCGCGTCCCGCTGCACACGCTGCGCGCCAATATCGAGTACGGCTTCTTCGAGGCCCGTACGACGTTCGGCCGCATCGGCGTGAAGGTGTGGATCTACAAGGGCGACGCCGTGCCCGGCCGCGAGGCCGTGCAGGAGGCGCCCGCGCGTCCGCGCCGTGACCGTGGTGACCGCCCCGAGCGTCCGCGCCGTGGCCGTTCCGGCTCGTCCGGCACGACCGCGGGTGGCACCGAGGCCGGCCGTGCGGCTCAGCAGGCTGCGGCCGCCGAGTCGACCGCGCCGCAGAACGACAGCGCCGCTGCTCCGGCCGCGGCCGAAACGCAGCAGGAGGGCTGACCCATGCTGATGCCGCGTAAGCCCCCGAACGGCTTCCGTAAGCCGCACCACCCGGACCGCCACGGCGCGTCCAAGGGCGGCAACCGGGTCGTCTTCGGCGAGTTCGGTATCCAGGCGCTCGAGCCCGCGTACGTGACCAACCGGCAGATCGAGTCGGCCCGTATCGCGATGACCCGTCACATCAAGCGTGGCGGCAAGGTCTGGATCTCGATCTTCCCGGACAAGGCGCTGACCAAGAAGCCGGCCGAAACCCGCATGGGTTCCGGTAAGGGTTCGCCCGAGTGGTGGGTCGCGAACGTCAAGCCGGGACGCATCCTCTTCGAGATGTCGTTCCCGAACGAGGCGATCGCGCGCGAGGCGATGCGCCGCGCGATCCACAAGCTCCCGATGAAGTGCCGCATCGTGACACGCGAAGTGGGTGAAAGCTGATGGCAGCGGGCGTTAAGGCAGCCGAGCTGCGCGAACTGACCGGGGACGACCTGGTCGCGCGGCTGCGGGAGGCCAAGGCGGAGCTGTTCAACCTTCGCGTGCAGGGTGCGACCGGTCAGCTCGACAACCACCGTCGGCTGCAGGTTGTCCGTAAGGACATCGCGAAGATCTACACGATCATGCGTGAACGTGAGCTCGGGCTCTCGGTTGCGCCGGACGAGGTGACAGCATGAGTGACGAGAGCACGGCCACGGTCCGCGCGAACCGCAAGGTCCGCGAGGGTCTCGTGGTCAGCGACAAGATGGACAAGACCGTCGTCGTCGAGGTCGAGGACCGTGTCAAGCACGCCCTCTACGGCAAGGTTCTGCGGCGCACCCGCAAGCTCAAGGTGCACGACGAGCAGAACGCGTGCGGCGTCGGCGACCGGGTTCTGCTCATGGAGACCCGTCCGCTGTCGGCCACCAAGCGGTGGCGTGTCGTGGAGATCCTCGAAAAGGCCAAGTGAGTGCGCGGGGCCGGCCGCGGTCGGCCCCGCCACCATCGTTCCGCCAAGCTTCGCCGCAGGTCAGCGAAGAACTGGCAGACATAGGAGACAGACGTGATTCAGCAGGAGTCGCGACTGCGCGTCGCTGACAACACGGGTGCCCGGGAGATTCTGTGCATCCGCGTGCTCGGCGGCTCCGGTCGCCGTTATGCGGGCATCGGCGACGTCATCGTGGCCACGGTCAAGGACGCCATCCCCGGCGCCGGTGTGAAGAAGGGTGACGTCGTCAAGGCGGTCATCGTTCGCACGGCCAAGGAGCGGCGTCGCCCGGACGGCTCGTACATCCGCTTCGACGAGAACGCCGCCGTCATCATCAAGGACGGCGGGGACCCCCGCGGTACCCGCATCTTCGGCCCGGTCGGGCGCGAGCTGCGCGACAAGCGGTTCATGAAGATCATCAGCCTGGCGCCGGAGGTGCTCTGACCGTGAAGATTCGCAAGGGCGACACGGTCGTCGTCATCGCCGGCAAGGACAAGGGTGCCAAGGGCAAGGTCATCGCGGCCTTCCCGCGGCAGGACAAGCTCCTGGTCGAGGGCGTCAACCGAGTCAAGAAGCACGAACGCATCCGTACCACCCAGCGTGGTTCGAAGACCGGTGGCATCGTGACCCAGGAAGCCCCGATCCACATCTCGAATGTGCAGATCGTGGACGACCAGGGCAAGCCGACGCGCATCGGTTACAAGGTCGACGAGAACGGCAACAAGGTCCGTATCGCGCGTACGACCGGTAAGGAACTCTGATGACTGCCGCTACCGAGACCAAGACGCTGCCCCGTCTCAAGCTCAAGTACCGCAACGAGGTAGTTGCCGGCTTGAAGGAGCAGTACAGCTACGGCAACCCCATGCAGATCCCCGGCCTGGTCAAGGTCGTCGTGAACATGGGTGTCGGTGAGGCCGCGCGGGACGCCAAGCTGATCGACGGCGCCGTGCGTGACCTGACCACCATCACCGGCCAGAAGCCGCTGGTGCGGCGGGCGACCAAGTCGATCGCGCAGTTCAAGCTGCGCGAGGGCATGCCGATCGGCGCGAAGGTGACCCTTCGTGGCGACCGGATGTGGGAGTTCCTGGACCGGCTGCTGTCGATCGCGCTGCCGCGTATCCGTGACTTCCGCGGCCTCGACGGTCGCAAGCTCGACGGCCACGGCAACTACACGTTCGGTCTGACCGAGCAGTCGGTGTTCCACGAGATCGACCAGGACCGGATCGATCGCACCCGGGGCATGGACATCACGGTGGTCACGACCGCCAAGACCGACGACGAGGGCCGGGCGCTGCTCAAGCTCCTGGGCTTCCCGTTCAAGGAGAACTGAGCATGGCTAAGAAGGCGCTGATCATCAAGGCGGCCGCGAAGCCGAAGTTCGCCGTGCGTGCGTACACCCGCTGCCAGAAGTGCGGTCGCCCGCACTCGGTCTACCGCAAGTTCGGCCTGTGCCGCGTTTGCGTGCGGGACATGGCCCACCGTGGTGAGCTGCCCGGCGTCTCGAAGGCTTCCTGGTAACCCTTTAAGCAACACCGCTTCGCCGTAGGCCTGCCCCACGGTGGGAACCCCGGCGAGAAAGGTTGACGAACACCCATGACGATGACGGACCCGATCGCAGACATGCTGACGCGTCTGCGTAACGCCAACCAGGCGTACCACGACAAGGTGACCATGCCCTTCTCGAAGATCAAGGCGAACATCGCCGAGGTCCTCAAGGCCGAGGGTTACATCGCCTCCTGGACGGCTGAGGAGCCCGAGGAAGGCGCTGTCGGCAAGCGTCTGGTCGTTGAGCTCAAGTACGGCCAGAACCGCGAGCGCAGCCTCGCCGGCATCAAGCGCGTTTCCAAGCCCGGCCTCCGGGTGTACGCCAAGTCCGACGAGCTCCCCAGGGTGCTCGGTGGCCTGGGCGTCGCGATCATTTCGACGTCCCAGGGACTGCTGACCGACCGGCAGGCCCGCAAGCGGAGCGTTGGCGGGGAAGTCCTCGCCTTCGTCTGGTAACTGGAGACTGAGAAACCATGTCGCGAATCGGACGTAAGTCGATCCCGGTCCCGGCCGGCGTCGATGTCACCATCACCGGCCAGACCGTCAAGGTCAAAGGCCCCAAGGGCGAGCTCTCGCACACCGTCTCGGAGCCGATCACGGTCGAGCAAGAGGGTGCCGAGCTGCACGTCAACCGCCCCAACGACGAGCGCAAGGCCAAGGAACTCCACGGCCTCTCCCGTACCCTGGTCGCCAACATGATCGTCGGCGTCACCGAGGGGTACAAGAAGACCCTGGAGATCAACGGCACCGGTTACCGGGTCACGGCCAAGGGCAAGGACCTCGAGTTCGCCCTCGGCTTCTCGCACCCGGTCAACATCGTGCCGCCGGCCGGTATCACGTTCTCGGTCGAGAAGCCGACCCAGTTCACGGTCGCGGGCATCGACAAGCAGCTGGTCGGCGAGGTCGCCGCCAACATCCGGAAGATCCGCCCGCCGGAGCCCTACAAGGGCAAGGGCGTCAAGTACCAGGGCGAGGTCATCCGCCGTAAGGCCGGAAAGGCAGGTAAGAAGTGACCGCCACGCTGCTCAAGCGCCGCAACGGCGCGGGTGCCGCTGCCAAGCGGGCTGTCGGAAAGGCGCGTCGGCACTTCCGGGTCCGTCGGAACCTCCGCGGTACCGCCGAGCGTCCCCGCCTGGTCGTCACGCGTTCTTCGCGGCACATCACCGCGCAGATCATCGACGACCTCAAGGGCCACACGCTGGCCTCGGCCTCGACCCTCGACGCCTCCCTGCGGGGCACCGAGGGCGACAAGAGCGCTCTGGCCGGCAAGGTCGGTGCTCTGCTCGCCGACCGGGCCAAGGCCGCGGGCGTGTCCAAGGTCGTCTTCGACCGCGGTGGCAACAAGTACGCGGGGCGGATCGCCTCGCTTGCGGATGCCGCTCGCGAAGCCGGACTCGAGTTCTAGGAGGAATTGACCAATGCCTGGTCAGCAGCGCCGAGGCGGCGGGTCCGGCGGTAACACCGAGGGTGGCAACCGCCGGGACAACCGCCGTGAGGGCGGCCGCGGTAACGCGCCCGTCGACAAGACCCCGCATCTCGAGCGGGTCGTCGCGATCAACCGTGTCGCCAAGGTCGTCAAGGGTGGTCGTCGCTTCAGCTTCACCGCTCTGGTGATCGTGGGCGACGGCGACGGCACCGTCGGCATCGGCTACGGAAAGGCCAAGGAGGTGCCCGCGGCCATCGCCAAGGGCGTCGAGGAGGCCAAGAAGCACTTCTTCAAGGTTCCGCGGATCGGCGCCACGATCCCGCACCCGATCACCGGTGAAGCCGCCGCGGGTGTCGTGCTCCTCAAGCCGGCGTCGGCTGGTACCGGTGTTATCGCCGGTGGCCCGGTGCGCGCCGTGCTCGAGTGCGCGGGTATCCACGACATCCTGTCGAAGAGCCTCGGCTCGTCGAACCCGATCAACATCGTGCACGCGACTGTGGCCGCTCTGAAGGGCCTCGAGTCGCCGGAGCAGGTCGCGTCGCGTCGTGGCCTCCCGGTCGAGGACGTGGCGCCCGCAGCGATGCTGGCGGCGCGTGCGGAAGCGGCGGTGCACTGATGGCCCGTTTGAAGGTCACCCAGATCCGGTCCGAGATCGGCCGCAAGCAGAACCAGCGGGACTCCCTGCGGTCGCTCGGCCTGAAGCGGATCAACGATGTGGTGGTCAAGGAGGACCGTCCCGAGATTCGGGGCATGATCTTCGCCGTGAACCACCTCGTAGACGTTGAGGAGGTCGAGTAATGGCGATCAAGGTCCACCACCTGCGCCCGGCGCCCGGCGCCAAGACCGCGAAGACCCGTGTCGGTCGCGGTGAGGGCTCCAAGGGCAAGACCGCCGGCCGTGGTACCAAGGGCACCGGCGCTCGGAAGAACACCCCGGCGGCGTTCGAGGGTGGGCAGATGCCCATCCACATGCGTCTGCCGAAGATCAAGGGGCTCAAGAACCGGCCCCGCAACAAGGTCGTCTTCCAGGTCGTCAACCTGGACCGCCTGGCCGAGCTGTTCCCGAACGGCGGCCAGGTCGGACCGGACGAGCTGTTCGAGGCCGGCGCGGTTCGCAAGAACCAGCCGGTGAAGGTCCTCGGCTCCGGTGAGCTGGGCGGCGTGACGCTGACCATCAGCGCGCACGCGTTCAGTGAGTCGGCCAAGGAGAAGATCGCTGCTGCTGGTGGTTCGACCACCGAGCTGTGAGGCTTGTGGGGGTGTCTGCCCGGGCGTTGCCAAACGCGTCGCTCGGGCAGCATCCCCTTTGTGGCGTCTGACCTGGCATTTCCTCGGCCGGTCAAATGCCTACGCGCGGTGACGGCTACCGTGACACACCGCGCTCCGGCAAGACTGTTAGAGTCCGTTCCCAGCTAGGGATATCGGTCGTCCGGACCGATGCCTTCCCCCATCCGCCGTTTTCGGCGGTAACCTCGCGCAGGAGGAAGAAGTTGCTCTCCGCCTTTACCAGTGCGTTCCGGACGCCTGACCTGCGCAAGAAACTGCTGTTCACGGTTTTCATCATTGCGCTGTACCGGCTTGGCGCCACCTTGCCCAGCCCAGGTGTCTCCTACACCAACGTGCAGCGATGCATTGACATCGTGAACTCTTCAGACTCCGGCAGTGGCGTGCTCAACCTGCTGAACCTGTTCTCAGGTGGCGCGCTGCTCCAGCTGTCGGTGTTCGCGCTGGGCATCATGCCGTACATCACGGCATCCATCATCCTGCAGCTGCTGACCGTGGTCATTCCCCGCCTCGAGCAGCTTCGCAAGGAGGGCCAGTCCGGCCAAGCGAAGATCACGCAGTACACGCGTTACCTCACGCTCGGCCTCGCCGTCCTGCAGTCCTCGGCGTTCGTCGCCCTGGCGCGGACCGGCCAGCTCTTCGGCAACGCCTGCGACCAGAACAACGCCACCCTGCAGATCATCCCGGAGAACACCGGGCTGCCGATGTGGCTGACCCTCTCGGTCCTGGTGCTGACCATGACCGCCGGCACCGGCATGGTGATGTGGCTCGGCGAGCTCATCACCGACCGCGGCGTCGGCAACGGCATGTCCGTCCTGATCTTCACCTCGATCGCCGCCCGCCTCCCCGGCGAGGGCTGGTCGATCAAGGAGTCGAGCGGCGTCGGCAAGTTCGTTCTGGTCATCGTCCTGGTGCTGGTCATCATTGGTCTGGTCGTCTTCATCGAGCAGGCGCAGCGGCGCATCCCCGTGCAGTACGCCAAGCGCATGATCGGCCGCCGGATGTACGGCGGCACGTCCACCTACATCCCGCTCAAGGTCAACCAGGCGGGTGTCGTCCCGGTCATCTTCGCGTCGTCGCTGCTGTACCTGCCGCAGCTGTACCTGCAGTTCTTCGACCCGAACAACCTCAAGGGCTACCAGATCTGGATCCAGCGCTGGCTGGCCGACCCCACGAGCGAGCTGTACATCGGGGTCTACTTCCTCCTGATCATCTTCTTCACGTACTTCTACGTCTCGATCACGTTCAACCCGACCGAGGTCGCGGACAACATGAAGAAGTACGGTGGTTTCGTGCCGGGTATCCGCCCGGGCAAGCCGACCGCCGACTACCTGGACTTCATCCTCAGCCGGATCACGCTGCCGGGTGCGCTGTACCTTGGTCTGATCTCGGTCCTGCCGAACTTCTTCTTCATCTGGCTGAACCAGCAGCAGTACCAGAACTTCCCGTTCGGCGGTACCGCGGTGCTGATCATGGTGGGTGTGGGTCTGGAGACGGTGAAGCAGATCGAGAGCCAGCTGATGCAGCGCAACTACGAAGGGTTCCTCCGGTAGTGGGGACGCGGGGCCGGGGGGCTCTTGCGTCAGCGGTAAGCGTGGCTCGTTCTCACCGAAGCGAGGCGATGTAGGTGCGGCTGGTACTGGTGGGCCCTCCGGGGGCCGGCAAGGGGACCCAGGCTGAGTTCATCGCTGCCCATCTGGCCGTACCTAAGATCTCGACCGGTGACATCTTCCGGGCCAACGTCTCCCAGGGCACGCCCCTGGGTCTGGAAGCCAAGCGGTACATGGACGCCGGCAACCTCGTGCCGGACGAGGTGACCATCAACATGGTTCGCGATCGTCTGGCCGAGCCCGACGCCGGTGACGGCTTCCTGCTCGACGGTTTCCCGCGCACCGTGCCCCAGGCCTCGGCCCTGGACAAGCTCCTGGCCGACCTGGGCACGGCGCTCGACCTGGTGATGGAGCTCGTGGTCGACGACGACGAGGTCATCCGGCGGCTCTCGGGCCGCCGGACCTGCCGCGGTTGCGGCAAGATCTGGCACGTCGAGTTCGACCCGACGACCAAGGAGAACATCTGCGACCGCTGTGGGTCGGAGCTGTTCCAGCGGGACGACGACAAGGCCGAGACGATCGCCAACCGCCTGGTGGAATACACCGACAAGACGGCGCCGCTGGTCGACTTCTACGGCGCTCAGAACAAGCTGGTGGGGATCGACGCGACCGGACCGGTCGAGGACGTAACGGTGCGCGCCATCGACGCCCTGCGGTCCTACGGGGGCTGACGTGCGCCGCCAGCAGCTGGATATTCAGCTGAAGACGCCCGAGCAGATCGAGAAGATGCGCGGCGCCGGCCTGGTGGTCGCCGCCGCGCTCGACGCGATGCGGGATGCGGTGGCCCCCGGCGTCTCGACCGGTGACCTCGACGCGATCGCCGAGAAGGTCATCCGCGACGCGGGGGCGGTCCCGTCGTTCAAGGGCTACCACGGCTTCCCGGCGTCGATCTGCGCGTCGGTCAACGAGCAGGTGGTCCACGGCATCCCGAGCACCGAGCAGGTGCTCAGCGAGGGCGACCTGATCTCGCTGGACTGCGGCGCGATCCTGGACGGCTGGCACGGCGACTCGGCGATCACCGTCGGCGTCGGCCCGACCGACCCCGCTCTGCTCAAGATGGCCGAGGTGGCCGAGGACGCCATGTGGGCCGGGATCGCGGCTGCGGCGCGCGGTGCGGCCAACGGCCGGGGCCGGCTCACCGATATCTCGTTCAACGTCGAAAAGGCGATCCGTAAGGCGGGCCGCTACGGCATCGTCGACGGCTACGGCGGGCACGGCATCGGCACCGAGATGCACCAGGACCCGCACGTGCTCAACCACGGCAAGCCGGGCAAGGGCCCGCGCCTCGAGCCCGGCCTGTGCCTGGCGATCGAACCGATGATCACGCTCGGCTCGCCCCGGACGGCCGAGCTGTCCGACGGCTGGACCGTGGTGACCCGCGACAACTCGATCGCGGCCCACGTCGAGCACACGATGTGCCTGCTCGACGACGGGGTCTGGGTGACGACCGCGGTCGACGGCGGCCGGGCCCGGCTGGGCGATCTGGTCACCGCACGCCAGCCCTGACTACCGATGGGTGATTCTCTCGGGCATGCTGGGACGCATGGGCCGGGAAGAGATGCGAGCGGGCGACGGTGACCGCAAGGCCGTCGCCGAACAGTTGAAGTCAGCGCTCGACGAGGGTCGTCTCGACCTGCACGAGTACGACGAACGCCTGCAGCGGACGTATGCCGCCAAGACCTTCGGCGACCTCGACGGGCTGCTCGACGACCTGCCCGGCACGGTGCCCGTGCAGCACTCCCAGGTCCAGCCCGCCGCCGCGCCACCACCTCCGGCCGCCGCGGCCGGCCCCGCCGCCGTCCGCCGGCCGCCCTGGGTGGGTGGCTACGGGGGCGTCGTGGTCGTCTGCGTGCTGATCTGGCTCTTCACCATGCTGGCCTCCGGTCATTGGATCTACCCGTGGCCCGTCTGGATGCTGATCCCCCTGGTCCTGGGCTTCTTCGGGCAGCGCTTCGGCGGGCGCGGGCGCTGAGCCGGCCCGTACTGGATGAGGGCTGTCACGATGGAGAACATGGGCCGGGAGCAGATGAGGGCCGCCGACGAGGATCGTCGCCAGGTCGCCGAACAGCTGCAGGCCGCCCTGACCGAGGGCCGGCTTGACCTCACCGAGTACGACCAGCGCGTCCAGGAGGCCTACTCGGCCAAGACGTACGCCGATCTCGACCGGCTGCTGACCGACCTGCCCAACGCGGCCCCGCTGGTGCCGGCCACCCCGGCCCCGGCCCCGGTGGCAGTCGAGGACAACGCCACCCGGGCCTGGCTCGGGCACGTCTGGGGCACGTGGGCCCGGATGGCCGCCTTCTTCACGCTGATCTGGGGCATCGCCTCGATCGCGAGCGGCGAGCCACTCTTCTACTGGCCGGTCTGGGTGATCGGGCCGTACGGCGTGGTCCTGGTGTTCCAGACCATCGACGGCCTGGCCCACGGCAAGCCCCGTCGCTATGCCGAGGAGTCCGAGCACCGGCGCCGGTTGCGGACGCACAAGCAGGAGCGCAAGGAACTCTACCGGCGGGCCATCGCGGCCGGGGAGCTGTCGGCCAATCCGTCCAAGGAGCAGCGCAAGGCGTTCATCGCCGAGGCGATCTCGCGGGGCGATCTGGCGCCGAAGCCCCGGCGACCGGACACGCAAGGGTGAAATAATGTTTCTTGTCCGTTTTTAGCGGGGGCGACACACCCGACTCCAGGTCAGGGCGACCTCGGTTTGGCGTGGCCCGTGCGGCGCGCGTACACTGGCTAGCTGGCGCGCAGCGTCCACTCCCGCATGTCTTCAGCGCTTCGAAGGCGGCGGGTGCCGCGGCTGGTCTGAGTTCCCACAAGGTGCTCGGGTTGAACGCTGCATTGCCAGCCCCGAACCCCAATGTCAGGTAGCGGAGGACATGCCTAAGAAAGACGGAGCCATCGAGATCGAGGGCCGCGTGATCGAGCCCCTGCCGAACGCTATGTTCCGCGTTGAGCTCGCCAATGGTCACAGAGTCCTTGCACACATCTCCGGCAAGATGCGGCAGCACTACATCCGCATCCTTCCCGAGGACAGAGTCGTCGTCGAGCTCTCGCCGTACGACCTCACCCGTGGGCGAATCGTCTACCGCTACAAGTAACGGATACGGGTGCGGGGAGATTAGTTCCCGTCCGACTGAGAGTTAAGGCAAACCGTGAAGGTCAAGCCGAGCGTCAAGCGGATCTGCAACAACTGCCGGGTCATCCGGCGGCACGGCCGCGTCATGGTCATCTGCAAGACCGACGCGCGCCACAAGCAGCGCCAGGGCTGAGTCCCCGGTACAGCTGCCAGATCCGGCAAGCGAAAAAGCTCGTCCCAGCCACGTGAGTGGCTTTCCCCCGGCGCGGAGGCCGGGGCCCGTCCGGGCAGACGGGATGGGAGGGGCACAGACCTCCGAACGATTCTGAGGAGTACGCCCACTTATGGCACGACTCGTCGGCGTCGATCTTCCCCGCGAGAAGCGGATGGAGATCGCGCTCACCTATGTCTACGGGATCGGTCGCACCCGTGCCGTCGAGGCACTGACCGCCACCGCGATTGACCTGAACAAGCGCGCCAAGGACCTCACGGACGAGGAGCTGGTTCAGCTCCGCGACTACATCGAGGGCAATTTCAAGGTTGAGGGTGACCTGCGCCGCGAGGTCGCCGCGGACATTCGCCGCAAGGTCGAGATCGGCTGCTACGCCGGCATCCGTCACCGCCGGGGTCTCCCCGTGCGGGGTCAGCGCACCCGGACCAACGCGCGTACGCGCAAGGGTCCGAAGCGCACGGTCGCTGGTAAGAAGAAGCCGGGTCGGAAGTAATAGGAGCGCACTGACTTATGCCACCGAAGGCACGCGCAGGGGCCGCAGTCAAGAAGGTCCGGCGCAAGGAACGCAAGAACGTCGCCCACGGGCAGGCGCACATCAAGAGCACCTTCAACAACACCATCGTGTCGATCACCGACCCGACCGGTGCGGTCATCTCCTGGGCCTCGTCCGGCCAGGTGGGCTTCAAGGGCTCGCGCAAGTCGACCCCGTTCGCCGCGCAGCTGGCCGCCGAGGCCGCCGCGCGCCGGGCGATGGAGCACGGCATGCGCAAGGTCGACGTGTTCGTCAAGGGTCCCGGCTCCGGCCGTGAGACCGCGATCCGTTCGCTTCAGGCCGCCGGCCTCGAGGTCGGGCAGATCAGCGACGTCACGCCCCAGCCGCACAACGGCTGCCGTCCGCCGAAGCGCCGCCGGGTCTGAGAGAGAGATAGAGATGGCTCGTTACACAGGTGCGGACTGCAAGCGCTGCCGCCGCGAAAAGATGAAGCTGTTCCTCAAGGGCAGCAAGTGCGACGGGCCGAAGTGCCCGTTCGAGTCGCGTCCCTTCCCGCCCGGCCAGCACGGCCGGGGCCGGACCAAGGAGACCGAGTACCTGCTCCAGCACCGCGAGAAGCAGAAGGCCCGCCGCGTCTACGGCGTGCTCGAGAAGCAGTTCCGCGGTTACTACGAGGAGGCTGTCACCAAGCCCGGCAAGACCGGTGAGGTGCTGCTGCAGATCCTCGAGTCGCGTCTCGACAACGTCGTGTACCGCGCTGGGCTCGCCCAGTCCCGGGACATGGCCCGGCAGCTGGTCAAGCACGGCCACTTCCTGGTCAACGGCGTGAAGGTCGACATCCCGTCGTACCGCGTCAAGGAGCACGACATCGTGACCACGCGGGAGAAGTCGAAGGAGATGACCCCCTTCGTCGTCGCCCAGGCTCAGGCCGGCCAGCGGGCCGTGCCGGCGTGGCTCGAGCCGATCCCGAGCGAGATGAAGGTTCTCGTTCACTCGCTCCCGGCCCGCGGTGTCATCGACACCCAGGTCCAGGAGCAGCTGATCGTCGAGCTCTACTCCAAGTAGCGCTCTGCCCGGTGCCGGCCGTCATGGCCGGCGCCGGGCTGCATCATCGGACGGCCATCAAATAGTGGGTGGCCTGACAGAAAGAAGAAACGCGTGCTCATCAGCCAGCGGCCGACCCTCTCCGAGGAGTCGATCAGCGAGACCCGCTCCCGGTTCACCATCGAGCCTCTGGAGCCGGGCTTCGGTTACACCCTCGGCAACTCGCTGCGGCGGACTCTGCTGTCGTCCATCCCGGGCGCGGCGGTCACCAGCATCAAGATCGACGGCGTCCTGCACGAGTTCACCACGATCCCCGGTGTCAAGGAGGACGTGGTCGAGCTGGTCATGAACGTCAAGGAGCTCACCGTCAGCTCCGAGCACGACGAGCCGGTCAGCATGTACCTGCGCAAGCAGGGCCCCGGCGACGTCACCGCCGGCGACATCCAGCCCCCGGCCGGTGTCTCCGTGCACAACCCCGACCTCAAGCTGGCCACGCTGAACAGCAAGGGCCGGCTCGACATGGAGCTCACCGTCGAGCGGGGCCGTGGCTACGTCACGGCGGCGCAGAACAAGAGCGCCGGCGCCGAGATCGGCCGCATCCCGGTCGACTCGATCTACTCGCCGGTCATGAAGGTGACCTACCGCGTCGAGGCGACCCGTGTCGAGCAGCGCACCGACTTCGACCGCCTGATCATCGACGTCGAGTCCAAGGCGTCCATCTCGCCGCGTACCGCGCTGGCCTCGGCCGGCTCGACCCTGGTCGAGCTGTTCGGCCTGTGCCGGGAACTGGACGAGACCGCCGAGGGCATCGACATCGGCCCGTCGCCGCAGGACGCGCAGCTCGCGGCCGACCTGGCGCTGCCGATCGAGGAGCTGGACCTGACCGTCCGGTCGTACAACTGTCTCAAGCGTGAGGGCATCAACAGCGTTGGTGAACTCATCGGGCGGACGGAGGCCGACCTTCTGGATATAAGGAATTTCGGTCAGAAGAGCATCGACGAGGTCAAGATGAAGCTCGCCGGAATGGGGCTGGGCCTCAAGGACAGCGCGCCGTCCTTCGACCCCGCGCACGTCGTGGACTCGTTCGGCGACGTGGATTACGACACCGACGACTACCGCGAGACCGAGCAGCTCTAAGCAGCCCCCCGGCCCCGCCTTTTACAAGGAGCATTTGGAATGCCCACGCCCACCAAGGGAGCCCGCCTCGGCGGCAGCCCGGCGCACGAGAAGCTCATCCTGGCCAACCTGGCCACCGAGCTTTTCCGGCACGGGAAGATCAAGACCACCGAGGCCAAGGCGCGCCGGCTGCGCCCCCTGGCTGAGCAGCTCATCACCAAGGCGAAGCGTGGCGACCTGCACAACCGTCGCCGCGTGCTGGCCACGGTGAAGGACAAGGACGTCGTGTACGCCCTGTTCGAGCAGATCGCTCCGCGTTACGGCAACCGGCCGGGTGGCTACACCCGCATCACCAAGACCGGCCCGCGCAAGGGTGACGCCGCTCCCATGGCCGTCATCGAGCTGGTCGAGGAGCTGCAGGTCGCGGCGACCACCGCCCCGGCCAAGAAGGCGGCCCGCAAGGCCACCGCGCAGCAGGACAAGGTCGAGGCTCTGGCCCGCGAGGACGAGGCGCCCGCCGCCGCCGACTCGAACGCCACCGCCTCCGACACGGTCGCCGACCAGGACGCCGAGCCGCCGGTGAGCGCCTCCGGCGACAAGGCCGAGGGCGACGACGCCAAGGCCTGAGTGCCACGTAAGAGGCCCGGCACCCCGATGGGGTGCCGGGTTTCTTCATGTCAGGGAGCTGCGGGATGACGGAAACGATCCGCCTGAGACTCGACGTCTCGTACGACGGTGCCGACTTCTCCGGGTGGGCGGTCCAGCCCGGACGCCGGACGGTGGCGGGCGTGCTGGTGGAGGCGCTCGGGCGGCTGGTCGGGGTGGACACTCCGCTCGGGCTGACGGTCGCCGGGCGTACGGACGCCGGGGTGCACGCCACGGGTCAGGTGTGCCATATCGATCTGCCCGTGGATGCGTACGGGGAAATCGGATCCTCTTTGCTCCGGAGGCTGGCCGCGCTGATGCCGCCGGACGCGCGGGTGCGGGCGATCACGCAGGTGCCGGCGACTTTCGACGCGCGGTTCTCGGCCACCTTCCGGCGCTACGAATACCGGGTGGCCGACACGATGTGGGGGCCCGAGCCACTGCGTCGCCACGACACGATCGGCTGGGTGCGGCCGCTCGACCTGGGCCGGCTCGACGTCGCCTCGGCCGGGCTGACCGGGGAGCACGACTACGCCGCGTACTGCAAGCGCAAGGAACACGCGACCACGGTGCGGGCGATCACCCGGCTCGACTGGCGACGCGACCCGGACGGCGTGGTCGTGGCTACCGTGCAGGCCGACGCGTTCTGCCAGTCGATGGTGCGCAGCCTGGTCGGGGCGCTGCTGGCGGTGGGGGACGGGCGGCGGGACCCGGGCTGGCCGTCGACGTTGCTCACGCGTACGGAACGCTCCAGTGAGGTCACTGTGGCCCCGGCGCACGGGCTCACGCTGATCGCGGTCGGCTACCCGGACGAGGATTCGTACGCCGCGCGGGCCGAGGCGACAAGGCGCCTCAGGGCTTAGAGAAGGGCGCCGGGCGGCTGTGGGGGAGCCGCCCGGCGGCCCAGGACCGACGCGCCGAGGTAGTCGTCCACGATCTCGGCGGTGATCCTCTTCGCGTACGGGTCGTCGTCGGGCACCAACGCACCGTCGGGCCGGGTGATCACGCAGTAGAGCAGGAAGTTTCCCCGTACGTGCCACCCGACCGACCCCGTAGCCGGGTCACCGCCGTGGCCTTCGGGAAGCGTGGAGAACCCGCCCGTCCCACCGACCACCAGCCCGCGTACGAGGTCGTCGACCTGCGCCGCCCCGGCCGCGTCGGACAGCGTGAACAGCCCGGCGGTGACCCGATAGCGGTCGTAGGGCGAGGTCAGCCCGGCCCGGACGACCTCGCGGCACCCGTGCCCGGCCAGCACCGCCCCCAGTTCGCCGGTGGCAGCGTCGCGGCAGTCCTGGGAGAAGTGCCGCACGTCGATCCGATAGGTCCCCGTGGCACCTGTCGGTCGCAGTACGTCACTTTCCGGGAAGACCTCGGCCAGCCCCGGCGCCTCCGTCGGGGCCACCGAGTCGGGCGCGGCCGGGGCCAGCGACTCCTCGGGGCGCCGGTCGGCCGCCATCACCAGAAAGCCGATCATCAGGGCCAGACCGAGGATGATGACCCCGGCCAGGCCCTGGGTGAGCCACTGCGCGGCCCGCTGCGGCTCGACGGTGATCGCCGGAACCGGAGCCGCACGCCGTCGGCCCGGAGGTTTCCGTTGCCGCGGCAGGGGTGGCGCCGGCGGCGGCCGATGCTGTCCGCCCGATCCGATGCCGCGGACCAGGAGGAGGGCGCCTTCGGTGGTCGCGCGGTGGGCTGCTCGAGTAGGGGTGCCGAACCGCATGGCGACCACGCTAGAAGCGGACCGTGATCAATGAACGCACATGGTGTGCGGCACCCCCGTGCGCGCTCACGCGTTGAACGGCGGCAAACTGGACCCCGTGACCGCCGATCATTACTTCAGCGCCGAGCCGGCCGCGCCCGACAAACGCGGCGAGATCGAGTTCAGCGTCGCGGGCCGGAACTACCGGCTGACCGTCGCCGCCGGTGTGTTCAGCGCGGGCCGGCTCGACCCCGGCACGGCCGTGCTGCTGCGCAAGGGCGACCTGCCCACGGCCGGCGGCACCTTTCTCGACCTGGGCTGTGGCTACGGGCCGATCGCCTGCGTGCTGGCCGCCGAGGCGGCGGGCGCGACCGTCTACGCCGTCGACGTGAACTCGCGGGCCCGGGAGCTGACCGCGCTCAACGCGACGACGCTCGGGCTGGCCATGACCGTGGCCGCGCCCGACGAGGTGCCGTCCGATGTCACCTTCGACCAGATCTGGAGCAACCCGCCGACCCACGTCGGCAAGAGCGAGCTGCACGGCATCCTCGAGCGGTGGCTGCCCCGGCTCGCGCCGGACGGGGTGGCCTGGCTGGTGATCAACCGGCATCTCGGCGGTGACTCGCTGCACACCTGGCTCGTCGACGGCGGCTGGGAAGTGGAGCGGATGGCCAGCCAGAAGGGCTTCCGCGTGCTCAAGGTGAGCAGAAAAACCGACTGACGTCCGAGGCCGCGGCCGGGGATGATGACGGCCATGGGTTATGTAGACGTCGCCGGAGCCGGTTTTGTGCTGCCCGACGGGCGCCGGCTGTTCGCCGACGTCGCGTTCCGGGTCGGCGAGGGTGCCAAGGTCGCGCTGGTCGGGCCGAACGGCGCGGGCAAGACCACGCTGCTGCGCATGGTGGCGGGCGACCTGGCACTGCCCGAGGGCACGATCGCCCGGTCCGGTGGGCTCGGCGTGATGCGCCAGTTCATCGGCATGATCGGCGACGACCGGACGCTCGAAGAACTGGCCCTGTCGCTGGTCAAGCACGATCTGGGGGCGGCCGGCGATCGACTGGCCAAGGCGGCCGCGGGACTGGACGAGACCGAGCGCAGCCAGTTGGCGTACGCGAACGCTCTGGCTCATTGGGGTGAGGCCGGCGGCTACGACGCCGAGGTGCTGTTCGACGTGGTGGCCGTGGCGATCCTCGGCAAGACGTGGGACGAGGTGCGCCACCGTCCGGTTCGGACCCTCTCCGGCGGGCAGCAGAAGCGGTTCGCGCTCGACCTGCTGCTGCGCGGCGACGACGAGGTGCTGCTGCTCGACGAGCCCGACAACTTCCTCGACGTGCCCGGCAAACGCTGGCTCGAGACCCGGCTCCGCGAGTCGGCGAAATCCGTGCTCTATGTGTCGCACGACCGGGAACTGCTGGCCCAGACGGCCGACCGGGTGGTGGCCGTCGAGGGCGGCACCGCCTGGACGCATCCGGGCGGGTTCGCGTCGTGGCACGAGGCGCGGCTGCACCGGCACGACCGGATGGAGGAGAACCACCGGCGCTGGGAGGAGGAGCACCAGAAACTCAAGGATCTGGTGCTGTCGCTCAAGCAGAAGGCGACCTTCAACGACGGGATGGCGTCGCGCTACCAGGCCGCACAGACCCGGCTGCGCAAGTTCGAGGAGGCCGGCCCGCCGCCGCTGCCGCCCAAGGAGCAGTCCCTGCGGATGAATCTGCGCGGAGGCCGTACGGCGAAACGGGCCGTCATCTGCGAACAGCTCGAGATGGAAGACCTGACGTTCCCGTTCGACCTCGAGATCTGGTACGGCGACCGGGTGGCCGTGCTGGGCGCCAACGGCACCGGCAAGTCGCACTTCCTGCGGCTGCTGGCGGCCGGCGGCAGCGACCCCGAGGCCGAGAACAAGCCGGTCGACGGCGCCCCACTGGCCCACGTCGCGCACCACGGCGTGGCCCGGCTCGGCGCGCGGGTGCGGCCCGGCCACTTCTCGCAGACACACGACCGGCCCGAACTGCTCGAACGGACCCTGGTCGAGATCCTGTGGCGCGGCGACGACCATCGGTCCGGAATGGACCGGGCCGGGGCGATGAAGTCGCTCAACCGCTACGAACTGGCGCAACAGGGCGACCAGCGCTTCGGCACCCTCTCGGGCGGCCAGCAGGCGCGGTTCCTGGTGCTGCTGCTCGAACTGTCCGGGGCCACCGTGCTGCTGCTCGACGAGCCGACCGACAACCTCGACCTGGCGTCGGCCGAGGCGCTCGAGGAGGGCCTTCGGCTATTTGAAGGCACTGTCATCGCGGTCACACACGACCGCTGGTTCACCCGCTCCTTCGACCGGTTCGTGCTGTTCCAGGGCGATGGTGAGGTCGTGGAGACTCCGCAACCGGTCTGGGACGTGCGCTGAGTTTCTGCTAGTTTCCAGGAGAACCCACGGGAGTCCGGTGCACCGGGCTGAGAGGGGGGCTGACGCGGCCCCCGACCGTCGAACCTGATCCGGATCATGCCGGCGCAGGGAGGAGACTTCGTTGTCGCTGCCGCGTTTTCATGTGGTCACCGATTCGCTCGACGTGATTCGGGGCGTGCTCGGGCACGGGCCGGTTGCGATTCAAGTGCGAGTCAAAACCGACGACCGTTCCGCGTACGCGTTGACCTGCGCAGCGGTCGAGCTGTGCCGGGCGGCCGACGCACTCTGCCTGGTCGACGACCGGGTCGGGGTGGCGCTGGCGGCCGGCGCGGACGGGGTGCACGTGGGCGCCGACGATCTGCCGGTGGCCGCCGTGCGTCGTGTGGTGGGGCCGTCGATGATCGTCGGCGCTACCTGCCGAGACCCGGGTGCCGCGCTGGCCGCGGTGGGCGACGGCGCAACCTATCTCGGGGTCGGGCCGGCGTTTGCGACCAGCAGTAAATCGGGGCTGCCGCCGCCGATCGGGCCGCTGGGGGTCGCGGCGGTCGCGCGGGCCGTGCCGGGGACGCCGGTGATCGCCATCGCGGGGATCACGGCTGATCGGGTGGCGTCGCTCGACTGCTACGGGGTGGCCGTGATCTCGGCCGTCGTCGCCGATCCGGCCGCGGCGACGATCGCCTTCCTCAAGGAGCTGGGATGAGCGACGTCGCGGTGGTCGGCGGCGGGATCGTCGGGCTGTCGATCGCTTGGCGACTCGTGCAGCGAGGCGTGGATGTGCACGTATTCGACGACGGTGACGTGGGGGCCTGGCACGTTGCGGCGGGCATGCTGGCGCCGGGCGGCGAGTCGGAGCACGAGGATCCGGCGCTGATCCGGCTGATGGAGCGGTCGGCCGATCTGTGGCCGGGTTTCGCCGAGGGACTGGGCGTCGAAGTCGGTTATGACGACGCGGGGACGTTGAGTTTGGCGGTGACGGCCGACGACCTGGCCGAGCGGTCGCGACTCTGGACCCGGCAGGCGCTGCCTTTGCTGCGACCGACCGAGTTGCGCGAGCTTGAGCCGGCGCTATCGGCTCGGGTGCGGGCTGGAGTTTTTGCCTCGCAGGAGGTTCAGGTCGATCCGCGCAAGGTGGTGAATGCACTTCGGGCCCGGCTCGTCGACCGGATCGTCACCAAACGGGTGGATTCACTGTCCGAGATGGACTCGCGGGTCGTGGTGGTGGCGGCCGGTTGCGGCACAGCGGCTCTCACCGGGCTGCCGGTCCGGCCGGTCAAGGGGCAGGTGTTGCGGTTGCGTGGCGAACCCGGCCTGCTGCGCCACGTGCTGGACGCGGCGGTTGACGGGCGGCCGATCTACGTCGTGCCGCGCGCGGATGGCGAGGTGGTGGTCGGCGCGACCCAGGAGGAACTGACCGACCGGAAGATCACGGCGGGAGGCGTGCATGAACTATTGCGTGCCGCCCTCGACCTGGTGCCCGCGCTCGCTGAGTTCGAGCTGATCGAGACGACGGTGGGTCACCGCCCTGGGACGCCGGACAACGCACCACTGCTCGGCTGGCTCGACGATCACGTGGTGGTGGCCGCCGGGCATTTCCGCAACGGCATCCTGCTCGCCCCGATCACGGCCGACCTGATCGCGGATCTCGTGCTGGGTTCCTCGTCGCCTTTGCTGGCCGACTTCTCGCCGCGGAGGTTCTGATGCGGCTCACGGTCAACGGTCAACGTGTCGATACCGGCGTCCGGTCGGTGCAGGCGCTCGTGGAATCGATCACCGAGGCCCAGCGTGGGGTAGCGGTCGCGGTGAACGGCGAAGTAGTGCCGCGCTCGACCTGGCCGGTGACGTCGCTGGCCGACGGCGATGTCGTCGAAGTGCTGACCGCGGCCCAGGGCGGATGACCATGTCTCTTTCCGAATCGCGGCTCGACCTCGGCACCACGTTTCTTTCGGCATCGCGGCTCATCCTCGGCACCGGCGGCGCGAACAGCCTGGCCGCGCTGGAACGGGCCATCGTCGCCTCGGAGACCGAACTGGTCACGGTGGCCCTGCGCCGGGTCGACGCGGCCGGGCCGGGACTGCTGCCGATGCTCGATCGGCTCGGCGTGCGGGTGCTGCCGAACACGGCCGGCTGCTACACGGCGGGCGACGCGGTGAAAACGGCCCGCCTGGCCCGGGACGCGTTCGAGACCGACCTGATCAAGCTCGAGGTGATCGGCGACGAGCGGACCCTGCTGCCGGACGGCGTCGAGCTGCTGCGGGCGGCCGAGACACTGGTGGCGGACGGGTTCACGGTCCTGCCGTACACGAGCGACGACCCGATCCTGGCCCGCCGGCTGGCCGACGTCGGCTGCGCGGCGGTGATGCCGGCCGGTTCGCCGATCGGATCCGGGCTGGGCATCTCGAACCCGCACCACATCCGGCTGATCCGGCAGAGCGTGGACGTGCCGGTGGTGCTCGACGCGGGAATCGGGACGGCTTCCGACGCGGCGCTGGCGATGGAGCTGGGCTGCGACGCGGTGCTGGTGGCGAGCGCGGTCACCCGGGCCGACGACCCCACGGCGATGGCCGTGGCGATGAAGCACGCGGTGGTGGCGGGACGGCTGGCCTTTTCGGCGGGGCGGATTCCGCGGCGGTTCCATGCGCTGGCGTCCACTTCGGATGCCGGGCGGGCGCAGTGGTGACGCCGAGTGGGCTGGTCGTGCTGACCGATCGGCGGCTGGCTCGGGGGCCGCTGGTCTCGGTGGTGCGGGCGGCGGTCCGGGGCGGCGCGTCCTGGGTCATTTTGCGCGAGCGCGATCTTCCGTACGGGGAAAGGGTTGCGCTCTTTTCTGAAGTTCGCGAGGTGGTGCCGCCCGGCCGGTTGATCGTCGCGGGGCCGGATCCGTTGGGTGGGGACGCGGTGCATCTGGCCGAGGCCGATCCGGTTCCGGAAGTGGATGTCGGGCTGATCGGTCGCTCCGCGCACCATCGTTTGCCGGCTAACGGTCCGTCTACTGAGGATTATGTGACGTTATCGCCGATTTATTCGACGGTGACCAAGCCGGGGTACGGGCCGGCGTTGGGTCCGGAGCGGGCGGCGGTGCTGGCCGGGGATGTGCCGTGGCTCGCCCTGGGCGGGATCGACTCGGGGGAGCGGGCCGCCGAGTGCGCCGCGGCGGGGGCGTCCGGGATCGCGGTCATGGGCGCGATCATGCGGGCTCGCGATCCGGAGGCGATGGCGGCGGAGCTGACGTCGTGACGCCGGTGGTGGTGCTGACCATTGCCGGGTCGGACTCCGGGGGCGGCGCCGGCATCCAGGCTGATCTGAAGACGTTCGCGGCGCTGGGGGCGTACGGGAGCTCGGTTGTCACCGCCGTGACCGCGCAGAACACCCTCGGCGTCCGCAAGATCCATCCGATACCGGTCGATGTGGTGGCGGCTCAGCTCGATGCTGTGCTGTCCGACTTCGCCGTGGCGGCGGTCAAAGTAGGCATGATCGGGGACCCGGCGGTGGGGGAGCTGATCGCCGGCTATGCCGATCGGCTGCCCAACCTGGTGGTCGATCCGGTGCTCGTGGCCACCTCGGGGGCGCGGCTGGCCGAGACCGCGGCGGTGGCGCCTCTGCTCGGGCTGCCGTGTGTGCTGACCCCGAACCAGGCCGAAGCTGCGGCCCTGGTCGGGAGCGGGACCCCGGCCGACATGGCTGAGCAACTCGCAGCCGGCGGGGCCCGCGCGGTCGTGGTCACCGGCAGCGAGACCGCGGTCGACGTGCTGCGCTACGACGGCGTGACCGAATCGCTGCGCGGGGAACCGGTCGCCACGCTAAACAACCACGGGTCGGGGTGCAGCTTCTCGTCGGCGATCGCGGTTCGGCTGGCGCTGGGCGATCACGTGCCGGTGGCCGTGCGCCACGCCAAACGCTATGTCACCTCGGCGCTCCTCGGCGGGCGCGACTGGCGGCTGGGCTCGGGGCCGGGGCCGCTCGACCACTTCCGGTTCTAAAAAGGGCGCGCCCGACAACGGGATCAGTGTGCCCTCCACAGGGGAGGAAAAGGATTATGAGGCGCAAAGTGTACGTCGAGGGGCCGCGCGAAGGCATCCGTGTGCCCTTCCAGGAGGTCGAGCTGAGCGACGGGAACGAGCCCGTACGGCTCTACGACACCTCCGGACCCGGCGGCTCGCCCCTGCCGGCCCTCCGCGCGCCGTGGGCGACCGGCCGCACTCAGCTCGCGTCGGCGCGGGCGGGTGTGGTGACGTCCGAGATGGAGTTCGTGGCGATCCGCGAGAACGTGCCGGCCGAGCTGGTCCGGGCCGAGATCGCGGCCGGACGGGCCGTGCTGCCGGCCAACCGGAACCACCCGGAGTCGGAGCCGATGGTGATCGGGTCGCGGTTCCTGGTGAAGGTCAACGCCAACATCGGCACCTCGGCCGTGACGTCGTCGGTCGACGCGGAGGTCGACAAGCTGACCTGGGCCACCCGGTGGGGCGCGGACACGGTGATGGACCTGTCGACCGGGCCGCACATCCACGAGACCCGCGAGGCGATCATCCGCAACTCGCCGGTGCCGATCGGGACCGTGCCGATCTATCAGGCGCTCGAGAAGGTCAAGGGCGATCCGGTAAAGCTGACCTGGCCGTTGTTCCGCGACACGATCGTCGAACAGGCTGAACAGGGCGTGGACTACATGACCGTCCACGCCGGAGTGTTGCGGGCCTATACGCCGCTGACCACGTCACGGGTGACCGGCATCGTGTCGCGCGGCGGTTCGATCATGGCGGCCTGGTGTCAGGCCCATCAGCAGGAGAATTTCCTGTACGAGAACTTCGACGAGATGTGCGCGCTGTTCGCCGGGTACGACATCACGTTCTCGCTCGGCGACGGCTTGCGGCCGGGTTCGATCGCCGACGCCAACGACGAGGCCCAGTTCGCCGAGCTGCGCACGCTGGGCGAGCTGACCCACCGGGCCTGGGCGTACGACGTGCAGGTGATGGTCGAGGGGCCGGGCCACGTGCCGATGCACAAGATCAAGGAGAACGTGGATCTCCAGGTCGAGCTGTGCGGCGGGGCACCGTTCTACACGCTCGGGCCGCTGACGACCGACATCGCTCCCGCGTACGACCACATCACGTCCGCGATCGGCGCCGCGATGATCGGCATGTTCGGCACGGCGATGCTCTGTTACGTCACGCCCAAGGAACACCTCGGGCTGCCCGACCGCGACGACGTGAAGGCCGGGATGATCGCCTACAAGATCGCGGCGCACGCGGCCGACCTGGCCAAGGGGCATCCGGGTGCGCAGGCGTGGGACGACGCTCTCTCGAAGGCCCGGTTCGAGTTCCGCTGGGAGGACCAGTTCGAGCTGGCTCTCGACCCGGAGACCGCGCGCTCCTTCCACGACGAGACGCTGCCGGCGGAGGCGGCCAAGACCGCGCATTTCTGCTCGATGTGCGGGCCGAAGTTCTGCTCGATGAAGATCAGTCACGAGATCCGGGCTCAAGCCCCTTTGTAGGCCGGGTGGGCCGGGCGGCCGGGTGGGCCGGGCGGCCGGGTGGGCCGGGCGGCCGGGCAGTCGGCCGCCCGGCTGCCGGTCAGAGCTTGTAGAACGTCACGTAGTGGTCGGGGGTGAACCAGGTCTCCCGGGTCGAGCGGTTCACTACGATCCGGTACGCGTCACGGGCGGCCCCGCGGCTGCGGGAGTAGACGTCGTACTCGCTATAGGTCGTGTTCAGCGGGAGCTGCCGCTCGCGGTTCTGGAACGTGCCGCCGGTGTAGTTGTACTGGCCGTACGGCCACGAGTACCAGCCGGAGCTGGTCGGCCAGCCCAGCGAGCTCCAGCCGGTCCGCGCCGTGCGGGCGGCCGAGCAGCGCGAGACGGTGCAGGTCGAGTAGACCGCGGCCTGGGCCGCGTCGGTGGCCGTGGGTGCGACCACGGCCGGGGCGATCAGGGCGGTGCCCGCGAGGGCGAAGACGAGGGCGAAGCCGGCCAGGAACCGGCGGACGACCTTCATGATGGGACTCCGATGCCGTCGGGGTCAGGGGGCGACCCTTATCGTCGGTCGCCGGCCCGCCTCCGCGGTACCTCCTCGATGAGTCATTCCATCGATGTTCGTCTTTGCTTAAGGGCGCCCGCCCAGACCGCTCACCCAGTCCGAGATGTCGCCGTCGGGGCGCTGCTGGGCGGGCGGGGCGAAGCCGTTGAACGGGGGCATCGTGATGACCCCGGTGTCGGACGGCTTCAACTCGTGCTCGGGGCGCTGCGCGGCCACCGAGGCCCGGGCCGCGACCGACGCCCGCGCGGCCGCGACGGACGCGCGGCCGGTGACGGCCTGGGCGGTGCCCGTGCCGGGGAGCGGCGGGCCCTGGGAGACCGACTGCCCGGCCTTGGCGATCGCCGACTCGGGCTGGGCGTCCCGCTGCGGCAGGGTCGGGCGGTCGGGGGTGGGCTCGCTCTTGCCCGGCGAACCCGGACGCTCGGCGGTGGCCGGGCCGCGCCCGAGCACCGCGGCCAGCACCGAGCCGAAGACGCCGGCGCCGGCTGCGGTCATCGCGGCCCAGTACGGGATCTCCTGGAAGTCGGTCGTACCGGGGCCGGCGACCAGGTAGGCCAGGGTGAGCAGGGCCGGTCCGGGCAGGCCGGCCAGCGCGATGGGCACAGTGGACAGCCCGCGGCGGCGGGCGGCGAACCCGACGATGAGGCCGGCCAGCAGCGCGATGACCGGCATGGTGAACAGCGGGACCCGGTCGGCGAGGCTCGCGGGGATGAAATCGGCGTCCAGCACGCCGAGGCGTACGGGGGAAAGGTCTTGACCCGAACGCAACGCGGGCGCCACCGACACCAGCGCGAGCAGCCAGATCACGGCGGTCAGGGTGGTCAGGCTCCAGCGGGCGGCGTTGCGGCCCAGGGCGGCGTACGCGGCGAAGATGCCCGCGGCCGCACCGAGCGCGGCGCAGACGCCGATCACGAAGACCTCGTTGACGCCCACGACCGCGGCACCCCGGGCGGGCTGCATGGTGAGCGGCACGACGGCCGCCGCACCGAGGCCGGCCGCGATGCCGCCGATCAGCCGGGTGCCCGCACCCGCCGACGGGGACAGACGGGACCGGCCGGCCACCCCACCGGCCGCGGCCGCGGTCATCGTGAACCAGGCGACCCAGCCCAGCTGAGCGGTCCACTGGTCACGCGCGGTGACGTCGACGACACGGGAGAAGTCGAGGATGCCCAGCCCGTAGGCCAGGCCCAGCTGACCGGCGCCGACCAGCGCCGCGGCGCCGAATGCGGCCCCCACCAACTTCACCCAGGTGCGATAAGCCATGCCCGGCACGTTACGGTTTCCCTGCCTGCGCGCTCAACAGCGGGACCGGATTCTTAAAATCCCGCTTAGTTATTTATACAAAGAGTGACTAGCTAGGCCATCAAAAGATCATGGAGCAGGCCGCTGGCCCGGGCCACCTCGTCCGAGTGGGCGGTGCGGCCGAGCGTGCGCGGACGCGGGATCCGCACGTCGACGATCTCGCGGACCCGGCCCGGTCGCGGGCTGAGCACGACCACCCGGTCGGCCAGCAGCACCGCCTCGTCGATCGAGTGGGTCACGAAGACCGTGGTCGCCCGCTGTTCCATGTGGATGCGCTGCAGCTCGACCGACAACTCCTCGCGGATCAGCGGGTCGAGCGCCGAGAACGGCTCGTCCATCAGCATCACCTGGGGCCGGCCGATCAGGGCGCGGCACAGGGCCACCCGCTGCTGCATGCCGCCCGAGAGCTCGTGCGGCAGGCGCTTCTCGAACCCGGTCAGGCCGGTCAGCGCGAGCAGCTCGTGGGCGCGGGTCCGGTGCTCCGACTTGCGCTTGCCGAAGATCTGCATCGGCAGCAGCACGTTGTCGAGCACCGAGCGCCAGGGCAGCAGGGCCGGGCGCTGGAACATCATCGACACGTCGCGGCGCGGCTTGGTGACGGCGGCCCCGCCGACCTCGATGCCGCCGGACGTGGCGGGCAGCAGGCCGGCGATCAGCCGCAGCAGGGTCGACTTGCCACAGCCGGACCGGCCCACCACGGCCACGAACTCGCCGTCGGCCACGTCGAGGCTGACGTCACGCAGGGCCTCGACCGTGCCCGAGCGGCCGGTGAAGGTACGCGACACGTGGTCGATGCGGATCATGACGCGAGCCGCCAGCGGCCACTGCGCGCGACCAGCATGGTCAGCGCCTGCGGCATCAGGCCCGAGTGGTTGTCGGGGGTGAGGCGGATCGGGCCGGACAGACCGTCGACCTGCGAGGTCTCGATGATCTCGCGGATCCGCGGCCGGTCGAGCCCGACCCGGGCCACCGCGTCGGCGATCAGATCGGCCGCGTCGGCCGCGAACGAGGCCACGCCCGAGTAGCTGCCGTAGCGGGACGTGTAGTCGCGGAACCACTGCTTGCGGGACGACTTGGCCGGCGTCGTCGCGATCACGTCGTCGATCGCCAGGATCTGGGTGAACACCATGGTCGCGTTGTTGGTCGCGCTCACCGCGTCCTTGGTGATGAACAGGTCGCTGGCGGACGCCGCGTCGAAGTAGATCTGCTTGCGGAAGTTGGCCGCGCGGGCGCTGGTGGCGGCCATCGGGGCGAGGTCGGGCGGCGTGAGCACGACCAGCGCGTCCGGTTCGGCGTCGGTCAGGGTGCCGACGGCCTGGGCGATGTCGCTCGCCCCGGGCTTGACCGAGCGGGAGGCCGGGGCGGGGATGCCGACTCCACGCAGCGCCGCCTGGAGCGCCTTGTAGGCGCCGTTGCCGTAGAGGTCGCTCGTGTAGAGCACCGCGACCTTCTTGGCCTTGGCCCGGTTCAGCTCGGTGGCCAGCGCGGCCGCGCTGTCGGCCGAGTTCGGGTTCAGCTTGAACACGTACTGCCGGTCTTCCACCGGCGAGGTGACCTCGTCCGAGGCGGCCAGCGCGATCGTCGGCACGGTCTTGTCGTTGATCGTCTTGGCCGCGCCGACCACGCACCGGTCGCACGACCCGGTGACGACCGCGGCGACCGCCGGGTTGTCGGCGAACGTGCTGATGTTGCGCAGCGACGCCGTCGGGTCGTTCCGGTTGTCCTGGGTCTCCAGGCGCAGCTGCCGGTCGCCCAGCTGACCCGATGCGTTGATCTGCTCGATCCGCAACTGCAGGGCGCGGGCGTACGCGACGTCGATCGGCGACGAATTGTTGAGATCGGCGGCGATCACCACGACGCCGGCCCCGCCGCTGTCGGGGGTGCCGTCGTCCGAGGTACAGCCGGCCGCACCGGCGAGGAGCATCGAGGCCACGGCAATGGCCGCGGTGATGCGGGGGAGCCGCACTGCGGGTGCCTCCTATGGGGGGCGGAAAGGCATCGAGGGAGCTGACAGCATCGTGGTCTGCCGGCCGACGTGCCGATACGGACAATGTGTCCGTTCGATCGCGCCAAACCTTGCCAACGTGAAGGCCCCTGGTCAAGCGGGTCACCATCGATGGAACGAGACGGTCGTCTCACATAATGGTTGGAATCTTGGGGGTGTCGAGTGACCGCGTCGTTACCGAATGTGCCGATCACTATATTCGTGCACGTCAAAGTGCATTTAACGTCGAAAGTGGAACGCGAGCGATTCCAAACAGTCGGACACGAAGTTCGTTTCGGGATGTTTCCTGACTTCCCAAATGGATGTCCGTTCTGATGAAATTCCCGGGCCGTGCGAGGTTGTGCGGGCGAAGAGCCACGGGGATGACCACGGAGGAGAAGTCGTGAGCACCGGATCTTCGACCCAGGTGGCGCGCCGTGGTGTCTTTCCCCGCCTGCGAGACGCTCGGATCCGCGCCAAGCTGGCTCTCATTCTTGTCGTACCACTGGTCGCCGTCATCGCCCTGGCGACCACGCGTCTGGTCGACGTCGGGCAACGTGCCGCCGACGCCGCCCAGGTCGAGGAACTGACCAAACTGGAGACCGACGTCTCCGCGCTGACGCAGCTGCTGCACGTCGAGCGCATGGCGGGCGCCGCCTACATCGCCGGAATCCTGCCGATCCGCACCGAGCCCGATTCCGCGGCCAAGGCCTATCAGGCCGCCGTCCGGGCCAGCGACGCGCAGATCCAGGTCTACCGGTCCCACCGGGCCGACGTCGACAATCCGCCCGGCACCGTGCTCGACCGGCTGGCCCGGATCGACGACCACCTGAACACGATGGACGCGACCCGGACGGCCATCGGCGACCGGGGCGGCATCGCCGTCGCCGAGGTGGTCTCCCGCTACAGCGTCGTGATCACCGACCTGGTGTCGTACGGAGACGCGGTCAGCCAGGTCGCCGGCGACGGCGACATCGCCGACCGGCTGCGGGCGATCGCGGCGTTCTCGCGGGCCAAGGCGGGCACCGCCGAGCAGGAGGCGGTCTCGTACGCCGCCCGCGTCACCAACGACCTCAGCGCCGAGCAGCGCACCACGTTCATCGCCACCCAGACCAGCCAGCAGGAGGCGCTGCAGGCGTTCTCGCTGGTGGCCGACCCGACGCAGCGCTCGCTGGTCGACAACGTGGTCAGTGGTGACGCGGTCAACCTGGTCGACGGCGTGGCCACCCGCCTGGCCCGGGCCGGCAGCAGCGCCTCGGTCACCGCGCTCGAGATCACCCAGTCCTTCGGCGCCGTCGTCGACCTGATGCGCTGGGCCGAGCAGGAACTCGAGTCGGCCGTCGTGCGGCAGGCCACCGACGACCGTGACTCCGTCGTGCGCCAGGCCGCGATCGAGGCCGCACTGGTCGTGCTCGTGCTCATCGTGGCCATCACGCTGGCCGTCATCCTGGCCCGCTCGCTCAACATGTCGCTGCGCCGGCTGCGCGAGGGTGCCCTCGCGGTGGCCAACCGCGACCTGCCCGACGCCGTGGCCCGGCTGCGCGACGCCCGCAACCTCGGTGAGGGCGGCGCCGACGACTTCGTCCGCGAGATCCGCGACCCGATCAAGCTGCCCAACCGCGACGAGATCGGCCAGGTGGGCCAGGCGTTCAACGTCGTCCACCGCGAGGCGGTCCGGATCGCGGCCGAGCAGGCGGCGCTGCGCACCAGCGTCTCGACGATGTTCCTCAACCTGGCCCGGCGCTCGCAGAGCCTGGTCGACCGGATGATCGGCGAGCTCGACCACATCGAGCGCACCGAGGAGGACCCGAAGCGTCTGGCTCAGCTGTTCGAGCTCGACCACCTGGCCACCCGGATGCGCCGCAACGACGAGAACCTGCTCGTGCTCGCGGGCGCCGACTCCAGCGCCCCGCGCCGCGAGGACGCTCTGCTGGTCGACGCGTTGCGCGCCTCCCAGTCCGAGGTCGAGCTCTACAACCGCATCGAGTTCGGCACCGTCGACACCGACATCTCGATCGCCGCGCTGGCCGTCAACGACGTGGTGCGACTGGTCGCCGAGCTGCTCGACAACGCCACCCGCTTCTCGCCGCCGACCACGATCGTGGTGGCCGACGGCCGGCGCATCCGCGACTACGTGGTGATCCAGGTGGAAGACCGCGGTCTCGGCATGTCCGAGGAGCAGATGGACCAGCTCAACCGCCGTCTGGCCGAGCCGCCGAGCGTCGACGTGGCCGCCTTCCGCCTGATGGGTCTGGCCGTCGTCGGCCGGCTCGCCGCGCGCTACGGCATCCGGGTCGAGCTGCGGGCCAACCTCGAGGGCGGCACGGTCGCCCAGGTCACGTTGCCGAGCAGCATCGTCGTGCTGCCGAGCCGGCGCCTCGACGCGCCCAGCCGGCCGCAGGAGCTCGGCACCGCCCCGTACGGGGGTAACACCGGTGGCTGGGACGCCCGGAACGCCCGGGCCGCGACCGCGACGCTGCCGACGATCGCCCCCGAGCCGTCGTGGCGTGAACCCACCCCGCAGCCGCAGACCGCGCACCCGTCGCTGCCGATGTTCCCGTCGCAGCGCCCGCCGTCCGAACCGGACACCCGGCCCACCCCGAACCGGCCCCCGCTGCCGACCCGGGCCACCAAGGCGATCGACGAGACCGCCCCGACGATGAACGGGTTCGCGGCCGCTACCCCACTAGTGGTGATTCCTCCGGTGGCGTCGGCTCCGCCCGCGCCTACTGGCAGTGGTTGGGGGGCCGCCCTGGCCGCGATGCCGCCGGCGCCCCCGCCGCCGGTCGTCCCGTCGGCCCAGGAGCGCGACGGCACCCCGATCTTCGTGCAGATGCAGCAGAGCTGGTTCCGCAACCACGAGGGGGCCAGTCAGGAGGAGTGGGGCATGCCGACCGCCGGCTACGCCCCGCCGCCCAACGGGGCCGTGAGCCCGGCGCCCGCCAAGCCGGCGGCCGCTGCTCCTGCCCCTGCGCCCGCCAAGCCTGCCCCGCCGCCCGCCGCCCCGCCGCGCACGAACGGGCACAATGGACCGTCGGTGCCGAAGCCACGCTCCGCGCCCGAAGACAGGTGGAAGACGTCGGCCGACGAGGGGTGGCAGAAGGCGATGGCAGCGGCCGAGCCGGTCGACGCGGGCACCACGCGATCCGGGCTCCCCAAGCGTGTTCCCCAGGCGCAGCTCGTCCCGGGAGGCGTACAGCCCGGACCGAGCAACCAGAACCGTCGCAGCCCCGATGAGGTCCGCGGACTCCTTTCCGCGTATCACCGGGGAGTGCAACGTGGGCGGACGGACGGCACCGCCGAGTCCACCGCCTCCCAGGCTAAGGAGATCTGACCGTGACCAGGCCCCCCACCATGCAGGACATGGGCTGGCTGCTCAACAACTTCGCCAACAGCGTCGCCGGCATCGCCCACGTCGTGGCCGTGTCCGCCGACGGCATCCTGCTGGCGGCGTCGCGTGACCTCCCGGCCGACCGCGCCGACCAGCTCGCGGCCATCACGTCCGGTGTGGTCAGCCTGACCGAGGGCGCCTCCCGCATGTTCAACGCGGGCGAGGTCCAGCAGACGATCATCGAGATGGATTCCGGGTACCTGTTCCTCATGACGATCAGCGACGGGTCCTCGATGGCCGTGCTGGCCGCGCGCAGCTGCGACGTGGGCCAGGTCGGCTACGAGATGGCCCTGCTGGTCGAGCGGGTCGGCGCCTCGCTGTCGCCCGCTCCCCGGGAAACTGTCAATCACTAGTCGCCGGTTCGACGGAAGGGGGTGATCGCGATGGGCCAGCCGCAGGATCCGAGAGGCAACCTGGTGCGTCCCTATGCGGTCACTCGCGGACGCACCGAACCGCGCCGGGACATCCCGATCGAGGCCGTGCTGGTCGCCAGCCAGGCCGGTCTGCAAGAAGCCCGGTTCGCCGGGCACGACAAATATCGCATCGCCGTGCTGTGCGAGGCGAAGGCGCAATCGCTGGCCGAGCTGTCGGCGCTCACCCGGCTACCGCTGGGTGTGGCGCGGGTCCTGGTCGCCGACATGGTGGCCGACGGGCTGCTCTCGTTGCACAGCGCCGCTCCCAAAACTGGGTTCTCGGAGCGGATGAACCTGCTGGAAAGGGTGTTGAGTGGACTTCGCAAGCTCTGAGCGGGCGGGGGCACCGAGAGAGATCACCTCCGCCAAGATCGTCGTCGCCGGAGGTTTCGGCGTAGGCAAGACGACGCTGGTCGGTGCGGTCTCCGAGATCGAACCGCTGACCACCGAGGCCGTGATGACCTCGGCCGGTCAGGGTGTCGACGACGCGTCCAAGGTGCCCGGCAAGGGCACCACGACGGTGGCGATGGACTTCGGCCGCATCACGATGGCCGACGATCTGATCCTCTACCTTTTCGGCACCCCCGGGCAGACCCGCTTCTGGTTCATGTGGGACGAGCTCATCCGGGGCGCAGTCGGTGCCGCGGTGCTGGTCGACACGCGGCGGATCGCGGATGCTTTCGCGCCGCTCGACTACTTCGAGAACCGTCACCTGCCCTATCTGGTGGCGCTCAACTGCTTCGACGGGGCGCCGCGCTACGAGCCCGACGAGGTGCGGGAGGCGCTGGCCATTCCGCCCCACGTGCCGCTGGTGATGTGCGACGCGCGCCACCGCGACTCGGTCAAGCAGGTGCTGGTCTCGGTCGTCGAGCACGCGATGGCGACGCTGGTGGCCGAGCAGTCGGGCGGCTATCCGACCCCGGTCGGCTAAACCCTTCTAGATCAAGAGCCTTTTGTCCCAGCGGGGCGGTGGGTACAGACCGCCGCTCCCGCGGGGACCCGTACGATCCGAGCTGGCCGCTGGCGCGTCCAGAGCGCTCGGATCGTACGGGCGACCTGCGTAAATGGGTGCGGTTTCTTCAGACCGGCAGGCGGTAGCCGCGCTTGACGACGGTCTGGATGACGCCGGGGGCGCTCAGGCCGGCTCGCAGGCGGGCGACGGCCATCTCGACGGCATGCTCGTCGGCGCCGCGGGGCAGGGCGTGTAACAGTGCCGCCCGTGACAGGACCCGGCCCGGGGTCGTGGCCAAGGCCCGCAGCACGGCCATGGGGGCGGGTGCCAGCGGGCGCAGCTCGCCGTCGACGATCGCGGCGTGGCCCCGGAGCGTCAGGGAGTGGCCGGCCACCTCGAGGGTGACGGCGCGTTTGGGCAGTTCGTCGACGATCGTGCGGACCAGGGCGCTCAAGCGGGCCCGATGGGGCGCGACGACCGGCACGTTGTGGCGGCGCAGGGGAGCGGCGGTCACCGGACCCACACAGGCGGCCAGCACATCCGAGCGCAGTGCCTCGAGAACCGCCTCCGAGCTCGGGCCGGCCGCGCGCAGCAGGGCCTGCACGGCGGGCGCGGCGGTGAACGTGACCGCGTCGACCAGGCGGGCCGTGATCAGGTCGACCAGGCGGTGCAGCGGCGCCGGGTCGGTCGGGGCGGCCCAGCGGTAGACCGGCACCTCGACCACCCGGGCCCCGGCCTGTTCCAGGGCCTCGGTGTATTCGGGCTGGCTCTCGCCGTGCAGCTGCATCGCGACGGTCAGGCCGGCGATGCCGCGCGACTTCAGGTGGTCGACGACCTCTTCGTAGCTCTCGCCCTCGGGTGACCACTGGTCGTGCAGCCCGGCCGAGCGGATCGCGGCCCGCGCCTTGGGCCCACGGGCGACCAGATAGGCCTGCGAGAGCACGGCCCGCAACGGCTCGGCCAGCCCCCAGCCCTCGGCCGCCTCGAGCCAGCCGCGCATGCCGATGCCGGTGTTGACCAGCACGATGTCGGGCGGGGCGTCGAGACAGGCCCGGGTGGCCGCGCGCAATTCGGCGTCGTCGGCGATCGGCACGATGCGCAGGGCCGGCGCCAGCACCACGCGGGCACCCCGGCTCTCGAGCAGGTTGGCCAGTTCGTCGCGGCGGCGGTCCGCGGTGACACCGATCGTGTAGCCGGAGAGTGATGCGGTCGGCTCCGCGAGGGCGGCCGCTGTGATCACCGTCCGGCGCGTTCCCCCCGTGCGATCGGTCATCCCGCCGGAACCCCCGGTATCGGGACGAGAAGTCGTGGCGCGGCCGGCCGGTCCACCGAAGGGCACGCTCGGAGCCCGCCGTCCTCAGCGTCGACCCGCTCCCATGTCACGCCTGCGTTCTCCGCCGTACCTCCGGCCAGCGCGCGCCACGACTCCTCTTCGCCGAACCGGGGAACCGGTCCGGCGGACACCGTCAGGTCCGTCCTCAACCCTGACGGTGGCTTCTCCATAGTGCGTCCTCGACGCGAGCGGGGGCTACGCCGGACCCGCGTCGTCGAGGTGTCAGCACCATTGGCCATGTCGGAAGAGTGCCGTTGAGGAATTTCGCCCTTGCGTCCCGTTTGTTTCGAGCCTGCTAAGAGGCATCGACCTGTGACGTCCGTGACGCCGGGAGCCGGTCGCCCGGTCCCGCTGTCGGGCGTGTCCGGGAAGCGGGTATGCTGGGTGAGGTTATTCTTGGAGGTCGCGTCCGTGCGCTGGACGGGGCCACCGATCGTGTAGCTCCCGTGCACGTTTTGACCACGCGCCGCACGGCCGGGTATTGTTGCCTGCTGTTGTGCGACAGCTGCGAGCTGACCCTTCCGGGTAGGCTTGACGTTCGCGTTCTTTGCGACCAGCGCGCGACCCCAGACCGACGACAAGACAAGGTAATTCTGTGCGTACGTACAGCCCGAAGCCGGGTGAGATCGAGCGTCAGTGGCACATTATCGACGCTTCCGACGTCGTTCTGGGCCGGCTGGCCACCCACACCGCCACGCTCCTGCGCGGCAAGCACAAGCCGACCTTCGCCCCGCACGTTGACACCGGCGACTTCGTCGTGATCATCAACGCCGGCAAGGTCGCCTTGACCGGCAACAAGCGGCAGACCAAGGTCGCCTACCGTCACTCGGGCTACCCGGGCGGACTCAAGCAGGTCGGCTACGAGGAGCTGCTGTCCAAGCGCCCCGAGAAGGCGATCGAGCTGGCCGTCAAGGGCATGCTCCCGCACAACAAGCTCGCGCGGCAGATCATCAAGAAGCTGAAGGTCTACCCGGGCGCTGAGCACCCGCACGCGGCGCAGCAGCCCCAGCCCTTCGAAATCACCCAGATCGCGCAGTGAGCGCGGGAGAAGGCAGCAGCATGTCCGACGTTATCGAGCCCGAGGTCGTCGAGACCGTCGAGGCCGTCGAGGAGCCCGCTGAGACGGTCGTCGTCGTCGAGGAGCCCGCGCCGGCCCCCGTCCGCGCCCCGCGCCCCGGTGGCCGTCCGATCCAGACCGTTGGCCGCCGCAAGGAGGCCATCGTCCGGGTGCGTCTCGTCCCCGGCACCGGCAAGATCACCTGCAACGGCCGCGACCTCGAGGCCTACTTCCCGAGCAAGGTGCACCAGCAGCTCATCCGTGAGCCGCTGGTGACCGCCGAGAAGGAAGAGCAGTTCGACGTCATCGCCAACCTGCGTGGCGGCGGCATCACCGGTCAGGCCGGCGCGCTGCGCCTCGGCATCGCCCGGGCTCTGATCACCAACGAGCCCGACGACCGTCCCGCCCTCAAGAAGGCCGGCTTCCTCACCCGTGACGCCCGCGTCAAGGAGAGCAAGAAGTACGGTCTCAAGAAGGCCCGCAAGGCTCCGCAGTACTCGAAGCGCTGATTTTGCGCCGAGTCTGACAACGGCCGGGTTGTGCCCCTGGATTTCACCGGGGGCCGCCCGGCCGTTTGCGTTCCCTCCCCTTTTTTACTGCGCGACGCAAAGGAATCCGCCATGGGGCGACTGTTCGGCACCGACGGAGTTCGGGGGCTCGCGAACGGCGAGCTGCTCACCCCGGAACTGGCCCTCAGCGTGGCGGTCGCCGCCGCGCGCGTCCTGGTCGAGAGCGACAGCAGCCACCAGCCGCTGGCGATCGTCGGGCGTGACCCGCGGGCCAGCGGCGAGATGCTCGAGGCGGCCGTGGTCGCCGGGCTGACCAGTGCCGGGGCCAACGTCGTCCGGGTCGGCGTGCTGCCTACCCCCGCCGTCGCGTTCCTCGTCGGCCAGACCAACGCCGACCTCGGCGTGATGCTCTCCGCGTCGCACAACGCAATGCCCGACAACGGCATCAAGCTCTTCGCGGCCGGCGGCACCAAGCTGCCGGACGAGCTCGAGGAGCGCATCGAGCAGGCCATCGAGGACGGGCACGGGCTGATCGGCCGCCCGACCGGCGCCGGCATCGGACGGGTGCATGACCTGCTCGACGGGGCCGAGCACTACGTCAAGCACCTGGTCGGCTCGGTGCCGCACCCGCTCACCGGCATCAAGGTCGTCGTCGACTGCGCGAACGGCGCGGCCAGCGAGGTCGCCCCGGTCGCCTACGAGGAGGCCGGCGCCGAGGTCATCGCGATCCACGCCGAGCCGGACGGCCTGAACATCAACGACGAGTGCGGCTCGACCCACCTCGACAAGGTGCGCGACGCCGTGCTGGCCGAGGGGGCCGACCTGGGCCTGGCCCACGACGGCGACGCCGACCGGTGCCTCGCGGTGACCGCGGCCGGCGACGTGGTGGACGGCGACCAGATCATGGCGATCCTGGCCCTGGCCATGCGCGACGCGGGCACGCTGACCGACGACACGCTGGTCGCGACCGTGATGAGCAACCTGGGTCTGCGGATCGCGATGAAGCAGTCCGGCATCAAGCTGGTCGAGACCAAGGTCGGCGACCGCTACGTGCTCGAGGAGCTGAACGCGGGCGGGCTGGCCCTGGGCGGCGAGCAGAGCGGGCACATCGTGATGCCGGCCTACGCGACCACCGGCGACGGGGTGCTGACCGGCCTGCACCTGATGGCCCAGCTCGCGTCGAGCGGCAAGTCGCTGGCCGACCTGGCCTCGGTGGTGCACACGCTGCCGCAGGTGCTGATCAACGTGCGGGTCGGCAACCGTGAGGCGGGGGCGGCGGCCCCGGCCGTGCAGGCCGCCGTGGCGCTGGCCGAGAACGAGCTGGGCGAGACCGGACGGGTGCTGCTGCGTCCGTCGGGCACCGAGCCTCTCGTACGGGTGATGGTCGAGGCCGCCACCGAGGAGCAGGCCCGTTCGGTGGCCGAGCGGATCGCCGACGAAGTGCGGTCGGCTTCACCGGCCTAGTTTCGCCAATCGTCGGGCCGCTTCGTCGATCACGGACTCGCGCTTGCAGAAGGCGAACCGGATCAGGTGGCGGCCCGCCTCCTGGTGGTCGTAGAAGACCTGGGTCGGCACGGCCACGACACCGCAGCGCTCGGGCAGCGCCCGGCAGAACTCGATGCCGTCGGTGCCACCCAACGGGGTGATGTCGGCCGTGACGAAATAGGTGCCCTCGGACGGCTGCACCGCGAACCCGGCCTCGGCCAGCCCGGCGGTCAGGTGGTCGCGGCGGGCCTGCAACTCGTCGCGGAATCCGGTGAAGTAGCTGCCCGGCAGCCCCAGCGCGACCGCCACGGCGGGCTGGAGCGGACCCGCGTTGACGAACGTGAGGAACTGCTTCACCCGCAGCAGCGCCGAGACCAGGCGCGCCGGGCCGGTCGCCCAGCCCACCTTCCAGCCCGTGCACGAGAACGTCTTGCCCGCCGACGAGATCCGCAGCGTGCGCTCGTGCATGCCGGGGAGGCTCGCGAGCGGGACGTGCGGCTCGGCGGCGTCGGTGAAGACCAGGTGCTCGTAGACCTCGTCGGTGACCGCGACCGTGTCGTGCTCGCGGCACAGCTCGGCGATCAGGCCCAGCTCGGCCGCGGTGAACACCTTGCCGGTCGGATTGTGCGGCGAGTTGAGCAGCACCAGGCGGGTGCGCGGCCCGAACGCGGCCCGCAGCTCACCCTCGTCGAACCGGTAGCGGCCGTCCGGCCCCGGCCGCAGCGTGACCGGCCGGCGTACGGCCCCGGCCAGCGTGATCGAGGCCGCGTACGAGTCGTAGTAGGGCTCGAACGTCACGACCTCGTCGTCGCGCTCGCACAGGGCCAGGACGGCCGCCGCGATCGCCTCGGTCGCACCCGCCGTCACCACGACCTCGGTGTCGGGGTCGCGCGGCAGCCCCCAGAAGCGTTCCTCGTGCGCGGCGATGGCCGCACGCAGGGCCGGGATGCCGGGCAGCGGAGGGTACTGGTTCGCGCCCTCGCGCAGCGCCCGGGCCGCGGCGTCGAGCATCTCGGCCGGGCCGTCGGTGTCGGGGAAGCCCTGGCCCAGGTTGATCGAGCCGGTGCGCGTCGCGAGGGCGGACATCTCGGTGAAGATCGTGGTGCCGAACGGGCGCATCCGTTCGACCAGTGGGTCGCTCGTCACGCGCTCATTTCTACCCTCACTCGATCGCGAAGTGCGTGCAGGACGCCGTGGCCACGGTCGACGAGCTGGAAGTCTTCTGCTTGACCTCGGCCCCGTCGACCAGCGCCCGGCAGCTGATCGTGCCCTCGGTGGTGCCGACCCGCATCGCCACCACCGACACCAGGGTGGGTGTCTCCATCTCGGTGGTGAACTTCCACGGCAGGTCGACGTCCTGCAGCCGCTTGGGGGCGTCGCCGAGCTTCTCGACATAGAGGATCTGGGACGCCTGGCCCTCGCCGGAGACCTCGTAGGTCACCTTGATCGTGCGACCGGTGACGCCGGGTGCACCGGCCGGCAGGCTCGGCAGCCCGGTGGGCAGATCGGGGATCTGCGGCGCGGCCGTGGGCAGGGCCGGGATCTCGGGCAGCGCTTCCTTGGCCTTGTCGGTCGCCTTGCGTACGAGGAGCACGCCCGCGGTCGCGACGCCTCCGCAGAGCAGCAGCGTGACGGCCAGGATCAACGCCACGAACGGCGCCTTGCTGCGGCGCGGCGGGCGCGGCGGCGGCCCCGGCTGGTAGCCCGGAGGCGGGCCGTAGCCGGGCGGGGGACCGTAGCCGGGCGGCGGCGGCTGAACCTGGCCATAGCCGGGTGGCGATGGCTGGGGTGGGCCGTAGCCGGGCGGCGGCTCGTACGCCTCGGGGAAGACGCTGGTCGGCGTCGGCGGGAACTCCGACGTCGGCGGGTAGTCGGGATTCGGCGGCTGTGGCAGCGACGCGTAACCAGGCTTGAACGTGGGCGGCCGCGGGGGCGACGCCTCGGGGCGGTCGAACGGCCTCGTGGGCTCAGAATTGCCGTTCGGCTGCCGATTGTCCGGCTGATTGCTCAACGTGTCTCCCGGGGCGAGCGCGCTGTCGTGGCGCGGTAGCCGACGGTACGCCAGTGACGCCAGCCGTCCGATGGCGCCGTCGGCCGTTCGGCCTGTTTTGCGCAGCCCGTGTGCTCGAAAGGGTGCTTCTCGCGCAACACAGGTGAGCGGAAGTCGGATAGAGTCACGGCCATGTGTGGCATCGTGGGGTACGTCGGCGGTCGACCGGCGCTCAGCATCGTTCTGGACGGACTGCGTCGGCTGGAATACCGCGGATACGACTCCGCCGGGGTGGCCGTGGTCGAGGGCGGGACCGTCCTGACCGAGAAGAAGGCCGGGAAGCTCGCCAACCTGGAGAAGGCACTGGCCGAGGCGGCCGATCCGGGCATCGCCGCCGGTCGCACCGCCATCGGGCACACCCGGTGGGCGACGCACGGCGGTCCGACCGACCGCAACGCGCACCCGCACCTGTCGGCCGACGGCCGGGTCGCGGTCATCCACAACGGCATCATCGAGAACTTCTCCCGCCTCCGGGCCGAGCTCGAGGCGTCCGGCATCGAGTTCACCAGCGACACCGACACCGAGTGCGCGGCCCACCTGCTCGCGGCCGAGATGCGCGCGCTGCGCGAGACGGGCGCGGCCGACGGCCCCGAGCTGCTGGCCGAGGGCATGCGCCGCACGGTCCGCCGGCTCGAGGGCGCGTTCACGCTGCTCGCCATCGACGTCGAGGTGCCCGACGCGGTGGTCGCCGCCCGGCGCAACTCGCCGCTGGTCGTGGGCCGCGGTGACGGAGAAAACTTCCTGGCCAGCGACGTCTCCGCGTTCATCGAGCACACCCGCGAGGCGATCGAGCTGGGCCAGGACCAGGTCGTCCTGATCACGCCGGCCGGCATCGAGATCACCGGCTTCGACGGCACGCCCCAGGAGGGCAAGGAGTTCCACATCGACTGGGACGCCTCGGCCGCCGAGAAGGGTGGCTACGACTACTTCATGCTCAAGGAGATCGCCGAGCAGCCGCAGGCCATCGCCGACACGCTGCTGGGCCGGCTCTCCGATCGCGGCGAGATCGTGCTCGACGAGGTGCGCCTCACCGACCAGGACCTGCGCGACGTCGACAAGATCTTCATCATCGCCTGCGGCACGTCGTACAACGCCGGCATGGTCGCCAAGTACGCCATCGAGCACTGGGTGCGGCTGCCCTGCGAGGTCGAGCTGGCCAGCGAGTTCCGCTACCGCGACCCGATCCTCGACCGGTCCACGCTGGTGATCGTGATCAGCCAGTCCGGCGAGACGATGGACACGCTGATGGCGCTGCGCCACGCGAAGGAGCAGAAGGCCCGCGTCCTGGCGATCTGCAACACCAACGGCTCGACGATCCCCCGCGAGTCGGACGCGGTGCTCTACACGCACGGCGGCCCCGAGATCGCGGTCGCGTCGACCAAGGCGTTCCTGACCCAGCTGGTCGCCTGCTACCTGATCGGCCTGCACCTGGCCCAGATCCGCGGCGTCATGTACGCCGACGAGGTCGCCGCCGTGGTCGAGAAGCTGCAGAGCACGCCGGACAGCCTGCGCGGGCTGCTCTCCTCGATGGAGGAGGTGCGGGCGCTGGGTCGTGACCTCAAGACCGCCTCGACCGTGCTCTTCATCGGCCGCCACGTCGGCTATCCGGTCGCGCTGGAGGGTGCGCTGAAGCTCAAGGAGCTCGCCTACATGCACGCCGAGGGCTTCGCCGCCGGTGAGCTCAAGCACGGGCCGATCGCGCTGATCGACGAGGGCACGCCGGTGGTCTGCGTGGTGCCGTCGCCGGCCGGTCGCGGCGTCATCCGCGACAAGGTCGTCTCGAACATCCAGGAGGTGCGGGCCCGCGGCGCCCGTACGATCGTGATCGCCGAGGAGGGCGACGACGACGTCCGCAAGTACGCCGACCACCTGATCCCGGTGCCCGTGACGCCGACGCTGCTGGCCCCGCTGATGACCACCGTGCCGCTGCAGATCCTGGCCTGTGAGATCGCCTCGGCCCGCGGCCACGACGTCGACCAGCCCCGCAACCTGGCCAAGTCGGTCACCGTCGAATAGCCCCGGTCTTTCCTCCTTGCTGCACGCACTGTCCGCCCAGGCCGCCATCACGCTCACCCGAGCGTGGTGGCGGCCGTGCATCATCGGGCGGTGCCCAGGGTGATCTCGGTCAACGTTCGCAGGGACGGGGAGCCGGGCTCCCAGTAGCCGACGTGACCGCCGCCGGGGGAACTGGCGAAGACGTGGGCGCCGAAGGCCGGGTCGCTCGGGTTGTGACCGAACCACAGGTTGCGTTCGGGCAGGCCGAAGGCGAGCAGCGGCCGTGCGATCGGGCCGCTCACGACCGTGCTGAGGTCGTGCACCAGGCTGCCGGGGGAGACCGCCGCATACTGGATCACGTCGTCGCGTGCGGTCGACGACCACACCTCGCCCGAGGGGATCCGCAGGTCACGAGCCGAGTCGACGCCGACGCCGGGCGAGCCCACGAAGGCCACCGCGTCAGCATCGAGGCCCCCAGCGGCCGCCCGGCCCACGACCAGCGACCCGTAACTGTGGCCGAGCACGACCTGCCGCCCCGGCGGGCCCTCGTGCGCCGCCCGCAACCCCTCCTGGAAACGCCGCAGGGCGGGTGCCCCGGCCTCGGCCCGGCGGGCGCTCGCGGCCTCGTCGACGAAGTCAGGGGCGTCGTAGTCGAGCCACATCACCGCGCTGGTCGCGACGCCCGGGCTCACCTCGGCCGCATGCTCGGCGACCCGCTGGGCGCGGGCCAGCTCACCGCCGTACGAGGCCAGGTCGGCGGTCATCCCCGGCACATGGGTGAGCACGTTGGCGGCCCGGTCGGGGTCGCCCAGGGCCACCACCGCGCGGCCCTCCTCGGCCAGATCGAGCTGTAGCAGGTAGGCCCGCGGACCGGATGCGGTGGCGAGCCGGTCACTGAGCCGGGCCAGCCCGTCGCGCACCTCACGCAGCCGGTCACGGTCCCGGCCCGAGGCGCGGGTGATGGCCTGATCGATCTCGTCGCGCCGGTTGTCGAGCAGCAGCCGGTTGGCGATATCACGGTCGGCGGCCGGCAGCCCGTCCATCCGGGCCAACCACGACGCCTCGGTGGCCAGCAGCCAGTTGCGCTGCTCCCGGGACAGCGCCATCCACCACCGGTGCACCTCGGCCGGTGCGCTGGTGCAGTCGGGTCGCTCGGGCCCGGGCGGCTCGGCGGGGGTGCGAATGGCCTCGGTGAGCGCCTCGAACCGCTCGGCGGCCCCGGCGTCAGCTCGCGCCGCCAGCCCGAGCGCCGCGTCGGCGAGGGACCGGGACAGCAGGGCCCGGGCGCGGCTCAGGGTCGCGGCGAACTCGCCCGCCGCCTGATCGGCGCGCCAGCAGTGCAGTCGGAAGAGGACCAGGCGCCGCCGCAGCGCTTCGAGTCGCTGAACGGCTGCGGTGGCCGCGGCGCCGCGCCAGGCCGCGCGGAGGGCGGCCAGCGGCGGCCCGCACTCGGCGATCAACCGGCCCGCGACCTCGGCCCAGCGCCGCCAGCGGAGAGCCAGCGCCCGCCACCGCGCCGGGTCGGTGACGCGAAGGCGGTCGAGGACGGCAGTCATCGGGTCAGCCGCAGACGGGTCACGGCCCGGGCGTCGGCCAGCTCGTAGTCGGCCGACACGAGAGCGATGCGCCGCGCCGTCTCCTCGATCTCGGCACCGATCGCCATCAGCTGTTGCCGAGCTGCCTCGGCGGCCAGCAGAGCGGCGTCGACGGTGACCCAGCGCGGGACGGTCGGCGGCGCGGGATCGTCGGCCGCGGCCGTCACCCGGTCGCCGGTGGCGGCCCACACGGACGCCGCTCGGCGCAGCGCCTCGGTGTCGGCCTCGAGTTCGGGATTCATCGGCAACCTCCGGGTGGGGCGAGGGGATGCGGCGACGGTAGGGCTTCGCGACCCCGCCCGGGACGGCCTGTGGACAACGCCGACGGTTGTCCACAGGCCCCTTGGCCTCCGGCGACAACCGATAGGGTTGGGCCGTGATCGTGTCAGTCGGTATCGATGTGGTTCTGGTCGAGCGCTTCGCCCGTGCTCTCGACCGGACGCCGCTGCTGGCGGTCCGGCTCTTCACCGAGGGTGAGCGGGTGACCAGCACCGGCAATCCGCGGTCGCCCGAGTCGCTGGCCGCCCGGTTCGCGGCCAAGGAGGCGGTGGCCAAGGCGCTCGGCGCCCCGGCGGGCATGCTCTGGCACGACTGCGAGATCGTCGCCGATCCCGACGGCCGGCCCTGGCTGACCGTCTCGGGCACGGTCGCCGCGGTCGCCGCCGAGCGCGGGGTCAACCGGTGGCATCTCTCCCTCTCGCACGACGGCGGGATCGCCTCGGCGATGGTGGTCGCGGAGTCCTGAGCAGGACGCGTAAAGACAGAAAACGGAGGGTCGATGCGGCAGGCTTGGCGGGTCGCGGACGTACGCGCGGCGGAGCGGACACTCCTGGAGAGGCTGCCCGACGGCACGCTCATGCAGCGGGCCGCCGCCGGCCTGGCCCGGCGCTGCGCGCTGCTGCTCGAAGACGCCGGCGGTGTCTACGGCGCGCGCGTCCTGCTGCTGGTCGGCAGCGGTGACAACGGCGGCGACACGCTTTTTGCCGGCGCCGCCCTGGCCCGGCGCGGCGCCCAGGTGCGGGCGCTGCTGATGCGGCCCGACCGGGTCCACCTGGCCGGCCTGCGGGCGTTACGGGCGGCGGGCGGGTTCACCGTACGGGATCTGCCCGACCACGCCGACCTGGTGCTCGACGGCATAGTCGGCATCGGCGCCTCGGGCGGCCTGCGCCGGGAGGCCGCCGTCGTGGTCGAGCGCCTGAGCCACCTGCGCGGCCGCGACGGACGAAGGGCCGTGGTGGTGGCCGTCGACGTGCCCAGCGGCGTGGCCGTCGACACCGGTGACGTGCCGGGCGACGCCGTGACCGCCGACGTCACGGTCACCTTCGGCTGTCTCAAGCCCGCCCACGTGGTCGGCCCGGCCGCCGTGCGCTGCGGCCAGGTCGAGCTGGTCGACATCGGCCTCGGGCCGGTGCTGCGGGCCGATCCGGCGATCTCGGTGCCCGACGCGGCCGACGTCGCGGAGTGGTGGCCGCACGCGGGCCCGGCCTCCGACAAATACACCCGGGGTGTGGTCGGCATCGCCACCGGCTCGGCCACCTATCCGGGGGCGGCCCTGCTCGGCGTGAGCGGCGCTCTGGCCGGCCCGACCGGCATGATCCGCTATGCCGGGAGCGCCCACGAAGAGGTCGTCCGCGCGCACCCGTCGGTCGTGACCGTGCCCCGGGTAGCCGACGCCGGCCGAGTGCAGGCCTGGGTCTGCGGTTCCGGGCTGGGCACCGACGGCGAGGCCCGCACGACTCTGCGCAGCGTGCTGGCGACCTCGTTGCCGGTCGTGCTCGACGCCGACGCGCTGACCCTGCTGGTCGACGGGAAGCACGCCGATGACCTGCGACGCAACGGGCCGCTGGTGATCACCCCGCACGACGGGGAGTTCAAGCGGCTGGCCGGCGAGGCGCCCGGCACCGACCGGGTCGGCGCGGCGCTCAAGCTTGCCTCCTGGATGAACGCGGTGGTGCTGCTCAAGGGCGACCGGACCATCGTGGCCACCCCGGGCGGCGAGGTCTGGGCCAACCCGACCGGCACGTCCGCGCTGGCCACGGCGGGCAGCGGGGATGTGCTGGCCGGGCTGCTGGGGTCGCTGCTGGCCGGGGGCCTGGCGCCGGAGCGGGCCGCGGTCGCCGCCGCGTACGCGCACGGGCTGGCCGGTCGCCGGGCCGCCGCGGACGGTCCGGTCGCCGCCCCCGACATCGCCGCCGCTCTTCGTTACACCGTGCGGGACCTGACGGGCCGTTGAGCGCCGCCGCTTTCCGTCACACCGTGCGCGACCTGACGGGCCGAGGGCCGTCGCTCTTCGTTACACCGTGCGGGATCTGACGGGCCGAGGGCCGTCGCTCTTCGTTACACCGTGCGGGACCTGACGGGCCGTTGAGTGCCGCCGCTCTTTGTCACACCGTTCAGGACCTGACAGTTCGTTAGGCTGGGAATCATGTGGCAGGCCGAGGTCCGGATCGATCTGGACGCCATCCGGGACAACGTCGCGCTGCTGCGCGCCCGCACCACCGCCGAGGTCATGGCGGTCGTCAAGGGCGACGGCTACGGGCACGGCATGGTGCCGTCGGCACGGGCCGCGCTGGCCGGCGGGGCGACCTGGCTCGGCGTGGCCACGCTCGACGAGGGGCTGGCGCTGCGCGGGGCCGGCGTCGAGGTGCCCGTGCTGGCCTGGCTGCACTCGCCCGGGCTGGCCCTGCACGAGGGGGTCGAGGCCGATCTCGACCTCAACGCGGGCAGCCTCGAGCTGCTGGGTGAGCTGGTGACGGCGGCCCGCAGGGCGGAGCGGACCGCCCGCGTACACCTGAAGCTCGACACCGGCCTGGCCCGTGGCGGCGCGACCGTGACCGAGTGGCCGGCCCTGCTCGAGGCGGCGGCCAAGGCGCAGGCCGACGGCGAGATCGACGTGGTGGGCATCTGGAGCCACCTGGTGCACGCCGACGAGCCCGGCCACGAGACCACCGACCATCAGCTGGCCGCGTTCGCCGACGGGCTGGCGGTCGCCGAGCGGTTCGGCATCACCCCGCGCTATCGGCACATCGCCAACTCGGCGGCCACCCTGACCCGGCCCGACGCGCACTACGACCTCGTACGGCCGGGCCTCGCGGTCTATGGTCTGTCGCCGATCGAGGGGGAGACGTTCGGGCTACGGCCGGCCATGACCGCGCGGGCCCGGGTCGCGCTGACCAAGCGGGTGCCCGCCGGTCAGGGCGTCTCCTACGGCCACACCTATTTCACCGAGCGTGAGACGACGCTGGCCCTGGTGCCGCTGGGCTACGCCGACGGGGTGCCACGGGCGGCCTCCAACGTGGGCCCGGTGCAGCTCGGCGGCAAGCGGCGGCGGGTCGCGGGCCGGGTCTGCATGGATCAGATCGTGCTCGACGTCGGCGACGACCCGGTGGTGGCGGGCGATGTCGCGACGCTGTTCGGGCCGGGCGACGAGGGCGGGCCGACGGCCGACGACTGGGCCGAGGTGGTCGGCACGATCAACTACGAGATCGTGACGAGATTCGGCAGTACGCGAGTGCCTCGCGTCTACGACGGAGGTGCGAAATGAGCCGGCGTAGCAAGCAGTTCGGTATCGCCGGTGCGGCCGTCGGTGTGGTGGCGGCCGGTCTGGCCACCGCGTTCGCCGTCGAGCGGGTGCTGGTACGCCGTTCGATCAGCGCGCCCGGCGACCCCCATGCGGACGAACCGTTCGGCGACCAGCCGTTCGACGAGGAGATGACGGTCACCGCGGCCGACGGCACCGAGTTGCACGTCGAGATCGTCGAGCCGAGCGTCGAGGGTGAGACCAAGCCCACGATCGTCTTTGTGCACGGGTTCGCGCTCGACATGGGCACCTTCTATTTCCAGCGCCAGGCCCTGACCGAACGCGGCGACCATCGGCTCGTCTTCTACGACCAGCCCGGGCACGGCAAGTCGAGCCGGCTCAAGTCCGGCGACTACGACATCGCCGCGCTCGGCAAGTCGCTGGCCGCGGTGCTCGACGCGGCCGTGCCGGAGGGGCACATCATCCTGGTCGGCCATTCGATGGGCGGCATGACGATCATGGCGTTCGCCGAGCAGTACCCGGAGTGGTTCGGTAACCGGGTGACCGGCGTGGTGCTCATGTCCACCTCGGCCGGCCTGATCGACAAGACCAAGCTGGGCATCCCGTCGCTGGTCGCCCGGGCCAGTTCGCCCTTCTTCCCGCTCTGGGGCAAGGCGGCCCACCTGGGCGGCTCGTCGATCGACCGGGCCCGGGTGGTCTCCTCCGATCTGGCCTGGCTGCTCACCCGCCGGTATGGCTTCGGCGAGCCCAAGCCCAGTCCGTCGTTGGTCACCTTTGTGGAGAACATGAACTCCAAGACGACGGTCGAGACGCTGACCAAATATCTGCACACCCTCTATACCCACAACCGGTTCCCGGCGCTGTCCGTCCTGCGGGGCGTGCCGGTGCTGGTCATCGTGGGCACGCGTGACTACCTGACCCCGGTGACCCACTCCGAAGAGATCCTCAAGCATCTGCCCGACGCCGAACTCGTCAAGGTCGACAACAGCGGGCACGTGGTGATGCTCGAGAAGGCGGACGAGGTCAACGCCGCGCTGCTCCCGTTCCTGGACAAGATCTCGTGAAGCTGCCGACGGTGGACGACACCCGTGCGTGCGGGGAAAGGCTTGCCTCGATCCTGCGCGCGGGCGACCTGGTGCTGCTGACCGGCCCGCTCGGCGCCGGCAAGACCGCACTGGCCCAGGGCATCGGGGCCGGGCTCGGGGTGACCGACGCGATCACGTCGCCGACCTTCGTGATCGCGCGGGTCCATCGAGGACGGATCCCGATGGTGCACGCCGACGCGTACCGGCTGGGTGACAAGCCCGACCCGCGGGCCGAGATCGACGACCTCGACCTGGACGCCGACGCGGACGCCGCGGTGACCGTGGTGGAGTGGGGCGCCGGGATGGTCGAGCAGCTCAACGACGAATACCTGCGGGTACGCCTCGACCGGCTGGACGACGACACCCGGGTGCTCGAGCTGATCCCGCACGGCGGAGACTGGGCCGCACGCATCGCGCGTCTTCACACCGAGGAGTGACCTTTGAATCTGGCGGAGTTGCTGCCGGTCGAGTGGCGGACCGAGCTCGAGGGTTTCCTCGACGAGACGGCCACGGCCGCGCTGGGCGAGTTCGTGAGCTCGGAATACGCGACGCACACGATCTATCCGCCGATCGAGGACCTCTTCTCGGCATACCGGCTGTGTCTCCCCGGACAGACCCGGGTGCTGATCCTGGGGCAGGACCCCTATCACGGCCCGGGCCAGGCCCACGGGCTCAGCTTCAGCGTGCGCGAGGGTGTGAAGGTCCCGCCGTCGCTGCGCAACGTGTTCAAGGAGCTGTCCGAAGACGTCGGCATCGCGCCCCCGGCCGCCGGTGATCTGACCGGCTGGGCCGAGCAGGGCGTGCTGCTGCTCAACGCGGTGCTGACCGTCCGGGCCGGTGCCGCCGCGTCGCATGCGGGCAAGGGCTGGGAGGCCTTCACCGACGCGACGATCGAGGCCCTGAACGCCCGCGACGACCGGGTGGTGTTCCTGCTCTGGGGTGGGTACGCGCGGAAGAAGGCCGCGCTGATCACCAACCCGGCCCACGTGGTGCTCGAGGCGGGCCACCCGAGCCCGCTCAACCGGGTCGGTTTCCGCGGCGCTCGTCCGTTCAGCGCGGCGAACAAGGCCCTGGCCGACGGCGGTCGCCCGGTTGTCAACTGGGACCCGCGTTCCGGGGGCTAGGGTTCCAGACGTGCTCGTACTGGCTCTGGATACCGCAACCCCCGCGTCGACCGCCGCCCTGGTCGAGGTGACCGCCGACGGCCTGCGCGGCATCGCCGAGCGGCGCACCGTCGACCCCCGTGCCCACGGTGAGAAGCTGGCTCCCGAGATCGAGTCCGTCCTGGCCGAGGCCGGGGTGCGGCCGCGTGACCTCGGCGCGATCGTGGCCGGTCTGGGGCCGGGGCCGTTCACCGGTCTCCGCGTCGGCCTGGCCACCGCGGCCAGCCTGGGACAGACATTGACCATTCCCACGTACGGGGTGTGTTCGCTCGACGGTCTGGGGCGCGCGGCGGGCCCGGGTCGTGTGCTGATCGCGACCGACGCCCGGCGGCGTGAGGTCTACTTCGCGACCTATCTCGACGGGGTCCGGGTCGCCGGGCCCGACGTCGCCCGTCCGAGTGATGTGGCGGCCGCGATCGTCCGCGCCGGCACCCCGGCTCGCAGTCGTGCCCGCAACAGCGCCGCCACCGAGGCGGCCGCGCTGGCCGAGTCCGAGACGCTCGAGGCGGCCACGGCTCTGGTCGGTGCCGACGCCGCGCGGGTGGCCGCGGCGCTGGCCCGGGCCGAGGCCGCCCATCTGATCGGCCAGGCCACCGCGCGGGACGACGGCATCGACCTGACCGGGCGCGATCCGGGCGTACGGGAAACCGGGGTTGCCTCTCTGGTCGACCGGGCGGCCGGCGAGGGTGCGCTCAAGTACGGCGACGTCTTCGGGGTCCCGGTCGAGGAGCATCTGCTGTTCCCGCCCGGTGCGGCGCTGGTGGCGCTGGCGGCCGACCGCATCCGGGCCGGCGCGCCGGGTGAGGTCCTCACGCCGCTCTATCTGCGCCGCCCCGACGCGGTCGAACCGACGGCCCGTAAGCCGGTGCTCACCTGATGCGGATCGAGCGGTTCCGCTGGTGGCACATCGCCGACGTCGTGCCGGTCGAGGAGGATCTCTTCGGCTCCGAGCGGTGGACACCCGCGATGTTCTGGAACGAGCTGGCCCAGCGCAACTTCTACGTCGTCGCGCTCGACGGTGACGAGCTGCTCGGCTACGCGGGTCTGAACACGTACCCGGACGAGGCGTGGGTGCAGAACATCGCCGTACGCCGGTCGGGTCAGCGCCGCGGCACCGGGCGGGCGCTGCTCGAGGCACTGCTCGGTGAGGTTGCCCGGCTCGGGATCAAGCAGACCCTGCTCGAGGTCGCGGTGGACAACGAGCCCGCCCAGCGCCTCTACGCGACGTACGACTTCGAGCCCGTCGGTCTCCGGCGTGGCTACTACCAACCGAGCAACACGGACGCCCTGGTGATGATGCGCAATGGCTGACGAGCCCCTGGTCCTCGGGATCGAGACCTCCTGCGACGAGACCGGCATCGGCATCGTCCGCGGGCACACGCTGCTGGCCGACGCGCTGGCGTCCAGTGTGGACCAGCACGCCCGCTTCGGCGGGGTGGTGCCCGAGGTGGCCAGCCGGGCCCATCTCGAGGCGCTGGTGCCGACCATGCAGCGGGCCCTCGACGAGGCCGGGGTGAAACTGGCCGACATCGACGCGATCGCCGTGACCAGCGGGCCCGGGCTGGCCGGGGCGTTGCTGGTCGGGGTGGCGGCGGCCAAGGGGTACGCGCTGGCCGCCGAGAAGCCGATCTACGGCGTCAACCACCTGGCCGCACACGTGGCGGTCGACACGCTGGAGCACGGCCCGCTGCCCGAACCGGCGATCGCCATGCTCGTCTCCGGTGGACACTCGTCGTTGCTGCTGGTGGACGACCTGACCAACGGGGTGACGCCGCTCGGGGCGACGATCGACGACGCCGCCGGGGAGGCCTTCGACAAGGTGGCCCGGCTGCTCGGGCTCGGATTCCCGGGCGGGCCGGTGATCGACCGTACGGCCAAGGAAGGTAATCCCGCCTCGATCGCCTTCCCGCGGGGACTCACCGCGCCCAAGGATCTCGCGGCCCACCGGTTCGACTTCTCCTTCTCGGGTCTCAAGACGGCCGTCGCCCGCTGGGTCGAGGCCCGCGAACGCGCCGGCGAACCGGTGCCGATCCCCGACGTCTCGGCGTCCTTCCAAGAGGCGGTGTGCGACGTGCTCACGGCCAAGGCGATCGAGGCGTGCCGTACGCACGGAGTGTCCACCCTGGTCATCGGGGGCGGCGTCGCGGCCAACTCCCGGCTGCGCGTGCTGGCCGAGGAACGCGCGGCCAAGCACGGCATCGAGGTGCGCGTCCCCCGGCCCTCGCTCTGCACCGACAACGGCGCCATGGTCGCGGCCCTCGGTTCCCGGCTGGTCGCGGCCGGCGTCGCGCCGAGTCGTCTCGATCTGCCTGCCGATTCCGCGATGCCATTGACCTCGGTCAGTGTGGCGGGGTAGGAAGCGAACATGATCGCGCGGATGTGGGAGATACGCGCCTCGGTCAACGGCTTCGACGAGCTGCTGACCTGGGTCTGCGACGTGGCCGTGCCGCGCGTCGAGGTGCTGCCGCAGCACGTGTCGAGCGACGTCTTCTCGTCCACCGACAACCGCATCGTGGTCATCTCGAAGTGGCGGCACAGCCCGGAGAGCCTGCCCGCGCCGCCGCCCAACCTGATCGCCCGCGCGCCGCACGTCTGGGACTTCACGCCGGTCGATCGGTAAACCCGTCGCGGGTTGTCGTACCCCGCCCGTAACGTCGGGGCCGCGATGAGAACCTATCCCGACCCCGATCCCGGCATCCCCGACCACCGCTCCCCGATCGCCTATCTGCGGTGGGTGGTCCGGCGCCACTGGCGATCGGTCTACGCGGCGATCGGGTTCGCGATCCTCTGGATGCTCTGCCAGGCGTTCGTGCCCGCGATCGTGGGCAAGGCGATCGACGCTGCCACCGACGGCGACCGGTCCGGCCTGCTGACCTGGAGCCTGGTGCTGCTCGCGGCCGGGCTGGGCCAGGCCGTGTTCGGCATCTGCCGCCACCGGTTCGCGGTCACCAACTTCATCGGCGGCATGTTCGCCACCGTGCAGGTCGCGGTGCGGCACGCCGGGCGGCTCGGGTCGGCCCTGTCCCGCCGGCTCGGTGCGGGTGAGGTCGTCGCGATCGGCACGTCCGACATCCGCCAGATCGGCAGCGCCGTCGACATCACCGCCCGCGGCACCAGTTCGCTGCTCGCCGTGGTCGTGGTCAGCATCATCCTGCTCACCACCTCGGTGCCGCTCGGCCTCGTGGTGGTGTTCGGCGTGCCGCTGCTGATGGGGATCGTCAGCCTGCTCATCCGTCCGCTGCACCACCGTCAGCAGGCCTCGCGCGAGCAACAGGGCCGGCTCACCGGGCGCGCGGCCGACCTGGTGGGCGGTCTGCGGGTGCTGCGCGGCATCGGCGGCGAGGCGGTGATGGGCGAGCGCTACCGGGCCGAGTCGCAGCTGCTGCGCGCGGCCGGCGTCCGCACGGCCCGGGTCGAGGCGTTGCTCGAGGCGGCCCAGGTGCTGCTGCCGGGCATCTTCCTGGTGCTGGTCACGTGGCTGGGCGCCCGGTTCGCGCTCGACGGGCACATCACCGTGGGTCAGCTGGTCTCCTTCTACGCGTACGCCGCCTTCCTGGTCACGCCGTTACGGCAGCTGACCGAGGCGATCGACAAGCTGACCCGCGGCCACGTCTCGGCCCGCCGCGTGGTGGCCATGCTGCGCACGACGACCGACCTGCCCGACCCGGCCGACCCGGTGGCGCCCGAACGGTTCGCCGGCGAGCTGGCCGACCCCGCCTCCGGGGTGACCGCGCGGCCCGGCGAGATCACCGCGATCGTCGCCACGGTGCCGGCCGAGGCCGCCGCCGTCGCCGACCGGCTGGGCCGCTACGCCGAGGGCGCCACCGTCGACGGCCTGCCGCTCGACGCGTTCGCGCTGGCCACCGTGCGGTCGCGGGTGCTGGTCGCCGACAACGACGCCCGGTTGTTCACCGGGCCGATGCGGTCCGATCTCGACCCCGGCGACAGCGGCCGGCTGCCCGCGGCGTTGCACACGGCGGCCGCCACCGACATCGTCGAGGCCCTGCCCGACGGGCTCGACAGTGAGGTCGCCGAGCGCGGGCGCACCTTCTCGGGCGGCCAGCAGCAGCGGTTGCGGCTGGTGCGGGCGCTCGTCGCCGACCCCGACGCGCTGATCCTGGTCGAGCCGACCAGCGCGGTCGACGCCCACACCGAGGCGCGCATCGCCGATCGGCTGCTGACCGCGCGCGCCGGGCGCACCACGGTGATCGTCACGTCGAGCCCGCTGGTGCTCGACCGCACCGACCGGGTGCTCTTCGTCGAGCGCGGCCGCGTGGTCGCCGACGGCACCCACCACGAGCTGCTGACCAGTTCACCCGGCTATGCGCGCACGGTGCTGCGAGAGGACGAGTCGTGAGCAACCTGCTGCCCGTGGCCGACACGACACAGGTGCGCCGCTATGCCCGCGACCTGTTCCGGCGCTATCCGCGCGCGCTCACCATCACCCTGACGCTGCACGTGGTGGCCGCGATCGCCGGGCTGGTCGGTCCCCGGCTGCTGGGTGACCTGGTCGAGGCGATCCAGCAGGGCCGGGGGGCCGGCGTGGTCGACCGGCTCGCGGCGCTGATCGCCGGGTTCGTCGTGGTGCAGGCGGTTCTGGTCCGCTTCGCCTACGTGGCCTCGGCCCGGCTCGGTGAGCAGGTGCTGGCCCGGCTGCGCGAAGAGTTCGTCGACCGGGTACTCGCACTGCCGCTGTCCACGGTGGAGCGGGCCGGCTCGGGTGACCTGCTCACCCGCACCACCCGCGACGTCGACGCGCTGTCGCGGTGCGTCCGGTTCGCCGTGCCCGAGACGATGATCGCGCTGATCACGGTGGGTCTGGTGGTCGGCGCGCTGGCCCTCACCGGGCCGCTGCTGGCCCTGCCGCTGTTCGTCGCCGTGCCGATCATCGTGGTCGGCACCCGGTGGTATCTGCGCCGCGCCCCCGCGGGATATCTGCGGCAGAACGCGATGTATTCGACGGTCACCGACGGGCTCGCCGAGACCGTCGAGGGCGCCCGCACGGTCGACGCGCTGCACCGCCGCCGGCAACGGATCGAGCGTTCCGACGCCGACCTGAGCCAGTCGTGGGCGGCCGAGAAATACACCCTCTTCCTCCGTACGGTGTGGTTCCCGCTGATCGAGGTGAGCTATGTGCTGCCGGTGGTGGCCACACTGCTCGCCGGCGGTTGGCTCTATCTGCACGGCACGGTGTCGCTGGGTCAGCTGACGGCCGCGGTGATCTATGTGCAGCTGCTGATCGACCCGCTCGACCGGCTGCTCGGCTGGCTCGACGAGGTGCAGATCGGGGCCGCCTCCCTGGCCCGGCTGCTGGGCGTGGCGGCCGACGACGAGCCCGACCGGTCCGGCCCCGAACCGGACGGCTCCCGCATCGAGGTGCGTGACCTGCGGTTCTCCTATGTGACCGGCCGCGAGGTGCTGCACGGCCTCGACCTGACTCTGGAGCCGGGGGAGAGGCTGGCCGTCGTCGGGCCGTCCGGTGCGGGCAAGTCGACGCTGGGCCGGTTGCTGGCCGGCGTGCACGAGCCGACCGGCGGCACGATCCGGGTGGGCGGGGTGTCGCTGCACGACCTGCCGCTCGACCGGCTGCGGACCGAGGTGGCGCTGGTGACGCAGGAGCATCACGTCTTCATCGGCACCGTGCGCGACAACATCGCGATGGTGCGGCCCGGCGCCGAGGTCGATGCCGCGCTGGCCGCCGTGCACGCGCTGGAGTGGGTCCGGGCGTTGCCCCAGGGGCTCGACACGGTCGTCGGCGAGGGCGGTCATCCGCTGACGGCGGCCCAGGCGCAGCAGCTGGCGCTGGCCCGGCTGGTGCTGGCCGACCCGCACACGCTGGTGCTCGACGAGGCGACGTCACTGCTCGACCCGCGGGCGGCGCGCGACCTGGAACGGTCGCTGGCGGCCGTCCTGCACGGGCGCACGGTGGTGGCGATCGCGCACCGGCTGTTCTCGGCCCACGACGCCGACCGCGTGGCCGTGGTCGAAGACGGGCGGATCACCGAGCTGGGCTCGCACGACGAACTGGTCGCGGCCGACGGGCCGTACGCGGCTCTGTGGCGCTCGTGGCACGGCGAGCGGGACCGTGGCGACGAGTCGGTCAGGATCTGAGGGCGATGAAGAAGCCCAGCAGGATCAGCACGACGGCGGCGATGGCGAAGAGGACCAGCAGGTCGCGGCTCGGCTCCTCGGCCACCGCGGCGACCGCGCCGGCCGGCTGGGCGTCGGCCGGGAGGTCCTGCACGACGGCGGCCAGTTCGTCGAGGGTGCGGGCGCTGTGGGCCGTGCGGGCCCGCTCGGCGAACTCGTCGAGCGTGAGGCGGCCGGCGCCCGCGTGCTGCTCGAGCGCGGCCACGGTGCGCTCGCGGTCCTCGTCGGAGGCACGGATTTCCACGGCCGCACTCTACCGCCGCCACGCCACGATGGCCTGAACAGACCGGTCTGTTTCAGCGCTTGAGGTCATGCAAAAGGGCGCGCCCCGCGTGGAGCGCGCCCTTTCGAGGTGAAGCAGTGGATCAGAAGCCGGGGCCGTGCTGGTGGCCGTGGCCACCGTGGCTGTGCCCGTGACCGCCACCGGCGGCGGGCTCGGCCTCGGCCGGCTTGTCGACCACGAGGCTTTCCGTGGTCAGCAGCAGACCGGCGATCGAGACGGCGTTGGAGACCGCGTTGCGGGTCACCTTGACCGGGTCGATGATGCCGGCCGCGGCCAGGTCGACGTACTCGTCGGTGGCCGCGTTGAGGCCGTGGCCCCAGCCCAGCTCGGCCACCTTGCCCACCACGACGTAACCGTCGTGACCGGCGTTCTGCGCGATCCAGCGCAGCGGCTCCACCAGCGCCTTGCGGACGATGGAGACGCCGATGGCCTCCTCGCCGGTCAGGCCGAGGCCGCTGTCGAGCTCGGTGGCCACCTGCGCCAGCGCGGCGCCGCCACCCGGGACGGTGCCTTCTTCGACCGCTGCCTTGGTCGCCGCGATGGCGTCCTCGATGCGGTGCTTGCGCTCCTTCATCTCGACCTCGGTGGCCGCGCCGACCTTGATCACCGCGATGCCGCCGGACAGCTTCGCGAGGCGCTCCTGGAGCTTCTCGCGGTCCCAGTCGGAGTCCGACGCCTCGATCTCCTTGCGGATCTGCGAGACCCGGTCGGCGACCTCGGCGGACTTGCCGCCGCCGTCGACGATCGTGGTGTTCTCCTTGTCGACCACGACGCGCCGGGCGGTGCCCAGCATGTCGAGGGTGACCTGGTCGAGCTTGTAGCCGAGCTCGGGGGCGATCAGCTCGCCGCCGGTCGCGATCGACAGGTCCTGCAGCATCGCCTTGCGGCGGTCGCCGAAGCCGGGCGCCTTGACGGCGACGACCTTCAGCGTCTTGCGCAGCGCGTTGACCACCAGCGTGGACAGGGCCTGGCCCTCGACGTCCTCCGCGATGATCAGCAGCGGCTTGCTCGACTGCAGAACCTTCTCCAGCAGCGGGAGCATCTCTTCGATGCTGGAGATCTTCTGAGTCGTGATCAGGATGTGCGCGTCTTCGAGGACGGACTCCTGCGACTCGGCGTCGGTCACGAAGTTGGGCGAGATGAAGCCCTTGTCGAACTGCAGACCCTCGGTGACGTCGAGCTCGGTCAGCATCGCCGAGCCCTCCTCGACGGTGATGACGCCGTCGCGGCCGACCCGGTCCATCGCCTCGGCGATCAGCTCGCCGATGGTGGCGTCCTGAGCCGAGATGGTGGCCACGTTGGCGATCGCCTTGTGGTCGGCGACCTCGACGGCCTTGGCCAGCAGGGCCTTGGAGACGACCTCGGAGGCCTGGTCCATGCCGCGCTTGAGGCCGATCGGGTTGGCACCCGCGGTCACGTTGCGCAGACCCTCGCGCACGAGCGCCTGGGCCAGCACGGTCGCAGTGGTGGTCCCGTCGCCGGCGACGTCGTTGGTCTTGGTCGCCACCTCCTTGACCAGCTGGGCGCCGAGGTTCTGGTACGGGTCGGTGAGCTCGATCTCCTTGGCGATGGTGACGCCGTCGTTGGTGATCGTGGGCGCGCCGAACTTCTTGTCCAGGACGACGTTGCGGCCGCGCGGGCCGAGGGTGACCTTGACCGTGTCGGCGAGCGAGTTGACGCCGTGCTCCAGCAGGTGGCGGGCGTCGTCAGAGAAGCTGAGAATCTTCGCCATATTTGGTCCCTTCACGCACCAACGCCCTGGCCCGTCAGCAACGGGCCAGGGCGATCAGCACTGTCAGTAGGTCACTTCTCGATGACCGCGAGGACGTCGCGGGCGGAGAGCACCAGGTACTCCTCGCCGGCGTACTTGACCTCGGTGCCGCCGTACTTCGAGTAGAGGACCGTCTCGCCGACCTGGACGTCAACCGGGATGCGGTTGCCCTTGTCGTCGATGCGGCCGGGGCCGACAGCGAGGACGGTGCCCTCCTGCGGCTTCTCCTTGGCGGTGTCGGGGATCACGATGCCGGAAGCGGTCGTGGTCTCAGCCTCGTTCGCCTGGACCACGATGCGGTCCTCGAGCGGCTTGATCGCAACCTTGGTCGCGGTAGTCACGGGCATACCCTCCTGGGTACAGGTTTGCCGACCAGAGGACCTGGTCGGGCTCATGCCTCATGCCACCGGGCGGGGCCGTCGTCGCGGGTGCCGGTCCGCCTGGTGCCAAGCAGCGGGCCCGGATGGGCTCACGGCTGGCACCCTCATGTTGAGAGTGCTAATCGGAGATTAGGCCGGAACTAGCACTCCGTCAACCAGAGTGCCAACCAAAGTGAGCCTGTGACAATGCCTGCGTGACTGCCTTTCTCCGTACGCCCGAAGGGGTGACCGCCCTGGCCCTGGCCAGCGAGATCACCAGCGGCGATCCGCTCGCCGCGGCCTCGGCAATGCGGGCCCGCGGGGTGCCGCCCGAACTGGCCGCGGCCGCGCTCACGCAGGTCGATCTGCGACGCCGCGCGGCCTCGAAGTTCGGTGCCGACGCGGCCTCGATGTTCTTCACCCGGGCCGGTCTCGAGCAGGCGACCCGGGCGGTGGTGGCCAACCGGCGCGCGGCCCGGCTCGTCGCGGCGGGTGTCACCACACTGGCCGATCTCGGCTGCGGGCTCGGGTCCGAGGCGATCGCCGCCGCCCGGGCCGGGATCGAGGTGTACGCCGTCGACTCCGACCCGGCCACGGCTGAGATCGCCGCGGCCAACGTGACGGCCCTGGGTCTCGACCACCGGGTCACCGTCCGGTGCGAGGACGCCACCGCCGTACGGGTGGAGGACTTCGACGCCGTCTTCGCCGACCCGGCGCGACGGCGGGCCGGGCGCGGCCGCGTGTTCGACCCGAACTCCTATTCGCCGCCGTGGGACTTCGTGGCCGGGCTGGCCGAGCGGGTTCCCCGGACGGTGCTCAAGCTCGCCCCCGGCATCGATCACGCGCTGCTGCCGCCGGGTGCCGAGGGGGAGTGGGTGAGCGTCGACGGCGATCTGGTCGAGGCGGCGTTCTGGTGCGGTCCGCTGGCCGAGGTGCCCCGCCGCGCGACGCTGCTGCCCGGGGCTGCGCAACTGACCGGAAGCGGCGACCGGAAAGCGCTGGTGGGCGGGGTGGGGGCCTATCTCTACGACCCCGGGCCGGCCGTGGTGCGGTCACATCTGGTGGCCGAGTTCGCCGAGACCGTGGACGGGCGGCTGGCCGACCCCGACATCGCGTACGTCTACACGGATGAGCCGCACGTGACCCCGTACGGGAAAAGGGTCGAGATCACCGATGTGCTGGGGTTCTCGCTCAAGCGGTTGCGGGCGCTGCTGCGCGAGCGGGGTGTCGGGCGGCTCGAGATCCGCAAGCGCGGCTCGGCCCTGGAACCCGATCAGTTGCGGCGCGACCTCAAGCTCTCCGGTCCCGAGGCGGCCTCGCTCGTGCTGACCCGGGTGGCGGGCGCGCCGACGGTGATCCTGGGTAGGCCGTAAAGCCGGAGTAGCGTGCGCCGCATGGCTAAGAAGGCCGCCGCCGGCACGCCCGCCACGGCACTGCTGACCGCGCAGAAGGTCGAGCACACCCTGCATCCGTACGACGTCTCGCCGGACGCACCCAACTACGGAGCGCTCGTGGCCGAGGCCCTGGGAATCGCGGCCGGGCGGGTCTTCAAGACGCTGATCGCGGAGGTCGACGGCGCTCTGGTCGTCGGGGTGGTGCCGGTGACCGGCGACCTCGATCTCAAGGCGCTCGCGCACGCCGCCGGGGGCAAACGGGCAAACCTGGCCGATCGCGCCGCCGCCGAGCGGAGCAGCGGCTACGTCCGTGGTGGGATCAGCCCGCTCGGACAGCGCAAGAAACTGCCTACGGTCATCGATGACTCGGCGGTAGATCTCGATTTGATGTACGTCTCGGCCGGCCGCCGGGGCCTTCAGGTGGCCCTTGCTCCGGCCGATCTCATCCGCCTCACGGAAGCGGTTACGGCGACAATTCGGACATAGAGTCCGAATCCTCCGTTCGATCGCGAGCCGTTACGACAACGTTACGCGCCGGGGGGATCTTTCTCCTGAGAATGGTGCAGAGCGGGCGTCGACCTGACTTAGCGTCACATCGTGAGTCACGTCAGCGATCGATCGGAGTGCCCGGGCGAGTCTTCGCCAGAGCCGTTCCGCCTGTATCACTGCCGTGTTGCCGGATTGTTATGCCGGGTTACGAGATCGGCTGTCGACACCGCTTGTGTAATCGGCCGCAACGGGAATACGTTGCCGGACACAACAAACTAGCTCCTGATCACTTTGATCACTCGGCGTCTCGGGGAGCGACACTCCCGCAGCGCGCACACCATCGAATCCGATGAAGGCCCGGATTTACCCGAAAGGACACTAGGAATGCGTAAGGGATTGTTCGCCCTTGCCGCCGTCGGCCTGCTGGCCACCGGCAGCATCGCCGCCTGCGGCAACGACGACAGCGGCTCGAACTCCGGCAGCACCAGCGGCGACTCCGCCGTCGGCAAGGTCGGCATCATCCTGCCGGACACCAAGAGCTCGCAGCGCTGGGGCACCGACGACCCGAAGTTCCTCAAGGCGGCGTTCGACGCGGCCGGCGTTCAGGCTGACATCCAGAACGCGCAGGGTGACAAGACGGCGTTCCAGACCATCGCCGACGGCATGATCTCGAGCGGCGTCAGCGTCCTCATGATCGTCAACCTGGACTCCGGCACCGGCAAGGCCGTCCTCGAGAAGGCCAAGAAGGCCGGTATCGCGACGATCGACTACGACCGCCTGACGCTGAGCGGCGGCGCGGACTACTACGTGTCGTTCGACAACGTGAAGGTCGGCGAGCTGCAGGGCCAGGGCCTGGTCAAGTGCCTCGAGGACAAGAAGTACACCAAGCCGATCGTGGCCGAGCTCAACGGCTCCCCGACCGACAACAACGCGACGCTGTTCGCGCAGGGCTACAACTCGGTCCTCGACCCGAAGTACACCGACGGCACCTTCACCAAGGGCCCGAACCAGGACGTTCCGGACTGGGACAACGCGCAGGCCGGCACGATCTTCGAGCAGATGCTGACCTCGAACAAGAAGATCCAGGGCGTTCTGGCGGCGAACGACGGTCTCGGTAACGCGGCCATCTCGGTGCTGAAGAAGAACAAGCTCAACGGCCAGGTCCCGGTCACCGGCCAGGACGCGACCGTGCAGGGTCTGCAGAACATCCTCGCCGGCGACCAGTGCATGACGGTCTACAAGGCGATCAAGAAGGAGGCCGACGCGGCCTCCGAGCTCGCGATCGCGCTGGCCAAGAAGCAGAAGCCGACCACGGCCACCGGCACCACCAAGGACCCGGAGTCGGGTACCGAGGTTCCGTCGGTGCTGCTCGACCCGCAGTCGATCACCAAGGAGAACGTCAAGGACGTCATCGCCGATGGCTTCGTGACCAAGGACGCGGTCTGCACCGCCGACTTCGCCAAGGCCTGCACCGACGCGGGAATCAGCTGAGAATCCTCAACTGATGACGGGCTAGACCCGAACTGACGACGGCGCCGCACACTCCCTGGTCAACAGGGAGGGTGCGGCGCCGGAATTGGGTTTCCCCCCATCCTGCCGTCCCCGGCCGCGCGCCGCGGGGCGGCAAACCCGGTCACTTAGCGAAGGAGATCCACCGTGGCCGCGACACCCCTCTTGGAACTCAGCGGGATCAACAAAGGCTTCGGTCCCGTTCAGGTCCTGCACGATGTGAGCTTGAGCGTCTACCCGGGCGAGGTCACCGCGCTTGTCGGCGACAACGGCGCCGGCAAGTCGACGATGGTCAAGTGCATCAGTGGCATCTACCAGATCGACTCGGGCACGGTGACCTTCGAAGGTAACCAGGTCGCCATCCACACCCCGAGCGATGCCTCCACGCTGGGCATCGAGGTCGTCTATCAGGACCTCGCCCTCTGCGACAACCTGGACGTCGTCCAGAACATGTTCCTCGGTCGCGAGAAGAAGCGCGGCATCGTGCTCGACGAGCCGACCATGGAACAGATGGCCGGCGACGCCCTCGCCAGCCTCTCGGTGCGCACCTTGAAGTCGCTGCGGCAACTCGTCGCCAGCCTTTCCGGTGGGCAGCGACAGACCGTGGCGATCGCCAAGGCCGTGCTGTGGAACTCCAAGGTCGTGATCCTGGACGAGCCGACCGCCGCCCTCGGTGTGGCGCAGACGGCGCAGGTGCTCGAGCTGGTACGCCGCCTGGCCGACAACGGCCTCGGCGTCGTGCTGATCTCGCACAACATGAACGACGTGTTCGCGGTCTCCGACCGGATCGCGGCGCTCTACCTCGGCCGGATGGCGGCCCAGGTCAAGACCACGGACGTGACCCACTCGCAGGTCGTCGAGCTGATCACCGCTGGTCGCAGCGGCAACCTCGGCCTGCCTCCCGAGAAGCCCGCCGCGGAACTCGGCGGAGACGTCGTCGACATCACGCCGGGAGGCGAGAAGTGACCACCACCACGACCACCACGGCGGGCGGCGTCAAGGTCGTCAAGCCCACCGTCGCGAGCTACATCAACGACTACTGGAGCCGGGTCCGCGGCGGTGACCTGGGTGGTCTGCCGGCGATCCTCGGCCTCGTCGTCCTGAGCCTGATCTTCGCCATCGCGCGGGACACGTTCATCAGCGGGCTCAACTTCGCGAACCTGTTCAACCAGGGCGCCATCTACATCTTCATCGCGATGGGCCTGATCTTCGTCCTGCTGCTGGGCGAGATCGACCTGTCGGCCGGTTACACCTCCGGTGTGTGTGGCGCCGTCGTCGCCATCCTGCTGACCAACCACGGCTGGGAGTGGTACACCGCTATCCCGGTCGCCCTGATCACCGGCATGGTCATCGGCTTCGTGCTGGGCTTCCTGGTCGCGAAGATCGGCATCCCGTCGTTCGTCGTCACGCTGGCCGCGTTCCTGGGCTTCCAGGGCCTGCTGCTGGTGCTCCTCGGCGGCGGCACCAACATCTCCACCCGCAACGAGTTCTTCAACTCGCTCAACAACGACAACCTGCCGGTGTCGTGGAGCTGGATCCTGACGATCCTGGCGATCGTCGGCTACGCCGGCGCGCAGCTCAACCAGGTGCGCAGCCGGGCCAAGCGGGGCCTGGTGACCGACCCGATGGGCATCGTGGCGATGCGCGTCGGCGGTCTGGCCGTACTGCTGATCGTGGCCACGTCGATCCTGACCCAGGAGCGCGCGATCAACCCGGCGATCAACTCGCTCAAGGGCGTGCCGATCGTCGTCCCGATCATCGGTTTCTTCCTGGTGCTGTGGACCTTCGTGCTGGGCCGCACCAGCTACGGCCGGCACGTCTACGCCGTCGGTGGCAACACCGAGGCGGCCCGCCGCGCCGGTATCCCGGTCGACCGGATCCGCATCTCGGTCTTCGTGATCGGCTCGTTCATGGCCTCGATCGGCGGCATCATGGCCGTCAGCCGGGCCAGCTCGGTCGACCCCAACACCGGTGGCAGCAACATCCTGCTGTACTCGGTGGGCGCGGCCGTCATCGGTGGCACCAGCCTCTTCGGCGGCAAGGGCAAGGTGATCAACGCCGTCATCGGTGGCGCGGTGATCGCCGTCATCGACAACGGCATGGGCCTGATGGGCTTCAGCTCGGGCACCAAGTTCATCGTGACCGGCCTGATCCTGCTGGTCGCCGCAAGCGTCGACGCCCTGGCCCGGCGCAGAGCGGCCGCAACCGGCAACCGATGAACGAGATCCGCCTGGTTCCGGGGACGGCCCGCTGATGCGAGCCGGCCCCAGCCAGGAGGAGGTGCGCCGGCACAATCTCGGGACGCTCCTCCGGTACGTGCACGTGCACGGCGCCACGTCCCGGGCCGAGCTGACCAGCCGGCTCGGCCTCAACCGGAGCACCATCGGGGCCCTGACCGCCGACCTGACCACCGCCGGGTTGGTCAGCGAGGCGGCACCACTCGAGACCCGCCGGGCCGGGCGACCGTCGCTGGTCGTCCGGCCCGAGTCGTCCCGGGTGTACGCCTACGCCATCAGCATCGAGGTGGACCGTCTGCGGGCGGCCCGGGTCGGGCTGGGCGGGCACATCCTCGACCGCCGCGAGACCGACCGGCCGCGCGGCATGCAGGTGCTCGACGCGGTGGAACCGCTGGCCGAGTTCGTCCGCGAGATGCGGGTCGGCGTGCCCGACGACACCCGCTACGTCGGCACCGGCGTGGCCGTGGCGGGCATGGTGCGCCGGGTCGACGGCATGGTGCGCCTGGCCCCGACCATCGGCTGGGTCGAGGAACCGGTCGGCCCGGCCCTGCGCTCGGCCCTGGGCGACGCCGGCCCCCTGACCCTGGGCAATCACGCCGACGTGTCGGCCCTGGTCGAACACAGCCGGGGGGCCGCCGCGGGCTGCGACAACGTCATCTACCTGTACGGCGACGTGGGCGTGGGCGCGGGCATCATCGCCGACGGCCGCCGGGTGGCCGGGCACGGCGGGTACGGCGGCGAGGTCGGGCACATGGTCGTGAACCCGTACGGCCGGGAATGCAGTTGCGGTTCGCGCGGCTGCTGGGAGACCGAGATCGGCGAGTACGCGCTGCTCAAGCACGCGGGCCGGGACCAGCAGAGCGGGCGCGACGCGGTGCTCGGCGTGGTCGACGCGGCCATGCGGGGCGACAGCCAGGCCCAGTTCGCCGTGCGGCAGGTCGGCGAGTGGATCGGCTTCGGCGTCGGCAACCTGGTGAACATCTTCAACCCCGAGGCGGTCATCTTCGGCGGCACGCTGCGCGACGTCTACCTGGTGGCGGCGGCCCAGATCCGCAGCCGGCTGAACGCCATCGCGCTGCCCGCCTGCCGCGAGCACATCCGCCTGCGCACCCCCGAGCTGGGCAACGACGCGGCTCTGATCGGCGCGGCCGAGCTCGCTTTCGAGCGCCTCCTCGAAGACCCTCTGATCAACTGATTTCCCGTACGTGGGTGTGCCCGCGCTTTCGGGGCCGCGTACATGATCACGATCATCTATGCTCCCCGCCGTGAGTGTGCGAGAGACGGTGAGTCTCGACCAGGCCGCCGCGTATCCCGAGGTCATAGCGGTGCGGGAGTGCGCGTCGGCGCGGGACTGGGACGGCGCGCGGCGGGTGCTCGACACCCTGCCGCCGGTGGGACGGACGATGGCACTGCGCAGCGGCGGTGAGCAGCCCGGCAGCGAGGACTTCCTGCGCGAACGGGTCGAGCGGGACCCGGCCGACTCGGCGGCCGCGGCGGCGCTGGCGTTCCGGCTGATCGACATCGCCTGGGAGATCCGATCGAGCTACGGGGCCGAGCACGTCAGCCGGCAGCAGTTCACCGACTTCCACGGGTGGCTGCGCAAGGCCGAGGTGGTGCTGATCGACGCCGTCGCCCGCAACCCCCGTGATCCGGCACTCTGGACCGCCCGTACCGTGACGGCCCGTGGGCTGGAACTCGGCTTGGCCGAGGTGCGCCGCCGCTACGACAAGGCCGCCGCCCTCGACCCGCACCACCTGCCGGCCCAGAACCACATGGTGCAGTCGCTCTGTCCCAAGTGGAGCGGCAACTGGGAGCTGCTGCACCCGTTCTGCCGCGAGGCGATGCTGGCCGCGCCGCCCGGGGCCGTGCAGGGCGCACTGGTCGCGGACGCGCACATCGAGCACTGGTTCGACCTGCCCGCCGGCACCGACACCGCCTATCTGACCAGCGCGGCGGTCCGCGACGAGATCCACGAGGCGGCCGAGCGCTCGGTGCTGCACCCCGGCTTCGGCCGCGACTACGGCTGGGTGCAGGCGGCCAGCACGTTCGCCTTCGTCTTCAGCGTGCTCAACGACCGCCGGTCGGCGGCCCGGGTGTTCACCATGCTGGGCGACTACGCCACCAAGATCCCGTGGACCTACATGGGCGGCGACACGGCCGAGCGGATCCGGACGTACCGGCGCCGGGCGCTGAGCGGCGGGACCCGATGATTACGCGGACCGAGGTCGACGGGGTGCCGGCGCTGCTGGCCCCCACCATCGGACAGAGCCAGGCGGGGCTGGCGTTCCGGGTCGGGTTCGCCGACGAGCCGCTGGCCCGGCGCGGCATCACGCATCTGGTGGAGCATCTGGCGCTCTTCTCGACGAGCGGCGCCGACTACCACTACAACGGCGCTACCGGGGTCGAGTACACGATCTTCCACATGCACGGTTCCGAAGCGGAACTGACCGAGTTCTTCGCCGAGGTCTGCGCATCGCTGCGGGACCTGCCGATGCAGCGCCTCGACATCGAGAAGGAGCTGCTGCGGGCCGAGGCGAACGGGCGGACCCGGGGCCCGGCCGAAGCGATGCCGTTGTGGCGCCACGGCGCCCGCGACTACGGCATGACCAGCTATCCGGAGTGGGGCCTGCCGGTTGTCGGCGCCGACGAGGTGCGCGCCTGGGTGGCTCGCTACTTCACCCGCGACAACGCCGTGCTGTGGGTGGCCGGCGACCGGGTTCCGGCCGGGCTGCGGCTCGACCTCCCGGCCGGCGAGCGGCGGCCGGCGCCGGCGCGGTCGTCGGCCCTGCCGATCACCCCGGCCTGGTTCCCGGGATCCTCCGGGGTGCTGGTGTGGGACGCCGACGTGCCGCGGGCGGCGAGCTCGTCGGTCTTCGCCGGAGTGCTCGACCGGGTGATGATGCGCGAGCTGCGGCGCGACGGCGGTTTCTCGTACACCGCCCAGGCCGGCTACGAGCCGCTCGGATCCGACCGCGCCCTGATCACGGCCGTTGCCGACGCGCTGCCGGAGAAGAACGGCGCGATGCTCGGTGCCTTCGTCGACCTGCTGGCGGCACTGCGGGTCGGCCGGGTCGACGAAGCCGACGTCGCGGCCGTGATCAAGAAGCAGACCGAGGCGCTGCGGAACGCCGAGGAACAGGGCACCCGGCTGCCCGGGCAGGCGCTCAACCTGCTGGCCGGCCGCGCGGTCCGCGACGTCGACGAGATGATCGCCGAGACGCGAGCGGTCACCGTGGCCGAAGTCGCCGAGGTGGCGGTGGCCGCGGTGGCGAGCGGGCTGCTCATGACCCCGCGGGGGGACGCCGACTGGGCCGGATTCACCGCCGCGCCCGAGCACTCCGAGTCGGCCGTCGCCGGGACGGCGTACGTCTCGCTCAACGACCCCGATGCGCGCCTGATCGTGGGCCCGGACGGGATCAGCCATGTCGCGGCCGACGACCGCTGCATCACCGTGCGGTTCGCCGACTGTGTGCTGGTGCGGGTCTGGCCCGACGGCGGCCGCCAGTTCGTCGGGCCCGACGGCATCACGGTCTGGTTCGAGCCGACGCTTTACGCCGGAGCGGACGGCGCCCGGGCCGGTCTCGATGCCTCGATCCCGCCCGCGGTCCGGGTCGACCAGCCGCCGCGCGCGCGGATTCCGGAGCCGGCGCCGCGGGCCGAGGAAGCCCGGCGGAGTCGCGACGCGGCGCGGTCGTGGGACCGGACCGCGGGCCTGATCGGGCTGATCGTGCTGGTGCCGGGAACGCTGATCGCGCTGCTGGTCGCCGTGGGGCTGGGGTTCACGTTCTCCAGCGATCCGGCGGACATCGGGGTGACGATCGGCACCATGGTGCTCTGCGTGGCTCTGGCCGCGGCCGGTGTCGTCGCCGTTCGCCGGTCGTGGCGGCGCTTCCGGGTGTGACGTCCTCGTTCCGTAAGACTTTGGTGGGCGTGCGGTCTTTCCCGGCGAGCATGATTGTCGGGTGAAGCTTTCGGTACGCGCCGGGTTGTCCGGGGTGGCGGCGGCCGCGGTGGCGGTGGGAGTGGCCGAAGTCGTGGCCGTGCTGACCGGGGCGCTGTCGGCTCCGCTGCTCGCGGTGGGCGGCGTGGTGGTCGACAACGTGCCCGGTCCGGTCAAAGACTTCGGCGTACGGGTGTTCGGGGTGCACGACAAGACGGCGCTCATCGTGGGCACGTCGGTGCTGCTCGCGGTCTACGCCTATGGGCTCGGCGTGGTCGCGCTGCGGTCGTGGCGGTCCGCGGTGGGCGGGATCGGGCTGTTCGCGGCGGTCGGCGTGGCGGCGGCGATGACCCGGCACGACGCGGGTGTCTTCGCGTGGCTGCCGACCGTGGTGGGGGCGGGGCTCGCTGTCTGGGTGCTGCGGCTGCTGCTCGACCAGGCGGGCGCCGACCTGACGGCGCGGACCCCGGTGCTGGTCGGCGCCACCACCGGGAACCGCCCCGACCACGACGGCGTTCGAACCGCTCGGCCGCCCGCCGCTCCCGACCCGTACGGGAAAGATCGTCGGGGTTTTCTGAAGCTTCTGGGTTATGCCTTCGGCGCGGCCGCCGTGACCGGGTTCGCGGGGCGCTGGCTGACCTCGCGGCAGGCGGTGACCGCGGCCCGCAACGACGTGGTGCTGCCGGTGCCGCGCCAGACCGCGCCGCCGCTGCCGGACGGGGTGCAGGTGCCGGATGTCACGCCCTACATTTCCCCTAATAAGGACTTCTATCGGATCGATACCGCCCTGATCCCGCCGCAGGTCGATCCGGCGACGTGGCAGCTCAAGATCCACGGGATGGTGCGCAACCCGATCACGATCACCTGGGAACAGCTGCTGCAACGTCCGATGATCGAGCGCTACGTGACCCTGGCCTGCGTCTCCAACGAGGTCGGCGGCGATCTGATCGGGAACGCCAAATGGCTGGGCACGCCGATCCGCGAGCTGCTCGAGGAGGCTGGGCCGCTGCCGGGCGCCGATCAGGTGGTGCAGCGGTCGGTCGACGGATGGACCTGCGGCAGCCCGACGGCGACACTGATGGACGGGCGCGACGCTTTGCTCGCGGTGGGCATGAACGGGCAGCCACTGCCGGTCGACCACGGTTTTCCCGTACGGATGGTGGTGCCGGGCCTGTACGGCTACGTGAGCGCGTGCAAGTGGATCACCGAGATCGAGTTGACCCGGTTTGCCGACTTCGACGCCTACTGGGTGCCGCGGGGCTGGTCGGCGCAGGCACCGATCAAAACGGAGTCGCGGATCGACACGCCCCGCGACGGGGGCCGGCGCTCGGCCGGCACGGTGGTCGTGGGCGGCGTGGCGTGGGCTCAGCACCGGGGGATCAAGAAGGTCGAGGTGCAGGTCGACGATGGCGCCTGGGCCGAGGCGGCCCTCGCGGCCACAGTGTCCAGCGACACCTGGCGGCAGTGGAGCTACGCGTGGCCGGCGACCGCGGGGGAACACTCACTCCGGGTACGGGCCACGGACGGGCAAGGGGTGACGCAGACGAGCACCCCGGCCGCACCGGCACCGGACGGGGCCTCCGGGTGGCACCGGATTCAGGTGCGCATCGACTGAAAGTGCCGGTTGGTTGAAGGCCGCACCACCGGTCCGTCATCCGTGCGCAAGTCGCTCATACGGTGGCTTGCATGTCCACCGATGCGGTTGATGAAGAGCCGTCGAACAACTCGACCCGGCCCCCGATGGGGGACCGGATCGTCATGGTGATGCCGCGTCTCCGGCGTCAGGCCGCGGGTGCCTGTCGCTGCGCCGGCACGGCAGACTTGTGGGGCCGGCCCAGCCGGGCCTCGAGTCGAGCAAGGTCGACACGTCCGTGATGACGGTCGGCGAGGTCCTCCCAGCCGACGGCGAGCAGCCGCAGCCGCTCCGCTTCGCTGAAGCCTCCCCAGACCCCGTACGGCTCTCGCACCGCGAGGGCGTGCGCGGCGCATTCGGCCCGGACCGGGCAGGAGCCGCACATGCCCTTGGCCTTGGATTCCCGGCGGTTGCGGGACGAACCGCGTTCACCGTCGGGATGGAAGAACTGAGCACTGTCCCGGCCCCGGCACAGTCCGAGTCGCTGCCAGTCCCACAGGTCGGCGATGGGCCCGGGCAATCTGCGAACGTTCGACATGTCACACCCTCCTCCCGCGCGGCACCGCGGAGTGTCGTCACGAGGGCCCTTGCTCAGGCCTGCCGCGGTGTTACCCCGGTGATCCCTGGCTCACACGCAACATGTCGATGTCTTCTGAAGCCGCATGGCATCGGGCTAGCAACTCATACCGATCTTTCCCATTTTTTCCATCTAAAGCGCGTAATGCTGCGGCCCTCGCGTGATCTCCTCTGAGAGAGAAGGAGGATCACTGTGCGTACCGTCCTCGTGTGCGTCCGTACCCCGCTGGCGGCCCAGACCGTCGCGTCCACCGCGGCCCGGCTCGGCATGACCGGCGTCGTCCGGACCGCGGTCAGCGAGACCGAGGCCATGATCCGCCTGGCTGAACGGCCGGCTGAAGTGGTCCTGGCTGACACCGCCGTAACTCGTCCCGACAGCGTCGGCTTCACCCGACGGGTACTGGCCCGCGCGCCGCAGGCGCAGGTCGTGCTCTTCGGGGCCGAAGACCCCCGGGTCGCCGCGGCGGCCGTCGCCGCGGGTGCCCGCGGCGTCATCCGTGGCGTCGAGCACGACCTGGTCAGCGTCGTGGCCAAGGCCCTGCTCCTGCTGCTGCTCCCGGTGCGCCCGCAGGGCATGCCGATCAACGGGGCGAACGCCCAGCCGGCCACGGTGGCCGGTGGAGCCCGGAACCAGAACTCGACCGCGGCCCGGGCCGCCTATCAGAACGGTCTGGCGGTGGGCGCGCACAACGCCGCGGCCGTGCCGGCCGTGCTCGGGCCGAACGCGCCGATGGTGCCGGCCCAGCGTGGCGACGCCCCGATCGACCCGGCCACCGGCCGGCCGATGGTGGCCTGGCCGGGCAACGAGACCCAGGTCGGCGTGGCCGACCCGGCGCCCGCGGGCCGGCGGCTCACGCTCACCGAGCGCGAGCTGCAGGTGCTGCGGGGGATGGCCGACGGCAAGAGCAACGCCGAGATCGGCCGGGAGCTCTTCGTCTCGGAGGACACCGTCAAGACCCACGCCCGGCGGCTCTTCCGGAAGCTCGGCGCCCGGGACCGCGCCCACGCGGTCGCGGCCGGCTTCCGAGCCGGGCTAGTGGCCTAATTCGCGATCGCCGCCGGTGAGGAGCCAAGCGATTTTTCGACGCCCGCGGGGTTTGCGGGTGTCGGAAAATCGCCTGGCTCCTCACCGGTTACAAGGCGATTGCCGCGGAGCGAAGCGGAGCCATCTACTCAGCCGGGGGCTCGTCTTCTGAGCCCTCGGTCAGTGTGTCGTGGACGCCGTCGGCGTAGCCGCGCGCGTATTCCCACGTGACGTAGTGGTCGGGATCCGGGTCGTAGGCCGGCTCGTGGACCCGCGGCCGCCCGCTGCTCAGCAGATGGCGCAGGTTTCCGCGCAGCAGATCCCAGTCGAAATAGTGCGGCTCGTGGCAGTCTTCGCACTCGATGACGAGGCCGCGGATGCCGGTCGGGCTCAGGAGCGCCTGATAGATCTCGAGGTCGGACAGATCCTCGAGAACGTCCTGCCGTTCGGCGTCGGTCAGCGGCTCGGACTCGGCGTCCTCGCTGAGGTCGTCGAGACCGGCGGCCGGATCGGTGGGGTCGCCGTTGAACGGGTCGATGGGCTCGTCTTGCACCCCCTTACCGTACTCACTCCGGACAGATGTGTGCTGGCCCGCACGTCCTGTCCGTCGTGCGGGGCGGCCCGGGACGGATGGGTAGGATGAACTTTCCGTCTTCCGGCTTTTAGGGATGCTCCGTGGAAACTGATTCGGCCCGCACGGTTCCGCTCGGACTGACCTTCGACGACGTGCTTCTTCAGCCCGGCGAATCGGACATCGTGCCGAGCCGGGTCAACACGAACACGCGGCTCACCCGCAACATCGACCTGACCATCCCGCTGCTGTCGGCGGCGATGGACACGGTCACCGAGGCGCGCATGGCGATCGCCATGGCCCGTGAGGGCGGCATCGGCGTGCTGCACCGCAACCTCTCGGCCGAAGACCAGGCGGCCCAGGTCGACCTCGTGAAGCGCTCCGAGTCCGGCATGATCACCAATCCGATCACCTGCAGCCCCGACGACACGCTGCGCCAGGTCGACCAGCTCTGCGGGCGCTACCGCATCTCCGGCGTGCCGGTCACCGACGGCGACGGCACCCTGGTCGGCATCGTCACCAACCGTGACATGCGGTTCGTCACCGACGAGAACGCCAAGGTCCGCGACGTCATGACCAAGATGCCGCTGATCACCGCGCCGGTCGGCGTGAGCAAGGACCAGGCGCTCGGCCTGCTGCAGCAGCACAAGATCGAGAAGCTGCCGCTGATCGACGACAGCGGCAAGCTGCGCGGCCTGATCACGGTCAAAGACTTCACCAAGAGCGAGCAGTACCCCAACGCGACCAAGGACGCGCAGGGCCGCCTCCGGGTCGCCGCCGCGGTCGGGGTGGGCGACGAGTCGTACAAGCGGGCCCGGGGCCTGATCGACGCCGGCGTTGATGTGATCATCGTGGACACCTCGCACGGTCACCAGCGCCAGGTGCTCGACATGATCGCCCGGCTGAAGCGCGACACCACCACCGACATCGTAGGCGGCAACGTGGCGACCTACGCCGGGGCCAAGGCGATGGCCGAGGCCGGGGCCGACGCGGTCAAGGTCGGTGTCGGTCCGGGCGCCATCTGCACGACCCGCATCGTGGCCGGGGTCGGCGTCCCGCAGATCACCGCCGTGATGGAGGCGCAGCGCGCGTGTGCGCCGTTCGGCGTCCCGGTGATCGCCGACGGCGGCATCCAATACAGCGGTGACATCGCCAAGGCGATCGTGGCCGGTGCCGAGACGGTCATGCTGGGCGGGCTGCTGGCGGGCTCCGAGGAGAGCCCCGGCGACCTCATCTTCGTCAACGGCAAGCAGTACAAGTCGTACCGGGGAATGGGCTCGCTCGGTGCCATGCAGTCACGGGGACAGGCCAAGTCGTACTCGAAGGACCGCTACTTCCAGCATGATGTGCCGGAGGAGAAGCTCGTTCCCGAGGGCGTCGAGGGTCAGGTTCCCTATCGGGGCCCGCTCTCGCGCGTTGTGGCTCAGCTCGTCGGCGGTGTCCGGCTGGCCATGGGCTACGCGGGAGCCGAGACGATCCCCGACTTGCAGCAGCGTGGCCAGCTCATCAGGATTACGGCGGCGGGCCTCAAGGAAAGTCACCCGCACGACATCCAGATGACCGTCGAGGCCCCGAACTACCACTCCCGCTAGTCCCATTCTGTAGAGGATCTTGAAATGCGTGACGTCGTGGAGATCGGTCTCGGCAAGACCGCTCAGCGCGGATACCACCTGGACGACATCGCCATCGTCCCGAGCCGCCGCACCCGCGACGTGGACGACGTGTCCACCGAGTGGCGCCTCGACGCCTATCCCTTCAAGATCCCCTGCGTCGCGCACCCGTCCGACGCGACCATGAGCCCGGAGTCCGCGATCGCCCTGGGCCGCCTCGGCGGCCTGGGCGTGCTCAACGCCGAGGGCCTGTGGACGCGGTACGAAGACCCGACCAAGATCCTGGAGGAGCTGGCCTCGCTCGACGAGGACGCCGACGCCACCCGCCGGCTGCAGGAGGTCTACTCCGAGCCGATCAAGCCCGAGTTGATCGCCGAGCGTGTGCGCACCATGCGCGAGGGCGGCATCACCGTGGCCGTGCGGGTGTCGCCGCAGCACACCCTCGCGCTGGCCCCGGTCGTGCTCGACGCCGGCATCGACCTGCTCGTCATCCAGGGCACCCTGGTCAGCGCCGAGCACGTGTCGGTCACCGACGAGCCGCTCAACCTCAAGGAGTTCATCGCCGACCTCGATCTGCCGGTCATCGTCGGCGGCTGCACCGACTACAAGACGGCGCTGCACCTGATGCGTACGGGCGCGGCCGGTGTGATCGTGGGCGTCGGCGCCGACGAGTGGTCGACCACCGACACCGTGCTCGGCATCCGGGTGCCGATGGCGACCGCGATCGCCGACGCCGCGGCCGCCCGTCGTGACTACCTCGACGAGACCGGTGGCCGCTATGTCCACCTGATCGCCGACGGTGGCATCTCGACCTCGGGCGACATCGCCAAGGCGATCGGCTGCGGCGCCGACGCGGTGATGCTGGGCGAGCCGCTCTCGCTGGCCGAGGGCGCCCCGGCCGGCGGCGCCTGGTGGCACTCGGCGGCCAGCCACCCGCAGCTGCCGCGCGGCGGGTTCTGCATCGCCGGCGACCCCGACGGCACGCTCGAGGAGCTGCTCTACGGCCCGGCCAACCGGGCCGACGGGCAGCTCAACCTGTTCGGCGGGCTCCGGCGCGCGATGGCCAAGTGCGGCTACCGCGACGTCAAGGAGTTCCAGAAGGTCGCGCTGGTCCTCGACCGCTGAGGCCTTTCCCCGGCTTTTCGAACGACGGCGCTAACCTCGCGTCCATGAAGCGTGCGGGTATTGCCGGATCTCTCTGTGTCGTGCTGGCGATCGCGGGCTGCTCCACCGACGAGGAGCCCGCGCCGGCCCCGTCCCCGTCCTCCGCGCCGGTGTTCGCGCCCGGTGCGGAGGGCATCGGCGACCCGTACTTCCCGAAGTACGGCAACGGCGGTTACGACGTGGCCGGTTACGACCTGAAGGTGCGCTACGACCCGGCGAGCGACCAGCTCACCGGCACGGCGACGATCACCGCCACGGCCACTCAGGACCTGTCGCGCTTCAACCTCGATCTGTCCAAGTTGTCCGCTCGGAACGTGACGGTCGACGGCGTACGGGCCAGTTCGTCGGCGTCCGGGGCCGAGCTCACCATCACCCCGGCCACCGGGCTGACGAAGGGCCGGGCGTTCACCACGGTGATCGAGTACGGCGGCGTGCCCGGCCAGATCGGCACCGCCGTGCTCGGCGAGGGCGGCTGGTTGGCCAGTCCCGACGGCGCCATCGCGCTCGGTCAGCCGGAGTCGGCCAGCACCTGGTTCCCGGTCAACGACCACCCGCTCGACAAGGCCACCTTCAAGCTCGCGATCACGGTGCCCGAGGGCGTCGAGGCGATCAGCAACGGCGTGCCCGGGCAGCACACCACCACCGGCGGCTGGACCACCTGGAACTGGTCGGAGAGCGCCCCGATGGCCAGTTACCTGTCGATGGTCGTGATCGGTCAGTACCGCGTCACCACCAGCACCCACGACGGCAAGCCGATGGTGCTCGCGGTGGCCGAGTCGCTGCCCGCCAACGGCCCGGCCGCGCAGTCGCTGGCCAAGACCGGCGAGATCACCGACTTCCTGGCCACCAAGTTCGGTCCCTATCCGTTCGACGCCAACGGCGGGGTGGCGGTCGACGACCGGCGCATCGGTTACGCGCTCGAGACGCAGAGCCGCCCGGTCTACGGCCCGGCTTTCTTCGGCAACGGCGCGAACGAGAGCGTGATCGCCCATGAGCTGGCCCACCAGTGGTTCGGCGACAGCGTGGCCCTGGAGAAGTGGCAGGACATCTGGCTCAACGAGGGCTTCGCCACGTACGCGGAATGGTTGTGGTCCGACCACGAGGGCACCAGCACCCTGCAGCAGAGCTTCGACGACGTCTACGACAACTATCCGTGGGACCAGCCCGGCGAGGCCGGCGACCCCGGTGCCAACCGCATCTTCGGCAACGCGGTCTATCAGCGCGGCGGCATGACGGTCTACGCGTTGCAGCGCACCATCGGCGACGCCGCGTTCGACCAGCTGCTCAAGCGGTGGACCAGCGAGCACAAGGACGGCAACGCGAGCACCGACGACCTGATCGCCATGGCCGAGCAGATCTCGGGCAAGCAGCTCGACGAGTTCTTCAAGTCGTGGTTGTTCACCGAGGGCAAGCCGGCCAAGCCCTAAGGCCTACTTGTCGACCAGCTTCGGGTGGCTCGTCAGGTAGGTCGCGGCCTGGCCCGCGGCGACGGCCTTGAGGAAGCCGCGGCCCTCGTCGGTGAGCTGCTCGCCGAGATAGCCGCTGCCCCGGCCGACACCCCGGCCGGGCAGGCTGACCCGGGTGATCTCGGTCGGGGCGAGGTCGCGCAGGGCGTACGCGTATTCGACCGGCCGGCGTCCGCCGAGATAGACCAGCGTGTCCCCGAGCGCGGCGACGACCTGGTCGAGCTTGGCCGGGTCGGTCGGCAGGCCCTGGCCGAGCGCCTTGGTGAGCAGGGCCGTGACCAGTTGCCGCTGGTGCCGCTGCCGGTCGTAGTCGCCGTCGGGCAGCCCGTACCGTTGCCGCGCGTAGTCGATCGCCTGCCAGCCGACCAGGTGCTGCCGGCCCGGCTGGTAGACGGCCTGCGGTCCGACGTAGTCGCCACCCCGCAGCGGCCGGTTCGTGCCGTCCGGCTTCTTGTGCCGCGACTTCACCTCGCGGTCGATCACCAGGTCGACCCCGCCGAGCTGGTCGGTGAGCCGGGCCAGGCCGCCGAAGTTGAGGATCGCCCCGGCCTGGAACTGCTTGATTCCGGTGTACGCGCTGAGCGTCTTCGTCAGCAGCTGGTAGCCCTTCTCGACGTTCGGCTCCTTGCTGCCCGCGACCTTCGAACCGCGGCTCATGGCCTCGGTGATCTTGTGGGTGCCGTGCCCGGGGATGGCCACCCGGGTGTCGCGGGGGATCGAGTAGAGATAGGCCGACTTCAGCCCCGGCTCGACGTGCAGCAGCATGATGGCGTCGGCGTGCGGCTCCCACCCGGGGATCGAGACCCTTGTGTCGACGCCGATCAGCACCAGGTCGAGCGGTCCGGTGATGTCGGCGCCGGGCGAGGGGGCCGGGGTGGTGGGCTCGGCCGATGGTGTCGTGGTGGGCGCGGCTGGGTTCGCGGCCTGCTTCTCCGATGACGAATGCCGCGCCCAGGCGATGCCGCCGCCGGCCAGGACCACCAGGACAACCGCCCCGGCGATCCACAGAACCACCCTGTTGTTCCGCATTCCGGAACAGTAAGCCAGCATGATCCGCAGCTCAATCTCCTGTGATCTCGGAATGTGAAACCGGTCATTGCTTTTGGCGGGTTCGCCCGTACGCTGACCGCCGCGAATCAACGGGGGAGGCACACGCTTCAATGAAGCTCAACAAACGACGGGTCACCGTCGGTCTCATCTCCACCGGCGTCGTCGTGGCGATGACCGGCGTGACGACCTGGGCCCTGGCCGCCGACAACACGACCAAGACCCCGACCGGGCCCGTACGCCTCGTCGTGGGTTACAAGGACGGCGCCGACCGCACCGCCGCCGCCCGCACGATGTCCGTTGCCGGTGCGCGCATCACGACCGCGGCCGGTGCCGCCACGTCGGCGCTCTCCGCGATCAACGCCGCGCGGGTGACCGTGCCGGGCGAGCGCTCGGCCTCGATGATCGCCGCGCTGAAGAGCGACCCCAATGTGGCCTACGTCGAGAAGGAAGCGCGGGTCGCCGCGTTCGACCTCACGCCCAACGACCCCTCGTTCAGCAAGCAGAACGAGATGCACGTCATCAAGGCGCCGGCGGCGTGGGACACCACCACCGGCTCCGCGGTGACCGTGGCCGTGATCGACACCGGTGTCACCCCGGTGGGCGACCTGGTCGGCGCGACCGTGGCGGGCTACAACTTCGTCAGCAACAACACGACCACGACCGACAACGAGGGCCACGGCACCGCCGTCGCCTCGCTGATCGGCGCGCGCGGCAACAACGGCAAGGGCATGGCCGGCGTCTGCTGGACCTGCAAGATCATGCCGGTCAAGGTGCTCGACGCCAACGGTGAGGGCACCGACAGCGACGTCGCCCAGGGCATCATCTGGGCCGTCCAGCACGGCGCCAAGATCCTGAACCTGTCGCTCGGCGGTCCGGCCTCGACCAAGGTGCTGTCCGACGCGGTGGCCTACGCGAACATGAACAGCGCGCTCGTGGTGGCGGCGGCGGGCAACGCCGGCAACACCACCAAGCAGTACCCGGCGGCCTACGCCGACGTGCTGACAGTGGCCGCGACCAACCGCTGCCCGGCCTTCGCGACCGACCCCGACTGCACGACCGGCACCACCACCCGGTCGAGCTACTCGTCCTACAACAAGGCGGGCGACACCTGGGTCGACGTGGCCGCCCCGGGCAACGTGCTGGCCATGGACCGGCAGGGCAACTACAACACCGGCACCCAGGGCACGTCGTTCGCATCCCCGATCGTGGCCGGTGCCGCGGCGCTGGTGAAGACGCAGAACCCGACCTACACCGGCTGGTCGCTGGCGAGCTCGATCTACAAGGGCGCGTCGGCCCACAAGCTGACCAACGGTGGCGTCAACTACGGTCTGATCGACATCCCGGCCTCGTTCGGGGTGCCGACCGACACCACGAAGCCGACCCTGAGCGGCATCACCCCGGCCAACGGCTCGATCAAGCGCGGCACCTTCGCGGTGAGCCCGGTCAACCTCAAGGACGACCGCTCGGGCATCCAGAAGACGACGCTCTGGGTGAACGGGGAGTTCCGGTCCTACAGCCGCAACGCGCCGTTCGGGATCAGCCTGAACTTCAGCACCTCGAAGGGCCCGACCAAGGTCGAGATGCGGGTCTTCGACAAGGCCGGCAACTACCAGATCGTGAGCAACACGATCACGATCGACAACACGGCGCCGAGTTCGCGGATCACCTCCGCGCCCAAGAGCGGCTCGAAGCTGTCGGGCACGGTGTCGATCGGCTACACCGGCTCCGACCAGTACGGCATCGCCCGCTACGAGCTGCTGCTCAACGGCAAGGTGGCGCAGACGCACACCTCGACGACGCCGTTCCGGTTCGGCACCACCGCGGTGCCGAAGAGCTTCACCGTGCAGGTGCGCACCTACGACAAGGCCGGCAACTCGGCCCTGTCGACGAAGTACAGCTACACCCGCTGAACACCCTGATCGCACCGGTGAATAGACCGGGCGATCGGATCAGGGACCGAACGTGAAGGAGCCGGCCACCGTGGCCGGCTCCTTTCGTGTTGTGAGGTCCCATGCGCAAGCTGATCGCCGGTCTTGTCGTCGGTGCGTCGATGCTGGTCGCCGCGCCGGCTCGGGCAGCCGAGGAGGCGCCCGCGTGGGGGCTGCGCCAGACCCACGTGACCGACGCCTGGGCGGTGACGCACGGGTCGTCGCGGGTCACCGTGGCCGTGATCGACACCGGGGTGAGCGCGCTGCCCGACCTGGCCGGTCGGCTGCTGCCGGGCAAGGACTTCGTCAACCATGACGACGACGCGTCCGACGACAACGGGCACGGCACGATGGCGGCCACCGTGATCGCGGCGGCGGGTGGGAATCGTACGGGAATCGCCGGGGTCTGCTGGTCGTGCCGGATCCTGCCGGTCAAGGTGCTCGACGCCAAGGGCGGCGGCAGCTACTCCGACATCGCCCTCGGCATCCGCTGGGCGGCCGACCGCGGCGCCGGCGTGATCAGCCTGTCGCTGGGCGGCTCCGACGACAGCCCGATCCTGCGCGACGCGGTGGCCTATGCCGACAGCAAGGGCGCGCTGGTCGTGGCGGCGGCGGGCAACCGGGGCGTCTCGACCCCGCACTATCCGGCGGCCATCCCGACCGTCCTCGCGGTCGGCGGGGTCACCGACACCGGGGCCCGCTACGACTGGTCCAACTACGGCGACTGGGTCGGCGTCACCGGGCCGGGCTGCAACCCGGCCCAGGGTCCGTCCGGCGTGGTCGGGCCGTACTGCGGCACGTCGTCGGCGACCCCGTTCGTGGCCGGCGTGGCGGGCCTGCTGGCGTCGACCAGCCCGGCGCCGACGGCGGCCCAGATCCGCGCCGCCCTGATCGCCACGAAGTCCCAGGCGTCCGGCCGCGTCGACGCGCTGGCGGCGCTGAAGCGCTTCGTGAAGATCGCCCCGCCCGACCGTACCGCTCCCGTCCTGCGGCTCGTGAAGGCCAAGCGCTACGTCACCGCCCGGGCCACCGACCCGTCCGGCATCGCCCGGCTCGAGCTGGTCGTCAACGGTCGTGTCACGGCGCGTTCGGTCGCGGCCACGCACCGTTTCGCCCTGCCGCGGAAGGCGCGGACCGTGGTCGTCCGGGCGGTCGACCGGGCCGGGAACGTGCGGGTCGCCAACGGTAAACTCGGCCGGTGAGTACTCCCCGCCCGGTTCTCGTCGTCGACTTCGGCGCGCAATACGCCCAGCTGATCGCCCGCCGCGTGCGAGAGGCTCGGGTCTATTCCGAGATCGTCCCGCACTCGATGCCGGTCGCCGAGATGCTGGCCAAGGATCCGGCCGCGATCATCCTGTCCGGCGGCCCGTCCAGCGTCTACGAGCCCGGCGCGCCCGGCCTCGACCCGGCGCTGTTCGACAACGAGGTGCCCGTCTTCGGCATCTGCTACGGCTTCCAGGCGATGGCCCAGGCCCTCGGCGGCACGGTCGCGCACACCGGTTCGCGCGAATACGGCCGCACCCTGCTCACCGCCCAGGGCGGCACGCTGCTGCGCGAGCTGCCCGACGGTCTGCCGGTCTGGATGAGCCACGGCGACAGCGTGGCCGTGGCGCCGCAGGGCTTCGCGGTCACCGCCTCGACCCCGGGCGCTCCCGTGGCCGCGTTCGAAGACCTCAACACCCGCCGCGCCGGCGTGCAGTTCCACCCCGAGGTGGCGCACACCGAGCAGGGCCAGGAGATGCTCAAGCGTTTCCTCTACGACATCGCCGGCCTCGAACCGACCTGGACCCCGGGCAACATCATCGAGGACCAGGTGGCCGCGATCCGCGCGCAGGTCGGCGACAAGCAGGTGATCTGCGGGCTGTCCGGCGGGGTCGACTCGGCGGTCGCCGCCGCGCTCGTCCAGCGGGCCATCGGCGACCAGCTGACCTGTGTCTTCGTCGACCACGGCCTGCTCCGCGCGGGCGAGGCCGAGCAGGTCGAGAAGGACTTCGTGGCCGCCACCGGCGCCCGGCTCAAGGTGGTCGAGGCGGCCGACGTGTTCCTGGGCCACCTGGCCGGGGTCACCGACCCCGAGCAGAAGCGCAAGATCATCGGTCGCGAGTTCATCCGCGCGTTCGAGGCGGCGGCCCGCGAGCTCGACGCCGAGCGGCACATCGAGTTCCTGGTGCAGGGCACGCTCTATCCCGACGTGGTCGAGTCGGGTGGCGGCACCGGCACGGCGAACATCAAGTCGCACCACAACGTCGGCGGCCTGCCCGACGATCTGCAGTTCGCGCTCATCGAGCCGCTGCGCACCCTGTTCAAGGATGAGGTGCGCGCCCTCGGGGCCGAGCTGGGTCTGCCCGAGGAAATGGTGCAGCGGCACCCGTTCCCCGGCCCCGGCCTGGCCATCCGCATCATCGGCGCGGTCGACCGGGAGCGGCTCGACCTGCTGCGCGCGGCCGACCTGATCGCCCGTGAGGAGCTGACGGCGGCCGGCCTCGACCGTGACGTCTGGCAGTTCCCGGTGGTGCTGCTGGCCGACGTGCGCAGCGTGGGCGTGCAGGGCGACGGCCGCACCTACGGGCACCCGGTCGTGCTGCGGCCGGTCTCGAGCGAAGACGCGATGACCGCCGACTGGTCACGCCTGCCCTACGACGTGATCGCCAAGATCTCGACCCGCATCACCAACGAGGTGCGCGAGGTCAACCGCGTGGTGCTCGACGTGACGAGCAAGCCGCCGGGCACCATCGAGTGGGAGTGACCCACCACTACTGCTGCGGCCCCTGGTCGGCCGACGGAGAGCCCGGCCACGACGGTCCGGGCTCTTCCGGCATCACGAACCACATGATCGGGTAGGCGATCAGCGCCGCGCCCGCGGTGATCACTGCGAGCAGCGCGAAGGCCACCCGCACGAGCACCGGGTCGATGCCGAAGTAGCGGGCGACACCGCTGCAGACGCCCGCCGCGAGACGGTCGTCGAGGGGTCGGCGGAGTTGCTTGTACGGGGTCTGGAGGCCGCCGTCGGGGAGCTGTGTCATGCCCCCATGGTGGCCGCGCGGGGGCCCTGGCGACCTCGGTGAGCACCCCGATACGTACCCTGAAATAGCCCTCACGCAAAGTAGTGGATCGTGGGCCCATTGTGCCTAATGGTGCTCTGATCAGCGGTTACACAGCGCGAACCACCTGTCAGGAATCCGACAGACGATTTCTGGAGTTAACATATTCCGGGCAGAATGCCGCCGTGACCCCCGCACTCGAACCGCTCCGCCGGATCGCCGCCTACGCCGTCGCCACTGACGACGAGGGCCGCGTGCTGCTCGTGCGTGCCTCCAGCAAGTCCGGCACGCCGGGCGTCTGGTCGCTGCCCGGCGGCGCCGTGGATCACGGCGAAGACCCCAACCACACCGTCGTCCGCGAGACGGCCGCCGAGACCGGACTGTCCGTGGCCGTCACCGGCCTGCGTGACGTGCTGGCCGACATGCGCTCGCTGCCGCACCGCGGCGTCACCATCCACACCGACCGGCTCATCTACGCGGTCTCGATCCGGGGCGGGACGATCCTCGACCGCGTCGGTCACCCCACCGACCTGGCCCGGTGGCACACGCTCGAGGAAGCCGAGCGTCTCAAACTCCGGCAGTTCACGGCAGACGCGCTCGGGCTGAGCAGTGCCTCGGCCGACCTGCGCCCCGAGGTGGCGCCGACGTTCCCGTCGTTCTATGCCCACCCGGGGCCCGATGGGCTGCACCGGGCCCAGCGCTTCGCCGCGTACGCCATCGCCACCGACCCGCACGACGCCAGCCTGCTGCTGACCCGGATCGCTCCGGGTTACCCCGGAGAGGGGCGCTGGCACCTGCCCGGCGGCGGCACCGACTACGGCGAGCAGCCCGGCACCGCGCTGATCCGCGAGCTTGTCGAGGAGACGGGTCAGGAGGGCCGGCTGATCGAGCTGCTCGGCGTGGCCAGCCACCGCGACGCGGCCTCGCTCGGCCCCGAGGGCTACCCGATCGACTGGCACGGCGTGCGCGCCTTCTACCGGGTGATCGTCGACCGGCCGACCGAGGTCGAGATCCGCGACGTCGGCGGCTCCACCTCCGAGGCCCGCTGGGTGCCGGTCAAGGAGGTCGCCGACCTGCCCGAGGACGAGCTGACCGAGGTGACCGCGGAGGCTCTTCGTAAGGCGGGACTAATCTAGGCCCGGTGAAGATCAGACGGGTCGGGGCGTACGGGATATGTCGCGATGAATCCGGGCGGGTGCTGCTCGCCCGGAACTCGCCGCTCAGCAGTTTTCCCGGCCTCTGGACCCTGCCCGGCGGCGGCGTCGAGCAGGGCGAGCACCCCGACCACGCGGTCGTGCGCGAGTTCGGTGAGGAGACCGGTCTGTCTGTACGGATCGTCGGCCTCCACAACGTGACCGCGGACGTCTTCCGGCTGCCCGGCGGCGACTTCGAGCACACCGACCGGATCATCTACGACGTCACCGTGGTCGGCGGATCGCTGCGCCCGGAGGCGGCCGGCACCACCGAGACCGTGGAGTGGGTGCCGACTTCCCGGATTGCCGACCTGCCGCTCATGCCGTTCACGGCCGGCCTGCTGGGGCGGCCGGTGGGCGAGTCCGACAAACCGGACGAAGCTCAGGAGCTGGCACGTCCCTCGCAAGTACAGCGCTTTGGTGCGTACGGCGGCGCGACCGACCCGAACGGGCGGATTCTGCTCACCCGGATCGCCGAGGGCTATCCCGGCGCCGGCCGCTGGCACCTGCCCGGCGGCGGCACCGACCACGGCGAGACCCCCGAGGCGGCGCTGACCCGCGAGATGATCGAGGAGACCTCCCAGCGCGGGCGGGTGACCGGCCTGCTGGGCGTGTCGCACCGCTACGATCCCGCAGCTCTCGGCCCGGAAGGCACCCCGATGGACTGGCACGTCATCCGTGTCCTGTTCCGGGTGCGGGTGGAGGCGCCGACAGCACCCGTGGTGACCGAGGAAGCGGGCGGATCCACGGCCGAGGCACGCTGGTTCACACTCGCCGACGCGACCCGGCTTGACCTCACCGAACCCGCCGCCACGGCCGTAGCGCGGATCGCGGCGGAGGCGGCGAGTTAAAATCTGGACAGGGAGAGGTGACCGTGGCCTGTCCCGCGGGCTGAATTGACTCCTCGCCAACATCGTTTTGCTGTGCGAAGGTATAACCCGCAATTTCCCCGGTCCGTATGTGCGGCGGGCTACCGGGCCACAACCCACCGCGTCCACCGGTGGACCACCGACCCATGGAGGAAGCACGTGCCGAGAACCCCTTGGCGCCGGCGTCGTACGACGGATAGTCCCCGTCCCGCCGGTCGTCGTTGGGCAGGCCGGTTGCGCCGCAGCGGAACCATCGCGCGGCAGGCCCTGCTGGTGCGGGTGGGTGGCCGGAACTCCGGCCGGGCCGCCACCGCCACCCGGGCCGAAGTCATCTACACGGGTGCCGAGCACACCACCAGGCTGATCGGGCCGGTCGCGCCGCATCTGGCGGTCCCGTCGGCGGCCGAGGAGTCCTCCTCGCTGCTGCCCGGCGAGCAGACCGCGGCCCGCCGCCTCCGCTTCGCCGTCGTCAACGCGTGCACCCTGTCCAGCCTGGGCCTGGGTCTGCTGGCGATCTTCCTGGCGATGAACGACCAGGTCCACCTGGCCGCCGCCTTCCTGGTCGCCTGCGTGGCCTTCGACGGCCTCGACGGCGCCCTGGCCCGCAAGCTGGGCGTGTCGAGCCCGTTCGGCGCCCAGATGGACTCGCTGGCCGACATGTGCTCGTTCGGCCTGGCCGCGCCCGTGGTGGTCTACGCCTCGCTCGAGCACAGCGTGCCGACCCCGGCCGCCGCGGTGGCCTGCATCATGGTGGCCGCCTGCGCCGCGATCCGGCTGGCCCGCTTCAACGTGTCACCGAAGGACGGCAAGTTCTTCTCCGGCGTGCCCACCACGCTGGTCGCGGCCGTGCTCGCGGTGACCGTGCTGATCGACCTGCCGCTGCCCGGCGTGGTCATCCTGGGCGGGGTGGCGCTGATGGCTTTCGCCATGGTGTCGAGCTTCCCGTACGCGAAACTCGCCCGCCTGGTCCGCCTGCCGGCCTGGTTCTGGCTGCTGCCGGTGGTGGGTGCCTTGATCGACGTCCGCCTGACTTTCGTCATGCTGGTCGCCGCGTACCTGATCAGCGGCCCGATCATGTGGATGCGCACGAAGCGCGCCTAAGCAGTTTCTCGACAGGCCGTCCCCATCGAGGGGGCGGCCTGTTTGCTTTCTCACTAGGCTCCGGCTGTGCGCGAACTGATGTTTCGGCTCTCCACCGACGGGCAGGCGGCCCGCGCCGAGCTCGTTGCGCTCGGGGCCGATGCCGTCGGGCCGCTGATTGCCGAGCTGTTCGACGAAGGGTCACCGGTCGGCTGGAGTGACATCGGCATGGTGTTGCGCTCGATCGGCCGGCCCGCCTTCGCCCCGCTGGCCGAGGGGATCGCCGCGGCGCCCACGCGGGAGGTCGAGCGGCGGTGCGGCTGGGCCTTCATGGGCTTCGGGGTCGACCTGCTCGACGACTATGTCGGGGCGCTCGGCCACCCCAGCCCACGGGTGCGCGAGAACGCTGCTCTGGGCATCCAGTACTGCGGGGAATTCGGTGCGCCGGCCGTCCCCGGGCTGGTCGCGCTGCTTGACGACGAGGACGACGAGGTGCGCCGGCGGGTGATCTGGGCCCTCGGGGAGATCGGCGAGAGCGCCGTGGCCTCGGACCTCCGGTGGGTGCGCCGCCACGGGCCGGGCCGGCGCCGGGCCGCCGCGTTGCAGGCGCTCGCCGAGGTCGGGGGCATCGAGGCGTTCTCCGAGGCCGATCGGGCGGCGGTGGAGCGGCTCATCCGGGTCAAGCTGGTCGACGAGCGGATCGAGGGGGACGAGCCGTGCGGGCGCTGGCTCGCGCTGCCGACCGGGGACCAGGCCGCCGTGCTCGAGGCGCTCGACCTGAGTGAGCCCCGACCGGCCACGATGCGGCTCGGGCGGGCGGCGGTGGAGTCGGCGAGCCACGGTCCGGGGCCGGACGAGCGGCGCCGCGCGATTGTCTTCGTGAGCCCGCAGTTGGACGACTGGACGCTCGTGTTCGGGTACTGGGCGCCGGACCGGGAGCTCGACGCGATCCGGGAGCTAAGCACACGCTTCGGACAGGCCCAGGCCTATTGGTACGACGATCAGACGGGCTCCTCGGGCTGGACCATCGCCGAGAGCGGGCAAGTGATCCGGCACTACTCGGACGCCGGCGAGGAACCGATCGGCGAGCGCCTGCCGATCGAGCTGACGAAACCTACGTTTGCCGACATGGAGGAGCTACCGCCCGAAGAGTGGCCGACCGACGACGACTATTGCGACGCGCTCGCGGTGGCCGCCACGATGTCGATCTCTCCGGCGGAGTTGGGGCCCGACACCCGCGTACGGGGAAACGGGGTCCTGGCTTTGACCAGGGCCGGCCGGGAGTACGGAAAGTTCCCGGCCGGCGCTCTGCCGATTTAGCGCCAGCGGGCGATGACGGACGAGCCGCCGGCGACCTTGTCGTTGACGCTGACCAGGGGCTCGACCCGGTCGGCGGGCAGGTAGACGTCGGTGCGGGAGCCGAAGCGGATCAGGCCCATCCGCTCGCCCCGGGCCACCAGCGTGCCCACCGGTACGCGCTGGACGATGCGCCGGGCGATCAGGCCGGTCCGCTGCACCACCGCGACGGTGCCGTGGTCGGTGTCGAGCACCGTGTACGCCGCCACGTTGTGTTCGGCCGCGGCGGTCATCGCGTTCGCGTAGCCGCCGTCCTCGACGAAGTAGTCGGTCACGCGGCCCGCCACCGGCACCCGGTTGACGTGCACGTCGAGCACCGACAGGAACACCGCGATGCGCAGGAACTCGCCCGGCCCGAAACGCTCGTCGGTCATCCGCTCGACCGACAGCACCCGGCCGTCGGACGCCGCCACGACCGCGGACGGGTCGTCGGGCAGCGCTCGCTCGGGGTCGCGGAAGAACGCCGCCACCGGGGCCGCCAGCAGCGCGGGCAGCATCCACAGCTTCGACTTGGGCCGGGCGATCCGGGCCGCGACGGCGAGGCCGAGCGTGATGCCGGCCGCGGCCACGCCGTTGGAGTCGAGGTGCATGCTCTGGGTGACCGGCACGCTGGACGGCCGGTAGGCGGGGGCCAGGGTGGCCGCCACCCGCGTGTCGGCCGGGGTGAACCGCAGCTTGTGCACGCGCAGTGGCGGCTGGTTGCGGACCACCAGGTCGGAGCCGACCCCGAAGAGCGACTCCTGCCGGAACATCTCGGCCGCGGCCCCACCCGTGCGACCGGGAGTGGCCGGGACGGCGAGGGTGACCACGCCGCCGTCGGTGAGGTGTTTGCCCAGTGTGTCGAGCATTTGGCGGACGTCGTCGGCGGTGCCGGTCAGCGGCTCGCCGACGATCACCACGTCGGCCTGGCCGGCCTCGTCGAGCGTCTCGACCACGTTGACCCGGTCGGCGATCCAGCTGCCGAGGCCGTCGATGTGGTCGCGCAGCAGGTCGGCCGTGCTGCGCTCGCCGGCCACCAGGGTGAGCCGGTCGCCCGGCAACAGGGCCTCGACCGCGCTGGCCACCACCGGTGACGCGTGGTCGGCGCCCGCCACGATGGCGGAGGTGGCCGCGTTGTGGCGGGCGAACTCGGCGGTGAGGGCTCGGGCGGCCGTGACGCCGACTCCGACGATCGGCGCTCGGGACACGACGGGGAAGGCAGTCATGCGGTCGAGCATATTGCGCGTCCCGTCTCACTCTTTGCGCGGCTGCTCCGGTTTCAGGTCCGGATGTTCCTTGGTGATCCGTTCCACCGAGTCGTCCAGCAGCTCCTGGACGATCGAGGCGTGCACCTCGGGGGTCAGATCGCCGGGCAGTTCCGGACCCGCGGGCTGCTCGGCGACGGCCGGTACGGGCTTCTGCTCGGACGTCGAGCGGGCCGAGCGCAGCGCTCCCAGCAGGCCGATCACGCCGAACACGATCAGACCGCCGGCGACCAGCCAGCCCACCGCGGGCAGGTGCACGGTGACCACCCGGGACACCGCCCACCACACGGCCACCAGCAGGAACAGGACGCCGAAGCTGAGGGACACGCCGTCCATGCGGTGCGGCTTCATCGGATGACCTCCACGTTGCCCGTGTCCATCTGCAGGTCCAGCTTGAGCGTGCCGCCACCGGCGCCGTCCGGGCCGAGGTCGGTCAGCGTCTGACCGTTGATCTCGCCGTCCTGGAACTCCTTGCCGAAGATCACGGCGCGGCCGTTCTGCACCTGGAGCAGCGTGGTGGTGTCGACGTTCGCGGGCAGCAGCACCCGGATCTGACCGAACTTCATCGTGACGACGACGTTCTGCTCCTGGCCGGCGAAGTCGACCTGGCGCAGGTCGAGGGTGGCGTTGCCGGCCGTGAAGTCGTAGCGGTCGGCGACCGCGGTGAGGGCCGCGGGCCGGTAGACGCTGTTGCCCACCTCACCGCCCCACCGCTCGGTGCCGGTCGAGACCAGCAGGCCGAACGAGAGGATGATGCCGAGCGCGATCAACCCGCGGGCCCGGCCGAACCAGGCGCCGACGACGAGGCCCAACGCGACCGTGATCAGGGCGGCGGCGAAGTAGACGGAGACGGCGACGCTCGCGCCGGCCATGTCGATCGCCGCGATCACACCCATCACCATGAGTACCGCGAAGAACGTGAGGCGGCCCAGCTTGGACTTCTCGCGCGGGGGCTTCGGCGCCTTGACCGCTACCGGAGGCGGCGGGGGTGCGGGCGGATAGGTCGGCGGGGTGGGTCGCGCGTACGGGCCGTGCGGCGCGAACGGCGGCCGGTATCCGGCGGTGGGCGGGGCGTAGGCCTGCGGCGGTGGCTGTGGGGCCATCGGCGGCACGGTCACCGGTTCGGTGGGCGGTGCGGCCGCGGGCGGGACCGCGCCGAACTCGGCAGTCTTCTCGAACGGGCTCGGTTCGAAGGGTGGTGGCGGCGGAAAACCGGCGCCGGTCTGCTGGTGCTGCTGCTGGCCGTTGCCGCTGCGCTTGATGAGCAGCACCGCGCCCAGGATGACCGCGCAGGCCAGCAGGCTCGCCCGCATGCCGTCCTGCACGATGAAGGCGAACGACAGCACGGCCGCGCCGCCCAGCAGGATCACCGAGGCGGGCGCCATGCCGGAGCGGCCCTTGCCGAGCAGCGACTCGACCGGCGATGCGGTGTCGCCCTCGGCCGGCATGACCAGCCAGCCGATCAGGTAGAGCAGCACGCCGACCCCGCTGAGCACGCCCAGCACGGCGAACAGCACGCGCCACAGCACCGGGTCGGTGTTCGTGGCCCGGGCCAGGGCGCCGCTCACGCCGGCCAGGTAGCGGCCCTGGCGGGGGCGGATCAGCTTGTCCCGCGCAAAAGTGGGACCACCACCACCGCCGGCGGGCGGGAACCACGGCGGCGGTTCGTTGCCCGGGCCGGGTTCGGTCGCCGGTCCGGGCTCGGTGGCCGGTCCGGGCTCGGTGGTCCGGCCCCGCGCTTCGGCAGCTTCGTCGTTCATGACACCGATCCTCTCCGCCGGAGCACCCGAGCCGCTTCCGGCGCCGACCCTGAGGCCACCCTGAGATCCGGATACCCGGATACCGGGGGTTGTTCCCCGTGGTCCGGGCGGCCGGAACGTGTGACGATCGGGGTACGTAACCGAGGAGGAGCCATCACCGCCGCCGTGAACCCGCCCCCGCGCCGCCTGTACCGGCCGCGCGACCACCGCGTCATCGCGGGTGTCGCGTCCGGGCTGGCGCAGCACCTGGGCGTCCCCGTGCTGATCGTGCGTGTCGCGCTGGTCGTGCTCCTCGGCTTCAACGGGCTCGGCCTCCTGCTCTATGCGGCCTTCTGGGCGGTGCTCCCGCAGCAGGTCGTCACCGCCGACCCGCCGCAGCGCCGTGACCTGGCCATGCTGCTGCCGTTCGGGGCCATCGGCCTGGGCGTGGTGCTGTTGCAGGCCTTGGTCTTCGACGACAGTGTGGCCGGGACGGTGGGCTGGCTGGTCGCGGTCGTCGCGGTCGGCGCCGGCATCATCTGGCACCAGTCCGACCCGAGCCGCCGGCACCTGAGCGGCTCGATGCCGCAGCAACCCTGGCTGGCCGCCGTGGTGGCCGAGAGCGACCGCCGCTTCTTCCTGTTCCGCTTCATCGGCGGCGGGGTGCTGGTCGCCACCGGCATCATCGGGGTCGTCGCCGTCTACGTCCCGCGCGGCAGCCTGACCGCGGTCGTCAACGGCGTGATCTTCGCGCTGGTCGGCCTGCTCGGCGTCGGCGTGGTGGCCGCCCCGCTGCTCTGGCGCATGTTCAACCAGCTGCGCGCCGAGCGCGAGGGCCGCATCCGCGAGCAGGAGCGGGCCGAACTGGCCGCGATGATCCACGACCAGGTGCTGCACACGCTGGCCCTGATCCAGCGCAACTCGGCCGACATCAAAGAGGTGCAGCGGCTCGCCCGGGGGCAGGAGCGCAGCCTGCGCAACTGGCTCTACAAGCCGTCGGCGTCGCCGACCGAGCGCTTCGCGGCCGCCCTCGAGCAGGCCGCGGCCGAGGTCGAGGACACATACGCGATCAGTGTCGAGACGGTCGTCGTGGGTGACACCGAGTGCGACGAGCGGGTCGCCGCCCTGGTCGCGGCCGCCCGGGAGGCGCTGGTCAACGCGGCCCGCCACTCCGGGGTAGACACCGTGTCGCTCTACGCCGAGGTCGAGCAAGGAGAGCCTTCAGTCGGGTCAGGGGCGGCGGCGGGGTGGTCGGACGGGGGACTCAGCGTCTTTGTCCGCGACCGGGGGGCCGGTTTCGACCTGGCCGGGGTTCAGGAGTCGCGGCACGGCGTGCGAGGCTCGATCATCGGGCGCATGCAGCGCCACGGCGGCAAGGCGGAGATCCGCAGCGCCCCCGGCGACGGGACCGAGGTCCGGCTGACCATGTCACCGTCGCGGGAGAGCGTGGCGGCCGGGAAGGAGACGGCACGATGACCGACACCGAGGACACCGGGACCGAGCGGCAGCTCACGGTCTTCCTGGTCGACGATCACGCGATGTTCCGGGCCGGCGTCCGGGCCGAGCTGGGTGCGCACGTCGAGGTGGTGGGCGAGGCGAGCTCGGTGGCCGAGGCGGTCAGCCGGATCGCCGCCATCGAACCCGATGTGGTGCTGCTCGACGTGCACATGCCCGACGGCGGGGGCCGGGCCGTGCTCGACGCGATGCGGCGGACCCATCCGCACGTACGCTTCCTGGCCCTCTCGGTCTCCGACGCCGCCGAGGACGTCATCGGGCTGATCCGGGCCGGCGCCCGAGGCTACGTCACCAAGACCATCTCGCCCGACGAGCTCGCGGCCGCGATCCGCCGGGTGGCCGACGGCGACGCGGTGTTCAGCCCGCGGCTGGCCGGGTTCGTGCTCGACGCCTTCGCCTCCCGGCCCGACGTGCCGGTGGCCGATCCCGAGCTCGACCAGCTCACCAACCGCGAGCGCGAGGTGTTGCGACTGCTCGCGCGGGGTTATGCGTACAAGGAGATCGCGAAGGAACTGTTCATCTCGATCAAGACAGTCGAGACACATGTCTCGAACGTCCTGCGCAAGCTCCAAATGAGCAACCGTTACGAATTGTCACGATGGGCGGCGGATAGACGCCTCGTCTGATCGGCTCGAAACCGGCCGCTGCGGTGGGTCGCGGACCGTGCACCCACCGGCATTTCCGCAGTTCAGGGGCATGTAATAAGACTGGGAAAAAGCCTGCCGCCCAGCTGTTACTAGTATCGGCTTGATAACGGGGCTCTGGCGTTCGTTGGCTCTGTGTCACAGTTGCTGCGGCTCACACGACCCCCGTGAGCGCTCCTGAAGGAAGGCACCCCCCACATGCCTGGGAAGAGCCCGTGGAAGGTGGCGGCCACGGCGACCGCCGTCGTCCTGCTGGCGGCCGGCTGTAGCAGTGGGAGTTCGGACGACACCGAAGTCCTGCCCAACAGCATCAGCATCGGTATCGCCGAGCCCACGAGTCTGGTCCCGTCCAACTCGATCGAGACGAGTGGCTCGCAGGTGCTCGCGTCGCTGTTCTACCCGCTCGTGCGGTTCGACGCGAAGAGCAACCCGTACCCGGTTGCCGCGCAGTCGATCACCCACGACAAGGCGAACCGGGTGTGGACGATCCGGCTCAAGCCGGGCTTCACCTTCAGCAACGGCGAACCGGTCGTGGCCGACAACTACCTCGACGCCTGGAACTACGGTGCCTACGGGCCCAACGGCCAGCTCGCGTCGTACTTCTTCCAGCGCATCGACGGCTTCGCCGACCTGCAGGCCAAGGACCCCGACGACGGCGGCCCCGAGAAGGCGCCCGAGCCCAAGGCCAAGAAGCTGCGCGGGCTCAAGAAGGTCAACAACCTGACCTTCACGGTGACCCTGACCGAGGGCTTCGCCGGCTGGCAGTCGGTGATGGGCTACGACGCGTTCTTCCCGCTGCCCAAGGCCGCGTTCTCCGGCGACGGGGTGCTCAACAAGGACTTCGGCGAGGCGCCGATCGGCAACGGCCCGTTCAAGATGAAGGGCACCTGGCAGCACGACGAAAAGATCGTCGTGGAGAAGGTGGCCGACTTCAAGGGCACGATTCCCAAGGTCAGCGGCATCACCTGGAAGATCTATCAGGACCTCGGCGCGCAGTACGCCGACCTGGTCGGCGGCAACCTCGACATCGAGACGAAGATCCCGATCGAAAACCTGGCGTCGGCCTCGAGCGACCTCGGTACCCGCCTGGCCCGGACGCCCAGCTCCTCGTTCTCGTTCGTCGGTTTCCCGATGTACGACGACAAGTACAAGAACCCGGACGTCCGCCGCGCCCTCTCCATGGCGATCAACCGTCAGGAGATGACCGACCAGGTCTTCCTCGGCTCCGAGCAGCCGGCCACGTCGTTCGTCTCGCCCCAGGTCGCGGGCGCCCGGCCGAACAGCTGCGGTCAGTGGTGCGAGTACAACCCGACCAGAGCCAAGCAGCTCTACACCGCGGCCAACGGTCCGCGCGACATCAAGATCTCGTACAACACCGACGGCGGCCACAAGGCGTGGGTCGACGCGATGTGCAACCAGATCAAGGCGTCGCTGGCCGTCAACTGCACCGGGGTGGGCCTGCCCAAGCTCAAGGACCTGCTGGCCAAGGTGCGGGCCAAGGAGGATGTCGGCCTGATCCGGCTCGGCTGGGCCATGGACTACCCGCTGATGGAGAGCTACCTGGGCCCGCTCTACACCAGTGACGGCTCGTCGAACTACTACGGCTACAACAACACGACGTTCGACAGCCTGGTGCGTCAGGGTTCGGCCGCACCGACCGTCGCGCAGTCGCAGAAGCTGTGGAACGAGGCGGAGGATCAGCTCGTACGGGACATGCCCGTGCTCCCGCTGCGCTTCGGGCAGAACGTGTTCGGCTACTCCGAGAAGGTCACCGACGTGACGATGGACCTCTTCGGAAAGGTCGACATCTACGCCGTCGACATCGCCGGCTAGCACCCCATGTTCCGCTTCATCGTGCGGCGCCTGCTCCAGATGGTCCTCACCTTCTTCGGGGCGACGTTCGTCGTCTACGCGCTGATGTTCGCGTACGTGGACGATCCGTTGCAGGCGCTCGTCGGTGACCGTCCGGTCACCGATAGTCAGCGGGCGGCGCTCAACGCCCGTTACCACCTCGACGAGGGCTTTTTCGCCCAGTACTGGCACTACATCAAGGGTCTGCTCACCGGTGACTTCGGACAGTCGCTGACCGGCCGGTCGATCGGCGACATGCTGTCCCAGGCGTGGCCGGTCACCATCCGGCTGGCGCTGCTGTCGATCGTCATCGCGGCCGTCGTGGCGATCGGTGCCGGCGTGCTCTCCGGCATCCGGCGCGGCGGGGTGTTCGACACGGTCACCCTGGTGCTGACCCTGATCGTGCTGGCCATGCCGATCGTGGTGCTGGCGCCGCTGGCCCAGCTCGTCTTCGGCATCCAGCTCGGCTGGTTCCCGCCGACCGCCGGGCGCAACGCCGGCCTGTACGAGCTGCTGCTGCCCGCCCTCGTGCTGGGCAGCCTGGTCATCGCGACCGAACTGCGTGTCACCCGGACGTCGGTGGCGGAAAATCTGCGAGCCGACTACGTACGTACGGCAAAGGCCAAAGGTCTCGCCCCCCGCCGGGTGATCGGCGTGCACGTTTTGCGCAACTCGCTGATCCCGGTCATCACCCTGATCGGCGTGGACATCGGCGTGCTCATGTCCGGGGCCATCGTGACCGAGGGCGTGTTCAACATCCCGGGCGTCGGCTTCAACCTGTTCCGGGGCATCCGCACCGAGGACGGCCCGCTGGTGGTCGGCTTCGTGAGCGTCCTGGTGATCGTCTTCCTGGTGATCAACCTGATCGTCGATCTGCTGTACGCCGCGCTGGACCCGAGGATCCGCTATGAGTGACCTCAACGCTGTCACCACGGCCGAGGCGCCCGGACCGGCGCCCGACCGTCCGCGCCGGGCCAACCGGTCGCTGGCCGGGGACGCGTGGGCCGACCTTCGTACGAGCAAGGTCTTCTGGATCGCCGCCGCGCTGGTCGTGATCGTCGTGCTGATGGCGGCCTGGCCCTCGCTCTTCACCTCGGCCGACCCGCGCGACTGCCTGCTCGGCCGCAAGGACGCCGGGGCCAGCGGCGGAGCGATCTTCGGCTTCGACTTCCAGGGCTGCGACGTCTATGCCAAGACGGTCTACGGCGCCCGCGACTCGGTGCTGGTGGCGTTGTGCGCGACCCTGATCGCCGGGGTGATCGGCGTGCTCGTCGGGCTGGCGGCCGGCTACTTCGGCGGCTGGCTGGACGCCGTGCTGTCCCGGTTCGTCGACATCATGCTCGGCATCCCGTTCCTGCTCGGCGCGATCGTGCTGGCCAAGCGGCTGTCGTCGAACCCGGAGAGCAACGGGGTGCTCGCCGTCATCGTCACGCTCGGGGTGCTCGGCTGGACGACGGCGGCCCGGGTGATGCGCTCGGCGGTGATCTCGGCCAAGGGGCAGGACTACGTGGCCGCGGCCCGGATGCTCGGCGCCGGCCCCGGACGCCTGATGTTCCGGCACGTGCTGCCCAACGCGATCAGCCCGGTCATCGTGGTGCTGACCATCCTGCTCGGCATCAACATCGCGGGCGAGGCCACCCTGTCGTATCTGGGGGTGGGGCTCAAGGGCGATGCCGTGAGCTGGGGCATCGCGATTGCGGAGACCGGCCCGTACGCGCGTACGGCAGCCGCTCCTCTGGTCTGGCCCTCGGTTTTCCTGGCGGCCACGGTGCTCGCCTTCATCATGCTCGGCGACGCCATCCGCGACGCCTTCGATCCGAGGCTGCGATGAACCAGGAGATCCTGCTCGACGTGCGCGATCTGCACGTCGAGTTCCGCACCCGCGACGGCGTGGCCCGCGCGGTCAACGGCGTCAACCTGCGGCTGCACCCGGGGGAGACGCTCGCCGTGCTGGGCGAGTCGGGCTGCGGCAAGTCGGTGACCGCTCAGGCGATCATGGGCATCCTGGACACCCCGCCCGCGCACATCACCGGCGGTCAGGTGCTCTATCGCGGCGTCGACCTGCTGCAACTGCCGGAACGCGAACGGCGCAAGGTGCGCGCCAACCGGATCGCGATGATCTTCCAGGACGCGCTGAGCGCCCTCAACCCGGTCTATACGGTCGGATTCCAGCTCGCCGAACTGTTCCGGGTGCATCGGGGCACCTCGCGCGGTGAGGCCAAGCGCCGCGCCGTCGAGCTGCTCGACCAGGTCCGCATCCCGGACGCCAGGCGCCGCGTCAACGACTACCCGCACCAGTTCTCCGGCGGCATGCGGCAGCGCGTCATGATCGCCATGGCGCTCGCCCTCGACCCCGAGGTGCTGATCGCCGACGAACCCACCACCGCCCTCGACGTGACCGTGCAGGCCCAGATCATGAACCTGCTGGCCGACCTGCAGCGCCAGCGCACCATGGGCCTGATGCTGATCACGCATGACATGGGCGTGGTGGCCGACGTGGCCGACCGGATCGCCGTCATGTACGCGGGCCGGGTGGTCGAGGAGGCGCCGGTCTACGACATCTACGGGCGGCCGGCCCACGCGTACACGAAGGCTCTGCTCGAATCGATCCCGCGGCTCGACCACAAGGGGCGGCAGCTCAACGTGATCCAGGGGCTGCCACCGGCCCTGACCGACGTTCCGCGCGGCTGCTCGTTCCACCCCCGATGTGCGTACGCGCGCGAGATCTGCCGCCACGAGGAGCCGCCGGTCTACCAGATCGCGCCGCAGCGGATCGCCAGCTGCCACTTCGTCCGGGAGGTTCTCGGTGTCTGATCTCGTGCTCGAGACCCGGGGCCTGGTCAAACACTTCCCGATCACCCGGGGCATCGTGTTCCGGTCCAAAGTGGGCGCCGTCCGCGCGGTCGACGGGGTCGACCTGCAACTGCGCCGCGGCGAGACGCTCGGGATCGTGGGGGAGTCCGGCTGCGGCAAGTCGACGCTGGCCAAACTGCTGGTCGGGCTCGAGAAACCGACGCACGGCGAGATCCGGGTGCACGGCGACGACGTGACCCGCCTGAGCGGAACCGCGTGGCGGAGGACGCGCCGCACCATTCAGATGGTGATGCAGGATCCGTACACGTCGCTCAACCCGCGCATGACGGTCGGCGACATCATCGGGGAGCCGTACGACATCCACCCCGACGCGGTCCCGCACACCGGCCAGGTGCGGGCCGTGCAGGAACTGCTCGACCTGGTCGGGCTCAACCCCGACCACATCAACCGCTATCCGCACCAGTTCTCGGGCGGCCAGCGCCAGCGCATCGGCATCGCCCGCGCGCTCGCCCTGCGCCCCGAGATCATCGTCTGCGACGAGCCGGTCTCGGCCCTCGACGTGTCGATCCAGGCCCAGGTGATCAACCTGCTCGAGGGCCTGCAACGCCAGCTTGGCCTCGCCTACATCTTCATCGCACACGACCTGTCGGTGGTCCGGCACATCTCCGACCGGGTCGCCGTCATGTACCTCGGCAAGATCGTCGAGACCGGCCACCAGGCGGCGATCTACGAGCAGCCGACGCACCCGTACACGCAGGCGCTGCTCTCGGCCGTACCGGTTCCCGACCCACGCCTGCGCGGCCGGCGCGAGCAGATCGTGCTGACCGGCGAAGTGCCGTCACCGGCCGATCCGCCGTCGGGTTGCCGCTTCCGTACGCGATGCTGGAAGGCTCAGCCGGGCTGCGCCGAGCACGAGCCGCTGCTGGAGATCAGGCAGCGGTCGTCACACCCCAGCGCGTGCCACTTCGCCGAGCCCCACAACGTGATGCGGCGCTTCTAGTCCCTCTGGTCCAAGTGGGACACTGCGCGCATGCTGCGACCGTCGTCCCGTCGGGGGCTCACGTACGCCGATGCGGTACATCTGCTGGGGGCCGGTGACAGTCCGTACATCACGGCGCTCGGCCGGATCGCCGGACTTCCCACGGCCGCGGTGGCGACGGCCACGCTGAGTTCGGTCGACCTTTTAGCCGTACGCAATGAGATCGTCGACTGGGGACAGACGGTCACCCGCGGGCTCCGTGAACGGGTCACCGGACTGAACCGCTTCGATCGCACCGAACGACTCGCCGCCGCCCACGCGGTGCTGGTGGTCAGCTCGTTCTTCGAGGCCCTGGGCGACGCGGCCGACGAGATCACGCTGGCCGAGCAGGTCGCGATCGCCACCAGCACAGCGGTGGAGAGCGACCGTCGCGCCGTCGTCCACGTCCTGGTCGAGGCGGATGTCCCGATGCCGTCGGCGACCCAGCCGGTCGAGGCGTTGCGGGTCGAGCTCGAGGCCTATTACGAGACCCTCATGATCGGGGCGCTCGACTTCCTGAAGGGCCTCGAACAGGCGGCGCCCGTCTTCCCCGGCAAGAGTTCATTGATGCGCGCGGCCATGCGGCGCTACGACATCGGTTACCGAGCGTTGGCGGTCGACGTGCCCGAGTTCGCGATCTGGGCTGCCATGACCGACGCGGCGGCGGGCCGCGCGACCACCGAGCGTGTCGGCGCCGAACTGGCCGGCCGCGTCGCCGGCGTCGACTCACAACTGGCCGGTATCGAGTCCCAGGTGGCCGGACTGAGCACCGGTCTTGGCGGAATCCGGTCGCTGCTGGCCGGTTTGACCGGGCGCGCCGACGCCTGCCGCACCGACCTGTCCGATCAATACCGACGCGAGCTGAGTCGTCCGATCGTCGACGCCGGCGACCTCCCCGACGGCATCCGGCTGCCCGCGACAGCCGATCTCTACGTCAATCCCCGGGCTCGGGCGCGCCGGGCCGAGACCGGATCGCCTGTCGCCGCCGAGTCGTGGTGGGAAGACGCCGTCGAGGTGGCCGACGTGCAGCCTTTCCTAGCCGGCTTTCTGACCAGTCCCGACGCCACGGCCGCGCCCCTGGTGGTGCTGGGCCAGCCCGGCTCGGGCAAGTCGATGCTGACCCGAGTTCTGGCCGCCACACTGCCTCCGGAGGAATTCTTTCCGGTACGGGTGGAACTGCGCTCGGTCTCCGCCGACGCCCCGATCCAGGACCAGATCGAAGCGGCCGTCCACGCCGCCATCGGCGAGCGGGTGTCGTGGCCGGAGCTGGCGCGTTCGGCCGTCGGTGCGTTGCCGGTGGTGATGCTCGACGGCTTCGACGAGTTGTTGCAAGCGTCCGGGGCCAACCGTGCCGACTACCTCGAACAGGTACGCGACTTTCAACGCCGCGAGGCCGATCGTGGCCGTCCGGTGGCCGTGCTGGTCACCTCGCGCATCGTGGTGGCCGACCGCGCCCGCGTCCCGGACGACAGCGTGGTGCTGCGCCTCGATCCCTTCGACGACGCGCAGATCGGCACCTGGCTCGACGTGTGGGGCGCGACCAACTCGAGCATCGAACCGCTGACTCTCGACGTGGCCCTCCGCTATCGCGAGCTGGCCGAGCAGCCGCTGCTGTTGCTGATGCTCGCGATCTACGACGCCTGGGACAACGCCCTGCGCTCGGCCGGGAGTCTGGACCGCGCCGACCTGTACGAGCGTTTGTTCGCCGATTTCGCCCGGCGCGAGCTGGCCAAGCGGGAACCCGCCGCCCCGATCGACGCGGCCGCGATCGCCCGGGAGATTCGCCGGCTGGAGTTCGTGGCGATGGCGCTCTTCGCCCGGGGCGCGCAAGTCGTCACCGAGCGGGAGCTGGATCTTGATCTGCACGAGCTGCTGCGCGACGACCGGGTGGACAAACCGGACAGTGATCGCCCGCTCAGCGCCGCTCAGCTGCTCGTCGGCCGCTTCTTCTTCCTGCACGAGTCCCGCGCCCGCGAAGGCGTCGACCAGCCCGAGCGCAGCTTCGAGTTCCTGCACGCCACGTTTGGCGAGTTCCTGGTCGCGCGCCTCGTGGTCAACACCCTGACCGATCTGGCCGAGGAACGCGCACACCAGGCGAAACGGCCCTACCCCAGCCCGGTCGACGCGGGACCCTTGGCGGCTTGGTTGTCGTTCGCGGTGCTCTCCGCGCGTGGGCCGATCATCGACTTCGGCCGGACCATGCTCAGCCGTCTGCCGGCGGAACTGCACGCCGGCTGTGACGCGTTGTTGCGCGAACTGCTGGCTGCCGCGGCCTGCCCGCCGCAGACCTGGTCGCTGGGCGGCTACCAGCCGATCCGGCGGTCGGCGTCCGAGCGGGAGGCTGCTTTCAGCGCCAACCTGGTCACGCTTCTCGTGCTTCTGGCACCGGAAGGGGTGGATGTCGGCTCGCTCGGTGTCACTTGGCGGTCACAGGCGCTGCTGTGGGAGAGCCGCTTGCCCGAAGACGCTTGGAAGAGCCTCTGGACCGCGTTGCGGGTGACGTGGCGTACCGACCGCCGCGACGGGACGATCACCCGCGAGGACATGTCACGCGTCAGCCTGTGGCACTCCATGCCCTGGGCGCCGGTCCTGGAATCGCCCGACGAGAAGTGGGGATCAACTGAACTCTTCCATGACGTCTCGGTTCCCTTGGCGAGTGTGGCCGGGGGTTGGTTGAAGGAGGCCGCATTCCGGGAGGACACGAGGATGGCCCTCGTTCTGGCGCACAGCGTGGCCCCCTTCTGGCGGTCGATCGCTACACCGTTCGGGGGGATCCACGACGCTTCGACGTACGGGTCGAATCTCGAAGTGCTGCTCGAGTTGCTGCTCGCTTCACGCGAGGAGGGCGAGGCTTCCCGGCTGGTCGACCTTTACGTTGCCGCCCTGTATACCTTCCGAAACGTTCCGGCAGGCGACGCCGTGGTCATGCGCATGCTGATGGACGATGCGCACCGCGTCGACCCGTCGGTGGTGTTGCAGGTGCTGGAGAACGACGATCGGACGCCTCAGCCGATGACGTCGGCCCAGCCGCCGTACTGGATTCGGCGCGCTAAGGCCAGCGCAGGCATTCTTGCCGTCTGTTACCAGCGTAAATGTTCCCGTCCGAGGCTCGTCGACATCTTCAGCGTCATCGACTCGGACACGTGGGGCCTTATCGACCGCCCCTTCCGTGAATTGTTGCGAGAGGAGTTCACGGCGATCGGTGTGCCGTTTCCGGAGTCGCTGTTCCCGGAGGAGCCGTCCCCGGAGCGGGTGTTCCGCTAGAGCGGACCCCGGCCGGCGCGGAGGATCATCAGGGCTACCTGGGCTCCGTCGGCGCCGAGGGCCTCGCGGAAGCGCTCGACGATCTCGCGCTCGCGGGACAGCACCAGGCGGGTGCCGCCGCTGGCCATGCGGGTCTTGCCGACGGTCTGGGACAGGCGCGCCCGCTCCTGCCACAGGTCGATGATCTGCTGGTCGATCTCGTCGATGCGCTCGCGCATCGCGCGGATCTCGTCGGCGGCCAGGGGCTGGCCCGCGCCGGTGCTCTGGTCCATCAGATCGGCGGTCATGTCGTGCTCCTCGGGTGCTGGCGCCCCGGTCGACCCGGCCCGGGCAGCATCAAGCCCCGGGCTGGAAGGCCCGGGGCTTGATGGAGGTCTGTTGTTCAGACGCTGACCATGGCAGCCGGCGAGCCGGTGCCATAGAAAAATCGCGTCTGCTGGATCACGCCGCCGAGTATGCCCCCGTCACGAGCCGCTCCGCAAGAAAACCGCCCGATCCGTGGGACGTCACGCTCACGGCGTCCGGAAATCGCGCCCGGACGCCGTGAGAACCCGGAGAAGCTAGGCGACCGTGCTGATGCGGTTGGCCGGGCCGGGTGCGACCGGTGCGCCCGCGCCCAGGTAGGCGACCAGCGCGTCGACGTCGAAGCCGGGCGCCGTCGTGCGGCCGGTGCCCGCGGTCAGCGCCGAGAAGCCGTCGCCGCCGTTGGCCAGGAAGTCGTTCGTCGTGACCTTGTAGCTGGTGGCCGGGTCGATCGGCGTCCCGTTCAGCGCGAGCGCCGAGATCTTGGAGCCGAGCGGGGCCGTGGCGCTCCACGTGTAGGTCAGGCCGGCCGACACCTGCAGGATCTTCGTCGTGGTCTGACCGGCCTGCCCGGCGAACTGCTGCTCGAGCACCGCCTTGAGCTGGGCGCCGGTGAAGGTCTGAGTGACCACGAGGTTGTTGAACGGCTGCACCGTGAAGGCCTCGCCGTACGTGACCTCGCCGATGGCCTCGCCGCCCGCGGACGCCTCGGCGTCGAAGTCGGCCCGGATGCCGCCGGGGTTCATCAGCGCGATCTGGGCGCCGTCACCGGTGGTGCGGGCCAACTGGGCGTCGGCGATCACGTCACCGAGGGGCGTCTCGCCGGCCGGGGTCGCCGTACGGGTGATGTCGGCCGTGATGCGCCCGACGATGCGGTTGGCGATCGGCGCTACCGCCGTACGGTATTTGTCGGCAATCTTCTTGGCGCCCGCGTCGACCGTGGCCGGGTTCTTGAGGTAGACGCCGTTCGCGTCCTTCTGCCAGCCGCCGCTGCCGTCGGCGACGCCGTTCTCGACGATCACGTTCTTGGCTGTGATCTCGGCGAAGCGGCCGGTGCGCCGGTCGATCGAGTAGTCGATGTCGGTGATCAGCTGGCCGTTGGTGCCGGCGCTGGTGACGACCGACGTGCCCTTGGAGTTGGGCAGGCTGCACGAGTAGAACCGGTGCGTGTGACCCGAGACGACCAGGCCGAACTCCGGGTTGAGGCCGGCCACGATCGGCACGATCGGACCGGTGAAGCCGGTGCAGTCGGAGACGCCCGGGGTCGGCGTGGCCGTGCCCTGCGCGCCACCCTCGTGCACGAGCAGCACCTGCGCCTTGACGCCGAACAGCTTGAGCAGGTTGCCCCACTTGTTGGCCGTCTCGACCTCGTCGGCGAAGTGCACGTTCTTGATGCCGGCCGGGTTGACGATGCCGGCCGTGCCCTCGAGCGTCATGCCGACGAAGCCGACCGGGGTGCCGTTGACCATCTTGATGTCGATCGGCGGCAGGATCGGCAGCTTGGTCCGGTTGTCGATGGTGTTGGCCGCGAGGTAGGTGAACTTCGCCCCGCCGAAGCCGTCGCCGTCCTGGCAGCCGTCGACCGGGTGGCACCCGCCGCGCTGCAGGCGGATCAGTTCGTCGACGCCCTCGTCGAACTCGTGGTTGCCGACCGAGCTCACCTGCAGGCCGACCTGGTTCATCAGCTCGATCGTCGGCTCGTCGTGGAACGCGGCGCTGACCAGCGGGGTCGCGCCGATCAGGTCACCGGCGCCGACGGTCAGCGTCGAACGGCCCTCGGTCTTCGCCTCGGCGCGCAACTTCTTCAGGTACGTCGCCAGATATTCCACACCTCCCGCGGGCGTCGCCGTGCCGGCCGCGTTGACCACGGCGCCGCTCCCGCTCGGCGGGTCGATCGCGCCGTGGAAGTCGTTGTAGCTCAGGAACTGGCCCTTGACGGTCGCGCCCTTGGGCAGCCCGTAGTTCACGCTGACGGGCTGGAACTCCGGCGGTGGCGCGGCCACGGCCGGGTCGGCGGAGCGGGCCAGGGGCAACGCCGCGATGACGGCGAGCGCGAGAGCGGGCGCGGCGAGGTGACGCAGCGCGACCCGGGAACGGTCCATGGTGTTCGGTCTCCCGATCAGCGATTGAAAGTCGACGACGACAGCCTGATGTATCGATGGTGATCGGCGCTACCGCCTGTGGATAACAAGTGGTCTCATCGATGGCCTGTGGACAGCGGAATTTATGTCGGGGGGTCGGCATAGACTTCACCCCGCGATGCGACCTTCAGCTGAAACCCCCGACGGCGCCCTGTTCGCCATGCCCGCCACGCGCGCTCCCGAGGAGCCGAGAGCGCGGCGGCGACTCGACCCTGAGTCCCTGCTCGAGGGGCTCAACGGCCCTCAGCGCGACGCGGTCACCCACGCCGGTTCGCCGCTGCTCATCGTGGCCGGCGCGGGCTCGGGCAAGACCCGGGTGCTGACGCATCGCATCGCCTATCTGCTCGCCGCTCGTGACGTGCATCCGGGCCAGATCATCGCGATCACGTTCACCAACAAGGCCGCCGGCGAGATGAAGGAGCGGGTCGCCCAGCTCGTCGGCCCGCGGGCCCGGCTGATGTGGGTGTCGACGTTCCATTCGGCGTGCGTACGCATCCTGCGCGCCGAGCACGAGCACGCCGGCCTCAAGAGCAGCTTCTCGATCTACGACGCCGACGACTCGCGCCGGCTCATGACGCTGGTCATCCGCGAGCTCGACCTCGACCCCAAGCGCTACTCGGCCCGCGGCCTGACCGCCCAGGTGTCCAACCTGAAGAACGAGCTGGTCGAGCCCGAGGAGTTCAAAGACCGGGCCAAGGGGCCGGCCGAGCGGGCGGTCGCCGAGGCGTACGAGGTCTATCAGCGCCGCCTCCGGGAGGCGCACGCGCTCGACTTCGACGACATCATCATGACCACCGTCCATCTGCTCCAGTCGCATCCCCACGTCGCCGAGACCTATCGTCGCCGGTTCCGCCACGTGATGGTCGACGAATACCAGGACACCAACCACGCGCAGTACATGCTGGTGAAGCAGCTGGTGGGCGACAAAGGGGGAGAACTCGAGCCGGGTGAGCTGTGTGTGGTGGGCGACGCCGACCAGTCGATCTACGCGTTCCGCGGTGCCACCATCCGCAACATCCTCGAGTTCGAGCGCGACTACCCCGACGCCCGCACGATCCTGCTCGAGCAGAACTACCGCTCGACCCAGACGATCCTGTCGGCGGCCAACGCGGTGATCGACCGCAACACCTCGCGCAAGCCCAAGCGGCTGTGGAGCGACCAGGGCCCGGGCGAGCAGATCGTCGGCTACGTGGCCGACACCGAGCACGCCGAGGCCGACTGGGTGGCCCGCGAGATCGACCGTCTGGGTGACCGCGAGGGCGTACGCCCGGGAGACGTGGCGGTCTTCTATCGCACCAACGCGCAGTCCCGCGTCTTCGAAGAGGTGTTCATCCGGGTCGGCCTGCCCTACAAGGTGGTCGGCGGCGTCCGGTTCTACGAGCGCAAAGAGGTCCGCGACGCGCTGGGCTACCTGCGCGCGGTGGTCAACGACGACGACACGGTGAGCATCCGCCGGGTGCTCAACACCCCCAAGCGCGGCATCGGCGACCGGGCCGAGGCGTGCGTCGAGGCGCTGGCCAACCGTGACCGCATCTCGTTCGGTCAGGCGCTGCGCCGCGCGAAGGACGCGCCCGGCATCGCCGCCCGCTCGGCCAACAGCATCGCCGACTTCGTGCAGCTCCTCGACGACCTGCGTGAGCTGGCCGCCACCGCGCCGCCGGAAGAGGTGCTCGAGCTGGTGCTGCAGCGCTCGGGCCTGCTCTCCGAGCTCGAAGAGAGCCTCGATCCGCAGGATCAGGGCCGGGTGGAAAATCTGCAGGAACTGGTGAGCGTCGCCCGCGAGTACACCGAACGGGTCGAGGCCCAGGCGGATGAAGCCGACGAGGCCCCGGCCGCCACCCTGGCCGGCTTCCTCGAGCAGGTGGCGCTGGTCGCCGACGCCGACCAGCTGCCCGACGACGACCCCGACCACCAGGGCGTGGTCACGCTGATGACCCTGCACACGGCCAAGGGCCTGGAGTTCCCGGTCGTCTTCCTGACCGGTCTCGAGGACGGCGTCTTCCCGCACACCCGCGCGCTCGGCGACAACACCGAGCTCGAAGAGGAGCGCCGCCTGGCCTACGTCGGCATCACCCGCGCCCGTCAGCGGCTCTATCTGTCCCGGGCGGTCACGCGTGGTGCGTGGGGCCAGCCGCAGTACAACCCGCCCTCCCGCTTCACCGACGAGCTGCCGCCCGAGCTGATCCGCTGGGAACGCACGGCCGGTTCCTACACGTCGTGGTCGGGCACGGGCGGCGGCGTGGGTGGCCGTGGCGGGGGCGACCGGTTCCGCGGTGGCGGGTTCTCCGGCGGCACCCCCAAGGCTCAGCAGCTGGCGAGCCGGCTCGGCATCGACGGCAGCAAGCTGTCGACGGCCAGCGAGCTTCCCCAGGCGCCCAAGGTGTCGGCCGGCGACCGCGTCAACCATCAGCGTTACGGCCTGGGCCGGGTGATCACCGTCGAGGGCCAGGGCCCCGGCGCGCGGGCCCAGATCGACTTCGGCGATCAGGTGATGTGGCTGATCCTGCGGCACGCTCCGATCGAAAAGATCTGACGCCCTGCCCGCGTACGGGAGAGAGAAGATCTGACGCCCTGCCCGCGTACGGGAAAGAGAAGATCTGACCCCTTCCCGCGTACGGGAGAATGCTGTGGCCTTGATCGGGTCAGTTGGTGGCCGTCTCGCATCCGGCTAGCGCGACGCCGTGCTCGTGGAGCCAGCGCACCGGCTCGATCGGGTTCTTGTAGAAGCCCTGGTGCACCTCGAAGTGCAGGTGCGGCCCGGTCGAGTGGCCGGTCGAGCCCTCGTCGCCGATCTGCTCGCCGGCCTCGACGCGCTGGCCCTCGTGCACGGCGATGGCCGACATGTGCCCGTAGTGGGTGAGGTAGCCGTCCCCGTGGTCGATCAGCACGGCGTTGCCGTAACCGTCGGCCGCGCCCGCGCGCACCACAAGGCCGGCCCCGGCAGCCAGGATCGGCGAGCCGTCCGGCCCGGCGATGTCGACGCCCGCGTGCAGGCGCCCCCACCGCTGGCCGAAGCAGGACGTGACGGTGCCCGACGGGTTCGGGTTGACCCAGGCCGTGGCGACCTTCGGGATCGCGGCGACTTCCAGGGCGGGCTTGTGTCCGCGACGGGCGCCGGAGGCCAGCGGCTCGACGGGGACGTTCCACGGGCCGGGCTCCGGCGTGGCGGTGGCTGCGACGGTCGGGACCGGGGCGGGTGCGCCCACGGGGGCAGCGGTTTTCCCCGAGGCGGCTGCGGCTCCACCGGCCACACCGGTGGCCAGCGCCGCGCCCAGGGCGACGCTCAGCAGCACGGCCCGGCCGCGGTCGCTGGAGAGGATGCTCGTCACGTGGTGACGGCGGACCTGCTCACGACGGTGACGACCGGCGGAACGGGTCTCGGCACGATGCGCCACGCGAACGACCTCCCAGGCAGGAACGGATACCGACATCTGCCTGTCGGCGTGCCTGGAGGGTTCGTGAAGTGGGAGCGACCCGGTTCACCCGAGTTGCAACCGAGGAGGTTTGTGCGCGGCCTGCGGGGTATCTACAAGTGCAGGATCAAGAGGCAGCGGCCATGCCGGCGTACACCGACTCGACCTTCAGCTTGATGTCGACGCCGTGATCGCGCAGGAAGGGGATCGGGTCGATCGGGTTGCCGTTGACGTGGATCTCGAGGTGCAGGTGGGTGCCGTAGGAGGCGCCCGTGTTGCCGACCTGGCCGATCACCTGTCCGGCCTTGACGACGTCGCCCGCCTTGACGAGCAGCCGCCGCGAGTGGCCGTAGATGACCTCGTTGCCCTGCGCGTCCTCGATGGTGATCATGTAGCCGTAGCCGCCGTAGTAGCCCGCCTTGGTGACCTTGCCCGCGTGGATCGCCTTGTAGGGCAGGCCCTGGGGGGCGGACAGGTCGATGCCGGCGTGCAGCTTGCCCCACCGTGTGCCGTAGGGCGACGTGAAGTCGAACTCTTCGAGGGGGAGCAGCCAGACGTCGGCCGCGGCCTGGTCGGCGCTCACCTTGGTCTTGGACGAGGCGCCCCGGCTGTCGCTACGGGAGGCGGCGGCCGTGTCGGCCTCGCGCTTCGCGATCTCGTCGTTGACCGACTGGACCTGGCCCACGCCCTGCAGGGCCTGCGCGTCGACCTGTTTCTGGTCGGGGAAGTTGGACGCGGCGCCGATGGCGACGACGCCCGCCCCGGCGAAGGCGGCGGTGACGGCGATGGCGTAGCGGCTGCGCGGAGGGGTGGGTACGCGGCGACGACCGCGATAACGATCGGGCTCAGACGACAAGCGCTGGCGCACGAACAACCCTCCGTCGGTGGCAAATCGGCGGCGGTCACGAGGCCGAAGAATCCGGTGAACCGTGCCCGTCCGAGCTGTCAGATCAGCGTTAACTGGTTGACAGCCGGGAGCCACGGTAACCAAACGGCTTCGGCGCCACAAGTCGCAGCGCCAAATCGCTGACACTTCGTGGTCCGTATTGCGCAGCAGATGTCCGTATTGGTGGCCTTTCCTTCTGCATTCGTTCGCGCACGCGGAGTAATTAAGTGAAAAGCACAAAGTGAGGTGACGCAGAATACATTTTCCGTCACCGCAGGTGATCACGTGTTTGGGACGTCGGCTACCCCGCCGCCCCCGCGCGGGTTACCGTTCGTTCAGGTGACAACGTGGTCAGTGGCTCGGAGGGGTCAGGATGCAGGCACGGATCAGGGTGGTCGTCGCGAAACCCGGGCTGGACGGGCACGATCGCGGCGCGAAAGTCGTGGCCAGGGCGCTGCGCGACGCCGGCATGGAGGTCGTCTACACCGGCCTGCATCAGACGCCGGAACAGATTGTCGAGACCGCCATCCAGGAGGACGCGAACGCGATCGGTTTGTCCGTTCTGTCGGGTGCGCACATGACATTGTTTCGCAGGGTGATCGAGCTGTTGGCGGAACGTGATGCCGCCGACATCGTGGTATTCGGCGGAGGCATCATTCCGGCCGACGACATCGCCGAATTGGAAAAGCTCGGCGTCGCTCGCATTTTCACTCCGGGAACCACTACCGCGTCCATCATCGAATGGGTTCGCGCCAATGTCTCGTCACCGGTGGGCTGACCAGCTTCTTCCTACCGTAAATGTAGGAAAGGCTTAGGCAAGGGGAGAGGCCGGACGCACCCCTCACACGTCCGGCCTCTCATGCACGATGCCCCGCCGCCACCCCTCGACCGACAGGGCATCGGCCGCCTTCGCGCCGGGACGCCGTAGCGTTCCGACACCACACTCAACGACGCCCCCTGTGGGTGGTTACGCACCTCTCGCGGGGAAGTTTCCGCAACGGCCGTCACACCCGTCCCGCCTTCCTCCGGTGTGCGGTCTTGCACACCGCGCACCCGCGCCTTCGAAGGACCCGTCCGGGTCGCTAGTCTGCGAATGAAGGCCCTTTCGGGCCGGACATTCTTCCGCCGGCGACGCCGCTCAGAGGCCGCCGCGCACACAGGTCGGGACGCAACGGTGCGGCTTGCCGGCGCATGGCGTCGCGAGCGAAAGGAGACACGTGGACCTGTTCGAATATCAGGGGCGCGACCTCTTCGAACGGCACGGGCTGCCCGTGCTGGGCGGTGGCGTCGCCGAGACCCCGCAGGAGGCCCGGGCCATCGCCGAGCGCCTCGGCGGCAAGGTCGTCGTCAAGGCGCAGGTCAAGGTCGGCGGTCGCGGCAAGGCGGGCGGCGTCAAGCTGGCCGACGGCGCGGACGAGGCGCAGGCCCGGGCGACCGACATCCTGGGCATGGACATCAAGGGCCACACGGTTCACAAGGTGATGCTGGCCGAGACGGCCGACATCACGGAGGAGTACTACCTCTCCTACCTGCTCGACCGGGCCAACCGCACCTTCCTCTGCATCGCCAGCGTGGCCGGCGGCATGGAGATCGAGACGGTCGCCGAGGAGCAGCCGGACCGGGTCGCCAAGATCGCCATCGACGCCAACAAGGGCGTGGACGAGGCGAAGGCCCGCGAGATCGTCGCCGCCGCGCAGTACCCGGCCGAGGTCGCCGAGCAGATCGTCGACATCGCGGTGAAGCTGTGGCAGGCCTTCGTGGCCGAGGACGCCACCCTGGTCGAGGTGAACCCGCTGGCCAAGGTCGGCGACGGCCGGGTGCTCCTGCTGGACGCCAAGATCACGCTGGACGAGAACGCGTCGTTCCGGCACCCCGACCACGAGGCGCTGGTCGACCAGTCCGCGGTCGACCCGCTGGAGCAGGCGGCCAAGGCCAAGAACCTCAACTACGTCAAGCTGGACGGCGAGGTCGGCATCATCGGCAACGGCGCCGGCCTGGTCATGTCGACGCTCGATGTGGTCGCGTACGCCGGCGAGAAGCACGGCAACGTCAAGCCGGCCAACTTCCTCGACATCGGCGGCGGCGCCAGCGCGCAGGTGATGGCCAACGGCCTCGAGATCGTGCTCGGCGACCCCGCCGTGAAGTCGGTCTTCGTCAACGTCTTCGGCGGCATCACCGCCTGCGACGAGGTGGCCAACGGCATCATCCAGGCCCTCGCCCTGCTCGGTGAGCGCGGCGAGACCGTCACCAAGCCGCTCGTGGTGCGCCTCGACGGCAACAACGCCGAGGCCGGCCGGGCGATCCTCGACGGCGCGAACAACCCGCTGGTCGAGCGAGTGGACACGATGGATGGAGCGGCCGCTCGCGCCGCCGAGCTCGCGTTTGCGGGGAAGTGACTTCATGGCTATCTGGCTCACCAAGGAATCCAAGGTCATCGTCCAGGGCATGACCGGCTCCGAAGGCTCCAAGCACACCCGGCGCATGCTCGCGGCGGGCACCAACGTGGTCGGCGGCGTCAACCCGCGCAAGGCGGGTACGACCGTCGACTTCGACGGCACCCAGCTTCCGGTCTTCGCGTCGGTCGCCGAGGCCATGAAGGAGACCGGCGCCGACGTGTCGGTCATCTTCGTGCCGCCGGCGTTCACCAAGGCCGCCATCGTCGAGGCGATCGACGCCGAGATCCCGCTGGCCGTGGTGATCACCGAGGGCGTGCCGGTGCAGGACAGCGCGGCCGCCTGGGCCTACAACGTGGACCGCGGTCAGAAGACCCGGATCATCGGCCCGAACTGCCCCGGCATCGCGTCGCCGGGCGCCAGCAACGCCGGCATCATCCCGGCCGACATCACGCCGGCCGGTCGCATCGGCCTGGTCAGCAAGAGCGGCACGCTGACCTACCAGCTCATGTACGAGCTGCGTGACTTCGGCTTCTCGACGGCGGTCGGCATCGGCGGTGACCCGGTCATCGGCACCACGCACATCGACGCGCTGAAGGCGTTCCAGGACGACCCCGACACCGACGCCATCGTGATGATCGGTGAGATCGGCGGCGACGCCGAGGAGCGGGCCGCCGAGTTCATCAAGGCGAACGTCACCAAGCCGGTGGTCGGCTACATCGCCGGCTTCACCGCCCCGCCCGGTAAGACCATGGGTCACGCCGGCGCGATCATCTCGGGTTCCGCGGGCACCGCGGACGCCAAGAAGGAGGCCCTCGAGGCCGCGGGTGTCAAGGTCGGCAAGACGCCGAGCGAGACCGCCCAGCTGATGCGTGAGGTCATGAGCTGACCACGCAGTCCACGCGGCCGGCGCGCCGCCGTTCAGGTCTGATCGACCCGAATGGCGGCGCGCCGCCGTTTCTGCATCGCCCACCCGCCTCCGGCGTGGAAAAGTAGGCGGCGATGCCGAGCACACCCGACCGTCCCGACGACTCGGACGACTTCGCCGTCGCCGAGGCGACTGACGTTGCCCGTGAAACGGTGTCGGTCGAGGTGCAGCGCGACACCGAGGCCGTCGCGCCGGAACGGCCCAAGGAACAGCGCACCGTCGTCGTCGACGACAAGGTGCTGGCCAACCGCGAGACGGTCCGGCTGCCCACGCAGCGCCGCCCACCCCAGCGCCCCCAGCGCCGCGCCCCGCTCCCGGTGGCGGCGGCCTTCGCCACGCTGTGGGCCGCCCTGCTGTCCTATCTGCCGGTCGCCGCGGTCATCGGCCTGGCCCGCACACTGGAGGGCAGCGGTGGCCTCGGCGGCGCCGCCCACGCCGGTCTGGCCGGCTGGCTGCTGGGCCACGGCGTGCCCATCGGCACCTCGATCGGCTCCCTCGGGCTGCCCCCGCTGCTGCTGAGCATGCTGGTCGTCTGGCGGCTCAACCGGGCCGGCCTGCACGTCACCCGGGCCGTCGGCGCCCGCCGCTCGGGTTCGACCGCGCGGGCCCTGGCGGTGGCGTTCGCCATCGGTCTCGGCTATTCGCTGCTCGGGTCGGTCAGCGCGCTGCTCGTCGACGGCCGCGGCACCGAGGTCACCGCCGGCCGGGCCGCCCTCAACTTCTTCCTGATCGGCGGCCTGGGCGCGCTGATCGGCTCGCTGCGCGGCACCGACGCCCTCAGCGTCTGGGCCGGGCGCCTGCCCGGACCGGTGCGCCACGGCCTGCGTACGGGCGTGGTCGCCGCTCTGCTCGTGCTGGCCGCCGGGGCCGCGGTGACCGGCCTCTCGGTGGCGGTCGGCGGTGGCCAGGCGGCCGACATGATCTCGGCCTACCGCACCGGGGTGGCCGGTCAGGCCGGCATCACCCTGGTCAGCCTCGCCTACGGGGTGAACGGCGTGATTTGGGCGGCGGCCTACCTGCTCGGCCCCGGCTTCGCGCTCGGCACCGGCTCGGTGATCCGCCTCACCGAGGTCACCGCCGGCCCGCTGCCCACCCTGCCCCTGCTGGCCGGGCTGCCCAACGGCCCGATGGGAGCCTCCGGCGCCCTCGTGCTGGCCCTGCCGGTGCTGGCCGGGCTGGCCGCGGGCTGGCTGCTGCACCTGCGCCTGGCCCGTGAGAGTGCCCCGCCGTGGTCGCTGGTGATCGGCAGCGGTCTGGTCGCCGGCCCGGCCGCCGGGCTGATGCTGGGCCTGCTGGCCAAGGTGTCGGGCGGACCCCTGGGCGACGGCCGGCTGGCCACGATCGGCCCCGACCCGTGGGCCGTCGGCTTGGTCGCGACCCTCGTGCTGGGCGTCTCGGCCGTGCTCGGCGCGGCCGCGGGCAAGCTGTTCCGGCCCACCCCCAAGGCATGAAAAAGGGGGACGCAGCAGCGTCCCCCTTCCTCGGCCGGCCTCAGTTGGTGCTGCTGAAGTCTTCCCAGTTGATGCTGCTGCCGTAGACGATCGCCCAGATCAGCAGGCCGATGCCGACGACGGCGCCGATCGCGCCGGTGATCAGGCCGGCCATGGCCTGGCTGCGGTTGGTGGCCCGGCCGGTGTTCGCCTTCTGCAGGCCCAGGTAGCTGACGATCGCGCCCGCGATGCCGACCGGAATGCCCAGGTAGAAGCAGCACGCCAGGGGGATCGACACGATACCGAGGATCATGCCGACCAGACCCTGGGTGTTCTCGGGAGCAGCCGGTACACCGCCCGGCTCGCCGCCCGGAGGACCGTAGTACGGGGGTGGGGTAGTCACGAGCTGTTCCTCCTGTGCGAAAGATCCAATGGTGAGGGGCCCCGCAGCGTAACCGAAGATCAGGTGTTTCGCCTGCCCCGCGGCCCTGCCCCGTTGTCCGCCGTCCCGCATCGCGGGGATAGGGTGCTCGGGTGACCGACCCCGCGCCCGCCCGCCTGGTCGTCCTCGTCTCCGGTTCGGGCAGCAACCTGCAGGCCCTGCTCGACGCCTCGGCCGACCCCGCCTACGGCGCCCAGGTCGTGGCCGTCGGCGCCGACCGTGACGGCATCGCCGGCCTCGACCGCGCCGCCGCCGCGGGAGTGCCGACCTTCGTCGACTCGGTGAAGGCCTACGAGACCCGTGACGACTGGGACGCCGCCCTCGCCGCCCACGTGGCCGAGTTCAAGCCCGACCTGGTCATCTCGGCCGGCTTCCTCAAGCTGGTCGGGGCCGAGTTCCTGGCCGCGTTCGGCGACCGTTACATCAACACGCACAACGCTCTGCTGCCGGCTTTCCCCGGCATCCACGGGCCGCGCGACGCGCTCGCCTACGGCGTCAAGATCGCCGGGGCGACCCTCTTCTTCGTCGACGCCGGCGTCGACACCGGACCGATCATCGCCCAGGTCGCGGTCCCCGTGCTCGACGACGACACGGAAGACGCGCTGACCGAGCGGATCAAGGTGGCCGAGCGGGCCCAGCTGGTCGACTTCGTCGGCCGCCTGGTGCGCGAGGGCTGGACCATTCAGAACAGGAAGGTACGCATTCCATGACCGAGGGCCGTCGTCCGATCAAGCGGGCACTGCTGAGCGTGTACGACAAGACCGGCCTCGTCGACCTGGCCCGGGCGCTCGCCGCGGCCGGCGTCGAGATCGTGTCGACTGGCTCGACCGCCTCGACGATCGAGGCCGAGGGCGTCGCGGTGACCCGGGTCGAGCAGCTCACCGGTTTCCCCGAGACCCTCGACGGCCGGGTCAAGACGCTGCACCCCCGGGTGCACGCCGGTCTGCTGGCCGACCTGCGGCTCGACACCCACGCGGCCCAGCTCGCCGAGCTCGACATCGCGCCGTTCGACCTGCTGGTCAGCAACCTCTACCCGTTCACCGAGACGGTGGCGTCGGGCGCGAGCGTCGACGAGTGCGTCGAGCAGATCGACATCGGCGGGCCGGCGATGGTGCGTGCGGCCGCCAAGAACCATCCCTCGGTCGCCGTGGTCACCACCGTGGAGGCGTACGGGCTGATCGCGGAAGCTCTGGAAAACGGCGGCTTCACGCTCACCCAGCGTAAGGCGCTCGCGGCCCGGGCCTTCGCCGACATCGCCGAGTACGACGTGGCGGTCGCCAACTGGACGGCCTCCACTCTGGTCGAAGAGGCGGGCTTCCCGGCCTTCGCGGGCATCGCGCTGACCCGGCAGAACACGCTGCGCTACGGCGAGAACCCGCACCAGCAGGCGGCGCTCTACGTCGACGCGGGCGCGCCCGCCGGTCTGGCTCAGGCCGAGCTGGTGCACGGTGGCGAGCTGTCGTTCAACAACTACGTCGACGCGGACGCCGCCTGGCGCAGTGCCAACGACTTCACCGAGCCGTGCGTGGCGATCATCAAGCACGCCAACCCGTGCGGCATCGCGATCGGGTCCGACATCGCCGACGCGCACCGCAAGGCCAACGACTGCGACCCGGTCTCGGCGTTCGGCGGCGTCATCGCGGCCAACCGCGTGGTCACCGAGGCGCTGGCCAAGCAGCTCGACGGCATCTTCACCGAGGTGATCATCGCGCCCGCCTACGAGGAGGCGGCGCTCGACATCTTCCGTACGAAGAAGAAGCTGCGCGTGCTCATCGCCCCGGTCTGGCAGCCGGCCCGGGCCGAGGTCAAGCAGATCGGCGGCGGAGCCGTCGTGCAGACGCCCGACCGCATCGACGCCCCCGGCGACGACCCGGCCACCTGGACCCTCGCGACCGGCGAGGCGGCCTCGGCCGACGAACTGGCCGACCTGGCGTTCGCGTGGCGGGCGATCCGCAGCGTCAAGAGCAACGCGATCCTGCTGGCCTCGGGCGGCGCCACCGTCGGCGTCGGCATGGGCCAGGTCAACCGGGTCGACTCGGCCCACCTCGCGGTCGACCGGGCCGGCGCCGACCGGGCCAAGGGCAGCGTGGCCGCGTCCGACGCGTTCTTCCCGTTCCCCGACGGGCTCGAGGTGCTGATCGCGGCCGGCGTCAAGGCGGTCGTGCAGCCCGGCGGCTCGATCCGGGACGACCAGGTGATCGAGGTGGCCGCGAAGGCCGGCGTCACCGTCTACCTGACCGGCACGCGGCACTTCTACCACGGCTGACCCTCATGTCCGACCTCGTGCAGGACACCACCTTCCGCGCCCGTGACTGGGCGCTGGAAGAGGTCGTCGGTGTCCGGTACGAGGACTGCGCGTTCCACGACGTCGACTGGTCGGAGGCGCAGCTCACCGGCTGCGTCTTCACCAACTGCACGTTCGGCAACGTGCGCTTCAACGCGGCGGTCCTCGAACGTACGGCCATCCTGCAGTCGACCCTCCAGCGGTGCTCGTTCTTCGACGCCTCCGTGACCGACTGCAAGCTCACCGGCACCCAGTTCGTCGACTGCGGGCTGCGGCCTTTGAAAATCGCGGGCGGTGACTGGGGTTTCGTGTCGCTGCGCGGGCAGAACCTGACCGGCGTGACCCTGGCCGGGCTACGTTTGCGGGAGGCCGACCTGATGGGGGCCGACCTCACGCGGGCCGACCTGCGCGACTCCGATCTGTCCCACGCGCGGCTGACCGACGTGATCCTGAAGGGCGCCGACCTGCGCGGCGCCGACCTCGACGGGGTGGAACTGCGGGGGGTCGACCTCACCGGGGCGACCATCGACCTCGATCAAGCGGTGCGTTTCGCCACCGCGTACGGCGCGACAGTGGCTTAACTCGCGTTGAGGCGACCGGCCGGTAATGCGCCGTTAACCGACTGATACGGTCCGGAAAATCGTCCCGGACATGGGAGTGAGAGAAGCTATGGGCAAGAAGGTAACCGTCGTAGGTGCCGGTTTCTACGGCTCGACGACCGCGCAGCGCCTGGCCGAGTACGACATCTTCGAGACCGTGGTGCTCACCGACATCATCGATGGCAAGCCGGCCGGCCTCGCCCTCGACATGAACCAGTCCCGGCCGATCGAGGGCTTCGAGACCAAGGTCGTCGGCGTCACCACCGGCACCAACGGCGAGGGCTACGAGGCCATCGAGGGCTCCGACGTCGTCGTGGTGACCGCGGGCCTGCCCCGCAAGCCCGGCATGAGCCGCATGGACCTGCTCGAGGTCAACGCGAAGATCGTGCGCCAGGTCGCCGAGAACATCGCCAAGTACGCCCCCAACGCCGTCGTCATCGTCGTGTCGAACCCGGTCGACGAGATGACCGCGCTGGCCCAGCTGGCCACGCAGTTCCCCAAGAACCGCGTCTTCGGCCAGGCCGGCGTCCTCGACACGGCCCGCTTCACCAACTCGATCGCCGAGACCCTCGCGGTGCCGGTCAAGAGCGTCAAGGCGCTCACCCTCGGCTCGCACGGCGACACCATGGTCCCGGTCCCGTCCCGCTGCACCGTCGACGGCAAGCCGCTGGCCGACCTGCTCCCCGCCGACAAGATCGAGGAGCTCGTCGTCCGCACCCGCAACGGTGGCGCCGAGGTCGTGGCCCTGCTCAAGACCGGCTCGGCCTACTACGCGCCGTCCGCCGCGGCCGCGCGCATGGCCAAGGCCGTCGTCGAAGACTCCGGCGAGGTCCTGCCGGTGTGCGCCTGGGTCGAGGGCGAGTACGGCATCTCCGGCGTCTACCTGGGCGTCGAGGCCCAGATCGGCGCCGAGGGCATCAAGAAGGTCGTCGAGGAGAAGCTCACCGACACCGAGATCGCCGGTCTCAAGGAGGCCGCCGAGGCCGTCCGCGCCAAGCAGGCGGACGTCGCGACGCTCTGATTTTTCTGTCGTGCGGAGGGCCGGGGCCGTTTGGCTCCGGCCCTTTTTCCCGTACGGGCCGGCCTCGCTCCTACGAGAAGGCGCGGAATGCGTCCCCCAGGTGCGACACAGCCAACGTCGCGTCTCGTTCCCGTGCCGCCGCGAGCATTGATCGCCGCGTCTCCCGTGCTCGGGCGGGATCCATGTCGCTCGCGTACGGCAGCTCGGGGTCGACGAGCTGGATCGCGTGCACCAGCAGATCCCCGGTGACGAGCAGGCTGTCCCCGTCCGACTCGACCCAGACCGACTGGTGCCCCGGCGTATGACCGGGCGTCGCCACCACCCGGACGCCCGGCGCCAGCCCGCGATCCCCGTCGATCATCTCCAGCCGCCCGGCCGCCCGCAGCGGCTCCACCAGCAGGTCGTACTGCCCGGCGTGCTCCCGGTTGGCCGCGTACGCGTCGACGTCGGCCTGCTGCACCACGACGCGGGCCTCGGTGAACGGCGAGTCGCGGGGCACGGCCCACCCCATGTGATCGTTGTGCAGGTGTGTCAGCACGATCGCCGACACGTCGGCGGGCGCGATCCCGGCCTCGGCCAGCGCTTCCGGCAGCCGCCCCGGCACCGGAGCCCAGTCCGACGCCAACGATCCGGCCGGTCCGATACCCGCATCGACCAGAATCACAGGCCCGTCACCCACGCGCACGGCATAGCTCCGAAACCGCAGCAGCCACTCACCGTCGTCCGTGCGCGCCGCCGGATCGGCCTCGTCGGCCGCCGCCCATTGCTCGCTCGTGGCCGTGGGAAACGCCTCGACCCGAGGCGCGAAGAACGGCCCTGCGGCGTCCTCGAGAGCAATGACAGTGATGGACCCGACCCCGTGATCAGACATGGCCCCATCTTGCCAACGCCGCCGCCCTCCCGACGCTCGGTCCACAGTCGACACCGCTTCGGCTCTCGCAGCCGCTATGGACAGCACGCCGCGCAGGTCGAGCCCGCGGGGTGCGCCGGCCGCTCATTGCGCGCCCGCCTGCCGTAAGCGCCACAGACGCCCGCAGCCAAGCGACCCAGGCATCACCTATCCCGACGGCGTCCTCGAACGCGACGACGTCAGGAAGCGCGAATGAGGGCGATCGTCAGCGCAGCGGCGCCGGTCGCCACGACGACGGCGGCGCCGAGGCCTTTCCGGCCCGCGTACGACGTGCGCTCGCTCATCACGAGCAGCCACAGGAGGGCCGGGATCGTCCATAGCGTCCAGCGCAGCCCGGTGGCGAACCCGGCCGCGCCCGGGCCGTCGACCAGGTCGGCGATCTCCGAGCTGCGGCCCGGCACGAACGGCGCGATCGGGGCCAGCAGCATCGCCGCGATCACCAGCCACGTCGCCACCAGCCAGCGCGGCAGCCGCGGGAAGATCAGCAGCCCCAGGCCGGCGAACCAGATCGGCAGCATCACCAGTGCCCAGGCCGCGGCGGCCATGCCCCGGTGGCCGGCGCCGGTAAGCGTGCGGGCCGTCTCCAGCACGCCCACGCGAAGCGTCTCGCCGAAGACGACGACGACGAGCGTGGCCGTGGCCAGCGCCGCGACGATGAGGGTGACGGCGTTGTCCACGCGTCGCGGAGGCCTGCGTCTGTGCCCGATCACGCCCTCCAGCCCCGTGACGCCCGTACGAGTGACATCGTAGAGACGGGTCACGCGATGGGGGCGGGCGATGATCTTCGAGCCCCCTGCAGTACGCTCGTACTGCTAAAGCTTTTTCGGGAGAGGAGCGCCGGCCGCATGGCGAAAATCAAGGTCACAAACCCGGTCGTGGAGCTCGACGGCGACGAGATGACCCGGATCATCTGGAAGCAGATCCGGGAGCAGCTGATCCTGCCCTACCTGGATGTCCCGCTCGAGTACTACGACCTCTCGATCCAGTACCGCGACGAGACGGATGACCAGGTCACCATCGACGCGGCCAACGCCATCAAGCAGCACGGCGTCGGCGTCAAGTGCGCCACCATCACCCCCGACGAGGCTCGCGTCGAGGAGTTCGGCCTCAAGAAGATGTGGCGGTCGCCCAACGGCACCATCCGCAACATCCTCGGCGGTGTCGTCTTCCGCGAGCCGATCATCATGGCCAACGTCCCCCGGCTCGTACCGGGCTGGACCAAACCGATCATCATCGGCCGGCACGCCCACGGCGACCAGTACAAGGCCACCGACTTCGTGGTGCCCAGCGCCGGCAAGCTGACCGTCACGTTCACCCCCGAAGACGGCTCGGCGCCGATGGAGTTCCACGTCGCCGACTACCCGGGTGGCGGCGTCGCGATGGCGATGTACAACTACGACGAGTCGATCCGCGACTTCGCGCGGGCCTCGTTCCGCTACGGCCTGGCCCGCAACTACCCGGTCTACCTGTCGACCAAGAACACGATCCTCAAGGCGTACGACGGACGCTTCAAGGATCTGTTCGCCGAGGTCTTCGAGACCGAGTTCGCGTCGGAGTTCGCCGCCGCCGGTCTGACCTACGAGCACCGCCTGATCGACGACATGGTCGCCGCGGCCATGAAGTGGGAGGGCGGCTACGTCTGGGCCTGCAAGAACTACGACGGTGACGTGCAGTCCGACACCGTGGCCCAGGGCTTCGGCTCGCTCGGCCTGATGACCTCCGTGCTCATGACGCCCGACGGCAAGACCGTCGAGGCCGAGGCCGCGCACGGCACGGTCACCCGGCACTACCGCCAGTGGCAGAAGGGCGAGAAGACGTCGACCAACCCGATCGCGTCGATCTTCGCCTGGACCGGCGGCCTCAAGCACCGCGGCGTGCTCGACGGCACCCCCGCGGTGACCGAGTTCGCCGAGACGCTCGAGAAGGTCTGCGTCGAGACCGTCGAGGGCGGCCAGATGACCAAGGACCTCGCGCTGCTCATCTCGCGTGACGCCCCATGGCTGTCGACCGACGAGTTCATGAACGCGCTCGACGAGAACCTGGCCCGCAAGCTGGCTTAGTTCTTTCCCGTACGACGTTTTCGGGCCGCCCGGTTCTCCTGGGCGGCCCGATTTCGTGGGGGAGTAAGAGCGAGCGCTTCTGATCACATGCGACAAAAGGCATGTTTGATTCCGTAACCAGTGGTTAGGCGCTTCGTTTCTCTTGGCAGAACGGATGACGGACGCGACGCCGAGGGGTCGCCCACCGGTCCGGCCGCCTTGTCCCGGGCGCCGACCGGTTCCCTCGATCCCCCGCGTCCGGCGTAGGCGGAGCACGCGCCTGCCGTCCCTTCCCTGCGGGGGGTCCTGTCCCGGGCCCCCCGCCCCTCTATCCACAGCCCTGTGGATAACTGCGATTCAGCAGGTCACGCAGGTGGTGGCGAAGGGTCGGACGGCCAGACGCTCGGCCGGAATCGACGAACCGCACCTCTCGCAGCGCCCGTAGGTGCCGGCGTCGAGGCAGGACAGGGCTTCGACGACCGCCGCGAGCTGATGGCGCGCGGCGGTCAGGACAGCGGTCAGCTGGGCCCGCTCGTACGCGATCGTCGCGCCCTCGGGGTCGTGCTCGTCGTCGGCGTTGTCGTCGCGGGACGCCTCGAACAGCGCCCGAAGATCCTGCTCGAGCGTCTCGATCTCGAGCGAGGCCTCGGCCTGCAGGCGTTCCAGCTCCGCGCGATGACCCGGCATGAGGCCCAGACTAGGCGTCGCGCAGCATCTGGGCCGCCTTCTCCGGCACGACGTCGTTGACGAAGAAGCCCATCGCCGACTCGGAGCCGGCCAGATACTTCAGCTTGTCGGCCGCCCGCCGGATCGTGAACAGCTGCAGGTGCAGGTAGCCGAGTTCGCGCCCCTCGCCGACGACCGCCTGGTGCCAGGCCGAGATGTAGGGCATCGGCTTGCCGAACAGGCCGTCGAAGCGCCGCAGCACGTCGAGGTAGAGCGGCCCGAACGCGTCCCGCTCGGCGTCGGACAGGGCCGGGATGTCGGCGACCTTGCGGTGCGGGGCCAGCTGCACCTCGAACGGCCAGCGCGCGGCGGCCGGCACGTACGCCGTCCAGTGCTCGTTGGAGGCGACGATGCGCGCGCCGTCGGCCCGCTCGGCCGCCAGCACATCGGTGTACAGGTCGCCGCCGGTGCGTTCCTTGTAATTAGCGGCGGCGGCCAGCATGGACCGGGTACGCGGCGGCACGGTCGGGTAGGCGTAGATCTGCCCGTGCGGGTGATGCAGCGTCACGCCGATCTCGACGCCCCGGTTTTCGAACGGGAAGACCTGCGCCACACCTTCCAACGTGGACATCTCGGCCGTGCGGTCGGCCAGGGCATCGACCACCGTCCGTACGCGGGAAGGGGTCAACGCTCCGAATGAGCTGTTGTGGTCGCTGGTGAAGCACACCACCTCGCACCGCCCGATGCCCGGCCGCACCGGCACCAGGTCGGTCAGCTCGGTGATCTCGTCGGCCGGGATCCGGTCGCTGAACGAGGGGAACTGGTTTTCGAAGACGACCACGTCGTAGTCGGGTGCCGGGATCTCACTCGCGAACGTCGGCTTGGAGGGGCACAGTGGACACGCGTCGCTCGGCGGCAGGAAGGTGCGGGTCTGCCGGTGCGCGGCGACGGCCACCCACTCGTCGACCAGCGGGTCGTACCGCAGCTGCGAGGTCGGCGGCGGAGGCGGCAGCTCGCGGGTGTCGGGGTAGTCGGCCCGGTGGGTCTGTGCCTCCTCGTTGAAGTAGATCAGCTCGCGTCCGTCGGAGAGACGGATCGCCGTACGGCTCTTGAAAGTCACTGGGCGCTCACAACCACGAGGTCTGGGACCGTCTCGGACAGCAGGGTGCGGGCGGACTCGTCCAGCCCGTCGTCGGTGATCAGGACGTCGGCGCGTTCGAGGGCGACGATCGAGGAGATGCCGACCGTGCCCCACTTGGTGTGGTCGGCCAGCACGACCAGGCGTTCGGCCGCCTCGACGAGCGCCCGGTTGACGTCGGCCTCCATCAGGTTGGGCGTGGTGTAGCCGGCCCGCTCGCTCATCCCGTGCACGCCCAGGAACAGCATGTCGAGGTGCAGCGTGCCGATCGCGGCCACCGCCACCGGGCCGACCAGCGCGTCCGACGGCGTACGGGTGCCGCCGGTCAGCACCACGGTCTGGTCGGGGCGCCCGGCGCGATAGAAGATGTCGGCGACCGGGATCGAGTTGGTCACGACGGTCAGCGAGGGGACGTCGACCAGCCGCTGGGCCAGGCCGGCGGTGGTGGTGCCGGCCGACAGCGCGATCGCGTCGCCGGGCGAGACCAGGGCGGCCGCGCGCATGGCCATGGCGGCCTTTTCCGCACGCTGGCGCACACTCTTGGCCGCGAACCCGGGTTCGTGGGCCGAACCAGGGCTGACCGTGGTCGCTCCGCCGTGTACCTTCGCCAGCAGACCCCGGTCGGCCAGCGATTCGAGGTCACGGCGGATGGTCATGTCGGACACGCCATATTCCGAGGCGAGCTCGCTGACCCGGACGCCGCCGGCGGCCCGGACCCGGTCGAGAATGGCTGCCTGTCGCTGCTGTGCCAACATCAGCGGACCTCCGCCGGGAACCGCACTAATTCGAACACGCCCGAACACTACCTGGTGATAAGGCATGAGCGAAAGAGTGGGCCTTAAGGTGTGCTAGATACCTCGCCCCCGCTTGTGCAACGCGGAGAGAACGTTCTCAACCTTCACTGCTCCGGTCATTGCCGCAAGAGCAATCGCCGTACGAGGTTCCTTCCAGTTCGCCCGTACGGCCTCCTTGCTGAACTGCCAGGCCTGGCTCCGGTTACCCGTGGCGGCCGACCAGCAGGCCAGTTGCCCATAGACCCGGGCCGCACCGGGCCGGCAGCCGCTGATCTCGGGGTGCCGTTGCATCATCCAGCGCAGCGAGCTGATCTTCGTGGCGTACTCGTAGGCGTAGTGCGACGTGCGACCCCACAGCACCCGGACGAGCGGCTCGTCGAGGTGGATGATCGGTGTCCGCCGGGCCGCCCGCAGCAGCAGGTCCCAGTCCTCGTTCTGGCTGCCCGGCGCGTCCTCGGCGACCAGGCCGATCGCTTCCGGGGTCAGCGCCGAGCGGCGGATCAGGAACGACGACGAGTGCAGCATCGCCATCCGGGAGCGGGCCAGTTCGTCGATCGTGACGCGGCTGCGCCCGGCCAGGCGTGGTGTGCACTTGCCCTCGTACTCGACCTCGATCGCACACGTGGCGAACTCGGCGTCCGGCTCGGCCAGCACGGCGGCCACCTGGCGGCGCAGCTTGTCGGGCTGCCACACGTCGTCGTCGTCGCAGAAGGCCACGAACTCGGTGTCGAGCGCGAGGATGCCGGTGTTGCGCGCCCCGGCCAGTCCGGACGTACGCCAGTTGGTCAGCACCAGCACCTGTACGCCCTCGGTGGAGGCGAGCAGGTAGTCGGGCTCGGTCTGGTCGTAGACCACCAGCACCTTGACCTCGCCCGGATAGTGCTGGTCGCGTACCGACGCGATCGCCTTGCGCACCAGTTCGGGGCGGTTGCGGGTGGGGATGACGACGCCCACGGACGGCCAGTTCATCAGTTCTCCTCGACGGGCGAAAGCGGGTATCCGTACGCGCGCAGCATCGGGGCGCAGACCGTCCCGACCAGGCGCCGGGCGTTCCGGGGGAGCGAGCGTTTCCAGGCGTCGTCGCGCCGCAACGGCAGCCGCCCGACGGTGAAGCGCATCGGGTTGCCAGCCGCGCTGTGCCCGACCCGCAGGTCGGCGTAGCCGTCGCCGACGAAGGCGAGGTCCTCGGGCAGCAGCCGCAGCCCGGCGAAATCGCCGATCATGGACAGTGCCGCCCGGGGGTCGGCCAGGAACTCCTCGTAGCGCAGCCGGTGCACGGTCACACCCCGCTTGGCGAGCAGTCCGAAGGCGGCGTTGTGAGCGTTCCACAAGAGAGCCGAGCGTCCGGGGGAGTAGCGGGTCATCTCCTCGGCGCCGTCGGTCTCGGGGCGGGACACCGTCTTGGTCCACGAGTACGCCACCCCGCGCGCATCGCGCACCACGTGGAGTACGCGCAGGTCGATGTCGGGGGCCCAGCGCAGCACGTGGGCCAGCGCGGAGTGCTTGGACGAGTCGACCACGACCCGGGCGCCGGACACTTCGGCCGCGGCCGAGTAGATCCGGGCATAGAAGTGCGCGTATTCGTGCACCTCGTCCGGCGCCTCGACGGCGGTGGCCAGCCGGGGGATGTGCCGGGTGCGTTCGACGGCGTCGCGCAACGCGTGCACGCGGTCGACGTCGACGTTGTGCCAGCCCCCGAAGGCCAGCCGCCCCACTCGTTGCCAGAACGTGCAGGCCGAGAATCTGGCGCCGCAGCCGCAGCGCTCGTCGTCGCGGATGTCGCGCTGCCACAGGTGGACGACCTCGCCCAGTGCGCACACCCCGGGCAGTTCGCCTAGCAGGCGTTCGACGAGCGTTGTCCCACTTCGCCCTAATCCACCCAGAAATAGCACCCGTGCCACTTTGGCCCACCTTCGCTCGTTTCGCTCCATATAACGAGCCAACAACCGCGAAGGAGGCGTTGCGTGTCAGTCGAGGCTTTCGACCGCGTCGAGCTGGACGGAACGGGGATCGACCGGATCACCGAGGCCGAGGTCGTGGCCGTCGTGCGGGACGCGCTCGCGCACGGCCGCGGCGGCCGGATCCTCACCCCGAACATCGACATCCTGCGCCGGGCCCAGCGCGACGACGAGTGCCGGCGCCACCTGGCCGACGCCGACCTGATCGTGGCCGACGGCATGCCGCTGGTGTGGGCGAGCAAGCTGAGCGGGGCGCCGCTGCCCGAGCGGGTGGCCGGCAGCAGCCTGATCTGGTCGCTGTCGGCCGGGCTGGGCCTGGACGGCCGTTCGATCTTCGTGATCGGCGGCACCCCGGCCCCCGACGACGCGACCGCCGACGGTGCCACCCGCGCCGCCGACCGGCTGCGGCAGAACTGCCCCGGCCTGCGCCTGGCCGGGACGGCCTGCCCGCCGTTCGGGTTCGACCGCGACCCGCTGACCTACGCCGACTTCTGCGCGAAGGTGGTCGACGCGCGGCCCGACCTGGTGTTCGTCGGGCTCGGCTATCCGAAGCAGGAACGCTTCATCAGCCGCCTGCGCACCGAACTGCCCGAGACCTGGTTCCTCGGCTGCGGCGCCGCGGTCAACTTCGTGGCCGGCGACGTCGAGCGCGCACCCCGCTGGATGCAGCGCACCGGCCTGGAATGGGCCCACCGCCTGGGCACCGAACCGCGCCGGCTGGCCGGACGCTATCTGCGCCACGACGCCCCGTACGCGCTCCGGCTGCTCGCCCAGGCCCCGTCGCAACGGGCGCGTGTCCGTCAGTAGTGCAGCATGATTTCCGTACGGCGGTTGTGTGCCTTGCCGGTCGCGGAGTCGTTGCCGGTTGTGGCCTTTCCGCGGCTCACCAGGATGCCGCGGATGCCCAGACCGGCGGTCAGCGTCCGGCACACCTCCTGCGCCCGGCGGGCGGCCAGTTTCCGGGCCCACGCGTCGGTGCCGGTGTTGTCGGTCCAGCCGGTGCAGGTGATCGCGCGGACGCCGGCGAGCTGTGACCGCAGACCGGCCAGGTAGGACGCCTGGTCACGGCTGACGGCCGCACTGTCGGGCGCGAAGTAGACCGATCGGGTCAGCTCGAAGTGTTGCAGCACCAGCCTCGATGTGATGCCGGCCCGTCCGGTCGTGACCGTGACCACGTAACCGCCCGGACGCGCGGCCATCCTGCGGGCGAGCGCGTTGAGCGGCACCGGGACGACGGTGCCGGTCGCGGTGGCCCGCCCGAAGCTGACCCGCTTGCCGCCGACGGTGCTCCAGAGCGTGACCGTGTGGCGGCCGGCCGGGGCGACCCGGACGAGCGCGGTGCCGTCGACCGTGGTGACCAGGCGCGTGGGCACCGACAGCCGGACGGCGGACGCCACCACGGCGGTGTAGGTGCCGGTGACGACGGTGCCGACCGAGTCGGTGATCCGGTAGCGGACCGCCGTGGCCCGGCCGGTGAATCCGCGGATCGGCGCGAACGTGATCCGGCCGGTGGCGCTGTCGAGGGCGTACGTGCCCTGGCCCGGAATCGTCACCAGACGGACCGCGTCGCCGTTCGCGTCGAGCAGGGTGATGCGGCCACCGCTGGGCACGGGCAGCGTGGTGTTCTGGTTCTCCCCGCCGTTGCCGGAGGTGCCGGTGCTGGTCGGCGGCACCGTGACCGGGAGCGACATCTGCCGCGCCGAGCCGTCGGTGTCGACGCCCTGGGCCAGGAACGTGTGGTCACCGGCGGCCAGCGACGCCGGGACGGTCACCGGCAGCGCGAACGAGCCGGTCCCGTCGGTGGTGGTCGTGCCGAGCACGGTCGGGGTCGAATAGAGCACGACCTGAGTCGTCGAGTTCGGCGCGAATCCGGTGCCGATCACGGTGATCTGCTGGCTGGGCAGGGCGAGCGACAACCGGCCCTTGTCGGTGGTCAGCGTCTGCGGTGCGCTGACCGGCACGGTGGTCGGTGCGACCGGGGCGGTGGGCGTGACGCTCTCGGACGCCGCCGACGGGGCGGAGCTGACGCCGGTGCCCTGGGCCGTGACCGTGACGGTGTAGCTCTTGCCCGCCTCGGCGCCGATCACGCAGGTGGTCGTCGCCGACGTGCACGAGTTGCCGCCGGGCGCGGCGACCGCCGTGTATCCGGTGACAGTGCTGCTGGTGGACGCGGGCCACGACACGGTGATCGAGGAGGTGCCGGCCCGTACGGTCGGCGTCCCCGGCGCGGCGATGACGGCCGGGATGACCGGCACGACCGGAGCCAGCGGGGTGACCGATGTGGAGTCGGCCGACGCCGGACCGGTGGTCGTGCCGTTGCCCGCCGTGACCCGCAAGGTGTAGGCGGTGCCGTTGGTCAATCCGCTGACGGTGCAGGTGAGGGTGGCGGTTGTGCAGGTCTTGCCGGTCACCGCCACACCGCCCTGATAGGCCTGCACGAGGTACGACGTGATGGGCGCCCCGCCGGTGAACACGGGTGCGGTCCAGGTCAGCGTCGCCTGCCCGGATCCGCCCAGCACCGACGCGATGGTGGGTGCGCCCGGCGGCCCGACCGGGGTGACCGGCGCCGAATCGGCCGACTCGGCGCCGGTGGTGAAGGCGGTGGTGGCCGAGACGCGCAGGGTGTACGCGGTGCCGTTGGTGAGCCCGCTGACGGTGCACGCGAGCGTGGCCGTCGCGCAGGTCTTGCCGGTCACGGCCACACCGGCCTGGTACGCCTGCACGGTGTACGCCACGACGGCCGTGCCGCCGTCGTTCACCGGTGCCGTCCAGGCCAGGGTCGCGTCGCCGGAGGCGCTGGACGACGCGAGGCCGGCCGTGGGGGCGTCCGGCGGGCCCAGGGCCTGGACCGCGGCCGAGTCCACCGACTCGGCACCGGCGCCGGCGATGTTGGCCGCCGCGACCCGGTAGGTGTAGGTGACGCCGTTGGTGAGCCCCGGAACGGTGCACGACAGGGTGGCGGTGGTGCAGGTCCTGCCGGTCACGGCCACGCCGGCCTGGTAGGCCTGCACGGTGTACGACGTGACGGCCGACCCGCCGGTGCCGACCGGTGCGGTCCAGGTGACCGTCGCCTGTCCGGAGCCGTTCACCACGGAGGCGATCGCGGGCGCGTTCGGCGGTCCGATCGGGGTGACCGTGGCCGAGTCAGCCGTTTCCGCCCCGGTGGTGAAGGCCGTGGTGGCGGACACCCGGAGCGTGTAGGTGGTGCCGTTCATCAGACCGCTGACCGTGCAGCTGAGCGTGGCCGTGGTGCAGGACTTGCCGGCCACCGCGACACCGCCCTGGTAGGCCTGCACGGTGTACGACGTGACCGGTGTGCCGCCGTTGTCGGCCGGCGCCGTCCAGGCCAGCGTGGCGCTGCCCGGCGCGGTCGTCGACGCGGCCCCCAGAGCCGGCGGGTCCGGCGGACCGAACGCCGTCACCGCGGGCGAGCCGGCCGAGGCGCTGCTCGTCCCGGCCGAGTTGGTGGCGGTGACGCGGTAGGTGTAGCTGACACCGTTGGTCAGGCCCTGAACGGTGCAGGTGAGCGTGGCGGTCGTGCAGCTCTTCCCGGGCACGGCCACACCGGCCTGATAGGCCTGCGCCGTGTACGACGTCACGGGCGACCCGCCGTTCACCAGGGGCGCGGTCCAGCTGACGACCGCGCTCTCGTCGCCGACCAGCGCGACCGGCAGGGTCGGCGGCTGCGGCGCGACCGGCGCCGACGACGGGGTCAGCTTGACGACGGTCGGCGCGTTCGCGACGGCCACGTGCAGATCGCCGGCCGGTGAGAAGGCCATGGCGATCGACCGGTAGATCGGCGAGCTGAGGCCGGGCCCGTTGACGGCCACGCCGACGGCGCCGGTGCCGGCCACCGTGGTGTAGGCGTTGGTGCCATTGGTCGCCGTGGTGTCCACCCGGACCACGCGGTAGTTGCTGAGCGCGGCGTACAGGACGCCGGCCGGGCTCAGCGCCAGAGACGTCACGGCGGCGGCGGCGGTGGTCACGATCGACAACGTGCCGTTCGGTGCCACCCGGTAGATCTGGTTGTGCCACTGGTCGCCGAGGTAGACGGTGCCGTCGGTGGCGACCGCGATCCCGCCCAGGTAGCCCATCGGGGACGCGGTCGCCGGCCCGCCGACGGCCGCCGTGCCGTCGAACCCGGTGCCCGCGATCAGGGTGAGTTGCATGGTGTTGAGGTTGACCTTGGCGGCCTGCTGGGCCGAGGTCAGGTAGAGGGTGTCGCCGACGACGACGAACGAGCTCGGATAGTTGACGGTCGCGGCGAAGAGAGGCCCGTTGGTCAGCGTCGAGAACGGCAGAGAGCCGGAGACGGTCGACAGGACACCCTGCGAGTCGATCTTCTGAATGGCGTTGCTCAGGCGGTCACCGATGAACGTGTCACCGTTGTGCCGGGCGATGGCGTACGGGAAACCGACCCGGGTCGGGGTGCCCGGCGTCGCCATGTTGCACCCACCGCTGCCGGCCACGACGGTGAGGTCGGCGCTGGTGGTCATCCGCATGATGCGGCAGTAGCTGCTGTCGGCGATGTACATGTCGCCGGACGGATCGAAGGTGAGCCCCCACGGGGTACCGATCTTCGTCCGGTCGTGGTCGACCGGGATGGCGGTGCCGCCGTTGCCCGCGACGATCGTCAGGTCCATCGTGGACGACGGTGGTGCGACCGGCGTGACCGCGGGCGAGTCGGCCGAGGCGCCGCTGGTGCCGGCCGAGTTGGTGGCGGTGACCCGGTAGGTGTAGGCGGTGCCATTGGTGAGCCCGGCGATCGTGCAGGTGACCGTGGGTGCGGTGGCCGTGCAGGTCTTGCCGGCCACGGCCACGCCGGCCTGGTAGGCCTGGGCCGTGTACGAGGTGACGGCCGAGCCGCCGTTGTTGGTGGGTGCGGTCCAGCTGACCGTGGCGCTCGCGTTGCCGGCCTGGGCCACGGGCAGGGTCGGTGGCTGGGGTGCGACCGGCGCCGACGACAGCGTCAGCTTGACGATGGCCGGGTCGAGGTAGGCCGCCACGTGGAGATCCCCGGCGGGGGAGAAGGCCAGCCCGCGGGGGTAGAACATCGGGGTGTTCAGGGCGGGACCGGTGACCGGCGGCCCGGACGAGCCACTGCCGGCCATCGGGGTCCAGGCGTCTGCGCCGTTGGTCGCGGTCGTGTCCACCCGGACGACGGTCGAGTTGCCGAGACCCGCGAACAGGTCACCGGCCGGGCTCATGGCCAGGCTGGTCGGCCAGTTGGAGCCGGTGGTCACGGTCGACAGGGTGCCGCCCGGGGTGACCCGGTAGATCCGGGCGAAGTTCTGGTCGGAGAGGTAGACGGTGCCGTCGGTGGCGACGGCGATGCCGCTGAGGATGCCCATCGGGCTCTGCGTCGCCGGCCCGGCGACACCCGCGCTGTTGGTGCCGTTCCCGGCGATGAGGGTCAGCTGCATGGTGTTCAGGTCGACCTTGGCCGCCTGCCGGTAGGCGACCAGATAGAGCGTGTCGCCGACCACCTCGAACGAACTCGGGTACTGGATGCCGGTGCTGGACAGCGGCCCGCTCGTCAGGGGCTGGTAGTTGTTGGGGCCGGAGACGATCGACAGGGCGCCGTGAGAATCGATCTTCACGATCTGGTCGTCCAGGGCGTCGCCGATGTAGGTGTCGCCGTTGTGCCGGGCGATGGCGCGCGGATCTCCGACCTGCATGGTCGTGCCCGGGGTCGCGTTGCCGCACCCGTTCTCCCCGCCGATCACGGTCAGGTCGCCGCCGGTCGTCAGCTTCACGACGCCGCAGTCGTAGCTGTCGGTGAAGTACATGTCGCCCGACGGGTCGAACGCGATGTTGTACGGATTGCCGACCTTGGTCAGGCTGTGGTCGACCGGCGGCCCGGCGACGCCGTCGCCGGCCAGGACCGTCGCGTCGTAGGTGCCGACGACCACGGCGGCGGCCGGCGCGGGCACGGCGAGCAGGGCGAGGCCCACCAGCCCGGCCGCCGCGGCCTGAGAAGTCTTTCTGAACATGGGTCCCCGGCTCAGTAGTGAAGGGTGATGTCGGTGCGGCGGTTGCGGGCCTTGCCGGCCGCGGAGTCGTTGCCGGTCGTGGCCTTCCCGCGGATCACGAGGATCGTGCGGATGCCGAGTCCGACGGCCAGCGCGCGGCACACCGCCTGGGCGCGGCGGGCGGACAGCTTCCGGGCCCAGGCGTCGGTGCCGGTGTCGTCGGTCCAGCCGGCACACGTGATCGCGCGGACGCCGGCGAGTTGTGGTCGCAGGCCGCGCAGATAATCCGCCTGGTCCCGGCTGACATTCGCGCCGTCGGACGGGAAGTGGACCGATCGGGGCAGCTGGAAGTGCTGCAGCACCACGCGGGTGAGGGTGAGTGCGCGCTGCACCGGCCCGCGCGCCGGTGTGGTCGTGACGATCGCGGTGACCGTGTAACCGCCCGGGCGAGCGGTCATCTTGCGGCCCAGCGCGTTCAGCGGCACCGGCACGACGATCGAGCGGCCGGCCGCCCGGGTCGCGCTGCCGAAGCTGACCCGCTTGCCGTCGACGGTGCTCCACAACGCGACGGTGGTGCGGCCCGTGACGGCGGCGCTGTGCGTGACGCGTACCAGGGTGGTGCCGTCGACCCGGGTGACCAGCCGGGCCGGCACGGTCAGTTTCGGCGTGGCCGAGGGCGTCACCACGGCGGTGTAGCTGCCCAGCACCACGGTGCCGACCGAGTCGGTGATGCGGTAGCGGACCGCGGTGGCCCGCCCGGCGAAGCCGCGGACCGGTGTGAACGTGATGTGGCCGGTGGCGGTGTTCAGCGTGTAGGTGCCCTGGCCGGCCACGACCACGCTGGTGACCGGGGTGCCGTTCGCGTTCAGCAGCGTGATGCTGCCGCCGTGGGGCACCGGCAGGTCGGTGTCCTGGTCGTGGTCGTCCGCGCCGGAGGTGTTGGGACTGGTCGGCGGAACCGTGACCGGGAGGGACATCTGCCGGGCGGTGCCGGTGGAATCGACGCCCTGGGCCAGGAACGTGTGCTCGCCGGTGGCCACGCCGGCCGGCACGGTCACCGGCAGCGAGAAGCCGCCGGTGGAATCGGTGGTGACGGTGCCCAGCACCATCGGCTCCGAGTAGAGAACGATCGTGGCCGTCGAGTTCGGCGCGTACCCGGTGCCGATGATGGTGATCTCCTGCTTGGGCAGCGCGAGCGACAGCCTGCCCTTGTCCGTGGTCAGCGTGGCCGGCGCATCGGTCGGCACGGTCGCCGGTGGGACGGGCGCGGGCGGGGTGACGCTGTCCGACGGCGCCGACGCGCTCGAGTTGCCGCCCGGCCCCTGCGCGACGACGGTGACCGTGTAGGCGGTGCCGGCCTCGACGCCGATGACACAGCTGGTGGCGGACGACGTGCACGAACTGCCGCCGGGCGTCGCGACCGCGGTGTAGCCGGTCACCTGACCGCTCGAGCCGGCCCACGAGACCGCGATCGACGAGGTGCCGCCCCGCACGGTCGGACGACCCGGAGCGCCCGGAGCCGGGATCGGCGGCACGGCCGGCGTGACCGGCGTCGAGTCGGCCGATTCGAGGCTGTACGCGGTGCCGTTGTAGGCCTTGACCCGCAGCGTGTAGGCGGTGCCGTTGGTGAGCCCGCTGACGGTGCAGGTGAGGGCGGGTGCGGTCACGGTGCACGTCTTGCCGGCGACGGCCACACCGGCCTGATAGGCCTGCACCGTGTACGAGCTGATCGCCGCACCGCCGTTGCTGCCCGGCGCGGTCCACGTGAGGGTCGCGTCGCCGGTGGCGTTCGACGCGGCCGACACCAGGGTGGGCACACCCGGAGCGCCGATCGGCGTGACCGCGGCCGAGTCGGTCGACTCACTGCTGGTGCCGGCCAGGTTGGTGGCGGTGACGCGATAGGTGTAGGCGACACCGTTCACCAGATTGTTCACCGTGCAGGTGACCGCGGGTGCGGTGGCCGCGCACGTCTTGCCGGCTGCGGTCACACCCCCTTGATAGGCCTGCACCGCGTACGCCGTCACAGCCGACCCGCCGTTGTTGACCGGGGCCGTCCAGCTCACGGCGGCGCTGCCGTCCCCGACCGTTGCGCCCACCGCGGTCGGGGGCTGAGGTGCGCTCGGGCCCGAGGGTGTCAGCTTGACGATGGTCGGCGACATGTAGTTGGCGACATGGAGTTCGCCGCTGGGCGAGTACGCCATGGACTGCGGATAGCTGATCGGCGAGCTGAGCGCGGGACCGTTGACGGCGACTCCGGGCATGCCCGTGCCGGCCACCGTCGTGAAGGCGTTCACTCCGTTGGTGACCGACGTGTCCACCTTGACGACCCGGTAGTTGACGAAACCGGCGTAGAGATCGCCGGACGGGCCGATGGCGAGCGTGGACGGCCAGTACGTGCTCGTGGTCACGGTCGACAGGGTGCCGTTCGGGGTGACCCGGTAGATCCGGTCGTTGCCGCCGTCGGAGATGTAGACGGTGCCGTCGGCGGCGACCGCCATGCCGGTGAGGTTGCCCAGTGAGGTCTGGGTGGCCGGCCCGTCGGCGGCCGGTCCGCCGCCCATGCCGTTGCCCGCGATGAGGGTGAGCTGCATGGTGTTGAGGTCGACCTTGGCGACCTGCCGGTTGGCGGACATGTAGAGCCAGTCGCCGACCACCACGAACTGGCTCGGGTAGCTGACGTTGGCGGTGGCCAGCGGCCCGTCGGCCAGCGGGAAGCCGTAGTTCGGCCCGGAGATGCTGGACAGGACCCCGTTCGAGTCGATCTTCAGGATCTTGCTGTAGGTGCGATCGCCGATGAAGGTGTCGCCGTTGTGCCGGGCGATCGCATACGGATAGCCGACCCGGGTCGGTGCGCCCGGGGTCGCCGGGCCGCATCCGCCGGTGCCGGCGACGACGGTCAGGACGCGCGCCGGCGTCACCTTCATGACGCGACAGGTGCTGCCATCGGTCACATACATGTCGCCCGACGGATCGAATGTCACGCCCCACGGCACGCCGATGCCGGTGATGTCGTTGTCGGCCGGGGTCTTGTTCGTGCCGTCACCCGCGACGACCGTCACGTCGAACGTGCCGCCGACGGCGGCGGCCGGAGTGGGTGCGACCAGCAGGGCGGCGCCCAGCAACCCGGCCGCGGCGGCGGATAGTAAGACTTTTCGCGACATGTTTCCCCCGCTTCCGGCTGGGTATCGGCATCGTCACGCTAAGTGCGCCTACCCCTATCGGGTCCGACTTGACGGAACCCGTGTGCCGGTCCGCCGAGGCGAGGAAAATGTGCTTGGCCAAACAGTACGAGCGTACGGTTTAATGGGTGGCATGTTCGAACGGCTGCACCACGTTCAGATTCTGTGCCCGCCGGGCGGGGAGGATGCCGCCCGCGCCTTCTACGGCGGAGTCCTCGGCATGACCGAGGTGGCCAAGCCCCCCGAACTGAAAGCGCGCGGCGGGTGCTGGTTCCGGAGCGGGGGCTGGGAGGTGCATGTCAGCCCGGTCGAGGACTTCTCGCCGCAGCGTCGCGCGCATCCCGGCGTACTCGTGAACGGTCTTGATGATCTGGCCCGGCAATTGGAAACCGCCGGCCGCCCGGTCACGTGGGATCCCCACTTTCCGGGCCACCGGCGGTTCTACGCACAGGACGATCACGGCAACCGGCTCGAATTTCTCGAGCCGGCGGAGATCAAGGATTGAAGTACGGATCGGTCGACATCGCCTCGAACGCCTTGAACGCCGGTGGATCGCCGGACAGCTGGAACTGTTTCGTCGGTCCGTTGCCCTCGGGGTTGGACTCGAAGTAGGCGATCGCCTTGATCTGCGGGTTCGCCTTGAAGGTGCGCCGCGCGTCCTTGATCCAGGCCGCCCGGCCGCTCGAGCCCCACGCCTTGGCCACGCCGAACTCGCCGATCACGATCGGTTTGGGGCGCTGGGCGGCCCACGTCAGGAACGGCGCCATCAGCTCGCCGATGGGCTGGAACTTCTCGCCCGCATAGACGTCCACGCACGTCCAGTCGACCTGGTCGTCGCCCGGATAGAAGCCCGGCGCGTCACCGCGCATGAAGCCCTCGGCGGTCGGGCACCACACCCACGAGACGTTGGTCGCGCCCTCCTCGGTGAAGATCTTGCGGACGTACTTCCAGGCCGCGGCGTAGTCCTCGCCCGACCACATGGTCGCCCGCAGGTTGGGCCGGTCCATCTCCCAGCGCATCCGCAGCAGGATCGGCACCTTGATCTTGCGGACGGCCCGGGCCTGCTTGCGGATCAGGTCGTCGTGCTCACCGTCCAGGATGGACCGGTTGTCGCCGGTGGCCCAGCTGACCATCAGGGTCGCCCCGCGGGCCAGGAACTCCTTGTCCGACGGGGTACCGACCATCTGCTCGAAGCGCCGGTACGTGTTCACGATCTTCAGCGGCCGGCCGAGCTCGGTCTGCAGGGTGTCGACCGCGGCCAGCCGGCCCACGTGGGTCAGCGCGTCCGGCTTGATCCAGGCCCCGAACAACGCCCCGCGGGCGGGCGCCCGGACCGGGCCGGACTCGAACGGGCCCGGGTTCACTGCGACCGCACCCGGCGCGCTGGTCAGGTCGGGCGCGGGCGGCTGCGGGGGCTTCTCGTCCTTGCCAAAGGAACAGCCCGCGAGCAGCAGCGCGAGCAGCAGAACGGGGACGAGGAGCTTACGCATGGACACGGCGGGCGGTGTAGAGGACGTTGACCGCATACGCGTCACTGCCCGGCATCCGGCGCATGGCGGCGTCGGCGGCCCGCGCGACCGGGTTGCCGTGCAGCGAGGGGGTGATCATCGAGAAGCCGCGGCGCTCGACGATCACGAAGCCGTGCCGGTCGAGCAGCGTCGCGACCTGCTCGTGGGAGAGCTCGGCGAACCAGCGCTCGCCCTTGTGCCTGCGAGCGCGCAGATGGCGTACGGAATCCGCGTTGCCGTGGTTCTCGACCACCAGGACGCCGGACTCGGCGGTGGGCAGCGCCTTGGCCGCGAAGGCGAGCGCCCGGTCCCGGATCGCCTCGTCCACATTGAGCAGGAGCCGGAACATCGTCACGATGGCCGGGAAGCCGGCCGGCACCGGATGCGGCACCGGCCCGTCCGGCGCGACCTGGTGCCACTGGGCCCGCGAGCCGACCTCGGCCGCCTTGGCCATCATCTCGGCCGACGTGTCGTAGCCGTGCGCCTCGCGGACCAGGCCGTGCAGCGTACGGATGGCCCGGCCGGTGCCGCAGGCGAAGTCGTGCTGCACCGGGGCCAGCGGGCCGAACTCCCGCGCCACCAGCGTGCGCAGGTAGTCCTGCTGGCGCTCGTTGATCTGCGAGGCGTAGCTGTCCGGGGCGTAGGTGACGTTCTCGTACTTCTCGACGGCATCGGTGTCCTGGAACACCTTGGTGTAGTCGGTGGTCAACGAGTCCTCCTCATGGGTTTGAACGCGTCCAGTGCGAGAGGAACGCGCAGGAGCCAGGTGCCGGCCAGGAACGCGGGCACGGCGGCGAGCATCGCGAGGGTCCGGCCTGCGGCGCCGGTCCCGGCCACGGCGACGACGGCCCAGGGCAGCAGGCCGAAGCAGGCGACCGAGAGCAGGGCGGCGGCCCGGGTGCCGCGGCCGAACGGGTGCAGCCCGGCCGACCGCCCGACCTGGATCAGCGGGAGCAGGTTGTTGGCCACCATCGAGCAGGCCAGCCCGATCGCCGCACCGAGCGCGCCGAGCCGGGGGATGAGCAGCACGTCGAGCACGACCGTGACGGTCAGCGCGACGAGCACGTTGACCAGGTTCCACGAGGTGCGGCCGGCCATCGCCAGCACCATGTCGACCATCCCGCAGCCGGTGGCGATCAGCATCGCGGCGGCCAGCACGGCCACCACCGGAACACCGTGGTCGGCGTAGCGCTCGCCGAACAGCCGCAGCCACACCGGGGCGAAGAAGATCACCAGCAGGTTGACCGGCCACGTGACCAGCACGAGCCAGCCGGTCGCGGTCTGATAGAGGTCGTTCGCGGTGCGCCGGTCGCCGACCGCCAGGGCCTCGGCCAGGCGGGGCTGCACCGACTGCGAGATGCCCTGGTTGGCGAACTGGATGAGCACCACGAACCGGCCCGCCACGGCGTAGACAGCCGCCGCCACCAGACCGCCGAACGCGGCCACGAGCAGCACGTCGATGCGCTGCAGGGCCAGCTGGGCCACGCTGGCCACGGCGCGCGGGCCGGTGAAACGCCAGAAGTCGCGGCGCAGTCCGGCCCGCTCGGCCCGTCGGGTGGTCGATCCGGGGGGCTTCCCGGCGCGGTAGACCTTTCTGAGGGCGTACGCGGAAAGGATCGTCACCGGCAGATAAGGGGCGACCCAGGCGAGCGCGAAGCCCGGCAGAGAGCCCACCGTCCACAGTGTCGCGACGCCCGCGGCGCCCACGAAGAGCACCTGCAACACGCTGCGCAGCACCCGGTCGAGCATCACCGTCGGACGCATCGCGCGGTAACCGCGGGTGGCCGTCAGCAGTGCGTCGGTGAGCGCCTGCAACGGCAGGAACGCGGCCAGCACGCGCAGACCGGCGGTGTGCGCGTCGATCAGATGCCCGGCCTCGTGCGCGGTCACCCGGGCGATCGCCGGTGCCGTCAGCCACATCGCTACCGCCAGCACGACCGACAGCACCGCGACCGGCACCAGACCGGTGCGCAGACAGGCGCCGAGCAGGTGGGCCTGACCGGTGGCGCGCAACCGGGCCGTCCAGTAGACCAGCCCGGTCTGGGTGCCCAGCTTGGCCAGGCCGCCGGCCAGCACGAAGGCCGCGGTGGCGGCGAAGAACGCGCCCGCCTGCTCGGCCCCCAGCGCCCGGGCCACGACCCAGGTGACGGCCACCCCGGTGCCGCCGGCCAGCGCCGAGCCGGCCATGTTGGCCAGACCGCCGCGCGCCGCGCCCCGGGCCGCCGGGCGGTCTAGGACCGCCATACCGGAGGGCGCCCGAGCCAGCGCGCGAGCGCCTCGTCGTGGGGGAGGTAGTAGTCGGTGAGCTCACGGCGCAGGGCCGGGTCCATGTCGGCCTGCCGGGGCCGGGCGTTGTGCCGCTCGAACGCGGGCCGCTCGAGATAGCTGGGCAGGCCCAGGAACTCGCACACCTCGTCGTAGACGGGTTCGGGGTCGCTGAAGAAGCGCTCGCTCTCGACCACGTGGATGCGCTCGCGGCCGACGTGCTGCGCCATCACGCTCAGATAGCGGGCGTACTCGCCGCGCGCCCGGTAGGCGTGGTGCTGGTGGCTGAAACTGTAGAACTCCGGGTCCTCGGCCAGCCGCTCCTCCTGCTTGTGCAGGCGGGCCGGTTCGAGGGCCAGGGCGGCGCCGAAGTCACGCTCGGTCTCGAAGCCGCGGGCGACCTCGTGGTGGTGCTGCGAATAGGCGCGCTCGACCGGATCGCGCACGAGCACCAGCAGCTTGGTCTGCGGCAGGTCGCGGGCGATCCGGGCCGCCGCCTGCGGGTGGTACATGTAATAGGGGCTCGACTCGAACGTCTGCGGGGCGACCCCGTACCGCTCGCCCAGCTTCTCGCCGCTGCGCACCAGCGGGAAGTGCGCCTTGTACCAGCTCATCCCCCGGGCGTACGAGGTGTCGAAGTAGTGCACGCCCTTGTGCAGCACGGCCTTGAGCACCACCGGGTGCCCGGCCAGCGCGCGATAGAGCGACGTCGTGCCGCAGCGCTGGCCGCCGCAGATCAGGAACGTCGGCGTCATCCGCCCGGGCGAGGTCAGCCGGCCGTAGGAACGGGAACCGAGGTGCACGACGCTCTTTATCGGCGCGGGCATCTTGCGTACGTCCATGCTTCTCCTCAGAGCTCCTCGACCCGCCGGATCAGCACCGGCAGCAGCCACGTGCCGAGCACGCCCAGACGGGCGCCGGCCTCGGCCTGGCGGTCGGTCAGATAACGGGTGGCCAGGTCGACCAGGTAGAGCAGGGCGGTCACCTCGCGACCGGCCACCGGCACGCCGAACGGGGCCAGCAGCTCGGCCGCGCGCTTCACGGTGGCCTCGACCGCCTCGGTGGCGTCCCCGGTCGTCTGGATGCGTCGCTGCAACTCGTGGTGCACGGCGTCGAAGCCCAGCGGCACGCCGGTCGCGAACCGTTCCCAGTCCCAGACCACCAGGGCGTCGGTCAGGTTGGCCATGTTCCAGGGGGCCCAGTCGCCGTGCCACGCGCCGTAGCGGAAGACGATGTCGCCGGCCCGCTCGATCAGCAGCTCGGCGGCCGACGCGAGGGCGACCCCCTCGGGCCGGTCGGTCACCACGGCCAGTCGTTCCCGCAGCGCCTGCCAGTAGCCGCTGCCGAACAGGGCACCGGTCGTATAACCGCAGCAGCCGGCCACGTCGAGCATCGCGGCGACCAGCCGGCGCTGGCTCAGCGGGGCCCGGGGCAGCCACACCGGCAGGGCCGACTGCACCAGCACCTCCAGCCCGCGCCACTTGCCGGCGTGCAGCACCCGGGGCACGGTCAGCTTGGTCAGGCCGCTGTTGCCGAGCGAGGTCAGCGCGGCCGTCTCGGCCCGCACCAGGCCCTGGGTGAGCGGGCCGGTGCCGAGCTTGCCGAAGCCGAACGTGTCGCCGTCCGGGCCGATCAGCTGGAGCACCGGCTTGCGGTTGGCCCGGGCCGGACCGATGTGGACACTGACGGCCAGTTCGCGGCCGAGGGCCTCGCTCAGGTAGCCGTCGATGCTGTGCGAGAACGGGCCGGTGACCCGGATCCGGTCGCGCAGCAGCACACTCGAGGCGCCGGTGCGGACGGCGGCCACGACGGCCTCGCGCTTCAGCCTGGCCGCGCGGGACTGCGGTTCGGCGTAGCGGCGGACGGCGGCGGCGGCCACCCGGCGCGAACCCGACGGCACCAGCAGGCGCGGGCGCCGGGCGTCCGGGACCACCAGGTATTCGGCGATCGGGGTGCCGGGCGACCCGTCGGTGCGGCACGGGTGCGGATAGAGGAGGTCGAGCACCTCGGTCAGGTACCGGGTCCGCAGCTCCGCGTCGCGCGCGGTCAGCTCGGCGGGCGCGGTCTTCACCGGACTCATGTCGTTTCCCCCTCGATCGAGTTGCGCCAGAGCAGCGCAAACGCCAGAACCATGAAGGCCAGGGGGGTGACCAGCGAGTTGTACCAGAGCATCGCCGAGAACGACGTGACGATGGCGCCGCTCGCGGCGACCCCGATGGCGCTTCGATCGCGGCGGAAACGCCACAACCCGTACGCGAAGAAACCCAGGTAGCCGACCGTGCCGACCGCGCCGTGGGCGAAGAGCAGCTGCCACAGCTGGCCGTTGCCGCCGACCGTGAAGTTGCCGCAGCGCTCGCAGCCGGCGCTCTCGCCGACCGTGATCGAGTTGCGGCCGCCGAGCGTGTTGCGGGTGCCGCCGTAGCCGATCACCGGCGAGCCCTGGAAACCCTCGACGGCCCGGTCGATCAGGAACGAGCGCACGCCGTTGGACTTGCCGTTGTCGAGGCGGGCGCCGACCGTGTCGCCGAGCGGGGTGGCGACCAGGGCGATCCCGAGCGCGGCGGCGGCCAGGGCGACGGCACCGAGGACCCAGAGCTTGCCCGCCATCACGTAGCGGATCGCCACGTAGACGATCAGGACGCCGATGCCGATCCACAGGCCGCGGTTGAGCGAGACCACGGCCGGCACGACCGAGACGACCAGGCACACCACGGCCCAGAACTTCGCCTTGCCGCTCCTCGTCTGCCAGGCGGCCACGACGAGCCATCCGGCCAGCAGACAGAAGTTGTTGCCCCAGGTGTTCGTGTAACCCCACGGCGCGGCCGGGCGGGGCTGACCCTCCCCGACGATGTCCATGATCTGAGCCGCGTACGGGTGCACGAGCGACTGCACAAACCCTTTGTTCCGTACGCCGGAGGGCAGTAGCCACTCGACCGGGGAGGTGAACTGGAAGTTGCCCGCCACCATCCCCAGCAGTCCACCCAGGACGGTCACCACGAACAGCCAGCCGAGCAGCTTGACCAGGCGGCGGCGGGGCAGTTCGGCCTCGGTCAGGTTGCCGGCGTAGACCAGCAGGACGGTCAGGGAGGCGTACATGAGCGCCTTGTAACCGGCCCCGGGCAGGCGACCCACGGCGTGCCCGGCCACCGTGCCCGCCGGGTCGGCCCCGAGCGCGCCGATGCTGACCACCACCGCGATCAGGAAGACGGCCCACCACCCGAAGCCCGGCGGCAACCGCAGCGGTCGCCCGGCCGCGCGCCGCCGGATCAGCAGGAACAGCATCGGCACGGCCATCAGCGCGAAGATCAGCACGCCGAGGCCGAGCGCCCACCAGACCGGATAGAACGCCAGGATGCTCGCTACCGGCCAGGCCGGCAGGCGCAGCTTCTTTCCCGTATTCGCCGGGGGAGGGGCCGTGACGGCCTGGGTCACTTCTTGTCGCCGTCCGGCGTCGAGGGACTGTCGGCGCTGGTCAGATCCGCGCCCGACATGTCGATGACCGCGGTGATCTCCTCGGCGCTGTCCGCCACCCGCTGCCGCTGCACCTGCTGGGTGGTGGCGGCCTTGTCCGCGGCCGACATCGTGTTGGTCGGGAAGCGGCGCGGCGGCATCAGGTCACGGTCGAGCACGGCGGTCTCGTCCGGCCGCGGCCCGGTGGCCACCGGCGGGCTCAGGGTCACCGCCGGGCCGGTCGGCTCGGGCACCCGCAGGTTGGACAGGCGGGGCAGCACGACGGCCCCCAGCAGCGGGGTGCCGACCCGCTGGAGCTGCTCGGCGGCGTCGATCAGGGCGGGGCGGCGGGCCTTGCGCAGCTCGACCGCGAGGATGGCGGCGTCGGCCAGGCTGGCCAGGCTCTGCGCGTCGGCGCTGCTGGCCGTCGAGGGGGCCTCGATGACGATGTAGCCGCCCTGCTGGCGCAGTGTCTGCAGGGTGTCCTTGAGCCGCTGGGACTGCATCAGCCCGGCCGCGGTGGCGGCGCCGCCGGTGGTGATCACCCGCAGCGACGGGATGCGCGGGGTGCGCTGCAGGGCGCGGGCCAGGCCGACCCGACCGGCCAGCAGGTCGGACAGGCCCGGCACGGCCGACACGCCGAGCATGCGGGCCAGGGGCGCCGCCTCGACGACGCTGTCCGGCAGGTGCGCTCCGATCAGGACGACGTCGTTTCCCGTACGGGCGAGGGCCGCGGCCAGATTTGCGGCGACCAGCGTGCTGGCCGAACCCCGGCTGGCCCCCGTGACCACGATGACCTGGTCGCCCGCGGGCAGGGTGGCCAGCACCTCGTTGCGCAGCCGGTTGAAGACCCGGCCACCCGCCCCGTACGGCTGCAGGACGTCGTCGAAGTGCGGGGTGGTGCGCTCGTCGAGGGCGGCCAGCACATGCATGCGGCCGCGGTCGCGGACGTCGTTGGCCGAGCGCAGCCGTCGGTCGTAGCGCTCCCGCACGAACGCCAGGCCGAGCCCGAGCAGCAGGCCGAGCATGCCGCCGGTGGCGATGTTGATCATCGGGTTGGGGCTGACCGGCTGCTCCGGCAGGCGGGCGTCGCTGATGATGCTGCCCGCGCCGATGGTGGTCGTGGTCAGCTCGTTGAGCTTGCCGGTCATGCCGTTGAGCTGGTTCTGCGAGTTCGACCGCAGGCTCAGCAGGTTGCTCTCGTCCGAGCTGCCCTTGGTGGCCCGGGAGAGCCGCGCGTTGATCCCGGCCAGCGTCGTGGTGAGCTGCTTGATCTTCGCGGTCAGCGTCCGGATCTGCTGGTTGAGGCCGTTCTGCGCGGTCTCCTCGCGGTTGCGCAGATAGGACTCGGCGAACGCGTGCGAGCCGGACTGCGCCTCCTGCGGCGTGCCGGCCTGGAACGTCACCATCAGGACGGTGGTGTTGGCCGGCACCTCGACCGAGACGTCGCGAGCGAGTTCGATCGGCGAGCGCGGGCTGCGCAGCAGGGTGGCGGCCTTGGCGGCGACCGCGCCCGAGCCGACCAGCTGGGCCTCGGTGTCCAGGTTGACCATGCCCTTGGTGCGGCCACCCTGCGCGTTGGTGTCCTGGTCGACGGCCTGCACGAGCACAGCGGTCGAGGACTGGTAGACCTTCGGCATCGCCGAGGTCAGCGCCGCGCCCCCGCCCAGCCCGGCCCCCGTCGCGATCAGCGCGATCCACCAGTGCCGGCGGAACACGCCGAGATAGTGCGAGACATCGGCAGGGCGAGACGCTTCCATCGGTTGGCGGCCCTTTCGGGGATGGAGTGAGAAGGTAAATGCAATCGGGCGTTTCGCCCCCGAGGGGGTAAACGGCTCACTCCCGCCTTCGTGATGGGTCTACTGCATTTTCGGCTCCACCCAGCCGTGCTCGATCAGATGGGCCACCACCATCTCGATGGCATCGGCGACCGAGATGGTCGTCGTGTCGATGGTCAGTTCGGCGTCGGCCGGCTCCTCGTACGGGTCGTCGATGCCGGTCATCCCGCGCAGCTGCCCGGCCCGGGCCCGGGCGTAGAGGCCCTTTCGGTCACGCTGCTCGCAGACCTCGAGCGGGGTGTTGACGTGCACCAGCACGAAGCCCGCGCCCGCCTCGACGGCCATCGCCCGCACGGCCGCCCGCGCCTTCTCGTAGGGCGCGATCGGGCAGGCGACGGCCACGCCCCGGTGCCGCCCGACCTCGGCCGCCACCCAGCCGATCCGGCGTACGTTGGCGTCGCGGTCGGCCTTGCTGAAGCCCAGCCCGGCCGAGAGCTCGCGGCGCACCACGTCACCGTCGAGCAGCGTGATCGTGCGTTCCCCGCCCTCGCGCAGCGAGTCGGCCAGGCCGCGGGCGATGGTCGATTTGCCGGAGCCGGAGAAGCCGGTGAAGAAGACGACCAGACCCCGGTGGCGGCGCGGCGGCCGGGCCCGGACCAGCTCTTTGGCCACGGCCGGGGGAGTGTGCCACTCGGGCAGCGGGAAGCCGCGGTCGAGCAGGTCGTCGACCTCGGCCGGGGTCATCGCGAGGCGCCGGTTGCGCAGCGGGATGTCGTCGCGCCAGCGCCACTGGCCGTCGCGGTTGTCGTAGGCCAGCTCACGCGGGACCAGGACCCGCAGGTTGCCACCGGTCAGCATCTCGCCGGTGGAGAGCGCGTGGGTGACCCCGTAGGAGCCCAGCACCCGGGCCCGCAGCAGGGCGTCGCGCATCTCGTCGCCCCGGGTGAGCAGCGGGACGGCGACGATCGTGGCCGGGGGCATCCGGTCGCGGGCGGCGAAGATGGCCCGGACCAGCGCCTCGGGCGGCAGGCCGTCGGGGCCGGGGCCGCTGACCGGAATCATGATCAGCAGATGGGCGCCCAGGGTGCGGGCCGCGTGCGCGATCTGGGCGAGCTGCGGCCGGTGCAGGGGACGGTCGGCGATCACGCCGAGCACCCGGCCGGGTGGCAGCAGGGCGCGGACCTCTTCCGGCGTCCGGCGGAGCCGCTGGAACGGCCCGTGCCCGCCGTCGCCCATCCGGCGCACCACGCCGCCCACACCGGAGCTGCGTTCGCCGGCCGGCCACGCGTCGCTCACCTCGAGCGCGGCCACCGGCGCACCCTCGGGGTCGGTGAGGATGATCGTCCGGCGCAGCGGATCGTCGAGATCCAGCCGCTCGGCGAGTTCCCGTGGGATCTCCAGCGTTACCGCGACCGGCCACGGCGTGCCGTCGGCGAGCCGGCCCCGGCGGCGCAACGCGGTCAGGTCGGAGCGGCCCAGGAACCCGGTCAGCGGCGCGTACGCCCCGGACAGCAGGAGTTCCAGATCCGCCAGCTCGTGCGGCTGCGGCGTGTACGACGGGGCGTCGCGCAGCACGTCCTCGGGCAGCACCGAACCATTCACTTCTGTATCCCCCTGCAGCCGATTAGCTGACAGTTTCGCAGTCCCGCTGATCGTGGTCGAGACGGGCCTCAGTTGCTTCATTTCCCGTCCGGTAATAGACAAAACAGACTTAAGTCACAATACTGGCGAATCGTGAATCGTCGCCCGCGCCGTTTCCGGCTCGTTCAGATAGCCGCCGTTCCTACGGCCCTCGTTCTTTCCGTCGCCACCACGCTCGCCTGGGCCTGGACCGGCGGCGTCGACCAGATCGGACTCCCGGCCGGCGTGCTGGGCGATCCGACCGTCTCGGTGCCCGTGCTGTCGCCGACCGCGGAGCAGCCCGGCATCCCGGACGCGCTCGCCCCGGCGCGGCGGTCCTCCCCGTCCGCTTCCTCGGCGGCTTCATCGGCGTCGTCGTCCGCAGCGTCGTCCGCGGCCTCGACGTCGTCCGCAGTCGTGGCCGAGACGGAACTTCCGGCCACGCTCGCTCCCCAGGGGCGGATGGCGCCGGTCGCCGACACCACGCAGCAGCGTCGCGGGGGACACTGCTACACCGGCTGGAACCTGGTGCCCACCTGCGGCGTCCTCTGGGGCGTGGCGCCCGGCGCGCACACCGAGAGCCGCGGCGCGTCGGCGCTGGCCCGGTTCGAGCGCAAGACCGGCCGGCACCAGGCGATCTACCACGCCTACCACGGCGGGACCCGCCAGCTGTTCCCGACCGAGCAGGAGATCGCGATCGCGCACCAGCCCGGAAAGCGGCGCATCCTGTTCCTCAACTGGAAGCCCGAGTCGGCGTCCTGGGCCAAGATCGCCAAGGGGGACCGGCGGACCGACGCGTTCCTCGACCGGCTCGCCGTGCACATCAAGAAGACCTTCCCCGAGCAGTTCTTCTTCGCCGTGCACCACGAGGGCGAGAACGACGTCCGCGAGCGGGCCGGCTCCGGCTACACGGCCAAGGACTACGCGGCGATGTACCGGCACGTCGTGAAGCGGCTGCGGGCCAAGGGCGCCACCAACATCGTCACGGTGCTGGTGCACATGGCGTACGTGCCGCACGCCCAGAAGAGCTGGTTCAACTCGATGTACCCGGGGGACGACGTCGTCGACTGGATCGGGCTCGACACCTACGCGTACAGCGATCCCGGCTACGGCCACGGGCAGTTCTCCCAGGTCTTCAACCGCAAGCTCGAGGGCAAGGGGCAGCGGTCCTGGCCCGGCTTCTACAACTGGGCGATCACCCGGCACCGCTCCAAACCGCTCATGATCGCCGAGTGGGGGGTCTGGTCGTCGAAACGGAACCCCAGCTACAAGGCCGACTTCTATCGCCGGCTGGGGAGCGAGCTCCGCAAGTTCCCGCGGATCAAGGCGATGGTGCAGTTCGAGACGCCCAGCAACCAGAAGGGCCAGGACTCGCGGGTGGACAGCACGCCGGCCGCCCTGAGCGCGTACCGGAAGCTCGGGAATCTGCCCCTGTTCCAGGTCGCGGTCACGCCCCGTCGTTAGACCGTCACGTCACTTCACGGCGATGCGGGTGCCGGTGGACGCGAAGCTCTCGTGCAGCACGACCGACGCGAGGCTGCTGTCCACCGGCACGTCGAAGACCAGCGTGCCCTTGACCTGACCACCGGCCGCGATCTCGTCCAGGAAACCGGGCGTCGCCGAGTTCACGAACACCTCGGCCTGCATGTCGGTGGAAAATTCCACCCCGTTCCCGTCGTACGCCTTCTGTGAAGTGCTGTCGAAGTACTCGGCCGTCGTCGCGCCGTTCTTCACCTCGACGTCGACCAGGCAGAACGCACCGTCCGGCTCGAGGTTGACGAACTCGTCGCCGACCTTGGCCACCCCGCAGCGCACGGTGGTGACGGTGAAGACGAACGCGCCGTCGCGGGCCGGCTTGCCGATCCCGGCCCCGGTGGTGCTCACGCTCTCGCCCGGATTGTCCGACCGCAGCACGAAATACCAGCTCAACGCGGCGACAACGGCGAGCACGAGGACGCCCGCGACCCACGGCCACAACGGCCGGGGCGGGAGGTCGTCCTCCTCCTCGTCGTCGATCTCGACGGGCCCGGGCTCGGTCATGCACTCATCCAAACCAGCGCGGTCACTGTCCGCAGCGGCCCGAACGGCTGGTTTTGCTCAGCGCAGTGAGATCGGTGCCCCGGCCGACGAGAACGATTCGTGCAGCATCAGGAACGAGACGCGGACTCCGTCCGGAATGTCGAAGACCAGGGTGCCGCGGGCCTCGGTGCCCGGCCCGATGTCGCCGAGGAAGGCGGGCAGGCCGGGATTCTCGAGCACCTCGGCCCGCGCGTCGGTGGAGAATTCACCACCGTTCTCGTCGTACGCCTTCTGCGCCGAACTGTTGAACAGGGCGGGTTTGCCCCCGCTGTTGCGCACGGTCAGGTCGACGAAGCAGTACGAGCCCTTGGCGGTGGCCTGCACCATCTCGTCGCCCGCCACGGCGATCCCGCAGCGCACCGAGCTGACCGTGAAGGTGAACGCGCCGTCCCGGGCCGGCCGGTCGAGCCCGGCGCCACTGGTCATCACCAGTTCCCCGGCGTCGGCGTCGCGGAGGGCGAAGAACCAGACGCCCGTGGCCGCGAGCAGCAGGACGAGAACTCCTGCCACCCACGGCCATCGGCGCCGGGTGCGGATCGCGTGCGCGGGCTGGGTCATGCGTGCTCCCCGGCTTGGATGACCACGAAAAGTGCATCCAACCAGCGCCCGCACCGGACATTTCCTGGACTTCGATTACAAGTCGATCACTCAGCGCGTCTCGCCGGCCGCGCCTCAGCTTGTCTCGCCGGCCACGCTGAAGGCCGCGAGCCGGTTGACCGCGTAGATCGTGCCGCCGATCGCGAAGACGACGGTCATGACGATCGCGACCGGGATCCCGACCTTGCCGTCGAGCATGCCGGTGGGGGCGATCTTGTCGGCGAACGAGATGACGTACTGCTCGATGGACAGCACCCGGGTGCCGCTGACGAACCGGCCGAGCAGCCCTTCCCACACCAGGATGTAGGCCAGGCCGAGCAGCACGGGCCGCCGGGTCACCAGGCTCAGCAGCAGGAACAGCGCCGAATAGGCGATCGCGCCGGCCGCCGCACCGACGGCGAGGGCCAGGCCGAATCGTACGGAATCAGCGAGAATCCCCACCACGAACAGCGGGATCGCCGACGTCAGCGCGCTCACCCCGGCCGCCACCAGCAGCTTGGCCAGGACGATGTCGCGGCGGGCCAGCGGCTTGGTCAGGATGTGCACGATCGTGCCGTCGTCGACCTCGGAACCGAGCACGCCGGTGCCGACGATCAGGGCGATCACCGGCAGCATGACGGCCAGGCCGAGCCCCTGCACGACCGGCTGCCCCCACTGGTCGGGGCTCACGTCGTAGGCCCGGCAGATCAGCGCCAGGCCGATCAGCAACAGCGGCAGGGGCAGCAGCAGAAGCACCCGGCGACGGCCAAACAGACCGCGCGCGGTGATGTAGGCGACCGTGGACATCATGCCTCCAGCAGGTAGGAGAAGACGCTCTCCAGCGACTCGTCGGACGGCAGCAGCTTCCGCAGCCGGATGCCCTCACCGAGGGCGATGCGCGGGAGCGCGCGAGTGAAACTGCCGTAGTCGGACGCCCGTACGGTCAAGCCGGTGGCCTCGATCTCGATGCCGCTCACCGACTTCTCGCCGATCAGCGCGACCGCCAGGCGCCGGTCGTCCGAGCTCTGCACGGCGAACACATGCGGCCGGTTGGTCATCAGCCGGCGGATGCGCCGGTAGTCGCCCGAGGCGGCCAGCCGACCGGCCACGATCACCTGGACCAGACCGGAAAGCTGCTCGACCTCCTCCAGGATGTGCGAGCTGAACAGGATCGTGTGGCCCTGGTCGCCGAGGGAGTGCAGCAGCTCCATCATGTGCATGCGCTGCCGCGGGTCCATGCCGTTGAACGGCTCGTCCAGCAGCAGCACCTGCGGGTCGTGGACCAGCGAGGCGGCGACCCGGGTGCGCTGCCGCATGCCCTTGGAGAAGGTGTCGATCCGCCTGTCCTGGGCCGAGGTCATCTCGACCCGCTCGAGCGCCCGCTTGGTCGCGGCCACCGGGTCGGAGAGCTTCTGCATCCGGGCGCAGGCGAGCACGAACTCGTACGCGGTCAGGAAGCCGTGCACCGCCTCCCGCTCGGCGACCAGGCCCAGGGTGTGATAGATCGCCGGGTTGCGCCAGGTCGGCGAGCCGTCGATGGTGACCGTGCCCTTCGACGGGGCGAGGAAGCCGGCCATCATGTGCAGCACCGTGGTCTTGCCGGCGCCGTTCGGGCCGAGCAGCCCGGTCACGCCCGGCTGCAGGCTCATGCTGATGTCGTTGACGGCGACCACGTTGCCGTACCAGCGGGAGACGTTCTGCAGGTCGACGGTGCTCACAGGGAGGCCACCTTCCGGTAGCGGGCCAGCAACAGCAGGACGCACGCGGTGACCAGGCAGAAGAGCTCGATCCCGTAGATCACGCCGAAGTCGCCGATGTCGAGGCCGAGGTCGGTCTTGCCGCGCAGCCACGACTGCACGCCGGTGAGCAGCGACATCGGGTTGGCCAGGCCGGCCAGGTGCTGCGCGGTCTTCGAGGGCAGGATGCTCAGCACGCCGACGACCGGGGCGGTCATCAGGAAGAAGGCCACGATGCCGCCGGCCGCGAACGCGCGCTTGCCGGTGAACGAGGCGACCAGCAGGCTGATCGACGCGAACAGCAGCGCCCAGAGCACGCTGTAGCCCCAGCCCGGCAGCAGGTCGAGGAACTCGTTCCACACCCCCGAGGCGCCGTTCTTGGTGGTGAACGCCCCGCCCAGGAACATGATGAACTGCGGCACGCCGAGCAGCAGGAACACCGCCGACGCAAGGGCCGCGAACTTGGCTCCGATGTAGTCGAAGGCGCGCAGCGGCCGGCTGAAGTAGAGCGGCAGCACCCCGGACCGCATGTCGCGTGAGACCAGCTCGGGCGCGACGATCGCCACGAAGAAGATGACCAGCCAGCTCAGCGTGTCGTCGAACGAGAAGTAGTCGAACAGGATGATGTTGGCCTGCGCCTTGACCGCGGCGTTGATCACCGCGACCAGCAGCACGATGCCGACCACCAGCCAGGGGAAGATCTTGGCCTTGGCCGAGCGCCCGAGCCCGAACGAGGCGCGCAGGCCGTGCTGGTAGATCGCGCCGAACATCGCCGAGCGGCCCAGGCGCGGGCCCTCGTAGCGCTGATATCCGATGTCGTGGATGACGCCGGCGTCAGACATCGGCCGTCTCCTTCGTGGTGAAGAGCTCGGCCACCCGGTGGCGTCGCTGGTCGAGGCGGTGCAGCGGCAGGTCGAGCTCGGCCACGGCGCGCAGGATCTCGTCGTACGCGGATTCGCTGGTCAGCGGCACGAGCAGCATCCGGCCCTCACGGGTCACGGTCAGCTCGCGCTGCACCAGGATGTCGGCCAGCTCGTCGGTGCCCTCACTGACCTCGACGGCCAGGATGTCGGAGGCCGCGGTCATGGCCGAGATGCGGTCGGCCCGCAGCAGGCGCCCGCCCTCGATCGCGATCAGCGAGTCGCAGATCCGCTCGACCTCGCCGAGCAGGTGCGAGCAGACGACGACCGAGATGCCGAACTCGTTGCCGATGCGGTGCACCAGGTTGAGCATGGCGTCGCGGCCGGCCGGGTCGAGGCCGTTGGTCGGCTCGTCGAGCAGCAGCAGGTCGGGGTCGTGCACCAGGGCCTGGGCGAGCTTGACGCGCTGCTTCATGCCGGTCGAGTAGCCACCGATCTGGCGGTAGCGCTCCTCGTAGAGGCCGACGTGCCGCAGCGCCTCGGAGGCCCGCTCGCGGGCGGCGGTCTTGGGCAGCCCGCTGAGCCGGCCCAGGTGGGTCACGAACTCGGCGGCCGAGACGTCGGGTGGCAGGCAGTCGTTCTCCGGCATGTAGCCGACCCGCGCCCGCACCTGGTCGGTCTCGGTCACCGGGTCGAGCCCGAAAACGCGCACGTCGCCGCTGGTGGGCGCCGTGAGCCCCAGCATGATTTTGATAAACGTGCTCTTGCCGGCGCCGTTCGCGCCGACCAGCCCGATCACGCCCGCCTCGACGTCGACGGTGAGTTCGCTGAGAGCGGTCACACCGCCCCCGTACGTCTTGGTTAGCGACTGTGTCGCGATGATGGTCACGGCCTCAGCCTAGGAACAGACCGCACCCGGCCGGATCCGGTTAAACCCTGAGAGACCGTCGGGGGTCTCTCAGCCTGCTCTCAGAATTACCTGAGTGGGGTTCGGCGCGTTCTCCAGACATGGGACTGACGTCAATATGGCCGGGCGGGGTCTTCCTGTCGTTCGGACTCTGGTTCGACCGGCGGATGGACGAGCCGGCGCCGGCTGCGGTCGGCGATGTGCTGGAGCGACTGGGCGCGACCTACACCGGCGGGATGTTCCTCGGGCCGCCGGGGCTGTCGTTCTCGCGTCTTCCGGGTGCGCCGGGCGTCACCTATACGGGCGAGCGCTCGGCCCGCGAGGTGCGGCGCTGCCTGCGGGACGGAGGTGCCTACCGGGTCGCGATGAACCTGCCCGGGGTGGGGCCGGCGGCGGTCTCGTTCGAGGCGACCCCGGGTGAGGACGCCCCGGGCGAGCGGCACCCGATCGACGTCACGGTCGAGGCCGGCGCGTTCTCGATTCCGCGGGCGTTGTGGAACGACGAGGAGCGGGCGGCGGCCGAGGCCCGGCAGGCCGTCGTGCTGCGTTACCTCGAGGCGTGTTGCACGGCGCTCGATCCGGCCTATGCCGTTCTGCACTCCGAGGGCTGTACGCCCACCCCGGCGGCTTTGTCGGTCGGTCGTCAGATCGGCACCGACGTGTACGTCTCCGACCGGCTCGGTCTCGAACCGCGGCTGACGCAGGTGACCCGCATGTCACAGACCCGCAAATGGGCCACCGGCACGTTCCACTCCGGATGGTTTCTCGGCGAGACACCCGACCTGGACGCGCTGCTGGCCGCCTGGACCCGGCCGTCCCTGATCATCGCCGAGCGGCTGACCGTCCGGAAGTGACACGTGTGCCCCGGGCCTGGTGGGAAGCCCGGGGCACACGCGGATCAGGGGATGCCGGTCAGAAGTTGTCCGGCGTGCTGATGCGGCTGCGCAGGAACGTGCCCGACTCGCTCAGCGCGCTGGTGCCGTAGTTCGAGCCGTTGCAGGTGCCCGCCTTGAGGGCGGCGCTGCTCTCGCCGGCGTCGGAGTACGTCCAGTTGGCGTAGCTGATCTGCAGACGGTCGAGCAGGTCGAGCCACGTCGCGCTGCTGGCCAGGTCGACCTGGCCACCGCCGGTGTAGGTCACCGTGCCGAACTCGGTCACGAACAGCGGGAGCGAGGCCGCCGCCCGCTGCACCTCGGCGCGGTAGTTGTCCAGGTGGGACGCCGCGTAGAAGTGGAACGCGTACATGATGTTGGCGGCGTTGACCGGGTTGGCGGTGATCTCGCCGGAGTTCGCGCCCTCGGAGACGCCCAGCGACGACCAGCCGCGGGTGCCGACGATGACCACGGCGTCCGGGTCGTTGGCCCGGATCACCGGGATGACCTGCTCGGCGTAGCTCTTGATGCCGGCCCAGCTGACGCCGTTCGGCTCGTTGGTGATCTCGTAGATGATGTTCTTCTTATTGGCGTTGCGGGCCGAGACCTCGCGGAAGAACGTCTTGGCCCGGTCCAGGTTGAAGTTCGGGTCGCCCGGGGTCAGCGTGTGGAAGTCGACCAGGGCGTAGAGGCCACGGTTCTCGGCCTCGTCGACCAGGCTGTTGACCCGCGCGGTGAAGCCGGCCGGGTTGGTCTCGTAGCCGCCCTCCTGCACGTACATCGAGATGCGGAGCAGGTCGGCCTTCCAGTCGTTGGCCAGGGCGTCGAGCGAGGCCTTGTTGTAGCACTTGTCGAACCACTGCAGACCGTGCGTGCTCATGCCGCGCAACTGGATGGCCTTGCCGTTGGCGTTGCACAGCTTGGTGCCGCACACCCGCAGCTGCCCGTTGATCGCGACCGGAGTGGTGCCGGCCGGGGGATTGGTCGGCGGAGTGGTCGGAGGCGTCGTGGGCGGCGTCGTCGGGGGAGTGGTGGGCGACGTCGATCCGTCACAGGACGCGCCGTTGACCTGGCACGACGTGGGGCGACCGGTGCCGTTGGCCACGAAACCGAACGAAGTGGACGCTCCGGCGGCCAGCGTGCCGTTCCAGCCCGCGGGCGTGAACGTGTAGGTCGAGCCCGAGACCGACTGGGTGGCGTTCCAGGAGTTGACGACGGTCGTGCCGGCGGGCAGGGTGAGCTGCACGCGCCAGGTGTTGATCGAGGCCGAGGTGTTGTTCTTGACCTCGACCTGGGCCTGATAACCGGAGCTCCACGAGTTGGTGACCGTGAAGGCGGCGGTCTCGGCGCTGGCCGGCAGGGCGATGACCGTGGCCACCGTGGCGGCGGCAGCCACCACGGCGACGCCGGCGAGGATTCTCCATCTACGCATGGGGGATCGATGCTCCATCGGGGGGAGAGGGGGACGTGGGAGCGCTCCCACGGACCATAGCCGTAACCGTCGATGGCTGCAAACGGAGTGCGTTTATCGATCCCTGGGGCCGGCGGCCAGGAGGGCCCGTACGCCGTCCAGATAGTCGCTCGTCTCGAGGCCGCTGATCAGTAGTTTCTGCAGCATGAAGCCCTGCACCAGGCTGAGCAGAGCCGCCCCGGCCTGCGCCGGGTCGGCGTCGGCGGGCATGTTTCCGGCACGCTGCCAGCGGCGGGCGACCTCGGTCCAGTTGCCGCGCAACCGTAGGTAGACCTCGCCGGCGCTGGCCAGCATCTGCGGATTGCGCAACGCCTCGGCCCAGACCTGGACCCCGATGCGGGTCAGGTCGACGCCGGTGTCCGGGTCGTGGGCGATCCGGGTGTCGATCGCCTCGATGATGGTCGCGACGGCCTCGGCCGGAGCCGGAGTGGCGTCGCCGGCCAGCATCTTGGCGAAAGCCTCGTCCGCGGCGGACAGGGCGACCCCGGCCACCGCGAAGATCAGCTCTTCCTTGCCGCGGAAGTAGCCGTAGACGGCGCCGGCCGACATGCCGGCCTCGGCGATGATGTCGGCCATCGACGTGGCGTGGAATCCGTTGACCGAGAACAGCCGGGCGGCCGCGGCCATGATCTCGGCCCGGCGGGCGGCTCGGTACTCGTCCGTCACGCGTGGCATGGATCCCACCTCCAAGGCTCACGAAGGGCTCACGAAGGGCTCACATTAAAAGCGAACGTTCGTTCTTGACACCGAGCGTATCGCGTCCCAGACTAAAAACGAATAACCGTTCTTTTAAGGAGTTGCCATGTCCACGACGCAGACGGAGACGACGGAACCGTCGCCCTGGAGCAAGGTGGCCGTCGCGGTCGGTCTGCTGACCGTGGCCGTCAGCGTCCTGCTCACCGCCTTCGCCTGGCCGTCGGTGCGGTCGTCGCTGCACGACGTGCCGATCGCCGTGTCCGGTCCGGCGCCCGCCGTCGCGCAGGTCACCGCCGCCCTCGATCAGCGGATGCCCGACGCGTTCACGGTCACCCGGGTCGACAACACGGCCACGGCCGAGGAGCTGATCCGCGACCGCGAGGTGTACGGGGCGATCGACCTCAGCACTGGCTCCCCGCAGGTGCTGACCGCCTCGGCCGGGAGCGTCCAGGTGGCCCAGGCCCTCCAGTCGGTCGCCACGGCTCTCGGCCAGGCCCAGGCCGGTGCCGCTCCGGCCGTGACCGTCCGTGATGTGGTGGCGCTCCCGGCCGACGACCCGCGCGGTGCCGGTCTCGCCGCCGGTGCGCTGCCCCTGGTCATGGGCGGCATGCTCGCCGCCGTGCTGCTCACCAACCTGCTTCGCGGGGCGAGCCGGCGCATCACCGGGGCGCTCGTCTTCGCGGTGACCGGCGGGCTGGCCCTGGCGGCGATCCTGGAGTTCTGGTTCGGCTCGCTCGACGGTTCCTACCTGGCCAACGCCGGGGCGATCGCGCTGAGCATCGCCGCGGTGTCGCTGACTCTGCTCGGCCTGGAGTCGTTGTTCGGCTATCCCGGATTCGGGATCGGCGCGGTCGTCATGCTGCTTATCGGCAACCCGCTCTCGGGCAGCACCGCGGCACCCCAGATGCTGCCCGGCTGGTCCGGCACGCTGGGTCAGCTGCTGCCGCCGGGCGCGGGGAACCAGCTGCTGCGTTCGACCGCGTTCTTCGACGGCCAGGGCGCCACGCACTCGATCGTCGTGCTGGTGTCGTGGCTGGCCCTCGGTGTCGTCCTGTCCGTTCTCGGCGCCGCCCGCTCCCGCCGCAAGGCCGCCACCGCGCCCCAGCCGGAAGCCGTGCTGGCCGCGGCCTGAACGCAGCGGGCCGCTCCCAGGCAAAGAGAGAGCAGCCCTGAACGCAACGGGCCGCTCCCCGGCGAAAGGGGAGCGGCCCGTACGGCGACAAGAGGGGTCAGCCGGTGTTGCGCATACCGGCGGCGATGCCGTTGACCGAGGTCAGCAGCGCCCGCTCGAGGGCCGTCGAATCGGACGGCACCCGCCGCGAGCCCGGCGCCACCACGGTCTGGCGCTCGTCCTCGCCGGCGTCGCGGTACTGCCGGAGCAGCGCGACCTGCAGGTGGTGCAGCGGCTCCAGGTAGGTGTCGCGGACGTCCAGCGTGCGCTTGAGCTCGGGCTGATTTTCCAGCAGCTCCGACGTGCCGGTGATGGCCAGCACCTCGCGCACGGTCAGCTCGTACTCCGACTTGATCTTGTCGAAGATCGGGTGGAGATTTTCCGGTACGAGGGTCTCGACGTAACGCTTGGCGATGGTCAGGTCGGTCTTGGTCAGCATCATCTCGACGTTCGACAGGAACGTCTTGAAGAACTGCCAGTTGCCGTACATCTCCTGCAGCGTCTCGGCGTGGCCGGCCTCGCGGGCCGCCTGGAGGCCGGTGCCCACACCGAACCAGCCGGGCACGATCTGTCGCGTCTGGGTCCAGCCGAACACCCACGGGATCGCCCGCAGGCCACCCAGTCCGGCGTCCGCGTTGGGCCGCTTGGCCGGACGCGAGCCGATGTTGAGTGCGCCCAGCAGCTCAGTCGGGGTGGCCGCCCAGAAGTAGGCGGGCAGGTCGGGGTTGTCGACCAGCGAGCGGTACTGCGTGAAGGCCGCGTCCGACGCCGTGTCCATCGTGGCGTCCCAGCGGGCCAGCCGCTCGAGGTCGACCGACGGCGCGGTGTGCAGCAGCGTCGCCTGCAGCACCGCGGCCACCGTGAGCTCCAGGTTTTCCCGGGCCAGGGCGGGCAGCGTGTACTTGTCGCTGATCACCTCGCCCTGCTCGGTGACCTTGATCGCGCCGTCCAGCGTGCCGTACGGCTGGGCCAGGATCGCCTCGTGGGTCGGGCCACCACCACGGCCGACGGTGCCGCCACGACCGTGGAAGAGCCGCAGCCGTACGCCGTGCCGGGCCGCCACGTCACGCAGCGAGCGCTGCGCCTTGTGGATGCCCCACTGGCTGGTGGTGATGCCGCCCTCCTTGTTGGAGTCGGAGTAGCCGAGCATCACTTCCTGCACGTCCCCGCGGGCCTTGACGATCTCGCGGTAGGCCGGCAGCGACAGCATCTCGTCGAGCAGGTCGCCGCCCGCGTCGAGCTCGGCCGGCGTCTCCAGCAGCGGCACGATGTTGACCCGGGCCCGGCCGTTGTGGATGTCGACCAGGCCGGCCTCGCGGGCCAGCACGGCCGCGGCCAGCACGTCGTCGACGCCCAGGGTCATCGAGATGATGTACGTCTCGATGACGTCGGCGCCGAACCGGTCCTGCACGTCGCGGATCGTGTTGAACACGTCGAACGTCTTGCGGGCCGAGTCTGTCAGCGGGGTGTCGGCACTGGCCAGCGGACGGCGCCCGGTCAGCTCGGTGGCCAGCAGCTTGGTGCGGTCGGCCCGGTCCAGTCCGGCGTAGTCGTCGACCTCGCCGACCTGCGTGTACATCTGCTGGAGCACCTCGTGGTGCTTCTCGGCGTGCTCGCGGACGTCGAGGGTGGCCAGCTGCAGGCCGAAGGCCGAGACCGTACGGATCGCGGTGGCGACCACGCCCACCGCGGTGAGCTGCCCCGAGTTGCGGGCCAGCGAGGCCCGGATCAGCTCGAGGTCGCTGATCAGCTCGTCGCTGCCCAGGTAGTCGCGGCCGGGCACGTGCGCGGTGCCGTTGCGCAGCCGGGTGCGGGTGTTGGCCAGCTTCGCCTTGATCGCCCGCACCTTGAGGCGGTAGGGCTCCTCGGCGTTGGTGCGACGGAAGCGGGGCGCCACCTCGGGCAGGTTGTCCAGGTCCTTGGCCAGCGACGCGGAGAGGTCGAGGGACACCCCACGCAGCCTGCGGGACACCGACAGCACGTCGATGAGCTGGTCCATCGCGGCCTCGGTGGCCTGGATGCCGTGCTCGTGCTGGATCATCAGGACGTCGCGGGTGACGGCCGGCGTGACGAACGGGTTGCCGTCGCGGTCGCCGCCGATCCACGAGCCGAAGGTCAGCGGGCGGGCCGTCGGCGCGGTCTCGACGCCGAGCTGCCGCAGCGTCTCGGCCAGGTCGGCCAGCACCTGCGGGGCGGCCTCGGCGTAGAGGTCCTTGAGGTAGTAGACCGCGTTGCGCGCCTCGTCGGTCGGGTCGGGCCGGTCGAGCCGCAGCTCGTCGGTCGTCCACAGCAGGTCGATGAGCTCGGCCAGCTTGCGGGTCGACGCGCTGGTGTCGGTCTGCCCGTAGAGCACCGCGGCCGCGGCCTCGGTGTCGAGCGCGTCGGCCAGCTGGCGCAGCTTGGACAGGATCGAGCGGCGGGCGGCCTCGGTCGGGTGCGCGGTGAAGACCGGGCGGACGGCCAGGCGACGGGCGGCGGCGGCGATCTCGTCGGCCGGCACCCCCTGCTCGGCGATCCGCTTGGCCGCCTGGTCGAGCCATCCGCCGTCGTGCGCGCGGCGCCGGCGCAGGTCACGCGAGCGGTGCACCTGCTCGGTGATGTTGGCCAGGTGGAAGTAGGTCGAGAACGCGCGGGCCAGCTTGGTGCCGGTGGTGACGTCCATCGCGGCGAGCCGGTCGGCCGCGGCCTGCGGGTCCTGGCGGACCAGCGCGCGAATCTCCTCGACGAGGTCGAGCAGCGGACGGCCTTCCTGGCGGGCCAGGGTCTGTCCGAGCAGGGTGCCGATCCGCCGGATGTCGGCGCGAAGGGCGGCGTCCGGCCCGTCGGGGTCGAGGTGGCCGTGCTGGTCGGTCATCGGGGGCGCTCCTTAGCCTCAAAGGTGCTCCAGGACAGCGCTGTCCCGACTTCGCCGATCGTATCGGCGTGACCCCCGTGAAGGGGGAATTGAGTCAAGTCTCACCCATTGCCCAGGGAATGCATCACCGGGCCAGCCCAAGTGCATAGGCCGGGTACCAATGCCCCGCCGCCGGCTGGCCGGGACCGCAGGCGCCATCGGACTCCCCGGGACGTTTCACCCACAGGTACGCGTCGACCAGCGGCTGGCCGGTGTGCAGCGTCGGCACGCGCCCGAGCCGCCGTCCGGGCGGGTTGCACCAGTGCCGGTCGCCCGCGCCGCGCAGGGCCGGCCCGTTGCCGTTGCGGCTGGTGTCGATGACGAAGTGTTTTCCGGTCAAAAGGGCAGAGACCGCTTTCCCGTACGCGATGTTGTCCGCCGTCCCCTCGAAGTTCGCGACGTTCAGGGCGAATCCGGTGGCCGATCCCACCCCGGCCGCGCGCAGGGCCGGTGCGATCCGGGCGGCCGCGATCCACGTCGGGTTGCCCGCGTCGAGATAGACCACCACCCCGGGCGCCTTCCGCAGGGCGGCCACGGCGTGCCGGAGCAGCGCGTACCGCTCGGCCGCCCGCTCGGCGGTGAGGCAGCCCTGCACGGCCTGGGCCACCGCGTCCGGTTCGAGCACGACGATCGCCCGGTGCCCGCGCAGCGCCGCGGCCAGGTTGTTCACCCAGACCCGGTAGACGGCCGCGCTCGCCGCACCGCCCGCCGAGTGCCCCGAGCAGTCCCGGTGCGGGATGTTGTAGAGCGTCAGCACCGGCGTGCGCCCCGCGGCCGAGGCCGCCGTGACCAGCCGGCGGGCCCGCGCGATGTAGCCGGGGGAGCCGTCGGTGAACCAGGTCGCGACCGGCTGGACGGCGATCCGGCGCACGATCGTCGCCTCGGCCGTCCGCCCGGCCTGGTCGAGCGCGCGCACGGCCGCGACGGCGGCACCGGTCGGGTCGACATAGAGGTGCGAGCTCACCGTCCGGGCCGGGATCGGAGTGCGGACCGCCGGATCCCGCTCGCGGGCCCCGGCGGCGACCGCGACCGCGCCCAGGACGATCAGCGAGCAGGTGAAGATCAACGGCAGTCGGCCTCGGCGCGCCATCAGCTCACCCGCACCCAGCGGGCGACCGACGGCCGGCCCTGGTCGTCGACGAGGAAGAGCATGTACCAGCCGGACGGTGCGATCCCGGCCTGCTCGGGCACGCGCAGCTCGAGCCGGCCGCCCGCCCGCTTCAGACCGAGGGCGACCGAGCGCTGGTCGGTGTCGGTGCCGTGGGTGACCGAGCTCGGCCGCACCAGCCGGGCCGAGGTGATCCGGGCGGCGTGCGGGCTGGCCACGGTGAACGCGGCCCCGCGGGTGATCCGGCCCGGCGCGTGGGCGATCGCAGGCCGCTCGCCCCGGAACAGGTAGGGCGGGCTGTAGACCTCGATGCGCTGCTCGAACGTGCCCGGAGCCTTGCCCGTGGCGTCGTAGAGCGGGTCGCTGCCCATCGTGATGACCCGGCCGTCCGGCAGCAGGATCGCCTCGGAGTGGTAGTTGCGGCCGACCGTCGACTCCGCCGCCGTACGGAAGGAATTGGTTTTCGGCAGGTAGAACTGCGCGTTGAACAGGTCGCTGCGCTTCTCGCCCCGGTAGGGCCCGCCGCGGTAGCCGGACGATCCGCCGCTGGTGAACACGGTGTCGTCCGGCAGCACGACGGTGGACAGGTAGCGCGCCGGCCTGGGCAGGTCGGGTCCGGGCCGATAGGCGGGCTTGCGGCCGCGCAGGTCGACGATGTCGGTGCGGGCGGTGGAGATCGGCGAGTCACCGACCCCGCCCCCGCCGAAGATCATCACCTGCTGCTCCTGGGCCGGCGGCAGCATCAGCGAGGTGGCGGTCTCGTTGAGTTCGGGCTGCCGCAGTCCGGGCACGGGCTGGAATCTGTTGCTGTCCAGGGACCAGATTCCCGGCGTACGCCCCTCCTGGTCGGAGCCGTAGCCGGAGTTCGCGCCGGAGTAGAAGATCCGCCCGTCGGCCATCGGGTGCAGGCTCGGATAGGTCGGGAAGTAGCGCTCGTGCCGGGGCGACTCCGACCACCGGCGCTTGCTCGCGTCGTAGACCTCGTTGCGCCCGGGCAGCACGCGGCCGAACTGGTCCAGCCCGGAGACCGCGAGCACGTCGCCGTCGGCCAGCGTGACCAGGGTCGGATACCAGCGGTGCTCGACCATGTCGCCGGTCTTCACGTAGCGCTCGGTCCGCGGGTCGAACTCGTACGACGTCTTGTCCCCGCCGTACTCCTGCTTCTCGCGCGTGATCTTGTCGGCCACGCCGTACATGTTCCGGGCGTCGGAGCCGGTCAGCCCGGCGATCGTGTATTGAGCACCCGCCCGGACGACAGCGGCGTCGCCCGGGCGGACGGCGTCCACCCAGACCTCGACCTCACCCGCGGTGACCTGCGCGTGCGTGCCGTGCATGACCTTGCTCGCGGCGGGCACGGTCACGGCGGTCCGGCTCCTGTACTCGAACCCGGACGCCGAGCGGAACGTCGTGCCCTTCACGAAGGCGCGCGCGCCGTGATCGGGCGACTCGTTCTTGATCTTCATGACGCCGCCGGCCCGCTGCACGTCCTTCTCGAGCACCTCGTACGACTTGGTGCCCCCGGCGATCAGCAGGTTCCCGCTCGGCAGGAAGCTGTGCCCGGCGCAGAACACGTCGGTCGGAGTCTCCACCTCGCTGAACTTCTCGGTGCGCGGGTCGTACAGGACCGTACGGAAGGTGCCGCGCTCGAACTGCTCGCGGTTGTTGCCGCTGCCCGCGACGATGAGCACCTTGCCCGTGCTGAGCATCGCGGCGTGGATGGCGTTGACCCGGAAGCCGGCCGGCACCGGCAGCCCGGCCCAGTGGCCGTACTTCTCCTTGTAGGACTGGCGGTTGATGTTGTAGTTGTGCAACGCCTCGGAGCCGGCCGCGAGGACCGGCCGGTTCGCGAACGCGACCACGGCGAGCACCACCACCGCGACGGTTCCGCTGGCCATCCGGCGCGCGAGACTGGGGCGGGGGCGGGGCTTCATTCAGTGGGCTCCTTTTTTCTCTGGAAGCGCTGCGCGAACCACAACGCCGGTGGGGTCAGGCAGATGAGCAGGTTGAGCGCGGGCCAGACGAACATGGCGTTGTCCACGTGCCCGGTGACCGCGGCGATGACCAGCAGCACCACGAAGAACACCGACCAGCGCAGGCCGGGCGCGAACGTGGCCAGGCGGTCCGGGCTGGTCGAGTCGCCCTTGGGCGTGACCACGAAGCCGGCCTTGCGGCGCAGCAGCGCGCCCACGAACGACGACACGTAGATCGGGGTGGACAACGTGGACGCGACCATGCCGGTCAGCCCGGACGAGCCGGCCTCCTCGTGCGGGCTGGTGTTGTGCCGCCGGTTGAACAGGTAGAGCCCGATCTGGAAGAGCGCGGCGTCGATGTAGAGCATCAGCCACACCTCCTGCGGCACGTGCACGCCCTGGGCCCCGAGCGCGAGATAGCAGAACGCGTTCAGGGCGCCGAGCAGCCAGGCCAGCGCGGTCAGCGGGTAGTACGACATCAGCAGCCCGTAGTGCAGCGCCTTGGCCGGCCCGAGCTTGAGGGCCAGGCGCGCGAACTTGCGCATGACGACCTCGTCGGTGCCACGCGACCACCGGTGCTGCTGGGTGAAGTAGTCGGTCCAGGACGACGGCCCCTCGCCCACGGCCAGCACGTCCGGCGTGTAGACGCTGCGCCACTTGGCCGCGTGCAGGGCCAGGCTGGTCGCCATGTCCTCGGTGATCGAGTCCTGGAGCCCGCCGATCGATTTCAGGGCCTTGATGCGTACGGCGTTGTTCGTCCCCACCAGCATGGCGATGCCGCGCCGGTTGCCGGCCCGCTGCAGCAGCGAGTGGAACAGGTACTGCTGAGACTCGGCCCAGCGCGTGACCAGGTTGTCGTAGTTGCCGTAGATCTGCGGCCCGACCACGAACCCGACCCGCTCGTCGCGGAAGTAGCCGAGCAACCGCTCGCAGAAGTTGGGCAGCGGCACGTGGTCGGGGTCGACCGAGACGAACACGTCGTAGTCGTCGCCGTTGACCTCGACCCACGAGTTGTAGTTGCCGTGCTTGGTCTTCGCCTTGAACGCGCCCGACCCGGTGTTGAACTCGGCCCGGCCCTTGCGGCTGAAGTGGTGCACGCCCAGCCGCGCGCACATCGCCTTGACCTCGGGGTCGTCGCCCTCGTCGAGCAGCCACACGTCGTACGTGCCGCCGTAGCGCACGTGCCGGGCCGCGCGCAGTGTCTTCTCGACCATCGCGACCGGTTCCTTGCCGGGCACGATCGTGGTCAGGAAGGCGACCCGCATCGTGGTGTCCGGCACCACCGGCACCGGGTCGCGCGCCAACAGCGTCGCCAGGCACAGCGTGACCACGTTGACCAGCCGGAACAGCTCGATGGTGGCGGTCGCGCCGATCATCACGTACGCGCCGAAGAACTGCGCCGGATGCAGGGCGCGGTCCGGGATCGCGATCGATGCGATCAGCCAGCCGAAGAACGTGCTCTCGAAGGCGAACGCGAACAGCGTGATGAGCACCGTGAGCACCGGGCGACGGCGGGCCACGTGCTTCATGCGTACGCGGAAACGGTCTTGATCTTCGCCTTGTGGCGGCGGATCGGCGGGCCCGGCCAGGACGCTGTAGGCGCTGTAGTTGTAGCGGGCGGGCAGCAGCATCGTGGCCGCCTGCAGGGCCGCGCTGACCCGGACCCGCCCGGTGGGAACCTTCTCCTGCAACCGGCTCATCAGGCGGACAGCGGCACTGCGGGGCGCACCACCGGCTGGCGTTCCTTCGGCGCGAGACGGCTCACGTTGCGGCGCGAGGCCAGTTGCAGACGGACGGGGGTGCCGGTCGGCTCGGCCTTGGTGACGAAAGCGTGCCGGGCGGCCGCGAAACCGGACCGGTCACCGAACATGTCGCGGCTCATCTCGGCCAGCTCCCGGGTCTCGTAGACCTCCAGCGGCGTGCGCTCGGCGGCGAGGCGACGGGTCTTCTCCTGGCGGCGGCGACGGGCCGTGCGGGGGTCGCTCTCGCGCTCGGCCAGCTCGGTCAGCCATTGCGTGTACGCCCCGGGGTGGCGTGGACCGACCTCGTCGGCCAGTCCGAGCTCGACCGCCTGCCCGGCCGAGATCGGCAGCTTGTCGTCGACCAGGCGCTGCGCCTCCTTGGCCCCGACCCGGCGCGGCAGCGTGAAGGTGTGCAGCTCGGAGCCGTACAGCCCCATCTCGTAGTAGGGGTTGAACACGACGCCCTCGCGCGCGGCCACGATGTCGGCGCCGAGACCCAGCATCACGCCACCGGCGCCTGCGCTTCCCGCGTACGCCGCCACGACGACCTGCTTCGTGCAGGTGATGATCTCGCGGCAGATGTCGTTGATCGCCCGGATGTTGGTCCACGCGGAGATGGCCGGGTCGGTCGCGGCCTCGATCGCGTTGAGGTGGATGCCGTTGCTGAACGCGTCGGTGGCCCCGCGCAGCACCAGCACCTCGGTGTCCTGGGCGGCCGCGTGCCGCAGACCCGCGAGCAACCGGCGGCAGTGACCGGTCGCCATCGCACCGTTGTAGAAGTCGAAGGCCAGCCAGCCGATCCGGCCGGTGCGGCGGTAGCGGACCTGGCGGTAGGCCCGCGGCGACTCCGGTTCGGCGCCGACCGGCAGCGGCGAGTTCGGCACCCCGCGCAGTCGTGCGCCCAGCAGCGTGGTCGACGGCAGTTTGAACGCCGTTTTGTCGTCTTTCCGCAGGTGGCCCAGCCACAGGGCGCCGTCGCCGGTGCCGACCAGTACGGCCCCCTGACGGCGGCTGAGCAGCGTGCCCGGGCGACCCGGGCGGCCCAGCCCGGGCACCGCGTCGTAGGCGAAGACCGGCACCCCGGCGATCTCGGTGCGGACGCCGGGGGAGCCGTCGGCGGCCCGGATCCGGCGCAGGATGTGCTCGGTCGAGTCGGACCAGTCGAACGCGCGGTCGTCCTGTTTCATCAGGGGCCGCGGCTTGGCGTCGGGGGCCTGCGGCTCGGGCTCGAACGCCGGGTCGGCGGCCTTGGCCACCACCTCGAGAACGCACTCCATGGCCGCGTCGGCGACCGGGCCGTTGTAGAGCGACGACTTGCGCGGCGGGGTGGCCGGCATGGTGAACGTGCGGGTCGCCCAGATCGGCCCGGCGTCCATCTCCTCGACCGCCTGCAGGGCCGTGACTCCCCAGGTCCGGGCGCCCTCCACGATCGCCCAGTCCAGGGAGGACGGCCCGCGATCACCCACCGGACCGGGGTGGATGATCACCGTGCGCCACTTCGACCAGACCTCGGCCGGCACCCGGTGCTTGAGGAACGGGCACAGGATCAGCTCGGGGTCGGTGTCCCGGACGCCTTGGATCATGTCGTCGGCGCCGGTGGCGAGCTGCACGCCCACGTCGTGGCCGGCCTCGCGCAGCGCGCACCACGCGCGCTGGCTCAAGCCGTTGAACGCCGTAACGAGCAGCAGGATTCGCACGTTGCCTCCCCAGGGATGCTGTTCTGCTGCTGCCCACTATTGCCCCGGTATCGATGGCTTTGTCGGACATAGTGTGCGTTGTATCGCCGCTCACTCCGGATGTCAGTGGGGCGGACTAAACTTGGCGCCGTACCCCCGCCTGTTTTGGGCGTTGGGGTTTTTCGACGTGTTCGAGGTGTCTTTTCATGCAGCTCTCCGGTCTCATTCCGGCCGCCCTCCGCGACCGCGGTCTCGCGCGGGCCCGCGACCTCGCGCGTCAGGGCTTCGTGGAGTCCGACGCCCTCGACCTCACCGCGCCCGCCTCGCTGCGGCCGTTCGTCGTCGCCACGGTGGCCGGCGCGGCCGACATCGGCGGTGCCGGGCGGCCCGTGCTCGCGGTCACCGCGACCTCGCGCGAGGCCGACGACCTGGCCGACGCGCTGGGCTGCCTGATCGACCCGGCCCGGGTCGCGGTCTTCCCGTCGTGGGAGACGCTGCCCCACGAGCGGCTCTCGCCCCGCTCCGACACGGTCGGCCGCCGGCTGGCCGTGCTGCGCCGGCTGGCCCACCCCGGGTCCGAGCCGGTGCAGGTCGTGGTGGCGCCGGTCCGCTCGTTGCTGCAGCCGCAGCTCAAGGGGCTCGGCGATCTCGAGCCGGTCGAGCTCACCACGGGTGGCTCGGCCGAGCTGGAAGGGGTGTCGCGGCGGCTGTCCGATATGGCGTACGCCCGGGTCGACCTGGTGACCAAGCGCGGGGAGTTCGCCGTACGCGGTGGCATCCTCGACGTTTTCCCGCCGACCGACGAGCACCCGTCGCGGGTCGAGTTCTGGGGCGACGAGGTGGAGGAGATTCGTACCTTCGCCGTCGCTGACCAGCGGACCATTGACCCGGTTTCTTCGTTATGGGCGCCGCCCTGTCGTGAGCTTCTTCTGACTCCCGCGGTCCGTTCGCGCGCCTCTGATTTGTCTGCTTTGCACCCGGAGCTTGCGGAAATTCTGGACAAATTGGCCGAAGGAATTCCGGTCGAGGGGATGGAGTCGCTGGCTCCGGCGCTGCTCGACGGCACCGACAGCATGGAGTTGCTGATCGACTGCATGCCGGCCGGCACCCACGTGCTGCTGTGCGACCCCGAGCGCATCCGCACGCGCGCGCACGACCTGACCCGTACGTCCGACGAGTTCCTCGAGGCGTCCTGGGCCGCCGCTGCCGTCGGTGGTCAGGCCCCGATCGATGTCGGGGCCGTGGCGTTCAAGACCCTTGCGGATGTACGTTCCCACGCTGCGACTTTGAAGCAGCCGTGGTGGACCGTTTCGCCGTTCGGCCTGGCCTCGTCCTCTCCTGAAGATGATCAACCGTGGCTCGAGAAGCCTGAAGTCGAGGTCGCGCCCGATCTCGGTGACGCGGTCGCGCTGGCCGCGCAACCGGTGCCGCTCTATCACGGCGACACCGCCAAGCTCGCCGCCGACCTGCACGACTGGGCCGCCGCGGGCTGGGCCATCGCGCTGGTCTTCGAGGGCCACGGCACGGCCCAGCGGGCCACCGAGGTGCTGCGCGACGCCGGCCTCGGGGTCACCCCGGCCGACTCCATCGAGACCCCGATCGAGGCCGGTCAGCTGCTGGTCACCTGCGGCGGGCTCAACCACGGCTTCGTCGACGCGACCTCCCAGCTCGCCGTCATCACCGGCAACGACATCACCGGCGGGCGCGGGGCGTCCACCAAGGACATGCGCAAGATGCCGTCCCGGCGGCGCAACACGATCGACCCGCTCGAGCTCAAGCCGGGCGACTTCGTGGTGCACGAACAGCACGGCATCGGCCGCTACGTCGAGCTGGTGCAGCGGACGGTGAACGGCGCCGACCGCGAATACATCGTGCTCGAATACGCCGCGTCCAAGCGGGGCCAGCCCGGCGACCGGCTCTACGTGCCGACCGACCAGCTCGACCAGCTCTCCCGCTACGTCGGCGGCGAGTCGCCCGCGCTGCACAAGATGGGCGGCGCCGACTGGCAGAAGAGCAAGGCCCGGGCCAAGAAGGCGGTCCGCGAGATCGCGGCCCAGCTGATCCAGCTCTACGCGGCCCGGCAGGCCTCCAAGGGCCACTCGTTCGGCCCCGACACCCCGTGGCAGCGCGAGCTGGAGGACGCGTTCCCCTACACCGAGACCCCCGACCAGATGGCCGCCATCATCGAGGTCAAGCACGACATGGAACTGCAGGTCCCGATGGACCGGCTGATCTGTGGCGACGTCGGTTACGGCAAGACCGAGATCGCCGTCCGGGCCGCGTTCAAGGCGGTGCAGGACGGCAAGCAGGTCGCCGTGCTGGTGCCGACCACGCTGCTGGCCCAGCAGCACTACAACACGTTCACCGAGCGGATGAGCCAGTTCCCGGTGCAGATCCGTCAGCTGTCCCGGTTCCAGACACCCAAGGAAACGACGATCACCCTGGAGGAGGCGGCCAACGGCACCGCCGACATCGTCATCGGCACCCACCGCCTGCTGGCCAACTCGACCAAGTTCAAAAACCTCGGCCTGATCATCGTGGACGAGGAGCAGCGCTTCGGCGTCGAGCACAAGGAGCAGCTCAAGGCCCTGCGCGCCTCGGTCGACGTGCTGACCATGTCGGCCACGCCGATCCCGCGCACGCTCGAGATGGCGATCACCGGCATCCGCGAGATGTCGACCATCGCCACCCCGCCCGAGGAACGGCACCCGGTGCTCACCTTCGTCGGTGCCCAGGACGACAAGCAGGTCGCCGCGTCCATCCACCGCGAGCTGCTCCGCGACGGCCAGGTGTTCTATCTGCACAACCGGGTCGAGTCGATCGACAAGGCGGCCCGCCGGCTGCGTGAGCTGGTGCCCGAGGCCCGGGTCGCGGTGGCGCACGGCCAGATGAGCGAGGAGCAGCTGGAGAAGGTGATGGTCGGCTTCTGGGAAAAGGAGTTCGACGTCCTGGTCTGCACCACGATCGTCGAGTCCGGCATCGACATCCCGAACGCCAACACGCTGATCGTCGAGCGGGCCGACCTGCTCGGCCTGGCCCAGCTGCACCAGATCCGGGGCCGGGTCGGCCGGGGACGGGAACGGGCGTACGCCTACTTCCTCTACCCGCGCGAGAAGCCGCTCACCGAGACCGCGCACGAGCGGCTGGCCACCATCGCCCAGCACACCGAGCTCGGCGCCGGCATGTACGTGGCGATGAAGGACCTCGAGATCCGCGGCGCCGGCAACCTGCTCGGCGGCGAGCAGTCCGGCCACATCGAGGGGGTCGGCTTCGACCTCTACGTGCGCATGGTCGGCGAGGCGGTCAGCGCCTTCAAGGGCGAACGCCCCGAGGAGGAGCCCGAGGTCAAGATCGATCTGCCGGTGGACGCGCACCTGCCGGTCGACTACATCGCGGTCGAGCGGCTGCGCCTCGAGATGTACCGCAAGCTGGCCGAGGCCCGCGACACGAAGGCCCTCGACGAGGTGGTGGCCGAAATGACCGACCGCTACGGCGAGCCGCCGGCCCAGGTGGCCAACCTGATCGCGGTGGCCCGGTTCCGGCAGACCGCCCGGGCGTACGGGCTGACCGACGTCTCGATGCAGGGCAAGCACATCCGGTTCTCGCCGCTGCCGCTGCCCGACTCGAAGCAGCTGCGGCTCAAGCGCTACCACCCCGACTCGGTCTACAAGCACGCGACCGACCAGGTGAGCGTGCCCCGGCCCAGCACCCGGCGGGTCGGCGGCGAGCCGCTGCGCGACCAGGCGCTGCTGGAGTGGTGCGCCCAGCTGCTCAAGGACGTGCTGGGCGACGTGCCGGTCCCCGCAAAGGCCGGGGTCGGGTGATCTCGCTCATAACTGACGTGAGAGAGTCGACGTCATGCGTCGTGCTCGCCGACTGGCATCCATCGTCGTCGTTGCGTCTCTCGGGCTGGCCGGCTTGACCGCCTGCCGGGCCGAGCCGTCCGTGGCCGCCTATGTCGGTGACACCGCCAAGGTCACCGAGGCCCGCGTGCAGGAGGTCTGGGACAACGCGTCGGCCGCGCTCACCAGCGCCGCCGCGCAGCAGCCGGAGGCCTCCGGCGCGGCGGTGAAGCTGCCGATCACCCGCGCCGACATCGTGCGCACCCTGGTCGGCCACGACGTGATGATGGCCGTGGCCAAGCGCGAGAGCGTGAGCGTGCCGACCGACCTGGCCCTGGGCGACTACGCGAGCCAGCTGCGCCTGCCGCAGTCGGCCGAGTACGTGCGGCTCTACGCCGAGTTCGACGGCCTGATCCGCGCGCTGCGCACCAAGGTGCAGTCGTCGGCCGCCAACGCCACCGACGACGACCTGCGCGAGGTCTTCGACGTGCTGACCACGTCGGGCGAGGTGCCGGCCGGCACCACGTTCGAGGCGTTCAAGCAGCAGCTGCCGGCCGAGAACCTGACGCTGGTCAAGACCGCGGCCGCCGTGAAGAAAGAGGTCGCCGAGCTCACCGGCACGATGGACATCACGGTGAACCCGCGCTACCAGCCGCTCGGCATCCCGGTGCTCGAGTTCCAGACCCAGCAGGGCGAGCTCAAGCCGCTCGTCGTCGTCCCCCTCGGCGAGGACAAGGGCAGCCCGGTCACCGACGTCTCCTGACGGCCTGTGTCCTTCCCTGTGGATAACCGGCTCTTCTGATTTGACAGCGCGGTAGTCTCCCTTCCTTCTCCCCAGGGCGGGTGGGGGCTAGGGATGGCTACTCCGCGAAAACTGGCAAAGTTGCGAGCATGACCGCACGGATCTACCTGCTCGTCACGTCGCCCCGACTCCCGGCCGGCCTGCTCACGGCGGCCGCCTGGGACGTCGTACGGGAAAATCCGGTTTTTGCCGCGGCCGAGACCGAGCAGGCGCACGCGCTGCGGAAGAGCGGCGTGCCGGTCACGATTCTGGTCGGCGACCCGGAGACCCTGATCGCCGAGCTGGCCGGCCACGAGGCCGTCGTCTGGCTGGCCGGCCCGGCCGGTGACGAGTCGTTCGCCCGCAGCCTGGGCCTGCGCCTGGCCCGCGAGCCCGGCCTGGCCGAACTCGAGCTGATGTACGGCTCGTGGGACCCGCCGGGCGCCCGCCTGCTCGACGCCGTCGCGGTGATGGACCGGCTGCTCTCGCCCGGCGGCGACCCGTGGAAGCGGGCCCAGACGCACGAGACGCTCGCGCCCTACCTGCTCGAGGAGAGCTACGAGGCGTTCGACGCGATCGAGTCGGGCGACACCGACGCACTGCGCGAGGAACTCGGCGACGTGCTGCTGCAGATCGTCCTGCACGCGCGGCTGGCCGAGGAACTGCCCGAGGACGAGGCCTGGACCGTCGACGACGTGGCCGCCGGGCTGGTCGACAAGATGGTGCGCCGCAACCCGCACGTCTTCGCCGGGGTCGAGGTGGCCGACCTCGACGAGATCACCCGCAACTGGGACGACATCAAGAAGGCCGAGAAGACCCGCGATTCGGCGCTCGACGGCATTGCCCTGAGTCAGCCGGCACTGTCCCTGGCCGCCAAGATTCTTTCCCGTACGCATCGAGCCGGCCTCGCCGTACCCCTGCCCGACGGTTCGGATCTCGGGTCCCGGCTGCTCCGGATGGTCGCCGAGGAACCCGACGCCGAGCAGGCCCTGCGCCGCGCCGCGCTGGAATACGCGAAGGCGGTCAGAGCCGCGGAGTAGGTTTCACGGCATGCCGGAGTTCGTACCCCTCGCCGAACGTATCGTCGACGCCCTCCTCGAGAGCAGCCCCGGGCTGGCCACCTTCTCCGGTGACCACCGCTTCGACGACCGGCTGCCCGACCTTTCCCCCGGTGCCGTCGGGGCCCAGGTCGCCATGCTGCGCGACGCCACCGACGCGCTCTCCGGCATCGACGCCGACGCCCTCGACCCCGAAGACCAGGTCGACCACGCCATGCTCAGCGCCATGGCCGAGCGCGGCCTGTTCGAGCTGGGCGACATCCGCGAGCACGAGTGGAACCCGCTCGAGCACAATCCCGGCCCGCTGCTGCACGCGCTGATCTCGCGCCAGTTCGCCCCGGCCGAGGAACGCCTGGCCAGCCTTGGCGGCCGGCTCGCGGCCATCCCCGACGCCCTGGCCACGGCTCGCGCGGTGCTGCGCGACGTGCCGCGCATCCACGCCGAGACGGCGATCGGCCAGTTCGCCGGCACGGCGGCGCTGATCCGCGACGAGCTGCCGCCGCTGCTCGAGCAGGAACCCGGCATGCGCCCGGCCCTCGAGCCGTCCTCGGCGGCCGCGCTCAAGGCGCTCGACGAGTTCGACGGCTTCCTGCGCGGCCTGCTCGACCGCGGCGATCCCGGCCGCGACCCGCGCCTGGGCCGCCGACTGTGGGAGGCGCGTCTCTGGCACACCCTCGACACCGAGCTGCCCGCGGCCGAGGTGCTGGCCCGCGCCCAGGCCAACCTCGAACGCACCAGCGAGCGCCTGCGCGAGGCCGCGGCCGAGCTGACCGGTGGCCCGGCCACCGACGAGACGGTGCGGCGCGCCCTGAATGAGCTGGGCGCCCAGCACCCGGCCGACGACACGATCGTCGATCTGGCCAAGCTGACGATGGCGGAGGCGACGGCCTTCGTCCGCGAGCACGACCTGGTCAGCCTGATCGACGACCCGTGCGTCATCGAAGAGATGCCCGAGTTCGCCCGGGGCGTCGCGGTGGCCTACTGCGACCCGCCCGGCCCGCTCGAGACGGCCGACGTCCCCACGTTCTACTGCATCTCACCGACCCCGTCCGACTGGTCGGCCGAGCGGGTCGAGTCGTTCTACCGCGAATACAACAACCACATGATCCGCGACCTGACCGTGCACGAGGCGATGCCCGGCCACTTCCTGCAGCTGGCCCACTCCCGCCGCTTCCGGGCCGCGACCCGGGTGCGCGCGTTGGGCTGGTCCGGCCCGTTCGTCGAGGGCTGGGCCGTCTACACCGAAGAGGCGATGGCCGACCTGGGCTTCGGTGGCCTCCCGGTCCGTCTCCAGCAGCTCAAGATGCAGCTCCGGATGAGCCTCAACGCGATCATCGACCAGTTGGTCCACTGCGACGACCTGCAAGAGGCCGACGCGATGGCGATGATGACCGGCGCCGGCTTCCAGGAGGAGGGCGAGGCCGCCGGCAAGTGGCGCCGCGCACTCCTCACGTCGACCCAGCTCTCCACCTACTTCGTCGGCTACACCGAGGTGGCCGCGATCGCCGCCGCCCGCCCGTTCGGCGCCACCCCGCGAGCCTGGCACGACGCGATGCTGGCCCACGGTTCCCCGCCGCCCCGCCACCTGCGCACCCTGCTCGGCGTCTGACCGCCCGGGGTCAGCTGGGCAGGTGGGCGTCGGCCCAAGCCGTGAAGCGGTCGCCGAACTCGGCCTGGGCGACCTTGACGATGGCGTCGGGGTCGTCGGTGGGGGACAGGTCGAAGTGCTCGGCCAGCCACGTCACGTAGGCGTCGTGGGCGGTGCTGTGCTCGTCGTCGGGGGCGCGGTAGAACGTCACCTCGTCCCAGTCGACCATCGGCTCGGCGTCGAACGTGAGCAGGATCAGCACTTCGCGGACGTTGCGGGCCACCACGTGCTGGCCGCCCTCGTCGCCGAACACGACCACCGGCGGGTCGGAGCGGTCGTCCAGGTGCCAGAAGGCGTAGAACGAGCCGCTTCCCGTGGCCTCGGCGAACGGGGTCAGGCCGGCCAGGAACTCGGCGTCGTCGGACCAGCCGGCCGTCAAACCGGACTTGTCGTCGTAGTCGGTCAGGGCGAAGCCGTCGGCGTAGTAGCTGCCGCCCGTCTGCTCCTGGAACGCCTTGAGGAGGTTGAGTTCGGGCACCGGCGAGTACGACATGGTGCGCGAGCCTACCGAGGGGACTTGTCGACCAGCTTCGCGCCCGGCGGCACCAGGAAGGCGTCGGAGGGCAGCTCTTCCGCGTACGCGGTCAGGGCCTGGTCGATGCGGACGCCGTCGATCGTGGCGGTGAAGCTGGCCAGCACGCCCTCGTTGGTCACGCACAGGTCGAACTTCTTGGCGGGCGTGCCGTCGACGCCGTCGAGCAGCAGGCACGTCGCGTGGCGACCGGCGATCGTGGTGTCGTGCGACTTGGTGTCGACGATCGGGTCGAGCGCCGCGGTCGCCAGCATGGCCTGGGCGGCCTCGGGGGAGATCAGCGGGCCGTCGTTGAGCGTGGCCGCGGCCGCGGGGTCGGCCGCCCGCGAGTCGCACACCGTCGAGCCCGTGCATTTCACCGTCACCGTGGTGGTGACGATGAGGCGGCCGCCGGGATATACGTACGAGGAACGCAGTGGTCTCTGCGCCCGATTCACGGTCGCCGTCTCGCCGCCCGCCACCTGATATTTCGCCGAATAGGTGAGGTTGGCCCCGGCCGCCAGCTGGTCGGCCGTCTCGGTGATCAGGTCGTCGCGGCTCAGCGGGGACGCGCTCGCCTCGTCGATGTCGCCGCAGCCGGACAGGCCCAGCAGCGCCACGCACGCGGCGGCGAGGCCGGCGGTCGTAAGGCGCGTAACGGTGAGCACGACTGACACCTTGGCCCATGCGCGCAACCCGAGGCAAACCAGTTACTGGGCGGCTGCGCTGCGTGCCCGTGACATCAACTGCTCGTGCATGATGTAACGCCGGATGACCTTGGCCTGATACTCGTCCGACTCGGTGAAGACGGCCACCATCTCGACGATCATCGGCCCGCGGCGGGGGATCCGCTGCCGCATCGAGCTCACCTTGACCGCCTGGGCGCCGAACTCCACCACGTCGTCGCCGACCTGGATACGCAGCGTGATCTCGTCGCCGGGTTGCACCTCGACGTCGGTGAACTGCGCCCGCACGGCGTGCTCGCTCAGGTCGCGTACGTGGCCTTCAGCCGGAGAAAAAGAGGGCACGAGGAGCACGATCGGCTCGCCGCCCCCGCCGCGGACGTAGTCGCGGCTCTGCTCGAACGAGGGCTCACCGGCCAGGTGGACCTCGACCCGGTTGCCGTCCACGGCGGCGACCGTGGCCAGCGAGGCATAGCGCCCGCGCTGGGCCGTGGCCCAATGCAGTGTCACCGTCGACCCGGCCGCGGGCACGTCGGCGAGCGCGAGCGAGAGCGTCACGGCGGTGCCTTCGGCCGACACGACGCGGACTCCGGACTGCGTTTCGCCGTACGCGGTCATCTCGATGAACGACCCGCCGGCGGGAAGCGATGGTGTGCTCATAGTGCCGGGGTAATCGGTGAACCCGAGGAGGACCTTAGTTAAAACCTCGCCGTGGAAAGCGCAGGGCAGCCGCACGTACGCTTCCAGGGCTCGATACGCTCTTGCTGTGGTCGGCCGCAGGGTCGCGGTCGGTGATTTGGCGGGCCCCATGCATCTGAGCGGGCTGCCTCCCTGTGAGGCACCCCAGGAGCAGTGAGCGGCCGCCTTACAACAAGGGAGCGACACGACACATGGCCACCATCGAAGCGATCGTCGCCCGCGAGATCCTCGACTCCCGGGGCAACCCGACCGTCGAGGTCGAGGTCGGGCTCGACGACGGCACGGTCGGCCGCGCCGCGGTGCCTTCGGGCGCCTCCACGGGAGCGTTCGAGGCGATCGAGCTGCGTGACGGCGACAAGGGCCGTTACCTGGGCAAGGGCGTCGAGAAGGCAGTTTCGAACGTCGAAGACAAGATCGCCGACGAGCTCGTCGGTTACGAGGCGAGCGAGCAGCGCCTGATCGACCAGAAGATGCTCGACCTGGACGGCACCGCCGACAAGAGCGAGCTGGGCGCCAACGCGATCCTGGGCGTCTCCCTCGCGGTGGCCAAGGCCGCCGCGCTGAGCGCCGAGCTGCCGCTGTTCCGCTACGTGGGCGGCCCCAACGCGGCCGTCCTGCCGGTGCCGATGATGAACATCCTCAACGGTGGCGCCCACGCCGACTCGAACGTCGACGTGCAGGAGTTCATGATCGCGCCGATCGGCGCCCCGACCTTCCGCGAGGCTCTGCGCACCGGCGCCGAGGTCTACCACGCGCTCAAGTCGGTGCTGAAGAAGAAGGGCCTCTCGACCGGCCTGGGCGACGAGGGTGGCTTCGCGCCCAACCTGCCGTCCAACGCGTCCGCCCTCGACCTGATCACCGAGGCCGTGCAGGCCGCCGGCTTCACCGTGGGCACCGACATCGTCTTCGCCATGGACGTCGCCGCGACCGAGTTCCACAAGGACGGCTCGTACGTCTTCGAGGGCGCCCCGAAGTCGACCGACGAGATGATCGCGTACTACGCCAAGCTCGCCGCCGAGTACCCGATCGTCTCGATCGAGGACCCGCTGGACGAGGAGGACTGGGCCGGCTGGAGCGCGATGACGGCCGAGCTCGGCGGCAAGCTCCAGATCGTCGGCGACGACCTGTTCGTCACCAACCCGACCCGCATCGGCCGGGGCATCGCCGAGAACGCGGCCAACGCCGTGCTGGTCAAGGTCAACCAGATCGGCTCGCTGACCGAGACGCTCGACGCCGTCGACCTGGCCCACCGGGCCGGCTTCAAGACGATGATGAGCCACCGTTCGGGCGAGACCGAGGACACCACGATCGCCGACCTGGCCGTCGCGGTGGGCAGTGGCCAGATCAAGACCGGTGCTCCGGCGCGGTCCGACCGGGTCGCGAAGTACAACCAGCTCCTGCGCATCGAGGAGCAGCTGGAGGGCGCGGCCCGGTACGCCGGTGCGGGCGCTTTCCCGCGTTACCGCACGGCGTGACGGACGCCCGCTAGATCATGGAGTTGTGGCGCCCGCGGAAACGGGCATAGGTTTCCAGCGGGCGCCACGACACGTGACGGAGGGGTTGGGGTGACGACACAGCGACGATCACCGAGCGGTCAGGGTCCATCCCGCCGCCCCGGATCGTCGCGCGTGCGGCACACCGGGCCGGTCCGGACTACCGGAAATGTCCGGAGCGGCGCGGCGGCGGCGCGCACCAGCACGAGCAAGAACGTCGCCGCGAGCAAAGGCGCGAACCGTCCGACGGCCTCCCGGCGTACGGGAAACGCAGCCCGAGGCGCCACCAAGCGCACGGCCGCGCCCCGGCCTCGCGCCCTGACCGGCCGGGCGATGGTTCTGATCAGCGTGTTCGTCGCGCTCGCGCTGGCCTACACCTACCCGCTGCGGGTCTATCTGGCTCAGGAATCGCAGATCGCCCAGCTCGAGGCCGACCGGGCCGCCCAGCAGGCGCAGATCGCGCAGAAGACGCAGGACCTGCAGAAGTGGAAGGACCCGGAATATCTGCGGGCGCAGGCGCGCGAGAAACTCTTCTACGTGAGGCAGGGAGAGACCGCGCTCGTGGTCACCAACGATCCGGCCGGCGCCGCTGCCGACGCCGGGAGGAATGCCCCGGCGGCCGCACCCGACCGCTGGTACGACACGCTGTGGAGCAGCGTCCGAGCCGCCGACGCGGAGTCCACCAACTGACATGGCACAACCGTCAGAACAAGATCTTGATGCAGTAGAGGCCCAGCTCGGCCGTCGCCCCCGCGGCACGCGTGCGATCGCGCACCGCTGCCCGTGCGGCAACCCCGATGTGGTCGAGACGGCGCCGCGCCTGGACGACGGCACCCCGTTCCCCACGCTCTACTACCTGACCTGCCCGCACGCCACCGCGGCCTGCAGCCGGCTCGAGTCGGCCGGGGTCATGCGCGACATGCAGGAGCGCCTGGCCACCGATCCCGAGCTGGCCGCGCAGTACAAACTGGCCACCGAGGACTACCTGTCCCGGCGCAAGGCGATCGACGACGTGCCCGAGATCGCGCACGTGGCCGCCGGTGGCATGCCCGATCGGGTGAAATGCCTGCATGTTCACCTCGGACACGCGCTGGCCGTGGGCCGGGGCGTGAATCCTTTCGGTGACGAGGTCCGCGACGCGGTCGAACCGTGGTGGGCCGAGGGCCCCTGCGTACCCAAGGCTGAGTGACCGTGGAGATCCGGCGCGCGCGCACCAAGGACGTCCGGGCCATCCGTGCCCTCGTCGACGAATACACCTCGGACCGCCGGCTGCTGAGCAAGGCGACCGTCACCCTGTACGAGTCGGTGCAGGAGTTCTGGGTCGCGGTGGACGACGACGACCACGTCTTCGGATGCGGCGCCCTGCACGTGATGTGGGAAGACCTGGCCGAGATCCGCACGGTCGCCGTCGATCCGGCCCACCGCGGCCAGAAGATCGGCCACAAGATCGTCGAGTGCCTGGTCGGTGTGGCCCGCGACCTGGGCATCCGGCGGGTCTTCTGCCTCACCTTCGAGACCCGGTTCTTCGGCTCGTTCGGGTTCACCGAGATCGACGGCGCGCCGGTTCCGCATGCGGTCTACGAGCAGCTTCTTCGCTCGTACGACGAAGGTGTCGCCGAATTCCTCGACCTGGAACGGGTCAAGCCCAACACCCTGGGGAACACGAGAATGCTGCTGCACCTATGAAACGGGTAGCCGGGATCGACTGCGGGACCAACTCGATCCGCCTGCTCATCGCCGACGTGGCCTCCTCGGGCGGCGGGTTCACCGAAGTGTCCCGCCGGATGGAGATCGTCCGGCTGGGCGAGGGCGTCGACCGCACCGGACGGCTGTCCGAGGGGGCTTTGTCCCGTACGCGGAAAGCCCTCCTCGGTTATGCCGCGGAGATCGCCGAGCTGGGCATCAGCCGGGTGCGCATGTGCGCCACGTCGGCCTCGCGCGACGCGTCCAACGCGCAGGAGTTCCGCGACATGGTCCGCGGCGTGCTCGGCGTCGACCCCGAGGTGATCAGCGGCGACGAGGAGGCCCGGCTCTCGTTCGCGGGCGCGGTCGCCGGCCTCACCGCCGAGCAGCCCTACCTGGTGTTCGACATCGGCGGCGGCTCGACCGAGTTCGTCACCGGCGCGGCCGCGGTCGACCACGCCATCTCGATGGACATCGGCTGCGTCCGGATGACCGAACGGCACCTGCACAGCGACCCGCCCACCGCGGCCGAGATCCACAACGCCGAGCGCGACATCACGGCGGCGGTCGACATCGCGCTGACCGCCGTGCCCGGCCGCGAGGCCCGCACCATCGTCGGGCTGGCCGGCTCGGTCACCACCGTCACCGCCCTGGCCATGGGCCTTCCCGCGTACGACGCCGACGCCATCCACCATTCCCCGGTGAGCCTGGACGACGTGTCCCGGGTGACCGCCGACCTGCTGGCCATGACGGTCGAGCAGCGGCGGGCCCTCCCCGTGATGCACCCCGGCCGGGCCGACGTGATCGGTGCCGGGGCCCTGATCCTGCGCATCGTCATGGAACGATCCGGCCACTCGACCGTGATCGCCTCGGAGCACGACATCCTCGACGGGATCTGCTACTCGCTCGCCTGATCTTTTTTGGAGATCGGCCCGGTGACGGCCTGGTCACTACTCTCGTCTTGACGGTATTTCGCATTGCGCAGTACTGTCCACCGCGTGGATACGACCCAGCTGCTGAAGGGTGTCCTCGACCTGGCCGTGCTCGCCGTGCTCCGCGACGGGGACGGCTACGGCTACGACATCCTTCGCCGCCTGCGCACGGCCGGGCTCGAAGACGTCGGCGACGCCTCGGTCTACGGCACTCTGCGGCGCCTCTTCGCCGGCGGCTACCTCAACAGCTATGTGGTGCCCAGCATCGAGGGTCCGCACCGCAAGTACTACGGCCTCAACGCCGCCGGGCACGCCGAGTTGCAGCGATCGGGCAAAGTGTGGCACGGCTTCGCATCCACCATGGACGATCTGCTTCGCGAGCGGGGGACGGCGTGAACACCACGGCACAGGACGAGATCACCGAGTACGTCGAGCGTGTCCGCGCGGCGCTGGCCGACCTGCCCGAGGCCACCCGGGCCGAACTGCTCGAAGACCTGCCCGAGCACCTGGCCGAGATCCGGGCCGAAGACACGGTCACCCTGACCGACCGGCTGGGCGCCCCCGAGGCGTACGCGGCGGAGTTGCGCTCCACCGCGGCCGGCTTCGTCGGCGGCTTCCCCGACCCGCCCAAGCGCACCAACTTCGCCCCGCTGATGGAGGCCCGCGCCGACGTCGTCCGCATCCTCGGCCGGGCCGACGTCAAAATCGGGCCGGTCATCGGGTACGACAAGGCGAGCGACTTCCTCCGCCTGCTGCGTCCCGCGTGGTGGGTGCTGCGCGGCTACCTGACCGCGATGGCGCTGGCCTACCTGTTCGACGCCGGCTCACAGAGCCCCGGCCTGCTCCCGCGCGTCGGCGGCAGCACGTTCATCGCGTTGCTGCTGCTCGGCGGCTGCGTGGTCGGCTCCATCCTGGTCGGCCGGCGCGACCTGACCGGCACCGGCTGGAAGCGCTACGCGGTGAACTTCGGCGCGGTGTTCCTGGCGCTGTTCGCGATCGGCGGCTTCTTCAGCGCCGACAGTGATGTGCGAGACCCCGGCTACAGCGACGTGGGCTATTCGGGCGGCGGCAACCCGTACGACTACGTGACCGACGTCTTCGTCTACGACAGCCAGGGCAAGCTGGTGCCGGGGGCGCGGCTCTTCGACCAGGAGGGCTCGCCGATCCAGATGGGCAACGCGTACTGCAACGACCCCGACACCGGGGAGTCGTGGCATTCCCGGTCGATGGGCTACCCGTACTGCCCGGAGGCCGCGCCGTTCGGCTCCCCGGCCCCGGCCGCGTCCCGGACGGTCGAGCCCAGCGCTTCGTTCCTGGACCAGGAGCCGTCGTCCCCGCCGTCAGCGTCGGTGTCGGTGTCGCCGAGTGAGCCGGCCGAGCCTCCGACGCCTGCTCCCACGCGCTCATAGGGGTCGCGGGGATTCGTGGTGATCGCTACTGTCTGCTCCGCGTGATCCGGCCTTCCGCCCAGGGCCGGGCTCGCGGAAAGGACCACCCGTGAGCGACATCCCGCCCGCCGACCCCACGTTCGCGCCGTACAACGGACCGCCGCCCAACCCGTGGCAGCCCCCGCAGCCGCCCGTTCAGCCCCAATCCGGGCCGAATGCCGCGGTACCACAGGCTCAGTTCACGTCGCAGGCGCAGTTCACCGCGCCGCCCACGCAGCCGCACTTCGGTCCGCCGCCGCCCGCCCAGCCGCACTTCGGTCCGCCGCCCACGCAGCCGCAGTTCGGTCCGCCGCCCGCCCAGCCCCAGTTCGCCCAGCCGCAGTTCGGCGCGCCCAGCTATCCGCCGCCAGGCTTTCCGCCCGCCGGTCAGCCCGGCTACCCGCCCGCGGGCTACCCCGCCTATCCGCAGCCGGGCGCACCCGCGCCCAAGCCGCGCAGCGTCCTCAAGGTAGTGCTGATGGCCGTAGCACTAGGCGCCATCCTGCTGGTCGGCCTGGGCACCTTCGGCGTGAGCGCCCTCATCGCCGCCGCCGCCGATCCCGCCAAGAACGCCCGGGCCGGCGACTGCCTCACTGCCTCCGGCACGGTCGCCGACACCGGCACCTCCGAGACCTCGGCCGAACGCATCGACTGCACCTCACCGCGGGCCGAGTTCACCGTCGTGGCCCGCGTCGAGGGCGAGAGTTCCCCCGACAGCACCGCTTGCGAAAAGTTCTTCCCCGACGACGAGAAGTACTTCGTCTACGGCAGCACCGCGGGCGGCGGTTACGTGCTCTGCCTGCGCCCGAAAGGCTGACGTCCGGGTTCGCCACGAGTGCGGGCCGGTCGCTATGGTCGACCGGCCCACCCTGGTGAGAGGACCCTCTGTGAGCACAGCCCCCGAGACCGCCGTCGACGAGCCCAAGCGGCGGGGGAGCGTGCTTGTCGCGGCTGTGGTCATCGCCGTCGTGGTGGCCGCCGCCGTCTATGCGGTCAGCGCCCTCTTCCTGGGCGGCGACGCGGCCGGTGACGCCAAGGCGGGTGACTGCATCGCGTCCGACAAGTCCGTCTCCGACGAGGGCACCACCGAGACCGGGGCGAACATCGTCGACTGCACCGCGCCCGACGCCCGGTTCTCCGTCGTGGCCCGGGTCGACGGCAAGAGCTCGACGCACAGCGACTCGTGCAACAAGTACTTCCAGCCCAAGGAAGAGTTCTACGTCTACGCGAGTGGCAGCGACAATGGCTACCTGTTGTGCCTGAAACCGAAGGCGTGAACTCCGACCCGCGTACGACGAAAGCCGCAACGCTCGCCGACCTGGACGCCGAGATCGCGGACTGTTTCGCCTGCCCGCGCCTGGTCGCCTGGCGCGAGGAGGTCGCCGCGACCAAACGCGCCTCCTTCCGCGACCAGCACTACTGGGGCCGCCCGGTCCCCGGGTTCGGCGTGGCCGACGCCGAGATCGGCATTCTCGGCCTGGCCCCGGCCGCGCACGGCGGCAACCGCACCGGCCGCATCTTCACCGGCGACCGGTCGGGTGACGTGCTGTTCGCCGCCCTGCACCGGGCCGGCCTGGCCAACCAGCCGACGAGCGTCTCCGCCGACGACGGCCTGGCCCTGCGTCACCTGCGCGTTTTCGCCGCCGTCCGGTGCGCCCCGCCGGACAACAAGCCGCTCCCGGCCGAGCGTGACCGGTGCGCGCCGTGGCTGCACCGCGAGCTCGAGCTGATCCGCCCCACGCTGCGGGTGGTGGTCGCGCTCGGGGCTTTCGCCTGGCAGGCGTGGTGGCCCGCGATGACCGCGGTCTACGGTGTGCGGCCGCCGGTGCCCCGTCCGAAGTTCGGGCACGGCGCCAAGGTCAGCCAACCGGGTGTGCCTGATCTTCTCGGGTGCTTCCACGTCAGTCAGCAGAACACCTTCACCGGTAAGCTCACCCCGGCCATGCTCGACGACGTCTTCACCGAGGCGAAGCGGCTGGCCGGGATGTAACGGAACGGACCGATGACCCTCGCGGCGATCAGACGCTGGTGGCCCCTGGCCGCCGTCCTCGTGCTGCTCTTCGGCACGGCGCTGGCCGCGACCCGGTCCGAGCCCCGCCTCGAGCAGATCGTCCGCGACGAGCCGACCACCCAGGCGCCGCTGCTGCCGACCGTCCGGCCGTCCAACCAGCCGTCGGCCGCGCCGCCCGAGGCCGCCCAGGGCCTGCCCGACTGGATCAATAAGGCGGCTCTGGTCGTCCTCATCGTGATCGGTGCGGTCATCGTCGGGCTGCTGATCTACTCCCTGATCCGCGATCGCCGGCGCCGGTCGGGCAAGAACAAGCGGCGTCGCCCGAACCGTAAGGAACCACCGCGTACGGCCGAGGAACTGATCGACGCTCTGGACGCCGGCCTGGAAGAGCTGTCCGACACCGACCGTGACCCGCGCCGGGCCGTCATCGCGTGCTGGGTGCGGCTGGAACAGGCGGCCGCCGCCGCGGGCACCCTGCGGCATCCCGGCGACAGCCCGACCGACCTGGTCGGCCGCCTTCTGCGCGAGCAGCAGGTCGACGCGCAGGTGCTGGCCGCGCTGCTCGATGTCTACCGGCAGGCCCGCTACGCCACGCACACGGTGGACGACCAGATGCGCCGCCAGGCCCGCTCGGCTCTCGAGCGCCTGCGGGCCGACCTGGGCGCGGGGGTGCCGGCGTGAGCACGGGCGGACTCGAGGATCTTTTCGGTCAGCGCGAGGAACCGCCGGTCGCCGACGAGCCCGCGCCCGAACGCCGGCGCTCGTGGACGGCCTGGGCCTTACGCAACCTGCTGCTGATCGCGCTGGCCACCGTGGTCGTGGTGGCCGTGCTGCGCTCGGCCGACTACGAGATCTCGATCATCTTTGTGGTGACCGCCCTGGCCGGGCTGCGGTTGATCCTGCTGGCGGTGGCCGAGGTGCGGGCCCCGGCGGCCCCCAAGCGCTCCGACCGGCGGGCCGGTTCGGACGGCAGCGCCGGAACCGATTCGCTGCGCGCGGCCGTGCGCCGCTGGGAGCAGAATCTCGAGCGGGCCAACGCCGAGGACGATCTGTACTCGCGTAACGTTCTGCCGGTGCTGGCCGAGCTCACCGACGAGCGCCTGCGGTTGCGTCACGGGATCACCCGGGCGACCGATCCGCGGCGTGCCCGTGAGCTGCTCGGCGAGCCGCTCTGGGAGGCTCTGCACGAGCGCGGGCGGCGGATGCCCAAGGCTCGTGATCTGGAGTCCTACGTAGACGTTCTGGAACGACTGTGAGAAGGATGGCGTGGTGACGGAGACAGGCGTGAAGGCCCTTCCCCCGTACGAGGTGGGCAGGCTGGCCGGTGCCGTCCTGGACTCGGTCGGCAGCGTCGTGGTCGGCAAGCGCGACTCGCTCGAACTGGTGCTGGCGGGCATCCTGGCCGGCGGGCACGTGCTGCTCGAAGACCTCCCCGGTCTGGGCAAGACGCTGACCGCCCGCTGTTTCGCGCAGGCGCTCGGCCTCGACTTCCGCCGGTTGCAGTTCACCCCCGACCTGCTGCCGGCCGACGTGACCGGCTCGTTCCTCTACGACCAGCGCAAGGGCGATTTCGCGTTCCGGGCCGGCCCGGTGTTCACCAACATGCTGCTGGCCGACGAGATCAACCGGACGCCGCCGAAGACGCAGGCCGCCCTGCTCGAGGCGATGCAGGAGAAGCAGGTCTCGGTCGAGGGCGTGACCTACCGTCTCGACCCGCCGTTCCACGTGCTGGCCACGGCCAACCCGATCGAATACGAGGGCACCTACCCGCTGCCCGAGGCCCAGCTCGACCGGTTCCTGCTGCGCGTCTCGTTCGGCTATCCGACCGCTCAGGAGGAGTGGGAGGTGCTGCAGCGCCGGATGTCCCGCCGCCAGGAGGAGGCTTTCCTGCAGCCGGTGGTCGACTCGGCCACGCTGCAGTCGATGCAGGCGGCGCTCGAGACGATCGCCGTCGAAGACTCCATCGGGCGCTACTGCGTGTCGCTGGCCTCGGCCACCCGCGAGCACGCGTCGGTGCTGGTCGGCTCGTCGCCGCGTGGCTCGCTGGCGTTGCTGCTGCTGGCCCGGGCCCGGGCCGCGATGGCCGGTCGTGACTTCGTGGTGCCCGAAGACGTGAAGGACGTGGCCGTCCCCGCCCTGGCCCACCGCATCACGCTGCGCCCCGAGATGTGGCTGCGCCGGGTCGACCCGGCCTTCGTGGTCGACGAGGTGCTGCAGGCGACGCCCGCCCCGGCCAGCGGCGCGCTGCCCACCTACGCGACGGGGTACACCGCGACGTGACCGGTCCGGAGCCGCTGCTGCGCCGTGCCGTGCCGCCGGCTGCGTCGGCCGAGGGGGGCTACGGCCCGTCCTGGGTGCCGACCCGCGCGCTCGGCCGTGCCGTGCTGCTCACCGGCCTGCTGCTGGTGCTCGGCGTGGCGTTCGGTCGCGTCGATCTGGTGCTGCTGGCCGCGCCGTTCGCGATCGGCGCCGCGGTCCATCTGCGCCGGATGCCCCGGGCCGTGCCCGAACTGGCGGTTGTCGCCGACGAGGAGCTGCTGGTCGAGGGCGGTCAGGTGCAGGCCTCGGTCACCGTGACCAACCCCGACGACATCCCGTACGACCTGGTGGTGGTCCGCACCCGCACGTCGCGCTGGCTCAAGCTGGAGCACGCCGACCGCCCGTTCGCCATCACGGTGCCCTCGGACGGGTGGGCCGCGGTCGACCTGTCCGGCGACGCGCTGCGCTGGGGCCGGCAGGACGTGGGTCCGGCCGCGGCCCGGGTCGCCGCCTGCGGTGGCCTGCTCGCCTGCCGTCCGGTGGTGACCCCGGCCCTCGGCGTCCGCGTCTATCCGGTCACCGAGCCGTTCAACGCGATCGAGGCCATGCCCGCCGCGGCCGGTCTGGTCGGCGCGCACCGGTCCCGCCGCATGGGTGAGGGCGGAGAGCTTGCGGGGGTACGCCCGTTCGCGCCGGGCGACCGTCTCCGGCGCATCGATTGGCGGGTCTCCCTGCGTACGCGCGACCTGCACGTCGCCTCCACCCTGTCCGACCGGGACGCCGAGGTGGTGCTGCTGCTCGACGTGCTGGGCGAGGTCGGCCTCTCGGGCGGTGTGGCCGGCAGCGCATCGGTGCTCGACACCACGGTGCGGGCGAGTGCCGCGATCGCCGAGCACTATCTGCAGCGCGGTGACCGGGTCTCGTTGCTCGAATACGGGGCCGGCGCCCGGCGCCTGCGTCCCGCGACCGGCCGCCGGCAATATCTGATCGCGCTCGAGTGGCTGCTCGACGTGCGTCCCGATCCGATGGAGCGCGAGGGCGACTTCGGCGCCCATCACGTGTCGTCGGACGCCCTGGTGATGGTTCTCACGCCGCTGATCGACCCGCGGTCGGCCGACATGCTGGCCTCGCTGGCCCAGTCCGGCCGGTACGTGGTGGCGGTCGACACCCTGCCCGCGCAGGCCGCCCCCGACGTGCGCAGCCCGTGGACGCCGCTGGCCACCCGGCTGTGGCGGATCGAGCGGGAGAATGTGCTGGGCCGGCTGCGCGAGCACGGCGTTCCGGTCGTCGAGTGGGCCGGCGCGGGCAGCCTCGACCTGGTCCTGCGTGACGTGTCCCGGCTCGCCTCGGCCCCGCGGGGGCGTTGATGATCGAGATGATCTCCCGCCGCCTCAGCGGTGCGCGCCGCAGCTTCTCCCGGGCCACCGTGCTGCCTTTCCTGGTGCGGGTCGCGATCGCCGTGTGCGGCCTGGTCGCGGTCTCCGTGGCCTGGCCGTCGGCCCTGTTCGGCACCCAGTTCTTCGTCCCGCTGGCCGTGGTCGCCCTCTACCCGGCGTTCGCCCCGCGCGGCCGGGGGGCGACGTTCGCCGCGCTGGTCGTGATCGGTGGCTGGCTGGTCGACACCGCCTTCCAGGGCGCCGAGGTGACGCTGTGGCGGGTTCTGACCATCGCGACGGCGCTCTACCTCGGACATTCGCTCACCGCGCTGGCCGCCGTCCTGCCGTACGACGCGGTCGTGAACATCGACGTCGTCGGCCTGTGGCTGCTGCGGGCGCTGGCCGTGGTGCTGGTCTCGGCCGTGCTCACCGTGTTCGCGCTCGGCCTGGCCACCGAGCTCGCCGGGGGCCCGTTCCTGGTGGCCACGGTGGTCGGACTGGCCGGGGCGGCCACCGCCACGCTGCTGATATCACGCCTTGTTCATAGAGCGTGAAATATCCCTGCAACTTGTGTGTCATAGCACTTGACAAATGGGATTGGCGAACATCACACCAGGAGGCGCGGAGGGCTTCCGGACGCGCAGAATGGCGTACGTGAATCCGCAGCGCATCGTCGTCGTCGGTGCAGGGCACGTTGGTCTTTACGCCGCCCTGCGCCTGTCGAAGAAGCTCAACCGGCGCCGGGCCGAGATCGTGGTGATCGACCCGCAGCCGCACATGACGTACCAGCCGTTCCTCCCCGAGGCAGCGGCCGGCAACATCTCCCCGCGGCACAGCGTCGTGCCGCTCCGCCGCGAGCTCAAGAAGTGTCGCGTAGTGGCCGGCGAGGTCACGAAGGTGGAGCACGCACGCAAGACGGTGACCATCCAGCCCATCGAGGGCCCGGCCACCGAGATGAGCTACGACCACATCATCGTGGCCCCGGGCTCCGTCTCGCGGACGCTGCCGATCCCCGGACTGAGCGAGCGCGGCATCGGCCTCAAGACCATCGGTGAGGCCATCTACCTGCGTAACCACATTCTCGACCAGCTCGACGTCGCGGCCGTGACGCCCGACCCCGAGGTGCGCAAGGCGGCGCTGACCTTCGTCTTCGTCGGCGGCGGCTTCGCCGGCATCGAGGCCCTGGCCGAGATGGAAGACGTCGTCCGCGACGCGATGAAGTACTACCCCGAGCTGGACGCCGACGAGATCAAGTTCGTCCTGGTCGAGGCGACCAACCGGATCCTGCCCGAGGTCGGTCCCAAGATGGGTGCGTACGCGGCCCGTCAGCTCGACAAGCGCGGCATCTCGCTGCGCCTCGACACCTTCCTCAACTCCTGCGTCGACGGCGAGATCGTGCTCTCCGACGGCGACAAATTCCGGGCCGAGACCCTGGTCTGGACGGCCGGCGTCAAGCCGTCGCCGATGCTCGACCACACTGACCTGCCCCGCGGTCCCAAGGGCCACGTCAACTGCCTGCCCACGCTGCAGGTGGCCGACAGCGACGGCAACGTGCTCGAGGGCGCGTGGAGCGCCGGCGACAGTGCCCAGGTGCCCGACCTGACCAACCCCGGTGGCTGGTGCTCGCCGAGCGCCCAGCACGCCGTCCGGCAGGCCAAGGTGCTGGCCGACAACATCCGGCAGGTCGTCCTCGGGGGCGAGCCCAAGGAGTACAAGCACAAGTACATCGGCAGTGTCGCCGGTCTCGGCCTGGGCAAGGGTGTCGCGCACGTCTACGGCATCAAGGTCAAGGGCTGGCCCGCGTGGTTCATGCACCGCTCCTACCACGTGAGCCACATCCCGTCGTTCCACCGCAAGGCCCGCGTGGTCGCCGACTGGACCCTCGCGATGCTGTTCAAGCGCGAGACGGTGGCCCTCAACCAGCTGCACTCGCCGCGCGAGGACTTCACCGACGTCACCCCGCCGGTGCAGTCGTCCGGCGAGCGTCCCTCGGTCGGTGCCGGGTCCCGCTGAGGCGGGCTCCCTTACTGTCGTCCCGACGTATACGGTGTCTTAGGGCAGTCCCACGCGTGGGACTGCCCTAAGACCGGTAATTCCGCGCGCGGAGCTGCCGGACGGCCCGGCCCGGGTGGTGGAACGGCAGACACGGCCGCCTTAAAAGCGGCTGCCTCACGAAGGCGTGCGGGTTCGAGACCCGCCCCGGGCACCCTGATGATCCGTCTTCGGAGACGCGCCGAGGCCGGCGCAACGAGACGCCGCGCCGAGGCCGGCGCAACGAGACGCCGCGCCGGCCCGGGAATGCGTGATCAGGACAGGTGAGTCAGCAGGTCCTGGCGGGTCAGGACGCCGGCCGGCTTGCCGTCGATCAGGACCATGGCGGCGTCGGCCTTCTCGAGCATGGCCACCGCCTCGCTGACCGGCTGGCCGCCGCCGATCATCGGGAGCGGCTCGCCCATGTGCCGTTCGATCGTGTCGTGCAGGTGGGCCTGGCCGGTGAACAGGGCGTCGAGCAGCGCCTTCTCCGCTATCGAGCCGGCCACCTCGCCGGTCACGACCGGGGGCTCGGCCTTGAGCACCGGGAGCTGGGAGACGCCGTACTCGCGCATGTAGTCGATCGCGTCGCGGACCGTCTCGGTCGGATGCACGTGGACCAGCGGGGGCATCGCGCCGTCCTTGCGGGCCAGCGCGTCGGCCACCGTGGGCGAACCGTCGACCGGGTGCAGGAAGCCGTACCGGGCCATCCAGTCGTCGTTGAAGATCTTGGACAGGTAGCCGCGGCCGCCGTCGGGGAGCAGGACCACCACCACGTCGCCCGCCTTGGCCCGGCGGGCCGCGTCGAGCGCGGCCACCACGGCCATGCCGCACGAGCCGCCGACCAGCAGGCCTTCCTCGCGGGCGAGGCGCCGGGTCATCTCGAACGAGTCCGAGTCGGAGACCTCGATGACCTCGTCGCAGATGGTGCGGTCGTACGCGTCGGGCCAGAAGTCCTCGCCCACGCCCTCGACCAGGTAGGGCCGCCCGGTGCCACCGGAGTAGACCGAACCCTCGGGGTCGGCGCCGATGACACGTACGGAACCCTGCTCTTTCAGATAGCGACCGACCCCGCTGATCGTGCCGCCGGTGCCCACGCCCGCGACGAAGTGCGTGATCCTGCCCTCGGTCTGTTTCCACAGCTCGGGGCCGGTCTCTTCGTAGTGCGAGCGGGGGTTGGCCGGGTTCGAGTACTGGTCGGGCTTCCACGCGCCGGGCACCTCACGGGCGAGGCGGTCGGAGACGTTGTAGTAGGAGCGCGGATCTTCGGGGGCGACCGCCGTCGGGCAGACGACCACTTCGGCCCCGTACGCCTTCAGGACGTTGCGCTTGTCCTCGCTGACCTTGTCGGGGCAGACGAAGATGCACTTGTAGCCGCGCTGCTGCGCGACCAGGGCCAGCCCGACACCGGTGTTTCCGCTGGTGGGCTCGACGATGGTGCCGCCCGGCCGGAGCAGGCCGGATTCCTCGGCGTCGAGCACCATCCGCAGGGCGATCCGGTCTTTCACCGAGCCGCCGGGATTGAAGTATTCGACCTTGGCCAGCACGGTGGCTTGGATGCCCTCGGTGACCTTGTTCAGCTTGACCAGGGGGGTGTCCCCGATGATGTCGACGACGTTGTCGTAGTAGCGCACGCCCTAGGGTACGACTATGCGGGCCTGCTCCCGTTCCCACTCCAGGAAGCGCTCGGTCTCGGCCAGCACCGACCCGGCCAGCCAGGCCACCATCACGGCGTCGTCGGCCAGGCCCACGATCAGCAGGAACGCCTCGGGGATGAGGTCGATCGGCGACAGCACGTAGGCGGTGGCCGCGGCCATCATGGCCAGGCGCATGCCGCCGTCGTACTGACCCTTGGTGGTGGCCTTCATCATGCGCGGGATCGCGGCGATGCGGGTGGACAGCGACGGGCCGCCGCGGGAGCCGGACATCAGGGCCTTGCCGAGCGCGGTGAACGCCGCCGCCCGTTTCAGCGTCTTCGCCATGCTGTTCTCCTTCCGGTCATACCAGCATGACCGGTGTGCGCCATGATTGCCTCTCGCAGCGGCGCGATAGCCTCGAATTCCCCTGCCGTTTCCGGGATTCTGATGGCAGAGCGACAGCGAGGGAGCCTGTGAGCACCATTTCATTCACTGCGGAGGACCGGCGGCGGATCAAGCTGGCCGGTCAGGTCCTCGGTGGCGTGACGGGCGCCCTGGCCACGGTGACCGCGGTGTCGGCCGGTCTGCTGCTGCGGCAGGCCGCGGAGGCCCGCCGGATCATCCCGATGGCCGAGGCGCCGCCCCCGCGCGGCGACGGCCTCTATGGTGCCAAGTTCGGCGGGCCGCCGATCAGCATGGTCATCCTGGGTGATTCGACCGCGGCCGGCTACGGCGTGCACCGTCCCCGCGAGACACCGGGGGCGCTGCTGGCCACCGGCGTGTCGCGGCGGCTGCGACGACCCGTACGGCTGCATCGCCTGGCCGTTGTCGGGTCGATGTCGTCCGGCCTGCCCTATCAGGTGGACAACGCTCTCGAATACCGGCCCGATGTGGCGGTCATCTTCATCGGCGGCAACGACGTCACCCACGTGTCCGACCGGTCCGGGGCCGTACGCCACCTGGGCGAGGCGGTCCGGCGGCTGCGCGAGGTGGGCTGCAAGGTCGTCGTCGGCACCTGCCCCGACGTCGGCGCGATCCAGCCGATCAAGCCGCCGCTGCGCTGGCTGGCCCGCAAGTGGAGCCGTGACCTGGCCGCGGCCCAGACGGTCGCGGTGGTCGAGGCGGGCGGGCGCACGGTGTCGATCGGTGGCCTGCTCGGGAAGATGTTCGAGGCCGACCCGGTACGCATGTTCGGCTCCGACCGGTTCCACCCGTCGGTCGAGGGCTACGCGCGGGCCGCCGCCGTGGTGATGCCGACGCTGATGGCCGTCCTCGGCGAGGACGATCGGACGGTTCCACCGGCCGCCGACGGGGTACGCAATCTTCAGGAGGCCGCTCAAGAGGCGGTCCAGGCTCCGGGCACGGAGGTCAGCGCGGCGGGCCGGTGGGCCGTCCTGCGCCGGCACCCGTGGTTCGGCGAGCCACGCACGTGGTTCGGCCACCGTTCGGCGTCGTCCGCGACGGCGACGGAAGCCGTTCCCAGCGGCCGCTCGGCATCGAGCGCCGTAGGGTGGACCCCGGAGGATCACTGACCATGCAGCGTCACGCAGGGAGGCGAGAATGGCGGGGCTGAACGCGAGAATCGGCAAGGCGGCCGCCACCGGTGTGCTCGCCGGCGCGGTGGGCGGGGCCGCCCTGCTGATCGGCGAGGTGCTCGCGGCCAAGGCCCGGCGCTACGCCAAGCCGACCATGGGCCTGGCGCTGCGCACGTCGATGGGCCCGGTCTCGGCTCCGCCGTTGCGGCTGGTGCTGCTGGGTGATTCGGCGGCGATCGGCGTGGGCGTCGAGTGGCTGAGCGAGACCGTGGGCGGCCAGCTGGCCCGCCTGCTGGCCGAGGGCACTCCCGAGACCGGCGAGCGGCACGTGCTGCTGTCCAGCGTCGGCGTGGCCGGTTCGCGATCGTCCGACCTGGCCACCCAGGTGGCCCGGGCCCTGCTCGGCGAGCGGCCCGACGTGGCCGTGGTGCTGATCGGCGCGCACGACGCGACCAGCCTGCGCAGCCCCGAGGAATCGGCGGCTCAGCTGGGCACGGCCGTGCGGCGGCTGCGCGATGCGGGCGTACGCGTCGTGGTCGGCACCTGCCCCGACCTGGGCGCGCTGCGGGCGATCGCTCCGCCGCTGCGCCAGATCGCCGGGGTGATGGGTCGCCGGATGGCCAAGGCGCAGGCCAAGGCGGTCACGGCCGCGGGCGGCGCGGTGGTCCAGCTGGCCGACGAGACCGGCGCCGTGTTCCGGGCCGACGCGGGCACGCTCTGCTACGACGGCTTCCACCCGTCGGCCGACGGTTACCGGGTCTGGGCCCACGCCCTCTATCCGGCCGTGGTCAAGGCGGCCATGACGCCCGCCGGATGAACGGTCAATGACGGCTCCGTAGTCGAACATGCCGCGTGTGTGACGAATTTGTACTTCCGGCTAAGTTACTCGCGAGTTAAATTGGGCCCATGCCGGAAGCTGTCATCGTCGCCACCGCCCGATCCCCCATCGGCCGTGCAGCCAAGGGATCGCTGAGGGACCTGCGTCCCGACGACCTCGCCGCCACCATCGTCGACGCCGCACTGGCCAAGGTGCCGCAGCTCGACCGGACCCTGATCGAGGACCTCTACCTCGGGTGCGGCCTGCCCGGTGGTGAGCAGGGCTTCAACATGGCCCGCGTGGTCGCCACCCAGCTCGGGCTCGACGGGCTGCCGGGGGCGACGGTCACCCGTTACTGCTCCTCCTCGCTGCAGACCACCCGCATGGCCTTCCACGCGATCAAGGCGGGCGAGGGCGACATCTTCCTGTCGGCCGGAGTCGAAACCGTTTCCCGGTACGCCCGCGGCAGCTCGGACGGTCTGCCCAGCGCTCTGCAGGCCCAGTTGGGCGGCGGCTGGGAGAACCCGAAGTTCGACGAGGCGCGTGCCCGCACGAAGTCGTACGCCGAGGGCGGCCGCACCTGGCACGACCCGCGCGAGGACGGCCAGATCCCGGACGTCTACATCGCCATGGGGCAGACCGCGGAAAATCTGGCCCAGATCAAGGGCGTCACCCGCCGCGACATGGACGAGTTCGGCGTACGCAGCCAGAACCTGGCCGAGAAGGCGATCGCCGACGGCTTCTGGGAGCGCGAGATCACCCCGGTGACGCTGCCCGACGGCACGGTCGTGTCGCAGGACGACGGCCCCCGCGCCGGGGTCACGCTCGAGGCGGTGTCGCAGCTCAAGCCGGTGTTCCGCCCCGACGGCATGGTCACCGCGGGCAACTGCTGCCCGCTCAACGACGGCGCCGCGGCGGTCGTCATCATGAGCGACACCAAGGCCCGTGAGCTGGGCATCACCCCGCTGGCCCGGATCATCTCGACCGGCGTGACCGCGCTCAGCCCCGAGATCATGGGCCTGGGCCCGGTCGAGGCGTCGCGGCAGGCGCTCAAGCGGGCCGGCATGACCATCGACGACGTCGACCTGGTCGAGATCAACGAGGCCTTCGCCGCCCAGGTCATCCCGTCGTACCGCGACCTGGGCATCCCGATCGAGAAGCTGAACGTGAACGGCGGCGCGATCGCCATCGGTCACCCGTTCGGATCGACCGGCGCCCGCATCACCGGCACCCTGCTCAACGCCCTGGACTGGCACGACAAGAGCATCGGCCTCGAGACGATGTGCGTCGGCGGCGGTCAGGGCATGGCCATGGTCCTGGAGCGCCTCAGCTAGCCCGCTCCCCCCGGATCACCGCCGGGTCCGGTCTGCCACGAGCGGCCGGGCTCGGCGGATTTATGTGTTGAGGCTGCTGCTTTATGTGTTGAGGTTGCTGCGCAACTCGTCGACCGCGGCGGCCGCGCCGAGGAGGGCCCGCTCGTCACCGGCGGCGATCAGGTCGTCGGCCAGCACGCGCACCTGGTCGGGCAGGATCATGTCGTGGTCGCGCGGCACCGGCCGGCGGGGGCGGCCCTCGGCGTCGGCACCCATGTCGGCCAGCCGTTGCACCAGGGCGAAGGTGCGTTCGGCGCGGTCGTCGACGTTCCAGCGCGGTTGCTCCCACACGCGGATCTGGTTGAGCAGCCGGTCGATCGACGTCGCGAAGTCGGTCACAACAGTCAGACTAATCTTTCGAACCACAAGCAAAGACCCGGGCCACCGTACGTCGGTAGCCCGGGTCTTCTGCTTTGCGGCGGTTGCTAGTCGTCCCCGCCCTGCAGGAAGCTCAGCAGGCGCAGGATCTCGAGGTAGAGCCAGACCAGGCTGACCAGGATGCCGAACGCGGCGACCCAGCTGTAGCGCTGCGGCAGGCCCGCGCGCACGCCCTCTTCGACCTCGTTGAAGCTGAGGATGAAGCTCAGGGCGGCGACCACGATGCAGACGATGCTGAAGATGTAGCCGAGCGGGCCGTTGTCACGCAGGCCGGTGCTGAAGCCGAACAGCGACAGCACGATGTTGATCAGCATGACGGCGAACAGGCCGCCCATCACGATGATCATGCCGCGCTGGAACTTCGGCGTGGCTCGGATGACCTTGGCCTTGTAGAGGAACGCGGTCAGGAAGAAGACGCCGAAGGTGGCGATCACCGCCTGCAGCACGACGCCCTGGTAGCCGGCGATCACCGAGAAAACCTTGGACGCCATGCCGACGAAGACGCCCTCGACGACCGCGTAGGTCACGATCAGAGCCGGGTTGGCCATCCGCATGAAGGAGATGACCAGGCCGAGAACGAGGCCGATGACCGCGGCACCGATCCAGGCGGCACCGGTCATCGCGTCGGGGATCACGTTCCACGCGACCACCGCCGAGACACCGGTGATGCCGAGCAGCGTGACCGTCTTGACGACGACGTCGTCGACCGTCATGGGCTGGACGGCGGGCGGAGCGGCGGGGTAGTCCGACGCGCCGGGATACGGCTGACCGTAACCCGGGGCGGCACCGGCGGGGCCGTAAGCCCCGTACCCGGCCGTACGCTCCCGCTCGGCCGCCTGGCCGAGGCGCGAGAGCACCGGGTTGGAAGTCTTCACTGTGTCCAGCCTCCCTTTGAGGTTGAGGCACGTATGACGTGCTCGACCAGCGTACGGGGTGAAGCTGATCGAGGAAGCCTCGGAATGCTGTGAACAGGCTGAATGTAAGCCCGTCGAAATGAAACGGGGACTTGCTGGTCATCACCAGCCGCTGAGTTATCCACAGGGCTGGGACTGAGGCGTACGGGGAACGCTCTTGGGCTTAGGTTGGGCTCGTGAGATCGAAGCTGCGTCGCCTGGTTGTTCTTCCGCTGGTGGCTGCGGCCGCTGTTCTGCTGGTGGGGGCGGGTCCGGCGGCGGCTCAAGCGCCCGAGCGGCTGGCCACCCAGGTGACCGATCCGGCGGGGGTGCTCAGCAACCGGGGCGGGGTCGACGCCGCGCTCAGCCAGCTGCAGCAGAAGACCGGGTTGCAGCTGTTCGTGGTCGTGGTCGACTCGTTCGACGGGACGCCGGCGCAGGAGTGGACCGACGAGACGGCCCGGCTCAGTGACCTCGGCGACCGGGACGCGCTGCTGGCGGTGGCGACCGGCGACCGGGCCTACGCCTATTCGTTCCCCGACGACTCCCGGCTCAGCGACAGCGAACTGTCCGCCGTGGCCGCCGACGACATCGAGCCCGCGCTGAGCCGGAACGACTGGTCGGGTGCGGTCATCGCGGGGGCCAACGGCTACGCCGAAGCCGTGAACGGCGGCGGTGGCTCCGGGTGGGTGTGGCTGGTCGTCGTCCTGGTGGTGATCGTCGCGCTCGCCTGGTTCTGGCTGCGGCGGCGGCGAAAGGCGGCATCACCGGCGGCCCCGGCCCCGGCTCCGGCCGCGCCCGCCGGGCCGAGCATCGAGGAACTGACCAACCAGGCCAACGCGCTGCTCATCGAGCTCGACGACGACCTGCGGGCGGGGGAGCGGGAGCTCGGGCTGGCGGCGGCGCAGTACGGTGCGACGGCTACAGCGCCGTTCCCGGCCGCGCTCGAGGCGTCGAGGCGGGACGTGGCCGAGGCGTTCCGGTTGCGGATGACACTCGACGAGGAGCCGGCCCCGGACGAGGCCCGGCGGCGCGAGACGCTGACCCGGATCGTCGAGCTCTGCCGGGGCGCCGACGACCGGCTGGATGCGGAATCAGAAGCCTTCGACCGGCTGCGTGACCTGGAGGGGCGGGCGGCCGAGGCGGCCGACGAGCTCGATCGACGCCGTACCGGGATCGAGGCCTCCCTGCCTCAGGCCGAGGTGACCGCGCAGCAGGTGCTGACCGGGTACTCGGGTGGGGCGGTCACGGCGATCGCCACCAATCTGGATCAGGCGCGGGAGCGGCTTTCGTTCGCGGCTTCGGCGCTGGAAAAGGCGCGGGCCGAACTGAGCGGAACCGGCGGTTCGGCGCCGAGCGACGTCCCGGGTGGGGATCGGGCCGAGGCGGCACTGGCCGTACGGGCGGCGGAGCAGGCGATCGACCAGGCCGAGCAACTGGTCGCGGCCGTCGGGCGGGCCGCGACGGACCTCCCCGCGGCGCGGGCGGCGGCCGAGGCGCTGATCGCCGAGATCACCGGTGAGATCGCAGCCGGGCAGGCGGCGCTGAACGGGGGCGGAGCGGCTCCGGCGGGTCTCGCCGCGGCGATCAGCGGTGGGGAACAGGTGCTGGCCGAGGTCGCGACCGCGCTGGCGATCTCGCGGCCCGACCCGATCGAGGCCGTGGCCAAGTTGCAGGCGGCCGACGCGGCTCTGGACGCGGCGCTGGCCGAGGCACGAGACGCCGCCGAGCGGCTGGCCCACGATCGCGGCCTGCTGGCCCAGGAACTGCCGGTGGCCCGGGCCGAGGTGGCCGCGACCAACGACTTCATCACGACCCGGCGGGGCGCGGTCGATTCCGGGGCGCGGGCGACGCTCTCCGAGGCACTGCGGCACCTGTCGGTGGCCGAGAGCCTGGCCGAGACCGATCCCGCGACCGCGCTGGCCGAGGCCCGTCAGGCCCGGCGGCTGGCGGCCAACGCGGGGCAGTCGGCCCGGCTCGACGTGCAGCGCTGGGGAGGCGGCGGCGGGTCCGGCTGGGGTGGCGGGCCGGGGCAGTCGGGCGGGTTCGACGCGGGAGCGTTCGCGGGGGCTGTGCTGGGCGGCATCCTCTCCGGGGGCGGCGGACGATCACGCGGCTATTCGGGCGGCGGCTTCGGCGGCAGCGGTTCACGGGGACGCCGTACGTCCGGCGGCGGCGGTGGCGGCGGCGGGCGACGCGGGGGCGGGGGCCGCTTCTAACTCGAGCCCATCAGCCGTCGACCTCGATCACCCGGGTTGTCGGGGCCACTGTGCCGAGTTCGGCGCGCAGCGCCAATCGTGACGGGTCGACCATGAACGACTCGTAGCCCGACCGCGACGTGAAGCGGATCAGATGCACCTCGGCGTGAGCGTCGGTGCTGTGCAGCCGCTTCTCGAGGGAGCCGCCGTGCCGGGGGAGCAGCGCCAGCACCGCGTCCTCGTATCGGCGGCCCGCGGCGGGATCGGCCGCGGACATGTCCACGATGGCCACGAGCAGGACGGCCGCGCCGGATTCGATCATGCGGGGGAGTATCCCACCGCGGTTCCGGCGCGGCCGTCCGGTTTCTCAGGTGAGCTCGGCTTTCTCAGGTGAGCTCGGCCGGGACGGTGACCACGTCCACCAGCGCGTTCTTGCGCAGCAGCGTGATCGGCAGGTCGGTGCCGATCGCCGGGCCCAGCATCAGGCGCTGCAACGCCTGCACGCTCTGCGTCGGCTGACCGCCGGCCGTGATGAGGATGTCGCCCAGATAGATCCCGGCGCTTCCAGCCGGGCTGCCGGGCACGACCTCGACCACCCGAAGCCCCAGCTTCTGGCCCAGTCGGGAGGCCAGCGCCGGCGGCAGCGGGGCGGGCACCCCGGCCACCCCGAGCCACGCCCGGCGGACGCGACCGTTGGCGACCAGGTCCCCGATGATCGAGCGGGTCGTCGCGTTGATCGGGACGGCGAGCCCCAGGCCGTAGCCCGCCACCGCGGTGTTGATGCCCACCACAGTGCCGGTCGAGTCGGCCAGTGCGCCCCCGGAGTTGCCCGGGTTCAGGGCCGCGTCGGTCTGGATGACGCTGTCGATGATGCGCAGACGCTGGCCGTCGCGGGCCGGGAGTGAGCGGCCCAGCCCGGACACGACGCCGGCCGTGACGCTGCCGGCCAGGCCCATCGGGTTGCCCACGGCCACCACGAGCTGGCCGATCTTGAGGTCGTCGGCGTTGCCCAGCGGCGCGGCCGGGGCGCCCGGGTGGTGCACGCGTACGACGGCCAGGTCGGAGAGGGGATCCGCGCCGACCACGTCGAAGCGGGTTTCGGTGCCGTCGGCGAAGTCGGCGGTTCCGCCGTTCGCCCCGGACACCACGTGAGCGTTGGTGAGCAGGAATCCGTCGTCGGTGAAGGTGACCGCCGAGCCGGCGCCCTGACCGCGCGGGGTGCGCACGGAGAGGGCCGCGACCGACGGCAGGAGTTTGGTGGCGACGCCGGTCACCACACGGCTGTAGGCATCGAGTGCCCCGGAATCGACACCCGTGTGTTCGGTATCCATGAGTGCTTCAACACGGCGCCGAACAGCGTCGATGCCCGGGTGCCGTACGCCCACGGCGAAACGGGCCGTCACTCTGGGTCGCGCTAATCGCACAGAAAGTCCGACCGGATGATGGTGCATCGCGGTTGTATGGGTCGAGAAGGACGTATGACGGAGGGAACCGCATGGTCATCGCCGACCAGTCGATGCCGGCCGACATCGTGGACATCCTGCTGTGGCAGGACGCGCAGCAGATGCTGGGACGCCACGCCGAACCGGACGGCGACGACAACTGCGTCTGGTGTGGATGGCAGTGGCCGTGTGCACCACGGCGGCTCGCCGAACGGGCCGACGCCGCGTCCCGCCGGCCGTGGCGTGAGGCGTGGACCGTCCGCCACGACCTGAACAGCATCCGGGCCATGCCCGGCCTGGACGACCGCCGGCGCGTCGCGCCGAACCGCGGCCGCTTCGACTAGGACAACTTCATCCGGTCTTCGACGTCGCCCGTCAGCTTGACCTCCCCCGGCAGGCCTGGCTACCCGGCCCGGGATGACGTCGCCCGGCGGAGAGTCCGCTGCGCCCCGCCAGCGTCGCGATCTCCCGCCTTGAAGACCCGCCCTTGAACTGGCCAGGACCGGCATGCCTCCGTCGGTCCAGCGTCTCCGGCCAGACGCGTCCCCCGGTTCGGGCGGGACGGTTGGCGGGAGTGCGGGACCACAGGTTCCCCCGTTCCATCACGGTCTCGCACTCCCGCCCAGCCGAAGCACAAACGAAAGACTCCCGGCACGTCCGACCCGGCAAGACCGGACGTACCGGGAGTATGCGATGCACGGACCGTGACAGCGGCATGCACATCGTCCTCGGTGGACCACACCTTGACGTGGCGGCCAGGTGAGTGTCCTGAGTTAGGTTAGGCTACCCTTGCCCAGCCGTCAACGAAGTGCTCGGCTGTATCTCCACTGCGCGACCGGCTCCCCGTTGACCGGCTCGACCCGCGTGGCACCGTCCGCGTGCCAGCCCCCGGCCTCGTAGAAACCCCGCGCCCGCGTGTTGTCCTCGAGCACCCACAGCACGGCCCGATCCGCGAGCCCGGCCAGCTTCTCCAGCGCGTCCACCATCAGCAGGCGCCCCACCCCGGTGCCGATCTGCTCGGGCGCGACGTGGATCGCGTACAGCTCGGCCGCCCCCTCGGTCTCCGACGGCCCCACATAGGTGAACCCCACGACGGCACCGGAGGAAGAGACCGCCACCGTCATCCGGTGCGTGTCCTGCTCCCAGCGGTACCGTTCGCTCCACCATTCGCCGAACGCCGCCGCCGTCCGCAGTTCCAGCGTCGACGCCGACAGGATTCCCGCATAGGCCGCGACCCGCGAGCGCTGATGCACCTCGCCGACCGCGATCAGATCAAATTCTTTCGCCGTACGCAGGGAGACGCTCATCGCCCGACGGTAGCCGCACTCATCCTCCGGCGGTGGCCGCCCGCCTCGGGGGCACCGGAACCCGTTCGAGGTCCGCCCCGACCACGATGTCGCCGTCGAACTCGGCGCGGGCCTCGTCGAGGAACCGGGACGGGTCCGGATAGCGCTGCGAGAAGTGGGTCAGCACCAGCGTCCGTACACCGGCCTCGCGCGCGACCCGGCCCGCCTGCGCCGCGGTCAGGTGCCCCACCTGGGCGGCCATCTCAGCGTCCTCGGTCAGGAAGGTCGACTCGATCACCAGCAGGTCGACCCCGGCCGCCAGCGCGAACACGTTGTCGCACAGGCCGGTGTCCATGATGAAGGCGAAGCTCTGCCCGGGTCGTTCGACGCTGACCTGCTCGAGCGTGACGTCGCCGGCGCGGCCGGTCCGCTGCAACTCGCCGACCGCGGGCCCGGCGATGCCGTGGGCCGCCAGCAGCTCGGGAACCATGCGACGGCCGCTCGGTTCGTCCAGCCGGTAGCCGTACGTGGGAAGGGAATGTCTTAGGGGTAACGCCGTGAGCGGTCCGTCATTCCAAGAAGAGCCGGCGATGGGCGAAGCGACGATGGAAGCGTTGTCCCAATAGCTGGTGGCGTGCCGCAGGCGGTCGTAGAACTCCTGGCCGTCCGCCGGGTAGTGCACGGTGACCGGGTGCGGCACCTTGTCGAGCGAGATGCGCTGCAGGATGCCGGGCAGGCCGAGGCTGTGATCGCCGTGGAAGTGGGTGATGCAGATGCGGCGCAGCGGGCTGACCGCGAGACCGGCCATCAGCATCTGGCGCTGGGTGCCCTCACCCGGGTCGAAGAGGATCACCTCGTCGTCCCAGCGCAGCAGGTAGCCGTTGTGGTTGCGCAGCCGGGTCGGCACTTGACTCGCCGTACCGAGCAGGACCAACTCACGCACAGCAATCCCCATCGGAAATGAAGCGACCCCTGGGGACTTCCACACACGCATGCGTGGTCCGGTCGGACAAGGCCGGATCCCCAGGGGTCGGGTGGCTATCTCGAATTCGCCGCACCGCTGCCACACGGTCTCGACGTAGTACTACGAAGCTGTCGAGGACAGCGGCTAGCGGACAGCCACCTCACGAGTCCCGTTGCTATACAACTTCGGACCACCTCCCTTCACGTGTACGGCCACGTTAACCACCGGGAGGCGGCACCGCCAAGGATTTTTGAATCACTAGAGACGCGGGAATACGCGCGGGGACATCTCGGTGCCCTCCACGGCGAGCGCGGCCGGCCCCACGATCAGCGGATCGGGCGTGCCGACGATCTCGTGGTCCTTGTTGTCGTAGTCGAAGCGGGCCAGCACGTGCCGCATCGCCTCGAGCCGGGCCCGCTTCTTGTCGTTGCTCTTCACCACGGTCCACGGCGCGTCGGCGGTGTCGGTGTAGAAGAACATCGCCTCCTTGGCCTCGGTGTAATCACCCCACTTGTCGAGCGAGGCGAGGTCGTTGGGCGAGAGCTTCCACTGCCGTACGGGATCGACCTGCCGGATCGCGAAGCGGGTGCGCTGCTCGCCCTGGGTCACCGAGAACCAGAACTTGACCAGGTTGATGTTCGAGCGGACCAGCATGCGCTCGAGCTCGGGGGCCTGACGCATGAACTCGAGGTATTCCTGGCGGGTGCAGTAGCCCATCACCCGCTCGACGCCGGCCCGGTTGTACCAGGAACGGTCGAACAGCACGATCTCACCGGCCGACGGCAGGTGGCTGATGTAGCGCTGGAAGTACCACTGCGTGCTTTCCTTCTCGCTGGGCTTCTCCAGCGCCACGACCTTGGAGCCGCGCGGGTTGAGGTGCTCCATGAAGCGCTTGATCGTGCCGCCCTTGCCGGCCGCGTCGCGCCCCTCGAACAGGATCACCATCCGCTCGCCGGTGCTCTTGCACCAGTTCTGCAGCTTCAGCAGCTCGATCTGGAGGAGCCGCTTGTGGTGGTCGTACTCGTGGCGGGCCATGCGCTCGCCGTACGGGTACTCCTCGCGCCAGGTGTCGATCGGCGTGCCGTCGGCGTTGAGCAGCACCGGGTCATCGTCGTCGTCATCGGCAACCCGATAGCCGCCCAGCTCCGCGATCGGCCCCGAATAGGGCGGCGTCGTGTTGTCCGAGTCATCCAAGTGGCCGTTGTGATGCGTGTGCTCCGCCTCCGACTGCATAAGACGAATACATACCCGGTACGGGTGACAACTCAACGGTTCAGCAGATGAACATTCAGCCCAGCCACGAGCGCAGGCGCTTCCGGCGCGACTCTTCGACCACCACCGGCAGTTCCCGGTACGTGTCCTTGCCCACCTGCTCCTGCCGGGCCCACAGGACGCCGAACCAGAAACTGTCCTGCCCGAGCTCGTGCAGCAGCTCGCGGGCGACCACCGAGTCTTGATGCGCGCCGAGCACGTCCTGCAGGTCGGTCAGCGACTTGACCAGCTGCTTCCCCGGCTTGCCGCCCTCCGCCTCGAACACCTCGACGGCATAGCGGGCGCGCTTGTAGGCCTTGCGGGCGTCGTGCAGCTCGTGATCCTCGCCGTGGGCCAGGGCCTCGTCGAGCAGCCCGTCGGCTTTGGCGAGGCTTTTCCGCGTACGGGCGATGGAGTCCTTCTCCACCGTCTGCTGAGCGGCCAGCTGGTCGATCCGGTCGAGCAGGGTCAGATAGCGCTCGCCCTCGAGCGCCTCGTCGAGCGCGGCCCGGCCCTCGGCCACCTGCCGGTCGAGGTGCTCACGGATGCGCGCGGCCACCGGCCGGAACTGCTCACCCTGCTCGTCGAGTCCGGCCAGCAGCTTGCCCTCCTGCACCTGACCGTCGCGCACCTGACCGAGCAGGTCGGCCAGCCACTTGAGCTCGTCGCCCAGGTCGGCCGCCTCGGGAAAGGTGCGCTTGAACGTCTTGAGGGTGCTGCGCAGGCGCCGCGTGCCGACGCGCATCTTGTGCACCGCTTCCGGGTCGCCCTGACGGACACCCGGGTCGTACGCCTCGATGGCGTCGCGCTGCTCCCGCACGTACCGGAGAACGGGATCTTTGCTGGTGATCTGTGGCTCTGGTTTGGCCCGGTCGCCGACCGCGCGGGAGACCTTGGACGGGCCCGAGGCGGGGCTGGCGCCGGCCTTGAGCAGCACCTTCTCCACCGCCTTGAGCACCCGCGGGCCGCCGTCGACAAGCTCGACCTCGACCTCCTGCCAGCGCTGCTCGTGGCCGTCGGTCAGGGCGATCACCTGATCCTGCGCGACCAGCGCGAGCGTCCGGCCGTCGGCGTCGCGCAGCGGGGTCTCGACCCGGTGCGTGCGCAGGCGGGCCACCGGCTTGACCGGCTGGCGGCGGATGATCGCCCGCACCTGCCCGATCAGCTCGGCCGGCACCGTGTCCGGATTCCCGTTCAACGGCACCCGGTGCTCGGTGCGGCTGGTGCCCTCGCCCGGGGTCTTCAGATGCCAGCCGGCGTCGCCGCCCCCGGTGCGGCGGCGTAACGTCCGGCGGTTCTTCATCAGGGCGAGATCGTCGGTGTCGAAGTAGGTCGCGTCGAGGTCGTGGGTCTCGGCCCCGGTCGTGCTGGTGATACCGGCCTTGCCGGTGAGATCGGGCAGCTCGAACTCGGCGGGCACGTCGTATTTACGCTCTGTTTCGCTGGCGATCTCCATCCGTTAATGATGCCCGAACGGGTGACCGTCCCACAGGCCAAGCGTTTGGCAGGTTCTGCACAGCCGGGTCACAGGTGTTGCTGGCACCGTGGTGGGTCTTGGCTCTGAGGAGGCTCTACATGGAGAAGACCGATCGCCGACCCATCTCGCTGGCCGGCCTCGGCCTGATCGGTGCCGGCGCCGTGCTCGGTCTGGCTCTGGCCGCACCCGCCTCGGCGGCGCCCGGCGACAACGGTCCGGCGCAGTCCAAGCCCGCGCCGGTCGCCGAGAAGGATCCTTCTTAAGCGGCCATCGGCCGGCCGCCGAGGCTCCGCAGATAGAGCGCGCGTGAGTAGTTGGCCGCGGCGGCGCTGTAATACATGGTCGCGAGCCCGACGTAGAAGCCGTTGTTGGTGATCGAGTTCTTGGCCGTGGTCGACGCCGACCACCGGATCTCCGCGTCCGACTCGCTGATCCCCTTCCGGATGCAGCGCAGCCGGTTCATCTCCTTGCCGGTCTTCCAGGTCTCGAGGGCCTGTTCGGCCTCCCGCATCGACTCCTCGGCCTGCTCGGTGAGCGATTCCGCGAGATTCCAGGCCTGGCGCTCGTCGTTGTTGTAAAAGGTCGGCACGTCCCACCTCCCGCTGTACCGCGATCGATCTCCAGTCTGCGGAACGTGTCGGGACATGTCGATCTTTTCCACCCCCAGGCATGAAAACCGCCCCCGGCGATTGCCGGGGGCGGTAGCGCCTGATCAGGCCGTGCGGGCGACGCCGACCGGGCAGGTCATGCCGTTGGGGCCGTGGTTGCAGTAGCCGTACGGGTTCTTGGCGTCCGAGAGGTACTGCTGGTGGTAGTTCTCGGCGTAGTAATAGGTGCCGAGCGACCGGATCTCCGTCGTGATCTGGCCGTGCCGGGCCGCGGTGACCACCGGCTGGAACGCCTCCAGTGAGGCCTGCGCTATGCGGGCCTGGTCGTCCGTGGTCGTGTAGATCGCGGACCGGTACTGGGTGCCGACGTCGTTGCCCTGGCGCATGCCCTGGGTCGGGTCGTGGTTCTCCCAGAAGGCCTTCAGCAGGTCCTCGTACTTGATCTGGCTCGGGTCGTAGACGACCTGGACCACCTCGGCGTGGCCGGTCGAGCCGGAGCAGGTCTCCTCGTACGTCGGGTTGCGGGTGAAACCGCCCGCATAGCCGACCGAGGTCGAGTGGACGCCCGGCAACTGCCAGAAGATCCGCTCGGCGCCCCAGAAACAACCCATCCCGAAGACCGCGACCTCGAAGCCGGCCGGCCACGGACCCTTGAGCGGGGTGCCGAGCACGGTGTGCGTGTCGGCGACCGGCATCTCCAGGGGGCGGCCCGGCAGGGCCTGGTCGGGGGTAATCAGCTCGAGCTTCTTGTGCCGCAGGAACACGGTCACTCCCTTCATCCGGTGATGTAACACCAGGGGACGCGCAACCCTTACCCGAGCTTGGCGGCGATGGATGCGGCGTAGGACGTGGCCTCTTCATCGTCCGCGTACTTGGTCCGGGGCCAGAAGAAACCCCGCAAACCATCTCCCTTCGTACGCGGTACGACGTGGAAGTGCAGATGTGCCACCGACTGCGACACCACGTTGTTGTTCGCCACGAATGTCCCCTGCGCCCCGAGCGCATCGGGAACCGCCGCGGCCACCCGCTGCACCAGTCCGAAATATCCGGGCAGATCGGCCACGGGCAGGTCGGCGAGCGTCACCACGTGCGCGCGCGGCACGATCAGCACGTGACCCTTGAAGACCGGGCGGGTGTCGAGGAACCCCACCCCGTCGGGCGAGTCGATCACCTGGAAAGCGGGCACCGACCCCGCCACGATGTCGCAGAACACGCAGGATGCCACCAGCTGAGACTAGCCTTGCGCAGCATGACGGCTAACGACTACGGGTTCGACACCCTCGCCATCCACGCCGGCTCGGATCCGGACCCCCGGACCGGCGCGGTGGTGCCTCCGATCTATCAGACGAGCACGTACGCCCAGGACGCCGTCGGCTCCCCGCGGCTCGGGTACGAATACAGCCGCTCCGGCAACCCCACCCGCGACGCGCTGCAGGAGTGCCTGGCCGCGATCGAGGGTGGACGCCGCGCCCTCGCCTTCGCGAGCGGGCTCGCGGCCGAAGACACGCTGATCCGCGCCGTGTGCCGTCCGGGCGACCATGTCGTGATCCCGGGTGATGCGTACGGGGGAACGTATCGGCTCTTCGCCAAGGTGGCCGAGAACTGGGGCCTGGACTGGACGGCCGTTCCGCTCGACGACCTCGACCAGGTGCGCGCCGCGTTCCGGCCCGGCGTCACCAAGATGATCTGGGCCGAGACGCCGACCAACCCGCTGCTCAACATCGCCGACATCGCGGCGCTGGCCGGGCTGGCCCACGAGTACGACGGTCTGCTGGTGGTCGACAACACGTTCGCCTCGCCCTATCTGCAGCAGCCGCTGGCCCTGGGCGCCGACGTCGTCGTGCACTCGACCACGAAGTATCTCGGCGGTCACTCCGATGTGGTCGGTGGTGCGCTGGTGACCGCGACCGACGACCTCGGCGAGCAGCTGGCCTTCTTCCAGAACGCGATGGGTGCGGTCAACGGGCCGTTCGACGCGTGGCTCACCCTGCGCGGCGTGAAGACCCTCGGCGTACGGATGGAAAGGCATTGTGACAACGCGGAGCGGATCGTCGGCTACCTGCGTGAGCACAAGGCCGTCTCCCAGGTGCTCTATCCGGGGCTCGAGACGCACCCGGGGCACGAGATCGCGGCCAAGCAGATGCAGCGCTTCGGTGGCATGGTCTCGTTCCGGGCGGCCGGCGGTAAGGAAAAGGCCATCGAGATCTGCAACCGGACAAAGCTCTTCGTGCTCGCCGAGTCGCTCGGCGGCATCGAGTCGCTGATCGAGCACCCCGGCCAGATGACACACCTGTCGGCTGCGGGCTCCGCGCTTGAAGTCCCCGCCGATCTCGTGCGACTGTCTGTCGGCATCGAAACCGTTGACGATCTGCTCGCCGACCTGGAGCAGGCACTCGGCTGAGAAAAACGGAGCACGGCATGACGGACGCGACGACCTGGGTGGGCGCCACCGCGAAGCAGATCTCCCGGGCGGTGCGGCGCGGAGACGTGACCGCCACCCAGATCGTCGCCGACCATCTCGAGCAGATCGCGATCACCGACCCGTCGCTGGACGCGTTCCGGCTGACCCGCGACGGCGAGGCGATCCGCGAGGCCGAGAAGGTCGACGACCAGGAGGATCTGGCCAACCTCCCGCTGGCCGGCGTGCCGGTCGCGGTGAAGGAGAACACGCCGGTCGCGGGCCTGCCGACCTGGAACGGCTCGGCTGCCGCCCGCACCCCGGTCGCCGAGGAGGACCACGAGGTCGTCCGGCGGCTGCGCGGAGCGGGCGCGGTCGTCGTCGGGATCACCCGGATGCCCGAGATGGGGCTCTGGGCGGTCACCGACGAGTCGGGCGCGCCGACCCGGAACCCCTGGGACCGCGACCGTACGCCGGGAGGGTCGTCCGGAGGCGCAGCGGCGGCCGTCGCCGCCGGCCTCGTGCCGATCGCGCAGTGCAACGACGGGCTCGGCTCGATCCGCATCCCGGCCGCGTGCTGCGGGCTGGTCGGCCTCAAGCCCGGGCGCGGCGTGGTGCCGGCCGAGATGGGCGTGACCAACTGGTACGACCTGGTCGAGAACGGTGTGCTCACCACCACGGTGTCCGACGCCGCGCTCGGCTTCTCGGTGCTGGCCGGCCGTGATCCGATCAAGCTGGTCGAGCCGAACCGGCTGCGGGTCGGCATCTCGACCCGGTCACCGCTGGCCGGCGTCAAGGCCGACGAGCCCAACGCCGGGGCCGTGACCACCGCGTCCAAGCTGCTGGTGCAGGCCGGGCACGACACGGTCACCGCCAACCCGAGCTATCCGCAGACGCTGGGCATCGGCACGCTGGCCACCTGGTTCGCGTCGGCCTACCGCGAGGCCGAGGCGTACACCCTGGCCGAGCTGCAGCCCCGCACCCGGCAGCACATCCGGATGGGCAAGTGGGCGCTGCGGGCCGGGTTGGTCCGCCAGTCGCAGCGGGACGCGTTCCGTGAGAAGTCGATCCAGTTCTTCGCCGACAACAACCTCGACCTGCTGCTCACCCCGGCGCTGGCCTCGGCGCCGCCGCCCGCCGACGGCTATGCGGGTGGCTCGTGGCGGCACAACATGTCGGTGAGCATGAAGTACGCCCCCTTCGCGGCACCCTGGAACATCGCCGGGCTCCCGGCCATCGTCGTCCCGGTCGGCACCCGGCCGGACGGGCTGCCGGTCGCCGTCCAGCTGGTCGGCCCGCCCGACTCCGAGGCGCTGCTGCTCGCCGTGGCCGGCCAGTTCGAGATGCTCAACCCCTGGCAGCGCCACGCCTTCGTTTAAACGGGCGTGGCAGCATTCGGGGAATGAACTCGCTCGACCTGCTCTCCCTGGCCGACGTCCGGGCCGCGCGTGAGCTGCTCACCGACGTGGTCAAGACGACCCCGCTGATCCCGTCGCGCCCGCTCACCGAGCTCACCGGCACCGAGGTGTGGCTCAAGTGTGAGAACCAGCAACGCGCCGGTTCCTACAAGGTCCGGGGTGCGTACACCCGTATCGCCCGCCTGTCCGACGCCGAGCGGGCCCGCGGGGTGGTCGCGGCCAGCGCCGGCAACCACGCCCAGGGGGTGGCGCTGGCCGCCGGTCTGCTCGGCACCCGGGCCACGGTGTTCATGCCCGAGGGGGCGCCGCTGCCCAAGGTCACCGCGACCAAGGGGTACGGAGCTTCCATCGAGTACGCGGGGACGGCGGTCGACGATTCGCTGGAGGCGGCGCACGCCTTCGCGGCGGCCACCGGAGCCGTGCTGATCCACCCCTTCGACCACCCCGACGTGATCGCCGGTCAGGGCACGGTGGCCCTGGAGATCCTCGAGCAGTGCCCCGAGGCGACCACCATCGTCACCGCGGTCGGCGGCGGCGGGCTCATCTCGGGTGTGGCCGTGGCGGCCAAGGCGTTGCGCCCCGACATCCGGGTGATCGGGGTGCAGGCGGCGGGCGCGGCGGCCTATCCGCCCTCGCTGGCCGCCGGGGCGCCGACCAAGCTCGAGCGCGGGGTCACGATCGCCGACGGCATCTGCGTGCTGCGGCCCGGCGACCTGCCGTTCGCGCACGTCAGCAAGCTGGTCGACGAGGTCGTCACGGTGACCGACGAGGATCTGTCGGGGGCGCTGCTGGTGCTGCTCGAGCGGCACAAGACAGTGGTCGAGCCGGCCGGGGGAGCGGCCGTGGCGGCCCTGCTGACCGGCGCGTACGTGCCCCCGGCGGACGGTCCGGTGGTGGCGATCCTGTCCGGCGGCAACATCGACCCGATGCTGCTGCTGCGCGTGATCGAGCACGGGCTGGCCTCGGCCGGGCGCTTCCTGCGGCTCGCGGTCCGCTGCCCCGACCGGCCCGGCGAACTGGCCCGGCTGCTGGGCGAGATCGCCGAGCAGCGGGCCAACGTGGTCGACGTCTCGCACTCGCGGCAGAGCGAGCGGCTCAACTTCGGCGAGGCCGAGGTCGCGCTGTCGGTCGAGACCCGCGGGCCCGATCACTCGGCCGCGCTGATCAGCACCCTGCGGAACTCCGGCTACCTGGTGTCGTTGCTGACCGACTCGACGCCGCAGTAACGCTCTTTAAAGACAGTGGCCCGCGGCGATCGCCACGGGCCACGTCAGATGCTGGGGGTCAGCCCTCGAACGGGCCGAACTTCACCACGGTCACCTTGATGTCGGAGCCGCTGGGCGCCGTGTAGGTGACGGTCTGGCCCTCGCCCGCGCCGAGGATGGCGGTGCCGAGAGCTGACTCGGGGCTGTAGACCGTGAGGTCGGTGGTGGAGGCGATCTCACGCGAGCCCAGCAGGAACGTCTCGGTGTCGCTCTGGTCGTCGTCGAAATAGATCGTCACGACCGAGCCCGGAGTCACCTCGTTGGCCGTCTGGGCCTCGCCGACCTCGGACGTGCGCAGGAACTCCTTTAGGTAAAGGATCCGGCCCTCCTGGCGGCTCTGCTCCTCGCGGGCGGCGTGGTAGCCACCGTTCTCGCGGAGGTCGCCCTCCTCGCGGCGCGCGTTGATCTCCGCGGCGATCGCGGGACGACCGGCGATCAGCTCGTCGAGCTCGGCCTGCAGCCGGTCGTAAGCGTCCTGAGAGAGCCAGGTCTTGGGCGCCTCTGAACTGGTCACGGTCGGTCTCCTTGCTGGAACGGGGTGGGGCCGAATATGGAAAATCGCTCAACACCACTGGAGGGGATGCTGAACGGAGCGAATTACTTAGCTTACCAGCGGTACGCATGGGGCCAGGATTGCGCGATTGCGTCCGATTTTTCGCGCTGTCTTTCCGTCTTTGCGCGCTGTCTTACTGGGCCGGGCGGCAGTTCACCACGTCGCCGACGCTGGCCCGGGCGGTGGTGGGCACATCCTCGCGGGCCTTGATCGATTTCTCGCCGGCCGGGGCGCGCAGCACGACCGTACGGGAGCCGACCTGATAGCCGTCGTAGTCACGGGCGCGCAACAGGCACTCGGCCGCCCCGCCGGCGGGCACGCTGACGTTGAACTCGATGGTCATCACCGCGTCGGACGGTTCCTGCCAGCCCACGATCTGCGGGTCGTAGTCGGTCTGCCCGAACTGCTGGAAGAGCTTGATCGACACCATCAGCGAGACCGCGACGACGAGCACGATCGCGACGATCGGCAGCACCGGACGCCGACGGCCGGAACGGCGCTTGCCGTACCGACCGGCCGGGAAGACCGGTTCTGTGGTGCGCGTCTCGCTCACCGTGGGCACCTCTCGTGCGTTTCTTGTCGGGGGGATCCGCAAGAATGGCAGTGTCCATCTTCGCAGTCGACACCGGCCCGCCCGCCGCGGGTACTGGTCCGAGGAGCTTCAGTGGCCGAGCAGTTGCGTCTCATGGCGGTGCACGCGCACCCCGATGACGAGTCGAGCAAGGGCGCCGCCACCATGGCGCGCTACGTCGCCGAGGGCGTCCGCGTCATGGTCGCGACGTGTACGGGCGGCGAGCGTGGCAGCATCCTCAACCCGAAGATGGACCGCCCCGACGTTCTGGAGAACATCTCCGCCATCCGCCGCGCCGAGATGGACCGGGCGCGCGAGATCCTCGGGGTCGAGCAGGCCTGGCTCGGCTTCGTCGACTCCGGCCTCCCCGAGGGCGACCCGCTGCCCCCGCTGCCCGAGGGCGCCTTCGGCCTGGAAGACCCCGAGACCGCCGCGATCCCGCTGATCAAGCTGATCCGCGAGTTCCGCCCCCACGTCATGACCACCTATGACGAGAACGGCGGCTACCCCCACCCCGACCACATCATGTGTCACAAGGTGTCGGTGGTGGCCTTCGACAAGGCGGGCGACCCCGAGGCCTACCCCGAGCTGGGTGAGCCGTGGCAGCCGCGGAAGCTCTACTACAACTCCGGCTGGACCCGGGCGCGCATGCTCGCGCTGCACGAGGGCATGATCGCGGCGGGGCTGGAGTCGCCGTACACCGAGTGGCTCGAGAAGTGGGCCGACCGCGACGACCGGGGCGACAAGATCACCACGCGGGTCGAGTGCGGCGAATACTTCGAGACCCGCGACGACGCGCTGCGGGCGCACGCGACCCAGGTCGACCCCGACGGGTTCTGGTTCAAGATCCCGCTCGAGCTGCAGCAGAAGGTGTGGCCGACCGAAGACTTCGAGCTCGCCCGCTCGCTGGTCGACAGCCCGGTCCCTGAGTCCGACCTGTTCGCGGGCATCCGCGAGTCGGTCGACGCGCACTGACGCCTGCCACCGGCCGGTCGGCGCGTTACCAGCGCCGGCCCGGCCCGGTCGTGGCATCATCTGAGCGCTTTCGTCGCCGACCCACCGGCTGAGAGCGGACCGAAGGCGCCTAAGCTGGGCTCATGGACGGCATGGACCTGCTGGCGGTCAACAACTTCGGTGACACCCGCTCGGGCGGCCTGGCCGGCCCGATGGGGCTGTTCGTGATCGTGCTGATGTCCATAGCGACTGTTCTGCTGATCCGCAACATGAACAAGCGCTTGCGTCGGCTTCCCGACAGTTTTCCTGACGCGAAGCAGACGCAGCGTGAGGCTGAGATCGCGCGTCTGAATGCTGATCTCGACGCTCCCGGTGCCGGTGAGACCACAACGGACGTCGACGCGAGTCGATCGGCGGGCTCCGGTGCCCCCGGAGACGACGAGGTCACGGGCATTACTACGCAACGTGACGGCGGATCGGCAGACGGCGACGCGCGTCGCGTTTGACCTCGTCGCGGCCGGTCTGATCGCGCTGGGCGACAGCACTCACCGTATTGGTCTGACCTAAGGGTGATACGCGTCGTGCGTCAAGCCCTGTTCTGTTCATCGGTATTGATTTAGCCTTCCGCCGGGGGCTTAACCGCCCTCGATCCCTGCGCGGAAGGGGGCGCCGAAAATGACCACTCCCCGCCCCCGGATTACTCCACTGCAGATGCACGTGCATTCGCCAGTGCCGCTGCTCAAGTGGGGTTTCTCGTGACCGCGCCGCCGGTTGCCGGCGCCCGCGTCCGTCGTTCCTGGATCGAGCTGTCCGGCCTCGCCGGCCGCTCCCGTGGGGTCCGCGCGTTCACCGCCGCCGTGGCCGGTTCGGCCCTCGTGGTCGCCGTGCTCGGGGTGCTGCTGCCCGTGCACCGCCCGGCCGACCGTCCACTCGAGTCCGTCGTCGGCATCGGAGTCGCCCTCGCACTCGTCGTGGCCGCGCAACTGGCCCGGCTGCGTTTCCGGCTCGGCCGCGGCATGGTGTCGGTCAGCTGGGGCGAGGCCGCCTTCATCATCGGTTTCGTGGTGGCGCCACCCGGCTGGCTGCCCGCCGCGACCCTGGTCGGCGCGCTCGCCGCCTGGACCCTGCTGTCCTGGTGGGACTCTCATCGCAACCCGGCCGAGACGGTTCACCTGGCGGCCTCGCTGAGCCTCGGCACGGCCGGCGCTACCCTGGTGGCGACGCTGCTGGCCGGGGACGCTCCGGTGCAGAGCCTCCGCACGGTGGGGGCGGTGGTCGCGGGCGCTCTCACCTATCTGCTCATCACGTTCAGCCTGGCCACACTGACCCTCACGCTGCACCGCGACGCGCCGCCCCGGCAGATCATCGTCCGGGCCTCGTACGCCAAGATCCCGATGTTCGTCGGCAACCTGGTGGTCGGGCTGGCCGCCGTCCACGCGCTCGTCGACGGCCCGCTCTGGCTGCTCGCCTTCCTCCCCGGGCTGTGGCTGCTCCAGCGCACCTATCGCTTCCACCTGCGGGGCGAGGAGGAGCGCCGGATGTGGGAGGCGTTCTCGGCCGCCACCGCCACCCTGCCCGCCGGCACTGAGACCGAGGTCGTCCGGGCCGGTCTGGGCGCCGCGCTCGACGTGTTCGGCGCCCGCCGGGTCGAGATCGAGGTGCGCGGCCGCGACGGCGAGCGCCGCTACGCCGAGGACGGCCCGGGCCAGGACAACGCGGTGGCCGGCCTGCCCGGTCCCGCGATCACCCGGTCGATGGCGGTGGCCGGCGACACGGTCGGCGAACTGACCGTCTGGCTGGCCGACCCCACTCTGCCGGTGCCGCGCGACGAGGCGGCCATCTCGGCCTTCGGTGACGCCCTGGCCGGCGCGCTGCACGACGCGGCGACCCGCAGCCAGATGGCCGAGCTCGAGGAGAGGCTCGCCCGTGACCGCACGCACGACCGGCTCACCGGCCTGCTCAACCGCGCCACCCTGCTGACCGAGGGCGACCAGCGGCTGCGCTCGCTCGACCGGCGGCGCCCGGTGGCGTTGCTGCTGCTCGACATCAACGACTTCCGCGAGGTCAACGGCACCCTCGGCCACCGGCACGGCGACGAGGTGCTGCGCGTGGTGGCCGAGCGGCTGAGCGAGCTGTCCCGCGACGGCGAGCTGGTGGCCCGCACCGGCGACGACGAGTTCGCGCTGCTCGTGCCCACCGTCGCGGTCCTCGCCGACTCGGCCGCGCTGCTGCCCTCGTCACTGCCGCTGGCCGTCCGCCGGGCCCGCGAACTGGCCGAGCACCTGAACCGTCCGATGGAGGTGTCCGGCGTCCGGATCGCCGTCGAGGTGGCGGTCGGTGTCGCGGCCACCTCGGCCGGGCGGGCCGACCTGGGCGAACTGGTGCGCCGCGCCTCGCTCGCCCTGCGCCAGGCCAAGCGGCAGCAGGTGTCGGTGTCGGTCTTCGACGCGAGCCAGGACGCGGTAACCACCGACGGGCTGGCCATGCTGGCCGAGCTGCAGGACGCGCTCGCCGCCGACGACCAGATCATGCTCAACCTGCAGCCCGCGGTCGACCTGGTCACCGCCGCGCCGACCGGCGTCGAAGCGCTTGTCCGCTGGCGGCACCCGCGCCGCGGCCAGCTCTCACCGACCGAGTTCATCCCGGTCGTCGAGCACTCGGCCGAGCTGCACACGGCGTTCACCGCCCGGGTGCTCGACCTGGCTCTGGAGGCCGCCGGTCGCTGGCACGCGGCCGGCGTCGACGTGCCGGTCTCGGTCAACGTCTCGGCCCGCAGCCTGCTCGACCCCGGCTTCCCGGCCCAGGTCGCCGAGGCGCTGCGCCGGCACCACGCGCCCGCCTCCCACCTGGTCCTCGAGATCACCGAGTCGGTGGCGGTCAGCGAGGAGCGGATCGTCGACGAGGTGCTGGCCGAGCTGCGCGGACACGGCATCCAGCTGTCCCTGGACGACTTCGGCACCGGCTACTCGTCGCTGGCCATAGTCACCCGCGCCCCGGTCGACGAGATCAAGATCGACCGCTCGTTCGTCGACGACATGATCGAGTCGAGGGCGGCCGAGGCCGTGGTCCGCGGCGCGGTCGAGCTGGGCGCGCGGCTCGGCGTGCGGGTGGTGGCCGAGGGCGTCGAGACCACGGAACAGCGGGCGGCCCTCATCGCCCTCAAGTGCCCCACGGCCCAGGGCTACCACTTCTGCAAGCCGATGCCGGCCGACAAGATCGTGCAGGCGCTGACCCAGCTGGCCGAGGCGGCGCCGGACAACATCCGCCCCTTGCGCGCCGACGACGCCGTCTGAATCCGCGAAACGCTTTCGGAGTCGCGCGGCGGTGCCGAGAATCGAGCGCATGAGTCTCAGCGCGGTGCAGAGCGATCGGGCGGCCGGCGTCTTGCTGACGGCGGCCTGCGGGGATGCGCTCGGTGTCCCGTACGAGTTCGGCACGCCCCCACCGCACGGACAGGTGCCCCGGATGACCGGGGGCGGGCTCGGGGACTACGCGCCCGGCGAGTACAGCGACGACACGCAGATGGCGGTCTGCATCGCCGAGGTCGCGGCGACCGGGGCCGACGTGCGGGAACCGGAGGCGCTGGACCGGATCGCGGCGAACTTCGTGCGGTGGCGGGCCGAAGGGGCGACCGACGTCGGCATACAGACGAGCCGGGTGCTGACCGCGGTTCGCGATCATCCGGTGGCCGGACTGGGGGCGGCGGTCGCTGATGCCGCCCGGGTGCTGCACGAGGAGACGGGCCGGAGTGCCGGGAACGGCTCGTTGATGCGTACGGGAATCGTGGCTCTGGGATTTTTGGACGACCCGGAAGCGATGGCCGAGGCGGCCCGGGTGGTCAGCGACCTGACGCACTTCGATCCGCTGGCCGGCGACGGGTGCGTGCTGTGGTGCGCGGCCGTGCGGCGGGCGGTGCTCGACGGGACGTTCGACGGGCTGCGAGAAGGGCTCGAGCTGATCCCGGCCGTGCGGCGCGACCAGTGGGCCGCCTGGATCGACGAGGCCGAGCAGCACGAGCCGTCCCACTTCCCGAACAACGGGTTCGTGGTTACCGCGCTGCAGGCGGCCTGGTCGGCGATCTCCCGTACGCCGGTGCCGGCCGACGATCCGGGCGCGTGCACCTTCGCCTGCGATCACCTGCGCGACTCGCTGTACGCGGCGGTCGGCGCGGGCAACGACACCGACACCGTGGCCGCGATCGCGGGGGCACTGCTGGGCGCGCGGTGGGGGACCTCGGGCGTCCCGTTGTCGTGGCAGCGGGCCGTGCACGGATGGGAGCACAAGCGCGCGGCCGACCTGATCGCCCTCGGCCTGCTGACCGCGGGCGGCGGAAAGTCGGACCGGGTCGGCTGGCCCGGCTGCGACCGGATGGACGCGCCGATCCCGCGGTCGCTGATGACCCCGCACCCGGACGACGACGGCGTGATCCTGGGCAACCTGGTGACCGACGCGGTCGAGGCCGGCGTGACCGCGGTGGTGTCGTTGTGCCGGGTCGGGCGGGCCCAGTTCGCCGGGATCCCGGCCGGGAACCAGGCCCAGGTGTGGCTGGTCGACCAGCCGGGTGCGAACGCGAACACGGCGTTCGCGCTCGACCAGGCCGCCCGCATGGTGGCGACCATGCGTGACGAGGGTCACCGGGTGCTCTTGCACTGCGCGGCGGGCCAGAGCCGGACACCGGCGGCTGCGGCGCGATACGCGATGATCCGTACGGGAAAAGGGGGTAAAGCCTCTCTCGAAGTGATGCGAGAGCTCCTCGACGACCACGGGTACTACGTGAACACCGAGTTGCGCCGGGTGGTCGAGGCCTTCGGGTGAGAGGCTGGGGGCATGGCCAACCGTCTCGCCGGCGCGACCTCGCCCTACCTGCTTCAGCACGCTGACAACCCGGTCGACTGGTGGCAGTGGTCCGACGAGGCGTTCGCCGAGGCGAGACGCCGGGACGTGCCGGTGCTGATCTCGGTCGGCTACGCGGCCTGCCACTGGTGTCACGTGATGGCCCACGAGTCCTTCGAGGACGAGGGGATCGCGAAGCTGGTCAACGACGGTTTCGTGGCGATCAAGGTCGACCGGGAGGAGCGGCCCGACGTCGACGCCGTCTACATGACCGCTACCCAGGCCATGACCGGGCAGGGCGGCTGGCCGATGACCGTCTTCGCCACGCCCGAGGGTGACCCGTTCTTCTGCGGCACCTACTATCCCAGGCCCAACTTCGCCAACCTGCTCTCCTCGGTGACCACCGCCTGGCGCGACCAGCGGGATCAGGTGATCGAGCAGGGCGCCAACGTGGTCAAGGCGATCGGCGGGTCGCAACTGGTCGGCGGGCCGCGAGCCCCGATCTCGGCCGAGCTGCTGGCGGCCGGTGCCGCCGGCCTGCTCAAGGAGCAGGACACGACGAACGGCGGCTTCGGCGGCGCGCCCAAGTTCCCGCCGCACATGTCGATGCTGTTCCTGCTGCGGCACTACCAGCGCACCGGGTCCGAAGAGGCGCTCGAGGCGGTCCGGTCCGCGGCCGAGCGGATGGGCCGTGGGGGCATCTATGACCAGCTGGCCGGTGGGTTCGCTCGCTACTCGGTCGACGCCACCTGGACAGTGCCGCACTTCGAGAAGATGCTCTACGACAACGCCCTGCTCCTGCGGGTCTACACCCAGCTGTGGCGGCTGACCGGTGATCCATACGCCCGCCGCATCGCCGACGAGACGGCCGAGTTCCTCGTACGCGACCTGGGCACCCCGTCCGGCGGACTGGCCTCGGCCCTCGACGCGGACGCGGCCGGGGTCGAGGGTCTCACGTACGCGTGGACGCCCGCCCAGCTCGTCGAGGCGCTCGGCGAGGAGGACGGCGAGTGGGCGGCCGACCTGTTCCGGGTCACCGAGGCGGGCACGTTCGAGCACGGCAGCAGCGTGCTCGTGCTGGCCCGCGACATCGACGCCGCCGATCCGTCGCTGGTCGCCCGCTGGCAGGACGTTCGCCGGCGGCTGCTCGACGCCCGCGCGTCCCGGCCCCAGCCGGCTCGCGACGACAAGGTCGTGGCCTCGTGGAACGGGCTCGCCGTCACCGCGCTGGTCGAACACAGCGTTCTGACCGGCGTTTCGAAAGATGCGGCGGTCCAGATCGCGGACGTCCTGGCGAACCGGCACGTGATCGACGGGCGACTACGCCGCGTGTCGCGCGACGGCGTCGTGGGCGAACCGGTCGGGGTGCTCGAAGACTACGGCTGCGTGGCCGAGGCGTTCCTGGCCGTGCACCAGCTCACCGCCGACGCGGTCTGGCTCGACCGGGCGCGGGAACTGCTGGACGCGGCGCTGGCCCACTTCGGGACCGGTGACGGCGGGTTCTACGACACCGCCGACGACACCGAACGCCTGGTCACCCGGCCCGCCGACCCGACCGACAACGCCACGCCGTCGGGGCTGTCGGCGATCTGTGCGGCTCTGGTGGCGTACGCCGCCCTCAGCGGCGAGCCCAGCTATCGCGAGGCGGCCGACGCGGCCCTGGCCACGGGTGGCCCGGTGATCGGCACGCATCCCCGCTACGCCGGCTATGCGGCGGCCGTGGCCGAGGCGGCGCTGACCGGGCCGTACGAGATCGCCATCGTGGCCCCGCCCGGTGCCGGGGAACCGCTGCTGGCCGCGGCGTACCGGCACGCTCCGCCCGGAACCGTGATCGTCGCGGGGGAGCCGGATCGGGCCGGGGTGCCGCTGCTCGCCGACCGGCCGCTGCAGGGTGGGCTGCCCACGGCGTACGTGTGCCGCGGTTTTGTCTGCGACCGGCCGGTGACCTCGCCCGACGACCTGACCTCCCGCCTGGCCTGAGCTGGGGCTTGGCTAGGCTGGGCGGGTCATGGATACCCGAACCGGTCTGCCCGTAGTCGGCATGGTGGGCGGTGGCCAGCTGGCCCGGATGACCCACCAGGCCGCCATTGCCCTCGGCCAGTCGCTGCGCGTGCTCAGCGTCTCGCCCGACGACAGCGCCGCCCTGGTCGCGGCCGACGTGCGTCTCGGCTCGCACACCGATCTGGCTGCTCTGCGCGAGTTCGCCAAGGGGTGCGAGGCGGTCACCTTCGACCACGAGCATGTGCCGACCGCGCACATCGCCGCTCTCGAGGCCGAGGGCGTGAAGATCTTCCCCGGTTCCGCGGCGTTGCTTTACGCGCAGGACAAGGGCTCGATGCGCTCGCGGCTCGCTGAGTTGGGGGCGCCGGTTCCGCGCTGGGCCCACGTTTCCACCGCTTCGGACATTTCCGATTTCTCCGGCGGCGAGTGGCCGGTCGTGGCCAAAGCGACTCGTGGCGGCTATGACGGTCGCGGTGTTTGGATGCTGTCCTCTCCCGCGGCCGCTGAGGATCTGGTCGCCACCGGGACCTCGCTGATCGTCGAAGAGAAGGTGCCGCTGCGCCGCGAGCTGGCCGCGTTGGTCGCCCGCTCGCCGTTCGGGCAGGTGGCGGCCTATCCGGTGGTCGAGACCGTGCAGAAGGACGGCATTTGCGTCGAGGTGCTGGCCCCCGCGCCCGGCCTGTCCGAGTCACTCGCCCTCGAGGCCCAGCAGCTGGCGATCGACCTGGCCAACTCGCTCGGCGTGGTCGGCCTGCTCGCCGTCGAACTGTTCGAGACCGACGACGGCATCGTGGTCAACGAGCTCGCGATGCGCCCCCACAACTCCGGCCACTGGACGATCGAGGGCGCCCGCACGTCGCAGTTCGAGCAGCACCTGCGGGCGGTGCTCGACTATCCGATGGGCGAGACCTCGCTCACCGCGCCCGCGGTCGTGATGGCCAATGTGCTCGGCGGCGAACCGGGCGGCATGTCGATCGACGAGCGCCTGCACCACCTCTTCGCCCAAGACCCGGGCGCTCGCGTGCACCTCTACGGCAAACTGGTCCGCCCGGGCCGCAAGATCGGGCACGTCACCGTGCTCGGCGACGACATGACCTCGGTGCGGGCCCGCGCGGTCCGTGCCGCCCAGTGGCTTCAGGAGGGCCGATAAGTGGCGCCGCGCGTCGGGATCATCATGGGCAGCGACTCGGACTGGCCCACGATGGAGGCGGCGGCGGTCGCACTGGCCGAGTTCGAGGTGCCGTTCGAGGTCGGGGTGGTGTCCGCCCACCGTACGGTCGGAAAAATGGTCTCCTACGCCCAGTCGGCGGCCGACCGTGGCCTGCAGGTGATCATCGCCGGCGCCGGGGGAGCGGCCCACCTGCCCGGCATGGTGGCCGCGCTGACCCCGCTGCCGGTGATCGGGGTGCCGGTGCCGCTCAAGCACCTCGACGGCATGGACTCGCTGCTGTCGATCGTCCAGATGCCGGCCGGCGTGCCGGTGGCGACGGTGTCGATCGGCGGGGCGCGCAATGCCGGGCTTTTGGCCGTACGCGTCCTCGGGGCGTCCGACCCCGCACTGCGGACGAAGATGGCGAACTTCCAGGCCTCGCTCGAGAAGCTGGTCGAGGAGAAGGACGCCGCTCTCCGCGAGCGCCTGCTCGGGTAGCCTCGGCCCATGCGACGTTGGCTTCCGTCGATCGTTCTGCTCGCGGCCGGCCTGATCGCGGGCGTGCCCCTGATCGGTGACGGCGCGGTGCTCGCCGGCGTCGTGTTCCTGGCTGTCTTCGTCGTCCTCGGTGTGCTGGTCTCGCCGCCGGCGTTTCCCCGCTCGGTCACCGACGCCACGGCTCGGGCCGCACAGGCCGCCGACGGCCGCCCGATCATCTATTGGCGCCCCGGGTGTCCCTACTGTCTACGGATGCGTACGGTGCTGGCGCGCGAGGCGGGCCGCTACCACTGGGTCGACATCTGGACCGATCCCGAAGCCGCCGCCTCGGTGCGAGCCGTGGCCGACGGCAACGAGACGGTGCCGACGGTCGTCACGCCCGGCGAGTCCTATGTGAACCCTTCACCTCAGCTGGTCCGTAACCTTCACTAGCCGTTCAAGCGCGGCCCCTAATCTCGAGGCATCGACTTCTGGTGGAGTGTTGCGCTCGCGTCACTCGGCATCGTCGTGCCGGGCATCGCGGCGATCTACGAGTTCCTGGTCAAGGGCCGTAAGCGTCTGGGCTACCGCGTCCAGATGGACACCACGGCCAACGACGTGGGCGAGACGGCCGCGCCCGGGGCACTGGGCGAGCTGAGCAAAGAGGGCGTGCCGCTCGTCGACCCGAGCATCGTCCTGCTCCGCATCGAGAACACCGGACGCACCAACATCGACGAGCACGATTACGCCGTACGGGATGACGACCGCGCCGGAATCAGGGTCAGCTTCCCCGGCCGTCGTGTCGTGGGTGTGGTGGTGACCGAGTTGAGTGACGAGAACCTGCGGTCGAGTCTGAGCGGATTGACCGTACGGGAAGATCTCGTCGAACTGCCCAAAGTGCCGATGAACCGGCACGACCACTACAAGGTGCTGGCCGCCCTGGACAGCACCGACGGCCGGAAGAAGACCGACGGCGCCTATCCCGACCCGATCGTCGTCGGCACGATCAAGGGCGGCGTCGGCGACGGGCGCATCATCGAGACGCGCAGCCGCATCGGAACGTCGAGGCGGGCCATGATGCTGATCGCCTTCCTGGTCGTGCTGGTCGTGGCGCAGTCCCTGGTGTTCCTGCGCAGCGACACCCGGACGCCGCTGGACTGCGCCGAGGGCCGCCTGGCGATCAGCGGGTCGACGGCGTTCGAACCGGTGATTCGCGAGGCGGCCCGGTCCTATCAGGACGTCTGCCCGGCGGCCGAGTTCGCCTTCGAGATGCGCGGCAGCGGCGAGGGTTTGCTGGCCCTGGACCAGTCCGGCGAGCTGGCCTTCTCGGACGGCGAGAAACCCGACGGCATGCCCGGCCTGGTCGCCCGGCCGATCGCGTTCGTGCTGTTCACGCTGGTCGTGAACGCGGACACGGGCGTAAAAGACCTGACGACGGCCCAGATCCGGCGGCTCTATCGCGGCGAGATCGGCAACTGGAAGGAGATCGGCGGCGCGGACGAGGCGGTGCGGTTGATCAGCCGCAATCCCGGCTCGGGGACGCGGGCCGCCTTCCAGCGGCGGGTGCTGGGCGGGGTGCGCGAGCCCGGATCGAACTCCGACAATTGCCGTGATCGCGACCCGGGCACGCCGGCCGGGGTGGTGCGCTGCGCCCGGAACTCCACCGAGGACGTGCTGCGGGCCGTGGCGGATACACCGGGTGCCCTCGGCTACAGCGAACTGGGTGCCGCCACCGGCCGGTCCGGCTCGGCCCTGGTCCGGATCGACGGCCACCCGGCAACGGTCGACGACGCTGATCACGGCACGTACCCGTTCTGGGAGACCGAACTGGGCTACACGTTCGGCGACCCGGACGCACATTCACTGGCGGCCAGTTTCCTGCGCTACCTGACCAACCAGGTCGGCGCCGACATCATCCGAGCCCACGGCGACCGCCCCTGCGCCGAGCTGGCCAATCCCCAGCTGTGCCACCCGAATCCGGCCGCCGTCCCCGCCGACTGAGCCCGCATTTGCCGCCGTCGATTTCAATGGGCTGGTGGCGAAGCGCCCGCACGGCGGAGGAGACGAGCCACCGGAGGGACCGGTGGCGGTCGACCTCGTTCTCACGGCGGCGACGAACCGGGATCCATCCGAGAGGCCGAGATCCGGACCGCCGGCAAGGCGCAGGTCGGCCGGCTCGGTGAATCGGTCACTCGGAGCACCGGCAGCCCGGGCGGATCCCCGAGCGGACATCCAACACGCACTCCACGAAAGACCGACGCGTCCGGCCAACGGGTCGCGGCATCCCGGCATCAGTCCGGAGACACTGGCCGACCGGAGACGCGGCCCGACTACCTGATCGAGGGCCGTGTCTTCGACTGCTACTCGCCCGACGACGGCAAGCCCGTCCGCGGCATCTGGTGGGAGGCGGAGGACAAGGTGAAAGAAGGACAGACGCAGCGGGTCGTCGTGAATCTGGAGGACTGGTCCGGAGATCTCACCGCGCTTCGGCGACAATTTCTGGACTGGCCGATCGAGGGGCTGAAGGAAGTGAAGGCCATCACGCGGGACGGTGAGGTCGTTCAGATCGAGCTGCCGCTGATGGATGAGTGAGGGTGGACGGGATGGCTATCGAGTACGTGCTGATCCTCGCCGGCCGGTCGTCGGTCGATCAGGTCGCTGAACGTGCCTCAGCGGAACCGGACGACCGCCCGACGGGAAACGCACCGCTGCTCTCGGTCGACCTCACCGACCGGCGCGGGTTCACCTTGACCGTGCGAAGCGGGCCAGATCGCTATGTCAGCGCACAGGGCGACGCGGGCTGGTGGGAGTGGGAACCGGCGCCCTTCGTGTCGCTGACCTTCCGCTTGGACAAGGCGGCCGACCTCCAGCGGTCGGTGCTCAACATGTTGCCGTTCGTCCGTCGCGTGCTCGACAGCGGTGGGGAAGATGCCGCCTTCGTGCAGAACGGCGACAACCTGCTCTTCACCCGTCTGAACGGCACCCTCGTCAAGCATCACCGCGACGACTGGTGGGCCTACTACGACGGGGCTGACCAGGTGGTGTGAGCCCGGAAACTCGGTGGCCGGTCGCTCGGCCGCGGCTTAGGCACGACCATGCCTGCGGCACTTCGCTCTCAGGAAACGTCCTCGTTGAGCCTGACCACGGCATGATTGTGGAAACGGTCGTCCTCGTGGAGCGTCGTGATGCCGCCCGGTGAGAACCGGAAGGCGACCCGCCCGGCCGCCTCGAGCGGCATCTCGATCCACGCGGCCACGACGAACGTCGCGGCCATGCCGTGCGTGACCACCACCTGATGGGCCGCGTCCGAACGGAGGATGCGGTCCATCGCGGCGTACACGCGTGCGGCCAGGTCGTATTTGGTTTCGGCCTCGGGGATACCTTCGTCGTGCCGCATCCGCTCGCCGGTGCGGGGCGGCGGCACGAAACGCGCGTCCAACCAGGACTGAGGGCAACCACCGGCTTTCCCGTACGACTTCTCGCGCAGCCCGCCGTCCCAGACGACCCCGGTTCCGAGGCGGGACGCGATCACCTCGGCCGTACGGCGGGTGCGCAGCAGATCGGACGAGTAGATCTCGGCTGCTGCCGTACGTGCGGCCAGGGCGTCGGCGATCTTCGCGGCGTGTGCGAGCCCGGCCGGCGTGAGGTCGGAGTCGAACCAGCCGCCGACCAGCCCGTCGACGTGATGGGTGGCCTCGGGGTGGGTGACGACGTAGAGCGTGCGCATGCCGCAAATGTAGTTTCGGGCGTGATCACCGCGCTCGGTTCGGCCACGACCCCGAGTTCATCGCGGCCGACCGGATCCGCGACGAGTCGGGTTGCGTGCTGCGCTATGACCGCACGTTCATGCGCCCGCTGCTGCCCGACGAGCCGGTGGGGCTGCCGTAGAGCAACGCCGGGCGGGGAAAGCTCTTATCGCATCCGGACCAGAGCGCCGCGCAGACCCTCGCGCGTGCGGCGGCGGTTTTCGTTGGTGGCGCCGACCCACAGCAGGATCACGCCCAGCGGCACCAGCACCAGCCACGGCCCGACCAGGGTGACCGCGAAGTGGATCGCGGCGATCAGGGTGGCCGCGGCACCGACCACGACGGGGGCCTGCTGGCGGTTGCGGGAACCGATGATCAGGGTGGCCACCGCGCCCAGCAGGAGCAGGACCTCGCGGAGTTCGCCGCCGTTGCCGGCCAGCACGATGCCGATCGTGGGGACGAACGCGGCCAGCAGGGCCGGACCGTAGGCGACCCAGCTGCTCAGGTCGGGGCGGTCGCGCGACTCGATGACGCCGACCAGCAGGGCCAGAGCAGCGAACGGCAGCGTGTAGGCCTCGGGGAGTGCGACGTCGGACAGGGCGATGAACAGCCACCAGCCGACGATCTCGAAGCCGACCGCGGTCCAGAACAGGGCCCGGCGCTGGTTGGGCGGGCGGCCCACGCGGGCAGCGGCCAGGCCGAGCACCGCGCCCCAGGCGGCCAGCAACGCGGCCAGATGGGCCGGTGAGTCCCACGCCATGAGGCCGGCCAGCAGCGCCGACGCGTAGCCGCTCCACTCGATCGTCGTGGCCTCGGCGCGGTATTGCGGGAGGCCGAGCCGCGGCACGGTGGCCTCGAGGATCAGCAGGGCGGCGCCGACGGCGAGGACGCCGAAGGCGGCCCACGGGCGTTCGACGCCGGCCGCGATCGCGGCCGTGAGCACGAAGAACTGACCCATCACGGCGGCGAAGACCCAGCCCAGCACGCGGGCGTGGCGGCTGCGGCCGGCCAGTGCGGCGGCCAGGCCGACGAAGATCGCACTGCCCAGCGTGAACAGCGTGAGGCGCTGCTGGGCGAGGCTGCCGGCCAGGCCCGCGTTGCCGGCCAGCAGGCCGATGACGAAGACGATCGCGCGGACCGTGCCGAGCAGTGACGAGCGGCGGCCGGCGGGCGGCGGGGTGAGGGCCAGGCCGAGCATCGAGATCGTGAAGACGACCAGGGCCGCGGTGGTGGCGGTCGGGTAGGCCGCGTTCAGCGCGATCGGGGTGATCAGGATGGTGATGGCCAGGCCGGGCATGATCACCGGGACGGCCTCGGACGCGCGGCCGCCGAAGCCGATCGCGGCCAGCGCCGAGGCGCCGGTGAGCAGGACGATCGCGAGCACGCTGGCGCCGTCGACGTAGCCCGACGAGGGGTCGGCCAGGGCCGGGATCGGTCCGTCCCAGATGTGGGTCATCTGGCCCAGCGGGTCGATCAGGGCCGCGCGCAGGGCGGGGGCGATCGAGAAGATGGCCAGGAGCGTCGGCACCAGGGCGAGCACGATCGCGCTGGTGGCCGGGTCGACCAGCCAGCGGTTGGTCAGCCCGATCGGGCGGGCCGTGGTCCAGCGGCGGGCCCGGTAACGGTTGCCCGAGAACGCCCCCTCGCGGGCCAGGGTGAGGCCGGGGGCGGGGATCGAGCCGCGCAGCAGTTCGGCCATCACGCCGAGCAGGGCCGCCGCGGCCGCGTAGAGGGCGGTCGGGTGCGGTGTCGGGATCGAGGCGAAGGCGGTGATCGTCGCGCCCAGCACCAGGCCGACGGTGGCCCAGGGCAGGAACTGCGGGATGAGCCGGCCCGCCAGCGCCAGCAGGGCCAGGCTCAGGCTGGAGGCGGCCAGCGCCGCGGTCAGCACGACGAGCGCGTTGTGCCCCTGGTCGGCGGCGACCGAGGCCAGGACGCCGGGCAGCGCGAGCATGATGGCGCCGGTGGCCGCGCCGCCGATCTGGGCCCGGTGCCGGGGCATGCCGGTGTCGTCGCGGGCCAGGTCGGTCTCGGTGACCGTGGACGGCGACCAGAAACGGCCGGGCGGGGGCAGGGGAGTGCCGGGCGGCGGGTCTTCGATCGGGGCGACCCGGGTGCGGGCCATGACCGCGGTGAGCGCGCCGACCATCACCACGAGCAGCAGGGACAGCGCGGTGGACCAGGGGCGGGCCAGGCAGGCGATCACGGCGTGCAGCAGCACGACGGCGGCCGCTCCGGCCCGGCACAGGGCGGCGATCGGTTCGAGGGCGGCGACCGCGGCCATCGCGTACGCCACCCCGACCGCCCCGCCGATCAGCAGCGGTGACCACCAGGGCAGCCCGAGCGCGAACGGGGCCCCGATCGCGGCCAGCGCCCCGGCGATCGCCGAGAACAGGTGCGACCAGGGGCGGGGCGCGGCCAGCGCGGCGGCGATCGCGATGGCGACCAGGGTGAACGGTGCCTGCCAGGCGCCCGGGCCGGGGCTGGGATAGGTGGTGAGGTCGGCGTTCCAGAGGTCGGCCGGAACGGCCAGCATGCGGACGGCACCGGCCAGCGCCAGATATCCGGCGATCGCCCCGACGACCACGCCGGCCGCGGCGAGCCCCTGGTTGGGCCCGCGGCTCCAGTCTTCGGGCAGCACGGCGACACCCAGCGCGACGATCAGCACGACCACACCGGCCACGGCGAGCGGCGCCGCCGGGAAGGCGAGCGCGAACACCCGGGCCAGGGCGCCGCAGATCGCCACGGTGGCGGCCGCGGCGGCGATGTCGGGGCCGTCGAGCAGGCGGTCGCTGCGCCGGCCGTTGTCGATCGACTTCGAGAAGAACAGCAGGCCGGCCGCGACCAGCAGCAGGGCGCCGACCCAGACGTCGGGAGCGGTGGCGCCGGGCGCGAGCAGCGCGGCCAGGGCCAGGGCGATCGCGCCGAGGCCGGTGCCGACGGTCAGGGGCAGGCTGACGTCGCGGCGGGCCACCTGGAACACGGCGGCGTAGCTGAGCGTGGCCGCCACGGCCAGGAAGCCGACGGCCAGCGCGGGGACAGTGACCGCCTCGGTCGGCGGCGGCCCGTCGCCCCGGTCGGCCACGGCCAGCGCGGCGGTGACCACGGCGCCGGGCAGGGCCAGGGCGGCCGCGCCGGAGGCCCAGTCGCCGACCAGCCACGCGTAGAGGCGAATCGGGATCTGCCGGGCCGCGACGGCGATCATCACGCCGGCGCCGGCCAGTGCGGTGAGCACGGCGGCGGTCAGCCAGGCCGCGCCCAGGGCGGCCCCGGCCCCGAACAGGCCGACCACACCGGCCGCGGCCACATGCACGATGGCGATCCGGCGGGTGGTCGCGGCCAGGCCGGCGGCACCGATGGCGACCGAGGCGATGACCAGCGGCCAGGGCGCCTCGGACCAGTTCAGGCCGAGCGAGGCGGGCAGCGCCAGAGCGGTCAGGGCGATGCCCACGACCGCGCCCTCGGTGCGCAGGCTGGGCGGCAGGGCGAGGGCGGCCGCGATGGTGACCAGCAGGGCGCTGAACGCCAGCAGCCAGCCGAGTTCGCCCGCCGCCTCGGCCATCCGCCCGGCGTAGCCGGCCGTCTCGGCGTCCCAGACCGGGCGGGCCGCCTGCAGCGGGGCGAGCGCGGCCCGCATGCAGTTGAGCACCAGGACCAGGCCGATGATGGCCAGCGCGAAGGCCGAGGCGATCTGCGGGCCGCGGCGTACGTCGGCCGGCACCAGCGTGACCACGGCGCCGGTGATCGCGATGACGGCCGCGGCGACGGCCAGCGTCCAGTGCGGCGAGACGACGTCGGCGATCCGGGCGGTCGCGCCGATCACGGCCAGGGTCAGCACGCCGCCGGCGATGTTGCGGGCGGTCAGGTTGTCGAGCAGGTAGGCCGCGGCCGACGCGGTGAGCGCGGCCAGCACCAGCACCAGTCCGGAGCGCAGCGCGTCGGGCAGCACCCGGGCCTGCAGCAGCGCCACCGACGAATAGAGCAGCGCACCCGCGCCGGCCACGCAGAGCAGGGCGAAGGTCAGCTCGCGGAGCCAGTCGGCCGAGGGCGGGGTGGCCGGCAGCTCGACCGGGACCGAGCCCGCCGGGGGCGCGCCCTCGGGACGCGGGCCCGGGAAGATGCGGCTGCGCAGCCAGCCTCCGCGACGCTGGCCGGTCATGCCCGAGATGACCAGGTCGGGTTCCTCGCCGGCGGCTTCGGGCCGGGGTGGGGCGGGGTCGACGATCTCGCGGTCGGCGGGCACGGGACGGCCCCACGGCCACTGGGGCAGCAGCCGGCCACTGCGGATGACCGTGGTGAGCAGCAGCAGGTCGAGCACGGCGACCACGGTCAGGGCCATGCCCCAGCCGGCCGGGCTCTGGATCATCGGCTCGGCCAGCAGCAGCGGTACGGGCTGCACGGCCACGACCGTCGCGTAGCGCGGGGAGGCGAGGCGCGTGACTCCCGCGTACAGGAAGGCGGCGACCGCGGTGATGGCGAACGTGATGCCCAGATAGAGCGGGACCGGGGTGCTCTCGCCGCCGGTGACCGAGCTGCCGTGCAGCGCGAACAGGGTGAGCGGGAGCAGGATCAGGCCGACCCAGGCCACCGTCTCGCCGGTCGAGCTCAGGCCGCGGCGGGCGATGCCGGGCGCCGCGAACAGGGCGATCGCGGTGCACAGGGCCAGGATGAAGGCCCGGGCGAACGGGTTGTCGACCGCCACCCCGGCGAAGACCACCGCGGCCACGCCGATGAGCAGCGCGCCCAGGGCGAGCAGGATATTTTGCACCGACTGGGAGGACGCCTCGGGCGGGTGGTGCTCGGCGCCGGTGAAGCCGGCCGTGCGGCGCGGGGCCGGGGCGACCCGTTCGGTCGGGGGTGGATCGTCGACCAGCACCTGCACGCCGTCGCTGGCGACACCGGGCGGGCCGGTGTGCGGCGTGCCGGGCTTCGACCAGTCGGGCGGCGGACCTGACGGCCGGGTGCGGCCGGCGGACGGAGGCGGTGGTGGTTCGTCTGCGGGGGCGCCGGTCGGCGGGGGCGGCGGCGGGAAATCCGAGGCCGGCCGACGACGTACGCGCCGGGACTTGGAAGTCTTCTTCTGCTGGTTGGCGTGGGACAGGATGTCGCGCTGGAACTGCGCCGCCTGGATCTTGGCGGCGATCTGGGTGCGTTCCTTGGCCGCGGCCATGTCACGGATCTTGAGATCCGCGATCGACGCCTCGATGCGGGCCAGCTCATCGTCGTAGCCGTCGGGCTGTTCAGCCTGCGCCACGGAACCTCCTCGACCTGCCGCCGACCCGTTGACTAGAGCATGCCGGTACGACACCTCATTAGAACAGGCTCACCGCGGTCGACATCTATAGAAAACGCGCAGACGGTTACAACGGCGGCCGTCCCATCCCCCGGTAGGTCCACCCGGCGCGGTGCCACTGGGCCGGATCGAGACAATTCCGGCCGTCGATGACCAGGCGGGCGGCGACCAGATCGCCCAGGAGCACCGGGTCGGCGTTGCGGAACTCGGCCCACTCGGTCGCGACGACCACCAGGGAGACGTCCGTCACGCAGGCGGTCAGCGAGGGGGCGTACGTGAGGAAGGGTTGTTCCTGGCGGGCGTTGGGCATGCCCTGCGGGTCGTAGACGCGGACGTCGGCTCCCGCGGCGGCCAGCGCGGACGCGACGGCGAGACTGGGCGCGTCGCGTACGTCATCGGAATTGGGCTTGAACGTGACGCCCAGGACGGCGATGGTCGTTCCGGACAGGTCGGCACCGGCCGGACCGACCGGTCTGTTCAGCAGTTCGGCGGCCAGCGTGAGCGCCCGTCCCCGCCGCCGCATGTTGATCAGGTCGACCTCGTGCAGGAAGCGCAGCGCCTCGCCCGCCCCCAGCTCCTGGGCCCGGGCCTGGAACGCGCGGATGTCCTTGGGCAGGCAGCCGCCGCCGAAGCCCAGCCCGGCCTGCAGGAAGCGGTTGCCGATCCGCCGGTCGTAGCCGATCGCGCGGGCCAGCAGCGTCACATCGCCCCCGGCCACCTCACAGACCTCGGCCATCGCGTTGATGAAACTGATCTTGGTGGCCAGGAAGGCGTTCGCGGCCACCTTGACCAGCTCGGCGGTGGCGAAGTCGGTCACCACCACCGGCACGTCCCGGTCCTCGGTCGCGGCCAGGTCGAAAACGCCCTTGTGGGCCGCGTGCAGCTGCTCCCGGGCCCACTCGGAGTGCGTGCCGACGACGATCCGGCTGGGCCGCAGCACGTCGTCGACGGCGAAGCCCTCCTGCAGGAACTCGGGTGACCAGGCCACCTCGATCCCCAGGCCGGGGTCGGCGTGCTTGGCCACCAGCTGCTCGACCCAGGCCGCGGTGCCCACCGGCACGGTCGACTTGCCCACGATCAGCGCCCGGCGGGTCAGCCGCGGGGCCAGGGCGGTCACGACGCTTTCCACGTACGTGAGGTCGGCGCTCATCCCGTCCGGGCGCTGCGGGGTGCCGACACAGATGAAGTGCACATCGGCGAAGCCGGCCACCTCGTCCATCGACGTCGTGAAGCGCAGCCGGCCCGCGGCCAGGTTGCGGCGCAGCAGATCGTCCAGGCCGGGCTCGTGAAACGGCGCCTCCCCGGCCGCCAGCCTGGATATCTTCGCCTCGTCGACGTCGTAGCCGAGCACGTCGTAGCCGAGTTCGGCGAAACAGGCGGCGTAGGTGGCCCCGAGGTAACCGGTGCCCAGAAATGACAAGCGCATCACACCTGTCATAACGAGTCCGACCCTGGTGGACGTACGCTACGCGCCAGTAACATAGCTTTGCTTTGACGAGTTGCCGTGAGCGAGGGGCCGAGGCCATGAGCGAGTTCGACGTCTATCAGCTGCCGGAGGACCACGAGACGATCCGCGCCGCGGTGCGCGAGGTGTGTGATGCGCGGGTGGCGCCGAACGCGGCCGAGGCCGACGAGACCGGCGAGTTCCCCAAGGCGTCGTACGACGCACTGCGCTCCTCGGACTTCCACGCCCCGCACATCCCGGTGGAGTACGGCGGCGCCGGTGCGGACGCCCTGGCCACCGCGATCGTGATCGAGGAGGTGGCGCGGGCCTGCGGGTCGTCGTCGCTGATCCCGGCGGTCAACAAGCTGGGCACGATGCCGCTGCTGATCGCCGCCTCGGAGGAGCTCAAGCAGAAGTATCTGCCCAAGGTCGCGTCGGGCGAGGCGATGTTCTCGTACTGCCTGTCGGAGCCGGAGGCCGGTTCCGATGCCGTGTCGATGACCACCCGGGCCGTACGGGACGGGGATTTCTGGGTCTTGAACGGTGTGAAGCGCTGGATCACGAACGCCGGCGTGTCCGAGTACTACACCGTCTTCGCGGTCACCGACCCCACCGCTCGTTCCCGCGGCATCTCCGCCTTCGTCGTGGAGAAGTCGGACGCCGGAGTGTCGTTCGGCGCGCCCGAGAAGAAGCTGGGCATCAAGGGCTCGCCGACCCGCGAGGTCTACTTCGACAACGTGCGCATCCCGGCCGACCGCATGATCGGCGAGGAGGGCACCGGCTTCGCGACCGCGATGAAGACGCTCGACCACACCCGGGTGACGATCGCCGCGCAGGCCCTCGGCATCGCCCAGGGCGCGCTCGACTTCGCCAAGGGCTACGTGAAGGAGCGCAAGCAGTTCGGCAAGCCCGTCGCCGACTTCCAGGGCGTGCAGTTCATGCTGGCCGACATGGGCATGAAGCTCGAGGCGGCCCGGCAGCTGACCTACGTGGCGGCCGGCAAGAGCGAGCGCGGCGACGCCGACCTGACCTACTTCGGCGCGGCCGCGAAGTGCTTCGCCTCCGACGCCGCTATGGAGATCACGACCGACGCGGTGCAGCTGCTCGGCGGGTACGGCTACACCCGCGACTACCCGGTCGAGCGCATGATGCGCGACGCCAAGATCACCCAGATCTACGAGGGCACCAACCAGGTGCAGCGCGTCGTGATGGCGCGCCAACTCCTCAAGGACTGACGGTCCGGAAAAGGGGCCGGGCGTTTCCGCCCGGCCCCTTTTTCTATTGCCGGTCGAGCGACTCGATGAACCGGTGCACAGTGGACGAGTCGCTGGGCACGATCCGGTTGAAGATGTTGCTCGACCGCTCGATGTCGTGCCGAACGGTGGAGCTCTCCCACCGGCCCTCACGCGTGTAGACCTCGGCGTACACGTGATCGCTGCCGGTGGCATCCCACTCGCGCAGGACGCCGGTCGGCTGATCCGCCGGGTCGTCGTCCCGCACCAGGACGGAGTAGCGGAACGGGATCTTCCGCGCCCACCGTTCCCGGAGGCCGAGCGCCGCCTTGGCGGTGACTTCCCTCAGCGCGTACGGGACCTCGCCGCGCTCGATCTGCCCGAGCAACTCGGTCCGCGCCCAGGCGACGTCGCCGTTGAGCCGGGTGATCCCGGCCGGACCGGCCCCCTCGACCACGCGGATCAGGGTGACCGGATCTTTGACGTCGTGATCGTCGTCGACGACCGCGAAATAGTGCCGCATTCTGGTCATCCCACCGGGAAGTCGAGGTCAGGGGCACCTACTGGCGGCTTGACCGTATCCCACAGACCCGTGCTGATGCCCCGGGCCTCGGTCGCCGGCAGGCCGTATCCGACGGCATCGTCGGAGAGTCGGCCGATCTCGTAGTAGATGTGCTCGGCCTTGTTGACCCAGAAGCTGTCCGGGGTGTGGAACTGCACCTCGAACAGCTGACCGGTCTGCGGATCGCGCCACGTCGAGTTGATGCCCTTGTAGTTCATGCCCTTCGGCGGCACCCAGGTGTTCTTCCACTTGACCAGCTGGAACCCGTCCGCCTTGAGCAGCCCGACGGCCGCCTTGACGCCGCCGACGTAGACGAAGTGGTTGAACTCGATGGTGTAGCGAAGGTTGTCGCCGATCTTGGCGAGCAGGTCCTCCATCGGCACGGTCGGGTTGTCCGCCCGGTGCCCGGCCATCTTCCGCTTGAGCGAGTCCGCGGCCTTCAACCGCAGGTCCCAGTACCGCTGACTGGCGAACCGGGGGTCCTCCACCTTGACCTTGACGTCGTTGACGATCTTGGTGAACCGCGGGTCCACCAGCTTCTCGTTCTTCTTGGCCAGCGCGATGGCCGCATCGACCGCGGCGTTGTCCTGCTGGTTGAGGGCGAGGTCGACGCCGTTCTCGGTGTATTCCCAGCTGCCGTCCGGCTGCGTGCCGTTGCACCGGACCGCCGCGGCGGCGGCCGCCGCCCGTTTCGCGGCCAGCGGGAGGCCGCAGGCCCGCGGCGTCTCCGGGAAATCGACATCCTTCTCGATCTTGAGGGTGAGATCCCGGATCGTGAGGACGTTGTCCTCGATCCGGGCCACGCCGCCGTCGAGCCGCACCACCGCGTTCTCGAGATCGCCGACCGCCCCGTCGAACCGGGCCGTCGTGCTCCCGACCGAGTACGCCTTGTTGTCGATCAGGGCGATCGCGTCGTCGAACTTGGCTACGCCGTTCTCGATCCGCACCCCGATCGCGGTGATCTTGGCCAGCTTCCCGGCCTCGCCCGCGCCCTCGGCGACCCGGACGGTGAAGCGCTCGATCCGTCCGATCCCGCCCGGCAGCCGGGTCAGGCCGAGGCGCAGCAGGTTGCTGATCCCGCCGAGCGTCTTGTTCAGCGCGCCGCCCAGCTCGCCCACCCCGGGGATGGCGAACGAGGCGACGTCGAACAGGGTGAGCCCGAACGCCTTGCCCGGGTTCTCCCGCCATTCGGTGATGTGGATCAGCTCGAGCGGGTGGTCCTTGAGCAGCCCCGGCATCTGCCGGAACCCCTCGACCGTCTTGCCGCAGTTGTTGCGGAAGTAGTCGCCGTCGAGGCCGACCACCACCCAGCTGCCGCAGTCGGCGAGCGCCTTGAGCCCGGTGACGAAGCCCTTCGCGGCCTCCCACAGGCCGGCGCCGACCTGGACGAACCAGTCCTGCACGGCGTCGCCGTTGGCCTGCGCCGCGTCGCAGGCGGCGTCGTCGCCGGTGTAGCACTTGCCCAGCAGAGCGATGTGGTTCTTGGTGGCGTCCAGGGCCGACTTCAGGCTGGGCTGGACCAGTTCCCACAGATGCTTGCAGGCGTCGGTCATGTAGTTGCTGCACTTGAGGTACGACAGGATGCCGTCCTCGACCTTGTCCTCGAATGCCTGCTGCTCCCGCAGGATCGCGTCCTGCTTGGCCTTCTCGTCCTGCAGGCCCTTGAGCGTGTCGGCGAGCTTCTTGGCCTGCGTGTGGATGCCGGCGGTGGCCGACTTGGCCCACGCGTACGCCTTGTCGATGCTGGCCGAGGCCCGGCCGGCGCTGGCCGCGGCGAGACTGGCGTTCTGCGCCGCGTTGTCGGCGATCATGGCTTCCCGCCACGCCACCGACTCCCACTGGGTCGCGGTGTTGGCGGCCGTGGTGGCGCCGTTGGCGTCGTTGGTGGCCGCGATCGCCGCCTGGTAGGCCTGGTTGGCCGCGGCGATCGCCGTGTTGGCCGAGCCGATCGCCCGGGCGGCCGACTCGTACGCCGGTTTGATGTCGTCGACCGCGTCCTGCGCCTGCTTGGTGGCGTGCTGGGCGGCCTTGTCGGCCTCCTCGGCCCGCTTCGCCGCGGCCGCGGCCTGCTGCTCCGCGACCGTGAGGGCCTCGGCCGCGACCGACAGCGCGTCCCGGGCATCGGCGTTGATCGCGGCGAACCGGGCGGCGATGTAGGTCGCCGTCCCGGACCGGTCGACGGTCATCTGGGCCAGCGCCGCCGCACTGCCGGCGGCATCACCCGCGATGTCGGCCTGCACTACGGCCTGCCCGGCCTCCCGGACCGCCTCCTCCGCCTCGGCCTGGGTGCGCCGGGCGCCGACCTCGGCGTTCTCGGCCGCGCGGACACTGTCGGCGGCCGCCTGACCGGCCTTGTCGGACGCCTTCCGCGCGGTCTGGGCACTCTGCTGAGCCGCCTTGGCCGCGTTGCGGGCCTTGGTCGCGGCGGCACTGGCCTTCTCGGCCTCGCCCCGGGCGGCATCGGCGGCCGCCCGGGCCTTGGCCGCCCAGGCCAGCGCCGCGTTGTACGCGTCGCGGGCCCGGTCGGCCTGGATCTGCAGGTCGCGGGTGGCCGCGTCGGCGTCCTGCCCGGCCTGGGTCGCCTCGTCGCGGGCCTTCTGCAGGGCCGCGGTGATGACGTTGTACTGCTGCTCGGCCGCGATGCAGCGCGACGTCGCCGCCTCGAGTTCCGTGCCCGCCCGGTCGACCCGGTTGATCGCCGCCTGCTCACGCTGGACGGCTTCGTTCGCGTCCAGTTGGGCCGCCGAGGCGATCTGGGCCTGGCTGACCGCGTTGGACGAGGCCCGCTCGGCGTCGGCGCGCAGCGTCTTGGCGTTGTCGGCGTGCTGCTTGGCCGAGGTGGCGGCCTTCTCGGCGACACCCCGCTGTGTCTTGGCCCGGGCCGCCGCGTCCTCGGCGATCTTCTGCTGGGTCTTGGCCACGGTCGCCCGCTGGGCCGCCACCGTTTCCTGGTAACGGGTCTCGGTCAGCCATCGGGCCGCGTTGTTCGCGTGCAGGGTGGCGTTCTGATCGGCGTCCAGGGCCAGGCTGTCGGCCAGGGTCGCGGTGGCGGCCTGGCTCGCGGTCCCGGCGGCGTGCGCGGCGGCCTGGGCGGCGAGGCCGACCGAGAGGGTGACCTGAGCCCAGTCCTGCCCGTGGGCCTGCCCTGAGTCGGTGAGCTCCTTGGCCGCCACCTGCACCTGGGCGATGACCTGGTTCATGTCGAGCGCGGTCTGGGCGGCCCGGTTCGCCTGCGCGGCGGCCTCACCCTTGTGCGCCTCGAGCAGTGCGGTCCGGCCCGGCTGGCGCGGACGGTTGATCCGATCCTGCTCGAAGACCTGGTCGGCGGCGTTGGCCGCGGCCGCCGCCGATCGCATGGCCAGCAGCGCGTCCTCGAGATAGCGCAGGCCGCGGATGTTGGCGGCGACGATGTCGGCCCGGGCCCGCGCGGCGCCGGTGGCGGCATCGGCGGCGGCGGTGAGCGCCTCGATGTTCTGGTTGCGCGTCTCGACGGCGACCCGGATGCGTTCGCGGTTGTCCCAGTCGGTCTTGTTGGCCGCGGCGTAGCCGGTGGTGTAGAACGCGGCGATGGTCGCCGGGTCGCCGGAGGCGAGGGCCTGGCTGCCCTCGGCCACCACGGTCGGCCCGCCGATCGTGACCATCTGCTCGACCCGGGCGTAGATCCGGGCCCGTTCGGCCTCGGTGTCGCCCACCGGGCGGTCGAGCCGGTCGGCGACCTCCCAGCCCCAGGCGACGTACTCGCTGATCGCGAAGTCGCCGCTGATCAGGGCGAGGTTGGCGGTCCGCTTGACGTTGGTGCCGCCGCTGGTCGACCAGGTCTTGACCTGGTTCTTCTCCCGGGTCTTGCGCTGACTCGCGGTGAGCCGGGACTTGGCCCAGCCGGTGTCGACGAAGTCGGCGAGGGCCTGCGTGGTGCCGGCCGCCAGCGCCGCCGTGGCCGCGTCCCGCACCTCGAACTCGGCCGCGTAGGTGGCGATGTCGACGACGCTGGAGCGGTACCAGTCGGCTTCGTCGTCGGTCCAGTCGACCGCCGCGGCCGCAGCCGGGGCGGCCGGGGCCGGTCCGGGCAGGACCGCGCCGCCGAGGGTGAAGCCGAGCAGCGCGGTCAGGAAGACGTACAGAATGCGTCTCATCGGTCGTTCGCCTCCTGGGCGATCTGGGCCCACAGCCGGCTCTGGTCCTCGGCCCAGCGGACGGCGTCCTCCCAGTCGGTGACACTGTCGCGGGCCCGGGTGAGCACTCCGGCCCAGTCCTGCTCGGTGGTGGCGCCCTCGGCGTGTTCGGCCACCGCGCGCCACTTGTCGGCCTGGGCGGCCGCCCGGTCCCGCTCGGCCGCCCAGTCCACGCTGGTGCCGCCGGCCGAGGTGGACACGGCCCGCCAGGCCGCGACGGTCTCGGCGTGCAGCTTCTCGGCAGCCTCGCCGCTGGCCCCGGCCTCGGCCGCGGCAGCCGCGAGCGCGGCCTGACGGAGCCGTTCCAGGGCCGCGTTGCCCTTGAGGTCGAGGTCGCTGATGACCCGCTTGTACGCCTCGTCGTCGAGGCGGGCGCCGGCCGCCCAGTAGTAGCGGAAGAAGTCGGCGATGTCGGCGTCCTCGCCGCCGGTGATGGCGGCCACCGCCGCCGCGCGTACCTGCGGCCCGGGGTCGCTGTCGGCCAGCGAGGCGACGAAATCGCGGTCGGCCTGGGCCTGCTGGGCGACCTCCTCCTCGTGCTGCTGCTGGCCGGAGGCGTCCAGATCCTGCAGGATGGCCAGCCCGGTCCGGACGAACTCGTCCTTCTCGTCGTGGGTAGCGGTCAGCGCCCGCTCACAGCCGAAGCGGACGTACGAGGTGGAGGGTGAGATCCGCAGCCAGTAGCTGATCTCGGCGACGTTGGACCGCTCGAACGAGGCGGCCCGGTTGATCGCCGCGGTCAGCCCGGTGGCCAGGAACTTGGTGATCGCATTGGGGTCGGAGCTGTTGAGCGCCACGGCCGCGGCCGTGCGCACCTCCCAGCGGCCGTCGGACATGGCCCGCCATTGGACCCGTTCCCGATCGGCCTGGGTGGCGGCGGCCGCGGCCGGGGCGGCGGATGCGAAGGTGACCACGAGGGCCAGGGCAACGGCCGAGACCCGGCCGGAAATCTTGAACAAGGGGTGCCTCCCGAACGGCACGCGAAAGGAGCGGCCCGGCGGGTTCACCCGCCGGGCCGACAAGAGGGGTTCCTAGTGGAAGACCGTGAACTCGGTCTTCTGGACGGGCGTGGCGCTGGAGAAGCGGACGACCTTGGCCGACGTCCCGGTGGCGGCGGTGTCGGTGATCGCGTACTTGCCGGTCGTCTTGGACTGGAGCACGTCCATCGAGAACACCGGGTCCACCTTGGAGGTGACCTGCTGGAGGACGAACCGCGGCGCACTCGCCGCGCTCGTCACGTCGGCGGCCAGCATCCCGCTGTAGGTGACGTCGGTTCGCTCACGGACGTAGGCGTTACCCGCCGTGCTCTTGAGCGTGACCTCCAGCCTGGTGTTGGAGGTCTGCGCCACGGCACAGAACTGGAAGTTCTGGTCGGCGGCGCCGAACGAGGTCGCGTCGGTGCGGATCAGGCCCTTGGCCGTGTTGGCCGTGTGCGACCGCCAGGGCCGCGTCGAGGTCGACGAATCGAACCCGATGGTCGTGGTGGTCGACGTGCACTGCGGCACGTAGGAGACGGCCGACCCGGTGAAGCTGGTGAGCGGCTGGCCCGGCGAGATCCATTTCTGCTCCGGCTGGGTCGCCCCGTCCGACACCGGTTCCAGCTTCCACTGCTCGTCGGTCGCGGTGCTGTATTCGGCCGTGCTCACCTGGGTGCCGTTCGCGGTGCCGGCGTCGCGGGCCTTGATGTAGTTGCCGCCGGCACCCGAACGCAGGTAGGTGCCGGTGGACTTGTTGAACATCGAGACCCAGTTCGCGTCGCGGGTGCCGCACGCGGCCTGGATCAGGACCGCGCCCTCGGCGTCGCCGTAGAAGGGACGAACGGTCAGGCAGAACTGGGACGCCCGGTTGCGCAGCTCGAAGCGGGTGTCGGTCAGCGCCGTCACGTCCCAGATCTGCTCGTTGCCGGTGCCGCAGTCCCGGATCTCCTGGTAGGCATACGACTTGAGCGCGCCTTCGCCGGCCTTGTCGAGCGCACCGACCGGCCGCACGCAGCGACCCGACCGCACCCCCTTGAGCCGGAAGGAACCCTTCGGGGCCAGGCTCGCCGCACCCTGGTGCGACGGATCGATCAGCCGCCACTGCTGGTTGGTCAGGTGACCGTTGGGATTTTGCACCATGGTGAGCGAGCCGGCCGTGCTGCCGGCCACCGCGCTGATCACCTTGTTGTTGGTGACGTTGCGGATCTCGACCTTGCCGGCGCCGTTGTCGAGCAGCTCCCAGACGTCGTTCTTCTCGCCGGTGATCGAGTTGCACGGGTAGCCCATGATCGGCGCGCCGTCCTGGCCGATCTTGGCGCGTTCGGGGAACAGGCACTCCTGGGTATGGGCGCTGACCAGCTTGTAGCGCCCGGACGTGCTGGTCGGCGTGAGAACCCACCGCTGTTGGGCGATGTTCTCGTTGCACGGATCGACCCGGAACCGGAACTCGGTGCCGTTGTAGCTCTGGTGCCGCCACGGCGCGGCCACGCAACCGTTGAAGCCGTTCGCCTGGATCATCACGATCCGGTTGGCCGACGGCCGGATGTAGTCGGCCTGCTTCGCGGTGTCCGCGCCGCCGAGCAGGAACAGGCTGCGGTCCAGGGCGACACCCTCGAGCGCCTTCTTGGCCGCCGCCACCGTGGCCGGCTGGAAGCCGTCAGCCTCGGCGGCGTACATGATGTCGCGGACCTGGACCTCCTTGGCCCGTGCGTCGGCCAGGTCGCGCTCGTCGATGTCGACCTTGCTGGCCAGGTGGACGCCGTTGAAGATGTAGTCGATCCACGCGTCGCGCTCCGGGTTGGCGTAGGCGACGGTGGCGTCCGCCTTGACCTTGCGGCCGGTGCTCTCGCTCGCGAACAGATAGATGAGCTCGCGCTCCTCCAGATCGTCGAGCTCGTACGACGTCGCCGACCGCTTGAGCGCGACCGAGATCGCCTTCTCCTTGGCCGAGCGCAGCGCCGCCGCCGCACGGGCCGCCACGATCTCGGCGTTTCCGTTGGCGATCTCGTTCTGCCGGTCGGTCTCGGCCTTGGCGAACACGCCGTTCTGGACGAAGTCGAGCCGGTCCTCGTCGGTCGCCGTGGCCGCGGTGAGCGGCTCGAGCGCGGCCTTGACCTCGGGCCAGGTCGACGCGCGACGCCACAGCTCCTGCACGAAGTTCTGCAGCGTCTGGTCGAGCATGGTGGTGCGCTCGGTGTTGGTGGCGGGGACCCAGTTGATCTCCTGGGCGGCGCGCAGCCGGATCTTGTCCAGTTCGGCCTTGCGGCCCTTGAGCGCGATGTCGCGCTCGTTGGCCGCGAAGATACCGGTACGGATGAAGTCGGCCGAGGCGCTCTCCGCGTCGCCGGCGTCGGTGAAGGCGGCCAGCGCGGCCGCCTTGAGCTCGGAGTTGTGCTTCTCCGAAGCCTTCTCCCAGAGCACCGAGACGAAGTCGCGGTCGCTCAGGGCGACCTCTTCCCGTGGTACCCAGCTCAGCACGGCCGCGGCCGCGTACTTCTCGTCGATGGTGGTCTCCGCCGCGGCTTTCGCCACGATCGGCGGTGCGGCGGCGGCCAGGGCGGGGACCGCCCCGTCGACGACCGTGACCGCCATGCAGGCAGCAACCATCATCCACAGGCGAGAACGCCTGTGCTGTCTCTTCGACATCAACTTTCCCCCGTGCCGACCAGTCTTCAATTGAGGAAGCGTTCAGATCGACATCGATCGAACACTGGGCGTCACCGTATCAGCTTGTTTCGATGTAGTTGGTCCCCTCCGATCGAAGGTGATTCACATCGCCGGGCGGTGCTCTCGGGCAAGGAACGTGTTCGTTTCTTCGAAACTTCTTGACACAAGAAGTTCATCGATGTGTAGATGCGTTCACATCCCCATCGACGAAGCCCGAGGAGATCGATGCGCCACCGCGTCCCCTCCCTGCTGGCCGTGCTCGCCCTGGCGGCCTCCTTCCTGGCCGGCGTCGCGTCCCCCGCGAATGCCGCCGTCGTCCCCAAGACCCCGCCCCTGACCACTCCGTGGACCAGCCAGGTGTCGACGACCAACCCGCTCCCCGAATACCCCCGCCCCCAGATGACCCGCCCCGACTGGCAGTCGCTGAACGGCGAGTGGGAGTTCCTCAACCCGGCCGAGGTCAACCGCAACGCCGCCCCGCCCATCGGCCAGACGCTGCCCGAGCGCATCCTCGTCCCGTACCCGGTGGAATCCGCTCTTTCCGGCATCATGCGCAACGACAACCGTGACCTGATGTTCTACCGCCGCACCTTCACCGTGCCGGCCGGCTGGAACGGACGCCGCGTGCAGCTCCACTTCGGCGCGGTCGACTACGAGGCCACCGTCTGGGTCAACGGCCGTCAGGTCACCACCCACAAGGGCGGCTACGACCGGTTCGAGGTCGACATCACCGACGCCCTCACGAGTGGTGCCAATGAGCTGATCGTGCGTGTCTACGACCCGACCGACGGACGGGGTGAGAAGCAGCCGCTCGGCAAGCAGGTCGCCAACCCGTCCGGCATCTTCTACACGCCCAACTCCGGCATCTGGCAGACCGTCTGGCTGGAGCCGACCCCGGTGAGCTCGATCTACTCGGTCGACATCTATCCCAACATCACCACCAACACCGTTCGCGTACGCGTTTTCACGCGCGGAAACGTCGCCGGCCACAGCGTGCTGGCCGAGGCCCTGAACGGCTCCACTGTGGTCGGTAGTGCCACCGGCGGCTTCACCGAGTTCACGGTGCCCGTACCGAATGCTCGTCGCTGGTCGCCCGACGACCCGTTCCTCTACAACCTGCGCGTCACGTTGAGAAACAACAATCAGGCGGTCGACCAGGTCACCAGCTACTTCGGTATGCGGGAGATCGGCACCAAGATGGTCAACGGCCAGCTGCGCCCGACCCTCAACGGCGAGTTCGTGTTCCAGATCGGCACACTCGACCAGGGCTACTGGCCGGACGGCCTCTACACCGCCCCGACCGACGCCGCCCTCGCCTCCGACCTGCAGAAGCACAAGGACCTGGGCTTCAACATGGTCCGCAAGCACATCAAGACCGAACCGGCCCGCTGGTACTACCACGCCGACCGCCTCGGCCTGCTGGTCTGGCAGGACATCCCGTCCACGCCGGCCTTCGACCAGAACCGCACCCCGGCCCAGATCGCCCAGTTCGAGACCGAGGCCCGCGAGATCATCGACGAGCACCGGGCGTTCCCGTCCGTCGTCACCTACGTGCCGTTCAACGAGGGCTGGGGCGAGTGGAACCTGGCCGACACCCAGCGGGTCACCCGCGATCTCAAGGCGTACGACCCGACCCGCCTGATGAACGCGCACAGCGGCTACAACTGCTGCGTCTCCAAGGGCGATCCGGGCACCGGCGACATCATCGACTGGCACGTCTACACCGGACCCGACGCGCCCAGCCCGTCACCCACCCGTGTCTCGGTGCTCGGCGAGTTCGGCGGCATCGGCCTGCGCAACCCGGGCCACGAGTACAGCCCCGACGGCCAGTTCTTCGCCTACGAACAGGTCTCGAGCAACGCGCAGCTCAACGACCGTTACACCGGCATGGTCCGCGACGTGCAGCAGCTCATGACGACCAAGGGCGTTTCCGCGTACGTCTACACGGAGATCACCGACGTCGAAGGTGAGTACAACGGGCTGTTCACCTACGACCGCCGCGTCCAGAAGGTGGACACGAACCAGGTGCGGACGGCCCACGCCAACCTGATCAACGCCTCCCGCAACCTCAACTCGGCCGCGCCGCTCACGCTCGGTCACGTGCGCTCGTTCCAGGTCACTACGGCCGGCCTCACCAACCGCTACCTGCGTCACGCGGACTCTCTGGCCCGCACCGACGTCCTGACCAGCGCGAGCGCCGACGGAGCAAGGCAGGACGGTTCCTTCCGTACGGTGGCCGGCCTCGCCGATTCTCGTTGCTATTCGTTCGAGTCGGTCAATTTCCCCGGCCGCTACCTGCGCCACGCCGACAGCCGGGTGCGACTCGACGCGAACACCGGCGGCCCGTTCGCGGCCAACGCCACCTGGTGCCAGCGCACCGGCCTGGCGGCCGGCGGCACGTCGTTCGAGTCGCTGAACTTCCCCGGTTCCTACCTGCGCCACTACGCCGACGCGGTCTACCTGGCCCGCAGCGGCGGCCCGAACGCCTGGGACACCGCGGCAGGCTTCCCGGCCGACGCCACCTGGAACCTCTCGGCGCCGGCGCTGTGGCGCAGCTCGGTGCAGCTGCCGGTCGGCGCCCGCCGTTCGCTGCAGGTGACGACGTGGGGCCACACCGACCGCTACCTGCGGCACGCCGACAGCCTGGGCTTCACCGAGATCGTCAACGCCGGCAGCAGCGCCCTGCTCAAGGCCGACGCGACGTTCACGATCCGGCGCGGCCTGGCCGACTCGTCCTGCTACAGCCTGGAGTCGGTCAACTATCCCGGCCAGTTCCTGCGCCACGCCGACAGCCGCCTCCGACTGGCCGGCAACGACGGTTCGGCCCTGTTCGCGGCCGACGCCACGTTCTGCGCCCGCCCGGGCCTGAGCGGCGCCGGCGTCACCCTGGAGTCCCTCAACCTGCCCGGCAACTACGTGCGGCACTTCGAGTCGCAGGCCTACATCGCCGCCGGCACCGCCGGTGCCGGCTTCAACCGCCCGCAAACCCTGACCGCCGACAGCAGCTGGACCCTGGCCAACCCCTGGTCCGCCTGACAGCCATCCAGGAAAGCGCCCCGGCCGAGACGGCCGGGGCGTTCCGCGGCGTCAGCCGGCTCGGACGACCTCGGTGGCCGGGTCTCCGTCGACGGCGGCGGCCATCTGGGGGACCAGCTTGTCGAGCAGGTAAGGCAGGCTCAGCACCGAGATGAACGAGGTTGCGGCGCCCACCTCCTCGTTGTTCTCGACGTAGAGCGAGCGGCCCTCGGTCTTCACCTTCAGCTTCGAATAGAGCGGATCCGCCTCGACCTTGGCCTTGTCGGTGTCGTACTTGTCGACGATCCAGACCAGCATGTCGACGTCGAGCAGGTCGGTGCGCTCCTTGCTCAGGTTGGCGCCGAACTCCTTGCCGGTCACCTCGTCCAGGCCGGCCGGCAGCGTGAAGCCGAGGTCTTTCAGCAAGCGGCCGCGCGGGTCCTGGGTGCCGTAGACCCAGTAGCCCTCGTACGTGGTCGCCATCAGCCCGGTTTTGCCGGCGAACGAAGGGTTGTCCTGCTTGACCTTGGTGAACAGCGCCTCGGTGTCGGTGACGAGTTTCTCGGCCTGGGCCGTGCGCCCGACCGCGGTCCCCACCATGCGGGTCAGTTCCTGCCAGCCCACGCCGTAGTCGACCTGGTCCTTGGGCTGCGCGACGGTCGGCGCCATCTTGGCCAGTTTGGCGTAGTCCTCGCTGGTCAACCCGGAGTAGATGGCCAGAATCAGGTCGGGCTTGAGGGCCGCGACCTTCTCGAACTCCACGCCGTCGGTCTGGGTCATCACCTGGGGCAGGGGAGCCGAGCCGAGCGCCGCCTCGGCCCACGGCCAGATGGCGCCCGGCTTCTCGCCGAACCACTCGGTGGTGCCGACCGGCACGATGCCCAGCGCGAGCAGCGCGTCCTGGTCGACCAGGCCGACCGTGACGACACGCTTCGGTTCGGCCTTGACCTCGGTGGTGCCGAACTTGTGGGCGACCGACACGGGGAACGCGTCGGTCGCGGCCGCCGAGCCGCTGCTCGCGGCCGCCGGTTCGTCGTTGGCGCTGTTCGGGCCGCACGCGGTCAGTGCGAGCAGTGCGGCGGCCGCGATCGCGGTCCACCGAATGTGAGGAAGCCGCACGGGCTGGTCCCTTCGTGAAGGCAAGATCGGGCCGAGTGTAGGTTAGCCTCACCTAATCAGAGAACCCCGAGCGTAGGGACGGAGCCCACGTTGACGGCCGTGCTGACGGCTCCCGCTCAGCCGCGAGACCGGCGGCGGCAGAAGCGCTGGATCGGCCTCGCGGTGGCGCTCACTGTCCTTTTTGTCGTCATCGCGCTGAGTGTGGCGATCGGCAGTCGCTCGATCGATCTCGCGACGGTCTGGCGGGTTCTGTGGCATGCCGACGACTCGCCGGAATCGGCCATCGTGCACGACCTGCGCCTGCCCCGCACCGTGCTCGGCATCGCGGTCGGCGCCGCCCTGGGCCTGGCCGGCACGGTCATGCAGGCGCTGACCCGTAATCCGCTGGCCGAGCCCGGGCTGCTCGGGGTGAACCTGGGCGCCTCGACCGGCGTCGTGATCGCCATCGCCTTCCTCGGGGTCGGCAGCGCGGCCGGCTATGTCTGGTTCGCGTTCGCGGGTGCCGCGCTCGTCTCGGCCGCGGTCTTCGCTCTGGGTGGCGCCGGTCGGCACCCCACACCGGAGCGGCAGATCCTGGCCGGCATCTCGATCACCTCGGTGCTCGGGGCGATCGTCTGGGCCATCCTGGTGCTGCGCCGCGAGGCGTTCGACCGCTACCGGCACTGGGACGTCGGCTCGTTCTCCGATCGTGAGGCGGGCACCGTCCTGCGGATCCTGCCGTTCGTGGCGGCCGGTGTCGTGCTCGCGCTCCTCCTGGGCCGCCGGCTCAACGCGCTCAGCCTCGGTGACGAGTCCGCCACCTCGTTGGGAGCTTCCCCCGTACGCATCCGCGCCCTCGGCCTGCTCGCCGTGACCCTGCTGTGTGGCGCCGCCACCGCCGCGGCCGGCCCGATCTGGTTCCTGGGCCTGGCTGTTCCGTACACCGCCCGCATGATCGTCGGCTCCGACCACCGCTGGATCCTGGCCTACGCGGTCGTGCTCGGCCCGGCCCTGCTGCTCGGCGCCGACGTGCTGGGCCGGGTGCTCGTCGCGCCGGCCGAGTTGCCGGTCGGCGTGGTCACCGCGTTCCTCGGCGCGCCCCTGTTCATCGCGCTGTGCCGCCGACGCCGGCTGAGCACGCTGTGACCGCCGTGCCCACGAGAAGCCGACGAGCCGTGATCCGGGCCGGCGGGCTGTCGTTGCGCCTCCACCCCCGTACGGGAGCAATCGGTCTGGTCCTGCTCTTGATCGCGCTCGGTGTCGCGTTCGTCAACCTCACCACCGGTGATTCCCCGGTGCCGGTGGCCGAGGTGCTGAAGAGCCTGGCCGGTAAGGGCACCGCCGGCACCGACTTCATCGTCTACGAACTGCGCCTGCCTCGCGTGCTGGTCACCCTGCTGGTCGGCGTGGCCCTGGGAGCCAGTGGTGCGGTGTTCCAGAGCCTGACCCGTAACCCGCTCGGCAGCCCCGACTTCGTCGGCCTGACCACCGGCGCGGCCTCCGGCGCCCTGATCGTCATGCTGATCACCGGGGGCGGCGGTCTCCGGGTCGGCGCGGGCGCGATCATCGGCTGCGTCATCACCGCCGTGGCCGTCTACCTGCTGGCGTTCCGCCGGGGTGTGCAGCCGTTCCGGCTGGTGCTCATGGGCATCGGTGTCTCGGCCCTGCTCGAGGCCTTCAACTCCTATCTCATCTATCGGGCCCAGCTCAACGAGGCCATCGCGGCCCAGGTGTGGCTGATCGGCAGTGTCAACGGGCGCGGCTGGACCGAGGTGGTCATCGTCGCCGTCACGGTGGTCGTGCTGGTGCCGCTGATCCTCTACTACGGCCGCCACCTCAAGGTGCTCGCGCTGGGCGACGAGATGGCCGTGCTGCAGGGTGTGCCGGTGGAACGCAGCCGGGCGATCCTGGCGCTGGCCGCCGTCGGTCTCTCGGCCGGGGCGACCGCGGCGGCCGGCCCGATCGCGTTCGTCGCCCTGGCCGCCCCGCCGCTTGCGGCCCGGCTCAGCCGTTCGCCCGACGCCGGCATCCTGCCCGCCGCCGTGATGGGCGCCGCCCTGCTCTCGGCCGGCGACTGGGCCGCGCAGAACGTGCTGCCGAGCGACAACATCCCGGTCGGCGTGGTCACCGCGGCACTCGGCGGCCTCTACCTGACGTGGCTGCTTCTCCATGAGAGACGAGGAGCGCGGGCGTGACGCTGTTCGCGGCGGGAGCCGATACGAGGAAACAAGGAGCGCGGCCATGACCGAGGCACGCCTCAGAACCGAGGGCGTCACACTCGCGTACGAGAAAAGGGTCGTCGCCGAGAATCTCGACGTGCGGATCGCCGACGGGTCGTTCACCGTCATCGTCGGGCCCAACGCGTGCGGCAAGTCGACGCTGCTCAAATCGCTCGCCCGCGTGCTCAAGCCGCAGGCGGGCGCGGTGCTGCTGGACGGGCAGGCGATCGCCTCGTACCCGTCCAAGCTGGTCGCCAAGCAGCTCGGCATGCTGCCGCAGTCGCCCATTGTGCCCGGCGGCATCGTGGTCGAGGAGTTGGTCGCCCGCGGCCGGTTCGCCCATCAGCGGCTGCTCCGGCAGTGGTCGCCCGAGGACGAGCAGGCCGTGACCGACGCGATGCGGCTGACCGAGGTGTCCGATCTGGCCGACCGGTTCGTCGACGAGCTGTCCGGCGGTCAGCGGCAACGGGTCTGGCTGGCGATGGCGCTGGCCCAGCAGACGCCGATCCTGCTGCTCGACGAGCCGACCACGTTTCTTGATCTGTCCCACCAGTTCGAGGTGCTCGACCTCTGCGCCGAGCTGCACGAGCAGGGCCGCACCGTCGTCGCGGTGCTGCACGACCTCAATCACGCGGGCCGCTACGCGACCGAGTTGATCGTGATGAAGGATGGCCGGGTGGTCGCCCAGGGCGCACCGGCCGAGGTGATGACCGCCCCACTCGTGGAGGACGTGTTCGCGATGCCGTGCCGGGTGATCGACGATCCCGAGACCGGGACCCCGATGGTGGTTCCGGCCGACCGCCACCGCCGGCGTTCCTCCCGTACGACCGAGAAGGCGCACGCGTGAAAGAGGCGCTGACCAGGCAGCGACGTCTGATCATCCTGGGCTCGGTGCTGTCCACCGCTCACCAGGCGGGCGAGGCGGCCGTCCCGTTCCTGATCGGTGTGGTCATCGACCGGGCCGTGGACGGCACGGTCGGCGATCTGTTCCTCTGGCTCGGCGTGCTCGGGGCGATCTACATCGGACTGAGCTACAGCTTCCGCTACGGCGCCCGCGCCGCCGAACGCGCCTCCGAACAGGCCGCCCACGACCTGCGGGTCCGGATCACCCGCCGGGTGCTGCACGATCGGGGCGGCGCCGAGTCGGGTCGCCTGCCCGGCGCACTGGTCGCCGTGGCCACCAGCGACACCGCCCGGGTCGGCGCGGTCGCGGTCGCCCTCGTCTATCTGTCCTCGGCCGTGGTCGCGGTCGTCCTCACCGCCGTGCTGCTGCTGTCCATCTCGATCCCGCTCGGCCTGCTCGTGCTGCTCGGTCTGCCGCCGCTGATGTGGCTGACCCGGCTGATCGGCAAGCCGCTGGAGGAGCGCAGCGAGACCGAGCAGGAACACGGGTCGCAGGCCTCGGGCATCGCGGCCGACCTGGTCGCGGGGCTGCGCGTGGTCAAGGGGCTGCGGGCCGAGGAGGCCGCGGTGGCCCGGTACCGCAAGCGCAGCCGGGTCGCGGTGACGGCCACCGTGCGCGCGGCCCGCGCCGAGACGGCGTACCAGGGCGTCGTGATCGTCATCGGCGGTCTGTTCCTGGCGCTGATCGCGACCGTCGGCGGCATCCTGGCGGCCGGTGGCAGCATCACCGTGGGCCAGCTGATCTCCTCCGTCGGTCTGGCCCAGTTCCTGGTCGGTCCGCTGTCGACGTTCGGCTGGGTCGGCGCCGACCTCGCCCAGGGCCGGGCCTCGGCCAAGCGGGTCGCCGCCGTGCTGTCCGCGCCCGAAGCGGTCGCCGGGGGAGATCAGAGTCCGGTCACGCCGGCCCGGGGTGAGATCGATCTGCGCGTACGCGACCTCGCCGTGAAGATCACCCCCGGTGAGTTCGCCGGCGTGGTGGCCACCGACCCGGCCGACGCGGCCGAACTGGTGCGCCTGCTCAACCGGTCGCTCGACCCGGCCGACGGCGTCGTCTCGCTCGACGGCGTCGCGCTGGCCACGCTGAACCCGGACGAGCTGCGCGCGGTCGTGGTGGCCGTCGAGCATCACACCGACCTGTTCGACGGCACGATCCGCTCGGCCGTCTCGCTCGACCGGGCCGGCCCGGCGACGGTCGACGCCGCGATGGCCGCCGCCGACGCCGACGAGGTGGCCCGCAGCCTGCCCGACGGGCTCGACGCGGTGCTGGACGACGGCGCCCGGACGCTCTCCGGCGGTCAACGCCAGCGGATCGCCCTGGCCCGGGCGCTCGCCTCGGACGCGCCGGTGCTGGTCATGCACGACCCGACCACGGCCGTGGACGCGGTCACCGAGGCCCGGATCGCCTCCCGGCTGCGCGAGATCCGCGCGGGCCGCACGACGATCCTGATCAGCACCAGCCCGGCCCTGCTGGCGGTCACCGATCGGGTGCTGTTCGTGCACGACGGCGTGGTGCGGGCCGAGGGGACACACGGCGAACTGGCCGACGGTGACGAGGCGTACCGGGAGACGGTGCTGGCATGACGACGACCCTGCTTCCGATCGCGGCCGGAAAGCGTACGCGGAAAGCTCTTGTGGTCTTTCTCGCGCCGGAACGAGGACGGCTGACCGGCGCGATCCTGCTGCTGATCGCCGGTACCGTCGCCGGGCTGCTGGCGCCGCCGCTGCTCGGCCACATCGTCGACCTGGCCTCCGGCGGTGGGGCGACGAGCGAGTTCATCCTGGCCGGTGCGGGTCTGGTCGGCGTGGCTCTGGTCGACGCCGCGCTGGCCGGGGCCGGCATCGCGCTGCTGGCCCAGGTCGGCGAGCAGACGCTGGCCCGGATCCGGGAACAGTTCGTCGAATCGGCCCTGCGGCTGCCGCTCGAACAGGTCGAGCGGGCCGGGGCGGGCGACCTGACCTCGCGGGTCACCAACGACGTGGCGGTGGTGGCCGAGGCCGCGCGCCGCGCCGTCCCCGAGTTCACCCGGGCCATCCTGACCATCGTGCTGACCCTGGCCGGCATGGCCGTGCTCGACTGGCGGTTCCTGCTCGCGGCGCTGATCGCGGTGCCCGTGCAGGCGTACACCGTGCGCTGGTACGCCCGTCGCGCTGTCCCGCTCTACGCCCGCCAGCGCGTCGCGGTGGCCACCCAGCAGCACCACCTGCTGGCCACGATCGACGGTGCCCGGACGATCCGCACGTTCCGAATCGCCGGCGAGCACAGCGGCCGCGTCGCCACCCGCTCCCAGCAGGCCGTCGACCTCCTCCTGCAGGGCATCGCGCTGCAGACCCGGTTCTACGCCCGGCTGCACGTGGCCGAGTTCGCCGGTCTGGCCGCTGTTCTGGCGACGGGCTTTTTTCTCGTACGGGGTGACGCCGTCTCGATCGGCACGGCGACCGCGGCGGCGCTGTATTTCCACGGGTTGTTCAATCCGATCAACACCGCCCTGGCCCTGGTCGATGATGCGCAGGCCGCGGCCTCGGGTCTGGACCGGCTCGTCGGGGTGGCCGACCTGCTCCCCCCGGCGCGCGTGCCGGCGTCGGCTTCTTCCGCAGCGGCCGCCATTCATGTCAGTGACCTTTCCTTTGCTTACAGTCCGGACCGTCCGGTTCTTCATGCCGTATCGCTGACGGTTGCGCGGGGTGAACGAGTCGCGGTCGTCGGCTCCACCGGTGCCGGGAAGACGAGTCTGGCCAAGGTGATCGCCGGGGTGCACGATCCCGTGTCCGGGAGCGTCGAGGTGCCGGCCGGTGAGGTCGCGCTGATCACGCAGGAGGTGCACGTCTTCGCCGGCCCGCTGGCCGAGGACCTGCGCCTGGCTCGCCCCGACGCGACCGACGACGATCTGCGCACCGCTCTCGACCGGGTCGACGCGCTCGGCTGGGTCACACAGCTGCCCGACGGCCTGGACACCGAGGTCGGCGCGGGCGGTCACGCTCTCACCGCGGCTCAGTCGCAGCAGCTGGCGTTCGCCCGGCTGGTGCTGGCCGACCCTCCGGTCGCCATCCTCGACGAGGCCACCGCCGAGGCCGGCAGTGCGGGCGCCCGCCTGCTCGAACGGGTCGCCGCGGCCGCGCTCGAGGGCCGTACGGCGGTGATCGTCGCCCACCGCCTGACCCAGGCCGTGACCGCCGACCGCGTGGTGGTGCTCGAGAACGGCCGGATCGTCCAGATCGGACCGCACGCGTCCCTCGTGAACGAACCCGGCCCGTACGCCACCCTCTGGCAGGCCTGGTCGACCACCCGCCAATCTGGGTAGTCGCTCCCCATTTCCCGGAGCCGTTCCCTGCCTACGGTCGAGGCATGAGCATCTACATGGACGTGCACTCGATCAGTGGCGGCGTCAGCCTCGACGACGTGGCCAAGGCCCACCAGGCCGATCTCGACACGCAGGGCGAGTTCGGCGTCACCTATCAGCGCTACTGGGTCGACGAGGCCCACGGCAAGATCTTCTGCCTGGTCGAGGCGCCCTCGGCCGAGGCCGCCGCGGCCGTGCACCGCAAGGCTCACGGCCTGGTCGCCGACGAGATCTTCGAAGTTTCCGAGGGGAGCTAGTCAGTCTCCCTACTTGACTTCGTTCTTCGTTCATCGCTAGTCAGTCTCCCTACTTAACTTCGTTCGTCGCTAGTCAGTCTCCCTGCTAACCAGGTAGTCTGCCTAGCCATGACGCCTAGGCCCTGGCTGCACGGCTTCCTCGACCTGTGCCTGCTCGCGATGCTGCGCGAACGCCCCGACTACGGCTACGGCCTGTCCCAGCGCCTGGCCGCGGCCGGGGTGGCCGACATCCCTGGCGGCACGCTCTATCCGGCCCTGCTCCGCCTCGAGGAGCAGGGCCTGGCCATACCCGACTGGCAGCCGTCGGAGAGCGGCCCGCGCCGCAAGTACTACGCCATCACCCCGGCCGGGCTGGACGTCCTGGCCGGTCAGGCGGCCGACTGGCAGCGCTTCCGCGACGGCGTCGACGCCCTGCTGACCGGGGTGCACCATGGCTGACTGGGTGGATTCACTCGAATCCGAGTTGGTCCGGCTCGGGCTGCAGCCCGGCCGCGCCCGTCATCTGGCCGACGAGACCGAGCAGCAGGCCGCCGAATCCGACTCGCCGCCCGGCGAGGTCTTCGGGCCGGCGGTTCTCTACGCCCGTCACCTCGTCGCCGCTCTGCGGGTGTCGTCCGCCCCGGCACGGCTGCACGCGGGACCGGTCATGCTCAGCCTCGCCGGTGTGTCGAAGCGCTACCGGCGCCAGACCGTTCTCGCCGACGTCAATTTGACCGTACGCGGGGGAGAGGTCGCCGCCGTCGTCGGTGCGAACGGCTGCGGCAAGTCGACCCTGTTGCGCATCTGCGCCGGCCTGACCCGTCCGAGCGGAGGCAGCGTCCGGCGCACCCGCCGGGTCGGGTTCGTGCCGCAGGACGGCGGCACCGTGGGCGGGCTGACCGCCGAGGAACACTTCACGCTGTTCGGCGCGGCGGCGGGCATGGTGCCCGGGCGGGCCCGGTCCACCGGCGTACACCTGGCCTCTCGTCTGGCCTGGCGACCGGGTGCGCGGCAGCGGGCGCAGCAGATGTCGGGCGGCACCCGGCAGAAGCTCAACCTGGTGCTGGGCGAGTTGCACGCCCCCGACCTGTTGTTGCTCGACGAGCCCTATCAGGGTTTCGACCAGGGCACCTATGTGGACTTCTGGCAGCAGGTCTTTGCCTGGCGCGACGCGGGACGGGCCGTCGTGGTGGTCACCCACCTGCTGCACGACCTGCAGAACGTCGACCACGTTCTCGATCTGGGGGCCTCGGCATGACCGCGCTCGTGGTAGCCAACCTGTCGGCTCGGGAGGTCAGCCGGCGCCGGGCCGCCCTGCTGCTGGTGGTCTCGCTGCCGTTCTGGTTCTATCTCGCGCGCCGCGACCTGTCCGGCCAGTCGACGCGCGCGCTGACCCTCGGCATCGGCTGGGCCGTCTCGACGCTGACCCTGTTCGTGGTCAACGCCTCCCGCGGTGTCGACCCGCGCCTGCGTCTCACCGGCGCCTCCGTGCTCGGCATCATCGGCGGCCGGCTGCTCGCCATGACCGGCATCGGCGTCCTGCTGGCCCTCGGCTACTGGGGTCTGGTCGCGGTCGACCAGGACCTGTTCCACCTGTGGGCCGCCGGCCCGATGATGCTGATCACGGCACTGGTCGCGGCCCCGCTGGGCAGCCTGATCGGGGCGATCCTGCCCCGCGAGCTGGACGGCGCGCTGGCCCTGCTCTGCATCAGTTCGGTGCAGATGCTGGCCGACCCGGCCGGCCTGCTCGCCAAGGTGATGCCGTTCTGGTCGGCCCGCGAGGTCGGCAACTACGTGGTCGACGGCGGCAGCATCGATTTCGTCTGGCGCGGCCTGGCCCACGGCGGCGTGACCTGGCTGATCTGCGTCGCCGGCACGCTCGCGATCTTCCACTGGCGGCTGCGCCTGGTCCGCTACCCCGAGCCGGAACTACCGTGATCTCATGAAGTTCGCGATCAGCTACGGCACACCGTCCTTCGGCGCCGATCCGGACCGCATGATCGCGTATGCGCAACACGCCGAACGCTGTGGCTTCGAGGCGCTCTACATGCCCGAACACGTCGTGCTCTACCGCGGCGCCAAGCTCGGTGAGATGGAGTTCCCACCCGATCTCCCGTACGTGGACCCGCTCGACGCGCTCGCCTTCGTGGCCGCGTCGACCAGCCGCATCCTGCTCGGTACGGGGGTGGCGCTGATCCCGTACCAGCACCCGGTCGTCCTGGCCAAACGCCTGGCCACCATCGACGTGCTGTCGAAGGGCCGGATGCGCCTGTTCACCATCGGCCTGGGCAGCCTGCCCGGCGAGGCGGCCGCCCTCGGCATCGACTACCCGTCCCGCGGCCGGCGCGCCGACGAGGCGATCGACGTCCTGCGCCTGCTCTGGTCCGGCGACGACAAGGGGGTCAGCCATCGGGGCGAGTTCTTCGCGTTCGACGACCTGGTCAGCTATCCGCACCCGGTCGGCGACACCATGCCGATCCACGTCGCCGGCTCGAGTCGCGCCGCGGCCCGCCGAGCCGGTGCGCGCGGTGACGGCTTCTTCCCCGGCGGCATGCTGAGCCCGGACGAGAGGGTGGCCCAGCTGGCCCTGGCCCGTTCATCCGCGGCGGCTGCCGGCCGAGACCCGGACGCCCTCGAATACACCCGCTGGGCCGGCATCACGATGTCCCCGGCGCGGGCCGAGGCCCTGGCGGCCGAGGGCGTGACCCGGGTCGTGGTCAGCGCCACCTCCGACGATCCGGCCGAGCAGCAGGATCAGATGTCCGCCTTCGCCGAGCGTTTCTCCCTGGGACAGGCCTCATGAGCCGTCGGTGGTCCGTGATCGGTGTGCCGTCGAGCGCGGGCGCACACACCCCCGGCATCGAGCAGGCGCCGGCCGCCCTGCGCGAGTCGGGCCTGCTCAACGACCTGCGGGCCGGCGGTCTCGACGTCGACGACCGGGGCGACGTCCGCGGCTTCCGCTGGCGCCCCGACCCGGCCCGCTCCACCGGTCAGAACGCCTCGACGGTGGCGGCGGTGGCCGACGACGTGGCCTCGGAGGTCGCGGCCGTCCTGGCCACCGGCCGTACGCCCCTGGTGCTGGGCGGCGACTGCAGCATCACGGTCGGCGTGATGGCCGGATTCGACCGCGCCGCACAAGAACCGGCACTGCTCTACATGGACGGTGGCCCCGACCTGTTCACCCCCGAGACCCGTCCCAACGGCAACCTCGACGCGATGGGCGTGGCCCACCTGCTGCGCCTTCCCGGTCACCTGGCCGAGGTCGCCGCGGTGGCCCAGCCGATCACGACGGCGCGGCTGGTGTCCTATGGGGACGCTTTGCCCGACGACGACCACGAACGCGAACTGCTCGAAGAGTTGGCCATCACCCGGATCTCCGCGGTCGACGTCCACCGCGACCCCCGGGCGGCGGCCGGGCGGGCACTGGCCGCAGTGGTCGGCGACTCCTTCGTCCTGCACTTCGACGTGGACGTGCTGCGCTTCTCCGACATGCCGATCGCCGACGTGCCCGACTCGGGCGGCGCGCCGATCGGGCTGTCCCTGCACGAGGCGATGACCAGCCTGACCGTGTTCGCCAGTGATCCGCGGCTCGCCGCGCTGGTCCTGACCGAGGTCAACCCCGATCACGCCCCCGATTCCAGCGTGCTGAGCGACTTCACGACGGCGTTCGCGACGGCGCTCGTTTCCTGAGCTTTCTGCCCCTGGCGCTCGTCTCATCAACTGAAAGGCGAGAGCCGCAGCGTGCGCGTTTCGCGGCTGATGTGACCGGCCACACAAACGGTCAACCAAGATCGTCCGAAAGTACGTATTTGCCTCTCCGTGTCCATTGCGCCCCATATGCCACGATCTTGGGCAGAAGGCAGCAATCAACTTCGGAGGTAGAGATGAACAAGGCAGCCCGGACGTTCACGATGCTGGCGATGGGCCTGGTGGCCGGCGCCACGATCGGCGCCGGACCGGCGATGGCCGCGGACAGCGCCACCTCCCCGGCCGCCAAGCCCTCGACCACGACCACCACGAAGGCCCAGGCGGGCTGGGGCCGCGACCGGGTCGTCGGCTACTTCCGCACGCTGCGCGCCTGCGAGAAGGCCGGCCGCATCGGTGAGTTCACCAACCGCTGGGACGACTACGACTGCGACCGGGTCCGCTTCGGCTTCAAGCGCGGCCTGTGGGCCCTCGAGGTCTCGCAGGACTGGCGCGGCGGCGGCCACGGCCACGGCCCGTGGGGCGGCGGCCACGGCGGTCACCACGGCGGCGGTCACCACGGCGGCGGCCACCACCACGGCGGTCCCCGTCGCTGAAGTCAGCCCAGCTGACCAGCACGTCACACCCGGCCGCGTAGTCCGGCCGACCCGCCGAGACGCCCGCACCGTCCGGCGCTGAACACAGGTAGCGGGCTCGAGAGTTCCGTCCACACTCTCGATCCGCACCGCCAGAACCACCCCGGTGCTCGGGCCGCATCCCCACCGATGCGGCCCGAGCGCTGTTTCAGCCCAGACCGCATCGCCCGCATGCCCCGCTGTTTTTGCGTTGGGGTTGCGTGTTCGCGTCGCTCTGCTGTCGCGACGTTCAACCCGCGTGGCTGCATCGCCGCATGCCGCGCTGTTTTTGCGTTGGGGTTGCGTGTTCGCGTCGCTCTGCTGTCGCGACGTTCAACCCGCGTGGCTGCATCGCCGCATGCCGCGCTGTTTTTGCGTTGGGGTTGCGTGTTCGCGTCGCTCTGCTGT
>NZ_JAHKKG010000013.1 GCF_018829635.1 Paractinoplanes bogorensis
GGACCGCTCAGTTGGGTGTCCGGGCCGCTCAATCTGGTGTTCGGACCGCTCAGTTGGGTGTCCGGGCCGCTCAATCTGGTGTTCGGACCGCTCAGTTGGGTGTCCGGGCCGCTCAATCTGGTGTTCGCACCGCTCAGTTGGGCGTTCGCACCGCTCAGTTGGGCGTTCGGGCCGCTCAGTTGGGCGTTCGGGCCGCTCGCCTTTTTGCTCGGACGGGTCAGCTCGGCGAGGTCGGTCCACGCCCGCGGGTCGTTGGCGTCTTCCAGGGCGTGGAACGGCGCGACGTCCGTCTCGTACCGCAGCGCCCGGCCGTACGACTGCGCGAAACGCGCATGCGAACCGTGCAGCGAACGGACAACCGGGTCGTCCAGCACTGACTGATCGGCGTCGACTGTGGTCATGGTGTGGCCAGCCCAAGGTGGTCGCGGAGCGTCGGGCCCGAATACTCCGTGCGGAAGACGCCTCTCTCCTGCAGCAGCGGCACGACCTTGTCGGCGAACTCGTCCAGGCCGCCCGGCGTCACGTGCGGCACCAGGATGAAACCGTCGGCGGCGTCCTGCTGTACGAGGTCGTCGAGGGCGGCGGCGATCGTGGCGGCCGAGCCGATGAAGTTCTGCCGGCCGGTCACCTCGATGATGAGCTCGCGGATCGACAGCTTCTCGGCGGCGGCCCGCTCCCGCCACTCGCGGGCGACGGCGATCGGGTCGCGGTGCATCCGGACGCTGGCCCGGCCGCGCGCGATGTGCTGCTCGGAGACGTCCGGATCGATCTCGGGCAGGGGACCGTCGGGGTCGTAGGCGGACAGGTCGCGGTTCCACAGCTGTTCGAGGAACTTGATCGCGGTGGCGCCGCTGACCTGTTGCCGCCGCACGATGCGGGCGCGTTCCTGCGCGTCGTTGTCCGTGTCGCCGAGAACGAACGTCGCCGCGGGCAGCACGTTGAGCGAATCGTGTTCGCGGCCGTAGCGGGCCAGCCGTCCCTTCACGTCGGCGTAGAACTTCTGTCCGTCGGTGAGCGTGCCGTGCCGGCTGAAGATGGCGTCGGCCGTGGCGGCGGCGAACTCGCGGCCCGCATCCGAGTCGCCGGCCTGCAGGATGACCGGGCGGCCCTGCGGGCTGCGCGGAACGTTGAACCGTCCGGCGATGTCGAAATGCTCATCCTGGTGAGCGAACGTGCCCGCGCTCGGATCGCGCAGAAACGTACCGGAGTTCTTGTCCGCGGCGATCGCGTCGGCCGGCCACGAGTCGAACAGTTCCTTGGCCGTTTCGAGGAACCGGGTCGCGCGGCTGTACCGGTCACCTTCGGCCAGGAAACCGCCACGCCGGAAGTTCTCACCGGTGAACGCGTCCCACGAGGTGACGACGTTCCAGGCCGCGCGCCCGTCGGACAGGTGGTCGAGCGAGGCGAACTGCCGCGCCACCTCGTACGGCTCGTTGAACGTGGAGTTGATGGTGCCGGCCAGACCGAGGCGCTCGGTCACGGCGGCCAGCGCGGCCAGCACGGTGAACGTGTCGGGCCGGCCGACCACGTCCAGGTCGTAGATCCGGCCGCCCTGCTCGCGCAGCCGCAGGCCCTCGGCCAGGAAGAAGAAGTCGAACTTGGCCCGTTCGGCGGTCTGCGCGAGCTTGACGAACGAGTCGAACTCGATGTGGCTGCCCGCCTCGGGGTCGCTCCACACGGTGGTGTTGTTGACGCCGGGGAAGTGGGCGGCGAGATGGATCTGCTTAGGCAACGCGGGCTCCTTCGACGGCGGCGTACCGGTTGGCCGGTCGTTCCAGGCCGAGACGGGCGCGCAGCGTGTCCTCCTGGTACTCGTGCCGGAAGACGCCGCGCGACTGCAGCTCGGGCACCAGACCACGGGTGATTCCGCGCAGGTCGTCGGGCAGGCGACCGGGCCGCAGGCGGAAGCCGCTGATCCCGGCCGCCTGCCATTCCAGCAACAGGTCGGCCAGCTGAGCGGGCGTGCCGGCGAAAACGTGGGCATCACTCGGCAGCTGCCGAGCGGCGGTCGAAGTGGGCTCCAGGAACACCACGAGGTCGGCGAAGACGTGGCGCACCCTGACTTGCGACGCGATCTCGTGGGCGTCCGCGGCGTCGACCGGGGTTACGTAGACGACGTCGGCCGCCTTCTCGGCGAAGCGGTACGGGATCTCGTTGTGGGCGAGGGCGGTCACCACCGGCTGGCCCTGCGGTGGCCGGGGCGTGATGGACGGGCCCTTCACGGTGAAGAACCGGCCCTCGAAGTTGATGTAGTGCACCTTGTCGCGGTCGATGAACCGGCCGGTGGCGGCGTCGCGGATCTCGGCGTCGTCCTCCCAGCTGTCCCAGAGGCGGCGCACCACCTCCACGTAGTCGGCCGCCTCGTCGTAGAGTTCGCGCACGTGCTCGCGTACGGGAAACGCGGGGTTGATCTCGGGAATCTCGCGGCGGCCGAAGTGCTGCGCCTCGTGCGCCCGCGCCGACAGCTGGACCCGCCAACCGGCGCGGCCCCGGCTCACGTAGTCGAGCGTCGCGATCGCCTTGGAGATGTGGAACGGCTCGGTGTGCGTGACGGTAGCGGTCGGCACCAGTCCGATGTGGTGGGTGAGGGGCGCGACCCGCGACGCGATCAGCACCGCGTCGAGGCGGCCCTGCACCTGCCCGGGATCGTCGGTCTGCACGCCCAGTCCGTCCTCGATGGTGACGAAGTCGAGCTTGCCCGCCTCGGCCTCGGCGACCAGCTGGGTCCAGTAGCGGGCGGTGAAGAGTTCCGCCGGCCGGGCTTCCGGTGCGCGCCAGGCCGCGGGATCCCAGCCGGCGCCGTCCAGCGCTACCGCCAGATGCAGGTTCGTCATAGCTACTTCCCCTCGATGGGCAGGCCGGGCGGGTTGATCTCGGGCGTGCCGACCGACTCGTTCGCGAGGTTCCAGCGGTCCAGGATCTTCTGGTAGTCGCCCGACTTCACGAGCTCGTCGAGGGCGGCCTTGTACGCCTCGACCAGGCCGCTGCCCTTCTTCGTGGTGAGCGCGATCTTGCCCTGCAGGGTGGATCCGGCGCCCGAGTACGTGCCGACGATCTCGGTCTCGCCCGCCTTGGCCACGTGGTAGGCCGACGTCGGGTTCGGGCCTAGATAGAGGTCGATCTGGCCGGAGCCGAGGGCCAGGTAGGTGGCCTGGTTGGTCTGGTAGTACTTGATGTCGACCTTGGGCAGGCCCTGCTTCACGGCCTCCTCGCTCCACTCGACGAGGATCTTCTCCTGGTTGGTGCCGGAGCCGACGGCGACCTTCTTGCCGGCCACGTCGGCCGGGCCGGTCACCTTCAGCCCGCTGCCCTTCTTGGCCTCGAACGCGAGCTCGTCCTTGCGGTAGGTCGCGAAGTCGTACTTCTGCTTACGTTCCTCGGTGACCGTGATGTTGGAGGCGCCGACGTCGTACTTGCCGCTGTCGAGACCGATGAAGAGGTTCTCCCAGCTGGTGTTCTGCAGGTCCGGCTCGAGGCCGAGGATGCCGGCCACGGCCACCGCGATGTCCGGCTCGCTGCCGATCAGCGTCTTGTTGTCGGTGGCGGTGAAGGCGAGCGGGGCGAACCCGGCGCCGGCCGCGCCGACCCCGATGGTCAGGCTGCCCTTCTGCTTGATCGCTTCGGGCAGGAGGGCGGCGGCCGCGTCCACCTTGGCCGGGACGATGCGCTGCTGGTCGGGCCCGTCGTTGATGGTCACGGCGGCGGCCTGCTGCACGTCGGCGGGGTCCGCGGCCTTCTCGTCCGGTGCGGCGCACGCGGCGAGTCCGGCGAGTGCGGCGATCAAGAGCACGGCGGATTTCGTACGGGATTTCGTACGCATGGAGGGGTTTGCTCCTTCAGACGAGAACGGTGGTTCAGACAAGAACTTTGGAGAGGAAGGCGCGAGTGCGCTCATGCCGGGGACGGTCGAGGACCTCGGACGGCGGTCCCTGCTCGACGATGCGGCCTTCGTCGAGGAAGACGATGGTGTCGGCCACCTCGCGGGCGAAGCCGATCTCGTGGGTGACGACGATCATGGTGGTGCCGGCCCGGGCCAGGTCGCGCATGACGTCGAGCACCTCGCCGACGAGTTCCGGGTCGAGGGCCGAGGTGGGCTCGTCGAACAGGATCAGCTTGGGTTCGCGCCCGAGGGCCCGGGCGATCGCGACCCGCTGCTGCTGTCCGCCGGAGAGCTGACGGGGGTAGGCGTGGGCCTTGCCGGCCAGGCCGACCCGGTCGAGCAACTCGATGCCGCCGCCGGCCTCCCGCACGTTCTCCAGCGCCGTCATGTGCGGGAACAGGTTGAACGTCTGGAAGACGAACCCGATCCGGGCCCGCTGCTTGAGGATGTGCCGTTCGCTCAACTCGTGCAGTTTGTTGCCCACCCGGCGGTAACCGATCAGTTCACCGTCGACCCGGACCCGGCCGCGGTCCACCTTCTCGAGGTGGTTGATGCACCGCAGCAGGGTCGACTTGCCGGAACCGGACGGGCCCAGGATCACGGTGACGCTGCCCGCGGGCACGTTCAGGGTCACGTCGTGCAGCACTTCGAGCGTGCCGAACGACTTGTGCACACCGTCGAGCTCGATCATCGGACGAATCCCCTCGAATAACGGCGCTCGACGTAGTGCTGCAGGATCGAGAGGGCGGCGGTCAGGATCACGTACCAGACCGTCGCGACCAGCAGCAGCGGCACAACCCGCCCGTTGCGGCCGTAGATGACCTGCACCTGGTAGAACAGCTCGCCGATGGCCAGCACGTAGACGACCGACGTGCTCTTGAGCAGGTTGACCAGTTCGTTGGCCGCGTTGGGCAGGATCGCCCGCATCGCCTGGGGGAGCAGGATCCGGCGGAACTGGCGCAGCCGCGGGATGCCGAGCGCGGCGGCCGCCTCCAGCTGGCGCGAGTCGACCGACAGGATGCCGGCCCGGACGATCTCGGCGGCGTACGCGGCCTCGTGCAGGGCCAGGCCCAGCAGCGCCGCGCCGAACGCGCTGACCAGGGTCGACGTCTCGAAACTGAAGAAGCCGGGGCCGAACGGGACGCCGATCTGCAGCCGGTCGTAGAGGTAGCCGAGGTTGGCCCAGAACAGCAACTGCACGATCAGGGGCACCGAGCGGAAGACCCAGATGAACGTCCAGGACGTCGTACGGAGAACGGGGTTTTTCGACAGGCGCATGGGGGCCAGGACGATGCCGCCGGCGAAGCCGAGAACCGCGCCGGCGAAGGTCAGCTGCAGCGTGATGAGCAGCGCGTCCATCACCGACCTCTCGAAGAAGTAGCCGATGAACGTGCTCCACTCCCAGCCCGGGTTGGTGATCAGGCCGTGCAGGAACTGGACGACGACGATCAGCACCGCGGCGGCCGCGATCCAGCGCCAGGGGTGCCGGGCCGGGACCACGACCAGGTCGTCCGGTGGCGGATGCTCGCTGCTGCTCGGGCGGCCGACCGCCGCGCGAGCCGAGGACAGAAGACTCACGGGGGTCCTTCCGAGGAGGGCTGCTGCCGATGAGGCTAAGGCGGCGGACCTAAAACCCTCAAGTCCTATCGGGTAGATATGTTTTACGGACTTGTGAAGTGCCTTCGCCATCTGGGATTTACGTCATGACCCCTTGCTCATCTCCTACTGAAGCTATAGGAAAAAGGGAGTCTGGTTCCTGTTCCCTGCTCACTCACGTCTTCCACCGCCCGCAGCACGAATACACCCGCGCCCTCATCGAGGCGGTCCCGACCCCGGAGGTGTCGCGATGAAATTCCTGCTCATCACGCTGATCGCGGAGAAGGACCCGCACCGGCCGGCCCGCGAACGCCTTCGCGAGGTCGTCGACAACGCCGTGCTGGCCGAGGAGCTCGGCTTCGACGGTTTCGGGGTGGGGGAGCGGCACGAGCGGCCGTTCTTCTCGTCGTCACCGCCCGTGGTGCTCAGCCACATCGCCGCCGTCACCTCGCGGATCCGCTTGTTCACGGCGGTCACCACGCTCTCGCTGCTCGACCCGGTGCGCGCGTTCGAGGACTACTCGACCCTCGACAACCTCTCCGACGGCCGCCTCGAGCTCATCATCGGCAAGGGCAACGGCGCCGCCCAGGCCCAACTGTTCCACGTCACCGCCGACGACCAGTGGGATCGCAACCGGGAGGGCTACGAGCTTTTCCGCCGTCTCTGGCGCGAGCCCCGCGTCACGTGGGAGGGCCGGTTCCGTCCGTCCCTGACCGACGCCGAGACCTGGCCGCGGCCGCTGCAGCAGCCGATCCGGGTCTGGCACGGCAGCGCCACCAGCCGGGAGTCGGTCGACCTGGCCGCGAAGTTCGGCGACCCCCTGTTCTCGGCCAACGTCACCAACCCCATCGAGCCGTACGCGGAACTGATCCGCTACTACCGCGAACGGTGGGCCCACTACGGGCACCGCCCGTCGGACGCCCTCGTCGGGGCGGGAAGTGCTGGTTTCTACGCCGCGCCGACATCGCAGGAGGCGATCGAGACCTACCGTCCGATCTACGACGAGCGGATCGCGTTGTTCCGCAAAGTGGGCGTGGAGCCGGTCTTCCCCACCCTGGAGGACGCGATCGAGCGCAGCTCCATCCTGGTCGGCAGCCCGCAGCAGATCGTCGACAAGGTGCTGCGCTACCACGAGTCGTTCGGGCACGAGGTCATGCATGAGCACGCCGACGCCGGCGGCCTGACCGGCAAGCAACATCGGGCGACGCTCGAGCTCTTCCAGTCCGAGATCGCGCCGGTCCTGCGCCGTTCGGTCCCTAGCCGCCCGTTTCCCGCCCTTCTCTCCGCCCCTGTGCTCGCCCTTGTTCCGGCTTCCGATCCGGCCCCTGTTCCGGCTTCCGATCCGGCCCCTGTTCCGGCTTCCGATCCGGCCCCTGTCCCGGCTTCACTTCCGGCCTCTGGAGAAATTTCATGACTGTTCCCTTGTCCATTCTGGATCTCGCTCCGCTTGTCTCCGGGGGCACCGTCGCTGATGCTCTGCGGCGCACCCTCGACCTGGCCACCCGGGCCGAGGAATTCGGCTATCACCGGTACTGGGTCGCCGAGCATCACCTGACGGCGGGTGTGGCCAGCTCGCAGCCGGCCGTGCTGCTGGGGCAGATCGCGGCCGTGACCTCGCGGATCCGGCTCGGGTCAGGGGCCGTCCAGACCGGTTATCTCACGCCGCTGGCCGTTCTCGAGCAGTTCGGGCTGCTGGATGCGCTCTATCCCGGGCGTTTCGACCTGGGGCTCGGGCGTTCCGCGCAACGTCGCTCCACCGATCTGGCCGGGCCGCCGCCCGCTCCGGCGCCGGCTGAGGCGCGGGTCGTCGACGGGCTGCTCATCCCGAAGCACTTCGACTTCACGCCCCTGATGAAGTCGGCGCGGGCGGCCCTGTTCGGCAAGCTGCTCAAGCAGCCGAACGCGGAGGCGCTCGACCTGGACGAGGTGGTCGATCAGGTGCAGACGCTGATCGCGGGGCCGTACGCCGATGGTCTCGGGAACGAGGCGCACGCGGTGCCGGGGGAGAACGCGGATCTCGAGCTGTGGGTGCTCGGTAGCAGCGGTGGGGAAAGCGCACGGGTGGCCGGTGCGCGCGGTTTGCCGTTCGCCGCGAACTATCACGTGGCGCCGGCCAAGGTGCTCGAGGCGGTGGAGGCGTATCGGGCGGCTTTCCGGCCGTCGAAGGTGCTGTCGGCACCGCACGTGATGGTGAGCGCTGACATCGTGGTGGCCGAGGACGACGAAACGGCTCAGCAGCTGGCCATCCCGTACGGGTTGTGGGTGCGCAGCATCCGCAACGGCACCGGCGCCATCCCGTACCCGTCGATCGGGGAGGCCGCGGCGCACGAGTGGACCGACGAGGATCGCGCGCTCGTGGCCGATCGGCTCGACACCCATTTCGTCGGCTCGGCGCGGCGGGTGGCCGGCCAGCTCGAGACGTTGCGGCGCGTGACGGGCGCCGACGAGCTGCTGGTCACCACCATCACGCACGACCACAGCGACCGTGTCCGCTCGTTCGAACTGCTCGCCGCAGAGTGGCACCGCGCATAGTGGCCACGTTCGATCGGCAAACGCGCAGTCCGGCAGTGTCGCCCGGTTGAGTGTGTCGCTCATACGCGCGGTGAGCAGTGTTGCGCGTTTGAGCGGTTCGCTCGCTTTGGCGGGGTGGTCGCGTTGGCGTGCCGCCGTTGGGCGATGTTGCGCGTTTGAGCGGGATGGTCGCGGGGCGGGGGCGTTGGTGAGCGCGTGGCTGCGCGGTGTTGCGCGTTTGAGCGAGACGCTCACTTGGCGGTGGCCCCGGTGGCGTGCTGCTCGTGCGCGGTTGAGCGTGCCGCTCATTTTGGCGGGACGGTTACTCCGGCGCGGGCGATCAGGGCGGTCGACTCGTTCAGGAACTCGGCGACACGGGCGTCGGTCAGGCCGGGCGTGGGGTGGATGACGGCGCCCTTGCGGTCGATCATCGCGCCGCTGCGGGTGGCGAGGTCGGGCGAGGTCAGGATGGGCGTGATGCGCTGCGCGTAGCGGTCGGTGCTGGTCGTGACCAGGCCGAGTGCGCCCTCGAAGAGCCGGTGGCGCAGGGTGCCGGGGCCGAAAAGGTTGCCGCGGATCTCCGACTTGACGAAGCCGGGGTTGAGTCCGAAGACGTCGAGGCGTGGATAGCGCTTGGCGGCGTCGAGCGCCAGGCTTTCGTTGCCGGCCACAGTGTTCATGTGCACGGCCATGTTCCTGTACGTTCGCTCGGCGTTGAGGTCGCCGAGTGTGCCGACCTGGCCGTTGCCCGGGAAGCCCATCACGAAAGCCCGCGGCCGCTGGTCGCGGCCGGTGCCGAGCCGGTCGGCGATCGCGCGGAGGATGACGAGCCGGCTGAGATAGCTGACGGCGGTGTCTTCCTCGATGCCCTCGGCGGTCACCCGGCGTTTCGGTGCGGCCAGGATGCCGGTGGTGAAAATGAGCAGGTCGAGCGTTTCGGCCGGCAGTTCGTGCGCGATGCGCTCAGCTTCGCGCATGAGGCTGAGGTCGGCGGGGCGGAACTCGATGCCGGGCACATCCGCGTCCCGGAACGTGCGGCCGGCGACCAGAACGTTCGCACCACGCGCGGCCAGCGAGCGGCTGATCGCCCGGCCGATGCCGCCGGTGCCGCCGATGACCGCGACGTTCAAGCCGGCCGGGTCGCCGGCGCGCAGGGGGTGGGGTGCAGACGGGTCACGCTTCATCGGGAACTCCTTCGCATCGGTTGACGCGCTCAATGGTTGAGCTAGTCACGTATTTGACGATAGCTCAATGCGTGAGTGAGTCAACTGTTTAGCGGGTGTAGTAATCTTGGTCGCATGCCGTCGTCACTTCAGGCCGCTCGCTTCGCCGAAGCGGGCCGGCTGTCGCAGCTGCTGATCGGGATCGCCGAGCAGGCCCGGGCCGACTTCATGGCCACGGTGGCCGAGTTCGGGCTGCCGGTGCCGCTGGCTCGCGTGCTGGTCCTGCTGTCGACGCCCGCACCCATGCGTGACCTGGCCGAGCAGTTGCACTGCGACCGCTCCTACATCACCGGCCTGGCCGATCAGCTCGAAGAGCGGGGGCTGATCACCCGCATCCCTGGCCAGGACCGCCGGGTCAAGCTGCTCACGCTGACCGAGGCCGGCGAGTCTCTGCGCGACCGGGTGTCCGAGGCCGTCGCCGAGCAGAACATCATCCTGCGCCGCCTGACCGACGACGAGCGCCGGACGTTGGCGCCCTTGCTGGAACGCCTCTACGACGGCGACCCCGACAACGCCTGCGGCCCCGAAGACCCCACCTGCGCGCCGGCCTAGCCCCTCGCCCGCGCCGCTCGTCCGGACAGCGCGCCGCTGCGCGTGTCGCTCAACTGCGCGCTTCGCTCAACCGCGCGTGTCGCTAAGTTGCTCGTTGCCGCCGAGCGCGTGTCGCTTAACCGCGCGTGTCGCTCAACTGCGCGCTGCGGTCATGCGCGCGTTTCATTTGGTTGCGGATGGCAATCGAGGAGTGAGCGAGGCGCGCAGTCTTGGGTGGGCGGTCAGACGAGCGCGCAGATCGTGCCCTTGGTGGTGAAGACCGTGGGCGCCGGGTTGGCGCCTGTCCACGAGCCCAGGAAACCGAACGACGCCGATGCGCGGAGTCGTGCACCACCTGAGCGCGACCGCTCAACCAAGCGTGCAAACGGTTCCCTTCGTGGTGAAGGTCGTCGGCGCGGGGTTGGTGCCGGTCCACGAGCCCAGGAAGCCGAACGACGCAGATGCTCCGGGTGCGAGCGTGGCGTTCCAGGCCGCGCCGGTGACTGATACGAGATCGCCGGACTGGGTGCTGGAGCCGTTCCAGAGTTGGGTTATCTTCTGGCCCGCGCCGAACTGCCAGCCGAGCGTCCAGCTCGCCCATGACGTCGTGCCGGTGTTGGTCAGGCGTACGTCGGCCTGGAAGCCGCCCGGCCACGAGCCTGTGACGCGATAGCTCACGGAGCATGACGTCGCGCCCGGCGTGGGGGTTGTCGAGCCGGGGCTGGACGGCGAGGGCGTCGGAGTGGGCGACGTGGGCGTGGGGGTGGGCGACGTGGGCGTCGGAGTAGGCGAGGTGGGTGTGGGTGTGCCCGTAGAGGTCCCGATCTTGGTGGGGTCGACCACGCCCCAATAAGCCGGCTTCGCCTGCAACCGCGTGTCGAACAGCAGCGGCGCGTCCTTGCGGGTCACCGGGAACGTGTCCAGCCACGTGTTGTCGTCGGCCAGGCCCCACAGCGTCACCGAGGTGATCTCGCCCGGATACTGGCGGAACAGCGCGAACATGTCCCGATACACGTACGCCTGCTGCAACAGCCGATCGGCCGGTGGCGCCGGGAACGACTCGCCGTTGCCCGTGTAGATGCTCACGTCCATCTCGGTGATCTGCTGCTCGATGTTGAGCGAAGCGAACTTGTCGAGCATCGCCTTGGTCTCCGTGACGGTCGGCCACTGCACGTTGATGTGCATTTGATGGCCGACGCCGTCGATCGGGACACCTTCGCTCAACAACTGCGCAACCAGCGCGTACAACTTGTCGCGCTTGGCCGGGACATTGGTGTTGTAGTCGTTGATGAACAGCTTGGCGTGCGGGGCGACCTCGCGGGCGACCCGGAACGCCGTACGGATGTAGTCGAGGCCCGCCACCGTGTACCAGCTGCTGCGCCGTAAACCGTCCGTCTGGTTCTCATCGATCACTTCGTTGACCACATCCCAGACTCCGATGTCCGTTCCGTAGTGCGCGGCCACATTGCGGATGTGCGTTTCGAGCCGTTCGAGCAGCAGCGCCTTGTCCTCGGCGGTCGCGGTCATCGGCTGTCCGTCCGCCCCCGTGAACACCCACGCCGGCGTCTGGTTGTGCCAGACCAGCGTGTGCCCGCGGACGGCCAGCCCGTGCGCCTTGGCGAACGACATCAGAGGATCGGCTTGCGCGTACGAGAAATTGCCCTCGGACGGTTCGGTCGCGTCCCACTTGAGCGCGTTGCCGGGCGTCACGCTGCCGAAGTGCTTGGCGAGCAGCTCGCCGTGCTGTGTAACGGTCTCGGCCCCGGTGATCGCGGCGCCGACCGGGAATTCGCGCACCACATCGCGTACGGAGGGAATGTCGGTCTGGATCGGCAGTGCCGGCACGTAGCTCGCGCTCACGTCGTCGAGGAAGAACGACCCGGTGGTCGAGGCCGTCTCGACATAGAGGCGCAGGAACTCGACATCGGCGGCCACCGTGTAGCGCCCGGTCAGGTTGACCCAGCCGCCGCTGGTCACCGCGGTGTTGCCCACGACCTGGTCGTAGGCGGCCACCCCGCCCGTACGCCGTTCCACGCTGAGCCGCGCGTTGTCGGAGCCCTCGGCCATGCGCACCCAGGCCGAGATCGTGTACGCCGTCCCCTTCTCGAACGTGTCGAGCACGTCGAGCGACGGCCCCTGCCACGTGGCCGTCCGCCCGGTGACGGCCAGGCTGCCACTGCCACCGTGCGCGACGGTCGTGCTGGCCGTGACCGTCTCGGCCGCACGCCCGGCCCAGCCCTGCGTCGTCCCGTCTTCGAAGTCGCTGGTGAACACGGTGATCGGCGCGGGGTCATCGGCCGCATCCGCGCTCCCGGCCACCACGACCGCGGTCGCGACGGGCAGGGCAGCCACCAGTGAGACCAGAGCGAGCCGCAGAGAACCACGCATGGGACGTCCTTAGGAGCGCAGCCGGAGATAGACCGCCATCGTCACATGGGAGCGCTCCCAAAGCAATCTGCGATGCGACGGAGGGCGACGCGACCGGAACGACCGAAGGGCCACAACAAACTCAGTCGCGACTCCACGAGTCCGGACCGCGCAGCAACGAGTCCAGGTCGCCGCGCCCCCGCGACGAGATGGCGGTCGCCACCTGGGCCCGGGCCTCGTCGTCGTAGGCGGGCCGCTCCACCTGCCGGAAGATCCCGACCGGCGTCATCCCACCCGCCAGCCGGCTCAACGCGAACGCCCGCGACGGGTCGGGCGCCTGGGCGTCGTGGATGATCGGCGCGGCTCCGGCCAGCGGCGAGAGCGACAACCGGCCGCCCTCCTCCACCACCGCCCAGTCCCCGGCTGTCACCGGTTGGCCGTGCTCCAGGCGCAGCACCCCCTGCGGTGTCTTCTCGGCCGCGAAGGCGTCGTCGTTGAAGATCGGGCAGTTCTGATAGATCTCCACCAGTGACGTCCCCCGGTGCTGCGCCGCCGCCAGCAGCACGGAAGTCAGATGCGCCCGATCCGAGTCGACCGTCCGGGCCACGAACGACGCCTCGGCGCCCAGGGCCAGTGACACCGGGTTGAAGGCGTGGTCGATCGACCCGGCCGGCGTCGACTTGGTGACCTTGCCGGGCGTCGACGTGGGGGAGTACTGCCCCTTGGTCAGCCCGTAGATCCGGTTGTTGAACAGCAGGATCGTCATGTTCACGTTGCGGCGCAGCGCGTGCATCAGGTGGTTGCCGCCGATCGACAGCGCGTCACCGTCGCCGGTCACCACCCAGACCGACAGGTCGGGCCGCGAGACCGCCAGGCCGGTGGCGATGGACGGGGCCCGGCCGTGGATCGAGTGCATCCCGTACGTGTCCAGGTAGTAAGGAAAGCGCGACGAGCACCCGATCCCCGAGATGAAGGCGATGTTCTCGCGCCGCAACCCCAGCGTGGGCAGCATTCCCTGCACGGCGGCCAGCACGGCGTAGTCGCCGCAGCCGGGGCACCACCGCACCTCCTGGTCGGACGTGTATTCCTTGCGGTTCTGCGGCTTCCCGGCCAGCGGCACGAGGGAGAGTCCGGAGCTCATCGGTCGCCCTTCACCTGGGTGCGGATGACCTCGACGAGGTCGTGGACGGCGAACGGCTGCCCGTTCACCTGCGTGTGGCTCTGCACGTCGACGAGGAACTTCGACCGCAGCAGCAGGGCGAGCTGACCCCCGTACCCGTACCCGAGGTTCATCTCCGGCAGCAGCACCCGCGGATAGCGGCGCAGCAGCTCGCCGAGGTCGGCCGGCAGCGGATTGAGATAACGCAAGTGGGCCTGGGCCACTTTCAACCCCTCGGCGCGGGCCTGACGGATGGCGGCACCGATCGGCCCGTAGGTAGAGCCCCAGCCGATGACCAGGAGGTCCGACGAACCCGGGTCATCCACAAAAGTAGGAGGTACGGCAATGCCGTCGATCTTGGCCTGCCGCAACCGCACCATCTTGTCGTGGTTGGCGGGATCGTAGGAGATGTCCCCCGTACGGTCGGCCTTCTCGATGCCCCCGATCCGGTGCTCGAGTCCTGGCGTGCCGGGTACCGCCCACGGCCGCGCCAGAGTGTCAGGCTCGCGTAGATAAGGAAGAAAGGTGTCGCCCTCGTTGGGACCGGTCGCGAAGTCCGGCGAGATCACCGGCAACGAGGCGGCCGACGGCACGGCCCACGGCTCGGCCCCGTTCGCGATGTACCCGTCGGACAGCAGCAGCACCGGCGTGCGATAGGTGACGGCGATGCGCACGGCCTCGACCGCGGTGTCGAAGCAGTCGCCGGGTGAGCGCGCGGCCAGCACCGGCACCGGCGCCTCCCCGTTGCGGCCGAACATGGCCTGCAGCAGGTCGGCCTGCTCGGTCTTGGTGGGCAGCCCGGTCGACGGCCCGCCGCGCTGGATGTCGCAGATCAGCAACGGGAGCTCGAGCATGGTGGCCAGCCCGATCGCCTCGCCCTTGAGCGCGAGCCCGGGGCCGGAGGTGGTGGTGACGCCGAGCGCGCCGCCCCAGGCCGCCCCGAGCGCGGCGCCGATGCCGGCGATCTCGTCCTCGGCCTGGAACGTGGTGACATCGAAGTGCTTGAGCTTGGCCAGCTCGTGCAGCACGTCGCTGGCCGGGGTGATCGGGTAGGAGCCGAGGAACACCGGCAGCCCGGAGCGGTCACCGGCCGCGACGATCCCGTACGCGAGGGCCAGGTTCCCGGTGATCGTCCGGTAGCGGCCGGCCGGGGCGGGCGCGGGCGGGATCTCGTAACGCACAGCGAACGCCTCGGTCGTCTCGCCGTAGTTCCAGCCGGCCGTGAAGGCGGCCCGGTTGGCGTCGCGCAGGGCGGGCTTGGCCGCGAACCGCTTGCTCAGGTAGTCGAGCGTCGGTTCGGCCGGCCGCCCGTACATCCAGGACAGCAATCCCAGTGTGAACATGTTCTTCGCGCGGGAGGCGTCCTTACGCGACAGTCCGAACTCATCGACCGCGGCGACTGTCAGCGCGGTCAGATCGGCCCGGTGCACGGTGAACCCGTCGAGGCTCCCGTCCGCCAGGGGATCGGCCGGGTAGCCCGCCTTCACGAGGTTGCGCTTGGTGAAGTCGTGGGTGTCGACGATGACCGTGCCGCCGGCCGCCAGGTCGCGCAGGTTGGCCCGCAGGGCGGCCGGGTTCATGGCGACCAGCACGTCGGGAGCGTCACCGGGAGTGAGCACGTCGTGGTCGGCGAAGTGCAGCTGGAAGCTCGACACCCCGGACAGCGTGCCCGCGGGGGCCCGGATCTCGGCCGGGAAGTTGGGCAGCGTCGACAGGTCGTTGCCGGACACGGCGGTGCCGGCGGCGAACCGGTCGCCGGTCAGCTGCATGCCGTCGCCCGAGTCGCCGGCGAAGCGGATGACGACCCGATCGAGGGTGCGGAGGACGGTGGCGGTCACGAGGGGCCTGCCTTTCGGTGCCTCAGAGCGACGCGGCGGTGGACGCCGCGTGAGAAGGCGGAGGAGTGCGGGCCGACGGGCCACGCATCGATGTGGCATTTCTACGCCCGACTCTGTGGCTCGTCAACACAAACCCACAGGATCGGCTGATCGGTCAAATCGGGCCGCCACAACGGGGGACGTGGGAAAACCAGGGATCAGGACACGCTCTCGAAACAAATTCGGAACTTGGTCTTGCCGAATGCAGGTGGGGGCAGGTAGAAAAGCCACACGTTCCCAACGTTGTCCACGTCACACAAGGAGGCTGCGATGGTCGCCGGCCCGTCCAACGCCCCGCAGTTCGGTCTCGAGCGCCGTCGCCGGCTCATCGAGGTGCTGCGGGAGAACGGGCGGCTGGAAGTCTCGTCGCTGGCCGAGGAGTTCGCGGTCACGTCCGAGACGATCCGTCGCGACCTCATCAATCTCGAGCGCGAGGGCCTGGTGCACCGGGTTCACGGGGGTGCGATCCTCACCGAGCGGGGCCACTTCGTTCCGGGCCTTCCGGTCCGCGACCGCCTCATGTCGGACGAGAAAGACGCCATCGCGCACGTCGCGTTGCAGTACATGCCGCCCGAGGGTGCCGTCCTGATCGACGCCGGCAGCACCACCGGACGCCTCGCCGAGGTGTTCGCGGGCGGCCTGCCACTCACCGTTCTGACCAATGGCCTGCAGGTGGCGACCTCGCTCGCGGCCAAGCCCGGCCTGACCGTCCACACGCTGGGCGGCCGGGTCCGGGGCAACACGCTGGCCGAGGTCGACGCCGCCGCGCTGCGCTCGCTGAGCCGGGTGCACGCCGACGTCGCCTTCGTCGGCACCTACGGCGTCTCCGTCCGGCACGGCTTCTCCACGCCGGATCCCGCGGAGGCCGCCGTCAAGGAAGCCATGATCGCCGCGGCGCAGACCACGGTGATCCTCTGTGACCACACCAAGATCGGCCGGGAGCACTTCGCGCGGTTCGCGGAGATCACCACCCCGGCCGTCCTGATCACCGACAGCGGGGCGCCGGGATCGCTCGTGCGGGGCATCGAGGCCGCCGGCCTCGAAGTGGTCCTGGCCGAAGCGCCCCAGAGCTAGCGCCTCTTTTTCTCCGAGCCACTAAAGGGGAGACACCCGTGAACCTCAAATTCGACTTCACCGATCGATTTACAAGAATATCCAAGGCCGCCACTGTCGCCGGCATGGCGCTGACGCTGGCCGCGGTCGCCGCCTGCGCCCCGGCCGAGGGCGAGGGCACCGGCACCGCCGGTGGTGCCGAAGGCCAGGACGTCTCGGAGTTCGTCACCGCGGTGAGCGAGCACGAGAAAGGCCCGACCACGTTCGCCGGCCCGACCAGCGGCAAGCCCGCCCCGACCGGAAAGAACCTCGCGGTCATCCCGTGCGGTGTGGCCGTCGGTGGCTGCAACACCCCGGGCGAGGCGGCCAAGGCGGCGGCCGAGGGCATCGGCTGGAAGGTCACCGTCTACGACGGTCAGGCCAACCCGCGGACCCAGAACCAGATGGTGCTCAACGCCATCTCCGGCGGCGCCGACGCGATCATCACCGTGGCCGTCGACCAGAAGCTGATCCAGCAGGGCCTGGAGGCGGCCAAGAAGGCCGGTGTGCCGGTCATCTCGATGAACAACGGCACCGGTACGCCGAACCCGCAGGTCGCCAGCAGCGACAAGTTCACCTTCACGGCCGACGTCTCGCCGGACTACGGCGGCAACGGCAAGATGCAGGCCGAATGGGTCATCGCGCAGTCCAAGGGCAACGCGGTGGTGATGCCGGTCGTCACCCAGGAGTACACCTCCAACACGGTCACCTTCGAGGCGTTCAAGAAGGAGATGGCCCGCTGCTCCACCTGCAAGGTGCTCGACCCGGTGGACTTCACCACCGCCGAGATCGCCTCCGGCGCGCTCGGTACGCGCACGGTCGCCGCGCTGCAGAGCAAGCCGGACGTCAACTTCATCTACACCGGGTTCGACTCGGCCGCCGCGGCCGAGGTCACCTCGATCATGCAGGCCGGCCTGGCCAACCGGGTCCAGCTGGTGAGCGCGGTCGGTGACCCGATCAACCGGGAGTTCATCCGCAAGGGCCAGGTGCAGGGCGCGACCGTGGTGGAGATCCCGTCGATGCTCGGCTACGCCGCGATCGACCAGGTCATCCGGGTCCTCGGCGGGGAAAAGGTGTTCGAGCCGCAGAACCAGGGCGCCGGTGTGGTGCTGCTGACCAAGAACAACATGATCGGTAACGAGGAGCCCTGGCCGCTCGCGTTCGACGTCAAGGCGGCGTACCACAAGCTCTGGGGCGTGCAGTGACCGGCTCCCCAGCCGCGGAGGTCCTGGTGGCCCGTGGGGTCACCAAGGCCTTCGGCCCCACCGTCGCGGTCGCCGGGATCACCCTCGGCGTCCGCGCCGGGGAGGTCCACGCGGTGGCCGGCGCCAACGGAAGCGGCAAGTCCACCCTCATCAAGATCCTGACCGGTGTGCACGGCCAGGACGAGGGTGACCTGCTGCTCGACGGCGAGGTGCAGAACTGGTCCTCGCCGGCCGACTCCCGGCGCGCCGGGGTCGGCGTGGTGCACCAGGAAGCTCCGCTGGTCGAGAAGCTCACCGTGGCCGAGTGCGTCGACCTGCTCGGCGGCTACCCGAGCGCCAAGCAGTTCTTCCTCAGCAACAAAGCGGCCCGGGTACGCACCCAGAAGCTGCTCGACGAGCACGAGGTCCCGGTCGACGCCCGGGAGCTCTGCTCCTCGCTCAGCCCGGCCGAGCGGGCGATGGTCTCCCTCGCGGTGGCGATGGACCAGGGCAGCCGGGTGCTGATCCTGGACGAGGTCACCGCGGCGCTGCCCCAGGACGAGGCCGATCAGGTGCTCGCCCTGGTGCGGCGGCTGGCCGACCGCGGCTGCGCGGTCCTGATGATCACCCACCGGCTCGACGAGATCGAGCGGTACGCGGACCGCACCTCGGTGCTGACCGCGGGCCGGCTGGTCTACTCCGGTGCGACCGGCGAGATCAGCGCCGAGCAGATCATCGAGCACATGCTCCCCGAGGAGGGTGCGCAGGAAATCGTCTCCTCGGGAGAGAAGACCGCAGGCGGACAGGTGCTGATCACGGTCCGCGACCTCGCCGGTCAGCGGCTCGCGCCCTTGAGTTTCGAGGTGCGGGCGGGCGAGATCCTCGGCTTCGCGGGCCTGCCCGACGCCGGCATCGACGACCTGGCCATGCTGCTCTGCGGCGGCGTGCCCGGCACCGGCACCCTGACCGGCCGGGGCCGCACCGCGAACGGCCCGTGGACCCCGTCCGCGGCGCGCCGGGCCGGGCTGGCCCTGGTGCCCCGCGACCGGCTCACCAACGGCGCGGTCGCGCTGATGACCATCACCGACAACGTGGCGCTGCCCGACCAGCGCCGCTACTGGCACCGGACCCGGGCCCGCCGCGCCACCGTCCGCGACGTGATCACCGAGCTGGACGTGCGGCCGGCCGACCCGGGCCTGTCCGTCGGCAACCTCAGCGGCGGCAACCAGCAGAAGGTCATCCTCGGCAAGTGGCTGGCCACCCGGCCGGACGTGCTGGTCCTGGACGACCCCACCAACGGCGTCGATCCGGCGGCCCGGCTGCGGATGTTCGCCGCCGTGCGGGCCCGCGTCGACGACGGCGCGGCGGCGATCCTGCTCTCCTCCGAGGTCGAGCAGCTCACCACGTACTGCGATCGGGTCCTGGTCCTTCGCCCCGGCCGGCCGGCCGAGGAACTGACCGCCCCCGACAACCCCACTCACCTGGCGCGCCTGATGGCGCAGCAGTAGATCGAGAGCGTGCGAGCCATGGCACAGATCACGAACGTCGAGCGCCCCGAGGCGGTCGCGAAAGAGGCGACCGCGCCCTCCGGGTCCCAGCTCGGGCACTTCGCGGGAATCGCGATCCACAAATACGCGCAGGTCATCCTGCTGGTGGTGCTCGTCATCGGGTTCAGCCTGGCGACGCCGCGCTTCGCCACCCAGCAGAACTGGACGTCGCTGCTGGTCAGTCAGGCCGTGGTGGCGATGATGACGCTGGCCGTGCTGTTCCCGCTGATCGTCGGCGAGTTCGACCTCTCGGTCGGCTACTCGCTGGGCTTCAGCGCGATGCTCGGCGCCTACCTGACCGGCCAGAACTGGCCGGTGCCGATGATCCTGCTGGCGATGCTGGTCTTCGGGGTGTTCATCGGCGTGGTCAACGGCGTACTCAACGTGTACTTCAAAATCAACTCGTTCATCGCCACCCTCGGCATGGGCATCATCCTGTCCGCGCTGACCCTGGCGCTGAGCAACGGCGCCATCCTGACCACCGTGCCGGGCGTGCTCGAGACGCTGGGCCGTGGTTACGTGGGCGGGATCGCCTGGGCGGTCTGGGCCGTCCTGCTGATCGCCGTGGTCTGCTACTACCTGCTCCAGCACACCCCGGTCGGTGCCCGTCTCTACGCCATCGGCGGTTCCGAGCGGGTGGCCTTCCTGGCCGGCGTGCGGACCAGCTGGTACAAGGTGCTCGCGTTCGGCCTGGCCGGAGCGATCGTCGCCGGGGCGGCCATGTTCCAGCTCGGGCAGGCCGGCTCGGCCACCCCCAGCATGGGCCCCGACCTGCTGCTGCCCGCGTACGCCGCCGCGTTCCTGGGCGTCACCACGTTCCGCCCCGGCTTCTACAACGTGCCGGGTGTCATCGTCGCGATCCTGTTGCTCGCCGTCGGCTTCAACGGCTTGAGTCTGCTCGGCGTCCCGTTCTGGGTGCAGCCGATGTTCAACGGTCTCGCGCTGCTCATCGCCGTGCTCTTCGCACGGCTCGCCTCTCGCCGGCTCGGTGCCGCGAAATAAGGAAGAGGACATCCCTCATGCTCAACGTTCCCAACCCGCTGCTCATCCTCGCGATGGATCATCGAGCGGTGATGCGCGGCTTGTTCGGCGACGGACTGACGCCCGAGCAGCAGACCGAACGGTTCGGCCATGCCAAGGACCTGGCGTTCCGGGCGCTGCTCGAGGTGGCCGACGCCGGCCTGGTGCAGCCGGCCAACACCGGCGTGCTGATCGACGACCAGTACGGGTCGGCGGTCATTCCGAAGGTCAAGGACGCCGGCTACACGCTGATTCTGCCGGTCGAGGCGAGCCGCAGCCCCAAGTTCGACATCCGCACCGGCGAGTTCATCCTGGAGCACGGCGACGACTTCGGAGACCACCTGCCGCTCGGCACGGTCGACATGGTCAAGGCGCTGATCGTGCACAACCCGGCGCTGGAGGAGGACCGCCGCCGGCGCCAGGTCGAGCGGGCCGCGACGGTCTCCAAGTGGGCCATCGACAACGGCGTCCCGTTCATGCTCGAGCTGCTCTGCCCGCCCACCGCCGAGCAGCTGGAGGAGGCCGGCGACCTCGACACCTACCGGCGTACGGCGCACGCCGACCTGGTCTGCCGCTCGATCGACGAGTACCAGGCGGGCGGGGTGTGGCCGTCGGTGTGGAAGCTCGAGCCGCTGGCCTCGGACGACGACTACCGCCGGGTGTCCGCGCAGTGCCTGGGCGGCGCCCCGCACGAGACGTCGCTGATCCTGCTCGGCGGCGGCGCGGACCTCGACCAGGTGGAGACCTGGCTGCGCGAGATCAACGGGGTGCCCGGCTTCATCGGCTTCGCGATCGGGCGCAGCCTGTGGCAGAACGAGTTCCGTGAGCTGTTCGCCGGCCGGGCCACCGACGAGGAGACGGTGGCCGGGATCCGCGCCAACATCGAGCGGGTCGTCGGCGCGTACACCGGAGCGGCCGCGAAATGAGCACTCACGCCGGGGTCTCGGTCGGCATCGACATCGGGACCACGACCATCAAGGCGCTGGCCGCCGCGTCGGACGGCGGGCAGCTGGCCGTCGCCCGGCGGGCCACGCCCTGGCGGGACGAGGCGGGCTCGCGAGTGTTGCGGGCCGACGACCTCGGCGTGGTGCTGCACGACCTGCTGACCGAACTGGCCGCGGCGCTCCCGGGCGTGCGGGCCGAGGCGATCGGGTTCACCGGTCTGGCCGAGGCGGGCTATCCCCTCGATGCCACGGGCGCACCGCTGGCCCCGGCGTTCGCGTGGTTCGACCCCAACGGCAAAGATCAGGCTTCCCGCGTACGGGCGGAGGCCGGCCCCGAATATCCCGGAGTCACCGGCCTCCCGGTGTCGGACCGCTGGTCGTTGCCGAAACTGGCCTGGCTCACCGGAGAGCGGGGCCTGCGCCCGGTGACCTGGCTGAGCCTGCCCGAGTGGGCCGCGGTGTGGGCCGGTGGCCGTCCGGTCGCCGAGCTCTCGCTGGCTACCCGCACCGGCATGCTCGACGTGGCCGGCCGCCGCTGGTGGGACCGGGCCGTCGCCTGGGCCGGTCTGCCCGCGGCCGGCCTGCCCGAACTGGTCACCGCGGGGACGCCCACCGGCCGGGCCCACGCCGCCCTGCCGTTCGCCGCCGGCGCCACGATCACGGTGGCCGGGCACGACCACGTCACCGCGATGGTCGGCGCGGGCGCGCTCGGTCCGGGCGACGCCTTCAGCAGCTACGGCACCGGGGAGGCCGTGCTGCGTACCACCGAACCGGCCCGCGATCCGGGTGACCTGGCGGCGGTCGTGGCGGCGGGCGCCACCCGCGGGCCGCACGTGATCGCGGGCGCCGACTACCTGATGGCCGCGCTCGGCTCGGGCCGGCTGCAGAGCGCGATCCTCGACGACCGGCTCGGCCGCGACCGCACCCCGGCCGCGGTGACCGCGCTCGGCGAAGCCGCGGCCCGGACCGCCCCGGCGGCCGGCAGTGAACCGGCCGACGCGGCTACGCCGATCGACCCGGCCGCGCTGACCGCTCGGCTCACCGCGTTCGACGACGGCCGGGCCTGGGCCACCGTCGTCGACCTCACCGCGCGGCGCTGTGCCGACGCGTTGCGCCTGCTCGGGCCGTACGCGCCCGATCAGAAGCGGCTGATCACCGCGGGCGGCTGGTACGGGTCGGCCTACATCCGGGCCGTCCGCGCCCGCGTGCTCGGCGACCACCTCATTCCGGCGAGCACGGAGGCCGGGGCGCGCGGCGCGGCCCGGTTGGCGGCGCTCGCCGCGGGCATGATCACGGACCTCGGCGACTGGCCCGACGACTGGAGAGACCACTCATGACGTCCCACCCCATCAGCGGATACACGCGCGTCTACGCGCACTTCGCCTACCCGAGCGAACACGTACGCACCCCGGGCGTGTTCAACGCGTACTTCCGCCGTCGAGGTATCGATGCAGTCTGCATCCCGGTCAAGGTGGCGCCGGCCGGGCTGGCCGCGGCCGTCGCCATGTGCCGGAGCTGGGAGAACCTGGCCGGCATCGGGGTCACCATGCCGCACAAGGAGACCATCGCCGGGCTGCTCGACGAGCGGACCGAGGGCGTACGGCGGGCCGGGGCCAGCAACGTGATCAAGCGGCTGCCCGACGGCCGGCTGCTCGGCGGACAGCTCGACGGCTACGGCTTCGTGCACGGGCTGAAGACCAACGGGTTCGACCCGGCCGGCTCCCGTGCGCTGCTGCTCGGGGCGGGCGGGAGCGCCCGGGCCGTGGCCATGGAGCTCGCCCTCAACGGCATCGCCGCGCTGCGCATCGCCAACCGCTCGCGCGACCGGGCCGAGGCCCTCGCTGCCGACGTGCGACGCGAATTTCCTGAGCTTGCCGTCTCGGTGGCCGATGCCTCCACCGTGCAGGACGCCACCCTCATCGTGAACACCACCTCGGTCGGCATGAAACCGGACGACCCGCTGCCGGTCGACCTGTCCGGGCTCACCCCGCAGGTGACCGTGGCCGACATCATCATGAAGCCCGAGGTCACGCCGCTTCTGGAGGCCGCCCGCGAGCGGGGCTGCGCGATCCACCCCGGCCTGCAGATGCTGGTCGGCCAGCTCGACGTCACGGCCGAGTGGCTGGACCTCGCTCCCGCTCGCGAGGCCGTCGGTGACATGGCGGTGGCCCGATGAAGAGCATCCAGCTGAGTGGCGCCCGCGACGCCGCGCTCACCGACTTCGCCGACGAGCCCCTGGCCGCCGGGCAGGTGCGGGTACGCATGCGCCGAGTCGGGCTGTGCGGCTCCGACGCCCACTTCTACGACCACGGGCAGATCGGCCGGTTCCGGCTCGACGACGGCCCGGTCGTCATCGGCCACGAGGGCAGCGGCGAGGTGCTCGAGGTTGGCGACGGCGTCGACGGACTGGCCGTCGGCGACCGGGTGTCGATCGAACCGGGCATCGCGTGCGGGGAGTGCCGCGAGTGTCGTAACGGCACCTACAACCTGTGTGTGCGGATGACGTTCCTGGGCATGCCGCCGAACCACGGCCTGCTGCGTGAGCGCGTCGTGCTGCCCGCGCGCAACGTGCACCGCGTACCGGAAGAAGTGAACCTGGACGAAGCCGCCCTGCTCGAGCCCCTGTCGGTCGCGGTGTGGTCGGTGCAGCGGGCCCAGCTGGCCGCGGGGGAGCGGGTGCTGATCGCCGGCGCCGGACCGATCGGGCTGCTCGTGGCCCGGGTCGCCGTGGCCGAGGGCGCCGCCGAGGTGATCGTCACCGACATCGACCGCGAGCGGCTCGACCGGATCGGCGCCGAACCGGGCGTGAAGGCGGTCGACGTGAGCGGCGGCTGGGACGGCGTGCCCGACGACCTCGATGTGTTCCTGGAGTGCTCGGGGGCACCGACCGCGCTCGACGACGGCATGGGCCGGCTGCGGCCGCGCGGACGGGCGGTGCTGGTCGGGGTGCCCGGCAAGCCGCAGATCGCCATCTCGTCGACGATCATCCGGTACGGCGAACTGTCGCTGACCGCCGTGCACCGCTACGCCGGCACCTGGCCCCGCGCGATCGAGCTGCTCGCGACCGGCAAAGTCGGACTGAGCGACCTGGTCACCGCGCGCTACTCGCTGAGCGAGACCCCGACGGCGCTGCTCGACGCGGCCGAGCGACGGGTCGCGCTCAAGGCGATGATCGAGGTGGACGCGTCGTGATCCCGGACGGCAGCGTGTGGGCCGAGTTCGGGCCCGGCGACCAGGTCGGTGCGGTCAACCGGCAAACCCCTTCCCGCGTACGGAGGGCAGCCGCTCTCGTCCGTACGGGAAGCGTCTTCTCGTTGAATTGGGATCTGGCCCTGCCCGACCCGCCGATCCTGGGACGCGGGTCGCTGCGGCACCACCCGATCGACCTCGGCAACGGGTGGGACGACAAGTACGACAACTTCCACCCGCAGTCCGGGTCGCAGTGGGACGGCCTGTCGCACGTACGGCATCCGAAGTTCGGTTTCTATCAGGGCCACACGGACGAGCAGGTGCGCGACGCGGCCGATCCGAAGCTGGGCATCGACCACTGGGCCCGGCGTGGCCTGGCCGGTCGCTGGGTGCTGGCCGACCTCGCGACCGACTGCTCGGTGCAGACGGCGTTCACGGCGGATCAGGTGCAGGCCGCGCTCGACCGGCAGGGGGTGAGCGTCGAGGAAGGTGACATCCTGCTGCTGCACTTCGGCTGGACCACCTGGTACGAGACGCTCGACGCGGACGCCCGGGCCGCGCTCACCGGCTTCTTCCCGGCGCCCGGCCTGGCCGCCGGCCCCGAGATGGCGGAGTGGCTGACCGGGCTGCGGCTGTCCGCGATCGCCGCCGACTGCCCGGCCGTCGAGAGCATGCCGTTCGACATGTCCAGCTCCGACACGTTCCTGCACGACACCCTGATCCCGCTCCAGGCGCTCGCCGTCGGCGAGATGTTCCACCTGGGCCCGCTGGCCGCGCACTGCGCCGCCGACGGCGTCTACGAAGGCCTGTTCACCGCCGCTCCGCTGAACGTGCGCGGGGCCGCCGGGTCGACGGCCAACGCCCTGGCCCTGAAATAGCAAGGAGTTCCACGTGTCCACCATCGAGATCCAGAACCTGATCGACGGCGTCTGGACCGGCAAGCCCGCCACCGTCCGGCGCAACCCGGCCGACCTGGACGAGATCGTCACCCGGACCGCCGCGGCCACGGCCGACGAGGTCCGCGCGGCCGCCGCGTCCGCCGCCAAGGCCGCGCAGGAGTGGGCCCGCACCCCGGCCCCGGCCCGCGGCCGCATCCTCGAGCGCGCCGGCGACCTGATCGAGCAGCGTGCCGACGAGATCGGCGACGACATCACCCGCGAGGAGGGCAAGACCCGGGCCGAGGCCCGCGGCGAGGCCCTGCGGGCGGCGCAGCTGCTGCGCTTCTACGGCAACGAGGGCTGGCGGCTCGGTGGCGAAACGTACCCGTCGGCGGCCGGCACCGACCTCATCTACAGCCGCCGCGAGCCGCTCGGCGTGGTCTCGGTCATCACCCCGTGGAACTTCCCGATCGCCATCCCCACCTGGAAGACAGCGCCCGCGCTCATCGCCGGCAACGCCGTGCTGCTCAAGCCGGCTCAGGTCGCCCCGGTCGGCGCCTGGCACCTGGCCCGGGCCCTGCACGACGCGGGCCTGCCGGCCGGTGTGCTGTCCCTGCTCAACGGCTCCGGCTCGGCCGTCGGCAACACACTGATCGACGCCGACGAGGTGGCCGCGGTGACGTTCACCGGCTCCAACTCGGTCGGCGACGGCATCTACCGGCGCGCCGCGCCGCGCCGTATCCGGGTGCAGCTCGAGATGGGCGGCAAGAACGCGGTGATCGTGCTCGACGACGCCGACCCGCAGACCGCGGCTGAGGTGGTGGCGGCGGGCGCGTTCGGGCTCACCGGGCAGGCCTGCACGGCGACCAGTCGGGTCATCGTCACGCCAGGCATCCGCGATCGGTTCGTCGAGGCCCTGGCCGCGCAGGCCGAGCGCTACCGGCCCGGCAACGGCCTCGGCGACGGCGTGCTGATGGGCCCGGTCGTCTCGCACGACCAGCTCTCGTCCAACCTCGACCACCTGCAGGCGGCCGTGCAGGCCGGGGCCAGGCCGGTCACCGACGGGCGCCGCGTCGACGGGCTGATGATGGCCCCGTCGATCCTCACCGGCGTCGGGCCGGCCGACATCATCGCCCGCGAGGAGGTCTTCGGCCCGGTCGTGGCGGTGCTCGACGCGGGCGGCCTGGACGCGGCGATCGACCTGGTCAACGACTCGCGATTCGGGCTGTCGGCCGGCATCGTCACCAACGACCTGGCCGCCGTGCATCGCTTCGCCGACCGGGTGCACGCCGGCGTGGTCAAGGTCAACCGTCCGACCAGCGGCGTCGAGCTCAACACGCCGTTCGGCGGGGTCGGCGACTCGGGCACCAACACCTATCGCGAGCAGGGGCAGGGCGCGCTCGACTTCTTCACCTGGACCAAGAGCGTCTACTCGGCCACCCCCGCCTGGGCGGCCCGGCCGTGAAAGCCGTCGTGATCAACGGGCCCGGCGACGTCGCACTGACCGACGTCCCGGACCCCACGCCGGGGCCGGGCGAGGTGGTGCTGGCCGTCCGCGCGGCCGGCCTGTGCGGCACCGATCTGCACGTGGTCGGCGAGGCGGCCGTGCCCGGCATGATCCCCGGGCACGAGCTGTCCGGCGAAGTCGTGCACGGCGTGCCGGGGCTGCCGGTCGGCACGCTCGTCGCGGTCAACCCGCTGATCCCTTGTGGACGGTGTGTGCGCTGCACGGCCGGGCGCACCAACTTGTGCCGGGACCGCTCAGCGGTCGGGGTGAACCGCCATGGGGGTGCCGCCGAGTTTCTCGCGCTGCCCGCCGTGGCCTGCTTCGATGCGACCGGGCTGACCCCGGAGCGGGCGGCCATTGTCGAACCCGTGGCCTGCGTACTGCACGGGTTCGACCGGCTCGGGCCGGTGGCCGGCGACGATGTGCTGGTCTACGGCGCGGGGCCGATGGGGCTGCTCGCGGCCGCCTACGCCCGGCACAGCGGCGCGGCCTCGGTGACCGTGGTCGAGGCGAACGAGGAGCGTCGTCGCGGGGCCGGGGCTTCCTCGGTGGGTGATCTGCCCGATCCGCCGCGGGCGTACGGGGCCGTCATCGACTGCACCGGGAGCCCGGCGGCCATCGAGGACGGGCTGCGGCGAGTCGCCCGGGGCGGGCGCTACCTGCTGATGGGGGTCGCGGGCACCGACCGTACGGCGTCGTTCTCGCCCTTCGAGGTCTACGACAACGAGATCACCATCGTCGGGTCGCGCTCGCTGCTGTGGTCCTTCGACCGGGCCGTACGCCTCGCCGCGGCCGACCCGATCGGCCTCGACTCGCTCGTCAGCCACCGACATTCGCTCGGCGACTACCCCGGGGCGCTGGCCATGATGCGCGCCGGCACCGGCTTGAAGCACCTGATTTCACCCTGGAAGGAGACATCCCGATGAAGGTCGCTGTTGATCAAGAGCTCTGCGACGGATACGGCAACTGCGTCATGAACGCGCCCGAGGCGTTCGACCTCGACGACAACGACAAGGCGATCGTCATCGCCGACGAGGTGCCGGACGGCGACGGAGCCGTCGAGCGGGCCGTCGTCGGCTGTCCCTTCAACGCCATCTCCACCCACTGATTCGCGGGAGGTTTGATCATGCCGGTTTCCGTCGTATATGACCCTTTTCTCAACGACTGTCTGCAGAACCCCTACCCGACGTACGCGGAGATGCGCGAGCACTACCCGCTCTACCACAACGAAGAGCGCGACATCTACGCGTTGTCCCGCTACGCCGATGTGAAGGCGGCCGCCTCCGACTGGGAGACGTTCACCTCCGAGGAGAGCGTCGACCTGGACGGCAGCACGCTGCAGTTCCGGCCGGCCAACTTCGTCGACTTCTCGCCGCCGCAGCACACCGAGATCCGTGGGCTCGTACGGGATGCGTTCGCGCCCAAACACGTACGGAAGCTCGAACCGCTCTTGCGCAGTCACGCCGACAAGCTGATGCGCGAGTTCGTCGAGCGCGGCGAATGTGACATCGCCTGGGAGTACAGCAGCGGGCTGCCGCTGCACATCATCTCGCACGTCATCGGCATGCCCGAGGAAGACCTGCCGCAGATGGCGTACTACCTCAAGACCGTGGTCTCCCGCGATCCCGAGGACAACATGACGCTGCCACCGCGGGCGGTGCAGGCGGGCAAGGACATCCGGGCCTACTTCACGGCGATGGCCGAGGACCGCCGCAAGAACCCGCGCGACGACCTGATGAGCCACCTCGCCAACACCCGGCTGCCCAGCCGCGAGCTCGAGGAGGACGAGGTCACCGGCCTCTGCTTCTTCCTGTTCATGGCCGGCGTCGACAACCTGTCCGGGCTGATCACCAACACCATCAGCGCGTTCCTCGAGCACCCCGACCAGCGGCGGCTCGCCGTCGATGACCCGACCCTGGTGCCGGCCGCGGTCGAGGAGACCATGCGCTGGGACCCGCCGCTGCAGATGATGGCCCGGACGGCCACTCGCGACGTCGAGTACTACGGCGAGAAGATCCCGGCGGGCGGTCGTACGGTGATCATCTGGGGTGCCGCGAATCGGGACCACGCCGAGTGGGACCACGCCGAGGAGTGGGACATCACCCGCCCGCCCAAGCGCCAGCTCGGCTTCGGCGAGGGCGTGCACTTCTGCATCGGCGCGCCGCTGGCCCGCCTGCAGTCCACCGTCGCCGTGCAGACCCTGCTCAAGTACGCGCCCCAGTACGCCGTGGTCGGCGAGCCGGAGCGGGTGCTCAAGAGCAACATCCGGACCTTCGAACACCTCACCATCTCCCTGCGCTGAGAGGTTTCCCGTGGATTTTCGTAATCGCCTTCTGATCGACGGCGAGTTCGTCGACGCCTTGTCCGGCAAGACCTTCGACACGCACAACCCGGCCGACGGCTCGGTGCTCGCCACCGTCGCCGAGGGACAGACCGAGGACGTCGACCGTGCGGTCGCGTCGGCCCGCAAGGCGTTCGAGGAGGGCGCGTGGTCGCGGGCCGTCCCCGCCGACCGGCAGGCGATGTTGTGGAAGCTCGCCGACCTGCTCGAACAGAACGCCGAGGAGATGGCCCTCATCGAGAGCCTCGACAACGGCAAGCCGCTCGGCGACGCGCGCGGCGACGTGGCCGAGGCCGTCGCCTGCCTGCGTTACTACGCGGGCTGGGCCACCAAGATCAGCGGCCGTACGGTCGAGATGTCCCGCCCCGGCCCCTGGCACGCCTACACGCTGCGCCAGCCGCTCGGCGTCGTCGGCCAGATCGTGCCGTGGAACTTCCCGCTCATCATGACGTCGTGGAAGATCGGCCCGGCCCTGGCCGCCGGCAACGCGGTCGTGCTCAAGCCGGCCGAGCAGACCCCGCTCACCGCGCTGCGCCTCGGCGAGCTGGCCCTCGAGGCCGGGTTCCCGCCCGGCGCCCTGAACGTGGTCACCGGCGACGGCCCGACCGCCGGCGCCGCGATCGCCGCCCACCCCGACGTCGACAAGGTGGCGTTCACCGGTTCGACCGAGACCGGGCGGCTGATCGTCCAGGCCGCGCTGGGCAACTTCAAGAAGGTCAGCCTCGAACTGGGCGGCAAGTCGCCCAACATCGTGCTCGCCGACGCCGACATCGAGGCCGCCACCAGCGGCGCCGCCATGGCCATCTTCAGCAACCAGGGCGAGGTGTGCACGGCCGCGAGCCGCCTCTACGTCGAGCGCTCGGTGTTCGACCGGGTCGTCGAAGGCCTGGCCGGGCTGGCCGGCGACATCCGCCTCGGCGCCGGCACGGCCGAGGGCACCCAGATGGGCCCGCTGGTCTCTGCCGAGCACCTCGACCGTGTGTCCAGCCTCGTCCAGCAGGGCGTGGACGGCGGCGCCCGGGTCGTCACGGGCGGCGGCCGGCACGGCGACGAGGGCTACTTCTACCGCCCGACCGTGCTGACCGACGTCACCGAGGACTCGGTCGTCGTCCAGCAGGAGATCTTCGGACCGGTCGTGGTCGCGTCCCCGTTCGACGCGCCCGAGCAGATCGGCCGCGCGGTCAACAACACGGTCTACGGCCTGGCCGCCGGCATCTGGACGCGCGACCTGTCCGCCGCCCACCGCATCGCGGCCGAGGTCAAGGCCGGGACGGTGTACGTCAACACGTACCACTCGGGCGACGCGGCCCTCCCGTTCGGCGGCTTCAAGCAGAGCGGCTGGGGTCGCGAACTCGGCGAGGAAGGCCTGGAGCTCTACACCGAGACGAAGTCCGTGGTGATGAAGCTGTGAGCTCGGTGCTCGTGGTGGGCGCGGGCCTCGGTGGTGTCCGGACGGCGCAGACGTTGCGCCGCCTGGGCCACCGGGGCCCGGTGACCCTGCTCGGGGCCGAACCTTCCCTCCCGTACGACCGTCCGCCCCTCTCCAAGGCCGGCCTGGCGGGTGAACGTCCGCCCGTCTGGCTGGCCACTTCCCCCGAGCTGTCGGCCGCCGGGATCGTGCTGCACACCGGCGTGACTGTCCTTTCCCTTTCGCCCACGACCGTTACCACCTCCTCCGGCTCCTTCTCCTATGACCAGCTCGTCATCGCGACCGGGGCCGAACCACGGCGGCTGCCCGTACCCCAGCCACCGCACGGAGTGCACGTGCTGCGGACGCTGGCCGACGCCACCCGGCTGCGGCAGGTGCTCGCGGCCGGAAGCCGTCTCGTGGTGGTCGGCGCCGGAGTGCTGGGCTGTGAGGTGGCGGCGACGGCCCGGTCGCTCGGCGTGGAGGTGACGCTGGTCGAGGCCGACACCGCCCCGATGCGCCGGCTGCTGGGGGCGGGCCTGGGGGAGCGGTTGGCGGCGGTGCACCGGGCGCAGGGTGTGGACGTACGCTGCGGTTCGGGCGTGACGGCGATCCGCGGCGACTCCGCGGTAACGGGGGTCGAACTGGCCGACGGGACGGTGGTGCCCGCCGACAACGTGGTGGTCGCGATCGGCGCGGTGCCACGAACCGACTGGCTGCGCGACAGCGGCCTGACCCTCGCGGACGGCGTCGTCTGCGACGAGTCCCTCCGAGCAGCGCCGAACGTGTGGGCCGTGGGCGACGTGTGCCGCTGGACCGGGACCGACGGGGTGAGCCGGCGCTCGGAACACTGGACGAACGCCGGCAACCAGGCCGAGGCGGTGGCGGCCGCGATAGTCTCGGGCCGCCCCACCCCGTACGAGTCGGTCCCGTGGATGTGGAGCGACCAGTACCACCTGAAGATCACCTGCCTGGGCGACCCGGCCGACGGCGACGACGTGCGGGTGACACCCCTGGACGACGGCGACCGGCTGAAGGCCGTGTTCAGCCGGGCCGGCATCGTCTCGGCGGTGGCCGGCTTCTCCGCCGGGGGTGCGGTGCTCCGCTTGCGGGGTGCGCTGGGCAAGCCGCTGACCGAGGTGGCGGCCTAGCGTATGTCCGGCCGAGCTCGTGGCTCGTGGCTCGCGGTCCGTGGCTCGCGGTCCGTGGCTCGCGGTCCGTGGCCGGTGGCGCGCGGTGGTCGGCGACCGGTTATCTGCGTCGACGTCAGGGGTTGCGGCGGCTAAAGGCGATGCTTGCGAGGGCCGCAGCCGCCGATGTCCAGACGGCCAGTGCGACCCCGCCGGTCGAAGGGGCGAGCAGGAGCGTGTCGGGCAGCCATGGTCCGGTCTGTGGCCGCCCGGCTCGGACCAGAGGGGCGACGACAAGAAAGGCCGTCAACAGCACTGCCACGGCGGATAGCGAATTCCGCACCAGAGTCCCGGTCGCGGCCGCGATCAGAGTCACGCCGACGAGGTAGGCGGTCAGTGACGCGAGTCGCCCCGGGTCAAGAGACGTGCCGGGAACACTGGTCCCGGCCGTCGTACCGAGGTCGCCACCGGCCATCGCAGCTGCGACCACTATCGGGGCAGCGGCGATCAGGGCGGCCGCGAACACAGCGACGCCCTTGCCACTCAGCACGCGCCCGCGCCGGGGTACCGCCAGCAACGTGGCGCGGATCTGTCCGCCCGCCTCGTATTCGTGGGTGACGGCCAGTGCGCCTAGGACCAGGAACCCGGCCTGGGTCCAGCGCAGCGCCGTCCGGATCGGATCGTCGCCCGCCGCCGCGCGGTGGGCCGCATAGGCGATCAGCACCGTGGCTACCCACGTGAGCACAACGGTCCACCACAAAGCCGGCAGCGTCACCAGCTTGCGAACCTCAGCCCCAGCCGCCGCGCCCAGCCATCCGCGCGAGCGCACCGATCCAATCGATCCACGTGAGCCGAGCGAACCGCGTGAGCCGAACGATCCGCGCGAGCGCAACCATCCGCGCGATCCGAGCGGGCCGCGCGAGCGCAGCCAGCCGCCCGAGCCCAGCCATCCGCGCGAGCCCAGCCATCCGCGGAAGTCCAGCCATCCGCGCGAGTGCGCCGATTCGAGCGATCTGCGTGAGTCGAGCGAGCCGGGCGAGGGCAACCGTCGGCGCGAGCCGAGCGATCCGCGGGAGTTCAGCCATCCGCGCGAGCCCGCCGATCCGAGCGATCCACGTGAGCCGAGCGATCCGCCCGAGGACAACCATCCGCCCGAGCCCAGCCGTCCGCGCGAGCCCAGCCATCCGCGCGAGCCCAGCCATCCGCGGAAGTCCAGCCATCCGCGCGAGTGCGCCGATTCGAGCGATCCGCGTGAGTCGAGCGATCGACGTGAGTCGAGCGAGCCGCGCGAGGGCAACCATCGGTGCGGACCGAGCGATCCGCGGGAGTTCAGCCATCCGCGCGAGCCCGCCGATCCGAGCGATCCACGTGAACCGAGCGATCCGCCCGAGGACAACCATCCGCCCGAGCCCAGCCATCCGCCCGAGCCCAGCCATCCGCCCGAGCCCAGCCATCCGCGGGCGTCCAGCCATCCGCGGGCGTCCAGCCATCCGTGCGATCTGCGTGAGTCGAGCGATCTACGGGAGTCGAGCGAGCCGCGCGAGGGCAACCGTCGGCGCGAGCCGAGCGATCCGCGGGAGTCCAGCCATCCGTGCGAGCGCGCCGATCCGAGCGACCCATGGGAGCCGAGCGAGCCGCGCGAGGGCAACCATCTGCGGGAGTCCAGCCGTCCGCGTGAGTGCAGCCATCCGCGTGAGTCCAGCCAACTGCGGGAGTCCAGCCATCCCCTCGAGCGCAGCCATCCGCGCGAGGGCAACCATCCGCGCGAGCGCGGCCATCTGCGGGAGTCCAGCCGTCCGCGCAAGCGCATCGATCCGAGCGAGCCCAGCGATCCGCGCGAGCGCAACCAACCGTGCGAGCCGAGCCGGCTGTGCGATCCGTGGGTGGGCAGCGAACCGCCGATCGGTGGGTTGGTCATGCCGGACGCCGGCGGAACAAGTAGGCGGCCACGGTCAGCAGGGCCGCGACCCAGGCTGCCATGACGACGCCCGCGGTCACGGGTGGGATCGCTACGTCGCTGGGATGGGAACGCAGGAACATGTGGGCTCCGACGATGTCGGGCAGGTAGGCGGCCCACGGGGTCAGCTTGGTCAGCAGGTAGGAGACTGAGACGACCGAGCTGTTCACGATGAAGACGGTCAGCGTGATGATGCCGTTGCGGAAGATCAGGGTCACCGCGTAGGCCAGGAGTGCGAGCAGGCACCAGTAGAGGGTGGCGGCGGCCACGCGGGACGGGGAGATGGGTGGCACGGGCAGGACCGTTCGCGTGAGCAGGACGGTGGCGGTCGCCGTCAGCGCGCCCTGGACGGCGGCCACCAGCACCAGGGCGGCGGCCTTGGCAGTCAGCATCTGGCCGCGGCGGGGCATGGCCAGCAGCGTGGCGGTCAGCTGGTGGGCGCCGGGCGAGTCGTCGCCGGCGGAGGTGTATTCGCTGCTCACCGCGACGACGCCGAGGATCAGGGCGCCCAGCAGGCCGATGCCCAGGTTTTCGTAGCCCACGTCGGACACGTCGGGGATCTGGCCGGACTCGATGGCCCGGCGCAGGGCCGGAGCGTTGACGAAGACCAGCAGCGGCGCGGCGATCAGGCCCAGCGTCAGTCCCACCCAGGCGGTCGGCAGGCCGAGCAGCTTGCGCACCTCGGCCCCCACCATCGACTGGAGAGGACGCGGCCCAGGAACGGAAACGGGGATCATCGGGGTGCCGCTCCGGTGAGGGCCAGGAAGGCGTCTTCGAGCGTGTCGTGCCCCGCGGTCACCTCGGCCACCGTGCCGCGGGCTACCACTCGGCCGTTGCTGATGACGACCACGTCGTCGGCGGTCGAGGAGAGTTCGGTCATCAGGTGGCTGGAGAGCAGAACGGTGCGGCCCTCGGCCGCGCACTGGCGCAGGAACGTGCGCATCCAGCGGATGCCGGCCGGGTCGAGGCCGTTGAGCGGCTCGTCCAGCACCAGCGCCGGTGGGTCACCGAGCAGGGCGGCGGCCAGGCCCAGGCGACGGCCCATGCCCAGCGAGAACCGGCCCGCCCGCTTGCGCGCGTCGCCGGTGAGGCCGACGATCTCGAGCACCTCGTCGACCCGGGACCGGGGCAGGCCGTTGCTGGCGGCCATCCAGCGCAGATGTGATCGCGCCGACCGCGCCCGGTGCGCACCGCTGCCGTCGAGCAGAGCACCGACGACGGTCAGCGGGCGCGGCCAGGACGCGTACGGGAAGCCGAAGATCGTCGCTTTGCCCTGGGCCGGACGATCCAATCCCAGCAGGATGCGCACGGTGGAGGTCTTGCCGGCGCCGTTCGGGCCGAGGAAACCGGTGACCCGGCCGGGATGAGCCTCGAAGGAGACGTCGTGCAGGATTCCGGGCCGTGACACCCCGTCGATCGCAATCATGTGAGGAGTCAACCGGAACGGGCCGCGCGCGGCGTCGAACCAGGGGTCCATCTTTCCCGGGCCGTCTCGGACCCTGGTCGGAGAACTACAGTCGGCGGCATGAGCGCGAACGGCCGTCCCAAGTGGCGTACCAGGGCCGTCCCGGTGCTGGTCGCGGTGGGCGTGATCGGGCTGCTGGCGATGGTGACCGGCGGCGCCGAGGGCCCGGCGGCGACGATCGTGCCGCTGGCGATCGCCGGGGCTGCGGTGGCGGCGGCGGTCTGGGCGGTGCGGCGGTGGCGGGCCGATCGGTGGGCCTACGAGCAGCGGCTGACCGAGTGGGCCGTGGTCGAGGAGCGGCTCAAGATCGCGCGGGATCTGCACGACATCGTGTCGCACGGGCTCGGGCTGATCACCGTACGGGCGGCCTCGACCCGGCACCTGGCCAAGCCGGCCGAAGTGGAGCAGGCGCTGACCGACATCGAGCACACGAGCCGCACCGCCACGGCGGAATTGCGGCGAATGCTGGAGATCCTGCGCGACCGGAACGAACACGCGCCGAGAACGCCGACGGTGGGCCTCAAAGACCTCGAAGAGATCGTGCGCACGGCCGAGAAGGCGGGACTACGGGCGGAACTGACCGTGATGAACCTGGGCGAGGTGTCACCCGGAGTGCAGATGACGATCTGCCAGACCGTACGCGAGGCGTTGAGCAACACGGCCCGTCACGCCGGCCCGACCGACGTCCGGGTGGTGATCCGCCGCGACCGGGGCGACCTCGTCGTGAGTGTGGCCGACGCGGGAGGCAAAGCGGCGAATCCCGGCGCCGGGCACGGCCTGATCGGCCTGCGGGAGCGTGTCACCGCCCTGGGCGGCACGCTGGCCGCACGCCCCAAGGACGGCGGCTTCCAGTTGACCGTACGGATCCCGGACGAGGTCGCGGCGTGATCCGCGTCCTGCTCGTGGACGACCAGCCGCTGCTCCGGCACAGCCTCGCGATGATCCTCGGCAAGGAGACCGACCTCGAGGTCGTCGCGCAGGCGGGCGACGGCGCCGAGGCCGAGTCCCAGGCCCGCGCCCACCAGCCCGACGTGATCCTGATGGACATCCGCATGCCCCGGGTCGACGGCCTCGAGGCCACCCGCCGGATCTGCCGCGATCCCGAGCTGAGAGCGTGCCGGGTGCTCGTCCTGAGCATGTTCGAACTGGACGAATACGTGCACGAGGCCCTGCGCGCCGGCGCGAGCGGGTTCCTGCTCAAGGACGCCCACCCCGAGGAACTGATCGAGGCCGTACGCCGCACGCACCGCGGGGAGTCGCTGTTCGCGCCGTCCATCCTGACCCGGCTGATCGACCACTTCGTGTCCGCTCCCGGCGCCACCCGTGACCGTCCGTCGCTGCGGGGCCTTACCGCGCGTGAGGTCGAGGTGCTGACGCTGGTCGCCGGCGGACTGTCCAACGACGAGATCGCCGAGGCTCTGGTCATCTCGGTGAAGACCGTGAAGACCCACCTGACCCACCTGCTGGCCAAGCTGCGCGCCCGCGACCGCGCTCAGCTCGTGATCGCTGCCTACGACGCCGGCCTCAAGAGACCTCGAGGCTAAGAGTTCCGCTCCCGGAAGGCGATCATGTTCATCCGGTTCCCGCAGCGTACGGTGCAGAAGCGCTTGGACCCGTTGCGCGACAGGTCGAGCACCAGCCCGTCGCAGTCGTCGGCCTCGCAGACCCGCAGGCGGCCCATCTCGTTCATCCGGATCACGTCGGTGAAGGCCAGCCCCATCTCGGCCCGCATGCGCACCACCAGCGGCACGTCCGGCGAGGTGGCGTGCAGGTGCCAGTCGAGCTGGTCGTGCCGGGTCAGGAACGGCAACGCGCGGGCGTCGCGCAGCATCTGGTTGACGACGCCGACCGCCTCGTCACGGTCGAGGACCCAGAGCGACCGGAGTTGCGTACGCACGTCACGCACCGAGAGCAACTCGGCCTTGTCGTGGTCGATGCGTCCGGTGTACGAGAACCGGCTCAGCAAACCGGCCAGCTGATCGACCGTCGCGAGCTCGTCCTCCCCGCTGCGCGAGCTGCCCGGCGTGGTGTTGCCGAGCGCCACCACGAAGTTCAGCGACTCCACCGTGTCAGGGGCAAAAAGCAATTTGACTCCTCACTGAGTCGGGGCCTAGCGTCAGGGGTGTAAGCAAGTTTACTCATGACAGGGGGAGGGTGCCGTGAGGCTCGCACCGAAGCACGTCGGCCTGGTCGCGATGATCCTGTCGGCGATCTCGTTCGGCACGTCCGGCGCCTTCATCAAGCCGCTGCTCGAGGCCGGCTGGTCCCCGGCCGCCGCCGTCACCGTACGCGCCCTGACCGGCAGCGTCGTCCTCCTCCCGGTCGTGCTGCTCGCGCTGCGTGGCCGCTGGTCGGCGGTGTGGCGGGCCCGCTGGCGGATCGCCGGCATGGGCCTGATCGCGGTCGCCTTCACCCAGCTCGCCTACTTCGCGGCGATCTCCCGCATCCCGGTCTCGACCGCCCTGCTCATCGAATACCTGGCGCCGCTGCTGCTGGTGCTGTGGGCCTGGGCCACCACACGCCGCCTGCCCAGGTTCACGGTGTTGCTCGGCTCGGTGCTCGCCATCGGTGGCCTGGTCCTGGTGATCGGCCCCGGCGCCCTGCAGGCGGTCGACCCGATCGGCCTCGTCCTGGCGTTCGCCGCCGCCATCGGCTGCGCGGTCTACTTCGTCGTCGCGGCCCGGCCCGCCGACGGCCTGCCCCCGGTGGCGCTGGCCGGTTCGGGCCTGCTGCTCGGCGGCCTCGCGCTGGGCCTCATCGGGCTGACCGGGGCGATCCCGTTCGAGACGGCGGGCGGCTCGGTCCCGATGCTCGGCACCACCGCGCCCTGGTGGGTGCCGCTCGGCGTGGTCGCGATCGCCGGTACGGCCATCGCCTACTCCACCGGGATCGCCGGCTCGTCCCGGCTGGGCTCGCGCCTGGCGTCGTTCCTGGGCCTGCTCGAGGTGGTCTTCGCGTCGATCTTCGCCTGGCTGGTGCTGGGCGAGTCGCTGACCGTGCTGCAGATGCTCGGCGGCCTGCTCATCCTGGGCGGCATCGCCTCGATCCCGGGGGAGGAGAAGCCGGATTCAGGCGTGCGGCCCGACGGACACCACGCCGATCTCGAGAGTGGGCCGGAGGTCCAGAGCCTGACCGAGCCGCGCGACCTCGTCGTCGAGGGCGGCCAGCCGGTGGCGGGATAGCGGCTCGACCGGCTCGACCGTGAGGTGAACGCGACGGCCCGCGCGGCGCTGGTGCCAGACACCCGCCGCGAGGCCGTCGACCAGCAGCACGGGGAAGTTGCCGGCCTGACCGCGGTTCAGCGCCCGGGTGAACGCCCGCCCCGGGAACACGACCTCCCGCGGGTGCGAGGCCACGACGTACGCGTCGAAATAGGGCAGCAACCGCACTCCGGAGGCACGCGAGTCAGGTAGCGGGTCGTCGACGATCTCCAGCGGCAGAACCGAACGGAGGAACGCCGGCGGCACGGCCAGCCACCGCGTGATCTCGGCGGGAGTGGCGGGCCCGTACGACCACAGGTACCGCCGCACGACCTCCTGCAACGCTGCCGAAGGCTCCCAGGGCGTGAAAGCCGGCGGGCTCGTATAGGTGACCTTGCGCCCCCGTGGCGGCCCGAAACACAGCACACCCTGGGTGGCCGGCGTCCCCACGATCTGACGCCACCGTGGCCACATCGTCTGGAACGCGGGCATGACCAGATCCCCCGCCCAGGAACCGGCCCGCTTCACCACCTCGGCCCCCAGTTCGTCGACGGTCAGGCCGTCCGCGGCATCACGAACCGCGGAGGACAACGCGGCCACGATCTGATCGGTTTTCCCCGGCGTCATCGGTGACTTGTGCGGCAGCGCGGACAACGCCGCCGTCCACAGCCCCAGGTCACGTGTGGGCAGCAGATGCACCGTCCCGCGTGGCCCCCACGTCTTGACCAGCGTGCGGTCGTCCCACAGCGCCGACGTCACACCCGCGACCGTCCCGCCCTTCAGCCGCAGGGCCACCGACTGCAGCCCGGCCGACATCACCTGCGCGTGCGCCCCGCCCATGGCCGCGACGACCTCGCCGACGTCCGAGCCCGGCTCGTCCAGGAAGTTACGGGCCGCGCGGCGGGCGATGACCGAGGACCACATGGGCGCGACGCTACCGCCGGAGGAAGAGGAGTACGGCCAGCACCCGCCGGGACTCGCCGCCGGTTGCGGGCAGGTCGAGCTTGCCGAAGATGCTCGACACGTACTTCTCGACCGCCCGCAGGGTCAGCACGAGCCGGTCGGCGATGCCCTGGTTGGAGTGGCCGCTCGCCATCAGCGCCAGCACCTCCCGCTCGCGCGGCGTCAGCGCGGCCAGGGGGTCGTCGGCGCGGGCCCGGGACACCAGCGACGACACGATGACCGGGTCGACCGCGGTGCCGCCGGCCGCCACCCGGCGCAGGCAGGACACGAACTCGGCGACGTCGGAGACCCGGTCCTTGAGCAGGTAACCCGCGCCGGCCGCGGAATCGGCGAACAGGGTCATCGCGAGCGCCGGTTCGACGTGCTGCGAGAGCACCAGCACAGCCGTACGGGAAAAGTCTCTTCTGATCTTCATGGCGGCCCGCAGACCCTCGTCGGTGTGGGTCGGCGGCATCCGGATGTCGACCACCGCGACGTCGGGCGCCAGCGCGGCCACCGCCTGCAGCAGCGCGGAGGCGTCGCCGCAGCGGGCCACCACCTCGAAGCCGGCCCCGGTCAGCAGGCTGGCCAGCCCCTCGCGGAGCAGCACGCTGTCCTCCGCGATCGCTACCCGCACGGCAGCTCCGCCCGCACCCGCGTGCCGCCCCCGGCCGGGCTGCGCACCCGCAACGTCCCGCCGAGCGTCTCGACCCGGTCGGCCAGCCCGCGCAGTCCGCTGCCCCGATCCGGGTCGGCGCCGCCCGTGCCGTCGTCCGAGATCTCCACCAGCAGGCGGTCGCCGGCCAGCCGCAACGACACCGCGGCCGAGGACGCACCGGCGTGCCGTCCGACGTTGGTCAGGCTCTCGCACACCACGTAGTAGGCCGCCACCTCGATCGCCTCGGGCAGCCGGCCCGGCACCTCGCAGATGAGCCGGATCGGGACCGGCGCCGGCACCGACTCCACCGCGACCGCGAGCCCGTGCGCGCTCAGCACGGCCGGATACAGTCCCCGTGAGAGGTCGCGCAGCTCGGCCAGCGACGTCGCCACCTCGGCCCGGGCTTCGACCACGGCCTGCCGGGCGTCCGGATCGCCGTCGAGGCGCGTCTCGAGCAGTCCCAGCCGCAGCGACAGCCCGACGAGCCGCTGCTGGGCGCCGTCGTGCAGGTCGCGTTCGAGCCGGCGGCGCTCGCGGCGGCCCGCCTCGGCCACCCGGGCCCGCGACCCGCGCACCTCGGCCAGCCCGGCCCGCAGTTCGGCTCGTAACCGTCCATTGTCGAGCACCATCTCGACGGCCGCGACGACTGCGTCGAGGAGAGCATCGTCAGAAGGGTGGTGCACGATCGCCGCCACCGGCTCGCCGTCGCGCCGGATCAGGGTCGCCGATTCGCCGAGGGAGGCCGGGACGCCGTCCGATCCGACCCAGCACAGATATTGCGGCAGCCAGTAGAGCAGGCGCGCGGTCGGGTCGCGCAGGGCCCGGGCCAGCGCGGGGGAGAGGTCGTCGGGTTCGGCCCGCAGCGCCACCATCAGCTCGCCCAGCGATGCCCGGGCCAGCCGCGCTTCGAGCAGCCCGGCCAGGAACGCCACCGGGGCCAGGCCCAGCACGCCCAGCGTCACCGCCTGCACGACGGCGAACCCGGGTGCGGACAACACGCCCATCACCAGGAGGACGGCCAGGGCGACCAGCCCGAGCGTGAACGCGTCGACGAGCCAGCGCGCCGGCCTTGAACCCGCACGACGAACCCCCAGCACAGCGACCCCGGCCAGCAGCAGAACGCTCAGAGCGACCAGCTCGGCCGTGTGGACCGCGTCGGCCGCCCGCGGCGCGTCCACCACCCGCAGCAGGTTTCCCGGCCCGAACCCGCCCAGCCCCATCGTGACCAGTTGCAGACCGATCGAGACCGCGTACCCGATCCCGACGAGCAGCCGCGCCGGTCCGCTCAGCCGCCCGGCCGGGAAGGCCAGGAACACGTGCAGGAACAGCACGACGACGACCAGGTCGAGCGCCTGCCCGACGGTGAACAGCAGCGGCACCGGCGACCAGGCCAGGGTGGACAGGGCGGCGCCGAGGCCGACCACCACCATCAGCCGGCCGAATGCGGGGTGGCGGCGCCAGGCCAGAAGTCCGCACGACACGTAGGACAGCGAGATCCAGACGAACAGGACGGCCTGCCCGACCCGTCCGCCCGGCAGCGCGAGGGCGATCGACATCGTCGCGGCGGCGACTCCGGCCGAGGCCAGCGCCACCAGCCGCGTACGGCGGGAAAGGGTTTGGCGGTCAATGCCAGCAGAATAGGCGGGCCCGCCCCCGGCGAACATGCCAGAAAACCGCCCTGTGCGGGCCGACGGCCCGGACGAGCGTGATGGGCATGACCTCACTTGTCGCGTTCTTCCTTCTCACGTTCGCCATCTCCTGGGCGCCGTGGCCGTTCGGGATCTTCCTGCCCTGCGGCCCGCTGGTCGCCGCCCTGATCGTCGCCGCCGCCACCGGCACGCTGCGCGACCTGGGCCGGCGGATGATCCGCTGGCGCGTCCCCTGGTACTGCTACCTGGCCGCGATCGGCCTCCCGCTGCTGGTCATCGTGACCACGGCCGTCGTCCACGGTGGTGCCGACTGGTCGCTCGCCTGGGGTGACGTCACCCTGCTGTTCCTGCTGCGCTGGGTGAACCCGCTCGACGGCCCGCTCGGCGAGGAACCCGGCTGGCGCGGCTTCGCCCTCCCGCGCCTCGACTCCCGCTGGTCGCCCCTGATCTCGGCGGCGATCCTGGGCGCCGTCGTCACCCTCTGGCACCTGCCACTGCTGTTCCTGGACGAGGGCAACCCGATCGGCTGGGCCGGCCTGCCCACCACCTTCGTGATCACCTTTGTCTACTGCTGGCTGTTCCGTCGTTCCGGCGGCAGCGTGCTGCTGGTCATGCTGTTCCACATCGTGCAGGGCGCGATCGTGCCCGGCACCCTCGGCTACGACGGCGGCGACACCTCCGACGTGCTGGCCCTCGGCCTCGTCGCCTGGACTGTGGTCGCGCTGGCCCTGATCGTGTTCGACCGCGCGGCCTGGCAGCGTCCTTCTCCAACGGATCTGACCGGACGCGGCGTCCTCACGACCCCGATCGTGCAGCCCTGAGCGTTCTCAGGGTGAACTCGGGGTGGTGCCGGATGGTTCGGCGAGCACCGGAAGGGAAGGCTGAACCTGTGCTCGCCGACCTGATGAACGCCGCCACCGCCTTCGTCGACTGGCTGTCCACTCTCGACCGGGGGGCGGTCCTGATCTTCACGTTCCTCAGCGCCGCCGTCGAGATGACGTTCCTGGCCGGCCTGCTCGTGCCCGGCGAGTCGGTCGTCATGCTGGCCGGCTCGCTGCCCGACGGCCCCGCCGGTTTCGCGGCCGTGCTGGTGGTGGGCACGGCCGGCGCGCTGACCGGGCAGATCTGCGGCTATGCGATCGGGCGCGCGTTCGGCCCCCGGTTGCGCGGCACCCGCCTCGGCCGCCGGATCGGCCCTGAGCGCTTCCACCGGGCCGAGACCTACCTGCGCGATCGGGGCGCGCCCGCGCTGGTCGCCGTCCGCTTCGTCGCCGTCATCCACGCCGTCGTTCCGATCATGGCCGGCGTCGTCCGCATGCCGTTCGGCCGCTTCGTCCTCTGGTCCGGCCTCGGCACCGCACTGTGGATCGGCGCGTTCGCGAGCGTCGGCCTGCTCACCGCGGGCGCCGACGCCACCGGCGGTCTCGGCCTCGTCCTCACCGCCATCGGTGCCACCTGCCTCGGTGTCGTTCCGCTTCTGGCCCGCAAGATCAAGACCCTTTTCCCGTACGCCACGTCGGCCCCGGCAACCGCACCGGCACCGAACCCGAGGCTCACGCACGCTGCGTGAGTGGCTGAGGCCGTAGCGCCAGACCGGGATGTTCCCGGTGGTCACCCAGGCCGTGCGACCCGGTTTGTCGTGCTGTTCGCGGGGGAATCGGTAGATATGACTCGCGAGCTCGTGGTGCTGGGTGGCTCGGCCGGCTCGGTCGAGGCGATGCGGAGCGTGGTCGCCGGTCTGCCCGCCGACCTGGCGGCCGCGGTCCTGGTCGTCCTGCACGTTCCCGAGCGCGGCGCGAGCAGCCTGGCCTCGATTCTCGACCGCAGCGGCCCGCTTCCCGCCGCCCCCGCCGAGCACGGGGCGGAGCTGCACCCCAGCCGCATCCACGTCGCCGTGCCCGGCCGTCACCTGCTCGTCCGCGACGGGCAGATGCTGCTCAGCGGCGCTCCGCGCCAGAACCGGGCCCGCCCCTCGATCGACGCGTTGTTCCGCAGCGCGGCCCGGTGGCGCGGCCCGCACACCGTCGCCGTGCTCCTGTCCGGCAACCTGGACGACGGTGCCGTCGGCCTGGCGGCGGTCGACGCCGCCGGTGGGGCGTGCCTCGTGCAGGATCCCGGGGAGGCCCCGCATCCCGGGATGCCGTCGGCGGCCCTGGCCGTCGTCCCGCACGCCGAGCGGCTGCCCGCGGCCGACCTGGCCCACCGAATCGAGAAGCTGGTGTCCGAACGCCCGGAGCCGGCCGGATCCACACCGGACCGCGATCTGATCGCCGAGACCGAGATGGCCGAGAACAACACGCTCATCCCGGCCGGTCGGCAGCCCGGGCACCCGGCCGCGCTGAGCTGTCCCGACTGCACCGGCGGCATGAACGCCGTCGTCACCGGCCGGGCTGTTCACTACACCTGCCACATCGGGCACATCTGGTCGCCGCTCACGCTGCTGGCCGCTCAGCAGGACAAGATCGAGGAAGGGCTGTGGACGGCCCTGAGCATCCTCGAGGAGCAGGCCCGCGTCTACGACGACCTGTCCGCCCGGCACCAGCGCGGCCCCGGCGGTGTCGACCGCAAGCACCAGCGCGCTGCCGCCGAGGAGATGCGCGCGGCGGCCGAGGTGATCCGCAAACACTTCCCCGACATCGTGCTCGACAACTGAGCGCCCGGACGGCAGTGTTGGAGGCCGGACCAAGGGGGGCGAGTCATGATCGCGCGGACCTGGCGGGGCTGGACCACGGCATCGCACGCGGACGACTACCAGCGCCACTACGCCACCGTGGTCGCGACCGAACTGCGCGGCATCGACGGGTTCCGGGGCGCCCGCCTGCTCCGGCATCAGAGCGGCGACGAGGTGCGGTTCACGTCGATCACGTTCTTCACCGATGTGGACGCGATCCGGCTCTTCGCCGGTGACGACTACGAGTTCGCGGTCGTCGCCGAGGACGCGCGCAAGGTTCTTTCCCGCTGGGACGAGCGCGTCACCCACGACGAGGTAGCCATCTTCGTCACCGGTTGATCAACCGTCAGTGGCGGCGGGCCGTAGGCAGGCGCGACGCCCGTACGGTGACCCGCCTCGGGCCGACCACCTGGCCCTGGTCGCTCATCTCGACGCCCTCCACCTCGTACCAGAGGTCGCCGTCGTGCTGCAGCGGGGCGCTCGCCAGCACGCGCTCGATGCGGATCCGCAACGGGCCCGCGCCGAAGCGGTAGTCCTCCTCGGCGAAGGTCCAGATGGTGCCCGCGGGTCTGCTTTCGATGGTCATCTCACCTCGCGGGGCTGGGCGGCCTGTGGCCGCGGGAGGGGCAGGTCTTGAAGCGGACCGGTCAATCTGGAACGCTGGCGTCCATCCTGCGCTGTCCATTGCATCTGCACAAGCGCATCTGCACGTGCACGTGCGCTTGCACGAGGGTTTTTGTCCGTTTGGCTAGGCGTCGTCCGACGAACGCCCGGCCGATTCCGCGGAAGTGGGTATCCGTCCGGTCACCCGCTGTGCTATCCAGCCCACTGGCACCTCGCGTCCGGTGAGGACGTATTCGGCCACGACCCGGTTGGTGAGCGTCTCGATCAGCGCGCGCCGTGACTTGCCCCGGCCGACCAGCAGCAGCTGATCGCCGGCCGACAGGGTCACGTCGTCGTCCGGGCCGAGCACCGTCTCGTCGCCGCGCAGCAGCATCAGCGGCACGGCGTCCAGCCGCTTGGTCCGGTCGTGCGGGGTGCGTAACAGGTCGCCGATCCGTACGCCCCGGTGCAGCCAGGGCCGCATCCCGGGGGCCTCGCGGTCGGTCAGTGTGACCTTCCAGGTCGGACCCAGCCGCATGCCGCAGTAGGCGCGCATCTTGGCCAGCGTGTGCACGGCCCACTCGTCGCCGAGCTGCGGCATCTCCTGCAGGAAGCGCCACAGCAGGGGCGTACTGAGCCGGGCGTAGATCTCACGGGCGGCCATCTCGCTCGGCACCAGCAGCCAGTCGATCTCCATGGCGCCGAACAGGGGCGCGTTGGCCGGCCGGTTCTGCCGGGCGCCGATGAACAGCGACGGGTTGGCCGTCCGGGCCGCCGCGACCAGCGACAGATTGGTGGCGTCGTTGCCGGTGCCGGCCACGAACCCGGCCGCGCCGGCCAGGTCGGCCCCGGCCAGCACGGACGGCTCGGAGGCGTCGCCCTCGATCACCGTCACCCCGGCCGGCCGCTCGTCGACGGGCGGCGGGGACGGGTCGATCACGGTGACGTCCAGCCCGTCCTCGGACAGATCTTCGACCAGCTTGGTGCCGAACCGCCCGAAACCGCAGACCACCCAGCGTCCCGCGGCCGGTGGTCGCCCCGGCGCCGGCATCTCGGCGCCCTCGCCGCGCACGAGCCACGAGCTGAGCAGGTACGACGAGGGGGCGTGGAGGGCGATGCGCAGGTAGTCGCCGTACCGGTCGAACGGGTTGACCACGGTCGGCGAGCCGAACGCGTGCATGCGGTGCTCGATCGCGGGCGATACGGTCCGCGCGATCACCGGCAGCCCGGGCCGGATGAGCGCGACGGTCATCGCCACGATCAGGTTGACCTCGTCGTCGTCGGTCAGCGCGACCACACCCTCGCAGCTCGGGTGCTCGAGCCCGGCCACGCCCAGGTGGTGCGGGTTGCGGCCGTCGGCGACCAGGCCCGGGATGTCGGAGTGGTAGGGATCGATGTCGAGGGTGTCGACGTGCTCGGGCGTGTTGTCGACGACCACCATGCGCCGGCCCAGGTCGTCGAGGGCGTGGCCGAGCAGCTGACCCGTCTGCCCATAGCCGACGACCAGCAGGAACGGCTCGCGCAGGCGCCGGACCGTCCCGGTGAACCGGCGCAGCGCGATCGCGTCGCGGAACGCGCGGTCGCGCAGGGTGGCCAGCAGCGAGCCGATGGCGTAGGCCCACCCGATCACCGTGAGGTAGATGGTCGCCGTGACCCAGAGCCGCTGAGCGCCGGTGAACGGGTGCGGGATCTCGCCGTACCCGATGGTCGTGGCGGTGTAGCTCATGAAATAGAACGCGTCGAAGAACCCCATCCGTACGGGATGACCCTCCGCGTCCTGCCCCGGGATCAGGGTCAGCCCGAACACGCTGATCCCGAAGATCAGGATCAGCACGATGAGCGGCGCGCGCATCCGCCGCAGCACCAGGAACACGGTGGGGGAGCCCTCGGAGGGGCGGGCGATACGCGTCCGGCGTCTCATCGCCGGTGGAACGTCGTCGTCTCGATCACCAGCAGCGCGACCGAGACCAGGTTGGCCAGCAGCGCCCCGCCGGACAGCGAGACGACGCTCGCGGTGGCCTCCGGCGTCATGCCCGCGGTCGAGATCTGGGTCGCGTAGACCCAGGTCAGCGTGGCCGCGATCAGCTGCAGGTCGGCCACCAGGCTGGTCGCCAGATGCACCGCGCCGATCTGCGTGCGGTCCCCGAACTTCAGCACCGTCGCGATCAGATTGACCACCACGGCGGCGAACAGCTCGTATTCGTTGTGCAGGGCCGGGTCGGAGAGATCTCCGATGAAGAACCCGAAGTTGAGGGTCGCGGCCAGCAGGACGAAGAAGCCGAAGATCACCTTTTCCAGACTCACGCCCTCACCTCGGCGTCCACGCTAGTGCACCGGCCATCCGCCCGCCCGCCGGATCCGCCCGCCCGGCCGCCAGCGTGCGTTCGTGGCCGGGTGGGTGCGCGGCTGGTGGCGTGCGTTCGTGGCCGGGTGGGGCGCGCGGCCGGTAGCGTGCGCTCATGACCGGACGACCGCCGTTCCCGCCGTTCAGCCTCGAGACCGCTCGCCAGAAGGTGCAGGCCGCCGAGGACGCCTGGAACACCCGCGACCCCGAGCGGGTGTCGCTGGCCTACACGGAGGATTCGGTCTGGCGTAACCGCGACACGTTCGTCACCGGCCGCGCCGAGATCGTCCGCTTCCTGACCGCCAAGTGGGAGCGCGAGCTCGACTACGCGCTGCGCAAGAACCTGTGGTCGTTCACCGGCGACCACATCGCGGTCCGTTTCCAGTACGAGTCCCGCGACGCCACCGGCCAGTGGTGGCGCAGCTACGGCAACGAGCTGTGGGAGTTCGACGAGAGCGGCCTGATGCGCCGTCGCGAGGCCAGCATCAACGACCTGGCCATCACCGAGTCCGACCGCCGCATCCTGGGCCCGCGCCCCGAGTCGGAGCGAGGCCAGGAGTTCCCGCTGCGCTAGGCGGCGCGTCAGGCGGTCATGGTGATCGCCGATCTGCCCCCGGCAGCGCGCGGCGAGGAAGGGCAGCGCGGCGAGGTAGGGCGGCGCGGCGTGGAAGGGCGGCGCGGCGTGGAAGGGCGGCGCGGCGTGGAAGGGCGGCGCGGCGAGGAGGGGCAGCGCGGCGTGCAAGGGCGGCGCGGCGTGCAAGGGCAGCGCGGCGAGGAGGGGCAGCGCGGCGTGCAAGGGCAGCGCGGCGAGGAAGGGCGGCGCGGCGAGGAGGGCAGCGCGCGGAGGCCGGCCGCCGACCGAGTGTGTTCTGTGCTAGTCCGCGTCCATCTCGTCCTAGCGATGACCGTCACTGCGATCGCAGGATGTGGACCAAGGGCGGAAACATCTCCGCCACTCGATGGAAACAGCCCGGATCCCGGTCGTTTCGCGACGGCCTCGATGCCGCACGCCCGCACCGGCCCGTCGCCACCGCCTGAAACGTATCAATCACGCCGAGAGGAGCACGATGAAACGGGCCCTCGTTCTCGCCCTGCTCGCCCCGATAGCCATCGCCGCCGCACCGTCCCCGGCCGCCGCGGCCCTCGACCAGCCAACTCCGACCGCGGCCGAATGCCGCGGCTACCCGTGGATGGACACCCGCAAGTCGCCCGAGCAGCGGGCCCGGGCGCTGCTGGCCGCCAGTTCGGCGCACCAGAAGTACCGGTGGCTGGTCGAGCAGCCGGCCAACAGTCCGCAGCAGACGACCTGGGCCGACGGCGTCGTCTATCCCGCGCAACTGCCGTGCACCCCGACCGTGGTCTATTCGGACGGTCCGGACGGGGTGCGGTTCACCCCGGGGGTCACCGCGTTCCCGGCCACGATCGCGACGGCGGCGACGTTCAACGAGTCGCTCGCTTACGCCAAGGGGGCGGCGCAGGCATCCGAGGCGTTCGACAAGGGCAAGAATGTGCTGCTCGCCCCGGGACTGGCCGGTGGCCGGACGCCGCTGTCGGGCCGCACCCCGGAGTATCTGGGTGAGGACCCGCTGCTGACCGGCATGCTGGCCGCGGCCGGTGCGCGCGGGATCCAGAGCCGGCCGGTGCTCGCGACGCTCAAACACTATGTCGCCAACGAGCAGGAACTCGACCGGCAGACGAGTTCGTCCAACGCGGATGAGCGGACGTTGCGCGAATGGTACGACCTGCCGTTCGAGATCGCCGTCAAGCGCGGTCAGCCGGAGAGCGTCATGTGCTCGTACAACCAGATCAATCACGTGTATGCCTGTGAGAATGCGCGTCTGACCAACGTGCTCAAGGACGACATCGGCTTCGACGGCTATGTGATGAGCGATTTCGGGTCGGTCCACTCGACCGCGCCCAGCCTGGTCAACGGGCTCGACCAGGAGCTCAACCGGCCGATCTGGTTCACGCCGGCCCGGCTCGACGCGGCCCTGGCGGCCGGTCAGATCACGCAGCGGCAGATCGACGCGGCGGCGTTCCGGGTGGTCCGCTCGTACATCCGCGGCGGATTGTTCGATCGCGCACTGCCGGCCACGCCGGTCGCCGATGCGTCCACCAGCGCGCACAAAGCGATCGCCCGGACGACCGCCGAGCAGGGTGCGGTGCTGCTCAAGAACAACGGGCTGCTGCCGCTCGATCCGCGCACCGGCGATCAGATCGCGGTCATCGGGGCGACCGCGTCGAGCACCCCGACCAACGGCGTCAGCGCGCAATCGGTGTGCAGTCTGCCGTGGCGGTTCGGGAATCCGACCACGCTGCAGTGCGAAGACCTGGTGTCACCGGAGACGAGCATTCGCGCAAGAGCGGCCAAGAACCGCGCAACCGTCACGTTCGACAACGGCAGCGATGTGACCGCGGCCGCGGCGGCCGCGAGGTCCGCCGACGTGGCAGTGGTGTTCGCCTACGTACGGATGGGCGAGTTCGCCGACCTGACCGACCTCAAGCTGCAGGGCAACGGCGACGCGCTGGTCGCCGCCGTGGCCGCGGCCAATCCCCGTACGGTGGTGGTGCTGCAGACCGGCAGCGCGGTCGAGATGCCCTGGCTGTCGCAGGTGCCGGCCGTGCTCGAGACCTGGTACGGCGGCGAGCAGATGGGCCCGGCGATCGCGTCGCTGCTGTTCGGTGACGCCAACCCGTCGGGCAAGCTGCCGATGACGTTCCCGAAGTCGCTGGCCGACACGCCCACCGCGGGCAGCGCCGCGCAGTATCCGGGCGTGGTGCGCGACGGCATCCGGCAGGTCGACTACAACGAGGGCCTCAAGGTCGGTTACCGCTGGTACGAGAATCAGGGCATCGAGCCGCTCTTCGCCTTCGGCCACGGGTTGTCGTACACCACGTTCAGGTATTCGGACCTGCGCGTCGCGGCGTCGCGGGGCGAGGTCACGATCAAGGTGCGCCTGACCAACACCGGCCGCCGGACCGGCACCGAGGTGGCGCAGGCCTACGTGACGCTGCCCGGCTCGACCGGCGAGCCCTCGAAGCGGCTGGCCGCCTTCCAGCGGGTCACGCTCGCTCCGGGTCAGAGCCGGACGGTCGACCTCTCGCTCAGCCGAACCGACCTGGCCGACCTGCACCTGCTGCAGTACTGGTCGGGCACCTGGAAGACGGCCAGGGGCGCCTACACCGTAGAGGTCGGCGGCCGCCGCGCCGGTTTCCGCCTCTGAGAGCCGGGAGCGATGAGAACGTGGGGGCCGCCCTGGGGAGCGGCGGCCCCCACTCACACCGGCGCGAACAGATCCCGGTTGTCGCGACTCCATCGGATCCGCTCGGCCGTCCGGTCGAGGAAGCCGCTCTCCTGCCACTCGGCCTGTGGTTGCATGCCCTGCGCGGCCAGCCGCCGGGCCCGCTCCCACACCGCCTCCTGCTGACCGATCACCTCGTCCACCAATGCCGAGCCGTCAAGGCCGGAGCCACCCGGACCGTCCAGCCCGGAGAGCCCGTATGCCTCGGCGAACACTTCCGCGCGGCGCCGACGGTCCGGCGGGGAGGGATAGGCCAGCCATTGGAGACAGGTGGCGTCGTCGCGGAACGGGGCCACGTACTCCAGCGCATAGGCCACGTCGTGCATCGGCCGGGCCGGCCATGCATAGTCCCAATCGATGATGCTGACCGGCTCGAGGCCGTGCCAGACGAGATTCCACGGCCCGAAGTCCCCGTGACAAACGAGCCCGTCCGAAGCCGAATCCGAAGCCGCGCCCCCGGCCCAGCCGGCCGCGGCGACCGGCCGGAAGTCCCGCACGGCATCGTGATAGTCCCGGAGCAGCCGGGCCATCGCGGCCAGCCCCCGCTCGTCGACCACTTTGGCCCACCCGTCGGCCCCCGACTCGCCTTCGACGTAGGTGAGTACTTCGCGTCCTTCTTCGTCGACGCCGAGCACTCTGGGTGCGTACGGGAAACCGATCTTCTCCAGATGAAGCAGCAGCTCGTGCACGGAAGCGGACCACGGCTGCAACGGCCGGCGCACCGTGTCGCCGATGCGGACCACGTTGCGGTGCGGTTTGTCCTGCAGCATCTCAAGATCCACCATCCCGCGACGGTACCGCTATCGTCGGCGGATGCTGCGGAAAATCGACTGCGTGATGGTGCGGGTCGACGCCCTGGACGAGGCGGCGGCCTTCTATGCCCGGGCCTTCGGACTGAGCCGCCTGTGGTCGGACGAGACGGCGGTCGGTATGGGCCTGCCCGAGACCGACGCCGAGATCGTGCTGCACACCATGGACCTGCCCGACGACGCCACCGTCCACTACCTGGTCGACGACGTGCCGGCCGCCGTGGCCGAGTTCGAACGGGAGGGCTGCACGGTCCGCACCCCGCCGTTCGAGGTGCCGGTCGGGCGGGGCGCGGTGCTCGAGGACCCGTACGGGAACGCCGTCTGCATCCTCGATCTCAGCACGGGTCGGCGCTAACGGCCGAGGTCGGGCAGGGTCGTGCGGCCGATCTCGGCCCCGGAAGCGTCGAAGCCGACGACGGTCGCCGGGCCGCCGCGGTACCAGACGAAGAACAGGTCGACCGCTTTCAGAGCCGCCCGCGTGCTGCCGTCGGACGACCGGAGTTCCGCCCGTACGGCGTCCCCGGCCGTGATCCACATGGTGTGCACGCCGTTCCCGTCGCTCGACCCGCCGACGTTGCCGAACGGCTCGACCGGTGCGCCCGGCTGAGTGCACTGGCCGCCGGCGAGCGAGAAGTCCCGGGGCGCGGGCCGGTCGAGCGGTCCCGGCCCCTCGAACATCGGCGCGATGCACACGTCGCCGCCGTCGTCCCGGCTGCGCCACACCGACAGCACCCGTCCGTCCGGTCCCGGTTCCTGCGCCACCCGTTGCGCCGTCCGGGCGTCGTCCCCCCAGAACGAGAGCGCGTTCGTGAGCTCTCGCGGCAGCAGTCCGGTGGCCGCCGCGCCCGACGCCAGGATCCCGGCGGCGAGGGCGATCGAGACGACAAACCGTTTTCCCGTACGCCGTCGAGCCGCCCGCGGACTACTCAGGATCCGGTGCAGCGCGTCCTCGGACGGCTCGGACGGCACGGGCCTGATCTTCTCGAGCACGGTCCATGCTTCGGTTCGCCGCTTCATCGAGCACCTCCACGGGTTCGGTCAGGCGTTTGCGGGCGCGGAACAGGCGTACGTGGAAAGCGGGAAGACTGCACCCCGCGACCTTGGCGGCCTGCGCGGCGGTCAGCCCGTCCCAGGCCACGAGCAGCAGCGCCTCCCGTTCCCGCGCGGTGAGAGCGGCCAGCCGGTCGAGCACATCGGCGCGTTCGGTGGCCAGAACGTCGGCCGGCTCGGCCGGAGCGGCCACCAGTTCCAGCTGCCCGGCGAGCCGCTCCTGCCGCAGCCCCGACCGCCGCATGTTGGCGATCGTGTTGCGGGCCACGACCAGCAGCCACGGCAGCGGGTCGGCGGGCACGCGGCCGGCCCGCCGCCACGCCACCAGGAACGTCTCGGCCACCACGTCCTGAGCCGTCTCCGGGTCGACGTGGCGGCGGGCGTAGGCCAGCACCCGGGGCGCACACTCGCGCCACAGCCGCACGAACCGGTGCTCGTCGTCGTCGCTCACACCAGGAAGTGTCCGCGAGACCCGCGATACTTACGCGCTTCGAGCCTCGGGGTGTGCCGTTGCGACCGTGGCCGGAGGACAGGACTGTTCTGTACTGGTGGCGTTCCCGGTCGCAGCCCTGGTTCCGGTGAAGGTGAACGGCGTCCACCAGTTGTACCGGCCCAGCAGCAGCATCGTGGCCGGCACCAGCACCATCCGGATGACCGTGGCGTCGATCAGCACCGCGGTCGCCATGCCGAGGCCGATCATCTTGACCGTCACGTCCGGGTCCAGGGCGAACCCGGTGAACACGGCCACCATGATGGCGGCGGCGCTGCTGATCACCCGGCCGCTGGCCGACAGCCCGCGGATCACGCTGCCGTGCGCGTCGCCGGTGCGCAGCCAGTCCTCGCGGACCCGGGACAGCAGGAACACCTCGTAGTCCATGGACAGCCCGAACAGCACCGTGAACAGCAGCACCGGCACCCAGCTGGACACCGCCACCGCATGCGGCAGCCCGACCAGCCGGGCGGTCACGTCGTTCTGGAAGATCAGGGTCAGGACGCCGTACGCCGCTCCGACCGAGAGCAGATTCATGAGTGCTGCCTTCACGGCGACCACGGGCGCCCGGAACAGCACGGTCAGCAGCACGAGCGACACCGCCACCACGAACACGACGACGATCCACAGTCGCTCGGCCAGCCGGTCGGAGATGTCGGCGAACACGGCCACCAGACCGGTCACCAGCACACCGTCGGGCACGCCGGCCCGCACCCGCTGCAGCAGTTCGGTGGTCGCCTCGTCCTGTGGTCCGGTGGTCGGTTCGACGACGATGACCGCCGCGTCCCCTTCGACGATCGGCTGGGCCACCAAGGCAACCCCAGGCATTTCCCGTACGGAGGAAGTCACCGCCCCGAGGTCCGCCACCTTGGTGCGGTCGACGGCCAGGATGAGTGGCCCGTTGGCGCCGGGCCCGAACTCCTCGGCCACCAGGTCGTACGCCTGGCGGGTGGTGTTCGATTCGGGCTGGCTGCCCGCGTCCTGCGGCCAGGTGCGCATGCCGAGCATCGGCGCGGTCAGCACAGCGAGGACGATCAGCGCCCCGACCGTCGCGAGCACCGGTCGGCGGCCGACCCGGGCCGCCCAGCGTGCGGTGAGAGCGGGCTGCAGGTGGACCGGCGTTGCGGGGGCAGGCTTCCCGTCGATCTCGGCGGGCCGGCGCTGTCGGCCGGGGAGCACCCGGTGCCCGGCCAGTCCACACAGAGCGGGAACGAGCGTGAGCGCGGCCGCCATCACCGCGATGACGGCGAAGAAGGTCGCATAGCCGAACGACGAGTACATCGGCAGCGTGGACAACCTGAGCCCGAACAGCGACACCAGCACGGTCAGCCCGGCCACCACGACCGACGCACCCGCCGTGGCGTTGGCGTGGGCCGCCGCCTCGATCGGGGACAGACCCGCCCGCAGCCCCTCGACGTGCCGGGCGACCAGCAGCAATGCGTAGTCGATGCCGACGCCCAGACCCACCATCGTGGCGATGGTCGGCGCGATGCCGCTGACGTCGGTGACCCGTGCCAGCAGGGTGATGCAGGCCCCGGCGGCCGCCAGCCCGGCCACGGCGACGCCGATCGGCAGCCCGGCCGCGACCACCGAGCGCAGCGCGAACCCCAGGATCAGCAGTGCGGCCAGGATGCCGACCGCCTCGGCCGTGCCGCTGGGCGCCTGCACGTTCTCGGGCACCTGACCACCCAGTTCGACCTGGAAGCCGGCCTGTTCCAGCGGCGCGACGGCGGTCTTGAGCGCGTCGACCCCCTCGGTGCCGTGGAAGTCGGTGACCGGGACGTCGTACTGCACGCCGACGAGCGCGGTGTCCCGGTCGGCCGACATGCGTGGCGGCGTCACCGCGGCGTCACCGTCGAGCCGGGACAGCCGGTCCTGCAAGGAGTCCAGCGCGGCCGGGTCGATCGGCCGGTCCGAATGCACGACGACGCGGGCCTCGGTGCCGGACATGGCGGGCAGGTGCTCGCGCAGGAACTCGGTGCCGGCCTGAGACGAGGTGCCGGGAATGTCGTAGTCGTCCTGCGGGGTGCCGCCGAACGTCAGGGACAGGCCGGTGAGGGCGACCAGCGCGACGATCCAGGCGCCGATGACGCGCCACGGGTGGGCGGCGGCCGCTCCTCCGAGCCGGCCGAGCAAGCGGGACATGCGATTTCTCCTCCGTGAAGTTTCTCGGGAGGAACCATCACCGGACCCGCTTGCAATCGGCTTGCGATCCGCCTAAAGCCCCCGGCGCCGGCGGACCATCGGCGACGACGGCGTGGCGGGACGCCCCCGCAGGTGGTGGTCGAAGAACGCCGCCTGGTAGGCCCGGGTGGCCGTCACCGCGGCGTCCGGGTCGATCGTGCCCAGGTAGGAGACGTGGGCGTCGGCGGGCAGGTCCAGGCCCCGGCGCACCTGCGGCATCACCGTCTGCAGGTCGCTGCACCAGCCGATCCCGGCGCCGACCAGCTCGAGCTCGCGCCGCCAGCCGCGCAGGGCCCTCCACTGCTCGTCCCACATCGGGTTCGGGGTGGCGAACTCGCTGGTCGGCCGGATCGCGAGCACCGGCCGGGTCAGCGAAACCTGATGCAGCGGGATCGCCCCGCCGTCGCGGGTCTTGAAGCCCACCGCGGTGTCACCGACGATGCCGGCCCGCACCCGCCGGTCCGCCTCCATCAGGGTCAGCGTCATCAGGCCGGCGCCGGAGATGCCGCTGAACGCGCCCACCCGTCCCAGGTCGACTCGCAGCCCACCGGGCAGGCGACGGCGGGCCAGCTCGTCGAGCATGAAGACCGAGTCCGCCGTACGCGCCGCGTAGATGTGCCGCAGATAGGCGAGGAACTCGTCGCTGTACTGGTCCTGGTTGGGCGGGAACGCGGCCGCGTTTGCGGGGACCAGCCGGCCGCCCGGGAACACCACCGGGGTCTCGTACGTGGGCTCGAAGCTCGCGACCACGTAGCCGCGACTGGCCAGGTCTTCGATCTCGGCACGGTTCGTGCTGTGCGAGCCCCAGTGCCCGAGCTGATAGACCAGCACCGGCCAGCGACCGGGCCGGGCCGCGACGTCCCGCCGGGCGTACGAGCGGGTGCCGGCCCAGTCGACCAGGTTGGCCGCCTGGGGCGCGGTGACGAAGGCGAACGTCTCGTCGGCCTGGGTCGCCCAGCCCGGCGTCAGCCACGACGCGCGGGCGCCGTCGGAGGACCGGGCCGGGTAGGTCAGGTTGACCATCAGTTCGCGGTAGGGCTGCGTGGTCACGTACGGGTCGGGGCGCGAGCGGTCGACCAGGTGCAGATCGGTGCTGCCGACCGGGTAGCGCCCGCGTGGTGCGGGCAGGCGTAACCGCAACTTGGGCACCGCCGCCGACGCGATGGGAACCGGGAGGGTGACGGTCGCCGCCACTCCCATGGCTCCGGCCAGTACGGCTCTTCTGCTCAGCGTTCCCATCGCGTCCCCCGTTCGGCGTGCCTATCGATGCCGATGAGTCTGCGATGTTCCGTCTGAGCGTCCGCTGAGTTCTGTGGATCAGCTCAGGCGATGACGTTTCCGTCGGCTGTGGAGCGGACGGTCACCGATTCGCCGACCGGATCGCCGTCGGTGAGCAGGTCGAGAATCGCGTCGGCCCGGGCCACGAAACGGCGGCCGCTGTCGTCGAGCCGGCCGAGCACGATGCCTTCCCGCTCTCCGCCCCGCAGATGCTTGACCGTGTACGTCTCGACGACCGCCCGGCCGTCCGCGGTGACCGCCTCGTCCGGCGCGGGAATCGCGTCCAGCTCAGTTTGGATCCGCGCACTGTCCGACGGCTGGAACTCGTACGGAATCGTGGTGTAAACGCCCGTCGAATGTTTGCTCATGATGCCGCCGTTGGCCCCGACAAAACCGAAAGTCCCCGGGGCCGCGCGCATCCGGACGACCGTCGAGGCGATCGCGTGCATCGTGTAGTTGTTGCCCGGCCCGCCGAAGAACGGCAGCCCACCGGTCACGGTCAGTCCGCGGGGGTCGTCCGGAGCGATCTCCAGGGCGTCGGCCACGATGAAGACCGGCGCCGCGAAACAGCTGTACAGATCAAACGCGGACACCTGCTCCGATGCGATTCCGGCGAGCTCGAGCGCGTGCTGCGCGGCCCGTTCCGCGGCGGGCGAACGGTCGTAATCCGCGCGCTCGGCCATCATCCGCTCGCGCAGATCGGCGTGCCCGGCCAGATAGACCCATTTCTCTTCCGGTACGCCGAGACGCCGCGCCGATTCCACCGACATCAGCAGCACCGCGGCGCCCTGATTCACCTTGTCCCGGGCCACCACATAGCGCGTGTACGGGTCGGCGATCGGGCGGTTCGCCGCGGTCGGTGTCATCAGATCGGCGGCGTCGCGGAAAACCGGCGCGGCCGCGTGCGGATTCGCGGCGGCCACGGCGGTGAACGGTTCGAAAAGGTACCCGATTGCCGACGCATATTCGTCCCGCGACATCTTCCGCCGGGCCCGCCGCGCATTGTCGATGAGCGCGTACTGCGACGGGGTGTCGGAGAGCCCGTGCGCGACGTGCTGCATCGACACGATCCCGTCGAGGCCGCTCGGACGCCTCTCGAGGGAGCCGCCGGGGCTCTCGGCGAAGTCCGGCCGGTCGTCGCGGCCGGCGTAGAACCCGATCGTCGAGATGGCCTCGGAACCGGCCAGCAGCACCACGTCGGCGCCACCGGCCGCGATCGTGGCGGCGAACTCGTTGACCAGATGCTGTGGGGCCTGCCCGCCGCCGGTCTCGAGCACGGCCCGGCGCGGGTCGGCCCCGATCCTCGTGGCGACCGAGCGGGGCAGGTTGTCCGAGGCGCCGAGCAGCGGGGTGGCCCACGGCAGCGAGATCTCGAACTGAGGCACACACGCCACTGTGTCGACGTCGGACGCGGTCACGCCGGCGTCGGCGAGGGCCAGGCGGGCGGCGTCGGCGGCGAGGTCGACGGGGGAGCGGCGAGAGTAGCCCGGCTCGCCGATCCGTTCCGACACCTCACCGACGCCCACGACCACGGGCGTACGGGAAGAAGGCATCTCAGAGACGCCCCGACAGCTCACGGATGCGCTGCTCGCAGGCGGCGGCCATCTGCCGGGTGATCTCGCCGGCCGGGCGGATGTCGCGGAACGAGCCGACGACCTGCCCGACGAAGAACGACTCCAGCTTGAGCGCGCCCTCGTGCCCGGCCTCGGCGGCAGCGTCGATGCGCTGCCAGGCGTCGTCGACCAGCATCGGCTGCAGGGGCAGCGGCAACGGCTTCGGGCTGCCCTCGGCGTCCCACTCGTCGTGCCACGCCGTCCGCAGCTGCCGGGCCGGTTTTCCGGTACGCGTCGGCGAGCGCAACGTATCGGCACTGCTCGCGGTGAGGAATTTGGTTTTGATGGCCGCGACCGCCACGTCTTCGGAGCTCGACAGCCACACCGAGCCGCACCAGACTCCGGCCGCTCCGAGCGCGAGCGCCGCCGCCATCTGCCGCCCGTCGGCGATGCCCCCGGCGGCCAGCACCGGCCGGTCGCCCGCGATGTCGACGATCTCGGGGGTGAGCACCATGGTGGCGATCGTGCCGGTGTGCCCGCCCGCCTCGGTGCCCTGCGCGACCAGCACGTCGACCCCGGCCGCGATCTGCCGCTCGGCGTGCTTGGCCTGCCCGACCAGCGCCGCCGTGACCACGCCCTGGGCCTTCGCCCGCTCGACCAGCTCGCGCGGCGGGGCACCGAGCGCGCTGGCGATCAGCGAGATGCGGTGCTTGAACGCGACGTCGAGCAGGGCCACCGCGCCCGGCGTGGTCAGCGAGGCCGCGATGTGCTGGTGGTCGACGGTCGGGGCGGGCGGGATGTCGTACTTCTCGAGCAGGCCGCGCACGAAGGCCAGATGCTCCTCGGGGATCTGCGCCCGCATGCTGGCCACCAGGTCGGCCGGGTCACCGGGCACGAACTTCTCGGGCACCAGCAGATCGACGCCGTACGGCTTCCCGCCGGTCTGCTCCTCGATCCAGGTGAGCTGGGCGTCGAGTTCGTCGGCGCCGTAGACGGAGGCCGCGAGCACCCCGAATCCGCCCGCGTTGGTGACCGCGGCGACCACGGCCGGCGATCGGTTGAAGCCGACGATGGGGTGCTCGACGCCGAGCAGATCGGTCAATGCCGTACGCATGCCGAGATGTTACCCGGCAGTCACTTGTTGCAGGCGCCGGATCTCACTGCCCTGTTCGACGGCCATCTCGTTGGCCACCTCGCGCAGTTTCTCGTCGTTGCCGCCCTTGAGCACGTCGCCCGCCATCTGCAGAGCGCCCTGGTGGTGCGCGGTCATCATGGCGGCGAACCGGGCGTCGAACGTGCTGCCGGTGGCCGCGGCCAGGGCGCTCATGTCCGCCTCGGACTGCATGCCCGCCATGCCGGCATGGTCGTGGCCCGGGTCGGTCTCGGGCAGCCCGCGCTCCTTGAGCCAGGCCCGGAAGAAGTTGATCTCGTACGGCTGGGCGGCCGCGATCCGGTCGGCCAGCGCGGCCAGCTTGTCGTTCTCCGCGCGCCCCGGTGCCAGTTTCGCCATCGTGATGGCCTGCTCGTGGTGCACGATCATCATCTGGACGAACGCGGTGTCGACGCCGTTGTAGGTCGAGCCGTCGGGCGCCTTGACCTGATCGGAGTCCGTCACGACGGCATCGTCTCCGGGGGCGCCGGGCAGTACGACGCGGACGGGTGGGCCGGCGCTCGCACTCGGGCGCGGCGCGGCCGCCGAATCGCCGCCGCCCATGCGGGCCGCTATCGCCACGGTCACGGCTCCGGCCAGGACGACCGCGGCGGCGACCAGCGTCGATGTCCTAACCCGGCCCAACACGCCTCCCGTATAGATCATCCGTGATGTTCCCGGATCCGTTCCCGGCCACTACTGTAGCGACAAAGGTGAATACGCATCGTGCGCGCCACCTCGCCGCCGGTGCGTCAACGGAGGGAGCCTTATGAAGCACCTTGCCCCACGAGGGCGGATGCTGAAGCGCCTGGCCGCCGCCGGGTCGCTCGCCCTGGTCGTCACGTTGATGACGGCCCCGACCAGCAGCGCGGCGAAAGCGCCGGCCGACCCGGGCACCATACCGGGTGTCGACGAGATCGTCAGCAGCCCGAACCTCAAGCAGGTCGCTCATCTGGACAAGTCCGGCGCTCTCACGGCGACCAATACGGACTGGGCGTTCCAGGGCAAATACGCGTACGGCGGAAATTACAACGGCTTCTACGTCTACGACATCAGCAAGCCGAAGGAGCCCAAGGTCGCGGCCCAGGTGCTGTGCCCGGGCTCGCAGAACGACATCTCGGTCACCGGCCACCTGCTCTTCCTCGGCACCGACTCGCAGCGGACCAACGACACCTGCGACAACGCGGCGTCGACGGCCGACGTGCCCGGCGACCGCTGGGAAGGCATCAAGATCTTCGACATCAGCGACCCGCTGACGCCCAAGTACCTCAAGTCGGTCAAGACCGACTGCGGCTCGCACACCCAGACGCTGGTGCCGGGCAAGCGCGGCGACAAGAACGTCTACCTGTACGTGTCGTCGTACAACCTGGCCGGCGCCGACCAGCCCAACTGCGCCCTGCCGCACGACAAGATCTCGATCGTCAAGGTGCCGGTGCGCAACCCGGCGGCCGCCACGGTCGACTCGGCGCCGGTGGTCTTCCCCGACGGCGGTTTCCCGGGCGCGCCCGGCAAGACCCCGACGACGGGCTGCCACGACATCACGGTCTACGCCGAGAAGGACATCGCGGCCGGTGCCTGCATGGGTGACGGCGTGCTGTTCGACATCTCGAACCGGGCCAAGCCGAAGGTCATCACCACGGTCCGCGACGAGGTCAACTTCGCGTTCTGGCACTCGGCCACGTTCAACAACAGCGGCAACAAGATCGTCTTCACCGACGAGCTCGGCGGCGGCGGCGCGGCCACCTGCAACGCCGACATCGGCCCGAACCGCGGCGCCGACGCCATCTACGACATCGTCGGCAAGGGCAAGAAGGCCAAGCTGGCGTTCCGCAGCTACTACAAGATCCCGCGCTACAACGCCGACACCGAGGTGTGCGTGGCCCACAACGGGTCGCTGATCCCGGTGCCCGGCCGCGACATCATGGTGCAGGCCTGGTACCTCGGCGGCATCTCGGTGTGGGACTTCACCGACTCCCGCAAGCCCAAGGAGATCGCCTTCTGGGAGCGCGGCCCGCTGTCGCTCGACCAGCTGACGGGCGGCGGTTCCTGGTCGGCCTACTGGTACAACGGCTACATCTACTCGAACGACATCACCAAGGGTGTCGACGTGCTGGAGCTGAAGGACATCCGCACGGCGATCGCCAAGCACTTCCGGGCGGACACGTTCAACGCCCAGACCCAGGACAACTTCCTGCGGTGGTAGAGCCGTGACCCGGCGCCCGCCCGCACGGGCGGGCGCCGGATCAACGGTCCACCTCAGCGGCGGATCGCTCCCGGCACGGTGAGCGACCGGGTCAGCTTCGTCACCAGTCCGGCCGCGGTGACGGACCCGGTGGTGTCCTTGTGCACGGTCAGGACGACGACGATGTTGCGGTTGGCCGGTCCGACCAGGCCGGTCGTGTGCAGGGTGCGGTGGACGAAGTCGACGTCCCGGGGCGGGGGCTTCGGCAGGTCACTGAGTTTCGACTTGCCCATCCAACCCTGTTTGATCGGCCACTTCCCCTGGAACGCGTCCGGGATCCCGAAGCTCTGGTCGAAGCCGTCGGCGGCGATCGTCGGGGCGCTCGCCATCGCCGCGCGGATCCAGACCCGCCAGCCGATGTGCATCTGATCCTCGAGGTACCGGTAGATCTGCACGATGTCGTAGGCGCTGACGATGGTGTAGCCCCACCACGGCGTGTCATGCGTCGGGTCGAGACTGATGTCCTTGAGGCCCATCAGGGACTTGAGCCCGGGCAGAGCCGCCTGCCGGCCGATCCTCCGCCAGAAATCACTGGCGTGACCGTCGTGACTCAGGGCGAGCATGTCACGCAGCCGGCCCAGCGTCGCCGGCGACTTCTCGTACTTCGCGTGCCGCAGATACTCGATCGCGATCAGCAGCTTGATGACCGACGCCGACCGGAACTTCTTTCGCACGTTGACCGACTCGGCGTAGCTCCAGAACTGCCGGTCGAACACGGCGACCGCTCCGCTGTGGAAGTCCTTGGGAATGCTGGTGAGCCGTGCCGCCTCCGGGCGCTCGATCACTTCTCGATCCATGGTGCGTCTCCCCGTGGTGTGGAAAACCAGCAACGTAGGAGGCGTTCCGGCCCCGGCGCTCGTGTCTGACCTCGATCCGTCAGCGGATGCGGTCCAGATCCCGTACGGCGTAACGAAGGTGTTCCCACTCCTCCTGCAGGATCGTGTGCAGGCAGCTGAGAACGGTCTCCGGATAGTCGGGTGCCCACGGGTTGCGCCGGGTCGCGGTCAGCTCGCCGGCGGTCACCGTGGCCAGGAAGTCGCGCACCATGGCGACCCGCCCGGCGCGGACCTCGAGCACCTCGGCGAAGGACGGCTGGCCGGTCGCCCAGACCGTCATGTCGTGGCCGTCGGTCTCGTACTCGGCGTTGGGGACGCCGAGCGGGTGGTAGGGCTGATCGACCTCCTGGATCGCCCGGCGCAGCCACGTGTCGGTGGCCATGACCAGGTGTCGCAGCGTCTCGGCGAACGACCACTCGCCGTCCACCGAGATGTCGGTCGTGCCGGGCGGCATCGCCTCGACCCGGGACAGCGTGGCCGCCCAGGTGCGTTCGAGTGCGGCCCACGCCGTACGCAATCCGTCCGGGTCGGTCGCCCGCCGCTCGGCGCGCCCGGGGAAGCGGCGGTTGAGTTCGGCCTCGACCAGCGGGATGACGTCGACGCCGTTGATCCGCAGGAAGCTGTCGCCGTCGAACAGCCACGGCGCGTCGATGTCGGCACCCTGGATCTCGACCGCGCGCATGACGACCCCGGACAGATCGCTCCGGACGAACCGGGAGCCGCTGAGGTCCGCGTCGATGAACTCCGCCATAAACGCAGCAGACTAGTCCATCGGCCCCGCATCACTGGTGATTGCCGGGGACCAACCCGGTGCGGACGGCGTGCAGGGCGGCTTGCGTACGGTCGGCCAGCCCGAGCTTCATCAGGATGCTCGACACGTGCGTCTTGACCGTCTTCTCGGCCACCACCAGGGCCCGCGCGATCTCGCGGTTGGAGCGGCCGTCGGCGATCAGGGCCAGGACGTCGCGTTCGCGGGCGGTCAGCGCCGGGCCGCAGGCCGGGGTGCCGAGCAGAGTGGCGGCCACCTCCGGTTCGAGCAGCAGGTGGCCTGCGTGTACCGAGCGGACCGCGGCGACCAGGGCGTTGGGGTCGACGTCTTTGGACAGGTAGCCGCGGGCGCCCGCCCGCACGGCCGGGACGAGCCGCGCCCGGTCGGTGAAGCTGGTGACGACCAGGACGCGCGCGGGCAGCGACCGGCGGCGCATCTCCTGCAGCACCTCGACGCCGTCCATGCCGGGCAGCACCATGTCGAGCAGCACCACGTCGGGCGCGGTCTGCTCGATCAGGTCGAGCGCGGACGGGCCGTCGGCCGCCTCGCCGGTCACCACCAGGTCGCCGGCCAGTTCGAGGAAGGTGCGCAGGCCACGGCGTACGGCGGGATGGTCGTCGACGATCAGCACGCGAATCTCAGCCGGCACCGGGCACCTCCAGCCGCACCCGGGTGCCGCCGGGCGACGACGTGATGGTGACGTGGCCGCGCACCGAGCAGGCCCGGTCGCGCATCGAGCGCAGTCCCAGGCTACGGCCGGCCTTGATGGTGGCGCCCACGTCGAAACCGTCGCCGTCGTCGGTGATCTCCAGCGTGGTCCCCTGCAACAGGACGGTGATGGTCGCCGCGCCGGAATGACGGATGGCGTTGTGCAGCGCCTCCTGCGCCACCCGGAGAACCACGGTCTGCTGGGCCGGCGGCAGATCCGGGATGTCGCCGCCGAGGCAGACCAGCCGCGGGCCGTCGGGGCCGGACGCCCGGTCGAGGATCCGCACCTGCTTGCACAGGGTGTCGGCCAGGCCGTCCTCCTCCAGGCGGGCCGGGCGCAACTCGAGCACGGCCGCGTGCAGCTCCTCGGCGGCCTCGCGGGCCAGCGTCGACACCTCGCCCAGCCGGGCCCGGGCCGCGGCCGGGTCGCGGTCGATCAGCAGGTCGGCCGCCTGCGCGGTGAGCCGCAGTCCGAACAGCCGCTGGGCCACGGCGTCGTGCAGGTCGTGGGCGATCCGGGCCCGCTCCTCGGCGATGGTCAGCTCGCGGTTGCGGGCGTACAGGCGGGCGTGGGTCAGGGCGATCGCGGCGTGTGCGGCCAGGACGCGTACGAGCTCCTCGTCCTCGTCGGTGAAGCCGCCCGGCTTGTTGGCCAGGTAGAGCGCCCCGAGGATCTCGTCGCCGCTGGTCACGGGCACGCCGAGGAACGCCTTGAGCTGCGGGTGGGCGGCCGGCCACCAGGCGAACCGCGGGTCGGCCCGGATGTCGTCGAGGCGCTGGGCCTCGGGTTCGCGCAGCATCACGGCCAGGAAGCCGTGCTGGCGGGGGAGCGGGCCGATCGCCGCCTGCTGGTCGGCCGAGACGCCGGAGACGAGGAACTGCGCGAACGAGCCGTTGTCGTCGGGGACGCCGAGCGCGGCGTACTCGGCCGCGGCCAGTTCGCGGGCGGTGTCGACGATGGTCTGCAGCACCTCGGGGACGGTGAGCTGGTTGCTCACCGCCAGCACCGCGGCCGACAAGCGACGGGCCGTGCGCAGGTCATCCACGGGCCCACCATAGCCAGCGGCCACCGGTGAGAGAACGGTCCTAGGACCAAGGTCCGACCACGATCGCGACCGCGGCCCGAGGCTCGCGAGGACAAAGCCGAGCAGGGTCGAGGCATGACACAGACAGCAGTGATCACCGGAGCCTCCCAGGGGCTTGGCGCCGCCCTCGCCCGTGGACTCGCCGAGCGCGGATGGAAGCTCGTCATCAACGCCCGTACGGGAAAAGACCTCGACGCCGTCGCGAAGGAACTGAGAACGGACGTGATCGCGATCGCGGGTGACGTGGTGGACGACGACCATCGGGCCGAACTGGCCGCGGCCGCCGACAAGCTGGGCGGGGCCGACCTGCTCGTCAACAACGCGTCCACCCTGGGCGGCAGCCCGCCGCCCGCACTGGGCGACTTCCCGCTGCCCGCGTTGCTGGAGACGTTCGAGGTCAACGTGCTCGCCCCGATCGCGCTGACCCAGCTCGTGCTGCCGCAGTTGCGCCGCTCGGAGCGGGGTGCGGTGCTCAACCTGAGCTCGGACGCGGCGGTGGAGGCGTACGCGGGCTGGGGTGGTTACGGCGCCGCCAAGGCCGCCCTCGACCACGCGAGCGCGGTGCTGGCCAAGGAGGAACCCGGGCTGCGGGTGTGGGCCGTCGACCCCGGTGACCTGCGGACCCGTCTGCAGCAGGAGGCGTTCCCGGGCGAGGACATCTCGGACCGCCCGCTCCCGGAGACCGTGGTGCCGTTCTTCCTGAACCTGCTCGACGAGCGCCCGGACTCGGGAAGGTACGTGGCGACGCGATGACGGTGACCTTCGAACTGCCACCCGCCCTCGAGGCGAGAGAACCGGCGGCGGCCCGCGACGGCGTACGGCTGATGGTGAGCCGGGGGACCTCGGTCAGCCATCACCGTTTCCCCGAGCTGCCGCACCTGCTCGACCCCGGCGACCTGCTCGTGGTGAACAACTCGGCCACGCTGCCCGCGGCGCTTCTCAGTCAGGGCGGCGTGCGGGTGCATGTGTCGACCGAACAGGTCGACGGCTCGTGGCTGGTGGAGCTCCGCAACGCGGACGCCCGCACGGGGCTGCGACTGCGCGTGCCGGACGGCGAGATCACGCTCCTGCGCCCCTACACGTCACGACTGTGGGTGGCGCTGGCCGACGTGCCCGGCGACCGGGTCAGCTATCTGCAGAAGCACGGCCGGCCGATCCGCTACAGCTACACCGACCGCGACTGGCCGATCGAGACGTACCAGAACTCGTACGCCACCGAGCCCGGCAGTGCCGAGATGCCCAGCGCGGGCCGTCCGCTGACCGGGGCGGTGCTGGCCGCGCTGGCCGGCCGGGGCGTGCTGGTCGCGCCGATCACCCTGCACACCGGCGTGGCCTCGGCCGAGGTGGACGAGCCGCCCTATCCCGAGTGGTTCCAGGTGCCCGCGTCGACCGCTTCGCTTATCCCATACGTCCGTGCCAGTGGCCACCGGGTCATCGCCGTGGGGACGACTGTGGTGCGGGCGCTCGAGTCCTCAATCCAAGCAGCCGAGGGCTGGACCGACCTGGTCATCGAGCCGGATCACCACCTGCGGGCCGTCGACGGGCTGCTCACCGGGTTGCACGAGCCGCGCGCCTCGCACCTGAAGATGCTCACGGCCGTCGCGGGGGAGGCCACGCTGCGGGTCGCGTACGCCGAGGCGCTGCGCGAGCGCTATCTGTGGCACGAGTTCGGCGACGTCCACCTGCTGCTTCGCTGACCGCGCGCTGCCGGGTCGACCGGATCGTGCGTCCGGTCACACCCGCCGGTCTCCACCCGGGTTGCGCCCCTGAGAAGCGGTAGGAAAGAGGCGTGCTCGACAATCCCGTGTGGTCGGCTCTCCGGCACGATCAGAAACCGTTTTCCCTCGTACGCGGTCAGGCCGCCCGCTACCAGCCGGACGTGTCCCCGTTCGTGGCCGTCGACGACGTCAGCGACCCGGCGGCCTGGGCCGATCTCGCGGAGCTGGTCGAGCCGGACGAGACCGTGCTGATGCCGGCCGCGCCCGACACCACGCCGGCGGGCTGGGAGTTGCTCGGCGGCGGTAAGGGTGTGCAGCTCACGGGCGAGGATCTCGCCGGCGCCCACGATGACGAGGCGGTGCGCCTCGGCGCGGCCGATGTGCCGGAGATGCTGGATCTGGTCGAGCGCACCAAACCCGGGCCGTTCGGGCCGCGCACCTACGAGCTGGGTGGCTACCTCGGGATCCGGCGCGGCGGCGCGCTGGTGGCGATGGCCGGTGAGCGGGTGCGGCCGCCGGGCTGGTCCGAGATCAGCGCCGTCTGCACCGACCCCGCCTATCGCGGGCAGGGGCTGGCCAACCGGCTCGTGCGGGCGGTCGCGGCCGGCATCCGGGAGCGGGGCGAGATCCCGTTCCTGCACGCGGCCGGTTTCAACGAGAACGCCATCCGGCTCTACCTGGCGATGGGGTTCCGGCACCGGCGCGACATTAATTTCCATGCGCTCCGGCGGGCCGCGAGCTAATCTGCCTAGCGAACCGAGCGAGGGAGCTACGTGGCATGTGACGACGACATCTCCGGGTGAATGCCCCGGACCGGCCGCAGGCGTGTGACGCCGCGGCCGACCTTGTCGTGTCCTGCCACCTCCAGCCCTTGCGGAGTTTCTCGTGCTTGTGTGCACAAATCTGTCTTTTTCCTACGCGGAAGACCAGGTCTTCGCCGGCCTCACCGCGTCCTTCCCGGCCGGGCGTACGGGTCTCGTGGCCGCCAACGGCACCGGCAAGACCACGCTGCTGCGCCTGATCACCGGCGAGCTGACCCCGACCGGCGGCTCGGTCACCGTGGACGGCGTGCTCGGCTATCTGCCGCAGCATCTGCCGTTCGCGAGCGACCAGACCGTGGCCGAGGTGCTCGGCGTCGACCGCACGCTGGCCGCGCTGCGCGCCATCGAGTCGGGTGATCCGGCCGAGGAGCACTTCGCCGTGGTCGGCACGGACTGGGACGTCGAGGAACGATCGCGGGCCGAGCTCGACCGGCTCGGCCTGGGCGACGTGTCGCTCGACCGGCGGCTCGGCACGCTCAGCGGCGGGCAGGTCGTCTCCCTCGGGCTGGCCGCCCAGCTGCTCCGGCGGCCCGACGTGCTGCTGCTCGACGAGCCGACCAACAACCTCGACACCGTGGCCCGTGCTCTGCTCACCCGCGCGCTACGGGACTACACCGGGTGCCTCGTCGTGGTCAGCCACGACCGGGCACTGCTCGACGAGATGGACCGGATCGCCGCGCTCGACCACGGTGAGCTGCGGTGGTTCGGGGGCAACTTCACCGCGTACGAGGAAACGCTCGTGAATGAGAGGGACGTGGCCGATCGGCAGGTGCGCAACGCCGAGCAGGACCTCAAGCGGCAGAAGCGGGAGATGCAGCAGGCCCGCGAGCGCTCGGCCCGCCGGATGTCGACGGCCGCCCGCAACGTCGGCGACGCGGGACTGTCCCGCATCCACGCCGGCAACCTCAAGAACAGCGCCCAGGTGTCGGCCGCGCGGGGCGGCGAGGTGCACGCGTCGCGGGTGGCCGAGGCGCAGGCGAAATACGACGAGGCGAGCTGGGCGGCCCGGCAGGACGACCGGATCGTCATCGATCTGCCGCAGACGGCGGTGCCGGCCGGGCGCACGCTCTTCGAGGGCGAGAACCTTCGTGCGGCGTACGGGGAAAAGGTGGTCTTCGAAGGCCGGGACCTGATCATCCGGGGGCCGGAGCGGATCGCGCTGCTCGGACGCAACGGATCCGGCAAGTCGACGCTGCTGCGCATGATCGAGTCCGGGGCCCGGAAGCAGGTGGCCTACCTGTCGCAGCGCCTCGATCTGCTCGACGAGGACCGCAGCGTGGCCGAGAACCTGGCCCGGGCGGCGCCGGGTCTGGCCGACGCGGAGCGGATGAATCTGCTGGCCCGGTTCCTCTTCCGCAAGGCCGGCGCGCATCTGCCGGTGCGGGTGCTCTCGGGCGGCGAGCGGCTGCGGGCGACGCTCGCGTGCGTGCTGTTCGCCGAGCCGGCCCCGCAGTTGCTGTTGCTGGACGAGCCGACCAACAACCTCGACCTGGACAGCGTGGGCCAGCTGGAGGCGGCCCTGACGGCCTATCGGGGAGCGTTCGTGGTGGTCAGCCACGACGAGAGGTTCCTCGACGCGATCGGGATCGACCGGACCGTCCACATGTGACGATGCGGGGGCCGGAAACGGCCCCCGCACTCGCGACGATCAGGCGGCGTACTTCTCCACCAGGGTGCCGAGGGCCGGCAGGGCGGCCTCGATGTGCTTCGACGCGCCACCGCGGACGGTGTTGTAGGCCTTGACGACGACGGCCTTCTCCGAGGAGTGGGCCATGTCGTCGGTGACCTTCAGCAGGGCCGGGGTGACCTCGTCCTGGCGCTTGACCAGGTAGTCGCCGAACGAGCCGCCACCGGCCGTCTGGAAGTCGCCCCAGAACGGCTGCAGCGCCTCGAGCATCGAGGGCACCAGGATGTTCAGGGTCTCGGTGTAGTAACCCGGGGCGAACGAGGTGATCGCCTTGTAGGCAAGCTTCACCGCACCGGCCGAGAGGCCCGACTTGTTGGCGAGCTCCGACTCGACCAGCGCCTGGGCGTCCTTGACGATGGCCTCCTTCGTGGCCGGGTTCGCGGAAAGGTCAAGAAGGTTGGAAACCATGGTTGTGCGCGCTCCTCATCACAAGACGACGGCGTGCAGACTACTCAATGAAGAAACACATTCAACTCCTGCCTCTCCCGACTTGTGAGATGCCCCGGCGTGGCTACGATCTTCCGTCTGAACGTCTTTCCGGACGGTCCGTCCAGCCGGTGTTTCGGGGTCGCGCCGGGCGACCGGGTCTGCTAGGACACTGGCGTCGCGTTGAGGTGCCGGCCCGGCGTGGCCGGATCGACGTGCATGGTCACCGTGGTCAGGCGGGGCACGCGGTGCTTCAGGCGATGCTCAGCATCGGCCGTGATCTCGTGCGCGGCGACGACGGTGAGTTTCTCGTCGACCACGATGCCGGCCTCGGCCTGCAGGCGGTGCCCGACCCAGCGCAGCCGGACACCGGTGACGTCCCGGACGCCCGGCACGGTGCGCAGCTCGCACTCGGCCTGGTCGACCAGCGCTGGGTCGACGCGGTCCATCAGGCGGTGGTAGACCTCGCGCGCGGCGTCCTTGAGCACGAAGGCGATCGCGGCGGTGATGGCCAGGCCGACCACGGGATCGGCCCAGCTCCATCCGGCCCAGGCGCCGGCTGCGGCGAGTACCACGGCGAGTGAGGTGAAGCCGTCGGTGCGCGCGTGCAATCCGTCGGCGACAAGCGCGGCCGAGCCGATGCGGCGCCCGACCGTGATGCGGTAGCGGGCCACCAGTTCGTTGCCGGCGAAACCGATCACGCCGGCGGCCAGCACCCAGGGCAGGTGTGTCATCTCGCGCGGGTGCAGCAGGCGGTCGACCGCGGTCCATCCGGCCAGCACCGCCGAGCCCAGGATGACCAGCACGATGACCACGCCGGCCAGATCCTCGGCCCGGCCGAAACCGTAGGTGTAGGCCCGGGTGGCCGCCCGCCGTCCGAGCACGAACGCGATTCCCAGCGGCACGGCGGTCAGCGCGTCGGCCACGTTGTGCAACGTGTCACCGAGCAGCGCCACCGATCCCGAGAGCGCCACGACCACGGCCTGCAGAGCCGCCGTGACGCCGAGCGCGACGAGCGAGATCCAGAGCGCCCGCAGACCCTCCCGGGACGACTCCAGCGCGGAGTCCACCTTGTCGGCGCTGTCGTGGGAATGCGGGGTCGGCCAATGGTGGTGGTGCTGGTGGTCGGACATGGCCCGATGCTAGGCGCCAGGGTAGGCATGCGACAACGCGGCAGATGCCCAGGAGCTGCAGTAACGCATGATTCTCAGCTGCGCGAGCCGGTCTCAGCGGCGTGGGGGAGCGGTCGAGCCGCGTACGACCAGCCGGGTCGGCACGGTCAGCCCGCCGCCCGTCTCGGCCCCGGAGAGCAGCGACAGCAGCAGCCGGCCGGCGGCGGTGCCCTGCTCCCGTACGGGCTGGGCCACCGTGGTCAGGTCGGCCAGCTCGGCCATCGGGTGGTCGTCGATGCCCACCACCGACATGTCGCCGGGGATGCGCAGCCCGGCCCGGCGCAGCGTGTGGATCGCCCCGAACGCCACCTCGTCGGAGTGGGCGTAGACGGCCGTCGGCGGCTCGCGCAGGCTCAGCAGCCGGGCCATCGCGTCGGCGCCGCTGAGCCCGCCCCACGGCACGGTGACGACCAGGCCCGGGTCGGCCGGCAGGCCCGCCGCGGCGAGGGCCTCGTGGTAGGCCCGGCTGCGGCCGGGGTTGGCCGGCCAGCCGGGCTCGGTCGGGTCGACCGCGGCGATCATGCCGATCCGCCGGTGTTTGAGCAGCAGCAGGTGGTCGACCGCCTGGCGGCCGGCCTCGCCGTCGTCGATCGAGACGTACGGATAATTCTCGACCTGGCCGCCGGCCGCCACGATGTGCACGCCCATCGATTCCAGGCGCTCCCGTTCGCCGTCGGCCACGGGCATGCCGAGCACGACGACGGCGTCGACCTTGCGCCGGGCCGGCAGCCGGTGGAAGAAGTCGCGGCGGTCGTCGGCGTCGCCCACGTGGTAGAGCAGCACGTCGAGATCGGCCTCGCGCAGCACCGACTCGAGCCCGTCGAGCAGGGTCGCGAAGAACCAGCGGGACAGGTGCGGAACGACCACCGCGACCCGGCCGGTCGTGCCCCCGGCCAGCCGGGACGCCTCGGGTGAGATCACATAGGACAGTTGCTCGGCGGCGGCCAGCACGCGCCGCCGGGTCTCGGCGGCGACGTGCGGGTGGTTGCTGAGCGCGCGGGAGGCGGTCGCCATCGACACACCGGCGCGGCGTGCGACATCGGCCATGTTGATCCTCGTCTGAGGCGGCACAGCGATCAGCTTAACCCCGACTGGAAACGTTTCCGATCACGCAGTGCGTGCACATAGTGACTCTTGACATATGACGCACATCACAATGAGGGTGAGATCTGCAAGCGGTTCCAAGCGACCTTCACTGCAGAAGGGACGACCGACCGTGCTCAAGAAGAAGTGGGCGGCAGGCTCCGCTCTCGTCCTGTTCGCCTCCGTCCTGTCCGGATGCGGTGGGGGCGACGGCGGATCCACCACCCTCACCTACTACATCGCCGATGCCGCCCAGGAGGACGTGGCCACCCGCTGCGCGTCCGAGTCGGGCGGCGCCTTCGCCTTCAACATCCAGCGGCTGCCCAACACCGCGGCCGGCGGGCGCGAGCAGCTGCTGCGGCGGCTCGCCGCCGAGGATCGCTCGATGGACATCGTGAGCGTGGACCCGCCGTTCATGGCCGAGTTCGCCAACGCCAAGTTCCTGCGGCCGTTCACCGCGGCCGAGCGGACCGAGTTCTCGACCGGCGTGCTCGACGGCCCGCTCAAGCAGTCCACCTTCCGCGACACCCTCTACTCGGCCCCGCTCTACGGCAACACCCAGCTGCTCTGGTACCGCAAGTCGGTGCTGGCCAAGGCGGGCGTCGACCCGTCGAAGGGCCCGGTCACCTGGGACCAGCTGATCAAGGGCGCCACCCAGGCCGGGGTCACCCTGGCCGCACAGGGCCGGCGCAACGAGAGCCTGATGGTCTGGGTCAACGCGCTCATCGCGTCCGGCGGCGGCTCGATCCTGCAGCCGGGCTCCGAGAACCTGCCGGCCAACGAGGTCAAGGGCGGGATCAACAGCCCGGCCGGTCAGAACGCCGCGCGCATCATGCACGAACTCGCGGTCTCGCCGGCCGCCCCGGCCGGCTTCAGCACGGCCGGCGAGGAGGACTCCCGGGCCGCGTTCCAGGCCGCCAACGGCGGGTTCATGGTCAACTGGCCGTACGTCTGGGCCGCCATGGACTCGGCCATCGAGGAGGGCTCACTCCCGGCCAACTTCAAGGACGACGTCGGCTGGGCCGCCTATCCGCGAGTCGACGCCGGCACCGAGAGCGCGGCCCCGTCCGGCGGTCTCGGCCTGTCGATCAGCTCCTACAGCCGCAAGAAGGACCTCGCCGTGCAGGCGATCCGGTGTCTCGTGTCGGAGCAGAGCCAGAAGGAATTCATGATCAAGGCGGGTAACCCGGCCGCCCTCAAGTCGGTCTTCGACGACCCCGAGATCCGCGAGAAGTTCCCGATGGCCGACGAGATCCGCACCGGCCTGGACGCGGCGACGCCCCGCCCGGTGAGCCCCTACTACGGCGACGTCACGGGTTCGATCCAGACCGCGTTCCACCCGCCGGACGCGCTGTCGCCCGACTCCACCCCCCGGGAGGCCAACCAGCTTCTCGAGGACGTCCTGTCCAACAAGAAACTGATCTAGGGAGCGGCCATGAGTACCACCACTTCCGCCGCGCCTCCCCGTCCGCCCAAGGAGACCCGCTCGGCGCGCCGGGTGCGGCTGACCGACCGTACGCGTAAGGAACGCAACCTCGGCTGGATGCTGGCCGGCCCGGCGTTCATCGCCATGGTGGCGGTCACCGGCTATCCGATCCTCAACGCCATCTGGCTGTCCCTGTTCGACTTCCGGCTGACCGATCCGTCCGGGCGCAGCTTCGTCTTCCTCGGCAACTACGTCACGATCCTGACCGACGGGCTGTTCTGGAAGCAGTTCGGCGTCACGGTGATCATCACCGTGGTCACCGTGTCGGTCGAGCTGGTGCTCGGCTTCGCGCTGGCCATGGTCATGCACCGCGCGCTCTATCTGCGCACGGCCTTGCGGGTGGCGATCCTGGTCCCGTACGGGATCATCACGGTCGTCTCCTCGTACGCCTGGGCCTATGCCTTCAGCAACACCTACGGCTTCGTGAACGGGCTGTTCGGGCTGGGCGACTTCGACTGGTTCGGCGGCACCTGGTCCGCCCTGTTCACGGTCTGCGTCGCGGAGATCTGGAAGACCACGCCGTTCATGTCGCTGCTGCTGCTGGCCGGTCTGGCCCAGATCCCGGACGACTACCTGGAGGCGGCCAAGGTCGACGGGGCCACCGCCTGGCAGCGCGTCAAGCGGGTCATCCTGCCCAACATGAAGGCCGCCATCATGGTGGCCCTGCTGTTCCGCACGCTCGACGCGTTCCGCATCTTCGACAGCGTCTTCATCATGACGGCCGGCGCGCAGAGCACCGAGACCCTGTCGTTCCTGGCCTACCGCCAGACGATCAGCCGGGTCATGGTCGGCCTGGGCTCGGCGGTCAGCGTCATCCTGGCCATCCTCGTCGTCCTGATCGCGGTGATGTTCGTGAAGGTCTTCAAGACCGACCTGTCGCAGCAGAGGGGGGTCAAGAAGTGAAGGTCAGCCGCCGTACGCAGGCGTTCTGGATCGCCGGGGCGATCCTGATCATCGCCTACGCCATCATCCCGGTCATCTGGATCATCTCGCTCTCCTTCAAGGAGGGCGACGACATCACCAACAACCAGTTCTTCCCGACCACGTGGAGCTGGGAGAACTACAAGACGGTGTTCGCCTCCGACCTGTTCACCACGGCCCTGCGCAACTCGGTGGGCATGTCGCTGATCGCCACCACCATCTCGGTCATCCTGGCCACCCTGGCCGCGTACGCCATCTCGCGCCTGGAGTTCCCGGGCAAGCGGCTGGTGCTCGGGGTGGCCCTGGCGATCACGGTCTTCCCGGTCATCGCGATCGCGACGCCGCTGTTCGACCTGTGGCGCAACATCGGGCTCTACGACACCTGGCTGGGCCTGATCATCCCGTACCTGTCCTACTCGCTGCCGCTGGCGGTCTACGTGCTGGCCGCGTTCTTCCGCGAGATCCCGTGGGAGATGGAGCAGGCCGCCCAGGTCGACGGGGCGACCGCCTGGCAGGCGTTCCGCCGGGTCATCGTCCCGCTGGCCACCCCGGGTGTCTTCACCGCGGCCATCCTCACCTTCTTCGCGGTGTGGAACGACTTCGTCTTCGGCATCACGCTCACCTCGAGCGAGGCGGCCCGTCCGGTGCCCGCCGCGCTCGCGTTCTTCCAGGGCGCCTCGCAGTTCTCGCAGCCGACCGCGCCGATCGCGGCCGCCGCCGTGGTCGTCACCATCCCGGTGGTCGTCCTCGTGCTGCTCTTCCAACGCAAGATCGTCGCCGGTCTCACCAACGGCGCCGTCAAGGGCTGAAAGGACGTTTCCGTGGCAGCCATCGAGATGCGCAACATCGTCAAGGAGTACGGCGACGGCTTCAAGGCGGTCAACGACATCAGCCTGAGCATCGCCGACGGCGAGTTCATGATCCTGGTCGGGCCCTCCGGCTGCGGCAAGTCGACCCTGCTCCGCATGATCGTCGGGCTCGAGGACATCACCTCGGGCGACATGGTGATCGGCGGGGACCGGGTCAACGAGAAGGCGCCGCGCGACCGGAACCTGTCCATGGTGTTCCAGAACTACGCCCTCTATCCGCACCTCACCGTGTTCGAGAACATCGCGTTCCCGTTGCGGCTGAACAAGAAGGTCACCGAGGACGAGATCCGCCGCCGGGTCAAGGAGGCGGCCGACATGCTCGAGCTCAACGAGCACCTCGACCGCAAACCGGCCAACCTGTCCGGCGGTCAGCGCCAGCGGGTGGCCATGGGCCGGGCCATCGTCCGTCAGGTCAACGCGTTCCTGTTCGACGAGCCGCTGTCCAACCTGGACGCCAAGCTCCGCGGCCAGATGCGCACCGAGATCTCGCGCATGCAGCGGCGGATGGGCACCACCACGGTCTACGTCACGCACGACCAGACCGAGGCGATGACCCTGGGCGACCGGGTGGCCGTGCTGCGCCGCGGTCTGCTGCAGCAGGTGGCCTCGCCGCGCGAGCTGTACGAGCAGCCGGTCAACATGTTCGTGGCCGGGTTCATCGGTTCCCCGCCGATGAACTTCCTGCCCGCCGTGGTCTCGGGCAACCGGCTCAAGCTGCCCTTCCTCGAGGTCGACCTGCCCGCCATCGCGGCCGACAAGGTCACCGACGGGCAGCTGCTGATCGCCGGCATCCGGCCCGAGCACTTCGAGGACGCCCGGATGCTGGACGCGGCGAAGCGGGAGCGGGGCGCCAAGTTCCGGGCCAAGGTCGACGTCACCGAGTGGCTGGGCGACTCCCAGTACGCGTACATCCCGTTCGAGGCCAACGCGGAGGTCACCAAGCAGCTGGCCGACCTGGCCGCCGAGCTCGACAGCGAGGCGCTGCGCACCCAGCTGATCGTGTCGATCGACGCCATGAGCCGGCTGCGCGAGAACCACGAGGGCGAGTTCTGGGCCGACACCACCCGCATGCACCTGTTCGACCCGCGGACCGGAACCAACCTGACCCGGGACGAGGCGGCCGCGGCCGACCTGGCCACCCTCGAGGAGGAGGAGCTGCGCGAGCGGATGGACACGTCGTCCGACCCGGTCACCCCATGAGCCGTACGCAGTGGTGGCGCCGCGCGGTGTTCTACCAGGTGTACGTCTGGAGTTTCGCCGACGCGGACGGCGACGGGATCGGAGACCTCCCCGGCGTCCGGTCCCGCCTGCCCTACCTGCGTGATCTGGGGGTCGACGCGGTCTGGCTCAACCCGTTCTATCCGTCGCCGCAGGCCGACAACGGATACGACGTGGCCGACCACCGCGACGTCGACCCCCGGTTCGGCACCATCGCCGACGCCGACGCGCTGATCCGTGACGCCCACGCGCTCGGGCTGCGGATCGTCATCGACCTGGTGCCCAACCACACCTCGGACGAGCACCCGTGGTTCCGGGCCGCGCTGGCCGACGGGCCGGGCAGCGCGGCCCGTCGCCGCTACCTGTTCCGGGACGGCCGCGGCCCGGCCGGCGACCAGCCGCCCAACAACTGGACCAGCAACTTCGGCGGCCGGGCGTGGACCCGGGCGCCGGACGGCCAGTGGTATCTGCACCTGTTCGCGCCCGAGCAGCCCGACCTGGACTGGACCTCGGACGAGGTGCGCGCCGAGTTCCACTCGATCCTGCGGTTCTGGCTCGACCGCGGGGTCGACGGCTTCCGCATCGACGTCGCGCACGGCCTGGCCAAGGACCCGCAGATGCCCGACCTGGGCGAGCATCTGACCCGGCCCGGCGCCGCCCACCCGCACTGGGACGTCGACGAGGTGCACGACGTCTACCGGGGCTGGCGCCGGGTGCTCGACGACTATCCGGGCGACCGGATGTTCGTCGGCGAGATCGTCGTGCAGAGCGTCCAGCGGCTCGCGCTCTATCTGCGGCCGGACGAGCTGCACACGGCCTTCAACTTCGCGTTGCTCAAGGCGCCGTGGGACGCGACCGCCCTGCGCACCGCGATCGACGACAGTATCGGCGCGCTCGAGACGGTCGGCGCCCCGCCCACCTGGGTGCTGTCCAACCACGACGAGGTCCGCCACGTGACCCGCTACGGCGGCGGTCCGCTGGGCGTGCGGCGGGCCCGGGCGGCCGCCCTGATGATGCTCGCCCTGCCCGGCGGTGCCTACCTCTACCAGGGCGACGAACTGGGCCTGCCCGAGGTCGAGGACCTTCCCGATCGCGTACGCCGGGACCCGGTCTTCTACCGCACCGGCGGGGCCGAACGGGGCCGCGACGGCTGCCGGGTGCCCCTGCCCTGGTCGGGCTCGGCGCCGTCGCTGGGTTTCGGCCCCGGCCACGAGTCGTGGCTGCCCCAGCCGTCCGACTGGAAGTCCCTGACCGTCGAACGCCAGACCGCCGACCCCGGCTCGACCCTGAACCTGCACCGGGCCGCCCTGTCCCTGCGGCACCAGATCCCGGCCCTCGCCACCGCCTCGCTGACCTGGCTGCCCGCGCCCGAGGGGGTGCTCGCCTTCCGCCGCGGACCGGCCTTCCGCTGCGTGGTCAACCTGAACAACACCCCGGTCCGGGTCGACCCGGCCGAACTGCTGCTGGCCAGCGACCCGTACGCGACCGCGGACACCGTGCCCGGCGAGAGCGCCGCCTGGTACATGATCGGGTGGTGACCCACGTTCTCGTCGCCGGGCTCGGCGGCACCATCGCGATGACCACCACGCCGGACGGGGGAGTGGCGCCCGCCCTGAGCGCGGAGGATCTCGTGGCCGCCGTGCCCGCCCTCGGGTCGCTGCCCCTGCGGGTGGCGAACATCCGGAACGTGCCGGGTGCGCACCTCGACCTCGGCGACCTGCTCAAGTTGCGCGCCCGGCTCGCCTCGGAGTTCGCCGCAGGGGCGGTGGGAGCGGTGGTCACCCAGGGCACGGACACGATCGAGGAGACCGCGTACGTGCTCGACCTGCTCCACGACGGCGACCAGCCGATCGTCGTGACCGGCGCGATGCGCAACCCGATGCTGCCGGGCGCCGACGGACCGGCGAACCTCCTGGCCGCCGTCCGGGTGGCGTCCTCGCCGGCGAGCCGTGGGCTGGGCTGCGTCGTGGTGCTGGCCGACGAGATCCACGCCGCGGCCCGGGTGGCCAAGACCCACTCGATGAGCACCGGGGCGTTCGTGTCGCCGGACGGCGGGCCGCTCGGGTACGTCGCCGAGGGGCGGGTGCGGATCGTCAACCGGCCTTCGGGCCGTCGCCGGGTGCCGGTGCCGTCCGGGGCGCTCGCACGGGTCGGCCTGTGTGTGGCGACACTGGGGGACGACGGGGGACTGCTGCGGGCGTACGGGGAAAGCCTTGATGGTCTGGTTGTGGCGGGCTTCGGCGTGGGACATGTGCCGGCCGGGTGGGTCGAACCGCTCGGGGCGCTCGCGGGGCGGATGCCGGTGGTGCTGGCCTCGCGGACCGGCGCCGGATGGGTGGGCGTGGAGACGTACGGGTTCCCGGGCTCGGAGCGCGATCTCGTCGGGCGGGGGCTGATCCCGGCCGGGGAGCTGCACCCGTACAAGGCGCGGCTGCTCCTGCAGTTGCTCCTGTCGGCCGGTGCCGACGTGCGGACCGGGTTCACACCCTAGGGCAGGCCGACGGCTGGATCAGGGTGTCCGCGCTCAGGGCATCGAGGACCAGCGCGGTCACGTACGGGTCGGTCGGCAGCTCGCCGTGCCCGGTACGCGCGGCCGGGCAGAGGTCCTGCAACGGCAGGTTGACCGCGCCGTCGAGCCGGGCCGAGTCGGGTGGCTGGACGGTCTCGTCGAGAGTGGTCCAGATCGACAGCCAGGGCAGACCGGCGGGCAGCGCGCCGTCGATGCCGTCGAGCAGATCGCTGTCCGGGGCGAGTTCCTGGCAGGCGACCGGGCACGAGCCGCGGGCGAACGCGGCGCCCAGCCCGGCCAGCCGGGTGCCGTGCAGGGGCGAGCCGAGCGAGACGACCCGGCGGGCCTTCTCGGCGCCGTGGTGGTTCTCGACCCAGAGCCGGGTGACGACGCCGCCGGCCGAATATCCGATCACGTCGACGCTCGGCGCGCCCGCGTTCAGAGCGTCGGTGACCGCTGTGTCGAGCGTCACGGCCTGTTCTTCGAGGGCGCCGGTGCCGTCACCGGGAAGGGTGAGAACGGTTGCCGTCCGGCCCTCGGCGGTGAGGCGCTGAGCCAGCCGGCTCAGGCCCGTCCGGCTGCCGCCGTAACCGGGGACGAGCAGGATCGGGCCCGGTCGGGCCTGGTCGGGACGCGGCCCGTCGTCGGCCGGATCACCTCGGAAGACCCGCCACCCGATCACCGCCAGCAGCACGACGGCGACCAGCGCGACCGCGCCCAGCCATCGGAACCGCACGATCCCATCATGAACGAACCACCCGGGCGGGCCTTGACGAACGGTGAAACGCCTTATGCAATCGTTTGAGGTGTGCTCTGACCGGTGAAACACATCGTGTCGGAGAGGAGGGATCTGTGAAGCCCGACCGGCCCGTCCGCACCGAGCTGCGGACCCGAGACCAGGACGTCGCCGTCGACGCGATCATGCGGATCGCCGACCACCGGCCCCGCATCACGATCACCGACCGGCCGTCCGTCGGCTTCTCGGTACGCTCGGCCCACCTGGCCGACTGGGGTACCGACGTCGTCGCCGCCCACGGGGTCCGCTACGGCTCCACCATGACCCCGCGACCCCAGCTGATCGCCGGGGTGTGGCTGCACGGGCACGGCATGTTCCAGGGCGGCTCCCAGGAACACACCCAGGGCCCCGGCGACGGGTTCCTCTACCCGCTCGGCACCACGCTCGTCTTCGACAACGTCGAGCCGGCGAAGTCCCTCGTGCGGCTGCCGTTCGCCGGGCTGGCCGGGCTGGCCGAGGAGATCACCGGCCTGGCCCCGGTCGACCTGCGCTTCCTGTCCTGGGTGCCGCGCAACCAGGCGCTCAACGACAGCTGGGCGGCCACGGTCGCGTTCCTGGTCGACCACCTCAACGACCCCGACCGGGACATCCCACCCGTGCTGGCCGAGCAACTGCTGCGCCTGGCCATGGCCGCGCTGCTGCGCGCTTTCCCCAACACGACGATGACTGCCTCGCGCATGCCCGTGGCCGGGTCGGCCGGGCCGGCCGTGGTCCGCCGGGCCACGGCGTTCATCGAGGCCGAGGCGGGCCGGCCCCTGACCGTGTCGGAGATCGCCGCCGCCTCGGGAGTAGACTCCCGGACCCTTCAGGAGGCCTTCCGCCGCTACGCCGACACCACGCCGTCGGGCTACCTGCGCCGGGTCCGGTTGCAGCAGGCCCGGGCCCAGCTCCGGGCGGCCCGGCCCGGTGACGGCACGACGGTCGCCGGGGTCGCCCGCCGCTGGGGTTTCGTCCGGCCGAGACGGTTCGCGACCGCCTACCGCGAGGCGTTCGGCGAGCCGCCCAGGACCGGCCCCTGACGTAAGGCCTGTTTCATAACTGGCCTTATGGCAGCAACTGGTCGAGCACCGGTGGCTTCTTGAAGATGCCGTCCCGCTGGCCCAGCTGGGCCACCCGCTCGATGGACGGGCGGTTGATGTCTTCGGGCCAGCTCGGCAGGATCATCGCGATCCGCACGGTGTCGGTGATCTGGGTGTAGGTGCCCACCACGTCGCGCACCTCCTCGGGGTGCGCGGCCGCATAGCGCAGCGACTCCTTGATCGCCTCGGTGAACGCGGTGACCAGATCGGACTTGGCCGTGATCGTGCCCTGGCTGGTGAAGTAGAGCGCCACGGTCAGGTTGGGCGCGGTGTCCACGAAGTTCGACGCGAGGATCTGGCCGCCCTGGGTCAGCACGGCGCTCAGCGTCGGCTCGACCACCCAGGCCGCGTCCACCTGTCCGCTCTGCAGCGCGCCCGGCATCTCGGGGAACGCCATCGGCTTGAACTGCAGGTTCTTCGGGTTGCCGCCGGCCCGGCGCACCGACTGCCGGACGGTTGTGTCGCCCAGGCTCTTCAGGATGTTGACGGCGATCCGCTTGCCGCCCAGCTGGCTCGCCGACCGGATCGGGCTGCCGTCGGGCACCACGATCGCCGAGAAGTCACGCCCGGTCCGCCCGTTCGAGGCGACTCCGCTCGCCACCGCCTTGAGCGGCGCCCCACCGGCCTGCGCGGCCAGCAACGAGGTCACGTTGCTGAACCCGAACTGATATTTGCCACCGAGGACACCCTCGACGATGGGCGCGCCGCCCTGCTCGGGCGACAGCGTGAGGTCGATGCCCCGGCTGGCGAAGAATCCCTTGTTCTTACCCAGATAGATCGGCGCGACGTCGATGATCGGGATGACCCCGACGTTGATCTTCGTGAGGTTCGCGCCGGCGTCCGCCCGGTCTTTGTCATCGTTGCAGGCGGCCGTGCCGGCCAGCAGAATCACGGCGAGGGCGGCGGCCAGGGTCCGGCGCATGGTGTGCTCCTTGAGTGACGCGGTGCGAATGCGCTCGGCGAAACGTACACGATCAATTGCTCTCCGGGGTCAGGCGGAAAGGGAAATTTGAATGTCTGCCCGGATGGACTCCGTACGCACTGGGTAGGTGGAGTCCATGACGGAGTACGGAATCCACGCCTCGCACGAGCAGATCCCGCCCGCCGAGTTGCTCGCCGCCGTCGTCGCCGCGGAACGCGCCGGCTTCGACGCGGCGATGTGCTCCGACCACTTCTCGCCGTGGAGCAGCCGGCAGGGTGAGTCGGCGTTCGCCTGGTCCTGGCTCGGCGCCGCGCTGCAGGCCACGAATCTCTCGTTCGGTGTCGTGAACGCCCCCGGCCAGCGCTATCACCCGGCGATCGTCGCGCAGGCCATCGGCACGCTCGGCGCGATGTATCCGGGCCGGTTCTGGGCCGCGCTGGGCAGCGGCGAATACAGCAACGAGCACATCACCGGCGAGCCGTGGCCGCGCAAGGAGGTCCGCGAGGCCCGCCTGCTGGAGAGCGTCGGCGTCATCCGCGACCTGCTGGCCGGCCAGGAGGTCACCCGCGACGGACTGGTCAAGGTGGACCGGGCCCGGCTGTGGACCCGGCCGTCGTCGCCCCCGCTGCTGATCGGCGCCGCGGTCAGCACGAAGACCGCGGCCTGGTGCGCCGGCTGGGCCGACGGCCTGGTGACGGTGAACGCGCCCGAGGAGCACCTGCGCTCGATGATCACGGCCTACCGGGACGCCGGCGGGCGCGGCCCGATCTGCCTGCAGGTGCACCTGAGCTGGGCGCCGACCATGCACGAGGCCGAGGCGATCGCCCACGACCAGTGGCGCAGCAACATCTTCGCGCCGCCGGTGTGCTGGGACCTCGAGACGGTCGAGCACTTCGACGTGGTGAGCGAGAACGTCACGGTCGACCAGGTCGGTCAGGTCGTGAACATCTCGGCCGACCTCGAGGAGCACACCGAGAAGCTGCGCGGATACGCCGCTCTCGGGTTCGACCGCATCTATCTGCATCACGTGGGGCAGGACCTGACGCCGTTCATCGAGACATTCGGCGCCAAGGTGCTGCCCGCGCTGCGCTGATCTGCGACGCCTGGCCTTTATGCGCCGCCGCAGACCGAGCGGAACTGGTACGACGTGGTGTTGGTCTTGGAGCCGCCGGCCCAGTCGAGCCGCATGCCGGTGGCCGAGCCGTCGAGGGCGCCGCTGCGGCTGACCACCAGCAGCAGGTTGGCGTCCTCGCCGGCCTTGATCGTGGCGTTGACCGCCGGCACCCGCGCTTCCCAGGTCATGTTGGCCGCCGGGGGATAGGGGGTGTTGCCCATCGGGCTGCGGCCACTGCCGAGCGGCACGATGAAGGCGTCCTTGGCCGACACGTTCTGGGCGCCGACCAGCCCGATCTTCTGGACCTTGAGGTCGGCGCCGGCGGGCGCGCGCACGACTTCACTGACCACCATGGAGGTTTCCTCGGGCAGGCGCACACACAGCGTAACCGGGTCGCCACCGAAAACCATCTCGTTGTTACTGTCCGAGCCGCAGCCCGAAACCGCGACCACCGTTGTTATACACAGCGTGGCCAGGCAACTCCGCCGAATCATGGGTGGGGACCGTACCCCCGAATTGTTACGACATGATCTCGGTGCGTAATTATCCGTCATCGCGTACAGCAACGACGGATTCCTTCGTACGCGAAGCGCCCCGGAACTGTTTCCGGGGCGCTCGGTAATGCCGTGGGGACTAGCTGGTGGCGGTTCCGTCACTGATCAGCATCTCGGGGTGACGGCCCAGGAACTCCGGCAGCCGGTCGGCGCTGGTCGCCTCGAACAGGTCGCGGGTGTCCTTGGTGATGCCCTCGCCGCCGTTCTCGCCCTGGGCGAAGGTGCCGCCGTTGGTCTTGATCGGGATCAGGTCACCCGCGGCCAGGCCCTTGAGGCCGAAGATGAAGTTCTCCACCGGCACGTTGTGGGTGTCCATCTTGAGCGACTTGCCGGCCGCCGAGAGGATCTTGGAGACCTTGGTCGGGTTGCCCATGATGCCGGCGCTGCTGGCCTTCTTGGCCATCGCGCGCAGCAGCTGCTGCTGGTGGCGCTGGCGGTCGTAGTCGCCGTTGGTCGAGTGGCGCAGGCGGGAGAACTCGAGCGCCTCCCACGGCTGCATGTCGCGGCAGCCCTTCTCGAACCAGAGCGCGTTGCGCGGCGGCGACTTCGGGTCGGCGCCGTGCGCGTACTCCACCTTGCCGTTGTTGACCACGTAGTGGCTCGACCACATCCGCTTGTCGACGCAGAGGCGTACGCCGCCCATCGCCTCGAGGATGCCCTTGAAGCCGTTGAAGTCGATCACCGTGACGCCGTCGAACTCGATGCCGGTCAGCTCGTGCACGGCCTTGGTCGACAGCTTGGCGCCGCCCTGCCAGCCCCGGCCGCCCTGCGCCCCGAAGAAGTAGGCCGAGTTGATCTTGTCGGTGGTGCCCCGGAAGCCCATCTCGTCGTCGGCCGGGATCTTCGTGACCGTGTCGCGCGGGATCGAGATCATGTACGCCTGGTCGTGCGAGGCGGTGATGTGCAGGATCAGGATGGTGTCGGAGCGGGCGTCGTCCTCGCTCCAGCCGGTGCGGGTGTCCAGCCCCAGCATCAGGATGTTCATCGCGCCCGCGGGCAGCTTGCCCGCCGCGACCGTCTTGCTGCCCAGCCCGTCGTTGTCGAGCACGCTCGACGTGGTCTGGATGTTCGAGGTGAGCTGGTTGAGGAAGTATTTCACGGCCACGATGCCGCCCACACCGACCAGGGCCAGGATCGCGCCGAAGGAAGTGAGCACCTTGGCCCACATCGGCGCTTTGTGGCGCTTCGACGTCTTCTTGCCCTTCACGCCGTTTCCGCCACCGCCATAGGTATTGCCCCGGCGTGAGTCACGATCGCCTCGCGTGGCGGTCCCTGCCGACATATGTAATGGCTCCCTCGTGTGACACGGGCGTTAGGCCGCCGAAGAAAGTATGGAGACCGCCCGCGCCGGGCTCAACGCCGTCAGAACAGATATATGGTCACGATCCAATAGTCAACCCCGCTGAACGAGCAGTAACCTCCCGACAACGTTGGGGATTCAAAAGGCCCCATTTCCGTACGCAGGGTAGTGGGATGCTCGCGTCGCGCGCTGCCCTCATTGTTCGACAGAGATCGAACCCGCGCCCAGTCCAGTGCCCGTTTTCGGGGGCTTTCTCATTCCACACTCATCCTGCGCGACCATTCCCGGGAATGGTGCCCACCCCTCGCTGAGAAATGGCTGAACGCTGCTTCCGGCCATTGTCGGTGATTTATGTCGCTTTTGCGTCGTCGGCACTGTAGTACCCGCTGTCCACAAACCCCCTCGCTAAGGTGCCGGGCGTGGATGCACAGACCGACGAATTGCGGGACGCACACGACGTGCTCGCCCCCTTCTACGCCGAGCACCTGGCCGGGCTGCTGGAGAGCATGCCGATCGAGCGGGCCGTCCTCGACCTCTTCTGCGAACTGACTCTGGCCGCGGGCCTCGGCACCGAGGTGGCCGACGTCGGCTGCGGCACGGGACGGCTCGAGCCCTACCTGGCCGGCCGCGGGGTGCGGCCGCGCGGGGTCGACCTCTCGCCGGGCATGGTCGAGGTGGCACGCCGGGACAACCCCGGTTTCCCGTACGAGGTGGCCGACCTGCGCGATCTTCCGTTCGCCGACGGGTCGCTGGCCGGGGTCGTCTGCTGGTACTCGCTGATCTTCCTGCCGCCCTCCTCGCGCGAGACGGCGTTCGCCGAGCTGGCGCGGGTCGTGCGGCCCGGCGGCTATCTGGTGACCGCCTACAAGAACGGCGACGGCAGCCTCTGGCGGGGCGGGCGCACGGTCGGCGTCGAGTTCGACGCGTATTGGCTGTCGGCCGCCGAGATGGAGGAACGCTTCACGGCGGCCGGGTTCGCCGTGGTCTTCCACGGGCACCGGCCGCCCGAGGGGGAGGAGCGGACGCCGCAGGGCTACCTGGTCGTGCGGAAGGGCGGCGCGCCGACCGGCACGCCGCCCTCTGCATGAACGACCGTCAGATGCCGGCGACCGACGTGATCCAGGAGCGGTTGTAGGCGACGCTGCCGTAGTACTGGCGAGCCGTGCCGTCGGCCGTGGAGGCCACGCCGACCTGGGCTCCGTTGTAGACCTGCGGGCCGCCCGAGTCGCCGCGCCACGCGTTGCCGTTGATCCGGGTGCTGCCGATCGCGCGACCGCCGTACGCGTCGGTCTGGTTGGTCGAGGTGACCTGCACGGTGGCGGTCTTCAGCGTCGTCGAGGCGCTGCAGCCGCTGTAGCAGGTCATGCCCCAGCCGTAGATCGAGTTGGTCGAGCCGACCGGCGGGTACGCGCTCGACAGCGGCATGTAGGACGTGGTGATCGGCGACGCGAGCCGCATCAGGGCCAGGTCGTAGCGGGTCGACGTGCTGCTCACGGCGCGGGTCGTGCCGCCCGAGGTGCGGTTGACGCTGCCCACCCGCACCGACATGGTGCCCGAGATGCAGTGCCGCGCGGTCAGCACGTAGTTGGCCGAGATGATCGTGCCCGAGCAGGTGAAGCTGCCGTTGCTGAGGACGGCGGCGGCCCACGGCGCGGACGAGACCGTGCCGCCACCGATGATGTTGGGCGTCGGGTCGCCGACCGCGGCGGACGCGGCCGAGGGGATGGCGACGGCGCCGGTGAGGGCGGCGGCAAGCGAAGCGACGACGATGCGGATACGCACGCCGACTCCTTTCGGGGGGTCGTTCGGCCCGGAACGCGGGGCTGCGGCTCCGGATCGAAGGCTGTCGAAGTACCGTACGTCGCCGCGTGGCCCGCGACACAGCCCAGTTCGCACCTATCACCGTGTGATGACCGCCGATAGCCTGGCCGCGTGGACCACTTGATGTTCGTCGGCGGCGCCTGGGTGCCCGCGCGTTCCCACCGGACCACCATGGCGACCAGCCCGGCCACGGGGGAGGAACTGGGCGGCGTACCGGAAGCGGATCGGGACGACGCCCGGTCCGCCATCACGATCGCGCGCCAGGCCGCTCCGGGCTGGGCGCGTCGGACCGCGTTCGAGCGGGCCGCACTGATGCACCGGGTGGCCGACGTGATCGAGTCGCGCCGTGACGAGCTGGCCCGCACGCTCACCCTCGATCAGGGCAAGCCGCTGCGGGCCGAGGCCTACGACGAGGTGGACGAGCTGGTCACGTACTGGCGGATGGCCGCCGAGGACGGCAAGCGCCTGAGCGGCGGGCTGCCCAACTCGTTCTCACCGGGAAAGCGGGCGCTGCTGATCCGGCGCCCGCGTGGCGTGGTCGGCGTGATCACCCCGTGGAACTGGCCCTACACCATGCCGGCCGAGCTGATCGCCCCCGCGCTGGCCTCGGGCAACACAGTGGTGTGGACTCCGGCTCCGTCCACTTCGGTCGCCGCGGTCGCGCTGGCCCGCTGCATCGCCGACGCCGACCTGCCGCCGGGCGTGCTCAACCTGGTCACCGGTCCCGGGCCGGTCGTCGGCGACGAGATCGCCCGCAACCCGGGCATCGACGCGGTCGCCTTCATCGGCTCGACCGCCACCGGCCGGCTGGTCGCGAGCGCCGCCGCGGGCAAGGCGACGCTGCTCGAGATGGGCGGCAACGGTCCGCTCGTGGTGCTGGCCGACGCCGACCTGGATCGCGCGGTCGAGGGGGCGCTGGCCGCCTGCTTCCTCTGCGCCGGGCAGAGTTGCACGGCCGGGGAGCGGCTGCTCGTGCACCACGACGTCCGCGCGGAGTTCGCGGCCCGGCTCACTTCGGCCGTACGGGAAAAGATCCGGCTCGGTGATCCCCTCGACGACACCACCACGATGGGGCCGCTCAACAACGCCGGGGTCGCGGCCAAGATGGACGCCCACGTGGCCGACGCCCTGGCCCGCGGGGCGACGCTGCTGACCGGCGGCGCGCGCGACACGACACGGCCGACCGATCTCTACTGGGCGCCGACCGTGCTCGACGGGGTGCCGGCCGACTCGATGGTCGCCACCGAGGAGACGTTCGGCCCGGTCGCGCCCATCGTCGGCATCGGCTCACTGGCCGAGGCGATCGAGATGACCAACCTTTCCCCGTACGGGCTGCTGGCCGCGATCTACACGGAGGATCTGCGGGCGGGGCTCGAGTTCGCCGACTCGGTGCGCACCGGGTGGGTCAACGTCAACGAGTCGACCAACTACTGGGAGAGTCACCTGCCGTTCGGCGGGCGCTCCGGCTCGGACAGCGGCCTGGGCCGGGTCGGCGGCGCCCACCCGATGGAGGCGTTCACCGAACTGCAGACCGTGATCATCGGCTAGCCGTTGCGGTGGTGCTTCTGGACGAAGGTGTAGCCGGGCTTCAACGGGCCGATGTCGGAGAACTGGCGGGCCCGGTGATAGAGGTCGAGCTGCTTCTGGGTCGGCTGGGCGCCACGCGGCAGCTTGCGCATGAAACCGGTGACCCAGTGCTCGCCGCGGTGCGACTCGACCGGGATCGGCTCGACCATCGGCGCGTAGAACACCATGTCGGCCTCGGCCTGCCGGTCGGCCGGCGGATAGGACGGGTGGCCGGCCGAGTCGACGCTGCCGGTGACCCGGGTCAGGAACCCCTCGCGGATCAGCTGGTCGATCGCGTTCTTGAGCAGGAACGCGCCCTTCTGCCCACGGCCCAGCCCGGACCGCTTGGCCAGCAGTTCCTCGGTCAGCACGGCACTGCCGTCGTCGAAGACCCGGCCCAGCTTGCGGACGGCGTGCAGCACCTGCGAACGGTTCGATTTGTCGGGCCGGGAGTCGCGGGTGACGACCTTGGGGTCGTACGCGCAGAAATACTCGACCCCGTCGACCCTCAGCGGCTCCTCGAGCGGCTCGGTGCGGATCGTGGCCTCGCCGTGCGGCGGATGCCAGCTGACGGTGACGAACGTGCCCGGCGGCAGGTCGGCCGGCCAGGTCAGCCCGCCGAACTGCCACTCCACGTCCTGCTGCAGATCGCTCTCGAACTCCGTGCGCTCGCCGCGGTGCTCGATCACGACCCGTACCCGGGTTTCCGAGGCCCCCTCTTCGGGGGCCGCGCACACGCCGCCCTCGAGATCCGAGCGCCACAGCGCGAGCCGGCGGCTCACCGTCTTCATGGCCGGTCAGAATACCCGGGGGCGGCGGTCCGTCAGTCGAGCTCGCGGCCCGACGCGCTGTCGAGTTCCTGCAGCTGACGCTGGACGTGGTCGCCCAGGGCCTGCTGATAGGTCTGCGCCAGCCGGCCCAGCTTGTCGATCTCGTCGAGCAGCGAGTTGCGCTTGTCGACCAGGCCGTTCATCGACTCGGTGTGCTTGCGGCGCGCGTCGCTCTCGATCGTGCTCGCGGTCAGCTGCGCGTCGCTGGTGATCTTGTCGGACTCGCCCTGGGCGTTCTCGATCAGCGTGCCGGCCTCGGCCCGCGCGTCGCGCATGTGGTCGTCGGCGGTGCGGCGGGCCATCATCAGCACCGGCGAGTCGGCCTCGACGGCCTGCGGCGGCGGGGCCGACGGGGTCTCACGGCGGGCGCGGTCGAGCTGCGTCTGCATGCTCCGGGCGTTCTGCTCGGCCCGGGCCCGGGCCTCCTGCAGCCGGCCCAGCTGGGCGGTCAGGTCGGACAGCTCGGCCTCGAGCGCGCGGTTGCCCGGGCCGGAGGCGGCCGGTCCGGCCGGGCCGGGGCGCTGGGCCTGGTCGGCGAGGGCGCGGTTCTCCTCGAGAAGGCGGATCAGTTCCTGCTCCACCTCGTCGAGAAACGCGTCGACATCCTCCTCGTCGTACCCGCGCTTGCCGATGGCCGGCTTCTTGAACGCCACGTTGTGGACGTCGGCTGGAGTTAGCGGCATCGTGCTCCTCGGTTCCCCTGCTGTTACAACTGTGCCGACGCATACTACGCACAGATCCCGGAGTCCGCCTCGTGGTGCCATAGCATCAGTCGCGCATTCAACACGCGCGGAAGGAATAGCGGTGGCCGACGCCGACGACGTACGCCGATTGGCGCTCGCCCTGGCCGGAACGGTCGAGATCGACAGCGACGGGTTCGACTTCCGGGTCGGCAATCGCGGCTTCGTCTGGTCGTATCCGCAGCGTGAGCCGGGTAAGCCGCGGGTCATCCGCACCGACATCGCGGTCCTCTACGTCGGCGACGAGGCCGAGAAACAGGCCCTCGTCCTGGGCGAGCCCGACCTTTTCTTCACCATTCCCTCGTACGACGGGTTGCCCTTCGTGATGTGCCGGTTGCCCGAGGTGACCGTTTCTCGTCTGCGAGAACTGATAACCGATGCCTGGGACATGCGCCGCCCGCCGGAATAGTTCGCACCTGCTCACCTGCTCATCCGGCGGTAGCGGCGGATCGCGAGCGGGGCGAAGACGGCGATCAGCAGCAGCGGCCAGGCCACCGCCAGGAGCATCGCGTGTTCGGCCGGCCAGGCGTCGCTGCCGAGGCCGGGGTTGCCGAACAGCTCGCGGGCGGCGGCGACGGTGGCCGAGATCGGGTTCCACTGGCTGATCGCGCCCAGCCAGGCCGGCATCTGCTCGGGAGCCACGAACACGTTGGACAGGGCGGTCAGCGGGAAGGCCAGCGGGAAGACGATCACGCTGACCGTGTCCGGGTTCTTCACGACGCTGCCCAGGAACATGCCGACCCAGGTCAGGGCCAGGCGCAGCAGCAGGATCAGGCCGATCGCGGCCAGTGCGGGGCCGAAGCCCCGGTGCGCCTGCCAGCCGACCAGCAGGCCGCACACGATCAGCACGGCCATCTCGAGCAGCGCGCGGGTCAGGTCGGCGGTGCTGCGGCCGACCATGAGCGCCGACCGGGCCGTGGGCATCGATCGGAACCGGTCGACCACACCCCGGCTGATGTCCAGCGAGATGGCGGTGGCGGTGGCGCCCAGCCCGTACAGCTGGGTCATCACGAAGACACCGGGCAGCAGGAACTCGCGGTAGCTGTCGCCGCCGACGGCCATGCCGCTGCCGAACACGTAGCCGAAGACGAGCACGAACATCACGGGCAGCGAGAAGTAGATGACGATCTGCTCGGGTTCGCGGATCACGTGGCGCAGGTAGCGGCCGGTCATCACCCAGCCGTCGGCGAGCGTCGTCATGCCGCACCGTGCCCGGTGAGCTGCAGGAACGCCTCGTCCAGGGTAGGCCGGCGGACGCCCAGATCGTCGACCGCGATCCCGGCTCCGCGCAGCGCCCGGGCCGCCTCGATCAGCGCGGTGACCCGGTCGGTCACCGGTGCCCGCAGTTGCCGGGTGTCCGGGTCGGTGCCGACCTCGGCCCCGACGACCCGGGTCAGCACGGCGGCCGCGTCGGCCAGCCGGCCCGCGTCGCGCACCACGACCTCGAGCCGGTCGGCGCCGATGGTGGCCTTGAGCTCGTCCGGGGTGCCCTCGGCGACGACCCGGCCGGTGTCCACCACCGAGATGCGGTCGGCGAGCTGGTCCGCCTCGTCCAGGTACTGCGTGGTCATCAGCACGGTGGTGCCGTCGGCGACCAGCTTGCGGACGGTGTCCCACACCTGGTTGCGGCTGCGCGGATCGAGGCCGGTGGTCGGCTCGTCCAGGAACAGCACCCGCGGCGCTCGGATCAGGCTGGCCGCCAGGTCGAGCCGGCGCTGCATGCCGCCCGAGTATTCGGACGCCGAGCGGTCGGCCGCCTCGGTCAGGGTGAACTGGTCGAGCAGCTCGTCGGCCCGGGCCCGGGCGGCGCGCCGGCCGAGGTGGTGCAGACGGCCGAACAGCACCAGGTTCTGCCGCCCGGTGAGCGAGCCGTCGACCGCCGCGTACTGGCCGGTGAGGGCGATCCGCTCGCGGACCAGGCCCGGCTCGCGGGCGACGTCGGCCCCGGCCACCTCGGCCCGCCCCGCGTCGAAGTCGAGCAGGGTGGCCAGGATGCGGACGGCGGTGGTCTTGCCCGCGCCGTTGGGGCCGAGCAGCCCGCAGACGGTGCCGGTGGCCACGGTCAGCCCGAACCCGTCGAGTGCGGCCTTACCGCGGTAGGTCTTGCGCAGCCCGTCGGCCACGATGGCAGGAGAAGTCATGCGCCGAGGGTGCCGCTCGGCGCTGACCGCTGACGCACGAGCCGCTGACGGCCCCGGTCAGCGCGGGCCCAGACTGCGTCGGTCAGCGCGGGCCCAGACTGAGGGCGCACACCGCGAGCACGGTCCAGCGCCGGTCGGCGCTCAGTCCCGGAGACGTCGTCACCCGGTCAGCATCGTCGTCTCGTGGTGCCCGCGGTCAGGGGCGGCGGGCCAGATGCTCGGCCAGGTAGGGGCCGGTGACGCTGTGCGGGTCGGCGGCGACCTCGGCCGGGGTGCCCTGGGCGACGATGCGGCCGCCGCCGGGGCCGCCGGTCGGGCCCATGTCGATGACGTGGTCGGCCGCGGCCAGGACGTCCAGATCGTGGTCGATCACGACGATCGTGGCGCCGTCGTCCAGCAGACGGTCGAAGACGCCGGCCAGCGTACGGATGTCGACCGGGTGCAGTCCGGTCGAGGGCTCGTCCAGCACGTAGAGCACGTTGCGCTGGCTGCTGCGCAGGCGCGCGGCGATGCGCAGGCGCTGCGACTCGCCGCCCGACAGCGACGGGGTCGGCTCGCCCAGGCGCAGGTAGTCGAGACCGACGTCGGCCATCGGTCGCAGCGGGCGGGCGATGGCCGGCACCTCGGCGTAGAGCGACAGGGCCTCGCTGACGGTCAGGTCGAGCACGTCGGCGATGGTGCGCGAGTCGACCCGTACGGAAAGGGAATCGTCGTTGAATCTCGCCCCGTGACATTGCGGGCATTCCACGTTGATGTCGGGCAGGTACTGCACGTCGAGATCGATCGAGCCCAGGCCCTTGCAGGTCGGGCACTGGCCGTCCCGGGTGTTGAACGAGAAGTGGCCGGCCCCGAGCCCGGACGCGGCCGCGAAATGGGCACGGATAGCGTCGAACGCTCCGGAATAGGTGGCCGGCGTCGAGCGCGCGTTGAGGCCGATCGGGGTCGCGTCGATCTCCACCACCGAGCGCAGCGGGCCCAGGTCGAGCGCCTTCACGTGGGCGGGCAGCGGGTCGCCGGCCAGTTGCGCGCGGGCGGCCGGGATCAGGCTGTCGAGCACCAGCGCGGTCTTGCCCGCACCGGACGGGCCGGCCACCCCGGTCAGCCGGTTGATCCCGAAGGCCGCGTGCACGTCACGCAGGTTGTAGAGCTGCTTGACGGTGATCGTGGCGGTGGCGCCTGTTTCCCGGGGCGCCCGCTCGATGGCGACCTGTCCGGCGAGGAAGGGTCCGATGATCGACTTGCGGTCCTTCATCAGCGTGGCCGGGGTGCCGGTGGCCATGATCGTGCCGCCCGACCGGCCCGCGCCCGGTCCCATCTCGATGATCCAGTCGGCGGTGCGGATCACGTCGAGATCGTGCTCGACGATGACCACCGAATTGCCGTTGCCGGCCAGCGCGCCGATCGTCTTGCGCAGCCCCTCGACGTTGCTCGGGTGCAGGCCGACCGACGGCTCGTCGAGCACATAGAGCATGCCGGTGGTGTTCGACCGTACGGTCGAGGTGAGCTCGATGCGCTGCCGTTCGCCGGTCGACAGGGTGGCGCCGGCCCGGTCCAGGCCCAGATAGCCGAGGCCGAGATCGAGCAGCGGCCGGATCGCGCCGTCCAGTTCCTTGACCAGGCCGGTGGTCAGGCGGCTCAGCTCGGCCGGCATCAGCGGCGGCAGCTCCTGGCTCCACCTCTGCAGCGACTCGAGATCAAGGGCGCTGATCTCGGCCAGGTTCCTCCCGCCGAGCCGTGAGGTGACAGCCTCGGGACGCAGCCGGGTGCCGTGGCAGACCGGGCACGTGTGCGAGGTCAGATACTTGCTGTTCTCCGACTTGGTCGCGGCGGTCACGGCGTTGTCGTAGGTCACGTTCAGCTGCACCGGCCGCCCGTTCTTGCCCGACACCACCACCTGCTGCTTGACCGGTTCGCCGGCCATCACGAGCTCTTTCTCCTTCTTCGAGAGCTTCCCGTACGGGACGTCGAGCCGGACGCCGAGCTCACCCGCCGCGTACATGCTCAACCGCCGGCCGCCCACGTTCCACGGCAGCACCGCGCCCTCTTCGATCGTCTTCGCGGGATCGGGGACGAGGGTCTCCGGGTCGACCTCGAACACGGTGCCGATGCCGGTGCAGCGCGGGCAGGCCCCGTACGAGTTGAAAGCGAACGACTCGGCCCCCGGCGCCTCGAACCGCACGTGGCAGATCGGGCACCCGATCTCCATGGCCTGGGTGGCGATCGACGGCGGCACGTCGTGACCGTTGGGGCAGCGGTGGGTGCCGAGCCGCGACATGGTCAGCCGCAGCACGTTGAGCACCTCGCTCATCGTGCCCACGGTGCTGCGCGGGCCGGGCACCGGCGGGCGCTGACGCAAGGCGAGGGCGGGCGGCAGATGGTCGATCCGGTCGGCGTCGGGGCGCTGGGCCTGGGTCAGCCGCCGCCGGCTGTAGGTGCTCAGCCCCTCGAGGAAACGGTGCAGACCTTCGGCATACAGGGTGCCCATGGCCAGGGACGTCTTGCCCGAGCCGGAGACGCCCGCGATGACCACCGTGCGCCACAGCGGGACGTCGACGTCGAGATCGCGCAGCGTGTTGTGCCGCACGCCGCGGGCCTCGATGGCACGCGGAAGGGTGTCGGGCAGCGGCGGCAGCTTCATGATTCAGTTCTAACGCATCTCCATGGCGGCCAGCGCCTTCCGGGCCTCGTCGAAGGCCCGATCGACGTCGGGGCCGGGCACGCCGGGGGTCACCTGGCGGTACCACCGAGCGGCCTCGTCCGGGTCGCCGGCCGCCTCGGCCACCCGGCCCAGTTCGAGCAGAATGGTCACCCGGATGCCGGCCGCCGCGTACCAGTCGGCCGGGCATCCGGCCAGCGCGGCCCGGCAGTGTTCGCGGGCCGTCTCCGGGTCACCGGCGCGCAGGGCCAGCCGGCCCTGTCCGAGACGAGCGGCCGCCACCAGCTCGGGCGCACCGCACGTGGCCGCACAGGTCATCGCCCGCGCGAAGTCGTCCGCCGCGCCGGAGTTGTCACCGCTGAGCATGCGGGCCTCGCCGCGCGAGCGCAGCAGGTCGGCCAGGTCGACCTGGGAGCCCAGCTCACCGGCCAGCCGCAGCGCCTCGTCCATCGGGCCCCGGGCCGCCGCGTGATCGCCCCGCGCCACCGCCATCTCGGCCCGCCCGGACTGGGCGAGCATCATGCCCCACCGCTCGCCCAGGCCCTGGAACGCGGTCAGCGCCTTCTCGAACTCGGCCGTGGCCCGGTCGACCTGCCCGCGGAACAGCGCCAGCCACCCGCCGCCGATCCCCGACAGCGCCTCGCTCCACGGCGAATCGCGCAGCCGCGCGGTGAGCGCATCCTGCATGTCGAGCAGCTGATCCTGCAGTTCGGCCGGCGGCCCGGCGGCGATCGCCGACAGATAGAGCAGGAACGGCTGGGCCGGCGGACGGTCGAGCCCGGCCAGATAGTGCGCCGGGTGCTCACCCGCGACCATCGGCCCGGCCAGCCCGGCGTTCAGCGCGCACAGCACGTACTCCTCGGTCAGCCCCTCCGGCGCCACCGGCCCGACCCGGACGAGCAACTCGCGCGCCAGCGCCGACGCCTCACCGCGGGCGCCGCGCAGCCACCAGTAGAACGACAGTGCCGACACCAGCTGCAGCCCCTGCTCGGCCGATCCGTCGCGCACGGCGGCGTGCAGATTGTCGCGGTCGGCGTCCAGCCGGTCGAGCCAGACCAGCTGCCCGGGCCCGCGCAGGTGAGCGTCAGCGGTTCGGGCGAGCGCCAGGAAGTACGCGGCGTGGCGCTCCACGACGGCGTCCCGGTCGGTGACCTGCTCGGTGCAGAAGGCCCGGATTGTCGACAACATCCGGTAACGCGACCCGTCCCGTTCGATGAGCGACTTCGCGACCAGCCCGTCGAGCACATCGAGGATGCCGGTGCTCTGTGGGCCGCTGGTCTGTGGGCCGCTGGTTTGGGGGCCGCTGGTTTGGGGCCTGCTGGTTTGGGGGCCGCATATCTGCTCGATCGCGTCCAGGTCGGCCGAGCCGCGGAACACCGTGAACCGCCCGGCCAGTCGCCGTTCCGGTTCGGTGAGCAGGTCCCAGCTCCAGGCGACCACGGCCCGCAAGGTGCGATGCCGCTCGTCGGCCGTGCGGCTGCCCCGCGACAGCAGCCCGAACCGGTCGACCATCCGCCGGGCCAGCTCGTCGACGGCCATGACCGGCAACCGGGCGGCGGCCAGTTCCAGGGCGAGAGGCAACCCGTCCAACGTACGGACAATGCCGTGCACGTCCGGCTCGGTGCGCGCATCGAGCGTGAACCCGGCGCCGACCTCGGCCGCCCGGTCGGCGAACAGCCGGACACCCGCGTCGAGCGGCAGCCCGGCCACCGCCACCCGTACCTCGCCGGTCACGCCGAGCGGCTCCCGGCTGGTGGCCAGAACGCGCAACTTCGCGCATCCCGCAAGCAGCCGCCCGGCCAGCACAGCGGCTGCCTCCACAACATGCTCGCAGTTGTCCAGCACGAGCAGCACGTCCCGGTTGTCGAGGGCCGCAAGCAGACGCTCCACCGTGTCCGGCCCGTCGCCGCGACGTTCCGCCGACGCCCCGGGCCCCACCGGGCCGGCTGCGGTCGCGCCGAGTGCTGCGGCGCCGCCAGCGGCTGGGCCGGTCGTGGCCGCGCTGGTTGCGCTCTCGCCGGATGTGGCCGCGCCGGCCGTGATCGTGCCTGGTGTGGCCGCGCTGATCGTGACAGCGCCGGGCGGGGTCGTGTCGGGCGTGACTGTGCCGGGCGGGGTCGTGTCGGGCGTGACTGTGCCGGGCGGGGTCGTGTCGGGCGTGACTGTGCCGGGTGGGGTCGTGCCGGGCGGGGCTGGAGGCGGTGTTCGGGCGAGCAGACTTGTGTCGCGCAAGCCGAGCGCGTCGAAGACCGCCCGCGGCACGTCGGCCGGGCCCGTCGCGGCCAGCTCGACCAGGAACGTCTCGGTGCTGGTGGACCGGGCCGCGGCCTCCAACGACAACCGCGTCTTGCCCGCACCGCCCGGTCCGAGCAGGGTTACCAGGCGTGCGGTCCGCAGCGCGGCCGCGATCCGGGCGAGCTCGTCGCCGCGCCCGATGAAGCTGCTCAGCTGGGCCGGAAGGCGCGGTGTGCGCGGGGGCGGCGGCGGATCCGGCGTGTGCTGCCGGGGCGCCGGGCCGCCGCGCAGGATGGCGGCGTGCATCTCGGCCAACTCAGGGGACGGGTCGGCTCCGATCTGGTCGGCCAGCACACGCCGCGCCTCCTCGAAGGCGGCGAGCGCTTCGGCCGGCCGGCCACCCGCCACAAGTGCGCGCATCATGAGCAACCATGCGCGTTCGCGCAGCGGCGCCACGGCCGTCAACTCGCGCAGTTCGCTCACCGCGTCGGCCGTGCTCCGGCTGACGCCTGGTCCGGCGGGCGAATGACCGCCTGGTCCCAGCTCGGCCTCGATGCGGTCCTCGACCGCCTGCCGCCGGGCCTGTTCGAGGCGGTCGGCGGCCGCGGCCGCGAACGGCGCCGACCGCACATCGGCCAGCGCCTCACCCCGCCACAGACTGAGCGCCTCGCTCAACTTCGCGCACGCCGTGGCGAAGTCGGACGCGTGCAACGCCGCGCGCCCGTCCGCGGCGAGACGGGCGAAACGGAGAGCGTCGACCTCGTCCGGCGGAACGTCGAGGCGGTAGCCCGCACCGTCGTACGAGATGGGGAGCTCTCGCCGCAACCGCGAGACGTTGGACTGCACGGCGTTGACCGCACCGGCCGGCGGGTCGTCCCCGTAGACGTCGTCGATCAGGCGGTCGAGGGACACCGCACGGCCGGCATCGAGCAGTAAACGCGCAAGCAGAGCGCGCAATCGCACACCGCCGGTCGCGGGGGACCGGCCGGCCAGCGTCGGCCCCAGGACCCCGTACGGCATGCGGCTATTACATCAGTGAGCCGGAAGCCTTCCAGTACCCGCAGAAGTACACGCGCTTCTTGTCCACGCCCCGGGTGCGTACCAGGTGGCGGCGCAAGGAGGTGACCATGCCCGATTCGCCGGCGATGAACGCGTACGGGATGCCCTCGGGAAAGTGAAGTTTCTGCACCGCGTGAAGCACGACCTTGCTGGTGCCGGCGGGTTGACCGGCACGGTGCAGCCAAGTGAGCGTCGAGCCGTCAGGGACCCGTACGGGAATATGGTCGTTTGGGTTGTCCACTTCGATGAACGCGATCGCCGGCATGCCCGCGGGCAGGGCCTCCAAAGCGGACGTGACGGCGGGCATCCCGGTCTCGTCGGCGATCAGCAGCTGCCAGGTGGTGTCGGCCGGCGGGTCGTAGTCGGCGCCGTCGCTGAGCACCCCGATTCGGTCGCCCACGGCCACCCGGTTGGCCCAGGCCGAGGCCGGTCCGCCGTCGCCGTGCAGCACGAAGTCGATGTCCAGCTCGCGTTTGCCGTGGTCGATGCGGCGGATCGTGTAGTTGCGGCAGTGCGGGCGGCGCGGCTCGGGGATGGCCTGCAGCGCGGGCCACCATTTCTCGGACTCGGGCAGGTGCAGTTCGCCGTCGCGGGGCAGGAAGATGCGGACCAGGTGGTCGGGCGCGAGGTATTCGAACCGGTCCAGGTGGTCGCCGCTCAGGGTGACCCGTCGCAGATGGCCGGTGAGATCGCGGACACCGGTCACCGTGGCGGCCGTCGGGCGGCGGACGAAGTCGCTCATGGAGTTAGGTTAGCCTCACCTCGGTAAAAGGCCGAGGCGGGCTGCTCGGAGCGTCGTGCAGCGCGGATCGCAGGTCATCTCTAAGGTGATCGACATGCCTGGCTCCCTGAATGCGGACAAGACCAAGTCCGCGCTGCGCACGACGGCCGTGTTCTCGGCCCAGACGCTGGTCGTGCTGCTGCTGGCGTACGTCGCGCTGTGGGTCATGGGCAAGGCCTGGTCGGTGATCTGGCCGCTGGTCATCGCGCTGCTGCTGACCACGCTGACCTGGCCGGTGGCCCGTTTCCTGCGCAACCGCTGGAACTGGAAGCCGGCCCTGGCCGCCGGTCTCGTCACGGTGCTGTTCCTGGTGCTCATGGCGGGTGCGGTCGTGCTGATCGTGGTTCCCGTGGCCAACCAGTCCGGCGAACTGGCCGACGGCGTGGTCAACGGCATCCAGCAGTTGCGCGAATGGGCGTCCGGGCCGCCGCTCAACATCGGCGACGACGACGTCAGCAAGTACCTCGACACTGCCGTGGCCGAGCTCCAGAACCGGGCCAGCAGCATCGTCAACTACACCCTGACCGGCCTCAACACCGTGGTCAGCGGCGTCGTGACGACCGTACTGGCGCTGTTCCTGATGTTCTTCTTCCTCAAGGACGGGCCGCGCTTCCTGCCCTGGCTGTCGCGGCAGCTGCCCGGCCGGTTCGCGACCGACGTCCCCGCGGTGGCCACCCGCAGCTGGGACACGCTCGGTTCGTTCGTACGCTCGCAGGCCTTCGTCGGCCTGCTCGACGCGGTCTTCATCGGCCTGGGCCTGTGGATCGTCGGGGTGCCGCTGGTGCTGCCGCTGGCCCTGCTGACGTTCATCACCGCGTTCATCCCGATCGTCGGCGCGTTGTTCGCCGGCTTCGTGGCGGTGCTGATCGCGCTGGTGACGCAGGGCTGGGTCGACGCGCTGATCGTGCTGGCCATCATCATCGTGGTGCAGCAGCTCGAGGGGAACGTCTTCCAGCCGATGATCCAGAGCCGCGGGCTGGGGCTGCACGCGGCGGTCGTGCTGCTCGCGGTGACGCTGGGTGGCGGGCTGGCCGGCATCATCGGCAGCCTCCTGGCGGTGCCGGTAGCCGCGTTGATCTCGGTCATTTACACGTACGTCCGTGATCAGCTGAGCGATTTCCCGCCGGAGCCCTCGCCTGAGGTGCCACCGGATCCTGAACCTGAACCGGATGACGAAGAGCCGTCGATGGTCTGAGTCCGTTCGCACTGGGGCACGCCGGAGTCGGCGTGCCCCTTTCGCGTGCCTCTTGACAGCCTGGCAACGTTAACGCAATCTTTCTGCAACCCGTTCGTATGTCGCTCGCCTACCGGGCTGACCGCACTTGTGAACGATAACAATCTGAGGAGCGCGATGAAACCTGTGCTGACCCGCTGGCTGACCGCGCTCCTGGGTGCGGTGGCCGTGCTGGCGATCCCCGCGCCGGCGAGCGCCGCGACCACACTCGTGTACGCCACCTTCAAGGGCGACGCCCAGGCCGACGAAGAGCTCTGGCTGTACCAGTCGACCAACGGCGGGACGAGTTACAGCGTCCTGTCCGACACCAACTTCCACGGCCCGACCGGTGTCCTGCGTGATCCGAGCATCCTGAAGTACAACGGGCGCTACTACATCGCGTACACCGTGCAGTCCTGGACCACCAACTCCACCTACTTCAACGTCGCCACCAGCACGAACCTGACCACCTGGACGAACATCGCCAGCATCCCGTCCGGCATCGCGAACACCCGGTTCACCTGGGCCCCCGAGTTCTACGTCGAGGGCAGCACGGTCCGCATCATCACCAGCGTCGCCGCGACAACGTGTTCCAACTGCTTCCGCCCGTACGTCTACACGGCTCAGAACACCGCACTCACCTCGTGGAGCGGTCCGGCGCAGATGTGGGGGCTGGGCACCAATCACATCGACACCTTCGTCGTGAAGTCCGGCAGCACCTGGCATGCCTTCACCAAGGACGAGACCGGCAAGTACATCGAGCACTGGACCACCACAGCCAGTCTCACCACGGGCTGGATCAACCGCGGCCGGCTCTGGGCGTCCGGTTATGAAGGGCCTTCCCTCGTACGCCTCGACGACGGCACCTGGCGCATCTACGTCGATCGCTACAGCACGGGTGGCGGCATCTACACCGCGACGAGCACCGACCTGAACACCTGGACCGGCCTGTCCGCGGTCGCCTGCGCGGGTTGCCGCCACGGCACCGCCATCCCCCGCTAGGAGTCCCCTGTCATGAAACGTCGCACCCTCCTCACCGCGGCCGGCGCGGCGTCCGTGGGCGCCCTGTTGCGTCCCGGCGCCGCGCAGGCCGCCACGTACACCGGCTATGCCATGGCCTACTTCACCGAGTCACCGACCATGGCCGCCGCCAGCTACAACCTGCATCTGGCGGTCAGTTCGGACGGCCTCAACTGGACCCCGCTCAACCAGAACAACCCGGTGGCCGACCCGACGCAGGGGAGTGGCGGACTGCGCGACCCGTTCATCCTCCGCAAGCAGGACGGCACGTTCGTCGTACTGGCGACCGACCTGAACGGCACCGACTGGGCCTACCAGAGCCAGTACCTGCACGTCTGGGACTCGGCCGACCTCCGTACGTTCCGCAACTACCGCCTGCTCAAGGTGCACTCGCTGGCCACCCACGCCTGGGCCCCCGAGGCGATCTGGGATCCGGCCCGCAGCCAGTACGCCGTGGTCTATTCGGCCGTCGTCGGCGGCCACAACGTGCTGATGGTCAGCTACACCACCGATTTCGTCACGGCGACGACCGGCCAGGTGTTCTTCGACCCCGGCTACGACGCGATCGACGGCAACTTCGTCACGGTCGGCGGGGTCAACTACATGTACTACAAGAACAACACCAACAGCACCCTGCTCGGCACCCGCTCGTCGTCGTTCAACCCCGGCAGCTTCAGTGTCTACACGAGCGCCATCGGTCCGGGCCGGGGCGTCGAGGCGCCGCAGATCGTCAAGTCGAACACCGCGAACACCTGGCACATGTGGGGCGACACGTGGAGCCCGAACGGCCGCTTCTTCTGCTGGCAGTCGACGAACGTACCCGGCGGATCCTGGTCGTTGCTGAACGACCGCGCCTACACCCAGCCGCTCAACTCCAAGCACCTCGGGATCACCCCGATCACCGCGGCCGAACTGTCCGGCCTGACGGCCCAGTTCGGCACCCCGTCGTGGCGCCGGCTCAAGTCGTACAACTTCCCCGATCGCTACGTACGCCACGCGAACAGTGTGGCGAGGATCGACGTCTACCCCTTCGACCCGTACCAGGACCAGCTCTGGACCCTGGTCCCCGGCCTGGCGGATTCCTCGGGCGTCTCGTTCCGCTCGGTCAACTATCCCGACCGCTACCTGCGCCACTCGAACTACGCGATGGTGCTGGCCACCAACGACGGGACCGCCACCTTCCGCGCCGACGCCACCTTCACCCAGACGGCCGGCCTGGCCGACGCCTCGTGGACGTCGTTCCGCTCCTACAACTTCCCGGACCGCTACCTGCGCCACGCCAACTACGTCCTGCGCATCGACCCGCTGTCGAGCGCGTCCTCCACCACCGACAAGCAGGACGCCACCTTCCGCGTCGGCTACTGACCGGTGGACTTCAACGCCGGTCGAGTACGTGCCTCGCCATCGCGGTCACCACCGACTCGATCCCGCGGACCTGGAACAGCACCCGCCGGCCGTCGACCGGCCGGTAGGACGGCGGCTCGCCCCGCTTCTTCCATCGGACCCGTTTTCCGTGCGGCACCAGCGCAAACGTCGGGATGTAGTGGGCGGGGGAGAACATGTGAACGGTCCAGATCCGACCGTCGGCGGCCAGCAGCGCGTCGAGGCGTTCGTCCGTGCTTCGGCCGCCGAGGGCTTCCCGCTCCGGGAAGCCCTCGGTGACCAGCCACACCGGGGTGCGCTCGACCACGCGGGGACGTCCGCGACCGCGCCACCGGCCCGGTCCGAGCTGGACGACGTCGTGCGTCGGCGGCCCGGCCCGGTGAGCGAACACCGCCCAGGCGCTCGCGAACCGCTCCCGGGTGCCACCGACTCCGGCCACGAGCAACTCCATCACCCGGTCGGCGTCGGTGCAGGTGACGAGCTCGATGCTGCGGTCGGCCCACCGGCGGGTCTCCGCGGCCGTGGCGGTCCGGGCCCGTTCGACCTCGGCGTTGCCGCGACGGTCGCGGCACGGCCGGCAGACGTTCCGCCCCTGGGCATATCCGTCGACGAACGCCTCGACATGCTCACCCACGGCCAGCTTGACCAACGCGATGTCCAGCTTGATGTCGAGCTCCGCCAACCGGGTGTAGTGGTACGTCATGGTGACGGACTGCGTCTGACCGTCCAGGCGCGACACTTCGACCGCCAGCACCAGGTGGTTCTCACAGACGGGCCGGCGGCATTCCGAACAGGCTCCGACAGCGGCCCGGCGGCCGATGTGCGGGCAGGCGCTGCAGGTCCTCATCGTGGCCGACGATACGACGGTGGCGCCAGCCCGCCGCCTGCAGTACCGGGCCCTGCTTCAGTCTGGAGCGGTTGCCCAGCGCCTCACCGTGTCGCGGTTCCGGGTGGCAGGGTGAGGCGGTGCCAAGCCGGATCGGGCCGGAAGCCGGTGTAGGAGCCGTCGAACGGAAACGCGCCAACCTCGGCGAGCGCGATGACCCGTTCGCCCTCGGCCCGGGTCGCGGCGGCCGCCGCCGCGTCGAAGTAAAGCGGGTGCCCGATGCGCGCCGCGAACTCGTCCTCGTCCTTCCAGGCCCAGCCACGGTCGGGGCCCACCACGACGTCGAGCACCTGATCAGTAGTGTGAACCCCGTCGGCGTCCCGCACCACGGGTGCCTCGAGATTGACGTACCAACCCTGGAACGCTCCCCGCCGGAAGAACCACCAGACCGAGTACCCGGCTCCGGGCGGCATCAGAATGAGCGCGTCCCGGTCCCGCCACGGCTTTCGGACCAGCTCAGGCGCCCGCATCTCGTCCAGGGCGACATCGTGGAGCGTCCGCCCGTCCGCGTCGGTCAGCCCCGCGCACTCGCTACCTTCCGCGATCCACAACAGCAGTCCCGCGTCGTCATCGCCTACGACGGTCGCCGGTTTCACGAAGGTGGTCCGCCCACCTCGGACATACCTGCGCACCACGACCTGCCCCCGAGAGAAACGCACCCCGCGACCGTAGCCGAGGCTCACGAGGCTTCTGGGCCGCGCAGCAGGGCGCCGGCTCGGGTGAGGCGATCGGCCAGCAGCTTCATTTCGGCCGGAGTGCCCTCGATGCCGCTGTTGGTCAGGGCTCGGTACCGGCTGACCGACTCGTGGATCGTCGCACCGCCCGCTCTGAACACGGCCAGCATGCGAGTCCTGGACCGCTGGCTGGTCTCCGCGTCGGCCTGCAGGATGACCAGCCCGACCTGATCGATCAGCAACTCCCGCAGCTGCGGTGGCATGTCGTCGCGGCCGCACTGCTCCTCGGCGTTGCCGCATGAGGCGCAGGCCGACGAGACGGACCACGCCAATCGGTCGCGCTCCACGGTCTGGCTCACCGTGACGTGCATCGCGGCGTCGCAGTGGTCGCACGGCCAGGAACGGGTCACCGGCCGACCATAACCGGTGGGCCGGCGGGGCGGGCCGTTCGGTGTCGAACGGCCCGCCCCGCGCACGGGTCAGGCGGCCGCGCAGGTGAGCGTGGGCACGCTGTTGGTCCCGTTCCACGAGCCCAGGAAACCGAACTGGGTGGTGGCGCCGGCGCCCAGGCTGCCGTTGTAGCTGACGTTGCGGGCCGTCACCGAGGAGCCGCTGCTGGTCACCGTGGCGTTCCAGGCCTGGCTCACGGTCTGCCCGTTGCCGTAGGTCCAGGTGACCGTCCAGCCCTTGATGGCGCTGCTGCCCGCGGTCACCTTGACGTCGGCCTGGAAGCCGCCGCCCCACTGGCCGGTCACCGCATACGTGGCCGTGCAGGCGCCGCTGGGCGGGGGAGGCGTGGTGGTCGAAGGCGTAGGCGACGGCGAGTCGGTCGGGTGGGTGGGCGTCGTGGTCGTCCCGAAGATCGTCGCCTGCTTGGCCGTCGCCTTCAGGCCGTACGCGCCGTTGACGATCCGCTGGCCCCAGGTGGTCAGCTGGGTGGCGTCGAAGTTCGTGGTCATGTCGAGGATCGGGTCGGTGTTGCCCGACCACGACCAGCCGAGCCAGCCCAGGTTGCGCCTGGCCGCCTCGGACAGGATCGTCGCGTCGTCCACCTCGCCCGACGCGAACTGCCAGCCGAACTCGCCGATGACCAGCGGCCATCCCTTGGTCTGGAAGGTGTCCAGGTAGTTGGTGATCGAGCTCGCCGTGTTGAACACCGCGTACATGTGGATCGACAGCACCGTGTTGTGGCGAGAGTCGGCGTCCAGGATCGTCTGGCCGTTGTCCCGCATCACGTACGTCCAGTCCTGGCCCCAGTTGGGCGCGTCGACCATCAGCAGGTGTTCGAAGCCGTTCGACCGCATCTTCTGGATGGCCGCGACGGTCGCCGCCGTCCACTGGCCGGGGTTGGTGTTGCCGATCGGCTCGTTGCCGATGTTGATGACGACGTAGTCCTCCTGGCCGACCAGCACGCTCTTGAGCCCGATCCAGTAGTTCGCGGCCTGATCGAGCGTGTACGCGGCCCCGTCCTCGCCGTAGCCGGTGGTGTCGTGATTCTCCAGTACGCAGATCATCTTGTTCTGCTTGCACAGCGCGATCACGTTCGTCACGTCGGCCGCGGTGTTCGTGCCCCAGCGGCCGCCGCTGAGCACCACGCGTACGGTGTTGGCCCCGGCCGCCTTGATGTCGGCGAACGAGCCGGTCCGGCTGGCGTACCAGGCGTGGGGATGGTTGACGCCGCGCATGACGAACGTCGAACCGTTGGACTCGACGATGTTGCGGCCGACGATGTGCAGACCGGTGGCCGCGTACGCCGGACCGGTGAAGAACAGCACGGACGCGGCCGCGGCGAGCAGCGCGGTGGCGAGGACGATGAGTTTCCTCTTCATGACCTACCTCAAGGTGGACGCGACAGGATGTCAGCGCGCCCACTCGCGCCGTTCACCGCGCCGCCCGAGGGCGAACGCGATGACCACACCGTAATGCCCGCCGCACTCCATCGCAATCAATCGATGGCCGGAGTGGCCGGCGCGAGCAGGCCCGCGAACGGATCGGCCATCGCGCGCCAGCCGTCCTCGCCGGTGGACAGCTCCTCGTCGTCGAGCAGGCAGGCGGTGAGGAGGCCGGTCAGCTCGGGCACGTCCAGGTCGAGGCCGACGAACGAGAGAACCGTCTGCCGGTCGCCGTAGTAGGGATCCCAGTCGACATCGGCGGCCAGGAGGCGCAGCCCGTGCGCCTCGTACCAGCGCTCCTCGGGGGTCGAGACCAGCCAGCGGCCGAGCGTGCCGAGCGCGATGCCACCGCCCGCCGACTGGAGGCCGATCACGGTGCCGGGCTGGCTGGCGATCCAGGCCTGGCCGCGCCCGCGCAGCGTCTCGCCGGCGAGCGGGGCGAGCGCGCCGGACAGCCGTTCCGGGTGGAACGGGCGGCGGCTCCGGAACACCAGGGAGTTCGCACCGCAGTCGCCGTTGGGGTCGTGCACGCCGATCGGGTACCCGGCGAGCGCCCGTCCCAGGATGCCGGGGACGCCGGGGTCGTGGCGGCCGCGGCGGCGCAGGCGGGCGGCGAGCCCGGTCACGTCGACCGACGGGGTGGAACCGGTGCGGACGTGCACCGCCCACGGCGCGAGGCGGTGCAGCAGCGCGTCGACCCGCCCGGTGGTGAGCGCGTCGTTTCCCGGCCGGTCCCAGACGAGCAGCGTGTCGGCGAATTCGACCTGCCGGCTGACCACCTCGGCCACTCGGCGCCGGTCGTGGCCCGACGAGTGCAGCCCGCGATCGCGCAGGCGGTCGTCGCTGGTCAGGTCGTCGAGGAAGCCGGCCGCCTCGACCACGGTCACATAGGAGTCGAAGACGACCGCCTCGGTGACGGCCGATGACGCCGCACAGGCCGCGGCGAGGGCTTCCGGCTCCATGACGGCCGGGAGGGCCAGCACGATGTCGCGGCCGGGTCGCTCCCGGGCCAGCCGTACGAGGGCGGGCAGCACGTCTTCCCGCAAGGTGCACGATACGCAGCCATGCACGAGCCGCGTCTGCACGTCTTCGAGCATCCGTGCGGCATCCCGGACGGAACGGCGAACAATTCCTTCCCGTACGCGGGAAAGGTCGTGACTCAGAAGCACCAGGGCGGGATCGGCGAGCAGCAGGATGCGTGCGGCCGCCGCGGTGGCGGCCGGCGAGAAGCCCGCGAGGACGGTCACCCGGGGACGAGTATCGGTCATGCCTCCATCTTGTTGGAAATGATTCCCATTATCAAGCCGACCCGGCGAAACGGCTCCCGTGCCGGCGGATGCTCGAATCTGCTCGTATCTCGCCGCGGTCAATCGGCTTTGAGCAGCACAGGGGGAGATCCACTGTGGTGGCGGCGGCTGGGCTGAAGAGAAAGAGATCTACTCAGCCGAATGGCCGATGTAGGTGATCTGGATCACGTGTCATGGTGCGCAGCGACCGTGTGATCACGCTCCGGAGGCAAGCAATGGCGCACTCTCCGTACGGCCACCCCGATCGCGACTCCGGCGAGCCGCCGTACGCCGTTCCTCCATCATGGACGGAGGCCGGTGCGGGCGAGCCCGACCGGTGGGGGAGCCTGCCGGTGAACGCGCCGCCGCTCCCGGCCTGGGCCCGGCGCCCCGACCGCGAGCCGCCCTATCCACCCGAGGATCGCCTGGCCGGTCCGCGGCCGTCCCGCCTGGCCGGCGTCCGGGAGGCGTGGATCGAGGGCATGCGCGCCGAGGCGGAGGCGGGCTCGGCCATCCCGGATCGGGCGGGCCCGGTCGGTCCGGCCCGGGCGGGCGCGGACGTGCAGGCCATGCCGGAGCGGCGGATACGCGCCGCAGCGGCCGAGGGCGGGATGAAGGCGGCTCTCCGGGGCCGGGCCCAGGTGGTTCCCGCACGTGAGCACCGTGAGCCACGTGATCAGCCGATCCCGCCGCCGGCGGCCGGATGGTCGGTGGCGCGGCACCGTAGCGGCGAGTGGGCCACCGTCCGTGACCGGCGGGCGCGACGGTTCGCGTTCGGTGAGCAGCGCGAGGACCGCAGCCGCTGGCACTGGCTGCTGCTGATCCCGATCGTGCTGCCACTCATGCCGGTGCTCTACAACCGGGTCGACCCGGCGCTGCTCGGCATGCCGTTCTTCTACTGGTGCCAGCTCGCGTTCGCGTTCCTGGCCAGCGGGACGATCGCCTTCGTGCACCGGAAGACCCGATGAGCACGCAGCTGACCGTCTTCGTCGTCGTGTTCGGGGCGGTCGCCGTGATGGGCTTCGCCGCGTCCCGGTGGCGCCGGCCCGACTCCATCCACACGCTCGAGGAGTGGGGGCTGGGCGGCCGGGCGTTCGGCAACTGGGTCACGTTCTTCCTACTCAGCGGCGACGTCTACACGGCGTACACGTTCGTCGCCGTCCCGACGCTGGTCTACGGCATGGGCGCGGCCGGGTTCTTCCCGGTGCCGTTCCTGGTGATCGTCTATCCGATGCTGTTCGTCGTGCTCGCGCGTTTCTGGTCGGTCTGCCACGTGCACGGGTTCGTCACGCCGGCCGAGTTCGTCCGCGCGCGGTTCGGCTCCCGGGGACTGGGCACCGCGGTCGCCGTCCTCGGGATCGTCGCCACCATGCCGTACATCGCCCTGCAGTTGATCGGTATGGAAGCCGTCTTCGAGGTCATGGGGCTGCCCAAGGGCTGGCCGCTGACCGTCGCGTTCGTGGTGCTCGCGCTCTACACGTTCAACTCCGGGCTGCGCGGGCCGGCGCTGGTGTCGATCGTCAAGGACGCGCTGATCCTCTGGTCCGTACTCGCGGTGCTCATGATCGTGGCGATGACCCCCGGGCAGTGGGAGACCATCTTCCGGATCGCCGAGAACCGTTACACGGCCACACCGCGTACGGACGACGGTCTTCTCCTGCCCGTGCAGAGCCAGCTGAACTACGTGACGCTCGCGCTCGGGTCGGCGGTCGCCCTGTTCCTCTATCCGCACACGCTCACCGGGGTGCTCGCCTCGCGCAACCGGGGCACGCTGCGGCGCAATCTGGCCGTCCTGCCGCTCTACACGCTCACCCTCGGCGTCCTGATGCTGGTCGGGTTCGCCGCCCTCTACGACGGCACGCAGCCGGTCGGCGGCAACGCGAACACGGTGGTGCCGCAATGGTTCAACGAGAACGCGCCGGCCTGGAGCGCGGGGCTGGCGTTCGCGGCGATCGGGGTGGGCGCGATGGTGCCGGCCGCGATCATGTCGATCGCCGCGGCCAACCTGTTCACCCGCGACATCTACCGCGTCTACATCCGGCCGCAGGCCTCCGCGCGCGAGGAGACGTACGTCAGCAAATCGGTCTCCCTCACCGTGAAATTCGGCGCTCTGCTGATCCTTCTGCTGCTGAACACGCAGTTCGCCATCGACCTGCAGCTCATCGGCGGCGTGCTGATCATGCAGACGCTGCCCGCGGTCGCGCTCGGGCTCTACAGCAACTGGTTCCACCGGTGGGCGCTCGGGTTCGGCATCGGCGCGGGACTGGTGCTCGGGATCTTCATGCTGTGGCAGGTGCCGAAGCTGGGCGGCGCCGACGGCCGCACGGTGATACGCGAGCATTTCGGCGGGTCGGCCTGGCCGCTCAGCCACCTCGGCTTCGCGACACAGGCGGCCATCTATGTCGGGATCGTCGCGCTGGCCGTCAACCTGCTGGTCGCCGCGGCGGCCACCCCGATCCTGCGCGCGATGGACATCCGGGACGGGCGTGACCAGACCCGCGAGCACGACTACGTGGCGGATGAGGGCGATCCCACCGTACGGCGGATGACCGAGATCATCGACGGGGAGCCGCCGGTTTCCTACTTCACCCCCGTCGGTCCGCGCGACGGCGACTCGAAGCCGCCGCTGGACGCCTACCCGCGACTTTAGAAATCCGGCCGCCTCTGGGAACCTCCCGGGGTGCAGCCGCGTGTATCGGGCATGGTGGTTCCGACGACGTCCTCCCCGCCCGTCCGTCTCTCACGTGCCGAGGCGGACGGGTTCGAGGCGTTCTACCGGGTCAATGCCGACCGGGTCTATCGCGCGCTCGCCGTGACCCTGCGGCGCGATGAGCTCGCCCGCGAGGCGGTCGACGAGGCGATGGCCCGGGCGTACGCGAAATGGCGGACCGTCGGCCAGCTCGACAATCCGGCCGGCTGGGTCTTCCGGGTCGGGCTCAACTGGGCGACCTCCTGGTGGCGCAAGCATCGCCGCGAGACGGCACCGGTCGGCGGCGACGACCATCCGGCGTCCGACGCGACCCCCGACGGCACCCTGCTCGCGCTGGCCGGGCTGCCGTTGCCGCAGCGGGCCGTGATCACCTGCCGCATCCTTCTCGATCTGACCACCGCCGAGACGGCCGAGGCCCTGGGACTGAGCGAGGGGACGGTCAAAAGCCGGCTCGCCCGCGGTCTGGCCGCCCTCCGCGTCGAGCTGAGCACCGAGGAGACCGCGTCGTGAGCCACCAGATCCCCCGCGAGGTCGAACGGGCCGTGCGCACCGCCGGCGAGAGCACCACCCGGTACGGGTGGGAGGTCGGCGAGGTCTACCGGCGGGCGCGCCGCCGCCGCAACCGCCGCCGGGGCGCGACGGCGATCGGCGCCACGCTCGCGGCGATCGGACTGGTCGGCGCCGGCATCGTGGTCCGGCAGCACGCGCAGGCGACCCGGCCGCTCGAGCCCGCGGTGGTGAGCACGCCGACCGGCCCGGCCCAGCGGCTGCTGCTCGCCGGCGCGAACGGGCAGTACCTGGGCACCCGGCCCGGCGCCGAGCCGATCGAGCTGGGCGCGCTGTCGATCGGCGAGATGCGGCCCGACGGCGGGCTCGTCCCGCTCCCGGTGCCCGGCAACGGCTACGACTCCGTGACGGGCCTGTCGGACGGGCGGGTCGTCGTCCTCGGCGACGTCCCGCGCACGACCTTGACCGTCGACGATCCGGCCGGCGAGGCGGTGCAGCGCGACATCAAGCGGCCGGGCGAACGGGTCACCCTGGTCGCGGCCAACGCGACGACGGCCTACCTGTGGCGTCCGCAGGGCCTGGCCGGGTTCGATCTGACCAACGGTCTGGAACGGCTGGTCATGTCGTCGGCGATGCTCGACCTGCCCGGCGACGACCCGTCGGCCGCCCTCGACGCGGCCGACGTCGTGGGCGACACGCTGGTGCTGGCCCGCACGTCCGCGTCGTGCCGGCCGGAACTGAACGACATCGACCCGCCGCAGGGTCTCAGGACGCTGTCGCTGACCGCGCTGGGCTGCCGGGCGACGACCGGGCTGCGGTTGTCGCCGTCGACCGGGCGGGTCGCGGTGACGTACGAGAAGAAACCCGGCGACGTGTGGGCGGCGGTGCTCAGCACCGAGGACGGTCGGGTGCTGGCCGACCGCCACGTGACGACCTTCGACATCAAGAAGCCTCCGGTGCTGGTCCGGGTCGCGTGGCTTGACGAGCGCAACGTGCGCGGCGTCGTCGTGCCGCTGGGGCCGGGCGTCCATCAGCTTCAGACGTTCACCATCCCCACCTGACGGCGGCCCGGCGCTGACGCTCCTCGCCCGAGCGCGCGCGTCGTGATGCCGGCCTATTGCTCCGGCGCGGCGCGGTAAGAGGCCCGGTCGAAGTCGGCGTAGGCGCCCTCGCGGCCCAGGTCCTGCACCCAGAGGCCGGTGAACGCGCCGGTGAAGCCCCAGGCGGCCGGCTCCCCGTCGATCTCGTGCGCGGCGTACTCGTCGGAGAGCGTGGTGGCGTCGAGCACCGGGCCGGCCGGCTGCCAAGGGGCGCCGGGGAAGGCGTACGCGAAAGTCAGTGATGGACCCTCGAACCGCAGGCGGAGCCGGACCGGGCCGGGGGAGGGGACCGGCACGCGGACGCCGGGGACCACCGCGACCCGGCCGTTGTCGCAGGCCAGCAGATCGAGCACGGGTGTGCCGTCGTCGTCGGCGGTGACGTGCAGGTAGTACCAGTTGCGGGTGTTGTAGTAGGCGGTGATTCCGGCCAGCTGCCGGTAGTTGCGGGGCTTGAACTCCATCGTCGCCTCGAACGTGCAGTCCTGGGCGACCACGCGGCGGGCCACCAGGCTGGGACGGTGCCGGCCCATCGGCGAGAACCCGCCGTGGATCCGCAGGTGGGACGGCCGCTCGGTGAGGGACACCCAGTCGAGGGTGGCCGGGCGTCGCAGCGTCGACCAGTTCACCCCGAGCCTGTCACCGTCGAAGTCGTCGTCCTCGACCTGCTCGGAGGACGGCGCCGGCGTTTCCGAGCCGACCGCGGAGTCGCGGGGCGCCGCGACCGTTTCCGCGGGGATGCCCTCGGCGATGCGCGGCCAGCCGTCGGCCGTCCAGGTCACCTCCTGGATCGCCGACTCGCGCCCGAGCACGCACCGGCCCAGCGGCGAGTACGGCCGGCCGACCAGGTGCGCGAGGTACCACTGGCCGCCCGGCGTCTCGACCAGGCTGCCGTGCCCGGCCTTCTGCAGGGTGAGCTTGGGGTGACCGGCCGATGTGAGCAGCGGACCGGCCGGGTCGGCCAGGTAGGGGCCGAGCAGGTGCGACGAGCGCGCCACGGTGACCTGGTGGGCCCAGCTCGTGCCGCCCTCGGCGGTGACCAGGTAGTACCAGCCGTCCTTGCGGTACAGGTTGGGTGCCTCGGTCACCGCGGCCGACGTACCGGTGAAGATCATCTGTTCCGGGCCGACCAGGGCGCGGGCCGACCGGTCGTACTGCTGGATCGAGATGCCGGCGAAGCGGTTCCGGCCGGGACGCCAGTCGGCCACCATCGACAGCATCCAGGTGGTGCCGTCGTCGTCGTGGAAGAGCGACGCGTCGAAGCCGCGGCCGTGCAGCACCACCGGGTCGGACCACGGCCCGGTCGGCGTGGGGCCGGTGACCAGGAAGTTCTGTGGGTCCCAGTAGCCGCCGGCGAAGGTGGCGACGTCGGAGTAGAGCAGGTGGAACTCGCCGTGGGCGTAGCTGAGGCTGGGTGCCCACACGCCGTTGGAGTCGCCGGTGCCGGTGAGGTCGAGCAGCCGCTTCTCGTTGAGCGCGCCGCCGAGCGGCGTCCAGTCGACCAGGTCGGTCGAGTGGTGCACGCGTACGCCCGGGAACCACTCGAACGTCGAGGTGGCGATGTAGTAGTCACCGCCCACCCGCAGGATCGACGGATCGGGATGGAACCCCGGCAGCACCGGATTCTGGATGTTGCGCACCGAGACCTGCTTTCCCACCGAAGCTCGTAAGTTCCGGACCATACCGCAAGTTTCGTCCGTACGGGGGTGGCGGCGGAATGCCATCCTGACGAGATGGACGACTATCGAAGCGTTTCCGCCTGGCGCGCCGCGGGTGAGTCCCGGGACGCGGCCGCGGCGGTCGCCACGTTGAGCGAAGATGTTCGTCTGATCTCCCCGATCACCGAGCAGTTCACGTTCGACGGGCGCGAGCGCATCCGGACACTCCTCGACGTCGCCCTGGGCGTGATCGAGGACATCACCTACACCGATCAGGTCGCCGAAGGCCGTACGGTGGCGCTCTTCTACGAGGCCCGGATCGGTGACACCCGGCTGTTCGAGGCGCAGCGGCTGCGGCTCGCCGACGACGGCCTGATCCGCGAGATCACCCTGTTCGTCCGGCCGCTGCCCGCGCTCACCCGGCTGATGACCCGGCTCGGGCCCGAACTCGCCCGCCGTAACGGTCAGCCCGGCCTGGCCCGGCTCATCCCGGTCACCGCGGGGATGCTGCACTCGATGGCCGAGACGGGCGAGAAGAAGTTCATGCCGAAGGCCGCGCCCCGATAACTCTCGGATCCGCCGCCGTCCGGCCGATCGTGTCCTCGCAATCAGCTGAGGACGGTGGACCGGTGAAGACGACCCTGCTGTGGCGTGACACGGCACTACGCATGCTGGCTGCGGCCACCCTGCTCGGGTGTGTCCTCTTCTTCGTCCTCGACGGCGATCCGGTCCACCAGGTGCAGGTCTTCTGGGCGTTCCAGGTGCCGCTGGACGCCGCCCTGACGCTCGGCGCGTGGCGTCTCCGGCAGATCTCGCCGCGCCACTTCCGCCGCTTCTGGGCCATGATCACCTTCGCCGGGGCGTGCTTCACGACCGGCGACACGATCCAGGCGATCACCAGCCTGGTGGCTCCGGGCGCCCCCTCGTTCAACGGTGGCACCGCGCAGACCGTGCTCTTCGTGGTCGGTATGAGCAGCAACGTGATCGCCTGCCTGATCTTCCCGCAGGGTCTGACCACCCGGCGCGAGAAGTCGGTGTTCTGGCTCGACGCGACGACGGTCCTGGTCGGCGGCGCGGTGGCCGCGTGGTGCTTCGCGGTCAACCCGCTCGGTGGCGCCGGCACCGACCGGGTCACGGCCGGCCTGACGTCGGCCCTGCTGGTCGTCTCCGCGTTCTCGGCCACCAAGGTCGCCCTGATCAAGGCGCCGCCGATGGCCCGGATCGCCGCGTGGCCGATGGTGGCGGCGGCCGGCCTGCAAGGCGTCATCACGTTCCTGCCGGGCGACTTCCAACAGGCTTCCCAGCCGTACGTGTTCGTCGCGCGCCTGCTGCCTTCCCTCCTCATCGCCATGGGGCCGTGGATCCAGCGGATCGTGCAGACCAGTGGTCACGTCTACGGCACCGGCCGCCGACGGGGTTACAGCCTTCTCCCGTACGGGATGATCGCCCTCACGCTGATCATCTTCTTCGCCATGCTTCCGGCCGACGTGTCGTCGCAACTGTGGGGCGCGGCGATCGGCGTCGTGGTGATCAGTTGCCTGGTCGCCGGGCGGCAGCTGGTCGCCTTCCACGACAACATGCAGCTGATCGGCCGGCTCGACATCGCCCTCGACGAGGTGCGCGGGCACGAGGCGCAGATGCGCGTGCAGGCGTCGACCGACGGACTGACCGGCCTGGCCAACCGGACGCGTTTCACCACCCTGCTCGCGGGCGCGCTCGACTCGGATACGGACGTGGCCGTCCTGCTGATCGATCTGGACGACTTCAAGACCGTCAACGACACCATGGGCCATGCGGCCGGCGATGCGCTTCTGGTGAGCGTTGCCGCGCGTTTGCGCGAGGCGGTGCGCGTTACGGACGTTGTGGCCCGGCTCGGTGGTGACGAGTTCGCGATCCTGCTGCCCGGCGCGGGCGCGGTCATCGCCGGACAGGTCGCCGACGACATCCAGCGGCGATTCTCCGAACCGATCGAGATCGGCCAGCATGTGCTGGCCACCCGGGCCAGCACCGGCGTCGCCTGCGCGCGGCCCGGCGACGAACCGTCCGCGCTGCTCAGCAACGCCGACATCGCCATGTACGAGGCCAAGCGGCGCGGCAAGAGCATGTGGGTCGAGTACACCGACGCCATGGGCGAGCGGATCAGCGCCGACGCGGTGCTCATCCGGGAGATGGCGCAGGCCGTCGAGCGTGGCGAGTTCACCCTGCTCTACCAGCCGATCGTGCGGCTCGGCGACGGCGTGCTGACCGGCGTGGAGTCGCTGATCCGGTGGAACCACCCGACCCGCGGGCTGGTCTCGCCGATCGAGTTCATCCCGCTGGCCGAGCGGACCGGTCAGATCGTCGCCATCGGGCGGTTCGCGCTGCGCGAGGCGTGCCGTCAGGCGGCCGAGTGGCGGCGTGCGCACCCGGCGGCGGCCCCGGTCATGGTCGGCGTGAACGTGGCCGGACGGCAGTTGCGCGAACCCGGCTTCGTGGCCGAGGTGGAAGCCGTGCTGACCGAGTTCGGGCTGCCCGCGTCCGGTCTCAACATCGAGGTGACCGAGACGGCCGTGTTCGACGACGAGGAGTCCACCGAGGCACTGTTCGACCTGCGCGGTCTCGGGGTGCGCCTGTCCCTGGACGACTTCGGCACCGCCGCGTCGTCGCTCGGCCTGCTGCTGACCACGCCGGTCACCTCGCTCAAGCTCGACCGCTCGTTCGTCGAGTCGATCACCACCGTCGGCCGGCAGGCGGCGGTGGCCAACGCGGTCAGCCAGATGGCCGCGGCCCTCGAGCTGTCGTCGGTGGCCGAGGGCATCGAGACCGCCGAGCAGCGCGAGGTGCTGCAGGGGCTGGGCTACCACTACGGCCAGGGCTACCTGTTCGCGCGCCCGCTGCCGGCGGCCGAGATCGCCGCCACCTGGCTGGCGCCGCAGCGGTCAGCCGCGTAGGAGCCCGGCCGCGATCGCCGCCGCCTGGCTGGCGCCGCAGCGGTCAGCCGCGTAGCAGCCGGGCCGCGATCGCCGCCGCCTGGCTGGCGCCGCAGCGGTCAGCCGCGTAGCAGCCGGGCCGCGATCGCCGCCGCCTGGCTGGCGCCGCAGCGGTCAGCCGCGTAGCAGACCGGCCGCGATCGTGCGGCCGTGGTCGGTCCACGGGGCCGGGCGCATGGTGGCCGGGTCCAGGCGGACGTTGACCCGGCGGCCCTCGGCGTGGACGGTGCCGCCGTCCGGCGAGGTCACCTGGAAGCGGTAGTCGGCGCTGGTCGTGCCCATCCGGTCGAGCCAGAAGCGGACGTCGACGTCGCCCGTGCCGCGGATCGGGCGGTGGAAGGTGATCTGGTATTCGCGGACCACATTGAACGCGTCCGGCGTGGTCGGCCGGCCGCCCGAGAACGAGACGCCACGCTCGGCCCACCAGAGCACGATGGCCCGCTCGACCAGCACGGCGTACCGGGAATTGTGCAGGACGCCCATCGCGTCCAGATCGTCGAAGTGGACCGGCTGGGGGACGACGGCCCCGTGGCTCTGGACGGCGGTGGTCATTTCGGCTCCGGAAGGATCGTCGGGTCGGTCACGACTGCTCGAAGGTGCTCGAACATCGCGCGGCGGGCATGGCGGAACGTGACGTCGGGGCCCAGCACCGACGCCTGCATCACGGCGCAGACCCCGAGCGACTCGGCCTGATAGGCGAGGTCGCCGGGATCGGTGCCCGGGCGCAGCTCGCCCGCGGCCACCGCGTCGGCGGCGAGCCCGGTGAGAAAGCCCATCCACTCGCGCAGTTCGGCCGCCAGCCGGTCGTGCACGGGACCGGGGCGCGCGTTGAACTCGAAGTGCGCGTTGGCGAAGAAGCACCGGCCGGGCAGAACGGCGGCCTCGTAGAAGTCGAGCCGCCGGTTGTGCACGGCCCACAGGCGGCGCACCCCGCGCGGCTCCGGCAGCGCGGGCCGGATCACCCGGTCGGTCCACTGCTCGCGGGCGTGCTCGATGACGGCGAGCTGCAGCGCCTCCTTGGAGCGCCAGTGCGCGAACAGGCCGGACTTGCTCACCCCGAGCGAGTCGGCGACCTGGCTGAGCGAGAGCCCGTCGAGCCCGGCCGCGGTGGTCAGCTCGAGCGCCCGATCGAGCACGGCCGTGCGCGTCCGCTCACCGCGAGCCAGGCGTCCGTCGTACGGGGTCATGGCCTGACCCTACAAAAAGACCGACCGTTCGTAAACATAGAATCGTGTTGACTGGGACACGTGGATCCCCGTCGAATCAGCTCGATAGCGCACACCCATCACCCGATCGCCGCGCCGGTCGCGGGTCTCACCGTGAACAAGCTGCTGCGGCGGGCCGGCCGGGGCCCGGCGGCCCGCATCCTCGACCTGGGCTGCGGGCAGGCCGCGTGGGCCATGCAGGCGCTCGCCCACTGTCCCGACGGGCAGGCCGACGGGGTGGACCTGAACCCGTACGCGCTGGAACGCGCCGAATCCATGGCGGCCGTGCGCGAGCTGGCCGACCGGTTGACGCTGCACGAGCGCGACGCTCGCTCCTACGTCCCCGACGGCGACTACGACCTGGTGCTCTGCGTGGGTGCCGCGCATGCGTTCGGGGGCTTCGGGCCGGCGCTCGAGCTGACCGGCCGGCACGCGAATCAGCACGGTGTGCTGATCGTCGGCGGCGCCTTCTGGGAGGTGCCACCGACGCCGGCCGCCCTGAACGCCCTGGATGCCAAGCCGTCCGGCCTCACCGACCTGGCCGGGCTGGTCGATCAGGCCGCCGACGCCGGCTGGCGGCCGGTCTACGCGCACGTGAGCGACCCGGCCGAGTGGGACGACTACGAGTGGTCGTGGACCGGCTCGGTGCTCGAATGGGCCCTGGACAACCCGGGCCATCCCGACGCGACCGAACTCACGCGCGTGGCCCAGGAGCGCCGCTCCGGCTGGCTGCGCGGTTACCGGGGCGTCCTGGGCTTCGCCACTCTGGTGCTGCGCCGCGCGTAGCCCTCTTCACGCGCGGCCCTCTTCACGCGGCCCTCTTCACGCGCGGCCCTCTTCACGCGGCCCTCTTCGCACGCGGCCCTCGGTGTCAGTCGAGGCTCGGCATGCTGGCCGCGCCCTTGTCGGCGATGATGTACGGGGTGTCGATGTCGGGCGTGCCCTCACCGATCGTGACCGCGGCGACGCCGACCCCGGTGTGCGCGATCTCGCCGGTCGGGTCCTGGATGATGTAGGTGTCCGTGCCGGTACGGATCGTGTAGGTCAGCTTGCCGTTCGACTCGCCGGTCTGGCGGAAGCGGAACAGCTGGTCCTTCGCCGACGAGTCGCACGCGACGGTCAGGACGGCCGCGGGCTTGCCGCCGGGGCCGAGCTTGGCCGACAGGCAGTACGGCTCGCCGCCCTTGCGGAGCTTGGCCGTACGGATCCAGAACTGGTCACCGACCGGGGTCAGGACGAACAGGTCGCTGTCGCCGAACTTCTCGGACAGCCCGACCTTGCCGCCGCCGACCACGCCGAGGGTCGCCTCGCTGTTCTTGGGGAGCAGCCAGACCTGGCGGGTGCCGCTGAACACGCCCTTGCCGGTCTTGGTGGTCGACGCGGCCGGCTTGGTGGCCGGGGCCGGTGACGTGGTGGTGGCCGACGGCGTCGGCGACGGCGCGGAACCGAGCGTCGAGGACGCCGACGGGGTGCTGGAGGAGCCGGGCGCGGCCGAGCTCGTGGTGGTCTCGGCGGCGGCGCAGGCCGAGGTGAGCAGCAGGCCGGACAGGACGGCAGCAGCAGGCGTGAGCCGGGTGACGATACGCACGAGAGGTCTCCTCGAAGGTGGGGGTGCCTTGGTGAGGAGAAGTCTTTCCAACCGGTCCCGGCCGCGGGCGGACGTGAACGAGTCGTGGCATCAACGGGGGAGATCGGGCAATCCGGCCCGATGGCGGAGTGATCCGTGGGGCGATCGAGCCGGGTGAGGCGACGTCTCACCCGGCCGGATCCGGGATGCTCAGGGCTTGCGGCCCACGGCCCCGTACGCCTCGATCGACTCGATGCCGTCGCCGTCGGGACGCCACGAGCTGATCTGGGTCAGGCCCGGCTCGACCAGCTCGAGCCCGGTGAACACGGTCGCCAGCTCCTCGGGGCTGCGCAGGATGTAGGGCACGCCGCCCGCCTGGGCCAGCCGCTCGGCCCCCTCGACAACCGCCTGGGACGTGTCGGTGCCGTCCCAGAAGACCAGGAAGCTGCCGGCCGGCACGCGGGCCATCACGGTGTCGACGATCCGGCGGATCTCGCCCAGGTCGGGCTCGTAGCCCATCACGCCCATGAACATGACAGCGATCGGCTCGTCGAAGTCGAGCGCCTGCTCGGCGTCGGCCAGGATCTTCTCGGGGTCGTGGTAGTCGGCGTGCACGTAGGTCGTGACGCCCTCGGTCGTCGTGCCGACGAGCAGAGCCCGCGCGTACGCCAGCACCATCGGGTCGTTGTCGACGTAGACGATCTTGGACTCGGGGGCGATGCCCTGAGCCACCTCGTGCGTGTTCTGCATCGTCGGCAGGCCGGTGCCGATGTCGAGGAACTGGCGCACGCCGGCCTCGGCGGCCAGGTGGCGGACGACCCGGATCAGGAACTTACGCGACTGCCGCGCCATCACCACGATCTCGGGATAGACCTGGGCCACGGCGTCGCCGGCGGCACGGTCGGCGGCGAAGTTGTCCTTGCCGCCCATCCAGTAGTTCCACATGCGCGCCGCGTGCGGCACGTCCGGCTGCAGGTCGGCGGGGGCCTCTTGGTCCGTCATGCCGACGTTTCTATCGGCCCGGCCACCCGAGCGCAAGCGCCCTTTGTGGATATTCAGGAACCGTCCAGATCGGCGAGCACACCCTTGAGGATGTCGGGGGTACGCGCCGGGGGAGCGGCCTCGATGATCAAGCGCCCGAAGGCGGCCGCGTAGTCGTCCACGTCCTCGCGCTTGTCCAGGTAGAGCGCGCTGGTCAGATGTTCGATGTAGACCACGTCGTCGAGCTCTTCGTGGGGGAACCGGAGGATGCTGAACGCGCCGCCGGCCGCCGCGTGCCCGCCCGAGTCGAACGGGATCACCTGGAGCCGGATGTTCGGGTCGTCGCACGCCTCGAGCAGGGCGACGATCTGCTCGCGCAGCACCTCGCGACCGCCGATCAGGCGCCGCAGCACGGCCTCGTCGAGCACCGCCCAGAAGGTCGGCGAATCCGGGCGGGCCAGCGTCTCCTTGCGGGTCATCCGCAGCTTGGCCAGCCGCTCGACCTCGTGCGGGCTCGGGTTGTTGTGCCCGAGGCGGATCACCGCACTCGCGTACGCCTCGGTCTGCAGCAGTCCGGGCACGAACTGGATCTCGTACGTGCGGATCAGTTCGGCGGCCTGCTCGAGGTCGAGGTAGCTGTGGAACCAGCTCTCCAGCACGTCGCCGTAGGTGTGCCACCAGCTCGGCGAGTTGGCCGCCTTGGTCAGCTCGAGCAGCCGGTCGTGCTCCTCCGGGTCGTCGACGCCGTAGAGCAGCAGGAGGTCGGTCACGTCGCGGGGCTTGAACCCGACGCGGCCCAGCTCCATCCGGCTGATCTTCGACTCGGAGGCGCGGATGCGGTAGCCGGCGGCCTCGCGGCTCACCCCGGCGTGCAGGCGCAACTCGCGCAGGCGCGCACCGAGCTGAAGCCGGCGCACGGTCGAGCCGCCACTGTCCCCACGCCCGATCACGATGATCTACCTGCTGTGTTGATCATGTGACACGCGAACATCCTCACCTCGGTGGACCCCAGCGTCCAGTGTGGATCCTCGGTAACCGGCCGGAGCGATCATAGCGAGCACCGGTCACGGACAGTACCGCACCCGCCGTCGCTCCGCGCCTACTCTCCGGCTTATTAATCCGCCGGAACGGACGGTAGACGAGTGTGACTCACATTGCATGCGGTCACAGACTCCGGTGCTGTCTCGTCCCGATGACATGGAGAAGCATCGTGTGGTCATCGTCGGCGCGGGATTCGGCGGCCTGTTCGCCGCCAAGAGCCTGCGCAAGGTCCCGGTCCAGGTCACAGTCGTCAGCGGCACCACCTATCACCTGTTCGAACCGCTGCTCTACCAGGTCGCGACCGGCATCCTCAGCGAGGGCGAGGTGGCCCCGCCGATCCGCGAGATCCTGCGCGGGCGTGACGACCTCGACATCCGCCTCGGCTGGGTCACCGACGTCGACGCCGGGGCCTCGACGGTCGAGGTCAGCGCGCCCGACGGGACAATCCGGACCATCCCGTACGACTCCCTGATCGTCGCCGCCGGAGCCAGCAACTCGTATTTCGGGAACGACCGGTTCGCCGAGCACGCACCCGCCCTCAAGAACATCGACGACGCCCTCGAGGTGCGCAGCCGGATCTTCCACGCGTTCGAGATGGCCGAGCTCGAGGAGGACCCGGCCGTCCGGCAGGAATGGCTGACCTTCGTCATCGTCGGCGCCGGGCCGACCGGGGTCGAGCTGGCCGGGCAGATCGCCGAGCTCGCCCACCGCTCGCTGAAGGGCCAGTACCGCCGGGCCGACCTGTCCACGACGCGCGTCATCCTGATCGACGCGGTCGACCGGGTGCTGCCCGCGTTCGACGGTTCGCTGTCGGCGGCCGCGCTGAAACAGCTGCGCCGGTTGCACGTCGATGTTCGCTTGAACACCAAAGTGAGCGATGTGGACGCGTACGGGGTGACGGCCTCGGACGGTTATCTCCGCGCGCGCACGAAGTTTTGGGCCGCCGGGGTCGCCGCCGCGCCGCTCGCGGACAGAATCGCGCAGTCCACCGGCGCCGGGACCGACCGGGCCGGACGCATCGAGGTGGAACCGGACCTGACCGTGGCCGGCCATCCGTCCATCTTCGTGGTCGGTGACCTGGCCGCGACCGGGTTGCCCGGCGTCGCGCAGGTGGCGATGCAGGGCGGCCGGTACGCGGCCCGGGTGATCGCGCGCCGGATCGCCGGCCGGCCCGCCCCGAAACCGTTCAAGTACTTCGACAAGGGCAACATGGCGACCATCTCGCGCTTCTCGGCCGTCGCCGACGTCGGGCCGCTGCACCTGAGCGGGCTGATCGGGTGGCTGGGCTGGCTCGGCGTGCACCTGTTCTATCTGATCGGTTTCAAGAACAAGGTGAGCACGCTGCTGCACTGGACGGTCAGTTTCCTGGGCCGCGGCCGGGCCGAACGCATCACGACCACACAGCAGATCCACGCCCGCAACGCCCTGCGCGTCGTTGCCATGCTCCCCGTCAGTGCTGCCGCCGAGCCGCTTGGCGGTGCTGCTGCCGTGCCGTCTGGCGGTGCTGCTGCCGTGTCGTCTGGCGGTGCTGCCGCCGAGCTGCCTGGCGGTGCTGCCGCCTTACTCGCCGGGGATCAGGTGGCGCCAGTTCACGACCAGGGTCTGCGCCGCTGACACGCGATAAAGGCCACCCGGCAACAGCTTTGCCCGTACAGCCCGGGCCTGCTCGCCGTGCAGCCGGCGCTCACCCAGGAACACCGTCACCCCTTCCGGCCACGGCTCGCTGTCCCACGGCTCGGCATCAACGTGCGCGCCGACGGCGCTCGGCTGTGCATGCTGCGCGTTTGCTGCGTCGGCCTGCTCGTATTGAGCGTTTGCGATGCCCGGCTGTGTGGAGTGCGCCTTTCTGGTGCCGGGCTGTGCGTATTGAGCGTTTGCGGGCCCAGGCTGCGTGGAGTGCGCGTTCGCGGTGCCGGGCTGCGTGGAGTGCGCGTTCGCGGTGCCGGGCTGCGTGGAGTGCGCGTTCGCGGTGCCGGGCTGCGTGGAGTGCGCGTTCGCGATGCCAGGCTGCGTGGAGTGGGCGTTTCTGGCGTTCGGGTTGGTTTGCGCGGGGTGCGCGTTGGTGGCGTTCGCTGGTGCGGTGGCGAGCAGGATGGCGTTCGGGCGCCACGGTTCGCCGCCGGTGAGAGCCTGGGTGCGCACATCCTGCACGTGAGTCGCCAACTCGTGCAGGGCGTCGGGGAAAGCGTGCAACGGGTCGCCGTCGTCCCAGCCGTCGAGTTCGGCGAATCGCTCGCCCGCGCGCACGATGTCGGTGGCGGCGCCGCCGCCCGGACGGGTGGGATCACGCCGGGTCTGCCGGGGATTGCCCAGCACCGCCTCGGCGTGTGCGAGCAACGACCGGGCCTGCCGGGGGCGCAGCGGCAGACTCGCGGTGGCATCGGCGTACGCGGTGTTGTCGTCGTAGACGGCGAGGATCGGCAGGCGGAGACCACCGCGCCGCGACCATTCGAAGACCCTTTCCCGCACGGCCGCCCGGGCACCGGCTCCGCCCAGTCCCACCACGACGGCCGCTCCACCCGCGACCAGAAACGCCCTACGATCCATGGTTTGCCAACTTAACCGGACAAATCGTCGGCGGGATGCTTCTGCCGAAACTCCACTCGCCTGGCATGATCTCGGTGTGCGTGAAGTGGTGGACGGTGTCTTCGAACTCAGCCTCAGTTTCGTCAACATGCATCTGGTCGTCACCGACGACGGGGTGGTGCTGGTCGACACGGGACTTCCCCGCAACTCCAAACGGATCGACCGGGCGCTGCACGAGATGCGCAAACAGATCGGTGACGTGACGGCCGTGCTGCTCACCCACCACCATTTCGACCACATCGGAAACGTTGCCGACGTGCGCCGCCGGTCCGGGGCGCGGGTGTTCGCCCACGCGGCCGACGCGCCGGTCATCTCCGGGGCCCTCGACCAGCCCCGGCCCAAGGGTCTGGCCAAGCTGGCCGTCCGGCTGATCGGCACGGCCGAGCCGACGAAGCTGGACCAGATCATCAGCGGCGACGAGTCGGAACCGCTGCCCGGCTTCACCGCCGTGCATACACCCGGGCACACCCGGGGCCACGTGTCGTACCTGCTCGAGCGGGCCGGCGGCGTCCTGTTTGCCGGCGACACCGCGTCGGGCACCCGCGAGGGCACGGTGAAGATCGGCCCGACCCAGGTCTCGGCCGACCCGGCCGAGCAGGGGCGCAGCCTGGCCAAGCTGGCCGGCTACGACTTCGACCACGCCGTCTTCGGGCACGGGCGCGCCGTGAACGGCAAGGCCGTCGAGCGCTTCCGGGAGTACGCCGCCGGCGCTTGAGCATCCGCCTCGCCAGGGCTTGCCGCTTCGTCGTGGCGCGGCAGTCGCGCGATCGGCCCAACGGTCCTGGAAGCGTGTTGGTCGTTGTTGCGCGCGGGTTGAGCGTTCGCGCGGGTGGCCGTGAGCGCGTTGGCTGATGGCGCGCGGGTTGAGCGTTTGGCGCTGGCTGTGAGCGCGTGTTGGCTGTTGTTGCGCGCCGGTTAAGCGTTCGCGGGTGGCCGTGAAGGCGTGTTGGTCGTTGTTGCGCGCGGGTTGAGCGTTTCGCGCTGGCCGTGAGCGCGTTGGCTGATGGTGCGCGCCGGTTGAGCGTCTTGCGCTGGCTGTGAGCGCGCGTTGGTCGTTGTTGTGCGCAGGTTGAGCGTTTCGCGCGGGTGGCCGTGAGTGGGCGTTGGCCGTCGGTGCGCGCCGGTTGAGCGTTTCGCGCGGGTGGCGTGGGAGCGTGTTGGTCGTTGTTGCGCTGGTCGCGCGTTCCGAGGCCGGCGTGAGGCGCCCTGGTCGTAGTTTGTGCGCCGGTTGAGCGGTCCACGGGCTGCCGGGGGGCTTGGCTGGCGTCGCGGAGCTTTCAGATCAGCTGGTGGATGCCCAGGGTGAAGGCCGGGCGGCGGCCGTCGCGCAGGGTTACCAGCTCGACCAACTCGGAGAGTGGCATCTCGGCTGCGCCGCCGCCGCTGATCGGGTGGGGGCGGCGGGGCTCGGTGCGGCCGCCGCTGCCGCCGCGACCGGGGTAGACGTAGAGGCCGTGCGCCGCGTCGGGGACCGCGTCGAGGGCCGCCGACACGACCGGGAGGGCCCGATATTGCTCCCAGGCCTCGTCGGTGTGGAAGGCGATCTCGAACAGGATGCCCCACTGGTGCTGGTGCCACTCCCAGCGGTAGGCCCCGTTGGTGATCGCCGCCTCGGTCAGGCTGTTGCCGAGCGAGTCGCGCCAGGCGCGCGCAGTGCCGCGTGGCCCGTCCAGGACCTCGATCGACCACCAGCGCAATTCCATGCCTCGACTGTAGAACCGCGCGGGCGGCCCACAGGCTCCCGCGCCGAAATCTGGCACACCGGACCGGAAATGATCAGGGTAAATGTCCGAACGTGAATAGCTGAATCGGGGGAGGCTGATTTCTTGAACGCCTCGGCCGAACGGATGGTTGCCGCGTGCGCCGTGCGCCCTAAATTTGGTTTGCTGATTGTTTCGTTCTCGGGGAGGACGGAAAGCCGATCTGGCGCATCTGTCGAGGGGGACAGAAATGAGAATCATCTATGCGCTGAAATTGGCCGCGGCCGTGGGGACGGGCGCACTCACGATCATTGCGAGTGCCCCGGCGCACGCCGGCGGCGGCCATGGGGAACAGCCACCGATCCGGACCATCACCACCGATCTCGACGGGCCGTTCGGGCTCGACGTCTACTCTCCGCGGGCCGCCCTGGTCGCGGAATCGGAGAGTGGTGAAGTCACGTCCGTCAATTTGAGGTCGGGTGCACGCACCACGCTGATCAGGAAAGCGGGCGGTGCGGCGGGCGTCGCGACGTACGGGGGAAAGATCTTTGTGGTTCTTGGCGGGCCTAATGAGGAAGGCCAGCCGCCGCCGTCGAATTATCCGCCCTCGTCGGTCTTGGTGGCCGACCGGAATGGCAAGCACGTGCGCGTGCTGGCCGATCTTCTGAAATACGAGTTGAAGCACAATCCGGACGGCCAGAAACAGTTCGACAAGTCCGGAAAGCCCTATGACGCGCTGTCCAACCCGTTCAGTCTGACCGCCACGAAATGGGGTCTTCTGGTCGCCGACGGCGGGGCCAACGACGTGCTGCGGGTGAATCCGCGTACCGGGCGGGTGTCCACGTTCTTCGTGCCGCCGAACCCGCGGACCAAGGAGTGCCTGGCCAAGGGCGCGCAGGCCAACCCGGGGACAGTCGGCTGCGACCCGGTGCCGACCGGCATCGCGGTCCGCGGCGAGCACGTCTACATCTCGACGCTCGGCGCCGAGAAGCCGGGCGCGGCGACGATCTACAAGCTGGACGGTCGCAGCGGCCGGGTGCTGCGCTCGTGGTCCGGGTTCACGTCGCTCACCGGCATCGCGGTCAGTCCGCGCGGCACGATCTTCGCCTCCGAGGTGCTGTTCGGCGCCCCGGCGGCCGACCCGCCGCCGCCCGGGTTCGACCCGTCCAAGGTGGGGCGCCTGACCCGCATCGACCACGGTCGTGTCACGCACGCCGCGGTCACCATGCCCACCGGTCTCGAGTTCGCCGACGGCAAGCTCTACGCGACGTCGTGGAGCATCGCCGGCCTGCTCGGCATCAAGCACGCCGGCCGACTCGTCCAGGTGAATCCGTCGGCCTTCCGATAGCGCTCGCGTTTGGCGAGCGGTGCGCGGCGCCGGGGCGACGACCAGATCGCTCCGGCGCCCGCATGATCACGCCCCGGTACGATCGAATGCCGCGTCTGAAACAGATCAGCCGACTCGATCAGGGGGCCCGCACCGTGCCGCAGCCGTACCGCATCTTCCGCATCACCGCTGTGGCCGAGGCGTTCTCGTGGGCCGGATTGCTGGTCGGCATGTATCTGAAGCGGGTGGCCGAGGTGACCGACATGGGCGTGTGGCTGTTCGGTCGCCTGCACGGTGCCCTGTTCATCGCCTACATCGCGGCCGCCCTGTGGACGGCGCGGGCCGAGCGCTGGTCGCTGCTGCGGACCCTGTTCGGGCTGGCCGCGTCGATCCCGCCGTTCACGTCGATCGTGTTCGAGCGCTGGGTCGCCCGCCGTCGCCCCGCCGTTGACGAGCCCGAGCCCGCCGCGGCCGCCTGACCGACCCTGCGGCGGTGGCCTGGGTGCGCGGCCTGTTTCCGGCGGACCTTACCCCGCCACGGCTGCCCGGCTGAGCCCTCCGTGGACCGGTGCGCCGCCTGTTTCCGGGCGGAACGCTCACGCGGTCGTGCGGTTGTTCGCCCCGTTCCGGCGTACAAATCGGGAATTGGTTTTTCGCCCTTATCGAGCTGATCGGTGAGGTTCGACTCGGCCGTTCGGGTGAACTCGGGAGCATCATTTCAGGGACGCATTAAACGTCTTGTCGGTGGGGGCCGTGGACCGGGATCGTCCTTTCGCCGGGTTGGCCACGAGCCGCTGGCGATGGGCGTCTCATGTCGGATATGCCGTTATCGGGGGTGCATATCCGGGGCTGCCTGCTCGTCGGTGCCGCTCGTGGCGACACCCGTCCATCCGTGCGGCGAAGGGGGCCGTACGGACATTTGTCGTGTTCCGATTTTTCCGTGCTCGCGCACGCCGGATAGACTCCGCCCCGTGAATGCTTGCTAGGTGGCAACTTGGGGGCCGACGTGTTGCGCATCCACTTCACGCCGGAGGACATCGGCCGCGTGCGGATCGCGGGTGAGCCCGATCCGATGTGGGAGACGATCTTCAGTGTGTGGCGCCTGCGCCGGCCCGGCCCGGAGCTGGTCTACGGGCGCTGGCGCGGGCACGCGCTGAAGGCGAGCCGCCGCCCCGACCTCGAGCTGCTCATGCCGCTGGTCCGCGGCGCCTACTACCCCGACTTCCTGACGCCGGCCGAGGGTTCGGCGGGCCTGCAGGCGGCGATCGAGGCGATCAAGTCGACCCCGGCCACGCGGCTGCGCGAGGAGCTCGAGGAACTGGTCCGGCACGCGGGACCCAAGCCGTCGTGGATGAGTCAACTGGCCGACGGCGACACCGAGATCCTGACCCGGCTGGCCGGGGCGTTGCAGTCGCAGTACGAGAGTGCGATCGGCCCGTTCTGGTCCGAGGCGCGCGCCCACATCGAGGCCGAGCGTTCCCGGCGGGCCCGGGTGCTGCTCGACCATGGCGCCGAGGGGTTGCTCGACAGTTTCCGGCCGATGATGCGCTGGGAGCCGCCGGTGCTCGAGGTGGACGTGCCGTTCGACCAGACGTTGCACCTCAACGGGCGGGGGCTGCTGCTGGTGCCGTCCTACCTGTCGTGGGGAACGCCGGACACGTTGCGGGACACGTCGTTGCCGCCCGTGCTGGTCTATCCGATCGAGCACGACCTCACGCTGCGTGGTGGTCTGCGCCCGGCCGACGGTGAGTCGCTGGCCGCGCTGATCGGCCGCACCCGCACGTCGCTGCTCGAGTCGCTCGGCGACGGCCGGACGACCTCGGAACTGGCCCGCCGGGTCGGGGTGAGCGCGGCGTCGGTCAGCCAGCACACTGCCGTGCTGCGCGAGGCGCGCCTGATCCAGACCAGTCGAGCCGGCAAGGCGGTCGTGCACACATTGACGCCACTGGGCGAGCAGCTCCTGGGCGAGCTGCCCTGAGGCGGGGCCGCCGGTTGTGCCGACGGCCCCGGTTCGGGTCAGCTGGTCGTGGCGGTGAAGCTGTAGGTGCCGGACGCGAGCGAATAGCTCCCGGTGCCCTGAGGGACTGCCTCGGGCGGGGCGGTGACCGTGCCGGGGACCCGGACGACGGCGGTGGCGTTGGGCGGCACGGTCACCTTGAGAGTTAGTGTGGCGCCGCTACGGGTCCACGATGAACTGGTCGGACCGTACGCCGTGGTGAGCGAGGACTGCGCGGACGTGAGCGAACCGCCCGGTTTCGGCGCCACCAGCACCTGCCGGTAGCCGGGCGACCCGGGCGCGACGCCGCCGACCGAGCGGTACAGCCAATCGCCGACCGAGCCGAGCCCGTAGTGGTTGAACGAGTTCATGCCCGGGTCCTGCAAGGTGCCGTCCGGGCGGATGCCGTCCCAGCGCTCCCAGATCGTGGTGGCGCCGCGCGAGCTCATGTAGCCCCAGCCGGGATAGTCGGGCTGCTGCAGGATCCGGTACGCCGTGTCGGCGTGCCCGTGGTCGGCCAGCGCCGGCAACAGGTTCTCGACGCCCATGAAACCGACCGACAGATGACCGTTACGGGCGTCCACTTTCTGCGCGAGCTTGTCCGCTACGGACTGCGAACGCGCGGCCGGGACGAGTCCGAAGGCGAGCGCGAGCACATAGCCGGTCTGGCTGTTGTTGCCCACCGTGCCGTCGGCGGACACAAAACGCGCAGTGAAAGCGGCCGCGATCTGGTCGGCCAGCGTGCCGTAACTGGTCGCTTCGGCGGTTCGCCCGGTGGCGGCGGCGATGCGGGACAGCAGCCGGGCCGACCAGCCGAAGAACGCCGTACTGCTCACATTGTTGGGCGTGTTGTCGTCGACGTTCAGCCAGTCGCCGAACGTCTCGTGGTCGCGGATCAGGTCGGCGCCCGCGGTCGAGCGCAGGTAGTCGACGTATTTGGCCAGAGCCGCGAAGTGCTGGTCGGCCGGGTCCAGATCGCCGTACCGCTGCCAGACCGTGTACGGCACGATCACCCCGGCGTCGGCCCAGCCGGCCTTGCCCGCCCCGTCGATGACCGCCGGCGCCACGTCGGTGAACGCGCCGTCCGCCCGTTGCGCGTCGACCAGGTCGTCGACGAACTTGGTCAGCAGCCCATGGGTGTCGAAACCGAACGTCGAGGTGGCCGCGAACGAGGCGATGTCGCCGGTCCAGCCCAGCCGCTCGTCGCGCTGCGGGCAGTCGGTCGGGATGGACAACAGGTTGGACCGCGCACCCCAGAGGATGTTGTGCTGCACCTGGTTGATCAGCGGGTCGCTGGTGCTGAACGATCCGGTCTCGGCGCCGTTGGTCCACGCGGCCAGCCCGGTCAGGTTGGCCGCGGTGAACGTGCCGGGGAACCCGGTGATCTCCACGTAGCGGTAACCGTGCACGGTGAAGTGCGGTTCGAACACTTCCTGCGCACCCGTGCCGGCCAGCGTGAACGTGTCGGTCGCCTGGGCCGCGCGCAGGTTGGTCGTGTAGAGCGTTCCGTCGGCGTTCAGAATCTCGCCGTGCCGCAGCGTCACCCGGGTGCCGGCCGGTCCGGTGACCCGCAGCCGGTTCCAGCCGGCGAAGTTCTGGCCCAGGTCGGCGATCCAGGTGCCCGGCTTGGGCTGGGTGAGCGCCTTCGGAGCGAACTCCTGCTGCACGGTGACACCAGGGTCAACCTGCGCGACCAGGGGCGGTTGAGCGCCGGTGCGCACGGTGACCGGCGTGGTGGCCGTTCCGGCGATCCGGGCGTCCTGGTCTTCGCCGTGATAGAGGTCGTCGGCCACGATCGTGCTCGCCGAGGACGTCCAGGAACCGTCGGTCAGCACGTCAGTGTGCGTCCCGTCGGCGTAGTCGATGCTCAGCCGGGCCGAGTACCAGGGCTGCGTGCCGTACCGCTGACTGCCGGCGAACCCGATGTTGCCGGAATACCAGCCGTTCCCGACCAGCGCGCCGATCGTGTTGCCGCCGGTGCGCAGTTTCGCGGTCACGTCGTAGACGCGATATTGCACGCGCTTGGTGTAGTCCGTCCATCCGGGCGCGAGCCGTTCGTTCGTTACCGCCGCGCCGTTGATGCGCGTTTCGTGCAATCCGAGCGCGGTGGCGAACAGTCTCGCGCGGGCGACCGGCTTCGCAACGTCAAAACCCTTCCCCACGTACGGGGTGAAGTTTGCGACCGACACCTGGTTGCCCCACTGGCCGCCGCCGAGCGGAGCGCTCACCCGGGCCGCGACCCACGACGAGTCGTCGAAGCCCGGCTGCTCCCACCCGGACGGCGCCGTCTGGTTCGACTTCCAGCTGCCGTCGGTGACCACGGAACCGAGCTTGGCGATCACGCTCGCCGGGCCCGCGGTGGTGTTCGTGGCGGCGATCGCGATCGTGTTGCTGCCCGCCCGCAGTTGCGTGGTCACATCGACCGTTGTTGCGCGTTTCCACGAATCGGTCACCCGGCGCGACGTGCTGACCCGGGTGCCGTTGACCCAGACATCGGCCGTGTCGTCGCCGGTGACGACCAGGGTGGCCGGCGTGCCGGTGGCGCTGCGATCGAACGTACGGCGGAAATATCTGCTCCCGGCGGGCACGGAGTTGACCGGATCGCCCTCCGGGTACCAGATCCAGCTCGCTCCGGTCAGGGAAGCGGTGGCCGGTGCGCCGATGAAGCCGGCGCGCCACTGAGTGGCTGGGTCGAACAGTCCGGTGTCGAAGCGGGCGGGCGCGCTCCACGGGCTCGGCCGGCCCTGCGCGTCCCAGACCCGGACCCGCCAGTGGTAGGTGCGATCACTGACCAGAGCCGTTCCCGCGTACGGGATGTCGACGCTCTGCCCCGAGGCGACCTGACCCGAGTCCCAGACGTCGGAGCCACCGGCCGAGGTGCCCACGGTGACCTGATAACGGCCCTGGACCTGGCCGTTCATGGCGGAGACGAGCCGCCACCCGAAGCGGGGGTGCGTGGCGTCCAGGCCGATCGGGTTGGTCTGACGCTCGGTGGTGAGGCCGGCGAGCGTGACCGGCGAGGCGGCGTCGGCCGGGGCGCCGACGTTGCTGGCCCAGGGTCCGCTTCCGTACGCGCCCAGGTCCTTGGCTTGCACCCAGGTCTCGGGCACGGCGTTCGCGGCCTGCCACGCGCTGTCGGTGACCAGGTCGACGGTTCCGGCCGCGGAGGCGACGCGCAGATGGCCGAGCAGACCGGCCGGACCGGCGCTGGTGTTGCGCACCGCGATCCGCAAAGTGTTCGAACCTGAGCGAAGGGCACCGGCCAGGTCGATGTAGCGGGCCTGGCGCCAGGCGTCGGTGGTGCGCGGCGAGCCGGCCAGGTATTGGTCGTTGAGCCAGACGTCCACGGTGTCGTCGCCGGTCACCACGAGCTGCGCGTCGGTGTAGGGGCCGGCGGGGGCGGTGAAGGTGCGGCGCAGATAGCGGGTGGCGGCGGGGGCCGACTGCACCGGGTCGCCCTCGGGGTACCAGATCCAGCGGGCGGTGCCGAGACCGATGGGCGCGATCGCCGCACTGGTGTTTGTGGGGGTGAGGCGAGCGGCCGTGGGGGTGGCGGCGTGGACGGGGGTGGGGATGGTCAGCAGGGCGGCGGTGGCGGCGCTTATCAGGGGTAACGCACGCCTGGGGACGGGTCGGGCCATCGGGTCCTCCTCGGTGGGGGAGTGCTCCGCGGGGGGATCCACGTATTTGAACGTTTCAATGCGTGGTGCTCTTCACGTTATGGTCAATCCCGTGATCGACTCAAGGCGGAGCGGGGAAGTTGCCCGGAAATCCCTGCGCGGAGGTTCGTGCTTGACTCGCGGGCCGGTTCAGCGTGGAATCAGGTCTTTCAGGGTGAGCGACGACGGCGCCGGAAGCGGGCCCGTGGTGTGGAATGCGGTCAGCAGATAACCGGCCAGCCGCCGGGCCGCTCCGGCGGCGAATTCGGGTGGGCCGGCGGCGATTCCGTTCAGGGCCAGCACAATGACGGCCAGGTCGCCGGGAACGAAGTCGGGACGCAATTCTCCGGTGGCCTGGGCGCGGCCGACGAGTTCGGCGAAACCTGCCAGTGCGCGGTCGCGTTCCGCAGTCAGGGCGGCGGTGAAGACTACGCAGAATCCGCGGTTCCCGACCATCGTCAGGCACACCTTTTCGAGGAGCCGGCTGAAGCCACGCCACGGGTCGGCATCGGCCAGAGCCTCGTCGACGATCGCGGCGCAGGTGCGGAACTCGGCCGCGAACGCCTCGGCGAGCAGGGCTTCCTTGGTCGGGAAGCGGCGATAGACGGTGGCCACGCCGACTCCGGCCCGGCGGGCGATCGAGGTCATGGGGGCTTCCGGGCCACGCTCGGCGAACAACTGCCGGGCCGCGTCGACGATGCGGTCGCGGTTGTCGCGGGCGTCGCCGCGCAACTCGGCGGGCCGGGTGTGAGAGGGCGTGGTGCTCATTCCTCTCACTTTATGGCACGCTCCCCGGGCGCTGTTATCGTCGTCGGCATGAGGTTCCAGGGGTTCGTCGACCGGTTCAATTCCTGCGCCCTGGCGCTGCGTGATTCGCGGCGTTTCGGAGCGGCTGTGAGCCGGCGGCTGACCATTGTCAGCTACGTCGGGCGACGTTCTGGAAAGGAATTTCAGACGCCGGTCGCATACAAGCGACAGGGCGGGACCGTCCTCATTGCGGTGCAGATGCCGGACGCCAAGAAATGGTGGCGCAATTTCGAGGGCGAGGGCTATCCGCTCGCCCTGGAACTGGACGGCCGGAAGCAGTCCGGGCATGCGGTGGCCCGCCGCGACGGGCGGTCGCGCGTCCTGGTGACCGTCACTCTCGACTGACCCGGTGCCACGCCGTTGTGGTGTGCGCGGTGAGCCGGCGCCACGCTGTCATGGAGTCCGCAGGGACCCGGTGCTGCGCCACCTTGTTTGTCTGCGGCTACCGGGCGGTGATTGTGGTGCTGCCCTCTTCGTGAACTCTCCGTTTCGGGGCCGGGCGGTCTCGTAGCTACCGTGGTGCGAGTCGTAGCGGTCAGGGCCGAAGCCGGTGACGGTCGTTACAGACGGTGGATCACGCCGCCCGGGCAGGCTAGCGTGTCGATGTCTATAAACCTATGGGATTAATGGGTTTTAACACGTCGTCAACGCTGCCTAGGGTGCTGAGTGATCGAGATCAAGGGGCTCCGGAAGACGTACCGGGCCGAGGGCCGGCGCGGCCGGGAGGTCGTCGCGGTCGACGGCGTCGACCTCGCCGTGGCCGAGGGGGACGTCTTCGGCGTGCTCGGGCGCAGCGGCGCCGGTAAGAGCACGTTGCTGCGCTGCGTGAACATGCTCGAACGGCCGGATGCGGGCACGGTCGCGGTCGGTGGTGTCGAGTTGACCGCGCTCAACCGGCGCCGGCTGCGGCTCGCCCGCCACGGAATCGGGATGATCCATCAGCATTTCGCGCTGCTGTCATCCCGTACGGTGGCGGGGAATGTGGCTTTTGCTCTGGAAGTCACCGGTGTCGCGCGGGACGAACGCCGCGAACGGGTTGCCGAACTGCTCGACCTCGTCGGGCTGAGCGGGCGCGCCGACGCCTACCCGGCCCAGCTGTCCGGCGGCCAGAAACAGCGGGTCGGCATCGCCCGCGCTCTGGCCGCCCGGCCCAAGGTGCTGCTCAGCGACGAGGCCACGTCGGCCCTCGACCCGGAGACGACCGAGTCGATCCTGCGGCTGCTGCTCGACCTCAACCGGCGCCTCGGCCTGACCATCCTGCTGATCACGCACGAGATGACCGTCGTGAAGCGAATCTGCGGTTCGGCCGCGGTCATGCGCGACGGACGGTTCGTCGAATCCGGGCCGGTCACCGACCTGCTGCGGCGGCCCGGTTCGGAGCTGGCCCGCGATCTGTTCCCGCTCGACGCGCCGGACACTTTCCCTGGCCGCACGGTCGTCGACGTGACGGTGACCGGCGAGGACGCCGAGGTGCCGCTGCTCACCGAACTCGGCCGGAGCTTGGAGATCGACGTGCCGGTGCTCGCCGGCTCGGTCGAGACCCTGGCCGCGGGCCGCGCCGGACGGTGGCGGCTCGCGCTGCCCGGCGACGGCGCGGCGGCCATCCACCACCTGCGATCGCGGGGCGCCTACGTGGCTCCCGCGGTCGAACCCCCCGGCGCGGCCGAGCCTTGGACGCCGAGCGGCATCGCGGCGGACCAGCCGGGCGTCCCTTCGGAGGAGCTGCCGTGACCTCGTCGGAACTGTCCGAACTGCTGGCCGTCGGTCTGCGAGAGACGGCCTGGATGGTCGGCGTGTCCACGGTGCTGACCGCGGTCGGCGGCCTACTGCTGGGTGTGCTGCTCGTGCTGACCGCGCCGGGCGGAATGCTCGCCGCGCCGGTCGTCTCGTCCGTGCTCGGGTTCGTGGTGAACGTCGCGCGCTCACTTCCGTTCATCATTCTGCTCGTCGCGGTCATTCCGTTCACCCGGGCCGTGGTCGGCACGACGATCGGCACCGACGCCGCGATCGTCCCGCTCACCATCGGTGCGATCCCGTTCTTTGCCCGCATCGTCGAGGCCGCCCTGCGCGAAGTGCCGCCGGACGTGGTCGCCGCGGCCACCGCGATGGGCGCCACGCGCACCCAGATCGTCGGCAAGGTGCTGCTCCGCGAGGCCCGGCCCGGACTGGTCGCGGGCCTGACCATCACCGTGATCGCGCTGGTCGGCTACTCGGCCATGGCCGGCGTGGTCGGCGGCGGCGGGCTCGGTGACCTGGCCATCCGGTACGGCTACCAGCGTTTCGAGACCGAGGTCATGGTGGCCACGGTCGTCGTCCTCATCGTCTTCGTCCAGATCGTGCAGATGGCGGGCGACGTCCTCGTCCGCCGCCTGTCCCACAAATAGAAAGGCAGTACCAGAACCATGCGCCGCTCTCTCGCCGCCGTCCTCACGTCCGCCGCCCTCCTGCTGGGGCTCGCGGCCTGCGGTGGCAACGACAGTGAAGCCTCCGCCGCGTCCGACACGCTCAAGGTCGGGGTCAGCCCCGTGCCGCACGGCGAGATCCTCAAGTACGTCGCCGACAACCTGGCCGGCGCCGAGGGCCTCAAGCTCGACATCGTCGAGTTCAACGACTACGTGCAGCCGAACGTGGCCCTGAGCGAGAAGCAGCTCGACGCCAACTACTTCCAGCACAAGCCGTACCTGGACGAGGAGGTCGCGGCCAAGGGCTACAAGTTCACCGCCCTCGAGCCGGTGCACATCGAGCCGCTCGGCATCTACTCCAAGACGATCAAGAGCCTGAACGACGTACCGGAAAAGGGTGTGGTCGCCATCCCGAGCGACCCGTCGAACTCGGGCCGGGCCCTGAACCTGCTCGCCGTGAACGGGCTGCTCACGCTCAAGGACGGCGTCGGCGTCAAGGCCACCGAGAAGGACATCACGGCCAACCCGAAGAACCTGACGTTCAAGGCGCTCGAGGGTGCGCAGTTGCCACGCAGTCTCGAGGACACCGCGATCTCGGTGATCAACGGCAACTACGCGATCGAGACCGGGCTCAAGCCGGCGACCGACGCGCTGGCGCTGGAGAAGGGCGCGGACAACCCGTACGCGAACCTGCTCGTGGTGCGCACCGGCGACGAGAGCGACGCGCGCATCGTCAAGCTGGAGAAGCTGCTGCACTCGGACGAGGTCAAGAAGTTCATCACGGACAAGTACCAGGGTTCGGTTCTGGCCGCTTTCTGATCGTTCGCTCGGAGCGGGCGGGTGTGCCGCGGTGTCCGGACATGGTCGTTCGCTCAGATCGGGCCGGTGTGCCGCGGTGCCCGAACATGGCCGTTCGCTCAGAACGGGCCGGGGCCGCGGTGCCCGAACAGGGCGTCGAAGATCATCATGCCGCCCAGAGCGCCCGCCCCGGCCCCGAGTGCGGTCTTCCACCAGGGCGTCGAGTACCAGCCGGCCGGCACCTGACGGTCGCCCGGGTAGTAGTAGGGCGTCTGCTCGGTCGCGTACGGCCCGGCCTGGTAGGTGCGGCCCTGGATGACGACGCTGTGGTTGCCCTCGACGGTCCCGGCCTCCGCGGTCATGGCGGGCGCCGGGATCTCCGGTCCCGGTTCCAGGCCCATGGCCGTGCGGGCGGCGCGCACATAGGCCAGGCCCTCCAGCGCGGTCTCGCGGGCGAGCGCAAATTGCACGATGCTGTCCGCACGGTCAAGTTGGCCGCCCGCGGCGTGATAGCGCTCGGCCGCGTCGGCGAGCGCCTGCCGGGCCGCCGGCTCGTCACTCTGCAGCGTCATGAGCTGTCCGCCGAGACGCTCGTACCAGCGCTGGGCGTCGGCCCGGGCGTCGGACAGAGCCTGATTTCCCCGTACGGGGTTGGGCCCGCGCAGCCCGGTGACCAGAGCAAGCGCACCCACGCCGAACAGCAGTGCCAGCAGAAGTAGTCCCATGGCTCGACGGTAGGCAGGGTGTCTGTGGCGATCGCCGCTGTGAGCTGTGCGTCCGCTTGGAAGCCGGGGATCGCTCCGCCGTTCCCGCTGCCCAGGTGATGCGCGCTTCGGTCGGTGGTGCGCGCTTCGGCCCGCGGCTCGCACTTCAGTCGGCGGCGCACGATGACCGGGACGGGATGTTCCGTGATTGCGTGAGATAGGCCAACATCGATCATTGTGGACAACCCTCGGACGTTTGCCGGTCTCGGCGCCGCGCTGCTCGCCCTCGGACTGATCGCCGCCCCTGCCTCTGCGTCGGCTGCTCCCGACGGGTCGGCCGTGCCCGGTGTGTCGGCTGTGCCCGGCGGGTCGGCCGCGCCCGGTGCGTCGGCTGTGCCCGGCGGGCCGGCTTCTACGCGCGACTTCGGCAACGGGCCCGATCGCAACGAGGTCGCCTTCTCGGCGAACGCCGCGCCGCTGCTCGCGGCGGCGACAACGGCCCCGACGGCCCCGGCGTGGAAGCCCTCCCGGCAGGGTTATCCCCGGCAGCACGACCTGCGTGTCTACCCGGAGAACCCGGACGACCGTTCGATCAAGCTGGGCCTGATCCCCTACCACGGCATCGCCCCGAAACTGAACGCCCTGCAGGCCGCCTCGAACCGGGTCTCGGCCGAGGTGATCGGTCACTCCGCGCTGGGCCGCGACCTCTATCTGGCGACAGTGACCGCGCCCGAGACCGCCGCCCAGGCCGCGAAACAGGACCGCTGGCGGCAACTGATCGAGGACGACCCGGTCCGGGCCCGGCGTGACCGCGAGCTCGCCCGCGACTACAAGACGCCGGTCTGGATCAACGCGAACATCCACGGCGACGAGTGGGAGGGCACGGACGGCGCGTTGCGCGTTATTGAGCGTTTGGCGACCGCCACGGACACCGCCACGGTCAGCTTCCTGCGGCGGGCGCGCGTCTATGTGACCGTCACGAACAACCCGGACGGCCGGATCGCCGGAACACGCGCGAACGGCGCCGGCTTCGACATCAACCGCGACCACGCGACCAGTTCGCAGCCCGAGTCGCGGGCCGTCCGGGACGTGCTGATCGCCACGCAACCGCTGGTCATGCTGGACGAGCACGGCTACACCGGGACGACCCTGATCGAGCCGGCCACCCCGCCGCACGGGCAGAACTACGAGTACGACCTCTACATCAAGCACGCGCTGCCCAACGCGCTCGGCATGGAGGCGGCGATCCAGCGGCTCGGGCACGCTGAGACCCAGCGGGCCGACATCCCGTTCCGGGACTACGCGCCGGGCGACTGGGACGACTGGCCGCCGATCTTCACCCCGATGTACGCGATGTACCACGGCGCGATCGGGCACACCGTCGAGATCCCCCTCCGGGTGAACCGCGGCGACTACACCACGTTGCCAGTCGAGGAGCTCCGACGACGCTCCGCAGTCAACACCGATGTCGTCTCCGCGACGATCGAGGCCACCCTCACCTACGCCGACACCAACCGGGCGAGCCTGCTGACCGACCAGATCGAGCAGTTCCGCCGCGGCTGGGCGGGCGAGAAGCAGCGCGAGATCCCGGACGGTTACGTGGACGGGTTCGGGCCCGAGGACCGCTACTCGACGAGCTTCCCGCGGGCGTACGTGATCCCGGCCGGTACGCCTGCTGCGGCCCGGCTGGTCGACCTGCTGATCGCCCACGACGTGCGGGTCACCCGCGCCCGCCAGGCGTTTTCGCTGAACGGCAAGCGTTACCCGGCCGGCACCTACCTCGTCGACATGCACCAGCCCAAGCGCGGGCTGGCCAACGTGATGCTCGAGGCGGGCCGCGACATCTCCGGGCTCGTACCCCAGATGTACGACATCTCGGGCTGGAGCCACCGGCTGCTGTGGGGCGCGGCGGTGGACATCAGCCGTTACGCTGCTCCTCGCGTGTCGACCGCGCCGGTGGCCGCCGCCACGGCTACCGGCGCGGTCACCGTGGGTCCGGGCCGCGATCTTGCCCTCACGATGCGCGATGGGGCCGACGTACGGGCGGTGAATGCTCTGCTCGACGCGGACGTCAAGGTGTTCCGCTCGGGCGCGGACACGGTCGTGATTCCGGCTTCGGCGCGTCGACAGGTGGCCGAGATCGCCGGCCGTTACGGCGTCCGGTTCGAGGCCGCCCGCGCAAAACCGTCCGGAGCGCCGTTCGCCAAGCCGGTGCTGGCCGCGGCGGTGGCCGCCGACGAACTGTTCGCCCTGCGCGAGATGGGCTTCGAAGTGCGCACGGTGTCGACCGCGGCGCTCAACGACGGCGCCACCCTGGCCGGGGTCGACTCCCTGATCGTGTCGTCCGGGCTGAGCTACGGCCAACTGACCGCCACGGGCAAGGCGACTGTCGACGGTTTCCTGGCCGCGGGCGGCGGCGTGGTCACCCGCGGTGCGACCGGTGCCGCCTTCAACGCCGCGGCCGGGTTGCTGCCCGTGACCGCGGTGCAGGGTCGCGGCGACGCCAACGGAGTCGTCGCCGTCCAGAACACCGGCCCGCTGACCGGCGCCGGCTCACCGTCGCACACCTTCGTCTACTCGCCAATGTGGTTCACCGCCACCGCCACCGCCACCGCCACCGCCACCGCCACCGCCACCGCCACCGCCACCGCCACCGCCACCGCCACCGCCACCGCCACCGGCACCGCCACCGGCACCGCCACCGGCACCGGCACCGGCACCGGCTTCACAGTCGAACAGCGTTACGCCGCCACCGACCCGCTCGTGGCCGGCCACTGGCTGCCGGTTTCCGACGGCGTCGGCGGTCCCGCACAGGCAGCCGGTCAGCCCTCGGTCATCTCCGGCACCACCGCCACCGGCGGCCGTACCGTCCTGTTCGGCACCGAGCCACTGTTCCGGGCGCATCCCAAGGGCCTGTATGCCCAGTTCGCGCGGGCACTTTTCTGGACGGCCGCCGGACCGTAGACGAGCGGCGCCCCAAGCGGTCCGGCCCAGTTCGCGCGGGCCCTTTTCTGGACGGCCGCCGGACCGTAGCCGAGCGGCGCACCAAGCGGTCCGGCCCAGTTCGCGCGGGCCCTTTTCTGGACGGCCGCCGGACCGTAGCCGACCGGCCGCGTGATCCACGGGTCAACCCTGGAGGAGCACGCCGGTGAGCGGGTCGTAGCGCAGGTCGCGGCGGTGTCGGGGCTTGCCGGTGATGGCGCGCACCTCGGTGATCAGGCGGCCGGTCACGATGTCGTCGGAGGTGGACACGGTTCGCCACGGGTTGTCGTCGCGCAGGATCAGGGCCGGGGCGGTGAAGTCGGCGGCCGGGGAGACGATCGAGTAGCGCGGGCCGGTCGGTGGGTCGATGTCCAGGCCGCCGTCGGTGCGGATCGTGGTGGTGACGACCACGGTGCCCTCGGCGTCGCGGATCGGGGCGGGCTGGCCGGCCCGGTAGGGCGTACGGCCGCTGCCCTGCACGTCCTGGCCGTTGTAGAAGGTGCGGCCCACCTTGTCGACCCAGAAGTGCGGCACGGTCGCCTTGGCCGCGCCCATGGTCGGGCCGGGGTAGTAGGACATGTGCCAGTGCGGCGGATTGTCCTGGTGAATCGGGTTGTTGGTCTCGAACCCCATGAGTGCGTAGAAGTGCTTGCGGCGTCGCGCCTCGGCGATCAGGCCCGAGTCGTCGAGGACGGCCTGGCTCGCGGTCATCCAGGTGATGACGGCGGCCGTCTCGCCGGAGGGCCAGGCAGCGGTCGACCAGTATCCGGCGGCGCGGTCGGCGGCGTTGTGCTCGACGTGCCAGTAGAGGCCGGTGGCCGGGGTGCTCAGGTGGCTCCAGACCTGCACGGTGGGGGAGTCGGCGGCGGGAGTCGCTCGGTAGACCGGCAGCGTGAACGTGACGGCGTCGGTGTCGCGGCGCAGCGGGAGGCGGCGTTCCCCGGCGACCACGACGCTGATCGTCTGGCCGGGCCAGCGGACGGTGACCGGGATGCCGGCGTCGCTGCGCGGGCCCTGGATGAACTGGAGATATTCGGCGCGGCTGGCTGCCCGGTACTGGTTGCCGGGCACGAACGCGTAGCCGGGTGGCAGGACGATCTCCGGGGTCTGCGGGAGACCGGGCTCCGCCCGGACGACGCGGAACGAGGCGTAGAAATCCGCCGCCAGCGCGGCTGACGGGTCGGCAAGGTCAGGCCCGGTCAGGGCGACGGCTCCCGCGGCCAGGAGGGAGCGGCGCGTGATTCCGATCGGCATCCATCGAAGCTAGTGATTGCCGATGGATGCCCGGTGAACCCCGTTCTAATGCAGCATGCCCGCCGTGTAGAGGAGCTCGCCGAAGTCGGCCACGCACTCGCCGGTCCAGATCACCGAGCCCGCGGCCACGGCCAGCGGCAGCGCGACCAGCGCGAGCAACCCGGCCGTGAAACGCGGCGCCAGCAGGGACGCGACCCGGCGCGGGACCACGCCGGCGCTGCGCAGATCCCAGCTCGCGGGGGCCATCGACAGGCCGACCCGGGTGTGCGCGGCCCGCAGCGCGGCGGCGCCGATCGCCTTGGCCACCACCCGGCGGTCGCCCACCTGCTCGGCCGCGCGCTCGTCGGCGGCCCGCTCGACCAGGAACTCGATGCGCCGGGTGAGCCACCGGAACGCCGGGTGGACCGCGGCGGCCAGCCGGGCGAACAGCACCAGGTAGTGGTGCCGCGCGTCGAGGTGGGCCCGCTCGTGGGCGAGCAGCGCGCTGTACTGCTGGTCGTCCAGGGCCGAGCGCATGCCGGTGGTGACCACCACGCGGCCGGGCGCGCCGGGCACCGCGAACGCCTCGGCCCGGATGTCGTCGATCATCGTGACCCGGTCGGTGTCGACGGGCAGGCCACGGAACTCGGCCGCCACCTGCTTCTCCCGGCGGTGCAGCCGGGCGACGCGGACCATGCCGGCCACGGCGACCAGCAGCAACACGGCCGACAGGGAGGACACCCACGGCTCGCGCTCGGTGTCGGCCCGCACCACCGCGTCGGAGAAACCGAGCCGGACGGCGACCGGGTGCAGTTCGGCCACCGCCTTGAGCGCGAACGCGGACAGGCTGACCAGGCAGGCCGCGGCGGCGGTGACGATCGAGATGACCAGGACGGTCACGGCCGCCTCGGGCCGCAGCCGGTCGGCCAGCCAGCGCACGAACACCGCGACCAGCACCGGACACACGATGACAGAGACCACGAAATGGTCGAACATGCGGCCTCTCCTCGTTGTCCACCGGCCCGGGCACAACAGTCATACACCCAGGTGGCGGTGGACCTGAAGGGTGCTTCAGGTCATACGGTGGGGACCATGGTCGCTATCCGGGGTCACGTCCATGTCTTCTTCCAGTTGCTGGTCAACACGCTTCTGGTGTCGGTCACGAACTTCACCGTGTGGTTCGCGATCACGTTCTACACGTACATCGAAACGCAATCGGTCTTTGCCACCGGTGTCATCTCGGGCATTTTCCTGGTGCTGACGGCGCTGACCGGGATCTGGTTCGGCAGCCTGGTCGACCACCACCCCAAGAAGACGATGATGCAGATCTCGGCCGGGGTCTCGCTCGGTACGTACGTGATCGCCCTGGTCCTTTACCAGCTCACACCGCGCGAGGAGTTCGCCGACCCGGCCAGTGTGCCGCTCTGGATCCTGATCGTGCTGCTCATGGTCGGGGTGATCACGGGCAACATCCGGACGATCGCGCTGCCGACGATGGTGACCGCGCTGATCGAGGAGGACACCCGTGACCGCGCGAACGGCCTGGTCGGCACCGCGTCCGGGGTGTCCTTCCTGGTCACGTCGGTGATCAGCGGGTTGCTGGTGGCGCTGGGCGGGATGTTCTGGGTGCTGATCGTGGCGATCGTCGTGCTGGCGCTGTCGATCGCACACCTCTTCTTGGTGAGGGTGCCCGCCGATCGCGTGGCGGCGGAGTCGACTGCCCCTGAAGCGGGCGCCGCAGTGGGTGCGCCCGTGGGCAAGGTCGATCTGCGCGGGACCGTGCGGTTGATCGGCCAGGTTCCGGGTCTCACCGCGCTGATCGTGTTCTCCGCGTTCAACAATCTGCTCGGCGGCGTCTTCATGGCGCTTCTCGACGCGTACGGGCTCTCGATGATGTCGGTGCAGGGCTGGGGCCTGCTCTGGGGCGCTCTGAGCACGGGCTTCATCGTCGGCGGACTGCTTATTTCCCGTACGGGCCTGAGCAAGAACCCGGTCTGGCTCCTGCTCATGATCAACGTGTTGCTGTGGACCGTCACGCTGCTCTTCCCGCTGCGCGACTCGGTCGTCTGGCTGGCCGCCGGCCTGTACATCTACATGCTCGCGGTGCCCTACGCCGAGGCGGCCGAGCAGACGATCCTGCAGAAGGTCGTCCCGTACGAGCGCCAGGGCCGGGTGTTCGGTTTCGCGCAGAGCGTCGAGCAGGCGGCGTCGCCGATGACCGCTTTCCTGATCGCGCCGATCGCTCAGTTCGTGTTCATCCCGTTCATGACCGACGGTGCCGGCGCGCGACTGATCGGCGACTGGTTCGGCACCGGCGCGGCCCGCGGGCTGGCCCTGGTCTTCATGCTCACCGGCGTGTGTGGGCTGATCCTGACCGCGGTCGCCCTGCGCAGCCGCCCCTACCGCCGCCTGAGCAGCCGATATGCGACCGCCGAGCCGAGCCCGGCCGCGAACTGATCAGGAGCGTCCGCGACAGGTCTCGTGATATTCGAGGTGGCCCGCGTACTCCGTCCATTGAGCGGGCGAGAGCGGTTCGCCGGCCTCGGCACAGGCGACGCCGATCGGGTCGGCGGGCGGCGGAGACGTCGGCAGGTCGGCGATCGGCCAGACCGAGACGAGATCGGTCTCCAGACGCTCGGATCCGAAGCGGTCGTACGTGAAGAGTCCCCAAGCGCCGTTCGTGCTGTACGTGACGTCGTCGACCACCGATCCGAGACTCATCTCCTGGGGAGTGGCGGCTTCCGGACCCAGATGCCAGGCGGTGACCGGGCGATGATCACCGGACCGGATGGCGTAGTCCGACCAGCGCGACGTGTACGTATTCGCCGGACGGGGTGGCAGGGGAACCGGCGCTGTCGGTGCGACCGCGAGGTTCCAGAGATACTCGCGCCCCTGGGTGTCCTTCGCGAGGATCCACGGCGCCGTCGCGTCAGGGGCCGGGCTCAAGGACGAGTCATCGGCACGGATGGCCGGCGTGAAGGCGGCTCGCCTTCGCGGCTCGGCCCGCAGGTCCCACACCTCGGTCGATTCGTCCCGATGAGGCACCACCGCCCACGGGCCGTTGAGGATCTGGTAGGGCTCGGCGGCCGAGTGGCCCGCAGCGATCGTGCCGGTGGACGATCCGGGGAGGCCGACAAACGTGATCGACTCGTCGGTGCCTTTGACCACCGCGGTGCGGCCGTCGACGCTGATCTCATAGGCGCTCACCCCGGTGGCCAGCCGGGTGGCCACCGGCGGGCCGGAGCCGGCGATGTCCAGGGCCCACAATGACCGGTCGCCGCCGATCGCGGTGATCAGTCCGGCATCGTCGATCTGCAGCTCGGCATCCCCCAGGCCCACGTCGACCCGCACCGGTCGCGGTCCGCGCAGGTCGAACAGGCTGTTCTCATAGAGCATCCAGCGGCCGTCGGACGTACGGACCGGGTCGTCACCGGTTCCGCTGACCTCGAGAATCTGTTGCGGCGGCGTGCTGTCCAGGTCCCAGTAGAACCGGCTCCCGTCGTCGTGCACCATCAGCGTTGCGCCGGCGAAGTCTGATAAGAGATCGTAGGTGGCGCCGCTCTGGACACCGGCCTTCACGATGCGCCCGCCGTGGGCGAGGTCGACGGCCAAGCGGGGCATTCCGGTCCGGGCGGCCAGCGCCCAGTCGGAATCGTCGTCGAGGTCGACGGCATCGGCCCAGCTGCCGTCGAGGCGGGCGAGCGGGGACCGGAGGTCGTCGAGATCCCAGAAGGTCAGCTCGCTCCGGTCGCTCAAGGCAAGGTGACGCGCGGAGAGGTCCAATACCTCCACCTCGGTGCCGGGAACGGGCAAGGCTACGGACCGGGGGACTTCGCCCGACAGATCCCAGAGTGTCGGTGCTCCCTCGCCCTCCAGCGCCAGGTAGTCGCCATCGTCGTTACCACCCACGTGGCGGTAGACGCCGTCGGCGAGGTGGTATCTGGTCGGGGCCGCGGCCGAGAGGTCCCACGCTTCCGCCTCACCGTCGGTGCGGATCAGGACCAGCCAGGTGCCGACGGCCACGAGGTAGTTCTGGTGGGTCAGATACCCCTTGGCGTTCGCGTGCCCGGCCTGCAGGTAGGCGCCCAGCTCCACCACCGAGCTGCCGTCGGGATCGATCTCGGCAGCGGCGATGCGCAGCTGGAGCGCGGCTTGCGGATGGCTCGCCGAGATCGCGTCGGCTCGGTGGGTCAGGGCCCGGGCCCGGCCGTCGCGCTCGTCGTCGAGTCGGTAGGAGAAGGAGTCGTCGAGCTCGGCGACGGCTCCGGCGACGACGAGATACCCCACCGCGACCACTGAGCCCATCGTGGTCAGGACGGACCAGATCTTCCGGGACGCCTGGCGGCGCCGCAGGTCGGTGACCGTGGCGAACTGGCGGGACTCGGGTGTCGGCACATCGTCCGCGACGACCCGGCCGGCCAGGTGGCGCTCCACCTTGTCGTGCCGGAACTGCAACAGCGGACCGACCTGGCGGAGCACTCCCCGGGCCCGCGCGGCCTCGAGGAAGTCGAGCGTCCGCCATGGCAACCGGCGCCACCCCGCCAGCCAGAGCCGGGCCGCGGTGAAGGAGACCCAGGGCGCGCCGCTGCCGAGGAGGACGACCACGAGGACGATCACCCCGACCGCCAGCCCGGCGGCCGGCGACGCGTCGGTCGGATATCCGGTCACGTCCAGCTGCTCCGGGTCCAGAGAGCTCAGGTAGGCCGCGCTGACGCCCACCGACAACCCCGCACTCACCGCGATGGCCAGCGAGGTCGTCCAGTCGGCGCGGAAGGTCACACGTGGCGACGCTGCCTCCTGGTCGTCCGGTGGTGACGACAGCCATCGGCCGATGCCGACGGGCAGGCCGATGCCCACCGCGAGGAGCACCACCGACCAGGCCGCGGAGCGCGCGCCACCCAGCCAGACGACGTCGCTCACGTGCAGAACGCGTCCGGCGTCGTCGGCGTCGGACTCCACGCTGTAGTAGCGGTCGAGCCCGACGGCAACGGCCGTGATCGCCCCCACCGGGAGGGCGAACAGAAGCCCGGTGACGAGCCCGGAGAGCAGGTGAACCGGCAGCCGCCGGAAATGCCAGGCCGGCCGGATCGGCACGGTGCCCCGCCATACCGCAAGCCCGCTGGTCAGGAGCCCGACGCCGGCCCCGGCGCCGGCGAACAGGACCCCCGCGTCTACGTCGGTCGACCGGGTCCAGCGGTAGTCCGGGATGGCATCGTCGAACCCGAGACCGAACGCGAGGAACGCGAGGGCCACGGCGACCACCGTCGCACCCCGGGCGGCCGCGCCGGCTACCGAGGCGGCGACCCACCTGCGGTCGGATCGCCGGTGCAGGTTGCGGGCGGCGTTCAGTCCGGCGACCAGACCGGCCAGCAACCCCACGAACAGGCCGGCCCGCAGATTGCCCCAGCCGCCCTCCGGCAGCGGCCGCAGCAGCGCGAACGCGAGACCGACGGCCGTCGTCACCCAGCTCGTGATGATCACGACCAGGATCGGGGACGGTATCGCGAGGGGCAACTCCCACCAGGCCAGGTTCGGGGAGTGCAGACGGTGCCGAAGATGCTGGGCGATGGTCCGCAGGTGACGCTGGGATCGGTGGTCGTGCGGGTAGGTGTCGTCGAGGAACGCCGAGACCAGATGTTCCTCGATCTCGTCGGCCCAGTCGAACCAGGTCAGATGGTCGGGGTCGAGGCCATCCGGTCCGTGCACGGAGCGGGCCAAGGAGATCATCAACGGCGTACTCAGCGCTCGCGCGAGCTCACCGGACGGGTCGGCCCGCAACTCCGCGGCGACGACGGCCCACCGATCGGACCCTTCGGGCTCGGACGCGGTGAGGAAGGCGATCGTGTTGTCCACCGTGGCCGGGTCGATCGTCAGCTCGGCCGGAATCATCCGCTGACCGATGGCGGCGACCAGTTCGTCGTACTCTTTCTCCCGGCAGGTGATCAGCATCTCCGGCCCGCCCGCCGCGGCCAGATCGCTGATCTGGACCGCCGCCTGCTCGCGCAGGGCACGATCGAGCTCGTCCAGGCCGTCCAGGACCAGCAGGACCCGGTTTTCGTCGACGAGCCTGGTCGGCGCGTCCGGACCGTACCGGTCCGCGTCGGTCAGCTCGGGATAGTTCGTCGCGATCCAGCGCGCCAGCCACGGCCTCAATTCCTCGGCGTCGGGTCGCCAACCAGCCACCGGCAGCAGCACCGGCACCGGTTCGGTCGCCGTCCGGTCGTACGCCGCGGCGACCGTGAAGAGCACCGCCAGCGTGCTTTTGCCGGAACCCGGCGCGCCCCGGATCGCCAGATGACGGGTCGGCAGCGCGCGGAACGCGGCCACCAGCCCGGCCGCGGGCTGCGGATCGTCCGGGACGAGGAATCCCTCCGCGCCTCCGCTCTGATGCCAGGTCAGGCGCAGCGGCTGCGGGTGGCGCAGCCGCCGGGAACGGATCTCGGCCGTCCACTCCCGGACACCCAGCTCGGCCAGGCGGGCCGCTGCCCGGTCGAGCGGGGGCGGGGCGTCGCCGCGCCCGTCCCGGATGAGGGCGACGACCGCGACGAGCAAGGCGGCGATGCTCAGAAAGGCGGACGCCACGCTGGCCAGCGAGTCGGCCTGAGCCAGATCGTCCTCACGGCCCCGGGCGAGGAACGTCAGGAACAGCACCAGGCCGGCGAAGAACACGACGGCGCATCCAAGAAGGACTCTTCGCGAGGACCGGCGACGGGACACGTCATATTGTGACCGGGCCGTGCCAGTCGGTCAGGTCCTCCGTACGGGCGTTATTCGAGCGCGATGTCGGCGTAGATGGCGGCGTGGTCGGAGCCGGCGTGGACGGCGGCGGTCATCGTGTCGAAGATCGGCCACAGCGTGCCGCGCCGACCGCCCCACACGCCGCGGCGGTGGATGCCGCCGCCGGTTGCGCGTGCGAACAATGCGGGCGACAAAAGGACATAGTCGAGCTTGTTGCGGGCCGTGCAGTACCCGTACGTGCCGGGCCGGCCGTCGTCGTCGAAGCCCGGATGCGCCGAGATGTCGCGCAGGTCGGTGCCGGTCAGCAGCGGCGCGAGCGGGGCGCTGTCCGGCGTGTCGTTGAGGTCGCCGACCACGGCCACCAGGTCGGTGCCGGCCGCCCGGTAGATCTCGGCGACCCGGGTGGCCTGCCGCTCCCGGATGGCGTCGGACGCGACCTTTCCGCCGTACCCCTTACTCTTGAAGTGGTTGACCAGCACCACCACACGGTGACCGCCGGGTGAGCGGAAGTGGTATTCCGCGCAGTCCCGGCTGAAGACCCGCCCGCGGGCGTCCGTGTCGTCGACGTGGCTCACCTGGGCGATCAGCGGATAGTCGGCGGTGGACAGCACGCCGACGTCGATGCCGCGCTCGTCGTTGCCGTCGACCACCATCACGTGCGGATACCGCGGGCGCCCGTCCGCACCGGTCAGGCCCGCGTCGGCGAACCGTTTGAGCGCGAACCGGTTCTCCGCCTCGACCACCCCGACCACATCCGCCCGTACGTCGTCCAGCACGCGCGCGGTGTTCACCAGGGCCAGTTCCTGCACGCGGTCGGTGGTCAGCTCGACCCAGCCGATCCAATCCGCTCGCCCGCGCGCAACAACGTGCACTTTGCCGTCGCGGGAGCGCCGCAGCAGTCGTCCCCGGTTCTGCCGCAGCCGCGCGAACTTGGCCGTGTCACCGTTGCGCAGTCCCAGACGAGCAAGTTCGCGCAGAATCCGGTGCTGGATGTCGTCGGTGTAGAGCGGCTCCTCGAGCAGGGTCGAGACGGCTTGGAACGCCTCGAGCACCGGGCGGCCGGCCGACCAGGTGCGTTGATCGAGCGCGCGGGCCCGGTTGAACAGGTTCTCGACGTTGTAGGACGCGATCCGCATCGAACCTCCCGGAGCACAGTGGACATAGCGCGGACGGGCGCGTCCGTGCGGCCGCTGCGGCGCGGGCCGGCCGTCGCGGACGCCGACGTGGTCGTCCGGTTGTGACTACTGGAACAGGTTGAGGTCGACGGCGGCGGCGATCGCCTCCATGCCCGCGTCGTTCGGGTGCAGCCAGTCGCCCGAGTTGAACCGCGCGTTGTAGCGGCGGGGATCGTTCGGGTCGTGGGTGGCGGTGTCGAGGTCGATCACGGCGTCACACCCGCTGCCGTCGGCCTTGATGAAGGCGTTCACCGCGTCCCGGCCGGCCTCGCCCTGCTCGTTCCAGTAGTCGGTGCCCTCGTACGGCGTCAGGGTCGCGCAATAGAACTTCAGCCCCGCGTCGTGCGTGCGCTGGATCAGCTGCTGGAGGGCCTGGATCAGCTCGTCGCCGCTGGGCGGGTTGTCGTCGCCGAGGTCGTTGATCGCGGCGTCGGAGAAGATGACCCACTTGACCCCGGTCTGCTGCAGAGCATCCCGGTCGAGGCGGTTGAGGGCGCTCTGTCCGGCGCCGTCCTTGGTGAGCTGGTTACCGCTGATGCCGGCGTTGAGCACGCCGACCGTGCGGTTGGCGGTGAGCAGGCGCCGGGAAAGCTGGTCGGGCCAGCGCCGGTTCTCGCTGAACGTCGAGTCGAAACCGTCGGTGATCGACGCACCGAGCGTGACGACCGCGCCCTCGGACTGCGCGTTCTGCACGTCCACGCCGGCCAGAAACGCGTAGTTGTCGAAGGTCTGCGCGCCGGACAGGGACGCCTTGGCCGACTGGTTGCCCGCGGCGACATAGTTGTGCCGGTTCGCGAACGAGTGCTGGGTCACCGAACCGATCCGGGCCGGTACGTAGGCGCTGACCGCGACGTCGCCACCGGCCGGCAGCGTGAACTGCACAGCATCGCTCACCGCGGTCTGACCGGCCGGGATGGTGACACTGTCCGTTCCGTTGAACGTGACTTGCGCGTTGGTGGCCGTGTCGACCGTGTTCGCCTGCAGGTGTTGCGCGAGGTAGACGGCGCTGACAGTCAGCGGATCGCTGCCGAACTCGTTGGACAGCTTCACGCGTACGGTGTCGCCGCCGATGCTGGCGCGGAGGATCTGCCGGACCGTCTGCTGGTCGAAACTGCGCCCGCCGTTCTGCACGGCCACGGCCCAGGTGCCCGTCCAGGGAGTCTCCGCGGTGCTCGGTCCGGTGCTCGGTTGACTGCTCGTGGCCGGGCCCGGATCGGCCGAGGTCCCGCCCGGGGACGAGTCTCGCCGCACGTACAGAACCACCGCTACGACGAGGACCACGAGGGCGGCCGCGACCGAGATAGTCGTCTTCCTGGTCCAGTTCACCGCGCCCACAGTACTGGGCCCGGTCACTACAGCCGGTTACGCCTGGCCTGGGAGATTCCTGACAGTCCGCGGCAGTGTGAGCAAGATCAAATGACTTGCTCAGGGGCGGGTGGCCAGGACGGCGCCGTTGGCTCCGGGTGCGTCGAATGAGATGGTGCGCACGTCGGTGAAACCGGCTGCGGTCAGCCAGTGGCTGTACTCGGCGTCCGAGTAGTTCCGGCCGGCCTCGGTCTCCACCAGCATGTTCATGCCCATCAGGGCGGCGGCGGCCGGGCCGGTGCGGTCGGCGTTCAGCAGCAGTTCCGAGATCACGACCACGCCGCCGGGCTCGAGGGCCGCGTACGCCTTGGCCAGCAGGGCCTGGTTCGTCGGCTCGTCCCAGTCGTGCAGGATCATGCTGAACAGGACGACGTCGTGGCCGGTCGGCAGCGGGTCCGCGGAGAGGAAGTCGCCCGGCTCCGTGGTGATGCGTCCGCTCAGTCCGGACTGCGCGATGTTGTCCGCGGCGATCGTGCAGACGTGCGGCAGATCGAGCACTGTGGCGTTCAGTCCGGGCAACGCGCGGCACAGTTCGATCGAGAACGCGCCCGAACCGCCGCCGACGTCGAGCAAACGCGCACGTTCGCTCAGATCCACCGCGCCGGCGAGCGCCCGTGCGGTGAAGATGGACGTGGAATACATGGCGCCCCAGAAACTCTGCAGCATGCCCGGGTCGGCCGTGTCGAACATCGACTCCTGGGTGGCCGGATCCCAGGTCAGCGGCCGGTCGGTGCGCAGCGCGTCGGTGACCTGGTGCCAGGGCAGGTAGGTCCGCTGGTCGCAATAGGTGACCTGGCCGCCGAAGTAGTACGGCTTACCGCGTACGAGAAACTCTTCCGCCAGAGCGCTGTTGCGGTAACCGTCCCCGTCCTTCTCGAGCAGGTTGAGCGAGGCGCACGCCGCGAGCAGCAGGTCGGCTGGCCGTTCGCTCAGACCCAGTTCGGCGCCGGCTTGCGCGACAGTGAGCGTCCGGCCGTCGCGCAGGTGCGTGAACAGGTCGAGTTCGACCGCGGCGGCGAACGTCTTGAAGCTCCAGAACCCGGTGACCAGTCCCATGAGGGGCGTCGGCGTCAACATGTGTCGATCATTTCAAACGGGTTAGTCTGGCCGACTTCCCACTATCAGGAGGTACGACATGGGGGACTTCCCGCCGGAGATCACCGAGAGACAGGTCGGCTCGCCGGAACAGAACGGGCAGGTCGGCGAGTGGCCGCCGCGGTGGACGTCGATCGTCATCGTGGACTACGACCCGGTGTGGCCGCAGCGCTATGCCACCGGAAGCGCCGGCATCCGCGCGGCCCTGGGCGACCGCCTGCTGAGCATCGAGCACGTCGGGTCGACCTCAGTGCCGGGCCTGGCCGCCAAACCGATCGTGGACATCGACGTGATCCTGGCCGGCACCGAGGACGAGTCGGCCTACGTTCCGGCGCTCGAGGCGACCGGCTACCGGCTCATCCTGCGCGAGCCGTGGTGGCAGGGCCATCGCATGCTGGTCGACCCGGACGAGGACTTCCACGTCCACGTGTGGCCCCGCGACGCGGCCGAGCCGACCCGGCACCGCCTGTTCCGCGACTGGCTGCGCGCCCACCCGGACGACCGCGAGCTCTACGCCACGACCAAGCGGCGGCTGGCGGCGGAGGCCGGCGACGACTACACCATGTCCAAGAGTGACGTCATCGATCAGATTTTCGCGCGCATCTTTGCCGCTACTTCCCCGCCGTCACCAGATACAGCGTGAACCCGGCCACGAGCGGTCCCGCTTCGAGCCTTTCCAACCACTTTTCCCGTACGGGCGCAGCCAGCTGCCCGTCCGTCACCGCGTGGGCCGAGTTGCGCCGTAGCCCCAGGATGCGGTCCGCCGTCCCGAAGTCCCGGAACAGCACCGCCATCGGCTCGACACAGTGGACGGCCAAGCCGGCCGCGGTGCACAGCCGGACCAGGTCGCGTCCCATGCTCGGATTGCGCACCCGCTGAGCGTTGAAGCGGGCGAAGGCCCGGCTGGTCGCCAGGTCTTCGTCCGCGACGGCGAGGGTGTCCCAGTCCGGTTCCGCCGCCGCGAACAGTCCACCCGTCCGCAACACCCGCGCGGCCTCGGCGATCGCCCGCGCCGGATCGCTCACGTGTTGCAGCACCCGATCCACCCGGGCCCGGTCGACAGTGCCGTCCGCGAGTGGCAGGCCGGTCACATCACCCTGATGGAGAACCGCCTCCGGGTGCCACCGCCGGGCCTCCGCAAGCATGTCCGGCTCGCGATCGACGCCGATGACCCGTCCGCCCGGACCGGCCGCGCCGGCCAGTTCCCCGAGATCGGTGCCCGGCCCGCAGCCGAGGTCCACGACCGTCTGACCGGCCCGGACGTCCAGCAGCTGCAGGAGCCGCCGCTTGTAGTCCCGGCCGGCGTCGGTCGCCGCGGCCTCGTTCATGTACGCGATCTGATCGGTCATCCGCTCACTCCATCACCGCCCGGCCGCCGAAAAGTGTGCGAACTGTGCAGATCCCGGTCGCATTCCGCGCGCAGCAGCCGGAGTCGTGCACGCGGCCCGTCGCCGGTTCGCGCGGGCTGGTGCGCGAAAGGTGAGCGAGCGTGAGCGAGGGTGAGCGGGTTCCGGATCGTGCGGGCTGGTGCGCGAAAGGTGAGCGATGGTGAGCGGATGTGCGGCCCGCCGCTGGATCGTGCGGGCGGGTGCGCGAAGGGTGAGCGATGGTGGGCGTATGTGCGGCCCGTCGCCGATTGTGCGGGCGGGTGCGCGGAGTTGGCGGATTCCGGCCGCTGCGTTCGCTGCCGTGTGCGGGACGATCGCGGGGTGAGCGGTCCGGTCAGCCGGCGACGGTCAGGACCGTTTTGCCGGCGACCTGACCGGTGGCCAGGCGGTGCATGGCGGTGGCGGCTTGGGCCAACGGGTAGGCGTGCTCCACCGGTGACGGTATGGAGGTCAGGGCGGCCAGGTCGTCCCGTTGAGCGATCACGATCGGGGCGCGCAGCTTCTGCTTCGTGAACGGGGACAGGGCGAACAGCTGCAGGTTGCGTTCCAGGCCGCCCAGGAAGCGGCCGCCGTTCTCGCCGCCGGCCACGGAGAGCGTGCCGGTCGGTTTGAGCAGGGCGCGCAGCGCCGACAAGGGACGGTTGCCGCCGATGTCGACGATCAGGTCGTAGGAACCGGTCAGCGGGGACTTTCTGTAGTCGATGATGTGGGTGGCGCCGAAACGGCGTACGGCGTCGATCTTGGGTGTGCTGCAGACGGCGGTCACCTCGTCGCCGCGGGCCGCGGCCAGCAGGACGGTGAACGAACCGACACCACCGCCGGCGCCGATCACCAGGACCGACTGTGGCGTGCCGGTGGCCGGGCCGAGCATGTGCAGGGCGGTCGCGCCCGACGTCGGAATGGCGGCGGCCTGCTCGAACGTCAGGTGGGCCGGCTTGTGGAGCAGTCGGCCGGGTTTGGCCTTGGCGTATTCGGCCCAGGAGCTCGACGCCTCGCCGAAGACCTCGTCGCCGGGCCGGAAATCGGTCACCTCGGCGCCGACCGCCTCGACGACGCCGGCCAGGTCCAGGCCCACGATGCGGTTGCGGGGCTTGGGGAGGCCAAAACCCAGGCGGGACACCAACGGCAGACCCGTCATCGCGTGCCAGGCGCCGCGGTCCACTCCGGCGGCGTGGACGCGTACGAGAAGCTCGGTGGGTTTGATCTCAGGTTGGGGAACGTCGTCGAGGTGCAGGACATCGGCGTCGCCGTAGACGTCGCGGACGATGGCTTTCACGCGGGTTCCTCCGGGAGGGAAGAGGGGTACTGGAACACGTCGTCGAGGCCGACGCCGAAGACGTGGGCGATGCGGAACGCGATCTCGAGCGACGGGGAGTAGCGGCCCTGCTCGATGGCGATGACCGTCTGGCGGGTGACGCCGATGCGGTCGGCCAGGTCGGCCTGGGTCATCTCGCCGGCGGTGAAGCGCAGCGACCGGATCTGGTTGGTGATCAGGGTCGGCTTCACCACGGGTGGAAGCCCCGCCGGTAGGCGTAGATCTTGGCGATCGAGCCGAGCACCGAGGAGAGCACGAACGCCAGGTAGATGACGTTGGCGATCCAGAAGTAGGGCGCCTCGAAGAGGGCGAGCAGCATCGCCGCGACGGCCCCGGCCACGACGAGCGACTGTCCGATGTGTTCGCCGAACCGGCCGATCTCGCGGTCGCGCTGGTCGAGTTTCTGGCCGCGGCCGCGGGCGACCATGTCGACCAGGACGGCGCCGCCGACACTCCACAGCAGGGCCGGGACGTACGAGATGCCCGCGATCAGCAGGCCGAGGTAGACGGCATAGCCGAGGAGGCTGGTGACGGCGAGGCTCCACGCCCGCCGTTCCTGGATTGGCATGTCCTCGAAGGTAAAGAATCCCGGACACCGAGTCAAAGTTTCTTTACATGATCCTCAGCGTGCCCTCAGCAACGGCTGTTCGGGGGATGCGAGAGACGCGGGCGCCGGTGTCGTGCTGGTCGCCTTCGGGGTGCTGGGCTACCTGGTGGCCCGCCGGCGCACGAAGTTCGTCGCGTAACGCCGGCCGGCCACCAGAGAAGGGTCACACCGACAGGTCGAGCCAGACCAGGCGGTGGTCGGAGGTGGGGAAGCCGTTGACCGGGGCCCACACCGGGTCGTAGACGCCGCTCAGGCGGGACAGCGGGTCGGCCTGCACGGGCCAGAAGACGCCCGAGCCCTTGACCCGAAGGCCTACCCGGGGCAGCACGTAGTCGGCGCGCAGGTTGCCGGGCGCGGTGTCGGCGAAGTCAGCCGTGTCGTACTTCGGGTTGCCCTTGTGGGTGGCGTTGGCCCCGCCCTGCAAGGTCGCGGCCTCGGCGGCGCCCGCGGAGGACGGCGTCGTGCGGCTGTTGATCAGGCGGTTGTCGAGCAGCTGGTGGACCGCGCTGTCGTACGAGTCGCCGTCGTTGGGGTCGGCGTTCTGGTCGCCGGCGATCACGAACGCCTGGCCGGGCTTCAGGCCGCCGCGGTGGCCGCGGTCGTCGTAGATGTAGCGGGCCGACTTCACGTAGTCGGACCAGAAGCGGATCTCGTCGTGGTTGCGGCGGCCGTTGCGGTCCTCGGGGCCGTCGAACGTGGGCGGCGTCGGATGTGAGACCAGGAAGTGCACCGTACGCCCGTGGATGCGTACGGGAACATCCCAATGGCTCTTCGACGACAGCCTCAGAACATCGCGAGCAGCGGGGGAGTAGAAGTCGGCCGGGATCAGGTTGCCCGGCATGTCCTTCCACTTGAACAGCTGGAACGTGCGCACCGACTTGAGGTCGATCGGGTACTTCGAGTAGACGACCATGCCGTACTGGCCGGGGAACAGTCCGAAGCCGTACGAGTCGTCCCCGTACGCCTGGTCGCCCGGGGTGGTGTCGATGACCCCGTTGTTGTTGAGGTCGAAGCCGGACGCGATGCCGGTGTTGGACGGCGCCACATAGCGGTACGGGTAGCGCTGGGCCGGCGCCCCGTTCTGCGACACCGCGAGGAAGTTGCGCTCGAACAGCCGCGCCGCCTCGGGGTCGTAGTCGAACTCGTTGAGCAGCACGACGTCGGGGCGGGCCCGCTGGATCACCTCGGCGACGTTGTGGGCCTGCCGCCGGAACACGTCGTCGACGTCCGGGTTGGCCAGGTGCTCGCGCAGCAGGCCCTCGGCGGGCCGGTTCAGGGACAGGTTGTAGGTCGCGAACCGGACCGGGCGGTCGTGGGCCTGGGCCGCCGCGGCCGGCGTCAGCAGCAGCGCTGACGCCAGGGCCGCGGCAGTGAGGAGTCGTCTCATGGATCCCGTGTCTACCGGAGAACCCCAGGCCACGCCATGCGGGAAGCCGCTCCGACGTGGACAGTTCATCACCCGGCAAGCTGGCCGGACTAGGCGAAGCGGCCGGCGATCCAGTTGGCGACCGTGGTCGTGCTCTGGAAGACCGCGCCGTCATGGGTGGCGCCGTCGATCTGGATGAACTGGACGGGCTGGCTGTATGCGCTCAGCTCGGTGACCAGCGGGCCGGCCGTGATGACGTACGGGACCGCCTCGTCGTCGGTGCCCTGCACCAGCAGGATGGGAGCGCTCGGGGCCGCCTGACCGGGGTTGACGTAGTGGGACAGCTTGGTCACCACGGACGCGGGCAGGGCGCCGCCGACCAGCAGTTGCGAGGCGGTCAGGCCGGCGTACGCGGCGAGGATCTCGTTGAGGCAGCCGCTCTGCAGGACGCCGGTCTTCTGCCGGGCGGGCGCCGCCAGGATGGTCGCGGGCACCACCGTCGGGTCGACCGCCTGCAGCCCGTACAGGGCCATGACCAGGTATCCCTGGGCCGGGGTGCCGGGGATGAGCGGCGCGAACAGGTCGGCGTTGGAGACCGGGGCGATGGCCGCGGTGCCGCGCAGGACGAGCGGTCCGTCGTACGCGGAAGCGATCTCGTTGGCGAACAGCGCGCCCTGGCCGCCCTGCGAGTGGCCGTCGATCACGTACTGCGTGCCCAGCGTGGCGTCCAGATTGCGCGCGGCCTTGGCGCTGTCGATCATCGAGCGGGCCTCGCTCCCGCCGATCAGATAGGGGTGGGGGAGCGCGGTGCCCAGGCCGGGATAGTCGGGGGCGGCGACCGTCCAGCCGCGGCGCAGCAGTTCGGCGATGGCGGCGCGGGCCTCGGGCCAGAACACGGCCTGGCTGGTCGAGGGGGCGCACTGGTCGGCGAGACCGGTGGTGCCGTGCCCCCACACCACGATCTTGTTGTTCTTCCCGGTCTTCGGGGTCAGGATCAGCCCGGTCGCGGTGATCGGCAGCTCCTTGACCGTCGTCGACAGGTAGGAGATGCGCTTCCCGGTGGCCAGGGGCGCGAGCTCGCTGGGCAGGGTCGCCGTCGCGCTCGACAGCACGGTGCCCGACAACGGGCCCGCCAGGGCCGGCCGGCCCGGAAGAAGAACGGCGGATACAGCCAGGAGAGCCGCCAGAATCAGCGCGGCGTGCCTTTTCAGGGCAGGGTTCATCGACGGTGCCTTTCGGAAGGGAAAAAGAGCGCAGAAAGGAGCGCCGGACCTGGCCATGGGCAGGCCAGGTCCGGTGACAGGTGGAGCGTGGTGCGTGGGGTCTAGCGGCCGGCGAAGTGGTCGGCGACGCGGCGCAGGGCGGCGACGGTCTCGGCGTCGCGGTGCGGGTCGTCCTGGGTGGGCCAGGCGCTGCACTTCACGATGACGACCTCGGCCTCGGGGTCGACGAAGAGGTACTGCCCGTGGACGCCCAGACCGGTGAACGTGTCGCCGCCGAGGGTCCACCACTGGTTCGCGTACCCGTAATGGTCGTAGCCGCTGGGGCCGAGCGACCCCACCGCGAGCTGCGGCTTGTCGTTGCCCCGGCTGCGGCGTACCCAGTCCTGGGGCACGATCTGCACACCGTCGACCATGCCGTCGCCGGCCATCAGCAGGCCGATCCGGGCCACGTCGCGGGCGGTCGCGTTCAGGGAGCCGCCACCGATCGCCGTGCGGGGTCGTCCGCGGGTGAGCCAGTAGTACGCGTCGCGGTCGGCGCCGAGCTTCTGCCAGAGCCGCTCCGAGGCGTACGTGGCCAGGGACTGCCCGGTCGCCGCCTCGAGCACCCAACCGAGCAGCTGCGTGTCGAACGTGGAGTAGTTGAAGCGCTCACCCGCCGGCGCGGTCCGCGTTGCCGCACGGACCACGTCGGCGATGTCTCCGCCACCCATGATCGTCTGCTCGAACTGCTTGATGCCGCTGTTGGGCACGTCCCAGGTCTCGAGGTCGCCGACTCCGGTGGTCATGTCGAGCAGCTCGGCCAGCGTGTTCTCCTCGTACGCCGTACCGAGGAAGTCGGGCCGGTAGTCGGTGATGCGGTCCTTCTCGCTGCCGATGGCGCCCTCGTCGAGCGCTATGCCGACCAGGAGCGAGGTCACCGACTTGGAGAGCGAGAACAACTGCATGCGCGAGCGCGCTCCGGCGAACGCCCCCGGGTAGATCTCGTGCACGATCGTGCCCCGGTGCAGCACGACGAACGCCGTGGTGAACGTGTGGCGGTGCAGCTCGGCCAGGGTGTGGACGCGGTCTTCGAAGCGGTAGGTCAGGGGCAGCGGCCGGGCGGCGACCGGAAGCGGAAGGGCGGTGTCACCGCGCGCGACCCGCTCGGTCGGCATCAGCCAGTTCATGTGCGTGAACGTCCACTCGTTGAACGGCCGGCGCATGATCAGATCGCCCTGCTTGTCCCACCAGGAGGGTTCCCGGGAGGAAGCTGGGCGCTCCGTCGTACTTGTCATGAGGGTCCCCCGTTTTCAGTTTTCGCCGGTCGTTCGAACATCTCGCGCAATGTCAGACCGGATGGGTTGCCGATGGGCTCCAGGTAGGCCGCCATGATCCCGAGGACCCCCTTGCCCACGAGATTCTCGGTCGGGCCGTGGTCGGCGATGTCCGCGCTCGGGTCGCCGAGGTGCCGCACCGCCAGGCCCTCGGTGACCGCGGCCAGCAGGTTGGTGAACTCACGCATGGTGATGCCCGGGCGCAGCTGGTAGCCGCGCGCGGCGAGCGTCTCCTCGTAGATCTTCATCCACGGTTCGAGTGCACCGGCGTAGTTGTTGGCGATGGAGCTGCGGATGCCGTCGTTGCGATGAGCCGTCGCCACCATGATGAGCTGCAATTTGAACAGCGGCATCCGGCAAAGCGTCATGAGCTCGTGGTAACTCGACCGGTCCACGGCGTCGACCAGACTGTCGTCGGTGACCAGCCAGTCACCCCGCGTCTCCACATCGGCCCCGTACTGCGGGTCGTAGTTGATCGCGTGCAGCATGAACGCGAGCAGGTCGTTGAGGTAGTCGTCGTGGCTGGCCCAGGTCGAGCGGTAGGGGCCGGCGCCCTTCTGCCGCAGGAAGGGCAGATCGAGCTCCTCCACCTCGGCCGAGAGCGCGCGCTCGGTCAGGAAGCTCAGACCGGACCAGTACTGCTTGCGGCCGTCGCCGGTCGCGGTGGCGGGCCGCTGGGCACCGAGGTTGCGCTCGATCAGGTTGGCGCCGGCCTTGAGGTAGGACGCCACCTTCAACGAGTTCACCAGGGCGGCCCGCGTCGTCTCGCGCACCCCCTTGACCCGGGTCACGATGCCCGAGAAGTCCGCGCAGTACGGGTAGGGCAGATCCTTCTTGCCGTACGTCATGCAAGTGATTCTGCTGGGATTCCCGAGACCTTCAAGTGCGCACGTGCGTAGTACTCGCAGGCTAAGACTTCGGGCATTAAGCACGCACGCTCCGTGTCTCCGTGGCGGCGGAGAGTCACAGTGGGCAGGTCATCAGGGGTGCAGGGCCCGCAGATAGGCCGTCGCGAGGGTACGCCGCGTAGGGGTACCTGACTGGGCAAGTTGCGTCATCCGCGCGTCGAGCCGCTCGCGTTCCTCATCGGTCAGGACCGAGTCAATGGCTTCCCCGTACGTCGGTGCGAGCGGATTCGGCGACACGGCCTTACGCGCTTCCCAGTCGCCGATCGGCTCGGCCGGCACATCCAATTGAGCCCGGTAGTCGACCTCGATGCCGTCGAACCCGGCCTCGGCGGCCCACCGCAGCAGGTCCCGCTCGTCGAAGTCGGTCATCGGGTTCTCGCCCCGGATCGCCCCCGCCCGATATACCGCGACGACCTTGGCCAGCAGATCGCCGACCTCGGCGTCACGCAGCCCGAACAGGCTGTCCGGCCGGTGGGCGAGCAGGAAGCGGTTGATCGGCTCGAAGATGGACAGCCGGCCGCCCGGCTTGAGCACCCGGAAGAACTCACGGAACGCGGTCGCCTTGTGATCGCAGTAGATCAGCACGGAACGGGTGGTGACCACGTCGACCGAGGCGTCCGGGATCTTCGACAGATCCTCGGCCGGCGCGTGCACGAAGCTGCAACGGTGGTCGTCGCCGGCGCGGCGGCGGCACTCGTCGAGGCCGGCGTCGGACACGTCACTGAAGATGACGTGCCCGTCGGGGCCGAGCCGCTCGAGGGCGCCGAACGCGATCAGACCGGTTCCGGCGCCCACGTCGAGCACGGTGTCGGCGGGCTGCAGATCGGCCCGGTCGAGCACCTCGTCGCGGAAGACCTCCAGCGAGGTGGCGTGTTGCGCCCGCAGCTCGGCGTTGCCCCCGTCGCGGCGCGTCAGCAACCACCGCGTCCACTCGTCCGTCGCCATCGGATCACCGTAGGGCACTTGACATCTCGATGGGTGAGACATCTACGGGCGGCAATGGAAACGTGATCTGCTCTCACACCTCGACGACGGTCGGCCCGGCCCAGGTCGGCCCGGCCCAGTCCGTTCCGGCGCTCGGCTTGCCGTGCCCCGCGAGCACGACGGTCGGGCCGGCCCAGGTCGGCGCCGCGTTGTCCCAGTTGGTGCCCGCGACGACGGTGTCGGCGGCCGTCACGCCCTTGCCGGCCAGGGCGGCTCCTCCGACCCCGGCGCCCAGCAGGGTGACGCCGACGAGCGCGGTGCCGGTGCCCAGCGTGATCAGTCCACGACGTGCGATGCGGTTCATGACGAGTCCCCGTTCCCTCGGATCCGCCCTCCTCGGTGGGGCGTGTCCTCAGCCTGAGGCCGCCGGCAGCCGCGTGACCAGCGGCAACGCTCGCCGGGAACGTCCCGGGAGACGTCGGCCCAGGGCCCAGCCGAGCGCGCCCGAGGCCGCCATCAGCGCGAACACCCCGGCGACCGGTCCCAGCCGCCGCGGTGGGACCTCGTCCTTCGGCCAGCGGGACTGCTTGCGCTCCCGTTGCGCGAGCGCCCAGAGCTCCTGAAGCCGGGTGTGATCGCCACCGCCGAGATCGGCCAGGGTCGCGACCACCGCCCACGGCGGCAGGGCCTGACCGGTGAAGTAACGGGACAGCGAGGAGTCGCTGACGTGCGTCTTCAGGCTGAGCTCGCGCAGCGTGAGCCCGGTCTCGGCGCGCAACGCCCGCAGCTCGGCCACGAGTCTTCCGTGCGTTCCCGACAGTTCCATCGCGCTTCCTTCCCCCGTGCCGGCCCGCGATGGCGTTCATTGTGGACGTGCCCGGCCAGCCCCGGCCAGACCGGACGTGTGCCGTCGGGCGAACAGGTCAGCGGGACTCGGCCAGGGTGGCCAGGCGGTCGATCGACGCGCGGAGCTTGTCGGCAGTGGTGGCCCGGGCCTTGGGGATGCGCTTCTCGTCGGTCAGGTGCGTCCAGTCGTACGTGTGAGTCACCCGTGAGCGGCCGGGCTCGAGCTCCTCGATCTCCCACCGCCACAGGTGACCGGGCGGGGTGCCGCCGGCCTCGCTCGGCCGCCACGCGATCAGGCGGCCCTCCTCGAACTCGGTGACATGATTTTCCCGTACGGCTCCCTTGGTGATCGTCATCGCGAACACCTCGCCGACGGCGCGTACCCGCTGGCCCGTCGCCGCCTCGGCCAGGTTGTCGTTGCCGTCCCAGGCCGGCTGCCGGGCCGGATCGGCGATGAGCTCGAAGATGGTGGCGGCCGGGGCGGCGATCTCGCGTGCGGCGGTGACGACTCGTTCGGTCATACCGGCCATCCTGCCTCAGGCCATCCTGCTTCAGGCCAGGCGGCGCGGGGTGCGGCCGACCCAGGTGACGACCGGGTGGACCAGCAGGGCCGTCGCGGCGAAGACGGCGGCGATCACCCACCAGCCCCAGCCGCCGGTGCCGACGGCCAGGAAGGTCAGGGCGGCCGGGCCGATGAACTTGGAGATGCCGATGGTCGTGTTGGCCGCGCCCAGGTAGATGCCGCGGCGGTCGGGTGGCGGCACCTCGGTGGTGAAGTAGAACTCGGCCGCCGACGACCACAGTTCGGCCGCGGTCAGCAGCAGTACGCCCAGGGCCAGCACCGCGATGGTCACCCAGCCGCCGGTGCGCCCGCTGCCCGCGAACACCAGGCAGGCGGCGGCGGTGGTCAGCGCCGCCCAGCGGCTGAGCCGGGCCGAGCCGGCCATGCTGATCGCCCCTCGGGTGGCCGGCACCTGCAGCAGAACGGCCAGGATGGTGTTCATGGCGAACAGCGCGCCCAGCACCGGCTTGGGCGCGTCGGTGCGGGTGATCGCCCACAGCGGCACGACCGTGCTGAACAGCACCTCGCTGAAGAACATGACGGCGAAGATGCCGGTCAGGGCCGTGTACGGATGGTCGCGGAGGACGCCCCACGGAAGTGAGCGGCCGGCACCGGGGGCAGCCGGCGCGGCCGGCATCCGGGACACGAAGAGGCCGCTCAGGAAGATGCCGGCCGCGTTGATCAGCACCAGCGCCAGCAGCCCGGGCCGCGAGTCGAGGGCGATCGCGGCCGCGCCCAGGCCGGCGCCGACCGTGAAGCCCACGTTGAGGTACGCCCGGACGAACGCCATCGTGCGGACCCGGGTCTCCTGGGGCACCGCGGCGGCGGTGTAGACCTGCCGGCCGGCGTCGGTCAGGCCCTGCGACAACGCCTGCAGCGCGAGCACCGCGACGAACGACCAGAACGCCCCGACCAGCGGGTAGAGCAGGAACGCGAGCACCCCGACAGCCGAGCCGAGCACCCAGGCCCGCTGCCCGCCGATCCGGTCGGCCACGTGCCCGAGCGGCAGCGACAGCAGCAGGGTGAGCAGTCCCGAGATCGAGAAGCCGATGCCGACCTGCACCGCCGACAGCCCGGTGTAGACGGTGAAGAACACGACGCTGCCGGTCAGGTAGACGCCCCAGCCGACCGCGACCAGCGCCGACTGGGCGACGAGCTGCCGGGCCAGGCCGGGCGGGGGTAACACGCGAGCGATCACATCGATCACCGTAAACGCTCGGTCGCGCCGATGTGGTACACCTGCGTTCCATGGTCACGCCTGCCGCCGTACGGGAAACGCTTGATCTTGTCTCGGCCCGGGGGACGGCGGCTCAGCTGTGCGTGCTGCGGGACGGGCAGTTCGTGGTCGACCGGTCGTTCGGAGCCGAGCCGCGAGACCCGTTTCTGCTGCTCTCGGCGGGGAAGCCGTTCGTCGCGCTGCTCGTGCACCAGCTGGCCGAACGGGGCGCGCTCGGCCTCGACGATCCGCTCGCGCGGCACTGGCCCGAGTTCGGCGCGCGCGGCAAGCAGGGCATCACGATCCGGCACGTGCTGCAACACCGATCCGGTCTCCCGTACGGACGCAGCCTCGCCCACGACGCGCTGGCCGCCCCGGATTGGGACCGTTCGGTGCGCGCGCTCGCCGCCGCCCGTCCGCGCACGCCGCCCGGCGCGGTCCCGGCCTATCACGTGCTCAGCTACGGGTTCCTGCTCGGTGAGCTGGTGCGGCGGGTCACCGGGGAGCCGGTCGCCGAGGTGCTGCGCCGTGACCTGCTCGAACCGCTCGGCCTGCGCGACACGAGTCTCGGCGGGCCGGTGCGGATCCCGCTGCGCGGTTCTCCGGTGCGCCAGACGTTTCTCAACCGCCGGTGGTTCCGCGCCGCCGAGATCCCGGCCGCGACCGTGGCGAGCACCGCCCGTGACCTGGCCCGCCTGTATCAGGCCCTGCTCGACGGGGGACAGGGCGTGCTGGCGCCGGCCACGATCGCGGAGGCGTGCCGCCCGTCCGCTGACGGTGAGGTCGATCGGCTCCTGCGGCGTACGGTCCGGTGGGCGCAGGGGTTTCAGCTCGGCGGCTCGGACGACGGCAACCCGTCCCGGTCGCTTCCGTTCGGGCAGCTCAGCAGCCGCGAGGCGTTCGGGCACAACGGATCGGGTGCGTGTCTGGGCTGGGCCGACCCGTCCCGCGGCCTGGTCATGGTCTATCTGACCAACCGCCTGCAGCCGGGGATGGCCGGTGCGCCGCACCTGTGCGCGGTCAGCGATGCCCTGCTACGCGGCTGCGGCTAACCTGACCGCGGCCCGGACCAGGTCGGCGTTGCTGGTGGCCGTGGTGCCGTCGGGGAGCAGCACCGAGTCTTCGAAACCGACCCGGGTGTCGTGGCCGCGGCGGAACGCGTCGCGGACCAGCGGCCAGGTCCAGTCGTTCATGCCGTGGGTCAGGCGCGGGCAGGTCGAGCCGGCCTCGTCGAGCCGGTCGTTCAGCGTCCGGGCGACCGTCTCGGGCGGCCCGTCGAGGAAGTACGGCTCGCCCGGGTCGAGTTCGATGCTGATCCGGGCCGCCTGCGGCAGCAGTCCCGAGGCGAGCAGGGCGGGCATCTCCTGCGGCGCCCACAGGCCGACGTCGATGCCGATGCCGACGTCGAGCATCGCCGCCATGACCTGCTCGAACCCGTCCTCGGAGAGGTTGACGGTGGCGACGTCGACGCCCTCCCACTCGCGGATCATGGCGATCCGGTCGGCGAGGTCGGGCACGATCCACGCGCCGGTGGTCAGCCCGATCTCGACCCCGGGGCCGATCTCGCGGACCCGCCGGCAGGTCTCGTTCACGACCGCCGGGTCGAGCGTCTCGCCGCCCGACCCGTCGCGGACGTGCAGGTGGACCCCGGTCGCCCCGGCCGCGAAACACTCGGTCAGCTCGGCCACGACCTCGTCCGTCGACACCGGCATCCGCGGATGGACGTCCCGGCCCCACGGCCCGTTCGGGGTCACCTGCACCATGGTCATATGGCCAACCTAGGCGTTCGTCTGACTCCCCGCCTCCGGCTGGAACCGATCGGCCCGCGGCACGCCGCCGACCTGCTGGCGCTCTACCGTGATCCGGCCGTCGCCGAGTGGTACGGCCGGTGGACGTGGACCGAGGTGGAACGGGAGACGGCCCGGATGGCCCGGCTCTGGCGGTCCGACGGCGTGCACAAGTGGATGGCGTACGACCGGGTGACCGGCCTGTGCATCGGCCGGGGCGGGCTCTCCCGGGCCGTCGTCGACGGGCAGGCCCGCCTCGAACTGGGCTGGGTGCTGCACGGGCGCTTCTGGGGCCGCGGCTACGCCACCGAGATCGGCCGGGCCGGGCTGACGTACGCCGCTGACGTGCTGGACACGGACGAGGTGGTCTCCTTCACCGAGACCGGCAACCGCCGCTCCCGGGCCGTGATGGAACGGCTCGGATTCCGCCACGCCCGGGACTTCCTGCTCGGCGGCGAAGGATTTTCCCTCTATACCTGTGTCGGATCGGGATCGGCGCGTTCGTAGCCAGGGTGAGAACACCGCAACCACAAGGAGCTGACATGCAATATCTGGTCACCGTCGTCGACGACCGGACCAACTCCGGGACCGAGGAGGAGATGGTCGCGATCACCGCGTTCAACGAGCGGATCCAGGCCGAGGGCCATTGGGTCTTCGCGGGCGGCCTGAACGGGCCCGACACGGCCACCGTGCTCGACAACCGGGACGGGCGCGGGCTGGTCACCGACGGCCCGTACGTGGAGACGAAGGAGTGGATGGCCGGCTTCTGGGTGATGGAGGCGCCCGACCTCGACGTGGCGCTGCGACTGGCCGCCGAGGGGTCGCGGGCCTGCAACCGCAAGGTCGAGGTGCGTCCGTTCCTGTGACCGGTTCCGTTGACGATGCGGTCACCCGCGCCCACCACGAGGAGTGGGCCCGGGTGGTCGCCACCCTGTGCAAACGGTTCGGCGATCTCGACATCGCCGAGGAGGCGGCGGCCGAGGCGTTCGCGACCGCGGTCGAGCGCTGGCCCTCCGACGGCGTGCCGCCCGGTCCCGGTGCCTGGCTGACCACCACGGCCACCCGCAAGGCGATCGACCGGATCCGCCGGGAGAGCAAACGCGACGACAAGCAGAAGGAGGCGCAGATGCTCCGATACGACGATCCCGATGAAGTCGGCGTGGTCGAGGACGAGCGGCTCCGGCTGATCTTCACCTGCTGTCACCCGGCGCTGGCCCCGGAGAGCCGGGTCGCGCTGACCCTGCGCATGGTCGGCGGCCTGACCGTGGCCGAGATCGCCCGCGCCTTCCTGGTGCAGGAGACGGCCATGGGCCAGCGGATCACCCGGGCCAAAGCCAAGATCAAGGCCAACCGCATTCCGTACCGGGTACCGGCCGCCGAGGATCTGCCGGCGCGCGTCTCGGGGGTGCTGGCGGTGCTGTTCCTGGTCTTCAACGAGGGCTATCTGGCGACCGGGGCGGAGACCGATCCCGTACGCGGGGAACTCACCGCCGAGGCCCTCCGGCTCACCCGCCTGATCCGGGCCCTGTTGCCGCGCGACGGTGAGGTGGCCGGACTGCTGGCGCTGATGCTGCTGACCGAGGCCCGCCGCGCGGCGCGGGTGTCGCCGGGCGGCGAACTGGTCACGTTGGGCGAGCAGGACCGCGGGGCGTGGGACGCCGGGCTGATCGCCGAGGGGCACCGGCTGATCCGGGAGCGCCTGGCCACCCGGGAGGCGCCCGGCCGCTACCAGATCCTGGCCGCGATCAACGCCGTGCACACCTCGGCCCGCGACGTCCGGGACACCGACTGGTCGCAGGTGGTGGCCCTCTACGACCAGCTCGTCCGGATCGACAAGTCGCCGATCGTGGTGCTCAACCGGGCCGTCGCGGTGGCCGAGCTGGACGGGCCGGAGGTGGCCCTCGCCGCCGTCGACCGGCTGTCCGACGCGCTGGACGGCTATCACGCCTTCCACGCGACCCGGGCCGACCTGCTGCGGCGGCTGGGGCGCAGCGCGGAGTCGCGGTCGGCCTACGACCGGGCGATCGAGCTGGCCGGCAACACCGCCGAGAGCGCCTATCTGGCCCGGCGTCGGGACCAGTTACGTGCCTAGCGTCTGGATCTCGGCCGGAGCGGTGCCGTTGCCGGCCGGTTCCGGTGACTCGGCCAGGGCGGTGAACGCGGCCCACGGCATGCGGTCGACCGCGTCGGCGCTGCCGTCCTCGGCGATGGCCCGGTAGCTGAGCGAGGCGGCGCGGGCGGCCGCCAGCAACGCGGCCAGGGGGTGCAACACCAGGCGGACCCCGCGGGCGGCCAGCTCGTCGTCGGGCAGCAGCGGCGGAGCGCCGGCCGACTCGGAGCGGGTGAGCACGAGCGGCACGCCGGGGAGGGTGGCCTGCAGCAGGGTCAGCTCGCCGGAGGAGTGGACCCCGGCCGGCAGCACGGCGTCGGCGCCCGCCTCGACATACTTCCGGCAGTCGCTGACCACGGCGTCGAGGCCGCCCGAGGCGTACGCGGTGGTCCGGGCGACGACCGCGATGCCGGGCACCTGCGTCACCAGTTCGGGGACCATCCCGGTGACGACCACGCCCGCGATCCCGGCCCGCTGGTAGGACAGTGCGGTCCACACCGCGTCCTGAGCCGTGGCGAAACCGGCGCCCGCGTCGGCCAGCAGCGGCACGCCGCCGAGGACCGGGCCCAGGGTGGCGGCCCGGTCGGCGATCTGCGTCGACGGCACGAATTCGACGTCGGGCCGGCCCATCATCACCGAGGCCACCGCGGCCTGGGCCAGATATACCGCGCGGTGACCGGCGTGCACGGCGAGCGTGGCGCTCAGCGGGTCGTACACGCCCGGCACGTGGGTCACGCGGCCGGCCGACAGCAGCTCCCGGAAGGCGTTCATGACCGACTATTGAACGCGAGTCAACCCGGAGCATGCCAGGCGGGCCGGAACATTTACGATCATCGCTATGGAGGAGAGCCGCTCGAGGTCGGTCGCCGCGGTCGAACGGGCCATGGACGTGCTGCTGCTCTTTGGGCGCACCGACCGGCCCGACCTCGGCGTGACCGAGATCGCGGCCGCGCTCGGACTGACGAAGGCGGCCGTGCACCGCATCCTGGTCGCCCTGCGCAACCGCGAGCTGATCGTCGTGCACCCGTCGACCCGGCGGTACGCGCTGGGCCACGCGGCCGTCGCGCTCGGGCGGGCCTATCTGACGCGTACGGACGTACGGGGAACCGCTGCTCCGGAATTGAAGTATCTTTCGGCCCGCACCGGGGAGACGGCCACGCTGTCGGTGCGGCGCGGAGACACCCGGCTGTACGTCGACCAGGTCGTGCCCGATCAGGAACTGCGCCTGGAAGTGACCGTCGGCGTCCCGTTCCCGTTGCACGCGGGCGCGTCGTCCAAGGCGTTCCTGGCCTACGAACCGGACGGCTACCTCGAACGCTGCGACCTCGTGCGACTGACCGAGCGGACGATCGTCGACCCGGACCGGATGCGGCGGGAACTGGCCGGGATCCGCGAGCGCGGTTACGCCCTCTCGTACGGGGAACGGCAGCCCGCGGCCGCCTCGATCGCCGCCCCCATCTTCAACCACGACGGCCGGATCGCCGCGGTGATCGGTGTCGCCGGGCCGGCCTCCCGCTTCGTCCCCGACGCCGATCCGGCCGTCGCCAAGGACCTGCTGGCCGGTGCGGCCCGCGTCTCAGCTCAGCTCGGATTCTCAAGTTGACCCGTCCCCGACCGATCAAGCGGGCCGTTACCGGCCCAGCCGTGAGGGGATCATGCACACACCGCCGAGACGCGTGTCGGCCGCACATCTGGGCCTGGCGCTGCTCTATGCCGTCGTGCTGGTCGCCTCGGGAGTCGCGCTCGGCACCGGCACCGACGCGTACGCGAAGGTGGTCGAGGTCGGTCGCGCGCTGTTCGGCGTCGCCGGACTGACCGCCGCCGTCCTGGCCTCCCGGGTGACCGGGCTGTTGCCGCGGGCGCGTCAGGCGTGGCGGGCGGTCGCCGTGAGCTTCGCGGTGCTGATGGTGACACCCGCGCTGGCCCTGATCACGGACGCCTCGGGCACCGTCCGTGACATCACCCACGTCGCCTTCGTCGGCGCCCTGCTGGTCGCGCTGCAGCTGTTCCCGCTGGCCGAGACCTCGGGCCGGGAGCGCTGGAAGACCCGCCTGGACGCCGCCGTGGTGCTGGTCGGCGGGTCCATGCTCATGTGGTTCCTCTCCTTCGGCCCGCTGGCCGAGCGGCAGACCTGGAGCGCGGGCACGGTGGTGCCCGGAGTCGTGCTGCCCCTGGTCGACCAGGCCCTCTTGTTCAGCGTCGCGCGGGCCCTGCTGCGCGGCGCCTCGGCCCAGCGGGCGTTGCGCTGGCTCGCGGCCGGGGCCCTGGTGCTGTTCGCCGGCGACGCCGTGCACGGCTACCTGCACAGTCATGACCTGGCCTCGCTGCACACGCCGTGGCAGTTCCTGGCCTGGCTCACCGCCGACGCCCTGCTGGTGGCGGCGGCGGTGGAGCAGTGGCGTCCGTCCGTACGGCGTCCGCGACGCTCCTACAACCTGGTGCGCTATCTCCCGTTCGCCGCGGTGGCGGTGGCTCACGGCCTGATGCTGTGGGCCGCGATCGACGAGGGCACGCTGTTCCCGTGGGGTGGCCTGGCCCTCGGCGGCACCGTGATCAGTGCGATCGTGCTGACCCGGCAGACCATCGTGCAGCGCGAGAGCGACGAGCGCGCGGTGACCGACGGGCTGACCGGGCTGGCCAACCGGGCCCGGTTCCGCGAGACCTCCAACCGGGCCCTGGCCCGCGGCGCCCGCACCGGCCGGTACAGCGCCGTGCTGGTGATCGACCTGAACGGCTTCAAAGAGGTCAACGACTCACTCGGCCACAAGTCGGGCGACCTCGTGCTGGTCGAGTTCGCCAAGGCGCTGCGCTCGTGCGTGCCGGCGTGGGGTCTGCCGTGCCGGCTCGGCGGGGACGAGTTCGCCGTCGTGCTGCCGGATCTCGAGTTCCCCGAGCAGGCGTACGACGTGGCCGGGGCCCTCGCCTCCACGCTGGCCCCGGTCATCGTGGGCGGACGGCTGACGCCGCTCGCCGCCAGTGTCGGGATCGCGGTCAGCGCGCCCGGCGAGCTGACCCACGACGTCATCGTGCACCGGGCCGACCTGGCCATGTACCGGGCCAAGCGGCTCGGGCCGCAGACGCGCTGGGCCGTCTGGCAGGAGTCGTTCGAGCTTCGTACGGCCGCTTGATCGTCAGTCGACGAACCTCGGCACGACACGGCCCACCTCGACCGGCTCGCCGGGCGCGCCTCCGGGCCGGGACTTGTACTCGGCGACTCCCACGCAGGTGAACAGCAGGGTGAGCAGGCCCTCGGGCTCGTGCAGCAGGGCCGGCACCTCGGAGTCGAGGAACGTCATGCCGGTGGCGCTGGCCCCGACGGCGTACGCGGCCAGGTGCAGGCGGCCCTCGACGATGCCGGCCGCGAGCTGGGCGTCCCGGTAGGAGCGGTCGTCCACGCCGTCGGCGGGCACCGCCGCGATGACCACGTACGTCGCTTCGGCCGCGAGGGACTGGCCGACCGCGACGCGTTCGAGTTCGGCCCGCAGGTCGCCGGTGGTGATCGGCTCGTCCAGGCCGGGCCAGCGGTACAGGCCCGGTTCGACGCCGTCGACGCCGTGCACGGCGACCCAGTGCGGGATCTCGATGCCTCGCAGGGCGGCCGCCATCGGCCATTCCAGGGCCTCGCGCGGCACGGTCTTCGTGCGGTCCATCCGCCGCTGTGAGCCGCGCTTGCGGATGACCTGGTCGAGCGTGTCGCCATCGGCGGCGGGCCCGGGGACCTCGGCCCCGACCGGCCACGGGTCGCCGGATACGGTGCCGTCGCCGGCGCGCTGGGCCGTCGTGGCCAGCGGGAACTCGACCTCGGGCAGGGCACCGGTCGCGGCCGGGCCGGTGGGGGTGACAGCCGGTTCTCCGTCGCCCAGGGTCAGCACGGCGAGCGGGAACTCGTGGGTGCCGTCGGCGCCGACCAGCTCGGCGATCTGGGCGTCGGGGAAGACGGTGCGCAGACGCGGGCCGAGACCGGCACTGGCGGCGGCCGCGTCGAGCTGGGCGATCAGGGTGCCCGCGTCCCAGTAGAGGTGGCGGAAGCCGCGTTCGGCGTAGCGCCAGCCCGTACGCCAGGGGACGCCGGTGACGACCAGGGTGGTGGTGTCGCCGCCGGCGGCTGGGGCGATCCGGACGAGGGCGTGGGCCACCGGGTCGTACCAGTGGACGCCGTCCTCGACGCCGGCCACCCCGCGGGTCACCGCGTACACCTCGAGGGGGAATCTCGCCCCGGCCGAACCGGCGGCCCGGAACAGCATCGTGCGTTCGTTGCGGACCATCGTGCGGACGACGCCGGCGCCGAGGAAGAGCACGCGCCCGAGCTGAGCGGCGTCGAGCGGCTGCGCGGGCTGGGGCCGTCCGGACAGGACGGCGGTGGCCGGCACACCCGGATCGGGCAGGTCGCGGGGCAGCGGGGTCACCGGCAACCCGTCCGGATAGATCTTGACCTGCGGCGGGATGGTGCCGAGGTCGTTCGGCGTCAGGTCGTGACGCACGCGCGGGTCGTCGGCCGGGGCGTCCCAGTCGCGGCCGGGCTTATAGGACGTGAGACGGTGCAGCAGTCCGGCACCGGAGTCGAAATCCACAGCGATACTCTGCCAGAATGGCGACAATCTTCACGCAGATCATCAACGGCGACCTGCCCGGCCGGATCGTCTGGTCCGACGACCGGGTGGCCGCGTTCCTGACCATCGCGCCGCTCACGGCGGGACACACGCTGGTCGTGCCGCGCGAGGAGATCGACGACTGGACCCAGCTGCCGGCCGACCTGCTGGGCCACGTGATGGCGGTGAGCCACCGGATCGGTGCGGCGGTCAAGAAGGCGTACTCCGCGCCGCGGGCCGGTCTGGTGATCGCCGGGTTCGAGGTGCCGCACGCCCACGTCCACGTGTTCCCGGCCTGGGAGATGGCCGACTTCGACTTCGGTCGCGTCGACCCGGACGTGCCGGCCTCCCGTCTCGACGACGACCTGAAGCGGGTCCAGGCAGCGCTCTAGCTGTCTTTCAGCTGTCGCAGGCGATGCCGTCGCCGTCTCGGTCCAGGTCGTAGATGTCGTCGCCGATCACCCGGATCGGGCCCTTGACGTAGGCCGGGCCGTTTCCGCTGCCGCCGGCGCAGTCGACGTCGCTGGCGATCGGGACGCAGCCGCTGTAGTTGGGGTCGCACTGGCCCGTCGACGCGACCTTGGTGCCGACGGCGATCACCTTGGTTACGGGCGGCCTGGTGGTCGTCGTCCTGATGATTCGGCGGGCCGTCTGCTTGCCGTCGGTGAGCGTTACCTCGTACGTGACGGTCCTGATGCCGTTGACTCCGGGCGTGCGGATCCGGGTCTTGCCTTTGGCCAGGCTGCTGTCGTCGACCCGCCTCGTCTTGAACGGGATCTTCGCTTGCGCGGTGACGAGCTTCTTGGTGACCTGGGCGGCGGGCTTGGCGGTCGGTGGCGGCTCGATCCCGGTTGTCGCACCCGGGTCCGCGGCGGCCGGGTTGGCGGCTGGGCCCGCGCCGGCCGGGTCGGCTGCGGCGGCGGAGGTCTCGATCGGCAGCACGTCGGCGAGATTGGTCCCGGTGCCGGTTACCGTCTCGGTCTTGGGGGCGTCGGTCAGCGCCCCGATCACCGTCAGCCCGCCGAGGCACGGGAGGACCAGGGCGGCCACGATCAGCCCGATCTGCTGCAGGGGCGTGCGCCGCGACCAGAAGCCCGGCCTGCGCGGCGGTGTCATCGGTGTGTGATAGGTCACCGCGCCAGTGTCGGCGCGCTTCTGCTCCCGCGCGTCGGTGCTTCGACCGACCACCCCTCCACGGAAAGGGAGGCCCGTTCCGGGTTGGGTCTATCGTCGGAGGATGCGCTCCGGTGAGCTCGCCGCTCGGGTCGGCGTCAACATCCAGACACTGCGCTACTACGAGCGCCGCGGACTGCTGCCGCCTCCGGAGCGGTCGAGCGGCGGTCACCGCCTCTACCCGCCCGACACCGTAGCTCGGCTCACCGTCATCAAGGCGGCCCAGCGACTCGGCTTCACCCTCGACGAAGTGGCCGATCTGCTCGGCACCGGGCGCCGGCGTCACCCGACGCCCGATCTCCGCCAGCAGGCCCTCGGCAAGATCGCTGAAATCGACCGGCGCATCGCCGACCTGACCGCGATCCGCGGCACGCTCACCGAGGTCGTCGAGGCCGAGTGCGACAGCCTGACCAACTGCACCTGCCCCGACTGCCCGCTGCCCTACCTGACCATCGCGTGAGCGTCGCCGACCTGCACGTCACGGACACCGGCGGCGCCGGGCCGGCAATCGTTTTCCTGCACGGCAATCCGACGTCGTCCTACCTGTGGCGGCACGTCATCGAGCGGCTGGCCGGCCGGTTCCGGTGTGTGGCGGTCGATCTGATCGGCATGGGTCGCTCGCCCCAGCCCGACATCGCGTACGACTGGAACGACCACCGCCGCCACCTGACCCCCGTGCTCGACCGGATCGCCGGCCCGTTCCGGCTGATCGGGCACGACTGGGGTGCGGGACTGGCGATCGAGTACGCGCGTACGCATCCGGATCGGGTGGCGGGCGTCGCCGTCACCGAGGGGCATCTGCGGCCGCTGCCGTCGTGGGAGGCGTTCGACGAGGGTGGCCGCGAGCTGTTCCGCCGGCTGCGCGATCCGGTCGAGGGCCGGCGCATGGTCGAACAGGAGAATTTCTTCCTGTCCACGGTGCTGCCGGGCGGGATCATGCGACGGCTGACCCGCGAGGAGCTTTCCCCGTACGAGGAACCGCACTCGACGCCGTCCGCCCGGCACCCGATCTGGATGTGGGTCACGCAGATCCCGATCGCCGGCGACCCGCCCGAAACGCATCGCGTGCTGACCGCCAACTGGGCCTGGCTCACCTCCACGGACGTACCGGTGCTGCTCCTGACCGCGACCCCCGGAGCGATCCTCGATCCGGCCACGGTCGACGAGGTCCGCCGGGCCGCGCCGCGTCTGCGCATCCGCGACGTGGGGGAGGGTCTGCACTTCCTGCCCGAGGACAGGCCGGCCGAGATCGCGGCAGAGCTGGCGGATTGGGCGCGATGACGGTATTCGCGGATCGCGCGGACGGGCACACACGACCGGTGGCGTAGGACGACACTGTGCCCGCGCGTCCACGGTGGACGGCTTCCGGGGAGGTGGTCGCCCATGTTCGTCCGACGACTGGTCACCGTCGCGCTGGCCGTCGGGGCGCTGCTCGTGCCCACGGCCGCTCACGCCGCGGCGGCGCGCGGACCGGTGCTCGACCCCTCCTTCGGTGTCGGCGGCTGGGTGAGCAACGACCACGGCGGCGGCGACTACGTGATCGACCTCGCGACCCAGGCCGACGGGAAGATTCTCGCGCTGGGCAACGCCAACGAGGGCTACTTCGGCATCGAGCGGCACCTGCCCGACGGTTCAATCGACTACGCCTTCGGCACCAACGGGCTGGTCGCCACCGACGCCGACCCCGACTCGTACTGGGACGACCCCAAGTCGATCACGCTGCTGCCCGACGGCCGTTTCCTGGTCGCCGGTTCCGTGTCGCGGGCCGGGTTCGGCGCCCCCGTCGTGATCCGCTACCTGGCCGACGGCACGGTGGATACCACCTTCGGCGTCGACGGCCGGGCGTTCCCCGCGCTCGGCGACACGGTCACGTCGGCCCGCACCCAGGGGATGGTCCGCCAGCCCGACGGCCGGATCGTGCTCGCGGTCGAGGGCGTCACCAGCGACGGCAGCCCGGCCCCGGTCGCCCTGCGGCTGCTGCCCGGCGGTGCGCTCGACCCGTCGTTCGGCACCGGCGGCGTGATCCGTTACGACTTCGGCCCGCACGAGTTCCATTCCGTACGCAGCCTGGCCCTCGCCCCCGACGGCGACATCGTGGTGGCCGGCTCGAGCGGCTACTACAGCACGCTTCCCGAGCCGACCGGCGACCTCGTCGTGGCCCGCTTCACCCCGCGCGGCCGCCCCGACGCGACGTTCGGCACCAACGGCAGCGTGGTCCGCGACCTGACCGGCCCGAGCGGCATCGACATCCACGCGGGCCTGGCCGTCGGCCGCGACGGCCGGATCCTGCAGACGGCCGCGCTGCAGGCGGCGGGCAGCGAGACCCAGACGCCCGCGATGCTGCGCTACCTGCCCACCGGCAAGCCCGACCGCAACTTCGGCCGCAACGGTGTCGTGACCCCCACCGCGGGCCCGGTCGGCGCCCCGGTGATCCGCCCCAACGGAAAGATCCTGACTACCGGTTCGATCAGCCAGAACGTCGCACTGGCCCAATACCGCCCCGACGGCCGCCCCGACCAAACCTTCGGCACGAACGGCGTGGTAGTAACCGACCTGGGCGGCTACGACGTCGGCTACGTGGTGAAGATCCAGCCCACCGGCCGCCTGCTGGTCGGCGGCACCGGTTCCAGCGCCGGCGGCACCGAGTTCACGCTGCTCCGCTACATCCCCTGACCCGGCCGGGCGGTGGCGCCGCGCCCCCGAAGCGCCGCCGCCCCGCCGCCCCGCCGCCTGAACCTCTGACACGCCGCAGCCTTCCGCCCGTCGTGTCCTTGAGGCACAGCCGCTTACGCATTAATGCAGGCCACCGGCATGGCCGACGATTCGAGGTCTGCGCCTGCTACTCGTCGCGCTCGGGAAGCGTGGCGGTGCCTGTTGTGCGTTGTCTTCTGGAGGTGCGGTGCTCTTCGTCGGCGTCTGCCGCGCGCTGGGAGCACGATGCGCAGTAGGCAACTCCGGAGGAAGCCGGTCGGCGTGGCAAGCGCACGGCACAGCTTTGTCTGCGGGTCGCTGTGTCGCCTGTGTCTGTCGTGCTTTGGGGGCGCGGTGGCGTGGTGGGTGATTGCCGGGGGATGCCGGTGGGTGTGGCGATTGGTCGTCGTAGGTTTGGCTGCGGGTCGCTGTGTCGCCTGTGTCTGTCGTGCTCTGTGAGCGCGATGGCGCAGTGGGCGATTCCCGGAGGATGCCGGTGGGCATGGCAACGCTCGTCGCAGCTTTGGCCGCCGGTCGCCGCGTTCGCTGTGTCTGTTGAGCGCTGCGTTCCGGGTGCGCCGCGGAGCGGTGGTGTGTCGGCCACGTCCGACGTTCCGGAGGTGCGACTGCGCGGTAGGACGTGCCGTCGCTCGACCGTCTGCACCAACACGCCCCGCGATCCGAGAGCGCCGCCGTTCGGTGGCCTGTGTCGGTAGCGCGCCCTGTTCCCTTTAACTGCCGCCGCCTCGGCGTTGGTGTTAGTCGCGCGTAGCGCTCTGGAATTGCGGCTGTCAGGTGGTGGGTGTTTTGGCGCACGTCGTGTTCTTGAAATGCTGCCGCCCCTTGGTCCGTGTCTGTCGCGCTCCGGAAGCGCTGACGCGTGGTGAGCGGCTCCCGGAGGTAGACGGGCGGAGTGGCGAGCGCAAGTCGTAACTTCAGGCAGCCCGGCCGCCGAATCGTTGGTGTTGTCGGGTGCTGCGTTCCGGGCATGGGGCTGTTCGGTGACGTGTCTGTCGCATGCCGCGCCTCGGGACTGCGACTGCACGGTGGTCAGCCATCGGTGGAAGGCGGTCGGTGTGGCAGGCACACGTCGTGTTTTGAGGCGGCGGGTCGCCGTTTGGGTGTTCGGTGATGTGTCCGTTGCATGCTGCGCTTCGGGAGTGCGACTACATGGTGGTCAGCTGTGGAGGAAGACGGTCGGCCTGACAGACGCGCGATGCCCTTTTGGCTGTTAGGCGCCGCGTCTTCTAGTTCGTCGCGTGGCGCGCCCGAACGTGCTGCTGCACGGTGGTGTGTCTCGCGTGCTGCGCTCCGGAAGTGCGGCTGCAGGTTGGCGTGTTTGTCACGTGCCGCGTTCCATGGGTGCGAGTGCGCGGCGGGCAGCACCCGGCGGGAGCCGATCGCCGCGGCGACCGGACGCCGTGGCTCTTCCAGACCGCCGCCCGCTGTGCTCTGAAATACCGGTGCGGTCCCAAGGAACCGCTGCGGTGACCACGAGGCTCGGCCCGCTGGGCGACCGTCGCACGTTGCGTCTGCGGGCTGCTGGCTGTGTTATCGCCCGTAGGGCTCTTGGACGGTGATGTGGTCGCGAGGAACTGTTGCGTTGACGCGTGGCTCGGCCTGCTGGACGACCGCGCGGTCGTGTGTTTTGGTCTCACGTTACGTCTGCGGGCTGCCGGCTGTGTTATCGCCCGTTGGGCTCCTGGATGGCGGTGCGGTCCGGAGTCGGCCGTGCGGGTTGGTTGCCGCACGGCCGTTTGGTCTGGTTGACCGCTGCGCCCGCGAGTTGCTGGTGACCCGCGGGCTGTGTGGCTACGCGATAGGCGCTCGAAGTGCCGCCGCCGCGCCGACTGGGGTCAGGGTGTGGCGACGGCCAAGGACAGGGCGAAGCGGCCCTCTGCGTCGGTCCACCACTGGTCCAGCGTGAAGCCGGCCTCGGTCAGTTCCTTGTCGACGCCCTCGCGGCGGAACTTGGCGGAGATCTCGGTTCGGATCTCCTCGCCTGATGCGAACGACACGGTCAAGTTGACGGCCGGGATTGTTACGCGCATCGGCCAGCGGGCGCGGAGCCGCATTTCGATCCACTCGTGGTCGGCGTCCCACAAGGCCACGTGGGCGAAGCCGTCTACGTCGAAGTCGGCGCTCAAGTGGTGGTTGAGGACGCGTAGCACGTTCCGGTTGAACTCGGCGGTCACCCCGGCCGCGTCGTCGTAGGCGGGGACCAGCACGCGTGGGCTTTTCACCAGGTCGGTGCCGAGCAGCAGATGCTCGCCGGGGCGGAGAACACCTCGTACGGCGGAAAGGAATTGGGCTCGTTCGGCCGGCTCGAAGTTGCCGATCGTGCCGCCGAGGAAGGCGACCAGGCGATCCGGAGCGGCGGGCAGGGCATCCAGGTGCTGGGTGATGTCGCCGACGATCGGGTGCACGGGCAGGCCGGGGAAGTCGACCGCGATCTGGGCGGTGGCCGCCTCGAGGGCGCTGGGCGCGACGTCCATCGGTACGAACGACGTCAGGTCGAGCGCGTCGAGCAGCAGCCGGGTCTTGGTCGAATAGCCGGAGCCGAGCTCGATCAAGGTGCGGGCGCCGGTGTGCCGGGCGATGTCGCCGGCGTGCGTCTCCAGGACGGCTCGCTCGGCGCGGGTCGGGTAGTACTCGGGTAGTTCGGTGATCTCTTCGAACAACTCGCTGCCGCGCGCGTCGTAGAACCACTTCGGCGGCAGCCACTTGGACGGCGCGGTCAGCCCGGCCAGCACGTCGGCGCGCAGGGCGGCCTCCTGGACGTCGGCGTCGAGAAGTACCTTCATGCGTCCCCCATCGGGATCTGGTGCACTTCGGCGGCGGTGGCGACCACGAGCGTGCGGTCGCCGACGGCCTGCCAGGACGGGTCATCGTCGAGCGGCTCGGAGCTGATCAGCACCGAACCGGGTTTTTTCAAGAAAGACAGGGCGTGCCCGTACGTGGTCGCGACCACCGTGACGCCGTCGGTGAGGAGCAGGTTGAGCCGCGACCCGGGCGCGTCGGCGGCCACCTCGGCGACCGTGCCCGCGACCGCTTCGCGCAGCCCGGTGCCCCGCCGCAGCCGATCGCGTACGAGCGCCCACAGCAGCGCCGCGTCGGTGGGCGCGTCGAGCGTGAGCAGGTCGGTCGTCGGCAACGTGGAGGCGAGCTTGGCCACCGAACCGGGCCAGCCCGCGACCTTGCCGTTGTGGCTGAACAGCCACCGCCCCTCACCGAACGGCGCCGCCGCCTGCTCGGTCACCGGCATGCCGACGGTGGCGCTGCGCACGGCCGCCAGCATCGCGCCCGCCGACACCGAGGCCGCCAGCCCCGGCAACGTCGTGTCACTCCACATCGGAGTGGCCCGCCGATAGCGAACTGGCGTCGCCCCGGCCGCATCGCCCGCACTGTCTGCCGGGGCCGCCCCACTAGCCAGCCCGCCCGCAGCGCCCGGGTCGCCCGCAACGGCCGGCCCGCCCGCAGCGCCCGGGTCGCCCGCAACGGCCGGCCCGCCCGAAGTGCCCGGCCCGCCCGAAGTGCCCGGCCCGCCCGTAGCGGCCGGCCCGCTCGCGGTGCCCGGGTCGCCCGTAGCGCCCGGCCCGCCCGCAGTGCCCGGCCCGCTCGCGGTGCCCGGGTCGCCCGTAGAGGCCAGGTCGCTCGCGGTGCCCGGGTCGCCCGTATCGGCCGGGTTGCCCGTAGCGGCCCGGGCGCCCGCAGGGGCCGGGACGGCTGGGTACCAGCCGACACCGAAGCCGTCGGCGTTGATCGTGCCGCCGCCCCGCATGTCACGCGGCGCCCACGACTGGTGCGCCATCGAGTGCGGCGCGTCGAAGAGCAGGCGGGACAGCGGGATCGGCACCCCGAGGTAGACCAGATGGCGGCACATCAGGCGCCCCACGCTGGGCCGGGCGGCCGAAGCCGGGCACCGGCGCCCGGCGGCCGATGGCGTGGGGAGGACCCGCCGAGTGCCGTCCGCCGGCGCAACAGCCGGCCCGCGACCGTCCGTCGGCCCGCGACCGTCCGTCGGCCCGCGACCGTCCGTTGGCCCGCGACCGTCCGCCGGACGTGGGCGCCCGGCGGGCGGTGTCGCGACGACGAGAGCATCAGGCGTCCCGGGCGCAGCGGAAACCGCTGAAGATCTGGCGGCGGATCGGGTAGTCCCAGTTGCGGAAGGTGCCGCGCACGGCCGCGCTGTCGGTGCCGAACGAACCGCCGCGGAGCATCTTGTAGTCGGGGCCGAAGAAGACCTCGGAGTATTCGCGGTAGGGGAACGCGGCGAAGCCCGGATAGCCGGCGAAGTCGCTCGCCACCCACTCCCACACGTCGCCGATCAGCTGGTGCACGCCGAGCGGGGACGCACCCTCGGGGAAGGCGCCGGCCGCCGCGGGACGCAGATGGCGCTGGCCGAGGTTGGCGTGCCGGGCCGTGGGCGGGTCGTCGCCCCACGGGAAGCGCCGCGAGCGCCCGGTCGCCGGGTCCCAGCGGGCTGCCTTCTCCCATTCGGGCTCGGTCGGCAGCCTCTTTCCGGCCCATTTCGCGTACGCCTCCGCCTCCCAGAAGCACACGTGGACAACCGGTTCCTCTGGTACGACCCGGGCCGTGCGCCCGAAGACCGTGGCCGCCCAGCCGTCCCCGTCGCGCTGCCAGTGCGCCGGCGCGGTGAGGCCGGCCGCCTGACGGTGGTCCCACCCGGCCGGGCTCCACCAGCGTGGATCGTCGTAGCCGCCGGCGTCGAGGAATGCCGCGTACTGCGCGTTGGTCACGGCGGCCCGGTCGATGTGGAAGGCGGGCACGAACACCTGGTGGGACGAGCGTTCGTTGTCGAGCGCCCACGGCTCGGTGTCGGTGCCCATGGTGAACGGCCCGCCGGGCACGAGCACCTCGCCGTTGACCGGGGTGGGGGCGGTGGGCGGCGGGGGAGCGGTGAGCACCGGCGCCCCGGCCCGCAACTGGTGGGTGGCCAGCATGGTCTCGTCGTGCTGCTGCTCGTGCTGCACGATCATGCCGAACGCGAACCCGTCGGCGACCAGGCGGCGCCCGTCGTCGAGGCGGGCGTGGTCGAGCACGTCGAGGGCCTTGTCACGCACCTGGGCCACGTAGCGCCGGGCCTCGGACGGGGTGAGCAGCGGCAGGTCGGGCCGGTCGGCGCGGGCGTGCTTGAAGGCGTCGTAGAGCTCGTCGATGTCGGGGCGGACCGGGTCGCGGCCGCCGACGTCCCGGACCAGCCACAGCTCCTCCTGGCTGCCGACGTGGGCGAGGTCCCACACCAGCGGCGACATGAGCGGGGAGTGCTGGCGGATCAGGTCGCCGTCGTCGACGGCCTCGGTGAGCAGGGCGGTGCGGTCGCGGGCCCGCAGCAGGTCGGCGGCGACGCGGTCGCGCAGCCGCTCGGTCTCGATGGTCATGACAACGTCCGTTCGATCGAGTCGAGAACGCCACCCAGCAGCGCGCCGCCGAGCAGAGGGCCGGCCGGGAGGGAAGGGGCGGCGGAGTGAGGAGAGCCGGCCGACAGCCGGCGGGCGGCCAGGTCGAGCACGGCGCCGGCGGTGCGGCGCAGGGCCGCGTCGTCGAGACCGCACCGGAACGCCGTCTCCCATTCGGAAGCGGTCGCCGCGGCCAGGTCGAGGGCGGCGCCGGTGGTGGCGCGGTCGGCCAGCAGGGCGGCCAGCACCGCGACCGGCGTGAACCAGTCGTCGCCGGCCTGGGCGTCGAGGTAGCGGACTTCGAGGTAGCCGTGCGGGCGTACGGGAGGGAAAAGCGTGGTCAGGTGATAGTCGACATCATCAGTGGTCAGCGGCAGGGGCAGCGCGCCCCGGGCCCAGTCGCCCAGCGTCGTGCCGGGCGGCGCGTCCCAGCAGTCGCCGTCGCGCCGGACGCAGGTGAGCGGGGCGGCGAGGGCGTAACGGACCCAGTCGCCCGCGGGGTCGGCGGAGACGCCGACCGGATGGGTGAGCCGCGGATCCATCGCCCACCAGGCGGCCATCCGGGCCGAGGCCAGCCCGGTGTCGCGGCCGGCGTGGCGGCGCGAATTGGCGAAGGCGGCCAGCAGCGGCGGCCCGAGCGCGGTCACCGTCGCCCACCGCAGGGCCAGGTCGGACGGGGTGCCGGCGTCGAGGCAGGCCTGCAGGCCCGCCGTGCTGCACATCATGGCGCGGCCGTCGGGGCCGCGGGTGTCGAACGACTGCTCCATCGCGGCGTAACGCGGGGTGTGCACCAGGCGGCGGGGCTCGCGATGCGGGTCGATGCCGTGGCGGCCCAGCGACAGGCCGGCCGGCTCGAGCCGGGAGGTGAGGTGGGCCAGATCGGCGCTGACCGCCGCGTGCAGCTCGGTGAGCGAGCCGGCCGGGGCGGAGGAGATCTCGACCTGTCCGCCCGGCTCGACCGTGATCGAGCCGCCGGCGGGGAGGGGGAGCGGCGGGGTGGGTGACCCGAGGGTTTCCGGGGTGTGCCGGCCGAGTGCCTGCCGCAGCGTCTCGACCGCCAGCGGCGCCGTGGGCGCCGCGGTGTGGTGCAGGGTCCATTCCAGTTCGGCGCCGATCAGCGCGGGTGGCCCGGTCTTGAAGCAGATCGCGCGAATGCGCGCCTCGACTTCGCTCTGGGTGCGGAGAACGGATGCGGTTGCATCACCGTCCGTCAGCACCCGTGTGCTTTTTGTCATGCGCTCGAACCTAGGACGGGGGTACGACATTTTCACGAACCCCGCGCGGCCGGTCCTCTGTGTACGGGCCGCGAGCAGGGCGGAAACACCCACGTGATCTGGGTCACCTGATCAACAAGGCCGTTAAGGGTCACTTAAGGCGCACGCGGCCGACCTCATGCGCATTGACCTGCGTAAACGCGAAAAGCTGTATTACTGCTTCGAAATTCCTGAACCCCGCGCTGTCTCACCCCGTAGTGAGGGACGGCAACCCCCACGGACGAAGGAGTCGCGATGGCCGGGACGGGAATCGACACGTCGATCCTGCACAAGGGTGCGCACAGCGCTTCCTACTTCGACCTCAGCCGCGCCGCGGGTGATGGTGTGGAGATCGTCGACTTCTGCATTCCCTGCAACCCGTACTTCCCGACGCCCGAGATGTTCGACGAGCTCAGCCGCGACCTCAAGAACATCCTCAAGTACTACCCGAGCGACTCGACCAGCATCACCAAGAAGCTGTGCAGCGTGCTCGGCCTGCACCCGCAGACGGTGGCGATGGCCAACGGCTCGACCGAACTGATCACCTGGATCGACCACCTGCTGATCAAGGAGAGCGTGGCGATCCCGATCCCGACGTTCGGCCGGTGGACCGACCAGCCGCTGGAGACCGGCAAGCGGGTCGACATGTTCCCGCTGCAGGAGCGCGACGGCTTCCGGCTCAACCTGGACGACTACGTGCGCTTCATCCGCGACCGTGGGTCCCGGGTCGCCGTGGTCTGCAACGTCAACAACCCGGACGGCTGCTACCTGCCCCGGCGCGACGTCATCCGGTTCATGGACATGCTGGGCGACCTCGACCTGGTCGTCATCGACGAGTCGTTCATCGACTTCTCCGACCTCGAGCAGTATCCGTCGGTCGGCCCGGACGCGGTGATCCGGCCCAACGCGGTGGTGCTCAAGAGCTTGGGCAAGAACTTCGGCCTGCACGGCATCCGCTTCGGCTACCTGATGGCCAACCCGGCCATCGCCGGCAAGATCGGCAAGGCGCTGCCCAAGTGGAACCTCAACTCCCTGGCCGAGAAGGTCGTCTTCATGATCCAGGAGCACGAGGAGGAGTACGAGGACAGCCTGCGCCTGCTCAGCCGTGACCGTCGCACGATGGCCGGTGAGCTGGCCCGCATCCCGGGCATCACGGTGTTCCCCTCGCAGGGCAACTTCATCCTGGTCAAGCTGCCGACCGAGTGGTCCGGCACGGCGCTGCGCGACTACCTGGTGGCCAATCACGGCGTCTACACCCGGGAGTGCGGCAACAAGCTCGGGATGACCAGCCAGTTCATGCGCCTGGTGGTGCGCCCGGGCCGCGACGTCGACCGGCTGATCGACGGGATGATGGACTACGGACGGCAGTTCCGGGGCCGCTCGATCACCGACGAGCCCCCGGTCGAGGCCCGGCGGGGCTGGAGCGGCGGGCTCGACGAGACCCCCGACAACCTCATCCAGTACCCGTCCCGCCGCAATCCGGAGTACACCGCGCGCCGCGCCGCGAACGCGTAACCTTCGCTCGCCGTACACACGCGCTTCGGTTGCGCACGAGATCGTGAGCGCATGCCGCACTACCTCGACGCGGTGGCCGCCAGCCCCTGGATCCTCGCGGTCGTCTTCGTCGTCGCCGGGCTCGACGCGCTGCTGCCGTTCATGCCCAGCGAGTCGACCGTCCTGGCCTGCGGGGTCGCCGCCGCCAGCACCGGCCGTCCCCATCTCGGCCTGCTGATGGTGGTGGCCGCGGCCGGGGCGTGGCTGGGTGACGTGCTGTCCTACCGGGTCGGCCGCCGCAGCACCGCGGCCGTGACGAGGAGGCTGAGTCACCGCCGGGCGGTGGCCGTGCACGACTGGGTGCACCGCCTGCTGCACAGCCGGGGCGGCCTGGTCATTGTCTTCGCCCGCTACGTCCCCGGCGGCCGCTCGACCACCGCCCTGGCCGCAGGGGTGGTCGGCTATCCGCCCGTGCGGTTCGGCTGGTACACGGCGGCCGGGGTCACGCTCTGGTCGGTGCAGGCGTCGCTGCTCGGCTATCTGGGCGGCGCGTTCTTCGAGACCCGCCCGCTGCTCGGCCTGGTGGTCGCGTGGAGCGGCGCCTTCGTCATCACCGGGATCGCCGTGCTGATCCAGCGCCTGGCCGACCGGGAAACAGCCCTTGCCATCGGCGCCGAGAAGAGCGACCGTCGAGCCGACGCTGACGTCCACTGAGGAGGAATTCCTATGCCCACCCGCCGTCACATCCTGACCGGTGCCGCCGTGGCCGCCGGCGCTGCGGTTGTTCCCGCCACCACGGCGTACGCGGAAACCTCGGTTGATCTTTTCCCACTGGGCGTGGCGAGCGGCGACCCCTTACCCGGCGCGGTGATCCTCTGGACCCGGCTGATCAAGGCGGGTCTGACCCGCCCGGTCGAGGTGGAGTGGCAGGTCGCGCGGGACGAACGGTTCCGCCGGATCGAGCGTCACGGCCGCACCACCGCCCGGCGCGAGCTGGCCCACTCGGTGCACGTCGACGCGCGCGGGCTCGACGCCGGCCGGGAGTACTTCTACCGGTTCCGCGCGCTCGGTCAGATCAGCCCGGTGGGTCGCACCAGGACGGCGGGCAGTGCGTCCAGCCTGCGCTTCGGGATCGTCAACTGCCAGGACTTCCAGAACGGCTACTGGCCGGCCTATCTCGGGCTGGCCGCCGAGGATCTCGACGTCGTCGTGCACCTGGGCGACTACATCTACGAGTACGACCCGAGCAGCCGCTTCGCCGACCGCAACCACACCACGCCGGCCACCCCCGGCCTCGACCAGCTGGTGACGCTGGACGACTACCGGGCCCGCCACGCGCAGTACAAGACCGACCCGGCGCTGCAGGCCGCGCACGCCGCCTTCCCGTGGATCGTGACCTGGGACGACCACGAGACCGAGAACAACTACGCCGGTCTGGTCGACGAGATCGACGACACCGGCGCCAAGCTGCAGACGGTGGCCCAGTTCGCCCGGCAGCGGGCCGCCGCCTACCAGGCCTACTACGAGCACATGCCGATCCGCGCCGAGCTGCGGCCGGGGCACGCCGACCTGCGCATCTTCCGCCGGTTCGACTTCGGCCGCCTGCTGCGCCTCAACGTGCTCGACACCCGGCAGTACCGCACCGACCAGCCCGGCGGCTTCCCCGGCGACTTCGGCCTGGCCACGGCCGGCACGGCCAACATCACCGGCACGCTCACCGGCGAGGACCAGGAGCGCTGGCTCAAGCGGGGCCTCGACCACTCGCCGGCCCGCTGGAACGTGGTGGCCCAGCAGGTCATGATGAGCCGCATCAAGTTCCCGAACCCGACCGGCGCACCCGTCCCGCCGATCGTGGCCAACCTCGACCAGTGGGACGGGTACGCGCCGCAGCGCACCCGCTTCCTGCAGTACCTGGCCGACCGGCGGGTGAAGAACCCGGTGATCCTGGCCGGTGACATCCACTCGACCTGGTTCTCCGAGCTGCGCACCGACTTCGACAAGCCCGAGCTCGAGCCGGTCGCGGTCGAGTTCACCGCCACCTCGGTCAGCTCGGACTTCCCGATCGCCTTCGACGCCCCGCTCAAGCAGGTCAACCCGACGCTGAACCCGCACGTGCGCTACTTCGACGGGTCCAAGCGGGGCTATCTGCGCTGCCTGGTGACGAAGTCGGCCTGGCACACCGACGTCCGGACGGTCGACACCATCGAGGTCCGCGAGACCCCGGTCACCACCAGCGCGTCCTGGACGGTCGAGGAGGGGACGTCAGTACTGACCCGATAGGGTCGACCGGGTGTGGCCCGAGGGACCCCGATAGGGTCGACCGGGTGCGGACGAAGGAGCAGCTGACCGAGGACATCCGCGTCAAGAAGCGTGCGGTCCTGGTGGTCAACACGCACTCCCGGCGCGGCCGGCTGCTCTACGACACGGCGTTCGCCCGGCTCAAGGAGGCCGGGTTCACGCTGCTCGGCGCGACCGCGGTCGACCGGCCACGCGAGCTGCCCCGCCTGCTCGCCGAGGGCCTGGCCAAGGGGCCCGACCTGCTGATCGCGGGCGGCGGCGACGGCACGATCAGCACGGCCGGGCGGCTGCTGGCCTATCAGGACGTCGCGCTCGGCCTGCTCCCGCTGGGCACCACCAACAACTTCGCCCGCACCGCTCACACCCCGCTCGACCTCGGCCAGGCGATCGAGGTGCTGGTCAACGGCAAGGTGATCGACCTCGACCTCGGGCTGGCCGGGGACGAGCCGTTCACCAACCACGTCGGCGTCGGGCTGTCGGGTGAGGTGATGCTGCGGGCACCGCGGCCGCTGAAGCGCGCCCTCGGCAAGCTCGCCTATCCGCTGACCGCGCTCGGTCTGCTGGCCCGGCACCAGCCGTTGCGGATCACCGTACGGGCCGAGGGGCGCGAGCACGAGTACGAGAGTCACCAGGTCTACGTGGCCAACGGCGGGCACCACGCCGGTCGGCCGATCGCCGGTGACGCCGACGCGGACGACCGGCTGCTGGTGGCGTACACGGTCGGCGGTCCGAAACGCCGGGAACTGCTGGTCGAGACCGCCCGCAACGCGGCCAAGGGGCCGTCCCGCACGCTGCGGGAGGAACCGTTCCTGGCCGTGGGCGAGCTCTGGCTCGAGACCGACCGTCCGGCCCGGGTCGAGGTCGACGGCGAGCCCGGCGGCAGCACCCCGATGCGGATCGGCCTGGCCGCGAACGCGCTGCGCGTGATGGCCCCGGCCGACGCTCCCGACCGCTGAGGCTCAACTCCGGCCGGATTCTGCCGATGCATTCTTCATGACGCTTGCGGCGCCCGACCGCCTGGACATTCTGCAGGCCACCGGCCTGATGGACACCGGTCCGGTGCCCTCGCTGGACCGGCTGACCCGGATGGCGGCCCGCCTGACCGGAGCCCGGCTGGCGCTGGTGTCGCTGGTCGACACCGAGCGGCAGCGGTTCGCGAGCGGGTGCGGGCTGTCCGAGACGCTCGAGCGCGACCGCCAGACCCCACTGAGCCATTCCTTCTGCCAGTACGTGGTGATGGACGGCGCGCCGCTGATCATCGAGGACGGGCGGCTCGACGACCGTCTGCACGACAACCTGGCGATCCCCGACCTCAACGTCATCGCGTACGCCGGCTTCCCCATCCACGCCCCGGACGGGCAGGTTCTCGGCTCGTTCTGCGTGACCGACGACAAGCCGCGCCGGTGGTCGGAGGAGGACCTGGCCACCGTACGGGATCTGGCCGCCGCCACCGAGTCCGAGATCGCGCTCCGGCTCGTGCACTCCGAGATCGCGGACGACCGTGCCTTCCTCCAAGCCCTCCTGGACAGCCTGGACACCGGCGTGGCGGCCTGTGACAGCGAGGGCCGGCTGGCCTTCTTCAATCACGCCCTGCGGCAGATCCACGGCGCCGACGCCACCCCGGGCCCGCCGGACACCTGGTCGCAGAAGTACGGCCTGTACGCGGCCGACGGGCACACCCCGCTCGCGGCCGACCAGGTGCCGCTGGCCCGGGCCTACACCGGCGAGGTGGTCGAGGGGCAGCAGTTGGTCGTGCCCGCCCCGGACGGCACGCCCCGCCGGTTCCTGACCAACGCCCGCCCGATCGACACCGCCGACGGGCGCCGGCTCGGGGCTGTCGCCGCCATGCACGAGATCACCGCCGTGCACCGTTCCGAGGTGCTGCGCCGGACCCGCCACGCGGTGGCCCAGGTGCTCTCCGAGGCGACCAGCGCCGAGCAGGCCGCGGCCGGGGCGGTGGCCGCCGTGGCCGACTCCCTGGGCTGGCTGTGCGGCGAGTACTGGCAGGTCACCGAGGACCGCCGGGAGATCGTCCGGATCAGTTCGCACACCGCACCGGGCCGGTCGCTGGCCGGCTTCACCTCGGACGCGCCGCTGTCGTTCGGCCGGGGCGAGGGCCTGTCCGGCATGGTCTGGCGCACCGGGGCCGAGGTGTGGAGCGGCGGCGAGGTGCTGAACAGCATGCGGGTCGAGGCGGCGCGCGAGGCCGGGATCCGTACGGTCATCGGCCTGCCGGTGCGGGCCGGGCGCCGGGTGCTGGGGGTGATCGCGTTCTTCGTCGACGCCGACCTGCCCCACGATCCGGACATCGCCGCCGTTCTGGACACGATCTGCGTGCACCTGGGCCGGTTCGTCGAGCGCCGCCGGGCCGAGGATCTGCAGCTCGCGCTGGTGTCGGCCCAGCACGAACTGACCCGCATGCAGGACGAGCTGACCGCCCTGGTCATCCACGAGCTGCGCAACCCGATCGGGGTGATCCGCGGCTACATGGAGACGCTGCTGGAGAGCCCCGACCTGGCCGAGACCGACCGCCGCTACGCCGGGGTGGTCGACCGCAGCGCCGAGCACCTGCAACGGCTCGTCGACGACCTGCTCGACCTGGCCCGCCTGGACGCCGGCCACCTGAGCATCGACCCGCGCCCGATGTCGGCCGGCCGGCTGCTGCGTGAGGTGATCGAGAACCACCGCCCCGACGCCGACGCCAAGCAGCTCACCGTCGAGGCCCGGCTCCAGCCGCACCTGCCCGTGCACGCCGATGCCCACCGGCTGCGGCAGGCGCTGGACAACCTGCTCTCCAACGCGATCAAGTACACGCCCGCGGGCGGCCGGGTCATGGTCACGGCCGAGACCGGCGGGGACGGGGTGACCATCGAGATCAGCGACACCGGCATCGGCATCCCGGCCGAGCAGTACCCGCGGCTGTTCAGCCGCTTCTTCCGGGCCGGCAACGCCACCCGGGCCGGGATCAAGGGGACCGGCCTCGGCCTGGCCGTCACCAAGGCCATCGTCGAGGCTCACCAGGGCACTCTCGCGGCCCGCCCGGCGGTCGGCGGGGGCACGACGTTCACCGTTACGCTGCCGACCGTGGAAGCGTGATCCCGGCGGAAAAAAGTCACGAACGGGATTGCACAGAACCGGTACGGGGTGCGTCTGAGTGTTTGTGACCTTCGAGCAGTTCGCGATGGCCCGGCTCCCCAGTCTCCTGCGCTACGCGGTCGTCCTCACCGGCAACCGTGACCTGGCTCAGGACATTGTGCAGGAGGTGCTGGCCCGGGCCCAGGTGCGATGGCGGCGGATAAGCGAGGCGGAAGTTCCGGAGGCGTACGTACGGCGCATGGTGCTCAACGAGTACCTGTCGTGGCGACGCAGCTGGGCCGTCCGTCACGTGCACGCGGTCGGGGAAAGGCTGATCGACCTGGACGATGCCCGGGGTGGTGTGCGCGACCACGCCGAGGGTGTCGTCATGGCCGACGTTCTCTGGAAACGCCTGGCGACGCTGGGCCGGAAACAGCGGGCGGTCCTGGTGCTGCGCTATTACGAGCAGCTCGAGGACGACCAGATCGCCGACCTGCTGGGCTGCTCACCGGCGACGGTGCGCAGCCACGCCTCGAGGGCACTGAAAACGCTCCGGCTCTCGCCGGAGCTCATGGAACGCATTCCCGCCGAGGAGAAGTCGTGACTGAGCAGCCGCACCGCGATCAGCTGCGCGAGGCCTTTGAGTCCAACGAACACAACACCCCCGACCCGGCCGCGGTCTACGCCCGCGTGCAGGAGCTGTCCCTGAAGTACAAGCGGCGCCGGCGGGGCGCCCAGATCGCCGCCGGTGGCGTGCTCGGTGCCGGGCTCATCGCCGGGGCGATCAACCTGCCCGCGTTCCTGCCGGCCAACCAGGCCGTCACCAACACGGCGGCCGGGCTGCCGGCCGCCGCGCCCGCCACCTCGGCGTCCGCGTCTCCCAGCACCGAGAACGAAAACCTGGACGCCTACACCGAGGCCGGCTACGGCTACGACGACGCGGGCAAGCTCGCGAAGCTGTGGAAGATGAGCGACGACGACCGGATCGCGGTCAAGGCCGAGGCCGGCCGCCGCCTGCTGCTCGGCGAGACCCTGCCGATCCAGCCGTCGCCCGACGCCCCGGTCGAGGAGGAGACGATCTCCCCGACCCAGGAGAAGCAGTTCCGGGCGTTCTTCGAGGCCGGCTACTCCTGGACCGAGGCCGAGAAGCTGGCCAAGATCTGGAACATCAAGGACCCGTCCGACGCCAAGCTCGAGGCCGGCAAGCGCCTGCTCGCCGGTCAGACGCTGCCGGTCAAGCCGCAGAAGGCCAACGTCACGGCGGCCCTGGAGGAGAAGCGGGCCAACGCCTTCTTCCGGGCCGGCTACGACGTCTCCGACGCGGTGAAGCTGGCCAAGATCTGGAACCTCAAGGACGCCTGGGGTGCCAAGGTCGAGGGCGGCAAGCGGATCCTGGCCGGTCAGACCCTGCCGATCCAGCCGTGACCCCGGGGTTGCGCCGGCGCATCGGCTTCGAGATCGAGCTGATGGCTCCCGCGGGAGTCAGCCGGCGCAGCCTCGCCGACGACCTGGCCGCCCGCACCGGCGGCCGGGTCCGCCCGGTCTGGCACCGCGACAGCGAACCGTCGCTGGTACCCGGCCTGGGCCGCTTCCTCAACCTGACGCTGGGCTTCGCGGTCGACCGGCCGGACGGGAGCCCGCTGTGCACCCTGGTCGACGACATCACCCTGATCGACGGCCTTGACCCGCGCACTCCGGCCCCACCGGGTTGGTACCGCGTGCTCAGCGACGATTCCCGCCTGCTCGGCCTGCTGGCTTCACGGTGTGATCCGGCCGCGCCGCTCGACACCGTGCTCGACCCGGCGGCCGCGTTGTGGGACGTCAAACCCGAGCTGATCGGCGACGTCGTCCGGCTCGACGACGCCGGCGGCAGCACGATCGCGCTGGCCGCCCCGGCCGGTGGCGAGCGGGAACGGCCCTGCGAGATCGTCACGCCGCCGTTGGCCGCGAACCATCACGAGGCCCTCGACGAGCTGCTCGGCCCGGCCCGTGAGCTCGGCTTCACCGTTCCGCACGAGGCTGCCGTGCACCTGCACTTCGACGGCGGCCCGTTCCGCCGGCCCGAGGCCCTGGCCAACGTGGTGCGGCTGTTCGCGCGCTGGCGTGAGCCGTTGCGGGCGCTGCTGCAGACCAACCCGGCCTGCCGCCGCCTCGCCCCGCTGCCCGAGCCGCTGGTCGCCGCCACGGCCGGCCGGCCCGGGTGGGGTGAGCTCCGTCAGGCCGCCGACGACGGCGAACTGACCAAGTTCTTCGACATCAACCTGACCCAGCTGTTCGCCGAGCGCCCGATCCGCGACACGGTCGAGGTCCGGATCCTGCCCGGCGCGATCGACGCCGACGCCGTGGTCAACCGGGCCGCCCTGGTCGAGCTGCTGCTCGAGCGCTGCCTGGTGTCGTCGTCGCTGCCCGAGGCCGACCCCGACCCGGCCGCGGCGGCCGAGCAGCTGATGCACTTCGCCGCCGAGGCCATGGCCCGCCGCTGAGCTCTAACTGCTGGTCGACAGACGAATGAGCTCGGCGTGCAGTTCGGCGACACGCTCGGCCGGCAAGGAGGATGCCTTGTTGGCCAGTTCGTCTGGGTCGGTCCGGCGGTCGTAGTACTCCTTCTCGCCGTTCGCGTATTCCACATACGTGTAGTCCGGCGTCCGCAGGGCGGTGTAGGTCGGCGGCATGCCACTGGCCTTGTTCTGCTTGTCGGGGTCGTCGGGGGCCACGCCCGGTCCGTGGTGCTCGACCAGCCCGGTGGTCTTCCAGCCGTCGGCCGCGCCGTCGCGCAGCAGGGGAACCAGGCTGCTCCCGTCCACCGCCGATCCCGGCTTGACCCCGCCCAGCTCTTCGAAGGTCGGCCGCAGGTCGATGTTCTGCACCATCGCGTCGACCGTGGCGCCGGCCCGCACGTCCGGCCCGGCCATGATCAGCGGCACGTGCACGTCGTGGTCGAAGGCGGTCTGCTTGCCCGCGGCCAGCCGGTGCTCGCCCAGGTGGAAACCGTTGTCCGAGCTGAACACCACGAGCGTACGGTCGGCCACCCCGGTCTTCTCCAGGGTCTGTCGCAGCGACCCGAGCATCCGGTCGATGGACAGCACCGACTGGGCCCGTTTGCGGTAGACCCGGTCGATCGTGGTCTTCTCCTGCTCGGTCAGCGGCGGGCGCGACGCCAGCCAGGACGGCGCGTCGGCCGGCAGCTTGTCGAACGACGGCCCGCGCGGCGCCTTCAGGCCCGGGAAAGCATCGACATCCTGCGGTGCCGGCGTGTAGGGGCCGTGCGGCGAGAACGTCGACACCTCGAGCAGGAAGGGGTCGTCGCCGGACGACGTGATGAAGTCGGTCGCCTTGCGCTCGAGCACCGAGGTCAGGTAGTCCCGCCCGTAGTGCTTGACCGTGCCGTTCTCATTGAGGTCGTAGTTGTACTGGCCGTAGGCGTTGCCGGCGACGTCCCACTCGGTCCACCCGGGGCGCACGCCGTCGCGGCCGGGCTGATAGCCGTTGAGATATTTGCCCATCATCGCCGTGCGGTAGCCCGCGGCCTGCAGCGTGGTGGCGAAGGTGTCCTTCTCCTGCTCCTTCGCGAAGACGCCGAACCCGCCGTCGCCGCTGTTGGTGAAGACCCCCGTGTTGTGCGGGTAGCGGCCGGTGAAGATGGACGACCGGGACGGGCAGCACAGCGAGTCGGTCACCGTGTACTGCGCGAACGTGGTGCCGTCGCCGGCCAGCGCCCGCACGTTGGGCATGTGCTGGACGAGGTTCATGGACAGGTCGTCGGTGAGCACCAGGACGACGTTCGGGCGACCCGGTTGGGACTCGGCTTTCGACGGGCCGGTGCAGGCGCCGATCAGCAGTCCGGCTGCTGCCAGCGCCGCCCCGGCCCGGAACAGTGCGATCCTCATCGTGGCGACGCTAGGCCGCCGTGCATCGATGACGGTCAGGACGACGTACGGGAAAGGTAAATGCTCCTCAGTTGTACGAGATGATCTTGTTGATCAGGGCGCCGCCGGGGAAATCGAGCATGATCACGCCCGTACGGGAAACCGGGGTGTGCACTTCCGGGCCCTCGTTGAGGTAGGTGAGCAGGAACGGGTTGACCCCCTGCACGCCGAACGCGCCGCCCGCGACCTGCTGCGGCTGGGCGAAGATGCTGGCCCCGCTGGCGAAGTTGACGTACATCTTCGAGCGGTCGCCGGCGCTGGTCCGGTCCAGGAAGCGGCGCACCTGATCGCGCTTGGTGGCGATGGCACCGACGTTGGGCACGTTGTACTCGTCCTGCACCCACTCGGACGAGCCGTCGTGCCAGCCGGCGAACTGGGCCAGGCCATAGCGCTCGATCACCCCGCCACGCGGACCGTTGAGCACCGCCAGGACCAGCTTGCCGCGGACCTGGCCCAGCGTCGGGGTGTCCGCCGCGGCCGACCGGCTCACCGAGGGCGTCCAGAAGAGCGAGGAGCGGTTTCCCGCGTACGCGTCGAAGATGTCAGCAAACGCACGCTGACCGCCGGCGTCCGTGCAGGAGCCGATCTGCCCCGTGCACTCCTGCTTGAGCCGCAGCACGACCGTCTCGCCCGGGTGCGCGGCCAGGAACTCGGCCAGCCGGGCCAGCACGTCGTCGAAGTTGGCGTTCTGATAGGTGGCGCCGTGGTGGATGGTGAAGGTGTTGCCCGCGTTGACCCGGAGCCGCACGTCGATCATCCGGATCCCGGCCCGCAGCTGCGCGGTCAGCGTGTGCGCGCTGTCGCCGTAGTTCTCCTGGGTCTGGGTCAGCGCCCCGCCGTGGATCGACAGGGTCTCGTGCGTCCCGGGAATGGAGAGCGCGGCCAGGCTGGTCGCGTCGGGGAGTCCCCGCATCCAGTCGGGGTTGGTGGCGGAGCTGAGGGTCCGGTAGGAGCTGTCGGCCGCGAACGCGGGAGCGGGCGCGGCGAACACGACGACGGCGGCGGCGGTGAGGGCGGCTGCGAAGGCTCGTTTCACGACGCGGACGATAGCGAGACTCATCGATGCAGCGGGGGGTTCGGGCCACACTTTGCCCGTTTGGCCCTACCTGTCGGGCTTGCCGCGAGAAAATGTCGGAATGGTTGGCCGAGCGTGGTGGTGGCCCCTGCTGGCCGTCCCGCTGCTGGTCGCCGGCTGGTTCCTGCCCCTGCAAGGTCAGCTCCTGACCTACGCCGTGGCCGCCGGCAGCTCGACGGTGGCGGTGGCGATCGGCATCCGCCGCAACCGTCCGGCCCGCCCGGTCGCCTGGTGGCTGCTGACGTCGGCGATGGCCTGCTCGACGATCGGCACCCTGATCTGGGCGGCCGCTCCGGGCAGTTATCCGCCGCACGGCGACGAGGTCTCGATCGTCGACGTCTTCTACGGCCTGGCCTATCCGCAGATCGCGATCGGGCTCACCCTGCTGCCCGACCGGCGGACCGGCATCTCGCGCTGGGCCCGGCTCACCGACACCGGCATCGTGCTGATCACCGCGCTGGTGCTGGCCTGGGTGCTGCTCTACGACCCGTACGTGCACGACGCCGCGATCCGCGTCGCCACCCCCTCGATGGAGCTGCTGCCGTTCATCGACGCGCTGCTGGCCGGCATGGCCCTGCGGCTGCTGGTCGTGCAGGCCCGGTTCACCCGGGTCCACGCCGTGGTGCTGTTCGCCACCTTCGTGATCGCGCTCTCCGACGTCCAGTATTTCCTCGCGGTCATGCACGGCCGATGGATCGCCGGTCCGGTGCTGAGCATGGCCGGCTGGTGCGTCGCCTTCGTCCTGATCGCGCTGGCCGTCCTGCATCCGGCCGCGGGCGCGCCCGCCCCGGCGACCGCGGCCCGGGTGCACGCCTGGCGCACCGTCCCGCTCAACGTCGCCCTGGTGGTGGTCGGGCCGGCCACGACGCTGTACACCATTCTCCGCCGCTGGGACGAGGCCGGCCTCGACCCGGACGACGTCATTGTGCCGCTCCTGCTGACCGGGATCGTGTCGGTGCTGCTGGTGCTGCGGATGGCCCTGGCCACGCACGTGGCCGAGGAGCGCGCGGCCGAGCAGGAGGCGATGCAGGAGTCGATCCGGCGGATGGCCGTGCACGACACGCTGACCGGGCTGCCCAACCGGCTCCAGCTCGAACAGCAGCTGGCCGGCGCGCCCCCGGACCAGGCGCTGCTGCTGCTCGACCTGGACGGCTTCAAGGACGTCAACGACCGGCTGGGCCACACCATCGGCGACGAGCTGCTGGTGGCGGTGGCCGAGCGGCTGCTGCCCGTGGCCGGGGCGGGCGAGACGCTGGTCCGGCTCGGCGGCGACGAGTTCGTCCTGCTGGCCCCCGAGTCCCGGGCCGGCGAGGTGCTGGCCGCCCTGCGCCGGCCGATCGAGGTCAGCGGGCACGTGCTGCACATGACCGGGACCGTCGGGATCCGCCGCCGGGACGACGGCGCCGGTGCCGACCAGCTGCTCAGCGACGCCGACCTGGCCCTGTACGCGGCCAAGGCCGAGGGCCGGGACCGGTTCGAGGTGTTCGACGCGCGGCTGCGCCGGGAGCAGGCCGAGCGGATCCGTACGGTGGAACGCCTGCGCGAAGGTCTCGAGGCGGGCGAGTTCACCGTGCACTACCAGCCGATCGTCGCGCTGCGCGGGGGTGCGCCGGTCGCGTTCGAGGCGCTGGTCCGCTGGACGCCGCCCGGGCAGGACCCGATCGGGCCGGACCGGTTCATCCCGGCCGCCGAGGACAGCGGGCTGATCGTCGGGCTGGGGGAGTGGGTGCTGCGCCAGGCCTGTGCCGACGCCGCGCCGTGGTACCCGACCTACGGCACGACCATCAGCGTCAACGTGTCACCCCGGCAGCTGGCCGAGCCCGACTTCGCCGACGTGGTGCGCCGGGCCCTGACCGGCAGCGGGCTGCCCCCGGAGGCACTCGTCCTGGAGATCACCGAGGGGGTGCTGGTGCGGTCGGGGGCACACGCCGAGCTGACCCTGGCCCACCTGACCCGGCTGCGCGCCGACGGGGTCCGGGTGGCCATCGACGACTTCGGCACCGGCTATTCGTCGCTCGCCTATCTGCGGGACCTGCCGATCGACATCCTCAAGATCGATCGGTCGTTCATGCCGGACGACTCGTCCGACGCCCAGCAGACCGCCCTCGTGCGGGCCGTGGTCGACCTGGCCCGCAGCCTGCGGCTGGTGACGGTGGCCGAGGGCGTGGAGACCGCGCAGCACGCCGACCTGCTGCGCACGCTGGGCTGCGACCGCGGGCAGGGCTGGCTGTTCGGCCGCCCCGGTCCGGCCCCGGGCGCGGCGGACCTGCTCTACGACTGGCGGGACGGATCGGTGCCGGTCGGGAGGAAGTCGCCGTAGACGTGCAGGGGGCGGCTCGCGTCGGCGTACACCTCGTACGTGTCACCGACGGCATCCCGGTCCTTGGCGGCGCCGCCGAAGCGGACCGTGATGTCGTAGCCGCCCGCGGGCAGGACGTGCTCGTGGCGCAGCGCCAGGTGGTAGAGCAGCGCGTCGTCCTGGGTCTCGGCCGAGATGACGACACGGTTGCCGGGCACGGTGGTGGTGACCTGACCGAGGCTCAGCTCGTCGGCGGGCGCGATCCGGACGGTCAGGTTCAGCGTGGTCAGATCTTCGAGCGTGCGGAGGGTGACCACGTGGCGTCCGGCGCCCCGCTGCGAACCGCCGGACCAGAGCGGGCCGTTCTCCACCCTCGTCGCGCGGATTTTCGTCCGTACGGGCGACTCGGCCGGCGCACCGGTGACCCGGGGGAGGCCGACATCGTGCAGCCCGGCGTCGGCCATGGCCCACTGCGTGAAACCACTGAAGGCCAGCACGACGGTCACCACAGCGGCCGCTGTGGCCAGGCCCCACCTACGCCCCACAACGCCTCCCCAGGCCTCGCTATCGGCGCGTGAGGTTATCAGTTCGCCGTCGCCGGGTTCTCGTTGATGTCCTTGAGCGCCAGCGCCTCGATCACGTTCTTGTCGGCGTTCCATTTCTGCAGCGTGGAGCCGTCACAGTCGGCGACATAGATCTTGCTGATCTGGTTGACCGCCTGGAACAGGTCGGGCGGGCTCGCCGCCGGGTCCCGTGGCTGCAGGCACTTGCCGTTGACGTCCCTGATGATGTAGCTCGTCGCGTACAGCTTGGTGCGGCCGTAAACGGTCCACTGCTGAGCCGGGGTGCCGTCGCAGACCTTGGTGGTCACGTACTTGTAGAGCGCCGTCGACAGCGGGCTCTGCAGGCAGTAGGTGACCGCCGTGTAGGTCATGGTGATCGTGCCGGTGGCGTGGTTGGCCTCGGTCGCGTTGATCGACTTGTCCGAGTCGCCGGGGAACGCCGGCAGCGTGTACCGCTGGTTCCACAAGACCTTGTTCGGGTTCGGGTTCTGCTTGCAGGGCCAGGCGATCATGTGGGTCGCGTTCGGGTTGGCGCCGGTGTCGTCCAGGCAGCGGCCGAACTGGTTGTAGTTGATCAGCTGGCCGATCGACCGGCCGACGTCCGAGGCGGCCTGCCCGGCGCCCACGTTGGCATCGGCCGAGAAGGTGCTCACGTTGTTGTACGAGCCGTTGCACGACCTGGTGATGATCAGGTAGCTGCCCGGCGTGTCGGCGGTCTGCACGTTGAAGCAGAAGCCGTCCACGTCGGTGCCCGTGCTGTTCGCGCCGACCAGGTTGGCCGAGTCGTTGAAGCTCCACATCTGCCGGTAGAGCGAGGGCCGCGTCGTCTGGCACGGCTGCAGGAGGACCTGCGCGCCGGTGGCGTGTGTGCTTCCGGCGTCCAGGCACATCCCGTACGGGAGCGCCTTGGTCTGTGACGAGACCAGCTGGATCTGCAACGTGGAGGTGTAGGCCCAGGTCTGCGCGGTGCTGCCCGCGCTGCACAGTTGCAGACGGGCCGGGACGGCGGCGGCCGGTTCGCCCGAGCCGGCGTCGATGCACAGGTCGTTCAGCGTGGTGTCGCCCCGGTAGACGTGGATCAGCCCGCCGAGAATGTTGGCGTTCTCCAGGTGGAAGACGTACGTGCCGGTGAGCGTGCGCCGGGAGATCCGGCCCTGGTACGAAGCGGTGCCGACGGACGTGAAGGCGGCATACGACGGCACGTCCCGGGGGCCGTCGGCGGGCGTGCAGGGGATCCGGTGCGCGCTCAGCCAGGTCGCGTCGGTCCCGTGGCCCTGCGGGTCGGCGTCGTAATAGGCGACCGACACGCTCCACGTGCCGGTGCTGCCGTTGCCGACCGAGCCGGTGATCGGGTCGCACTGCAGCTTCGTCCGGTCGCCGCGGGTCTCGCCGTCGCGGTTCAGTCTGGTCGAGGCGCGGATCTGCCCGAGGCCGGCCTCCAGACCGGACTGGGCCGCGTGCAGCGCCATCACCCGCCGCGCGTCGTAGCCGGCGCTGCCGATCTGGCTGATCACCATCGTGCCGAGCACGCCGCTGAGGGTCAGGCCGACGACCACGACCAGCATGGCCAGGGGCATCGAGCCGTGGTCATCACGTTTCACGACGCCACTCCGCGGGCTTCGGTACAGGTGGAGACGTCGTCGGCGGTGGACGTCGCGTTGAGCGCGGTGAAGGTCACGTCGGTCTCCTGTGTCGAGCTCGCCCGGCCGCCACCGGCCACCGACCTCATCGCGAGCGTCATCCGCTGATAGCGGGAGCCGGTCAGGCTCTTCCGGTCGGCCGCGACGACCGTGAAGGGCGTGGTCGCGACGATGTCGGTGGCCAGCACGGTCCATCGCGACGGGGCGAGCGGGACCGCGTTCTTGGTCCACGTGCGACGCTGCACCTCGCGGGTCGTGCTGTTCAGGCGCAGCTCGACGCAGGTGTCGGCGCTGCCCGAGCTGAGCAGGTACTCCACGTACCAGTCGCGGCCGACCTGACCCGGGTTGCTGATGCTGCGGGCGTACCGGATCTCGGTGTCCAGCCGCGTGTACATGGTCTCGATCTGGCGCTGCGCCTCGAACGACGCCTCGACATGGCTCGTCGACCGGTAGATCTGGGCGATCGCGGTGGTGGCCAGGGCGCCGGCCACCGTCATGATCAGCATCGCGACGAGCACCTCGATCAGGGTGACGCCGTCGTCGTCGCGCTTCATGATCCGTCGTTCGGGTTGAAGAGCGGCTCCTCGGTGTTCCTGGCGATCAGCTCCGAGGTGACGTACGAGCAGGCATCGTCCCGGCAATACTTGTCGGTCCAGGTGACTGCGACGATGACCCGGTAGAACGCGGGCCCGGTGCCACTGGCCGAGCAGGAGCCGTCGGTGTTCCGCGTGCACGACCCGATGTACCAGTTCTGCCGGTACTCGATCCCGCTCAGCCGCAGCGACCGGGCGGTGGTGGGCAGGGCGGCGGTGGCACCGCTGCCGGCCGGGGCCGACTCGTCGAACTCCATCGTGTCGGTGAGCAGGCCGGACACGCCGGTCACCGGGTCGTTCCACTGGGCCAGCGAGCTCGACTTGTCGCGTCCGGTGAGCATGGCGCTGACCTGGAGGGCGCGGACCCGTTCCATGGCGTCGCCGGCGGCCTGGATCGCGGCCTGCCGGTCACCCTGCTGGTGGATGATGCGCATGCTGATCACGAAGAACGACGACAGCGACAGCATCACGACCGAGATGATCGAGACGCTGACCAGTACCTCGATCATCGTGAAGCCGTCGTCCCGGCGGCCGCGTCGTGCCATGTCGGCCCCTATCGGCAGGTCGCGGCGGCTCCAGTATCTTTTTCGGCGTGGAACTCGACGACGCCCGACCGCCGGCCGACACCGTGTCGCTGGATCACTTCCTGGGGCTCTACGAGGCCAAGGACGACCCCTGGGACGTCGCGTCCAAGTGGCACAACCAGCGGAAATATGCGGTGACGCTGGCCAGCCTGCCGCGCGCGCACTATCGCCGCGCCTACGAGCCCGGGGCCTCGATCGGGTTGTTCACTTCAATGTTGGCCGCACGCTGTGACGAAGTGCTGGCCGTCGACTCGGTGCCGTCGGCCGTCGACCAGGCGCGTGCGTTTCTCAAGGACCTTTCCCACGTACGCGTGGAAGTGGCCAACCTTCCGGCCCAGCTCCCGTCCGGTGAGTTCGACCTCATCGTCGTGGCCGACCTTCTCTACTACTTCTCGGCCGGCGACCTCGCTGCGGCGCTGGACGGCTTCGTTCGGATGCTCGACTCGGACGGCGATCTCGTCTCGCTGCACTTCCGTAACAGCGGCGGCTACGACGGGGCGCAGGTGCACTCGGTCATCGCGGCCCGGCCCGAGCTGTCGCGGATCGTGCACCACGAGGACGAATGGTTCGTGCTCGACGTGTTCCGGCGCACATCGCCGATGTAAGGACCGGGGAGTAGCTTCGGGATCGTGCCGAAACTCTCGATTCTCGATCTCGCACCCATCAGCAAGGGCCAGACCGCCCGCGAGAGCTTCCAGGGCAGCGTCGCGCTGGCCCGGGCGGCGGAACGCAGCGGATACGAGCGGGTCTGGTACGCCGAGCACCACAACATGCCGACCATCGCGTCCTCCGCGACCAGCGTCGTCATCGGCTACGTGGCCGCGCACACCGAGACCATCCGCCTCGGCGCCGGCGGCATCATGCTGCCCAACCACTCGCCGCTGGTGATCGCCGAGCAGTTCGGCACCCTGGCCACGCTCTTCCCCGGCCGCATCGACCTCGGCCTGGGCCGCGCGCCCGGCAGCGACCAGAACACGATGCTCGCCCTGCGCCGCGACAACGGCTCGGCCGACACGTTCCCGCAAGACGTGCTCGAGCTCAACGGCTACCTCACCGGCCACACGCGCATCCCCGGTGTGCAGGCGGTGCCCACTCCCGACGGGCCGGTGCCGCTCTACATCCTCGGTTCCTCGCTGTTCGGTGCTCAACTGGCCGCCCAGCTGGGCCTCCCGTACGCGTTCGCCTCGCACTTCGCCCCCGACGCGTTGCACCAGGCGGTGGCCGTCTACCGCGACACGTTCCGCCCGTCGGCCCAGCTCGAGACGCCGTACGTGATCGCCGGGGTGAACGTCTTCGCCGCGCCCACCAGCGAGGAGGCGGAGGACCAGCGGGTCCGCGCCTACCGCGCCCGCACCCGGGCCTTCATCAGCCGTGGTGCCCGGGGTGGCAACTTCACCGACGCCGAGATCGACGCCTTCCTGGCCTCCCCGGCCGGTGCCTCGCTGGCCGGCATGACCCGGTACACCGCGACCGGCACGCCCGACGAGGTCGGCGAATATCTGTTGAAGTTCGCGTCCGAGGCCGGCGCGGATGAGCTGATCACCGCGCACCACGCGTCGGAACAGGCGGATCGGGTGCGATCGGTGGAACTCACCGGCTCTGTCCTCAATGGCCGATAAGCGATTTTGGGACGAGTGTTCATCGTCACCCGCATCGTTTGTGTTTCGATGAATAAAACAGTGCGTCACGAAAAGCTGGGAACTGTGACGCCGGTCGCCGTATAAATCGGTCATCACCCCACGATTGAGACGGTGTTCCAGGCCACTGACCTGCCCGTCCGTACCCAGAGTGTCCGACCGGGGGCCCACTACACGACTTCGGGCCCTAAGATCCTTTGAATTCGGAGAATGCATTCTGAACTGACTCGTCCGAGGGGTGGAGCGTAGCCATGGTCGACCGACCGATCCGTGAGTGGAACGGCCTGACCATTCCCGACCCGGGTGTGTACAAATTGGACGAGGCGCACAAACGGCTGGGTTTCCACGCCCAGCACATGATGGTGAGCCCGGTCCGCGGCGAATTCGCCCGGGGGAGCGCCACCATTCATGTGGCCGAAGACCCGGCGCGCTCGTCGGTGACCGCCAGCATCGACGCCACGAGCCTCAACACGCACAACCCGGAACGCGACACCCACCTGTCCAGTCCCGACTTCCTCGACGTCGGGCGCTACCCCACCCTCGACTTCCGCAGCACGAGCGTGGAGTGGCAGGAGAACAACGACGCGATCTTCCTGTGGGCCCGGCTGCGCGACAACCCGCTGTCCCGGCGCCCCAACCCGGCCGCCCTGCCCGCGGCCAAGCCGAGCGGCAAGTTCACCGTGCACGGCCTGCTCACCATCAAGGCGGTGACCCGCCCGATCGACCTCAACGTCGAATACGGCGGCGCGCGCCGCGACCCGTACGGCCGCGACATCTTCGGGTTCAGCGCGTGGGCCGAGTTCGAACGCGCGGACTACGGCCTGGTCTGGAACGTGGTCCTGGAGAGCGGCGGCGTCCTGGTCGGCAAGACGGTACGCATCGAACTGGCCGGCGAGGCCATCCTCGAGACCCCGTCCGCGGGCTAGTCCCCGGCCTAGTCCCCGGCCCGGGTGGCCTGCGACCAGACGCAGCGCCACCCGTCGTCGCGCCGGTAGCAGTCGAGGTGCCAGGCGTCGAGCGCGACGACCGGGCCGCCGTCGACCGAGATCTCGATCGCGGACCGGTAGCGCACCACGGCCAGGTCGTCGCCGGCCAGCACCTGGATCGGGCTCACCGCCTCGAACCGGCGGTAGTCGATCGACCCGTCGGCGATGCCGCCGAGATAGAACGCCCGGTCCCACTCGCCGCCGCCCGGGTTGACCAGCACGAAGTCGTCGGCGTGCAGGTGCTCCAGGGTGGCGGTGTCCGCCTCGACCAGAGCCCTCAATCGCCTTCGTTCCAGCTCTTCCATCAGCGGAAGCTCCTCCGGTAGCTGTGCGGGCTGGTGCCGACGACGCGTTTGAAGCGGTCGCGGAACGCCGTCGGTGAGCCGAACCCGACCTGTGAGCCGATCCGGTCGACCGGGTGGGTGGTGGTCTCGAGCAGGTGCTGGGCCCGGCGGATGCGGGACAGGTGCAGCCACTGCAGGGGAGTGGTGCCGGTCTGGTCGCGGAACCGGCGGTTCAGGGTCCGGGTGCTCATCCCGGCCCGGGTGGCGATCTCGTCCAGGGTCAGGTCACGGTCGGCGTTGGTGTCGAGCCAGCGCAGCAGCGGTTCCATCTCCGAGCCGCGCGGGGCGGGCGGCTGCGGCGGGACGATGAACTGGGCCTGGCCGCCCTCGCGTTCCAGCGGCATCACCGAGAGGCGGGCGGCCTGGGCCGCGATGGCCGAGCCGTGGTCGCGGCGGACCAGGTGCAGGCACAGGTCGAGCCCGGCGGCGGCCCCGGCCGAGGTCAGGAACTGGCCCTCGTCGACGTAGAGGACGCCGGGATCCAGGCCGACCAGCGGGAACAGGCGGGCGAACTCGGCGGCGCCCAGCCAGTGGGTGGTGGCGCGGCGGCCGTCGAGCAGTCCGGTGGCGGCCAGGATGAAGGCGCCGGCGCAGATCGACGCGATCCGGGTGCCGCGAGCCGCGGCCGTGCGCAGAGCAGTCAACACCGTTTCCGGTACGCCGTGAGGCAGCTCGTGACATCCGGGGATCACGACGGTGTCGGCGGTCTCCAGGGCGTCCAGCCCGTGGTCGGCCTCGATGGTGAACGTGCGGGTGCGGACGCGGGGCGTGGGGGCGCACACCCGTACGTCATAGGGACGGGAGCCGTCGTCGAGCCGCACCCGGTCGAACACCTCGAGGGGCGTGGACAGGTCGAAGGCGACCACGTTGTCGAGCGCAAGCACAACGATCCGATGCACCCCGCGAGTGTATGGCCAGAATCCGTTGACCTATGTCATTCGAGCCGCGGCTCGATTACGGGAGCCTGATGGCTCACACGGCGGACCTTTTCTCAACACGGGCCCGGCGGTGTCGATACAAGCGGCCATGGGCGACTCGGCACAGGGCGGCACGCGCGGCGTGCTGTCGTTGCTGCGTCGCGACCGTTACCTGCTGGGCTCGCTCGGCTGGACCGCACTGGTGTTCGTGCTGTTCGCGGTGTTCGCGGGGCACACGGTGTGGCAGGTGCGGGTGTTCTGGATGTTCCAGCCGGCGCTCGACCTCATGCTCGCGCTGTGCTCCTGGCGGGTGGCGGAACTGGCGGCCGGGGCGATCCGGCGGTTCTGGCGGGTTTTGACCGCGGTCGGTGTGCTGTTCCTGATCGGAGACAGCACGCAGGCGGTGTCGACGTTCCTGCCCGGAGAGTGGTCGACGACCGGCGGCACGGTGCAGACGGTCTGTCTCGGGCTCGGGCTGACCTCGGTGCTGGTCGCGATGCTGGCCCACCCGCATCCGAACCGGTCGGGCCGCGACCGTCTCGGGTTCTGGCTCGACTCGACCACCGTGTTCGTGGCCGGCGGTGTGGTCGCGTGGTGCGTACTGGCGACGCCCGGCGGCAACACGGCGACCGAGATGCTCACCGTGCTCGCCGCGACCGGCGTGACGATCACGGCGTCGTTCGCGTCGGTCCGGATGATCCTGAGCGGGAACGCGCCGATGCACAAGCTGGCCGCCATCCCGATGATCTGTGCGGCCGCCGTGATGAGCGTCGTCATGTTCCTGCCGCCGTCGTCGACCCCGGCCCTGTTCGTCGGTTTCCTGCCCAGTCTGCTCATCAGCGTCGGTCCCCGCATCCAGCAGATCCTGGCCAGCGGCGGCCGGTCCGCGTTCGGCGAGCGTCGCCGTAAGCCCTATAGCCTTCTCCCGTACGGGGCCATGGTCGTCGCTTTCGGCGTGCTCGCCTTCACCTTGCCGGGTGGCGTCAACGCCCGCCTGTGGGGCGTGGTCGTGGGGCTGGCGCTGATCTGCGGGCTGGTCGCCTGGCGTCAGCTGGTGGCGTTCCACGACAACCAGGCGCTGATCGCCCGCCTGCGCGAGCACGAGGGCCGGCTGCGGCACCAGGCCCACTTCGACGGGCTGACCGGGCTGGCCAATCGCGGGCACTTCCATGACCAGGTCGAGCAGGCGCTGACCGGATCCCCGGCGTCGGTGTCGGTGCTGCTGGTCGACCTGGACGGGTTCAAGGCGGTCAACGACACGATGGGCCATGCGGCCGGCGACGCGCTGCTGATCGCGGTGGCCGACCGGCTGCGCGGCTCGCTGCGGACCGGTGACGTGCCGGCCCGGCTCGGTGGCGACGAGTTCGCGGTGCTGCTGACCGAGTGCACGCCGGAGGAGGCCGAGCAGACCGCGGCCCGCATCCTGGAGGCGCTGAGCGCGGCCGGGGCGGCGGCGTCGATCGGCATCGCCGCCGCCGGCCCCGACACGGTGGTCAGTTCACTGCTGCGCGAGGCCGACGTCGCCATGTACGCGGCCAAGCGCCAGGGCAAGGGCACCTGGCTCCGGCATCACGCCGGCATGTTCGACATGATGCCGGGCTGACCGGGGCTGTCGCGGTTCAGCCGAGCCAGGTGTTGTCGTGGTCCAGATAGAACTGGTCGCGTTCCTCCGGCTCCATCTGCGCGACCCGCACCAGGCCCTCGAAGTAGCCCTCACGCGGCGCACCCGGCGAGAAGTGCAGCAGCATCGACGCCGGCGCACCTGACTCGTTCTTGAACGCGTGGATGCCGCCGATCGGCACATGCACGTAGTCGCCGGGCTCGGTGTCGATCCATTCCTTGCCCGTATAGATGCGCATGCTGCCGCTCAGGATGTAGAACGACTCGCTGATCGAGCGGTGGAAATGCGGGTCGGGGCCGGTGACGCCGGGCCCGCACTCCCAGCGGTAGAGCCCGAACAGCCCGCCCGTCGAGGCGCCGCTGGACAGGTAGTGCACGCGGGTGCCGTTGTTCGGATAGACCAGCTCGGGCTCGGTGGCCGCCGGTCGATAGGTGGCGCTGAACTCTCCGGTCTCCCCGTGGTACTGCGGTGGTGGATACGTCATGCCCCCATCCTGCCTGGATTTCGGAGCAGCCGCCGCCTCCCCCGCCCACCCAGGGACGTCCGGGAGGCTAGCGCCCGCGACCGGCGAAACAGTGGCTGTCCACAGGGTCCTTCGGTTTTCTTTCGGTTCGGCTTCGGCAGGCTTTCGGGGCCGATTGGTGTCATCGACACATGACAGAAGACGTTACGGACCGCCGGCTCGAACGGACCCTGTTCGAGGTCAAGAAGGTGATCGTCGGCCAGGACCGCCTGATCGAGCGGCTGATGACCTCGCTGCTGGCCGGCGGGCACTGCCTGCTCGAGGGCGTGCCCGGCGTGGCCAAGACCCTGGCCGCCGAGACCCTGGCCGTCGCGGTCGGCGGCACCTTCCACCGCATCCAGTTCACGCCCGACCTGGTGCCCTCGGACATCCTCGGCACCCGGATCTACCGCGCGGGCAAGGAGAGCTTCGACGTCGAGCTCGGCCCGATCATGGCGCACATCGTGCTGGCCGACGAGATCAACCGGGCTCCGGCCAAGGTGCAGTCGGCGCTGCTCGAGGTGATGGCCGAGGGGCACGTGTCGATCGGCGGGAAGACCTATCCCGTACCGAAACCGTTCCTGGTCCTGGCCACCCAGAACCCGATCGAGAGCGAGGGCGTCTACCAGCTGCCCGAGGCTCAGCGCGACCGGTTCCTCATGCGGGTGGTCGTGGGCTACCCGACCGAGCAGGAGGAGCTCGGCATCCTCTACCGGATGGGCGGGGCGCGGCCGGTGGCCATGCCGGTGCTCGACCCGGTGACGCTGCACGAGATGCAGATCCGGGCCCGTGGGGTGTTCGTGCACCACGCGCTGGCCGAATATGTCGTACGCCTCGTCCTGGCCACCCGCGAGCCGGAGCGGTTCGGGCTGCCGGACGTCGCAGCCCAGCTCGCGTACGGGGCGTCGCCGCGGGCCACGCTCGGTCTGGTCGCCGCGGGACGGGCCCTGGCCCTGCTCCGGGGCCGCGACTACGTGCTGCCGGCCGACCTGCTCGAGATCGCCCCGGACGTGCTCGCGCACCGGCTGGTGCTCTCGTTCGACGCGGTCGCCGACGGGGTCGCGCCCGAGCAGATCGTGCGCCGGATCATCGACGCCGTCCCGCTGCCGATCATCGCGCCGCAGCAGGAGGACAGCGGCCCGGGCCTGGGGATGGCGGCGTGAACGAAGGTGACTTCGCGCCCGCACTCGTGCCGGAGCGCCGCCTCCGCCGGCTCGAACTGATGATCACGCGGCGGCTCGACGGGCTGCTGCACGGCTCGTACCTGGGACTGCTCCCCGGCATCGGCAGCGAACCCGCGGGCAGCAAGGAGTACCGCCCGGGCGAGGACGAGGTGCGCCGGATGGACTGGGCGGTCACCGCCCGCACCACCGTGCCGCACGTCCGCACGGTCGACGCCGACCGCGAGCTCGCCACCCACGTGCTGGTCGACGCCAGCGCCAGCATGGACTTCGGCACCGCCGACCTGGAGAAGCGGGAACTGGCCCTGGCCGCGGTGGCCGCGGTCGGCTTCCTCACCCTCGGCAACGGCAACCGGCTCGGGGCTCATCTGATGACCGGTTCCGGCGTACGCCGTTATCCCGCTCGCGGTGGACGAACGGCCCTGCTGTCGCTGCTGCGGGCGATGATGCTCACGCCGCGCAACCAGGAACCCGTGCCACTGGGTGCGGGCATCGAGGCGCTGCACCGGCAGACCCCACGGACCGGCCTGGTCGTGGTGGTCTCCGACTTCCTGGACGGGCTCGACGACGACGGCCTCGGCCCGGCCGCCCCCGACTGGGAGCTGCCGCTGCGGCGGCTGGCCACCCGCCACCAGGTGCTCGCCGTGCAGGTGGGCGACCCGCGCGAACAGGAACTGCCCGACGTCGGCCTGCTCACCCTGGTCGACCCGGAGACCGGGCGCCGCCGCGAGGTGCCCACCGCCAGCCGCAAGCTGCGCGAACGCTACGCGGCGGCCGCGGCCCAGCAACAGGCCACCATCGCCGGGGCCGTCAAGCGGGCCGGTGCCGCTCACCTTCCCCTGAGGACCGACCGGGACTGGGTCGCCGACATCGTGCGGCACGTGCACGCGCGGCGGCGCCTGTCCACCGCACGAAAGGCAAGATCATGACCTGGCTCTCCCCGGAACGGCTCTGGCTGCTGCTGGGAGTCGTCGCACTGGCCGTGGCGTACGTGATCGCCCAGCGGCGCCGCAGCCGATACGCCGTCCGCTTCACCAACCTGAAACTGCTCGACCGGGTCGCGCCCAAACGCCCGGGCTGGCGGCGGCACCTGCCCGCGTCGCTGTTCCTGGCCATGCTCGGCCTGCTGGTCGTCGGGTTCGCCCAGCCCCAGGCCGAGGTGCAGGTGCCCCGGGAACGGGCCACCGTGCTGGTCGCGGTCGACGTGTCCCGGTCGATGCTGGCCACCGACGTCGCGCCCAACCGGCTCGACGCGGCCAAGCAGGCCGCCCGCGGATTCGTCGACGACCTGCCCGAACAGTTCCAGGTGGGCCTGGTCGGGTTCGCCGGGCAGGCCTCGGTGTTCGTGCCGCCGGGCACCGACCGCACCCAGCTCGGCGCGGGCATCGACCGGCTCGCCGACGGCTCGGCCGGGCAGGCGGGCACCGCGATCGGGGACGCCATCGCGTCGGCCCTCGAGCAGGTCCGTTCGGTCGACGCGGGAGCTGCGGAAGACGTACCGCCGGCCCGGGTGATCGTGCTCTCCGACGGTGCCAACACGTCGGGTCAGGACCCGGCTGAGGCGGCGCGCATGGCCAGCGAGCTGGGCGTTCCGGTCGACACCATTTCCTTCGGTACGGCGTCGGGCACGATCGGCGACGGACAGCAGGTGCCGGTCGACGGCGAGACCCTGGAAGCCGTGGCGTCGGCGACCGGGGGGCGCTACTTCGAGGCGGCCAACACCGAGGAGCTGCAGAACGCGTACGCCGACATCGGCAGCTCGGTGGGCTATCAGACCGAGGTGCGGGACGTGTCGGCCCGGTTCATCGGGATCGGGCTCGGGCTGGCGCTGATCGCCGCCCTCGCCTCGATGTTCTGGTTCGCCCGTCTGCCCTGACCTCGCCCTCATCGGCTTCCCCGACGCACTTGGGAAAGGATCGTCATGTCTGGACTGGGATCGCCTCGCGGACCTGAGTTCCACTCGCCCGACTGGGCCACCGCACCGCAACCGGCCTCCGGGGTGGCGGCCCACGCCGCGACCCGCGGTAGGCGCCTGCCGGCGGCGGCCGTCGCGGCTCTCGCCGTGATCGGTCTGTCGGCCGGTGCGGGCGGGACGGCGGGTTACGTCGCGGGCCGCTCCTCCGATGAGCCCGTCGCCACCGCTGTTCCGCCGGCTCAGCCTGGTGTGCCGTCCGACCTGGTCGGCGCGGCCGCCACGGTTCTGCCGGGTGTCGTCTCGGTCCAGGTCCGTACGGGATCAGGGGGTGCCTCCGGCTCGGGCTTCGTCTTCGACGACCGGGGGCACATCGTCACCAACAACCACGTCGTCGCGGCCGGCGGCGGCGGGGGATCGGTGTCGGTCGTCGGCCAGGACGGTCAGCGCCGCACCGCGGAGATCGTCGGCCGCGATCCGGGCAGCGACATCGCCGTCCTGTGGGTCACCCAGGGCAGCGCGCCCAGCCCGCTCGCCCTGGCCGATCCGAGCGCGACCCGGGTCGGCGAGCCGGTCCTGGCGGTCGGCTCCCCGCTCGGCCTCAGCGGCACGGTCACAGCCGGCATCGTCAGCGCGCTCGACCGCGAGGTGCGGCTCGGCGGCCAGACCCGGCAGACCGCCGTACAGACCGATGCCTCCATCAACCCCGGCAATTCGGGCGGACCGCTGGTCAACGCGCGCGGCGAGGTGATCGGGGTGAATACCGCCATCGCCACCATGGAGGGCGGCGGTTCGATCGGCATCGGGTTCGCGGTGCCGATCGAACGGGCCCGCCAGGTGGCCGATTCGCTGATCGCCCGGGGATAGTTGTTCAATGCGGTTGCTGGTGGTGGAGGACGAAGAAGATCTGGCGGAGGGCCTGCGCGTCGGGCTCGCCCGCAGTGGCTACGCGGTGGACGTCGCGCTCGACGTCGCCCAGGCCTATGACCGGCTGACCGTCAACGAATACGACCTGATGCTGCTCGACGTGAACCTGCCCGACGGCGACGGGTTCACCCTGTGCCGGTCGCTGCGCAGCGGCGAGACGCCGACGCCGGGCGGCAGCGAACCGCGGGTGCTCATGCTGACCGCCCGCGGCGGGCTCGACGACCGGGTGCGGGGCCTCGACGGCGGCGCCGACGACTACCTGGTCAAGCCCTTTCATTTGGCGGAGCTGCAGGCCCGCGTACGGGCGCTGCTGCGTCGTGACACGTCCGGCGGCTCGGCCCGGCTCACCGTGGGGGACGTGGTGCTCGACTCGGCCCGCCACCAGGTGACCGTGGCCGGGCGGCCGCTGGCGCTCACGCCCAAGGAGTTCGGCGTCCTGGAATACCTGATGACCCGGCCCGGACATGTCGTCTCCAGCGAGGAACTGCTCGAGCACGTGTGGGACGCCAACGCCGATCCGTTCACCCAGACCGTACGGGTCACGGTCGGCACCCTGCGCCGCAAGCTCGGCGAAGGATCGATCGAGACCGTTGTCGGCCGGGGCTACCGGCTGCGGGAGGGATAGTCGTCGTGAAACGCCCCGAGGTGTTCCGGTCGATCCGGTTCCGGCTCACCGTCATCTATTCGACGGTGCTGTTCGCCCTGGCCGGGGTCACGCTCGGGGTCATCTACATCCTGGTCGCCCAGACCACCGAGCCGCAGCAGGTCACCGCCCAGGTGGCCAAGATCTATCGGGACGGCCGGTTCCAGGGCACGGCCAACGTCGCCGAGGTCAGCCAGATCCAGGCGGCGGTCAACTACGGCACGCTCGAAGCCCTGCGCACCTACTCGCTGATCGCCCTCGGGGTGCTGTTCGTGGCCAGCCTCGGCATCGGCTGGGTGCTGTCCGGCCGGGCGCTGCGGCCGGTCGGCGCGATCACCCGGGCCGCGCGCGAGATCCAGGCGACCGACCTGTCCCGGCGGATCAAGCTCAACGGGCCGCCGGACGAGCTGCGCGACCTGGCCGACACCATCGACTCGATGCTCGACCGGCTGGACCACGCGTTCCGGGCCCAGCGGCAGCTCATCGACGACGCCTCGCACGAGCTGCGCAGCCCGCTCGCCATCATCCGCACCAACCTGGACGCCTCGCTCAACGCCGAAGAGGCCACGCCCGAGGAACGCAGCCGGGCCGTGGCGGTGGTCGACCGGGCCACCACCCGCATGTCGCGCCTGGTGGAAGACCTGCTGGCCACCGCCCGGCGGGACGCCGACGCGACCGTGGACGCGGACGTCGACCTGTCGGTGGTCGCGCGGGAGGCGGGGGAGGAGTCGTTCGTGACGCCCCGTGCGCTCACCCTGCGCTACGAGACGGCGGCCGGCCTGCACCTGATCGGCGACGCCGACGCGCTGCGGCGAGCGGTCGGCAATCTGCTGTCCAACGCGCTGCGGCTGGCGCCTGCCGACTCGACGGTGACGGTGGCGACCGGGCAGGTCGGCTCGTGGTTGTGGCTGGCTGTGGCCGACGAAGGACCGGGCATCGCGCCGGACGACCTGGCCCGGGTGTTCGACCGGTTCTGGCGGGGCGAAAATGCCGAACCGCCGGGTGGCCGCCGCGAGCGTCGTACGGGACTCGGGCTGGCCATCGTGCGGCAGATCGTGGAGTCGCACGGGGGCCGGGTGGCCGCGTTCTCGGCGCCGGGCAACGGGAGCACGTTCGTGCTGTGGTTGCCGTCGGCCGATCGTACGGACGCGGAACAGCCCCCGGCCGGCAGCCCCTGGCCCTGACCGGTGGTTCACGGGATCGACGACCGGCCGTCCCCGGCGGATACTCGGGGCATGATCACGCTCACCGGGCTCGACGAGCTCAAGACCCTGGCCGGCCGCGACCTCGGGCACAGCTCGTGGTTCGAGGTGACCCAGGACAGGGTGAACCAGTTCGCCCAGGCCACCGGCGACCACCAGTGGATCCACGTCGACGTCGAACGCGCCGCGAAGGGTCCGTTCGGTGCCCCCATCGCCCACGGCTACCTGACGTTGTCGCTGGTCATCCCGTTCTTCGCCGAGATGCTGCAGGTCGAGGGCGTCAAGATGGGCGTCAACTACGGGCTCGACAAGGTGCGCTTCCCGAGCCCGGTGCGGGTCGGCTCGCACATCCGGCTGGCCGCGGTCGGGGCCGAGGTGACCGAGGTGGCCTCGCGGTGCGTCCAGGTGGCGTACGACTTCACCGTGCAGATCGAGGGCGTGGACAAGCCCGCGTGCGTGGCCCGGCCTATCTACCGCTACTACGCGTAGGCCGGGCCTTTCACGATTCAGCCCAGCTTCTCGATCACGGCGCGGCGGATCAGGAACTTGCCCGGCTCGCGCACGCCCTCGAAGGCGGCGTTGTTGAGCAGCACACAGCTGCCCGACGTGGTCTCCACCTTGACCGTGATGCTCTTGTTGTTGTCCAGGTTGGTGACCTTGAGGGTGGTGCCGATCGGGAAGGTGCCGCTCGACGCGAACGGGGCGCCGGCCTCGCCGGAGAGCGTCACGGTCGAGCCCTTGCAGACGACCTCGCCCTCGGTGCCCGGGCTGCCGGCGGGCGGGTTCGCGGCGGGCGGGTTGGCCGCCGGCGGCTTCGGGGCCGCCTGGTCGCCCCCGCCGGCCTGGTTGCCGCCAGGCTGGGCGGGGGCGGCGGCGCCCGGGACCTCGCCCGCGACGTTCGCGTTGCAACCGGCCACGACGCGGCGCTGGTTGATCAGGTCGACCACGGCCTGACGGTTGGCGATGCGGGCCTCGGACTGGGCGTCGGGTGCGGCCCGCTGGCCCGCGATGAACTGGAGGTTCTGCCGCAGGGCCTGGTCGAGGCCGTCGCAGTTCTCGCCCGCGCTGCTCACGCCCGTGCTGATGGCGTACGCGCCGCCCGCGAGAACCACCGCGGAGGCGCCCAGCACCACCTTGCGCATCGTCGAGGACATCCTGCGGCGCTGGTTCCGGTACATGCGTGGCTCCTTCGTAGTCGGCTGCTTCGCTGCTGCATCGACAACTACGGGGGCGCTCTTCCGCGCGGATGAACGCCGTACCTTAAAGATCCTTAAATGGTTCGGCGTGGTTCGGTGCCCCCTTTCATCCGGCCGGCTGCGCTGCCTGCCCACCACCCCGCCCGGCGGCTCCGGCGGCGGCGGTGGTGGCGGTGGTGGCCTCCCGATCACCGGCGCGCCGGTCGCGCTGCTGGCCGGCGGCGGTGGCCTGGTCGTCCTGCTGGGCGCGGCGCTGATGTTCTTCACCCGCCGGCGCCGGAACAGCTGAGCCTGTCCTGGCCCGGTGGCCGCCGTTGTCATCGGGCGGCTGACCCTCCCCGGTCGGGGCTGGGGCGGGGGATCGAGCCGCCGCCCGGCCGGCGCGGTTCGCGGTCGATGCGCAGATCGCGCTCCAGTTCGGTGATCATCGTCCGGAGGTCGTCGAGCCGCTGGCTGACCATGATCCGGTCGATGTTGTCCGGGATGCCGTCCTGATCCTCGTCGACGGCCAGGCTCTCGGTCATCTCCAGCCGCCGCGCCTCCTCCATTGAATTGACGAAGACCGCGATCAGAATGTTCAGCAGCAGATTGACCGTGATCAGCACATAGCTGACGTAATACACGAGCGTCCACGGCGACAGGGCGATCCCCTGCTCGATCAGATCCGGCAACGTCTCGAGCGACAACAGCACGAAGAGCGTGAGCACAGCGTGCCCAATTGTCCCGTACTCGTCGGGATACATATCCCCGAAGATCAGCCAACCGGTCATGCCGTACACATAGAAAGTCACCAGCGCCAGCGCCAGAAACCCACCGACCCCCGGCAGGCTGCGCAGAAGAGCGGTCACAATCGTCCGAAGCCCCGGCGAGAACCGCACCAGCCGCACGACGCGCGCCATCCGGATCACCCGCAGAGCCGCAGTGTCCCCATGCAGCCCCGGGATGAAAACGGCCGCAATGACAACGAAGTCGAATACGTTCCACCCGTGCCGGAAGAATTCCTGAGGCCTTTTCCCGTACGCGAGAATCCGCACCACGATCTCCGAAACGAACACGGCCCGGAAGAACCACTCGAGCCAGTGCAGATACGAGATCGACTCGGCCAGCGGATAGGTCTCGACGCACAACAGGGCGGCATTGAGCCCGATTATCACCACGATCGTCACCTCGAACGACCGCGAGTCCACGATCAACGAACATCGGCGGGCCACCCGAGCGAGATCAACCATCCGGCCAGCCTACGGATCGAGGCCCCCGCAGAAAGCGATCAGGTGCCGGTCGTCCGGGGTGACCAGGTGCGCGACCGTGGTTGTTCGTTCGGGTGAGCGGTGCGCTCAGGTGCGCGGGTGCCTGTCGTCCGGGGTGACCAGGTGCGCGACCGCGGGCAGCAGCGCGTCGGCGGCGGCGCGCAGTTCCTGTGCGGTGGTGTCGTCGGGCTCGAGGGCGGCCAGTTCGTCCAGGGCGAGCAGTTCCACCTCGTGATCGCTCACTTCGCGCGCATCGGCCACCACCTGGTGCAGCGCCGGAGCGTCGTTGGTGAGCGCTGCGGACAAGTAGCGCGCGAACAAGTCGTCGTAACAGCGCCGGGCCACCGCGACGTCGGCGCGGGCCTCGTCCAGCCGGCCGAGTGCGCGCAACACCCGGGCCCGGCGTGTGCGCGCATAGGCGACGTTGCGCAGATCGCTCACCGACTCCGCCGTCACGGCCGCCCGTTCCAGCGTTTCGAGCGCGTCGAGCAGCGTGCCGTTCTGCTGCTGGGCCCGCCCCAGGTTGGCCAGGTGCAGCGACTCGGCCGCGGCGAACCCGAGGCGGTGCGCGGCATCCGCGGCGGCGCCGAGATGAGCGACCGCGTCCGCGAACCGGTGCTCGGCCTGAGCCAGCCCGCCCAGCAGAGCCTCGGCGTGACTGAGCGCCCACGCATCTCCGAGTGGCGTCAGAATGCCGATGGCCTGGTCGCAGGCCGCGCGAGCCCGCACGGTGTCGCCGAGCCCGGTATACGCCCACGCCGCCAGCAGTGCCGCCGCGCCCGCTTCCCACCCCTGAGCGGATTTCCGGAACTCCGCGATCGCTTCGAGCGCCGCCGCCGGACGCCCGTGCTGGCTGTGCAGAAACGCGAGAAACAACAGCGTTCTCGGTTCCGGCGCGATCCGGCGAGCAGTTTCCACATCCGCAAACGCGCGTTCCAGATCCCCGCCGGACGCTTCGAACCAGGCCGCGAACAACAGCGCGTCCACCCGCTCATCGGTCGGCACATCGCCCGCTTCCGGATCCGCCGCTACAGCCGCACTGCGCGTTTGCCGGTTGCCGGTTGGTGGCGTCTTGCGCGCTTCGCTGCCCGGCGGCCGGTGAGCATCCTGCGCGTTCGGCTCGGCGAGCGCGGACAACGCCACCATGCGGGCGCGCCGGGCGGCGTCGCGGCCGGCGCCCAGGAAGATCCAGGCCCAGCCGAAACCGTTGACGATGCGGAGGGCCGTGTGCGGGTCGTGCGTCCGGGACCACGCGATTGCGGCGTCGATGTCGGCGCGTTCGGTGCGTGCGAACGACACGTAGTTCGCCTGGCCGGCGCCGTGCGGGTCGGCGTCGGCGGCCATGGTCGCGTACCAGGTGGCGTGGGCCTTGGCCGCTGCGTCGGACAGGCCGGACTGTGCGATGCGCTCACGACCGTAGGCGCGGACGCTGTCGAGCAGACGGTAGCGGGCGCCCGCCGCGCCGATCTCGGCGATCGCCAGGGAGCGGTCGACCAGCCGGTCGAGCACGTCGAGTGCGGCCTGCGACGGCACGCCGAGTGCGGTGAGCACCCGCTCGGCCGCCTCGAGCGGCGCGCCGCCGGCGAATGTGGCCAGCGCCCACAGCCCGCGCTGGTCGTCGGGGAACAGCAGGTCGTAGCTCCACTCGATCGCCGCCCGGAGGGTGCGGCGCCGGGCCGGGCGACGGCTGTTGGGATCGTTGAGCAGCGTGAACCGGTCGTCGAGGCGGCGTGCTATCTCGCGTACGGGAAGCGCCTTGGCTCTGGCCGCAGCCAGCTCGATCGCCAACGGGAGACCGTCGAGCTGCCGGACGACGCTGTCCACGTCCTCGTCCGGGCCGATGCGGCGATGCCGGTTCGCGCGTTCCCGGAACAGTTCGGCGGCGGCGTCCGACGGCAACGGCCCGAGCCCGTACGCGGTCTCGCCCTCGATGGTGAGCGGAACCTGACTGGTCGCGAGCACGGTGATCCCGGGTGCCGCGGTCAGGATGCGCTCGACGATCGGGGCCAGCGGCTCGGCGACCTGCTCGCAGTTGTCCAGAACGAGCAGGGCGCGCAACGTACGGACACGTTCGAGCACCATCGGTTCGTTCGCTTCCGGCAGCGAGAACGTCTCGCCCACCGCCCGCCAGACGTCGGTCTGGTCGTTCGCCGTCTCCAGGCGCACGAACCAGCCGCCCGCGCCCCGGGCCGCCTCGATCGCGAGCCGTGTCTTGCCCACTCCGGCCGGCCCGACGACCGTCACCATGCGCGCAGCGCTCATCAGACGGACAACTTCGCTCAGTTCCGCGTCCCGGCCGATCATCGAGGCGGTGAGTGCGGGCAGGTTGCCGGCGGCCAGTCCGGCGTCCTGCACGAGGATGCGCCGTTCCAGGTCGCGCAGGGCCGGGCCCGGGTCGAGTCCGAGCTCGTCGGCCAGCCGGGTGCGCGCCTGCCGGTACGCGTCGAGGGCGTCGGCCTGGCGACCCTCGCGATAGAGGGCCGTGATGAGCTGCCGCCACAGGTTCTCGCTCAACGGATGCGCGGCGACCAGCTCCCGCAACTCGGACGAGCTGCTGCTGCCCGCGTCGAGCCGTGATTCGGCGTACGCCTCGGTCAGCCGCAACCTCGCTTCGGCGAGTCGGCCGCGCCACGGCCCGAGCCATTCGCCGTCGCCCGCGTCCGGCAGCAGCTCGTCGCCGCGGAAATGGGTCAGGAGACCGGTGTCCGGCCTGGGGAGGGCCGCGGTGCGCAGCACCTCGAGCGCGTCCACCCCGGACGGATCGACGTGCAGTGTGTAGCCGGTCGGACCGCCACTGACCAGTCCGGGATCCCCGAGCACCCGGCGCAGCTTGGACACCTTGGCCTGCAACACGTTCGGGGTGGCCCGGCCCGCCCAGAGGTCTTCGATGAGGCGCTCGGCGCGGACGGCATGCCCGGCGTCGAGGGCGAGGCGGATCAGCACCTCGGTCGTCCGGCCGGCCGGCACCTCGAGCCGGACGCCGTCGAGCCGCAGGTCGAGCGGGCCGAGCACCGCCACGGTCAGCACTGACGCAGCATAAAACCGCCGCGTCAGCCCAGCGTCAGCCGTTCCGGCGAAGCTGCGCCCATGACCGATGAACTCGTCTCGGCGGCGCTCACGCTCTTCGCCCGGGCCCGGGCGTCGGCCGTCACGTCCCGCGACCGGCAGACGGTGGCGATCGCCTCGGCCTTCCTGGCCGGTGACCACGACCGGGTCGAGGTGCTCGCCCGGGAACACCTTCTTGACCACCCCGACAACCAACTCGTCGCACGTATCCGCAGGGGAGACTTCACATGAACCGCAAACTGACCGCCGCACTGCTCGTTTCGGCCGCCGTGCTCACCAATGTCGCCTTCACCGTGCTGGGCAGCGTCTTCGACTACCCGGACATCCTGAAGGAGCCGACCGACGTCATCCTGGCGTCGTTCACCGCTCACCAGACTGCGGTGGTTTCCTGGTTCACCGTGCTCGCTTTGTCTGCGGCGTTGTTCGCGCCGATCGCTTTCGGCGTCGGACGGCTGGCCCGCGTTCGATGGATGCGCATTTCCGTGCCGGTCGGTGTCGCCGCCGCGGTCGTCCAGGTGATCGGACTGTCCCGATGGCCGTTGCTCGTTCCCGGGTACGCGTCCTCGGGTGACCGCGCGTCGTTCGAAACCGCGCATCATGTGCTCGGAACGCTCATCGGGGAAACGCTCGGTTATGCGCTCACCGCCGCCTGGACGCTGCTCGTGCTGGCCGCTCTGGGCCGGGCGTTCGCCGGGTGGTGGTTCGTCGCGCTTGGCGGCGTGTCGGCCGTCCTGATCGCGACCGGCGTGGTGTCGCCGCTGGGTGTGCCGGGCGTCGACTTCGCCAACTTCCTCGGGTACGTGCTGTGGAGCGTCTGGCTGCTGGCCTTCGCCGCGGTCCTGCTCTTCCGCCGCGACCGTTCGAGCGCACCGGCGCAGTCCCGGTCGAGCGTCGCCGCCTGAGCAAGCTCGCCTGAGCAAGCTCGCCTGAGCAAGCCCGCGCCCGGGCCGTGGAGTGGACGGCCCGGGCGCGAACGCTCAGTTACCGGCGGTGGCTGCGCGGCCGGTCGCGCACGATCGGCATCACCACGGTGGCGTCTGCGTCCGTGGTGCCGTTGCGGCGGGACCTCAAGCGTTGCCAGACGAAGTAGCCCACGCCGATCACGACGCCGGCGATGACGACCTTCTGGAAGACGCCCGCGTATCCCTCGACGCGATGCCAGTTCTCGCCGAGCAGGAACCCGGCCGTGACGAAGATGGTGTTCCAGATGAAGCTGCCCGCCGTGGTCAGCAGGGTGAACTTCCAGAAGCTCATCCGTTCGACACCGGCCGGCAGCGAGATGAAGCTGCGGAACAACGGCACCATGCGGCCGAGGAAGACCGCCTTGGTGCCGTGTTTGGCGAACCACTCCTCACAACGGTCGAAATCCTGCACCTTGACCAGCGGGAGGTACGCCACCAGACTGCGTGTTCGCTCACGTCCGAGCAGTGCGCCGGCCCAGTAGACGATCATCGCGCCGACCACCGAGCCCAGCGTGGTCCAGAACAGCGCCTCGGGCAGGCTGAACACGCCCCGGCTGGCCGAGAATCCGGCCAGCGGCAGCACCAGTTCGCTCGGGATCGGCGGGAACAGGTTGTCCAGGCCGACGATCAGCGCGGCCCCCACACCGCCCAGCGACTCCATGAGGCCGACGGCCCACCCGGTCAACCCTCCGGACTCGTCGGGGGCGGCTTCGGCGAGCACGGACACACAAACTCCTCGGTCGGTCGGACAGCATGGCGCCAGCGGCACGGCACGGCCACAGAGCAGTATCGGCAACGAGCCTGAGAGCTTCCTGCCAGTTCCGGCGTCAGGGGCCGCGGACGATGCGCCAGGAGGCGTTGTACGTCAGAACGCGTACCGGATGCGGCAGTACGGCAGGCGCTCGCCGATCAGGTCGACCAGGGCCGCGACGTACTGTCCCTTCGCCCCGGTGCGGTAGCGCACGTTCCACGACCCGTTCTGCGACCGTTTCGGCTGCTGCAGGTCGGGCCGCCAGATCAGCTCCTCGGCCTTCGGGTGCCAGCCCAGGTTGACCTGGTGCAGATCCCGGTTGTGGGTCAGGAAGATGACCTCGGCCGCGAGTTGCCGGCGCGCGGCCGGGCCGATCGACGCGTGCAACTCGCCGAGCAACTCGGCCCAGTCGTCGAGCCACCCGTCCCGCACGACGACCGGGCTGAAGTTCACGTGCACCTCGTAGCCGGCCGCCACGAAATCGTCGATCGCGGCCATCCGCTCGGCGATCGGCGACGTGCGGATGTCGAGCAGTTTCGCGTCACGCGCGGGCATGAGCGAGAAGCGGATCCGCGTCCGGCCCTGCGGATCCCAGTCGAGCAGGTCGCGGTTCACGTGCTTGGTCGCGAACGACGCCTTCGCGTTCGGCATCCACCGGAACAGCCCGACCAGGTCCTGCACGTTGTCGCTGATCCGCGCGTCGACGCTGCAGTCCGAGTTCTCGCCGATGTCGTAGACCCACGCGGACGGGTCGCACTCGTTCGGCGTCGTCTTGGTGCCCTGCCGGGCGGCGTGCCGGGTCAGATAGCCGGTGATCCGGTCGATGTTGGCGAACACGGTGATCGGATTGCTGTAGCCCTTGTGCCGCGGCACGTAGCAGTACGCGCAGGCCATCGCGCATCCATTGGCCGTCGACGGGGCGATGAAGTCGGCCGACCGTCCGTTGGGCCGGGCGGTGAGCGTCTTCTTCACGCCGAGTACGAGCGCTTCCCGTTTGATGCGTACCCACCGGTTGACGTTGGTCTCGTCGCCGTAGAGCTCGTCGATCCGGTTATGGCTCTCCACCTCGACGACCGTCGCCTGCGGATAGCGGGCCAGCACCTCGCGGCCGCGGGGGAGTTCGGCGGCCGCCGGCTCGACGTAGATGCGGCGGAAGTCGAGCAGCTCGGACGTCATGGTCGGTCCAGCATATCCGCCCAAAACGCCGCCGCCGGCTGCCCCTCGATCGACCCGGGGCAGCCGGCGGACCGGCGTCAGCGGCGCGGCTCCCAGTTGAACATCCGGCGCGCGAACGTGACCGCGACGAACACCCAGGCGAACGTAGGGGCCAGCAGAATGAGCGAGTCGCTCAGGGCGGCGCCGCCGTTCCACGCGTTCAGCACCAGTTCGGTCGCCGCGCCGCCGGGCAGCAGCCGCTTGACCTGGGCGAGCTCCTCGGTGCCGGTGATGCCGACCCAGCTCGCCACGGCGATGACGCCGAGGCTGACCGGCAATGTGGTCACCTGGGCATGCTCGGGGGAGTTGGTCACCCCGGCCGTGGCCAGCGCCAGGCCGATCATCATGGCCACGGTGGCGATGACGGCGACCGCGAGCAGCAGCGGATTGTCCGGCGTGCCGACGACCGCGCTCAGAACGATCAGAATTCCGGTCACCTGGACCAGGGCGATGACCGTAGCGGGCAGAACGAGCCCGGCCAGAATGCCCGCGTCGCTCTCCGCGGTGGACCGCAAGCGCTTGAGGAAGAGGTTCTGCCGGCGGGAGGCCAGCGTCGTCACTGTCGAGGTGTAGAGGCCGAAGGCGCCGACCGTGAACATGACGATCGCGGCGATGTAGCCGAGGCTGCCCACCTGCGAGAACACGTCGTGCCGATAGATGAAGAAGGCGCTGATCGCGACCGGGATGACGAAGCTGGTGACCAGCACCAGCCGGTTCCGGAAGATCTGGATGAGCTCGGTACGAGCAATGGCGAACATTTTCGTCCCATTCAAAAGTCGACGTGGTCGGAGAATCGAGCGCGCTCAATACGTACGGTGGGAAGGAATTAAGACTCGATGGCGCGGAAGACGTCGTCCAGGCGGGTCGGGCCGGCCGAAAGGTCACGCAGTTCGACGCCGTGGTTCTCGGCCCAGCCCAGCAGCAGGGCCAGGTCCTTCTGCAGGCCGAACGTCTCGACCAGCACGGAACCGTCCGCGCCGACGATCGCCTGCACGGGCAACGCCGGGGCCGGCCCGCCGAGCGTGAACCTGATGACCGACGGCAGCGTGCGGGTCAGTTCGGCGACCGTGCCCTCATGGTGGAAGACACCCTGGTGCATCAGCCCGATCCGGTCGGCGCGCTGCTGCGCCTCCTCCAGGTAGTGCGTGGTCAGCACGACGGTCGAGCCGTTCTCGCGCAGCCGGTCGACCGCGTTCCACAGGTCGTCGCGGGACTGGATGTCCAGACCGGTGGTCGGCTCGTCCAGGAAGATCAGCTCGGGGGTGCCGTACACGGCCGTCGCGAAGTCGAGCCGCCGCTTCTCGCCGCCGGACAGCTGACCGACCTGGGTGCCGGCCTTGCGGGTCAGGTCGACCACGTCGATCACCCGGTCGACGTCGTCGGTGCGCCGGGTGAGCGTCCCGATCAGGCCGACCGACTCCCGTACGGTCAGATCGGGAGAAAAGCCACTCTCCTGGAGCATGATGCCCATCCGCGGGCGGACGGCCTTACGGTCGCCGGGACTGTGCCCGAAGACCCGTACGGTGCCCGACGTCGGCGTACGGTGACCCTCGATGGTCTCCAGGGTCGAGGTCTTGCCGGCTCCGTTGGTGCCGAGCAGCGCGTACAGCTCCCCGGGGCGGACCTCGAAGGTCAGATCCTTGACGGCGTGGAAGTCGCCGTAGGTGAGGTTGAGGTTCTCGACTTCGATCACTGGCGTGGACATGACTCGATGACACCAGCGAACACCTCCTCCCGGGCAGTGCCGCTGTGTCATCACGACATGTGACGTGGTGTCACTGTCAGGCGGGCCGGACGACGGCGAATACTGGTGGGGTGAGAGCAAGACCGCTGCACATCACCGAGGCGACCCAGGGACGTCTGCGTCGCCTCAACCTGTACACCGCGACGCCGATGATCGTGCTCGCCGCGGTGTTCGTGGTGGCGGTCGATGTGCGCGACTGGTGGCACGTGCTCGTGCTGGCCCCCGGAGCGATCGCGACCCTGGTCGCTTTCGAGCGGTGGACGGCGAACGACATCGGCCGGGTCGCCTGGCCGTGCACGATCGTCGCGGGCGTCGTGTGGCCGCTCGGGGTGCTCGTCGTGGGCAGCCCGAACGCGTACTGGGGGGTCGCCTGCGTCGCCTCGCTGGCTCTCACGCGGTTGCCGCGCCGGCAGTACGAGGCCACGGCCGCGCTCGTCGTCTTCGTCGCCGCGGTCGGATCGCTGCGGCTGCTGATCGAGGGCAGCGACGCCCTGGTCCGGTATGTGCTCATCCCGACGAGCGTGACCGTGCTGATCATGGTGCTGTCGTTCGTGGGTGAGCGGTTCTACGCGATCATTCAGGAGCTGGAGATGTCCCGCGAGCGCGAGGCCGAGCTGGCCGTCATCCGGGAACGTGTGCGCTTCGCCGGCGATCTGCACGACATCCAGGGGCACACGTTGCACGTCGTGAAGCTGAAGGCGGCGCTCGCGTGCAAGCTCGTGCACACCGATCCGGCCCGCGCCGAGGCGGAGTTGCAGGAGATCCACGGTCTGGTGAGCGACACGATCAGACAGACCAAGGAGCTCGCGTACGCCCAGCGACGGCTGAACCTGTCGGCCGAGCTCGAGAACGCCAAGAACCTGTTCGAGGCGGCCGGCATCCACGTACGGGTGACGCGGGAGGCGGACGCCGATGCGCGAGTGAGCGAATCGCTCGGTCAGGTGCTGCGCGAGACGACGACGAACATCCTGCGGCACGCGGAGGCCACTCAGGTGCGCATCGTGCTGTCCGCCGCGGGCATCACCATCGTCAACGACGGCGCGGCCACCGGATCCGGCGACCCCGAGCTGCGCGGCCTCTCGGCGCTGCGCCGGCGCCTGGCCGACGACGGCGGCACGTTGACCGTGTCGCTCGAGGCCGGTCAGTTCACGACCGCCGCCGTCTTCCCGCAGGCCGGTGCACGCGCCGCACCCGTCGCAGCCGCCGCGGGGCATGTCTCCGGGGAGGGTGCGCTGTGACGACGGTTGTGCTGGCCGATGACGAGGCGTTGCTGCGCAAGGCGATGGCGGCGATCCTGCCCCTCGAGGGCGACGTCGAGGTGCTCGCGGAGGCCGCGGACGGGGCCGAGGCGGTCGAGGCGACGTTGCGGCACCGGCCGGACGTGCTGGTCATCGACCTCGAGATGCCGAACGTGGACGGACTCGGAGCCGTGGCCGCGATCCGGAAGGAACGGCCGGAACAAGTGATCCTGATGCTGACCCGGCACGCCCGTCCCGGCGTACTGCGGAAGGCTCTGAAGCTCGGTGTGCAGGGGTTCGTGAGCAAGTCGGCCGACCCGTCGCACATCGCGACCGTCATCGGCACCCTGCAGCAGGGCAAGCGGTGGATCGACCCGGACGTGTCGGCGCTCGCGGTCATCGACGACGTCCCGCTCACCGACCGGGAACTGGACGTGCTGCGGGTGACCAGCGAGGGCTACTCGGTGGCCGACATCGCCGCGCGGTTGCATCTGGCGCCCGGGACCGTCCGCAACTACCTGTCCAACGCCATGCAGAAGACGCAGACACGGACCCGCCACGAGGCGGCCCGCTATGCCCGTGAACACGACTGGTTGTGACGTATCGGCCGCCGCCTCGATCGTCCTCATCACCACCGGTGGCTGACTGACGGGGTCAGTCCAGGTCGCGGAAGAACTCGGTGATGTCGGCGGCCAGCAGGTCGGGTTCCTCGTGGGCGGCGAAGTGGCCCCCGCGTGGCATGCGGGTGTAGCGCGTGACGTGGTAGGCCCGCTCGGCCCAGCTGCGCGGGAAGCGGCCGCCCAGGTCGGCCGGGAACAGAGCGACGGCGGTCGGCACCTCGACCCGCTCGACCGGTGGGACCAGGCGGTGGGCCCGCTCGTAGTAGGGGCGGAAGGACGTCGAGATGGCGTTGGTGAACCAGTAGAGCGAGGCCTGGGTCAGCAGGAAATCGTCGCTGAACCGGGTCGAGACGTCACCGCCGCAGTCGCTCCACGCCCGGTACTTCTCGAGGATCCAGGCGAGCAGGCCGGACGGTGAGTCGGACAGTCCCTGGGCGAGGGTGAGCGGGCGGGTCTGCTGCTGGTGCGAATAGCCGCGCTCCTCGACCTCCCACGCCTCCTCGGCGTCGAGATAGGCCTGCTCGTCGACGGTCAGGCTCGCGGGGTCGTAGTGCGGTGGGCGTGCCACGTCGAGCACGTGCAGGCCGGCCACCGATGCCGGGTAGGCCTGGGCGAGCCGGGCGACGTCGCCGGCGCCGATGTCGGAACCGTGGGCGCCGTAGCGGGCGAAGCCGAGCTCGTCGCTCATGAGCCGATGCCACACGTCGTGGGTGAACGGGGGCGCGCCGACGGCCGGCAGTTGGGGGGCCAGGCCATAGCCGGGCAGGGACGGGACGATGACCGTGCCGCCGTGCCCGGACGAGGACGACAGGCGCTCGGCCAGGCCGGTCAGCTCGAGGAACGTGCTGGGCCAGCCGTTGGCGAGCAGGATCGGCAGCGCGCCTTCGCGTTCGCCGTCGTAGCGGAGATAGTGGACGGTCGTGCCGTCGATCTCGGCGTAGTGGTGGGGCAGAGCGTTGATGGCGGCTTCCTGCTTGCGCCAGTCGTAGGCCGAGGCCCAGTAGCCGACCAGGCGCTTCAGCTCGTCACCGTCGGTGCCGGCCGTCCAGCCCGGGACCGGCCAGGGCGTCGCCCAACGGGTCGCACGCAGGCGGGACCGCAGGTCTTCGAGGTCTGCTCCGGAAACGTCGAGCATGCTTGCCTCCCTCATTCGTTCGACACCAATGAAACCTAATGCTGGTGTCGGAGGCTGTCAACACCGGCTAGTCGCTATAGTGGTGTCGTGAGCGTGCTGCAGCTGATCGAGGAGTTCCTCAACACCGTCGACGAGCGGACGTTCAGCCGGCACGGTCAGACCCACGTCGCCGGTGACGAGCTGACGTCACCGCAGGCCCTCCGGGGCTGGATCGTGGTCAACCATCTGCCGCCCGGCGAATCCGAGCTCGGGCCGGATGATCTGGCCGCCACCGTGGAGCTGCGCTCGGCGCTGCGCCGGTCGCTGCTCGGCGACCCGGACGCCGATGTCATCCTGGCCCTGGCCGGGCATCCGCTGCGGGTCGAGCCCGATCCGGCGGGTGGGTTGCGCATCGCCGCCCATTCGGGCCGGCCGTGGCTCAATGTGATCGTCGAGACCGTGGCCGGGAGCGCGGCCCGCGGCGACTGGCACCGGATCAAACTCTGCGCGGCCCCGGACTGCCGGTGGGCGTTCCACGACACGTCCCGCAACGGGCGCGGCCGCTGGTGCGAGATGGAGGTCTGCGGCAACCGGCACAAGACCCGCACCTACCGCGAGCGCCACCAGACGTAGGGCCTGTCACACTTGCGCGGCTCCATCCGACAGAGAGGTAACGGAGAGGAGCACACCATGAAGATCGGCAGCATTTCCGGCCTCGTCTACGCCTCCAGCGACCTGGACAAGACGGCCGCGTTCTACGAGAGCCTCGGCTTCCGCGCGGGCAAGCGGAGCGACACCGAATACACCTGTTACGTCAACTGGTTCTGGCTGACCTTCTCGACCGAGGCCGCCGCCGCGGCCGGGCCGGGGGCCACGCTCTACATGAAGGTCGACAGCATCGACGAGGCCTACGGTTTCGTCGTGGCCAACGGCTTCGCGCCCCTCGACGAGCCACATAAGGACAAGGCGGGCCGCCGGGTCTTCACGCTGCCCGACCCGGACGGCAACCTTCTCGCCTTCTTCACGAAATAGCCGCGCGAGAGCCACGAAGCAGCCGCGCCAGAGCCACGGAGTAGCCGCAAGAGAGCCGCTGCCCCCGGGGAGAACCGGGGGCAGCGGCGAAGTGGATCAAGCCGGTTCGATCCAGATGTTGCGGTAGCGCACGTTCGCGCCCGGATCGCCGTGGTCCTGCAGGCGGATGGGCAGCGGGGCCGCCGATTCCGCCGCCCCGGCGCCGGTCGGCCCGTCGATCTCGACGTTGTTGTGGACGGTCACGCCGTTCCAGACGACCGTGACCCGCGCGTTCTCGGTCTTCGTGGTGCCGTTGAAGCGCGCCGCCCGGAACGTGATGTCGTAGGTCTGCCAGGTCTCCGGCGCCGTGCCGGCATTGGTCGACGCCGCCCGCTTCTGATAGATGGCCGCCGAGTCGTCATTGGCCAGGACCGCTTTCCCGTACGTATCGAGCACCTGCACCTCGTATCGATCCTGCAGATAGACCCCGCTGTTGGCCCGCTGCTGCCCGGTCACGTCGGCCGGCAGGTTGGGCAACCAGAACTCCACGTGCAGCTTGAAGTCGCCGTAGGTCTGCTTGGTCCGCAGGTCACCGCCCAGCACCTCGGCCGATCCGCCGGAGACGGGCCAGGTCGGCGCGCTGCCGTCGGAGTTCTGGAAGGCGGACAGCGAGCCCCCGTTGAACAGGGTCACCCGGGACGGGCCGTTCAGGGTCCACCGCTGCTGGGCGACGTTGGCCCACTCCCAGATCTGGATCTGCGTGCCGTCGGCGCTGGCCCCGCCGGCCGCGTCGAGCACCTTGCCCGACTGCGGGTTCAGCAGCGACCCGTTGGCCTGCGGCTGCCACACCTGGGCGGCACTGCTGTTGCAGGTGTAGAGCTGCACCTTGGTGCCGTTGGCGGTTCCGCCGTTGTCGACGTCCAGGCACTTGCCGAGCACCCGCAGCGTATCGCCCGAGCGGGTGAAGCTCTGCGCCGACGTGCCGTTGCAGGTGTGCAGCTGGATCTTCGTGCCGTTGGCCGCGCCCGCGTTGTCCACGTCGAGGCACTTGCCCGCGATGCCGGTGATGGTCCCGGTGCCGGAGCCCGAGGAAGAAGCGGACCCGATGGTCAGGCTGTCCAGGTTGACGTGCCCGATGTCGCCGGTGTCGACGCGATACGAGATGGTGTTGCCACCCGCTCGCAGGGCCGCCGAATCATTCAGAACCGCCCAGGTGTCCCAGTTCCCGGTGTCGGCGAGGCTGACCTGTTTGATGCGCGACCCGTTGACGTACAGGGAAATGGTCTTGGTCCCGGCTGAGGGGTTGGGACCGTTGCTGAAGCGGAGCGCCGTCGGATAGGTGCCGGCCGTCGGGACGTTGACCGTGAACGTCGTCGCCGCACCGACCGCACCGTGACCGGCCGAGAAACCGGAGCCCGTGTAGCCCGTGTGGTCCTTGGCGAACGTCGCGGCGCCGGTCTGGCCCGACCATTCGGCCTCGACCCGGTCCGACTTGAGCGTGGTGCCGTCAGCCAGGCTGTTCAGGGTGTACCAGGCCTCGGTGCTCCACAGCGAGCTGCCCGACGTCGAGGTGAAGGGCCGCGGCGACCGTACGTGCACCACCCGTCCCGGCTTGAGTCCGGCGATCTTGACCGTCACCTTGAGCCGGTCGGCCGACAGCGTGGCCGACGTGACCGAGAGCGTCTCCTCATCGATCTTGGGACCGCCGTAGTCGGGTGTCGGCTGGTAGCGCCACTGCTTCACCTTGTACGAGGCGGCGGTCGCGGCCGAGACGGGCTGCGTGTACTCGAACTCGAAACCGTCGGCGATCGCGCGCATGGCCTTGATGTCGAACACGCTGGTGTTGTTGGGCGTGAGCTTCTGCAGCCCGTACGTCAATTTGCCCTCTTGCCCCCAGTTGCCGCCCGCGCCGAGACCGCCCGCGTAGAGCGCCCCGTCCGGTCCCTGACTCAGCCGCAGCACGCCCATCTCGAGCCCCTGGGTCAGCCGGAACACCGCGCCCTGATACTCGCCGTTGACCTTCTCCAGGTAGGCCCGCTGGACGCCGCCGTAGGTGACGTCGCCGAAGAGCATCTGTCCCGCGTACGGGCCGGAGTTGAGCATCACCGGGGTGCTCGGGGAGTTGGCGATCTCGTTCTGCGGCAGCCACAGCACCGGGTTGGTCACCGGCTGGGTGTCGAACGGGCCGTCCGGGTTGGTGTAGTGGCCGAAGAACCGGTCCTGCTTGACCTGCACCAGCTTGGACGCGGGCAGCCAGCCGCCCTGGTTGTCGAGCACGAACACGTCGCCGTCGGGCCCGAAGTTGAGGCCGTTCGGGGTGCGCAGACCACCCGCGATGTACTGCACGGCACCGGTCGAGCGGTTGATCTTCAGGGTGGTGCCGCGGTTGGGCGAGCCCTGCGGGTCGGTGGTCGCGCCGCCCAGGTTGATCGACACGGACAGGTTCAGATAGAAGAACCCGTCCTTGTAGAGCAGCCCGAACGCGAACTCATGGAAGTTCCCGTCGAACGGCCAGGTCGCGACCCGCCGGTACTGGTCGATCGTGCCGTCGCCGTTGGTGTCGTTGAGCTCGGTCAGCTCGTGCTTCTGGGAGACGTAGATCTTGCCGTCGACGATCTTCAGGCCCATCGGCTCACGAAGACCAGAGGCGATTTCCCGGTACGTGACCTGACTGGGCGACGTGTTGCCGGTGACCCCGCTGAGGATGTAGACCTTGCCGGTCGACGTGTCACTGCCGCCCCAGGTGCTGATCGCCAGCCGGCCGTCGGGGAACCAGTCCATGGCGCTGACCTGTGGATTGAACCCGGACGGGCGCAGGTTGGTGAGCGTGTAGCCGGGGTGCACGCCGGTCAGCGGCAACCCGTCGCCGGGCGAGTCGCCGGACGCCTCGCACTCCTTCTTACCCGGTGCGGTGACCCGGACGACGCCTGCGTCGGTGCTGAGCGCGCTGTTCGGCACCACCACGAAGGCCGACGCGCCCGGCGGACGCCACTCGAGGGTGAGCTGCTGACCGCCGTCGCGCTCGAAGTACTCGATGAGCAGCGCGTGGTACCCGGTCGTCAGGCTGACCGAGCCCTCCTTGGCGGTCGCCCCGTGTGCCCCGTCGTGGTCGATCACGGTCGCGTTGTCGATCTTCAGCCGGGAGCCGTCGTCGCTGGTCAGGCGGAACGCGTACGAACCGGCGGTGGTGATGTTGACGTTGCCGATCACCTCGGACTGGAAGCGGTCCTCGAGCCCGAAGTCGGCCGCGGTCGTCCAGTTGACCGTCGACATCTTCTTGTCGATGTTGGGCGTCTGGCCGGGCTTGAGCGTGCAGATCGCGTTGTTCGAGGTCTGCAGGTCGAACGTGCGCAACGTGACGCCGGGCTCCTGGGCGGGAACGTCGGCGGCGGAGGCGGGTAGGGCGGGCAACAGGCCCGCGAGCGTGAGGGTGGCGAGGAGCGCGAGCCGTGTCTTCATCGGACCGTCCAGGCTTCGACGTGGATCGATGGGTGACACGCACGCTAGGCCGACTTCTGTTCACACGTCCATAACTTTGGCGCGATGATTGAAAAGTCTTGTTCTCTGAGCCGAAACTATCCGGACACAAAGGACCGGACGCCCGTACGCAAGGTGCAGCGGGGCAGAGTGGGACGGCGTTCAGTGCAACCCGTGCCCGTACGGGAAGAGGGGGTTGGCGGTGTCGTTGGGCACGTCCTCGCGGGACGCCTCGACCTCGGCCATCGACGACGGCAGCTCGAACGGCAGCGTGCCGGTGGCGGTGGCCCGTCCGAACAGGATGTCGAGCAGCGCCTCGTCGCTCGCCCCGAAACTGGCGGTCAGCGCGGCGGCCCGGGCGGCGACCGGGGTGAGCACGCCGGGCCGGTCGAGCAGCACGTCGACCACGGTCGGCACGATGTCGTCGACCGCGAAGAACGGCTGCAACTCGCCGTCGGTCCAGTCCAGACGGCCGGCGTGGAAGAACGATTCGAAGCCTTCCGTACGGGGTTCGAACGCGGCCGCCCGGCGCAGGATCGCGATGTCGGCCCCGGCCGGGGAGTCGACGACCTTGGCGTAGCGCGCGGCGACGGCCGGGTCGACCCCTTCCACGTACACGGAAATGCCCTCGGCCAAGGGCAGCGTCTCCTTGTCGGTCAGCACGACGATCGAGCGGCGCTGCGCCTCCAGGCCGGCGGCGACGAACGACGACTGGCCGACGATGCGTGCGGCCGCCTCGGTGTCGACGTACCGCCGGCCGTCGAACAGGCCGAGCCGGAACTTGTCGCGCAGGATCCGCCGCGCCGACTCGTCGATCCGCGACTCGGCGACACGTCCCTCGCCGACCAGCCGGACGATCAGCTCGGGGCAGTACTCGCCGCCGAGCTGGTCGGCCCCCGCGTGCAGGATCTTCTCGACCCGGGCGAGCCGGTCCAGGCTCTCGACACCCCACGCGCGGGCCGGCATCGGCGCCCCCATCACGTCGTCGGCGTCGGTGACCAGGCCCCAGTCGGTGCACACGACACCCTCGAAGCCGTACGTGCCCCGCAGCAGGTCGGTCACGATGCCCTTGCTGAAGCTGAAACCCACTTCCTCGTACGGGGTTCCGACCGGCATCGCGTAGTACGGCATGACCTGCGCGGCGCCCGCCCGGAAGGCCGCCTCGAACGGCTTGAGGTGCTCGGCGAACCGGCCGCCGGGGTAGACCTGCTCACGCCCGTACGGGAAATGTGCATCCTCGCCGTTCAGTTGCGGTCCGGCGCCGGGGAAATGCTTGACCATGGCGGCCACGCTGTCCCGGCCGAGCTGGGCACCTTGAAAGCCTTCGATGTACGCGGCGAGCAGTTCGGCGACCGTGTCGGCGTCCGAGCCGAGCGTTCCGCTGGTGCGCGCCCACCGCGGTTCGGTGGCCAGGTCGGCCATCGGGTGCAGGGCGACCCGGATGCCGGTGGCCAGGTATTCCTGCCGGGCGATGTCGGCGAACTCGCGGACCAGCTTCGCGTCCCTGGTGGCGCCGAGGCCGATGGGCTCGGGCCAGACGGAGTAGCCGCCCGCCGCGGCGCTGGTGGCCGGGTTGTCGATGAAGCCGTGCCGCGGGTCGGTCGACACGGTCACCGGGATGGACAGCCGGTTGCCGGCCGCGAGTTCCTGGATGCGGTTGTGCCACTCGGCGATCTGCTGCGGTGCGACCGGGGCCATGGTGAGGATGTTGACGTGGGTGATGAGCTTGTCGCGGACCAGCCAGTCGGTCGACGGGAACATGCCCTTGGGGGAGTCCGGCTCGTACAGGGTGCCGTCCGGGTTGACCGCGACCATCGTGTGGAACATGAGGCCGGCCTTCTCCTCGAGCGTCATCCGCCCGATCAGGTCGGTGACGCGCTCCTCGACGGGGAGGCTTTCGTTCTCGTACGGGTGCATGGCGTGCCTCGTTTCTGGCGGGCGATTGGTCAGCCGGCGCCGCGGGTGAGCGATGTTGCGCGTTTGTCAGCGGGCGCCGCGGATCAGGCGGACGAGCGTGGAGCCGACGATCGCGACGACCGCGCCGCACAGGAACAGCAGGCCGTAGTTCTCGCCGCCGGCGCCGATGGCCAGGATCGGCGCGGCCAGGATCGGCACGAGCGACTGCGGCAGCGCGTTGGCGATGTTCAGCACGCCCATGTCCTTAGCGGCGTCGTCCGGGTTGGGCAGCACGTCGGTGGCCAGGGCCAGGTCGACCGCGAGGTAGATGCCCTCGCCGACGCCGAAGATGAGCGCGGCGATCAGGAACAGCGCGAACGTGTGGCTGAGCGCGATGAGCGCGAGCGCCACGGCGATGACGACGCCGGCGCCGAGCACGAACGGCTTGCGTCGTCCGCTGCGGTCGGAGAGCCAGCCGCCGATGGACGATCCGCCGACCAGACCGGCCGTGGTGACGAGCGTGGCGATCAGAACGCCACCGGCCACGTTGTCCGTGGTGTAGCCGAAGCGGTCGATCAGCAGGTACGCCTGGTAGGTGGTGACGCTGGCGATGCCCATCCAGATCAGGAACCGGCTGAGCAGGTTCCACGAGAAGTCGGGGTGGCGGCGCGGGTGCACGTAGAAGGTCTGCACGAACTCGCGGAACCGGTACGGCCCGAAATGACCGGCGCGGGCCGGGCGGTCTTTGAGGATGACGATCAGCAGGGCGACCGTGGCGACGCCGATGACCGCGGGCACCAGGAACATCGCCGCCGTGTGACCGGAGAGCAGCGCCGCCAGCGAGGTGCCGCCGAGGATGGCCACCGAGGTCATCAGGCCGAGAATGCCGCCGACGCGTCCGCGCTGGTGGGCCGGGATCTGGTCGGGCAGCAGCGCGGTCAGCGTGGCCAGCGTCGCGTTCACGCCCAACTGCGCGAGGGCCCAGCCGGCGGTCAGCGTCGGGATGTTCGTGCCGAGCGCCACGATGGTCAGGCCGGCCAGGCCGCCGAGCATGCCGCCGATCAGCCAGGGCCGCCGCTTGCCGAAGCGCGAGGTGGTGCGGTCGCTCATCGCGCCGAAGAACGGGTTGCCGATCAGGGCCAGGATCGCGCCGACGGACAGCACGGCACTGAGCGCGGAGGTCTTGTTGTCCGGAGCGATCTGCGCGACCCGGATCGACATCGTGACCACGACGGGCGTCAGGATCGTCAGGTAGGCGCCGAACTGAGCCAGCGCCATCGCGGTGATGAGCTTGCCCGAGGCGCTGGGCGGGGTATCGGAATCGGTCAGGGTCGAACCGGCCGGGGGCACCTGGGCCAGGTGCGGGTCGATGGTCGTCATCGCGCACTCCTCGTTGTCACGCGCGGGTGGGGGATCAGGCGCCCGGGCCGGCATCCGGGGTTGTTTCCGTCTGATAGTTGAAAGGTATCGAGGGGGTTAACGGTTAACCAGAGCCTCATCGACCGTTCAGTGGCTCTGATTCGGCTTTCCGCTCCACTTCTCGCGATCATTTTCCCGTACGACGGGCTCAAGCGCGCCTGTTTACCGAGTCTGTGGACAAAACTCGGGCGTACGATGCGAGGATGACGTCCCGTTCCGCGCAAATCTCCGGCCACGATCTCGTGCTGGCCGCCGTACGCGAGTCCGGGCCGATCAGCCGGGCCGAGCTCATCCGGCGCACCGGGATGGCCCGCGAGACGGTCAACGCCGTGCTCACCGGCCTGCTCGCCGAGGAGGCACTGGCCGAGGGCGATCCCGTCCCGTCGGCGCGACAGGGACGCCCGGCCCGGCTGCTCTCGCTCGGCCCAGCGGCCGGAGTGGTGGTCGGCGTCATCGTCGACACGACCGGCGCCCGGGTCGAGGTGGCTTCGCTCGCCGGTGAGGTCGAGACCAGTGCCTCGGTGCCGCTCGACCTGACCGTGCCCGCCGACGCGCTGAACGCGGTCGCCGCCGCGGTGCGCGAAGCGGTGGGGGAGCAGCGGGTGTGGATCACCACGCTCGGGTTGCCGGCCCCGATGGCCGGCGGCGTGGTGCAACCGAGCAGCGTGCTTCCCAAGTGGGCCGGTCTGGCGCCCGCGACCGAGCTGCGGCGCCGGCTCGGCCACCGGGTGATCGCGGCCAACGACGCCGACCTCGGGGTGCTGGGCGAGGTCGCGCACGGGGTGGCGGCCGGGCACCGTGACGTCTGCTACCTGCGGGTCGAGTCGGGCATCGGGTGCGGGCTGCTGATGGGCGGCCGGCTGCACCGAGGGGCCACCGGGGTGGCGGGCGAAATCGGACACGTGCAGGTCGACGAGACCGGCGTGCTGTGCCGCTGCGGCAACCGCGGCTGCCTCGAGACGATCGCCGCGCCACGCGAGCTGCTGGCCGCGCTGGAGACCCAGTACGGCGAGTCGGTGGACGCGGCCCGGGCCCTGGAGCTGGCCGGGCACGACCCGATCGCGCAGCGCGTGCTGGCCGACGCGGGCCGGATGATCGGGCGGGTGATCGCCGACCTGGCCAACACGGTCAACCCGTCGATCGTGGTGCTGGACGGTCCGCTCATCGCGGAGGGCGGGCCGGTCGTGGCCGGCGTACGGGAAGCTTTGCGCCGTTATGCCCAGCCCGAGGTCGCCGATCGCACGGAGGTGCACGCGGGATCGCTCGCCGGGCGGGCCGGGGTGCTCGGGGCGATCGCGGCCGGGCTGTCCCGGTTGCCCGCGGCCCGGCCTGCTCCGGACCGCCGCTCGGTGATCGTGTCGGCGTTGCGCTCACACGGTCCGATGACCCGGAGTGACCTGGTCAAACTCACCAGACTGCCGCGCGCCGCGACGGGTGACCTGCTGGCCGCGATGGAGAGTGACGGCGTAGTGGCCGCGGCCGAGCCGCCGTCCCGGTCGGGCCGCCCGTCCCCGGCATATCGGCTGGTGACGCCGCCGGAACTGCTCGCCGGGGCGGCCATCTCGGCCGACGGTGTCCGCGCGGTGATCGCCGACGCGGACGGGCGGGTGCTGCACTCGACGTTCGCGCCGTTGCCGCTCAGCCTGGCCGCCCGTCCGCCGGTGCGCGAGGCGGCCGGGGTGGTGCGCGCCTTGTTGAGCGAACATGGCCGTTCGGTGAGCGAGTTGCGCGCCGTCGGGCTGAGCGTTCCCGCACCGGTCGACCCGGTGACCGGCCGGTTCGGCACGCCCGGGGTGCTGCCGACATTCACCGGGTTCGCGCCCGCCGACGAGGTGACCGAACTGCTCGGCGTGCCGTGCGTCGCGGCCAACAACGCGTCGCTGGCCGCGCTGGCCGAGTCCCGCCGGGGCGCCGCGGCCGGGGCCCGCGACGTGCTCTATCTGCGGGCCGACCAGTACACGGGCGGCGGCATCCTGGCCGAGGGGCGTCCGTATCCGGGAGCGCACGGTTTCGCGGGCGAGGTCGGGCATCTGAACGTGCGGGAGGTCGGGCCGCTGTGCATCTGCGGCAGCCGCGGATGCCTGTCGACGTTCCTGGCGCCTGGAGCGTTCCAGGCCATCCTGGCCGGCGCGCCCGGCCTGCACGACGACGTCACTCCGCCGGACGTACGCCTCCTCGAGCTGTCCGACGCGGGCCACCGCCCCGCGCAACGCGCATTGCTCGATGCCGGCCGTCTGATCGGCCGTTCGGTCGCGCCGCTGTGCAATGTGCTCAACCCGGCCGTGGTCGTGGTCGGCGGCCGCTACACCCTGTCCGGCAGCCACGTGGTCGACGGGGTGCGCGAATCGCTCATGCGCCACTGCGCCCCGGCCGCCACCGCCGGGCTGCGCGTCGTCGCCACCGCCTTGGCCCGCGACGCCGAGGTGCTGGGCGCGATCGAGTCCCTGCTCCCACACCGGTGAGAGACCCCGCGACCGGCACGGATGTGAGTCCTCACTCATGCCGGTGTTTGTGAGTGCTCACTCCCTACGGCCGCGCTGATGTTTGTGAGCACTCACTTCCGACGGGAGGGTCAGCGTTTGTGAGTGCTCACTTACTCGACTGGGCGCGCAGTCCCCGGCCAGACCGGTCCTCACCGAAGCCAACGGATGTGAGGACTCACTCAGCTGTGCGGTGCGGGGATGGGGGGCGTGTACTGCGGCGAAATTGGTTGCGGCGGTGAACGGGGCGGTCCTACGTTGCGGCGGATGGATCTCTCACACCTGGGCACGCCCGTCGGGCCGATGACGCGGATCCACGGTGGGTATGCGAACCGGATGTATCGGCTCGACACCGATCGCGGGGCGTTCGCCGTCAAGGAACTCAACCTCCACGATCGGCGCATTCCCTATCGCGCCGGCGACGTGTTCCGGTTCGAGCGGGCGGCCTTCGCGGCGGGCATCCCCATGCCCGAGCCGATCGAGGCCGGCGACGGCATTCTGGTTCACCGGTGGGTCGACGGTGACAAGGTGCCTGAAGAACCGGTGACCGCGGGGTATGCGTACGAGATCGGGGAGATTCTTGCTCGCCTGCATCGGCTTGACGTGCCGTGGAGGAGCGGCGAGGACGAGGAGCCGGTGGCCCGGGACTGGGCCGGCCTGGCCGAGCGGGCTACCGCGACCGGCCAACCCTGGGCCGGGGAACTGACCGAGCAGGTCGGGACCTTTCTGGCGATCGCCGAGTTTGTCGGCACCTGCGAGCGGCCGGGGCCCGTCGTGCTGACCCACCGGGACATCCAGCCGTGGAACCTGCTGGCGAGCGCGGGGCGGCCGGTGGTGCTCGACTGGGAGCTGTCCGGGTTGCTGGACCTGTCGGGGGAGCTCGGCTCGACCGCGCTCAGCCTGTCCAAGGGGCCGGGCTTCGACGACATCCGGCCGGCGGTCTTCCGGGCGGTGCTCGACGGCTACGCCGCTGGAGGGGGGACGCTGCCGGTGGCCGGTCCCAGCTGGTTCGCGTTCATGATCGGGGGCTGGCTGGGACACGTACGGTGGAATGTCGTGCGCTGTCTCCACGGGGTCGAGGCGGGCACCGGGCCCGAGCTCCCGCTGTCGCAGGAGGCGGTGCGCGGGGGTGTGCAGGGCCTGCCCGTTTTGTTCGGGCGGATTCCGGAACTGACGGAAACGCTCCTCCGGTAGTGCCCCGCCGGGCGCCGGATGGCAAGATCGTGTCCCGTGATCGATGAAGTCGCGAACGAAGAGCGGGGCTGCCGGTGAGAGCGGTCATCGTGGCGGCCGCGGTCGCGTTCGTCATCTCCCTGTTCATCACGCCGGTGGCGATCCGCGTCTTCACCGCGCTCAAGGCGGGCCAGCCGATCCGGTCGATCGGGCCGGCCACCCACCTGACCAAGACCGGCACCCCGACGATGGGTGGGGTCGCGTTCATCATCGCGACCGTCCTGGCCTACGTCGCCGGGCACATCGCCCTGATCAGCCTGCCCGAACGGCAGATCGCGCAGGAGGGGCCGACCATGACGGCCTTCGTCCTGCTCGGCCTGTTCGTCTGCTGCGGTGCCGTCGGGTTCCTGGACGACCTGCTCAAGGTGCGCCGACGCAACTCGGACGGGCTGTCGGCCAAGGGCAAGCTGCTCGGTCAGGCGGTCGTCGGCACCGGTTTCGGCATCGCGGCGCTGTACGTGGCCAGCACCAACGGCCAGACCGTGGCCAGCGAGCACATCTCCTTCATCCGGGACATCAGCTGGCTCGACGTCGGCAAGGTCGGCTCGGTCATGATGTTCGTCTTCGTGATCACGGCGATGTCGAACGGCGTGAACCTCACCGACGGCCTCGACGGCCTGGCCACCGGCGCGTCGGTGCTGGTCTTCGGGGCGTACTCGCTGATCGGGTTCTGGCAGTACCGGCACTGGTGCGCCGACACGGCGTACGCCCGGGCCAATGAGTACTGCTACGAGGTACGCGATCCGCTGGAGATCTCGATGATCGCGGCCGCGGCGGCCGCCGCCTGCGTGGGCTTCCTGTGGTGGAACACGTCCCCGGCCCGGATCTTCATGGGTGACGTGGGTTCGCTCGCGCTCGGCGCCCTGATCGGCGGGCTCGCGGTGGCCACCCGCACCACGCTGCTGTCGATCATCATCGGCGGTCTGTTCGTGCTGATCACGGTGACCTGGGTGATCCAGATCGTCTCGTTCCGGACGACCGGGCGACGGGTCTTCCGGATGGTGCCGTTGCATCACCACTTCGAGCTGGCCGGGTGGAGCGAGGTCAACATCGTGGTCCGCTTCTGGATCATCGCGGGCGTCAGCGTGGCGGTCGGGCTGGGCCTGTTCTACTCCGAGTTCCTGGCGGCCAACGGCTAGTGGACCTTCGGCTGCTGAGCTACTTCAGCGTGGTCGCGGAGGAACGGCACGTCGGGCGGGCCGCCCGGCGGCTGCACATGACCCAGCCGCCGCTCAGCCGGGCCATCCGGCAGCTCGAGGACGAGCTCGGCGTCGTCCTGTTCGAGCGGAACCGGTCCGGGGTCACGCTGACCGCGGCCGGTGAGGTACTGCGCGAGGAAGCGGCGGCCGTGCTCGAGCGGGTCGAGGTGATGCAGACCCGGGTCCGGCGCGAGGCCGGCGCTCCGGCGCTGTCGGTCGGTTCGCTGGCCGACGCGGCCGACCTGGTGGGCAGCCGTCTCGTGGCGAAGTTCCGGGCGCGGCACCCGCATGTGGCGGTGACGGTCCACGAGTTCGACCTGAGTGACCCGACGGCCGGGCTGCGGTCGGGTGTGGTCGACGTTGCCCTGGTCCGGTCGCCGTTCCACGCGGCCGGGATGAGCACCCGCGTCCTTGCCCGGCAGGCCGTCGGCCTGGTGGTGCGAGCGGACGACGAGCTGGCCGGCGCGGAATCGGTGCGGGTGGACGGCCTGGCCGGCCGGACGTGGGTCCGGCTGCCCGACGGGCCGGACCGGGCCTGGCTCGACTACTGGAGCGGTGGCGGACCGGTGGCCGGGGCGGCGGTGCGGACCATCCAGGAGTGTCTGCAGGCCGTGCTCTGGAACGGGATGTCGGCGCTGGCCCCGGTCGACCAGGTGCTGCCGCCGGGACTGGTCGTGGTGCCCGCGGCGGACCGGCCGGTCAACGAGTTGCTGCTGGCCTGGCGGTCCGGCGGGCACAGTCCGCTGATCCGGTCGTTCGTGCGGACGGTCACGACCGGCGGTCATACCGGCTGAGTATCGTCGTGCCCGGAGCGGACCTGGACCCGTACGGGAAAACGGTCTTGGCTCGGAATATGACGACTTTGAGCATGGCCACGGGCCGGTACGACACGACGGAGGCGCTGTTCGACGGGCGCGTCGGGGTCGAGGGCGCGCAGATCACGATGCGGACCGAGACCAACCTGTCCAAGATCTTCGAGAAGCATCACGAGTTCGACGTCGCCGAGCTGGGGTGGACGTTCTATCTGCGCGGGTTCTCCGCGGACAGCCCGTACGTGGCCCTGCCGATCTTTCCGAACCGGGTCTTCCGGCACTCCTGCGTCTTCATCAACCGGGACAGCGGGATCACCGGCCCGGAAGACCTGGTGGGCCGGACGATCGGGGAGTGGGGCGTCTACGGCCAGGACTCGGGCGTGTGGGCCAAGGGCGTCCTGGCCGACGACCACGGCTTCCGCCCCGAGGCCAACCGCTGGGTGATCGGCGGACTGGACCGGCCGGCCGAGCCGTTCGGCTTCGTCCCGCAGATCCGGCCGGAGGGCATCGACATCACCGACGCTCCGGCCGGCGCCTCGCTGGCCGGAATGCTCGAAGCGGGCGAGATCGACGCCCTGTTCACGGCCAACGTGCCGCAGTCGGTGCTGGACGGGTCGGCCAAGAACATCGTCCGGCTGTTTCCCGACTTCGAGACGGTCGAGCGTGACTATTACCGCCGCACGGGGATCTATCCGATGATGCACCCGGTCGTGATCCGGCGGGACCGGCTCGACCAGGCCCGGGCGGTCTACGACGGATTCCTGGCGGCCAAGCGGGTGGCGGAGGAGCGGTACGCGTACGCCCGGCGACTGTTCGGGGCGACGCTGATGATGCCGTGGGCCAGTCAGCTGATGGACCGCAACGCCGCGGACTTCACCGGCGACTGGTGGCCGTACGGGCTCGGGGCCAACCGCCACACCGTCGACACCTTCCTGCGCTACCACTACGAGCAGGGCCTGTCGGAGCGCCGCCTGACCGTCGACGAGGTGTTCGCACCCGGGTTCTAGAGATCCAGCACGACCGGGCCGGTCGGCCGGGACGAGCAGATCAGCACGTTGCCCTCGGCGGGCGGGTCGATCGGCTCGGTGCTGTACGCGACCTCGCCGGACAGCAGCCCGGTCTCGCAGGTGTGGCAGACCCCGATCCGGCATGACCAGCGCACCGGCACGTCGCACGCCTCGGCCAGCTCGAGCAGGCTGCCGTTCGCCGACGGCACGGTCAGCCCGCTGCGGGCGAAGGACACCTCCGGCCCGTCACCCGGCTCGCCGGCGGGTGGGTGCGGTGCCTGGGCCGGGGCCGTGATGCCCGGCGTGAGGGCCGCGTGCGCCCCGAAGATCTCGGTGTGCACCCGGTCGGCGGGCAGCCCGATCGCGACCAGCGCCGCGCTCACGTCGGTGAGAAAGCCCGGAGGACCGCACAGGTACGCGTCGGCGTCCAGCGGGATCTCCAGCATGCGCAGCGACTCGGCCGACAGACGGGTACCGCTCACGTACACATGCGAACGGGCGGCCGGGAGACTGGCCAGAAGCGCTGCCGACTCGGTCGCGAACGGACGCTCGGCCGCGTCGTGGGCCGCCTGCAGCCACCACACCTCACGGTCCGATCGCTGGACGGCGAGCGCGTGGAGCATGGCCAGCATCGGCGTCGCCCCGACCCCGCCACTGATCAGGAGCACCGGTGTCGGCGCCGGGCGCAGCACGAACGTCCCCCGCGGGGCGGCCACGTCGATCAGGTCACCCGGGTGGACCCGCGTGTGCAGATAGGTGCTGCCGGCGCCGTGCGGTTCCTGCTTGACGCTGATCCGATAGCCCGGGCCGTCCGGTGGCCCGGAGAGCGAGTAGCTGCGGATGAGGCCCGGCTCGAGCCGTACGGTCAGGAACTGTCCCGGCTGCGGCGGCGGCACCGTTCCGCCGTCCGGATCGGCCAGCCGGAACGACACGATCGTGCTGCTCTCGGACTCGACCGCGGTCACCCGCAGCGGCCGGAAACCGGGCCAGGCCGGCGGGGGCGCGACGTCGGTCAGGCCCGCGTTGCCCCCGCCCGGAGAGCTGATCATCGCCCGGAACGATCCCTGCCAGCCCGGGCTGAGCGCGGGGATGCGCAGCGCCCGGGCGATCCGGTCGGGCGGGTGCCCGGGCCGGTAGAGCAGGCCGTCGATCTCGGCCACGGTCATCCGCTCGGGACCGTCGGCGACCTGGACGATCTCGTCGCCGGCCCGGACCTCGCCCTCCTCGAGCACCCGGAGGTAGAACCCCGGCCGCCGGTGCTCGACCAGCAGGGCGGGCATGCGGGGCTCGTCGGTGCGGATCCCGACCCGATAGCAGGTGACCCGGGGCTGGGTCACCTCGAACAGGGCGGTGCCGATCCGGTAGCGGTCGCCGATGCACACATCGTCGTCGGACAGGCCGTCGACGGTGAAGTTCTCGCCGAACTGCCCGTACGTGAAGTCGTCGCGTCCCAGGAACCGCTGCCAGTACGTGTACGAGTCGAGCTGGTAGACGAACACGGCCCGCTGCTCCCCGCCGTGCCCGCCGAGGTCGCCCTGCCCGTCGCCGTCGATGTTGAGGCGCCGGACCGTGGCCGGCCCGTCCACCGGGGTCTTCCAGATCCCGGTGTGCACGGACCGGCCCTGCCAGAGCACGTCCCGGGGCATGCCGACGTTGACCGATCGCAGGATCGCCACGACGGTCATCGTCGCGCGCGAACCGGCTTCAGGACCAGACTTCGGCCCGGTCGATGCTGATGACTGTGCCGTTCGAGGCGGGGTTGCGCTCGCCGGTGACACGCACGCGCACGGTGTGGGTGCCGTAGGCGAGCCTGGGGGACAGGTAGTTGAGCGACTCGCCGACCCGGATCGCGTTGTAGAGGTCGGCGCGCTGCTCGGCGCCCCCGTCGACGCTGATCGCGGCGATGCCGTTGCCGACGTCGCGCACCGAGAGCAGGCCGAGCTGGGTGCCGGTGAAGGTGAACGTGGCCGTCGCCCCGGTCGCGCCGCTCCAGTGGTCGTCGCCCCAGAAGCACTGGGCCGCACACCCCGTGCCCGAGCTCCACGCGCCGGTGTAGACCAGAGAACCGTTTCCGCTCGTACGGGCGTCGTCGTTGATCCAGGCCGTCGACGGACCCGGATCACCGGCCGGCAGATCCTGCGTCGCGCCGATGGCCAGCGGCACGCCGAGGTTGGGGCTGCCGTCGGCGTTCCACCCGATGCGCTGCACCCGCGTCGTCCGGTTCGAGTAGGTGAACACGCTGGTCGTCTTGGCGTGGTAGACGATCCAGTCCTGGGTGCCGTCCGGGCTCTTGAAGAAGGCGTGGTGACCGGGCCCGAACACGCCCCGCCCGTCCGAGCGGGCGAACACGGCGCCGGAGCGCTGCTGCCAGTTGGCCGGGTTGAGCGGGTCGGCCGTGCTCGCGATGCTGAGCTGCCAGACCTGGTAGTCGGGTTTGCCGGTGTCACACGTCGAGTAGGTCATCCAGGTGCGGCCGTTGCGGTAGAGGAACTCCGGGCCCTCGCGCACCTCGGGGCAGCCGCCGCCCGCGTTCAGGGCGACCGCGTTGCCGGACACCGTCCACGGGTTCGACATCGGCGCGACGTTGATGCCGTTGTGCTGGTAGGCGTTCGTGCCCGCCCAGGACAGGTAGAGCCGGCCGTTGTGCTGCATGATTCCCGGATCGATGGCGAACACATCGCGGTTGGGCGGCACCAGGCGGGCCTTGAAGTGGTACGGGCCCAGGGGGTTGTCGCCGCTGGACTCGAGCACGTAGAGCCGGTGGTTCTCGTCCACGCCGTCGTCGGCGGTGTAGTACATGTACCAGAGGTTGTTGATCCGGTAGAACTCCGGCGCCCACACCTCCTTGTTGCGGGAGGCGTTGGTGTCGCGCCACACCTCGGTGGCCGGGGCGTTGAGCAGACCGGCGACGCTGGCGGCGCGCCGCATCTTGATCGAGTCGCCCTCGGTCATCGTCAGGTAGTAGCTGCCGTTGAAGTACGTCATGAACGGGTCGGGCTTGACGCCGACCGGATTGCGGAACGTGCCCGTGGCGGCGTGCGCGGGCACGGCCGCGACACCCGCGAGCACGACGGCGGTGAGGGCGACCAGGAGCTTTCGGAGCATGGGGACCTCCATCGACGGGCCGGCGGGGGATTCCGACCCATTGATAAAGTTTAATTCCTGTAACACGACGTGCTGCGTTTTACGGCCCTTTCGGGCAGCCGGTCCGAGGGCGGCCGGCTAGTCCAGGCGCAGGCGTGTCTCCTCGATCTCGGCGTTCCGCCCGTTGGCGAACCCCCGCTCGGTGCCGATGACGTGGAAGCCGGCCCGCTGCAGCACGCGCAGCGACCCCACGTTGTCGCTGGCCGCGCCCGCGAACACCGGCCGTGTCGGCACCAGCTCGAGCAGCAGCTCGAGGGCCCGCCCGGCCACGCCCCGGCCCCAATACGCCCGGTCGATCCAGTAGGTGACCTCGGCGTCGTCGCCGACCAGGAAACTCGCGATCGTGCCGGCGAACTGCCCGTCGACCGTGATCGCCCGGTCGACCACCCCGGGCCACACCTTGATCTTGGCGCGCTGGGCGTCGAAGGCGGCCCGGTCGTCCGGATCCGGCGCCGTGAAGGCGGCCATCCGCACCGACACCGGGTCTCGCATCTGCTCGAACACCGCGTCGAGGTCGGCATCCTCGAGCGGCCGGAGCGCTATCTCAGCCATGCCCCGGAAGCTATCAGCGGGGTCCGACAGAAACCGGTCGCCGCAGAGCCGCCGCCCCGAAAATCAGCGCCAGCACCAGCCCCGCCCACTGCAGGAACACCCCGCTGAACACGTCGAACGCGCCCGGATGGCCCAACCGGCCCCAGACCGACCCCTCGATCAGCCCACCTCCGGTCACGAAGAGCGCCGCCGCCAGCCCGGCGAACAGCGGCCAGCGCCGCGGCACGACGAGGACGAGCACCGCGGCGGCGCCGAGAATGATCGGCCCGGGCGGGATCGCCGGGAAGCCGGGCACCCCGACCAGGAACTGGATCAGGATGCCGAGGCCGGCCACCGCCAGGCCGAGTGCGTGCAGGAGTCGTGTGGACATGACCCGAGTCTCCGGGCCGGCCCGAGGCGACGCGTCCGTCCGGTGTGGAGATGTGCCTACGGCATCGGACGTACGAAGAGGCCCACCCCGTACGTACGGGATGGGCCTCTCTTTCACCAGGAGCAGATCAGGGGGCCTCGGCCGTGTAGAGGGCCGCCACCTCCGCGTCGGTCAGGGAACGGTTCCAGGCATGCACCTGGTCGATCGAGCCTGACCAGTAGTCGGTGCGGTTGCCCGCGTACTTGGCCCGGCCGATCGCCAGCGGCCCGGTGCTGACCACGTTGGCTCCGGCCGGCACCGCGGCGGCGCGCTGACCGTCGACGTAGAGCCGCACCTCGTTGCTTGCCTGATCACGCACGCCGACCAGGTGGTACCACTTGTTGAGGTCGGGGTTGACCACGAACCGGGCCCGGTTGCCGCCCGGCGTGCTGAACGCGAACGCGCCCTGCCCGTACTGCAGGTAGAACGGGTTCTCGGTGACCCGGCCGTCCTGGCTCACCGCCGAGGCGTAGTTCCCCGGCAGCTTGTCCAGCGTCACCCAGGCCGCGACGGTGTAGTCCTTCGAGGTGTCGAGCACCGGTCCCGTGGTGTCGGCCGAGTCGCCGTCACCATCGAACTTCAGACCCTTTCCCCGTACGCCGTCGGTCCAGGCCGTGTTCCCCGAAAGGGCCAGGTCGGCGCCGCTGCCACTGGAGTCCTTGGCGACTGTGCCCGTACCTTCGTCCAGGGTCCAGTCGCCCTTACCCGGGTACGACGCCTCGGTCACCGGGTTGGCGCCGGCCGCGATGACCGCCTGGTTGACCGCCCGTACGGGAGCGGGGTCGACCTTGATCTCCCGGCGGTCGTAGGTCCAGAGCCCGTTGAGCTCGGTCTCCAGGTCGGTGATCTGGGTGTAGACCGAGCCGGACAGTTCGGCCCGGGCCGCGTCCAGATAGAACCGCTCGGTGTTGTCGACGTACTTGGCGGTCAGCGCCGCCTTGTCGGCCACCCCGCTGTAGATGACGGCCGGCGGGCCGGGCCACATGTGCCCCGGCGTGCGCAGCGTGAAGCCGCCGTGCTCGCCGTCCATCGCGATGCGGGTCGCGTCCGGGAACGCCGGGTCGGTGTTGTTGTAGTCGTGGTGATCGATGACCTCACCCTTGCCCGAGTCGCCCTTGGACGCGCAGCAGTTGACGCCGCTGTGCGCGTTGAGGATGCGCGACGGGTCGGCCGCCTTCATCTCGTCGGCGATCTGACCGGTGGTGGTGCGGTCCCATTCGCCCCAGCCCTCGTTGAACACGATCCAGCCGATGATCGACGGGTAGCTGTGCAGCTGCTTCATCATCTCGCGGCCCTGGCTGAGGAACGCCTCCTGGCCGGCCGTCGAGTTGATGTCGGACGACACGAAGTCCTGCCAGACCAGCAGGCCGAGCTCGTCGGCGTGCCGGTACCAGCGGGCCGACTCGACCTTGATGTGCTTGCGGACCGCGTTGAAGCCGAGCTTCTTGGTCTCGACCAGGTCGAACTTGAGCGCCGCGTCGCTGGGCTGGGTGTACAGCCCGTCGGGCCAGAAGCCCTGGTCGAGCGTGGCCAGGGAGAAGATCGGCTTGCCGTTGAGGACCAGCTTGGGGTAGGCCCCGACCTTCTTCACTTCGACCGTACGGAGACCGAAGTAGCTGCGTACGGCGTCGGAACTGGTTTTCACGTCGAGGTCGTAGAGGTACGGGTCGTCCGGGCTCCATAGATGCGGGTTCTTGACCTTCAGTACGAGCGGCGAGTTGGCGGCACCCCGTACGGAACCGACCTCCTTGCCCTTTTTGTCACGCGCAACCACGGTGACCTGGCCGGACGAGGCCGAGTTGACCTTGACCGTCACGTCGGAAAGCGTCGGCGTCGTCTCGACCGAGTCGATCCCGGCCGCCGCGACCGGCTCCATCCAGACCGTCTGCCAGATGCCCGACGACGGCTCGTAGACGATGCCGCCCGGGTTGAGCGACTGCTTGCCCTTGGGCTGGTTGGGCCCGGTCACGTCGGTGACCCCGACGATGATCTCCTGCTGGCCGCTCTTCCTCAACGCGTCGGTGATGTCGGCCGTGAACGCGTCGTACCCGCCGGTGTGCTCGGTGACCAGCTTGCCGTTGACCCACACCTTGGCCTGGTAGTCGACCGCGCCGAAGTTGAGCTTGACCCGCTTGTTCTTCCAGCCGCCGGGCACGGTGACCAGCTTGCGGTAGAACATGTGGTCCTCGCGCCGCTCGATGCCGGACAGCTGCGACTCGACCGGGTAGGGCACGGTGATCTTCTCGGCCAGCTTCTTACCGAAGACCGGCTGCTCGTCCGCCTCGGCCCCGGCGAACTCCCACGGGCCGTTCAGGTTGACCCAGTCCTTGCGGATCATCTGCGGGCGCGGGTACTCGGGCAGCGGGTTCTTCTTGTCGACCTTGTCGCCCCACGGTGTGGTCAGGCGGTGCGTCGAGTTGTTGACCGCCGACCGGATCACCTGCGGAACCGTCTCGCCGCCGACGATCAGGCCGCCCGTGCCGTCGTAGCTGACCCGGACCTTCTGGCCCTTCTGCACGGTCGCCCCGAGCTTGAGCGTGATCTTCTTGCCGTCGCGACGGGCCGACTTGATCGGGAAGGGCGTCGTGTCGACCTCGACCGTCGACTTCTGCACGAATTGTCCGATTTCCGTGACCTTGGCGTCGAACGAGGCCGTCAGCGTCGTACCGGCCTTGTCCACGTCGAACGCCACCGGATAGACCTGGAAACCGTCCGGCGGGGTGAAGGCCGACTCGGGCACGATCTGCTTGGCCAGTCCGGCCGCGGCCCAGCGCAGGTACAGGTTCGCGCCGCCGACGTCCTGGAACATCTCGATGCGTACGGTGTGAGCCTCGCCCGCCACCAGATGCACCGGCTGGCTGTTCTGCTCGACGTCCCAGTCGCCGACCCAGTGGTCGATCACCGGCTGGTCGTCCAGGTAGAAGCGGAAGCCGTTGTCCCCGATCATCGAGAACGTGTAGTCGCCGGTGGCCGGGGCGGTGAGCTTGCCCGTCCAGCGCGCCGTCGTGTGCTCGGTGCGCCCGGTCAGCGACTCGAAGGTGCCGACCAGCCCGGGCAGGTCGATATTCGGGTCCAGGGACACGCCGCCCAGTTCCGCGAAGTCGCGGGCTCCGGGGGCGGACATGCGGAAGTACTCACCCTTGAGGCCGTGCACCGTGACCGCGGCCTGGGCCGGCGTGGGCACGACGAGGGCGGACACCACCAGAAGGAGAGCGAGAAGGAATGGTCGCACTTGCAATCGCGGCACCGAGTGTTTCCTTTCGATCAACGACGCGTTGCGACCACATTTAAGCATTGAGATGTGTGATGTCAACAGAAACAAACAAGTTTGAACGCTTCAGCTCCCGGCCGTACCCGCCGATGACCACTAGGAGGGCAATCGAAGGGCACACAGCACATGCGGATCCCGCGCGGACTCGACGCGCTGCTCCCGGCGGGCACGCTCGCCGCGGTGGCGGCCGTCCTCGCCGCGCTGCTGCTGCCGGCCGACACCGCCAACCCGATCATCGTGCTGGTCGACCTGGTCCTGATCGCCGCGCTGACCTACCTGTTCCACCGCACCGGACGGGTGCCCGGGCTGGCCCGCCCGGCCGCCCGGTTCTGGGCCGGGCTGTCCTACGCGCTCGGGGCGTACAGCCTCGGCATGGCCGTCGACTTCACGGCACTGCTGGTCACCGCCGTCACCGGCCGCGAGATCCCGATGTACGGCGCACAGATCGTCTACCCCCTGGCCGGGCTGGTGATCCTGTACGCCGTCTTCCGCTACCCGACCACCACCCAGAGCCGTTCCGAGCGGCTGCGGGTCGGGCTCGACGTCGGCATCGTGCTGCTCGGCGCGGCCTCGTTCATCTGGTACTTCACGGTCAGCCCGCGCTGGACCCCCGGCGACAACCTGCTCTGGCTGTCCGACGCCCTCGCGCTGCCGGTGATGGTGCTGGTCGCCGGGTTCGGGGTGCTGCGGGTCGCGTTCGCCGGGGCCAAGCTGCTCGAACGCCGTACGCTGGCCTGCTTCCTGGTCTGCATCGTCGTGTCCGGCTTCGCCACCGCGGTGCCGGGCAGCCGCGACCGGGTGCCGATGGCCTCGACCGTGCTGCTTCTCCTGGCCCAATTGGTGTCCATCGTGGGGGCGCTGATCCAGCTGCGCGCGACCACGGGCGGTGAGGTGCGGGCCGAGCGACGTTCCCGTCGTACGGTCAGCCTTCTTCCGTACGGGGCCTCGGCCGCCGCGTTCGGTCTGTTGATCATCGTGGTGGCGCCCGACCTGGACTGGCGCCGCTGGGGCGTGCTGGTCGCCGTGGGAGCCGTGATGCTGCTGGTCACGGTGCGTCAGCTGGCCGCCATGCGGGAGAACGACCAGCTCCTCGCGGCCAACCGGGTCCTCACCGAGAAACTGCGCCACCAGGCCTGGCACGACGAGCTGACCGGGCTCGGCAACCGCGCCCAGTTCATCCACCGGATCGCCGGCAGCGGCGGCGACACCGCGGTGCTGCTGCTCGACCTCGACGGGTTCAAGGCCGTCAACGACACGCTCGGCCACGACGCGGGCGACCGGCTGTTGTGCGAGGTCGCGTCCCGGATCACCGGCGAGGCCGGCGACGCCACCGTGTTCCGGCTCGGCGGCGACGAGTTCGTGGTGCTCGCCGCGCGCCCGGCCGACGACATCGCGCGGCTGGCCGACCGGCTGGTCGCGGCGATCGCGGAGCCGGCCGTGCTGGACGGTCGCGAGGTGCGCGTGGGCGCCAGCATCGGCATCACGTTCGTCGGCGACGCCGGCCCCGAGGCGGCCGAGCTGCTGCGCCGGGCCGACGCCGCCATGTACGCGGTCAAGTCAGCCGGCAAGAACAACTGGCGGGTCAGCGCGGGCGCCTGACGATCTTTATCCTGGCCCGATGTCCTCGTTGCTCGCCCCGGACAAGCCGGGCCTGCGACCGCGTCACCTCTTCGCCGTGGTGCTGCCGGTCGTGGCCGCCATGGTGGCGGTGCCGGCCCTGCTCGACCTGGCCGGCAGCGACCAGCGGCAGATCATTCTCGACAACAGCGCCGACCCGCCCGGCGACATCGTCCTGGCCTGGGCCAAGCTGCTCGTCCTGGTCGCGCTGTGGCTGATCGGCCTGGTCGGCGGCGTGTGGGCCGTCGTCCGCGGCGCCGGACCGTTCGCATCCTGGTGGAAGGGGATCAAGCAGCTCCCGATCTTCGCGCTCGGCCTGATCGCCGCGGCCGGTGGCACGGCGCTCGCGACCTGGGCGATCGCGGGCGCTGTCATCGGCCCGGCGACCCTCGTCCTGCTCATCGCGGTGCAGCTCCTGGGCGCTCTCGTGGCCGTGCGGATCCTGCTGGCGGGGATCGCCCGCGTCGTCGGCGGCCCGCGACCGTCGTGGCGTCAGGCCATCCTGTTCCTGCTGGGTGGCGTCGTGCTGCCGGCCTTCCTCACGTACGGACTCCTTCGGCTCGACGTCCCGGCAGTGGCGCTGGTCATGATCGTCGTGCTGGCCGCGCAGGTGTCGCTGGCCGCCGCCCCGCACGTGCGGGAAACGGGGGAGTCGCGCCCGCCCCGGCTTTGGCCCGCCGTCCTGGTGCTGGTGGTGGCGGTCCTCATCCCGTACGGGATGACGAAGTTGAACTTGACCCACGAGCCGCCGATCCGGTTCAACGCGCACGGACCGTCGACCGCGGTGGCCGTGGCCTGGCCGGCCGGCCGGCACCCGGTGATCGCGACCGTCGGCGGGGCCTGGTTCTGCGACGACGACCTGTGCGAGACGTTCACCGACGTCAGCGGCGGCGGGCCGGCGGTGCCCGGGTTCGGCACGGCGACCGTCGGCCCGGACGGTGCGGTGATCAAGACAGCCGTGACCGGTGGCCCCGACCAGGGCGGCCCGTTCGTGCAGTACGGGAGATGCGTACGGGAAGGATGCTCGATGGCGTGGCTCCCGGTGCGCGCGTCCGCCCGCGAGAAGATCGACCTCACCGCCCGCACCGAGGTGGCCGGAGCCTCCGCCCCCGACGGAGCATTGTGGCTGTTCGTGGCGCTCTCCATCCCCGGCAAGTACAAATACTCGCTGATCCGCTGCGCCGACGTCCCCTGCACCGCGCCGCAACGCCACGACATCGGCGTCCTCGACCGGACGCCTTCCGACGGTTACTCCGATGGCGACCGTGCCCGCCTGTCCATCGGCGCCGACGGCCGCCCGTCCGCGTCGTTCTGGCTCGGCCACGGCATCGTCCGCTTCACCTGCGACCCGGTAACTTGTGCCGCCCCGAAACAGTCGGACGAGGTCGTCGGCCCGCCCGACTCCTACCTGGTAGCCAACGGCGAGCTGCGCCGCGGCGAAAGCTCGGTGCCGATCTCAGGCGAGGCAGTCGCCGCTGTCGCGGCCGGTTCCACCGTCTACGTCACCAGCGCGCTCCCGGCCCGCGCCACCCCGGGCTTCCACCTCAACTTCGGCCCCGAACCGCAGCACTGGCTGCAGGTCCTGTGGCGCTGCGACGACCGATGCACCCGTACGCCGCTCGACTTCTACTCCGGCGACGCGCGGAAATCCCTGCTGGCCGTGGCCCCCGACGGCCGGGCCTTGATCGTCCGCGACGACGGCATCGTCCTGTCCGGGTAGCGATCTGCGGGCCTGGTCGTCCACTATGGCGGGGGACTGCTGACTAGGGGGATCATGTACGACGTCATTGTGGTCGGGGCCCGCGTTGCCGGGTCGCCGCTGGCCATGTTGCTCGCCCGCAAGGGATTCCGGACGCTGCTGGTCGATCGGGCCACCTTTCCCAGCGACACCGTCTCCACCCACGTGATCCATCCGCCGGGCGCGTCGGCGCTGCAGCGGTGGGGTCTGCTCGACGACGTGGTGGCGACCGGGGTGCCGCCGGTCGGGCGCTACTCGTTCGACTTCGGGCCGCTGCAGCTCGCCGGGGCGCCGGGCACGGCCGATTCCCCGTACGCGTACGCGCCGCGCCGCCAGTTGCTCGACAAGATCCTGCTCGACGCGGCGGCGAAGGCCGGGGTCGAGGTGCGTGAGGGCTACACGGTCGAAGAGGTGCTCGTCGAGGACGGCGCGGTCGTCGGCATCCGGGGCGCCGACGGGACGGTCGAGCGGGCGCGCGTGGTCGTCGGGGCCGACGGGCGCAACTCCGTCGTGGCCAAGGCGACCAGCCCGGCCGCGTACGAGGATCGCCCCGCGCTCACCGTGGGCTACTACTCGTACTGGAGCAACCTGCCGACCGACACCTTCGAGGCGTACAGCCGGCCGGGCCGCGGGTGGGCCGTGTGCCCGACCAACGACGACCTCACCCTGGTCATCGGCGGGTGGCCGCACGCCGAGCTGGCCGAGCACCGCAACGACGTCGAGAACACGATGATGGCGATGTTCGAGTCGGCCCCCGCGTTCGCCGAGAGGATCAAGGACGCGAAGCGGGAGGAGAAGATCGTCGGGGCTTCGGTGCCGAACTACTTCCGGGTCCCGTACGGGAAAGGGTGGGCTCTGGTCGGCGACTCCGGCTACAGCCGCGACTTCATCACGGCGCAGGGCATCACCGACGCCTTCCTCGACGCCGAAAGCCTGGCGCAGGCGCTCGACGAGACGCTGGGCGGCGGCACGGCGTGGGACGAGGCGCTGGCCGGATATCAGACCCGTCGTGACACCCGGGCCATGCCGGTCTATCAGATGACGCTGGGCATCGCGTCGCTGCAGCCGCCGGACGAGCAGATGATCCAGCTGGTCTCCGGGATCGTCGGCAAGCAGCCCGCGATGGACGCGTTCGCCCGCCTCAACTCGGGCGTCACGTCGCCGGTCGAGTTCTTCGCACCCGAGAACGTGGGCCGCCTCCTCAGCGCCTGAAACGCGGTGTTTCCGCCCGGCCCCGGTACGTGTCGCCGCGTACCGGGGCCGGGTGTTGGTTGCGGGTCGGTTGTATCCGCCGATAACGGTCTTATCGAACCGGACTCTCTGCCGAAGCAATGGGGGACTCGACCCCGCTTCTCGTGGAAGGTTACGGATGACGACCGATACTCAGGCTCGCCCGGCCACGCCGCCGCCCGCGGCGACGCCGGTGCCCTCGGGCCGCTGGTGGGCGCTCGTGGTGCTCGCGATGGCCCAGCTCATGGTGGTGCTGGACGCGACCATCGTGAACATCGCCCTGCCCACGGCCCAGGCCGACCTGGCGTTCTCGGACGCCTCCCGCCAGTGGGTCGTCACCGCGTACGCGCTCGCCTTCGGTTCGCTGCTGCTGCTCGGCGGCCGTCTGTCCGACTTCTTCGGCCGCAAGCGCATGTTCCTCATCGGCCTGGTCGGCTTCGCCCTGGCCTCGGCCCTCGGCGGCGCCGCCAACGGCCTCGAGATGCTGATCATCGCCCGCGCACTGCAGGGTGCCTTCGGCGCTGCCCTGGCCCCGGCCGCCCTCTCGCTGCTCTCCACGACCTTCACCGAGCCGTCCGAGCGCGGTAAGGCGTTCGGCATCTTCGGCGCCATCTCCGGTGCCGGCGGCGCGGTCGGCCTCCTGCTCGGCGGCGTGCTCACCGAGTACGCGTCGTGGCGCTGGTGCCTCTTCGTCAACCTGGTGATCGCGGCCGTCGCCGTCGCCGGCGCGCTGCTCAAGCTCACCGACGAGCCGGTCACGTCGCGCGCTCGCATCGACATCCCGGGCGTCGTCACGTCGGTCGCCGGTCTGGTCGGTCTCGTCTTCGGTCTCGGCAAGGTGGAGACCGACGGCTGGTCCTCGGCCACCGCGCTGGTCCCGATGATCGGCGGTGTCGTCCTGCTGGTCGCCTTCGTGGTGATCGAGCTGCGCGTGACCAACCCGCTGCTGCCGCTGCGGGTCGTGCTCGACCGCAACCGGGGCGGCTCCTACGCCGCGATCAGCATCTCCGGCATGGGCATGTTCGGCATCTTCCTGTTCCTGACCTACTACATGGTCGGCAACCTCGGATTCACGCCGGTGCAGACCGGCCTGGCGTTCCTGCCGATGCTCGCCGCGATCATGACCTCGGCCACCACGGCCGGCTCGATCCTCACCCCGAAGATCGGCCCGCGCCCGCTCGTCCCGGTGGGCGCGCTCATCGCGGCCGGCGGCATGCTGTTCCTGACCCGCCTCGACCTCGACTCGACCTACGTGTCCGGCGTCCTGCCCGGCCTGCTGATCATCGGCCTCGGCCTGGGCCTGGTCTTCGCCCCCACTCAGAACGCCGCCACCAGCGGCGTCGAGCACCGCGACGCGGGCGTGGCCTCGGCAATGATCAACACGGTCCAGCAGATCGGCGGCTCGATCGGCACGGCGCTGCTCAGCTCGTTCGCGGCGACCGCCGCCACGAACTACGCCGCCTCGCACCCGAAGTCGGCCACCCTGATGGCCGAGGCGTCGCTGGCCAGCTACCACACCGTGTTCTGGTGGTCCTGCGGCCTGTTCCTGGCCTGCGCCGTGGTGTCGGCCCTGCTGTTCCGCACCGGCCCGCTCGACGTCGACCCGGACGCCCCGCGAGCCATGGCCCACTAGGTTCCTTTTCCCGTACGGGTCCCGGCCGCGCAACCACGCAGCCGGGACCCGTCCCGTTTGCCCGCAGCGCTCAGTCCGCGCGCTTCCGCTCACTACGCGTTCCGTCCGCTGCGGCCATTTCGCACGTGTTCGTTCGTTGCGTGTTGGGTGCGCGGCGGCCGGTCTGTGCGTGTTCGCTCGTTGCGTGTTCGGTCCGCGGCGGCCGGTTCGCGCGTGTTCGCTCGTTGTGTGTTCAGTCCGCAGCGGCCAAACCGCGCGCGTTCGCTCGCTGCGTGTTCCGTTCGCGGCGGCCGGTCCGTGCGTGTTCGCTCGTTGGACGTTCGGTCCCGCAGCCGTCGGTCCGCGCATGTTCACTCATTACGTGTTTCGTCCGCAGCGATCGGTCCCCGCGCGTCAGTGCATTGCGCGTTTGTTCACCGGAGCCGGCCGCGCGCGCGTTTGTGAAACTTCTTAACGGTCGCCTCACATTTGTGCCAGGTGGGAAGTGATCGGGTGGCGATGCGACCACGCTCAGCTAGCCGTGCTAATAATGTCCGTCGATGGACGGGGATGCGGAGTGGCAGCGGTGGCGGCGGGAGATCTTCGGCGACCCCTATCAGGTGTGGCATGAGGGTCCGCAGTTCACGGCCTTGATCGAGGCGGCCCGGCGCGATCACCGGCTGGTCGAGCGCATGTTGCGGGCCGGCCTGGTCACCGGTGACACGCTCGCCGCGCAGTCGTTCACGGCGCTTGCCGGGGCCGGGCTCGCCCCACCCGACGGCGTCAGCATCCTGCGCACCGCGCTCGGCCGGGCCACCGAGGAGTTCCGGGTCCGGGTGGCCGAGGCGCTCTACGCGATGACCCGCGACCCGGGCTGGGCGACGCCGATCGCCGGGGTGCTGATGGGGTCGCAGTCCGAGTTCGTCCGGCTCGACGCGGCGATCGCCCTCTCCGGCTTCCCGCCCAGCACGGCCCTGGTGCGGGCGCTGGCCACGGCGGTCAGTGATCCCGAATACCTGGTCCGCTATCACGCCGCCAACACCATGCTGCACTGGTCGGGCGAGCGCCGCCCGGTCGACGGGGTGCCCGCCCTGTTCGAAAAGATCACCGACGACACCGAGGGCGCCTGGCGGGCCGCCGCCGATGAGCTCACCGCCCGCCTCTGCCCCTGACCCGTCTCCCGGGAGCTCCGGCCCGGCGATCGCTGACGTGCTGATCGCCCGGCTCTGCCCCTGGCTCGTCTCCCGGGAGCTCCGGCCCGGCGGTCGCTGACGTGCTGATCGCCCGGCTCTGCCCCTGGCTCGTCTCCCGGGAGCTCCGGCCCGGCGGTCGCTGACGTGCTGATCGCCCGGCTCTGCCCCTGGCTCGTCTCCCGGGAGCTCCGGGCCGGCGACCGCTGACGTGCTGATCGCCCGGCTCTGTCCTTGAGCTGTCACCTGGGGCTCTGGGTGATTGTCGGCTGACCTGCTGATCGCCCGGATCCGCACCTGACCCATCTCCCGACGTTGTGGTCGAGTGGTGCTTGACGTGCTGACTGCTCGGCTCTGTCCTGACCCGCTGGGGAGGCGGTCTTGGGTCGACTGCTGTACGAGATAGCGGTTTGAACTGACTAATGCGGCGCGCGACCCTCGCCCGTACGGGGGAAATCTTGTGCTTGTCACTGTGTGGCTCGTTGGGCGGGTGTGGAGGACGAGGAGAACGAGCATCCGATCGGGCCTGGCACCACGATTGCGCTGATCGCCGGGTTCATCGTGTTCTACGGGCTGTTCATCGCGGTCGCGCTGGCCCGCGGGTGAGGTCTGGCCGGCACCCTGAAGAATCCATGCCTGTAGATGCGCGCGGCGGCTTCGCGTGGTACTCCGAGTAGGAGCGCTCAGCGAGGAGGCCGCCATGTCCGTGTCACCGCAGCGGTTCGGCCGGGGGTCGGGGATCTTCCGCCGGAAGCCGATCGACGATGTCTCCGACGAGCGCGAGACCGACCTCACGCGTTCGCTCGGACTGTGGCAACTGACCGCGATCGGGGTCGGCGGCATCATCGGCGCGGGCATCTTCGCGCTGGCCGGTGCGGTCGCCAACGAGACCGCCGGGCCCGCCGTGCTGTTCTCGTTCCTGATCGCGGGCATCGCCAGTGCCGCCGCCGCGCTGTCCTACGCCGAGTTCGCCGGCATGATCCCCAAGGCCGGGTCCGCTTATACGTACGGGTATGTCGTGCTCGGCGAGGTCGTGGGCTGGTTCATCGGCTGGGACCTGCTGCTCGAGTACACGGCGATCGTGGCGGTGGTGGCGATCGGCATCTCCGGCTACTTCTCGTTCCTGATGGCCGATCTCGGGCTGAACCTGCCGGCCTGGATGCTGGGCGCGCCCGGCACCGGCGACGGGCACGTGGTCGACCTCTTCGCCGTGGTGTTGTGCCTGCTCATCGCCTATCTGCTGAACCGCGGGATCCGCGCCGCGGCCCGCGCCGAGACGATCGTCGTGGTGCTCAAGGTGGCCATCGTGCTGCTGGTCGTGATCGTCGGCGCGTTCCACATCACCCGGTCGAACTACGAGCCGTTCTTCCCGTTCGGCTGGAGCGGCGCGATCACGGGCGCGGCCACCGTGTTCTTCGCCGTCTTCGGGTACGACGCGATGAGCACCGCGGCCGAGGAGTCCAAGGACGCCCGGCGCCACCTGCCCAAGGCCATCATCTACTCGCTGATCATCTCAATGGTCCTGTACGTGCTGGCCACGCTGGTGCTGACCGGCATGCAGAAGTACACCGAGATCGACCCGGAGAGCGGCTTCTCGTCCGCGTTCGCCGCGGTCGGACTGTCGGGCATCGCCGACGTCATCGCGGTCGGCGCCATCATCGGCATCCTGACCGTGATGTTCACCTTCATGCTGGGCGTGACCCGGGTCTGGTACTCGATGAGCCGCGACGGTCTGCTGCCCGCCTGGTTCGGCAAACTGCATCCGACCCGCCGGGTGCCGTCGCGGGTCACCTGGATCGCCGGCATCGCGTCCGCGGTCATCGCCGGTTTCCTGCCCATCCGCGAGGCGGCCGAGCTCACCAACATCGGCATCCTGCTGGCCTTCGTCGTGGTCTGCGTGGCCGTCATCGTGCTGCGCTACCGCCGGCCCGAGATCCCGCGGACGTTCCGCCTGCCCGGCATGCCGGTCATCCCGGTGATCGGCGTCGTCTTCTCGATCTGGCTGATCACCTTCCTCGAGCCGGTCACCTGGCTGCGGTTCGCGGTCTGGTTCGTGCTGGGGCTGGCCCTGTACTTCTTTTACGGCCGCCATCACTCCAAACTGGCCCGATGACCTTAGGATCCGTCGCCTGGCCGCCCGAGCCGATCCGCACCGAGCGGTTGGTGCTCCGCGCGACCGAGGCCCGCGACCGCCCGGCCTTCATCGAGCTGTACGCGTCGCCCGAGGTGCACAAATATCTCGGCGGCGCGCAGCCCCGGGCCGATCTGGAACGCGACACGCCCGCCGTCCCCGCCGAGTGGCCCGGGAGCTTCGTGGCCGACCTTGAAGGTGACCTGATCGGCCACCTCATGCTGCGCCGGCCGGAACGGCACCGCCCGGCCGCCGTCGGCAAGGTCGACCTCGGCTACCTGTTCCTGCCCCGGGCGTGGGGGCAGGGCTACGCGACCGAGGCGTGCGGCGCGGTCCTGACCTGGTTCGACGGCGCGTTGCCGGGCGAACCGGTGGTGCTGGCCACGCAGACCGCGAACACCGGCTCGATGCGGCTGGCCGCCCGGCTCGGGTTCACCGAGCGGGAACGGTTCCACGCCTGGGACGCCGACCAGTGGCTCGGCGAACGCGTCCCCTCTCCGACGCAGCCGCGGAGCGCCTCGACCGCGGTCCACAGTGCCGGTTGGCCGGCATCTCGAATCCCATCGTCGATCTCTACCACGGCACGGTCCCGCGACGGTCGGTGAAGGTCGCCGTCGGAGCGCCCACCCCCATGGCGGCCAGCCGCACCACCGCGTCGGTGCCCTCCTCGACGGTCTGCGGTCCCGTGTTGCCGTTGGTGTCGGTCGGCGTCCACCCCGGGTCGACCGCGTTGAACCGGATCCCCGGCAGCGCGTTCGCATACTGGATCGTCAGCATGGTCAGTGCCGACTTCGACGCGCTGTAAGCGGGCACCACCCATTTGCCCCACTCTGTCTCGGTCATCTGGTGGAACGAACCGAGCCCGCTCGACACGTTGATCACCGACGGCGCCTCCGAAGCGCGCAGCAGCGGCAGGAACGCATGCGTGACCCGCACCACGCCGAAGACGTTGACGTCGAACACCGCCCGGAAGTCCTCGAACGTCATGTCGGTGCCCGGCACACTGCCACCCGCATTGATCCCGGCATTGTTGATCAGAACATCAAGCCTTCCCACCTTTTCCCGTACGAGTTCAGCCGCGCCCCCGACCGACGCGTCGTCGGTCACGTCGAGCGGCACGAACCGGGCCCCGAGCGCGGTGGCGGCCGCCTGCCCGCGTTCCGGATCGCGCGCGCCGATCCAGACGTTGTGCCCCGCGGCGATCAGCCGTCGAGCGGCGGCGAAACCCAGTCCCTTGTTGGCTCCGGTGATGAGCGTGTTGGTCATGGCGTCGATGCTCGGCCCGGCGCCGGGTTCCCGCCAGGCACCCGTTTTCCCTGGGACTACCGGTACCACCCAGGGCCCCCGGATCCTGCGCATACTTGGCCGATGGGACGTACCCGTACGGAACTCGGCCTGGCTCTCCGCTCGTGGCGTGAGCGCGTCGCCCCGGCCGACGTCGGCCTGCCACCGGGCAGCGACCGCCGCGTCCCCGGCCTGCGCCGCGAAGAGCTGGCCCTGCTCGTCGGCATCTCCGTCGACTACCTGGTGCAGCTCGAACAGGGCCGCTCGGCCCACCCGTCGGCGCAGGTCCTCGGCGCCCTGGCCCGGGCGCTACGCCTCGGCCCGGTCGACCGCGACCTGCTCTACCGCCTGGCCGGCTCGGTGCCCCCGCCCTCCGGCTCGGTACCCCGCTCGATCCCACCCGGCGTCCAGCAGATGATCGACCGGATGAGCGACACCCCGCTCGCCGTCTTCACCGCGGCCTGGGACCCGGTGCAGTGGAACCCGCTGTGGGCCGCACTGTTCGACGGCTCCACCGACAACTTGGCCCGGGGCCATTTCGCGGGTGCCGCCCCGCCCGGCGCGTCCCGGGTCTCCCGAGAGCCCGCCCACACCGACGCCCTGGAACGCCGCCTGGTCGCCGACCTGCGCCGAGCAGCGGCCCGCTACCCCGACGACCGGGCCGTGGCCGAGTTGATCAGCGGCCTGCGGGCGGCGAATCCGCGCTTCGCGGAGCTGTGGTCGCGGTACTACTCGGTGCCGCAGGGCCGCTCCCGCAAGACGGTCGTCCACGCCGATCTGGGCGAGATCACCCTCGACTGCGACATCCTGACCATCGAGTGCGCCGACCTGCACATCGTCCTCAACTGGGCGGCGCCGGGCACACGCGACGCCGCGCTGCTCCAGGCCCTGCGCGATCGGGTGGCTGAGCCCGGGCTGAGAGCCGTTTCACCCACGCCCGAGGTGGGCGCGACACTGGCGGGGCGCTGGGGGACGATGCGTGGCGAGAGGGAGGCACCATGGCCCGGATTCTGAACTGGTCTTTGCTCTGGCAGCCCAGACCGTGCAGCGCCGACTGCGCCGCGCCGGCGCCCTCGCTCCCGGTCAGCCGCGGAGTCACGGTGACCGGCGCGTCCTGCCGCCGCATCCGGCCCAGCGATGACGCGCCCATCCGGGTGCGGCACGCTCCTGCGCGGCCGCTGGGCGCCCGCCCGCGCTCCCGCTGACCCCTCCCGCGCGGGGGAGTCCTGCGCTCGATGGTGCCGCTGCGGGAAGCGTCGCGCTCGGTGCCGGCTTGCTTCCCATTACCGTCGCCGGGCTCAGCTGCGAAGACCCCGGCCCTCGCACGTGGTCCCGGTTGCCGGCGGGGTGACCGTGGTGTCCGTTCGTCGCGTGCTTAGGCCGGCTGTGCGTAGGGCCGGCTGTGCGTGGGTTGCCTGGGGCTCGGCCGTCGCGTGCTCACGGCTGTGCGGGGGAGAACCTGGGCCCAGCGCTCGCGTTGTGCCCTCAGCTGTGAGTGCGGAGAGCCTGGCCCGGCCGTCGCACGGCGCCGGCCTGCCCGATCGGGTCGAGGGCGGGCGACCGCGCGTAGTCATTGGCCAGCGCGACCAGCGCGTCCCACTGCTCTCGCGTGCGCCCGACTGTGCGTGGGAGGTCCTGGGCCCGGCCGTCGCGTGTGCTCGGCTTTGCTGGGAAGACCCTGGGGCGCTGCCCCAGACCCGGCCATCGCTGCGGAGATCTCCCTGGCGATGGGTGCGGTTGGGTGGTTCGGGGATCTCCTTGCGGCGGCGGCCAAAGCGAATCGCAAGGGAGGGCTGGGCGCAACCAAACCCCGGTTGCGCCCAGCCCTCCCTCACGATAAGCGGAGGCTGCCGTCGCAAGGAGATCCCCGAACCGGGCGACTTGCGCTGCTGAAAACCCGTTCTCGTGCTTACGGGTACGAGACGCGTCCAGGTTTTCCGCGATGGCGACGGAGGTGCCGCATGCTGGAGCCTCCCGATCAGGCGGGTCAAGCCCGTGGCGACCGCGTTCGGTTGGCGCGCACGGCTTCTCCACGCAGGCGTTCCGCAGGGTCGGACGACAGCCCTAGCTCGATCTCACCGACACCCCGAAACCGTGCTGACGGCAGCCAGCGCAAGCGACCCACCCACCGCACCCACAACAGGCCACCCGCCCGGCGGAGGCCGCCCGACTACCGCAACCACAACAGGCCAACCCCTACCGCAACCGCCTCACCCCCTTAACCACAAGGGCCTTGGCCGTAACCCATCGCCCAAGCGCGACGTACTGAGCGCAACCGGCACGGTTCGCTCGCATGACCCACCACTCAGGCCCGCTCGCCCGCCAATCACGCCTGCAGCAACCCCAACGCGGAAGCCAGACCCCCAACCGCAGGCGGACCGCCCAAGACCAAGCCGCATCCACCAGCCGCGCAACCAGAGTCCTGCCGAAAGGTGATTCCCACGCAAGGCTGGGGGCCAGGGTGACCACTGAAGGCAATAAGACGCCCCACCGCCATCAGTGGTCACCCTGGCCCCCAGCCGTCCCAGCGCAACCAAAACGGGCCCCCAAAAGAGCAGAACTCTTAACGTGCTCTTAGACTCATTTACTTGAGCCTTCATGTAATGAAGCCACAGTTGACCGCATGACGATCAACAGGGCAAGAACCCCGGGATGGTGGGGCGCCGCGGCCACAACGGCGGCAGGCGCCTCCCTGACAGTCGTCACCTCGATCTGGGTGGCCAACGGGGGACCGCAGGATCTGACCGGTGGCGGTGCGCTCTCCGCCACCGGTCGCCTCCTTGGCCTGTGGGCCTCCGACCTGCTGCTGATCCAGGTGCTCCTGATGGCCCGCATCCCCCTGGTCGAGCGCGCTTTCGGTCAGGACCGCCTGGCCCGTTGGCACCGGGTCACCGGTTTCACCTCGTTCTGGCTGCTCCTCACCCACATCGTGCTGATCACGCTGGGCTATGCGAGCACCGCCCGTACGAATCCTCTGGCCCAGCTGTGGAGCATGATCTGGAACTTCCCGGGCATGCTCCTGGCCGCCTCGGGCACCCTCGCGCTCGTCATGGTCGTGGTCACCAGCATCCGGGCCGCGCGTCGCCGGCTGCGATACGAGTCGTGGCATCTGCTTCACCTGTACGCGTACCTGGGCGCCTTTCTCGCCCTTCCGCACCAGCTCTGGTCGGGCAGTGACTTCGTCGGTTCGCCTCTTGCCACCGCCTACTGGTGGGGGCTGTGGGGCATCGCCGTCGCGGCCGTTCTCACGTACCGGGTCGTGTTACCTCTGCTGCGGAACCGCCGTCACCGGCTGGTTGTCGACCGGGTCGTGCCTGAGGCGCACGGCATCACCTCCGTCTACCTCGATGGTCATGACCTGCATAGACTTCCGGCCCGGGCCGGGCAGTTCTTCCACTGGCGGTTTCTTGACGGGCCGGGCTGGACGCGCTCCAACCCGTTCTCGTTGTCGGCGGCACCGTCCGATCAGTTGCGGATCACGGTCAAGGATTCGGGCGACGGCAGTGGGCGGGTCGCGACCCTCAAGCGCGGCACCCGGGTTCTCGTGGAAGGTCCGTTCGGCAAGCTGACCGGCGAGTCCTACGCGGGCGGGCCGGTGGTGCTGCTGGCCTGCGGCATCGGGATCACCCCGCTGCTGGCCCTGCTCGGCGAGCTCCCCTATGCGCCGGGGGAGGCCACCCTGCTTTATCGCGTACGCGATGACGCCGCGACCGCCTTCCGCCCGGAACTGGACCGGTTGGCGGCCGAGCGTGGGGTGCGCGTGGTCTACCTGACCGGGTCGCGCGGCAGCTCGTGGCTGCCCGCCGACCGCTCGGACGATCTGTTCTCGCTCGCCCCGGATGTGCGCGCTGCCCGGGTTTTCATCTGTGGCCCGGAGGAGTGGGCGGCGCAGGCGCGGACCGCGGTCCGCGCGGCGGGAGTGCCGGCCGCGCGGGTGCACACCGAACTCTTCAGCTGGTAACGGGAGGCCGACCGATGCGACGTATCACCCTGTGGATGTTCTCGACCGTGGCCGCACTCGTGCTGCTGTTCAGCTATCGCACCAGCACCAGTACGCCCGCCGCGGCGCCCGAGGCGATCTCTGCGCCGGGCGCGTCGAAGGGGGAGGGCCAGTTCGACGGTTCCGCGGTCCCGACGAACTGGGGGCCGGTGCAGGTCCGCATCACCGTGGCCGACGGCAAGGTCACCGCGGTGGACGCGCCGGTGTCCCCGGCCGACGACCCGGCCGACGCGGGGATCACCAAGGGCGCGCTGCCGTCGCTGCATGAGCAGGCGCTGGCCAAGCAGAGCGCCGACATCGACTCGGTGTCGGGGGCCACCTTCACCAGTGCCGCGTACAAGGAGTCGCTGCAGGCGGCGCTGGACGCGGCTCAGCTCGGATAGGGGAGAGACATGCGGATCCTGGTGGTCGACGACGACGCGGCGGTGCGCGCCTCGCTTGCGCGGACGCTGCGGTTCGAGGGCTACCAGGCCGACACCGCGGCGGACGGGCGCGAGGCGCTCGAGCTGGCCCGCAGCACCGCGCCGGACGCGATGATCCTGGACGTCAGCATGCCGGTGCTCGACGGTCTGCAGACGTGCCGGTTGCTGCGCTCGGAAGGGGTGCCGCTGCCGGTGCTGATGCTGACCGCGCGGGACAGCGTCGGCGACCGGGTGGCGGGGCTGGACGCGGGGGCCGACGACTACCTGGTGAAGCCGTTCGCGTTCGAGGAACTGCTGGCCCGGGTGCGCGCGATGTTGCGGCGCTCGGCGCTGGCCGCCAGCGCGTCGACTGTTCTTGCGTACGGGGGAATCCGTCTTGATCCCGAGACGCGCGAGGTGTGGCGGGACGATCAGCCGCTGCGGCTGACCCGGACCGAGTTCACCATCCTGGAGGTGTTCCTGCGGCACCCGCGGCAGGTGCTGAGCCGGGCCGCGCTGTTCGAGCAGGTGTGGGGCTACGACTTCGGCGAGGGGTCGAACAGCATCCACGTCTACCTGGGCTATCTGCGGCGCAAGCTGGGGGAGCCGCGCCTGCTGCACACCGTGCGCGGGGTGGGATTCGTGCTGCGTGAGGACCCGCTGTGAAGTCGTTGCACGGGCGCCTCGCGGTGATGGTCGCGGCCGCGGTCGCCGCCGCCGTGGTCGTGATGGCCGGGGCGGCCCTGCTGACTGTGGCCGCCCTGCACGCCCACCAGGTGCAGGCCACGCTGGCGACCGAGGCCCAGGCGATCGCCGCGCAACCGGGACAGTGGCAGGCCACCCCGACGTACGGGGGAAAGCCTTTCGGTCCGCGCTGGCAGTTCGTCGACGTGAGCGGGACAGTGACCGCGAGCCCGACCGGGCTGCTGCCGGTGACCGCCGCGGCGAGCGCGGTCGCCGCCGGCACCAGTCCGCCCCGGCAGGAGGAGGTGCGGATCGACGGCAGCGTCCACCAGATGCTGACCGTGCCGCTCGACGGGGGCGGCGCTGTGCAGGTCGCGCTCAACCAGGAGCGGTCCCGGCAGTCGCTGACCATGCTGGCCGGGCTGCTCGCGCTGGTCTGCGTGGCCGGGGTGGCGGGGGCGGCCTGGCTCGGGCGGGTCGTGGCGCGGGCCGGTCTGGCGCCGGTCGAGCGGCTCACCGATGCGGTCGAGCGGGTGGCGGTGACGATGGATCTCGGGTGCCCGATCGAGGTGACCGGGACGGACGAGGTGGCCCGGCTGGGCCGGTCGGTGAACACGATGCTGGCCGCGATCGACACCTCCCGCCGGGCCCAGCGCACCCTGGTCGAGGACGCCGGGCACGAGCTGCGGACGCCGCTGACCAGCATCCGCACCAACGTCGAGCTGCTGCTGCGGGTCGAGCAACGCCCGGCCCAGGCCCATCTGTTGCCCGCGCCGGACCGGGCCGAGCTGCTGGCCGACCTCGACTCGCAGGTGCGCGAGCTCACCACGCTCACCACCGAACTCGTCGAGCTCTCCCGCGAGGACGCGACCCGCGAGACCCCCGAACCGGTCGACCTGGCCGACGTCGTGGCCGCCGCCGTGGCCCGCGTGCGCATTCGGGCGGCGACGGTCAAGTTCGAGTTTCATCCCGTACGGGCGATGGTGTCCGGACGCGCCGGAGAGCTCGAGCGGATGGTCGTCAACGTGCTCGACAACGCGGCCAAATGGAGCCCGCCCGGCGCGACGGTGACGGTCCGGGTCGAGGCGGCCGGCCCGCTCTGGTGGGAACTGGCCGTCGACGACGAGGGTCCGGGGATCGCCGCCGCCGACCGGCCGCACGTGTTCGACCGGTTCTATCGGGCGCCCGCCGCCCGCGCGCTGCCCGGCTCGGGTCTGGGGCTGGCGATCGTCGCGCAGACCGCCGCCCAGCACGGCGGCACCGCGACCGCCGGGGCCCGGGAGCCGCACGGGACCACGGTGACGATTCGGCTGCCCCGCCCGGCGTAATCCTCAGCCGGGCGCCCGCGCGACCGATAGCGACGAGGTGAGCCACGACAGGTCGGTTGCCCGGATCGCGTTCGACGCGGCCCGGCGCGATCCCCTCCTTCTCGTGGCCACGGCGTGGACCCTGGCCGCGGTCGGCCTGATGTTCGTCCTGTCCGGGCACGCCAACGGGCAGGTCCAGGTCTTCTGGGCCGCGCAGCCGCTGCTCGACGCGATGGTGGCGTACGCGTCCTGGCGGGTCGTCCGCATCTCGTCCGGGGCTCAGCGCCGGTTCTGGCTCGCCATGGGTGGTGCCTGCGCCGCGTTCGTGGTCGGGGACTGCGTCCAGGCCACGTACGCGTTCTCCCACGACGACCAGTGGTCGACGGCAGGCGGAACCGTGCAGGGCGTGCTGTTCGGCATCGGCCTGCTCGCCATCATCGTGGTGATGCTGATCCACCCGATGCCCGGGCACTCGCGCCGGGAACGGGTCGCCTTCTGGCTCGACGCGACCACCGTGCTGGTGGCCGGCGCCGTGGTGGCCTGGTGTTTCGCCGTCGGCCCGGAGGACGCCGACAACGTCGTGACCACGCTCATCTCGGGCGCGGTCATCCTCACCTCCGGGTTCGCCGCGGTGAAGCTGGTGCTCAGCGGCAACGCGCCGATGCACCGGACCGCGGCCCTCCCGATGATCGTCTCGGCCGCGGTCAACAGCTGCGGGTTCTTCCTCGAACCGGGCGCCGACGGCCCGATGCCCGCCTACGTCTACGCGGTGCGGCTGCTGCCGTCGTTCCTCATCCTGCTCGGCCCGCGCGTGCAGGAGGTCGTCGCGCGCCACGCCGAGACCACCAGCCTCGTCCCGCATCGGCGGAAGCCGTACAGCCTTCTCCCGTACGGCGGAATCGCGGTTGCCTTTGCTGCCGTGCTCGTCGTGCTGCCCGAGGGGCCGAACGCCCGGCTGTGGGGCGCGATGATCGGGCTCGGCATCATCTTCGCGCTCGTGGTGTGCCGGCAGCTGGCGGCGTTCCGCGACAACACCCGGCTGATCGACCGGCTCGACGCGACCCTGGCCGAGCTGCGCGAACAGGAGAACCGGCTGCGCCGGCAGGCCCAGACCGACGGGTTGACCGGGCTGGCCAACCGCACCCACTTCTACGACGAGGTCGCCGCCGCGCTGCCCGGCCGGACAGCGGTGCTGGTGATCGACCTGGACGGGTTCAAGGCGGTCAACGACTCGCTGGGGCACGCCGCCGGTGACGCGCTGCTGATCGGGGTGGGCGACAAGCTGCGCGCGTCGGTGCGCCCGGGTGACCTGGTGGCCCGGCTCGGCGGGGACGAGTTCGCGGTGCTGCTGCGCGACTGCGGCGACGCGAGTGCGACGGCCACGGCCGACCGGATCCTGGAGGCGATGACCTTTCCCATCGCGTACGAGGAAACGGTGGTTCGCGCCAACGCCAGCATCGGGGTGGCCTGCGCCTCGGCCGGTGACGACGCGAGCGGCCTGATGCGCCGGGCCGACCTGAGCATGTACGCGGCCAAGCACGCCGGCAAGGGCCAGTGGGTTTCATAGTACGGTTGACGGTATATACCGGAGGCTGTACGGTTCCGGCATGCAGGAACCCACCTTTCTGATCCTGGCCTCCGTGGCCGATCAGCCGCTGCACGGCTACGCGATCGTCCGCGCGGTCGCCGAACTGTCCGGCGGCGACGTCAAACTCCGGGCCGGCACCCTCTACGGCGCCCTCGAACGGCTGGCCGAGCAGGGCCTGATCGAGGTCGACCGGGAAGAGGCGGTCGACGGCCGGCTGCGCCGCTACTACCGCATCACCTCCAGCGGCGCGCGGTCGCTCGAGACCGAGATCGCCCGGCTGCGCCGCAACGCGTCGGCCGCCGAGAGCCGGCTGCGACTGTCCTTCGGCGGCGGTGCCGCATGACCGGCCTCGAACGGCGCTACCACCGGCTGATGTTCGCCTATCCGGCCGGCTACCGGCGCGGCCACGCCACCGAGATGGTCACCACGCTGCTCGAGATGGCCGACGACGGCCAGACCCGGCCGACCCGCGGCGACGCTTGGGACCTGCTGGTCAGCGGCGTGCGCCAGCGGTTCCGGCTGCCGTCCGGGCGGCCGCTGCTCTACGTCGTGGCAGTGCTCGTCACACTGATCGGCGGCGGGTTCGGGGCCGCCGCGGGTTCGTGGGCGGCCACCTCGACCATGGCCGACCTGCCGTCCCAGGCGGGCATCGAGTCGCTGACCCGCCAGATCGCGGGCGACGGCTCCGACTTCCACACGTCCCGGATCAGCACGCCGTGGACGGTCACGTTCGCCGACGCCGGGATCGACGCCGGCGCCGCCTGGACGCCCGACGCCGCCCGCCGGACCCTGTCGGCCGACGGCTGGGAACTCGGCTCGATCCAGCCGCGCAGCGGGGTGACCTCGACCTGGGACCCGGTGACCGGTGCCCAGATCAGTCAGGAACTGCGCGGCAGCTCCTTCGAAGCCACCCGCGACGGCCTGACCATGGACGTCACCGCTTACGTCTCGGGCGAGCACGGGCAGATCCTGCTGACGGCGTCGCCGCTCGACAACGGCACCCTGCTGCCGCTGGTGATCGCCGGGGCGATGCTGGGCCTGCTCGGGGGCTGGCTGCTGGTCGCCGCGGGTGGCTATCGCCTGCGGTCGTCGTCGCGCCCCCGGCTCGCGTCCGCGTTGACCGCGCTGGCCGTCGTGGCGCTGGCGGTGCCGGCGTTCGCGTTCTGGGTCAATGTGTGGCGCGTGGCCGGCACTTCCGACGATCCGATCTACACCGTGCACAGTGCCTTGAGCCCGGACCTCTACTGGTCGTACGGCTGGCCGTGGATGCTGGTCGAGCTGTCGGTGGCCGGCTTGCTCCTGGCCGTGGGCGCGTGGTTCGCCCTGCGCGGCCGGTCGGTGCCCTCGCCGGCGCAGCTACCCGCGTAACCGTCTCGCCGGGCGCCGGGTGCGGCCGTCTTCGATCTTGTCGGAGGCCCGTACCCGGCCGCTCGCGTCACCCGTAGCCGACGTCGAGCAGCGTTCACCGGCCCGCCCCGCTTCCGGGCGCCGCCGCCCGAGCAGCTCGCGTCCCACGGCGACCTTGACAGCGTGCTCCGCCGGTCGTTGGTCCGGATGCCGGCACGGGGTCGTCACAGGTCTCCCGGGGCTGGGTGCCGCCGACGCGGCAACGCGTGGTTTCGCTCGGGAGTCCGGGCGCCAGATTCGCACAACCTCGGTATTGCGTTGCCGGCACCGCGCGCTGCGATGTTCGCGAGACCGGCACCGCTCGCGGGTCTTTGTCACCCGATGGTGCCGACGGTCGCTCGTGGTCCCGTTTACATTGCGAGCAAGCAGCTATTGAGCCTGATTGGGCGCCCGTGCGCGGATCTGCCGATGAGAGTGCACCCGATTTCCATGGCACGATCTCACTACAACGCTTTGCCTTTCCCAGTCGCGGCCGGCTTGTCCGCCGCCCGGATGGTGCCGCCGCGTGGCAACCAGACGTCGTCTTTGACGACGAGGCCAGCGGAACTCGCGGCTGGCGAGTCGACCACTCGTCGGGCGCCCGCACGTATCTGCGGCTTGCGACGAGCGGGAAGGTCCTCGTTCGCGGTGACGACTTGCAGGTTATGGACGAGGGGCGGGACCTCATGGTCCCGCCGTCGCCGAGGCCGGCTTGACCGACTTCTGGTTGGTTTGACCCAGCGTTACGTCGGTCGTCAGCCCGCGCACGACCTCAGGGCGAGTCACGGCCATCCAGTTCCAGGCGAGGCGGCGCGCATGGTGTCTGGCTCCCTCTCCACCACCGAGGGCGCTTCGCGCCGTAAGCGACTGTCATAGACCGGCCGCTGTGGACGGCGTCATTACTACGACCCTGAGCGGTCAGGAGTCAAGCGGCGGGCCGTAGGCTTGCGCGCATAGGGCGCATACGCCGAATCCGTCACCGGCTCGCACGTGCGGCGACTGCGTCAAGGAGGCTTTGCGTCTCAGTCCCAACACTAAGCCTGGAGGGCAGAACGCAAATGACGCTTCGCAAGTCTCTAATAAAGAGCTAGGACGGGATAGGTGCCAAATTGATATCTGATTCGAGTGCGGTCGTCCGAAAGGTGACCATCGCATTCCTCGCCAATCTCGGCACTCATGCTTTCCACTGTTTCAGGACTCAAGTCTACCCATTCGCCGTTAGCTCGCGCATCGTACCCTTGCGAGCAAAGCGTTTCGGCAAATTCGTATGCCATTCCTTCATCGCCGATATCCGCCCGGTAGAGGTCCATGAATGTCACTCCCTAAAGTATTGGCGTTCATGGGCATCGTGGAGTAAGCCTTGCTGAATGTTGCACAGCCCAAGGTGTTTCGACTCTAGGTCAATGAAACCGTATCGGTCAGCCGTCAGTCAAGGTGCTTAGGCGTAGCCAGCGACGCGCGGGTGAACGTACGTACTCAGCGGTGCCGCGGACCAAGCTCAAGGCATCATGATCGTTGTTTGATACGAAGGCGATCAAGCGTCGTTAGCGGCCGGTCGATGGGCTTAATCCAGGCCTCGATGTGCTCTCGTTTCCAAACCCGCCCCTACGTCAGCTCGAGCAGAAAAACGAAATCCGACCTACTGATCTGCCGCCGTCCGAGCGTGGTAAAGCGCCGACGCGGTCACACGGTGCAGGCGATAGGCCGGCGCGTCAGCGCGCGCTCATGCCTAAATAAGTGCCTCCTTACTGGGTGGGCTCCCGTTGCTGCGTACTTGGATAGTTTTTAATACCCTTTATAGTGTTTTGTAGCAAATTATTTAGCCACTCAGGTCGCTTCGGCGGCTAGTTGATCTTCCGGTACGATTTTGGCGTCGGCTAGCGCTCGCCTGCTGACTCGAGACGGATAGGTTCACGCCGAGCCCTGCCCCGGGCCATCCGTCTCGACCGCCCGCAGTGCGAACTAACACAAGGCAGACGGGGGCAGGGACGGGGGACCCATTTCCGGTCCTCTCCGCGCCACCCGCTCTGGTGGCGTTTACGGAGAAGGCCTTGGGGTGAAGCCGCCATACTCAGCGGCCGGGCAACCTTCCCGCCCGAACCCGACAGCTAACCTCGCAAGCGTGCCGGAAGGAGAAGGGTATGCCTGTATGGTTGCTCGTGCATTGCGATTAGCGCCGGGATCTCGCTCGCTACGCGTTGTCAAAAGCGTGGGACTACCCGCTGGGCACTTGGAGTTCTCAAGTGACGCGGCCGGCGCGCGGGCAAGACGTACAGCAGCCGTCCGGAAGTGTCAGCTATGTCGACCGTCTACATCCGGTCTTCAAGCTGGTCTTCTCGAGCGTGCTAGCAATTACTCTGTTGTCGCTAGTACTTGACCTCTTCCTGGTTCTGCTCATCCAGCAGCCTAGCGATGAAGCCAGAAGCCTAATGGATGCCTGTCTCACTATCGTTAAAACAGGCTTCGGTGCGGTCGTTGGTCTAGTTGGTGGTAGCGCCACACAAATGATGCAGCAACGGATCGATCATCGTGATGCATCTCGAAGTGGAGCCAAGAACCGGCGAGCTGCCCCTGGCGGTTAATCCGGGAGATTATTGATGGTGTCGCTCAGATCTTGGGGTGGCACCATCAATTAATTCTGTGCGCTCCAAGATCGCGGCGTTTCATCGATCCTGATTCGGCCAGGTTCTTGGCTCGTGTTCAGCCGGAGTTCGAAGCTCACTCTCTGCTGCATGTGGGGCACGCGCCGGGCTGCCGGACTCGAACCGGCTCATACTTCGCGGTCGTCAGCACAGGAGTGCTGGTTGCTCTTTTACCCATCCGCCTTTGACCGGCGCCCCGCAACAAGATACTTGCCGACCTGCGCTGATGTGAGGGAGCTATCCGGGCGTGCGCTCTCATGCCGCGATCTGTGCACTCGCCCGATGCCAAAAGATCCGCGACGAACCCTGTCACGTCTCGTTCCGGCGTGGCTACTACACCGAAATGGCCTCCGCCCCGCTCGAGATGTTCGGGGGCGAGCCGGATACGGGCGACGGCTGGGAACTGGTGGTCAGCGGCAAGCACTGGTGGTTCCGGGCGCAGGCCGAGGCGGCCGCAGATGATGCCGCGATGGCCGGCCCGGTTAGCCTTTCGTATAGCGGTCGAGCAGAGTTGCCAGGTCCAGCGGGTGGCTGAGGGCCGGCGTGTGGCCGCCGTCGATTTCGTCGGGGACTGCGGCCAGGCGCTCGCGTGCGACCCGGCGTACGAAGTCCGGTGGTAGCAGCCGATCGTCGCGGCACAGCACGACCCGGGTCGGCACGTCGGGCCAGGCCCGCAGGGGTGACGGCTCGCCGAGGCGGGTCTCGGACTGGTCCTTGCCGCGCCGTCGGGCCTCGTCGGCCAGGGTGGGCGGGACGTCCTGGTAGAACAGCTCGTCGTCGCCGGAGCTGCCGGGCCAGGCGGTGTTCGACCAGAAGTCGACGGGTGACTCGCCGGGGGCCGGGATCATCGGGGCGACCAGGACGAGCAGTTCGGCCGGCATGCGTTGGCACACCAGGGGCGCGACGAAGGCGCCGAGCGACTGCCCGACCACCACCAGGCCGCGCCGGTCGCCGACCGCCTCGACGACGGTGTCCGTGTACTCCAGCAGGCCGGCCTTGTCGTCGTCGCAGGGCAGGTCGGGTGCGATGGTGTCGTGGCCGCGGGCTCGGAGTTCGGCCTCGACCAGATGCCAGTACCAGCCGACGTCGCCGGCGCCGTGGATCAGCGCGAACGTGGCCATCCGGCCTCCTCGGGTCAGTGGCTCGTGTGGACCTAACGCCGGTAGGGGCGGAAGAACTCGCGCAGCTCCTCGGCGTAGATCTCCGGCTCTTCGAACGGCGCGAAATGGCCCCCCGCCGCCGCCTCGGTGACGTGGACGGTGTTGGCCGTGCGGTCGAGCCACTCGCGCGGCGGCTTGAGGAGGTCGGCGGGGAACAGGGTGAAGCCGGACGGCACCTCGACGCGGCGTTCGAGCTGGGTGGCAGGGATCGCGGCGTTCGCCCGGTACATGCGCATCGACGAGCCGATCGTGCCGGTCAGCCAGTAGATGGTCAGGTTGGTGAGGATCTCGTCCTTGGTGAAGCGCCGCTCGATGTCGCCGTCGCAGTCGCTCCACGCTCGCATCTTCTCGACGATCCACGCGGCCAGGCCGGCGGGTGAATCGGTCAAGGCGAACGCCGCGGTCTGCGGCTTGGTGCGATGCATTCCCGCGTACGCCCCCTCGCGCGCACCCCAAGCGGCCGCCGCGGCCAGGTATTCGCGTTCCGGTGGGGTCAACGAGGCGGGATCGCCGGCGAAGAAGGGCACTCCGGCGTCCGTACGGTGCACGGCGGTGACCCGGGACGGGTGGTCGAGGGCCAGATAGCGGCTCACGTGGCTGCCCAGGTCGCCGCCCGCCGCGCCGAACCGGCGGTAGCCCAGGTCGGTCATCAGCGCGGCCCACAGGTTGGCCACGTCGATCGAGTCGAGCGGCTGGGCCGGCCGGGCCGAGAACCCGTAGCCGGGCATGTCGGGCACCACCACGTCGAACGCGTCGGCCGGGTCGCCGCCGTGGCCGCCCGGGTCGGTGAGCAGCGGGATCACCTTGGTGTAGCGCCAGAACGAGTCGGGCCAGCCGTGGCTCAGGATCAGCGGGAACGGGTCGGGGCCCTGGCCGCGGGCGTGCACGGCGTGGATCCCGTTGCGGCGTACGTGGGGAAAGGTGTCGAGCGCCGCTTCCTGTTTGCGCCAGTCGAAGCCGTCGGCCCAGTAGGCGACCAGTTCACGCAGGTAGCCGAGGTCGGTGCCCGCTTCCCAGCCCGCGCCCGGGGGCGAGTCGGGCGCGTCGGGCCACCGCGTGGCGCGCAGACGGGCGCGCAGGTCGTCGAGCGCGGCAGGGTCGGCCGTGGGAAGCATCGGCATGCGCCGACCCTAGCGCCGACAGGCCGCCCGGACTGCCCCGGTTCACTCCACCGAGACATCGAAATGTGTCGAATCTCAGGCGATCCGCTCGCCGGCCAGGAACGCCTCGGCCTGCCGGTGCTGGCGGACCGCGCCGATGGCGTGCGCCCAGCGTGAGATCTCCCGGGCCAGTGCCACCGCGCCCGCCTCGTCGCCGGTGTCACGGTGGAGGACGGCGAGCAGCATCTGCTGCGCGAGCGTGCCCCCGACCCGGCCGGTGGCGGCACCGAGGGCGGCGGCCCGTTCCCAGCGTTCCCGGGCCCGGTCGAGGTCGCCGTCGTCGCGGTCGTGGTCGCCCAGGTGGCGCAGCGCCTCCCAGGTGAGCAGGTCGTCGCCCGCGCTCAGCGCGACCCGGTAGTGCGCGGGGGCGGCGGGCCGGTCGCCGGCCAGGTTGTCCAGGATGAGCCCGAGCCACATGTGCGCCCAGCCGGCCCGGACCGGGTCCGGAGCGCTGCCGATCAGGCGGCTCGCCCACGGGCGCAGGTCGTCGCCGCTGGTGGAGCGGGAGAAGACCTGGTCGAAGTAGTCGAGCCGGAGGGCGGCGAACTCGACGTCCCAGGTGCGGCCGCAGATCTTCTCGGCGGCGGCGACCCGGGCGGGCGCTTCGCGTGATCCCGTACGCATGTCGTGCTCCACCGCGACCTCGGCCGCGGTCAGCGCGATCCGTGGATCGTCCGGGCCGGACGCGTCGAGCAGGCGCAGCGCGGTCTCGCCGCGGCCGGCCCGCGCGAGCTCGAGGGCGGCGACGGTGATCTCGTCGATGAGTTCCATGGCCCGGACGGTAGTTATCGGAAAAACTATCCACAAGAAAACTACTTTGGCGCAGGGGTGGGTGGCATGCGGGACACCGCGGACGAGCACGTCGAGGCCTGGGGTGACGAACTGCCGTGGCTCGATCCGGTGCAGGAGGCCATCATCGTGCGCCTGGCCGTGCTCGGCCGGCACCTCACGCAGGCGCGCCGGGCCGCCCTCGACGCGGGCGGGCTCGAGCACGGCCAGTTCAAGATCCTGCTGATGCTGCGGCGCGGGCGGCCGCCGTACGAGGCGGGCCCGTCCGAACTGGCCGACCGGCTGGGCCTGACCCGTGGCGCGCTGTCGGCCCGGCTGGGGCCGCTCGAGGAGGCCGGGCTCATCGAGCGGTCCGGGATGGACGGCGGCGACCGGCGGCGGGTGCGGGTGCGGCTGACCGGGGCCGGGAACGCGGCCTTCGAACGGCACGCGACCACGGAGAACCGCGGGGAGACGGCGCTCCTGGCCACGCTCACTCCGGCCGAGCGGGACACCCTGGCCGACCTGTTGCGCAAGCTGGTCCTGTCTAGATGACGGTGGCCGACCAGATCAGGGTGGCGGCGCCGGTGAAGCAGGCGGCGGTGCGGACGGCGTCGGCCGAACGCAGGCGCCGGTAGGTGGCGTGGCTGAACCCGTCGCGCTGCAGGCGCAGGTGGGACGGGATGGCCACCGTGACCGTGGCCAGCAGGGCGATAAGGCCGGTGGCGGCGATCAGCGCAGTGGCCGCGGCGGGGACCTCGCCGGGGCGTACGAGAGGAAATGCGGCGCAGCCCAGGAAGCCGAGGAAAGCGGGCGCGACGATCACGAACGGGATCCGCCGGTTGTAACGGCGGTGATAGTCCACGAACGAGCCGGCGGGTACGGCGGTGTAGAGCGGATAGCTGACCGCGGTGGTCATCGCCGAGACGCCCGCGAGGTAGATGGTCAGGACGGTCAGGCCGGTGAGGTAGACGTGGCTGAACTCCATGATCGGTGTCCTCAATTTCAATACAGTGTGACTGTAATGAAAGGACCGTAGCATGAGGCCGTGGTTCGGACCTATGACAATGTCGCCCGTCGCGAGCAGGCCTCCCGGCGGCGCACGGCGATCCTCGACGCGTGCCGTGAGCTGCTGGTGAGCAGCGGATACGCCGGGTTGACGATCAAAGCGGTGGCGGCCGCGGCCGAGGTGTCACCCGAGACGATCTACAAGGCCTTCGGGACCAAACGCGGGCTGGTCAAGGCCATGTACGACGTGACGCTGGCCGGGGACGACGCGCCCGAGCCGCTGGCCCGCCGTCCCGAGGTCCTCGCCCTCCTCGCCGAGACCGATCCGAGCGAGAAGATTTTCCGGTACGCCGTGATCGCGCGCGGAATCGGCGAACGGCTGGGCGCCGTGACGGCGGCCCTGGGGTCGGGCGGCCCGGAAGCGGCCGCGATCGTGGCCGAGACCGGGCGGGAACGGCTGGCCGGGGCGACCGCCTTCGCCCGACATCTCGCCGAGGGCGGCCACCTGACGCGTGACGTGGACGTGGTCGCCGACGAAGCCTGGGTGCTGCTCGCGCCCGAGGTCTACCAGGCCGCCACGGCCGGGCGTGGTTGGACGCCCGACCGTTACGAGGACTGGCTGCGGCGGGTGCTCACCGCGACGTTTCTGGCCTAGGCGCAGGGGGATCCGTTGAGGGCGAACGACGTCGGCGCGGCGTTGCTGGTCGTCCAGCGGCCGAGGATGCCCGCGGTGACGCTGCCGCCGGCCGGGATCTTCGTGTTCCAGCGGGCCGCGGTCAGGGTGACGGTCGCGGCGTCCTGGGTGAACGAGGCGTTCCAGGCCGACGAGACGCGCTGGTCGCCGCCCATGGCCAGGGTCAGGGTCCAGCCGTCGACCGCTGTGGTGCCGGTGTTGGTGACGGTCACGTCGGCGACGAAGCCGCCCTTCCACTCCGACGTGGACCGGTAGGTGACCTTGCAGGTTCGGGGCGGCGGGGCGGCCACGTTGACCAGGTTGGACGCGATCGACACGTTGCCGGCGGCGTCCTTGGCCCGCACGTAGTAGTAGCGGCCGAGGGCGGCGTTGCGCAGCGGGGCGACGACCGAGGTGCCGGTGGCCGTCGCGACCAGGGTCGAGGTGTACCAGCCGTCGAAGAAGTAGACGTTGTAGCCGGCCACGCCGACGTTGTCGGTCGCGGCGGTCCAGCTGAGGGCGACGTCGGTTGCGGTGACGTCGGTGGCCCGCAGGCCGGTGGGGGTGGACGGCGGGGTGGTGTCGCCGGTGGTGGCGACCGGGGTCACGACGGTGACGCCCTCGGGCGAGGTGGCGACCAGGCCGTCGGTGCCGCGGGCGAGGACGCTGAAGCGGTACTGCTGGCCGGCCCGGATGTTCCCGGTGATGGTGACCGTGGTGACGTTGCCGACCGGCTGCGACCAGTAGATGTCGTTGAACGCCTGGGTGTAGTTGACGGCGTACTCGGCCAGCGGGGCCGAGCCGGGCACCGAGGCGGTCCACGACAGCGTGACCGACGTCGGGGTGACGGCGGTGGCCCGGAAATCGGCCGGTGCTGACGGCGGTTGCCCGGTCGGCGAGGGGATCGGCGGCGCGGGGGTGCTCGGCGGCGGTGCGGCGCCGGTGAGGGCGGCCAGTGCGACGAACGAGGCGAGCAGCGTGCGTATCCGGGTCCCCATACTGCGAACGTCCACTATGTATCGACAGATGTCAACGCCTACTCGCGGGTCACCAACCAGTGCGGGCCGGTCGTCCAGCCGAGCAGACGGCGGCCTGTCCCCACGGTGCCGCCGGCCGCCGCGTGGGCCAGACCGGCCAGCGCCGGGGCGAGGACGGGTTCGGCGTCGCGGGTCCACCGGGCCAGCCGGGCCTCGGCGTCGCCGGTCAGCGATACGAAGAAGATCAGCTGCCGCCAGGCGTACGCGATGTCCTTGACCGTGGAGAGCGGGCGCGGGTTCCCGGGCAGCCGCCGGGCCAGGCTGTTCGCGGTGGCGAAGGCGCGGTCGGCGCAGTCGGGCGCGGGACGGACTCCGGCCCGGGCGACCAGGGTGGCGAGGTTGTGGGTGGTGAGGATCTGCGCCTGCTCGATGACGGTGCCGTTGGCCGCGACCGACGAACGGGAGCGCGTGCCCGCCCGGTCGCGGCAGAGGGCGTCGAAAGTCGGCGAGGTCGACGGGACGTGGGCGTAGTCGATGCCGTAGTAGCGCTCGTAGAGGGTGCCCTCGAGCAGGTCGGCGGCGATCGTGGCGGCGGCCGGGAAACTTGCCGCGAACCTGCCCTCGAAGATGTCGGCGGCCAGTTCGCTGACCCATGGCAGGCCGTCGCCGGCCTCGCGGCTGAGCGCGGACAGTTCGCGGACCAGCGGGTTGGGCAGCTGAGTGCCCGGGAAGGCGTCGACCGCGACCTGGCCGAGCCGCTGAAGCGTGGCCCGCGCGGCATCACGGGTGTCGTCGCCGGACACGCGATGGGCCTCGACCGCGCGCACCCACGGCAGCTCGCCGAGCCGGACCTGACGCTCGAGGTTGAGCAGCAGCAGCGAGCGGCGGTTGCGGAAGGCGCGATAGGTGGCGGCCATCAGGGTCCGCAGAGCCTTCTCCCGGTACGGGGCGGCCGCCGTTGCCGCCGCCAGTTGCGGAACGAGGCCGGCCAGCACCTCGGCCGACCCGATGACACGGGTCGCGACGAGCTCCTCGACGGTGCCGGCGCGGGCCCGCTCGACCGCCTTGCGCAGGCTCTCGGGGAATTCGGCGCCTGCCAGCACGGCGTCGACGCCGGCGATACCCAGCGACGGCGGGTGCGCGGCCAGACGGCGTACGAGAAGCTGGGCCAGCTCGTGATGGGACGGGCGGGCGGTCTGGGCCGCCTGGCGGGCGCGCAGGGCCGCATGCGGGGCCGAGCCGGGACGCCCGCGCCGGGCCAGCATCGAGTCGACGGCGTGCTGCAGCAGACCGCGCGTGCTGAGCTCGCCGCCGGACACCGATTCCTGCAGGGAACGGCGCAGGACGGCGAGGTTCTCCTTGGGGCGACGGTGCTTGGTGCAGCGGGTGTGCGCGGCGGCCAGCTGCTCGTAGCGCCGGAGGAGGGCCCCGGCGCGGACCCGCCACTCGTCGTCGAGGGTGACGGCGACCCGGCCGTCGACCACGGTCTCGCACCACAGTGTGAGCAGCTCGTCGGCGAACGGGTTCCAGACCGTCAGGGCCTCCCGCTGGGCCTCGACCCGGGGATCGGGCGTGCGGCGGGCGAGGCGGTCGCGGGCCTGGGCGGCGGTTTCGCGCCAGACGATGTCGGGGTCGGTGACCGGCGCCTGGGACGGCTCGGGGGAGAAGCGGAGCCGGTCGGTGTAGGGGGCGATCTCCTTGAGCACGGCCACCGCGGCGTCGCGGTCGCCCGCCCGCAGCAGCCACGCGATCGTCAGCAGGGCGGCGTGCTCGGGCAGCTCGATCCGGTAGGCGCCGCTGTCGAGCAGGTGGGACAGCTCGGCCAGGCCTTCCTCGGACAGGTAGTGGTCGAACCGGGCGCCGCCGTCGTCGTCGATCGCGGCGGCGGCCCGGCCGGTCGCGAAACCGCCCCGGACAACCTCAGGCGTGACCCAGGCGGGCAGGCCGGCCACCGGAGCGCGGGAACCGATGGACAGGACGCCCGACAGCATTCCGCTCAGCACCTCCGACCAGCGGCGCACCCGCTCGTCGGCACGGCGGCGGGTCGGCTCGTCGTCGTGGCCGGTCGCCGTCGCGTAGGCCCGGGCCAGCTCGCTCGCGGCGTAGGCCGGATCGGCCGTACGGGTGTCGTCGTTCTCCATGCCGGCGTGGCGGGCCCTGCCCCCGCGCCCTCCGGGTCCCGAGCCCGGTGCTCTGCTGCTGAGCTACACGCCGTTGTCCGCATCTCGCCCGCGGACCGGCTGACGGTATCGCCGCCGCGGGGTTGTCCGCCGCCGAATTATCGCGGGTAGGCTCGCCTGCGTGATCACTGCGCGGCGGCTGGTCGAGGGTGACCTGGTGGCGCTGGTGTCGCCCGCGGGGGCCAGCGAACCCGGGCGCATCGCCGCGACGGTGGCGGCCCTCGAAGGGTGGGGCCTGCGGGTGCGGCTCGGTGGGCACGCCGGTGGCCGGCACACCTTCTTCGCCGGTACGGACGACGAGCGGCTGAGCGACCTCAACGCGGCGCTGCGCGACCCAGCCGTGCGGGGGGTCTTCTGCATGCGCGGCGGCTACGGCATGCAGCGGATCGTGGACGGGGTCGACTTCGAGGCCGTGCGCCGCGATCCCAAGGTGGTGATGGGATTCAGCGACATCACGGCGCTGCATGCGGCCCTGTGGCGCGAGACCGGGCTGGTGACCGTGCACGGGCCGACCGCGGGGCAGTTCGAGCGCGGCCCGTCGTCGCTGACGGTGCAGGCGGCCCGGCGTGCGGTCACGGTGGGCGGGCAGGTCACCGTCAGCGCGGATCCGGCCGAGGGAACCTACGGCGTACGCGTCGACGGGGTGGCCGAGGGCACCCTGCTCGGCGGCAACCTGGCCCTGCTGGCGACCACGATCGGCACCCGGCACGCGCTCGACCTCGACGGCGCGATCCTGCTGCTCGAGGACGTGGACGAGCAGCCCTACCGGATCGACCGCATGCTCGTGCACCTGCGGCGGGCCGGCTGGTTCGACGGGCTGCGCGGGGTCGCCCTGGGCCAGTTCACCAACTGCGCCGACACGAACCCGCACTACCCGCCGGTCGCCGAGGTGCTGCGCGAGCAGTTGAGCGCGCTGGGCGTGCCGGTGCTGGGCGGGCTCCCGATCGGCCACGGCGACCAGCAGATCGCCGTGGGCCTGGGAGTGCCCGCCCGGCTCGACGCGACCAACGGGCTCCTGGTGGTCGGCCCGGCTGTGGTCTGAGGCCTACTTCTCGGCCCAGACGCCCAGCTCGTTGCCGCTCGGGTCGGCGAAGTGGAAACGCCGGCCACCGGGGAACTCGTAGGGCCCCTCGACGACCCGGCCCCCGGCGGCGCGGACCGCCTCGGCGGTGGCGTCGAGGTCGGACGAGAAGAGCAGAACGAGCGGGCCGCCGACCCCGACCGGCTCGCCCGGCCGCAGGCCACCGGACTCGCCGTCGCCGCCCGGCCGGCGGATGCCGGAGTAGTCCGGGCCGTAGTCGTTGAACTGCCAGCCGAACGCCTCGCCGTAGAACCGCTTGGCCTCGGCCAGGTCGCCCACCGTGATCTCGATGTAGTCGATGGCGTGGTGCTGATGCGTCTGTTCGGTCATGCCGGGCAGTCTGCCCCGGAGGTACGACATTTTCGGCGCCGCTCAGTCCGACACCGGGTATGCCGATAGGACGATCGTGGCGGAACAGGTCTACACCCTGGGCAACCTGGTCATCATGAGCGCCTACGCGGCGATCACGGTGGCGATCCTGGGACCGGTGATCCGGGCGCGGCAGCTGTGGAGCAACAAGCTCGCCGTGACCACCGGCATGATCTTCTTCAGCTGTGCGGTCGGGCACGGACTGCACGCCTTCATGGCCATCCGCGCCCTGCAGACCGGCGACAGCCACAGTCATCTCCAGCCCGGGTGGGAGTGGCCGACGGCGCTCTGGGACATGTTCACCGCGCTGGTCGGCGTCTACTACTGGACGCTGCGTCGCAGCTACAAGGTGCTGCTCGGCGGCGGATCCATCTTCACCTCGCCCGGGGAGCAGAACCGCCTCGAGGAGGCCGGGGCCCGGGAGCAGGCCGCCCTCAACGCGGCCGAGAAGCACCGGGCGACCCTGGCCGCCGTGGTCGAGCACACCGACGACGCGATCATCGGGGTGAACCTGGAGGGCCGGGTGACCGCCTGGAACCGCGGAGCCGAGCGGCTGTTCGGCTACAACGCGGGCGCGGCCATCGGCCAGCCCATGTCGATCTTCTCGGGCGACTCGTCGTCGGCCGACCAGATGGCCTACATCGCGCGCATCCGGCACGGTGAGCGGCACATCCACTACGAGGCCCGCCGGGTGCACCGCAACGGGTCGCCGCTCGAGCTGTCGATCAACATGGCCCCGATCCGCAACGCGGCGGGCGAGGTCACCGGCGTGTCGGTGACCGCCCGCGAGATCAGCGAGCAGAAGGCCGCCGCCGACGAGCGGCGGGCCTCCGACGACCGCGCGCACCAGGTGCAGCGGATGGAGAGCCTGGGCAAACTGGCCGGTGGGCTGGCCCACGACTTCAACAACATCCTCGGCATCATCGTCAACTACACCGAGTTCGCCATCGACGAGACCGGGGACAAGCCCGCCGTACGGGAAGATCTGGAGCACGTCCGGTCGGCGGCGGACCGGGCCATGGCGCTGACCCGGCAGTTGCAGACCTTCACCCGCGGCGCCGGCTCGCAGCCCCGCGAGGTCGACCTGACCGCCGCGCTGGAGGAGGCCCGGCAGCGCCTCGAACCACAGGTCGGCGAGCGGATCACGATCGTCAGCCGCCCGGCCCCGGCGGCGCTCACCGTGCGGGCCGACCCGGGGCAGCTGCAGCAGGTGCTGGAGCAACTGGCCACCAACGCCCGCGACGCGATGCCGGACGGCGGCACCCTCGTGCTCGAGGCGAACGCCCACGACGACCAGGCCCGCATCCTGGTGAGTGACACCGGCACCGGCATGCCCCCGGACATCGTCGAGCGCGTCTTCGAACCGTTCTTCACCACCAAACCGGGCAAGGGCGCCGGGATGGGGCTGGCCGCGGTCTACGGCATGGTGACCGAGGCGGGCGGCGAGATCGCCGTCTACTCCGAGCCCGGCGTCGGCACCACGTTCCGCGTCCATCTGCCGCTGGTCGCGCCGACCGCCCCGGCCGAGCGGGCCGCCCCGCCGTCGGGTGACGGCCGGACGATCCTGGTCGTCGAGCACGAACCGGCGCTGATGCGCGCGGCGACCCGCATCCTGACCGTGGCCGGATATCAGGTGCTGGCCGCGACGACCGGCCCCGAGGCGCTGGTGGTCCTGGGCGACCGCACGGCCGACGCCCTGGTCACCGACGTCGTGATGCCCGACATGACCGGGCCGCGGCTGGCCGAACTGCTGCACGAGCGCGCGCCGGGCCTGCCGGTGGTCTACATGTCCGGCTACAGCAGCGGCATGCTCGACGTGACCGGGCTGCTCGACCCGGCCGCCCCGTTCGTCGAGAAGCCCTTCACCGCCCACGATCTGCTGCACACCGTGCACGAAGCACTGCACCGGACACCGTCGGCCGTCTGAGGTCGGGCACAATGCCCGGATGAGCACCGGGGCCGCGCTCGTCTTCCTCGCCGTGGTGGCGGCACGCTTCCTGCTGCCCCTCGCGATCCCGTACTTCCCGCTGCCCGCCGTGGTGGCCTGCCTGGTGCTCGACGGCGTGGACCAGACGATCTTCCAGTCCTTCGGGTACGACCCGCCCGGCTACCAGTCGTACGACAAGGCCATGGACGTCTACTACCTGGCCGTCGCCTATCTGTCGACGCTGCGGAACTGGACCAACGTGGCGGCGTTCGAGATCTCCCGGTTCCTGTTCTTCTACCGGCTGATCGGAGCTCTGCTGTTCGAGCTGACCGGGGCGCGCTGGCTGCTGCTGGTGTTCCCCAACGTGTTCGAGTACTTCTTCATCGCGTACGAGGCGATCCGGTCCCGCTGGTCGCCGGTCAACCTGCTGGTCGGCTGGTGGCTGAGCGTGGCCGCGGTGATCTGGGTGGTGGTGAAGCTGCCGCAGGAGTGGTGGCTGCACGTGGCCCGGCTCGACCTGACCGACCAGATCGCCGCCCACCAGTGGATCGTCGGGCTGATCGTCGCGATCGTGGCAGGTGCCGTCGTGCTTCTGCGGCGGGTGGTGTGGCCGCGGCTGGGCCCGTACGACTGGACGTGGCGGATCCGGCCCGAACCGCTGCCCGAGGAGATCGACGAGGCGCACGAGCAGAGCGCCTGGCGCAGCCGCAACGACCGGGTGTGGTCGTGGAACACGCTGGAGAAGGTGCTGCTGCTCGGCCTGGTCTGCTGCATCTTCGGAAAGATGCTGCCCGACTACAGCGGCTCGACGGCCTCGCTCTTCCTCGGCGTCGGCGTCACGGTGGTGCTGAACGCCGCGGTGACGCTGGCGGTGGCCCGGCGCAGCTGGACCGTGACGTCGATGGCGTTGTCCTTCGCCGTGCGGTTGCTGCTGAACGTGATCTACGCGTGGGTCGCCAACTGGTTCCTGGGCCGCGAGATCGACGGCTTCGAGACGATGTTCTTCCTCACCATGATCTCGCTGATCACCACGTTGCACGACCGCTGGCGGCCGGTGCACGGCTTCCGGGTCCGGCAGGTCGCCTAGATCGACTTCGATGATCCTCCACTGTGGGCACTAGGATGCTGGGCGTGGGGGAACAGATGAGCGAATCGTACGGATGGGTGCCGGAAGGCGTCGACATCACGGTGCCGGACGCGTCGCGCGTCTACGACTACGCGCTGGGCGGCGTGCACAACTTTGCCGTCGACCGCGAGTTCTGGCACCGGGCGGAAAAGATGTTCCCCGAGGCGCGGCTCGTCGCCCGGGCCAACCGGGCCTTCCTCGGCCGGGTGGTGCGCCGGCTGAGCGCCCAGGGCATCCGCCAGTTCCTCGACGTCGGCTCGGGCATCCCCACGCTGGGCAACGTGCACGAGGTGGCGCAGGACGCCGACCCCGAGGCCCGGGTCCTCTACGTCGACATCGACCCGATCGCCGTGCAGCAGAGCCGCAGCCTGCTCACCGGCAACCCGTACGCCCGGGTCATCGAGGGCGACCTGCGCAAACCCGACGGCATCCTCTACCATCCGGACACGCTCGACCTGTTCGACTTCGGCGAGCCGGTCGCCGTGCTCACCCTGGCCGTGCTGCACTTCGTGCCCGACGAGGCCGACCCGGCGGGCCTGCTGCACCGCCTCGGCGAGCCGCTGGTCGCCGGCAGCCACCTGGTCATCTCGCACCTCGGCCCCGATGACACGCCCGAGGGCCGGGAGGCGCAGGAACGCGGCCGCCGGCTGTACGAGAAGACGCCGACCCCGTTGGTGATCCGCACCCGCGAGCAGGTCGCCGCCCTCATCGGCGACGGCTTCACGCTGCTCGAACCGGGCGTGGTGGCGGCCACCGGGTGGCATCCCGACCCCGACGAGGCCGGCGATCCACCGCAGCCGATGACGCTGGTGGCGGTGGCCCGGAAATCATGAGCCTGGACGACCTCGCCGGCGAATGGCTGCGCGGCGTGGCGGCCGCGGGCTTCGTCCCCGGCGTCCGGGCCCGGGCCCGCGCCGCCCTGCGCGACCTGCTCGAGGAGTTCGTGGCGGCGGTGCGCGCCGAACCGTTCGACCCCGCGCCCGGTACCCGCATCGGCGCCGAACTGGTCGACCTGCGCATGTCCGCGCCTCCGGTGCTCGGCGTGACGGTCCACCTGCTCGCCGGCCGGATGCCGGGCATCATCGGCGAAGACCCGGTTTCCCGTACGCGGCTGCTCGCGCTCCTCGACACCCTGGTCACCGGTTTCGTGGCCGCCCAGCGTGATGCCGCCGTACGGGCCGCCGAAGAGATGAACCGGTCGGAAAAGATCCACTGGCGCGCGGTCCAGCTCGACCTGCAGCGGCAGTTGCAGCAGGCGCTCCTGCACCGTCCCGACACCGGCCTGCCCAACGAGCAGCACCTGCGCAAGACGCTGGCCGCGATGAGCCCCGGGGGACGGCTCGGCCTGCTGCTGGTCGGCCTCGACCGCTACGACGAGGTGATCGACACGCTGGGCCCGCAGCAGGGCACCCGGCTGCTGTCCTCGATCGCGCGCCGGCTGCGCCCGCTCGGCATCCTGGCCCACCTGGCCGACGACCAGTTCGCCGTACTGGTGCCGGGCACGACCGGCCCGGACGACCTGATCAAGGTGGCCGACCAGGCCCACCGGGTGCTCTCGGCGCCGTTCCCGATCGACGGTCACCAGTTGCACATGACCGTCCTGATCGGCCTGGTCGAGCGGCCGGTCGCGGGCGGCGACCCGGACGGCTGGCTGCACGACGCCCGCCTGGCCCTGCGCTGGGCGGACCACGACCGGCGCGGTCCCGAGCTCTACGACCCCGGCCGCGCGGCCGACGAACGCCGCCGGCACCGGCTCGCCGCCGAGATGCCCGCCGCCCTCGAGCGCGGCGAGTTCACGCTGCACTATCAGCCGCTGGTCCGGCTGGCCGACGGCGAGACCATCGGCGTGGAGGCGCTGGCCCGCTGGCAGCGGCCCGGGGCGCCCGGCCCGCTGCGGTTCATCCGGGTCGCCGAGCGCACCGGCCTGATCCACCGCCTGGGCCGCACGCTGCTCGAACAGGCCTGCCGCCAGGGTGCGGCCTGGCCCGACCGGCTGATCAGCGTGAACCTGTCACCGGTGCAACTGGGCGAGCCCGGCCTGGTCGCGGCGGTGGCCGACATCCTGCACCGGACCGGTCTGCCCGCGGGCCGCCTCCAGCTCGAGATCACCGAGTCGGCCGAGTCGCTGCGCTACCGGTCGGTGCTGGCCGGGCTGGGCGGGCTCGGGGTGCGGCTGGCCCTGGACGACTTCGGCACCGGCTGGTCCAGCCTGGCCGTGCTCAGCACGCTGCCGTTCACCGAGGCCAAACTGGCCGGCGAGTTCCTGCTGAGCACACCCGACGCGGTGCTGCGCCACCTGGTCGAGGCCTGCCACGCGCTCGGCATGACCGTCACCGCCGAAGGCATCGAGACCGCCGAGCAGGCGACGACCCTGCGCGACCTCGGATGCGACCACGGGCAGGGCTACCACCTGGGCCGCCCCGCCCCCGCCTAAACAGCGTCGGCGGGCACCACGGCGGTGGCGCTCTCGGGGGAGGCCTGCTCGAGGCGGACGACGCCGTCGCGGGCGACCCAGAAACGGCCCGGATAATTGACCGATTCCAGAACCAGTGCGGTGCCCCCGTTGACCGTGCGCGGACAGAATGTGGCGTCCTGGTCGAACAATGACGAACGGTCGCGCTGCTCGAGGCGCAGCACGAAGTTGCGGTGCCGGAGGAAATAGCCCGGATAGTTTTCTGATTCGAGAGAGACGCAGTCCCGATCGGCCAATCCGGTGCGGCCGGTGAATCGGGAATCGTGCCGGTCGAGCCGCGAACTGCCGTCGCTGATCGGGTCGAAGCGGGCCACGAAGTCGCGGTGCCGCAGCCGGAGGTCGCCGCGGCCGACCGGTACGAGCCCGACCGTCCGGCCGACCGTCAGCTGCACGGCGGGCGGCTTGGACGGGGGCGTCCGGGTGGTGGGCCGCTTTGTCGTCGTGGCCTCGGTGGGCCGGTTGTGGCTGGGTGAGCGGGTGACCGACCCGGGGCTGCTGGCAGCGGCCGAGGGTGACGATGAGGGTGACGGCAGGATCGTGACGGGGGCGGAGGGCACGAACGGTGGCAGCACCACCCGCTGCGACAGGGTGGGACCTTCGTTGTCGCCGCGCAGCGCGAGCGCGGTCAGACCGGCGACCAGGATCAGGGTGCCGGTCGCGGCGGCCAGCACGGCCCGGCGGCCGAGACCGCCCTCGGCGTGCCGGCGGATGGGCCCGCTCAGCAATGCCGCGGAAATGGCGGAGACCCGGTTGCGAGGAGGAACGGGAGGACGGAGCGGACCCTTCGTGTCGCGATAGGGCGGCACCCAGCCGCCGATCCGCAGCCGATCGGGACGTTCCTCGTCGGGCATGTGAATCCCTAAAGTCTTTCTTAAGCTGTCGGAAAGGCATTCTTACGGCGAATGCGGTCAATGGCAAGAGTCCGGACTCGCCGGAGAAGGACCGCCGGGAATCGAACCGTCCTCGTGTCCTGCCCGTACCTCCCGGTGACGGCGCCCGGATCGACGGGCCGCCGCGGCCGCCACCGAAGGAGGCGTGATGGACGACGCCGCCGATGTTCCGCCCGACTACGACACCGGGACCTATGCGGGGTCGGCGCCACCCGCCGTGGCCGCGTCGATGCCCCGCATCTCCGACTACTGGCCGGACAAGACGGGCGCCGCGCCGGTCCCCCCGCCGGAGGCTCCGACGACGATCATCGCTCCGCCGCCGGAACCGCCGCGCCGCCGCCTGCGTCTGCTGGCCGCTTCCCTCGGCGCGGTGCTGTTCCTCGGCGTCAGCGTGGTGGTGCTGACCCGGCTGGTCGCCGGGGGCGACGACCCGGCGCCGGTCCCGACCGCGGCCGGCGACTCCGGCATCATCGTCGGCGGCAGCCCCAACCCGCCGGTCTCGGTCGCGCCGCCGCCCGCGCCGACCTCGGCCGCGGCCACCACCGCGCCCCCGGCCACGGCGCCCGCCTCGCCCGCCCCGCCCGCCGGGCCGGCCTTCGAGGCGGGCACGTTCGTGCTGGCCAGCGGCCTCACCGAGATCAACGTGACGCTGGGCCGGCCGCAGAACAACGGCATCGCCCGGGTGAGCTCGCCCTCGGGCAGCGGCGTGGTGCCGGACGCGAAGCTCAACGGCACCGACCTGACCCTCACCGCCGAGCGTAAGGGCGACAAGGGCAGCGGCGACGTCCACGTGGTGCTCGACGAGCGGATCGTCTGGACCGTACGGATGGAGGGCGGGGTCCGCCGCGGCTCGTTCGACATGGCCAAGGGCTCGGTCCGCGACTTCTACTTCGAGGGCGGTGCCAACGAGCTCGACCTGACCCTGCCCCGGCAGGACCGGCAGATCGAGATCCGGATGGCCGGCGGCGTGCACGAGTGGCGGATCGGCACCGAGGGCGAGTTCCGGGTCAAGGTGCGGGTCCGCAAGGGCGCGGGCGAGATCACCCTGAACGGCGACCGCGACGAGAGCATCGACGGCGGCCGGACGGTGCGAGCCCGCGGCCGCGACGACAAGTCCGGCGGGCTGACCATCGAGGCGGTGGGCGGGATCGGGTCGCTTTCGGTGTCCCCATTGGAGAACAGCGCCTGATTCGCTCTTGGGCGTGACCACTCACTCAGGTCGCCGTAGTGGGCTTTGCGTTCTGGACGCGCCAGCGGCCTGCGAAGCCCGCTGCGGTCCCCGCGGGAGCGACGGTCCGTACCCACCACCCCGCCGGGACAGGAAGCCGTTGATCTGCGGTTTTGTCGAAACGCTTCGAGGGGCCGATTCTGTTACGGGTTCGTTGACATGGCGTGACGGCTTCGATCAATATGTTTCCATGTCTCTCTGGGAGCGCTCCCGCATTCTGGCCGTGGTCGGCACGGCGGCATTGATAACGACGGCTCTGGCGGTGCCCGCGAGCGCCGCCGAGGTCGAACAGGTGGTGAACGGCGGCTTCGACGACGGCACGGCACCGTTCTGGGCCAACGGCGGCATGACGCTGGCGCTCGACGACGGGCGCGGCTGTGTGGACGTGCCGGGCGGCACCGCGAACAAGTGGGACGCGATCGTCGGGCAGAACGACATCGATCTCGTGGCGGGGGAGAGCTACCGGTTCTCGTTCGACGCCAGCGGCAGCGCGGCGAAGTCGGCGCGCGCGGTGGTCGGGCTGGCGGTCGACCCGTACGACACCTACTTCGAACAGTCGCCGGTGCTGGGCGATACCGCGCACTACGAGTGGACGTTCGCCGCGAGCACGACGACCGCGCAGGGGCAGGTGGCGTTCCAGGTGGGCGGCAGCCCCGACCCGTGGAGGTTCTGCGTGGACAACGTGTCGCTGGTGGGCGGGGTGCCGCCGGAGACGTACGAGCCGGACACCGGTCCGCGGGTGCGGGTCAACCAGGTGGCCTACCTGCCGGACGGGCCCAAGGCGGCGACGCTGGTGACTTCGGCGACCACGCCGTTGCCGTGGACGCTGCGGGACAAGAACGGCCGTTCGGTGGCGACCGGCCGTTCCGTACCGCGCGGAGTGGACGTTTCGTCGGGCCAGAATGTGCAGACGATCGACTTCGGCCGGTATTCGCGCAAGGGCACCGGGTTCACGCTGACGGCGGACGGCGAGACCAGCCGGCCGTTCGCCATCGACGCGGCCGCGTACGAGCGACTTCGCGCGGATTCGCTCAAGTTCTATTACACGCAGCGCAGCGGGATCGCGATCGACGACGCGCTGCGGCCGGGCTACGGGCGACCGGCCGGGCACATCGGCGTGGCCCCGAACCAGGGCGACACGGACGTGCCGTGCCAGGCCGGGGTGTGCGACTACCGGCTCGACGTGCGGGGCGGCTGGTACGACGCGGGCGACCACGGCAAGTACGTGGTCAACGGCGGCATCTCGGTGTGGGAGCTGCTGAACGCGTACGAGCGCTCGCCGGGTCTGCGCAAGGTCGGCCTGGCCATCCCGGAGAGCGGCAACGGCACCCCGGACGTGCTGAACGAGGTGCGCTGGGAGCTCGACTTCCTGCTCCGGATGCAGGTGCCGGCCGGGAAGCCGTATGCGGGCATGGCGCACCACAAGATCCACGACCAGGCCTGGACCGGGCTGCCGTTACTGCCCAACCTGGACCCGCAACCGCGCGAACTGCACCCGGTGTCGACGGCCGCGACGCTCAACCTGGCCGCCACCGCCGCGCAGGCCGCGCGCGTCTACAAGCGGTACGACCGCGCGTTTGCTGCGCGTGCGTTGTCCGCGGCGCGCACCGCCTACACGGCCGCGAAGGCCAACCCGGCCCTGTTCGCGCCGGAGTCGGACGGGATCGGCGGCGGACCGTACAACGACGCCAAGGTGAGCGACGACTTCTACTGGGCCGCGGCCGAGCTGTTCCTGACCACCGGTGAGAAGCAGTACTCGGCCGACATCCTGGCGTCGCCCGAGCACAAGGCGGACGTGTTCGGTGCGGGCGCGTTCGACTGGGGCAACACGGCCGCGGCCGGACGCCTCGACCTGGCGCTGGTGCCGAACCGCCTGCCCGGCCTGGCCGCGGTCAAGGCCTCGGTGGTGGCGGGTGCGGACAAGTATCTGGCCATTCAGAAGCAGCACCCGTACGGCGTTCCGTACGCGCCCGCGAACAACATGTGGGACTGGGGCTCGAACAGCACGATCCTCAACAACATGGTGGTCATCGCGGCCGCGCACGAACTGACCGGACGCGACCGCTACCGCGACGGCGTGCTGACCGGGCTCGACTACATCTTCGGGCGCAACGCGCTCAACATGTCCTACGTGACCGGGTACGGCGAGGTGAGCTCGCACAACCAGCACAGCCGGTGGTACGCCAAGCAGCTCGACCCGAGTCTGCCGAACCCGCCGGTGGGCACGCTCTCGGGCGGACCCAACTCGTCCATCCAGGACCCGTACGCACAGAGCAAGCTCACCGGATGCGTCGGCCAGTTCTGCTACATCGACGACATCCAGTCCTGGTCCACGAACGAGCTGACGATCAACTGGAATGCGCCGCTGGCGTGGATCGCGGCGTACGTGGCCGGCCTGTAATCGGCTTTTGAAACGGCGCGGGCGAGCCTAGGTTGACTTGTGTGTCTGCCGAAGCCGCCCGCGCCGCCGAGATCCTGAGCCAGCTGGCCGTCCCGTTGCGTCTGCGGGCGTACACCGAGCTCGTCCATCGGGGCGCTTCCGGCGCCTCGATCGCCGAGCTGGCCTACACGCTCGACGTGACGGTCCAGAACGCCGGCGAGGCCCTGGCCCGGCTGGTCGGGGCCGGGCTGGCGACGGGGACGGCCAACGGTATCTATCGCGCCTCGCCGGGCGAACTGCGGGAGGCGGCCCAGGCCGTCGGGCGGGCCCAGCCGATCGCGGCCTATCTGGGCGACTATCCGCAGCTGCGGGCCAACTTCACGCACGGGCGGCTCTCGACGATGCCGCCGACGTTGAGCGAGCGCTACGCGCAGCTGGGGGAGTTGCTGGCGCGCTTCCTGCGGCTCGACGGCCTCTACGACGAGGGCGAGATCAACCGGCGGCTGGCCGCGGTGACCGACGACGTGGCCGCAGTGCGCCGCATGCTCGTCGAGACGGGCTGGCTCGAGCGCGACCAGGCCGGGACGACATACGGTCCGGGGCGCCTGGTGCGCTGACCGTCTACACGTGCGGTGGTCCGGTCTGGGGGCACTTATGTGCGCAAGTCGCGCATCCATTTGGGTCGATGACTGTCTACACTCGGATCTGTGGTTGAACGCGTTCAAGGAAGAGGTCTCCTGGGCTGGACGCTCGGGGTGCTGGCGCTGGCCGTGGTCATCCGCGGTGTCGCCGCGGTGAGCTCGATGTTCGTGGCCGGCCCGGTGCTGGGGCCGATCTCGATCGTGCTGTGGTTCTTTCTGGGGCCGATCGCCGTCGTGGTCGAGATCATGGCTGCCCTGGCCGTCGTCAACGCCGGTGTGGTCGTCGCCGGGATGGTCGCACTGGGTCGTCCCGGATCGGTGCGGGCGGCCCGTTACCTGGCCGTCTTCATCGTGGTCGACTCGGTGTTCTACATGATCACGACGATCGTGATGACTCCTGCGGCGTACGGGAACGAGATGGTCGTCATGGTGGTCGCGAACGCCGGTCTGGTGCTGGCCGCGCTCGGCCTGCTCCGCAGCGCCCGGGCCGTCAGTCCCAGTAGTTGAAGAGCGCATCACCGAGCGTCTCCGGCTTCCAGAACCGGACGTCGTACTCGGTGAGCTGCGGCCATTCCCGCGCGTCGAAAGGGTCGGCCAGCTCGGCCGTAGTCATCACCCGGAAGGCGCGCGTCTCGACCAGGGCCACGGTCAGCTCCGGGTGGTCGACGAACGTCAGCGGGCCCGACTCCAGCGCGGTCGCCTCGGCGAAGCTGATCACCCGCGGCTCGGCGAGGGCGGCGACCCCGGTGTCACGGGCGAGGACCACCGCGATTTCCGTACGGTCGCGGAAGGCCAGGATGCCCTGATGGAAGTTGGGCGTGACCCCGTCGGACACCCGGAACCCGGTGACGGTGGCCCGGACGCGGCCGGCTGCCTTGTGACAGGCTCGGCGGAACTCCCGCAGGTCGGTCATGGGAACAGCCCCTCCACGGCTTCGGCCGGGTTGTCGTCGCGGGTCAGCAGGATGAAGCCGGCCTCATCGGCCCGGGTGCCGATCCGGTCGATGAGCATGGTGGCGCGCATCGCCTGGTAGAGGCCGTCCGCCTCGAGTCGGGCAAGCGGATGGCCGGCCGTGCACAGGACAACTGCCTTGCGTACGGAAATCGGATTGCCGGTGTGATGGGCGAACCCGGCCGTCCAGACCCGGTCGAACCAGCCCTTGAGGATCGCGGGGCAGTCGGCCCACCAGACCGGATAGACGAACGCCCACATGTCGGCCGCGGCGAGGCGAGCCTGTTCGGCGGCGACGTCATCGGCAACCGGGAGATCGGTGCGGTAGGCGGACTCGCGCGCATACTCCGCGGCGCTCAGTTCGGTGCGGAAGCCCATCGCGTACAGGTCGGAGAGGGTGTGGGTGTGTCCCTGCCGGGTGAGCGTGGTCTGCAGCGCGGCGAGCACCTCGCGGGTGAACCCGCGGTCGGCGGGATGGGCGAAGACGATGTGGACGTGCGTCATCGGGGCTGGGTCATGTGGGCGGTCATCGTCGTGCGCAGGCGGGTGGCGATCGTCGCGACCAGGTCCAGGTCGGCCGGGGAATAGTCGGCCAGGACGTCTTTCAGCTGCTGGTTGAGGGGCTCGTAGAAGCCGGCCGCCTCGGCGTGGATGGCCGGGGTGGAGTGCAGCGTGACGATCCGGCGGTCGGTGTGCTCCCGGGTCCGGGTGACATGGCCGGCTGCCTCCAGGCGGTTGAGCAGGATCGACGTCGCGCCGGTGGTCAGGTCGAGACGCTCGGCCAGGCGGGCCGGGGTGAGCGGCTCGCCGTGGTCCTCGGCCGCGATGATCTGGACGATCGCGGCGGCGTCGGTCGGGTGCATCTGGCGGCTGCGGGCGAACTGGCGGCCCAGCTCGCTCTGCGCGGCCGCCAGCAGGGCCAGGACCTCGATGACCCGCTGCGCCTCCGCCACGTGTTGCAATCTATCACGTCGCAAAGTAGCTTTGCGGCATAACAATCTTGGCTTCGGGAGGCAGAACGATGGAACACGTGACGTCGCGGGACGGGACGCGGATCGGGTTCCTGCGGCAGGGCTCCGGGCCGGGGATCGTGCTCGTGCAGGGCGCGATGGGGACGGCCCGCAACTACGAGAAGCTGGCCGAGGCGCTGGCGCCGGCCTTCACGGTCATCACCCCGGACCGGCGCGGGCGGGGGATGAGCCCGAGGCCGTACGAGGAGAACCACGACATCGCCCGTGACGTCGAGGACGTCGACGCTCTGCTGGCCGAGACCGGTGCCGAGTGGGTCTACGGGCTCAGCTCGGGGGCGATGATCACGCTGGAGGCGGCCCGGACGCTGCCCCGGGTCACGCGGGCCGCGGTCTACGAGCCGCCGTTCTATGCCGACGGGATCGACCGGGACGGCGTGCGGCGGCTGTTCACCGAGGTCGGCGAGGGCGATCTGCCGGCCGCGCTGGTCACCGCGCTGCTGGTCAGCCGCACCGCCCCGGCGCCGATCCGGCTGATGCCCCGGCCGATGGCGCGGCGGCTGGCCGGAGCCGTGCTGACCGCCGACGACCGCCGGACCGGCCCGGCCGCCAAGCTGCGCGACCTGGTGCCGGGCGTGCGCTACGACTTCCACGACGTCGCCGGGATGGACGGGCGGATGCCGTCGTTCGCGGCCCTGGACAAGCCGATGCTGTTGCTCAGCGGGACCAGGAGTCCGGCCTTTCTGCGCGAGAGCATCCGGGCGTTGCATCAGGTGCTGCCTCAGTCGCAGCACATCGAGTTCGACGGGCTCGACCATTCCGGTTCGTGGAACGACGGCAGTCCGGTCGTTGTCGCGGCGGCGCTCCGGGAGTTCTTTCACTCCATGTGACGGGCGGCGGCCTCGTACGTGCCGTCGGGTGTCTCGTTGAAGGCGATCGCAGCGCCGGGCGCGTGGCGGTGCACCAGGTTGATGACCTGCTCGAAGAGCGCGAGGTCGTGGCGGACGCCGCCGCCGACGACCACGACGCGCCAGGGCCGCTCGCGCACGGCCGCGGTGACGACTTCGGGGATGTCGTCGCTGCCGTCGAGGCCGATCAGGCACGTGGTGGCGCCGACTCCGGCCTGCTCGAAACGGGCCATGCCGGTCTTGATGCCGGCCGCGACCGGGGTCGGGTCCCACGGACCCGGCACCCGGTACGGGTCGAGGCCGATCACGAGAACCACGGGCTCCATGCCGTCACCGTACGCCCGGCGTGTCAGGATCAGGGGCGTGCTCTACGGATATCTGGGTTCGATGAAGACCAAGCCGGGCCACCGCGACGAGGTCGCCTCGATCCTGACGAGCGGCGCCGACGGGCTGCGGGCGGCGGGCTGCCATCTGTACGTGGTCGGGCTGGCCGCCGACGATGACGTCACGATCTGGGTGAGCGAGATCTGGGAGTCGCGCGAGGCGCACGACGCCTCTCTGCAACTGCCGGAGACGCGGGCCGCGATCGGCCGGGCGATGCCGATGCTGACCGGCGAGTTCACCAGCCAGGAGACGGTGGTCGCGGGCGGTCTACTAGGCTGAGACCTCTCTCCTGGGGAAGTCCGTGCAGCGCTTCGGCGGGTTGCACTCAGTCATCGGCCGGCCGCCGGAGTAGTCGCCGTTGTTGCGCGTAGATGATGTGACGGTTGGTTGTCACCGTCGCGGTCAGGGGCCAGCCGGGGATGGATTCTAGTTCGGCCGGCTGCCAGAACCGTTTGACCACCTCGAAACGGCGACCATCGTTGAGGACTCGCACCTGGCGGTCGTCGGCGAGGCGCTCGTGGTGGTAGCTGTCGACGACGAAGATCCGGCCGCCGGGGCGCAGTGCTGCGGCGACCCGGCCGCAGAACTGGGTGAGGCGGTCGTCGGGCACGTGGGAGAGCCAGTAGGCGAAGAACACCACGTCGAAAGCGGCCACCGGTGGCGCCCATTCGAAGAGATCGGCGACCACATAGGACACCTCGCCGCGGCCTGAGGTGCGTTGCCGGTTGAGGGCGAGCGTCTCGGCGCTGGCGTCGACGGCGGTCACGTGGCCGGCGTGGCGGGTCAGGTGTTCGGTCCACCAGCCGGTGCCGGCCGCCAGTTCGAGGACGGCGCCGGTGGGGGCGAAGTCGTCCAGCGCCCGCACGACCTGGTCGATGTCGGCCGACCAGCGTCGTTCGTCGTCGGGCGACTTCGCGTAGCGGCCCTGCGACTGCCACCATTCGTCGTATTCGGGGGCGCGCTGCCGGTAGTACTCACGTTGCTCCGCAAGCCGGTCCATCCCGGAAATCTACTTCGCGCGGGATGTCGGATCAGGGACCTCAGCGACCCCGCGGGCGGCCTTCGATGACACGCTCCGCTTGGTACAGGTGCCTACGGAGGGGCTCTCGAGATGTCGATGTCGCAAGACGTCCGTGGTGTCGAACTGCCGTGGATCGAGCCGGTCGAAGTCGATGCCGCCGAGGTCGCGGAGCCGGGCGCGGCGGCCCGGTGGTGGAACACCGGCGTGCAGCACCTGATGAATCCCACCCTGGGACTGCTGACCGTTCTCAACCAGGAGACCCAGGCCATGGTCGTGGTGCAGAGCGCGGGCGCGGCTCTGGTGCAATGGCTGCTGCCCTGGTGCGACACCTACGACGAGGTGGCCTCGAAGTCCCTGGTCTTCCGCATCTTCCGGCCCGGAGTGAGCGGCGCGGGCGAGCGTATCTTCTCGGTCTTCCAGGACTACCGCAGCAACCGGGCGATGTGGCTGCCTGCGGGCGTGACCGATTTCCAGGCGCGCTCGCCGATCGAGACGTTCGTCGGATCCGGTGTCTTCCTGCCGCCCTGCTCGGTGCTCAACGTGCGGGTGGGCATCATCCCGCCCGGCAACCTTCTGGTGCCGGTGGGAGATGTCGTCGTCCGGTGAACGCGATCCGGAGAGGCGACGAACACTTCGACCTTGTTCTCGACGCGGCCGAGCGGCCCGCGCCCGGCGAAGTCAACGTCCGGGTCGAGGGCTTCGGCGGGGACGAGCAGCGACTGCGGCGCCGGGTCGCGGAGATCGTGGGCCGGCCCGGGGAGCCGTCGGGCCGGAGCGAGTGCCGCCCTCGTGTGCGGGAAACGGTCGGGATCACCGGCCCGTCGACGGACCCGGCGCGGCGCGCCGAGCTCGAGGACCTGGTACGCGAGGTGCTGCCCGAGGCGTCGTCGGCCCGGGCGGCGAGCTGTGTCTGCGCCGGTGGCGTCTACGGCGATCGCATCCCGTTGACGCCGCCCTACCCGTGGTGGGGCGCCAACGGCGCCTTCGTCCCGCCGGCGGGCGGCAACCCGTCGTGGGTGATCGCGGTGAAGCTCGACGCGCCCGGCTGGAACTGGGCGCGGCTGAACCTCAACGACGGTGCCGTCGCCGGGGTGCCCCGGAACCAGGTGGTCCTCGGGCTGGCCAACCAGACCGACTGGGCCAAGGAGATCTGGGCGCAGAACTTCTGTTCCGGCCGGGTGGCGTCGGTGTTCCAGAGCGGCACCAACGCCCTGCCGAACCAGATCCGCCTCGACCAGGCCGTGTGCTGGTCGGGCGCCGACACCATCGTGTTCCGCAAACCGGGTGCGCTCGGCTTCTGGCACGACGTCGGGCACTTCGGCGCGACGGCCTTCTGGGCGGCGTTCGGCGGGACGATCGCCGACTTCACCTGGGTGTACGACTGACCGCCGCGCTCACTTGTTGGTCAGGCTGAAGTGCATGTAGTCCTTCAGGCTGGACCACGTGCCGCCCCAGAAGAAGTCGTTGCCCAGGAACGCGCGTGCCGCCCCCTCGGGATGGACCATGCCGATCAGGTAGCGCGACCGGTCCAGATAGAACGCGCTCCCGGCCGGGGAGATCGAGCGGCCCCGGATCATCGGGTTCTGGAACGGGTTGATGTCGATGGCGATGCCGAGCGCGTGCTCCGACCAGGCCGTGGTGCCGCCCACCGCGCGGCAGTTGTAGCCGGCCGTCACGGTGGCCATGTTCTTCTCAGTGGGGTTGTTGACCGCCATCGGGGCCATGCCCATGATGCGGAACCGGGTGCGATAGAGGATGCCGAAGATCTGCTGGGTACGGGCCGTCACGTCCTTGCGGACGATCACGCTGCCGTCGTGGTAGGCGCCGGTGAAGTCGATGTACGACACCCACACCTTGCGCAGGTTGATCGGCAGGACCGGGCAGCGCTTGAGCGGATTCCAGTTGACCATGCCGGGGGTGACCGGCTCGACGCGCGTCCGGAACGCGGGCAGCGGGGCGTCCGGCGGGTTCAGCCGCATCACCGAGTCGACCTGGGCCGTGGAGCCGGGCGGGAGGCCGTTCCAGTCGGCCAGGTCCCCGGCGCTCACGTTGGTCAGCGCGGCGATGTAGGCCAGCGACTCGCCCGGCCGGACCACGTGCCACACGGTCCCGTCCGCCCGGACCGGTGCGGGACCGGTCACGGGCACGAGCAGCAGGGACAGCAGGGCGGACAGGAGAGGTTTTCGCACGGGTACAGACCGTACGAACCAACTCGGGCGAGTCGCAGCGAAACGCGAAAATCAGGCCAGCGCGACCGGATTGGGTTGCAGAGTTACCCGTACGGGCGTGCCGGGTGCCAGAGACGCAAGACGGTCGGTCGCCACCTGCGCGACCACCAGTTCGTCCCCGACCGAGACGGTGACCTTGCTGATCGCCCCGAGGAAGCTGGTCGTCAGGACCCGGCCGGAACCCTCGGGATCGGCGGTGACCTGCACCGACTCGGGACGGATGAGTGCGGTGACCGACGGCGAGGAGGCGGGTGACAACATCGGCAGCCGCGTACCGAGCACCTCGACCTCGTTGCCGACGACCGTGCCGGGCAGACGGTTGCTCAGGCCGACGAACTCGGCCACGAACGGCGTCGCCGGGGTCAGATAGATGTCGGCCGGCGCGGCCAGCTGCTCGAGCTTGCCGGCCCGCATGACCCCGACCCGGTCGGCGACCGCGAGGGCCTCCTCCTGGTCGTGGGTGACGAACAGCGTCGTCGTGCCGACCTCGGTCTGGATTCGCTTGATCTCGTCGCGCAGCTGCACACGGACCTTGGCGTCGAGCGCCGACAGCGGCTCATCGAGCAGCAGCACGCTGGGCTCGATGGCCAGCGCACGGGCCAGGGCGACGCGCTGCTGCTGGCCGCCGGAGAGCTGGTGGGGGTAGCGGTCGGCGAACTGTCCGATCCCGACCAGCTCCAGCATCTCCCTGGCCCGGGTGAGCGACTTGGTGCGGCCGCGCAGGGACAGGCCGAACGACACGTTGGCCAGGGCGGTCAGGTGCGGGAAGAGGCTGTACGCCTGGAACACCATGCCCATGTCACGGCGGTTGGCCGGCAGCGAGCTGACGTCCTTGCCGCCGACGAGGACCTCGCCGCTGTCGGCGTCCTCGAGTCCGGCCAGCACCCGCAGCGCCGTCGTCTTGCCGCAGCCGGACGGGCCGAGCAGCGCGATGAACTCGCCCGGCTCGATGGCCAGGTCGAGGTTGTCGAGGGCGTGCGTCGGGCCGAACGAGCGGCGCAGCCCTTTGAGGTGTACGGCTACGCCGGTCACGAGGACTCCTTAGAGGTACGGCGGCGACCGCCGAGCAGGGACAGCAACAGCAGCAGGACGAAGGCGAGCAGCAACGAGGTGAGCGAGACGGCGACCGACATGGTGGCGCTGCTCTTGCCCAGGAAGTTGATCGCGACCTGCAGGTTGGTGCGGTTGAGCAGCGACGCGATGGTGAACTCGCCGAGCACCAGCGCCACGGTCAGGAACGCCGCCGACAGCACGGCCGAGCGGATGTTGGGCAGCACCACCCGCCACATCACGGTGCCCCAGCCCGCGCCGAGTGACCGCGCTGCCTCGGCCAGGGTCTTCACGTCGATCGCGGACAGGCCGGCGTCGATGGCCCGGTACGCGTACGGGAGAACCAGCACGGTGTACGCGAACACGAGGGTCAGCGACGAGCCGCCCAGGAAGTAGGTGACCCAGGCGTACACGGGAGCCAGCCCGACGACCAGCACGATGGCCGGGATCGTCAGCGGCAGCAGGCAGATGAACTCGACCAGCCGGCGCAACCGGGGCAGCCGCAGTCGCACCCAGACCGCCGTCGGGACGAGCAGCACCAGCATGAGCAGGGCGGTGAGCGCGGCCTGCAGCAGCGAGTTGGTGATGCCCTCGGCCAGCGCCGGGTAGCGCTCGCTCAACGCGGGCCAGTCGACCAGCAGCGGCCACGTCTGCGAGTCGCGGGTGGAGAACTCGACCATCGCCACGAACGGCAGCACGAAGAACACACCGAGCACGATCAGCACGGTCCAGCGGAAGATCCGCTGCTTGCGGGCGCGCCGCGCGATCACCCCAGCCACTTCGACGTCCTTTTCTGGAGCAGGGCGTACAGCCACATCACGACGGCCACCACGACGACCATGCCGAGCGCCATCGCCTTGCCGACGTTCTGCTGGCCGAGCAGCACCTCGCTGGTCAGGGCGCCGCGGATCTGCAACGGGATGAGCGGGCTGCCCTGGGAGACAAGAGCGGCTGCGGTTGCGTACGCGGAAAAGCTGTTGGCGAAAAGCAGCAGCGTCGAGCCGAGGAAAGCGGGTGCCAGCAGCGGCCCGGCCACGCGGGTCCAGTACTGCCAGGTGGTGCCGCCGAGGCTCTCGGTCGCCTCGCGCCACTGCGGACGGATGCCGTCGAGGGCGGGCAGGAACACGATGACCATGAGCGGGATCTGGAAGTACGTGTAGATCAGCGTCAGGCCCGGCAGTTCGAACAGCCAGACGCCGTTCTCGTACAGGTTGATGTTGAACGTGTCCTGCAGCCACACCGTGATGAAGCCGGACAGGCCGATGGTCGCCAGGAAGGCGAACGCCAGGGTGACGCCGCCGAACTGGGCCAGCACGCCGGCCGCCGCGGTCACCGTCCGGCGCAGCACGCCCTCCGGTTTCGCGGTCACCAGGGCGTACGCGAGCAGGGCGCCCAGCACCGCGCCGACCAGCGCGCTGATCGCCGAGAGCGCGATGCTGCGGCCGAACGCGTCGAGGATGACATCGGTGCCCAGGGTCTTGATGCTGTCCAGGGACACGCCGCCGTCGTTGCCGGCGAAGGCGCCGATCACCACGACCAGCGTCGGGATGATCAGGAAGATCGTCACGTACGCGAAGAAGGGCACCGTCCCGAGCAGGGAGGTGACGCCCCGCAGGCGTGGCCGGCGGGCCACGGTCTGCGGGGCGGTGGCGGCCGCCTCAGCCAACGGTCTTGGCCCAGTTCGCCGACAGGTACTCCTTGGCCTTGGTGTTCTGCGCCTCGGTCGGGATGACCGGCGTGCCCTCGACCTTGGGCAGGGCGTCGAACAGGGCCTTGTCGATGGTGCCGGCCTTCGCCATGGCGTCCTGGCGGACCGGGCGGGCGCCGCCCTTGAGCCACAGGTTCTGACCCTCGTCGGAGTAGAGGAACTCCTGCCAGAGGCGCGCGGCGGCCGGGTGCGGGGCGTCCTTGTTGATCGCCTGCACGTAGTACGAGCCGAGCACGGCGCCGCTGGGAACGAAGGTCTTCCAGGTCTTGAGCTTGGTCGCCTCGGAGGCGTTCAGGTAGTCCCAGTCGAAGACGACCGGGGTCTGCCCGCTCTGGATGGTGGCCGAGTCGGGGTCGACCGGCAGCAGGTTGCCGGCCTTCTTGAGCTGGCCGAAGAAGTCGACGCCGGGCTTGATGTCCTCGACCGTGCCGCCCTTGGCGATCGCGGCCATCTGCACTCCGCCGAACGCGGCACCGGCCTGGGTCGGGTCGCCGTTCAGCGCGACCTTGCCCTTGTACTCGGGCTTGAGCAGGTCGTCGAGGCTGGTCGGGGCGGGCACCTTGGCGCTGTCGTAGCCGATGGACATGTAGCCGCCGTAGTCGTTGACCCAGGCGCCGTTGGCGTCCTTCAGGTTGTCCGGGACGTCGGCGAACGTCGCGACCTTGTACGGCGCGAACATGGCGACGTTGGCCGTGGCGACCGTGGCGCCCAGGTCGAACACGTCGGGGGCACCGTCCTGACCCTTGAGCTGGGTGGCGGCGTTGATCTCGTCCTGGCTCGAGCCGTCCGGCTGGGCCGAGTTGACCTTGATGCCGTACTTGTCGCCGAAGGTCTTGATGAGCTCGCCGTAGTTGGCCCAGTTCGGGGGCAGCGCGATGACGTTGAGCTGGCCCTCGGCCTTGGCCGCCTCGACGAGCTTGTCGATCCCGCCCAGGTCAGCGGCGCTGGTCGCGCTGGCCGCGGAGGAGCCGGACGATTCCGTCTCCTTCTCGGGCGGCGAGCAGGCCGCGACCGCGGCTATAGTGGTGGCCGCCACAGTGACGGCGATCGTGCGGGTGAATGAGCGCACCGTTGTTCCTCCCTCTGCACGCACCGGGCCGGTACGCGCTGGGTGATCATGAGAGAACTTGCTTGACGGCAGGCGACGAGAACACGACGACACGGCGACATTCCTTCGCTGTTTCCGTCGTCGCCGTGAGCGTATCGGCGCGCTCGATCGATGCATATAGCTGCACAAACGATCCCGGAATCCTCGTAGGACAGCTAGGGTCGCGGACCCGGCCGGCTGCGGGTGGTCTCGCCCGGTCCGCTCATGCTTCCGGGCAGGTCGGCCAGATCCCGTACGGTCACCGCGCCCCGCTCCACGGCCCATCGCGCCAGAGCGAGTCGCGGGTCACCGTCGTCCGAGACGAGACCGGCGAGCTGATGCCGTACGTCCTTGATGAGGTTGCGGGCGTAGCTGGGCTTGAGGTTGAGGCGCTGGGCCAGTTCCGGCGTCGAGCGTGGACGGGCGTAGGCGCCGTTGCGGGTCAGCAGCGGCTCGCACAGGGCGATCAGGGCGATGCGCTGAGCCGGTGTGAGCAGGGCCACCCGCCCGGCGATGTGCACGTCGCCGGTCCGGTCCTCGCCCGGATCCACACCCGGCGGCTCGGGTGCGGACAGCGCCCGCGCGTCCACCCGCACACCGACCGGCCGGTCGTCGGTGCCGGCGAAGACCACCTGGAACAGCCCGTACGGCAGGGAGGTCGACGCCGACAACGGGCCGACCCGCCGGTCCTCGCCGGTCGGCGGGCGGAGGACCAGCGGCTTGTGCGTCGACTGGTTGAACACCGTCACGTGGGCCGGCTCGACCTGCAGCAGGCAGGCCCGGCGGGAGATGTACGGGTCGAACAGCTGGATGTCACAGGCGTGACTGCGCCCGATGCTGATCGATTCTCCGACGCCGGCGCTGTGGACCTCCCGCTCGTAGCCCACCACGATCTTCACCCCGATTTGAAGCATGCCCCCACGTTCCTTCTCTCCGGACGGCGCCGACGAAATCACACCCGGTGCGCCACACGTAATCGATCTCCTCGGGGATCAGGCGGACAGAAAAACGCGCTGAGCTGCTCGAATCGGCCGCAGCCCGGGAAAATGTGATCCACATCGGCCGGTTCGTCGCCGATTCGAATCCATTCCGTGATGGGTTGAGGGGGTCTTTCTCGCTTCCTGATCCCCGGTGCTCATTGACCGCATCGGTATTCATTGATCAGGAATGACGCAATATGAATGTTCGTCATCATCGGCGCTTCATGGTGGTGGGCGCGCCCTCGCATGGGTGCCGCGGCGTTGCCGTTCCACGTCGTCAGGTGAGCGTCCATTCGGCCGTCTGCGCGGCGACGCCAGGCTTCAGGCTGAGGCGAAGGCGGGTGAGTTTCCGGCTCTCCGGCAGCTCGAACACGATGGTCCGGGGGAACTCCCATCTGGGCTCGACCAGGGCGTCGGGGAATGCGCCGAGGGCCGTGGTCATGACGGTGTTCCGCTGGTGCCATTCGCCCTTGTCGTCGGCGACCCACGCGTACTGCTGCAGCCCGGCGATGAACGGGACGGTGCCGGTGTTGGCCGCGTTGACGGTGACCGAGACCAGCCGGTCGCCGGTCGCCGGTCTGAGCTCGGGAAACTTCGACAGCTCGGGGTCCTCCACCCGGATGATGGACACCGTCATCTGCTCACCGTTGTCGCCGATCATCACCACGGAGCCATTGCGCGGCACGATGCTGCCCGCCGGTACGGGGGCCGGGCTCCCGGGCCGGGCCGTGTCGGGCTGCGCCGCCGTGCTGCTCGTGCCCGGACCGGAGCCGGTGGCTCGGCCGACGATCACCCCGCCCACGGAGGCCACCACCGCCACCACGATCAGGGCCGTCCACCGGTAGCACGGGGCATGCTCAACCGGAGCCGGCGAGACCGTTTCTTCTGCTTCTGCTGCTGGAACCGGGGATGGCAACTCGGAAGTGCCCGTTTCGACGTCCTGCTTGCGTTTGGTGGCCCAGGCGGCAAACGCCCCGGCCGCGGCGACCACACTGGCCGCGGCGATCCAACCGGACCAACTGCGACGCGGCACGGTCCCAACATCGGCAGGGCGCACACAAATCTGAGGGCGGTCTAGAAGCCGAGGCCGTCCAGGATGCGCAGGACGACGTTGCCCTTGGACTCCTCCGTGGCAGGCTGAGCGTCGGCGAGAAGCAGGATCACGTCGTCGACCTTGGCCACCACGTCGGGGCGATTCGCCTGGGCAGCGGCGTCCCGCAACTGGGCGGCCATGGACAGCAACTGCGCCGAGTCGGTCATGCGGCCGAGAGTAGAACCGCCAAGCTCATCGTCGTGCCACCAGGATCAGGTGGCCGGTGGCCGGGTCATCCGGACCCGCGGCGAACGCAGGCGCGGACACCACGGATGCGGATGCCGGGCCGGATCGGGAATCATCGGTGTATGCGGCTTCGGATGGAACTGTTCGTCGACGACACGGATGCCAGCGTCAGGTTCTACTGCGATGTGCTCGGATTTCAGGTCGACCGGCGCGCCGAGGACTACGTGAGCCTGCGCCGGGGTGCTGTCGTGCTCGGGCTCGGTCCGATGGCGAAGCTGCCCGTCACCCGGCAGCGGCTCAGCGGCGACAAGGGGACCGGCGTCGAGATCGTGCTCGAAGTCGACGATCGGGATCAGCTTCGGGCGCTCTACGAGCACTGCCAGCTGCGGGCCACGATCAGCGACGAACTCCGGATGCAACCGTGGGGCCTGTACGACTTCCGGCTCGCCGATCCGGACGGCTACTACCTGCGGATAACGCATGGCCGTCTAGGGTCGTGAACCGTGGAGATCGAAGCAGCCGCGTGGGAAGCGTTTCCGGAGCAGGCCGAGGTCCGGAGTCTGGCCTTGCCTTCGGTGCGGGTGACGGCCGGGACCGGTGAGACGGGCAGCCGGTTCGGGGGACTGCCGTGGGCCGATGACCGGTCCGAGTGGCCGCGGACGGACGACGGGCGTCCGCTGTGCCTGGTCGGTCTGCTCGACTGTGACCAGGTCAATGGCTGGCTCGGCGGAGAGCCGTTGCCGCCCGGACTACTCCTGAACTTCTTCTTCGACGCCGATGAGCAGGAAACCTGGGGGATGAGCCCGCAGGACGCGCACTACTGGCGGATCGTGGCGGCCGACAAGGCGCAGGCGGCGCCGATGGTTGCGCCCGATGGGGTGACCGTGTTTCCGGCGCAAGCGCTCGACGGACAGCCGGTGCTGACCATTCCGCATCCGTGGGAACCGTGCATCAGGCAACGGTGGGCCGAGGACAGCGCTCCGGCAACGGCCTACTTCAAGCTGTGGGACACCGACCCGGCCCACCACCGCGTTTTCGGCTGGCCGGAACTGAGCCAGGGCCCGATGCAGCGGGATTGCCAGCTTGTCACCGGCGGGTTCGACCTGTTCGAGCCGATCGACGAGGCCGACCCGCGCGTGCTGGAACTGGAGCAGGGCGCGGAGGACTGGCGGCTGCTCTGGCAGATCGACAGCACCGACGACTGGATGTGGGGCGACATGGGGAAGCTCTACTTCTGGATCCGTCGACAGGATCTGGCGGCCGGGCGGTTCGACCGCGTGTGGGCGCTCATCCAGGGATAGATCTGGCCGCCTTCTCGCGGTACATCGCGGCGTCGGCCGCCGAGGACAACTCGTCGAGCCCGGCCGGTGACCCGGCCTCCCGCGCCGCCACGCCGATGCTCACGCCGACCGTGACCGGGTGGCCGGCCGCCTGCACGGGGCGGCTGATCTCGGTGCGCAGCCGGTCGGCCAGTTCGGTGGCGGTCTCGAGGTCCGCGTCGGCCAGCACGACCACGAACTCGTCGCCGCCGATGCGGCCGGGCAGGTCGCCGTCGCGCAGGGCGACCCGCAGCCGGTCGGCCACCGCCTGCAGCACCTCGTCGCCCGCGGCGTGGCCGAGCGTGTCGTTGACGGCCTTGAAGCCGTTCAGGTCGAGCACCAGCAGGGCGACGGCCCGTCCGTCCAGGGATGCTGCGTGGGCGGCCAGCCCGGCCCGGTTGGCCAGGCCGGTCAGGCCGTCGTGGGCGGCCTGGTGGGCCAGCTGGCGGCGGGCCTCGTCGAGGTCGCGCACGTGCCGGCCGGAGGCGCTGGCCTGGACACCGGACAAGGCGGCCAGCAGCAGGTTCAACATGACGGCCATGGTGAGGTCGCTCAGCGGCATCAGCGCTGAGCCGTAGTGGACGGCGGCTACGGCCAGGGACGCGGCGGCGACCGCCCAGACCAGCAGGGCGCCGGGCAGGCGGCGGCGCAGGGCCCCGATGACGACGGCCAGCGACAGCGCGGGCCAGACCGTCTGGCCCCAGTTCACCTGGACGACGATCACGATGAGCACTGTGGCGACGGTGTCGCCGAGCATCTGGCCGGCGCCGGCCAGGTCGTAGCGCTTGCCGCCGGGACGCAGGAAGCCGGCCAGCGCCAGCACGTTGGAGACGGCCATCACGGCCAGGGTGCCGAACGCGCCGATGAGCGCGTCCAACGGCAGCGCGCCACCCTCGGGCAGGCCGAAGCCGGGCAGGCGGCCGACGGCGAGCAGCAGGATGAGGACCATGCCGGCCGAGCGCACGAGGAAGGCGCCGGCCTCGACGGAGCGGCGGCGCCGCAGGAGGGCGGTCATCGGCCGGAATAGTCCTTGTCCAGGTACATGGCGGCGTCGGCCTCGAGACAGAGCGCCTCGAGTGAGGTGTCTGTGCCCACGGCCACGCCGATGCTCACTCCGACCGAGACCGGCCGGCCGTCGAGGGACATCGGGCGGCGGATGTCGTCGCGGAGCCGGGCGGCCAGGCTGGAGGCCGTGTCGAGGGTGGCGTCAGCCATCACGATGACGAACTCGTCGCCGCCGATCCGGCCGGCCAGGTCGTCGTCGCGCAGCGCCGTGCGCAGCCGCTCGCCGACGATGCGCAGCACCTCGTCGCCGGCGGCGTGTCCGAGGGTGTCGTTGACCGCCTTGAAGCCGTTCAGGTCGAGCACCAGCGCGGCGATCGCGCGGCCTTCCAGCGACTGGGCGTGCTCGGCCAGCCGGGCGCGGTTGGGCAGGCCGGTGAGCGGGTCGTGGGCGGCCTGGTGGGCCAGCTGACGCCGGGCCGCGCCGAGTTCCTGCACCTGGCGGCTGTAGGCCCGGGCCTGGGTGCCGCTGAGCATGGCGACGAGCAGGTGGCTGAGCACGGCCACGCTGAGGTCGCCGGCCGGCATGGCCCGGTGGCCGTTCACGACCACCGCGACCGCGAGAATGCCGCTGGTCACGGTCCAGGCGAGCAGGGCGCCGCCGAGTTGTTTGCGCAGGGCGGCGGTGAGGATGGACAGGGAGAGCAACGGCCAGGCGGTCTGCCCGGCCGTCTGGATGCTCGCGACGAGCCCGGCGATCGCGATGGTGTCGAGGACGACGCCGAGGGTGCTGTTGCGCTCGTAGTGGCGGCCGCCCGGATCGCGCAGATTGACCACGGCCAGGAGCAGGGAGAACCCCATCTCGACGAGCGCACCCGTGCCGGCCAGCCGCACCCAGGGCGCGTCCAGCAGTGCGGGCGGCATGCCGATCCAGCCCGCCATGAACAGCACCACGCACAGCACGCCGCCACTGCGCGAGACCACCGAGCCGGCCTCGATCGTGCGACGCCGGCGCAGCTGCGACGGGTCGGGAATAGTGTTCATCCGACGTAACGTCGGCCGGCCGGACGCCTACTTGAGGGTCCAGCCGGAGAGAACCTGTGCGACCGTTGCGGCTGTGGGTGGTTGCGGTTCCTGATTTCCCGTACGGGAGAAGCGCGGCGCCGGCCCGGGCTGCGTGACCCCGTCCACAGCGACGAACGTCCCGCGCGCCCGGTTGTGCGGATGCGCGGGCGCCTCGACGGGAGAGAGCACGGGCGCCACACAGGCGTCCAGCCCCTCGAAGATCGTGGTCCACTCGTCCCGCGTACGGGAAAGAAATCGCTCGGCCAGCACCGACCGCGACACGGACCGGGACGGGTCCAGGCCGAGCCCGGTGAGCAGGGCCTGGTAGAAGGCCGGTTCGAGACTGCCCACGGCCATGTATCCGCCGTCGGCCGTCTCGTACGTGTCGTACTGAGGCGCCCCGCCGTCGAGCAGGTTCTCGCCGCGCCCGCCACGCCAGGTGCCGTCGGCGATGAGGCCGTGCAGGAACGTGGTGAGCAGCGCCGACCCGTCGACCATGGCGGCGTCGACGACCTGCCCGAGCCCGGAGCGGGAGCGTTCGACCAGCGCGGCCAGCACGCCGACGACCATCAGCATCCCGCCCCCGGCGAAGTCGCCGAGCAGGTTGAGGGGTGCGTGCGGTCGTTCGCCGGCCCGGCCCAGCGGCTCGAGCGCCCCGGCCACGGCCAGGTAGTCGATGTCGTGCCCGGCCCGTGCGGCGAGCGGACCGTCCTGTCCCCAGCCGGTCATGCGGGCGTACACCAGACCGGGGTTGATCTTGTGGCAGGGAAGGGGACCGAAGCCGAGGCGCTCGGCCACGCCCGGCCGGTAGCCCTCGACCAGCACATCGGCGTGGGTGATGAGGCTCAGCAGGTCGTCGAGGCCCGCGGGCGTCTTGAGGTCGAGGGTGACCGTGCGGCGGCTGCGGTCGAGCGGTCCGGGCGGCATTCCGGAACCGCCGGGCCGGTCGACCCGCACCACGTCGGCGCCAAGGTCGGCCAGCATCATGCAGCCGAACGGGGCCGCGCCGAGCCCGGCCAGCTCGACGACGCGTACGGCGGAAAGGGTGGTCATGCCGGCTCGAACCGGGCGCCGTAACGGTCGGCCAGCTCGCGCGCCCGGCCGTCGAAATCCGCGTGCTGGTCGGCGAAGCGCAGCACACCCCCGGTCCAGGCCGGGTAGCCGATGCCCAGGATCGAGCCGACGTTGCCGTCCTCGGCCGTGCGCAGCACCCCCTCGGCCAGGCAGCGACGCGCGTCGAGCGCCTCGGCGAACAGGAAGCGGTCCTTCAGGTCGTCGAGGGGTACCGCGCGCCCGGCCGTCGTCGACATCGCGGCCAGACCCTCCCAGAGGCCGGAGCGTTTCCCTTCCCCGTACGCGTAGAAGCCGCGCCCGGCACCCCGGCCCGGACGGTCGTGGTCGTCGACCATCGCGTCCACGAGCGCATGCGCCGGCAGCCGGACGAACCCGGAGTCGGCCGCCTCGAACTGGACCCGGATCCGCTGGACCAGCGTCAGGCTGACCTCGTCGGCCAGCGCGAGGGGACCGGTCGGATAGCCGGCCTGCAGCGCGGCGTGCTCGATCGAGGGCGCCGGCACCCCTTCGGTCAGCATGCCGATCGCCTCGTCGAGGAACTTGCCGATCACCCGGCTGGTGAAGAAGCCGCGCCCGTCGTTGACCACGATCGGGGTCTTGCCGAGGCGGCGGCCCAGGTCGAAGGCGCGGGCCACGGTCGCGTCCGAGGTCCGCGCGCCGGCCACCAGTTCGAGCAGCGGCATCCTGGCCACCGGCGAGAAGAAGTGCATGCCCAGGAAGTCGGCCGGCCGGTCGGTGCCTTCGGCCAGCCCGGTGATCGGCAGGGTCGAGGTGTTCGAGGCGAGCAGGGCGTCCGGGGCCACCACCGGGAGCACCTCGGCGAAGACGTCGCGTTTGACGGCCGGGTCTTCGAAGACGGCCTCGATCACCACGTCGCATCCGGCCAGGTCGGTGACGTCGGCCGTGGTCGTGATGCCGGGGCCGGCGGCGCGGGCGGCCAGCTCGGGCGTGACGTCCTTGACCACGACGTCGAATCCGGCGCGGGCGCAGGCCTGGGCGATGCCGGCGCCCATCATGCCCGCGCCGAGCACGGCGACCCGGCGGGCGGGCTCGGTGACCTCGACGTTCGGGCGGGCCAGGCCGCCGTTGACCGCGCGCAGGTCGAAGAACAGGGCCCCGATCATGTTCTTGGCGATCCGGCCGGTGAGCAGCGTGATCAGGTTGCGGGTCTCGATGATCTGGGCCGTCTCGAAGTCGACCTGGGCGCCCTCGACGGCGGTGGCCAGGATCTTCTCGGGCGCGGGCAGGGCGGCGCCCTTGAGCTGCTGCCGGAGCGTGGCGGGGAAGGCGGGAAGCTGGGCGGCCGTCGATCGCGACGCGGGGGTGCCGCCCGGCATGCGATAGCCGGGACGGTCCCATGGTTGGGTCGCTTCCGGGTTGGCGACGATCCACTCGCGGGCCAGGGCGACCAGTTCGGCGGGGGTGGAGGCGACCGCGTCGAGCAGGCCGTTCGTCACGGCGTCGGACGGGCGCAGGCGGCGGCCGGTGAGCAGCCAGGTGGTGAGCGCGGGGGTGAGTCCGAGCATCCGGACGGTCCGGGTGACGCCACCGGCCCCCGGCAACAGCCCGAGCGTGACTTCGGGGAAGCCCAGCCGCGTGCCCGGCGTGTCCAGCGCGATCCGGTAATGGCAGGCGAGGGCTACTTCGAGGCCCCCGCCGAGCGCGGCGCCGTTGATCGCGGCGACGACCGGGCGCCCGTAGGTCTCCAGACGACGGAAGTCCCGCTTGATCGTGCTGAGCAGCTCGAACAGCGCGGGCGCGTCGTCCGCGGTGGCACGCGCCATGGTGGGCAGGTCACCGCCGGCGAAGAACGTCTTCTTGGCGCTGGTCACGATGACCCCGGTGACCTGGTCGCGTTCCGCGTACAGGCGGTCGACCGCGGCCGTCATCGCGGTCACGTAGGCCGCGTTCATGGTGTTGGCCGACTGCGTCGGGTCGTCCATGGTCAGGGTGACGACACCGTCGTCGTCCCGGGCGTAGTCGATCATCAGAGCCTTTCCAGGACGGTCGCGACGCCCATGCCGCCGCCGATGCACAGGGTGACCACGGCCCGCCGCTGGTCGCGTCGTTCGAGTTCGTCGAGGGCGGTGCCGAGCAGCATGGCCCCGGTCGCGCCGAGCGGGTGCCCGAACGCGATCGCCCCGCCGTTGACGTTGACCGTCGCCGGGTCGAGGCCGAGGTCGCGGATGTACTTGAGGACGACGGCCGCGAACGCCTCGTTGATCTCGTACAGGTCGATGTCGCTGGTCCGCAGGCCCGCCACCGCCAGGGCTTTGCGGGTGGCCGGGGCCGGGCCGGTGAGCATCAGGGTGGGGTCGGCGCCGGTGACCGCGGCCCCGGCGATGCGGGCCCGCGGGGTCAGCCCGAGGTCGCGTCCGGCCTGTTCGCTGCCGATCAGCACCAGTCCGGCGCCGTCCACGATGCCGGAGGAGTTGCCCGCATGGTGGACGTGCTCGAGACGTTCCAGCCAGTGGAACTTACGCAGGGCGACGGCGTCGAAGAATTCCGTACGGGCGAAGGAGGGTTTGAGGCGTCCCAGGCCCTCGACCGTGGTGCCGGGGCGCGGGTGCTCGTCGGCGGTGAGGATGTCGAGCCCGTTGGCGTCCCGGACCGGCACGATCGAGCGGCTGAAGTGCCCGCCGGCCTGCGCCTTGGCCGCCTTCTCCTGCGACTCGGCCGCGAACCGGTCGACGTCCTCCCGGGAGAAGCCCTCGAGCGTGGCGATCAGGTCGGCGCTGATGCCCTGCGGCACGAAGTCGGTCGCGAGGGAGGTCTCGGGGTCGAGGAACCACGCGCCGCCGTCCGAGCCCATCGGGTTGCGCGACATCGATTCGACGCCGCCCGCGACGATCAGGTGTTCCCAGCCCGAGCGGATCCGGGCGGCCGCCTGGTTGACCGCCTCCAGACCCGAGCCGCAGAAGCGGTTTAGCTGCACGCCCGCGACCGTGTCGGGCAGGCCGGCGAGCAGGGCGGCGGCGCGGGACAGGTCGCCGCCCTGCTCACCGATCGGGGTGACGATGCCGAGCACGAGGTCGTCGATGCGGGCCGGGTCGAGCGGCTCCACACGGCGTCGAAGAGCACCGAGCAGGCCGGTGACCAGGGAGATCGGCTTGACCCCGTGCAACGCGCCGTCCGGTTTGCCGCGGCCGCGGGGGGTGCGCAGGGCGTCGTACACGTAAGCCTCAGAGGGCACGCGCGATCAGCTCCTTCATGATCTCGTTGGTGCCGCCGTAGATCTTCTGGACGCGGGCGTCGGCGTACATGCGCGCGATCGGGTATTCGGTCGTGTAGCCGTAGCCGCCGAAGATCTGCAGGCACCGGTCGACGACCTCGCACTGGCCCTCGGTGAGCCACGATTTCGCCATCGCGGCCGTGGCCACGTCGAGTTCGCCGCGGACGTGCCGGGTGATGCAGTCGTCGAGGAAGATCCGGGCGACGCGGGTGCGGGTGGCGCATTCGGCCAGCACCATGCGGGTGTTCTGGTGCCCGATGAGCGGCTTTCCGAAGGCGGTGCGTTCCTTCGCGTACGCGGTGGCCAACTCGACGGCCCGCTGCATGGCGGCCACCGCTCCGACGCCGATGACCAGCCGTTCCTGGGGGAGCTGGTGCATCATCTGCACGAACCCCGCACCCTCCGTCTGCAGGAGATTCGCGGCCGGGACGCGGAAGTCGTCGAAGAACAGTTCCGCCGTGTCGTTCGAGTGCAGGCCGATCTTCTCGATCATCCGGCCGCGGCGGAACCCGGGGTCGCCGTCCTTGATCTCGCAGACGATCAGGCTGATGCCGGCCGCGCGCTGCGACGGGTCGGTCTTGACGGCGAGAACGAGCAGGTCGGCCACGCCGCCGTTGGTGATGAACGTCTTCGACCCCGAGATCAGGTAGTCGTCGCCGTCGCGGACCGCGCGGGTGCGGATCTCCTGCAGGTCGGAGCCGCCGCCCGGCTCGGTCATGCCGATGGCCCCGACGAGCTCGCCCGAGCACAGGCCGGGCAGCCAGCGCCTCTTCTGAGATTCATTCCCGTACGAGGTCAGGTAGCCGGTCACGATGCCGCTGTGCACCGCGAGTCCCAGGCTGCCCTCCCCGGCGGCCGTCTGCTCGTGCAGCAGGACGGCCTCGTGGGTGAAGTCGCCGCCCCCGCCGCCGTACTCCTCGGGGACGCTCAGCCCGAGCAGACCGAGCGCGCCCGCCTGCCGGTAGTGCTCGCGGTCGGGGTGTCCCTGCCGTTCGAGGCGTTCGGTGTGCGGCACCACCTCCTTGGTGAAGAAGGTGCGGGCCAGCTCGGCCAGATCGTCGTGCTCGGGGTGGGACCACGCCGGCGTGTAGCCGTCCAGTCCAGGAGTGGTCATGGTCATACCCTAGACCCGCCGCCGGCCTTGTTGGCAAGCCGTCAACAAGCCGGGTAGTAGGGTCCTGACGATGAGTGTGCAGGCCGGACCCCGGCGCCGGCTGGAACCGGACGCCCGCCGCGAGCAGATCCTGTCGGTGGCGGTGCGGCTGTTCGGCGAGCGCGGCTACGCCGGGGTGTCGGCGACCGACGTGGCGCGCGGGGCCGGAGTGGCCCGCGGCCTGGTCAACCACTACTTCGGCACCAAGAAGGACCTCTATCTCGAGGTCATCCGGGTGATGCTGACCGTGCCCGGGATGGCCGTGGCCGGGCTGCCCGGCGACGACCTGCCGAGCCGGGTCGATGCCATCACGACCTGGTTCCTCGACGTCGTGTCCCGGCACAGCCGGTCGTGGCTGGCCGCGATCACGGCCGGCGGCATGTCCGGCGACCCCGACGTCGACCGGGTGATCGCCCAGGCCATCGACGCGGCGGCCGAGGCTGTGCTCGCCGCCGTGTGGCGGCCGGCGTCGCCACCTGCGCTTCAGGCCATGGCCCGGGCGTACGTGGGACTGGCCGTCGCCACCGCCCGCGAGTGGCTCGAGCGCGGGGTGCTGACCCGCGCCCAGGTGCACAAGCTGCTCTCCGCCTCGCTGCTGACCATGGTGGAGCAGGTTTTCCCGGACGCTTAGCGCGTCGCTGCTGTCCGTTCGGGGGGCTGTCCTCCGGCCCCGGTCTGACCACGATGAGGGTATCTGCGCGCTTCACGCGGACCCCTCACCGGTGACCGATCACCTTGCGTACGGCGGAGTCAGACATGGATTCGGAACGGTACAGCCCGGACACCCTCACCCTCGGCGGCGACTACCCCGCGGCCTCCCTCGATCGGCTCAACGACCTGCTGAACGACGCGGGCCGCCCGCTCGTGCACACCGGACGGACGGCCGGCGGACGGCAGGTGATCGCCGTCCGCGACTACGACGCCGTCCAGGCGGTCGACGTGCTGCGGGCGGCCGGGGCCGAGGCGCGGGCCGACCCGCAATATCTCGGCGGCACGTTCCAGCTGGCCGGGCGCTACTGGGGGCACGGGTTCAGCTGGGCCGAGCTGACCGCGGCGCCGCCGGTCGAACCGCCCAAGTTCTCCGAGACCGCCCCGCCCGAGGGACTGCGCCGGCCGGTCGTGGCCCTGCTCGACACCGGCGTGCAGGAACACTCGTGGCTGGAGTCCACCCCGGACGACCCGTTCCTGATCCACGCCGAGCAGCTGGACTCCCCGTTCGGCGGGCAGGTCCTCGAGATCCACGCGGGCGAGGTGGCCGCCGCCGGGCACGGCACCTTCCTGGCCGGACTGATCCGGCTGGCCGCGCCGAGCGCCCAGGTGCTGTCGCTGCGCGTGATGAACGACGAGGGCAAGGTCAACGAGTCCACCGTGATCGGCGCCCTGGAGTGGCTGGCCGGCTATCACGACCCGCGGGAACGGCCGGTCGACGTGGTCTGCATGGCGTTCGGCCGGGCGCCGAGCGACACCGACCCGGTCGATCCGTTGCTGAAGGCGATCATGCCGCTGGCCGAGAAGGGCATCCCGCTGGTCGCGTCGGCCGGCAACGACCACCAGAGCGCCGAGATCTACCCGGCCGCGTTCGACGTGGTCACCGCGGTCGGCGCCGGGTTCGGGCGCTACCACGCCGAGTTCAGCAACTACGGGCCCTGGGTCGACCGCTACCGCGACGGGGTGGACGTGCTCGGGCCGATGCCGGGCGGCAAGTGGGCCAAGTGGAGCGGAACCTCGTTCTCGGCGGCCAGCTTCGCCGGCGACCTGGCGCGACCGCATGTCCGCTGACGTCCACCTCGGCGATCTGCTGGAACGGGCCCGCGACGGCGACCGGGAATCACTGCGCGAACTGGTGCACGAACTGAACCCGGTGCTGTGGCGGGTCGCCCGTGGACAGGGGCTGTCGGCCGAGGACGCGGCCGACGTGGTGCAGACGACCTGGCTCGAACTGCTGCGGCGGCTGCACGAGATCCGGTCGCCGCGGGCGGTGACGGCCTGGCTGATCACCGCGACCCGGCGCGAGTCGTGGCACCGCCAGCAGCGCGGGCGGCGGGACCGGCCCGACTCCGACGGCGTGCTGGAGGCGGCGGTCGACCCCGGTCCGCCGCCTGAGCAGCGGCTGCTCACCGACGAGCGCGACGAGGTGCTGTGGCGGCACTTCGCGCGGCTCTCCGACCGCTGCCGCGAACTGCTGAGCATCGTGGCCGAGGTGCACCGGCCCGACTACGCGGCCATCGCGTCGTCGCTCGGGATGCCGCACGGCAGCATCGGGCCGACGCGCGGGCGGTGCCTGGCCAAGCTGCGCGAGATGCTTCTGGCCGACTCGTCGTGGGGTGGTGCGTCGTGACTTCCCCTTCTGATGACGAACTGCTGGCGGCGATCGCCCGGTTGGACCGGCCGCCGGCCGACCTGGACGAGCGGGTGCTGTTCGCGATCGAGCTCGACCACATCGACGCCGAGGTGGCCCGTCTGGCCGGGCCCGCGTACGCCGGATCGGGTGCTCGCGCGGCCGAACGCACCCGCACGATCACGTTCGAGGCGTCCCGGCGGACGGTGATGATCACCGTGGTCGACCGGGCCGACGACCTGGTCCGGATCGACGGGTGGCTGGCCCCCGGAGCCCCGCTCGAGGTCGAGCTGCGGCTGCCCGCGGCCTCCCGCACCGTCGTCGCCGACGGGGCCGGGCGGTTCGTCTTCGACGAGGTGCCGCACGGCCTGGCCCAGCTGCTGGTGCACGCGTCCGACGGCCGGGTGGTGACGCCATCGCTGGTGCTCTGACCGGGCGGGCCGCCGCACTGTTCGACGCCGGGCTGGCGGCCAGCGACGACGGACGGCCCGCCCTGGCCGTGCGCCGGCTGCGGGCCGCACTGCGCCTGGTCCCCGCCGATGACGAGCCGGCCCGGGCCCGGGTGCTGGTGACCCTGGCCTGGGCCGAGGCCGAACGCGGCCGGGTCGACCTGGGCCTGCGCCTGCTCGACGAGGCCGAGCCGCTCACCCCGCCCGGCGGCCGTCCGCTGGTGCACGCCCAGCGGGCCGCGCTGTTCAGCCGCAACGGCCGGGCCGACCGCGCGACGGGAGAGTTCGACCGCGCGGTGGCCGGCCTGACCGACCCGCTCGACCTGGCCAAGGTGCTGAACAACCGCAGCATGCTGCACCTGGAGGCGGGCCGGGCCGGTCCCGCCCGCGACGACATGACCCGGGCCCTGCGCCTGTGCCGCCGCCACGAGTTCGCCCTCGGCTCGGCGCTGCTCGAGGTGAACCTGGCCTGCCTGGACGTCGTCCGCGGCGACCTGCCGGCCGCGCTGGGCGCGTTCACCACCTCGCGCACCACCTATGCCTCGGTCGTCCCCGGCCGCCTGCCGACCCTGGCCGTCGAGCAGGCCCGCGCGCTGGTCGCGGCCGGTCTCTTCCAGGCCGCCGACCGGGAGCTGGCCTTCGCCGTCGACCGGGCCCGCGAGCAGGGGCAGGACAACACGGTGGCCGAGGCTTTGCACGTACGGGCCGAGGCCGCGCTCCTATCCGGACGGCTCGAAGCGGCCGCCGGGTGGGCCGACGAGGCACGCGCTGCTTTTCTCCGTCGCCGCAATCCGCGGCGGGCCGCGCTGGCCGCCCTGCTGTCGTTGCGGGCCGCGCCGCTCTCGGCGACCGTGGCGGCCCGGGCGCGGCGCTCGGCCGCCGAGCTGCGGCGGCTGGGCCTGCACGAGGACTCGGCGGTGGCCGCGCTGACCGCGGCTCGCGCGATGATCGTGGGCGGGTCGCCGGGTGCCCCGGCGGGAGCGCCGGTCGCCGGCCGGGATGCTGAGCGGCTGCTCTTGCGGTACGGCGGGGGCGGGCGGCATGAGCGGCTCGACACGCGGCTGTTGCGGTGGCTCACGCGAGCCGAGATCGCGCGGGCGGCCGGGCGTGCCGCCGAAGCCGAGCGGCATCTGGTTGCGGGCATGAATGCGCTGCACCGGCACCGGGCCAGGTTCGGGTGCCTGGATCTGCAGACGGGTGCCTCGGCGCACGGGCATGACCTGGCGGCGGCCGGGCTGGCGGCGGCTCTGGAGAGCGGCTCGCCGGCGGCCGTTCATCGCTGGTCCGAGCGGGCCCGGGCACAGGCGTTGCTGCTACCTCCGGTGCGGCCGCCGGACGATCCCGCCGTCGCGGCCGATCTCGAGGACCTGCGGCAGACACGGTTCGCGCTGCGGGAAGCCGAAGTGGCGGGTCGGCCGCCGATTGCCCTGCGAGGACGAGCCGAGGCGTTGGAACGGCGGATCCGCGAGAACGCCTGGTCCGTGCGAGGAGCCGGTCGGCTCGCGGCTCACGAGACAGCTGCGGCGGCGGTGTGTGGCGAGCGCGGACCGCGCGCCGGCGAAGCGGCCGTGAACCGGGGCGCGGCCGGGCGGGGTGGGAGTGCGATTGCCTCGCTCGGGGCGGTGCGCGCGGGGCTCGGCGGGGCGGCGCTGGTGGCGTACGTGCGAAATCGGTCCTGGCTGGAAGCTCTGGTCATCACGGGGAAGCGCTCGGCTGTGGTGCGGCTGGGGGAGTGGGCGGTGGTCGAGGAGGCGGTGCTGCGGTTGCGGGCCGACCTCGACACCGCGGCCGGGCGGGCGCTGCCGAAACGCCTCGAGATCGCCATCGCCGAGGCCACCCGGACGGATGCCGAGGCCCTCCAGCGCGCCGTACTCGACCCGATCGCCGCGTTGATCGGCGATCGGGACCTGGTCGTCGTGCCGACCGGCCTGCTCATGACGGCCCCGTGGGCACTGCTGCCCTGCTGCGCGGGACGGCCCGTCACTGTCGCGCCGTCCGCCACCGCATGGCTCAGCCGCTCGCGTTCATTGGACCGCGGCCGTTCGGTTGCGCCGCTGACGTCGGCCGCCGACGGGCGGGTTGTTCTCGTGGCGGGGCCGGGAAACCAGCGCGGGGCGGAGGAGATCACCGGGATCGCTGCCCTGCATCCGGGGGCGACCGTGCTCACGGGGGAGCGGGCCGCCCCGGCCGAGACGCTGGCCGCGCTCGACGGGGCCGGGATCGCGCACGTCGCGGCGCACGGGCGGCACGTGGCCGAGAACGCGCTTTTCTCCGAGCTGGAACTGGCCGGTGGCTCGGTGCTCGGCTACGACCTGCAGCGCCTGGCCCGCCCGCCCCGGCTGGTCGTGCTGTCGAGTTGTGAGCTGGGACTGAGTGAGGTGCGGCCGGGGGACGAGACGTTCGGGATGGCGTCGGCGCTGCTCGCGTCCGGGACGGCGACCGTCGTGGCCAGTGTGGCCCGGGTCGCCGACGAGGCGGCGCAGGAGACGATGGTCCGGTTCCACCGCGCACTCGCATCGGGACACAACCCGGCGTCGGCGCTCGCGGGCGCCGCGGCGGGCACCGGATTCGTCTGTCTGGGCGGAAGCGGGCCCTGAGATCTGCGTCCTTCGACCATCCGGCGGCCAACGCCATGCAGTGACCGGCGTTGTACCTTGCGGCCATGCCTGATCTCGCGCCGTTCCCCGAACTGCTGACGCGCCTGGCCGAGGTGCGCGGACTCGATCTGCCGGCCCGGACCGACGCCGAGCCGGGTTCCGCCCGGCTGCGCTCGCTGGCTCCGATCCTCGGGCTGCACGTCAGCGACCTGTTCGTGATCGCGGGCCGGCCCGTGCCCGACGACCTGGCGCCGCACCACACGACCAGGACAGCCCGGATCGGGAGTCTGCCGTGGACGCTCACCTATGTGCCGGGCGCCGTTCCCGAGCTGCGCGAACTCGTCCGGTCGCTGCCCACGCAGCCGCACCCGGGCGAGCCCGTCGAGCCCCGGCCGTGGGAGTCCTATCCGGACACCGCCGCCGCCCTGGTGATCCGCCTCCTGCACAACCGTAATCTCGACTGGAACGGGATCGTCCGCTTCCTGTACGGCGTGGGCCACGGCCCGATGCTGTCGCCGGCGACGGTCCGGGCCATCGCCGCGGACCGGCTGCCGCTCGAACCCGATCTGCTGGCCGGCCTCGGCGTCATGCTCGACCTCACCCCGGCCGACCTGATGGCGCTCACCGGCGTCGACGTGTCGGCGGCCCAGGTCAAGGTCCACCGGGAGGCGCGCGTGGTGGCCGAGCTGATCTGGGACGCGCGCCGGCTCACCGGCGACCAGCTGCAGACGGTGAACGACCACGCGCGCAGCCTCAGCCTCGACTACAAGGCCGGACGCTAGGAGGCGGCCAGGGCCGAGGTCACGTACGCCTCGATCTGCCGCCGCGCCGCCGCGTCCACCGTGGTCAGCCGCAGGCCCAGCTCGCGCCCGTCCTCGCGGTCGGCCCGGCGCACCACGTCGCCGCTCACCCCGAACGTCGCACCGCCCATCACGACCTCGACCGTCGCCCGGTCGCCGACACCGACGGCCGCATCGGCCGGCAGCAGACAGCCGAGCCCGTCCGAGCTGAGGTCGACCAGGCGCCCCTCGGCCGCCGCGCGGCCCGCGACGCGGACGGTGACCGGCCCGGCCGCGGCCATCCGCTCGTTGCGGCGGCGTTCCAGGCGTTCGGCCACCTCGGACAGGTCCTGGATCCGGGCCATCGTCGCGTCGACCGTGGTGTTCAGCCGCTCGACGGTGCGGTGCTGGTCGTCGGCGATGCCGCCGAGCAGGTCCATCTCGTGCTCGATCTCGCCGACCCCGCCCGCGATGGCGTTCAGCGTGGCACCCATCGCGGCGACGTCGGCCTCGAGCGCGGCGATCGTCGCGGCGATCTGCTCGGTCGACTCGGCGGTGGTGTTGGCCAGGTTCTTCACCTCGTTGGCGACGACCGCGAAGCCCTTGCCGGCCGCCCCGGCCCGGGCCGCCTCGATGGTGGCGTTGAGGGCCAGCATCCGGGTCTGGGCGGCGATCTCGCGGATCACCCCGGCGACCCCGGCCACCTGGTGCAGGCTGGTGTTCAGGGTGGTCGCGGCCTCGTCGGCGCTGCGGGCCCGGCGCACCATCTCGGCCGCGGCCGCACTGGTGACGGTGACCCGGCCCCGGGTGGCGGTGGCCGCCTCGCGGGCCGCGCCGACCTGCTCGACCACCTCGGTCAGGCGCTCGCGGATCAGGGTGCCGGTGTCGTCGATGGCCTCGCGGGCCCGGCGGCGCAACTGGTGGTTGACCTTGCGCTGCGTCTGCTGGGCGTCGGCCAGGTGGTGCTCGCGCTCGGCCCGCAGCTCGTCCAGCTCGGCCTGCCAGTCGGCGCCCGCAGGCTCCGGCTCGACCGCGACGGGCGGACGCCGGCGGCTTCCCAGCGCGTACGCGACCACGGCGGCCGCCACGACGGCCAGAACCCAGAGCACTGTCACGGCAGCCACCATCGGTCGGCCACCGCCCCGGTTTAGACCTCCGGATAGTCGGCGGGTGTGGTGAACACCCCGACGACGGTCGCCTCGCGTACGTCGAAGCTCAGCGTCAGGAACCGCCCCGGCTCGACCTCGACGCTCGACGGGTTGGCCTGGTCGGGATGCCCGGAGTCGTAGAGCGGCACGTCCGGGTATCCGTCCCAGGTCTTGGCCGGGTCGCGCACCAGACGTCCGACGGTGTCGCGGTGCTCGGAGAAGCGTTTCGAGAGGTCCCCGTACGTCACCAGGACCTCACCGGTGCTCAACGGCAACGCGTGGTGCGACGAGGCGGGCATGTCGGTCGGCTGCGGGTCGGTCCAGGTGTGGCCGCCGTCGGTCGAGCGGCACAGCCAGGCCTGGTCGGCCGTGGTGCGGATCAGCGCGATGACCTCGCCGCCGGCCAGCACGGTCAGCGTCGGCTCCTGGAAGTGGACGCCGTCGCCCTCGGCCAGCAGCACCTCGCTCCCGGCGGGCCAGGTGCGCCCGCCGTCCGTGCTGCGCACCACCGTCGCGCGCTGCCAGGTGCGGCCGGGCAGACGACCGTACAGGGGAAGAAGGATGTCGCCGCCCGGCAGCTCGGCGGCGCCACCGTGCGAGGCGGCCCACGTCGGCACCGCGGGCGTCAACCGGCCACCCTCGTCGATCATGGCGGTGCCCACCGGAATCGGCTCGCTCCAGGTATGGCCGCCGTCGGTGCTGCGATGCACGTAGGTGCCGTGCGTGGTGTGCAGCGCCGGCGTGCTCCAGTCGATCACGAAGTAGCTGAGCAGCACGGTGCCGTCGGCCAGCCGGCACAGTTTCGGATCGCGGTCGTCGAACTCGCCGTCGACCGCCACCCACGGCTCCGACCACGTCCGGCCGCCGTCGCCGCTCTCGACCAGGGCGATCCGGCCGTCCGACCGTACGTGGCCGGCCCCCTCGCGATAGGTCGCCAGCAGACGGCCGTCGAGCAGCCGCACGATGTCGGGAAAATGCGCCAGGCTCCCGGCCTCGGCCCGGGCCACGGTGAACGGCGTCGGCACGCTTCTGCCCCCTAGGGTCGTCTGTCCTGCCGTCGTGCGAGTCCATCTAACCGCTCGGCGAGCCGGGCGGCGTCACTCGGGTCGAACCCGGGCCCGTCCACCGGCCCCGCCGGAACGCGCTGAGCCCAGCCGGCAGCGGGCCGTCGAGCAACGTGACCAGGCGGTCCGCCGCGGTGCCGGGAGTCTCGCCCAGCAGTGCGGCGGCACGGCCCACGAGCGTACGCCAAGGCTCTTGAAGTTGCCTGTGCATGCCGCTGTCGACGAGGAGCGGGTGGTGAACACGTACCGGCGCCGGACGGCAGCGTCCCGGCCCGGATCCCGCCGACGCCTCACTGTTGCCGTTGATCGTCGCTCTCGGGGAGTGGGCCGCCGCTGATGTCGATCCGGAGTGACACCGGCCGCCCGTCGGCGTCGATGTCGAGCTGAACCGGGAAGAAGCCGTCGCCGACCGAGGTCATCGCCATCAGCACGTCGGCCCCGGCCACGGTGATCACGCCCGCCTCGTGTTCCGACGCGCGCACCAGGGCCATCACCTCCCAGTGGTGCGAGTGCGGCCGGAAGTCGTAGGCGAACTTCGGCCCGCCCGGCTGGTTGTGCCGCTCCTCGACGGCCAGCCCCCGCTCGTACGCGTCCCGCACCGGCAGATCGACCCAGCCGTACGTGGAGTCGTCGATCCGGGGCGCGTCGAACCCGGCCGCCACCGACTCCGCGTCGCGGCCCCAGAACACCAGGTCGGCCCGGCCGTCCAGGGGCTTGTGGTGCTCCCACGCGGTCAGCGCGTCGGCGTCGGCGAAGACGAACCGGGCCCAGTCGACCCCGATCTCGAAGAACGTCCACGAGTCGGCGACCGGCCGGTCGGTCAGCTCGATCCGCATCGACTGCCACCAGCCGTTCTCGCCGGGCACCGCGGTGACCGGCAGCGGCCGGTCGTTCGGCACCTCGATGGCCAGAACGGGCACACCCATCACGATGAACCCCGGCTCCCGGTCGGCGATCGCGTGCCGCACCCGTTCCCGGTGCGGGACCGGCTGCTCGAACGCCCGCATCCGCGCGCTGTGCCCCTGCTCCCGGCAGTGCGCGTCGAACGTGGCGGTGAACTCGTCGACCGCATGCGCCGGGATGTCGTAGAGCCGGGTGCCGGTCTGCCGGCCGAACGACCCGGCCGCGGCCTCGGCGTCCAGCCCCACCACTTCGAAGTCGACGGCCGGGCGCTCCTCGTCGTCCGGCACCTGATCGCCGGACCACATCTCCAGATAGCCGCCGTCCATGATCACCAGCTGACCGGACGGACAGGTCACCGAGCCAAGATCCACCATGACAGCCGACGATAGTCTGGCCCGGTGCGACCTTTGCCGCCTGATGCCTCCGCCCTGCTGACCGAGCTCGCGGCGCCGCCCCGCCTGGTGGCCCACCTGACGGCGGTGCACGACGTGGCCGTGTCGCTCGTGGACTGGCTGGCCTTGGCCTACCCAGGGCTGGTCGTGGATCGCGAGGCCGTGCTGTTCGGGGCGGCCACGCACGACATCGGCAAGACGATCCACGTCGAGGAACTGTCCGGACCGGGCACCCGGCACGAGCCGGCCGGCCACCGGCTGCTGCTCGAGCGTGGGGTCGAGCCGCGCCGGGCCCGGTTCGCCGGAACGCACGGTTCGTGGACGGCCGACGGCGTCGAACTGGAGGATCTGCTGGTCAGCCTGGCCGACAAGGTGTGGAAGGCCAAGCGCGAGGAGAGCCTCGAGACGCTGGTCGTCGAACGGCTGGCCGCCTTCTCGGGCCGCGAGCCGTGGGAGGTCTTCCTCGGTCTCGACGATCAGCTGACGATGCTGGCCGACGGCGCCGACGAGCGGCTCGCCTTTCAGAACAGCCGGCCGGTCACAGGGTCTTGGTGAAGAAGACGCGGCTGAAGCCCTGCTGCGTCTCGCGGTGCGTCTCGGCGTAGCCGCGCCTCGGGTAGTAGGCGATGTTCTCGGTCATGGCCGCGTTCGTGCACAGCCTGACCTCGGGCAGACCCCGGCCGCGGGCCTGCTCCTCGGCGAAGGCGAGCAGCCGCCCACCCACGCCGCGCCCCTGCGCCTGCGGCGAGACGGCCAGGGTCTCGACCTCGAGGTGGTCGCCGGCCGGGATCAGATGGACCACGCCGACGATCTCGCGGTCGTCCACGGCCACCCAGCACCGGCCCGAGCCGACCAGGGCGGTCCAGTCCGACTCCATCGGCATCGGCTTGCGGCCGATCCTCGGGATGTAGAGGGTGAACGCGCGGTCGACCAGGTCGCCGACGTGCGCGGCGTCGTCGGGGCCGGAAGCGGGGCGCACATCCATGTCCCCATCCTGCCTCAGCGTCGGCGCAGCAGTCCCACCCCGAGGACGCCGAGCCCGGCCACCAGGGCACTCAGACCGACAACCGTTTCCGCGTACGGGGACAGCAGCCACCATCCGACCCCACCCACCGCCAAACCGGCCCCCGAGGTGAGCATGGCCACCGAGACACTCCCGGCCGACGGCGCGGGTGGCGACGACGGGGTCTCCGGAGGCATGGGCGCGCCCGGCTGCACGGGAACAGCGGACTGAGCCGGCGAGCCCGACGGCGACGGTGCGCCGGTGTAGGTGCGAGCCCCCGGAACAGGGGGAGGCGGTGGCGGGGGAGGCGGCGGCACCGCGCGTTCGACGAATTCCATCCGCGTCTTGCCGATCACGATCACGTCGCCCGGGGTCAGCCGCTCCGGCCCGGCGATCCGGCGACCGTTCACGGCCGTGCCGTTGGTGCTGCCCAGATCGCCGATCAGGAACCGGCCCCCGGCCGCACTGATCTCGGCGTGCCGGCGGCTCGCGAAGGCATCGTCCAGGCGCAGATCCGATTGCGGCGCGGTCCCGATCACCGTCGGCCGGTGCTCGGCCAGCCGGATCGCCGGCCCGCCGTCGACCTCCAGACAGGCGACCGGCGCCACCCCGGGGCTCGGCGCCGGCGACCGCGGGGCAACCGGCGGGGCTGACACGACGGGCGGCGGCGATGCGACCCCGGGCATCGGAACCAGGGCCAGCCGACTCAGCACCTCGGGGCGTACGGGAGCCGGATCTTCCCAGGCCAACGGACGCAGGAAGGCCGGCCGCCCCAGCCCCGCCGCACACTCCCACTCCGCGCGGCACTGCTCGGACCCCATGGCCGCCCGCGACCAGAACAGCTGGAACACGTCCGCCTCACCGACGAGCGTCAGCAACCGCGCCCCGGCCGACGGATCGGCGCGCAGGGTCAGCACCTCCTGCAGAAAACCGTCGCCGAGCGCCCGCCCCGCTGCCCCGATCTCCTCGGCCAGCGTGTGGTCCTCCGCCGGGAAGGACGGGAAGATCCGGCGGAACCGGGGGATCGGTGTCGGCCCGTGCTCGACCTGGACCGAGTCGCTCACCGTCACCGGCAGGACGAGGGGCACCTCGGCGATCACCACCGGCCCGCACCACACGCGCACACATCCGCGAACCACCTCGGGCGCGGTCGGCGACACCTTCAGCCGGAACTCCGCCTCCGGCTCGTCCAGCACGATCTCGGCCGGGGAAACCTCGACGCCCGGCAGTTCCGGCACGATCCGCACCGACGCCGGCCGGAACGGCGCACACGACACGACCATCGTCTCCCACCGGTTGGGTGGCAGCCGCAGCGGCCGATTCACGGTGAACTGCACGTCCGGACCGAGCGGCGCCCGCTCCAGCAGCGCGCATCCCTCGGCCACGACCAGGCCGGGATCCTTGACGGTGACCGGTTCGCGTCCGGTCGCCTCGCTGACCAGCTCGCCCAGCAGCGGGATCCGGCTCGACCCGCCGACCAGCAGCACCTCGTCGACCGCCGGGAACCCCCGGACCACCCGCTCGAACACCCGCCGGGCCAGCACCTCGAACTCGTCTCGGGTCACCGTCAGTCCGTACCCGCCGATCGGCACGATGATCGTCGCCGACTCCCCGGCCGACAGCTGTTCCTTGAGCTCGCGCACCTCGCGCCACAGCTGAAGCCGCGCCGCGCGGTCGACCGGGGTCAGCGGGTCGTCGAGCCGGTGCCACAGCGCCCGGTCCGACTCCGCGATCCGCCCGCCGATCAGCTCGACCAGGTCGGACTCGAGCCGCATCCCGCCCGTGTCGGCGAAGGTCTCGAAGGACAGAGAGTCAAACCCGTTCCCCGTACGCCGGAGCAGCCCCACATCGCAGCTACTGGCCCCCGCGTCCACCACCAGCAGCGAGCCACCCTCCGGCGCCGACGAAAGCCCGGCCGCGGCCGCCACGTGCTCGGCGACCACCTCGACCCCGCCCAGCCCGGCCCGGGTCACCGCCTCGGCCAGCGCCGCCCGCCGGGTACCGTCCCACTCGGGCGGGCAGCCCACGGTCGTCTCGACGTAGTCGTCGCCGGCCGCCCGGTGCACCTCGCCCGCGATCCGGGCCAGATTGTGCGGCAGCAGCGAGCCCGCGTGCAGGGGGTCGCGGTGCCCCGGATAGACCGGATCCGCCGACGACGGCAGACGTGGTGAACCGCCCAGCAGGATCGGCCGCGGCCGGGTTCCCGGCGCGCGCAGCATCGCCACCGTGGAGGAGGATCCGATGCTGATCCCGACCCGCCAGCCCCGCGCCGACACCGCCATGCCTGGCATAGTGCCACGTGATCACCCGGCTGCGGAGAGCCATCAGGCCAGACCCTGTGCCTCGACGTGTTTGATCACGGCGTCGGCGATCGCGTCCAGCGGCAGCACCTGGTGGACGCTGCCGGTCAGCACGGCCGCGGCCGGCATCGACGGGAACGCCGACGACGCCTCGTCCTGGGCGATGATCGTGCCCCCGCAGTGCGCCACCGCCCGCACGCCGGCCTGCCCGTCGTGGCCCATCCCGGTGAGGACGACCGCCAGCGCCCGTGCCCCGCAGGTGACCGCGAGCGTGGCCAGCAACAGGTCGGCCGACGGCCGGGCCGGCGGCAGCGCCCCGGCCTCGATCAGGCCCGTCCGTGCCTCGGCGGTGACCAGCAGGTGCCGGCCGGGCGGCACGACCAGCACCTGACCGGGGGTGAGGGCGGCGCCGTCCTCGGCCGTGCGCACCGGCAGCCGGCTGCTGCGGCTCAGGATCTGCGTCAGGAAGCTCTCGCGGTGCGGGTCCTGGTGCATGGCCACCAGCACGGTCGCCGGCAACGAGCGGGGGAGCGCGCCGAGCACGCGCTGAAACGCGTCGACCCCACCCGCGGAGGCGACGAACGCCACCACCGGGAAGGCGTCGGGCGCCGTCATGCGGGCAACGCTACGCGCTCCACCCGATGGCCGGTGCGATGTGCTTCGTGATCGTTTCCAGGATGCGGGCGTTGTAGGCGACACCCAGCTGATTCGGCACGGTGAACAGCACCGTGTCAGCCGCCTGCACCGCCGCGTCGGCCGCCAGCTCCTCGGCGATCGTGTCGGGCGCACCGGCGTACGTGCGACCGAAGCGTGACCGGACCCCCTCGAGCAACCCGATCTGGTCGTCGGAACCCTGACCGCCGAAGTAGATCCGATCGATCTCCTCGGTGATCGGCAGGACGCTGCGCGACACCGACACCCGGGGCTCGCGGGTGTGCCCGGCCGCCTGCCACGCCTCGCGGTAGAGCGCGATCTGCTCGGCCTGCAACTGGTCGAACGGCACCCCGGTGTCCTCGCTGAGCAGCGTCGAGCTCTGCAGGTTGACGCCGATCCCGGCCGCCCACTGCGCGGTGGCCCGGGTGCCCGCGCCCCACCAGACGCGGTCGCGCAGGCCGGGGGACTGGGGCTGGATCGCCAGCCCGCCGCTCACCCCGGTGCGGGCCGGGTCGGTGCGGGCCACGACCTGGCCCGAGATCGCGTCCAGGAAGATCCCGGTCTTGGACCGGGCCAGGTCGGCCGCGGTGACGCCCTCGGGTGGCTGGTAACCGAGCACCTCGGACCCGCGCAGCACCGTCTCCGGCGATCCGCGGCTCACGCCCAGCTGCAGCCGTCCGCCACTGATCAGGTCGGCCGCCTGATTCCCCCGATCAAGACCCCCTTCCCGTACGCCGTGAGCGCGCTCGCCTACCATGGGCTCATGCGCCGGCACCTCATCGCTTTCTCGCCGCCCCGCGCCTGAGCGGGACGCCCCTCACGACTGCGTGCGTCGGCGCGCGTCCCGCTTCCGCGACCTGATTCCTTCTCCCGTCGCAGGAGCGATTTCCCATGCTTGTCCCGGACACCTCGATCACCCGTGCCCGCACCGGGCTTCCTCTGCTTGTCATCGCCGGCGTCCTGTGGGGCACCGGCGGCCTCATCGGCACCCTGCTGGCCCGTGAGTCCGGCCTGTCCGCGCTGGGCGTGGCCGCGGCCCGGCTCGGTCTCGGCGGCCTGCTGCTGGTCGCGTTCCTGCTGTTCACCCGGCAGTCCTGGCCGCGCGGGCGGGCCGCGTGGACCCGGATCGCCGTGCTCGGCCTGCTCGCGGCCGAGTTCCAGGCCTGCTACTTCGCGGCCGTCGCGCACACCACGGTCAGCCTGGCCACGCTGCTGACCATCGGTGCGTCGCCGGTGCTGGTGCTGCTGTTCGAAGCGGTGACCGGGCGGCGGCGGGTCGGGCCGCGGGTGGCGGCGACGGCCGGGCTCGCTCTGCTCGGGCTCGCGCTGCTGGTGGGCGTACCGGAAAACGGGCTTGATCTTGATCGGGTCGTCCCCGGAGGCACGTTCGCGCTGCTCGCGGCGGCCGGGTTCGCCACCATGACGCTGGTCGGCGCCCGCCCGGTCGAGGGCCTGGACGAACTGGCGTCGACCGGGCTCGGCTTCACGTTCGGCTCGCTGCTTTTGGCCCCGCTCGCGCTGGCCGGCGGTCTCACCTTCACCGCCACCCCGGCCGCGTTCGGGCTGCTCCTCGTGCTCGGGGCGGGTCCGACGGCGATCGCGTACGCGTTCTACTTCCGCGGTCTGCGCACCGCCGCGGCCGGCACCGCGGCCCTGATGGCGCTGCTCGAACCGCTGGTCGGCACCGCCCTGGCCGTCGTCGTCCTGGGCGAGCGGCTGGGCGTCGTGGGCTGGACCGGCGCCGGGCTGCTGATCGTCGCGCTGGTGCTGGCGAGCCGCCCGGTCAGCGCCTGAGCTGGAACTGGTCGACGATCTGCTGCAGCTCGTGCGACATCACCTCGAGGCGTTCCGCCGTCTCCTGGGCCTCGGCCACCCCGGCCGCGGTCACCTGGGCCGCCGTGGCCACCCCGGAGACGTTCTCGGCGATCTCGCCCGAGCCGGTGGCCGCCTCGACGATGTTGCGGCTCATCTCGGCGGTCGTCGCGGTCTGCTCCTCCACGGCCGCGGCGATCGTCGTCGAGTGCTCGTTGACCTGGCCGATGATCAGGCTGATGCGGTCGATGGCGGCGATCGCGGCGGTGGTGTCCTGTTGGATCGCCTGCACCCGGCCGGCGATGTCCTCGGTGGCCTTGGCCGTCTCCTGGGCCAGATCCTTGACCTCGCTGGCGACCACGGCGAAGCCCTTGCCCGACTCGCCGGCCCGGGCCGCCTCGATGGTCGCGTTCAGGGCGAGCAGGTTGGTCTGCTCGGCGATCGCGGTGATCAGCTTGACCACCTCGCCGATCTCGGCGCTGGACCGGCCGAGCTGGTTGATGGTCTCGCCGGCCTCGCGGGCGCTGTCCACGCCGCTGGCCGCCACCCCGGCCGCCTGGCTGGCGCTGCCCGAGATCTCGCGGATGGCCGCGTTCATCTCCTCGGTGCCCGCGGCGACGGTCTGCACGCTGCGCGAGACCTCCTCGGCCGACGACGCCACCCGGTCCGACTGGCCGGAGGCGCCGGCCGCGGCCTCGGCGATCCGGTTCGAGGCGGTGCTCAGCTCGCTGGACGCGCCGGAGAGGGTCCGGCTGTGGTCGCTGATCCGGTTGAACGCCTGCAGCAGCACCTCGATCGTGCTGTTCAGGGCCCGGCCCATCACGCCCAGCTCGTCGCGGCTCTGATCGGGCGCCCGCACGGTCAGGTTCTTGTCGGCCACCGCGCGCAGGGTGTCCACGGTGGCGTTCAGCGGCCCGGTGATGCTGCGGGTGACCAGCAGGGCCAGCAGTGCGGCCAGGGCCAGGGCCAGCAGCCCGGCCACGATCATGAAGTTGCGGGCGGTGTCCGCCGACGACTGGGCGTTCACCCGGGCCCGGGCCGCCTCGGCGGTGGTGGCCTCCACGATCTGGTCGATCGCGCCGACGATCGCCTTCATCTGATCGGTCGTCCGGCCCGCGACCAGGGCGGCCGCCTGGGCGGTGGCCCTCGGTGTGCCGGCCCGGAACAGCCGGATCACCTCGCTGTCCGAGGCCATGTACTGCTGGTAGTAGCCCTCGGCGGCGGCCAGTGAGGTGTCCTCGGCCGCGGTGAGGTCAGCGTTGCGCAACCCGGTCAGCGTCTCCTCGAGGGCGGCGCTGGAGGTGAGGAAACTCTTGCGCTGCCCGACCGAGTCCGAGGTGGCGCCGGCCACCCCGCGCAGGATGTCGAAGGCGTAGCCGTTCTGCCAGCCGTTGAGGTCGGCCGCGTCGTACTTGGCCATCAGCGCCTGCCGTCGCAGCGCGGCCGATGCGGCCAGGTCGTCGGTGGCGGCCGAGGCCCGGTGCTGTCCCCACAGGCCGAGACCCAGCGCGATCACCATGCAGAGACACACACCCGTGAACGCTCCCGCCAGGCGGGCGCCGATGCCGATGTTGCTGAGGAAGCGCACTTCCCGACGCTAGGCGCTCGGTGGTCAATCTGGATGAAAATTCGCGAAACGCCCTCTGTTTCGTCCCGGTTAACGCGGAGCGTGTCGATGCTCTCACCGCACGGTGCAGTGACGCATGATCATCCGTCGGTAGCATCCCCGGATCCGTTTCTGCTTTCGTGGGGAGATCGTTTTGCCGTTCAAGGCTGAATACATCTGGGTCGACGGCACGCAGCCGACCGCCAAGCTGCGGTCCAAGACCAAGATCGTCGAGGACGGCGCCGAGCTGCCCATCTGGGGCTTCGACGGCTCCAGCACCAACCAGGCGCCCGGCGACAAGTCCGACTGCGTGCTCAAGCCGGTCTTCGTCTGTCCCGACCCGATCCGCGGCGGCAAGAACGTGCTGGTCATGTGCGAGGTCCTGCTGATCGACGGCACCCCGCACCCGACCAACACCCGCGCCGCGTGCGCCGAGGTCGCGGCGAAGTTCGCCGACCAGGAGCCGATCTTCGGCATCGAGCAGGAGTACACCTTCTTCAAGGACGGCCGCCCGCTCGGCTTCCCGATCGGCGGCGGCTACCCGGCCCCGCAGGGCGGCTACTACTGCGGCGTCGGCTCCGACGAGGTCTTCGGCCGCGCGATCGTCGAGGCCCACATGGACCTGTGCCTCGAGGCCGGCCTGCACCTGTCCGGCATCAACGCCGAGGTCATGCCCGGCCAGTGGGAGTTCCAGGTCGGCCCGGTGGCCGCGCCCCAGGTCGCCGACGAGCTGTGGATCGCCCGCTGGCTGCTCTACCGCATCGCCGAGGACTACAACGTGTCGGCCACGCTCGACCCCAAGCCGGTCAAGGGCGACTGGAACGGCGCCGGCGCGCACACCAACTTCTCGACCAACGCGATGCGCGAGGACTACAAGGCGATCATCACGGCCTGCGAGTCGATGGGCGCCCCGGGCAAGCTCGAGGAGCACGTCGCCGGGTACGGCGCCGGCATCGACGAGCGCCTCACCGGCATGCACGAGACCGCGCCGTGGAGCAAGTACAGCTACGGCGTCTCCGACCGCGGCGCCTCGGTGCGCATCCCGTGGCAGGTCGAGAAGGACGGCAAGGGCTACATCGAGGACCGCCGGCCCAACGCCAACTGCGACCCGTACGTGGTCACCCGCCTGATCGTGAACACGGTGTGCTCAGCGCTGGCCGGGTAAGCATCCTGCCCGGCGACCCGGGCTCCCCGGTGATCCTCCACGTGCCGCACGCGTCACGGGAGCTCACGCCGGGGGCCCGGGACGCACTGCGCCTGGACGATGCCGCCCTGGCCGACGAGCTGGACCACCTGACCGACGCGCACACCGACCTGATCGCCCTGCGGGCGGCCGTTGCTTCCCCCGTACGGCCGTGGATCTTCGCCAACGAGCTGTCGCGCCTGGTCGTCGACCCCGAGCGGTTCCCCGACGAGCGCGAGGAGATGCGCGCCGTGGGGATGGGCGCGGTCTACACCCACGGCTACGCGCGGCGGCGCCTGCGCGACGACGATCCGGCCCGCGACGCCGAACTGATCCGCACGTACTTCGATCCGTACGCGCAACGCATGACCGACCTGGTCGCCGCCCGCCTGGCCGCGGCCGGCCGGGCCGTGATCATCGACGTGCACTCGTACTCGACCGTGCCGCTGCCGTACGAGCTGCACGGCGACGGTCCACGGCCGCAGATCTGCCTGGGCGTGGACGCGTTCCACACGCCGCCCGCCGTGTCGGCCGCGGCAATTGATGCGTTCGGCGCATACTCGACGGCCGTTGATACGCCGTTCGCCGGTGCCTATGTGCCGCTCGACTACTACGGCGTCGAGGATGCGGTGAGCGCATTGATGATCGAGATTCGCCGGGACACATACATGTCCGAGCCCGGTGGACCGCCCGACGAGGGTCTCGGCGCGGTCGCGGACGGGCTGACCGCTTTGGTGGCCCGCCTGACTTAGGCGCTCGTCTTTTGGCGACCCGCCTAACATTGGCCTGTGTCGAAGTCGTGGCTGATCCGCCTCACCCGCTCGCCGGGGCCGCCGCGTGAGGTGCGGCGCGGGATCGTCGAGGCGGTCTACGTCATCGTCTGGGAGACCGCGCACGGGCCGGTGATCTATGCCGTACGGCTGGAGAGCCGGTCGTTCGTGGACGCCGCTGCGCTCGTGCGTGAGCTCCTGCCCCCGGCGCAGCGGGACTCGGCGGTGGTGCTCGAACCGGAGCTCGTCCAGCTCGACACCCTGGCCGAGCAGCTCCACGCCGGCCCGCACATCATCATCTACGGGCCGGACGGAAGCCGGGCCGGCCGGCACCTGGCCGAGCGGATCGGCCGGACGCTCGGCGCCGACCTGCCGGTCTGGATCCGTGGCACCAACACCGTGGCGACGGCCCGACTGCTGTCGGCCCACGACGGTCCCGTCCCGCTGCCGGATGACACGGGCTGGCCGCGGTGCGAGGCGACGCTGCTGGCCGCGGTGCGGGCGGGCCTGCCCGAGGACTGTCCGCTGGCCTGGGCCGCACTGGCCGCCGACCACGCGATCGTGCTCAACCAGGTCGTGGCCGGGCACGCGCGCCTGCCCGACCGCGGCCCGGGCTGGTATCTGGTGGCCCGGCCCCGCCCGCCGCAACCGCCGTCGTCGCTGCGCCTGACCGGTGTGGTCCCGCCGCCCGAGCGGGGTGTGGCGGCGGCCGACGAGGTGATCGCGCTCCGTGCAGCGGCGGCCGACATGGAGCGCGACGACCCGCGGGTCCCGGCCTGGACCGCGGCCGCCACGGCATTGTCCCAGCTGATCCGCCGGGACGTGTCGTCCGACATCATCGCCGGGCGGCCGGTGGCTCCGCATCACGATCGGATCCAGGCCGCTCGCCTGGTGCCCGCGGTCGCGAGCTGGGCCGGCCCGGTGGTGTCGCAGTGGCTGGAGACGCTGATCCCACTGCCGGGTCTGCCGCCGTTGCACCGTCTCGACGTGTTGCGCCGGCACACCCCGGCGGGTCCCGTGCGCGCGGCGTACCGGACCCGGGCCGGCCTTTATGTTCTGGTCCTCGAGGGCGACGTGATGTGCGCGGAGTGGCCGTGTGATCCCGCGGTGGCCGCGACCTGGACCGATACGACGATGCTGGCGGTCGACCCCGGTGGCCCGCTGCTGGCCGGGAACGACCCGGTGCCGGCTTCGCGGGGCGCCGGCGGGCCGCTGACCGCGGACAACCTGCCCCGGATGCGGATGGTTCTGCCGCTGGCCCTCACGTCGGCGGACGCGGCGTTCGCGGAGCAGTCGTTCGTCTACGACACGCTCATGGAGCATCCGGCGATGACGCTGCGGCCCGCCATCGAGGCCGGCACCGTCCGGCTGCCGTGGAAGACGGTGCGCGAGCTCGCCGCAGCCGACGTGATTTCGGTGCGCCGGCTGCTGGACCCGGGGGAGCCGCGCTACTACCACTACTACGGGATCGTGGACTCGCTGCACGGCCCCGGCCCGTGGGCGGTGATCCGCCGGTCCGCCACTCCGGAGGGCCACCCGCGCGACGAGCGCCGAAACCCCGACGGCACCTGGTCGCCCTCGCACCTGCTGTCCGAGGTCCAGTTCGGCCGCCGCGACGATGACTTCATCCGCCTGACCCCGGCCGAGGCCGGGCGCGCGTAGGTTGATCGTTGTGGACGCGCTGATCGAGAGCACCGCGCCCAAGGATGTCGTGGCCGCCGCGGGCGCCTGGCTGGGGGCGGCGCTGGAGCCGTCCGGCTTCGCCTGGTCGTTACGGCCGGCCCGGCTGGAACGCCGCGTCGGCCCGCTCATTCACCAGGTGCATTTCCAGTCGAGCCGGTACAACCGGGCCGGGCAGTCGATCCTGGTGAGCACGATGCTGAACATTCGCGAGCCGGCCCTGCGAAGGTGGCGCCGCGCCCACCCCGGCCGCACCCGGGTCGAGGCCGGCGACTCCGTCTGCGGGCACCCGCTGGGCTACGCCTCCGGTCGTTCCGGTGGTTACCTCTACGGCTCGTACGAGGACGGCCAGATCGACCTCACCGACCCGGCGACCCGCGAGGCGAAGCTGGACGCATTCGCCGCCATGATGCGCGAGGCGGTCCTGCCGTGGTTCGACGAGGCGAGTGACCCCGACCGGATCGTCACGTCCCGGGCCGCCGACTACACCGACCCGTCGCTGGTGATCGAGTGGCTGGCCAGCCGCGACCGCCCGGACCTGGTCGACGCCTACGTCGACCGCTACCTGTCCCGCCACCCCGATCTGCGCGCCCGCTACGAGGCGGGCCGGTCGTCCCGGCCCGGCGCGACCGATGACCTCGCCGAACTGCTGGGCCGGTCGCACGCGCGGCTGACGTAGCCTGGCTGCTCCCTCGGCCGTCCGCGGACGACAAACCCTAGTCCTCGTCGACGCGGAGGCCGCCGGGGCCGTGGCGCACCGTCAGCCGATGGTCGGCGGTGGACCAGACCGTGCCGGGGTCGCGCCTGAGGGCCGCGGCGATCCACTCGCCCACGGTGGGCAGGACGTCCGGCAGGGCTTCGGCGATCTCGCGGCGCCGCTCGGACGGGACGGCCCACACCCGCATCCACAGGGCGTCGACCGGGGGCAGGGTCGCGTTCGCCAACCGGCGGCCCCGGGACCGGCCGAACCAGAAGACCTGGATGAGGTCGTGCTCGGGCGGCAGCGGGTGGACGGGTTCGGAGCTGACGTAGCTCAGGCTCCGGACGGCGGCGCCCGTCTCGTGCAGCGCCCGCTCGAGCCGGTCCCGGCCGATCGGGTAGGACATGCCGGGCCGCGGGCGGTCCCGGCTGTACTCGTCCCACGGCGGTGCGTCGACCATTCGCCCAGGGTAGGGGCGGTGGCTGGACGCGTACGGGGGAAGGGTCGGTCTTGGCATTATCATGGCCGGAACCGATCGACGGATGGCGGGCACTTCTGATGGGCATCGACGCGCAACTCGACCCGACGCGGCCGCATCCGGCGCGGCGGTACAACTACTGGCTCGGTGGCAAGGACAACTTCCAGGCCGACCGTGACGCCGGTGACGCGATCGCCAACGTGTTCCCGTCGATCCGGACGGCCGCGAGGGAGAACCGCGCGTTCATGCAGCGCGCCGTCCGTCACCTGGCCGGTGAGGCCGGGATCCGCCAGTTCCTCGACATCGGCACCGGTCTGCCGACAGCGAACAACGTGCACGACGTGGCGCAGGGCATCGCCCCGGAGTCGCGTGTGGTCTACGTCGACAACGACCCGCTCGTGCTCAGCCACGCCCGCGCGTTGCTGACCAGCTCGGACGAGGGCGCCACGGCCTACATCGACGCCGACGTGCGCGAGCCGGGCAAGATCCTGGCCGACCCGGCGGTCACCGGCACGCTCGACTGGTCGCAGCCGATCGCGTTGCTGCTGGTGGCCATCCTGCACTTCGTCGAGGACCACGAGGACCCCCGCGGCATCGTGAAGACGCTGGTCGACGCCCTGCCGGCGGGCAGCTATCTGGTGCTGTCGCACGCCACGTTCGACCCGCTCGACGGCGAGACGATCGCGGCCATGAACGCGGTCAACGAGAAGATCAAGCCGCGCTTCAGCCCGCGCCCCCGGGCCGGGGTGCTGCCGTTCTTCGACGGGCTCGAGCTGCTCGACCCGGGTCTGGTCTCGGTGCAGGAGTGGCGCCCCGAGTCCGAGTCCCGCCCGACCGACGCCGAGGCCACCGGTTACGGAGCCGTCGCCCGCGTCGGATAGCCGGGGTCCCGGAAAATGTCGTACCGGGGAACTAGGTTGTCGGCATGACGGAGACCGCCCTCACCGAGTCCGACTTCGCCGCCGCGGTCGGTCAGGTCCAGGCCGCCGCCAAGTCGTATTACGACACCGGCGACGTGCTGATGACCGACGCCGACTACGACGCCCTGCTCGACCGCATCGCCGAGGCCAAGCGCGCCCACCCCGAGTGGGACGACCGCGGCGTCACGACCCGGGTCGCGGCCGGCGTGTCCAGCGGGGGAGACGTCCGGCATCCGGTGCCGATGATGTCTCTCGACAAGATCAACGACGAGGATTCCGTACGGGATTTCGTGGCCGGACTCGGCGGCGAACCGCTCCTGGTCGAGGTGAAGCTCGACGGGCTGGCGATCCGGGTCGAATACGAGTCGGGCCGGCTGACCCTGGCCGCGCTCCGCGGTGACGGCAGCACCGGCGAGAACGTGACCGCCCAGGTGCTCCGGGGCATCGCCGGGCTGCCCGAGCGGCTGGCCACGCCGTGGACGGGGGAGGTCCGCGGCGAGGTCTACATGACCGTCGGCGACTTCGAGACGGCCAGCGCCAACCGGGTCGCCGCCGGGGCCAAGGCGTTCATCAACTCGCGCGGCGCGGTCGCCGGCTCGATCCGCAGCATCGACCGCACCTACGAAACCCCGATGACCTTCTCCGCGTACGACGTCTCCGGCTCCTTCGACTCCCACCGCGCCCGGATGACCCACGCCGTCGAGCTGGGCTTCCCGGTGGCCGGGCGGCTGGCGACCGGCGAGTTCCAGGTCGCGGCCGACGGCGACGAGGCGCTGGCCGCCATCGCGCGCATCGGCGAGCTGCGCCGCAGTCTCGAGTTCCCGATCGACGGCGCCGTGCTCACCGCCGACCTCGAGTCGACCCGGCGCCGGCTCGGTTCCGGCAGCCGCACGCCCTACTGGGCCGCCGCCTTCAAATATCCGGCCGACACCGGCTCGACCGTGCTGCGCGACATCGAGGTTCGGGTCGGGCGCACCGGCCGCATCTCGCTGCGCGCCGTGCTCGACCCGGTGTTCGTCGACGGCACCACGATCACCTACGCGACCCTGCACAACCCGAAGTTCGTCGAGGAACAGGGCCTCGCCATCGGCCAGACCGTCGCCGTGTGGCGGGCCGGCGACGTCATCCCGCGGGTCACCGCCCCGATCGGCGAGCAGCCGCACGGGCTCACCCCGTGGGCCCCGCCCGAGACGTGCCCGCAGTGCGGCGAACCGTGGGACAAGTCGAGCCTGCTCTGGCGCTGCCACACCGCGTCGTGCAGCGCCGTCAACGCGCTCGAATACTGGTGCAGCCGCGAGGCGATGGACGTCGAGGGCGCGGGCGAGGCGCTCTGCGTCGTGCTGGTCAACACCGGCCTGGCCAACGACGTGGCCGACCTCTACTCCCTCACCGAGGAGCAGCTGGCCGAGCTGCCGGTCGGCAACACCAAGGCCGGCGGCGTGGTGCTGCTCGGCAAGCTCAACGCGGCCAAGGTGGTCGCCTCGCTCGAGGGCAGCAAGAGCCAGCCGTTCAACCGCGTGATCACCGGCCTCGGCATCCGGATGACCGGCCGCAGTGTCGGCCGCTGGCTGGCCGCCCGGTTCAAGACCATGGAGGCGTTGCGCGCGGCCACGGTCGAAGAGATCGCCGAGATCGACAAGATGGGCCTGATCAAGGCCCAGCACGTGGTCGACGGCCTGGTCGCCATGTCCGGCGTGATCGACCGGCTGGCCGCGGCCGGCGTCACCATGAGCGTCCCCGAGACCGATGGCGAGAAGCCGTTCGAGGGCCGCACCTACGTGGTCAGCGGCAGCGTGCCCGGCTACACCCGCACCACGGTCAGCGAGCGCATCGAAGAACTGGGCGGCCGGGCCAGCGGCAGCGTGTCGGCCACCACCACGGCCCTGATCACCTCCGAGACCACCACGGCCAAGGCCACCAAGGCCGCCAAGCTGGGCATCCCGATCATCGACCCGGCCGAGTTCGCCGAGATGCTGGCCGGCTGACGTCGCCGTCCGGACAGGGCGGCGAACTATCATTCACGCATGGCGATGCGTGTCGGCCGGGTCGGCACTGATCGGCGGTCGGCCCTGCGGTCGCTGGTCTCCGCGGTGCTGGCTGTTGTGAGCGCGCTCTCCGTCACCGCCGCGCCCGGGGGTGCCGCCACCTCGGAGATGGACGCGCTGGCCGGCCCGGCCGCACCCGCCGATCTGCACGTGATGACGTTCAACCTGCGCTTCGGCAGCCCGGCCGAGCCGAACTCGTGGGCCCAGCGCCGCCCGGTGATGCGCAGCCTGCTGACGACCGAGAAGCCCGACCTGATCGGCACCCAGGAAGGTCTGGCCGGCCAGTTGCACGACCTGGAGACGGACCTCGGACCGGGCTACGACTTCCTCGGCAAGGGCCGTCTCGGCGGCGACCGCAGCGAGTTCATGGCCGTCTTCTACCGGCGGGAGAGGCTGACCCCGCAGGCGTACGGGAACTTCTGGCTCTCCGACACCCCCGAGGTTCCCGGCTCCGACACCTGGAACGGCTTCGCCGTCCGCATGGTCACCTGGGTGCGCTTCCTCGACCGGGCCACCGGCAAACGCTTCTACGCCGTCAACACCCACCTGGACAACCTGAGCGAGCTGGCCCGCCGCCGGTCGGCCGAGTTGATCCGCACCCGCGTGGCCGCCTTCGAGCCCCGCCTGCCCACGATCCTGACCGGCGATTTCAACACTCCGGCCGGGGCCAGCAGTGAGGTCTACGGCGACTTCGTCGAGCAGGCCGGCTACCGCGACACCTGGACCACGGCCCCCGTGCGTGGCCCGGCCTACGGCACGTTCCACGGCTACCAGCCGCTCCAGCCCGACGGCCCTCGCATCGACTGGATCCTGACCTCCCCGGCAATCACCGTCTCGGCCGTGCTGATCAACACCTACCGGCGCGACACCCAGTTCCCGAGCGACCACCTGCCCGTCCAGGCCCGCCTGCGACTGCCCTGACCGCCCGCCTCGCCCCGGCTCGCACGCCCAGGCCCGGCTCGCCCGGCCCGGCCCGGCTCGCACGCCTCGGCCCAGCCTGCACGCCCCGGCCCGGCCCGCATGCCCGGCCTGGCCTGGCCTGGCTCGCACGCCTCGGTCCGGCTCGCACGCCTCGGCCCGCCCGGCCCGCCCGGCCCGCCCGGCCCGCCCGGCCCGCCCGGCCCGCCCGGCCCGCCCGGCCCGCCCGGCCCGCCCGGCCCGCCCGGCCCGCCCGGCCCGCCCGGCCCGCCCGGCCCGCCCGGCCCGGCCTGGTCTGGCTCGCACGTCTCGGCCTGGCTCGCACGCCCGGTCTGGCCTGGTCCGGCCCGCACGCCTCGGCCTGGCACGCCCCGGCCCCGCCCGGGAAATGGCGTCGCGGGCCGTCGGGTGATCCGGGATCATCGGTGGCCGGGGGTGAGGATGTGCGGATACGGCTGAGGCATCTGCGGATCGGCGCGCGTGTTTTCGCGTGGCGGGCCGAGATCAGTCATGTGCGGGGCAGCGGCGACTGTCACCGCTGCATCCGCGTGCGTATCTGGGGCGATGGCCGCACGAGCCGGGCATTGCAAGCTGATCTGCTGTCGCTCGCATGGCCGGCGCCCTGGGGTGCCTGCGCGACGGACGGCGCCTATCCCACGTCGGATGATGTGCGGGCGATCATCGAATACGCCCTCGGTCACAGCTGGCGGCCGGATCAGCGTGGCGGAACCTTCGTTCTGTCTGAACGGGACCACGCCGCCCGCTTCCGCCGGCCCGGGTTCCTGCTGACCGACCGCCTGCGCACCCCGGACGGCGAAGACCCGACACTGCGGGTGATCGCCGCCCACGAGAGCGCCCACGGGAGCCCCCACAAGAGTCGCCTGTTAGAGCCGCCCAACGAGGCTGCGCGCTGACCACGGAAGGGATCACTGAGCGGGCTCGACCCGCCCCTTGAGCAGGAAGCTCTGCTGCGGGGTCAGCTTGTCCATCTGCAGTTCCGAGGTGCCGAACATGTCGAACGGGTTCGACTCGGTCGTCAGCTTGACGACGGCCAGTTCGCGCGAGCTCCCCTCGCCGCCGTCGTCGTAGATGAACAGGAACGAGGCTCGCCGCTCGCCTCGGAGCACCTCGAGCCACTGGTCGTAGGTGCCGATCGGAACGCTGGTGAAGACGTCGATCCGATCGGTGCCGATCCCGACCGCGAAGCCCAGAGCGCCCGGTCCGGGAACGTGGTTCGCCGTGAAGGCGATGTGCGCGCTCATCCGCGACGGTGCATCGCCGGCGCTGCGCAGCACCAGACCCCGGGAGGCGCCGTTGTAGGTCACCCCGTCGGGCACGGTGCCCACTTCGTCCTGCTGGATCGTCAGGTCGTAGGAACCGACTGTGAAGTAATCGGCCGACATGGCCCCTCCTGTCGACAATCGTCATTTCGCGTCGAGTATGCGCGCGGGGCCGTCCCGGAATTCCCGGCTGCCCTCGATCCGACAGGGCAGTTAGTAGGCGGTCACTGGGCCTACGCGGAGCACGCCGTCGTCGAGGGGCGTGCAGCGGACTCCACCCTTGCCGCGCAACGCCTTCCACGCCCCCGGCCCGACGGTGACGTCCATCCACGCGCACGGATGGGCCCAGGGTGCGTCTGGCGGAGCACGCGGGCCTGCGGCGAGGCCCAGGCGGCGCCTGACGGCAGCCGCAGAACGGCCACATACAACTGTGAGGATGGTGGGGTGCCGCCCGCGGTTCGGGGTTTGACCCGCCATCCAACTGACCGTGGTGTCTTGCCGGTGATCTGTCGGTCCTGGGTTGCGGGCGGTGCTTGCTGCCACCGGACCGGT
>NZ_JAHKKG010000014.1 GCF_018829635.1 Paractinoplanes bogorensis
TTCCGCTCGACTTGCATGTGTTAAGCACGCCGCCAGCGTTCGTCCTGAGCCAGGATCAAACTCTCCAACAAAAACTGTGGAAAAGCGTCCCGGCAGTTAAACAACTGCCAAAGGAATCTCCCACCGAGTCACCCCTAAAAGAGATGAGCCGGCCGGGGTATTACTTAATTGGCACTGGCTTATCAAGCACCCTGTTGAGTTCTCAAAGAACAACCACACCCGGCTGACCGCTCCGGGGCACTTCCAAAACTTTACCCGCTGCTTTCCGTTCCGCCAAATCCGGGTCACGACCCGCATTTGCCCGTACCGAAAAGGCTTTGGGCACCATCATTTCGACCGAATGATCCGCGCGCCGCGAACGGCACAACGATCCACCCTGCCGGGTCAGATGATTTCCTCCAGGACGGCCGCGCCGGATCTCCGAAGAGTTCCGCTCGCTCGCCCGTCTCCCTGGCGGCTCGGAAAACATTACCCGGTCTTCCCCGAACCACCAAATCGACCCCCCATGGTGTGCATCACCGCAGCTGGAGCCCCGCGCGGCTACTACTCCTAGCCAGCCCACCCGCCCTGGGAGCGGACCTTAGCGGCGGCGTGAAGCGAGGACGGGCGTCGTCCACAGGCGGAGAGACGGCACGTCGCCGGTTGTCCACAGGGTCGCCCGGGGAACGGACCGAGGGTGTGGGATGAGCGGGCATCAGCGAGCGGGACGGCCGATGCGGTGCCCAGCGTGTGGAGGAAGGAACCAGTTATGGCGTACGGGGAGCTGGTCGTGGCCAGGGCGACGTCGTCACAGGGACTTGCGACTCAAGCTCGACGAGCGGCCCACTCCCGAGCATCGCGCAACTGGGTGCCATCTCCGGACGCGGTCATGCTCCTCGGATCCCGCTCTCGGCCACGCCCCATCCTGGCGTGTGCAGCCACGGCCGCCGCCGATCGGTCCAGAAAGAACTCGACGGCGGGCCCGGCTCGGCCTCTTCACATCGCGAACGCGAAGACCCCCAGCATCAGGGCGGTGGTCCCGCCGAAGGCTGTCCCACCCAGGAGTATCGCGGCCGGCAGGCTACGACCGTCCAAACGGGCGAGCACGACAGTGGCGATGCCGACCAGGACGGCGGCGAGGACGATGATGGTGAGCAACAGGGCTCGGATCTGCGACGACATGAGGCGGGGCCTTCCTCTGCACGGACCTCTCCATTTGAGAGAGATGCAGGGGAAACTCAACCCGTAAGAACGATCAGCCCGCCGAATCGCGCCGTCAATGGGTTCGAGCAAAGTGCACCGAGATGGTGAAACGGTAGCGGGCGACAGTGGTCCTCTGACCAGGCAACTCGACGCAGCGCGAAGGCGGGAGACTCCCCCTCGGTGCGCCAACCACAGCTTTCCAGGCGCATCCCCAGCAGACCTGCTCGACGGCGCTGTTCTGCGTCATCCCGTCACCGCACGACCGGCGACGCCAGTTGACGAGTTCGTCGACTCGCCGTGCTTTTGCGCGCGCGTCTTCTCCGCCGGCGCCCGATCATGGAACGGCTGCACGTACACGGTCAGCGGTGTCAGTCGGTATGCGACCGGAGGCGCGGATGCTGCGGGAAGTGGGTGAGGTGGGCGTCGGGTACCTCGCCGCTCGGGTGCTGGTGCAACGCTGATGGCCACGGCGTGGATGGAGGGAGTGGCTGATGGCGTACGCGGATGTGGTTCTGGCCGGGGGGAACGTCTTCACGGGGGACGGGGCCGGGCACTCGGGGCTGGCGGTGCGGGGCGACCGGATCGTCGCGGTCGGTGGGGACGAGGTGCGTGAGCTTGCCGGCCCGCAGACCGAGGTGGTCGAGCTCGAGGGGCGGCTGCTGGTTCCGGGGTTTCAGGATGCGCACATCCACGCGGTGATGGGCGGCGTCGAGCTGGGGCAGTGCGACCTGACCGGGACCGTCGAGCTGGACGAGTATCTGCGGCGCGTGCGGCGGTATGCCGACGAGCATCCGGACGCCGAGTGGATTCTCGGGGGCGGGTGGTCGATGGAGAGCTTCGCGAACGGGATCCCGGATCGGCGGCTGCTCGACCAGGTCGTACCGGATCGGCCGGTCTATCTGCTCAACCGGGACCACCACGCGGCGTGGGTGAACACCGTGGCGCTGGAGCGGGCCGGCATCACGGCGAGCACCCCCGACCCGGCCACCGGGCGGATCGACCGGGACGCGGACGGGAATCCGGTCGGGGCGCTGCAGGAGGGGGCGATGGAGCTCGTCGAGGTACCGGACATGACGGCCTCGGAGAAGTACGACGGGCTGATGCGGGCCCAGCAGCTGCTCCTTTCGCTGGGCATCACGGCCTGGCAGGACGCGATGCTGGCGGCGTCCAACGGATATGCGGACGTCTCCGACGCGTACGGGAGAGCCGCCCGGGAAGGAACTCTGGTCGCGACGGTGATCGGGGCGCTGTGGTGGGACCGGGATCTCGGGATCGACCAGATCATCGAGCTGGTGGGCAGACGGGAGGCGCTCAGCGTCGGGCGGCTGCGGTGCGACACGGTCAAGCTGATGCTGGACGGGATCGCGGAGAACTTCACGGCGGCGATGACCGCGCCCTATCGCGACGGGTGCGGGCACGCCACCACCAACCGCGGGTTGTCGTTCATCGATCCGGCGGAACTGCCCGCGTACGTGACCGAACTTGATCGTCAGGGTTTTCAGGCGCATTTCCACGCGCTCGGGGATCGGGCCGTGCGCGACGGGCTGGACGCCGTCGAGGCGGCCCGCAAGGCCAACGGGCCCAGCGACAACCGGCCACATCTGGCTCATCTGCAGGTGGTGCATCCGGACGACGTGCCGCGGTTCGCGCAGCTGGGGGCGACGGCGAACATGCAGCCGTTCTGGGCCGCGCACGAACCGCAGATGGACGAGCTGACCATTCCGTTCCTCGACCAGGAGGCCGTACGCCGGCAGTATCCGTTCGGTGACCTGCGGCGCAGCGGGGCCCGGCTGGCCGGGGGCAGCGACTGGCCGGTGAGCACGCCCGACCCGCTGCGGGGGATCCACGTCGCGGTGAACCGGGTGCTGCCGGGTGAGAGCCGGGAGCCCTTCCTGCCGGAGCAGGCGCTGACTCTGGCCGAGGCGATCACGGCCTACACGGCCGGGTCGGCCTACGTGAACCGGCGGGACGACACCGGGCGTCTGCGCGAGGGTTTCCGGGCCGATCTGGTGGTGCTGGACCGGGACCTGTTCGCGGGGCCGCCCGAGGAGATCGGCGACGCCGCGGTCGCGCTCACCTTCGTGGACGGGACGAGGGTGTTCGGCTGACGCCGGCCGGGGCCAGGCGCTGGGCCGGGATGACGACCGATGCGGCCGGGGTCATCCGCGGGACCAGGGCGCAGACGACGCCGAGCAGGCCCAGGACGGCGATCGCGTCGAGCCAGTAGTGGTTGCCGGTGACGACCACGACGGCGAGCGTGATCGCCGGGTGGGCCAGCCACAGCCAGCGGCGCCAGCCCGCGGTGGTCGACATCAGGGCCAGGGCGACCACGACGGCCCAGCCCACGTGCAGCGACGGCATGGCCGCGTACTGGTTGGAGAGGGTGTCGCTGGCCGGCGAGCCGTAGACCGAGGGACCGAACAGCCGGCCGGTGTCGACGATGCCGACGGCGGACAGCATGCGCGGCGGGGCGAGCGGGAACAGGGCGTGGATGACCAGCGCGAACGCCGTCAGCAGGGCGAGGGTCCGGCGCATCCAGAGGTACGTGTCGGGGCGCCGGACGTACATCCAGACGAGAGCGGCGGCGGTGGCCGGGAAGTGCACGTACGCGTAGAAGCAGTTGGCCAGCCGCACCCACCACTCGTGGCCGAGCAGGGTCTGCTGGAGGCCGGCCTCGCTGGGCAGGTGCAGCGCCCGTTCGAAGTTCCAGACCGCGGACGCGTTGTTCATCGCCTCGGTGACGTGCCCGTCGACCAGCACGCGGCCGAGCTTGTAGGCCAGGAAAAGCACGGCCACGAGGACGAACTCGCGCAGCGCACGGCGAACCGCGATGCCATTCACCCCAGAACCTCCAGACGATCTCGCCGGAGAGCCGACAGCCGAGCCGGCTTCCCAGGATCGTCCAGTAGTTGCAGGCCACGCAATCTTTCCCGATGCGAAACAAATCACACGGCCCAGGCGAACGTCGGACGACGCGTTTGCAAAGATCAAGCAAACGGCGAAGGTACCAACGGGATGCCAGTCTTGTTGATCAGCTCTTCGTCGCTGATGCCGAAGGTTTCGACGATCCGGACACCACCCGGTTCGATCGCGAACGTCGCCACGTCGGTGTAAACCCGACTCACGCAGGCACGACCGGTCAGCGGATAGGTGCACTCGGGCACGAGCTTGGACGACCCGTCCCGGGCGAACAGGCTCATCATCACGAAGACCTGCCGGGCCCCGATGGCCAGGTCCATCGCCCCGCCCACGGCCGGGATGGCGTCGGGCGCGCCGGTCGACCAGTTGGCCAGGTCGCCGGCCGCGGACACCTGGAACGCGCCCATCACGCAGACGTCGAGGTGGCCGCCGCGCATCATCGCGAACGAGTCGGCGTGGTGGAAGTACGCGGCGCCGGGCCGCTCGGTGACCGGCTGCTTGCCCGCGTTGGTCAGGTCGGGGTCGACCTCGTCGCCGGTGGCCGGCGGGCCCATGCCGAGCATGCCGTTCTCGGTGTGCAGGACGACCCCACTGCCGGGGCGCAGGTAGTCGGCGACCAGGGTGGGCTGCCCGATGCCCAGGTTGACGTAGGCGCCGTCGGGGATGTCGCGGGCCACGATCTCGGCCATCTGCTCGCGGGACAGGCTCACGGCAGCACCAGCCGATCGACGTAGATGGCGGGGGTCACGACCGCTTCGGGGTCGAGCTCGCCGGGCTCGACGATCCGGGACACCTGGGCGATCGTCACGGTGGCGGCGGTGGCCATCACCGGGCCGAAGTTGCGGGCGGTCTTGCGGTAGACCAGGTTGCCGGTCCGGTCGGCCACGTGCGCGCGGATCAGCGCGACGTCGCCGCGGATCGGGTACTCCAGCACGTACTCCCGGCCGTCGATGACCCGCGACTCCTTGCCCTCGGCGAGCGGCGTACCCACCCCGGTCGGGCTGAAGAAGGCACCGATCCCGGCTCCGGCCGCGCGCATCCGCTCGGCCAGATTGCCCTGGGGCACGAGCTCGAGCTCGATCCGGCCGTCCCGGTAGAGGCGGTCGAACACCCACGAGTCGGCCTGCCGCGGGAACGAGCACACCACCTTGCGGACGCGCCCGGCCGCCAGCAGGGCCGCGAGCCCGGTGTCGCCGTTGCCCGCGTTGTTGCTGACGATCGTCAGGCCGGTGGCGCCGTACTCGATCAGCGCGTCGATCAGGTCGACCGGCATCCCGGCCATCCCGAAGCCGCCGACCAGCACGGTGTCGCCGTCCCGCACGGCCGCCACAGCGTCGGCGGCCGACATGATCGACGCGGTCATCCGGCGCCGCCCACGGTGAGCGCGGTCATTCGGCGTCCTCGGTCAGCACCCGCTGGGCGATGCGGAACGCGGTGTTGGCGGCGGGCACGCCACAGTAGATCGCGGTCTGCAGCAGCACTTCCTTGATCTCGTCGTCGGTCAGCCCGTTGGTGCGGGCGGCGCGCACGTGCATCGCCAGCTCCTCCTGGTGCCCGAGAGCGACGAGCGCGGTCAGGGTGATCATCGAGCGGCTGCGGCGGTCCAGGCCGGGGCGGGTCCAGATCTCTCCCCAGGCGTACGCGGTGATGAGCTCCTGGAAATCGCGGGTGAACCCGGTCGTGCCGTCGATCGCCCGGTCGACGTGCGCGTCGCCGAGCACCTGGCGCCGCACGCTCATGCCGGCTGCGCGCACCCGCTCGATCGTCGGTGAGCCGCTGAACTGTTCGTCCAGCAGCGCGGCGACCTCGGCCGGCTTCTCGGCGGGCGCGAGATGAGCGACATTTTCCAGTACGACGTAACGCCCGTTCCGCACTCCCGAGGCGATCGCGGCCAGCCCGTCCGGGGGTGTCGGCTGGTCGGCCGCACCGGCGATCGCCAGTACAGGTGCGGTGATCTCGCCGAGACGGTCGCGGACGTCGAACGCCGCCAAGGCCTCGCAGACCAACGCATAGCTCTCCGGGTCGGTGGCCCGCAGCGATGCGATCAGCGCGGCCACGACTCCGGGCGCTCGCTGGGCGAAACCGGGCGCGAACCATCGCTGCTGCGATCCGGCGACAATCGCCGTGATGCCGTCGGCCCGCACGGTCTCGGCGCGCTGCCGCCATCCGGTGGCCTCGCCGATCTTGGCGCCGGTGCAGATCAGGGCGGCCGACTCGACCCGCTCGGGCGCGTCGAGCAGCAGCTGCAGCCCCGTCGCACCACCCACCGAGACGCCCGCATAGCGAAACTGCTCGCCGGGGCGCAGTTCGTCGGCCAAGGCGATTACCCCGCGGGCCAAGCCGGCGACGCCGAACCCGCCGGGCGCCGGTTCGCTGTGGCCGTGGCCGGGCAGGTCCCAGCCGACGATGTGGTGACCGGTCTTCAGCAATTCGGCGCAGCGCCGCCAGAGTGTCTCGGACGAGGTGCCGAGCGACGGTCCGAGCAGCAGCAACGGCTGCCCGGGGGCGTCGACGATCGTGGTCGCGGTCAGCATGGCTACTCCCCCGCTCGCGCCAGTGCGGCGTCGATGATCTCGTCAGTGGCGCCCCGGTACGAGCCAGCGGTGGGTGCGCCCCGAGCACCAGTGGCGGGCGCTCCCTCGGAGCCGGCGGCGTGCGCTCCCCCGGTCTCGGCGCGGCCGGAATCGTCGCCGGGTCCGGCGATGCCGGAACTGACGGCGCGCCCGGCGCCGCCGGAATCGGCGCCGGGTCCGGCGATGCCGGAACTAGCGGCGTGCCCGGCGCTGCCGGAATCGGCGCCGGGCCCGGCGATGCCGGAACTAGCGGCGCGCCCGGCGCTGCCGGAACTGACGGCGCGCCCGGCGCGGCCGGCATCGGCGCCGGGTCCGGCGCTGCCGGAACTGACGGCGCGCCCGGCGCGGCCGGCATCGAGGTCGGGTCCGGCGCTGCCGGAACTGACGGCGCGCCCGGCGCGGCCGGCATCGAGGTCGGGTGTGGCTGCGGTCTCGTATTTGCGCTGCTCGGCGTCGATGCCCGGGCGGGCCGCGGCCAGCGTGGCGGCCATCCGGGCCGCGTCGACGCGCAGGCCGGTGAGCAGGTCGGTGGTCTGGGAACCGGCGGTCACCGTGCGGCGGGCCAGGGTGCGCAGGGTGGCCCACTCGACGTGCCAGGCACCGTCGGCGCGCTCGTCCACCATCGTCGCGGCCGCCGTGTGCAGGGTGGCGGCCAGCGGCGGTGCGGCCAGCGCGGCCCGGCGGACCAGGACGGCCAGGGTCGGGTTGCGCTTGTCCGGCATGGCGGACGATCCCCCGGTCACGGCCAGGGACAGCTCGCCGATCTCGGGGCGGGTCAGCGTGAGCACGTCGGCGGCGATCCGGCCCCAGGCGTCGGTGCAGGTCACGAGCGCGTCGCCGAGGCGGGTGAACGGGGCCCGGCCGGTGTGCCAGGGCTGGTGCAGGGGCAGGCCGAGCCGGGCCGCGGTGGCGGCGACGCGGGCCACGGCCCGGTCGGGCGAGCCTTCGAGGGCGACGACGGCGGCCAGGCTGCCGGCCGCGCCGCCGATCTGGACCGGCAACGTCGCGGCGGTCACGGCGTCGCGGGCGTCGAGCACACTCTGCAGCCAGGACGCGGCCTTGAGTCCGAAAGTGATCGGGACGGCGTGCTGGGTGAGGGTGCGGCCCGCCATGTCCGTGTGGCGGTGCCGGTCGGCGAGGGCGGCCAGGAGGCGTACGTGGGAACCCAGATCTTGAAGCAGTTGATCTTTCGCCTGGAGAAGGCAGAGCACGAGGGCCGTGTCGAGCACGTCCTGGCTGGTCAGGCCCTGGTGCAGACGCTCGTCGGCGCCGCGGGAGCGCATGAGGGCCAGCAGTGGGATGACCGGGTTGCCGCCCTCCTCGGCCGCGGAGGCCAGCGCGGGCAGATCGGCCGGACCGGCCAGGGCGGAGAGATCGGTGTCGATCCAGGCCGACTCGACCCGCAGCAGGGCGGCCAGCACGCTCGCGTCGGAACAGAGGTCGCCGGCGCGGGCGTCACCCGGCCACAGCAGATCGGTCACCGGGCCTGGCCGGGATAGCTCAGGAACACCGTCTCACCCTTGCCTTGAAGACGAGAATCGCCCTGGAGGTGGATGTCGAAGAGCAGCCCGCGCTCCTCGCGCGTGGTGATCAGCGTAGCCCGCAACTCGGCGGAGAGCCCGTCGAGCAGCGCATCCGGTTCGTCGCCGGGCAGATAGGCGCGGGTGAACAGCCGGTCGGTCAGTCCGCGCGCGAACACGGTGACGGCGAAGAACGGACGCCGGCCGGGCTCGGTGGCGCCCGGGAGCAGGGTGGAGAACCAGTAGTGGCCGTCGCCGTCGGTCTGCGCGCGCCCCCAGCCGGTGAAGGTGAAGCCGTCGCGGTGGAACGAGCCGGTCCCGCGCGGGATCCGGCCGGTCGGATCGGCCTGCCAGAGTTCGATCACGGCGTCCGGAACTCCGGTTCCGTCGCCGTCGAGGACGCGCCCGTGGAGGCGTACGGCATCGGGGTGGGAAGCCGGGACCAGCAGGTTGCCGCCGTCGAAGGGCAGGCCGAGGTGGAAGAACGGGCCGACGGTCTGGCCCGGCGCGAAGCTCACTGCTCCTCCAGGGGGGTCCGGTGGGTGCCGCTCAGGACGATGTCCCACCGGTAGCCGAGGCTGTACTCCGGTTTCGTCAGCTCGTGGTCGTAGGTCGCGACCAGGAGCGAGCGGGCCTTGGCGTCGGTGATCGACTGGTAGATCGGGTCGAGGTCGAACAGCGGGTCGCCCGGGAAGTACATCTGGGTGACCAGACGCTGGGTGAAATCGGTGCCGAACAGCGAGAAGTGGATGTGGGCGGGCCGCCAGGCGTTGACGTGATTGCGCCACGGGTAGGCGCCCGGCTTGATCGTCTGGAACGAGTAGACCCCGTCGGCGTCGGTCAGGCAGCGACCCGCGCCCACGAAATTAGGGTCGTGCGGGGCCGGATGCTGGTCGCGCTGATGCCAGTACCGGCCGGACGCGTTGGCCTGCCAGATCTCGACGAGCTGGTGCCGCACCGGGCGGCCCTCGCCGTCGGTGATCCGGCCGGTGACCACCATCCGCTCCCCCAGCGGCTCGCCCGAGCGCTGGATGGTCAGGTCGGCCTCGGTGGCGGCGACGTCGGCCGAACCGAAGCAGGGCGCCCACAGCTCGACGCCCTCGGGGTCGACCACCAGCCGGTCGCGGGTCGGGTGCCGGAGCACGCTGCTGCGGTAGGGCGGATAGTTCAGGCGCGGCTGCGGCCCCCCGCTCCCCCGTAGCTCCTCGATCTCGCGATTGATCTCCGCCTGGGTCGTCACCTGGCCGACGCTAGTCGAGGTCCCGTTCGGGCGACGAGGCTAGGCTTCCGTCCAGCGGAAGGAATGTGATGGCTGCGAGCGTGACGTCCCGGGCCCTCGCCGTGCTCGGCGCCTTCGACCCGGACCATCGAAGCCTGTCGCTGAGCGAGATCGGGCGGCGGGCCGGATTGCCCCTGGCCACCGCGCACCGGCTGGTCGGCGAACTGCACGCGTGGGGCGCGCTGGCCCGGCGGCCGTCGGGCGAATACGTGATCGGGCGGCGGATGTGGGACCTCGGGCTGCTCGCGCCGGTGCAGTCCGGGTTGCGCGAGGCGGCTTCGCCGTTCCTGTACGACCTGTACGGCGCGACACTGGCCACCGTGCACCTCGCTGTGCGGGACGGGTGCGAGGCGCTCTACGTCGACCGGCTGTCCGGCCACGAGTCGGTGCCGGTGGTCAGCACGATCGGGTCGCGGCTCCCGCTGCACGCCACCGGGGTGGGCAAGGTGCTGCTGGCGTACGCGCCGGACGAGGTGCGGCAGGAGGCGTTCGGACGGCTGGTGCGGGTCACGCCGTACACGGTCACGCAGCCGGCCCGGCTCGCCGAGCAACTCCGCAAGGTCCGCATCGACGGGTTCGCCACCACGGCCGAGGAGATGAGCGCGGGGGCAAGTTCAATAGCGGTTCCCGTACGCGGTAAAGGCGACGACGTCGTGGCGGCGCTCGGCATCGTGGTGGCCGATCTGCGCCGCGAACAGGCCCGGCTGGTGGCCGCCCTGCGGGTGGCGTCGAGCGGGATCAGCCGGACGCTGGGCTTGTCCTCCAGCGGCGACTGACGTTGGCTGGAGGCCATGCGCACCCAGGTCGCCATCATCGGCGCCGGCCCGGCCGGTCTGCTCCTCGCCCATCTGCTGCACCGCGGCGGCGTCGACGCGGTGGTGATCGAGACACGGTCGCAGGAGTACGTGGCGGCGCGGATCCGGGCCGGAATTCTGGAGAGCTCGAGCGTCGACCTGCTCACGTCGGCCGGCCTGGGCGACCGGATCCGCCGGGAGGGGCACGAGCATCGGGGCATCTATCTGCAGACGCCGGACGGGCGGCACCACCTCGACTTCGTCGACCTGACCGGGCGCAGTGTCTGGGTCTACGGGCAGACCGAGGTGCAGAAGGATCTCGTCGCGGCGGGCACCGCCCAGGTTTTTTACGGGGCGGCGTCGGTGGCGTTGCACTCGCTCTCGTCGCGCCCGTTCGTCACTTTTACCGATTCGTCCGGTTCTGACCAGCGGCTCGACGCGGACGTGATCGCCGGGTGCGACGGGTCGTTCGGGCCGTCCCGGTCGTTCTTCGATTCTTCTGTGGAGCGGGTGTATCCGTACTCGTGGCTCGGGATCCTGGCCGACGTGGCGCCCTCGACCGACGAGCTGATCTACGCGTGGCATCCGGACGGGTTCGCGCTGCACTCGATGCGGTCGGACACGGTCAGCCGGCTCTATCTGCAGGTGCCGAACGGGACCGACCCGGCCGGCTGGTCCGACGACCGGATCTGGAGCGCGCTGGCGACCCGGCTCGGCGACGGGCAGGACGGCTGGAAGCTGACGCCCGGGCCGATCACCGACAAGAGCGTGCTGCCGATGCGCAGCTATGTGCAGACCCCGATGCGGCGGGGGCGGCTGTTCGTGGCGGGCGACGCGGCGCACATCGTGCCGCCGACCGGGGCCAAGGGGCTGAATCTGGCCATCGCCGACGTGGCGCTGCTGAGCCGGGCGCTGGTCGCGCTGCTCGTCGAGGGAGATTCGCGCCGGGCCGACTCGTACTCGGACGACGCGCTGCGGCGGGTGTGGCGGTGCACGCATTTCTCGTGGTGGATGACGACGATGCTGCATGCGAGCGGGGACCCGTTCGACGAGCAGCTGCAGCTGTCGCAACTGCGCTGGGTGACGTCGAGTGCGGCCGGGGCGGCGGGGCTGGCCGAGAACTACGCGGGGCTGCCGATCGGGTTCTGACAAATGCACAGATGAAGATATGCGCAGGTCACGGCCGATGGAATTCACCCGCGTCGGGTAGTGGTGCCCGGCGGCGGGGCGGGTAAGTTGGGGCGCGCCCGCACCCGCATTGGAGTGACCTTTGACCGCCCCGGCTCCCGCTCCTCCGAAACCCGAGACGCCGGAGCGCAGGATCGGGTCGCTCGAGGTGCTGGCGGCGCTGCTGGTGCTGCTGGTGGTGTTCCGCGGGCCGCTGTCCTCGCTGGTGTCCGGGCCGGCGCTGCAGACGTGGACGACCGTGTTCGTCTCGGTGCTCGTCCAGGCCGCTCCGTTCCTGGTTTTCGGCGTGGCGTTGTCGGCCGTGATCGCCGTCTACGTGCCCCGGTCGTTCTGGGCCAGGGCCCTGCCCAGCCACCCCGCGCTGGCCGTGCCGACGGCTGGGCTGGCCGGTGTCGTGCTGCCCGGCTGCGAGTGCGGCAGCGTGCCGATCGCCGGGTCGCTGATCCGGCGCGGGGTCACGCCCGCCGCCGCGCTGGCCTTCCTGCTGGCCGCGCCCGCGATCAACCCGATCGTGCTGACCGCGACGGTGATCGCCTTCCCCGGCCGGCCCGAGATGGCGGTCGCCCGCGGGGTGGCCAGCCTGGCCGTGGCCGTGCTGATCGGCTGGCTGTGGCTGCGCCTCGGCAAGACCGAGTGGATCCGGCTGCCGCACCGGCCCGAGCTGGACGACCTGTCGCGGGCGCGCGCGTTCTGGGCCGCCTGCCGGCACGACGTCCTGCACGCGGGCGGCTTCCTGGTCATCGGCGCGGCCGCCGCGGCCACGATCAACGTGGTGGTGCCGGAATCCTGGCTGACCGGCCTGGCCGCCAACGAACTGCTGTCGATCCTCGCGCTCGCCGTGCTCGCCGTCCTGCTGTCCATCTGCAGTGAGGCCGACGCCTTCGTGGCCGCCTCGCTCAGCCAGTTCTCGCTCACGTCCCGGTTGGTGTTCCTGGTGGTGGGTCCGATGGTCGACCTCAAACTGATCTCGATGCAGACCGGCGTGTTCGGCCGCCGGTTCGCGTCCCGGTTCGCGCCGGCCACGTTCGTCATGGCGATCCTGGTCGCCACCGTCACCGGGGCGGTGCTGCTGTGAACCGGCTGACCCAGGGCGTGGTGCTGCTGCTGTTCGGGGGCGCGATCCTGCGGGCCTCGATGACCGACCTCTACCTGCGTTACGTCAAGGAGGGGCTGCGGCCGTTCCTGATCGCGACCGGGGTGCTGCTGGTCGCGGCGGCCGTCATGACGATCTGGTACTCGTTCCGCGCTGCCACTACTCATGCTGACGACGACCAGGGCCACGATCATCACGGGCCCGGTGTCGGCTGGCTGCTCATCCTGCCCGTGCTGGGACTGCTGCTGGTGGCGCCGCCGGCCCTGGGGTCGTACGCGGCCAACCAGGCGGGCAGCGTCGTGGTGGCGGCCGGCGACTCGAACTATCCGCCGCTGCCCGAGGGCGACCCGGTCGAACTGTCCATCCTCGACTACGCGTCCCGGGCCCTCTTCGATGCGGGCAAGAGCCTCGAGGGTCGCGACCTGCGGCTGACCGGCTTCATCACCACGGCCCCGGACGGCTCGCCGATGCTGGCCCGGATCGTGCTGTCCTGCTGCGCCGCCGACGGCCGGCCGATCAAGCTCGGGATGACCGGCCGCCCGCCGGTCGACGTGCCCGCCGACACCTGGATCGAGGTCACCGGGGTCTACTCGGCCCAGACGTCCAAAGACCCGGTGAACAACGTCGACGTGGCCTTCATCGAGGTGAAGACCTGGCAGGAAGTCGCCCAGCCCAAGCAGCCGTACGCGTGACGGCCGTTCGCCGGTCGGCGGTCGCGGCCCTGGTGGTGGCCCTGGGTGCGGGCGGGGCGCTGCTCGCGGGTCGTCCGGGTGGCTCTCCGCAGCCGGCCCCGCCCGCACGGGCCGCCGCGACGACCGCGTGGCCGGGCGCGTCGCGGTCCGACATGCCGGCCGGACTCAAGGACGGGCCGCTGTTCACGCCGGTGCTGTTCCTGGACGCGACGACCGCGCTCGGCACGGCGCCGACGCCGGCGGGCGCCGAGTCACGGCTGCTGATCCGGACCGGCGACCGGATCCGCGAACTGCGCCGGCTGCCGCTCGACGACAACCCGCAGTTCGAGGCGTTCACGGCGAGTGGCGACCAGATCTTCTGGGCCGAGTCGACGACGGCGTCCCCGGGCGTACGGCTGTGGACCGCGGATCGGGCGGGCGGGCCGGCCCGGCAGCTGACTGCCGACACCGGGAACGCGGTGTTCTACGGCAACCAGTACGACCTGTCGGTGGCCGACGGGCAGGTGCACTGGACCGCGGCGCCCACCTCGTCGGCCGACTCGACCCAGGTGCGGTCGATTTCGGTGGGCGGGGGCAAGGTTTCCGTACGGACGGAACCCGGTCAATGGTCGATGTCGGCCTGGCCGTGGCTCGTCGACGACGGCAGCAGCTCGGGTGAGCCGCGCCTGCGCAACGTGGCCACGGCCCGGGACACGCCGATCACGAGCACGGGCGTCGAGCAGCTGACCTGTTCGCCGGTGTGGTGCCGGGCAATGGTGCTGGGTGACGGCGCCCTGGCCCGCATCGACATCGTCCACCCGGACGGCACCGGCCGCCGCAGGATCGCGGGCTCGGCGGCCCAGGCCGCGGTGACCGACGTGGCGATCCTGGACCGCTTCGAGATCCTGGCCGAGGCCGGGCCCGGCACCGACCTGACCGGCCAGGCCGGGCTGGTCGTCTACGACATCGCGACCAGCCGCACGGTCGACGTCGCCACGGACGCCGACGGGGCCTTCACCCGCAACGGCATGCTGTGGTGGTCGACCACCACGGGCGACGAGGAGATCACCTGGCACGCACTCGACCTGCGGACGGTCTGATTCCCGTTCAGATGGTGAACCCGCCGTCGACGTTGATCGTGGCCCCGGTGACGTAACGAGCCTCCGGGCCGGCCAGGAAAGTGACGGCCGCGGCCACGTCGGCCGGCTCGGCATAGTGGCCGAGGGCGGTGAACCCCCGGATCACGTCGGCGTTGGGTCCGTCGGCCGGATTGGAGTCGGTGTCGGTCGGACCCGGGTTCACCAGGTTGACCGTGATGCCCCGGACGCCCAGTTCACGGCCGAGCGCCTTGGTCAGGCCGGTCATCGCGGACTTGCTCATCGCGTACAGGGAAAAGCCCGGGAAGACGGCCCGCTCGGCCATGTTGCTGCCGATGGTGACGATCCGCCCGCCCTCCGTCATGTGCCGCACCGCGGCCTGCGCGGCGATGAACGGCGCGCGCACGTTGATCGCGACGGTCTGGTCGAAGTCGGCCATGCCGAGCTGCTCGAACTCGCCCAGGAGGAAGGCGCCGGCGTTGTTGACCAGAACGTCCAGCCGGCCCAGCTCATCGGCGACCCGATCGACCGCGGCGACCACTGCGGTCGCGTCGGCGCTGTCCGCCCGGATGGCGATCGCCCGGCCACCGACGGCCTTGATCCGATCGACCACGTCGTCGGCCCGTGGCTGATCCTGCTGAAAGGTCAGGGCTACGTCGGCGCCCGCCTCGGCCAGGCGCAGGGCCACAGCCGCGCCGATGCCGCGGCTGCCTCCGGTGACGAGGGCTACTTTGCCGTCAAGGACTCTGTTCATGACGGCCAGCCTGGTCGAAGCCGGTGCGGGCGTCTGGCGGTGATCGGACTTCGCGCTCGATCTCCCGTCGGGTCGACTCACCCAGGCCACGGCCGTGTGGGATGATCCGCGGCGTGATGTTCCGCAGAAGGGGCTGTGCCTCGTAGGACGCCTGGATCGATACGTCGTCGCCTGCCGGTCGCGCGGAACCCGTGGATCCGATATCGCGACATTCCTGGGTTGTCGGGCCGCGCCAACGCTGCTGTCCGTGATCTGGAGCGGCGGTTCTGGTTGCCCGGTGTGGTGGCCGTCGCGGCGAGCGTGTGGGGCGTTCACGTCCGCGGTGGCCGGCGGCGGTGGCAGCCCTGGGAAGAGGAATTCACCTGTCGCTGCTGCGGTGTGGGCTGGGCCCGGGCGCGCCTGGAAGAGGCGGTTGCGATGCTGCCCGGCGGCGCCGCCCGCGAACTCCGAGCCGTCGTCGACCGCCTGGATGACACGTTGCTGCGGCGCACCCACCATGATCCGCAGACGCCGGACGACGATCCCTGGTGGCTGCGCCGCTGTTGAGCGCGGTTCTAACGCACGAAGCGTTCGCGGCGGACGGTCGGGCGGCGGCCGCGGATGGTGCTTCGCTGCATGGCCGCGATGACCATGTCGGTGGCCTTCTCGGGGACCTCGACCAGGGCGAACCGGTCGGTGATCTGGATGGCGCCGATCTCGCGGGCGCTGAGGCCGGTCTCGCCGGTGATCGCGCCGACCAGGTCTTGCGGGCGTACGCCGGCGCGGCGGCCGATGCCGAAGAACAGGCGGGTCACGCCTGAGTCCAACGGGCGGGAGGACGGTCGGCGGTCGCGTCCGCCGGCGCCGGGGCGGTTGTCGCGGTTCTGCCCGCCGCGGCTGGTGGACACCGGGGCCGGGGTGGGGATCTCGTCCTCGTCGGTGTCGCCGCCGGCCGCCTCGTGCAGCAGCTTCACCGCGGCCAGGGCGACGTTCTCGACGTCGAACTCGTCGGTCAGCGAGTCGAGCACCACCCGGAACCGCTCGAGGTCGTCGGTCTCGAGGCTGGCCTGCAGCGCCGCCCGGGTCAGCTCGAGCCGCCGGGCCCGCAGGTCGGTGACCGTGGGCAGCTTCTCCAGGGTGATGCGCTGACCGGTGAGCCGCTCGATGGCCTTGAGCATGCGCTGCTCGCGCGGCTCGGCCAGGGTGATGGCGCAGCCCTCCCGGCCGGCCCGGCCCACCCGGCCGATGCGGTGCACGTACGCCTCGGGCGCCACCGGCACGTTGAAGTTGATGACGTGGGTGAGCTGGTCGACGTCCAGACCGCGGGCCGCCACGTCAGTAGCGACCAGCAACTCGGTGCTGCCACTGCGCAGGCGGCCCATGACCCGGTCGCGCTGGTCCTGGCTCATGCCGCCGTGCAGGGCCTCGGCCCGGTAGCCCCGCCCGTTCAGGGTCTCGGTGACCGAGTCGACCTCTTCGCGGGTGCGGCAGAAGACAATCGCCGAGGTCGGCGCCTCCACGTCGAGGATCCGGCCCAGCGCAGCCGACTTGTGGGCCCGCGCCACGATGTAGGCGCTCTGCCGGACCAGCGGCACCTCGCCCGGCGTGGCGACCGCGCGGCCCATCGTGATGCGTTCCGGATCGCGCAGGTGCCGGCGGGCGATGCTGTCGATCCGGGGCGGCATCGTCGCGGAGAACAGCACCGTCTGCCGTTCCGTGGGGGTCTCGTCGAGAATCGCCTCGATGTCCTCGGCGAAGCCCATGTCCAGCATCTCGTCGGCCTCGTCGAGCACGACGGTGCGTACGTCGCCGAGCCGCAGGGTCTTGCGCTCGATGTGGTCGAGGACCCGCCCCGGCGTACCGACGACGACATCCACGCCACGCTGCAGGGCCTGCAGCTGACGCCCGATCGGCTGGCCGCCGTAGACCGGCAGAACCCGTACGCCCAGGTCGCGGCCGTAACGGTGGACGGCCTGGGACACCTGCTCGGCCAGTTCGCGGGTCGGCACCAGGATGAGCGCGGCCGGACCCGCGTCCCGCTTGCCCTCGGTGAACGTCTGCAACACCGGCAACGCGAACGCGGCCGTCTTGCCGGTGCCGGTGGCGGCCTGCCCCACCAGGTCACGGCCGGACACCAGCGACGGGATCGCCGCCTGCTGAATCGGCGTGGGCTCTTCGTACCCGAGGTTGGTCAGCGCGCGGAGCAGTTCCGCCCGCAACCCCAGCCCGGCGAAACCTGCCGCCGACTCGACCTGCTCATCCATGCCGACAACCCTAGGAGAACGGTCCCGCGCGTGCCCGGCCGGGCCAGGAATACGGGTGCGAGGCGCCGCCGGGGAGGACGGTCCCCGGCGGCGCCTCGTGACCTGACCGGTGCGGGATCAGCCCGACACCCGGGCACCGGTCAGGCGGTGGAACACGCCGTGCCGTTGAGTGCGTAGCCACTCGGGGCGGCGTTGTTCCCGGTGTGGTTGGCCTGGAAGCCGATCGAGACCGAGGCACCGGGGGCGATCGTGCCGTTGTAGGACGCGTTGCGGGCGGTCACCTGGCCCGACGTGGGCGTGTAGGTGGCGTTCCAGCCCGAGGTGATGGTCTGGCCCGCGGCCAGCGTGAAGCCGAGCGACCAGCCGTTGATCGCCGTGGTGCCGGTGTTGGCGATGGTGAGCTGGGCGGTGAGGCCGGTGTTCCACGCCTGGACCGTCGACGTCACCTTGCACGTACCTCCCGTGGTGGGCGGCGGAGTCGTGGGAGGCGGAGTCGTGGGAGGCGGGGTCGTCGGCGGCGGAGTGGTCGGCGGGGTCGACGAGTCCAGGCCGAAGAAGGCGATCGCCAGCCGGGCCATGCCACTCAACGGCAGGTTGTGGCCGACGCCGGCGACGCTGATGCCCTCGACCGGGGCCTGCACGGCCGAGGAGCCGTATCGCGTACGGGTCCAACCGCTCTGCGGTGTGTCGGTGAGCGCCGGCGTCTGGGAGACACCGAGCACGTTCGTCCACTGCTTGATCTCCTCACCGAAGTTCGGATACTGCAGCGTGCTGTCGGTGGTGCCGTGCATGACCTGCATACGCGGGCGCCGGCCGGTGTAGCCGGGGTAGGCCGCGCGCACCAGGTCGCCCCACGCCTGGGGAGTCTTGATGAGCTGGCCGGACGAGCAGGTGCTGTTCCACATCGAGCCGTCGGTGGTGGCGAAGCAGCCGAACGGCACGCCCATGAAGGCCGAGCCGGCCGCGAACACGTCCGGGTAGTCGCCGAGCAGGACGTTGGTCATCATCGCGCCCGACGAGGCGCCGGTGACGAAGGTGCGGTTGACGTCGGTGCTGTAGCGCTGTTGCACGTACCGGACCATCGAGACGATGCCGGCCGGGTCGCTCGTGCTGTTGTGGGTGAGCGCGCCCGGCGTGGACACGTCGAAGCACTGGCCCGAGCGGGTGGCCGACGGGTAGATCACGATGAAGCCGTACTGGTCGGCGAGCGAGGCGAACTCCGTACCGGAATAGAACGCCGGGCCCGTGCCGGTGCAGTAGTGCACCGCGACCAGCAGAGCGGGATTGGCGGCGAGACGGTCCGGGACGTACAGGTGCATGCGAAGGTTTGTGGGGTTGGCCCCGAAGCCGGTGACCTCCTGCAGCGAGGCGGCCTGGGCGGGCGAGGCGGGAGCGAGAAGCGCGAGACCGGCGACGGCGAGGAGGCCGACGACGGCACGCCAGATTTTGATCATGGCAATCCCCGGGGTGATGCCGCGGGCGCCCGGTGGAAGGCGCCCGCGGCCGGATTAAGAGGTCAGCGCGCCGTGCAGGTGGAGACGGACGGGCCGGTGCCCGTGCCCTGGAAGCCGAACTCGGTGCTGGCGCCGGCGTTGACCGAGCCGTTGTACGACACGTTGCTGAAGCTCGTCCCGCTGGCGCTCGCGTTCCACGAGTTGGTGACGGCGGCGCCGGACGGCAGGGTGACGTTGACGGTCCAGCCGTTCAGCCGGCTCGCGCCCGCGGTGACCTTGACCGTGGCGACGAACCCCCCGTTCCACTGGTTCAGCGAGATCGTCGAGGTGCAGCCGGAACCGGACGGCGGCGGTGTCGTGGTGGTGGGCGGCGGCGGGGCGGTGGTCGTGGGCGGCGGCGTGCTGGTGCCGCTGTTCAAGGCGTCGAGGACGGCCGTGTACGCCGCCTTCTTGTTGCCGCTGCCGTCGAAGAGCAGCGGGGTGCCGCTGGCCCGCCACGAGTCCGAGTCACGGATGCCCCACACGGTGATGCCGTTGCAGCGGGTCACCGCCAGGCAGGCCCGGGTCACCGTGCCGAACGAGTTGGCCTGGGTCGTGCCCGAGCCCTCGATGTCGAGTTCGGTGATCTGCACGTCGACGCCCAGGTTGGCGAAGCGCTGCAGGTTGGCCTGGTAGTCCGAGGGCACCGGGGAGGCCGAGTTGAAGTGCGACTGGAAGCCGACGCAGTCGATCGGCACGCCGCGGGACTTGAAGTCCTGCACCATGGCGAAGACGGCGTTGCTCTTCGCGTTCTGGCCGTCGGTGTTGTAGTCGTTGTAGCAGAGCTTGGCGGCCGGGTCGGCGGCGCGGGCCGTACGGAAAGCGACCTCGATCCAGTCGTTGCCGGTGCGCTGCAGGTTGGAGTCGCGGCGGGCGCCCGTGCCGCCGTCGGCGAACGCCTCGTTGACCACGTCCCACGAGTCGATCTGGCCCTTGTAGTGGGTGGCGACCTGGGTGACGTGGTTGACCATGGCGTTGCGCAGGGCGGTGCCGCTGAGGTTCTGCGCCCACGACGGTTGCTGGGAGTGCCAGGCCAGCGCGTGACCGCGTACCTTGGCGCCGTTGGCCTTGGCCCGGGCCACGATCTGGTCGGCCGAGGTGAAGCTGAACTGGCCCTGGGTGGGCTCGGTGGCGTCCCACTTCATCTCGTTCTCGGGCGTGACCGAGTTGAACTCGCGGTTCAGGATGCCCGAATAGGTGGCGTCGCTGAGTTTGTAGGCCGCGACGGCGGTGCCGAAGTAGCGGCCTTTCTCGGCCGCGGAGGCACCGAGCGTGGTGGCCGCGTTCGCCGTGGAGGTGACGGCCAGTGCGCCGCCCGCGACGAGCAGGCCGAGAGTTCCGGCGAGGATCAGCCGGCGTTTCGGGGAACGTTTCATTGCAGGTGCCTTTCGAGCTGCCAGAGGGGGACGGCACGGCCCGCGGACGCCGGTGGAAGCGTCCGCGTGCCGCTACAGCAGAAAGTGACCCGGATCGATCGAAACGTTAACGGCAAGTTCCGGAAACCACAACGCCCAATCTTGTTCACTATTGGCGCGGAGAGGCGAATGGGCGCGCTCCCATTAGATATTTATCGCCCAAATAGGACGCTACAGGCTCCGAAAGTTTCGGAGCTCGGCGTCGATGGCGGCGGTGGCCTCGAGCAGCGGGGGGAGCAGACGGCGCCGCATCACGTCGACCGTCGCGCGGGCCGCGTGCACCGAGACGTTGACGGCGCCCGCCACGACGCCGGCGCGGTCGTGGATCGGGGCGGCGATCGCCCTCAGGCCCTCCTCGAGTTCCTGGTCGACGATGGACCAGCCCTGGTCGCGTACGCGGGAAAGCTCCTCCTCCAACGCCGCCGCCGAGGGGACCGTCTTGGCGGTCAAGCGGTGCAGCGTGACCCGGGTCAGGTAGGCGTCGAGCTCCGACGGGGGCAGCGCGGCCAGCATCACCCGGCCCATCGAGGTGGCGTAGGCGGGGAAGCGGGTGCCCAGGTTGATCGATACGGCCATGATGCGGCTGGTCGGCACGCGGGCGATGTAGACGATGTCGTCGGCGTCCAGGATGGACAGCGAGGACGACTCGTGGACCTGGGACACGAGGCGTTCCAGGTGCGGGGCGGCGACGTCGGGCAGCGACAGGCTGGACAGGTAGGCGTATCCCAGCTCGAGCACGCGCGGTGTCAGGCGGAACAGGCGGCCGTCGGTGCGTACGTAGCCGAGGTCGGCCAGCGTCAGCAGGAAACGGCGGGCGGCGGCGCGGGTCAGGTCACAGATGCGGGCCACCTCGCTCAGCGTGAGCTCCGGGTGCTGCGCGTCGAACGCCCTGATCACGGCCAGTCCACGCTGGAGCGACTGGACGTGGTCCGAACTCATCGGCCACCCTGTGAGATCGATAAAGATCGTTGACGTGACACGGCCCACATCCTAGCGTTCTCTGTGAGAACTTCTGTTCGCCATGCGCACACTACCGGAGGCAAGCGAATGCGACGTTTCGTCACGGGGATAGCGGTAGCGGCTCTCCTCCTGTCCACTGCGGCCTGCGGATCATCAGGCGGAGAAACGGAGAGCGACGGCATCGACAAGGTCAAGGTCGGTGTCATCCCGATCATCGATGTCGCCCCGATCTATCTCGGTCAGCAGAAGGGCTTCTTCAGCAACCGCAAGATCGAGGTCAGCATGGAGGCCGGTCAGGGCGGCGCGGCCATCGTGCCCGGTGTGGTCAGTGGCCAGTTCCAGTTCGGGTTCAGCAACATGACCTCGCTGCTCATCGCCCAGACCAAGAACGTGCCGATCAAGACGGTCGCGGCCGGCGTCGCGTCGACCGGTGAGCAGGGCAAGGACTTCGGCGGCGTGGTGGTCAAGGCGGACAGCCCGATCAAGACGGCGGCCGACCTGGCCGGCAAGAAGGTCGCGGTCAACACGCTCAAGAACATCGGCGACACCACCGTCCGCGAGTCGGTGCGCAAGGCGGGCGGCGACCCGAAGGGCATCCAGTTCGTCGAGATGCCGTTCCCCAACATGCCCGCCGGCCTGCAGGAGGGCCAGGTCGACGCGGCCTGGGCGGTGGAACCGCAGCTGACCCAGATCAAGGCGGCCGGCGGACGGCTGGTCGCGTCCAACTTCGTCGACGCGGCGCCCGGCCTGACCGTGGCCGCGTACTTCACCTCGACCAAGCTCGCGGGCGAGAACGCCGACCTGGTCAAGCGGTTCACCGAGGCGATCAACGAGTCGCTGGCGTACGCCGACAGCCACCCCGACGAGGTCCGCGCGATCATCGGCAGCTACACCAAGATCGACGAGAAGACCCGGGCCGACGTGACCCTGCCCAAGTGGCCGACCGAGATCAACCAGGCTTCGGTCGAGACGCTGGCCAAGCTCGGCACGGGCGACGGCATCTTCGACGGCGCTACCCCTGACGTGGCGAAGCTGATGCCGTGAGAGGCCTCCTCGGCCTGGCCGGACTGCTGGTGATCGTCGAGGCGCTGCCACGGTCCGGCCTGGTCGACGACGGCTACCTGCCGCCGACCAGCCGGATCGTGGCGGCGCTGGGCGACGAGGTGGTCACGGCGGAGTTCTGGCAGGCGGTGGCCGACACCCTGACCGCGTGGGTGATCGGCCTGGCCGTCGCGGTGGCGGCCGGTGTCGTCGTGGGTGTCGCGATCGGCGCGGTGCCGGTGCTGCGGGCCGCGACCTCGTCGACGATCGAGTTCCTGCGGCCGATCCCGTCGGTGGCGCTGATTCCCCTGGCCGTGCTGCTCTACGGCACCGACCTCGGCTCGACGTTGCTGCTCGTCGTCTACGCGGCCTTCTGGCAGGTGCTCGTGCAGGTTCTGTACGGCGTGGCCGACGTCGACCCGATCGCCGACGAGACCGCGCGCAGTTTCCGGTTCGGCGCGTGGGCCCGGATCCGGCACGTGCTGTGGCCGACCGCCCTGCCGTATGTGTTCACCGGCGTCCGGCTCGCCGCATCGGTGGCCCTGGTGCTGGCGGTCACCGCCGAACTGGTCATCGGCGCGCCCGGCCTGGGCAAGATGATCGCCGTGGCGCAGACCTCCGGAGCGGTTCCCGACATGTACGCCCTGATCGCCGTCACCGGTCTGCTCGGCGTCGCCATCAACCTGGCCGCCCGGGCGTTCGAGCGCCGGACATTGGCGTGGCACCAGTCCGTACGGGGAGAGGTTCCCGCATGAGGAAGGTTGCCTACGTCCTGGGGTTGCCCGTCGTCCTGTTCGCGGCCTGGTATCTGATCAGCGCGGGCAGCGAGAGCTTCTACGCTCCCCCGCTGCGCGACATCCTCGCCTCGTTCGGCCGCACCTGGACCCTCGACCGGCTGCAGGCCGACGTGCTGCCCAGCCTGCTTCGCCTGACCGCGGGGTTCCTGCTGGCCGCGGTGATCGGCGTGGCTCTGGGCGTCGCCATCGGGCTCGGTCCGCGGCTGCGCGCCACGGTCGAGCCGGTGCTCGAGTTCTTCCGGGCGATCCCGCCACCCGTGCTGGTGCCGGTCATCATGCTCTTCGCCGGCATCGGGAACGGCATGAAGATCATCGTGATCGTGTTCGGTTGCGTGTGGCCGGTGCTGCTGAACACGGTCGAGGGTGTGCGGGCGGTGGACAGCGTGCAGCTCGACACCGCCAGGGCGTACGGGATAAACGGTTTTGATCGGATTCGGCGGGTGGTGCTGCCGTCGGCCTCCCCGCAGATCGCGGCCGGGCTGCGGCAGGCCCTGTCGATCGCGATCATCCTGATGGTGATCAGCGAGATGTTCGCGGCCAGCAACGGCCTCGGCTTCACCATCGTCCAGTTCCAGCGCAGCTTCGCCATACCCGAGATGTGGAGCGGGATCATCCTGCTCGGCCTGCTCGGGTTCGGGCTGTCGCTGCTCTTCCGGCTCGCCGAGGGGCGGGCCCTGCGCTGGTACCACGGCCTGCGCGCGGCTTCGAAAGGTCGTTGAACGATGCTCTCGGTATCCGGACTCCGCAAGGTCTACCAGCCTCATGTCGAAGCTCTCCGCGACCTCACCTTCACCGTCGAGCGGGGTGAGCTCGTCTGCCTGGTCGGGCCGTCCGGCTGCGGCAAGACGACGTTGCTGCGCTGCATCGCCGGCCTGCTCGAACCGACCGGTGGAAAAGTCAGCCTGGACGGACGCGAGGTCAGCGGTCCGCCGCCGGGTCTGGCCATGGTGTTCCAGGAATACGGCCGCAGCCTCTTCCCCTGGATGACCGTCCGCGACAACGTCGAACTGCCTTTGAAACAAAAGAGGCTTCCCCGTACGCGTCGGAGCGCGCTCGTCGAGGAATCGCTCACCGCCGTCGGCCTGGCCGGCTCGGAGTCCGCGTACCCGTGGCAACTCTCCGGCGGCATGCAGCAGCGAGTGGCCATCGCACGGGCGGTCGCCTACGAGCCGTCGACGCTGCTCATGGACGAGCCGTTCGCCGCGGTCGACGCACAGACCCGGGCCGACCTGGAAGACCTGGTGCGCTCGCTGTGGCAGCGGCTCGGGGTGACCGTCCTGTTCATCACGCACGACATCGACGAGGCGGTATACCTGGGCCAGCGCGTGCTCATGCTGTCGTCGTCACCGACCGTGGTGCAGGACGAGATCACGGTCGACCTCCCCGCGGAACGCGACCAGCTGCACACGCGGGCCGATCCGCGCTTCACCGAACTGCGGACGCACGTCTACGAGCAGATCCAGGCGGCCAAGCTCAGTACGCGTACCGGCTGATCGTCTCCGGGTGGATCACGACGCGTACCTGGTCGCGGCCGAGGATCTCGTCGAGGTCGCCTTGACGCAGCGGGTCGCCCAGGTCCCAGTAGCGGGCGGCCAGCCGTTTCGCCAGGTCGTGCCCGCCGTCCGGCTCGATCGTGGTGCGGCCCGCGACGGCGATCCAGCGTTCGCGCTCGGTGGCCGGGGCCGCGACCACGATCGACGCCCGCGGGTCACGGCCCAGACGGCGTACCTTGAGCGTGTCCGGGCCGGTGAACAGCTGGATCGCGCCGTCCGGGGTGGCCTCGAACCACACCGGACGCGGCTGAGGCGGTTGCGGGCCGGTCGCCACCGACAGGAATCCGTGCAGCGGGCGGGCGAGGAACTCGAGGTCGTCGGCGGTCAGGCGGGCGGCGTCGGGGCTCATCCGATCAACGCTACTGGCTCTGGTGTCCGGCCGGCCTCGCCTCGCTGTTGTGTCCGGCCTTTTGTGTCCGGCTCGCCTCGCCTCGCTCGACGGCGCTGTCATCCCCGACTTTTCCCGGGTGTCCACCCTGGCTTTTTCCAGGGTTTTTTCCCAGGTCCGGCACAGGCTCGAGAGGGCGTGCGGGCGTCATGCTGAAGGGACCGCCTCGACAGGGAGTCGCCATGGAGATCTCCGGGATTTTCACCGCCATCATCGTCGGTCTCATCATCGGTGCGCTGGGCCGTCTCGTCCTGCCCGGCAAACAGAACATCTCGATCTGGCTGACACTGCTCATCGGCATCATCGCGGCGCTGGTCGGCACGTTCCTGGCCGCGCTGATCGGGGTCGACGACACGCGCGGGATCGACTGGATCGAGCTGATTCTGCAGGTCGCGCTCGCGGCCGGGGGTGTGGCGCTGGTCGCCGGCACCCGTCGCCGGTCCTGACTGCACGTTCGCCAGTTTCCCGGCCCGCTTCCGGCCCCGATGCCAAATCTGTTTCGGGGCCGGTTGCCGGTCTTGTGTCGGGGCCGGCTGCCGCTCTGCGCCGGGGCCGGCCGGTTTGCGTCGGGGCCGATGCCAGCTTTGCGTCGGGGCCGGTTGCCGGTTTTGTGTCGGGGCCGGTTGCCGGTTTTGTGTCGGGGCCGGTTGCCGGTTTTGTTTCGGGGCCGGTTGCCGGTTTTGTTTCGGGTCCATAACGGAATGACGCCTGGGTCACCGGCCACTGACGGCCGGTGACCGCGACTCGCTGAGTCGTACCACCCTCATGGTGCGCAAACGGGGGGATGTGCGAAGCTGCGCGCTACATCCGCAGCTCTCATCTGTTCGGAGCCTTTCATATGGCATCGTTCCTCTTCATTGTCGGCGGGATCGTCGTCGGATTCCTCGCCGGTTGGCTGTTGCGCGGACTGCGGTCCGCCAAGCCCACGGCCACCGAGACGCCCGCCGCCTCCGCCGCCACGATCAGCGCGCCGGCCACCGCAGCCACGACCACCGAGGACGAGCCGAAGGCCGAACCGGTCGAGGCAGAGTCCGTCATCGAACCCATCGCCGTCGCGGAGCCCGCCGTCGACGCGAAGCCCGCCGACGCCGAATCCGTCACCGGCACCGAGCCGACCGCCGACGCCGAGCCCACTGACAAGACCGTCGCGGGCGAGTCCGAGCCCACCGCGATCGTTGAGCCGGCCATCGTCGAGCCCGAGCCGGTCGCCGTCGCGGGCCAGTCCGAGCCCGCCGCGATCGCTGAGCCGGCCATCGTCGAGTCCGAGCCGGTCGCCGTCGTCGCCGAGCCTGCCGCCGCTGAGCCTGCCGCCGCTGAGCCGGCCGGCGCCGAGCCCGCCATCGCCGAGCCGGTCGCGGCCGCCGACGAGCTGGCCGACGACGAGCGCGTGACCGAACCGGTGCGCCGCACCGAGCCGGCCGCCGCCGTGGCCGAGCCCGCCATCGCCATCGCCGTCGCCGCCGTTCCGGTGCCGGCCGCGGCGGCGGACGACCTCGCGGACGACGAACGCGTGACCGAGCCGGTGCGCCGGTCCGAGCCCGAGCCGATCGCCGTCACCGCCGAGCCCGCCGTGGTGTCGGCCCCGATCGCCGAGCCCACCCCGGTCGCCGCGGCCAAGCCCGCCCCGAAGCCGCGGGCCGCCCGCACCCGCACGGCCAAGCCGAAGCCGGTCGCCGCCGTGCCCGGTGCCGCCGAGTCGGACGAGGTCGCGGCCGTGCCCGCCCCCGTGGCCGTGGAAGCGCCGTCCATTGCGGACACCACCGCCGCGGTGCCGGGCAACGCCGAGCCCGAGGAGATCGCCGCCGTACCCGCCCCGGTCGCCGTGGCGATCGCCGAGCCCGACGACCTCACCCGGATCGCCGGCATCGGCCCCAAGATGGCGATGGCCCTCGCCGTCGCCGGGATCACCCGCTTCGAGCAGCTGGCCGACACCGACGTGGCCACGTTGCGGGCCGCCGTCACCGGCGCCGGCCTGCGCCTGGCCCCCACCCTGCCGACGTGGCCCGAGCAGGCCAAAAAGCTCGCCGGCAACTGACCACCGCACGACCCCGAGGCCCGGTGCCACCTTCACGGTGCGCCGGGCCTCTCCCATGACACCCCAGGACGCGGTGACCTCCGCTCCCACCCAGACACAGACCTAGGCACGGACCCAGCACCGACACACCCAGCGCACGCCGCCCAGGCACAGACCTAGGCACAGACCCGCCCAGCGCACGCCGCCCAGGCACAGACCTAGGCACGGGACCCGGCACAGACTCACGCAGCGACACGCCCAGGCACATTGCGTGCACAGGCACGAGCCCACCGCAGCGGTGTCGGCCCGTGGAGGCCGGTGCGGTTTCTAGGACAGGCGGCTTACCGTGGCCGCTACGCGTTCGCGCAGGTCGTCGGGAAGCGGGGCGTAGCCGGCCTGGGCTGCCGTGGTTTGGCCGGCGGGGCTGGAGGCGTACGAGAGGAAGCTCTTGACCAGGTCGGAAGCGCCGGCCTGGCAGACGATCTCGTAGGTGACCAGCACCAAGGGGTAGGCCAGCGGATCGGCGATGCGGTAGTCGAGCTCCAGCCGCAGGCCCTCGGTGCCGACCACGCGGGCGCCGGCCACCGTGCGGGCCGCGGCGCTGTCGCTCAGCGGGACGAACTCGCCGGACGCGTTGCCCACGCGGGCGGTCGGCAGGTTGTGGAAGCGGGCGTACGAGGCCTCGACGTAGCCGATCGCGCCGTCGGTGCGCTCGATCGCCGACACCAGGGCGTTGCTGCCGTCGGCGCCGGTGCCGCCCGGTGCGGGCCAGGCCGAGTCGGACTTCAGGCCCCAGTCGGCGGCCGCGGTCGCGGCCAGGAAGCGGGTGAAGTTGTCGGTCGTGCCCGAGCTGTCGGAGCGGTGGATCGCCCGGATCGAGGTCTCGGGCAGGGTCACGCCGGGGTTGTCGGCCACGATTCGCTGGTCGTTCCAACGGGTGATCTTTCCGGTGAAGATGCGTGCGATCGTCGCCGGGGACAGTCGCAGATCGTCGACGCCGGCCACCGTGAAGGCGAGCGCGATCGGGCCGACGACCATCGGCAGGTGCACGATCGGGCCCTGGCAGCGGGCCTTGGCCAGGGCCTGCTCGGCGACGCCGGTCGGCGAGTCGGAGCCGGCGAAGTCGCCGGTGCCCGCCCAGAACGCGCGCCGGCCCGTGCCCGAGCCGACACTGTCGTACTCGATGGTCGCCTCGGCGCAGCTGACCTGGTAGTCCTTGATCCAGGCGCTGACCGCGTTGGCCTGGGCCGACGAGCCCTGGGCGGTGATCGAGCCCTTCGCGCAGTCGATCACGTCGCGGTCCGGTGTGCTCGGCGAGTCGCAGGCCGCGACGGCCAGCACGAGGGCGGCGAGGGCGAGGAATCGGGGCTTCATCGGTACTCCGCGAATCGCTTGCGGACCGCGACCGGCACCAGCAGGATCACCAGGCCCAGGGCCGCGGCCGGGATGTATGCCCAGCCGGTGAGCAGGATCTCGGCGTCGCGCAGCGAGCGGTCGAAGTCGTCCTTGCGGGACGCGGCGATGTCGGCCACGGCCGCGTCGTAGTAGGAGAAATCGAAGGCCGCGTCGCCGCGCCGGATGCCGGTGAGGGCGCTGATCGCCTCGGTCGTCTTGCCGGCGTCGGCGAGCTGGACGATGCGGGTGTGACCGGCCCGGTAGGTCTGCCAGCGCTCGACGACCTGCTCGGTGTAGTACGGGCCGACGTCGGGGCCGCCCGCGACCGAGGGCAGGCCGGTGCCGTCCGCCTCGAGCGCGTCGGCCTTGCGGTCGAAGTCCTGCCGGTAGTAGTCGAGCCCGTCGCTGATCAGATAGCGCGACGTGTCGGCGGCGGCGTCGTAGCTGACCGCGCGGGCCAGGGACAGGTCGAGGAACGGGACCAGTCTCTCGTCGCGGGCCTGGCCCAGCATCCGTCCCTGCACGATCAGGACGGTCACCAGCGGGACGAGCAGCACCACGGTCAGCAGCGTGGCCGCGATCAGCGCCGGGTTCATGATGCGGCGGAACCGCCGGGCCAGCCACACCTGCAGCGCGATCAGCAGGATCAGCAGCGCGCCGCCGAGCAGCACGGCCAGGATCACGCCGGCCGTCTGCGTCGCGCTCTTGGCCGCGTACGCCTGGTCGAGCCGGCTCTCGCTGGCCTCGCGCAGCCGGGTCGCGGCCGGGAGCAGGTCGAGGTGCAGCACGTTGGTGGCCTGGGTGTAGTAGCCGCCGGCGGTCGGGCCCGCGGTCAGCGCCTGCCAGACGCGCTCGCGATAGACGCCGAGGTCGTGCATCAGGTCGAGCACGATGGCGCGTTCGGACTCGCCCGCCGCCGTGGTCAGCGAGAGCTGCAGGTCGGTGTCGACCTGGCGGCCGCGCTGCTGGTAGGCGCCCAGGGCGTCGATCTGGCTGCCCGCGAACTCGTCGCGGGAGGCGGTGAGCACGAGCCGGGCGACCTGCGCGTCCATGTCGCTGAGAGCGAAGTAGAGGTCGGCGGCGGTGGCGGCCTGCGGGGCGGCCTCGTCGCCGATGATGCGCACCTGCTGCTGCACCCGGGCCATGACCAGACAGGCCGAGACGAGCAGGGCGGCGGCGACCAGAATCGTGACGGTCACCAACAGACGTAACCGGGCCGGGGTCTCGGGGCGGGCGGCTCTCCGGACGATGCTCCGGGTGGCCTCGATGACTGCTGGCACGGCTCAAAAGTAATGCAGTTCGGCAATTCCCAGAACGGCGGGTTGATCAATTTTCGGCGTTAACCCGGCGTTTATTCAATGCACGGATTGCCGTAACCTTTGGTGAGGGACCCCGGCCGCCGCGAGTCGTTGCGTGACCTCGCCGCGTGGGCTCACGATCTCGACCGACACCTGGTGGTCGTCGCCCAAGGCGCAGGCCGCGGCGACCGAGCCGACGTTGAGCGGGTCGAGGTCGTGCATGTCACCCAGGTCGACGATCAGGCGAAACGGGCGAACCCGGCGGACCGTGTGAACCAGCACCCGGCGCAGCTCACCGTCGTCCGAGCCGCTCAGGGTGATCACGACGGTGCCGTCGTCGCGTGTCAGCACGTCCACCACGACCGCACCACCTCTCGTCACTCTGCGTCGAACAGACGGTCCACTTTACGACGGATATTCATGTGCCGTCGACCGCCGCGGCAGTACTTGATCACACACTTGAAGGTGCTTGCGGAAAACGGAATACGTAATCTCCTGGAAATTGTCCGGTTCTCTCGGCGAGTGCAACGGTTCGGCGGCAGGCCCGGGGTGAGCCGCGACACCGGCCGGCGTCGGCGGACACAATTCAGCGGTGCGGTACGGGCGGATTGTGGCAGCTGTCCTTGCGGTCGTGGCGGGTGTCACGGCGTACGGGAAAATCGAATCTCAGCGACCGGTGAGCCTGACGCCGTCCGGCCCGCATGCGGTCGGCCGCCTCACCGACGAATGGGTCGATCGTTCCCGTACGGACCAGTTCGCCCCGATCGGCGGCACGCCCCGCATCCTGTCGACCTGGATCTTGTACCCGGCGGCGCCCGGCGCGCCCGGCCCGGAGTCGGTCTACACGCCCGGGAAATGGGCGGGCCTGCACCGGTTCGGCTGGGGCATGACCGCTTTTGATCGCGTACGCACGGGGACGCGCGACGGTGTGCCCCCGGCCCCGGGCCCGTTCCCCGTGGTGGTGCTGCTGCCCGACCTCGGATACGCGGCCCCGCAGTATTCGGCGATCGCATCCGCCCTGGCCGCGCGCGGCAACGTCGTGGTCGGGGTGACCCCCACCTACAGCGCCCGCCTGACCGTGATCAACGACCAGCGGGTCGCCGCCAGCGCCGCCGGTTCCGGCCCCGACCGGCAGGACCAACTGGTGTCGGTGTGGGCGGCCGACGCGCGGTTCGCCGCCCGGCGAGCGGTGCAGCAGTTCGGGCGGAGCGCCGACGCGGGCCGGATCGCGTACGCCGGGCACGGGCTGGGCGGCTCGGCCACGATCGAGGCGTGCCGGGTCGACGGCCGCTGCGACGCCGCGATCGCGCTCGACGGCGAGCCCCGCGGCCTGGCCGGTTTCGGCCGCCCGCTGCTCCGCTTGTCGACGGCCGGCACCGACTACGCCGCCTACCGCATCGTCGCGCCGCTGCGGTGGACGCTGCCGTCGGGTTCGCTCAAGGGGCGCCGCGGCCTGGACATCACGGTCGAATACACCGCGAGCTTCCTGCACGACACGTTCGCCGGTGTGAGTTGGACTGCGCCGCCCTACCCCGAGGCCCGGCACGCTGACATCCTGAGTCGATGACCGTCGCCGAGACCTTCGACCGGGTCGCCGCCCAGTACGACAACGTGGGCGTCGACTTCTTCACCCCGCTGGCCGCCGCCCTGGTCACCGCCGCGCAGCCGCACCCCGGCGACCGGGTGCTCGACGCCGGCTGTGGTCGCGGCGCGGCCCTGCTCGCGGCGGCCGGGGCGGTCGGGCCCGAAGGCCACGTGACCGGCATCGACTTCGCCCCCGGCATGGTCGAACGCACCGCGGCCGCCACCGCGTCGCTCCCCCAGGTGACAGTCCAGTGGGGAGACGCGCAGGCGCCCGCCTTCCCCGACGAGTCGTTCGACCTGATCACGGCGGCCCTGGTGCTGTTCTTCCTGCCCGACCCACCGGCCGCCCTGACCGCTTACCGCAAACTGCTGCGCCCCGGCGGCCGCCTGGCGTTCAGCTCGTTCGCCGCGCACGACCCGCGCTACCCGGCGGCGTTGCGGCTGCTCAGCACGTTCGCCCCGGCGCCGGCCGCCCGGCCACAGATCGATCCGCTCTTCGAAACGCCGGACTCCTTGCGCGCGGCGACCACCGCGGCCGGTTTCGCCCGGACGACGGTCACCGAGGTCTCCGTCGAGAGCACTTTCGACAACGCCGAGCGCCTGGTCACCTGGATCGGCTCACACATGGGCAGCCAGGTCGTCGAGGCCGTGCCCGTCGACCGCCGGCCCGCGGCCACCGAGGCTCTCGCTGCTTCGCTCGAGTGGCCGCTGACCACCACGACCCGCATCAACATCACGGTCGCCGACGCCTGACCTGAGTAGAGCCGGGTCCGGCGCTGAGCCGGGTCCGGCGCTGAGCCGGGTCCGGCGCTGAGCCGGGTCCGGCGCTGAGCCGGGTCCGGCACTGAGCCGGGTCCGGCACTGAGCCGGGTCCGGCACTGAGCCGGGTCCGGCACTGAGCCGGGTCCGGCACTGAGCCGGGTCCGGCACTGAGCCGGGTCCGGCACTGAACCGGGACCGACGCTAAGCCGAGTCCGACGCCAAGCCGCGTCCGACGCTCAGCCGGGAGCAAGGCGGAGTGGTGGCCAGGGGTTGAGCAGGACTGTGAGGTGCGCGAGACCCCATTGAGCAGCGCCTCGCGCGCGCAGGGCGGGCAGCGCGAACTCCTCGTCCACCAAAGCAGGACGGGCCGGGGACACGCGGTCTCGGTGCTCGGCCGACGGGCATGTTCACCATGCTTCGCGGTGGCCATGCCGTCTGGTTCCGTGTCTCTCAAGCGGGCTCGGCGCCGCTCAAGTGCAGCGCACGAGAGAGCATGCGCAGCTTGGGCGGTGCGAGACGTCCCACCCGTTCCCGCAGGTGAACGGGGGTCAGCGTGATCTGCCAGGTGCAGAAGATGTGGCCGTCACGGGGCAGGGCGAGCCGCACCACGCCAGGCGGGTCGAGGCCCTCGTCGGCGCCGACCGGGATCTCGATGCCGGCGATCCCGGCCGACGGGTCGGGCGCCACCGGGTCGGCCGGGTCGAGAAAGACGAATCCGCGGCGCTGCTTGGGGGTCGCGGCGGGGACGATCTGCATGCCGCGCAACTCGGCGTCCCCGTTGAGCAGGACGATCGGGTGGATGCCGTCCACTTCGGCCAGCCAGACCTCGCCCCGTTCCATCGGGACAGACTACGGCGCACTGCTTTGGTAGGCTTTCGCTGTGACTGCCGGGTCGGCCATGGGCCACTACCGAGTAGGGCACCCGGCTAGCGCTTGATCGGCGGCCGGGCTCGAGGCCCGCCGACGTCTGTCTCCGCGTTCAGCGACGCAGCCCCGCACAGCAACCCGGCTCATCAACAGCGTGCCTGCGCACGACGCCTCCGTGTGCGACAGCCCCGTGAACACCGCGCGCGACCGGCGGAGTTCGCACGGGTGGGAGGCCGCCCGGGCCGGCGATCCCTACGTCGCGGCCGGCTCGGTCCGGGTCACCCTGACGGCATCGCGGACCGCGCAGCCCTCAACGACGACCGCGCAAGCGCCGCACACGACCCACGGACCTCGGACGGCCGCGGGCCAAACGACCGGATCGCAAAACGCACACCCGTCAACGAACTCCGTAGCGCGCCGAAGACGGCCGACGGACTCGCACGGCGGGGGCCGCCAACGAACGGATCGCGGACTGCACGTCCGGTGCGGCACATCTGGGTGCGGCACGTCCGGGTGCGGCACGTCCGGGTGCGGCACGTCCGGGTGCGGCACGTCCGGGTGCGGCACGCCCGGGTGCGGCACGCCCGGGTGCGGCACGCCCGGGTGCAGCACGCCCGGGTGCAGCACGCCCGGGTGCAGCACGCCCGGGTGCAGCACGCCCGGGTGCAGCACGCCCGGGTGCAGCACGCCCGGGTGCAGCACGCCCGGGTGCAGCACGCCCGGGTGCAGCACATCCGGGTGCAGCACGCCCGGGTGCAGCACGCCCGGGTGCAGCACATCCGGGTGCAGCACACCTGCGTGCGACACATCCGTTTACGGCGACACCGCGTGGTCAGCAACGCAGCCACGCCACGAAACGAAGCCCCGCACCGCGGGGAACAGCGTCTTTTCCGAGTCACCGACAGAAAGCGACAACACCTTGCCGAACCCGTTCAATCAACCGATCATCGACGAGTTCCGGGCCAACGACGGCCGCGTGGGCGGGATGTTCGAGGGGAGTGAGCTCATCCTGCTGCTCACCACCACCGGCGCCCGAAGCGGGAAACCGCACACCGCCCCGCTCGGCTTCCTCACCGACGATCCCGAACAGCCCAACCCGCGCGGCACGAACAACGAGCCCGACACGAACGACAGGTCCGACAGGAATGATGAGTCCGGCCTGGCAGACCGGACCGACCGGGCTCGCCGCATCCTGGTCATCGCCTCGGCCGGTGGCGCCCCGAAAGACCCGGACTGGTTCCGCAACCTGCGGGCCGATCCGCGGGTGACTGTCGAGACCGGGACTCGCACATACGAGGCCCACGCCACTCCCCTGACCGGCGCCGAGCGCGACGCCGCCTGGGCCCGTGCAGTCGCCGGCAACCCGGGATGGGCCGAGTACCAAGCCACGGTAACCCGGACCATCCCCGTGGTCGCGCTGACGGAGGTGTGATCAAGCAGCAGCGCATGGGCTCAGCCGTGACCAGCGGCCGACCAGCGCGACCGGGCGAGCGGCCGGAACGAGGGCCGCCCGCCCGCGCGGTCAGGAGAGCTTGACGAGGTACGTGTCGAGGGCCGCGTACGACTGTTCGGCCCCGGCCTCCATGCCCGACTCCATCATGCCGTCGCGGTCTTCCTGGCTGTCGAAAGTGGACGTCGACGTCACGGTGGTGCGGCCGTTCTCCTCGGAGAACGTGTATTCGTCGGTGAGGATGTGGCCGGGCATCGGCTCGTATTCGAACGTCCAGGTGAAGCCGTACGGCTCGTCGATGGCCTTGATCTCGCCGCGGAACGCGTGCTCCTGGCCGTCGGCGTGTTCGACGAAACGCCACTTGCCCCCGACCCGGAAGTCGATCTCGACGTCGAGCGGGTTGCCCCGGCCCCACCAGTTGCGCAGATGCTCGGCCTGGGTGTGGCAGGCGAAGACGAGTTCGCGCGGCGCGTCGAACGTGCGGCTCATGACCAGGGTCGTCGCGGTCGGCGTCTGGACGGTGATGGTGCTGCTCATGATTCCTCCCGAGGGATGCGTTTCAGGTAGTCGTCGAGGGCGTCGTAACGCTGCTCCCACAACCGCGCGTACTGATCGGCCCAGACCGAGACCGCGCGCACCTGGGTCGGCACGATGCGGCACCACCGCCGCTGCGCCTCGCGGGTGCGGACGATCAGGCCCGCCGCCTCGAGCACGTTCAGGTGCTTGGACACGGCTTGCGCGCTGATCGGGAAGTCGGCTGCGAGTTCCCCCGCGGTCGCGTCGCCGGTGGCGAGGCGATCGAGGATCGCCCGCCGGGTCGGGTCGGCGAGGGCGGCGAAGACGCCGTCGAGAGTATCCGGCATGACAACCACCTGGTTTATAAACTGGTAGGTTGAGAATACCCTCGGGCGCCGGGATGTCAAACCCCGGACGGATACGTCTCCAGCTCGTGTGTGTCGATGTGCAGCGGGTGCAACGGCCGCAGGGCCCGCGTCTCGTCGAACCACAGGAACGCGTCGTAGCGGTCCCCCAGCCGCGACGGCACGTAGTTGCCCAGCTGATCCATCTCGGGCCGGTAGACGACGCCGATCGCCCGGTGTGCCACCTCGTCGACCAGCAGGTCGGGCCGGTCGGCGAGCGGCGGAAAGACGAAGAGGGCGGAGGGCGGGGCGGTCGCGTGCAGAATGTCCTCGAGCGAGCCGGGCCGGCCCGGCGGCACCGGCAGCTCGGTCATCCCCGCGCCCCACGTGCGGCCGGCGATCACCGAGCCGCGGTGACTGCCCATGCCGACGAGCACGACCTGGTCGGCGCCGAACCGTTCCCGGGCAAGCGAGCCGATCGTGACCTGATCGGTGGCGTTCGCGTCGCCGACGTGACTGTTGTGCGCCCAGACCACGGCCCGCGACCCGTCGCCGTAGTGGTCGAGCAGCCGGGCCAGGGTCGCGTCCATGTGCCGGTCGCGGACGTTCCACGAGTCGGCACCGCCCCGGACCATCGCCCGATAGTAGTGCTCGGCCCCGGCCACCACCTCGGCGTTCTGCCATACGGCGAGGTCGCGCCCGCGCAGTTCGATGAGCATCCGGACGACCGGGTCCTCGCAACTGGCGCGCAGAAACTTGGTCGCCCACGCGTAGGACTGCGGATCCTCCGAGTAGGCGCCGAGGCACTCGTTCGCCTGCCGGGCCGGTTCGACCGCGTCGGCCCGGAGGATCTCGCGCAACGACTCCCACATCGAATACAGGTCGAGCCCGTAAAAGCCCACCGGCGCCGATCGGCCGGAGTTGAACGCACGCAGCCAGTCCGCGAAGTCGACCGTCTCCTCGTTGGCCCACATCCAGGTCGGCCACCGGACGTAACCGAGCAGGGCCTCCAACGGCTCGCCCGCACTCCCCCGCACGGACGCGTCGACCCGCTCGCAGTCGGGCCAGTCCCCCTCGACGGCGACGAACGAGAAGTCACGCTCCGCAAGCAGTCGTCGGGTCAGCGCCGCCCGCCACGTATAGAACTCGTGCGTCCCGTGGCTCGCCTCGCCGATCATCACGACCCGCGCGGACCCGATCCGATCGAGCAGAACATCGAAGTCACCCTCGTCGACCAGGGGCCGGGCGATTGCCGCGACCTCATCCCCGTAGCGATGCATGAGACGGAGGTACCCGCCCCGGTTTCTCCCATACGTCCGACATCCGGCGCGCCCACCTCTGCCCGGGCAGCTCGACATAACGGTGGGTGATCCACGACACGATCAAAACCGTTCCCGCGTACGCGATCACAGCCGCGTCGTGCACGAGCAGTGGGCGCATCACCAGTAACAGCACGTAGTGGGTCAGATAGACGGAGTAGCTGATCATCCCGAGCCCCGCCAGCCACGACGGCGTCCGCCACCGCCGGGTCAGCAGCCCCACGGCGAAGGCCCCCGCGAACACCACCAGCGTGATCACCGAGCGGGCCATGTACCGCGGGGTCAGCGCGTCCAGTGAGGCGAGCTCGGCGAACCAGTTGGTCAGCAGCCCGGCCGCCACCACCGGCGCCACGATCGCCACCGGCCACCACCCGGTCTGCCCGGTGTCGGCGCGGTGGATCGTGGTGCCGGTGAACATCACCGCCACGATCAGCAGGCCGTCCCAGGCGTGCGAGGGCTGCCCGCCCGCGGTGACCAGGGCCAGCGCCAGTCCGCCGAGCACCATCGCGCCCGCGATCACCACCCGGCGGCGCCCGCTCAGCACCGCGGCCAGACCGGCGGCGAGCACGAGGGCGGCGTACGGGGTCCGGATCGCCTGGGGCGCCAGGGGTGCCGTGATCACGGCGGCCACCGTCAGCAGCACGGCGGTTACGGCGTCGGCGCGATGGAGGCGTACGGCAAAAAGGCTTGTGACCAGCAGGTAGAAGACCATCTCGAAGGCGAGGGTCCAGAACACGGGCGTCGCGAGCGGCTCGCTGAGCAGGAACGGGACCATCGTGGCGTGTGCCACCGTGGCGGTGACCGGGTCGGCCGGACGGAAGAAGCCGAGCGCCACCACCGCGACGGAAACCAGCGCATAGAGCGGGAGCAGCCGCCCCGCGCGGCCCACCCAGAACCGGCGCAGGCTGCCGTGCCGTTCCAGCGAGGCCGGGATGATGTAGCCGCTGACCAGGAAGAACAGCATGACCCCGGCGGGCCCGGCGTGCAGCCACTCGGCGGTGAACGCTCGCACGTCGGTCAGCACGTAGCGGCTCACGTGGGCGTAGAGCACCAGCAGGACGGCCACCGCGCGCAGGCCGTCGAGCCAGGCCATCCGTGGTTGAGCCGGCATCCGGGGGACGATACCCGCACCCGGTGATGATCGATCAGGTCCGTTATGCCGTATGTTCACGTACCGGTCCACGGTGGACCGGCGCGGAGGGGACCGATGGCGGACAACGTGAGTCGCGAGGATCCCGTGCTCGTGCGGCCCTATGTGAAGGCCGTGGCCGAGGCGGAGAAGGCGCCCGACGAGGTGCCGGAGACGTGGCCCGAGGAGGCTCTGCGGCCCGAAGAGGGTGACACCGTCGTGCAGGAGGCCGTCGAGGACGGGCCCGCCGCACCACCCGCGAAGCCGAAGCGCGACCTCACCCGGGTAGCCATCCTGGCCGGCGGGGTGGCCCTCGCTCTCGGCGTGACCGGCTATCTGATCTTCGGCCCGGCCGCCGACCCGGCCCTGCCGCAGCCGGGCGCGGTCCTGCCCGCCATGCCGGGGCAGCCACCGCTCAACCCGGGACAGCGGGCCAGTGCCGCACCCAGCACGGCCGCCTCGGTGAGCGCGTCGGTCAGCCCGTCCGCCTCCGTGTCGGCGACCCCCAGCACATCGGTGAGCCCGCTGACTCCGGCCAGCGATCCCCCGCCGTCCAGTGCCGTCCCGGCCGACCCGACCCTGACGCCGCCCGCCACCGACCGCACCGGCTCGGTCACCGCGGCGAGCGGACGCTGCCTCATGCTCGGTGGTCTGCTCGGCACGAGCGGGAGCCCGGTGCAGGTGTCCGGGTGCGCGTCGGTGCCCTACCAGTCGTTCACGCTGGCCGCCGACGGCACGCTGCGGGTCAACGGGCGGTGCGCTCAGGGCGGCGACGACGGGACCGTACGGGTCTCCGGCTGCGACGGCGACTCGGCGCAGTGGCGGGCCGGCGGCGACGGCACCCTGGTCACCGACGGTGGCTGCCTGACCGATCCGGGCCGCTCCGGGGCGACCACCACGGTCAGCGCGTGCTCGGGGGCGTCGAGCCAGAGCTGGACGCTGCCTTAGCGGCGAGCTTGGCCCGGTACATGGCGCCGTCGGCCTCACGCAGCAGCGCTTCCGGGTCGGCCGCGCCGTCCCGGCTCAGCGCCACGCCGATGCTCACGCCGACCGTGACCCGGCCACCGTCGATCGCGTACGGCTCGGTCAGCCGGAGCGCGATGGAGTCGCGCACCAGGCCCTCGGCACCGTCGGCGGGCAGGCCGTCGAGCAGCATCACGAACTCGTCGCCGCCGAGCCGGGCCACCGTGTCGGACTCGCGCAGCAGCCCGGTCAGGCGGCCCGCGACCTCGATCAGCAACACGTCCCCGGCCGCGTGGCCGAGCGAGTCGTTGACGGCCTTGAAGCCGTTCAGGTCGAGCAGCAGGACGGCGAAGCGGTGGCCGGGGGTGCGGGCGGCGCGCAGGCCGGCCTGACGCATCCGGTCGGCCAGCAGCACCCGGTTGGGCAGGCCGGTGAGCGGGTCGTGCAGGGCCGCGTCGCGCAGCCGCTCCTCCTGCTCGCGCAGGGCGGCCACCATCGCGCCGCGGTCGAGGGCGGCGGCCAGCAGGGCGCCCGACTGGTTCATCATCTCGCTGCCGGGCGGGGTGCTCTCCTGGATCAGCCCGACCGCGGCCAGCACGCCCCAGTCCCGGGTCCCGCTGCGGATCGGCACCACGAAGACGTTCCGCCCGCCGGCCAGCGCGAACAGTTCCGCCGGCGGGAACCGGCTCACCGGCATGGTGGCCCCGATCAGGTCGGGCCCGGCCGGATATTCGCCGACGATCCGCAACTCCCCGTCGAGCACGGGAACCGCGTCCTCGCTCCACAACGCGAGGCAACCGGCGTACGCGGTGGTGCGCTTGAGCCAGCCCAGCTCGCGCGGGTCGCGGTCGTGCGCGCCGAGCAGGTCGATGCCCAGCTCGTGCTGCACGTTCAGCGTCTCCTGCAGGCTGACCACCTGCCCGAACAGATAGCGGGTGAGATCCTCGGTGACCGGCAGCCCGCTCGGTGGACAGCCGCACGAGTCGCGCCGGACGAATCCGGTCGGCACCCGCCGTACGGTCCGGGGTGCGTCCCGCTGACCGGACAGCTCGGCGACCAGCGCGATGGCGGCCGCCCCGATCTCCCCCGACGGCTGGCGCACGGTGGACAGGCTGGGCCGCATGTACATGGCCGCCGCGAGGTCGTCGAACCCGATCACGGCGACGTCCTCGGGCACCTTGCGGCCGCGCGCGGTCAGGCCGCGGATCAGGCCCATCGCGTTGCGATCGGTGCCGCAGACCACGGCCGTGACCGGTGGGTCGTACGTGTCGAGCAGGCCGGCCACCACCTCGCCGCCGCTGTCGTGGTTGTCGCCGGTGTCGAGGACCGGGCCGGGCTCGGCCAGCACGCTCTGACAACCCTCGAGCCGCTCGCGGATGTCCTGGTGGGCGAGGTGGCCGGCGAACGCGATCCGCCGGTGCCCGTGCTCGAGCAGGTGGGTGACCGCCTCCCGGACGCCGGACCGGTTGTCGCCGAAGACCGCCGAGCACCCGGCCAGCTCATGCCCCACGGTCACCACCGGGATACCGGCGTTCAAGACCGTTTGCGCGTACGCCTCGTCGACCGCCCCGGCCAGCACGATCACCCCGGCCAGGTGCTCCCAGGCGACCGGCCGCCGATAGTCGGGCACCCCACTGCGGTCGGCGTTGTACGAGCCCGGGTCGAGCGTCTGCAACGCGAGCAGGCGGTCACCGGCGGACACGGCCGCCCGGTTCGCCCCGGCGATGATGGTGCCGTAGTAGTCGCCCCCGACGAAGGGCGACAGGACACCGAACGTGCGACCCTCCACGGCCGCCATGATCTCCCGAAACGGGTGGTCAGCGGCGCAGATGCGACATTTTCGCCGCATCGGAGAGGTAGCGGCGCAGGTCCTGCGTCTCGCCGGTGACCGGGCGGGCGGCCAGGATGCAGGTGTCGTCGTCGGGGTTGGTGCGCCGCAGCCGGGCCAGCAACTGGGCCAGCGGCTGCTCGGGCGACGCCCGCACGGCCTCGTCGACGGTGGCGATCACCGAGGCGAGCCCGTCGTCGGGGCCGCGGCGGCGGTGCTCGACCAGGCCGTCGGTGTAGAGCAGCAGCACGTCACCGACCCGGAAGTCGAGCCGGGCGGTCGGATAGACCGCGTCGTCGACCACGCCGAGCATGTGCCCCTCGGGGCGCTCGAGCGGGGCCGTGCTCCCGCCCCGGCTGAGCAGCGGCGGCGGGTGCCCGGCCTGGGCCCAGACCACCTCGTGGCGGGCCGGGTCGAAGCGCGCGACCACGGCGGTGGCCGCCATCTCGGGCGACTCGCGTTCGAGGTCGCAGGTCAGCTTGTTGAGGTGGCCCAGCAGCTCGCCGGGGTCGCTGGTGGTCACGGCCAGGGCGCGCAGCGCGTGCCGCAGCTGGGCCATCGCGGTGGCGGCCTGGGTGCCGTGCCCGGCCACGTCACCGACGGCCAGCAGCACCGAGCCGTCGCGCAGCTCGGCCGCGTGGTACCAGTCGCCGCCGACCAGGCTCTCCTGGCCCGCGGGCAGGTAGCGCAGCGCGACCTTGAGCCCGGGCAGCACGATCGGGCCGTCCGGGATGGGCAGGATGATGCGCTGCAGCCGGGCGGCCAGCTCGTGCTCGGCGGCCAGGCTGCGGCGCTGCTCGTCGAGCTGCCGTTCGACCTCGGCCAGCCGCTTGGCCCCGGTCTCCTGCTCGGTGACGTCCTGCACGATGCCGTAGATGCGCAGCGGCCGGCCCGCCGTGTCCCGGCTGACGTCGGCCACCGTACGCAGGTGCTTGACCTTGCCGTTGACCCGGACCCGGGTGATCACGTCGATGCGTTCGCCCCGGTCGAGCTGGGCCTTGGCCGCCGAGCGCAGCGGCTCGTCCTCGGCCAGCCCGTGCCGCTCGGAGGTGACCGGGTCGAGCGGGCCGAGCCGGGGATCGCGCTCGTAGATGCGGTAGAGCTGGTCGGACCAGTAGATCTCGCCGCTGACCAGGTCCCACTCGCCCCAGCCGAGGTTGCCGAGCCGCTCGGTGCCGGCCAGCCGCTCGGCGAACCCGCCCGGGTGGTCGTCGTGCCGGGTCCAGTTGAGCAGCAGGCCCTCGCCGAGACGGTGCGCGCGGACCGAGTAGCGGCCGTCGCGGTGCGGGAACGGGCCCATCACGGCGGGGGCGCCGGTGTCCAGGACGTGCTGGTAGGCGTGCCAGCGCTCGCTGGCCAGCACCTCGGGGAAGTGCTCGGCCATGCTCACGCCGATCAACTGGGCGCCGCGCAGGCCGTTCGGAGCGACCGCGTCGGGGCTGGCCGCGGCCCAGACCAGGTCGACCAGGCGGCCGTCGGGCGCCCGCTCGGCGTTCAGATAGGAGGCCATGCCGGGCGACACGTCGAGCACCCGCTGGATCATGCCGATCCACGGGGCGAACCGGCGGACCGGAGCCGACAGCTGCATCGGCGCACGGCCGGTGTCGAGGCCCGGGATCCCGCCGGTGTCGGCGTCGGACACGTCGAGCAGGCGGATCACGCCGGACGCGACCTCGACCAGCCCGCGCTCCTCCTCGGCGGCCATGCGCAGCAGGTGGCGGTGGGCCTCGGCCAGCCGGCACCGGGCCCGGCCGGCGAGCAGCCCGACCGCCCGTTCCACGGTGAGGCGGGCCGCCTCACCACCGTCGGTGGGCAGGCCAGGGCGCGGGCTCGTCACTGCCGCCGCATACGCCTGAGTCACGCCTCGTCCTCCCCGGTCCACGCCTACGGTTACCTGAATACGTCAGCGCGACGGGGGTCGTCATCGGCCGAACATCCGGTCCGTCCGCTACCTGCGGCGTGACGTCGCACCGGTCACCCGACCGGGGGTGACCCATTGGAGTTACCGGTGGGGTGAACGGGCAGTGCCTCTAAAGACAGAGGAAAGGTTTCACAGCTCGAACAGGGAACGCATGGCGTCGGTCAGGCGGGCCATGCTGGCTCCGGTGACCATCCCGATGCGCTCCGCGCCGACGGCGGCGGGCAGGCGGCGCATCCGGTTGACCACCACGACACCGGTGATCGGATCCTGTTCGGTGAGTGCCACCGCGTACGGCGGAAGCTCGGTCACGCCGCGCTGCCGGACGATCGGGGCGCAGAAGGGGGAAGCGTTGCCGCGCTCGTTGAACGCGTCGGCCGAGAGCACGAGAACGCGATAGCGCAGGTCGGTGCGGTTGCCGATGGTCCAGATCTCGCCCCGCCTCATGGGCGTGTCCGGCTCGGCATGAATGTCACCCTACCGCCGTGCGATCTTAGGCCACCGCGCGGCGCACCGGCGGAAAATCCGGGTGTGCTCACAGCGTGGAACGGTAGTGAACCTTGATCGCCACGAAGCCGTAAGAATAGGCGGCGTAGCGTGCTGCTAGGGAAGGGTGTCAATGATGTCGGAGAAGGCTCAGATCGGGGTCACCGGCCTCGCGGTGATGGGACGGAACCTGGCTCGCAACTTCGCCCGGCACGGGCACACCGTGGCCGTGCACAACCGCTCCTACGGTCGCACCAAGGAGCTGGTGGAGGAGTTCGGGAGCGAGGGGAAGTTCATCCCGGCCGAGACCGCGGAGGAGTTCGTGGCCAGCCTCGAGCGGCCGCGGCGTGTCGTGATCATGGTGAAGGCGGGCGGACCGACCGACGCCGTGATCGACGAGTTCGCGCCGCTGCTCGAAGAGGGCGACATGCTCATCGACGCGGGGAACGCGCATTATCTGGACACGCGGCGCCGTGAGGCGGCGCTGCGCGAGCGGGGCCTGCACTTCGTCGGCACGGGTGTGTCCGGCGGCGAGGAGGGCGCGCTGCACGGCCCGAGCATCATGCCGGGTGGTTCCAAGGAGTCGTACGAGGCGCTCGGGCCGCTGCTCGAGGACATCTCGGCCAAGGTCGACGGCGAGCCGTGCTGCGTGCACGTGGGACCGGACGGCGCCGGGCACTTCGTGAAGATGGTGCACAACGGCATCGAGTACGCCGACATGCAGCTCATCGCCGAGGCGTACGACCTGCTGCGTCAGGTCGGCGGGCACTCGCCGGCCGAGATCGCCGACGTGTTCAAGGGGTGGAACGAGGGTCGCCTCGGGTCCTACCTGATCGAGATCACGGCCGAGGTGCTCAAGCAGACCGACGCCGCGACCGGTAAGCCGTTCGTCGACATCGTGGTCGACGAGGCGGAGCAGAAGGGCACCGGCCGCTGGACCGTGCAGGCCGCGCTCGACCTCGGGGTGCCGGTCAGCGGCATCGCCGAGTCGGTGTTCGCCCGCGCGCTCTCGGGCGGCGCCGACGTGCGCAAGGCGGCGGCCGACGCCGGTCTGCCCGGCCCGTCCGCGGCGGCCGGCGCGCACGCCGGTGACCTCCAGGCCGACGTCGAGCAGGCGCTGTTCGCCTCCAAGATCGTGGCCTACGCGCAGGGCTTCCAGCAGATCCAGGCGGCCAGCGCGGAGTACAACTGGGAGATCGACCCGGGCGCGATGGCGAAGATCTGGCGGGACGGGTGCATCATCCGCGCCAAGTTCCTCGACTTCATCAAGCAGGCGTACGACAAGCAGCCGTCGCTGCAGACGCTGCTCGTCGACCAGTACTTCCTGGACGCCGTCAGCGGCGCTCAGGACGCCTGGCGCCGCGTCGTCGCCACGGCGGCCCAGCAGGGCATCCCGGCGCCCGGCTTCGCCTCCGCGCTGGCCTACTACGACGGCCTGCGCGCGTCGCGCCTGCCCGCCGCCCTGATCCAGGGCCAGCGCGACTTCTTCGGAGCCCACACCTACCGCCGCACCGACAAGCCCGGAAGCTTCCACACCCTCTGGGCAACCGACGACCGCAACGAGGTCGGCGCGTAACCACCGAAACCACCGAAAACACCTAGTTAAGTGAACAAGTAGCCACAGAGCTACCGGCATTCGCCGCCGGTGACTTGGCAGTCGGTTTTTCGACGCCCGCCGGGTTTGCGGGTGGCGGAAAACCGCCTGCCAAGTCACCGGTTACAAGGCGAATGCCTGCGAAGCGAAGCGGAGCCAGAAAGACAGTTGCGTTTGTCCAGCCCCGTCGACAGTCACCGGCCCACCCAGCGCAACCCCCGACAGTCACCGGCCCACCCAGCGCAACCCCCGACGGGTTCACCGAGACTCAGTGCAACCCGAACCCCGAGGCCACAGTCGCCGGCGCCCCCATCAACGCCCCCGCCTCATCCGCGGGCAGCGGCTTCGACATGAAGAACCCTTGACCCAGCCGATACCCCATCGAGCGCAACCGCTCCAGCTGGGCCTCGCTCTCGATGCCCTCGGCCACCGCGCTGAGCTGCAAATACTCGGCGAGCTGGGCGACCGCGGCCGCGACCGCCAGCCGTCCCCGGTCCTCGCCGTCGGCGATGCCGTCGACGAACGACTTGTCGAGTTTGAGCACGTCGACCGGGAACGCGCGCAGCAGGCTGAGCGACGACGACCCGGTGCCGAAGTCGTCCAGGGCCAGCCGGACTCCCATCTCGTGCAATGCGTGCAGGGTCTCGCGCACCTGCCGCCCGTCCGCCACCGACGACTCGGTCACCTCGAGCACCAGGTTCTGCGGCAGCAACCCGGTCTCGCTGAGCACCGCCGCCACCTCGTCGACGAAGCCGGGTTCGCGCAGCTGCCGGACCGCCACGTTCACGTTGATCGCCTTGATCGCGCCCGCGCCGTGCTCGCGCTGCCAGCGGGCGAGCTGTTCGCACGCCTCGCGCAGCACCCACGACCCGAGCGGCACGATCAGCCCGGAGCGTTCGGCGACCGGGATGAAGTCGCCCGGGGAGACGAAGCCACGGGTGGGGTGCTTCCAGCGGACCAGGGCCTCGACACCGTGGAGCCGGCCGGTGACGATGTCGAAGACCGGCTGGTAGAGCAGGAACAGCTCGCGCCGGATGATCGCGTTGTGCAGTTCGCTGCCGAGCCGGGCGTGGTTGACCACGTCCTGGCGCATCCGCGGCTCGAACCGGATCCAGGCCGCCTTGCCGCCCTCCTTGGCCGCGTACATGGCGATGTCGGCGTTACGCAGCACCTCGTCGGCCGAGTCGCCCGGTCCGGCGATGGCCACGCCCAGACTGGCGTGGGCCAGCAGCTGGTGCTCGCCGACCCGGAACGGTTCGGCCAGCGCCTGCAGGATGCGGCCGGCGGCCTCCTCGGCCGAGGTGACCTCCTCGACGTCGAGCAGGACGGCGAACTCGTCACCACCGAGGCGGGCGGGCAGCTCCTGGGCCGCGCTGTTCTCCTGCAGCCGCTGGGCGACCTGGTAGAGCAGCTGGTCGCCGAGGGCCGGGCCCATCGTGTCGTTGACCATCTTGAAGTCGTCGACGTCGATCAGCAGGACGGTGGCCGGCCGGTGCGCGGCGAGGCGCTCGGTGAGGACGCTGACGAACCGGGGGCGGTTGGCCAGCCCGGTCAGCGCGTCGGTCATCGCGAGCCGTTCCAGCTCGGCCTGGTGGTCGTGCAGGCCGTCCATCATGCGCCGGCCGTCCCGCAGGCCGAGCAGCACGCGGGTGGCCACCAGGACGGCGATCACGACGCCGCCGAAGATCAGGTTGCGGGCCCGGGTGGTCATCTCGGCCACCGCCACGTAGCCGATCAGCACGGCCATCGCCGTGACGGCGGTCAACGGCACCAGCTCGGTGCGGACGCGCCGGGGCGGGCGGGTCGCGGGGTCGGCGGCGGGCCGGCCGAAGGCCCGGCGCTGCTGGTAGGCGGCCGAGGCGAAGGACAGCGCGACCAGCGGGCTGCCGCCGACCGAGATGAGCAGCCGGGAGAAGTCGTTGCCGGCGATGAGCAGCACGGCGAGCGCCACCGCGACCATCGGCGCGACGGTCAGCAGACGCAGGGCGAGGGGGTCGATCGGGCCGTCGGCGCGACCCGCGGCCTGACCGATCACGGTCAGGCAGAGCAACCCGGCGACACCGACGGTGCCGGCCGCGGCCCGGGTGGCCAGGCCGGTTCCGGACGGCGCCGAGCTGAGCACGACGTACCAGAACAGCAGTCCGCCCGCGACGGCCACGGTCGCCAGGTCCAGCAGCACCCGGGCCCAGCCGAGCGGCGTACGGTCGCCGAACGGCAGGCGCAGGAAGGCCGTCATGGTCCAGAACATGCCGGTCAGCATCGGCACGGCGACGTACAGGGACATGCCGGCGTTGTTGTTGGCCAGGGCGAGGGCGGCGCCGCAGCTCAGCGCCAGGATGACCGCGGCGTGGCCGAGTTGCCGCCAGAACGCGCGGACCACCCGGGGCAGCACGACCATCGAGCCGATCCGCTGCAGGGAGAAGGCCGCGGCGACCATCGCGGCGGGGCCCCAGACGTAGCCCAGGACCACGGCCTGCGGATCGCGCACGACCAGCCACACGGCTACCGCCAGCGTGGTGGCCGCCGCGACCAGCAGGGCAGCGAGCCCGCTGCCCGCACGCCGGGCGGCGGGCCCCGCGGGTTGAGTCAATGCGTGTCCTATGGCCGGAGTCGGTTGTCCCTACCGCCCTCCTGTCGGCCGCCGGACCCGAAATCTGAGGGGATCACCCCTTGAGGGCGGCCCCCACCACGGCCCGGGCCTCCTCCTGGATGCGGGCCAGTTGGTCCGGTCCGTGGAAGGACTCGGCGTAGATCTTGTAGACGTCCTCGGTGCCGGACGGGCGGGCGGCGAACCAGCCCGACTCGGTGGCGACCTTGAGCCCGCCGATGGCCGCGCCGTTGCCCGGCGCGGTGGTGAGCACGGCGGTGATCGGCTCGCCGGCCAGCTCCTTGGCGGTGACCTGCTCGGGCGACAGCCGGGCCAGGATCGCCTTCTCCTCGCGGGTGGCCGGGGCGTCGATCCGGGCGTACGCGGGCTCGCCGAAGCGGGCGGTCAGGTCACGGTAGTGCTCGCTGGGCGTGCGCCCGGTGACCGCGAGGATCTCGGACGCGAGCAGGTCGAGCAGGATGCCGTCCTTGTCGGTGCTCCACGGGCCGCCGTCGCGGCGCAGGAACGAGCCGCCCGCGCTCTCCTCGCCGCCGAACCCGATCGAGCCGTCGAGCAGGCCGGACACGAACCACTTGAACCCCACCGGCACCTCGTCGAGGCGCTTGCCGAGGTCGGCCGCGACCCGGTCGATCATCGAGGACGAGACCAGCGTCTTGCCGATGGCGGCGCCGGCCGGCCAGTCGGGCCGGTGCGCGAACAGGTAGTTGATCGCGACCGCGAGGTAGTGGTTGGGGTTCATCAGACCGGCGTCGGGGGTGACGATGCCGTGCCGGTCGGCGTCGGCGTCGTTGCCGGTGGCCAGCTGGAACCGGTCCTTCTGCTCGATCAGGGACGCCATCGCGTAGGGCGACGAGCAGTCCATCCGGATCTTGCCGTCCCAGTCGAGCGTCATGAAGCCGAAGGTGGGATCGACGTTCGGGTTGACCACGGTCAGGTCGAGCCCGTGGCGCTCGGCGATCGCGCCCCAGTAGGCGACACTCGCCCCGCCCAGCGGGTCGGCGCCGACCCGCAGCCCGGCCGCCCGGATCGCGTCGATGTCGATCACGGCGGGCAGGTCGGCCACGTACGCGTCGAGGAAGTCGTAGCCGGACACCAGCGCCGACTGGCGCGCCCGGGCCGCGGGCACCCGCCGGACGTCCTTGAGCCCGGCCGCGATCAGCACGTTGGCCCGGTCCTGGATCCACTTGGTGGCGTCGGTGTCGGCCGGTCCGCCGTTGGGCGGGTTGTACTTGAAGCCGCCGTCGTCGGGCGGGTTGTGCGACGGGGTCACGACCACCCCGTCGGCCAGACCGGACGACCTCCCGCGGTTGTAGGTGAGGATCGCGTGCGACACGGCCGGCGTCGGGGTGTAGCCGTCGCGGCTGTCGATCAGCACGGTCACGTCGTTGGCGGCGAACACCTCGAGCGCGGTGATCATGGCCGGCTCGCTCAGCGCGTGGGTGTCGCGGCCCAGGTAGAGCGGGCCGTCGGTGCCCTGGTCGCGGCGGTACTCGACGATCGCCTGGCTGGTCGCGGCGATGTGGTCCTCGTTGAACGCGCTCCGCAGGCTCGACCCGCGGTGGCCGGAGGTGCCGAACGCGACGCGCTCGCCGACGACCTCGGGATCCGGGTGCTCGGTGTAGTAGCGCGAGACCACCTTGGGCACGTCGATCAGATCGGCCGGCTCGGCGGGCTTCCCGGCGCGCGGGTTGACGGACATGATGATGGCCTCCTCTGGGACGTGCACCTACTGCCTGGAGCGTATAGATATCCCATGCCCCTCACCTCCGATGCGTAAGCGGTTGTCCAGCTGTTGAACCTTTCCGTCCCGCCATCCGAACTACCACGTGTGAAGAGGCTCGTGCGCGTCCTGCTGTTCCTCGTGGCCGCGCTCGGCGTCCTCGCCCTCCCGGCGGGCCCGGCCTCGGCCCACGCGGCACTGCTGGGCTCCACGCCGTCGCCGGGCAGCGTCGTCGGCACGTCGCCGGCCGAGATCGTGATGACCTTCAGCGAGCCGATCGCGGTGGTCGCCGGGCGCGTGCAGGTGATCGCGCCGGACGGCAAACGGATCTCCGGTGAGGCCACGGCGTCCGGCACCACGCTGCGCATCCCGGTCCGCAAGGCGGATCGCCCGCTCGGCACCTACCTGGTCAGCTACCGGGTCATCTCGGCCGACAGCCACCCGATCGGCGGCGCCCTCACCTTCTCGGTCGGCGCGCCCTCGCAGGCCCCGGCCGAGCCGGCCGCCGAGGGAACCCACCGCTCGGTCACCCTGGCGACGCCGGTGACACGTTTCCTCGCGTACGCCGGGATGGTGCTCACCGCCGGGCCCGCCCTGTTCCTGGCGGTGCTGTGGCCGCGGCGCCGGGAACGACGCGGGGCGACCCTCACGGCGTACGCGGGAATGGGGTTGATCGGTCTCGCCACGCTCGGTGCGCTCTGGACGCAGGCGCCGGCCAGCACCGGAGCGCCGCTGTGGGATGTGTCCGCGAGCGAGCTGGGCGACGTGCTGAGCAGCTCGTTCGGGCTGATCCTGCTGGCCCGGCTGGCGTTGCTGGCGGTGCTGGCCGGGCTGCTGCCGCCGGTGCTGCGCGGCGCGGTGGGCCGGGTGCGCGGGATCGCCGTGGTCGTGATCGCGCTGGCGGCCATGACGACCTGGCCGCTGACCGGGCACGCGGCCGCCTCGCCGCTGTCCGGCGTGATCGTGGCGTCGGACGTGGTGCACATCGCCGCCATGTCGGTGTGGCTGGGCGGGCTGATCACCCTGACCGTGTTCCTGCTGCGGCGCACCGACCAGCGCGTGCTCGGAGTCGTGCTGCCGGTGTGGTCCCGCTGGGCCGCCCTGTCCGTGGTGTGGCTGGTCGCGGGCGGTGTGGTGCAGGCGGTGGTGCAGGTCGGGTCGATCCCGGCGCTGTGGGAGACCCCGTACGGGCGTCTGCTGGTGGCCAAGGTCGGGGTGCTGGCGGCGACGCTCGGGGCGGCGTTCTTCGCCCGGAAACTGGTCCGCGTCTCCCCCGGCTCGGGCCGGCTCAAGCGGATGGTCGGCATCGAGGTGCTGGCGACCACCGTGATCCTCGGCCTGAGCGCCGTGCTCGTGCAGGTCAACCCGGCGCGCAGTGCGGTCGTGGACGACGCCGCGGTGCGCGAGAGCGGCATCTCGCAGACGCTGACCTCGCCGCTCTACACCCTGCAGTTCAACATCTATCCGGTCGAGGTCGGCGACAGCAACACGGTGCACGCCTTCGTCTACACGTCGGCCGGGGCGCCGCTGCCGGCCGAGGAGTGGAAGGTGTCGGCGCAGTATCTGGGGCAGGACATCGAGCCGTTCAGCGAGCCGATGCTGCCGATCCTGCGGCATCACGCCGTGGGCGCGCTCACTTTCCCGCTGCCGGGGAGCTACGAGATTCGTTTCACCGTACGGATCGGGGAGCTGGACCAGGCCACGGTGAAGACGACGATCGACGTGCCGGCCGGTTCGGGCACGCCGACCAGGTGACTTCCGCGGGCCGATTGGGCAGAGAGAGTCCAGCCGGTCCGGACGAGTGGAGGTCGTCGTGCACGTGTCCGTCGTGGGGAACACCGACGACTCGGTCGTCGTCACGGTGCGGGGCAACCTCGACATCGACAGCGGAACCAGCCTGACCACCACGCTCGATCAGGTGCTGGACCGCCCGGCGCCGCGGATCGTGGTCGACCTGTCCGGCATCGAGTTCTGCGACTCGACCGGGTTGAGCGCGCTGGTGATCGGCCACAACCGGGCCGCCGCCAACGGGGGCTGGCTGCGGCTGGCCGCACCCGGCGAGTTCCTGGAACGGCTGCTCGACACGGTCGGGCTCACCCCGCGCCTCGCGGTCTATCCGACGGTGGGGGACGCGCTGACCGGGCGGTCGGCCGACTAATCTCGCGGGGTGCTCATCCTGCTGCCGCCGTCCGAGGGCAAGACCTCCGCCGCCACCGGCGACCCCGTCGACCTGTCCTCGCTGTGGCTGCCCGGCCTGGCCACACCCCGCAAGCGGGTGCTGTCCCGGCTGGTCGCGCTGAGCAGGCGGACGAGTGCCCGCGCGGTGGCCGAGTCGCTCGCCGTCCTGGGCATCACGGCCGGTCAGGCCGCGGAACTCGGTCGCAACGCCGGGCTGCTGACCTCGGCCACGGCCCCGGCCGCCTCGATCTACAGCGGCGTGCTCTACGAGGCCCTCGACGCCCACTCGCTCGCGTCGCCGGCCCGGGAGTGGCTCGACGCCAGGGCGGTCGTCTTCTCGGGGCTGTGGGGTGTGGTGCGGCTCGACGACCGCATCCCGGCCTATCGGTTGTCGGTCGGGGTGTCGCTGCCGACGCTGGGCGGGCTCACCGCGTTCTGGAAGAAAGCCCTGCCCAAGGCCCTCGACCCGGTGGCCGCCGGCGGGCCCGTGCTCGACCTGCGGTCCGGGGCGTACGGGGCGATGTGGACGCCGCCCGCTACCACCTCGGCTACCGTGCGGGTGCTGCACGAACGGGTCGTCGACGGGGTGCCCAGGCGAGCCGTGGTCAGTCACTTCAACAAGGCGACCAAGGGACGGATCGTCCGGTCGCTGGCCGAGGCCGGGGCGGCGCCCGCGTCGGTCGACGAGATCGTCACCGCGCTGCGCGACCTCAAGTACACCGTCGAGGAGCAGCCCGCGAGTGCGGGCCGCCCCCGACAGCTGGACGTCGTGGTGGCCGAGCTCTGATTACTTCGCGGCCAGGATGTCGACCACGAAGCGCAGGTCGCCCTGCTCGGGGCCGTAGGCCATGGCGGCCGGCACATCGATCTGGATGCGGCTGCCGACCTTCTGGCCGGGGATGCCCTTGTCCCAGCCCTGGATGACCTGGCCGGTGCCGATCGGGGTGCTGAACGGCTCGCCGCGCTTCCAGGACGAGTCGATCTCCTGGCCGGTCTTGTAGCTGACCAGCACATAGTTGGCGGTCACGGTCTGACCGGCCTTGACCGCCGGGCCCCGGCCGGCCACCAGCGGGGTCACCTTGAGCTCGGTCAGCGTGCCGGTGCCGGCCTTGACCACCGGCTGCTTCTTCAGCTGGTCGGGGGTGTTGACCGGCGCGGGCTGGGCCGGCTCGGGCGCGGCCGGCGCGCTCGCCTCGGGCTCCACGGCCTCGGGGGTCGGCTGCACGGCCTCGGCCGACGGGGCCGCGGCGGCCGGCTGCGCGGCGGGCTCGGGGTCGCCACCGCGGACGGTGACGAACACGGTCACCAGGACGGCGATCACGGCCACCCCGGCCACGGCCCCGGCGACGGCCTGGGTGCGGCGCTTCGCCTTGTCGCCGGTGATGGGTCGGGCGGTCTCGGTGCTCATATGTCGTCGACTCTCCTGTTATCGGCGTCGGCCGGAAACTCCGGACACGGTACCCGTAGCCGTGACGAAGCCCACCGCAAACCTCCACCGAACCGCCGATGGGGATGATCGCCCATCCGGTTGGTCACTGATTTCGCTCTACACCGTCACGCATCGAAGTGCGATCGTTTACCACTCACGCACCACTTTCCGCGCGGCTGACCGCGCGGCCAGACGTATATGCAGGAGGGTCGGTTGCCGTCGACCGGGGATGGTCGCCGCCGAGGCCAGGCCGGCCATCGGAGGGCTGCCGAACCGACCGCTCCGCACGCCTGGAACGAATATCTGTCGTCGGCGGCGGTGATCCTGGCCGGGGTACTGGTCGTCATCGGGTTCGGTTTCGTCGCGGCGCGCGGCCTGAGCAGCAACCAGGACGCGCCGGAGCGGCCGCTCGACCCGCCCGCGCCCGCCCTGGGCGACGTGCGGCTGCCCTCACCGGGCCTGATTCCGCTGGTCAGCGCCACCCCGTCGCCCTCCGGCTCGCCCACACCGTCGACGTCACCGTCCGACTCGCCGACACCCTCGAGGGACGTGGTCCGGGTCGCGCTGGGAGACGTACCGGAAAAGGTTGATCTGTCCAAGGACGGCCAGACCGACTGGGTGCACTGGGGTCTCGGCGGGACGTTCGCCCTCGAACGGGACAAGGGCGGCAACTTCCGCATCCTCGAGGGCGCCCCGACCGCGCCCCGGTTCCAGCACGGGCTGAGCCCCGAGACGTTCAGCTGGACCGGCGGTGACCCGGTGGCCACCACCGACGGCACCAAGACCGGCATCCGCACCTGCGGCAAGGGCAACGGTTTCACGCTCACGGCGCCCGCCGGCACCACCCCGCGACTGCTCAAGCTCTATGTCGGCAGCGTTTCGGCCCGGGGAAAGCTGACCGCGCGGCTGACCACGGGCGACTCGACCGGATCTACCGTTCTCGACAACCGGGGTGGCACGCTGCGCACCGCGGTCATCACCGTGGCCTACCAGGCGCCGAAATCCGGCCAGCTGCGGCTCACGTGGGTCACCGACACTGCGTACGGGAAAGGTTGCGCAGGGGTGGCCCTGGAAGCGGCAACGCTTTCGTGAAGTGATCTCATAAACGCGCGCCGGAACCCGGCGGCGAGTTGGGTACGACCAGAGGGGTTGACGTGTTCGCGGGCTGGGGATCGTGGGTCGCCCGCTTCCGGTGGCCGGTGCTGTCCGTCGCGCTCGTCGCGGTGATCGGCGCGGGCATCTGGGGGCTCGGGGTTTTCGGCCAGCTCACCGAGGGCGGCTACAACGACCCGAACAGTGAGTCGTCCCAGGCGACCGAGGCCGTCGACAAGGCCTTCGGGGCCCAGGGCGGCGATCTGGTGGTCGTCTACACGCCCGTCAAGGGGAACGTCGACGACGTCGAGCTGGGCAAACGCATCCGGGCCGCGCTGGCCAAGCTGCCCCGGTCCGAGGTCAAGAGCAGCACGTCCTACTGGTCGACCCGGTCACCGCAGTTCGTGGCCAAGGACAAGACGAGCGGCATCGCCAGCGTCACCCTGGCCGGAGCCGACGACGGCGCCAAACTGGACGCGTTCCGCGAGGTCAAGGACGACTTCGCCGTCTCCGGCGCGACCGTGCAGCTCTCCGGGGGCGTGGTGCTGGCCGACGCCACCTCCACCCGCTCGACCGACGACCTGGCCCGGGCCGAGATCATCTCGCTGCCGGTGGTCCTGATCCTGCTGCTGTTCCTGTTCGGCTCGCTGGTCGCGGCCTCGCTGCCGGTGCTGGTGGGCGGGGCCGCGGTGCTCGGCTCGCTGGGCGTGCTGCACGCGATCGCCGCGGTGCACGAGGTCAACTCGTTCGCGGTCAACGTGGCCAGCCTGCTCGGCCTGGGCATGGCCATCGACTACGGCCTGTTCATGGTCGGCCGCTTCCGCGAGGAACAGGCTTCCGGCTGTACGCCCGCCGAAGCCGTACGCCGTACGGTCGCCACCGCCGGACGCACGGTCGTGTTCTCGGCGACCCTGCTGATGATCGCGCTCGCCGGTCTGCTGCTGTTCCCGCAGGGCTTCCTCAAATCCCTCGCGTACGGGGGTCTGGCCGCGGTCGGCCTGGCCGCGCTGCTCTCGCTGACCCTGCTGCCGGCCCTGCTCGCGGTGCTCGGCCCGCGCGTCGACAAGCTGCCGATCCGGCTCCCCGTCCGCGGCCCGGGCACCTTCTGGGCGCGGCTCGCGGGCGGCGTGCTGCGCCGGCCGGTCGTAGTAGTGCTGCCGATCCTGGCCGGCCTGCTGGTGCTGGCGGCGCCGATCGGCGGGGTCCGCTTCGGCGAGGCCGACGAGCGGACACTGCCGCCGGGCGACCCGGCCCGGGTGGCGATCGAAACCCTCAAGTCGGACTACCCGCAGTTCAGCGGCGACACCATGCCGATCGTGCTGCGCGGCGCCGACTTCGACAGCTCGGCCTTCGCGGTGACACTGCGCCAGATCGACGGCATCGCCCAGCTGAGCCCGGCCCAGCACGCGGGCAACGTCACCGTCTTCACGGCGACCCTCGACTCGACCGATCCGTTCAGCTCCTCGGCCCGCCAGGTGGTCGACGACATCCGCTCCCTGCCGGTGCCGAACGGGGCCGAACTGCTGGTCGGCGGCACGACCGCCCGCAACGTGGACAGCCTGGCGGCGACCGCCGCGAAACTGCCGTGGATGGTCGGCCTGCTGGTCGGGGCCACGCTGATCCTGATGTTCCTGGCCTTCGGCTCGATCCTGCTGCCGATCAAGGCCGTGGTGATGAGCGCGCTGAGCCTGAGCGCGACCTTCGGCGTCCTGGTCTGGATCTTCCAGGACGGCCACGGCGCCTCCTGGCTGAACGTGACGCCGGCCCCGCTCGAAGCGGGCATCGTGGTGCTGATGGCGGCCGTGGTGTTCGGCCTGTCCACCGACTACGAGGTGTTCCTGCTCTCCCGCATGGTCGAGGCCCGGGCCCAGGGCGCGTCGACGAAAGAAGCGGTGACGGTCGGCCTGGCCCGCACCGGCCGGGTGATCAGCGCGGCGGCCCTGCTGCTGATCGTGGTGACCGGGGCGTTCGCGCTGTCCTCGGTGACGACGATGCGCTTCGTCGGCGTGGGCATGATCGTGGCCCTGTTCCTGGACGCCACGGTGGTCCGGATGCTCCTCGTGCCGGCGGTGCTGGGCCTGCTGGGGAACGCGGCCTGGTGGGCGCCGGGGCCGCTTCGCCGGTTGCAGGAACGGGCCGGGCTCTCCGAACACGCCGGCGAGGCGCAAGCAGCCCTGACGTCGGGGCGGCATGCGGTGGGCGAGCAGACGGTTCGGCTGGCGTTGCCGCCGGGGCCGTCGGCGACCAAGCAGAAGGCGACCTGGGACCGCGAGGCTGCGGGGATCCTGCTGCTGCCGCCGGCGATGATGTCGAAGGTCGCGTCGTCGACGGGCGAGGCCGCGACCGAGGTGATCCCCAAGGTCGTCGACGGGCCGTCGGCGGGCGTGGTGGACGACGACGTGGTCGACGCCGAGATCATCGAGGACGATCCGGCTCCGGCCGAGGCGGCCGACTCTGCCGGGTCGTCCGACTCGGGGGCTGAGGCCGGCGACGACGCCTCGTCCGAGGAGGGTGCTGAGCACGCTGCGGCCGGTTCTGTTGCCGATGATGCGCGTGCTGAGGCGGCTCCCGGGGAAGCAACTGCCGAAGACGGCGTAGCCGGCAGTGCGGCCTCTCCTACGTCGGCCGCAGACACTGCGATCAAGGACGACGCGGACGAAGCCGAAGTTGTCGACGCGGTCGCCGATGATGCGGTCACCGATCCGGTTTCCGAGGGGGGCACGGCCGAGCCGGCAACAGGATCTGACGCGGCTGAGTCAAGCGCCACCGACGCAGTCGGCGGCAGCGCCTCTGAGCCGAGCACCCCCGACGCGCTCACCAGCAACACCGTCAGCGAGCCGAGCCGCACTGACGCGGCCGCCGACAGCACCGCCACCGAGCCAAGCGAGGCGGACGCTGTTGCTGATGTGGTCGCCACCGAGCCAAGCGTCGCCGATGCAGGTGCCAGCGGTGCCGCCGATGCCGATGCCGCTGATGCCGCTGCCGGCGATGCCGCCGGGCGGCCGGTAACCGAGGACGCTGCGGTCGAGCCGGCCGACGAGGAAAGCACCGCCGAGTCGGCCACCCCTCAGGTCGCCACGGAAATTGCTGGGGAAACGGCCGACGTCGACGCGGGCCGACCGGCCGCTGGGGAAGCAATCTCGGATCCGCGGATCGTCGTCGATACGGCAGCGGTCGACTCGATCGCCGCGCGGATCCTGGCCGCCGATGCTCGCGCAGCCCGCATGGCCGCCGACGAAGCTGCAACGGCCGTAACTGGGCCGACCAGTTCTTCCGAGGCCACCACAGCCCACGAACCGGCAACTGCAGCCCACACCCCCGATCCGTCCACCGCCGCCCACGTCACAGATCCGGAAGCGGCCGCAGCCACCGACTCGGCGACCGAAACCTCTGATCACACCGCCCACGCGACCGACCTGCCCGTCGCCGACGCCGACGCCGATTCGGTCGCCGACGTGGCAGCCGGCGAAACGGCCACCACTCGCAGCGATGCCGGCGATTCATACGCGGCGCGCATCACTGACAACGCAGCGGCCGCTGAACGCATCACCGGCAGCGCCTCGGCTGCCGAGCGCATCGCTGACGAAACACCTGTCGCCGAACGCATCGCTGACGACGCACCCGCCGGCGAACGCATTGCTAGCGACGCACCTGCCGCCGAACGCATCGCTGACGACACAACCGCCGCCGAAAGCATTGCCGACGACGCACCCGCCGCCGAACGCATCAGCGACAACGACCCGGACTCGGCACGGACCGACGCCGAAGACGCAGCTGCTGCTGGGCGCATTGCTGGGGATGAGTCCGCTGCTGAGCGCGAATCTGACGTTGCGCGGAACGACGACTTCTCCTACGCGGCGCGTACCAGTGACGATGAGCCGGGCGCCGGGCGCATTGGTGACGACGAGCTGGTCGCTGGGCGTGTCAGTCCGGCGGAACCGGACTCTCACGAGGTCGACGAGCCGGTTTACGCCCCGGCCGCCAGCCGTTGGCCGGGTGTTGACGACGAGCCTGCGGTCGGCGAGTTGGTCGATGACGATGAGCCGCCGCTGGCTGCGGCCTCGCTGCACTACCCGGTGCCGTACTACCCCGAGCCGGGCGTGTACCGGTCGGAGTCGGTCAGCAAGTATGCCGACTACTCGGCTCCGGACGAGTTCTTCTTCGCGCCCTCGTCGGCGGGGACGTTCGCCAGTTCGCTGGAGCTGCCCGCCGCGGACGCCGAGCCGCCCGTGCCCTATTTCGGGGACCGGCCCGACTTCGAGCGCACCCGCAACCTCTCGCTGCCCGACCTGAACCTCGGCCGCCGTTCCGACGGGCCCGACCTGGATGCGACGGCGGTCTTCGAGGCGCCGAACCGGCAGGCCGCACGGGCCTTCGAGTCCCCCGACCCGGAGACCTCGGGGGCGATCGCGACCCCCGAACTCGACCCGGTGACTCCGGACTACCGGGCGATCACCCCGGCCGCGCCCGCCGCGTCGACGAGCACCGGGTCGGTGCCGGACACGACGACGGCCGACACCGCGGCGACGCCGGAGACCGACGCGGTTCCGTCGGCGGTCGACGAGTCGGATCTCGCCGTCACGCGCAACTTCGATGCTCCGGACCTGGAGGCCACGCGCCGGCTCCGGCTCCCGGGCCTCGAGTCGACGCGGCGCATACCCGCCCCGGACGTCGAACGCGCCCGCCGCCTCGAGTCCTCCGCCCCGACTGCGAGCTCCGCCCCGACCACGAGCTCGACGCCGACCGCGGAGGAGGTCGTGTCCACCCCGCCGCTCCCCCGGCGTCCGGTCGAGCCGACGACAGACCCGGCCCCGGCGTCCTCCTCGAGCCGCCTGTCGGACCTCTTCCCGACCCGGCGGACCACCGAGCCCGACGAGACCCCGGCCCAGCGCCGGCCCACGATCTTCGACGAGCCCGCACCGGTGCCCGCCGACCCGGGGCCGGCACCTTACGACCGGCCGATGCCGAGCCGGGACCCGTTCCGCCGGAATCTCGCCGGGCCCGGCGAGCCGGCTCTCAAACCGGCGGACAAACCCGACAAGCCGGTCCACGAACCGGCCGATGAGCCGAACCGGAGGCGGGATCCGTTCCGGACACGCCGACCGGCCGCGCTCGACGAGCCGAGCACCGCAACGAACGAGTCAGGCAGCGCCCCGCTGCTCGAACGCCGGCCCGCCGCCTTCGGCGAGCCGGGAACCGAGAGTCTGCCGGGCACCGAGCCGCTCCCCCGACGGCAGCCGGCCGAGTCCGAGCAGCGCCGGGCCGCCGCATTCACCGAGCCGACCCCGGGCCGCGAGCCACTGCCGCAGCGCCGACCGGCCGAACCTGACTCCCGCCAGCAGCTTCCCGTGCGACAAGTCCCCGAACAGCGCCCGGCCGTCGAACAGCACGGGCTGGACCCGGTGCTTCCCGTGCGGCGGGCGGCCGGGTACGGCGATCCGCACCCGCAGACTGAAGCCCGTCCCGCCGACCAGCAGCCGGATCCGTCGCCGCTGCTGCGCCCGTCGATGCTCGGTGACCAGCCCTATTCGGTCCGGCCTCCAGAACCGACGGCGGCCCGGCCTCCGGAACCGACGGCGGTCCGGTCACCGGAACCGACGGCGGCCCGGTCACCGGAACCGACGGCGACGACGGTGCCCGCCCCGCGCCGCCCGGCCGACCTGGGCGATCACCTGCGGACGACCCGCCCGGCCGACCTGGGTGACCACCTGCGCGAGTCCCGTCCGGCCGACCTCGCGCAGTACACCCGGCGCCCGACCGGCGAGCGCAAGCCCACCGACAAGCGCCGCCCGGCGACCCTGGCCGACCAGACGCCGCCGTCACGCCGCCGCACCGAGGACGACGAGCCGGCCGGGTAACCGGCTCAGCGGAAGACCAGTCCGCCGCCCACCTCGAGGACCTGGCCGGTGAGCGCTCCGGAACCCTCGGAGACCAGGAGGCGTACGGTCGCAACCAGGTCTTCCGGCACGAGCGGCCGTGGCAGCGCCTGCGAGGCGACGATCGGGGCGTGGGCCCGCTGGTCCTGACCGGCGGCCAGCTCGACCTCGCCCTCGGTGCGGATCGCCCCGGGCGAGAGCGCGTTCACGGTGATCCCGGCCGGCCCGAGCGCTCGGGCCAGCGAGCGGGTGAGGCCGATCAGGGCGGCCTTGCTGGAGACGTACGCGGGACCGGACGGGCCGCCCAGCCGCACGGTCGGCGAGACCACGTTGACGATGCGGCCCCAGCCCCGTTCGGCCATGCCGGGGCTGAGCGCCTGGGCCAGCAGCATCGGGGCGGTGACGTTGACCGCGAACGTCTGCTGCCACTCGGCCAGCGGCAACTCCGCGAAGTCCACGTTGGAGGCCTTGGCCGCGTTGTTGATCAGCACGTCGACCGGGCCGGCGCGGTCGGCCAGGTCGCGGACGGCGCCCGGATCGGCCAGGTCGGCGTCGAGCAGGGTGGCCTCAGCGCCCAGGTCACGGCACAGGCGGGCGACGCCCTCGGCCTCCTCGGGGGCGGCCAGGTGGTGCAGCATCAGCTTGTGCCCGGGCCGGGACAGTCCGACGGCGATGGCCGCCCCGATCCCGCGCCGCGCCCCGGTGATCAGAATCCGCTGACCCATGCGGTCACCCTATGCGGAAGAAGCGGGGAAAGGGACGTGGCCGAGCGGCTCGCTGGCGCAGAACCGCTCGGCCACGTCGTTCAGGGGCGGGCGACCACCATCGGCGCGACCGCGGCCGGGACCGGCCGGGTCGACAGCCAGCAGCCGGCCGCGACCAGAACGAACCCCCCGATCGTACTGAGACCGAAGCTCTCGTCGAGCAACGCAACTCCGAGAAGGACGGCGACAACCGGGTTCACATATGTCACCAGGCCCGCCCGGGTCGACCCGACCTGCGCGATGAGCTGGTAGAACGCGAGCAGCGCGAGGGCCGTGCAGAGGACGCCGAGCGCGGCCAGTGATGCCCACGACTCGATGCGTACGGGATGGGAAGGAATGGCGAAAAGGGCGAACGGCGCGAGCGCCAGCGTGGTGATCCCGGTCGTGGCCCCGACCAGCGACTCGGCCGGCACGTCGGACAGGCGGCGCTGGACGATCATGGTGGCCACCGCGTAGCTGATCGCGGCGACCAGCACCATGCCGGCACCGAGCAGACCGAGGCGGTCGCCCGAGAGGTCCAGGCCGACCAGCAGCGCCACCCCGCCGAAGCCGAGCACGAGGCCGGCCACCCGGATCGGGGTGAGCCGCTCGGTCCGCGACATGAGCAGCGCGATCGCGACCGGTTCGACCGCGATGAGCAGGCCGGTGAGCGACGAGCTGATGTGCGTCTCGCCGTACGTGATCAGCAGGAACGGGCCGAGAATGTGCACGAACGACAGCACGACGACCCAGCGCATGCGTCCGCGCAGCCCGGCCAGGGTGCCGCGCGCGGCGGCGATCGGCAGCAGCACGAGCGCCGCGATCGCCACGCGGCCGGCCACCACGAGCAGCGGCGACAGGTCCTCGATGGCGACCTTGATCAGGAAGTACGGGATGCCCCAGAGCACCGAGACAGCGAGGAAGAGGAGCCAGGCACGTCGATTCACACCACAATTCTTTTCCCGTACGGTGTTAAGCGGTAGTGCCGACTTACTGAGGTTGTCATCAGGAGAGCTAATGATCGAGGTTCGCCGTGTGGCGGTTCTGCGCGAGGTCGCCCGGCTCGGCAGCTTCAACCAGGCCGCGGCCTCGCTGCGACTCACCCCGTCGGCGGTGTCGCAGCAGATCAGCACGCTGGAACGCGAGATCGGCACCGCGGTCGTGCACCGGAGCACCCGCGGCGTCCACCTCACCGAGGCGGGCCGGGTGCTGGTCGAGGCCGGTGACGCCATCGCCGCCGAGTTGTCCCAGGCCGAGCGTGAGATCGCCCGCCTCGGCACGCCCGACAGCCTGACCGTGGCCACCTTCACCAGCGGCGGTCAGCGCCTGCTGCCACCGGCGCTGACCAGGTTCGCCGCCGAGCGCCCGGGCGTCGAGCTCACCGTCCTCGAGAACGAGCCCGCCGACGCCCTGCCCCTGGTCCGCTCGGGCGCGGCCGACCTGGCGCTGGTCTATCACTTCGACGACCTTCCTCCCGTACGCCCGCAGGACCGCTCCGGCCTCACCTGGACTCCCCTGCTCGACGACCCCATGTGGATCGTGCTGCCGTCCGGTCACCACCTGGAGGGCCGCGAGTCGGTCACGATCGCCGACCTGGCCGACGAGCGCTGGGTGCACGGCTGCCTGGAGATCGTCGACATGCTGGACCACTACGCGGCCCTGGCGGGCTACCAGGTGCGTACGGCCTGCCGCGGCACCGACTACGTCTTCGCCCAGTCCCTGGTCCGCGCCGACGTCGGCATCAGCATGATTCCGCAGGTCGCCCTGACCGCGTCCCAGGGCGGCCTGGCCACCGTGCCGCTGGCACCGCCGTGCCCGTGCCGCTACATCGGCATCGTCACCCCGCAGCGCCGACGCCCCAACCCGCTGACTGCGGCCCTGGTCCAGGCCTTGCACGACACGGTGGCCGCCCTGCCCACGGCCCGGCCCGCGGCACGGTCCGGCCGCCCGGACCGGCCGGGAGCGTGACCGGGCATCATGGGAGCGTGCGCGTATTGCTGGTCGGAGCCGGAGGAACCCTGGGCCGGGCGGTCGCCGAGGCGCTGACTGCTTCGCACGAGGTGGTGGCGGCGTCGCGATCCAGCGAATGGCCGGTCGACCTGGAGACGCCGTCGTCGATCGACACCCTGTTCGAGCGCGTGGGCCCGGTCGGCGCGGTGGTCTGCTGCGCGGCGAGCGGGCCCCTGGTCGACCTCGAGAAGGTGACCGACGACGAGTTCGCCGCCGGGCTGACCGGCAAACTCCTGGGTCAGATCGCCCTGGCCCGGCGCGCGATCCGGCATCTCCCGCCGGGCGGATCCGTCACTCTGACCGGTGGCACGTTCGTCGCCCCGCTCCCCCGTGGGTCGCTCGGCGCGACCGTCAACAGCGCCCTCGAAGGCTTCGTGGTCAACGCGGCCGCCGAACTCCGCCGTCAGCTGCTGATCAACCTGGTCGCGCCCGGGTGGATCAGCGAGACCCTCGAACAGCTGGGCCTGGACCCGCAGGACGGAACACCGGCCGCCGACGTGGCCCGCACCTACCGCGATCTCGTCGACGGCACCCGGACCGGCAGCATCATCCGGCCATGACCACACCGCCGGCGCCGGAGGGGCAGCGCCGTCCGGTCGTGATCGAAGAGTCAGGTGGGGGCGTGGTCGGCCGATCAGTCGCTGGGCTCAGTACAGTTCCAGCGTTGGATCGGGAAAGTAAGGACGGACAAGTCGGATGACGGCGCAAGCAAGGACGACCACCGGAACGACGGCCGAGGTGCCGGCCGAGGCGGATGCCCGGATGCGCGCCCGACTGGACGCTGGAGTCAATACCGGGCCGGATGGCGCGCCGGCCGCAGCGGTCACCGGAACACCCTCCGTGGTTGCCGCCACTGCTCCCGATGGGACAAATGACACGCTGGATGCCGAAGCGGGCATTGGGATCACGGATGAGCTTGGTGCCGGGGTGGATGCCGAGCGGCTGGCGCTGTGTCTCGCGGTGATCGCTGAGGTGGAAGCGCTTCCGGCGGAGCACCCCGACTCGGTGGCGGTGCGGCGGGCGACCGCCGGGCTGTTCAAGACGGTGAAGCACAAGCGGCGGCGGGAGCGGCGGGACGCGATCCTCGCCAACGACAAGGCGGTCACCGAGGCGACCGCGACCGGGGCGCCGGGCCGGATCGACGACGAGACCGCGGGGATTCCGCTGCGCACCAGCGTGCAGGCGGCCACCGCGGGCGTTCTGCACCAGGCCCGCGGCTGTTACGTGTGCAAGAAGCGGTACACGCACGTCGACGCGTTCTACCACCAGCTCTGCCCGGAGTGCGCGCTGACGAACCACGCGCGGCGCGACGCCCGCACCGACCTGACCGGGCGCCGGGCGCTGCTCACTGGTGGGCGCGCCAAGATCGGCATGTACATCGCGCTGCGGCTGCTGCGCGACGGCGCCGACCTGACCATCACCACCCGGTTCCCACACGACGCGGTGCGCCGGTTCTCGGCCATGCCGGACAGCGCCGACTGGCTGCACCGGCTGCGGGTGGTCGGGCTCGACCTGCGCGACCCGGCCCAGGTGGTGGGGCTGGCCGACTCGGTGGCGGCGCGCGGTCACCTCGACATCATCGTCAACAACGCGGCGCAGACGGTCCGGCGTTCGCCCGGCTCCTACTCGGCCATCGCCGCCGCCGAGAGTGAACCGCTGCCCGACGGGCCGCTGCCCGAGCTGGAATACTTCGGCACCGCGGGCGCCTCCCCGGCCGCCGCGCTGACCACCGGCGCGCCCGTGCTGACGCCGCAGCAGATCACCGAGATGGCGCTGACCGCCCGCTCGGTCGCGATCGACGCCGGCGGCCTGGTGCCCGACACCGCGCCGACCAACAGCTGGAGCGACCGGGTGCACGAGGTCGACCCGCTGGAGCTGCTCGAGGTGCAGCTGTGCAACGTGACCGCGCCGTTCGTGCTGGTCAGCCGGTTGCGCGGGGCGATGACGAGGTCGCCCTTCCCGCGGCGCTACGTGGTCAACGTGTCGGCCATGGAGGGCGTGTTCAACCGCGGCTACAAGGGTGCCGGGCACCCGCACACGAACATGGCCAAGGCGGCGCTGAACATGCTGACCCGCACCAGCGCGGTCGACATGTTCTCCGACGGAATCCTGATGACCAGCGTCGACACCGGCTGGATCACCGACGAGCGCCCGCACCCGACGAAGATGCGGCTGGCCGACGAGGGTTTCCACGCCCCGCTCGACCTGGTCGACGGCGCGGCCCGGGTGTACGACCCGATCGTGCGCGGCGAGCAGGGCGAGAACCTGTACGGCGTCTTCCTGAAGGACTACGCCCCGATCGACTGGTAGAGGTTCCAGCACCTGGCGGCCCGGCATGCCGATCGCGGGCGACGGGAAACGCGAACGAGCCACGACCCCCGCCCGGGGCCGTGGCTCGTTCTACTGCCGAAACAAGCAGGTGTCGGGCGCGATCGTCGCAATGCCCGGAACCGGGAGAAGAACAGTCGGGAGCAGCAGCCGTCAGACGGCGGGCTTGTCGTCGCGCTCGCCCGCGCCCTTGCTGCCCCAGTCCTTCATGCCGCCCTTGTCGGCGTCACCCCACTTGCCGTCCTTGCCGTCCTGGCCGCCCTTGTCGCCCCACTTACCGTCCTTGCCGTCCTGGCCGTCTTTGTCGCCCCACTTGCCGTCTTTGCCATCCTGGCCGTCTTTGTCACCCCACTTGCCGTCCTTGTCGCCCTTGTCGTCCCACTTGTCGCCCTTGTCGCCCCACTTACCGTCCTTGTCGCCCCACTTGCCACCGTTGTGGTGGTGACGGTCGTTGAACCACGGACGGCCGTGGCCACGGTCGCGGTCGAACCAGCGCCAGTCGCGGTCCCAGCTGACCTCGAGCGCGTAGCGGCGGTGGAACCCGAAGCCGACCCGCTCGCAGTCGTAGTCGTCCCAGCGGTCGAAGCGCTCGCCGATCCGGCCGGCGAGGTCGCAGGCGCGGTAGCTGTTGTAGTAGCCGACGACGCGGTCGCGCCGGTCGGCCTGGCTGGACGCCCCGGCCTTCGACGCCCCCGCGTCGGTCGACGTGGCCGCCATGGCCGGGCCCGCGCCCATGGTGACGCCGGCGAGCAGGCCGAGGCCGGTGACCGTGAGCATCCGGGAAATACGGTTCATTTCACACCTTCTCTTGACAAACGCTATGCCGAGAGAAGAACACCACGACCACGGAAGGTAACGGGATGATTTCTAAGCGTGTACCCCATTCGTGAACCAAACTTGGCAGAACAGTTGATAGACCCCTAATCCGGGTGGGCAAGAGGTGCCTGACCGGCCTCCAGGCTCACCGGAAACTGGCTGTCCGCAGCGACCGTCGGGCCCTGCTCGTCCAGCTGATTCACGGTCGGCGGGCGCAACTTGTGGACCCGACTCGTCCGGCTGACTCACGGCCAGCGGGCGCAACTGTGGACCCGACTCATCCGGCTGATTCACGGCCGGCGGGCGCAACTGTGGACCCGACTCATCCGGCTGACTCACAGCCGGCGGGCGCAGCTATGGACCCAGCTCGTCCGGATAGTTCACGGTCGGCGGGCGCAACTGCGGACCCAGCTCGTCCGGCTGACTCACGGCCGACGGGCGCAACTGCGGACCCAGCTCGTCCGGCTGACTCACGGCTGGCGGGCGCAGCTGTGGACGCCTACTCGTCCGGCAGAGCCAGATAGGCGGGACGCAGGACGTCGACGAGCGGACGACCCCCCTCGGCCAGCGGCGGCGGATCGACCTGGTCGAGGATCGCGTCCGGCCTGGTCACGGCACCCGGACGGCCACCGACGGGTGCCACCGACGGCACCGCCGCACCCCAGAACTCCGCGACCTCCCCGAGATCCTCACCGAGCTCATCCGCGAATTCGCCCGAAGCCGAGGAGACACCCGCGCCCGAGGAGACGCTCGCGCCCGAAGCCGAGGACGCGTCAACGCTCGAGGCCGCGCCCGACTCCGGGACGCGGCCCGAAGCCGCTGCGCGACCGGAAGCGGGCCGGCCGGCCGAACCCCCCGGTCGCGTGGGGAAGCCGGACGACGCCGCGTCGACGGCCAGCTCGCTCCGCAGCTCGCGCAGGTGGGTGAGCAGCTCGTCGCGCCCCCGCCCGCGCCAGGCGAAGGCGCCGAACGGATCTTCCTGGAAGCTGCGCGCCAGCGCATAACAGGTCGCGGCCAGATGGACGCACGGCATCGGCCACCGCTCGCAGCTGCAGTCCATCGCCACCTCGTCCAGCGACAACGGCACCAGGCTCAACCCGGCCGCCGCGAACACGTCACCGATCCCGGCCGGCATCCGCCCGTCGAGGAGCTGGGCGGTGAACCGGGCCTCGCCCGCCAGCGTGGCCGACACCGCCGCCCACTCGGAGGCACCGAACGCCCGCACCGCGATCCGCGACCGGAACGCCCGCGGATCGTCGGGGCCGCGCACCTGGGCCACGACCAGGCTGGACGAGATGGTCAGGCTGCGCACGTGCCCGGCCCGCTCGTCACGCCGCCCGCGCGCGAACGTCGGCCCCATCCGCAACGACTCGAAGGTGCCCAGAAAGGCGACCGGCAGCTCAGTCAACGACGGCCTCCGGGGACAGCGGGGATCGCAGCTCAGTCAACGACGGCCTCCGGGGCGAGCGTGAGCAGGTCGCGCAGTTCGGTCGTGGACAGCCCGGTCAGCCAGCCCTCACCGTTGCCGACCACGCGCGCGGCCAGCACACCCTTGTCGGCCAGCAGCCGGTCGATGCGTTCCTCGAGCGTGCCCAGGCAGACCAGCGTGTGCACGGTGACGTCGCGCTGCTGTCCGATGCGGAACGCGCGGTCGGTCGCCTGTTCCTCGGTGGCCGGGTTCCACCAGCGGTCGACGTGGACGACGTGGTTGGCCGCGGTGAGGTTGAGACCGGTGCCGCCGGCCTTGAGCGACAGCACGAAGATGCCGGGGCGCGGGTCGGTCTGGAAGTCGTGGACCATCGCGTCTCGCGCCGTGCGGGCGACGCCGCCGTGCAGGTAGCGCACCGGAACTCCGAAGCGGGCGGCCAGGTGCGGCGTCAGCATCGCCCCGAACTTGGCGAACTGGGTGAAGCAGAGCACGCTCTCGCCCTGGGCCAGCGCGCCGTCGAGGATCTCTTCGAGGCGTTCCAGTTTGCCCGAGCGGCCGGGCAGCGGCGAGTTGTCGCCGAGCAGCAGCGCCGGGTGCACGCAGGCCTGTTTGAGCTTGGTCATCCCGGCCAGCACGATGCCCTTGTTCCACCGCTGGGTGCTCTCGTCGAGCTTGGTGGTCATGTCGTCGAGGATCGCCCGGTAGAGGGTGCTCTGCTCGCCGGTGAGCCCGCACAGATGGCGGACGTGCTGCTTGTCGGGCAGGTCGTCGATCACGATCGGGTCGGACTTGACCCGGCGCAGCAGGAACGGGCGGGTGGCCTGGCGCAGGCGGCCGGCCGCGTCTTCGTCGGCGTAGCGCTCGATCGGCACGGCGAACCGGGCCCGGAACGTGTGGGCCGAGGCGAGCACGCCCGGGTTGAGGTAGTCGAGGATCGACCAGAGCTCGGCCAGCCGATTTTCCACCGGCGTGCCGGTGAGCGCGATCCGCATGCGGGCCGGGAACCGCCGGACCGCTTTGGCCGCCGAACCCGCGCTGTTCTTGACGTGTTGCGCCTCGTCGAGCACGACGCGATCCCACGCGACCTCGGCGAGCTGGTCGGCATCGCGGACGGCGGTCGCATAGGTGGTCAGAATCAGGTCGGCCGGGGTCAGCACCCGCTCGGTGCCGTGGAGGACCGAGACCGTCAGCGACGGCGCGAACCGGGCGATCTCCCGCTGCCAGTTGCCCAGCAGCGACAGCGGGCAGATCAGCAGCGCCGGCCCCGACCGCTGGTGCAGCAGCAGCGCCAGCAGTTGCACGGTCTTGCCGAGGCCCATGTCGTCGGCCAGACACGCCCCGATGCCGAGCCGGTCGAGGAAGGCCAGCCAGGAGAAACCCCTTCGCTGGTACGCCCTCAGCTCCCCCTCGAACGCAGCCGGGACCTCGAGCAGTTCGAGCCGATGCTCCAGCGACCCGGACAGCAGATCGGCCGCCCAGCCCTCGCCGCTGGTGACAGTGACCGGCAGCGGCAGTTCCTCGGGCGGCAGCAGTTTGATCGTGCTCAACGCGCGGCCGACCGACATGGTGCCACCGCCACGGGCGAGGAACCGGAGGCCGGCGTCGAGGCGTTCGGCGTCGAGGTAGACCCAGCGGCCCCGCATGCGTACGAGCGGGACCTTGGCCTTCGACAGGTCGGTCAGTTCCTCGGTGGTCAGCATGCGCCCGCCCAGGGCCAGGCCCCAGTCGTAGTCGACCATGTGGGCCAGGTCGGCCGCCTGATCGCGCAGCACGGTGGGCACGGTGTCGCGGGGACGCAGGTTGAGTCCGAGCCCGAGGCCCGGCCGGTCACGCCACCAGGCCGGCAGCAGCACGCCGTAGCCGGCTTCCTCGAGCGTGGCCGCATGGGTGAGGAAGCGGTGCGCCTCCTCGGTGTCGAGCACCATGTCGACCGGGCGGGGCACGTGCAGCGCCGCCTCGAGGTCGGGATAGAGCCGGGCGGCGCGGCCCAGCGCACCGAGCAGCCGATCCTGCGGGTGGCGGGTCCAGCGGCGCAGCGGGGCGTAGCTGTCGCGCCAGATGTCGGCCGCGGTGACCAGGGCGCTCGGCTCGTCGACGGCCTGCAGCAGGAACTCGAGCTGCCAGGCGTCCGGAGTCTCGGGGGCGGCCGGATCGAGAACGGCCGTCGGCTCGAGATCGCGCAGGTGGGTGAGCCGGAAGCAGAGCCGCACGGCGGCGCCGCTGAGCGCGCTGTGGTGCCAGCGGTCGAGACGGTCGGCCAGCTCGTCGACCAGTCCGGAACCGGCCGTGAAGGCGGGCTCGCCGGTGAGCGCGGCCAGCCAGCCGTCGCCCAGGCTCACCCCGGCCTCGGCCAGCCGGGTGCGCACCAGGCCGTCGATCAGGCATTCGAGGGCGGCGGCCAGGGCATCTTCGGCCGGCAGCCCGGCCACATCACCGGGGCGGGCCCGCTCGGCCCGGGCCGCGGCGGGCAGACGGCGCAGCAGGTCGTCCCGGCGGGTGGCGTCGAACCCGGTGAGCACGGGCCGCCAGCGCGCGGTCGGGCCGTGCGGGTGAACGGCGGGCAGCACCCGGCCCCGGCGCACCAGGTCGGCCGCGAACTCGCACAGCTCGAGCAGCCACTCGGCCGACCGCCCGAGCCGCCCGTCGAACTCGCCCACCACCTCGTCGTCGAGGAACGGCACGGTCACCGCGGGCACCGGCCAGGCCCGCAGTCTGGGCGTGCCGCGCCGGGGCGGAAGCCCGAGCTGTGGCGACGGCAGCGGCCCGGCGCTGGTCGACGGCAGCACGAGCGTGGCCGGCGGCCGCGACTCCCCCACCGGCAGCCGCGAGACTTCCAGCGCGAACGGATGCGCGGCCCGCGGCGTGGAGGAGGGGCCGCCGTCAGGAAAAGAGCTCTCACCCCACAGGTTGATCGAGCCGTCACGCCCGACGAACCCGTGCAGCACCCGCACACCGGCCGGCACCAGGTCGGCCGGCGAGACCGGGGACGTCATCGCAGCTCCCAGACGATCAGCGGCGGCCGCACCCGGGCGCACACCGGATCGCCCACACCGTCGGTGAGCCCGAGCGAGCCGGTCAGCACCCCGGCCCCTTCGTGGGCGCCGCGCAGCAGAGCGGTGGGCACGTCACCGAACATCAGCTTGGCCCGCCGGAACATCTGGAAATCCGACCCATGGACGTTGCCCCAGCTCAGATAGAGGAACCGGGCCCCCGGCCGGCCGTGCACCCAGGGGCCGCCGACGTCGAGCAGTTCGTCGACCTCGCGCGAGGTGATCTCGAACGCCCAGGAGGCCGACGGCGCCCACGCCGGAACGCGGTCGACCACATCGCGCTGCCGCTGGACCCCGACATGCACGTTGGCCAGGCGCAACGCGTCGGCCCGGCCACCCACCTGGGCGGCCGGCAGGTCGCTCCCCTCGATCCGGATCTGCACGGGGGAAACCCTAGCCCGAGGGTCCGACAGAATCTCTCAGCGCGCGTTGTCCCGGATCCAGGCGTCGGTCAGGCCACCGAAGTGGGCCAGGAACTTCTCGTGCTCGTGCACCGGGTAGGTGGCCCGGACCGTCTCCCGGAGCAGCGAGCGGTATTCGTCGGAGGAGACCCAGTCGTAGACGATCTGGTCGACGTGGCCGAGGTAGCGGTCGCAGAAATCCGCGTACCGGTCGGCCTCGAAGTAGTCGTCGGCGAGCTTGCGGTAACCGGCGAGCTTTTCCTCGTACGAAAGGGAAGGGTTGTCACCGATAGCGAAATAGGCCGACGTGTCGGTGTCGAGACGCGGCTTGCGACCGGTCACCACGCAGTAGACCGTCCAGCGCAGCAGCGCCGCCATCGCCCACGGGAAGTAGTAGTGCAGCGAGGTGATCGCGACGTCGGGACACGCGTTGGCGTAGTCGATCGGGTGCACGTCGTCGCCCTTGACCAGCGACTCGCACGAGTTGAACTCCCACCGGAAGAACGCGTTGACCAGCCGCGAGATGGTGACCACCTCGTCGCCCTGAGAGGCGTTGAGGAAGTCGTGCGAGACCTCGTAGCGGGAGTGCATGGGCTGCTCGGGGCGGAACTTCATGACCATCGTCTCGGGACCGATGGTGAGCGAACGGGCGAAGACGTCGTAGTCCTCGACCGCGGCCTGCAGGTGCATGAGCCGCTCGCCCGAGGCGTCGTAGGCGGCGTGCAGCTCCTCCGGGTTACGGATCTTGGAGACGCCGACCCAGGCCCCGCCGTCGTACGGCTTCATGAACATCGGATAGCCGACCTGCGCGGCCGTCGCGTCCAGGTCGAACGCCTGGTTGTAACGGGCCGAGGTGTACGCGTACCGGCTGTTGTCCAGGGGATTCTTGTACGGCACGAGCACCGTCTCGGGCACCTTGAGACCGAGCCGCATCATCGCGCAGTAGGCCGCGTGCTTCTCCATCGACTGGAACGTGAACGGGCTGTTGAGCAGGTAGACGTCGTCCATCAGCGCGATCTTCTTGAGCCACTCGCGCGGGTGGTAGTACCAGTAGGCGAGACGGTCGATGACCAGCTCGTGGCGGGGCTTGTCGCGCAGGTTGAACGGCTCGATGGTGACCCGCACGGACGAGGTGCGGTGGCTCTTGCCGTCCGGCCCGGTCACCACCCCGAGGCGGCGCAGCAGGGCCTCGTAGGCCCGGGGCCAGTCGTCTTCCGTTCCCAGTAGAAGTCCGATGGTGTGCTCGACGTCCGCCACGGTGCCTCCCCTATTTCACGGGCCAAACTCGTCTCAACAGCGACGTGAGGTGCGGGTCGAGGGCGTCGCGCCACGCCGGCCAGTCGTGACCGCCCTCGATCTGCGCGAAGGTGACCGGGTATCCCTGCCCGCGCAGCGCCTCGGCCATGCTCCGGTTGTTGGCCAGGTTCTCCTCGAGACTGCCGCAGGTCATCGTCGTCGGCACGGCGGGACCGCGCCCGGATCGCAGCACCCGCCCGGTCCAGCGGACGATCGGCAGATAACGCCCGAACCCCGATTCCTGCCGGTCGAAGCGCGGCTGGAAGAAGCTGCCGGACTGCAGGAACAGGCCGGCGAAGAGCTCCGGATACTGCCGCTGGCCGTGCAGCAGGGAGAGCGCGCCCAGGCTGGCCCCGATCGCCACCACCGGCTGCCCGTGCGCGAGCCGCTCGATGATCCGGGGCAGAACTTCCAGACCCAGACCTTTCCCGTACGCCGGGAGCGCCGCGTACCACTGCATCCGATCGCCCGCGGGCAGGAGTACGACGTGGCAGGGCTCGATCCGACCGGCGGTGATCGATGCGGCGACGTAGCGGCCCAGGTCGGCGTGCTTGTCGTAGTCGGGCCCGTCGTGGGCGACGAGCACGCGCCCGGTGGCCTCGGCCGGTGACCAGACGCGGGCCGTCAGCTCGGTGCGCAACGCCTTGACCGGCAGCTCGAGCGTGGACCAGGAGCCGGCCGCGGCCGGAAGGGACCACCAGTCCGGGTCACGCCGCAGGATGGCGGCCCTGCGCTCCATGACCGAACATTAGCCGTCCCGCCGCGGGCGCGCCCGGCATCTCACGAGGCGGAATCAGGGGGTGTAGGTCTGGCTCGGCGACGACGCCGGGGGCAGCCCGAACATCTCGGCCAGGCCGGTCACCCGAAGCTGCCGGTGCACGAACTCGCTCGGGTTGCGCAGGATGAACCGGGTGCCCACCTCGCGGGCCGAGTTGTAGCCCGTGACCAGGGTGCCGATGCCCTGCGAGTCCATGAAGACGACGTAGGTCAGGTCGACGATCAGGGTCAGCGGGCGCTCGCGGTGGATCGTGCCGAGCAACGTCTCGCGCAGGGCGCCCACGGTGGCGGCGTCGAGACTGCCGCGCACGTCGACGACGATCGCACCGTCGGCCTGACGCCGCGTCGTCATCACCGCCTCGCCCACCGGCGAACCTCCGAACCTGACTGATCCTGCACGCCACCGTACCTCTGCTTTCGCTCCCTTCGCAGGCTGCCGCCTGTTTCAGGTACCACAGCGGACACCGGGTGCGTACGTCCGGGCATGTCCGACTGCGCGGATCTCGCTCAGCGGTTGCGGAGTGACGATCCGTATGCCCAAAGTCACATAGGCGCAAGCCGATGTTGAAGGGGGGAACCCATGGCAACGACTTCGGGACGATCCGGCATCTTCGCGGTACGCGACGTCCGGTCTCTCATCACCGAGACGGCCGAGGAGGGGCACGGGCTCAAGAAGGCGGTCGGCGCGACGCAGCTGACCGCGATGGGTGTCGGCGCGATCATCGGCACCGGCATCTTCGTCGTCATCGGCGAGGGGGCGGGCATCGCCGGGCCCGCGGTGATCCTGGCCTTCGTCCTGGCCGCGGTCTCCTGCACGTTCTCGGCGCTGTCCTACGCGGAGCTGGCGTCGTCGATCCCGGTCTCCGGCAGCGCGTACACCTACACGTACGCGACCCTGGGCGAGGTGGTCGCCTGGATCATCGGCTGGGACCTGATCCTCGAGTACGGCGTCTCGGTCGCGGCCATCGCGGTCGGCTGGGGCGGCAACCTGAACGCGTTCCTCGACGCGGCCTTCGGGTTCGCGCTGCCGGACGCGATCGCCAAGTCCCCCGAGGACGGCGGCATCTTCAACCTGCCCGCCGTGTTCGTGGTCCTGGCCATCACGTTCCTGCTGATCCGGGGCGTCACCGAGAGCGCCCGGGTCAACCTGGTGATGGTCGTCATCAAGCTCGTGGTGCTGCTGTTCTTCATCGTCGTCGCGTTCGCGAACTTCGGCACCGGCAACTTCCAGCCGTTCGCCCCCGAGGGCGTGGACGGGGTGACCGCGGCGGCGGCGGTGATCTTCTTCGCCTACATCGGGTTCGACGCGGTCTCGACCGGCAGCGAGGAGGCCCGCAACCCGGCCAAGGACCTGCCCATCGCCATCATCGGCTCGTTGCTGATCTGCACACTCTTCTACGTGCTGACCGCGGTCGGCGCGCTCGGCATCGCCTCGCCGGAACAGCTCGAGGGCAGCGACGCCCCGCTGGCGGCCGCGCTCGACCAGGGCGCCGGAATCAGCTGGGCGGCCGCGATCCTGGCCCTCGGCGCGGTCGTCGCGATCACCAGCGTGGTGCTGGTCATCATGTACGGCCAGACCCGCATCTTCTTCGCCATGTGCCGCGACGGCCTGCTCCCGCAGCGGCTGGCCAAGGTCAACCAGCGCTACGGCACGCCGGCCCGGCTCACCATCATCCTCGGCGTGCTGATCGCGATCCTGGCCGCGCTGGTGCCGCTGAGCGAGATCGTCAAGCTGGTCAACATCGGCACGCTGTTCGCGTTCGTGCTGGTCAACATCGGTGTGATCATCCTGCGCCGGACCCGGCCGGACATGCCGCGGCCCTACCGGGTGCCGTGGTCGCCGGTGCTGCCGATCATCGGCATCGCGTTCGCCGTCTATCTGATGACCGACCTGCCCTGGGACACCTGGGTCCGGTTCGTGGTGTGGCTCGCGATCGGCATCATCATCTACTGGCTGTACGGCTACAAGAACTCCCGCCTGCGCCGCGAGGCCGGCTCCACGGCCACCCCGGGCTGGGCCCGCGACAACGAACCGAACCGGCGCGAGGACGGTGACCAGCCATGACCGGGCCGGTGATCGCCGGGGTGGACGGCGGACCCACCTCGCCCGACGCGCTGGCCCTGGGGCGCTGGTTCGCCGAGACGTACGGCGTCCCGCTGATCGCCGCGGTCGTGCACCCGGCACCGGCCGCGCTCGGGTCGGGACGGGTCGACGCCGAGTGGGTGGCCGACCGGCACCGCGCGGCCGAGCGGGTGCTCGACGCGGCCCGCAAGGAGCTGGAGGGCGTACGGGAAGAGGTTGATTATCGCCTGGTCGGGTCGTCGTCGGCCGCGCACGGCCTGCACGATCTGGCCGAGCAGACCGGCGCCTCGATGATCGTGGTCGGCTCGGGCCGGGCGGCGCCCAAGGACCGGCTGATGGCCGGCAGCACGGCCGAACGCCTGCTGGCCGGCAGCCGCTGCCCGATCGCGGTGGCCCCGGCCGGACCGCTGGCCGCGCCGGGTGACCGCAAGCGGATCGGCGTGGCCTACGTGGACACGCCGGACGGCCGGGCCGCGCTGGACATCGCGTCCGACGTGGCCCGCCGCACCGGCGACAAACTGCGGCTCTACACGGTGGTGGCCGAGGGGGACGCCACCCTGCCGTTCCTGATCGGCGACGACGTCGAGCGGGCCTTCCTCGAGACGGCCCGCGAGACGTACGAGTCGTCGCTGAACCGGGCCGCCGGATCGATCGCCGGCGTGGAGGCCGACTGGGAGGTGCTGGCCGGCAACGTGGTCGACGAGCTGGCCGACCTGACCGACGTGGACGTGCTGTTCTGCGGCTCACGCGGCTACGGCCCGGCCCGGCGGGTACTGCTCGGCGGCGTGTCGACCAAGCTCGTCCGGCGGGCGTGCCGGCCCCTGGTGGTGGTGCCCCGCAGCGGTTAGTCGGCGCGGTGCCGGCCGCCGACCTGCTCGACCTCGACCTCGGCCGAGGTCGGCTCGTCGGCGGCCCGCTGGTCCCACGGTGAGATCGAGGGCCGGGGCATCACGTCGCCGAACTCCTGAATCGGCACGTAGACCCGGGCGTCGACCGCCTCGGCCAGCAGCAGCGCGGCGACCATGGCGGTCGGCCGGTCCTCCGGATCACGGCTGAGGCAACGCGACACGAGATCCTCGACCTCGGACGGCAGGCCGTCCAGCTCGGGCAGCGGATCGGGGTCGCGGTAGCGCTGGGCGTAGACCAGCTCGGTCGGCGTCTCGGCCCGCCACGGCAGGTGGCCGCTGATGCACTGGTGCAGCAGGGTTCCGAGCGCGAACATGTCGCTGGCCGGGGTGGGCGGGAGCCCCTCGAACAGCTCCGGCGCGACGTAGGCCGGCGTGCCCATCACCGGCAGGTCCGGGTCGAGTTCGGGCGCGCCCGGCGACGACGCGATGCCGAAGTCGAGCACCTTGGCGCCGACCGGGGTCAGCATGACGTTGGCCGGTTTGATGTCACGGTGCACGACCTGATCGGCGTGCGCGGCGGCCAGTGCCGACGCGACCTCGGCGCAGATCCGTACGCCGATCCGCCAGTCGATCGGCCCGGCGGCCAGATGGGCGCTGAGCGTCTGCCCCTCGACCAGCTCCATCACGATGTACGGGACGTCGCGGCCGGCCGGCTCGGTGCGGGACGTACCGAAGTCGTGCACCTCGGCGACGTTCGGGTGGGTCAGGCGCGCCGCCGAGCGGGCCTCCGCCCGTACGAGATCGACCCCGGACACGTCGCCGAACGTCCCCTCGACGGAAGGTCCCATGATCTTGACGGCCACCGCCCGGTCGAGCACGCGATCGTGACCGTGCCACACCTCCGACATGCCGCCGACACCGATGCGACGTACGAGCTGATAACGCCCGCCCAACGTCCGCATGCCCCGACCTCCCAGCGCTCAGTTCGGTTGGCGGTACCCGTCGATCACCGGAGGGAAACGCTGTACCCGGTCACTGTACGGAGATACAGTCCCAGGCGTGACGCGCTACGGACCGATGTTCGGCCCCGACTACACGTTCCTCGGAGTGCCCGCCTGCGACTGGGAGGAGCCCTCCACGTACGCGGAAGCCGACGTCGTGATTCTCGGCGCGCCCTTCGACGGGGGCACATCGCACCGGCCCGGCGCGCGGTTCGGCCCCCAGGTCCTCCGCGGCACCGACTACCTGCCCCACGACGGTTCGCGGCCGCACATGGCGATGCGGGTCGACGCGCTCAGCGGCGATCTGACCGTGGTCGACGCGGGCGACCTCGAAGTGTTCAGCGGCGAGATCCAGCGCAGCTGCGACACGATCGAGGACGCGGTCGCCTTCGTGGCGTCGCACGGCGCGATCCCGCTCATCCTCGGCGGCGACCACACCATCACCTGGCCCGACGTCGCGGGCGTGGCGCGGCACCACGGCGCCGGGCGGATCTCGGTCATCCACTTCGACGCGCACGCCGACACCGGGGACATCGAATTCGGTTCCCTGTACGGGCACGGCCAGCCCATGCGTCGACTGATCGAGTCGGGGGCCGTACGGGGAGACAGGTTTCTGCAGTTGGGTCTGCGCGGCTACTGGCCCGGTCCGGAGACCCTCGACTGGATGGCCGACCAGGGGATGAACTCGTTCCACATGAGCGAGATCGTCGACCGCGGCCTCGACACCGTGCTCGACCAGGCGTTCGAGATCGCGCTCGACGACTGCGACGGCGTCTTCCTGTCGGTCGACATCGACGTCTGCGACCCCGGCCACGCCCCCGGCACCGGCACCCCCGAGCCGGGCGGGTTCACCGCGCGGCAACTGCTCGACAGTGTCTCGCGCATCTGCCACGAACTACCCGTAGTAGGCATGGACATCGTCGAGGTGGCACCCCCGTTCGACCACGCCGACATCACCGCGATGCTCGGCAACCGGGTCGTGCTGGAAGCCCTCTCGGGTCTGGCCCGGCGCCGCAAAGACGCAGGTGGACCGCGGTGGAACCGGGCCACCCCGCTGCTCTCCGGGCGGGGCTCGCAGCCCGGTCTGGACGCTCGCTTCACGCCGCCGTCGCTGGCCGGGCCGGACCACCGGCACTCACTGCCGCCCGCGGAGTCGTGACAGACAGTCGCGGTTGCGCACTTGTTCCGGCCTGACCAGCCACGCAGCATTCCCCCATGTCCCCCGACACCATCACCCTGTCGCCCTACCAGCGGATCGCGGCCGAGCTCAGACATCAGATCTTCACCGGCAGCCTCGGCGTCGGCGCCAAGCTGCCGTCCGAGCACACCCTGGCCGGCGAGCACCACGTCGCCCGCACCACCGTCCAGTCCGCCCTGCGCGTCCTGCGCACCGAAGGTCTGATCTCGTCCCGCAAGGGCGCCGGCAACTTCGTCACCGGCCTGGCCGTGATCGACGCCCAGCGCTGCCCGGCCCGCATCGAACTCGACCGCCAGCAGGTCGGCTGGCTGAGCCGTCTGCCCCGGCCCGCCCACGGGCTCGACCGGGTGCTGCACTGCGAACTCGAACACCCGCACGAGGGCGCGCACGCCGGCCTCGGCCAGCACGCGGCCGGAACCGGCTGGTGGGTGCAGTGGACGCTGTCCGCCTCCGAGATCAACGCCCTGCAGAACTGCCTGGCCGTCCGTACGCCGGGCATCTCGGACGACAACAACTGCCTGCTGTTCCGCGAGCACCCCGGCCGCCACCTGTACGGCAGTGACTACAGCTGAAGTGCTTTCGTGTAACGGTGGCACGGGACCAGGATCCCGTTGGTCGTCTCGTACTCGAACGGCCCGGCGTCACTCCAGCCCTGACGCTCGTAGAAGCGGCGCGCCCGCGCGTTGCCCGGCACCACGGCCAGCCACGCGATCGGGTGGCCGCCCGCACGCACCCGTTGTTCCGCCGCGTCCAGCAGGGCACGTGCCACCCCGCCGCCACGGAACGCCCCGTCCACGTAGACCTGCTCGACCTCGTCTGCCACGACCATCACGAATCCGGCCACGACGCCACCAGCCACGGCCACGGTCGTGTCGGGGGCCCGGGTCGACGCGCGGGTGAGAAACGTTTCCGCCGTACGGGCGGCGACCAGTTCCGCCGGCACGTGACCCAGGTGGCCGTCGCGCCAGCCCGCAGCCCAGATCCGCCCGACAGCTTCCATGTCGTCATCGAGGGCCGGCCGAAGCTGGACCTTCATCCCGTCGCTCGGCCGGCCGGCCGGGGACGAGGTGTTCCGGTGGCCGGTCAGCCGGCCCAGGGCGTTCGCGAGCAGACCGGCGGCCCCGGCGTGGTCGACGGCGGGATCGCCGAGCACAACCGGCAGTGCAAGCCCGTCGATCAGCGCGAGCACCTGCCGGGCCACGTCGAGCGGCGGAGCGTCGATGACGAAGACATTTTCCCGTACGCCGTGCTCGATCTCGCCGGCCAGCAGCTCACGCCATCGCGAGTAGTCAGCAAGCACCTCGCCCCGCAACTCCGCGTCCCGCAGCGCCCACCGCCACGACTCGACCCAGATGCGCCACGACGCATCGCCACCCACCGCGCCGGTCAGATGCGACGCGATCAGCACCAGCCGCCGCCAGGGATCGTCCTCGCCGCCCAGCAGGGCCGCGACCTCGGCGAAGTCAGCCTCGGCGGCGTGCCGGAACACCGCGATGAGCATCTCTTCACGGCTGCCGAAGTAGTACTGCAGCGTAGACACCCCGACGCCGGTAGCCGCCGTCACGTCAGAGAAGCGGGTCGCGTCGGCGCCACGCTCGGCCACCACGGCACAGGCAGCGGCCAGCACATCCTCGCGCCTGCGCGGCGCCCGCTGCCCCTCCCGCACCGCGCATGTCTATCACGGCCGCCCCGTCACGACCGGTCCCGCGCAGGTCATGCTCGAGCGCCCGCTCGGCCGCACCTCGCGCCCGCATACCGCCTACCGCACCCGCGACCCGACTCGTCCAACGCCCACGCCTCGACGCCCGCCGCGCAGCCCGACTCGCCCACCACCCGCACGTCGACGCCCCGGCCACGCAGGCCCGGCCCGTCCACCGACCACGCGTCGTCGACCACCGCCCGCAGCAGGATTCGTCGCCCGTCAGCGGCCCGGTTCGCGGGTCGTCGCAAGTCGCCCTCGCCCGATTTATCCGCGACCCCGCCCGCGATCGCAGTCCGCAATCCGTCACGGCGTCGCACGCTCTGTGATCGGGCAGCACGCACGGTGATCGGGCACCACGGGTGTTCCCATTGGCGCGCGGAGCGGTTTTATTTGACGACGCAACAGAAGCGCGCGCATTAACCGCGCATTAAGTGCACCCTCGGCGCCGACAGATTTCCGGCCGCCCGAAGCTGACCGATTGTTGCCGGGAGATTACGCCGGGAATACGCGACAGAAATCACGCGAGCGGCCTCGGCGGCACGGACCGCCCCCATTCGGTCGCGAGCGAGCATACAGGCACGCACCGCCCACGCGCTGGCCGGGCGGCCACCTGTGGACAACTCAGCCCACCGCCGGCGGCGTGACAGGCTGTCTGTGGACGAAGCGCCATGATCAGCTTGACGCCACGTACGGTGGCGGCGGCCCCCAGGGCAGGGCGGGCCGAGCACCGCGCGAAACAAAGAACGCACGGCAGGCCGACAGCGGGGAGCGCAGCACACAGTGGATCGCCTGGTCGAGCAAGCCTGCGAGCTCATCGCGATCCCGTCCACGGCCGACCGCCCCGACCAGCTGGCAAGGGCCCTCGACTACGTGCTCAAGCAGGTCAGAGGCGATTTCGCCGTACGCCGGTTCGAGTCGAACGGCAAACCCAGCGCCCTCCTCCACCCGCCCGGCGCCGACGAGTTCCGGGTCATTCTCAACGCCCACCTCGACGTCGTCCCGGGCGCGCCCGAACAGTTCGTGCCGCGCGTCGAGGGTGACCGTCTCTACGGGCGCGGCGCCCACGACATGAAGGTCGCCGCCCTGGTCATGGCCGACGTGTTCGCCGAGCTGGCGCCGCACACCGGCACCATCGCCCTGCAACTGGTCACCGACGAGGAGGTGGGCGGCGAGGACGGCACGGCCCATCAGCTCGCTCAGGGTGTGCGGGGCGGCTTCGTCGTCATCGGGGAGCAGAGCGGGCTGCGGATCGTCACCGAGTCGCGCGGGCTGGCTCACGTGCGGATCACCGCGCGCGGGCGGGCGGCCCACGCCGCGTACCCCTGGCTCGGGGAGAACGCCCTGCTCACGGTGACCGAGGCGGTGGGCCGACTGCTGCACCGCTATCCGATCCCGGACAGCGAGGTGTGGCGGACGACCGTGAACGTCGCCCGCTTCGACACCTCCAACCGGGCCGTGAACCAGGTGCCGGACGAGGCGAGCGCGTGGCTCGACATCCGCTTTCCGGCCGAGGACACCGACTTCGCCGGCCGCACGAAAGAGCAGGTCGCGGCCCACCTGCAACACATCACCGGAATACAAGACGTCACCGTCGAGGCGCTCGGCCACCCGCATCACGCCGACCCGGAGAGCCTCGAGGTCGGAGTGTTGCGGGCGGCCGCGCGCGACGAGGGCTACACGGGTGACCTGCTGGCCAAGCACGGCGCCGCCGACGGCCGCCACTACACAGCGGTAGGCGTCGACGCGGTCATCTTCGGCCCCGGCGGCAACGGCCAGCACGCGGCCGACGAGTACGCCGACCTGACAACCTTGACCCCGTACCGGAACGCTCTCAGTTCCTTCCTGCAAGCCCTAACGACTGCAGAAAGCCCAACCCCGGACTAGCAAGCCCTAGCCTCACCCACCGCATCCACCACAGCGAGCTCAACCCACCACGTTAAGTCCGGGGAGGCGGCACAGCTCAACCCACCACGTTAAGTCCGGGGAGGCGGCTCAGTTGGCCATCAACAACCAGCGGACGCGGCGGACCAATTCGGCCGGGTTGAACGGCTTGACCAGGTAGTCGTCGGCGCCCACGGTCATGCCGAGGTCGATGTCGACCTGGCGGGAGTGGCCGCTCATCATCAGCACCGGGATGGCCGCCGTGTCGGCCGACGAGTGCAGCTCGTAGCAGACGCTGAGGCCGTCCAGGCCGGGCATCGAGATGTCCAGGACCAGCATGTCGGGCTGCTCGGTGACCACCATGCGCAGCGCCGAGGCGCCGTTGTCGGCCGTGATCACGCGGTAGCCGGCGGCGACCAGCTTGGTGGTGACCATGTCGACCATGTCCGGGTCGTCGTCGACGACCAGGATCGTGGGCTCGGCGAGCTCGGTGACCCAGTCCGCGACCGGCGCCGGGTGGCTGACCTGCGGCGCGATGAACTCGGGAACCACGGATACCGCTGCTCCGACCATTGATCTCTCCCCTTGACCCTCGGTTGGTTTTCGTCGAGCGGAGGCACCATCGGCGCCTGGGGAGAAGCTGGGAGAAGTTCGCGGGGTGCAGGCCGGTTGCAAGGGGAGACAAAGAAAATGGCGGAGCCTCTCCTTGTGGGAGGGACCCCGCCACCGACGGTGCGGCCGTTTTTCCGCGCGCACCTGGCGTCGGTTCTCAAGCTAGGGGGCGGCATCGATCACCGGGCATCCGCCCCCGCCGATCGTGATCGCGCGCACACCCGGAACTACCTGCGGTAACTCGTCAGATCAGTTCTGTGCGCAGGTCGTGTGCGCCGTCCGGCCGGGTGGCCTCGTAGTACACGCGTCGTTCCCCGTCGGGCAGCTCGACAAGGCTCAGGTAGCGCAGGCCGTGGGGCGGATGAGGGCTGCCCAGCGGCTCGCCCTCGGAGGCGGTCAGCGGGCCGAAGCTGCCGTCGTCGAGGCGCTTGCCGCGGGCCACACCGGTCCGTTCCTCCCAGTTCTCGCCGGCCGTCGCGCGCCCGTCGTAGGCCACGGTGATCTCGTCGCCGTCGACCGAGACCGACGACACCCGTACACCGCGGGCGTCCCATTCCCCCGTACGACCGGCCAGCGCCGTGCCCCGCCACGTCCAGTGCACGCCGTCGGGGCTGGTCGCGTACTCGGTCGTCATCCGGTCGGCGTCGTCCCAGCTCTCCAGCGGGTGCACCGAGGCCCACAGATGCCACCCGTACGCGTCGTGGTGCAGCACCGGATCCTTCACGCCGGCCGTCTCGTCACCGGCCAGTACGACCCGCGGGGTGGCCGTGGCCAGGCCCTCCGGGGTGTCCGCCTCGAGCAGTTCGACCCGCCAGTGCTTGGTGCCGGGCGTCGCGGCGCTCACGTAGAGCCGCCACCGCCCGTCCGGCGTGTGCACCAGGGCGGGCCGTTCCAGCGACTCGGCGCCGAACCTGTCCTTGGTCACCTCGGTCACGGTCTCGAAGTTCACCCCGTCGGCCGAGCGGGCCACCACGTTGCTGATCCCCCGGCCCTCGCCGATCGGGAGCCGCACCCGGTAGGCCAGGTAGACGTGACCCTCCGCGACGATCGAGCTGGGCGCGCCGGACCAGGCCCCCGGTTCGTCACTGGGCGGCTCGACCACGACGACGGCGTCGTCCCAGCGGGGCAGGGGCAGGGTCGTGAATCCCGTGGACAAATCGGCTCCAATACCTATGAGTACTCATGCGACGGCGTGTCGGTCGACCGCGAGCCAGTCCTCGTAGGACTCGCCGGTCACCTGGGACAACAGGGCTATGTCGTCAACGAACAAGGGCAGCAGTGCGGCTCTCTCCTCGGGCGTGGTGACCGGCCGGGTTCCATGCTTGCGGTGCAGCAGGGTCAGCAGCGGCCCGCGGGCGGCCAGGCGCAGCGGCACCGGGAAGCGATGCCCGAACGTACCTCCCGTACGCAGGAGAAGGCGCAGAACCCGGTTCAGATCGTTGTCCTCGACCACGTGCCGGTTCACGTTCTCGCGTGGCACGGCGGTCAGCACGCCGGTGCGGACGCCGAGGAACGCGCAGACCCGGTCGAGCGTCGCCGCGGGCTGGTCCTTGAGCTCCTTGTAGCGCAGCAGCAGCACCTGCTCGCGCGGGAAGTGCTCGAAGAGGTGGCGCACCTGCTCGCCGTACTTCCCGAGGCCGGTGTAGTGCCAGAACGCGGCCCAGCCGGCGGCGACCCGGGCGGGCTCGGCCCGGCAGGCGGTCAGGAAGTCGGCCTCGGGCTCGAGCCCAGCGTTCCACAGATGGGTCCAGTTGGAGTGGGCCCGGTCGACCGGGTCACGCAGCAGAACGACGAGCCGGGCCGAGGGCACCAGCGACTTGATCCGCTCGTGGGCGCCGAGGTCGTGCAGATAGAACGGGGTGGCCTCGCCGCGCAGCGTGCCGGCCGGGGCCGGGTCGAACAGCGCCTCGTAGTCGGATTGCCGCCACACGTGCTCCTGGTAGGTCTGCACGTCGCCGGGACCGCCGCGGGCCGGGGGCGGGCCGTCGGAGAGGAAGAACTTGGGCTCCTTGACGGTCGGCAGGAACAGCTCGGGGTGGCCCACCAGCGCGGCGTGCAGCGCGGTCGTGCCGGCCTTCGGCACACCGGCGATCAGGAAGTCGGGAAGTGCCATGGAAGTCCCTCCTGTCGTGCGGAGACATCGCGGAGCTGCGATTACTCGCTCGAAGTGAGACTTAGCCTACAGATCAGGTAGGTTTTCGCGACCCCGGGCTCAGCAGCCGGCGCCACCACGACGCGCGGCGGAACCGCGGGCACATCTCAGGCCCGCACAGACCGCACTCGGTGCCCGGCCGGTAATGCTCGTGGGCGCCAATGGCATGCCCGCAGACACACGTTGCTTCATCAGCGTTCATCGTCTCACCAACGGTAAGGCGGCCCGGAGGCTACGGGGGCTCGGCGGATTACCGCCCGGAGTCGATACATACCCAGCTCAGAGCCGTGCGACCCATCGATGGACCGGCAACCGGTTTGCAACCGTTTCAGCACGCAGAGTGATGTCCGCATTCGGTGACCCAATTCACTGCGTGTAATCCGGCATACCTGACTCGCCCGATTAGCCCATCTAAACCAGCCTATGGCGGACTTGTCACCTTCATGGGTGACGCGCCATCCAGCCACCGATATGTCCATAACCTGCGGTAACGATGTGACGAAAATCTGCCGCAGTTGCCCGTGTGAATACACCGCGGTCATCCGGTTGGCGACAATGATCCACCCAGCCGCCCCTACGCTGTCTTTTCGGTCAGTTGACGCTTGGTAGCGACTTGCTACGTTGGTCGACAGAAGCGAACGCCCTACGCTTCTTGCCGTTGGATATACCGACCGAACCGCAATGCCGCCCCGGGAAGGGACCGACATGGAGTTTTCGACGCCCGCCGCGAACACGTGGGGTGACGGAGGTACGTCACCGAAAGTAAGCGTGGTGATTCCGACCCTCAACGAGGAGCGCAATCTCCCGCACGTGTTCGCCAAGCTGCCGGCGAACATCGACGAGGTCGTCCTGGTCGACGGCGGCTCGAAGGACCGGACCGTCGAGGTCGCCCGTGAGCTGCGCCCCGACGTCGTCGTGGTGCACCAGACCCGTACCGGCAAGGGCAATGCTCTGGCTTGTGGCTTCGCCGCCTGCACCGGCGACATCATCGTGATGATCGACGCCGACGGCTCGACCGACCCGGCCGAGATCCCGCTGTTCGTGCAGAAGCTGACCGACGGCGCCGACTTCGTGAAGGGCAGCCGGTTCAACCACGGCGGTCACAGCCACGACATCACCAAGCTCCGCAAGCTCGGCAACGACGGGCTCAACCTGGTCGTGAACGTGCTGTTCGGCACCAAGTTCACCGACCTCTGCTACGGCTACAACGCGTTCTGGGCGACCGTCGTGCCGGTGCTCGACCTCCCCGACGTGCGGCTGCCGAAGAAGACCGACGGCACCAAGCACTGGGGCGACGGCTTCGAGATCGAGACGATGATCAACATCCGGGCCGCGGTCGACGGGATGAAGGTCGGCGAGGTCGGCAGCATCGAGCACCGCCGCATCCACGGCGAGACCAACCTCAACACGTTCCGCGACGGCTTCCGCGTGCTCCGCACGATCTTCAGCGAGTACGGCCGCATGCGCCGCCAGAAGCGTTCCGGCGTGCAGCGTCCGGGTGGCGTGATCGTGCACCAGCAGCCGGGCCGCCGCACCCACGGCGTGCCGAGCACCCCCGCGCCGGCCCCCGCCGAGCGCCCGCGTGACGAGGTCGGCGCCGCGAGCACCGACATCAACCGGCTGGGCTGACTCCCCCGAGACCCGTCCCCACCCCTCGCTCCAGGAGACGCTCCCGTGGATTCCACCCCCCTCGACACGACCATCGTGATCCCGACCCATACGGAAGAACGCTGGTCCTCGCTCGTCCGGACGGTCGCCTGCGCCAAGTCGCAGGAGATCGAGCCGGCCGAGGTCGTCGTGGTCGTCGATCACAACCCCGACCTGTTCCGCCGCATCCAGCGGGACCTGCCGGGGGTGACCGTCCTCGAGAACGCCTACGCCAAGGGCGTCTCCGGCAACCGCAACACCGGCGCCTTCCACGCGAAGACCGCCCTCGTCGCCTTCATGGACGACGACATCACGGCCGGGCCGGACTGGCTCGGCCGGCTGATCCAGCCGTTCACCGACCCGAAGGTGGTCGGCACCGGCGGCGGCATCGAGCCCGCCTGGGAGGGCCCGGCCCCCCGCTGGATGCCCGCGGAGTTCCTGTGGGCGGTCGGTGGCTCGTACGCCGGCATGCCCACCGAGACGTCCCCGATCCGCAACGTCTGGTCGGCGAGCATGGTGGTGCGCCGCGAGACGTTCGACGCCGTCGGCGGCTTCCGGGTCGGCTTCGGCAAGCTGGGCGACCGCAACCGGCCCGAAGACACCGAGCTCTGCCTGCGGATGAGCGCGCACGACGGCGGCCACTGGATGTACGTGCCGGCCGCGATGATCCGGCACGAGGTGCCCGCGAACCGCTCGACGTTCCCCTGGTTCGTCAAGCGCTGCTACGCCGAGGGCCGGGGCAAGGTGCAGATGGCCGGCCTCGACGACGGCGGCAGCGACACCCTGGGCGCCGAACGCTCCTACCTGTGGTCGCTGCCCAAGGCGGCGCTGCGCAACCTGGGCGCCGGCCTGACCGGCAAGGGCGCCGACAACTTCCTGCGCGCCGGCGGCATCGTCGCCGGCGTGGCCGCGGCCGGCTGGGGCGGCGTCGTCGAGACCGTGGCCGCCAAGCGCGCCCCGAAGACCAAGCTGGAGCCCGCCCGATGAGTGCGCCCATCATCCCCGCTCAGCGGACCGCGCCCGACAACACCGTGCCGGGTATCGTCCGCGACCTCGAGCTCTCCGAGCCGCTGCTGACCATCCCGGCCGTGCAGCCCGACGGCCGCCGCGCCGAGCAGGTGTGGCTGCTGGTCCGCCTGTTCTCCGAGCCGCTCGGCTTCCTGCTGCTCGACATCCCGGCGGCCGGGTTGACCCCGCAGGATCTGGCCGCGGCCGTCGAGGCCGAAATGGGCGACGCCGTCCGCGAGCGGATCGGGGCCGATGTCCCGCTGCACGGCCTCAATCCGGCCAGCGAGCCCGAGTTCCTGGCCCAGCGCCGGGCCGTGCTCACCACCGCCCCGCACATCACGGTGGTGGTCTGCACCCGCGAGCACCCGGACGAACTGACCAAGTGCCTCGACAGCCTGCTCGCCCAGGAATACCCGGCGTTCCGCGTCCTGGTCGTCGACAACGCCCCGGTCAGCGGCCGGACGGCCGAGGTGGCCCAGGCCGCCGCGGCCCGCGGCCCGGTCGACTACATCGTCGAGCCCAAGGCCGGCCTGTCGTTCGCCCGCAACACCGCGGTCAAGGCCGCGCCGGGTCAGATCCTGGCCTGGCTCGACGACGACGAGGTGGCCGACCCGCACTGGCTGGCCGAGGTGGCCCGGGCGCTGCACGAGCACCCGGACGCCGACGTGATCTCGGGCGTCATCGTCCCGGCCGAACTCGAGACCAAGGCGCAGGTCTGGTTCGAGCAGTTCGGCGGGCACAGCAAGGGCCGCGGGTTCAAGCCGGACGAGTTCGGCCCGCACACCAGGCACGTGCAGAGCCCGCTCTACCCGCTGCCGCCGTTCGGCACCGGCGCCAACATGACCTTCCGGCCCGGCGTCATCGAGCGGATCGGCCTGTTCGACACCGCGCTCGGCGCCGGCACCCCGGCCATGGGTTCGGAAGACACGCTGGCCTTCACCCAGGTGCTGCTGACCGGCGGCACGATCGTCTACCAGCCGAGCGCGATCACCCGGCACTACCACCGGCGCGATCTCGAGGGCCTGCGCAAGCAGATGGTCGGCTACGGCACCGGGCTGGTGGCGGCGTACACCAGCCTGCTGATGTCCCGCCCGGCACTGATCTTCCCGCTGATCCGGCTGGCGCCGGGCGCACTGAAGGACATGACCGGAAAGGACACTGCCCGAACTGCGACGATTCGCGAGGACTTCCCTCAGGAACTGCTCTCGGCGAACCGTCGTGGCATGCTGGCGGGGCCGCGAGCCTACTTCACATCACGCCGCGCGGCACGGGCTAAGGTACGCGCCGAGCAGGCTTAGAAACATCGACCGGTCGCGTTGCCCTTTGACGTTCCCGGCGGTACCGCACACGGAGGACCGGAACCAATGCAGCAACGCTCGGGAGAATCGTCCGACCGTCCGGACGCGACCGTCCGGATCGTGCTCGGCGCCGCCGGAGAGGCACAGCCGGCGCCCGACGCGACGGCAGTGATCTCCACCGTCGACAAGGACGCGACCACCCGGCTCGAGGTCGGCGACAAGACCGTCCGGATCCCGGTCGGACCCGACGACGCCTCGCAGACCCGGTTCATGCCGGCCCCGGTGATCACCACCGGCGGCACGCAGACCGCCCTGGTCACCGAGCCCGCCGCGGCGGCCGACCACGAGTCCGGGGCCGACCACCGGCCCGAGTTCGCGCTTGTCGGCATCATCGCCTCCGTGCTCGGGCTGGCCGCCCTGGTCACCCCGCAGGGCCCGCTCGACGTCGCCCTGCTGCTGGTGCTGTCGCTGTTCGGCCCGGGGGCCGCGCTGCTGTCGATCGCCAACGTCAAGAACCGCCTGGTCTCCTGGGCCCTGACCGTGGCCGGCAGCCTGTCGATCGTGACGATCCTCTCGGTCCTCACCCTGTGGGCCAAGGTCTGGTCGCCCACCGCCTGGTTCGGCGCGCTGGCCGGCGTCACCCTGATCGGCTCGGCGGTGCAGTTCTTCCGGCTGACCCGCTCGGGTGTGCCGCTGATCCTGGGCCGCAGCGGCAAGGCGTACGACAAGGTCGACAACGGTCTCGCCCTGGGCGCCATCCCGTTCGTGACGCTGGTCGCCGGTCTCGGCCTGTGGATCCTCGCGCTCGCCCGGCTCTCCCCCGACCAGGTCGGCCTCTACGGCTTCACCGCCGCGCTGGGCGTGCCGTTCGTGGTCGGCATGGTGCTGCTGTTCATCGGCTTCGCGGTCGAGTTGTTCGGCCGGGCCCGGCCCCTGGTGATGGCGGCCTTCCTGGTCGTCGTGCCGATCGTCATGCAGGCCACGGTGCCGCTGCTGGACGGCACGATCGAATACGCCTGGACCTACAAGCACATCGGCGTCGTCGACCTGATCCGCGACAACGGCAGCCTGATCAGCGGCAGCGACATCTACCAGCAGTGGCCCGGCTTCTTCGCCGCGGTCGCGATGATCTCGCACGTCTCCGGCGTCGACTCGATCTCGTTCGCGGCCTGGTCGTCGCTGCTGTTCGCGCTGGTCACCTCGCTGATGACGGCCGCCCTGCTGCGCCAGTTCACCAAGGACCGCCGGGTCATCGGCCTGGCCGTGCTGCTGTTCCAGGCCTGCATGTGGGTCGACATCGGCTACTTCTCGCCGCAGGCGCTGGTCTTCGCGCTGATGCTGGCGTTCTGGGTGATCGTCTCCCGCTGGCTGATCGGCGCCCCCGAGATCAAGGGCGAGCCCAAGGGCCGGATCGGCCGGCTGCGCGCCTGGGCCGTCAAGGGCATGCCGCCGCGGATCGAGACCGACGCCCGCACCCGTCGCTTCGCCTGCCTGGGCGCGGCCGGCATCTTCGCCGCGATCGTGGTGTCGCACCAGCTGACCCCGGTGCTGATGATGGTGCCGCTGTTCGCGCTGACCATCCTCGGCATCCTCAAGCCCAAGACGTTCCTGGTCGGCCTGATCGCGATCATGCTGATCTTCTTCGTGCCCCGGCTGGGCTCGGTGAACAGCCAGTACAGCCTGTTCAGCTTCGACCTGCTGTCCAACGCGTCGGGCAACTCGGCCAGCTGGCGCACGCCGGAGCAGCAGTTCTCGGCCACGGTGTCGCGCATCCTGGCCATCGGGGTCTGGCTGGTGGCCCTGGTCGCGGTCTTCCTGACCCGCAAGAAGCTGGGCCGGGTGCTGGTGCCCGCGGTGATCGGCTTCGCGCCGATGGTGACGCTGGTGGCCGGCAACTACGGCGGCGAGGCGATCTACCGGGTCTTCGCGTTCTCGATGCCGTTCGTCGGCCTGCTGATCGGCGTGCTCTGGGCCGGCAAGGGCCGCCGCGGGGTGCCCGCCATGCTCGCCTCGGGCGTGGTGCTGACCCTGATGCTGCTGGGCGGCCTGCAGGGCCTCCAGGGCCAGCTGATGGTGCACCAGGTGCGGGCCACCGACATCGAGGCGGCCGAGTACTTCTATCAGAACGCCGAGCCCGGCTCGGGTCTGGTCCTGGTCGCGCCGAACTTCCCGACCAAGCTCGAGGCCAACTACGGCGAGTTCAACAAGGGCCACGTGTCGGTCGACATCTCGCTGATCGGTGACCCGCTGTTCACCGGCAACATCAACGGGACCCGGCTGCCCGACATCGAGACGTACATCCGCGCCATGAACTACCCGACCAACTACCTGGTGGTCAGCGACGCGATGGACGACTACACCGACTACTTCGGCACGGCTCAGGACGACGCGATGCAGTCGCTCGACTCGGCGCTCCGGGCCTCGTCCAACTGGCAGGTCTTCTACCAGGGCCCGGGCGTGGCGATCTTCAAGCTGGTCGGACAGGCCACCGCGCAATAGAGCAACGACAAGATCAACGGCCCGTTTCCCGTACGCGCGGGAGGCGGGCCGTTGTCGTCGGGCCACCCGTCATGAGTGAACGTACGATTCGTGCCCGGTGTCCGGATAGCCTCTGGGTGTGAAGTTGCTGTCGAAGTTCAAGCTCGGCAAGGTGCAGATCGCCGCGCTGGTGGTGGCCGCGCTCGTGATCTTCGTGCTGATCGGGCGCGGGGGCGGGAGCACCGGCGGCGACACCGGGCCCGGCGACCTGGACAACGGCGCCGTGCGGGCCTGTGACACCTTCGCCGGCGGGCAGGCGTCGGCCCGCAGCAACTCGGCCCGGCTGGCCCTGGCCGACAAGGTCACCACGTTGGCCGCCAAGAGCGACAACGACGCCGTACGCACGCGGGCGATGGAACTGGGCCGGCACGCCGACGAGGGCAACGCGGCGTGGCGTACGGCTGGGAACGCTCTTACCCAGGCCTGCGCGGACGCGGGCTGGACGGCGCCCTAACGCTTCAGGGTCGAGGCCTTGTCGAAGCCGGTGCGCGACACCCACTCGTCGTACGGGACCGAGGCCTCGGTGAAGCTGCCGTTGAGGATCGAGAAGTTGTTGTCGCCGGTCTGGTAGTCGTTCTTGTCGATCACCATGTTGGGCGAGGCGCCGCCGTCGATCTGCAGGCGGTAGATCGGGACGCTGTCGTTGCGGGTCACCGTGTTGCCGGTGATCTTCAGGCCCTCGATGCTGCCCGCGAAGTCGCTGCCGGTGGCCAGCAGGAAGGTGAACTTCTTCATGTCGGCGAAGGTGTTGTTGCTGACCGTCAGGCCGGCCGCGCAGCGCAGCACCATGCCGGTGTCGTTCTCGAAGCCGGACTGGGTGCCGCCGATCGCCTTGTTGTTCGAGAAGACGTTGTTGGCGCAGGCGCCGTTGTTGCCGGTGCCGGTCTCCATCACGCCGTCGTTGGCCTCGAACGTGTTGCCGTCGATGGTGACGTTGGCGGCGTCGTAGATCTCCATGCCGCCGCCGTCGATGCCGTAGTCCTCCGACGGGCCGTGGTTGCGGCGCACCGTGTTGTTGCGGAAGACCGGCCCCGGCTTGGCCGTGAGGAAGGTGGCCGACAGCCCGTAGCCGCCGAAGTCGTCGCCGTCCTGCTTGGTGTTCTGGATGATCCGGTCCTGGTCGTGCACGTTGTTGCCGTCGACCAGCACGCCCTTGCCGCCGCCGGTGACGCCGATGCCGGCGCCGTTGCCGTAGATCTCGGAGCCGGTGACCCGCACCTCGTTGGAGTCGGTGACCAGGATGCCGTAGCAGCCCACCGGCAGCCCGGCCGAGTTCTCGCCGTGGCTGTCGCGCACGACCACCCCGCGGATCGTGATCTTGCTGGTCTTGTGCACCCGGATGCCGCTGCCGTGGTCGCCGTTGATGTTCACGTCGGCGTTCGGCTTGGGCACGCAGCCCTGCACGATCACGTCGGCGATGGTGGTGCCGGTGGCCGCGACCAGGATCCCGTCGCGCACGCCGGAGACGCCCTCGACCGTCGCCTTCTCGCCCGGGGCGCTGCTGACGGTCAGGTTGGGCCGCGAGACGGTGAACGGGGCGTACGTGCCCTCGCGGACGAAGATCTTGGAACCGGCCGGCGCCACCTCGACCGCGTGCGAGATCGACTTCCACGGCTTGTCCGGGCTGCCGTCGGCGTCGTCCGAGCCCCGGGTGGACACCCAGAGCCCGGGGCCGGCGGCCTCGACGTCGGGTGGCCCCTCGTAGAAGTACGCCCGGTAGCCGGCCGCCGCGGTGCCGCCGAGCAGCAGCACCATGAGCAGACCCAGCCAGCGGCGGCGGGTACCGGCCGGGGCGCGATGACTGGCGCGCCTCGACCGGTGATGCGCTCCGGTCACCCGGTGAAGACCGGGTCGTTCGACATCGCCTTGTAGGCCGCCAGGCTCGCGGCCGTCGAGTCGATCCGCCAGTTCTCGCGGGAGCTCGGGTGCGTGTCGGTGTCGAACCAGACCGCCCCGCCCACGGCGGGGTGCGCCTTGATCCAGTCGCGGAAGTCGGCGATCCAGTCGGGCTTGGTGCTGCCGCCGCGGTCGACCGCCGAAACCTCAGTGATCATGACCGGCTTCCGGGACGCGTAGGTGGCATAGAACTCGTCGAACATGTCGCCCGGTGACTGCGTCTGGGCGAAGCCGGAAATACCGGCCCAGTCGACGTACTCATCACCCGGATAATAGTTCGTGTACGCGTTCCAATCCTCACTGGGGCGCGAATTCCAGTTCGGGCTCCAGACCCACGAAACATTGTCCGCACCCTGTTCGCGGAAGATGCGGTGGATCCGCCGGTATGCCGAGATGTAGCCCTCGGTGTCCTGGTTGTTGGCCGGTCCGCCCCACTTGTAGAAATCGCGGTTCATGTCCCAGGCCCACCGCATGAGCGTCGGCCGTTTCCGTTGTTTCATCCGTTTCGCGGCCCGCGCGATCAGTTTGTCCGAAGAGCCGCCGTTGACTTCTTTGTACTCCGGGCCGCGCCACGAAATCATCAGCGTGCTTTTCGACGACACATAGGCCAGTGAGACCGGCAGATCGTCGGTCCACGAGTAGTAGCGGTGCACGATGCGCTCGGCCCGCCCGAGCTGGCGGCGACGCAGATCGATGCCCACGTTCGCCCCCATGCCCTTGAGGTCGACGTAGGCCCCGAGCATGACCTTGCCGTTCTCGAACGGCACGGCGCCGCCGCCCTCGGTGACCGGGGGCAGTTCGGCGGGATCCTCCGAGGCGCCACCGGACGGCGGCGGGTGGGACACGACCGGGGGCACGGCGTCGTTCGACCGGTAGGTCTCGCACCCGGCGAGCGGGACAGCGGCGGCCAGGGCGGACAGGCCCAGCAGGTTCCGGCGCCTCATGTCAGGTTCCGCCCGAACGTGCGGGCCACCTTGCGGACCGCGCGCCAGCCCGGCTGGGCCAGCTGCTTGACCTTGGGGATCAGGCCGGCCTCACCGTGCTGGACCAGCGCGACCAGATCGGCCCCGCTGTGGTCGGGCGTGGGCTGCAGACGCGGGACGGCCAGCTTCTTCTCCCCCGGCGTGTGCAGGCGGCGGCCGACCTCGGTGGCGTTGTCGTAGCCGGTGGCCCCGACGAGTTCACGCACCCGCCGGCTGTTGTATCCGTGCGGGTAGGCGAACGACCGTACCTTCACCTGCAGCCGCTGCTCGAGCTGTTCGTGGCTGCTGATGATCTCGTTCCGCAGCTGGGCCGGGGGCAGCACGTCGAGCGGGTGGTGGATCAGGCTGTGGTTGCCGATCTCGATCCCGGCCGTGGCCACCTCGCCGAGCTCGTCCCAGGTGAGCATCGGCCCGAAGTCCGGGGCCCACTGGCCGAGCCAGCCCGCCGTGCCGCCCAGGTGACCGACCGAGGCGTACAGCGTGGCGCCGGCTCCGGTCTCCTCGAGGATCGGCACGCCCTGGGTCAGGAAGTCGCGGTAACCGTCGTCGAACGTGACCGCGAGCAGCTTGTCGGTGCTGCCGGCGGCCAGCAGGTCGAGCGCTTCCGTGAGGCCGACCAGGCGGTACCCGGCGGCGGTGAGCGCCTGCAACTGCTCACGGAGCAGCTCGGGCGGGACCGCGAGGTCACGCATGGGCCCGCCGACGGCGGACACGGAGTGGTACATGAGTGCCGGCAGGGTGGCCCAGCCCGGCCTCGTCGTCACGGTCACGCGGTCGTCCTCGTACGCCTTGTGGTCTGAGGTTCCACGCTAAGTGGAACCCTTGCGCTGGTCGCGGGTTTCTCCGTTTTGTCCCTCTGCCGAAAGTCGTAGGCGCGGTCCCGCTCCGGGCAGAAGCGCGCAGGGATCTCCACCCGGAAGGGTGAGGCTATGACATTCGATCCCTTGCGCTGCGCGGAGGCTACTTGTCAGGCGGCCGTCGTGCTAGGGGCCACGCTGCTCCCGGCGGCCTGGCAGACCCTCGACAGCGGCCTCGCGGCCGTCCTGGCCGGGATGTTTCTGGTCATCTCGGCCGCGATCTATGCACTGCACGCCGTGACGTTCGATTCCTTCCGGCTGACCGGGCGCTCCCGACCGGCAGATTTTCGGAGCCGGCAGCCGTGACCGGTGAACCGTCGCGTCCCTCCGCCCGTACCCCCGGTCGACGACGGTCCTTCACCACCTGGGGGCGACGGGATATGTTCCGATTGATCCAAATGCAGGCAGAAAGCGGAGTTCCGCGCATCAGTGTGGCGTCGGACGGTTACGCCAGTGCCCGCACCGCCCTCACCCGCTACCGCAGTGCCCCGGCCGCCTACTTCGGGGTCGGCCGCTTCGACCACGAGGGCACGCTGGCCGAGATCATCCTCGACCGGCTGTGCGGCCCGCTGGGCGACTGCCCCCGCCCGGCCACCCTGGTGCACGCCGCGACCTACTACCGGCTCTGTGAGACCTGCGCGACCGGGCTCGACGTGCTGACCGTGCCCGAACTGGCCCGGCTGCTCGGCATCGCCTGCCGGCTGGCCCCGGTGCCGGCCCGGGCCGGACGCCACGCCGCGCCCGAGGAGCCGTCGCCGGCCGGCAACCGGATCGCCCGCGAGTTCTCCACCCGGGTCGACGACCCGCACTGGCGGCGCGAGCTGTGCGCCGAGCTGGTGCAGACCCCCGGCGCGGTCAACGGCCTGCTGATCGGGGTGGGTGCGCTGACCCATCGCGACGTGCTCGACCTCTATCCCCGGTTGCGCACGCTGGCCGACGAGCTACCGGCCGGCGTACGGGAGGAATTGTCCCGGGCCACCGCTCGACCGCTCTCGCCCGCCGGGGTGGCCGGGCTGCGCCTCGGTCTCAGCGCGCCCCGCCCGTCAGCCTGACCGTCCGCACCCGGCCCTCACCGGGGCAGTCGCCGCAGGTCGTGATGTAGGCGGTGCGGTCGCGAATGGTCAGGCCGGACGGCGCGTCCAGCCCGGCCGAGGCGACCGTGGTGTGCACACCGTGTGCCGAGACCCGGACCAGGGCCCCGGTGCGGTCGCCGCTGAGCAGCCCGTTCCTGGCGATCTCGAGCACGTAGAGCCCGTCCGGCCCCCAGGCCAGGTCGACCACCGCGGTGAACCCGCCCGCGAAGACCTCGGCCGGTCGGCCCGGCACCACGCGCCACACCCGGGCCCGGCCCGGCGGGAACGGGAAGCCGGTCAGCTCACCCACATAGAACGCGCCGTCCGGCCCGCGGGTGACCGCGCTCGGCACCGGCGGCATGCGCACCGGCGCGCCCCGCGGCGTGCCGTCGGCCAGCCGGGCCGGCGCCGGCACCATCCGGCTCGGGAACGACGCCACGGTGACCCGGCGGCCCCGCGGCGCGAGCCGGATCAACGCGTCCCCCTCGGTCACGTAGATCCGGCCCCGCCGGTCGGCCGCCGAGTCGAACGGCCCGGCCACCGGGCCCGGCGCGTCCGGCGGCACCGGCGCGCCCACCAGGGCAGCCGCCACCGCGGCCACGACAGTTGCTGTGAACATGTGAAGCTCCCCCGTGCTTCCCCCGAGCCCCGGTTATAGGGCCTGGCGGCGGTGGGCGGGACGACTGAGTCCTCGATCCGACCGTGAGGTGTCATAGTTCAACTCGTGTCTGTAGGTGAAACCGTCGAGACCGAGCCGCGCCGCCGCCGGCCGGGCCGCGCGATCCGGTTCGGGCTGATCGTCACCGCCGTCCTGCTGCTGCTGTTCGGCGTGCCCTGGTGGACGTTCATCGGCTCCGGCAACGACTGGCCGGCCGCGGTCCAGGTGACCGGCACGGTGGTCTTCGCGGTGGCGCTGGTCGCGTTCCCGTTCCTGATGTTCTCGGGCCACGGCCGCCACCACCGCGACGGGCCTGCCGTCATCGCCGACACCATGCTCGGTGTGATCTGGCAGCTCTTCGTGTGGTCGATCGCCGGCCAGCTGCTGCGCCTGGTGCTGGCGCTGGCCGGCGTCGACGCCCCGGCCCGCTCCCGCATCGCGACGGCGGCGGCCGCGGCCGTGGCGGTGGTCCTGCTGGTCTGGGGCACGATCGAGGCGCGCCGGGTGCCGCGGGTGCGCCGGGTCGAGGTCACCCTGCCCCGGCTCGGCCGCGGGCTCGACGGCCTGCGGCTGGTGCTGATCACCGACACCCACTACGGCCCGATCGAACGGTCCCGCTGGTCGCGCGGGGTCACCGAGGTGATCAACACGCTCGACGCCGACGTGGTCGCGCACACCGGCGACATCGCCGACGGCGAGGTGTCCCAGCGGGTCAGCCAGGCCGCGCCGCTGGCCGACGTCCGGGCGTCGATGGCCCGGGTCTACGTGACCGGCAACCACGAATACTTCAGCGGCGCCCAGCGCTGGGTCGAGCACATGGCCTCGCTCGGCTGGGAGGCGCTGCACAACCGGCACGTGATCGTGACCCGAGGCGGCGACTCGCTGGTGGTCGCCGGGGTCGACGACCGCACGGCGGCCGGCTCGGGCGTGCCCGGCCACCACACCGACCACGAGGCGGCGCTCGCCGGGGCCGACCCGGCGCTGCCGGTGCTGCTGCTGGCCCACCAGCCGGCCCAGATCCCCGGCGCCGTGGCCCACGGCGTCGACCTGCAGATCTCCGGCCACACCCACGGCGGCCAGATGTGGCCGTTCCACTACCTGGTGCTGACCGACCAGCCGTCGCTGCAGGGCCTCTCCCGCCACGGCGAGCGCACCCAGCTCTACACGAGCCGGGGCACGGGCTTCTGGGGGCCGCCGTTCCGGATCTTCGCCCCGAGCGAGATCACCCTGATCACCCTCCGCGCCGGCTAGGGCGCCGCTCAGTCGGTGGCCGGGCAGCCAGGCCGCGCAGGAATGCACCGGACCCGGTCGGCCGGAGGTCGTCGTATCGCCCGGACGGGGGCGGCGGTGGCGTCCCCTGTACGCCGTATTCGCTTGGTGCCTGCTCGACACGGCGCCGCAGGGCGGAACGGATCGCGTCGTCGCCGTGCCATGTGCCCGCGGAGGTCAGACGAAAGTACTCGCCCTGCAGCCCGACGGTGAGGTCGACGTCGGGCTGCTGCGGGTCGAGACGGCGTAACAGTGCGGCCACGTCACTCAGTCCGAGTTCGTCGCACGCTCTGATCGCCTCGCCCCACCGCTGCGCCGACGTGTCGGTCAGGGCGGCGCCGAGGCCACTGCTCATGGCCTCGTTGTGCACGCCCAGCAGGCACGCCAGGCGTCGCACGCCGGCCGGCACGTGTCCGCTCCCCATCCGAACGAGCTCGTCGCCCGCCCGGTCCAGAAGAGCCTCCGCGATGTCGCGGACCAGGTAGCTATCGCGGTCGGACACCCACGACGGGACCGGGCATCATTCGTGCGCGGCACGCAGGGCGCCTGGACCGTCTGCCGCGGCCGTCCGCACAATCTCCAGGCCGCGGGATCGTGGCAGGAACGCACCGCTCGGGATGACACCGGCGAGGTTCGCGACGGTCGTCCAGCGCGGCCGACGGTCGTCGAAGCCCATGAGGTCGTACCACCGGCCGCCGTCCCGCAGCGCGATCGAGCACTCCGTGGCACCGTGCGGCGTCACGTCGAACCGCGCGTCCGGACCGTCAGGCCAGGACAGCGTCGCGGAGTAGGTCCGCAGTTCTACGCGCACAGGTAATTCAATCACCGGCGATCGCGTCGGCGGCGGCGAGCATGTCGGCGGCGACCGGCTGCAGACCGATCGCGGTGAGCGCCAAGCCGGTGCTGACACGCTCGGCGACGCCCCACTCCCAGATCGCGCGCGGGTCGGTGCCGGTGCGGGCGGCCAGCCAGTGGGCTCGGGCCCACGGGTCGCCGGCCATCAGCTCGACCGGGTCCTCGCGCATCAGGACGCCCAGGTCGTACTCGGGCTCGGCCCACACGCCGTCGGGGTCGACCAGCTTGAAGCCGTCGCCCGCGCGCAGGGCGTTCCACTGGTGGACGTCGCCGTGATTGAGGACCGCCCGGGCCGGGTCGTGGGCGGCACGGCGGCTTTCCGCGGCGGCCAGCGCCTGATCCACGGCCGCCCGCGAGCACGGCCGCCCGAGCAGGTCCCACTTCCGGCGGATGTATCCGGACAGCCACTCTGCCTTCTCCGCGCCGGTGGGGAGCCCGGCCGTCGGGCTCGCGGACGACCGTTGCCCCGATGCCGGACGCCAGATCGCGGCGGCCAGGTCGCACAGGATCGGCAGGCGCTCGAGCTGCGGCAGCGCCAGCGTCGACATCGCGGGGCCCAGCCGCTCCAGCAACAGCGCGCCGCGTGCCTCGTCCGCGGCCAGCAGGCGGGCGCACGACACTCCCCCGGCCAGGCGCAGCACGGCGATCTCGTAGCGGGCGGCGTCGCTGCGGCGGGGCACCAGCAGCTTAAGCACCGCGGGCGTGCCGTCGGCGCGGGTGACCGCCACCACGTACGCCTCGGTGGGGTCGGGAAAGGCGTCGCCGACCTCCAGGTGCCACTCGTCAGCGAGCGCGGCGACCAGGGCGGGCAACGACGCGAGCCACTCCGGCGCACCGGCGTCCAGCGCCTTCGCCCGTACGGCGTCCGGAAGATCTCGCACGGCGATCGATGGTGACAGGCGCCATGCCGTTGCGCCACGTAATTCCGTTGAAGACCTCCTGCGTACGGATGAGTATGGAGTCACCGCCGCTCCACCCGAACAGAGGACTTCTTCTATGCGCCTGCTTCGCGATCTGTGGGCCACCTCGAGGAGCCGCTCGGCCCTCGTGGCGGCTCTCATCCTGCTCGGCGCGGCGGGATCGGCGGGGGCCCTGGCGCTGACCGGTCAGGTCCTCGTCAATCGATCGGCGTCGCTGTTCACCGTGCTCGCCGGCGCGCTCGTGGCGTCCGTGCTGAGCGACGTCTTCGTCGGCCTGGTCGCGGCCCGGCTGACCGCCGACTGGGCCGCCAAGATCCGCCGCGGGCTCAACCGGGTGGCGTTCGGGCAGAATCTGCCCGCGCTCGAGAACACGCCGGTCGGCGAGATGCTCGACCGGATCGACGCCGACGTCTACGAGGTCGGCTCCCAGCTGCGCGGCAGCGGCGTGCGGATCGCGCAGTCGATCGCCGTCGCCGCCTTCTCGATCGTCACCGCGTTCTTCGTGTGGTGGCCGGCCGGCGTCGGCATGGTGATCGTGTCGATCCTGCTCTACGTCACCATGAACAAGCCGATCCAGCGCCTCTCGCCGCGCCGGATCGCCGAGGAGGAGGCCTGGTCCGACCTCGCCGCCGTGATGGAGGAGTCGATCCACGGGCAGGACGACGTGCGGACCAGCCTGGCCGCGCCGTACGTCCGCCGCCTCTACGCCCGGCGCGCGGCCGAGGTGCTGCGGCGCGGTCGTCTGGTCTGGCGCTCGTCGGCGCGCATCACCATGGGCGCCGGCACCATCACCCGTACGCTCATCGCGGTCCTCGTCGTGGCCGGGGCGTGGGCGCTGATCAACGGGCACATCGACGGCGCCCGGCTCACCGCCGTCTGGCTGCTGGCGCTCGGCTTCGGCGGCACCCTCGAACACGTCACCCGCATGGTGCCCGAGCTGCAGAACGCGCTCGGCGCCTGGAGCCGGGTGCAGCTGCTGCAAGATGTCGCGCAGGAGCCGACCGAGGGCCGCGATCCGCTCGACGGCGATCTCGTGGTCCGCGATCTGACCTTCCGGTACGGCGAGTCGGACAGCGGACGCCCCCCGGCGCTCAAGGACGTCAGCCTCACGTTCGCCCGCGGACGCTCGTACGCGCTGATCGGCCGCACCGGATCGGGCAAGTCGACGCTGGCCAAGGTGCTGACCCGGGCGGTCGACGTGCCCCGGGGCACCGTCTTCCTCGGCGGCACCGACCTCAACGACCTGGCCGTGGAGGGGCTGCGGCGGTGGACGGCGATCGTGCCGCAGCGTACGGAAATATTGTCCGGAACTCTGGCCGAGAACATCGCGCTGTTCGACACCGCACTGCTGCCCAAGGCCCAGGGCGCGCTCGACGAGCTCGGCCTGAGCCCGTGGGCCGAGAGCCTGCCCGACGGCATCGACACCAAGCTCGGCGAGGGCGGCTACAAGCTGTCGGCCGGGCAGGAACAGCTGGTCGCGTTCGCACGCATCCTGGTCCGCGACCCGCACGTGGTGATCCTCGACGAGGCCACCGCCCGGATGGACCCGGTCACCGAGTCGTGGGTGCAACGGGCGACCGACCGGCTGCTCGACGGCCGCATCGGCGTTATCGTCGCGCACCGGTTGTCGTCGGTGCAGCGCTGCGACGAGGTGGTCGTGCTGGCCGACGGCGTGGTGCTCGAGTCGGGTCCGCTGCGCGAGTCGCGGCGCTTCGCCGAGCTGATGGCGAGCAGCAGCCTGACCGTGCCGGCGACCACCGCGCCGGCCGGCGGCGGGGTCATCGTCGAGGAACGCGACTGGGACACCGCGGCACAGGTCGAGCTGGGCGCCGAGGCGCTGGCCAACAAGCTGCCGCCGGTCGAACCGCCGCCGCTGCCCGAGGAACCGCGGGTCCGCACGATGCGTGAGATCGTCCGCCTGGCCCTGAACGACAAGCGGTACGGGCTGGGCGCGGTCTCGCTGTTCGTGGTGCTGGTGCTGCTCGGCCTGGACGGCGCGATCCTGCCGCTGCTGTGGGCGAACGTCGTCGACGGCGTCGGCAGCCCGCTCTATCCGGCGGTGGCGATCGCGGCCGGCCTGATCGTCGCGATCCCGACGCTCTACTACACGGGCGCCTGGTTCCCGGAGTGGTGGGTCCGGCAGATGCTGCGGATCAGCCTGCGCCTGGTGCACGGCCAGATCGGCCCGCGCCGGGTCAGCAAGCACACCCCGGCCGAGGTGGTGGCCCAGGGCGGCGACACCGAGCGGGTGGTCATGCTGGCCGACAACCTGATCGACAACGTCACCAGCGTGGTGCTGATCGTGGCCATGACGTTCGCGTCGCAGTCGATCGTGCCGGCGCTGTTCTTCCTGGGCACGATGGTGTTGTCCGGGCTGGCCGCGACGCTGTTCGGTCCGCGGCTGGAAACGGCCGCCCGCCGTACGGTCGCAGCCCGCGCCGCGTTCGCCACGGCGCTGGTGTCGTCACTGTCGGCCGCCCGTACGGTCAAGCTGGCCGGCGCCACCGAACCGGTACTCGCCCATCTGGCCCGGCTGGACGGCGCGCGCAGTGAGCTGCAACGCCGGGAGATCGCCATCCAGGTGTGGGCCCGGTCCACCCCGTCGATCGCCAGCGGGCTGCTGCCGATCGCGGCGTGGGGGCTCTACCTGTCGGGATCGCTCTCGGCCGCCGCCACCCTGATCGCGGTGACGGTGCTGGGGGCCGCGCGCTGGTTCGCCTGGACCACGGCATCGCTGGTCAGCCAGCTGCCGTCAGCCCGGGTGTGGACCCGTCGCACGGTGGCGATGACCGGCACGGCCGAATACTCGTCCGACGTGTCCGGGGTCGACCTGTCGGCCGGCACCGCCCCGGCGCCACCGACCGCGCCGCGCAACCCGCTGCGCACGCTGGAGCTGCGCGGCTTCAGCGCCGTGCACGAGAACGGGACGGTCGGCGCGCAGGACGTCGACCTGACGGTCGAGCGGGGTCAGCTGGTGCTCGTGGTCGGCCCGGTCGGTGCGGGCAAGTCGTCGCTGCTCCGGGCGCTGGCCGGCATCGTCCACCACGCGGGCGAGCTGCGCTGGAACGGCGAGCCGGTCGACGAGCCCGAGGTGTTCCTGCGCCCCAACCAGGTCGGCTACGTGGCCCAGCTGCCGCGGGTGCTGTCCGGCACGGTCGCCGACAACATCCAGCTCGGCCACGAGGTGGATGCGGCCGACGCGGTGTCGACGGCCCAGCTCGAGCACGACCTGGCGGCGGCCGGCGGTGGCCTGCAGCTGCTGATCGGGCACAAGGGGACGCGCCTGTCCGGCGGGCAGCTGCAGCGGCTGGCGCTGGCCCGGGCGCTGGCACCGCGTACGGAACTCCTGATCGCGGACGACGTGTCGTCGGCGCTCGACGTGACCACCGAGCTCGAGCTGTGGCGGGCGCTGCGGTCGCACGGGGTCACCGTGGTCGGGTCGACATCCAAGCGGGCGGCGCTCAACCAGGCCGACCGGGTGGTCGTGCTGATCGCGGGCAAGGTCGAAGACCAGGGGACGTGGCCTGAGCTGGAGGATCGCTGGGGTCACCTGGCCGGCTGAGATTCCGCTGTGATTGCTGCGTGGCACGCATCTTTGCGTGCCACGCAGTTTTCGTTATGGTGGGGGTCATGGGACTCCGGGAACGCAAGAAGCAGCAGACCCGGACCACGCTGAGCTGGTCGGCCATCCGCCTCATCGTCGAGCGCGGCTACGACCGGGTGCTCGTGGAAGACATCGCCACCGAAGCCGGCGTCTCCCCGCGTACGTTCAACAACTACTTCTCCAGCAAGGCCGAGGCGGTCGCCTCACGGCACCTCGACCGCTGCCTCCGGATGGCCGACGAGTTGCGCGCACGGCCGGCCGGGGAACCGCTGTGGGAGGCCCTCGAGCAGGCGGTGCTGTCGCAGTTCGACATGGGTCCTGAGGTGGCGGCGAATCCGCCGCTCGACCGCGAGGCCTGGGTGCACGGTCTCCGCTTGATGCTCGAGGTGCCGGCCATCCAGGCCGAGACACTGCGAGCCGGGGCCGACGCCGAAGTAGCGCTGGCGGCGGCGGTCGGAACGCGGACCGGGACCGATCCGTCGGACCTCTATCCGCGGCTGGTGGCGGCGGCCGTGCTGGCGGCCGGGAACGTGGCGACCCAGCTCTTTGTGGCCGGCAGCGGGCGTGACGTCGACGTGCGGCGGGTGCTCGCCGAGGCGTTGCGGCAGCTGTCGACCGGGCTGCAGCCGCCGGGCCGGTAGCCGCCTTTTTCGCGTACGGGGAAGGCTCTGTCATGGAATTTGAATGTGATGTGGTTATTTGCGGCGGTGGGCCCAACGGGCTGATGACGGCCTGCGAACTGGCCCTGGCCGGGGTGCGGCCCGTGGTGATCGAGCGCCGCACGGAACCCGGTCCGGAATATCGCGCCAACGGGATGGTCGGGCAGGTCGTACGGCTTCTCGAACGGCGGGGACTCTATGGACGTCTCGCCGACGGGGGCTCGCCGCGGCCCGCCGACCGGTTCATGTTCGCGGCCTTTCCGCTGGAATTCGGGCGGCTGGAGCACAACCCGGTCTACACCGTGCTGGTGCCGCAGCAGCGGATCGAGGCGATGCTGGCCGAGCGGGCCCGCGAACTGGGCGTCGAGATCCGCAGTGGACATACGCTTTCGGGGCTCGTTCAGAATGAGGACGGCGTGGTCGCGGAAATCGACGGACGTCATCGGCTCGAGGCGGCCTATCTGGTGGGCGCCGACGGCGGGCGCAGCTTGACCCGGAAAATGGCCGGAATCGACTTTCCGGGAGTGACGACCGACCATATGGTGTCGCGGGCGGCCGATGTCAGCGTTCCCGATTCGCTGCGCGATGCGGAATCGGGTGGGCTGCGCATTCCGGGGTACGGGGTGATTCCGCCCTTCCAGCATCAGCGCACCGAGCGGGGGCTGGTCGTGTTCGCGCCCTACCCGGGCGGCGGCCGCACGATGATCAACGTCTCGACGACCGGACGGCCCGGGACTGCGGAGCCGTTCGGGGTGGACGAGCTGCGGGAGACCCTCGAATACGTGGTCGGCGCGCCGGTGCCGATCGGGCCACCGGCCGGAGACGGTCCGCACAAACTGCGGCGGCTGGTCGGCGGCAACACCCGGATCGCCGACCGTTATCGCGAGGGGCGGGTGCTGCTCGTCGGCGACGCGGCCCACGTGCACTCGGCCATCGGCGGGCCCGGGCTCAACCTCGGACTGCAGGACTCGGTCAACCTGGCCTGGAAACTCGCGGCGACGATCCAGGGGTGGGCGCCGGCGGGGCTGCTCGACACGTACGAGCGGGAGCGCCGTCCCGTCGCCGAACGCGTGACCATGCAGACACAGGCGCAGTCGGTGCTGACCGGGCCGGGGCCCGAGGTGACGGCGTTGCGGGTGCTCTTCGGGGAGCTGCTGGCGGAACCGGTGGTGCTGCAACGGGTGGCGGACCTGATCGCGGGGGCCGACGTCCGCTACGACATGGGGGTGGACGGACCGTGGGTGGGGCGCTTCTCACCCGACCTGGGGACGGTGCAGCGCGGGGCGCGGGCGGTGCTGGTCGACAGAACCGGGTCGCTGGCGGCGGTCGCGGAGCCGTGGAAGTCGAGGGTCGACGTGGTCGCGGAACCGGTCGCCGGGGTCACGGCGATGCTGGTGCGGCCGGACGGCTACGTCGCGTGGGTCGCCCAGGACGACGAGCCGGACGTGGAGACGTTGCGCGCGGCGCTGAGGCGGTGGTTCGGCGACGCGTGAGGCTCGGTGACGGCGACGGAATGTGCCTGCGGGCCGGGGCGGTAGCGGCCGCCCCGGCCCGCGAGTCCGGGTGCTCAGCGGTCCTGAGCGGGTGATGGCGTCTGGTCGGGCGGAGCCGCCGGGAATTCGGGCGACGGCTCAGCGGCCGGCGACGCTTCCGGGGCCGACTGGGCCGGTGCCTGCTGGGCCGGTGTCTGCTCCCACGGCGGCGCGGCCGGGAAAGGCTGCGACGGCCCGGGGAACGGCGGCATCGGCGGCGGGAAGGGCGGCGGCGGACCCGCATAGCCGTACGGACCAGGGACCGGCGGCACGCCCGGGTAACCGTAGAAGGCAGCCGGCGGCGGACCCGGGTAACCGTAGGGAACCGGGCCGGGGTAACCGTAGGGCCCGGGAACCGGGCCCGGGTAGCCGTACGGGCCGGGCATGGGCCCGTACGGGAAACCGAAAGCCACCCGGCCCAGCGGCCGGAAGTACCGGTTGGACGGGCTGACGACCAGCAGAACGACCACGGTCACGGCGAACAGCAGCGCCAGCCCGAGCGCAGTGGAGATGACAGCGTCATAGGCGACGCTCCAGCCACCGCTGTCGAGGCTGAAGAGCTTGTCGTAGAACGGGCTGTCCGAGAAGTCCATGGTCGGGTCGTCGGCGAACTCGGGGTCGTCGGCGAACGACTCGTCGAACGGTATGAACATCGCGAACGCGAAGAAGCCGAAGAAACAGCAGCCCAGCCCCAGCAGCAGCGGTGCGCCGAGCCCGACCCAGGTGAGGATGCGGGCGATGTTGCTGCCGCGCCGGACCCAGATGGCCGTGATGCCGAGCCAGATGGCCAGTAGGAGCAGCGGGATCGCGGCGAAGAGCGTGCCGGCCACGTTGTCCTCGCGCTCGAGCGACACTTCTTCGGCGTCGGCCGAGGTGGCCCGGGCCGCCTCGTCGATCAGCCCGTTGTAGTGCACGGCGCCCGCGATCGACATGCCGATCAGGATCAGCAGGACCGCGACCAGCCCCACCTGGAACCAGAAGGCGACAGTCACCGTCGTGGGCCGGGCCGGCGCCGCGGGCGAGCCCGGCACGGCGGGCGGCCAGTCGGCGGGCGAGCCGGGCACGGCGGATGGAGAGTCGGCGGCCGAAGTCACGTGCGCACGGTACGGTCCGCATGGCCGGTCCGGCAGCCCCGGACGGCCATATTCGGATCATGAATCGGTCAGTTGATCTGAGATTCCATCTGCTTGACGGCGGCCGTCACGGTGTCGGCCGGGATGGCGAAGCCGACGCCGATGCTGCCGGTCGACGACTGGCTGGCCGTGGCGATCGCGACGTTGATGCCGATCACGTGACCGGACAGGTCGACCAGCGCGCCGCCCGAGTTGCCCTGGTTGATCGCGGCGTCGGTCTGGATCAGGCCGCTCAGCTGCTCGGTGCCGGACCCGGTGGCCGACTCGGTGGCCGTGCTGATGCTGCGGTCGAGGGCCGAGACGATGCCGGAGGTGACCGTGTTCTCCAGGCCGAGCGGAGCACCGAAGGCCAGCACGGTGTCACCCACGGCGACGCTGTCGTTGGTGCCGAACGTGACCGGGGTCAGGCCGGTCAGCCCGGTCGCCTGCACCAGGGCCAGGTCGTGGGTGGTGTCGGTGGCGACCACCCGGGCCGGCACGGTCTGCCCGGTGGAGAGGCGCACGCTGACGGTTCCGTCGCTCTCGATCACGTGGTTGTTGGTCAGGATCAGGCCGTCCGAGCTGAGCACCACGCCGGAGCCCAGCGAGGTCGACTGCTGACTGTCGACCAGAACGGTCACGACGCTCGGCTGCACCTGCTTGACGATCGCGGCCAGGTCGTCGCCTTCGGTGACGGTCGCGCCGCTCGCGGCCGTGGTCGATGACGTGGTGGCGGTCGCCGCGGTGGAGTCGTGGCCGGTGAGATAACGCTCGGCGACCACACCCCCGGCAGTGCCACCGGCGGCGATCAACGCGAGCACCGCGGCCCCACCGGCCACACGGCGCGGCCAGCGGCGGTCGCCGGGTTCCGAGGGCACGTACGGCGGTGCGGGCGGGGGCGGCGGCGTCACGTAGCCGTGGTATCCGTCGTACGGCGGCTGGTCGGACTGGCTGGGCCGGGTCATCAGGTCGGTCATGGCGACGCCTCGCTTCATTGGCTGGTGAACCCACAGTGACCCGGTACCTTGTCGGCTACCGGTGAGAGGTCTGTGGGTTCGCTGTATGCCGTGGATCACGCATCGCCGTCGATCCCTGCTCGCCGCATCAATCCGCGCATCAATACGTCCTGTGCATAACCTGTGACGTCACGCGGATCACCCGCGTGGGTCGCGCCGTCACCCGGGAGTGGGCGAGCCCCCGCGCGGCGCGGCAATCCTCGCCTACCGTCGCCGGGTGCACAGATACCTGCTCACGGCCGCGTCCGGCGGATTGATGCTCGCCGCGACCTTGACCGGCTGCTCCGATCCGGATCCGGCATCAGTCGGTGTTCCCGTACGGGCGGAGACGTCACCTCCCCTCGTACGGGAAGAGACGTCCACGCCTCCCCCGCCGGGCGCACCCATCGTGACCACGACCGTGCCGGCGCCCCGGTCGTCTCCGCCACCTTCGCCGACGGCAACGCGCGGTTACGACCAGTTCGTGGCCCGGGTGCGGGAGAAGCTGCCCGAGGTGGTGATCGACCGGCGGGACGAGGAGGTGGCCGCCCTCGGCGAGCAGACCTGCACCGGAGTCAGGAAGGGACGCCCGGACGCCACGACAGTCGGCGAGATCCAGCGGCAGGGTCTCACCCCGGCCGCTGCCCGGGCGGTCCTCGCGCTGGCCAAGGCCACCGCCTGCCCCGCCTGACAGTTCGTCACGTGCGGGCCAGACCCCAGGCACATCACCGGGTCGGCCGAAAGTCGCAGCCATGCACAGGCTTCCGAGACGGCGGTCCGATGTCGCGCACAGGCCGCCGACCGATGCTGGAGACATCCCCTCACCAGCAGGAGGCACAGATGTCCGCACGAGGAATCCTCTCCGTGGTCGGCGTCGCGGTCGGCGGCGTGATCGGCCTGGGCTCACCCCCGCCGCCCGACCCGGACTGCATCCGCGAACTGCTCACCGAGGCCGGCCTGCGGCCCGGCGACGACCTCACCGAGGGCGTACGCGAATTCCAGGAGCGCACCGGCCTGGTCGCCGACGGCGTGGCCGGGCCGCGCACGGTGCATCTCCTGAGCCGCTATGCCCGTGAACGATGGCACGGCCTGGCAGCGTAGAACTTGAGGCATGACCTCGGGCGACCTGATCACGTACTACGACGACGCGACCGGTGAGCGTTTCGGCCTCACCGCGGGCGAACTCGGCGGCTGGACGGCGGCGACGGCCGCGCTGCTCACCGAGGGTTGCCGGCTCGGCCCGGGACGCACCGCGGCGGTGCTGCTGCCCCCGCACTGGCAGACTGCGGCCGTGCTGCTCGGCGCATGGTCGGCCGGGCTGGAGCTGTCGATCCGGGGCTGGGCCACGGCGGGCCTCGACCCCGCGGGTGCCCCGCTCGACGTGACCTTCGTCGAACGCCGCCGCGTCGGCAACTGGCTCGACGATGTCCCCACCGGAGGCCACCAGTTCGTGCTCGGCCTGGCTCCGCACGGCGAGGCGACGGCCGACGTGCCGGGCGGCTACCTCGACTACATCTCGGCGCTGCGCCCCTACCTGGGCGCCCACCCGCCACGGCACGAGATCGCCGAGCACCTGCCCGCGGTGACCGACGGCACCACCTACCGCGAATATGCGGAAGTGGCCGCCGCAACCGCCGCCCGCAACGGCATCCGCGCCGGCGACCGCGTGCTGATCGACACCGCCGCCCACGAGCAGCCGCTGATCTGGCTGCTGGGCCCCCTCACGGTCGGTGCCTCGATCATCCTCTGCGCCCACCTCGACCCGGCCCGCCTGGACGACCGGATCGACAAGGAGCGCGTCACCAAGCTCCTGACCTGACGCCTCCACCCGCGGTGGCGCCGTCCACACCACGCGCGACCCCGTGCGTCGCCGGGTCGTCCGGCGTTTCGTCGATCTCTGCGATCTCGGCGGCGGCCGCTACTCGTCGAAACTGACTGTCACCTTCTCCGACACCGGCGTCGACTGGCAGGTGAGGACAAACCCGGCGTCCACCTCGGCCTGTTCCAGGGCAAAGTTGCGCCGCATGGACACCTCGCCCTCGACCACCCGCGCCCGGCACGTGCCGCACACCCCGCCCTTACAGGCGAACGGCAGGTCGGGCCGCGACCGCTGCGCCCCGTCGAGCACGGTCTCCTGCGGCCGCACCGTCACCGTCGTCGACCGTCCGTCGAGCAGCACGGTCACCTCGCTGCCCGTCCCTGCTTCAAGGTCATTTTCCCGTACGGGCTCAGGCGGCGCCTCATCCACCCAGAACAACTCGCGGTGGATCCTTTCCGGCGCGACCCCGGCCTCGCCGAGCACCTCGGTGGCGTCCACGACCATCCCGTACGGCCCGCACAACCACCAGTGCTCCACCGCCGGCACGTCGAGCAGCACCGGCAGCAGCGCGCGCAGTTTGGCCCCGTCGAGCCGCCCGCTGAGCAGGTCTACTTCGCGCGCCTCCCGTGACAGCAGGTGCACCAGCTCCAGCCGGGACGGATGCCGGTCCTTCAGGTCGGCCAGCTCCTCGGCGAACATGACCGTGTCGGCCCGCCGGTTGCCGTAGAGGACGGCCACCTGCGCCTCCGGGTTACGCAGCAGCGACCCGGCGATCGACAGCACCGGCGTGATCCCCGACCCGGCCGCGATCATCACGTGCCGCCCACCGGCCTGGAGGTCAGGCGTGAACGTCCCCGACGGCGGCGCCACCTCCACCGCGTCACCGGTCCGCAGCTCGTGCACGAGCCAGCTCGACACCAGCCCGCCCGGCACCTCCCGCACCCCGATCCGGGGCCGGGCTCCCGCCGGTGCACAGATCGAATAGGACCGCCGCTCATCACGACCGTCCCCCGGCCGCCGCACCGTCAGCGACTGCCCCGGCCGGAACGCGTAGACCCCCGCCAGCTCATCCGGAACCTCGAACGTCACCGCCACCGCATCGGCACAGAGCCGCTCGACCTCGGCCACCCGCAGCGCATGAAAGTCCCGCACCTCAGACCCCCTCCGCAAACGCCATCAGTCGCCGCCGCGCAAAGCCCCGCACGCCAGAGCCAAACGTCACCCGCCGCCGCGCCACCAAGTCCCGCATGTCAGACCCGAGGGTCACCCGCCGCCGCGCCACCAAGCCCCGCACGTCAGACCCGAAGGCCACCCGCCGCCGCGCCACCAAGTCCCGCACGTCAGATCTCCTTCACGTGCTCGAACGGCTCCCGGCACGCCCGGCACCGCCGCAACTCGCGGCACGCGGTCGCCCCGAAAGCGGCCAGCCGCTCGGTCTCGCCCGCACCACAGAGTGGACAGTCGACCGGCTCGTCACGGATGCCGAGCGTGAGCGGCACCGGCCCGCCCGCCGCACGCCGGGGTGCCGGACCCGGCGGCGCGATCCCGGCCGCGGCCAGCTTGGCCCGCCCCTCCTCGGAGATCCAGTCGGTGGTCCAGGCCGGCGCGAGCAGGGTCCGCACCTGGGCCCGCTCGAAGCCGGCCCGGTGCAGCGCCCGCAGCAGATCCGCGCGAATGGCATCCATGGCCGGGCAGCCCGAATAGGTGGGTGTGATCGTCACCTCGACGCCGTCGCCGGTCTCCCGCACCTCGCGCAGGATCCCCAGCTCGGCCAGCGTGAGAAACGGCAGCTCGGGATCGGTGACGCCCGCCGCCACCTGAGCCGCGGTCACCGTCGCCGGCGCGGTCACCACACACCACCCGGCGTTGCCCGGGCCAGCCCCTGCATCTCGTCCAGGATCTCCCCGAGCTCATCGGTGTGAAACCCGTCCCGGCCCCGGACGGGACCGTCGCCGGCAGAACCGTCGCCGGCAGAACTGTCACCGGCGGAACTGGGACCCGGGCCGGCGCCGGGCCCGGGAGCGTGGAGCGTCGCCACCCGCAGCACCTCGGCCAGCACCCCGTCGAACTCGGCCCGCAGCAAGGACGGGTCGACCGCGACCCCCACCAGGCGCAGCTCGACCGGATGCGCCTCGAACAGCTCCCCGATCAGCGGCCACACCGCGTCCACCGCAGCCTGCATACGCCGGTGGGACAGCTCGGTGCCGTCGCCCAGCCGCACGACCCAGCCCGCCGCGTAGTCCCGGTGGTAGGCGACCTCCTTCACCCCCTTGGCCCCGATCGCCGCCAGCACCGGATCACCGCTCGCCGACAGCCGGTCGAGCAGCGCCAGCCGCCACGTCGCGAAGACCAGCAACCGCGCCACCAGATGCGCGAAATCAGCGTCGGCCCGCTCGGCCAGGCGTACGTGCCGGAAGTCCTGCGGATCGCGCAGATAGGCCAGGTCGTCCTCGCCGCGGCCGCCGCCCTCGGCCTCACCGGCGCGGGTCAGCAGGAGCCGGGCCTGGCCCAGCAGGTCGAGCCCGATGTTGGCGATCGCCATCTCGTCCTCGAGCTCGGGCGCGCGGGTCACCCACTGCTGGAGCCGGTGCGACATGATCAGCGCGTCGTCGCCGATCATCAGGCAGTAGGCGGCCAGGTCGGCGTGGTCGACCCCGTCGGGCAGGGCGGTCGGCACGCCGGCCAGGGGATCGGCGAATCCCGTCCCGTACGCCCAGCGCGCGTCGTCGTCGTGATCGGTGAGGGCCTGGTAGGCGTCGTCGAAGGACATGGCGGCCTCAGATGTGCGGGACCGAGTCGGGAATGGAGTAGTACGTCGGGTGGCGGTAGACCTTGTCGCCACTGGGCGCGAAGAACGCGTCCTTCTCGTCCGGCCCGGACGCCACCACGTCGTCGGACCGCACGACCCAGATGCTCACGCCCTCGTTGCGCCGGGTGTAGAGATCACGCGCGTGGTGCAGGGCCATCTCGTGGTCGGCGGCCCGCAACGACCCCACGTGGACGTGGTTGAGCCCACGCTTGGCCCGCACGAACACCTCGAACAGCGGCCACTCGTGCCGGATCTCGCCGTCGGTCATCCCCGCACCCCCTGCTTCTTGGCGGCATGGGCAGCCGCCGCCGATCGCACCCACTCGCCGTCCTCGTCGGCCCGGCGGCGATGCTCGATCCGCTCGGCGTTCAGCGGCCCGTCGCCCGAGATCACCCGTTTGAGCTCGGACCAGTCGATCTCGCCGAAGTCGTGGTGCTCGCGTTCCGGGTTCCACCGCAGATCGGGGTCGGGCAGCGTGACCCCCAGAGCGGACGCCTGCGGCACGCTCATGTCGACGAAGCGCTGACGCAGCTCGTCGTTGGTGTGGCGCTTGATCTTCCAGGCCATCGACTGCGCGGTGTTGGGCGATTCCGCGTCGGGCGGCCCGAACATCATCAGCGACGGCCACCACCAGCGGTTCACCGCGTCCTGCACCATGTCGCGCTGGGCCTCGGTGCCGCGCATCATCGTCATCAGCAGCTCGTAGCCCTGCCGCTGATGGAACGACTCCTCCTTGCAGATGCGGATCATCGCTCGCGCGTACGGGCCGAAGGAACTGCGGCACAACGGCACCTGGTTGCAGATCGCGGCGCCGTCGACCAGCCAGCCGATCACGCCCACGTCGGCGAAGGTGAGCGTCGGGTAGTTGAAGATCGACGAGTACTTCTGCCGGCCCTCGATCAGCCGGCGGGTCAGGTCGCCCCGGTCGGCGCCGAGCGTCTCGGCCGCCGAATAGAGGTAGAGCCCGTGACCGGCCTCGTCCTGCACCTTGGCCAGCAGGATCGCCTTGCGCCGCAACGACGGCGCCCGGGTGATCCACGCGCCCTCGGGCTGCATGCCGATGATCTCGGAGTGCGCGTGCTGGGCGATCTGCCGGATCATCGTCTTGCGATAGCCGTCGGGCATCCAGTCGCGCGGCTCGATCCGCTGATCCTTCTCGATCGTCGCGGTGAAAGCGGCCTCCTGAGTCATGACGCCTCCCAGCTGAAGAATCCCTGCCCCGCCTTGCGTCCCAGCTCGCCGCGGGCCACCTTGTCGCGCAGCAGCCGCGGCGGGGCGAACCGCTCGCCCAGCTCGCGCTGCAGATGTTCGGCGATGGCCAGCCGCACGTCGAGACCGACCAGGTCGGTCGAGCGCAGCGGTCCCATCGGATGCCGGTAGCCCAGTTCCATGGCCCGGTCGATCGCGGCCGCGTCGGCCACGCCCTCCTCGAGCATGCGGATCGCCTCGAGCCCGAGCAGAACACCGAGCCGGCTGGTGGCGAAACCCGGCGAGTCGCGGACGACGACCTCGCTCTTGCCCAGCCCGGCCACCCACGAGCGGGCCGCGTCGCGGGCGCTGTCGGCGGTGAGCGGGCTGGTCACGATCTCGACGAGCTTGCTGGCCGGCACCGGGTTGAAGAAGTGCATGCCGAGGAACCGGGCGGGCCGGCGCAGCCCGTCGGCCAGGCCGGTGATCGACAGCGAGCTGGTGTTGCTGGCCAGCACGGCCTGTTCGCCGACGACCCGCTCGGCCGCGGCCAGCACGCGCACCTTGAGCGCCGCGTCTTCCGGGACGGCCTCGACCACCAGATCGGTGTCGGCGCTGAGCACCGACACGTCGTCGACCAGCAGGAGCCGTTCGAGCACCGAGTCGGCCGGCTCGGTGAGGACGCCTTTCTCCGTGGCGCGCAGCAGGCCCATCGCCACCCGGTCGCGGGCCGCCGCGGCCGCCGCCGGGTCACGCTCGACCAGGCAGACGATCGACCCGGCGGCCGCGAAGACCTGGGCGATGCCGGCTCCCATCCGCCCGCCCCCGATGACGGCGACGAGCTTCGGGATCCTCAGGTCGAGAGCCGTCATGATCGTCCGCCGGCCAGGAAGGCGTCCATGCGGTCGCGCTTGTCGTCGGTCTCGAAGAGGACGGCCTGCGCCAGGTCGTCGGTCAGCGGATGCCCGTCACCGTCGGCCACGAGCTTGGTCAGGCGCAGGGCGAGCGCACCCGACCGGGACATCCGGTCGAGCAGCGCGTGCGCCCGCGTGATCAGCTCGCCGGCGGGCACGACCTCGGCGACCAGCCCGAACCGCAGCGCGTCGTCGGCGTCGAGCCGCTTCCCCGCGAGCAGCACCTGCTTGGCGACCGACCCGCCGACCAGCTCGCGCAGCCGCCAGCTGGCCCCGGCCGCGGCGAGAATGCCCAGTCCCGGCTCGGGGTTGCCGAACACCGCGGTGGGCGACGCCAGCCGCAGGTCGCACGCGTACGCCAGTTCGGCGCCCCCGCCCAGTGCGTAGCCGTCCACCGCGGCCACCGTCGGCAGCGGCAGTTTGGCGATCCGGTCGAAGACCCGCCGGTTGATGCCCTGCAGCGCCTGGTCACGGCCGCGCTCGCGCAGCTCGCCGATGTCGGCCCCGGCCGCGAAGGTGCCGTCGGCCCCGGTGATCAGCAGCAGCCGCGGTTTCGCCTCGAGGGCCGCGCACACCTCGTGCAGCTCGGCCGCCATGGCCGCGTTGATGGCGTTGCGGGCCTCGGGCCGCCGCAACGTCACCACCACCCGGTCGTCGAGCTCTTCGACGTCGAGCGTGGTCACGGCCGCTCCAGCAGCATCGCGACGCCCTGTCCGACGCCGACGCACAGGGTGGCCAGGCCGCGCCGGGCGTCTTCGCGCTCCATCCGGCCGAGCAGCGTCACCGTGAGCCGGGCCCCCGAGCATCCCAGCGGATGCCCCAGGGCGATCGCCCCGCCGTCGGCGTTGACCCGTTCCTCGTCCAGCTTGAGCCGACGGATCACGGCCAAGGCCTGCACCGCGAACGCCTCGTTCAGCTCGACCGCGTCGACGTCGGTGGCCGACCAGCCCACCCGGTCGAGCGCCTTCTCGGTGGCGGGCACCGGGCCCAGGCCCATGATCTGCGGCGGCACACCGGCGCTGGCCGCGGTGACGATGCGGGCGCGCGGGACGAGCCCGTAACGCTCGACCGCGGCCCGGCTCGCCACGACCACCGCCGCCGCGCCGTCGCTGAGCGGCGAGGACGATGCGGCCGTGACCACCCCGCCGGCGCGGAACACGGGCCGCAGGCCGGCGAGTTTCTCCAGGGTGGAGCCGCGGCGCGGGATCTCGTCGGTGGTCACGTCGCCCACCGGCACGATCTCGCCCGAGAAGCGCCCGGCGTCGATCGCCGCGATCGCCCGCTCGTGGCTGCGCAGCGCGAAGGCGTCGCTGTCGGCCCGGGTGATGCCGTCGAGCGCGGCGACCTCTTCGGCGGTCTCCCCCATGCTGAGGGTGATGCGACGGTCTCCGGTCCGTTCCCGGTCGTACGCGGCGAACGCCGGGTTGGTGAACCGCCACCCCAGCGACGTGTCGACCACCTCGCCCGGCCGGGCCCACGGGGTGCCGGGCTTCTGCATCACCCACGGCGCGCGGGTCATCGACTCGACGCCACCGGCCACGATCAGGTCGGCCTCACCGGCCCGGATCTGGTTGGCCGCCGACACGATCGCGGTGAGCCCGCTCGCGCACAGCCGGTTGACCGTGTAGCCCGGCACGGTGTCGGGCAGCCCGGCCAGCAGCACCGCCATGCGGGCCACGTTGCGGTTGTCCTCCCCCGCCTGGTTGGCCGCGCCGAGCACCACCTCGTCGATCTGATCGGCGGGCACGCCGGCCCGGGCCACGGCCTGCTGGACGACGAGCCCGGCCAGGTCGTCGGGGCGGACGCCGGCCAGCGCACCGCCGTATTTGCCCTGCGGGGTGCGGACTCCGCCGACGAGAAAGGCCTCAGCCATGGGTGATCCTCCGCGCTCAGACGTGGTGACGGGACTGGAGGGTGAAGAACCGGCCGGTGACGAAGTGGTCGTCGCTCAGCGAGGCCGTGGCCGCCGGGTTGGCGCTGGAGCCGTGCAGATCGCTGAACGCGGCGGTCTGGTTGACGAACACGCCACCCGTGAGGTTTTCGGCCAGGTGCACGCCGGCGTCGAGCGCCGCCTCACGGGCCGCGGCCAGCACCTCGGGGCTCGTGGAGTGGACCAGGGCGGTGAGGGCCCCGTGCGCGCGGACGGTCTCGACCAGGATGCGCAGGCTATGCCCGGTCGACTCGGTGCCGATCACGAACGAGACCGGGCCGAACCATTCCCGCGTGTACGCCTTCTCGTCGGCCGCATCGAGACGCACGACCACGGGCGTACGGATGGTGGCGCCGGGGTTCTGCTCGTCGGCGACCTCGGCCGTCGGGCGGATGACGCTGTTCGCGTGGCCCGCCTCGGTGACCCGGCTCAGCACCCCGTCGTTGACGATCGCGCCGAGCGTTCCCGCGGCTCGGGCCGGGTCGCCGAGCAGCTTGTCGAGTGCGGCGGCCAGGTCGGCCCCGAACTCGTCGGCACTGCGGTGCCCGGCGTCGGTCTCGATGCCGCTCGAGGGGACCAGGATGTTTTGCGGCGTGGTGCACATCTGGCCGCTGTAGAGCGAGAGCGAGAAGGACAGGTTGCGCAGCAGGCCCTTGTAGTCGTCGGTGGAGTCGACGACCACCGTGTTGAGCCCGGCCTTCTCGGTGTAGACGACGGCCTGGCGGGCGTTGGCCTCGAGCCAGTTGCCGAACTCGCTCGACCCGGTGAAGTCGACGATGCGGACGTCGGGATGGGTGGCCAGGGTGGCCGCGATGCCGTCGCCCGGCTCCTCGGCGGCCAGCGTGACCAGGTCGGGGCTCTGCCCGGCCTCCTGGAGGACCTCGCGGCAGATCTGCACGGTGAGGGCGAGCGGCAGCACCGCTCCCGGGTGCGGCTTGACGATCACCGGGTTGCCGGTGACCAGGCTCGCGAACAGGCCGGGATAGCTGTTCCAGGTGGGGAACGTGGTGCAGCCGATCACCAGGGCGACGCCGCGGCCGACGACCGTGCTGGTCTTCGTCATGCTCAGCGGGTCGCCGCCGCGCTGCGGCTTGTTCCACGCCGTGGTGACCGGGATGCGGGTGGTCGCGGCGAGCGCGCAGGCGACCGCCTCGAGCGCGCGGTCCTGCGCGTGCGGGCCGCCGGCCTGGAACGCCATCACGAAAGCCTGACCGGTGGTGTGCTGCACGGCGTGGGCCATCTCGAAGCTGCGCGCGTTGATCCGCTTGATGATCTCGGCGGCGACACCGGCGCGGCCCTCGGGACCGACGGCCCGCCAGGCCGGGGTGGCGGCGCGGGCGGCCGCGACCAGGGCCAGTGGGTCGGCCTTGGGATAGCTGATGCCCAGCTCGAGGCCCCACGGCGAGCGCTCGGTGGACACCGTGCCGGAGGCGCCGGGCACCTCGATCGGGAAGGTCTGGCCGAGCACCGCCCGGAAGGCCCGCTCGCCCTCACCGGCCGCCGTCTCGCCGTAGACCGACTTGCTCGGTGACTCGGGGAAGGCCGACCAGTAGTCACGGACGGCCGCCGCCCGGACGGCCTGGTCGAGCAGCTCGGCGTGCGTCTCGTAGAACTCGGCGGGGCTGGTCATCCTGCGCTCCCTTGCGCTAGCGTTCCCTATTATCTACCGTCCGGTCGGTCGGTAATCAAGCCCGGGAGACAAGATGGCATCGTCCTCCGAGAAGGCATCGCCACCAGCGAGGGAGCCACGCAAGCGCGGACGACCCGGACATGACCAGGATGCCGTGCTCGCGGCCGCTGTGCGGCTGTTCAACGAGCGCGGCTACGACTACACGAGCATGTTCGACATCGCGGTGGCGCTCGGCATCACCAAATCGAGCGTCTACCACCACATCAGCGGCAAGGAACAGCTGCTCCAGATGGCGATGGACCGGGCGCTCGACGGCCTGTTCGAGGCGGCCGACGAGGTCCGCGCGCTCGAGGTGACCGCCCTCGAGCGCCTCGAGCAGCTGATCCGGCGCAGCGTACTGGTGCTGTCCGACCGCTTCGAATACGTGACCGTGCTGCTCCGCGTCCGCGGCAACACCGAGGTCGAGCAGCACGCCCTCGAGCGCCGGCGCGAGTTCGACGGTCTGGTCACCGAGCTGGTCAAACAGGCTCAGGCCGAGGGCGGCGTCCGGCCCGACATCGATCCCCCGACCGCCGCCCGCCTGCTCCTCGGCATGGTCAACTCGCTGACGGAGTGGTACCGCCCGCGTCCCGGCGGCGCCGAGTCGATCGCCGACGCCGTCACCACCCTCGCCTTCGAGGGCCTGAGATCATCAAAACCCTTCCCGCCGTACGCGTCCTGACCATCCCTTCTCCCGTACGCCCCCTGAGGCGCTCACAAGATCTCCCCAACCTCTGCCACCTCCGTGCACGTCCGGTTGCACCCGGGGGCCGAGTGACTAGCGTGATCGGCGATGAAGCGAAGCCTGGCCGCCGTCCTCGTCCTCACGGGACTTCTGAGCGCCTGCACCACGACCGACGACCAGCCCACGGCCGCGCCGCCGTCCTCCGCGGCACCACCGTCCTCCGCGGAGCCGCCGCCGTCCGCCGAGCCGTCGCTGTCCAGCGCACCCCCGCCGCCCGCCGACTGCGTCACGACCACGCTCGACGGCCTGAACCAGGCCGAACGCGTCGGCCAGCTGCTGATGATCGGGGTCTCGGTCAACGCACCCAGCGGCGCCGGCGACACCCTGCGCCGCTATCACGTCGGTGGCACGTTCCTGCGCGGCCGCAGCACGCACTCCGCCGCCCGGCTCAAGTCCGGCATCGCCGCGCTGCAGAAGAACGCCGCCCTGCCCATGCTGGTGGCGGTCGACCAGGAGGGCGGCAGCGTCCAGACGCTCAAGGGTCCCGACTTCCCGCGCCTGCCCTCAGCCTTCCGGCTCGGCGCCGGCCCGGCGCCGGCACTGCGCGACACGACCCGCGGGAGCGCCCGGCGCCTGGCCGCGATCGGCGTGAACCTCAATCTGGCTCCGGTGGCCGACACCGTCCCGGCGAGCATCGGCGAGGCCAACCCGCCGATCGGGGCGTTCCACCGCCAGTTCGGTTCCGATCCCGCCCGGGTCTCGGCGGCCATCCGCACGGTCGTGCCCACCTCGCAGGAGGCGGGCGTGCTGACCACGCTGAAACACTTCCCGGGTCTGGGCCGCGTGCGGGTCAACACCGACGTCTCGACGGGCGCGACCGACAACACGGCCACCGTGAACGACCCCTATCTGGCCCCGTTCAAGGCGGGCATCGAGGCCGGCACGGCCGCGGTGATGATCTCGTCGGCGCGCTACCCGAAGATCGACACGGATGCCCTGGCCGCCTTCTCCCGCCCGGTCATCACCGGCCTGCTGCGCGACAAGATCGGCTTCGACGGCCTGGTGATCTCCGACGATCTGGGCGCGGCCCGCGCCGTCACCGGCGTCGTCCCCGCCCAGCGGGCCACCCGCTTCGTGTCCGCGGGCGGCGACATGGTGCTGACGATCGTCCCCTCGGACGCCGCCCCCATGGCCGCCGCCCTGATCGACAAGGCCGAAAGCGATCCGGCGTTCCGCGCCCGGGTCGACGACGCCGCCCGCCACGTCCTCCAGGCCAAGCAGAAAGCCGGCCTCCTCCGCTGCGGCTGACACCGTAAGGCAAGCATCTGCGGCCGGCCGCAGGGAGCGACCAGCCGCAGGAAGCGACCAGCCGCAGGAAGCGACCAGCCGCAGGAAGCGACCAGCCGCAGGAAGCGACCAGCCGCAGGAGGCGACCAGCCGCAGGAGGTAGCTGGCGCAAACCGAAGGCGGCCGCATACGAGCGCGACAGGCTGGTCGCTCCGGGTGCGGCGTGGGCCGCGTACCAGCTGTGCGTCTGCGGTCAGAAGGCGTCGAGGAACGACCGCAGGCCGGTGGCCGGGGTGAGCAGCGAGACCGCGGAACCATCGCCGAAGTCGAGCCGCAGCCGCCCGTCGTTGTCACCGGCCTTGGCCAGCTGCGCCCGCGGCGCCTCCCACCGCAGGCTCGCCGCCCCGGTGCGCGGCCGGAACAGTTCACGCCACGAACCGAGGCCCTTGGCCAGCAGCACCAGGCGCCGGTCGGTGACGGCCAGCAGCCGCGGCTCGGTGACGTTTCGGATGTGCTCGTCCAGCCGGTAGGCGAGGCTCCGCGGCGTTCCGTGCACCCCCCGGCGAGTGGCGGGCCCGATGGTCTTGGGCCGCCGGAACCGCCATGGCGACAGGTCGGACTTCGTCATCCCGGCCAGGGTCTGCGCATCGGCCCGGCTCACCCACACGGCAGCGAGGAACCTCTCGCCGTCCCCCAGATGCTCCCGGACGAGATCCTCGACCGACTCCGCCCGCTCGGCACCGGGATTCACAGCTCCACTCCCCCTCATAGTCCAGCTCACCCCAGTCGACCACGACGACCCGCCCGTGCCGAAGCCGGGGCCGCCGGTAAATCGCGTGCGCCCGGCCGCCCCGGCTGGCACGATCGCCGGCATGCCGCCTTAGGTGCAGTCGCCCTCTCCGCATCCCCACCGGGGCCGCGGGCGACTGCCGTGAGGACCACGGCCGACATGAGCAAGACCGATCGGACCCGGCCGGGCTGGGTCACCGAGTTCTTCACCGGCGTGCTCGAGCACGATCACACCAGCGGCGAGTGCCGCGTCGAGACGCTGGCCGAGGCCCGCGGCCCCCGCCGTTCCAGGCCGCCGTGCCGGCACCGGCTCCGCCTGGGCTACGTCTACCGGGCCAAGATGTACGGCGACCGGATGACGCCCGGCTTCGAGCACCAGATCTACCACTCGCCGATGCGCCGGACGGCCCGCGACGTGCTGCACCGGGCCCGCGGCGAGTACAACGCCGGGCACCGGCCGGGCGACGACGACATCGAGGACAGCTGGGAGCCCCCGCTGCCGGCCGCGAACAACGCCATCTGGCTCTTCTGGTGACCAGGTGTCCCCGGGGACCGCACGAGGCGGGCCCCGCGGACGTGCCTTCCGCTTATGCCTTACGGAGCCAGAACGTCAGTCCGATCGACTCGTCGGTGAACTCGCGCGAGCCGGTCGGCGCCGACGAACCGGCCGAGTAGGACGTCGCCAGCACCTCGTCGGACACCAGCGCGGCGTGCTCGGTCATGGCCAGCTCGGTCTCCCCCTGGGCCGACCACACCAGCTCGATGCGGTCGGACACCTCGAACCCGCTGGTCTTGCGCGCCTCCTGGATCTGCCGCACGGCGTCGCGCGCCACGCCGGCCCGGCGCAGCTCGGGCGTGAGCTCCAGGTCGAGCGCCACGGTGGCCCCCGAGTCGGACGCGACGGCCCACCCGGCGCGCGGGGTCTCGGTGATGAAGACCTCGTCGGGGCTCAGGGTGACCGGCTCGCCCTCGACCTCGACCGTCGCCGTGCCCGTGCCGCGCAGTGCGGAGGACAGCTCGGCGGCGTCGGCGGCCGCGATTGCCTGGGCGACGACCTGCACCCTCTTGCCGAAGCGCTTGCCGAGCGGCCGGAAGTTGGCCTTGGCCGTCGTGTCGACGAAGGAGCCCGCCACCCGGGTGACCTCGCCGACGTTGAGCTCCGCGGCGATCTCGGCCAGCAGGTCGTCGGGCAGGTCGTCGAAGCCGGCGCCCGAGGCCAGCGCGCGGGACAGCGGCTGCCGCACCTTCTGCCCGGACTCGGCCCGGGCCGCCCGGCCCAGCTCGACCAGCCGCCGCACCAGCGTCATCTGCCGGGACAGGGCCGGGTCGATCAGCGCCGCGTCGGGCTCGGGGAAGGCGGCCAGGTGCACCGACTCCGGCTCGCTTCCGTCGACCGCGACGACCAGATCGCGCCAGACCCGCTCGGTGACGAACGGGGTCAGCGGCGCCATCAGCAGCGTCACCGTGCGCAGCGCCTCGTGCAGGGTGGCCAGCGCGGCCGGGTCGCCCCGCCAGAACCGGCGCCGGCTGCGGCGCACGTACCAGTTGGACAGGTCGTCGACGAACGCGGCGAGCAGCCGGCCCGCTTCCTGGGTGTCGAACACCGCGTACGCCTGGTCGACCTGGCCGACCAGTGTGTTCAGTTCGGAGAGGACCCAGCGGTCGAGCAGCGGCCGCTCGGCCGGTGCCGGGTCGGACGCGGACGGCGTCCAGCCGGAGGACCGCCCGTAAAGGGCCTGGAACGCCACCGTGTTCCAGTAGGTCAGCAGCGTCTTGCGTACGACCTCCTGCAGCGTGGTGTTGCCGACCCGGCGCGCCGACCAGGGCGACCCGACGCAGGCCATGAACCAGCGGACCGCGTCGGCGCCGTGCGTGTCCATCAGCGGGATCGGCTCGAGGATGTTGCCGAGGTGCTTGGACATCTTGCGCCCGTCCTCGGCCAGGATGTGGCCCAGGCAGACGACGGCCTCGTAGGACGAGCGGTCGAAGACGAGCGTGCTCACCGCCATCAGCGTGTAGAACCAGCCGCGGGTCTGGTCGATCGCCTCGGAGATGAACTGCGCGGGGAAGCGCTGCTCGAAGAGCTCCTTGTTCTTGTAGGGGTAGCCGAACTGCGCGAACGGCATCGAACCCGAGTCGTACCAGGCGTCGATCACCTCGGGCACCCGGGTCGCCGTCGCCGTGCACTGCGGGCACGCGAACGTGACCTCGTCGATGTAGGGCCGGTGCGGATCGAGGTCGGCCAGATCGCGCCCGGCCCGCTGGCCGAGCTCGGCCAGCGACCCGATGCAGGTCAGGTGCCCCTCGGTGCACCGCCAGATCGGCAGCGGCGTGCCCCAGTAGCGGTTGCGCGACAGCGCCCAGTCGACGTTGTTGGTGAGCCAGTCGCCGTAGCGCCCGTGCTTCACCGTCTCGGGCTGCCAGGTGGTCTTCTCGTTCTCCCGCAGAAGCTTTTCCCGTACGGCCGTGGTGCGCACATACCACGACGGCTGGGCGTAGTAGATCAACGCGGTGTGGCACCGCCAGCAGTGCGGGTACTGGTGCTCGTAGGGGTCGAGGCGGAACAGCAGGCCGGTGCGCCGCAGTTCCTCGACCAGTGGTTCGTTCGCGGTCCGGAAGAACAGCCCGCCGACCAGCGGAAGCTCGGCCTCGAAGGTGCCGTCACGCCGCACCGGGTTGACCATCGGCAACCCGTACGCGCGGCAGCTGGCCAGGTCGTCGGCGCCGAACGCGGGCGACTGGTGGACGAGCCCGGTGCCGCTGTCGGTGGTGACGTAGCCGGCCAGGATCACGATGTGTGCGTCGGGGACATCGACCAGGCCGAACGGCGGCGTGTAGGTCCACCGTTCGAGTTCCTTGCCCTCGAACGACTCGCCGGTCGGCGTCCAGCCCTCGCCCAGCACCTGCCCGGCCAGTGCCTCGGCGACGACCAACTGCTCCTGTCCGTCGGTCATCACCACGTACGCGGAACCGGGGTTGACCGCAACGGCCGTGTTGGAGACCAGGGTCCACGGGGTGGTCGTCCAGACCAGCAGCGACGCCCGGCCGGCCAGCGGGCCCGAGGTGAGCGGGAAGCGGACGTAGACCGCCGGATCGACGTCGGTCTCGTAGCCCTGGGCGAGCTCGTGGTCGGACAGGGTGGTCTGGTCGCGTGGGCACCACGGGGCGACGCGGAAGTCTTCGACCAGCAGGCCCTTGTCGAAGATCTGCTGGAGCGACCACCAGACCGACTCGATGTATTCCGGGTCCATCGTGCGGTAGGCGTCGTCCATGTCGACCCAGTAGCCCATGCGCTCGGTGAGCTGGGCGAACGCGTCGGTGTGGCGGGTCACGGAGGCGCGGCAGCGGTCGTTGAACCGCGCTACGCCGTACGCCTCGATGTCCTGCTTGCCGCTGAAGCCGAGTTCCTTCTCCACGGCCAGCTCGACCGGGAGGCCGTGGCAGTCCCAGCCGGCCTTGCGGGCGACGTGGAAGCCCTTCATCGTGCGGTAGCGCGGGAACACGTCCTTGAAGACGCGCGCCTCGATGTGGTGGGCGCCGGGCATGCCGTTGGCGGTCGGCGGGCCCTCGTAGAAGACCCACTCGGGACGGCCGCGCGACTGCTCGAGGCTGCGCGCGAAGATCTGCTTCTCCTGCCAGAACCGCAGGACGTCATGGTCGAGCGCGGGCAGGTCGACCTGCGCGGGCACCTGGCTGTACATCTGGCACTTCCTCCGTCGGACGTGTGTCTTACGTCGTCAACAGAGGGACGAGAATCCCGGAGGACCCCGCGGTACCACCCTCTTTGACCGCGACCCGGAGGTCACGGCCCTCTCTCGTTGGTGCGACCGGTTCTAATCAGCCCTGGACGGGCCTTTCTTCCGGTGGCTCCGGGGTGATATTCGGGCCGCGCACACCCCCGGGCTTCCACCGTCCCCGGGTCTCTCGTGGCTGCGTGCGGTCTTACTCGTCCCCATCAGTGCCCCTGCGCCGACGATGATACCGGCCCCCGGCCGGTGGCCGCCAACGAGTTCACCTCAGGGGCGGTGCTGCCGCGGATCACCAGGTGCGGCACCAGCACCATCTCGCTCGCCGCGGTGCGCCCGCCGTCGAGGCGGGAGACGGCGGCCAGCACGGCGTTGCGCGCCTGGGCCGGCGCGTCCTGGTTGACCGTGGTCAGGTCGATGTGGGCGAGCCGGGCCAGGGTGCTGTCGTCGTAGCCGACCACGGAGATCTGACCGGGGACGTCGAGCCCGGCCCGGACGAACGCGTCCATCAGGCCGACGGCGAGGCGGTCGTTGGAGGCGACGACCGCGGTGGGGCGGCCGGGGCCGGCCGCGATCAGCCGGCCGGCCCGGATGCCGCCCTCCTCGGTGTGGTCGCCCGGGAGCACATGGGCGGTCAGGCCGGCCCGGCGCATCGCCCGGCGGTAGCCCCGGCGGCGGCTGGAGGCCACGGCACCCCGGCCGCCGTCGACGAAGGCGATGCGGGTGTGTCCGAGATTGATCAGGTGATCGAGGGCCGCGTCGACCCCCACGTCGTCGGCCGGGCGGACCACGTCGACGCCGGCGCCGCGCACCGACCGGCCGACCACGACGCAGGGCACCTGGGCGGCCAGTGCGGCCAGCTCGGACTCGGACGCGTCGGGGCCGAGCAGGATCAGGGCCTCGCACCGGAAGTCGAGCAGGGTCTCGACCGCGCGGGCCTCGTCGCGGGCCCGGGTGAGCGTCGAGAGCACCACCTCGTAGCCCGCCGCCTCGGCCTCGACCTGGATCTCTTCGACCAGCTCGGCGTGGAACGGGTTGCGCACGTCGAGCAGCACGCCGAGCAGGTGGCGCCGGCGGCGGGCGAGCAGGCTGGCCGTGCGGTCGGCGCGATAGCCCAGCTCGGCCGCGGCCGCGAGCACCCGCTCGCGGGTCTCGGCGCTCGGGCCGGGCGCCCCGCGCAGCACGAGCGACACCGACGCGGGCGAGACGCCGACGGCGGCGGCCACGTCGGACAGTCGCGGTCGCTGATCCACTTTTCACTCCCCACACACGTCTTGACACCCAGCGAGATCAACATCGATATTACAGGGGACTTAAAGCGCTTTAAAGAGGAGCCCGATCGATGTCACTCGGAGTCGCAGAAGTTGGAGTCGCAGTGATCGGGGCCGGCATGGTCGGCCGCGCCCACGCCAACGCCTATCGCCAGGCCGCCACCGTCTTCGGCCTGGATCAGCCCGCCCCGCGCCTGGTCGCCATCGCCGACCTGCACGAGCCGTTCGCCGCCGACGCCGCCGTGCGCTACGGCTACGCCCGCGCCGAGACCGACTGGCGGGCCGTCATCGACGCACCCGACGTCGACGCGGTCAGCGTCGCCGTCGCCAACAGCCTGCACCGCGAGGTCACCGAGGCCGCGCTGGCCGCCGGCAAGCACGTGCTGTGCGAAAAGCCGCTGGCCCCGAGCGTGGCCGACGGCGAGGCGATGGTGGCCGCGGCCGCCGCCGCACCCGGTCAGATCAACGCGGTCGGCTTCACCTTCCGGCGCTCTCCCGCGCTCAACGCGCTCAAGGAGCAGGTCGAGGGTGCGCTCGGCCCGGTGCGCCACTTCGTCGGCAACTACTGGTGCGACTACGGTTTCGACCCCCGGCGCCCGATGAGCTGGCGCTATCAGGGCGGTCCGGGCTCGGGCGTGCTGGCCGACATCGGCAGCCACATGACCGATCTCGCCGAGTTCTTCTGCGGCCCCACCGCCGGGGTGCACGGCACCACCATGGCCACCCTGGTCAAAGAGCGGCCGAAGCCGCTCGGGGTCGCGGTCGGCCACGCCGGCGGGGTGCAGGTGAGCGACGAGCTGGTGCCGGTCGAAAACGAAGACGTGTGCACCTTCACCACGTCCTACGAGAGCGGCGCGGTCGGCACGTTCTCGCTGTCGCGGGTCGCGTTCGGCCATGCCAACTCGCTCCGGGTCGACCTGTTCTGCGAAAACGGCTCGGCCTCGTTCGAGCTGACCCGGCCCGCCGAGTTCAGCATCGTCGACGGCGGTCCCGACGTGGCGGTCAACGGCGCCCGCACGGTCTACATCGGCCCCTGGCACCCCTATGTCGCCCGCGGACTGCCGATGGACTTCCCGACCGTCGGCCACGGGCAGAACGACTTCTTCGTCTACCAGGCCCGCGCCTTCCTCGACCAGATCGCCGGGGTCAAGGGCCTGCCGCCGTGCCCCGACCTGGCCCACGGCCTGCACAACCTGCGCGTCCTCGAGGCCGTCGTGTCGGCCGCCCGATCCTGAGGAGAACTGAGATGCACCTCGGTGCCTACACCGCCTGCCTGCACGACCGCCCCCTCGACGAGAGCCTCAAGATCCTCGGCGAGCTCGGCCTGACCAGCGCCGAGATCAACACCGGCGGCTTCATCGGCACGCCGCACATCCCGATCGACGACCTGCTGGCCAGCGCCGGCGCCCGGGAAGACTATCTGGGCCGCTACGCGCAGGCCGGCATCACGTTGACCGGGCTCAACTGCAACGGCAACCCGCTCAACCCCGACCCGCTGGTCGGGCCCCGGCACGCCGACGACCTGCGCCGCAGCATCGAGCTGGCCGCCGCGCTCGGCGTCAAGCGCGTGGTCACCATGTCGGGCCTGCCCGGCGGCCACCCCGGGGCGACGCTGGCCAACTGGATCGTCAACCCGTGGGACAGCCAGTTCCTCAATGCGCTCGACTACCAGTGGCAAGAGGTGGCCGTCCCGTTCTGGCGCGACATCCAGGCCCGGGCGGCCGACGCCGACGTCAAGGTGTGCATCGAGATGCACCCGCAAAACCTGGTCTTCAACCCGCCCACGCTGCTGCGCCTGATCGAGCAGACCAACGCCACCCACGTCGGCGCCGAGATGGACCCCAGCCACCTGTTCTGGCAGGGCATCGACCCGGTGGCCGCGATCGACCATCTGGGCGACCGCGTCTTCCACGCCGCCGCCAAAGACACGCGCATCAACGAGGAGAACTGCCGCCTCGTCGGCGTGCTCGACGACCGTTTCACCCACACCCCGGCCGACCAGAATCCGCTGGGCCTGGGCGGCAACAACACCCTCAACCAGTGGCCCGAGCAACCGGCCTGGCAGTTCGTCGCGGTCGGCCGCGGCCACGGCGACGAGTTCTGGGTGCCGTTCCTGCAGGCGCTGCACCGCGTCGACCCCGGCATGGCGGTCAACATCGAGCACGAGGACACCGAGCTCGACCAGATCGAGGGCCTGCGCCTGGCCGCCGAAAACCTGATCGCCGCGGGCCGCAAGGCCGGCCTCTGACGCCCCGCCGCCGGGATGAGCGGGCGCCTAGACTCCGGCCCGTGGATGAGCGGGGCGCCTAAACTCCGGCCCGTGGATGAGCGGGGCGCCTAAACTCCGGCCCGTGGATGAGCGGGGCGCCTAAACTCCGGCCCGTGGACAATGTGGACAGGGTGTTGAGTCCGGCCGTGGTGGAGGCGCTGACCTTCTGGCCCCGGCTGACGCAGGCGACCGGCGTCGACGTGTCGGTTCTGGTGCCGTTCTTCAACGAGCTGCTCGGCGAGTGGCCGTTCTGGGACAGCCGCTGGCGAGTGACCCGGGCCGGGCATGCCTATCCCTACGAGATCGCCAAGGACGAGGAGCGTAGCGTCTCGCGCTTCACCGAGGTCAGCGTCCCCGGCGAGGTCGGCCACGACGACGGCCGGGCGCTGCCGTGGGTGGCGCGCGTCCGTTTCACCGGCGACCGGCTCGTCCGGTTCGAGGCCAAGGTGGGCGCCGCCGTCATCGGCCCGGCGCTCACCGAACCGGGCCGGCCCGAGCCCAACCCGTTCGGCGCCGTGCTCACCCGGCTGATGGAGGCACGCGGGCTCACCCGCCACGACATGGCCGTTCGCTGCCGACGGGCCCAGTCCACGATCGTCGGGGTGATGAGGGGCGCCTCGAACCCGCACCGCATCCTGCTCACCGAGATGGCCGCGGCCCTCGAGATGCCCGAGGCCGACCTGCTCGCCATCGCCGGCCAACCCGACGCCGAGAGCGCAGCCGGGCGACCTCAGAGCTGACGCAGATCGATCTCGACGCCGAGGGCACAGCCGGGTTACCTCAAAGCTGACGCAGGTCGATCTCGACGCCGAAGGGCGCGGCCAGTCTCACGACGCCGGTGAAGACTTCGCCGTCGCGATAGCGGTCGGTCGCCGGGTCGAGAACGTAGGTGTAGACGAGGGGTGCACCGGTGGCGGCCTGCTCGACGCGCCAGTAGAACTGAATGCCGGCCTTCGCATATTGGTCGGCCTTGACGATCCGGTCGGTCGTCTCGGACCCGGGCGAGACGACCTCGACCACGAGCAGCACGTGCTCGGGCCGCGTGGGAGTGACGTCGATGGTGTCTGCGCGATAGACCGTCACGTCTGGTCGGCGGTTGTTCAGCGGCACATCATGAAGCCGGACGTCGAAGTCGGTGTCGGCGTTCCAGTCCGGCCCCGCGGCCGCGTCCAAGGCGTTCGCCAGCAGCCGGGCCAGCCGATTGTGCCGCTTGGACGCGCTCGGACTCACGACGACCATCCCATCCACGATCTCGATGCCCGCGCACTGCTCCTCGGTCCAGCCCGCGTATTGCTCGGCCGTGACCTGCTGATGCATCCAGGCCGGCGCGACCATGTCAACAGTCATACACACCTCCTGGAACGCGATCGGCCACCGGAACCCAAGATACCGTTCCGCGCCCGGCCGGCGGTGGAACGGCGGTCAGGATGGTGGAGCGGCGATCAGGACGGTGGAACGGCGGTCAGGATGGTGGCTCGCCGAAGGAACCGGGCAGCTTGCCGTGGCCTCGCATCTGGTCCATGACCCGGCCGGCGTCGTGGCCGAGGGCCAGCAGCTCCTGGTCGCGGCGATACTGGTCCGAGCGTTTGTACTCCTCGACGGCGGCCAGCTCCTGCGCGGACGGCTCCCACGGCTGCGCCGGGACCGATCCGTGCCAATAGGCGGCGATCTCGCTGGTCTGCCGCACGATCACATCGGGCGCCGGCTCACCCGGAGACGGCCAGAAAAGGAGCTGGTAGCGGTCCGGTCGATCATCGAACAGATCGGCGGGGTCGTCGTCCGGGTCGTGACCGCCCCACGGGTCGTTGCCTTCGTCCATGGCGGTTGCGCAATAGCGCACGCGGTAGGTGGTCGCGGGGCCGTCGCCGGGGAAACGGAACAGTGTGGCGACTGCGGCGTCGGCCCACGGGACCAGGTCGACCGTCTCGGTCGTCGGCCGGAACGACACCTCGACGACCTCCTGCCACTCGGGGCCGGCGGGTGGCGGCTCGGCGTCGTGCAACTCGACCGTGAACCGGACGTCGCCGTCGCGGGTGCCCGTGACCAGGAACAGCGCGCCCGGAAAAGCCGCGCCGCAGAGGCCGTTCGCCTGTCCGGCGAACGCCACGTCCATGGCCGAAACGGGCGGGCCCTGCACGTAGGCCTGGCCGTACGCGATGAAGACCGGGCCGTCGTAGAGAGTCCGCACCAAGGCGATCCTGCCATCGGACGCGCCCGTGAGCGGGCGGAACGAGCATTGACGAGCCAATCGGTAAGTTGTAACTTACCGTTCGTGGAGACTTACCGAGGGCCGGACGGGTGGGAGATCCTCGGGGATCCGAGCCGGCGCGCGATCGTCGAATGCCTGGCCCGGCGCCCGCGGGCCGTGGGTGAGCTGGCCGAGGAGTTGCCGATCAGCCGGCCCGCGGTGTCGCAGCACCTGCGCGTGCTCAAGGACGCCGGCCTGGTCGACGACGAGGCGGCGGGCACCCGGCGGGTCTACCGGCTCAACCCGGCCGGCGTCTCCGCGCTCCGCGACCAGCTCGACATGTTCTGGCAGCGGACCCTGCGTGGTTTCGAGGAAATAGTCGAGAACGAGGAGCAAGCATGAGTGAGGTTGTACTGCGGCAGGTTGTCGTGACAGCACCCATCGACAAGGCCTTCGAGATCTTCACGGCGCGGTTCGGAGACATCAAGCCCCGGGAGCACAATCTGCTGCAGGCGCCGATCACCGAGACCGTCTTCGAACCCCGGGTCGGGGGCCACATCTTCGACCGGGCCGAAGACGGGACGGAGTGCCGCTGGGCCCGGATCCTGGCTTTCGACCCGCCGGACCGGGTCGTCTTCAGCTGGGACATCAGCCCGCAGTGGCAGCTCGAGACCGATCCCGAGCTCACCAGCGAGGTCGAGGTCCGGTTCATCGCCGAGACTCCGGAGCGCACCCGGGTCGAGCTCGAGCACCGCCACCTCGACCGGCACGGTCCGGGCTGGGAGTCCGAGCGCGACGGCCTGGCGGGCGACGCCGGCTGGCCGTTGTACCTGCAGCGCTACGCTGCGCTGATCGACTGAGGGACCGCCCCGGAAAGGGGCGGCCCACCAATCAGCCGTTCTTCTGCAGGTACTGGTTGATCTGCGACAGGTTGTAGCGGGAACTGTCCTCGGCCCGCTCCTCCCACGCGAACACGCAGACGGTGGCGATGCCGTCGAAGCCGACCTCGTGCAGCGTGGCGAAGAACAGGTCCCAGTCCACCTCGCCCTGGCCGATGTCCAGGTGCTGGTGGATGCGGGCGGTCGAGCCGGGCGGATTGACGATGTAGCGCAGCCCGGACGATCCGCGGAAGTCGAACGAGTCGGCGATGTGCACCTGGGTGAGCAGCGGACCGGCGTACCGGATGATCTCGGCCAGATTGCCGCCCTGGTGGAACGTGTGCGGGCAGCAGTACAGGAAGCTGACCAGCTCGCTGTTGATGCCGCGGATCAGGTTGACCGCCTCGATCCCGTCCTCGACGAAGTCGTCGGGGTGCGGTTCGAGCACCAGGCGCACGCCCTCCCGCTCGAAGATCGGGAGCAACTCCTCCATCGAGCGCCAGAACTGCGATTCGGAGCGAGCAGCGTCGGACGGGCGCCCGTTGAACTCGGAGTTCATCACGTCCACACCGAGGTCGACGGTGATTTCGATGGCCCGCTTCCAATACCGTACGGCCGCCTGCCTCTCGTCCTCGTCCGGCCCGGACCAGCGGTAGAGCGGCAGCACCGACGACACCGACACCTCGGCGTCGGCCAGCGCCTTGCGGAACGCCGCCACGCCCGCTTTGTCCACGCGGGGATGGAGGAAGAACGGCAGGAAGTCGTCCCGCGGCGACATCTCGATGTGGTGGTAGCCCAGATCGGCCACCGCCCGCGGCAGGTCGAGCAGCGGCACCCGCCGCATCATGTAGGGATCCAGCGCGATCTTCACGCGGCGACCTCCGCCCGGTACAGAGCGGGCTGCGACGCCAGCACGACCGGAACCCGCTCACCGCCGCGCAGGGCAGCCACCCCGGCGTCCGACACCACCGCCGCCGCGTAGCCGTCCCACGCGCTCGGCCCGACCGGCTGACCACCACCGGCGAGGGAGTCGATCCATTCCTGGAACTCCACGTCGTACGCCCGCAGGAAACGCTCCCGCCAGTCGGCCGGCACCGGGTCCGAGGCGGCACCGGCCACCCGGACCTGCACGGGGCTGAGCGACCCGAGGGCCGCCGTCCCGTTCTCGCCGACGATCTCACCGCGGATGTCGTAGCCGTACCGGATGTTGACCGACGTCTCGACGTCGACCAGCACACCGCTCTCCAGCTCGAAGATCAGCAGCAGCGGGTCCTGCAGGTCGCCGCCGTTCCCGCTGCGGCGCGGCGTGAGCACCCGTACGGCGGTGATCTCCTCCCCGAACATCCAGCGCACCATGTCGATCTCGTGCACCGCGGTGTCGGTGATCGCCATTTCGCGCGAGTAGAAGCCGGGCACGCTCGCGTTGCGGTGCGCGCAGTGCATCATCAGGGGCGCGCCGAGGTCACCGCGGTCGAGCACCGCCTTCAAAGCGCGGTACGAGGCGTCATACCGGCGCATGTATCCGACCTGCACGAGCCGGCTACCAAAGGCAGCCTCCGCCTCGACGATCCGGAGACAAGCCGCAGCCGTGGTGGCGAGCGGCTTCTCGCAGAACACCGGTTTCCCCGCCGCGATCGCCGCCAGCACGTACTCCTCGTGGGTCGGCCCCCACGAACAGACGACCACGGCGTCGACGTCATCCGAGACGATCAACGAGGCCCCATCGGGGAAAGAGGCGGCCCCGATCGACGCCGCCACCGAGGCAGCCACAGCCGCGTCCACATCGGTCACCGCGGTGACCCGAACCCCGGCCAGCACCGACGTCATCCGCCGGATGTGGTCCTGCCCGATCATCCCGGTGCCGATCACTCCGACACGAAGCATGCCTGTCACCGCTTCAACTCGTGCGACAGCTCGGCCAGTTCGTCGCCGCCGGCCATCTGGGTGGTGAGCTCGTCGAGCCCGACGTCCTTGCGGTTCTTGTCGAGCGCCGTCGTGCCCAGTTTCAGGATCACGAAGTGGTCACCCACCATGTAGGCGTGGTGCGGGTTGTGCGTGATGAAGACGACGCCCAGCCCGGCATCACGGGCCGCGGCGACGTACTTGAGCACGACGCCCGACTGCTTGACCCCGAGCGCCGCCGTCGGCTCGTCCAGGATCAGCACGCGGGCGCCGAAATAGACCGCCCGCGCGATCGCAACGCACTGGCGCTGACCGCCGGAGAGCGTACCGATGGGCTGGTTGATGTCCTTGACGACGATGCCCATCTTGCGCAATTCGGCGTCGGCGATCTCGCGCATCTGCCGCACTTTGAGCCCGGCCAGCGGATAGCGCCCGGCGGTCATCTCGGAGCCGAGGAAGAAGTTGCGCCAGACCTCCATCAGCGACACCACCGCGAGGTCCTGATAGACGGTGGCGATGCCGTGGGCGAGCGCCTCGCGCGGCGACGAGAAGGTGACCTCCTTGCCGTCGACGCGCAGGCTGCCGTCGTTGTGCGGGTGCAGGCCCGACATGATTTTGATCAGGGTGGACTTGCCGGCGCCGTTGTCGCCGAGCACGCAGGTCACCTCGCCCGCGTTGACCCGCAGGTTGATGCCGCGCAGGGCCCGGATGGCGCCGTACGACTTGCCGACGTCCTCCATCTCGATCAGCGGCTCGCCTTTGTTCAGGCTCTGGTCGGCGTGTGAGGCCAGGGTGTCGGTCATGCGTCAGCCCACCTTCCGGGCGGTGGCCATGCGTTTCACGTACAGGTTGACCAGCACGGCGAGCAGCAGCATGACGCCGAGGAAGGCCTTGAACCAGTTCGGGTCCCAGCCCGCATAGATGATGCCGAGGCTGGTCATGCCGAAGATGAAGGCGCCGATGGCCACGCCGATCGCGTTGCCGAAGCCCCCGGTGAGCAGCGTGCCGCCCACCACCGCAGCGATGATGTAGAGGAACTCGTTGCCGACGCCGCCACCCGCCTGGAGCGTGTTGAAGCGGAACAGCTGGTGCATGCCGACGAACCAGCCCAGGAACGACACCACCATGAAAAGCCCGATTTTCGTACGGACCACAGGCACACCAACCGCACGGGCGCTGTCCGGGTTGCCACCCACCGCGAAGATCCAGTTGCCGACCCGGGTGCGCTGCAGGGTCCACGCGGCGATGCCGACGAACAGGATCCACCAGAGCACCGAGGTCCACACGGTGACCGACCCGATCTTGAAGCTGGACGAGAACACCTTGCCGAGCGAGTCGAAGCCCGCGATCTTGCTGACGTCCAGGGTCGACACGGTCTTGGTGACCAGCTTGGTGACGCCGAGGTTGGCTCCCTGCAGCACGAAGAACGTGCCCAGGGTGATCAGGAAGCTGGGGATCCCGGTCCGCATCACCAGATAGCCGTTGAGGAAGCCGATCAGCAGACAGAAGACCAGCGACAGGATCGCGCCGACCCACAGGTTGATGCCGAAGTACCAGCAGAACATGGAGGCGAACAGGCCCGCCGTGTAGACGATGACGCCGGCCGACAGGTCGAACTCGCCGCCGATCATGAGCAGGCCGACGCCGACCGCCACGATGCCGATCACCGACGACTGGTAGAGCACGGTGAAGAACGACTCGGCGGACCGGAACGACGGCGCCAGGATCAGGAAGAAGATGAAGATGATGATCGCGGCGACCAGGGCCCCGACCTCGGGCCGGGCCAGGATGCGGTTGGACAGCCCCAGCCGTACGCGATTGGAGGGTTCGGACGGCGCCGGCGCGGGCGCCGCCTCGACAGTCTGACTCATGACCTCACCCCGGCTTACCGCGTGTTGTTCTTGGTGAACGGAATGATCTTGTCGATGTTGCTGCTGTCCACGAAGGACGGACCGGTCAGCACGGCCTTGCCGCCACCGATGTCGTTGCCGTTCTTGAGGTTCAGGTAGAGCGACGTGACGGCCATGTAGCCCTGCACGTACGGCTGCTGGTCGATCGAGAACAGGATGTTGCCGTTCTTGATCTCGGTGGCGGCCTGCTCGTTGAGGTCGAAGGTGACCAGCTTGGCCTGGCTGGAGGCCTGGTCCTTGGCCTTGATCGCGTCCAGCGCCTGCGGGGCGCCGAGCGTCACGATGGCGTCGATCGACTTGTCCTGGGTCAGCTTGGTCTGCAGGGTCGTCGTCACGGCCGCGTCATCGGCGCCGTTGACCTGGATGTTCTCGGTGCCGGGGACGGACGACTTGACGCCCGCGCAGCGCGCCTCGAGGGCGACCGAGCCGGTCTGCTGGATCACGCAGAGCGGATGCTTGATGCCCTGGTCGGCCAGCCGCTTGCCGGCCGTCGTGCCGGCCAGCGTCTCGTCCGAGCCGAAGTACATCAGCGCGCCGAGCTTCTGGTAGTCGTTGATGCCCGAGTTGAAGCCGACCACCGGGATGCCCGCGTCGGTCGCCGCCTTGACCGAGCCGGCGAGGGCGTCCGGGGTGACCAGCGTGGTGGCGATGCCGTTGACCTTGGAGTCGACCGCGTTCTGGATCAGCACCGCCTGCTTGGGCGCCTCGGGGTCGTTGGAGTACTTCAGCGTGACGCCGGTGTCCTTGGCGGCCTGCTGCGCACCGTTCTTGACCTTGTCCCAGAACGTGTCGCCGGGCGTCTCGTGCGTGATGAAGGCGATCGTGTAACCGGAGCTGCCGGCCGCGTTGCCGCCGCCGGAGGTGCCGGTGTCGTCGGTCTTCTCCCGGCCGCCGCTGCTGCACGCGGTGGCCGCGAGAACCACGGCCGCGCCGGCCGCCAGGATGCGGAAGGTGCGATTCCTCATATCGACTCTCCTGTACTGGGACGGGGTTGGGGTGCGGCGGGCCGGGAGTGGAGGCCCACCGAGTTCAGGTAGGTGCGGGTGCGCTGCGCGATCGGCAGCGGCACGTCGAACTCGACCGGGTACATGTCCTGCTCGACGACGACGAACAGTTCCGCGTCGAGTTCGCTCAGCGCGTCGAGGACGGCCGGGATGTCCGGCTCGCCGGCCGGCGGCTCGACGCTCGCGCCCTGGGCCACCGCCTTGCCGAAGGCCAGATCCTCCTTGACCGCGCGCTCGGCCAGGGCCGGGTCCATCTGCTTGATGTGCACGTAGCCGACCCGCTCCGGATACTTGCGGATCAGGCCGGGAACATCCGCTTTCCGGTACGCCAGATGCCCGGTGTCCAGGCACAGGGAGACGTACCGGGGATCGGTGTCGGCCAGGAAGCGCTCGGTCTGACTCTGGGTCTCGACCTGGTAGTCGGCGTGCGGGTGGAACCGCATGTGCACGCCGTACTCCTCGAGCAGCACCTGGCCCATCGTGTTGCTGTTACGGCAGAGCGCCCGCCAGGCGTCGGCGTCGAGCTCGGCCGGCTCGAGGTAGGCGTTGGTGATGTCGTCGCGGTAGCCCGGCACCGGCACGAAGACGACATTTTGCCCGCCTACCGCCGATGTCAGCGCGGCGACGTCCCGGGCCGCGGCCAGCACGGAGTCGAAGTCCTTGTGCGGTCCCCCGGCCCCGGCCACGGTGCCACCGGCGACGGACAGTCCCCGCGTCGCCAGTTCGTCCGCGAGCTGGGCCGGATCGGTCGGCAGGTAGCCGTACGGGCCGAGCTCGAGCCACGCGTAGCCGGACGCGACCATCTCGTCGAGGAACCGCGCCCACGGCGTCTGCCGCGGGTCGTTCGCGAACCACACCCCCCACGAGTCGGGGCAGCTACCGAGTTGCAGATGACGAATCTCCATCGAACGAGCTCCTGATCAGCTGGCGGTGGGAAAGTGCAGGGACGCGTCGTGCGCGTGCGAGACGTGCGGCCAGCGCGAGGTCACGACCTTGCCGCGGGTGTAGAACGAGACGCCCTCGGGACCGTGGACGTGCTTGTCGCCGAAGAGGGAGTCCTTCCAGCCGCCGAAGCTGTAGTAGGCCATCGGCACCGGGATGGGCACGTTGATGCCGATCATGCCGACCCGCACCCCGCGCTGGAACCGCCGTGCCGCCTCGCCGCTCGAGGTGAAGATCGCGGTGCCGTTCCCGTACGGATTCGCGTTGATCAGTTCGATCGCCGCGTCCACGGTGTCCGTGCGCACGACCGACAGCACCGGTCCGAAGATCTCCTCGCGGTACACCTCCATCGACGGCTCGACCTGGTCGATCACGGTCGGCCCGACGAAGAAGCCCTTCTCGAACCCGGGCACCCGCAGCCCGCGCCCGTCCACCGTGACCTTGGCCCCCTCACGCTCGCCACTCGCGATGAGCCCCTCGATGCGCTGCTTGGCCGCGGCCGTCACGACCGGTCCCATCTCGCTCCTCGGATCACGGCCGTTGCCCACCACGACCTCGCCCGCCTTGCGGTTGACCAGGTCGACCAGCGTGTCGCCGGCCGCGCCGACGGCCACCGCGGCCGAGATCGCCATGCACCGCTCGCCGGCCGAGCCGAACGCGGCCGCGGTCAGGTGACCGGCGGCGAACTCGAGGTCGGCGTCGGGCAGGATGATCGCGTGGTTCTTGGCCCCGCCCAGGGCCTGCACCCGCTTGCCGGTCAGCGACGCCTTCTCGAAGATGTAGCGCGCGATCGGGGTGGACCCGACGAACGACACCGCGGCCACGTCGGGATGCAGCAGCAGGGCGTCGACCGCCTGCTTGTCGCCGTGCACCACGTTGAACACGCCGTCCGGCAGCCCGGCCTCGTGCCACAGCCCGGCCACGTAGTTCGAGGCCGACGGGTCACGCTCGCTCGGCTTGAGCACGAAGGTGTTGCCGCAGGCGATGGCGACCGGGTGCATCCACATCGGCACCATGGCCGGGAAGTTGAACGGCGTGATCCCGGCGCACACCCCGAGCGGCTCGCGGAAGCTGAACACGTCCACGCCGGTCGACGCCTGGTCGGAGTACTCGCCCTTGAGCAGCTGGGGCAGCCCGCACGCGAACTCGATCACCTCGAGGCCGCGCTGCACCTCGCCGGCCGCGTCCGAGAGCACCTTGCCGTGCTCGTCCGAGACGATCTCGGCCAGCTCCTTGGTCCGGGCGTTGACGAGCTCCCGGAAGTTGAACAGGACCTTGGTGCGCTTGCTGAGCGAAGCCTGGCTCCAGCTCTCGAACGCCGTGCGGGCGGCGCGCACCGCGTCGTCCACGTCGGCGTCGGTGGCCAGGACGACGTCGTGCTGCCGCTGACCGGTGGCCGGGTTGAAGACCGGTCCGGTCCGGCTCGACCGGCCGGCGGTGAACTCCCCGCCGATCCAGTGCTCGATGGTTGCCATGACAGTCCTTAGAGATAGAGCCGCTGGGAGCGTTTGGCGGCTTCGTAGGCGGTGCGGGCCTCCTGCGTCGACGCAAGGGCGGACACCGAGGGAACCGGCACGTCCCACCAGGATTCGGAGGACGGCACCGGGGCGAGCGGGTCGGTCTCGATGTGCACGACGGTGAGCCGGTCGGCCTCCCGCGCGCGTTTGAGACCGTCGGCCAGGTCGGCGATCGTGCGGCAGCGGATCACCGCGGCGCCCAGGCTCTCGGCGTTGGCGGCCAGGTCGACCGGCAGGTGGCCGCCGTCGTAGTCGCCGCTGTCGCCGCGGTAGCGGTAGCTGGTGCCGAACCGCTGCGAGCCGAGTGATTCCGAGAGCGCGCCGATCGACGCGAACCCGTGGTTCTGGATCAGGACGATGACGAGCTTGATGCCGTCGGCCACGGCGGTGACGATCTCCTGGGCCATCATCAGGTAGGAGCCGTCGCCGACCATCGCGAACACCTCGCGGCTGGGGTCGGCCAGCTTGATGCCGAGCGCGCCGGCGATCTCGAAGCCCATGCACGAGTAGCCGTACTCGACGTGGTACTGCTTCGGGTCCCGGGCCCGCCACAGCATCTGCAGGTCACCGGGCAGGCTGCCGGCCGCCTGCACCACAACGTCGCGGGCGCCGCAGGCCTCGTTGACCGCGCCGATCACCTCGGTCTGGGCCGGCAACGGACCGTGGCCGAGGTGGTAGGCGTGGTCGACGGTGGCCTGCCACGACACGACGTCAGCCTCGTAGTCGGCCGGGAACGAGGCGCCGTCGAGGGCGGCCAGCAGCGCCGACAGTCCGGCCCGGGCATCGGCCACGATCGGGAACGCCGACTCCTTGGCCGCGTCGAACCCGGCCACGTTGATGTTCACGAACTGCACGTCCGGGTTCTGGAACGCCGTACGGGAAGCGGTGGTGAAGTCGCTGTACCGCGTGCCCACACCGATGATCACGTCGGCGTCGCGGGCCAGCCGGTTGGCGACCGGGGTGCCGGTCGAGCCGACGCCGCCCACCGAGTTGGGGTGGTCCCAGCTCAGTGCGCCCTTGCCGGCCTGGGTGTCGGCCACCGGGATGCCGGTCTCGCGGGCGAACTGGTCGAGCTCGCCCGACGCCTCGGAGTAGATGACGCCGCCACCCGCGATGATCAGCGGGCGCCGGGCGTGCCGCACCACGTCGGCCGCGCGCGACACGAAGGACGCCTCGGCCGGCGGGCGCGCGATGTGCCAGACCCGCTTGGCGAACAGCTCGTCGGGGAAGTCGTACGCCTCGGCCTGCAGGTCCTGCGGCAGGCAGACGGTGACCGCACCCGTGTCGGCCGGGTCGGTCAGCACCCGCATCGCGCCGAGCAGGGCCGACGGCAGCTGCTCGGGCCGCCACACCCGGTCGAAGAAGCGGGACAGCGGGCGGAAGGCATCGTTGACCGAGACGTCATAGCCGCCCGGGTCCTCGAGTTCCTGCAGCACCGGCGATGCGGCCCGGGTGGCGAACACGTCGGACGGCAGCAGCAGCACCGGCAGCCGGTTGACCGTGGCCAGCGCGGCGCCGGTCAGCATGTTGGTCGAACCCGGGCCGATCGAGGCCGTGCACGCGTACGCCTGCAGGCGGTTGCTCATCCGCGCGAAGCCGGCCGCCGCGTGCACCATCGCCTGCTCGTTGCGGGCCAGGCGGTACGGCAGATCCGCCTCCCCGGTGCGTTGCGCCTGCAACAGGGCCTGCCCGAGCCCGGCCACGTTGCCGTGCCCGAAGATCCCGAAACAGCCGGCGACGGCGCGACGCTCGACGCCGTCCCGCTCGGTCCACTGGTTGGCCAGGAACCGGACCACGGCCTGCCCCACGGTGAGCTTCACGAACGCGTCCTCTCTCGGCTGGACGTCATCGGCAGCCGGGTATCGACTGGTACTCCGTCCCATTTGGTACGCACCCACGAATGCGCCGGGTCGTCGCGGATGAGCCACTCGCGCGCGCCCGGACCGGCCATCACGTTGAGGTAGTAGAGGTCGTAACCGGGTGCCGCCATCGAGGGCCCGTGCCACCCGTACGGGATCAGCACCACGTCGCCGCTGCGCACCTCGGCGCACACCTCGATCGGCCGGTCCGGATGCCCGTACACCCGCTGATAGGCGCTGCCCGGGGTGCCCGACGGCGAGGGCGCGACCTCGAAGTAGTAGATCTCCTCGAGCGCCGACTCGTCCGGTCCCGGCTCGTCGTGCTTGTGCGGCGGGTAGGACGACCAGTTGCCGCCCGGGGTCAGCACCTCGCAGGCGATCAGCCGGTCGGCCTCGAACCGGCCCGGCGTGCAGAAATTGTTGACCTGACGACTGGCCTGTCCGGCCCCGCGCAATTCGACGGCGACGTCGTCGGCCGACCCGTACCGGAACGGAAGCCTCTTCGTGGCTCGGGCCGAGGGCAGCGCGAACCGGCCGCCGTTGGGTGCGCGCACGGTGACCGTGGAATCGCGGGGCACGTAGGCGAAATCGGTCACCCGCGAGAAGACCGAGCGCCGGCCGGTCAGCGTCATCCGCTCGTCGTCGCAGGTGACGTCACAGCCCCCGGAGAGCGGGAGCACCAGCATCTCGTCCTCGCCGGTCACGAACCGCGCGCGTGTGCCCACCTGCAGGTCGAGGATGCGCAACCCGCTGTAGCCCCAGCCGGCGTTCTCGGGCGTGACGATCACGTCGAACGGCTTCTCGGCCGTGCTGCCCCGCGGCATGACCGGATTGACCCGGGCCCTCATAGCAGGCTCACCGCCCGGTCGACCGCGTCACTGACGGTTCCCCGGGCCGGATAGAGCAGCGAGCGCCCGATCACCAGACCCTGCACGGTCGGCAGATCAAGAGCTTTCCGCCATTCCCCGTACGCCGCCTCGCCCTCCCCGCCGAGAATCAGCGCGGGCAGGGTCGTCGAGGCCATCACGCGTTCCATGTCGCGGACCACCGGCACCTTGAGCCAGGTGTAGGCCGACGTCGTGCCCAGACCGGCCGCCACCGACATCGCCCGGATCATCGCCTCGGTCGTCAGCTCGTTGCGGACCCGCCCGTCGACGCGGTGCGAGATGAACGGTTCGACCATGGCCATCCGGCGGCGCTCGGCCAGCTCGCTGACCGCCGCGCCGCACGCCTCCAGCGTCGCCACCGTGCCCGCGTCGGCCGGGTCGATGCGCAGCAGCATCTTGCCGCCCTCGAACCCGGCCGCGGTGATGCTGCGGGCGTCGTACGCGGTGAACCGGTCGTCGATCTCGAACGTGGTGCCGGCCAGCCCGCCGCGGTTCATCGAGCCGATCACGACCTTGTCGTCGAGCGCGCCCAGCAGCAGCAGGTCCTCGAGGATGTCGGGGGTGCCGAGCACGCCGTTGACGCCGGGCCGGGCCAGCGCGGTCCGGATCCGGTCGAGCAGGTCGACCCGGTTGGCCATCGCCAGGGGGTCGTCGCCGGCCCGCAGCGCGCCCCGGGCCGGATGATCGGCCGCGATGATCATCAGCTTGTCGTGCGGCCCGAACAACGAGGCCGGTTTGCGCCGGGCGGTGGCGGCGGCCGCGATCGCCGCGGGCCGGCGGGTCCGGATGTCGAGGAGGTCGTCCAGGTCAGGCATCGGTGGCCCCCTCGATCAGCGTGCGGACCTCGTCCTCGGTCGGCATGGCGTCGGCGCAGGACAGTCGCGAGGCGACGATGGCTCCGGCGGCGTTGGCGAAGCGCATCGTCGTCTCGAGCTCCCATCCGGCGAGCAGGGCGTGGCAGAGCGCGCCGCCGAACGCGTCCCCCGCGCCCAGCCCGTTCACGACGTCGACGGGGACCGGGGGTACCTCGGTCGTTACCTTCTTGCCGCTGGCCAGGACGCCTTTCGGGCCCTGCTTGACCACGGCCAGGTCGACGCCGGCGTCGTGCAATTTCTCCGCGGCCGCGGCCGGGTTTCGTTCCGCGACGGCGGTGTCCGTTTCGTCGAGGTTGCCGACGGCCACGGTTGCGTAGGGCAATGCTTGGGCGTACCAGTGGCGGGCCTCCTCCCTCGAGTCCCAGAACATCGGGCGGTAGTCGAGGTCGAAAACGGTTGTGCCTGCTTTATCGCGATGTTTGAGGGCGGTCAGGGTGGCCGTACGGGAAGGCTCCTGGGAAAGTCCCGTGCCGGTGATCCAGAAGATGTCGGCCGCGCGGATCGCGTCGTAGTCCAGTTCGGACGGATGGATCTCGAGGTCGGGGGCCTTGGGGAAACGGTAGAAGTAGAGCGGGAAGTCGTCCGGCGGGAAGATCTCGCAGAACGTCACCGGCGTCGGCAGGCTCGGCACCGCCGTCACGAACCGGTCGTCCACGCCGAACCCTCTCAGCGCATCGTGCAGGAACTCGCCGAACGGGTCGTCGCCGGTCCGCGTGATCACCGCCGAGCGCCGCCCGTAGCGGGCCGCGGCGACGGCCACGTTGCTCGCGCTGCCACCGAGGAACTTCTCGAAGGTTCGCACTTCCCGCAACGACACCCCGGTCTGTTGCGGGTACAGGTCGACGCCTATGCGTCCCATCGTCAATACCTCGTCGGCGGGCATGCGCGAGCCTCCGGTTTCGCCATCCGGCAGTGGGCTGTGGCTTTTTCTCCAGGCGCGGCGGTTGCTTCTGGTAACCAGTCGGCAACCCTAGGTTTGCTGACTTCGATGTAATACTTTGGAGCCGCGCACGTCAATACTTTGTAACGACAAACTGCGTATGCTTGTCATGACAAACTGCCGGGAGCGAGGGGTCACGGTGCCTTCTGATCTGTCCACACCGCAGGATCGGGTTCGTCCGGTCGACGTGGACCGGAGCAGTCCGGTGCCGCTGTATTTCCAGGTCGCGACCCGTTTGCAAGAGCTGATCGAGAAGGGTGAGATCGGCGTCGGCGCCCGCATCGAGAACGAAGTGGATCTCGCCGAGCGCCTCGGCGTCTCCCGCCCGACCACGCGGCGGGCCATCCAATATCTGGTCGAGCGCGGCATGCTGGTCCGCAAACGCGGCGTCGGCACCCAGGTCGTGCACCCCAAGGTGCGCCGCCCGGTCGAGCTGTCCAGCCTCTACGACGACCTGATCGCGGGCGACCGCGCCCCGCGCACCGAGGTGCTGCACCTCGAGGTCATGCCGGCCACCGACACCGTCGCGTCCGCCCTCGAGATCGCCCCCGGCACGCTGGTCACCTGGATCGAACGTCTGCGCTACGCGGGCGCCGAGCCGCTGGCCCTGATGCACAACGCCATCCCGCTCGACGTCCTGCCCCTGACCCGCGACGACCTGGCCGCCCACGGGCTGTACGAGCTGCTGCGCCGCAACGGCCTGACCCCGCGGATCGCCACGCAGGTGATCGGGGCCCGCTCGGCCAGCGCCGCCGAGGCGAAAACCCTCGACGAGAAACGCGGCGCCTCACTGCTCACCATGACCCGCACGGCGTGGGACGCGGGTGGGCGGGCCCTCGAATACGGCAGCCATGTCTACCGGGCGAGCCGCTACAGCTTCGAGATCAACCTCAGCGCGGGCTGAAGCGGGCGTTTGCGGGCCTTAGTCGTCGGTTGGTTGCTCGCGCGGGCCGAACAGGGCATAGGCCAATGTCCCGGCGGCGGCGAGTCCGGTCATGGTCGCCAGGTGCTGAGCGATCAGATATTGGTGATCCCGGCCGTATGCACCCGCGACGACAAGCCCGGCGATCACCGAGGCGAGCACGCCCGAGCCGACCGCGACCGTCCACCAGCGCCGCCGCAGACGAACCAGCGTCACCAGGGCAACCGCGGCCGTGATCAGCAGCGCCAGCCACCCCGCACACCACAGGGCCGTCGCCCAGTTGTGCCCGGTCCGCTGATAACTCGACGCCACATTGCCCAGCCCGACGACGGAGGTCCGTCCGACGTTGCCGAGCTGCGGCCGGACAAGTCCGAAGACGCTGGTGCTGCCACTCGACAGCTCATCCAGAACGGCAGCCCCGGTCAGCGACACAGCCAGGGCCACGCCTACCGACACCAGCAGCCCGGGGTGGCGCACGAACCGCCGCACGGCTTGCCCGTTCCAGCCTTGCCGGCCGGGAACTCCGCCACGGGGCTGGAAGCGGTCGGGGAGATCGTCGCCGCGGGGCCGGGGGCGGTCGGGGAGATTGTCGCCGCGGGGCTGGGGGCGGGCTGGGCCGGACACGGCGAACCACAGCACCGGCAGGAGCGTGACCGCCAGCCAGACCAGGAAACTGCCCGGGCCCTCGGTGGCGGCATTGCGGTCGATCCACAGGACGCCGCTCCGGACCAGCCCTTCGTTACCGGCGGAGTACGGATCGCTGGACACGAGCAGGCCCCGGCCGACAACGAGGGCCAGGACCGCCGACATCCCGGCGACCCACCGCCACTCCCCCACCCGAGCCGCCGTGACGACACCGATGATCGCCACCACAGGCACGACGGCCAGCACGTTGATGCCGCTGAAGACCTGGACATCTTGCCCGACGATCACCATCTCGACCGCCTGCACCAGCGCGATCAACCCGACCGCCACCAGAAGCGTGACCAGCGTCGGATGCGCCACCACCGGCCGCGCCCGGCTCGGCTCCCCAGCTCCCGCCGACGACGACGGCGTCGACAGCTCGACATTTCCACCATGCGGGAGCGGAAGTTCGCTCGACGGCGGGGCTGAAGGAGCCGACGCGAGTTGAGCCCGGGGTGACTCTCGACGGGGCACGGCTCCCGATGTCCCCGCGGACCCCGGATCCACATCAGCCGCCTGCGCCTGGGCCGGGTCCTGGGCCTGAAGCGGCGGCGCCTCGGCATGGGCCTGGGTATGAGGTTGCTGCGCCTGGGCCTGGTCCTGGGTGGAGAGAGGGGTCGGCGGCGTGGTGTTCAGGGCTTCTGCGGCGGCGGCGCGGACGCGGGAACTGTCGTCCTCGGTGTGCAGGCGCAGCAGTTCGGAGGTCGCACGGTCGGCCATGCTCGGGTTCGGGCCGGTCCGCAAGGTGCGCAGCGCGGCCACCGCCTCCAGCCGCAGGATCACACGCTCGCCGGCCAGGTCGGCCCGCACCGCCTCGGGCAGGGTGGCCGGGCGGACGCTGCGGGCCACGGTCAGGCTGCCCTCCACGCCGAACGTCCACTTCATCGGGGTCTGGCCGGGGACCCGGTCGCGGACCCGGCGGTAGGTGTAGTCGTACAGTTCGTCGACCGAGATCTCGCCGTCGCCGTCCAGGTCGGCGGCGCCGGTGGACAGGCCGTCGACCAGGGCCGTGGTGAAGACCGACGTGCCCGCCTCGGCCCGGGTCAGCTCGCCGGACTCGAAGGCGTACTCGGTCGCGCTCGACGCGGTCAGCACGATCCGGCCGGTGCCCGTCGGGAACTCGTCGCCGATGTGGACGCTGCGGTCGGCCCGGGCCTCGACGCCGCGGTTGAAGGCGCCGCTGTAACAGCAGTCGAGCATCAGCACCACGCGCCGGGACTGGGTCTGCGACAGCTGGTCGTGGACGAACGCGGCCGCGACTCCGGTGGCGCTCAGCGATGTCAGGTCGGTGTCGCGGGCAGCCAGGTAGAGGCGGCCGTTCTGATCCTTCACACCGTGGCACGAGAAGTGCAGCAGCAACAGGTCGTCGCGGTCGCGGTCGGCGAAGAAGGCCGCCAGGCGCCGCCGGACCGTACGCTCGTCGGCGTCCATCAGCAGGTCGACGTCGAAACCGCCGATGGCCGGGTCGCCCAGGACCCGTGCGAGTGCGTCCGCGTCGCGGCTCGGGGCGCGCAGCGCGGCCAGGGCCTGATCCTCGTAGTCGGCGTTCGCGATCACCAGGGCTCGCCGCACGCCGGCCGCGAGCCGCCCGGGCTGGGCCAGCAGAGCAGTCACGATCGGCGTCACGTCAGCACCGGCGGCCACCTCCAGCTCGACCCCGCCCACCGTGACCAGCACCCGGCGCGGTCCGGCGAAGCGGTCCACCCAGCCCCGGATCGCCTCCACCACCCGCGCGACGGATTCCGCCGTCTGGACGACGGTGACGATCAGCGCGAACACCCCGAGCAGCTCGATCCCGCGGGTGCCGCCGGGCGCGTCCCCGGTCGCCGCCACATCGACCCGGGTCACCCCGGCGTCGACCAGCGCGGCGCGCAGCCGCACCGCCGGCACGTCGTCCGGGCCGGTGACGGGCTCGGTGGGACGGTCGGCCGACACGACGATGGAGAACTCGGCGACACGGGAGGCTGCCATGAGCACCTCACCTGCAGACGGAAGGGCGCGTCGGCCCGAGCGTAGGACCAACTACGCCGCTCCGTAACGCCGCCGCCGAATCCCGACAGGGCGCTACCGCTGGACGGGTGGCCAGGTCATGGGCGGAGCGGGCGAGACCGGAGCGGCGACCGTCAGCTCTTCGAACGAATGCGAAGCACCGATAGCGGGACAGGCTGGGGTGTCTTCCTCGTCGGACGAAGGGAACCGCGCCCGCACCTTGGTCGCGCACGCGGTCAGCGCGTCGTGCGGGCTCAGGTCGAGGCTGGCGATCGCCACCAGCGCCGTGAACGCCACATCGGCCAGTTCGGCCGCCACCTGCTCGCGGGTGTGGGTCACGCCCTTGCGCGGGTTCTGGCCCAGGCAACCGATCCACGCCTGGGCCGCCTCCCCCGCCTCCTCGCTGACCTTGAGGATGCGGCAGGTCACCTCGAGCGGCAGCGTCCCGTTCGCGAGATCGAGCCATTGTCGCGCCGCGTCGACCGCCGGCCAGATCGGATCGCCCTCACCCACGCCGCCACGATAATGGCTCGGCGGCGCGGGTGCGGGCCACGATCGGGGGAAACGGTCAGATCCAGTAGAGCTTCCCGCCCCAGCTGTACTGACAGTTGATGCAGGAGGTTTCCTGGACGTCGAACTCGTACGACCACGTCGACGTGTTCCAGGCCGGGTTGTCCGGGTCGAGCGACTGGCTGTGGATGTAGGTCCGATACCGGGTGCCCTGCAGGCACTCGGTCCAGGTGTAGTTGCCGGCACCCAGGAAGAGCGACCCGCTGTACCGCGAGTGGTAGTCGACGCTGACGCCGTCGATCTGCAGGTGCCGGGCGTAGTTGTGCGCGGCCAGGTAGATCCGCGAGGAGAAGCACGAACGGTTGCCTTCGTTCGGCGTGTCACTCAGCCGATAGGTACGCAGGTTGTACGCGGGATCCCCGGGCGCGGCCGAGGCCGGCGCGGCGAGCCCCACAGTGGACAGGAAGATCGCGGCGGCGATCACAGCTATACGTCGCATGGGCGGAGTCTCCCGACCCTGCATTGTGGAATTCCTGTGGTGAGCGCTGGAGAGTCGAACGAGTCACCGAGCGTGTGGTGACGGGTTCGGGGCGTGACTGACCGTGTATGAGAGATCGGGCGTCCCACCGTTGCCCGAACCGGGATCGATACGGACGATCGTCACGCCCCGCCTCCGATCGGAAGGATTCGACGTCACGTGCAGTCATTCCCCTCAATGACCGACGGCACGGCCGGACACGTGCCCGGCGAGGCGGCCACCGCCGACCTCAGCGGCCGCTGCGTCGGCAACTCCTATGTGCTGGTCTGCCCGGTCGGGCACGGCGCCACCGGCACGGTGTGGCGCGGCATCGACCGTTCGTCCGGCGCCGACGTGGCGGTCAAGCTGTTGCACGAAGGGTTGCTGCGGCAGCCGAAGCTGGTCATCCGTTTCGTGCAGGAGCGGACGATCCTGATGATGATGCGGCACGAGAACATCGTCGGGGTGCGTGACCTGTTCAGTGTCGGCGGCTCGCTCGCCCTGGTCATGGACTATGTGGCCGGCGGCAGCCTGCGCAACCATCTGCGCGCCGAGGGCACCCTCGCCCCGTCGGCCGCCGCCGATCTGCTGGCTCAGGTCGCCGCCGCGCTCACCCAGGCCCACGAGCTGGGCGTCGTGCACCGCGACGTCAAGCCCGACAACATCCTGTTGCACCAGGATCAGGACCGGTTGGCCGTACGCCTCACCGACTTCGGTATCGCCCGGGTCCTCGACACCGCGGGTCTCACCACCCCGAACGCCGTCGTCGGCACGCCGCACTACATGGCGCCCGAGGCGATCCAGGGCGAGGCCGTCCCCGCGTCCGACGTCTATGCGGTCGGCATCGTCCTGTTCGAGCTGGTCACCGGCCTTCCCCCGTACGCCGGGGAGCCCCTCGCCGTCCTCCGGGGCCATCTCGACGAGACCCCCGACCCGCCCGACGGCCTGCCGCACCCGGTGTGGGAACTGATCACCTGGTGCCTGGCCAAGGATCCCGAGCGCCGTCCGACCGCGGCCGAGCTGGGCGCCGCCCTGCGCGAGCTGTCCCGGGTGACGGCCGGAGTGCCCGCCCTTCCACCGGTGGAGCCGGAGGACGACGACACAACCCTTCCCGCCGTACGCGTCGTCGCCCACCCCTCCGTACGCAAGGTGTCGTCGCGCAAGCGGCCCCGCAACGGTCCCCGCTCGTGGATGTGGCGGCGCCCGTGGGCGATGGTCGCGCTGATGGCCGGCGCGGTCGCCGTGTCCGGGGTGGGCGGCTTCAACGCGTGGCAGCTGCTGCGGACGGGCGGCGGCGGTGAACCGGCCGTGGCCGCCCCGCCCGCGACCGTGCTGTCCAGCGGTCCGGGCCAGGGACGGGCGAGCAGCGCCGCCGGCGGTAGCGGTGGTGTCCTGCCCGCGATGAAGGCCCTGCCCCCGAGTCTTCCGCCGATGGCCGCCGGTCCGGTGCCGACCGGCACTCCCCCGGCGGCGGCGACGACCCGGCCGCCGGACGCGCCGACCGGCGGCGACGTGGGCGTGGGCGTGGGCGTCACGGCCGGTCCGGGCGGCGCCGGCGGCAAGGTCGAGGCGACGTTCGGTCCGTGGCGCTGCGGCGACGAGTACGACTGGGATCTCGGCCACCCCGTACTGGCCCGCCCGTGTCATTCCGTCGGCGGCGACGTGAAGGTGCTGGGCACCATCGAGGCGATGCCCGGCGTGCAGGCCGACGTCTCGCTGACGTTGCGGGACGCGTCGAGCGACGATGTGCTGGCCGGCCCGTACACCTGCAAGGGTCTGATGTTCACCGACTTCGCGCTGAAGCACACGTGCGGCCCGGTCGACCTGCGTCCGCCGGCGGGTCATCGGCTCGTGCTCGTGCAGACGTGGGAGTACACGTCACGCCCGCTGCTCCCGGGCGGCACGGCGCGGGGCCCCGAGTTCGACTGGTAGGCGAAAGGGGGCGCGGCCGGACGGTGGCCACGCCCCCTTTCGCCGGAGTACGTCAGACCGCGCGCCACATCCGGTAGAACGGCGTGCCGTCGGGCAGCAGCATCTCGAACGGGTCCATGTCGGCGTACCCGTGCCGGTGATAGAGGCGCACGTTGTCGGCGTTGGTCGCCTCGAGGTAGGCCGGTACGCCGGCCTTGGCCAGCTCGTCCTGGGTGTGGGTCATCAGCTTGCTGCCGAGACCGTGCTCCTGGTGGTCGGGGTGAACGGCCAGGAACGCCAGGTGCCAGTGCGCGTCGTGCGGGTGGTGCTTCTCGAAGAGCTGGTCGAGCGCGACGAACCGGTCGATGTGCGGGCCGGCCAGCTCACGCAGGCGCTCGTCGTAGTTCTCCGGGTCGGGCGATTCCTTCGTGTAGTCGAACCACACCGCGGTCGCGGCCAGGCCGCCGCCGTCCGGGAGATCGATCACATCGACCTTGCCGTACTTCTGCGCGTGCTCGGTCAGCAGCGTGAAGAAGTCGGCCATCACCTTCAGCCGTTCGTCGAGCGGCGGCACCAGGTGGGCGTTCTGCTCGAGGTTGAAGAAGGAGAAGCTGATCAGGTGTCCGGCGGCGGGGATCTCCTCGTCGCGGGCGGGACGGATCTGGGGGTAGGTCGTCACGCGTGGTCCTTCTGGTCGGTGGAGGCCAGAGCGGCCGAGAAGCCGCCCGTCGAGGAGGCGCTGCGGGCGCCGAGACCGATGCCGGCGTACACCTGCGGGCGGCTGTTGCGCAGGATCAGCGCCCAGGCGACGCCCGCGACCAGCAGCACGCCGAAGGCCAGCGGCACGACCCAGGTCGGCTTGCTGCCCTCCTCGACGCCGAACAGCGTGGCGATGTTGCTCAGGGCCAGGTACGACATGATCAGCAGGAGGATCGTGCCGAGGACGGGCGCGCCGAGCCGGTGCCAGAAGTCCTCGCCCTCGGGGTGCTTGACGAAGTAGCCGATGACCGCGATCGAGGTCAGCGTGATCAGCAGGAGCACGCCGATGCCGCCGCCGCTGCCGCCCCAGAAGAACAGGTTGACCAGCGGGTCCCAGCCGGCGACGGCGTAGACGACGATGACCGTGAGGCCGAGCGCGCTCTGGATCAGCGAGCCGTTCTTGGGGGCACCGGTGCCGGGCACCGTGCGGCCGAACGCGCGGGGCAGCACGCCCTCGCGGCCGAGCGAGAACATGTAGCGGGCGATGATGTTGTGGAACGAGATCATCGCGGCGATCAGCGAGGTCAGGAACAGCGCGTAGCCGAGGTCGACGGCGCGTCCGCCGAGCTGGTCGGAGGCGACGTTGAAGAACAGGTCGGGGCCCTCGTTGCCGGCTCGTCCGACGACGTCGTCACCGGCGCCCGAGATCATCGCCCAGGCCGCGAAGCCGTAGAGCACGGCGATCAGCGAGATGGCGATGTAGGTGGCGCGGGGCACCGTACGGCGCGGGTCGCGCGACTCCTCGCTGAAGACGACCGACTGCTCGAAGCCGACGAAGCCGGTGATGGCCATGGCCAGCAGCGCGCCCGACCCGGCGCCGGCCAGGCTGGTCACGTCGACCGGGGCCGACGAGGCCTGGAAGTTGGGCGAGAACATGTCGGCGATGCTGAACACGACGACCACGATGATCTCGGCGACCAGCAGGGTGGCCAGCACCTTGCCGTTGACGGCGACGTCCCGGACACCGAGGACGGCGGTCAGCGCCCACACGATGAGCGCGAGGATCCACCACGAGATGGTCAGGCCGAACCACTTCTCGAACAGCGGGGACGCGATGGCGCCGAAGCCGCCGTACGCGGCGATCTGGAACATGTTGTAGGCCAGCAGTGCCACCCAGGAGGCGCCCACGCCGAGCGGCCGGCCGAGACCCTGCGAGATGTACGCGTAGAAGGCGCCCGCGTTGGCGATGTGCCGGGCCATGGCCACATAGCCGACGGCGAAGATGGCGAGCACCACGGCGACCGCCACGAAGGCGATGGAGATGCTGGTCAGCCCCGTGACGGCGAGGCCCGTCGGCACGACGCCGGCGACGACGGTGAGCGGCGCGGCGGCCGACATGACGAAGAAGACCACCGCGGCGACGCCGAGGCGGTCGCGGGCCAGAGCGGTCGAGAGCTGGCTCCGGGGCGGTGATGTTTGGGTGGCGGACACGTGGGACTCCAGGAGGGGGTTGAGGGGGTGAATCGGTGTGGGGGTCAGGCGCGCCGGGCCATCACGGCGTCGCCCACCGCGGCCTCGGCCTGGCCCACCAGCTCGAGCAACATGGCGGGAAGTCGGCGCTTGAGCTGGTCGAACAGCTGTCCGCGGTCGCGGGCGTCGAGGGTGAGGAAGACGTGCTGGTCGAGACCGGTGGCCAGGATCAGGCCGGTGAGGACCAGGTCGGGGATGTCGAGCAGTTCGCCGCGGCCGACGAACGTGCGGATGCGGGTGGCGGGCCAGCCGGCGATCATCGAGTCGGTCGGCACGAAGGCGACCTTGGAGCCGAACAGGCCGCGCTTCTCCTGGCGCTGGACCAGGGCGGCGCGGGCCAGGCGGCGCTCGACCAGGTCGGTGGCGACGCCGGTGGCGAGGAACGAGATCCAGTCCCGTACGGCCCGGTGGTGCCCCTCGCGGAGCAGCTGGTCGAGAACGGCGTTGGCGGCCGGATCGCCGGTCGGACGGTCGTCGATGATCTGAAGCTTGCCGTCCACGACGTCGAGGCGGCGCCACAGCACGAGCTCTCCGAGCAGGGCGGCGGCCATGCCGAGGCCGAGCGTCGCCGGGGAGAGCAGGCACTTGCCCTTGACCGAGTCGTGCGCGGTGAGGAAGAGATCGTCGGCGAGGGGTAGTTGTGCCGATGCCGTCACGGCACGTCTCCTCTCCACTTCGATTCTCACCCGGAGTGACGCAAGGTCATCCGGCCCTGTGATTACCGAAAGTGATGCTTATGGCTCGTCGCCACCGTTACGGTGTGCGCCCCCCAGAACGACATCGCGTAGCATGCCAGCGAGGTCAGCACGGCGCAACGTCCTCTTGGGACCCAATTTCGGTCCGATGTGGCCCACGCTCCGATGCATCCTGCAGCAAGCCTCCTACCAGCATCTTTTGGCCCCAAACGAGTTCACGGAAAAACCGAATTAACCATTTGATGCACGTCGGTCGATGCATTTGGCGTACCGCGGACGGGCGAGCGACATCGGCCCGCGTGACGATGACGGATAGTACTGACACAAATGCATCAGCACTTTCCGTAATCGACGGCGGAGTGAATCGGTCTTTCCCGCCCCCGGCACCGGAGCCGTGGCGGAGAATCAGGGCTCGTTCAGCAAGCTCCCAGTTCAACCGGGGACCATTGACAGGTTGCCGCCCCGCTTACCGCCCGGAGGTTCCCTTCCCATGCTTGAGGTCACCGCGCTCGGCTGGACGCTGACCATCGGGGTCATCGTCGCCCTGCTCGCCCTCGACCTGACCTTGGGCGTGCTCCGGCCGCACGCCGTCGGCTTCCGCGAGGCGGCCGGATGGTCCATCTTCTACATCGCCGTCGCGGTCGCGTTCGGCATCGTCTTCGGCCAGATCGCGGGCTGGGACTTCGGCGCCCAGTACTTCGCGGGCTACATCGTCGAGAAGAGCCTGTCGGTCGACAACCTCTTCGTCTTCGTGATCATCATGACCACGTTCGCGGTGCCGGAGAAGTATCAGCAGGAGGTGCTGACCTTCGGCATCATCATCGCGCTGATCCTGCGGGTCATCTTCATCGCCCTCGGCGCGACCCTGCTGAACGCCTTCTCGTTCATGTTCCTGCTGTTCGGCCTGCTGCTCATCTTCACCGCGGTCCAGCTGTTCCGGCATCGCGACGAGGATCCCGACATCGAGGACAACGCGCTGGTCAAGATCAGCAAGCGGCTCCTGCCGGTGACCGACGACTACATCGGCGGCAAGATGATCACCCGGGTCGACGGCCGCCGCGTCGTGACCCCGATGCTCATCGTGCTGATCGCCATCGGCAGTTCCGACCTGCTGTTCGCGCTCGACTCGATCCCGGCCGTGTTCGGCGTGACCAGTGAGGCGTACATCGTCTTCGTGGCCAACGCGTTCGCCCTGCTCGGCCTGCGGGCGCTCTTCTTCCTGGTCAAGGGCCTGCTCGACCGCCTCGTCTACCTGTCCGCGGGTCTGTCGGTCATCCTGGCCTTCATCGGCGTCAAGCTGATCCTGCACTGGCTGCACGAAGACATCACCAAGAGCGCGCCCGAGATCCCGACGTCGCTCTCGCTGATCGTCATCCTCGGCGTCCTGACCGTCACGACCGTGGCCAGCCTGATGAAGTCGCGCAAGGACCCGGAGACCAAGGCCCACGCCGGTAGCCTGCGGGCCCGCAAACAGGACAGTCAGAAGCGATAGCACGAAAAGAAATCCGGCCCCGGGAGCATCTCCCGGGGCCGGATCAGTATGAGGGGGCCCGGTCACCCGAGCCCGAAGGTCAGCCCAGGTATCCACCCAGGCCGGCGGTCTGACGACCGCTGCTCTGCTGACGCACCACGTCCTGCCGGTAGAGGATCGCGCGGATCTCCTCGGTCTCCTCGGCACTGTGCCGGCTGAGGAGCTCGTCGAGTTCGGCCCGCTCGGCGGTGGTGCGGAACGACGCCAGCTCGTCGGTGAGCCGGCGGGTGGCGACGCGCATCGTGCGGCGGTTCGCCAGCGCCGTGCGCGCATCGCGAAGCTTGGTCGTGAACTGCATGGCCACTCCTTAACGGATAGTGATGGCGATAGGCCTCGTCGCCTTCCTCTACAACGATGCGCGGCCCGCGCTTCATACCCAAATCACGCAGGTAAAACTTGCGCGACGGAAGTGATGGCGGCCACCGAAATCCTGTAGCCGGGGTCACTCTCAGTGGTGAAGTGGCTGGTCAGACACTCGTAGTGACTTCGGACACCGGCGCGGGTGCCGCTGCGGGCACCACAGTGGGCAGCCGGGACGACAGCTGGGTGCGTGACCGCACCCCGAGTTTGCGGTAGATCCGGGTCAGCGTGGCCTCGACCGTCTTGACGCTCAGATAGAGCCGGCCCGCGATCTCGCGGTTGCTCGCCCCGTCGCGCACGAGCTGGGCGATTCGCAGCTCGGTCGACGTCAGGCCCAGACCCAGGCCCAGGTCGATCGGCGTGCCGGCGGCCGAGGTGCCGGCCAGCGCGCGTTCGGTCTGCTCGGCCCACGGCTTGGCGTCGGCGGCCAGGAAGATCGCCAGCGCGGCCCCGATCGCCAGCCGGGCCGCCGCGTACCGGCGCCGCCGGCGTTCGGCGCTGCCCTGCACCAGCAGCGCGTGGGCCTGCTCGATGGGCTGGTGCAGCTGCTCGAAGTGCTGGGCGGCGGAGGCCGACAGCAGCACGGCCGAGTCGGCCTGACCGCTCTCGGAGAGCACCACGGCGGCGGCCCGGTCGAGATAGCCGGCCAGGCCCGGGTTGTCGCCCAGCCGCTCGGCCGCGGCCCGGGCGGCAGCCAGCGTCGCCACCGCTTCGGCGTGCTCGCCCAGCGCGGCCAGTCCCCCGGCCAGGTCGGCGTGCCAGCGCACGATCATCGGGTCGGTCCCGCCGGACGAGGCGTCGAGCTCGCGCAGCCGGCGCAGCGCCGCCACCCCGGCCCGGGTCTCGCCCGCCCGCAGTTCGGCCTGGCCCAGCGCGTGCAGGTTGCGGCGCAGATAGAGGATGTCGCCCTCCTGTTCGGAGGCCCGCACCCCGCGCCGGGCGAACCCGGCCGCCGCGGCCAGGCTGCCCCCGGCCAGCTCGGCGGTGGCCGCCGTGAACCAGGTCGGGCCCGGACTGAGCCCGGCCCGCTGCGCGGCGCGCACGGCCCGGTGCGCGTAACTGAGCGCCTCGCGGCAGCGCCCGGCCCGGGTGGCCACCTCGGACAGGCTGCGCAGCACCTCGACCCGGGCCTCGCCGATCCGGTCCTTCTCGGCCACCACGAGCAGCGCGAGCAGGGCGGCCCGGGCCTCGTCGAGCCGGTCGTCCATCATGGCGAACCGGGCCGCCACATAGCGCGGACCGTAGTGCAGCCAGTCCGGAGCCGGGTTGGCCGGCAGCACGAGAGCCTGGGTCAGCGTGTCGGCCCAGCCGGGTTCGCCGCGCAGTCGCTCGATCTGGGCCAGCACGCTCAGCGCCATCGCCTCGGTGGTCGGGTCGCCGGCCCGGCGGGCGGCCAGCGCCGTGCGGGCCGCCTCGTCGGCCGCGCGGTCCGGGTCTCCGGTGATCAGGGAGGCCCAGGTCAGCCGGAGCAGCACGGGCGCACCCAGGGCCGGGTCGTCGCCCGCCTCGGCCAGCGCCGCCGCGAACATCTCGCCCATCTCGGCCAGGCCCTGCCCGGCCAGGTCGATCAGCACCAGGCGGGCGCTCACCCGGTGGCCGGGCGGCGCGTCGGCGGCAAGCACGGCCTCGGCGGCCCGGCCGGCCAGCGCGGCGGCGCCCCCGGCGAGCGCGCTGCGGGCCGCGGCGACCAGCCAGTCGATCCGGCGAGCTGCGTGCGTGTGCGGGCAGCGGTCGGCGGCCAGCAGATAGAGCTCGGCGGCGGCCCGGCCGGACGCGCGCCCGGCCGCCTCGGCCAGGGCGCGGGCGATCGACGAGTCGGGCACCGAGCTGCGCATGGCCCTATGCCGCAGGGCCTGCACCGGGTCGACGGCGCCGGCCGCGAGCGCGGTGTGGGCCTCGGTGCGGTCATCGGCCGAGGAGTCGTCGGCGATCACGGTGGCCAGCAACGGCGGGGTGAACCGGACCGACTCCCCGTGCACGGCCACGACCCCGGCCTCGGCGGCCACCCGCAGATGCTGGGCCGCGTCCTCCCGGCCGGCCCGGCGCAGCACGGTGACCGTGGGCTCGGTGGCGAGCGCGGCGACGAGCAGCGTGCGCAGCGCCTCGGCGGGCAGCGCGGCGAGCCGTTCGCGCAGCATCGCGCGGGCCGCCTCGGGCAACGGGGTCGGTCGCCAGGCATCGGTCGGAGCGAGGGCGGCGCCGAGAGTGAGGGCCAGGAACGGGTTGCCCGCGCTGGCCTCGTGCAGGCGGGACGCCGTACGGCAGGGAAGGCCCTTGATCTCGAGAATCTCGGTCAGATCGTCGGCCTCGAGCGGGGGCACGGCGATCTCGGCGGCCGGAGCCGGGCACAGGCGGGTGGCGCGGCGACGGCCGACCGCGTCCGGACGGCGCTCGGCCGCGATCACCCGGATCCGCGGGCCCGGACGGCGGCGCATGGCGAACGCGATCAGTTCGGCCGACTCGGCGTCGAGCCACTGGCAGTCGTCCAGCACCAGCAGCACCGGCCGGCGGCGGGCGCACTGGGCGAGCAGCATCGGCAGGACGAGCCGCCGGGCCGTCGCGGGGGTTCCGCCCCGGGGCGCCAGACCCTGCCGCAGGGCGGCGAGAGCGGCACGCTGGGCGGGTGGCAGGGCGTCGCGGGGCGGTGACGGCAGTTGCGCGATGAGATCGGAGATTCCCGCGTACGGGATAAGCCTCTCCGAACGCACGGGACGCAGCCGGACGACGAGTTCACCCCTCGCCTCGGCGGTGCACGCCACGGCCTCGAGCAGCGCCGTCCGTCCGATGCCGGCCGGTCCGTGCAGGGCGATCCCCCCGCCCGCGCCGAGACGACTCTCGATGACGGCGAGAAGCTCGCCCCGCCCACGCAGGGTGCTCACGTCGGACTGCAAGCGCCCTCCCCAGGTCGGAGCCCGCCTCAGCCTAGGAAGCGAGGGCGCTTCATATCAATGGATTCACATATGACGACGGCATATCAGTCGGCCCCTATCACCCGTGTGAGCCGCCTCAGTCGTCGTCCTCGCCGTCGTCGTCATCGTCGTCGTCGCCGTCCCCGCCCGGGCAGCCCGAGAGAGTCAGGACGGTGGCCGCGCCGCCCGCCAGCAGCAGCGCCCGGCCGAAGAAGGCACGCCGGTTCAGTTGAGGTCCTGAGTCGTCCCGTTCACGCGTCGCTTCGTCCATGGCCGCATTGTGTCAGCGAGCCGACGTATCGGGGAGACCGTTCACCGCCCGTCCGTGCGTAACCCGAACAACGGACACGAGGTGAACCATGTCGGATTGGATCGTGGTGCCCTGCCTGTTGCGGCTGCGCGCGGAGTTCGACGAGCTCTCGCCAGGACGCCGCCGGGGCGCGGAAGGCACGATCGGCGACGAGAACCACGACTCGACGTCGGACCACACGCCGGACGAGGACTCGAGCGCGCTGCGCCACAAGGACGCCGACCACGTCAACGAGGTGCACGCCCTCGACATCGACGTCGAGCTGCGGCTGCCCGGCCTGGCCATGGAGACGGTCGTGCAGTTCCTGCTCGGCCGGTGCCGCTCGGGCGCCGAGCGGCGACTGCGCTACATCATCTTCAACCGGCGCATCTGGGAGGCGTCGAACGACTGGAAGCGGGCCGACTACGACGGCGACAACCCGCACACCGACCACGTGCACTTCTCCGCTTCCTACAAGACCGAACTCGAGGCCTCGACGGCCTCCTGGCACCTGGAGGACATTCCCGTGGCACTGACCGACGACGACAAGAAGTGGCTCTCGACCGAGATCGCCAAGCAGGTGCGGGGCTGTGTGACCGACATCTGGGAGCACAACATCGGCCGGGCGACCGGCGGGGCCGATCTGAGCGCGCAGGGCGCCCTGGTCACCGCCAACGTGCGGGCCGGCACGCTGACCAACCGGCAGGTGCCCGACCTGGCCGACGCGATCGTCAAGCTGAAGGCGAACCTCGCCTAGCTATTTCTGGGCGGTCACCGTGGTGGCCGTGACCGTGCCGTCGGTGCCGGTGCTGCCCTGGATCGTCACCGACTGGCCGGCCTTGACGTCGGCGACCTTGCCCTTGCCGGCGGTCGACACCGTCGTCCGGCCGTCGGTCTTCACGGTCACCACTGAGCCGTCCGAGGTCTCCACATAGATCGTGCTGCCGTTGACCAGCTTCACCTTCCCGGTGGTGGCGGCGGCCGCGGCGGTGGACTGCGCCTGTCCGCCGTTGAAGTTCGGCACCCCGCCCGCCGCGCCGTAGCCGGCCCGGTTCTGCCCCCCACCGAAGGCCCGAGCGCCGGCGGCCGGGGTGTCGGACGTCCCCCACTGTTTCTGCGCCTGCAGTCCACCGGCGAACCCGCCGACCAGCAGGAGGAAGCCGCCGAGCACGATCGTGCCCTTGTTCCACCAGCGCCGGGGCGCCGCCTGGGCCAGTTCCCGGGCGAAGTCGTCCTCGCGGACCGGCTCGATGACCGCGGTGTCGTCGTTCATGGGAGTCCTCACTCGTAGCGCAGCGCGTCGATGGGCCGCAGGCGGGCGGCGCGGCTGGCGGGCAGGCCGCCGAAGAACAGTCCGATCGCGATGGACACGCCGAGGGCGAGCCCGACCGAGCTGGGCACGATCACCGGTTTCACGCCGACGATGGTGAAGTGGCTGCCGATCAGCGCGGCGGCCACGCCCAGGGCGCCGCCGATCACGCTCAACAGGGTCGCCTCGATCAGGAACTGGGTCAGGATGGTGCGGCGGGGCGCGCCGAGGGCCTTCCGGATACCGATTTCCCTCGTACGCTCGGTGACCGTCACCAGCATGATGTTGGTGATCCCGATGCCACCGACCAGCAGGCTGATCGCGGCCACGGCGCCGAGCAGCGTGGTGAAGGTGTCGGCGGTCTCGCTCTGGGTCTCGAGCAGCTGCGAGGCGTTCTGGATCCGGTAGGGCGTGCTGGTCGCATTGTCGCTGACGCTCAGCTTCTGGTTCAGGATCGTCGAGACCTCGGACTGCACGGCGTCGACCTTGTCCGAGCTCGCCGCCTCGACCAGGATCGAGTTGAGCGAGCCGTAGCCGGTCAGCACCTGGCGCACGGCCGACAGCGGCGCGACCGCGGTGTCGTTGGAGTCCTGGATGCCGGTCGAGCTCTTCTCCTCGAGCACGCCGATCACGGTGAACAGCGCGCCGCCGACGGTGACCTGCTTGTCGATCGGGTCGACACCGGGGAACAGCTCCTCGGCCACGGTCTGCCCGATCACCACGACCCGGCGGGCCTGGGCCTCGTCGTCGGCGGTGAAGGCCGCGCCCTCGCCGACCGGCGTGTTGGACGCGGTGAACCAGGCCGGCGTGGTGCCGGTGAACGAGTTGACGTCGTGGTCGGAGCCCTCGTAGGTGACCGTGGCGGACGAGCTGACCACGGGCGACACCGACTTCACGTCCGGCGCCAGCACCGGGTCGGCCAGCGCGTCGGCCATGTCCTTGGTCAGGGCGGTGCTGCTGGAGCCGCCCCGGCCGGTGCTCATCACGGTGATGGTGTTGGTGCCGAGCGCCTCGATCCGGTCGCTGACCGCCTTGGCCGAGCCGTTGCCCACCGCGACCAGCAGGATCACCGACGCGACGCCGATCAGGATGCCCAGCATGGTCAGCGCGGTGCGCAGTTTGTTGGCCGACAACCCGCGCAGGGCGAACCGCACCACTTCGTAGAACGTCATGACGCCACTCCGCTTCGCTCCGTGACGGCATGACGGAACGTGCTGAGCCTGATGGCGCCCTCGCTTCGCTCGGTCACTGGGCGTGCCTTCCCGCGAGGACCGGCGTCTGGCGCACGTCGTGCACGATGCGGCCGTCGACCAGCCGAATCAGCCGCTTGGTGCGGTCGCCCACCTCGGGCTCGTGGGTGATCAGCACGATCGTGCGGCCGGCCGCGTTGAGCTGGTCGAACACGGTGAGCACGTCCTCGGTCGAGCGGGTGTCCAGGTTGCCGGTGGGCTCGTCGGCCAGCAGCAGGGCGGGCTCGGTGACCAGGGCCCGGGCCACGGCGACGCGCTGCTGCTGGCCGCCGGAGAGCTGGTTGGGCTCGTGGCGTGCGCGGTCGGCCAGCCCGACGACGTCGAGCGCCTCCAGGGCCCGGCGGCGGCGCTCCCGGGGTTTGACCCCGGCGTAGGCGAGCGGGAGTTCGACGTTGGCCACTGCCGACGTACGGGGAATGAGGTTGAACGCCTGGAAGATGAACCCGATGAGCCGGTTGCGGGCCAGCGCCAGCTGACGGTCCGCGAGCTTGCTCACGTCGACGCCGTCGAGCAGGTACGTGCCGGTGGAGGGCACGTCCAGGGCGCCGAGGATGTTCATCAGGGTCGACTTGCCCGAGCCGGACGAACCCATGATGGCCACGTAGTCGCCGCGTTCGACGGTCAGTGTGACCCCGGCCAGCGCGTGCACGGTGGCCTCGCCCTCGCCGTAGATCTTCTTCAGGTCGCGGACGTCGAGGACCGGCCGGCTCATCGTCCGCCACCCTGGAAGCCGCCGGGTGCGCCGCCCCCGCCGGGGAATCCGCCCGTGCCTCCGCCCGGGAACCCGCCGCCGCCCGGGAAGCCGCCCTGGGTGCCGCTGCCCGACGTGGTCGACGTGGTGGTGAGCACGACCTGCTCGCCCGCCGTGACCCCATCGGTGATCTGGGTGGCGCTGTCGCCCTCGAGCCCGATCTCGACCTGGCGCACCTCCTGGGTGCCGTTGGCCACGACCGTGACCGAGTGCCGGTTGCCGACCGTGGTGATCGCGGCCGAGTTGACCATCAGCGCGTCGGCGACGCTGCCCGTGGTGACGGCGACGCTGACCGTCTGGCCCGCCTTGACCCCGGTCGGCACCTTGTCGAGCGAGAGCGTCACCCCGTACGTGACCACGTTGTTGGACGTTGTCGCCGAGGGGTCGACGGCCGTCACCTTGGCGGCCTCTTCTGTGCCGCTGAGCGCGTTCCACGTCACCGTGGCGGCCTGCTTCTCCTTGAGCTTGGTCGCGTCGGCCTCGGCGAAGGCAGCCGTGATCTGCATCTTGGTGAGATCCTGGATCTCGACGAAGCCGCTGCTGCTGGACGTGGTGGAGCTGGTGCTGGTGTTTTGCTGGGCACCACCCTGGCTGCCGCTGCCGCTGCCGCTGCTGCTTCCGCTTCCACTCGATGAGCTGCCGAGGGTGCCGTTCACCGCCGTCACCGTGCCGGCCATCGGCGCCTTGAGCACCGTGCCGGTCACCGCGGCCTCGGCCTCGTCGACGGCCAGTTCGGCCTGCTCGACCGCGTTCTCGGCGGTCGACGTGTCGGAGCCGGCGCTCTCGGCCCGGTCGAGCGAGTCGTTCGCGGCGTCCAGGTCGGCGTTGGCCGCGTCCAGCGAACGCTGGGCGTCGGCCGGGTCGACCTTGGCCAGCACCTGGCCCTTGGTCACCTTCTGGCCGACCTTGACGTTGATCGCGGTGACCGTACCGCCGGTGACGAAGCTGGCCGTGGCGGTGCTGGCGCTCTCGACCGTCCCGTCCGCGGTCACGGTCTTGGTCACGGTCCCCTGCTGCACGGCGACGGTGCGGGCCGAGGCGTTCGCGGCCGGGGTGGCATCCGTGCCGGCCAGGGACTGGTAGGCCCAGAATCCCCCGGCGACGAGGGCGACGCCCAGGGCGGTGTTGACCGCCACCGTGGGTCGTCGCAGGTTGAGGCGCGCTGGCATGCCGGACACTGTGTCGGCCCGGCCTCGGAGCAGCTTGTGGACTAGCTCGGAACCACCTCAAAGTCGTTGGCCGGCATCAGCACGCGGAACGTCGCTCCCCCGCCGGGCGTCTCCTCCAGCTCGACCCAGCCGCCGTGGCCGTGCACGAAGGCGGCCACGATCGACAGGCCCAGGCCGGAACCGCCGCCCTTGCCGCGATAACGGCTCGAATCGGCGCGGTAGAGCCGCTCGAAGACGCGGGGCGCGTGCTCGGCCGGGATGCCCGGGCCGTTGTCAGCCACCTCGACCACGGCGAGCTTGCCCATCGTCGGGGCCGCGTTGCCGGTGACGACGCTGCCCGGAGCGGGCGGGCGCGGCGGGGTCAGGCCGACCCGTACGGTGACCTCGGTCTCCGGAGGGGTGTGCTGGAGCGCGTTGGCGACCAGGTTGGTGACGATCTGCCGCAGCGCGTGCTCGTCGCCCAGCACCGTCGGCGGTTCGAAGGTCTCGTCCCCGTCGGCCAGGCTGTCCAGCTGCACCACCCGTTCGGGGGCGCGGGCGTGCGCGTCGCGGAGCGTATCGGCCGCCACCTCGAGCAGGTCGACCGGCTTGCGGGCGAGCGGGCGCTGCTGGTCGAGCCGGGCCAGCATCAGCATGTCCTCGACCAGCAGGCTCATCCGTCCGGACTCGCTCTCGATCCGCTGCAGGGCCGGGCCGGGCTCGACCCCGCCCCGCCGGTACAGCTCGGCGAACCCCTTGATCGAGGTCAGCGGGGTGCGCAGCTCGTGCGAGGCGTCGGCCAGGAACTGGCGCATCCGCTGCTCGGAGGCGGTGCGGGCGTCGACCTCGGCCTCGATCCGGCCCAGCATCGAGTTGAGGGCCAGGCCGAGTCGTCCGGGTTCGGTGTGCGGGTCGGCGCCGATGACGCGGCCGCTCAGGTTGCCGCCCGAGATGTCGGTGGCCAGACGTTCCATGTCGTTGAGCGGGCGCAGTCCCAGCCGTACGACGAAAGCCGCCCCCAGCCCCAGCAGCGCGAGCACGAGCAGGCTGACCGCGGCGTCGATGAGCAGCAGGCGATCGGTGGTCTGTTTCAGCTCGTTCAGCGAGACGCCGACCACCGCGACACCGTTGATGTTGCGGTTGGTCACGGCGATCAGCCGCCAGGCGGTGCCGTCGGCCGCGACCAGCTTGCCCGGCTCGTTGAGCGAGGGCATGGCGGACACCTGGTCGATCGTGGGTATGGAGGCGAGGCTGAGCGTGCCCTCGGCCGGAACCACCTGGGTCGCCTCCACGGAGCCGTCCCCGTGGAACCAGTAGATGACCTGCTCGGGGCCGAGGCCCTTGAGGACGTTCCCGCCCGCGGACATCGGCCGCACACCCCGGGCCGGGGCCGCCATGTTGGCCGGGATCGGGAGCCCGTTGATGTCCGGCACCGATTTGGACAGCGGGCCGCCGGCCGCGTGCAACTGGTCGTCGATGCGTTCGAGCAGATAGCTGCGGATCAGCAGCAGCCCGGCGACGTTGGCGATGATCAGCGCGACCGCCGTCAGTGCGGCCACCACCAGGACGAGCCGGGCCCGCAGAGTCCAGTGTCTCCAGCGCCGTGGCCGCGTCCAGTTCCCCCGTGTGAGCGCGATCATCTCAGTCTTCGCCACCGCGTGGCAGGCGCAGCGCGTAGCCGACACCGCGGACGGTGTGGATCAGCGGCGGGTCGGTCTTGTCGATCTTGCGGCGCAGGTAGTAGACGTACGACTCGACGATGCGCCCGTCGCCACCGAAGTCGTACTTCCAGACCCGGTCCAGGATCTGCGCCTTGCTCACCACCCGGCCCGCGTTGACCAGCAAGTATTTGAGCAGGTTGAACTCGGTCGGCGAGAGGTCGACGACCCGGCCCGCCCGGCGCACCTCGTGGGCGTCCTCGTCCATCTCGAGGTCGGCGTACCGCAGCACGCCCCGGCCCTCGCCCGGCGTGTCCAGCTCGGGGCGGGTGCGGCGCAGGATCGCCCGGATCCGCAACACGACCTCTTCGAGGCTGAACGGCTTGGTCACGTAGTCGTCGGCGCCGGCCGACAGCCCCGAGATGCGGTCCTCGAGCGCGTCCCGCGCGGTCAGGAACAGCACCGGCACCCGGGAACCCCGCGCCCGCAACCGCTTGGCGATCTCGAAGCCGTCCAGGTCGGGCAGCATCACGTCGAGCACGATCAGGTCGGGTTCGAACTCGGCGGCCGCGGCCAGCGCGCGATGGCCGGTCTCGGCCACCCGCACCTCGAACTCGACCAGGCGCAGGGTCGCGCTGAGCAGCGCGGAGATGTTGGGTTCGTCGTCGACGACGAGAACCCGGGCGACGCGGGGCGGGGCTTCACCCATTCGTGTTTCGGTCAGCACCACGAAGAAGTATCAACGCCACCTAGGAATTTGCTATGAACTTGTGTTGAGTCGGCTGTACCGCTGTCAACTTGCTGTCAATCACCACGACCGTACGATCTCGTCGCCGTCCGCCAGACCACTGGTGATCTCGGTGTACTGGTCCCCGCGCAGGCCCACGACCACCTTCGTACGGGAGCCGTTCTTCAGGACCGTGCCTTGATCGCCCGAGACATCGTGCACCGCCGTGCTCGGCACGCGCAGCACCTCCTCCTTGGCTCCGGTGGTGACCCGGACCGAGGCGCTCTGGCCCACCAGCAGGCCTTCCGGCGCGGTGTCGAAGGCGAGCAGCACGCCGTACCGGACCATCGTGCCGTCACTGGTGCCGACCGGATCGACCTGCACGACGGTGGCCTTGAACTCATCGCCGGCCCGGTCGGCCAGGGTGACCACCGCCTTCTGGGCCAGGGCCAGCCGGTCGCTGTCGGCCTCGGGGAAGGCGGCACTGATCTGCATGTCATAGATGTCGGCCAGCGTTATGAAGGCGTTACCTGCGCTTACCTGACTGCCCACCTTGCCGCTTACGGTCAGTATCTTGCCGGCGATCGGCGCCTTGATCGTCGTGCCGGCCAGCGCGTCCTCGGCGTTCTCGAGGGTGGTGCGGGCCTGGATCACACGCTGCTCGGCGCTGAGGACGGCGTCACCACCGCCGCCCTGCTGCATGCCGCCGCCGCTGTTGTTGCTGCCGCCGCTGTTGTTGCCGCTGCAGGTCCCGCTGCCCCCGCCCGCGGGCGCGCCACCGGTCGGCGTGCCGCCGCGCGTGGGTGCCGTGGTTTTCGGCGGCGTGGACGCCGGGGCGCTGCGGGTCGGTGACGTGGTCGGGGCCGCCGTGGTCGGCCGGGTGGTCGTCGGGCTCGTCGTCCCGGTCGGGCTCGGCGTGGGCGTGGGCGTGCTCGACGGTGGTGTGTAGGCCGCGGGGACGTTCGCCGCGCAGGTGGTGGTCGTGGTGCTCGCCTTGCCGGCGTTGTCCTGGGCCTCTTCGAGCGCGTCCTCGGCGTCGTCGAGCGAGTCCTGCGCGTCGTCGACCGCCTCGGCCGCGTCGGTGTCGTCGACCTTGGCGAGGACCTGGCCGGCCGTGACGGTGGTGCCCGCGCGTACGGAAACGCTCTCGACAGTGCCCTCGACGGCGAACGACAGGCTGCGCGTCTGAGCCGGCTGTACGGTCCCGGTGGTCGCGACCTCGGCCGTCACGGCGCCCCGATCGACGGCGACGGTGGTGGCCGCTTCCGGCTCCTCCTTGGCGTCGGCGCCCATCGCCCGGACCACTCCGAAGACGATCAGCGCGAGCACGACGACGGCCGCGGCGGCCCAGATCCAGCGCCGTCGACCGGCCAGTGCTTCACCCATGGGCCGGAAGTGTTGACCACCGTCCTCGCCGCCGCCTCCAATCGACCTCGGAGTTGCCTGGGAGGACCGTCCCTCAGCACTCCGCCTCAGTGCTGGCCGTCCGTGCTGGCCGTCCGTGCTGGCCGTCCGTGCTGGTCGTCCGTGCTGGTCGTCCGTGCTGGTCGTCCGTCAGCCCCGCCTCAGCGCTGGTCGCCCGTCAGCCCCGCCACAGTGCTGGCCGTCCGTCAGCCCCGCCTCCGCACTGGGCGCCGCAAGCCCCGGCTCACTACTGGTCGCCGCAAGCCCCGGCTCACTACTGGTCGCCGCAGTCGTCGGCGATCTTGTCGAGCAGGCGGGCCAGTTGGTCGCGCTCGGCCGGGGACAGGGCGGCGAACAGCTCGTCGTCGGCCTGGGCCAGCACCTGATCGACGGCCCGCAGCGCGCCTGCACCCTCGGCCGTCATCGTGACGATGTGCCGGCGACGGTCGGCCGGGTCACGCTGCCGGGACACCAGGCCCAGACCCTCCAGCTCGTTGAGAACGGCGACCAGCGCGCTCGGGTCGACCCCGAGCAGGTCGATCAGGGCCTGCTGGCCGACCGGCCCCTCGGCCAGCAGCCGCAGGGTGAACGACGACCGCAGGGTCAGACCGGCCCCGGCCAGGGCGTCGCGCACCCGGGCCCCGGCGGCCGCCCCGCGACCGGCGAGCTGCACTCCGAGCTGAACCGGCGCCGTCGAGCGTGTGAGCGATGCCATGCCGATACTCTACCCAGCTCAAATCGTTGTAAGCTTCCAACGATTTACTAGCGCCAATCGTCCGGGAGCATCCATGTTCATCGCCTACACCGTTTTCGCCATCGTCTTCGCCCTGGCCGTCGCCGCCAGCGCCACGGCCAAGCTCCGCCGGGCCGACAACGTCACCACCAGCCTGGCCGCCGCCGGCGTGCCCGAGTCGTGGTTCAACCGGCTGGCGCTGCTGCAGTTCGCGGGCGCGGCCGGTCTGCTCGTCGGCATCGCGTGGCGGCCGCTGGGCATCGCCGCCGCGGTCGGCCTGGTGATCTACTTCGCCGGGGCGGTGGGCTTCCACGTGCGCACCCGCGACTTCAAGGGCATGCCGATGCCGCTCGTGCTGGTCGTGCCCTCGGCCGTGGCGCTGGCCCTCGGCATCGCCTCGGCCTGACACGGCCACAGCGTGAGCGGGCCGCCGACCTCAGCGGGCCGCCGACCTGAACGAGCCACCAGCCTGAGCGAGCCGCCGACCTGAACGAGCCACCGACCTCAGCGAGCCACCGACCTGAACGAGCCACCAGCCTGAACGGCCCGCTTAACCGAGTCGCCGTCTTGACCGCTGACGGCATCGCGTTGACCGCCGGCTTGCGGCGGCAGTGGCGCAGGTCAGCGACGCAGCACGCCCCGGAGACGGCGGCCGGGGCTGGGCGCCGGGGCATGGGAGGCACAGCTTCCGCACAGCGGTTTCGAGGGAATTCCGAGGCGGCGCCGACGTGGTGACGAGGTCGGGGGGTTTGGGTGGGTCGTCATCCGCGGCGCCCTCACGAGTGCCGATGGAGGCGTCGTCCGGCCTCCGCCCCGCGGCGGCTCATCCCCTCGGAAAGAAGGCATCGTGTCCAGGAACAAGGCTTACCGCCGCGCGGCGGCTCTGCTCGTGGCCTCGGCGGCCGTTGCGCTGACCGCGGCCTGCGGGGGCGGCTCCGGCGACACGAACAGCGACGGCAGCAATGGCGGCAACGGCGGCGGCGGGATGAACAGCGCGTTCACCGCCTACACCGACTGCTTGAGCCAGAACGGCGTCACGATCACCATGCCCTCGGGCGGACCGCGCGGGGCCGGGCGACCGTCGGGGATGCCGGAGGGTGGTTTCCCGTCGGGGATGCCGCGGCCGGAAGGTAGTGCCGGACCCGGCGGAGGCGGTTTCCCGGGCGGGGGCGGCATGTTCCAGAAGCCGGAAGGGGTCGACGACGCGACCTGGCAGAAGGCTCAGGAGGCGTGCTCGTCGCTGCGGCCATCGGGGCGTCCGGGCGGCGGCATGGGCAACGGCAACCGGGGCAACGGGCAGAACGCGGCCTACCTGAACTGCCTCAAGGAGAACGGTGTCACCGACACGTCCAAGCTGGACACCAGCGACGCCACGGTGAAGAAGGCGATCGAGACCTGCAAGGTGCTCCAGCCGACGGCGAGCGCGACCCCGACCGCCTGAGTTCAGGGCGCGAGCTCCGCGCCGGCGCCGCCGTATCCCCCGTAACGGCGGCGCCGGCGCGGCACGTCGATGGGCGGCGTGATGTTGTGGAGGAGCAACCAGTCTCGCTGCGACACCATGTCGGCGCCCGGCGCGTAGGGCGTGAGCCGGTCGGCCACCGCGCCGACCAGGGCGGCCACGGCCCGGAACAGTGCCCGCACCGCGAGACCGACCGGAACGGCGACCCGTCGGGTCCCGGCACCCAGAGAACGCATCGGCCGGCGCATCGCCACGGCGGGCGGCCGCAGACCGTCGCGCATCACCACGGCGGGCGGCCGCAGACCGTCGCGCATCACCACGGCGGGCGGCCGCAGATCGTCGCGTATCACCGGCCTTGTGCCGTCGGACGGGCCGGCGCCCAATACGCGCGTCGCCTCCGGGCCGGACGGTTCGGGCGGGCCGGCGTTCCTCATCGCCGGCCCTGGACGTTCAGGCGGGACCAGCGGTCGGCCAGATCGCGGCGGCGGCAGGCGACCAGGTGGCCGGCCAGGATGGCGGGCTGGCCGCCGCGCACACAGGCGTCGGCGCCGGCCGTGAGGACCCCGGCGACCAGCTCGGCCGGAGCCTCCTCGTCGACCAGGGCGACGATCATCGTGCGGGCCGGCAGGACGCGGCGGGCGGTGGCGACCTCGCGGACATTGGCGCCGGCGAACAGCACGATCTCGTCGGGGCGCAGATCGTCGAGGTCGGTGGCGCGGCGCAGGGACCAGCCGCCGGGCAGGTGGTGGGACAGGCCGGTGACACGGCCGGGGTGTCCGAAGTAGGCCACCGACGGCAGCGGGCCGCGGGTGGTCGGCAGGGCGGCCGGGTTGATCGGCAGGTCGGTCGCGGTGGCGGTGAAGTCACGCTGGCCGGAGTTGCGGTTCAGCTGTACGAGCATGGCGCTCAGTCCCCTCGGGCGTTCGTCGTTACCCCTTCACCATTCGCCCGCCGCCTGAGTCACCGTTGTGCCCTACCTGTGCGTTTGTTGTCAGCCCATCGACAGTCCCGGATGAGATCCGCCCGCGGCCACCGAACTCACGAGGTGTGCGGTGTCAGCAGGAAGATGGGGATCAGCCGGGTGATGCTCGCCTCGAACTGGGGGAACACCGGGGACACTGTGTGGAACAGTCGGCGGGCCTCCTCACGGTCGGGGCCGGCGAGTTCGGTGGCGTGCACGTTGTAGGTCTTCGTCCCGGCCCTGGGCAGCGGCACCTCGAGGTCGATGTCCGGGTGGGCGCGAAGATTGTTGACCCAGGCGGGATTCTTCGGGTTGCCGCCGAAGGTCGCTGCCACTACCCAGCCGTCGCGGAAGGCGATGCCGCGGGTGAGATGCGGGCGCGGCGTACCTGATCGTGCGCCGATCCCGTGCAGCAGCACGAGATCGCGCCCGAACCGGGGGTGGTTGCCACCGCTGCGTTGAAACTCTCCGATGGCCGGGTCCGTCCAGTTGCTCATGGTTCCTCCTGGCGTGGTGACCGGTGAGGCCTGTCAGGCGAAGGCGTCGACGCCGGTGAGCTTCGCCGACAGCGCCCACAGCCGGGTGGCTTCGTCGGGGTCGATGGCGTGCGGCATGACGCCACCCGCGCTGAAGTCGAACGTGGTGGTGATCTCGGAGATGTCGCAGTCCTCGATGTAGACGCCGCCTTTGTCGGTCAACTGCGGTGATGTCGCGGCCCAGATCGCGGGCGCCGCGGCTTGGTCGGGGGTCTTGGGGGTGTAGCCGGCCACGGGCGCGCCGTCCTCGTTGACCCAGCCCATCGCGATGAGTTCATCTCGCGGGATGTAACGCGACAGGGAGGTGTCGCTGACGCCCGGGTGCACGGCGAACGCACGGACTCCGGAGCCTTGCCCGAGGGCGTCCAGCCGTACGGTGAACAGGACGTTGGCGGTTTTCGCCTGGCCGTAGGCGAGCCACTTGTCGTAGTCGGTCGTGGCGAACTGGGGATCGTCCCAGCGAATCGGGCTGCTGTAGTGCCCGTTGGAACTCAGCGAGACCACCCGCGCCTGGCCGGCGGCACGCAGGGCGGGCCACAGCCGGTTGACGAGCGTGTAGTGCCCGAGGTGGTTGACCGCGAACTGTGATTCCCAGCCTTCCCGGGTCCGGGTCAGCGGTGTCGCCATGATGCCGGCCGCTGCGACGAGGATGTCGAGGGACTGGTGCGAGGCGAGGAAGCGCTCGGCGAAGGCGCTGACGCTGTCCTGGTCGCCGAGGTCCATCTCGCCGGCGGTGGCGCCGGGGATGTCGGCGATCGCGTCCTGGGCGGCCTGCAGCCGGCGCGCCGGGACGACGACCTGCGCGCCGGCCGCCGCGAGGGCCCGGGCCGCGGCCAGTCCGATGCCGGAGTAGCCGCCGGTGACGACGGCGGTGCGCCCGGTCAGGTCGACGTCGGCGAGGATCTCCATGGTCGAGGTCGTCGGGCCGAATCCGGAGCCGATCTTGTGTTGCTCAGTGGTCATGTCCGGAAGTGAACACCGTGGGTGACGGATCTGGGAGATACAGCTTGTATGTCCCGGCACGTCGTTGTGAGTGCCGTCCGAACGGCGCGGGCGTGGCATCGTTGCCCCATGCATCGGGAAGCGCTGGGCCAGTACCTGCGGTCCCGGCGTGAGCTGGCCAGTTCCGCGGGGACCGGTTCGCCCGTCGACGGCCGCCGCACGCCCGGGCTGCGCCGCTCGGAGGTGGCCGTTCGCGCCAACATCTCGACGATTCACTACACCAACATCGAGCAGGCGCGAGGAGCCCGGCCGTCGGCCGACGTCCTGGCCGCGATCTGCCGTGCCCTGCAGCTGACCGAGGCCGAGACACGGCACGTGTTCGACCTCGCCGAGCAGGCACCACCACGGCCGGCGCATCCCGCCATGGACCTCAGCGATCGCAACCGGCGCCTGCTGGAGGGCATCGGCCCCGTGCCGGCCATGGTGTGCAGTGCCCGCCTCGACGTCATCGGCCAGAACCAGGCCGCCATCGACCTCCTGGGAGATTTCTCCACCGCTTCGGCAACGCAGCGCAACCTCGCCCGGCGCCACTTCCTCGGCGCTGACGACGGCACCTTCTGGGGAACCGCGGGGATGGGCAGGTTCGCCAGGTTCGCCGCGGCCCGGCTGCGCAGTGCGGCCACCCACTATCCCGACGATGCCGAAACCCGGGAACTCATCGACGACCTGTGCGACCGCAGCCCGAGCTTCGCGCAGATCTGGTCGCAGGGGCCGGTCGGCTTCACCGCTGACGGCCGCAGCGACGCCAACCAGGTCACGATCGGTGCGGCCACGATGGCCTGCGACGTCACCGTCTTCCCCGACCAGGACCAGTATCTCGTCCTCCTCACCCCCGGAGACGATCGCGCCTGACGGTCCCCAGGCGGCCGTGGGCCGGCAGTCGATGAGCCGGTCAAGCGCGCAAGGGAGGCACACGCGGCCGGGAGGTCAGGCGGAGTCGCGGGGCACGACTCGGACGATGTCGGCGGCGGGCAGTTCGGGGGCCGACCGGCCGCTCATCGCGGCCACCACGGTGGCGGCCAGGTGGGCGCCGACCACGGCCTGGTCGGTTGTCACGGTGGTCAGCGGGGGTGCGGCGAGCCGCGCCGGGGGGATGTCGTCGACGCCGATCACGGCCAGGTCGCCCGGCACCGACAGCCCGGCCGTCCGGGCGCCGGCCAGCACCGCCAGCGCCACCTCGTCGTTGTAGGCGCAGACCGCGGTCACCTCGGTCGACTGCCAGCGGCGTACGCAATCGGCGGCCGCGGACGGGTCCAGCGGCACCGTCAGGCCGACCGGTGTGGGCAGGCGCCGGGCCGCACAGGCCGCGCGTACCCCGGCCAGGCGGGGCTCGGCGAAGAAGCGCACCCGCTGGTCATCGGGGTAGGCGTAGCCGAGCCGGGTGTGCCCGGCCGCGACCAGGTGTTCGGCCTGGCGGCGGCCGACCAGCTCCTGCGGGACGGCCAGTTCTCGTCCCCGGCCGCGGCGGGGCACCGCCACCACCACGGCGACGCCGGCCGAGCGCATGGCCGCCGCTTCGGCGTCGGTGAACTCGGTGTACGAGATGACGGCGGCCGGGGTGATCGCCTTCCACAGTTCGGCCACCGGGCGCTCGCCGCGGCTGCCGGGGTGCACGACCAGGGTGAGGCCGTGCCGGGTGAGGGCGGCCGACAGGTTGCCGAGCAGCGAGCCCACCTCGGGGCCGATCGGCCAGTCGGGCAGCAGGCAGAGCACGACGTCGGAGCGGCCGGTCCGGAGGGTGCGGGCGGCCGCCGAGGGGGAATACCCTAGGCGGGCGGCCGCGTCGAGCACGCGGGTGCGGGTGCCGGCCGAGATGGTCTGCCGGGGCGTGTCGTTGAGGACATAGCTGACCGTGGCGCGCGAGACGCCGGCCAGCCGGGCCACGTCGGCGCTGGTGACGCGCTTCGTGTCAGGCATGGTGAGACCCAACTTACACGTGTAACCGAAATCGTGTAAGCATGAAGGCATGACGACCGATCTCGCCGCTCTGGTCAAGTCGCTCGACCTGCCGGCCAAGGTGCGCCTGCTCACCGGGGCCACGGCGTTCACCCTGGCCGACGACCCGTCGATCGGGCTGCACGAGATGCGCTTCTCCGACGGGCCCACGGGCGTACGCGGGCTGAAGTTCATCGGTGGCCGGGTGGTGACCCTGTTCCCGAACGCGACCCTGCTCGCCTCGACCTGGGACGACGCGACCGCATACGAGGTCGGCCGGCTGCTCGCCGAGGAAGCGATGGCCCAGCGGATCCACGTCGTGCTCGGCCCGACGATCAACCTGCACCGCTCCCCGCTGGGCGGCCGGCTGTTCGAGGCGTACTCGGAAGACCCGCTGCTCACCGGCAAGCTGGCCGCCGCGTACGTGCGCGGTCTTCAGGACAGTGGTGTCGCGGCGTGTCTCAAGCACCTGGTCGCCAACGAGTCCGAGACCGAGCGCAACTTCATGAACTCGGTCGTCGACGAGAAGACGCTGCACGAGCTGTACCTGCTGCCGTTCGAGATCGCGGCCGACGCGTGGTCGATCATGGCGGCCTACAACGACGTCAACGGCGTGGCCGCGACCGAGCAGCAGTACGTCAACAACGAGATCGTCAAGGGCGCCTGGGGCTACGACGGCCTGATCATGTCGGACTGGTTCGCCACCAAGACCGCCGGCCCGGCCGCGAACGGCGGTCTCGACCTGGTCATGCCCGGGCCGGGCGGTCCGTGGGGCGACGCGCTGGTGGCCGCGGTCGAGTCGGGCGAGGTCGAAGAGTCCACGATCGACGACCACGTCATCCGCCTGCTGCGCCTGGCCGAGCGGGTGGGCGCCCTGGGCGAGGCGCGCGCCTGGCCGTCCGACCTTCCCAAACCCGATTCCCCCGTACGCCGTCAGCAGCTCACCGAGCTCGCCGCGCGCGGCATGACGGTCCTCAAGAACGACCACGACCTCCTGCCGCTGGACCGCTCGGCGGCCGTGGCGCTGATCGGGCGGCACGCGCTCGAGACGATCGACATGGGCGGCGGGTCGGCCGGCGTGAACCCGCCCTACCAGGTCAGCGTGGCCGAGGGCCTGGTCGAGCAGCTCGGCGCCGGGCAGGTCACGGTGGTCGACGGTGTGAGCGTGCGGACCCGGCCGGTGCCGGCCCGCGGCGGGTTCCTGACCGCGCCGTCGACCGGTGCGCCCGGCATCGACGTGATCCTGCTCGACGCCGCCGGGAACGAGCTCGAACGGCGGTTCTGCGCCCAGGCCAAGACCATGATCGGGATGGACGACGACTTCACCGGCACGGTGGCCACGGCGCGGCTGGTCGCCGACGTGCACGCCGACGGCCCGGCCGAGCTCGGCGTGCTGGGCATCGGCCGGTGGACGGTCACCGGCGGCGAGGAGTTCGAGCTGGTCGCGGCGGGCACCGGCATCGGCGAGGAGGTGCTCACTCCCCCGGTACGCACCTTCACGCCGGACGCCGCCCCCGGGCGCTTCGAGGCCACGGTGACGGTCGACGGGATGGGCCTCTACGGGCTCATCGGCCACGCGGCGACCCGCGAGACGGTCGACGTGATCGACGACGCCGTACGGGCGGTGGCCGGTGCCGACGTCGCCGTGGTGGTCGTGGGGCTGACCGAGGAGCAGGAGACGGAGTCGGTCGACAAGAGCACGCTCGAGCTGCCCGGCGCCCAGGACCAACTGGTCGAGGCGGTGGCCGGGGCGGCCCGCCGGACGGTGGTGGTCGTCAACGCGGCCACCCCGGTGCTGATGCCGTGGCTGGACCGGGTCGACGCCGTGCTCTGGGCCGGACTGCCCGGTCAGGAGGGCGGCCACGCCGTGGCGGCGGCCCTGCTCGGCGACATCGAGCCGGCCGGCCGGCTGGTGACCACGTTCCCGTCCGCCGACGGGGCATCCCCGGCCTGGTCGGTGACCCCGGTCGGCGGCCAGGTGGCGTACGGGGAAAAGACGTTTGTGGGTTATCGCGGTCATGCGGCGGCGCGCGCGCCCGAACCGGCGTTCTGGCTGGGCCACGGGCTCGGGTACGGCGAGTGGGAGTATTCGGACGTGCGTCTGGTGACCGGAGACGCGCCATCGATCACCGTCACCGTCCGCAACGTCGGGCGCCGGGTGAGCCGCGAGGTGGTGCAGGTCTATCTGCGGCCGGTCGAGCGGGATGAGCCCGTACGGCTGGTGGGGTGGACGTCGGTCACGGTCGAGCCCGGCAAGTCGGCCCGGGTGACCGTGCACACCGACCGCAGGCTGTGGCGACGCTGGGACGTGGAGTCACATTCCTGGGCGGCGCGGCTCGCCGACGGCGGGGAGTTCCTGGTCGCGCGAGGTCTGGGCGACATCCGCGCGACAGTTTCCTGACCGTCGCGACAGCGCCTGGCATACTCGTCACCTGCCGTGACGTACGACCGCCGGGGATGACGCCGTGACCGCAGCGCCCGAACGTCTGGGGCTCGAGGGCATCGAGCTCCAGGCCGCCGTGCGCCCGGAAGACGTGCTCGAGGCGATGCGGCGCGAGGCCGAGACCCGCAAGGCGCTGCTGGCCGGGGGCCGCACCCTGGTGCCCAACCACTACACGGTCGGCCTGTCGGAGTACGACCACCGCCGCTGGGCCCCGCACGCCACGCAGGTCGCCCAGGAGCTGGCGATCCGGCAGGCGGCGCTGATCGCCGAGCAGGCCTGGATCGTCTACGGCGACATCTCGGTCGAGATCTTCCTGGCCGACGGGCTCGACACCGGCACGTTCCGGGTGGCCGCGCTGCTCGAACCCGACCCGCCCGCCCCGGCCGCGGGCGGCCACGAGGCGCTGGCCACGCTGGTCACCGCCGAGGGGCAGGCCTGGCCGCTGGCCCGGGGCATCACCGTGCTCGGCCGCGACCGTCAGGCCGACCTGCGGCTGCGCGATCCGGGGGTGTCCCGCCGCCACCTGATCCTCGAGGTGACCGACGAGCGGATCAGCCTGACCGACCTGGCCTCGCACAACGGCACCCGGGTCAACGGCCACCCGGTGGCCACGGTCGAGCTGCGCCCGGGCGACACGATCGAGGTCGGCGGCACCACCCTCACGCTGCGCTCGGCGGGCTGACCTCCAGGTCGTCGTGCCACAGCTCGTACGGCTCGCCCCGGCGCTTCGCGTGATACATGGCCACGTCGGCCCGGTGCAGCACGTCGTCCGGGCTGTCGGCCCCCGGGGCGCTGACCGCCACGCCGATGCTGGCCCCGATCAGTGGTGTCAGGGCCTCGCTGATCCGCCGGGCCACGCCGGCCGCCTCGTCCTCGCCGGCCACGCTGCGCAGGATCACCGCGAACTCGTCGCCGCCGAGCCGCCCGGCCAGGTCGTCCCCGCGTACGGCGCGGCGCATCGCCTCGGCCACCGCCACCAGCAACTGGTCGCCGGCCTGGTGCCCGAGCGTGTCGTTGATCGGTTTGAAGCCGTTCAGGTCGATCAGCAGCACCCCGACCGCCCGGCCGGCGCGCCCGGCCCGGTACAGGGCCGAGGCCAGCTCCCGGTGCAGGCGGGCCCGGTTGGCGATCCCGGTCAGCGCGTCGGTGGACGCGGCCTCGTCGCTCTCGTTCTGGGCCAGCATCTGCCGCACCACGACGATCGCGGTGATGCCCATGCTGCCGAGCACCAGCCCGGTCCACGGGAACAGCTGCCCCTGCCGCACGGTGGCCACCGCCATCAGCGCGTATCCGATGCCGATCGCGATGTAGGGCAGCTTGGTGGCCAGCCCGCCGCGCCGGAGGTCGGCGTCGCCGGCCCCACGCGACCGGCGGCCCTGCTCGACGGCGCCGCTCGCCAGCATCCAGTGCATGGTCAGCCAGCACGCGAACTGCCAGGGCGTCCGGACCACCAGCGTCTCGTGGGCCTGGCTGTAACCCAGGTAGGCGTCCCCCACGAACAGCGCGAACACGCCGGTGCCGAGCATCAGCAGCGGGCGCCGGGCGGCCCGGTCGGTGCCCCGCATCAGCACCCGGGCAAAGGCGAACAACACCAGAAGATCCACGACCGGGTACGCGGCGGCGGCGATCACCACCCGCACCGACGCCCCGCCCGGAGCCAGGGCCGGCCCGATCACGATGTACCAGAGCACCATCGAGGCCCCGAGCGCGACCGTGATCGAGTCGAGGACGGCCTTCCAGCGCTCGCGGCGGGTCGCCTCGGGCAGCGGATGTGACTGCAAGGCGACGAACAGCGTCAGCGCGAACGCCATGTGGGCGGCGTCGCCCGGCTGCGGGAAGGGCCGGGCCCCGGTCAGAAAGAGGAAGAGCAGCGGCACCGAGAGGGCAAGACACTGCGCGGCCGTCAGAATCCACCACGTACGGCGGATCGCCGCGTCCTGCGTCCGGTCGCGGGCGGCCCGGACCGACCACACAACAGCGACGATCCCCATCGCGATCATGACGGGCCCGGTGACGTGGTCGACCGGTACGGCCTGGGTGGCAGCGGCAACGACGATGCCCGCCATGGTGACCGCGTAGGCCACGCACAAGGCCACCAGCACGCCCGCTCCTCACCGCAGAGACTCCCCAGTCTCTGTTCGGCCGCCCAAGCCGATCGCTGAACAGCGGCCCGCCCTCCCTGGGGGGACCCCCGCCACGCCAGTGTGACGATTTGTGCTGATCTTGGCGGGCCGGATCCGCCCGCGCTGTGGATAAGCCGTGCCTGTGGACAGCGCCGATGGGTGCAGCGGGACGGCCTAGGATGCGCGGCCGGCGACGACGTTTCCTGCTGTGCGGGGCAGCCGGAAGGCCTCGATGGCGGGTAGCGCCAGCAGCACGGCGAGCGCCAGGAAAGCGACCCGGAACGGCGTCTGCGCGTCGTCCGTGAAGGTGCCGCCGAAGCGTACGAGAAGTGCTCCCAGAGCCACGCCCAAACCGGCGCCTAATTCCTGGACCGTTGACATCAGGGTGTTGGCGCTGGTCATCCGGGCCGGGGGGACGTCGGCGAACGCGGACGTGTTGTAGGTGGTGAAGCCGGTGGAGCGGAAGACGCCGCTGAGCAGCAGGACGAGCAGGATCAGGAGCAGTGGGGTCGACGGGCCCAGGAAGGCGATGCCCACCAGGCACGCCGCCGAGGCGACGATCGAGCCGAGCATGACCGTGCGGATGCCGAAGCGGCGCATCAGCGGGGTGGTAGCCGGTTTGATGCCGATGTTGCCGGCGAACAACGCGATCACCACCAGGCCGGCCTGGGCCGCGGTCCAGCCGAAGACGAGCTGGAACAGCAGCGGCAGCAGGAACGGGATCGCCGTGATGACCGCGCGGAACAGGGAACCGCCGAGGGCCGTCGCGCGGTAGGTGCGTACGCGCAAAATGCTCAGGTCGACCAGCGGCTGAGGGGCCCGCAGCAGGTGGAAAGTGGCGGCGCCCAGCGTGACCCCGGCAAACACGAGCAGGGCGATCGCCACCGGCCAGGGCGGATGCGGCCCGGCCACCGTCTCGAGCCCGGCCACCAGGGCCGCCGTCCCGGCCGCGATCATCAGGAAGCCGCGCCGGTCGAGCGGGCGGGGCTCGTCGGCGCGCATGTCCGGGACCAGCCTGCGGGCCAGCACCAGCGCGGCCACGCCGAGCGGCACGTTGATCAGGAAGATCAGACGCCAGCTTGCGTACGTGCTCAGAATGCCCCCGAGCGCAGGCGCGAGCAGCGGTGCGGCCAGGGCGGGCCACGTCAGGTAGGCGATCGCGCGCACCAGGTCGGTCTTGGCCGTGGTGCGGATGACCACCAGCCGCCCGACCGGGACCATGAGTGCGCCGCCGACACCCTGCAGCACCCTGGTCCCGACCAGCATCGGCAGGTTCTGCGCGGCGGCGCAGCCGATCGAGGCCAGCGTGAAGACGATCAGCGCGACGGCGAAGACCCGGCGGGCGCCGTAGCGTTCGGTCAGCCAGCCGCTGATCGGGATCAGCACGGCCAGGGTGAGCAGGTAGGCCGTGATCGCCACATGGACGGAGACCGGGGTGACCCCGAGGTCCTCGGCGATGTGCGGTGCCGCCGGGGCGATCACCGTCGCGTCGAGGATCTCCATGAAGAACGCGCCCGCGACCAGCAGCGCGAGACCCCGAGCCTTACCGTCCATGCAGCGATCATCGGCCCGCCACCCTGGTCAGCGGTAGTGGCCACCCGGCAGGAACTGGGCCGGCCGGAGCGCCCGCCCGGTGATCCGGACGTCGCCGATCCAGCCGTAGAAGCCCTGGCCGTACTTCAGGTCGAACGAGGTCGCGCCGATCACGAACGGCCGGCCGACGGTGGCGATGCCCTGCGCCGGCTGGGTCGGGTTGCGCGCGATCTTCGAGCCGTTGACGTAGACGATCGACCGCTGCCCGTCGTTGACCACCGCCAGGTGCTGCCACACGCCGGTCGGCAGGGCGTGGCTCCACGAGGTCGGGTTGTGGTCGCCCACCTCGGAATAGAGCACGTACTGCAGGAAGCGCTCGCCCGAGATGTTGAGGCTGCAGGTGGGTTCGAGGTCGGACCAGCCGCTGTGCTTCCCGGCGTCGCCCGCGCGGCCCTCCCAGCTGAGGATGCCCATCCACGCGTGGTCGCCGACGAACGGCTCGGGCAGCTTCACGAACGCCTCGATCGTGTAGCCGTCGAGGAACTTCGCGCTGTTGATCGGGGCGTTGTCGGCCGTACGGAGGGTCGCGCCCCGGTCCGGGCCCTTGCCACCGTCGAAGCGCAGGCTGGCGTGGGCCGGGGCGCCGACGTGGTGATCCCCGGACACCGTGAGCGTGTCGGCGGTGCTGTTCGCGAGACGCCGTACGGTCAAATGGTTGCCCTTGCCGCTCAGGTCCCGGATCGTGGCGCCGTCACTGACGCTCAGACCGGCCTGGTCGAACCGCCAGTACGCGGCGGTGTGGCGGTCGACCACGGAGGCGGCCGGACGGGGCGCGGGCTTGGGCGCAGGGAACCGGGCGTCGAAGTCGAACTCGAGGCTGAAGCGGTCGACGTCCCCGGTCAGCTCGATCGTCTCGGACTCGAGCGGGGTGCGCTTGTCCGGGTCCTTGGCCAGGAACCAGGGCGCGAACGTCTCGACGTCGATCCGGTTGCGGCCCAGATCGAAGTGGTAGAGCCGGATCATCGCCGCGCCGCCGTAGTAGCGGTCCTGGTAGTTGGTGATGTGGACGTGGACGTCGTTGCCCTTGGCGTTCTTCAGGACCGTGCGCCCGGGCGGCCAGTAGTGCCCGTTCAGGGTCAGGAAGATCTGGTCGTTGTCCTTGATCAGGTTGTCCCAGAGCCGCTGACCGTTGCCCGAGAGCGAGGCCTTCCCCGAGTCATCGGCGTACGCGAGGTCGTGCGTGGTGACGATCGCCGGGTTCTTGTGCTCCTGCAGTTTCTGCCGCGCCCACTCCAGGCCGCTGTCCGAGATGCGCCAGTCGAGGGCGAGGATCAGCCACTGACGCCCGGCCGCGTCGAGCAGGTGGGCGCTGTTGTAGCCGTCCTTCGACGTACCCAGGAAGGTCTTGGACTTGGCCTGCCGGTCCGGACCGAAGGTTCGCAGGTACGCGCTGTCGCCGCGCTGATCGTCCCGGGAGCCGTCGATGTCGTGGTTGCCGGCCAGGACGCTGTACGGGAGTTTGCCGTCGATCTTCGTGAAGGTCTGACCGGCCAGCACGATCTCCTGCTCGGTGCCGTGCTCGGTGACGTCGCCCAGGTGGGTCAGGAAGGCGATGTTGTCGTCGGCGCGCTGCTGGAGCAGGTAGGCGAACGTCTCCTTGAGCGGCGCCGGGTCGGAGCTGTCGGCGTCGAACAGATACTGGGTGTCGGGCAGCACGGCGAGCGCGAACCGCGGGTCGTCCGCGTCGAACCTGGCCGGCGCGGCTTCGGCCGGCGCGCTTCCGGCGGCCGTCGTGATCACAGTCGCGGCCGCGGCCGCTTTGAAAAGATTCCTTCGTTCCACGCCCGTCAATATGTCGGGCGTGGCGCAACAGCGGGCAAACGCTAGGCGGCGTTCCAGGTATCGATGGCCGGACGGCCGTGATCGAAGCCGAGGATCGACAGCGTCGCCGTGCCCAGCTTGAGACGCCCGCCGCCCTCGGTCGGCATCTCGATCCAGCGGGCCCCGGTCACTCGCAACGCATGACCGTGCCCGATCAGCGCGACGTCACCGCGGTCGAGCAGCTCGCGGGCATGGGCCAGAACCCGGTCGATGCGCTCGCCGATCTGCTCCGGGCTCTCGCCGCCGGGCGCGCCGTCGCGGAAGAGCCACCAGCCCGGATTCGTCTCGTGGATCGTGGCCGAGGTGATGCCCTCGTATTCGCCGTAGTTCCACTCGGCCAGATCTTCGGTGGTCTCGGTGACCGTCAGCCCGGCCAGCTCGGCGGTGCGCAGGGCGCGCCGGCGCGGGCTCGAGATGACGGCCACGAAGTCGCGGTCCTTGATGCGGGCGGCGACGGCACGGGCCTGGCGCTCGCCCTCGGCGGTCAGATCGAGGTCCGTGTACGACGTGTGCTTGCCGTTCGCGCTCCACTCGGTCTGCCCGTGCCGAATCAGGACGATCTCGCCCATTTTTGTGCCCCTTTTTCACGCTTTTTTATGCTTTTTGAGCAGCCACCGCCTCCCCCACCCGCCCTGGGAGTGGTGGAGACATTACGCGCTGTCAAGCCTGCTCGGCGGGTTATCCACAGGGCCGGACTACCCCAGCAGATCCTTGAAATCCACGGTCAGCGCGAACGGATCCACCACCGAAACCGGCTCCCGCCGCGCCACCTCGGCCGCCAGCTCCCCCGCCGCCCGCCGGATCCGCGACCCGAGCAGCCCGTCCGCCGAGTCCGCACCCCAGTCATCGCTGGCCGCGAACACCGCCGTCGGCACCACCACCGCGTGCAGATAGGCGAACATCGGCCGCAACGCATGCTCCAGCGCCAGCGAGTGCCGCGCCGTCCCCGCCGTGGCCGCGATCAGCACCGGCTTGTCGACCAGCGCTTCCTTGTCGACCACGTCGAAGAACGACTTGAACAGTCCGCTGTAGCTGGCCGTGAAGATCGGCGTCACCGCGATCAGCCCGTCCGCGCCCGCCACCGCGTCCAGGGCTTCCTTGAGCGGCCCCGGCGGGAACCCGGTCAGCAGATGGTTGGCAATGTCGTGAGCCAGGTCGCGGAGCTCGATCACCGTGACGGTGAAGTCGCCTTCGGCGGTCACGGCGGCGGCCAGCTGGTCGGCCAGCAGCCGCGTGGACGACGGCTGGCTCAGACCGGCGGAGACGACAACCAGATTGCGGGTCATGCGGCGACCTCCTGGCGAGCGGCGAGCATCGAGGCGTGAGTGGGCGCGTCCGGCACGTGCGCCGGCTTCAGCGAGTCGAATTCCTTCCGCAGTACGGGGACGACCTCCGACCCGAGCAGGTCCAGCTGCTCGAGCACGGTCTTGACCGGCAGTCCCGCGTGGTCGAGCAGGAACAACTGACGCTGGTAGTCGCCCACGTACTCGCGGAAGCCCAGCGTGCGGTCGATGACCTGCTGCGGGCTGCCGACGGTCAGCGGCGTCTCGCGGGTGAAGTCCTCGAGCGACGGACCGTGCCCGTACACGGGAGCGTTGTCGAAGTAGGGCCGGAACTCCTTCACCGCGTCCTGGCTGTTCTTGCGCATGAAGACCTGGCCGCCGAGGCCGACGATGGCCTGGTCGGGGTCGCCGTGCCCGTAGTGGGCGAAACGCTCGCGGTAGAGGGCGACCATGCGCTGGGTGTGCGACGCGGGCCAGAAGATGTGGTTGGCGAAGAAGCCGTCACCGTAGAAGGCGGCCTGCTCGGCGATCTCGGGGCTGCGGATCGAGCCGTGCCAGACGAACGGCGGGATCTCGTCGAGGGGGCGCGGCGTCGAGGTGAACGACTGCAGCGGCGTCCGGAACTTGCCCTGCCAGTCGACGGTGTGCTCGCGCCACAGCTTGTGCAGCAGGGCGTAGTTCTCGACGGCGAGCGGGATGCCGGCCCGGATGTCCTTGCCGAACCAGGGGTAGACCGGCCCGGTGTTGCCGCGGCCCATCATCAGGTCGACGCGGCCCCCGGACAGGTGCTGCAGCATGGCGAAGTCCTCGGCGATCTTCACCGGGTCGTTGGTGGTGATCAGCGTGGTCGCGGTGGACAGCTGCAGCGTCGACGTCTGCGCGGCGATGTAGGCGAGCGTCGTGGTCGGCGAGGATGAGAAGAACGGCTCGTTGTGGTGCTCGCCGAGCGCGAAGACGTCGAGGCCGACCTCCTCGGCGTGCTTGGCGATGGTGACGATGTTCTTGATGCGCTCAGCCTCGGACGGCGTCTGCCCGGTGGTCGGGTCGGTCGTGATGTCGCTGACGCTGAAGATTCCGAACTGCATGACCCGCTCCTGTTGTTCTCGACTGCCCTCGACAACGCTGCCGATCGGCCGAGTATTTCAAAATTGTAGGATCCTGCCTGCGGCGCGGGTCACACCCCGCGTTGCCGACAGATTTCCGGCACGCGACATGGACGAAAAGCGCGGAAAGTCATCCGAACGCGCCCGAGAGGCGTATCGCTATAGACAGGATCAGTGTCCTAATGTGCAACCCTGCAACGGCGGACAGTTGGAAGATGCGGAGTTACCGGGCCGCAACTTAGAGTTGTGGTACCCGCCGGACGTGTCGACTGCTGAACGCCGGAAGGAAAGCTCGTGACCGACGAGATCGACGAGGAAACCGTGTTCACGCGGACCGGCACCGTGCCGGCTCCGCCGGTCGGCAACGCCGACGTGAACTGGGACGAGTTCGACTCGCAGGCCTACTTCCAGCACAACTACGGCGAGCTCCGGCGCGACGACGCCCGCATCATCGAGATCATCGCCAACTTCTTCCAGACCGCCATCCCCAAGCGGCTGGGCCGCGCGATCGACGTCGGCAGCGGCACCAACCTCTATCCGGCCCTCACGATGCTGCCCTACTCCTCCCGGGTGACACTCTTCGAGCGGGCTTTCACCAACCGCGCGTGGTTGTCCCACGAACTGGAGGAGCCGAACGGCTCCTGGAAGTACTTCTGGGACGCGATCGCGAGCGGCCGGCTTCCGTACGCGAACATCGGCGACCCGATCGACGTGCTGCACAGCCGGGCCGACGTGACCCGGGGCAACATCTTCAGCCTGGAAGAGGACCGGTACGACATGGGCACGATGTTCTTCGTGGCCGAGTCGATCACCACCCGGATCGACGAGTTCGAGCGGGCCGCCCGCCTGTTCGTCAACTCGCTGCACCGTAACGCCCCGTTCGCCGCCGCCTTCATGCGTGACTCGTCCGGCTATCTGGTCGGCAACCAGTTCTTTCCGGCCTGCTCGATCACCGAGGTCGAGGTGGCCCGGGCCCTTGCCCCGGTTGCGCGCAACCTTCACATTGAACTGGTGGAGAGCAACGACCTTCGCGAGGGGTACGGCGGCATGATGGTCGCCACCGGACGGAAGAAGTAGCCCTCCACATCAGAGCAAGCGGCACACAGGCCCACGGACGGGTAGGTGACGGCGCAGAAATGCAGATCCAGCCACGTCAACAACTTCTGGAGATCTGGCGCGCGACGGCGCGGGTGTCCTATCACGACAGCCAATGGGTCCCGGGCGGGCGCAACGGCAGCAACTCGATCAGCGACGCCGAGCAGTTGCTGTGCATCATGGCTCCGGCGACCGAGATCCCGCTCTTCCGTCTGGACCGCCCTGACGCGATCGCCAACGACGTGCTCGACACGCTCAAGCCGATCGGTGACAACCTCCAGATTCCCCAGCGTCTGCTCAAGGCGCTGCAGGCCTACCTCGACCGGTACACCGACGCCGACGGCACCCCGGTCTTCTCCGGTGGCTCCTATTTCTCCCCCGAGGAGGACGGCGCCGAGATCAAGCAGGACCAGTACGAGCTCGACGTGGTCGACTCGTTCTCCATCTCGATCTCGCTGATGCTGGCCACGATCGGTTTCACCAAGACCTTCCGGCAGCTGGTGACCCGGCCGGTTCTGCTCCGGCAGGTCGACGAACTGGAGCGGGCGGCCAACGTCCGGCTCTCGGCGGCCATGGCCGGGCTGCTGCGGAGCTTCGCGGTCAACGTCTTCACCGCCGAGAGCGAGCCCGGCGTCGAGCTGCTGCGCACGGTCAACCAGGAGCGCCGACCGTCGAGTCAGGTGGTCGAAGATCTGCGCGAGGCGCTGCGCGAGATCAACGCCCGTCTGCGCGACGAGGTCACCATCGGTTCCGGCGCCGCCGAGGACAACGAGCTGGAGAATCCCAACAAGCTGTTCGAGTGCGGCTGGTCCTGGGGTCTGGTGCGCAACGCCCCGAGGATCGAGACGACCGCCTCGATCGGGGAGCAGCGGGAGGGCACCGCCCAGAACGCGCCCTATCTGTACTTCACCACCGTGGCCGTGGACGCCATCCAGGCGCTCTCGTCGGAACGCACCCGGCTGCTCGGCCTGCTCGACACCGAGCAGGCCCGTCTCGCGCAGTCGCTGCAGCTGCGCTTCGAACTGACCCGCTCCTACTGGGCGACGATCGCGACGTTCGGGTCCGGCGGCTGGCCTCTCGAAGACCTGCCCTGGCGCACCACCGACGGCGTCGAGTTCGACTACTTCAGCCTCCTGGTCGGCGGCATGGTCATCCAGGACATGCAGGCCGTCCGGGTGTCGAACACCGAACTGCGCCGGGTGGCCGGCGTGCTCGAGCAGATCGCCCGGCGCAGCCGCATCACCAACCGGTCGACCGTGCCCGAGACCGCGATCCGGGTGCACCACCCGGGTCTGCGCTTCGCACTGGAGGGCAGCGAGGACGTCGGCGGTCCCCGGCTGGCCTGGACGGTCGGCGACATCTCGCCGACGCTGCTGCGGCGGTCCTTCACGCTTGCGGGCATGCTCGAGGGCGGCCCGATCCGCACCGGCCTGCTCGACCTGGCCGACGAGGTCTGGGAGCACCTCGAGCAGCGGGCGCTGCGCGAGGGCGACGACCACGGCCTGTGGGACCGGCCGGCCGGCGTCTACAAATACCTCGCCGACGACCAGCACGAAGTGTCCTGGTACTACACGAAGCGGGTGATCGACTGCCTGGTGGCCGCGGCCCGGCTGATCGGCGACGCCCCGCAGCGCAGCACGCTGCTGACCGAGATCGCGGCCGACCTGCTCAACGAGGCCGACCACCTCTACAGCCGCGAGCTGCTCAACGGCACCACGACGCGCGGCGAGACGTTGCGGATCGAGCTGGAACGGATCGGCACCGAGCTGCGCCGGGCCCGGACGGTGCGGCGCGAGCGGCCCGGTGTCGCCGTCGCCGTGACCGAGGAGGTGCTGCGCAAGCTCGACCGGCTCTCCGCGGCCCGCAAGGCCGACAGCGGGGTGACGTGATTTGATCATCTTCGCGACATCCGACAAGGGTGGCACCGGCCGCTCGGTGACCAGCAGCAACCTGGCCTACCGGCACGCGCTGCAGGGCTACGACGCGTGCTATCTCGACTTCGACTTCGGCTCGCCCACGTCGGGGGCCATCTTCGACCTGCCCGAGGCGCTGGCCGGGGTCGAGGAGGGCGGCCTGCACAGCTATCTGCTCGACGGCACGCCCGAGCGGCGGATCAACGTGTGGGCCGACTCGCAGCGGGAGGCGCTGCGCAACCGCCCGGCCGGTGCGGGACGGCTGACGCTGCTGCCGGGTGACGCCGGGCGGGGCGAGTTCAGCTCGGCCCCCGGGGTGGTCGAGCGCTGCGTCACGCTGCTGCAGCGGCTCGACGAGGAGTACCACCTGATCCTGATCGATCTGAGCGCGGGCCGGTCGTACGCGACCGAGATCGTGCTCGAGGCGACCCGGCACCAGGCGCTGCGCGACGTCGAGGCGCGCTGGCTGGTGTTCCACCGGTGGACCCGGCAGCACATCATCGCGGCCGGCAACCTTGTCTACGGCCGGCACGGCATCATCGAGACCGGCAGCCAGCGGGGTCACGACGCCGAGGAGCTGCGCGAGTCGATCCGCTTCGTGCGGACGGCGGTGCTCGACCCGTCGTCGCCCGATCAGGCCGGTCTGCGGCCCGAGCAGCTGGCCTGGCTCGACGTGTGCAACCGGCGGCTGCAGGATCTCGCGTCCCGGCTCGGGGTCGGCCGGCTCAACATGATCGGCGAGGTGCCGCTCGATCCCGTCCTGCAGTGGCAGGAGCAGCTGATCTCCAACGACGACGTGTGGCTGCACCGCACGGCCAACGAGCGGACCGTGGCCGCCTTCGAGGAGCTGTCCAAGAAGATCGTCGACGTGAACGCGTGGGTCGGTCTGTGACGACCGCCGACGATCTCGAGGCCGCGCCGACGCCGAGCCGTTCGGTCGCGCTCTCGCACCTGTCCGTCGAGCTCGGTCACCTCTACATGGAAGACTTCGCCGAGGGCGAGGGGCGACTTCAGGAGCAGTTCCTTCGCGTACGCCCGTGGGCCGAGACCGCGATCCGCCAGGCCCACGACGCGGTGGTCAAGGGCCGCCCCCGGATCAGCACCTGCTTCCTGATCGACGACTACTTCACCCGGTTCTCGACGCCGCGCGAGGTCGTCACCATGCTCGTGACGGCGGCCGGGAAGGCCGGGCTGACGATCGACTACGTGGCCCGCGAGTCGGGGTGTGCCCGGGCCGGCACCATCGACGTGGCCCGGCTGGTGCAGGAGCACCTGGTCGACGAACCGGCCGAGGGAGCCAACGGGCGCCCGGCCGCGGCGGTGAGCGGCTGGCTGACCAACGGCGAGCGCTCCCCCGGCACGTCGGCCTCGGCCATGGCCGCGCCCCGCCAGTGGCAACCGCCCCGGCAGAGTGCCGTGCAGAACCACTCGATCTTCGTCGACCTCGAGCTGTGGAGCGATCGGCCCGACGGCAGCCGCCAGTGGTCGTGCCCGTTCCTGGCCGCGGTCTGGCAACTGCAGCGGCTCGGCCTGCTGCGCCATCTGGGCCGCCCGGTCGCCGAGCCGCAACCGGCCACACCGGCCGAGCTGCCGGCCGAGTGGGAGCTGATGCCCGCCGTGGTGAAGCTCAACCCGCAGGCGGCGCCGATGCGGGCGTACCGGACGTTCTCGGCCATCGACTCCCGGTTCCTGCCGATCGAGCTGGCCGTGCGGACGATCCTGGGCAACGTCGCCATCGACCCGGCCGCCGCCGCCCAGGTGCGCACCCGGGCCCGGGGTGAGGGGTTCGACCTGCCCGACGAGACGGTCGGGCGGATCGCCTACGCGTTCCTCTGAGCCTCGGTCCGTAGCTCGCGCGAGATGTCCCACAGCTCGCGGAACAGCTGCGCGCACTCCTTGACCCGCGCGTCGTTGAGCACCAGCCGGGTCTCGGCCACCTGGGCCAGCTGCGGATCGCTGATCGTCGGGGTGGTCTCGTAGGCCAGGATGTCGTCGAAGACGATCAGGTCGCGCAACTGGACCTGCAGCGGGGTGTGCACCGCGGACCGGTCGAGCAGGCGCACGTCGATCGACATCTGGCGTTGTTCCTCGTACGCCCGGCGCAGTTCCGGATCCCGCTCCATCTCGGGATTGTCGAGCACGAAGATGCGCCGCACCCGTTTGCCGGCCCGCGCCGCCCGGCGCTGCGCGTCCAGATAGCGCTGACCGATCTCGCTGCGCCACAGGTCGTGGTCGACCGCGGCCAGGCTGATCGCGTCGACGCTCAGGGTGGCGTGCCGGGTGAGGCCGAGCAGCCAGTCGCGGTCCTCGCCGTAGTAGGTGACGGTGCCGCCCTCGGACAGCTGCTTGAGGAAGTCCGACGTCTCCTTGATCTTGGCCTGCACGAACTGGTAGACGATCGGCGGCGAGTCCGGTGAGATCGTGGTCGAGTTGCGGACGAGCTGGGTCACCAGGTCGGTCTGCAGAGCCGACGCCTCGACCGACCCGAACAGCTCGGTCGCCTCGTTGATCTTGGCGAAGGCGTCGCCGACCAGCTTCTTCATGTCGTCCATGCCGTCCCGCTCGAGCTTCTCGACGGCGGCCAGCCGCTTCTCGAACTCGACCAGGAACCGCACCATCAGCACGATCCCGCCGATCAGCACCGAGAGCGTGATGCAGACGGCCTGCGGCTGGTCCAGGCCATTGGTGATCAGGAAGGTGGTTCCACCGGTGACGATGGTGACCAGAGCCGTCCGCACGACACCGGAGCCCTCGCCGACCTGGCGCGCGACACTCATCACGCCGGCTCCCCCGCGAGCGCTTCGACCGCGGCCAGCGCGACCTGGTCGCGGATCCGGTCGCGCAGCAGCCGCCACTGGTCGCTCAGCGCGTCCTGCCGTTCCACCGCCGCCCACAACTCGCGGGCCACGTCACCGTCACGCCGGCCGGGCAGCCACAGGTGCAGCAGGTGGTCGACCGCGGGCCGGAGCCGGCGCAACGACTCGCCGAACGGAAGCACCCCGATCTCGGCCCGTTCGACGATCCCGAGCACCGAGGTGAGCAGCCAGTCGTGCAGGGCCAGGTCTTCGCCGAAGGCCACCAGCAGCCGCGGATCGGCTCCGGCGGGCAGCGTCACGCGCAGCACCCGCAGCTGGTCGCCGTGGACCGCGAACCGGGGCGGACCGGTGCTCGCGGCCTCCTCGACCACGAAGCGCAGCCGGGTGCGGGGCAGGCGCAGGCGTTCGCGGGGGCGTCCGTCGGCCGGGACGGCGCTCTGCACCACATCGGACGCACGGCCGGCGATGTCACCGAGGTCGAGGGCAGCCGGGTCGCGGGCGGCGGCGGCGAACGCGTCGGCCACCTCGCCCGTACGGGCCCGGCCGACGGTCTCGATCACGCCCGGGCGGGCCAGGTAGTGCGACCACGGGCGCCGGGCGCTGCCGTCGGCGGGCGTCAGGGTGGCCCAGGCCGTGCCCTGCACGACATGGCCACCGGTGATCGCGGCCCGCTGCAGGACGGTGCCGATACCGCGGACCTGACGCGCGGCGGCGGGCACCCCGAGCGGGCAGTCCACCCCGACCGGTCGTTCCGGCGACCGCACGTACGCCCGGGGACGCTCGAGCCGCAGCACCGGCTCGCCCGCCACCAGGTCGACCAGCATCGCGGCGCCGGTCGCGCTCAACGGTCCACGACCACGAAGCAGGCCGGTGTGGACCTCACCCACGATGAGCACGTCTGGGACCCCCCAATGTCGACGGCGCGGAAGCCTGGGGAGAGTACGCACCTGCTCCCCAGCGGCGCGCCCCCGGGCCGCTTGACGTCAGCGGTTCGATTGGAACGCAAAGGTCGGCGGATTGCAATACCGACGGTGATCGCTCACAAACGGTGAGTGTTTGTGCCTACCACCCCCGAAGTGGGGTGACAAGGCACGGGCGCGAAATCCGCACTCGCCGGAGAAATCCTCGCGTTCGCTATCCGACAGATCGATCGCCGTTAGCTTGAGTGAGGTGACCTCCGACCGACCCGATGTGCTCGTCGTCGGCGCCGGTGTCTCCGGCCTGACCACCGGCGTGCGCCTCGCCGAGAGCGGCCGCCGTGTGCGCATCAGGGCCGAGCAGGAGCCGTGGGAGAGCCATTCGGCGGCCGCCGGTGCCATCTGGGACCCGATCTACGCCCAGCATCCGCGCGTGTCGCAGTGGGCCGCCCGCTCCTACGACGTCTTCGTCGAGCTGGAACAGCAGGGCTTTCCCGGCGTACGCGTCATCGACGGCGTCGAGGCCTCCCGCGTCCCCATCTCGGTTCCCGACTGGGCGGTCGGCCTGCCCGGTTTCCGCGTCTGCGAGCCGGGCGACCTGCCCCCGGGCTTCGTGTTCGGCTGGCACTACACCGCCCCGATCATCGACATGCCCGCCTACCTGCACGAACTCCAGCGCCGGCTGATCACGGCGGGCGGCGAGCTGGTGTTCGGCCCGCGGCTGCGCAGCCTGGACGACGCGTTCGCCGACGCCCCGATCGTGGTCAACTGCAGCGGGGTGGGGGCGCGCGAGCTGGTGCCCGATCCGTCGGTCCAGCCGATCCGGGGGCAGCTGGTGGCCGTACGGAACCCGGGGTTGACCGAATTCTTCGCCGAGTACACCGACGAGCTCGGCGAGATGACCTACCTGCTGCCCCAGGGCGACACGCTGCTGCTGGGCGGCAGCGCCGAGAAGGGCGAGGCCGACCCGGTGCCGGACGCGCAGATCGCCGCGGACATCGTGCAGCGGTGCAGCCTGATCTTCCCGGCGATCCGCGACGCCGAGATCGTCGGCCACCGCACCGGCATCCGGCCGTCGCGTCCCGAGGTGCGCCTCGAGCACGAGGACCTCGGCGACCGGCACCTGATCCACAACTACGGGCACAGCGGGGCCGGCGTGAGCCTGTCGTGGGGCTGCGCCGACGACGCCACCGAGATCGTGCTGGGGCTCTAGCCGGCCACGTGGGCCGTGTTGTCCAGCCAGTGCCTCACAACGGACACGTCGCCGGTCTCTCCGGTGAGGGGCAGCCGCCGGGTCAGGATCAGCAGCAGCGATCCGGCCGGGCCGCTCACCGTGGCGTCGGCCGTCCGGACGCCGGGCTGCCAGGTCGCCCCGTCCGGACCGCGCTCGACGAACCAGGCGTCGCCGGAGTCGGTGGCCCGCCACAGCAGGGTCTGCCCGCTGCCCCGCAACGCCTCGGCCGATTTCGGCACCTGCATCGCCCACGTCGGCGAGGTGAGCATCCGGAAGTGGTTGGTGATCAGCGCGGCGGCCACATCCGGGTCGACGCCCGGGGGCCGACCGGCCGCGTTCTCGCCGTCGAAACCGTGCACGACGGCCTCGTTGAGCATGCTGGAGCGCCAGAATTCGACTCCCGTACGCCCGTCGCCGGCCGCGTTCCACAACGGCACCTCGTCGGCGAGCGCCGCCACCACCCGTCGGGCCGACCGGTCCAGCCAGGCCGCCCACTCGCCCGGGTCGGCCGGGAGGGCCACGACCTCGGTCGGCAGCTGAGTGGGGTCGGTGATCTGCCGTTCGGCCATCTCGGCGACCCAGTGCTGGGTCTGACCCAGGTGCTCGACGAGTTGCCGGACGGTCCAGTCGGGCGCGGTCGGCACAGCGGCGTCCGGCCCGGCCTGGGCGGCGGACCCGGCCAGCCACCGGGTGTGCTCGACGATCGCCCGACGGGCCTGGTCCGGCTTCAGCTCGCTCATCGCGTTGCCCTCTCCGTTTCGGTGCTGGTACCGGCTCAGACCGGCCGGGGCGCCCGAACTCATCGGTGACATACCGTGGCTCCATGAAACCTGACGTGCTTGTCGCCGGGGCCGGGGTGTCCGGGCTCACCAGCGGGATCCGGCTGGCCGAGGCCGGCTTCCAGGTGCGGATCGTGGCCGCCGAGATGCCGCTCGACACCACCTCGGCCGCGGCCGGGGCCATCTGGGGCCCGGCCTACGTCGACCACCCCGAGGTGCCACGGTGGGGCGACGAGGGCCTGCGGATCTTCACCGATCTGGCCGGCGACGCCGGTGCGGGCGTCCGGATGCTGACCGGGGTCGAGGCGTCCCGCGTTCCGACGTCAGCGGCGCCGTGGGTGCACGGCGCGACCGCGGCCGGGCCGGGCGACCTGCCGGACGGCTGGGCGTCCGGGTGGCGCTTCCGTGCGCCCGTCATCGACATGCCGGTCTACCTGCAGTGGCTGCTCAAACGCTACGAGGCGACCGGCGGCGAACTGATCCGCGGGCGGCTGACCCGGCTCGAGGACGGGCTGGCCGACGCCCCGGTGGTGGTCAACTGCACCGGGCTCGGCGCACGGGCCCTGACCGGGGACGACACCCTGGCCGCGAGCCGGGGGCAGATCGTGGTGGTGGCCAACCCGGGCGTCGAGGAGTTCTTCGTGGAGATGACCGACGATCCCGAACTGGCCTACCTGCTCCCCCAGGGCGACCGCCTGCTGCTGGGCGGCTGCACCATCGCGGGCGACGAGTCCCCCGGGATCGACCCGCTGATGGCGAGGCGGATCATCGACCGGTGTGCGGCCGTACGCCCCGAGGTGCGCGACGCCGAAGTACTCGGCCACCGGGTCGGCTTCCGCCCGATCCGCCCGACCGTCCGGCTCGAACGCGACGGCTCGATCATCCACAACTACGGCCACGGCGGCGCCGGGATCACCCTGTCGTGGGGCTGCGCCACCGACGTCGTCGCCCTGGCCCGGGAGATAGCACAAGATCGATAGGCTCGCCCGCATGCCGGACACCACACCGACCTGGCGCGCCGTCGAGGACGAGGTCGTCCGCGGCCGTCAACGCCTGATCTTCGTCCGCGACGACGACCGCTACCTGCTGACGACGCTCGGCGTCTTCGCCGACGGGGTGGTCGTCTGGCGTTGGCAGACCACGGATTTCGACGGGCTGCGGGCCGCGCTCGACGACGGCACCCTGACCCTGGCCCCGCCCGCAGGTTCCCCGGTCACCGTCAGCGACACGGCCACGGGTTCGGCGTGGCTGGAATCGTTCCGGACGCCCGAGCAGGTGCTCGCCGACCTGGCCGACGAGGTGGACCGGCTCAACGACCGCCCCGACTCGGCCGGACGGTGCCGCGAAGCACTGGACGCCTACGCCGCCGACCCGGCCCCGGACGGCCTGGCGCTCGTGCGGTCGCGTTACCACGCAGTTCCCGAACACCGGCGGATCTACATGCTCGGCGACATGGACCACAACGACGTGCCGGTGCGGGTGCTGCTCGCCGAACTGGGCGAGGAGATCCCGGCCCGGCGGCCGGGGAGCACGCTCACGGTGACGGCCGAGACGCGGGAGTGGGCGCTGGAATACTTCCGCCGCGGTGAGCGGGCGGTGGCCGAGTCGCGGGAGCGGGACGAGGCCGACGGTCCGCAGACGACGATGCCCCGGCGGGTGGGCGGGCACGTATATCCGAACGGCTGGCCGTCACCGCCCGGTCCCGAGGTCCTGCAGATCGACTATCCGGCTCCGGTCGTGCACGACGGCCGGGAGTACCCCACGGTCATGCACGCCTACTGGGCACTGTCCACGTCGGACGGCGCGTGGCACGACCGGATCGCCGCCGCCGGTCGCGGGCTGGACGCCCGCCGCCTGGGCCAGGAGGCACCCCGCCGCGACGACTGGCCCGCGGTCCGGCTCGGGGTGATGGCCGCACTGCTGCGCGGCAAGTTCGAGCAACACCCCGAGCTGGCCCGCGAACTGATCGCCACCGGCGACGACCGCCTGCTCTACGTCGACTGGAGTTCGAGCTTCTGGAGCTCCACCGGCACCAACTGGCTGGGCCGTCTGCTGGAGCTGGTCCGTTCCGAGCTCACGTGAGGGCTGGGGCCGGGCCGGCTTGGCGGAGCCGGCCCGGCCTGGCCGGGCGTGTCCGGCGGATCGCGCGGGACACGCCCGGGCCGGTCAGCGGCCCTGCAGGCGCTTCACGTTGTCGCCGAAGGTCCAGCCCTTCGAGCCGTCCCAGTTGATCGACCAGGTCATCAGGCCCTTGATGTTCGGGACGCTGTTGTAGGCCTGCGTGACCAGGGCCGGGGTCATGTAGCCGCCACCGGCACCGGGCTGGGCGGGCAGACCGGGGACCTGCTTGTCGTACGGGATCCGGATCGTCGTGCCCTGGATGGTCAGCCCGTTGGCCAGGCACTGCGTCTGGACGGTGAAGCCCTGCACGGTGCCCGCGCCGTACGAGTCGCCGGAGCAGCCGTACATCGAGCCGTTGTAGTACTGCATGTTCAGCCACCACAGCCGGCCGTTGTCCAGGTACTTCTTGATGATCGGCAGGTACGAGCCCCAGATCGAGCCGTAGGTGACGCTGCCGCCGGTGACGTAGGCGGTCTCGGGGGCCATGGTCAGGCCGAAGTTGGACGGCATGGCAGCCAGCACGCCGTCGATGATGCGGATCAGGTTGGCCTGCGAGGTCGACAGCTGGTTGATGTTGCCGCTGCCGGTCAGGCCGGTCTCGATGTCGATGTCGATGCCGTCGAAGCTGTACTGCTTGAGGATCGGCACGATGGTCGTCACGAACCGGTCGGCGACGGCGCTCGAGCTCAGGTCGATGCCCGCGGTCGCGCCGCCGATCGACATCAGGATGGTCGCGCCCTGCTGCTTGGCCGCGCAGATCTCGGTCGTGGTCGGCACCCGCACGCCGGCGTCCATGCCGTTCTCCCACAGCACCGTGCCGTCCGAGCGGATCACCGGGAAGGCCGCCATCAGCACGTTGTAGCCGTGCTGGCTGATCCGGCTGTCGTTCATCGGAATCCAGCCCATGCCCGGGTGCACGCCGTTGGAGGCGCCGTCCCAGTTCTCCCAGTAGCCCTGCAGCACCTTGCCCGCGGGCTTACCGCGAACGGCACACCCGACAGGCGGGGTGGTGGGCGGGGTGGTGGGCGGAGTCGTCGTGGGCGGCGGAGTGGTGGCGGGCGGGGTCGTCGGAGGGCGGGTGGTCGGCGGGGTCGTGCCGGGCGGCGGAGTGGTGGGCTGGCCGGTGCAGGCGCCGAGGTCGGTCCACAGTGACGGCGTGGCGGCCGGGTTCCAGCCCGCGCCCGGATAGGCGGTGTGCGTCACGAGCGCCTGGTAGTTACGCGAGTTGTAGGCGACCTGCTGGCCGGCGGTGTAGGTGCGGCCCTCGACCCAGAATGTGCCCGCGCACGTCACCGCCGCGGAGGCCGTGCCCCCGCCGGTGATCACGGCGACGGCGAGTCCGCCGGCCGCCACTCCGAGCGCTGCGGACAGCGCCACCAATCTCCGACGAACACCCATGGCGACTCCCTCAGTGCGCATGTGACCTGCGTTACGCACATCATGGAGTTCACATCTATAAATATCAAGGGTTCTTAACAGTTAGCGGCAAACCGAGATAGGCCGCGTACGGGTCCAGGGCTTTCGCGGCCGCGTCGCGATCTTTCTTGGTGAAGCTGGTCAATGGCTCGACGGTCACGGTGACGCCCTTGGCGGTGAGCGTACGGGTCCAGGTCGCGCGCACCCGCCCCCGCTGCACGAGCGTCGACCGGAACACCCCGTTGCCGCCGGGCACAATCGCGTCGACGTTGTCCGTCATCAGCGAGCGGTCTTTGTAGCCCAGCATGAATTCGTCGAACCCCGGAAGCGCGAGCCACCCGTCACTCCCACCCGCCGCAGCCTCAGTGCCACCCGCCGCCGCGATGTCGGGCGTCGCGCCGTCGAGGAGTGCGGTCGCCGCGAACATCGGCGTGCCGTCGACGTCGACCGTGGCCAGGGCGTCGCCGTTCTCGGCGATGCCGGCCCGGCAGTCGGTGACGGTGAGGCCGGTCCAGCCGACGAAGTCCTTCAGCGTCGCCGGCCCGTGACTGCGGAAGTAGCGCAACGCGATGATGCCCAGCGCCTCCTCGCGCGCGGGCCGATTCGGCGCCGGCACCCACTCGTCGAGCAGCACGAACGTCTGCTCCTTGCCGACATGGGGCGCGATGGCCGTGACGCCGCGCTGGGCGGAATACCAGAGCAGGTGATAGCCCCGCTGCCCGGTGACCTCGACGCCGCCGTCGGTGATCGCGGCCAGGCACTCGGCCCGGGTGAGCCGCCCGCCCTTGAGGGCGTCGCCGAGAATGTCGACCGCGCGATCGACCGTCGCCTCGTCGAGCCCGAGCGTCTCGCGTCGCTTGTTCGCACCGGCGAGCGCCCGCACACCCATCAGCTCGAGCATCCAGTGCACGTCGGCCGAGGGGACGAAGTGGACCGTCCCGCGCATGGGCCACGTACGGAGAACGGATTTGTCCTCAAGAGCCGCGTTGACGTCAGCGAGGGTGGACCCGGGCAGCCGGCAGCCCAGCGACCACAGGCCGCTGTTCACATCCTGCGCCTGCATCGCCCCGAACCACTCGACGATGCCCGCGACCGAGCCCGGCGCGTTGCCGCGCAGCAGCAGGCTGGTCATCCGCAGGCCCAGGGCCGCCGCTTTGTCCATGCGACGACCCTAGAGCCCGGGTACGACAAAAATCAGCGGCCGCGCTGCGACCGGTACAGCTTGATCAGCGCGTTGGTCGACGAGTCGTCGTCCTGCGCCGGGGCCGACGACGAGGTCAGCTTGGGCGCCAGCTGGTTGGCCATCACCTTGCCGAGCTCGACACCCCACTGGTCGAACGAGTTGATCTGCCAGATCGTGCCCTGGGTGAACGTGATGTGCTCGTACAGGGCGATCAGCTGACCGAGCACGGCCGGCGTCAGCGACTCGGCGATGATCGTGGTGGTCGGGTGGTTGCCCTGCATGACGCGGTGCGGCGCGATCTCGGGCGAGGTGCCCTCGGCCAGCACCTGGTCGATCGAGCGGCCGAAGGCCAGCGCGCCGGTCTGGGCGAAGAAGTTCGACATGAACAGGTCGTGCATCTCGCCGATGTCGTGGTTGGGCTTGCTGAACCCGATGAAGTCGGCCGGGATCATCTTGGTGCCCTGGTGGATCAGCTGGTAGAAGGCGTGCTGCCCGTTGGTGCCGGGCTCGCCCCAGAAGACCTCGCCGGTCTGGAAGCTCGCCGGGGAGCCGTCGAGGCGTACGGACTTGCCGTTGCTCTCCATCGTGAGCTGCTGGAGGTAAGCGGCGAAGCGGTGCAGATATTGCGAGTACGGCAGGATCGCGTGCGACTGGGCGCCCAGGAAGGTGTCGTACCAGACGTTGAGCAGGCCGAGCAGCGCCGGGACGTTCGACTCGAGCGGCTGGGTGCGGAAGTGCTCGTCGACCGTGTGGTAGCCGGCCAGCATGTCGGCGAAGTGCTCCTTGCCGACCGCGATCATCACGGACAGGCCGACCGCCGAGGGCAGCGAGTAGCGGCCGCCCACCCAGTCCCAGAAGCCGAACATGTTGGCGGTGTCGATGCCGAAGCCGGACACCCGGTCGGCGTTGGTGCTGACCGCCACGAAGTGCTTGGCCACCGCGTCGGCGCCGGCCCCGTCGCCCAGACCCGCGAGGAGCCAGTTGCGGGCCTCGGTCGCGTTGGTCAGGGTCTCCTGGGTGCCGAACGTCTTCGAGCAGACGATGAAAAGCGTGGTCGCCGGGTCGAGGTCGTGGGTCTTCTCGTACAGGTCGGTGGGGTCGATGTTGGAGATGAACCGGCACTCGATGTCGGGCGATTTGAAGGCCTTGAGCGCCTCGTACGCCATCACGGGGCCGAGGTCGGAGCCACCGATCCCGATGTTGACGACGGTCTTGATGCGCTGACCGGTGTGCCCGGTCCACTCGCCCGAGCGCACCTTGTCGCTGAAGGCGCCCATCCGGTCGAGCACCTCGTGCACCTCGGCCACCACGTCCTGCCCGTCGACCACCAGGTTGGCGTCGCGCGGCAGGCGCAGGGCGGTGTGCAGCACCGCGCGGTCCTCGGTCACGTTGATGTGCTCGCCGGCGAACATGGCACCGATCCGCTCGCGCAGCCCGGCCCGGTCGGCCAGGGCCAGCAGGGCGGTCAGCACCTCGTCGGTGACCAGGTTCTTGCTGTAGTCGACGGTGAGATCGGCGACCTGCGCGGTCAGGCGCTCACCGCGTTTCGGGTCGCTGCCGAAGAGGTCGCGCAGGTGCACGGCGCCGAACTTCTCGGCCTGGCCCTGCAGCGTCTGCCACTCGGTGCTGTCGGAAACGTGTTCGCTCATTGCCCCAGTCTCTTCCTCGAACCCGGACTCTCGTCCCCATCCTGGCACGAAACGCGCTAGGCCGACGGCGACGCCGTGGAGATCACTTGGCGAACGACGCGTTCCATCGCGGGCATCACCTTCTCCGGATCCTCCCCCGCCGTCTGCAGCGCCACGCGGAAACAGGCGATCCCGATCTGCGAGGCCAGCAGGGCGAGCTCCGGTTCGGCGCCCCGGCTGCGCAACGCGCCCTCGAGGGCCTCGGCGATGCGCTGCATCTTGCGGCCGGAGCGGTCCTGCAACTCGGGCACGGTCGCGATCAGGCGTTGCCGTACGGCGAACATCGTCGGGTCGCCGATGATGATGTCGCGCTTGTCGCTGGCCAGGTGCCAGAGCTGGATCAGCGCCTCGCGCAGATCATGCGGGGCGGACGCCGGGTCGCCGTCACCGGCCGTGCCGAACTCGGAGACCAGGCGCTCCTCGTCGGCGAAGAGCACCTCCTGCTTGTCGCCGAAGTAGCGGAAGAACGTGGTGCGGCCGACCAGGGCCCGGGACGCGATGTCGGTGACCGACACCTGGGCGAACCCGCGCTCCTCGAACAGCGCGAACGCCGCTCCGACGATGTGCTCGCGGGCCCGCTGCTGCTTGAGCTCGCGGAGTGTCATGCCCCCACCCTAGCGGATTGGAACCAAGTCCCGTACGGTACTGAGTACCAAAACGTACTCGGTACCGGCACGGACTCGGACCCAGGAGGAACTCATGCCCACGATCCTGATGAACGGCGCCAGCCGCGGCATCGGCCTGCACGCCGCCCAGCGCATGCTCGACGACGACCCCGGACTGCGGCTGATCGTCATGGCCCGCGGCGAACAGCCCGCCCTGCCCCGCACGACCGTCCTGCACGCCGATCTGACCTCACTCGACAGCCTGCGCAAGGCCGCGGCCCAGATCACCGAGCCGCTCGACGGCTACGTGGGCAACGCCGGCATCCAGATGACCGACGCGACCACCCCGACCGCCGACGGCTACGAGACGACGTTCGCGGTCAACGTGCTCGCCCACCACCTGCTGCTGCGCCTCGTGCCGCTGACCGACCGGGCCCGCGTCGTCATCACCGGCAGCGACGCCCACTTCGGCGACCTGCGGCACAACCTCGGACTGGTGCCCGCACCCACCTGGACCACCCCCGAGCAGCTGGCCCGGCCCAACCCGGCGATGAAGGGGCGCGGCGCCTACTCGACCAGCAAGCTCGGCGTCCTCTACCTGGTGCACGCCCTGGCCCGGCGCGGCGTCGACGCGTACACCTGGAACCCGTCCTTCACCCCGGGCACCGGACTGGTCCGCGCCGACCGGATCGGCAACGTGCTCTTCCGCCGCGTGTTCCCGCTGTTCCCGGGGGTCAACACGCCGGCCGGCGCGGGAGATCAACTGGCCGCCGCGGCGACGAAGACGATCGCCGGGCCGAGCGGCAGCTACATCGACCGATCGACCGTCACGAAGAGTTCCGCCGAGTCCTACGACGAGGCCCGCGAGGAGGAGCTGTACCGCGCCGCTGAGACCCTCACCTCATAGAACGCGCACAGCAAGGGCACAGAGCGGCCGTAGGGGCACAGCCGAACGTAGCTGCCATGACGACCCTGATGGAACGGCCCGCGGCCGCCTCGCAGCCCCGGCACGTGGCTCCGGCCGTACGAAAAGACCGCCGATGGCCGATCCTCGTCCTGCTGCTCGGCACGGCGGTGCTCTATCTGTGGGACCTGAGCGCGAGCGGCTGGGGCAACAGCTTCTACGCCGCCGCCGCGCAGGCCGGCGCGCAGAGCTGGAAGGCGTGGCTGTTCGGCTCGCTCGACGCGGGCAACGCCATCACCGTCGACAAACCGCCGGCCGCCATGTGGGTGATGGGCCTGTCCGCGCGCATCTTCGGCGTGAACAGCTGGGCCATCCTGGCTCCGCAGGCGCTGATGGGCGTGGCCAGCGTGTGGTTCCTGTACGCCGCGGTCAAGCGCTGGTTCGGCACCGCGGCCGGCCTGGTCGCGGGGGCGGCGCTGGCGCTCACCCCGGTGGCCGTGCTGATGTTCCGCTACGACAACCCCGACGCGCTGCTCGTGCTGCTGATGACGGCCGCGGCCTACACGACCGTACGAGCCGTCGAGAAGGCCTCGTGGAAGTGGCTCGCGCTGACCGGCGTCCTGCTCGGGTTCGGCTTCCTGACCAAGATGATGCAGGCGTTCCTGGTGCTGCCCGCGTTCGCGCTGGTCTACCTGATCGCCGCGCCGACCGGGCTCGGCCGGCGGATCCGTGACCTGCTGATCGCCGGCCTGGCGCTGATCGTCTCGGCCGGCTGGTACGTCGCCCTGGTGTCGCTGTGGCCGGCCTCGTCCCGCCCGTACATCGCCGGCTCGACCAACAACACCCTGTGGGAACTGGCCCTCGGCTACAACGGCCTCGGCCGCATCCTGGGCGGATCCGGCAACGGCGGTGGCGGGGGTGGCGGCAACACCGGCTTCGGCGGCGCCACCGGCATCGGCCGCTTGTTCGGCAGCTCGATGGGCCTGGAGATCTCGTGGCTGCTCCCGGCCGCGCTGATCGCCCTGGTCGCCGTGCTCGCCGCGACCTGGACCAGCCCGCGCACCGACCGGGCCCGGGCCGCCATGATCATGTGGGGCGGCTGGGTGCTCGTCACCGGCCTGACGTTCTCCTACATGAGCGGCACGATCCACCCGTACTACACCGTCGCGCTGGCCCCCGGCATCGCCGCGCTGATCGGCATCGGCGGCCGCGTGATGTGGCTCTACCGCTCGTCGCTGTGGGCTCGCCTGGTGCTGGCCGCGATGATCCTGTCCACCGCGGTCTGGGGCTGGGTGCTGCTCGGCCGCACCGACTGGCTTCCCGCCCTGCGCTGGGGTTCGCTCGTGCTCGGCGCCGTTCTCGCGCTGGCGATGCTGATGCCGCTGCGCAAGCTCGCGGTGGTTGCGCTGACCGCGGCCATCCTGTCGGCCGGGGCGAGTGGCGCGGCCTACGCCGGGGCGACGGCCACGGTCGCCCACACCGGGTCCATTCCGAGCTCCGGGCCGTCGTCGGCCGGCGGCATGGGCAGCGCCTTCGGCGGCGGAGGTACGGGGGCAGGCGGCTTCAACCGCAACGGTGGGGACGACGCTTCTTCGGGCGGCCCATCCAACTCCTCGACCAGCACGAGTTCGACGGACACGTCATCCGGGAACGCCACGTCGGGGTCGGCCTCTTCCAGCGGCCCGGGCAACGGCGGCCCGGGCGGCGAGTCCTCCAACACCGAGCTGAACACTCTGCTCGAGGCGAGCACGACCAAGTGGTCGGCCGCGATCAGCGGCGCCACCTCGGCCGCCTCGCTGGAGCTGGCCACCGGCACCTCGGTGATCGCCCTGGGCGGCTGGAACGGCAGCGACCCCTCCCCCACGCTAACCGAGTTCCAGGCCTACGTGGCGGCCGGCCAGATCCACTACTACATCTCGGGTGGCGGCATGGGCGGCGGCGGTCAGGGCGGTTCGTCCACCGACGCCGGCCAGATCGCCACCTGGGTCGCGGCCCACTACACGGCCACCACGGTCGGCAGCTCCACCGTCTACGACCTCACCCAGACGGCGAGTTAGTCCGGCCGGCAACAAAGCCCCGCGCCCCGGTCACCGGGACGCGGGGCTTCGTCGTGTCGCTCAGTAGACGGGCTGCTCGGCCGGGGCCGCGGGCTCATCGGCGGCGGGCTCGTCCTCCTGCACCGGGGAGCCGGTCAGCAGCTCGACCTCCCAGTGCTCGGTCAACGTCTCGCCCTCGTCCTCGGCTTCCAGATAGCTGCGCACCCGCACCCCGAGGCCGAGCTGGTTGGCCGCGCGCAAGTGCTCGGTCACCTCATCGACGCTGGTCAGGTAGTAGGTGGCGATCAGGGTCTCGTCCAGGTCAGTCACCGCACCAGGGTAGAAGCCCCCCTCACGTCCACCGGGGCCGGGCTGGCCGGCCCGTGATGCAATGCGCCGCATGAGCGAACCTGTGCTGGAGATGTTGTGGGAGCGGGACGACCCGGGCCAGGCTCTCGACCAGCGGTTCGGCTTCGACGACCCCGGCGCGGCCACCCGCTGGGTGACGGACACGCTGGACGAGCTGTGGGGCATCCGGGTCGACGCGTGCGAGCGGATCGTCATGAGCAGCGGCAACGCCCTCGCCTGGGTGCACACGCCATCCGGCCGGATGCTCGCGAAGTGGTCGGTCGTACCGGACCGGTTCGCCCGCCTGGCCGAGGTGGCCCGCCTCACCGCCTGGCTGGACGATCACGGGCTGCCGGTCTCGGCCCCCGTTCCCACCCTCGACGGTCGCCTGCAGGCCGAGTCCGGTGGCGTCTCCGTGGGCCTGCAACGGGTGATCGAGGGCGAACTGCTCGACACCGGCGACCCGGCTCAGGTGCGGGCGGCCGGTGCGATGCTGGCCCGGTTGCAGGAGGCGCTCGCGAAATACCCGGACGCGGACCGGCTGCCCGGCCCGGACCGGGTGGGCGCGCCGCTGGCCCAGCGGGTCGCGCAGGGCGGACATCTGCCCGCGGAGGCCCGGCCGGAGCTCCCCGATCTGCCGGGCCGCCAGCTCGTCCACTACGACTTCCGCTCGGCGAACGTGCTGATGGCGGGCGACCGGGTGGCCGCGGTCCTCGACCTCGAGGAGGCCCAGCCCGAGCACCGGCTCATCGAGCTGGCCCGCGCGGCGATCCTGCTCGGCACCCGCTATCACGACTGGGGTCCGGTGCCGGTCGAGGTCCACGCCGAGTTCGTGGCCGGCTATCGGGACGTGTGCCCGCTGACCCCGGATGAGGAGAGCTGGCTCGACGTGCTGTTGCTCTGGCAAGCCCTGGCGATGGTGCCGGCGGGAGACGACCCGACCGGGTGGGGGCCGTCCGCGTCGAGCCGGCTGGCGGCCGGGAGGCTCTGACCGCCCAGCCGGTCGGGCGTGACCGCCCGGGGTCGCACTCAGCCGGGCGAGCCTCGGGAAGCGGCGCTAGTGCGTTTGTGGAGTCGACAAGGCGTACGGGAAAAGCGGCGTAAGTGACGCACCTACCGCAAGTCCGGTCTTGAGCAGTTCGCCCGCGGCGGCGGACGGCAGCGGCCGCGAGAGGAGATACCCCTGGGCGAAGTCGCAGCCCATCATGCGCAGGGCGGCCAGCTGGGCCTCGTTCTCGATGCCCTCGGCGACCGTGGTCATGCCGAAGCGGTGCCCGAGGCGGATGATCGTGTCGACCAGCGGGTCGCCCTCGTGGTCGAGGCGGTCGATGAAGCTGCGGTCGATCTTGAGGACGTCCATCGGGAAGCGGCGCAGGTAGGCCAGGGACGAGTAGCCGGTGCCGAAGTCGTCCATGGCCAGCATGACGCCGAGGGCCTTGAGGCTGACGATGCGGGCCAGGTTCTCGTCGGTGTCGGTCAGCAGCACGCTCTCGGTCATCTCGAGGCACAGCTGATCGGCCGGCATGCCGGTCTCGGCCAGCACCGACGCCACCGTGGCGGCCAGGTCGCCCGCCTCGAACTGGCGCACCGACACGTTGACGGCCATCTTGAGCGGGCGGCCCCAGGCCACCGCCTGCCGGCACGCCTCGGCCATCACCCAGCGGCCGATCGGCACGATCAGGCCGGTCGACTCGGCGATCGGGATGAAGTCGAGCGGCGGCACCATGCCGCGGGTCGGGTGCTGCCAGCGCACCAGGGCCTCGAAGCCGATGATCTCGCCTGTGGCCAGGTCGACCGTGGGCTGGTAGTGCAGCACGAACTCGTCGCGGTCGAGGGCCCGGCGCAGGTCGTCGGCGAGCTCGAGGCGCTGCACCAGCGCGTCGTGCATGGCCGGGTCGTACGTCGCGTAGACGCCGCCGCCCGCCTCCTTGGCCTTGTACATGGCCAGGTCGGCGTTGCGCTGGAGCTGCTCGATGTCGCCGTCGGCCGGGGCCGCGGCGATGCCGATGCCCGCGCCGACGTGCAGTTCGCGGCCGTCGAGTTCGATCGGCTCGTCGAGGCGGCCGAGGATCCGGGCGGCGAGGGCTTCGGCGTCGGCGTGGGCGTCGGGCGACTCGACCATGACGGCGAACTCGTCGCCGCCCAGGCGGGCCACGACGTGCGGGGCGGGCACGGCCTGGAGCAGCCGTTCGGCCACCCGCACCAGCAGCTGGTCGCCGGCCGCGTGCCCGAGGCTGTCGTTGACCTCCTTGAACCCGTCGAGGTCGAGGAAGAGCACCGCCACCGGGTTGCGGGTGGCCGCCGCGGCCAGCTGTTCGCGGAACAGCGCGCGGTTGACCAGCCCGGTCAGCCCGTCGTGGTAGGCGTCGTGGCGCAGCTGGTCCTGCAGGTGCTGGGCGTCGCTGATGTCGCGGGTGTTGAACACGAGTCCCTGCACGTACGGGTCGTCCATCAGGTTGGTGACCGTCATCTCGGACAGCCGCCAGGTGCCGTCCTGATGCGGCAGCGTCACGTGGATCGTCGTGATGCCACCGGGGCGTTCGAGGGCCTCGTCCAGGGCCGCCTGGATGATCGGTCCGGACCGCCCTCCCACGACGTCGACCAGACGCCGGCCGACGATGGCGGCGGCCGGGAAGCCGTAGAGGCGCTCGATCGACGAGCTCTGGTAGCGCACGGTCGAGTCGGCCTCGAGGATCGCCAGCGAGTCCGAGCTCTGGTCGACCAGCGCGCGGAACCGCTGCTCGGAGGTGGCGAGATCGGCCGTCCGGCCGGTGACCCGCTCCTCGAGCCGGCGGGCCAGCTGACGGTTGTCGAGCACGAGGATCACCTCGCGCAGCACGATGAGCGCGATGGACAGGAACCGGCACCAGGTGAAGACGGCCGAACTGGTGTGCCCGGCGGCCAGCCACACGGTGCCCGAGACCACGGCGCCGAGCACGGCCAGGTAGGGCAGCAGCAGGCTCGGCGTCCGGCGGCGGGCCTGGGTCTCGGCGTCCGGCTCCTCGTCGACGCGGTTCATGGCCGCCGCCCGCAGCGCCGCGATCAGCAGGAACGCGAAGGCGGCGAACTGACCGGCGGACGGCAGCGACATCCACCGCCAGGCGTCGCCGACGATCAGGCCCACGGCGACGCTGTCGGTGACGGCCAGCAGCAGCAGGCCCAAGCTGATCAGGACGAGCGTGGACGAGCCGCGGTAGCCGCGGTGCCAGCGGGCGAGGGCGGCGATCGCGACGGTGCCCAGCACGACGTCGGCCATCGGCGCGGCGATCAGGCTGAGCCGGCCCGCCTCCTCGGCCGGCAGCACCACCAGGTGCCAGCTGGTCATCAGCAGCGACACCGCGACCAGCAGGGCGTCGACGGCACTGCGGACCTGAGCGAGCCGGGACTGCCGGGGTTTCGGGACGACGAACAGGCAGACGGTGACGATCGTGACCAGCGCGACGTGGCCGAAGCCGCGGACCGGTCCACCGGCGAAGACTCCCACCGAACCGGCCAGGGCACCGGTGCCGAGCCCGATCCAGGCGGTCCGGGTTCCCCCGTCGCGCCGGCGGACCACCCGGGCGGCCGCGACGGCGGCGGCGAGAGCGGTCAGTGCGGTGATCACGTTGATCGTCAGGTGGCCGGCTGTGGCGGCCAGCACGGCGGCCGCGGCCAGCACGAGCAGCGGGACCGTCATGCTCTGCAGAATCGGGTCGGCGGGCGGCCACCTGAGGAAACGGCGACGGCGGCCTCCCCCGTACGGGAAAGACCGCCGCCGCTCAGATCACTTCTTCTTCTTGTTCTTCTTGTCTTTCTTCTTGTCCTTCTTCGACTTCTTGGCCATGGCGGAGCCTCCCTGGAGTCGATCTCGCTACTGCCGAGCGTTAACGCTACGGAAATTCGCGACGACGGGAAGCCCAACGCAGATGAACATCAGGTGTCCGGAGCCCCAGGGGCACCGGTCAGCCCAGCTTCACCTTGAAGATCGGGTCGGCGGCCAGCTTCTTGAACGCGGCCAGCGCCGACTGCGTGCTGTCGATGCTGATGTCGCGGTCGCCCTCGTCGTCCTTCTTCGTGTCGAAGTACACGATCGCCTTGATCGCCGGGCGCTTGGCCAGCTCGGGCAGGACGCTGTTGTAGACGGCGGACTTGTCGGTGGTCTTGCCGACGCGGTGGTAGGCACCCCACTCGGCGATCATGATCGGCTTGGCCGCGTGCTGCTTGGTCGCCCAGTCGTACCAGTTGGTGCCGCCGCCGGTCGGGGCGCGGTCGAGCAGGTCGTTGAACTTGCCGTAGTGGTAGTAGCCGGCCTCGACGCTCACGTACGAGTCCAGACCCATCCAGTCGACGACGTCGTCACCGGGGTACAGGTCCTTCCACCAGCTCTGGGCCATCCACTTCTCGTTGCCCATGTAGGCCATGACGTTGACGACGTTGGTGACGCCCTGGGCGCGCAGGCGCAGGATCGTGTGGCGGTACATCGCGGCGAAGTCCTTGGCCGTCATGCCGGAGCCGGCCGTGGCGACGACGTCGTTCTCGGGCTCGTGGTTGAGAACCAGGAAGAACTTCTTCCCGTACGCCTTGGCGCGCGCGGCGAACGCATCGATGCGCTTGTCCTGCTGGCCCTGGGCAACCTTGGCCCACGTCGAGCCGTACGCGATCTTCCAGTTGGTCAGGAGCACCCGGGGGGCGGCCGCGTCGTTCGTCATCGCGATCTCGGCCTTGGTCGGGAAGAGCTCGTCACCCTTGTGGTAGGTGTGGAAGATCGTCGAGGTGCGGCCGCTGAGCTTCTCCCAGTCCTTGAGGGCCTGGTCGCGCGGGGCGGTGGTGAAGCCACCCGCGGCGGCGCCCCAGAGCACGCCGCACGACGGGACGAGGTTGGCACCGGTGGTGCAGTTCTTGTAGTCCGTCGCGGGCACCGGCGGCGACACATCCGTGTCCGTGGTGACCTCGAGGACCGGGGCGCCGGACTTGGCCTCGGCCGAGTTGAAGCGCACGGCGGCACCGGTCGAGGACAGCGCGAACGAGTACGTGCCCGGGCCCTTGACGATCTTGCCCAGGTCGGCGATCAGCGTCGCGCCGGGGACGGCGCTGGAGACGACCGCGCCGAGCGCCGGGGCGGTGGCGGCGGTGAGCTTGCCCTCGGTCCAGCCGGTGCTGGCGACCTGGCGGATCGAGACAGTGCTGGCCGACGCGGCCTGCGTGGTCAGGATCAGGCGGGCCCCGGCGACCTTGGTGCCGGCCGGGACGGCGAACTTGAGGAACGAGGTCTTGATCTCCTTGCCGATGACCCCGGCGACCAGCTTGGTCTCGCCACCGAAGGCGACCGAGGTACGGGCGCTCGACACGTAGGTGTCGTCGCCCGCGGCGATCTTGATCGTGCCGGCGGCGTGGGCCGGGCTCGCGATCGCCGCCATGCCGGTGGCACCGGCGAGCACCGCGGTCAGCACCGAGAACTGCTTACGCATCTTCTCTCCCCCGTTCTGTCCGGCCGTTGTCGGCCGGGCATGAGAAGAGATTCCGGGGTCCGCGGTGCGCGTCCAGTGCCCGCGACGGTGCGATCAGGTTGCGGGGGCCGTTTTCCTCAAGTCTTGCTTTTCGGTGCTTTTCCCGGGTAGGCCAGTTCTCATGGAACCGATCATCGACGGGCACAACGACCTGCCCATGCAGCTGCGCGGACGCTACGGATACCGGGTCGAGGGCCTCGACGAGCCGCGCCCCGAACTGCAGACGGACATCCCGCGGCTGCGGGCGGGCGGGGTCGGGGGCCAGTTCTGGTCGGTCTACGTGCCCGGCGACCTCGGCGAGCCCGAGGCGGTGGTGGCGACGATGGAGCAGATCGACGCGGTCTACCGGATGGTCGCCGCCCATCCGGACGACCTGGCCATCGCCTGCAGCGCCGACGACGTCGAGCGGGCTTTTCAGAGCGGGCGGATCGCCTCGCTGATCGGCATCGAGGGCGGGCACAGCCTGGCCACCTCGCTCGGGGTGCTGCGGGCGTTCGCGCGGCTCGGGGTGCGCTACGTGACGCTGACCCACAACGAGAACACCTCGTGGGCCGACTCCGCCGTGCGCCCGCCCGCCGTGGCCGGCCTCAACGACGACGGACGGGCGATCGTCCGCGAGATGCAGCGCATCGGTGTTCTCGTGGACCTCTCGCACGTGGCGCCGGTGACGATGCACGCCGCCCTCGACACGGCGTTCGCCCCGGTGATCTTCAGCCATTCCGGCGTACGGGCCCTGCACGACCATCCGCGCAACGTGCCCGACGACGTGCTGGCCCGGCTGCGCGACAACGGTGGCGTCATCCAGCTGACCTTCGTCGCCCCGTTCCTGACCGCCGAGTACCGCGCCTGGATGGTCGCCGCCGAGGCCGAATGGGAGCGCCTCGGTCCGCCGCCGCGCCCGGCCGACTGGCCGCGCGCCCCGCGCCCGGCCGAGGACCCGGCGACGATGCCCGACTGGCCCGACCCCGACCCGTTGACCGTGCCCGGGTTCGCGTCCTGGGTGGCGGCGAACCCACGCCCGCCGGTGACCGTGGCCCACGTCGCCGACCATGTGGAACACGCCCGCGACGTGGCCGGCGTCGACCACATCGGCCTGGGCGGCGACTACGACGGCACCACGGACCTGCCCGAGGGCATGGGCGACGTCTCGGGTTACCCGCTGCTGTTCACCGAACTGTCCGGCCGCGGCTGGTCCGCCGACGACCTGGGCAAGCTGGCCTCACGCAACATCCTGCGCGTGCTGCGCGAGACGGAGCGGCTGGCGCAGGAGCCACTCTGGCCCCGGCCTTCCTAGGCACGCTTGCGCCAGCTGGTCGGGACGCCGTCGAGGCCGGTGTCGTGCTGGCCCTTGCCGGTGCGGTTCATCATCCAGATCTCGGGGGCGGTGGAGTAGCCGGGGAAGTCAGGGTTGAACTCACCCGGGCCGCGCCCGTAGACGAGCCACCGCCCGTCGGGCGACCACAGCGGGGCGAACTCCACCACGTCCGGCGTGTCGGTCACCTGACGGGCCCGGCCGGTGACCGTGTCGACCAGCCACAGGTCGTTGTGGGCCTCGACGGCGAGGGTGACACCGTCCGGGTTCCAGGCCACCCGGTACGCGTCGGCCAGGTCGGTCAGGGTCCGCTGCGACGAGCCGTCGGCCCGGAAGATCTGCACGCCCGGATAGGTGCCGACGGCGAACCGCTTGCTGCCCGGCGCCCACGACACGGTGAGATCGTTGTAGTCGTACGCGCCGGTGACGTCGGCCCACCCCGACTCGTAGCCCCGCGAGCTGACCTTCCAGATGTCACCGCACGACTCGGCGGCGATCCACTTCCCGTCCGGCGACCAGCGCGGCCAGGCCGGCCCGCACGGCGCCCCGACCAGCACCCGGTCCCCGGTGCCGCCGGCGCTCATGGCATGGAATTCGTACGACTCCACGTAGGCGATCTGCCGCCCGTCCGGCGAGTAGTCCGGGTACGAGTAGAGCGACATCGCCCGCTGATAGTCGACCAGCCCCGACCCGTCGAGCTTGGAACTGAGCAGCCGCCCCTGATCCCCGGTGGACCCGTCGAACTGGAGGTAGAGCAGGCGCCCGCCCGGCACCGGCCCGGCCGCGTGGGCCGCCGTGCCCGGCATCGTGACAAGCAGGAGAACCGCGGCCGCGACCTTGCTGAGCAGTCTCATGTGGATCGGCTTACCACGCCGTTGCGTCAGTCCTCAAGAACAACGTTTTTCGCGGAGCAGCCGCCGCCTCCCCCGCCCACCCAGGGACGCGGCTCAGAGTAGGCCCCGCGCGGCGACGATCCGGCGTTGTCCACAGGCCCGTCCGGCCATTTTTCCGGCGGCGCGGTCAGACCAGGCCGGCGTCGTGGACCAGGATGGCGACCTGGACGCGGTTGTTCAGCTCCAGCTTGATGAGCAGCCGCGAGACGTGGGCCTTGACCGTGGCGATCGACATGTGCAGGTCGGTGGCGATCTCGGCGTTCGAGCGGCCCTGGGCCAGCCCCAGCGCGACCTCCCGCTCGCGCTCGCTGAGCTGGTCGAGCCGGTCGGCGGCCCGCGTGCGCGAGGGCGGCGCCGGCGCGGCCACGTGCGCGATCAGCCGGCGCGTGACGGTGGGCGACAGCATCGCCTCGCCCGCCGCGACCCGCCGCACGGCACGCTGGATCTCGGCCGGGGGCGTGTCTTTGAGCAGGAACCCGCTCGCGCCCGCCCGCAACGCCCGCAGCACGAACTCGTCGGCGTCGAACGTCGTCAGCACGATCACCTCGGGCGCGTCCGGCCGGGCGCGCAGCGTCTCGGTGGCGGTGAGCCCGTCGACCCGCGGCATCCGGATGTCCATCAGCACCACGCGCGGCCGATGCTGCGACACCGCGCCCGGCACCTCGGCGCCGTCGGCCGCCTCGCCCACCACGGTGATGTCGGGCGCCGCCGACAGGATCATGCTGAGCCCGGCCCGCACGAGCGCGTCGTCGTCGACGATCAGCACCCGGACCGGATCCGGCAGGCCCGCCGCGCCCGGCTCGGGGGTGCCCGGTTCGGTCACGTCGGCCATGGCAGCCATGCTGTCAGAGCGAACTCGTTCTGCGGCGTGCGCCCGTGGCTCAGCCGCCCGCCGGCCAGCACGGCCCGCTCGGTCAGGCCGATCAGCCCGGTGCCGGTGCCGGGGATGGTCGCGGTGAGCCCGCCGACCGGCCACGGGTTGCGGATGTCGATCACCAACCCGTCACCGGCCGAGCCGGCCACGTTGACCCGCACGGTGGTGCCGGGCGCGTGTTTGCGGGCGTTGGTCAGGCCCTCCTGCACGATGCGGTAGGCCGTGCGGCCGGTGCCGTCGGGCACCCCGTCCGGTTCGACGGCGACGTCGAGGCTGACCTTGACCCCGGCCGAACGGGACTCGTCGGCCAGCGCGGTCAGCGCGCCGAGCGTCGGCTGCGGAGGCTCGGGCACGCCCTCGGCCCGCTCGTCACGCAGCACCCCGATGACCTCGCGCAGATCTTGCAAGGCCTGGTGGGCGCTGGCCCGGATCACCCCCGCGGCCCGGGTCACCTCGTCGGGCGAGGCGTCGGGTTTGATCTCGAGCGCGCCCGCGTGCAGGCTCAGCAGCGAGATGCGGTGGGCGAGCACATCGTGCATCTCGCGGGCGATCCGGTTGCGCTCGACCGACCGGGCCTGCGCCACCCGCAACTGCTGCTCGGCCTCGGCCCGCTCGGCCCGGTCACGGTAAGAGGCGACGAGCTGCCGGCGGGCCCGGATCACCATGCCCCACAGGGCGACGATGGTCAGGAAGAGCGAACCCCAGGCCACCGTCTCCCAGTAGTGGCGGCCGTTCTCGGGGCGCAGGAACGGGAAGATCCCGTTGGTGGCGGTGATGCCGAGGAAGAACACTGCGAGCACCGGGAACCGCCGGTGCACGGCCACGGTGAAGAGCACGATGAGCAGGGTGAAACCGGCCGAGACGGTGAACGACGAGATGGCCACGCAGAAGATCGCCAGCGGGATCATCAGCCGGGTGCGCCGCCACCACAGCCCGATCGCCGCGACGGTGGCACAGACGAAGTCGAGCCAGATCAGCCAGCCCGGGTTTCCGGCCTGCTCGGGGACGAAGCTGGGCACCGGCTGCAGCAGGTCGTAAGTGACATAGACGGTGAAACCGAAGCCGATCACGAACACGAGCACATCGACCAGCCAGTCGCGCGTCGACCGGCGGCCCGGCTGCGCCGCCTCCATCGCGGAGGGCAGCAGCCACCTGTACTCCTGCCTGAGCTTGCCCACGCTCGAACTCTACGGGCGCCGGTGACGGGCCGGATACCGACCAAAGTCGGTGGCCGGGGCATACCAAGGTTCCGGGGCGCCGACCTCCGGCGGAAGCGCGGGGCCATCCGGCGGCCGCAGGCTGGATGACATGATCACGGTCGAAAATCTCACGAAGAGGTACGGCAACCACAACGCCGTCAACGACGTGTCCTTCACGTGCGAACCCGGCACGGTGACCGGTTTCCTCGGGCCGAACGGCGCCGGCAAGTCGACCACCATGCGCATGATCTGCGGCCTGTCGGCGCCCACGTCCGGCTCGGCCACGGTGCGCGGCGTTCCCTATCGGCGGCTCGGCAACCCCGGCCGCGAGGTGGGCGTGCTCCTGGACGCCTCGGCCCAGCACTCCGGGCGTACGGGGAAAGAGATCTTGACCTTGGCCGCCCTCACCATGGGCATCGACACGGCCACGGTGCCCAAGGCGCTCGACCGGGTGGGGCTGAACGCGACGGCCGGCAAACGGCGGGTGCGGGCCTATTCGCTGGGCATGCGGCAGCGGCTCGGCCTGGCGCTGGCGCTGCTGGGCGACCCGGCCGTGCTGATCCTGGACGAGCCGGCCAACGGCCTCGACCCGGAGGGCATCTTCTGGATGCGCGGCCTGCTGCGCGACTACGCCGACCGGGGCGGCACAGTACTGCTCTCCTCCCATCTGCTGCGCGAGGTCGAGGCGGTCGCCGACCGGCTGGTCGTCATCGGCGGCGGCAAGGTCGTCGCCCAGGGTGACAAGGCCGAACTGCTGGCCCAGACCGGCACGCTCGTCCGCGCCGCCGACCCCGCCGCCCTGCTGATGGTGCTCGAGCGGGCCGGCCTGACCGGCACCAGGACGACCGACGGGGGCGTCGTGGTGCCGACCACGTCCGACGTGATCGGGCGGGCCGCCGCTGACGCCGGGCTCGTCCTGCTCGAACTGCGGCCGGCCGGTTCCGGTGGCCTCGAGCAGATGTTCCTGACCCTTACCGCCGGCGATTCCGTCAAGGAGGCCGTCCGATGACCGCCGTTCTTCAAGAAGACACCCTTCCCTCCGTACGCACCCCGAGCGGCCGGGCGGTCGGCCTGGGCCGGCTCACGCTCGTCGAGCTGCGCAAACTCGCCGACACCAGGGCCGGGCTCTGGCTGCTGATCATCATCGCCCTGGCCACGGCCGGCACCTCGGCCATCCAGATCGGCTGGGCCGACGATGCCGACCAGAACCTCGCGGGCTTCTTCGGCTTCGCGTTGCTGCCCTCGGCCATCCTGCTGCCCGTGCTGGGCATCCTCTCGATGACCGCCGAGTGGTCGCAGCGCACCGCGCTCACCACCTTCACGCTGGTGCCGGCCCGGGAACGGGTGATCGTGGCCAAGCTGCTGGCGGGCACGCTGATCGCGATCGCCTCGACGGTGGCCATGATGGTGATCGCGGCGGCGGGCAACCTGCTGGCGGGCGCGCTCGGCGGCGACGGGGGCTGGGACATCCCCGGCTCGCTGATCTGGCAGGGCATGGCCATGCAGATCCTGTTCGTGCTGATGGGCATGGCGTTCGGCGCCCTGCTGCTCAACTCGCCGCTGGCGATCGTGCTGTACCTCGCCCTGCCGATGGTGTGGGGCATCCTCGGCAGCACGATCTCGGCCCTGCGGGACGCCTCCGGGTGGCTCGACATCAACACGACGACCGCGGCCATGACCGAGGCCGGCATGACCGGCGGCGAATGGGCCCGGGTCGGGGTCTCGGCCGCCGTCTGGGTGCTGTTGCCGCTGATGATCGGCATCGTCCGGGTGCTGCGGCGCGAGATCTCCTGACCGTGGTTTGCGGCCGGCCGGGCCCGGGTACGCGCGGGCCATGCCCATCGGTGCCCAGCCACCCGGCCGCCGCGGCACGGTCGAGGAACCGTACAGCCCGCTCAACCTGCGGCTGATCCTGGCCGCGTTCGGCTTTGTCGTCTGCACCGTCCTGGCCGTGCTGCTCTTCCGGACCGGCTGGACGGTGCCGGGCTGGCTGCTGCTGGCGTGGGCGCTGGTCGCGGTGGTCGACATGATCGTCGTGCAACTGCGCCGCCGGGCCCGCCGCCGCGCCGAGAGCGGGCGTGACCACTCGCTCTTCGAATAGGCATCGGGACGCTGCTCACGCCGAGTAGCGTCCCTTTTCATGAGCCGCACCCGGTTTGCTGCTTTCACGGCTTTCATCCTCGCCGCCGTCATCGCCCCTCCCGTTACCGGTCAGCCTGCCGCCGCTTCTAACGCGCGTTTTCACGCGCGCGCGGCAGCGCTCCACACCGACACGCGCCCGCCGGCAGCGGCCTCGATCGACGCGCGCTCGCCGGCAACGGCCCCGATCAACGCGCGCCCGTCAGCCCACTCGATCGCCGCGCGCTCAGCGGCGCCCTCGTTCTACGCGCGCTCAGCGGCACCCTCCTCCGACGCGCGCTCAGCGGCACCCTCCTCCTACGCGCGCTCAGCGGCACCCTCCTCCTACGCGCGCTCAGCGGCACCCTCCTCCGACGCGCGCTCAGCGGCACCCTCCTCCGACGCGCGCTCAGCGGCACCCTCCTCCGACGCGCGCTCAGCGGCACCCTCCTCCGACGCGCGCTCACTCACCCGGAGACACCTGGCGGTGCCGCGCTCGTGGATGCGCGAACGGCCGCGGGGACGCGCGGCGGCCGGGCCGACCCCGGCGGTGGGGACCGTGCGCGAATGGGTCGGGCTGGACGACACGACCGGGAATCTCTATCGCAAGAACTACACGCTCAAGGCGGTCGGCAAGCACATCGAGGTGTGGGTCGCGCAGGATCTGGCGTTCCCGGCCACCGACTGCCGCAAGAACTCGGTCGAGATCACCGCGGCCAACGTCGCCGACCTGGTGCGGGAGTTCGACGGCACGATCTATCCGAAGGAGACCGCCGTCTTCGGCGTCCCGCCCGAGCGCACCGGCGCCGCAGCGACGATGGACGGCGACTTCACCGGCGACGGCAACAAGACGGTCACCCTGATCGACAACATCCGCGACGCCAACTACTACACGTTCCCGAAAGCGGTCACCTACGTCGCCGGCTTCTTCTCCCAGCAGCTCAACGAGCTCTTCGACCGCAACGTGATGACGATCGACGCGTACGACTGGAAGCACCGCCTCGGCGCCGACCCGGCCGACGACCCCGCGGACGACCTGTGCACCAGCCGGCCGGCGCGGCCCCGCATGTACGAGGCGACCTTCGCCCACGAGTGGCAGCACCTGCTCGGCTACTACACCGACCCGAACGAGACGACCTGGCTCAACGAGGGCATGGCCGACTTCGCGCAGACGCTGACCGGCTATGTGGACGGACGGGCCACGGTGAACGACCCGGCCAACGACACGCATCTGATGTGCTTCCAGGGCTGGGGCCCGGTGAAGACGAGATACAACGTGGCCCCGCGTGACTGCGGCGGCCCGCAGAACTCTCTGAACCTGTGGGACGAGGGCACGCCGAGCGACGTGCTGGCCGATTACGGCAACGTCTATCAGTTCCTGCTCTATCTGCGTGACCGCTTCGGGATCGGGGTCATCTCGATGCTGCACCGCGACGGGCTGCGGCAGGGGCTGGCGGCGGTGCAGGCGGCCCTGCCGACCGGGGTGGCCCTCTACGACGTCCTGCACGACTACCAGCTGATGACCCTCGTGGACGGGGTGGCGGGCGAGCCGGGCGGGGCGGTCGACGGCATCGACGCGGCCCGGGTGACCGCGGCGAGCCTGCGCTCGACGATCAATCCGGCCAACCAGGCGGCCTACGACTCCCCGGGCGCGGCGCCGAACGGTGCCGACTACGTGCCACTGCCGACGCCCTTGAAGTCGATCTCCTTCCGCGGGTCGGCCACACTGCACCCGCGCGACCTCGGGTGGACGGTCGCCGCGGGCACCCTCTTCTCCGGCAACCGCGACAATCTCGACGCGTACGCCGTCCGGCCGGTGACCGTTCCGGCCGGCGAGCCGGTGCTGTCGCTGGAGACCTCGTATGCGGCCGAGGAGGGCTACGACTGGGCATACGTGATGATCTCGATCAACGGCGGGAAGACGTTTCACTCCGTCACCGGTGACCGGACGAGACCCGGGCCGCTCGGACCGGGCCTGACCGGAACCAGCGGGACCGTCGTGACGGCGAGCTATCCCCTCAAGGCGTACGCGGGAAAGTCTGTGCTCCTTGGTCTGCGCTATGTGACCGACGGGCAGAACTCGAAGGGGGGCTGGCGGATCGGGACGATCGGGCTCGCCGGGCGGACGCTCAGCGACGGCTCGACGCTCGCCGGGTGGACGACGCCGACCGCGATCGAGCCGACGCCCGTGCACGGCTGGCACGTGCGGCTGGTCGGGCTCGACGCGCACCGGGCCCTGGTGGTGCCGTTGTCGCAGTTCAAGCGGCTGGCACGGTATCCCCGCATCGTCGCGGTGGTCTCGCACGACGAGCCGGACGAGACTGAACGGCGCTATGCCCCCTATCGCCTCACGGCCAACGGAATCCTCCAGCCCGGCGGCGCCGTATCCGCGTCTCCCCCGGCCGCCGCATCCGCATCTCCGCCGGCCGCCGCACCCGCCTCTCCCCGGGCCACCGCACCCGGGTCTCGCTCGGCTGGTCACGGCAGCAGGCCGTAGATCAGGGCGGAGGAACCGGAGCCGGCCCGGTTGATCTGGCCCCCGCAGAGGATGTGGGCGCCGGTCTCGGGCAGCGCCTCCAGATTGGCCAGGATCTCGAGACTGATGCGGTGGCGCCGATAGACCAGGTGGGAGACGGTGAACGTGGCGTCGGCGCCGACGTCGGGACTGAACGCGTCGGTGCCCGTGCCGCCGCGGCGGCCGAGGCGGCCGGTGTCGATCAGCCAGCGTGCGGTCTCGACGGCGAAACCCGGATGGCGGGGCGCCCCGTCGGCACCCGCACCGGTGAACTCGGCCGTGCCCCACTTGGCGTCCCACCCGGTCCAGATGATCACCATCGACTCGTCGGGGATGCGCCCGTGCGTGCGTTCCCAGGCCTCGACGTCGGCGATGGTCACCGCGTAGCCGGGGTCGCGGGCACAGCGCTCCCGCACGTCGATCTTGACCGCGCTCAGATGCAGATCGGCCAGGTCGAGCTCGTCGGCCAGCGGCTCGCCCTGGTTGAAGTGGCCGGGCGCGCCCCAGTGGGTGCCGGTGTGCTCGCCCTGACGGACGAACCGCAGGTAGTAGCCGTCTTTCTCGATCGTGGCGACGGTCTCGAGCTCGAACGGCGGGTCGCCCGGATAGACGTTGGTGGTGGCGGGGTCGTTCACGTGGGACAGGCTCACGAGGCGCATGCCGAGACCATAGCGCAATTGACAGTGTCATGGTGACAGTGTCATAGTCATCGGCATGTGGACGCTCGACCAGCTCGTGGAAAAGGTGCGCCAGGCCCTCGAAGGGGAATATGCCGGCGCACCGAACGGCCGCGTGCGTGACGTGCCCGATCGGCGGGCGATCCGGTGGTATTCGACGATCGGCCTGGTCGACAAGCCGCTCGGCATGCGCGGCCGCACGGCGCTCTACGGCCCGCGCCACCTGCAGCAACTCGTCGCGGTCAAGCGTCTCCAGGCGGCCGACCTCAGCCTGGCCACCATTCAGGAGAAGCTGACGGGGGCCTCGCCCGCCGAGCTGGCCGAGATCGCTCAGGTCCCGCCAGAGCTGTTGCGACCGGTTGAGCAGAGCACCCCCGACGCGGCCGCGACCCGTCCCCACTTCTGGGCCGCCCAGCCCTCCGCCGCCCAGCCCTCCGCCGCCCAGCCCTCCGCCGCCCAGCCCTCCGCCGCCCAGCCCTCCGCCGCCCAGCCCTCCGCCGCCCAGCCCTCCGTCGCCCAGCCCTCCGTCGCCCAACCCTCTGCCGCGCATACGCCGCACGAGGAGCCGGTTTCCGAGGTCGACCCGGTCGACCTCCGGCCCGGTGACTTCGTGTTCCCCGCCGATCCGCCCGTCGTCGCGGCCGGCGCGACGGCCCACGCTCGCTCGTTCGGCGGGGCCGACCTGGGCGGCGGAGTTCTGCTGCTCGTCCCGCATGCCCTGTCCGACCGCGACCTCGACGCCATCGCCGAGGCCGCCCGACCCCTGCTCGATCTGCTCACCGCCCGAGGCCTGACCACGGCCGAGGGCTCGACCCATGGGAGTCCGTCATGAGCATCTCCGTCACCCCGATGGATCCCGCGGAGATCAGCCGCGTCCGGATCCTGCCCGACGCGGGCTTCGGCATGCTGCGCACCGATCGCGGCGCCCTGCCGCTCGACCGCCTCGACGTGCGGGCCCGCATCAGTGGGCTGGTCGCGCACACGGTCGTCACCACCGAGTTCGTCAACGTGCACGACGACGCGCTCGAGGCGACCTACATCTTCCCGTTGCCCGACCGGGCCGCGGTCACCGGCATGACGATGACCGCCGACGACCGCACGGTCACGGCCGAGCTGCAGGAGCGCGGGGCCGCCCGGGAGGCCTACGACCGGGCGATCGCGGCCGGTCAGCGCGCGTCGATCGCCGAGGAGGAGCGGCCCGACGTCTTCACGATGCGGGTCGGCAACGTCGTCCCCGGCGAGCGGGTCGTGATCGAGCTGAGCCTGGTCGGGCCGCTGCCCTTCGAGGACGGGGAGGCCACGTTCCGGTTCCCGCTGGTGGTGGCCCCGCGTTACATCCCCGGCACGCCCCTGCCCGGCGCGTCGGTCGGCGACGGGTGGGTGCCCGACACCGACGCCGTGCCGGACGCGTCGCGCATCACTCCCCCGGTGCTGCTGCCCGGTTTCCCCAACCCGTTGCGGCTCGGCCTCACGGTCGAGATCGACCCGGCCGGGCTCGAGCTGGGCCAGGTGCGGTCGAGCCTGCACACCGTCTCCGACCGCGAAGGGGTGCTGTCGATCGGGCCCGGCGAGAAGGCCAACCGCGACTTCATCCTGCGCCTGCCCTATGCCGGTGGCGGTCAGACCGCGATCGCCGTGCCCGACGAGACCGCGGAAGAGCCCGAGGGCGTCTTCCAGCTCGTCGTGCTGCCCCCCGCCGACGCCACCGCGGCCCGGCCGAAAGACGTCGTGCTGCTGCTCGACCGTTCGGGCAGCATGGGCGGCTGGAAGATGGTGGCCGCCCGGCGGGCCGCGGCCCGGGTCGTCGACACGCTGACCGCCGCCGACCGGTTCGCCGTCCTCACCTTCGACCACGAGGTCGGGCACCCCGCCGACCTGCCCGCGGGGCTGGCCGAGGCGACCGACCGGCATCGCTTCCGGGCGGTCGAGCACCTGGCCCAGGCGGACGCCCGCGGCGGCACCGAGCTGCTGGCCCCGCTCACCGAGGGCCTCGGGCTGCTGCGGGCGAGCGAGGGCCGCGACCGGGTGCTCGTGCTGGTAACCGACGGGCAGGTCGGCAACGAGGATCAGATCGTCCGCGACGTCACGCCGCTGATCGGCACGACCCGCATCCACACGATCGGCATCGACCGCGCGGTCAACGCCGGCTTCCTGGGCCGGCTCGCCGCGCTCGGCGCCGGCCGGGCCGAGCTGGTCGAGAGCGAAGACCGCCTCGACGAGGCCATGGAGCACATCCACCGCCGGATCGGCGCCCCGGTCGTCACCGGTCTGCAGATCACCGCGACGGGACTGGCCCTGGTCGACGACGACCGGTCGCCGGCCCGGCTGCCGGGCCTCTACCCGGGCGTGCCGCTGGTGGTCAGCGGACGCTACACGGGGCAGCCCGAGGGCGAGCTCGTGGTCACCGGGCGCACCCGCGACGACCAGGAGTTCCGCACGACGGTCGCGGTGCAGCGGCGCATCGAGCCCGCCGTCGCGGCCCAGTGGGCGCGGGCCCGGCTGCGCGATCTGGAGGACGCGTACGCGGCCGGCGACCGCGGCCTCGAGAAGCGGATCGTGGCCGTCTCGCTGCGCTACGGCGTGCTGTGCCGCTTCACCGCCTTTGTGGCGGTCGACAGCCGCGTCGTGAACGAGGGCGGCGAGACCCGTCGCGTGACCCAGCCGATCGAGATGCCCGACGGCTGGGAGGCACCGGGCGACGTCGCCCCCGCCATGATGCGCCTGGCCGGGGCCGCCCCGCCGGCGGCCGCGCCGGCCCACTTCGCGTCGTTCGCGGCCCCGGAATCCCTCGCGCCGGACGCCGGTTTCGCAGCCGGTGGGGCCGGTGGCGGATTCGGCAGTGCTGCCCCGCCCGCACCCGGCGGCGCCGCCCGGGCTCGGCGAAGTGGGGTGCTCGGTGCACCGGCAATGGCGCGGTCCAAGGGCCGGGCGTCGTTCGGGGGCGAGCTGCCGCTCGACGAGGTGCGGGCCCTGGCCGCGACCGAGGCCCAGCGGTTGCGCGACGCGGCCGACCGGCCCGGCTGGGAGCGCCGCGATCTGCTGGACGACTTGGCCAGCCGACTCGAGGTCCTGGTCGGCGCGACCGTCGACGAGGCGTTCGGACCGCTGAAAGAGCTGGTCACCGAGCTCCGCTCGAACGCGTCGGTCGACGACCGCTGGACGATCGCGATCGACGTGCTGACCGCCTTCGCCGGCGGCGCCGCTTCGCCCGGCGCGGGAGCCACCCCGTCAACGGGCGGCGCACAGACGAGCGGCGCACAGACGAGCGGCGCACAGACGGGCGACGCGCAGACGGGCGGGCCCGAGCGTAAGGCGTTCTGGAAACGATGACAGCACCCGCCACCCGGCCGTCGCAACCGGCCGGGTGGCCGCCGCACGAACGACGCCCCGTCAACCGGCCGGAACCGGTGAGCGGGACGTCGTGGTGAGCGAGGCGTCGTGGTGAGCGGGACGTCGTGGTGAGCGAGGCGTCGTGGTGTGGGGTCAGCGGACGGGCGGCAGGACCTTCGGGGCGTTGTCGGCAGGGAGGCCGTGAGCGGCGATCTCGGCCGGTGTGGCGTTGTTCAGGTCGAAGGCGTCCTCGCTGGTCTCGCCGGTGTTGTCGCTGAGCTTGGTGCGGAAGGGCTGGTAGTCGCCGACACACATCCGGCCCTGGGCGGGCAGGGTGCGCGTGAGCAGGTATCGGTCCATGGCGACGGTCGCGCAGGGCGAGGTGCCGTAGGCGGTGTGGCCCCAGTTGGCGCTGGAGAGCAGGCGGCTGTTCGGGATCAGGCGCGACGACTTCACCGCGTCGACGTAGTTCGTGGCCGGGTCCCACAGGCTGCCGACGACCAGGACGGGGTTCTTGGTCCTGCGGTCGAACGGTCCCATGTAGGCGTCCTCGTCGCGCACCGTCCACGTGTCACGGGCGCAGGGGGCGCTCGCCCAGGCCCAGGCGCGGCCGAAGTACGGGGCGCGCTGGTCGGCCTTGGCACCGGCCTTCACCCAGTCGGCCCCCGTGCGGGGGTGGCGGCCGTCGGTGCACATGACTGCGGTGTACGCGTCGTACGAGTTGTCGTAGGGGAAGGAGCGCCCGATGCTGCGCTGGTGGGCGCGCAGGACGATCGCCTCCGCGGCCGCGGCCACCTTGGCGCCGGGCGTGGTGAGCCGCCACATCGCGGCCGCCATCTCGGTGACCTCGGCGCCCGCCTCGACGTCGTAGAGCGAGCTCAGCGCCATGCTGACGAACGCCGCGTAGGTGATCTTCTGGCCGCCGATGCGTACCGGCCTGGCCTTGAGACGGTTGGCGATGGTGCGGAAGCGGCGCAGCCCCTGGCCCGAGAACTCGCACTTCGCCGGGCCGGCCGCGTTGCAGCGACGCAGGATCTCCTGCAGCGCCTTCCACGCGCCGTCGGCCGAGCGCAGGCGGTCGTCCTGCACCTGGTTGCCGGTGGCGCGGCTGCCGACCCACGCGCGCGGGTCGATCACGCCGTCCACGGCGATGGCGCGGAAACGGTCGGGGAACATGTTGGCGTAGTACTGCCCGAGCGCGGTTCCGTAGCTGAAACCGAGGTAGGTCAGCTTGCTGTCGCCGACCGCCCGGCGCATGACGTCCATGTCCCGCGCGACCTCGGCCGTCGACATCGCGCCGGCCAGCTCGCGGCCACCGTGCGAACAGGCCTTGCCCTGCTTGGCGGTGGCTTTCAGGAACGCCTTCTCCTCCGTGGACCCGTACGGGAAACCGGTGTTGAGCTTGTCCAGAACGGGCTGCTGGCGGCCGGGGTCGCCGAAACAGTTGACCGGGTCGCTGAAGCCGATGCCGCGCGGGTCCATCCCGACGATGTCGAAACGGTCGAGCAGCTCGTCGCTCAGGAAGTAGGGCGCGGCCAGCGCGAGCGAGACGCCCGAGGCGCCGGGACCGCCCGGGTTGACGAAGAGGCTGCCGGTCTTGTGCTTCTGGTCCCGGGCCTTGACCCGCAGGAGGGCGAGCGTCACCTTCGCGCCGTACGGGCGGTCGTAGTCGAGCGGCACCTGGGCGGTCGCGCACTGCGCCCACTGGTAGCACGAGTACCAGCCCAGTTTCGGCGTCGGCACCGAGTCCACGCGGCGGCGTTCGAGGGGGCTCGTCCGGGCGACGGTCGCGGATGCTTCGACGGCGGCCGGGGCGGCCGTGGCCGGGCTCGGGACGACGAGCGCGCCGGCCATGACCAGGCCGGCGACGCCGGCGGCGAGCAGGCGGGACGGAAGCGACATGGGCCGCCTTTCGTGATCAGCCGGTGGCGTGGGCCGCGCCGGATTCTCAGAAAGGTAGGTTCGCCGGAGATCATCAAGGTTTCCCGATTCGGAGCAGGAACGTTGCTACCGACCGAACTGTCACCAACCCGGCCTGACGTGCGTGTTCTTGGCGTGAACGGCCACGACGGGCGGATAGTCGGATCTTCAGGGGGAGGCGGACGTCGATCATCCCGGGTATGTTGGGCGGCCGATCGTCTGTGCAGACTCGATGGCGGCGGGCTCGAAGGCGGCGGGTGAAGCGTGACCGACGGTGACCAGAACGGTGAGCAGGATCCTCTGCTCGTCCGGCCGTTCGTGCTGCGCGATTCCGGGGCGTCCGATGTCGACGACTCGACCCAGACCTGGCCCGCGACGGCCACCGGCGAGACGACGGGGCTTCCCGCTCACGACGGGGCCGATGCGCCGACCGTGATCATGCACCTGCCGTTCCGGCGCCGGCACGCCGCGGGCAAGGCCAGGCCCTCGTCCGCGGGCAACGGACACCGCCGGTTGATCGTGCTGGGCGCTGCCGCCGCTGTCGTGGTGCTCGGAGCGGCGGCGGCCGGTTATGCGGCGCTCGGCTCCGACGTCCGGCCCTCGGTGGCCCCGGCTCTGCCCGGCGGTCCGCTGCCGGCGGCGACCGCGCCCGTGTCACCCAGCAACGCGGCCTCGTCCAGCTCGATCGGGGATTCGCAGACCGAGCAGCGGCCCGGTGGCACCGCGACCGGCGCGACCTCGAGTTCGCCGGCCACACCCACCAGCGGCTCGACGTCACCGCTCGCCCCGCTGCCCGGCAGCCCGACCGCGGGTGAGCCGATCTCGCTCGACCCGGGCCCGACCAGCGACAGCAACAAGCCGGCACCCACGTCCGATCCCCGGCTCGTGGCGCCGCAGCCGCCGACCGCCGACCGGACGGGCGTGATCCGCGGCCAGAACTCGTTGTGCCTCGACCTGAACGGCGCGGTTCCCACGGACGGCAACCACGTGCAGGTGTACGACTGCAACAGCACGGTCGCGCAGACGTGGACGCTGGCCACCGACGGCACGCTGCGGGTGATGGGCAAGTGCGCCCTGCTGGTCGGCGACAACTCGGTCGAGATCGTGACGTGCGACGGCCGGACGCCGGCGCAATGGCGTGCGGTGGGCCAGCTGCTCATCAACTCGGCGAACGCCGGATGCCTGACCGACCCGTCCGGAGGGCGCACCTCCGGGACGGGTGTGACGGTCACGGAGTGCTCGGGCTCGGCCAGTCAGCGCTGGTCGCTGCCCTGACCGCTCCTAGCCGGCCGCGCGAGAACGGCCGAGTGAGAGCGGGCCGCGGCCGAGCGGGAGCGGGCGCGGCCGAGCGGGCGCGGCCGAGCGGGAGCGGCCGAGCGGGAGCGGCCGAGCGGGAGCGGCCGAGCGGGCGCGGCCGAGCGGGAGCGGGCGCGGGCGCGGCCGAGCAATCGGCGTCAGAGGGACTTGGCCAGGTGGCGGCCGGCCGCTCGGCCGCTGAACAGGCAGCCGCCGAGGAAGGTTCCCTCGAGCGCGTTGTAGCCGTGGACGCCCCCGCCCCCGAAGCCGGCCACCTCGCCCGCCGCGTACAGGCCGGGAATCGGACTGCCGTCGGAGGCGAGCGCGCGCGAATCGAGATCGGTCTGGATGCCACCCAGCGTCTTGCGGGTCAGGATGTGCAGCTTGATGCCGATCAGCGGGCCCGCGGCCGGGTCGAGAATGCGGTGCGGCGTCGCGGTGCGGCCGATCCGGTCGCCGAGATAGCGCCGGGAATTGCGGATGCCCTGCACCTGGGCATCCTTCGCGAACGGGTTGGCCATCTGCCGGTCCCGCGCCTCGATCTGGGTGCGGATCCGGGCCGCGTCGAGCAGCGGCTGATCGATGAGCTTGTTCATTCCGGCGACGAGATCGTCGAGGTGGGAGGCGACCACGAAATCGGCGCCCTTACGCTTGAACGCCTCGACCGGGGCCGGCGCGCCCTTTCCGAGAACGCGTTCCTTGAGGAAGGCGCGTTTGTCCCCCGAGGTGATGTCGGGGTTCTGCTCGGAGCCGGAAAGCGCGAACTCCTTCTCGATGATCCGTTGCGTGAGAATGAACCAGGAATGGTCGTAGCCGGCGATGTCCGGCGTCGTGCGCAGATGCTGCAGCGTGCTCATGGTGTCGTAACCGGGCAGGCACGGGGCGGGCAGCCGCCGGCCGAGAGCGTCGAACCACATCGACGACGGCCCGGGCAGAATGCGAATGCCGTGACCGGGCCAGATCGGATTCCAGTTCTGAATGCCCTCGGTGTAATGCCACATGCGGTCCCGGTTGACGAGCCGCGCCCCGGCGTCGGCCGAGATCTGCAACATGCGACCGTCGACATACGCGGGAACGCCGGTGATCATGCTGGCAGGCGCCGTGCCGAGCCGTTCCGGCCAGTATTTCCGCACCAGTTCGTGGTCGCCGCCGATACCGCCCGACGCCACGATCACGGCCTGCGCCGTCAACTCGAAATCGCCGGTCTCCTCGCGGTTGGACGGTTCGCCGCGTGACCCGTCGGAAGGAGCGAGGACCTTTCCCCGTACGCCGGAAACTGTCCCGTTCTCCACGACGACCTCGTCGACCCGGTGGCGATAGTGGAAGGTCACGAGTCCCCGGGCGGCGGCCTCCTCGACCGAGCGGACGAACGGCGCGACCACGCCGGTGCCGGTGCCCCAGGTGACGTGGAAGCGGGGTACCGAGTTGCCGTGGCCGTCGGCGCGCAAGCTGCCGCGCTCGGCCCAGCCCACGGTCGGCAGCCAGCTCAGGCCGAGCGAGGACAGCCAGGCGCGCTTCTCCCCGGCCGCGAACTCGACGTAGGAGCGGGCCCACTTGTAGCCCCACGAGTCCTGGTCGTCGAGCCGGTCGAAGCCGGCGCTGCCCTGCCAGTCGCTCCAGGCCAGGTCGAACGAGTCGGCGACGCGCATCCGGCGCTGCTCGGGGGTGTCGACCAGGAACAGTCCCCCGAACGACCAGAACGCCTGGCCGCCGAGGTTGGCCGCGTTCTCCTGATCGACGAGGGCGACCCGCTTGCCGGCCTTGGTGAGCTCGTGGGCGGCGGCCAGCCCGGCCAGTCCGGCCCCGACGACGATGACGTCTGCGTCCATGGTCCGGCAATGTACCGGAAATAGTGAGGAAGTTTCAGCTTCCGATCATGCCGCGCGTCGCAGCTCGGCCAGCGCCTCGCGCATGTGGGTGGAGAGCTCGCGATCGTCGGGGTCGTTGATCCAGCGGGAGAACGCGACCTTGAACGCGGCCACGCCCGACTCGGCGGCGATAGCGGCGCGCAGCTCGGAAACGCCCCGGCGCTGGAGAGCCGCGGCCAGCTCGGCGGCGACCGCGTGGAGTTTGACCAGCTCGCGTTCCTGCAGGGAGATGTTGGCGTCGATCACGGACTGACGCTGACGGGAGAAGGCCACGGGTGGGAAGTAGTCGGCGGCCACGGACTCGAACGCGGCGGCGACCGCCTGGGCCGGGCCGGCCTCGACCGGCGCGTCGGTGACCGTGGCGACGAGCAACTCGCGCAGGCGCTCGGAGCCGGCGAAGAAGACCTCGCGCTTGTCGGCGAAGTGGCGGAAGAACGTGCGCTCGGTGAGCCCGGCCTTCTCGGCGATCTCGGCGACGGTCGTGCGCTCGAAGCCCCGCGACGCGTAGAGATCCATCGCCGCCTGACGAAGGCGGGACTGCGCGTTCGGCTCCCAGCGACCCATGCGAGCCATTCTATGCGATGACAGTGTCTGACATCATCGGCATCATGTCAGCGACTGACGTCACACCGCCGCAGGGATGACAGCGACTGACATCGGGGTGGTAGCTTCATGTCAGCGGCTGACATCGCGGATGCCGCGAAGAGAGAGGGAACAGTCATGCGCGTATTCGTGACCGGAGCGTCGGGCTGGATCGGGTCGGCCGTGGTGCCGGAGCTGATCGCCCACGGACATCAGGTGGTCGGGCTGGCCCGGTCGGACGAGAAGGCGGCGGCCGTGGCGGCGGCGGGGGCCGAGGTGCTCCGCGGCGACCTGGACACACTGGACGTCCTGGCCGAGGGGGCCCGCACCACCGACGCCGTGGTGCATCTGGCGTTCGTGCACGACTTCGGGAACTTCGCGGAGTCGCTGCGCAAGGACCGGGCCGCCATCGACACCATCGGGGCGGCACTAGAAGGCACCGGGCGGCCGTTCGCCATCGCCTCAGGGACGCTCGGACTCACGCCCGGGCAGGTCGCGACCGAGCAGACCAACCCCGACCCGGCCACCGCCCACCCGCGGCAGCAGTCGGCGGCCGCCGCGCTCGCGCTGGCCGGGCGCGGGGTCAAGCCGATCATCGTGCGGCTCGCGCCGACCGTGCACGGTGCCGGCGATCACGGCTTCGTCGCCGAGCTGGTGCGGGTCGCGCGGGAGCGCAAGGTGGCCGGCTACGTCGGAGACGGCGCGAACCGGTGGACGGCCGTGCACCGCGACGACGCCGCCGCTCTGATCCGGTTGGCGATCGAGAAGGCTGCGAACGAGGAAGCGATGGCCGGCCGTGTCGTGCACGCCGTTGCCGAGGAGGCGGTGACCGCCCGCGAGATCGCCGAGGCCATCGGACGCGGGCTGGGCATCGAGACAGCGCCGGCCGCGCCGGAGGAGCTCGGATGGATCGGGCCGATGTTCGCCGCGGACAGCCCGGCCTCGAACACGATCACCCGCGAGACGTACGGCTGGAACCCGACCGGCCCGACGCTGATCGAGGATCTCGACGCCGGCCACTACTTCAACTAAGGCGGGAACTAAGAGAGCGCTCTCTTGTTCCGGAACCTTTAAGAGACACTTAAGTACGTCGATTTCTGCTTGACCGGGCTCTCCCGGGATGGGAACTGTTAACTCACTTTCCGGTTCCCCCACCCCCAATTCCGGGAGATCCCCCATGCATAGACGTGTCCTATTGGCGGCCTTCACGGCATTAGTCGCGGCGGGCGCCACGTTCGGCGTCCGCCTCGTGACGGCCGACGCGACCACGACCGCAGTAAAAGACGCGACCACGACCGCAGTAAAAGCAGCAGCCCCGGCTGCCTTCACCCACCCCGGGGTGCTGGTCAGCCGGGCTCAACTCGACTTCGTCAAGGGGCGCGTGAACGCCGGCGCCCAGCCGTGGGCCAGTGCCTACAACCAGATGCTGGCCAGCCGGTACGCGTCCCTCAGCCGGACGCCGGCGCCCCGGGCCACCGTGGAATGCGGGTCCTACTCGAACCCGAACAACGGGTGCACCGACGAGCGTGAGGACGCCATCGCGGCGTACACGGACGCCCTGATCTGGTACGTCACGGGGAACGCGGCCTATGCGCAGAAGTCGATCGCGCTGATGGATGCCTGGTCGGCCACGATCAAATCGCACACCAACAGCAACGCCCCGCTGCAGACCGGATGGGCGGGATCGGTGTGGCCGCGGGCCGCCGAGATCATCAAGCACGCGTACGGGAACTGGCCCAACCAGGCCCGCTTCGCCACCATGCTGCGCACCGTCTATCTGCCGGTCGTGATCGCGGGCAGCAGCAGTAACGGCAACTGGGAACTGTCGATGATGGAGGCCGCGGTCGGCATCGCCGTGCACCTCGACGACAAAGCCAGTTACGACCGGGCGATCGCGCGCTTCCAGGCCCGTACGGCGGCCTACATCTACATCGCGGCCGACGGCTCGCAACCGAAGTATCCGCCGGTGGGCAGCGTCGACACCCGGGCCGAGCTGATCAGCTACTGGCAGGGGCAGAGCACCTTCGTCGACGGGCTCGCGCAGGAGACGTGCCGCGACTTCGTGCACACGGGGTACGGACTGAGCGCGATCAGCCACGTCGCCGAGACCACCCGCATCCAGGGCCAGGATCTCTGGCCGCAGCTGCAGGAGCGGATGCGGCACGCGTACGGGTTCCACACCAAGTTCGAGAACGGGACGGCCGTGCCCTCGAACATCTGCGGCGGCTCGGTGACCAAGGGGCTCGGGCCGGTCTCCGAGGTGGCCTACAACGCGCTGGCCAACCGGCTCGGCATCGCCATGAGCAATTCGAAGACCTACACCGAGGCGCGCCGCCCGCAGGGCACGAACAACCTGTTCGTCGCCTGGGAGACGCTCACCCACGCCAACAACCCGGCCTGAGGAAGAGAATGAAAAAGATCCTGACGGCCGCGATCGTCGGCCTCACCGCGGCCGGCCTCGGCATAGCGGGTATCACCAGTGCGTATGCGGCCACCACCGGCGCGATAACGAGCGCGGCCAACGGCAAATGCCTCGACGTCACCAACGGCAGCACCGCCAACGGCAACCAGCCCCAGATGTGGTCGTGCTCGACCGGCCCCAACCAGACCTGGACCCTGGGCGACGACGGCACACTCAAAGGCCTGGGCAAGTGCCTCGACGTGGCGAACGGCGCGACCACCGACGGCGCGGTCGTGCATATGTGGGACTGCTTCACCGGCCTGACCAGCCAGCAGTGGACCCTGAACGCGTCCAGGGACCTGGTCAACGTCAAGGCCGGCAAGTGCCTCGACATCAAGGACAACAACCTGGCCGACGGCGCCAAGCTCCAACTGTGGACGTGCGGCGGCGGCGCCAACCAGAAGTGGACGTTGAACGGAGGAAGTACGACGCCACCCACGACGCCACCGACAACGGTCCCGCCGAACTCGAACAACCCGGATCTCGGCCCCAACGTCGCGATCTTCGACCCGTCGATGAGCGCGAGCACCATCCAGAACAAGCTCAACAGCGTCTTCAACCAGCAGGTCACCAACCAGTTCGGCACGGCCCGGCAGGCCCTGCTGTTCAAGCCGGGCACCTACACCAACGACGTCAACGTCGGCTTCTTCACCCAGGTCGCCGGTCTCGGCCTCACCCCGGGCCAGGTCAACATCAACGGCCACGTGCACGTCGAGGCCGACTGGTGGCCGGACGGCACGCAGAACGCCACCCAGAACTTCTGGCGTTCGGCCGAGGGCCTGACCGTGACGCCGCAGGACGGGCTCGACCGCTGGTCGGTGAGCCAGGCCGCGCCGTACCGCCGCATGCACGTCAAGGGCAACCTGGCGCTGAGCGACGGCGGCTGGTCGTCCGGCGGTTTCATCGCCGACTCGAAGATCGACGGGCAGATCCAGTCGGGCAGCCAGCAGCAGTTCCTGACCCGGAACTCGCAGATGGGCAGCTGGAACGGCTCGAACTGGAACCAGGTCTTCGTGGGCTCCCCCGGCGCACCGGCCCAGAGCTTCCCGAACCCGCCGTTCACGACGATCGGCAGCTCCCCCACGATCGCCGAGAAGCCCTACCTGTACGTCGACTCGACCGGCGCGTACCAGGTCTTCGTCCCCGCCCTGCGGAGCAACGCCAGCGGCACCACCTGGGCCAACGGCACCCCGGCGGGCACGTCCCTGCCGATCAGCACCTTCGCCGTGGTCAAGCCGGGTGACACGGCGGCGACCATCAACGCCGCGCTCGCCGCGGGCAAGAACCTGCTGGTCACGCCGGGCGTCTACAACCTCAGCCAGACGTTGAACGTGAACCGGGCCGGCACCGTGATCCTCGGGCTGGGACTGGCCACCTTCGTGCCCACGGGCGGCGTGAACGCCATGAACATCGCCGACGTGGACGGCGTCCGGCTGGCCGGGGTGCTCTTCGACGCCGGCACGACCAACTCGAACACCCTGCTGCAGGTCGGCCCGGCGGGGTCGGCGGCGAACCACGCGGCCAACCCGACCGTGCTGTCCGACGTGTTCGTGCGGGTCGGCGGCTCGATCGCGGGCAAGGCGACCGTGAGCGTCGAGGTGAACAGCAACAACGTGATCGGCGACCACGCCTGGATCTGGCGGGCCGACCACGGCAACGGCGGGACGGTCGGCTGGACCATCAACACCGGGCGCAACGGCCTGATCGTCAACGGCAACGACGTCACGTTCTACGGGTTGTTCGTCGAGCACTATCAGCAGTACCAGACGATCTGGAACGGTGACCGCGGCCGCACGTACTTCTATCAGAACGAGATGCCGTACGACCCGCCGAACCAGGCCGCCTGGATGAACGGCTCGACCCGCGGGTGGGCGGCGTACAAGGTGGCCGACTCGGTGACCACGCACGAGGCGTACGGGCTGGGAAGTTACTGCTTCTTCAACGTCAACCCGTCGGTCGTCGCGCAGCGGGCCTTCGAGGTGCCGGTCCGATCGGGTGTCCGGTTCCGTGACATGGTCACCGTCTCGCTCGGCGGCACCGGCACGATCACCAGCGTCATCAACAACACGGGTCAGACGGTGAACAGCGGCCACCAGGTCACCAGCATCGTCAGCGGCCCCTGACAAAAGCAAAGAATCGCCCGCATCAACGAGGCCAACGCATGACGATGGAGTCATGCGTTGGCTGATGCGGGTGGACACCAGTGTGCCGGCCGCCGGTCTCGTCGCGTTCCTGCTGATCTTCGGCGTTTTCGGCGGCCCGTCCGACCCGGCCCCGGCGGCACGCTGGGTCGGCCTGGGCGTGCTGATCGGGCCGGCCCTTTCCGTGTACCCCCACCGGGGCGCGGCGGCCTGGGCGGCGGTACTCGGTGCGGTGCTCTGGACCCCGCTCGCCCTCAGCCCCGGCACGGTCATCGCCACCTGGTGTTACGCGGCGGTCGCGATCCTGGTCTCCCGCCTCGACCGCCCCACCGCACCGCTGCCCGTCCCCCATCGCAAACCCCCTTCCCCGTACGCGATCCCGCACGTCGCCGCCCCGGCCGAGGTGGCCGGGTTCGCGCTGTTGCTGACGGCCGCGGCCGGAGTGGTCTGGGTGGCCGTGAGTGACGCCGCCGTCCCGTGGCTGGCCGTCACCATCGCCGCCTTCACGCTCGGTTGTGCCCTGCTGGCGCGCGCCGTCCGGGCCCAGGCCGCCCTGCGCCGCCTGTTCCTGACTCCCCAGCCGGTGCACGCCGTCCGCGCGGTCGAGCAGGAGGGGTACGTGCACGTGCTGCTCCCCGCCGAGCACGGCGAGACGGCGTACGAGTTCGCCTTCGACGTCGCCGAGCCCGAACCTCGGCACGACGAGGACGACGTGCACACCGAAGCTGCGGTTCTCTACGGCGAACCTCGTACGGGAAGCTGGTGTGCCCTCGAGGTCGGCGACCGTCTGCATGTGCCGGTCGGGCCGGTGGGCGAGGTCATCGAGGTGCCCTACGACGTGGTCGAGGGCCTCCCCCGCGAGATCGAGGACGACGAGGAGCAGCTGGTCGACCCCGATTCGCTGCGCCCGGCCGACCGGGACGCCGACGCGTTCCAGCCGCGCGAGCACCGGATCTCGCCGCAACGGGCCTGGGCCGCCACCATCGCCATCGGTCTCGGCGCCGCGCTCGCCCTGGCCGAGGCGGCCCAGCTGGCCGGGCTGCCGCGCGGCGTGCTGATCGCGGTGGCCGCCGTCGCCGCCGGGGCCGGATACGAGTTCGGGTGGCGCTCGCAGCTGCGGCCCCGGCTGCGCTGGCACGCGGGCGGCATCGCGGCGATCGGTTTCCGCGGGCGCAACCGGGAACCGTGGGCGACCGACAGCGCGATCGTGCACGACGACGAGGGCACGGTGGTGCTGACCGCGGGCGAGGCCGTGCTCAACGTGCCGGTGCCCGCGCCCTGGCCGGCCCGCTCGCACCAGCGCACGGCCGACCAGCTGGTGGCCGCGCTGCGCGACACCCGGATCCGCGCGCTCGCGATCAGCCCCTTGCCGCCCCCGCCCGTGCTCGAGGTGCCGCGCCGCCCGGTGTTGCTGTTCGTGTTGTGGGCGGCCACGGTCGCCGCGACGTTGCTGATCGTGAACTAGCCGAAACACGACGCGCGTAGCGTACTGACGTGGACCTGCACACCGTCGCCGAAGTGGTCAGCCCGGCCGAGGTCGGCCAGTGGCGACCGGGTGACGCCTGGCTGGGCGGCGGCACGGCACTGTTCGGCGAGCCCCGGCCGCACCTGTCCCGGCTGCTCGACCTGACCACGGCCGGCTGGCCCGCCCTGACGGTCCGCGACGACGGCCTCGAGATCGCCGCCACCTGCACGATCGCCGAACTGGCGGCGAGCGGCTACGACATCGCCGAGAAGTGCTGCCACGCGTTCCTGGCCTCCTTCAAGATCTGGAACGTGGCGACCGTGGGCGGCAATCTGTGCGCCGCGCTGCCGGCCGGCCCGATGATCGCGCTGGGCGCCTCGCTCGGCGGATCGGTGCTGCTGCTCGGTCCCGGGGGTGAGCGGCGGGTGCCGGTGGCCGGGTTCGTGACCGGGGAGGGCACCACCGTGCTGACCGAGGGTGAGTTGCTGCGCTCGATGCATCTGCCCGCGAAGGCGCTCACCGCGAGGACGGCGTACCGGCAAGGCTCTCTGCATGCCCACGGACGCTCGGGCGTGCTGGTGATCGGGCGGCTCGACGGCGACGGCACGGTCGAGATCACCGTGACCGCGGCGACCCGACGGCCGTACGTGCTGACCTTCCCCGGGATGCCGGGCGCCGAGATCCTGTCGGTCGCGCTGACCGAGCGGATACCCGAGGACGCCTACGTCGACGACGTCCACGGACTACCCGCGTGGCGCCGGCACCTGACGCGTCTCTATGCCGAGCAGGTGCGGGTGGAGCTGGCGTCATGAAGATCAACGGGACCGAGCACGACCAGACTCCCCGTCCGGGCCAGTGCCTGCGCACCTATCTGCGCGAACAGGGGGCGTACGGGGTCAAGAAGGGTTGTGACACCGGCGACTGCGGCGCCTGCACCGTGCACGTCGACGGCGTGCCGGTGCACTCGTGCGTCTACCCGGCGTTCCGGGCCGCCGACCGCAACATCACCACGGTCGAGGGGCTGGCCGGCGACGACGGTCTGCACCCGGTGCAGCAGCAGTTCCTCGACGCGCAGGGCTTCCAGTGCGGGTTCTGCACGGCCGGTCTGATCATGACGACGGCCGCCCTGACCGACGATCAGCGCGCCGATCTGCCGCGGGCGTTCAAGGGCAACCTCTGCCGCTGTACGGGGTATCGGGCCATCGCCGACGCGGTCGCGGGCGTGGTCAACGTGGCCGAACCTTCGACGGGCAAGGCGGTCGGCTCGAACCTGGGCGCTCCGGCCGGTCCGCAGGTGGTCACCGGCACCGCCCGCTACACGTTCGACCTCGACGTTCCGGATGTGCGGCATCTGAAGGTGCTGCGGTCGCCGCACCCGCATGCCCGGATTCTTTCCGTACGGACGGAAGCCGCGCTCGCCGTGCCCGGGGTCGAGCTCGTGCTCACCCACGCCGACGCGCCGGACGTCCGCTTCTCCACGGCCATGCACGAGCGGGCGGAGGAGGACCCGGCCGACACCCGGGTACTCGACGACGTGGTGCGCTTCGCCGGGCAACGGGTCGCCGCCGTCGTAGCCACCAGCGAGGCCGCGGCCGAGGCGGGCATACGCGCCCTGGCCGTCGACTACGAGGTGCTGCCCGCGGTGCTCACCCCGGAGGAGGCGCTGGCCGGCGACGCCCCGCAACTGCATCCCGGGGCGGCGGGCAACGTGGTCGCCGAACTGCACGCCGAGATGGGCGACACCGAGGCCGGATTCGCCGCGGCCGACGAGGTGTACGAGGGCACGTTCCACACGCCGCGGGTGCAGCACGCCAGCCTGGAGACGCACGGCGCGACCGGCTGGCTCGACGACGACGGGCGGCTCGTGCTCCGGACCAGCTCGCAGACCCCGTTCCTGACCCGGCGGGCGCTGGCCCGGCTCTACGACCGGACCGACGACCAGGTGCGTGTGCTGACCGGCCGGGTCGGCGGCGGGTTCGGCGGCAAGCAGGAGATGCTGGTCGAGGATCTGGTCGCGCTGGCCGTGCTGCGCCTGGGGAAGCCGGTGCGGCACGAGTACACCCGGGCCGAGCAGTTCACGGCGGCCACCACCCGGCATCCATTCACGGTCACGGTCAAGGTGGGCGGACGGGCCGACGGCACGCTGACCGCGCTCCGGCTGACGGTCGTCTCCAACACCGGGGCGTACGGGAATCACGGTCCGGCGGTGATGTTCCACGGCTGCCACGAGTCGATCGCCGTCTACCGCTGCGCCAACATGCGGACCGACGCGCAGTGCGTCTACACGAACACCGTGCCCGCGGGCGCGTTCCGGGGCTACGGGCTCGGGCAGGTCTCGTTCGCGGTCGAGTCGGCGCTCGACGAGCTGGCCCGGCGGCTCGGCGTCGACCCGGTCGCGCTCCGCGAGATCAACATCGTGCGCGCGGGCGACCACCTGACCGCGCCGGGCGACCATGCCGACGATCTGACCATCGCCTCGTACGGGCTCGATCAGTGCCTCGGCCACATCCGGGAGGCCGCGGCCGCCCCGGTCGAGCCGGCGCCCGCGGGCTGGCTGACCGGCGACGGCATGGCCATCACGATGATCGCGGCCGGTCCGCCCGGCGGCCACTACGCCGACGCGACGGCGACGCTGCGCCCGGACGGGCGGTTCGAGATCGCGGTCGGGACGGCCGAGTTCGGCAACGGCAGCACGACCGTGCACGCGCAGATCGCCGCCGACGCGCTGGGCACCACGCCCGACCGGATCGTCGTGCGGCAGTCCGACACCGACGTGGTCCGGCACGACACCGGCGCGTTCGCCTCGACCGGCGTGGTCGTGGCGGGCCAGGCGGTGCTGCACGCGACCCGCGGGCTGAACGCGAAGCTGCGGGACGCGGCGGGTGGCGGCGAGCTCACCGAGGCGGTGCTCGAACGGCTGGCCGCGGGCGGGTTCACGGCCGAGGGGCACTGGGGCGGCAGCCCGCGGTCGGTGGCGTTCAACGCCCAGTGGTTCCGGGTCGCGGTCGACCCCGACACCGGCGAGCTGCGGATCCTGCGCAGCGTGCACAGCGCCGACGCGGGCACGGTGATGAACCCGCTGCAGTGCCGCGGGCAGGTCGAGGGCGGGGTGGCCCAGGCGCTCGGGGCGACGCTGGCCGAGCACGTCGACATCGGCGCCGACGGGCACGTCACCACGGCCGGGTTCCGGCAGTATCACCTGCCCACGTTCGCCGACGTGCCGCGTACGGAGGTGCTGTTCGCCGACACCGACGACGCGATCGGGCCGCTGGGCGCGAAGTCGATGAGCGAGAGCCCGTACAACCCGGTCGCCCCGGCGCTGGCCAATGCGGTCCGGGACGCGACCGGCGTACGGATGACGGAACTGCCCCTCACCCGCGACCGGATCTGGACGGCTCTGCAGCGGGCCGGTGCGCCTGCGGTTCGGCCATCACCGGGAGCACCATCGTGAAGGTGCTCCCCTGCCCCAGCTCGGAGCGGGCGGTCACGGTACCGCCGTGGTCGTTGACGATGTTGCGCACGATGGCCAGGCCCAGTCCGTTGCCCTGCACGGCCTGATCCATCGCGTTGGCCGCCCGGTGGAACGGGGTGAACAGCCCCGGCACGTCGTCGGCCGGGATGCCGATGCCGGTGTCCGAGACGGTGACCACGGCCCGGTCGTCGACCCGGGTCAGCCGGCATTCGAGGTGACCGCCGGGCGCGGTGAACTTGACCGCATTGTCGAGCAGGTGGCGGACGGCCCGTTCGAGCTGGGCGGCGTCGCCGCGGACCCAGGCCGGCTCGGTCGACAGCTCGCACCGCAGGTCCTTGGCCCGCGCGGCGACCCCCAGCGTCGCGTGCACCTGGCCGATCAGCCGGGCCAGGTCGACCGGCAGCGTCTCGGCGCCCGAGCGGTCGTTCGTCCGGTCGAGCAGCAGCAGGTCGTCGACCGTGGCCTCGAGCCGGTGGGCGTTGCGCAGGATCGCGTCGATGCCCCGCTTCTGCACCCGGGACAGGCCCCGCGCGTGCTCCGGGTTGTCGGTCAGGTCCTCGGACAGCATCTCGCTGTAGCCCAGGATGCTGGTCAGCGGCGTACGCAGCTCGTGGGTGACGGTGGCGACGAAGACGTCCTTCTGCTCGTCGAGCACCCGCAGCTCGTTGATCAGCCGGGCCTGGCGCAGCCGCAGGCGCTCCTGGTGGGCCGCGTGGTCGACCTCGCGGGCCAGGCCGATCAGCAGCCGGGACTCCTCCTCGGACCACGGACGCCCGGCCCGGATCAGGCAGATCAGCCCGGGCGGGCAGCCGGCGTCACCGCTGAGCGGGATGACCAGGCCGCCGGCGAGCTGACCGGGCCGCAGCGCGCTGCCCGGGGCGCACGAGCGGGCCTGCTCGTCGATCGCCGGATCCAGCGGCGGGGCGCCGGCCGGCCAGGTGATCGCGATCGGCACACCGGCCTGGATCGTGATCCGGCTGTGCAGCACGTCGGCGCCCAAGGTGGTGCCGATCATGTCGGCGATCCGCCAGGCCGACTGCTCCGGCTCGGCGTCCTCCTGCAACTGCAGCGTGACGGCCTGCCGCAGCTCGATCCGGGCCACCCGGGCCTTCTCGGCGCTGAGCAGGCGCTCGGTCTCGGCCGCGAGGTCGTTCAGGGTGCCCGCGACCGCACGCAGCTCGCCCGGCCCGGCCGGGGTGGTCCGGGCGGTCAGGTCGCCGTCGGCCAGGCGGCGCAGGGTGAGCCGGATGTGTTCGAGCGGGACCAGCAGGTGCCGCTGATGCAGCAGGGCCAGGCCCAGCCCGGCCGCCACGACCAGGCAGGCGAGCCCGGCGAAGAGCAGGGTGACGAACTCGGCCCCGGCCCGCTCGTGCTCGCCGGCCAGCCGCTCGAAGCTCTCGACGGCGGCGAAGACGTCCGCGTTGGCCGTGCGGAGCTGGTCGAACAGGTCCTTGCCGCGGGCCGCCCGGGCGGCGTCGTCGTCGGGCACGCCCGCGTTCACGATCGGGATGGCGTAGTCGTAGAGCCAGCCCTCGGCCGCCTGCCGTTCGACCTCCAGCAGCCGGGCCGTCTCGGCGTCGAGCGGGTCGGCCACCAGCCGGTCGAGGGCGCTGAAGGCGCCGGCCCGGCCGCTGGTGTAGGGCTGCAGGAACGCCGTGTCACCGGTCAGCTGGAACCCGCGGATGCCGGTCTCGGCGTCGGTCATGTACTGCAGCACGGCCCGGTTGGTGTCCCGGGCGACGTCGATCCGGGCGCCGCGCTCCTCGTGCTGCGTGCGGGCCCGCTCGGTCACCACGAAGTTGGCCACGATCAGGGCCAGGAAGAGCAGGAGCAGCACCGCGAACCCGCCCGCCACCCGGTATTTCAGCCTCGTGAGGGCGAACCGCTGGAAGATCATGAGACAGCCGCCGCGTGCTGCCCGACCGGCAGCGTGAAGACGACCGTCGTCCCCCCGCCCGGTGTCTCCGCCGCCACGATCCGCCCGCCGTGCCGGTCGACGATCCGCTGGCAGGTCGATAGGCCGATGCCGTGCCCCCGGCCCGAACCGGGGTCGACCTGCGTGAACATGTCGAAGACTTTTTCGCGCTGGGCCTTGGGGATGCCGACCCCGTTGTCGGCCACGCTCACCCGCCACTGCCCGCCGTCGTGCCGCGCGCTGACCTCGATGTGGCACGGCCGGTCGGGCCGGCGGTACTTGAGCGAGTTGCCGATCAGGTTCTGCAGCAGCTGCCGGATCAGGGTCGGATCGGCGTCGATCGTCGGCAGGTCCGGCTGCACCACCACGGTCGCCCCGTCCAGGCTGCCGCGCAGGTCGGTGAGGGCCTGCTCGACCAGATCGCCGAGCGCTGCGGGCTCGGGCCGGCACGGGGCATGACCGGCCCGCGCATACAGGAGCAGCGCCGTGATCAGGCGCTGCATCCGGCCGATGGCCCGCGTCGACGACCCGATCCAGCGGGCCGACTCCGGATCGGCGCGGGCGACCCGCTCCTCGATCAGCTCCAGATAGCCGTTGACCACGGTCAGCGGGGCGGCCAGGTCGTGGCTGACCACGCCGGCGAACTGCTCCAGCTCCCGGTTGGAGCGCCGCAGCTCGACGATGGTGGCCTTCTTCTCGGCGTGCGCCCGGCCCAGGTCGGCGTGCGCGACCTCGAGCTCCTCGTGCTGCTCGCGCACCTCGGACGCCAGCTCGGCGTTGGCCCGGGCCTGGCGGCGGCGCTCGAACAGGGCCACGATCACCTCGGCCAGGTCCTTGAGCCGCGCGATCTGCTCGTCGGTCAGCTCGTGCCGCTCGGTGTGGAAGACGCAGAGCGAGCCGAGCGCGTAGCCCTGCGGTGTGACCAGCGGGGCCGAGAAGTAGAACCGGACCCGGCCCAGCAGACCGGTGACCCAGGGGTTGAACGCGAACGCCAGGTCGAGGCCGGCGTCCGGCAGATAGGTGACCTCACCCGTCTCGAACCGGACGGCGCACATCGAATCGGACCGCGCGGTGTCGGAGCCCTCGAACCCGTGCGTGGTCAGCTGGCACTGCCGGCTCTCGTCGATCAGGTTGAGCGTCGCGTTGGGCACTCCCGCCACCAGGGCCGCCACCCGCACCACGGCTTCCAGCTCGTCGCCCGCAGGGGTGTCGAGCAGCTCGTACTCGTGCAGGGCGGCCAGGCGTCGCTGCTCGTGGGCGGCGGTCACTTCGTTCAGTTCGGCAGCAAACCCGAAGAAACTGAGTCAATCACCCCCCGTACGCCTTCTGGCTGCTCGGCGGCGTGAACCCCGCGTATCCGCCGTCTCCGACCGCGGCGCGCAGAGTACGCCCCACGGCCGTGACCACGCGCGCCTCGACCGCACTGCCCACCAGGTCGGACGGGTTGGCCGGGTCGTTGGCGATGCCGGCCGCGGCCATCGTCGGAGTGAAGCCGACGAAAGTCTCCGTACGGTTGTCGTTGGTGCTGCCGGTCTTGCCGGCCACGTCGAGGCCCCCGAACATGGCGCCGACCTCGGTCGCGGTGCCGCCGTTGCACTGGCTGGTGCTGCTCTGCTGACCCACCGGGCACCGGGCGGCGTCGGTCGCGGCCCGCGCCACCTCGGGGTCGAGCACCTGCTTGCAGTTGTCCGCCACGGCCACCTTCACGCCGTCCGAGCCGGTGATCGACTCGACCGGCAGCGGCGAGCAGTACTTGCCCTCGGCCGCCACCGTCGCGTAGGCCGAGGCCAGCTCGAGCGGGGTGGTGTCGACGACGCCGAGGGTGAACGAGCCCCACGAGTCGGCGCTGGTCGCGGCCATCTTCGCGTCGGCCTGGGCGCTGAAGCTGATGCCGAGCCGCTGGGCCATGGCGACCACCGCGGCCGGGCCGACCTGCTCCTCGAGATGCACGAAGTAGGTGTTCACCGAGCGGCCGAACCCGTCCCACATCGTGCGGTAGCCGTCCATCCAGCTCGGGTTGGCGTTACCCGGGCAGTACATGCCGTTGCAGTTGCCCGGCCCGGAGTCGGGCCACTGGGTGGGCAGCTTGGCCGGGGAGTCGAACCCGGCGCTCAGCGGCATCCCGGCCTCGAGCGCGGCCAGCATGGTGAACATCTTGAAGGTCGAGCCGGACGGGTAGCCGGTGACCCCTCCCCCGCCACTGATCAGCGGGTTCACCGTGTATTCGCGGCCGCTGGTCCCGCTGCCGGTGCCGTAGTGCCGGTTGACCGCCAGGGCCAGCACCTTGCCCGTACCCGGCTGCACGACGGCGATCGGCAGGGTCTTCTTGTTGGTCAGCCCGTAGACCTTGCGCGACTGCTCGGCCGCCGTCTTCTGCACGCTCGGGTCGAGCGTGGTGACGATCGTGTAGCCGCCCCGGCGCAGGGCGTTCTCCCGCGCAGTCTGCGTCGCCCCGAACTGGGTCTGCGTGTCCCACCAGCGCTCGAAGTAGTCGCAGAAGAAGCCCCACCCGGAACTGCTGCCGGTCGCGTCGACGCATCCGTCGGGCTGCGTCCGGCCCGAGTACCTGAGCTTCTCCTTGGCCGCCGAGTCGTGCTGGGCCTGGGTGATCAGGCCGGCCTTGAGCATCGCGTTCAGCACGTACGTCTGGCGGATCTTGGCCTGGGCCTTGTCGCCGCCGATCGGGTTGTCGGCGTCGGGCGACTGCACGATCCCGGCGATCAGCGCCGACTGGGCCAGGTCGAGCTTGGCCGGGCTGACCCCGAAGATGCGGCGGGCGGCGGCCTCGATCCCGTACGCCCCGTCGCCGAAGTACACGATGTTCAGGTAGTTCTGCAGGATCTGCTGCTTGGACAGGCGCGACTCGAGCTCGACGGCGTACTGGATCTCGCGCAGCTTGCGGGCCGGGGTGCTCGCGGTCGCGGCGGCGCGCTCGGCCGGCGTGAGCGTCGGGTCCTCCTTGAGCACGTTGCGGACGAGCTGCATGGTGAGCGTCGACGCGCCCTGCTGGGCCGAGCCGCTGCCGGCGTCGCGCACCAGCGCCCGGGCCAGCCCCTTGAGGTCGACCCCGCCGTGCTCGTAGAAGCGGGTGTCCTCGGCCGCGACGATCGCCTTCTGCATCACCGGCGCGATCTGGGCCAGCGCGACGTCCTGCCGGTCCTGCTCGTAGAACGTGGTGATCAGCGTCTTGCCGTCGTTGGCATAGATGCGGGTCAGCTGGGCCGCGGGCGGCTGCAGCAGCTGGGCGGGCAGGGTGGCGCGCTGCTGGGCGTCCCACTGCGTGCCCGCCGTCAGCACGGCGCCGACCGGGATGGCGGCCACGCCGACCAGGGCCCCGACCAGGATCAGCATCCCGCCGAGGCGGGCCAGGGCACCCGGTTTCGAAGTGTTGCTGCGGCGCATCGGGATCCTCCGGGCGGGCCTGAAACGAGTCGTCGACCAAGTCGGTAACACCGTTTTCTGGGAGGACGCTGGGTTTCGTTACCGATCCGTGATCATTGGCCTTCCTTATACAGGTGGTGACCGTCACACATCGACAGAGTCCTCTTTGACCGGATTTTGCTCACACCGCGTGAGCTTTACGGTTACTGGCCAGTAGCCACCGCCCTTGTCCTCACGGAGCGCCAGGAGCAATATTTCCCGCACGTTAAGGACGGCATCGACAAATCTCACTGACCGTCACCATCCGCGAGGAGGATCCGTGAAGGACGCGCAAGGCGATCCGGCGTACGGACGCACCAACTGGCGCCGTTTCGCCGTGGCCCTGGGCGTGCCCGCCGTGGTCGCCGGAGGCCTGGTCATCGCCCTCGCGAACGGTGCGCTGGCGGCCAGCTTCTCGGTCTCGGGCACCCAGTTCAAGCTGACCGCCGACAAGCTCGTCGGCGAGGGCTTCACCCAGTACAGCAAGCAACTGCCGACCGAGAAGGTGCAGTCGTCGACCGGCCAGAAATACGTCGTGGCCGCCATGTCGGGCATCCAGAGCGCCGACATCTACAAGCTGTGCCAGTCGGTGGCGGCCGGGCCGGTCGTGCTGCGCATCGAGGCCGGCACCGACCCCGACAAGCCCGCCGAGGCCGAAGACCTGCTGATCGGCATGTCCGAGCTGAGCGGCGACGCGACCTTCCAGAACATCGACATCGGCCAGGACGCCTCCACGCTCACCGCCGACGGGCAGAAGGAGCACGGCGAGGTCGGCACGTTCGGCCAGCAGGCGACCGACGTGACCATCGTGGGCCTCAAGCAGAAGGCGTACACGACCTCGGCCTCCACCTTCAAGCTGACCGGGATGAAGCTCCAGCTCTTCCTCGGCGACAGCAGCAAAGAGTGCTACAAGGGCTGATCCGGCATTTTTGGGAAGGCAATATTCGTGGCGGAAAGTTTCCGGCGCTGGCGGCGCCGGCGGCCGTTCTGGGGCGGGCTCTTCTTCTTGCTGGCGGCGGTCGAACTGCTCTACACGGCCAACATGAACCTGGGCAACCTCGAGGTACACCTCGGGCCGCAGGGTTTCCTGTCCTATCTGCTGCCGCTGTTGCTGCTGCTGTGCGGGCTGCTGGCCTGGTTCAGCCCGGCGCAGCGGCTGTTCTACGGCATCGTCGGGCTGCTGACCGCGCTCTACACGTTCGTCGGGCTCAACCTCGGCGGCTTCTTCGCCGGCATGCTGCTCGGCATCATCGGCGGCGCCCTGGTCATCGCCTGGGGACCCGTTTCTTCTTCCCGTACGCCCCCAGAAGGCGTTCCCGCTCCTGATGGTGACGGCGGGTCGCAGGTGCGGCCCGCCACCCCGGAGGGCGACCCTGGGATCGTCCCCGGACTGGATCAGCGTCGTGACGGCGGGTACGGAAATCCGCGCGCACTCTCCGTCATCCTGCTCGTCCTGGCGGTAACCGGCAGCGTGCTGGTGGCCGGCGGCAGTCTTCCGGCTCGCGCTGCGGAGTGTCCCGAGGGGCTACCGTCCCGCACCTCGGCCACCTCCTCGGCGCCGGCCTCCGCGGGGGCAACCCCCTCGGGCGACGCGTCGTCGCGGCCAGTGCCCGGCAAGGCGCCGGCCGGCGGCTCCAAAGGCGCGAAGCCCGCCCCCACCTCCTCCGCGTCTGCCTCGGCCGGCGCGGAGGACGGGGGCGACGACGGGGGTACCGGCAATCCGGTTCTCGACGGGATCGGCGACTTCTTCGACGGCATCGGCAATCTGCTCGGCATCGGGGGCGACAAGTCGTCCCCGTCTCCGAGCGCGTCGCCGACGCCGTCGAAGTCCTCATCGACCCCCGCTCCGACCTCGGCTCCCACGGCGACCTCATCCCCCGCCGCCGCCAAGCCGAGCCCGAGCGCGTCGGTCACCACCAGCAAGGGCGAGGAGATCCCGTGCCTCGGGCCGCGGGTGCTCGGCATGAAGGCCGGTGCCGACGACATCCCGCAGGTCGCGGCCACGCCCGGCGTGATGGAGGTGGACTCGCTGACCATGTACGAGTCGACCTACGACGGCGTGGTCGACATGCCGACGGCCAAGGGCTCGTTCCCGGCGCTCAAGTTCAGCATGGACAAGGCGGTGAACAAACCGTTCACGCTGACCATCGCCGAGCCCGGCAAGGCGCAGACGGTGATCCGCAGCAACGAGCTGGTGACCGACGGGAACGTGCGGTTCTACACGCCCGAGTTCAAGGGCAAGCTGTTCGGGCTGATCCCGGTGACCTTCACACCCAAGTCACCGCCGCCGCTGACCCTGCCGGTGCTCTGGTTCACCGACGTGACGATCCAGCTGGCCTACGTCCGCTGCGACACGCTGACCGCAGACCCGCTCGACATCCGCGAGCGCCTTACCACCGCCAAGTAACCAGCACCCGCCTCAGCTCCGGCGCGGCGCTCTCCACGCCTCAGCCCGCGGCGCGGCGCTCTTTCCAGGCCTCGACGACCGCGTCGATGTCGAACGGGCGCAGGATCACCGGCGGGCCGTCCATCCGGCCGACCGTGGCCTGGTGGATCCGCTCGTTGAGGTCGGCGACGTAACCGCGTACCTCACGCTCGGTCTTGAGCCGGTCGACCTTGACCTCGAGATCCTCGGTCTCGCGGCGCAGCGCCAGGGTGGGCGGGATGACCCCGGCCGTGGCGCCCTCGCGCTCGAGCCAGTCCTTGACCCACCAGTCGTCCTCGTACTCACCGCCGTGCCCGGGCAGCGGCTTGCCCTTCCCAGGCAGGTCGTCGAACTCGCCCCGCTCGGTCGCCTCACGGAGCTGCCGGTCGATGGAGGACTCGTACCAGTGCGCCATGCCGCCAATACTAAAAGCGTCGTACCCGGGGCGTAGGTTGGCAGGCGTCGCGTTCCCCGACACCCGGAGGCCAGCCGTGTGCCGCAACATCCACCAGCTGCACAATTTCGAACCGCCCGCCACGCGTGACGAGATCCAGGCGGCCGCGCTGCAATACGTGCGCAAGGTCGCCGGCAGCACGCGTCCGTCGGCCGCCAACCAGGAGGCGTTCGACCGGGCCGTCGCCGCGATCGCCGCCGCCACCGCCGAGCTGCTCGACGAGCTGGTCACCAGCGCCGCTCCGAAAAACCGCGAGGTCGAGGCGGCCAAGGCCCGCGCCCGAGCCGAGAAGCGCTACGCCAGCTGACCCCGCCCCGCGCACACACTAAGGCCGCCCGGCGGGAGCTGGGACCGCTCGGCGGGAGCCGTGCGGGGCGGACCGCGCTGCACGGTGCTCAGAGCTGGGCCGACTGCGCCCAGCTGACCGTGAGTCCGGTGACCGCGCGTTCGGTACGGATCTCCATCATCGTGCCGAGGATCGTCGCGCGGTCGGCCACGAGGGCCCGGTCGTCGAGGCCGTAGGTGACCCGCTCGGAGAGGAAGGCGGCCGTGCCAGCGGGCTGTCGCAGCAATGTGGCCGCGGCCTGGTCGAGCGCCCCCGGCCGCACCGCCTCCCTGGCCCGGTGCACGGCCACGCCCCGGTCGGCCAGCGCCTGATAGAGCGACGTCCCGCTCAGGTCGGCGTCGGCCAGCGCCGACCCGCGGATCCACGACACCTGGTGCACGGCGGGCCGGCCGGCGAGAAGGCGGAGGCGTTCCAGCCGTACGGCGGGAGGCCGCTCGCCCAGATGCGCCGCCGCCCACGCCGGTGGCGCCCCCACCGCCTGGCCGAGGATCTGCGTCGTGACCAGGTGGCCCTGGGCGCGCAGGTCCTCGGCGAAGCCGCGCAGCGAGTCGAGGCGGTAGGCGGCCCGCGGCTCGGCCACAAAGGTGCCCCGCCCGGGCTGCTGCGACAGCAGCCCGTCGGCCTCGAGCTGCTGCAACGCCTGTCGCAGGGTGGCCAGCGTGACGCCGTAGCTGGCGCTCAGCTCCTTCTGCGGGGGCAGCGCCGATCCGGGCGGCAGTTCCCCGCCCCGGATCTTGGCGCCCAGGTCAGCCGCGATGACCTGATACTTCGGCATACGGGGTGCGGCGCTCAGCGGAATCCTCCTGGGAAGCACTGTCGAGGGCGGCGCGCAACGCCGCGACCTCGGCTCCCAGGTCGGCGGCGGTGGCTCCGTCGAGAACCCTACGCATCAGAGCCGATCCGATGGCGACACCGTCCCCGGCGCGTCCCGCCGCGACCGCCTGCTCGGGGCCGGTCACCCCAAAGCCGACCAGCACCGGCAGCGTGGTGACGGCCTTGATCCGGGCGGCCAGCGCGGCGGCCGAGGCGGCCAGCGACGTCTGTTCGCCGGTCGTGCCCATCCGGCTGATCGCATAGACGTAGCCACGGCTGCGGGCGACGATCTCGGCCAGCCGCTCGTCGGTGGTGACCGGGGCGACCAGCAGGGTCAGTTCGATCTCGGCCTGCTCGGCGGCCCGGGACACCTCGGCGACCTCGTCCAGGGGCAGGTCGGGGACGATCAGCCCGCGGAACCCGGCCTCGGCCAGGCGCCGGCAGAAGACGTCCGGGCCGGGGCGGAACACCAGGTTGGCGTAGGTGAACGCGATGAGCGGGGTGCGCACCTGCCCGCGTACGAGGGAAAGCTCTTGAAGTATCGATGCCACGGTGACGCCCCGGGCGAGCGCGCGGTCGGACGCCTGCTGGATCGTCGCGCCGTCGAGCATCGGGTCGGAGAAGGGCAGACCGACCTCGATCGCGTCGGCGCCGGCCTCCTGCACGGCGAGGAGATAGTCGATCCAGTCCTCGGTCAGCCCGGCGGTCAGGTAGGGAACGAGAAGAGTCATGCCACCGCTCCGAGGGTCGCCATGTCCTTGTCGCCACGCCCGGAGAGGGTCAGCACGACGCGCGAACCGGTGGGGAGCAGCGGTCCGCCCGCCTCGCGCAGCACCCAGGCGACCGCGTGGGCCGACTCCAGCGCGCAGATGATGCCCTCGGCCCGGGCCAGCCGGCGCACGGCCGCGACCACCTCGTCGTCGGTCACCGCGTAGTACTCGGCGCGGCCGGTCGCCCCCAGGAAGGCGTGCTCGGGCCCGATGCCCGGATAGTCGAGCCCGGCTGCGATCGACTCGGCCTCGGCGACCTGGCCCTCCGCGTCCTGCAGCACCATCGAGCGGGCGCCGTGCACCACGCCGGGTGAGCCGTCGGTCATCGCCGCGCCGCCCGCGGCCTCGATCCCGACCAGGCGCGCGGTCGTGTCGATGAACCCGGCGAAGGTGCCGGCCGCGTTCGAGCCGCCGCCGACACAGGCGACGACGACGTCGGGGACGTACGGGCTCTGCGTTCTGGCCTCGTTCCCGATGACGCTCTGCAGTTCCCGGACCATCGTCGGGTACGGGTGCGGGCCGCCGACCGAGCCGAGCAGGAAGTGCGCGCCGTCCACGTCGGCCACCCACGCCCGCATCGCCTCGTTGGTCGCGTCCTTGAGCGTCCGGCTGCCCGTGGTGACCGGGACGACGGTGGCGCCCAGCGTGGTCATCCGCAGGACGTTGAGCTGCTGGCGTTCGATGTCCCGCTCGCCCATGTAGACGGTGCACTCGAGGCCGAGCAGGGCGGCGGCGGTGGCCGCGGCGACGCCGTGCTGGCCGGCGCCGGTCTCGGCGATGATCCGGTGCTTGCCCATGCGGCGGGCGAGCAGCGCCTGGCCGAGCACGTTGTTGATTTTGTGGGAGCCGGTGTGGGCCAGGTCCTCGCGCTTGAGCAGCAGCTCGACGCCGAGCCGGGCCGACAGGGTGCGGGCCGGGGTGAGCGGCGTGGGCCGGCCGGCGTAGACCTCGAGCAGCTCGTCGAGCTCGGCCCGGAAGGCGGGGTCGGTCCACGCCTCGTGGAACGCCGCCGCGAGGGCATCGCAGGCCGGGACGAGGGACTCGGGAACGAACCGGCCACCGAAATCGCCGAAGCGACCGGTGGCCGGTTTCTGGTGCACCGAAAGGGTGGGCATCACGCCTCCAAAGTTCTAGAACTCTCAACCGCAGTCTTGCATATCGCGGTCAAGAGTTCTAGAACTATTGGAGACCTACTTCTTGGCGGCTTCCTGGTAGAGCAGCTCCGGGGCGACCGCACCGGCGAAGACCCGGCCGTCGTCGGTCACCAGCACGCTGAACAGCGAACCGGCGAACAGGTGACCCTTGCCCCACGTGCCGCTCACGGCGGGCAGCATGTCGAGCATGCCCTCGGCCGACTTGGCCTGGTCGCCCTTGGCTGCCGTGTCGGCCGGCAGCTTGGCCGTCACGATCGACGCCCAGCCCTCCCCGACCACCTTCGGGCCCTCGCCCTTGGCCAGCGCCTCGGTGCGGGCCTTCTCCACCTCGGCCCGGTGCTCCTTGGCGTTCTTCTGCGCGTCCTTCTCGATCTGCGCGGTGTTCGCCTCCGTCACCTTCGTGCCGGCCGGCGGGTTGAACGCGAACTGCTGCGCGTCCGGCGTGTCAAAGCTGATCTGCTGGAATGCCACCCGGAAAGCCGGGCTGGTGGCGTTCTTGGCGTAGACGTCCACCCGCAGCGGGATGTGCGTCTCGGCGTCGATGGCCAGGCGGACCTGGCCGACCAGCGACTCCTTCGCCTTGGGGCTGAGCGCCAGCTCGTACGCGTCGCGGTCGGCCACCTTGGCCGCGCCCGTCGTCGACACGGTGGTGGTGTCGTCGATCGCGGCCAGGGCCGCGTCGGCGGCTTCCTGAGGCGTCGACGGCACCCCGGACGGCAGGGCCTCCGGCTTCTTGTTGTCGGCACCGGCCGGCACCTTGAGGTGCGTCGCGGTCTTCTCCTTGGACTGCCAGAGCCAGACGTCGGAGCCGTTGCGGATGACGTCGGTCTCGCCGTCGGTCTGCATCAGCGCGATGCGCGCCTTGTCCTCACCGGCGTACCAGACCTTCGCGGTGTTGCTGCCCGCGACGAGGCTGGCGATGTTGCCGGCCACGCCCGAGCCCTCGGTGACCCCGGAGATCTTCGGCAGACCGAGATCGGCACTCTGCACGATGGTTCCGGAGAATCCGTCGACCTTGGCGTTCTGCACGTCGACGAGCAATTGCGCCGCGCTGCGCTCCGGCAGCCCGGGATCGGCGCTGGCGATGATCGTCCCCGCCGCAGCGCCACCGCCGATGACGACGGCGGCCGCGGCTGACGGTACGAGCCATCGCAGCGTCGACCTTGACCTGAACACGGACACGATGTCCACCTCCCGTTGATCTGCCACCAGAGTGCGCCACCACCGCTGTGACCGGGCTGAGAGCTGCCCCTAGGGGTTACCCCTTCCATGCAAAGGTAATGAGGTGCGGTTGCTAGTGGTGGAGGACGAAGCGCGGCTCGCGGCCGCGCTGCAGCGTGGACTGCAGGCCGAGGGCTTCGCGGTCGATGTGTCGGGCGACGGTCAGGACGGGCTCGAGATGGCCCGGCACGGCGGCTACGACGCGATGATCCTGGACGTGATGCTGCCCCGGCTCAGCGGTTACCGGGTGGTGCGGCAGCTGCGGGCCGAGCAGAACTGGGTGCCGGTGCTGATGCTCTCGGCCAAGGACGGCGAGTACGACCAGGCCGACGGTCTGGACTGCGGCGCCGACGACTATCTGACCAAGCCTTTCTCGTACGTCGTCCTGCTCGCCCGGTTACGTGCACTGCTCCGCCGTGGGGTGCACGAACGCCCGGTCGTCCTGCGGCACGGCGACGTCGAGCTCGACCCGGCCGAGCGCCGCGTGGTCGTCGCGGGCGAGGAGGTCACGCTCACGGCCCGCGAGTTCGCGCTGCTGGAATACCTGATGCGACGCCCCGGCGAGGTGGTCAGCAAGATCGAGCTGCTCGACCACGTGTGGGACGCGGCGCTCGAGACCGCCCCCAACGCCGTCGAGGTCTACGTGGGCTACGTACGCCGCAAGATCGGGCGGGAGCGGCTCGAGACCGTCCGCGGGGCCGGCTACCGGCTGGCGGCGGTGGGGTGAGAAGTCCCCGCGAGTTCAGCCTGCGGGCCCGGCTGATGCTGGTCTCGGTGCTGGCGCTGACGGTCGGGCTGGCCGCCGGCGGGGTGCTGCTGGTCGGGGTGCTCAACTTCGCGCTGCTGCGGGCGGTCAACTCCGAGGCCGACCAGACCGCGGAGAGCATCGCCTACCTGATCAGCCAGAAGCAGCTACCCGACCCGATCCCGGTCAACGCGGCCATGCAGGCCCAGGTGATCGACGCCGACGGCCGGGTGGTGTCGATCTCGGCCAGCGCCGACCGGCTGATCCCGATGCTGCACGCCGACGAACTGCAGGGGCTGGCCGACGGCGGGGTGCGCGAGATCCCCGGCAGCCGGATCGGCCTGGCCGGTCAGGCCCGGGTGGTCATGAAGGTGGCCGGGACGCCGAGCGAACCGCAGCGAGTGCTGGTGGCCCGCTCGACCAACGACCTCAGCGTCGGCGTCCGCATCCTGGCGATCACCCTGCTGGTGGCCTTCCCGCTGCTGATCGCCCTGCTGGCGATCGTGTTGTGGCGGGTGCTGGGGGCCGCGCTGCACCCGGTGGACGCGCTGCGGGCCGGCGCCGAGGAAATCACCGGAGGCACCCGGGAGGGCCGCCTGCCGGTGCCGGAGTCCCGCGACGAGATCCACCGGCTGGCCACCACCCTCAACGGCATGCTGCACCGGCTCGACGCGGCCCGCACCCGGCAGCGCGCGTTCGTCGCCGATGCCGCCCACGAACTGCGCAGCCCGCTGACCAACATGCGGACCGAGCTCGAGGTGGCGCAGCGGCTGCCCGACAACGACTGGCAGGCCCTGTCGGCCGACCTGCTCACCGACGTCGACCGGCTCAGCCGGCTCGTCGACGACCTGCTGCTGCTGGCCCGGGCCGACGACGGGGGCGGGCGGGCGGTGGCGGCGCCGTTCCGTACGGTCGACCTGGGGTCGCTGGTCGGCGACCTGGCCGACCGCTATCCGACGGTGACGTACCTGCGTCCGGAGGTCCCGATGGAGGTCGTCGGCGAGCCCGACGCGCTCGGCCGGGTGGTGGCCAACCTGCTCGACAACGCGGTGCGGCACGCCAAATCCCGGGTGCAGGTGACGGTGCGGGCCGAGGCCACGCAACGGGTGATCACCGTGACCGACGACGGTCCGGGCATCCCGCAGGCCGACCGGGAGCGCGTCTTCGACCGGTTCACCCGTCTCGACGACGCCCGCGCACGCGACGCCGGCGGCTCCGGGCTGGGGCTGGCGATCGTCCGGGAACTGGTCCGGCGGCACGGCGGATTCGTGACGCTGGGCGATGCCGAGCCCGGTCTGCGGGTCGACGTGCGGCTGCCGGCCCTTCGCTGAGATTCTTTTTTGGTCACCGGGAACTTTTTCCTCGGGGGGAACGACCAACGGGCAGCGCCCGTCACTGGGCGTTCCCCCACGCGGAAGGTTCGAGGATGTCCCTGTTCAAGCGCTCGGCAGTGGTGAGCGCCACCGTCATCGGATTCACGCTCGCCCTGGCCGCCCCCGCTGCCGCCCATGTCTCGGTGAACCCCGACACCGCGACGGCCGGTGGATACTCCAAGGTCACCTTCCGGGTGCCCAACGAGTCCGACAGCGATTCCACGACCAAGGTCGAGATCAACCTGCCGGCCGACAAGCCGATCGCGTCGGTCTCGGTCAAGCCGCTCAACGGCTGGGACGTGGCGACCACGGTGTCCAAGCTGGCCACACCGCTCGAGGCGCACGGCGCGCAGATCACCGAGGCGGTCTCGAAGATCACCTGGACGGCCAAGGCGGGCTCGGAGGTCAAGCCGGGCCAGTTCCAGGAGTTCGACGTCTCGATGGGCCCGCTGCCCGAATCCGGTCAGATGATCTTCAAGGCGCTGCAGACCTACTCGGACGGCACGATCGTCCGCTGGATCGACGAGCCCTCGACCGACGGCACCGAGCCCGAGTCGCCCGCGCCGGTCCTCAAGATCGTGCCGGCCGCCGCCGCGGGCACGGACGCCGCAGCCGCCGCCACCGGCCCGACCGCCGCGGTCGCCGCCGAGCCCGCCGCGGAGTCGAGCAGCTCGAACGGCTTCGGCATCGCCGGGCTGGTCGCGGGCGTGCTCGCCCTGATCGTGGCGATGCTGGCCTACGCCCGGGCGGCCCGCCGCCCCGAGCCTGCCACCGCGGCTCCGGCGGCCGCTGTGGACAAGTCCGCCGCGGACAAGTAGCTCCACCTCGTTGCAGGGCCGGGCCTTCTTCGGGTCCGGCCCTTTTTCGTCGTCCCCATTCCACGCCGCGGTTGCGGTCGGCTACCCACACCCGCCGTTACCAGCAACGTCGAGTGGAAAGGTTCATTGATAACCTCCGGAGCCATGTCTGCTTGGCACTTCGCGCACGAGAACAGTGAGCTCACAGGTGGCAATGCCATCACGCGCCTTCGGGAACGGACGGCCACGGGCGAGTTGGAGACCTGGCTCCGACACGACGATGGCCGTGTGCTGGCTGTAGTCACCAACGGCAACCGGGCCATGGTCATGATCATGGATGAGCCCGACGACCCCGGCCGGCACGCCGTCGACCTCGGCGCGAAGGGCGAGGAAAGTGGCTACCGGCTGAGCAACGGGCAGGTGGATCGATACCACAACAGCGATACCGTCCCGCTCGACGCGGCATTGGATGCGGTGCGAGAACTGATTGATCACGATCGGTGGCCGGCCGCGTTGGCCTGGCAGGACGACCGCGGCTGAGCCGTCGACTCCGGCACCGCGACCGGCCGGATGTGAGTGCTCACTTCGGTTTGTCGTCCCAGGCCTCGCGTAAGTCCTTCTTTGTTGTCCGCCACCACTCGCGTAGCTCGTCGACCCAATCGCTCAGGGCCTGTCGGCTTCCCGGGTCGTCGAGGCCGGCGCCTAGCAGCTCGGTGAGGCTCAGCGCCCACAGCACCGGCGTCAACAGCAGCGCTACCAGCGGCAACGGCCACCACGGCACGGCCGCGAACAGCGCCAGCAGCGTCACGGCCAGGGCGGTCAGGGCCAGCCCGGCCACGTCGGCCCGGCGCATCAGTGGAGGCAGCAGGCCGAGGCAGCGCCACGGCAGCCGACCGGCCGGCAGCAGCACCCGCGCGGCGAAACCGGCCATCACCGCGGCCAGGACCGCCGACACGATGCGCGCGAACAAAAGAGCCGGCGACCACCACCACAGGGCCACCAGCAGCAGCACGCAGACCAGGGCGGCACTGGCCGCCAGGCCGCGGCGCAGGCCGCTCAGCACGCCGCGGATCGGCCAGGTCATCGAGACGACGTCGGCGCGCGCGGGATTGTCGCGGGCCACCTCGCGCAGCGCGCGCATCGAGCGGCGGACCCGCAGTTTCTCGGCGTCGAGCATGGCGATCAACCAGCGGCCGTACGCGTTGTCGGGATCGATCGCCAGCGCCGCGCGGGCCGCGAGCAGGGCCGGTTCGCGGTGGCCGGCATCGCGCTCGACGTCGGCCACCGTGAGCAGTCCCTCGACCGAGCGCGGGGCCAGCGTGCGGCCGTGCGCGGCGGCGGCCCGGGCGCGGTCGAACTCGCGGGCGGCGGCCAGGGCCCGGGCCAGCACGAAGTGGCCGGAGGCGACCTGCGGATCGAGCCGCACGGCCTCGGACGCGGCCTCGATGGCGTCGCGCGAGCGGACCAGGACGATCAGGTTCTCGGCCCGTTCCAGGTGGGCGTCGGCCAGGTGCGGCGCGGCGGCGACGGCGGCGTCGGCCCCGCGCAGCGCCGCCGCGTAGTCACGGCGCAGGCGCAGCACCGAGGCGAGCAGGGTGAGCAGCCAGCCGTCGTACGGGGAATCGGCCAGGCCCTCGCGGGCGATCCGCTCGGCCTCCTCGTAATGCCCGACCTCGGCCAGCCGCTGCGCCCGCCAGTACGCCCCGGGTGGAGCCGCCGTCACCGGATCTTGCGCTTCTTCAAGTAGGCGGCCAGATCGTCGTACTCCCCGGACTCGTTGGCGAACATCGCCACGTTGCGGGCCGTGGCGAACCAGCCGTCGGTCGAGGGCCGGACCTCACGGGCGGCGGCCAGCATGTCGCCCTGGTTGATCATGCGGATCTCGCCGGTGGCGATCGAGTCGCGCATGGCGAACTCGGCTGCCGTCTCGCAGACGTGGGCCAGGTCGGCGCCGGAGTAGTGGTCGGTCGCGTCGGCCACCTTGCCGAGGTCGACGCCGGCCACCGGACGGTCCTTCAGGTGATATTGCAGGATCGCGGCCCGGGCCGGCTTGTCCGGCGGCAGGACGAGCAGCGTGCGGTCGAGCCGGCCGGGGCGGCGCAGCGCCGAGTCGATGTCCCAGGGCGCGTTGGTCGCCGCGAGCACGAAGACGCCGTCGTTGTTGCCGTCGACCCCGTCGAGTTCGGTCAGGAGCTGATTGACCACCGTACGCATGGACGACGAGTTGAGCTGACTCCGCTTGTGGCCGAGCGCGTCGATCTCGTCGAGGAACAGCACGCACGGCGCGTGCCCGCGGGCCGACTGGAACAGGTCGTGCAGGTTGCGCTCGGAGCTGCCGACCCACATGTTGAGCACGTCGGTGATCGACAGCGAGATGAACGAGGCACCCATCTCGCCGGCCACCGCGCGGGCCAGGAAGGTCTTGCCGCAGCCGGGCGGGCCGTAGAGCAGCAGGCCGCCGCGCAGGCTCTTGCCGAACAGCGACCGCAGCTTGGGGTTCTTGAGCGGGCCGAGGAACGAGATCTCGAGCCGCTTCTTGACCTCCTGCATACCGCCGACGTCGGCCAGCGTGATCGTCGAGGTCTCGATGTCGAACGTGCGGTCCTCATGGCCGCGGACCGGCTCGTCCTCGTGCGAGAAGCGGGGCGGCACGATGTCGCCGAGATCTTCCTCCATGGCCGCCCAGTCGACCGAAGAAGCCGGAGCCGGAGCCGAAGCCGGAGAGGGAGAAGGAGCCGGACCGCCCAGCGCCGACGTCATCAGCGTCTGCGCGGCGGCGTTGCCCGGCTCGCGGGCGAGGACCTGAGCGGCGTGCCCGATCGCCTCGGCGCCCCGCCCCGCGCCCACCAGCAGTTCGGCGAGGTGCAGGCGCAGCGTCAGATCGTCGGGCCGGGCCTCGACGGCCGCGGTGAGGCTGTCGATCAGGGGCGAGTCGCTCATGACAGCGAATTATGCCCGCGCCGGCCAAGAACGAGGAAAGGGCCGCCGAAGCAGCCCTTTCCCCCAGCCGGCAACCGGTCAGCCCGGCCGGCGATAGCCCGCGATCGGGCCGCGGTCGATCGTCGCCATCCGCACGAAGTCGCCGGTGTGCGGGGCGTGCACCACCATGCCGCCGCCGATGTAGATGGCCACGTGATGGAGGCTGCCGGGGTAGTAGAAGACCAGGTCACCCGGCTGGAGGTCGCCCTTGGAGACCGGGGCGCCCTCGTTCCACTGGTCCTTGGTGTAGTGGTCGAGCTTCACGCCGACGCTGCCCCAGGCGACCTGGGTCAGACCCGAGCAGTCGTACGTGCCCGGGCCGTTCGACCCGAAGACGTACGGCGAGCCGATCAGGTCGCAGGCCTTCTGCGCGGCCCGGCCACCCTTGTCGTTGGTGTAGTCGACGGGACAGGGCCCGGTCTTGTACGGACCGTCGTTCGCGTTCGACGATCCGTAGGCCTGGATCCGCAGCTTCTGCAGCGACGTGATCTTGGTCTCGATCGCCTTCTTGCGGGTCGACAGGTCCTTGTCGCGGGCGGCGACCGACTTGGTCACGATGTCGAGGTCGGACTTGGTCGCGGCCAGCTTGTCGCGCAGGGCGGCGACGTCGGCGATCTGCGCCTTCTGGTGCCGGGCGAGCTGATCGAGGTACATCAGCTTGTCGGTCAGGCCGGTCGGCGAGCCGCTGATCAGCATGGCGTTGAGGGCGTCGGGCGCGCCCTGCTTGTACGCGTCGACGGCGAGCCCCCGCACCTGCAACATGGCCGCGTCGACCTGCACCTGGAGCGGGGTGATCTGGGACGCCAGCTTCTTCTGCTGGGCCTGGTTCTTGATCAGCGTGCCGTGGACGTTGTTGTACTGCTCGATGACCGGCTCGAGCTCGTTCCACTGCTTGTCGATCTGGGCCTCGACCGAGGACGGTGAGGGAGCTGCATGCGCGACGGCGGGTCCGGAGAAGATGATCCCGACCGCGGCGGCGGCGCAGACCAGGCTGCGCACTACGGCGGCGCGACGCACGTACGTAGGGTGTCCTTTCTTCCCTCGGCCGCCGACCGGGTTAGCTGACGGGTTCGAGCGGGAAGCGCGCCCGGCCGCGTGAAGCGGCTTCACCCCAACTGCGGTGGGTCCCCGGTTCGCCCTGAGCAAGGGCGATTAGGCGGTGGTCCGTCAGATCGGCCGAATGGACGATGGGGGGCTGCCGGGCCGTGGGACACGGTACTCCCGGTGATCTGACGTTTTGAAGCCGCCACGGGCGTGAACTTTGCGCTGCGGGAAAGACACACAGAGTAACTAGAGTGGCCAGGCATCCAGCGCCCGGTCGAGCCAGGGCAGCACCAGAATCACGGTGGGTAATACCAGCAGGCCGACCGCACCGGCGGCGGCGACCGTGCTGAGGGCGACGGACCGGGTGTGCGACGCGGCCAGCCGTTCGAGCCGTCGGCGGCGCGCTTCACCCGCCGGGTCTGGCTTGACGTCCTCCGCCAGGGGGATCGCGTCGGTCAGACGTTCCAGCGCGGCCCGCAGCGGTCCGGCTCCGGCCCGGCGGCGGGCGGCGTCGTCCGCGATCATCTCGAGCAGCAGATGCACCGCCTCGAGCGGCTTGCGGCTGCGCAGCGGACCGGGGACGGCCCGATAGAAGGCGGTGAACGACTCCATCACCACCTCGTGCCGGTGCCGCAGGTGGGTCTGCTCGTGGGCGAGCACGGCGTCGATCTGGGCCCGGTCGAGCACCTGCAGCACGCCGTGGCTGAGCACGACCCGGGGTTCCCGGCCGGGCACGCAGTAGGCCAGCGGCAGAGCGCCGTCGAGCACGCGCAGGTGGTCCGGGCCGAGTTCGCGGTGCTGTTCGGCCCGGTCGAGCAGGTCGACCAGCAGGCGATGGCGGGCGCGGCGGGCGCGCGAGCGGCGGGTGACCCCGTACAGGGAAATCAGCAGTCGCAGAATGATCAGAGCGGCCACCGCCAGGGCGCCGATCAGGGCGGCCGACGCGACCGGTTTGCCGGAACCGGCGGCGCGGGTCAGTTCATAGGGCGCGACGAGGACGACCCCGATCGCGGCCAGCACGCCGGTGAGGGTGATCGACTGCCAGAGCGCCACCGCGGCGGCCGGCGCCCGGTCGGGCCAGTGGGCGTTGGCCAGGATGCCGGGCACGACGAGCGACAACGTCAGCCCGAGCGCGCCCAGCAGGAGGGCGGTCACCTTTTCTTCTGCACCGCTTCGATCGCGGCGGCCAGCGCCTCGGGCGGGAGCTGCCCGACGAAGTAGGCGAGGGCGGCGTCCTGGTCGTCGCTCGCGGTGAGGGCGTCGAGCATCACCGAGGCCGTCATCTCTTCGCGGGACTGCGTTGGGGCGTACTTGTAAGCGCGGTCGGCCTTCTGCTGTTGAACCACGCCCTTCTTGGCGAGGCGGTCGAGCACCGTCATCACCGTCGTGTAGGCCAGGTCGCGCTGACGGCTCAGGCGCTCGTGCACCTGCCGCACGGTGAGCGGCTCCCCGGCATCCCACAACTGCGTCATGACCTCGCGTTCGAGGTCTCCGAGAGCCATGTGACGGAGTCTACTGCATGCCGTCGTACTACGAGTCGTAGTATCTACTACGAGACGTCGTAGAGGGGGACCCCATGGACGTGCTGGACCTGACCCGGCTCCAGTTCGCGGTGGTGACGATCTATCACTACTTCTTCGTGCCGCTGTCGATCAGCCTGGCCGCGGCCGCCGCCGGCCTGCAGATCGCCTGGCTGCGTACGCGCAAGGAGCACTACCTGCACCTGACGAAGTTCGTCGGCAAGCTGCTGATCGTCACGTTCGCCGTCGGTGTGGTGACCGGGCTGGTGCAGGAGTTCCAGTTCGGGCTCGGGTGGAGCGCGTTCGCCAACTTCTACGGCGACGTCTTCGGGCCCACGCTGGCCATCGAGGGCATGCTCGCGTTCTTCCTCGAGGCGACGTTCCTCGCGCTCTGGTACTTCGGCTGGGATCGCCTGCCCCGGATGGTGCACACCGCCTGCATCGTCATCGTCGCCGTGGGCACGCTGCTGTCGGCGTTCATCATCCTGGCCGCCAACAGCTTCATGCAGAATCCGGTCGCGTACGCCCTCGACCCGGTCACCGGCCGGGCCCGGCTCACCTCGTTCACCGAGCTGATGCTCAACAAGGTCAACCTGGCCGCGTTCCCGCACACCATGTCGGGGGCGATCATGGTCGGCGGCGCGCTGCTGCTGGCTCTCGGCGTGTGGCGGCTCGCGGCCGATCCCGCGTACGGAATCCTGGCCCGGCTCGGCGCCTGGATGACGGTGATCGGCGGGGGTCTCACCGCGCTCACCGGCGACCACCTGGGCAAGGTCATCACCGAGGTGCAGCCGATGAAGATGGCCGCGGCCGAGGCGCTCTACCACACGACTTCGGGGGCACCGTTCGCTCTGTTCGCGGTCCCCGGGTATGCGCTGGAGGTCCCGTGGCTGCTCTCGATCCTGGCCAAGGGCGACCCGAACGCCACCGTACAGGGCATCGACGACCTGCAGGCCCAGTACGCGGCGGCGTACGGCCCGGGCTCGTACGTGCCGATGATCCCGGTCGCGTTCTGGACGTTCCGCCTGATGATCGGCGTGGGAATGCTCGCCATGGTGGTGGCGGCGTTCTATCTGTGGCGCACGCGTCGCGGCCGCACGGCGCCGCGCTGGCTGACCCGGTGGCTGCCGCTCATCCCGTTGCTGCCGACCGCGGCCAACACCTTCGGCTGGATCTTCACCGAGACCGCGCGGCAGCCGTGGATCGCGTTCGGCATCTCGAAGACCGCCGACGGCATCTCCCCCGGGCTGACCTCGTCGGAAGTGATCGTCTCGCTGGCCGGCTTCACGGTCGTCTACGGCGTCATCGCGGTCGTCTGGCTGCGGCTCGTACGGCATCTGGCCCGTCAGCCGCTTGCCGGAGCTCACCTTGAATCGGATAAATCGGACCTCGCACCCGTCTACTGAGGAGCTTTGCCGTGATCACCTTCTGGTTCTCGGTCGTCGTGCTCGCCTGGGTGCTGTTCTTCGTGCTCGAGGGCTTCGACTTCGGCGTCGGCCTGCTCGGTCCGGTGCTCGGCCGCGACGACCACGAGCGGGGAGCCGCCGTCCGCACCATCGGCCCGTTCTGGGACGGCAACGAGGTCTGGCTGGTCGCCGCGATCGGCGTGACGTTCGCAGCGTTCCCGGCCTGGTACAGCGCCCTGCTCTCGGGGCTCTACCTGCCCATGGTCGTGCTGCTGCTCCTGCTGGCCGTGCGCGGCGTGGCCCTGGAGTTCCGCGGCAAGGGCGACGGCCCCCGATACCGCCGCCGCGCCGACCTGGCCCTGGCCGCGAGCTCGCTCGGCATCGTCCTCGTCTGGGGCGCGCTGTTGGCCGTCTTCACCCGCGGTCTGGCTCTCGACGCGGGCGGGCAGGTCAGAGGCAACGGCTTTTCCCGTACGGCCGGGCCCCTGCTCACCTGGCAAGCGGGCCTCGGCGCGCTCGCCGCCCTGTACGCCGCCCTGCTCCTCGGGTCGACCTTCCTCGCGCTGCGCACCAGCGGCCCGCTGCGTAAGCGGGCCCGCTCGCTCGCCCGATGGCTGGGCACCGGTGGCGCGATCGTCCTGGTCGTGGCCGGGATCGCCACCGGCTCACCGCTGGTGCTGGCCGCCGCGGTGCTGAGCTTCGCCGCCGGTCTGCTGGCCCGCACCGGACGCGAGGCCCTGGCCTTCGCCACGACGGCGCTCGGCGTCGCCGGGGCCGTGGTCGCCGTCTTCACCGTCCACGGCTCGGTCGTCCTGCCCAGCACCCTCGACCCGGCGTGGTCGCTGACCCGCGCCTCGGCCGCCGCCACCCCGCAGGCCCTCGAACTGATCACCTGGGCCGGCGTGCTGATCCTGCCCGGGGTGCTGGCCTACCAGGCGTTCTCCTACTGGGTCTTCCGCCGCCGCGTGGCCAGCGAGCGGGTCCCCTCATGACCTCCACTGGTCTCTCCACCCCTGCGGACTCTCCGGCCGGCCCTCTCGCCTTCGCGGGTCTCTCCACCCCTCCGGCCTCTCCGGCCGGCCCTCTCGCCTCCGCGGGTCTCTCCACCCCTCCGGCCTCTCCGGCCGGCCCTCTCGCCTCCGCGGGTCTCTCCACCCCTCCGGCCTCTCCGGCCGGCCCTCTCGCCTCCGCGGGTCTCTCCACCCCGGAGGATCGGCAGTCGGACCGCTTGCCGACCGCCGAGCCTGGTTCCGCGGGTTCGCCAGCCCCGGAACGCCGGCGGTCCGCGCCGCCCCGCGGACCGCTGGACCCCCGGCTGGTGCGGCACGCCCGCACCAGCCGGGGCGGCATCGCCGCGCTGGCCCTGATCGGCGCCGGCCAGGCCGCGGCCACCCTGCTCCTGGCGGCCGCACTGACCCTGCTGATCGCCTACCCCGACGCCCGCGGCCGGGCGATCGTCCTGCTCGCGGGCGCGTACGGGGCCCGCGCGCTGCTCTCGTGGGCCGAACAGGTGGTGGCCCGCCGCACGGCGGCCCGGGTCACCGACGAGCTGCGCCGCGCCATGCTGCGCGCCCTCCCCCAGCGCGGTCCGGCCTGGGTCGCCGCGTTCGGCGCGGGCCGGCTGACCACGGTGCTGACCAGCGGCCTCGACGCCCTGAAGCCGTGGTTCAGCGGCTACCTGCCCGCGCTCGTGCTGGGCGTCGCCCTGCCCCCGCTCGTCATCGTCGCGATGGCCCTGGTCGACCCCGCCTCGGCGCTCGTCGCGCTGGTCACCCTGCCGCTGATTCCCGTGCTGGGCGCCCTGATCGGCTGGGCCACCGCGGCCCGGGCCGAACAACGCTGGCAGGCCGACGCCCGCCTGGCCGGCCACTTCCTCGACGTGGTCCGCGGCCTGGCCACCCTGCGCGTCTTCGGCCGGGCCGAACGCCAGACCGAGGTGGTCGCCACCCTGACCGACCAGCACCGCTCGGCCACCATGCGGGTGCTGCGGGTCGCCTTCCTCTCGTCGACCGCGCTCGACCTGGTCGGCACCCTGTCGGTCGGCCTGATCGCGGTCGAGGCCGGCCTGCGTGTGGCCGCGGGCAACCTGTCGCTGGGCCCGGCCCTGCTGGTGATCCTGCTGGCCCCCGAGGCCTACCGCCCGCTGCGCGAGATGGCCGCGCGTTACCACGCCTCAACCGACGCCACCGCAGTCATCACCGACGTCGACGAGATCCTCACCGCGCCGCCCGCGACCATCCGTCCAGCGCCGCCCGCCGCTATCACTCCAGCGCCGCCCGCGACCATCCCTCCCACGTCGCCCGCCGCCATCACTCCCGCGTCGCCGGACGGCCGGACCGGAGTCGTCGCCCTGGGCCTTCGGGCCCGCTATCCCGGCGCGAATGTCGACGCCCTCGAGTTGGACGAACTCGTCGTCCGCCCCGGCGAGATCGTCGCCCTGAGCGGCCCGTCCGGCGCCGGCAAGACGACCGCCCTGCGCGTCCTGGCCGGCCTCCACGAGCCCACTGCCGGCTTCGCGAACGCCGAGAACCCGCTCTATCTCCCCCAGCGCCCCGCGCTCCCCCACGCCCGGAGCGTCGCCGACCTGTTCCCCGGCCTGACCACCTCCGACATCACCGAGGCCCTGCACACCGTCGGCCTGACCGGCGAAGTCACCCCCGAAACCCCGCTCGGCGAGCGCGGCTCTGGAGTCTCGGCCGGCCAACGCCACCGGCTCGCCCTGGCCGCCCTGTTCAGCCGAATCCTCGCCCCCGCGTTACTACTCCCAGCCGGCCCACCCACCCGGGGTCGCAGTGCGGCCGACGCTACCGGAGCCGAACTGCGGCCGCGTGAGTTGTCCACAGCCCTCGATGGCTTGTCCACAGGGGTCACACCGGCGTCCGGATCATCGATAGAATTCCTCTCGGGGGGAGGGCCCTGGCCGCGCGATGCCGGAAGAACGCTGCTTCTCGACGAGCCGACCGCCCACCTCGACGCCGAGACCGAAGCCCTGGTCATCGAGCGCCTGCGAGCCGCCGCCCGAGCCGGATGCGCGATCCTCGTCGTCGCTCACCGTCCGGCCCTGCTCGCCGCGGCCGACCGGGTCGCCGCGATCACCCCGCCCGCCGTCGCCGACACGTGCCACCCGGACCTACCGGCTGCTGACGTCCCCGCCGACGCGCCCGAACCCGGGGCCCCGCCGCACACACCCGAACCGGGGGCCCCGCAGCGAAAGCCGTCGTTCTGGCGTCGGCCGGCCACTGCGGTCGCGCTCGGCAGTGGGTCTGCGCTGGCCGGGATCGTGCTGACCGGGGCGGCCGCCTGGCTGTTGGTCCGGGCCTCGACCATGCCGCCGGTGTTGTCGCTGTCGACCGCCGTCGTGCTGGTCCGGGGTAGTGCGGTCGCCCGGCCTCTGCTCAAGTACGTCGAACGGCTCGTCGCGCACGAGGTGGCCTTCGCGCGGCTCGGAGCGTGGCGGGCCCGGGTCTTCGCCGATCTGGTGCCGCGCGTGCCGGGGCCCGGGCTGCAAAGACGTGGCGATCTGCTCTCCAACGTGGTCAGCGACGTCGACGCCCGGGTGGACGGGCTGTTGCGGGGACGGCTTCCGGCGCTCGTCGCGGCGGTCGTCGTCGCCGTGGCCGGCACGGTCGCCGTGGCCAAGGCCCCGGCTGCGGCCGTCGGAGTCCTGATCGCCACTGTGCTGGCTCCGATGCTGGCCGCCCGCCAGGCTCGCCGCGACGACGCCGCGACCGGGCTGGCCCGCGCCCGCCTCAACGACGCCATGGTCGAGACGGTCGACGGGCTCGAGGATCTGGGGGCGGGGAACGGCGTACCGGAACGGCGCAGCCAGGCCCTGGCCCGCCTCGAAGCGAAAGCCGCCCACACCGCCGGCCGGGCCACCGCGCTGGCGCACCTCGGCTGCGGCGTCGCCGTGGTCGCGGTCGGCAGCCAGATCGCCACCAACTCGGAGTGGGCCGCCGTCCTGCTGCTGGCGACCGTCGTGCTGGGCGAGACGGTCCTCACGCTGCCCGACGCGGCGATCGCCCGGCAACAGGCGGCCGGCGCCGAGACGCGCCTGGCCGCCCTCACCAAGAAACCGCTCGGCGCAACACGGCACGAGGAGGAGGACGACATGCGAAACCGCGACGCCATCCAGCTGAAGGGGATCAGCGCGGGATGGGACCCGTACGGCGAACCCGCCCTGAGGAACCTCGACCTCGAACTCGCGTACGGGGAACGGGTCGCCGTCACCGGTCGCTCCGGTTCGGGCAAGTCGACGCTGGCCGCGGTCGTGGCCCGGCTCCTCGACCCGCGTGCGGGCACGACGGCCCACCAGGGGGCCGGCCGGGTCGTGCTGGTCGGCGACGACACCGGGCACGTCTTCGCGTCCACGGTGCGCGAGAACCTGAGGCTCGCCCGTCCGGACGCGAGCGATGCCGAGTTGCGGGCCGCGCTCATCCGCGTACGGCTGGGAACCTGGTTCGGCTCTTTGTCCGATGGTCTGGACACCTGGCTGGGCAGTGGTGGCACGACGATGTCGGGTGGTCAGGCGCGGCGGTTCGCGGTGGCGCGGGCGTTGCTGGCCGATCCGGCGGTGCTGATTCTGGACGAGCCGACCGAGGGCCTGGACGCCGACGTGGCCGAGGCTCTGATGGCCGACCTGCTCGACGCGGCCGACGGGCGGACCGTGCTGCTGCTGACCCACCGTCCCGAGGGCCTCGACCGGGTCGACCGCATCCTCGAGCTCAGCGACGGCCGCCTAACGACTCGCGCAGGAACTGCAGTTGGGGCGTGAGCAGGTCGGTATCGGGCTGCATGTGGCTCGCGCCGGGCAGCGGCAGCACGGTGTGCGGTTTGCCCGCCGCGAGCAGCGCCGCCGACAGGCGCATGGTGTGCACCGGGTAGACGTTGTCGTCGGACAGGCCGTGGATCAGCATGAGCGGGCGCCGCAGGTTGGGGGCGTCGGCGATCAGGGAGGCTTCGTCGTACGGGGAAGGGTCCTCGTCCGGATGCCCGAGGAACCGCTCCTGCCAGTGCGTGTCGTAGAGCCGCAGGTCGGTCACCGGAGCACCGGCCACGGCGGCGTGGAACACGTCGGGCCGGCGCAGCACGGCCAGCGCGGCCAGGTAGCCCCCGGCCGACCAGCCGCGGATGCCGACCCGGTCGAGGTCGAGCTCGGGATAGCGCGCGGCCACCGTCTCGAGGGCCTCGATCTGGTCGTCGAGCAGCTTGGCGGCCGAGCGGCCCTTGGCCTCGCGCTCCCAGAGCGGACCGCGCCCGGGGGTGCCGCGCCCGTCCGCGACGATCACCGCGAACCCCTGGTCGGCGAACCACTGCGACACGTAGAAGAGCCGCCGGTCGGCCATCGCGCGCTGGGCGGCCGGACCGCCGTACGGGTCCATCAGCACCGGCAGCCGCTCGCCGCGCTGCCACATCGCCGGGAAGAGCACCGCCGTCCGCAGCTCCCGGGGTCCCGCGCTGAGCAGGCTGACCTTGGGTACGACGGGCGAGTTCACGGCGACGTCGCGGACCGTGCCGCCGGCCCACGTGACGGTCTGCCGGTCGAGCGTCGCCGAGCCGATCACCGTGGTGCCGCCCGCGCGGAAGCCCTCGTGCCGGCCGGGTTCGGTGGTGAGCGCGCGCAGTCCGCCGGCCGCCGACCACGACCAGACGTGGAGTTCGGTGGGTTCACGGGAGCCGGTGAAGATCACGGTGTCGCCGTCGACCGCGCTCAACCCGGCGATCTGCAACCCGGGTGGTGTGACCGGCGTGCCGTCGACGGTCAGCCGCCGCGTGTCGCCGTCGTCGAGAGTCCAGATCAACGAGCCTTCCCCCGTACGCCGGGGAAAGCCGGGCACAATCGTCGTCCAACTCGGATCGGTGGCCTCGGCCAGCACCGATGTCTGCCCGGTGGCCGGATCGACGGCCAGCACGCGCAGCTGGGTCTGCGGCCGGTTCTGCACGACGGCCATCAGGCCGTGCTCGTCCCACACGACGTCGACGAGGTATTCGGCGTCTGTGTCGACCTTGACCCGGCGGGAGTCGTCGATGATCCACAGCTCGACGATCGCGTTCGCGGTCCCGGCACGCGGATAGCGGTGCGCAGTCGGCGAGGCGGTCGGATCGCTCGGATCGCTGAGATACCAGACCTCGACGGGTGATTCGTCGACCCGCGCGACCGCCAGCCGCCGGCTGTCGGGCGCCCACCAGAAGCCCCGGTGCCGCTCCATCGACTCGGCGGCAACGTGCTCGGCCAGCCCGTACGTGATGTCCGGGCCCTCCGGCGTCGCCACCGCCCGGTCGTCGCCGTCGCCGACCCCGATCAGCCGCAACTCCCCGCCGTGCACGTAGGCGACGGTTGTCCCGTCCGGGCTGATCGTCGCCCCGACCAGCGGAGTCTTCGCCTTGATCTCGCGCGAGCCGCCCGTGTGCGCGTCGACCACGGAGAGCTTCTCGCCGGCCGTGCAGGCGACGAGGCGTACGGAAGCATCGGCACTGTAATCCGAGATCCCGGCCGACCGGTCCCGCGCCCGTTCCCGCCGCGACCGCTCGGCCGCCGACATCTCCCCGGCCGGCGCCCCCGGATCGGCCAGCAGCCGCTCCGCACCGGTCGTCAGATCAAGAGCCCACAGCCGCCGTACGGGATCCTCGCCGCCCCCGCGCAGGAACAGCAGCCGCTTCCCGTCCGGCGCGACCGTGAGCCGCTGGGGTCGCCCCAGCCGAAACCCCTGAGTGCGGGCGAACAACTGAGGAAACGAGATCATCCGCTAGTCATACTCCCCCGCGTGCCTGCCAGAGTGGTCGGCATGCCGACAGGCGAATTCGTTATCGAGACATCCGAATACGACGGTGGGCGGGCAATCACCGCGTACGTCCCGGCGCGTACGGCCGAAGCGGTCGTCTTCGCCGGCGACGGGCAGACGGTCGCGACGTGGGCCGAGGCCCTGGCGACGGCCGACCTCCCGCCCACGGCGATTGTCGGTGCACACCGAGCCGAGGACGAGACCGTACGGCTGCACGAGTACTCCCCCGCGTTCGACCCGGCACGGTTCGCGGCCCACGAGCGGTTCTTCGTCGAGGACGTCCGCCGATGGGCGGCGACCCGCCTGGGCCTCGCACTGCCCGCCGCCCGGACCGCGGTGTTCGGCGTCTCGGCCGGGGCGGAACTGGCGCTGGCCGTGGGACTGCGCCATCCCGGCATCTACGGCGCGATCCTGGGCGCCTCGCCGGGAGCCGGATATCAGCCGCCGGCCGGGTTGCCGGGCCGGTTGCCGCGCACCTATCTCGTCGCCGGCACCGAGGAGCCGTTCTTCCTCGACAACGCGAGGCGGTGGGCCGGCGCGCTGGACCGGGCCGGCGCCGACGTGGTCATGACCGAGCGGGCCGGCACCCACGGCGGCGACTTCTGGAGACGTGAGTTCCCGCTGATGGTCGGCTGGGCGTTCGGCCCCTGACGCGGATCAGTTCTGGATCGCGGGCCACAGGGCTTGCGGGTGGCAGCGGGCCGGACAGGCGAAGATGTAGACCTCGTTGCCCAGGAACAGCTGCGCCTGGTTGTCGCGGTCTCGCATCGGCCACATGTCGAAGCCGAAGTTCTCCGGCACCTGGCACAGGAAGGTCATGTCGGTGCCGCACGAGCACCGGTAGTGCTCGGGGTCCTGCGCCCAGGACGGCACGCCGCCCACCTTGAATCCGGCCACGCCACGGCCGTACTCGCTCACCTGCTCCTCGGCCGGATGCAGCGCGAGGCGACGCGGATCCACCAGCGGGTCGGCCTCGGCGGACGGGGTGCCGGCCGTGTGCAGGAAGAAGCGCCAGAACCGTCCCTCGTACGGCTCGGTGACCGCGTCCCAGTAGCGGTCGGGCAGCTGGACCGGGCCGAACGCGGGGTCGTCGTGCTCCGGGCACTGGAAGACCAGCAGATGGGCGCCGCCGAAGACCGGGACGTCGCCTGGGATGTCGAGCTGGAAGAAGAAGACCATCGGCGTGCCGCAGAAACAGGCCGGCCACTCGCCGCCGGGCAGCACCGGCCACCCGCCGATGGTGTTCCGGTCACCGGCGACCGGCGCCTCGGTCAGAGTCTCGACGGTGTAGATCCGGCCGTCCGCTTGCGTCTCGGGCATCGCGCCAGACTACGACGGCTCTCCGATCGTGAACGTCATGGCCGGTCCGGAGGCGGAGATCCGCTCGATGGTCAGATTCGACTTGCCGCGGTCCCACCAGGCGCTGTCGGGGACGGTCCAGTCGGCGAAGGTGTCCCCCTCGTCGAAGAGGTCGCCGCCGTCGCCCAGGTTGCAGCCCCGCTCGAGGGCGTAGGAGCCGTCCGCCTGTTCGATCGAGACCTCGTAGTGCAGGTCGGCGGTCATCTCCTCGTCCTCGTTGCCCTCTTTGCTCTCGTCGATGTGCCAGACCGCCAGTCCGGAGTCGGGCAGGGCGGCGTCACGGCCGGCCTGCTGCCGGTTCTCGATCAGGAAGTACTCCTGCGGGTGGTTCCCGCGCGGCCAGCGGAAGAAGTCGTTGCGGCCCGATTCGACGGTCACCGTGTCGCCCTTCCGGAGGTCGGTCACCGACGTGGCCCAGCCGACCTCGATCTTGAAGGAGGGGCACAGCTGCGTCGGATTCCGGTCGTCGGCCACCGCGCCGTACGCCATCAGGCAGTAGACACCCGCACCCTTCGACTCCAGCCCGACGTCGTAGAGATCCGGGAAGTCGCAGATCATGTGCCCGTTCTCGTGGCAGAACGTGCCGATGGTCAGCCCCTCCGCGTCGTCGCCGGAGTCGGTGACCTGGTAGTCGGAGAACTTCACGCCCGGGCCACGATCAAAACCCGAGAGCGACGAGCTGTACGGCCACAGCCCCTCGGGCTCGTCGTTCGGGTTGGGGCCGGCGTAGAGCACGTTGAGAGCCCGTACGAAGCCCTCGTCGTCGGTGCTCAGCCCACTGAGATCGAACCCGGAGTCGATCAGGTGCGTCAGCGCCTCGGTGACCATCAGCTCGCCGCCCTCGACCGTCGGGTCGGCGTAGTACGACTTCTCGTGCTCGGTCGTGAAGTAGGAGGTCACCGTGTTGGTGTAGGTCAGCCGCCCGCCGGACATCTCGGAGAAGTAGTCCCGCACCGACCCGTTGTTGCCGTTGCCGGTGTAGCCGGGCTGGTTGAGCATCCGCTCGACCTCGTCCGCCGGGACGGTCGCGGGCACGTCCGGAAAGTCGATCAGCAGGCACAGCCCTCGATAGTCGCCGACGACCGGCCGGGGCGATTTCCCCGTACGGCGGCGGTCGTTCCGGCGGGTCTCCCAGCGCGCCGGACGGCGGGCCGCGAGCCGCTCCCGGGTGACGACGATGGCCGGGCGTACGTGCCGCATGAGGGTCCGCACGCCGGCGCCTCGTTCGGTCACCCGCACACCGGTGGAGCGCAGCAGTCCGTCGGCGCCGGCCTCGGCGTACGAGATGAAGCCCGACGAGGGATCCCGGATCACCGTGTAGCCGTCGGTGGTCTCGAGAATCGCGTGGTGCCGGCTCCCGGAACCCACCACCTCCACGGTCGTGCTGTCCGGGTTGGTGAGGATCATCGGCCGGTCGACGAACGGTATCGGCATGCCCCTCATTGAAGGCACGGCATCCCTGGCAGCGCGCCGGAGAGTCGGCAACCGGACTTGCCCACCCTATGTAGAGTGCGTACATGGGTGAGCCCCGGATCACGGCGTCGGTGCTGAAAGTGCTGGCCGGGCTGCTGGCCGAGCCCGGGGCGCAACGCTACGGGCTCGAGCTGATGCAGAGCTCCGGGCTGCCCAGCGGCACCCTCTATCCGATCCTGGCCCGGCTCGAGCGGGCCGGCTGGGTCGAGTCGCGGTGGGAAGAGATCGATCCCGTGGCCGAGGGACGGCCGAGCCGGCGCTACTACCGGCTGACGCCCGACGGGGTGGTCGCCGCACGGCGGGAGGTCGCGCTCATGCAGCAGCAGATGTCGCGTGCGGCCGGTCCGGTGCCCCGCGCTCATCCGGCGGCCCGGGCTCAGGGGGCCTGATGGATCGCCTCGCGCGCGCCCTGGTCACGGCGGCGGCCCGGCGCTGGCCCGCCGATCTCGCCGACATCATGCGAGCGGAATGGCTGGCCGAACTGGCCGCGATCCCCGGCCGCGGCGGGAAGCTGGCCTTCGCGGCGTCGCTGGCCGTCTCGCCCGCCGTGGACGAGCCGTCGTGGTCTTCGCGGGTGGCGATCCTCGGACGGGATGCGGTCGTCGCGGGCGGGGTGACGCTGGTTGCCGCGACGGCCACGAACATCGCCCGCGGGTCGGCCGCGCTGGCGCCCGTCCTGCTGATCGTCGCCGCGCTGGCCCTCGGGGTCGCCGGGCGGCGGATCCGCGCCTCGGTTCTGCTGCTGGCCGGGGCCGTGTTCGCGTTTCTGCTGGCCGGGAACCCGGTGCCGGTCATGCCGTTCATGGGCGCGGCCGACATCGCCCCGGCCGTGCTGACCTGGGCGGCTGGGATGCTTCTCGTGCGCAAATGCGCCCGCTCGCTCCGGGGCGCGATCGGTGGCGGGCTGGTCACGCTCGGGCTGGCCACGATCGCCGGTTCGGTCCACGCGGCGGCCGTGCTGGGAGTGCCCGCGTGGAGTGCGCCGGCCTGGTTCCCGCTCGCGCTGCTGCCCGGCGGGACGGTGTCGTTCGGGCCGCGCTTCTCCTCGGTTGGCGGGCCGGCCTTCCACGCGTCCGACATCCTGCTCGCCAACGCCGCCGTGATGGCCGGGCCGCTGCTGTTGTGCACGGCGTTCCTGCTGGCCGGGGCGATCCGCGTGGAGCGCCCGGCCGAAGCGGTCCAGCCGCGGCACACAGCCGGCCGAGGCTGGCTCGGCTCCGACGCGGGGCAGATCGCAGTGGGTGTGGCTGCGGCGATCGCGGCACTCGCGGTGGCGCCCCGGCTGCCCACCGGCGGTGACCCGGACACGACGCTGCAGCGGTTGCTCGACAACTCGACGGCGTTCGGGTTCGGGTTCGTCGAGCACCCGGTCGGGCTCGGCCTGGTCGCGTTGCTCGCGGCCCTGCTGGCCATGCGTGCCGCGGACGCCCGCCGCACGATCGCGTAACGAAGCCGGTCCGCCGATTTCCCCGCAGCCCAGACCCTATGTAGAGTTTCGAGCATGGGTACTCGACGAGTGTGGGCTCTCGCGGCCACGGCCGCCGCGGTCACGGCCGGTGCGGCCCTGTGGCGGCCGGCCGAATCCCGGCTCACCGATCTCTCGGTCTATCTCGGCGCGGTCTCCGGCCTGGCCGACGGCACCGCCCTGTACGACTTCACCCGCGGCGCCGCCCCGTTCACCTACCCGCCGTTCGCGGCCGTGCTGTTCACGCCGCTGACCTGGCTCCCGGTCCCGGTCGTGCAGGTCGCCTGGACGCTGGCCACCGTCGCCGTGGTCGCCGGCGTCGCCTTCCTGACGACAAAGACCGGCACACGCAGAGAACACAACGTTGTGGCCCACCCAATCGACACGGCCGTCGAGCCTCCCGGCAACGTTGTGGCCCACCCAATCGACACGGCCGTCGAGCCTCCCGGCAACGTCGTGGCCCACCCCATCGACACGGCCGTCGAGCGTCCCGGCAACGTCGTGGCCTACCCCATCGACACGGCCATCGAGCGTCCCGGCAACGTCGTGGCCTACCCCATCGACACGGCCGTCGAGCGTCCCGGCCTTGCCTCCGCCCGCTGCCCGGCCGAGTTACCGGCGAGCGGTCCCGCGCGGAATCGGGTCCGGCCGCGCCCCGCCGACCGGCCGGAGTTATCCACAATTCGAGCTTGTCCACAGGGCACCCGGCCAAGATCGCCGAATTCGGTCACAATGCCGAGTGGCGGGGGTCCCCCCGGGGTGGGTGGGCCGTGGACGCGCGCGCGAAGCACGATCAACTCGGCCGGTGAGCGCATCGGGGCCACGCTTTCGGCGGCGAGCCTGTCCACGGCGGGCGTGGCCCTGCTGCTCACGCTGTCGGCCCCGGTCTCCTCGAACTTCAAGTACGGCCAGGTCAGCCTCTTCCTGGCCGCTCTCGTGCTGGCCGACATGACCGCCCTGCGCCGCACCCCGTGGCACGGCACCCTGATCGGCCTGGCCGCGGCCGTCAAGCTGACTCCACTGATCTTCATCCCGCTGCTCTGGGTCACCGGTCGGCGGAAGGCCGCTGCCCTGGCCACTGCGACGTTCGCCGGGTGCGGGCTGGCCGGGTTCGTGGCGTTGCCCCGCGACTCGTGGCGTTTCTGGACGGGTGAGGGCTTCGACGTGAGCCGCCTCGGTTACGTGACCGGACTGGGCAACCAGTCGCTCAACGGGGCTTTGATGCGGTTGGGGGCGGCTCCGGGCGTACGGGAAACGCTGGTCTTGATCGTGGGTGGTGTGATCGTGCTGCTCGCGCTCCGGCGGGCCGCCCGGCTGAAGGACAACCCGCTCGCGGCGACCGTCGTGGTGGGGGCGGCGAGCATCGTGCTGTCACCGGTGTCGTGGACGCATCACCAGGTCTGGCTGGTGCTGGCCGCGTTCCTGCCGGTCCGGCCGGTCGCGCGGATCGTGATCCTGGCCGTGATGATCCTGCCGCTGGTCGGCGAGACCCGGCTCCTCCTGGCCGTCGTCGTCGCCGCGATGCTGCCGATTCAGGCCGGCGAGGGGCGCTGGGACGGGATCCGCACCCCGGCGACCGCGGCCGGCGGGCGGAGCGCGGTGACGGTCGCATAGCCCGAGGCCAGCAGGGCGATGTCGGTGCCGGGGACCAGTGGCTCGTCGGCGCGCTCGATGGTCGTGCGGACGAAGCCCTCCCCGGCCCCGGCCAATGCGATGCCCGCCTGACCGAACGACGCCAGTGTGGCCTCGCGCAGTTCCGCCGGCGACTCCTGGTCGGGCACGTTCACGTTGAGCACCGTGCCCGCCGGCGACGCGGCCAGCGTGTCGATCAGCGTCACCGCCGTGGCGGCGGCCGCGTCCCAGTGCAGCACGTCGTCCGACGGCACGACGATCGCATTGCCACCGGAAGCAGCGGAACCGGCCGTGGTGAGCACATCCAGTGACACGGCCATGGCTCGCAGACCGTTGTTGGCCGCCGTCAGCGCCGCCCCCACGGTCGCCGAGTGGAGCACGGCCCGCCCGGCGTTGGCCCCCCGGTTGATCCCGGACAGCACCAGATCCGGTGGCGGCCCGAAAACTCCGAGGGACGCGAGAATCACGATGTAGGCCGGTGAGGCAGCCACGCCGTACGCCGGTAAGTCCGAAATGTAGGTATAAGGCGACACCATGATCCGGCCGTCGGAGACGACCGCGGAAAGCGCCGCACTCTGCCCACTGGCCTCCTGCAAAGGGGCCGCCACGACGACATCACCCGGCAGGGCCCGGGCCAGAGCATGCAGACCCGGAGCCGAGATCCCGTCGTCATTGGTCACGAGAATCCTCATAGCGGCCCACGTCCCGTCCCCAGCCCGTGCTGTGTCACGTTCAGCGCACCAGCCGCCGCCCCGGTCCGCAAGGCCGGTACCCGCTCGGGTCGGGATCAGGCGACCGCGGCCGGCTCCAGCCGCTCCGGTGGCATGGGCCGCCCGAAGTGATAGCCCTGCAACAGATCGAACCCGGCCGCGGCCAGGATGTCGGCCGTCGCCTGGTCTTCGACCCCCTCGGCGACCAGGGTCAGCCCGAGCCCCCGGGCCATCGCCGCCACCGCCTCCACGATGGACCGGTCGCGCTCGTCGTGGATGCGGTGCACGAACGCGCGGTCCAGCTTGAGCTCGTCCAGCGGCAACTGGGTGAGCAGGGCCAGCGACGTGTAGCCGGCCCCGAAGTCGTCCACCGCCACCCGCACGCCGAGGTCACGCAGCCGGTGCAGCCGTTCCGCGCTGGCTTCGGGCCGGGTCAGCACCGCGCTCTCGGTGATCTCGACGATCAGCGAGCGGCCGGGCAGCTGGTAGTGGGCGAGCAGGCGGCTGATCAGGTCGACCACGCGGTCCTGGGCCAGCACGGGTGCGGGCAGGTTGACCGCGACCGGGATCGGGCGGCCGGCGTGGTGCCAGCGGGCGGCCTGGGCGACGGCGTCGGCGAGGATGCGGTCGGTGAGCGGGTTGATCACTTCGGACCGTTCGGCGCCGGGCAGGAAGTCGCCGGGCAGCAGCAGACCGTGCCGGGGATGACGCCAGCGCACCAGGGCTTCCAGGGAGCGGACCACGCCCGTACGGGCATCGACCAGTCTCTGGTAGTACAGCTGCAGCTGGCCCTGGTCGATGGCGGCGCGCAGCTCGGACTGCAACCGCAGGTCGGTGCCCTGTTCGGCGGCGAGCTCGGGCCGCCAGATCTCGACGGCGGTGCGGTGGCGCTTGGCCGCGTACATCGCCGTGTCGGCGCCGGCCAGCAGGTCGGAGAGCGAGCGCCGGCCGGCCGCGGTGCGCGCGATGCCGAGCGACGCCTCGACCGTGATCGGCACCCCGGCCACCGTGAAAGGACCTTGGATGGCCCGCAAGACCCTTTTCCCGTACGCGATCAGATGCTCGTCGGACCCGTCGCCGAGCTCGTCGGTCAGCACCACGAACTCGTCCCCGCCGAGCCGGAAGGTGTTCCGGGCCCCGAGCGCCTCGGCGACCCGGCGCAGCAGCTGGTCACCACGGGTGTGGCCGAGCGAGTCGTTGATCTCCTTGAACCGGTCGAGGTCGATGAGCAGCAGCGCCACCTGGCGTCCGGCGTCGAGCAGCGCGCCCGCGGTCTCGGTGAGCTGGCGCCGGTTGCCGAGCCCGGTCAGCGCGTCGCGCAGGGCCAGTGACTCGTACTGGCGGCTGAGATGTTCGACCAGCGGCCCGACCGGGGCGATGCCGAGCCGCCCGCCGCCCAGCTCGACGACCACCGGGGTGCCGCGGTCGCCGTCCGGGCGGGTCATGCAGGCGCGGGCGGCGTCGTCCCAGGGCAGCGCGGCCGGCAGCACCAGGGCGGGCCGGCCGAGCAGCACCCGGACCGGCCGGTGGAACAGGAGTGCCCGCCCGTAGCCGAGCCGGCCGGCGAGATAGATCTCGAGCTGGGGCCGGTCGAGCACGAACAGCTGTCCGGCGTCCCGCGCGACGAGCCCGATCGACTCGGGATCGGCGCGGAGCATGGCTTCGATCACGCCGATCTCGGTGTCCGCGTGGATCACCTCTACCGGCGTGGCGAGTGCCCCCAGCGCCGGTGCCTCCGTCATCGCTCCGCGAGCCTACGCGGCACGAGTGTCGATGCCCGAGGAGGAAACCAAGAATTCACTTCAGACCTGGGTGAGCCGCAGATATCGCCGCCCGGCCGCGTGGACCGCCCCGCGCGGCTCGACCCGCAGGCGCACCGTGGCGCCCGGCCCGAGGTGGATCGGCACGGCCTCGCTGCCGGTCCAGTCGAGGCGCGCCCGCACGGTGTGGGTGCCCGGCGGCAGAGCCAGCGACAACTCGCGGCCACAGCGGACGGCACCCTTGACCGCACCGTCGACCACGATCTCGTACGCCCGGGCCCGGTCGAACCAGTGCCCCGACGGGCGTTCGACGGTGAGCGTAGCGATGACGGTCATACCGATGATCCTGCCACCGGGGACCGGACCCCGCTATTCGGCGATCAGTTTGCGGACGGCCCGCTCGCTGCCGGTGCGGATCACTTCGCCGTCCTCGTAGGCTTCGAGCACCCGCGGATCGACGTAGGAGGCCCGGGCCACCGCCGGCGTGTTGCCCAGCAGGTCGGCCACCTCCTTCATCGCCTTCGACACGGCTTTCCGGCGCTTGGCCCCGGTCGGCTGGGGGCCCTGCGCGGCCAGCGATCGCGCCGCCTCGACCGTGCCGTGCCAGGTCCGGAAGTCCTTGGCGGTCATCTGCTCGCCGCTGATCTCGCGCAGATAGTCGTTGATGTCCTCGGCGTGCACCTCGGGCCAGCGCCGCCCGGACGGATCCCAGTAGGCGAACAGCCGCTCCCGGCCGGGCCGGCGCCGTTTGAGGTCGCGCAGCACCTGGCACACCTCGCCGTCCCCGATCGTTCCCGAGTGCTCGACGCCGGATTTGCCGGTGAACTCCAGCAGCACACACCCGCCCCGCATCCGCACATGCTCGGGGCGCAGCGTGGACAGGCCGAAAGACGGATCATCCTCCCGTACGGCGGACTCGTCGCCCCCGATCCGGAACATGCCCATGTCGAGCAGCCGGACGATCGCGGCCAGCACCCGGTCGTGCGTCAGCCCCCGGGCGGTGAGGTCGGCCGACAGCCGTTCCCGCAGCCTGGGCAGCCGTCTGGAGACCTCGAGCGCGTGGTCGAACTTCTTCTCGTCCCGGGCCGTCCGCCAGTCGTCGTGATAGCGGTACTGCTTGCGCCCGGCCACGTCGACCCCGGTCACCTGGATGTGCCCGCGCGGGTCGGGCGAGATCCACACGTCCTCCCACGCGGGCGGAATGACCAGCGTCTTGATCCGCGCCACCGCTGCGGCGTCGTCCAGCCGCGAGCCGTCGACATCGGAAAAGGAGAATCCCTTTCCCGTACGCCTCCGCGTGTACCCGGGTTTCGTCAGGTCGGAGCGCCGCAGCCGCATTTCAGAGACGGCCCTTGAGCTCTTTGCGGATCAGCTCCTTGGGCCCGAACGCCTCGGCGGCCGGCTTGTATCCGTATTTCATGCATCCGGGCTTCCCTGCCGCGGCCTGGTCAAACACCTCGGGTAACCTCGCGAATCGTGAGCGACTCCCGGCATGATCGGACGATCGGCGGACGCGTGTTCGACTTCTCGCGGCGGGTCGCGGTGATGGCGATCGTGAACCGGACGCCCGACTCCTTCCACGATCAAGGCAGCACCTACGCGCTCGAGAAGGCCCTCGAAGCGGTGACCAAGGCGGCCGACGAGGGCGCCGACTGGATCGACGTCGGCGGGGTCCCGTTCGCGCCCGGGCCCGAGGTGAGCGCGGCCGAGGAGCTCGACCGGGTGCTCCCGGTCGTCGAGGCCGCGAAGGCGCGCTGCGTGGTCTCGGTCGACACGTTCCGGCCCGAGGTCGCGGCCGAAGTGATCAAGGCCGGGGCCGGGGTCGTCAACGACACCTCGGGGCTGCGCGACCCGGTGATGGCCGACGTGGTGGCCGGCACCGACGCCCAGCTCGTCATCACGCACAGCCTGGCCGCGCCGCGCACGCTGTGGCCGAGCCCGCAATACGACGACGTGACGGCCGACGTGAGCGCCTTCCTGCGCGGCCGGGTGGCGCTGGCCCTCGAGCGGGGCGTGCGGCCCGACCAGATCATCATCGATCCGGGCCACGACCTGAACAAGAACACGCGGCACACGCTCGAGGTGACCCGGCGGCTCGACGAGATCGCCGCGATCGGCTATCCGCTGCTGGCCGCGGTGAGCAACAAGGACTTCATCGGCGAGACGCTCGACGCCAAGCAGCACGAGCGTCTCGCGGGCACGCTGGCCGCCGTCGTCTTCTGCGTGCTGCGGGGTGCCCGCATCGTCCGCGTCCACAACGTGCGGGCCGCGGTCGACGCCGTACGCATGACGGAGGCGATGCTGGGCTGGCGCGAGCCGGTCTACACCCGCCACAACATCTGACTCAGGCGGGCGCGGGCAGCAGCCGCTCGACCACGTCGGTCAGGGTGGCCACGGCCGGCCCGTCCGGGGTGGTGACCACGACCAGGTGGTGGCGGGTGGTGCGCATCGTGGCCAGCGCCTCGTAGACCAGCGTCGAGCCGTCGAGCACGAGCACGTCGCGCATCACCTCACCGGCCGTACGGTCGTCCGGCTGGTCCATCGTGTCGCGGACGTGGACCACGCCGGCCGCCGCGCCCTCGCGCATCACCACCACTCGCAGGTGGCCGGTGTCGCGGGCCACCGCCCGGACGTCCGCCACCGGGTCGTTCACGCCGACCGAGGTCAGTCCGCGCTGCGGGCCGGTGATGCCGGACAGGGTGAGCTGGTGCAGGTCGAGGGCGTCGGTGAGCTGCGCCGAGGCCGACGCGTCGAGCGCGCCGACGCTGGCCGAGTGCTCGACCAGGTGGCGCAGGTCGGCCGCGTTCCGGCCGGTGGCCACGGTGTCGCGGGGCTCGACGCCGACCCGGCGCAGGCACCAGTTGGCGCTCGCGTTGAGCGACCGCAGCACCGGGCGGGTGAGCCACATGAACCCGCGCATCGGCAGGGCCAGGGCGATGGCGGTGCGTTCCGGATGGGCGATCGCGTACGACTTGGGCGCCATCTCGCCGATCACCAGGTGCAGGAACGTGACGACCAGCAGCGCCAGCGCGAAGCCGGCGGCGTCGGCCGTCCAGCCGGGTGCGCCCCACTCGAGGAACAGCGGGGTGAGTGCGTAGTTGACGGCCGGTTTGGTGACCGCCCCGAGCCCGAGGGCCGCGGCGGTGATGCCGAGCTGACAGCCGGCCAGCAGCACGGTCAGCTCGTCGAAGCTGCGCACCGCGGCCCGCGCCGACCGGCTGTGCGCGGCCCGCTCGTCGAGGCGGTGCCGGCGGGCGGCCAGCAGCGCGAACTCGGCCGCCACGAAGAAGGCACTGAGCACGATCAGCAGCACGGTGACCGCGGTGACCACCCACGGGTTGCTCATCGCCGCCCCTCGATCGTCAGGTGCAGCAGGGACGGGACGTGCCGCTCGACCGCCAGCACCTCGAACGTCAGCTCGGCCGGATCGAGGTCGAGCCGGGCCGTGGCGCCCACCGCGGGCAACTCGCCGAGCAGTGCGATGACCAGGCCGGCCAGGGTCTCGTTGGACGACTCGGGCAGGTCGTGCCCGATGGTGCGCTCGACCTCGTCGATCGGCAGCGTGCCGGACAACTCCCACGCGCCGTTGCTCCGGGCCGGGACCGGCGGCGGTACGTCGTCGTGTTCGTCCTCGATCTCGCCGACCAGTTCCTCGCCGAGATCTTCGAGGGTGATCACCCCGGCCAGACCGCCGTGCTCGTCGAGCACGCAGGCCAGCTGGGCCCGCCGGTCGGTGAGGGTCTGCAGCACCCGGGGCAGCGGCATCGACGTCGGCACCAGCACCGGCGGCCGCATGATGCCGGTCACCGTCCCCTCGTCGTCGCGGTCGACGGCCAGCAGGTCGGCCAGGTGCACCACGCCGATCACGTCGTCGCGGTCGTCGAGCACCGGGTAGCGCGAGTGGCCGCCGGCCATCGTGGTCCACAGCTCCTTGGTGGTCAGGCCGGGCTCGACCACGTCGACCCGGGCCCGCGGGATCATCGCGTGGCCGGCGTCGCGGTCGGGGAAGTCGAGCACCCGGTCGAGCAGCACCGACAGCTCGGCGGGCAGGTCACCCGACTCGCGGGAGTCGCTGACGATGTGCTCGAGGTCGCGCCGGCTGACCGCGTGCTCCACGTCGTGCACCGGTTCCATGCCGAACAGCCGCAGCAGCGCGTTGGACGACTTGTCGAAGAAGGCGATCAGCCACCCGAACACCCGCAGGTAGGCCTGGGTCGACCGGGCCAGCCAGACGGCCACCGGCTCGGGCCGCGAGATGGCCAGGTTTTTCGGGAACAGCTCACCGAACAGCATCTGCACGAACGTCGAGAACAGCAGCGCGGCCACCGTGCCGATCGCGATGCCGACCCCGGCCGGCACGCCCACGCCACCGAGGGCGGTGCCGAGCGACTCGCCGATCAGCGGCTCGGCCACATAGCCGACCAGCAGGGCGGTGATGGTGATGCCGAGCTGGGCTCCGGAGAGCATGAACGAGGTGCGCCGGGTGACCGCCAGGGCCCGGCCGGCCGCGCTGTCACCGTCGGCGGCACGGGCCGCGAGCCGGGAGCGGTCGACCGCCATGTAGGCGAATTCCTGCGCCACGAAATAGCCGGTCGCCGCGGTGATCGCCAGGACCACCAGCAGCCCCAGCAGAAGGCTCAGCACCCACACGGGGGCATGCTCTCGTCGGTCGGATGGTGGCCGTCACCCATCAGGTCGTGCTCCTCCTCGCGTCGCGGTGACCGGAGCGTGACACGTTTTCCTGGCAGTGACCTGGGTTTTCGCCTACAGGTTCTTGAACGTGCCGAGCATCCCCACCGCCCAGGCCGGCGGCGGCACCGCACCCGGCCCGATCACCCGCATCGAGCCGAGACAGGTCAGCAGCATGCCGAACGCGAAGAAGTCCCGGGCCTCCTCGTCGTCGGCACCGGTCAGCTCCCGTACGACGTCGTAGAGCCGGCCGAAACACGTACGCACCGGCTCCCCGACCGCGGGATCGGCGCTGGCCGCGAACCCGTGCAGCAGGGTGTTCATGAGGCCGGGTTGCTCGAGCAGCTCCTTGTACGCCCCACCGAGGCTCTCCAGGGTGGCCTCCCGCCCGGCCGCCTCTCGCCACTTGGCCTCGATGCGGTCGCCCGCGTGCTGCACCGCGGCCAGGAAGAGCTCCTGCTTGGTGCGGAACAGGCGGATCACGTACGGCTGGGAAACGCCCGCCAGTCGTGCCACCTGATCGGTCGTCGTGCCGGCGTATCCGTTCTCGCCGAACGCCCGGACGGCGGCTTCGATCAGTTGCTCCTGGCGTTCCTCGGCGGTGAGGCGGGTTCGGGTCACGGTTGACATGTTATCAGTCAATAACTAACGTGGCCCTCGACTTAGTTATCAGTCGATAACAACTTTCTCTTCGGGGAGATCTGATGACCGCCGTAATCGAGGCGCCCGCCGCACCGTCGCAGCGCAGCCGCCGCCCCCTGGCCGCGGTGCTCGCCGCCGTCGGCATCCCGACCTTCATGGTCACGCTGGACAACCTGGTCGTCAGCACGGCGCTGCCGGTCATCCGCACCGAACTGGGCGCGTCGCTGGCCGACCTGCAGTGGTTCGTGAACGCGTACACGCTGCCCTTCGCGGCGTTCCTGCTCACCGCGGCCGCGCTCGGCGACCGCATCGGCCGGCGCCGCATGTTCGTGGCCGGCCTGGTCGTCTTCACGCTCGCCTCGGCCGCCGCGGCTCTGGCGACCGAGCCGTGGCAACTCACCGCGGCCCGAGCCGTGCAGGGCCTGGGTGGTGCCGCCGTCGCGCCGCTGGCCCTGACACTGCTCGCCGAGGCGGTGCCGGACCGGTTGCGTACGGCCGCGGTGGGAATCTGGGGTGGAATCAGCGGCCTCGGCGTGGCGGTCGGCCCGGTCGTGGGCGGCGCGGTCGTCGAAGGTCTGGACTGGCACTGGATCTTCTGGCTGAACGTCCCCGTCGGCGTGGTCGCCGTCGTGCTGGCCCTGACCGTGCTCGGCGAGTCCCGCGGAGGCGCCCGCCGCCTCGACCCGCTCGGCCTGGTGCTCTCGGCGGCCGGCATGCTCCTGGTCATCTGGGGCGTGGTCGACGGCCCCGACCGCGGCTGGACCTCGGCCCGCGTCCTGACCATGCTGATCGGCGGCGGTGCCCTGCTGGCCGCGTTCGTGCTCTGGCAGGCGCGCAGCAAGTCACCGATGCTGCCGCTGCGCCTGTTCCGCTCCCCCGGCTTCAGCCTGGTCAACACGGTCACCCTGACGTTCTCGGCCGGCGCGTTCGGCTCGGTCTTCCTGCTGGCCCAGTTCTTCCAGGTGGTGCAGGGCCTGAGCCCGCTCGAGGCCGGCCTGCGCACCCTCCCGTGGACGGCCGCCCCGATGATCGTCGCCCCGCTGGCCGGCCTGTTCGGCGACCGCATCGGCCAGCGCGCCCTGATCTTCGCCGGCCAGCTCTTCCTGGCCGCCGGCATCCTGTGGATCGCGCTGGCGACCAGCACCACGGTCGGCTACGGCAGCCTGGTGGTGGCGTTCGCCCTGGCCGGCATCGGCATGGGCCTGACCTTCGCCCCGATCAGCACGGTGGCCTTGGCCAGCGTGACCGACGCCGACCGGGGCGTGGCCTCCGGCGTGAACAACACGATCCGCGAGGTCGGCGTGGCCGCCGGCGTCGCCGCCCTGGCCTCGATCTTCAGCTCCCACGGCGGCTACGAGTCCCTGCAGTCCTTCGTCGACGGCCTCCGCCCCGCGGTGATCGTGGGCGCGCTGATCGTGGCCGCGGGCGCGGTGTTCGCCCTGTTCCTGCCCCGCCGCAACCACGCCTGACGTACCTGAACCGCACCGGGCCGCGCCGCGCGGCCCGGTGTCATTTGCTGAACAGCGGTGGGACGATGAGAAATGCGGCGACCGCGACATTGAGTGCGATCGAGACGTACGACAGGATTCGCGTGGTGCGTAGCCGCTTGCGGACAGGGTCAGGCAGGACGACTCCGGAGTTCGCAGCCCGCTTCACGAAAACCAGGGCAATGATGCCGACGATTCCTCCCACGTATGGACAGAGCACGGCCGCAGGAAGCGCCGAAATCGCCAGGGTGAAAGCGATCTTTGCCTTGTTCTCCGCCTCGGCACCGGCCGCCGAGTTCGGATCACCGACATCGGGGCCGACGTCCGCAAATGACCCTGGCCATGGTGTCGGTCGCACGGACCAGGGCGGCTCCGGCTGCATTCCCGGCGGGCCAGGCTCGACCGGCGGATTCCGGTCCGGCGAGGAGGCCGGTTCCGTCGGTTGCGAGTAACTCGCCGGCTGGGTGTGACTCGCCTGTTCCGGATCCGCCGGCCGGTGGACCTCGGGCGGCGGGACTGGATGGGCGGACGGCCCATCTTTCGCCGTCACCGGCGTCACGTGAACCTCGACGCGCAGCGTTCGCACACTCTGTGAGCCCAGGTCACGGATCAGGATCTTCCCCCGGTTCGGCCCCGGCACGGGTTCGAGGTGGACGATCAGGCGATGGCCCTGAATCTGGGGGCGCAGCCACGTGGCGTCCGTCTCGGCCCGGCATTCCAGCGTCTCGCCGGACAGCGGATAGATCTCGATCACCTCGGGATCCAGGCGTTCCGACGGGTGCACGTCACGCAGGACTACCGCGTTCTCGGAGAGGGTGAACGCCGGCTCGCCCGTTCGATCCGGTCGCATCGGGACCGGCGCTGCAACCGGGCGGCGGGCCAGTTTGACCGCCGCGTCGCCGTCGAACCGGCAGTGCGGAATCTGCTTGCTCGTGGCAGTCAGCGTGTCACGCACGTAGTCGAAGATCTCGCGCAGATCGACGTAACCGTCGTGGTTGCGGTCCTCGGCCGCGCCCAGCATGCCGGCCACCAGCGACTCGGTGAACAGGCTGGTCCCGGTCGGGGTGGCCGCGTCGTTGGCCAGATCGCGGCCGCGACTGCTCGACACCACGAACCGGCCCGGTCCGGCCAGCGGTGTGCCGAGGTCACCACCCTTGAACATTCCGCTGCTGCAGCAGTCCAGAATGATCACTGTGCTGCGAGCGACCGAATGCTGCAGAAACTCGTTGATGCGCACATTGCTGACGGCCGTGCGCAACAGCCGGTCGGAACGGGTGGTGCGTCCGCACAGATAAAAGTGATTCCGTTCGTCCAGCAGCCCGTGCCCGCTGTAATAGAGCAGGAGAAGATCATCTCGACGCGCTCCGGCGAAGAACAGGTCGAGTTCGTCGAGAATCTCGTCCGATGTGCGCTCGGTGATAAGCCGGACGTGTTCATCGGCGAAAAGCCCCGTTCCGGGCTGCACGAGCGCCCGATGCAACCGGGCCACGTCCTTGGTCGGCGCGTTGAGCGGGTTGAGACCGGCGTCCGAGTCGAAGACGCTGTTGCCGATCAGCAGCGCCCGATAGGTCATTCCTCGTCCCGCGAAAGCTTCGCCGCCGCATCGATGAGCGGCTGCCAGGCGTCCCTCGACGCGTTGCGGGCCGACACAACGACGGTCCGTTCGGCGCCATCAGCGCTGGTCACGGTAATCGTCAGCGCACGATGCCGGTCGCGGGCGAGCCATGCACGCACGACTTCGAGCGTGGTGTGGAACGCGCCCGCTGTCCCCAGCGCCAGGACCAGCTGTTCGGCCATGCCTTTGGTCCCCGGCACCGCTTCCCGTGTCCGTCGCAGCGCCTCGGTCTCGCGTCGAAGGTCGCCTGTCAGGTCGGCGATCTGGTCGAGCCAGCGGGGATCCTCGTCGTCATATCGGTCGTTGCGAGCGACCAGTAAGAGTTCGAGAGTGTCCGGCATGGCGTCTCCGAGGTGCGGCAGCGGCGTACGGAAATAGCGTGATCAATTGAAGCCCCACAAAGCACGTTGGTAACGTACCGTCGGTGCGCGCGTCGCCGGAAATGGCCGAACGGCCACATCGGAAGGATGATCAGGCGGTCCGATCCGGTTAGCAGAAATTCCGCGAACTCTCCGTTCCCGCGACGACACGATCACGGCCAATATCCCGGCGCCGGGAATAGGCCTGTCGGGTGTTCCACGACCCAGCGCCGGATCCGGCTCGCGTCAACCGGCGGATGCGATCATCGAAATCAACCACGCTGTCACCACCACCGCGGCGACCGCAGCGATGCCGTAGACCGCGGCCCGGAACCCGGACACGTTCGACTCGGAGCCTCTCATCACGGCAGCAGCCAGCAACGTCAGGATCAGGCCGACAAATAACGCAACGGGCAGGTGCAGGATGAAGGCCGCGGGCACCCCCACCAAACCAAGAACGGCCAGGACACAAGCGAAGACGGCTTTCCGGTCCGGACCGCGATGCGCCGGGCCGGTTCGGTGCGAAGGTCTCCGTCGGTCGGCGCGGGGAGGTTTCGCCGGCCGACCGGCCACCGCATCAGGCGGCGGACCTCGGGGGCTAGTCGTTCGCCGGGCTGGACTTCACGCAGGACGATCACATTTTCCGAGAGCGCGAAGGCCGGGACCGTCGGAGCCGCCGGGGTCGCCGCAGCCGGGCGGCGGGCCAGTTTGACCGCGGCGTCGCCGTCAAAGCGCGTCGTTGGCCAGATCGCGGCCCCGGCTGCTCGACACGACGAAGCGCCCCGGACCGGCCAGCGGCGTCCCGATGTCACCGCCCTTGAACATGCCGCTGCTAACAGTCCAAAATGATCACCGTGCTGCGGGCGACCGACTGCTGCAGGAATCCTCTTCCGCCGTACGCTCGGTGATCAGCCGTCCGTGGTCCTCGGCAAACAGACCGGTCTCCGGTTGCACCAGCGCCCGGTGCAGGCGGGCCACATCCTTGGTCGGCGCGTTGAGCGGGTTCAGGCTCGCGTCCGAGTCGAAGACGCTGTTGCCGATCAGCAGCGCCCGACAGGTCATTCCTCGTCCCGCGCGAGCTTTGCTGCCGCATCGATGATCGGCTGCCAGGCGTCGCGGGAGGCGTTCTCGGCGCTGATCTCCACCGTGCGCGGCGCGCCGTCGGCCCCGGTCACGGTTATCGTCAGGGAGCGGTGCTTGTCGCGCGCGAGCCACGTGCGCATCACTTCCAGCGCGGTATGGAACACCCCGGCCGTGCCCAGCGCGAGCACCACCTGTTCGGCCGCGCCCTTGGCGCCCGGCACCGGTTCCCGCGCCGGGCGCAGCGATTCTGTCTCGCGGCGCAGCTCGGCGTGCAGGTCGGCGACCTGATCGAGCCACCGTGGATCGTCGCCGTCGTAGCGATCGTTGCCGGCGACCAACGAGATCTCGAGAATGCTGGACATCTTCTCTCCGACGCGCTGTGGGCATTTTCCACGATCATCTGAAAGTGCGGGCGACCAGGAAAATATCTGAACGGGCGCACGCCTGAATGATCAGGTGTGCCGTTCCACCCACGACCATTGATTCGATCTTGCCGGGCCGGAACGCTGGTGCCGGAGGGTGGTCACCATGAGCGTAAGCGGAATGCCGGACGAGGTGAACTACGGCGAGGCTGTGGGATCGGGGGTCGCCGGAGGCCTGGGCCGTCCCTGGCTTCGCGACAAAGTACGCGGGACGATCTACGGGGCACAGACGATGCTCGAGGACGACGAAGACCCGGACGAACAGCGCGCTCAACGTGTCGGCAAGGTCGCCGGCCAGGTCGTCGACCAGGCGATCGGCGCGCTCGCCGGAGCCGCCGGCGCGACGGCGGGAGGGCCGGTCGGCGGCACTTTGGCCCGGGTCGCCTCCGGAGCGACCAGCGGCGCGGTCACCCCGGTTCTCGAGGTGTATGTCGCGGAGAGCACCAAACTGCTGACCGACAACGTCCGCGCCGTGCGCGACGCCGCCGCGGAGCAGGCGCCGGGCGACCTGGCCAAGGCGCTTATCGAGTTTCATCCGGCGGTCATGACGGCTCGCGCCGGAACTCGTACGGTGCGACGGGTCAGCGAGTTCTTCCAGAATCGCTTTTAGAGATCCACAAGAATAGGACTGACATATGCCTTACCTAGGAAGTGCGCACAACGGGCGCATCTTCTAGCGTCGATGGCATGGGGGAGAAACCGAACATCGGACGCGCGCCGGTCGGGCGGCCTCCGAAAGGACGCGCCCGGGTGGGCCGCGCGGTCGGGAAGGCGCCGACCCCGGAGAACGCCAGGACCGAACTGTTCGCGCTGGCCAAGGAGGAACCGCCGCCGGTCTTTGTGGACCCCAGCGGCGGGCGACGCAAGTGGCTGCGGTGGACGGCCTACGCCGTCGGGTTCGTGCTGATCGCCGCCCTGGTCGCGGTGTGGGTCAGCCAGTTCACCGGGTCGGCCGAGCCGCCGCCGCGGGCGCCGTCGAGCACCACCTCGGCCACGTGACGGTCTACCGGGCGACGCCGCCGCCGAAGGATCCCGGCGAGACGACCTCGATGCTGCCACCGGTGCAGCGGAAGAGGCGGATCGCCCGGCGCCGGGTGCTGGCGGGAGTGCTCGCGCTGATCGCCCTGCTGCTGCTCGCGACCGTGATCCTGGTGTCCGTCTACACCGATGCGGGGTTCAGTCCGGACGGCACCGATCCGGCCACCACCAGCGACAGGAACGTGCCGGAACCGGTCAAGGACGGCGGCCCGGTGATCGACCTGACCGGTGACAAGCCCACGTCGTACGGGATGCCGGACAAGACGATCGCGCTCACCTTCGACGACGGGCCCGATCCGCGGTGGACGCCGCAGATCCTGGACGTGCTGGCCCGGCATCACACGCCCGCCACTTTCTTCGTGGTCGGGTCGCAGGTCGCGCGGCACCCGGCGATCGCCGAACGGATCGCGCGCGAGGGCCACGAGCTGGGCGGGCACACGTTCACCCACCCCGACCTGGCCGAGCTGCCCGAGTGGCGGCGCGAGATGGAGAACTCGCAGACCCAGCTGGCCATCGCGAACGCCACCGGACGCTCGACCCGGCTGATGCGCCCGCCGTACTCGTCGTTCGCCGACGCGCTGACCGACAAGGACTGGCAGACCGTGCAGGCGGTCGGCGCCCAGGGCTATCTGACCGTGCTGGACACGATGGACAGTGAGGACTGGAAACGTCCGGGGGCCGACGCGATCGTCCGCAACGTCACTCCGAAGGGCGACGGCGGGCAGATCATCCTGCTGCACGACGCGGGCGGCGATCGGTCGCAGACCGTGGCCGCGCTCGACCGGCTGATCCCCGAGCTGCAGAAACGCGGCTTCCGGTTCAGCACGGTGAGCGCGGCGACCGGCGGTCAGGCCAACCCGCCGGCGGCGAGCGACGCGGTGTGGCGGGGCCGGGCGCTGGTCTGGACCGTACGGGTGTCGGACGCCGTCCTGAACGTCCTCTGGGTGCTGCTGATCCTGGCCGGCGGGCTGATCGTGATCCGGACGCTGATCCTGTTCGCGTTCGCGTGGCGGCACTCCCGGCACCGGCGCAGCCCGGACTGGTCATGGGGGCTTCCGGTCACGTCCCCGGTGACGATCGTGGTGCCCGCGTACAACGAGGAGAAGACCATCGGCCCGGCCGTACGCTCCCTCGCGCTGAGCGCCCACCCGGACGTCGACGTGCTGGTCGTGGACGACGGGTCAACCGATGGCACCGCTGACGCCGTACGGGCGCTGCGGTTGGGAAATGTTCGGATCGTCACCATTCCCAACGGCGGCAAGGCGAACGCGCTCAACGCCGGGGTCCGGTTGTCGCGCAACGAGCTGGTCGTGATGGTCGACGCCGACACGGTGGCCGAGACCGACGCGATCCACCGGCTGGTGCAGCCGTTCGGTGACCCGGCCGTGGGCGCGGTCGCGGGCAACGTCAAGGTCGGCAACCGGCGCGGGCTGATCGGCCGGTGGCAGCACATCGAGTACGTGATCGGGTTCAATCTGGACCGCCGCCTGTACGACACGTTCGGCTGCATCCCCACCATCCCGGGCGCGCTCGGGGCGTTCCGGCGGGCGGCACTGACCCAGGCCGGCGGGCTCAGCACGGATACCCTGGCCGAGGACACCGACCTGACCATCGCCATCCAGCGGGCCGGCTGGCGGGTCGTCTATCAGGAATCGGCGCGCTCCTACACCGAGGCGCCGGCCACCCTGCGGCAGCTCTGGCGGCAGCGCTACCGCTGGAGTTACGGCACCATGCAGGCGATGTGGAAGCACCGGCGCGCGGTGCTCGACAAGAGTTCGTTCGGCCGCAGCGGGCTGCTGTTCATCGCCCTCTTCAGCGTGGCGCTGCCGCTGCTGGCGCCGCTGATCGATCTGATGGCGATCTACGGCATCCTGTTCCTCGACCGCGAGATCACCATCATCGGCTGGCTGGCCATGCTGGTCGTGCAGGTGCTGACCGCGGTGCTGGCGTTCCGGCTCGATCGGGAACCACTGCGCCCGCTGTGGACCCTGCCCCTCCAGCAGATCGTCTACCGCCAGGTCATGTACCTTGTGTTGCTGCACTCGGCTCTCGCCGCGCTCACCGGGCGGAGATTGAAGTGGCAGACGATCCACCGCACGGGCGATCTCAGCTCCGCGCCCGTTCCCGGACGTTGATTCCCGTCGTTGGCGCGTATGGTCTCAGCGGTGCTCGGGTAGAAGGGGTGGCATGCCAAACCCAGGGGAGATTCTCGGCGGTCGATACCGGCTGGACGACCGGATCGCGGCCGGTGGCATGGGTGAGGTCTGGCGGGCCACCGACACGGTGCTCGGCCGCGACGTGGCGGTCAAGACGCTGCACGCCGACCGGGCCGCCGACCCGGGATTCCAGGAGCGGTTCCGGCACGAGGCCCGCTCGATGGCGGCGCTGCACCACCCGGGCGTGGCCGACGTCTACGACTTCGGCGAGACCGCGGACGGCACCGACGCCTACATCGTGATGGCCCGGATCGACGGCGAGCCACTGAACGAGCGGATCGCCGAGCGCGGCCGCCTGACCCCGGCCGAGACCATGTCGGTGGTGGCCCAGGCAGCGCGGGCCCTCGAGGCCGCGCACGAGGCCGGCATCGTGCACCGCGACGTCAAGCCGAGCAACCTGATCATCAAGCCGGACGGGACGGTCGTCCTGGTCGACTTCGGCGTGGCCCGCTCGGCGAGTTCGTCGACGCTGACCGGTGCGCGCGAGGTCGTCGGCACGGCGATGTACATCGCGCCCGAGCAGGTGTCGAAGGAGCAGACCGGGCCGCCCGCCGACCTCTACGCGCTGGGCGTGGTCGCCTATCACTGCCTCGCCGGGCACGCGCCGTTCACCGGCGACAACCCGATCGCGATCGCGATGCAGCACGTGAACGAGCCGCCCCCGGATCTGCCGTCGGACATTCCTTCCCCCGTACGCGCTCTGGTGCTGCGCGCCATGGCCAAGAACCCGGACGACCGCTTCCCGAGCGCCGAAGCCATGGCTGACGCGGCCGACCGGGCGCTGGCCGGCGGTGGCGGAGAAAGCACGACCGCGATCCTGGCCGCGCCCCGATACGCGGCGGGCGCAGCCACTCCGGCCGAGCCTCGCTACGGCGCGGGAACAACGCTGCCCGAGCCCGGTGCACCCGTCGGCGGTGGCCCTCGACGGTCCACACTCGCCCTGGCCGGAGCCGGCGTGCTGGTCGTCGCGGCGGCGGTCGCGGCCCTGGTCATCTGGCTTCCCACCCGCGAGAACAGCGACCCGGGCGGCGTGTCGCCGTCGACGTCGGTGACGGGGTCGGTCGGCAGCGGGGACGCACCCGAACCGGCGACCACCCGGACCCGCCCCCGCCCGCAGAACCCGGGCACGGTCACCCGCCCGGCCACGCCGACCAGCGCGCCGCCCCCGACCGAGACGGAGACTCCGGATCCCGGCGGCAGCACGTCCGAGTCGCCGCCGGTGGTGGAGCCGCCCGGCGACGGCGGCGAGAACCCGGATCCCGGCAACTCGTCTCCGGCCGGCAGTGGCGACGACACCGGTACCAATCCGAACGCCGAGGCCGGCACGACGCCCCCGGCACCCTAGCTCAAGACAAAGGTCAAGCCCGGTTCCCTCGTACGGGGAAACTGGGCTTGACCTTTCTTGAAGGTCAGGACGTGCGGCTCGCCACCGAGGCCTTGAGCTCGGCCACCTGCGCCGTGAGCTGCTCGATCGCATCGAACAGCTTGGGCACCTGGTCGTTGGTGAGCGTGCCGGCCCGCAGGTTCGCGGTCACCAGGGCGCCGTCGGCGCGCTGCGAGGGCGTGCCCGTGGCCCGGCCGATGTTGTAGGCCCAGATGTCGTCGACCTGCGCCTTGACCTGCTTGGCGATCTCCGCTGAGATCCACTTCTTGTCGTCGGCGGTGAGTGCCACGGGAACATCCTCCAGATGCCAGGAAACTTGCGATGCTTCGCGATTCGTCTCGTACGAGGAAGAGAAGTGCGCGTGGTGGTCGTGCGGGTTCGCGCCGGTGTACGCCTGCTGACGCCACGACGTGCTGGCCGACCAGATGCGCCGGTTGTAGATGATGTAGCGCAGCCGCGTCTCGGCCCCCGACCGGCACCGGCCGAGCAGGAACTGCACCACCTGCTCCATCGTCAACCCGGGGGTGCGCAGGTCGACGTCGACATCGATCGCATGCACCTCGTTGATCTTGTCGGCGTCGCGGATCGGCACGTTCCCGGTCTCGTCCGGGTTGTGGTCCGAGACCTCGGCGGAGTGGGCCGAGTCGCCGACCGAGCCGTCGCTCGTCTTGTCGCGGTTCGGCGCGATCATGTCGAACTCGGAGCGCAGCTTCACCAGGCAGGGAACCAAGATCCAGCTGGCCATTCGTCAGCTCCTCACGCTGCGTAGACAACGGCGGGCAACGCTACCAGTACCCGCATAGTGAGGTCATCACTCGATATGCTCGCGATTGTCGCATGTGGGAAACCCAACTCTCCACATTGATCATGACAATCGGTAATCATCGAAATACACCAAGGGCCGCCGACGGATGTCAGCGGCCCTTCTACCTGGGACTTGTCAGACGAGTCGGACCGTGTCGGTGAGATAGCGGTCGGTGCAGGTGGGCTCACCCTCCGGCTGCGGTTCGCACCAGCTGAAATGCAACATCGCGACGACCGGCCCGGCGTGCAGCAGCGAGCCGTCGGTCGTTCCGGTGACGTTCACCTGCTGGACGACCGGCGCGCCGGTGCATGCGTACGAGAGGGTCGCGTATCCGTACGCGATCACCCCGCCGTTGATCTGATATACCTCGAACGCGGCGGCGTCGGTCTTCGCCGAGCCTGGTGCGCACTTCGTGACCACCGTGACGGTCGCCGTGTTGGTCACCCGGTCGACGGTCCCCCGCGCGAGGTGCACCGTGGGGACGCCGGGCGCGCTGTACGTGTTGCGCGGCGGCCCGCTCCGGATCGTGTGGCTGACGTTCTCGCGCGCGATGCCGTGATAGCCGGACGCGAGCAGGAAGTCGGCCAGCAGCGTGGTCTGCGTGGCGCCGAGACGGAGACCGAGCCCGTAGCCCTCGGCAACCCGGATCGTCACGTCCTGCGGCCGGCCGGTGCAGTCGAGATCGAGATGCCCGGTCGCGAACGTCGGCCGCTCGCCGAACGACTGCCGAGCCTCCTGATAGAGGCGGAAATAGCCGGTGCTGTGGCAGTCGACGAGGTAGCGCAGATCGGCCGCGGCACCACCGGCCACCAGCGTCGCCGAGACGAACCGCACGGTCGGCGCCGACGCCGGCGCGGCGCCGGCCGGGACGGCGATCCCGAGCCCGGCCAGCACCAGCAGCACGGATGTCAGAATCCGTCGCATATGAACCCTCCCCTGGGGACGGGAGGCCGCTCCCCCATGTCGCGGCTGCACCCCCGTGCCCGCATCAGGATCCTCGCAAAGTTCCAACCGTCCGAACAGGACTGCACGGGCCTGTTTCCTGGCTGACACGGGGATGCGGCTCCGGAGTGTCCGCACGGCTTCCTAGCCGATGGTGATCCAGACGTCGTCGAGGGCGCCGTGGTACTGGTCGTTGTTCACGCCGACGCCCTTGCCGCCGAGGCTGAACGGCTGGGCCGAGTCGACCGACAGCGTCTCGGGGATCGCCGTGCTCGCGCGCACCTGCTCGTCGACCACGATGGTCAGGGTCGGGCCGGCGCGACGGCACTCGACGGCGTGCCAGGCGTCGTCGGCGATCGAGGAACGACTGCGGGCCACGTACGTCGTCCCGCCCGCCCGGTCGGTCATCACGCAACTCGGTTTGCCGGTGACGCCGTCCACCTGCAACTTGTACTGCCCGCCCTCGGACGCGTAGCCCTTCTGCAGCACGTTCTGCCCGTCCGGACCCTTCGTGCCGGCCGGGGCGGTGGCCAGGCGCAGGCCGGCGCCGTAGCGGATGGGCCGGTTGCCCGGGTTGAGGTCCGGGGTCGCCTCGGCCTGCAGCACCAGACGCGGGCAGTCGTCGCCCGAACAGCGCGGCGGGAACGTCAGGGCCTGGCCGGCGGCGTGCGGTTCCATGGCGACCTGGCCACCGTGGCGGGTGACCGCGCGCAGCAGGTGACCGTGGCCCGAGCCGTCGTCGAAGGTGCCGTCGGCGATCGTCGAGTCGAAGTTGTACGACGCCACGGGGCCGGTCGCCGTCGGAGCCGCCGGGCTGGGCGTCGCGCTCGGCGTCGCTGCGTCGCCGCTCGTTGCTGCGTCGCCACCCGTTGCTGCGTCCCCGCTCGTTGCTGCGTCCCCGCTAGTTGCTGCGTCCCCGCTCGTTGCTGCGTCCCCGCTCGTTGCTGCGTCCCCGCTCGTTGCTGCGTCCCCGCTCGTTGCTGCGTCCCCGCTCGTTGCTGCGTCCCCGCTAGTTGCTGCGTCCCCGCTCGTTGCTGCGTCCCCGCTCGTTGCTGCGTCCCCGCTCGTTGCTGCGTCCCCGCTCGTTGCTGCGTCCCCGCTC
>NZ_JAHKKG010000015.1 GCF_018829635.1 Paractinoplanes bogorensis
TTCGCCGCTCGAGTACCCCGAAGGGCCTTTCCGCTCGACTTGCATGTGTTAAGCACGCCGCCAGCGTTCGTCCTGAGCCAGGATCAAACTCTCCAACAAAAACTGTGGAAAAGCGTCCCGGCAGTTATTAACTGCCAAAGGAATCTCCCACCGAACTAACTCGCCCCAAAGAACGAGAAGCCGGCCGGGGTATTACTTAATTGGCACTGGCTTATCAAGCACCCTGTTGAGTTCTCAAAGAACAACCACACCCGGCTTACTGCTCCGGGGCAACCGCTCAAACTTACCCGGTCGACTTCGCAAGCGCAAGATCCAAGATCTTGCTTGCATCGCCCAAGTTTGCCCCACGACTCGAACCCGCTTTCCGGCGGGTGGATCGTGAGAGTGGCCTTGCGGACCGGCCGACGATCACTTTCGTGATCTGCTTGCCCGGTTCCCCGCTGGCCTGACTACCTTACCCGGTCGGTTTCGCTGGCGCAAGTTGCCCTGCTCCGCTCCGCCCGAGCTCGTTAATCGAGCTTCTTGCGTACCCGGGAGGTTCCTGGGCGTCCGTCGCTTTCGCGCCGTTCGTCCGGGTTTCCCTCGGGCAGAGAGAAAGTTACAAGACCGGGGGCCGCGCATGCAAATCGACCCCCGTGCCCGGCCGTGCGCCGAGACGCCCCGAAACGGCTTCACATCGTGAAAGAGTGGTGCCATGGGAGCTTCCGGGACGCTGGCAGCTGACGTGCTGGTCGACATGATCATGCCGTTCGGACAGTTCCTCATCGGCACGCTTGTGCTGGTCACGCTGGTGGTCTCGGTCCGCCGGCTCCTCGAACGGGGTCCGTCCCGTATGGGCGGAGCGATGCTCCTCAGTGGTGGCGCCGTGATCGGCCTGGCGGTCGTCGGCTACCTCTTCCAGCTGCTGTGACGCCGCTGACACAAAGCAAAAGCCGGGTCAGAGCCGACGGTTGGCCAGGCTGGGCAGCTCGGTCCGGATCTGCTCGAGATGCTCAAGATCCAGCTCCGCGGTGACGATCCCTACGGTGTCGGGCGCCTGGGCGACCACGGTGCCCCACGGATCCACGATCATGCTGCGGCCGAAACACGTACGGCCGGGGTCGTGGTCTCCGATCTGGCCGGCGGCCACCACGTAGCACTGGTTCTCGATCGCGCGCGCCCGCAACAGCACTTCCCAGTGGTCGCGGCCGGTGTGCATCATGAAGGCGGCCGGCACGATCAAGACGCGGGCCTCTCCCCCGACCGCGAGCCGTCGATAGAGCTCGGGGAAACGGAGGTCGTAACAGATGGAGAGCCCGGTACGCACCCCGGCGATGTCGGCCGCCACCGTCTCGGCGCCGGGAGCCACCGAACGCGACTCCTGATAGGAGACCCGGCCCGCGATCTCCACGTCGTACAGGTGGATCTTCCGGTACGTGGTGACCAGCTCGCCGCGTGGGTCGAAGACCAGGGACGTGTTGTAGGTGCGGCGCTCGTCCGGGCCGGCCTCGTGGAAGGACCCGGCGTGGACCCAGATCCCCAGCTCTCGTGCGGCGGACGCGAAGAACTGGGCGAACTCCCCGTCGATCCCCTCGGGTTTGGGCGCCGTGTCTCCGGGACCGAGGTAGTCGACGTATTCCGGCAGCACGGCCAGCTCGGCACCGGCCGCCGCCGCCCGTTCCAGCAGCCCACGGGCCACTCGCAGGTTGTCATCCCGATCGGCCCGCGAATTCAGCTGACACACCGCAACGCGCATAGGTGCAGCCTACGAGCGGGCCCGCCGCTGACCAACCTCCAGCAACGCGCGGAGGAAGCGGTGGTGCGCGGGGGCCAGGCGGGACCAGATGAGCCGGCCGGGCGGGTGGTCGTAGCGGACCAGCATGACCTGGGTCAGGTCGGTGCCCGAGATGTGCAGCACCAGGCGAGCGGTGACGCCGGCCGCGGCGCGGACCTCGAGCACGATCGCGCCCGGGGTGTTGTGCCGGATCCGCCAGCCCAGCACCTGGGAGCGGGACCATGGAGGGGCGAGGGGGATACCGAGCAGGGTCCAGGTCGTGACCATCTGGGCCCGGGCTTTCCAGGAGGCGCCCTCGAGCATGTGCCGGGCCCACTGTTCGGCGCTTCGCGACCCGGTGACGGCGAGCGTGAAGGACTCCCGCCAGTCGACCGGGGTCAGGGCGGCCAGGGCCTCGAGATCAGCGGGAGCGTCGATCTCACGGACGGTCATGTGAGCCGGGCCTGCATCGCTCCGGCCAGGGCCTGCAGACCCTTGAGCGGACGGATCATGACGACGAACTCGGTGATCTCGCCGGTCGGGGACTCCTGCAGGAAGTCGCAGCCCTCCAACTGCTTGTCTCCGACCCGGGCCTGGAACATCAGCGCGTGGGAGGAACCGTCGCCGATCTCCCGCGTGTACTCGAAGTCTTCGAAGACCTCGATAACGGCCCGCAGCAGGGGCGCCACCGCGAAACGACCCCGGTACGGGGTGAAGACGGCCGGACTCTTGAAGATGACGTCCTCGTGGAGCAGGGCGATGGCGGCTTCGATGTCGCGGGACTCGACGGCGGCGCGGAACGGATGCACGGCAACCCCTATAGTCAACAAATTGATTAGGTGCGGATTACGCTAACCTCCGCGTGAGGGAGGTGTCCAGATGTCACTGCGCCACGCACTGCTGGCCGCCCTGTCCCAGGGTGAGGCGTCCGGATACGAGCTGGCCAAACGGTTCGACGTGGCGGTGGCGGACTACTGGTCGGCGACACCGCAACAGCTCTACCGCGATCTCGAACGACTCGAGCAGGACGGCATGGTCAAAGCCCACGTGGTCGAACAGACCCGGCGGCCCAACAAGCGCGTGTTCACGATGACCGAGCGGGGACGCGAAGAACTACGGTCGTTCAGCCGCCGGCCGTCCAAGCCACCCGCGATCCGGGACGAGTTCCTGGTCAAGCTCCAGGCGGGCGACGCCGCCGACCCCGCGGCGATCATCGCGGAGACGAGGGCCCGCATCGACCGGTCACGCGAGAAGCTGGCGCGGTACGACGAGATCCGCGAACGCATGCTCAAGGGGCGCGACGAGGACGACTTCCTACGGGAGAGCCGGCGCGCCGGGCCCTACCTGACCCTCATGGCCGGGCGCATGTACGAGCAGATGAACATCACCTGGGCCGAAACCGTGCTCGCGACGCTCATCCGGCGGGAACAGGGCTGACGGCGTACGGGAAAAGAAACCGCCGCCGGCCCCCGGGAAGGGGAACGGCGGCGGATCGAGACAACCTAGGCGGACTTTTCCTCGCGCTCGCGACGCCGGCGGCCGACGAACTCGCGCGGGACGATCGTGGGGTTCACGTTTTCCAGCACGACCTCGCGCGTGATCACCACACGGGCCGCGTCGGGGTTGCTCGGCACCTCGAACATCACCGACTGCAGCACCTCCTCCATGATCGCGCGGAGGCCACGAGCGCCCGTGCCGCGGAGCATGGCCTGGTCGGCGATCGCCTCGAGCGCGCCGAAGTCGAACTCGAGCTCGACCCCGTCCAGCTCGAAGAGCCGCTGATACTGCTTGACATACGCGTTCCGCGGCTCGGTCAAGATCTTGATGAGCGCTTCGCGGTCGAGGTTACGCACCGTGGTGATGACCGGCAGACGACCGATGAACTCGGGGATGAGCCCGAACTTCAGCATGTCTTCCGGCATGACCCGGCTGAAGATGTCGTCGGTGTTCCGCTCGGAGACCGACCGCAGGTGAGCGCCGAAACCGACACCACCGTGGCCCACGCGGGACTCGATGATGCGGTCGAGCCCGGCAAATGCGCCGCCCACGATGAACAGCACGTTCGTCGTGTCGATCTGGATGAACTCCTGGTGCGGGTGCTTACGGCCGCCCTGCGGCGGAACGTTGGCCACCGTGCCCTCGAGGATCTTGAGCAGCGCCTGCTGCACACCCTCGCCGGAGACGTCACGTGTGATCGACGGGTTTTCGCTCTTGCGGGCGATCTTGTCGACCTCGTCGATGTAGATGATGCCCTGCTCGGCGCGCTTCACGTCGTAGTCGGCGGCCTGGATCAGCTTGAGCAGGATGTTCTCGACATCCTCGCCGACGTAGCCCGCCTCGGTGAGCGCCGTGGCGTCGGCGATCGCGAACGGCACGTTGAGCATGCGGGCCAGCGTCTGCGCCAAGTGCGTCTTGCCGCAGCCCGTGGGGCCGATGAGCATGATGTTGGACTTGGCCACCTCGACGTCGCTGCCCGCACCGGGAGCGCCGCTCGACTCGGCCTGAATCCGCTTGTAGTGGTTGTAGACCGCGACCGAGAGAGCCTTCTTGGCCTGCTCCTGGCCGACCACGTACTGGTCGAGGAACTGGCAGATCTCCATCGGCTTGGGAAGCTCTTCCCACTTCACCTCGCCGGTCTCAGCCAGCTCTTCTTCGATGATCTCGTTGCAGAGGTCGATGCACTCATCGCAGATGTAGACCCCAGGGCCCGCGATGAGCTTCTTGACCTGCTTCTGCGACTTCCCACAGAAGGAGCACTTGAGTAGGTCGCCGCCGTCGCCGATCCGTGCCACCTACGTTCTCCTTGAGCTCATCGGCCGACTCGCACCGGCCCCTGATCCGAGGACTGATTGCCTCGTTGCCATCTCATCGTCTGCGGAACCGCGTAACTGAGGCTGCATGCTCGACGTTACCCGCAAAGGTTCGGAACTCCGACCCCCCAAAACGGGCGTGTCAGGGGTCGGCCAGTTTAATCCGTCCCGGCCGGCCCCCGACAGCATGCCTCAGCTCACCGACTGCAGGCTCTTCTTACGGCTCGCCAGCACGACATCGACCATGCCGTACTCCTTGGCCTCCTCGGCCGTCATGATCTTGTCGCGGTCGACGTCCTTGCGGACCTGCTCGGGCGTGCGGCCCGAGTGACGCGCGATCATCTCTTCCATCTGGGACCGCATGCGCAGGATCTCGCGCGCCTGGATCTCGATGTCGGAGCCCTGGCCGTAGCCGCCCTCGGTGGCCGGCTGGTGAATGAGCACCCGCGAGTGCGGCAGCGCCATGCGCTTGCCCGGCGTACCGCCGGCCAGCAGTACGGCGGCGGCGCTGGCGGCCTGCCCGAGGCAGACCGTCGAGATGTCGGGGCGCACGTACTGCATGGTGTCGTAGATCGCCGTCATGGCGGTGAAGGAGCCACCGGGCGAGTTGATGTACATCAGGATGTCGCGGTCGGGGTCCGAGCTCTCCAGCGTGAGCAGCTGGGCCATCACGTCGTTGGCCGACGCGTCGTCCACCTGCACGCCGAGGAAGATGATCCGGTCCTCGAACATCTTGTTGTAGGGGTTCGTCTCCTTCATCATCCCGTTCGAGGAACGCTCGACGAAGGAGGGCAGCACGTAGCGGTTGTGCACCGGCGCGAACCCGGAGGGCAAGGTCAGATCAGTCATGGTTCAGCTCCTCAGTTCAGCGTTCCGGCGCCCTCGGGAACCTGAGTGGCCCCGGTGATCACCTTGTCGATGAAGCCATAGTTCTTGGCCTCTTCGGCCGTGAACCAGCGGTCACGGTCGGAATCGGCCTCGATCTGCTCCTGAGTCTGGCCGGTGTGGTGGGCGACCCGCTCCTGGAACATGCGCTTGGTGTAGAGCATCTGCTCGGCCTGGATGGCGATGTCGGCGGCCGTGCCGCCCATGCCACCCGACGGCTGGTGCATCATGATCCGCGCGTGCGGCAGCGAGAAACGCTTGCCGGGGGCGCCGGCGCAGAGCAGCAGCTGCCCCATCGACGCGGCCATACCCATCGCGACGGTCTGCACGTCGTTGTCGATGAACTGCATCGTGTCGTAGATCGCCATGCCCGAGTAGACCGAGCCACCGGGCGAGTTGATCCAGAGGTTGATGTCGCGCTCAGGGTCCTCGGCGGAAAGCAGCAGCAGCTGCGCGCAGATGCGGTTGGCCACCGAGTCGGTCACCTCGCTGCCGAGGAAGATGATGCGCTCACGCAGCAGGCGGTTGAAGACCGAGTCGTCGAGGTTGCCACTGAGGGAATCACCGCGGAGCACAGGGCTCGCGGGGAGATGAAGATCGGTCATGGCAGCCCTTCACAGCTAACTGTGTCGGCCTCAGGTTCGAAGGCCGGCAGGTCGTCCGTCGTACGACCAACCTAACCGGTCGAATGCGCATCAGCTTCCCGCTCGGGCAGGTGTTCGCTGACAGCGCAGGCGGCCCGGGAAAGCTTCCCGGGCCGCCGCGTCGACGTCAGTGGTTGTGGCCTGCGTGCTCGTCTTCCGAGGCGGCGCGGAGGTCGTCGAGGGTCAGAACCGTGCCCTCGGAGTCCTTCATCTCGACCTGCTCCATGACCGAAGCGAGCGCCTTGCCCCGCCGCACGTCACCGAACACGGCGGCCGCCGCACCCGACTGCACGAGCTGGTCGTAGTACTGCTGCGGCTGCATCTGCGCCCGCTGCGCCCGGTGCACGATCTCGTGACCGAACTCGTCGTCCGACACCTGCACGTCCTCGGCGTCGGCGATCGTGTCGAGCAGCAGCTGAATCCGGACGCCCTCCTCGGCGGCCTCGGTCAGCTCCTGGTCGATCTGCTCCTCGGTCTTGTCCTCCGAGGTCAGGTAGTCCTGCAGGGTCGCGCCGATCCGCTCCAGCTGGTCGGTCATGGCCTGCTTGCGGCCCTCGACCTCATCCTTGACGACACCCTCGGGAGCCGGGATGTTCGCCGCCTCGACCAGCTGCTTGAGCGCCTCGTCACGGGCCGCGTAGATCTGCTCGACCTTCTTGACCTTGGTCAGCCGCTCGCGCAGGTCACCCTTGAGCTCCTCGAGCGTGTCGAACTCGCTCGCCATCTGCGCGAACTCGTCGTCGACCTCGGGAAGCTGCTTGTCCTTGACGCTGCGGACCTTGACCTCGACATCGGCGTCCCGGCCGGCGAAGTCGCCGCCCACCAGCTGCGTGGTGAACTGGGCGTCCGCGTCGGCGACCAGGCCCACCAGCACCTCGTCGAGACCCGGGAGCAGCTGCTTGCTGCCGACCTCGTGCGAGATGTTCGTGGCCGAACCACCCGGCACCTCTTCGCCGTCGACCGTGGCCTTCAGGTCGAGCTGCACGTAGTCGCCCTCGGCGGCGGGCCGGTCGACCGTCTTCAGCGTCGCGAACCGCTCACGCAAGCCGTTGATCTGCTCGTCGATCTCGCTGTCACCGATCGCGACCGCCGGTACCTCGACCGAGATGGTCTTCAGGTCGGGAACGGTGATCTCGGGACGCACGTCGACCTCGGCCGTGAACTTCAGCGGCTCGTTGTCGGCGAACTCGGTGATCTCGACCTCGGGGCGACCCAGCGTCTTGACGTCGTGCTCACGCACGGCCGCCAGGATCTGCTGCGGAATCGCCTCCTGAACCGCCTCGTTGAGGACCGCGCCACGCCCGACCCGCTGATCGATGACCGCGCTCGGAATCTTGCCGCGACGGAAGCCCGGCACCTGCACCTGCGCGCCGATCTCCCGGTACGCCTTCTGCAGGCTCGGCTTGAGCTCGTCGAACGGCACCTCGATAGCGAGCTTCACCCGGGTCGGGCTCAGAGTCTCGACGGTGCTCTTCACAGGCGTACTCCTTGTAACTGCCGATAGTTGGTTGTCAGTCGGGGTGGCGGGATTTGAACCCACGGCCCCTCGCTCCCAAAGCGAGTGCGCTACCAAGCTGCGCCACACCCCGTGGCGACGGCCAGTGTATGCGGTCCGCTTCCGCGCGCGTGCCTCGGAGTCACCTGGTGGGGAATCCGGTTCGCGTCGACGGGAGATGATTCAGTAAGCTATCCCCGCAACCCCGCGAATGTGCGGGGTTGATGCGGGCGTAGCTCAATGGTAGAGCCTCAGTCTTCCAAACTGATTACGCGAGTTCGATTCTCGTCGCCCGCTCGCTCGGGAGCAGTGTGTCCGCAGTACTGCTCTGTGGACCTGGCTCGCTCTCACTCCTACCTGGGGGCCAAGCCCCCAGACCCCCACGTTACGGCTGGTCACTGGCCGTCTTTGGGTGGGCTTCGATCAAAACCGTTTCTCGTACGCCTCGTGGTGTCTCCGAGCGCAATGGGGCTGGGCTCCGCCTTCGGCGGCTGCCGCGCGCGATGTGGGGACCTGGGCTGGGCCGTAGCGCGCGACCGGGATGTTGCCGGTGGTTGCGCATAGAAAGTCAGCGGGGAAAGTCACCGGAGGCTGCAGGAGCTACGGGCTGCCGGACCAGGACGCGGCGCCAGCGGACCAGAGTGCGGGGCCACCGGACCAGGACGCGGCGCCAGCGGACCAGAGTGCGGGGCCACCGGACCAGGACGCGGCGCCAGCGGACCAGAGTGCGGGGCAAGGGCGGAGTTGGGTGCGCGGAGCGGCAAAGTGGCGTCGATGCGGCATGGGCTGGGTGGGTATTGCTAGGGGCGCGGCGCCGGGCCGCCACCCGGCGCCGCGCGTCTCGGCCGGCGGTGCCCCGGCCGGGAGCTTCTGGTGCTTGACGCGATCCAGATACCCGCCGGAGAACCTAGCGGGACGCTTCGACGCCCGTCTATTAGCGGATCCTTAAATCGCACCGTGGGATTAACAATTGGTCACGCAGGGCAACACCCAGTCATGAGTAGCCCGGCCGCTGAAACCCCACCTGAGCTGCCACCACGCCCGCCGGAAACCGCCCCGCGGTCAACGCTGCCTCTGGCCGACGATTCGTTGCCGCCGCGGACCCCGGTAGGGGACTCGCCGCCACCTCCGCCGTCGGCCCAGGTCCGTGCACGGGTTCCGCATACGCGGATCGGCGCCGCCTGGTTCGGAGTCTGGGCCGGCGTCCTGGTCGTCATCCTGCTGATCGTCTTCATCAGCCAGAACACCGCCGCGGTCCGCATCAACTTCCTCTGGATGACCGGCCAGTTCCCCGTAGCCCTGGCCCTGCTGATAGCAGGCGTTGGCGGCGCCATCATCGCCATGGCCGTAGCAGCAGCCCGAATAGTCCAGCTGCGCCGCCTGGTCAAACGCCCCCCACGCTAGCCCCGCCGCAGCAGTGCCCCCGCCCGTGCCGTCCCGGCCGCCACTCGCAGCGCGCCCCCGCGTGATTGGTGCCGTGTGGGGCGCGTTCTGCGCAGATCGCGAGGGCAGCGAGCGTCTGTCGCACGAGGGCGGTCGGCTGGAGATTGCGCGGATGGTGCACCACGGGGCGTACGCGCTAAGGGGTGCCGGTGGGGTCGGCGGGGTTAGGGTCGCGCGATGACTGTGGTCTGGACTGCACTCATCGTGCTCGGAGTGGTCATGATCGTGGTCGCGGTCTGGCCCAGCCTCCGGCGGCCGCGGGGTGGCCGGCGCGACGAACAGGACAGTGCCTGACACGGCGGTTTGCCCCGGCTGGCACACTTCAGGCGTGAGCGACGGGGAGCTGCGGACCTACAGTCTGGTCGAGCTCGCCGTGGAACGCCTGCGCCGCGAGATCCTCAGCGGACGCGTCGAGCCGGGCGAACGGCTCGTCGAGGAACAGCTGACCCGCCGCCTCGGGATCAGCCGGGCACCGCTGCGTGAGGCCATGCGGCTGCTGGCCCAGCAGGGCCTGGTCGAGCACATCCCGCGCCGTGGTGCCCGCGTCGCCACGCTCTCCGCCGACGATGTTCAAGAGCTCTACGAGGTGCGCGACGTCCTCGAACGGCACGCCGTCGCCGCCATGCCGGCCGCACCCGACCTGACCGCACTGCGCGCCGCGCTCGAACTCATGCGCAAGGCCACCGAGGCCGACGACCGGCTCGAGCTGGCCAACGCGCACCGCCAGTTCCACACCGAGGTGGTGGCGCTGGGCGGCAACCGTCAACTGGCCGACCTGTACAGCTCGGTACTGGTGCGCATCCAGCTCTACATGGCCGTCAACATGCGACGCGAGGCCGAGGCGGCCCGCGCCGAAGACGGCGTGCTGCGCCACGAGCGCCTGTTCGCCGCGGTCGAGCAGGCCGACACGACTGCGGTGATCGAGGCGCTGACCGCCCACGGAGCCCGCACGTACCTCAGCTGAGCCGGCCTCTCACCGTTATCCACAGGTCCGGCTTGTCCACAGAGCGACGGTCAAGATCCACAAATCGCACTAGCCTGGCCGGTGGTGGAGGCCCCCGGTGGTGGGTGGGCTACGTGCCGGGCGGGCTACATGCCGGGTGGGCTACGTGCCGGCGATGTGAGCTACGCGAAATCGCAGCGTTACACGGCGTCGCGGTTTGCGAAACAGAATTGTCGACAATCGACGATGTGGATGTCGACGGGATCGTGGAACGGGTCCGGCGGGCCGAGGGCGTGTGGATCAGTGCCTTCGGGGCCGATGAGCTGCGGGCGCGCGTCCGGGAAGTGGATCCGGGGCTGCCGCTCGCGGGGGTGCCGTTCGCGGTCAAGGACAACATCGACGTGGCGGGGCTGTCCACCACGGCTGCGTGCCCGGACTTCGCGTATGTGCCCGAGCGGCACGCGCCCGTCGTCCAACGGCTGGTCGACGCGGGCGCGATCGTGGTGGGCAAGACGAACCTCGATCAGTTCGCCACGGGGCTGACGGGCGCCCGGTCTCCGTACGGGAAACCGGAAAGTGTGTTCGGCGGCGGGCTGATCAGCGGGGGCTCGAGCTCGGGGTCGGCCGTGGCCGTGGCGGACGGGACGGTGGCGTTCGCGCTGGGCACGGACACCGCCGGGTCGGGGCGGGTGCCGGCCGCGCTCAACGGGATCGTGGGCATCAAACCGACGCGGGGGCTGCTCAGCACGCTCGGGGTGGTGCCGGCCTGCCGGTCCCTGGACTGCGTGTCGGTGTTCGCCCGGGACCTGCCGATGGCGGACCGGGTGATGCGGGTCGCGCGGGGACGCGTACGGGAAGATCCGTGGTCGCGGGAAGGCCACCGGCCGCTGATCGCCGAGCCGGCTGTGGGCGTACCGGAAAGCCTGGATTTTTTTGGTGACTCCGGGCAGGAGAAGGCGTTCGCGCGGTTCGGCGGTGCTGCCACGGTCGACATCGGGCCGCTGCTCGAGGCCGGTGACCTGCTGTATCGCGGTCCGTGGGTGGCCGAGCGGCTGGCCGATCTCGGGGATTTCCTGGCCGCACATCCGGAGTCGGTGCTGCCGGTGACGCGGGCCGTGCTGGAGACGGGGAACGGGTTCTCGGCGGCGGACGCGTTCCGGGCTCAGCATCGGTTGCAGGAGCTCAAGGCCGCGGCCGACCGGATGTGGGAACAGATCGACGTGCTCGTGCTGCCGACGATCGGCACCACCTACACGCACGACGAGATCGCCGAGGATCCGATCGGGCGGAATCTGAATCTGGGGCGGTACACGCAGTTCACGAACCTGCTCGACATGGCCGCGGTGACCGTGCCCAACGGGTTCACCGCGGACGGGCGGCCGGCCTCGATCACGCTGTTCGGGCCGGCCTTCAGCGACGACATGCTCGCGCTGGCGGCCCGGTCGCTGCCGGTCGAGGACGCCATGACGCTCGCCGTCGTCGGGCTGCACCTGCGCGGCGAACCCCGCAACGGCGAGCTGCTCGACCGCGGGGCCGCCTTTCTGCGAACCGCCCGGACCGCGCCCTGCTACCGCCTCCATCTCCTGCCGTCGGGGGCGCCCGGCCTGGTGCGGGACGAGTCGTCACGAAAAGAAATCGACATCGAGCTCTGGCAACTGCCGGCCACGCAGGTCGGCGGCTTCCTGGCCGGCATCGCGGCACCGCTGTCGCTGGGCCGGATCGCTCTGGACGACGGCACCGAGGTCACCGGCTTCCTGTGCGAGGCCTACGCGGTGGCCGGCGCCCCGGACATCACCGCCAGCGGCGGCTGGCGCAACTACCGCAGTTGAAGGAGGACGGAACTCATGACGGCAACGATCGGGCCGGTCAAGGCCAACCCCTACCTCTGGCCGTACGACGGCACCGTGGACGTGTCACGGACGGCGCTCATCTGCATCGACTGGCAGACCGACTTCTGCGGCAAGGGCGGCTACGTCGATTCGATGGGCTACGACATCGAGCTCACCCGGGCCGGGCTGCCGGCCACCGCGCGACTGCTCGAGCACGTCCGCGGGCTCGGCATGCTGGTGATCCACACGCGGGAAGGACACGACCCGGACCTGTCCGACCTGCCGCCCAACAAGCGGTGGCGGTCGGCTCAGATCGGCGCCGAGATCGGCAGTGACGGGCCGTGCGGCCGCATCCTGATCAAGGGCGAGCCGGGCTGGGAGATCGTGCCCGAGGTGGCGCCGCTTCCCGGCGAGGTGCTCGTCGACAAGCCGGGCAAGGGCGCCTTCTATGCCACCAATCTCGACCTGGTGCTGCGGACCCACGGCATCACCCACCTGATCCTGACCGGCATCACCACGGACGTCTGCGTGCACACGACGATGCGCGAGGCCAACGACCGCGGTTACGAGTGCCTGATCCTCAGCGACTGCACGGGCGCCACCGACCCGTCCAACCACACCGCCGCCCTGCACATGGTCACCATGCAGGGCGGCGTCTTCGGCTGCGTCGCCACTTCGGACGACGTGATAGCGGCAACGGAGCCATCCGACCACCCCGCCCGCCACCCGGAAAACGACTGAAGGCGGCGCCATGCCCACTGTCGATGCAAAACCATCCCCCTTCACCTTCGAACTCGACAACGTCGCCCTGCTCGTCATCGACATGCAGCGTGACTTCCTGCTTCCCGGCGGTTTCGGCGAGAGCCTGGGCAACGACGTGTCCCAGCTCGCCCGCACGATCGAGCCCCTCGCGGCCCTGATGGCCGTCTGGCGCGCGCACAACCTGCCGATCATCCACACCCGCGAGGGCCACCTACCCGATTTGTCGGACTGTCCGCCGTCCAAGCTGGCGCGCGGAGGAATCGGGGAGCAGGGCGCCTTCGGCCGCATCCTGATTCGCGGCGAGTACGGCCACGACATCGTCGACGAGCTGGCTCCCCTCGACGGGGAGCTCGTCGTGGACAAGCCAGGCAAAGGCGCCTTCTACGCGACCGACTTGTCGGACATTCTGGAAAAACTCAACGCCAAGAAGCTGGTCGTCACGGGGGTCACGACCGAGGTCTGCGTCCACACCACGGTCCGCGAGGCGAACGATCGCGGCTACGACTGTCTCGTCCCGGCCGACTGCGTCGGCTCCTACTTCCCGGAATTCCAGCGCGTCGGCCTGGAGATGATCGCCGCGCAGGGCGGCATCTTCGGCTGGGTCGCCGACTCCCCCACCCTGATCGCCGCCCTCTCGTCGCAGGAGCAGAAATGACGACCAATACCGCGGCACGGCTCCCCCTCTGGGTGCGCGGCGACACCAACGCCTTCTTCGGCTTCGGCGTCAACGTGCTGGTCAACGTCCTCACCCTGACCGGACTCTGCATCGGCGTCATCAAGATGCCGGCCTCCGACGTCTTCGGCGTCATCCTGCCCGCGCTCGGCGTCGCCCTGGTCGCGGGCAACATCTACTACACGTTCCTGGCCCGCCGGCTGGCCGCCAAGGAGGGGCGTACGGACGTCACGGCCATGCCGTACGGCCCGAGCGTGCCGCACATGTTCATCGTGATCTTCGTGATCATGCTGCCGATCTATCTGACCACCGGGAACCCGGTGCAGGCGTGGACGGCGGGCATCGCGTGGGCGTTCATCATCGGGATCATCGTGCTGATCGGCGCGTTCGTCGGGCCGTACATCCGCAAGTACACGCCGCGGGCGGCCCTGCTGGGCACGCTGGCCGGCATCTCGATCACGTTCATCTCGATGAACCCGGCCGGCAACATGTGGAACTACCTGTGGATCGCCCTGCCGGTCTTCGGCCTGCTGCTGATCGGCCTGCTCACCGACGTGAAGCTGCCGTTCAACTTCCCGATCGGCCTGGCCGCGCTGCTGCTGGGCACGGCGATCGGCTGGATCGGCGGGGCCATGTCGGTGCCGGACGTGACCGCGGCCGCCCGGGACATCGCGTTCGCCTTCCCGCACCTCAAGTTCGACCTGCTCTTCGACGGTCTGCGGGACATGGCGCCGCTGCTGGCCACGGCCATCCCGCTGGGCGTCTACAACTTCACCGAGGCGATGACCAACGTGGAGAGTGCGGCCACCGCGGGTGACCGCTACAACCTGCGCAGCGTGCTGCTGGCCGACGGCGCGGGCGCGGTGATCGGCTCGTGCCTGGGTTCGCCGTTCCCGCCCGCCGTCTATGTCGGGCACCCGGGCTGGAAGGCGGCCGGCGGCCGGACCGGCTACTCGATGGCGACCGGCATCGTGATCGCGCTGCTCTGCTTCTTCGGCCTGTTCGGGCTGCTCGGCGCGATCTTCCCGACCGCCGCCATCGTGCCGATCCTGCTCTACATCGGCCTGCTGATCGGCGCCCAGGCCTTCCAGGCCTCACCCCGGGCGCACGCCGCCGCGGTGGTGGCGGCGCTGATCCCCAACATCGCGTCGTGGGCCACCGGGCAGATGGACAACGTCCTGTCGGCCGCGGGCACGACGGCCAACCAGGTCGGCATCGACGCGCTGGCCGGCGCGGGCGTGGTCTACGACGGCCTCAAGACACTGGGCGAGGGCGCGATCCTGGCCGGTCTGGTGCTCGGCGCGATCGTCGCGTTCATCATCGACAAGCGCTTCTGGCACGCGGCGGTCTTCGCCGGGTCGGGGGCGGTGCTCAGCTTCATCGGCCTGATCCACGCCGAGAAGGTGCAGTGGAACGCGGACGGGCAGGTCACCCTCGGCTACCTGTTCCTGACCGTCGTCTGCGTGGCGTTCGCGCTGACCCGGCCCACGCCGCGCGTGCCCGACGCGGCCGAGATCGAGCTGATGCGCGAGGAGGGTGAGGTCGTCGAGGCTCCGGTTCCGGTCCGGGCCTGATCGATCCGGGCGGCCCGGTTCACGCCGGGCCGCCCTTTCCGTCGATTCGAGAGTCGATTCGAGGAGGAGACGCCATGGACACCGTCGCCGAGGTGAGCGCGGCCTTCGAGGCGTACGAGAAAGCCCTGGTCCTGAATGATGTCGACGCGATGCTCAGCTTCTTCGCCGAGGACGCGGTGCGGTACGGCGTCGCCGATCAACAGATCGGGCTCGAGGAGCAGCGACGCTGGCGGCTCGCTCAACCGCCGCTGCCGCCGGGCCGCTATCTCAAGGACACGATCATTTCCCCGTACGGGGACGGGGTCGTCATCGTGAACACGCTCTTCGGATATCCCGGTCGTGCGGTGCTCGGTCGCCAGTCGCAGACGTGGGTGCGGCTGCCCGAGGGCTGGCGGATCGTCGCCGCCCACGTCTCGGAACCGGGCGCATGACACCCGATTTCGTGGACATCCGGAAGTCCCACGCCGCTCGGGCGGCCCGGCCAACCGGCCGAGCTCGCCTCCGCGTACGTCTCCTGCCCCCGCCCGGGGGCAAGCCGGTCAGCTGAACAGGCCGGCCACCCAGTTCCAGGCGTCGACCACCCACGGGGTCTGACGCAGCCAGGCCACGCCGACACCGGTCAGGAACAGGGCCGTGACCAGGTGTGAACCGCGAGCGGTGCGGCGCACGCGACCCATCTGGCGCTCCAGCACCAGGTGGCCGACGAGCCGGGCCAGGCAGAAGACGCCGAGGGCGATCACCAGCGTGACCACCAGCACGACCGTCGGGGTGCCGAACGGGCCCTCGCCCGAGAGCGCCCAGATGCCCCAGCAGACGAAGGCGAACAGCACCGCGGCGCTGCTCCATTCGCTGCCCAGACGCAGTTCGCTCCACTTCCAGCTCATGCCGGGGTGACTGCGTGGTGCCTGGGCGCCGGGCCAGCCGGTGCCGGTCGGCTCGTGCTCCGCGTACGGCTGGTGCGGCCGCGCGTTGACCTGGGCCCGGCCCTGGCTGAACGGCGCGTTCTGACTCTGCGGATCTTGCGGTGCTTGTGGTGCCGGGAACGACCCCCGGTCTTGCGGTGCGGCTGCCGGGAACGGCGCCGTCGGGGGTGGTGACCCCTGCGACGGCGTGGTGGGCGCGTCGGCCCACGGGTCCTGCGGCGGCATGTCGAGCGTCCGCTCCGACCACTGCGGTTGCTCAGGCATCAACTCCCCCTCCGGTCGGCGGTGCATCCCACCCGCCCACATCGAGAGTAGCGAGCCGACAAATCGTTGGCCCTCAGGGACTCGTTCCGTTACACAAGTGCCCATGGACGAATCCGTGCGCCTCCGTACCGCGGCCGCCGACGATCGGCGTGCGATTGCTGACCTTTTGCTCTACGTCTTCAACGAGCACACGACCGACGAATCGCGTGAGCTCGAAGAGTTGATCATGGAGTCGGACCGCACGATCGTGGCCGAGGACGGCGACCGGATCGTCGGCACCGCGGCCGCCCAGACCCGGGAGATGAGCCTGCCCGGGGCCGTCGTGCCGGTCGCGCATGTGACCGGCGTCGGCGTCGCCCCGACGCATCGCCGCCGCGGCATTCTGAGCGCGATGATGCGCCGCCAGCTGACCGAGATCGCCGCGGCCGGGCGCGAACCGGTGGCGGCGTTGTGGGCGAGCGAGACCGCGATCTACCCCCGGTTCGGGTACGGGCCGGCGTGCGGCCGCCTCGTCTTCGACATCCTGAGCCGCGAGGTGAAGATCACCGCCCCGCCCGCCCCGCCCGGCCGGATGCGCCTGGTCGAGCCCGCGGCCGCCCGCGCCGAGATGACCGCCCTGCACAACGGGCTGCGGATCCACCGGGTGGGCTGGTCGAGCCGCCCCGAATACTGGTGGGACTACCTGCTGCGCGACACCGACAGCCAGCGCGACGGCGCCACCGAGTCACGCGGGGTGATCTACGAGACCGCCGACGGGCCGGTCGGCTACGCCACCTGGCGGGTCAAGAACGACTGGAGCTCGCACGGCCCGGCGGCCGAGGTCCGCGTCCGCGAGGTGGTGGCGGGCGACCCCGGCGTCTACGCCGAGCTGTGGCGCTTCCTACTCAGCCTCGACCTGTCGAAGAAGGCGTCGTACCACTACGGCGCGGTCGACGAGCCCCTGCAGTTCATGGTCGACGAGCCCCGCAAGCTGGGCGCCCGCTACGCCGACTCGCTGTGGATCCGCCTGGTCGACCTGCCGGCCGCGCTCGCGGCCCGGCGCTACGCCTGCCCGGTCGACGCGGTGATCGAGGTGACCGACCCGATCATCGAGGCCAACAACGGCCGGTGGCGCCTCATCGGGGGTCCGGACAAGGCTTCCTGCGTACGCACCGACGACGCCCCCGACCTGGTCTGCTCGATCACCGAGCTGGGGGCGGCCTACCTGGGCGGCACCACGCTGGCCACCCTGGTCACGGCGGGCCGGGCGCGCCAGCTCACCGACAACCTGCCCTCGACGGCGTTCCGCTGGAATCGCGAGCCCAGCTCGATCGAGGTGTTCTGAGAGTGCACCGGGTAGCGTCGGCGGCATGGGTGAGCCCGAACGCCGACGCCGCCGCCTGCGTCCCCCGTCTCAGAAGGCCACACCGGCCGACCTCGACGAGGCGCCCGAGCCGGAGGCGGGCTCGGCCGTGACCGAGCCGATCGCCGATCCGGAGGACACCCCGGCCCCGATCTCGCCGCTGATGATCGCGCCGACCTCACCCGCGTCGACGGCACCGACCTCGCCCGCGCCCGCCGAGCGCGGGCAGCGCCCACCGCGGACCGGCACCGGCCGGCGCCCCGCTGCGGGCCCCGGCGGCGACGACCGCGAGGTCGAGCGCGGCCTGCGCGGCCTCGTCGGTTCCGGATCGTCGCAGGTCAGCGTCGGCGCCGCCATGCGGGCCCGGGACGCCGCCCGGGCCAGCGATCAGGACCTGGCCGACGCCGACGCCAACCTCACGATCGTCCGGCGCAACTGGGTGCCCCGCGAGGAGCTCCCCCGCAATCGTTAGGGGTCGTCTCCCGGATAACGCGGGGTTGCGGTGCGGTCCAGGTGGTGGCTGACGTCGGCCGCGGAACGGCCGCATCCCGGCGTTGGATTCGGGCGCTCCGCGGCTGCCGTCAGGCGCCGCGACCCCTAACTCGCGGGAAGCTCGGGCAGCGTGGGGCGGCCGGCCTCGTAGTCGGCCAGCTGGGCGATGCGGCGGGCGTGGCGCGGGTTGCCCGAGAACGGCGTGGCCAGGAACGCCTCGACGAACGACGTGGCGTCGTCAAGGGTGTGCTCGCGGGCGCCGATGCTGATGATGTTGGCGTCGTTGTGCTGGCGGGCCAGCTGGGCGATCTCGGTGCGCCAGACCAGCGCCGCGCGGACGCCGTCGATCTTGTTGGCGGCGATCTGTTCGCCGTTGCCCGAGCCGCCGATCACGATGCCCAGCGAACCCTCGTCGGCGACCACCTTGGCCCCCGTGTGCAGGCAGAACGCCGGGTAGTCGTCCTCCGGGTCGTAGACGTGCGGTCCCACGTCGACGACGTCGTGTCCCTGCTTGATCAGGTGGTTCACGAGGTGCATCTTCAGCTCGTAACCGGCGTGGTCGGAACCCAGGTAGACGCGCATGGTCTCACTCTCTCAGAAGGTCAAGCCTGTACGCAGGTAAGAGGCCACTTGATCGGTCGCCACGCGGGCCGCGTCGACGACCGCGAGCTTGCGGGCGAATCCATGATTCACCCCCATGTAGCGGGTGTGCACGACGGGCACCCCGGCTGCGATCAGCGCGTCGGCGTAGTCCGCTCCCTCGTCGCGCAGGGCGTCGTACTCGGCCGTGATGATCAGGGTCGGGGGCATACCCGCGAGGTCTTCGGCGGCCAGCGGGGCGACGTCGGGGGTGAAGCGGGTCATCGGGTCGGGCACGTACGTCTCCCACGCCCGCTTCATCGAGGCACGGTCGAGCCCGTACGAGCCGACCTCGTCGAACGATTCCGAGGCGGTCATCGGATCGATCGCCGGGTAGATCAGCACCTGGAGGTCGAGCGGGGTCGCCGCGTCGCGCTGCCGCCGGGCCGCGACCGTGGCGAGCTGTCCGCCCGCACTGTCGCCGCCGATGGCCAGCCGGGACGGGTCGACTCCGAGCTCGGCGGCGCCGGACTTCCGTACGTACGAAAGAACGGTCTCGAGGTCTTCCAAGGCAGCCGGGAACACATGCTCCGGAGCGAGCCGGTAGCCGACGGACAGCACCGCGCAGCCGGACCGGTCGGCGATGCGGCGGCACACCCGGTCGACCGTCTCGATGCTGCCGTAGCTCCAGCCGCCGCCGTGTGCGTAGACGAACACGGGGGCGTCGACCCGGGAGGCGTAGAGCCGGGCCGGCACTCCCCCGGCGTCGACGTCGACCACCACCGGCAACGGCAGCGCCGGGCCGCACTCGGCGTCGTTCGAGTCCTCCATCGCCTGCCGCATGAAATGGAGGATCTCGAGGGGCTCGGTGAGGTCGGCGGGCGGCCGGGCACGCAACCCGGCCGCCGCCGCCACTTGCGGATGCAGCATCTCAGTCGAGCTGGGCGAGGACGAGACCGCCGCGCGCCTTGGGCGTGAACCAGGTGCTCTTGCGGGGCAGCTTCTGCCGTTCGAGGTTGACCCGGACGAAGTCGTCCACGGTCACCGGCGCGATCAGCACGGCCAGCTCGGACCGGCCGCCGTCGACCTCGCCGCGCAGCCACTCGGCCGGGTAGTCGCCGCCCACGTAGTTGATCCGCTTGTCACCCGGGTCGAGGCCCAGCACGTCGCGCAGCAGGACCCGCTCGACCAGGGCATGGTCGAGGTTGTCGACGTCGGGCAGGTTCACGTTGACCGGCAGGCCGACGGTGAACGAGCGACCGGCGGCGTACAGCTCGATCGTGCTCTTGGCCGGTATGCGCGCGGGCCGCGGCACCTCGGTGACCGTCGCCCCGGCCGCGCGCAGCCGGGCCAGCATCTCGTCGAGCGGCAGCGGCAGCTCGCTGACCAGGCGGTTGTACGGCTGAATGGCGACCGAGGCCGGGGTGGTGACGACGGCCAGGAAGCGGGGCAGGCCGGCCGTCTGGGCGGCCAGGCTGCGGTGGTTGCCGTCGGCGACGACGAGCTCACCGCCGCCCGCGAGCGCGGTCAGCTCGGACTGCAGCGGGCCGGGGCCGACGACCCAGATGGCGTGGGTGCGGCCGGTCTGGTCGGTGTCGGTGGCGGCCGGGGCGCCCGCGGCGTCGGTGGCGGCGGCCAGGGCCGCGTGCAACGCGTCGCCATGGGCCGTCTGGAGCAGCAGGACCGGGGACAGCAGCGTGGCCACCGCCTCGGCCAGGGCCACCCGTTCGCGCACCTTTTCCAGGAACACGTCCTCGTTGCGGATCACCAGGCCGGGTTCGTCGGCGCTGGTCGAGATCTGGTCGGTGTCGACCATGCTCCACAGCCCGTACGCCGGGGGCTCGCCCGCCGCGGTGATGCGGTAGAGCACGACCACGTCGTCGGACGGGGTGTAGAGCCCCTCGGCCCGCTCGAGCGCGAGCCGGGCGACCGCCTCGGGCAGCGAGTCGAGGAACGACTTGCCCAGGGAATCGGGTGCCAGGTGCGGCATCTCGATCGCGAGCGAACTATGCGGATTGTCGGCGATGATGGACGTTATTTCGGCGTCGTCGGCGAATTCGTCGTAGTTCTGGGCGCCGGTGCCACCAGTGGTGACCCAGGCTCGGCTGATCGGGTGCACGACCGTCATGGGACGGAACTTACCGGGCCGCCCGGGCGTGCTTGCCGACGGGCATGTTGCCGCGTGACCTGGCCAGCTGACCGCGGCGCCAGCTGCCGATCGGGCGCTCGACGGGCACCGACGACACCACCACCGGCGGCGCCACCAGCGCGGCCACATCGGCCGGCAGGTCGGTCCAGGCGCCGCGGTGCACGGCGATGCTCGACTGCGCGACGGCTTCGGAGTCCGCCATTTCTGCTCCCGAGTTGAATGAGGTGTGCATCACCTCATCCAACGCCTGGACCGGGCGCTGGTCGTGGGGTTTACCGGGATCTCAACCTCCGGAGTCGGGGTCCGAGTGTCGCCTCCTGTACTCCGGGTGCGGTGAGACCTCGATGTGCCGCCTAGGCTGGCAAGGAAAGACGAGCGCTCAGAGGAGAGTGACTGTGGCCGGAGTTCGTAATTTGACCCAGGTGGAGGCGGCCGAGCGGGCCCGTCTGCTGGATGTCACCGGGTACGACATCACCTTGGATCTGACCGATGGCCACGGTAATCCCGGCGACGGCACCTTCCGCTCCACCACGGTCGTCACCTTCACCTGCCGTGAGCCCGGTGCGGAGACCTTCATCGAGACCGCCGCGGCGTCGGTACGGTCGGCGACGCTGAACGGCGCGCCGCTCGATCTGACCGGGTTCTCGGCCGAGAAGGGCCTGACCCTGACCGGGCTGGCCGCCGAGAACGAGCTGGTCGTGGACGCCGACTTCGCGTACTCGGCGAGCGGGCAGGGTCTGCAGCGCAGCCCCGACCCGGTCGACAAGGAGGTCTACCTCTACAGCCAGTTCGAGACGGCCGATGCCCAGCGGGTGTACGCCTGTTTCGACCAGCCCGACCTCAAGAGCGTCTACACCTGGCACGCGACCGTGCCGGCGCACTGGAAGGTCATCTCGAACATGCCGGCCGAGCGCTCCGAGCCGGCCGGGCCGGGCGCCAAGACGGTGCACTTCGCGACGTCGGCCCGGATGAGCACCTACATCACCGCGATCTGCGCCGGGCCCTATCACGAGGTGCGCGACGAGCACGACGGCATCTCGCTGGGCGTCTTCTGCCGGGCCTCGATGGCGCAATATCTCGACCCGGACGACCTGTTCCTGGTCACCAAGCAGGGCTTCGACTTCTTCCACGAGCAGTTCGGGGTGCGCTACCCGCTGCCCAAGTACGACCAGCTGTGGGTGCCCGACTTCAACGCCGGCGCGATGGAGAACTTCGGCTGCGTGACCCACGCCGAGGCGCACTACATCTACCGCTCGCAGGTCACCGACTTCGAGTACGAGCAGCGCGCCAACACGATCCTGCACGAGATGGCCCACATGTGGTTCGGCGACCTCGTGACCATGCGCTGGTGGAACGACCTGTGGCTGAACGAGTCGTTCGCCGAGTGGGCCAGCCACTGGTGCAACACGCACGCCACCCGCTTCACCGACGCCTGGACGACGTTCCTGTCGATCCGCAAGAGCTGGGGCTACCGGCAGGACCAGCTGTCGTCGACCCACCCGGTCTACACCGAGATGCCCGACCTCGAGGCGGTGGAGGTCAACTTCGACGGCATCACGTACGCCAAGGGCGCCAGCGTCATCAAGCAGCTGGTCGCCTACGTGGGTCTCGACCCGTTCGTCACCGGTCTGCGGGCCTACTTCGCCAAGCACGCCTGGAGCAACGCCACCTTCGACGACCTGCTCACCGAGCTCGAGACGGCGTCCGGTCGCGAGCTGCGCAAGTTCGCCGCCCAGTGGCTCGAGACGGCGCAGGTCAACACGCTGCGCCCGCTGGTCGAGATCGGCGCCGACGGCACGTACGCGAAGGTGGTCGTGCGGCAGGAGGCCCCGGCCGGCTATCCCACGCTGCGCACCCACCGGATCGGGGTCGGCCTCTACGACCTCGAGGGCTCCCGCCTGGTGCGGCGCGACCTGCTCGAGATCGACGTCACCGGTGAGCAGACCGAGATCACCGCGCTCGCCGGGGTCAAGGCGGCCGACGTGCTGCTGCTCAACGACGACGACCTCTCGTACGCGAAACTCCGGCTGGACGAGCGTTCGATGGCGACCGTGGTGCGGCACATCGACGGGCTCGACTCGTCGCTGTCGCGCGCGCTGTGCTGGAACGCGGCCTGGGACATGCTGCGCGACGCCGAGCTCGCCGCCCGCGACTACGTGACGCTGGTCTGCTCGGGCCTGCCCGCCGAGACCGACATCAACCTCACCACCTGGACGGCCCGGCAGGCCGCCACCGCCGTCGCGCAGTACGCCGACCCGGCCTGGCAGCCCACCGGCTGGGCGCAGCTGGCCGAACTGGCCCGCACGTCGCTGGCCTCGGCCGAGCCCGGCAGCGGCTGGCAGCTCACCTGGGCCCGCTCGTTCATCGGCGCCGCCCGCACCCCCGACGAGCAGGCCGTGCTGCGCGGCTGGCTGGCCGGCGAGGGCGTGCCCGAGGGCCTGGTCGTCGACACCGAGCTGCGCTGGTCACTGCTCCAGACCCTGGCCTCACTGGGCGCCACGACCGACGACGAGATCGAGGACGAGCTCAACTCGGACCGTACGGCGAGCGGCGAGCGCGAGGCGGCGCTGGCCCGGGCGCTGATCCCGACGGCCGAGAACAAGGCCCGGGTGTGGAGCGAGCTGACCGGCGAGGCCGACGTGCCGAACTGGCTCAACCGGTCGCTGCTGTCCGGCTTCCAGAGCGCCAAGCAGGTCGAGCTGACCGCGCCCTACGCCGAGAAGTTCTTCGACGTGGTCGGTGACGTGTGGGCCCGCTCGGACAGTGAGCCGGCTCAGGAGTTCGCGATGATGGGCTACCCGGTCTATCAGATCAGCGAGCGGACGGTGCAGCTCACCGACGCCTGGCTGGCCCGCGACGGGCACCCGGCCTCGCTGCGCCGCCTGGTCGCCGAGGGCCGCGACGGCGTCGTGCGCGCCATCAAGGCGAGGGCCAAGGACTGTGCCTGATGGCCTCGCTCCGCTCGGCGGGGATTGCGCCCGAGAGGTTGGTGTCGAGAGAGCCGGAAATGACATCGGCTGCGCCTCGCCATTTCCGGCGCTCTCGACACCAACGGCGCAATCCCGCCGCTAGCTGATCCACGCCGCCGGGGCGATCCGGACGGGATAGGGGGCGTCGAGCTTGACCGGCTCGGCGCCCTCGATGCTGTGCATCACCCGATAGCGGGCGGCGCCGAGTTGATACGTGCGGAGCAGGGGCCCCGGCTCGACGCGCCAGAAGGACGGGATGCCGGCCTCCGCGTACAGGGAAGGCTTGAGCAGCCGGTCGAACCGCCGGGTGGCCGCCGTCTCGACCTCGACGACCAGGGCCACGTCGGCCGGGTCGCACCAGCTCGCCCCGGACGAGCGGGGTCGCAGCACGGTGACGTCGGGCACCAGGTTGCTGTCGCCGATCTCGACGCCGAGCCGGTCGCAGACCCACCAGCCCTCGGGGGCGGCCGCGCGCAGCGTGGTGACGACGGCGCGGACGATCGTCTCGTGCGACTCGGGCTCGGGCGGGGCGACGTGCAGGCTGCCGTCGACGATCTCGTAGCGATGGCCGTCCTGCGGGAAGAGATGAAGGTCGGGTTCGGTCCATCGCCCGTCAGGCGCCGTCCACCGGAGCGGGGGACTCGAAGCCGGACTCGTCATCACCAACCGGACCACCTCCGTACGCGCCGTCGCGTGGAGTAACGAGCCTACCTACACCCTGTTGTTACCGCCCGGTTTCGGGCGCGACACGATTTTCCCGGCATGACGAAAGCCCCCGTCCCACCAGCGGCGGGGCGAGGGCTCTGTCCTAGATCTGACTTACGCGCGACCGGCGTGGGTGGCCAGCTGGTCGATACCGGCGACCACCCCACCGGCCAGGTCGCCGCCGGCGAAGGCGGCCGCCATGGAGAGGCCGGCCAGCTTGGCGTCCCGGTCGGAGATGCGCTTGCGCGCGTCGTTACCGGTGATGATCTCGAGCTTGCGCTGGTTGGGCGAGACCGCGATCAGCACGGCGGTGCCCGCGTGCTCGATCTGCGCGTGCAGCTTCTCGGCGAACGGCCGGGCCGGGGTCTCGAACTCGCCGACGTAGACGCTGAACGTCAGGCCGGTCTCGGTGTTCGCGATCCGGAGTGCGTGGTCGAGCCGCAGCAGCTGCCGGGTGGTGAAGGGTCCGTCGGCAGCGTGGTTCTGGTGGGCCGCGACCGTGTCGCCGCCCGCGTGGTCGAGCTCGGTCAGGGGCTGCTCGTGCGCACCCTGCTGAGCCAGGTCACCAGCTGTCACTTGCGCCTCCTGTGGAACCGGGCTTCACCCGGGCGCCGCTGCTGTCCTCCAGCACCTGGCCACCGGTCAGGGCCGGCTGGGCGTGCCCACCGGCGGAGCCGACGATCTGTTCCGGCGAGGCCAGGAACCACATCGGCTGGAAGTTGTAGGGACGGCCGGGACGGTAACGGCGGTCCGGCTGCTTGGTGTCCCGGGTGCCGGCCATCGACAGCGAAGCGATCAGCACGATGACCGCGGCCGGAATGACCACGTACACCAGAACGGTGATTGATATCGACAACCTCAACGCCCCCAGGCGTCCTGTGATCCCAGTTGATTCGAACAAGAGTCACGGTAGCGGAGCGCCGGTCGTCCCGGAGCGTCGGGTCTCGAACCCGTGCGGGTTGGACGCATCATGCCGTCGGGATCTTCGCGGAATGTGCTCCGGGGTGCGAAAATCACCCACACGCGCCGTTCGTGCCTACGCGCCCGCGGACGGCAGGAGGGGGAACCAATGCGCCTGCCCGTCCCCGCCGCCCTGGCGGCGCTCGCTTTGGGGTTGTCCGTCCTGTTCATCCCGCTGGGAGCGGCACCCGCGGCGGCCGCCCGGGCCGCCCTCTTCCTCGAGCTGAGTCCCAGCACGGTCCCGGCCGGTGACGAGGTCGGGCTGCGCGCCTCCTGTGACGACAATCTCAAGGCGGCGACGGTCACCTCCGGGCTCTTCGGGTCGGTCACCGTGGCACCTCGGTTCGGGTTTCTGACCGCGACCGCCCAGGTGCCCGGCAACACCCGGCCCGGCGACTACCGGATCGACCTGAGCTGCCCCGACGGCGCCACCGCGTCGGCCACCCTGCACGTGGTGGCCAAGGTGCAGCCGGCCCGCGGTCCGGCGACGGGCGCGGGCGGCACGGCCCCCGGGCGCAATGCTCCCCTGCTGATCGGTGGCGGCCTCGCGATCGTGGCGATGGCGGCCGGACTGGGCGTGGTCTCGCTGCGCCGGCGACGGCTCGGCTGAGCATGGCCGGCCGTCAGCCACCCGGCGCGTCCGGGCCGCGCATGCCCGAGTCGGTGCTGCGCAAGCAGCCGGCCCAGATCGTCGCTCCACCCCCCGGAGTCATCACCGGCCGGCTGCCCGCCCCGCGGCCCGCGCCCGGCCGACCGGCCTTCCGCAAGCCCAGTCCCCGGCCGCTGCCCAAGACGCCACCCCGGCCGATGCGGGGCCGGGGCCAGGGCAAACCGTGGCCGATCGGGCTCATCGCGCTCGCTCTGCTGTTCCTCGGTCTGTTCGTGGTGGCCATGGGCATCGGCGCGGCCACCAACGTCGACCTGGGCGGGCTCTTCAGCGGTCCGGCCCGGAACGAGCCGCCGCCGCGCGCGTTCCCGGTCCTCGACCCGAGCCGGCCCGAACGTCTCACCATTCCGGCCATCAACGTGGAGGCGCCGATCCTCGAGGTGGGCCTGGCCGCCGACGGGACGGTCGGGGTGCCCCCGCTCAAGCGGCACAACGAGGCGGGCTGGTTCGACGGCGGGCCGACACCCGGGCAGTTCGGGCCGGCGCTCATCGTCGGGCACGCGGACACGCGTACGGGACCCTCGGTCTTTCACGAACTCCCCAAGCTCAAGCCCGGGCAGCGCATCGAGGTCGAGCGGGCCGACAACTCGGTCGCGGTCTTCGAGGTGAACTCGGTCGAGCACTTCGACAAGGGCAAGCTGCCGGTGCAGCGGGTCTACAGCGACTTCACCCGGCCGTCACTGCGCCTGATGACCTGCGGCGGGCGCTGGGTCGGGGGCAGCACGGGCTACGCCGACAACATCGTCGTGTTCGCCTCGCTGGTCTCCGCGAAGAAGACCTAAAACTAAGCCGCCTCGGCCGAGACGGCCGGGGCGGCGGGAAGGTCGAGCCAGTCGGCCCAACGAGGGTCGGGCGTGCGGTGTCCGAGCACCCGCCAGGCCACCCCTCGGGGCGCCGCCGGTATCTGGTGCAGCCGCCAGCCGAGCTCGGCCGGGGTCTTGTCGCCCTTGCTGTGATTGCACTTGGCGCAGGCGGCCACGACGTTCTCCCACGCGTGCAGGCCACCCCGGCTGCGCGGGAAGACGTGGTCGATGGTCTCAGCCGAACCACGGCAGTAGGCGCACCGGCCACCGTCACGGGCGAAGATCGCGCGGCGGGAGAGGCCGACGTGGGTGCGGTAGGGAACCTTCACGTACCGGGTCAGGCGGACCACCGACGGAACGGGAAGATTGGTGTGCACGCTGTGCAGGATGCCGTCGCCGTCGGAGACGCACTCGGCCTTGGCGGTCAGCACAAGGATGGTCGCTCGACGCACAGATACGACGCACAGCGGCTCGTAGGTGGCGTTCAGAACCAACGCGGATGAGCCCACTATGGGTCGTATGTCAGGCATCGCGATCACCTTTCGGTGTAGGTGCTAAGTCACCGCTCCTGGTTGAATCCGTAGCCGGGTAACGAGGCGTCGACGACGATGCCTCGTGCGCCAATAGTCCCTGACGGATGCCCAAATTGCGAGCACAATCCGTGGCCGGGCGGTAAACGTCTGAGGTCACACGGCTGTGTGGTGACTGAAAGAGCCTTCCCGTACGCCCGGTACGGTTGTTCCCCGTGTTGTTCCAAGCCCCCACCCCCGACCCGTCCACCTCACCCGACATCTACGTCACGCCCGACGTGTCCGCGATCTGCAACACGGACGTGGTCTGCAGCCGGGTGTTCGAGTGGACCGGCAACCAGTGGCTGGCCAACAGCAGCTACGTCGTGATCGTGAAGCCGTTGCGGATCATCGGCATCATCCTGATCGCGCTGCTGATCCGCTGGCTGATCCACCGGGCCATCGACCGCCTGACCACCAGCACCAGCCGGGCCTCGATGCCGGCCCTGCTCAAGCCGCTCAAGGAGAAGGTCTCGGCCACCGCCGAGGAGGGCCAGTTCATCCCCGAGCGGCGGCGCCAGCGGGCCGAGGCGATCGGCTCGGTGCTGCGCAGCTTCATCAGTGCGGTGATCTTCACCATGGCCGCGCTGCTGGTCTTCGGCGAGCTCGGCTTCAACCTCGGGCCGCTGCTGGCCAGCGCCGGCATCGTCGGCGTGGCGCTCGGCTTCGGCGCCCAGAGCCTGGTCAAGGATCTGATCGCCGGCCTGTTCATGCTGCTCGAGGACCAGTACGGCGTCGGTGACACGGTCGACGTGGGCGAGGCGACCGGTGTCGTCGAGACGGTCGGTCTGCGGATCACCACCATCCGCGACGGGCGCGGGGTGCTCTGGTACATCCGGAACGGCGAGATCGTCCGGGTCGGCAACAAGAGCCAGGGCTGGGCCATGGTCGTGATCGACATCCCGATCGGCTTCGTCCGGTCCGAGGAGGCCATCGGCGTGATGCGGGACGCCGCCGAGGCCGTGGCCAACCGGACCGACCATCAGACCGAGTTCCTCGAGCCGCCCGACGTGGTCGGCGTGGAGCAGCTCACCGTCGACGGCGCCACGATCCGGACGATCGCCAAGACGACGGCCGACGGTCAGCTGGCCGTGCAGCGCGACCTCCGGCGGGCGCTGATGGAGGCGCTGGACTCGTCCGGGCTCTCCGAGCGCATCGCCGCCTCTCGATTGCTGCCGCGGGGCGCGGTGCCGCCGCCCTACTTCCAGGATTCCGTCAGCGACCAGCGACCGGGTGGGGCAACCTGAGCTGGGATTAGTTCTTCCGGGGGATGCCCGACCTCGACCGAATGGCCGACATTTCGCCCGTACGCCCTAGCATCGGCTCGGACGATCGGGCAGAATCCGGTTGAGCATCTGCACATGCGGCATCACGTTCCCGTCGGGCTCCGACCCGCGCGGGTCGTGTCCGGTGACCGCCGTGACCCGGCGGAAAGCCGACATCGATGGAGGACCTGGTGTCCGAGGACCCGGATGCGCGGACGGCGAACAACGCCGCCGCGACTACGGAGGGCGATCGCCTGGTTACTTTTCGCGACCTCTTTGCGATCCGTGAATACCGGGCGCTCTACCTCTCCCTGGTCACCAACTGGGTCGGCGACTATCTCGCCCGCGCCGCCATCACCGTCCTCGTCTATGAGGAGAGCAAGTCCGTCCTGCTCTCGGCGGCGGCCTTCGCGGTCACCTTCCTGCCCTGGGTGATCGGTGGCACGCTGCTGTCGGCGCTGGCCGAGCGGTACCCGTACCGCCGGGTCCTGATCACCGCCGACCTGTACCGCATGGTGCTGATCGCGCTCCTGCTGATCCCGCACACGCCGATCCCGGTCATGCTGCTGATCGTCTTCCTGGCCAGCCTCGGCACCCCGCCCACCCAGGCCGCCCGCTCGGCGCTGCAACCACTCGTGGTGGGCCGGGACAAACTGCCGATCGCCGTCGCCACCAACGCCACCAGCGTGCAGGCCGCCCAGGTGTTCGGCTACCTGGCCGGGGCGGCCCTGGCCACCGCCATCAGCCCGCAGGTGGCGCTGGTCATCGACGTGATCACGTTCGCCGTGTCGGCCGCCCTCATCCTCACCGTCGTCAAGGTCCGGCCGGCGGCCCGCAGCCGGGCCCAGCGCACCCATCTCCTGCGCGAGTCGGGCGAGGGATTCCGCCTGGTCTTCGGTTCGGCCACGCTGCGGGCCATCGCGATCATGGTGTTCGTCCTGACCATGTTCGCGATCGTGCCCGAGGGCCTGGCCGCCGCCTGGGCCGCCGAGGGCAGCCCCGACCCGGCCACCCGCGGCCTCAACCAGGGCCTGATCATGGCGGCCGGCCCGATCGGGTTCGTCGTCGGCGGCCTGCTGATCAACCGCCTGGCCGGGCCGGTCATGCGAGACCGCCTCGTGCGGCCGCTGGCCGTGCTGTCGGCGCTGGCCCTGGTGCCGGCGCTGGCCTCACCGCCGGCGCCGATCGTGGCCGTGCTGGTCGCGATCTCCGGGATCGCCCAGGGCGGCGTGGTGCCCACCCTCAACGGCAAGTTCGTGTTGATCCTTCCGCACGGCTACCGCGCCCGGGCGTACGGAGTCATGCAGACCGGCATCCAGTTCAGCCAGTTCGCGGCCGTGATGGTCACCGGCCTGCTGGCCGATCATTACGTGCTGCCGGTGGTGGTCGGGCTGTGGAGCCTGGGCGGCACGGTGGCGCTGCTCTACCTGGCCCACCGGTGGCCGCAGGCCGCCACCTTCACCGCCGCTGAGGCCGTTGCGTCCGCCGGGGCGGCTGCCGCCCCGGTCTCGCCCGCCGTGCGGCCCACCTCACTGGCCGACGCTCCCCCGGCCCGGCCGTCCGTGCGGCCTTAGCCGCCGCCGTCCATGCGCCTCCGGTTTCGCCGCCGCCGTCCATGCGGCCTCCGGTTTCGGCTCCCTGGCAGGATGGACGGGTGACAGCGCCAAACAGCTTCTACGACGCCGTGGGTGGCGAGCCCACCTTCCGGCGCCTCGTCGACAAGTTCTACGAGGGTGTGGCCGAAGATCCGCTGCTGCGGCCGATGTATCCCGAAGAGGATCTCGGACCGGCGGCCGACCGGCTGACGCTGTTCCTCATGCAGTACTGGGGCGGGCCCAACACCTACTCGGCCAGTCGCGGTCATCCCCGGCTGCGGATGCGGCACGCGCCGTTCGTGGTGGACGCAGCCGCCCGCGACGCCTGGCTCCTGCACATGCGGGTGGCCGTGGAGTCGCTCGAGCTGCCGAAGGAGCTGCACGACGAGCTCTGGACCTACCTCGAGCGCGCCGCGTACTTCATGGTCAACAAGATGGATGAGCTGAGCTGAGTTGATGGCTGAGCTGATGGCTGAGCTGATGGCGTCGCTGAGCTCCGCGGCGATTGCCTTGTAACCGTTGAGATGGCACGCGATTTCCTGCCACCCGCAAACCCCACGGGCGTCAGAAAATCGAGTGCCATCTCAACGGCGGCAATCGCGATTGTTCCGTGGCTCGCTTGCGATCGTTCCTCGGCTCGCTCTGTGTCGTTGAAGCGGGTGACAAACTCGCTGATCACCTGAAATTTCGGGTATTACGACCAGGAGCTCGCCATGCGCCGCCGCCTGCTCGCCGCCGCTACCGTCGTTGCCGCCGCTGTGGCGTGCGCGCACCCGGCCGCGGCCGACATGGCCCATTCCACCGTGGTGTCGACCAACCCGGTCGACTTCACCCCGCACGTGCTCGACGGCACCGTCTGGTCGATGACCGTGATCGGTGACACCGTCGTCGTCGGCGGGGCCTTCACCAAGGTCGCCGACAGCACGCGGAGGTCGACCTTCGCCCGCAAGAACCTCTTCGCGTTCGACCTGCACGACGGGGCCATCCGCGCGTTCGCCCCCCAGGTCGACGGCGCCGTGTACTCCGTCGCCGCGGGCCCCGACGGCACGGTCTACGCCGGCGGTGCCTTCAAGACCGTCAACGGCACCGGCCAGCGCGGCATCACCAAACTCACCCTCGGCGGCCAGCGCGTCAGTGCCTTCAGCGCCAAGATTGCCTGGGGCGACGTCCGGTCCCTCCAGGCGCGCGGCTCCCGCCTGTACGCGGCCGGCACGTTCCAAGCCATCAACGGAGTCAACCGGGCCGGCCTGGCCCGCCTCAACACCGACACCGGCGCGGTCGACACCGGCTTCGACGCGAAACTGACGGCACCCGGCCTGACCCGCACCCGGGTCGAGCACTTCGACATCTCCCCTGACGGCCGGAAACTGGTCGCGGTCGGTGCGCTCCTCCGTGCCGGCGGCTACGACCGTACGCAGATCGCCATGTTCGACGTGTCCGGCCCGTCGGCCCAGCTGACCAGCTGGTACACGGACGCGTACAAGCCGCAGTGCATGAAAGGCTTCGACACGTACCTGCGCCAGGTGAAGTACTCGCCCGACGGCTCCTACTTCGTGGTCGCGGCGACCGGGCGGGCGTCCTCGCCCGACCGGCTGTGCGACTCGGCGGCCCGTTTCGAAGCCGGCGGCACGGGCCGGCACAACCCGACCTGGGTGCAGCGGACCGGTGGGGACTCCCTGTACGCGGTGGCCGTGACCGGATCGGCCGTCTACCTCGGTGGGCACCAGCGGTACTTCGACAACCCCTACGGAACCGACGCCAAGGGGCCGGGGCCGGGTGCTGTTTCGCGGCCGGGGATCGGGGCGGTCAGTTCGTCTACCGGGCGGGCGCTGTCCTGGAACCCGACGCGGAAGCGCGGGGTCGGGGTGCGGGTCTTCGTGGCCGTGCCCCAGGGCTTGCTGGTCGGCTCGGACACCGACGAGCTGGGCCGCGAGTACCACGGCCGGGTGGGGATGTTCCCCATCAACTAGGGGGCTTCAGGACAGTTCACAAACGCAACTGTCTTTCTGGGCTCCGCTTCGCTCCGCCGGCAAATGCCTTGTAACCGGTGACTTGGCAGGTGATTTCCCGCCACCCGCAAACCCCGCGGGCGTCGGCAAATCACTTGCCAAGTCACCGGCGGCATTTGCGGGGATGGCCGTTAAAGCAGCGCGCCCTCGTCGTGGAGCCAGTCGACGAAGCTGGTGGCTACCGCTGCGCCGCAGTCGAGCAGCTCTACCAGCAGGGCGTCGTGGGTGCCTGCGGCCAAGGGGACCTGCAGTTCGGCGTAGATGGGGAGCTGGTTTCGCTCGGTGGGGTCACCTACGTAGGCCTTGCAGAAGCGGCGGGTGTGGTTCCACTCGTTGACCACGCGGTAGGCCCGGTCGGCCCAGTCGGGTGGGACCGTGGCGTGCGGGCGGGCGCGCATGACGAGGATCTCGTCGTCGGGGCCCTCGAGTGTGAACAGGACGGCGTGCCGCTCCCACATCGCCAGCAGGCTTCCGCCGCCGTCGGCCAGGAAACGGATGTCGAGCAGATCGAGCGCCTTACCGATCCGCGTGAGCGTCACCGGAGCGACAACCTCGGGCTCTTCGGACGTCGCGGTCTCGACCGGCACCGGCAGGCGGGCCGGTTCACGTTGCGCCGGGACACCGACACGCACCGTGCTGCTCCGTACCGTCGAATCCTCGTCGGTCTCCGGCGCGTTGCCCGCGGCCGAACCCGGACGCCATGACCACCACGGCATCTTTGTGCACCTCACTCCCCAGCAGACCCGCCGCCGGACGTTGCGAGCGGATCCGAGAGCCGACGGTACCCGTACCGGTCGCGGAGGTCATCCCCCCAACCGGAGGGCGGGACCGGTCGTACGATCGGCCATCACCCTTTCGGGTGACCACCTATAGGCATAACGGTCAATTTCTTGACCGCTTGTAACCACGCCACTCCATATGGTGCCGAAAGTCCCACCCAGGTGCCGGCCACCCGAACTCGCGTCTCCGGACCTTCAGTCTCCCCCGGACCGAGGAAACCCATCCGGGAGATCGCCTGAACGAGTCGCTGCGAAACCTCGACCGGCCGGCCGCCGGGCGGCGTCACCACCAGGGCCACGTGGTCGAGCAGCGCGTCGCGGACGGCCCGCTGGCCCACCGAACGCCCGGACAGGCCACCGGCGGAAACCTCACGGAGCGTGCCCGCCGCGGCGTCGGCCAGCTGGCTCAGCTCGGCGCCGGAGACCGACTCGACTGTCTCGCCGCCGGGTGGCGGCAACGGCCAGCGCCACTGCGCGTCGCGCCGGGCCGGGAGCTCGTCGCCACCGCGGGCCAGCACGGAGAGCAGCTCACTGGCCGAGACCGTGGCATCGTCGGGGCCGTGCCCGGCGACCTCGCGGGTGACGAGCACCTCCCACGGCAGCCGGCCCCACAACGCCACCCGGCCGCCGAGGGTGCGCAGGCGAACCGGAGCGGTGGGGTCCAACCTGGTCAGCCGGGCCAGGAAGGCGCCTGCGTCGGGAACCCCGAGCAGGCCGTGCGAACTCATGACTGGGTCCGTACGAGATAGGGCTTCAGGAACTCACGCTCGGTCTCGGTGAGCCGCCGCGGGTGGCCGTTGGCCAGGTTGTACGGCACGCAGACCGACTTGGCTCGGCTGGCCAGCACACCGTCGTCGAACAGCTCGTAGGAGACGGTGAATGCGGCCGCGCGCTGCTCGGAGATCCACATTTCGATACGTACAGGATCGCCGTAGTCAACCGGCCGCAGATAGTCGACCTCGTGCCGGGCGATGACGATGCCCTCCTCGAAGGACCCGAGACCGTGCTCGCGCGCGCCGACGAAGAACATGGCGACGCGCGCCTCCTCGTAGAGAGTGAGGAAGCGCGCGTTGTTGACGTGCCCGTACGCGTCCATGTCGGACCAACGTACGGGCACGTGATGCACGAATCTCTTAGTCACGCGTCAGCTTGCGGTAGGTGACCCGGTGCGGACGGGCGGCCTCGGCGCCGAGCCGGTCGATCTTGTTCTTCTCGTACGCGTCGAAGTTGCCCTCGAACCAGAACCACTTGTCCGGGTCTTCCTCGGTGCCCTCCCACGCCAGCATGTGGGTGGCAACGCGGTCGAGGAACATCCGGTCGTGGCTGATGACCACGGCACAGCCCGGGAACTCGAGTAGCGCGTTCTCCAGGCTGCCCAGGGTCTCGACGTCGAGGTCGTTGGTCGGCTCGTCGAGCAGGATCACGTTGCCGCCGATCTTCAGCGTCAGCGCGAGGTTGAGCCGGTTGCGCTCGCCACCGGAGAGCACCTTGACCGGCTTCTGCTGGTCGGGACCCTTGAAGCCGAACGCCGCCACGTAGGCCCGGGACGGCATCTCGACCTTGCCGACCATCAGGTGGTCGAGACCGTCGGAGACGACCTCCCACACCGTCTGGGGGCCCATCAGGCCCTCACGGCTCTGGTCCACGTACGACAGCTTGACGGTCTCACCGACCCGGACCTTGCCCTCGTCCGGCTGCTCGAGCCCGACGATGGTCTTGAACAGCGTGGTCTTACCGACGCCGTTGGGGCCGATGATGCCGACGATGCCGTTGCGCGGCAGCGAGAACGACAGGTGGTCGATCAGCGTACGGCCGTCGAAGCCCTTGACCAGGTCGTTGACCTCGATCACCGTGTTGCCCAGACGCGGGCCCGGCGGGATCTGGATCTCTTCGAAGTCGAGCTTGCGGGTCTTCTCGGCCTCGCTGGCCATCTCGTCGTACCGGTCGAGGCGGGCCTTGCTCTTGGTCTGGCGGGCCTTGGCGTTCGACCGCACCCACTCGAGCTCCTCGGTGAGGCGCCGCTTGAGCTTGGCGTCCTTCCGGCCCTCGACCGCGAGGCGCTGGGCCTTCTTGTCCAGGTAGGTCGAGTAGTTCCCCTCGTACGGGTACGTCCGGCCGCGGTCCAGCTCGAGGATCCAGTTGGCCACGTTGTCCAGGAAGTACCGGTCGTGGGTGATGGCGATGACGGTGCCGGCGTATTTGGCCAGGTGCTGCTCCAGCCAGCTCACGCTCTCGGCGTCGAGGTGGTTGGTGGGCTCGTCGAGCAGCAGCAGGTCGGGCGCCTCGAGCAGCAGCTTGCACAGGGCGACGCGGCGGCGCTCACCACCGGAGAGCTGGGTGACGTCGGCGTCCGGCGGCGGGCAGCGCAGCGCGTCCATCGCCAGCTCGAGCTGGGAGTCGAGATCCCAGGCGTTGACGTTGTCGAGCTCCTCCTGGAGCTTGCCCATCTCTTCCATGAGCTCGTCGGTGTAGTCGGTCGCCATCTCTTCGGCGATCTTGTTGAACCGGTCGAGCTTGGCCTTGGTCTCGGCGACGGCCTCCTCGATGTTGCCGAGGACCGTCTTCTCCTCGTTCAGAGGAGGCTCCTGTGCGAGCATGCCGACGGTGTAGCCGGGCATGAGCTTGGCCTCGCCGTTGCTGAGCGTCTCGACGCCGGCCATGACCTTGAGCAGCGTGGACTTACCGGCGCCGTTGGGGCCGACCACACCGATCTTGGCGCCCGGCAGGAAGTTCAGCGTCACGTTGTCGAGCACGACCTTGTCGCCGTGCGCCTTGCGCGCCTTTTCCAGGACGTAAATGAACTGGGCCACGGTGCGCCCTACCTCCGTGATCGTGGATTTCCAGCCGGATGAGATACCGGTTGAGTCGCAGAATGCAGGACCAATCTTTCCAGGTCGCTCACCGGCCGCTTTCAACAACCCCGGCAACGCCCCGCGGATTCCCCGCTCAGTCGACCGGACGGGCCTTGTCGGTCTGCGGCGCCTTGCCGCTGGCGAAGGTCACCGTCAACTTGGTCTTGGACACGGTGAACACGTTTCCGTCGGGCGCCGTGGCCCGATAGGTGCCGTCGGCCTCGACCACGCCGGGCAGGAACAGACCGGTCTTGTTCTGCACCAGCGGCCGGTCGACGTTCGACCAGCTCTGATAGAAGTATCCGCCGTTGCGGTCCATGCAGACCCAGACCATGGTGTTGGTGCGGTCGATGCGCACCTTGAGCACCTGCCACAGCTCGGAGGTGAAGCCCTCCGACTCGGCCGTCTGGCGGGCCTCGTCGAGACAGAACGGGCCGGGCGGGGTGAAGGCGGGCGAGGGTGAGTCGGTGGGATCGCTCGGTCCGGCCACTCCGCCGCCGCTCGATCGATCGTCGTTGCGCTGCTGCTCCCCGAGCACGTACCCGCCCGTCATGGCGATGATCGTGAGGAAAACCGTGGCAATCACCACAGGGAAGAAGATCGGCCGCCGGGGCGGGGAAAGATCAGCAGACGGTGTCACGCGCTCAGAATGGCACCCGGCCGCCACCGAGGTCCATCGGCGACGGCAGACACTGGGCACGCCCCGTGCTGCTACGCACAGTAGGCTCACAGGGGGAACAGAAACGACCCGGAGGTGCACTCAGCGTGGCCGAACGAAGTTCCTTCGTCGTAGTCGCCAACCGTCTGCCCGTCGATGAAGTAACCACCCCGGGCGGGGAGCGCCAGTGGCGTACAAGTCCGGGTGGCCTGGTCACAGCCCTGCACCCGGTGCTCACCGAGCACGGTGGCACCTGGATCGGCTGGGCCGGCGGCACCGGCGACGCGCCCGATCCGTTCGAGCTCGAGGGCATCCGCATCCACCCGGTGCCGTTGAGCGCCGAAGAGCTGGAGCGCTACTACGAGGGTCAGTCCAACGCGACGATCTGGCCGCTCTATCACGACGCCGTCGAGACGCCGGTGTACAAGCGTCGCTGGCGTGAGACCTACCGGCTGGTCAACCAGCGCTTCGCCGAGGCCGCGGCCGAGGTGGCCGACGACGGCGCCACCGTCTGGGTGCAGGACTACCAGCTCCAGCTGGTGCCGGCCATGCTGCGCGAGCTGCGCCCCGACCTCAAGATCGGGTTCTTCCTGCACATCCCGTTCCCGCCGATCGAGCTGTTCATGCAGATGCCGTTCCGGGCCGAGGTGCTGCGCGGACTGCTCGGCTCCGACCTGGTCGGCTTCCAGCAGCGGCTGGCCGCGCAGAACTTCGTCCGCCTGGCCCGCCACCTGCTCGGCCTGCGCTACGAGGGCCAGTCGATCCAGGTCGACGGCCGCAAGGTCAAGGCGGGCGCCTTCCCGATCAGCATCGACACCAAGGAGATGGAGCGCCTCGCGGCCGACCCCAAGGTGCAGGCGCGGGCCAAGGAGATCCGGGCCGAGCTGGGCGACCCCAAGACGATCATCCTGGGTGTCGACCGGCTCGACTACACCAAGGGCATCGAGCTGCGGCTCAAGGCGTTCCGCGAGCTGCTGGCCGACGGCAAGCTCAAGGTCGGCGACGCGGTGATGGTGCAGGTGGCGACCCCGAGCCGCGAGCGCGTCGAGCACTACCAGACGCTGCGGGTCAAGGTCGAACGCGAGGTCGGGCGGATCAACGGCGAGTTCGGCCGGGTCGGCGTGCCGGCCGTGCACTATCTGCACCAGTCGTACAGCAAGCAGGAACTGGCCGCGATGTACGTGGCGGCCGACGTGATGATGGTGACCCCGCTGCGCGACGGCATGAACCTGGTCGCCAAGGAATACGTGTCCTGCCGGGCCGACACCGGCGGCGCGCTCGTGCTCAGCGAGTTCGCCGGGGCCGCGACCGAGATGCGCCAGGCCTTCCTGTGCAACCCGCACGACCCCGACGGCGTCAAGGACGCGCTGCTGCGGGCCGTCGGCGCCGAGCAATCCGAGCTCAAGCGGCGGATGCGGGTCATGCAGCGGCATCTGCGGACGCACGACGTGGCCCAGTGGGCGCACACGTTCCTCGACGCGCTCAAGGAGGCGGCCGAGGGCCGCGACCCCGAGCCGCATTCCCTGGACGGTCAGTCCACGTAGAGGCAGAACGGGTGTCCGTCCGGGTCGAGGAAGACCCGGACGTGCTCCTGCGGCTGGAAGTCGGCCAGGGTGGCCCCCGCCTGGGTGGCGTGCGCGCTGGCCGCTTCCAGGTCGTCGACCCGGATGTCCAGGTGGGCGCTCATCTGCGGGTCACCGGGCCGGGCGGGCCAGACCGGCCGGGCATAGAGCTTCTCGGTCTGGAAGGACAGCCCGGCGCCGCCACCCGGCGCGCCGAGCACCACCCAGCCGTCCTCGTCCTGGGTCGCGCTCCAGCCCAGCAGCCGCTTGTAGAAAGCGGCCAGCTCACGAGCGTCGGGCGCGTCCAGCACCATTCCCGTCATCGTCATCTGTGGCCGTCCGTCCATGGATCCGACCTACCCAGATCGTGACGGGTCTATACCGCTGCGTGTACGACTTCCCCGATGACGACCACGGCCGGCGGCCGGATCCCGGCCTCGGTGACCGCCGCCGCGACCTCGCCGAGCGTGCTCCGCAGCGATCTCTGGTGGCTGGTCGAGCCCTCCTGGACGACGGCGGCCGGCGTCTCGGGCGAGCGGCCCTCGGCGATCAGCCGGTCGGCGATCCGGCTCAGGTTCTTCAGGCCCATCAGCACGACCAGGGTGCCCCGGAGCCGGGCCAGCGCGGGCCAGTCGACCAGCGAATCCGCGTGGCCGGGCGGGATGTGCCCGCTGACCACGGTGAACTCGTGGGCGACGCCGCGGTGGGTGACCGGGATGCCGGCCAGCGCGGGCGCGGCGATCGAGCTGGTCACGCCGGGGACGACGAGCACGGGCACGCCCGCCTCGGCGCAGGCGATCGCCTCTTCGCCGCCTCGGCCGAAGACGAACGGGTCGCCGCCCTTGAGCCGGACGACGAACTTCCCCTCCAGGGCCCGTTCGACCAGGATCCGGTTGATCTCCTCCTGCGCGGCGGCCGGCCCGTACGGGATCTTGGCCGCGTCGACGAACTCCACCTCGGGCCGCAGGTCGCCCAGCAGCAGGCCGGGCACCAGCCGGTCGGCCACCACCACGTCGGCCGCGGCGAGCAGGCGCCGGCCCTTCACCGTGATCAGCTCGGGGTCACCCGGACCGGCCCCGACCAGGGCCACGCCCTTGTGCTCGCCGACAGCCGGCGGGCTGCTCTCGAGCGCATGGGCGACGAGGTCACGGACGGCCATCGCGCGCCGCCGGTCGCCGCCGTCGGTCACCGCTACGGTGACCTGCCCCTGCCGGGTCACGGCCGGGGTCCACGCGGTCGCCGCGTCACGGTCGTCGGCCCGTACGCAGAAGACGTGCCTCTGCTCGGCCGCCGCACTCACCGCAGCGGCCGCCTCCGGGTCGTCGATCGCTACGTGGACCAGCCAGGCGCCGTCGACGTCGGCCGGCTCGAAACGGCGGGCGCTCCAGGTCGCCCGGCCGGCATCCACCTGGCCACGCAGGGCCGGGGTGAGCTCGGGCGACACGATCTCGACGACCGCACCCGCGGCGAGCAGGGCCGGCACCCGGCGGGTAGCCACCGCGCCGCCGCCCACCATCAGCACGCGGCGGCCGGTCAGCTTGAGCCCGAGGGGGTAGACGCCGCTCATTTCTCCGAGACCCCGGCCGAGTCGAACGTGGCGACCTCGTGCAGCACCCGGACGGCGGCCTCGACCACCGGCAGCGCGAGCGCGGCGCCGCTCCCCTCGCCCAGCCGCATGCCCAGGTCGAGCAGGGGCTCGAGACCCAGGTGGGCCAGCGCGACGGTGGCTCCGGGCTCGGCCGAGCGGTGCCCGGCGATCATCGCGGCCACCGAGTCGGGCGCGAACGCGGCCGCGGCCAGCGCGGCCGAGGCGGCGATCACGCCGTCGACGATCACCGGAATCCGCTGCGCCGCCGCGCCCAGGATGAAGCCGGTCAGGGCGGCGTGCTCGAGCCCGCCGACCGCGGCCAGCACGCCCAGCGGATCGGCCGGGTCGGGCCGGTGCAGGGCGAGCGCCCGCCGCACGATCTCGATCTTGTGGTCGAGGGTGGCGTCGTCGATGCCGGTGCCGCGGCCGGTCGCGTCGACCGGGTCACGGCCGGTGAAGACCGCGATCAGGGCCGCCGCGGGCGTCGTGTTGGCGATGCCCATGTCGCCGGTGAGCAGGCATTTCGCGCCCGAGTCGATGAGCGCCGAAGCGACGCCGAGGCCGACCTCGACCGCGGCCCGGGCCTCGTCGGGGGTCAGGGCCGGCTCGACCGACAGGTCGCGGGTGCCCCGCCGGACGTTCGCGTCGAGCAGGGTGGCGCCGCCGTGCAGCGGGATGGCCACGCCGACGTCGACGACCATGACGTCGGCGCCGGCCTGGCGGGCGAAGGCGTTGACGACCGCGCCGCCGGCCACGAAGTTGGCCACCATCTGGGCGGTGACCTCCTGCGGCCACGGGCTGACACCCTGGGCGTGCACGCCGTGGTCGCCCGCGAACACGGCCACCGTGGCCGGCGTGGGGCGGGGCGGCGGGCAGACCCCGGCCAGCCCGGACAGGCGTACGGAAAGATCCTCGAGCATGCCCAGCGAACCGGCCGGCTTGGTCAACCGGGCCTGGTGGTCACGCGCCGCGGCCATCGCCGTCTCGTCGGCGGGCCGGATCGCGGCGAGGGTCTCCTCCAGGGCAGTCACGGGCGCTCCTCCAGCACGGTGGTCAATACATCGACGAAGGCGTCGGTAGTGGCAGTGTCGCGCACCGCGATCCGCAACCAGTCGGCGCCCAGCCCCGGGAACGTGTCGCCGCGGCGTACCGCGTAGCCCCGTTCGCGCAGCTCAACGCGTAGTTTGTCGGCCCCGTCGAGGCGTACGGTAACGAACGCACTGGCCGGATGGCCCGCGACCGTGAGCTTCGGCACGTGCCGGAGCCGCCGCACCAGATGCTCGCGCTCGGCGGCCAGACGCACCGCGATCTCCCGTTCCGCCGCCACCGCGACCGGCGACGCGCAGGCGATCGCCGCGGCCAGCGCCGGGGTCGACACCGCCCACAGCGGCTGCGCGGCGGCCAGCCGGGGCAGCAGATCGGCCGGCCCGAGCAGATAGCCGATCCGCAGCCCGGCCAGCCCCCAGGTCTTGGTCAGGCTGCGCAGCACCACCAGGCCCGGCAGGTCACGACGGCCGGCCAGCGACTCCGGCTCGCCCGGCATGCCGGACCGGTGGGTCGTGTCGGAGAACGCCTCGTCGACCACCAGCACGCGGCCGGGCCGGGCCAGCTTCGCGATCTCGTCGGCCGGGTGCAGCACCGACGTCGGATTGGTGGGATTACCGACGAAGACCAGGTCTGATTCCTCCGGTACGAGCGTCGCGTCGAGCCGGAAGCCGTCCTCCTCGCGCAGCAGCACGCGTTCGACCACGTGACCCGCGTTGTTCAGGGCGGCCTCGGGCTCGGTGAACTGCGGGTGCACCACGACCGGACGGTGGGCACCCCGCAGGGCCTGCGCAAGCAGCACGAACGCCTGAGCCGCCCCGGCCGTGAGCAGGACCTCGGACGGGTCACGCCGGTGTCGGCGGGCCACGGCCGAGGTCGCTTCGGAGCTTTCCGGGTACGCCGCCAGGTCGCTCAACGAGGCCCGCAGGGGTTCGGCGAGCCAGGCCGGCATGGGCTCGCGACGCACGTTGACCGCGAGGTCGATGAGACCGGCGGCCACTTCCGTGTCGCCATGGTGGCCGAGGTCGAACTTCATGCGTATGAGCATGCCCGAACCCGATAGTGCGTCTCACTTCGGCCGATTCCTTCGGATATGAACGTTTTTGTCATACCTTCATGGGGTGGCAGCCGGAAAAGTCGCACCCCTCGTCCGTGCCGGCCTGATCGCGGGTCTCGTGATCGCCGGTCTCGCCTACCCCCTCGCCGCCCTCGCCGGACTCGGCGTCAAGGCGGGCACCGAGGCTCTCCAGGGCATGCCCGAGGAGCTGATCGAGGTGCCGACCGCACAGACCAGCTACGTGTACGCCAAGGACGGCAAGACGCTGCTCACGATGTTCTACGAGGAGCACCGGAAGCCGATCAAGATCGCCGACATGTCGCCGTACATCACCCAGGCGATCGTGGCCTCCGAGGACAACCGCTTCTACGAGCACAACGGCGTCGACGCCAAGGGTGTGGCCCGCGCGTTCGTGGCCAACCAGCAGGCCGGCGGGGTGTCACAGGGCGCGTCGACGCTGACCATGCAGTACGTACGGATGGCCCTGCGCGACGGCGCCAAGACGCCCAAGCAGGCACTGGAGGCGACCGAGCAGACCACCCAGCGCAAACTGCGCGAGATGCGGCTGGCCATCGAGCTCGAGAAGCGGATGAGCAAGCAGGAGATCCTCGAGCGGTACCTGAACGCGGCGTACTACGGCCACCGGGCGTACGGGATCTTCGCCGCCTCGCAGGTCTTCTTCTCCAAGCTGCCCCGCGACCTCACCCTGAACGAGGCGGCGCTGCTGGCCGGGCTGGTCAAGGCGCCCTCGGCCTACGACCCGGCGACCCAGGACCGGCAGGCGGCGACCAGCCGGCGCAACTACGTGATCGACCAGATGCAGAAAATGAAGTCGATCACGCCGCTGCAGGCCACCGAGGCCAAGGACCAGCCGATCAAGCTGAAGCTCAGCTCCCCCGCCAACGACTGCATCAGCATCGCGGACAAGCACAACGACTGGGGCTTCTTCTGCGACTACTTCAAGTCGTGGTGGAAGGAGCAGCCCGCGTTCGGCGCCAACCCGATGGAACGCGAGGAGAACCTGCGGCGCGGCGGCTACCGGGTGGTGACCTCGATCGACCCGCGGATCCAGGCGTCGGCCATGGAGCACATCCTGGACAAGGAGAAGCGGCGCAGCCGGATCGCGCACGGCCAGGTGATCATCGAGCCGAACACCGGCCGGGTGCTCAGCATGGCGGTGAACCGGCGGTACTCGCTCGACCAGAAGAACAACGCCAAGCACAGCCGGTACAAGAAGTTGAAGGGCAACTATCCCAACACGGTCAACCCGCTGCTCGGCGGCGGCACGATGGCCGGATATCAGGCCGGGTCGACCTTCAAGATCTTCACCATGCTGGCCGCGCTGGACGAGGGCATGCCGCTGAGCACCTCGTTCTACAGCCCGCCGCGGTTCTACTCGAAGTACATCACCGCGCCCGGACCGGCGACCTGCGGCGTGCACTGGTGCCCCAAGAACTCCACCCCGTCGATGACCGGCGATCAGACCATGTGGAGCGGCTTCGGCAAGTCGGTGAACACCTACTTCGTGCAGCTCGAGCAGAAGGTGGGCGCGGACAAGGCGGTCAAGATGGCCGAGCGGCTCGGGTTGCGCTGGCGCACCGACATCGACCGCAAGCTGGCGTCGCCCGAGCATGCCTCGGGATGGGGCGCCTTCACCCTGGGCGTGAGCGACGTGACACCGATCGAGATGGCCAACGTCTTCGCCACGCTGGCCGCCGAGGGCAATTACTGCCAACCTCTTCCCGTACGCGTGATCAAGAACCGGGATGGCGCCGACGTCACGTACAAGGGGAAGGTCGTGGCCACCCCCCGCTGCCACCGCGCGGTGAGTGTCGATGTGGCCCGGGCGGCGACCGATGCGGCCCGATGCGTCACCGGTTACGGGGCGTCGCGGGGCAGCTGCGGTGGCTGGGGCACCTCCGAGATGGTCTACGGGACGCTGCGCCGGCCGATCGCCGGGAAGAGCGGCACGACGGACAGCAACAAGACGGCCTGGTTCTGCGGCTTCACCCCGCAGCTGGCGGCGGCCGCCTTCGTCGCCGACCCGGACAACCCGGAGATGAACGTGGGGTCGAACCGCTCGACCACATCGAAGTACACGCTCGCCGAGACGTTCAAGGACGCGCTCAAGGGGCAGCCCAAGGCGAAGTTCACGCCGCCCTCGGACGACCTGGTCTACCGCTCGCACGACCGCGATCGTGGCCAGAACCGGGACCGCGACCAGGACAGCGACAACTCCGACAATTAGCCCAGAAGCCCGCCCTCCCTGGGGGACCCCCACCACCGGCAATTATGTCGAAACTCGCCGATCTTGGGGCGCAGCCTGTGGACAGCGCTCAGCTGTGGACAACCCCCGGGCCGGGCGATGATCTGCTATGCGGCGGCCCTCCGACGGCGGGGCGGGCGCCAGCCGGCGTCGCGGCCGGTCAGGGCCAGCGCCTGGTCGAGCAGGGTGGACTCGTCGTCGGTGGGCACGCGCGGGCCGAACAGGCCGGGCGTGCCCTCCTCGGGGCCCTCGGCCAGGAACTCGATCAGCACCTCGAGGGTGCGCGGGTCGGTGTAATACTCCTGACCGGTAGCCATGGCCAGATCCCAGCTGTGCATGATCACTTCGTTCATCGCCACATGGCCGAGCGCGGCGGCCGGCATGGTGACTCCCCCGGCCTGTGACGTGCCCGTCCAGGCGGCCGGATCCTTCCAGGCGGTGGCCAGGTCTTCGAGCAGGACCGGCAGGCGGCTGCGCCAGTGGCGGGTCAGATGCTGCGCCGAGGGGGCGGGCGCCGAGGTCGTCTCGGGGCCGTCGAGGCGCTTGTGGGCGGCCTGGGTGAAGGCCACCGACAGGCCCATCAGATGATCGAGAAGGGTGGCGACGGTCCACTCGGGACACGGCGTGGGATTGGGCAGCTCACCGTCGTCGACGCCGAGCAACAGTGCCCGCAACATCCGGACCGGGGGGTCGAAATCCAGAGGAACACGATCGGCCACGGCCATCCTCCTTCGCGTCGTACCTGTTAACCCCACGTTACGGCTGGGGTGCGACAGTTTCCGCTCGCCGAACGGGCGTTTTCACGGATGCTTCCCGGCAGGGTGTATTTCCGCATATCGATCTTGACATTCCGGCCGCCCGCGCGCCGTCCGGCTCTCCGTCGTCAGGCTGACGTGATGTCCACCGTGTCGTTCTGGTTCTGATCGGGGATCGGCTGCATGGATCGCACGTGCACCGGCGGCAGCAGCTGGGCCGGGCCGGCGATCGCGGCCGACACCAGGCGCTTGGCGATCTCGGGGGCGGCGGCCCAGTGCAGGCCCAGCTGGGAGGCGTGCACCTGACGCCAGACGAAGCCCTCCGGGTTGCCGCCCGACCAGGTCCAGGCCGGCACCGCCCCGGCACGCGGCGTGACGATCGCCCGATGCTGTTTGTAACCGGTGATGCGGGCGCCGGCCGGAGCCAGCGGCGAGGTGGTCGGCGCGGTCGCCTCCCGATAGCCGGCCACGGTCTGCTCGCCGGTCACCGCCGAGGCGTCGAGCACAGCGCACATCGGCCGGCCGTCGAAGTCGCGGCCCAGCCACGGCAGCGCCACCCCTTCGGCGATCACCGGCCAGCCGTCGACGGCGAACTGGGCCACCGCGTTGCACAGCCGCCGGTTGGCCGACAGCTCTTCGGCGTAGCCCTCGGGCAGCCCCCCGCCGACGACCAGGGCCCGGGTGCCGGCGGGCAGGCCCTCGTCGCGCAGCGGGTCGACCACGGCCACGTCAGCGCCGGCCGCGGTGAGCAGCTCGGCCGTCTCGACGTACGTGTAAGGGGCCCCCGGCCCGCCGGCCAGCGCGATCACCGGACGTGGGTCGAAGACCTCGCCGCCCGCCGCCTCGCCCGGGGTCCAGATCGGGCCGGACAGCGCCGGGGCCGAGTTGGCCAGGCCCATGATGCGGTCGAGGTCGAGCCCGCCCGCCACCGCCTCGCCCAGCCGGCGCACGGCCCGGCTCGCCTCGACCGTACGGTGGGCGACCGGAACCGGTCCGTGAGCGCGCGCGGGCAGCACATTGGGCAGATCGCCGCGGCGGAGGGCGCCGAGCACCGGCATGCCGATGTCGTCGAGGGCGGTCCGCAGCATCTGCTCGTGCCGCGGTGAGGCGACCCGGTTGAGGATCACGCCGCCCAGGTGCACCATCTCGTCGAACATGCGGAAGCCGTGCACCAGCGCGGCCAGCGAGTGACCCATCGCGGCCACGTCGACGACCAGCACGACCGGGGCCTGCAACTGGGCGGCGACGGCGGCCGTGCCGTCGATCTCGGGCTGACCGGTCAGCGAGTCGAACAGGCCCATCGCGCCCTCGATCACCGAGATCTGGGCGCCCGACGAGCCGTGCCGGAAAAGCGGAGCGATGCGCTGCGCGCCGACCAGCCGCGGATCGAGGTTGCGCCCGGGACGACCGGCGGCCAGACCGAGGTACGCGGCGTCGGTGTGATCGGGACCGACCTTGAACCCGGCCGACGGGACGCCACGGGCCGCACACGCCGCGAGCAGGCCGACCGCGATGGCGGTCTTGCCGTGCCCCGACGCGGGGGCGCTCACGACCAGACGGGGCTGGGCGCTCATCTATGACTCTCCCGGTTGCGCGTATCACCTGACGCCGACCATCTCATCGACCGCCGGAGTGGGACAGTACCCGGCAGGGGCATCGGCAACCTGGTCGGCGGGTAGCCTCATGACGTGTACCGCTTCCTGCTGAGCCCCCGCTGGCTCGCCGCGGCCGCGCTCGCCGTCGCCGCGGCGGTGGTGATGGTGATGCTCGGCAACTGGCAGTTGCGGCGCTACGAGGAACGCACCGCGATCAACGATCGCATCGACGCCGCCGACTCGGTGGCGGCCGTCCCGCTCACCTCCAAGCTGTCCCGGCCGACCACGCCCGGCGCGGCCGGCGAGTCCCCCGGCAAGGCCCTGGCCTGGACAAAGGTCACCGTGTCGGGCCGCTACGACCCGGCCCACGAGATCCAGGCCCGGGGCCGCACGGTGGACGGCGACGTGGGCTTCGAAATCGTCACGCCGCTGGTTCTCGACGACGGCTCGGCCGTGCTGGTCGACCGCGGCTGGGTGCCCGCGCCCGAGGGCGGCGCGACGGCGGCGCCGGTGGTGCCGCCCGCGCCGACCGGCCCGGTCACGGTGGTCGGTCAGATTCACCTGTCGGAAAGCCGACCGGCCCCGATCGAGCATCGCAACGGGCGGCTGGACACGCGGCGGATCTCGCTGTCCAAGCTGGCGCCGGAAATGCCCTATCCGGTGTACGGCGCCTACGTGCTGCTCACCGAACAGACGCCGGCCGCCGACGCCGCCTTCACCCAGATCCCGATCGACCACGAAGACTCGTGGCAGAACGGCGGCTACGCGGTGCAGTGGTGGCTGTTCGCCGCGATGGCCCTGGGCGCCTACGTCTATTACGCCCGCAAGGAGGCCCGCGGCGAGTCCGGCGAGACCCGCTCGCGCCCCCAGACCCCCGACCGCCCACGCACATCAGGCGGCGACCGAGTCGAGGAAGCCGACCGCCGCCGAGCCGCCGCAGCAGCCACCCCCGGCGACCGCGTCTCCGACGCCGACCGCGCCCACTCCGACTGACGCACACCCGCAAGATCGCCGCAGATCCGCGCGGAAGAGAGCCCGCCCTCCCAGAGGGGGGCCACCGCCTCACCCGAAGTTTGACAAGCATTTCGGATCTTGGTCGGCTGACCAGCGCCGCTCTGTGGACAGGTCGGGATTGTGGATAACTCGGCGACTCAGCTCGCGGTGTGGCCTCCGATTGCTCGGACTGTGTCGATCGTGTCGGCCTCGGTGGCCGGCTTGTCGTCGCGGTAGCGCAGCACGCGGGCGAAACGCAGCGCCACCCCGCCCGGATAGCGCGGCGACGTCTGCACCCCGTCGAAGGCGATCTCGACCACCTGCACGGGCCGCACCCGTACGACCCAACCGTCGTCGTCGGTCTTGAGTTCTTGGAAACGCTCGGTCTGCCAGCGCAGCAACTCGTCGGTGAGGCCCTTGAAGGTCTTGCCGAGCATGACGAACCCGCCGGTCTCGGGGTCGCGGGCGCCCAGATGCAGGTTGGACAACCAGCCCCGGCGTCGGCCGTGCCCCCACTCGACGGCCAGCACCACCAGGTCGAGCGTGTGCCGGGGCTTGACCTTGACCCAGGCCGAACCGCGCCGGCCCACGTCGTAGGGCGCCTCGGACGCCTTGACGACCACGCCCTCCTGCCCGTGCTTCAGAGCAGCGGCGAACGCGGCCGCGGCCTCTTCCTCGCTCGTCACCGTCGTGCGACCGACGACAAGAGAAGACGGCAGCGCGTCGGCCAGCGCCGCCCAGCGGACCCGGCCCGGCTCGTCGAGCAGATCGACCCCGTCGAGATGCAGCACGTCGAAGAAGAAGGGCACGAGCGCGACCGGACCGGCGGCCGAACGGGTGGCGGCTCGGCTCGACGTCTCTTGGAACGGGCGCGGCCGGCCGGACGCGTCGAGTGTCATCGCCTCGCCGTCGAGCACCGCCTCGCGCAGCGGCAGCTTGCGGACCGCCTCGACCACCTCGGGCATGCGGGCGGTGATGTCGTCGAGGCTGCGGGTGAAGACGGATACCTCGTCGCCGGACCGGTGGACCTGAATGCGGATGCCGTCGAGTTTCACGTCGACGGTCGCTGGGGTGCCGGTGGCCAGCAGGGCCGCGCCGACGTCGGGGGCGCTCTGGGCCAGCATCGGCGTGAGCGGGGTGCCGACCCGCAGGTGGATCTCGGCCAGCGCCGCCGCCCCGCCGGTGAGCGCGGCCACGGCGACCTGCTTGAGATCGCCGGAAAGCAGCAGCGCGCGGCGGACGGCAGTGAGCGGCACCTCGCCGGCCTTGGCGATCGCGTCGGCCAGCAGCCCGGCCTGGGCCCCCTGGCGCAGCTCGCCGCTGAACAGGCCGACCAGCAGGCGCTGCTCGTCGGCGGTGGCCGCGCCGAACAGGGCACCGACCAGATCGCGCCGCCGGGCCTGGGAGCCGGCCCCGGCCACGACCGAGATCTCGGCGATCAGGGCGTCGACCGCGCCGACGGTGAGGGTGGGCTCGGTGGCCGGCTCGGGGCGCTCGCGCAGGCTGGCATAGCCCACCCCGGTCTGCCGCTGCCGCAGCTCACCGGCCAGATAGGCCGAGCCGGGCGCGATCTCGCCGGGGTCGAGCCGGCGCAAGGCGTCGGCCAGCAGCTCGACCTTGGCCTTACGCCCGGACGTCGCCGCGACGGCCGCCGAGGTCGCCGCCAGATCAACAAATCGCACCACCACATCCTGGCAGCACCCACCGACAATTTCGCGGGCTCGAGCCCTCGGCCCGAGCGGCCCACGGCTCAGGCCGCCCGCGGCTCCGAGATGCGGAAGCCCCGGGCCCGCACGGCGTCGGCCACCCGGGCGACCTGGGCGTCGATCGCGCACAGCGTGGCCGACAACTCCTCGAGATGGTCGGTGAGGTCGTCGTCGTCCCAGTCGGAGACGTCGACCTCGTCCATCGCGCGGACGGCGGCCCGCAGGCGGGCGATCGACTCGAGACGGTCACGGGAGTGCAGGCGATCGATGGCGTTACGCGGCCCGGCCAGCTTGGGCCGCACCACCAAGGACAACGAGACGGGCGCATCATTCGAACGCATGTTCGATATCCTAACAGGACGAAATCACGCCCCGCACCCGTTTGCTCTGCGTAGCGACGAAACGAAACCCTACGTAACTAGCCCTGCATGATCGCCGCGAAGACCCGGGCCGCCTCATCGACCGGGGCCGCCGCCGCGACGAACCCGTCCGGCCGCACCAGATAGAGCAACCCCGACTCAAAGGCCGCCGCAGCCGGAAAGACGTGCACCGGCAACCCGAGATCCGGCACGTCCGAGACCGGCCCATAGGCATGGACCTGCCAGTGCAAATCGCGGAGGACCGCGTAGTTGCCCCCGGCCCAGGGCAGCCGCCGCCCCACCACCGGATCCCGCTTCCCCTCGGCCGCGAGCTGCGCGTTCGGCGTCATCCAGTAGTGGATCCGGATCTGCGACACGTACTGGAAGAAGCGTGATCCGCGCGGCCCGAGCCGCACGCCCAGCGGCCCCACCAGCGGCACGACCAGCCGGCGCAATGCGCGGGCGACCGGCCGCTGCGAGGTGATCGCCCCGAAGATCCGGTCGGTCGTCGCCACCAGGGTGCGGGCCACCGGGCGGCGTTCGGCGTCGTAGCGGTCGAGCCACGCGTCCTTGCGGCGCCCCTGCAGCACGTCGGCCAGCTTGAAGGCCAGGTTGTGGGCGTCCTGCAGGCCGGTGTTCATGCCCTGGCCGCCGACCGGGGAGTGCACGTGGGCGGCGTCCCCGGCCAGGAAGAACGGACCGTCACGGAACGTGGCGGCCACCCGGTGGTGCACCTTGTACGTCGCGAACCAGCGCGACTCCCCGTATGTGACCGCGAAATCCTTGAGCCGGGGCCGGACGTCCTCTTCACCGACGAGACCCTCCGCGGAGGAGACCAGGCCGATCAGACGCCACGCGTTGCGGCCACGCATCGGGAAGGCGAGCAGGAAGTCGGCTCCCCCCGGCCGTACGTTGATCGCGTTTTCCACCAGGCCGGCCACGCCGGTCGCGTCGATCACGTAGAAGCGGTGCGGGTTGGTGACGCCCTCGAAGGCGATCCGCCGCGCCTTGCGCACGGCCGAGTTCGACCCGTCGCAACCGACGCAGAAGCGGGCCCGGACGGTGTCGTTGCCGACCTTGGCCTCGATGCCGGCTTCGACCTGCTTGACCGCCGTGACCGGGGTCTCCCAGCGCACCGCGGCGCCGAGTTTCTGCAGGTTGTCGTAGAGGATCTCTTCGTTGCGGCTCTGTTCGAGGATCTCGATGAACGGGTAGGGCGTGCTGTCGCCGCCGAGCGGGCCGAGCGGAACCCGCCCGAACGCGTGGTCGAGAAAGCCCGGAGCGAGCGCGTCGGCCCGATGAGCGGCGTCGAGCACCTGGTCGGCCAGGCCGAGCTGGTCGTAGATCTCGAGGCTGCGGGCCTGGACGACGAGGGCCCGCGACTCGCGGGTCGGGCCCTCCTTGCCGTCCGCGACGATCACGTCGACCCCGAGCCGAACCAGCCAGTTGGCGAGCATCAGCCCGGTCGGGCCGGCGCCCGCCACCAGCACGTCACACGACAGCTCGGCCATCGGCCGGCCCCCTTATCTGGTCAAGGTCGCAGCCACGTTCTGCAGGAGGAAGGCCTCGGCCACGCAGACCCGCTCGAACTCGCCCAGGTGCAGGCTCTCGTCCGGGCCGTGGGCGCCCGAGTAGGGGTCTTCGACGCCGGTGACCAGGATCGCCGCCTGCGGGAAGAGATCTTGGAAGGTGGCGATGAACGGGATCGACCCGCCGACGCCCATGTCGACCGGCTCGGTGCCGTCCCAGGCCGAGCGGAAGGCCGCCCGCGCCGCGTCGTAGGCCGGGCCGGTCGCGTCGATCACGCACGGCGAACCGTCGCTCTCGAGGGTCACCTCGACGTGGGCGCCCCACGGCACGTGCTTCTCCAGGTGGGCGCGGATCGCCGCGTACGCCGACTTGGGGTCGTCGCCCGGGGCCAGCCGCACGCCGATCTTGGCTTTGGCCGTGGGCTGGAGGGCGTTGGCGGCCTCGAAGGTGCGGGGCGCGTCGATGCCGAGCACCGAGATCGAGGGCTTGGTCCAGATGCGGTCGGTGATCGAGCCCTTGCCGACCAGTTCGACGCCGTCGAGCATGCCGGCCTCGTGCCGGAACCGGTCGGCCGGGTAGTCGACGCTCGCACCCTCGCGACCGATCAGCCCGTCGACCGCGACCTCGCCGCTCTCGTCGTGCAGGGTCGCCAGCAGGCGCGCGAGGGTGGTCAGCGCGTCGGGCACCGGGCCGCCGAACATGCCGCTGTGCACCGCACTCTTGAGTACCTTGACCTCGGCGAACAGGTTGACCAGGCCGCGCAGCGAGGTGGTCAGGGCGGGCTGCCCGATGTCCCAGTTGCCGGAGTCGGCGATCACGATCACGTCGGACCGCAGCACCTCGCGGAACTCTTCGAGGATGGCGTCGAGCGAGTCGGAGCCGTATTCCTCCTCGCCCTCGACGAAGACGACCACGCCGACCGGCAGCTGGTCGCCGAACGCGCGCAGGGCCGCGACGTGGGCCATCACGCCCGCCTTGTCGTCGGCGGCGCCACGGCCGTAGAGGCGCCCGTCGCGCTCGACCGGCTCGAACGGGTCGCTGCTCCAGAGCGCCGGGTCGCCGACCGGCTGCACGTCGTGGTGGGCGTAGAGCAGCACCGTGGGCGCGCCCTCGGGGGCGGCCCGGTGACCGATCACGGCCGGCTGGCCGCCGCGGCGCACGATCTGGGTGTCGAGACCGCAGCCGCGCAGCAGCTCGGCCACCGCCTCGGCCGACCGCTCGACGTGGGAGTGGTCGAAGCCCTCGAAGGCGATGCCCGGAATGCGGACGAGCCGTTCCAGATCGGCACGGACTCCGGGCATCTCCCGCGCAACGGCGGCACGCAGATCGGTCTCGCTCAAGCTCATGAGATCGATCCTAAGGGTCGTTCAGCCTTGGTCGTCGTCCTGGCGACCTCGGCGGGAGGCGTCGTTCATCCAGCCCCGGGCCCCGCGAGCAGCGGATCCGGCCAGGTCGGCGGCACCGTCGCCCAGTTTGCGCAAAAGCCCGACGAGCGGATCCTGCGAATTGCTGAAGGTCTCGCGGTAGGAGTTGGCCGCCGCCTTGACGTCTTCGCTGACCGAGGCGTCGCCGTCGGAGTCGCGGCGCGGGTAGTCGCCGCCGAGGATCTCGGCGTAGGCCCCCGAGTCGACCCACTTGCGCAGCTCGGAGGCCCGGGCCACCGGCACCGGGTGGGTGCTCCAGGCGGTCATGCCGATCTTCTGGATGCTGTCGCGCAGGTCGCCGCCGCTCTCGTACTCGGCCGCCTGCTCGAGGAAGGCCGCGGTGTCGATCTGCGACAGGTCGCCGCCGCCGGCCAGCTTCATCAGCAGGCGGGTCGAGGCGGCCGGATCCTGACCGGCCAGCAGCCCGGCCCGGTCGGCCGACAGCTCGGCCTTGCGCCACCACTCGAACATCGCCGCGATGATCGCCCGCAGCGCGATGGCGCCGACCGGCAGCCAGCTCAGGTTGGCCGCCCACCGGGTGAGGATCATCATGATCGTCTTGTAGACGGCGTGGCCGCTGCGGACGTGGCCGATCTCGTGGCCCAGCATCGCACGCAGCTCGTCATCGTCGAGCCTCTCGACGGCGCCGGTCGTGATCACGATGAACGGCTTGTCGAGGCCGATCGCCGAGCCGTTGATGATCGGGTCTTGCGAGACGTAGAGCTCGGGCAGCTCGACCACGTCGAGGGTGGTCGCGGCCTCGGTGAAGCGCTGGTAGACCCGGGGATATTGCCGGTGGTCGACCCGGATCGCGCCGGCCAGGAACTGGAGGCGGAAACCGCGCTCGTTCCACATGCCGAAGAACGCCTTGACCACGTCGTCGAAGCCGCGCAGCTCGCGCAGGGCGGTCAGCGCGCCACGGTCGGCCGGGTGTTCCCAGGCCCGCGAGCTGATCCCGGTCAGGGTGACGCGCCTGCGTACCGGCTGGTTTGCCTCGTCGGTCATGGTGCCTGCCCTTTCGTCGCGCCGTCGACGATCAGATCCGCGTACGCGGCCGTCTCGTCCACGGCGAAGTGCCGGTCCTCGGCTGCCCGCCAGCGCTCAAGGTACTTCCGATACGCAACACTGTCGTCCCCGTCGCGGACAATCGCGCGCTCCCAGCGAAGTTCGGGCGGAGCGTCGACGAACACCGCCGCTGACAGTTCGGGACGAACTTCGCGTCGAGCCGCACTCACCCCCTCCAGCAGTACGACCTCGGCCGGCGGGACCACGATCGGCGTACCTGCGAAATCGCCCTTTTCCCAGTCATAACGCTCGAAGGTCGCCGTCTGACCACGTCGCAGCGGACCGAGTACGTTCGCTTCGAGCCGTTTCCAGAAGGTGAACTGGTCGTCCCATCCGTCGAGAAGGTCGTCGGTGTGCACGACCGGACTGCCCAGCTCACCGGCCAGCCGTTCGGCGAAACGCGTCTTGCCCGCACCGCTCGGCCCGTCCACGGCGACCAGGCGCGTCCGGCCCAGCCGGGGCGGTCGACTCATGATCAACTCGACCAGCTCAGACATCATCGGGCGCCCCGGGTGGCAGGAACGGCAGCCCCGGCGTCGGGCCGGTCTCGATCAACCGCCACAGCGCATCGACGTCCAGATGCTCCTCGACCAGGTCACCCAAAAGATCAAGAGCGGTTTCCCGTACGGCGGAAAAGCTCGTCGCCGGGGCCACGACGAACCCGGGCCGGCCCGCCGATCGAGCGGCCCCGGTCAGGAATCGACGACGGAACTCGTCCGACTCGAAGGCACCGTGCCAGTGAGTCCCGAACACGTTGCGCACGACGGCTCCTTCGGCGCGGCCATCGGCGTACCGGAGGAAGGGGTTGACCTTGACCTTGGCCGGGGAGACGACCCCGTGGTGGATCTCGTAGCCGGTGACGGGTGCGCCGAGGCCCTCGCCGGTCGCGCGCGCGAGGGTCTTGACCGGCTCGAACGCGATCTCGACGGGCAGAAGACCCAGCCCCGGCACGGTTCCGCGGCGGCTCTCGACCTCGTCGTGGATGCGCTCGGCCAGCATCTGGAAACCGCCGCAGATGCCGAGCAGCGGCTTCCCGGCGGCGGCGTGCTGGTGGATCGCGCCGGCCAGCCCGGTCGCGCGCAGCCACTCGAGATCGGTGACGGTCGCCTTGGAACCGGGGATCACCACCAGATCGGCTTCGAGCAGGTCGGCCGGGTCGCGGGTCAGACGTACGCGCACGCCCGGCTCGGCCGCGAGCGCCTCGGCATCGGTGGCGTTGGAGATCCGGGGCAGCTTGATCACGGCGACGCGGAGCCACTCGGTGCCGACTGGGCCCTGTTCGCGACCGACCGTCGATCCGAAGGCCAGTGAGTCCTCGCCGTCGACCCACACGCCCTCGTCGTACGGGAGGACGCCGAGGACCGGACGGCCGGTGGACGCGGTGATCATGTCGAGGCCGGGCCGGAGGATCTCGGGGCTGCCCCGGAACTTGTTGATCACGTAGCCGGCGATCAGCTCCTGGTCCTCCCGCGCGAGCAGGGCGACCGTGCCGAACAGCGCCGCGAAGACACCGCCGCGGTCGATGTCGCCGACCACGATCGCCGGGAAGCCGGCGTGCCGGGCCAGACCCATGTTGACGAAGTCGCCGGCGCGCAGATTGATCTCGGCCGGGCTGCCCGCGCCCTCGCAGATCACCGCGTCGTACTCGGCACGAAGATCGGCCAGGGCGGCGTACGCGGTCTCGGCCAGCCGGGGTTTCATCGAGCGGTAGTTGCCCGCGGTGACCGTGTCGATCGCCTCGCCGAGCAGGACGACCTGGCTCGACCGGTCGCTCCCGGGCTTGAGTAGCACGGGGTTGAACCGCAGGTCGGGGGCGATCCCACAGGCGGCCGCCTGCATCGCCTGGGCCCGGCCGATCTCACCGCCGCGGCCGTCCGGCCCGACCACGACGACCGAGTTGTTGCTCATGTTCTGGGCCTTGAACGGCGCGACCTTGACACCCCGGCGATGCAGCCAGCGGCAGATGCCCGCGGTGAGGATGCTCTTGCCGGCGTCGCTCGTCGTGCCGGCGACCAGCAGGCCGCCGGTCATCGTGCTCTTACCGCGGCGGCTATCGCGGCCGCGGCGAGCCCGACAGCGCCGGAGATGCGGGCGGCCTTACGCAGGTGCACCGCCGTCGGGCGGGGTCCGTCACCGAGGAACGGCCGGGTCTCACTTCGTCCGAAATAGACATTTCGCCCACCCAGCCGTACGCCGAGGGCCCCGGCCATGGCCGACTCGCACTGCCCGGCGTTCGGGGATGGGTGGTCGTTGCGATCGCGGCGCCAGACCCGCAGCGTCTCGGCCGGCGTCCCACCCACGATCGGGGCGGCGGCGATCGTGAGCAGCCCGGTCAGCCGCGAGGGCAGCAGGTTGAGCGCGTCGTCGAGCCGGGCCGAGGCCGTGCCGAAGCGGGCGTACCGCGGCGAACGGTGCCCGACCATCGCGTCCAGGGTGTTGGCGGCCCGATAGGCCAGCAGCCCCGGCAACCCGAGCAGGCCGCCCCAGACGAGCGGCGCGACGACGGCGTCGGACGTGTTCTCGGCGACCGACTCGACCGTGGCCCGGGCGAGTTCCGGCTCGTCCAGGCCCGACGGGTCACGCCCGCACAGGTGATTGAGGCGGCCCCGGGCCGCACCGAGATCCTCGTCGCGCAGGTGCCGGGCCATGATCCGCGATTCCCGCCGGAGGGTGCGCCCGCCCAGCACGGTCCAGGTGACCCCGGCGACCAGGGCCGCCCGCACCAGCGGCTGCTTCCGGGTCGCGACGGCCGCGGCCACACCGGCCAGGGCCGGCACACCGACCGCGATCGCGGTGAACGCCGCGCCGGCCGCGCGGCTGTCGGCGTAGAGCCGCTTCTCGAGGGCGGCGGCCGCCGTCCCGAAACCGGCCACCGGGTGAAACCGGCGCGGATCTCCGAGCATCGCGTCGAGCGCGTAGCCGGCCAGCAGACCCGCGGCGTCGGCTTTCATACGCTCCTCAGGTCGCACACCCAGACCGAGATTTCCGGCGCCTCCGGCGATTCCGGACCATCCGGAATCGGCACCGGGTCGAACTCGCCCCAGACGATCGCGCCCGGCGCCCGGTCCTCCAGGAACTCGATGACGATCGCGTGCAGATCGTCGGTCGCCCGGTATTTCTCGGTGAACGGCAGTTCGTCCCGCCCGCACGAGGCGGTCGAGCAACGCAGCTGCCCCGCCTGCAGGTCGTGCCACACGTAGAAAGTCGCCGGCCCGGTGTGCGACAAGGCCACGACCTGCGTACGCAGCAGCTCGATCGTCTCCTCGAAGGCGTTCACCACCTCGTCGGCCGACAGGCCCATACGCTCGTGCGGCGGAGCGCCGAACCAGCTGGTGTTGGCGGTCTCGGTGTCCTGGTCGTGCGGAGCGAGCACCAGGGTCTCGCCCGCGATCGCGCGGATCTCCTTCAACAGCACACGCCCAGTCTGCCGGGCCGCCCCTACCGTCGCCCAACCGGGCGGCTCAGATTTCGGTCCGGCTCAACAGCGCGTCGCGCTCACGGCGGTTCCCGGTCAGCGCGGCCGCCCGTTCGAATTCGGCCCGCGCCTCGTCCACCCGGCCGAGCCGGGCCAGCAGGTCACCGCGGACGCTGGGCAGCAGGTGGTAGCCCCGCAGAGCCGGATCGCCGGCGATCTCGTCGACCATCTCGAGCGCCGTTTCGGGGCCTTCGGCCATCGCCACGGCGACCTCCCGGTTGAGCTGCACGACCGGCGAAGATGTCAGCCGATGCAGTGACGCGTAGAGCGCGGCGATGGCCGGCCAGTCGGTATCCTCGGGCCGGAAGGCGCGGGCGTGACAGGCCGCGATGGCCGCCTGCAGCACGTACGGGCCGGCCGGCTTCTTCAGGTGCTGCGCGCGCAAAAGTGCCGTGTAGCCGCGGCGGATCAACAGCCGGTCCCAGCGTCCACGGTTCTGTTCCAGCAGCGGAACCGGGTCACCCTCCGGAGTCAGGCGGGCGGCGTTCCGCGACGACTGGAGCTCCATCAGCGCGGCGAGCCCGTGCACCTCCGGCTCGTCCGGGGCCAGCTCGGCCAGCATCCGGCCCAGGCGCAGAGCCTCGTACGTGAGCTCGGGCCGCAACCACTCGTCACCCGCGGTCGCCGTATAACCCTCGTTGAAGATCAGGTAGACGACCTCGAGCACGGACGCCAGCCGTCCGGCGAGCTCCTCGGCCGGCGGCAGCTCGAACGGGATGTGCTTGTCGGCGAGGGTCCGCTTGGCGCGCACGATGCGCTGAGCCACCGTCGGCACCGGGACGACGAAAGCCCGCGCGATCTCCTCGGTCGTCAGCCCGCCGACGACCTTGAGCGTCAGGGCGACCCGCGCCTCCGCCGGCAGCACCGGGTGACAGGCAATGAAGATCAGCCGGAGGACGTCGTCCTGTTCTTCTTGTTCTTCTTGGTGGTGCTCAACCGCACGCCCGAGCTCGGCGATGTTGGCGGCGAGCCGGTCGTCGCGCCGCAGCCGGTCGATCGCCCGGTGCCGCGCGGTGGTCATCAGCCAGCCTCCCGGGTTGACCGGCACACCTTTGACCGGCCACTCGGTCAGCGCCGCGACTACCGCGTCCTGAGCCAGTTCCTCGGCCAGCCCGACGTCGCGGACCAGCCGGGACAGCACCGCGACGATGCGCGCCGACTCCAGCCGCCAGAGCGCGTCGACAGTGGCCTGGACCGTCATTCCGGTCCGAAAACCTGGCGGATGTCGCCCTCGCCGTCGCCCACCAGCTCCCAGAAGCGGCGGCTGAGCTCGATCGCCTCCTCTTTGGACCGCACCTCGAGCAGTGCGAAGCTGACGATCGTCTCCTTGGCCTCCGCGTACGGCCCGTCGGTGAACGTCACCCGCCCACCCGACGCCGACGCGTGGGTCCCCTGCATCGCCAGCCCGCCCGTGGCCAGCAGCACGCCGGCGCTGGTGAGCTCCTCGACGAACTTCCCCATCTCGGCGTAGAGCTGCTCGTCGGCCGCGGCCACGCCCCCGTTGAGCGTCATCAGAAATCTCACCCGAACATTCTCGCCGATCTTGTCGATTCTCCCCAGGCCCGTTCGCTGTCCCAGGTGAAAGCACCTCCGACACTCACCAGGAGACCCGTCATGCGAAAGATCACGGTCGGCGAGTTCATCTCCCTCGACGGCGTCGTCGAGGCCCCCGACAAATGGCACATGCAGTACGTCAACGACGAGATGATGGCGGCCATGTACCCCGCCGACAGCGACGTCGACACGCTGCTGCTGGGCCGCACCACCTACGACACGTTCGCCGGCGCCTTCGAACACGCCCCCGCCGAAGACCCGGTGGCCGCGGCCATGAACAAGACCGCCCGGGTAGTCGTGACGTCGACCCCCGAGACGGTGACCTGGGCCGGCGCGACCCCGTTGACGGGCGACGTGATCACCGGCGTACGCGACCTCAAGAACCAGCCCGGCGGCTCGATCTCGGTCGTCGGCAGCACCCAGCTGGCCCGAACCCTGCTGGCGGCCGGCCTGGTCGACGAGCTGAGCCTGATCCTGCACCCGCTCACCGTCGGCACGGGCGAGCGCCTGTTCCCGGCTTCCGGCCCCGGCGCCGACTTCACCCTGAAGACCTGCACGCCGATGAGCACCGGCGTGATCCACCTCGTATACACCTTTGCCGGAGGAACTCGATGAGCGACGAAGTCAAGGGAAGCGCCTACTTCCCGTCCATCGAAAAGAAGTACGGCCAGCCGATCACCCATTGGCAGCAGTTGGTCCGCGCCTATCGGACCGAGAACCCGTCAGCGAAGCACATGCAGGTGGTGGCCTGGCTCAAGACAGAACACGGCATGGGCCACGGCCACGCCAACGCGGTGGTGGCCAGCGTGGCAACCTAGCCGGTCAGTTCGTCGAGGACGCGCCGTCCACGCCGCACCACCTCGGCCACGACTTCGTGTCGGCGAAGACGAACGGACCACTCCAGCTGCAGGAGGATCTGGGTCGCGGCGAGAACCGCGGCCCCCTCCCCGCCGACCAGGTCGAGGATTCTCCGCCGCAGCCGGCCGTCGAAGGTGTGCCAATGCAGGGTGGTGAGATCGGTAGCCCGCGTGCCGCAGCCGGCGTTCCCGACATCCACGACGGCCACCACGACGCCGTCCCGAACCAGGACGTTGCTCGGGTTCAGATCGGCATGAACCATGTCCGGCGCCCCCACCGGCAGCGGGACGTCGGCACACAAGTTCCGCAGACGCTCGACCAGGGCCGTCACCTCGACGGAGTACCCCGCGACCACGGCTTCCTGACCGGTGACAACGCGCCAGGCGTACGACGAGTGGTCATGGGGTTCGGTGGCCTGGCCGGCCTGAAGCTCAACAATCGCCATCAGTTGCTCGACGATGGCCGGAGTCAGCTCGGCCACGGGAGCCGCGTCGACAAACTCCATCAGATGCCAAGCATGAGTGGCGGTGGCCCCAACGCCGAGCCAGGCCGGGGTGGGATAACCGCGGCCGCGCATGTGCTCGACCACTCTCTGGGCCCGCAACATCTCGTCCAGGTGGGCGGAGTGCGCTGCTTTGAGCACCGCGTCGGCCCCGCCACCCAACCGGACGCGCCACGCTCCCCCATTCGCGCCTCCGGCAAGGCCACCGAGCAGAGTGACCTCAGCCCCGACCACGCCGGCCACATCGACTAGGACTTCGGCCGGCAGCTCGTCGGAACGGGAGCCCTGGCTCACGAAACCACGGTAGTCAAAGAGCTGACTCGCCTTCGCGGACTTCCCGGCCAGACATCACCGTCCGCGACTCAGCTGCCTGGTCGCGTCTAAAACTGGAGTGCCGCCCACGAATCGGCCGGCGGCACGACGATGGGGGATCCGGGGGGCTCGCCCCCACGGCGTGGGGTCTGGGGCTCGGGCCCCAGGAAGATACAGCGCGCCCGGCAGGATTCGAACCTGCGACCGACGGATTAGAAGTCCGTTGCTCTATCCGCTGAGCTACGAGCGCATGGGGTCCACAGCTTATCGTGCCGACCGCACCCTACGGTGCCCCCGCTGGCGGCGGGCCAACAGGCAGTGCGGCCAGCCCCGTACGGGCTCGGGCCTGCTCCGACGGGTCGTCGATCGCGCGGGCCGTGTCCAGCGCCAACTCGAAGGTCGTTCGCGCCTCGGCCACCCGCCCGGCCCCGGCCAGGGCCGCACCCCGGCCGTTCAGGGCGCACGTCTGCCCGTAGCGTTCGCCCAGGTCACCGAAGATGGCGATGGCCTGGTCGTACGACTCCAGCGCCTCGGCGAACAGGCCCAGCCCGGTGTCCGCGTCGCCGAGGTTGGTCAAGGCCGTCGCCTCCCCGCCGCGGTGGTTCAGGTCGCGGAAGAGCGCCAGCGCCCGCCGGTGCTGCGAAGCCGCGTCGGACGGCCGGCCCAGCCGCAGGTAGACGTCGCCCAGGTTGGTCAGCGTGTTGGCCTCGCCGACCCGGTCGCCGATCTCGACGAACTGGTCCAGCGCCTGCGCGTGGTGCGCCGCCGACGCCTCCTGGTCGCCCAGCCCGTTGTAGACCACGCCCAGGTTGCCCAGCGTGCGGGCCTGTCCGCGGTTGTCGCCGAGCCGGCGGAACAGGGCCAGGCCTTCGTCGAGCAGCCCCAGCGCCTCGGGCAGCCGGCCCAGTTGCCAGTGCACCACGGCCAGGTTGACCAGCGCGTTCGCCTCGCCCGCGAAGTCGCCGACCCGCGCCGCCGCGTGCCGGGCCTCGCTGTGCACGGCGATCGCGTCGGCCGGGTAGCCGCCGTTGTCGAGGAACGTGTAGAGCGTCGCGGCCAGGCGCACCGCATGTGATTCCCAGCCGTGCCGCGCCGCGTACAGGCAGATCGCCACCAACGTCGCGCGTTCGGTGTCCAACCAGTGCAGGGCCGTCTTGGCATCAGAAAGATCAGGTCTCCGTACGCCGTGATCCTCGAGCAGTGGACGACGGTGCTTCTCGGCCGGGTGCAGGGCATCCATCGCGGCCCCGGATGCGTACAGGTAATGGTCGAAAAGCCTGGTCAGAGCGGCCCGGCGGTCGGCCGGTCGTTCCTCGTCGGCGGCTCGTTCGGCCGCATACTGCCGCACCAGGTCGTGCAGCACGAACCGGCCCGGCACCGGCTGCTGGATCAGGTGCTCGGCGGCCAGCCGGCGCAGGTGTTCCTCGGTCTCGTCGAGTTCGGCGTCGAGCAGGGCGGCCGCCGCGTACGCGTCCAGGTCTTGCCCGGGGTGCCCGGCCAGCCGCCGCAGCAGGATCCGGCGGCTTTCGGGCAGCCGCTGGTCGGAGAGGTGCAGGGCCAGTTGCACGCCGTCGTCGAGGCGATGGTTGCGGTGCCGCTCGTCGAGCCGGTCGGCATGATCGGCCACCGACCATCCGGGTGTCGCCGCCATCTGCCCGGCGACCACGGTCAGCGCCAGCGGCAGGTAGCCGCAGCGCTCGGCGACCCGTTCGACCGCCGCCGAGTCGGTGTCGGTTCCGGCCGCGTCGGCCAGCAGCGCCGACGCCTCCTCGGCCGAGAACACGTCGAGGTCGATGCGGGTCGCGTGGTCGAGCCCGCCCAGGTCGCTGCGCGAGGTGACCAGCGTCAGCGCGTCCGGCGTCAGCAGCGGGCGCACCTGTTCCTCGTCGACCGCGTTGTCCAGCACCACGACCGCCTGCCGACCGGCCACCTGCTCGCGGAACAGCTCGGACCGCGCACTCAGATCGTGCGGGATCTGCCGGGCCGGGACGCCGAGCGCGCGGAGGAATCCGTCCAGCACCGCCCCGGGTTCGGCCGGCGGCTGGCTCTCGTCCGGATGGAAACCCCGGAGATCAACAAACAAAGTCGTTTCCCGCGTACGCCGGTGCCCCGCCCGAACCGCAAGCTGCGTCTTCCCGACTCCGGCCATCCCGGTGATCACGCAGACGCCGGCCGCCCGTTCGAGCGAGGCGAGCTGGGGTTCGCGGCCGACGAACGAGGACGCGTCGCTGGGTAGACCGGCCAAAACCCGTACGGTAGCCGCTGCTTGTCGCTCGGCCAACGTGATCCGGATGGCCTGCCGCCAGCGGGCGAGGTAGGCCTCGTCGTCGTGGAGGGACGCCACCACCGCGATCACCAGTTCGGCGTTGATCCGGCGGCGACCGTCGCGGAAACAGTCGACCACGGTGCCCCGGCCCGCCGCCGTGTTCGCGGCGTTGACCCGCCTCGTGATCGTGTCGTACGACGGATCGCCGGCCCACGACTTGAGGGCGCGCAGGGCGGCGGCCAGTTCGTCGAGGCTCCGGCAACCGGTCGGATCGGGCAAATGCGGATCACGTGGCTCGTCCATCAGCGCGAACGATAGCAATCGATGTTCGGGATCGTTCGGGATTTCTCAGCCCGCGGGCCGCACCTGATAGGCCGAAGAGATGCCGACGCTATTCGCGCTTTTCGCCGCTTTCCACCACTGGATCCTCTAGAGCCACGTTGTCCTCGGGTGCTGGTGGCACGTCAACCTCGGGCGTGCCCACCGGCGGCACGAACGCGTCCACCCATCGGGCCAGCTCACGGAACACCTCGACGCGTACCTCTTTGCCGGAAAGCATCAGGTCGTGCATCCCGCCGTCGAACCGCGCGATCGTCACCCGGGGTCCGAGGCGCGGCGCCCACCGCACGATGTGTTCGACGTCGAGCACCGAATCGGTGACGCGCAGATCCTCGTGCCAGGCGCGGCCCTTGAACGTACGGGTGGAACACGCGACCATCACCGGGACGTCGATGCCCAGCCCGGCCCGCAACCGCTGCTGACCACGGCGGATCGCCTCGAGCCAGCCGGTCGTGACCGGGAACCCGAGCACCGGTTTCCAGGCCAGGTCATAGGTCCATTCGCCGTGGTGGTCGGTGTGCAGGCTCTGCCCGTACAGGCCGAGCGAGGCCATCGGGACGATGCGGTACGGCGTCCGGCGGGTGGCCGCGATGGTGGCCGCCATCAGCGGGCGTTTCACCAGCCAGGGCACGTTGAAGTCGAAGAACGGGCTGTTCAGGAACAGCCCGTCGACCAGGCCCTGCCCCTGGCGCGCGTGCGCCCACAACGACGTGATCAGCCCGCCGGTGGAATGACCGGCGACCAGCAGCTGATCGTGGCCGTCCTGCTCGCGGATGATGCGCGCCGACTCGTCCAGTTCGGGGAAGTAGTCGGTCAGGCTGCGCGCGAAGTTCGGCGTCTGGTGCGGGAGCAGGCTGCGCCCGTACTTGCGCAGGTCGAGCGCGTAGAAATCCCAGCCCCGCTCGACGAAGAAGTCGGCCAGGTGGGTCTGGAAGAAGTAGTCGACGAACCCGTGGACGTACAGCACCGCCCGCCGGGAGGGCGTGGCGGCCCGCCGCCGTACCAGCGTGGCCACCACCGCGCCCTCGTCGTCACTACCCAGGTCGATGGTGTGCCGCTCATAGGGCGGTCCCAGGACGTCGATCTCCACGTGCCCAGGCTACCGGCCGGTACGCACCGGCGCGCCCTATCAGATCCCGCGCCCGGAGCGACGTTTTCCACAATCGTCCCGCTGTCCACAGCCTCCGCCCGGCGCCGGCCTGCCGCTCGCCGGAACCCGCGATGCTTCCGGCCTCACCGCAACTCCACCTGGAGGTCACAAGTGTTCGACACCACCCTCGTCGTCGTGGGTAACGTGCTGGCCGCCCCCGAATGGCGGCGTCTGGAGAGCTCCGGCTCGTTCGTCGCCAACTTCCGGATCGCGTCCACCGCGCGCCGCTTCGACCGCGAGAACAACAGCTGGATCGACGGCAACAGCCTGCGCGTCCGCGTGAGCGCATGGCGGCGCCTGGCCGAGGGCGTCATCTCGTCCATCGCCGTCGGCGACCCCGTGATCGTCTACGGCCGCCTCTTCACCCGCGACTGGAAGGACGACCAGGGCAACAACCGCATCTCGTACGAGATGGAGGCGTACTCGATCGGCCACGACCTCGCCCGCGGCCGGTCCCGCTTCGCCCGCAACACCCCGATCACCGCGATCGACGACGCCGCCGACGACCGCGTCCTCGGCGGCGAGCCGCTCCTGCCCGTCCCGGCCGAGGAGGCCCCGGTCAGCTTTGGCGACGGCGTGCCCACAGAGGACGCGCCCGACTTCGCCGAGGTGGAAGCGGCCGTCCCGACCGAGCAGTCCGACGAGGAGATCGCCCTCGAGGTCGAGCGCCTGACCGAGGAGGAATCCGCCACCCCGACCCGGCGCCGGCGCACCCGCAAGGAGCCGGTCGCAGCCTGACCGGCAGTGCCCGGCCGGCCTCACACCGGCCGGGCACCCACTCACGCTCAGAGGTCCGCGTGATCGACCCACTCGATCGTCGCGAGCAGATCGCCGCGCGGAACGACGAACGCCGCCTCGATCAACGCCGCCTCCCGAGCAGCCTCGACGACATGGGGCCAGGGCAGGCCGACGTCCAGGGTCTGGTCGAGCCTCTCGTGGTTCTGCCAGTAAAAGCTCCCATCGGCAGCCGTCCACAACTGGAAATACAGCACCGCTTGATCATGGTCAGCCAGGTCATTGACGACTTCCGTCAGGTGCGCCGCCGACCAGGCGAAATCCCAGCTGCCGGCCGGCACCAGCAGGGAGGCCGCCAAGGGCGGCAACACGTCTTGTCGAGCGCCGAGCACCGTCAAGGCCCGACGGAGGGCAACGGCTTCCGTGAAGTCGAGTTCGTCCCCGCCGGCCCGCTGGCGCCGGTATGCCGCTCGCAGAGCCGGCACCGCCTCCGGCACACCCAGCTGGGCAACAGCACCGGCCGCCCATTCGCGCACGGTCGCGGCCTCGCTGTCGAGCAGACCGATCAGGCTGGGCCCAGCGGCGAGATCGCCGAAATGCTCGAACACCTCGATCGCGGACAACTGGCCGAAGTAGTCCAGCGACCGCACAGCGACCGTCAAGGGCAGCACAACCTCGCCGCCGATCGACATCAGCTCGCCCTTGGCATCCTCGGCGATCTCCGTCGACTCGTGGTCCAGCAGCCCGATGAGCCGCGCGATCTCGTCCGACGCGAGGTCCAGTCTGTCCCATTTGGCCAACCACCTACAGCAAGATTCAGACATGTCTCACGCGACATCAACGGTGCCCGGACGATGACGCTGAGGCGGTGAGTGAGCTGCGCCTGATTAGCGAGGCCAGCACTAATCGTTTCGAAAAACCAGGCCTTTATCTCCGTCGCATTACTCGGCTACCATCCGTTCATGGTGGACGTGGTAGCGCTCGACACAAGCGCGAACCTGGCCGACTGGATCAGCGCAATTGGTCAAGCGGCAGGCGCTGTCGGCACTGTCGCGGCGGTGGTGGTGGCACTTTTCCTTCCCGGATGGCAACGGGCCAAAATACGACCGATAGTGACTCTCGAATTCGATCGGACGTCGGCGGACATCGCCGTTTACGACAGCTCCCCCTGGGCCAGCGTCTGGATAAGGCTGCGAGCTACCAACCGGCCGGGGCGAGAGACGGCCAGGAAAGTTCGTGTGATCGTCTCCAAGGTGGAGGCCGAAGGCGGGTCCGTGCTGCCGGACAACACACTTGCCCTGCGTGAACTCTCCTGGTCGGAGGTCAGGACGGGAGAGCTGGATCTTCCGGCTGGGATGCAGCGTCGAATTGACGTCGCTCATGTTGAGAAGAAGCGAGCGGCAAAGAGGAATCTGGTCACTCCTTGGCCAGATCTTGGCATGGGTCTGGCCAGTTGGCCCCAGCGCTATGACGGGCGCGATTATCTGGGCGAGGGGGCGTTTCGCATCCAACTGACTGTCGCCGGCGAAAATTTGGATGCCTCGGAATGGGAGATACGCATTTCCTTCAAGAAGGCCGGCCTGTCCAACCGGTCATCGCTGGCGCGAATCCGGGACGCCGTAGATGTGTCTGATCCTGTGCTTGTATCCACCGAGACTTCGCTACGTCGCCGCCGATGGCTCGCGGCCGGCTGACCCGACGCTTATCCGAGGCGGCGGATACGGCCTCCTGACCGGATCGATCCGCCGTAAAGGTGTACGCGCTTGTCGACGTCGTGGTCCGGCTCGCCCCGGACGAACCGGTCGGCCTCGACCCGGCCGTTGCTGACGTGCACCGACCAGGTCTCGTAGTACCAACTCGGATCGCAGCAGCACGCCGCGAATCGGAGGCGGAAGTTGGCTCGATATCGGCCCACCTCACCGGGCTCGAGCGTGAACAGGCGAGCCGGCCCGCTGTCCGCCGGGTAGGCCGCCCGACCCGGTAGCCGATCCACCTTCAGAGTCGACCCTTCGCTCATGAACCACAGACCGACATCCCGACCTCGCTCGACGCCGCCGTACGACACCTCCTCGTGCCGGGCATAGCCGGTGGCTTCGTCAGCGAGCACGTCATGAACCGCGACCTCGGATCCCGGCAGCAGGGCGGGCAGGTCTACCGGGCTGTCCAGGCCGCGCCGGGCATTCGCCTGCAGCGCACCACGGGACGCCGCACTCCACCGCACGCGCACCCGCTGAATCGTGATCACGACTCACCATGACCTGCCGACGGCCCGGCCCGCCAGCCATATTGCCGAAGCGAGGCGCGTCAGCCGGAGATCAGGCTCAGCACCATGCCGATGACACATCGCGGTGGCCAGGAAGACCCGACCAGGTCAAACCCTGGAGGGCCGCGGGAACAAGGTGACCAGGTGAGCGGCCGCGTCGCGATCACCGGTGACCGAAGCCGGGTCCAGCGGCCACCCGCCGAAGATCACGGACCGCCAGGTCGTCGCCGTGGTGGTGATGGTGACGTCAGGATCGGGCATTTCGCCGCGGGTGATGGTCAGCTCGGGACCCGCCACCACCACCTGCAGATGGTCGGCGTCCACATTGAGCTGTGCCCGGATCTCGGTCGAGGCACCCACGAAGGTCGTCCGCATGGCCAGTGCCAGCGCATCAACGCTCAGTTCCTCGGAGGAAGCCGTCGGCTCGCGGCTGCCCCACGCCGACAGCGCCACCAGGGCCGGCGAAAGATCCTGGCCGCGCGCCGTCAGCTCGTAGACCTGCGAGGCGACCGGCGGGCCGAGTCGGCGCCGCCGCAGCACCCCGGCCTGTTCGAGCTCGGCCAGCCGGGACGTGAGCATGCTCTGGCTGGCGCCGGGCAGGCCGCGCCGCAGGTCGGTGAACCTTTTCGGCCCGAGCAGCAACTCCCGCACGATCAGCAACGCCCACCGTTCCCCCACCACGTTGAGGGCGCGGGCCAGCCCGCAAGGGTCGTCATACGTTCGCGGCATGGTCCCGATCCTAGGGGTTGCTTTATCGCACCGGCTAGTGCGAAATTAGAACCATGACATTGCCGCAAGGATCGACCGCGCTGCTCGACCACTCGACCGCCACCGATCTGCTCGCTTCGACCGAGCTGGCCCGCCTGGCCTACAACGCCCCCGACGGCACCCCGCGTGTCCTGCCGATGCTCTTCACCTGGACCGGCGACGAGCTGGTCATGGCCACGTTCCAGGGCGCCGCCAAGATCGGAGCGCTGCGCGCGAACCCGGCCGTGGCCGTCACGATCGACCGGCCGGGGCCGCCGCCCGAGGTGCTGCTGCTGCGCGGCCGGGTGACCGTCACCGATGCCGAAGGGCTGGTTCCCGAGTACGCCGCCGCCCACCACCGCTACTACGGACCCGAACAGGGTGCAGCCAACGTGGCCGGCCTCGACCGTCCGGGCGTTCGCATGGCCCGGATCGCCCTGCGACCGGACTGGGTCGGTGTGCTCGACTTCCAGACCCGTCTCCCCGGGGCGGGTGCACAGTGACCACCTACGTTCTCGTTCCCGGAGCCGGCGGACAGGCCTGGTACTGGCACCGCGTCGTACCCGAACTGGAGCGCCGCGGTCACGAGGTCATCGCCGTGGAACTGCCCACCGGTGACGAAACGGCCGGGCTTTCCGCGTACGCGGAAACGATCGTCACCGCCGCCACCGGTCGAGGTCCGGTCACGCTCGTCGCCCAGTCGATGGCCGGCTTCTCGGCCCCACTGACCGTAGGACGGTTGCCGGTCGACGAGATCGTGCTGGTCAACGCCATGGTCCCGGCCCCCGGCGAGACGGCCGGCGACTGGTGGGACAACACCGGCCAGCCGGCCGCCCGTCGCGATGCCGAGGCCGCCGCCGGACGCGATCCGAACGCCGAGTTCGACCTGCTCGAGGGCTTCTTCCACGACGTACCGGCCGAGGTGACGGCGGCGGCGATGGCGGCCGAGCCGGACCAGGCCGACAAGCCGTTCGGCGATCCGTGGCCGCTCGACGCCTGGCCCGACGTGCCGACCCGGGCCGTCGTCAGCCGCGGTGATCGCCTGTTCCCGCCCGACTTCCAGCGCCGTGTCCTGGCCGATCGCCTGAAGATCGAACCGACCGTCATCACCGGCGGTCATCTGGTCGCGTTGAGCTACCCGCAGGAGTTGGCCGCCGCGATCTCAGACAGTTAGCACGATGCGCCCGAAGACCTCGCCGGCGTCCATTCGACGGTGCGCCTCGGCGGCGTCGGCCAGCGGCAGCACGTCATGCACCACAGCCTTCAGCTCGCCGCGGGCCGCAGATTCAAGCTGCGTTTCCCGTACGCCGTTTCGCGCACCCACAGGCACAGAGTCCAGGCTGAACGTGGCGAACGAGCGGGACCGCTGATAGGCGCGGAAGAGTGCCATCCCAAAATCGTCGGGCGGGAAGCCCCCGACCACGCCGGCCGACACCAGGCGGCCGTTGCCGGCGAGTCGGTCCAGAAAGGACGGCAGCCCCGGCCCGCCCACGATGTCGAGCACGACGTCGAACTCGAGCGAGGCGTCGCCGCCGGAACGGTCGAGCACGGTGGTGGCGCCCAGCGACTGGAGGCGCGAACCGCGTTCGGGCGACGACGTGGTGACGGCAATCGTCCGCGGTGCGAGGGCAGCGAGCTGGACCGCCATGATGCCGATGCTGCCGGCCGCTCCCCGGATCAACAGCGACTCGCCCTCGGCCAGCCGGGCGTGGGCCAGCGCGAAGTGCGCCACCGGCCCCGAGCTGCCGAGCGTCACCGCATCGACCGGCGATAGCCCCTCCGGCAGCGCGGTGATGTCTTCGAGCCGGGCAACCGCGTGCGTGGCATAGGCGCCGCCGACACCGGTGAACGCCCACACGCTGCGCCCGACCCAGGACGCGTCGACCCCGTCGCCCACCGCCTCGACCCGCCCGGCCACCTCGCTGCCGGGGATCAGACCCTCGCGGAAGCCGTAACTGCCCAGGGTCCCGCGGCGGATCACCGCGTCGACCCCGCCGACTCCGATCGTCTCCACCGCGATCAGCAGCTGGCCGGGCGCCGCGGACGGCCGGGGCGCGTCGATCACCACCAGGCCGCTGGGGTCGCCGAACTTCTCGATATGCACCGCTTTCATGGCCCGAACGTAACGGACGCCCCCGTCCACTTGGCTAAAGTGAGACATCATGACCGCTCCACTGCCCCAGTTGCGTTCCGACGCGAGAGACAATCGCGATCGGGTGCTCGAGGCGGCCCGCGTCCTGTTCTCGGAGCGCGGCCTCGAGGTGCCGATGCGCGAGATCGCCCGCCGGGCCGAGGTCGGGCCGGCCACGCTCTACCGCCGCTTCCCGACCAAGCAGGCGCTGGTCGACGCGGCGTTCACCGACGAGCTGCGGGCCTGCAGCGCGATCGTGCGGGACGGGTGCGCCGACCCGGATCCGTGGCGCGGGCTGTGCGCCGTGATCACCGGCATCACCGAGCTCAACGCGCAGAACCAGGGCTTCGTCGACGCCTTCATGTCGTCCCACCCCGACGCGGCCGACTTCGCCGAGCACCGCCAGGGCATGCTGCGCTCCCTCGACGGCCTGTGCCGCCGCGCCAAAGAGGCCGGCGACCTCCGCGCCGACTTCGTGATCGACGACCTGGTCCTCGTGCTGATGGCCGGGCGCGGCCTGCAGTCGGCCCGGCCGGCCACCCGGGTCAAGGCCGCGAGACGATTCGCCGAGCTGACCATCGACGCGTTCCGCGCCAGACCGACCGGCTAGAAGCGCCGGGAAAGACGAGCGGTGTCCCTCTTCCCTCCGAACGAAGATCTGCCCACCGACGAGGCACGGCAGTGGCGATTCTTCATCCCCGCCGGGACGTAACGGGAACGCGGGCCCTGCTGCTCACCGCCCACCACGCGATGAGCAGCAGGGTCACCACCTCGACCAGGCCCAGCAGCCGCTCGACCCCGCCCAGCGGAATGGCCCGCCACCACCGCACCCCGGTCCACGGCTCGGACACCAGAGCCCACAGGATCGGGGTCAGGCAGAGCAGCGACACCACGCCGCCCAGCGCGACCAGCCGTCCGGCCGGCGAGGAGGAACGGCGAGCCGCCAGCAGAGCCGCGACCGGCAGGCTGAGGAACGCGACCACGCTGGCCACCCGGTGAATGTCGCCGCTCATCGACGGCCCGGCCGCCCAGTTGTGCTTCTCGAACCACACCACACCGACCAGACCCACCGCCCACAGCAGCAGCGCCGCCGCCGCACCGCCCCGCACGACCCCGGCCCGCCGCGCCGCCAGCAGCACCGCGACCGACCCCGCGGCCAGCAGCAGCGTCGCCGCGTCGAACCACCAGCCGTTCTCGACCAACGCGTACTGGCTGATGGTCCGGCGCGCCCAGTCGAGCTCGGCCGAAGGCGACACGAGGTGCAGCAGGCCGTAGAAGGTCAGCGCCGCGAGGACGCACACGACACCCAGGCCGGCCAGAACAATCACCATCCCGCCAAGCCTGCCAGCGAGCCCCGAAAGAAACCCGAAATCACGCCACCAGAGCGGCCGCGGCGGGCCCGAGAGCCCCGATCACGCCGCCAGCGCCTCGGTAGGGGCGAGCCGCGCCGCCCGTACGGCCGGATAAAGACCCGCCACACCCCCGATGACCAGAGTCGCCCCGACCCCACCGGCGAGCGCCCACAACGGCACCACGGTCGGCCACTTCTGGGTAACCGCGTACAACCCGGTGACCAGATAGCCCAGCAACACCCCCGCCGCCCCACCGAGCAGCGACAACAACAGCGACTCGGCGACGAACTGGATCCGGATCTGCCCCCGGGTGGCTCCCAGGGACCGGCGCAACCCGATCTCGGCCCGTCGTTCCAGCACCGAGATGACCATCGTGTTGGCCACCCCGATCCCGCCGACCAGCAGGGCCACCGCGCCCAGCCCGAGCAGCAGGGCGGTGAACGCGGCGTTCGTGGCCTGCCGGGCGGCCAGCGCGTCCGAGGGCTTGGACACCTTCACCTCATCGGGGCTCGAAGGGTTGGCCGTGCGAGCCAGCACTCCCCGTACGGCCTCGACGAAGGCATCCGCCGATCGCGTGTAGACGGTCGTCGGGTGGCCGTCGAAGCCGAGGTACGAGGTGGCCGCGTCCCAGCCGACCAGCACCGACTGGTCGAGCTCGGGCGCGAGGGGCACCGGCGCGAGCACCCCGCTGACGGTCCACCAGCGTCCGGCGATGTAGACCGACGGCACGTTCCCGAGGCGGCGGGCCGCGGTCGCCCCGAGTACGACCGTCGGATATTTCGGGACGAGCCACGTGCCCCGCGCGAGCGTGCCGCCGACCGTACCGAGCAGGTCGGACCGGGCCGCCAGCAACGCGAGCCCACCGGTTTCGCCCGCCGGGATGCGGTCGGTGCGGTAGACGCTGGTAGAAGGCACCAGACCGGTGGCCGTGGCCGACTGCACCGGCCCGATCCGTTTGATCATCGGCACCGACGTGTCGGGCAGCGTCGCCTCCTTCCCGAACATCGTCTGCCCGGGCGTCACGGTCAGCAGGTTGGTGCCGAGCGCGGCCAGTTCGCGGTCGAGGTCGGCCCGGCTCGACGACGAGATGCCGACAACGGCGGTCATGGCGGCGATGCCGATCGCGATGCCCAGGGCCGAAAGCACCGCGCGCATCGGCCGCGCATGGAGGCCGTACGCCGCCAGATTCACCAGATCGCGGAAACCCAGGCGGTTCATGTCAGACCACCCGCCCGTCGTGCATGGGCACCTGCCGGGGCAGGGCGGCGGCGATCTCGCGGTCGTGGGTGATGATCAGGACAGTCGTCCCCGAGGAATGCAGCGACAGCAGCAGCTCGACCACCCCGGCCCCGGAGACCGAGTCGAGATTGCCGGTCGGCTCATCGGCCAGCAGCACGGCCGGATCACCGGCGACCGCCCGCGCGATGGCCACCCGCTGCCGCTCGCCGCCGGAGAGCTGATGCGGACGGTGGTCGAGCCGATCACCGAGTCCGACCCGCACCAGGGCCGCTTCGGCTCGCCACTCGCGCTCCTTACGGCGTACGCCGGAATAAAGCAGCCCGTCCGCCACATTGGCGAGGGCGGTCCGGCCCGGTGCGAGATGGAACTGCTGGAACACGAAGCCGATCCGGGTCGCGCGCAGCCCCGACAGCTGCCGATCGGTCAGGGTCGCCACGTCGTGCCCGTCGATCCGCACCGTCCCCTGGGTGGGCCGGTCGAGCGTGCCGATCAGATGCAGCATGGTCGACTTGCCCGAGCCGGAAGGACCGACAATCGCCACCAGTTCCCCGTACGCGACGGTCAGGTCGACCGACCGCACAGCCGTGACCCCGCCCGGGTAGGCCTTCGTGACCCCGGCCAGTTCGATGACGGCGTTCACGACGGCATCCCCACCTTCTGGCCCGCCGTGATGCCGCCGCCCGACACCTCGACCCGGCTGTCGGCGAACAGTCCGGTCTTCACCCCGACGATCCGGGTGCTGCCGCCGGCCTCGACGACCTCCAGTCCGTACCCACCCTCGGCCAGCGCCAGCAGCGCGGACACCGGCACGGTCAGCACCCCTTCGCGCTGCGAGGCGACGAAGTCGACGGTCACCGCCGCCTCGTCCAGGCCGGTCGGCGTCCTGGTGAAGGCGATGGTCACCTCCAGCGACGTGGTGTCGTCCTCCTCGCCCTGACCAGGGGTGACGACCGTCTCGACCGCCGTGATCCGGCCCTTCCCCGTACTGCCGTCGGGCAGGGTCACGTCGACCGTCGCCCCCTTGCGGGCCAGTCGCTGGTCGTCGACGTCGAGGTCGACCGTGGCCACCAGCGTCGTGCCGGTCGTCCGGAACAGGTCGGCGCCGGGTTGCACGACCGCGCCGAGCTCAGCGCTCAGCGAGTCGACGCGGACCTTTCCTTTCGCGTACGCGATCTGCCCGCTCTCGATCCGCCCGGTCTGCCGTCGTCCGAGGTCGTCCTGCCACTGCTTCACGGCCGAGGCGGTGGCCGACGTGAACTCGTCGTCCACAGTAAACCCGGTGTAGCCGAGCGCCCGCAGGTTCTGCTCGAACTGGCGGACATCCGCCCCCTCGACCCCGGGACGCAGCGTTCGGTAGGCGGGCAAGGACCCGTACAGGAGGGAAACGGGTTTGTTGTCGAGTCGATAGAGCGGCTTACCGCGGGTGATGACCGCACCGCCGGCGGGCAGCCAGGTGACCGTGCCGGAACCACGCGCGGTGACCGTGCTGGTGTCGCCGTGACCGAGCGTGCCGTCATGCGACTCGTGATCGACCAGCGTCTCCTTGGTGATCTCGGCCGTCTCGGCCGGCCCGCTGCGCGTCGTGTTGTCGCCGCTCTCGGCCGGGGGCAGGTTGATCACGGCCACCGCCGCCGCGACCGCCCCGGCGGTCAGCACTCCGGCGACCACGGCCGTCGTCCGCCGGCGCGTCATGCCGTCCCCGCCTGGGTCCCGGCCTGGCCCGGCCCGTCCGGAAGGAACTGCCGGCACTTCTCGTCGGCCTTGTCAAACGTCGGGTCACCCGGACCGGCCGGGCCTTTCCCGTCCTTGCCGCGGTCGATCCGGATCGAGCCGTCGGGCTGCGGATCGGGGAAGTCGGGCACCCCGTTCTCGCGCATGCACTTGGCCATCTTGCGGGCCGCCTCGAGCATCGCCGGGTCGGCCCGATCGCCGTTGGTCATGTCCGGCGCGAACTCCTGGCACGCCTCCTGCGCGGCCTGGAACTTGTCCGGGTCCATCCCCTTCGGTGACCGGATGGTCTGCCGTCCGCTCGGATCCGGATCGGGGAACCACGTCATGCCATGGGCCCGCATGCACTGCGCGTATTTGAGTGGCGCGTCCTCGTCACGCGTGGTGGCGGACGCGCTCGGCGCCGCCGTCGATCCGCTCTGCGCGGTCGCCACTCCCGGGTCGGCCGGGTCGCCCCCGCATCCCGACGCCAGGGCCAGAAACAAGGCCACTACGACGATCTTTCCCGTACGCATCTCCGCCTCCCTCGGGCGGCCACGGCGGTCGCCCCGGGTCCGGAGTCTTGTGCGCAACCGGTTTCCCGGCCGTCACGAAAAAACGTGACGCTCAGGTGACGCCGCGGCGCGGTTTCGCTGGCGCGGGAAAACGTGACGCTCAGATGACGCCGCGGCGCGGTTTCGCTGTCGCGGGAAAACGTGACGCCCAGGTGACGCCGTTGCGCGGCAGGATGGGTGGATGCGGATCCTGGTGGTCGAGGACGAGCCGCTGCTCGCCGACACGGTGGCGCAAGGTTTGCGGCACGAGGCACACGCGGTCGACGTGGTCTACGACGGCGCCGCCGCCCTGGAACGGGTCGGCGTCAACGACTACGACGTCGTGGTGCTCGACCGTGACCTGCCCAGCGTGCACGGCGACGACGTGTGCCGGGCGCTGGTCGAACGCGAGGCCGACACCCGGGTGCTGATGCTGACCGCCGCGGCCGGCGTCGACGACCGGGTGACCGGGCTGTCGCTGGGCGCCGACGACTACCTGCCCAAGCCGTTCGCCTTCCGCGAGCTGAGCGCCCGGGTGGCCGCGCTGGGCCGCCGATCCCGTCCGGCCGCGCCGCCGGTGCTGCGCCGCGCGGGCATCAGCCTCGACCCGCACCGGCGCGAGGTGTACCGCGACGGTCGCTACGTCCCGTTGTCCCGTAAGGAGTTCGCCGTGCTGGCCGAGCTGCTGCGAGCGGACGGCACGGCGGTGTCGGCCGAGACCCTGCTCGAGAAGGCGTGGGACGAAAATGCCGATCCGTTCACCCACGCAGTACGGATGACGATCCTGAAATTGCGGCGGAAGCTCGGCGATCCGCCGGTCGTGCTCACCGAACCGGGAGTGGGGTATCGGATCCCATGAGACTCACCGTGCGGGGCCGGCTCACCCTCGTCTACGGCGGCCTGTTCGTGCTGGCCGGCCTCGTGCTGCTCGGCGCCACCGCGGTGCTGGTGTCGCAGCGGCTGCCGATGGTGCTGGCCCGCTCCGACGTCGTGGCCGGCCCCGGGCCCGGGGGCGGAACCGTCCAGACGCAGCAGTTCATCGAGTCGAGCCGCGACGAGACCATGAGCACCCTGCTCTCCCAGGGCGCGGTCGTGCTGATCCTGGTCGGCGCGGCCACGATCGCGCTCGGCTGGCTGGTCGCCGGCCGCATGCTCCAGCCGTTGCAGCAGATCACCGCGACCGCCCGCCGCATCGCCGAGGCGCCCGACGCCGACCGTGGCCTGCACGAGCGGATCGCGCTGACCGGTCCTCCGGACGAGATCAAGGAGCTGGCCGACACGTTCGACGTCATGCTGGCCCGGCTCGACCACTCCTTCGACAGTCAGCGCCGGTTCATCGCCAGCGCCTCGCACGAGTTGCGTACCCCGCTCACCCTCAACCGCACGCTGCTCGAGGTGGCCCTGGCCCACGAGGCGGCGACCGAGCAGGTGCGGCAACTGGGTTCGACCCTGCTCGCCATCAACGACCGCCACGGCCGGCTGATCGACGGTCTGTTGCTGCTGGCCCAGTCCGAGCGTCCGGTGGTCGAGCGGTCCTATGTCGACCTGGCCGACATCGTCGACCACGTCGCGGTCTCGGACAGCGTCAAGGTGCTGACCGAACCCGAGGAGGCCACGGTTCTCGGCAATCCGGTGCTGCTCGAGCGTCTGGTGCAGAATCTGGTCGAGAACGGCGTACGGCACAACGTCGGAGAGAACGGCTGGGTCCGGGTCCGCACCGGCACCCGCCTCGACGGCTGGGTCGTGCTCGAGGTCAGCAACTCGGGCCCGGTGATCCCCCGCTACGACGTGCCCGGCCTGTTCGAGCCGTTCCACCGTTACGGCGCCGAGCGACTGCACTCCCCCGGCGCCGGCCTCGGCCTGTCCATCGTGCGGGCGGTGGCCCGGGCCCACGGCGGCGACGCCCGGGCCGACGCCCGCGACGAGGGCGGCCTGATCGTGACGGTCACCCTGCCCCGCGCCCTGTGACATCCTGTGGCGCATGGCGAAGCTGCGCGTGCACAACCTCGCGACCTCCCTCGACGGCTACGCGGCCGGCCCCGGCCAGACCCGGCAGGATCCGCTGGGGGCCAACGGCGAACGGCTGCACGACTTCTTCTGGAAGACCCGCTTCGGCTCCGGTGACGACGAGGGCAGCGTGGGCCTCGACAACGACGTGCTCGAGGCCGCCGTCGACAACATCGGCGCGAGCATCATGGGCCGCAACATGTTCGGCCCGGTCCGCGGCCCCTGGCCCGACGACTCGTGGACCGGCTGGTGGGGCGACGAGCCGCCCTACCGCCACGACGTCTTCGTGCTGACCCACCACCCGCGTGAGCCGGTCGCCATGAAGGGTGGCACCACGTTCCACTTCGTCACCGACGGCATCGAGGCCGCCCTGGCCCTGGCGTTCGAAGCCGCCGACGGCCGGGACGTACGCCTCAACGGTGGTGCCGCCACGGTCCGCGCCTATCTGCGGGCCGGGCTCGTCGACGAGATGCACGTCCCGGTGGTCCCGCTGCTGCTGCGCGGCGGCGAGCGCCTGCTCGACGACGAGGTTCTGGCCGGCTACTCACTCGACCGTTTCGCCGCCTCCGCTGAGGCCGCCCACTACTGGTACGTACGCACGCGTCCTTGATCCGACGGCCCTTTCGGCCGGTCCCTGCCACCCTGCTGAGATGTTCACTTCTCCGACACGCGTCCCCGGCACCGCCGGGCAGGACGCGGAACCGCCCCAGGTGGTGCGGACCGGCAACGACGTCTTCCTGCTGTGGCACGAGTTCCCGGACGCGGCCGCCACCCAGCCCGACATCTTCCTCGCCCGCAGCGGCAACGGCGGATCCTCGTTCCGCCCGCGGATCAACCTGAGCAACAGCCCGGCCGCGTTCTCGGCCGACGAGGACATCGCGGTGGCCCGGGTCGGCAACGCGACCCGCGTCTACGTGGTGTGGATCGAGGACACGGCCGTGCTGTTCCGCCGGGACAAGACCAACGACGGCACCTACTCCAACGCCCTCCGGCTCAACGACACGCTCGGCGTCAACTCCCCGTCGCGGGTGCGGGTGGTGGCCTCGGGCGACAACGTCTTCGTGGTGTGGCAGGCCGAGCACCCGCAGCCGGGCGACAACACCGACATCTTCTACGCGCGCAGCACCGACGCGGGCGACTCCTTCAAGGACAAGAAGAACCTGAGCACCAACGCCGGCGTCTCCGAGTTCCCCGACCTGACCGTCCTGGCCGACAACCGGGTCCTGGTGACGTGGCGGGACAGCACCACCGGCGACTTCGAGATCTTCTTCACCCGCGGTAGCTAGGGGCGGCGGCTTTAGAGGCCGCCTACGAACTCGACCAGCAGGCAACCTCGCGCGATCCCGCGCGCTCGGCGCTAGCCATGCCTAGATCAACTAACCTGATCCCTCCGACTCTCATCAAGGAGGACGCTCGTGGCGGTCAGGAATCCAGCTTGGACCAGGGAAGAAATCATTCTGGCGTGCGAGCTGGTGGCCGACAACGGCTGGAAGGAGCTGCGCACGCCAGATCCAAAGGTCCAACAGCTGTCGAAGGTTCTCCGAAGTATGTCCATCCACCCTGTGGAGAACCAGTTGCCGAGCTTCCGATCCCCGGACTCCGTTTCCCGCAAGACAAGCGATTTGATGACCGCCCATCCGTCGTACCAAGGGAAACCGACAAGAGGGTCGAAGCTTGACCGCGAGGTCATCGATGCGTTTGAAAACGAACCGCAGGCCATGAGGGCGACCGCGGCCAGAATCCGGGCATCACTAACGGCGAATTCGCCTGGACGCGACCGCCGGTCGGGAGTAGCCGACGGGGTCCACCGTCATCACATTGACGCGGCGTTGAAAGAATGGTGGATGCTGGGCCGTGACGTGTTCATGGATACCTACTCTACGAACGCCGCCGATCGCTATGTGGTTGTCACCCCGGGCGGCCCCGTTGATGCTCTCGCGCTCATCGTTGGCGCCCGCGCCAAAGCGGGACTAGATACAGCCGGGCCTTGGCGCGGTGATCGTGCGAACGTAGCCGGTCCGTTGCGCAGCCTCGGCTACCTGGTCGACGACAGCACCGGGAATGTTTCGCCGGAGGTCGTCAGCGCGGAGCACTCTGTCGACAATGCTGCCGGATATCTACGAGGCTCCACGGGTGGCCAGGGCTTCCTTTTAGATCAAAAGAAGAAGGTAGCCATCGAACTCTATGCGATGAAGCGGGCCTTGGAGCACTACGCCGCGAGAGGCGATGTGCTCAATACGTCTCGGCACGCAAGCTGGGACTATGAGGTTGACATCGGCAACGAGCGTTGGCATGTCGAGGTCAAAGGAACTACCGGCGACCCCATCGACGTCATCCTTACTCCGAACGAGGTCATGCACGCGCGCAGCTATCCTCGGGTTGCACTTTTCGTCGTAAGCAATATCGATGTCCGAACCGGCGCGGACGACGAGTTCGTCACATCCGGCGGAAAGATTACCCACCTCCACCCGTGGACGATCGAAGACACCGCCTTGAGACCGATCGGCTACAAATACCGACTTCCTGACTCGCCTCCGTGATCCGGCACGTCGCCGCCTGAGTGACAAATGTGGTGGCGATCGTCGCGCCGACGGTCATGCCGCCGGGATTGACATGCAACCGCCATCGAGACGCTGTGCGTCAGGTGGCGATGTCGGTACGGGTCGCAGAATCCGCCCGACCGTCGGACGGTGACTCGGCGGCGGCTCGCCGGGCCAGGCCGATCACGCCGACGGTCATCACGGTCGCGGCGAACGCGACCACGGCCAGGCCCGACGGGCCGAACCGGAAACCCTCGCCGAACACGACCACGCCGGCGATCGCGGCGACGATCGGGTTGGCCACGCTCACCGTGGCCAGCGGTGCGGCCATGCCGGCGCGGCCGTAGGAGAGCTGGCTGAGCACGTAACCACCGGTGGCGAAGACGAGCACGGCCACCCCCGCGAACGGCGACACCGCGCCCACGCCGCCGGCGGTGAACGCGGCCAGCACCGCTTTCGACAGCACCGACGAGATGCCGAAGGCCACCCCGGCCGCGGCCGCCAGCAGCACCGACCGGACGCGCGGACCCGACGCCCACGCGCCCAGCACCAGCACCGCGACCACGGCCAGGGTGATCAGCGCGAGATAGCGGTCGTCGGGCTGGCCCAGCACGCGCGGCTCGGACGACTCGACCGAGAGCGACAGGATCAGGGCCAGGCCGACCACGGTCAGGATGGCGTCGACCCAGGCGGCGCGGCCGACGCGGGTGCCGTAGCGCACGGCCGCGATCGGAAGCGCGAAGAGCAGGGTGAGCGTGCCCAGCGCCTGCACCACGGCCACGGTTCCGAAGTTGAGCGCCACCACGTGCAGCACCACTCCACCGCCGGTGAGGAGCAGCGCGGTGGCCCAGCGCGACCATCCGCGCTGGCCGTGCTCGGCCAGCCGCTCCTGGGCGATGGCCGCGGCGGCATAGCTGGCCGCGGAGAGTACGGAGAACGCGACCGCCCACCCCAGCGTTCCCATTTGCACCCCCTTGGGGCGAGTCTGCCAGACCGGGGAGGGGGCCCCGTAAGTGTCATGGGTCACTCGAATGACGCCGCCGCTGCGAGGATGACCCCATGGTTCAGGCTGCGGGCACTCGGATCGGCTGGCGCGACCTGCCCGCCCCGGTGCGGAGACAGATCGAGGACATCGTCGGCGGACCCGTCGTCGAGGCGGTGTCGCAGGCCGGCGGGTTCTCCCCCGGCACGGCCGACCGCGTGGTCACCGCCGACGGACGTCGTGCCTTCGTCAAGGCGGTCTCCCCCGCCCTCAACACCGAGTCCGCCGTTCTCGCCCGGCGAGAGGCACGGATCAGTGCGGCGCTGCCCGGCCACGCCCCGGTCCCGCGCGTGCTCGGATCGTTCGACGACGGCGACTGGGTCGTGCTGGTGCTCGAGGACATCGAGGGCACCCACCCCCGTACGCCGTGGGTCGCAAGCGAGATCGACGCCGCCATGACTGCCCTCGCCGAGCTCACCGACGTCCCGGCACCGTCCGGCCTCCCGCCGGTCAGCGAGGCCATGCGGGAGGACTTCGGCGGCTGGGCGCGGGTCGCCGCGGATCCGCCGGCCGGCCTCGACCCGTGGGAGGCGGACCATCTGCCCGCGCTGATCGCCGCCGCCGACCGCGGGCTGGCCCGGCTGAGCGACGGCGACACCCTGGTGCACTGCGACATCCGGGCCGACAACATGCTCGTCCGGCCCGACGGCCGCGTGGTGATCGTCGACTGGCCGTGGGCCGCCACCGGGCCCGCCTGGTTCGACCGGGTGCTGCTGGCGCTGAACATCGTCGTGCACGGAGGTGACCCCGAACGGGTGATCAGCGGCCTCGACCGGAGCATCGTCACCGACACGTTCGCCGGATTCGCCGGGTATTTCCGCGACCGCGCCCGCCGTCCACCACCGCCGTCACTGCCCTCCGTCCGGGCCTTCCAACGGTGGCAGGCCGATGAGTTGCGGCCATGGCTCCGCCGTGAGCTGTGACGAAGGTGTGAACCGAAGCCGGACCGCCACCGTATGGGAGGTCGAGCACACCGGCCCGGGGCGCGCGGCACAGGGCATTAGGCTGGGTGGTCGGGCTTCGGCGTGGCGGCCCGGACGGCCACCACTTCCTCACGGATCGGAACAAGATGAGCGACCAGGCCAAGGTGCGAGTCCTTCTGTTGGAGAGCATCCACCCCGACGCGGTGTCCCGGCTCGAGGCCGAGGGCTACGAGGTCGAGTCCGTCCGCAACGCCCTCGACGAGTCCGAGCTGATCGCCCGCATCGCCGGCGTCTCGCTGCTCGGCATCCGATCCAAGACCAAGGTCACGGCCAAGGTGCTGGACGCCGCCGACAAGCTGGTCGCGATCGGCGCCTTCTGCATCGGCACCGACCAGATCGACCTCACCGCCGCCTCGGCCAACGGCGTGGCCGTGTTCAACGCCCCGTTCTCCAACACCCGCTCGGTCGTCGAGCTGGCGATCGCCGAGATCATCTCGATGACGCGCCGCCTCACCGACAAGAACAAGCTCATGCACGACGGGGTCTGGGACAAGTCGGCCGACGGCGCCCACGAGATCCGCGGCCGGCGGCTCGGCATCATCGGCTACGGCAACATCGGCACCCAGCTCTCGGTACTCGCCGAAAACCTGGGCATGTACGTGTCCTTCTACGACACGGCCGACAAGCTCGCCCTGAGCAACGCCCACCGCTGCGCCACGATCGAGGAACTGCTCGAGACCAGCGACGTGGTGACCATCCACGTCGACGGCCGTCCCGGAAACGCCGGCTTCTTCGGCGCCGAGCAGTTCAAGCGGATGCGCGAGGGTGCCCTGTTCCTCAACCTGTCGCGCGGCATCGTGGTCGACCACGTCGCGCTGCGTGAGGCTCTCGAGACCGGTCACCTGGCCGGCGCGGCCGTCGACGTCTTCCCGACCGAGCCCAAGGGCCGCGGCGACGAGTTCGTCTCCGAACTGCGCGGCCTGCCCAACGTCATCCTCACGCCGCACATCGGCGGCTCGACCGAAGAGGCGCAGTCCGACATCGGCGGTTTTGTCGCCAACAAGCTGGCGTCCTTCGTCGAAGACGGCAACACCACGCTCAGCGTCAACCTCCCCGGCGTCTCACTGCCCGAGCACCCCGGTCAGAGCCGCATCGGGCACGTGCACATCAACACCCCGGGCGTCCTCGCCCAGGTCAACAGCATCCTGGCCGAGCACCACGTCAACGTGGAGGGTCAACTGCTCAGCACCCGCGGCGAATACGGCTACCTGATCACCGACATCGGCGGCGGCTTCTCCGACGAGGTGCTCGACCGCCTGCGCGCCATGGAACAGACCGTCCGCCTGCGGGTCCTTTCCTAGATTCTTTTCCCGTACGCGGTAAAGGGCGCCTCGTTCGTGAGGCGCCCTTCCTTTTCCCGTACGTCGTTCTCGAGCTCGCCGGCTCCGGTGCTCTCTTCCCGTACGCCTGTCTCGAGCTCGCCGGTCAGGCGTTCTCGACGGTGAGCGTGGTGATCGGAGCGCCCGCGCCGATGTCGTAGCGGTTCTGCACGGCCCAGTTCTTCGGGGTGAGCGTCGATCCGGGCGCGACGTCCTTGATCGTGCGCGAGCCCGCGACGACCGTCTTGGCGCCGCCGTTGACCGTGACGCGCACCGGACTTCCGCTCGGCGAGTTCACCACCAGCCGCTCCACCGCGCCGTTGACCTTGATCGGCACCGTGCCGGTGGGGCGGGCCAGGCTGATCCGGGCCGTCCGCATGCCGCCGACCATCTCGAGCCCGCTGATCTGCCCGCCGCTGAGGTCGATGGCCTGCTCCTCGGCGTAGCCGGAGAAGCGCAGCGCCCACCGCACCTTGGCCGCCAGCACGATGTTGATCTCGCCGCCGGTGCCGTCGCCGTCCTTGGTGACCTGAAGCTTGACGTCGTCACCGCGGATCACCGGGTCAGGCAGGAAGCCGGCGTCGTCGGGCGTCGAGATGCGGTAGAGGTCGTCGCCGAGCTCACCGATCGTGACGTTGACCCGGTTGGTGGCGGCGAGCACCTCGAAGCTGGCCTGGTTGCGGTTGTCGAGCGGCGCGGTGACCGCACGCGGGGCGGACTCGCCGGCGCCGAGCTGCAGCACCGAGTCGAGCCGATCGTCGGTGCCGGTGAAGTAGGCCACGCCCACGATCCCGCCGGCCACCAGCACCACGATGCTGAGCAGCACGATGCCGACCGTGACCGCGCGCGACTGACGCGGAGCCTCCCCGACCGGCACCGGCCGGCGCTGCTCCTTGGCCTCGGGCCGCTCGGCCGCACGGTCACTGGCGTCGAGGAAACGACGGAACTCCCCGGTGTCCGCGCCTCGGCTCTCCGCCGGACGCGTCTCGGGCTTACGAGTCTCGGGCGCACCGGACGCACCCCACCGAAACTCACCCGTCTCCGAAACGCGGGCAAACGAACCACTGTCGGCACGCGCGAACGAGCCGCTGTCGTCGGCACGCGCGAACGAACCGCTGTCGTCGGCACGCGCGAACGAACCGCTGTCGGCTCCACGCGTGGACGAACCGCTGTCGGCTCCACGCGTGGACGAACCGCTGTCGGCTCCACGCGTGGACGAACCGACCTCCGAGACCCGCCCGAACGATCCCGTGTCGGACACCGGCCGGAACGCACCGGAGCGCTCGAACGAACCATTGTCGGGCGCGCGCCCGAACGAATCGGGGTCTGGCACCCGGTCGAACGGCCCGGGATCGGACAGGCGACGGAACTCCCCCGAGTCCGCCGCACGACCGGAATCACTCGGATCCGCCACCCGCCGGAACGCACCGGAATCGGAGACCGCCGACGCCTCGGGCGCTTTGGCTCCGCCGCCACGGCGCTGTCCGCCGGCCCCGCCGACACCGCGCTGTTCGCCGGTGTGGGCGCCGGCACGGCGTACGGGAAGCTCGGTTTTCTCCACCCCCGTCGGGGCGGGCGCCGGAGGCGCAGCCGGTGCCGCCGGAGAGGTCGGTGACGCCGGGTGACGAACCGGTGAGATCGGGCTCGACGTGAACCCGAAGGAGATGCGACTGGACCCGCCGGGCGTGGCCGGGCCGTATTCGGGCGCGCTCACCGCGGGACCCTCTCCGGAAGACGACGAAGCGGTTGATGAAGTCGGAGCGGTCGAAGGCTCGGCGCCCCCGAACCACGGCGGGTCGTCCGCCGCCGGACGGGCCGGTGGCCGCCGGTACATAGTGTCGCGAGAGCCGTTGCCCGGCGATCCCGCAGTCGACGGCTCGGCCACCGCCACATCGGACGGTGTCCCACCAGCCGCTGCTCGGTCAGCTGCTGTCCGGTCCACGTGAAGCCCTTCCCCTGAATCGGCGCCGCACCGCGGCATCCATCCCCGAAAACAGGTACGGATTTCACGTCCTCTCGGATGAGTGTCGAGAAGAACTACTTACTGTTACGGCCGACCGGGTCGTACCAGGCCACGGCGGGTGGCGATCGCGACCGCCTCGAGTTGGCTGTGCGCGCCCAGTTTGGCCAGTACCGCCTTTACGTAACCCCGGCACGTGTGCAGGCTGATGCCGAGCCGGCGTGCGATCGCCCGCGCGTCGAGGCCGGCCGCCATCAGTTGGAGCACTTCGTCCTCACGCGCGGTGAGGCCGCCGCCGCGGGGGCCGACGACCGGGCTGGTGCTGCGCAGCAACCGGGCCAGGATGTCGGTCGACACCGTCATGCCGCCGCCGTGGGCCGTACGCAACGCGTTCAGCACGTCGCCGAGCGCACCGTTCTTGGACAGGAAGCCGGCTGCCCCCGCCGCCGTGGCCCGGCCTACGAGCGCCGATTCGTCGCTGGCAGTGAGGATCACCACACGTGTGTCCGGTTGGCGTACGCGGAGCAGTTCCGCGATCGCAATTCCGTCCGCATCGGACAAATCCGGGTCGAGGAGGATGACGTCGGGACGCAACTCGGCGGCGAGCCGCAGGCACTCCGCACCGGTCAGCGCATGCCCTACATATTCGAGGTCGGGCTGGCCGGCCAGGGCGTGTCCGAGCAGCTCGGCAAACGTCTGGTGGCCGTCGACGACGAGCACGCTGATCGCATCGCCGTTAATCATGCGCCACCTTTCCTGGAGATCCTGACCGTGGAAGTCTAAGGAGTACCAGCTCTCATCTTTGCCCTACCAACAGGCGGCTGGTGCACCGGCCCGGATCCGTTCCGCCGGTACGCCCGATGATCGGATGAGGCCGAGCGGCCGCGATAACCAGTCTTTCGGGTGAGGTCACCCCTCGCTTTGGGGCTTGCCGCCATGACTCCCACACCCGCAGAGTTCCGAAACATGTTCGACATCCAGCTTTTCGGTCCCGTCGAGGTCCGGACCAGGGGCGTCCTCCTGGCCGGAGCCGATTTCGGCGGCGACCACCCGCGCCGCATCCTGGCTCTTCTCGCTCTTCGGGGCGAAATGTCCACCTCGGAGCTGGCCGGCGTGCTGGAAGAAAAGAAGAAGGCTGTCGAAAGCGACATGTCGGTCCTACGTGATCGACTGGAGCCCGGGACGGCCCCGAACGACTCCGTGGTGCGCCGGCGCGGTGGCCGCTGGTCGCTCGACCCCGACCGTGTCCGGGTCGACGTCGCCCGCTTCGACGAACTGATCAACGCCGCCGCGGGCCGGCCCGCCGAGCGCGCGGTCAAGCCGCTGACCGCGGCCTCGTTCGTCGCGTCGCGTCCCCTGCTCGAAGACGAAGACCTCCCGTGGGCGGCCGAGGCCCGGGCCGCATACCGCGCCAAGCTCGTGATGGCCCGCCACGAGGATGTGACGCAGGTCAATTAGCGCGCGGTCGCGCCCGGCCGGGCGCACAATCGCCGCGTGCCGCAGCCCACGACCACGCTCCGTGAGGTCCCGTTGACCCCGGAGATCTCCCTGCATCTCGCCGCCGACTCGACCGGCCTGTTCGACTCGGCCGGGGGCGAGTTCCGCAGCGACGACCCACCGCCGTTCTGGGCCTTCGTCTGGGCCGGCGGCCAGGCGCTCGCCCGTTATCTGCTCGACCATCCCGAGGTGGTCGCGGGCCGGCGGGTCCACGACCTCGCCACCGGCAGTGGCATCGCCGCGATCGCCGCCGGCAAGGCCGGGGCCGCCGAGGTGGCCGCCACCGATCTCGATCCCGCCGCCGAACTGGCCGCGCGCCGCAACGCCGCCGCCAACGGCGTGGTCATCTCCGATCCCCCGGCGCGGCCCGACGTGCTGCTGGCCGGCGACGTCTTCTACACCCCCAGCGCCGCCGCCGAGATGACCCGGCGGATGCGGGCGGCCCGGCGGGAATCCGTCGAGGTGCTGGTTGGGGACCCGGGGCGGGGGTACTTCCCGGATCGGCTCTTCGACCGGATCGCCGAGTACGCCGTGCCCGTACCGAAAGCCCTCGAAGAGGCCGAGACGCTCGTCACAGGAGTCTGGCGCATGCGCTAATGCGTTCACCACCCAAGCAGTTGTACGGTACATGCAACTTCCCAACCGGACGACCGGACGGCAGATCGTGCACGAATCGGACATTGACGCTGCCATCCCGCAGTTGGCCGACGAACTTATGCGGTTCGCCCGTGTCGTCGCGCGGGCCAAGAGCATGCTGAATGTCGGAGACCTCGGTGCGGAGTTCTCCGCGCTGATGTTGTTGTTCCCGCTGCGGTTCCGAGGTCCTCTGCGGGCCACCGATCTCGCCGAGATCAAACAGGCCGACCCGTCCACGGTCAGCCGTCAGGTCGCCCAGCTGGTCAAGGCCGGCCTCGCCCGGCGCGAAGCCGATCCGGTCGACGGCCGGGCCACCCGGCTCGCGATCACCGACGCCGGACTGGAGGCCGTCGAGCGACTTCAGGAAGCCCGTCAGGCCTGGCTGCGCGAGGCGCTCAACGACTGGCCGGCCGACCGCATCGCCGCCTTCACCGGCCTCTTCTCAGAATTCAACAGCTCGGTCGAGGCTCACCTCGCCACACCACGGGAGAACTCGTGAGCAACTCCAACCCCACCGCGCCGCCCGCCAAGGCGTCCACCGAATTCAGCCACCGCCAGATCCTCACGATCCTGGCCGGCCTGATGATGGGCATGTTCCTGGCCGCCCTCGATCAGACGATCATGGCCACGGCCACCCGGACCATCGCGGACGACCTGAACGGCTTCAACATCCAGGCCTGGGCCACGACGGCCTTCCTGATCACGTCGACGATCTCGACGCCGCTCTACGGCAAGCTGTCCGACATCTACGGACGACGGCCGTTCTTCCTGTTCGCGATCGGCATCTTCGTCGTCGGCTCGTTCCTGTGCGGGCTGTCGCAGAACATGTACGAGCTGGCCGCGTTCCGGGCGATCCAGGGCATCGGCGCCGGCGGCCTCATGTCGCTGGCGCTGGCCATCATCGGCGACATCGTGCCGCCCCGTGAGCGCGCCAAATATCAGGGCTATTTCCTGGCCGTCTTCGGCACCGCGAGCGTGCTCGGCCCGATCCTGGGCGGCTTCTTCGCCGGCGCCGACAAGATCCTCTGGGTCGACGGCTGGCGCTGGGTGTTCTATCTGAACGTCCCGATCGGCATCGCCGCGATGGCCGTGGTCGCCCGCGTGCTGCACCTCCCCCACCACCGCGTCGACCACCGCATCGACTGGCCCGGCGCGGTCGCGCTGATCGTCGGCCTGGTGCCGCTGCTGACGATCGCCGAGCAGGGCCGGGCCTGGGGCTGGGACTCCGGGCGAGCGTTCCTCTGCTACATCATCGGCGCGATCGGTCTGGTTGCGTTTGTGCTGGCTGAACGGGCGTACGGGGACGAAGCTCTTCTGCCCTTGCGGCTGTTCCGCAACCGTACGATCGCCGTCGGCGCCACCTCCAGCACGATCCTCGGCATGGCGATGTTCGGCGGCCTGATGACGGTTCCGCTGTACCTGCAGATCGTCAAGGGCTCGACCGCCACCATGGCCGGCCTGCAGATGATCCCGTTCGTGTTCGGCATCATGTCCGGCTCGATCATCTCGGGTCAGTTGATCGCCCGGACCGGCCGCTACCGCATCTTCCCGATCATCGGCAGCACGCTGATGGTGGCCTCGCTCGCGCTGTTCGCGACCATCGGCGCCGACACCCCGCTCTGGCGCACCATGCTGATCATGGTGCTGATGGGCCTGGGCCTGGGCGGCAACATGCAGCCGATGATCACCGCCGTGCAGAACGCGGTCTCCCCACGCGAGATCGGCGTGGCCACCAGCTCGGTCACGTTCTTCCGCTCGATGGGCGGCACGCTCGGCACCGCGGTCTTCCTGTCGGTCCTGTTCAACGTGCTGCCCGGCAAGATCCAGTCGGCGTTCCAGACCGCCCAGGCGACTCCCGAGTTCCAGGAGTCGCTGCGCGACAACCCGGCTCAGCAGCAGGTGCTGCAGCGGGCCACCGGCGGCGGCGAACTGAGCGACACCTCGTGGCTCAGCCAGCTGTCCGACGTGGTGTCGCACCCGTTCAAGGTCGGCTTCTCGGACGGCATCCAGGTCGTCTTCCTGCTGGCCCTGGCCGTGATGATCGTGGGCCTGATCGTGGTGTTCTTCCTGCCCGAGATCCCGCTCAGCCTCCGCTCGGCCCAGCAGCAGCGCGCCGACGACGCGCTGGCCGCCGAGAACAGCATGGGCGTCCCCGGTGAGGTCGGCGCCGGACCGCTGCGCGACGACGAAGTCGCCGTGCCCGCCTCCAAGGACACCCCGAAGTAGGAGCACGCCTCCTCCGCCGCGGTCGGCGCGGGCTAGTTTTGGCGGCATGGCTGTTGTGAAGATCAACGCGATCGAGGTTCCCGAGGGTGCCGGGGCCGAGCTCGAGCAGCGGTTCGCCGCCCGCGCGGGCATGGTGGAGAACGCGCCCGGTTTCCTGGGCTTCGAGCTGCTGCGTCCGGTCGCGGGCGAGACACGCTATTTCGTCTACACGCGGTGGGAGACGGAAGAGGCGTTCCAGGCCTGGTCCGCCGGCAGCGGCCGGGCCGCCCACGCCGGCGAGCGCTCCCGCCCGGTGGCGACCGGTTCCGGCCTCCTCGAGTTCGAGGTGATCCAGCAGGTGGCGAAGGCCGCCGACTGAGCCGGCGCCGGGTCAGGCGTTACGGGCCGCCACGGCGATCAGGCGATCAGCCACGGCGTGGCGGTCCAGCCCCAGGCGCTGAGCCGTGTCCCGCAGCACGGAGTAGGCCTCCTGCACCCCGCATCCCCGCTGGGCGATGATCACGCCGATGGCCCGGTCGACGGCGGCCCCGGAGCTCAGCGCGTCCCGGCGGCGCAACTCGTCGAGCAGCAGCTCGGACTGGTTGGCCAGGGCCATCGCGGTGAGCAGGTCGTCGGCGCCGGGCCCCTCGACGGTGTCGAAATAGAGGCTCAGCGCCCCGACGTCGGCCCGCGGCAGGTCGAGCGGCACCGCGGCCACGGCGTGGATCCCCTCGGCGCGGGCGGCCTCGGCCAAGTCGGGCCAGCGGGCGTCGGTCGACAGGTCGGGCACCGTGACCGTGGAGCGGGTACGCGCCGCCTCGAGCGCGGGGCCGGTGGTGCCGGCCGCGTACTGGATCTCGTCGATCGCGGCGCCGGCCGGGCCGTGGCCGACGTGGGTGAGCGGTCCGCCCTCGCCGATCAGCACGATCGAGCAACGAACCGCACCGGGGACGGCGCCGGCCCCCAGGACGGCCAGCCGCTCCAGGGCCTGCGGAAAGCTCTCGGCCGAGAGCAGAAGTGCGGTGAGCTCGTGCAACAGGCCGGCCAGCTCCACCGGGTGCGGGCTCGCGGGCACCGCCACGCGAGACGCGGAGCGGGTGCGCCCAGGCCGGGTCACCACTCGGGCGGGACCACGATCCAGGGGCGAAACCCGGCGATAAGGGGCAGACACCCGGGGCATCCTGCCATGACCATCGACGATCACGTAACTCGTGTGCCTCTAACGAGTGGCTTCGCCCGTCCTCCGCGCATAAAGATCAACTACCCCGCACGCGAGCTGGGCAAACCCGGAAAGCAGAGCGCCGCCCCCGGCGAACCAAGGGCGGCGCAGATGTCGGTGTGCAGGTCGCCTCGCGGCGAGCGGCTCAACACGGCTCCAGCCGAACGGTATTCCGTGAAGGCAATGGGTGAGGCCCGGGGACACTGGGCACACCGACATCTGTCATCAACGGTCGGACCCGGTAGGCGATTCCGTTAGCGAACGTGACGCCGGTCACACCGACCCTCGCCGGTACGCTCTAGGCATGAAGGGCCTGTGGACCCCGGCGTGGATCGCCCGGCACGTCCTGGCACTGGTTCTCGCCTCGGGCTGCCTGGTGCTGGGCTGGTGGCAGTTCAGCCGCGCCCAGGAGGGCAATTCGATCAGCTGGGGCTACATGTTCGAGTGGCCGGTGTTCGCGGCCTTCGTGGTGTTTCTCTGGTGGCGCGAGGTCCAGCTGGCCCGCCGCAAAGGCACGCCCGCCAAGACCGGGGAAGCCGAGGAACCGAGGCTCCCAGGTTCGGCTGTTACCGTCGGGCGGCCGGTCCGGGTGGCGACGCGTTCCACCGTGAATGACGACGATCCCGAACTGGCCGCTTACAACGACTATCTCGCCTGGCTGAACGCCAATCCCGGCGCCCGCCCGAGCGACTATCCCGGATAGGACAGAGCAACGTGCAGGGTGCCCTGACGCGATACCGGATCATCGCGTGGATCGTCGGTGTGGTCCTGCTCGCCCTGGTCGTGGTCGGCATGCCGTTGAAATACCTGGGCGACAACGCGGTGGTCGTCGAGGCGGTCGGCCCGGCCCACGGCTTCCTGTTCATGGTCTATCTGGTCGCCACGTTCGATCTGTCGCGCCGCGCCCGCTGGTCGTTCGGCCGCATGATCCTGGTGATGCTCTCGGGCACGATCCCGTTCCTGTCGTTCTGGGCCGAGCGTAAAGTGAGCCGGGAATGGGTGCCGGCCGCCGAGTTGGCGAAAAGCCCGGTTTGACAGTCGGGTTAGACGCACCGCTTTCGTCGAATTACTAGCTGTTATCGGGATCATTCCCGCAAAGCGGTCCATTGTCTTAAATCACTCTGTGACCCCTTGCATTTGATATTCCCACCGATAGGTTGGTGCGGTTGGTTTCGGTCCGCAGCCACTTCCCCCTAGTGGCGCCGGCCAACGCCGCCGAATCACACCGAGCCGGGGAACCACGTACCCGGGGCGAATCCGCGTCCGCGCGGTAGGGCTCATCTTCCAGCCCGAGCCCGTCAGCTAACCCGGTAGGCGGCCACGCGGAAGAAAGGCCACTGACCGGTGCCCCACCCCCGTACGAGGCTTCGGGTCCTCGTCGTCGCGGCGATGGCTGCCGCGATCGCCGGCTCCTTCGTGACGCCCGCCCAGGCGGCGCCGTCCGCGACCGAGCTGAAGAAGCAGATCGAGACGGCGTCCAACAAGCTCGAAGACGTCACCGAGCAGTACAACGCCATGAACGTCAACCTGAAGAAGACCCAGGCTGACACGAAGAAGCTCCAGGCCTCCCTCGCGCCCGCTCAGGCCGCGTTGAAGGCGGCGAGCGCGAACGTGGGCACGCTGGCCACCACGTCCTACATGCAGGGCCGGGTCGGCCCGGTGAGCGCGCTGCTGAGCGGCACGCAGGACAGCATGATGGAGCGGATGAGCTACCTCGACATGATCACGCGCTCCAACCAGCGTGACATCGACGAGTTCACCGCGGCGACGCAGAACTTCAGCGACCGTCAGGCCGCCCTCAAGGCGACCCAGACCAAGCAGACGGCCCAGCTCAAGGCGCTCGCGACGCAGAAGACCGGCATCCAGAAGGACCTCAAGAAGCTGATCTCGATGCGTGAGGCCGCGTTCGGCCAAGGGCAGGAGACCGGCAGCAAGTACACCGGCAAGATCCCGGAGATCTCGGGTGCGGCCGGCGTCGCGGTCAAGTTCGCGTACAACCAGATCGGCAAGCCGTACCTGTTCGGCGCGGACGGTCCGGGCAGCTACGACTGCTCCGGTCTGACCTCGGCGGCGTGGGGAGCGGCGGGCAAGTCACTGACCCACCAGACCAAGTCGCAGTGGAGCGAGACCACTCGCATCAGCCGCGACGACCTGCAGCCGGGCGACCTGGTGTTCTATCGCAGCCTCGGGCACGTCGCGATCTACGTCGGCGACGGCCAGATCATCGACGCGCCGCACTCCGGCACGGTGGTCAAGAAGCGGACGATCAACATCATGACGCCGTACGGATACGGTCGCGTCACCTGACCTGATCCGCGCACTTCCGGATACGGAGAAGGCCGGTACCCGTCGGGTACCGGCCTTTCGCGTCTGTGGGTAACGGGGGAAATGAGGTGGATCAGGCGGCCTGCAGGCCCTCGGCCCGGGCCAGCTCGCGCAGCCGGCCGAGCGCCTGGATCTCGAGCTGACGGATGCGCTCCCGGCTCAGCGAGAAGCGCGAGGCCACCTCGGTGAGCGAGTGCTCGCGGCCGTCTTCGAGACCGTAGCGGGCCCGCATGATGCCGGCCGACCGGTCGTCGAGGTGGTTGAGCAGACCCTCGATGCGCTGACGCTCCAGCGCGGTGAGCACGATCTCTTCGGGCGAGGGGGCGTCACTGTCGGCCACCAGGTCACCGAGGTTGGTGTCGCCGTCGTCGCCGACCGGCGTGTCGAGCGAGACCGTGTCCTGCGCCCAGCGGGTGAGCTCGTTGACACGCTCGACGGTCACGCCGAGGGCGGCCGCCACCTGCTCGGGCTCGGGGTCGCCGCCCAGCTCACGGACGAGCTGACGGGTCACGTTGCGCATCCGGTTGACGTCTTCGACGAGGTGCACCGGCAGGCGCACGGTGCGCTCCTGCTGGGCGATGGCCCGGCTGATCGCCTGGCGGACCCACCACGTCGCGTACGTCGAGAACTTGTAGCCGCGCTCGTAGTCGAACTTCTCGACGGCGCGGACCAGGCCGGTGTTGCCCTCCTGGATCAGGTCGAGCATCGGCATGCCGGAGCGCACGTAGCGCCGGGCGATCGACACGACCAGTCGCAGGTTGGCCCGGATGAACAGGTCTTTCGCCTTGGCGCCCTCGGTGACGAGGCGCTCCAGCTCCTCCCGGCTCACGCCACGCCGGACCTCGCCGCTGTCGAGCAGGTGCTCGGCGTAGAGGCCCGCCTCGATTGCCTTGGAGAGCTCGACCTCCCGTGCGGCGTCCAGCAGTGGCGTCCGGGAGATCTCGTGCAGGTAGACGCCGACCAGGTCGCGCTCCTCGGCGACTTGATCGGTCCGCATCACGGTGTTCTTCTCCACGTTGCCCACGGTCCCCTCATTGCCATCACTACTAACCCCGTTACGGGTGATACCTGTATCCATCAGTTCCCTCCCCGTAACGTCCGCAGTTCGCACATTGCGGTTACTGGCATCTACACAACAAATGGCTGCCTGCACTGATTCCGGCTGGTGGGTCGAAAGTGTCACGAATGCCTGGGGCTTAGCTGAGAGCCGCGTGCGTACTTCCTGTACAGGGCTCCTGTGTTACGGCATTCGGCCTCGCGACCACCCGGTCGCGCTGACAGAGGCATACCCGTTGCAAGCCTCATGACACCACCGGCCCCTCGTCCCTCACAGCGACGTCCATCACCAATGACCTTGGGACGTCCGTCACCACCCAGTACGTTCCTTGGGCTCGCCAGGTTCACGTGCTGGATCGACAGCTTCGGGACGGGCTTGAAACAAAAGCAACATCAAAAGATCCCGGCGCTCAACCCGAACGGGACCACCTGCCACAATGCGGCACGCAGCGGCGCAGTTCACTAGCCCGGCCGGATGACCCTGACTGGGTGACGGCTCCTTTGACAACGGTTCGGAGCCGGCTCTCCATCCGCTTGGCCGGGTGACGTAAAACACAGTGGCCGGACACGCGGGAGGGGCACGATGGGCGGCATGGAGAACGGTCGTACGGCTCTGATCACCGGCGGAACGGGCGGCCTCGGGGTGGCCGTGGTCGAAGCATTCGTGGCCGACGGCTGGCGCGTGGTGACTCCGGTCCGCGCCGGATCCGTCGATCGAGTGCCCAAGGGCGCCGTGCCGGTAGTGGCCGACCTCACCGACGAGACGGAGGTCACGACCGCGGTGGCGGCCGCCGTCCAGGCCGGTGGTCCGGGTTCGCCGCTGCGCGCCGTGGTCAACCTGGCCGGCGGGTTCGCCAGTGGCCCGCTGATCGCCGACGCGCCCTACGCGGGCCTCGAGGAGCAGCTGCGGATCAACCTGCGCCCCACCTACCTGGTCACTCAGGCCGCCCTGCCCCACCTGGTCGACGCGGGCGGGGGCAGCATCGTGTGCGTTTCCTCCCGTACGGCGGTGGCCCCGTTCCCGGGCGGCTCGGCCTACGCGATCTCCAAGGCCGCGGTGGTCGCCTTCGCCGACTCGGTGGCGCTCGAATACCGGTCGAAGAACGTGCGCTGCAACACGATCCTGCCGAGCGTCATCGACACCCCGGTCAACCGGGCCGCGATGCCCGACGCCGACGTGTCGAAGTGGGTGCGGCCGGACGAGATCGCCCCGGCCATCCTGTTCCTGGCCTCCGACGCGTCGGCCCCGACCAGCGGCGCCCAGATCCCGGTCTACGGCCGGGCCTGAGGCCCGATCCCGCGCCGATCGTCGCGTCGCCCAGTGATCATGGCCCGCCCTCCCCAAGGGGGCGGCCCCCGCAGCCATTATCCAGGGAAAATGGGCCGCGCGGGCGGGTCGGAGCCGGGGCCTGTGGATAACCCGTAACTGTGGACAACGCCGGAGCGGCGGCCGGAGGCGTCTCAGAGGGCCTCGGCCAGCTGGTGACCAGCGACGGCGAGCGCGGCCACGACCGGGCCGCCGGCCAGGATCATGCCGCCGACGTTGCGGCCGCGCGCCGGTACACCCAGGCGGGCGAGCTCGGCGTGGATGGCGGCCGAGACCTCGTCGGGGGTGCCGTTGGCGTCGATCACGACGAAGTCGCGCGCCTCGGGCAGGGAGCAGTAGGCCGCGCGGGCGGCGTTCAGGTAGTCCATCGTCTCGCTGTCGTAGCCGCGGGCCTCGATGCGGTCGTGGGCCACGTCGGGGGTGACGTCGAGGAAGAAGGTGACGTCGGGGCGGGGGAACAGACGGTAGGCGAGGCGGGCGAAACGCTCGGCGCCCGGTTTCGCCCCGCGGGCGCGCAGGCTCGCGTATTGGCAGAACGCGTAGCGGTCCATCACCACGAGGCCGCCCGCGAACGCGCGCCGCAGCACCGTGCGCAGGATCGCCAGCCAGCGCAGCACCGCCTCGACCAGGAGCATGCCGCGCCGGCCGAGCAGGGCGTCGCCGTCGGCTCGGCCCAGCCGGCGGGCCAGCACGCCGAACCAGTGCCGGCCACCCGCGTTGCGGCGGTAGGAGGCGTCGAGACCCTCGGCACGCAGCTCGTCGGCCAGCCGGTGCGCCTGGGTGGTCTTGCCCGAGCCGTCGATGCCGACCAGCGCGATCATGCCGGAGTTCATGCCAACCAACGGTAACCGTAGGGCGCACGCGCCGTTCTCCGGCGAACGGGCGGGCCGCCGTAGGAAAATGGGTTTTTGTCCGGTGAACGGCGGGGGCAGCGATTCAACGAGAGGCGGCCCGGGTAGTCCAATCCGACACCGAACCGCACACGTCGACAGGGGGATCACCATGCCGCACCGGGTGGACGAGGGGCTGGCCGTCACGCTGAAGAAGGTCGCCTCGACCCTGAAGGGTGCCGGCATACCGTTCGCGCTGGGCGGCAGTTTCGCGGTCTATGCGCACGGCGGGCACTCCAGCGATCACGACGTCGACTTCCTGCTGCGCGAGAAGGACAAGGACCAGGCGCTGGCCGAGCTGGCCCAGGTCGGGTTCCGCACCGAGCAGCCGCCGGAGGACTGGCTGGTCAAGGTGTACGACGAGGACCGGATGGTCGACCTCATCTATCGCCCGGTGGAGACGCCGGTGACCGACGAGACGCTGCGCGACACCGAGCAGATCTCGGTCGAGGCGATCTACATGCCGGTGCTGTCGGCGACCCAGCTGATGGTGCACAAGCTGCTCAGCTACAGCCAGCACTACTGCGATTTCGCGACCGGACTGCCGGTGGCGCGATCCCTGCGGGAACAGATCGACTGGCGACGGGTGCGCCACGAGACGCGCAAATCGCCGTACGCGGAAGCTTTTTTGATCTTGCTTGATCGCCTGGACGTCGTGCCGTTCCCGGATGACGAAGAGGCCCTGGCCAACAAGTAGGGGGTTCTGATGACTACGGACACCGATCTCGAGGCCGAGATCCAGCGCCTGCTCGCCGAGCACGACCGGATAGCCGAGCAGGGCATCACCGTGCAGCGCCGCGACCACCTGATCGTGCTCGGCGGCGAGGTGGAGAGCGCCCAGCGCCGCGACGAGATCTGCAAGCAGATCACCGCGCACTTCCCGGACGTGCAGATCACCTGCGACATCGGGATCACGCGGTCGCAGGCGCCGAGCGAGGTGGAGGAGATTTCATGATCCGGATCGCCGCCGTGGGCGACGTCCACGTGGACAAGGACGTGGTCGGCCGGTACCGGCCCGCCCTCGAGGAGCTGCCCGACCGGGCCGACGCGCTGCTGGTCGCGGGCGACCTGACCCGGCACGGCACGCCCGACGAGGCACGCTGCTTCGCCAAGGAGTTCGGCGCGCTGGCCGTCCCGGTCGTCGTCGTGCTCGGCAACCACGATCACCAGAGCGACCAGCAGGACCAGGTCACCGAGGTGCTCACCGACGCCGGCATCACCGTGCTGGAGAGTTCGGCGACCGTCCTCGAGATCCGGGGGCACCGGCTCGGCATCGCCGGCACCAAGGGCTTCGGCGGCGGGTTCGCCGGGGCGTGCGCGAGCAACTTCGGCGAGCGCGAGATGAAGGACTTCGTCGGCACCAGCGAGCGCTACGCCCAGGCGCTGGAGGCGGCGCTGAACTCGGTCGAGTGCGACGCCCTGGTGGCGCTGACGCACTACGCCCCGGTGCCGGAGACGCTGGTCGGCGAGCCCCTCGAGATCTACGCGTTCCTGGGCTGCTACCAGCTCGGACGGGCGATCGACGCGGCGCCGACGGCCCTGGCCCTGCACGGGCACGCCCACCACGGATCAGAGCGCGGCCGTACGCCCGGAGGGGTGCCCGTCCGCAACGTGGCGCACCCGGTGATCAAGCAGGCGTACAACGTGTATCAGCTGCTCTCGGACGAGGTCGACGCCACATTGGTGACCGCGAACAAAACAGGTTTCTGATTTTCGCGCATCGGGTATCCGATGTGCATGGACCTAATCCTTTGGATTCTCGCAGTCATCCTGGTGGTCGCCGGTATCCTCGCGCTCTTCCGGCGGCAGCTGCTCTGGGGGATCGTGCTGATCGTCGTCGGCCTGCTGGTCGGCCCCGGCGGCGTCAGCATCTTCACCTGATCGGCTCTCCTCACCTCTCGCCTCATCCCCCACGAGCAAGAACCGGGTCACCCTGAGGGTGGCCCGGTTCCGTTTGTCCGCCTTGCCGCACTCGCGGTGCGATGAACCGATGCGTGAACCTGACTGAATCACTCGCGGAAATCTTTCGATCTTCTCCCGCGAGGAGTGCCGGTGGCCGAGGTTCATCACTTCACGTACGGCGCGTTCAACCCGATCGCCGCGTTCCTGCTGGCTTTTGTCGGCTCGTTCTTCGGGCTGCTGAGCACGTCACGGGCCCGGGACGCGCGGACCCGGGGCCGGCGCAACCGCTGGCTGGTCATCGCCGCGTTCGCGATCGGCGGCGGCGCCATCTGGCTCATGCACTTCACCGCGATGCTCGGGTTCGAGGTGCCGGCCAGCCCGGTCCGCTTCGACGTGCCGGTCACCGTCACCAGCCTGGTCTTCGCGGTCGGAGCGGTCGGCGTCGGGCTGCTCATGGTCGGCCACGGCCGGCGGAGTCTGCCCAAGGTGGTGGTGGCCGGCGTGCTGACCGGCGGCGGTGTGCTGGCCATGCACTACACCGGCATGCGGGCGATGCACATGGGCGGCGAGATCCACTACAACGTCCCCCTGGTCGCCGCTTCGGTGATCATCGCGGTGGTGGCCGCGACGGTGGCGCTCTGGTTCACCGTCTCGGTGCGCGGCTACCTGCCGATCAGCGGCGCCGCGGCGATCATGGCGGTCGCCGTCTGCGGCATGCACTACACCGGGATGGCCGCGCTGTCGGTGCACCTCGACCCGGTGGCGCCGCCGGTCGTCGAGGGCTTCCGGCCGCTGGCCATGATCGTGCCGATCACGCTGATCACCGCGGCCACCATCATCGGGGTGGCGCTCAGCGGTCTGCAGGCGATGACCGAGGAGGAGTTCACCGACGGCGCCGGCTCGCCACGCCGGGGTCTGCACGCCGAACCCGGCAACGCCTGGTCGCTCAAGCAGGCGACCGCGGCCACGGCCACGATCGCCGCCCGCCGGCCCTCGCCCCGCCCGGTTCCGATGCGTACACCCACCAACGGCTGACGCTCCGGTACGTTCTGCCCATGGCGCCACGGATGCTGCTGTCGATGCCGCTGCACGCGATCACCGAGGTGTACGGCGAGGCCGGCCTCCGCGAGCGGTTCCTGCTCGAGCTGGCCGACTTCGGCGAGACCGAGCGCAAGCAGCTGACCGAGGCGCTCGATCTGGCCGCCCGGCTGCACGCCGACGACCGCCGGGTCCGCGAGCCCTACCTCAACCACCTGCTGCGGGTGGCGATCCGGATCATCCGGTACTACGGGATCCGCGACGTGGACGTGATCACCGCCGCGCTGCTGCACGACGCGGTCGAGGACCATCCGGCCGAGCTGGCCGGGTTGTCCGACGGCACGCACACCGAGTTGACCGAGGCGGCCATCGCCGAGCTGGCCGGTCGCTTCGGACCGCGGGTGGCCGAACTGGTCCGCTCGGTCACCAACCCGGAGTACGACCCCGAGCGCGACCGCCACGAGCAGTATCGGGAGCACGTGGCGGCCAGCCTCGAGCGCGACCCGTGGGCCCGGGTGATCAAGGTGTCCGACTTCACCGACAACGGGGTGGGCGTGGTGCACACGACCCCCGACAAGGCCGTACGGGCGGCCACCAAATATCGCCCGCTCGTGCCCAAGCTGCGCGAACTGGTGGGGCGGCCGGACACTCCGCTGTCGATCGCGGCCAAGGACCACATCATGGATCAGCTCGACCTGGCCGAGGAGAGATTCGCCGCGCTCCTGGACGATTGACGCCCGGGCCTGATTAGCCTGGTGACCATGCTCCACACCGACGAATGGTGGCGCGACGCCGTCATCTACCAGGTCTATCCCCGCTCCTTCGCCGACAGCGACGGGGACGGGATGGGCGATCTGCCCGGCATCACCGGCCGGCTCCCCCAGCTCAAGGAGCTCGGCGTCGACGCCGTGTGGCTCTCCCCGTTCTATCCCTCGCCGCAGCACGACGCCGGCTACGACGTGGCCGACTACCGTGGCGTCGACCCGCGGTTCGGTGACCTCGGCGACGCCGACAAGCTGATCGCCGAGGCGCACAACCTGGGCCTGAAGATCATCGTCGATCTGGTGCCCAACCACACCTCGAGCGAACACGCGTGGTTCCGGGCCGCACTGGCCGCGGCGCCGGGCAGCCCGGAGCGCGAGCGGTACATCTTCCGCGACGGGGAACAGCCGCCCAACTCCTGGACGAGCGTCTTCGGCGGCGACGCCTGGGAACGGACGCCGGACGGGCAGTGGTATCTGCACCTGTTCGATGTCAGCCAGCCCGACCTCAACTGGGGCAACCCCGAGGTGCGGGAAGAGTTCCTCGACGTCCTGCGGTTCTGGCTCGACCGCGGGGTCGACGGCTTCCGGGTCGACGTGGCCCACGGTCTGATCAAGGAGGAGAACCTGGCCGACTGGACGACCACCAGCACGATCCTCGGCGGCGTCGACCCGGCCGGCCCGCCTCCGCCGATGTGGGACCAGGAGGGCGTCCACGAGATCTACCAGTCGTGGCGCTCGCTGCTCGACCAGTACGAGGGCGGGCGCATCCTGGTCGCCGAGGCGTGGGTGGCCCCGGCGGCGCGGCTGGCCCGCTACGTGCGCCCGGACGAGATGCACCAGGCGTTCAACTTCCCGTACCTCGACGCGCCGTGGAAGCCGGCCGAGTTGCGGACGGTGATCGACGAGTCGCTCGAGGCCAACAACGCGGTCGGGGCGACCACGACCTGGGTGCTCTCCAACCACGACGTGGTGCGGCACGCGAGCCGGCTCGGCTTCCCGGTCGGTTCCCCGCGCGTGCCCGGCATCGGCGCCGAGGACCCGCAGCCCGACGCCGCGCTGGGCCTGCGCCGGGCCCGCGCGGCCACGCTGCTGATGCTCGGCCTGCCCGGCTCGGCCTACCTCTACCAGGGCGAGGAGCTCGGGCTGCCCGAGCACACGACGATGCCGGACGAGTTCCGTGAGGACCCGGCCTGGGAGCGGTCGGGGCACAAGGAGCGCGGGCGGGACGGCTGCCGGGTGCCGCTGCCGTGGGAGGCGGACGCTCCCTCGTACGGCTTCGGACCGGCCGACGCCTCCTGGCTGCCCCAGCCGGCGTCGTGGGCCGAATTCGCACTGGACCGCCAGCAGGGTGTCGCCGGGTCGACCTGGGAGCTGTACCGCTCGGCGCTGGGTCTGCGGCGCGAGCACGGGCTGGGCCACGGCTCGGTGCGGTGGGCGGACGCCGGGTTCGCGTTCCGCAACGGCGGCGTGCTGGTCGTGACGAACTTCGGGGCGGAGCCGGTGGAGCTACCGGCCGGGGCCCGGGTCCTGCTGAGCAGCGAGCCCCTCGACGGTGACGGGCGGGTCCCCACCGACGTCACGGTCTGGGCCGTCGTCTAGCCGGGCCGCACGCGCCAGCAGGGCGGTGTGCGTGTCGGCCATGTCGCGCGCGACCGTCCTGCTGGCCAGCCAGAACATCACGCCGGTGGGGATCCAGAACAGCTGGAAGGCGGCCAGGCCGACCGCGTAGTTGAGCGGCGGCGGGAAGGCACCGGCCAGCCCGCGGAAGGCCACCGCCACCATCACGTTGCCGCCGGCCCGGCCGAACCCGTTGACCAGGTTGCCCAGGCTGTACACGGTGCCGCGGTGCTCGGGCGGGTTGACGTCGGCGATCAGGGCGAACCAGTTGGGCGAGTTGGCCGACGTCAGCATCAGCGCGAAGACCGCGGTGGCCAGGCACAGGCCGACGGTGGGCTCGGTGAACACGTCGGCCAGGACGGCCGCGATCACCGCACCGGTGCCGGCGCCGTCGGGCACGTCGATGCGCATCGGGACGAAGAACAGCACCACGTAGAACGGGACGGCGGCCAGCACCCCGACCGAGGCGACCAGGGCCCGGCCGCGCGGGGTGCGCCGCTGGAGCCGGTCGCCGATCAGCCCGCCCAGGATCGACAGCGCCCCGCCGAGCTGGAACAGCGTGGCGAAGACGCTGCCGACCAGCACCGCCGTGCCCGCCGTGTAGCCCTGATCTTCGGCCCGGGCCCGGAACAGGACGGGCAGCCAGACCAGCGAGCCGAGGGCGATCTGCGCGGTGCCACCCTGCAGGATCAGCCACACGTTGGTGCGCCGGCGCAGGATGAGCGGCAGGTGGTCGTGGTGGATGCGCTCGTCGTACTCGACCCCGGCCAGCTCGGGCTGGCTGTCGCCGCGGGGCACGTTGTAGGTGAACAGGTAGGCCACCGTGGCCACGCCGCCGGCGACCGCGGTGACCAGGAACGGCTCGCGCCAGTCGGTGTGGCCGAGTAACCCGCCGAGCAGGGTGCCGGCCAGTGTGCCGACGCCCTGGGACAGGCCCCAGAAGCTCATCACCAGGCCCCGGCGCTTGGGCGAGATGAGATCGCTGACCACGGCGAAGCTGACCGAGGCGACGGCGCCGAGGCCGAACGCGGCGACCACCTGGCTGATCAGGAAGCTGGGGTAGCCGCCGGCCAGGCCGGACCAGACGGTGCCGGCGATCCAGATCAGCGTGCCGACGATGAGGACCGGCTTGCGGTCGGTGCGGTCGCCCGCGTACGCGAAACCGATGGCCGCGACCGCACTGATCAGGAACATGATCGTGGTGGCGAGCGCGATGTGGCCCTCGCCCACGCCGAACGCGTCGCCGATGCTGCCGTAGAGCGGCGGCACCAGGCCGATCGCGACGTTGTCGAGCGAGGCGAGGACCACGAACACCACGACGCTGTAGGCGCGGTGGGCCGTCCCTCCCCTGGTCACCCGCAAAGGTTAGCGGGGACGGTCGATCACCGCGTCTCGGGCGGCGGCGTACTGCTCGCGGATGATCGGGGCGGCGGTGGCCTCGTACGTCTCCGGCTGCTCGGCCGTCCACACCGGCGGTTCCGCGCCACCGGCCGTGACCCACGCGGCCTGCCGGGCGGCGCCGTCGGCCACGTACTCACCGGGCGGCGGCACCAGCACCGGCAGCCCGAACAGCTCGGGCGCGATGCGGCGGACGGCCTCGCTGCGGGCACCGCCACCGACCAGCACGATGCGGTTGGCCGCGGCGCCGTTCGCGACCAGCGCGTCCAGCCCGTCGGCGAGCGCGCACAGCATGCCCTCGACGGCGGCCCGGGCCAGGTGGGCCGGGTCGGAGGTCTTCAGGGTCAGCCCGTGGATCGCCCCGGTGGCGTCGGGCCGGTTGGGCGTGCGCTCGCCCTCGAGATAGGGGATCAGGACCAGCCCGTCGGCACCGGCCGGGGCGCTCAGCGCGAGCCGGGACAACTCGTCGTGGTCGACGCCGAGCAGCCGGGTCGCCGCGTCGAGCACGCGGGCGGCGTTCAGCGTCACGACGATCGGCAGGTAGCGGCCGGTGGTGTCGGCGAACCCGGCCACCGTGCCGGTCGGGTCGTTGGGCGAGACGTCGGACGAGGCGAAGACCGTGCCCGACGTGCCGATCGAGACGATGACGTCGCCCGTCCCCGCACCCGTGCCGAAGGCGGCCGCCGCGTTGTCGCCGGCGCCGGGGCCGAGCGGGGCGCCGTTGGGCAGATGGCCGGCGATGCCGGTCGGGCCGAGCACCTCGGGTACTCCGATGACCCGGCCGAAGCCGAGCTCGAGCAGGTCGGGGCGGTATTCGCCGGTGCGCGCGGACCAGTAGAGCGTGCCGCTGGCGTCGCTGCGGTCGGTCTTGATCGTGCTGATGTCGGTCGACCCGGAGAGCTTCCAGGTCAGCCAGTCGTGCGGCAGGCAGACCGAGGCGACCTTCGCGGCGTTCGATGGTTCGTGCCGGGCCAGCCAGCGCAGCTTGGTCAGGGTGAAGCTGGCGACCGGCACGATGCCGACCGCGTCGGCCCACTTGTCGCCGCCGCCGAGCTCGGCGATCAGGTCGGCGGCCGCGCCGGCGCTGCGGGTGTCGTTCCACAGCAGCGCCGGGCGGACCACGTCGCCGTTCTCGTCCAGCACCACCATGCCGTGCTGCTGCCCGGCCACCGAGGCCGCGGCCACGTCGTCCAGGCCGCCGGCCTGGTCGATCGCCTGCTGCAGAGCGGCCCACCAGGCGTCCGGGTGCACCTCGGTGCCGTCCGGATGGCTCGCGCGGCCCTGGCGGACCAGCTTGCCGGTCTCCGCGTCGCGGATGACCACCTTGCAGGACTGGGTGGAACTGTCGATCCCGGCTACGAGAGTCATGTCTTCCCTTACGACAGCGTCAGTTGGCGCGGAGAACGTGGTCGATCATGAGCTGGTGGAGCTTCACGAAACCGTATCCCTGGGCACCGACGGCGTCGACGTCGTAGTCCTCCCAGGCGCTCTTGTCGTTCAGGAGGTCGGCGTAGGTCTCGCCCGCGTTCAGGGTGGGCTGGGACAGCTCGGCGACCTTGCTGTGCGCGAGCGCCTCCTGCACGGCGGCCGAGGCCCGGAACTCCTGCGCGCGCTCCTTGAGCAGCAGGTACATCCGCATGTTGGCGGCGGCCGAGTCCCAGACGCCGTTGATGTCTTCGGTGCGGGACGGCTTGTAGTCGAAGTGGCGGGGGCCGTCGTACGTGGGTCCGCCGCCGATCGGGCCGTTCTCCAGCAGATCGACCAGTGAGAACGCGTTGAGCAGGTCGCCGTGGCCGAAGACCAGGTCCTGGTCGAACTTCACACTGTGCTGGCCGTTGAGGTCGATGTGGAAGAGCTTCTTCTGCCACAGGGCCTGGGCGATGCCCTGGGTGAAGTTGAGGTTGGACATCTGCTCGTGGCCGACCTCGGGGTTGATGCCGAACAGCTCGGGGCGCTCGAGCTCGTAGGTGAACGCGATGGCGTGGCCGAGGGTCGGCAGCAGGATGTCACCGCGGGGCTCGTTCGGCTTGGGCTCGATGGCGAAGCGCAGGCCGTAGCCCTTGTCCTCGGAGTACTGCGCGACCAGGTTGAGGCCCTCGCGGTAACGGTCGAGGGCGGCGTTGATGTCCTTGGCCGCGTCGTACTCGGCGCCCTCACGGCCGCCCCAGAGCACGAAGGTCTTGGCGCCCAGCTCGGCCGCGAAGTCGACCTGACGCAGCACCTTGCGCAGCGCGTAGCGCCGGACCGAGCGGTCGTTGCTGGTGAACGCGCCGTCCTTGAACACCGGGTGGCTGAACGTGTTGGTGGTGACCATCGGGATGACGATGCCGGTCTCGTCGAGCGCCTTCTTGAAGCCGGCGACGATGCCGTCGCGGGTCTGGGCGTCGGAGCCGAACGGCACGAGGTCGTCGTCGTGGAAGGTCAGGCCGTACGCGCCGAGCTCGGCCAGCTTGTGCACCGCCTCGACCGGGTCGAGCACCGGCCGGGTGGCCGAGCCGAACGCGTCCTGGGCCTGCCACCCGATGGTCCACAGGCCGAACGAGAACTTGTCTTCACGGGTGGGTTGGACCGACACGGTTACCTCCACGCAACAGATCGGATTTGTTTATTGGTTGAATTATTTGGCGGCGATGTGGCATTGTCAAGGCCGTGAGCGGCCGCCTGATGAATGCTTCCCGGGCCCCCGTCCGGCAATCGAGCGTGCGAGCCCACAATCTCGCGCTCGTGTTGCAGACAGTGGCGAACAGCGCAAACCGGCCATCGCGGGCGGCCATCGCCGCCGCCACCGGGCTGACCCGGGCCACCGTCTCGGCGCTGGTCGACGACCTCGTCGCGGGCGGGCTGCTGGCCGAGCTCGACCCCGCTCCCCGCACCGGCGCCGGCCGTCCCGCCGCCGGGCTGGCGCTCTCGCCCGACGGCCCGGCCGGGCTCGGCCTCGAGATCAACGTCGACTACCAGGCCGCCTGCGTGGTCGACCTGACCGGCGCGGTGCGGCACCGCTTCGTGGCGCGGGGCGACCAGCGGCTGCTCTCCCCCGCGGACGCTCTGGCCGCGCTGGACGACCTGGCCACGCAGGCCCGCGCCACCGCCGAGGCCGACGGGCTGGTTCTCGCCGGAGCCGCGCTGGCCGTGCCCGGTCTGGTCGCACCGGGCGATCTCGTGCGGGTCGCGCCCAACCTGGGCTGGCTCGACGTCCGGGTCCCGGAGATGGCCGGACTGCCGGTCACCGTCGACAACGAGGCCAACCTGGCCGCGCTGGGCGAGCTTCGGGCGGACGGCGCCGAGCCCACCTTTCTCTACGTCTCGGGCGAGATCGGCATCGGCGCCGGCATCGTGCTCGACGGCGAGCTCTATCGCGGCGGCCGCGGCTGGAGCGGCGAGATCGGGCACGTCACCGTCTATCCCGACGGTCGGCCGTGCCGGTGCGGATCCAGCGGCTGCCTCGAGCAGTACGCGGGCCAGGAGGCGGTCGCGGCCGACCCCGACCTGGCCGCGGCCGCGCTCGGCATCGCGCTGTCGGCAGTCGTCAACCTGCTCGACCTCGGGGTGATCGTGCTGGGCGGCGGCTACGCACCGGAGTTCGCCCGGCTCCGGTCCGGGATCGAGGCCGAGCTGCACCGACGCGTGCTGACGGCCGGGCTGGCCCCGGTCACGCTCCGGGCGGCCGGCCTGGGCTCGGACGCGGCCATGCGGGGCGCCGCCGACGTGGTGATCCGCGGTGTGCGGGAGGACCCGGCCGGATGGCTGGCTCAGGCGGTCTGAGCCGTCGCCGACCCGCCGTTCTCGTCGGCGGCCGCGGCGGCGAACTCGGTCAGTCCCCGCAGCAGCGCGGCCCGGCCGGAAGAAGACATCTTTTCCAGTACGCCGGTGAGCGCGCGACGCCGGATCCGCCGCAACTCGCCGAGCAGGGTGCGCGACGCGGGCGTGAGATAGAGCGCGATCTCGCGCCGGTCGGCCCGGCCCGGCACCCGCTCGACCATGCCCGAGGCGACCAGCCGGTCGCACAGCCGGCTGGCCGACGAAAGCAGCATGCCCAGTTCGGCGGCCAGGCCACCCAGATTGATGCCCTCCGACCGCTCGACCGCGAGCAGCGCGTTGAGCTGCACCGAGGACATCCGCGGCGTCGCCTGCTCGCGCGCGACATCCCACGCGAGCAGCAAGGCTTTCGCGGCGTCGTCGATCGCCGCGGCATGCAGGGGGTCAGGCCCGTCCGGACCATGGTGAACAGCCATGGTGCAGCAGAGACTACTCGTACGTCCGTGTCTGTTCGAGGAGGTCGTCATTGATCGACAGGCTACTGACGGTTCGGCGGATCCTCACCGAGGCCGCCGCGGACGCCGTGCCGGAACGCCTGGCCGAGGGACTGGCCAAGGAGTACGGGGTCACCCGAACGGAGTTCTACCTGGTCGACTACCGTCTGGCGGCCCTCGTGCCGGTCTTCGGGGGCGACGATCGGACCCGTCCCGGCGACCCCGCCTGGCGCTGTTTCGACCACCAGTCCGAAGTGCACGACGGCGCCGAGATCTTTTTGCCGGTGACCCTGCGCGGGGAGCGGATCGGGGTGCTGGCGTGCTCGCCGGCTCCGGAGGACCCCGCCGTGGTGGCGGAGCTGGCCGAGATCGCCACCGCACTGGCCCACGAGCTGGAGGCCGCCGGTGACGGCACCGACCGCTACCAGGCGATCGCCCGCACCCGGCGGCTCACGCTGGCCGCCGAGATGCAGTGGGAGCTGCTGCCCGCGCGCAGCCGGATCCGCCCGTCGTTCGGGCTGGCCGGGCAGCTGGAACCTTCCTATGCCGTACGCGGGGACAGCTTCGACTGGGCCGACCAGGACGGCCGGCTCTCGCTGAGCGTGCTCAACGGCATGGGCGAAGGGGTGGCGGCGGCGCTGCTCACCTCGCTGGCCACCTTCGCCCTGCGCAACGCCCGGCGGGCCGGGATCGGGCTGGCCGACCAGGCCGCGCTGGCCGATCAGGCGGTCTTCGCCGAGCACCGGGGCGCGACGCACGTGTCGGCCCTGCTGCTCGAACTCGACCTGACCACGGGTGAGGTGCAGGCGATCGACGCCGGCGCGCCCCGGTTGTTGCTGCTGCGCGACGGCCGGGTCTACGACCAGCGGATGAGCGCGGAGTTCCCGCTCGGCATGTTCGAGGAGACCGACTATCAGGTGCAGCGCTTCCAGCTCGAACCGGGCGACCGGCTGATGCTGGTCAGCGACGGGGTGCACGACGCGGTGGCCGCCAGCGGGCGGTACGGGGACGCGGCGCTGGCCCGCTTCGTGCGGCGGGCCGGGTCGCTGGCGCCGCTGCAGGCCGTGCGGTCGCTGCTGGGCGACCTGCGGGTGTTCATCGGGGACGCCGAGCTCGAGGACGACGCGGTCGCGGTGTGCCTGGACTGGACCGGGCTGCAGAACTGAAAGGGCCGCCACCCATTGCGGGTGACGGCCCTCACGGCGTACGGGAAAAGGAACCTAGCTGCCGGCTCCGGTGCGCCGGCCGATGGCCTCGACGAAGATCTCGCTCATGCGGGCCGGGTCCTTGGTGACGAAGACACCACCCGCGGGCGTCGCCTTGACGATCGTCTGGAGCTCGTTCTGGTCGACCTGGTCACCGATGCCGATGATGACCAGACGGATCGGCTCCTTCGGGTCGTTCAGCCGCTTCAGCTCACTGACCAGGAACGGCAGCTTGATGCCGCTGTCGTTCTCGTTCTTGCCGTCGGTGAACAGGATGACCGAGTTGACCTTGCCGCCCTGCCAGTTCGCCTTCACGTTCTTGTAGGCGTCGAGCACGGTGTCGTAGAGGCCGGTGTCGCCGTCCTTCTTCGGCACGATCTCGCTGATCGAGGCCTGGAGCTCGGACCGGGCCGTGGCCAGCGGCTTGATCGGCACGATCTCCTTCCAGGGCTTGCTGCCGTTCATCTCGGTCGAGAACAACCACACGCCGACGGCCCACTTGTCGTTGAACATCTGCAGACCGGCGGCGGCCGCGCCCCGGGTCACGGCGGCCCGGGTCTGGTTCTTCGCCGTCGGCACCTTGGTGTTCATCGAGCCGGAGACGTCGAAGACCGCGAGCACCCGGCCGGGCTGGGTGATGGCGGTCCAGCTGCCGATCACCTGGCTCAGCGCGCTGGCGTCGAGACCGGCCGCCGCCGTGCCGCCGTTCTCACCGTTGCCGCCGACCGAGTTGCTGGCCGGCGGGGAGGCGTCGGGCGAGCCGAGCGGACGGGCGAAGCCGGCGCCGAACGAACCGTCGGGCGAGCGCAGACCGGCCGCGCCGAGCGCGTTCTTGAACGTGGCGCTGGAGAGCTGGGCCCGCAGACCCGCGGCCGCCTGCTGCTTGGGCAGGTCGGTCTCGGGCATCACCGCGAACGGGTAGTCGAGCGGCATCGGGCTCGGCTCGAGGTAGAGCGCGGCCAGCGGCACCGGCGGCTTGGCCGCGTTGTAGGCGACCACGTTCTGCTCCGAGACGGGTGCGGCGCTGAGGGCCGCACCGATGTCGTTCGGGTCGAGCGAGCGCGGGAACGACTCGATCACGGCGTCACGCGTCTGGGACGCACCCTGGGCGAGCGCGTTGAGGGCCTGGACCCGGGCCGCCTGACCGTTCGCGCCGGCGCCGGCGGCCTGCCCGAGCGCCAGCAGACCGGACAACCCGGTGGCGTCGCGCTGCGGGTTGGTGATGCCGGTCCGGAGGTTGGCGTTCTCTTTCATCATCTTGAGCAGCTGGGTCCAGCCCAACTGCTGGGTGGGCCAGCCGACGCTCTTGGCGACCGGTTCGGGCATGGCGAGGACGACCGGGCTCTGCGCGATCGGCTTGCCGTCGGAGGGCACGAAGCCGGGCGCCTCGGACTTGAGGCGCAGGATCCAGGTCGAGGAGTCGGGGATCCAGAGATCCGGCACCTTGACCGCCTCGGGTGCCGTTCCGACACCGGCCAGGACGACCTTGTGCTCACCGGCCACGGCGCCGGCCATGGTCGAAGAGTTCACGTCTTCGACGGCGACGGCGACACAGGTGCCGTTGACGTTGGCACCGTCCTGTACCCAGCGTTGCGCCACCTGGTCGACCGCGGGTGCGATCTCGGGGGTGGCGGCGACGGTCAGCCGGATGGAACCGGAGCATCCGTCGTCGGCGAGCTGCTGATATCCGAAGTAGGACCCCGCCACTACGACGACTATTGCCATCGCAGCTCCGACGATGCCCGCTCCTCTTAGATTGAAGTTTCTACGATGGCGGCCAGACACGCGCTCTATAGTGCGCATCACAGAACCCGAATGCCATATACGTTCGGGCGAAAGTTACTCGGATTGGAATTCTTGGCATCATGCGTCACCACGTGTGATGGCGCCATCTCGATCAGTGGCGATTCCCGCCGGATTTGTGCCCGGGCCGACCGCGACCGCCGTCTATGCCACTCCGCGCGCTACCTGCCTCCGACGACATTCCAGCGCAACAAAGCGGTCGGCGTCGGCTCGGCCGTCGTCGATTGCTCGGCGGGCACTCCGGTTTCCGGGTCGACCCGCAGAGTAGTCACGCTCTGTGATCGCTGGTTGGTTACGTAGAGGTGATCCCCGGCCAGGATCATGTGGCGTGGCCAGTCACCCCCGGCAGGTGTCTCGGCGACCAGCACGGCGTCGTCACCGTCCCAGGCGAAGGTGGCGATCGTGTTGGGGCCGCGGTTCGCGACATAGACGAAACGGCCGTCGGGGCGCACGACGATCTCGGACGGATAGTTCTCGCCCCCGGCCGTGGTGGTCGCGGCCTCGCCGACCTGCTTCAAGGACCCCTCGGCACCGGGGCGCCACCACGACAGCGTGCCGCTCAGCTCGCCGACCACGAACAGCGCGCCGTCGGGCGAGAAGCGGATGTGGCGGGGGCCCGTGCCGGGCTGAGCCTCGACGGCTGCTCCCAGCAGCGTCAGGCGTCCCGAGGCCGGGTCGAGGCGGGCCCGCCACACCTTGTCGGAGCCCAGGTCGGCGATCAGCACCTCGTCGCGTACGGGAAAGACCATGTGGGCGTGCGGACCGGCCTGACGGTCGGCCACCGGGCCACTGCCCTCGAGCGTGAGCAGATCGCTGCGGTCGCCGGGCTCACCCTCGGCGTCGAGCGGGAAGACGGCGACCGAGCCGGTGCCGTAGTTGGCCACGAGCAGGTGCCGCCCGTCGTCGGTGACCGCGAGGTGGGCCGGGTCGCTGCCGCCGGTCAGCCGGGTCGTCAGCGGCGAGAGCGAACCGTCGCCGTCGACCGTGAACGCGTTGATGGCGCCCTCCGGGTCGAGCTCGTTGACCCAGTAGAGGACGGGCAGGCGAGGGTGCCGGGCGAGGAACGAGGGCGACGGCGTGTCGACCACGAGCCCCAGCGACGTCAGCTCCCCGCTCGACGGCTCCCGCCGCAGCAGCGTGATGCCCTCACGGTCGCCACCCTTGTCCGCCGTGTAGCCGCCGACGAAGACGAAATCATCCTGCGCTCCCATGGTGTGATCCCATCACACCGCGGTGGGTCAGCGGGACGCGGCGGAGGCCAGTTGACGGCGGGCCACGTATTCCACCAGCTCGATCAGCACGTTGCGGGCCCCGTGCGGCTCGCGGGCGTCGAACAGCACGACCGGCACCCCCGGGTCGAGGTCGAGCGCGCGGCTCACCGCGTCGGCCCCGAAGCGCTGCTCGGACTCGAAGCAGTTGACCGCGACGACGAACGGCGTGCCGCGCTGCTCGAAGTAGTCGATCGAGGGGAAACAGTCGGCCAGCCGGCGGGTGTCGGCCAGCACGACGGCACCGAGGGCGCCCTGGGACAACTCGTCCCACAGGAACCAGAACCTGTCTTGCCCCGGGGTGCCGAACAGGTAGAGCTGCAGGTCTTCGGTGATCGTGATGCGACCGAAGTCCATGGTCACGGTCGTCGTGGTCTTGCCCTCGACGCCACCGGTGTCGTCGGCACCCTCGACGCCGGTGAGCACCTCTTCGGTCTGCAGCGGGCGGATCTCGCTGACCGAGCCCACCATCGTGGTCTTGCCGGCGCCGAAGCCTCCGGCGATCAGGATCTTGAGCGCGACCGGGATGCGCGACGAGGCGCCGTTGCGATCAGAGCGCACGGAGTCCATTGACAACCGCCTTGAGTACGTCGACATCGTGCGGCTGGGACGCCGCCGGGGGTTCGTACAGCGAGATGAGTCCTGCCGAGCGTAGATCACCCAGCAGAACCCGGACGACTCCGATGGAGAGGTCGAGAGCCGACGCGAGTTCGACGACCGAGATCGGCTCCCACGAGGCGGCGACGATCGCGTGATGCTCGGGCTGCAGGGCGGCGCCGGCCGGGTCTTCCCCCGCGGTGGCGACCACGAAGGCGACGAGATCGAACTCGCCACCCTCGGGAGCCACCCGGCCCTGGGTCATCGCGTAGGGGCGCACCACCGGGCCGGCGTCGTGGTCGAGCCAGTCGTGCGCCCGGGGAAGGTCAGCCGGCATCGGAGGGCATCACCGACGAGCGCCCGGGGGCACTCATGCTCTGACCGACGCGGGTGACGAGCATGGCCATCTCGTACGCGATCAGGCCGAGGTCGGCGTCGGCCGAGGCCAGCACGGCCAGGCACGCACCCTGACCGGCGGCCGTGACGAACAGGAAGGCGGACTCCATCTCGACCACGGTCTGGCGCACGGCGCCGGCCCGGAAGTGCCGGCTCGCCCCCTTGGCCAGGCTCTGGAAGCCGGCCGCCATCGCCGACAGGTGCTCGGCGTCCTCGCGGTGCAGCCCGGCCGAGGCCCCCATCAGCAGGCCGTCGGCGGAGAGCACGACCGCCTGCTGCGCCGTCGGCACCCGCTCCACCAGATCGTCGAGGAGCCAGGTGAGCTGCGCGCGCTGGTTCGTCGTCTGTGTCACTTATGCGTCCTTTTCCGGCCTGATCACGTCTCTGCCCCCGGAGTCGTCGGCACGGCTTCCCCCCGCGTCCCGATCATCCCCGCCCTGCCTTTCCTCCGCGAGCGCCAGGTTCACGATCGCCGGGAAACTGACGGTAGCCGCATCCGCAAAGGATGCGCCGCTCCGTCCCACGCCATTGCCCGTGTCATCCCCATTAGACCGATCTTCAGATGCGTTTTTTGGCCCTGAGTGACGTTCACCACCATCGTTGCCTTCGCCACCAGCGGCCGACCCATTACTCGGCGTCACCTCGGTCAGGTAGCGGTCGGCGTCCAGGCGGCCCCGGGTGGTGCCGGACTGGAGGGCGCTCATGATGCTGCGCACCTGCTCGGGCGACCGCAGCTGAGGCTCGGGCTCGGCCGGTGCCTCGCCGGCCGGGCGGCGCAGCTGGGGCACCAGGTTGGCCTGGCGCCGGCGGCGGGGCAGACCGTCCTCAGTGGTCTCCCCCGGGGCGGCCGGGACCGGCGCGCCGGTCGGCGCGGCCAGCGGCTCCGGCATGGCCGGCGCCGACGGCATGGCCTGCACCGTCGGCGCTGTCGGCATGGCTGGGCCGGAGTTGCGGGGGACGGCGCGCGGCGCGTTCCGGGCCTGCAGCTCGGCGTTGACGGCCGCGAGGTCGGCGTCGGCCGTGGCCGATCCGAGGTCGACCGGGCGGCGCACCCGCCGGCGCTGCACCAGGCCGTCGGTGTTCAGGCCGTCGGCGACCGAGCTGGGCGACGGCCCGCCCGGGGCCCGGTGATGCCCGCCGGTCACCATGCCACGCACCGGCTGGTGACTCTCCGGGCCGGGCAAAGCGGTGCCCTCGATGATCGGGTGACCGGACGCGGTGACCTGCCGGAGCTCTTCGCCGCCCTGCCACTGCAACGCGGCCAGCGAGCGGCGCGACGGGTCGTCGCTGCCCGAGCCGACGAGCGGGCGCTCCCCCGTGGACCCGCCCGCGGGCAGCGCCGCGGCCGGCGTCGCCGAGATGATCAGATCGGCCGGGACCAGCACGATCGCGGTGACGCCGCCGAACGCGGACGGGCGCAGCGACACCTTGATGCCGTGCCGGTTGGCCAGCTGGGCCACCACGAACAGGCCGAGCCGGGCACTGTCGGTCGGGTCGAACTCGGGCGGCTCGACCAGGCGGCGGTTCGCCTCCTCGATCGCCTCCGAGGTCATGCCGAGACCGCGGTCCTCGATCTCGACCCCGTAGCCGTGCGGCAGCACCTGGCCGGTGACCTGCACCCGGGTCTGCGGCGGGGAGAACGACGCGGCGTTCTCGAGCAGCTCGGCCAGCAGGTGGATGACGTCACCGACCGCGCGGCCGAGCACCGACGCCGACTCGACCGAGCGGATGTCGATGCGCTTGTAGTCCTCGACCTCGCTGATCGCGCCGCGGACGACGTCGATCACCGGGACCGGGTTGCGCCAGCCCCGGCCGGGCGCGGCGCCGGCCAGGATGACCAGGTCTTCGGCGTGGCGGCGCATGCGGGTGGCCAGGTGGTCGACCCGGTAGAGGTCCTCGAGCTCCTGCGGATCGGTCTCGCGGCGCTCCATCTTGTCGAGCAGCGCGAGCTGGCGGTGGAGCAGGGTCTGGCTGCGCCGGGCGATGTTGAGGAACACCTCGTTGAGGCCGCGGCGGACGCTCGCCTCTTCGACGGCGGACTGCAGAGCCGTGCGCTGCACGTCGTTGAACGCGTGCCCGAGCTGGCCGATCTCGTCGCGGCCGTACTCCAGCGGCGGGGTCTCGACCTCGACGTCGACACTCTCGCCCCGCTGGAGCCGGCGGACCACCGTGGGCAGTCGCTCGGCCGCCATCTCACGGGCCTCGCCGTGCAGGCGGCGCAGCCGGCCGACGATCGAGCGGCCGACCCGCACCGACAGATAGAGCGAGAAGGCCAGCGCGGCCAGGCCGACGATGGCGGCCAGACCGAGGCGGATCAGCACCCGCTCGGCGACCGGGCGGGCCCGGTCGGTCAGCGCGTCGGTCGCCCGTACCTCGAAGGCCCGCAGCTCCTGGGCCACGGCCACGTAGGCCGGACGGAACTCGGCGCTGCTGACCGGGGTGGCCGAGCCGTCCCGGCTCTGCTGCACGAGCTGGGTGAGCAGGCTGTCCATCCGGTCGAAGGCGATGCCGCTGCTCAGCTCGTTGTAGGCGAGCCGGTCGTTGGCGGCCATGTCTTCGACGCCGCGCTGCAGCAGGAAGCGGGCGGTGCCCACGTCCTGGATGAGCTCACCGCGGATCTCGGGGGTGAACCGGCCCGCGGCGGTCGCGCCGCCGACCAGGGCGTCGACCCGGGACAGGTACTCCTGACCCTGCCCGACCGTGGTGAGCGCGCGCAGCTCGCCGTCGATCTGCTGGTCGTTGAAGGTGGCGGTGGCCCCGAAGGTCTGGAAGCCGGAGGCGATCACGTTGTTGAAGAGGTTCTGCGCACCGATCACGTCCATCGCGCGGCGGTCGATGTGGCCGCGGTTGCCGGTCAGGCTGGCCAGCTGGGTCAGGAACCCGTCGATCCGGCCGCGCAGCGTGTCGCTGGTGGCACCGCGCGCGGCGTCGCCCTCGGCCAGCTTGCGGAAGTTGGCCAGCGACTTGTCGGTCTCGCTGCGCTGGTCGAGCAGGGCCTGCGAGGGCGGGCCGGTGGCGGCGAGATATTCCACGCTGAACAGGCGCTCGCGCTGCAGCTGGCCGACCAGCTCGATGCCGGGGTTGCCGACGTTGTCCAGCACCGTGCGGGCGGACAGCAGGTTGAACGCCGGACCGGCGGTGAGCGCCGTCGCGAAGAGCCACAGTGCCAGCAGCGCCGTCAACGGGACGGCGACCAACACGATGATCTTCGAACGGATCGACCAGTAACGCTTCTTCATCAGGCTCCGCTCTTCTGGCGTACGCCCTCGGGAGAATACGTAAAGACTTCATGGCGAGCCACCAGGGCGGCGTACCCAAAAAAGCGTTTAAGTCCTTTTTAGCCATCGAGATTGGCATGTCTGACCCAGTCGTCCTCATGACACTGTGACCAGGCGGTTACCTACCGACAGGAGGGATCGGGCGAAACCGAACCCGACGAAGGGGATTGACGACCGGGGCGAGATGGGAATACCGACAGCGAATACTTAGGAGGCCCCATGTCCCCCACAGCCACGATCATCCTGATCGTCGTCATCCTGGTTGTGATCGCCGCGGTCGTGTACGGCGTCCAGGTCATGCGACGCAAGCAACTGCAGAACACCTTCGGGCCCGAGTACGACCGTGCGGTGGCCGACACCGGCAGCCGCACCGAGGCCGAGAAGGAACTGCGTGAGCGTGAGAAGCGCCACGCGTCGTTCGAGCTGAAGCCGCTCTCCCCGGAGGCGCAGAGCACGTACGCGGCGAATTGGGAAGAGGTCCAGATCCAGTTCGTGGACAGCCCGGTCGAGGCCGTGACCGCGGCCGACGACCTGGTCACCCGGCTGATCACCGACCGGGGCTATCCGACCGCCGAGTACGACGACCGGCTGGCCAACCTGTCGGTCGAGCACGCCCGCACGCTCGAGCACTACCGCAAGGCCCACGAGATCAGCCGGCGCAACAGCGCGGGCGAGGCGAACACCGAGGACCTGCGCCAGGCGCTGGTGCACTATCGGGCGCTCTTCGCCGACCTGCTCGGCGCCGATCCGGTGCCGTCGACTGGTACTACTACTCCTACCGCTCCCGTCTCCGCTCCGGCCGCCGAGGAATCCACATCGGAGGCCCCCGCACCTCGCACCCCCGCTGACGAGTCCCCCGCCCGCGACACCAGCCGCTAGGAGCCACCGCCATGAAGTTCTTCTCGAACGAGAAAGAGACCGACACCCACGACGACCCGGACCGGACGCAGACCGTGTCGTCCGACCCGGTGGGCGTGCCCCCGCAGCGGGCCGGCTCGCCGTGGAGCGACGCGCCTGTTTCCTCCGACGACACCTCGTCCGACACCGCGCGCGTGGACGACGAGTCGAAGACCACGACCACGTACGGCCCGGACGGGACCGTCGTCGAGGACACCGACTACCGCCCGGAGCACGCCGACCGGACGACCGACTCGCAAGTCGACCTGCCGCTCGGCGACGAGCCGGCCGACAAGAAGGACGAGCCGGTCGACGCGGCGCTCAAGGACGACGGCACGTTCGACAGTCCCAAGGTGGTCGACTCCGACTCCGACTCCGACGCCTCGTCGCTGTCGTCCGACCGGGCCGACGCGGTCGCCTCGGTGCCGGCCGACTCGCCGGACCCGGTCGAGGCGGACAGGCCCGCCTCCGGGGACACCTCGACCGACTCGACCAACGGTGTCGTCGTCACGGACAACGACACCGTCGACGAGAAGGCCGACGGCTACCGCGACGGCGAGGAGTTCCAGCCGGCCACGGACACCCCGGTAGTTGCCGCTGCCGCGGTGCCCGTGGCCACTACCACCCCTACGGCCACCGCGGCCACCTCTACGGCCACCGGGACTACCGGAGAGCGGCTGCTGCCGGACGGCGACTCGTACGCCGAGCGGTTCCGTGAGATCCAGCTGCGCTTCGTCGACGAGCCCAAGGCGGCCACCGCCGAGGCGGCCGAGCTGGTCGGGGACGCGGTCGACAAGCTGACCAGCGCGCTCAAGGCCCAGCGGGACAGCCTGGGCGGCAACGCCGACGACACCGAGAAGCTGCGGGTAGAACTGCGGGCGTACCGGGACATCATCAACCGGCTGACCCAGCTCTGACAGGTAGGTCCGACCGAAGGGGGAGCCGCCGGCTCCCCCTTCGGCGTTAGCGTTTGGTCGTGCGCGCCGACCGACTGCTCTCGCTCCTGCTGCTGTTGCAGACGCGTGGGCGCATGACGGCGCAAGATCTCGCCGACGAGCTCGAGGTCTCCGTCCGCACCGTCTATCGCGACATCGAATCGCTCGGCTCGGCCGGGGTGCCGGTCTATGCCGACCGCGGCCCGGCCGGTGGATATCAGCTGCTCGACGGTTATCGGACCCGGCTCACCGGGCTGACCTCGGACGAGGCCGGGACGCTGTTCCTGGCCGGGATGCCGGGACCGGCGGCCGAACTGGGACTGGGCTCGGTGCTGGCGGCGGCGCAGCTCAAACTCCGGGCGTCGCTGCCGGGTGAACTGGCCGACCGGGCCGACCGCGTACGGGAAAGGTTTCATCTCGACGCGCCCGGGTGGTTCCGCGGGGACGAGCCGACCCCGTACCTCTCGACCGTGGCCGACGCGGTGTGGAGCGGGCGGATGCTCGAGGTTCGCTATCGGCGATGGCGGGCACCGCGTGAGGTGACCCGGCACCTGCATCCGCTGGGTGTGGTGCTCAAGGGCGGGCGCTGGTATCTGGTGGCCTCGTCCGAGACGCGCACCACGGCCTATCGCGTGGCCAACATCCTGGACGCGGAGCTGCTGGAGTCGCCCGCGGTGCGGCCCGCGGATTTCGACCTGGCCGGGTTCTGGCACGAATGGACCGAGCGGTACGAGCAGAGCGTCTACACGGCGGTGGCGACCGTACGGATGACGGTCGAGGCGCTGAACCGGATGGCCTACGTGTTTCCGCCGGAGATGTCCCGGGTGGCGCGGGCCGAGGCCGGTGAGCCCGACGAGACCGGCCGGCTGATCACGCGGGTACCGATCGAGTCGGTGCGGCACGGGCACATCGAGCTGCTCAAACTGGGCGCCGAGGCGGAGGTGCTCGACCCGGCCGAGCTGCGGGAATGCTTCGTGGCGACGGCTCGGGGGCTGGCCGCGACCTATTTGCCGGATGCCCCCTAGCGCTGCCTTTTCGACACCGCTGCTCAGGGGCGGGACCGTTTTACCGGCCGATCGCCACGTAGCCGCCGTATTGCGAGGTGGGGTCGTCGTCGCCCGGGTCCGTCGCGGGTGGGGTCGGCGGGAGCGTCGGCTCTTCGGTGTCGTCGTCGGACGGCGGCACGGTGGTCTCGTCGGTCGGGTCGTCGGTGGGCGCGGTCGTCGACTCGGTCGGCGGGGTGGTGGGCCGACTCGTCGTCGGTGCCGGCTCGGGGGCCGGCGAAGACGTGCTGGGAGTGGGCGTCGGCTCGGTGTTCGCGCTCGTGCTCGGCGAAGGCGAGGGCGACGTGGTCAGTGGCAGGATCTGGCCGCGCGGCACGGTGGCCGGGCTGTCGTCGGACCGCTCGCCGGCGCCGCGGCCGCCGAGTTGCTGGCCGGCCTTTTCCGCGCCCTGCTCGCTCACCACGGGTGGACGGGCCGGGTTGTCATCGGGCACCGCGCGGAGTTGAACGCCCATCCACAGTGCCGGTCCGACGCCGATCGCAACGATCGCGCCGAAGAGGGCCAACGGTCCCCGCTCCATGTCCGGCCTCCCTCCAAGTGGGATCATCCGCCGATCTCGGGCATGTCTCTACCCGTTATCGAGAGCGATAAAGCGAACGTTCCACGTGGATATTGTGACCGCTGGTGACGAACAGTTCACTCAAAGGCCGTTCATGCGACCCGCCCGTCAGGTAGCACGGACCTGCGGCGTGTGCAGTTCACTGTCCAGCTCGGCCAGTCCGGGTTCCGGGCGGGCCGGGGACAGGTCAGCGCGTGCGGGTCAGGAACGCCACCGCGTCGTCGAGGGCGGCCCAGCCGCCGGGGAGCTCTTCGGAGTCCAATGTGGTGCGCACGGTCAGCGTCCCGCCGTCGCGCATGTTGATCTCCCAGGCTCGGCGGCCGTTGCGGGTGGCCGAGGCGGTGGCGACGTCGGCGAACGGGACGAAGCGGCTGCCCTCGACCGCCGCGCGGGCCTCCGGCTCGAGCGTGGCCGTCGCGGTCTTTGCGAGAGCCGCCGGCGAACCCGGGGCCATCGCTTCCGAAGCCGTGGCGGCGGCAGGCGAACCCGGGACTGTCGCCGACGAAGCTGTGGCAGCCTCGGTCGAGCCCGAAGCCGTCGCCGACGAAGTCGTGGCGGCCGCAGGCGAGCCCGGGGGTGTTGCCGACGAAGCTGCGGCGGCCGCAGGCGAGCCCAGGGCCGTCGCGTGCGCGGTCGCCACGGCCGGGGAACCGTCGGTGAGTACGCCGTCGCCGGCCAGGCGGGTCAGGCGGCGCCGGGCCTCGTGATGACGGGTGCGGGGCAGGGCCGGCACCAGGAACAACCCGGTCTCGAGCACCAGCAGGTCGGTGCGCGCGCCGTCGACCTGCACGCCGACCACCCCGCCGAGCACCGGCACCCGCGACGAGTGGTGCCGTGCGGTCGAGGCGGTCGCGGTGAGGTCGACGCCGAGCGAGGTCAGCCACTCGCGGGCCCTGCCGACCGTGGCCGGGTCACCCGCCGCCTCGGCCGGGGCGTGCAGCTCCAGATAGGAGCCGTCGGCCGCGACCAGCTCGGCCGTGCCGGTCCAGCTGTGCCGCCAGCGGGCCACACCGCTGTGCAGGGCGGCCAGGGCGAGAAGCAGGGCGATCAGGTCGGTGATCCGGCTCGACACCTCGTCGGCCGGCAGGTCGCCGAAGACCGTCTCGGCGATCTTGCGGAGGCGGCCGTCGGCGGACAGGTCGAGCACCTCGGCCGCGCCGGTCACCGGGGCGCCGGCGGCGCGGGAGAGCGCGCGGAGGGAGGCGTCGGCCTCACGCTCCATCTCGGCGATGCGGGCCACCCCGAAGAACTCGTCCCAGCCCACGACCGCGCGCCCGCCGATCGGGAACGCCACCGCCTGCAGCGCGCGGCCCAGATCGGGCAGGCCGGGCACCATCTCGCCGGCCGGGCGGCCGGGCGCCTCGGGCCCCTCGGGGGTGATCTCGGCCAGGGCGGCCAGGCGCTCGGCCCGCGGCGGGTGCGGATCCCACTCGCCCGGCGGCTCGGGCTCGCGGGCCCGCAACGCGGCCATGTCGTCGCCGCGGGCGGCCAGCACCCGCAGCAACCCGCCGAAGACGTCGTCCGGCATCAGGCCGGTCTGCCAGCCGGGGCTCAGGTATTCGGCATGGAAGAGTTGCTGCATCGCCTCGAGGGCGGGGCCGTCGCGCAGCACGGCGGCCGCGGCCTGCGGACCGGCGAAACCGGCCGCGACCCGGTCGGCGGCCAGTTCGTGGGCGTGGCTGTAGGGGGTGTCGACGGCCCGGTACCACTTCGCGTAGGCCCGCAACAGCGGACCGGCCGGGCTGCGCCGGGGAATGCGCGGGACGATGCGGCCCAGGGCGAGCCGGCCCCGCCGGGCGAGCGGGGCGAAGCGGCCACCCAGGGCGGGCGAGCCGTGGGCGAGCTCGTGAGCGACCACCGCGCGTACGCGGGACTCGTCCCACGCCTGCAGCAGAGGCAGCCCGAGATAGAGCTCACGGTGCCCGCCGGCCAGTCCGCCCAGCCAGGAGCGCTCGGTCAGCGAGGCGGTGGCCCCGGCCACGATCGTCACCCCGCCCGGCGGTTTCACCCCGGCCGCGACGGCCGCGTCGTCGATCATCGTCCACAGCGCGGGGGCGTGCTGACGCAGCACGGGCACTCCGGCCGGTGCGGGCCGGCGCAGGCGCAACGCCCGCACGGTGGCCCACCAGAGCAGGCCGGCGACGGCGATGACCAGCGGCACCGCCACCTGGAGGGCGATCTCACCGGGCAGCGGCTCGAGCACGAGCAGCACCACCAGCAGCACGGCCGCGACCTGCAGCCAGGCCACCGCCAAGAAGCCGACCAGCATGGCCGCGGATCGTGCCCCCGACTCCCGCCGCACTCTTTGCCTCCCGTGTTCGACGACCGGCCCAGCCTAGGTCGGGGGTCCGACGGAAACCCCAGACGAACAGTCCGTCGAAGGGAAAAATAAGGAAGAGTTTCGCGCCGTCACCGAGGGAGATACGGACTGCCATGGCGTTTCTCGATCAGAGCGTGGCTTTCGGGACGAAGGGGTACGCCTGGTTGCCCGATCTGCGCCGTCGCCACCACGGCCGGCCGGTACCTCTGCGGTTCGGAAGGCAGCCGGCCGTCGCGATCAGTGGTCCCGACGCGGCCCGCTTCTTCTATCACCGGGGCCATCTCGAGCGGCACACCGCGCTGCCCTCGCCGGTGGTCGACACGCTGTTCGGGCGGGGTGTGCACACGCTCGACGGCGAGGCGCACCGGGCCCGCAAGGCGCTCTTCGTGGCGCTGCTGATGAACGAGAACGGCGTCGACACCCTGGCCACCCTGGTCGGCAAGATCTTCGACGAGCGGGCCGACGGTTGGCGGGGCGGCGGGCCGGTCACGCTGTTCGACGAGGCGGCGCGGGTGCTTTCGGACGCGGCGGCGCGCTGGACCGGCGTACCGGAAAACGATCTTTTGACCTCGGATCTGGTCGCGATGGTGGAGGGATTTGCGAGCGTGGGGCCCCGGCACCTGCGCGCGCGGCTGGCTCGCATGCGTCGTGAGCGGCAGCTGTCCAAGATCATTGAGGACGTACGCCGGCAGCCGCCGACCGACACGGCGGTGTCGCGGATCGCGCACCACCTCGAGAACGGCTATCTGCTCGACTCGCGCAGCGCCGCCGTCGAACTGATCAACATCATCCGCCCGACGACCGCCGTGGCGTGGTTCGCGGCCTTCGCCGGACATGCGCTCGACCGCTGGCCGGGGACGCGGGCGCGGCTGCGGGAGGGCGATGACGCGTACACGCTCGCCTTCGTGCACGAGGTGCGGCGGTTCTATCCGTTCGTGCCGTTCCTCGGCGGGCGCGCGCGGCGTGACCTGGCCTTCCAGAGCACCGACGTGCCGAAGGGGACGCTGGTGCTGCTCGACGTCTATGGGCAGCACCACGATCCGCGGGTCTGGCCCGAGCCGTACGAGTTCCGGCCCGAGCGCTTCCTCGGCCGGCCGATCGGCGAGTTCGAGCTGATTCCGCAGGGCGGCGGGGATCCGCGGACGGGGCATCGCTGCCCGGGCGAGCAGATCGTGATCGCCACGCTGGGGACGCTGGTGCAGCGGCTGGCGAAGCTCGACTACTACCTGCCGCCGCAGGACACGGGCATCGACCTGGGCCGGGTGCCCGCCCGCCCCCGCAGCGGCATCAAGATCGTCGTCCCCTAGTCACTTCCAGTCGACTTCGCCGGAGCGGTGGAAGTTGACGCCCTGGGCGGTCCAGCGCGGACCGAACTCGGCCAGCCGGCGCCGGAACTCCGGCCACGAACGATCGGCGCGCGGCGTCCAGCCGATCTCGGCGATCGCGAGCAGGCGCGGGAACACCATGAACTCGACGTCGGCCCGGCTGCGCAGCGTCTCGGACCACAGCGGCGCCTCGACGCCGAGCAGCGACTCCTCCCCCACGCCGGGCAGGCGGTCGGCCGGGTCCCAGTCATAGGATCGCTCGACCCCGACCAGCCCGGCCCAGTCCAGCCCGAGCGGGCTCGACTCGTCGTACTTCATGTCCAGATAGCTGCGGTCGGCCGGCGACATGATCACCTGGTGTCCGGCCGCGGCGGCCCGGGCCACGCCGTCGTCGGCCGGTTCGATCCGCCAGTACTGCGGGACGGCGGTCGGCGGCAGCTCGACGGCGGCCATCTCGTGCCAGCCGATCGCCCGCTTGCCGTACCGGCCGACCATCGGCAGCACCCGCGTCATGAAGGTGCGGTAGTCCTCGGCTGTGGTGCTGAGCGCCTCGTCCCCACCGATGTGCAGGAACGGGCCCGGGGTCAGGCCGGCCACGACGCGGATGACGTCCTCGACAAAGGCGTACGTCTCCTCCTTGCCCGCGCACAGCGAGGAGTAGCCGACCTCGGCGTCGGTGCGCGGCTGGACCGGCTCGCCGTCGCAGGTCAGCTCGGGATAGGCGACCTGGGCCGCGTTCACGTGACCGGGCAGGTCGATCTCCGGCACGATCGTGACAAACCGCGTTTCCCCGTACGCGATCAGGTCCGCATACTCCGCCGCGGTGAGGAACCCCGGGCCTTGACCGTCGATCCCGGTGCCCTCGCCGCCGCTGACCTCGGTGAGACGCGGCCAGCCGTCGATCTCGAGCCGCCAGCCCTGGTCGTCGGTCAGGTGCAGGTGCAGGTGATTGATCTTGAACTGGGCGATCGTGTCGATGAAGGTGCGGATGTCGGCCGGCTCGTAGAAGTGCCGGGCCAGGTCGAGCATCGTCCCGCGATAGGCGAAACGCGGCTCGTCGTCGATCCGGCCGCCGGGGATGGTGACCTCGCCGCCCGCAGTTTCCGGCAGCAGCTGGCGCAGCGTCTGCAGGCCGGCGAAGAGGCCGGCCGCGGCCGGGGCGCTGAGGGTCACGCCGTCGGCGGCGATGTCGAGGCGGTAGGACTCCGGCGACTTGGCCTCGTCCACGCTTTCGTCCAGCCGCAGCCGGAAGCCGCCGTTCTCCGGTTCTTCTTCCTTCACCGGTACGGCGAAGCCGGTCACCCGCCGCAGCAGGACGCCCAGCTCGTCGGCGACGGCGGCGGCCGCGGGGGCGGCGCTGACCGACACGCCGGACGGGATCCGGAAGTCGGCAGTCGAGTCGGGGCGCACCGCCGCCGGCAGCGGAATGACGTCACCGAGTTGTCTCATCGTGGGAGCGCTCACGCGAGAAACCATAAACTGTCTTTCCATGTCGATCACCACCCGTCGCGCCGATCTCGCCGACACCGGACTGCTGCACGACCTCGCCGCCCGCACCTTCGGACTGGCCTGCCCGCCCGGCACGTCGCAGGCCGACATCGACGCGTTCATCGCGACGCACCTGTCGGTGGAGAGCTTCCGCGGCTATCTCGCCGATCCCGGGCGAATCCTGCTGCTGGTGCTCGCCGACGGGGTCCCGGTCGGTTATTCGATGCTGGTCAGCGGCCCGATCAAGGACCCGGACGTGGCCGCCGTCATCGACCCGGCGACGAGCATCGAGCTGAGCAAGTTCTATCTGGCGCCCGAGCGCCACGGATCGGGCGCTGCCGCCGCCCTGATGGCCGACAGCCTCGTCGCCGCCGCCGGGACCGGTGCGGCCTTCTGCTGGTTGGGCGTGAACCAGCAGAACGGACGAGCCGGGAAGTTCTATGCCAAGAACGGCTTCGAGATCGTCGGCGTCAAACGCTTCCTGGTCGGCCAGGAATGGCACGACGACCACATCCGCCGCCGCCCGCTCCCCTGATCACACAGCCAAGATCACGCTGAGCAGCCGCCGCCTCCCCCGCCCACCCAGGGACGCCGACGAAACTACGCCCCGGTCAAGCTGAACGGCCGACGTTGTCCACAGGCCCGGCCGAGCAGTCCGCGCGCGTCCACAGGCGGGTCAGGCCGGGTTGATGTCGACCCAGTCGGTGAACTTGCCGGTTCGGTTGTCGCCGGAGGACTGGCCTCGCGCCCGGCGGGTCAGCCACGGTAGGACGTGCTCGCGGTAGTAGCGCGCCTCGGCCAGCACGCCCCGGCTCTCGGCCGGGCCGGGGTCGATCAGGTGGGCGGCCTGCTCGTAGCCCAGCGCGGTGAGCACCAGGCCGGCCACCCGGCGATGGCCGGACGCGTTGAGGTGCAGACGGTCGGGTGACCAGTAGCCGGCCCGGCGCAGTTCGACGTCGCGGAAGCAGTCGACGAACGTGATGTCGTACTGCTTCGGCAGGGACTCCACCGCTCGGGTGAACGCCTCGCCGCGGCGGCGGATCACCTTGCCGAACGGCAGCCGGTCGCCCGGGTCGGCGCCGCTGAGCATCACCATGCGGACGCCGGCCTCGACGACACGCTGCACCGCTTTCTCGGTCATCACGGCCAGCCGCTGCATGTCGCCGCTGCGCATCATGTCGTTGCCGCCGCCGTTGAAGGACAGCAGCGTGGGCGGCGGTGACAACGCGAGGGCGGCGTCGAGCTGCTCGGTCACGATCGGCTCGAGCAGACGGCCGCGGATGGCGAGATTGGCGTATTGGATCGTCGTGCCCTCACCGGCGGCCAGCCCGGCCGCGACCAGGTCGGTCCAGCCGCGCGCCGCGCCGTCGGGCAGCTCGTCGCCGACCCCTTCGGTGAAGCTGTCGCCGATCGCCACGTATCGCATCACGCCGTGCCTTTCCGCCGCGGCCGCTCGGCTGCCACCGCCGGCCGCGGATTCTCATCCCCGTGTGCCGGTCAGCGCCTCACACCGCGGCGCCGACCGGGTTGTCGCGCCTGAAGGGAACAGGGGCGCACCGGCCGAGGCTATCCGACCGGTCCGGGCACCAACGGGCGTACCTCTTCGGCCACCCAGCGGACGTAGTCGGCCGGATCCTCCCCCGGCACCGGTTGCAGGATGACCTTGGAGGCACCGGCCGCGGCGAACTCACCCACGACGGCGGCGATGTCGGCGGGACTGCCCGCCGCGCCCGGATAGTCGGTCTTGTAGACCAGGGCGTCGGCGGCCAGCTTGTCGGCGGCGCCCGGACCGGTGAGCGCGGGCAGGAAGACCACGACCTCGGCCGCGCCGTCGACAGTCTTGGCCGCCGCCGAGACCATGGCCGGGGTGGATCCGCCGGACAGGACGATGGCGTCGCCCACCTCACCGGCCAGCGCGATCGTCTTGGGCCCGCCGGCCGCGACCGAGATCACCGGCGGAGTCGCGGGCGGCCAGTCGAGCTTGACGCCGTCGAGCTTGACGTAGCGCCCGTCGACCGTGACCGACTCGCCGGCGAGCAGCGACCGCAGCGCCGTCGCATATTCGCGCAGCAGCGTGAGCGGGGAGGCGGCCCGGTTGCCGACCTGGCCCATCCACTCCTGCACACCGTGGCCGATGCCGGGCAGCGCGCGGTCGCCGTAGAGCCGGCCGAGCGTCGCCAGCTCCATGGCCAGGGACGCGACGTTGCGGAACGGCACCGGCATGATGCCCACGCCGACGCGCAGATTTTCCGTCACGGCCAGGGCCGCGGTCATCGCGGTGAGGCCGCCGTTGAGAAAGCAGTCTTCCCAGAGCCACAGCTCTTCGAGGCCGGCCGCGTCGGCGGCGCGGGCGACCGCGGGCATGGTCTCGGGCGGGTTGCTCGGCAGGAAGATCGCACCGATCGTCGTCATGGGCCCGATTGTGCCCCGACCCCCCGACACTTTCCGGCCCGCGGCCAACGGTCGGCAACACCGGCCTAAGTGTGAGCACCGTCACCATCGAAAGCCGGAGGGTTCGAAGGCGCTGGTCACAACGCCGCCCGCGCGAGGCGACGATCCGGCCGTCATAAAACCAGTCGCCTGTTCGTGTTTTTTGTCCAAGCCCGGCCCCGATCGGCGCGGAAAAGTGTCGTACGCCATCGATAGGTTTCCGTCATGTGGATCGGCGCCACGGGGGCGCCGATCCACGCAGGTCAGGCTCATGTCCCGGCGTGTCACGGGGGCACACCGGGGCATGGGTCAGGCCGCGCCGCGCAACAGCGTCTCACCGGTGGCGCGCACGCGGTCGCGCAGCTCGTCCGGCGACTCGACGGTGAAGGCGGCCCCGAGCACCCCGGCCACCATCACCGGCCAGCCCAGGTCGTCGGTGTTCATGCGCATCCGGCACGACGAGTCGGTGAGTTCCTCGACGGTCCCGTAATGACCGATGAAGCCGCGGACCGTGGCGGCGGGGGTCTGGAAGACCACCGAGACGTCGTATCGGGCCGGGATCTGCGACATCCGCGAGCGCAGCCACGCCGCCGGGTCGCCGCCGGGGATCTCGCGCGGGCGGAAGCGGGCACCGGTCAGCACCGGGGAGCCGAGCCGGTCGACCCGGAAGCTGCGCCAGTCGCCGCGGTCGAGGTCCCAGGCGATCAGATACCAGCGCCGGCCCAGCGGGACCAGCCGGTGCGGTTCGACGTAACGGGTGGCGGTCTCGCCCTCGCGCGGGGTGTAGCCGAAGCGCAGCCGTTCCTCGCCTCGGCAGGCCATCGCCAGGGTGGTCAGCACGGTCGCGTCCAGCGTCGGACCGCCACCGAACACGCCGGGCGACGTCACCTCGCGCAACGCGTCGATGCGACGGCGCAACCGGGGCGGCAGCAGTTGAATGACCTTGGCCAGGGCCCGTACGGACGTCTCCTCGAACCCGGACACCGCGCCCGCCGCCGCCGTCCGGAGGCCGATCGCGATGGCGACCGCCTCGTCGTCGTCGAGCAGCAGCGGAGGCACCGCCGCGCCGGCCTGGAGCTGATAGCCGCCGGCCACCCCGCGGCTGGCGTCGACCGGATAGCCCAGCTCGCGCAGCCGGTCGACGTCGCGGCGCAGGGTCCGCGGGCTCACCTCGAGCCGTTCGGACAGTTCGGACCCGGGCCAGTAGCGGTGGGTCTGCAGCAGCGAGAGCAGTCGCAGCATCCGGGCACTCGTGTTCGCCATGAATCCAGACTCCGCCGTATTGAGGTCAGAAAGTGTCCGCAAACGACCCTAGCGTCAGAACCATGATGGAGACGTACGGGCTCACCAAGCACTTCAAGGACGTCCGAGCCGTCGACGGCATCGACCTCAACGTGGCCCCCGGCGAACTGGTCGCGCTGCTCGGCCCGAACGGCGCCGGCAAGTCGACGACGCTGCGGATGCTGACGACGCTGATCCCGCCGACCTCGGGGACGGCCCGGGTGGCCGGGTTCGACGTGGTGCGGCAGCAACGCGAGGTGCGGATGCGGATCGGCTACATCGGGCAGGGCAACGGCGCCGGTCACAGCCAGCGGGGCCGGGACGAACTGATCAGCCAGGGCCGGGCCTACGGGCTCGGGGTCAGGAGCGCCCGGGCCCGCGCGGCCACCCTGATCGAGTCGCTGGGCCTGGGCGAGGTGGCCGACCGCCGGGTCTCCAGCCTCTCCGGCGGGCAGCGGCGCCGGCTGGACATCGCGATGGGGCTGATCCACGAGCCCGGCCTGCTGTTCCTGGACGAGCCGTCGACCGGCCTCGACCCGCAGAACCGGGCCAACCTGCAGGAGCACATCCTCGACCTGCGGGCCCGGCACGAGACGACGATCGTGCTGACCACCCACTACCTCGACGAGGCGGACTCGATGGCCGAGCGGGTGATCGTGATCGACCACGGGCGGATCATCGCCGACGACACCCCGGCGCAGCTCAAGGCCGAGCACGTGGGCGACCGGATCATTCTCGGGTTCGACCACGAGACAGACGCGGCGAGCGCGGCAGCCGCCGTCGCCCGGTTCGATCCGGAGCGGCAAGACACCCGGCTGACCATCCGGACGCAGGGGGCTCCTCGACGCGTACCGGAAATCCTTGATGATCTTCGGACCCTCGGAAACCCGGCCACCGAGGTCGAGGTGGTGCGGCCGACGCTGGACGACGTGTTCCTCAAGCTGACCGGTCGCAGCCTGCGTGAGGGCGGCACGGCCGATTCGCGCGAACTGGTGGAGGTCTGAGATGACGACCCTGGTGGCCGACACCCGCACCGTGTTCAGCCGGGAGCTGCGGCCGGTGCTGCGGGACCCGTTCACGATCATCTTTTCGATGGTGCAGCCGCTGGTGTTCCTGGCGCTGTTCACGCCGTTGCTGCCGGACGACTCGCTGCAGTGGTTCGTGCCCGGCATCATCGTGATGTCGTGCCTGTTCGCGTCGTCGATGACCGGCTCGAACCTGCTCTTCGAGATCCAGACCGGATCGCACGAGCGGATGCTGGTCACCCCGTTGCGGCGGCCGGCCCTGCTGATCGGGCGGGCGCTCAAGGAGATCGTGCCGATGTTCGCCCAGGCGGCGTTGATCGTGGCCGTCTGCGCGCCGTTCGGGTTCCGGTTCAACCTCGTGGGCGCGCTGCTCGGGCTGGTCATCCTGGCCGCCTTCTGCATCGGGCTGGGCGCCCTGTCGTACACGCTGGCGCTGGCCTCGAAGAACCAGGAGTGGCTGTTCTGGACCGTGCAGCAGACCCTGATCTTCCCGTTGCTGCTGCTGGCCGGGGTGCTGCTGCCGATCGACAACGGACCCGGCTGGCTGCAGGCCCTGGCCCGCGGTAATCCGCTGAGCTACGTCGTGGATGCCGAGCGGGCGCTGTTCGCCGGGGACATCCTCTCGTCGGCGACGTTCGGCGGGCTGGTCGCCGGGGCGGCGACGGCGGCCGTAGAGCTGTGGGCCGGGGTCCGGGCCATGCGCAACTCGGACTGAGATGCGCGGTGCCGATACCGTCGGCCCGTGTTCAAACTGTGGCGGCGTCGCGCCGACGATCCGGTCGCGGCGCCGCGCCGCCGTAATCCGGACTCCGTGGTCGACTGTGCCGTCTATCGCTCCGGAGGTCGCAAACCGGGCACCGTCCACTTCGGCCAGGCCCACCGGCGGCGCGGCGAGTTCCTCTGGCTCGGCCTGCACGAGCCCGACCTGGGCACCATGCGGGCCGTCGCGCACACTTTCGGGCTGCACGACCTGGTCGTCGAGCAGACGGTCGAGGACGGGCACCGGCCGGCCGTCGAGACGATCGGCGAGGTGACCCGGCTCGTCCTGCGGACGGCCCGCTACGTCGAGCACGAGGAATTGACGGCCACCAGTGAAGTGGTCGACACCGGCGACGTGACGGTGCTGATCGGACCGTGGTTCGTGATCACCGTGCGTCACGGCGCGGCGGGTGCATTGTGGCGAGTCCGGCAGGAAGCGGAGAAGCGCCCCGAACTGGTGCGAAGCGGACCGTGGGGGGTTGCGTACGCGGTGGCGAACCGGATGGTCGACGACTATCTGGAGGTCGCGGCCGAGGTCGAGCGCGATCTGGAGCGTCTCGAGGAGGAGACGTTCGCCACACGGCGGTCCGCCGACATCGCCCACTTTTACCAGCTCAAGCGGGAAATGGTCGAGCTCAAACGAGCCGTGCTGCCACTGTCCGAGCCGCTCGCCCGGCTGCTCGACCTGACCGTCCTGCCGCCGGGGCTGAGGCCCTATTTCGTCGACGTCCGCGGGCGCCTGGCCCGGGCCACCGATCGTGTGGCCGGCTTCGACGACCTGCTCAACTCCATCCTGCAGGCCCGATTGACGCAGGTCACGCTCGAGCAGAACAACGACATGCGGATGATCGCGGCCTGGGCCGCCATCGCGGCCATCCCCACCGTGGGTGCCGGGATCTATGGGATGAACTTCGCGAACATGCCAGGAATCGACTCCCGGTATGGGTTCTCGGTGACCATTGTGATAATTGTTCTCGTCTGTAGCGGCCTCTTCTGGCGGTTCAAACGAGCGGGTTGGTTGTGATGATCCACGTCACGGACGGTGACGGTCGATCAAGGGTGCGTGAGTGCCAGGTGATTCATCTGGGACCTCAGGAGCATCAGGCATCGACCGAACGGCCAGCCGCATCCACCGCTTCAATGATCGTCCATACCGGACAGTACGCGAAGATTCGGCCGCTCTCCCGTAGCCATCGAAACCGGCGAGTAACTAGCGTTTCATCGTCGTTCCGTGGGGAGGCTGTGTGACTGCGACCCAGGTCGCCGCACCGCAGGGTCAGGCAAAACCGGCCAAGCGGCGCAGCGGCATCCTGACTGCCCTCAAAGGGCACGTCGATCTGTTCCTGAACGCCGGCTCGCTGATCGCCACCACGGCGATCACGTCGTTGTTCGGGTTCGCGTTCTGGTGGGTCGCCGCTCGTTCGGCGTCCCCCGAGGCGGTGGGTCAGGCGTCGGCCGCGGTCTCCGCGATGACGCTGATCGGCACCATCGGCATGTTCGGCATGGGCACCATGCTGATCTCCGACCTGTCGCAGCTGCGCGGGCCCAAGTGGGAACTGATCACCACCTGTCTGCTCGTGGCCGGCAGCGCCGCCACGGTCGGCGGCATCATCTACGTGGTCGTCGCCCAGCTGTGGATCCCCGGCCTGCAGGCGGCGCTGGGCGGCACCTTCGGCACCGTGCTGCTGGTCATCGGCATCGCACTCAACTCGATGACCCTGGTGCTCGACGAAGCCCTGGTCGGCCTGCTCAAGGGCCCGCTGCAGCTGATGCGCAACGCCTGGTTCTCGGTGATCAAGCTGGCGCTGCTGGGCGGTCTGGCCCTGGCGCCGATCACCCTGACCGGCAACGAGCTGCTGCTGACCTGGGTGGCCGGCATCGTGCTGTCGACCGCCATCCTGAGCGGCGCGCTGCGGCGCAACCGCATCATCGACTCCGCCAAGCCGCGCCTCTCGCTGCTCAAGGGCCGGGGCAAGTCGACCTTCGACCACAACCTGCTCAACCTGGCGACCTACCTGCCCCGCGCGGCCCTGCCGCTGGTCGTCACCGCGGTGCTGTCGGCCGAGGCCAACGCGTCGTTCTACACCGCCTTCATGGTGCTGTCGTTCCTCGCGATGGTGCCCGGCAACGTCGCCCTCACGCTGTTCGCGGTGGCCAGCGGCGACAAGCGGGCGCTGACCTCCAAGGTGCGGGTCGGCCTGATGATCTGCCTCGGCGGCGGTCTGCCGGTCGCGGCGCTGGTCTACCTGCTGGCCAACCCGATCATGTCGGTGTTCGGCGCTCAATACGCCGAGACCGCGAGCGACGCCCTGCGGCTGCTCACGCTCACCTACGTGCCGTTCGTCTTCCTGCACTTCTTCATGGCGATCTCCCGGGTCAACGACCGGGTCCGCGGGGCCGGCATCTTCTCGCTCTTCGCGGGCATCGCCGAGCTGGGCGGGGCCTGGTACGGCGGCACCCACGGCGGCCTGACCGACCTGGTCATGTGGGTCGCGATCGTGATGGGCGTGGAGACCGTGCTGGTCGCGCCGACCGTGCTGCGGGTCGTCTTCGGCAGCGCCAAGCGCCGCGGTGACAGCGCCAACACCACCGTCATGACGCTGCACGAGCGGGCCTGGTTGCCGCTCGAATACATCCGGACCGTCGGGCCGCTGTACGGCGTGACCGTGGACGGCGTACGGCGGGCTCTGATCGGTCTGCACGCCGCCGACCCCAAGCACCGGGCCGTGTCGAAGCTCGACCGGGTCGGGGCGCGCTGGGAGCACATGAACGGGGCCGAGTTCGCCCAGTTCGTGCACCGCGCCGTGCAAGACTCGGGCGACTGGTCGCTCGACATGGACGGGATGACCCGCAAGCTCCAGTCCGAGCCGCGCGGCGTGCACCCGATCCGGATCCTGGTCGGGGCCGGCTACATCGCGATCAAGGTGTCGCACGCGTACGGCGACGCCGGCCCGGTGAACTCGCTGGTGCACGAGCTGGTGCTCGCGGCCAGCCAGGGCCGGGCCGCGGTGATCCCGCCGCTCGAGCGCAACCGGATGGCGCTGCCCAAGGCCTGGTGGAAGCAGTTCGGCACCAAGCCGGCCCGGTGGAAGGAGGGCATCAGCTTCGCCCGCCCGCCGGAGGCCGAAGAGACCCGGATGCGCAAGTGGCAACCCAATTTGACCGTACGGTCGGCGCGCTCGGCCTCGACGCTCAAGCTGATGCGCAAGTGGCGCGACGAGTACAGCCCCGGCGTCACCACCTCGGCCATCACGTTCGCGGCGTTCACCGCGGCGCTGCACCAGCTGGGCCTCAAGCCGGACACCGGCGGCGCGACGTTCCTGGCCGACGGCCGGCGGTTCCTCGACAAGGACGTCCGGATCGACAGCAACTTCTGCATGGGTCCCTACCTGTCCCCGCAGAACATGATGGACCCGGCGTCGATCAACACGACGATCAAGAACGAGCTGGCCACCGGCCGCATCCTCACGATGATGGTGCTGCGCGAGGGCAAGATCGCTCTGGACGGCGCGCCCGGCATGCCCGACCCGTACCCGTCGGAGCTGGCCATCCCGCCGCGGCCCCGCCTGACCTTCAGCAACCAGGGCCGGCACGACCTGCTCGGTGACCTGCCGTGGTCGGTCGGCCCGGAGTGGCGGGTCAACCTGAGCGTCCCGACGCTGAACAGCCCCGAGGGCGTCTGCCTGACGACCAGCGAGATGAACGGGGTGCTGCACCTGGAGGCGACGTTCCACGCGTCGACCTTCGACCCCAACCTGATCTCCAAGGCGATGGAGATGGTGCTCACCGACCCGTCCGCGCTGATCATGGCGGCGCGGCGCGAGTCGGACGAGGCCACCCAGGTTCTCGCCCGGGTCTGACCCTTCTGATCGCAACGGCGCCCGGCCTTCTCTGGCCGGGCGCCGTCGCGTTATGTCCGGCGATCGATGTCGCCGTTCTGCTCGGGCGGACCTGAGCCGCCCCTCGTTCATCCGGCGCGGCCCGGTGGGGCCGCACCCGCTATGTCCCGGTGCACTGACTGCACCGCTGTCTACGCCCGGACTGGCACGACCAGACCGGCGTTCGAGGTATAGGTGTCCGAATTGCGGCTGCAGTCGGTGTACGTGATGGTGGCCGCGAGGATCGCCCAGGAGTCCTTGTTGAAGTCGGCCTCGATGCGGAACGACGTGTAGTCGCCGCGGCCGCGGTTGAGCGTGTCACCGCGCGAGAACGACGTGTACTCCCGGTCGCTCGGGTAGTCGATGGCGACGTCGTCGTCGTTGGCCCAGATGACCACCTGCGCGTCACAGATGCGGCGGTCGGTCTTCCACTTGACGCGCACCCACTGCGAGTCGTTGGCGTCGACCGTGGAGAGCATCTGGTTGACGACGTGCGGGCCCTTGAACTGCTTCGGCGCGTTGCCCGCGGCGCTCGCCGGCGACGCTACGACCAGGGCGCTCATCGCGGCGGCCGCGGTGGCGGCGATGATTCCGGCTGTTCTCATCTCGATACCTCCCGTTGCCCAGGCCGCTTGTTTCGCGCCCGGCCGTCGATCATGCTATAACGCACAATTCGGGCGCATGTCATCTTTCCCGTACGCGGTCCCGCTCGTGGCCGGCGCGCTTCCACGCACCGCCTCCGGCCCGCTCGGGCGTCGCCAGTCCCGGGCCCTCGAACTGATCGGTGGGCCCGGGACTCGCTTCGCCGTCGGGGGACGATCAGCCGTTGCCGCCGCCACGGGTGCCACCGTCGCCGCCACGGGTACCACCGTCGCCGCCACGGGTACCACCGTCGCCACCCGGTCCACGGGTGCCACCGTCGCCACCCGGTCCACGGGTACCGCCGTCGCCACCGGGACCACGGGTCCAGGTGCGGGTCGGGCTAGGAGTGGGGTCCGTCGTCGCCGTAGCGGTCGGGCTCGTGGTCGTCGTCGCGGTCGCGGTCGGGCTCACCGTTGCCGTCGGGCTGGCGGTCGGGCTCGTCGACGGCGAGGCGGTCGGGCGGGTCGGCCAGCCCGGGTTGTGCGGGCGACCCGGACCATCACCCGGACGACCCGGACCGTCACCCGGACGTCCCGGACCATCACCCGGACGTCCCGGACCATCGCCGGGGCGACCCGGACCGTCACCGGGGCGACCCGGGAAGCCGGGGCCACCGTGGTTGTTGTTCCGCAGCACCGGCAGGGCCAGCGAGAACGAGCGGTACTGGGTGCGGTCGCGACGGCCGCACGTGTCGAATGCGATCGTGGCCCGCAGGCGGGCGATGCCGGCCCGGTCGAAGTCGGGGTTCACCGAGACGGCGGCGAAGTCCGTGCGACCCGGGCGCAGTTGGTCGCCCCGGCTGAAGGACGTGTAGTTGCGGCGACCCGGGTAGTCGACGTCGACGTCCCGGCCGCTGACGCGCACTTCGACGTCGCAGACCTTCCGGTCCGTACGGAAGTAGATCTTGACCCAGCTGTCGGCGTTCGCCCGGACCGCGCCCAGCCAGTTGGAGACCGGCTCCGGTCCCCTCGGCGCCGCCGTAGCGGGTGCCGTCGCGGTCACCGTAGCCATGCCGACCGCCGCCGTGGCCATGGCCACGAGCGCCCCGATGCGTCGACTGTTGTTCATTGAAACTCCTCCAGTGACTGTTGAGTTGTCCGGCCAGGTTGCCAACCGACAAACCGGACAATATGACCACCACTGGATCCTGCCGTGCCTTCGCCACGCGTTTCGCGGTGATTTCCTCATTCATGTACTAAATGTTTAGCCCCGCCTGTCCGAAAAGTTGATGGTCATATCCCCCACATTTCGCCACGCAATTTGCTCTCGTTCCACGATCGAATCCGGTCTCACCAGCGCATATGAATAACCACGGATTCGATAACGACAAGATCGCCGCCGAGCACAGCCCGGTGGCGGGGTCAGTCGCCGTCCTTCGCGTACGTCGGCGGGGTTGGTCTTGGGTGTTTCGGCCGGACCGGGCGCCGGCAGCGGCGATGATCGGACGGACGGAGAAGAGGGAGATACCGATGTCGCTGAGTGGGGCGCACCGGGCGGCGTTCCGGCGGGAAGCGGCCGGGGAGGGGCGCGTCTATGCGATCCGGGACGACGGCGGGCTGCCGGCGCCCGAGCTGGCGGACGGGCGGCGCACCGTGCCGTTCTGGTCGAAACCGACCCGGGCCGGGCGGATGGTCGACCAGGTCGAGGCCTACCGCGGCTTTGAGGTGATGGCCGTCGACGTCGACGAATGGCTCGACGAATGGCTGCCGCAGCTGGAGGACGACGGGCTGCTCGTGGGCGTCAATTGGGCCGGGGCCCGGGCCACCGGTTACGACCTGGAGGCCGACCAGGTGCGGCAGTGGTTCTCGGACGAGCCGGCCGACGACGCCCGAGACTAGAGACCGGCACGTCGTACCCCTATGCTTGCGGCACAGCAACCAAAGGGGCCCTCCGCGTGCGTAGCCTTCAGATCCTCGTCGTCGATGACGATGACGCCGACGCGCTCATGATTTCCGAAGCGCTCGAGTCCGGGGATACGCAGGCCAACGTCGACCGGGTCGTCGACGGGCGCGAGGCGCTCGACTATCTGCGGCGCGAGGGCGCCTACCCGCAGGCGAGCCGGCCCGACCTGATCCTGCTCGATCTGAACATGCCGCGGATGGACGGGCGCGAGACGCTGGCCGCCATCAAGACGGACGACCGGCTCAAGGCCATCCCGGTGGTGATCCTGACGACCTCGGGCGCGGCGCCCGACATCGTCGCGAGCTATCAGCACCGGGCCAACGCCTATGTCACCAAGCCGTTCGGGCTGGACGACTTCGAGGCGACCGTGCGGCAGATCAACCGCTTCTACCGCGAGATCGCGACACTTCCGCAAGACCGCGAAGCGTAGGCGGGCCTCACCCGGGGTATCAGGTGACCATGACCACGAACGAAGCTCCCGAAGACCTCGGCGCTCCGGTCGCCTACCTCGTGCTCAAGGACGGCACGCCCGTCTTCGACGAGTCGGGGGCGCGCGCCGGCGAGGTCGAGCATGTGCTGGCCGACGAACAGTCGGACGTCTTTCACGGGCTGATCGTCGAGACGCCCGAGGGTCACCGGTTCGCCCCGGCCGACAAGGTCGGCGGCCTCTTCGAGCACGGCGTGATTCTCACCGTGCCGGCCGCCGACCTGCCGGAACCGAGTGAGGACCCGTCGGCACGCATCGCCGACGAGGGCCTGCAGGACACGCTCAAGCGGGCGTGGAACTGGCTCGTCCAGCCACGCTAGGCGCGAGCGGCCGCACCAGCGCCGGCGCCACCCCAGCGCATCAGCGACGCGCCGACCGACATGCCGCCGCCGAAGCCGGCCATCAGCACGATGTCGCCCTCTTTGAGGGCGCCGGTGCGGTTGGCCTCGTCCAGCGTCACCGGCACGGAGGCGCTGCCCACGTTGCCGTAGCGGTCGAGCGTGAGGTGGGTCTGGGCCTCGGTCAGGCCGGCCGCCTCGACCAGCTCGGCCAGCATGACGCCGTTGGCCTGGTGCGGCACGAAGTGGGTGACGTCTTCGACGGCGATGTCGGCCCGCTTGAGCAGGGCCTCGAGCGCCGGCGGGACACCGCTGTTGACGAACTCCCGCACGCCGCGGCCGTTCATCTTGAAGTAGTGGTCGCCGTTGGCGATCGTGTCGGCCGAGGCGGGCAGGCGGCTGCCGCCCCCGGGCACGTGGATCAGCTGGCTGGCCTCGCCGCGGGACACGAGCTCGGAGTCGAGGAAGCCGTAGCCGTCGGCCACCGTGCCCACGACCGCCGCGCCCGCGCCGTCGCCGAAGAGCACGGCCGTGCGGCGGTCGCCGAAGTCGAGGATGCGCGAGTAGATGTCTGAGGCGATGACCAGAACCTTGGCCGTAGGGTTCATCGAGACCAGGCTGTTGGCCAGCGCGACCCCGAAGACGAACCCGGCGCAGACCACGTTGATGTCGAAGCAGGCGGCCCGGTTGGCGCCGATCAGGTCTTGCACCAGGGTGGACGTCGGCGGTTGCGGAGAGTCACCGGTTGAGGTCGACACGATGAGGTAGTCGATGTCGACGGCCTCGAGCCCGGCGTTGTCGAGGGCCTGACGCGCGGCCTCGGCGGCGAGGTCGGAAGCGGCCTCGTGGGGCGCGGCGAACCGGCGCGCCTCGATCATCGTCTTGCGGCTGACCCACTCGGGATCGGCATCCGGCACGAGACGCACCAGATCGGTGTTGGTGACCACCTCGGCCGGCAGATACGAGCCGGTGCCCAGGATGCCCACGCTCATGTTGCCCCCACTTGATCGAACTCGCCCGCTGTCCCGCGAAAGAGGCTATCGGGTTTAGGCTATGACAGGCAGGCAAGATCCCACGACGTGCGGACCGCCCATATCGGCCGATCGGCCCACCGGCGGCGACTTCGGAAACGGGCCGGTAACAACTGGGGTCGAAATGACGCCTCAGCGTCCGCTCCGTCGAGATCGTTATCACGGAGAGTCACTTCTGATGTGACAAATCGGACTGTGTCACAAGTCGGCATCCGTCTTCAAATAGAGAAAAGGCCGGCCCGTCGGGCCGGCCTTTTCTGGGGAAAAACGTCAGCGGGATGAGCGGTCCCGGTAGGTCCAGGCGCCCGACCCGAGACCGCCACCGTTCAGCGTCGTGCCCGGGCCGGCCTGCTGCGGGATGCGCGCCGCGGCCTCCTCGCGCCGCTGAGCCAGGTAGGCCGCGGCCGCCCGGTCCTCCTCGGTCGGGGCCGACATCAGGGCATAGGCGAGCCCGATGATGCCGAAGACCACGGCCAGCCCGATCGGGACGAGCATGCCGCTGGCGGTCGCGCCGGGGAGCTGGTCGGTGGTCGGGTGCGCCTCGACCGACATGGCGGTCATGCCGGTGAAGTGCATGCCGTTGACCGCGATGCCCATCACGAGCGCGGCGGCAAAGATCACGATTGGGCGGCGCACGGTGACGGCCAGCCAGAGCGCGACCGCGGCGGCGACGACGGCGATGCCGATCGACAGGCCGACCTGCGTCATCGCGTACGAGACCTCGCCGTTGAGCTTCATCGCAGCCATGCCCGTGTAGTGCATCGCGGCGACGCCCAGGCCCGCGATGACCCCGCCGATGACGATGCGGAGGTTCTTCGCGCCCGTGCCGAGCAGCGCGATCGTGAGGCCGACGCCGACCGCGAGCACGGCGATGACGGCGCTGGCCACGGTGAGGCCGACGTCGTAGCGGATCGGCGTGCCGACCACGCTGAAGCCCATCATCGCGACGAAGTGCATGCTCCAGATCGCGGTGCCGCCGATCGACAGCGAGGCGAGCACGAGCCACCAGATGCGCTCACCGCGCCCGCCGGCCGTGCGGAACCGAACGGCGCAGGTCAGCCCGAGCATCGAGCCCAGCACCGACAAGACATAGCTGACGGTGGGAGTGATCCACCCGTGGTCGAAGTGATGGATCTGCCCCATCGAGTTGTCCCCTTTTCGGCTTTCGCCCCGCCGTCCCTGTTTCGCGCGGGCCCCGAAATCGCAGGTCAGACGCGCGCCTCGCCGAAGATTAGAACCCGTAAATCGGTTCGGGTGATCACCCGACGGTCTGCAGCCCGCTGTCCGAACAGACACTGGACATATCCGAGGCCGCTGCGCTCACCGCGGCCACGGCATCCGGTTCGTCGTCTTTTCCGACCGAGAGGACCGCTTTCCCGTACGCCGCGAGCAGGCGCCCAGCCGCATCGGCGACCGGGGCGTCGGCCGTGCCGCTGACCCGCGCGATGCCGTCGACCACGCCCGGGGTCATCAGCGACGAGTCGGCGATCGCCTGGGCCAGGGCGGCGCAGGTCAGCGTGCCCGGCGGGTCGTCCACCAGGGCGGAGGCGCTCGCCGAGACCGGGGTCGGGCTCGGGGCCGCGGTCGGCCCGGCGACCGGCGTCTCGTCGCGGCCGCAGCCGGTGACCGTCGCGGTCAGCAGGGCGGCGAGGATCAGCGCCGGGACGCGGGACATTTCGTCAGATTAAGCGCGGTTGCCGGCGTACGGCAGCAAAAGGCCCGGCCGCCACGCGACCGGGCCTCACTGACCGGCGACTCAGAGGTAGGAGCCCTTCTTGTACTCGTCCCAGCTCATGTTCCAGTCGGTCCAGCCGTTGCCGTTCTTGAGCTTCTCCTCGGTGCCGCTGACCGTGATCGGGTCGCCCATCATGGTGCGGTCGAAGAGCCACTTGCCCATCGCCTCGGAGACGTTCACACAACCGTGCGAGACGTTGACCTTGCCCTGTTTGCCCTCGGACCACGGCGCGGCGTGGATGAACTGGCCGCTCCAGGTGATCCGCTGCGCGAAGTCGATCGGCGTCTTGTAGCCCTCGCCGGCGGGCAGCTCGTCGGTCGTGTCGAAGATCGTGTGTTCCTTCTTCTCGATCACGACCATCGTGCCGCTCGACGACGGCGTGCTCTTCTTGCCCAGGCTGACCGGGATGGTCTTGATGACCTTGCCGTCCTGCTTGACCGTCATCTGCTTGGTCTTGTTGGAGACCGTCATGACGAGCGAGCGGCCGATCTTGAGGTCGACGGTCAGGTCGGAGCGGCCGTAGTAACCGCTGCCGAGCGGGACGCCCTTGAGCGCCACCTTGTAGAAGACCTTGGACTGCGCCTTCCAGTAGACCTTGGGCCGGTAGTGCACCTCGGTCGGGCTGGTCCAGTGCCAGGTGCCTTCCTGGGCCGGGGTGGCGGTCACCTTCATGCGGCGCTCGACGTCGTCGCGGTAGCTCTCGGGGATGGACCGGCCGAACTTGATGATCAGCGGCATGCCCACGCCGACGGTCTGGCCGTCGCCCATGAAGCTGGTGACGCGGATCTCCTTCGACGGCTTGGCCATCGTGGTGAAGGACGAGGTCGCCGTGTTGGTCTTGCCCTCGGCCTGCGGGCCGGTGACGGTCACGGTGTATTTCGTGCCGTAGTCCAGCGTCTTGGCCGGGGTGAAGGTCTTGGCGTCCTTGTCGAGGGTGCCCTCGACCGCGCCACCCTTGGCGTCGGTGACCTTGACCTCGGTGTTCTCGGCGTCTTCGCTGGTGAACTTGATCGGGCTGATCGCCACGACGTTCTTGGCGTCGGCGGCCGGCTCGGTCACCGCCACGGTGCTCGGCTGCGGGGCCTCGCTGGTGGCGCCGGCGCTGCTGCCGGGCTGCGCCCCGCCGCCCTGCCAGGAGGACGACTTCTTGCCGCCGTCACCGCAGGCCGAGGTGAGCAGCAGGCTCGACGCCGCGATGGCGACGGCTGCCTTTTTGAATCCCCAGGTCTTCATGGTCCCCTCACGGCGTCGAATCGTCCCGGCGCCAATACTGCCTTTATCTTTCCCGGTCACCAATCCCGGAATCGTGCCGCCGCCGGTTTCATTCCTTCGCATTCGGTGCCTTTTTGTACCTTTTGCAACATTGGTCACTTAAGCGACACGGGTACCGGAAGAGCGCTCCCCTTGATGTATTCCGACCACGAAAGATCCCAGGGCGTCCAGCCGTTGCCGTACGAGAGCTTGTCTCCGGTGCCCTTCACGGTGACCGGGTCGCCGATGAGCGTGTTGTCGAACAGCCAGCGCGCGTTGCCCGGCGCCACGTTGACGCAGCCGTGCGACACGTTGCGTCGGCCCTGGTCACCGACCGACCACGGGGCCGAGTGGATGTACTGCCCACTCCAGGTCAGCCGCTGCGCGAACGCGATCTCGGTCACGTAACCGTCGGCGCCGTCGGTGTCCGTGGTGTCGAAGACGGTCTGTTCCTTCTTCTCCATGACGACCATCACACCGCTGGACGAGGGCGTGCTCTTCTTGCCCAGGCTCACCGGCATCGTCTTGATCGTCGCGCCGTCCTTGACCACGGTCATCTTCTTGGTGGCGTTGTCGACCTTCATCTCGAACGAGCGCCCGATCTTGGCGGTGGCCGAGCGGTCACGGTCGCCGTAGCGCCCGCCGCCGGTCGGCAGCCCACCCACCCCGACGCGGACGGCGATCGTGGTGCCCGGCTTCCAGAACTCCGGTCCGCGGTAGTAGGCCTGGGTGCCCGAGCTGGTCCACGACCAGACGCCGGGCTGAGCGGGCGTGGTGCTGACGAACAGCCGGCGCTGCACGGCGGCGCGGTCGGCCTTCTTGATACCCGGGCTGAACTCGACGACGACGGGCATGGCCACGCCGTACGTCCGGTCGTCGAACAGGTAGAGGCCGGTGCCGGTCCGCTTGCCGGGCTTGCCCATCGTGGTGAAGCTGGTGGTCTGCGTGGTCGTCTGGCCCCCGTCGGAGGTGGCCACGACGGTCGCCGAGTACTTCTGGCTGGGCTTCAGCGTCGCGGCCGGCACCCAGGCGGTGCCGTCGTCGCGCAGCTTGCCGGTCACGGCCTGGCCGGCGCCGTCCTTGACGGTGACGTCGGTGACCTTGCCGCCGCCGACCTTGACGCCGATCTCGGCGCTCAGCGGCACCCCGGTCTTGCCGGTGGCCGGCGTGATCGCCAGGCTGACCGGAACGGAGGCGGACTCGAGCACCGGCTCGCCACCGGGAGCGGAGGCGCTCGCACTGGCCCCGGGGGTGCCCACCCAGGCCGACGACTTCTCCTTGTCACCGCACGCCGCAAGCGCGACCGGCGTGATCACCGCCATCGCCATGACTGCCACGAGCGTGCGTCGCATGCTGACCGTCCGTCCCCAAGCCCTTTTGAAGTTGCGGGGACATCCTGCCTCATGAATGCAAGTGATCCAGTCCTCCGTCCGGGTGGGGCACCCCCGGATTTCGGTGATCAGTTGGGGGCGTGCTAACGTTTTCTCCGTTGCCGACGAGCGCCGCTAGCTCAACTGGCAGAGCAGCGGACTCTTAATCCGCGGGTTGTAGGTTCAAGTCCTACGCGGCGCACCACACTTCACCAAGCCATACAGCCTTTAAGCTGTACGGCCTTGATCTTTTTCTGGCCACGCGTGCGGTCTCCGCGACACGTTCGGGGTGGGCCGACCCGCCGCGATTTCCTGAAGGATCATCCGTGTCGGTCCGGCACCGAAGTTCATACCGTTTTCTCGTGGGGATATTGCGTAGCCGGTCCCGAGAGGTTGCTCTGGTGATCTCCGGCATCGTTCTCGTGAGCGGGGGCATCGCCCTCGCCGCGGCCCGGCTCGATGCGGCGGACAAGTGGGGAAGTGTGCTCGGTGGCCTGGCCGGGATCGCCGGCTTGGCGTTCTCCGGCGTCGGTGCTGCCCGCGCGCGGCGATCCGGTGGCCAGTCGGTCGGGAACTCGGTCGTCGGCGGGAGCGTCGTGCAGGTCCGGAACGTTCGCGGCGGCGTCCGGATCGGGGCGGCCCCGCCGGTCCGGATGGCGGCGAAGCCGAGCCCGGCCGAATCATCGGCGTCACCGACCGGTGACCAGGTAATCGACAGAACCTCGGTGGCGGGCCCGATCCGTCAAGTGGACGATGTCACCGGCGACGTCGACATCGACCGATGGGACTGAGCTGGTCGCGCGGGCCGGGCAAGCCACGCCAGGTCATCCTCGGACACTGCTTCCAGATCTCCGGCGTCAAGGGACCCGTCACTGTTCATACCGCCGAGCCGCCGTACCACTTGTCTGTGGGCGAACCGGCTCAGCTCGACCCGGCCGAGGCGGCGAAGCATCCGAGCCGGCTGCTGCACGCACACCACCAGGTCGTCCCGTTCGGTGGCCGGCAGTCGGACCTGGCCCGCGCCGAGTCCTGGTTGAACAACGACGTACCGATGGCGGTCCGTCTCCTCCACGCGGCCGGCGGCCAGGGCAAGACCCGCCTGGCTCTCAAGATCGCCGAGCAGTGCTCGGCCGCTGGTCACACTGTTTGGCAGGCGACGAATCCCCGCCCGTCATTGGAGTCGGCCGGCATCGACCTGTATGACGCACCGTTGCTCGTCGTGGCCGACTACGCCGACCGGTGGCCGGCCGAGGCACTGCTCGACCTGATCATCCACCTGAACCGTCTGCGGGACGTTACCGGGATCAAGGTTCGGCTGCTCTGCCTGGGCCGATCATCGCACCTGTGGTGGTCACTGGTGGTGAACCATTTCGTGGGCCAGCCGGTCAAAGTGGACGACGAACGGCTCGAAGCCGTGGCGGCCGACCGAGACCGGACGCGTCTCTACGCTGAGGCGGCCGGCCGCTTTGCCGCGGCCCTCGGCGTTCCGGTGCGAGCGTGGCCGCCGCCCGCCGGCCTTGGTGATCCCGAGTTCGGGCAGATTCTGGCGGTTCACATGGCCGCGCTGGCCGCCGTCCTGGCCCATCAGCGAGGAGATAAACAGCCGGAGACGCCGCACGAGGTCTCGTCCTACCTGCTGACGCGCGAGTATGCCTCGTGGTCGCGCGGTACCCGGCAAGCGCCGGACGGCATGCAGCAGACCCTGCACCAGGTCACTTGCGCGGCCACTCTGGCCGGGCCGTTGAACTGGACAGATGCCGAGAAGGTGCTGACGCGGGCCGGTCTGGCGCCGGCCGGCGCACTCATCAACGAGCACCGACGGTTCTACCCGCCGGAAAGTGCCGGCACAGTCCTCCAACCGCTCGCCCCCGGACGCCTCGGCGAGGACCTCATCGCGCTCTCCACACCCGGCCACGGTTTCCACGGCGCGGACACCCCGACGGATCCGTGGATGCTGCACGTTGTGCCCAGGCTGCTCATCTTCACCCAGCCACACCACGGACACCGCCCACACCGCGGTCTCCGCCGCCAGGTCGTCCCCTCGCCGACGTGGACACCGAAAATGATGCTGACCTTGGTGGAGACCGCTTATCGCTGGCCCCACGTGGCCTCGGAGCTGCTCTACCCCGTCCTGCATCGATCGCCGGAGCTGGCCATTCGTGCGGGCGGGGCCACGCTCGCACGTCTGGCGCGCCTTCCCGAGGTCGATCTGGACGTGCTCGAGGCGGTGGATCGGCGCCTGCCGGACAAGCGCCGCGCCGACCTGGACCTCGCGGCCGCGGCCCTCTCGGAGGCCCTGATCGAGAAGCGCCTCGTCCAGGCCGGCGGAGCCTCGCGACGGGCCACGCTGCTCTACGAACACGCATGGCGGATGAGCCAGGTGGGTGCGTGGTTCGCCGCGGTGAACGCGGCCGAGGACTGTGCACACATCCGCCGCGACCTCGATGACCTCCCCGATCTGGCCCATGCCCTGGATGCCCTGAGCTGGTTTCAGTCGAAGCTGAACCGACGGCCCGACGCCGTCGCCACGGCCGAGGAGTCCGTCGCGGTCTGCCGGCGCATGGCGAAGCGCGACTGGCTCCGGTTCCGCTCCCACCTGGCCCGCACCTTGCGCTACCTGGGTCATCGCCGCCACGACCTGGACCGGGCCGACGCCACCGAGCCGTTGGAGGAAGCGGTCACCCTGCTTCGCGAGCTGGCCGCGGACGATCCGGATCAATACCGGGCCGACCTGGCGGAATCTCTGGCCACGCTCGGTATGAGACTGGTCGGCGCGGGCCATCGGGCACTCCATCTGGTCGCCGAGGCCGTGGAAACCTACCGGCAGATCGTGCTCCCGGGCTCAGAACTGGCGGATACGCTAAACGACCTGGGTGTCCTGGCCGTGCGGCTGCACCGCCCGGAGCTGGCGCTTTCCTCCTACCAGGAGTCCGCCGACCTCTATCGACGGCTCGTCGCCGGCAATCCCGACGCGTACGAGGCGAGCCTCGCCCTGACCTTGGGCAATCTCGACGGAAGCCTGGCGACCGCGGGCCGGGACGACGCAGCTCTGGCTGCGATCTCCGAGGCCGTGGACATCTATCGCCGCTTGGCCGAGACCAACCCCGTTCATCTCGCAGCCCTCGCGGACGCGCTGGACACCCTCAGTGTGCGGCTCTGGGCGCTGGATCGACACGACGACGCGTTGGCTTCCGCCGACGAGGCGGTAGCCATCTGCCGGCGGTTGGCCGCACGCAACGCGGAGACCTACCTCCCGGTGCTGGCGTCCAAGCTGTCCGACTACTGCGCGCACCTGATCAACTCGGGCCGCGGCGAGGAGGCACTCCCCGGGATGAAAGAGGTGGTGGCCATCCGGCGACGACTGGTCCGCAAAGACCCGGCCACCCATCGACGCGATCTTGCCGCCAGCTTGAACAGTCTCGGCGACCAACTGGCCGCGCTCGGCCGCAAAGAACCGGCCGTCACCTGGACCGAACAGGCGGTGGATCTGTACCGGGAGATGGCGGCCGAGAACCCCGGCGCACACCGGCCGACCCTGGCCCGCTGTCTGCGGGCGCTCGCCACCCGCCAGTTCGCGGCCCACCAGGACGGTCGCGCCGCGATCGAGGAATCGGCCGCTCTGAGCCGGCGGCTGGCCGCGGCCAGCTCGACCGACTACCTGATCGAGCTGGCACAGTCACTGGACGTTCTCCGCGATCACCTGATGGCCGGCGGCCACCCCCGGGCCCTCGCCGTGGCCGCCGAAGTGACCCCCGCCTGGCGAGACCTGGCCCGGACGAGTCCCGGAGCGCACCAGCAGTCGCTGATTCGCGCACTGCAGAAGCTCGGTCAACTGCTGGCCAAGGCCGGGCGAACCGACGAGGCGCTGGCCCCCAGCGCCGAGCTCGTGCGGCTGTACCAACGCCTGGCCGCCACCGACCCGGAGAACTACCGCCTGCCCCTGGCCAAAGCCGCGGAAAGACTCGCCACTCGGCTGAGCGCCGTCGGCCGGCACCAAGAGGCGCTGAGCCCCCTTCTTGCCGCCGTCAAGATCTATCGGGAGCTGGACGCCTCCACTGATCTGACGCGCGGGCTGTCCATCCTCGACCGTTGTCGCGCGAAGCTGAGCGACCATCCTCGAACCCGCCGGTGGGCGTAGCCGGACGCGGCGGCACGGAGGTCAGGGCTCGAACCTCCTCGCGCGGCGGCGCACGAGCAATACTGCGCCGGCGCCGATCGTCAGGAGCGCCAACCCGAAACCGGCCGCCATGGGCACATCGGCGCCGGTGACCGGCAGCCCGCCGGCGCCGCCACCGCCGCCACCGCCGCCGGGCGGGGGAGCGGAACTTGTGGGTGCCGGCTTGCGCGGGTTGTTCTCACATCCGAGCCCTCGTACGCCGGTGAACTTGGCGCCGGCGGGTCCGTCGAGGCCCCACGGGTCGTTCCGGTAGTCGGGGAGGGTCACCTGGTATTTGACGGCGTCGCAGGTGGGATTGTGGGCGCCACGGAAGTCGGCGCACAGATTCGTCCGGGTGCCCGTGTAGAGGTACGCCTCGCAGTACCGCTCATCCCCCGGTACGGGCGGCGTGGTCGGCGGCGTGGTCGGCGGCGTCGAGGGTTCCGCGGCCCGCACATCGATGGTTGCCGTGTTGTTCCCGGGGTTGGGGTCGGGCACGGAGCTGGAATCCGCGGTGATCGTGAACGAGCCGACCGGCCCTTGCACGCCCGGCCGGGCGTCCAGGTTGAACGGCATGGTTCGAAAGTGGCCGGACTCGACCGGGATGCCGAGCGTTTCGGTGCACACCATCTTGTCGTCGCTCAGTACGCAGTCCGGCAACTGCACCGGGACAACAGTGACCTTGCGGTCGTTCAGACCGCTGAAGTCGAAGACGAGGGTCCAGGAACGGGGGACGTCCGACGGGCCGTTGTTGAGCACCGAGAGCTCGAGGCGCCGAAACAGCTCACCGGTGATCGCCGTCGTGGCCGACACCTTTACCTCCAGGTCGGCCGTGGCTTCGTCGGCGTACGCCGGGCGGCTCGTGGCGACCAGGGCGGCAGCGGATGTGAATATGGCCGAGGCGCCCAGAACAGCCCAGGCAACAGCGCGCTGGAAGTGCAGGTCCATGTGTCCCCCGGAGCATCGAAGCGTGGCACCAGCCGACGTACCGTATCGGCGCAGCCTCTCCATCGCCATCCCCCGTCGAGCGTGTGACTGAGGTTTCCGGTGCCGGCCATGGCCGGCACCGGAAGTTCAGGCGCGGCGCCAGAGGGCGGGCACGGCCGACGGCTCCCAGCCGGGGAGCGACGTGTGGCTCTGCACGCAGGTGTAGGAGGCGCCGCCGTACGTGACGACCTGGCCGGCCCGATACGCCGTGTACGGGGCCCAAGCGCCGGTCGCGGGCGGCGTGGTCGGAGGGGTCGTGGGCGGTGTCGTCGGGGGCGTTGTGGGCGGTGTGGTCGGCGGCGTCGTCGGTGGGGTGGTGCCGTCGGGATCGGGCAGGCCGCCGACGGTCTGGGCGATCCAGGTGCGCAGGCCGGCGTTGGTCACGTCGACGTAGATGGACGGGACCACGCCGCAGTCGGTGTTGACCGTGCCGGCGCCGCTCGTGGTGCCGACCAGCAGCCACTCGTTGCGGCTGTTCTTCTGCAACTGGGGGCCGCCCGAGTCGCCGTAGCAGGCGCCCGCGTTGCCACCGGGGTTGTCGGTGCAGAGTTCCTGCTCGCCGTTCACGATCAGCGGGCAGCGGGCGTCGGGGACGATCGACGTGTCCAGCTCCATCGCCTTGGTGGTGCTGCCGTCGCAGCTGACCGTGGGGCAGGTCTGACCGAAGCCGACCAGCCGGGTCGGGGTGCCCACGGCCGGGGTGGTGCGGGCGATCGTCACCGGTTTGACCGTGGTGACCGGCGGCGAGAGTTTGAGCACGGCGACATCGGCACCACCCGGGGCGAAGTACCGGCCGACCGACTCGGTGACGGCCACCGGCGCGTTGCGGTCGGTGCCGATGCCGGCGTAGCCGTTGCGCCAGGTGCAGTGGGCGGCGGTGATCGCGTAGTCGGACTTGATCAGGACGACGGTGCAGGCGTTCCAGACCCCGATGGGGTACGCCTCGGTGGCCGGGCGGCCACCGACCAGTGCGGGGCGGACGGGGTCGGTGGCGGCCGACGCGGCGACGGCGGTCGCGGAGATGCCGGCCACCAGCACCGCCACCACCGCTAGGAGCCGGATGGGTTTCCTCATGCCCATCGATACTTCATAGACGATGATTAATAGTCAACTTTGTTTACAGTTGAATATCAGGAGGTCAGCAGCGGGCCGCCGTGGCCGGGGAGGCCACGGTCGGGTGGGATGGCCTCCTCGACGCCGTCGCCGGCGGCGATGCCCTGGCCCCGGGTCTGGCCGGCCAGCCGCTGGTAGTAGGCCGAGACCAGAGACAGCGCGTCCCGGGTGACGTTCAGCAGCGTCGGTGCGGCCTGCTCGACGACGTCGGCCTCGTGGGTCTCGAAGGCCCGGATCCCCTGCAGCACCGCGGTTTTCAGGTCGCGCAGCAGCTGGACGTCGGCGTACGCGTAGGTGCGGCACAACGACGTGACGCGGGAGAGGTCGTTGCCGCCCCGCAGCAGTCCCTTGACCGCGGAGACCGACTGGCGCACCAGCGTGACGTCGGGCCGGGCCGACAGCTCGGTCAGCTCGGTGTCGAAGGAGCGGATGTCCTGCTCCGGGTCGCAGAAGCCGACGGTGTGCAGCCAGAGCACGCGCAGGTCGTCGTGGAGCAGACCGTCCAGATAGCTGACCAGGAAGCGCCGGTGCGCCTCGATCACGTACTGGGCCTTGAACGGGGTCAGCTCCCCCGGATCCTCGCCGGCGGTGCTCGCCGAGGCGGTGAAGCCGTAGTCGGCGGTCAGGGCGTTGCTCATGCCGACCAGCATGTAGAGGAACCGGACCCAGGTGCGGAACAGCTCCTCCAGCGGTTGCGAGCGCAGGCCGTCCTCGGTCAGCACCACGCCCCAGCGGTCACCGAACTGGAGCCGGCGCAGGTGGCCGATCTGATACATCGAGAGCTGCGAGTCGATCTCGGCGTTGGCGTGGTGGAGCACTTTCCGGTACGCCGCGGTGGCGTCCATCCCCACGTAGTTGCGGACGATGTGCGGGCCACCGATGTGCCGGTGGATGAACTCGCTGACGTCGATCACGGCGCCGCCGATGGCCATCCAGTAGCCCGCCTCGGCGGTGTCGTGCCGCGCCAGGTCGGAGATCTCGAAGCGGGGCGTCTGCTGGGCGTGGCCCAGATAGGTGGTGAAGACGTCGAGGGAGAGCCGCCCGTCGGCCACCAACCGGCGGATGAACTCACGACCGTCGCCGGGCACGATGTCGGTCAGCGCCTGGACCACGGAGGCAGCGAAGCGGGAGCTTCCACACACGTACACGGAAGCGGTTTGCAGCATCTCCCCCAGCGTGTCGGCCTCGGCCCGGATGACGTCGTCGACGCGGCGCCGGGAGCCCGCCCCGACGACATGCCGGCGACCGTCGAAGGTGACGGCGGCGTCGGCCCGGGAGAACGCGACGGACAGGGTCAGCCGGCCCGCGGCGGCGGCCGCGTCCAGCCCGGCGTGCTCGATCAGCTCGTCGGGGGTGCGGATCCCCAGGTAGAGATGACCGGGACCGGTGAGGGCGTCGGCGAAGCTGAGGAACGGGGCCAGACCGGAACCGGCCGCGAACATGATCACCGGGCGGGACTCGTCGGCCGGCAGCCGGAACCGGGGCGTGGGCACGATCTGCAGGGACAGCCGCCGCTGACCGTCCTGGGCCGCCCGGCGCAGGAAGTGCGAGGCCGCGCCCTGCCGCTTACGCGGGTAGGACCAGGGGGTCCGGGCCGAGCTGTAGTCGAGACCGGCGACGACGAGCCGCAAGCTGGTGGCCGGTTCGCCGGGCGCCGGGGCCGAGGCGATCGAGTAGAGCCGGACGGGCTCGGGCGGGATCACCGAGCAGAAGGTGCCGTCCTTCCACAGCCGGGTGACGTCGTAGCCGCCCGCGTAGAGCAGGTTGAGGACGTCCCACAGCTCCCACTGGTCTTCCATGCGGGCGTCCACGACCCGTTGCCAGGCCCCGACCGCGGTCAGCTTGACCAGCCGTTTGGCCAGCTCGCGTCCGATCGGCCGGAGCTGGGCGAAGCGCAGCAGGGTGCGCAGCGGCAGCACGTCGACCTCGCCGTAGCCCTCGCGCCGGGCCACCGCCTGCTGCCACTGCGGAGTCAACGGCACCAGCTCGTCGCCGGTGGCCTGCAGGGCCGATACCGTACGCCGGACCAGCTCGTCCTCGTGCTCGGCCAGCACGCCGACCCGGTCGCCGGGCAGGTGGTGCACGCCCTGCCCGGTCACGTCGATGTCGAGATAGCAGGTCCACGCGCCGGACTCGCCGGTGACGACCCGGCCCCGGCGAGTGGTGCCGAACACGACCGGGGCGCCCACCGGGGGGCGGCGCTCCTCGCGGACGACGGCCAGCTCACCGTCCACCTTGTCCCAGGTGCGGTCCTTGAACAGGCCGGTGAACCGGGCGCCGGTGGTCACCTGGCGGCCGACCTTGAAGGCCACTTCGAGGAAGCCGTACGCCTTGATGCGGTGCAGACCCATCCACCCGCGGTCACCGACGTAGGCGTCGAGCATCGCGTTGTAGACGCCGCGCAACGTGCTGCTGCGGCTGTCCTCGACGTACTGGCGTACGGAAACCTCGCGGAGCGCCGCCACCAGCTCCTGCCAGTGGCGCGGGAAGAACCCGGCGAGATAGATGCTCTGCTGCCCGACCACCGAGCCGAACTCGCGGCGTTCGAGGAACGCGTCCAGCGCGTGGATCTGGGGCTGCGCGGTGCCGCTGGGGCTGGGCGCGCCGTCGAAGATCGGGACCCCGGCGGTGCCGACCGTCTTGGCCCACAGCACCTGGTCGAGCCAGTGACGGCCGCGCGGGTTGGGGTCGATCTGCGGATAGATGGCCTGGGTGACGTGCTGCAACTGACCCAGGATGACCAACAGCGCCTGTTCCAGCGCGGCCGGATCGTCGGCGGCCACCGCCTCCTGGGCGTCGAGCATCGCGCCCAGCACCGGCGTCAGACCCATCGCGAACTCGGTGGTGACGAGATAGAACACCCGCTCGGCCGCGTTGTTCCAGGTCGGCACGAGCAGGTCCATGTTGTCCAGAGCCCGCGGACCGGCCGGGTCGCGGAGCCGCCAGTTGTAGAAGAACAGGTCGATGTACGAGACGGCCGGGGTCTTCTTGCCGAGCCGGCGCGAGACGGTGGTCCACGGCTGCAGCAGCGAGTCGGGCAGCGCGGTCGGCGGGTCGATCGCCATGTACTGGTAGGCGTGGGCGAAGACGCCGAGCATGGTCGAGGCGCGCAGCAGATAGCGGTCGGGCAGCGCCTCGGGCCGGGCGTCGAGCACCGGCATCGCGTCGAACGCGCGACGCACCCGCAGCCGCCGGAACAGCTCGGGGAGCTGGTCGGTCATCTCGTCCCAGGCCCGGTGCGAGCCGGGGAACGCGGTCAGCGGGAGCTCGGCCGGCAGGAAGCCGTGCGCGTGTGACAGGAAGCCGTCGAGCTCGTGCCCGGCCTGCCGGTTGTGCGCCTCGGCGGCCAGCACGACCCGCCGGGCCGCGATCTCGGGCCGGTCCGGCGGCCGCACGCTGGTCAGCTGGGACTCGTCGAACAGCATGGTCGCGTTCGAGTCGACGAACGCCCACCGGACGTCGTACCGGCCGATCTGCAGCACGTCGGCGGCCGCGAGCACCCGGCGGGTCACCCGCTCACCGTTGACGAAAGAGCCGTTCGTGCTGCCGAGGTCGGTGAAGACCAGTTCGGGCCCGGTGATCTCGAGCCGGGCGTGCCGCCGCGAGATGTTGCGGTCGTCCAGCGCCACCGCGGCCACGCTGCTGTCCCGGCCGAAGACGATCGGGAGCGCGCACACCTGTTCGCTGGTCGCCTGGGTCTTCCGGTCGGTGACGAGAAGCCGGAGCTCAGGAATGGTAGATCACCGCCCGGCACAGATCGGCCCGCGACAGCGTGCCGACGAGCTTGCCGTCGTCGACCACGGGTAGTCGCCGGATCCCCCGGTCGATCATCACGATCGCGGCCCGGGCCAGCTCGTCGGTCGGCTTGACGGTGGCCGCGTCCCGCACCACGAGCGGGTCGACCACCCGCTCGGCCAGGGTGCGCCCGCGCTCGAGGAAGAGCCGGAACGCGTCGGCCAGCGTGCCGCCGCCCTCGGTGACGTCGTCGAAGCCGGGCAGCATGGCCCGGACGAGATCCTCTTCCGACAGGGAACCGACGAAGCGGCCCTCGTGGTCGAGAACCATCAGTTGCCCGACCTCGGAGACGCTGACCACCTCGGCCGCCCGCCGGATGGTCGCACCGAGCCGAATGTAGGCCGGGAAGCCCGTCATCACGTCACTGACCCGCACATCGTGAGCCTATGGGCCGGGCCGATCTAGGACGGTCCGCCGATCGGAGGACCTTGCCGGGCCGCGAGGATGTGTTTGCACGGGCCGCGACCGAGTCCGTGCGTGGCGAACCAGGCGCACGTGCAGCGTTCCCCGTCGGGCGTACGGCGGACCACGTACGCGGTCCCGCCGCTCGTCACGATCGTGTGATCCGGGCCCGGGACGACCGCGCCCGAGTCGACCAGCGCCCGCGCCGCCCGCAGCCGGGGCTGGTCGTCCGCGTCCGGCCGGGCGTCCAGCGGCAGCCGCCGCTCGAACGTGGTGCCGTCGGCCAGGTCGAACCCGGTGTCGTCGAGAACGCCGTCGGAGAGCAGACCGCCCTCGCCCGAGAACCCGCGGCTGACCGCTGGGCTGAGCATCACCGTCAGCCGGGCCGTGGGCATCTCGAGCAGCCAGGCGCTGCCGGTGCCGAGGCCGAAGGCCCGGACCGTCGTCGCGTGCCGCAGCAGCGGTTCGACCGGGCGCAGCCGGTCCAGCCCGGCCACCGCCACGCTGCCGGCCGCCGGACGTGAGGCGAGCCGCGGGCCGCCGGGGCCGGGCACCACGTGCAGGACGTCCGCGCTGCGCGCCCCGCGGGCCTGGGTCTGCAACAGGCGCCGCAGATGGGCGGCCGGATAGGTGGCGGCCGGCCGCAGGGCACGCGCGATCACGTTCAGTTCGGCCAGACTGCGCACCCAACGGCCGGGCAGCGGGACCCGGCGTTCCACCGCCTCGGCGTCCAGGGTGCGGACCCGAACCTCGTCGTCGCCGACCGACAGGTGCATCGGGTCGGGTCCGGACAGCCCGGCCAGCGCGTCCCGCATCGGACCGTTGAAGTCCACATTGGTCGTCCCGGCGGCCCGCGGTATCGCGCCGAGCCCGTCCGGCAGCACGTCCAGACGGGCGTAGACCCCGCAGTCGGCCGACAGGCTCTCGAACCGCAGCATCGCGCCGTCGCTGGTCACGATCGGGTCGGCCGCGCGCAGGATCGCGGCCAGCATGCCCGGCGGCGTGAAGAAGCGGGTGCGCGCGACCCGGGCCACCGCGAGCAGACCGGCCGCGACCACCGGCGGCCGTTCGATCAGGCCGTCGAAGAAGTACGGATGCTCGACCGGGCCGCCCGAGGTGGCCAGCCTCAGCCCGTCGGGGCCGAGGACCGACGGGTGCCGGTATCGATAGAGCTGCTCGACCGTCATGGCATCAGTTTCGCCAGGTCACGCGCGCTCCGGGCGGCCTTCGACGAGCCGGTGAAACCCGACAACCAAGGATCAAGAGCCTTCCCGGGTACGCCGTTGGCCCGCACACATTCCTCCATCAGCGTCTCGATCAGCGCGTTCAGGCCCCGATGCGTGTACGGAAGCCGTGGCAGCAGCCCGCTCAGGACGGCGATCACCGTGTGCGGGTCGCCCGTGTCGCGCAGGGCGGCCGCCCACCGGGTGGCGGTGGCGTGCTCGGCCAGCAACGCCATCGCGCCGGCCATCACCGGCACCGGAATCCGCCGCGGGACCAGGGTGGTCAGTGCCTCGGCGGCCCGGATGCGGCAGCCCGTGTCCTGCGCGGTCAGTGCCGCGGCGACCACGGTCGCGGCCATCGGTCCGAGCCGGCCGGGGTGGGCGAGCAGCGCGTCCAGGCGTTCCGGGGTCCGGCCGTCGTTCTCGCCGTACGCGGACGACATCGCGGCCTCGATCTCGGCCGCCAGGAACGTCTCGGCGTCGTGCGGCCAGGTCTGCGCCTGCCACCGTACGAAGTCGGCCTCCGGACCGGGCACGGTCGGCTCGTCGGTGTGGCGGACGACCCGGGGCTCGACCTCGAGCTGCGGCTCCCAGACCACGACCGTACGGGTGCCGGTCTCGGTCTGGTAGCTCCACGAGTCCGAGGTCAGGCGCACGGTCAGGCGGGCCGCGTGGCCCCGGCCGGCCCCGGTGACCCCGGCCGCGATCAGGTGCGGGTCGTCGTCGAGCGGCGCGCGGGTGCGGGCGGCGGCCACCCAGAGCGCGTGGTCGTCGATCTCGGCCGGCGGGCCGCCCAGCGCGTACCGGACGACCGCGCTGACATCACCTTTTCGGAGAGCGGCTTCCCGTCCGTCCGGGTGCAGGCGCAACAGGGCGGCGATCAGGTCGTGGCGGGCCGGTCCGGGCTGGGCGGCCAGGCGGGCGACGAACTCGGCCGGGTCGAGCCAGCCGCTCGGATCGGACGGGGTGGCGAGCAACGTACGCGGGCCGGTGAACCCCTGGATCTCCCGCAACCGCAGGGCCAGGAAGCCGCCGCGGCTCAGGTGCGGACGCTCGCCCAGCAGCATCGCGGCGACCACGTGGCGCAGCTCGCCCGAATACTTGAACGCGCGGCGGGCGGGCTTGTTCAGTTCGGTGGGGGCGCGACCGGCGGCGACGTCGGCCAGGAACTGTTCGATCTCCCACGGGTCGGTGTCGCCGGCCATCAATGCGGCGGCGCGCTCCCCCGGCGTACGGGAAACGGATTTGATCTCTTCCGTCGCTGATGGGGCGGGTGACTCGTCGGGGCGGACGAGCCCGAACCACGCCGTCGCCTGCTGGGCCACCGACGGCTCGAGCAGGTCGAGACGGGACGCCACCAGTTCGCCCGCGCCCCACTCGCGCAACAGCTGGAGCGCGGCGAGCTGCACGTCGCGGTGCCGGTGCTCGAGCGCGACGGCGGCGACCTCGGCGGCCCGCTCCGGATGCCGTGGCGCGGCCCGGGCGACCAGGCGCAGGAGGGCGAGCGGCGTGTTCTTGGCCGGCACGACCAGGGCCGGCGGGCACGCGTCGAGGAACTCCTCGTCGGGCTCGGTCGTGGCCAGGTGCCGGGCCGCGAACGCGACCGTGGCCGGGACCGTCGACGAGAGCAGCCGCAGAAGGCGGGGCCGCGCGGTGGCCAGCTCGGCCGGGGTGGGCGTGAGCGAGTCGAAGAGACGCGCGAAGAATCCGGCCCGGTAGGCGCTGAAGTCGCGGCCCAGCGCGGCCAGGCAACTGTTCAGCACCCGCTCGCGGGGCAGCGCGCCCTCGGCGACCAGGGTCCGGAACGCGTCGGCCCAGCCACATCCCGGCATGCTGAACTTGTCGACGTTGGTCAGACTGACCTCGCCGCCGCCCTCGACCTCGAACACCCGCCAGAGCAGGTCGTCGCGCAGTTCGTGGTCGGCGCGGATCACGGCGAGCCGATACTCGGCGTCGCCCCGGTCCCCCAGGGCCGAGACCATGGCCAGCACGTACGCGTCGTCGTGGGCCGGCGTGACGATCCCGGCCCGGTCCAGCGCCCGGATCGGCCGGAACAGCGGTCGTTGCGGCCACGTGCCGGCAAGCCAGCCGACCGCGTTCTCGACACCCACCCGAAACCACGCCGGGACGGGCCGCGACGGCGGCGTCACGGGCTGATCGAGACGGCTCACTTCGTCGGCGAAACGCCAGCCGACCCGGTCCGCACTCGGCACGTCCGCCAGCGCGGCGACGATCTCATCGACGGAAGCCATGATCGAATTCTGCCGGATACCGGACAGCGCCGAGACCCCAGATATGACGGTTTCGACAAAAATCCGCAGGTGGGGTGGCCTGGGATGAGGCACAGACCCCAGAATGTCCGGGCGATCGTGGCTGGACGCGGGCTGTCACCATGAGATCACGATCATGGGACGGGGGGTCTGGCTTGAGCGGGTTCATCGACGCTGCGTTGAGTTTCCCCACCGTGCTGTTCACGCCTCTGCTCGTCGTGGTCGTGGGCTACTGGCTGGTGGTCATCGTGGGCGGCGCCGACCCCGATGCGGGGTCCGAGGCGAGCGACGGCGGCCCCCTCGATTTCGCCGGGCTGGGTGGTGTGCCCGCCCCGGTGTCGCTGTCGCTGGTGATCGCGTTCGCCTGGTTCGCCAGCCTGGCCGGCGGCCAGTTCCACGGGCCGGTCCCGCTCTGGGCCGTGCTGGTCGCCGCGCTCGCCGTGGCCTGGCTGCTCACCCGCATCCTGGTGATTCCGATCCGCAAACTGCTCCCGGCCGGCCCCGACGCCTCGCGGGCCGACTTCGTCGGGCTCACCTGCGTCATCCGCACCGGGCGGGTGACCGACACCTTCGGCCAGGCCGAAGTGCACGCGCCGGACGGCTCGTCGGCGATCGTCCAGGTGCGCCAGGCCGGCGCCGACGATCTGCGCGCCGGGTCCGAGGCACTTCTCTACGACTTCGACCCGGACGGCGAGTTCTTCTGGGTCGTTCCCACCGATATCGCAACAAGGGGTCATTGATGGACGTTGTCTCCACCGGGTTCGGTGTGCTCGCAGCCGTGGTGCTGCTGGTGGCCATCGGCGTGCTGTTCTTCGTCAGCCGCATGTTCCGCAAGGTCGAACAGGGCAAGGCCCTCATCGTGTCCAAGGTGCGCCGCGTCGACGTGACGTTCACCGGCGCCGTGGTGCTGCCGGTGCTGCACAAGGCCGAGATGATGGACATCTCGGTGAAGACGATCGAGATCACCCGTACGGGACATGAGGGGTTGATCTGTAAGGACAACATCCGGGCCGACATCCGGATCACGTTCTTCGTACGGGTCAACAAGACGACCGAAGACGTCATCAAGGTCGCCCAGGCCATCGGCACCGACCGGGCCAGCAACGAGTCGACGCTGCAGGAACTGTTCAGCGCCAAGTTCTCCGAGGCGCTCAAGACGGTCGGCAAGCAGCTCGACTTCGTCGACCTCTACACCCGGCGCAACGACTTCCGCGACCAGATCATCGAGGTGATCGGCACCGACCTCAACGGCTACAGCCTGGAGGACGCGGCGATCGACTTCCTCGAGCAGACGCCGATGGCCTCGCTCGACCCCAAGAACATCCTCGACGCGCAGGGCATCCGCAAGATCACGGAACTGACCGCGATCGAGTCGGTGCGGACCAACGACTTCCGGCGCAACGAGGAGAAGGAGATCAAGCGGCAGGACGTCGACGCCCGCGAGGCCATCCTCGAGCTGGAGCGCCGGCAGACCGACGCCGAGATCAAGCAGCGCCGCGAGATCGAGACCATGCGGGCCCGCGAGGAGGCCGAGATCGCCCTGGCCCACGCCGAGGAGCGGCTGCGCGCCCAGGGTGCCCTGCTCAAGACCGACCAGCAGCTCGGTGTGCAGGAAGAGAACAAGCGCCGCGAGATCGCGGTGGCCGAGAAGAACCGCGAGCGGGTCATCGCGATCGAGACCGAGCGCATCGAGAAGGACCGGATGCTCGAGGTGATCGGCCGCCAGCGTGAGACCGAGCTGTCCACGATCTCGAAGGACAAGGAGGTCGAGGCCGAGAAGCGGCTGATGGCCGAGGTGATCCGGGAGCGGATCGCGGTCGAGAAGACGGTGGCCGAGCAGGAGGAGAACATCAAGCGCCTGCGTACGGTCGAGGAGGCCGAGCGCACCCGCCAGGCGGTCATCATCGCGGCCGAGGCCGAGGCGCAAGAGGCCCTGGTCAAGGACATCAAGGCGGCCGAGGCGGCCGAGGCCGCGGCCAAGTTCAAGGCGCGCGAGGAAGTGCTGCTGGCCGAGGCCCGTCAGCAGGCGGCCGAACTCGACGCCCGGTCGAAGATCCGGCTGGCCGAGGGCACCCAGGCCGAGGCGGCCGCGTCCGGCCTGGCCGACGTGCAGGTGCGCGAGCGCAACGCCGAGGTGATCGAGAAGACGGGCCGGGCCGAGGCCGCCGTCGAGCGGGAGAAGGCGCTGGTCATCGCGGAGGCGATCCGCGAGAAGCTCAAGGGCGAGGCCGAGGGTCTGCAGGAGAAGGCGGGCGCGATGGCCGCGCTGGACGACGCCACCCGCGAGCACGAGGAGTACCGCCTGCGGCTGGAGATGGAGAAGGAGATCCGGCTGGCCGGCATCAACGTGCACCGCGAGGTCGCCGAGGCGCAGGCCATGGTGCTGGCGGCCGGGCTCGAGAAGGCCGACATCGACATCGTCGGCGGCGACTCGATGTTCTTCGACAAGCTGATCGGCTCGATCACGCTGGGCAAGAGCGTCGACGGGTTCGTCGAGCACTCGACGGTGGCGCAGGGCCTGGGCGCGCGTTACCTGGACGGGTCGGCCAACTTCGCCGACGACCTGGGCCGCGTGGTGGGCTCGGTGTCCACCTCGGACGTGGCCAACGTGAGCCTGGCCGCGTTCCTGACCCAGCAGATCAAGAACGGCGGCCAGGACGCCGGCAAGCTCCGTGAGCTGCTGGCCGCGGCCGAGAAGATGGGTATCGCCGACGGAAAGGTGCCGGCGTCCCGGTGACCCAGGAAACGATCGACGCCGGCACCTATGAGGTGCTGCGCGGCCGGCTCGGGGCGCGTGCGCGCGACCTGGCCGGCCGCGCGGAGGCCCTGAACGCCCGCCGCATCTCCACGTTCGGCGGGCAGCAGACGACGCTGCTGCACACCGACCGGGTGCGGACCGAGAACAACTGCGTGCCCCGCGACATCGCCCAGGTCGGCGGCGTCATGCTGTTCGGCTACAACGTGTTCATCGGGCTCAAGGCCGAGACCTCGGTCGCCGACGTGTTCGCGGTGCACCGGTTCAACGGCAAGACGTTCGAGCCGGCCACCCTGCCCGGGCTGCTCGACGACCCGGGGTTCGAGCGCGACTTCGCCGAGCTCTACCGCTATTACAAGCAGACCAGACTGCTGCAGCTGCGCCGGATCGAGGGACTGCTGCTGGCCGTGTTCCAGACCGGCGCCCGGGGCGACGACCTCAAGGTGCTGCGCTGGCGGGTCGGCACCGACGGCGCGGTGTCCTATCTGGACAACCGCGGCGAGCGCGACCACGTGTTCCCGCCCCAGCACGACTTCGAGTGGATCGTCACCGGCCGCGAGCAGCACGTGCTGGGCCGGCACCCGCACGTCTCGATCGAGGACGAGGTGTTCGTCGAGGCGGTCGGCGGCACCCTGACGATCAAGGTCGAGAACAACACCGAGGTCGGCGAGGGCATCTTCTCCGAACCGGTCGACGAGCCGCTGCAGAGTCTGGCCGACGCGGAGATCTCGTACGCGCGGGTCGGTCCCCTGATTCTGCTGCGCGTGCTGCCGTACCAGGAAACGGTCTATCGCTTTCTGGTCTTCAACACCCGCACCCGGGACGTCCGCCGCCTCGACGGCATCGGCCAGGCCTGCCGTCGCCTGCCGGACGACCAGGGCATCATCTTCCCCGGCGGCTACTACCTGGCCACCGGCGCGGCCAAGACGTTCGACGCCGACACCACCGACCTCGAGTACGAGCGGGCCATCCACTCGGTCAACGGCGAGGACGTGCTGTACGTCTTCCACGCCCGCGCCGCCGGCCGCTACCTGCTGCTGCCGTACAACGTGATCCGCAAAGAGGTCGCCACCCCGATCGTCGGCCACGGTTACTCGCTGTTCGACGACGGCACCCTGGTCGTCTTCCGCACCACCACCGACGAGCCGGCCCGCGTGCACCCGATGCAGGTCTGGCAGACGCCGTACGAGTCGGACACGTTCGCCGCCGCACGCCCGGCCGGCGACGGACCGCTGGACCGGATCGGCAACGCGGACCTGGTGCGCGGCATCGCCGACGCGCTCGCCGTGACCCGCATGGTCGACGAGATGAGCCCGTCCGGGCCGGTGTTCGAGGCGATCATCGCGGCCTGCACCCGGGTCGCCGACAGCTACCACTGGCTGGCCGACGCCGAGCTGGAAAACCTGGCCGAGCCGCTGACCGAGGTACGCGCGACGGCCGAGCAGGTGCTCGACGAGTTCGAGTCGGTGCAGGTGCTGACCGGGCAGGCGGCCGACGCGGTGACCGCGGCCGAGACCGCCGCCACCGCGCTGATCGGGGCCTCCCGCGCGGAAAATCCGACCACCACCGGTGGCTGGGTGTCGCAGCTCGGTGGGCTGCGTCAGGAACAGGGCCGCCTGGCCGGGCTGCGCGAGATGCGCTACGCCGACCTCGCCCGCATCGACGCCGTGGACGCCTCGCTGTCCACCGCGGTCGACGAGACCGCCCGCCGTGCGGTCGACCATCTGCAGCGGCCGGACGCGCTGGCCGACTACGAGTCCACGGTGGAGGGTCTGGTCGCCGAGGCCGGCGCGATCGCCACCGTGGCCGAGGCCGAGCCGGTCACCGCCCGGATCGCCGAGCAGTTCGACGGCATCCAGGCGGTCACCGAAGTGATCGGCGGCCTCGACATCGCCGACGCCACCGTGCGCGTGGGCATCCTGGAACGCCTCGGCACGGTGCTGGGCGGGCTGAACCGGGCTCGCGCCACCGTCGACGGCCGCCGCCGCGACCTGGCCGCGCTCGAGGGCCGGGCCGAGTTCGCGGCCGAGTTCGCCCTGTTCGGGCAGGCGGTCAGCGGTGCGCTGGCCGCGGCCGACACGCCGGACCGCTGCGACGAGCACCTGACCCGGCTGATGGCCCAGATCGAGACGCTGGAGACCCGGTTCGGCGAGTTCGCCGACTTCGCCGAGCAGCTGGGCGCCAAACGTACCGAGGTCTACGAGGCGATCTCGGGCCGCAAGCAGGCCCTGCTGGACGAGCAGGCGCGCCGGGCCGACCGGTTGAACGACTCGGCCCGCCGCATCCTCGCCACCGTGCACCGCCGGGCCGGCGCGCTGACCGACGCCGATCAGGTCAACACCTACTTCGCCACCGACCCGATGGTGGCCAAGCTGCGCTCGCTCACCGTCGATCTGCGGGAGCTGGGTGACACCGTACGGGCGGAAGAGCTGGACGGTCAGCTCAAGGCGGCCCGGCAGGACGCCGGCCGTGCGCTGCGCGACCGCCAGGACCTGTACGACGACAGCGGCCGCACGATCCGGCTCGGCCGGCACACGTTCGCCGTCAACACCAGCGCGATCGACCTGACGCTGGTGCCGCACGCCGGGGAGCTGGCGTTCGCGATCACCGGCACCGACTACCGGGGCCCGGTCCGCGACGAGGCCTTCCTGGCCACCCGCACGTTCTGGGACCAGCCGCTGATCTCCGAGGACGCGCAGGTCTATCGCGGCGAGCACCTGGCCGCGGCGGTCTTCGCGGACGATCCCGCGGCGGCGGCTGCGGCTCTCACCGACGGGACACTGCGTGATCTCGTACGGCGTGGGGCCGAGGCCCGCTACGACGAGGGCTACGAGCGTGGGGTGCACGACGCCGACGCCGCCCTGATCCTGGCCGCTCTGGTCCGGTTGCACGCCGGGGCCGGGCTGCTGCGGTATCCCCCATCGGTGCGGGCGGCCGCGCAGTTGTTCTGGGCCTTCGAGACGACGCCTCTCCTTTGTGAGCAATGGACCTTGCGGGCGGCGTCGCTGGCCCGCGTACGGGCGATGTTCGGCTCGGCCGGCGCGGCCTGGGACGAGCTGTGCGCCGAGCTCGGACCGGGCGGGGAATACCTGGCCGAGGAGCTGGCCACCGCCCCCGACGGATTCGCCACCAGCGCCGGGGCGCGCACGCTGCTCGACCGCTTCCACCGTGAGCTGGGTGGCCCGCAGTCGGCGGCGGGCCGGCAGTATGCGGCCGACCTGCGCGCGCTCGAGGGCGATCGGCCGGCCCGGAAGCAGCTGGTGCACGCGTGGCTGAGCGCTTTCCGGGCGGCCAAGCCGGATGCCGGCGACCCGGCCGACGTCGTCGAGGCGGTCGCGGTCGAACTGACCGGACTCACCAGGTACGACGTGTCGGCCTCGCTCACCGAGACGGTCACCGGGCTGCTCGGCGTGCACCCGCGGATCAGCGAGGGGTCGTTGACCGTACGGCTGGACGACCTGCTGACCCGCACCCGCTCGTTGCGCGAGGATCGGATGCCGGCCTACCGCGTCTACCAGAAGCAGCGGGCCGCCCTGGCCTCGGCCGAACGCGACCGGCTGCGGCTGGACGAGTTCAAGCCGCGGGTGATGACCGCGTTCGTCCGCAACCGGCTGCTCGACGAGGTGTACCTGCCGCTCATCGGTGACAACCTGGCCCGCCAGCTCGGCGCCACCGGCGACGGCAAGCGAACCGACCAGTCCGGCCTGCTGATGCTGATCTCACCGCCCGGCTACGGCAAGACCACGCTGATGGAGTACGTGGCCGACCGGCTCGGCGTGATCCTGGTGAAGGTCAACGGGCCCGCGCTCGGGCACGGCGTCACGTCGCTCGACCCGGCCGACGCCCCCGACGCGACCGCGCGGCAGGAGGTGGAGAAGATCTCGTTCGCCCTGCAGATGGGCAACAACGTGCTGCTCTACCTGGACGACATCCAGCACACCAACCCGGAACTGCTGCAGAAGTTCATCTCGCTGTGCGACGCCCAGCGCCGGATGGAGGGCGTCTGGGACGGGCGGACCCGCACGTACGACCTGCGTGGCAAGCGGTTCGCGGTGTGCATGGCGGGAAACCCGTACACCGAGACCGGGCGTCGGTTCCGGGTGCCCGACATGCTGGCCAACCGGGCCGACGTGTGGAACCTGGGCGACGTGCTGGCCGGCCGCGAGGACCTGTTCGAGCTGTCCTATCTGGAAAACGCGCTCACCTCGAACACCACGCTGGCCCCGCTGGCTGCCCGCGACCGCGCCGACCTGCCGCTGCTGCTGCGTCTGGCCGACGGCGACGATTCCGTACGGGCGGACCGGTTGTCCCACCCCTATTCGGCGGCCGAACTCGAGCAGGTGCTGTCGGTGCTGCGCAAGATGAAGAAGGTCCAGCGGGTGGTGCTGCGAAACAACCAGGCCTACATCGCGTCGGCGGCCCAGTCGGACGCGGCCCGCAGCGAGCCGCCGTTCCGCCTGCAGGGCAGCTATCGCAACATGAACAAGCTGGCCGAACGCATCGTGCCGGCGATGAACGACGACGAGCTCGAGACGGTGATCGACGACCACTACCTGGGTGAGGCGCAGACCCTGGCCGGCGGGGCCGAGGCCAACCTGCTCAAGCTGGCGGCGTTGCGCGACCGGTTGACGCCCGAGCAGACGGCACGCTGGGACGAGGTCAAGGCCGCCTACCGACGTGAGCAGGCCCTGGGCGGCGCCGACGACGACCCGATGGTCCGCGCGGTCGGCGCGGTGGGCCTGCTGGCCGACCGCGTCCGCGAGATCGAATCGGCGATCCGGGACGTCAGCGGGCCTCGATCACCCGCTTGAGCGCGGCCGGCTGGCCGCTGTCGGCTCGGCGGATCGCGGCCCGGAGCAGGGCGGCGAACGGGCGCCAGACGCCGCCGACCTCGCAGTCGGCGATCAGGGTGACGTTGGTGCGGGGGCCCTCGGGATCGCACGTGTAGGTGTACGCGGTGCTGACGGTTCCCTGGGCCGAGCGCACGACGACCGTACGGCCGGGGTCGACGATCTCGATCCGGGCCGTGCGGTCGCGGCCCCGGGCCCGGAAGGTCAGGTCGGAGCCGTTCACCCGGATGCTCTCGAGGCCGGACATCCACGCCGGGGCGGCGGGCCAGTCGGTCAGGTGGGCCCATACCTCGGGGGCCGGGCGCTCGACGGTCGCGGAGGCGGTAAACGCAGTGGTCACGGCGGTCAGGGTCGCGGGTCCGGCGCCCCCGTGTCTTGGACAGATTTGACCTCCGGCTGCTTCACGTAGCGCTACTTCACGTAGCGCTACTTCACGTCGGGCTACTTCACGTCCGGGACGAATCCCGGGGCGGCCTGGTCGGGGGTGAACGCGGAGCGCTGGGCCCGGACGTAGGCCGACGGGGTGACGCCGGTGTGCCGGCGGAAGTCGCGGATGAAGTGGCTCTGGTCGAACCATCCGTACGTGGCGGCGAGCCCGGGCCAGTCGACCGGCGCGTAGACGTCGAGCGCGGCCAGCAGCGACCGCAACCGCAGGATCCGGGACAGCACGCGCGGGCCCAGGCCGACGATCTCGGTGAACTCGCGGTCGAGGTGCCCGTGCGAGACGTTCAGTTCGGCCGCCAGTCCGGCGATCGACCGTCGCGGGTCGGCCTCGAGCGCGTGCACGGCCGCCTCACACCGCAGCAGGGCCGGGCCGGGCGCGGCGGGCACCAGCGCTTTCTCGAGGACGTCGAGCCGGCCGTCGGTCGACAGGGCCTGGCGCAGAGCGGTCGCGGGCCAGGGCACGACCTTTCCCCGTACGGGGGAAGGGTCTTGATCTAAAAGCGCCCGGCACCCGACCGCGGTGGTCACCACGCCGAAGCAATGGGTCTCACCGAGGGGCTCGTTGAGCACGGGGCGGTCGTGCGGCCCGATCAGGAAGCCCTCGTGGGCGACGAGCGGCGGGTGATCGCCGGTCACCAGACGGATCGGGTCACCGAGCACGACGACGGCGACGGTCGACCCGGTGGGGGCGATCCATTCGCGCTGATAGTCGATGCGGCCGCGGGCGTACCAGATCGACTCCACGAACCGCGCGAGCCCGGGCGGCCGCCGCTCCTCGTAGGTGAACTCCACGCGTGCAATCTAGGGCCTCCCGAACCGTCGGCGGCGGAAGGCCAGAGCGCCGATCGTGGCCAGGGCGGGGACTACGGCGACCAGGGCGACGGTGCGCAGCGGGTGCGGGCGGTCGTCGACCGTGGCGGTGATCCAGGCGCTGAGGTTGTCGACGCGGGCGGCCTGGTCGGGGCCCTCGTGCGGGCAGGTCGGGCCCGAGCTCACGACGGCGACCAGTTCGGGGTCGCCGTCCTTTCCAGCGCGGAAGTACGGGCCGCCGGAGTCGTGCGGGCACGGGCTCGTGTCGGGGCGTGGGGCGTGGCCGGAGGTCTGGATCAGGGATTCGCCGACGTTGCCGACCACGAAGCGGCCGGTCTGCAGGCGGGTGGCCGGGGTGTCGCCGACCAGGCCGTAACCGGTGAGGCGCACGGTTTCTCCCGGGACGGGCGGGGTGGTCGCGATACGCAGCGGGCGCACGTCGGTGATCGGGTGCTCGAGCTGGGCCAGGGCGACGTCGGCGGTTTCCGACTGGTGCACCTGGACGACGCGTACGGCGTACCCACCCGAGCCTTTGATCTTGATCCGCCCGGCCACCGCGGTGGTTTCCTCGGCGACCGTGCGGCTGACCCGGCGCCCGGACGCGTCGCGGAAGCAGTGGCCGGCGGTGATCACCCAGGTCGGGGCGATGAGCGCGCCCGAGCACGAGCTGTCCCGGGTGCCGTGGTCGGGGGTCGGCAGGCCGGTCATCGTGAGCAGCACCGAGAAGGGGTAGGCGCCGTCCTTCGCGTTCTCGCCGTGCGCGATCGTGGGCGTCAGGGCGAGAGCGGCGGACAGCAGCAGGTTTCCGAGCATGCCGACCATGCTGCTTTTCCGGGTGTTACAGGGCCGTCAGCGGCGTCCTTACGAATCCTTTATCGCGGCTGTGCGAGGGTGGCAGACGTGCGGGTGCTGGTGGCGGAGGACGAACGGGTGCTGGCTGACACCGTCGCCGAAGGGCTACGGCGGCTCGCCATGGCGGTCGACGTGGTCTACGACGGTGACGGTGCGCTGGAACGGCTCGCGGTCAACCGCTACGACGTCGCCGTGCTCGACCGGGACATGCCCGGCCACACCGGCGACGAGGTGTGCCGGTGGATCGCCGGTTCCGGCACGGGCACCAAGGTGCTGCTGCTCACCGCGGCGGCCGGGATCCGCGACCGGGTCGAGGGGCTCGGGCTGGGGGCCGACGACTATCTGACCAAGCCGTTCGCGTTCGCCGAACTGGTCGCCCGGCTGCAGGCCCTCTCCCGGCGGTCCGGTCCGGCGCTGCCGCCTGTGCTCGAACAGGACGGCGTGGTGCTCGACGTCGCCCGGCACACCGCGAGCCGTGACGGCGAGGTGCTGTCGCTGTCGCCCAAGGAGTTCGCCGTGCTGCACGTGCTGCTGCGCGCCGGCGGCCGCGTGGTCAGCGCCGAAGACCTGCTCGAACAGGCCTGGGACGAGAACACCGACCCGTTCACCAACACCGTACGGATGACCGTGATGACGTTGCGCCGCAAGCTCGGCGATCCCCCGGTGATCCACACCGTGCCGCGGGCCGGATATCGGCTCGGCTCATGACTTTGCGGAGGCGGATCCTCCTGTTCGGGGCGGTGCTCCTGATCGGGTCGCTGTTCGTGGGCCGGGCGGCGGAGCTGCTGCTGTTCTTCTGGCGCGAATTCGGCCCGTCCTGGTGTGTGGCGCCCAGCCCCGAATCCACGTACGTGTGCCGGCAGATCTTCCGCCGCCCGAGCATCCCGTCGATCCTGGCCGTCCTGATCACGGTCACCCTGTTCCTGGCCGCGTGCTATCCGCTGATGCGCTGGTGCCTGCGCCCGCTGCGCGACCTGGTGCCGGTGATCGCCAACGTCGGCCCGCAGAATCTGGGGCACCGCCTGCGCCCGACCGCCCACGACGAACTGGCCGCGGTGGGCCGGGCGATCGACGAGATGATGGACCGGATCGCGATCGGCTACGAGGCCCAGCGCCGTTTCGCCGCCGACGCCTCGCACGAACTGCGCACCCCCCTGGCCGTGCAACGCACGTTGATCGAGGTCGGGTTGTCGCGCACGCTCGGCGAGGATCAGCTGGCCCTGCTGGCCGCCCAGCTGCTCGAGACCAACGAGCGCAACGAACGCCTGATCGAGGGTCTGCTGGTGCTCAGCGAGAGTGACCGGGGCCTTCTTTCCCGTACGCCGCTACGACTCGACCACATCACCGCCGAGGTGCTCGAAGCACACAGTTCCCGCGCGGCCGACGCCGGAGTCACCATCACCCGCGAGTTGAGCCCGTTCACCGTGCCGGGCGAGCGTGTGCTGCTGGAACGGCTGGTCACGAACCTCGTGCAGAACGCCCTGAAATACAACCGCGCCGGCGGAACGATAACGGTGCGCGTCGGTGCTTCGTCTCTCATCATCGAGAACACCGGCGACGACGTGCCCCCGGACGAGGTCGCCGCGCTGTTCGAGCCGTTCCGCCGGCTCAACGGCCGGCGGATCGACCACAGCGGCGGGGCCGGGCTGGGGTTGGCCATCGCGCGTTCGATCACCCGAGCCCACGACGGCATCATCACCGCATCGTCAACCGGCAAGGACGGCCTGCGCGTCGAGGTGTCCTTCCGCTCGCCCCTACCATGAGCGTCACGTCAGGCGGTATGTTGAGCGGTATGCGATCCAAGACGTCCCTGACGCTCGATGAGGGCAGCATCCCTCTGGCCCGTGCCCGCGCCGAAGCCGAGGGGCTCGACGTCGGCCGTTGGCTCGACCGCGCGATCCGGCACGAGGCGGCCCGAGGCGACGTCGACGTCATCGCCGATTGGGAGTCCTCGCTGCCGGCCGACGACCAGGCCGTCCTCGCCGCGCTCGATGCGAGCGACCGCCTCGACCCGGACGTCGCGTGACCCGAGGCGACGTCTACGAATACACGATCGGTAACACCCGCGCCCGCATCGCGATCGTTTCCGCCGCGCCATACAACCCGCGCCGGGCCACCTTCGTCGTCATCCTCGGCGCCGACATCCCGACACCACCGTCGCCGTCGCTTGTGTCCGCGGCCCCGGCCGACCCGGTCCGCGGCACCATCGACGTCACCCGCTTGCGCCCGGTCGTCCCCGACAACGTCGGTGCACGAATTGGCCGGCTGTCCCGGACCACGATGTCGCGAGTCGACGACGCGTTGCGCAACTACCTGGGGCTCTGACTCACTGCATGAGGTGACGGACCTGCTCGTACGCGGGATCGAGCCGGACATCGGTCGAGGCGCGCCCCTCCGCCCAGTGCGCCAGGCGTGATTCGATCTCGGCCCGCGCGTTGGTCTGGGCGTCGGCGTAGAAGTGCAGCGTCCGCAGGTTCGCACCGGTCTCGTGGGCGACCAGGGTGCCGTTGACGCCGATCGCGTGGCTCAGCTCGTCTTCGAACGCCCGCAGCCCGTCCAGCGACCCGTCGACCGGGAGCTGCCCCGCGTTGCTGTTGAGGTAGGGCAGCCGCACCGCCACATGCAGGTCGAACCGGGGCCAGCGGGCCGGCCGCAACGGAACGGTGACCGTGGCCAGCAGCGGCAGACCCTTCCGCTCACCCTGCATGACTGCCCACACGTCGTCGCCGCGGCCGGCCATCGTCTCGACGGCCTTGCCCAGTTCGGCCGGGGTACGCGGATCGGCCGGCTCGGTCCCGCTCCAGCTGATCTCGCCGAGCCAGATCTCCACGGCCTGCTCGCCGACGGCCCAGTCGAGCGTGAGAAACGTGATCTGACCCTGAACCTGCTCGGGGAGACCGCCGAACGCGGGGTGGTAACAGACGACGTCGATCTGCCGGCTCTGCTCATCGACGGCGATGCCGTACCGGACATGCGCGAGCTCCAACTGCCGGCCACCGATCTCGATGGTCGACTCGAAGGTCGACGGGTCGGCCGCCCGCACCGACCGGTACGACCAGATCGCGTCGGCGGGCGGGGCCGCGGCCAGCCAGCGGGCGGCGACGGCCCGGATCTCGGCCCGCCCGCCCGGGGTGACGGCCAGCGCGTGGGCCGACGTGCCACCCGGGCTGAGCTCCCACTGCAGGTCGGGGTGGATCGCCGCGACCCGCTCCCCGATGGCGTCGGCGAACTGGGCCACCGTGCCCGCGCCGACCCCGGCCGCCACCTGGTCCCGAACGGCCGACCACCACTGCCAGAACTCGGCGATGGTTTCGGCCTCGGGGCGCGCCTTCTTGCGGAAGAGCTTCATATACGCGCAGGTTACGCGCCGTTTCACGCTACGGGAGATCTTTCAGCTCGCCGGTCGGTAGGGCTATCCAGCCCTCGGTGCGGGCGGCCTCCTGCTGGTCGGCGGTGGGGAGCAGGGTGCATCCGATCGCGGCGGCCCGTGCGGCCAGGGCGGCGATCACCGCGTCGAAGGCGTCGTGGCTGGTGCGGGCGAGTTTCCCGTACGGGCCCAGGTCGAGCCAAGGCGCAGCGGCCAGCAGGGCGTCGAGCAGCGCGTCGTGGCCGTCGACCTTGTAGCCGCGGTGCGTCAGGCCCCACCGGCGCAGCGACGCGGCCGGGTAGACCTCGACGACGTTGTGCCCCGGCAGTTGGGCGAGCAGGTTGGCGCAGCGGAAGGCCACGTAGGCGATCCGGTCGGCCGAGACGCTGAGCGGGTTGATGCCCACCTCGGCCCGCACCACCTGGTCGGTGACCCGGTAAGCCAGGGTCCGGCGCCAGGACGCGTCGGCGTCGACCGGGCGCCACGTGCCGGCCCGATGCGCGACCACGAAGTCGACGAACGCCGACGGCCACCCGAGCGGACAGTCCACCCCAGCTTGATCGACCCCACCGATAGCCGCGACGAGCTCATTGTCGGAAACCCCGAGCTGCAATTCCCGTACGACCGCAGCCCCGCCTGCCCACTCGATCCGCGCCATGGCCGTCCGCTCGTCGGCCGAGGCCAGGTCAACCCCGAGCGTCAGCACCGGTCGCCTCCTGGCACGCCGAGGCCCCCGGGTCGACGCGTTGCGGCACCATGAATTTTGCGCCGCAGGCCTGGGGATCCGGCACGACGAGCCCGTGCAAATCCTTCTCGGCGTTGTACGGGCTCGCCTCCAGCTGTTTCCTCACCTGGCGGACGGTAGCAACGTCAGTTCTGCAGGCGCCACGTCTGGTTGGACTGGGCCTGGCCGCAGTCCCAGATGATCAGGGGTGTGCCGTTTGCCGTGCCCCAGGCGTCGGCGTCCAGGCACTTGCCCGAGTTCGGGTTGCGCAGCGTGCCGTTCGTCAACTGCCATTTCTGGGCGCCGTTGCCCAGGCACGCCCACTGTTGGACGGGCGTGCCGGCGGTGGTGCGGCCTCCGGCGACATCAAGACATTTTCCCGTACGGGAATTGACGAGCGCTCCATTCTGCCAGCTCCAACGGACCTCGGGCCCGCCGTGGCAGTCGTACAGCTGGATGCGCAGGCCGTCGTCGGCGCGGCCGCCGGGGACGTCGAGGCACCGGTTCGAGCCGGCTCCGACGATCATCTGGTCGCCCCGGCGGTTGCCCATCGCCCACGCCTTCGGGCCCAGTCCCAGGCCGCCGGGGATCGTGCCGTTGAGGAAGTCGCGGTACCAGCCCAGCCAGTACGGGAGTCCGCCGCTGTTCTGGTTGTAGCCGTGCGCCTCCCCCGAGTGCAGGTCGACCGCGCCGGGCACGCCGAGCTGCTGGAAGTAGAACTGCTCGCCCAGCTGGTGCAGCATCTCGTGCACCCAGCCGGCCACCGCGTCCTGGTTGTAACCGAGGTCGTCGCGGGCGTTGACGCTGGTCCAGCCGGTGTTGTGGGGGCCGGGGGCGCCGCTGGAGAAGTACGCGTGGGGGCGGAACGCGTTGTACACGAATACGCCGTCCCATTCGCGCGGGTGCACGTACTGGGTCACGTCGTCGGGCACGTTGCCGGGCTCGACCATCAGGCCCTGGTAGCCGATCGACGTCAGGGGGCGGCTGGACACCACGACCGAGGTCTGGATGTCGACCGCGTTGCCGGTCAGGTCTTCGACCATTCGTGGAAACGTCGAGAGGAACGCCGTACGGGCGGAATCGATCTGGCCCTGATTCAGCGTGGCGGCGAGGCCGGGCACCTGCGAGACCGGCTTGATGATCATGAGAAAGCGCAGGCCGAGCGGGGCCGCGGACGCTGGTGACGGGACAAAGAGGACAGCGGCGGCGACTATCAACAACGTAAGAAGGCGCCTCACGCGAACCGCCAGATCTGGTTGGACTGGGCCGCCCCGCAGTCCCAGATGATCAGCTGGGTGCCGTTGGCGGTGCCCCAGCCGTCGGCGTCCAGGCACTTGCCCGAGTTCGGGTTGCGCAGCGTGCCGTTCGACTGCTGCACCCACTGCTGGGCCGGCCCGTTCGGGATGCAGCTCCACAGCCAGACCGCGCTGCCGTTCGCGGTGCCGGCCGCCTGCACGTCCAGACACTTGCCGGACTGCGGGTTGACCAGGGCGTTCCCGTTGCGCCGCCACTGCTGATTCCAGCCGCCATGACAGTCCCACAGGATGATGTCGTTGCCGTCGGCGGTGCCCCACCCGGCGAGGTCGAGGCACCGGTTGCTGCCCGCGCCGCGGATGACGGAGCTGCCCGACGAGGTGCCGCCGTTGAGGTTGAACGCGAACTGGTTCACGGCCAGCCCCGCGCCCCCGATCCACGGCTCGAACCCGGCCTGCACGCTGGTCATGAACCACGCCGGGTTGATCTGCCCACGGCCGACGGCGTCGTTGGTGAACGCCTTCACGCTGAAGTTGTTCATCGTGTTGGCGGGCGTCGTCCGGACGTACGAGATGACGTTCCACCCGATGTTGCCGATCCAGACGTCCCAGGTGCCGCCCTCGAGGTTGACCGAGCCGACGCGCGAGCCGATCGGTTGCGGCCGCCCGCGGTGGTTGGTCCAGATCATCAGCTCGGCGCCGTAGTTCTGGCCGGGCGGGTTGGCCGACGCGTCGAACCACAGGTCGAACGCGGCGTCCCACTCCCCCGAGTCGGGTGTCGAGATGTTGAAGGTGGCGCGGGGATCACCGAAGTCCCGTACGCGCACCGGCAGCCCACTGCCCGACGTGCAGTTGCCGTAGTGGCAGCCGGCGTAGATCGACGGATACGACGCGGGCGGCCCGTTGGTGGCGTTGTTGTGGTCGGCCCGGGTCACCCGGAAGCCGGCGCCGTCGACGCTGATGCACTGGGCGGTGCTCGCGCCCCACCGGTTGTTCTGCACGATGTAGCGGCCGCCCTCGACGGTCACGGTCCCGTACTGCTCGCAGGTCTCGGTCGCGGCCTGGGCCGGCGCGGCGCCGACGAGCACCCCGGCGGCGACCAGCAGCCCGACTAGAAATGTACGCATCGTCGCAGCGTGTAACACCCTGTACATAGATGCCTATCAGTTTCGAAACAAATGGACACGCTCCCACGACGATGCCGACGATCGCGGCATGAGAGCTTTCCTGCTCGTCCTGGCGCTGATCCTCACGCCCGCAGCAGCGCCCGCAACACCCGCAGTGGCAGCGCCCGCAGTCGCAGCACCCGCAGTGGCGGCCGCAGCGCCGGCCGAGGCGGCCGCAGCGCCGCCGGTAACGGCCGCGGCTGCTCCGGTCGGCAGCGACACCGCCATGTATCCGCGAGTCGTCCGGCTGGCCGACGGGCGGGCGCTGCTCTCGGTCACCCAGTTCCCGCCCGGCGGCCCGGTCGGCGGCATCTACGAGAACAGCGGCAACGGCTTCCAGCGCGTCGGCACGGTCGCCGACCCCGAGGCCCGCGCCGGACTGTGCTGCGCGACCTTGTTCGTTCTGCCGCGGGCGATCGGCGGCATGCCCGCGGGCACCGTGCTGTGGGCGGGCAGCGTCGGACAGGACGGCGGATCCGGGCGCCGGATGGCGATCCGGGTCTGGGCCAGCAACGACGCCGGCCGGAACTGGCGTTTCCTGTCCACGGTCGCGCGTTCGGACAACGCCGGTGGGCTGTGGGAGCCGGAGTTCTTCGTGGACGCGTACGGGCGCCTGGTGGTGCATTTCGCCGACGAGAGTCAGCCCGGACGCAGTCAGGTGCTCGTGCAGGCCATCTCGAACGACGGGGTGGGCTGGTCGGCCCGCACGCCGATCGTCACCGGACCGCAGGCGGGACATCGGCCGGGCATGCCCGCGGTGCGCCGGCTGGCCGACGGGCGCTACCTGCTCGCGTACGAGATCTGCGGCTTCGGCGGACAGTACGACTGCGCGGTCCGCTCCCGGCTCTCCGGCGACGGGGTGAGCTGGGGTGATCCGGCCCGGCTGGACCCGCTGGTGCAGACGCAGGATGGCCGCTACCTGACCGCGACGCCCACTCTGGCCGTGACGTCGACTGCGCGTGTGTTGCTCATCGGTCAGCGGGTGCGCAACGCCGACGGTACAGACGCGGCGGTCAACGGTCGGGCGATGTTCTCGGGCGACGGCACCGGACCCTGGACGGCCATCCCGGCGCCGGTGGCCGTCCCGGGTGCGCGGTCGGTGGTCTGCCCGAACTACAGCCCGTCGCTGGCCCCGAGCCTGGACGGCAACACGGTGCTGCAAGTGAGCACCGACGACACCGGGGCGGGCTGCCGGGCGTACGGGGAAGAAGGTCTGTTGCCCCCGATGAGCGAACGCACCGGCCGTTTCGGCGCGATCGGCGGAACCTGCGTCGACGTGGCGGCGGGCGGCGGTTTCAACGGGGCGGCCGTGCAGCTGTGGTCGTGCAACAACGCGCCGGTGCAACGGTGGACGCTGCGGACCGACGGCTCGATCGGCGCGATGGGACGCTGCCTCGACGTGCCGGGTGCGGCCACCGCGGGCGGCACGAAGATCCAGATCTGGGACTGCAACGGCACCCCGGCTCAGCAGTGGCTGCGGCGCACGAACGGTTCGCTGCTCAACCCGAACTCCGGCCGCTGCCTCGACTCGCCCGGCGGCGCGATCGCCAACGGGACACGGTTGCAGCTCTGGGACTGCAACGGACTTCCACCCCAGAGTTTCCCGTACGCCTGAGCTCAGGTCGGCGGCCCTGGTGCCGATAGGGGCCGTCATGGGGAGACACGCCAGCGCATCGGGCCTGGTGGCGCTGGCCGCCGCGCTCTGGTTCGGCGTCAACCTGGTGCATCCGGCCGGTCCGTCGCTGCTGCTCTGGGCGCCGACGGTGATCGCCGGCGCCCTGCTCGCGGGGGCGCTGCGGCACACCTCGCGTGCCGCCGACCTCCCCCGGCCGACGCGGGACTTCTGGCGGCGACTGTCCTACGCGGCGGTCGCCGCCACCCTCGGGCTGGCCGCACAGGGCTACGACGTGTGGCGCCACCCCGAGTCGACCGCGCCGCACACCCCACCCCTGCTCATCGCGGGTGCGGGCGTCGCGCAACTGTTCATCGTGTACGCCCTCCTCCGGCTCCCGATCGGCGATCGGCGCCCCGGCACCCTGCTGCGGCTGCTGCTCGACGCGGGCACGGTCATGCTCGCCGCAGCAGTGTTCCTGTGGCACTTCCAGATGCGGCACCTGCCCAGCGCGACCGCCTCACTGGTGCTCACCGTCACCGGCATGATCGCGGTGTTCTCGGTGATGAAGGTGGTGCTTTCGGGTCAGCGCTACATCGACCGCACGTCGTTGCGGATGCTGGCCGCGGCGGTGTTCGTGGGCACGCTCGCGCCCATCGCCCAGCCCCTGATCACCGAACCGCACCTGTTCGCTTCGATGGTCGGCAACCCGGCCTGCTTCTTCGTCGCCGCCCTGGCCGCGGGGCGGCAGCTCTTAAGAAAACGGGCCGCCGCGAATCGCCCGGACCGCCCGTTCAGCCTGGCCCCGTACGTGGCCGTACTCGCCGTCCAGGCCCTGCTCGTGACCGAGGCGGCGGCCGGCGGGCTGGACAACGACGTGGCCATGGTGGTCGGGGCGGCCCTGGTGACCGCGCTGGTCGCCGTACGCCAACTGACCGCCCTGATCGACAACGGCCGCCTGGTCCGCCGGTTGGACCACAGCGCCACCCACGACGCGCTGACCGGCCTGCCCAACCGGGTGCTGTTCCAGCGCCGGCTCGACGCCCAGCTCGACGGCCCGGTCGCGGTGGCGCTGCTCGACCTGGACGGCTTCAAACAGGTCAACGACACCCTCGGCCACGACGCCGGCGACCAGCTGCTCATCACGGTGAGCCGCCGCTTGTCCGACTGCGCCCGCGACGGCGACACGGTGGCCCGCCTGGGCGGCGACGAGTTCGTCGTCATCCTCCCCGGTCCGGACGCCGACGAGGTGGTCGGGCGGATGATGGCCGCCCTGTCCGAGCCGATCGAGGTGGCCGGCCACCCGCTGGCGATCGGCGCAAGCTTCGGCATAGCCCACGGAACCGGCGATCTGCTGCGTCGGGCCGACATCGCCATGTACGCCGCCAAGGCCCAGCCGGGCAGCGCCATCGTCCATTACGAACCCGGCATGGCTGCGCACCGCCTCAATCCAGTGACATGAGCCGGTTCTGCTCGATGTGGTCCACCTCGGGATGGGCGGCCAGGTCGATCGCCTGAGCCTCGGACATGTCGACTCCGAACACGGGCATCTGACTGAGGACCGTGGTGACCGTGCCGCCGTGCTGGGCGATCAGCGCATGAACGAACGGCTCGACGTGCTCCTGCGCGACGACGTTCTCCCGCAGGCTCACGATGTACGAGTCCGGCACGGCCTCGGGCACCCCCGCGGCGAGGATCACCTCGGCGGCCCGCCGGGGGCTGTGCGGCGTGAAGGCGACGATCTCGCTCAGCGGCCCCTCGGCGTCGCCGGCCAGGGTGGCGACCCGGAACTCGTAACGATGGCCCGGGATGAGCTGCCGAACCCGCACCCCGGGCAGCCTCGGAGCGACCGGCAGCCGGGCGAAGTGGGTCTGCCCACCGGTCACATCCCGCTGGTAGATCCGGTAGCCGGTGCCCTCGACCATGTGCCAGTCCAGGTAGGCGTATTCGTCGTCGGTGACCGCGGACAGGCCGGGCGGCGCGGGCGGTGTGGTCGACCGGGGCCAGAACGGCCAGCCGGCCGTGGTGTGGGCCGGGTTGGTGATGACGAGCCGGCCGTTGTCCTCGTGGACGGCCAGGGCGTCGGGCACAGTGCCGTGGTGGTGCGGTCCGTCGAAGGGGCCGGTCGGTGACAGCGCCGTGTAGGCGACCAGCTGCGAGTCGGACGACAGGTTGTGTTCGCGCGTGAAGAGGACGTACAGGGGCGGGAGCCTGAGCACCGCGAAGGTGGCCCCGACGCCGCTGAGGAGCCGCTTCGAGGCAGCGGGATCGGCTGACCACGTGGCGCCGGTCCAGTAGCGCCACTCGTCGTCACGCACGCGGGCCACATGCGCGAACGTCATCCGGCCGGGGGCGCGCTCGGTGCCGTAGACGTAGGTGTGGTCGCCGTCGGCCAGCCGCGCCGACTCCCACGTCACGACCGGGACGGGATCGATGGACATGCGCAAATCTTTCCATCGGCTTTTGTGCGAGCTGCCACGCGTACGGAATCGTGGGTCGGTTTGGCCTCCGCGAAATCTTGCGACACGAGCCGTTGACTTATCAGTGATGTATCTGAAACCTTGAATCCCTGCTCACGAAAAAACTTGGCAACAAGTTGAAAATTTGTGGCAGACATCCCCCGTCCCCCCGTGATCGCCGAGCCCCCGAACCTCGGCGACCACGCGCGCACACCGAAGAGGGATTCATGAGAGGACGAAGACTCGTCACCGGCATCCTGGCGACCGCCCTGGTCACCGCCGGGATTTCCGCTACCCCCGCACACGCCGCCGGCGGCCCCAACCTGGCTCAGGGCAAGGCCGCCACGGCGAGCGGTATCAACGGCCCGTACGGGGCCGGCAACGTCACCGACGGCAACGCCAGTTCCTACTGGGAGAGCCCGAACAACTCCTTCCCGCAGTGGGTCCAGGTCGACCTCGGCAGCGCCGTGGCCGTCGACCAGGTCAAGCTCAAGCTGCCGCCGCCGGCCGACTGGGCCACCCGCACACAGACGCTCAGCGTGCTCGGCAGCACCAACAACTCGAGCTGGAGCACGCTGTCGGCGAGCGCCGGCCGCACCTTCAACCCGGGCAGCGGCAACACGGTCACCATCGACTTCACCGCGGCCACCGTCCGGTACGTCCGCGTCAACATCACCGGCAACACCGGCTGGCCGGCCGGTCAGCTGTCCGAGCTCGAGGTCTACGGGGTCGCGGGCACGAACCCCGACCCCGACCCGGACCCGGATCCGCCGACCGGCACCAACCTGGCCGCGGGCAAGACGATGGAGGCGTCGAACAACGTCTTCAACTTCGTCGCGGCCAACGCCAACGACAACAACCGGGCGACCTACTGGGAGTCCAACGGTTTCCCGGCCACGCTGACGGCCAAGCTCGGCTCCGACGCGAACGTCACCGGCGTCGTCGTGCAGCTCAACCCGGACTCCGCCTGGGGTCCGCGCACGCAGAGCATCCAGGTGCTCGGCCGGGCGCAGGGCGCGTCGGCGTTCACCTCGCTCAAGGCGCGGGCCGACTACGCGTTCGGCTCCGGCAACTCGGTGACGATCCCGGTCACCGGCAAGGTCGCCGACCTGCAGCTGCAGTTCTTCAGCAACACCGGCGCGCCCGGCGGGCAGGTCGCGGAGCTGCAGGTGCTCGGCTCGTGGGCCCCGGCCGCCGACCTCGTGGTCAGCGGTCTGTCATGGACCCCGGCCACACCGGACGAGACCTCCACGATCAACATCGCCGCCACCGTACGCAACGCGGGGTCGGTCGCCTCGACCGCGACCACCGTCGACGTGCGGCTGGCCGGCAACACGGTCGGCAGCGCGAACGTCGGCGCCCTCGCGGCCGGTGCCTCGACGACCGTGACGGTCAACGCGGGTCGTCGCGGGCAGGGAAGCTACCAGGTGTCCGCGGTCGTCGACCCGGCCAACACCGTGCCCGAGACGGACAACTCCAACAACACCTACACGTCGCCGACGGCGCTCGTCGTCGCCCAGGCGCCCGGTCCTGACCTGCAGGTCCTGAGCGTCACGCCGAACCCGGCCAACCCGGCGGTCGGCTCGTCGGTCACCTTCGCCGTCGCGGTCAACAACCGCGGCACCAGCGCGGCCGCCGCCACCGTGACCCGGGTGGTCGCGGGCAGCACGACGCTCAACGCGAACACCGGAACGATCGCAGCCGGTGCCACCGTCACGGTCAACGTCGGTCCCTGGACGGCGACCAGCGGTGGCGCGACGATCACGGCCACGGCCGACGCGACCAACGTCGTCGCCGAGACCAACGAGAACAACAATTCCCGTACGCAATCCATCGTCGTCGGACGCGGTGCCGCCACCCCGTACGTGTCGTACGAGGCCGAAGCCGCCCGTTATCAGGGCACCCTGGTCGAGGCGGACGCGCTGCGCACCTTCGGGCACACCAACTTCGGCACCGAGTCGTCGGGCCGCAAGTCGGTGCGGCTGAACAGCACCGGCCAGTTCGTCGAGTTCACCTCGGTCAACCAGGCCAACTCGATCGTCGTCCGCAACTCGATCCCGGACGCCCCGGGCGGCGGCGGGCAGAACGCGACGATCAGCCTGTACGCGAACGACCAGTTCGTGCAGAAGCTGACGCTCTCGTCGCGCAACAGCTGGCTGTACGGCACGACCGACGACACCGAGTCGCTGTCCAACACGCCGTCGGCCGACGCACGCCGGCTCTTCGACGAGTCGCACGCGCTGCTGTCCACGTCGTACCCGGTCGGCACCCGCTTCAAGTTGCAGCGGGACTCGGGCGACTCGGCGTCGTTCTACATCATCGACATGATCGACCTCGAGCAGGTGGCCCCGGCGCTCTCGCAGCCGGCCGGCTGTGTGTCGATCACGACCTACGGCGCGGTGCCGAACGACGGCATCGACGACACGGCCGCCATCCAGCGCGCGGTCACCGACGACGAGAACGGCGTGATCCCGTGTGTCTGGATCCCGGCCGGTCAGTGGCGCCAGGAGCAGAAGATCCTGTCGCCCGACCCCACCCGCGGCCAGTGGAACCAGAAGGGCATCCGGAACGTGGTCATCCGCGGCGCCGGCATGTGGCACACGCAGCTCTACACGAACACCGAGCCGCAGAACGTGGTCGGCAACATCAACCACCCGCACGAGGGCAACGTCGGCTTCGACATCGACGACAACACGCAGATCTCCGACCTGGCGATCTTCGGCATGACGACCAACCGGGCCAACCGCGGCCACGGCATCAACGGCCGCCTCGGCAAGAACACGAAGATCAGCAACGTGTGGATCGAGCACGTCAACGTCGGCGCGTGGGTCGGCCGCGACTACTCGGACACGCCCGCCTACTGGAACCCGGGCGACGGGCTCGAGTTCAGCGGCATGCGCATCCGGGACACGTACGCGGACGGCATCAACTTCTCGAACGGCACGCGCAATTCCCGGGTGTTCAATTCTTCCTTCCGTACGACGGGTGACGACTCACTCGCCGTCTGGGCGAACCCGCGGGTCAAGGACACGACGGCGGACTCGGCCAACAACAACCACTTCGTCAACAACACGGTGCAGTTGCCGTGGCGGGCGAACGGCATCGCCATCTACGGCGGGTCGAACAACTCGGCCGAGAACAACCTCATCTACGACACGATGAACTACCCCGGCATCATGCTGGCCACCGACCACGATCCGCTGCCCTTCGGCGGGACCACGTTGCTGGCCAACAACGGCCTCTACCGGGCCGGCGGCGTCTTCTGGAACGAGGACCAGGAGTTCGGCGCGATCACCCTGTTCCCGTCGAGCAAGCCGATCACCGGCGTCACCATCCGGGACACCGAGATCGTCGATTCCACGTACGACGGAATCCAGTTCAAGACCGGCGGCGGTGAGATGCCCAACGTCGCCGTCACCAACGTCCGCATCGACAAGTCCAACAACGGCGCCGGAATCCTGGCGATGAGCGGAGCCCGCGGCAACGCGGTCCTCAGCAACGTCACCATCACCAACTCCGCCGACGGCAACATCGTCACCCAGCCCGGCTCCCAGTTCGTCATCACGGGCAGCTGACAAACACGGTCCCGGCGGTGCGCTCACACGCACCGCCGGGATCCTTGGCGTATGACTCTCGACCATCTGGCTCTGCTGCACGACGAGCTCGCCGCTTTCCAGGACTGCCTGACCGGCGACCTGTCCGCCCCCGTCGAGCACTGCGGCGACTGGACCCTGCACGACCTGGTCGTCCACCTGGGCCAGGAGAACCTGTGGGCGGCCGCCGCGGTCCGCGAGCTGCGGGGCGACTACGTCGCGGAGCCGCCCCCGGCCGACGTCGTGCCGTGGTTCGCCGACACGGCCCGCACCCTGACGGACACGCTCGCGGTGGACCCGGCGACCGAGGCGTGGACATTCTTCCCGCCGCACACGGTCGGTTTCTGGCGACGCCGCCGCTGCCTCGAAACGCTCGTGCACCGTTGGGACGCCGAGCAGGCCGCGGGCCGGCCGAGCACGCTGAACCCCGCGTTGTGCGGCGACGGCATAGCCGAAGTCATCGACGGTTTCGTGCCACGGCAGATCCGCCTCGGGCGCATGGACCCGCTCCAGGCCGCGATCCGGCTGAACGCCACCGACCTGCCGGCATCCTGGCAACTCGGGCCGGGCGTCCCGGTCGCCGAGCTGTCCGGAACCGCCGCCGACCTGCTGCTCATGCTGTGGGGCCGCCTTCCCGCACCATGGCAAACCCTGACCGGCAACGAGACAGCCGCCCGCGACATCCTGCGCGGCCCTCTAGTCCCCTGATAATCTGGCACAAGTCATCCTGACTCTTGACTAGTTATCACGCAATGCGCAAAACTGTCCTCCCCGCCGACACGAGGCGTGGAGGAGGAACGACTGCCTACCGATGGAGAGGCATGAACAACGTTCTCGAGCAGTCGGAAGCGGGCCGCGAGATCGCCCGCAAGAACCGCGAGCAGGGCCTCGAACAAGGTCTCGAACAAGGCCTCGAACTAGGCAGCGCCAAGACGATGCGAGCACTCCTACGAGCAAAATACGGCGACATCGAGGACCTGGAAGCACTCGCCCGGAAACTGGTCGGGCACGACCCCGACGGCAACATCGCACGCATCGTCGCCGGGGCGACGCTCGCAGAGTTGCGGTCCTGAACGGCGGTCGGGCCGCGGCGGGCGGGGATACTTGGCCGGTGATGCAGTCTGAGGCGCAGCCGATTGCTGGTGTTCGCGTGGGCATGACCGTGGCCGACCCCGCCGGCGCTGAGGTCGGCACGGTCAGCGCGGTGCAACAGCCGGGCACCCACGTACGCCCCGAGGCGGATGCCGACGTCGAGGCGCTCATGGTGGCCGGCTATCTGCGCATCGACGGCACCGGGCTGTTCTCGCACGACGTCTATGCGAGTGGCGACCAGATCGTCGAGGCGCTCGAGGGCACCGTCGTGCTGAGCGTGACCCGCGACCAACTCACCCGAGCGACCTGACCGGCACGCGGCCGGACAGGGGCACCCCACATGACATATCGTGCCTGAGTGGTTGCATCAGGTAACGGGGGAACGCTTCGCCGGTGGCATTTGGTGGTCCTGGCCAGTCTGGCGGTGTTCGCGCTGGCCTGTGAGGGTGCGGACGGCACCGGCGCCGCGAATCCGGATTCGACAGGCAAGCCGGCCAAGGGCTACCCGTCCTCGATGGCCGCTCTCGGCGACTCGATCACGGCCGGGTTCGGGAGTTGCGGAGCTTTCCTGGTGTGCGGCCGCAACTCGTGGGCCACCGGCACGGCCGACGCCGTGGACAGTCACTACGCGCGCATCCTGGCCAAGAACCCGCGCATCAAGGGCAACGCGCACAACTACGCGCGACCGGGCGCGGAGGCCCGCGATCTGGCCGGTCAGGCCGCGCAGGCGGTCGACGCGAAGGCCCAGTACGTGACCATCCTGATCGGAGCCAACGACGCCTGCGCCGCAACGACGGCCGGCATGACGTCGGTGGCCGGCTTCCGGGGCAGCATCGACCGGGGACTCGCCCGGCTCAAGAAGGGCCTGCCCAAGGCCAACATCGTGGTCGCCAGTGTCCCCGACCTCTACCGCCTCTGGCAGCAGGGCCACGACAATCCTCGCGCCGTACGGGCGTGGCAGCGCTTCAAGACCTGCCCGTCGATGCTGGCCGACCCGGCCGCGACCACCGAGGCGGCCGAAGCGCGACGCCGGCAGGTGCGGGACCGGATCAAGGACTACAACGACGAACTGCGGCAGGCGTGCGACGCGTACGGAAAACGCTGCCGCTGGGACGACGACGTGTTCGAGGCGGGCTTCAGTCTCGACCTGGTCAACCAGGTCGACTACTTCCATCCGAACGCCGAGGGTCAGGCCGAGCTGGCCGACGCCACGTATTCCTTCAAATAGGCTGCAACCTTCCCCGACCCCGGCGCCGACATAGAGGCGACAAGGGAGGGATCGGATGCGGGCCGACGAGGACCGGGAGTACGTCGACTACGTACGGGTGCGGCTGCCGCGCCTGCACCGGATGGCGTACATGCTGTGCTCGAACGCGCACCAGGCCGACGACATCGTGCAGGCGACGCTCACCGCGCTGTATGTGAGCTGGCGCAAGGCGGCCACGGCGGACAACCTCGACGGGTTCGTGCACCGGATCATGGTGCGCCGCTTCCTGGACGAGCGCCGCCGCCGGTGGTCACGGGTGCTGCTCGGCGACCACATGCCGGAGACGTCGGCTCCGGGTGCGGACGACGGCTTCTCGGAGCGGGACGCGCTGGTCGCCGCACTGCGGACACTGCCGAAGGGGCAGCGGGCCGTGGTGGTGCTGCGCTATTTCGGTGACCTGAGCGTCGAGCAGACGGCCGAGGCGCTGGGCTGCTCGACCGGCAACGTCAAGAGCCAGTGCGCCCGCGGCCTGGCCACCCTCCGCGAAGCGATGATGACGGCCGCCGAAAGGGAGCAGGCATGAACGACGAGCAGGAACTGCGGCAGCGACTCGAGGCGATCACGCCACCGCCGAGCCGCTGGGAGGCCGAGTCGTTGCTGGAGGCGGGCCGGCGCCAGGTCTTTCGCCGCCGGTCATGGCAGGCGGCGGGTGGGGTCGCCGTCGCGACCGGTGCCGTGCTGGCGGTGCCGGGCCTGATGCGATCGCCGGAGCCGGTCCCGCTGCCCGCCGCCTCACCGGCTGAGCCGCCTGGCTGCACTACCCGAGTCCTGGCCACGCCCACGGGCGTGACGGGGGCGAGCGCGGCCGGAGTCGATCCGACCGGCCGGTTCGTGATCGGGCTCTACGCCGAGGGCCAGGACTTCCACTCGATCCTGTGGACCGACGGCAAGCCGAAGGCGCTGCCCCAGCAGGCCGAGTCGATCGAGGCGACCGCCGTGAACGCCCAGGGCGTGGTGGCCGGCCTGGCGACCAACGGCGCCGAGCAGTATGCGTTCCGCTACGAGAACGGCAAGTACACCCGCATGCGGACCCCACCCGGCCAGTGGACGGTCTATCCCGGGCCGGCCATGAACGCGACCGGCGACATCGTGATCAACGCCGAGCCGATCGCCAACATCGAGGGCAAGGACAGCATCGCCCTGCTCTGGAAGGCGGGCACGACCACCGCGGTCAAGCTCCCCCTACCCCCCGAGGCCAACATCTACGATATTTCCGACACCGGCCCGGTGGTCGGGGCGACATTCAAAAACGGTCAGGGCGATTTCCCGTACGTGTGGCAGCGCACCGGTTCGGGCAAGCGCCTGACGATTCCGGACGGAACCCGGGCGATCGCGCACGCGATCCGGGGCGACTGGGCCGCGGGCGGCATCTGGCCGGCCACCGGGGAAGGGAAGCCGGCCCTGTGGAACCTGCGCACCGGCCAGTTCACTCAGCTTCCGGGCAACGGCCCGGCCGACGACGTGAACAGCACCGGCGTGGTCGTGGCGGCGGGTCAGGTGATCCGCGACGGCAAGCCGGTGAAGCTCCCCGTCCCCGCGGGCGAGGAGGCGTCGGCCCGCGCCGTCTCGGACACCGGCCTGGTGGTCGGCCACACTCAGGGCCGGAACGACGACGAGCGGGGCGACCCACGCGTCTGGCAGTGCTGAGCAGAATCGGTCACGGGCGGGCCAGCCACGCCTCCAGCTGAGTCAGTGTCGCCCGGGTGGCCGCGAGTTCCTGCCGCAGATCCTCGCGACCGTCCCCGAGAACCTCGGCGGCCGACCGCCCAGCCGCGAGCGCGGCGAGCTGGGTCTGGGCATCGACCAGGTCGGCGAGGGTCTTCCGGAAGGCACTGTCCACGACCGACCAGTCAGTCGGGGTCGCTTCGGCGACCTCCGGAGGGCTGGACGGTTCCGCGTCCTCGGCCGAGGGCCTCGGCGGGGTGATCACTGAACCCCGGGCGGGCGAGGACTCGGCCGGCCGGGCCGCCGGCAGAGTCAGCGGCGGCGCGGTCGCTGGAGGCGCCGACTGTGCCGGAATGGTCGTCCTCGGCAGGGGCGGCGCCTGGACCGACAAGGAGGCGCTCGCCGGAAGCGGCGGTGCAGCGAGCGGCGGCGCAGGAAGCGACGACGTAGGAAGCGACGGCGCGGGAAGCGACGGCGCGGCCAGCGGCGGCGACGCAGGAAGCGACGGCGCAGCAAGCGGCGGCGCAGCCAGCGGCGGCGACGCAGCAAGCGATGGCGCAGGAAGCGACGGCGCAGCAAGCGGCGGCGACGCAGCAAGCGGCGGCGGCGCAGCAAGCGGCGGCGGCGCAACCGCATCGGACGCACCCACGACCGGCGGCAGCAGCGGCGCCGGAGACCGCTCGGCCGGATGGTCGAAGGTCACGATCGGCGGCGGCGCGACCGGCTCCGCCGCGGCGACGACCGGGGGCAGGGGTGGTGGAGCAGCCGGCTCGTCCGGGATCACGACCGGAGGCAGAGGCGGTGGCCCCATCTGCTGCGGGGCCGGCGGGGAAACCGGCACGTACGGAGGGAGAGGCGGTGCCGCCGCCGGTTCCGGTGGAGTGAACGTGAACGCTGTGGACAGGGACCAGGACGGCCGCCGGTCGATTCCGGGGTCGTCCCCCCACCTCGGAGGGACCGGTGACGCCGGTTCAGCCTCCACGCTCTCGGGTTCGGCCGAGGACGGCGAGTTCCACGACTCCTCGGCCGAGTGCCGGCCCGCGGGCGGATCGAACGGCTCTGATTTCCGCCATGCGGGCAGGTCGCCCCACTCCGGCGAATGAGAGTCAGCCACGGATTTCCTCCTGGAATTTCTCGGGAGTGACCGAGCGCGCCATGGCCGGGTCCTTCAACACCTCGTCGGCGTCCCACAGCACCAGATCCGGGCCGTCGAGCCCGAGGATCTGGCAGGTCAGCCGCCGCTCGTCGACGGTCGCCATCCACGGCGTACCGAAATTGCCCGCCTTGCTGTCGCGCGAGTATCCGGCGACGACGTGGACGCGGAGCCCGGACGCGGCCCGGCCACGGCCCTCCACGCCTTTCAGGAGGCCCATCGCGGTGGGGATGAAGAAGTGGTCGCCCGACACGATCACCACCTCGGCCAGGTTGTACTGCTCGGCCAGTCCGGTGATGAACGGCTGCAGCGCCATGTCGGCCGCGTTCTCTTTCGACTCGATGCTCGGTGGAGGCATCTCGAAGCGGATCTGTCGCGCGACGAAGGCCGCTTCGACCGCCCGCAGATCCCAGCCCACCAGGGAGAGCGAGTATCGCGTGGCCACGGCGACCGGCGGCGCCACCGAACCGAACCGCCGGGCGAAGGCGATCAGCTGATCGGCCAGCTCCTCGGGGGACTGCGCGGCTCCGATGATGTTCTCCACGTCGACGAACAGGCCGACCGGCTTCTTGCTCTTGTCCGGTGAGACCTCGAGCCGGGCGCCGTGCAGCAGGCGCAGGTAGCGTTCGAGGACCCCGCCACGGATGCGGATCTGCAGCTCACCACCCGGCGCCGGACGGGACTCGATCACGTTCGCCCCCTCCAGCGCCCGCAGCGTCGAGCGCACGTCCCGCTCCGACCGCTTGATGACGTCGGCGACGCTCATCCAGGCCCGGGGTGTCGGCAGGGTGTGCGCCAGATCGACCGCGACGGCACGCTCCTGCTCGTTCAGCAGTGATGCGTCGAACCAGGACACGTCGAACATGTACTGCTGGTTGGTCGCGATGTCCTGCGAGGCGTCCCACACGTCGTTGACGCAGATGACGTTCCGCCGTCCGGCGTTGGCCAGCCGGAGCGCGCCCTTGATGATGGCCGAGGTGAAGTTCGGATGCCCGGCCGATTCCTCGAACAGGACGCCGTGGACGTCGTCCGGCACGATCACCGGCCGGCCGCTGAGCACGGACTTCACCAGTTGGGTGACCTCGGTGGCGTCCAGGAAGTCGACCCGCCGGGGCTCCACCAGCAGTCCGGTCGTGGTCGGCAGGCCGCCCGGGCCTTCGACGGCGGCGAAGATGAAGCCGCACCGCCGGCTCTCGGCCATCATCCGGATGAGGTCGAGCAGCGGTGCACACTCGGCCGTGTAGAGGCACTGGAACTCGTCGATGACCAGGACGGGGGCCGATCCGCTGGCGGCTTTGCCGAGATCCGCGTAGGCGTCGAGGAACTCTTCCAGGAAGAGCGTCGGATTGTCGGGGAGCGGCGGGACGGCCGGGAGGGGCAGGCGCGCTTCGCCGGAGATGCGCCGGCACAGGTTCGCGACGATCGCCCCGAGGGTCTGGTGTGCGGGTTGGAGACCCTGCGCCGTCACCAGATCGACGCGCCGGCCCGCGTCGGCCAGTTCGACGATCACCTTGTTGAGCAGGCTGCTCTTGCCCACCTTGCGGATGCCGTGGAAGCACACCGGCACGGCCGGAAGCCGATCCACATAGTTGCGCAGCACCTGTTCCAGGTGGTCACCGCGACCCTGGAACAGGCCGGAGACGACCTGGCTGCGGCTCAGTGGCTCGTTGATGACGAATTCGTCGGGAATCTCGAGACCGGCCACGCCGGAGTCGGCGAGCAGGGCGTCCCAGCTGCTGACCGGCGCGGTGACCGTGACCGACCGCCGGCGGCCGGTGACATAGCCCCAGCTCCACGCCAGGTCGAGCTGGATGTCCACCGACTCCTGGGGCGCGTGCAGGTCGACCGCCACGGGGACGGCCACGGTGTACGACTCGCCGGCGGCGACGTTGCCGAGGGCCAGCGAGGACACCCCGCCGGACAGTTCGACCTGTTGCAGCTCCACCTCGCGGGTGCCACTGACCTCGACCACCGCCTGCGGCGGCTCCGCCTCGCGGCTGAGACCCACCCAGTACGCGGGCAGTGCCGCGTGCGGCGGGGGCGCCTCGACCAGGTGGTTGACCGCGAAGTCGGAGGCCCGGCGGACGGCACCGAGCAGCGCGGCGAGCGATTCCTCGCCGGCGTCGGACGACTTCAACTCGGCGGCGATGCGACCGACGCGGTCGAGCAGGTCACGGGCGTCCTCGGGGCGTACGCCCTCGGACAGCTGCCCCAGGGCCGAGAACACCTGATGCACCAGTTCACGGACCCGGGTGTCGACGCCGACGTAGACCAGCGCCGACTCGACGCTGCGGGCCAGTGCGGCCACCGAGGCCGGGTCGGAGGCGGCCGTCAGCTTCGGCAACAGTTCGGCGATCTCCGGCCGTACGTTGGGCGGCGGCTGCACCGGGCCACCCGGCAGCAGGCTGCTGAGCAGCTTGTCCTGCTCCTTGGAGGTCGGGATCGCGTGGTGGTCGAGCACCTCCTTGACGCTGCGGGCCAGTCGCTCGTCACGCCACTTGGCGGCGAACCGGAGGGCGCCCGATCCGGGGGCCCGGAACGCGTACTTCGCGTCGGAGAGGCCCTTCTTCGTGTGCTGGATCCGGCTGCGCACTCCCGGACGCCGGTTGTCGCCCTCGGCCAGGCCTTTCACCCGCCGCTCGAGCTGGACGAGTTCCTCACTCTGCTGGTCGAGACGGTCCCGCGCGTATTCGATCACGCGTGCCCACGTCTCGTTGGCGACCGTGTGGTCCGGATCCTTCTCGCTGGTCTCGGCCAGCGCGACCAGGACGGTCTGCCGGGGAGCGGGTCCCAGCTTGGCGGCCATTCCGGCGAGGAGACACCGCTGCCATCGCTGGGTGTAGCGGGACTCCTTGCGGACCTCGTCGACCATGCTGGGGGCGGATCGCTGCCCCGAGTCGAAGCGCAGCGGCACCGGATCGGCCAGCTGACCCCAGTGGCGCAGGGCCACCTCGGCACCGTCGAAGCCGGTGGGGATGTCGGTGTTCGCCATCGCGAGAGCGGCCAGCAGGACCCTCGGTTCGGGCACCTCCCGGGCCCACGTGGTGAAGAAGCGTGTCGGCTCGTCGTCGCCGGACTGCCCGTCCTCGGTCGCCTGCAGTGCCAGCCAGATGCCGAGCAGCACCATGTCGGTGTCGGCCCGCCACGACTTGAGCCCCTCGTCGAGGTGCTTGTACGCCCCGACACCGGCGAACTTCCGCTTGGTGTCGAAGACGGCCAGGTTCCAGCAGACCTCGGGGCTGGGCCGGGTCATCCGCCGCCACTTGTCGGCCGCGTCCGGCAGCCGGCTGGCCTGCGCGTCCAGGTAGGCGTCCCATTCCTCGGCGGCCATGCTCCGGCCCCGGACCAGGAACGGCTCCAGCGCCTGACGGCAGCGCGCCACCGCCGGCTGGTTGCCGGCGATCGCGTCCTCCACGTCGCGCTTGTTCAGGCGGTTCCGCGGATGCTGTGTGGCCGGGTGCGACACGGCCGGCGCGCGGTACTCCGAGACCTTGCTGCCCAGTTGCTGGGCCAGCCAGGTCCGCGCCTGCTCGACGATGATGGTCCGGTTGCGCTTGCAGATGTCGGCGGCGGTCTGCGCCTGGAAGGCCTGCGCCGCGTTGAGCAGGGCGGTGCGGTCGGTCGTGCTCAGACCGGCCAGGTCGGGGCGCCGGGTCGGGTCGGCCCGCGCCCGCAGCTCGTCGAGCGCGAGACTCGATTCGAGGTTGAACGACTCGAAGCGATCCCACAGGCTCTTCGTCTGCGCCTGGGTCAGATTCTCGGCGAGCGTGGCCGCGGCCTCGACGCAGCTGGCCGCCTTGACCCGGTCGTTGCGCACGGAGGCCGCGTCGAGCAACCCGGTGATCGCCCGCAGCAGGAGCTGACGTACGACGGATTCGTACCGGCCGGTGTCCGCGGTCAGCAGGGTCACCTGCACGCTGGACGGCGCCGCCTGCCGGACGACCAGCCCGATCGCCTCGGCGACGAGGTCCGCGTGCTCGGTGTGGATCACCGCGACACACGCCGGCACGAGCACGTGCTCGACGCGGGGCAGCGACCCGGTCGACACCGCCTTCTCGGCCAGAACGTCCAGCAGGGCGGACGCCACACGGTGGGTGGTCCGCTGGCGGATGTCCCGGGCGTGGCCGGCGTTCAGCAACTCCCAGCCCAGTGACCGCGGCTTGTCGTTCGAGTCGAACAGTTGGGGATAGACGGCGTCCCAGAAGGCCTGCTCGTCGTCCGCGCTGAGGCTCTCCTCGGCGCTCGCGGCGACCGGCGAGGCCTCGGCCTCGGCCGGCGGCGGCTCGGCCGGGCTCGGAAGCAGGGTGTTCCGGACCTCGGCGGCACCCGGCACCGTCGACAACCGGTCGAGCATGGCCGTGGCGGCCTGCGAGATCGGCTCGGAAGCGGCGACCTGATCGGACAACGAGCGAACCAGGCCGACGACCGAAGTCGCAGTTTCGGCACTGATGTCCACATGCACCCCGGACATCAAGGAAGTGATCTGTGCGGTCCGATCCGGAATCCATCCCTGATGTGCCCAGAACCAGAGTCCGTGCAGGAAAAGGAGTGCGCCGGTTTCGTGATCAACGGCCTCCGACTTGACGGCCAGAGCGGCGAACGCCTGGTCGATCCGGATCACATCCGCGTCTCCGTCGGACGGTAGTCCGACATGGGCGGAAACACCCTTCAACCAGGGCCAGATCTGCGCCGTCCAGCTTCCGTCGACTGCCAAGGCTCACCCCTACAACGAAACTCGAATGTCTTGTGATCAAAGGGCTACGGCCGGTTGCCGTCGCAACGCTAGACGAGCCCTGGCCGGATTAGTAGGGCTGGTCGGACCATGCACCGTCGGCGGATGAGCCCCGTCACCGATCGGGTGAGAGGTCACCTCGAGAGGCCGGAAGAACATCGGCCTCATCCGATTTATTGATAGCGCCGTCGCCGTCGGACGGGTTTTTGGCCACGATGGCCAGCACGCCTCGATAGGCCCGCACGGCCAGAGCCACATCCCGCAGTCCGCGCGTATCCCCGGTTCGGGTGACGACAAAAGCGAGGAGGCCGAGATAGGCAATGAAGCCGACCAGAACGATGACGGCAACAATCACAATGGATGTCTGCACGGCCTGCCCCCTCGAACACCTGTCGCCGTCGAATTGCGGCAAACGAGAAGCCCATCAGGGCGGGAGGAGCAGGACCAACAAAGGGCGCGGAAACAACCCGGAAAGAATGTAGCAGTGTGGACCGCCGGGCGCCACCCACGCCCACCCGAAGGGGTTCAGCGACGACGGGGCGGAGCCGCCCAGACGAAGCGCGGCGCGGCGGCCGGCAGGGCGAGAGCGCGGTAGGACGGCTCGACCGGCCGGCCGCGGTCCGGCGGGCGCCAGATCGGCGGCGGGCCCCACCAGATGACCCGTTCGCCGGTCGGCTGAGGCAGGACGGGGAGGGGCGGCGCGGCCAGGGCGTGCCGGGGCGCCTGGCCCGGCAGAGCGGCAGGCTCGGGCTCGGGCGAAGCCTCGACGTGTGTGGCACTCGTCGCGGGCGCGGTGGCCAGCACGATGGCGGCACCGACGGTGAGGACACAGGCGGCGCCGGCGGGCAGCAGCCAGCCATCGCGGACGGTGTCACCCAGGAAGACGACGGCCACGATGGACGGCGCCATCACCTCGGCCGTCCAGTGGATCGCGGTGACCGGGCCGACGTCGCCGTGTTGCAGTGCGTGGGCATACAGCGTCATGCCCGTCCCGGCGAAGACCAGCAGGGCGGCGATCAGCGGCTCGGTCAGCAGGGCAAGCGCGGTCTGCCCGGCACTGACGCCCTCGGGGATCGGCAGCGACCGGCCGACCAGGGCGGCCCCACCGAGGGAGAGACCGGCGCAGGCCGCGATGACACCGCCGGGAGCGTCCACCTTGACCGCGCCGTAGCCGACCAGCACCATCGCCGCCGCCGCGCCGCACAGGGCGAAGCGCAGCTCGCTGGGCGTGTGCACCTCGCCCTGCGGGGCGGCCGAGAAGGCCAGGAAGGTCAGCGAGACGATCGTGACGAGAATGGCGAACGAGTCGCGGCGGCGCAGGCGGGAACCGAGCCAGATGCGGGCGCCGAGCACGGTGAGGGCGAGCGAACCGGCCAGGATCGACTCGACGACGTAGACGGCCAGGGTCTGCAGCGCGATCATGGCGCCGACCCAGGCCAGGATGTCGAAGAAGATGCCGGCCAGGTAGAGCGGGTGGGCCATGGTCTGGGCCGTGCCGCTGCTGCGGCGGGCGCCGACGGCCTGGAGGATCGAGGCAGTCGCATAACAGAGCGACCCGACCATGACGATCGACAACGCGACCCAACTGGCCCCGGTCATCGCCGGAACCCGATCTTGTGACGCTTTGTCGATCGAGCAATCACGATCTGATGATAGGCGCTAGACAGTGGCCGTGGCGAGCACTTGGCCCGCGAACGTCTCGGCCTGCACCGCGGCGACGTCGGCCGGAGCGACCAGGGCGCTGCCGTCCACGGTGGTCGGGCCCGGCGAGCTGACCAGCCAACTTCCGGCGAACTCGCGGCCGCCGTCGTTGGCGATCACGAACAGCCGGCACTGCGTACCAGCCGGGACGCCTTCGATGGTGGCGCTCAGCCGCACCCAACCGGCGGCCGGAGTGACAGTCACGTTCAGGCCGGGGCCGGTGAGCACACGAGGTGCCGCCGCCGCTGCCACCGCGGCGGAAGAATCCGCAGGAACGGTGGAACGACCGAAATAGAGGCCACCCAGCAGGGCCAGGACAGCCGCGGTGACACCGGCCAGAAGGTAGACAGCGCGGCGCCTGAGATGAGAAGAGCGACCCTCCGCCCGTACGCGGGAAAGGGTGTTCTGCAAAATCTCGTCACCGCCGGGCGGCGGGCCCTCGAGGAAAGCTTCGGGCGGGATCTCGCCGAGCCGCTCCTCCATCTCGCGCAGACCGCCGACCTCACGCCGGCACTGCGGGCAGTCTTCGACGTGGGCGTGCACGGCGGCCCACTCATCGTCGTCGAGCACACCCAGGGCGTACGCGCCGAGCTGGTCGGTCTGGTGCCCGTTCATGAGACTCCCGTCGGTTCGGCCGCGGGCGCCACCGCCTCCCGCAACCGGCGTAACGCCTCGGAGCTGCGGGACTTCACCGTCTCGGCCGGAAGACCGAGCGACGCCGCCGCCTCTTTGACGTCACGCCCCTGGAAGTACAACTGGTTCAACACCTCGCGCTGCTCGGGCGGCAAGGTGCCCACCGCGGCGAGCATCTCGAGCGGGTCGGCGGGCGCGTTCGCCACCTCCCGCAGGGCCGAGAACAGATGCGCCCGTACGGCTCCCCGGTCCTCGCTCAGCGCAGAGTTCGACGACCAGGCCCGCAAGAGCGTTTCCCGTACGATCTCCGCCGCCACCGCCCGATCCCCGCTGAGCCGGGTCGCGTACGCGAGCAGCGCCGCCCCGTGCTCGGCGAACAGCCGGCGGACGAGCACCTCACCGGCCACCTGGTCGCGTCGGTTCACTCCCCCACCCGAAGGACGGAGATCGTGTTGTCGCCGCCGTTGGACACGTAGGCGCGGCGACCGTCCGGCGACACCCCGACCGTACGGGGGCTCTTGCCGACCTTGACTGTGGCCGTGAGCGTGCCGGTGGTTCCGTTGAGCACAGAGACCGTGCCGTCGAACTCGTTGACCACGTAGCCGAAGCGGCTGTCGGCCGAGAACGCCACGCTCTGCGGATCACGGCCCACCTTGAACGGCCCGATGCGCTTGAGGCTGACCGTGTCGATCAGGTCGGCCGTATCCGCCTCGTAGCCCGCGACCAGGGCCATCCGCCCGTCCGGGGAGACCGCGATGCTGTGCGGCGCCTTCGACACTCCGATGTTGCGGATCACCGTGTTGGTCCGCATGTCGATCGCCGACACCATGTTGGACTCGTGGTTGGCCGTGAACGCGCGCATCTGGTCGCCCGAGAAGCCGACCGCGTGCGGGTTCGGGCGCACCGGCAGGTCGGCCTCCATCCGCAGGGTGCCCGGGGTGAAGATCTCGAGCCGGCCGTCGCTGTGGATCGGCACCCAGAGCTTGTTGTCCGGGGCCACGGCCAGCGTGTACGGCATGTGGCCGGTGTCCAGGTACTTGATCACCTTGCGACTGCGGGTGTCGACGACCGCCACCCCGCTGCCGGTGTGCTTGTCGTCCTCGTACATCGACACGAACACCGTGCGGCCGTCGCGGGAGACGGCGACGAAGCGCGGCGTGTTCCGCAGCTGCACCGAGGACACCTTGCGGGTCGTCGCGTCGACCACGGACAGGATGCGGCTGTTCTGGTTGGCCACATAGACCGTGCGGCCGTCGGGCGAGACGATCACGCCCTCGGGCTCGGCGCCGACCTTGATCGTGCCGATCACGGTGGGCTTGGCGACGCTCTGCACCCGTTCGGCGGCCAGCGGGACCTTGGTGATCCCGGGTTCGGCCGTCTCCTCCAGGGTGACCGCGCCCTGGCCGCTGGGCTGCGGCGCGGCGACGACCGGGGCGATCGGGTTGCGGCGGCCGTCGAGCAGGGTCATGGCGACGCCCGCCCCACCCAGCACGACCAGTGTGGTCAGGATGGCGACGAGAACGGTCGTGCCCAGTTGACGCCGGGCGGGCGGGGGCGCCGGGAGGACGGTGACGCGCGCCGGGCCGTAGTCATTGGCCACCATTCCACCGTCGTACGTGCGCATGCCCTCGGGCTCACCGCCGCGGCTCACCGCCGGCTTAGGAGGTGGCGGGCTCGCCCACGCTCCGGCCGCGACAGCGCTCGCCACCTGACCGGTGACCCGGACCTCGGCCCAGCCGGCCGGGCCGCGGACGGTGACCGACCCGTCGAGCCAGTCGGAACGCGGCAGCCACATGATCCGCAGCGTCCGGTCGTTGATCATCGCGCGCAGCCCCGGACCCGACACGGTCACGGTGGCACCCGCGACGGCCAGCGGCGGACCCTCGACCCGCACGTCGGCGACCAGGCGTGGCGTCTCGGCGGCGACCGTGCCGAAGTCGATGCGCTCGGGTTCGAGCCGGACCGCGGTGCGCTCGAGAGCGGCGGTGGCCGAGGCCGAGACGCTGCGGCTGTCGTCCTCGGTCATCTGCTGCAACGCGTGCCGCGCGGCAGCCGCCATCATGAGATCGGCGCCCCAGGCCATCCGGGTCAACCCGTCGACCGCGGTCAGACGAGACTCCCGGATCGGACTGCCGATCTCGGTCAACACACTCTGCGGTAGCCTATTTTCACTCATAGTGTCCCCGCGATCATCATGTAGTGACGAACCTCCACATGGGAAGACGCGAGCCGAGATTGGCACTCTCGCTAAGATCCGCGCCGTGACTGTCACCCTCACCGACCTGGCCGGTTACATCGACCGCGATCTCGACGCGGATCTCGCCCGCTGGTTCCCCGACGACGAGCCGATCACCCTCGAGGAGGAGGTGCGGCCGGTCGAGCCGTTCCTCGACCGGCTGAGCCCGGCCGGCGCGGCGGCGCTGGCCGCCTTCGACCGGCGGGTCCGATCGGGCGCGATGCCGCAGTTCATGGACATCGCCGACTGGGTCTACGGCTTCGACTTCGAGGCCAACGGGGTCGAGATCCTCGACTCCGACTACGAGACCGAGCTGACCGACGACGACGTCTATTCGATCGGCGCCGACGGGAGCGGCAACTACTACGTGGTGCTGACCGACGGGCAGGTCGCCGTGTGGTTCCACGAGGACGGGGCGCTCGAGGAGGACACCCGCTTCGACAACCTCGATGTGTTCGTCTGGACGATGGTGCGCTACCGGGCCGTACGCTCCGGGCGCCTCGACCGGGCCGAGGTGGAGGACGACTTCCGGGCCCTCGGGCAGGACGGCGTGCTGCACGAGGAGCTGGGACTGCTCAACTCGTTACGGCCGATCAAGCGTTGAGCCGCCAGATCGCGAAGTTGAGCGCCGTGGCGAAGGTGACCCAGGCCCAGTAGGGCAGGAGCAGCAGGGCAGCGGCGCGGCGGACCCGCCAGAAGGCGACCACCGTCGCGCCGATCGCCAGCCACATCACCACGATCTCGGCGAAGGCCAGGCCGTACTGCCCGGCGCCGAAGAACAGCGGCGTCCAGATCGCGTTGAGCACGAGCTGAGCCGTGAACAACCAGAGCGGCCAGGTGAAGCCGACCCGCTGCCAGGCGAGCCACCCGGACAGCGCGATCATCACGTAGAGCACGGTCCAGACCGGGCCGAAGAGCCACGACGGCGGCGCCCAGGCCGGCTGCTGGAGCCCGTTGTATTCGGCGCTGGTGCCGGCCACGCCGAGCCCGCCGATCGCGGCCGCGACGAAGACGGCCAGGCCGAACCCGGCCAGCGCGAGCCAGCGGCGACGAGGGTGGTGGTGGGGCAGGCGCAGCGCGGCTTGGCTCATATCCCCAGTTGTTCCCGGCCCGGACCCGGCGAAACGTGCGGCCGACTCGGCCACGCCGCCCGGATCACGGCAAGGGCGCCGAAGGCAGCGGCGGCGACCGCACCGGCCGGGATCAGCCACGTGGGCAGGCCACCGACGTCAGTGCTCGACCGCAGCGATATATATCGTCAACCGGGCTATGTCGCCCGGTCAGGATTCGCAGACGTGCACAAACGCCACTCGTTGATGGAGTTTTGAGATTTCGCTCCTACAGTCGATGAATGGAGATGGAGGTGCTCCGGCCCTCGGGCGCCGGGCCGACACCACCCACCGAGACCGAACCCGCGCCGCCGCGCTGGTGGCAACGCCGCGAGCTGCGCCGCAAGATCCTGATCGGCGCCGTCGTGATCTGGGCCGTCGCCCTCACCGGCTTCGTGGTGTTCCGCGGCAACGGCGGCACCCCGGCCCAGGCCCTCCCGTCGCCCTCCCCCTCGGCGTCCGACGCGCCACTCACCGTCCCCGAGGTCTATCAGGCGCTGCGCCCCTCGGTCGTGTCGATCACGGCGAGCGGCAGCGGCGCGGGCACCGACACCGGCACGGGCGTGATCGTCAACGCCGACGGCACCGTCCTGACCGCCTTCCACGTGGTCGAGGGGGCCAAGACCATTTCCCTCTCGTACGCCGACGGCACCGAATCAGCCGCAGCCATCGCCTCCTCGAGCAAGGCGCAGGACATCGCCACCCTCACTCCCGAAAAGCTGCCCGAGACGCTGGTGCCGGCCACGCTCGGCGGCGGCGCGGCGATCGGCGACGACGTGGTGGCCATCGGCAACCCGCTCGGCCTCACCGCCACCACCACCAGCGGCGTCGTCTCGGGGCTGGAGCGCACCCTGAACCGGGACGAGGGCGGCGCCATCGCCGGGCTCATCCAGTTCGACGCCGCGGTCAACCCGGGCAGCTCGGGCGGCCCGCTCATCAACGACCAGGGTCAGGTGGTCGGCATCGTGATCGCGCTGGCCAACCCGACGGATGCAGGCACCTTCATCGGCATCGGCTTCGCGGTCCCGATCGGCACCGCGCTCGGGGCCGGCGAGGGCGACGGACAGAACCCACCTCTGTAGAAAAGGACCCATGCATGTGGAATGACGCCCCGCCCGCCTCGGCCGGTCCGATCGAGAAGGTGCTCTACGAGGTCAAGAAGACCATCGTGGGCCAGGACATGCTGCTCGAGCGGCTGCTCGTGGCGCTGCTGGCCCGCGGGCACATCCTGGTCGAGGGCGTGCCCGGCCTGGCCAAGACGCTGGCCGTGAAATCCCTGGCCGAGGCGATCGGCGGCGACTTCCACCGGGTGCAGTTCACCCCCGACCTGGTGCCGGCCGACATCGTCGGCACCCGCGTCTATCACCAGCCGACCGGCGAGTTCCAGGTGCAGCTGGGCCCGGTCTTCACCAACCTGCTGCTGGCCGACGAGATCAACCGCGCGCCCGCCAAGGTGCAGTCGGCCCTGCTCGAGGTGATGCAGGAACGCCAGGTCACCATCGGTCGCGAGACCCACAAGGTGCCCAACCCGTTCCTGGTCATGGCCACGCAGAACCCGATCGAGACCGAGGGCACCTATCCCCTGCCCGAGGCGCAGACCGACCGCTTCATGATGAAGGTGATCGTCGGCTATCCGAGCGTCACCGAGGAGTTCGTGGTGGTCGAGCGGGCGCTCGGCGCGGCCGCGGTCATCCAGCGCATCATCGATCCGGAGACGCTGGTCGGGCTGCAGCAGGAGGCCGACCGGGTGTACGTCGACCCGTCGCTGATCGAGTTCGCGGTGCAGCTCGCCCACGCCACCCGCGAACCGGCCCGCATCGGCCTGACCGACCTGGCCCGCTACGTGACGTTCGGGGCGAGTCCGCGATCGTCGATCAGCCTCGTGCTGGCCGGGCGGGCGCTGGCGTTCATCCGGGGCCGCGAATACGTCGTACCGGAAGATCTGACTGATTTGGCCCTGGACGTGATGCGGCATCGGCTGGTGCTGTCCTACGAGGCACTCTCGGACGATGTGACCGCCGATCTGATTCTGCAGAAGGTGCTGGCCAACGTGGCGATTCCGGAGCCCGCGGGCCGAGGCCGCTGAGATGACCTCGCCGCCGGACCGGTTGCTGCGACGCCTGGAGTGGCGGCTCGGCCGTCGCCTCGACGGGCGGCTGCAGGGCAACTACCGCACGGTGTGGCACGGCGCCGGCATCGACTTCACCGACCTGCGCCTCTATTCGGCCGAGGACGACGTACGCCACATCGACTGGAACGTCACCGCCCGGCTCGACGAACCGTATGTGCGGCAGTACACCGAGGACCGCGAGCTCACGGCATGGCTGGTGATCGACCGCTCGGCGTCGATGCGGTTCGGCCGCGAGAAAGGCAAGGAGTCGACCGCCACCGAACTGGCCGTCGCCATCGCGCGACTCGTCTCGCGCGGCGGCAACCGGGTCGGCGCGATCCTGTTCGACAACCTCAGCCACCGGGTGATCCCGCCGCGCGGCGGCCGTGACCAGGTGCTGCGGATCGCCGGCGAACTGCTGCGGCCCGCACCCAGGGGCAAGCCCGGTGCGACCACCGACCTCAGCGCCATGCTGCATCTGGCCGCGACCACCACGGCCAAGCGGCGCAGCCTGGTCTTCGTGATGAGCGATTTCATCGGCGACCCCGGCTGGGACCGTCCGCTGGCCCGGCTCACCCACCGGCACGAGGTGGTGGTGGTCCGCGTGGTCGACCCGGCCGAGGTGGAACTGCCCGACCTCGGGATGATCCTGGTCGAGGACGCCGAGACCGGCGAGCAGCTGCTGGTCGACACGAGCGACCCGCTGCTGCGCGGGCGGCTGGCCGAGCAGGCCGGGGCCCGCGAGGACGAACTGGCCGCGGGCATGCGCCGGGCCGGGGTCAGCGCCCAGCGCATCACCACCGATCAGGACATGCTGACCGTGCTGGTCGACATGGTGAGCCGCTCGGGACGGGATCGCCGGTGAGCTTCTCCTACCCGCTCGTGCTCGCGGTGGCCGTCCTGGTCACCGCGGCCGCCGTGATCGCCTACGTCAATCTGCAGAAGAGACGCACGACTGCGCTGCGCCGGGCCGGGTTCGCGCCCACCGGCCGGTTCCGACGGCATCTCCCGTACGGGCTGATCCTGCTCGCCCTCCCGATCCTGCTCGTCGGTCTGGCCCGTCCCGAGGCCGAGGTCAGCGTGCCCCGGGTGTCGGGCACAGTGCTGCTCGCGTTCGACGTGTCCAACAGCATGCGGGCCACCGACGTGCAGCCGTCCCGCCTCGGCGCCGCCCAGGCCGCGGCCAAGGAGTTCGTCGACGCCCAGCCCGACACGGTCGACGTCGGGGTGCTCGTCTTCGGCGACCAGGCGCTGCTCACCCAGGCCCCGACCGACGACCACGCCGCGTCGCTGGCCGCGATCGGCCGGCTGTCGGCCGGCGGCGGCACCTCGCTCGGCCAGGCCATCCTGGTCGGGCTGGGCACCATCACCGGCAAGCCGGTCACCCTGCCGGCCGCCGGCGAACCCGCACCCGACCTGGGCTACTGGCCCTCGGCGACGATCGTGGTGTTCTCCGACGGGCAAGAGACGGGCGGACCCGACGTCGAGGCCGCGGCCGAACTCGCGGCCGCCGCGGGCGTCCGGATCCAGGCCGTCGGCGTGGGCACCGAACGCGGCGCGACCGTCGAGGTGGACGGCTTCCAGCTCGGCACCGCGCTCGACGCGTCGCTGCTCACCGCGGTCGCGCAGACCACCGGCGGCGCCTACCTGCCGGCCGGCGACGCGGACACCCTCACCGACCGGACCAAGGCGATCGACCTGCGGCTGACCGCCAAGAAGGAACCGCTGGAGCTGACCGCGCCGTTCGCCGGTGCCGCCCTGCTGCTGCTCATGCTGGGGGCCGTGCTCGGCACCCGCTGGCACGGAAGGATCGTCTGATGTCGTTCAGCTGGCCCTGGGCACTGACCGCGCTGCTCGCGGTGCCGCTGCTGCTGGCGATCCGCTGGTGGCTCAACCGGCGCCGCAAGCGCTCGGCGATCACCGTCTCCAGCGTCGCGCTGATCAAGGCGGCGATCCCGGGCCGCACGTCGTGGCGGCGGCGCATCCCGGTCTTTCTGTTCCTGGCCGGCCTGCTGTCGCTCGGCTTCGCCCTGGCCCGGCCGCAGGCGTCGATCTCGGTGCCGTCCAACAGCACCTCGATCCTGCTGGCCATCGACGTATCCGGGTCGATGTGCTCGACCGACGTGCAACCCAACCGGTTCACGGTGGCCACCGACGCCGCCCGCAAGTTCATCCGCGAGCAGGAGGACGGCACCCGGATCGGGCTGGTCGCCTTCTCCGGCATCGCGGGCCTGCTGGTGGCGCCCACGACGGACAAGAACTCGCTGCTCGACGCGATCGACACCCTACGTACGGCCCGGGGCACGGCGATCGGCCAGGCCATCCTGACCTCGATCGACGCGATCGCCGAGAGCAACCCGCGGGTGGCCAAGACCGGTGTCGACCTGAGCACGTCCCCCGGCGCATTGGGCGACTACGAGCCCGACACGATCGTGGTGCTGACCGACGGCTCGAACACCACCGGCGTCGACCCGGTGACGGCGGCCCAGCAGGCGGCGGCCCGCCGGGTGCGGGTCTACACGATCGGGTTCGGCACGACCGAGCCGGCGCCGATGGTGTGCACGGCCGACCAGATCGGCGGCGACTCGCCGTTCGGCGCCGGCCAGGGCTGGGGCGGCGGGCGTGGGGGCGGCCGCAACCAGGAGATCGACGAGCAGGCGCTGACCCAGGTGGCCGACACGACCGGCGGCCGCTACTTCCGGGCCGAGGACGCCGACCAGCTCGTCGGCGTGCTGACCGACCTGCCGCGCGAGTTCAACCTGCGCAAGCAGGACGTCGAGATCACGTTCTGGTTCGTGCTGGCCGCGTCCCTGTTCGTGGTCACCGCCGTCGGCCTGAGCCTGTGGTGGCAACGCGCCCCCGGATCACCCGTGCGAAAGCCGCCACCCGCCACCCGTCCCGCAGGCTTGTGAGACGCCGAGAAGACCCCGTAGCAACTGGTTCACAAGCTTGAAGGTTCAGCTGACCGCCCTTGTCGTAGCTGGTCTACGCGGCATCGTTATGGCCGCCTGCCAGGTGGCGACAACGTGGATCACGGCACGGAAGGATCTTTCCGTGGAGAAGGAGTGGACTCCCCCTTCGTCGAGGATGTGGTGCAGGTTGGCCGGGCGGCATTCGCGGTGAGGTTGGTCAGTGTCGTCGATTGCTGCTGTGGCCAGGGTCCAAGGATTACTGGGCGCCGTCCTCGAGGTAAAGGGTCGCGCCGGCGGCGCGGGCCTTCTGCGCGGCCGTCATGCGGCGGGCCAGGCGTGGGATCAGGAACGGCGCGGCCTCGGCGTCGGTGCACCAGCGGTGACTCCGGAGCTCGTCGGCGGGCAGAGTGATTTGCTCGCACTGGTCGGGCGACAGGGTGCCGCCGTCGAAGACCAGCATCAAGCCGTCGGGACGGGTCGGCTGGTCGGCGGGCGGCGGGGTCCAGTCGATCACCAGCAGGGTGGTTACCGGCAAGGTCAGTCCGAGCTCCTCCTGCAGCTCGCGGCGGACGGCCGTCAGCGGGGACTCGCCCGCCTCGACCAGGCCGCCGGGGATTTCCCAGGTGTCCTTGTAGGTGGGCTCGACGACCAGGAAACGGCCGGAATCGTCGGTGATGAGCGCGCCGGCGCCGACCAGTTTGCGGGGCAGGGAGGCGAAAAAGTCACCCGTCGTCATGCCGCGAAGCTATCTGACGCACAAAGGGCAGTGACATCAACACGGAGAGTGTTGTAGACGTGCGACACATAGTGCCCGCATAGACGGCGGCTCGGAATTCCTCAGGCTCGGTTTCTAGCTTTTCGGCGGGAACCGAGGAAAGGGAATTCGCATGTCACAGGTATTCGTCGACGCGACCGGCCGGCGTAAGCGGATCGTCGGGGTCACCGGCTTTCTGGTCGCGTTGTTCGCCACGCTCTATCTGGCCGTCATCGGGGTCAGCGTGGCCCGGGCCTCGGGTGCGGAACTGACCACCAAGGCGACCGTCACGACCACGGCGACGCCGAGTGCGAGCGCGTCCGCTAGCTCTTGAAAGCGGCGAACAGTTTCGTGAACTGATATTCGGTCTGCGTGATGCCGCTGCAGGTGGGACTGACCGAGCCGTCGGTGCAGCCGCCGTTGTCCCGGTTGACCGACCAGAAGCGGACAAAACCGAGACCCTGCTTTTCCCCGTACGCAATAAGGGTCTTGACGTTCGCCACAGTGGTGACCGGACCGGTGTCGTTGACCCCGATCATCGGAGTGACGCCGAGCATTTTGTAGACGGCCGTGTCGTCGAGATCGGACCAGACCGCGGCCACATCGGCTTTCACGGCTTCGGTGGCCGTCGTCATGGCCGTGCCCCAGTCGCCGGACGCGCTGAAATTCATCGTCATCGCGTTGACCGTCACGTCCAGCCCGGCCGTCTTCGCCGCCTGGAGCAGGGCGATGCTGGCGTCGGTCAGACCCTGCACGGTCCCGCCGACGGGCACGGTCAGCGTGATCGACGTGCCGCGATCCGCTTGCAGCGTGGTCAGCGCCTGAACGACCGTGGCCGGCGTGATGCTCTGCTCGATGTCCACGTCGAGGTGGTTGCTGCCGGCCGCGTCGAGGGCGGCGGCGTACTGCTTGGCGAGTTCGTCGGCCGTACAGACGCTCTCGAGATAGGTGCCGGTCGCGCCCCCGGAGGAGACCACGGGCGTACCACCGAGGGAAGTCATCTTGTCGATCTCGGTCTGGACCGTGCTGTCGTCCAGCGCGGTCGTGCCGCCCCAGGTGGCCGTGCAGGCGCCCGAGCTGTTGGCCAGAATGAAGGCCAGCGTGTAGCTCTTCTGCCCGGTCGCCTCGGCGGCGGCGCTGATGTCGACCGTGCCGCTCACGATGTCGATGTAGGGCGCGACCGCGGGCGGCACCCCGGCCGACGAGGGCGACGCGGTGGCGGTCGTCCCGGCGTCCGGGCTGTCGTCGGCCGAGCAGCCCGCGACGCCAACCGCGACCAGGAGCAACAAGGCCGCTGCGAGGCGCATTTCGCCACTATCCCACCCGATCGCTCAGGTCTGCGCCGGATATGCCGATAAGGGCGAGTGACTGTCGATGCTCCGGCCCGGCGGCGCCTACGGGTGCCCCAGCCGCGCTGGATCGTGCTCGTCGTCGTGCTCCTCCTCTTCACCGGCATCCTGCTGGTCAACGGTCTGGTCGAGGGCGAGTTCACCCAGGACGGGGCGGCCGATTCGACGGCGCAGACCGACCAGGTGCCGGCCGCGGCGCTGAACGGCGGCCCGATCATCCAGACCGGCGGTTCCACCACGTCGACCGTGAGCGTGCCGGACAAGCAGATCGTGCTCACCTTCGACGACGGCCCGAGCCCGCAGTACACGCCCGAGATCCTGGCCGTGCTGAAGAAGTACGACGTACCGGCCGTGTTCTTCATGATCGGCTCGGAGATCAGCAAGTACCCGGGGATCGTCCGCGACGTCCGCGCCGCCGGGCACGAGATCGGCATCCACACGTTCACCCACCCGGACATGTCGACCAAGGGGCAGTGGCGGCGCGACGTCGAGATGTCCGAGACGCAGTTCGCGCTGGCCGGGGCGACCGGGCACGACAGCCTGATCTTCCGGCCGCCCTACTCGTCGACCGTGGACGCGCTGGACAACAGCAACTGGCAGGTCATCGCCGAGATGGGCGGGCGCGGCTATCTGACCGTGGTCAACGACCTGGACAGCCGGGACTGGGAGACCAGGAGCACCCAGGCCGACATCGTCGACGCCGTGCTGCCCGGGAACAACGCCGGGGCGATCGTGCTGTTCCACGACGGCGGCGGCAACCGGTCGAAGACGGCGACGGCGCTCGAGACGGTCATCCCGACGCTGAAGAACGAGGGCTACACGTTCACCACGATCGCCGCGCTGACCGGGATGGAGACGGTGAACCCGGTCGCCACCGCGGATGAACGCGTCTTCGGGTGGGGCATCGTGGGGGCGGTGCAGGTCGCCCGTACGGTAACCAACGGTTTTGCCGCCCTGCTGCTGGTGCTGGGCATTCTGATGATCGCGCGGCTGCTCCTGATGCTGGTGCTCGCGCGCCGCCATGCTCGTCGTGACAAGTCCGATGCCGAGTACCGCGATCCGGTGACCGTGATCGTGCCCGCGTACAACGAGAAGGAGATCATCGCCGAGACCCTGGCCTCGCTGGTCGCGAGCACGCACCCGATCCGGATCATCGTGGTGGACGACGGTTCGACCGACGGCACGGCCGAGATCGCCGAGGCGTTGGGCCATCCCGGCGTACGGGTGCTGCGGCAACCCAACGGCGGCAAGTCGGCGGCTCTCAACAACGGCATCGCGCACGCCGACACCGACGTGATCGTGATGATGGACGGCGACACCGTCTTCGAGCCCGATACCGTACGTATCCTCGTGCAGCCCTTCGCCGCGGCCGAGGTCGGCGCCGTGGCCGGCAACGCCAAGGTGGCCAACCGCACCGGCATGATCCCGATCTGGCAGCACATCGAGTACGTCGTCGGCTTCAGCATCGACCGCCGGGCCTACGACGTGCTGCACTGCATGGCCACCGTGCCCGGGGCGATCGGCGCGTTCCGGTTGGAGGCGCTGCGCCAGGTCGACGGGCTCAGCGAGGACACGCTGGCCGAGGACACCGACCTCACCATCGCGATCATCCGGGCCGGGTGGCGGGTCGTCTACGAGGACAGGTCCCGCGCCTGGACCGAGGCGCCGGCCACCATGTCGCAGCTGTGGCGGCAGCGCTACCGGTGGAGCTACGGCACGATGCAGGCGATGTGGAAGCATCGCCGGGCGATCGTCGAGCGTGGTCCCGGCGGCCGGTTCGGGCGGCGCGGCCTGCTCAACCTGGCCCTCTTCCAGACCTTGATGCCGCTGCTGTCCCCGCTGATCGACGTGTTCCTGCTCTACGGCCTGATCTTCCTCGACCCGGTGATGACGCTGGCCGCCTGGTTCGGCGTGCTCGGCATCCAGTTGATCAGCACGATCATCGCGTTCCGGCTCGACGGCGAATCGCTGCGCCCGCTGTGGCGGCTACCGCTCCAGCAGTTCGTCTACCGCCAGCTGATGTATCTGGTGCTGATCCAGTCGATGCTGTCGGCGCTGTCCGGTCTGCGGCTCGGCTGGCAGAAGCTCCGGCGTACGGGCGGGCTGAGCGCGCTGATGCGGTCCTGACTTCGCCCTCTCTTCGCCGATCGGACACGGCCGCTTGACCCGCCGCACGACCGGCGGGTCCACAGTGACGACATGATCCGATTCGCGTCCCTCGGTGACTCGGTCACCAGCGGGTACGGCGATCCGATGCCCGGCGGCAACTGGCGCGGCTGGGCGGCTCTGCTCGCCGAGGCCCTTCCCCCGGACACCGACTTCCACAACCTCGCCGTGAGCGGCGCCCGCGCCGCCGACGTGGCCGAGCGTCAGCTGCCGGCCGCCCTCGAACTCCGCCCGCACCTGGCGTCGGTGCTGGTCGGCATGAACGACACCCTGCGCGGCGACTTCGACGCCGACATCCTCGCCCGCCGGCTGGGCGACGTGGTGGCCGCCCTGACCGCGTGCGGCGCCACGGTGCTGACCGCGCGCCTGCCCGACCCGGGCCGCATGTTCAACCTGCCGGGCGTGATCGCGCGCCCGCTCGGCCGCCGCATGGAGGCGCTGAACACGGCCCTGGACGAGATCGCCCGCCGCCACGCGACGATCCACGTCGACCTGGCCGGCGGCACGTCCTACGACAAGACGCACTGGAGCGTGGACCGCCTGCACCCGAGCGAGGTCGGCCACCGCTACCTGGCCCACCGCTTCGCGTCGGCGTTGCGGGACGCCGGCCATCCGGTGCACACGCTGCCCGGGCTGGCCGCCACCAACCCGCTGCCGACGCTGAGCGCGCGCGTCTGGTGGATGGCCACCAAGGGCAACCAGTGGTTGCTGCGCCGTTCCACCGACCTGCTCCCCTCGCTGGCCCAGATGGCCGCCCGCGAGTGGCTGGCCCCGGGACGGGAGTCAATGCCGGGGCCTTCCATCGCGGGGGTGCCGGGCCCTGTCCCTCAGCCTCCACAAACCCGTTGAGCCGGCAGCCGGATCTCCATCTCGATCGACTCGGTCGGCGGCGCCAGGCCGGCCGCGATCGGCACCGGTCGGCCACACCAATAACCCTGGACAAAATCGACGCCGTACGTCCGGAGCAGTTCGACGGTCTCGCCGTCCTGCACCCATTCCGCGGCGACCTGGATGCCGAGGGCGTGGCAGTCCGTGGGAGGGTCGAATGTGGATGCCGATGCGGTCCGTAGTTTTCGGGGTGATCGTTGATCAGGCGCCCCAGCTCACGGGACGCCACAAAGCTATCCGCTTTGCACAGAGTGCGATCACCCGACCGAGAATCTCCTCGGCAACAATCTGAGTGATTTCAACTACGGAGCGTCGCTCAGGCGTACGGGCTCTGGGCCGGGAGTTTTTACCGCAACGGGTGGGCGGAACGGGACGGCCAGCATCAGGCCGATGCTGATCCACACGTAGGTGTTGCTGCCGATCGCGGCCAGGAAGCCCTCCGAACCGGCCCACCACAACCACACCACGCTGCTGCTCAGGATGACGTAGGTGGCGAACAGCACGCCCAGCCGGCCGCGGGAACCGGATCGCAGGGCGGCGTCGACCAGCAGGAACAGGGCCGGCAGCAGCCACACCAGGTGATGCACCCAGGTCACCGGACTGATCAGGCAGGCCACGATGCCGGTCACGGCGAAGCCGGCGACGTGGTCGGGACGGCCCGCCGACCGGACCCGGAAGAACCAGGCCGCCACCACGAGGGCGACCGCGGCCAGCCACCACGCGGAAGGCAGGTCGAGGCGGGCCACCACCCCGCGCAGCGACTGGTTCGAGACGTACTCGAGACGGCCGACCCGGTCGGTGTCCCACAGCGCGCCCAGCCAGAACTGGGCCGATGTGGACGGCGCGACCAGGACGGCGAGCAGGGTCGCGCCCGCTGCGGTGCCGGTCGCGACGGCGGCCGCCCGGTACTGGCGGGTGACGATCAGGTAGCCGATGAAGACGGCCGGCGTCAGCTTGATCGCCGTGGCCAGACCGATGCCGACGCCGGCCCAGCGCTTGTTGAGTGTCAAGGCCTTCAGGTCGACGCACACCAGCAGCAGCAGCGCGAGGTTGACCTGGCCGAAGCTGAAACTGTCCCGGGCCGGTTCGAAGACCAGCACGGCCAGAAAGAACAGCGCGCAGGTGAACCACACCGGCCAGCCCTGGCGGCGGATCGTCGGCATCAGGAACCAGCGCAGCAGCAGGACGACCGCGGCCACGTTGACGACGATGCTGAGACCGATCGCGACCGGCCAGCTGGTCAGGGCGAGCGGACTGAACACGAGCGCGGCGAACGGCGGATAGGTGAAGCCGTACTCGGTGCCGTTGTAGAGGTAGTCGTAGAGGTCGCCGCCGTCGATCAGCCAGTAGTGCACCGCGCCGCGATAGACGCCCAGGTCGAAGAAGCCCCGGAAGGTCGGCACCGTCACCAGGAACACGCCGACGGCGATCGCCGCCACGACCACGATCAAGATTTGCCCGTACGGGCTCAGTCCGCGCTTCATCGTGACACCGCTCTCGATCGAAACGCCGCGCTTCATCGGGAGACCGCCACTCGTGTGACCGCCGGGGCGGCGGCGAGCCGGACGGCCGCGAACAGCGTGATGCCCAGGAGCGCGCCCACCGTCGCCAGCAGGAACCGTTCGGCGTCGGCGGCGAACCCGTCGGGCAGCACCATCAGCACCATCACCGCGCAGACGCCGGCCAGCCCGTGCCGGACCCAGCGGTGCGCGGCCGCGGCGGCCAGCGGCACCAGGCCCCAGATGAGATACCAGGGTCGCAGCGCCGGCCCGAACGCGACCACCGCGACCAGCACGATGCCGAGTCCGTAGAGCGGGCCCAACCGGCCCAGATAGGTCCACACCAGACCGGCCACGATCAGCGTGAGCAGGATGCCGATCCACCGCCAGAGGCTCATCACGAACACGTCGCCGACGCCGTCCTCGCGCAGGGCGTCGGCCGTCCAGCGGCCCAGCACGGTGGTCAGCGACCAGTTCTGCGGCGAGATCGGGGTGTCGAGGGCGGCCAGCCAGCCGTAGCCCGTACCGGCCAGAAGGGTGAGCAACGCGGTCCCGCCGGCCGCGGTCGCGCCCACCGCGGCCGAGGCGCGCAGCCGGGGCCATCGGCCGGGCAGGTGCGACGCCCAGATCACCGCGACCGCGACCAGGCCGAGCGCGGCCGGGGCCTTGACCAGGGCGGCCCCGACGACCAGCAGGGTGGCCGCGATCGGCCGATGCCGGATCGCGGCGGCCAGACCGGCGCCGAGCAGGCCGACCATCAGGGCGTCGTTGTGCGCGCCGGCCACGAAGTGGATCAGCACCAGCGGGTTGAGCACGGCCAGCCACAGCGCCGAGCGGGGGCGGATGCCGGCCGGGCGGGCCAGGATCGGCATCACGTAGGCGAGCAGCGCCAGGCCGGCCACCGCGAGCAGCCGCATCAGGACGACGCCGGTGAGCAGATGGGCGCCGATCGGATCGGTCAGCAGGCGGGCCAGCAGGAGGAAGACCGGCCCGTACGGGCTCGGGGTGTGCTGCCAGATCGCGGGCACCTGTTCGGCGAAGAAGCCGCCCAGCGCCGACGGCCCGACCCGGTAGACGTCGTAGCCGTCGCCGAGCATGATGCCCTGCGCGAGATAGCTGTAGACGTCCCGGCTGAACATCGGGGGCGCGAGCAGCATCGGGGCCGACCACAGGGCGAGGGTCTGCCAGGTCGACCGGATGCCGTCGTCCGGGTCGTGGCGGGTCGCACGGCCGTACCACCACCAGGCCAGCAACAGCAGGGCCAGCCCGCAGTAGACGCCGACCAGCCCGATCCGTACGTGCTTCAACCCCGCGAAGAACGGAATGCCGACCGGGAGCGCCCCCGCGCCGAGCCCGCCGAGCGCGACCAGACAGGATCCGGCGAACCCCGTGACGCGCGCGACGACGGCGTGATCTCTGAACACCGCAGCACCATTTCAATACTGGGTGTCGCCGCGGGGACCAGTTGCCGACCGCCACGTGACGCCCCGATGGCAGCCGCCGTCAGTAAACGTCAGAAATGCGCCAGGTTCACGCCGCGGTGACTCTCAGTGTCGCTCCGAGGTTGTTGCGGCCCTGGGCGGCGTCCCACACGCCGGGGTTGGCGAGACGGATGGCGTACGCGGGCACGGCGGCGATGCGCGGCGACGGGTCGGGCAGGGCCAGCGCCAGACGATAGGTGCCGACGGCGGGGGCGGTGAACGCGGCCTTCACCGTGACGGTCCGGCCCGGGGTCAGGGTGCGCAGGTCGGCGGTCACGCGAAACGTCCGGACCGAACCGCCGCTGGTCAGCACCAGGTTGAGCGGCCGGTTGGCGATCGGGGCCGCGTAGCCGTCGTTGGTCAGGGTCAGCGTGGCGGTCAGCTGGGCGCCGCGGCGGGCCGTCGCCGGGAGCACGGCCCGGATCAGGCGCAGGCGGTAGCCGAGACGGCGGGCCGCCTCGGTGCGACCGGCGGCGCCCCACGAGGTGAGGACGTCGGCGTTGAAGGACGGGTTCAGATAGGTCCAGTGGTAGCGGGCCATCTCGGCGCCCGCGTTGGGCCAGCCCGACCGGGACGAGACGTCGCAGGTCTCGCCCCCGACCAGCATCGTCGTCGAGGACGCCAGCCACTTCGTGTCGTCGGCCGCCTCGTACGTGCCGTAGTCGTCGGTGCCGGCCAGGAAGCAGTCGTTGTGGATGCCGATCCGGGCGACGTCGGGAAGGAGCGTTCGCTTGTACGACGGCGTGCGCACCTGAATCGGCGTGGTCGGCGCCGTAGCGGTCAGCAGTGCGGCGAGCACGGCCTTGCGGTCGGCCCGGTTCTGGGCGGTCAGCACGCCGGGCGACGACGAGAAGTTCTTGCTGTAGTACCACTCGCCCCACTGACCGATGAAGCCCGCCTGCACCGCGGCGATCACGTCGGCGTTCGCCTTGAGGATCGGGCCGACCTGGGCGATGTGGCGCAGCACCCGGGCCGGTGGGGCGTCGAGGTCGGAGGAGTCGCTGTACGAGAACCGGACCACGATCTTGTCGCCGGCCTTCCGGACCGTTCCGAAGTCGGCGCTGATCAGGGCCAGGTCGGCCGCCGAGATCTGGTCCACCGCCTGGTACTTCGTCAGGTAGTAATGGCGATAGACCAGGGTGTGTGCGTCGGCAACCCGGTCGTGGGCGAGGGAAACGGCATCCAGCGGTTCGAAGCCGGTGCCGAGGGTGGTCTCGCTGTAGGTGAAGAAGCCCCGCCCGGGGTTCGCGAAAACCTCGGACGAGGCGGCGTACGTCTTCGTGAGATAGGGCGCGGGCACGACCATTGCGGCGGCCAGCATCACGGCGGAGAGAAACTGCATGAACGGCTTATCGGCACGCCCCGCCGGGAATCAAGGAAGAACGACCGTACGCAGCGGTGGCAGGCCGTTGAAGCCGACCGACGAATAGGTGGCCGTGTACGCCCCCGCGCCCAGAATGCGGATCACCTCGCCGGCCGCCAGGTCCAGCGGGAGATCGTAGGGCGCGTGCTGATAGAGGATGTCGACGCTGTCGCAGGTCGGTCCGGCCAGGATCACCGGGCCGGCCGGGCCGCCGCGGGTGGTCGACAACTCGTACTGGATGGCCTCGTCCTCGGTCTCGGCCAGCCCGCCGAACCGGCCGACATCGAGGTAGACCCAGCGCGGTTCGTCGTCGTACGACTTCTTCGCCACCAGCACGACCTGGGTGTGCAGCACCCCGGCCGGGGCCGCGATGTAGCGCCCGGGCTCGATCATGAGCGAGGGCAGCCGGTGCCCGAAATGTCGGCCGAGCGCGGCGTAGATCGAGTCGGCGAAGTCGGCGATCGGCGCCACCGGCGTGCGATAGGGAACCGGGAATCCCCCACCCGCGTTCAGGATCCGCAACGTGATCCCGGACTGCTCGAGCACCTTGAAGATCCAGGCGGCGGTGGCGATCGACGGCTCCCACCGGTCGGGGTGCAGCTGCTGCGACCCGACGTGGAAGGCGATGCCGGCCGGGTCGAGCCCGCGCAACGCGGCCACCTTCATCAGCTCGGCCGCCATCTCGGGCACGCACCCGAACTTGCGCGACAGCGGCCATCGGGCGCCGTCGCTCGAGGCCAGCACCCGGCACAGCACCGAGGAGCCGGGCGCATGCTGGACGATCTTGTCGAGCTCACCCTCGCTGTCGAAGGCGAACATGCGGACCCCACGGGCGTACGCGTACGCGATGTCCTCGCTCTTCTTGATCGGATGCCCGTAACTGAGGTCGGCCGGGGACGCGCCCGCGGCCAGGCAGAGGTCGATCTCGGCCCGGCCGGCCACGTCGAACTGGCAGCCGGCGGCGACCAGTGCTCTCAGTAGTGGCGGTTCGGGGTTCGCTTTCACGGCGTAATGCACGCCGGCCCCGGCGAACGCCGCCGCGATCCGCTCGTATTGAGCGCGGGCCACGTCCACATCGATCACCAGGCAGGGAGTCTGATCCAGGCCTGCCTGCAGCAACTGTCCGGCGTCTGCGGTCACTGTCATGACTCGGTGTCCTCCATCGATGACGGGGGCAACGGCGACACTCAGCGTACGTCCAGCAATGCACAAAGTGGTTAATCGATCCGTGCCGAGAAGAATTACAGTGACGCCGTGTCCGACATGCTCTCCGCGCCGGAGCAGCACGCCTACCGCCTGCTGGTCCGTATGGCCGGCGCCGCTCCCGGGGATCTCGCGGAACAGGCCGGCCTGCCCCCGGCCGACGCCCAGGCCCTGCTCGAGGCGCTGCACCGCAAGGGGCTGGCCACGGCCGGCCCGACCTTCCACGCCCTGCCGGCCGACGTCGCGCTGGGTGACACGCTGCTGCGCGAGCAGCAGGCCCTCGAGTCGGCCCGCCGGATGGTGGCCGCGCTCAGCGAGGAATACCGCACCAACACCCGCCGTCGCAGCTCCGACCACCTGGTCGAGATCGTGACCGGGGCGGCCGCGCTCCGCGACCGGCTGCGCGAGATGCAGGATTCGGCCCGCGACGAGATCCTCTGGTTCTGCCGGGCCAACCCGATCGCCATGCAGGGCCCCGACAACACCGAGGAAAATTCGGCGCTCGAGCGGGGCGTCCGCTACCGCGCGATCTACGAACGCGAGCTTCTCGAGAAGCCCGGCGAGCTGGACAGCATCGTCGACGCCATGGGCCGGGGCGAGCTGTCCCGCACGCTTCCGGCCCTGCCCGTACGCCTGGCCATCGCCGACCGTTCGCTGGCCATCTGCCCGCTCGTGCCGGATGCGGCGCGCGGCGTCGGGGAGCCCACCGCGGCCCTGATCCGGCCCAGTGAGCTCCTCGACGCGCTGGTCGCCCTGTTCGAGAGCTATTGGGAACGCGCCACCCCGCTGCTGCCCGACGGCGGCGAGGAGGAGCCCGACAAGTTGCTGTTGTCGCTGTTCGTGGCCGGTCTGCCGGACAAGTCGATCGCCGGCCGGCTCGGGGTCAGCCGCAGGACCGTCCAGCGCCGCCTCGACCGGCTGATGGAGGCGGCCGGCGTGGACACCCGGCCCGGCCTGGCCTTCCAGGCCGCCCGGCGGGGTTGGCTGTAGGCGGGCCAGCGATCCTCGACCAGCGGCCTCATGATGCTCGCCCGTAAGCCCGGATCACGGTCTGAGTCACCGTATTTCCGGTTTTGTCGGAGGCGCTGACCCGGATCGACACCGTCCCCTTCCCCGCCGGCACGAGAACCGACGTGCCCAGGGAAACGGCGTCCTTCCACGTCGCGCCGTCATCCGCGGAGAGGGCCACCTTGACGCGCTGCGCCCCCGGCACCCGCACGTCGAGCACGCCGGGCAGCGCCGTCACCCGATACGAGATCTGCAACAGCGGCAGCGTCCCGGCCGGGCCCGACTTGAAGGTCCACGAGGTCGACGTCGACGTTCCGTACTGCCACTCGTCACTACTCCGCGCGGTCGCCAGATCGAGCCGATACGTGGCGTCACCGGCCGGCACTGGAACGTCCTGCCACCCGTCCGGCAGTTCGGCCAGCACCGTGCCGTCGCGCGAGAGCGTCGCCCCGGCCGAACCCTCGACCAGCCAGTGCCGATCGGTGCTGTCCACGAACGATCCGACCCGCAACTTCAAGATATTTCCGGTACGGGTATTGGCCTGCCCCACCGGAGTCGCGGGCCGGACGATCGGCGCGTACCAGGCCTCCGCCGACGACCCGGCCCGCGGATAGCTGACCGCGGCGTCCCGGATGCCGCCCTGCAGGCCACCCATGTTGTTCCAGGGATATTCGTGGTGCACCTGGTGCTGCCAGATGCTGTCGCCGGTCGAGACCCACTCGTCGCGCACCGACGGCGTCCGCACCGAGCGCGAGGCGTCGTTCCACGAGTAGTCCTGATAGGGGCGCCACCCGAAGCGCTGCTCCCGGATCCAGTCGAACCCGCCGTTGTCGGCGTAGCGCGAGGAGATCCGGTACGAGTTGGCCGCGGTCACCCGATGCACGATCTGCGCGGGCACGGTGCCTTTGCTGACCTGGAAGACGTCGTACAGGAAAGGGCTGTCGGGGGTCAGCGTCAGCGTGAGACGAGCACCCGGCCGGGCCGCGCGCGCCAGAATCCGCTGCCCGTCGTCGTGGGCGACCAGCGCACTCGGGATCGGCATCCGGACCTCGCCGCTCGGATCCCACGGCTGCCAGGCGCTGCGGTCGGCCGGCAGCACCACGAACACCACCGCCGCTCCGGCCGTCGCCGCCGCCTGCGATGCCTCGTCCGGGTTGTCCGACTCGAGCACCACCGCCTTGCCGCGCACGTTCCCGCCGAGCCCCTTGACCAGATCAAAACGGCGGGTTCCGTCGTACGCCGGCGAGTTGACGCACAAATTGATCTGCGGATCGCCGTCGACGCCGGGGATCGACGCCTGCACCATCGGGGCCACCAGCTGCCAGCGCGACGAGAACTCGTACTGACCCGACCGCAGTTTCTTCGTCGGCGTCACGTTGATCTTCTGGACGTTGCTGAAGTTCATGAACCCGTTGGTGATCTCCCGCCCGCTGCCGGTCACCCGGTGCACGTAGTAGCTCTCGACCGTCCGCTGCTCGGCCGGCTTCGGCGTCTCGATCCGGATCGGCCGGGCCGTCCGCGCGTCGAGCGTGACGGTCAGGTCCCGGTCGACCTTCAGTTCGGGGATCGTCACCAGGTAGTCCTGCTCGTCCTGGGGATCGTTGTCCGGGATCGAGGCGTCGACCAGGTAGTCGCCCTCGGCCAGCTGGAACGTCTTGGTCTCGCCCCGCATCAGGAAGTTGAGCACGTCGAACCGCCGGTCGTCGCCGAACGCCTGCAGCACCGGCACCGCCGCCGGCTGCCCGTCCGGGCCCACGGCCTGGAAGGTGACCAGGTGCCGCGCCCGGTCGAGGGTGCCGCCGATCGCGGTCGTGACCAGCACGCCGCCCGGCCCGGTGGCGGTGAGCCAGCCGCTGATCCGGCCCGGGCCGGCCGCCGGGAGGTTCCAGCCCAGGGTCACGTCGGCGCGGCCTCCGGCGGGCACGGTGACCGTGGCCGGCGCGGTGATCTGCGGCAGCGAGCTGCGCAGAGTGAGCGTCACCGGGGTGGCGCCGGTGTTGGTGTAGGTCACCGGACGCGACTGCGCCGGATCGCCCAGCGCGTGCAGCCCGAAGTCGGCGACCCCCGTGGCCGCGATCGTCTGGCTGGTCGCCCGGGCCACGTCGACCCGCCCCGCACCCTGCTCGTAGACCGGCGAGTCGGGCGTCGTCTTCGCGGTGCTGACCAGCTCGTCCTTGATCCGGGCGCCGGTCCAGTCCGGGTGCTGCTGGGCGACGATCGCGGCCGCGCCGGCCACGTGCGGGGTGGCCATCGAGGTGCCGCTGGCCGCCGTGTAAAGGTCGTCGACCGGCTCACCCATCGCGGTGCCCGCGGCCCGGGCGGCCACGATGCCGACGCCGGGCGCGGTGATCTCGGGCTTGAGCCCCTCGTCGCCGAACCGCGGGCCCCGGCTGGAGAAACCGGCGATCCGGTCCTCGCGGTCGACCGCCCCGACGGTCAGCGCGCTGGGCGCGGCGCCGGGCGTACCGACCGTGTATTCGTCGTCGCCGTCGTTGCCCGCCGCCACCACGAACAGCGCGCCGGTCGAGGCGCTGAGCTCGTCGACGGCGGCGCTCATCGGGTCGGTGCCGTCGGTCGGGCCGCCGCCGAGGCTCATGTTCACGACCTTGGCGCCGGCGCCAGCGGCCCACTCCATGCCGGCGATGATCCCAGACTCGTAGCCGACCCCACCGTCGTCGAGGACCTTGCCGATCAGCAGTTTCGCGCCCGGGGCGACGCCCTTGCGCAGCCCGTTCGAGCCGGCGCCGCTGCCCGCGACGGTGGCCGCCACGTGCGTGCCGTGTCCGAAGTGGTCACCCGTGCCGCCGCTGTCGCTGAAGTCGCGCGCCTCGGCGATCCGGCCGGCCAGGTCGGGATGGGTGGCGTCGGCGCCGGTGTCGAGGACGGCCACGGTGACGCCCCGGCCGTCGAGTCCGGCCTTCCACGCCTCGGGCGCGCCGATCTGCGCCGTGCTGCGGTCGAGCGCGGGCCGCACCTTGCCGTCGAGCCAGACCCGGTCGGTGGTGGCGCTGCGCGCGTCGGTTGCGCTTCCCATTCCCGTACGCCAGAAGTCCGCGAGCGTCCTTTTGTCCGCGCGCACGGCCACGGCGTTGAGGCTGGGCAGTGTTGTGCCCGGGGCTGCGCCGAGCGTACGGGCGGTGGCCGTGGCCCGGTCCGACCGGACGATCAGCGGGAGCGTCGGAGCGGCCGCGTCGCCGTAGCCCTCATCGATCAGGTGCTGCACGTCGAACAGTTCGGCGTCGACCCGGCCGTCGGCGAGCAGCGGCACCGCATCGGCCGGCACCACCCGCACGCCCCGGTCGGTCTCGACGGTCGTGAACGACATGCCCTCGCGGCCCGGCCCCGGCCGCACGGTCACCGCGACCCGGCCCGTCCCCGCCGGGTCGAGCCGGACGACGTCGCCGGTGATCAGCGTGATCGACTGCGTTTTCGATACCGCGGGCGCGGGCGACGGGGTGGCAGCGCCGACGGGACCTGGCGGGGTCACGGCGACGCTGCCGGCTCCGATCAGGAGACCGGCGAGAGCACCGGTGAGGCGTGTCGAAGGTGTCACGACCGGCTCCTTTGCGTTTCGAGATGAACCGCATTCTGAAGTCGATCGATGGGCCGTCGGGAGATGTTCGCCCTGCCGCAGAGGCGACATGGCGCGATGTGGACAGCTTTCTATTTCAGGGAGGTTGCCGCGGCGCGGGCCTGATCCAGATCGGTGAAGCCCTCGAGACGGTAGGTGACCGATTCCGACTCCCAGATCAGGGTCGGCGTGGCCAGCCGGGCCGTCGCCTGTCGCTCCGTGCCGGCGCGGTCGACGTAGGTCAGCGTGTGCGGCTCGGGCAGCCAGATCGCCATCGACGCGCCGGGGAAGTCGACCCAGCGCGCCCCTTCGGCCTGCTTGAAGAAGACGGCGGCGGAACCGGCGAACTGGTCGAACCGCACCGTGCCGCCGCGATACGCCACGCTGACCACTCTCGGCACTCCGGACGCGTCGGGATCGGCCAGTTCGACGCGTTCGGGCGTCCCGAGGCTCGCCGGCAGCTTCACGGTGAACGGCGCCCGCTGCCGGGCCTGGTCGAGGGTGACGACGCCGGTCGACGGCAGCGGGCTCGGGCTCGGCCGGGGCGGGGCGGGGGCGGCCTGGCGCACCTCGATGCCGGCCACGTGCAGCACCGAGACGACCGCGTCGACCACGGCGGCGCGGGCCGGTTCGACCGCGGTCACGGTCACGACCACGGCGGCCAGCGCGGACGCCAGCCAGAGACGCCAACGGCGCTTCCGTACGGGCGCGGTCAGTCTCGCCCGCACGGCGGCGCGCTGGTCGGCCGGGCCGGGCACGGCCAGCCAGGGGTCGAGGTCGCGCAGTTCGGCGATCAGGTCGTCGTGGTTCTCAGGCACCGGGCACCTCCTCGGTCGCGAGGTGCTCGCGGAGGCGGCCCAGCGCCCGGGCCGTCCGCGACTTCACGGTCCCCTTGGGCACGCCCAGGGCGGTCGCCGTCTCCTGTTCGCCCAGGTCGAGCAGGAAACGGCAGACCAGCACCTCCTGATCGCGCTCCGGGAGCAGCTTGAGGGTGCGCACGAGGCGCTCGCGGCGGTCCCGGGCCAGCACCGTGTCGGCCGGGTCGGGCTCGTCGCGCAGCGGCTCGGTCACCGCGGCCGCCCGCAGGGCCAGCCCGTCCCGGCGGCGGCGCGAGCGGTGCAGGTTGCGGGTCTCGTTGGCCACGATGGCGAGCAGCCACGGGCGGAAGCCGGACTCGCCGCGGTAGCGCGACAACTGCCGGTACGCCTTCACCAACGCCTCCTGCACCACATCGTCGGCGTCGTCCCCCGCGCCGAGCAGCACGGCGGCCCGGTGCGCGGGCACGGTGTAGCGGGCGACCAGGACCTCGTAGGCCTCCAGGTCGCCACCCCGAGCCCGGCTCACCGCCGTGGCGTCGTCTAGTTCTGTGGCCTTACTCAGCGTCGAAGCTCCTCCGCATCCGAATCGACACTGCCTTGACACCGCCCGCGCCGGAAGGGTTCCCGCGAATTCGAACCCGGCCCCCGGGAACCTGTCGCCGGGTCGCGGTGTCGACAGGGTGGACCCGATCGGAGGCTCAGCCATGACCACACGTCGCTCGTTCCTCGCCCTGTCCGGCGGGGTGCTCGCCGCCTCGGCCCTGGCCGCCTGCCGCGAGCCCGAAGCGTCGGCCGCGCCGCCCGTCGCCGCCGTTCCCGACGTGCTGCTGGCCGGCAGCCGGGGCGGCCTGGTGCGGTCGACCGGCACCGACACACGCGTGCTCGGCGCGCACGCCGCGCTGAGCCGTGACGGTGCCATCGCGTACTCCACCGACGGCGACTTCGTCGTTCGGCTGGACGCGGCCACCGGGGCACCCCTCCAGAAGGAAGAGATCGGGGGTGGATGGGTGCCCCGGGTGGTCGCCGAATCCGGAAACGCTTGTGTCCTCACGACTTTCGAGCCGGCCGAGCCACCCGCGCCGCGCGCCACGACGGCGCTGCTGGTGACCGGTCCGGGCGGGCCCCGCAAGTTCGAACTGACCGGATGCATCGAACCGGATGCCTTCACCGCCGACGGTCAGGGACTCTTCGTGCTCGACTGGCTGCCCGCCGACAAACCCGATCATTACCGCGTACGGATGCTCGACTTCGCCGACGGCAAGACGTACCCGCTGTTCACCCGGGACAAGCAGCCGGTGCCCGCGGGAGCCGAGGAGCAGATGCGCGGCCGGGGACGGCAGGCGGTCTATTCACGGGAGCGGCAGACGCTCTACACGCTGTACACGCACCAGCCCGGGCATCAGCACACCCGCAACCTGATCAGCGGGACCAAGGCCGAGGTGCACGCGTTCGTCCACGTGCTGCACCTGGCCGAGCGCTGGGCCTACTGCCTGGATCTGCCCGATCCGTTCGGGCACGGGCCGGCCGCGGGACACGCGCTGGCCGTGGACAGGCAGCACATCGCCGTGCTCGAGACGACGTCGGGCACGCTGCTCTACGCCGGGGCCGAGACGATGGAGATCGAGCGGGTGGCCCGCGTTCCGGCCGCGGCCGGGCCGGCCAGTCTCGCGCTCGGTGGCGATCGACGGGTGTTCGCGGCCGATGGCACGACCGTGCACGTGCTCGACCGGTCGACCGACACCGCGCTGGCCGCGTGGTCGCTGCCGTCGGCCGCGCGCGGGCTGGCCCTGAGTCGCGACGGCTCGCGGCTGTATGCGGGCGGCACCGACGAGGCGGTCTGGCTGGACACGGCTGCGGGATCACTCGCCGGCCGGGCTCGCGTCGAGGGGCTGACCGAGGTGCTGTCGGTGCACTGACGAGCGAGGGAAGGCGCGGACACGTCGGGCGAGCCGCCTGCCGGTCGTACGGAAAGGTCTCGGAAGTTTCGGTGCCAATGGCGCGACATCTTCCGACCAGCGGGCAACCTACCGCAGCTCCATCGATACGGAACTATCGCGGACTCTCGTAATTTAGAGGTTGACTCACCCTGGGCGCGCTCCCAAGATGAGAGAGACAGTGATGCTCGTCTCTTCGTCGGCGGGCGGGCGGCTTCCACCGGCCACCCGTCCGCCGCGTTCCCCGAGAGGTGAATCCCCCGTGATCAGAAAGATCGTCCTCACCGCCGCGGCCGCGCTCCTGGCCGGGGCGGGCGCCGTCGCGCTGACCCCGAGCGCCGACGCCGCCGCGGCCTGTTCCAACGGCTACGTCGGCCTGACCTACGACGACGGACCCAATCCCGGCACCACCACGCAGCTGCTGAACACCCTGCGCAGCAACGGATTGCGGGCCACGATGTTCAACACCGGCCAGAACGCGGCGGCCAACCCCGGCCTGGTCGCGTCACAGGTCTCGGCCGGCATGTGGGTCGGCAACCACAGCTACACCCACCCGCACATGCTCACGCTGAGCTCGGCCCAGATGTCGTCCGAGCTGTCCCGCACCCAGACCGCGATCCGCAACGGCGGCGGCGGAACCCCGACGATCTTCCGGCCCCCGTACGGCGAGACCAACGCCACGCTGCAGTCGGCCGCCTCGGCCCTGGGGCTGCGCACGGTGACCTGGGACGTGGACTCGCAGGACTGGAACGGGGCGAGCACCGCGGCGATCGTGTCGGCCGCCGCGCGACTGACCAACGGGCAGCTGATCCTGATGCACGACAACTACGCCACCACGATCGCGGCCATCCCGCAGATCGCGGCCGGGCTGTCCGCGCGCGGTCTGTGCGCCGGCATGATCTCGTCGTCCACCGGTCGCGCCGTGGCCCCCAGCGGCGGCAGTAACCCGACCACACCTCCGCCCACCGGCGGTTCGTCCTGCACCACCACCTACACCCCGGGTCAGCAGTGGAGCGACCGTTTCAACGGCTCGGTGTCGGTGGGCGGCAGCAGCAACTGGGTCGTCACCGTGACCCTGCGCTCGCCGCAGAAGGTGATCGCGACCTGGAACGCCTCGGTGAGCTGGGACAGCACCGGCCTGGTGATGACCGCGCGGCCCAACGGCAACGGCAACACGTTCGGCTTCACCATCCAGCACGGCGGCAACTGGACCCAGCCGTCGCTGAGCTGCCGGACGGCCTGACGCGACGTGTGCGGGGCGTGGTTCGCCGCGCCCCACACATCGACGTTCCTTGTTAGAGTGCTGCCCCGTGCGCCGTCTCGTGACCGCCCTCCTCGCCCTCGCGCTCGTGCCCGCCCTCGCCGCCTGCGGCCTGTTCGGCGAGTCCGACCAGGAGCGCCTCGACCGACTGATCGCCAAGGATCCGAAGTTCACCGTCTTCGTCAAGAACGCAGTCACCGAGCAGCAGAAGACCGGCATCGAGAAGTACCTGCACACGGTCCCGCACGTGCTGAACGTCGAGTTCGAAACCCGCGAGCAGGCCCTCAACCGGCTGAAGGAGATGTACGCGGCCAAGCCGGACGAGATGCCGGACATCACGGCCGACGTGCTGCCGGAGTCGTACGTCGTCTACGTGCCCGACGCCGACGCGCTGCGGGCCGCCCGGGACAGCCCGCAGGCGGCCGGGATCAAGGATCTGCCCGGCGTGCAGGACGTGGTCTTCGGGTGTCTGCAGGCGTCGGAGTGCCAGGAGCAGCTCGACCAGATGGACAAGTGATCACCGGAGTGGCGCCGGGCATTCGGTGATCAAGTCGGTACATTGGGGACATGGCAACGATCTCTCTACGCGGCGCTCTGCTGCGATCGTTGCCTGCCCTGCTCCTGCTGCTGACGTTCGCCTTCGTCGCGCCTCAGCCGGTCAGCGTGCCCGTCCTCGCCGGGGTCACCCACAGCACCTCCCCCGCGGCGCCGACGACGGCAGGGTCCACAGCCGACACTCCGGACGACCTCGCGTCGACGGATGCGGCCTCCGCGCGTACGCCCGGCGCTCCGGTCGCCGACCGCACCCGCGACCTCTCCGCTCAGGTCACCGCCGGGGTTTCCGGATCCCGCGCTCCGCCGTTCGCTATCGCCTGACCATCCGCTGACGGCTCCACAGCCGTCCGGTGGTCGCCGCCCGCGCTGATCAGCGCGCTTCCCATCTTCACGCGGACTTGCGAGCGAACAGGACTACCTGACGATGAACGTTGTTGCCGAAATGCTGCTGGAAACCCCCGCCCCCGCCGCCATCTGGGCCACCCTCTGGATCCTCACCCTGCCCGCCGTGCTGCTGCTGGCCAGCCCCGAGGCGATGCGCAACCCGGGTCAGCTGCTGCGGGCCCTGGCCCGCTACCTGCGACTGCCGGTCGGGCGGGGCGAGAAGCGCCGGGAGCTCGCCCTGGAGACGCTGGCCGCGACCCAGTTCGCCGAGGAGGTGCGGGTCGCCGCCGACCGGGCCGCCCTGGCCGCCGAGCGCTGGCACGAGCGGTGGGAGGCCTCGACCGACGAGGTGACCGAGGCTTACCAGGCCTGGCTCGACGCCGACGCCCGGCTGCGGGTGCGGCGCGCGGCGGCGGTCTTCGGCACCCCGTGGAGCGCGCAGACCCCGACCGAGTACGCCGCCCGGGAACGCTTCCTGCACAAAGCCGTGCGCACCGCGGCCGACAACGGCTGGCTGCCGGCCGCCGCGGTCGCCGACGCGATGGCCGGCCGGGCCGGTTGGGACGCCCGCCTGCACCCGGTGGAGCAGGAACTGGTCGTCTTCACCGCCGCGGCCGGTCACCTGCGCGACCGCTACGAGCGGGCCGTGGCTGCCGAGCGGGCCGCCGAGCGCGACGCCACGCTGGCCCGCCGCGCGAGCGACAGCCTGCGCCAGGAGTCCTGGATCGCCGCCGGTCGCGCCGCGGACCTGCGGCGCCTGGCCCCGGCCCGCTGGTCGGTCACCACGCCGGCCGGCGAACCGGCCGTGGCCTGGAACTGACCCCTACGGCTTGGTGAGCAGGCAGCCCGACTTGTTCAGGTCGATCGTGCGCGAGGCCGTCAGACACGTCGTGAACCAGTAGGTCTGCTCGCCGTAGCTCTGACCCTGGTGCACCGAGATCGTGCCGTCAGCGGCGACCTCACAGGGGTTGTTGAGGGTGCAGCGCGCGCCGTCGTCGTTGCCGGTGTTGTTGATGCCGATGACCTGGCCGGACGAGGCGCTCACGATCGGCGAGCCCGAGGTGCCGTGGATGGTGTCGCAGGCGGTGTCGTAGCGGATCGAGTCCTTCCACGTCCAGTCGCCCTCCTTCAACTGCGGGACGAAGCCGTCGATCTTGCAGTTCCAGATCCGCTTCCAGTAGCTGGACGGGATCGACATGGTCGTCCCGGCGGCCGGCCGGCTGCTCGCGATGGTCAGCGCAGTAGCGCCGTACCGGCTCTGCAGGGTGGCGAAGGTGCTGGTCAGGCGGTAGAGCGTGACGTCGGTGCCGGTCATCGTGGCGTAGAGGACGCGGTCGGCGCGGACGGTGCCGAGTGACCCGCCGGAGGCGTTGAGCAGGGTGCCCGACCGGGACGAGGTGCGATTTTGCAGCACCTGACCGGCGGCCAGGAAGCCGCCCTCGTAGCAATGGCCGTTGGTCAGCATCATCGCCCGGTCGGTGCTCACCGAGGACGGGTAGCGCACCAGCGCCGCCGAGCAGTTGCTCAACGCGATGGTGTTGGCGAGAGTGGTGGCGGCGACCGCCTGGGCCTGCGCCGGGGCGATCACGATGCCGGTGATGGTGGCGACCGCGGCCGCGGCGGTGGCGAGAATCCGTCGTACGCGCATGGGGGTTTCCCTTCTGGTACCTGACGACGTCCGTCACCCTCGCACCGTCAAAAATCGATGTCAATCAATAACATTCGGGTCATACCTACAGTCCGTTGTGAACCTTGCGCGAGAAGGCCACGATGGACCTCCACGAGACGAGCGCGGGGAGAACGATCATGGGTACGGCCCGCAGATTCAGCAAGGTCCTGCACTCCGAGCTCGACGTGCACGCGGCCTGGATGCCGGTGACGAACACGTTCGCGCTGGGCGACTACGGCGTGATCAGCGACGGCGTCTTCGTCAAGATGGGCAACATCAAGGAATACGGCGTCTCGTTCACGGCCGGCGCGGGCGCACCGACCAGGATGCGCTTCCGGTCCGACGGCACGCGCGTGACGAGATTCGTCGCCGGGGCCGAGGTGCCCAACATCCCGCAGGTCGACCTCGAAGCGTCGATCCGCATCGAATTCTCCACAGAGGACTCCTTCTACATCGACGCGCCGGTGCTGACGGTCGAGTCCATTGAGGACGTCGCCCGGGTCGGTGCGGCGCTGCGGCAGGCCGAGGGGTGGCGCCGCAAATACCGGGTGGTGCATTCGACGTACACCGGTCAGGGTTGCACGATCATCTCGTCGCGGAAGGCGAACTCGGCATTCGAGCTCAGTGCCACGGCCGACGTGCTGCGGCTGCTCGAGCTCGGCCAGGCCCACGGCGGCATCACCCTCTCCGGCGAGGAGGCGGCGGGCCTCGAGGTGATCGGCGCGAGCGGCGTCGTCGGGCTCCGCCTGTTCAAGCTGCGCCTGTTCACCGGCCGGCCCGACATCCTGCGTCAGCCCGGCGACGACGACGAGGTCGAGTACGAGCCGGCCGGCGAGCTGGAGGACGACGTCTGAGATGCACTCCGAGCTGATCGAGTTCTTCCGCTTCGACGACCAGAACTCGGGCCTGCTGCGGCGCGGCGACCGGTTCCTGCGGGCGCGCGGCAACGAGCCGGTCACCGAGGTGCGGATCCCGATCGGCCACAGCGACTTCCTGCGCCGGCTCGACCACCTGCGCTACGCCGTCGAGCACGACCCGGGCCGGCGCGAGGAGGCCCTCCGGCGCCTCGCCCAGGTGGTCACCGACGTGCTCGGCCCCCTCGGCCACGACGGCGCCGAGCCGCTGCGGGTCGACCTGGTCACCAACGCCGCCGAGCTCAGTGCGCTGCCGTTCGAGCTGGCCGGCCCGTCGCTGGTGCTGACCCGCCGGGTGCGGACCGGAGCCCACCACGAGCGTTCGCTCTGGTGGTCGAAGCCCCGCGTGCTGTTCGCGTGCGCCTCCCCGGCCGGCGCGGGCCGGCCGGTGCCGATCGAGGACCACCGGGCCGCCCTGCGGGATGCGCTCAAGCCGTGGAGCGAGCCGCTGCCGGTGGAGGGACTGGCCGACGCCATCCGCGACAGCCGCCGCCTGCTCACCACGGTCGACCGGGCGAGCCTGGGCCGGATCGCGGCCGCGCTGCGGGCCGCCGTCGACGAGGGCCGCCCGTACACCCACCTGCACGTGCTCGCCCACGGGTGCGATGTCGGCGACCGGTTCGAGCCCGCGTTCGGGGTGGCGCTGTTCGACGAGGACGACCGGACCATGGCCGCCGTCACCCCGGAGATGCTGCGCGAGACGCTCCGGCCGATCGAGCCCGGCCCGGTGGTGGTCACGCTGGCGGTGTGCGACGGCGGCAACGAGTCCAACAGCGTCACCGGCGGCGGCAGCCTGGCCCACACGCTGCACGTCTCGGGTGTGCCGGTCGTGCTCGCCTCACAGTTCCCGCTGACCTTCGCCGGGTCGGGCACGCTGACCCGCCGGTTCTACGACCTGCTGCTGGGCGGGGCCGATGTGCGCGACGCGCTGCACGAGACGCGGACCCGGTTGTACGACGACGCCGGGAGCGCGCACGACTGGGCCGGCCTGGTCGCCTATGTGCAGCTGCCCGAGGACTACCAGGACCGGCTGTACGAGGTCGCCATGCAGGCCGAGATGGCGTCGTTGCGTACGGCCCAGTTGTGGTCGGACCGCCTGGTCAACGAGGGCATCACCGACCCGGGCGCCTTCGACACGGTCGCCGAGCAGCTGGGGTCGCGGATAGCGTCGCTGACCGGCTACGTCGAGGGCCCGGTGGCCGCACCGGCCCGGGCTGCCCGGCTGGAAAATCTGGGCATCCTCGGCAGCGCGCAGAAGAGGTTCGCCGAGCTGGCGTTCCACCGCGACCACGGCGCCGAGGCCCGCGACCGGCTGACCGAGGCGCGCGGCTGGTATCTGCAGGGGTTCACCCGCAACCTGTCCCAGCACTGGCACGGCGTGCAGGCGCTGTCGCTCGAGGCGGTGCTGACCGGCCGGATCGAGCGGGTCGGCCAGTGGTACGCGGCCCGCGAGGCGGCCGAGGCCGACGACGACGCGTGGGCGCCCGGTTCGCTGGCCGAACTGCTGCTGCTGGCGCCGTTCGCCGGCCGCACCCGGGCCCTCGACGAGGCCGAGGAGCAGCTGGCCGAGCTGGTGCGCCGCACCCGGGCCCAGTGGCCGGCCGACGACCCGTTCCCGGTCGACTCGACGATCCGCCAGTTCGGCCGCTACCTGCGCTGGTGGACGGCCGCGCACGGCTACTTCCCGGGCTACGGCGCCGACCTGACCGCCGAGGCGTCCCGGCTGCTCGAAAATCTCAGGGCGTTGTCGGGACCATCCAGCTCAGCACCGGGGTCCCCTGCAGGGTCACCAGCACACACATGACCAGCAGCAGGACGACGCTCCAGCCGATCACCCGGCGGAACAGATCGCCCTCCTTGCCGGCCATGCCGACGGCCGACGCGGCGATGGCCAGGTTCTGCGGGCTGATCATCTTGCCGAGCACGCCGCCCGACGAGTTGGCCGCGGCCAGCAGCACCGGGTCGAGGCCGGCCTTGGCCGCGGTCTGCACCTGCAGCGCCCCGAAGAGCGCGTTGGCCGAGGTGTCGGAACCGGTGACGGCCACCCCGATCCAGCCCAGGATCGAGGACAGGAAGACGAAGAAGCCGCCCGCCTGGGCCAGGAACACGCCGAGCGTGTTGGTCTGGCCGGACTGGTTGAGCACGTACGCGAGAGCCAGCACCGCCATCACGGTGACGATCGCGTGGCGCAACTCGACGTACGTCTGCCCGTAGGCCTTGATCGCCCGCCCGGGACGGACCCGCAGGACCACGGCGGTGAGGATGCCGGCCAAAATCATCAGGGTCCCCGCGGCGGGCAGCCAGCCCAGGGTGAACGTGGTCGAGGACAGGGGTTTGCCGTTGGCGCCGAGCACATCGAGGCCGGGCCAGCCGAACGCCACCGTCCACGGTTCCTCGGCCAGCGCCGCCTTGACCGGGCCCAGGTTCACGATCGAGAAGATCACGATGATGATCAGGTACGGGGCGTAGGCGCGCAGCACTTCCACCGGCGCATCTCGTCTGGTGGCGACAGCCACGCCGCCGCCCCCTTCCACGGGCGGCTCGGGTTCTTTCTCAGCCGACAGATCGGGCGACTCGGCGGGTCGCCACACCCGGAGGAGCAGCATCACGGCCGCGGCGGCCAGCAGCGCGGCGATGATGTCGGTCAGCGGCACCGAGATGTAGTTGGACGCGACGAACTGCGACCCGGCGAACACCACCCCGGCCACCAGCGCGACCGGCCACGTCTGCCGCACCCCGCGCCGCCCGTCGATCACCGCGACCAGCACCAGCGGCACGACCACGGCCAGCACCGGCGTCTGCCGCCCGACCATCGCGCCCAGCGTGTCGGTGTTGAGCCGCGGGTCGTCGGCCGCGCCCGCGGTCACCGTGCCCAGGGTGACGATGGGCGTGGCCAGCGCCCCGAACGCGACCGGCGCCGTGTTCGCGATCAGGGCCACGGCGGCCGCCTTGATCGGCTGGAATCCGAGCGCCATCAGCATCACCACGGTCACCGCCACCGGCGTACCGAAACCGGCCAGCGCCTCGAGCAGCGCGCCGAAGCAGAAGGCGACGATCACCGCCTGGATCCGCATGTCCGGGCTGACCCGTTCCATCGAGCGGCGCAACACGTCGAAGTGCCCGCTGGCCACGGTCAGGTTGTAGACCCAGATCGCGTTGAGAACGATCCACAGGATCGGGAAGAAGCCGAACGCGGCGCCCTCGGTGGCCGACAGCAGCGCCTGCCCGGCCGGCATCGAGTAGACCGCCACGGCCACCACCAGGGCCACCGCGAGCGAGATCACGCCGGCCAGCCAGGCCCGCATGCGCAGCACGCCGAGCAGCAGGAAGAGGGTGAGCAGCGGCAGCACTGCGAAGATCGCGGACACCGCGACCGAGTCGCCGACGGGGTCGGTCACGATCCGGAACTGATCGAACATGATCACTATCCCTTCGCCGCCCGAACCGTCATGGTCACCCCGCACGAGCCCCGCCGCATCGGCACCCGACCGCGATCACCAATACGGAAAACACTCACATTTCCGGCGATACGCCGGTACGGTCGGAGCGGTGAGGTCACGATGAGCACCGGCACGACCGCCGGCGGCCTGCCTCGGGTCCGGATCGGGCACGAGCAGTTCCTGGCCCTCGTCGACCACCTGCCCGCGGTCGTCTCGCTGCGCGACCAGCGGGGCCGCTATCTGCTGGTCAACCGCGAGTACGAGCGCCTGACCGGGCGGAACCGCGCCGACGTGACCGGGCTGACCGAGCACGACCTGTTCCCGGGCCCGATCGCCGACGGGTTCCGGGCCGGTGACCTGGCCGCGGTCGCGAGCGGCGGGCCGGTCGAGGCCGAGGAACAGATCCCAGGCGTGGACGGCCTGCACACCTGCGCCACGGTGCGCTTCCCGCTGCTCGACGAGGCCGGACGGGCGTACGCGGTCTGCGGCATCTCGACCGACGTCACCGAACGCAAGCGGGCGGCCGAACTGGACGCGTTCTCGTACTCCGTCTCGCACGACCTGCGGGCACCCCTGCGCAGCCTCGAGGGGTTCAGCCAGATCCTGATCGAGGAGCATGCGGACGAATTCGGCGAGGAGGCCCGGGGCTATCTCGACCGCATCCGGGCCAACGTCGAGCGGATGACCCGGATGTTCGACGCGCTGATGGAACTCTCCCAGGCCGATCGGTCCCAGCTGCGCCGCGAGCACACCGACGTGACCGCGCTGGCCCACGAGGTGGCCGACGAGCTGACCGCGACCGACCCCACCCGGCCCGTACGGTTCGACATCGCCGACGGCCTGGTCGCGCTGGGCGATCCGCAGCTGATCCGGATGGTGCTGCAGAACCTGCTCGGCAACGCCTACAAGTTCACCTCGAAACAGCCGGACGCGGTGATCAGCGTGACCGCCGAGGGCGACGACTTCCTCGTCCGCGACAACGGCGCCGGCTTCGACATGCGGCACGCGCGCCGGATGTTCGACCCGTTCCAACGGCTGCACCCGGCCGGCGAGTTCGAGGGCACCGGCATCGGCCTGGCCCTCGTGCAGCGCATCGTCGCCCGGCACGGCGGCCGGATCGAGGCCTCCGGAGAACCCGGCGCGGGGGCGACGATCCGGTTCGGTCTGGGTGATCGGGGGCTGGCATGACCTCCGTGCTGGTCGTCGACGACAACGACGACGACGCCGTGCTGATCGGCCATTCGCTGGCCCGGGCCGGTCTGCGGGCCCGGGTGACCCGCGAGGACACCGCCGAAGGCATCGCCCGCGCCCTGACCACCGAACGCGTCGACGTGGTGATCTGCGATTACAACCTTCCCGCCGTACGGGCGGAAGATGTGCTCACCCAGGTCCGGGCGCACGACGCCGACATCCCCTTCCTGCTCGTCTCGGGTCAGGTCGGCGAGGAGGTCGCGGCCGACCTGATGCGCGCCGGGGCCCGCGACTTCGTGCTCAAGGACCGGCTGGCCCGGCTCGCCCCGGCCGTGCAGCGCGAACTCGACGAGGCGGCCGAACGCCGCCGGCACCGCGGCTCCGAACTGGCACTGCGGCTGCTGGCCGAGCACGCCCACGACGTCATCTTCCGCTACCGGCTGCACCCCGAGCCGGGCATGGAATACGTCAGCTCGGCCGTCGAGGCGATCACCGGCCACACGCCCGAGGAGTTCTACGCCGACCCGGCCCTGATCTTCCGGCTGGTCGAACCGGACGACCGCCCCCTGCTCGAACGCTCGTGGCAGTCCCAACAGCCCGGCATGCTGACGATCCGCTGGCGGCGGCGCGCGGGCGGACCGGCCTGGGTCGAGCAGCGGGCCAACGCGGTCAACGGTCCGGACGGGCGGCCGGTCGCCATCGAGGGGATCCTGCGGGACATCACCGAACGCGTACGGATGGAGGAACAGCTGCGGCAGGCCGAGCGCCTCGATTCCCTGGGCCGTCTGGCCGGCGGGATCGCGCACGACTTCAACAACATCCTGGCCGTCATCTCCGGATACGCCACGATGCTGACCGACGAGCTCGGCGCCGACCACGAGCTGCACACCGACGCCCAGGCCATCGCCCAGGCGGCGGCCCGGGGCAGCGGGCTGACCCGGCAGCTGCTCATCTTCAGCGGCCTCGAACCGTCGCGCCCCGAGACACTCGACCTGAACGCGTTCGCGACCGACATGCAGCGCCAGCTGACCCGCACCGTCGGCGACGACATCGAGCTGACCACGACGCTGTCGCTGGACCTGCCGCCGATCCGGATGGACCGCAGCAAACTCGAGCAGCTCGTGATGAACGCGGCCGCCAACGCGGTGGCGGCGATGCCCGACGGCGGCCGCCTGACCCTGACGACCGAGGTGTCCCGCGAGACCGGCCAGGTGTGCCTGTCCATCACGGACACCGGCTGCGGGATGGACCCGGCGGTGGCGGCGCGCGCGTTCGAGCCGTTCTTCACGACCAAGGGCCGGGGCCGCGGTACGGGGCTGGGCCTGGCCACCGCGTACGGGGTGATGACCGACGCCGGTGGCCACATCACGCTGGAGTCCGCGGTCGGCGCGGGCACGACGCTGCGGATCGAAATGCCCCCGGCCGAGGGGCCCGCGGCGGCCACCCTGGTGCGACGGCCCACGGCCGGCGGCAAGGTGCTGGTCGTCGAGGACGAGGACGGCGTCCGCGACATCGTCTGCCGGATCCTGCGGCGCGCGGGCTACGAGGTGCGCGCGGCGGCCGACCCGGCCGAGGCGCTGCGCCTGGTCCGCGAGGAGAACCTGGCGATGGACGTGCTGGTCACCGACATCATCATGCCCGGCATGTCGGGCACCCAGCTGGCCGCCGAACTGCGCCGGGGCCGTCCCGACCTGCCGGTGCTGTTCATGTCGGGCTACACGAGCGGTTCGGCCCCGGGCGGCCAGGAACTGCCGGCCGACGCGCCGTTGCTGCACAAGCCCTTCCAGACCGACCACCTACTGAACGCCCTGCACCGCGTCATGCCCTGACCGGCCCGGCCGGCCGGGCGTCACGCCATTCCTGAGTCTGCTGCTCACCCGACGGCCGGTTGATGGTCACCTGGGCCACTTAGCGTCGGCGGGTGCGGATCGCCGAGTACGTGCTTCTCTTCTTCGGGCTGGTCGGGCTCTACATCGCGGTGCACGTGCCCGGCGGGCCGATTCCGGTGCTGCTCGTGGCGGCGGTCGCCATCGTCATCTATCTGCGGCGGCATGCCGTGCCGTTGCTCGGCCCGGTCAGCGGGCTGCGCGGTGTCTTCGGGCTGTGGGCCCTGGTCTCGATTCTGACCGTGGTGGCGGTCGCTCTCTTCGACCGGGCGAACCTGTTCATCCTGCCCCGCGAGAACCCGGGTCTCTGGCTGCTGATCTGTGTGTTCTATCCGCTGGCGTCGGTCTATCCGCAGGAACTGCTCTATCGCGGCTTTCTTCAGCACCGGTACGCCTCGGTCTTCGGCACCGGTCGGGGCATCGCGGCGGCCGGGGCGGTCGCTTTCGGGTTCGCGCATCTGCTCTTCGGCAACGTGATCGCCGTCGTCGCCACCGTTGTCGGTGGCTGGCTGTTCGCTCGGCGTTACCAGAAGACCGGATCGCTGCTCGTCGTCTCGATCGAGCACGCGCTCTACGGCATCACCATCTTCACCGTCGGATTGGGGCAGTACTTCTATCACGGGGCCTGACGTTTATTGACCGGCCGGGGCTCCCCTACCCCGGCCGGCGACTCGGTTCTACTGGCCGATGTTGGCCTGCGGACCCGCGTACGTCTTGAGCAGGCTCGGGACGTCGGCGGCCGGATCCAGCGTGTAGGGGTAGAAGCTGCTCGGCGTGAAAGCGGAACCGTTCGTCTGCTGCTTGCCCGAACTGTTCACGACGATGCTGCCGCTCTGCTTGAGCTGGGCGGCCGACGTGTCGTTGTAGTACGGGTTCTTCACGTTGTCGAAGTAGCTGTTCTCGAGCACCAGCTTGGTGCTGCCGCGCGACAGATTCCCGTACGACGTGATGTTCTGCAGATAGTTGTTGTAGAGGTGGGCGTAGGCGACGTTGTCGACGCTCGGATTGCGCTGGTTGGTGTCGTGCAGCCAGTTGTGGTGGATCGTCATCCGCGCGGTCACGTTGTCGGTCCAGCCGATGCCGAACGACTTGTTGTTGTTCGACAGCACGTTCCACGACACGGTCAGATAGGTGGTGTCCTTGCGGCTGTCGATCGAACCGTCGTTCATCCGCGTGATCGTGTTGTGGTCGATCCAGATGTGGTCGGCCGTGTCCATCTGGATGCCGTCGAAGTCGTAGACCTTGTCGTCCGGGTCGTCGTCCGGCATCGCGGTGTCGCGGATGGTCAGGTTGCGGATGATGACGTTGCGGACGCCCTCACCCAGGAAGAAGCCGCCGCCGACGATGTGGCCGCTGGTGCCGACGCCGACGATGGTCTTGTTCGACTTGACCTTGAGCTCGGTGCCCTTGGGCGTGATGGTGACGGCGCCGGACACCCGGATGATGTACGGCTCGGTCGCGGTCACGTATTTGTTGAGGTCGGCCTGGTTGCTGACCGTTACGGTCGTGCCGCCCGCGCCGCCGGTCGTGCCGCCGCCCGTGGCCGCGAAGCCGTCGGGGGTGGACGGCCACGTCCGTTGATTTGTGGCGGCCGCGTTGAAGGCCCACTGTTTGTTGCTGTTGGCCGTACACGTCTCCTGGATGATCGCGGCGCCGGACGCGGTGGACGCGTCCTTGTCGCTGATGCACAGGCCGTTGCCGACGTTGATGATCTGGTAGGTGCCGCTGCCGCTCGGGCTCACGCGCCACTGCTGGTTGGTCTGGGTGCTCGCGCAACCCCACTGCTGCAACTGGACGCCGCTCGCGGTTGATGCGCCGGGGACGTCGATGCACTTGCTGCTGCTGACGTTCTGGAGCAGGTAGTTGGACCCGGCCGCGACCAGCTTGAACTGCTGCCAGTTGGCGCCGTCGGTGCAGCCCCACTGCTGGAGCAGGGCGCCGTTGGCGCTGCTGGCTCCGGGGACGTCGATGCACTTGCCGCTCTTGGTGACGGCCAGGTAGTAGGTGCCGCCGGCCGTAGGCGTGGTCGCGGCGGCTGACGGGAGCATGGAGACTCCGATCAGCGCGGTTGGCACCGCGATCACGGCCACGACGGCGTACGGGAAACGGGTCTTGATCTTGGTTTTCATCAGTCTCCCTCAGCCGACCGGGTTCCAGCCGTCGGTGCCGGCCAGGTATTTCTGCGGGGTGTAGTTGGCGGCCTGCGAATCGCTCAGTTGCGGCCGGTTGCTGTTGGTGCCCGCGCCCGCGCCGGTGTTCTTGTATTCGCTGAAGCGCGCGTTCTGCCAGACGTTGCCGGACATGTCGATCCACGGCTGCGCGGTCTTGAGCGTGGCGCTCAGGTTCGACTCGCGATAGAGCACCTGCGCGTTCGGCCGCCACGGACGGCCGAGTTGCGTGACGTTGTTCGCCGCGCCGGTGATCGTGCATTGATAGAACAGCAGGCCGTACGTCTTGGCGGCGTCGGTGCTGGCGGCGGCGATCGGTCCACCACTGCTGCGCTTCTCATAGATCGTGGTGCCGTGGAACACGGTGGTCGCGCCGCCGAAGATGAAGTCGACCGTGCCCTCGACGTACGAGTTCCTGACGTACGAGCGGTTGTTGTTGACCAGGAACGTGTCCTGGTTGCCGAGGAAGCGCACGTTGGTGAACACCGAGCGGTCCGCGTTCAGGTTGACCGCCACGGCCTGGCTGCCCTCGCCGTAGTCGTTGGAGAACGTCAGGTTCGTGGCCGCGAAGTCGTGCCCGTCGAGGAACGCGGTGGCGCTGCCCGACGTGCCGTAGCCGCCGGCGCTGCTGTGGTTGTTGACGATCACGGTCTGGCTCGCGCTCGCACCGAGCCCCTGAAGCGTCACGTACGGCTTGTTGGACGGCACGGTGACGATCTCGCGGTAGGTGCCGGCCTTGATCGTGATGACGCGCCGGGTGGTGTTGTTCGCCGGGACGGCATCGATCGCGGCCTGGACGGTCGTGTACTGGCCGGTGCCGTCCTTGGCGACGGTCGCGTTCGCCGGTGCAGCCGTCGTCGGCGCCGGGCCTCCCGCTGCCGGATTGAACGCCCACTGCTTGTTGCTGTTCGCGGTGCACGTTTCCTGGATGATCGCGGCGCCGGACGCGGTGGACGCATCCTTGTCGCTGATGCACAGGCCGCTGCCGACGTTGATGATCTGGAACGTGTTCGTGCCACTCGCGGCCAGGCGCCACTGCTGATTGGTCTGGGCGCTCGCGCAACCCCACTGCTGCAGCTGGACGCCGCTGGTGGTGGATCCGCCCGGGACGTCGATGCACTTGCTGCTGCTGATGTTCTGGAGCAGGTAGTTGGAGCCGGCGGCGACCAGCTTGAACTGCTGCCAGTTGGCGCCGTCGGTGCAGCCCCACTGCTGGAGCAGCGCACCGTTCGCGGTGGAGGCGCCGGGGACGTCGATGCACTTGCCGCTCTTGGTGACGGCCAGATAGTAGGTGCCGCCGGTCGCGGGCAGGGTCGCCGCGTCGGACGGCCGCACGCCGACGGCGATCGCGGCGGTGGCGGCCGCGATCGCCAGGGTGGTGACGAGGAGGCGCCTTCTCAGGGGTGTTCGGGACAACCCCTTGTCCTCTCGCTAGTCTGTCCCGGGATTTGGGAGCGCTCCCGGAAAGTGACGCTGTGCTGTCGCCACCGCGGGGAATCGGCGGCACCCTGGTAGATGCGCGGTTGGCGCCGCGACAACAGGAATCGCCAAGATTTCTTCGGCGGGCGGCCTCTTTACAGGTAGGAGGCCTGGTGACAGCATCGGCGCACTCGTTCCGGCCGGGAATTCAATAGACATGCGTGGATTCCATGGGTCGGCCCGCGCCTCGCGTGGGAACGAATGAGGGAGCATGCGGTGACACGGAGTCAGATCGGCCGGGCGTCGGCGACTCCCGCCGGCCCGCCCGGCGCGGACAGTCCTCGGCCCGCCCGCCCGACGCGACCAGCCGCGCCCGCCGGCCCGCCCGGCGCGGACAGTCCACGGCCCGCCCGCCCGACGCGACCAGCCGCCGGCGCGGCAGATGTTTCCCGCGCCGCAGACCCCCGCACCGTGGACGTCGCACAATTTGTGCGATTGGCGCAGCGCGGGGACGTCGCGGCGCGCGATTCGCTCATCAGCGCGCATCTGCCGCTCATCTACAACGTGATCGGGCGGGCGCTCGACGGGCATCCCGATGTGGACGATCTCGTGCAGGAGACGATGCTGCGGGCGATCCGCGGGCTGGGTGGACTGCGCGAGGCTGATCGATTCCGGTCATGGTTGGTCGCTATCGCGTACCGGCAGATCCAATTGCATCTGCGTGCCCGCCGGACGACACCGGTGCGGACGATGCCCGCGGCGCTCGACGTGCCCGATCCGGGCGGCGACTTCGCCGAGCGGGCGACGGCCGAACTGGTGGTCACCGACCAGCGGCGGGAACTGGTCGAGGCGACCCGATGGCTGGACGACCAGGACCGGCGGCTGCTCGGGTTGTGGTGGCAGGAGGCGGCGGGCGACCTCACGCGTACGGAACTGGCGGCCGCGCTCGACGTCCGGCCCAAGCACGCGGCGGTGCGCGTCCAGCGGATGAAGGCGCAACTCGACGCGGCCCGCGGGATCGTGCGGGCGTTGCGGACACGACCGCGCTGCCCCGACCTGGTCGAGCAGGTCAAGCGGTGGGACGGTGTCGCCGACCCGCTGTGGCGGAAACGGTTGATCCGACACGTACGGGAATGTCCGCAGTGCTCACTCGGCCGGCACGGCCTGGTCGCGCCCGAGGAACTGCTGCTGGGCATCGCGGCGTTGCCGGTGCCGGCCGCCCTGGTGACCGGCGTTCTCTCGTCGTCGGTCAAGGTCACGTCGTCGCTGCTGCCGCACAAGTTGCTCGCGGCGGCGGCCGTGGCGTCGGTCGCAGTCGGGGGCGGCATCGTCTACGCCGTCCATCAGACCCCGGCCCCGGCCCCGAACGTCGCCGTCGCTCCCCCGGCGGTCGTCCGGCCGTCGGCTCCCGGCGCAGTCGTGGGGAGCCGGGCCGCGGCCGCACCGTCGAGCGCCGCCGCTCGCCCGGTGGTCGGGACGGGTGTGCAACGGGCGGACGTGTTCGTGGCACCCACCGGGTCGGACCGGAGTGGGGACGGGTCGGTCGGGAAGCCGTACGGAAGCTTGGAAAAGGCTGTCACCGTGATCCGGCCCGGCCAGACCATCGCGATGCGCGGCGGGACCTATCCGCTCGGCTCCGAAGTCGAGATAACCGTCAGTGGCACCGCCTCGCGCCGCATCACGCTGAGCAACTATCGCGACGAACGTCCGGTGATCGACGCCGCCGGGCTGCCCCCGACCGACTGGGCCGTCGACCAGACCGCGTCGTACTGGACCGTGCAGGGCCTGGAGATCCGGAACGCGCCGGCCCACGCGTACGTGTGCTCGGGCTGCCGGTCGAACGTCTTCCAACGGCTGGTCCTGCGCGGCAACAAGCGGGCCGGGATGATGCTGCGCGATCCCGGCACCATCGGCAACCGGGTGCTGGGCAACGACTTCACCGGCTCGGACGGGATCGGGCTGGGCCTGCAGTTCGGCTCGGGCGCGGGCAACCAGGTGCGGGGCAACCGGTTCGCCGGTAACGGGGAGTCCGGGCTGGACCTGAAGTTCGACAGCCCGGTCACGGTCGAAGGTAACTGGTCGTACGACAACGGCGGCAACGGCTTCGTGCTGACCGGCGAGCCGGCGTCGCACCGGCTGCGGAACAACGCCGCCTGGGACAACGGCAACCACGGCTTCACCGACGACGCCGGCCCGACCCGCGGGTTGAGCCTGGTCGGCAACACGGCGTTCCGGAACCGGGGCTCCGGTTTCGCGCTGCCCGGCGGCCCGGCCACGCTGCGCGCCAACGTCGCCGTGGACAACACGGGCGAGCCGGCCGGGCTGGCGCCGGGCTCGGCCGCAACCGGCAACAGCTGGCAGCAGCCGGGTTGGTCCGCTGATCGTTTCCGGTCGGTGGCGCCGTCGTCGGCCGAGGCCGCGCGCACCGCCGCCGGGCAACTGCCGCCCACCGGCTTCCTGGTCACGGCGGACGACATGGGCGCCACCATGACCGCCGACTGATCGCCCGCGCCCGGCCGGATCACTTGCTCCCATCAGCACGGCGTCCGGCTCGCGGTGTCCGGCTCGCGGCGTCCGGCGTCCGGCGTCCGGCGTCCGGCTTCATGGTGGAAACAGCGAAGGCCCGGTCTGCGCGACCGAGCCTTCGTTACTTGCTGATGGGGTGATCGACGGGACTTGAACCCGCGACCCCCTGGACCACAACCAGGTGCTCTACCAACTGAGCTACGACCACCATCGCGCACGGGGACAGCCCCGTGGTGCTCGACAAGCATAGCGGCACGACGCGGCCACTCGTCGAGCGGGTTCCCGGCACGGCCGGGTGACGCCGCCTACAGCTCGGCGGCGATGGCCTTGGCCTGCTCGACGTCGGGGCCGGGGAGCGGGACGAAGATCGCGCGACGGTAGTACTCGAGCTCGCGGATGCTCTCCTGGATGTCGGCCAGCGCGCGGTGGGCCAGACCCTTGGCGGGCTGACCGAAATACACACGCGGGTACCAGCGGCGGCACAGTTCCTTGATCGAGGAGACGTCGATCATGCGGTAGTGCAGGAAGTTGTCGAGCGCCGGCATGTCCCGGGCCAGGAAGCCGCGGTCGGTGGCGATCGAATTGCCGCACAGCGGGGCCGTGCGCGGGTTGGCGACATATTGCTGCACGTACGCGAGCACGGCCGCCTCGGCCTCGGCCATGGTGATCGCCGACCGGCGCACCTCTTCGGTGAGACCCGACTTGGCGTGCATGTCACGCACCACCGGCGGCATCGCGTCGAGCGCCGCGTCGTCGGCGTGGATGACCAGGTCAATGCCGTCACCCAGCACGTTCAGATCGCCATCGGTGACCAGCGCGGCGACCTCGATGAGCTTGTCCTTGCCCAGGTCGAGGCCCGTCATCTCACAGTCGATCCACACCAAATGATCAGCCACCCGGACAGCGTACGCCGCGACGGCATGGACTGCTGTCACCTCCTCGCGAGCCACCCTTCCGGGCAGGACACACGCAGGCTGGCCGTTTGTCCGCTTTCGGGCGATGACCTCCCACTCGGGGTGACGAGGGGCTAAACTGGTCTTAACGGACGAAGCCCCCCTTCGGTTACTCCGTTCCCCCGGTAAAGGGCCCTCCACGTCGGCAGCGTGGAGGGCCCTTTCGGCGTCCCACACCACTCCGGTACGGCTCCCGCGCTTCGAGGGGACGCAGACGTGAAGAAGGCCGCCCGATCGGGCGGCCTTCTTCGTTATCCGGTGTGGTCGAGGACTCAGTGCTCGGTGGACTCCTCCGACTGGCCGCTCGTGGTGCTGCGGCGACGGCGGCGAGGTGCGTCGCCGCTCAGCAGTTCGGCCGCCTCCTGCTGGTAGGCCGCCAGCCACCCGGCCGGCGTCCCGCTCGCGGCCGGGATCGCCCCCGTGCTGGTGCGCAGCGGGACATCCTCCGACCGGCTCGGCCGGGGAGTGGTGGTTGCCGGCTTGGCGGCGCGGGTGGTGCGGGCCGCGGGCGTCGACTTGGCCGGGGCCGCCTTGGGCTTGGCCGGCGCCGACTTGGCCGGGGCGGGTGTCTTGGCCGCGGCCGCCGACTTCGCCGGGGTGGTCCGGGTCGCGGCCGGCTTCACCGCGCTCTTCGCGGCCGTCGACCGAGTGGCCCGGGCCGGCTTGTCGGATTCGGTCTCGGCCGCGTCGGGCTTGGGCTTGGTGCTTCGCGTACGAGTGGCACGGGTCTTCGGCTTGGGCTTCTCGTCCACGGCCGACGACTCGTCATCCAGCACGTCGGCGGCCGGTTCCGACCCGACGGCGGCGGCTGCGGCGGCCCGCGCGGCCACCGTCTCGGCGGCCTTGCGCCAGGCGGCGGGAGCACCCCGGCCAGCACCGGCTCCCGGCAGCCGGCCCGAGAACGACGAGGACGACCCGCCGCCGTCGACCCGGCCCTGCGCCTGGGCCATCAGGTCACGGTCACGGGTGCCGCCCCGCTTCGGGGAGTCGGTAGGGGCTTCCGCCTGCTCATCGCCGGCAGCAGCGTGGCCGTCCGTCTCAACGGAACCGTGCTCCCCCGCCACCGAAGTCGAACCGTCGTGCCCGTTGAGCGCCGCGGACACTTCGTGGCCGTCGGCCATCGCGGAAACATCCTGGCCATCGGCATCGTGGCCGTTCGCCACCGGGACGTCTTGGCGGTTGGCGCCCGCCGGAGCGTTCCGGCCGTCCGCGATCGTCGAGACGGTCTGACCGTTCGCCATTGTCGAGGCGTCGTGGCCGTTCGCCATTGTCGAGGCGTCGTGGCCGTTCGTCATCGCCGAAGCGTCGTGGCCGTTCGTCATCGCCGAAGCGTCTCGGTCGTTCGCCACGGACGGGGCGGCGTGACCGTTGGTCGCCGCGGGAACGTCGTGACCGCCGGCCACAGCGGCAACGAACTGGTCGTTCGTCGCCGCGGGAACGTGGCCGCCGGCCACAGCGGCAACGGGCTGACCGTTGGTCGCCGCGGAGACGGTCTGACCGTCGGCCACCGCCGAAGCATCGTGCCCGTTGGCCATCGTGGCGGCGACCCGGGCGTCGGTCGCTGCAGGACCGGCTTGAGCCGTGCTGTCGGCCGCTGCGGTGGCTCCGATAGGTGCGGACGAGTCGACGATCGGGGAGGCCGACTGCGCGTTGACGCCGTTGGCGATACGCGACGGCTGACCGGCGGTCCCGTTCGGTGCCTGCTGACCGGCTCCACCGGGCGCCTGGTGGGTGGCGGCTGCGGTCTGCGGACGGCCGTTGGCCCGGGCCTCGGCCGGGACCGGCGACGCGGCCGGGTCGGGCCGGGTCGGCTTCGGGCGCTGCGTGGGTGAAGAGCCGGCGCCCCGGGCCATCGCGTGCATGGCAGCCGGCGCCTCCGACGCGGCCCGCGACTTGGCGGCCTCACCGGCCGGGGTCAAGCCGGAGACCCGGGACGGCGAGCCGGCCGAGGCGTTGGCGGGAACCGGGCCGGTCTCCTCCTGGGCCGGGAGATCCGTTCCGGGCGGGGTCGGCCGACCGCCGTTGTCCGGGCGGGACGGGGACGGAACGATCGGGCGCGGCGGCGCGGGCGGACCGGGAACCACCGGACGCGGCGGGGCCGGAGCCGTGGTCGCCGACGCGGACTTACTGGCCGACGGGATCCCCGACGCGCCGTCGCCGTCGCCGTCGCCGTCGCCAGAAGCAGAGCCGCCGTGAGCAGAGCCGCCGTGCACGTCGGCGTGAGCTGGGCCGCCGTAAGAAGCGCCGCCGTGCACGTCGGCGTGAGCTGAGCCGCCGTGAGCAGGGCCGTCAGAAGCAGGGCCGTTAGAAGCAGAGTCGCTGGGAGCAGAGTCGCTGGGAGCAGAGTCGCTGGGAGCAGAGCTCGTCGGCGCGGCATCGGACGCCACAGCTTCGCCCTCGACATCAGCGGCGGGCGACCCACCAGATGCGACGCGGCCGGAGGGCGAGGCGACCGGCGACCCATCGGACACAGCGCGGCCGGAGGACGATGCAACCGGCGACCCATCAGACACAACGCGGCCGGAGGACGAGACGACCGGCGACCCACCGGACACAACGCGGCCGGAGGACGAGACGACCGGCGACCCGTCGACCGAACCCGGAACCTCGTCGGCCGGCTCACCGGACGCCGGGCCTGGGGCCGACACGCCCGACGCCGTGGCAGGCACCGCGTCGGCCGACGCCGCACCCGAACCCGCCGCGCCCTTGGCCGACTTCGCCCCCGTCGGTGCCGTGGCCGAACCCGGCCCGGCCAGCGACTCGGCGGAACCCGGCCCGGCCGGCGACTCGGCGGAACCCGGCCCGGCCGGCGACTCGGCGGAACCCGGTCCGGCCGGCGCCGACGCGGCGGGCGCATGGCCGGACGTCTCGTCGGCGGCGACGAAGCCGTCCGGCGTCCTGGCCGGGGCGACCGGCGTCTTGGCCGGGATCCCGAGGGAATCGGCGCCCGAGGCGGGAGCCGACACCGGCCGGCCGTTGGCAGCGCCGGCGCCGGCTCCCGATGCCGGGCGGACCCCACTGGCGGATGGGGTGGCCGGCGCAGCGATGGTCTTGGGCGGCACCGGCGGGAACGGACCAGGCCGGGCGGCGGGCTTGCTGTCGGCCAGACTGGCCGGACGACCCGAAGCCACCGACCCCGAAACACCAGACCCCGAAACACCAGACCCCGAGGCAACAGCCCCCGAACCTCCGGCCCCCGAAGCACCAGCCCCGGAAGCCGCAGGCGGCCGTGAAACAGAGGGAGCAGCGCCGGAGCGCGGTCCAGGCGACGCCGGCCGGCCACCGCGCGCAGCCGGCGACGGCCGCCCGGCCCGGCCGCTCGGAGACGGACGAGCCCCGGACTGCGGGGCCGGGCGGGCCCCGGACTGCGGAGCCGGGCGGTCACCACCCGGCGACGGGCGGCCGCCCATGCGTGGCTGGCCGGCGGCGGTCCAGTCCGTGGCCCGGGGCCCGGTGACCACCGAGACCTTCTGGTTGGCCATCCGCGGGTCGCGGTCCTCGTCGAGCATCTCGCCCCGTGCGGCCCGCGCATCCGCCGCACCCGCCGCATAGGCCGCGGCCACCGCATCCACCGACACGTCTTCGGCCACGGAGGCGGAGGCAGCAGCGGAGGCGGAGGCGGCAGCGGAGGCAGCGGCGGAAGCGATAGAAGCGGCAGAAGCATCCGAGCCGGCCGGAGCAGGAACGGCAGCCGGAGCCATCTCCTCGGCCGCCCGACGGCGAGCGGCCTCGGCCATCCGCGCCGCGGCCTGCTGCTCGGTCTCCCGGGCCCGCACCGGCGCCGTCTCGGCCACCCAGGCCTCGACCGCCGACGACTGGAACATCGGCATGTCGTCAGCCGGCTGCATCCGCTTCTTGTCAGCCCGGCGCCCCGCATCCGGCGCCGGCGAAGACGCCACAGAAGGCGCAGGCGAAGAACCCGCGGCCGGACCGGACGGCAACGCCGTGGCCCCGATGAACTCGAGCGGCTCGCCCGGCGCCGGGGTGGCGGCCGGCCGGGCCGGAATAGCGGTAGCGGCCGCATACTCGGCCGGGTCCGGTGGAAGCCCGCGCCCCGCCTCCAACGCCGGCCGAGCCTCAGCGATCCGCCGATGCGCCCCGACCGGCCGAGCGGCCGCGGCCGCGGGAACGGGAGCGGACAGCACCGGCATCGGCGCCCCGATCGCCCGCATCAGCTCCGGCACCTGGCTCGGCTCGACCACGTAGACGATCTCGCGACGGCGTCCGGGCCAGGCCAGCACGACCATGCCGACCATCACCAGCAGGGTGCCCATCGTCAGCAGGCCCCACGCGCTGGAGTTCAGCCACCCGGGGCGCAACCCGGCTTGGGCGCGCACCTGCAGGCCGGAGGTGGCGGCCGGGTTCATCACGACGAGGCTGTAGGGCCCACCGCGTACGTCGGAAGGGGTCCAGGAGACCTGCCCGGCCCCCGATCGGGTCCAGAACGCGGCCCGCCCCGGCGCGACACCCGGCGCGCCGCTGCCCGGCACGACCGTGGTCGCGACCGGCAGCGCGCCGGTGCCGATGTCCACCGTGCGGACCGTGCTGTGCGGCACCCCGGCCAGATAGGCGCGGACGGCGTTGGTCGGCGCGAGCCCCACGAAGGCGGGCCCGTCCTGGGTGCTCGCGTCGATCTGCAGCTGGGAGTCGCCGATGCGGGTGAACGGCGCGTCCGCGCGCAGCAGCTGGTCGACGTCTTCGACCACGAACGCGTAGCCGGGCGTGGACAGCTGCTGGAGCTGGCCGCTGAACGCGCCACCCTGGTCACGATGCTGCATGGCGGCCCACAGCCCGGCGCCGGCCAACAGCGACGGCAGGCCGATGGTCAGCGCCAGCATTCCGAGAATGGTCCGGAACACCCGCATCAGCTTCTCCCCCTCAAGCTTTTAACTGCGGGTGACCATACAGATTGAAATACCGCCAAAGTGGTCAAACAACCGCCAAATCGCTGATAGTTATGACAAAGGCCCGGCTTCCCGTACGGGAGCAGCCGGGCCCAGCCAATTGCGTCTAGCGGATCGTCGCCGTCGTCGAGAGGGTCGACTGGTCGATGTCGCTGGTCCGGGCGGTGACCTTGAACGTCCACTCGCCCGCCGACGGGAGTGCGATGTCGCCCACGGCGTGGAAATCGGTGATCCGCAGCAACGGGATCTCGATCGGTTCGATTCCCTTCGACGGCAGCGCCGCCGTCGCACTCCACTCGACCACGGTCAGCGGCTTGTTGTCGGGCGTGTAGGCGTACAGGTGAATCGAATTGTTGCCGACCGTGGCCGGGAACACGTCGATCTGCAGCGCCATCTTGTCGTTGGTCAGCGTCTTGGTGATCGTGGTCGAGGCGGCCGCCGTGCTCGCCGCCTCGGCCGTGCGCGGCGGCGAGATCTGCACCAGCGCCGAGGTCACGCCGATGACGACGGCGGTGATGGCCAGCTCGACCCACACCACGCGCCGCAGGCTGCCGGGCGATTCCTCGGCCGCTTTCGACATGACCAGCTTGCGCGAGTACCAGGCCACGCCGAGCACGATGGCCACCAGGCCGACCTTGACCAGGATGAGCCGCCCGTACGTCGAATTGATCAGCCCGTCGAGCGAGGACACCTCGATCAGCGCCTGGATCACGCCGGCCACGATCAGCGCCGCGACCGAGGTGGCGGCCCAGCGTGACCAGATCGGCAGGATGGCCCCGAGCTCGCGCCCGTCGGCCTTGCGCAGCAGGAAGCCGACCAGCATGACCAGCCCGCCCAGCCACACCGACATGGCGGCCAGGTGGATCGCGTCGACCACCACCGACACGCCGGCCACCGGGGACGCGGTCGGATGCCCGGTCAACGGCCAGGTGGCCAGCGCGGCCACCCCGAGCACGCCGAGCAGGGCCAGGTCGGTCTTGGAGTCGGCGCCGTTGCCGCGCAGCATCGGCCGCAGCAGCAGGGCGGCCGCGCAGATCACACCCAGGCGGACCAGCATGATCGCGCCGAACGTGCTGCCGAGGACGTCGCGGAGATCCCCCACCCGTACGTCGAAGATCCCCGACCCGGTCGAGTAGGGCGCCTGCAACCACAGCGCGAGCAGCGTGCTGAACGCCACCAGGCCGACGCCGGTCCAGACCAGGCGGCCGGGACCGACCCGGCTCAGCCGGTGCGGCCAGAGCAGCGCGAGCACCAGCGTGGGCCCGACCAGCAGCACCAGACCGGCGTAGCCGAGATATTTGCCGACCGGGATGACCGCCCGTACGACCGGATCGACCTTGGTGTCGTCGACGGTGGCGGTCGGGGTGGCCGACGCGGCGCCGACCGAGTAGGTGAGGCTGCCGCCGACCGGGTGGCTGTCGGCCGAGAGCACGCGGTAGCTGACCAGGTAGGTGCCCCGGCCGCCGCCCGAGCGCAACGGGATCGACACCGTGCCGCCGTCGGCGGTGGGCTCGCCCTGGTCGGCGCGGGAGCCGTCGGGCGCGAGCACCTGGATCTTGCCGGAGAGCAGGGCCACCGACTCGCTGAAGTTGAGCGTGATCTTGTTCGGCGCATCGGGGACGATCGTGCCGTTACCCGGGTCACTGGCGACCAGCGCGGCGTGGGCACTGGCCGGAGCGGCAGGGCCCATCATCACCGCGAAAAAGCCGACCACCACCCCCGCGAAGGCCGCGAAAACGCGACAAACCCGGCGCCGATCAACACTCATGGGAGTCATGCTGCCCGATCGTGTCGACGACTGCCCACTCCGGGGGGCGTACGATGCTGGGCCATGGACGGCCTGGACGAAACCACCGCGCTCGCCCTCGCCGCCCGGGCGGGAGATGCGGCCGCCACGGCGGCGTTCGTCCGAGCCACCCAGGCCGAGGTCTGGCGGTTCACCGCCGCCCTGGTCGACCCGGGTGCGGCCGACGACCTGACACAAGACACCTATCTTCGCGCGTTCAAGGCCCTGCCCGCGTTCGAGGCCCGCTCGACGGCCCGCACCTGGCTGCTCGGCATCGCCCGCCGCACCTGCGCCGACCATCTGCGCTCGGTGGTCCGCCGGCGCCGGCTCGACGCCAAGCTCGCGGCCGAGGCGTGGACGGCCTCGCCCTCGCCCGACCCGGCCCACCGGCTCACCACGGCCGACCTGCTGGGCCGGCTGAGTGACGAGCGACGCACCGCCTTCGTCCTGACCCAGGTCCTTGGACTCTCCTACGCCGAGGCCGCCGAGGTGGAGGATGTTCCGGTCGGCACGATCCGCTCCCGGGTCGCCCGGGCCCGCGACGAGCTGGTCACGGCCGTATCCCAGGCTCGCGCCGTCTAATCAGGTAATTCCCAGCCATTCCCCAGCACAATGAGGGGAACCGGCGGGACATTTGCTTCGACTAAACGGGCGTGACCATGGACTTGACGCAGCAGCCGTCCCGGCTCTCGACGGCCTGGCCGTGGATCTCCACACTCGCGCGTCTGGGCCTGGCGGCGGTCTTCCTGATCGCCGGTGGGCTCAAGGTGACCGACCTGGCCGCCTCGGCGCGCGCGGTGAACGCGTACGAGCTGATGTCCTACGACACCGCCAAGGTGGTCGGGGCCGTTCAGCCGTTCCTGGAGATCGCACTCGGCCTGCTCCTGCTGATCGGTATCGCAACCCGGCTCATCGCGGCGATTGCCGCGGTGCTGCTGCTGATCTTCATCGGCGGCATCATCTGGGCCTGGTCGCAGGGGCTGCAGATCGACTGCGGCTGTTTCAGCAAGGGCGGGGCGCTGACCGGTGGCCGCACCGCCGAGTACGGCCTGGACATCCTGCGTGATGTGGGGTTCCTCGCACTGGCGGGCATTCTGCTGTGGAAGCCGCGGTCCAAGTTCTCGGTCGACGGGCTTCTGATGGGGGATCGATGAGTAAGGGCAACAGGGGACGCGACCGCGCGGCCGCCAAGCGGATCGTCGAGCAGCAGAAGGCGGCCGAGCGACGCCGCCGGGTGACGATCTGGACCACCGTCGGCGTCGTCGCCGTGCTGCTGATCGCCGGCCTCGTCGGCTGGGGCGTGCTGGCCAACCAGAACAAGAAGACCGAGGCGTCGCAAGTCAACACGCCCAGTGTGGCGGTCGACGAGGGCACGGCGTTCGCGGTCGGCACCGGTCCGGTGACGGTCGACATCTACGAAGACTTCATGTGCCCGATCTGCCACGAGTTCGAGAAGCAGACCGGGTCCACGATCACGCAGATGGTGACCGACAAGAAGATCACCGTGCGCTACCACCCGGTGTCCATCCTGGACCGGGCCTCGAACGGCACGCAGTATTCGACCCGCGCGGCCGGGGCGGCGGCCGCCGCGGCGGTCGGCGGCAAGTTCCTCGAGTATCACCAGGTGCTCTTCGACAACCAGCCCGAAGAGAACAGCGACGGGCTCGACAACGCCAAGCTGATCGAGCTGGGCACGTCGGTCGGGCTCGGTGACACGTTCGCCCAGGCGGTCAACAACAAGACGTACGACTCGTGGGCGACCAAGGTCACCGAGACGTTCTCGTCCCGCGGCTACGACGGCACCCCGACCATCGTCGTGAACGGCAAGAAGGTCGAGGGGCCGAACAACACGCTGCCCACCACCGAGGTGTTCACCCAGGCCGTCACGTCGGCCGCCGGGTGAGACGGCTCACGCTGATCGTGGCGGTGGCCGGGGCCGCACTGGTCCCGGCCACCCCCGCGTTCGCGCACGGTGGGGACATTCCGGGCGCAACGTCGTACCGCTCCGCCGTCACCTCGACCACTCTGGACGACGTGCGCGTCCGGTCCGTCGAGGCCGGGGCGCGGCTCGAACTGACCAACGACACCGGGCACTCGGTCGAGATCCTCGGGTACGCCGGCGAGCCCTACCTGGATGTACGGGCCGACGGCACCTGGCAGAACGTCAACTCGCCGGCGGCGTACGTGAACGAGACGCTCGCCGGTGACGTCGTGCCCCCGGCCGGCGCCGACGTCACCGCGCCGCCGTCCTGGCGCAAGATCTCCGGCTCGACCACGGTGCGGTGGCACGACCAGCGCACCCAGTGGCGCGGCGACGGCCGGCCCCCGCAGGCGATCGCCGACCCGTCGCACAGCCACCGTCTGAGCGAGTGGTCGGTGCCGCTGCGGGTGCAGACCACGCCGTACGAGATCCGCGGCACCCTCGATTGGGAACCGCCCCCGGTGGCGTGGATGTGGTGGGCGGGCGCGGTCCTGGCCGGTCTCGCGGCGGCGACCCTGGCCCATCGGTGGCCCGCGTCCGTACGGGCAATCGCTCTTCTCGCCGGTCTGGCCCCTCTCGCGTACGCGGGAATGCGTGTCCTCGACGGTGAGACACCGCCCCCGGTGCTGATCCTGGCCGGGCTGCTGGGTCTGGCCGCGGTGTGGCGGCATCCGCCGTTCTTCCTGGCGCTGTCGGGGGCCGTGGTGGCGTTGTTCGGCGGTTTCAACGAGACGCGCATCTTCTTCGCCGCGGTGACCGCGACCGTCGGCCCGGGCTGGTTGGCCCGGCTGGCCGTGACGCTCGCGCTCGGCCTGGGCGCGGGCATGGCCCTCACCGGGGTGCTGCGCATGCGGGCCGCCGTGCCGGCCGTCGCACCGGATCCGGTTTCCGTTTCGTAACACCTTTCGGCGCTGTTTCACGGCGGCGGTCTAGTGTCAACACCATGACTGAGACCGTCCGACTCGCCGCCGGAGACCCGGCGCCCGACTTCAGCCTGCCGACCGACAACGGCGACCGGCTCACCCTCAAGGACCTGCGCGGACGCAAGGTCGTGCTCTACGCCTACCCGGCCGCCATGACCCCCGGCTGCACCACCCAGGCGTGTGACTTCCGTGACTCGCTGGCCTCGCTGCAGGCCGCGGGCTACGAGGTGATCGGCATCTCCCCCGACACCCCGGCCAAGCTGGCCAAGTTCCGCGAGCACGACGCCATCACGTTCCCCCTGGTCAGCGACGAGGACAAGAGCGTCCTGAACGCGTACGGGGCGTACGGGGAGAAGCAGAACTACGGCAAGACCTACATGGGGGTGATCCGCTCGACCTTCGTCATCGACGAGAACGGCGTGATCGAGCGGGCCCTCTACAACGTCAAGGCCACCGGCCACGTCGCGAAGCTGCGGCGCGACCTCGGGATCGACTGAAATCCTCAGGTCATTCCCCGGGCGGGCGATGTCTCTGGCAAGACCCCCTGCGGGATCCCGGACCCACGGCGGCTGTCACGCGGCTCGATCCGCGAGGCGGCCGCCGTGCTGCGTGCAGCCCCTCGTCCGGGAAGCGTTTAGACTGGGGACGCAATTCTGGCGGGAGTGGCGTAATAGGCAGCCGCGCGGGTTTTAGGTGCCCGTGCCCGAGAGGGCGTGGGGGTTCAAGTCCCCCCTTCCGCACCACACAGAGGCGGCTGGGCGAGGATTCCCGCATGGGAATCGAGTTCGTGCTGGATCCGCCGCTCACCGACGACCTCCGGGCGAGCATCGTCGCGCTCTGGGTCGAGGTCACCAACGCCGGCGGGGCGGTCGGTTTCGTCGCACCAGTCACGCCGGCTCAGGTCACGCCGGTCGCCGGGGCCGCGCTGGCCGGGGTCAGCGAGGGCGTCGATCACCTGCTGGCCGGCTTCGACGACGGTGAGCTGGTCGCGCTGCTGTTCGTGGTGAGCAACCGGTTCGAGCTCAAGGAGCACTGGCGGGTGCTCAAACGGGTCATGGTCACGCCCAAGTACCAGGGCCGTGGCTACGGCGCCGCGCTGATGCGGGAGGCGGCGACGGTCGGCCGGGCTCTGGGACTGGACGCGCTGCAGGTCACCGTGCGGGGCGGCGCCGGCACCGAGAAGTTCTACGAACGCCTCGGCTACCGCGAGACCGGCCGCACACCCGGGGCCCTCCGCGTGGCCCCGGGCGACGATCGCGACGAGTTCTATATGTGGTTACCGCTCACCGACTGAGCTACTGCCGATGTGACGTAAGCGACCGTTTACTTATGCCCTCGACGGTCGAATAATAAGTCAGCAAGCGTTTACTTCTAGCGTCGGGGAAGTTCGTCATGACGGAAACGATCGAAGCGCCCGGGTCCCGGCCCAAGGGCGGCGGAATGCTCGTCCTCTATCTGGCGCTGGGCGGTCTCGCGTTCGCGGTGCTGCAGTCGCTGGTGTCGCCGGCCCTGTCGACCATCGGGCGCGAGCTGAACGTGTCGACCAGCGACGTCAGCTGGGTCGTGACGGCCTACCTGCTGTCGGCCTCGGTGCTGACCCCGATCCTGGGCCGGCTCGGCGACATGGCCGGCAAGCGCAAGGTGCTGATCGGCGTCCTGGCCATCCTCGCCGTCGGCACCATCGTCTCGGCGCTGGCGCCCAACCTGACCGTCCTGATCGTCGGCCGGGTGCTCCAGGGCGCGGCGGGCGCGATCCTGCCGCTGTCGATCGGCATGGTCCGCGACGAACTGCCGCGCGAGCGGGTCGCCACCACGGTCGGCCTGATCTCGGCCATCTTCGGTGTCGGCGCCGGCATCGGCATCGTCGCCGCGGGCCCGATCGTCGAGCACCTGTCCTGGCACTGGTTGTTCTGGCTGCCGCTCGTGCTCGTCGTCATCGCCCTGATCGGCGCGGTCTTCGGCATGAAGGAATCGCCCGTACGCACTCCCGGCAAGCTCGACGTGCTCGGCGCCACCATCCTGTCGGTGTCGCTGGTCGCGCTGTTGCTGGCGATCAGCAAGGGCCAGTCGTGGGGCTGGGGTGAGTTCAACACCATCGGCCTGCTCGCGGTCGGCGTGGTCGGCCTGGTCGCCTTCGTGCTGGTCGAACTGCGGGTCAAGGAGCCGCTGATCGACATGAAGCTGATGCGGATCCGCGGCGTGTGGGCCACCGACCTGGTCGCGCTGATCCTCGGCTTCGCCATGTTCGGCACGTTCCTGCTGGTCCCGACGCTGCTGCAGCTGCCCGAGGCGACCGGCTACGGCTTTGGCAAGTCGGTCTCGCAGGCCGGGCTGTTCCTGCTGCCCACCGTCGTCATGATGGTCGTGTTCGGCCCGCTGGCCGGCATCCTCAACCGCAAGTTCGGCCCGAAGCTCCCGATGTTCCTGGGCGCGATCTTCGTGGTCGCCGCGTTCACCCTGCCCGCCGTCGCGCACGGGCAGATCTGGCAGGTCCTCGCGTCCGGCATCCTGACCGGCGCGGGCATCGGCTTCGCCTTCGCGGCGATGTCCAACGCGATCATCGAAGCCGTGCCCGCGGCCCAGACCGGTGAGGCCACGAGCGTCAACACCATTGCCCGTACGATCGGCAGCTCCATCGGCACCGCCGTGGTCGCCGCCGTGATCACGTCGAACACCACGCCGCAGGGCCTGCCCACGGACGCCGCCTTCACCGACGGCTTCTGGGTCTGCGCCGCGGTCGCCGTGCTGGCCGTGGTGGCCGCGCTCGCCCTGCCCCGCGCCCACAAGCGCCACGAGGAGGCCGAGGCCACCGGCGTCGACGACCTGCCGCCCGAGCCCGACGAGATCCACCTGCTGCACCGCTCGAACGCCTGACGCTCCACGGCAACAAAACGGCCCGCATCACGTGATGCGGGCCGTTTCCGTGTTGTCAGGTCAGGACGTGAAGTGCATGCGACGGCGTCGCACCAGCAGGACCAGGACCGCCCCCGCGACGAGCAGCAGCAAACCGCCGCCCAGCACAGCGCCGGTCGGGGCGCCGGTGATCGGGAGGCTGCCACCGCCGTTGTCGTCGCCGTCCGCGTCGCCCGGCACGGTGGCTGTCGGCGACGCGCTCGGCGTGGCACTGGGCGAGCCGCCACCCGGCGGCGGGCTGGGCTGCGGCGTCGTGGTCGTCACCGTGTACTGCTTCGTGAACGTGGCGGTGACCGGCTCGCCGTAGCCCACGGCCGGCGTGATCGGCTGCGTGCCGTCCGCCGTGAAGACCACGCCCGGGGTGATCGCGTGCGGGGCGCTCACCGTGACCTTGGTCGGCACGCCGGCCTTGGTCGACAGAATGAACGGGAACCCGCCCCCGTTGACCACCTCGGTGATCAGCCAGGTGCCGCCCGAGTAGCGGCTGTCGGTCACCGCGTAGCCGTCCTCGATCTTCAGGTCGAGTTCGCCGCCCGGAGCGTGCACCGACAGCACGGGCGCGTCGTTGAACGAGCCCTCCTCGAACGTCACCTCGCGCCGCGGCTCGGTCCGGCTCCCTTCGCGGATCAGGAAGTCGTACACCTTCTTGATCACGGCGTACTCGTTCTCGTTGCCCAGGCCCGCCCCCGCCCGCCACGGGTTGAGCGTGACCCGGTTGGTCGAGTGCCAGAGCGCCGCCTGCGTACCCATCCGGAGCAGCTGATCGACGGTCGCCGTCGACGCACCCGCGGGCACCTTGACCCCGGCGTCGGCGATCAGCGTGGCGCGGTCGCTCGACGGGAAGCCACGGTCGAGCGTCCACTGGACGGCGGTCAGGTTGCCGACCCCGCTGTCGCGCCAGGCCTGGCTGGTGTAGTCGTCGTCCGCCGGCAGCGCGCCCGCGAACCCGAGCGAGAACGCCGGCACGACCTGACCACCGTCGACCGTCATCTCGAGGCCGCGGACCACCGTCGCCTTGCCGCCCAGCATCAGCGTGCGCGACGAGCCGTCGGGCCGGGCGACCGCGGTGAGCTCCTCTTCGTCAGCCGCCAGCGCCGGAGCCGCCGACCCCAGCAACAGGCCGGCCCCAGCCACGAACACCGGAACGACCCGGCCCCACCGTCGATTGATGAGCCTCAACATGAATCTTCTCCCCGTGCCGACGCATGTGCCGCGGCATTATCAACCACCCGCAGGCGCCCTGTCAGCCCCACACTCTCCCAGGCGACTCCCGGACCGGCGTCCGCGCATCGATCGTTCATTCAGAAGATCAATTCAGGCGGCGAACCATCAAGATCAAGTTCATCCGGTCCCAGCGGGGTGGTGGGTGACAGACCGTCGCTCCCGCGGGGACCGCGCCGTGCCTCGCTGGCCGCTGGCGCGTCCAGAACGCGAGGCGCGTCACGGCGACCTGCGTGAGTGGTCACGCCCAGAACAAAACCCCGGGCCGAGCCGGGTCATGGCGGTGGCGTTCTCGGGGTGGGACCAGAACAGGTCGTGCAGGTCGTCCGGGAGTTCGTCGCGGTGTGTGCCGGTGTGGCCGCGCCGGAAGAAGCCGGGGTCGGTGGCGTGCAACTCGGCGAACGTCGGGATCGTCGCCCCGGGCACGAGCCGCCACGGCAGGTCGAGTGTGGCGACGATCCGGGCGGCGGCTCCGGCCGGGTCGCGGATCAGGTCTTCGTAGCGGAGCCGGAACCGGTGGGGCACGGGCGGGTCGAGCCAGCTCAGCACGTTCACGCCCCAGCCGCGGGTGCCACGAGTGCCGGCGATCAGCGAAGTCAGCTCCGTACGGAAATCGCGGTCTGGGTCTTCGCTCAGCTGCCGGGCCCACGAGACCAGGGCGTCGCGGCCGTCGCGGACCAGGCAGATCGCCCGGTCGTCGTCGTGGACGTCCGCGTCGCGCGGGCGATGCGTCTTGATCAGGTGCACTTGATCGCTGCCGCGCATCGCGTCGAGTGATGCGGGCCGGTCGATGGCGCCGATCAACTCCGGACCGAGCCGATCGGCCACGCCGTCGTAGTCGTAGATCACCGAGGCCGGCACGTCGTAGAGCCGGCTCAGGACGATCCGCAGGAACGTGTTGCCCGAACGCGGAAAGGACGCCAGCCAGACAAGCATGAGCCGGCCGTCACAGGTCCCACGAGACTGCAGCCATGACACGGATTGTCGCCCATGCCGACAGTCCGCGATCCGGCAGCGGCGCCACGGGCCCGTGCTGCCGGCCGGGAATCTCGGGTGAGCCGCCCGCGCCGGGGTGCCGTCAGGCGGTGAAGCGGGTGCGTCGGCGACGAGCCGTGCGGAAGGCGAACGCGCCTCCGGCGATCAAGACCGCTCCGGCGACGGCGACCAGCATCGTGTCGGTGTCGGTGATCGGGAGTCCGCCGCCGGAGCCGCCGTCCGGGGCGGGAGCGGCGACGCCACCCGGCGCCGTGGTGACGCCCGCAGTCGGCTCGGTCGCGACCGGTGAGGTCGGCGCTGAGGTCGGCGGCGAGGTGGCCGGCTGGTCGCCGATCAGGAGCGTTCCGGTCAGCTGGGTTCCCGCGGCGGCAGGCTCGGCCGGAGCAGTGCCGTCCGGCAGCGGATGCGGGACGTTGATGCCCTTGGAGAACACGTGCATCCCGGACAGCTGCCGCAGCGCCGCGGTGACCTCGCGGGCACCCGGACCGGCCCACCAGGTGGCCCGGAAGCCGAACCGGTCACCGCTCTTGGCGCCCGGGGCGATGAGGACCGTGTCGTTCACGGTGTACGTCTGACCCGGCTGCAGGACCATGCCGTACGTGTCGCAGGACTCCTCGCTGCCGTAGGCGAACTTGTCGCCCTCCGTGAAGCCGTACCGGCAGTTCGTATTCGGTCCGTACGTGGGCAGCCACTCCGCGCCCCGATCGACGACCAGGCGCCAGCTCACGTCGGTGACCGGCTCGGAGCCGAGGTTGGTGATCTGGACGACCGCCGTCACCTGCTCGGTCCCGTCCTTGGCCGTGTAGGTAGCCGTGGCCGGCCGCGCGACCACGTGCACGTCGGTGACCGTCAGCTTGGCGGTGGTGACGAGCGGCGTGATCCCGTCGGCGGTCAGCGTGACCTTGATGGTTCCGGAGGTGCCGACCGCGGCGCCGGCCTTGGTGTGGGCGAACAGCTGCGGCAGCCGCCACCCCTGGGCCGTGTCGAGGTGGCAGGTGGTCGCGCAATCTCCGTCGGGGATCGACACCGACGCGAAGCCGGCGACCTCGGTGGTGTCCACTTCGAGGTGTGCCCCGGTGAGGGCCGCGGGCAGGGTGGCGCCGGCGTCCGGGGCCAGCACCACCGGCAGATAGGAACCGGTGACGTTGGAGACGCCCACATCCGGGACGACCAGCGTGAACGGTGCGGCCGCGGCGGCGTGGGCGGGTGCCGGAACGGCCAGGGCGAGCGCAGTGGCCGCGATCAGCAGCCGGCGAAGTGACAACACGAACATCCCCCGTGATCAATAGAAACATCGGGACGTTATCTATCGGGGAGTCGTGGCGGCTATGGTCCGTTCGGCCAGTCACTGGCCGGCCGGGTCCAGGCGGACCCGCCGCAGCAACTGGGCGTTCGCGGCGACCACGATCGTCGATGCGCTCATCAGGATCGCGCCGACGGCCGGGCTCAGCGTGAAACCGGCCCAGGCCAGCGCGCCGGCCGCGAGCGGGATGGCGATGATGTTGTAGCCGGCCGCCCAGGCCAGATTCTGGATCATTTTCCGGTACGAGGCCCGGGACCACCGGATCACGCTGCTGACCGCCCGCGGGTCGGAGGAGGCCAGCACCACCCCGGCCGACTCGATCGCGACGTCCGTGCCGGCGCCGATGGCCAGGCCCACGTCGGCCCGGGCCAGGGCGGGGGCGTCGTTCACGCCGTCGCCGACCATGGCCACCCGCAGCCCGCGCGACTGCAGGTCGGCGACCGCCTTGTCCTTGTCGGCCGGCAGCACCTCGGCGAACACCTCGTCCAGGCCCAGGTCGGCGGCGACGGCCTCGGCCACCGGACGGGCGTCCCCGGTGATCATCACGATCCGTTCGACACCGTGCCGGCGTAGCTGCTCGATCGCCTGCCGGGCTTCGGGACGCACCTCGTCCTCGAGCGCGAACGACCCGAGAATCGCCCGGTCGCCGACGCGAATCAGGTGAAGGACGGCCGCCCCGCGGGCCGATTCGGCGGTCAGCGCGTCCGACGGCTCCACCCCGAGCTCGCGCAGAAGAGCCGGACCGCCGACCGCGTACGTCGTCCCGTCGATCTCGGCCTGCACCCCGCGCCCGGTGAGCGAGCGGAAACCGGTCGCCGTGGCCCGCGACGGGGCGGCGGCCACGATCGCCTTGGCCAACGGGTGCTCGCTGTCGCTCTCGACCCCGGCCGCGATCCGGAGCACGTCGGCCTCGGTGTGACCGTCGGCGGCGGCGACCGCCGTGACGGTGTGCGCTCCCTTGGTCAGGGTGCCGGTCTTGTCGAAGAGGACCGCGTTCACCGTACGCATCCGCTCCAGCGCCAGCCGATCCTTGACCAGGATGCCGGCCCGCGCCGACAGCGCCGTCGACAACGCGACGACCAGCGGGATGGCCAGGCCGAGAGCGTGCGGGCAGGCGATCACGAGCACGGTCACGGTCCGTACGACGGACTGGTCCAGGTCGCCCAGCGCCCACCAGGTGACGAAGGTGATCAACCCGGCCGCCGCGGCCACATAGAACAGCCACGCGGCGAACCGGTCGGCCAGTACCTGGGCGCGTCCCCGGGACGCCTGCGCCTGCGCGACGAGCCGCCCGATCCCGGCCAGGGCGGTGTCCTCACCCACGGCGTCGACCCGCACGCGAACAGCCGAATCAGTGGCGACTGTGCCGGCTACGACGCGGCTGCCGGGCGTACGGGAAACCGGTCTTGATTCTCCGGTGATCATCGATTCGTCCATCTCGGCCGAACCCTCGACGATGCGCCCGTCGGCGGGCACCCGGCCGCCCGAACGCACCAGCACCAGGTCGCCGACCTGCAGAGACGCGATGGGTACGTCGGTGGTGGAGCCGTCCGGACCGATCCGCGACGCCTCGTCGGGCAGGAGCGTGGCCAGCGCGGCGAGGGCGCCCTGGGCCTGGCCGATCGCCTTCATCTCCTGCCAGTGGCCGAGCAGCATGATCGTGACCAGGGCGGCCAGTTCCCACCAGAAGTCCAGCTCGAACAGGCCGAGGCTGGTGGCGAGGGAGGCCGCGTAGGCGACGGTGATGGCCATCGCGATGAGCAGCATCATGCCGGGGGTTCGGCTGCGGATCTCGGCGAGCGCGCCGGTCAGGAAGGGCCGGCCGCCGTAGAGGAAGACGGCCGTGCCGAGCAGCGGGCCGACCCCGGTGATGCCGGGGAAGTCCAGCTGGTAGCCGAACCAGTCCATGACCATCTCGCTGGTCAGCACGATCGGGACGGTGAGGGCGAGGCTCAGCCAGAACTTGCGCCGGAAGGCCTCGGGGTCGTGCCCGGCGTGCCCGCTGTGAGCGTGGTGCTCGGTGTGGGTGCTCGTCTCCGTCATGGGCCCAACCTATACCCCCTGGGGGTATCCGGCCAGCGCCGACTGAAGTGGCGCGGCGCACACCAGGCGGCATCGTGACCAGCGGATCCGTGTCAGGCTGGGTTATGCGGATCACGGCCCTGTACACGTACCCGGTAAAGGGTTGTCATCGCATCGAGCACCAAAGCACCCCGGTCGAACCCTGGGGCCTGGCCGGCGACCGCCGCTGGCTGATGGTCGACGACGAGGGCATCGGCATCACGCAGCGCGACACCCCGAGGCTCACCCAACTGACCGTGATCCCCCGGGAAGGCGGCCTCGAGCTCCGCGTCCCCGGCCTGCTTCCGCTGAGTGTCGACGAGCCGATCGACGGCCCCGAAGAGATCGTGCGGGTGTTCCGCAGCAAGGGGCCGGCCCCCGCGCGGGTCGCCGAGAGCGAGTGGACCAGCCGGTTCCTGGGACGGGACGCCCGGCTCGTCTGGCAGGCCGACACGACCGGCCGCAAGATCGAGACGCACGCCCGGCCGGACGACCGGGTCAGCTTCGCCGACGGCTACCCGGTGCTGCTGGCCAACGAGAGCTCGCTCTCGGCGCTCAACGACTGGCTGGTCGAGGCGGGCGACGAGGCGGTGCCGATGACCCGGTTCCGGCCCAACATCGTGGTCGGCGGCGCCCCGCCCTGGGCCGAGGACGACTGGCTCGGGCAGCGGTTGCTGATCGGTGACGTGCCGTTCCGGGCGGCCAAGTCGTGCGCCCGGTGCGTGGTGACCACGATCGATCAGGAGACCGGTGAGAAGGGGAAGCAGCCGCTGCGGATGCTGGGCGCACGGCGGCGCTTCGACGACGGGCTGCTCTTCGCGATCAACCTGATTCCCGATATGTCGGGCGTCGTGCACGTCGGTGACCCGGTCGGGGTCGGATGATCGGGTGAAGCCCGCCACCGGAACCTTAGGACTGTCTTAGGTGGGTTGCCGGAGCGCTCCCACGACGGCAGGGTTCCTCTGCGTGACCGGATCTCGCGTGTTCTCGCCCCGCTGGCTCGCTCTCGGAGGCGCCGCCGTGCTCGCCGCCGTCCTCGGAGTGACGCTCGTGCTCCAGAACAGCGGGGCCGCCTGCGCCACCCCGCCGTCGACCACGGCCAAGAAGGGCAAGGCGACGTACTTCTCGCTCGACGGCACGCTCGGCAACTGCTCGTTCCCGAGCCCGCCGGCCGACGACCTGTTCGTGGCGCTGGGTCAGCACAACCAGTACTCGAACGGCGCCGCCTGCGGCACCTACATCGACGTGACCGGACCCAAGGGCAAGACCCGGGTCAAGGTCATCGACTCCTGCCCGGAGTGCCCGGCCGGTCACCTCGACCTGAGCCTCACCGCGTTCAAGAAGATCGGCGCGCAGTCGGCCGGGATCATCCCGATCACCTACAAGTCGGTTCCCGGGGCGGCGGTTCCAGGCCCGATTTCCGTACGGGTGAAGGAAGGCTCCTCGCAGTACTGGCTGAGCGTGCTGATCGACAACCACTCGAACCAGCTGGCCTCGGTGAAGATCGCGGGCTCGGGCGGCAGCTTCAAGAACGCGTCGCGCGAGGACTACAACTACTGGACGATCCCCAGCGGCGCCGGTAAGGGCCCGTTCAAGGTCAAGATCGCCGACATCTACGGCAACTCGGTCACCGTCGCGAACATCAAGCTGGCCGTCGGCAAGACCCAGAAGACGACCGCCAAGCTGGCCGGCAGCGTGGTCCGGCAGCCCGAGTCGGCACCCGCCCCGGCCACCAAGAAGACCACCGCCGCCACGAAGAAGCCCACCCCCAAGCCGACCAAGACCACCGCCGCCCCCACGCCGTCGGCCACCACCGCCGCAGCGGCCCCGGTAGTCGAATCGACGACGGTAGCGACCACCCAGCCCGCCCAGCTGGACGCGAACCTGGCGGCGGACGCCCCGCGCTGTTCCTGAACAAGTTCCCCACCACGGCCCGGCCGGACACGATCCCCCCTTCGCGTCCGGCCGGGCGCACGTTCAGTCGGTGCTGAGCGCCTCACGGTGCCCGCGCTCCGCCGGCATCGGCCGCAGGATCAGTGCGGCCACCGCGGCCAGGATGACGCCGCAGACGGCCTGTTCGACGACCATCCAGGCCGGCAAGGGCAGGAAGAGCAGCACGGCGACGATCGCGACCAGGATGACCGCGACCACGATGCGTAGCCGGAGCAACGCCCGCGCGCTTCCGCTCGCGGCGCGGAAGGCGAAGATCAGGGTGAGGTACGAGGTCACGGCCACGATCACGCCCCGCACCTCGGCAGCGGGCGTGACCAGGCCCGGGGCGACCGCGGCGAAGATGAAGATCGCCGCGACCGTGAGCGTGCTGAGGGCGGCGTAGGTGCCGACGAGCCACTTGACGGTACGCATCAGGATTCCTCCTTGGCGGTTGCCTTCTCGAAGAACCGGATCGTCTCGGCGACGTAGTGCTCGACGTCGAGATCCGGATGTGCGGTGAAGTGGAACGAGGCCGCGTCGATCAAGGCCCGCGTCATCAGCGCGACGACCTGCGGATCGAACTGTCCGAACTCGCCCCGCTGCTGTCCGGTTGCGAGCAGGTCACGCAGCGGCTCGACGCCGTCGGCGACCTCGATGCGACCACCGGCGTTCTGGAGGATCCGGTGCACGGCCCGGACGTGGGCGGCATTTTCGGCGATGAACCGCAGGTTGGACCCGAGGTATGCCCGCAGACGGTCCCGGGAGGACTTCTCCGCGCGGATCCGCTCGGCCATGTACGCGGTGCCGTTGTCGTAGAGCAGCCGGACGACCGCCTCGTGGACGCCTTCCTTGCTCTTGAAGTGATAGAGGACGGTCCCCTTGCTGGTGCCGGCCTCCTGGGCCACCCGCTCGACGGACGCGTTGGCGAACCCGTCGGTGTCCAGCACGACGATCGCGGCGGCGATGATGTCCTGCTGCCGCGCCTTCTGCGTTCTCGTGAGCACTTCATTTTCTGACCGCACGGTCAAATATTAGACCGTGCGGTCAAAGATGCGGTCACCCTAGCGCGCTGAAAGTTTTTATGCATACAGTGCTGAGGTGAATGAAGGAGCGGTCAAGGTCCTCGACCTGTTTGCCGGGGTGCGGCTCACGCCGACCCAGCGGCGGATCGCGCACTGCCTGGTCGAGCACGCGGGCAAGGCTGCCTATCTGTCCGCGGCCGAGGTGGCCGGGATCGCCGGGGTCAGCCAGCCGTCGGTCACCCGGTTCGCGATCGCGCTCGGCTACGAGGGCTATCCGGCCCTGCGACGGGTGTTGCGGGAGCTCACCGGTGGTGCCGACGGTGACCGCGGCCAGGATCACAACGCCCTGCAGGGGGCGGTGGCGGCCGAGGCGGCCCACCTCGAGCGGCTGCGGGAGCAACTCGAGCGGCTGGACGACGTACGGGAAGCTGCTTCTCTTCTGATCGGAAGCCGGCCCCTCCCGGTGCTCGGGCTGCGGTCGGCCGCACCCCTGGCCGGCTATTTCGGATACTTCGCCAGCAAGGTGCACCCGGATGTGCGGGTACTCGACGCGGGGGGCACGAGTCTGCTCGACCGGCTCGATCAGGCCCGCGCGGCCGGTGCCGGTGCGATGCTGGCGCTGGTGCTGCCGCGCTATCCGCGGGAGTCGCTCGAGGCGATCCGTGAGGCCAAGGCGATGGGGCTGGCCGTCGTCACCATCACCGATTCGGCGGTCAGCCCGGTCGCCGAGCACAGCGACGTCGTGCTGCCCGCGGCGGTCGGCACCCGGCTCGTGTTCGACCTGCACACCGGGCCGATGGCGATGGCCATGGTGCTGCTGCAGGCGATGTGCGACGCCGACCCCGAGCCGGTGCAGCAGCGACTCGAGGCGTTCGAGGCCACGGCCTCCCGCCGCAACATTTTTCAAGCCTAGAAGACTGTAGGGAAGGGCAACGATGTCGGAGATCCGGGCGCCTCGCGGCGCGGCGTACACCGCGAAGGGCTGGCCGCAGGAGGCCGCCAAGCGGATGCTCATGAACAACCTCGACCCGGATGTGGCCGAGCGCCCCGAAGACCTCGTCGTCTACGGCGGCACCGGCCGGGCCGCCCGGGACTGGCCGTCCTACCACGCGATCGTCCGCGAACTGGACGAGCTCAAGGGCGACGAGACGCTGCTGGTGCAGTCGGGCCGGCCGGTCGGCGTGTTCCGCACGCACGAGTGGGCGCCGCGGGTGCTGATCGCCAACTCGAACCTGGTCGGCGACTGGGCTTCGTGGCCGGAATTCCGGCGGCTCGAGAACCTCGGGCTGACCATGTACGGCCAGATGACCGCCGGGTCGTGGATCTACATCGGCACCCAGGGCATCCTGCAGGGCACGTACGAGACGTTCGCCGCGGTCGCCGCCAAGCGGTTCAACGGCACGCTGGCCGGCACCATCACCCTGACCGGCGGATGCGGCGGCATGGGCGGCGCCCAGCCCCTCGCCGTGACCATGAACGACGGCGTCTGCCTGATCGTCGACATCGACGAGTCGCGTCTGCGGCGCCGGGTCGAGACCCGCTACCTCGACGAGATCGCCGATGATCTGGACGACGCCCTGGCTCGCGCGGCCGCCGCCAAGAAGGACAAGCGCGCCGTCTCCATCGGCATCGTCGGCAACGCCGCCCTGGTCTTCCCCGAGATCCTGACCCGTGGCTTCGAGATCGACATCGTCACCGACCAGACCAGCGCGCACGACCCGCTGTCGTACATCCCGGTCGGTATCGATCTCGAGGATGCACCGGAATACGCCCGGACGAAGCCCGAGGAATTCACCGACCGCTCCCGCGCCAGCATGGCCAAGCAGGTCGCGGCCATGGTCGGGTTCATGGACGCGGGCGCCGAGGTGTTCGACTACGGCAACTCGATCCGCGGCGAGGCCAAGCTGGCCGGCTTCGAGCGCGCCTTCGAGTTCCCCGGCTTCGTGCCGGCGTACATCCGGCCGCTTTTCGCCGAAGGCAAGGGCCCGTTCCGCTGGGCCGCGCTGAGCGGCGACCCGGCCGACATCGCGGCGACCGACAAGGCCGTGCTCGACCTGTTCCCCGAGAACGAGTCGCTGGCCCGGTGGATGAAGATGGCCGAGGAGCGGGTCGCCTTCCAGGGTCTGCCCGCGCGCATCTGCTGGCTCGGCTACGGCGAGCGCGACAAGGCGGGCGTGCGCTTCAACGACATGGTCGCGCGAGGCGAGGTGTCGGCACCGATCGTGATCGGCCGGGACCACCTCGACTCGGGGTCGGTCGCCTCCCCGTACCGGGAAACCGAATCCATGCTCGACGGCTCCGACGCGATCGCCGACTGGCCGCTGCTGAACGCCCTGCTCAACACGGCCAGCGGCGCGAGCTGGGTGTCGATCCACCACGGTGGCGGCGTCGGCATCGGGCGCTCGATCCACGCCGGTCAGGTCTGTGTGGCCGACGGCACCGAGCTGGCCGGGCAGAAGATCGAGCGGGTGCTGACCAACGACCCGGGCACCGGCGTGATCCGGCACGTGGACGCCGGTTACGAGTCGGCGGCCGCCGCGGGCGTGCACATCCCCATGCGACGGGACGCCTAAGTGACTTTCCGGGAACTCTGGGACGGGATCGCGCCGATCGGCCGGGCTCCCAAGGGCGGCTACCTGCGGTATGCGCTCGAGGAGCCCGAGCTGGTGCTGCGCGACTGGTTCCGCAACCAGGCCGCACGCCGCGACATGCCGGTCACCGACGACGGCAACGGCAACCTGTTCGCCTGGTGGGGCGACCAGTGGGGGCACGACGCCATCCTGACCGGCTCGCACTTCGACTCGGTGCCGCACGGTGGCGGGTTCGACGGACCGCTCGGCATCGTCAGCGGCTTCCTGGCCGTCGACGAGCTGCGCCGCCAGGGGCACGTGCCGAGCAAGCCGATCGCCGTGGTCGCCTTCGTCGAGGAGGAGGGCGGCCGGTTCGGCGTCCCGTGCCTGGGCTCCCGCCTGCTGTCCGGTGCGATCGAGCCGGCGCAGGCGGCGGCGCTGACCGACCGTGAGGGCATCACGTTCGGCGAGGCCCTGGGCGACACCCCGGCCGGTCGGCTGCCCGGCCTGACCAGCCGGATCGGCGCGCTGATCGAGCTGCACATCGAGCAGGGCCGCGCGCTCGAGGTGCCGGTCGGGGTGGCCAGCGCGATCTGGCCGCACGGGCGGTGGCGGTTCGACTTCACCGGGCACGGCGACCACGCGGGCACGACCCGGATGGCCGACCGGCGCGACCCGATGCTGACCTTCGCCTACACGGTGCTGGCGGCCAACAAGGAGGCCCGGCTCAACGGCGCCCACGCCACGATGGCTCGCGTCGAGGTCGAGCCCAACGCGACGAATGCCATTCCTTCCCTCGTACGGGGGTGGCTGGACGCCCGGGCCGCCGAGACCGGGACGCTGGACACCATGGTCGAGGCGATCCTGAAGCGGGCCCACGAGCGGGCCGGCCGCGACGGCACCGAGATCGCGGTGACGTCGGAGTCGTTCAGCGCCGAGGTGACGTTCGAGACCTCGCTCGCGGCACGGCTGTCCACGCTGCTGGGCGACGCGCCGATCCTGCCGACCGGGGCCGGGCACGACGCCGGTGTGCTGTCGGCGCACGTGCCGACCGCGATGCTCTTCGTCCGCAACCCGACCGGCGTGTCGCACTCCCCCGCCGAGCACGCCGACGAGGCGGACTGCGTGGCGGGCATCGGCGCCTTGGCGACGGTTCTCGGCGACCTCACATGACAACCTTCTTTTCCCCGTACGTATGGACAGGCGGGGCGCTGGCACGAAATGTCACCATTGAGGTGGCTGACGGCGTGATCACGGCCGTGCGCCCTGACCCGGACGGCTCGGCGTTGGGCGACTCGGGCGATGCCGGAACGCCGGTCTTGCTGCCCGGCCTGGTCCTGCCCGGCTTCGCCAACGCCCACTCGCACGCGTTCCACCGGGCGCTCCGCGGACGCACCCACGCGGGCGGCGGCAGCTTCTGGACGTGGCGCGACCTGATGTACTCGGTGGCCGAACGCCTCGACCCGGACAGCTACTACGCCCTGGCCAAGGCCGTCTACGCCGAGATGGCCCGGGCCGGCATCACCGCCGTGGGCGAGTTCCACTATCTGCACCACGGTCCGGACGGCACGCCCTACGCCGACCCCAACGCCATGGGGAACGCGCTGATCGCCGCCGCGGCCGACGCCGGGATCCGGATCACGCTGCTGGACACGCTCTATCTGACCGCCACGGTGGACGGCAAGCCGCTCGAGGGCGTGCAGCGCCGGTTCGGCGACGGCGACCTCGACGGCTGGTCGGCCCGGGTCGCCGGCCTGCGTTCTTCGCCCCACGCCCGGATCGGCGCCGCGCTGCACTCGGTGCGAGCTGTTCCGGCGGGCGCGATGGCCTCGTTCGCCTATCGCACGGCCGGGCAACCGGTGCACGTCCACCTCAGTGAGCAGCGGGCCGAGAACGAGCAGACCCTTTCCGCGTACGGCTGCACCCCCACCGAACTGCTCCAGCGCCACGGCGTGTGGCGCGAGTCGACGGTCGCGGTGCACGCCACCCACCTCACCGATCGTGACGTCGAGATCCTCGGGAATCACCACGTGTGCTTCTGCCCGACGACCGAGCGGGACCTCGCCGACGGCATCGGACCGGCGCGTCGGCTTTCCGACGCGGGCGCCCGGCTCAGCCTGGGCAGCGACAGTCACGCGGTGATCGACCAGCTCGAGGAGTTGCGCGCGCTGGAGATGAACGACCGGCTGGCCACCGAGCAGCGGGGGCGCTTCACGCCGGCCCAGCTGATCGCGGCGGCGGCCAACCACGAGTCGATCGGCTGGACCGACGCCGGGGAGATCGCCGTGGGCATGCGGGCCGACTTCGTGTGCGTGGGTCTCGACAGCGTCCGTACCGCCGGCGTCTCCCCCGACCAGGCCGTGCTCGCGGCGACCGCGGCCGACATCACCCATGTGGTCGCCGACGGCCGGGTCATCGTGGCCGACAGCCGGCACACGTCGATCGACGTGCCGCGCGAACTGAGCGAGACAATCGCGGCGCTGACCGGTAATCGCCGTGCGAGTGACCAGCTCGCGGGCACGGAAACGCGCAACAAGCTCGCGAGCGCGGAACCACGCAACAAACTCGCGAGCGCGGAACCACGCAACAAACTCGCGAGCGCGGAACCACGCAACAAACTCGCGAGCGCCGAAGTGAGCGACAAATGAGCATTGTGGTCGACAACATCGGTGAGCTCGTCACCAACAATCCCGCTGACGGTGACGGGCTTCTCGGTCTCCGGCACGATGCCGCTCTGGTGATCGAAGACGGGCGGGTCGCGTGGATCGGCCCGTCGGCCGGTGCCCCCGCCGCGGATCAGCGGATCGACGCCTCCGGGAGCGCGGTGCTGCCCGGCTTCGTCGACAGCCATGCGCATCTGATGTTCGCCGGTGACCGGGCGGCCGAGTTCGGGGCCCGGATGGCCGGCGAGCCCTACACCGGCGGCGGCATCCGGACCACGGTGGCGGCGACCCGGGCGGCGAGCGACGACGAACTCCGGGCCAACGCGAAACGCCTGGTCGACGAGGCGCTCCGCCAGGGCACGACGACCATCGAGATCAAGAGTGGCTACGGGCTGAACGTCGACGACGAGGCGCGGTCGCTGCGGCTGGCCCGGGAGCTGACGACCGAGACGACGTTCCTGGGCGCGCACGTGGTGCCGGCCGGGAGCGACCCCGACGCGTACGTGAAGCTCGTCTGCACCGAAATGCTCGAGGCCTGTTCCCCGTACGCGAAATGGATCGACGTCTTCTGTGATCGCGGGGCGTTCGACGGCGATCAGACGCGCGCGATCCTCGAGGCCGGCGCCCGCACGGGCCTGCTGACCCGGGTGCACGCCAATCAACTGGTCGCCGGTCCGGGCGTACAGCTGGCGGTCGAACTGGACGCGGCCAGCGCCGACCACTGCACGCATCTGAGCGATGCGGACATCACCGCGCTGTCCGGGTCGAACACGGTGGCCACGCTGCTGCCGGGCGCCGAGTTCTCGACCCGGTCGCCCTATCCCGATGCGCGCCGGCTGATCGATTCCGGCGTGACGGTCGCCCTGGCCACGGACTGCAACCCCGGTTCGTCGTACACGTCCTCGATGCCGTTCTGCATCGCGCTCGCCGTCCGCGACATGCGGATGACCCCGGCCGAGGCCGTGCACGCGGCCACCGCCGGCAGCGCGCGGGCCCTGCGCCGCGACGACATCGGCCGGCTGACCGTCGGCGCGCGGGCCGACCTGATCGTGCTCGACGCGCCGTCCCACCTGCACCTGGCCTACCGTCCCGGTGTCCCCCTGATCAGCACAGTCGTGCACAACGGAGCCCCCCAATGAAGGTCGTAACCGTTCAACCCACCGGCGTCACCCCCGCCGATGTGCTCGCGGTCGCCCGCGACAACGCCCGCGTCGAGATCGCCCCCGAGACCGTGGCCGCCATGGCCACGAGCCGGGCCATCGTCGACAACATCGAGGCCTCCGGCAAGCCCGTGTACGGGGTGTCGACCGGCTTCGGCGCCCTGGCCAACACGTCCATCGCCCCCGAGCGCCGGGCCGAGCTGCAGCACGCGCTCATCCGCTCGCACGCGGCCGGGATCGGCGCGCCCATGCCGCGCGAGGTCGTCCGCGCGATGATGCTCCTTCGGCTGCGGTCGCTCGCCCTCGGTCACTCCGGTGTGCGCCCGGTGCTCGCGCAGGGCCTGGCCGACCTGCTCAACCACGACATCACCCCGTGGGTGCCGGAACACGGCTCGCTGGGCGCGTCGGGTGACCTGGCTCCGCTCGCGCACTGCGCGGTCGTGCTGCTCGGCGAGGGCTGGGTGCTCGGCAAGGACGGCGCCCGCCTGGCCGCCGCCGAGGCCCTGCACACGGCCGGGCTGGAGCCGCTCGAGCTGGCCGCCAAGGAGGGGCTGGCCCTGATCAACGGCACCGACGGCATGCTCGGCATGCTGCTGCTGGCCATCGACGACGCCGCGCACCTGTTCACCATGGCCGACGTGACGGCGGCGCTGGCGATCGAGGCGATGCTCGGTTCGGAGCGCCCGTTCCGGCCCGAGCTGCACGCGATCCGGCCGCATCCGGGCCAGTCGGCGTCCGCCGCAAACATCCTCACCCTGCTCCAGGACTCCACGATCATGGACTCGCACCGGGACGACCTGGCCCACGCGGTGCAGGACGCGTACTCGATGCGCTGTGCTCCCCAGGTGGCCGGCGCGGCCCGGGACACGCTGGATTTCGTCCGTACGACCGCCGCGCGCGAACTGGTGTCCGTGGTGGACAACCCGGTGGTGCTGCCGGACGGGCGGGTCGAGTCGACCGGCAACTTCCACGGTGCGCCGCTCGGGTTCGCGGCCGACTTCCTGGCCATCGCCGCCGCCGAGGTGGGCGCGATCGCCGAACGCCGCGTCGACCGCCTGCTCGACGTGACCCGCAACCGTGACCTGCCGCCGTTCCTGTCCCCCGACGCCGGCGTGAACTCGGGTCTGATGATCGCCCAGTACACGGCGGCCGGCATCGTGGCCGAGAACCGCCGCCTCGCCTCCCCCGCGTCGGTCGACTCGCTGCCCACCAGCGGCATGCAGGAGGACCACGTCTCGATGGGCTGGGCCGCCACCAAGAAGCTGCGCACGGTGCTCGACAACCTGACGTCGCTTCTGGCCGTCGAGCTGATTTCCGCCGTACGCGGTCTGCAGCTTCGCGCTCCCCTGCAGCCCTCGCCGGCCGGGCGTGCGGCCATCGAAGCACTGGAACCCTCGGCCGGCCGCCCCGGCCCCGACCTGTTCCTGGCCCCGGCCCTGGAGGCGGCCCGTGCCGTGGTCGCGGGCCGCGACCTGCGCACCCGGATCGAAAGCGCGACGGGCGCTCTGCGGTAGGCCGTCGCGGACCCACAGCAGTGCGCGCCGCGGTCGCTCTTCGCGGGTCCCCCGGCAGGACGCGCCGCGGTCGCTCTTCGCGGGTCCCCGGCGGGACGCGCCGCGGTCCCTCCGCGAGTCCCCCGGCGGGACGCGCCGCGGCCGCCCTTCGCGAGTCCCCCGGCGGGACGCGCCGCGGCCGCCCTTCGCGAGTCCCCCAGCGGGACGCGCCGCGGCCGCCCTTCGCGAGTCCCCCGGCGGAGCGCGCCGCGGCCGCCCTTCGCGAGTCCCCCAGCGGGACGCGCCGCGTTGCTCTTCGCGGGTCCCACGGCGGGGCGCGGCCTGGGTAGGTTGCCATTGTGGACTCGCATGCAGTGGTGATCGGCGCGGGCATGGCGGGACTGGCCGCCGCCCGCGTCCTCAGCGACCGGTATTCGCGCGTGACCGTTCTTGATCGGGACGAGTTACCGGCCGGCTCCCGGCCCCGACGGGGCGTGCCGCAGAGTTCGGCGCCGCACATTCTGCTCGTCGCGGGGCGGGAAGAACTGAGCACGCTGTTTCCCGGCCTGTCGGAGGAACTCGTCGAAGCGGGCGGATCCCGCTTCGACACCGGCCTGGGGTTGTGCACCTATCGACTGGGCCGGCGCTGGCCCCAGGAGCCGACCGGCATGGACCTCGTGTCGGTCAGCCGGCCCCAGCTCGAGGCCGCGCTCCGTCGCCGGGTCACCGCGCTGCCCGGCGTGATCGTGCGCGACCAGGTCGCCGTGTCCGGCCTGACCAGCGCCACCGCCGGCCCGGAAAGCAGTGCGGGCGACCCGGCTAGCCGCGCGAGTGACCCGACGGGCGACCCGGCCGGCCGCGCGGGCGACCCGGCGGGCGTCTCGGTCGGCCGCGCGGGCGACCCGGCCGGCCGCGCGGGCGACCCGGCGGGCGCCTCGGTCGGCGTGACCGGGGTGATTCTCGACAACGGCGAGGTCCTGCACGCCGATCTGGTGGTCGACGGCACCGGCCGGGGCGCCCGATCGGACCGGTGGCTGAGTGAGCTGGGCCTTTCCTCCCCGGCGCAGCTCGAGGTCAAGGTCGGCGTCGCCTACTCGACCCGGATCTATCGGCGCCGCCCGGACGACCTGCCGGGCTGGGACGCGGCGTTCGTGCTGCCCACCGCGCCCGAGCAGCGGATGTCGGGCCTGGTGCTGCCGATCGAGGACGACCGCTGGCTGATCGCGATCGGTGGCTGGCATCTGAGCGACCCGCCCACCGACCCGGAAAGCCTCGAACGGCACGCGCGCGAGCTGCCCGACCCGATCGTGGCCGAGGTGATGAGCCGGGCCGAACCGCTCGGCGACCCGGCCGTGTTCCGGTTCCCGTCGAGCCGGCGGCGCCTGTTCGAGCAGCTGGAGTCGCCCCCGGCCGGTTACGTGGCGCTCGGCGACGCCGTCTGCAGCTTCAACCCGATCTATGGCCAGGGGATGACCTGCGCGGCCATGTCCGCGGTCGCGCTGGGCGCCGCGCTCGACCAGCACGGCGGCCGGGCGAGCACGGCGATGGCCCGCGCCTACTACGCGCGGGTGGCCGAGATCGTGCAGGTGCCGTGGCAGTTCGCGGTCGGCGGCGACTTCGTCTATCCCCAGACGACCGGCCCCCGCCCGCGGGGAATCGCGCTGCGAAACTGGTACTCGCGCCGGATCGCCTACGCCTCGCAGATCGACGCCGAGGTCAATCGCACCTTTGTCCGCGTCCAGCATCTGGTCGATCCACCCTCGGTGCTGACCCGGCCCGGTTTCGCCTTACGCGTGCTGCGAAAGGCGCGTGAACGCCTGCGCTCCTGACCCGGCCGGGGCTCAGCGGTCTTTCACACTCACGCCCAGGGTCTGGGCCAGGGCGGCGGCCGACTCCATCAGCTGGGTGCTGTCGATGACCGCGCCGCGCAGCGACTCCCAGCCCTCGGCCACGTCGAGCGTGCGCGCGCCCCGGAAGTCGAGCTTCTTGACGGTCGCCTTGGTGAAGCGCGCCCGCCGGATCGACGAGCCCGGGAACGTGACGCCGGCCAGCGTGGCCTGACCGAAGTCGACCTCGGCCAGGTCGCAGTCGCGGAACTCGACGTCCTGCAGTCGCGAGCCGCGCAGGTTCAGGCTGTCGATCTTGCAGTTCCGCACGACGACGCGGCGCCACTGCGAGCCGTACGCCTGCACGCCCGCGAGAACCCCGTCCAGGATCGACACGTTCATCAGATCGGCCTCGGCCCAGCCCCCGCCGATCCAGCGGCTTCGTGAGATCCAGACGTCGTCGAGGCGTACGCGATCGAAGGAACCCCCGGTGAACGTGACCGAGGTGATCGCGCTCTCGGAGAACCGCGAGCCCCCCGCCTCGACCTCGTCGAACTCGGCGTTGTCGATGTGCACCTCGGTGTAGTCGCCGTCGCGTTCGAGCTCCTCGTCGAGCGGGCGCAGGAATTTCGCGTACGGGAGCGAACTGAGCTCCTGCACTTCTAAGCCTCGGGAGAAGTCGCCCACGGGCAGTCACTGTACGTGGGCGGCTCGACGACGACGTAGGTCGCCGCGTCAGCCGAGGTGGTGGCCGCGGGAACGCTGTCGGCGGAGCTGATCGGCTCGATCGCGAAGAGCGCGGACAACCCGACGAGCACGGTGGCCGCGGCTAGTGCGGCGATCCTCAGCGGCATGGCTTCCCCCAGGTGGCTCGTGGGCCGAGCCTCCAATACTCCCACCTTCAACAAAATCCCGCTCGTTGACAAGTGGGGCACCCCTCCGGTTATCGTGGAGATGGAAACGGGGCGGTACCCCACTTCATTCTCAGGGAGCACAACGATGAGCGAGCGCGTGGTTCTGGTGACGGGCGCCAGCAGCGGTTTCGGACGGTTGACGGTCGAGGCCCTGGCCCGCCGGGGGCACACCGTCTTCGCGGGCCTGCGGGACATCGCCGGACGAAACGCCCGGGCCGCGGCCGAATTGACCGGCTTCGTCGCCGGCCAGCCCGGCTTCGACGCCGACCGGCCCGGTGTCGTCGTCGGCCAGCCCGGCGAAGTCGTCGGCCGGCGCGATGACGGATTGCCGAGCGACGGCGGGCGGCTGCGGGTCGTCGAGATCGACGTCACCGACCAGAGCTCGGCCGACCGGGCCGTGACCGAGATCATGGCTGCCGCGGGCCGGATCGACGTGGTGGTGAACAACGCCGGGATGATCTTCCCTGGCCCGCTCGAGGCGTTCACGGCCGAGGAGGCGCAGCGTCAGTTCGACGTGAACGTGCTCGGCGCCCTGCGCGTCAACCGGGCCGCCCTCCCCCACCTGCGCGCCCGGGGCAACGGCCTGCTGATCCAGATCGGATCGGTCGCGGGCCTGGTCACCACCCCGTTCACCGGCCTCTACGCGGCGAGCAAGGCCGCGCTCGAGAGCCTGACCGAGGCCTGGCGGCACGAGCTCGCCCCGCACGGGATCGAGTCGGTGATCATCGACGCGGCCTCCTACCCGACCAACATCGGGGTCAACGCCGCGATGCCGGCCGACCTGGAACGGCTCGGTGTCTACGCGGAGGCGTTCGGCGGCTTCACCAACGCGATCGTCGAGCGGTCGGCATCGGTCGGCGGAGACCCGCGTGAGGTGGCCGACGCGGTCGTCAAGCTGATCGAGGGCGGGGACCGTCCGGTGCGTACGGTCGTGGCGCCACCCGGCCAGTACGAGCCCCTGCAGGCCCTCAACCGCACGTCGGCCGAGACCGCCGAGCGGGTGGGCACGGCAATGGGTGTGGCGACGTACATGACCCACTAGGCTTCCGGGGCGTGGGAGCCACCCGGCCGATGCGCGCCGACGCGCGGCGTAACTACGAACAGATTCTCGCCGCCGCCGAGGCCGAGGTGGCCCGCGCCGGCGCCGATGCCTCGCTCGAAGAGATCGCCCGCCGGGCCGGCGTGGGCTCGGCCACGCTCCACCGGCATTTCCCGTCCCGGCAGTCGCTGCTCGAGGCCGTCTTCCACGATCGCGTGGTGGCCCTGTGCGACCGGGCCCACCAGCTCGCCGCGGCCGGGGACGACCCGGGCCGGGCGCTGGCCGACTGGCTGCGCGAGCTCGCCGCCTACGGCGCCACCACCCGCGGGCTGGCCAAGTCGCTGCTAGGCGGCACACCGAGCGGACCCAGCGGCACGCCAAACGGGCCCAGCGGCACGCCGAGCACGACAGCGAGCGGGCCCAGCAGCACGCCGAGCACGACAGCGGGCGGACCCGGCGGCACGCCCGGCACGACCGCGAACGGGCCCAGCAGCACGCCGAACACGACAGCGGGCGGACCCGGCGGCACGCCCGGCACGACCGCGAACGGGCCCAGCGGCACGCCGAACACGACCGCGAACGGGCCCGGCGGCTCCCCGAGCACGACAGCGAGCACCTGTGAGGCTCTCCTGGTCGAGGCCGGCGACGAGTTGCTGCGCCCGGCCCAGGCGGCCGGCGCGGTGCGCCCCGAGGTGACCATCGTCGACCTGCTCACGCTGGTCAACGCCGTCTCGCTGGCCACCGAGACCAGCCCCGACGCCGGCGCCGAGGCGGCCCGCCTGGCCACCCTGGCGCTCGACGGAGTGCGCCCTCGCCTCTAGCGCGCTCGCACCCCGCACCCTGAGCGCGCTCGCACTCCACGCCCCGCACCCTGAGCGCGCTCGCACTCGTGAAACGCGCCTCTAGTTCGTGACCTCGCGAGCGATCACCTTGGACAGCTCGCGGAACGCCTTGCCCCGGTGGCTGATCGCGTCTTTCTCGGTCGGCGCGAGCTCGGCGTTGGTGCGTTCCTGACCGTCGCCCAGGAAGATCGGGTCGTAGCCGAACCCGCCCTCGCCCCGGCGCGCCCGCAGGATGCGGCCCGCCTGCCGGCCCTCGACCAGATGCTCACGGCCGTTGGGCAGCACCAGCGCGGCCGCGCAGACGAAGGCGCCGCCCCGCTGCTCGTCGGCCACGTCGGAGATCTGGGCCAGCACCAGGTCGAGGTTGGCGTCGTCGTTGCCGTGGCCGCCCGACCACCGGGCGCTGAACACGCCCGGCATGCCGTTGAGCGCGTCGACCGCGAGCCCCGAGTCGTCGGCCACCGTGGGCAGGCCGGTGCGCTTGGCCCCCTCGCGCGCCTTGATCAGCGCGTTTTCCCCGAAGGTGAGCCCGGTCTCGGGCACGTCGGGGTAGCCCTCGAATTCGGCCAGTCCGACCAGCTCGATGCGGTTGGCCCCGAGCGACACGTCGAGGATCCGCTGGAGCTCGACCAGCTTCTTCTTGTTCGCCGTGGCGAGCAGCAGCCGGGCGCTCACGACGCCAGCGCCTTCTGCTGGGCGGCGGCCAGGTCGGTGCAGCCGGCGAGCGCGAGGTCGAGCAGGGCGTCCATCTGGTCGCGGCGGAACACGCCATTTTCACCGGTGCCCTGCACCTCGACGAAGTCGCCGTCGCCGGTGCACACCACGTTCATGTCGACCTCGGCGTCGACGTCCTCGAGATACATCAGGTCGAGCCGGGGCTCGCCGTCGATGATCCCGACGCTGACGGCCTGGATCGAGCGGTGCATGACGGCGTCGACCTTGCCGGCCAGCGACTTGCGCCCGGCCAGCCAGGTGACCGCGTCGTGCAGGGCGACGTAGGCCCCGGTGATCGCGGCCGTGCGGGTGCCGCCGTCGGCCTGCAGCACGTCACAGTCGAGGACAACCGAGTTTTCGCCCAGCGCCTTGAGGTCGATGCAGGCCCGCAGGCTGCGGCCGATCAGGCGGGAGATCTCCTGGGTGCGGCCGCCGACCTTGCCCTTGACGCTCTCGCGGTCGCCGCGGGTGTTCGTCGCGCGGGGCAGCATCGCGTATTCGGCGGTGACCCAGCCGAGGCCGGACCCCTTGCGCCAGCGCGGGACACCCTCGGTGACGCTCGCCGTGCAGAGCACTCGCGTGTTGCCGAACTCGACGAGCACCGACCCCTCGGGGTGGATGCTCCAGTGCCGAGAGAGGGTCACCGGTCGCAGTTGGTCGGCCGAGCGGCCGTCGGGGCGTGCCATGGGAGAACCTTATTAGGCCCGGCCACGGACCGCTGCGCCCGCCCCACTGCCTGTGGACAACCGCGAACTGTGGATAACTCAGCCGAGCGTCGGACCGGCGGGCCGGGGCACGGCCGGGCGCAGCACGGCGGTGGGTCGCTGACGACCGGCCAGGGCCACCTCGGGCAGCGCGCCGTGCGCCCGCAGGAAGCCGTCGACTGCCTGCGGCCAGCCGAAATGCTCGGCCCGGGCGCGGGCGGCGGCCCGGCGCTCGGGCTCCGGACGCTCCATCAGTTCGCGGACGCCGGCGGCGAAGCCCTCGCCGGTGCCCGGCACCGCGACCCCGGCGTCGCCCACGACCTCGGGCAGGGCGCTGGTCTCGTTGACCACGACCGGGGTGCCGCAGGCGAGCGCCTCGAGCGCGGTCATGCCGAACGTCTCGACCGGGCCCGGGGCCAGCACGACGTCGGCCGTGGCGAGCAGGGCGGCCATCACCCGGCGGTCGGCGATGTGGCCGGTGAAGCGGACCGGCAGGCGGGCCGCACGATAGGCCAGCGCGGCCCGCCGTACGCCGTCTCCGGCCACCGCGAGCACCGCGGGCACCTTGTCGTTGCGCAGCACGCCGATCGTGTCCACGGCCAGCTCAGGCCTTTTCTGGCCGGAGAGCCGGCTGGCGAAGGCGATCAGCAGCTCGCCGGGCCGGGCGTAGCGCTCGCGGATGCTCTCGTCGAACCGGGCCGGGTGGAACTCGTCGAGGTCGACGCCGAGCGGCACCTCGGTCAGGTTGGGCACGCCCAGGCGGCGGAACTCGGCCGCGGCGAACGAGGTGGTGCAGATGATCTGGTCGAAGAACTCGGCCGTGCGCAGGTTGAACTTGTCGGCCACGGCGTCCCGCTTGGGTACGCCCCAGACACCGAGCAGCCCGGCCAGGCTCTCGTGCGACACCATCATCGAGCCGACCCCACGGCTGCGGGCCCAGCCGCCGGTCCAGCGCAGGCTGGTGCGGTCGGAAACCTCGAGACGGTCGGGCTCCAGCTCGTCGAGCAGCTGGGTGAGTTCCCGGCGTCCGGTCATCACGCGATATCCGCCCGTACGCGGGAGGGGCGCGCTGGGCAGGGTGATCACGCGGCCCTGCGAGGTCATCTTGTCGGAGCGCTGACGTCCGGGAACGATCAGGACAGCTTCGTGCCCGGCCTGCTGATAGCCCTCACCGAGATTACGGAGAGCTGTCCGCAGGCCACCCGAATGGGTTGTCACGAAGTTGGCCAGACGAACGATGCGCATCCAACAACTCCAAGATCACGATCCGCTGGTGCTCCCGCGCTCTGACCGTGCCCCCGCCCCGGTCCAGGGCCTAGAGATCGTAGCGGGCACCTGGGCGCACGACCTCAACCGGTCCCGCAAACGCGGCCACGGCGGCATCCACAATAGATGCCTCGCTGACCCACGCGGGGACCAGATGGGTCAGCAACAGTTTGCCCACATCCGCCTTGGTCGCCGCCTCACCCGCCTCACCACCCGTGAGGTGCAGGCCAGGGGGGTTGTCGGCGCCGTCGAGGTAACTGGCCTCACACAGAAACAAATCCGCGCCGGCGGCGAGTCGCAGCAGCGGTTCGCAGGGCGCGGTGTCCGAGGAGTACGCCAGCACCCGTCCACCCTGCTCGATCCGTACGCCATAGGTCTCGATCGGATGGTTGACCCGGTCGACCGTGATCGTGAAGGGACCGATCGGGAACGTGCCCGGCTGCAGGCCGTAGAACGTGTAGACGTCATCGACCGGCTCGTTGTCCTGGCTGTACGCGGCGGAGATGCGCTCGGCCGCGCCCAGGGGCGCGTAGACCGGCACCGGCGGCTGCGGACCGGACGGGTCGTAGCGACGGACGACGATGTAGGTGCACGCGTCGAGCATGTGATCGCAGTGCAGATGCGTGAGGATGATCGCGTCGATCTTGTTCAGGTCGGAGTAACGCTGCAGCGCGGACAGCGAACCCGAGCCGAAATCGATCAGCAGCCGGAAGCCCTCAGCCTCGACGAGATAGGCGGAACAAGCCGACTCGGGGCCGGGAAAACTGCCGGCACAGCCGAGAACGGTCAGTCGCATGCGGGTCCCTTTGGCTCACGCTGGGTCGAACACGCCCCGCCCGACCGGTCCGTGCTGACATCCTCAGACCAGTCAATCACGGAGCGAAGCGTACGCCGGGACCTGCGCGCCATGTAAACGTCTGATCGATTTGTCGCTAAATCGACAACGTACATCACACCGCCCGTGACCTCGGCCATTAGCGCAATTCCCGTTACGTCCGGTGAGTCGTTTGCGTTGCACAAAGTGAGGACTTCTGAGGACCAAACAGGCGGGGGCAACGTGACCACGGTCGAGAAGGACCGCACCACGCGTACCGAGGCGGCGGCGATCATGCCGTTCGGTGGCTGGGAGAGTACACCGACCGGGGCGGGATCACCGGACGACGAAACACTTTTCCGATTTCCGGCCCCGGACGATCCGGCGCCCAGCACCGCGCGGGTCCTCGCGATGGCGCTCTGGGCGGCCGGACTCGGCCTCACCGCGATCGGCGTCGGTATTACCGCATTCGTCACCGTCTTCGGCGGCGCGGCATTCTGGTTCGTGCCGACTCTCGCCCTATTCGGGTTGATGAGCGTGGGATTGGCGGTGGGCGCATTCCTGTCGATCCACCGCCCGTTCCTGCCGTGGCTGCTTCTGGTGTGCTCCACCGGCCCACTCGCCATCGACGTGCTGATCGCCGCGCTCTATTAGCCGGCGCTCAGGCCCACAACTGCCCTTCGAGGGCTTCCTCGGCGTCGTTCAGGGTGCCGCCGTAGGCACCGGTCGACAGGTACTTCCAGCCGCCGTCGGCGATCACGAAGGCCACGTCGGCCCGCCGGCCGGCCTTGACCGCCTCGTGCGCCACGGCCAGCGCGGCGTGCAGGATCGCGCCGCTGGAGAACCCGGCGAAGATGCCCTCGACCTCGACCAGCTGGCGGGTGCGGAGCACGGCGTCACGGGTGCCGACCGAGAACCGGCGGTCGAGCACCGTGGCGTCGTACAGCTCGGGCACGTAGCCCTCGTCGATGTTGCGCAGCCCGTAGACCAGCTCGCCGTAACGCGGCTCGGCGGCGATGATCTGGATGCCGTCGACCTTCTCCTTGAGGAAGCGGCCGGTGCCCATCAGCGTGCCGGTGGTGCCCAGGCCGGCCACGAAGTGCGTGATGGTCGGCAGGTCGTGCAGCAGCTCGGGACCGGTGGTCTCGTAGTGCGCGCGGGCGTTGGCCGGGTTGCCGTACTGGAACAGCATCTTCCAGTCCGGATGCTCGGCCGCGATCTGCTTGGCGGTGGCCACGGCCTGGTTGGAGCCGCCCGCGGCCGGCGAGAAGATGATCTCGGCGCCGTACATGCGCAGCAGCTGGACGCGCTCGGCCGACACGTTCTCCGGCATCACGCAGACGATGCGATAGCCACGCAGTTTGGCCACCATGGCCAGGGCGATGCCGGTGTTGCCGCTGGTCGGCTCGAGGATGGTGTCGCCCGGGTGCAGGTGGCCCGACTCCTCGGCCTCGCGCACCATGAAGAGCGCCGGCCGGTCCTTGATGCTGCCGGTCGGATTGCGGTCCTCGAGTTTGGCCCAGAGGCGCACCGCCGGTGCCCCTTCGGGCACCGTCGGCGACAGGCGGGGCAGGCCGACGAGCGGCGTGCCCCCACACGCGTCCAGCAGGCTCTCGTAGCGAGCCACGACGTCAGCGTCCGAGAATCGCTGCCGCGGCCGCGAAGCCCAGCGCGCCACCGGCCACGGCCGGGAGGATGGTGACCGAGTCACCGTCGCTGAGCTTGGCCTCGAGCGCGCCGAGGAAGCGGACGTCCTCGTCGTTGACGTAGATGTTGACGAACTTGTGCAGTCCGCCCTCGGGGGTGATGAGACGCCCCTTGAAGCCGTTGTGCTTGGCGTCCAGGTCGTCGATCAGCGCGCTCAGCGTTTCGCCGGCACCCTCGACGATCTTGGCGCCGCCGGTGTAGCTGCGCAGGATGGTGGGAACGCGGACTTCGATAGCCATGACGGTGAATGCTCCTGAAGGAAGGTCGAACTGAGGGCAGGGTCTTCTGATGGGTCGAATGTCCTCAGCGACACTCGTAGAAGACCGACACCGGGCTCTGCCCGAACATGTACGACTGCACAGCGCACGCCATCACGCGTCCACCGTCGCATCCGCGATGTTGATCTCTTCCTCGGTCACCACGCCGTCCACTATGCGGAACGACCGGATCTCTTCCGAGTCGGGCTCGCGGGTGGAGACAAGAACGTAATGTGCGCCCGGCTCGCCCGCGAAGGAGATGTCGGTGCGCGACGGGTACGCCTCGGTCGCCGTGTGCGAGTGGTAGATGACCACCGGTTCCTCGTCGTTGTCGTCCATCTCGCGCCACACCCGCAGCTGCTCCATGGAGTCGAACTCGTAGAACGTCATCGACCGGGCCGCATTGTCCATCGGGATGAGCCGGGTCGGCAGGTCGCTGCCGATCGGGCCCGCGACCACACCGCAGGCCTCGTCGGGGTGGTCCCGGCGGGCGTGGGCGACGATCGCGTCGACGATCGCGCTGTCGATGGTCAGCACGTCGTTCACATTACCGTGAGATTTCCCCGGTACGGACGTGGCTGTGCTCACTCGATCTCAGGCAGCGCGTTCAGCAACGACTCCTGCAGATAGCCGAGATAGGCGTACACGCTGAGCTGGAACACCCGGCTGGAACCGGGGTCGCGCAGGACCGCCTCGTCGAGCTCCTCGCCCAGGTCGGTGTCGGCCTGGATGTCGAGCCGGGTGCCCATGGCCAGCCGGGCGTCGTTGATCGCGCGCAGCCAGGCCTCGGCCGCCTCGCCGTCGAGGCGTACCTCGCCCTCGCCCTCGTCGGGCAGCGCGGCCAGGATCGCCCCGGCCTGATCGATCTTCCCGGTCTTGAGATCGCCCTCGGTGTAGAGACGGAACTCGTCGGAGTCGTCCGGGCGATCCGGATAGATGTCGGGGAAGAGGCGGCCGACGACCGGATCGGTGTGATCCATGCCGTCGGTCAGCAGACCGACCACCTCGCCGGCGACCTTGCGCAGCACGCGCACCTCGTCAACCGCGAACGTGGCCACGCACTGGCTGCCGTTGCGTCGGAACATCTACCCTCTCCCGCGGTCTTCAGTCCCGGTCCACCGTGGCCCAGAGACCGTATCCGTGCAGCTGGTTGGCGTCCATCTCCATGCGCTCGCGCGCACCGGAGCTGACCACCGCCCGGCCCTTGTTGTGCACGTCGAGCATCAGGGCCTCGGCCTTCTCCTTGGAGAAGCCGAAAATCTTTTGAAAAACCCAGGTCACGTACGACATGAGGTTCACCGGATCATCCCAGACGATGGTCACCCACGGCCGATCATCAGCGGGTGCCTCCTCGATCTCGGGGCTCTCGACGGGAGCGACCTGTGGCAGCGCCATGCCCACCATGGTGCCACCGGTTTTGCCGCATCGGTGAACCGGAACGCCGAACCGCAGGTCAGGACGCGGTTCGTAAGGGGCCGTCGCGCGCAATAGGGTGGGGATCGTGAACTCCTTGTCGCCGTCGTTGCTGACCGATCAGTACGAGTTGACCATGGTCAGCGCCGCGCTCCGCGACGGCACCGCCGGTCGCCGCTGTGTCTTCGAGGTCTTCGCCCGGCGATTGCCCGGCGAACGACGCTACGGCGTGGTCGCCGGCGTGGGCCGGCTGATCGAGCTGATCCGGGACTTCCGGTTCGGCGAGCCCGAGCTCGACTTCCTGCGCCGCACGGGCGTGGTCGACGACCAGACCGCCGAATGGCTGGCCGGCTACCGCTTCACCGGCGACGTCGACGGCTACGCCGAGGGCGAACTCTATTTCCCGGGCTCCCCGATCATGACCGTCAGCGGCACCTTCGCCGAGTGCGTGCTGCTCGAGACGCTGATCCTGTCGGTCCTCAACCACGACTCGGCGATCGCCTCGGCCGCGGCCCGCATGGTCACCGCGGCCCGCGGGCGGCCGATCATCGAGATGGGCTCGCGCCGCACCCACGAGGACTCGGCCGTCGCCGCCGCCCGGGCCGCCTATCTGGCCGGGTTCGCCTCGACCTCCAACCTCGCCGCGGGCGCGCTCTACGGCATCCCGACCACCGGCACCTCGGCCCACGCGTTCACGCTGCTGCACGACGACGAGCCGACGGCGTTCGCGTCCCAGGTGGCCGCGCTCGGCAAGAACACGACGTTGCTGGTCGACACGTACGACATCGCCCAGGGCATCCGGAACGCGATCGCGGTGGCCGGGCCCGACCTGCGGGCCGTCCGGATCGACTCGGGCGACCTGTCGGTGCTGGCCCAGCACTCGCGCGAGCTGCTCGACTCGCTGGGCGCGACCGAGACCCAGATCGTCGTCTCGGGCGACATGGACGAGTACGCGATCTCCTCGCTCGCCGCCGAGCCGGTGGACATGTACGGCGCCGGCACCGCAGTGGTCACCGGATCGGGGGCGCCGACCGCGGGCCTGGTCTACAAGCTGGTCGAGGTCGAGGGGCGCCCGGTGGTCAAGCGCTCGGAAAACAAGGCGACGGTGGGCGGACGTAAGACGGCCGTACGCCGGCACAAGCCGACCGGCACCGCGACCGAAGAGATCGTCGTCTCCCAGGGACTGCCCGATCACGCCGCCAACGACCGGCTCCTGCAGCGGTCGTTCATCGTCGCGGGCGAGCCGGTCGAGCTGCCGACCCTGCAGGAGTCGCGGGAACACCTGCGGCAGTGTCTGATCTCGATACCGTGGGAGGGCCTGAAGCTCTCGGCCGGCGACCCGGCCATCCCCGTCACCATCGTTCCGACCGCCTAGGGGTTCCCGTGACACGCGCGCTGATCATCGTCGACGTCCAGAACGACTTCTGCGAGGGCGGGTCCCTGGCCGTGGCCGGGGGTGCGGCGGTCGCGGCGGGCATCTCGCTGGTGCTCGACAAGGCGGGCGACCGCTGGGACCACGTGGTCGCGACCAAGGACTGGCACATCGACCCCGGAAACCACTTCAGCGACCACCCCGACTACACCGACACGTGGCCCGCGCACTGCGTGGTCGGCTCGTCCGGCGCCGAGTTCCACCCCGAGCTGGCCACCGGCAAAATCGAGGCGGTGTTCCACAAGGGCGAGCACAAGGCGGCGTACTCGGGCTTCGAGGGTCACACCGACAGTGGCGAGACCCTGACCGCGTGGCTGCGCGAGCGGGATGTGACGGAAGTCGAACTGGTGGGGATCGCCACCGACCATTGCGTACGGGCGACCGCGCTCGACGCCAAGGCCGAGGGGTTCGCGACGACGGTGTTGCTGGAGCTCACCGCTGGTGTCGCGGCCGCGACGACTGCTACCGCGCTCGAGCAGTTCCGCGACGCCGCGATCGAGACAACGGGCACCCCGGTCGTTGCGTCCTAATTTCGCCCCGATGAAGTAGTTGGTTTTTTGTCGTACCTCCGAGGCAGGATGAGCCCCGGAGGTCAGGAACCACATGCTTCTCAAGCCTTACCGTGACACGCTCGCCCTGCCCGGCATCAAGTCGTTGCTGGCGGTGGCGACGCTCGCCCGCATCCCGATCGCGGCCGGGGCCGTCGTGCTCACCCTGCACGTGGTCACCGACCTCGGCCGGGGTTACGGCGCGGCCGGCCTGATCGGCGCGGCGTTCACCATCGGCGGGTCGGTCGGGGCGCCCGTCATGGGCCGCCTGATCGACCGGCGCGGGTTGCGCCTGGTGCTCGTGCTCACCACCGTGGCCGAGGTCGTCTTCTGGTCGGCCGCGCAGGCCGTGCCCTACTGGACGCTGCTGGTCATGGCCCTGTTCGGCGGGTTCCTGGCCCTGCCCGCCTTCTCGGTGGCCCGCCAGTCGATCAGCGCGCTGACCCCCGAGGCCCATCGCAAGCCGGCGTTCGCGCTCGACTCGATCACCACCGAGCTGTCGTTCATGACCGGGCCCGCGCTCGGCGTGCTGGTCGCCACCACCGCCGGGGGCCGCTGGGCGATGCTCATGCTGGCCGTCGGCATCCTGCTCTCCGGGCTCGGCCTGTGGCTGCTCAACCCGCCGGTCCGGGCCGCACACGAGGCTCCGATCACGGCCGGCGAGCGGGTGCCGCGGCGCAGCTGGCTGGGTCCCCGCTTCGTCGCCGTGCTGCTGGTGACCATGGCCGCCACCCTGGTGCTCTCGGGCACCGACGTCGCGCTGGTGGCCGTGCTGCGCGACAACGGCGAGCTGGCCTGGTCGGGCCTGGTGATGTCGCTGTGGGCGTTCTACTCGCTGCTGGGCGGCTTCGCCTACGGCACGATGAGCCGCTCGTTCTCGCCCGTGGTCATCCTGGTCCCGCTGGCCGTCGCCACCATGGTGGTCAGCCTGGGCGGCGCCCACTGGTGGCTGATCGCGCTGCTGCTGATCCCGGCCGGTGCCCTGTGCGCCCCGCTGATCACCTCGACGGCCGACGCGATCAGCCGCATGATCCCGGCCGCGGCCCGGGGCGAGGCCATGGGTCTGCACAACTCGGCGCTCACCGTGGGCGTGGCGCTGGGCGGCCCGCTGGCCGGCATCGCCGCCGACACCCTGTCCCCGCCCTGGGGTTTCGTCACCGTCGGCGGAGCGGGCGTCCTGATCGCCCTGCTGGTGCTGCCCACTGAGCTCCGCCGCCGGCGCACCACCGCAGCCGCCGACCAGGCCGCCAACGAAGCCCCGTCCGACGTCTTCGTCGCCCCCGGTCCGCGCACGGTGGCCACCCACCCGACCGACGCGACCACCACCAGCACCACCGTGCACTAGGGTCCGCCCGGCGGATCACGCGGGTCTGCGGCGCGGTCAAAGGTGGTGGCTGACGTCGGCCGCAGGACGGTCGCATATCGGCCCTGCTCGCCAGGCCGCCGGGTCGGGCGGAGGGAGGCGTCGCTGGTCGTGCGGCCTCACCGTGGTCTTGGCGCTGTGTGCTTCGACCTCGTGATGCCCCTATGGATGTCAAGCGGGTGTGGCGAGGGCCTGGGTGATGTGTGTGGGCGTTCCGCGGCTGCCGTCAGCCGCCGCCTGGGCCTCGGCGCAGGCCCCTCGTGATCCGTCGGACGGCCCCCTAGGTTCTGTCTCGCGGATCAAGTCCGTCGGGGACGGCGCGTAGCCAGTCGAGCATCTCGACCAGGTCGAGGGTGGCTTGATAGTGAGCGCCGAGTTTGTCGTAGCGGGTGGCCACACCGCGCCA
>NZ_JAHKKG010000016.1 GCF_018829635.1 Paractinoplanes bogorensis
GAGGGGAAACGCCCGGTCTCATTCCGAACCCGGAAGCTAAGCCCTCCAGCGCCGATGGTACTGCACTCGGGAGGGTGTGGGAGAGTAGGACGCCGCCGGACTCAACGTGAAACAGTAGGCCCACCCCATACGGGGTGGGCCTACTGTCATTTCTAGGCCTAAATCTGCAGTTCGAGTCGGGCCCTCACATTCGTGGGCCAGCCGATCTGGAGTGTGCGCTTTGCCGGCACTTCAGCCCACCTCTGATCGGGCGTCGGCGTCTTTGTCTTTACCCGAGCTTTCCGTCAGGCTCGAGCCGCTGGAGGCCGTGCGTAAGCCCCGTCCTGGTAACCGTGCTGCTCGACGAAAAAGGAAAGGCCGTGCTCTGTGAGCACGGCCTTTTTTGTTTGGGTCGTCAGCGCTTTTCGGCGGCGTTTCGGATGTCTCGCATCAGTGGGGCCGCCTCGGCTTCGGTGCGGTTGTTGAACATGGCCAAGGCCAGGCTGCCGTGGTCGGCCCAGCCGCAGACGGTCAGGTCGCCGTCTGGGGTCTTGGTGATTCCGCACTTCATGACGCCGGCCAGTGGGCCGGGGTCCACCTCGTGCAGGTTGGTGACCGAGCCCTCCTTGTCGGAGATCAGGGTCATGGCCGAGTCGAGGTCGCGGGACGGGGTCCAGATCAGGCCGGTGCCGCCCAGGAACAGGACGTCCTTCTCGCCGGCCTCCTGGTAGACGGCACCCACCGTGTGGTCTAGCTCTACCTCGGCGGCCAGGGCCGTCTGTAGGTAGTCGGCTGTGGTTACGCCGTTTTCCGAGCCGTCAACGACCAGGTTGCCGATGCGCTGAGGGACGGACATCGTCGCGTCCTTCTGGGCGATGATGCGCCAACTGGTTACACCCAGCGTTGCCACGCCTGCGGCCGCTATCAGGAGGACGACGACGATCAGGACACGGCGTACGGGGAAACGGGGTTTTGTCTCGGCATGCGCGTCGGCCTCGCCCTCGTCGGCGGCGAACTCCATGGAAGGGTCGGGCGGCAGGGTGCCGATGTCGATCGGGTTGGGGCCGGGCTCGGGCATTGCAGGAGCGTAGCAAGCACGGGCGATGCGAATTCGGGGTTCGGGCGAGGCATCACTAGACTTGTCGGGTGACCGAGACGACCCAGCAGCGCACCCCCGACAGCCGGCCCACCGGTGGCCTCTCCGCCCAGTATCAGCCGGGCGAGGTAGAGCAGCGGCGGTACGAGCAGTGGGTAACCGAGGGCTACTTCACCGCCGACCCGGCGAGCGACAAGCCCGCGTTCTCGATCGTCATCCCGCCGCCCAACGTGACCGGCTCCCTGCACGTCGGGCACGCCCTTGACCACACCATCCAGGACACGTTGTCGCGTCTCAAGCGGATGCAGGGCTTCGAGGTGCTGTGGCTGCCGGGCATGGACCACGCCGGCATCGCGACGCAGAACGTGGTGGAGCGTCAGCTCGCCGCGCAGCAGCTGTCGCGGCACGACCTGGGGCGGGAGGAGTTCGTCCAGAAGGTCTGGGAGTGGAAGGCCGAGAGCGGCGGCAAGATCCTCGGGCAGATGCGCCGGCTGGGCGACTCGGTGGATTGGTCGCGTGAGCGGTTCACGATGGACGAGGGCCTGTCCCGTGCCGTGCAGACGATCTTCAAGCGGCTCTACGACGACGAGCTGATCTATCGGGCCAACCGCATCATCAACTGGTGCCCGCGCTGCCTGACGGCGCTCAGCGACATCGAGGTCGAGCACACCGACGACGAGGGCGAGCTCGTCTCGATCCGTTACGGCGACGGGCCCGACGCGATCGTCGTCGCGACCACGCGGGCCGAGACGATGCTGGGTGACACCGCGGTGGCCGTCCACCCGGACGACGAGCGCTACAAGCACCTGATCGGCACCGAGGTCGAGCTGCCGCTCACCGGGCGGCGCATCCCGATCGTCGCCGACGAGCATGTCGACCCTTCCTTCGGTACGGGTGCGGTCAAGGTGACGCCGGCGCACGACCCGAACGACTTCGAGATCGGCCAGCGGCACAACCTGCCGAGCATCACCATGATGGACGAGCGTGCGGTAGTCACCGTGCACGGTCCGTTCGAGGGGCTCGACCGTTACGAGGCCCGGCCCGCGATCGTCGCCGCTCTGCGCGAAGAGGGCCGGATCGTGGCCGAGAAGCGGCCGTACGTGCACTCGGTCGGGCACTGCTCGCGGTGCAAGACGACCGTGGAGCCGCGGCTGTCGCTGCAGTGGTTCGTCAACACGGGTCCGCTGGCGAAGAAGGCCGGCGACGCCGTACGGGACGGTCGCGTCACGATCGAGCCGGCCGAGCTGTCCAAGCGTTACTTCGCCTGGGTCGACAACATGCATGACTGGTGCATCTCGCGTCAGTTGTGGTGGGGCCACCGCATCCCGGTCTGGTACGGGCCGGACGGCGAGGTCGTCTGCGTCGGACCGGACGAAGAGGCGCCGGCCGGCTACACCCAGGACGAAGATGTGCTCGACACCTGGTTCTCGTCGGCGCTGTGGCCGTTCTCGACCATGGGCTGGCCCCAGCAGACGGCGGAGCTGGAGAAGTTCTATCCGACCAGCGTGCTCGTCACCGGCTACGACATCCTGTTCTTCTGGGTCGCCCGGATGATGATGTTCGGGCTCTACGCGATGGACGACGTGCAGCCGTTCAACGTGGTCAACCTGCACGGCATGGTGCGCGACGGCCAGGGCAAGAAGATGTCCAAGTCGTTCGGCAACGTGGTCGACCCGCTCGACTGGATCGAGCGGTACGGCGCCGACGCCACCCGCTTCACGCTGGCCCGCGGCGCCAACCCCGGCTCCGACGTGCCGATCAGCGAGGAGTGGTGCCAGGGCTCGCGCAACTTCTGCAACAAGCTCTGGAACGCGACCCGGTTCGCGCTGATGAACGGGGCCACGGTCGAGGGTCCGCTGCCGGCTCAGGACGAGCTGTCGGCGATCGACAAGTGGATCCTGTCGCGCCTGCAGCACGTGATCGGCGAGGTGGACGAATACTTCGCCACGTACGAGTACGCCAAGGTCTGCGACACGCTCTACCACTTCGCGTGGGACGACGTCTGCGACTGGTACCTCGAGCTGTCGAAGCCGGTGCTGGCCTCGGACGATGCCGCCCCGAGCCGGCGCGTTCTGGGCCACGTGCTCGACCAGCTGCTGCGGCTGCTGCACCCGGTGATCCCGTTCGTGACCGAGGAGCTGTGGATCGCGCTCACCGGTGGCGAGACGATCGTCAAGGCGCAGTGGCCGGCGGCCGACAAGGAACTCATCGACGACGCCGCCGAGGAGGAGCTGGCCGCGCTGCAAAAGGTCGTGACCGAGGTCCGGCGGTTCCGCTCCGACCAGGGGCTCAAGCCGAGCCAGCGGGTCGCGGCGGCGCTCACCGGCCTGGGCAACGTCGGCATCGACACGCACGAGTCGCTGATCCGCTCGCTGGCCCGGCTCGACCCGCCGGCCGACGGCTTCACGGCCACGGCGACGCTCGCGGTGTCCGGGGCGATCACGGTCGACCTCGACACCCGCGGCACGATCGACGTGGCGGCCGAGCGGGCGCGCCTCGAGAAGGACCGCGCGGCGGCCGAGAAGGAAGCGGCCCAGTGCCGGGGCAAGCTCGGCAACGAGTCGTTCATCGGGAAGGCACCCGAGCAGGTCGTGGCGAAGATCAAGGATCGCCTGGTCACGGCTGAGGCCGATCTCACGCGAATTGCCGCGGCTCTGGAAGCGTTGCCCTCAGCATGAGCACTTACGCCGAGGTGGAAGCCGCGCTCGACGGGCGCGGCTTCACCCGCATCGCCTTCGACATGCAGAAGATCCGGGACCTGATGGACGTGCTCGGCAGCCCGCAGCGGGCCTACCCGGCGATCCACCTGACCGGCACGAACGGCAAGACCAGCACGGCCCGGATGATCGACGCGGTGCTGCGGGCGCACGGCCTGCACACCGGGCGCTACACGAGCCCCCACCTCGAGACCGTACGCGAGCGGATCAGCCTGGACGGCGAGCCGATCTCGGAGGAGAAGCTCGCGGCCACGTACGACGAGGTCTCGCCGCTGGCCGACCTGATCGACGCCCGCAACTCGGAGCCGCTGACCTACTTCGACCTGACGACCGCGATGGCGTACGCGGCCTTCGCCGACGCCCCGGTGGACATCGCTGTCGTCGAGGTGGGACTGGGCGGCGAGGAGGACGCGACCAACGTCATCGAGGCCGGGGTGTGCGTGATGACCCCGATCGGGCTCGACCACACCGAGTGGCTCGGCGACACCATCGAAGACATCGCCTGGGCCAAGGCCGGCATCATCCACAAGGGCGCCACCGTGATCAGCTCGCTGCAGACCGAGGAGGCCATGCGGCCCATCCTCGAGCGCTGCGCCGAGATGGGCGCAACCCTGGCCCGCGAGGGCAGCGAGTTCGGCGTGATCGAGCGGACCCAGGCGGTCGGCGGTCAGGTGCTCACGCTGCAGGGGCTCGGGGGCGTGTACGACGAGATCTTCCTCCCGCTCTTCGGGGCGCACCAGGCGCAGAACGCGGCGCTCGCGCTGGCGGCGGTCGAGGCGTTCCTCGGGGCGGGTTCCGGGAAGCAGTTGGAGCTGGAACTCGTACGGGAAGGCTTTGCTCAGGTCGACTCGCCCGGGCGTCTGGAGAGGGTGCGCAGCGCGCCGACGATCCTGCTCGACGGTGCGCACAACCCGCACGGCATGGCGGCGACGGTGAGCGCGCTGGAGGACGAGTTCTCGTTCCGGCACCTGGTCGCGGTGGTGGCGGTGCTGGCCGACAAGGACGCCTCGGGGCTGCTCGACCTGCTCGAGCCGGTGGCGGCGCGGATCGTGGTGACGCAGAACAGCTCGCCGCGGTCGATGCCGGTGGACGAGCTGGCACAGCTGGCGACGGACATCTTCGGCGAAGACCGGGTGACGGTCGCGCAGACCATGCCGGACGCGATCGAGGAGGCGGTGGTGATCGCCGAGGAGGACACGTCGGGCGAGCTCAGCGGGGTCGGCGTCATCATCACGGGGTCGGTGGTCACGGTCGCGGACGCCCGGAAGCTGCTGAAGCGATGACCACGCCCCCGCCACCCGCCGACGGAACGGACGGCGAGGCTCCACGGTCGGGGCTTCGCAATCCCCAGGCGGCCGTACGGGGCTTGGGTGCGGGAACCCTCGTCCTCGAGGCCATCGTGCTGCTGCTCGGTATTCAACCGATCCGGATCATGGGCGGCGACCTCAACGAGTGGGGTATCGCGTCGGTGATCGCTCTGGCCGTGCTGGCGGCGCTGCTGGCCGGGATGATGCGCCGCAGCTGGGCGTGGAACGCGGGCACCGTCCTGCAGGTCCTGTTGCTGGCCAGCGGCCTGTTCCACTGGTCGCTGGCCGTCCTGGGGCTGATCTTCGGGGCGGCCTGGGTCTACGCCCTCTACGTCCGGCGGACGATCCTCGGGTAGGCCTCCCGCCCAGGTCCGCTCCTGGGCGGGCCCGGTCGGGGTCGGCTCAGCGGATGGCTCGCCACTGGGTGATGGCGATGTTGTGGTCGTCGGGGTCGCGGAAGGTGGCCGACCAGAGTTCCAGGCGGTCGCCGCGGTTCACCGGGCGCGGCGGGTGGACGAACTCGACGCCCTTGGTCACCAGTTCCTGATAGACGGCTTCCACGTCGCCGACCTCGAGGTTCAGGTAGATGAGCCGGCCCGCCTCGGCGGACAGGTCGTGGACCGTGCGCAGGACCAGCCGGGTATCGCCCGAGGCGAGCACGGCGCTGCCGTCGCCGCGGTCGATCTCGTAGAAGCCGAGCGTGTCCCGATAGAACGCGGCCGACCGGTTCAGGTCGGTGACCAGCACGGTGATGCCTACGCCGTGGATCGCACCGGCGGGGCCGGGACGGGCGCTCGGATAGGCGGTGATCACGTCGGCGGCGCTGTCGTCCGGGTCGGAGTTGCCGGCCAGGTCGGCCCAGGGACCCCGGTCCTGTGCCGCGGCGGCGGCAGCGGCTGCGGCCAGTGCGGCCGCGGCGGGGGACGTCTTGGGATGCGTCGGGCTGCCCGGTCCGGCGACCGACGTGTGCGCGTTCCGGCCGTCGGCGGCGGGCTCGGAGCTCGTGGCCGCCTGCGGGTCGTCCGGCTGCTCGGAGGCGGGCGCTGAACTCGGATCGGGCTGATTCGATCCTTGGGCGGCCGACGACTGCACGAAACCGGGCGGGGGCAGGCGGGTGGTGGTCTCCTCGTCGAGCAGGGCGGACTCAAAGAACGGGGCGGCCTCGGGTGAGGGCGAACCGATACCCCCGGGACCGGAACTGGCCGAAGTGCCGGATGCAGGGGCGTCGGGTTCGCTGGGAATTGCGCCCGAGGCAGTGGCGGACGTGTCGCTCTGGTCGACTCCGAGGCGCCCAGTTCGCGATGCGTCGGAAGAGGCGGGTTCCCCGTGAGCCGTAGTGGGCGACGGCTCGTCGGGGAACGGGTCGGAGGCCGGACCCGTGGATGGCGCCGGAGATGTGGGCCGGGCGAGGGGTGTGGTGACCTCTTCGTCGGCGATCGGTTCGCGGGTGGGGCGGTCGCGGTCGGTCACCTTGCGGACGGCGGCTGCGGCGGCTGCGGCGACCGCGCCTACGGCTCCGGCGAACAGGCCGGTGTGCTTCTCGGGCTGAGCGGGAGCGGGCTCGGGCTCGGCGGGGGTGCTGGCGTCGTGGGCCGCGTTCGTGACGAAGCGGGTGGACGGGTGGACGCGTGGGTTCTCTTCGACCGGGGGCGCGATCAGGTCGTCGGCCACGGCGCCGGCCGCCGCTGGAGTGGACTCGGGGGCCGGGTCGGGGTCGCCGTCGAGGAGGAGGTCGATCTCGTCGTCCGGTGCCGGGCGGGCCGACGGGGTGGACGGGCGCGGTGTGGAGGGCGGGGGCGCGGTCGGCGGCGGAGTCGTCGGTGGCGGTGCCGTCGGGAACGAGCTGACCGGCGACGGGGTGGGCGGGGTCGACGCGACGGTCGGCTCGGGCCGCTCGTAGGGGTGCGGGTCGTCGAGCGGGATGTCGGTGCCCAGGGCGTCGTCGGGGTGGGGCTCACGCTGCGAGGGCGGACCGGACGGCTCGGCCGAGGCGGTGGCGGTCGCCCCGCGGCCTCGGGGGTGGGGGCTGGGACGCGTGCCGGTCGGGCGGGACGCCGCGGCGCCGGCCGCAGCACCGGCGGCGGCTGCGCCCGCGGTGGCGGCCGCGCTGGGCGACGCATAACCGGAGCTGCCGGCAGCGTCGGGCGATGCGTAGTCCGAGTCGGGCGACGGATAATCGGAGGCGGCGGCAGCGCGGGGCGGCGGGTAGTCCGAGTCTGCGTCCCGGCCAGGCGTCGCGTAGTCGGAGCTGGCGGCAGCGCGGGGCGCCGTGGAGCCCGAGTCGGTGGTAGCTGGGCCGGGCGGCGCGTAATCGGAGTCTGCGGCGGAACGAGGCGATCCGTGACCGGAGTCGGCCGGCGCCGAGTCAGGAGCGGCCGCGGATTCGTCGGCCGGGTCGGGATCGGGGTAGGACGAGGACGCGTACGCGGCGTTGTCGCGGGCGGCGGCCCGGCGGGGCAGCGGCGTCGGCCGGTCGTTGTGGTCGACGAACTCGCCCTCGACGATGCGGCCGGCCGGCGTGTCGCGGACCACGACCGGGCTCTCCGAATACTCCTCCGAGTCGTGGCTCGCGTCGGTGCGGGCGCCGCCGCTCGGGCCCGGCGGGGGCGGCGGTGGCGGCGGCGAACTGCCCGGCGGCGGTGGCGGCGGGGGATCGTCGTCGTCGCGGTTCCAGCCCTCGTCACGGGCGCGGTTGGTCCACGGCGGGGGCTCGAGGTCGCCCAGCAGGTCGGCGTCCAGGTCGGCGTCGGGATCGTCGTAGTCGTCGGTGACCGGTGGCGGCGGGTCTTCGCCGCGTTCGCGGGGCGCGGCCTCTTCCCAGTTGATCCGGACGCGGCGCATGTCGTCGACGTCGACCGTGATCGGCAGGGTGTCGCCGGGCTCGGGCCACTTCACGACCGGGATGCGGGACTCGTTGATCTCGACCTCGCTGGTCGGAAGACCGGGGGCGACGATCACCGCCTGGATGCGGGCCCGGCCGTAGACCGAAGTCGACGCCGGGGGCGGGGTGATCGAGCGGACCTCGGCGCTGCCGGCCACCCAGGCCCGGGCGCCCCGGCGCACCACGTTGACGACGCCCAAGGCCACCGCCAGGGCGAGCAGGGCGACCCCGAAGATGACCACCCCCAGGCTGGACATGCCGAAGCCCAGCGCGACCACGAAGACCGCGATCGTGCCTGCGACCGCCGCGACCAGCTTCCGTGCCGGCGCGATCGGACGTCCGGTCTGGTTTGCCAATGTGGACCTCCCGCTCGTCCCCGTCAGGTTATTGCCCGGCTCAGTGTGAGCGAAAGTGCGGTAGTACCGGCGTTGGTGCTCGCTGCCAACGTGGTACCGATAGGCTGAACGTAGCCCCTCAATACCCATGGAGGACTCGTTGTCCAGCCCCACCGAGCGTTCGCTCGTGCTTCTCAAGCCTGACGCGGTCCGTCGCGGACTGCTCGGCGAGATCCTCGGCCGGTTCGAGCGCAAGGGCCTGGTGGTCGAGGCGATGGAGCTGCGCACGATGGACGCGGCGCTCGCCGACCAGCACTACGCCGACCACGTCGACAAGGCTTTCTACCCGCCGCTCAAGGATTTCATGACGTCGGGCCCGCTGGTCGCGGTGGTCCTGTCGGGCGACGAGGTGATCGAGGTCGTACGCGCGATGATCGGTTCGACCGACGGCCGGAAGGCGGCCGCCGGCACGATCCGGGGCGACTTCGCGCTGTCGAACCGGGAGAACCTGGTGCACGCCTCCGACTCGCCGGAGAGCGCGAACCGCGAGCTCGCCCTTTGGTTTCCCAAGCTCTAGCTAGAGCGCGTCGAGCGACGCCCGCCGGCGTGACTCGACCTCGAATATCTTGAGCAGCACGACGGCCGCGACCGCGTAGCCCGCCCCGACCAGCAGTTCCTGGCCGAGCGCGGGTGCGGCCGCGGCCAGTCCGTCTCCGGCCGCGAGTCGCCGGGCCGCCTCGGCCGCGTGCGTGATCGGCAGCCATCCACCGACGGTGACCATCCAGCCGGGTAGCTCCGACGCGGGCACGTTGACCCCGGTGAGCAGCAGCAACAGGGCGACCGAGACGTTCGAGACGACCCACACGTCGCGGAACCGCAGCCCGAGCGCCCCCAGCGTCAGCCCGAAGAAGCCGCACGCCAGCGAACCGGCGGCCATGGCCAGCAGCAGCCCGGGCAGGGCACCGAGCGGAATCCGGAGCCCGAGCAGCAGGGCGCCCACGGCGAGTGTCACCACGGCAATCAGAAGACCATTTCCCGCGTACGGGATGACCCGCCCCCAGAAAATAGCCGTGCGACTGCGAGGCGACAGCAGCACATGGCCCAGCGTCCCGTAGCGGCGCTCGTTGGCGACCGCCATCGTGCCGCCGAACACGCAGGCCAGTGACGCGGTGAGCACGGCGTTGCCGACGATGTAGAACCGGTCGTCGGCCACCTGGAGCTGCCGGCCCAGATAGGCGAAGAACAGCAGCTGGAACAGCGGCCCGACCAGCAGCGTGCCGACGAACATGCCCGGCGTCGTCCAGTTGAACAGGGCGCGGTAGGCGATCACGCCGCCCAGGCCCATCAAGCGCAGCGTCTTCATGCGAGGGCCAGGGTGGCGGCCGCACGGGCGCGGCGTTCGACGTGAGTCAGGGCCAGTCCGCCCAGCACCAGGCAGAGCAGGCTGACGCCGAGGCAGATGCCCACCGACGGCCAGACCGGTCCGCCGCTGGTCGCCTCGCGCAACGCCCGCGCACCCCAGGTGGTGGGCAGCGCGGCCGCGATCGGCGAGGTCCAGGCGGGCAGCACGGTGATCGGCAGGAGCATGCCGGAGACCAGCCAGACCGGGTATTCGAGCGTGTTGGCCAGCGCGTTCGCGTTGCGCATGAGCACGAACGTCGACGCCAGCAGCAGCCCGAACATGCCCAGGGCGACCACGCAGACGACGGCCGCGACGACGAACGCCACCGGATGGGCGAAGTCGAGCTTGATCCCGTACAGGAAACGCCCCCAGAGCAGCGTGGCGAGCAAGGCGTAGATGCCGGTCAGGCCGGTGGCGATGGTGATCGGGAGGATCACCAGGACCGGACGCCGGGGCGCCAGCATGATCATCTCGAGGGTGCCCATCCAGCGCTGGGTCTGGATCGCGCCGCCCGACCCGAACAGCACCGACGACCACACGCCCATGACGCCGGCGCCGACCGCGGCCTCGAGCAGACGGTGCTCCTCGCCGCCGGAGCGGAACAGATAGACCGCCAGGGTGGCCTGCACGACCGGCACGACCAGGGCGATCGCGAGTTCGAAGGGGGAGCGGCTGATCTGCTTGACGTGCATCAGCGTCCCGATCGCGAGCATGCGGACGGTTCTCATGCGGCGCTCACGATCGCCACGTATGCGTCCTCGAGCGTCGGTTCGCGGCTGTTCACCCGGCCGAGCCGGATCCCCGACAGCTCCCGCAACACGTCACCCTGAACGTCCACGTGCGCGTCCGAGTGGACGGTCAGCAACTGCAGAGCCCCACGAGCCTCAACCGCCGTTTCCCGTACGCCCGGAAGTCCGCGCAACGCATCCACAGCGCTCTCCGGCACGCCGTACGCCTCCACCTCGACCACTCGGCGCCCGTCGGCCCGGCGGCGCAGTTCGGACGGCGTACCCAAGGCCTGGATCTGCCCGTCGGCGATCACCGCGATCCGGTCGCACAGTTCGTCGGCCTCGGCCATGTAGTGCGTCGTGAGCAGCACGGTCGTCCCGGTCGCGGCCAGGTCGGCCACCGTACGCCGCAGTTCCCGCGCGGCCACCGGGTCGACCCCGATCGACGGCTCGTCGAGAAACAGCACGTCGGGCCCGTGCAGCAGGCCCCGGGCGATGTGCAGGCGCTGCCGCATGCCCCGCGAGTAGCCCTCGACCCGCTCGCGTTCCCGCCCGGCCAGTCCGACCAGGTCGAGCAGTTCGGCGATGCGGCGCTTCTGCTCGCGCGGCGCCACCCCGTACAGCTCGGCGAAGTAGCGCAGGTTGTCCAGCGCGGACAGCCGGTCGTACAGGCCGCGATCACCCCCGAACACGTACCCGATCCGGCGCCGCACCTCCCGGGTGTCCTTCTCGACGTCGAAACCGCACACCCGGGCCGTGCCCGAGGTCGGGATGAGCAGCGTGTTGAGCAGCTTGATGGTGGTCGTCTTGCCGGCGCCGTTGGGCCCGAGCAGCCCGAACAGTTCGCCGCGGCCGACCGTGAAGGTCACCCCGCGGACCGCCTCGACCTCGGTGCGGGTGGGCCGGAGCCAGCCCGTACGGGCTCGGTAGGTGCGGCGCAGGTCCACCGCCTCGATGGCGTGGTCACTTCTCCCCATGCGCCGAACGCTAGGGAATCGACCGGCGTCTAGGAAACGAATTCGGTGCGCGCCGAATCCTCGCCCAGCAGGGTGACCAGGGCCGTCCCGGCCGGTTCGAGGCCGTAGAGGACCCGGCGGCCGGCCCGGCGCCGATGGACCACCCCGGCCGCGAGCAGGCCGCCGAGGTGTTCCGAGATGGTGCTGGGGGCGAGACCGAGCGTGGTGGCGAGGCCGGTGGTGGTGGCCGGGACGCTCAACGCGCGCAGCACGGCGGCGCGTCCCCGGCCGAGCAGAATCGAGAGGCGGTCGTCGGCGAGCGGGGGAGCCGGGGTCTCGGCCAGCACCGCCGCGCCCCGCGACTGGTAGGTGACCATGACCAGGTCGGGCTGGTCACCCGAGCACATCAGGGCACCCCGCGAGAAGATCAGCGGAACCAGGAGCAGCCGCTGGTTGACCGCCTCGAAGGACTGCTCGAGCGGCTTCTTGAGGGTGAGGACCGGCCGCTCCCAGCTGATCCGCTCGTGCAGCCGGGAGAGCAGCGCGTCGGGCCCGTCGGCGGCCAGCGCCCGGGCCCGCAGCAGCACCTCCTCGTCGAGCGCGGCCCGCATGACCGGCCAGTAGGGAGCGATCGCGGTGTCCCAGTACTCCTGCACGCCGTCGGCCAGCCGGCCGAGCGCCGCCCGCTGGTCGTCGCGGAAGGGCCGGATGAGCTCGGGCAGGTCGCCGTCCGGGTAGTGCTTGGCCAGCTCGGACTCGATCACCGCGGGTGAGGTGTCACGCAGCTGGTCGAGCTGCTCGCCGATGGTCGGCATCGCGGTCAGCGGCGGCGGGATGAGAAAGTCGGGCGAGACCGACGACAGCTGAAAATAGAGTGAGACCGGCCCGGTCAGCGCCCGCGCCCGGCGGGCCCACGCCTCGTAGGGCCACGGCACCGTGGCGGGGTTGCGCTGCAGCAGAAAGACACTGCACGCGACCTCGGCCAGCGGGCTGATCGCGATCCGCGTCCGCGACAGCGTCGGCTCATCGATCTCGATCCGGATCACCGGTGAATCGTAGGCCGTCGCCGGCGGATCTCGACCTCCTCGAAGCAGTGCCGAATGCCAACGTTCAAGGGGGCGTCACCCGGGGGCCATGCGGGATCGATAGGCATCGTAGTTATGACTTCGATCTCACGACGTAATCTGTTGCGCGCCGGGGTGGCCGGTGGCGTGGCCGGGCTGGCCGGGGCCGCGCCCGCGTATTCGGCGGCCGGGTCGCGGCCGGTGCTCACCCATGGCGTCCAGAGTGGTGATCCCTTAGGCGGGTCGGCCGTGGTGTGGAGCCGCGCGGACCGGCCGGGACGGCTGTGGGTGCATGTCAGCAAGCGGCCCGACTTCCGCGGGGCGCGGGTGCTGCGCGGGCCGGTGGTCACGCCCGGCACCGACTTCACCGGCAAGCTGACTTTGCGCGGGCTGCCGGCCGGCGAGCGGCTCTTCTACCGGGTGCGGGCGGAGAGCCTGGAACGGCCCGGACTGTTCGGCGCTCCGGTCAGCGGGTCGCTGCGGACGGCACCTGCCCGGCGCGAGGACGTTCGCTTCGTGTGGACCGGTGATGTCGCGGGTCAAGGGTGGGGCATCGATCCCGCGTACGGGGGAATGAAGCTCTTTGAATCGATGCGACGGCGGCGGCCGGACTTTCTGCTGCACAGCGGGGACACGGTCTATGCCGACGGGCCGCTGGCCGAGACGGTGACGCTGCCCGACGGGCGGATCTGGCGCAATCTGATCACCGAGGAGAAGCTCAAGGTCGCCGAGACCCTGACGGAATACCGCGGCCAGTACGCGTACAACCTGCTGGACGACGCCTACAAGGCGTTCGCGGCCGAGGTCGCCCAGATCAACCAGTGGGACGACCACGAGGTCACCAACAACTGGTATCCGGGCGAGATCCTGGACGACGCCCGCTACACCGAGAAGCGGGTCGACGTGCTCGCCCAGCGGGCCCACCAGGCCTACCACGAGTGGGTGCCGACGCCGATGCGGAGCGGGCCGGTCTACCGCAAGATCTCGTACGGGCCGCTGCTCGACATCTTCGTGCTCGACATGCGCACCTTCAAGGACGTCAACGACGGCAACACGTACGCCGACCCGAATCGTGGCCTGCTCGGGCGGGAGCAGCGCGAGTGGCTGATCCGGGGTCTGCGCGAGTCGCGGGCGACCTGGAAGGTGATCGCCAACGACCTGCCGCTGGGCCTGGTCGTGCCGGACGGGGCGACCGCGCAGGAGGGTGTGGCCCAGGGTGACCCGGGGGCGCCGAAGGGCCGCGAGCTGGAGTTCGCCCAGGTGCTGCAGTCGGCCCACCGGCACCGGGTGACCGGGATCGTGCTGCTCACCGCCGACGTGCACTACACCCAGGCCGTGCACTACGACCCGGCGCGGGCGGCGATCCAGGACTTCACGCCGTTCTGGGAGTTCGTGTCGGGACCGGCCCACGCGGGCGCCTTCGGTCCCAACGCGCTCGACGCCACGTTCGGCCCGCGCACGGCGTTCGTGAACGCCCCGCCGGTGGCCAACACGTCGCCCGCCGAGGGCTTCCAGCACTTCGGCGAGGTCGAGATCGACGCCGAGACCAAGGCGTTCACCGTCAACCTGCGGGACCGGGAGGGCACGTCGCTCTGGAGCACCACCTTGCCGGCGCCGCGGCGCTGAAACCGGGTGGGGCCTGGCGACCTTGCGCGCGCAGGCGGAAGCTGACCGTGTGAAACCGGCAACCCGGCCCGGAGATTTGCCGCCGTTGCGGTGAATGTCCGGGCCGGTCGCCGGAGTGGCAGGGACTTCCGGGATTTCGTCCGATACCCTGACCGCGCTCCCCACACGTTTGCGCACGTCCTTTGTCCCCCGGAGGAACCCCAGTTGCCGCTGCTCTATACGATCGGCAAGCTCACCGTCGGCAACGCGATGATGCTCGGATGGCGCCCGCGCGTCGAGGGCCTCGAGTACATCCCCAAGACCGGCGGTGTCATCTTCGCCGGCAACCACCTCTCCGTGGCTGACGAGCTCTTCCTCGGCTCGGCGCAGCCCCGCCACCTCGCCTTCTGGGCGAAATCCGACTACTTCGACGGCACCGGGGTCAAGGGCTGGTTCAACCGCAACCTGATGAACGGTCTCGGCGCGATCCGGGTCGAGCGCGGCGGCGGGCGGGCCGCGCTGACCGCTTTCGACGGTGCGATACCGGTGCTCAAGGCGGGTGACGCGGTCGCCATCTATCCCGAGGGCACCCGCTCGCCCGACGGCAAGCTCTACCGGGGCCGCACCGGGGCGGCCCGGCTCGCGGTCGCGGCCAACGTGCCGATCATCCCGGTCGGCATGATCGGCACCGAGAAGGTGCAGCCCATCGGCCAGGTTCTGCCCCGGCCGGCCCGGGGCGTGGTCACGGTCAAGTTCGGCAAGCCGATCGACCCCGAGGGCCGCGCCGACGACCGCACCTCGCTGCGGCAGCTCACCGACGAGTTGATGGCCGAGATCCAGAAACTGACCGGCCAGGAATACGTCCCGAGGTACGCCCCGGCCAAGGCACCCAAGGAGAGCTAAGGCGCTCGGCTCCCGCGCGCCTTCTCCTGCTCGACCAGCGCGTCCAGGTCGGCGAGCCGGCGCAGGCCGGTGAGTGGCTGCCGCATGCGGTGATTGCCGGTGAGGGCCTGCTCGTTCCGCGCGAGGAAGGCCCAATACCCGGCGGTGAACGGGCACGCGTCGTCGCCGACCCGCTTACCGGGGTCGTACCGGCATCCGCCGCAGTAGTCGCTCATCCGCTTGATATAGGCGCCCCCGCCCGCGTACGGCTTGGAACTCATCCGCCCGGCGTCGGCGAACTGGCTCATCCCGATCACGTTGGCCGTCATCACCCACTCGTAGCCGTCGACGAACGAGCGGTGGAACCAGTCGGCCACCGCACCGGGCCGCCAGCCGCGCTGCATCGCGTAGTTGCCCAGCACCATCAGGCGCGGAATGTGATGCACCCAGCCCCGGTCGCGGACCCCGGCCAGCACATCGGACAGGCAGCGGGCCTCGACCGCGTCCGCGTCCAGGTCGGCGAACCAGCGCGGCAGCTCCTTACGGGCGTGCAGTTCGTTGGCGGCGCGGTACTCGGGCTCGAAGTACCAGTACAGGTGCCAGATGAAGTCGCGCCAGCCGATGATCTGCCGGACGAAGCCCTCCACTCCGGCCAGAGGAGCATTCCCTTTCCGGTACGCCTCCTCAGCGCGCTCGACGACCTCGAGCGGGTCCAGCAGCCCGAGGTTGATCGACGAGCTGAGCAGGCTGTGGCTCATCCACGGGTCACCGGCGAGCATGGCGTCCTCGTACGGGCCGAACGTGGGCAACCGGTGGGTCACGAAGTGGCGGAGCCGGGCCAGCGCCTCGCGCCGGGTGGCCGGGAAAAGGCGCGGGCCGTCGTTGCCGATGAACTCGATGCCGTCCTCGCGCTGCCACCGGTCGAGGTCGGACCGCACCTGCTCGTCGATCTCGTCCTCGGTGATCGCGGGCGCGGGCGGGACGTCGAGCCGCTCGGCGCCGCGCGGTGGTGGTTCCCGGTTCTCGTGGTCGAGGTTCCACTTGCCGCCGGCCGGCTCGTCGCCGTCCATCAGGATGCCGTGGCGCTGCCGGGCGTCCCGATAGAACTCCTCCATGCGCAGGTGGTCGCGACCCTTGGCCCAGGCCGTGAAGTCGGCCGGGGCGGTCACGAAACCGCGCGGTGGCAGCACCTCGACGTCGGGCAGACGATGGACCAGCGCCCGGGCTGCCCGCGAGGTCGGGTGGCAGACGGTCACCTTCTGCGTGACCGCCTCGGCGTAGGTGTCAGCCCGGACCAGCCGGACGCCGTCGTCCTGGGCCCGGTGCCGCAGGGCGGACAGGATCAGGTGCGCCTTCTGCCGGTGGAAGGCCCGGCGCCGGAACACCGCCTTCGACTCGACCAGCAGCACCTCCTGGTTCGGCTCGTCCAGGAAGTGCGGGCCGAGCTGATCGGCGAAGAGCCAGCGGCGGGTCATGCCGTCATGCTGCCCGGTAACCCGGCCGATCAACCCGGAGTCAGCACCGCATCGCGCAGACGGGCGACCAGATCGGCGCTGTCGTCGATCGAGCGGCGGGTCAGCAGGACGGTGGCCAGGCTGCCGTGGTCGGCCCAGGCGCAGACGACCACCGCGGCACCGCCGTCGCGGCCCACCCCGCACTGCTCGTGCGCGCCGAACTCGCCCAGGTCGAAGCTCTGCACGTCCTTGAGGCCGTACTCGGCGGCGGTGCTGGTCAGGTGGGCCGACACGTCGGAACCCGGGGTCAGCCGGAAACCGGTCTCGCCGAAGACGGTGACCCGCTTGCCCCGGCTGTCGCGATAGACGCCGGCGAAGCCGTTGGGCCCGGTGTCCTCGGTGTCGCGCAGCTTGAGGTCGGCGAACGAGTTGGGCAGCGCGGCGGACACCGGATATTGGTCGCCGGCGGGGGACTGGGTCCAGGCCAGCGGGCCGCCGCAGCAGCAGACCACGCCGATCAGGCCGAGCAGGGCCAGGCGGCGGCCCCAGCGGCGCTTCCGCCGGGGCGGGGCCGGCATCGGGCGGGCGGCCGGGCGCGGGGCCGCCCACGGCGGTGGGGGCGGGACCGGGCGGGCGTAGACCGGCAGCCGGTTGACCGGGGGCGCGGCGTTCTCGCGGCGTTTGCGGGCCTTCCGCTCCTTACGGGAGAGCTTGGGGGCGTTCCGGGTCGGCGGCGGGGGCGCGGGGACAGGCGGACGGTTGGTCGGCTTCTGCACCGGCGGCGGAGGCGGCGGGGGCTGTGGCGGTGGGGGCTGTGGCGACGGGGGCTGTGGCGCAGCCGGGGGCTCGATCCGGGTCGGTGGCGGTTGCGGGGCGGCCGGGGGCTCGATCCTCGTCGGGGGCGGCAGCGGCGGGGCCGGTCTCGGGGTCGCCGCCTCGGCCTCGGTGCCCTCGAGGTCGAGGCCGTACGAGTCCCACGGCGTGTCCTGATCGGCCCAGGGGTCGACGGCGGGCGTGGTGGCCCAGTGATCGTCGTGCGCACCCGGCGCCGGGGTCTCGTGCGGCGCCTGGTTCCGGCGCCACCACGGCTTCTTCGGGTTCGTCTCGGGCACGGCGGCCGAGCCGCTCCAGCGGGCCGGCGCGTCCACCGTGGAGGGTTCCGAGCCGTTGTCCAGCCGGGTCGGGTCGGGCACTCCGTTCGCCGGTCGAGTCTCCTCCGGCTGCGGGTCGGCCATCCGTCGATCTCCTTCACTGCCGGGCATGATCCCCGGCGAGGCGGTCAACTCCCAGGTTAGAGGCGGTATGCCACCCACCCGCCCGGCCGGGGGACCGGACTCGGGATGCAAATGCCGGACAACCAGGGCGATGTGCAAGACGCTGTGGAGCCGTATGGTTACCGGGACATGAGAACGACACAGAGAAACGCCGTCACTTTGACCGGTAACGCGACCGGTCAGCCGATGGTTTTCGCCCACGGGTATGGCTGCGACCAGAACATGTGGCGCCTCGTCGCTCCGGCCTTCGCGGACTCGCACCGGCTCGTCCTTTTCGACCACGTCGGCAACGGAAAATCCGACCTGTCGGCCTATGACGATGACCGTTACTCCTCGCTCGACGGATACGCCGACGACATCCTCGAGATCCTGCGCGACAACGATCTGTGGAACGTCGTCTTCGTCGGCCACTCGGTGAGCGCCATGATCGGCGTGCTCGCGGCGATCAAGGAGCCGGAGCGGTTCGCCCGCCTGGTGCTGATCGGCCCCTCGCCGCGCTACATCAACGAGCCCGACGAGGGCTACACCGGCGGGTTCGGCCGGGCCGACATCGAGTCGCTGCTCGACTCGCTCGACAGCAACTACCTCGGCTGGTCGAGCACGATGGCCCCGGTGATCATGGGTAACCCCGAGCGGCCCGAGCTGGGCGAGGAACTGAACAACAGCTTCTGCCGCACCGACCCCGAGATCGCGAAGAAGTTCGCGCGGGTCACGTTCCTCTCCGACAACCGTGACGACCTGCTCAAGCTGCGGACGCCGGCCCTGATCCTCCAGTGTTCGGACGATGTGATCGCGCCCGGTGTCGTGGGTGACTACGTGCACAAGCACACGGCCGGGAGCACCCTCGTCCAGATGAACGCGACCGGCCACTGCCCCAACCTGAGCGCCCCGGAAGAGACCATCAACGCCATGAAGGCCTGGCTGTAGAAGCGGCGGACCGTGAGTGACTCTGGTGGGCCGGACGTGACGCAGGAGTTGCGCCCGCCCTGGGACGAAGACCCCGACGACCTGTACGACCACGCGCCGTGCGGGTATCTGACCACGCTCCCGGACGGCACCATCGTCCGGGTCAACCAGACGTTCCTGAACTGGACGGGATACACGCGCGGCGAGCTGGTGGGCCACCGGAGATTCCGTGACCTGCTCACCTCGGGCGGGCAGATCTATCACGAGACTCACTACGCCCCGTTGCTGCGCATGCAGGACGAGGTGCACGAGCTGGCGTTCGACGTGGTCTGCTCGGACGGCCGCCAGCTGCCCACCCTGGTCAACTCGACGCTGGGCCGCGACGACGCCGGTTCGCCCAAGGCGATCCGCACGATGGTCTTCAACGCCACCGAGCGCCGCCAGTACGAGAAGGAACTGCTGCTGGCCCGCCAGATCGCCGAGGCCTCCGAGCGCCGGGTCCGGGTGCTCCAGCAGATCGTGGCCGACCTGGCCGCGGCGCCGACCGAGGCCGAGGTGGCCGAGGCGGTGGTGCGCGCGCCGGAGTCCGCGTTCGGCGCCGCCAGCAGCAGCATCTATCTGGTCGACGTCGAGCGTGACTGCATCGTCGCGGTGGCCTCGACCGATCCCACCACCGGCAACTGGGACGACATGCCCCGCTCCTCGCCGCGGGCGGTGGCCCGGGTCGCCGAGCGCGGCGATCTGCACGTGGTCGGCTCGGTCGCCGAGGCCCGGACGCACTTTCCCGAGCTGGTCGAGACGATGCGCCGCTCGGGCCGCAACACGGTGGTGTTGCTGCCGCTGACCACCGGCCCGGCCGACGAGAGCGCCACGGTCGAGACGCTCGGGGTGCTGGCGTTCAGCTTCAAGGGCGAGCGCCGGCTGACCGACGGCGAGCTGCGGGTGGTCCGCCTCCTCGGCCAGCAGGCGGGTCAGGCGCTCGACCGGGCCCGCCTCTACGACGACGCCAACCGGCGCGAGGAACGGGCCACGTTCCTGGCCGAGACCACCCGGTCGCTCGACGAGGTGCACCGGCTGCTGGCGCGCACCCGCCGGCTGATCGAGCGGGCGGTCCCCGAGATCGCCGACTGGGCCGAGGTCCGGCTGCACGTGGGGGCCACCCCGGTCGTCGAGGCCGGCGGCGGACCGCGGCCCGACGAGGAGCTGCTGTCCCAGCGTCTGGGCAAGGTGGCCGCGAGCGGCGAGCCGGCCTTCCCCGGCGAGGGCGACCAGCTCGACTGCTCGGTGCTGCCGCTGACCGCCCGCGGGCTGGTGCTGGGCACGCTGGCGCTGCGGATGGCGCCCGACCGGCGGGGCGCCGCGGCCGAGCGGGCCTTCCTGGTCGAGCTGGCCGACCGGGCCGGGCTGGCGCTGGAGAACGCGCGGCTCTACGAGCAGGAACGCCAGATCGCCCGGACACTGCAGCGCAGCCTGCTCGCGGGTGCGCTGCCGGGCGGTGACACCAGGTTCGCGGTCGAGACCCACTATCAGGCCGCCGCGCACGATCTCGAGGTCGGCGGGGACTGGTTCGACGCGTTCCTGATCACCAAGGACAAGCTGGCCGTGGTGGTCGGCGACGTGGTGGGCCGGGGAATAGAGGCCGCCACGACGATGGGGCAGCTGCGCAGTGCCGTACGGGCCCTGGCCGGGAACGAGAACGGCCCGGCGCGGCTGATCGAGGGGCTGGACCGGTTCGTCGAACGGGTCGAGTCGGCGCGTATGGCCACGGTCGCCTACGTCGAGATCGACCTGCCGGCGGGCGAGGTGGCCTACTCGTGTGCCGGTCACCTGCCTCCGCTGCTGCAGGAGCCGACCGGGTCGCCGGAGTACCTGCTCCAGGCCCGCTCGGCCCCGCTCGGGTCGCGGGCCGGCAACACGGTGCGCACCGAGCACCGCCGCCGGCTCCCACCGGGCAGCCGGTTGCTGCTCTACACCGACGGCCTCATCGAACGCCGCACCCGCCCCATCGACAAGGGCTTCGAGCTGCTCGCCCGCGAATATGCGCGGCGGCGGGACGCGCCGCTGCAGGGCCTGGCCGCCGGTCTGGCCGACACCCTGGTCGGCCGCGACCACAGCGACGACGTCTGCATGCTCTGCCTGACGCTGGGCACCGAGGAACGCATCGAGCGCACGATCGGCGCCGACCGGATGCAGATCGCCCTACTGCGGGCCGACCTGCGCGCCTGGCTGGTCGCCCACGGCGTGGAAGCGGAGTGCCGCGACGCCGTGCTGCTGGCGTGTTCCGAGGCGGTGGCCAACGCGATCGAGCACGGCTATCGTGACGATCCGTTCGGGATGATCGATGTCGTGGCCACGGTGACCGACGACGCGGTCGAGGTGCGGGTGACCGACCGCGGCACCTGGCGCGGGCCGGTCACCGACGTGGCCCGCGGCCGGGGGCTGCAGCTGATCCGGGAATCGATGGATCAGGTGCTCTTCGACCGCGGCGACGGCACCACGGTCACCATGCGCAGGGGCCGCCAGGAGGCGTCGTAATGGAGTTCACGCGCGGTGGCCTTCCGGTGCCGACGGGGCAGCTGGAGCGGTGGGTCACCTTCTCGCGGTTCGGTGACGCCGAGCTCGTCTCGCTGAGCGGCGAGATCGACCTGGCCAACGCGCCCGAGATCGGCAAGGCGATCGTCGAGCGGATCCAGAAGGCCGGCAAGGTGCTGATCGACCTGACCACCGTCTCGTTCCTCGACAGCGCCGGGGTACGCCTGCTCGACGCGTTGATCGGTGATCTCAACGAGCACGGCAAGCCCACCCGGCTCGTGGTCGGGGAGTCGGGGGCGGCCCGGATGACCCTCCAGCTGTGCGCCTTCCGCGAGGACGTGCTGGCCACCGATCTGGACCGGGCGGCAGCGGAGATCGGCGGGTAGCCGCGTACCCTAGAGGCCCATGAGCGTACGTTCCGTCTTCCCGCAGCTCGAGCAGCTGCTGCCCCGGGTCAGCAAGCCGATCCAGTACGTGGGCGGCGAGCTCGGCGCCGTCGTCAAGGACTGGGACGCCACCACGGTGCGGTGGGCTTTGATGTATCCCGACGCATACGAGGTGGGCCTGCCCAACCAGGGCGTCCAGATCCTCTACGAGGTGCTCAACGAGCAGGCCGACGTGCTGGCCGAGCGCACCTACGCGGTGTGGCCCGACCTCGAGGCCCTCATGAAGGAGCACGGCGTCCCGCAGTTCACGGTCGACGCGCACCGCCCGGTCCGGGCGTTCGACGTGCTCGGCCTGTCCTTCGCGACCGAGCTCGGCTACACCAACATGTTCTCCGCCCTCGACCTGGCCGGCATCCCGATCGACAGCGCCGACCGCGGCGACGACGACCCGATCGTCCTCGCCGGCGGCCACGCCAGCTTCAACCCCGAACCGATCGCCGACTTCATCGACGCCGCCGTGCTCGGCGACGGCGAGGAGGCCGTCCTCGAGATCACCGGCATCATCCGGGAGTGGAAGGCCGAGGGCCGCCCGGGTGGCCGCGACGAGCTGCTGCTGCGCCTGGCCCGCACCGAGAGCATCTACGTCCCGCGCTTCTACGACGTCGACTACCTGCCCGACGGCCGCATCCAGCGCGTGGTGCCCAACCGGCCCGACGTGCCGTTCCGGGTCGCCAAGCGCACGACGATGGACCTCGACGCGTGGCCCTACCCCAAGAAGCCGCTGGTACCGCTGGCCGAGACGGTCCACGAGCGCTATGCGGTGGAGATCTTCCGCGGCTGCACCCGGGGCTGCCGGTTCTGCCAGGCCGGCATGATCACCCGCCCGGTCCGGGAGCGGTCGATCACCACGGTCGGCCAGATGATCAAGGACGGGCTCGAATACTCCGGATTCACCGAGGTCGGCCTGCTCTCGCTGTCCAGCGCCGACCACTCCGAGATCGGTGACATGTGCTCCGGCCTGGCCGAGCAGTATTCCGGCACCAACGTCTCGCTCTCGCTGCCCTCGACCCGGGTCGACGCGTTCAACATCGACCTGGCCCAGGAGCTGTCGAAGAACGGGCGCCGCACCGGCCTGACCTTCGCGCCCGAGGGTGGCTCCGAGCGCATCCGCAAGGTCATCAACAAGATGGTGACCGAGGAAGACCTGATCCGGACGGTCGTCACCGCCTACTCCAACGGCTGGCGGCAGGTGAAGCTCTACTTCATGTGCGGCCTGCCCACCGAGACCGACGAGGACGTGCTGCAGATCGGCCGGATGGCCCACGAGGTGATCAAGGCCGGCCGCATCGCCGCCAACAGCAAGGACATCCGCTGCACGGTGTCGATCGGCGGGTTCGTGCCCAAGCCGCACACCCCGTTCCAGTGGGCGCCGATGGAGCGTCCCGAGGTCATCGACGCGCGCCTCCAGATGCTCAAGCAGGAGATCAACTCGGACCGCTCGCTGGGCCGGGCGATCGGCTACCGCTACCACGACGGCGAGCCCTCGCTGATCGAGGGACTGCTCTCGCGCGGCGACCGCCGGGTGGGCACGGTCATCCGCCGGGTCTGGGAAAAGGGCGGCCGCTTCGACGGGTGGAGCGAGCACTTCTCCTACGCGCGCTGGGTCGAGTCGTGCGCCGAGGTGCTCCCGCAGTTCGGGGTCGACCTCGACTGGTTCACGACCCGCGAGCGCGAGCAGTCCGAGGTGCTGCCCTGGGACCACCTCGACTCGGGCCTCGACAAAGACTGGCTCTGGCAGGACTGGCAGGACTCCCTGACCGAGTACGAGCAGGACGACTGCCGCTGGACCCCGTGCTTCGACTGCGGTGTCTGCCCGTCGATGGACACCGAGATCCAGATCGGTCCCACCGGCAAGAAGCTGCTGCCGCTGACCCCGGTCACCTCGATGCGGATGCCGGTCTGACATGGCCAAGAATCAGCCCGTCGGCGGTCAGGCCCCGGTCGTCCAGCGCATCCGCATCCGCTACGCCAAGCGGGGCCCGCTGCGCTTCACCTCGCATCGTGACTTCGCCCGCGCGTTCGAGCGGGGTCTGCAGCGGGCCGGTGTGCCCATCGCCTACTCGCAGGGCTTCACCCCCCACCCCAAGATTTCGTACGCGAGTGCGGCGCCCACCGGTGTCGGCAGCGAGGCGGAATACCTGGAGATCGGTCTGCAGCGCGAGGTCGACCCGGCCGATCTGCGTATCGCGCTCGACGCCGCGCTCTCCCCGGGGCTCGACATCGTCGACGCGGTGGTGGCCGGGACGGGCAGCCTGGCCGACCGGATCGACGCCTCGCACTGGCTCGTGGAACTTCCTTCGGTCGATCCGGCCGACGCCGCAGCCGCCGTCAAAGCCTTCACCGAACTCGACGAAGTGCTGGTCGAGCGCATGACGAAGCAGGGCCGGCGCTCGTTCGACGCCCGGCAGGCAGTGACGAGCATCGCTGTCGTGGAGCAGTCCGGCCGACCTTCCGAGGCGGACGGCGCACCGTGTGCGATAATCGACCTTGTCGTACGACTGGTGACGCCCGCCGTACGTCCCGATGACGTCCTTTCCGGCCTGCGCGTGGCGGCGGGCCTGGAGCCGCCGGTGCCCGCGAGGGTGACCCGGCTGGCCCAGGGCACGCTCACCGCGCAGGGGGAGATCGTCGATCCGTTGGACGCGGATCGCGAGCCGGCCCTTCCGGGGTAAGGACTGCTTCATCGGCGGGCGCCAGCGGCAGCCGGCGCCCGTTGACAGACTTCGGCAGCCCGTCCGTTCATTCGGCGGGACCGAAAAACTTGCGGCGACCCTGCGTGGCAGCGCTCAAACGCGCCCGGGGCCGCCAGAACTGGAGAGCGCCCCATGCTCGATAACGAGCCCCGAGACACCTCGGGAGAACAGGGCGGTGAAGCGGGCGGAACCACTCCGCCCGAGACCGCCGCCGTCACCACCCCTGCGCGCCGCACGCGTGCACCGCGACGCAAGGCCGCGGCACCCGCGGCCGAGGCTCCGGCCGACACGTCCGGTGCCGAGCCGGCCGCCGACGCCGCCCCGGGTTCGTCCGACCCGGCGGCCGACGAGGCGCCGGTGCCCGCCAAGAAGGCGACCCGCAGCCGGCGTAAGGCCGTGCCGGCGGCTGCTCCCGCCGTGACGCCGGAGGATGCCGAGGCGGCTGTGGCCGCTGAGAACGCCGCTTCCGCGGAGGCGGCACCGCCGGTCAAGGCGACCCGGGCCCGCCGGAAGAAGGCGGCCCCCGCCGTGGCGGCGGAGGAGCCGGCGGTCGCCGAGACCCCAGCCGTCGCGGAAGCCCCAGCCGTCGCGGAAGCCCCAGCCGTCGCGGAAGTCCCGGTTGCCGCGGACGCCCCGGCGGTCGCCGAGACTCCGGCCGAGCCGGTCCGGGTCGAGGCCCTGGTCGAGGGCGAGGAGCCGGCCGTCGAGGAACCGGACGCCGAAGGCACCCCGATCATCGGGGTCATCCCGCTCGACACCGACTTCGTCGAGGAGACGCCGGCCCCGCGCCGGGGACGCCGTGCCGCGGCCCTGCCGCCGGCCGTGCTGTTCATGCCGCCCGACCCGACCGAGGCCACCCCGCCCCCGCCGGCCCGGCGCACCCGCCGCGGTGCCGCCGCCGTGCCCGCGGTGGCCGCCGAGACCCCGGCCGAGACTCCGGCCGTCACCGAGGCCGAGGCCGGGGTCGCCGAACTGCCGGTCGCCGTCGAGGAACCGGCCGAGACCACCCGGCGCAGCCGTCGCCGCCGCCGCGGTGCGGCCGACGACGCCGAGCCGGCCGCCGCCGAGGTGACCGCTCCGCCGATCGAGGAGCCGGTCGACGAGACCGACGAGAGCGCGGACGACGTCGAGGACGGCGTCGACGACGAGAACGAGGACGACGAGGACGGCGCCGCGGGTCGCCGGCGCCGCCGTCGGGGCCGCCGTGGCCGCGGCCGGGGCAAGGGTCCCGCCGAGGACGGCGAGCAGGACGAAGCCGAGGACGGCGCCGAGGCGTCGGCCGATGAGGAGTCCGAGGACGACGAGGAGTCCGACGACGGCGAGGGCGTGACCCGCCGCCGCCGGCGCCGGCGTCGCAAGGGCTCGAGCGGTGACGCCGAGACCGGCGGCATCGAGGACGGCGTGCACACCGTCGTCCGGGTGCGCGAGCCCCGGCGGACCGACGAGGTGCAGGGCGTCTCCGGCTCGACCCGGCTCGAGGCCAAGCGCCAGCGCCGCCGCGACGGCCGCGAGCAGCGCCGGACCCGTCCGCCGATCCTGAGCGAGTCGGAGTTCCTGGCCCGTCGTGAGGCGGTCGACCGGGTGATGGTCGTACGGCAGAAGCCCGACCGGACCCAGATCGCCGTGATGGAAGACGGCATCCTGGTCGAGCACTACGTGTCGCGCAGCACGTCCGGCACGATGGTCGGCAACGTCTACCTCGGCAAGGTGCAGAACGTGCTGCCGAGCATGGAGGCGGCGTTCGTCGACATCGGCCGGGGCCGCAACGCGGTGCTCTACGCCGGCGAGGTCAACTGGGACGCGACCGGGCTCGAGGGCCGGGCCCGCTCGATCGAGCAGGCGCTGCGCTCCGGCGACTCGGTGCTGGTGCAGGTGACCAAGGACCCGATCGGGCACAAGGGCGCCCGGCTGAGCAGCCACATCGCGCTCAGCGGCCGCCACCTGGTCTACGTGCCGAACGGCAACGCGTCCGGGATCAGCCGCAAGCTGCCCGACACCGAGCGCAAGCGCCTGCGGGACGTGCTGAAGAAGCTCGTGCCGGACGGCGCCGGCGTGATCGTGCGGACGGCGGCCGAGGGCGCCAGCGAGGACGATCTGGCCCGCGACGTCAAGCGGCTGCAGGCGCAGTGGGAGGAGATCCAGCGCAAGTCGGCCGAGGGCCACGCGCCGGTCGCCCTCTCGGAGGAGCCCGACCTGGTCATCCGGGTCGTGCGGGACCTGTTCAACGAGGACTTCCGTGAGCTCATCGTGCAGGGCGACTCGGCGTACGGGGAACTCGAGAACTATCTGAACTCCGTGTCGCCTGACCTGCTCGAGCGCATGCACCGCTACACGGGCACCGGGGACGTCTTCGCCGACAAGCGCATCGACGAGCAGATCCTCAAGGGCCTGGACCGCAAGGTGTTCCTGCCCTCGGGCGGCCACCTGGTCTTCGACCGCACCGAGGCGATGACCGTGGTCGACGTCAACACCGGTAAGTACACCGGGGCCGGCGGCAACCTCGAGGAGACGGTGACCCGCAACAACCTCGAGGCGGCGGAGGAGATCGTCCGGCAGCTGCGGCTGCGGGACCTCGGCGGCATCGTGGTCATCGACTTCATCGACATGGTGCTCGAGAGCAACCGCGAGCTGGTGCTGCGGCGGCTCACCGAGTGCCTGGGCCGCGACCGCACCAAGCACCAGGTCACCGAGATCACCTCGCTGGGTCTGGTGCAGATGACCCGCAAGCGGATCGGGTCGGGCCTGCTCGAGGCGTTCAGCGAGACCTGTGACCACTGCAAGGGCCGCGGCGTGATGATCCACACCGAGCCGGTGCCCGAGAAGCGGACCAACGGCGGCTCCAACGGTGGCGCCGGCAACCAGGTCAAGGCGGTCGCCGCGGCGCCTGCGCGGACCGAGTCGGCTCCGGCCGCCCAGCAGCAGCCGGCGAGCAGCAAGTCGCGGCGCCGTCGTGGTGGCGGTGGCGGTGACCCCGTTGCCGAGGCACCGTCCGAGGCGCTCGAAGTCGCGCCGCCCGCTCAGCCCGAGACCGCTCAGCCCGAGATCGCTCAGCCCGAGACGGTCCGGCCCGATGGGGACGACCCGGCGGCCGAGACCGCGGGGCTGCCGCCGGTGGCCGGGTCGGGCATCGTCACGGGCCGCGCTGTGGTGACCAAGGCCGACACGGCCGATGACGACTACGACATCAGCGGCTACGACCTGTCGCGTTACGAGTCGGAGCCCGTGGCCCCGCCGGCGGATCCGGAGCCGCTGCGGCTCACCGGGGCCGACGACCCGGACGCGGCCGACGACGAGGACGAGGACGACGAGGGCGACGACGAGCCGGTGGGCGCGGGTGCCGGTGGGCGCCGGCGTTCGCGGCGGGGCGGGGCCCGGCGGCGTACGCGTCCCTGACGACTGATCGATGGGGAGCGGTTCGGTAAAGAAAGTTAACTGACCGGACCGCTCTCGTCGTGATGTCGGTTACCCTCTCGGGATCGATCAGCCTTCCCCCGAGGAGACCGACCCCCCATGCACCGCTTCTCCCCGCGTCACGGCCTCGCCGTGTGTGCCGCCCTGGGCCTGCTCGCCCTGACGGCCGCCTGCTCCTCCGACGACGCGACCGATGCCGCCGCCGCGAACCCGTCCGCCGGCGCTGTGGGCGCCACGGCGTCGCCGCTCAACCCGCCGGACCCGTCTGTCGCGGCGGCCGCCGACGCCGCGCTGAGCGGCAACACCAAGGCCATCTGCGCTCAGGCTCAGCGGGCCCGCACGACCTTCGGCGAGCAGTTCGTGGCCAACCAGAAGCTGAAGATCGACAACGCGAGCAAGGACGCCGCGGCCAAGAAGGCGGCCGCCGACAAGTCGGCCCGCGACGTGAACAGCTTCTCCTATGCGCTGGCCGACATGGCCGGGCTCACCACCGACGCGCCCCTCAAGAAGGCCTTGACCGACATGAGTGCGCAGGTCAAGGCGCTCAAGGGCGATGTCGGCAAGCTGGACACCGAGAAGATGGACGCGTTCGCCGTTAAACTGGACAAGGCCTGCGGCAAGGCCTGACCTGCATCTGTTGCGGCCCCGCACGCGGCCCCGGTTTGGGATCGGGCCTCGTCATGAAGTACGCTTTCCAACGGCGCTTTTCCAGGCGTCGTGTTCTCGTGCAGGCCCGGGTTCGAGTCGGGCGAGAGCCGAGAGCCCAGCTCCATCCGCCAAGCAGCGATTGTCGCTGCGTAAGTCTCAGGGAGTCCGCGTCCGATGTACGCGATCGTCAAGACCGGCGGCAAGCAGTACAAGGTTGCCGAGGGCGACGTGATCGAGGTCGAGAAGCTCGCGGGTGCGCCCGGCGATGCGCTCAAGCTCGCCGCGATCCTCCTCGTCGACGGTGACAACCTGGTGACCGACGCGGCCAAGCTTGCCAACGTGACGGTGTCCGGCGAGATCGCCGAGCACACCAAGGGTCCGAAGATCCGGATCCACAAGTTCAAGAACAAGACCGGTTACCACAAGCGCCAGGGGCACCGTCAGCCGCTGACGAAGATCAAGGTCACCGGCATCAAGAGCGGGAAGTAGGACCACTCATGGCTCACAAAAAGGGTGCATCCAGCTCCCGCAACGGTCGTGACTCCGCCGCCCAGCGGCTCGGTGTCAAGCGCTTCGGTGGCCAGCTGGTCAGCGCCGGCGAGATCCTGATCCGCCAGCGCGGCACGAAGTTCCACCCGGGCGACCTGGTCGGCCGTGGCGGCGACGACACGCTGTTCGCCCTGGCGAACGGCAACGTGCTGTTCGGCACGAAGCGCGGTCGCAAGACCGTCAGCATCGTTCCGTCAGCGGAGTAAGTTTGCTTTCAAGCGGGCCGCGGACCTCCGGGTCCGTGGCCCGCTTTGTTTTTCCTCTAGGAGTGAGCAGTGACCACGTTCGTAGACCGCGTCGTGCTGCACCTGCAGGCCGGTGACGGCGGGCACGGCTGCGTCTCGGTGCGCCGCGAGAAGTTCAAGCCGCTCGGCGGCCCCGACGGCGGCAACGGTGGGCACGGCGGTGGGGTCACCCTGGTCGTCGACCCTCAGCTGCACACGCTGCTCGACTTCCACTTCCACCCGCACATCAAGGCCTCCAACGGCGGCGGTGGCGCGGGCGCCAACCGCGACGGCGCGAACGGCAAAGACCTCGTGCTCAAGGTTCCCGACGGCACGGTCGTGCAGACCGCCGACGGCGAGGTGCTGGCCGACCTGATCGGCGCCGGCACCACCTATGAGGTGGCCCGCGGCGGCCGCGGCGGCCGCGGCAACGCCTCGCTGGCCAACACCCGCCGCAAGGTGCCGGGCTTCGCCGAACTGGGCGAGCCGGGCGACCAGCTCGACGCCGTGCTCGAGCTCAAGAGCGTGGCCGACGTCGGCCTGGTCGGCTTCCCGTCGGCCGGCAAGTCGTCGCTGATCTCGGTCATCTCGGCGGCCAAGCCCAAGATCGCCGACTACCCGTTCACCACCCTGGTGCCCAACCTCGGCGTGGTGCAGGCGGGCGACCAGACCTTCACCGTGGCCGACGTGCCCGGCCTGATCCCGGGCGCGGCCACCGGCAAGGGCCTGGGCATGCAGTTCCTGCGGCACATCGAGCGCACCTCGGTGCTGGTGCACGTGCTCGACGCGGCGACGCCCGAGATCGAGCGGGACCCGCTGGCCGACCTCGACGCGATCGAGGCCGAGCTGGCGGCGTACGGCGGTCTCGAGGAGCGCCCGCGGCTGGTCGTGCTCAACAAGATCGACATCCCGGACGGGCGCGACCTGGCCGAGATGGTGCGGCCCGACCTCGAGGCCCGCGGCTACCGCGTGTTCGAGGTCAGCGCGATCACCCGCGAGGGCCTCAAGGAGCTCGTCTTCGCGCTGGCCGAGACGGTCGCGCAGCACCGGCTCGAGAAGCCCGCGCCCGAGCCCAGCCGGGTCGTGGTGCGCCCGCGGGCCGTCGACGAGGCCGGCTTCACGATCGAGCAGGACGACGAGGGCGTCTTCGTGGTGCGCGGCACCAAGGTCGAGCGCTGGGTGCGGCAGACGAACTTCGACAACGACGAGGCCGTGGGCTTCCTGGCCGACCGGCTCGACCGGCTCGGCGTCGAGGAGGCGCTCGGCAAGAAGGGTGCGAAGGCCGGCGACCCGGTGCGCATCGGTGAGCGCGAGTTCGACTGGCAGCCCAACGCGGGCGAATACGTGTCGGGCCCGCGCGGCTCCGACTCCCGCCTGGAAGAGGAGAACCAGCGTCCGTCGGCGGCCGATCGCCTCGCCGCGCGCAAGTCGCGCCGGGTGCGCTCCGACGACGAGCTGCTGCACATGGCGGCCGACGGAACGGTCACGACCGTGTCGAACGCCCACCGGCCGGTCCTGGTTACCGATGAGGACGACACCGACGAATAGGGCGTAGGCCAGCTTCACGCAACCATCCGGAAAGGGTGGGTGCCTAAGGTCACCTCGTGATGATCGAAGCCAGGCCCGCCCTGGACCCCGAGCTGGCCGCCCTCGTCGCGGCCCAGCAGCACGAGGGCGGCCAGGACTTCGTGCCGGACGACCGGGCCGCGTACTTCGTCGCGGTCGTCGACGGCCGGGCCGTGGCCTGTGCCGCCTGGCAGCCGGTGCCCGAGGCGGGCGTGGCCGAGCTGAACCGTCTCTACGTGCGACCGGCCTTCCGGGGTCGCGGCATCGCCCGGCAGCTGATCGTCGCGATCGAGGAGGAGGCGCTCGCCGAGGGCCGGCCCGTCGTCCGCCTCACGGCGGGGGCCGAGTCACCCGCGGCGATCGCCCTGTTCCAGTCCTCGGGGTACGACCGTTCCGGTGCCTGGTTCACGAAGCGGCTGGCGGCGTTAGTTCAGTAGACCGATGGCCTCCCGGGTGCGGCGTACGGTCTCAGCTGCTCGCGGCTGCACCGACGCACGCCCCTTGGCCAGAATCTCGCGTACGTGGGAAGGGTCTTCGGACAGCTCGGCATACCGGGCCCGGATCGGCGCCAGCACCGCCTCGACCGCGTCCGTGACCTCCCTTTTCAGCGCGCCGTAGGACGTGAACTCACCCGGCTCGCGATCGGTGCAGGCGCGCAGGATGTCGAGCAGATTGCTGACGCCGGGCTGCGCCTCCCGGTCGTAGCGCACGACGCCCACCGTGTCGGTGACCGCGCGGGAGATCACCCGGCGGATCGTCTCGGGCGGATCGAGCAGCCCGATCCGGCCCGCGGCCGACGGCGCGCTCTTGCTCATCTTGCGGACCGGATCGCTCAGGTCCATGATCCGGGCGGCCGACTCCGGGCGAATCCCCTCGGGGACGGTGAAGGCCGGGCCGTAGCGCGCGTTGAACCGGGTGGCGATCGTGCGGGCGAGCTCGAGATGCTGGCTCTGATCGTCGCCGACCGGCACCTGGTCGATGTCGTGGACGAGGATGTCGGCCGCCATCAGCACGGGGTAGGTGAGCAGGCTGAGCCGGACGTTGCCCCCGCCGGCCGACTTCTCCTTGAACTGGATCATGCGGGCCGCCTCGCCGTAGCCGGTGACGCATTCCAGCAGGTAGTGCAGCTCGGTGTGCTCGGGGATCTGGGAGTTGGCGATGATCGCGGTACGGGACGGGTCGACACCCGCCGCGAGCAGCACCGTTGCGACTGTGAGGGTGTTCTCGCGTACGCGGGAAGGGTCGTGCTCCAGGGTTAATGCGTGCAGGTCGGCGATCATGGCGATCGAGGGTCTGTCCTGAGCCGCCACCAGCGGGCGCATGGCTCCGATGAGGTTGCCGAGGTGCAGGTGGCCGGTGGGCTGGAAACCGGTGAGACGGCGTGTCATTTCTTCTCCCGAGGATGAGGGCTGCCTCTCCCGGGACATGACAACGGCCGCCCGGGAAGGGGCGGCCGCGAAGTGTGGATGCGCGTGGGGTGAGCCGCCCGTCAGGGCAGCCACCAGGCAAGGTTCGCGATGCGCATGGAACCCACGATAGCAGCGGTCCGGCGCGTATCGGATGATGGAGCGCATGCCTAGCTTGACCCGCGCCGAGGCCACCGCCCGGGCCGCCACCGTCGATGTCCAGGAGTACGAGGTCGATCTCGACCTGACCACCGGGGGCGAGACCTTCGGTTCCCGGACGGTGGTGCGGTTCGGCGCGCGGGAGGGCTCGTCGACCTTCCTCGAGTTCGAGCCGGTGTCGGTGGTCAAGATGACGCTCAACGGGTCGCCGCTGCCGGAGTCGGCGCTGGTCGACGGCCGGATCGAGCTGACCGGCCTGGCCGCGTCGAACGAGCTCGCGGTCGAGGCGGTCATGCGCTACTCGAACACCGGCGAGGGCCTGCACCGGTACGTCGACCCGGCCGACGGTTCGGTGTACGTCTATCAGCACATGTTCATCAACAACGCCGGCCGGATCCTGCCCGCGTTCGACCAGCCCGACCTCAAGGCGTCGTTCCGGATCAGCGTGACCGCGCCCGGGAGCTGGCGGGTGGCCGCGAACGGACCACTGGTGTCCGGCCGGGACGGGCGGTGGGAGTTCGCCGCGACCAAGCCGATCTCGACCTATCTGTGCTCGCTGATCGCCGGGCCTTACCACGAGGTCACCGACACCCACGACGGCATCCCGCTGGCCCTCTACGCCCGGGCCGCGCTGGCCGCCGAACTCGAGGCCGAGGCGCCCGAGATCTTCGAGATCACCAAGCAGTGTCTCGACCGCTACCACGAGATCTTCGACATCCGGTACCCGTTCGGCCACTACCAGCAGGCGTTCGCGCCCGAGTTCAACTTCGGCGCCATGGAGTATCCGGGTCTGGTCGTCTTCCGCGACGAGTTCATCTACCGGTCGGCGGTCACCGAGAGCGAGCGCGAGCACCGGGCCACCGTGATCGCCCACGAGATGGCCCACATGTGGTTCGGCGACCTGGTGACCATGGCCTGGTGGGACGATCTGTGGCTGAACGAGTCGTTCGCCGAGTACATGGGCACCCGGATCGCGGCCGAGGCCACCCGCTACACCGGCACGTGGACGACCTTCGCGATGCAGCGCAAGGCGTGGGGCCTGCGCGCCGACCAGCACCCGTCGACCCACCCGGTGGCGCCGGCCGAGGTCACCGACACCGACCAGGCGCTGCTCAACTTCGACGGCATCTCGTACGCCAAGGGCGCGGCCGTGCTCCGCCAGCTGGTCGCCTGGGTGGGCGACGAGGCGTTCCGGGCCGGGGTGAACGCGCACTTCGCGGCCCACGCCTACGGCAACGCCACGCTGGCCGACCTGCTGAGCGCGCTCTCCGAGTCGAGCGGGCGCGACCTGACCGCCTGGGCCGACGTGTGGCTGCGCCGGGCCCAGGTCAACACGCTGCGGTCCGCTGTCACTTCGGACGGCTCCCGCTACACCTCGGTGGTCATCGAGCAGAGCGCGCCCGACGCCTTCCCGACGCTGCGACCGCACCACCTGGGCATCGGCCTGTGGGACCGCCGGCCCGACGGCACGGTCGCGCGCCGCAAGCTGGTCGAGGTCGAGGTCGACGCCACCGGCCGGACCGAGGTGCCCGAGCTGACCGGTGAACCGGTGGCCGACCTGCTGCTGCTCAACGACGGCGACCTGACGTACGCGAAGATCCGGCTCGACGACGAGTCGAACGCCGCCGTGCCGGTCATGCTGCCGCTGCTCGGCGACTCGCTGGCCCGCGCCGTGCTCTGGGCGGCCACGCTGGACGCGGTCGTCGACGGTGAACGCCCGGTCGCCGAGCTGGTCACGCTGGCCCTGGCCGCGCTGCCGGCCGAGTCCGAGGTGGTGATCGTCGAGGACGTGCTGCGGGCCACCCGCAGCCTGGTCGACCGCTACTCGACCCCGGAGACCCGCCCGGCCGCGCTGGAACTGGTCGCGCAGGCCGCCGACCGCCTGCTCGCCGCCTCCGAGCCGGGGGGATCGCGCCAGCTGGCCGCGGCCCGCGGACTGATCGGCGCCACCGTCGACACCGCCCGCCTGGGCGACTGGCTGGCCGGTCGCGAGGTGCCGCCGGGGCTGGCCGTCGACGACGATCTGCGCTGGCTGATCGTCTATCGGCTGGCCGTGCTGGGCGCGGCCGGTCCCGAGGTGATCGACGCCGAGTTCGAGCGCGACCGCAGCGCCACCGGCGAGCAGTGGGCCGCCCGGTGCCGGGCCGCCCGCCCGGACGCGGAGGCCAAGGCGGCCGCGTGGGCGGCGATCATCTCCGACGCCACGCTGTCCAACCGGCTGGTCGAGATGACCGCCTCCGGCTTCTGGCAGGCCGAGCAGCTCGACCTGGTGCGGCCCTATGTGGCCCGGTACTTCGCCGAGATGCCGGCCATGCTGCGGATCCGCACCGGGATGAGCGCCGAGCGTACGGCCACGGCCGCCTACCCCGACGTGATGGTCGAGCCGGAGACCCGTGAGCTGGCCGCGCGCCTGCTGGCCGACGACGATCTCGACCCGATCCTGCGCCGGGTGGTGCTGGACGCCGACGACGATCTGCGGCGTGCGCTGGCCGCCCGCAGTTGATCTATGCTCGTTTCGTGCCAACAAGGCGGATAGGCATCATGGGTGGGACGTTCGACCCCATCCATCACGGTCACCTGGTGGCCGCCAGCGAGGTGCAGGCGCGCTTCGACCTGGACGAGGTCGTCTTCGTGCCGACCGGTCAGCCGTACGAGAAGGGCCGGGTCTCGCCGGCCGAGGACCGTTACCTGATGACGGTCATCGCGACGGCCTCCAACCCGCGCTTCCACGTCAGCCGGGCCGACATCGACCGCGACGGCCCCACCTACACCATCGACACCCTGCGTGACATGCGGGCGGTCTTCGGCGCCGACGCCGCGCTCTTCTTCATCACCGGCGCGGACGCGCTCAACCGCATCCTGAGCTGGAAGGACGCGCTCGAGATGCTGGCCGCGGCACACTTCGTGGGCGTGACCCGGCCCGGGTTCGAGCTCACCTCCGACCACCTGCCGGAAGACAGCGTCACGCTGGTCGAGGTGCCGGCCATGGCGATCTCCTCGACGGCCTGCCGCGACCGCGTGGCGGCCGGTCAGCCCGTGTGGTATCTGGTGCCCGACGGTGTCGTGCAATACATCGCGAAGCGGGGCCTCTATCGGGGGTCGGGAAATGTCCCACCTGTGTGAGAGGCTTGATGCACCAACCCTCCAACGAGAGGCCACTCTTGCCCGTCAGCGAACGCGCGCTTGAACTGGCGATGACGGCCGCACAGGCCGCCGCCGACAAGAAAGCGCAAGACATCGTCGTGATCGATGTCGGAGACCAGCTCTACATCACCGACGCCTTCGTGATCGCCTCCGCGTCCAACGAGCGCCAGGTTTCCTCGATCGTCGACGCCATCGAGGAAGCACTGCTCAACCTGCCGGAAAAGGCGAAGCCTGTGCGCCGTGAGGGCGAGCGTCAGGGCCGGTGGGTGCTGCTCGACTACGTCGACATCGTCGTCCACATCCAGCACGCCGAGGAGCGCGAGTTCTACGCCCTCGACAAGCTGTGGAAAGACTGCCCGACCATCCCGTTCGTCGACCGTGACATGGTCGAGGCCGACGCGTCGTGAGCCTCAGCCGACTCATCGTCTGGCGGCACGGCAACACCGACTGGAACGCGTCCAACCGCGTCCAGGGGCAGACCGACGTCGCGCTCAACGCGCTCGGCCGTCAGCAGGCCGTCGACGCCGCCGAGATCCTGGTCAAGCTGAAACCCGACGCGCTGGTGTCGAGCGACCTCAAGCGGGCGTCCGACACCGCGGCCGCGCTGGGCGCGCTGACCGGGCTGTCGATCGGCTACGACAAGCGGCTGCGCGAGCGCTACTTCGGTGCCTGGCAGGGCCTCACCATGCCCGAGGTCGCCCAGCTGCACCCCGACCAGCACGCCCGCTGGACCGCCGGGCAAGAGGTCGGCGGCGACGTCGAAACCCTCGACGAGCTGGGCCAACGGGTCGCCGACGCGCTGCGTGACGCGGCCGCACTGGCGCCCGCCGGGGGCACGGTCGTGGTCGCGACGCACGGGGCCGCCGCCCGGCAGGGCATCGGTCACCTGCTCGGCTGGCCGCTCGAGCAGCTGCGCACGCTGCGCGCCCTGCAGAACTGCCACTGGGTCGAGCTGACCCGCGACGACAAGCGGGGCTGGCAGGTCGCGGCCTACAACGTCGGGCCGTTCAGCGACCGGCCGGTGCCGCCCCCCGTCTGATCGGCCTGACGAGGGAACCGTCGATGATCCGGTAGCGTCCAAGCCATCATGGTGACTCGTACCGTTCCCGCCGTTCTGCTCCTTCTGCTGGTCACGGCCGGCTGTGCCAACAACGCGTCCGACACCGGGGCCGCCTCGGCGCCCGCGCCCTCCGCCTCGGCGTCCGACGTGGTCGACCTGCCCGTGCCGTCGGCCAAGACCAGCGGCCCGGCCGGTGAGCCGACCGGCCGGCCCAACGCCGGCGGCCAGACCATCACCGGCACGGTGACCGCCGGGGTCGAACCCAACTGCCTCGTCCTCACCGACGGCACCGGCTCCCACCTGCTGATCTTCGACGACGCGGCGATGCGGGCCGACGCGGTCGTGGGCAGCACGGTCACCGTCTCGGGTCAGTCCCAGCCGGGCATGATGTCGACCTGCCAGCAGGGCGTGCCGTTCGTGGTGGTGTCGGTCAAGAAGGGGTGACCCCCGCGCTCACCTGGGCTTCTGATCGGCTACCGTGCCCGCATGCCCGTCGCGGTCGTCACCGACTCCACCGCGTACCTGCCCGCCGAACTCCGCGGCTCGTATGAGCTGACCGTCGTGCCCCTCACGGTGATCATCAACGGCGCCGACGGGCTCGAAGGCATCGAGATCCAGCCGGCCGAAGTGGCTCGGGCCCTGGGCGAACGCCGGGCCGCGGTGAGCACCTCGCGGCCGGCCCCGGCCCAGTTCGCGGCGGCCTATCGCGAACTGCTCGACGGCGGCGCCGACGGCATCGTCTCGGTCCATCTCTCGTCCCGGCTCTCCGGCACCCACGAGGCGGCCGAGCTGGCCGCGGCCGAGTTCGGGTCGCGGGTCGAGGTGGTCGACAGCCACACGACGGGGATGGGGCTCGGGTTCGCCGCCCTGGCCGCGTCCGCCGCGGCCCGTCAAGGTCAAGACCTGGTTTCCGTACGCCGGGAAGCCGTCGAGAACGCGGAGCGGGTGAGCACGCTCTTCTACGTCGACACGCTCGAGTTCTTGCGGCGGGGCGGGCGGATCGGGGCGGCGTCGGCGCTGCTCGGCACGGCCCTGTCGGTCAAGCCGATCCTGCACGTGGTCGACGGGGCGATCGTGGTCAAAGATCGGGTCCGTACGGCCGGGCGGGCGCTCGCCAAGCTGGTCGATCTGGCCGTGGAAGCCTCCGGCGAGGGTGCTGTCGACATTGCCGTGCACCATCTGCAGGCCCCGGACCGGGCGGCCGCCCTGGCCGATCAGGTGATCATGCGGCTGGGGGACCGGCTGCGGGACTGCTACATCACCGAGATCGGGGCGGTCGTCGCGGCGCACGTGGGGCCGGGCGTGGCCGGGATCGTCGTGCACCGGCGCGCCTAAGCCTTTTTGTAACGGACCGGGTCGGGGCCTTCGGCGGGGATCAGGCTCGGGGCGAGCTCGGGCCAGGGGAGCGTACGGTCGCCGATCTGCACCTCGTCGGCCCGCGGGAGCAGGGATTTCTCGTCCCAGACGGCCCGGGTGCGCCAGCCCGTGTCGTCGTCGCCGACCAGTTCGATCCCGGCCGTCGGCTCGGTGAGGTGGGCGGCCTGGCGGGTGTACTCCTGGACGGCCAGGATGCGCTCGGCGCGCTGGACGGCGTGGTGCAACGGATTGCCGGGTCCGGCTGTGAGATGCACCGTGCACCCCTGGTCGTCGCTGACGTACGCCATCGGGGTGATCGGGCGGGGCGACCGGGCGTAGAGCTCCTCGGCCTGGGCGAACAGGGCCGGGAGATGCGGGCTGCCGGCCGAGGTGATCAGCAGGGTGCCGCGCTCCGGGGCGAACGCGACCGGTGAGCCGCCGACCTGCGGGTCGAGTCGTTCCAGCCAGTGCTCGAGGAGCAGGTGCGAGACCCAGTAGGCGTCGCCGTCGTCGACGAAGCGGATGACCTCGGTCGGGGTGCCGTGCAGGGTGACGGCCTCGAGGTTGGCGCGGGCGGCGGCGAAAACCTCGTGGGGGCGTACGGACCAGGAACGCAGTTGATCTTCGGTCACGTAGGTCATCGCCTCGGGATGGTCGATGACGACGTATTCGTACAGGTAGGGCATCGCTGGCCGGCGCAGCGAGTTGCCCGGGGTGGTGCCGCGCAGCACCGGGCGCAGCAGAGGTTGCGCGATCGGCCAGGTCGCCGGGACCGGATCGGGGGTGAGGCCGGCGACGTACGCATGGATGCGCTTCCGCCGACCCTTCCGGGGTTGCGTCAGCAGCGGCGTGAGCTCCAGGAACTCCGGTTCGATCTGGACATTTGTGGTGTATCGGACCTGAAAGGTGCGGGCGTCGTAGCGGACCGTCTCGAAACCGGCCCGGCGCAGGTCGCGCATCACCTGGGCGGCCAGCCTGGCCCGGGCGTAGCGTCGCAGCAGGCCCACCCCGTACGCCTCTTCCTCAGCTCTTCCGGACCGTCGCCCGGACCACTCGCGCATCGAGATCTTCGTCGTAGATGACCTCAGCGTCCAGACCCGACCGGGCGGTCGCGGCGATCGCCTCTCCGGCCTGCGCCTCGGTGATCTCGGAGAGCAGGATGCCGCCCTTTGCCAGCCAGGTGGGAGCGCTCCCGGCGACCCGGCGAAAGATATCAAGACCGTCGGGGCCGCCGTCGAGGGCCATGCGGGGTTCGTGGTCGCGGGCCTCGGCCGGCAGGAACGGGATGTGGTCGGTGGCGACATAGGGAACGTTGGCGATCAGGACGTCGACCCGGTTTTGGAGCGTGCTCGGGAGAGCGTCGTAGAGGTCACCGGTGTGCACGTCGGCGATGCCGTTGTCGCGGGCGCAGGCGGTGGCCACCGGGTCCAGGTCGGCGGCGTGCAGTTCGATGCCCGGACGCCGGTGGCGGACGGCCAGGCCGAGCGCGCCCGAACCGCAACAGAGGTCGACCAGAACCTTCGGGTCGTGCTCGGCGGCGACCCGGACGAGCAGCTCGCTGCGCACCCGGGGGACGAAGACGCCGGGCCGCAGCCGGACGCGGACACCGGCGAAATCGGCGTGCCCGACGACCTGCTCGAGGGGCTCGCCGCCCGCCCGGCGCTCGACCATGCGATCCCGGTGCTCAGCGTCTGTCGCGGTGGCTTCGATGATCGCCGCCTCGTCTTCGGCGAAGACACAGCCAGCCGCACGCAGACGCTCCACGACGGTGGCGCTTGCACACGCCGGCATGATCGCCGGGTTATCCACAATGCACCTCTGTCCACAGGGCTCGGAACTCGTCGGCGCGGAAACGCCTAGCTTCGTCGGCGTGCGAGAGCGGAAATCCACCGACGACGCCGCGGCGCAGAGGCTGCGGTCGGTGCTGGCAGGTTCGGTACGCGACCTGCCGGCATCGGCCGCTCCGCGCCCTGACCCATCCTTCACCTACCCGGCTGCTTCCGCTGCCCCCGGCCCGGCCTCCTACGCCTCCGGGCCGGTTGGGCCGTCGGCCTCCTACACCGCTGGGCCGTCCTCGGCCTCCTACTCCGCTGGGCCGTCCTCCGCCTCCTACGCCGCTGGGCCGTCCTCGGCCTCCTATGCCTCGGGGCTGGCCGGGCTGGCTGAGGTGGGTGACCCGTTGGAGTGGTCCGACATCATTCCGGGCTGGCCCGACGACGTGGACCTGGAGGCGGCGCCCAGCGCCGGGTTTCACCCACCCGAGGTGGTTGCGGCTTCCAGTCCTCCGGCTGGCCGCTCGTCGGCGGCCGCGGATCCTTATCGGCCGGGCACCCCGTGGGCCACGCCGCCGGCTGCGAGACCTACGCCGGACCCGGCTCTGACCGACGTGTCGGGCATCGAGCCGAGCGCCCCGTCTGCGTCGGTCGCGTCCGGCGCCCCGAGGCGGGCAGCTGCGCTGCTCGCGGATCGTGCGTCGGGTGTGGCGTCGGGCGTTGTCGCCGCGCCGGACTTAAGTGCTGCGTTGCTCGCGGATCGTGGGCCGGGCGTTGTCGCCGCGCCGGACTTGAGTGCTGCGCCGCTCGCAGACCGTGCGTCGGGCGTTGTCGCCGCGCCGGACTTGAGTGCTGCGCTGCTCGCGGATCGTGGGCCGGGTGTGAGCGCGGCGCCGACCGTTGCCACCGTGTCCGGCGTAGGTGCTGGGCCGTTCGCGGATCGTGGGCCGGGTGTGAGCGGCGCGCCGACCATTACTACCGCACTGGGTGCTCCTGCTTTGCCTACTGTCACGACCTTGCCGCAGGCTTCGGTTCCGCTGGGTGCGCTTGATCGGTCCGCTGCCACCACCCGGGCGGCTTCCGTCCCGCGTCCGGCGGGAGTGCCTCCGCGCTCGACGGGAGTGCCTCCGCGTCCGACGGGAGTGCCTCCGCGCTCGACGGGAGCGCCCCCGCGTCCGACGGGAGCGCCTCCGCGCTCGACGGGAGCGCCTCCGCGCCCTACGGGAGAGCAGGTCGGGTCATTTCCGTCTGCAGCCCTGGCTGGGGCAGGGCCGCAGGTGGTGTCGCAGTCTTCGGCGGCCGCCCTGAGGGCCGCTACCGGGGCACATCCCGTCACCGATCTTCGGAGCTCGCACCTCGCCGACGTGTTGCCGGCCGCCGAGCCGTTTCCGTCGGAGGCCGGGGTGTTGCCTGCGGGTGAGCCGTTTCCGTTGGAGGCCGGGGTGTTGCCTGCGGGTGAGCCGTTTTCGTCGGGGGCCGGGGTGACGCGCGCGGCCGAGTCATTTCCGCGGGGGAGCGATGTGATGCCTGAGGGTGATTCGTTTCGGTCGGCGGCTGACGGTGTCCGGGCCGCCGTGCCCGGTCAGCGGCCGGTGCCGTCGACTGTGTTGCCTGGTCAGCGGCCCTTGCCGCCGCCGGGGTGGGTGTTGCCGGACGCGACCGATCGGTTTACTGAGCCGCCCTCGGAGAGTTACGTGTTCGATCCGGACCACGATCGGTTCTCGGCCACCTCGTCGAGTCTGCCTGAGCCGGAGGAGCAGCTCAGTTCGGCCGGGGCGTTCGGTGGGGCGGATGACGGTGGGCGGCGGTTCGGGATGGGGGCGTTCGACCCGGGGCGGCGCGGAGTTCGCGCGCTGGCTGCGGTGGCGGCTGTCGTCATTGTGATCGCGGCCGTGCTCGCCTGGCGGGCCCGGCCCCAGGTCGACGCGGTGGCGCCGGGGCCGCTGGATGCGATCGAGACGACCAGCAGTGCCGACGGCGACGCGCCGGTGAGCGTTCGTGGTTCGGCGTCCGCGGCCAGTGAGGTGGTGGTCGCGGTCGGGGGCAAGGTGCGCAAGCCGGGACTGGTGCGCCTGGCCCCGGGTGCTCGGGTGGCCGACGCGCTCACCGCGGCCGGGGGCGCCGAACCGGGGGTGGACGTCGCCGTGCTCAACCTCGCCCGCAAGGTGGTCGACGGCGAACTCATCATGGTCGGGGTCACTCCGCCACCGGGCGTGGTGCTCCCGACCGGTCCGGCCGCGCCCGCGGGTGGAGCACCCGGTGCCGGTGGACTGGTCAACCTCAACACCGCCACGCTCGCCGACCTGGACGGCCTGCCCGGCGTGGGACCGGTGCTGGCCCAGCGCATCCTCGACGCCCGCGACGCCCAAGGCGGCTTCAAGGCCGTCACCGACCTGCGCAAGGTCGACGGCATCGGCGACGCGCGCTACGAGCAACTCAAAGACCTGGTCACCGTATGAGAGCCCAGCTTGGCCGCCGGTCGGCGTGCTGGAAGCGCCGTGCGGACCTGCTCAGACATCGTGCGCCGCGGGCGGATGTCACCGGCGACGATCGCTGGTCGACGAACCGGGCATCGAGGGGTGCGGGGGCCCGTTCAGCCCCCGGGAGGAGCGAGCAACCGTCGTGCGTTGGGGCGGGCGTTCGTTGAGCGGCGGTCAACGTTCCGGATCGGCTCCTCGGAGGGTGGATCAACCCCGGAAGGACGGCCAGCGCTCGGGCGACGAGCGGAAGAGTGTCGCTGACCTTCGGTTGGCGGGCTTTGCCGTCGCGGTGTGGTTGTCGGCGCTGGCCGCCCTCTACCTGTCGGCGCGGGTAGGCATCCTGCTCGGCGTGGGCGCTGCGATTCTGGCCGCGATGGTCGTCGCCTGGTTGGCCGCCGGGCACGGCCGGGCCGGGGCGGACCGTGCCCAGGCGGCCGCGGGTCTCCACGAGGCCGGCCTGTGGAGGCGAGGAGCTGGCGAAGGCGGCACAACGGCCCCGAAGACAAACCATTTTGCGCGAAACGCTGGGTCGGCGGCTGCGAGTGGTGTCGGCTCTTCCGGGTCGGCGGGTGTTCCGGGGTCTGCGGTGGGGCGTTGGGCGTGGGCGGGGCGGTGGGTGGGGGTGGCTGTTCTGCTCGGGGTGGCGTGCGGGGCGATCGCGACGGGAGCGCGGGTCAGCGTTCGGGAGGCCGGGCCGCTCGTGGACCTGGTGCGGGCCGGGGATCCGGTGTGGCTGGACATGGTGGTCCGGGATGATCCGCGAGCTCTGCGTGGGTCGGTGGGCGGGCCTCCGATGTACATCGTGGCGGTTGATCTGAAAGGGGTGCGGGCGGAAGACGCGGCGCCGCTGCGGCTGTCGGCGCGTGCTCTGGTGCTGGGCAGCGATCCGGGGTGGCGCGGGTTGTTGCCGGGGCAGCGGGTGACGGCGACCGGCAAGCTGTTGCCGCCGCGTGGTGGGGACCTGCGGGCCGTGGTGGCCTCGGTGCGGGAGGCGCCGCGACCGGTGGGGCGGTCGTCGTGGGCGCAGCGGGCGGCCGGGGTGCTGCGGGCCGGGCTGCAGCGTGCGTGTGCGCCGTTGCCGGACCGGCCGGGCGGGCTCCTGCCGGGGCTGGTCGTGGGAGACACGAGCCGGCTCGATCCGGCGCTCGAAGAGGACTTCCGGACTACCGGCATGACGCATTTGAACGCGGTATCCGGGGCTAATGTGGCAATCGTCCTGGGTGTCGTGTTGTTTGCCGTGCGGCGGACCCGGGCCGGGCCGGTCGTCACGGCGCTGGTCTGTGCGGTGGCGCTGGTCGGGTTCGTGATTCTGGCCCGGCCGTCGCCCAGTGTGGTGCGGGCGGCCGCGATGGGGGCGATCGGGCTGCTCGGTCTGGCCTCCGGACGCAAGCGGGCGGCTCTGCCGGCGCTCGCCGCGGGCGTGGCAGTGCTGATCGTGGTCGACCCCGAACTGGCGTCGGACGTCGGGTTCGCGCTGTCGGTGCTGGCCACCTCGGGTCTGCTGCTGCTCGCGCCGGTGTGGCGGGACGGGCTGCGCCGCCGGGGCTGGCCGCCGGGCGCGGCCGAGGCGCTGGCCGTGCCGGCGGCTGCGCAGGTCGCCTGCGGGCCGGTCGTCGCCGGGCTGTCCGGCACGATCAGCATCATCGCGATCCCGGCCAACCTGCTCGTCGTGCCCGCGATCGCCCCGGCCACCCTGCTCGGCGTGACGTCGGCGGTGATCTCGCCGGTGTGGCCGGCCGGAGCCGAGTTCACCGCCTGGCTCGGGCACTGGCCGGCGCAGTGGCTGGTGCTGGTCGCAACCTACGGCGCCCGGGTGCCCGCGGGGGCGCTGCCATGGCCGGGCGGGCTCACCGGGGCGCTGCTGCTCGCCGTGATCACGGTCGGGCTGCTGGTCGCCACGCGGCGCCCGCTGATTCGCAAGCTGGTCACCGTGGTGGCGCTCGGGGGAGTGCTCGGAGCGCTGCCGGTGCGTCTGCTGGCCCCGGGCTGGCCGCCACCCGGCTGGCTGATCGTGGCGTGCGCGGTGGGCCAGGGCGACGCGATCGTCCTGCCGGCCGGGTCCGGTCGCGCGGTCGTCGTCGACGCCGGGCCCGAACCGAACGCGGTCGACCACTGTCTGCGCCGGCTCGGCGTCCGGCAGGTGGTGCTGTTCGTGGTCAGCCACTTCCACGTCGACCACATCGGTGGGGTGGCGGGCGTGTTCCGGGGGCGGGACGTCCGCGCCGTGGTCGGTCCGGACTGGCCCGACCCGCCGGCCGGACGAGCGTCGGTGGCCGCCACCGCGGGGCGGGTCGGTGTGCTGGGCGTGGGGCCCGGGTGGGCGTACGGGAGCGGGAATTTGACCTTGAAGGTTCTCGGGCCGGTCGAGCCTCTGCGGGGCACGAACTCGGACCCGAACAACAACTCGCTGGTGCTGCGAGCCGAAGTGGACGGCCGGACAATCCTGCTGCCCGGTGACGCCGAGACCGAGGAACAGGACGACATGCTGGCGCACCTGGGCGCGGACGCGGTGCGGGCGGACATCCTGAAGGTGGCGCATCACGGGAGCAGCTACCAGTCGCCGCGGTTCCTCGACGAGATCCGGCCCTCGGTGGCGCTGGTGTCGGTCGGGGCGGACAACGATTACGGGCACCCGAACGGGCCGCTGCTGGCGCGGCTGGCCCGGGGTGGGGCGCGCGTGCTGCGTACCGATCAGTTGGGTGACCTGGCCGCGGTGGCCAGCGGGCGTGGGTTGGCGGTGGTCGCGCGCGGGGATCCGCCGGCTCCCTGACCGGTTGCGGATCGGCCGGTGCCTTGACCGGCTGGGGATCTGCCGACTCCCTGACCGGCTGGGGATTCGCCAGCGCCTTGACCGGCTGGGGATCTGCCGACTCCCTGACCGGCTGGGGATTCGCCGGCACCTTGACCGGCTGGGGGTTCGCCGGCGCCCTGACCGGCCGGGTGTGCTTGGCCGACAATGCGGGGATGGAGCGCGAGACGATCACGGCGGGGGATATTCGGCTGCGGCCCTTCGAGGAGGGCGACATTCCCTGGGTGTACGAGGTCTCGCTGGACCAGCGGGTACAGAAGTATGTGCAGCTCCCGATTCCGTACCGGCTCGCCGACGCGGAGTTCTTCGTGCGGGAGATGGCGGTGGCGGCGTGGGACAACGGGAGCCGGGCGGAGTTCGTCGTCGAGCCGGAGGCGGGCGGGACGGCCCGGTGGGGGCGGGTCGGGTTCGGGCTGGACGGCGCGGGGGCGGGGCAGATCGGCTACTGGATGGATCCGGCGGCCCGAGGGCGGGGCGTGGCCACGGCGGCGGTGCGGGCGCTGTGCCGGTGGGGCTTCGAGGTGCTCGGGCTCGGGTTGATCGAGTGGCGGGCGGAGGTCGGCAACCACGCGTCGCGGCGGGTGGCGGAGAAGGCCGGGTTCCGGGTCGAGGCCGTGTTGCGGCAGCGACTCGTGCACCGGGGCGGCCGGGTCGACGCCTGGGTCGGGTCGATGCTGCCGTCCGAGCTGCCGACACGCCCGGGTTAAGCCGTTCAGTCAGCATCGGTCCCGGGGCGACAGTGGTCGATGGCCGTTCGGTGTGCGGTTCCGGGCGGGGCAGACATCCAGCCTGATCGAGCCGCGAACGGCCGATTCGGCGCATGGCCGGGTGCCGATATGTCGGCTTTCGCATTCCCTGACTCATGAGTCGGCGCTAAGGAGTGAGGCTCGCGGAAACGTCAGCCCTTCGTGCAACGATGTTGGGCGTGAACACCGCGCCTCCCGCTTCGTTGCTGCTCGTCCAAGGCGATGAGGAGCTGCTCGCCGCTCGTGCGGTCACCGCCGCCGTCGACGACGCGAGGGCGGCCGAGCCGGGGGCCGACGTGCGGGAATACGAGGCGGGCACCCTCATGGTCGGTGAGATCGCCGAGATGTTGAGCCCGTCGCTGTTCGGCGGGCGGCGCGTGCTCGTGCTGCGCAGTGGGCAGGATGCGAAGAAAGACCTGATCACCGCCCTGGTGGCGTACGCGAAAAACCCGGACCCGGACGTCACCCTGATCGTCACCCACCTGGGCGGCGCGAAGGGCAAGGCGCTGGCCGACGGGTTGCGCTCAGCGGGCGCCACTGTGGTGCCGGCGGCCAAGCTCAAGGGCGATCGGGAGCGGATCGCGTTCGTGCGTGACGAGTTCCGGCGTAACGGCGGGAAATGCGACGAGGCGGCCGCGTCGGCGCTGCTGGCGTCGGTCGGCAACGATCTGCGTGAGATAGCGGCGGCCTGCTCACAGCTGCTCGCCGACACCGACGGGCGGGTCACTGAGGCCGTCGTGGCCCGCTACTACAAGGGCCGGGCCGAGGTCAGCGGCTTCACGGTGGCCGACGCGGCGATGATCGGCGACGTGCCGGGGGCACTCGAGGCGCTGCGCTGGGCTCTGCACGTGGGTGTCGATCCGGTGCCGATCGCCGACGCCATCGCCGACGGTGTGCGCACGGTGGCCAAGGTCGCCTCGGCCGGGCGGGGAAATCCGTACCAGATGGCCAGTTCGCTCGGCATGCCCGCGTGGAAGATCCAGCGGGCCCAGGAGCGCAGCCGGGGCTGGACGCCCGAGGGGCTGGTCGACGCCATGCGCGCGGCGGCCGACTGCAACGCCGCGGTCAAGGGCGGCGCCGAAGATCGTGGCTATGCACTCGAGCAGGCCGTGTTCGCGGTGGCCGCCGCCCGTCGTTCGGGTGGGGCGCGATGAGGCCCGAGCCGGAGGCGTTCGTGGGGCACCGGCCGCTCTATGCCCGCATGCTGCGCCTCAAGCATCTGACGCCGAGCGGGTTCCTCTGCTTCGTCTTCCTCGAGGGGGCGGTGGCGCTGGGCATCCTGCTCGCCTTGGCCGAGCTGGTGAGCTGGTGGGGCGTGCTCGTGCTGCCGGCCACGGTCGCGATCATGGTGAAGCTCAACGATCTGATCGCCGGCTCGGTGACTCCGCCGGTGCGGGCGCCGGCTCCGGCGGCCGCGATGGCCAGTCGCAGGGTGGCGGAGCACGTGCGCCCGTCGGACGAGGCGACCACCCGGCTCCCGGGCATGATCAGCCGCGAACGGGGTGCGCCGATCATGCGGCCCTGGGCCGAGCGGGCCGAGGCCCAGCAGCAGTGGATCCGCCAGTCGGCGACGCGCCGTTACGAATAAGGCGCTCGGCTTCGCGGCGCTCTACGCGTGATGTCGGCCGGTTGGGTGCTGCTTCGGGTTGGTGCTTGGACTGAGCGGCGGCGTGGGTGACGTCGGTCGCTGGGCGTTTGCGGCGGGTGAGGCCTGACGGCTACTCGTCGTTACGAGAGGTGGCTGACGGTCACGCGCTGCTGCGAGGCGAGAGCGGACGGGCGTCGTAGCGAGTCGGTCACGTGGGCAGCGCCCAAGGGATGAGCGGCGCGGCTTGAGGCGGCGCGGTGGGGTGCTGTCTCATGGCGTGCGCGCGGGCGATTTCTGAGCCGGCGCGTCCGGGCTTGAGCCGCTGAGCGGGCGGCGCGTCCGGGCCCGAGTGGGGCGGGACGGCGCGGCAGGCCCGAGCGGGACGGCGCGGCGGGCCTGAGTGGGGCGGGGCGGCCCGGCGGGCCTGAGTGGGGCGGGACGGCGCGGCAGGCCCGAGCGGGACGGCGCGGCGGGCCTGAGTGGGGCGGGACGGCGCGGCGGGCCTGAGTGGGCGGGACGGCGCGGCAGGCCCGAGCGGGACGGCGCGGCGGACCTGAGTGGGCGGGACGGCGCGGCAGGCCCGAGCGGGGCGGCCCGGCGGGCCTGAGTGGGCGGGGCGCGTTGGGCTTCAGAGGGGTGGGCGGCCCGGGGCGCTCGGCGGGGGCGGCCCGGGGCGCTCGGCGGGGGGCGGCCCGGGGCGCTCGGCGGGGGGCGGCCTGGAGGCGTACGGGGAAACGGTCTTGATCTGGAACAGCAAAACCGGGCACCGCATCGAGCCTGTCAGGCCCGGCGATGCCCGGTCGGAGCCGGTGCGATCAGGCGGAGAGCGCCGAGACGCGCTTGGCGATGGCCGACTTGCGGTTGGCCGCCTGGTTCTTGTGGATGACGCCCTTGCTCGCGGCCTTGTCGAGCTGACGAGAGGCGTCACGCAGCAGCGTCGTCGCGGTCTCCACGTCGCCGGCCGTGCTCGCCTCGTTGAGCTTGCGGATCACGGTCTTCAGCGACGACTTGACCGACTTGTTGCGCAGCCGGGCCTTCTCGTTCTGCCGGTTGCGCTTGATCTGGGACTTGATGTTCGCCACGCGACAGCCTTGTCCTGACTAGGTGTTCGGAAACTGGTCACAGCGGGGGTGGTCACCACCGTGATTTGTCAACCACAGCCTGTTCACCACACGCGATGAACCAGACTACCAGCACCGCCGCGAGCCGCCAAAACGGCCTGTCACCAGCCTCGGCGGGCGGCCAGCCAGGCCAGCGCCTGCTCGCCACTGAACCGCTGGTGCTGGCGGCTGTGCGGGGAGGCGCTGCTCGGGCCGTCGTCCGCCCGCACCAGCCAGTATCCGGCCAGCGCAGCCAAGGCACCGTCGACGCCCTCGGTGGGGGCGTTCCAGCCGTCCAGGTACGAGTCCGCGTCGAGCCCGCTCGCAAACACGGTGACCAGCAGCGTCACCGTGTCGAACCAGGCGGCGCCGCGGGCCGGCCAGGTCCAGTCGCAGAGCCGCGCGTGGCCGGAGCGGTCGATCATCAGGTTGTCGATCCGCAGGTCGCCGTGCATGAGCGCGTCGCCGCCGGCCAGCCCGGGCAGTTGCTGCTCGAGCCGGGTCAGATGGGCGAGCCGGGTCGGCGCCACCGTGCCGTGGGCCGTGCGGGGCATCGGCTCGCGGCCGGCGGCGATGCGGGACCACCAGGACATCTCGCCGCGCAGGATCTCGGGCAGGTGCGGCACGCCGGCCTCGAGCAGTTCGCGGCTCGGCGTGGCCAGCGCGTCGGCCGCCGTCCGCCAGGCGGTCAGGGCGGCGTCCAGTTCGGGTGGTGACCACGGCAGGGCGGGCACGTGGCCGTCGACCGGTTCGAGGCACACCACGAAATAGTCGCTGTCGACCATGGTCCAGAGCGGCCTCGGCGCGGCCACCTCGGCGGGCAGGTGGGACGTGATGTAGGCCTCACGGGCGTACCACTCGGAGGTCGGATCCTTCAGCGGCGCCGCCTTGACGAACGCGGCCGGACCGTCGGCGGTGGTGATCAGCGCGGCGAAGGCCCGGGTGAAGCCGCCACCCGCGCTGCGCACGTCGCTGACGGGGGCGCCGAGACGGGCCGCGACCGCCCGGCGGAGGCTCTCGGGGAGGTCGGGCCAGCCGGGGCGTACGGCTGTAGCGCCGTAAGGCACGTCGGGGAGCGAAATCGACCGCACCGTCCCATCCTGCCCTCCCGGGTTTTGTCGTACCCCACTGGCAGGATCCTCACTATGCGAACCGACGACTTCTGGGCGGTCATCAGCCGCGCGACCGCCGAGCGGCCCGCCTCGCCCGCCGAGGTGGCCCGACGTGCCGTGGCCGACCTGGCCACCCGCGATCCGGACGAGATCGTGGCCTGGGGTCGGCATCTCGACAAGGTCATGGCCGCCTCCGGCACCCAGGATCTGTGGGCGGCGGCCTACCTGATCAACGGCGGGGTCGGCGAGGACGGCTTCGACAGCTTCCGTGGCTGGCTGATCGCGCACGGGCGCGAGGCGGTGGCCCGCTCGGTCAAGGCGCCCGACTCGCTGGCCGACGTGGCGGTGATCAAGGCCGCGGCCGACACCGGGGCGGTCTTCGAGGCCGAAGAGGTGCTGTCGATCGCGGCCGAGGCCTATGCCGAGGCCACCGGGTCGCCCCTGCCCGAGGGAGACCGGCCGGTGATCCGGCCCGACGTCGCCGAGCTGTGGGATTTCGACAACGAGGAGGAGATGCATCGGCGCCTGCCCAAGTTGTCCGCCCTGTTCCTGGCCGAGCCCGCGTGAAGCCGAGCCCGCGTGAAGCCGAGCCCGCGTGAAGCCGAGCCCGCGTGAAGCCGAGCCCGCGTGAAGCCGAGCCCGCGTGAAGCCGAGCCCGCGTAAACGGGTCGAGCGCCGGCCCTCCGGTCGGCGAGACTCCGGGGCATGGGGTTTGTGGTGTCAGTCAGCCGGAACGAGACCTACTCGTTCACCAAGCCGGTGCACGGCGAGATCGTGCTGGTGGCCGGGCTCGGGGTGGAGGGGGATTCGCACGCCGGGGTGCATGTGCGGCATCAGGGCCGGGTGCGGGCCGATCCGACTCAGCCCAATCTGCGGCAGGTGCACCTGATTCACGAGGAGCTGTTCGGCGAGGTCGGTGACAAGGGCTACCAGGTCCGGCCGGGAGATCTGGGCGAGAACGTGACGACCCGCGGGATCGATCTGCTCGGGCTGCCGTTGGGGACGGTGCTGCGCTTCGGGCCGCCGGCGCCGAAACACCTGGACGGCGATGTGGGCGCGGCGCTGGCCGGAGTCCTGGCCGCGGCCGACGCGGCCACCCTGGATGAGCCGACCGCCCGAGCCGCCGACGCGGTGCGAGCCGCGGTCGAGCGTGCGGCCGCGGACCCGCGGCCGGCGGTGATCGTAGCCGGGCTGCGGAACCCGTGCGCGCAGATCAACGGGCTCCAGCCGGGCCTGCTCAAAGAGATGGTCGGCCACGACGCGAACGGCAACGTCGTCCGGAAGGGCGGCGTCATGACGGTCGTGCTGCGGGGTGGAGTCGTACGGCCGGGAGACCCGATCTTCGCCGAGCTCCCGCCGCCCCCGCGCCTCCCGCTCGACCGGGTCTGAACCGCCCTCGCACGGGCTCCACCGCGGACGTGGGACGATAGATGGCGCCGGCGGCTCGCCGGCGCACTCCCAGCTCGACAAGAACGGATGACCGTGCCTGGACCGCTCGACCCCGGCGTGAACGTGATCGGTGCCACCGACCCCGGTCGCATCCGCAACTTCTGCATCATCGCCCACATCGACCACGGCAAGTCGACGCTGGCCGACCGCATGCTGCAGATCACCGGAGTGGTCGACCCGCGCCAGATGCGCGCGCAATACCTCGACCGCATGGACATCGAGCGCGAGCGCGGCATCACCATCAAGTCGCAGGCCGTCCGCATGCCGTGGACCGTGCGCGAGGGTGGTCAGCAGGGCGAAACCGCGGTCCTCAACATGATCGACACCCCGGGGCACGTCGACTTCACGTACGAGGTCTCCCGGTCCCTCGCCGCCTGTGAGGGCGCGGTCCTGCTGGTCGACGCCGCCCAGGGCATCGAGGCGCAGACCCTCGCCAACCTGTACCTGGCGATGGAGAACGATCTGCACATCATCCCGGTGCTCAACAAGATCGACCTGCCCGCGGCCCAGCCCGAGAAGTACGCCGAGGAACTGGCCAAGCTGATCGGCGTCGAGCCCGACGACGTGCTGCGGGTGTCGGGCAAGACCGGCGTCGGCGTCGATCACCTGCTCGACGAGATCGTCCGCCAGTTCAAGCCCCCGGTCGGCGACGCCGACGGCCCAGCTCGCGCGATGATCTTCGACTCGGTCTACGACGTCTATCGCGGCGTGGTCACGTACGTCCGGGTCATCGACGGCCGTATCGAGGCGCGCGACCGCATCAAGATGATGTCCACCGGTGCCGTGCACGAGCTGCTCGAGATCGGCGTCGTCTCGCCCGAGATGGAGAAGGCCGGCGCGCTCGGTGTCGGCGAGGTGGGCTACCTGATCACCGGCGTGAAGGACGTCCGTCAGTCCCGGGTCGGCGACACCGTGACCGGCAACAACCGCCCGGCCAAGGAATCGCTCGGCGGCTACAAGGACCCGAAGCCGATGGTCTATTCGGGCCTCTACCCGATCGACGGCTCCGACTACCCGGCGTTGCGTGACGCGCTCGACAAGCTCAAGCTCAACGACGCCGCGCTGACCTACGAGCCCGAGACGTCGGCCGCGCTGGGCTTCGGCTTCCGCGTCGGCTATCTCGGCCTGCTGCACCTTGAGATCATCGGCGAGCGGCTGGAACGCGAGTTCAACCTCGACCTGATCTCGACCGCGCCCAACGTGGTCTACCGCGTCTACACCGAGGACGCGGAGGAGCGGATCGTCACCAACCCGAGCGAGTTCCCCAACGGCAAGATCGCTGAGATCCACGAGCCCGTCGTGCGGGCAACCGTGCTGGTGCCCAACGAGTACGTCGGCGCCGTCATGGAACTCTGCCAGAGCCGCCGGGGCAGCCTGCTCGGCATGGAGTACCTCTCGTCCGAGCGGGTCGAGCTGCGCTACACGCTGCCCCTGGCCGAGATCATCTTCGACTTCTTCGACCAGCTGAAGAGCAAGACCAAGGGCTACGCGTCACTCGACTACGAGCCGACCGGCGAGCAGGTCGCCGATCTGGTCAAGGTGGACATTCTGCTCCACGGAGAGCCGGTCGACGCCTTCAGCGCGATCGTGCACAAGGACAAGGCGTACAACTACGGCATCACCATCGCCGCCAAGCTGCAGAAACTCATTCCGCGCCAGCAGTTCGAGGTGCCGATCCAGGCCGCCATCGGCAGCCGCATCATCGCCCGCGAGACGATCCGCGCCATCCGCAAGGACGTGCTCGCCAAGTGCTACGGCGGCGACATCAGCCGTAAGCGCAAGCTGCTCGAGAAGCAGAAAGAGGGCAAGAAGCGGATGAAGATGGTCGGCCGGGTCGAGGTGCCGCAGGAGGCGTTCATCGCCGCCCTGTCGACCTCTGACGGCGCGGACACCAAGGGAGCAAACAAAAAATAAGGCGGTTTGGTTTTTCGACCACTCGGGAACTCTGGGGCTCGACGGACGCAACAACTGCTTCACCCCGAGAGGAACCCCCCAATGACTGTCACCGGCATCATCACCGCCCTCATCGTCGGTCTCATCATCGGCGCCCTGGGCCGCCTGGTCGTACCGGGCAAGCAGAACATCCCGATCTGGCTGACCCTGGTCATCGGTGTTGTCGCCGCGCTGCTGGGCACCGTCCTGGCCCGCGCCGCCGGCGTCGCCGACACCGCGGGCTTCGACTGGATCGAGCTTCTGTTCCAGGTCGTGCTGGCCGCGATCGGTGTGGCCCTGGTCGCCGGTTACGGCGGTCGTCGTCGCATCCACCGTTGAGTTTCTTCGAAGCGCCGGACCATTATGGTCCGGCGCTTCGCCATTTGCGCCAAGCGCGGCGGTTCTTCGCGGATTCCGATCAAGATCAAGAGCCGGATGTCCCAGCCGGGTGGTGGGTGACGGACCGTCGCTCCCGCGGGGACCCGGGCGTTCCGAGCTGGCCGCTGGCGCGTCCAGAACGCTCGGCCCACCCGGGCGACGTGAGTGAGTGGTTACTCTCAACCCCGAGCGGGGGCGGGTGGCGATGGGCATGTGGCTGGCGACCGTGTCGTTCGAGGACGGTTCGGTCATCTACGCGCAGTACAGCACTGTGGTGGAGGCCCTGCTCGAGTCGCTTTACGAGTCGGCCTGTCCGATCGGAGGCACTCTGCCCGATGGCAGCCACTGCTATCGCGCGACGGTCACGGGTGAGCCGCTGCGGTCGTCACGATCGAAGCCGCCGTCCGCATCGGACGATATGCGCCTGGTCGAGATCGAAACAGAGCCGGACGCCACACGCTGGTACGCGCTCTACTGCCCGAGCCGGCAAATGATCGTGGGTCCGCCCTCCAGTCATCACCAGTCGCGGCTTCACGAGGAGTTCGACCTGGTGCGCGACCCGGCCGGCGTCCGGCATCTGCGCCGCGACACCGGCGACGACGTGACCGCCTGTGGTCATCACCGACCCGGTCCGGGCCTAGGTTTCCTGCGTCCAAGGAACGGCTTCGACATCGAGCCACCGGATCCCGGACCACCGACAGACCTCTACGCCGAGTGGAACAGCCCGGACCTGTGCCGCCAGTGTCTGCTCGCATGCGCATCCGAAACATGGTCGTGAGACGCCCGACCGTGGACGGTCCTGAGCGCTGAGCGCGGTGGCAAAGCCTGTGATGGGGTCGACGCGTCGGTGAGCGGCGGTCTCGTCGGGGCCGCGCGTGGTGGGCGTGCTGCTGCGGTGGCATGGTGCAGGAACGCTGACGGCGATGGTGCCGTGCGCGGCGCCTGTGTACGACGGACGCGTCAGTCAGCGGTCGAGGTGGTGTGAGCGGCGGCGTGTTGGAGGCCGCGCTCGGTGGTGTGCTGCGTGAAGGCGCTGGGTGCCAGCCCGCCGCGTGGCGAGCGCGACGCCGACCCCGCCGACCCGACGCGAGGCTGTGAGGCGGCGACTGCTGTGCCGGCGCTGTAGGGGTGGTCAGTAGCGGAACTTGTGCTGGGCGCTTCGGCGGTTTATCCAGGCGGGTAGTTCGTCCAGCTGGTCGCGGTGGGGGAGGCGGTCGATCGGGTCCTGGCTGTCGGTGACGGTGTGCATGGTTACCACGAAGCCCTGCACCAAGCGGTCTTCGCGCAGGTCTCGGTAGGTGGCCTCGACCAGAGCCTGACTGTGGTCGGGGCGGCGCAGGGCGCAGAACATCGTGCCGTCGCCGCCGGTGGCGAACGCTCGGCGGATCTGGCCTCGGTCGTCGGGGTGGACCAGGTCTTCCAGGGTGGCCAGCGGGGAGAGTTTGTCGTCGCCCAGCAGGTCGTGCAGGGCCGGGCTCGCGTAGCGGATGCGCTGGTCCTCGTCGAGCACCAGCATCAGGTCGGCGGTGTTGCTGATGACCGCCCGCAGGTAGAGGTCGCTGTCGCGGCGGCCGACGGCCTCGACCAGGCTGATCCGGTCGAGTGCCAGCGCGGCCTGGCCGGCCAGCACCTCGAGGGCGTCGTGGGCGGCGGCGAGGGCGTCGCGGCGGCCGGTCAGCACCAGGGCGCCGCCGCTGGGGCGGGCCACGGCCAGCGGTTCCAGCCAGAGCGGGCAGACCAGGGTGGACTCCTCGCCGGACCGGCCGGCTGAACTGTTGGTGGACGAGCCGGCGAGGCGCCGGCCGAGCCACTCAGCGGCCCGGCGCACCCGGGCGACCAGGCCGGACAGGCCGAGCTGACGAACGAGCCGGGCGATGCCACGCCGTAGCCGGCGGAGGGAGCGGCGTGCGCGAACCGCCCGGCGGAGGCCGGTGCCCGACAGGCCGAGCCGGCGAACGAGCGCACGCGAGCCCCGACCACGGAAGCCGCCTACGCGGGCGCGGGCGGCCGGCTCATGGGGGGAGGGCTGCGGGTCCTCGATCCACCAGCTGCGCGGGCGACGGCCGGCGGGGGCGGGTGGCAGCTGTTCCGTGGCCAGCTGACGGTCGTCGGGGGCGAAGACGAGCCGGCGGATCGCGTCGCCGGGCATCAGGGCGGCCACGGCCTGCCGGACCGCCTCGTCGACCGCGGGCACGTCGGCCGCCGACACCAGGGCGGCGCTCGCGCTGCGCAGGCCCCGCTCGCGGGCCAGGGCGTGGCTGTTCAGGGTGACCGAGTCAGCCAGGCGGGTGATCGTCAGGGTGAGCGTGATGGCGCCGGCGATGGCGATCGGGACGCCGTCGCGGACCTCGCCGTGCAGGGCCTCGATCAGCAGCACGGTCGGCGGGGTCGCCACCGAAACGCCGAGCAGGGCGGCCCAGTGGCCGCGCCAGTTCGTCGTGCGCGGGGTCATCGGCTGGGTGAGGCGCACCATCGACGGGTGCAGGGCGGCCAGGCCCCAGCTCACGTAGAGCACACGGTAACCGGTCTCGGAGGCCTCGTCGCGCAACATCGGATACAGCACGTCACCGCACAGCAACCCGATCGAGCCGAGCAGCAGGAGCATCGCCGCGATGTTGCGCGGGGCGGCCAGGTTGAGGCGCAGCGCGACCGCGACCAGCAGCAGCGAGCCGATCACGTCGGACGCCGAGATCTCGCCGATGATGCCGTTGTCGCCGATCACGAAGACCCACACCACGAGCAGCGCCGAGCAGGCGAAGGCCAGCAGATCGATCAGCCGGGCCCGGTCGACCAGCACCGAGCCACCCTGCGTGAAGTGCAGCAACGAGCCGGTCACCAGCACGAACATGGCGAGGTAGAAGCCGGTCGCGGTGGGCATCTCGTCAAATGCGTAGAAAACGTCGCCGATGGCCAGGGCGGCGATCGCCCCCGCCAGCAACAGCCACGGCACGACCCGCGCGGGGCGGTGCCATCGCAGGCCCATGATGATCGCCGTGCAGCTGCCGGCACCCAGGAGAATCCACTCGATCGCCCTTGACACGTTCTACTTAGTACCAGGGCGGTAGCTGTCTGTCCATGTCGATGTATACGCTACGCAACTGCGTACCCGAATCGTCCGCCATCACTGTCGGTGACGACAAATCACGCCGAGTTTGGCCGGGGCGGGTCGAAACGCCGACGTCAGTTGAAGACTTCGGCGACGACCCGGCCGGTGCCGACCGCACCTTCCGCGGTTACCGCCTGCCACTTGCCGTCGGGGGCGTGCCATTCGAGGTCGCCGAAACGTACCCGTTCGAGGCCGGTGGCTGACGCGTGCGCCACCAGCCAGTGCGCGTAGCGCCAGCCCGAGTTGGCGCTGGTGACCTGGACGGTCAGTCCGCCGTCCTGTTTCGCGGTGGCCGACTCGGGCAGGCCCTTGCCCCAGTCGAGCCGCAGGCCGTCCATCAGCGCCGCGGCCGCCGCCGCCCCGCGCAGCACCGGCGAGCCGGTCACGCTGCACTCCACCGCCCCGGTGGCCCGGCCGGTGAGAGCCTTGGCCAGCACGGTGGACTCGTCGGCCCATTTCTCGTACGCATTGGGGTAGGCCGACCGCTGCACCTTCTGCGCGGCGTCGGTGACCCGCATCTTCTGGTAGCCCTTGACCTTCTTGAGCGACGCGTAGAACTTGTCGGCCGCGTACCGCGGGTCCTTGATCTGCTCGATCGTGCCCCAGCCCTGGCTGGGCCGCTGCTGGAACAGCCCGACCGAGTCGCGGTCGCCGTCGTCGAGGTTTTCCAGCTTGGATTCCTGCAGGGCGGTGGCCAGTGCGATCACCACGGCCCGCTCGGGCATGCCGCGGCGCAGGCCGACGGCGGTGATCGTGGCGGCGTTGGCCATCTGCACGTAGTCGAGGGTGACCTCGCCGTCGGCCCGCACCGTGCACTCCGGGCCGATCTTGGGCAGCTTGATGCCGTTGGAGAAGGTCCGGACGACCACGAACACGCCGAGCGCACCGACGAGCGCGATAATCGCGAGCGCCACGATCGGTGTCCTGCGCAACCCACACTCCTTACGAGCCTTGTAAATCCGAGCCGACGATGGCGACAAGAGTAGTCAACGAGGTCACCCGATCCGCGTCACCCGTCCGACGCCGGAGCGGCGGGAACCCAGCTCGCGGGCCGCTTCTCGCGGAATGCGGTCATGCCCTCGCGCCCCTCGGCCGAGCGGAAGTACCCCGCCGACCGGGCGGACAGCTCGGACAGCTCGGCCCGGATCGGCGTACGGCGGAGAAGTTGTTTGGTCCCGGCCAGGGCCAGCGGCCCGCCGAGCACGAGGCTGGCGCAGTACCGGCGTACGGCATCGTCCAGGTCTTCGGCCGGCACAGCCGTGGTGACCAGGCCGATCTCGGCCGCGCGGGCCCCGTCGAAGACGTCTCCGGTGAGGTAGAGCTCGGCCGCCGCGCGCGGGGCCAGGCGGGGCAGCACGGTTGCGCTGATCACGGCCGGGATGACGCCGAGGCGTACCTCGGAGAACGCGAACGTCGCCTCGAGCGTGCAGACCGCGATGTCGGCTGCCGCGATCAGGCCGAGCCCGCCGGCCCGGGCCGGACCGGCCACCCGGGCGACGACCGGCTTGGGAAACTCCCAGAGAGCTCCCAGCACGTCGGCGATCATCTCGGCCGGCACCCGGCCGTCGGCGCGGGCCGCGGCCGTCTCCTTGAGGTCGGCGCCGGAGCAGAAGACCGGGCCGGTGTGCGTGAGCACGACCGCGCGTACGGCGTTGTCGGTGAACGCCTCGCCCAGGGCCTCGAGCAACTCGGTCATCAGGGGCGTGGAGAGGGCGTTGCGGTTGGCCGGGGAATCGAGGGTCAGGGTGGTCACCCCGGCGGCGGTGACGGTACGGACCAGAGCCATGGCGGAACCCTAACGTCAGGCGTGCACACTTGATGGATGGCCGGCGCACTGGAACATGGCGAACCCGTACCCTCCGACGGGTCGCTGCCCGATGAGGCGACGGCACATGTGGGGAAGAACGGTTTCGCCGTCTACGTGCACGTGCCGTTTTGTGCGAGTCGCTGCGGATACTGCGATTTCAACACCTACACGTCGACCGAACTGGGCGGTGGCGCGACCCGCGAGACGTACGCCGACACCGTCCTGCAAGAGCTGGAACTTGCCCGAAAGACCATAAACCCGGAGCAAGTAGACACGGTCTTCTTCGGGGGCGGCACTCCGACGCTGCTCGACGCCGACGACCTGGGCCGCATCCTCGAGGGCATCGACGACGCGTGGGGCCTGGCGCCCGGGGCCGAGGTCACCACCGAGGCCAACCCGGAGTCGGTCGACCCGGCCTACCTGCGCCGCCTGCGCAAAAGCGGCTTCAACCGGATCTCGCTCGGCATGCAGTCGGCCGCGCCGTCCGTGCTGCGGATCCTCGACCGCAAGCACACCGCGGGCCGGGCGCCCCAGGCCGCGACCGAGGCCCGCGAGGCCGGATTCGAGCACGTCAACCTCGACCTCATCTACGGCACACCGGGCGAGACGGCCGACGACTTCGCCGCGTCCCTGCGCAGCGTGATCGGGGCCGGGGTCGACCACGTGAGCGCGTACGCCCTGATCGTCGAGGACGGCACCCGGATGGCGGGCCGGATGCGCCGCGGCGAGATCCCCTACCCGTCCGACGACGTGGCCGCCGATCGCTACCTGGCCGCCGAGGCCGCCCTGAGCGAGGCCGGGTTCCGGTGGTACGAGGTCTCCAACTGGGCGACCAGCGACGAGGCGCGCTGCCGGCACAACCTGCTGTACTGGACCGGGGCCGACTGGTGGGGTCTCGGGCCGGGCGCCCACAGCCATGTCGGCGGGGTGCGCTGGTGGAACGTCAAGCATCCGGCGGCGTACGCGAAAAGGCTCTCGGACGGGGTCTCGCCCGGTCACGGCCGGGAACTGCTGACCGGCGAGGACCGCCATGTCGAGGACGTGATGCTGCGGGTTCGGCTGCGCGCGGGCATCGCGCTCGACCGGGTCGATCCGGCCGGCGCCCGGCAGGCACTCGCGAACGGTTTGCTCGACGCCGACGCGTACGGGAAAGGGAAATTGATCCTGACCCTGCGCGGGCGTCTGCTGGCCGACGCGGTGATCCGCGACGTGGTCTGACGGAAAACACGGGAACACAGAAGACGCGCCGGGCCCCGTACCCGGCGCGGTCCCGCGTTACTTGATCAGGTTGATGGTCATCGGGTAGTTGTACGGCTCACCGTTGGTCGCCTTCACGCCGGCGATCACGCCGAAGATGATGGCGATCAGGGCGGCGATCGGGAAGATCGCGAAGCCGATGGCGATGCAGGTCGTGGCCCAGCCGATGATGCCGACGATGGACCAGACGATCTGGAAGTTCAGCGCCTTGACCGCCTCGGCCCGCACGGCCGGGGACTGCTGGCCCTTGGCCATCATCGCGATCAGCGGCACGATCCAGCCGCCCAGGCCGCCACCGACGAAGGCGCCCAGCGCGCCGCCGAAGTGAGCGATCTGGATCCACGTCTTGTCGTCCGCGGTCTGGCCGCCGCCGTAGCCCGGGCCAGGGCCGTAGCCCTGCGGAGGCTGCTGCTGGTAGCCGTACTGCGGTGGCGGGGTGCCGTAGCCGCCGCCCGAGGTGGGCGGCGGGGCGCCGTAGCCACCACCGGACGTGGGCGGAGGAGCTCCGTAGCCGGGCCCGCCGGAGGACGGCGCGCCGTACGGAGGCGGCGGGGGCGGTGTCGAACCCGAACTCGGGTCGTTAGCCGCATAAGGGTTGAACGGCGCGGTGGGGTCGTGCGGGTTACCTTCACCGGGCGGGCGAGGTGGTTCAGTCATGGCTGACACCGTAGAGCCGCAGTTCAATGCGGTCGAGAGCGACATGCTGATCGAGTCGGTGAATAGACAGTCCACTCGATCATCGCGCTCGGGTCCGTGGCGACGTAGACTGGCACTCTGTCGACTGGAGTGCCAACCGGGGGAGGGGTCGGATGAGTCTGGATGACCGCAAGCTCGAAGTGCTGCGGGCGATCGTCGAAGACTACGTCGAGACCCAGGAACCGGTCGGCTCCAAGTCGCTCGTCGAGCGCCACCAGCTCGGTGTCTCCCCCGCTACCGTGCGTAACGACATGGCGGTGCTGGAGGAAGAGGGCTACATCCGGCAGCCGCACACCAGTGCCGGCCGGGTGCCCACCGACGCCGGTTACCGGCTGTTCGTCGACCGGCTCAGCCGGGTCAAGCCGCTCAGCCCGGCCGAGCGCCGGGCCATCGAGCGCTTCCTGATCGGCGCGGTCGACCTCGACGACGTCGTGCACCGCACCGTACGGCTGCTGGCCCAGCTGACCCGCCAGGTCGCCGTCGTGCAATATCCGTCGCTGGCCCGCTCGTCGGTGCGCCACCTCGAGCTGGTGCCGATCTCGACCACGCGCATCATGCTGGTGATGATCGCCGACACCGGCCGGGTCGAGCAGCGCCTGGTCGAGCTGCCCCAGCCGGTCCCGGCCGACGACGTCACCGACCTCCGGCGCCGGGTGAACGAGAAACTCGCCGGGCAGAAACTCGCCGACACGCCGCCGCTGGTGCAGGGCCTGGTCGACGACTGCGCCCCCGGCAGCCGCGCCACCATGGCCTGCCTGGCCTCGGTACTGCTCGAGACGTTGGTCGAGCGCAGTGAGGAACGCCTCGCCTTGGCGGGCACGGCTAACCTGACTCGTGGGGGCGTGCTGGACTTCCAGGGCACGCTGCGCCCCGTCCTCGAGGCTCTCGAGGAAGAGGTCATCCTGCTCAAGCTGATCGGCGATCTGGAACCGAGCACCACCCGGGTCCGGATCGGCGACGAGAACCAGATCGACAACCTGCGGTCGGCGTCCGTGGTCAGCACGGGTTACGGCCCGGGCGCGACGATCGTCGGGGGGCTGGGTGTGCTCGGTCCCACCCGGATGGACTACCCCGGCACGATCGCGACCGTGCGCGCGGTGGCACGCTACGTGGGCGACCTTCTAGCCCAGAACTGACGAGGATTGCGGAGCCTGTGGCCAAGGACTACTACGGCATTCTCGGTGTGAGCCGGGAAGCCACCGACGACGAGATCAAGCGCGCCTACCGCAAACTGGCTCGGCAGTACCACCCGGACGTCAACCCGGACCCGGAAGCGCACGAGAAGTTCAAGGACATCAACGCGGCGTACGAGGTCCTGTCCGACGACCAGAAGCGCCAGATCGTCGACCTGGGTGGCGACCCGCTGGCCCCCGGCGGCGGCATGGGCCCCGGCGGTGCGGGCGGTCCGGGCGGCGCGTTCGTCGGCTTCCAGGACATCATGGACGCGTTCTTCGGCTCGGCCGCCGGTGGCAACGCCCGCGGCCCGCGCCCGCGCACGCGCCCGGGGGCCGACGCGATCCTGCGGCTCGAGCTCGACCTGGTCGAGACCGCGTTCGGCGTCGAGGCCCCGATCACGGTCGACACCGCGGTGCTGTGCACCCAGTGCTCCGGCGCGGGCACGGCCCCGGGCACCCACCTGGCCACCTGTGACACGTGTGGCGGCCGGGGCGAGGTGCAGAGCGTGCAGCGCACGTTCCTGGGCCAGGTCGTCTCGTCCCGCCCGTGCGCGACCTGCCAGGGCCACGGCACGGTCATCCCGCACCCGTGCCCGACCTGCGCCGGTGACGGCCGCGTCCGCACCCGTCGCTCGCTGACCGTGAAGATCCCGGCCGGCGTCGAGGACGGCATGCGCATCCGGCTGGCCCAGCAGGGCGAGGTCGGCCCCGGCGGCGGCACCCCGGGCGACCTCTACGTCGAGATCCACGAGCGCCCGCACGACGTCTACTCGCGCAAGGGCGACGACCTGCACTGCCGGGTCACGCTCCCGATGACCGCGGCCGCGCTCGGCACCCGCCTGACGATCAAGACGCTCGACAGCGAGGAGGGCATCGAGGTCAAGGCCGGCACCCAGCCCGCGTCGACGCTGCGGATCCGCGGCAAGGGCGTGCCCCACCTACGCGGCCAGGGCCGGGGTGACCTCTTCGTGCACCTCGACGTCAAGACGCCGACCAAGCTCACCGCCGACCAGGAGCGGATGCTGCGCGACTTCGCCAAGACCCGCGGCGAGGACGTGGCCGAGCTGAGCAAGCAGGGCGGCTTCTTCAGCCGGATGCGCGACGCCTTCAACGGACATTAGTTCATCAAGGTCAAGAGCTTCATGTCCTGGTGGGGTGCAGGGCGGCTTCTTCAGCCGGATGCGCGACGCGTTCAACGGACATCAAGTTCAAGAGCTTCATGTCCCGGCTGAGTGCGGTGTACAGACCGTCGCTCCCGCGGGGGCCGCGACACGCTTCGCTGGCCGCTGGCGCGTCCAGAACGCGAAGCGTGCCACGGCGACCTGCGTGAGTGGCCGCGCAGTGTCCGCTGCGCGGCCACACGATCAGTCGTCGCTGGGGAACAGGCGCATGTCGGCCACGAAGGACACGATGTAGCCCGAGTGGTCGCGGCCCACCCACGTCGGATAGGCGCCGTCTCCCCAGCCGCTGGACCAGGCGATCATGTCGCCGTCGGCCACCGCCGTGAAGCGGGGATCGCGCAGGTCGAAGGCCTCCCACTCCTCGCTGAGGCGTTCGCGGTTCTCTTCGTCGACGAAGCACGCCATGCCCGCGTCGACGCCGAAACCAAAGAACTCGCCATAGCCCAGATCGAGCAGGTCCTGGCCGTCGCGCAGAGCCAGCTCCCAGGTCGCGGCGCGGCGATCGTTGATGTCCAGGCGCGCGGCCGCCACCCGCGTATGGCCAGGGTCGTCGGTAAAGGTCGCGAGGCTGATCGTCACCGCATAGGAGCCTGGCGGCGCGGTGACCAGGAACGGCTCCTCGCCGTAGTCGAGGGATGACGGGTCGGCGGCGACCAGGCGGCCGGACGGCAGGTTGAGCTTGCCCGCGGGAACCGTGGAGATGCGCATCCGGCGATCGCCGACCGTGCGCTCGGTGCCGTCGGTGAACAGCGCCTCCACCCCGCGCGGCTGCAACGGGCGCGGCGGGTGCCACGGCCGCTCGGCCGACCGGCGGACCGGGAGGCCCGCCGCGCCGGCCTCCGGAGCGACCCGGAACGGGCCGTCGGCCACGCGGGGGACGGCGCACACACCGGAGAAGGGCGGGACGCAGGACTCGGCGTGGATGCGGCCGGACCGGTCGAGCAGGGCGTTCCACCGGCCGAAGGACGGGATCGGCAGCCGGGGCGGGGTGAACCCGTTGTCGGCGAACGTGCTGCGGCCGCCCCGGTCGCCGGCCGGCTCGATCGAGTCGTTCCGGCGACCGGCGAGCTGCCAGTCGATCCGGTGGCGGGCGGCGTTGGCCGGGTCGTCGGACGACGCCCGGTTGGCCGACTCGCGCAGGAACAGGTCGCCCTCGCGGGCCCGGCGCCACTCGTGGGAGCCGGTCACCCGGCCCGCAGAGTCATGATGCTCGACGGCGCAGTAACCCTCAGTCCATGAAATGTTCAATACGCTGTGTAGGCGTCCACCGGCGAGCAGCACCACTGAGTACGGCTCGCCGGCGGAGTCACGCGACTCGGCCTCGTCCTGGGTCAGGGGGTTGATCAGCCCTTCGTCCCAGCCCTCGCAGTACACCGCCGCCAGCGTCGTCTCCATGAGCGGCGATCTTATTCAGTGACGCTGGGGTTCCGCCGCCCCGCAGCTGCTACAAATTGCAGTGAAGAGCAAGCGGAGAGCAAACGAAGAGCGTCAGCGCGCGGCGAAGGTTCGACCCGCGTGGATGGCCGCCTCGTGGGCCGCCTTCTTGAGATCGTTGGCCGCGTCGATGAACGGCGCCATGGCCGGCGTGACGGCGGCGAGGGTCAGCTCGCGCTCGATGAGGGTGAGGTCGGCGCCCCACACGTCACCGATGATGCGGCGCAGGAAGTCGGTGTTGTGGTCCCAGCCCTCACGCGGCGAGCCGGGGCCGTAGCCGCCGCCCCGGGTGGTGAGCACGATGGCGGGCTTGCCGTCGAGCAGGCGCTCGTTGGGGTCGGTAGCGCCGGCCAGCACGAGGTCGATCCAGGTCTTGGCGTGCTGCGAGACACCCCAGTTGTAGAGCGGCAGGGCCAGGATCACGGCCTCGGCGTCGCGCACCTCGGCGGCGATCCGGTCGGCGAAGGCGAGCGCCTCGCGCTGCACGGCGGTGCGCTGCTCCTCGGGGGTGAACTTGGCGTGGATCGCGTTCGCCCAGGCGTCCGCGGGCAGCGGCGAGGAGCCGAGGTGCCGGCGCACGAAGGTGGTGCCCGGGCGGACCGCGGTCCACTCGGCCTCGGCGATGTCGGCCAGCTCGCTCGAGGCCGAGGCGGGGCCCTGGATGCTCGAGTCGATGCGCAGAACAGTCATGGCGATGCTCCCAACGGGGTTGAATGTTCAATGCGAATGCTGACACCGTCGGCTTGAACATTCAAGTGCGGGGACGGGTTATCCTTCCGGCGTGAGCATGGACACATCCCCCGAGCCGCCCTGGCTCGACAGCGATGAACGCGCGGCGTGGATGACGCTGATGGCGATGGTCATGACCCTGCCCACCGCCATCGAGGCCCAGCTCAAGCGCGACTCGGGCCTCAACTTCTTCGAATACTCGATCCTCAGCTCGCTGTCCCGGCCCGAGCGCCACGCCGTGCAGATGAGCAACCTGGCGCACATGGCGGGCGGCTCGCTGTCGCGGCTCTCCCACGCGGTGAGCCGGCTGGAACGGCAGGGCTACGTGCGCCGGCGGACGGGTGGCGAGCCCGGTGAGTCCCGGTGCACCGAGGCCGTGCTCACCGAAGAGGGCATGGCCGCGCTCGAGGCGGCCGCGCCTGGACACGTACGGGAAGCTCGTCGCCTGGTTTTTGATCATCTGACCCCGGCGCAGGTGCGGCAGTTGCAACGGATCGCCCGCGAGATCGCCGGAGCGTCGGCCCCCGACACGGCCCGGCACATCGACGCCGAGATCGAAGCGGCCGACCAGGCCGAGCAGCCGCTGTACGGCTGCTGAAGGGGCGGCTGCTGAAGGGTCAGCCGTCGAGCTTGCCGCGGGCGCGATCGACCAGCGTCGGCAGCAGTTCGCTGCGCCACATCTCGAGGTGCACGCTGCCGCTGGACATGCCGCCGTGCGCGAACTGCTCGCGGAACACCCACGGCGCCGCCTCGCCGGCCAGATCGACCTCGGCCACGCGTTCGAAGGTCGCGATCAGCAGCCGCTCGACCTCGCCGACCGACGGCGGCAGATAGGTGCCGGTGAGCTGCTCGCACATGGCGCGCCAGACCCAGGGGTCGCCGCGCAGACCCCACCGCACGGGTTCCGGGTCGAAGAGGTCGGTGACGAGGCGCACATCGATCAGCGTGCCACTTGATCAGGAAGACTGCACGGCGGGAACGGCCGCCGCCAGCGCCCAGTCGTGACCGATGTCGGCCGCCGTCCGGAGCAGCTTGGGCAGATGATCCTCGACCAGCGTCTCGAGGGACGTCTCGGCCGCATGCACGGTCACGTTGATCGCTGCTACGACCCGCCCGTCGCCGTCCCGCACGCCGGTGGCGATCGACCGGATGCCGGGCGCGAGATCCTGGTCGGCCAGGGCCCAGCCCTTGGCCCGCACCTCGCGCAGCGACGCGTCGAGCTCGGCCGGCGTCGGCTGCCAGCGGGCGTTGATGCCCGAGCGGGACGGCTCGGCCAGCACGGCGGCCAGCTGGTCGGCGGGCAGCGCGGCCAGCAGCACCTTGCCCATCGAGGTGGCCGGGGCCGGGAACCGGGTGCCGATGGTGACCGCGAGCGTGACGATCTTGGGGACCGCGACCCGGGCCACGTAGACGATGTCGGCCCCGTCGAGCTGGGCCATCGAGGTCGACTCGTTGGTCTGGGCGACCAGCTTCTCCATGTGCGGGCGGGCCACGTCCCACATCGAGAGGGCGTTCACGTACGCCATACCCAGCTCGAGCACCCGGGGCGTGAGCGCGTGCCCCCGGCCGTCGGCCCGTACGTAGCCCAGCGCCTCCAGCGTGATCAGGATGCGGCGGACGGTGGGCCGGGCCAGCCCGGTGACGCCGGCGATCTCGCTGAGCGTCATGGCCGGCGTGCCCGGACGGAAGGAGCGCAGGACGTCGAGCCCTCGGGCCAGAGCCTCGATGAAGTCGGGTCCGGCGCCCCTTCCGATGTCCGTCATGGAACGGGACCCTACTTGGTGTACTGATACGGGTTGTGCAGGATCCGGGCCTCGGGGATGTCCGGGTTCATGCCCTGCTTCCACGCGTCCTCGCCCATCGTCGAGCGCAGGTGCTCGATGGACGCCTCGACCTTGGCCCGTGCGGTCGCCAGGTCGGCGTCGACCAGCTTGCCGTCGCGCTTGACGACCCGGCCGCCCACCACGACGGTGTGCACGTCGCCGCGCTGCGCCTGGAAGGCCACATGCCCGTACGCGTTGAGCAGCGGAAACATGACCGGCGAGCTGTCGTTCTTGATCAGCACCAGGTCGGCCTGGCGGCCCGGGGTGAGCGCCCCGATCGTCGAGTCCATCCCCAGTGCCTTGGCCCCGCCCCGGGTGGCCCAGTCGACGACCTGCTCGGCCCGCAGGTGGTGGTGGGTGACCGTCTCCTGCTTGCTGTGCGCTTCGAGGTGCTCGCGCGCCCGGTCGGCGCTGAGCGTGGTGCGCATGGCCGAGAACAGGTCGCCGCTCCACCAGACGCTGGTGTCCATCGACAGCGAGACCGGGATGCCGTGCTTGCGCAGCTGCCAGGTGGGCGGGTAGCCCTGTCCGGCGCTCTGCTCGCTCTCGGTCGAGACCGACACCGAGCCGCCGGTGGCCGCGATCCGGTGGTAAGAGTCGCTGGACAGGGTCGCCGCGTGCACATAGACGTTGCCCGGGTTCATGAACCCGCCGTCGTGCATGAGCCGGATGCCGTCGTCGTTGGTCGCGCCCCACACGCCGGCGTGCGTGGTGACCGGCACGCCGAGTTCGCGGGCGACCTCGAAGGCCGCCTTCTCGGGGAACGCCGGGTCACCGGTGACGTCGAACGCCATCTGGAAGCCGGCCAGCTTGCCGCCCTCGATGCGCCGCCGGTAGAACTCCTGGAACTCCTTGGAGGTCGACCACTCCCACGGGCCCTGCTGGATGTTCCCGTACGCGAGCACAAAGCGCCCAGGCACAGCCTCGAGCGCATCGACCGCCGCGTCCGCGTGGTCGACGCTCTGCAGGCCGTGTGACCAGTCGACGGTGGTGGTGACGCCGGAGTCGATCGCCTCGAGCGCGCCGAGCAGGTTGCCGGCATAGATGTCCTCGGGCCGGAAGTGCTTGCCCGATTCGAGGTAGTACCAGACGAAGTACTGGGTCAGGGTCCAGTCGGCGCCGTAGCCGCGCATGGCGGTCTGCCACATGTGCCGGTGTGTGTCGATCATGCCGGGCATGAGGATGCCGCCGGTGGCGTCGATCTCCTCGTGGCCGTCCGGCGCGGTCAGGTTCGGGCCGATCTCGGCGATCTTGTCGTCGACGACCAGCACGTCGGCGTTCTCGAGCACGGTGTGCGAGTCGTCCATGGTGAGAACCAGGCCATTGCGGAAGAGCATCGTCGCTCCCTTCAGAAGATTTCCGGACCACTGTCCGCTGGGCGGTCAGGCCGAGTGGCGTCAGTGTGCGCCCGGTCACTTGCATGGTCAAGGGTTTGTTTCCGGCTGATCAACCGGTCGTTGACACGGCTGGTGACGCGGGGGAAGCTGATCCAGCGGACGAGTGTCCGCAGAACGGGCGGTACGCATGTCTGAGAACGGCCCCCTGGCCGGCCTGGTGGTCGCGGACTTCTCCCGGATCCTCGCCGGGCCCTACGCCACGATGCTCCTGGCCGACCTCGGCGCGCAGGTGATCAAGGTGGAGAGCCCCTCCGGGGACGACACCCGCACCTGGATGCCGCCGACGCGCGACGACGTCTCGACGTACTACCTGGGCATCAACCGCAACAAGCGGTCGATCGCGCTCGACCTCAAGAACGAGGCCGACCTGGCCGACGCGCGGGAGCTGGCCCGTCGCGCCGACGTGATGATCGAGAACTTCCGGCCGGGCGGGCTGAAACGGTTCGGGCTCGACTACGACACCGTCGCCGCCGGCAACGAGAAGATCGTCTACGCCAGCATCAGCGGCTTCGGCACCGCGGCGGGCGCCGGCCTGCCCGGGTACGACCTGATGGTGCAGGCCATCTCGGGGCTGATGAGCCTGACCGGCGACCCGGACGGTTCTCCGTACCGGGCCGGGATCTCGGTCTTCGACGTGATGGCGGGCATGCACGCGAACATCGGCATCCTGGCCGCGCTGCACGCCCGCACGTCGACCGGGCGCGGCCAGCACGTCGAGGTCAACCTGCTCAGCTCGGCGCTCTCCGGCCTGGTCAACCACTCCAGCGGGTACGTCGCCGGCGGCACCGTCCCGTTCCGCATGGGAAATGCCCACCCCAGCCTTTTCCCGTACGAGCCACTGCCCACCGCCGACGGCGAACTGATCGTGATCGCGGGCAACGACGGGCAGTTCCGCAAACTGTGCCAGGTGCTCGACCTGCCCGACCTGCCGTCCGACCCGCGGTTCGGGCGCAACCAGGACCGGACGGCGAACCGGGAGGCGCTGCGCCCGATCCTCGTCGAGCGGCTCTCCCGGCGTACGAAAAAGGAATGGTTCGACCTGCTGATCGCGGCGGGCGTGCCCTGCGCCCCGATCAACACGATCGACGGCGGCGTCGCGTTCGCCGAAGAGGTCGGGCTCGACCCGATCGTCACCACCGGCGGGGTGCCCGGCATCCGCAACCCCATCACCTTCAGCGAGACCCGGCCCCGGTACGAGTTGCCGCCGCCCGGGCTCGACGAGCACGGCGAGGAGATCCGCAAGTGGCTGAGGAGCTGAGCTTCCCGACCGGCCTCGGCACGTCCACCCCCGAGACCATCTCGCTGCTCGGGCAGGACCTGGCGGCCGACCTGATGGGAAAGGTGGGGTTCGGGGAGCTGGCGTTCTGGCTGGTCGCCGGGCGTCGTCCGTCGGCCGGCGAGGTGCGCGTCTTCGAGGCGGTGCTGGTGGCGCTGGCCGATCACGGGTTCACGCCCACGGCGATCGCGGCCCGGCTGACCTATCTGTCGGCGCCCGAGTCGCTGCAGGGGGCGCTCGCGGCCGGGTTGCTCGGCGGGGGCTCGCGGTTTCTCGGCGTGACCGAGGACTGTGGACGGTTTCTCGCGGGTTTGTTGCGCGACGCCGGACCTTCGCCTGACTTCGAGGCGATCGCTCTCGACGCCGTCCGCGCGGCCAAAGCCGACAAGAAGTTCATTCCCGGCCTGGGGCATCCGGTACACAAGGAACTCGACCCGCGCACGCCGGTGCTGATCCGGATCGCCGATGAGGAAGGGCTGCGCGGGCCGCACCTGCAGCTGTTCGAGGCGATCGGCCGGGTCCACCCGTCGGTGCTGGGGAAGACGCTGCCGCTCAACGGGGCCGGCGTCTGCGGCGCGGCGCTGGCCGACCTCGGGCTTCCGGTCGACCTGCTGCGCGGGTTCGCCTTGCTGGCCCGCACGGCCGGACTGATCGGCCAGATCGCCGAGGAACGCCGTACGCCGATCGGCATGGACATCTATCGCTTTGTTGATCGAAACGCCGCCTACACGCCCCGAGAGGATTGAGGCATGGCCAGCATCGTCGCGGTCATCGCGTCCACGCACCACCCGTTCTACTACAAGGCCAGCACGGCCACCGGCGAGGACCGCCCGCCGTTCGCCGACGAGTGGACCCGCAAGATCCTGGCCTTCCGTGAGACCCTCACCCGGGCCAACCCGGACGTGCTGGTGATGGTCGGCTCCGACCACTTCCACCAGCTGTGGCTCGACAACATGCCGCAGTTCCTGGTCGGCAAGGCGCCCTTCTACGACGCCAACTGGTACAACGAGGAACGCGAGTTCGGCCTGCCCCGGATGCTGCTCAAGGGCCAGGAAGACCTGTCGACGCACATCCTGCGGGCCGGCCTGGACGACGGTTTCGACCTGGCGTTCAGCAACGAGCTGCGGATCGACCACAGCATCACCTGCCCGATCATCACGCTGCGGCCCGAGGCCGACCTGCCGATCGTGCCGATCTACACGAACATCTTCGCGCCGCCGCTGCCGCAACCTTCTCGTTTTGTGAAGTTGGGTGAGTCGATCCGGCGCATCGTCGAGAGCTGGCCGTCGCACCTGCGGGTCGCGGTCATCGGCACCGGGCACCTGTCGCTCGAGCTGGGCGGGCCGCGACAGTTCGGCCCGCACGGGCCCGACCCCGAGTTCGACCAGCGGGCGGTCGAGTGGATCGCGAACGGCGACCTCGACAACTGCCTGCGCGAGGTGACGCTGGACAGCCTGCACGCGCCGGGCAACGCCACCCACGGGTTCATGGACTTCATGCTGATGATGGGCGTGGCCGGGGCCGGTGCGAAGGCCGACTACGTGGACACGCTCGACCTGTTCCACACCATGGAGGCGTACTTCACCTGGTACCCGACGTCGGGAGGTGTTTCGTTGTGAGCAAGTACCTGCTCAACAAGTTTCTGTACACCGTGGACCGCGATCCCTCGCTCGTCGAGCGCTACCGGTCCGACCCCCGGGAACTCGTGACCTGGTGGGAGGCTTCCTCGGCCAACGAACTGCTCAACTGCACCGATGCCGAGGCCAGCACGTGGCTGCGCTTCGACGACGAGGAGCGGGCGGCGCTGATCGAACATGACCACGTCCGTCTTTTTGAAATGGGCGCGCACCCGTTCCTCACGCTGACGCTGTTCATCGCGATGTTCGAGCGGGACAACACCGAACCGCTCGAGTACCAGAAGGCGTACGGTGCCCGGATGGCCCACATCAACCTCCCGTACCCGGACATCGCCACATGATCCCGGCGGCCGTGCTGCGGGTGTGCGGCCGGCCGCCGTCCATCGAGGACCGGCCGCTGCCCGTGCCGCACGCGGGTGAAGTGCCGATCCAGGTCGCGGCGGCGCCGATCACGCCGCTCGACCTGCTCTGCGCGTCGGGCACCAGCTATTTCGGGCAGCCCGCGACCCCGTACGTACCCGGGGTGCAGGGCGTCGGTCATCGCGACGACGGCACGCCGGTCTGGTTCGCCACCTCGGCCGGCATGCGACCGGGCGACGGCAGCATGGCCGGGGCGGTTTCCATCCCGTACGTGGATGTGGTGCCGCTCCCGCCCGCCGCGCCGCTGACCCTGATCGCCGCGCTCGGCCTCTCGGCGGTGGCGGCGCACGCGGCGCTGACCCGGACCGGCGGCCTCGCGCCGGGCGAGGTCGTCGTGGTGCTCGGCGCGGGCGGCGTGGTCGGACAGGCGGCGATCCAACTCGCGCTGCTCGGCGGCGCCTCCCGGGTGATCGCCGTGACCCGGTCGGCCGCCGCGCGAGATCGCGCGCTCTCGCTCGGAGCGGAAGAGGCCGTCGCGCTGGAACCGGTCGCCACCCTCACCGAGCGCCTGCGGGCCGTGTCCGGGCTGGTCGACCTGGTGCTCGACCCGATCTTCGGCGAGCCGGCCGCGGCCGCGCTGCCGGTGCTGCGGCCGGGCGGGCGCCTGGTCAACCTGGGCAGCTCGGCCGGTGCGACCGCACCCCTCGACTCGGCGACCTTGCGCAGCGGCTCGCTCAAGATCCTGGGCTACACGAACAACGCGCTCTCGGTGGGGGAGCGGGCCGATTCGCTCGGCGTGGTCGCGGAACACGCCACGGCGGGGCGGCTCACGGTCAGCCACGAGGTCGTCCCGTTCGCCGACGTGGCGGGCGCCTGGTCACGGCAGGCCTCGGGGTCGGCCGACGGGCGGATCGTGCTCGCGCTCTGAAGTGCGCTCGTCGTCGCGACTTGTCCGAGCGGCGCGATCGCCGTGCGGCCCGCGCTGGTCTCGCGGGTTATCTGGGCGGCGCGATCGTCTGGCGGCCCGCGATCGTCTGGCGGCCTTGGGTGCGTGTGGGTGGCGGGAAGATACGTACGGGAAAACGGCTTTTTTGACCAATCGGACCAACCGTCGTCTGGTCCGCCGCGCTTATGCTCACGCGTCGTGACTTCGATGATCTCGGTGGCGGGGAAGCGATGAAGCGTCCCGCCGCGCCCGCGCTGGACGACTCGCGCATCGAGCGATGGACCGCTGCCGCCGTGCCGTGGTGGGTCACGCGGGTGGTGCTGATCGTCGCGTGGTTCATCGCCTTCCTGCTGGCGGTGTTCAACGACTCGACCACCTGCACGCCCGCCGATCCGAGTGTGTGCGGGCCGGACGTGTCGTTCGCGGTGGCGATCGTCGTGCTGCTGGCCACCCCGATCCTGCTGTGGTGGATGCCACTGGCCGGGTGTGCGGCCGGGGTGCTGTTCGCCGTCCTCGACCTGGTCTTCGACGACCAGCGGGCCGCGAACATCGCCTTCGCGTTCCACGGTCTGCTCTGCGTGGCGGTGGCGATCCTGCTGGTCGAGGCGCGGGGACGGCAGACGACGATCGTGGCCGAGGTGGCCGAGCCGGTGCATCTCGACCCGGCCGTCGCCGCGCGGGTGCGGGACAGCTTTCCGCGCTGGGGCGGCCGATCGATCATCGCCGTCCTGCTGCTCGTCGCGGGCGTCGGCGGGTTCGGCTGGTACGACCATCGGGCCGGTCAGGTGGCGCGGCACGAGGCGGCGGCAGTGCACGTGGACGGGGTCGTGCGCAGCGCCGACAACGCCGCGGGTGAGATCGTTGTGGACGTTCCTCAGCCCGTACGGGTAAACGGTCTTCTGAATTCCTATGAGCCCGGGCAGGTCGTCCCGGTGCTGGTCGACGGCTCCTGGGTCAAGCTCGTGGCCGAACCCGAAGACGTCACGCCCTGGCTCAGCGGTGGGCTCGGGGCGATCGCTCTGGCCCTCCTGCTGCTGATCCGCGAGCAGCGCATGCGGGCGGCCCGGCGGCGTCTGCTCAACGGCCCGCTGCCCGCCGTCGAACTGACCGCCGAGCCGGACGACGACGGCCGCGCGGTGCTGCACGGCGGGATGGCTGTGGTGCCGGTCGAGGCGTCCCCGCTGGAGCTGGAAAAACCGCTCCTGACCGGCGAGGACGTGCCCTGGGACGACAAGTGGACGGCCGAGGAGGTCGAGGACTTCGGCCAGGACTGGCGCGGCCCCGGCCGCCGGGACGAGCCGCAGACCGTGACGGTGGCCGGCGACCTGCGCGACGGCGGCTGGGTCCTGCTGATCAGCGACTCGCACGTGCTGGTGCCCGAGGCGCCGCTGCGCATGCCCCGGAAGCGGCCCGAGATCACCGATCCGCTTCCCGGCGACCCGCTGCCGGCGGCCGAGCTCGCGGGTGACCTGCCCGAGCTGCCCGTCGAGGTGGGCCGCACCCGGCGTGACCGGGTGTTCGGCGCGCTGTCGATGCTCGGCTTCGCCGCGCCCGTCGCGGTGGCGGCCGGTCTGCCCGAGGGCTGGTGGCAGACCATCATCTTCCTGTTCGGAGGCGGCTCCTTCGTCTACTCGGGGTGGGCCCGTCTCAGCGACCGGCTGACGCTGACCCGCGGCGGGCTCGTGCTGCACGATGGCCTGCGGGTTCACCATGTGCCGTGGCCGCGCCTCCACGGCGTGCGGGTCGACGGCGGGAAGGTGTGGCTCGCGTGGGAACCGAACATCGCCGCCGAGACCAACGGGGTGTCCGAGGAGTGGGGCGCGGTGATGCTGCGGTTGCGCGACCTCGCCCAGGCCGCCGGCGACCCGGGCGGCCAGGCCACGAGCCGGCTGCTCGGCGGCGGCCTGGCCGTCGTCCTCGTCTACGTCCTGGCGGCGATCGTCTCGGTGCTCGTCTAGAGCCGGACGATCTCGAGCTCGCGCAGGCGGTCGCGGTTCGTGGTGGCGTGCAGGGCGGTGATCCGGCCGTCGACGACGGTCAGGGTGACGACCAGCAGGGTGTCGCCGGCCGGGGCGACCTGGATGCCCAGTTCGCCGTCGATGAGAGCGGGGAACGCGCCGCGGGCCCGGCCGAGGTAGAACTGGGCCACTTCGCGGGCGCCGTGCATCTCCATCGGCAGGTCGCGGAGCTGCTCGTCCATGCGCAGGTGCACGTCGGGGTCGAGCAGGCTCAGCAGGGTCTCGAAGTCGCCGTCGCGGGAGGCGGTCAGGAAGGCGTCGACGATCTCGCGGCCCGCGCTGCGGTCGGCCGGCCGGCCGTGGACCCGGCGGCGGGCCCGGCTGGCCAGCTGGCGGGCGGCGTCGGGGGAGCGGCCGACGATCGGGGCGATCTCGTCGAATGAGACGGCGAACAGGTCGTGCAGCACGAAGGCCAGGCGCTCGGCCGGGGTCAGGCTCTCTAGGACGACCAGCAGCGCGACGCCGACCGAGTCGGCCAGCACCGCCTCGTCCTCGGGAGTGTGGGCCGTCGGCGCCTCTTCCAGGGCCGTCTCGTGCCGGGACTTGCGCGAGCGCAGCATGTCGAGGCAGATCCGGCCGACCACCGTGGTCAGCCAGGCGTCCAGGTTGTCGACGTGACCGGTGTCCGACCGGTGGAGGCGGAGCCACGCTTCTTGGACGGCGTCCTCCGCCTCGGCCGCCGAGCCGAGCATCCGGTAGGCCACGGCCCGTAGCCGAGGGCGGTTGGCCTCGAAGCGCTCGTCCATGACGACCTCCTGGTTGTGTCCTGCGTCACATCGGTCACATCGGCGCGGTTGCGTCCGTCGCATGACCGACGAAGAAAACCAAGCCGATGTGACGGCCACACACGAGGAGAAATCATGCAGGCTCGGATGGACAACCCCGCCGCCTTTCTGCCGGACAGCATCAAGGCGATCAACATCCTCTACAAGTCGGCCCACTCGGTCGGCGTCGACCCGAAAATTCTCGAGCTCGTCCACCTGCGGGCCAGCCAGATCAACGGGTGTGCGCCGTGTGTGGAATCGGGCGCCCGGGCCGCCCGTGCGGCCGGCGAGACCGACGAGCGGTTGTTCACGGTCGCGGTGTGGCGTGAGACGCCGTGGTTCAGCGCGGCCGAGCGGGCCGCGCTGGCGCTGGCCGAGCACGCGACCCGGCTGGCCGACAGCCCGGACGCGGTGCCGGACGCGATCTGGGACGAGGCGGCCAGGCACTTCGGGGAGAAGGAACTCGCCGCCCTGGTGCTGTGGATCGCGACGACCAACTTCTTCAACCGCATCAACGTCACCACCCGGCAGCAGGCGCCGGAGAACTGGGGCTGAATTCGAGGGCGGCACGGGTCTACCATCCGGGGCATGACGGGGAGTGCGGTGCCACGTACTGTGCGCGTGGCGACCCGGCTGGCCTGGCTGATGGTGCCGGCCGGCGTCCTGCTGGTCGCGGCCGGTGTGCTCGACCTCGTGTGGTGGGCCTCGCCCGACGCTTCCCGGCTGACGGCGCTGATGCACTCGCTCGAGGTCGACTATGGACTCATCCCGCCCGCCCTGATCCGGGACGGGCGGGGAGCGGTCACCCTGATCGTCTTGGGTGCGGCCTGTTTCGCGTACGGGGGAATGGCGCCCTTGATCTCGAAGGGTGTGCGGCGGGCCCGCGGTTGGGCGATGGGCGTGGCGGCCGTGGTCTTCCTGATCGGGTTGATGACCGTCGGCGCCGACGCCAGCCAGCCGCGTTACCTGCACGACTACTTCCAGTCGATGACCGCGGCGACCATCGGTGCCCGCATCCCCGAGATCGAGGCCGTGCTCTACCCGGCGTTCTATTCGTGGTTCGAGGATTTCGCCCAGGGGTTCGGCACGCTGGTCGCGCTCGGGGTCGTCGTGTCGCTCATCTGGGCCACGGTCGTCGACCCCGAATACTTCTGGGCGAAGGCCGACGAACCCGGCCCGCCCGACGAGTGGGACGCCGCGCTCGGCCGGATCCGGAAAACGCGGCGTCCCGAAGAGCAAGCCTGAACGCTATCCGCAGAGGGCGGTGTCGATCAGGTCGAGCGTGACGTCGTGGGCCGGCTTCGGCACCCCGGCGTCGCGCTGGAGCGAGTCGGTGTTGATGGTGACGACGACGCTGCGAGAGCCGTCCGGCGTCACGCCGTTGCGGGTCTTGAAGCCGGGGATGTCGCCGCCGTGCGCCCACGAGCCGCCGCACGAGTTGGGCACGAACATCAGGCCGAGGCCGTAGCGGGCGCCCGGCCAGCCCGACCGGAACGCGTCGTTGGTCGGGACCGTGCGCTTCATCTCGGCCAGCTGGGCCGGCTTCAGCACCCGGCCGCGCATGAGCGCGCGCAGGAACGTGTTGCCGTCGTCGACGGTGCTGATCATCTCGCCGGCCGACCCGCCCCACGTCGGGTTGAGCCGGGTCGCGTCGATCGCCTCACCGTAGTCGGGGTCCTCGGGCGAGGCGTCCGGGCCGGGGAACCGCTCGTAGCCGACCGCGTGCGGGCTCGGCAGGTCCGGGTTGTTGCCGGGCAGCGTGGTCCCGGTCAGCCCGAGCGGCCGGACGATGCGGTTGCGCACCTCGATCCGCCAGTCGTGCCCGGTCACCTTCTCGATGATCAGGCCGGCCAGCATGTAGTTGGTGTTCGAGTAGGACCACTTCGTGCCGGGCGCGAACTCGCGCGGGAACTTCATGGCCAGCCCGACGGCCTCGGTGCCGGTGAGGCTGTCGTACCGGTGCTGCTCGAAGCCCTCCTGCGAGAACAGATAGGTCATCCCGTTGAGGTAGTCGGGCAGCCCGCTCGTCTGCTGCAGAAGCTGCCGTACGGTGATCTGCCGCCCGTCGTTCCCGTTACCGCGCACCAGTCCGGGCAGCCAGCGGTCGACCTTGTCGTCCAGGCTCAGCCGGCCCTCGCCGACCAACTGCAGGAGCGTGGCCGAGACGTACGTCTTGGTGAAGCTCCCGATCCGGAAATGCGCCCGCCACGGCACGTCCCCGCTGCGCACCCGGATGTCCCGGCGGTCGGTGTCCACCTCGAGCAGCACGGCCGGGGCGCCCTGCTCGCGGAGCTCGTCGGCCTGCCGCTGCAGAGTCGCCGGGCCGCCCCCGGGCACGGTCAGGGTGGCCGCCACCATCGTTGTCACCAGCAGATTCATCATGGGTTCGACGCTATTGACGATATTGATGACTGTCGTCACCCGAGGACGGGAACCCGGCGTACCCCGCTGGGGGTAGGCCGGGATACCCCGCGCAGTCGATGCCCGTACGGGAAAGCCTGGATACCGTGAACCGGGTGCGAAGAGTGGATTTCCTGCTCGCTGCCCTGATGACCGGGCTGACCGTGGCCACCCTGTACGGCTGGAGCGACAGCCCGCCGGGGGTCGCGCTGGTCGTGCTCGCCGTCCTGTCGGTCGCGCCGATCGCCCTGCGCCAGATGGCCCCGGTGCTGACCATGGCCGTCATCGTGGTGGCGCTGGCCGTGGCCGTCCGGTTCGGCGGCGAGGGTTTCCCCAGCGGGGGCATCGGGCTTCTGGTCGCCATGTTCTCGGTGGCCATGCTGCGGCCGCGCCGGGTGGCGGCGGCGTGCTTCGCGGCGACCGTGGTCCTGATGGCGTTCGTCTGGCTGTCGGTGCCCGGTGAGATGGTGTGGTCGCAGGTGATGCAGTCCGGGCTGGTGCTGATCGGTGCGTGGGCGCTGGGCGAGGCCACCCGCCGCTGGAGCCGGGCCGCCGTCGCCGCCGAGCGGGCCGTGGCCGAGGAGCGCGTCCGGATCGCCCGCGAGCTGCACGACATCGTGGCCCACCACATGTCGGTGATCACGCTGCAGTCCGGGGTGGCCGAGTTCGTCGTCGACAGCGACCCGGTGACGGCCCGGACGGCGATGGCGACGGTGAGCGACGCCGGCCGGGACGCCATGCTCGAGATGCGGCGCCTGCTCAACGTGCTGCGGGTCGACGGCGACGCGGTCGACCTGCGGCCGCAGCCCGGGCTCGACCTGCTGGAGGAACTGGTGGCCCGGATGCGGGACGCGGGTCTGGCCGTCACCCTCGACGTGACCGGCGAGCGGCGGGCGCTGCCGGCCGGGCCCGACCTCTGCGCCTATCGGACGGTGCAGGAGGCGCTGACCAACGTGCTCAAACACGCGGGGCCGGACGCGCGGGCGTCGGTCGCGCTGGATTACGGCCCTTCAGTTCTGACCGTACGGGTGCAGGACGACGGAGTCGCTGGTCCGTTTGTCGTGGGCCATGGGATCCGGGGCATGCACGAGCGAGCCGCCCTCTATGGCGGCGTCTTGTCGGTCGCCCCGGATGTCACCGGGTTCTCGGTGGTGCTGAGGTTGCCGGCATGAGCATTCGCGTCCTCGTCGCCGACGACCAGCCGCTGATCCGGGCCGGGCTGGTCGCACTGCTCAGGGCGGCCCAGGGCTTTGAGGTGGCCGGCGAGGTGGCCGACGGTGAACAGGCGATCGCGCTGGCCGCCGAGTCCCGGCCCGACGTGGTGCTCATGGACATCCGCATGCCGGTGCTCGACGGGCTGGCCGCGTCGCGCCGGATCCTGGCCTCCTCGTTTCCTCCCAAGATCATCGTCCTGACGACCTTCGATCTCGACGAGTACGTCTACACGGCGCTGAGCGAGGGGGCGTCCGGCTTCCTGCTCAAGGACATGCCGCCGCAGCGGATCATCAGCGCGGTCCGGGCCGTCGCCGAGGGTGACATCCTGCTCGCGCCGCAGATCACGCAGCGGCTGGTGGAGACGTACTCCTCGTTCGGCCGCGCTTCGTCGGAAGCACTCGATCAGCTCACTCCGCGGGAGGCCGAGGTGCTGCGGCTGGTCGGCAACGGACTGTCGAACTCCCAGATCGCCGGGCGGCTGGTGCTCAGCGAGGCGACCGTCAAGACGCACGTGAAGCGGCTGATGGGCAAACTCGGGTTGTCCAGCCGGGCGCAGGCGGTCGTGGTGGCGTACGAGAGTGGCCTGATCGTCCCGGGTCGTCGGTAGACCAGTCCGGCCGACCTCTGGGATCTGCCTGAGTGGATCCGGTCCTCGGGGTGGACCGCACCCGCGTTCCGGTAGCGTGCCGGGGGTGTCTGCGCCGCTCTTCCTGGTCGCCGCCCTGCCGACGGGCTCCTCGTTCACGCTCGACGGGCCCGAGGGCCATCACGCCGCCGACGTGCAGCGGCTGCGTGCGGGCGAGACGCTTGTTCTCGCGGACGGCCGCGGCGGCAGTGCCGTCGGCCGGGTCACCGCGGTCGGTAAGGGTGTGGTCTCGGGGACCGTCGAGTCCCGATCTCTGCAGCCGGCGCCCGACCCGCGGCTGGTCGTGGTGCAGGGCATCGCCAAGGGCGACCGCGGTGAGCTGGCGGTGCAGGCGATGACCGAGATCGGCGTCGACGAGATCCTGCCGTGGGCCGCCTCGCGGTCGGTCACGCAGTGGCGGGGCGACCGCGGTTTCAAGGCCCGCGACAAGTGGGCGGCGACCGCCCGTGAGGCGGCGAAGCAAGCGCGCCGCTCGTGGCTGCCGGTCGTCGGCGGTGATCCCGACTGCTCGACCAAGCAGGTCGCCGCACGGCTCGGCCCGGCCTCTTTCGTGCTGCACGAGGAGGCCACCGAGCGGCTGACCACGGTGCCACTGCCCACGTCGGGCGAGATCGTGCTGGTGGTCGGCCCCGAGGGTGGCATCAGCGACGCCGAGCTTTCTGCTTTCTCCGCGGCGACTCCCGTGCGGCTGGGCCGCGAGGTGTTGCGCACGTCGACGGCCGGGGTGGCCGCGTTGTCGGTGCTCTCCGCGCGTCTCGGCCGCTGGTAGCGCTTATCCACAGGCCTGGCCCTCGCAATGCGGGGCTGTGGATAAAGTGAGCCTCTCCCCTTGACAGCGCGCTAGCGTGGGCCAGCCCCCTGGGTGGGTGGGGAAGTAAATCAGCGCCGGGCTTTGCGGCCGCGGAAGCGGCGCCGCTCGAGGCCCGGCATCACGATGTGCTCGTTGAGGCCCTCGCCCGTCGCCACCTGTTCCGACACCCGGGCGGCGACCCGCCGGGTCAGCAGGCGCTTGAGGCCCCACCCGCGGATCTCGCCGGCGAACGACCCCACCGGCCGCCGCAACCGGCGTCCCTGTTCGGCGATGGCCGGCTCCAGGTCGGCGAACGGCACGTACAGCGCCCGCGTCGACGCCGACCCCAGGTATTCGAACGGCTCCGAGCCGGCCATCGGCACCAGCGGCGCGCCGAGCAGCATCAGGTTGCGGTGGGCCCGGTGGTCCAGCATCACGACGATGTGTTTGACGTTCGCGCGCTTCCCGGCCTGCAGGAAGGTGCGGTAGAGCAGCGAGCTCACGACGAGACCGCGGCGGTACTCGGGCAGCACCCCGACGGTCGCGAAGTCCCAGATCTTGCCGCCGTCGTGCAGGCCGTGCGCCTCGACGATGTCGGACAGGTCGCGGCCGATGTGGTCGGGGGCGTCGTCGAGGGTCTTGCCGCCGCCCTCGATCACCCGGCCGGCGCCCGCGGGCCGGCCGGTCTCGCGGTCGAGCACCAGGAAGTGCAGGCTGTGCGGGTCGTGGTGGCCGTATTCGCGGGCCATGGTCGCCGCGTCGTTGCCGAACGCGGCCTCGAAGACCTGGCGTTCGACGGTGCGGGCGACGTCGGCCATCGGGTCGTCCGGGCCGACCGCGAGGGCGGTGAAGCGGCCGCGGGTGGAGTGGGCGGCCAGCGCGACGACGCAGCGGCGGGCGATCTCGGCGGGGGAGAGGTCGTAGGCCATCAGAACCCCTTGGCGACGATCTCGGTGGTGCGGAAGTAGTTCTCGGTGAACGTGACGACGTCGGCCGGGTCGAACGCCTTGCACGTGTAGATGTCGACGCTGAAGAACGACACCGGCCGCTCCCACGAGTAGAAGTGGGCGCCCGAGGTCTCCCAGTGGATCCAGCCGGCCCAGCCGTAGAGGTCGCTGACGTGGGTCACCGGCTCGATCAGCGTGATCATGTCGGTCACCACGGAGAGCTGGCTCAGATAGTCCTTGATGTGTTCGTCGGTGATCACGAACGTCGGGTAGCCCTCGACCACCAGTCGCTGACGGTGGATCATCGGGGCCAGGTCGCGGTAGGTGTCGTTACTGGCAGTGGGGAGCGTCAGCGACATGTGATCGTGTCCTAGCAGGCGAATCGGGAGAATCGGACGGATCCCACTGTAGTCCGAAATTACGCTGCGTGAGAATGGCAATCATCACACTGCGTTACGACTCAAGCTGATCATCTACGGATCATCTACGGAGAGAATGGTTAGGCTAACCTTCCGTCATGGTCGCGAGGTGCGGGCCGAGTCTTGATCTGGCAGCCGCGCCGGGCCAAGGTCGATAGTCGATGAGCGTCAATACAAATCTTCTCGGGCGCGCGCTGCTCCGCAACCGGGGCCGGGTCGCGTCCGGCAGCCTGCTCATCGGCGTGCATCAGGGCTGCGAGGCGCTCGTGCCGATCCTCATCGGCGTGATCGTGGACCGCGCGGTCGCCACCCGTGACCTGTGCATGCTGGCCGTCTGGGTCAGTGCCCTGGGCGCCCTCTACCTGCTGCTCACCGTCGCCTACCGGACGGGCGCCCGGCAGCTCATGCGGGCGATCGCGGACGAGGCGCACCGGCTGCGGCTCGAGGTGGCGGCCAAGGTGCTCGACCCGCGCACCGAGGTGCGCACCGGCGACGTCCTGACCATCTCGACGACCGACGCCGACACCACGTCCTACCTGCTCGACTACCTGCCCCGGCTGTTCGGGGCGCTGGTGGCCACCGCGATCAGCGCGACCGGGCTGTTCCTCATCTCGGTGCCGCTCGGCCTGGTCGTGCTGATCGGCATCCCGGTTGTGCTGATCGGGCTGCAACGCGCGGCGCCCCGGATCATCCGGCGGGTCATCGCCCGGCAGGAGGTCGCCGGCCGGGCCGCCTCGCTCGCCACCGACCTGGTCACCGGGTTGCGGCCGCTGCGCGGGATCGGCGCGCAGGAGGCCGCGGCCCGCCGCTACCGCGAGGTCAGCCGGGAGTCGCTCGGCGCCACCATGCGGGCGGCCAAGACGCTGGGCTGGTTCCAGGCCGCCTCCGACACGGTGAGCACACTGGTCGCCTGTGGCATCGCGATCCTGGCCGGCTGGTTCGCCCTGACCGGCCGGATCTCGGCCGGCGAGCTGGTCACCGTGATCGGGCTGGCCGCGTTCCTGGGCGAGCCGTTCGCCACACTGTCGGCCGCGCCCGGCTGGTTCGCCTCGTCGCGGGCGTCGGCCCAGCGCATCGAGGCCATCCTGGGCCGGGTGCCGGCCGGGGTTCCGGCGGGTGACAACCCCATTCCGCCCGTACGCGGTGAGTGTGTCGGCGTCGTGGCCGAGCCGGACGCCTCGGCGCTGGTCGCGCTCTTCGACGACGGTTCACCCGACGTCCTGGTCGCCCCGCATCTGCCCGAGCTGTTCAGCGGCACGATCCGCGACAACCTGATCGACGCCGAGGGTGACGAACTGCCCGCCGTGCTGCGGGCGTCGGCCGCCGACGACGTGGTCGCGGCCCACCCGGACGGGCTCGACCACGCCATCGCCGACCGCGGCGCCGCGCTCTCCGGCGGCCAGCGTCAGCGCCTCGCCCTGGCCCGGGCCCTGCTCGCCCGGCCCCGCCTGCTGGTGCTGCACGAGCCGACCACGGCGGTCGACGCGGTCACCGAGCACGCCATCGCGCGCGGCATCCGCGACCTGCGGCACGGCCCCGGCTCGACTCTGGGCACGTTGCTGGTCACCACGTCGCCGGCGCTGCTGGCGATCACCGACCGGGTCGTCGTGCTGCGCGACGGCGAGGTGGTGGCCACCGGCACCCACGCGTCGCTGGCCGCGACGGACGACGACTATCGGACGGCGGTCCTGCGATGACCCACGCCCTGCCCGTCGCGACACCCCGTCAGACCTGGTCCTGGCTGGCCGGGCAACTGGCCGCCCGACGGCTCGAGGTCGCCCTGACCGTCGCCGCCGGGCTCGGTGCCGCCGGGGCCTCGGTCGTGCCCGTCACCGCCCTGGGCATGCTGGTCGATCTGGTCCGCGACGGCGCGCACTCGGCCGCCCTGGTGCCCATCGGCGTGCTCGTCGCGGTGATCGCGCTGCTCGGCGGGGCCGCGGCCGGAGCCACCACCACGATGGTGAGCCGTCTCGGCGAGCGGATCCTGGCCAGCCTGCGCGAGGAGACGGTCGGGGTCGCGCTGCGGCTGCCCGCCCACACCCTCGACCGGGCCGGCCGCGGCGACCTGCTGGCCCGGGTCGGCGCCGACGTGGCCGCGGTCGGCACGGCGGCGGCCGAGGTGATGCCGACCGTCATCTCGGCGCTGTTCCTGGCCGTGCTCAGCGTGACCGCCATGTTCGGGCTGGACTGGCGGCTCGGGCTGGCCGGGCTGGCCGCCATGCCGCTCTACCTGCTGGCGCTGCGCTGGTATCTGCCCCGCTCGGCGCCGATCTACGCCGCCGAGCGCGCCGCCGTCGGTGCCCGCTCCCAGCTGCTGATGGAGAGCATGCAGGGGGTGCGCACCGTGCACGCGTACCGTCTGGAAAGCCGTCACCTGGACGCCATCGAGGGCGCCTCGGCCCGGGCCCGGGACCTCTCGGTCGGCGTGTTCGCGCTGTTCACCCGGTTCGTCGGCCGGATCAACCGGGCCGAGTTGCTCGGCCTGGCCACGATCCTGGTCGCCGGTTTCTGGTACGTACGGGCGGGCTTCGGTGTCACGGTCGGCGAGACGGCGGCGGCCGCGGTGCTGTTCCACCGGCTGTTCAACCCGGTCTCGATGATCCTGTTCACCTTCGACGAGATCCAGGCAGCCGGCGCCGGGCTGGCCCGCCTGGTCGGGGTGGGCACGCTCGCGGTCGCGCCGACCGGCACCCGCATTCCGGCCGCGGCCGACCTGACCCTGCGCGACGTGACCTTCGGCTACGACGAGCGGGTGCCGGTGCTGCGCGGGATCAGCCTGCGGGTGGCCCCGGGGGAGCGGGTCGCGCTGGTCGGCTCGACCGGGGCGGGCAAGACCACGGTGGCCTCGATCGCGGCCGGCATCCTGCGCCCGCGCACCGGCACGGCCACCGTGGGCGGGGTGCCGGTCGACCAGATCGAACCCGGCGTGGTGGCCATCGTCAGCCAGGAGACCCACGTCTTCGCCGGGCCGCTGATCGAGGACCTGCGCCTGGCCGGCCCCGAGGCGAGCACCGAGAGCGCCGAGGCCGCCCTGGAACGGGTGGGCGCGCTGGACTGGGCCCGCTGCCTCCCGCTCGGGCTGGCCACCGTGGTCGGTGAGGGCGGCCATCCGCTCACCGCGGCCCAGGCCCAGCAGCTCGCGCTGGCCCGGCTGGTGCTGCTCGACCCGGCGATCGCCATCCTCGACGAGGCGACCGCCGAGGCCGGCAGCGCGGGCGCGCGGGAACTGGAGGAGTCGGCGCTGGCCGCCACCAAGGGCCGGACGACCCTGCTGGTGGCGCACCGCCTGACCCAGGCCGCCGGGGCCGACCGGATCATCGTCCTCGAGCACGGGATCGTGCTCGAGGAGGGCACCCACGACGTGCTGGTCGCCGCGGGTGGCCGCTATGCCACGCTCTGGTCGGCCTGGCAGTCCCGCTGCTAGACCTCCAGCGTGGCCGTCAGTCGCGGGTCGTCCAAGGCGTGCGCGGCGATCACCCGGTACTCCCCGGTACGCCGCACCCAGCCCCCGTCCGCCCACACCTCGAACGTGCGGGGCGGCAACGGGATCCGTACGGTGACGGTCTCCTCCGGATGGGCCTCCACGTTCTCGAATCCCGCCAGCCAGCGCTCGGGCCGCTCCGGGTCGACCGGCGACGATCCGATGTAGAGCTGCACGACCTCCCGGCCCGCGCGCGCCCCGGTGTTGGTGATCGTCACGACGGCCTCGGTCTCGTTGACGGTGAGTTCGTCGTACCGCCAGCTCGTGTAGCCCAGCCCGTGCCCGAAGGCGTAGAGCGGCGCGACCCCCGACCGCAGCCAACCCCGATAACCGACAAAGACGCCTTCCCCGTACGCCACCACGCCGTCGGAAGGCACAACGGCGAGCACCGGGCAGTCCTCCTCCCGGCGGGGCCACGTGGTGGGCAGGCGCCCGCCCGGCTCGGTCACCCCGAGCAGCACCTCGGCCAGCGCCGCGCCCGCTTCCTGACCGCCGAACCAGGTCAGCACGGTCGCCGCGACCTCCTCGGCCCACGGCATCAGCACGGGCGAGCCGGCGTTGACGACCACGACCGTACGGGGATTGGCCGCAGCCACCCGCGAGACCAGCTCGTCCTGGCGGCCGGGGAGAGCCAGCGTGGTCCGGTCGAACCCCTCGGACTCGGTCTGCTCGGTGGTGCCGACCACCACCACGGCCACGTCCGACTCGCCGGCCAGCCGCACGGCCTCGGCGATCATGCCCTCCTCGTCCGGGCCGGGCCCGCGGTGGCCGAGCGTGGTCGACACGGTGTGGGCCATGCCGCGCGCGATCGTCTGGCGCAGCACGACCGGCACCGCCTCACCGGCGTCCAGCCGCACGTGGACCCGCTGCTCGCGTGGCGACAACAGCAGATCGGCGCGGGTGGCTGTGGGTGGGTGCAGGGTTCCCGCGTACGCCTTCGTCCCCGCCACGGACAGCTCGAAGGTGCCGAACCCGGAGACCGCGAACGTGTGCTCGCCGCCCTCGGCGGGGGTGAACGTCGTCTCGAGGAGGATCTCGTCGACGCCGGCCGGGTCGAGGCCCCCGGGCAGCGAGCCGATCCAGCGCACCGCGGCCGGTTCGACCTCGAACGAGTGGCCGCCCATGGTGACCTTGGCCGGGGTCCAGCCCGGACCGTGGGCGGCGGGCAGGAACGGACGCGGGTCGGCACCGATGGTGAACTCGACGTCCACCCCGGACAGCGCCTGCTCGAGACCGGCCAGCGGCGAGATCACGTACGGCGGGGACACCTGGGCGCTGCCCCCGCCGAGCACCCGGGCGTCGGTCGCGAGCGCGCCGATCACGGCCACCTTGGTCAGCGCGGCCGGTTCCAGCGGGAGCGTGTAGTTCTCGTTGCGGACCAGCACGAACGAGCGGCTCGCGACCTCGCGGGCGATCGCGTTGCCGTCGAGATCCTCGGGGACGGTGACGGCCGGGCCGCCGTCGAGCACTCCGACACGCTGGGCCAGGAGCAGGACGCGCCGCACCTTGTCGTCGATGACCTCTTCGGGCACCTCCCCGGCCCGTACGGCGGAAACGAGTTTCTCTCCCCACGGGCTCTCCAGCGCCGGCATCGCGATGTCCAGCCCGCCCAGCGCGGCCCCGACCGTGTCGCGGGCGGCCCGCCAGTCCGACACGACCACGCCGTCGAAACCCCACTCGCGTTTGAGGATCTCGTCCTGGATCGGGCCGTTCTGGGCCATCGACTGCCCGTTCACGCTGTTGTAGGCGCTCATCACGCCCCAGCCGCCGGACTCGGCGACCCGCTCGAACGGCGCCAGATAGATCTCGCGCAGGGCCCGCTCGCCGATCCGGACGTCGACCTCCATCCGGTCGGTCTCGAAGTCGTTGCCGACCAGATGCTTCACCGTGGTGCCGACGCCGTGCCGCTGCACTCCGCGGACGAAACCGACCGCGATCTCGCCGCTGAGCAGCGGATCCTCCGAGTAGCACTCGAAATGCCGGCCGCCCAGCGGGGTGCGCTGCAGGTTCACCGTCGGCCCGAGCAGCACGTGCACACCCTTGCGCCGCGACTCCTGACCGAGCAGTTGCCCGGCCCGGTCGGCCAGCTCGACGTCCCAGGCCGCGGCCAGCGCGGTCGGACTGGGCAGCGCGATCGACGGGTCGTCGGGCGCCCAGCCCACCCCGCGGACGCCGATCGGCCCGTCCGACATCACCAGCGAGCGCAGCCCGATCCGCTCGATCGCCGGCAACGACCAGAAATCCTGCCCGGCGAGCAGCGACACCTTCTCCTCGAGGCTCAACTGCCCGAGCAGGTGCTCGACATCGGTCATGGAAGCGCTCCCATCCGTACGGCTGACTGTTGCCACCTTAAGATCGTGCGGATGGAGAACCACAGCGCCTCCGCCCGCTACGAGCGCGTCGTCCGCCGGGCTCAGGCCGACGGCCGCGTCCCCGCCCTCTCGGTCGCCCTGCACCGGGCCGACCGCGAGCCGTGGGTCTTCACCGTCGGCGACTCCGGGAATATCGGGCACCCGCTCACCCCCGACACCCGGTTCCGGATCGGCTCGATCACCAAGACGTTCACCGCCGTGCTGGTGCTCCAGTGCCGCGACGACGGGCTCCTCGACCTCGACGACCCGATCGCCCGGCACCTGCCCGTACCGGCCCACGGCGACGCGACGGTCCGGCGGCTGCTGTCGCACACGGCCGGGTTCCAGCGGGAGCCGTACGGGGACATCTGGGACACCCTCAAGGCCCCCGACGCGGCCGAGGTGCTGACCCAGCTCGACCGGGCCGAACGGGTGCTCCCCAACGCGCGGCGCTACCACTACTCCAACCTCGGCTTCGCCGTGCTCGGCCAGCTTGCCGCCCACCTGCGTGGCGGCACCTGGGCCGAGATCGTCGGCGACCGCATTCTCGGCCCGCTCGGGCTCACCGCGACCACCCTCAACCCGCCGCCCCAGGCCGCGGTCGGCTACCTGGTCGACGACTTCTCCGACGCTGCCCGCCCCGAACCGCAGACCGACCTCGGCGGCGTCGCCCCGGCTGCCCAGCTCTGGAGCACCGCGAACGACATGGCCGCGTGGGGTGCCTTCCTGGCCCACCCGGCGACCGCCGACCCGCAGGGCCGGGTGCTGGCCGCCGCCACCGTCGACGAGATGCGCTTCCCGGCCACCGTGACCCACGAGTCGGTGTGGCAGAGCGGCTTCGGCCTCGGCCTGATCATCGAGCCGCAGAGCAAATGGGTCACCCACGTCGGGCACGACGGCGCCATGCCCGGGTTCCTGGCCTCCGCGTACGGGCGCAGGGGTGGCGAAGGCGTCCCGGCCGGACTGGGCGCGGCGGTGCTCGGCTCCTCCGGCACGGCCCGCGTGACCAACGAGATCGTGCACGAACTGCTCCGGCTCGCCGTCGAGATCGACCCGGCCGACATCACCCCGTGGCGGGCCGCCCCACCGGCGCCGGTCGCCTACCGGTCGATCCTCGGCCCCTGGTTCAGCGAGGGCACCCAGTTCGTCTTCTCCTGGCACGACGGCGCGCTCCAGGCCCGGCTGCCCGACCTGCCCCGCGACTTCCCGCCGTCGATCTTCGAACCGCTGCCCGGGCAGCCCGACGTGCTGCGGACGGTCAGCGGGCGCGAGACCGGTGAGCTGCTGCGACTGACCCGCGACGAGGCCGGCGCGGTCGTCCGCATGCACTGGGCGACCTATCGCGTCACGCGCGGTCAGGAGGGCTTCGACGGAGGGCTCGCCTCGGACGGGCCGGCGCCGCTTCCCGGCTCTCTTTCCGGGCGATAATGGCATCGGCGGCCGGGCGGCCGAGCGGATACGATGGCACGATCCTTCAGTACGCCGTCCCGATCGGGCGACGAAGAGTATGAGAGCAGGTGGGTGAGGCCCTCGTGGCCGCCCTATGACCGGTACGCCGAACCCTTCCAGCGCGGGCTCCAGCGGCGCGGCGCGGGTGCAGACCAAGATCTCGGTCGCCGACCCCAAGATCATGGTGAACCTGCTGGGTGCCAAGGACGAAATCCTGCGGCTCATCGAGCGAACTCTCGCCAGCGACGTGCACGTCCGCGGCAACGAGATCACCATCACCGGTGACCCCGGCGAGAACGCCACCGCCGAACGACTCTTCTCCGAGCTGATCGAACTGATCGAGCGCGGCGAGACGCTCAGCGTCGACTCCGTGCGGCGCACCGTCGCCATGCTCGAGGACGCGACGGCCGAACGCCCGGCCGAGGTGCTGACGCTCAACATCCTGTCCCGCCGGGGCAAGACGATCCGGCCCAAGACGCTGGGCCAGAAACGTTACGTCGACGCCATCGACGAGAACACGATCGTCTTCGGCATCGGCCCGGCCGGCACCGGCAAGACCTACCTGGCCATGGCCAAGGCGGTCCAGGCGCTGACGGCCAAGCAGGTCAGCCGCATCATCCTGACCCGGCCGGCGGTCGAGGCGGGCGAGCGGCTGGGCTTCCTGCCCGGCACGCTCAACGAAAAGATCGACCCGTACCTGCGGCCGCTCTACGACGCGCTGCACGACATGCTCGACCCCGAGTCGATCCCGCGCCTGATGGCCGCGGGCACCATCGAAGTCGCCCCCTTGGCCTATATGCGGGGTAGGACTTTGAACGACGCGTTCATCATTCTCGACGAGGCGCAGAACACGACTCCCGAGCAGATGAAGATGTTCCTGACCCGGCTCGGGTTCGGTGCCAAGATCGTGGTCACCGGCGACGTCACCCAGGTCGACCTGCCCGGCGGCACCACCAGCGGTCTCAAGATCGTGCGTGAGATCCTGCAGAATGTCGAAGACGTGCACTTCGCCGAGCTGTCCAGCTCCGACGTCGTGCGCCACCGGCTGGTGGCCGAAATCGTTGACGCCTACGCGCGTTACGACGCCGATCAGGAACAGGCCGCCACACAATCCGTCCACGCCGTGCCCGGTCGCGCCGCCAGTGGTGGCCGCAACGGGCGTAGGCGCTGAATCAAGGGGTAAACGCACCACTATGTCCATCGAGATCGCCAACGAGTCGGGAGTCGAGGTCGACACCGACGCGATCCTCGCGGTGGCCCGGCACGCCCTCGACGAGATGGGAGTCAACCCGCTCGCCGAGTTGTCGATCCTGCTCGTCGACATCGACTACATGGCCGAGCTGAACCATCGCTGGATGGGTGGTGACGGCCCGACCGACGTGCTCGCGTTCCCGATGGACGAGGGCAGCGTCGACCACGGTCCGGGCGAGGCCGGCACCGGCGAGCCGGCCCTGCTCGGCGACATCGTGCTCGCCCCCGAGGTGGCCTCGAAACAGGCCGCCGCGGCCGGGCACTCCGCCGCCGACGAGCTGCACCTGCTCACCGTGCACGGCGCGCTGCATCTGCTCGGCTACGACCACGCCGAGCCGGAGGAGGAGCGGGAGATGTTCGCCCTGCAGAACCGCCTCCTGCAGAGCTGGCGGGCCGGCCGCTGATGGACCCCGCAAATCTATTGGCGGCAGGCTCCGCGTCGGCGGGCCTGCCCGACCTCCAACTGATCGTCTTCGCGGTCGCGCTGGTCTTCCTGGCCGGCCTGGCCTCGATGGCCGACGCCGCCCTGGGCAGCGTCTCGACGGCGCGCGCGGCCGAGATGGCCCGCGAGGGCGAGCGTGGGGCCTCGGCCCTGGCCGCAGTCGCCTCCGACGTGGTGCGCCACCTCAACCTGCTGTTGCTGCTGCGGCTGCTGTGCGAGCTCACCGCCACCACCCTGATCGCGCTGGTCGCGGTGGACAGCTGGGGCATCGGCTGGACGGCGGCGCTGGTCACCGCGGGCACGATGACCGTGGTCAGCTTCGTCGTGGTCGGCGTGGCACCGCGCACGGTGGGGCGCCAGCACGCGTACGCCGTGGGCAAGGCCGCCGCCCCGCTGGTCCGCTGGCTCGGCAAGGTGCTCAACCCGCTGGCCTCGCTGCTCATCCTCATCGGTAACGCGGTGACCCCGGGCAAGGGCTTCCCCGAGGGACCGTTCGGCAGCCAGGTCGAGCTGCGCGAACTGGTCGACCTGGCCGAGCAGCGCGGCGTCGTCGAGCACGGCGAACGCGAGATGATCCACTCGGTGTTCGCACTCGGTGACACGATCGCCCGCGAGGTGATGGTGCCGCGCACCGAGATGGTGTGGATCGAGGCGCCGAAGACGCTGCAGCAGGCGCTCTACCTGTTCCTGCGGTCGGGCTTCTCGCGCATCCCGGTGATCGGCGAGAGCGTCGACGACGTGCTGGGCGTGCTCTACCTCAAAGACGTGATCCGCCGGACCCAGAACGGCGACCCGGCGTCGACGGCGCAGGCGGTGGCCGACCTGATGCGGCCGGCGACGTTCGTGCCCGAGTCGAAGCCGGTCGACGACCTGCTCTCCGAGATGCAGGCGGCCCGCTCCCACCTGGTGATCGTGGTGGACGAGTACGGCGGCACGGCCGGCCTGGTCACCATCGAAGACATCCTGGAAGAGATCGTCGGCGAGATCACCGACGAGTACGACGTGGAACGCCCGCCGGTCGAGCACCTCGAAGACGGTGCGGTGCGGGTCACGGCCCGCCTGCCGATCGAAGACCTCGGCGAGATCTTCGGGGTCGAGCTGCCCGCCGACGAGGTCGAGACGGTCGGTGGCCTGCTCGCCCAGACACTGGGCCGGGTGCCCATCCCCGGCGCCCAGGTCGACGTGGGCGGCCTGCACCTGATCGCCGAGGGCACGACCGGGCGCCGAAACCGGATCGACTCGGTGCTGGTGCGCCGGGTCGAGCCGGCGCCTTCCCCCGATACTGATGAATCCGGTACCGACACTGAGACAGAGGAAAGACAGCACGCTGATGCCTGAGATCGCTTTGAGTGCCGAGGACACCAAGCTCGTGACGCTGGCGCGGAGTGCCCGCGCGCGGGTGGGGGCGGCCGAGGGCGCGGCGGTACGCGACCAGGACGGGCGCACCTATGCCGCGGCCACGGTGGCGCTGCCGAGCCTGTCGGTGAGTGCGTTGCAGCTGGCGGTGGCGTCGGCGGCGTCGTCGGGGGCGACCCTGATCGAGGCGGCGGCGGTGGTGACCGAGGCGGATTCGCTCGAGAGCGCGGGGCAGGCGGCCGTGCGCGATCTGGCGCCGACCTCGCCGATCCACGTGGCCGGCCCGTCCGGGGCGCTGCTCGGCACGGTCACCGCATGAGCGACGAGCGTTCGAACAAGTCCGGCGGCCGTTCGACCGGCCGCTCGACCGGCGGGGAGCGTTCGGCTGATCGATCCGGGGGCGGCTCGACTCGTGCGGCGCGTTCGTCCGGCGGGGAGCGGTCGGGCGCGGAGCGTTCCGGCGGCCCGGCGGCTGGTGAGGCGCGTGCGGCGGGCGGAGAGCGGCGGCTCACGGCCGGGGAGCGTAACGAACTCAGGCGGCAGGAGCGGCGAGCCGCGCGACGGGCCGAGAGCGGCTCCGACGGCCGGCAGGGGCGGGGAGCGTCCAGCATCCGGCGCTCGGCGGCCGCGCCGGACGGGCGTCGCGGCGGCGGTGCGCCCGGTGAGCGTCGTGCCGGCGGTACGCCTGATGGCCGCGGAACGGCCGGGGCGGACGGTCCGCGGGCGGGTGCCGCGGGTGGTCAGGGCCGCGATCGTGCGGTCGGCTCCGGGAGGGTGAGCGAAACGGGTCGGAAGCCGCGAACTCGCGGCGCTCGGGGACGGAGTGGTTCTGACGTCGGGCCGAAGACCTCGGAATCCGGCGTTGAAGACACGACTCGTACGGAAAAAGCATCTGGTGAACACCACAGGCGCAGTCATCGGCATCGTGAGGCGGCACGGGTCGAGCGGACCGATGACGTCTATCGGGCCGGATTCGCGTGTTTCGTCGGGCGGCCCAACGCCGGCAAGAGCACGCTGACCAACGCGATCATCGGGCAGAAGATCGCCATCACGTCGAACAAACCGCAGACCACCCGGCACGTGATCCGGGGCATCGTGCACCGCGAGAACGCGCAGCTCGTGCTGGTCGACACGCCCGGTCTGCACCGGCCCCGCACGCTGCTCGGCGAGCGCCTCAACGACCTCGTGCGCGAGGTGTGGAGCGAGACCGACGTGATCGGCGTCTGCTTCCCGGCCGACGAGCCGGTGGGGCGGGGCGACCGGTTCATCTCGAGCGAGCTGGCCGAGCTCAAGGCGACCGTGATCGCCGTGGTGACCAAGGTCGACCTGGTCGATCCGGCGACGTTGACCAAGCACCTGCTCGCGGTGAGTGAGCTGTACGACTTCGCCGAGATCGTGCCGGTCAGCGCGGTCTCCGGGCATCAGGTCCAGACGCTGGTCGACGTGCTGGTCAAGCATCTGCCGGAGTCGCCGCAGCTCTATCCGGACGACGTGCTGACCGACGAGCCCGAGCAGGTGCTGATCGCCGAGCTGATCCGCGAGTCGGCGCTCGAGGGGGTGCGCGACGAGTTGCCGCACTCGATCGCGGTGCTGGTCGAAGAGATGATGGTCGAGGGCGGCCTCACCAAGATCTATGCGGATCTGTACGTCGAACGGGACAGCCAGAAGTCGATCGTGATCGGCTCGCGGGGCGTCCGGCTGAAAGAGGTCGGCAGCAAGGCCCGCGCCGAAATCGAACAATTACTTGGCACCCGCGTGTATCTCGATCTTCATGTGCGGGTAGCCAAGGAGTGGCAACGTGATCCACGTCAGCTCCGGAAGCTCGGCTTCTGATTTAAACCTCCCGATACCTGGATTATGGGATAATTCACCCTGGTTTGCGGGTTTAGGGGCAACTGGGTAACAACAGGTGTCATGCGAAACCGGTACCTGGATCTGCTGCGCGCCGTCGCAACCGTCCGGGTCGTGGTCTATCACTCGACCGGCTGGGCGGCGCTGACCATCGTCTTCCCGGCCATGTCGGTGATGTTCGCCCTGGCCGGCTCGATGATGGCCGCTTCGCTCGACCGCTACGGCCCGTTCGCGGTCGAGCGCCGGCTGCATCGCCTGCTGCCGTCGCTGTGGGTGCTGGCCGCGATCGCGGTGCCCGCCATGCTGGCGGTCGGCATGGCCTGGGACTGGCAGGTGCTGCTGTGGGCCTTCCCGATCGTCGACCCGCCGGCCGAGGGCTTCTGGCTGCAGGGCCTGGCCGCGATGTGGTACCTGCGGGATTTCCTGTGGTTCGTCCTGCTCTCGCCATTGCTGCTGCCCCTGTTCCGCCGGTTCCCGCTGACCACCATTTCCTTCCCGTACGTGGCCCTGGCCGTGATCACCTTCGCCGGGATGAACCCGCCGGTGATCGTCCGGGATCTGGCGCTCTACGGCGGGGCGTGGTTGCTCGGTTTCGCCCACCATGACGGGATGCTCGCCCGAGCCGTCACACCGTCACCGTCGGCGAGGCGCGTCCGGTCGGCCGGGTTCATCGCGCGTTACCGCTGGTGGCTCGTGGGCGTGCTGGGCGCTACCGGTGCGGTCTGGGCGCTCACTCATCCCGGTCCGCGCGGTCTCGACCTCAACGACATCCCACTGGCCAACGCGCTCTGGTCGGCCGCGTTCATCCTGGTTGCGCTCGGCTTCGCCCCGCAGGTGGCCCCACGCCGCATCCTGACCGTGCTGAACGCCCGCGCCCTGACCATCTACCTCTGGCACGTGCCACTGATCATCGCCGTGGTGCGCCTGGCCGAGGCGACCGGCCTACCCGTGCAGGGCTGGGTCGGCATCGTGTGGCGGCTCGCGGTGGTCACCGCCGGGCTGGCGATCGTCGTGCTGGCCGTCGGCTGGGTCGAGGACATCGCGGCGGGCCGCCGTCCCGCCCTGATCCCCGGCCGCACGCGCCGGATCGCGCCGGTCTCCCCGGCTCCCGCCGGCGCCGGCGAGCTGACTCCTCAGCGGGCGCGTACGACCAGCGGCTGAGCGACCACCCCGACCGCGCCGTCCGCGTCGAAGAGTTCGCCCGACGTCAGCCCGAGCCCGTCCCCGCTCAGCGCCGTCCGGCAGGCCAGGTGCACCCATTCGCCCGACGGCGGGCGCAGCAGCGTGGTCGTCATGGTCGGCGGGATCGAGAGCCACGTGTCCATCGGCAGTACCGCCGAGATGCCGTTGGCCGAGTCGGCCACGATCAGCGCCCGGTCCTGCCCCTGGATCTCCTGTCCCTCGATCAGCGGTTCGCGGACCCGGGTCCAGACGTGCTTCTCGCCGTCCGGCTCACCCAGCGCACCCTTCGTCGTCCGCCACTCGATGGCGCGGCCGTAACCCCACTCGTCGTACCCGGGAAAGGTCGTCGCCGCCTCGGGCCCGGGCAGGGGATCGGCGTGGTCGGCCGGAGTGCTGATCGGCGGTGTCGGGCCGGGCGCGATGTGCCAGGCCCTGGCGGTCACCGCGACCCGGCCGTCGACGACCATCCGGGCCTCGTTGAGCGTGGTCAGCCGGCCGGGCTTGATCGGCGTGACCTCGACGTGGAAGTCGCGGCGCGGGATCGGGCCCAGGAAGTCGACCGAGATGCGCGCCAGCCGCAGGCCGTCGACCGAGAGCACCCGTCCGAGGAGCGCGGCGGGCGGGCCGCCGTGCTGCATCTCGGTGTCCCAGGGGCTCTCGGTCGAGCGGGTCGGACGGTAGTGGTCGTCGCCGAGCGGGAGGTAGAAGCTCATGCCGCCGATACTGTCGCATCCCCGCTGCCGGTGCGCAGATCGAGCACGTTCTTGGCGGCCGGGTTGCTGACCAGGCCGTTGACGCTGGCGTCGCCCGAGCCGGCGCTGGTGACGATCTTGTAGTCGCCCTGTGGCACCTGCACCTGCACGGTTCCGCTGGTCGTCTGGGCGGTCACCGAGTTCGGCGTGGTCAGCGTGGCGCTGATGTCGCCCGAGGTGACCCGCAGCTCGAGCGGGCCGGCCATGTCGATCACGTTGATGTTGCCCGAGGTGGCCTCGACCCGGGTCGCCTTCTTCGCGTTGACCACCCGCATGTCGCCCGAGGTGGCCCGCAGCTTGACCGTGCCGGCCGGGTCGGTGACGTTGATGTTGCCCGAGGTCAGCTTGACGTCGGTGTCGCCCACCGCGTCGAGCGCGATGTCGCCCGACTTCAGCTCGCCGCCCACCTTGACCCCGGTCGGAGCCACGATTTCGTACGACACCGAGCAGTCATGCCCGCACGACGTGTCGACGACCAGCGTGCTGCCCTCGAGGCGGTACGACTCGCCCGGGTCACCGGTGGTGCGCCGGACGATCCGCTTGATGCTCGTCTCGGTCACGGCGGCCGCGCGGATCGTCACGTCGCCGCTGCTGCCGTCGAGCCGGATGTCGGTGATCTTGGTCTTCTCGGTGTCCTCGAAGGTCATCTTGGCCCCGACCACTCCGGCGCACCCCGTCAGGGTGGTGGCCGCGGTCGCGGCGATGAGGGCGAAGACTCCGGCGCGCCGGGCGAGTGTCGTGGTCATGGTGTCGACGCTATGGCCCGGGGCCCGGACCACACCATCGGTCCTGTCACTGACCGTCCCCCGAGATGACCCTGAGATCCGGGTCAGGGTCGCTCGTACCGAGGGGGCAGAATGTCTAGGTGCCCGCCGTCGGATACCGCCGCCACCTCTACCGCGACGACGCGGTGGTGCTGCGTGTGCAGAAGCTCGGCGAGAGCGACCGCATCATCACCCTGCTCACCCGTCGCCACGGCCGTCTGCGCGCGGTCGCCCGCGGCGTACGGCGCACGTCGTCGCGTTTCGGGGCCCGGCTCGAACCGTTCGGCCACATCGACCTGCAACTCGCCGGCTCGCCCGAGGGGGTGGGCAGCTCGCTGCACTCGGTGAGCCAGGTCGAGGCGATCTCGCTGTTCGGCAAGCGGCTGCTGGGCGACTACCCGCGTTACACGGCGGCCTGCGCGATCGCCGAGACCGCCGAGCGGCTCACCCCCGAGGAGCGCGAGCCCTCGCTGCGGCTGTTCCAGCTCACCCTGGGCGCGCTCAAGGCCCTGTCGGTCGGCGAGCACGCGAGCAGCCTGGTGCTCGACGCCTACCTGCTGCGCGGCATGGCGGTGGCCGGCTGGGCGCCCGCGATCGCCGAGTGCGCGGTCTGCGGCACCCCGGGTCAGCACGCGGCCTTCTCGGTGCCGGCCGGTGGCGCGGTCTGCCCCGACTGCCGCCCGCCCGGCGCGGCCCACCCCAGCCCGGCCACGCTCGGCCTGATGAACGCGCTGACCACCGGCGACTGGACGGTGGCCGACGCGGCCGAACCGCCGGTGCGCCGCGAATGCAGCGGCCTGGTCGCCGCCCACCTGCAATGGCACATGGAGCGGGCGTTGCGCTCGCTGCCGCTGGTCGATCGACGGGAGAACCCATGACGCCGCGCCCACCCACCCCGCATCTCTCCGGCGCCACGCCGCCCGAGCTGCCCAGGGCGGCGCTGCCGAAACACGTGGCCATGGTGATGGACGGCAACGGCCGCTGGGCCAAGGAGCGTGGCCTGTCCCGCACCAAGGGCCACGAGCAGGGCGAGTTCTCGCTGTTCGACACCATCGAGGGTGCGATCGAGCTGGGCATCCCCTATCTCTCGGCCTACGCGTTCTCGACCGAGAACTGGAAGCGCTCGCCCGAAGAGGTGCGTTTCCTGATGGGCTTCAACCGCGACGTCATCCGCCGCCGCCGCGACCAGCTGGTCGACCTGGGCGTCCGGGTGGTGTGGTCGGGCCGCCGGGGCCGGCTGTGGAAGAGCGTGATCTCCGAGCTCGAGACGGCCCAGGAGATGTCGAAGAAGAACAAGACGCTCACCCTGCAGTTCTGCGTCAACTACGGCGGCCAGGCCGAGATCGCCGACGCGACGGCGGCGATCGCCCGGGACGTGGCCGCGGGCAAGCTCGACCCGTCACGGGTCAACGAGAAGACCATCCAGAAATACCTCTACCACCCCGAGGTTCCCGAGGTCGATCTGTTCCTGCGGCCGTCGGGCGAGCAGCGCACGTCGAACTTCCTGCTCTGGCAGTCGGCGTACGCGGAAATGGTCTTCCTCGACACCCTGTGGCCCGACTTCGACCGCCGCCACCTCTGGTATGCGTGCGAGCTCTACGCGTCGCGCGACCGGCGTTTCGGCGGCGCGATCCCCAACCCGGTGAGCCCCACATGAGCCGGCTCTGGCTGGCCCGCCACGGTCTCGCCACCGGCCCGGGTGATGTCGGGCTGGCCGAGGACGGTCGCCGGCAGGCCGCGCTGCTCGGCGAGCGGCTGGTGGGCGCGGGCATCACCCGCATCAACCACAGCCCGCTGGCCCGTGCGGTCGAGACCGCCGCGATCGTGTCGGCGGCCCTGCCCGGAGTGCCGGTCGAGGTCGCCGCGGAACTCGACGACATCGATCCGTCCGACGACCCGGCCGCGTCCGACGCGATGGTGGCCCGGTTCTCCGACCGGCCGGCCGACGAGCTCTGTATCACCCACAACTTCCAGGTCGCCTGGTTCCTGCGGGCCGCGCTCGAGGCGCCGGCCGAACGGTGGGTGGGGCTCAACTCGTGCAACACGGGCGTCACCGTGCTGCGGTCGCGGCCGGGGAAGAAGCCGCATCCGCTGGTCTTCAACGACGTCACCCACCTGCCGCCCGAGCTGCGCTGGACGGGTTTCCCGCCCGAACTCAGCCTGCCCTGACGATCAGCCCGCGGCGATGCCTGCCCTGACGATCAGCCCGCGGCGATGCCTGCCCTGACGATCAGCCCGCGGCGATGCCTGCCCTGCCCTCGTCTGTGGTCAGCCCGTCGGCGGTCAGGATGCGTACGGTCGCCTCCACGTCGGACAGATCGGGCAGCACGGCGTGGGCCCCGGCCAGCACCAGGTCGGCCATCTTGGTCCGGCCGGTCGCCACGGCCACCGCGAACGCCCCGTTGGCCAGCGCCGCCGTCACGTCGTGCTCGGTGTCACCGATCACCACCGGCTGGAACCGTTCGCCGTACTTGGCCTCGGCCCGCTCCAGGCTGCGCCGCACCAGGGTCGCGCGCACGCTGTCGTCGGTGCCGTAGCCGCCCACCTCGGCGTCGAACGAGTCGCTCAGCCCGAACGCCGCGACCTTGGCCGCCGCCACCTCGGGCACGTTCCCGGTGACCAGGGTCTGCACCACGCTCGGCTCGTCACCCAGCCGGGCCAGCACCGCACGGACGCCCGGCATCAGCTCACCCTGCTCGGCGAACAGGTGCTTGATGCGGTCGATCTCGGCCACGTAGCGTACGAAAAAACGCTCGGGAGTGCAGTCGGTGACCCCGTGCGTCGCGAAGACCTCGGCGCAGACGTCCATGTCGGTTCGCCCGCCGAAGTTGGGCGTCGCCCGCCACGCCACCCCGCCGGTGACCGCCGCGAAGGCCGCCTTCCACGCCATCGTCGTCACCCCGCCGCCGCGCAGCAGCGTGTAGTCGATGTCCCACATCACCAGGCGTCTCACTCGCGCAACGCCTCTTCGATGTGCTCCACCTTGGCCGTCAGCGCGCCGGTCACCCCGGGTCGCACGTCCGCCTTGAGCGTCACGCTGACCCGGGGCGCCTTGGCCGCCACGGCGTCGACGGCCTGTTTGACGACGGCCATCACCTCGTCCCATTCGCCCTCGATCGTGGTGAACATGGCGTCGGTGCGGTTGGGCAGCCCGGAGGCGCGCACCACACGCACCGCCTCGGCCACCAGATCGCCGACGGAGTCACCCTCGCCGAGGGGCGTCACAGAGAAAGCCACCAGCACCCGCTCATCGTGGCAGGTCAACCCCCGGAGCAGAAAGGCCTTCCGGTACGCCGTGAGAGCGCTCTCAAGCAGCCACGCCCGTGTTTTTCCAGCTGACAGGCGTTCCCAAATTGATCGCGCTCTCTCGCTCGTAACCGGTTCCGCGTTCAGCCGCGGGTCGCCGCGGCCAGTGCGGCCCGGATCGTTTCGGCGCTCGCGGTGGTGCCGGGCAGCTCGCCGTACGGACCGTAGGGCGGCCCGTAGACCGGCGTCCCCGGCTCCTGCCGCCAGCTGTCGGCCAGCGACCCGGCGTCCACGGCGTCCCACCCGATCGCGTCGAGGAACTCCGTGGCCGTCCGCTTGGCCTCCGCGTCGTCGCCCGCGATCGGCAGCGCGGACCGGTCGGCCGCCCCCGACGGCCGGCCCAGCGCGCCGAGGTGACCCGACCACACGTTGTTGAAGACCTTCACGATGCGCGCGCTGCCCAGCGCCTGCTGCTCGACCTGCGCGCTGGTCAGCTCACCCCGGTCGATCGCCTCGACATGGCCGTCGCGCTGCGGGTAGTAGTTGTTCGTGTCGAGCACGACCTTGCCCGCCAGCTCCGCGGCCGGCAGCTGCGCGAACGCCTTGAACGGCACACTCACCACCACGACATCGCCCGCCGCGGCCGCTTCGGCGGCGGTGGCCGCACGCGCCTGGGGCCCGAGCTCGTCCGCGAACTCCTTCAGCGTCTCCGGCCCGCGCGAGTTGCTGATCACCACGTCGTAGCCGGCCGCCACCGCGAGCCGCGCCACCGTGCCGCCGATGTTACCGCTACCGATGAATCCGATCGTCGTCATGATCGCGACAACCGCGCGCCCCCGACCCGAATTCCGTGATTAACAACGTAGCAATGACCTGTATAAACCGGTATCGGGTAGCCGGCCGAGTGGCATAATCCCGCGCCGCCGCTACCGTTCCCGCAGTGATCACTGCTGATGCCGCCGGCACCTGGACCCTGGGCGACCACCTCGTCAACCGCATGGGCTTCGGCTCGATGCGCCTGACCCCCGACCCCGACCGAGCCGTGGCCATCCGAGTCCTGCGCCGAGCCGTCGAGCTGGGCGTCAACCACATCGACACCGCAGCGTTCTACTTCTCGCCCGGCGGCATCCTCGGCACCGGCAGCGGTCCCGCCCGCTACGCCACCGAGCTGATCCGGGAAGCCCTTTCCCCGTACGACCCCAGCCTGTTCCTCGCCACAAAAGTAGGACCCGGGGTCCTGCCGTCCGGCGAGTTCGAGTCGGCCACCACGCCCGAGCGTCTCCGCGCCCAGGTCGAGGAAAACCTGCGCCGCCTGGCCGTGGACCGCCTCGACCTGGTGAACCTGCGCCTGACCGCCCGATCCGGCTCGGTCGCCGACCGCGTCGCCGCGTTGGCCGCGATGCGCGACGAGGGCCTGATCCGCCACCTGGGCATCTCCAACGCCACCCTCGACCAGGTGAACGAGGCGGCCACCATCGCCCCGGTCATCTGCGTCCAGAACAGCTACGCCCTCGACCTGCGCCGTGACGCCCACATGCCGGCGGCTCTGGCTTCGCGGGGCATCGCCTTCGTTCCGTTCTTCGCCATAGCCGGCCCGAACCGCGAAGAAGGAGCAACCACCACCCACGCCGACGCCGTACGCGAGATCGCCGCCGCCCACCACGCGACACCCCACCAGGTCCGTCTGGCGTGGACCCTGCACCAGGGCGAAAACGTCCTGGCCATCCCCGGCACGGGCGACGTGAGCCACCTGGAGCAGAACATCGCCGCCGGCGCCCTCCACCTGACCCCGGACGACCTGGCCCGATTGGCCTGACGCGAGGGAGCCGTCCGAACTGTTCCCAGCGGTCGCGAGCGGCTGAAACAATCGGTGACCTTCATCGGGGCGGAGGGTGATTGATGGGCCGGGCCATGTTGCGGGTCCTTCAGGCTCTGTTGGGCACGGTGGGCGGCCTGCTGATCGCGCCGTACGCGGTCAACATCGACACCGGTGGCGAACCTCCGGATTGGATGCGGCCCTACGTCGGGCTGCTGTGGCCGCTGGCCCTGGCCTGCATCGTGCTGATCATCGCGCTGGAGGTCTGGGACCGGCTCGGCGGCCGGGATTCCGCGACCGTGACGGGACGTCCGGATGATCCCCGCAACATCCGCCGGGCGTTGCAGCAGGTCTCGCGCTATGTCCAGGCGCGCCAGGCCGGCCTGCTCGCCGAGCGGATCAGGCTGACGCTGGGCGAACGGCCGGACGCCGTGCGGCAACCCATGCACATGGTGCAGAGGGTCAGCGGCGCGGAGTTCCAGTTGAGTGACGACGCCGGGATCCTCGATGTCTTCGACGACATGGACGAGTCGATGCTGATCCTTGGAGCGCCCGGGGCCGGCAAGACGACACAGTTGCTCGACCTGGCCGCCGCCCTGGTCGGCCGGGCGGAACAGCAGACCGCGGATGGCGGGCCGGCCGGAATGCCCGTGCTGCTCGACCTCGTCGGCTGGTCGCGACCGCGAAGATCGCTTCTTGATCGTCTGTCCCGGTCCGACCCGGCGCCGCCCCGCCTGGCCACCTGGATCGAGCACGAACTGCAGGAGCGCTATCGGATTCCGGCCACGGTGAGCCGGGCATGGCTCCGCGAGGGTCGCATGATCCTGCTGCTGGACGGTCTGGACGAGGTGCCCGACGCCTACCGGGAGCGCTGCGTGACCGAGATCAACGGCCTGGACGCCCCCGACCGGTCGAGCCGGATCGTGGTCTGCAGCCGCGAAGCCGACTACGACCGCCTGACCTCCCGCCTCAGCCTCCAGGGAGCCGTGGTCATTCGCCCGCTGACCGAGGCCCAGGTGACGGCCTATCTGTCGATGGTCAGTCCGCGGCTGGCCGGGGTGGCCGCCGTGCTCAGTGCGGATGACGACCTCTGGGAGTTGCTGACCACACCGCTCATGCTGAGCGTCCTCGTCCTGGCCCAGGACAACGAGGACTGGCAGGTCCTGCTGCACGGACGCAGCCGCTCCGAACAACGCCGGCTGATCTTCGACTCCTACGTGGTCGAGATGATGGCCCGGCGCCGGGAGCGCGAGGTGGAAGGGCCGGTCCATGCGGTGCGGGCAATACGCACTCTGGCCTTGGTGACGATCGAACTCGATTACGGTGTGATCGTCCGATCATTGCGAAGCGGCACGCTGCGCACGTCAGCGTGCCGGCCGATCGTCGACGCGGCTCGAATGTGGATCGCTCCGGTCAGCTGCGTCTGCGTCGCTGCAGTCGGCGTGGCCGGGGCCTGGAGATTCGGGTCTTCCGTGCGCGGCGTCGCTTTCCTCGCCATGCTCCTCGCGGCCATGGCAGTGATGCCACGGTGGAGGCGGGCCGGTCGGCTTCGGCATGCCAGGACGCTCGTCACCGGATGTCTCGGTGCTGTTGTCGCGGCGGTGGCGACCTCGACGATAGTGCTGGTGGCGCTGGCTGCCCTCGTCCGGATGCCGTTCGGGCCGGCCGGGATCGTCACTGCTCCGCTCATCGTCGCCTTCATCGCCCGGGGCGTGTGGTTTCCCCACCGAGAAGCTTCCGAGGCCTGGTGCCGACGTCTGCTGGTCGTCGGCGTCGTAGGGTCCGGTCTGGCGCTGGTCTTCGTACAGATACAAGGGCAGTCCGGGGCCGACCGGCTCCTCGCCGGGATCTCTTTGCTGTCCGGCATCCTGAGTCTCGCCACCGTCCTAGGGATCGCGATGCCGGTGGGCTTTCACCTCGATCCATACACGCGAAACCGGACGACCGGACGGCTCTGGCGAACGTTGGAGTTCGTCCTGATGCTCCTGCTCGCCCCCGCGTATGGCTTCCTGCTGGTCGACCCGGTCGCCGACACCGAGCCGCGGTCGCCGGTGACCTTGGTCGCCGCCTCCCTCTTCCTTGTCTTCTGCGCCGGAGCGTCCATTGCCGCCGTGCTGTGGCCGCTCGTGGTTGTGCTGTCCTTCCGAGCTGCCGGTGAGCCGAATCCCTGGCGTCAGTCCTATCTCCGGTTTGCCGCCGATCGAAGTCTGCTGGTGCGGACCGCAGATGGCTACCGCTTCGTGCATCTGTTGATTCGTGATCATCTGGCCCACAGCGATCCGGAGGTCCTCGGCGCGGCGGTGATACGCCGCCGCGCCGAGTTGACGGGCGCGTGAGTCAGGCGCGGAGCAGGGCGGCGATCTCGCGGGCCAGTTCGGTGCTGGCCTCGATCTCGGCCTTGCGGATCGAGACGCTCTCGACGTTGAAGCCGTAGGGCATGCCCAGGCGCTCGCAATAGGACTTCAGGTCCCGGGCGATGGCCAGGCATTCGCGTCGCGAGGTCTCCAGCGGATCGTCCGACTCGCGGAGTTCGGTGGCCAGCCACGGTGGCACCTCGACGCCCAGCCAGTCGAGGAACTCCAGGGTCTTGGGGGAGCCGCACAACGAGAGCGTGAAGATCAGCGGCCGCGGGGTGATGTCCGCGTCCTTGCAGGCGTAGAAGTAGTCGGAGACCAGGTTCTTCGTCTCGTTCAGGTCGTAGATCACCTGGGAGATGAAGAAGGTGCAGCCGCGTTCCTGCTTGGTCAGCATGCGCAGGTGTTCGTCGCCGTGGCGGGCGTGCCGTTCGCCGATCACCACGGCGCCCAGCGGGAGGGCGGGGGAGACCTCGTGGTGCAGCTGCTGGGCCCGGCGCAGCGAGGTCTGCACCGGCTTGGTGCCCGACGAGGAACCCACGAAGACGGTCAGGATGTCGGGGGAGGAGCCGGCCAGCCACGTTCGCAGGTCGTTCTCCGCGTATTTGCCGACGCAGCGGTAGATGATCGTGGGCTTGTCCCAGTCGCCGAGGTGGTCGGTGTGGAACGACGCCGGGTCCAGGGTCGGCAGATAGGGGAACGGGCGCTTGTCGGAGTTGCGGTCCGACTCGTCCTCGATGTCGTACAGGATCAGCCCGTCGAGATCGAGGTCGGCGAGCCGGCCCACGGTGATCTCGGCGATCTCCTTGACCCGCTCGGGACTGTTGGCGCGCTTGGGCGGGGTGATGCTGAAGAGCATCACCCCGCCGCGAGCTGAAGCGATCTTCGACTGCAACGAGTTACCAGACACCAGCCAAGCGTAGAGAATGTCCTACTTGTGGTCGGCGCAGCAGGGGGTGGGATCCCGCGTTTCGAACGGGACGAGCACCCCGCCCGCGGCCGGCATCGTCACCAGCACGAGGTCACCGTTGCGGAACTGCGGGCGTACGAAATCGCGGGTGTCCACGATCTGATCGGAAAGGGCCACGCCCGAGCCGAGCACCTCGACCCGGTCGATCGCCGTGGACTCGATCAACGCGCCGACAGTGAGCTGGCCGGTCAGAGTCGAAGAGCCCGGAAAAATCACGGCACGACCGAATTTTCCGGACAAAGCCGCGTCGGCTGCGGGCTGCAGCTCCACCGAAGTCTCGAACGGCGACGCCGAGACCAAGCTGATGGCGACGTGCGGGAACGGCGTCTGCACCAGGTGCGTGCACGCGGAGACCGGCGCCGGATCCAGGGAGAGGATCCAGTGATCGGCGGCGCCGACCTCCCGGTGACCGAGGGAAACGCCCACGGTCGAGAGGCCGGCAACCGAGCGGTACAACGTCACTTGGGGAGGACCCAGATCGGGTTGGTGTAGAACCACAGGTCGCCCCACGGGTCGGCGTCGCCGACGACGTCGAGCTTCGGGCCGACCGGGTCGACCGACGCGCCCATCAGGCCGGGCTGGGTGCGGTTGCCGTCGGTGCCGCGGACGCGGACGTAGAACGGCTTGTCGAGGCGGCCGAAGTTGTAGGTCAGAGTGACCCGCTTGGCGCCCTTCGAGATCTCGAACGACTTGACCACCTTGGTGTTCGGGGCGGTGAAGGCGTCCTTGTCGGTGACCGGGCCGGTGACCGAGCCGACGATGACGTCGACGCGCTTGAGCACCGGGATGAACTGCGCCCAGTTGGGCACGTCCTGCAGATCGATGTCGAGCACGATCTCGGTCGCGGTGCCCCGCTTGACCTGCAGCACGCCGCCGAGCGGGGTGCCGGAGTGCGAGCGGCGGTCGCCGTCGACCCGGACGCGGGCGTCCAGGCCCTTGATCAGGCGGCCGTGGTCGACCCAGACGCGGCCGGCGCGCAGGCCGTCCATGACCTGCTTGTAGCCCCACGACGACGCACCGACGGTGGTGCGGCCGTAGAAGCCGGGCCAGAAGTCGCCCGCCGTGGTCAGCGTCTTGCCGGTGTAGACCGGGTCGTTGTACTTGCCGTTGACCTCGAAGTTGCTGTCCGGGCCCCGGTCCGACTGGTCCAGGTAGTTGACGTGCGAGTCCGAGTTGACGGTGATCCACCACGCCTTGCCCTCGGCGAGCAGGCTGTCCCACAGGCCGCCGACGGTGGAGGTCATCCAGTCGAAGCCGCCCCAGGTGCGGTAGCTCTCCAGCGGGTAGCCCGCGTACGAGGCGGCCGACGGGTTGTTGTCGTAGTAGCCACGCGCGCCACCACGGCCGTTCGGGGCCGGGATGCCCGCGGCCTGGTGGCCGGGCGCGCCCTCGAAGCCGATGGCGACCGTCGGGTCGGCGTCGCGCCAGTTGCGGATCTCGTGCGGCGAGTCGATGCCGCGGCGGGCCGGGTGGTTGGCCAGGAACAGGGCGGCCTCGACCTTGCGCGCCTTCACCTGCGAACCGAGGAACTTGATGCCGGCGATCGCGGCGGCCTCGTTCTGCTCCGGCGTGTTGGTGGTGGGCAGCAGGTTGCCGTCGTAGTTGGTCTCGAACTGCTTGAGAACCTCGACCTCGTGCTTGCTGGGCGCCACGAAGACGGTCGCGTGCTCGGCGGCCGGGATGTTCCACTCGAGACCCTGGAAGGTCAGCAGGTCCCGGATCTCCTCGCGGGTGGCCCGGATGTCCGGGTTCACCTTCTCGACGCCGATCTTGGCGTGCGTGACGCTGCCGTGGTCGGTGATGACGACCCAGTCGAGACCGAACGCGTGGCCGTGCTTGGCCTGGTCGATCACCCGGTACTGGGCGTCCGAGCTGTACTGCGTGTGGATGTGGTGGTCACCCGCGAGCCAGGTGAAACCGCCCTTGGCGGAGCCGCCGCCCTGCGGGCCGTGGCTGTGCGGCAGGCCGGCGGCCTGGGCGGCCGACGGGGTGGCGAGCACGGAGGCGGCCGCGCCCGCGCCGAGCAGGCCGGCGCCGCGCAGGAAGCCACGCCGTGAGACGTCGGACGGCGACAGTTCGCTGTCCGGGATGCTCAGGTCGAGGGCCGGAGGAACGTCGCCGCCGGTGGTCTCGAGGTCGTGGTCGTGATGGTGGTCGTGGCCGTGACCCATATCAGTGATCTCCCACAAATGGATGCATGCGTACGTCGCCACACATTCGTCGTGATAGATCAACAAAGCATGTACCGAGGTTGACTTTCGTCAGTACGGGCGACTGCCGTTCGGGTCGGGTGGCCCGCCTACCTGCGCATCTGATGTCCGGATCGTGAAGTTGACCCGCGGCGATACCGGCGAAAGTCAGATGATGGGGCGGAACAGGCCGAGGGTGATGGACGTACCGAGGGCCAGGGCCGACAGCACCAGAGCCCCGGCTATCAGCGCGATGTCGGCCGTACGAAAGGACTGCTTGCGTGCGTACGTGCGGGGCAGCCCGGAGTCGAAGCCGCGCGCGTCCATCGCCACGGCCAGCCGTCCGCCGCGGCGCAGGGCCCCGACCAGCAGGGCGAAGGCGGTCGAGACGAAAAGGCGTACGGCCGCAAACGGGTTGTGCCCGGCGTCGATGCCCCGGGCCCGCCGGGCCAGGGTGAGCATCTGCCACTCGGCACCGAGCAGGGGAAGCAGGCGGAATGCGGCCAGCGCGCCCACCGCGAACCGGGCCGGGGCCTTCGCGTTCTGCACCAGCGCGTCGGCCAGGTCGGTCGGGTCGGTGGTGGCGAACAACAGCACGCCCGGCACGGCCACCGCGAACAGCCGCAGGATCAGGCCCAGGGCCGACATCAGCACGCCGGTCGTGACGTCGAACGGGCCCAGATCGAGCAGCAGGGTGCCGCTGCGGTTGGCCGAGAACAACACCATAGTGATCAGCAGGCCGAGCGACGCCACCAGCACCGGCCAGGCCCGCCGGGCCAGAGTGGAGTAACGCAGGCCGAAGAACGGCACCACGGCCAGTTCGATCGCGAGCGCGAGAGCGGGCGTCAGCGGGTCGAGCGTGGCGATCAGCGGCAGCGAGAAGAGCAGGGCGGCGGCCAGCTTGGCCACCGGGTTGCGCCGGGCCAGCGGCGCCGCCGGATCGGCGATCGGCTCCAGGGCGAGGGTCATGAACGTGGCCGCCGGTGGGGGAGCGGGTCGTGCCGGCGGGCCGGGCCGAGCGCGAACGTGCGGTCGGCCACCGTCTGCACGAAGTCGTCGTCGTGGGTGACGGCCACGATCGCGTGCCCGTCGTCGCGCAGCGTGGCCAGCAGGGTGACCAGCTCGATCCAGGTGCGCCGGTCCTGCCCGAAGGTCGGCTCGTCGAGCACGAGCAGCCGGGGCGCGGTGGCCAGCGCCGTGGCCACGCTCAACCGGCGGGCCTCCCCACCCGACAGCGTGTACGGGTTGGCCGCCGCCAGTTTCGTCAGCCGCAACCGTTCGAGCAGGTCGGAGACGGTAGCCGCGACCGCCGCGGGTGCCTTGCCGAGCCGCCGCGGACCGACCGCGAGCTCGTCGGACACCCGCGCGGTGACGAACTGGTGCTCCGGGTTCTGGAACACCGACCCGATCCGCCCGGTCAGGGTGGCCGCTCGCCATTTGTGCGGCGGTCGCTGATCGCCGAATCCGCGCACCCGGCCCCCGCTCGGCGCCAGCAGCCCACCCAGCAGCAGCGCCAGCGTCGACTTGCCGGCCCCGTTCGGCCCGGTCACGGCCAGCAGCTCGCCCGGCCCGGCCCCGAGGCACACCGGCGCGAGGCGTTGATCGACCGAGACCTTTTCCGCCCGTACGAGCTCAGGAGTCGCCGCCGATGCCGACTTGAGCGGTGGAATGGTGAACCCGGGCACCCACACGCCCTCGTCGGCCAGCCGGTCGCCGTAGGCCGCGAACACCATCTCGGGCGTCCCGTCGGCCCGCACCCCACCGCCCGGCTCGAGCACCACCACCCGGTCGACCAGCGGCAACACCTCGGCCACCCGGTGCTCGACCAGGATCATGGTGGTGCCGGTCAGAGATCCGAGGCTTTCCCGTACGAGGGTGGCGCCGGCCGGATCCAGATTGGCTGTCGGTTCGTCGAGCAGCAGCAGTCCCGGCCGCAGGGCCAGCACCCCGGCCAGCGCGAGCCGCTGCGCCTCCCCGCCGGAGAGGGCCGCGGTCGAGCGGGTGATCGGATAGGGGAAGCCGACCCGGTCGAGCGCGTCGCTGACCCGCGGCCAGATCTGGGCCGGCGGCACGCCCCGGTTCTCCAGCCCGAACGCCACGTCGTCGCCGCTGCGCGCCATGACGAGCTGGGTCTGGGGGTCTTGGAAGACGATGCCGACCTGGTCGCGGGCCTTGCGCGGGTCGAGTCCGTCGATCTCGATCGTGCCCTCGGCCTCGCCCGAATCCTCCGGGAGCAGGCCGGACAGCGCGGCGAGCAGGGTGCTCTTGCCGGCCCCGGAAGGACCGAGCAGGAGCACCCGCTCGCCGTGCGCGATGTGCAGGTCGACGTCGCGGACGGCCCAGGCCCGGCGGCCCGCGTGCCGCCAGCCGAATCCGCGAAGGACGACCTCACTCATTGGTGTGATTGATATCAAATCAGACGAGCGCGCGCGACCGACCGGCCGGGAAACGGTCGAGCACCCCCGTCTGGGCCAGTGCCCGGGTCAGCAGCACGGCCCCCAGACCGGCGATCACCAGCGAGGAGGCGGCGGTGATGAGGACGTACGGGATCCGGAACGAGCCCCACGCCGTGTCGGGATACCAGACGAAGACGTCGTAGACCGCCGCCACGATTCCCGCCGTCGCCCCGGCCAGCAGCGCCACCGGCAGGCGGTAGACCTTGTAGGCGAAGATCGCGAAGATCAGCTCGGCGCCGAGGGCCTCGAGCGGCCCCTGCACCGCGATCGTCCAGCCCCAGCTCGTGCCGATCGCCACCGACACGAGTGCGGCCAGCGAGAGCGTGTAGAACGCGGCGCCGGGCTTGCGGATGATCAGTGCCCCGAGCACGGCCGGCACCAGCCAGACGCCGTAGAGCAGGGCCCGGCCGGGCAGCGGAATGGCGTCGGCGGGGCCGTTGTAGAGCAGGCCCCACGCCCAGAAGATGACGCCGAAGGCCACGGCGACGATCGAGGCTATGACGATGTCGATCGTCCGCCAACGGTTGTTCATGATGAACCTCCCAGTGGGTACCGGGAGGAGACGCACGCCATGGCCGGGCGGACCCGGACACGGCGCGGCTGGAGAAAAGACCGAACTTCCTGCGCTGGCATTACCCAGATCAGGTGCGAGGGTCTGCGGTTGCCCGCACTCTCAGCGCTGTGCGCTCCCCTGTCGGATGAGGTGTTCCGTCACCGGAATACCTCGCTATGTTTCGATGACGCTAACACCGCAGTTCGCAGGGCGAAAGCGAGGGAGAGATCACATGGAGATCAAAGCCCGGGGGCTGACCTTCGACGTGTACGAGGGCGGACCGGCCGACGGCGATCCGGTGCTCCTGCTGCACGGCTTCCCGCAGGACCACCGCGAGTTCGATCTGCTCGCGCCCCGGCTGCACGAGAAAGGCCTGCGCACGTACGCCCTGGACCAGCGCGGCACCTCGCCCGGCGCGCGCCCGTCCGACGTCGGCGCCTACCGCCTGAGCGAGCCGACCGCCGACGCGGTGGCCGTGCTCGACGCTCTCGGCCTGGAATCGGCCCACGTGATCGGCCACGACTGGGGTGCGATCGTCGGCTGGTGGCTGGCCGCCGGGCACCCCGAGCGCGTACGCACCCTGACCGCGGTCTCGGTGCCGCACCCCAAGGCACTCGGCCTGGCCTTGCGGACCCGGGCCTCGCAGCGCGCCCGCATGTCGTACTTCAAGGTGTTCCAGTCGTCCATCGCCGAACGCTTCCTGCTGGCCGGCGACGGCGCGGTGCTGAAGGCCATGCTCAAGCCGATCGGCGAGCGCGGCCTCCAATACGTCGAGTCGATGCGCGACGACCCGGGCCGGCTCACCGGCGGCCTGAACTGGTACCGCGCCTCGGCGTCGCGCCAGAACCAGGCCGGCATCGTCAGCGTCCCCACCACCTATGTCTGGAGCGACAAGGACGGCGTGGTGACGCTGGCCGCCGCGTTGCGCACCCGAGACTGGGTCGAGGCCGACTACCAGCTGGTCGCGATGCGCGGGATCAGCCACTGGGTGCCCGAGCAGGCCTCGGCCGCCCTGGCCGACGCCGCGCTGAAGCGCATCGGCAAGGCCTAGTTTGGTCGTTGTCTATTCAGGGGAAACCGCTGCGTCATGGTGGCCGAGAAGTCGCGCATCAAGAACGAGACCGAGAAGCAGCGCTGGGATCGCAACTTCGCCGACCTGCTGCAGGAGCTGCGGGTCGCGCAGACCGGCATCCAGATCCTGTTCGCGTTCCTGCTGACGCTGCCCTTCAGCAGCGGCTTCCCCAAGGTTTCGCAGTTCCAGAAGGACACCTACGTGGTGGCGCTGCTCGCGACGGCGGCCGCCACCGCCATGATCATCGCGCCGGTCGCCTTCCACCGGGCGTTGTTCCGGCAGGGCCGCAAGCCCGAGCTGGTGCGCTACGCCCACCGGATGGCCACCGGCGGGCTCGGGTTCCTGCTGGTCGCGCTGGTCGCGTGTGTCCTGCTGGTGCTCGACTTCATCCTCACCCGGTGGATCGCCTGGGTCTTCACCGGTCTCGCGGCGGTCTTCTTCCTGAGCTTCTGGGTGGCGATCCCGTGGTTCCGGCGGACCTGGCTGGACGAGGACGCCGAGGAGGAGGACGAAGAGGTCAGCGGCGGGCCGACTTTAGACCGAGACGCTTGAGTTCGAGCTCGGCCAGCGAATCGACCGCCGAGGCGTCGCCGTTGCGCCAGCTCTGCGCGATGTCGGGGCCGAGCTTGGCCAGCTTGTTCAGCGGCTGGGAGGCCAGGGCGCGCAGGGCCAGCAGGTCGCGGCCGGCGGGCTGATCCCGTACGGCGGAAGCAACCGCGGCCCGGCGCATCCAGCGCAACCGCAACGGCAGCCAGAGGAAGAGCACCAGGGCGAACGGGACGGCCACCGCGATCAGCGCCACGATGATCGCCATCGTGTCGACGACCTCCTGCTGCTGACGGCCCGCCTCGGCCAGCGAACGGGCCGCGTCGGCGGCGCCGGTGAACGGCTTGACCAGCTGGTCACCGACCAGCGGCACCTTGCCGACCTTGCCGCCGGCGTCGCTCAGGTTGTCGGCGATGCCGCCGCCGGCGCTCTCCAGCTTGGCGCCGGGGACGCCCAGTTTCTGCACCATGTCCTGCACCCAGAGACCCGCGCGGACCCACGCGTAGACCCAGAGCACCACGAAGATGTCGGTGAGGAGCTGGCGGACGGCGGTGGGGATCCGGTCGGCGTAGAGCTTCACCGGCTCAGCGTCCCATGTCGACCGGCCTCCCGCTTGCCGGGTTTGTCCGCGGCCGTCTCAGTACTTGGCGGGTTTGTCCGCGGCCGTCTCAGTGCTTGGCGGCGCAGTCCGGGCATGTCCCGAAGATCTCGAGCGTGTGCGAGACGTCGACGTAGCCGTGCCGGTTCGCCACCTTGTCGGCCCACGACTCGACCGCCGGGCCCTCGACCTCGACCGCGGCGCCGCACTCCCGGCACACCAGATGGTGGTGGTGCCCCGAGCTGCACCGGCGGTAGAGATGCTCGCCGCCGGGCGGGCGCATGACGTCGATCTCGCCCGCGTCGGCCAGACCCTGCAGGGTGCGGTAGACCGTCGTCAGGCCCACCCGTTCCCCGCGTTCGCGCAGCCGGGCGTGCAGCTCCTGGGCGCTGTAGAAACCCTCGGCCTCGGACAGCACGGCACTGACCGCGGTGCGCTGCTTGGTGTTGCGCTGCGCGACACTCTGTTCGGCGCTCACGAACGAACCTCCCTCGCGTGACTGACCGCGTCGGCGACGATGTGCGCGACGTGATCGTCCACCAGCGAGTATGCGATCTCTCTGCCACGTCGTGCACCGCGGACCACCCCGGCGCCGCGCAGCACCCGCAGATGCTGCGACACCAAGGGCTGCGGCGCACCGAGCTTCTCCACCAGCTCGTGGACGCAGCGCTCGCCCACGCCCAACTCTGCCACGATCGCCACCCGGATCGGAGCCGACAGGGCGCGCAGCAGCTCACCGGCCGATTCGTACGCCTCGTACCCGCTCGTCGTCGTCATCGGACCTCTGCCTCCTGCAGCACCACGTCGGGCGGTTCGATCTCACGCGGCGGCTGGGCCCGGCGGCGCAGCAACCGCCGGGCGGCCGCGGCGGCGGTGATCGCGACGAACACGGCCAGGGCCAGGATCACGGTGGTGGCGCCGGGCGGGGTGTCGGCCTCGGCCGAGACGACCACCCCGGCGCCGGCCGCGACCAGCCCGATCGTCATCGCCGCGACCATCGTCGTGCGGAAACCGCGGGTCACCTGCTGGGCCGCCGCCACCGGGATGACCATCAGGGCCGAGACCAGCAACAGCCCAACCGTACGCATCGCGATGGTCACCGTGACCGCGGTCGTGACCGCCATCATCAGGTTGAGCGCGCGCACCGGCAGGCCACTGACCCGGGCGTACTCCTCGTCGTTGCAGACCGCGAACAGCGCCGGCCGGAACACCACCATGGCGACCAGCACGGCCAGCCCGAGCACCGCGATCACCGCGATGTCCTGGGGCGAGGTGGTGATCAGCGAGCCGAACAGATATTGCACCAGGCTGTTGCTGTTGGCGTCGTTCGACAGCGCGACCAGCACCACGCCGCCCGCGATGCCGCCGTAGAACAGCAGCGCCAGGGCCAGGTCGCCGGACGTGCGGCCGCGTTCGCGGATCAGCTCGACGCCGACCGCGCCGATCGCGGCCACGATCACGGCGCTGATCACCGGCGACTGGTTGAGCAGCAGTCCGACGCCGACGCCGGTCAGCGCCACGTGGCCGATGCCGTCGCCGATCAGCGACAACCGGCGCTGCACCAGATAGATGCCGAGGGCCGGAGCGGCCAGCCCGATGATCAACGCGCCGATCAGGGCTCGGATCATGAAGTCGTACTGGAAAAGGTCCATCTCAGTTCGCCGTGATCCGGTCGGCGGGGGCCACGCAGATGCCAGGGGCCGGCTGCACGGCGTGGGGGTGCACGTGGTCGTGGCCGGGGTCGGCGTGGTGGCCGAACGGCTCCGGCGGCGGACCCTCGTGCGCGACGCGGCCCTCGTGCACCACGACCGCGCGGTCGATCAGCGGCCGCAGCGGGCCGAGCTCGTGCGCGACCAGCACGATCGTGCCGCCGCCCTCCTCGAACCGGCCCAGGGCGCCGGCGAACGCCTCCTGACTGGCCGCGTCCACCCCGGCGGTCGGCTCGTCGAGCACCAGCAGGTCGGGCTTCCCGGCCAGGGCGCGGGCGATCAGCGTGCGCTGCTGCTGGCCGCCGGAGAGGGTGGTGACCGGGTCGTTGATCCGGTCGATCAGGCCGACGTCGGTCAGCGCGGCCTGGACCGCGGCCTTGTCGACGGCGCCGGCCGGGCGGAAGATGCCGCGCCGGGCCAGCCGGCCCGAGGCGACGACCTCGCCGACCGTGGCCGGCACCCCGCTGCCCGCGCCGAGTCGCTGCGGCACGTAGCCGACCCGGGCCCAGTCGCGGAACTTGCGCTGCGCCGTGCCGAACAGCTCGATCCGGCCGTGGCTGAGCGGGACCAGCCCGAGGATGCTCCGGACCAGCGTGGACTTGCCCGAGCCGTTGGCCCCGAGGATCGCGACCACCTCGCCGGCGCTCACGGTCAGCGAGATGTCGTGCAGGATCTCGCGGCCGTCGTACCCGACCGCGGCATGACGCACCGATACGACGCTCATCGCGTACACCCCAATCCGGCGGACAGCGCCGCCAGGTTCTGCCGCATCACCGAGAAGTAGTCGCCGGTCTCGTCGACGAGACCCTCCAGCGGGTCGAGGACGGCCGTCTTGGCGCCGACCTCGCGGGCGAGCGTCTCGGCCACCGCCGGGCTCACCAGGGTCTCGAAATAGATGGTGGTGGTGCCGGTTCCGCGGGCCTCCTGGGCCACGGCGGCGAGCCGCTGCGGCGAGGGCTCGGCCTCGGGTGAGATGCCGGTGATGCCCACCTGGTGCAGGTCGTAGCGACTGGCCAGGTAGGCGAAGGCGGTGTGGCTGGTCACCAGTTCCCGGCGTTCGCAGGTCTTCAGGCCCCGGGCGAACTCGTCGTTCAGGGTGTCGAGCTCGGCGTGCAGGGCCAGCGCCCGCGAGGTGTAGCCGGCGGCGTTCCCGGGGTCGGCCTCGCCCAGCCGGGCGGCCAGCGCGTCGGCGATCGTGGCCAGGCGTACCGGATCGAGCCAGACGTGCGGATCCTGGCCGCTCTCGGCCTCTTCGTGCTCGTGGCCGTCGCCCGCACCCGCTTGGAGAAGTGTGACCACGGACGCGGCATCGAACGCGCGGTCCTTGGCCTCCTGGCCGATGGCCTCGTCGACAGCCGGCTGGAAGCCCCGGACGTAGACGGCCAGGCCCGCGCCGGCGACGTCACCGACCTGGCGTGGGGTCAGTTCGATGTCGTGCGGCTCGGCGCCCGGCTTGGTGAGGTTGGTGACGCTGACCGCGTCGCCGCCGATCCGCTCGCTGAGGAACTGGAGCGGGTAGAACGCCGTGACGATCGAGAACTTGCCGTCCCCGCCGGCCTGACCGGACTGATCGCCGCAACCCGCGAGCGCGGTGGCGAGGAGCAGGACAGATAGCAGGCGGCGCATAACACCCACTGTCGCCGACAATGATAATGATTGTCAAAAGCGCATGAGTCAGCCCGGTTACAACGCCTTGGCAATGATCACCGCGACGAGCAGCGCCAGGATGATCAGCCGGAGGGCGCGGGTCGAGCCGGACTGCACCGGCCAGGTCGTGAACGTGAGCCCGGCCAGGCCCAGGGCCAGCACCAGCAGCAGGGCGGCGCCGACGATGCCGGGCAGGAACAGGCCACCGAGCATCACCACGAGCGCGACGATGAACGCCGTCGTCGGGTTCACCCGGGCCAGCCGCCGGACCAGATTGTCGTCAGAACTCAAGGGCTACCCTTCCTCGCATGCTCGTGCTCAACCGCTTCGTCGTGCCCGCGGACACGCGGGACACCTTCGTGCCCCAGGCCCACGCCGCGCTGGCCGCGCTGGCCGAGCGCCCCGGCTACCTCTCCGGCCGCCTGACCCGCGCGCTCGAAGACCCGGAGTGCTGGACCATGGTCACCGAGTGGGAGTCCGTCGGAGCCTACCGGCGGGCCCTGGGCGGCTTCGACGTCAAGGTGCACGCGGCCCCGCTGCTCTCCCAGTCGGTCGACGAGCCGTCCGCGTTCGAGACGCTGGCCAGCGCCGAGCCCGGCGCGGCGGTGGTGGTGGCCGAGAGCGACCGGGCCGCCGAACCCTGGCGCTGACGACTACTGTTGGTGTCATGACGACGGCGCCTCATGTTCCCGTCCCGCCGCCGGGGCCGGGGGTGCAGCCGCCGTTCCCCGCGCCGCCGGTCGAGGGCAAAGGCCGGCGGATCGGCTGGGGCCTGGGCATCGGCGCCGGTGTGATCGTGCTCATCTGCGGGGGCGGTCTGGCCGCGCTGATCGGTCTCGGCACCTCGGTCCAGGGTGCGCTCGACGAGCAGGCGCAGTCCGCCGTCGACGACTACCTGACCGCGCTCAAAGACGGGCGCTACGACGCGGCGTACGGGGAACTCTGTTCGAAGGCCAAGCTCAACGAGACCGCGGCCGACTTCCGCACCCGGGTCGCGGCCGAGCAGCGGATCGACCGCTGGACGCTGGGCAGCCTCGACACCATCAACCTCACCGTGCCGGTGACCGCCACCTATGCGAACGGCCAGCAGGGCGATCTCGAGGCCGGCCTCGACCAGAACGAGTCGACGGGCCAGTTCGAGGTGTGCGAGCTCGGGGAGTAATCTCGCTGTTTGTCCTGATCCTTAGCTCTCTCTTGGTCCCCGCCGACACCCAGCCGGCGTAGGAGGATTTGTGCCCGCCGAACGTATCGATTCCGTCGTCAGCCTGGCCAAGCGCCGTGGCTTCGTCTTCCCCTCCAGCGAGATCTACGGAGGAACCCGCTCGGCCTGGGACTACGGTCCGCTGGGCGTGGAGCTGAAGGAGAACGTCCGCCGCCAGTGGTGGCGTCAGATGGTCCAGCAGCGCGACGACATCGTCGGACTCGACTCCGCCGTGATCCTCTCCCGCGACGTGTGGGCGGCCTCCGGTCACCTCGACGCCTTCGTCGACCCGCTGACCGAGTGTCAGTCCTGCCACAAGCGGTTCCGCGCCGACCACCTCGAGGAGACGTACGAGGCCAAGCACGGCTCGCTGCCGACCTCGCTGCAGGAGCTGAACTGCCCCAACTGCGGCAACAAGGGCACCTTCACCGAGCCCAAGATGTTCAACGGGCTGATGAAGACCTACCTCGGTCCCACCGAGAGCGCCGAGGGCCTGCACTACCTGCGGCCCGAGACCGCGCAGGGCATCTTCGTCAACTACAACAACGTGGCCACCGCGGCCCGCAAGAAGCCGCCGTTCGGCATCGCCCAGATCGGCAAGAGCTTCCGCAACGAGATCACCCCGGGCAACTTCATCTTCCGTACGCGTGAGTTCGAGCAGATGGAGATGGAGTTCTTCGTCGAGCCGGGGTCGGACGAGCAGTGGCACGAGTACTGGTTGCAGGAGCGCTGGAACTGGTACCTCGGGCTCGGCCTGTCCGAGACCAACCTGCGCTTCTACGAGCACCCGAAAGAGAAGCTCTCGCACTACTCGAAGCGCACGGTCGACATCGAATACCGGTTCCAGTTCGGCGGTACGGAATTCGCCGAGCTCGAGGGCATCGCCAACCGCACCGACTTCGACCTGTCCACCCACTCCAAGCACTCCGGCGTCGACCTCTCGTACTTCGATCAGGAGAAGCAGGAACGCTGGGTGCCCTACGTGATCGAGCCGGCCGCCGGTCTCACCCGCGCGGTGCTGGCGTTCCTGCTCGAGGCGTACGACGAGGACGAGGCCCCGAACACCAAGGGCGGCGTCGACAAGCGCACGGTCATGCGCTTCGACCCGCGCCTGGCTCCGGTCAAGGTGGCGGTGCTGCCGCTGTCGCGTAACCCGGAGCTGTCGCCCAAGGCGAAGGGGCTGGCCGCCGACCTGCGCAAGCGCTGGATCGTCGAGTTCGACGACAGCCAGGCGATCGGCCGGCGCTACCGCCGCCAGGACGAGATCGGCACGCCGTTCTGCGTCACGGTCGACTTCGACACCCTCACCGACGACGCGGTGACGGTGCGCGACCGCGACACCATGAAGCAGGAGCGGGTGTCCCTCTCGAACATCGAGGACTACTTGATCAAGCGCCTGCCGGGTTGCTAGGCCTCGCTCCGCTCGGCGGGAATTTCGCCCCGGGAGGCCGATGACTTGGGCGCGAAAAATGGCCTCGCTTCGCTTGCCATTTTCCGAGCCCAAGTCATCGACGGGCGAAATTCGACTTTGGTAGCGCTGGAGGACAAACCCTCTTAGTCGAAGTCGAAGCCGCCGGGGCGGTCGTTCCGGTCGGCGATGAGCCCGGCCAAGGTCGCCACGGCGATCTCGGCCGGGGTCCGGGCCCGGATGTTGAGCCCGATCGGCCGGTGCACCCGGGCGATCTGCTCGTCCGGTACACCCAGCGAGCGAAGGGCCGCCACGTGCGGCCCTTCTTTCTTTGGGTTGCCCATGATGCCGACATAGCGGGTCGTCGCCGCGAGCGCCTGCTTGAGCACGTCGCCGATCTCGGCCCGGTTGTGGTCGGTCAGCACGACATCGGTGTGCTCATCGAGGTTGGCCGCGGCCAGATCGTGCACGACCCGATCACCGCGCGGCCGGGGCGTGCCGGCCAGCTTCGTCTCGTCCGGCTCCACCAGCACCGTTTGAAAGCCCAGCTCGGGTGTCAGCCGCAGGATGGCCTCAGCCACCGGCGACGCAAAAACCACCACAAGCCGCCGAGCGTCACTCATGCCCCGACTGTGCCAGATCCACGACGTGGGCGCAGGCCGATCGAAACCCTTGATGCACGACAGCTGTGCGAGCGACTAGTATGTACCTACGTTGGAACGGTCCGGAAATGAAGAATCCCCGGACCGCTTGCATAGCAGAGGCTGTCCGGGGCCTTCGTCTCAAACCCCGGCCGCATGCAAGCAGAGGCTGTCCGGGGTCTTCGAGAACAGGTTAGCGCGCAACGGGGGAGGAGAACAGAAAGTGCGTGCTGAGTTGCCCGAAACGGCAGTTATGACCCAAAGGCTGTCACCCGAAAGATTGAGGCCCTACGCCATCGCTGTCGGCGGCGACCTCGCGGCGTCGCTCGATCTTTACTCGTGGAACACGGAGATATCGGCCGCCTTGGCCGCGACCATTGGGCACGTCGAGGTCATTCTGCGCAACGCGATCCATGAAAGCCTGACCGTGTGGTCGGCCCGGGAGTTTTCGGAGCCGAAGTGGTACCTGGATGCCGGCCACCTGTTGCAGGCGCGGGCGATCGATGACATTCGGGTCGCCCAGCGACGAGCCGTTCGCGACCGCCGGCACAACGAGACGCCCGGACGAGTCGTGGCGGAGTTGAGTCTTGGATTCTGGAAGTATTTGTTGGCCAATCACTACGACGCGACGCTCTGGCGTCAGGCGCTCCATGAAGCCTTCCCCGGTCAGGAACGGCGCCGCGTCATCAAGGACGCTATCGAGGTGCTGCATCTGTCACGCAACCGGATCGCACACCACGAGCCGATGTTCAACCGGCCACTCGCCGACATCCAGTTCACCGCGCTGGAACTGGCGGGGTGGATCTGCCCGGTCAGCCGAGCGTGGATCGAGCGGCGCTGCTCGGTGAGCAGCGTGCTCGCTCGGCGTCCCTAGCCCCCGCCGCCGGATGCGGCCGCTGCGGATGCCTCGGCGTCCCACTTGCTCAGGACCACGGCCAGCACGAAGAGCTGGAGGGCCGATGCCAGGGTGGGCAGTTCGACCGCGACGCTGTTGCCCCAGAAGCTTGTCTTGCGGATGCTGCCGACCGCGGTGTCGCCGAGCACCAGTTCCTCCTCGCTCGACCAGAACGAGCGCCGGCGGAAGTTGTAGGTCTGCCCGCCGGCCGAGACCGTCCAGCGCTTGCGGCCCACCCGGTCGGCCGAGGCCACCTGAGTGCCGGCGTCGTCGACCATGCTGTAGTGGCTGCCGCCCCAGCCGCTGGCCTTGACCCGGAACCGGTGCCCGCCGAGGGTGAACTCGCCGCCGCTCTTCCAGGTCGACTTGTCCCAGGTGGCGATTTCCCGCCCCTGATCGGTCACGACGTAGCTGCGATTCCAGCCGCTCTTCTTCCGGGCCTCCATGACCTTGAGCGTAGAGAAGGCCGGCAACGCGGGCGCGATTCGGGGCGCGCGGGGTGGTCATGGCATCCTCGAAGGCGTGACTGCACCGCTCATGCTCGGCGATCGCGCCGTGAATCCGCCCGTTGTGCTCGCGCCGATGGCCGGCATCACCAACGTGGCCTTCCGGCGACTGTGCCGCGAGCAGGGCGGCGGCGTCTACGTGTGCGAGATGATCACGACGCGGGCGCTGGTCGAGCGGATCCCCAAGACGCTCAAGATGGTGGCCTTCGCCGAGGACGAGGATTTCCGCAGCCTGCAGCTCTACGGCGTCGACCCGGACGTGACCGCGGCCGCCGTGCGCATGGTGGGGGAGGACGGGCTCGCCGACCACGTCGACCTCAACTTCGGCTGCCCGGTGCCCAAGGTGACCCGCCGGGGCGGGGGCTCGGCCCTGCCGTGGCGGCGCAAGCTGTTCGGGCGGATCGTGCGGCAGGCGGTCGAGGCGGCCCGGCCGTACGGGATCCCGCTGACGATCAAGATGCGTAAGGGCATCGACGACGACCATTTGACGTACGTGGAAGCGGGTTTGATCGCGCAGGAGGCGGGCGTGGCCGCGGTGGCGCTGCACGCGCGCACGGCCGAGCAGCGTTACTCGGGGCAGGCCGACTGGGACGCGATCGCGACGTTGAAGCAGGCGCTCGACGTGCCCGTGCTCGGCAACGGTGACATCTGGGAGGGCTCCGACGCGCTGCGCATGGTCGCGCACACCGGCGTCGACGGCGTGGTGGTCGGCCGGGGCTGCCTCGGGCGGCCGTGGCTGTTCGCCGATCTGGAGGCCGCTTTCACGCAGGGCGCCGACTACAAGCCCGTACTGCCGATGCTGGGTGAGGTCGCCAAGATCATGTCGCGGCACGCCGAGCTGCTGGTCGACGCGCTGGGCGACGAGAAGCACGGCTGCGCCGACTTCCGCAAGCACATCGCGTGGTATCTGAAGGGCTTCCCGGTCGGCGGCGAGCTGCGGCGGCGGCTCTCCATGGTCGCGTCGCTGGCGGAGCTCGACGACCTGCTGGGCAAACTCGACCCGGGCGAGCCGTTCCCGGTGAGCGAGCTGGGTCAGCCGCGTGGGCGGGTCAACGCGCCGGGCAAGGTGACCCTGCCGCAGGGCTGGCTGGACAGCCGAGACGACGACACGGTGCCCGAAGGGGCCGAGATGGAGAACAGCGGCGGTTAAGACTTACGGGACGTACTGCTGACGTACGGCTACCGCCTTGCCGTCGCGGATAGTGATGACCCAATAGCGCGAGGGGCGGCTGGACACGATGCGTGACAGCTGGGCCAGGGTCAGCTTCTGCGCAGTGGTGGTGTCGCTCGGCGGCAGGTAGGTCAGCGAGGCATCGCGCGTGACGCGGATCGTCCGCAGATAGCGACTGTGGTTGCGGTAGTAGTAGTCGTTGCACCATTCGAAGTCGCCGATGGTCTCGCCGTCCTCGACGCAGGCCCGGTGGGCCGCCGCGCCCCAGAACCACTGCAGCTGGTCGAACGTCAGCGAACGCCGCCGGGTGTCGATCGAGCGCAGAAGCGCATAGCGCACGTCGGCTTTCTCGCGAGCGGGTTGTCGCAGGCGAGCCGACGGCCGCGCCGCCTGCGCAGTCGAGAGCCGGGTGGCTGCTTGCGCAGTCGAGGGCCGGGTGGCTGCTTGCGCAGTCGAGGGCCGGGTGGCTGCTTGCGCAGCCGAGAGCCCAGTGGCTGCTTGCGCAGCCGAGAGCCCAGTGGCTGCATGCGCAGTCGAGGGCCGCGTGGCCGCATGCGCAGCCGAGGACCGGGCTACTGGCTCCGCATTCGCAGCCGACGGCGTTATGACGATAAAAGCGGACAAAGTCGCCGCGATGAGGATTCCCCGCATGCCGTTCATCGTCGTCGGACACCGGACCGCAGGACGAGATCAGCCACCCGTTCGGGGCGGCAGCCGCGCTCCAGCGTCGACGCCTCGGGCGAAGGTGCGCCTCGGGCGAAGGTGCGCCTCGGGCGAAGGTGCGCCCGGGCGAAGGTGCGCCCGGGCGAAGGTGCCCAGGCGAGGGCGGCGTCAGTCCGGCGGCGCCATCGTGCCCTGGGCGACGGAGACCAGCTCGTCGGTCAGCTCGATCACCGCGGGCAACGTCACCGGAGTGCCCGCGTCGTAGCGGACCGCCCAGCTCAACCCGTCTTGCCCGCTCACCCGGCGGCCGACCACCCGCACCCCGCCCGCCCCCGACGGCAGCGGGTGGTGGGTCGTGTAGGCCACCGACTTGGTCACCCGGGTGCGCACCTGGTCGGGCAGTTCACCCGGCTCGAGCAGCAGGCTCACCAGGATCGGCCCGTCGACCAGCACCGAGTAGCCCTCGCGCTCCTCGGCCAGCTCGGCCGGCGTGATCCGCAGTTCGCGACCCGACCAGCCCGCCTTGTGGATCTCGTGCCAGCCCAGCGGGGCCGCGCGGCCGGGCAGCCAGAGCCCGAAGTTCGTCGCCACGACCGCCTTGTCGTCGGCGACCAGCGACCACGCCACGACCCGCTCGTCGGGCCGCAACTGGGGCTTGAGGGCCGAGGGAAGGGACGGCTTACGCCGAAGGAAGCTCACAGTCCACCTGCCGCCTGCTCGCGCAGGGCCCTTGCCTGCTGTTCGAGTGAGAAGAGCTCGCCGGCCAGGGCGAGGTAAGCGTCCTTGTTGGCCACCGGGTTGACCCGCTGCACCTTGGACTTGAGGTCGCGGATGCGGGTCGTCACCGCGCCCATCTGCAGCCGGGCCAGGGTGACCTGCACATAGTTCGGGTCGACCGCGCCGTCCACCCGGAGCGGCTCGACCGCGAGCTGCGAGATCATGCCCTGCCCGGCGAGGTCGGTGCAGCTGTCCCGCACCTTCTCGATCCAGACGACGCCACCGCTGGTCACCGAGGCGGCGCCGCCGGCCGCGTCGATCGCCGCGCGGACCGCCTGATAGACCGGGTCGGCGTAGTTCTCGGTGCCGACCACGTCGAACATCGGCCCGGCCAGCACCGGTTCCTGCAGGGCGAGCTTCAGCGACTCGCGCTCGACCAGGCGCTGCGGCGCTTCGAAAACCGCCGGCCGGGATTCCGCGGCCTCGGAGGCGCCGCGCATGGCCGTGGCGACCGCCCGCTGCACCGGCTCGAGGTCCATCCCGAGATCACCGGCGAGTTTCCGGGCGTACTCGGGACGCTTCTCCCGGTCTTTGAGCTTGGCGACGAGGGGAGCGGCGCGGCGCATCGCCTCGACCCGGCCCTCCACGGTGTCGAGATCGAACTTCGCCAGCGTCTGCCGCAGGGCGAAGTCGACCAGCGGTTCCCGTCCCGCGATCATGTCGCGTACGGCCAGATCGCCCCGGGCCAGCCGCAGCTCGCAGGGGTCCATGTTGTCCGGGCTGACCGCGATGAACGTCCGCCCGACGAAGCGCTGGTCCTCCTCGAAGGCGCGCAGCGCCGCCTTCTGCCCGGCCGCGTCGCCGTCGAACGTGTAGATGATCTCGCCGGTGAAGCTGTCCGAGTCCATCAGCAGGCGTCGCAGCACCCCGATGTGGTCGAGGCCGAACGCCGTGCCGCAGGTGGCCACCGCGGTCGGCTCGCCCGCCTCGTGGCAGGCCATCACGTCGGTGTAGCCCTCGACGATCACGGCCCGGCCGCGCTTGGCGATCTCGCGCTTGGCGTGGTCGATGCCGTAGAGCACGTGCGACTTCTTGTAGAGCGGCGTCTCGGGCGTGTTCAGGTATTTCGGGCCGTCGTCGTCGTCGAACAGCTTGCGCGCGCCGAAACCGATCACGTCACCCGACAGGTCGCGGATCGGCCACAGCAGCCGCCGCCGGAACCGGTCGATCATCGACCCGGAGCGGGCCGGCTTGGTCAGGCCGGCCGTGTTCAGCTCGTCGGCCGTGAAGCCCTTCTGCCGCAGATGCTTGGCCAGCGCGTCCCACGAGTCGGGGGCGAAGCCGCAGCCGTACCGATCGGCCGCGTCGCGCCCGAACCCGCGCTCGGCCAGGAACTGGCGGGCCTTGCGGGCCCCCGGCGTGGCCAGTTGCTCCCGATAGAAGTCGGTCGCCGCGGCGTGCGCGGCCAGCAGGCGCTGCCGCTGCCCGCTCTGCGGCCGTGGCCCGCTGGGCGCCCCGGTCTCGTCGTAGCGCAGCTGAATGCCGGCCCGCCCGGCGAGCCGCTCGATCGACTCCATGAACGACAGGTGTTCCGCGTCCATGAGAAACTTGATCGCGTCGCCACCCTGGCCGCACCCGTGGCAATAGTAGACATTTCGGGCAGGGGCGACCGTGAACGACGGGGTCTTCTCGTCGTGGAAGGGGCACAGCCCCTTGAGGTTGCCGCCGCCCGCGGGCCGCAGCGTCACCGACTCACTGATGATGTCGGCGATCGACGTGCGGTCGCGGACCAGTGCGATGTCTTCGTCCTTAACCCTGCCCGCCACGGCATACATCCTGCCTCGTGTCAGGTCCGAGCTGCCACCAGGGTCCTATGCCAGCTCACCGCGGCCGTGTCGGTGAGCGACGCCACCTGGTCGATCACCACGCGCAGCGCCTCGGCGTCACTCTCCGCTGCCTCGTAGAGAGGGGCGAAGATCAGATCAAGGGCTTCCGGTGTACGCGTCAACGCCTGCACCAGCTCGATCAGGATCACCCGCTGCTGCTCGTACCAGTCCTCGGCCGCCCGGGTCCGCATCACGTAGCGCAGAGCCATGCCCTTGAGCAGCGCGCACTGGTTACGCACGGTTCGCGGCACGATCAGGTCGGCGGCGTACCGGCGTACGGGGGCGGTGCCGAACCGGCTCTGGGTGGCGCCGACCGCCGAGGCGACCAGCCGGCCGGTCAGCACGCTGGTCATCCGTTTGAGGCCGACTTGGGCCCGGTAGCTGCCGTCGTAGCCCGCGACCTCGGCCACCACCGGGTCGGCGAGCAGCTGGTCGAGGGCGGCCGCCAGTTCGTCGACCGGTTCGTCGGAATACACGTCGGCCACGTCGGCGCACAGGGCGGCCCGCTCGTCGGCGTCCTCCAGCAGCGGCCGGAACGCCAGATAGCCGCCGTGCACCCCGTCCTCGACGTCGTGCACCGAGTACGCCACGTCGTCGGCCCAGTCCATCACCTGCGCCTCGAGGCAGGTGCGCTCGCCCCGCCCCTCGGTCGAGCGGATCCAGTCGAAGACGGGGCGGTCGTCGGCGTACACCCCGAACTTGCGTCGTCCGGTCTGGAGCGGCCACGGATATTTGCAGCTCGCGTCGAGCGAGGCGCGGGTCAGGTTGAGCCCGGCCCCGGGCACCTTGGCCTCGAGCCGGGTCAGCACCCGCAGGGTCTGGGCGTTGCCCTCGAACCCGCCGCACGACTCGGCCGCCACGTGCAGCGCGGCCTCGCCGTTGTGGCCGAACGGCGGGTGGCCCAGGTCGTGGGCGAGGCCGGCCACGTCCACCACGTCGGGGTCGCAGCCGAGCCGTTCGCCCATCTCGCGGGAGATCTGCGCGACTTCGAGCGAGTGGGTGAGACGCGTCCGGAGGAAGTCGTCGGAACCCGCCGTGTGCACCTGGGTCTTGGCGGCGAGCCGGCGGAATCCGGCCGAGTGCAGGACGCGGGCGCGGTCGCGTTGATAGGGGGTGCGTCCGTAGCCGCTGTCCTTGGCCGGTTCGGGTATCCACCGCTGGGCGTCGAACGCCGTCATGTGATCAGCCTAGGCGGGCCCCCCGACACTATTCGCGCTTGGAGGAAAGCACGCAGAACTCGTTGCCCTCGGGGTCGGCCAGCACCACCCAGCTCACATCGGCGCCCTGGCCGATGTCGGCGTGCCGGGCGCCCCGGTCGATCAGCCGTTCGACCTCGGCCTCCTGGTCGTCCGGGCGCAGGTCGATGTGCAGGCGGTTCTTGACCGTCTTGGCGTCGCGCGACCTCAGGAACAGCAGACCGGGCAGCTCGTCGCGGCTGCGGCGGATCTCCACCTCGTCCGGCTCCTCGAGCACGATCACGTAGCCGAGCGCCTCGGCCCACCAGCGAGCGAGCCGCGCGGGGTCCTCCGCGTCGACGACGATCTGCTCCCATTGGCTCGGCATACACGTCTCCTTCATCGAAAAGTGGCGATCATGTTACGCGCCCACCCCTATTGAACCCCGTCGGAAACAGCGCACTGACGGTCCGGCGACAGTCCTCGATGCGACCGAGGATGACTGGCGTGATTCCAGGTTCACCGGCCACGGCCGGGCTGCGGCGTCTGCTCACCGAGTTGGGGGAGTCGGCGCGTACCGGCGCGTTGCACATCGGCGGACGTCCCGGCGGTGTGCTCTATCTGATTTCCGGGCGTATCGCGTACGCCGAGACCCCGGTCTGCCCCGGCATCGGCGACCGTCTCGTGGCGTCGGGCCGGGTCCCGGCGACCGCCTGGCGCCGGGTGCTGGCCGAGGGCCGCGGCTCGCAGCGGGTCGGCCGGATGCTGCTGCGCGACGGCCTGATCGGGCAGAACGAGCTCGCGCTGCGCGTGGTGGCGGCGATCGCCGACGCGACCTACGAGTTGCTGCAGTCGGCCGAGGCGCCGGTCTTTTTCGTGCCCGGCGAGCGGCACTGGCTGGGCCCGGTCAACGGCGTTGAGCTGGGCGCACTCGGCCATCGGCGGGCGCGCCGGCTGCGCTCGGAAGCGGCCCGCCGCAACCGGCCGACCATGACGCACAGCGGGTGCGACTGACAACCGAGCTGTGGTCAGAGGATGGCCCACGGTGACGGCGAGAGGAGAGAAGTGCCGGGCGTCGATCACTGTCTACAGGAGGCCATGGCGATTCCTGGTGCCGTCGGGGCCAGCATCGTCGACTACACCACCGGCTTCCCGGTCGCCACGACCGGGACCGCCCCCAATTCCGACCACGAGGCCGCGGCAGCCGGAACGGCCGACGTGGTGCAGGCCGCGACGAGCCGGTCGCTGTTCGTCTCGGCCGTTCCGCACGACCTGCTCGAAGACCTGATCATCACCACCGCCGGCGGCTATCACCTGCTGCGCCTGGTCCAGACCGATTTCGACAGCCGGCTGGTGCTCTACGTCTGGCTCGACCGGGTGCAGGGGAACCTCGCGGTGGCCCGGCGCCGCATGCAGAAGCTCGCCGACGAACTGGTCGTCGCCACGTGACGGAGGAAAGGAGTTGACCGTGACAGCCTCGCGGGCCGTGTCACCGGCGCACCTGCTGACGCAGATGGCCGGCGAGCGGCAGACCGGCGTCCTGGTGGTCGGGGGCCATCCGGGCGGCGCGGTCTACCTCCTCGAGGGTCACGTGATCTATGCCGAGTCGCCCGCCGCGCCCGGGGTCGGCGAGCTTCTCACCGCGTCGGGCCGCCTGGCCGGGCGTACGTGGCAGAACGCTCTTGATCTGGGCACCTCGACCGCCCGGGTGGGCCGGCTGCTGGTCGAGCAGGGCCACCTCACCCAGGGCGAGCTGGAGTTGTGTGTGCTGGGGGCGATCTATGACGCGGCGTACTTCGCGCTCTCGCCCGTCTCGGCCCCGGTCGAGTTCCTGACCGGCGCCACGCACTGGCTCGGGGCGGTGGTGCACGTCGAGCCCGAGGCGGTCAACCGTGAGGTGGCCCGCCGGGTGGTGCTGCTCGACGAGATCTTCCCGGACGCGCGGGTCGACACGACGGCGGTCGCCCCGGTGGTCCGGCCGCCGCGCGAGCGGATCACGCTCACCTCGTTGCAGTGGGAGCTGCTGGTCCACGCGGACGGGCAGCGCACCCCGGCCGATCTGGCGTTGCTGCTCGGCAAGGCCGGTTACACCTGCGTGCAGGAGCTGCGCCGGATGGCCGCGCTCGGGCTGATCGAGCTGCCCGAGATCCCCGCGCCGGGTCCCGAGTTCGTGCGCCTGCCCCGGGCCCGGGGGACAGCGGTCGACGCGCATCGGCCGGCCCCGCCGCCGCCCGTGGAAAAGAAGACCGGGGCTTATCCCGTACGGGAGGAAAAAGCTCTTCCCGTACGCCTGGACGACTCGCCCACCGTGCCTGTGGTCGCCGGGGCGCGGGTGACGGCCTCGGTGCCGGTCCCCGCGCCGCCACCGCCCGACCCGCCACGCCACCTGATCGCGGACGAACCCCGCCCGCCCCGCCTGGCCCGCCGCAAACCCGGGGCCAAGCTGCCCAAGGAGGTCGCCGGCGAGCCCCCGCCGGTGCATCCGGGCACCGATGAAGTCCTGCTCAAGCGCATCCGTACCGCATTGCGGGCCTTGCGGTGACGCGCGCACCCCCGAGGGAGAAAGAGAGAGGCGAGGATGACGGTGGATCCGGCGGTGCTCGAGGAGCTCGACCGCCTGCGAGGCCGGCTGCACGAACTCTCCGGAAGCGTGCTGGCCAGCACCGACGGGCTGGTCCTGGCCCACGACGCGCACAACATCGAGCCGGACAGCATCGCCGCGCTGGCCGCCGCCCACCTCGCGCTGGCCCGGCGCTTCGCGTACGCCGTCGACCACGGTGAACTGCGCGAATCGGTGGTGGAGTGCGACCGCGGCTACATCACCTCGTACACGGCGGGCCCGAACGCCCTGCTCACCCTGGTCACCTCGGGCGACGCGAACCTCGCCATGGTGCACCTCGAGGCGCGCCGGTGCGTACGCCGGCTCGTCCGGATTCTCAAGGTCGAGCAGCCGAGGCCGCGGCCGGAGATCCCGCAACAGCCGGGGCCGGCCGGCCCGCTGACCCGGCGCACACCCATGGCAACGCTCACGAACAGCAACGCCCGCCGTCGGCAGGCAGCGGGCTGAACCAACGGACCGGCCCCGACAAGCGGTCCGCCATCCCACCGCAACGGAGGACATTTCCATGGCTGACATGGACACCGCACTGAAGGAAATCATGGAGATCGACGGCGCCGTCGGCGTCGCGCTGGTCGACCACACGAGCGGCATGGCCCTCGGCACGGTCGGCGGCGGCAAGGACCTCGACCTGACGGTCGCCGCGGCCGGCAACACCGACGTGGTGCGGGCCAAGCTGCGGGCGATGGAGATGCTCAACATCACCGAGAAGATCGAGGACATCCTGATCACCCTCGATTCGCAGTACCACATGATCCGCCCGCTGACGAGCCGGTCCGGCAAGGGGCTGTTCCTCTATGTGGCGCTGCGGCGCGACCGGTCGAACCTGGCCATGGCCCGGCACCAGCTCAAGCGCATCGAGAACGACATGGACGTCTGATCCAGCTGATCACCAGGGCCGGGGAGCACGCGCTTCCCGGCCCTGATTAGTGTCTGAGCTGTGTCGGTACCCGAGATCGTGCGCGACGTCGTGGGCGGTGCGGTCGGGTACGAGGCCGGCCTCGACGCGCTGACCGTGGCGCCCGCCGGCGAGGTGGACGCGGCCTTGGGCGGGGCCCTGCGGGACGCGTTCGAGCGGCTGTTCCGCGGCGGATGGCAACCGGCCGAACTGCATCGGGTGGTGGCCCGGCTCGGCGATCCGGTGCAGGCGGCGCTCGTGGTGGACGCGGCCACGGCGTACGGGAAACGCTTCTCCGGTGTTGATCCTCGCTGGCAGGAGCAGGTCGCACGGCTGCCCGCGGCGCCCCGCAGGCCCGACCGGATCACGTTGCTCGACTCGACGCTCGGGCTGCTGATCGAGCTGCGGCGCCTGCCGGTGATCGAGGTGCTGGTGCCGCCGCCGGGTGCGACCTCCCCCGTACCGGATAAAGCGGACAGCAAGGTCCTCGAGCGGGTCCGGGCCCTGCTCGCCAAGGCCGAGTCGACCGACTTTCCGGCCGAGGCCGAGGCCTATTCCGCCAAGGCGCAGGAGCTGATCGCCCGGCACAGCATCTCGGAGGCGCTGGCCTCGGCCGACCGGGTCGAGGTGGTGCCGTTCGCCCGGCGGATCGGCGTCGACCATCCCTACGAGAGCGAGAAGGCCAGCCTGCTGGACGCGGTGGCGCGGGCCAACCACTGTCACACGGTGTGGTCGCCCGAGCTGGGCTTCTCGACCGTCTTCGGGTTCGACGCCGACATCGACGGGGTCGAGCTGCTCTACACGTCGCTGCTGGTGCAGGCCAACCGGGCGATGGCCCGTGACGAACCGGGCAAGGGCAAGGCGCGGATCAAGGCGTTCCGGCGGAGCTTCCTGGTCGCCTACGCGGTGCGTATCGGGGAGCGGCTGGCCGAGGTCACCCGCACCGCCATCGCCGGCCAGGCCGATCTGCTGCCGGTGCTGCGCAACCGCGACGTCCAGGTTCTCTCGGTGATGAACAAGGCGTTTCCCCGTACGGTCCGATCGCGCGGCAGTCGCATCGACAGCCTCGAAGGGTGGGAGTCGGGACGGGCCGCGGCCGACGAGGCCGAATTGGGTTGACGGCCGGGGTTGTTCACCGCGCTGGTCGCCCGGAGGTAATCGGCTCGTTTCTGTCGTACCCCTCTCCTAGGGTTTCACCGTGACCTCCCTCATCCACGCGCGCGGCCTGGTCAAGCGGTTCGGCGACTTCACCGCGGTCGACGGCATCGACGTCGACGTGCGGCGCGGCGAGGCGTTCGGCTTCCTCGGGCCCAACGGCGCGGGCAAGAGCTCGACCATGCGCATGATCGGGTGCGTCTCGCCGCCCACCGGCGGCGTGCTCGAGATCCTCGGGATGGACCCGCGTCGCGACGGCCCGGCGATCCGGGCCAAGCTCGGCGTCTGCCCCCAGCTCGACAACCTCGACATCGAGCTCACCGTGCGGGAAAACCTGACCACGTACGCGCGCTTCTTCGGCATCTCGCGCAAGGAGGCCCGCCGCCGCGCCGACGAGCTGCTCGAGTTCGTGCAGCTGGCCGAGCGCGCCGACAGCAAGGTCGAACCGCTCTCCGGCGGCATGAAGAGGCGCCTGACGATCGCCCGCGCGATGGTCAACCAGCCCGAGATGGTGCTGCTCGACGAGCCCACCACCGGCCTCGACCCGCAGGCCCGCCACCTGGTGTGGGAGCGGTTGTTCCGGCTCAAGCAGCAGGGCGTCACGCTGGTGCTGACCACCCATTACATGGATGAGGCGGAGCAGCTCTGCGACCGGCTGGTGGTGATGGACGGCGGCCGCATCGTGGCCGAGGGCTCGCCCCGCTCGCTGATCGAGCAGTATTCGACTCGCGAGGTGGTCGAGCTCCGCTTCGCCACCGAAGACCAGGCGGCCTACGCCGACAAGCTGGCCGGCATCGGCGAGCGGCTCGAGGTCCTGCCCGACCGCATCCTGCTCTACGTGGCCGACGGCGACGGCGCGGCCGACGAGGTCAACCGGCGCTCGCTCAGCCCGGCCAGCGTGCTCGTCCGGCGCAGCAGCCTGGAAGACGTGTTCCTGCATCTCACCGGCCGGACGCTGGTGGACTGATGACGGCACCGCTTTACGTTCTCGAATATCACCTGGTCAACTACCGCCGCACCTGGCGGTCGAGCGCGCTGTCGACGCTGGTCATCCCGCTGCTGACGCTGCTGGGTTTTGGTGTCGGCGTGGGCGCGTACGTGCGTGGCGGGGTCGAGGGCGTGCCCTACATCGACTGGATCGTCCCCGGGCTGATCGCGTCGACGGCCATGCAGGCCGCGTTCGGCGAGGCCACCTGGCCGGTGCTGAGCTACTTCGAGTGGCTCAAGGTCTATTTCGCGCAGGCCGCGGCGCCGCTGCGGGTGGGCGACATCCTGGGCGGCCATCTGGCCTTCATGCTGTTCCGGGTCGTGCTCAGCGCGGCTGCGTTCCTGGCGATGGCGGCCGCCTTCGGCACGCTGCACTCGTGGTGGGCACCGCTGACCCTGGTGGTGGCGCTGCTGGTCGGCTTCGCGGCGGCCGCGCCCACGATGGCCTACGCGGCCAGCATCACCAGCGACAGCTATCTGATCATCCTGATGCGGTTCGCCGTGCTGCCGATGTCGCTGTTCTCCGGGGTCTTCTTCCCGGTCGAGTCGCTGCCCGTGCTGCTGCGCTGGGTGGCCTACGTGTTCCCGCTCTGGCACGGCGTCGAGCTGAGCCGCGACGCGATGCTGGGCCTCGCCCCCGGGCTGCTCGGCGTCGTGCACGTGGCCGTGCTGCTGGCCTGGTGCGCGGCCGGCTGGCTGCTGGCCGTGTCCCGGTTCCGCCGACGGCTGGTGATCTGATCATGGTGACGCTGGTGATGCCGCGGCTGCTCTCCTTCGAGGGCACGGCCCGGCGGTCGGCCTCGGTGACCGAGCGCAACATCTCGACCCTGCGCTCGGCCTACTGGGTCGTCATGGTGTCCGGTTTCCTCGAGCCGGTGCTCTACCTGTTCTCGATCGGCGTCGGCGTCGGCGCCCTGATCGGCGACATCACCCTGCCCGGGGGCGAGGTGGTGGGCTACGCCGAGTTCGTCGCGCCGGCCATGCTCGCCGCGTCGGCCATGACCGGGGCGCTGTCCGAGACGACGTTCAACTTCTTCGGCAAGATGAAGTTCGTCCGCCTCTACGAGGGCATCCTGGCCACGCCGGTCCGCCCGATCGAGATCGCGCTGGGCGAGCTGGCCTGGGCGATGGTCCGCGGGGTGATCTATTCGGCCGCGTTCGTGGTCATCATGACGCTGATGGGCCTGACCACCTGGTCGCGCGCGGTGGTCATGCTGCCCGCGACGCTCCTGGTCGGCCTGGCCTTCGGTGCGCTCGGCATGGCCGTGTCGACGATCATCCGCAGCTGGCAGGATTTCGACCTGATCGCCTCTGGTCAGTTCGCGCTGTTCCTGTTCTCGGGCACGTTCGTCCCGCCCACGGCCTACCCCGAGGTGGTCCGCTGGCTGATCGAGGCGACACCGCTCTACCGCTCGGTCGACCTGATCCGCGCCCTGAGCACCGGCACGACCGGCTGGACCCAGCTGCTCGACGTCGCCTATCTGCTCGCGCTGATGGCGCTGGGCCTGACCGTGGCCGGCCTCCGAATGACCAAACAGCTCTGCAAGTGACCCGCTGCGGGTGTTCTCTTCTGCCCTTTCCTTTCCGCGTGGGGCGGAAGTGAACGGCTGCGTTCCCGAACGAGGGGAACGTGGTTAGGGGTGGTCCGTGGCGGGCATCACCAGTTGCGGGGGCGTTAGCGCACTTCGCGGCGGGGCCGGGGTGGCGTGCGCAGGCGACCCTGAAACCGAGGACGCCGTGCGCCTGGAGGCACCCGATGAAGTTGCTGCGACGCAAGCACGACGACGAGAAGGCGACCGCCACGCCGCCGACCGCTGGTTCTCCAGCCGCTGATTCTTCGGCAGCTGGCTCTTCGGCAGCTGGCTCTTCGGCAGCTGGCTCCTCGGCCGCTGGCTCCTCGGCCGCTGGTTCTTCGGCCGCCTCCGATGCGCGGGCCAAGGGCGCCGAGGATTACGACCTGGAAGCGGCCGCGACCACCCGCACCGGCGAGGACAACGCCGACTATCGCAAGGCCGTGCCGCCGGACGCCGGGCCCGACAAGCCGTCGCAGCTGCGGTTCCAGGGTCTGGTGGCGGCGATGAAGCGTACTTTCAAGCAGTTCTCCGAGGACAACGTCTCGGACTGGGCCGCCGCGCTGACCTACTACGGCGTGCTGTCGATCTTCCCGGGCGCGCTGGTGCTGGTGTCGATCCTGGGTCTGCTCAGCAGCGACGGACAGCAGACGGTGCAGGACACGGTCGGCGAGATCGCCAACAACCAGCAGATCGAAGACCTGGTCAACACGGTTCTGAGCCAGGTGCAGGACACCGGCACGGCCGGGTTCGCCGCGATCATCGGTCTGCTCCTGGCCTTCTGGTCGGCGTCGGGCTACGTGGCCGCGTTCATGCGCGCCTCGAACGCCGTCTACGACGTGCCCGAGGGCCGGCCGATCTGGAAGACGCTCCCGATCCGGGTCGGCGTCACCGCGGTCATCGGCATCATGCTGATCCTGTCGGCCGTGATCGTCGTCTTCACCGGCGACCTGGCCCGCGTGGTCGGCGAGCAGATCGGGCTCGGCGGGGTGGCCGTCACGACCTGGAACATCGCCAAGTGGCCGGTCCTGATCATGCTGGTCAGCCTGATGTTCGCCATCCTCTACTGGGCTTCGCCGAACGCCAAGACCGGCGGGTTCCGCTGGGTCAGCCCGGGCGGCATCTTCGCCGTGCTGCTGTGGCTGGTCGCGTCCGGCGCGTTCGCGATCTACCTGGCCAACTTCGCCAACTACAGCAAGACGTACGGGACCCTGGGTGGTGTCATCGCCTTCCTGGTCTGGCTCTGGATCTCGAACATCGCGGTCCTGCTGGGCGCCGAACTCGACGCCGAGCTGGAACGCGGGCGGGCCATCGCCGCCGGCCACGACCCGTCCGAGGAGCCGTTCCTCGAACTGCGCGACGACCGCAAGCTCAAGAAGGGCAGCGAACACGGCCTGAGTACCAACTGACCCTTCTCCTCGTGCATGAGAGAACCCCGGCTACCACCCTCAGCCGGGGTTCTTTCGGTTGTCCACAGTTGCGGGTTGTCCACAGGGCGCCCCCTCGAGCGGGGCAAATTTCGTCACAATGGCGGTGGACGGTGGCCCCCAGGGTGGGTGGGCCGTGCCCCCGCGACGCGTAAAGCAGACCTAGGTCAACGGGCGATAACGAACCTAACTTTTGCTGCAAGAGACAAAAGTTGGCGATGATCTTCGAGAAGGTATGGACTCCGGAGGCACAACATGCCTACTGTGACGGGCACAACACCGAGGGATTACTCCGGTGTTAAGCGCCTCCGGAGGTCTCCGTGCACGTCGCCGATGCTCCCCACTTGCGGGTCTTGCGCCTGCTGCGCGACGAGGGCCCGGTCTCGCGCGCGGAACTGGGGGACCGCCTCGAGCTGACCCGGCCGCGGCTGCTGGCCGAGGTCGAGCGTCTCGTTGCCGCCGGTCTGATCGCCGAGGCGGGCATGGCCGCCTCCCGCGGCGGGCGCCGGTCGACGCTGGTCGAGCTCGACCCGCGACTCCGGTTCGCGGCGGTCGACCTGGGCGCCAGCTCGATCGACATCGAGGTGACCAACGGACGGCTCGAGCCGGTCGCGACCTATCGCGAGACGGCCGACATCCGCTCGGGGCCGCGGACCATACTGCAACGGGTCAACGAGCTGCTGCACAAGGCTCGCACCGACGGGGCGTACGAGAAGCTCGACGCGGTCGGCATCGGCGTCCCGGGGCCGGTGAGCTTCCGTGACGGCGTTCCGGTGTCGCCGCCGATCATGCCGGGGTGGGACCGTTATCCCGTACGGGAACTCCTCGCCCGCGAGCACGGATGTCCCGCCGTCGTCGACAACGACGTGAACATCATGGCGATCGGCGAACGGCACGGCGGTGTCGCGCACTCGGTCGACGACTTCCTGTTCGTCAAGATCGGCACCGGCATCGGCTGCGGCATCCACCTCGGCGGCACGGTCTACCGCGGTGTCGACGGCTGCGCGGGCGACATCGGCCACATCCAGGTCGACGCGAACGGCCCGGTCTGCTCGTGCGGCAACACCGGCTGCCTGGAGGCGCTGTTCAGCGGTTCGGCGCTGGCCCGCGACGCGATCGCCGCCGCCCGCTCGGGCGAGTCCCCGGCCCTGGCCGAGCGCCTGGCCGCGGCGCTGGCGGCCGAGGAGAGCCGGGAGGACCGCGGCGACGACGAGCGCGAGCCGGTCATCTCGATCACCGCCCGCGACGTCGCCGACGGTGCGGCCGAGGGCGATGTCACCTGCATCCGACTGATCCGCGAGGGCGGCCGCCGGGTCGGCGGTGTCCTGGCCACGCTCGTGTCCTTCTCCAACCCTTCGATGATCGTCATCGGCGGCGGCCTGGCCCTTCTCGGGCATGTGCTGCTGGCCGAGATCCGCAGTGTGGTCTACCGCCGGTCGCTGCCCCTGGCCACCGGCAACCTCCCCGTTGTCCTTTCGGAGCTGGGCAGCCGGGCCGGTGTCACCGGTGCCGCCGTGCTGGCCAGCGACACGGCATTCGAGCAGGCGTCATGACCGAACCCGCCCCCGCCCTCAAGACCGATGAGACCGTCCCGGCCCCGCCGCCGGCCGACGAACCCGGCGACGGCCCGCACGACGTGGTGCTGCGCCTGACCGACGTGGTGAAGACCTTCCCGGGCGTACGCGCCCTCGACGGCGTGCAGCTCGAGGTGCGCGCCGGTGAGGTGCACTGCCTGCTCGGGCAGAACGGCGCCGGCAAGTCCACCCTGATCAAGACGCTGGCCGGCGTGCACCACGCCGACGGCGGCGAGATCACCTGGCTCGGCCAGCCGTTCGCGCCGGCCAATCCGCAGGCCGCCATGCGGGCCGGCATCGCGACCATCTATCAGGAGCTCGACCTCGTCGACGACCTCAACGTCGCCGAAAACGCGTTCCTGGGTCACGAGGACGCCCGCTTCGGCTTCAGCCGGCGCCGCGCCGCCGCGCAGAAGACCCGCGAGATCCTGTCCCGTCTCGGCCACCCGGAGATTCCGCCGCGCACCCACGTGCGTGACCTGCCCGCGGCCGGCAAGCAGATCGTCAGCATGGCCCGTGCCCTGTCGCACGACGCCAAGCTGATCGTCATGGACGAGCCCAGCGCTGTGCTCGCTCATGACGAAGTGGGCAACCTGTTCCGCATCATCCAGGGGCTCACCGCCCAGGGGATCGCGGTCATCTACATCTCCCACCGGCTCGAAGAGATCCGCGAGATCGGCGACCGGGTCACCGTGCTCAAGGACGGCCGCACCACCGCGGCCAACCTGCCGGCCCGCACCACCCCGACGCGCGACCTGGTCAGCCGCATGACCGGACGCTCGATCGAATACGTGTTCCCGCCGCGCCGCCCGGCCACCGAGGAAAAGCCGCTGCTGGTCGTCGAGGGCCTGAGCCGTAAGGGCGAGTTCGCCGACGCGAACCTCACGGTGGCGCCGGGCGAGATCGTCGGCATCGCCGGCCTGGTCGGGTCGGGCCGCTCCGAACTGCTCGAGACCATTTTCGGCGCCCGCCGTGCGGACGCCGGCACGGTCACCCTGAACGGCAAGCGCGTCACGGGGGTCGGCCGGGCCGTGCGCCAGGGCATGGGCATGGCCCCCGAGGAGCGCAAGAGCCAGGCGCTGCTGCTCGATGAGCCGATCTACAAGAACATGACGCTGGCGTCGTTCTCCGGCTTCGCCAAGGCCGGCTTCACCGACGCGAGCGGCGAGCGCAAGGCGGCCGAGAAGACGGCCGACCTGCTCGAGCTGCGCCCCCGCGACGTGACCCGTCCGGTGCGCACGCTGTCCGGCGGCAACCAGCAGAAGGTCGTGGTCGGCCGCTGGCTGCTCGACGACACCAAGCTGCTGCTGCTCGACGAGCCCACCCGCGGCGTCGACGTCGGTGCCCGGGCCGAGCTCTACCAGGTCATCCACGACCTGGCCGCCCGCGGTGTCGGGGTGCTGCTGGTCTCCAGCGAGGTGCCCGAGGTGCTCGGACTGGCCGACCGCGTGCTGGTCATGCGCGAGGGCCGCATCATCCACGAGGCGCCCGCCGAACAGATCGACGAGGCCGCCGTTCTCGACCTCGTCATGGCGGGGTCCCTCACGACTGAGTCCATTCTGGAAGGGGAGCCAGCATGACTACCCAGACGGCGCCCCCTGAGGCGCCCACCAAGCCGGAACGCCGCAAGCTCGACGAGAACACCCTGCGCAATCTGGGTCTGGTCGGCGTGCTGGTGCTGCTCATCGTGGTCGGCATCATCACCAAGCCCGACCTCTACAGCGACCCGACCTGGGTCAAGAACAACTTTCTGACGATCCTGCAGCAGGCGTCGGCGATCGGCGTGGTCACGGTCGGCATGACCTTCGTGATCATCGGGGGTGGCATCGACCTGTCGGTCGGCGCGATCGTCGCCATCGCCGGCGTGTGGTCGACGACGCTGGCCACTCAGAGCTACGGCGCCGGGGGCATGATCTTCACGGCGATCATCGTCGGCACGGTGGTCGGGCTGGTCAACGGCGTGCTCATCGCGTACGGGAAACTGGTCTCCTTCATCGCCACGCTGGCCATGATGGTGGCGGCTCGTGGTCTGGCCGCGCAGATCTCCGGCAAGCAGACGCAGATCTCGACCAACTCCACGATCAACGACATCGCCAGCACCCGCCCGCTCGGCATCCCGTTGCTGGTCTGGATCCTCGCCGTGGTCGTCCTGCTGGGCTGGGTGCTGCTCAACCGCACCACGTTCGGCCGGCGCACGGTGGCCGTCGGCGGCAACCCCGAGGCGGCCCGGCTGGCCGGCATCAACGTCAAACGGCACACCATGCTGCTGTTCGCGCTGTCCGGCCTGTGCTGCGGCATCGCCGCGATCATGCTCACGTCCCAGGCGACCAGCGCGCAGGCCGCCATGGCGAACCTCTACGAACTCGACGCGATCGCCGCGGCGATCATCGGCGGCACGCTGCTCAGTGGCGGCCGGGGCACCATCGTCGGCGCGCTCTTCGGCGTGCTGGTCTTCTCCACCATCACCAACCTGTTCGCCATCAACAACCTCCCCACCGAGGTCCAGAACATGGTCAAGGGCGGGATCATCGTGGCCGCCGTCCTGATCCAGCAGTTCCGGTTCCAATCGCTCACCAAATTGCTCAAGCGCTGATCTCTTTCGCCCGGCTTCGCTCGGTCCGGGCACCCCCTTGGAGGAATCATGTCCGCTTTGTCCCGTAGGCGCATTCTGTTCGGCGGCGCGGCTGTCGGCGCCGGCGCCCTTCTCACCGCCTGCACCAGCAACGAGCCCGACAACACGGCGCAGGTGAACACGAACACCGACGCGAGTGCCAACCCCAACGCGGCGTCGGGCGAAAAGGTCGTCATCGGCTTCTCCGCCCCGGCCGCCGACCACGGCTGGCTCGCGGCGATCACCAACAACGCCAAGGCGCAGGCCGCCGCGTACTCCGATGTGGAGTTCAAGGCGGTCGAGGCGGGCACCGACGCGGCCGCTCAGCGGGCCGCCATCTCGACGCTCGTCGCGCAGAAGCCCAACGTGATCGTGATGCTCCCGTACGACGGCAAGGAACTCGACGCGGCCGGCCTCGAGGCCATGCGGGCCGGCATCCCGGTGATCAACCTGGACCGGGCGTTCCCGTCCCAGGCCGCCTTCCGGGTGCAGATCAAGGGCGACAACTACGGCATGGGCCTGGCCGCCGGTCACTACATCGGCGAGCAGATGAAGGCCAAGAACGTGGCCAACCCGATCATCGGCGAGATCCCCGGCATCGACTCGCTCGAGCTCACCCAGGAACGCAGCGAGGGCTTCAAGGTCGCCCTGGCCGAGTACGGCTTCAAGGTCGCCAACCGCCGTCCGGCCGAGTTCACGGCCGACTCCGGCCAGGCCGCCGCGACCGCCCTGCTGCAGGCGCTGCCCAAGATGGACGCCCTCTGGAACCACGACGACGACCAGGGCATCGGCGTGCTGGCCGCGATCAAGCAGACCAACCGCAGCGAGTTCTTCATGGTCGGCGGGGCCGGTTCCAAGGTGGCCATCGACCAGATCAAGGCCGACAACTCGGTGCTCAAGGCGACCGTGACCTACAGCCCGTCGATGGCGTCCTCGGCCATCTCGCTGGCCCGGCTCATCGGGCAGGGCAAGGGCATGAGCGACCTGGTCGAGCTGCAGGTGCCCAAGGAGATCACCCTCGCCTCCGAGACGATCACCAAGGACAACGCGGACAAGTACGCGAAGCTCGGTTTCTGACCGGGCCGTTCCACAAGAAGGAGATTCGATGTCGGAACAGCTGCGGGTCGGCATGGTCGGCTACGCGTTCATGGGCGCCGCGCACTCAACCGCGTGGCGAACCGTCAACCGCGCCTTCGACCTGCCGCTGTCGGCACGGATGACCGCGGTCAGCGGCCGCTCCCCGGAAGGGGTGGCGGCCGCCGCCGCGAAGCTCGGCTGGGACGAGCACACCACGGATTGGCGATCCCTCATCGCCCGGGACGACATCGACTTGATCGACATCTGCACCCCGGGTGACACCCACGCCGAGATCGCCCTGGCCGCCCTGGCCGCGGGCAAGCACGTGCTCTGCGAGAAACCCCTGGCCAACACGGTGGCCGAGGCACGCGAGATGGCGGCGGCCGCGGCCCAGGCCGCTTCTTCCGGCGTACGGGCGATGTGCGGCTTCAACTACCGCCGCGTCCCCGCCGTCGCCCTGATGCGGCAGATGGTGCGCGACGGGCGCATCGGCGAGATCCGGCACGTGCGGGCCACCTACCTGCAGGACTGGATCATCGACCCGCAGTTCCCGCTGGTCTGGCGGCTGCGCAAGGAACTCGCGGGCTCGGGCGCACTGGGCGACATCGGGGCGCACATCATCGACCTGACCCAGTTCGTCACCGGTCAGTCGATCACCACGGTGTCCGCGCTGACCGAAACGTTCATCAAGCAGCGGCCGTTGACGTCGGGTTCGGCCGGCTTGGCCGCCTCGTCGGACGGCAGCGGACTCGGCGACGTCACGGTCGACGACGCGGCGTTGTTCCTGGCCAAGCTCGACGGGGGAGCGGTGGCCACGTACGAGGCGACCCGGTTCGCCACCGGCCGCAAGAACGCGCTGCGGGTCGAACTGAACGGGTCGCTCGGCTCGCTCGCGTTCGACTTCGAACGGCAGAACGAGCTCGAGTTCTACGACGCCGCGCTGCCGACGACCGAGCAAGGTTTCAGCCGGATCCTGGTCACCGAGGCCGATCACCCGTACATCGGGGCGTGGTGGCCGCCGGGTCACGGCATCGGCTACGAGCACACGTTCACCCACGAGGTGCGCGACCTGATCGAGGCGATCGCCACCGGTCAGCAGCCGACCCCGTCGTTCGCCGACGCGCTGCAGGTGCAGCTGGTGCTCGACGCGGTGAGCCGCTCGGCCGAGTCGGCCCAGTGGACCTCGGTCGAGCCGGCCCTGGAACCGGCCCTCGGGGGATAACAGTCGTCCGTCGCGGACCGGCGAGGGAACTGCGCGGTTGCGCCCCGCGCCGGCCGGTCCGCGACGGAGTCTCCACGGTCACCGGGCCGGCAGTGCGAGTCAGCAGACGATGCGGTCGCGGACGGCCGCGAACTCGTGCGGCGCCAGGGACACGGCCGCCGCGAAGTCGTGCATGCCAGCGAAACGGCCCCGGGCCGAACGCGCGGCCACCGCCTGCGCCGCCCGTTCGGGAGTGAAACCGGGCAGGCCGGCCAGTTGGTGGACGGTCGCCGTGTTCACGTCGAGCAGTCCGCCCGGCGGCGTGACCGCCTGGAACTGGGTCGACGCGAACGGGTCCTGCGGCGGCGGATAGTGCTGCGGCGGGTACGGGTCCGGCTGTACGGGCGGCGGCGCGTAGGCCTGCGGCGGAGCGAACGGGTCGGGCGGCGGTGCATAAGCCTGCGCCGGGCCGAACGGATGCGGTGGTGTGTGCACCGGCGGCTCGGCGCCGACCGGCGGTCCGTAATACGGCGTCGGGGGCTGGTTGTACCACGGACGGTAACCGGCCCGCCAGCGCAGCCACGCCGAGTTGATGATGAACGCGTGCGCGATGGAGACGGCCCACGACGTGAACAGCAGCGCGTAGGTGACGTTCTCGCGGATGGAGCCCTCACCGGCGCCGGCGCCGGTGAAGAACGTGACGTTGGCGATGAGCGAATAGACGATGCCCGGGATCCACCAGGCCGGGCGTCGCGCGCGGACACCTACGTAGAGGAAACCGACGGCGGAGAGACAGCCGAGACTGAGGATCGGGGCCAGGACCCAGACACTGTGGGCCAGGCGCCACGACAACTTGGTGGGACCGGGCGGCGGCCCATTTCCGTACCCCGGACCGGGTGGCGGCCCATTTCCGTACCCCGGGCCGGGCGGCGGCCCGTATCCGTACCCCGGATCGGTCAAGGCCGCACCTCCACGTTCTGTTCAGGGTCCGCGGTCGTAGCCGCACACGTCATGGAGCCAATGATCGTAATAGCCGCGTACGGCCGTACGATCACGGTGGTCCAGGTCAAGCCACTCGCGCGCCGCCGTCTCCGCTTGATCGGACAGCCACTCGCTCTCGCCGAGCATCCCCCACAAAAGGTAGAGGCTCGTGGCGAACTCCTCGGTCTCGAGGTGGTCGTGCAGCGCGGCCAGGATCGCGGCGGCCGGCATCGCAGGATCGCCGGCCGCGATCACCTCACGCATCAGCGCACCGATCTCGTCGAGATAGGTGGGCCCCGGGCGCTGATCATTCACAGAAGGACGATGACACGGTTACGTGGCGCGATGGTTACCGGGTCATCCGTTCACCAGCCGGGTCAGGTTGGTCAGGCTCGTGACCAGCGCCGTTGTGTAGCCGAGGATGCGCCCGGCCCACTTCACCACGGCCGACGCGATCTGCGCGGCCACGATCGGGATGGTCACCACCAGCAGCGACTCGGCGGCCCAGACGATCACCCGCGCCACCAGGTCGGCGATCAGATCGCGGACGATGTCGCGGGTGAACATGACCAGGTTGCCGGCCGCCTCGGTGGACACCGACATGGTGGCCGCCAGCGACGACAGCCCACCGATCGCGTCGACGTTGCTGGCCATCAGGCTCTGGTACGTCGTCGCGGCCGGGCCGGTCCAGTCGGGCAGGTCGGCGGCCAGCGCACCCTGCAGGTCGGCCGACATCGCGGCCAGCTCACCGGCCATGTTCTGCCAAGTGGCGGCGTGCGCGGCGACCCGGTCGGGCATGCCCGCGAGCTTGTCCAGGATCTCGCGCAGCGGCTCGAAATGCTCCATCGCCCAGCCGAGCCCGTTGGAGAGCAGCGCGCTGAACGGGTCGATCACGGCCGACGCGGCCTCGAGCGCGAACGCCCCACCGGCCAGCGCCTGGTCGACCCAGCTGCCCCCGGCGATCGTCTGGTGCAACCCCTGGAAGCTGTCGACCAGCGACGCCCCGGACGTGCCCGAACTGGTCGACGCGACGGCGATCAGATTCGTCATCCGTGCCCGCCCGCCTTGCGCACCCGCTCGGCGGCCGCGTCGTCGGCGATCTCGTAGTCCTGGCTCGTCCGGACGAGCGCGTCCGTGGCCAGGCGGAGATTCTCTTCCACGTACGCGTAGAGCTCGTTCTGTTTCGTGTGCCGCGCCTCGAGGATGCCCGCCATCCACCCACAGAGCAGTCCGTACGCGGCATGGTCGGCCACGATCGCGGAGCTGGCCGCTTTCACGGCGGCGAACCGCATCTCCACGGCCTCGACCTTGGCTGCGTGCGCCCGGATCTGCTGGGCGTCGACCGAGAACCCGTCACTCATCGACCGCCCCCAGCCGCTCCGCGATGGCCCGCCCCGCGATCGAGTCGGGCCCCATCGTCTCGTCGATGATCTGGCGACTGAGCCGGGCCGCTTTTCGCCGGGCACTCTCGAACGCCGTCATCACAGCCCGGTCGACAGCATCGGGAGCGACCCGCTGAACCCGATCGGTGAACCGCACGCCGACCAGCACACCGCTCGAGTCGATGGTCACCTCGACCAGCCCGTTGCCGTCGGTCGCACTGATCCGAGCGTCGGCCAGCCGCTCACTCATCGCCTGCGCGGCCGCGGCGGCCCGGTCGACGCGCCCTTTCCAGTCGCGCAGATATTCGCGCGAGCTGTCCGGGTCCAGAAGAGGCTCGGTCACCCTTCAGTCCTATCGTGCCGAGTCAATGGCTTCCCGGACCATGACCGCCAGCTCGCGCAGATAGGCGGCGGCGCCGCGGTCGGTCGGGTCGTCGTCGAGCGGGCGACCCCCGTCACCGGCAACCAGGTAGAGCAGGGTGTTGGGCGGCTGCTCGTGGGTGAGCAACGTGTCGATGGCCTCGAGCGCCTGGTTCAGCGAGCGGGCGCTGTGGCGCGCGGTCATACCCAGCTCTTCACGGATCTCGGCCGGGCCGTCGGTGTCGGCGACGTGCGCTCGCAGCAGCCAGCCCACCTTCTCCACCGGCGAGCGCGCGTCCATCTCAGCCATGCGCGCCCGCAGCGGCTCGGGGATCTGGGAGGCATCCATGCCGTTCACCCTAATGTCCGGCCGGGAAGGCGCTGACGATGTACGGCTGGGCCGGGTCGGAGCCTTCCACGAGTCTGATGCGCATCTTGACCAGGCTGGCCGGTAGGTATTCGGCTTGGCGTGGACCGAAGCCGTACATGCCGCCGTTCATGAATCCCTCGCCGACACGGTGACCGGCGTTGAAACGAGCCTCGTGTACACCGTCCATGGCCAGGTCACTTCGGATCTCGTCCCAGTTGCGCTGGACATACTCGTTCACCTCGCGGGTCATCACTGTGGGGCTGTCCCACTTGAACGACTGATTTTCCGGCCCGGTCCACCCGGTATCGCCGTAGATGCGACCCTCCACGGTCTTCTGACCCGGATCGCGATGAAGCGGGATGTCGTGGCCGTGTCGATCGAGTGTGTGTGCGCGTGGATGAGCGGCGTCGTTCTCTCGGATGTCGAACTTCGGCGGGTCGGCACCTAGCTGGTCATATTTACGCATGACCTCGGCCAGCGAGAGGTCCTCCGTGCTGCGTGCCGGGGCGTTACTGCGACCTGTGGGCGTGTTCGCGCCCGAGCCGGCCCGACCCTGCAGCGCCACGTGCTGAGTCGACTGTTGTGCGGCGGCGATGTTGTCAGCCGGCCTGCCCCCGCCCGCACCGCGTGGCCGGGAACTGTTCGGCGGCGGCCCGTCCGGCGGGTCGCCGCTGGATCCGCCGTGACCGCGTGGGCGTGTCGGCACCGGAAAGACGGTAGCAATGAATGTCAATTGATCAATTTGCTGTGGTGTCGATCGGGCCGCATGTGCCGCTGAGGCCCCGGAGTTCGGAGCCGCGACTCTGGTGTGGACTCCGCCGGAAAGGTATTTCCACGATCATTCGGGCGATCATGTGAGTGCCGGTCCGGAATGATGGTTGAACGGCTCTGAGCTGGGACAAGCGTCACAGTTCCGGAATGCAATGGGCTGTTCGGCGAGAAAAGCGTCACACCTGTGGTGTGGCAATTCGAAGATCGTATTCGTAGGCTGTTCGCAAACCACCGGAGAGAGGGAGCGGACCACTGATCGTCGCGGACGTTCCTCTCGACCGCGTGGTCTCGCTCTCCGGGGTCGGCGCCGATGATCTCGCGCAGTCGATCGCCGGCGGCCGCGATGATCTGGCGCCGCTCGTCATGCGGGTGCCGCCGGGGTGCCGCACGCCGGGTGACTTCGTCTCGGCCGCGGTGGCCGATCTCGAGCGGGTGGCCGTCGAACTGCTGCCGGCCTGGTTGCCCGAGGCCGATGCCGCCCGGCCCGACGTGGGTGGGCTGGCCGCGGCCCGTCTGCTCGCCACTGATCGGGCCGCCAAGAGCCGCTTCCCCCGGACGTTCCTGGTCGATCTCGCCCTGCTCGCCCTCACCGGGCGCCGGCCGGCCACGCCGCTACCGTTGCGCATCCGGGCGCGCGAACTCGCTCGCCTGGTCGCCCACGCGTTCGACCGGCGCCGCACCGTCCTGTTGATCAACGGGTGCAAGAGCGACGCGATGATCGCGGGGGCCGAATGGCTCGTGCACAACGGCGGACCGGCTGTCTGGCTCGTCGGCGCCGGCAGCGAACGCATCGTCGACTTCTCCGCGACTGAACCCGTACGGGAAAAGAACCGGCCCGACGCCGGACGCCCGCACCACGCGAGTGAAGCCGAATCGGCTCTCGAAGCGGCCCTGGCCGGTGAACCATGGGCGATCGGGCGCCGGTGGAATGCCACCTATTCCACGAATGCGCTCACCCCACCCGTACGGCTGGATCTGCTCTGGCCGGATGTTCGCTGTGTGGTCGAGATCGACGGGCCCGAGCATTGCCACCCGGTCCGTTTCGAGGCCGACCGCCGCCGCGACGTGCAACTTCAGCTGGACGGTTATGCCGTTCTCCGTTTCACCAATGCCCGGATCAGGTACGACGTCGGCGCCGTGGTTCATCAGATCGGAACCTTTGTGCGGAGCCGGCGGGACAACTCGGAAGGACACGACCATGGCCGGCGATGACCTGACCCCTTCGGAGGCCGCGATTCTCGTGGTGCTGATGGTCGAGGCGCGTGAGGTGCTCAATACCGAATTGCGGGACCGGTACGGGCTCGACGTCAGGAAGAGTTATCGCGACAAACTGGCCCGGCTGCATTACGTGTCGAGTCGCCGCAGCGGCCGCACCACGGCACTCCAGCTCGACGACAAGGGCTGGGTCCGGATGCAGAGCGATTTCCAGTTCGGAAAGACCGCTCTCGGCGCCGCCCTGAACGCGCTGCACACCCAGACGAGGGACCGGATCGTCGAGCGCAGCGGTGCGGCCAACCTGACCGAACTGTTCGCCCGCAGCGAGATGCGCGCGACGCACGACGCCGACCTGCGCCCGCGGATCGTCAGCACCTACCACGCGCTGGCCGGCAAGCCGGGCGAGTGGGTGAGTCTGCGGCGGTTGCGACCGTTCCTGGCCGAGGTGCCCCGGGCCGAGGTCGACGACGCGCTCGGCCGGCTCAGTGACGACGGGACAGCCACGATCGTTCCCGAGTCGAACCAGAAGACGCTCACCACGGCCGACCACGATGCGGCCCTGCAGCTCGGCGGGCAGGAGAACCACCTGCTGGCGATCGTCTGATGAACGAGGCGGAACGGGCGGCGCTCAAGTCGCTGCGATTCGACTGGGCGCCAGTGCCGGACGACATCTGGCGTCCGCTGCCGTTCCACGTCGAGGGGCTGCACCTGGCCGCGCTGCGCGAGATCGCCGACGGGTTCGGCGAGGCCGAGACCAGCCGGGACGCGAGTCCGCTGGGTCTGGTCGTGCAGGGGTCGCGGGGTTCCGGCAAGACGCATCTGCTGGGCCGGGTGCGGCAGGGCGTGCACGAGCGGAAGGGCTACTTCTTCCTCGTCGGACTGCTCGACGCGGGCACATTCTGGGACAGCGTGCTCGCCGCGATGCTCGACGGGCTGGCCCGGCCCGTGCCCGGCACCGGCGGCGAGACACAGTTGACCCTGCTGCTGCAGCGGCTCTCGGCCATGGTCGGGGCGCCCCGCAAGTCGCGTCGAGCGGTGATGGGGCAGACCGATCTGACCCGGGAGGATCTCGACGCGTTCGTCGAGGGGCTGGGCGCGTTCGACCGGCAGGTGGCGCGGTCGAGTCAGGAGACGGCCCGGGCGCTGGCCCTGAGCGCCTCCGACGACGTCGCCCACCGTGACCTGGCCGAGAACTACTTCCTCTCGGGCGAGGAAAATGTGGCCGGCGAGCGCCACGTCTGGGGCATGCGCCGCCAGCCCCGGCCGGCCCAGCTCATCGTGCAGGACCTGTCGTGGCTGCTCGCCCTGACCGGCCCGTCGGTGATCGCGATCGACCAGATCGACACGCTGATCGCCCAGGTCGCGGTGCAGAGCGACCCGACCCTGGCCCGCATGTCGGTGGTGGACCCCGAGCAGGCGCTGATGCTGGCCCGGATGGCCGACGGCCTGATGACGCTGCGCCAGATCACCCGCCGGACGCTGACCGTGCTGGCCTGCATCCCGAACTCGTGGACGATCATCTCGACGGCCGCGACCGACACGGTGGCCGACCGGTTCCGGCTCACGCCGCCGCTGCAGCGCATCAACGACGACGAGCTGGCCCGGGCGATCGTCGAGAAACGGTTCGCGCTGCGTTACCGCGAGGCCGGGTTCGCGCCGCCGTTCCCGTCCTGGCCGATCGCCGCGTCGGCCTTCACCGGGGCCGGTCGCTACACCCCGCGTCAGCTGTTGAAAGAGATCGATTCCCACGTACGGGGGTGTCTGGACGCCGCCGAAGTGGGCGTTCTCGGTCAACTGGGCACCCAGCAGCCGGTTGACACAGGCGGCGATCTCGACGGCTTCGACGCGCGGTTCGCCGAACTGCGGAAGGCGGCCGACGTGATCACGCCGCTCGGCCGCGAGACCGAGAACACGGCGGTGCCTCCGCTGCTCGCGGCCGGGCTCACCGCCTGGATCCTCGAGCACGGAGACGCCGGAACCGGGTTCGATGTGGACGGACCGCCGAGCAACGATCCGCCGCTGCACGCCCGGCTGAAGCTCATCCTCAACGAGCAGACCGACGACCAGGCGCACTGGTCCTTCCGGGCGATCAGCGACGAGCACCACCACAGCGCGGCGCTGGCTCGCATCCGGAAGGCGTCGGTGGCCGCGGCGGTCGAGGCTCCGAACCGGCGGCTCGTGCTGCTGCGCAACGGGAAGTGGACGGCCGGGCAGGCCACCAGGAACGCGCTCGACAAGCTGGAGCAGTCTGGCGGGATGACGCTCGGCCTGAACGAGGACGATCTGCGGACGATGTCGGCGCTGCGGGTGATGCTGGCCGAGACCACATCGGAGCTGCAAGGCTGGCTGACGCAGCGCCAACCGGCGCACGGGCTCACGTTCCTGCAGCAGGCGCTGGCGAGCGTGTCCCAGACAGATCAACTTCCTTCCCCCGTACGGGAAAAAGCCTCGCCGCCGGTTTCCCCGCCGACGGTGCACGGGCCCGCGTTCACGGTCGGATACGGCTATGACGACGGGCTCGCGGCCCAGTTGCCGCTCGAGGCCCTCCGCAAGCACGCGACGGTCTTCGCCGGGTCGGGTTCGGGCAAGACGGTGCTGATCCGGCGCATCGTCGAGGAATGTGCCCTGCAGGGCGTCTCGGCGATCGTGCTCGACCCCAACAACGACCTGGCCCGGCTCGGCGAGGCCTGGCCCGAACCGCCCACCGCCTGGCGCCCGGACGACCCCGGCCGTGCCGCCGACTACCTGGCGAACACCGACATTGTCGTCTGGACCCCGCGGCGCGCCGCCGGACGACCGCTCAGCTTTCAGCCGCTGCCCGACTTCCGCAGCGTGCGCGACGACGCGGACGAGTTCGCCGAAGCGGTCGAGGCGGCCGTGGCCTCGCTCGCCCCGCGCGCCGGCGTCACCGGCCGCACCAACAAGGCCCAGCTCGGCCTGGCCGTCCTGCGCAAGGCGGTCGAGCATTACGGCCGGCGCGGCGGCAGCCGGCTCCAGGGGCTGATCGACACGCTGGGCGACCTGCCCGACGACCTGATCGACATCGACGGCGCCGACAAGATCGGACTGGGTCTGTCGCAGACGCTGACGGCCGCGATGGTCAACGATCCGCTCTTCGGCGGCGAGGGCACGCCGATGGATCCCGGCCTGCTGCTGACCCCGGCCGACGGCAAGCGGGCCCGGGTCTCGGTGATCAGCCTGATCGGCCTGCCCTCGGACGACGCCCGGCAGAGCTTCGTCAACCAGCTGCAGATGGCGTTGTTCGCCTGGATCAAGCGGAACCCGGCCGGCGACCGCCCCCTGCTCGGTCTGCTGATCATGGACGAGGCGCAGACGTTCGCCCCGTCCGGCGCCCTGACCGCCTGCACGCAGAGCACGCTGGCGCTGGTCGCGCAGGCCCGCAAGTACGGCCTGGGCCTGATCTTCGCCACCCAGGCGCCGAAGGGCCTGCACAACCGGATCCCGGGCAACGCCGCCACCCAGCTGTACGGCCTGATGAACAGCCCGATCCAGATCGAGGCGGCCCGCGACATGGCCAAGGCCAAGGGCGGTGACGTCCCCGACATCTCCCGCCTGACCACCGGCGAGTTCTACCTGGCGGCCGAGGGGGCCGCACCCCGCAAGGTCCGGACGCCGTTGTCGCTGACCCATCACCCGCGCAGCCCGCTGACCGCCGAGGAGGTGCTCGACCGGGCCCGCGACTGATCAGTTTTCGAGAAGCGGTGCGGCCGGCGCGATCGGCGAGCTCACCCCCGAGGTCGAGTCGCGCATCGCTGACCTGGTGAAGCGGGCCGCCGGATAGCATCGGGGAAATGAGTGATCAGAACGGCTGGCTCGAGCTGCTCGGCAAGAATCCGGACCACTCGCAGTGGTACATCGACCGCTTCCGGAAGATGGCCGAGTCGGGGGCCGACCTCGACGGCGAGGCCCGTTTCGTCGACGCGATGCTCGCCCGCGGCTCCCGGGTGCTCGACGCCGGCTGCGGCACCGGGCGGGTCGGCGGCTATCTCGCCGGCGCCGGGCACGAGGTGGTCGGGGTCGATCTCGATCCGGTGCTGATCGAGGCCGCCCGGGCCGATCACCCGGGAGCCGAGTGGCTGGTGGGAGACCTGAGCCGGCTCGATCTGCCCGAGCCGTTCGACCTGATCGTCTGCGCCGGCAACGTCATGACCTTCGTGGCGCCCAGCACCCGCGTCGAGATTCTCCGCCGGGCCGGGCGCCACCTGCGGGCCGGTGGGCGCTTCGTGGTCGGATTCGGCTCGGGGCGTGGGTACGACTTCGACGACTTCCGCGCCGACACGGCCACCGCCGGCCTGACCACCGACCTGCGGCTCGGCACCTGGGACCTGCGGCCTTGCACGCCGGAATCCGACTTCCTGGTCACTGTTCTGCGCGTCGCTTAACACTTCGGAAAAAATCTCCCGTTCAAACGGTTGCCCGCGGCGTGGGCTGCGTCATAGTCTCGCATCGTTCAAACGATTGAGCGATCCGAGAGTGAGCACACCGTGGCCTTCGACCTTCTGACGCAGCTGGGCGGCGACGAGCCCATGGCCGCCGTCTTCTCGCAGGAGCGGGCCGTCGCCGACTGGCTGCGGGTCGAGGCCGAGCTCGGCCGGGCGCTGGCGGTGGCCGGGGTGATCGACGCGGCCACCGGCGAGCGCATCGCCCAGGCCTGCCGGGCCGACGTGATCGACCTGCCCCGGCTGTGGACCGAGTCGGCCAACGTGGGCTATCCGATCTTTCCGCTCGTACGGATGATCTGCGCGGCGCTCGAAGACGGTGACGCGGCGTTCGTGCACTACGGCGCCACCACGCAGGACATCATGGACTGTGCCCTCGCCCTGCAGGTCCGCGACGCCGCGACCCGGTTGCTCGAGCTGACCGGTGTGGTCGGCGACGGCCTGGCCGGGCTGGTCGAGCAGCACGCCGGCACCGTGATGGCCGGCCGCACCCACGCCCAGCAGGCCGTGCCCACCACCTTCGGCGCCAAGATGGCCGTCTTCCTGGGCGAGATGACCCGGCACCGGGCCCGCCTCACGCGGGCCCGCGACGCTGTCTCGGTCGTCTCCCTGTTCGGCGCCGGCGGCACCTCGGCCGCGCTCGGCGACGCCGCCGACGCCGTCCGCACCGACCTCGCAGCCCGGCTCGGCCTGGCCGACACCGCCGCGCCGTGGCACGTGGCCCGCGACCGGATAGGCGAGCTGACCCAGGCGGCCGCGCTCGCCGCGGCCACCGGCGTGCGGCTCGGTCGCGAGGTCGTCGACCTGTCCCGCACCGAGGTCGGCGAGATCGCCGAGGCCGACGGCATGTACCGGGGCGCCTCCTCGACCATGCCGCAGAAGGCCAACCCGATCTCGTCCGAGCTGGCCGTCGGATTCGGCGTGATGGCCGAGGCCAACGCGCAGGCCGTGCTGCGGGCCCTCGAGGCCGGCCACGAGCGCGCGGCCGGCGAGTGGCAGGTCGAGTGGCAGGCGGTGCCGGCCACGCTCACCGCCGCCGCCGGGGCCCTGCGCGCCGCGGCCGCCATCGCCCACGGCCTGCGGGTCTTCCCCGAGCGCATGGAGGCCAACCTCCGGCTCGACGGGGGCCGGCTGATGGCCGAGGCCTACATGATCGCCCTGGCCGCCACCCTCGGCCGGGACAAAGCACACGAGCTGGTGTACGGCGCGGTGCGCGACTCCCGATCCGAGGGGTCGTCGTTGCGTGACGCCGTACGCGCCAAGGTCGGGGACGTCACCTGGTCCACGATCGCGGACACCCTTCCCGAGCCGTCCTCCTACGTCGGTTCCGCCCGCAAGATCTGCGACGCCGCCCTCACCGAGTGGCGCGCCTGACTTTTTCAAGGAGCACCCCGATGCACTTCTCCCGGAGCCTGGCCGCCACCGCCGGCCTGAGCCTGTTGCTCGTCGGCGCCGCCGCCTGCGACACCGAGTCCCCGTCCGAGAGCACCCCGGCCGGCGCGTCCGCCCCGGCCAAGCAGCTCACCTTCGGCCTGGCCAACCAGCAGGAGTCGGTGACCTTCCCGGCCGCGCTGGCCAAGGGGGCCAAGGCCAAGGCCGACGAGCTCGGCATCAAGCTGGTCACCCTCGACTCCCAGGGCGACCAGCAGAAACAGGCCAGCCAGGTGCAGGACCTGATCGCGCAGAAGGTCGACGGCATCATCCTGGTGCCGCTCGCCCCCGGGCCCGGCCAGGCGCTGGTCGACCAGGCGGCGAACGCGAACATCCCGGTCGGCACGGCGCACGGTTACGTCGGCTCGGATCGGGACGTCTCCGACCCGTACGCGAAACTGAAGTTCATCGTGACCGAGAACGAGCAGGGCGCCGGTCAGACGGCCGGTGACCTGGCCGTCAAGGAGGTCAGCGGCGGCAAGGTGGCGGTGATCACCGGCGCTCCGGGCTTCGACGAGAACACCACGCGGGTCGAGAAGTTCAAGGCCGCGCTCGACGCCAAGGGCGGGTTCACGGTGGTCGCCACCCAGCCCGGCAACTGGACCAAGCAGGACGGTCAGTCCGCCTGCCAGAACATTCTGGCCGCCACGCCCGACCTGGCCCTGATCTACGCGATCAGCGACGACATGGCCGTCGGATGCGCCGCGGCCGTGAAGTCGGCCAACTCCCAGGCGAAGATCATCGGCGTCGGTGGCTCGGCGGCCGGCATCGCGGGCGTCAAGGACGGCACGCTGCTCGGCACGGTCTGCTACAAGCCGTACGACTCGGGCGAGATGGCCGTGCAGATGCTGCACGACGCGGTCACCGGCAAGCTGACCGGCGCCCCCAAGACCACCTTCTACGACACCCCCGGCGTGACCAAGGCCAACGTCGACTCGTGCACGCCGCAATGGTGACGACCGCTCCGGTTCTGGCCGTTCGTGACGTCGAAAAGACGTACACGAGCGGCACCCGGGCCCTGCGCGGCGTCTCGATGCGGGTGTTGCCGGGTACGGTCCACGGCCTGATCGGCGCCAACGGGGCCGGCAAGTCCACCCTGATCAAGATCCTGTCCGGCTGGCAGCAGGCGAGCGCGGGCACGGTCGAGTGGAAGGGCGCGGCCGTCGACTGGTCGCAACCCGGCCAGGCGCTCGAGGCCGGCATGGCCGCCGTGCATCAGCACACCCCGCTGGTCGACGCGATGACCGTGGTGGAAAACGTGTTCCTCGGCCGGCGCGAGACGAAACGGTGGGACGCCGCCGCCCGCCGCGCCGAGCTGCTGGCGCTGTGCGAGCGGGTCGGCTACGAACTCGACCCGGGCGAGCTGGTCTCCGAACTGTCGGTGGGCGCCCGGCAGATGGTCGCGATCCTGCAGGCGCTGGCCCGCGACCCGGCTGTGGTGCTGCTCGACGAGCCGACCGCGGCCCTGTCGCCGGCCGAGCGTGAGGTGCTGTTCCGCTCGGTGCGGCGGCTGCGCGACGCGGGGACGACGTTCGTCTACACGTCACACTTCCTCGACGAGGTGATGGCGCTGACCGATCACCTGACCGTTCTGCGCGACGGGCTCGTGGTGGTCGACTCACCGACCGCCGACGTGACGGTGGAAAGCTTGGTCACCGCGATCGTCGGGAAGCGGCTGGCTCGTATGGAAGAGCAATCGCCGGCTGTGCGCTCCTTCGGCCCGCCCGTTTTGTCGGTCACGCAGCTCGCCTCGTCTGGACATTTCGGACCTATCGACCTGACTGTTCACCAGGGCGAGGTGGTCGGGCTGGCCGGGCTGCTCGGCAGCGGGCGAACCGAGCTGCTGTCGGCGATCTACCGGGCCGATCCGGCATGCACGGGCGAGGTGCGGGTCGATGATCATCCCGTACGTCATTCGCCCCGCGCGGCGGTCCAGGCCGGGCTCGCGCTCGTGCCCGAAGACCGCGCCCGCCAGGGGTTCGTGCGGGACTGGGAGATCTGGCGCAACATCTCCCTGCCCTACCTGAGCAGCATGTCGTGGCGGCGGTGGCTGCCGTCTTCGTCGCGCGAGCGCGCGCTGGCCGATCAGGCCGTCGGCGACCTCGGGATCGTGGCCGGGTCGGCCGACTCGCCGGTGGGGGAGCTGTCCGGCGGGAACGCGCAGAAGGTCGTGTTCGCCAAGTGGGTCTACGGGCCGGCCCGGGTGCTGCTGCTCGACGAGCCCTCGGCCGGCGTCGACGTGGGCGCCAAGGCCGACATCCTGCAGCTCGTCCGGCGGCTGGCCGACGACGGGCGCGGGGTCCTGATGGTCTCCAGCGAGTTCGAGGAACTGCTCACCGCCTGCGACCGGATCCTGGTCATCCGGCGCGGCGGGATCGTGGCCGACCTGCGGGTCGCCGACACCGACCTGCACGAGGTCACGGCGTTCGCCAGTGGCCTGAAAGAGGGGCAACCAGCATGAACAGTTCGTGGCGGCGCTCGCTGGCGCCCCGGGCGGCCGGAGTCGTGTACGCGCTCATCGCGCTCGTCGCGATCCTCACCATCACGTCGGCCGTGCAGGGCCGCCCGAGCTATCTGAGCAGCGTCAACCTCAGCAACATCCTGGACCAGTCGGCACTCATCGCGATCCTGGCCATCTTCATGACCGTGGTGCTGATCAGCGGCAACTTCGACCTGTCGGTGGCGTCCACGGCGGCGCTGGCGGGCACGGTGGCGTTGAAGACGATCGACTCGTACGGGCCGGTGGTCGCGCTGCTGGCCGCCCTCATCACCGGGGCGCTGGTCGGCCTGGTCAACGCGGTGCTGGTGCAGAAGCTCGGGGTCAACGCCTTCATCGTGACGCTGGGAACGCTGACCGCCGTTCGTGGAGTCGTGCAGGCGATCCTCGACGGCCAGAGCATCACCGCGACCGACACGACCCTGCTCGATATCGCGACGGCCCGCTGGACCCTGCCTCTCTGGGCGGCCATCGCTGTCGGCGCGCTCCTGATCGCCGGCGCTTTCGTTCTTGTCCGGCGCGGATCCTCGGTCGTGTCGACGGCCGGCCTGTGGTTCGCCGGCCTGGCCCTGATCCTGCTGGCCGTGTTCCGCCCGCTGATGCTCACCCAGACCGCACCCGTCTGGATCATGCTGGTGCTCGCCGTGGTCACGGCCCTGGTGCTGCGCTTCACGGTGGTCGGCCGCAACCTGTACGCCGTGGGCGGCAACCCCGAGGCGGCCCGCCTGTCCGGCATCGCCGTCGACCGCTACAAGATGGTGGCCTTCGTGGTCAACGGCACCGTGGCCGCCATGGTCGGGGTGCTCTACGCGGGCCGCTTCAACTCGGTCGACCCCACCGTCCTGACCGGCGGCGAGCTGACCGTCATCGCGGCCGCGGTGCTGGGCGGCACCTCCCTGTTCGGCGGTTCCGGCTACGTCGCCAAGTCGGTCGTCGGCACGCTGATCCTGTTCACGCTGAGCAACGGTTTCAACGTGCTGAACATCGGCTCCAACTACCAGAACGTCGTCCAGGGCACCGTCCTGGTGGCGGCGGCTTCGCTCTACACCGCCACCAGCACACGCGAGCGTCGCCGTTTCCGCTTGGCGCTGCGCCGCAACAAGGGTGAGCCCCCCGAATCCGCAAAGCCCGAGCAGAAAGTCCTCGTCGAACACTGACGCCAGCCGCCAATGTCGCCGAGGCTGAGGGTTCGGTCGCCACCGTCGCGCAAGCAGGACGTCCGAAAGCAGCGGACGGTGAGCTGGGACTGCACCGTGAGGGCGACAGTATCGTCCGCAACGGCCAGAAGATCCTGATGAGCCGCGAGAACGTCCTGGCTGTCGCGGAGAAGTACGGCCTGGATATGGACGGCGTCCGGTTCTCGCTGGACAAGAACCGCCGAGGCTCAGGTCCGGGGCGTGAGTTCTATGAAGCGCGTTGGTGGCAGACCCACAAGCACCTGCTTGAGGCGGAGTGAAGGACATGCCTGACGTGACAGAAGCTCAGCGCCGGTGGGAGGCGTGGTTCGACGTTTTCACGAAGATTCGCGACGCTTGGCCGGAAGAGGTCTCGGTGGCTTGCCCGGACGGTGACGGTGGGCGAATGACCATCACCTACACCGGTGATCCGGAGAGCCGGATCGGCTTCGCGACCCTGTGGTGCGACGTGGGACTTGACGGCATTTTCCTGTCCCGGGTCGGCATTCCGGAAGGCGCCGAGATGCTGTCGTTCGACTCGACGACGGAGGAGCGGGCGGCCGTCCTCCCGAACGTCAGGCTCATCCCGCCCGCTGAATAGAGCGCAGCGGTTTCTGTTATCGGCGGTGACGGGGGACGTCTCCCTGTCCGGTGGTCAAGACCGGACTCGTGAGGAGAAACCCGTGACGAACCCGACGACCGGCCCGACGCGTCATCGGCGGCGGTCGACGCGAGCCGTGACGATCGCCTGTGCCGGGGTGGCCGTCGTGGCGGTAGCCGTGTCAGTGGCGGCCGTCTCGCTCGCGGGCAGTCGATCCGAATCCAAGGCCGGCGCCGCGTCGCCTGTCGCCGCGACCGCCACCACAGGTGCGCCGGCCACGGCGACGACAGCGGCGGCCTCGCCATCGGCCTCAGCCGGCAAGCCGTCTTCGGCCGCCCCGTCCAGCGCTCCGAGCGCCTCGAAAGCACCCGCCGCCGGCTCCGGTGCGCCGGCGCCCAAGGGTGGCTGGATCTTCGTCGACCAGGCGGCCTATCAGAAGCAGGTCGACGCCTACAAAGCGCGCAAGACCGACCCCGTCCCGTCCGGCGTGGGAAACCTGCCGGAGTTCCGGGCCGACTGCAAGTACAGCCACCGCCGCGCCGACGACCCGATCGTCTTCCCCGGTCTGCCGGGGGCGTCGCACATGCACTCGTTCGTCGGCAACAAGGCGGTGGACGCCGACACCACCGCCGGTGATCTGATGAAGTTCACCGCGAGCACCTGCAAGCCCGTGGTCGACCACTCGGCGTACTGGGTGCCGACGCTCTACGAGGCGGGCAGCAACAAGCCCGTGGAGACGACCGGGTTCCGGGTCTACTACCGGTCGCTGCGGCAGAAGTCGGACGACATCAAGCCGATGCCCAACGGCCTGCGGATGATCGCCGGCGACGCCAAGAAGAAGGTGCCGACGCCGCGCGGCGCTCAGGGTCAGTTCTACTGCGCCTTCTACGGCCCGGGCGACCTCGACGGCATCGCCCGCAGCGAGAACGGCAACTGGCCGATCTGCGGCGAACCGGCCACCTTCCATTTCATGCTGCAGTTCCCGGACTGCTGGGACGGCAAGCACCTGGACAGCCCCAACCACAAGGACCACATCGCGTACGGAAATGAGAACGGCTGCCCGTCGAGCCATCCCGTACGCATCCCCGCCATCACGTTCGACATCCAGTACGGCGCGAAGGGCACCAAGGCGGGCTACTACCTGTCCTCCGACCCGCAGGGAAAGAGCGCGTCCTCGTTCCACGGCGACGCCTTCGTGATGTGGGACCCGGACGCCATGAACAAGCGGGTCAAGAACTGCGTCCTCCAGCGCAAGACCTGCGACAACGACGGCTACTACCGCTGAGGTGTTGCGGGCGGCCGATATGGTCGCTGATGGTGTGCCGGGAAGCCTGGTCGGCGTGATGATTCGCCGTCGGCCGGAGGTCCGCCATGATCGTCCAGATTCTGCTCGCCGCGGCCGGTCTCGTCCTGCTGACCGTGGCGGCCGACCACCTCGTGCTCGGGTCGTCGCGGCTGGGCCGCCGGTTGCGGATCAGCCCGGTGGTGATCGGCGTCGTCATCATCGGGCTCGGCACGTCGATGCCCGAGTTCCTGGTGTCCGGGCTGGCCGCGGCCCGCGGTGAGGTCGGGCTGGCGGTCGGCAACATCGTCGGGTCGAACATCCTCAACCTCAGCCTGCTCCTCGGCATCGCCGCGGTCATCGCCCCGGTTCCGGTCGCGGCGTCGGTGATCCGGCGCGAGGTGCCGCTGGCCGTCACCGGAGTGGTGCTGTTCGGTCTGCTCGCCCTGGCCGGTCTCGGTGTCGGCAGCGCGGTGGTGCTGACCGTGGCCTGCGCCGCCGCGCTGTGGCTGCTGATCCGCTGGGCCCGGACCACGGCGCCCGAGGTCGAAACGGCGGAGCCGACCGGATCGTGGCGGACCGATTCGGTTCGTACGGTGCTCGGCCTGGCCGGGGTGCTGGCCGGCGCGCAGATGCTGGTCGTCGGCGCCTCCGCGACGGCGACCATGCTCGGGGTGTCGCCGACCGTCATCGGGTTCACGCTGGTCGCGATCGGCACCTCATTGCCCGAGCTCGTCACGACCGTGCAGGCCCAGCGCCGTGGCGAGTCCGGCCTGGTGGTCGGCAACCTGTTCGGCAGCAACCTGTTCAACAGCCTGGCCGGCGGCGCGGTGATCGGGTTCGCCGACAGCGGCCGCCCGGCGCACGGCGCGCTCGCACTCGTCGTCGTCATGGTCGCGGGTGCGCTGCTGGCCGGCGGGCTGCTGCTCCGCGGTGGACGCCTGACCCGCGGGCACGGCGTCCTGCTCGGCCTGGCCTACGTGGCCGTCATCCCGCTGCTGCTCTAGACCGGGAAAGTGCCGTAGCGCCACTGGAACTGCCGGCCCGCCGACCAATGGTCGAGGACGGCGCGTTGCAGGGCGGTGCGGCGGGGGAGCTGGTCGAGGGGCGTCGACAACGTGCGGAACACGAATCGCTTCACCTCGACATCGGCGTCCAGCCCCACCGGTTCCTCGTACGGGGAAAGGGTGAAACGCTCCTGAAAGCGCACGATGTTGGACTCGGCCGGCAGGTATTCCCGTAATTGCGGGTCGAGCAGCCACGAGCCGCACGAGAACTCGGTGTAGCGCTCCTCGGGGAAGTGACGCGGGAAGAACTCGCGAGCCTGGTCGAGCGATTCCTGCACCGATAACGGGCTGAGCGGGCCCGACTCCGGGATGTGCAGGCCGATCGTCTCGCCGCGCTGGTGTTGCAGGCGGCCCAGTTCGTAGAGGCCACCGCGCACGTGCAGGGTCAGCCAGGCCTGCATGATCGGCCAGCCTTCGCCGTTCATGCGCCGGTCGACGGCGAGATTACGACCGAAATCGGCGAGCGTCGCCCATGAGACCGCGTCGGGGATCTCGCGCTCGCGGTGATAGGCGCGGACCACGTCGACCAGCGCGAGATAGCCGTACGCGAAATAACGCCCCACCGAAGGGCCGGGGGCGAGCCATTCGTGACCGCCGAGGTCGGCCCGCACCAGGGCGATCGAGCGGTCGAGCAGCCAGTGCAGCTCGGGTGTCCACGCGGGGGAGGGCCAGCCGGCGCGGAGGGAGGCGGCGTCGTCAGGCCGGACGGCAAGCCCGTCCAGCAGATCAGCCGAGGGCAGGGGCGCCGAGGGGAGGTCGCCCGCGAGACGGTGAACACGGTCGATTTCTTCGAACGGCACCCCGAGACGGGACGCGACGGCCTCCAAGTCCACGCGGACGACCCTACCTTGGCAACCCTTCGGGGGAGATTCACTCCACAAAAGACCCGTTAGGGTCGGGCGCGTGACGCGGGAAGCGCTTCAAGCGACGGTGCCGGTGGGGGTCAGGATGACCGCCCGCCGCTACGTGCAGGCCACCGTCGCCGTCGCCGCGCTCGGCACCGTCTGGTGCGTGGCCTACCTGGGCTTCGGCATCGGCGCCGAGGTCGTCGCCTACATCTTCGTGCCGATCAGCACCGCCCTCGCGACGGCTGCGGTGCACGGGCTGATCCGCCGGGAGAATCCGGCCGCGCGCCGGTTCTGGCGGGCCGCCTTCTACTCGCTCAGCTCGATCACGGTCGGTTACACCTGGATGGCCGTGGACATGTTCGCCCACGCCGACGAGGTCCGCACCCGCAGCATGACCCCGCCGGCGGCCGCCTTCGCCGTCCTCGGCTTCCTGATCGCCATCTGGGCGCTGGCCCGGGTGCCGGTCGTCGTCGCGGCCGGCGGCATCGAGCGCTGGCGCATGGTGCTCGACCGGGTGATCGCGTTCCTGGGCTGCTCGGCCGCGTTGTGGTATCTCGGGCTGGCCCCGATGCTGTCCGCCCGCGAGCCGTGGAGCCGGCAGGCGATGGTGCTGGTCGGGCTGGCCCTGATCGTGGCCGTCGGGGCCGCGACCAAGGTGTCCTACATCGCCGGCGGGCCGGTCGACCGGGTCGCCATCCGGTTCATCGCGGCCGCGGGCGGCGTTCCTGCCGGGGTCGACGCCGTGCTCGCGGTGCAGTACGGCTACCTCGCCACGGTGCCCGCCCAGGCGATCGTGATGCCGCTGGCGCCGGTGCTGATCACGCTCGGGGTGGCCGCGCAGAGCCGCGTCGATCACGGGCCGCCCCGCGAACCGGCCCGGGTCGGGGTGCTGCTGCCCTACCTGGCCCTGATCCTGGTCGACGTGCCGCTGATCGCGGTGGCGTTCGGGGCGCCGCTGCGCTGGCCGGTGCGGGTGGTGCTGATCGCCGCGGTGGTGGTGACCGCCCTCGTGATGGTGCGGCAATACCTCGCGTACCGGGAAAATGCCCGCCTCCTGCGCAACAAGCGGGTCCAGGAGGAACGCCTGCAATACGAGGTCAGCCACGACGGGCTGACCGGCCTGGCCAACCGGGCGTTGTTCCGCGAGCGGCTGGCGACCGTGCTCGAGAGCGGCTCCCCGGCGTCCGTGCTGCTCATCGACCTGGACGATTTCAAGGCGGTCAACGACCTGCTCGGCCACGGTGTCGGCGACCGGCTGCTGGTCTCGGTGGCGCGGCTGCTGCAGGCCGAGGTGGGCGATCGGGGTCTGCCCGCCCGGGTCGGCGGCGACGAGTTCGCGGTGGTGCTGACCGAGGCCGGCGCCGGCGCCATCGAGCTGGCCGAACGGCTGGTGGCGGCCCTCTCGCACCCGATCAGCGAGCACCGTCTGCTGGTGCAGGCCAGCATCGGGATCGCCGTGTCCGGGCCGGAGGTCACGCTCGACTCGATCCTGCGGGACGCCGACGTCGCCATGTACGAGGCCAAGCAGCAGGGCAAGGCGGGTTTCGTACGCTACGTGGACGGCATGGGCGAGCCCGTCCTGGCCCACATGCAACTCGGCGGCGAGCTGCGGCGGGCCCTCGACAACGACGAGTTCCGGGTCGTCTACCAGCCGATCGTGCGGCTCGACGGGCGCCGCGTGATCGGGGTCGAGGCGCTGGTCCGGTGGCATCACCCGACCCGCGGGGTGGTCGGGCCGGGCGAGTTCATCCCGGCCGCCGAACGTACCGGCCTGATCGTGCCGCTGGGCCGGTTGGTGCTGCGCGAGACGTGCCGGCAGGCGGCCGCGTGGCTGGCCGAGTTCGGTCCGGACGCGCTGAAGGAGGCCGGGCTCAACGTCTCGGCCCGCCAGCTGCACGACCCCGATTTCGTCGACGACGTGAGCGCCGTGCTGGCCGAGAGCGGGCTGCCCTGCGAGCGGCTGGTTCTCGAGGTCACCGAGTCGGCCGTGCTCCGCGGCCAGCAGGTCTCCCGGGCCCTCTACGCCCTCGACAGCATGGGCATCCGCCTCGCGCTGGACGATTTCGGCACCGGGGAGTCGTCGCTGAGCCTGCTGCGCGCGTTCCCGGCCGCGATCGTCAAGCTCGACAAGTCGTTCGTGGACGGCATCGAGATCGACGACGGTCAGCCCGCTGCCGCCGACGCCCGCAAGGCCGTCGCCCGGGCGGTGATCCAGCTCGCGCACGCCCTCGGCCTGGACACGGTGGCCGAGGGGATCGAGAGCCCCGAGCAGGTGGCCGCCCTGCGCGAGCTCGGCTACACCCTGGGCCAGGGCTTCCACCTGGCCGAGCCGATGAGCGCTGACGAGATCTCCCGCCTGCTGGCCGCCCAGCAGGATCAAGACCGGTTTCCCGTACGCGGGAAAGCCGTCCCCTAGGCGCAAGCAGGGTTGCTGAGCGCCTATAGTCGTGAAGCATGGGGCTGGTGTTCATCCACGACACGGAGTTCCGGCGCGACCTGCCGCCCGCGGCCCTGAACCGGGCCCTGGTCGCGGACGAGGCGCGTAACGCCCAGATCGTCGGCGATGTGGTCGCGGCGCTCGACCGCGGCCGGAACTGCCTGGTCCTGACGCGGTGGGTCGCCCATGTGGCCATCCTCGTCTCGCTGCTGGCGGCGCGGGGCCGGTCGGCGCTGCCGCTGCGGGGCGGCATGAGCTCGGTCGACCGCGGGTCCGCGGCCGAACGGCTGGCCCGGGTCGCGGCCGGGGACGGCGTGCTGGTCGTCGGCACCATGACCTTCGCCGGTCCGGGCGCGCCGGGGCTCGACACGCTCTTCCTGGCCGCGCCGATCTCGTACGACGGGCTGCTGGTCCAGTGCGCCGGGCGGGTGCTCCGGGCGGCCGGGGTCGCGGAGGTGCACGACTACCACGACCGGGAGGTCCCGATCCTGGATGCCGCCCTGCGTAGCCGGCGGCCGGGCTATCGGGCGCTCGGATTCGACTTCGCCGAACCTTCTTGACGTTTCGACGGCGCTCGCTCTAGGGTCGGTCAAACGATTGAACGACTCTGGGGCGGGCGCATGCGAGTGGACCTCGAGGGGCGGGCGGCCCTCGTCACCGGGGGTGGCGGCGGGCTTGGCAAGGCGGTCGCGGCCGCCCTGCTCGAGGCCGGGGCGACTGTGGTCATCGCCGACCTGCCGGGTGAGCGGCTCGACAAGGCCGCGGCCGAGCTCGGCGCCGGCGTGCACACCCTCGGCGTCGACCTCTCCGACCCGCTGACCTGCCGCGAGGCGCCCGAGCAGGCGGCCACGCTCACCGGTCGGCCGCTGCGCATCCTGGTCAACGCGGTCGGTGTCATGAAGACCCGGCCGCCCGCCGAGATCACCGACACCGAGTGGCAGCGGACGCTCGACGTCAACCTCACCGGAGTTTTCCACACCCTGCGGGCCGCGGCCGAGCGAATGCGGCAGACCGGCGGCGGCAGCATCGTCACGCTCAGCTCGGTCGCCGGCCGGTCCGGGCGGCCCAACGCGATGGACTACGCCGCCAGCAAGGCCGCGCTGCTCTCGCTCACCCGGTCGGCCGCGCAGGCCTACGGGCCCGACGTCCGGGTCAACGCCGTCTGCCCCGGCGTCTTCCTCACCGACATGTGGTCGGGCATCCTGGCCGACCGTGACCGCGAGTTCGGTCCCGGCGCCGGCCAGGGCTACCTCGACGACGTCGCCCACCGCACCCCGCTCGCCCGTGTCGGCGACCCCGCCGAACTGGCCCACGCCGTCGTCTTCCTGGCCAGTGACCTCGCTTCGTTCGTCACCGGCCAGGCGCTGAACGTCGACGGCGGACTGGAGATGGACTGATGGAGCCGCAGATGAACCAGCAACTGGCCGATCTCCACCAGATGTGGCGGATCCGCATCCTCGAAGAGACGATCCTCCAGCTCCGGCTGGCCGGCGACGTGGTCGGGTCGGTCCACCTCGAGAACGGTCAAGAGGCGGTCGCCGTCGGCGCCTGCCGCATGCTGCGCCGGCCCGACGCGGTCTTCAGCACCTATCGCGGGCACGGCTGGGCGCTGGCCCGGGGCGTACCGCCGGAAAAGATCCTGGCCGAGCTGCTCTACCGGCAGACCGGGGTCAACGGCGGTCGCGGCGGCTCGGCGCACTTCTCCGCACCGGAATACGGCTTCTACGGGGAAAACTCGATCGTCGGCGCCGGAGCCCCGATCGCGGTCGGCGCGGCGCTGGCGGCCCGGTTCGACGGCAGCGGGCGGGTCGCGCTCACCGTCTTCGGCGACGGCGCGATGAACCAGGGCGGCGTCACCGAGGCGATGAACCTGGCCGCGGCCCTCGACCTGCCGGTCGTGTTCGTCTGTGAGAACAACAAATACTCCGAGCTCACCCCGATCAACGACATGGTCCGCAACCCCGACCTGTCGGCCCGGGCCCACGCGCTGGGCATCCCGGCCGTCCGGCTCGACGGCAACGACCCGGCCCAGGTGGCGGCGGCGGTCGGCCTGGCCATCACCACGGCCGAGCACGGGCGCGGTCCGACCTTCATCGAGGCGTTCACGCGGCGGATCACCGGGCACTACATCGGCGACGCGCAGACCTACCGGCCGGCGGGCGAGCTCGAGGCCGACGAGAAGGACGAGCCCCTCGCGCGACTGCGTCATCTGCCCGGCTTCGACGAGGCTGAGCGCCGGGCCCGCGCCGAGATCGCCGCCGCCACCGAACGCGCGCTGGCCGCGCCCCTCACCGACCCGTCCACTGCCCGGGAGCACCTGTATGTCTGAGACGGCCAAGCTCACCTACGGCGGGGCGATCAACGCGGCGCTCGCCCGCTGCCTCGACCAGATGCCCGAGACGCTGCTGTTCGGCGAAGATGTCGCGCTGCCGGGCGGGGTGTTCGGGGTGACCCGGGGGCTGCGGAAGGCGTACGGGGAAAGGGTCTTCGACACTCCGATCTCCGAGACGGCGATGCTCGGGGCGGCGGTCGGCGCGGCGATGATGGGCCGGCGCCCGATCGTCGAGATCATGTGGGCCGATTTCATGCTGGTGGCGTTCGACCAGATCGTGAACCAGGCCGCCAACGTCCGCTACGTCTCCGAGGGCCGGCTGTCGGCGCCGATGACCATCCGGACGCAGCAGGGCAACGCACCCGGGGCCTGCGCGCAGCATTCGCAGAATCTGGAGGCGCTGCTGCTGCACGTGCCGGGCATCCGGGTCGCGATGCCGGTGCAGGCGCAAGACGCGTACGACATCACCCTCTCCGCGGTCGCCAACGACGACCCGGTCGTGGTGATCGAAAACCGCACGCTCTACGCCGGGGCCAAGGCCGAGGTGCAGATCGGCGGTCCGGTCGCCCCGATCGGCGGGCACCGTCTGCGCCGCGCGGGCGACGACGTCACCGTGGTCACGTGGGGCGCGATCATCTCGTCGGTCGAGGCCGCGGTCGACTCGACCGGCGTCAGCGCCGACGTGATCGAGGCGGTGTGGCTCAACCCGTTCGACACCGAGGCGGTGCTGGCCAGCGTCCGGCGCACGGGTCGCCTGCTGGTGGTGCACGAGGCGAATCTGACCGGCGGGTTCGGGGCCGAGGTGGTCGCCCGCGTGGTCGAGTCGGGCGTGTCGTTGCGCTCCGCGCCGCGCCGTGTCGGAGCTCTGGATTCGCGCATCCCGGCCGCGGTACAGCTGGCCCAGGCCGTGCTGCCCCAGACTTCCACGGTTGCGGCGGCGCTGGTGGAGATCACCGGATGAGAGGCGTCTGGCATTTCAGCTTCACGGTGGCCGACATCGACCGCTCGGTGGCCTTCTATCGCGACCTGCTCGGCTTCGAGCTCGTGCACCAGCAGGAGCAGAACAACGACTACACCCGCCGGCTGGTCGGCTACGACGACGCCGACCTGCGCATCGCCCAGCTGCGGGTGCCGGGCCAGCCCCGCGGGCTCTCGACCCACGATCTGGAGCTGGTCGAATACCGTACGCCGCGCGGCGAACCGTTCGGTCCCGGCCACCGTCATCGCCCCGGCGCCGCGCACCTGGCCATGTGTGTGGAAGATGCGCTCGCCGAGCACGCCCGCCTCGTCGATAATGGCGTGCGGTTCGTGAGCCCGCCGCAAGAGATCACCGCGGGCATCAACCGGGGCGGTTACACCTGTTACTTCACCGACCCGGACGACATCACGCTGGAGCTGGTGCAACCACCGGTTCGGACGGGGGACATGGGATGACGACGCGTCGCGTGACGTTGGTGGATGTCGCGCGGCTGGCGGGCGTCGACAAGGCGATCGTGTCGCGGGTGGTCAACGCGGACCCGAGCCTCGTCATCCGCCCCGACACCCGCGAGCGGGTGCTCGAGGCGATCAGCAACCTGGGCTACCGGCCCAACGTCGCCGCGCGCAGCCTGCGCACCGCCAAGGCGGGCACGCTCGGCCTGGTCATCCCCGACTTCGCCAACCCGGTCTACGCCGAGATCATCACCGGTGCCGAGAGCGCCGCCCTGGCCCGCGGTCACGTGCTGGTGACCGGCTCGTCCACCGGCGCCCACTCCAGCATGGACCGCTACCTCGACCTGCTCGGCCAGGGCCGTGTCGACGGGCTCATGCTGGCCGGCCCGACCACCGCCCGCGAGCAGCAGAAACTCGAGAGCCTGGGCCTGCCCTGGATGATGGTCAACCGCCGCGACACGGGCGAGCACCACCGCTTCGTGATCCTCGACGACGCCCAGGCGGCCAAACTCGCCGTCGAGCACCTCCTCGAGCTCGGCCACCGCCACATCGTCCACGTGGCCGGCCCGTTCGGTGCCGACACGGCCCGCCGCCGCGCGACCGGTTACCGCCAGGCGATGAAGAACAGCACCCATCCCGTACGTGCGGAAGACATCGCCCGCGGCGACTACACCCCCCGCGGCGGCGCCGAGGCCACGGCCGAACTGCTGCGCAAGAGCCCCGGCGCGACCGCCGTCTTCGTGGCCAACGTGGCCATGGCCGTCGGCGTGCTCGACACCCTGCGCCGGGCCGGCCTGCGCGTCCCCGAAGACGTCTCGGTCGTCGCGGTCCACGACCTGCCCCTGGCCGAGCATCTCGTGCCGGCCCTCACCACCGTGCGCATGCCGTTGCAGGAACTCGGTGCCCGGGCCGTCGACCTGCTGCTGACCAGTTCCCCCGAAGACGAGGTGGCCGAGGTCGTCGGCACCGCGATGGAACTCGTCTACCGGGAGTCCACCGCCCCCGCCCGCCCCTGACCTACTTGGCAACCGCCTTCTTGGCCGCGTCGCGGGCGGCCGGCATGGCGGCCCATTCGGCGGCGACGGCAGCCAGTTCGGCGCGGTGGCGGTCGGCGAATTCCTTCACCACTGGCTCGCTCGCGGTCGCCAGGGCATCGGCGTTGGCTTTCCGGCACAGCCCGTCCGCGGCCGCCACTCTCTTCTCCAGCGCCACTGCCTCCGACCAACCCGGGCCGTTCGGCACCCGGTGGACGACCGCCTGAAACTTCAGCTCGACCTGGCGGTGGGCGTCGCTGAAACTGTCGACCGGCATGCCGGCGACGTGTGTCATGCAGGTGCTGTACCACCCGATCAGGCGGGGCTCCCACTCGTGGCGGATCGTCGCTTGGTCATCGAGAAACTCCTGTTCCAGGGTGTCCCGTCCCGAGGGGCGAGGCCGGCCGTCCATCGAAGCCAGCTCCATCTGGCATTCGCCGAACCTGGCGATGCGACGACGCTCGGCATCGGTCATTCTCGGCGCCGGACCGTCCTGGAATCCGGCTCCCTCCAGGTATCGACGAGCGATACCGAAGTCGGTCATCGCGGGCGCGAACAACCACGGCAGATCGACGGCTCCGGTCTCGAAAACACCGCTGGGCGGCGTCCAGTCATCCACGGCGTCGTCGATACCCTTCCGCTCGGCGCATGCGGCGTACGCGGCCTGCATGACGTAGTGCTGCGCCTCCCAGCCGGCGGCCCGCTGCTCCGGCGAGCCGTAGATCCGAGCAACGACATCGGCCATCAGAGCCGGTCCGGAGCGGCCGTCGACCGGGATGGCGGTCGAAGGCGATGCGTCGCCTCCGAGGGCCGCCACCGCCGCTCCGGCAACGGCCAGGACCGCAAACGCCCTGATCACAGCGATCTCTCTTCCTGAAGGCGCCAGACATCTGTGCCGTGTCCAACGATTCGGGACCGTCGACGGACCGGCGACTCCCGGCTCGCGCGAACCGATACCGTGACGCGGTGATGGAGACGGTGCACCGGGTCCGGCTCGACGCGCCGGTCGAACGGCTGGTCGCCCATCCGCGCCTGGCGCTGGTCGCCGGCGTGGATGTGACCCGGCCGGCGGTGTACGTGTGGGATCTCGACCTGCGACTGGTCGGGGCAGTCAGTGCCGACGCTGACAGCTACGGCAACCTGCCCGTCTGGGAGCGGCACCGACAAGTACCCGAGCTGGCGTGGCACCCGCACGAGCCGGTGCTCCTGGTTGCCGCGGGTGGCGTGCTGTCGCGGTGGACCCCCGACGGCGTTACGACTCGGCCGGCCGGATATCGGAGCATCGCCTTCAGCCCGGACGGCGGCACGGTGTGGGCATCACCCGCGCGTGACGGTGGCGAGGATGCCTGGCTGGCATCGGATGCGGTCGATCATGACGACGGCGTGGTCGGCACCGGACCGCGCTGGGATACCGGCGTGGCCGAGCATCCGGCCGGCGGCCTCGTCCTCACCCTGGCCAGCGACCAGGGCGCAACGCTGGGCCTGTTCGCGCGGAGCGAGGATCGAAGCATGCGAATCCGCGGCCGAGCGCTCGTGCTCGACGCCGATGGGTACGAGACCCCGGTCTGGGCTCCGGACGGACGGCGCTTCGCGGTGCGCGGCAACTCCTATGTGCAGTCGCTGGATGTGTACTCGTTTCCCGGGCTGGAGCGGCAGTTGGCCCTCACCCTGCGGGAGCCGGCTCCGGCATCGACTCCGCCGGATTGGACCGAGTTCGCTTTGGACTGGCTGCGGAGAGACATCGCGTTCGGCCACGACCCGGACGTCCTGTGGATCGGTACTCCGGAGGGTGCGTTGCTCGCGCTTGACCTGGCCGCCGGGACGGTCACCGCTCACCCGGTGGGCGACGCCGGAGTGACCGCGCTGGCTCGCACGGCGAGCGGCCAGTTGGTCGTGGCTGACCGCGACGGCTGCGTGGCCCTGCTGTCTGTGCCAGGCGTCCCGGTCGCCCCGGATTCCGACGGAGTGGCCGCGTTCATCACCGGTACCGAGCCGATCGACGCCACGGGCTACCTGTGGGACGAGCTCGAGCTGACCGACGGCGTGCGGACATGGCGTGACGACGACCTGGACCGCGTGGTCGAGGCCGACGACGATGACCCGACGTGGCTGCGCCTGCAGGCCGCGATCAATCAGTTCGGCCGTGGTCGCGCTGAGCATCCGTAACGAGCGGTGTCGGCGTGCTGGTCAGGGGATGGTTGGCCAGGGCCTCCACCTGTACGTCCATCCAGCGCCACAACGGCAACGACGTCAGCGCGACGTGCAGCGCGTCGGCGTCGGGGACCGACCACACGCCCACGTTGGCCAGTCTGCCGGGCAGTCGCCACAGCTGCTCGATCGTGCCGTCGGTGACCAGTTCTCGCCCGCGCTCGGCCTCGGCGGCGAGCAGGGCGTTGCGCCGCTCATCGTTCATCTCCGGCGGGAGCATCGTCGTCAGCCGAACCAGAAACTTCACGCTCTCATCTCCGGCGGGAGCGTCGTCGTCAGCCGGACCAGAAACTTCACGCTCTCATCTCCCACTTCGCACGCGAGTAGATCGCCGAACGGTGTCACCAACGCAAGGAGGGGGCGTGCACTCATGGCGCCAGCAGAGCGTCCAGGTCGAGGTGGGCTCGGTCGAGGGCGGCCTTGCCCTCGGCGTCCTCGATGACGGCTCGCATCATCTCGTTGAGGATTGCGGCCATCCGGGGCCAGCGCGGGTCGGCCGGCACCGATCGGGAATGCTGGTGCGCGCTCTCGAGCACCTCGTAGTAGGGCGACAACGCGCGTACGCGGGGATCGGCCCAGCTGTCACGCCGGGTGGCCGAACCGCCGGAGAGCGCGGTCACGACGTCCATCTCGTGGGTGGTCAGGTGGCGGATCAGGTCGGCGCTGCGGGACGGGTCGGGGGCGCCGGCGGGGATGGTGAGCACCCAGTAGGCGTTCATCGTGACCGCGCCGGGGACGGGAGCGCAGCCGACCGTGCCGGGCTCGCACATGGCGGCGAAGCCGGCCCAGTTGACCATCATGGCGGCCTCGCCCGTGGCGAAGTGTTCGCCCGAGCTGACGCTGTCCCACGTGGCGGCGGCCGGGTCGACCACGCGGTCGACGTGCCAGAGGGCGTGCAGGAACTCGATCGCCTCGGCCGCCGCCGGACTGCTCAGCCCGGAACGGCCGTCGGGCCCGATCAGCTCGCCGCCCCGGCTCCACAGATGGGTCAGGAAGTCGTAGACGTTGTTGTGCTCGTCGGGGTAGCCGGCCTGGACCGTGCCGCGCAGGCCGTCGGCCGGGCGGTCGAACCAGAGCGCCTGGTCGCGGAACTGGGACCAGTCGGCCGGCGGGGCCAGCGGATAGCCGAACCGGGTGTGGAAGCCGCGCTGCTCCTCGGCGTCGCCGTAGAGGTCGGTGCGGTAGAGGAACAGCATCGGGCCGTCGTGGTAGGCCACGCCGTAGGAGCGGCCGTCGGCGCCGGTCTGCAGCGCCCGCAGCGCGGGCGCGTAGGCGCTCTGATCCTGCTCGATCGGCCTCAGCTTGCCGCTCTCGATGAGCGACGGCAGCCAGTCGGTGATCAGCATCAGCACGTCGGCCCGGCCGTCGGTGGCCAGCGTGCCCTCGACGACCTCGCGCTGCAGATCCTCGATCTCGAGCAGCTGGTGGCCCGCGTCGAGGCCGGCCAGCTGCGTGGTCAGGCTGCGCTCGAACCCGTCGAAGGCCCGGCCGAAGATCTGCATGGATTCCTCCGCGGAGAAGGTCGTTCAAACGATTGACTGAGTTTACACGGCGGGCCAAGATAGGAAACATGCTCGAGACGCTGCAGCCCATCGCCCACGCTTGTGATCTCACCGTCGACCTGGCGATCCGCCGGACGATCGGCGTCGTCGGCGCGGGCGCGATCACGCAGGTCGCGCACCTGCCGGCGTACGGGAAAGCGGGTTTGACCGTGGCCGGCATCAGCGATCTCGACGCCGGGCGGGCGGCGCGCGTGGCCAAGGAGTTCGGTCTGCCGCGCATTTACACGCTCGACGAGATGCTCGACGACCCGGCGATCGAGATCATCGACGTCGCCGTGGTGCCCGAGGCCCAGCCGGCGATCGTGCGGCGGGCGCTGGCCGCGGGCAAACACGTGCTGGCGCAGAAGCCCCTGGCCGTCGACTCCGGGCTCGGCGCAGAGCTCGTGACGGCGGCCGAGGAGGCCGGGCGATCGCTGGTCGTGAACCATCAGATGCGTTACGGCGAGGGCATGGCGGCCGCCCGCGCGATGGTCGAGGCGGGCTGGATCGGCGAGGTCACCGCGATGGTCATCGACGTCGACATCGAGACCGACTTCACCGCTTGGGACTGGCTGGTCACGTCGCCCCGGCTCGACCTGATGTATCACTCGATCCACTACTTCGACACCGTGCGGGCGCTGCTGGGCGATCCGAGCACGGTCTACTGCGTCGGCGGTCGCCGCCCGGGTCAGGCCGTGGCGGGCGAGACGCGCACCTTCACCACGATGACCTTCCCCGACAATGAAAGAGCGCTGGTCAAGGTCAACCACGAGAACCACACCGGCGACCAGTCGGCGACCTTCCGCATCGACGGCTCGGCGGGCTCGATCCGGGGCACGATCGGGCTGCTCTACGACTATCCGCACGGCCGCCCCGACACGCTCGAGGTCAACAGCCGGGTGCTGCCCACCGACGGCTGGCTGCCCTATCCGGTGACCACGCGCTGGATCCCGGACGCGTTCGCCGGCCCGATGCGCGCCCTGATGCGCGAGATCGCCGGAGTGGCCCCGGCCCCGACCACCGCCGCCGACGGCCTGCGCACCCTGCAACTCGTCGAGACCTGCTACGCCTCCCTCGAGTCCGGGTCGGTTCAGCCCTTCTGACGCTTCAACTTCAAACACACAAGCGGTCCCCGTACGCCCGCACTGAAGCGCTCGGCGGCGGCGAGGGCATTCAGCACCCGCCGTTTGGGCTCGAGCTGTCATCTATCGCGCGCTAGCCGAACCGCGGAAGACCAGCGGTCGCACCTTGGCCCGGGCGGTGAAGCGTGACCCGCGGACCGCGCCGGCCAGGCGGGCGAAGGCGCCGCCCGACGTGAGCAGGTCGGCCGGTCGGCCCGCCTCGACGAGAGAACCCTTCTCCAGCACCAGGATCAGGTCGGCGTCGGCCACCGTGGACAGGCGATGCGCGATGACGACCCGGGTCATCGGCAGGCCACGCAGACCGGCCTCGACCGCGGCCTCGGTGACCGTGTCGAGGGCGCTCGTGGCCTCGTCCAGCACCAGGATCGCCGGGTCGCTGAGCAGCGCCCGGGCCAGGGCGACCCGCTGGCGTTGCCCGCCGGAGAGGCCCGTGCCGCCGTCGCCCAGGCGGGTGTGCAGGCCCATCGGCAGCGCGACGATGTCGTCCCACAGCGCGGCCCGGCGGGCGGCCACCTCGATCTGTGCGTCGGTGGCGTCGGGGTGGGCCAGGGTCAGGGCCTCACGCAGGGTGCCGGCGCCCAGGTACGGCTCCTGCAGCACCACGCCGATCTGCGCGCGCAGTGTGGTCAGGTCGACCGTGGTCACGTCGATGCCGTCGACCAGGATCCGGCCCTCGTCCGGGCGGTGCAAGCCGGTGAGCAGGCCGACCAGTGTGCTCTTGCCGCTGCCGGACGCCCCGACCACTGCCACCTTGGAGCCGGGCCGGATGTCCGCGCTCAGACCCCGCAGCGCCCACGGCGAGCGGCGGTCGTAGCGGAAGCCGAGCCGGTCCAGCGTGAGCCGCCCGGCGAGGCGAGGGGTCGCCGGGCGGGGCTCGGGCTGCTCGACGGGGGCGTCGGCGATGTCGGCCAGCCGTTCGACCGTGGGCGGGAGCAGGGTGAACGCGGGTAGCCGGCCGGCCAGCGCGACGGCCGGGGAGACGGCGGCGACGGCGAGCGCGGAGAGCCCGGCCGCGCGGCCCGGCGACGACGCCACACCGGCGGCCACGGAGAGCAACAGCACCGGGCTGCCGACAGTGCCCGCCGTCAGCAGAGCCTCGCCGATCGCCGAGAAGCGGGCGGCCCGGAACGAGGCGTCGATGCCGCGCCGGAACGACTCCTCCCAGCGGGCCCGCACCCGCACCTGGGCGCCGGCCACCCGGATCGCGGCCATGCCGGACACGGCGTCGGCCAGCCGGGCGTTCTCCTCGCCGCTGGCCAGCAGTTCCTCGCGTTGCAGCGAACCGACCCGACGGCCCAGCCACAGCGCGATCGACAGCTGCACGGCAACGACACCGGCCGCGACCGCGCCCAGTCCGGGGGCGAGCACGGTGACCACGGTCAGGTAACCCAGCGCGAGCGTGGCGTCGAGGGCGGTCGCGACGATCGAGGCGGCCAGCAGATCCCGTACGGAAACCGCGGCCCGCACCCGGTCGACCAGGTCGCCCGCCGAGCGTCGCTCGAAGTAGCGGTAGACGACGTTGAACAGCCGCTCGACCGTCTCGGCGCCCAGCCGGTGGCCGATCCGGCGCTGGAGCGTGGTGATGGTGAGGCCGCGGGCGAGCGACAGCAGGCCGCTGACCACGGCGAGGACGGCCACGACGGCGAGCCAGGAACCGCCCAGCGGACCCTGACCGTCCAGGATGGCCGAGGTCGCCCACGGCACGGCCAGACCGGCGCCGGTGATCAGCAGTGAGGCGACCCCGAGCACGGCCAGCAGACCCGAGTGGGCCCGCAGGACCGGGAGGATCAGACGGCGTACGGGGGAAGGGGTCTTCTCCCATCGAGGCGCGGGACCGTCCGGCGCGGCCAGCAGCACCACTCCGGTCGTGCCCGCGCAGAACTCGGCCGGGGTCAGCCGGCGCCGCCCGACCGCCGGATCGACCACGTCCACGCCCCGCCGGCCGAACCGTTCGACCACCACGTAGTGGTCGCCGTTCCAGTGCGCGATCAGCGGCAGGGCCAGCTCCCGCAGGCGCGAGGCATCGGTGCGCAGCGCGGGCAGCGAGATCGCCCGGCCGCGCAGCCCGACGCCGGCCGCGGCGTCGCGCAGGTCCCGCAGGCTGAGCCCGTCGCGGCCCACGTCGAGGTCGGTCCGCAACCGGCTCACCGGGGCCGGCCGGCCGTGTGCGGCCGACATCATGGCCAGCACCGTCGGGCCGCAGTCGGTCGCCGCGACCTGAAGGATCACCGGCATCCGCCGACGGATCACTGAGCGTTGACCGTCCGTTCGCGGGCCAGCCAGAACCACTCGATCGACGCGGCGGCTCGTGCGTCGGCCAGCCACTCGTCGAAGCCGCCGCCGATCCGCGCGCGCAGCCGGGCCACCTCGGCGATGTTCGTGACCAGCGCGGTGAAGTCGTCGTGGGACAGCCCGCGCTCGTTCAACCAGCGCTCGGTCGACGCTGGATCGAGCAGACCCCGGGCCCGCCGGTAAGCGTCGGCCGCCGTCTGCACCTCCTCGTCCGAAAGGTCGACGGGGTCGCGTTCCAGCTCGGCGTGGATCAGGCAGGTGTCGACCAGACGGGCCAGCACGTCGTGGTCGTACCAGAGGAAGTCGAGCGCCGACAGGGCCTCGCTGACCCGCAGCTTGCGGCCGTCGATCCGGGCCAGGTCCTGGTCGGAGTAGCGGACCGCGCCGCGTTCGGGCCAGGGCATCGAGGGGGCGGGGCTGTAGGCGATCGAGAGGGTGCCGCCCGGTTCGCGGATCAGCACGTCGTACGCCTCCTCGTCGTGGACGAGGTGCAGGTCGGCGTCGGGCCAGCGCTCCTTCAGCGCCGCGAAGCCGGCCGGGATGTCACTGGAACGCAAGACCGCCGCGGTCTCGTCGAGCAGGGTCACTGGATTCCTCCGCACATGAGCCAGTCGGCGACCGCGGCCGAGATGGGCAGGCCGGTCGCCTCCTCGACCCACAGGTACTGGCCGCTGGGGTTGACTTCGATGAACACGTACCGGCCGTCGGGCGTCACGACCAGGTCGAACGCGCCGTAGCTGAGCCCGAGCCGGCGGACCAGATCGACACACCGGGCGGCGATGTCGTCCGGCAGTTCCCAGGAGGTGAGCCGGATGTTGGCCTGATCGGCCCGGCGCCAGTCGTGCCGCGCGTGGTTGGACCGCTGCGACTCGATGGCCGCGGTGAAGACCCGGTCGCCGACCACGGTCACCCGCAGTTCGACCTGCTTGTCGATCCGTTCCTGGGCGATGAACGGGCAGTGCCGTACGCCGTCGGCGTGCACGATGTCGCGATGGGTGACCGGCTCGGTGTAGCGGAGCCGGCCGCCGCCCAGATAGCCGAGCCCGACCTGCTTGACGATCATCCGGCCGCCGGTGTGCGAGAACAGGTCGAGCACCCGCCCGGGGTCGTTGCCGGCGACCGTGGCGGGCACCTCGAAGCCGGCCTCGAGGGCCAGCTGGAGCTGACGGATCTTGTGCTGGGCCCGTTTGACGACCGGCCGCGGGGCGGGCAGGGCGGGCACGTCGAGGGTCTCCCAGACGTCCGAGACGAACGTGCGGGACTCGTCGACGGTGTACTTCCCGGTGCCGCCGCTGAGATGAGCCGGCGCGACCGGGCGGCCGGGGCGGCGGAACCAGATCGCCGTGACGGCGTTCAGATCAGTGGTCTCGGGGCCGCGGACGAGCGTACGGGAAAGCCGGTTGTCTCTGATGCCGACCGAGAGCTGGGCTTTCGACGGAACCTCGGCCGGGTCGAACCGCAGCCAGGCGGCGCCGCGCGCTTTGAGCTCCCGTTCGACGGCGTCGGCGTGCACGTCGCTGGGGGCGGTGAGGATGAGAATCATGAAGTCTCCGGACCGGGCCGGCGGCCATCGTGGGAGAGGACCGCCGGCCGTTCGACTCAGAAGTCGGCGTCGGTGTCCTGGTAGGCCGCACCGGAGTTGTCGACGTCCCACAGCGTGTACGAGGAGCCGGGGCCGGGCTTGCCGCGGTCGTCCTTCTTCTTGCCACCGAGCATCGTGGCGAGCTGGTCGTCGTTCAGCTCGGCCCCGTCGGCCGGAATCGAGTCGATCTGCACGGGCTTGCGCATGCTTGTTCCTCACGTGTTCCCTGCAACCGGCCGGTCGACCGGTCGCAGGGAATTCTGTGTGCGCGCGCCCGCCCAGACACCGGGGAGAACCCTAGGTCGGCCCCGGGTTGTTCTAGGCTCGCGTCATGGGTGGTCAGCGGATTGCCACGACCCGGGACGGGGTGGCGTTCGCGGTCACCGGGTCGGGACCGCCGTTGGTCTATGTGAACGGGTGGCTCGGTCACCTCGAGCTGAGCTGGGCCATTCCGGCCGAGCGGGCCTTCTACGAGGCGCTCGCCGACGGGCGGACGCTGATCCGCTACGACCGGCCCGGCCTGGGTCTGTCGGCCGGAGCGAACGTCGACGACGCCGAGGCGCTGCGAGACGTGATCGAGGCGGCCGGACTGACCCGGTTCGACCTGATGGGCGCCTCGGCCGGGGCGGCGGTCGCGGCGGCCTGGGCGGCAGCAGAACCCGGGACGGTGTCGCGGCTCGTGCTCTACGGGGGCTGGCCGTACGGACCCGACGTCGCCGCGCCGGGGATTCGCGAGCACGTGCTCGGACTCGTACGGGAACATTGGGGTCTGGCTTCTGATCTGCTGACCGATGTCTTCGCGCCGGACGCCGACCGGGCCACGCGCACGGTCTTCACGCGTTATCAGCGGGAGTCGGCCGACGCCGCGACGGCCGCCACCATGCTGCGGGCGGCCTACGAGCTGGATGTGCGCGACGCGCTGCCCCGGATCACCGCGCCGACCCTCGTCGTGCAGCGCGAACGTGACCGGGCCGTGCCGCTCGATCAGGGTCGCCGGCTGTCCGACGGCATCGAAGGGGCGCGTCTGGAAGTCCTGCCGGGGCGGTCACACCTGCCCTACATCGGTGATGTGCCGCCGCTGACCGCGGTGATCCGGCGCTTCCTCGGCCTGCCCGCCCGGCATCGCGGCGCCGCGCCGACTCTGACCGCCCGGCAGCGGGAGGTGGCCGCCCTGATCGCCGACGGCTGCACCAACCGCGAGATCGGCGCGCGCCTGGGCATCACCGAACGCTCGGCCGAGGCGCACGTCGAGCGGATCCGCTATCGCATGGATTTCCGCTCCCGGGCCCAGATCGCCGCCTGGTTCATCGCCTCGTCCTTCGGCGATTGAGGTATTTTCCCGCCTGCGCGGGGCGCCCCGCCGAGACGACGATGACCGGCATGATGTCGCGAGCCTATGCCCTTTTCTCGTACGCCCTCTTCCTGATCTCGATCGTCTGGGCCATCGGTTTTCTGGCCGGTTGGGGCGACGGTCCCGCCAGTTCTTCTCCCACGACGGCGCTCCTGATCGACGGAACGCTGCTGCTCGCCTTTGCCGTGCAGCACACCGTGATGGCCCGGGCCGGCTTCAAACGCCGCATCCCGCCCACGATCGAGCGCAGCACCTATGTGCTCGCGGCCAGCCTGTTGTTGCTCGCGACTTTCGCCTTCTGGCAGCCGGTGCCCACGGTCGTCTGGCTGGCCGGGGCGCCCTGGTCGATCCTGATCTGGGTCGTCTACGCGCTCGGCTGGGCGCTGGCCATCGGTGCCACCTACATGATCGACCATTTCGAGTTCTTCGGTCTCAAGCCGGCCGGAAACCCCCAATTTCAAATGCGTTTCCTGTACGCCTGGATCCGGCACCCGATGATGCTCGGCCTCCTTATCGTCTTCTGGGCCACTCCGCGAATGACGGTCAGCCATCTGTTCTTCGCCGTGGCGTCCAGCGCGTACATCTTCGTCGGCGTCCGATTCGAGGAGCGGGACCTGAAGGCTCAGCTCGGGACGCCGTACGAGGAATACGCCCGGGACACCCCGATGCTCATTCCGCTCGGTTCTCGTGGGCGAGCCGCGCGCGCAGGTCGCCCTTGAGGATCTTGCCGACCTTGGAGCGGGGCAGGTCGTCCCAGATCTCGATCTGCTTGGGCGCCTTGACGCTGCCGATGCGTTCCTTGACGAAGGCCACCACCTCCTGTTTGTCGACGGTCCGGCCGGCCCGCAGCTGGAGGATCGCCGTCACGCGTTCGCCCCACTTGTCGTCGGGCAGGCCGATCACCGCGCAGTCCTGCACCGCCGGATGCTGCATGAGGGCCTGCTCGACCTCGGTCGAATAGACGTTGAAACCACCGGTGATCACCATGTCCTTGGCCCGGTCCACGATGTACAGATAGTTGTCGTCGTCGAGGTAGCCGATGTCGCCGGTGTGGTGCCAGCCGTGGGCCGAGGCGGCCGCGGTGGCCTCCGGGTCACGGTGATAGCCGCGCATCACCAGCGAACCGCGGGCCACGATCTCGCCGGTCGCCCCGCGGGGGAGCAGTTCGCCCTCCGGTCCCATGATGGCCACGGTGACCAGGGGCGACGGGCGGCCCGCGGAGGAGAGGCGGGACAGCGCGATGCTGCCGTCCGGCCGGTAGTGGTCGGCCGGCGACATGGTCGAGATCATCATCGGGGCCTCGGTCTGGCCGAACAGTTGCGCCATGACCGGCCCGATGCGGCGTAGCGCCTCCTCGAGCCGGGCCGCCGACATCGGGGCCGCGCCGTACCAGAAGCAGCGCAGCGACGACAGGTCGGTCTCGTCCAGGGTGGCGTGGGCGAGCACCATGTAGATGAGCGTCGGCGGCAGGAACGTGTGGGTCACGTGGTGCCGCTGGATGAGCCAGATGAACTCGGCCACGTCCGGCTTACGCATGATCACGATTTCCCCGCCCCGCGCCAGGACCGGGAAGCACAGCACCCCGGCGGCGTGGGTCAGCGGGGCCAGCGCCAGATAGACTGGCCGGTCGGGCCACGGGTAGCTCATCAGCGTGATCGCGGTCATCGCCTCGAGGTTGGCGCCCGTCAGTTCCACGCCCTTGGGCCGCCCGGTCGTGCCGCCGGTCCCGACGATCATGGCGAGGTCGTCGACAGCGGCAAGATCGACGCCGCCTGTCTCGGGGAAAATGTCCCTTTCAAGGCATATGAGCGTGTGCAGCTGCGGTAGTTGATCGCGGATCTTGGCGACCAGGGGCTCGAACGATTCCTGGTAGATGAGCGCCACGCAGCCGAACAGGTCGAGCAGCTCCCGGTTCTCCGAAGCCTCGTTGCGCGGGTTGATCGGGCACCACACCGCCCCGGCCCGGCTGATGCCGAACACACAGGTGAACGCGGTCGGATCGTTCCCGGAGAGCACCGCCACCCGCTCTCCGGGAACGATCCCGCGAGCAGCCAGCGCCCCGGCGATCTTCACGCTGAGCTGTCGCACCTCCCCGTACGTCCGTGTCTCCCCCTCCGTGGTGAGACACGGCGCGTCCGGGTCGAGGGAAGCTCCCTTGTCCAGATAGTCGGCCAGCCGCATGATCAGCGCTCGACCGTGACCGTCGGCTCGCGGACCAGCCCGAAGCTCTCCAGCACCCCGAGCAGCTCACGATGCCCGAACGCCTGGCAGCCGGACGCGAACCCGACCCGTCGGGGCGGTTGCTGCAGCAGGTGATAGGCCGCGTACGCCTGCATGAGCCCGGTCTGCTTGTAGTTCGAGTTGCCGTAGATGACGCAGTGTGCGCGCCCGAGCGGTCCCGACGCGTGCACCGAATCGACCGACTTGTTGAGCCGGGGGTTCTCGCGCGGCGGCATCACGTTCATCACCTGCGCGGCGGTGGCGGTCAGGGCCGCGTACCGCTCGTCCGGCGCCATGTCCTTTGTGGCCTCGACCGCCGCCGAGACGATTTGCGGTACGCCGTTCATCAGCGCCCGGTTGAACACGCCACCCAGCACCTTGACGTTGGCCACGCGCGGATCGCGCCGATACCAGACCGGGTGCGATGTCCCGCCCCACGGCAGCGCCAGCGCGAGCTCGTGCTGACCCGGCAGCACCAGCTGGTAGAGGCCGGCCTCCGGATCCCAGGCCTCGTACCGGTTCTGCTCGAGCCGGAACGCGCCCGAGGTGGCCGCGTTGACCAGGATCGTCAGCGTCGACGCGATGGTCGGGCTGCCACCCCAGAAGACGGCGATGTCCAACGTGTCCAGTCCCGGCTTCTCCAGGCACAGCTCGGCCGCGATCTCGCCGGTCGTGTACATCTGGGCGATGCCCGGGGCGAGCAGCAGGCCGGCCGCGGCGAAGTCGGCGCCGTACTTCTCGTCGCAGGTGATCATCCAGTCCTGCTCGCCGGTGGTGTCGAGGTAGTGCGTCCCCGCGGCCAGGCACGCCTCGGCCACCTCGGGCCCGTAGACGCTGAACGGCCCGACGGTGTTGCACACGACCGACGCGCCCGAGAACAGCTCGGTGAGCGACTTGACGTCGTGGGTGACCTCGGCGATCTCGTAGTCGGCGGTCTCGATGCCGGCCACGTTCTCCTGCATCGACTGCTTGAGCTTGCCCGCGTCCCGTCCGGCGGCGACGAACGGGACGTTGTACTCGCGCAGGTATTCGCAGATCAGCCGGCCGGTGTAGCCGGAGGCGCCGTAGACGACGACGGGTTTCGTGGCCATGTCACATCCCCATTCCGCCGTCGACCGGCAGGCCGACGCCGTTGATGAACTTCGCCGCGTCCGACGCCAGGAACACGACCGCGTCGGCCATGTCGCCGACCTCGCCCAGGCGGCCGCTCGGAGTGAGCTCGACGACCGCGCCGACCGCCTCCTCGGGCGAGCCGAACAGCCCGATCTGCGCGACGTCGTTGGCCAGGCCGGCACCCATGGCGGTGGGGACAAGACCGGGATAAATACAGTTCACCCGTACGCCGTACCCCAGCTTGCCGCTCTCCATGGCCGCCACCCGGGTGAGGCGGTCGACGCCGGACTTGGTGGCCGAGTAGACCGAGATGCCGGGGAAGGCGATGGTCGCCGCCACCGAGGCCACGTTGATGACTGATTTGTTACCCCCGTCCTGGCCGCGCATCGCCCGGAAGGCGTGCTTGATGCCGAGCGCGGTGCCGAGCAGGTTGACCTCGAGCTGCTTGCGGACGGCGACCGGGTCGAGGTCGACGATCAGGCTGGTGATCTCGATGCCGGCGTTGTTGACCACGATGTCGAGCCCGCCCAGCATGCCGGTCGCCTGCTCGACGGCGGTGGCCCAGTTGTCGTCGTCGGTCACGTCCAGGTGCACGAACCCGCTGAGCGATTCCGCGACCTTGGGGCCGAGGTCGTCCTGCACGTCGGCGATGACGACCTTGGCGCCGGCGGCGGCGAGCGCGCGGGCCATGCCTTCGCCCAGACCTTGAGCGCCTCCGGTGACGAGGGCCCGGCGTCCGGTGAGATCGATCTGTGTCATGAAAGCTCCCGGGAGGGGTCGAGAACGTCGTCGCCCCGGCTGATCGCGTCCGGCGCGACGTGAGACCCACATCACATGCCTCTTCTTGACAGTTGTCAAGGAAAGTTTGGACGCCTGTCAAGCCCGTAGGATGGGGTCCGTGGCCAACAAGACGGATCGCCGCCGGGACGAACTCGCCGAGTCGGCGCTGCTGACTCTCGGCGAGATGGGCTATGCGCGAGCCAGCCTGCGCGAGATCGCCGGCAACTCGCCGTTCAGCCACGGCGTCGTGCACTACTACTTCCAAGACAAGCTCGAGCTGGTCATCTACAGCGTCCGCTACTACAAGGCGCGCTGCGTGACCCGCTACGACGGCGTGGTCGCCGACTCGACCACCCCCGACGAGCTGCTCGAGGCCTTCGCCGCCAAGCTGGCCGAGACCATCCGCGACGAGGCGCCGATGCACCGCCTCTGGTACGACCTGCGCACTCAGAGCCTGTTCGAGCAGCCGCTCCGCGACGCCATCACCGAGATCGACGGCACCCTCGAGGCGATGATCTGGCGGGTCGTCGACCGCTACGCGACCCTGGCCGGCCGTCCGCCGTCGGTCCCGCGCGCGGTGGCGTACGGCATGCTCGACGGCCTGTTCCAGCAGGCGCTGCTGGCCCACGCCGCGCATGGCGCCGCCGCCCTCGACGGCCTGGCCGCCCAGATCCGCACGGTCCTGCCCCTCCTGCTGCGGCCGTAGCTTTCCCCGCAGCGCTTTCCCCGCAGCGGCTTTCCCCGCAGCGGCTTCCCGCATGCAGCCGACCACCAAGCTGGAACGGCGAGTGGTGAACGCCGCCGAGCAGGCGCTTGCTCGGCAGCGTTACGTGAGCCCGCTCGACGTGCTGACCGGGATGGGCTGGGTGCCGCCGGGTTCGGTGACCGACTGGCGGCAGGGTCGCGCACCGCATCTGGAGGCGGTGGCCGCGGTCCGGCCCGACCGGCTGGCCGACGCGCTCGAGGTCTTCCACCGCTGGGTGGCCGGCCGCGGACTGCGGGCCAGCGCGGTCGACTATGTGGCCGCGACCCGTGACCGGCGGCCGTTGCAGTTCACCGCCGAGGGTGGCGACGCGCTCGAGGCGGCGTACCGGACGCACTGGACCCCGGCCGACCTGACCGAGCAGCAGCGGGAACGGATGACGGCCCGGCAGAGCAAGGCGCCCGACCTGGTGGTCCTGATCGCGCTGCGCGACTTCACCTGCGCGAGCTGCGGGCAGACCGAGGCCGACATGCTGATGATGGAGGAGGGCGCGCCGATCTGCCTGGCCTGTGCCGACCTCGACCATCTGGTGTTCCTGCCCGCGGGCGACGCCGCCCTGACCCGCCGGGCGAAACAGGCCAGCCGGCTGTCGGCGGTGGTGGTGCGGTTCAACAAGTCGCGCAAACGCAACGAGCGACAGGGATTGCTCGTCGAACGGGCCGCGGTCGAGCTGGCCGAGCAACAGTGTCTGTCCGATGAGGATGCTCGCGCCCGCCGCCGCGAACGGGACCGGGAACGGCGCGAGGTGGCCGACGAGACGTTCCAGCACGACCTGGCCGAGAGGATCGTCCGGCTGTTCCCCGGTTGCCCACCGGAACGGGCGGCGGTGATCAGTGCCCACACCGGCGTTCGCGGCAGCGGCCGGGTCGGTCGCAGCGCCGCCGGTCGGGCGCTCGACCCCGACGCCGTGACCCGGGCCGTGGTCGCGACGATCCGGCACGAAGAGACCCCGTACGACGAAATGTTGATGTCCGGGGTTCCCCGCGACGAGGCCCGCGCCCGGATCCGGGACGACATCGACCGTTTCCTCTCCAGGTGGAGGCGTCCGGCATGAATTTCGATCGGCACACGCTCGTCCTTCTGGTCCGGCCGCCGGACGCACCCGAACTCAGCGACGCCGAGGCCGACGCGCTGCAGGATGCGCACCTGGCCTTCCGGGCCGACCTGCGCGACCGGGGCTACCTGATCGGCGGGGGACCGCTGGTCGACCAGGACGACGAGCGCCTGCGCGGCATCTCGGTCATGACCGTCGACCCGGAGACCGCGCGCGAGTTGTGCAGCGCCGACCCCGCCGTACGGGCCGGTCGCCTGGCCGTCGAGGTCATGACGTGGATGGTCCCGGCCGGCAACGTGCACTTCGAAAACGTCCGCGCACCCCGCTCGATGGCCGAGGTCAGCGCGCCGGAGCCGCCACCGCCGCCGTCGTGACCCGGCGTGCTGTGGCGACCAGGCCGGCCACCGCGTCCTCGGCTGACAGTCCACACAGGTCGGTCAGGGTGAACAGCGACTCGGCGCTGATCACGACGGCAAGGTCGCGCACCAACTGCTCGTCGGGTCCGTTCGCCTCGATCCACGGCGCCAGCGCGTAGTCGATCAGGGCGAAGCGCTGGGCCGGGCGCTCGCCCGCGGTCGAGGGCCGGGCGATGGCGGAGGCGACGACGACGCGTACGGCACCCTGCCGCCGCAGCACCGCCCGGCCGAGGATCTCGGCGGCCTGACCGATCCGCTCGACCGGGTCGTCGCTCACCGTCACCGCCCGCAGGGCCGCGACCTGATCCTCGACCGTGACGGCCGCGCGCAGCAGCGTCACGAGATCGGGAAAGTAGCGATAGGCGGTCGCGTCGGACACCCGCGCCGCGGCCGCGACCGCCGGCATCGTGATCTCGGCGCCGGTGTCGGCCAGCTCCCGGGCCGCCGCCACGATCGCCGACCGCGTCCGTTCCATCTGGTTCGTTCGTTGACTCACGGCTGGAGTTTACTCTCTTCGTGAGAGTACGCTCTCATTATGACTACGGTATCCATCGTCCGCCCCGGCGAGGGCGAACTGATCGTCAACGGCCCGTCCCAGATCCGGATCCTCGAGGACGGCGGCCACACCGACCACCGCCTGGGCATGGCCGAGATCAAGCTGCCCCCGCACACACCCGGCCCGCCCCAGCATCGCCATTCCCAGCACGACGAGGGCTTCTACGTGGTGTCGGGCCGCGTCCGCTTCACCGTCGGCGCGGACGACCATGACGCCGAGGCGGGCGTCTGGGTGCTGGTCCCGCCCGGTGCCCCGCACACGTTCGCCAACGTGACCGACGAGCCCGCGGTCATGCTGAACACCTTCACCCCCGACCTGTACGTGCAGTACTTCCGCGACCTCAAGGACATGGTCGAGTCCGGTCAGCCGCTGACCCGCGAATCCGTCGCCGCCGTCTGGACCAGATACGGCACCGAGCCGTACGCCTCGTGACCGCACTGCTGATCGCCAACCTCGTCGCCGCGGTGGCGAGCGTCGGCTTCGCGCTCATCGGCGCCTTCCGCCCCGCCGCCCTGAACCCGACCGACGACCGTTTCTACGGCTGGATGTACGCGACCCGCGGAGTCCCCCTGGGCGTGGCGGCCGGCCTGGCCCCCTACTTCGGGTCAGGCCCGGTCACCGCCCTGCTCCTGTTCGCCGCCGCCGCGGCCCAGCTGGGCGACGCCGTCATAGGGGTCGCCTACCGAAAGTGGACGATGATCGCCGGCGCCACCTTGCTGGCCGTCATCCACATCGCCATGGCGTTCGCCACGCTCTAGAGACCTTTCGCGGTCAGGGTCTGGCCCTGATCCACTGTGACGCTGCTGGCGCCCCGCCCAGCCCGCCCGGTCGCCGGGGGCAGGACTCGTGTCGTCAGGTGCCAGTCCGATCCGCGGTCGTCCCGGCAGCGAGGGCTGCATTGCCTGCACTTGGGGGCCGCACCGCAGAGGGTGTGCTAGCGGGTAAGGCCGCGTAGCGTTGCCAAGGCACTATCGGTATCGATGTGGAGGCGGCGTAACTCGCCGTTGTACGTCGCCCGCGCTTGGAGCCGTTCCTGCTCAGTGTTCGACGATCGCAGTTTGCCGGCGCACGCTCGTATCTTGTCGATCCGTTTGCTCAGCACGTCGGCCGCTTCTTCGATCATGTCGGGCGTAAGTTCGAAACTCATGACTCCCAGCATCAGCGAGGGTCTTTATGGAGGGCAAGGCATCCGCGTCGAGGCCGCGCGATCGGCAGACATTGTGAACCACCGCGATGTCGATCCAGCTAGCGGAGGGGGCGCAGGCCGGTGCGGATCTCGTCGACCAGGATGTCGGGCTGTTCGAGGGCGGCGAAGTGCCCGCCCCGCGCGGCCTCGCCGTAATGGATCAGGTTGCGGTACGTGTCCTCGATCCAGCTTCGGGGCAGGCGCGGGATGTCCCGGGGGAAGACGGTCACCGCGACCGGCAGCGTCAGCTGCGGGCCCGCGAACGTGCGTGAGCTGTTCTCCCAGTAGATGCGGCCGGACGACGCCGCGCTGTTGGTGAACCAGTACAGCGAGATCGCGTCGAGCATGGTGTCGAGGCTGAGCGCGTCCTGGGTCTTGGACTGGAACTTCTCGTAGATCCAGGCGGCCTGCCCGGCGGGGGAGTCGGCCAGGGCGAATCCGACGGTCTCCGGTTTCGTGCCCTGCAGGTGGTTCGATCCGCCGAGCCGGCCGGTGTAGAGGGCGAGACTCTCCACGGCGCGCTGCTCATCGGGCGTGAGGTCGTCCGGTATCCGGGCCGGAAAGGCGTACTGGGTGTTCAGGTGGATGCCGAGCAGGCCCTCGGGTCGCATGGCGCCGAGGGCGGTGGTGACGACGGCGCCCCAATCGCCGCCCTGTGCGGTCCATCGCGAATAGCCGAGGCGCCGCATCAGCTCCACCCACGCGCGGGCGATCCGTTCGACGTCCCATCCGCTGGTCGCCGGCTTCTGCGAGAACCCGAAGCCGGGCAGCGACGGAATGACCACGTCAAAGGCGTCAAAGGCTTTCCCGCCGTACGCCTCCGGGTCGGTCAACGGGCCGACCAGCCGCAGGAACTCGACGATCGAGCCCGGCCAGCCGTGCGTGAGCAGCAGAGGCATCGCATCCCGATGCGGGGACCGGACGTGCAGGAAGTGGATGTCGAGCCCGTCGATCTCGGTGCGGAACTGGGGTATGCGGTTGAGCTCGGATTCGAAGCGCCGCCAGTCGTAGCGGTGCTCCCAGTGGTCGATCAGGGCCCGGGCGTTCTCCACCCGGACCCCCTGTGACCAGTCGTCCACGGTTTCCGGGTCGGGCCAGCGGGTGCGGGCCAGTCGTTGCTTCAGGTCGTCGATCTCCGATGGTGCGATCGCGACGGTGAACGGGCGTACGGCGGCGGTGGTCATGATCCCTCCTTCATTGCACACTGGTGTGCAGCGTAAGTCATTGCACACTGGTGTGCAATGATGGCGCCGTGAACGCCCGTGAGCGCTCGATGAAGGAAACCCGCGACCGCATCCTCGAGGTCGCGCTCGAGGTGCTGGGGGAGAATCCGGACGCGGGCATGGGCGAGATCGCCTCGTCCGCCGGCGTGGTCCGCCGCACGGTCTACGGCCATTTCCCCTCGCGCCTCGACCTGCTACGGGCGCTGATGGAACGGGCCGTCGCCGAGATGGAGGCCGTACTGGCCGAGGTCAACGCCTCCGAAGCGGACGTTTCCTGGGTGGAGTTCGTCGCCCGCGTCTGGCCGGTGACACATCGGTATCGGGTGCTGCTCGCGCTGCGCCGGGGCGAACACGGCGAGACGATCCACGGCCTGCTCGGACCGGTCGACGAACTCCTCGCCGACCTGGTGCAACGGGGCCAGGACGCCGGCGTGTTCGCGCGGCATCTGCCGGCCGGGTTGCTGAGCCAGCTCGCGTACGGCGCCGTGTTCGCCATCGCGGACAGCGACCGGTCGGACCTCGGTTCCCGGGCCGCCACGATCACGAGCCTGCTGATGCTGGGCGTGCCCGAGGCGCGCGCCGTCGCGCTCGCCCCGGGCTAGCCCGTCTCGCAGAACGGCGGATTGCCGGAGGTGATGCCCAGATCCGGACAGCGGTAGCTGCTGCCCTGACTGTGATAACTCCACCCCGGCCCCGCCTTGTAGTGGAACAGGTAGATGCCGTCGCTGGGGGTCGGACCCTCCGGATCGGCCATCGCCCAGTCTCGCCAGCACTTCACGCTCGACGGCACGAAATACCAGTCCTTCGGCAGGTCGGCGAGCTTTTCCAGGGCTTTCGCGGAGGGGCAGTCGGGATATCGGGGACGGTCGCTGGTCGGCGCCGAAGAGTGCGGCGACGACGAAGGTGGCGCCGACGAATGCGGGGGTGACGGCGTCGGCGGTGCCGATGACGGCGGTGCGGATGACGGCGCCGTCGACAGGGAGGGGGACGGCGAGAAGGCCGGAGGCAGGGCCGGGCTCGATCGGTCGACGGTGGCGTAAGCGACCGCGCCACCCACGGCGAACACCGCCACCGCCGCCGCGCCGGTCGCCGCCCATCGGGCGCGCCGCTGTGACTGGCGCGATTTGCGGAGCGTCCGCTCGTACAGGTCGGCCCCGCCGCCGTGCTCGGCCAGGTCGGACATCGCCCGGCGCAGCCGCTCGTGGTCGTCGGACATCAGCCTTCCTCCCTCACGGCCGCGAGCAGGTCGGGCGCCATCGTCCGGATGCGGGCCAGCGCCTTGCTGGTCTGGCTCTTGATCGTGCCGACCGAGCAGTTCAGCAGTTCCGCCGCCTCGGCCTCGCTGCGATCCTCGAAGAACCGCAGCACCAGCACCGCCCGCTGCCGCCGGGTGAGACGGGCGAGCACTTCGTGCAGGGCGAGCTTGAGGTCCGTACGGACGGAATGGTCGCTGCCCGGCTCGGCCACCTCGGCCAGGTCGCCGGGCATCGACTCGGTCAGGCGACGACGCCGCCACCAGCTCACGTGCAGGTGGTACATCGCCGTGCGGGTGTAGGCCTCGAAATGCCCCGGATCGGCCAGCCGCAGACGGCCGCGATGGGTGCGGGCCAGCGCGTCCTGCACCAGGTCTTCGGCCAGGTGCCGATCGCCGGTCAGCAGGAAAGCCGTCCGCAGCAGCGCCGCCGACCGGGCCCGGACGAATTCGCCGAACAGGTCGTCAATCGAGTCCGGCATGCTCCCCGCCCGCCGAAGACCGGTGTCTGTCATGGATATTGGCAGAACGGGGCGGGCTCGTGGATGCCGAGGTCCTCGCACATGTATCCGCTGCCCTGGCTGTGATAGCGCCAGCCTTTGCTCGACACGTACCGGAAAAGGTAAATGCCGTCGCCGACACCCGGGCCCTCGGGGGCGGCGAAGGCCCAGCTCTTCCAGCATTTGACGCTCGGGAAATGCCAGCCCTCCGGCAGGTCGGCCAGCTTCTCGAATTCCTTCGCGGGCGGGCACACACCGGACCCGTGTTCGGGCCCGAGCGACCGCGACGAGGTCGACGGAGCCGGCACCGGCGCGGAAGAAGAAGGCGCCGGCGCGGATGAGGAAGCCGGCGACGAGGAAGGCGTGGCCGAAGGCGCCGAAAGAGCCGAGGACGGAGCGCATCCGAAGAGGATGAACGGGACGGCGAGAGCGGGCAGCAGGAGCGGACTGCGTACGGACATTTCACGTTCCCCCGAATCGTGGCAGCAGCACTACACCCGGGTACATGCGTTCCGGGGCGCGCAGGTTGCCGCGTACGGGAAAGAAATCTCAGCCCGGCTCGGACTCGTGACCGGCCGGATGGGAGCGCAGCAGACCGTCGTAGGCCCGCTCCGCCGTGATGTCTCCGGTGACCACCCGGTGGATCGTCCGGGTGATCGGCATGGCCAGCCCGTGCCGGTCGGCCAGTTGCACCGCGGCGTGTACGGTCTTGACCCCCTCGGCGACCTGCCCCATCTCGGCCAGGATGTCGTCCAGGCTGCGCCCGCGCCCGAGTTGCTCACCCACGTAGCGGTTGCGGCTGTGCGGGCTGATGCAGGTCGCCACCAGGTCACCCATCCCGGCCAGTCCGGCCAGCGTGCTCGGCTCGCCGCCCATGGCGACCGCGAGGGTGGTCAGCTCGGCCAGGCCGCGCGAGATCACGCCGGCCCGGGTGTTGTCGCCGACCCCGAGGCCCTGGGCGATGCCGGTGGCGATGGCGACGACGTTCTTGAGGGCGCCACCGACCTCGCAGCCGATCACGTCGTGGTTGGTGTAGACGCGCAGCAGACCCCGGCGGAACACCCGCTGGATCTCGTTGGCGACGGTGAGATCCTCGGTGGCGATCACCGTGGCCGCCGCCATGCCCGCCATGATCTCTTTGGCCAGGTTGGGCCCGGTCAGCGCGGCGGCCGGATGACCCGGCAGGACGTCCTTGATCACTTCGGTCATCCGGAGCAGGGAGTCGCGCTCCAGGCCCTTGCTGAGGCTGACCACCGGGATCCACGGGTGCAGGTCGGGACGGACCCGTTCCAGCGTGGCGCGGAACGCCCCGGTGGGCACCCCGACGACCAGCAACTCGGCGTGGGCGGCGGCCTCGGCCAGGTCGGAGGTGGCCCGGAGCCGATCGGGGAGCGGGAAGCCCGCGAGGTAGCGGTCGTTGCTGTGCTTGGCGTTGATCTCGTCGGCCGCGGCCGGGTCGCGCGCCCAGATCAGCGACTCGTGATCGCGGCGGGTGAGCACGGACGCGACCGTCGTCCCCCAGGAACCCGCACCGAGCACCGTGATCCGCATGGTTCCCCTCTCGCCGCCACCTCAGGTGGGTTTGAGAATACGGCTGCCGTTTGATCCGGGGACCCCCTTCCCGCCGTACTACCGCGTGGAACCCACGTGTCTACGGAAGGACGGTCGCGTTCGTGCAAGCCAGGGACCCGCGCCCGCGTGTCGCGTTCGTCGACCTGGCTGTCGACGACGAGCCCTGGCCGGACCGGCCGCGTCGGTACAAACGGCGCCGGCGATCCGCCCGTACGATGTCCGCCCTGCTCGTGATGGGTCTGGCCGGGGCCGCCGTGGGTGGAGTCGTCGTCTACAACGGTGATCAGCCATCGCCTCCGGCATCGGCGCCGGTCGCCCTCGACGCCGCCATCGAGGCCCGGACTCCCGCGGTGACGCGAGCCGAGCGGCGCGTCCCGCCCAAGCCGTCCGCCTCGGCGTCCCGCCCGGCGTCCACCCCGAAGCCGAAGCCGAAGGTCGTGCGACCGGTGGCCGGCCTCAACCAGGCGCAGATGAACAACGCCGCGGTCATCGTGCAGGTCGCGCAGAAGCGTGGCCTCCCGCGCCGGGCGATGCTGGTCGCCATGATCACCGGGCTGCAGGAGTCGCGGCTGCGTAACCTGGCCAACCCGACCGTCCCGGCCTCCCTCGACGAGAAGCACGAGGGGACCGGCGAGAACTTCGACTCGCTCGGGGTGTTCCAGCAACGCCCGAGTCAGGGCTGGGGCAGCGTGGACGAGTTGATGGACCCGCGCTACGCCGCCGACGCCTTCTACAAGCGGCTGCTCAAGGTCTCCGACTGGGAGTCCCGGACAGTCGGCGAGGCAGCCCAGGCCGTCCAACGGTCGGCCGTCCCGGACGCCTACGACGACCACGAGACCCGGGCCACCAAGGTGCTCGACGCCCTGCTGTGATGCGGGCGGTCACACCCACCGGCGTACGCGGGAAAGGTAGTCGGTGCAGGTCGACCCGAATCGCCGGGTGAGGTAACGCTCCTCGGGCCGGATGACCAACTGCCGCACAGCGACCCGGCCGTCAGGGCTCGGCCGCGACTCCGAGGTGCGTCAGCGGGTGACGGTGACGGCGGTTCCGTCAGTCCCCATGTCGGCGATGACGGCTTCGCCGTTGCCCATCGCGGCCATCCAGGTGAGCTTGTGCCGGCCCGGCTCGACATCCGCCGGGATCGTCCCCGGCAAGGTGAACTCGACGCTGCCGCGTCCGCCGATGGTGGTCTCTTCACAGTTGATGCGCTGCCACGGCCCGGTGCCGTCGGCGGCCACGCTCAGCCGGAAGACCGGGCACGAGCCGGACTTGTACTTGTCGGGGAAGACATTGTCGATGGTGACCGTGTAGGAGAATTCCTCGCCCGCGCGCAGGACGGCCGGCGCCTTGACGGTGGCGTTGAGGGACGCATAGTCCATGGGCGGCTCGACGTACCACTGGCTGACGTCGGCCCCGCAGACCCCGGTGAGCTTGTTCGAACCGGACAGCGGGAGCTTCTTCTCGCCGAACGTCAGGACGAGGTCGCGGTAGGACTTCGGCTTCTGACCGGCGGGACAGGTCGTGCTGCTCCGGATTTTGACACGGGCCGGCTCGCCCGGGTCGACCGTGGCGGGGAACTGGCGGGTGACATCGTCCTCGAGCGGGCCGAGGTTCACGACCGTGACCGGCTCGGACCGGCCGGTGGCGGTGTTGACGCCGGACAGCACCGGGCGTCCCGTCATGGTGCACCGCTCGCTCTCGTTGGGGCGCACGGCGAAGCCGGTGGACAGTCCCCACGGCGCCGACTGCACGATCCAGTCCACCTCATCCACCCGGTCGAGCCGGCACGGCTGGACGGCGGCCCGGGGGGATCGGCGCGCAATCGTCGGCGCGGCCGCCGGCTCGGCGCTGACGATCGAGTTCGGCGGCGGCTCGCGGTGGCCGGCGATCCCGACGCCGGCGAAGGCCACACCGGCCGTCAGGACCGCGGCCGCGGAGGTGACCAGGAGCGTGCGGCGCCGGCGGCGGGTGACGCCGGCTTCCACCCGGGCCACCGGGTCGGGCCAGGCCGCGATGGCGGACGAACCGGCGTGCATCGCGGTGCGAAGGTCCTCTTCGATCGTCTGCGGGTCGATGCTCATCGGACGCCTTCTCCTGCCGGTTGCGGGTGAATGTCGGAACCGAGCTCGCGCCGCAACCGGGCGATCGCCCGGGACGCGGTGCTCTTGACCGTGCCGGCCGAGCAGCCGAGCGCCTCGGCGATCTGGGCCTCGGACAGGTCCAGGTAGTAGCGCATGACGATCACCGCACGTTGCTGGCGCGGCAGGCAGGCGAGCAGCCGGAACAGCGACCCGTCGGACGGTTCGGCCCCCGCCACACCGACCTCGGGCGTGTCACCGACCAGACGTTCCCGGCGCAGCGACCGAACCCGGTTCAGATAACGGTTGGTGATCGTCCGGCGCAGATAGCCTTCCGGGTCGCCCTGCGCCTCGATCCGCCGCCAGGCCACGCCGGTACGCTCCAGCGCGTCCTGGACCAGGTCTTGCGCGAGGTGCGTGTCTCCGCACAACAGATATGCGTATCGCAGAAGCGCGGCATGTCTGACGCGCACGAACTCGGCGAACTGTTCGGGTGCCGCCCATCTCATCACAATGTCAGGACACTTCAGCGGCATGGACGGTTGTCAACATTCTCGAACTTCTTCCCCGCATCGTGCGGTCACCCCTGCCGCGTGCGGCGGAAGGCGATCATGCCGGGCACCGCGAGCAGAACCAGAGGCACGACCGGAACGGCCACGACCAGCCCGAGAAGCAGGGACAGCACATCGTCCCGGCGGCCCTCGGCGAACCACGTCACGGTCATCGCGGCCAGCCAGAGCAGCACCAGCACGGTGACGATCACCAGCGCGGCACGTTCCGCACGTCGCAGTGGCCGGACCGCGGAGAGGTCCTTCACCGCGGCGACGAACGCCAGCACCACGATGAGGAGCTCCGCGGTGGCCCAGACGGCCGGCCGGTCGCCCAGCCACGGCATGAGGTAGTTGGTCACGAGCAGCACCAGGTAGACCAGCGCAGCCGCGAGAACCAGCCGCCACCACAGGCGGGGCCGGACCGCTGTCACTGACATCCGGGGATCTTCACCTTTCCGTGCTCGCCGGTGCGGACGGTGGTGACGTCGGCTCCGCGAGTGACGGGCGACGGCAGCCAGGGGGAGTTCGGATCGTTCGCCAGGACAGTGAAGCACGTCCGCGGAGGGAGTCTGAGGCCCTCGGAGCCCGTTTCCCCGGCGCACGGCGCGTGCAGCGAGGCCAGGGCGGTCACCGCCGAACCGGCCTTCCGTTCGCCGCCGAGCAGTCCGTTCCAGCCGCGCAGGGCCGGGCAGATCTCGGCGTAGTAGCCGGCCCGGGACAGGGACATGTCACCCGTGCTGGTGACCTGCCACAGGCCGCGGGCCGCGGTGGCCACGTCGATGTCCTTCGGATCGGTGCCGGTGGTGGCGTAGTAGACCTGCGCCGAGTCCGCGGCGAGGTCGGCGCTGGTCACGAGGCGCCGAGCCGTCCCGGCTGCGCTGCCCTCGGCGCGGTAGAACGCATCCGCCGAGGCCCCCACCGGGAACGGCGAGCCGACCGCGACCACGAGGCCGGGGCGGGTCGCGCCGAGATAGGCGGCCCGGACCGAGGCGAAGGAGTAGCCCTCCAGGCGGGCCACGGTGACACCTTCGGACTTCTCGATGCGGTCGACCGCGGACCGGTAGCTCTCGGCCGTGCTGGTGGCGTCGCCGTTGAGGCAGCCCTGGCGCACCGCGGTGACCACGCCGGGTGAGGCGGGTCGCGGATAACGCTGAGTGGACTCGCGGTAGAACGACGTCATGGCCGCCTGGCAGGCCGGCTCGTAGCGGGCCATGACCCACGGCTCGTCCAGGACGAGCAGGTTGAACCCGCGGCGGTCGGCGTCCGCCGCCGTCTGCTCGTAGCGCGCGTCGATGTCGGAGAGGTTGGACACCCCAGGCCCGCCACCGTCGAAGATCATCGTCCGCGACGTCTTCCGGGCCGCCCGGAACAGCAGGTAGCGGTACGTCTTGCCGGCGACGTCGACCGCGTGACAGACGCTCTCGTACCGGGTCGACGGATCGGCGCAGACATTGCGGGTCGCCGCCGGTGACGGGGCGGCCGCGGGTGGGATGGCCGCCACCGGGGACGACTGTTCGCTTTCCTTCCGGCAGCCGGTGAGACACAACACCAGCCCGGCCAGAACGGCGACAAGAATCGGAAGGGGCCGGAGCCGCTCCCGAGAGGAGCGGCTCCGGCTGTGAATCATCGGTACCACAGGCCGTCCGTGTAGGTTTCTTCCCACTTGTTCAAACCGTTGACGCAAGGGGTGAACGGGATCCAGCCGCAGCTCGACATGGTGACCCAGACGTAGTCCGACCACACCGGGGTGGAACCGTTCGAGACGTATCGCGCGTACGAGTCGATGTACTTCTGGCTCGTCTCGTGCCCGAGATACTTGGTTCCGGTCTGGTAGTAGGAGCCACCGGCCAGATTCTGAATGCCGCCACAACCGACGAGCGGGATTTCCAGACCGCCGTAGGAGAACTTGGCGTTGTTGCATTCGAGGCTGCTCGGGAGCGGCCCGTAGTTGTAGGGGCCGCCGGTGATGCGGCTGTATCCCTTGGCCTCACGGAATCGAATGGTGAATTCCTGGACCTCCCGTCGGATGGCCGCCTCGGTCTGTCCGACGGTCATCTTCGAATAGCGGTTGTAGATGTATTCCGAGTTCGACTTCTTGAACTTCTCGTAGCAGTCGTACACCTGGTCGTCGTTGGCCCCCGAGGTGGGGTTGTCGAACCAGAGCGTGCGGCACGCGCCGGCCACCCGCGGCAGGCCCGAGCCGGCCGAGTGACCGGCCGCCGACGGCGTCACCGAGTCGGTCGGAACCTCGAACTCCGCGCCCAGACCGACCTCGTCGACACCCGGCTCGGTGACGACGACGGCGCTCTTCAGCTTGACGCCCTTCGGCACCACGGCGGTGAACTTGCGCCCGCCGACGTTGGCGCTGAAGGTGTCGAGGTCGGCGTCGGCGACGAGCTGCGACCGGCGCATCGCGTCGTCGACGTGCTTGCGGACCCGCTCCTTCAGTTTGCCGGTGGTCCGTTCTCCGGCGACCTTCTCGAATTTGTCCACCACGGTGAACTTCGGTTCGGCCTTCGGCTTGGCTTCGGCTGCGAAAGCAGTTCCCGGAATCATTCCCAGAACCGCAATCACGGCAGCACTCAGTGCCACCACTTTCCTCACGGAATTCCCCGTTCCTGGAAGGATGAATCGCTGCGGCGCCGTACGACGGATTGTGCCGCAACCGCGCGGATGACCGCGTTGCCGAGAGATTACTAAGCATCGATCGGGGCGTGGGGGCAGTCGGGTCGGGCGAATGGCGCGCGCTCACGGAAGGTGCTCGCGGAAAGGGGTCGGGCAGGCCCTTGATCAGGAGCGCGGGTTGCGGCCATAACTCAACGCAGAACTACATAAGTGGCGTAGATCACATTGAGAGACGTCTTTACAAAAACTGGGAGCGCGGTCGTTTAGAAAATAGTCAAAACAAAGCTAGTTGAGCCGGTAGAGAATGGTGCCGTCGACCTGGCGCTCGTAGGTGATGCCGAGGCCGCCGGCCGGGCGGGCGGTGACCGGCTCCCACGGGGTGTCCTTGAGCCAGTCGGGCAGGACCACGACCGACTTGATGCCCTCGGCCCGCAGCGCCGCGACGCTCGCCGGGTCGGGGAAGGTCTTGCTGGCCTCGCGGATCCGGGTCTGGCCGGTCGCGTCGAACGTGACGATGCCGTTCGGGATGCGCGGGAACCCGTTCACGGTCCACAGCATGATGCTCATCTCGAGGCTGCCGCTGCTGGGCAGCACCAGGATCGGCTCGGGCGCGTCGCGCATCGCGGCCGGATATTTCAGCAGCTCGGGGTGCGGGGTCCGGTTGACGCCCTCGACCGTCACCAGCACGAGCGGGATCAGCAGAACCAGTCGTACCGCGACGAACTTCGAGCGGGCCAGAACGCCGGGCTGCCACGGTGTTGCCTCGCGGGCCCGGACGACCAGCGCGGTGACCGCACCGGCGGCCAGGACGGCCAGCAGCAGGCTGGTCCACAGCGTGATCCGGCCGGGCGTGCGCAGCGCGGCCCAGCCCGGCAGGTGCTTGGAGAGCGTCAGATAGCCCGGGTCGCCGTGCCAGGGCAGGTTGGCGCCGAGGGTCAGCAGCACCGCCACGGCGACGCCGATGGTCAGCCAGACGCGGTGCCGGACCCGGAAGACCGAGAAGAAGATGCCGGCGGCGGCCAGGGCGATCAGGGTCACGCCGGCCAGCAGCGCCATTTCCGGGGCCCAGGGCAGTTCCGCGCGTACGGTGGCATGCCGCTCGCCCCACAGCCACGACGCCTCGGGCGCGATGAACAGGCCCCGCCAGGGCGGTGAGTACTGCTCGGTCCAGGCCAGCGACCGGTCGGCCTGCGGCTGGAGCTCCACGACCTTGGAATAGGCGAGTCCCATGAAGGCCGTGGCCGCCCCGAAGACCACGCCGCCGACCAGATCGGCGACCAGCAGCCGCCGACCGAACACCGGCCGCCCGCGCCGCCACCAGGCCCAGCCGAAGCAGACCGCGGCGACCAGGCAGACCCCGATCAGCACGTACGCGAACACGAGCCCGATGGCCAGCCCGAGAGTGATCTGCCAGGCGCCGACCAGCCACCCGGCCAGCGCCCACCCTGGGCTGTGCCGGTCGGGGCGATGGCCGCGGCGCAACGACCAGCCGTGGCCGCGCGCGATCATGGCCAGGCTCAGCGCGATCCCGCCGGACGAGATGACGTTGAGGTGCCCGTCGTGGGCGAGCCGCCAGGGTGCGAACGCCCACGCGACACCGGCCACCGCCGCCCCGAGCGGGTGCGAGCCCAGCTGGCGGGTCAGCGCGTACGCCCCCACGAAGGCGATCGCGTGCAGCAGGACGTACAGAATGTTGTAGCGCAGGACGGCGTCATCGAGGCCCGACCCGATCATGCCGAACGGCGCGTAGCCGAGCACGGTGTCGGTGAAGGCCAGCGAATGCGGGTCGGGATAGAACGTGTTCGAGTTCCACAACTGGGTCGGATCGGTCAGCAGGATGTGCCCGAGCCACGAGATCTGCCAGGCGAACAGGGCCGGGTCGCCGATGTCGCCGGGCACGGTGTGCCGGGGGTCGCGCAACGTCGGCCAGGTCAGCGCCGCGGCCAAGGCCAGTCCGCCGAGAACCACCAGGAACCACTCCCGGCGGGCCCACAGCCGTTTCAGCCGGCTCGGCGCCGCAACCGAGACGACTGCCTGCTCGCCGCTCTCGGCCTCAGTGGCAACGATTTCGCTCACCCCAAGCCCCCGGACTTCCCGGGCCGGCTCAAGCCGCCCCGACATGACGCATAGCGGAGCACATTGTCACACATCGATTCCGCCCAGGTGGCTCTCAGTTATCCGTCGAACCATTTACCTCCGGTCTCCGTGACTTTGAGGGTGAGCGGGAAACGGGTGGCCGGGCTGGACGGCCTGCGCGGCCTCTGTGCCCTGTATGTGCTGTTGTTCCACTGTTGGGCGTACACCTTCCGCGGCTTTCCCCGCTACCAGGGCCCGGCCTGGCTGAGCTGGCTCGGTTTCGGCCGGCTGGCCGTGGTGATGTTCCTGATCGTCTCCGGGTTCTCGCTGGCGCTGGCCGCCGCCCGGAACGGATGGCACCTGGGCCACCTGGGCCGGTTCGCGCGGCGGCGGGCGTGGCGGATCCTGCCCGCCTATTGGGCCGCCCTGGCGTTCAGCCTGGTCATCGCGTGGACGATCGTGCGCCAGCCGCATTCGGCCGAGCCTACGTCCGCGTCGGTGCTGGTCTACACCCTGCTGCTGCAGGACTTCGTCGCCGCACCGACCCCGAACGGCGCCTTCTGGTCGATCAGCGTCGAGGCTTTCCTGTACGCCCTGCTGCCGCTCCTGGTTCTGCTGTGCCGCCGGATCGGCCCGGCGGCGATGCTGGCCGTCGTCACCCTGCCGGTCGTCGTCATCGGCTTCGTCGTCTTCGACGGATCCCCTCCGCAGGGCGACAACTGGCTGGCCCCGCACCTGATCCCGGTCTTCGCGGCCGGCGTCGTGGCCGCGGGCGTGGCCGTCGCCGCCCCTCGCGTGCCCTGGGCCTGGCTGTCATTGCTGGCCGCGGTGCCGGTCGGCCTCCTGATCCTGCACCAGGGCGCCCGCTGGATGGTCGGCCACTACTACTGGGTCGACCTGGCCGTCGCCCCCGCCATGACCCTGCTCCTGCTGGCCATCGTGAGCGGCCGCCCGTCGGCGCTGGTCCGGCTGCTCGACTCACGCCCGCTGCGAAGTCTGGGCTCGTTCTCCTACAGCCTCTACCTGATCCACCTGCCGATCGTCGTCGTGGTCACCCAGAAACTGGTCATCCCGCGCCTGGGCCGCGACGTCACCGCGTTCACGGTCGCGACGCTGCTGGCCGGCGGCCTGTCCCTGGCCGGCGCCTGGGTGTTCGCCAAGCTGTTCGAGGCGCCCTTCCAGCGTTCCCGGGACGCGCTGCCGAAACCGGCCGACCAGGATGAGGCGACGCTGGGGTCGCGCCGCTAGGCTTGCGGGCAGCGATGATGCTCAACGGGTCTCGGCGCGCATCAGGCGGGGCGCACCTGGCCACCGCCGGTTCCGCGGTGGCCGTCGGCCTGTTCGGCTGGCTGGTGGCGCACACCCTGAACTTCTGGTTCATCGCCCACAGCCACGCCGGGCCGCTCAGCCTGTCGACGCGGCACGTGCACGAGGTCACCGCCGCCGCCACCGTGGTCGCCGGCGGCCTGGCCACGGCCGCTCTGATCGCCGCGTTCCTGGCCGGTGCCGGTCGGCAAACCGGGCGACCCCGATGGCGGGGCACCGTTCCGCTGGCCGCCGGGTTGTCCACGGTGGCGTTCCTGGCCGCCGACGCGATCGAGCACACCGTCCTCGGCCTCGAGAGCACCCCGCCGGTCGTCGTCGTTCTCGGCGCGCTGCTGCATGCCTCGTTCGGCGCCGGAGCCTCGCTCTACTGGCTGCGGTTCACCGGCGGCATCGCGCTTCCGTCCACCCGGTCGAATCCGCAACCGGTCACGGCCGCGCTTCCGATGGCGCCGCGCGTCCGTCCGTGGCGCCGGCTGCTCTGGGCCACCGCGGTCGTCGGCCGCGCTCCTCCCGTCGTCTGACGTCAGTTCACGTTCCTCGGTCCTCCCACGCGCGAGACGTGGGAGCGGCGAACGCTGCGCACCTCGACGTCCTTCGACCGCAGGAGACAGATCACATGCAAGTTCCTTCCCTCGTACGCCGTCGCGCGGCCACCTTTCGACGCGCCGTCGGCGAGTCCTACCGGGCCGGCGGAGTCCCCGCCGCGCTCGGCGAAGTGGTGCGCCTGACCGGCGAACTGTTCGCCCGGCCGGTCCGCACCTGGCGCGAACAGCGCCTCGACCGCAGCCGCCGGCTGGACACCCGGGCCGAGCCGACCATTGAGCCATCCGGCACCTTCGACGACGCGGTCGGCTACGCACCGATCCCGGTCCACCACTTCCGCCAGCTGCTCCGGGCACTGCCGCTCGGCGACCCGCGGGAGTTCGCGTTGATCGACCTGGGCTGCGGCAAGGGCCGCACCCTGGTGCTGGCCGCCGACCACGGGTTCGCCTCGGTCGTCGGCGTCGAGCTGGACGCCCGGCTCGCCCACATCGCCCGAGCCAACACGGTCGCCGTGCCCGCGGCCTCCGTGATCACCGGCGACGCGACCGACTACGCCTTCCCACCCGGCCCCGTGGTGGTCTTCCTGTTCAACCCGTTCGGCGCGGCCACCCTGACCGCCGTCGTGACGAACCTGGAGATCTCGCTCAAGGAGACACCGAGGCGGCTGATCGTCGCCTACTTCAATCCGGTGCACCGTGACGTCCTCGACGACAGCCCGGCGTTCCGGTTGAGCTCGGCCGCGCGGCACTGGGCGATCTACGAGTCCCGCACCGTTCGTCCGGCGACGCTCGTCCGCGGTGACCGAGAATCTCGCGGGTGAGACCCTGGGCCCGCCGCACGCTGGGCATTCTGCTGTTCGGAGCACTCCTGGCGGGCGGCGCGGCCTGTGACCACAGCTCGCCGCCGGAGGCGATGATTCGCGTCGACCAGGTGGGCTACACGCCGGGCGAGACCAAGACGGCGTATCTGCTGTCGCCGCGGGACGCTTCCGAGGCGCGGGTCACGGTGCTCGATGCGTACGGGAAAAAGGTCTGGGAAACGCGGGTCGGAGCGAATCGGGGGCCGTGGAACGCCGGGTTCCCGGACGTGCGGCCGATCGATCTGAGCGGGCTGACCCGGCGCGGCGTCTATCGGGTGCGGGTCGAGGGCGACGTCCGTGCCGAGTCGCCGCCGTTTCGCGTCGAGCCCGCCGCCGACCTCTTCGGGCCGCTGGCCCGCGCCTCCCTGTCGTATTTCCAGAACCACCGCGACGGCGCCGACCAGCTGCCGAGCCCCTGGGAACGCAAGCCCGCGCACCTGTCCGACCGCGCCGCCACCGTCTACGACCGGCCGTCGTTCGACGCCCAGGGCCGGTTGACCGACGACCTGTCCCCGGTGGGTGGGCCGGTCGACGTCGAGGGAGGCTGGTACGACGCGGGCGACTTCCTCAAGTTCACGCACACCACCGCGTACGTGCTCAGCGCGATGCTGATCGCCCGGCGCGACGGCCTGGTCGCCGACGGCTTGACGGCGGAGATCGAACACGGCCTGACCTGGCTCGACAAGATGTGGGACGCCGACGACGAGGTGCTCTACACCCAGGTCGGCATCGGGAGCGGCAGCAGCCGGTCCGGCGGTTTCCTCGGTGATCACGACACCTGGCGGCTGCCCGAGGCCGACGACCAGCTCGACGTCCGGCCGGGCGACGAACGGTACTACCAGCGCTACCGGCCGGTGTTCCGCGCGGCCGATCCGGGCCAGGCGGTCAGCCCCAACCTGGCCGGTCGGGTCGCCGCCGCGTTCGCCCTGGCCGCCCAGGTCGAGGCGGTGGAGCAACCCGATCGGGCCCGGTCTCATCTCGAGGCGGCGGCGAGCATTTTCCGCCTTTCCCGTACGGGCGATGCCGGTGAACTGGTGACCGCGGAACCGCGCAGCTTCTACCCGGAGGACCGGTGGACCGACGACCTGGCGTTCGGTGCGACCGAGCTGGCGCTGGCCGGGCGGGTGCTGGGGGATTCCCGTACGCGGGAATGGTCTGCGGCCGCCGCGAAATGGGCGCGGGTCAACGCCGGCCGGGGCGGCAACGATGCCCTCAGCGTCTATGACGTCAGCGCGCTGGCCGACGCGGAAGCCGTCCGGTTGCTCGGCGGCGGCAATGACCTGCTGCAGGACATGCGCCGCCGCCTCGACGCCGGGGTGCGGGCGGCGGCGGCCGATCCGATGGGGGCCGCGGCCGGCAGCGGAGGCTACGACTACGCGGCCCGCCAGCTCGGGTTCGCGGCGATGGCCGAGCTGTACGAGCGGGTCTCGGGTGACGAGCGGTACGCCGCGTTCGCCACCGCCCAGCGCGGGGTGGTGCTCGGCGCCAACGGCTGGGGCGTCTCGATGGTGGTCGGCGCCGGCAGCACCTATCCGCTCTGCCCGCACGACCAGATCGCGACGCTGACCCGGACCGAGGTGCCCGGCCTGAGCATGGCGGGTGCCGTGGTCAACGGGCCGAACCGGGCCGATCGCGTCCGTCTGCTGCAGACCACGAACGGCCCGGCGACGTGCCGGAACGACGCGTTGGCCCGCTTCGACCGCGACGACGTCCGGTTCACCGACGACAGCCGGATCTCGGCCAACACCGAACCGTCGATCGATTTCAGCGCTACCGGGCTGCTGGCATTCGCTCTGCTGGACTGACGTTCTCCGCTGCCTTCACCAGTGCGACACCGAGCACGGCGAAGATCGCGAACCAGACGCCGATGGCGATGCGCCCCGCCACCATCGGCCCGAACACGGCCGGGAACAGCGGCACGAAGACATAGACGCCGAGCGCCAGCGGCACCCATCGTTGCCATCCGCTGCCCTTCCACCCGGCCAGCACCAGCCCCACCCCGATCAGCACCATCGGGATCCCGTACGCGTTGTCGACCGCATTCGCCGTCTCGCTGGAAACAGGGGCGTTGGCGGCCGTGATGCCGAAGAGCTCACACGCCGCGAGCAGGACCATCCCGGCCGCCGCGATGATCAGGCCGGCCCGCGTTGTCCGGTGCGTCGCGGCCAGACGGGCGAGGCCGGCGAAGCCCGCGAGCATGCCGAGGTGATGGACGGCGAAGAAGACGTGGGCGACCGTGTATCCGGTCGCGTCGAAGGGATAGCTGTACCAGCCGGTTCCGACCTGGGGCGGCCAGACCAGCACCGCGACCGCACAGGCGGCGCCGATCAGGCTGGCGACGATGGTGATCAGGCCCAGCGTTCGCGTCGTCACTCGAGTCATGCCGGTGACGCTAGAAATCACCGGGCCGTGCGCACATCCGTGGAAACACTCAACCCTATATTGGCCTCATGAACGCGGGCGAGCTGCTGGAACAGGCGCGGGCGCGGTACCGCGCGGGCGAGGTCGAGGAGGCCTCGCTCCTCTGTGTCCGCCTGGCCGAGCTCAGCCGCGCGGCCGGTGACGTCGCCACGCTCACCGACGCCGCGGTGCTGATCCGGCGTCCGCTCGACCCGGCCGTACGGGCCCGGGTGCACGCCCTCGCGGCCGAGGCGCTGGCCGCGCTCGGTGACACCGATCCGGTGCGGTCCGCCCGGGTGCGGGCGCAGCTCGACGCCACCCGTGACCTCTTCCAGCCCGACCAGCCCCCACCCGTGGTGAATGGTGACGATCCCGAGACCGTCTTCCTCGACCTTCAGGCCCGGGTCAGCGCCGCATCCGTCGAAGACTGTCTCGCCCTGGCCCAGCAGACGATCGACCTGGGGCGGAGGGCGGCCCATCTGGAGTACGAGGCCTGGGGACGCCGCTGGCGGATGGACGCCTGGGCGACGCTGGGCCGCTTCGCCGAACTGCACGACGAGATCGCGCTGGCCCGCCCCCTGGCCGAACGACTCGGTCCCGATTGGCGCGCGCTGCACCTGCTGACCCGTGCCTCGGAAGACCTCCGGCAGGGCCGCTACGCCGAGGGGCTGCTCCTGGCCGACGAGGCCCGCGACGTCGGCCGCCCCGGCGGTGAGGCGAGCTATCTGCATCTGGTCTTCGAGTTCGGCGCGGCCCGGGAGACGGGGGAGCGCATCCAGGAGGTGACTGCGGCCGTACGGGAGGTGGTGGCCGGCCTGCCCTTCCAGGCGCGCAGCTGGCTGGTCGTCGCGCTGGTCGCCGCCGGCCGATCCGAGGAGGCGAGTGAACTGTGGCACGCGCTGGCCCCCTACGTGGACCGGATGCCGGCCCACACGCCCGAGTTCCTGATCGCCGCGGTCGGCAACGTCGACGTCTGCGTGGCTCTGCGTGACACGACGACGGCGGCGAAGCTCTACGAGATCCTGCTTCCGTACGACGGACTCCATGCGATCGCGCACGCCTACGGTCCGTACGTGGGACCGGTCGCTCTGGCTCTGGGCAAGCTGGCCCGGCTGCTCGGCCGCACCGAGGTCGCGAAACAGCACCTGACCGACGCCCTCGCCGCGGCGCAGCGGGCCGAGTCACCCCCGAAGACCGCCCAGGCCCGCGCCGAACTGGCCCAGCTGCTCGGCCCTCGCACCCGCGCCGGCCGCGAACACGCCGAGCTGGCGCTGGGCCTGGCGACCCGGTTCGGCTTGAAGCCGCTGGCCCGCGACCTCGACTCCTGGCTGAGCCCCGGCCGGCGAGACCCGGCCCTGACCGCCCGCGAGAACGAGATCGCCGCGCTGGTCGCCGAGGGCCTGACCAACGCGGGCATCGCGGGCCGGCTGACCCTCTCCGAACGAACCGTCGAGAACCACGTCAGCCGGATTCTGCACAAGCTGTTGCTGACCTCCCGCACCGCCCTGGCCGTCTGGTACACCGACCGCCGCTAGGCACCGGGCCGCACAGAGAAAACCGACCGGGCGGTATTTACATACCGCGCGGTCGGTTCTAGGCTCGTGGCATGACCCCACGGACTCCGGCGACGGCCAAAGGCGAGGCGACGCGCGCGCACCTGCTGCGTGTGGCCGGGGGGATCTTCGCCGAGCGTGGCTACACGGCGACGACCCAGAGCGATCTGATCGCCGCGGCCGGGTTGACCAAGGGGGCGTTCTACTTCCACTTCGCCAGCAAGGCCGAGCTCGCGCTGGCCGTGCTCCGCGATCAGAAGGGCCGGTGGCTGACCCAGGTGGGGGAGCGGGTGCTGTCCGAGCCGACCGCTGTCGACCAGCTGCGCGCTCTCGTGCCGGCCATGCTCGATCTGCACGAACGGGAGCCGGCGGCCTGGAGCATCACCCGGCTGACCCGTGAGCTGGCGGCCGATCCGGCGCTGGCCCCCGAGGTGGCCAAGACGCCGGCCGAGTGGGTCGCGCTGATCGCCGACATCATCCGCCGCGGTCAGGCGGCCGGTGACCTGCGGGCCGGGCTCGACCCCGAGCTGATCGCCGCGGTGCTGGTCGGTGCGTTCGACGGCATCAAGGATCTGACCGACGTCCTCGAGCCCGGTGTCGCGGGCGGCCCCGCCTTCGCCGCTCGGATCCGCACCTGCCAGTCCCTCGTGGAGCTGGCGCTGGTTGTGCCCCGCTGAGTTTTTCGTACCTCAGAAACATACCAACCGCCCGGTTTTCTAAGGAGATCATCATGCAGTTCACCGGACAGACCGCCCTGATCACTGGTGCATCGAGCGGCATCGGTGCCGCGTACGCGAAGGAATTGGCCTCTCGCGGCGCCGACCTGGTTCTCGTGGCCCGCGGCGAGGCGGCCATGCAGAGCCTGGCCGAAGAGATTCGTTCCCGATACGGGCGCAAGGTCGAGGTGATCGTCGCCGACCTGTCGGTTCCCGGTGCTGTTGCCCGGCTCGATCGCCCTGTCGATGTTCTGATCAACAACGCCGGCTTCGGCCTGCACGGCGAGTTCGCCGAAGCCGACCCGGCCCGGCTGACCGCCATGATCCAGCTCAACTGCGTGGCCCTGGTCGACCTGACCCGGCACTTCCTGCCCGGCATGGTGGCCCGCGGCCGGGGCACCGTGGTCAACGTGGCCAGCACGGCCGCCTACCAGCCGGTCCCACACCTGGCCGTCTACGCGGCGACCAAGGCGTTCGTGCTCTCCTTCACCGAGGCCCTGCACGCCGAGGTCAAGGCGTCCGGCGTACGCGTCCTGGCGATCAGCCCCGGAGCCACGCAGACCCAGTTCTTCGAGGTGGCCGGCGAGAAGGCCGCGTTCGGCCGCCGCCGCGACGTGCGCCAGGTCGTCGCCAGCACGATGCGGGCCCTGGACCAAAACCGCCCGAGCCGCATCGACGGCGTGGTCAACGCGCTCGTGGCCAACAGCACCCGCTTCGCCCCGAGGCGCATGATCCTGGCGATGGGCAACCGCACCTTCGGCGCCTGAACCGGGCCCGCTTCAGGGCTTGCGGGCCAGGCCGATCAGATTGTCCAGCCGCTGGGCCGGCTTCGCGTCGCCGGGCTCCGGGCGCCATTCGGTCACGTCGACGAGGTCCGGCTCGACGAATTCGAGACCGTCGAAGTAGCCGGCGATCTCTTCGGGGCTGCGCATGGCGTACGGCGGGTGTCCGCTGTGGAATTGCCGCGAGCGCAGGACCGGCTCGCGCCGGCGGCGCACTGCGAACCCAGCAGGATCCGCGCAACAGCCGGCCCCTCACTGTCGCCGCGGTGAGGGGATGTCAGGAGTGTGCCATGCGCGCCAGCGCCGTATGGCTGATGACATGACTTTGACATCGGAGATCCGCGAGTGAGCGCGTATTTGCAGGGGAATCTTCACCCGGCCCGGCGGCGGCTACAGAGTTGGAACAATCAAGAAATGTCAGAGTAATGACGCGCGGTCAGTCTGCTTGCACCAGCAGCACCCTCCTGGACCTCTACTTCCGCACCCTTCATCAGGAACGGAGTTCCCACATATGTTTTCCACCAGCAAGCGGATGCGCGCGCTCGTGGCGTCGAGCGCCGCGGCCCTTCTCCTCGCCGGTTGTGGCGCCCGAGCCGGCGACGACACGGCCGCCGCCGGGTCGTCCGCCGCCGCCAGCTGCGTCGACACCTCCGGCGCCACCATCAAGCTCGGCTTCCTCAACTCGCTGACCGGCGGCATGGCGATCTCCGAGAAGACCGTGTCCAATGTGCTGCACATGGCGGCCGACGAGATCAACGCCAGCGGCGGCATCCTGGACAAGAAGATCGAGTACGTCCAGGAGGACGGCGCGACCGACTGGCCCACCTTCGCCGAGAAGACCGAGAAGCTGCTCACCCAGGACTGCGTCGCCGCGATCTTCGGCGGCTGGACCTCGTCCTCGCGCAAGGCCGTGAAGCCGGTCGTCGAGAAGCTCAACGGCCTCTTCTTCTACCCGGTGCAGTACGAGGGTCTCGAGTCGTCGCCGAACATCTACTACACCGGCGCGACCACCAACCAGCAGATCATCCCGGCGATGGACTTCCTCGCCTCCAAGGGGGTGAAGACGCTGTTCCTGGCCGGCAGCGACTACGTCTTCCCGCGTACCGCGAACGCGATCATCAAGCTGTACGCGGCCAAGCTCGGCATCAAGATCGTCGGCGAGGAGTACGTGCCGCTGGACAAGGACGACTGGACCAGCCAGGTGGCGAAGATCGCGGCGGCCAAGCCGGACTTCATCTTCAACACCATCAACGGCTCGTCGAACGTCGGCTTCATCAAGGCGTACTACGACGCCGGTCTCACTCCCGCGAAGACGCCGATCATCTCGGTGTCGATCGCCGAGGAGGAGGCGCCGGCCATGGGCCACGAGGTCACCGGAAACTACGCCTCCTGGAACTACTTCCAGTCGCTGAAGACCGACACCAACCCGAAGTTCATCGAGAGCTGGAAGGCCTACCCCAACAGCAGCGGCGTCACCTCCGACCCGATGGAGGCCGCCTACATCTCGCTGTACCTGTACAAGTCCCTGGTCGAGGCGGCCGGCTCGTTCGACGTCGACAAGGTGAACGCCGCGGCGAAGGCGAAGCCCATCACGTTCGACGCGCCGGAGGGCAAGGTCACGCTCGACGGCGAGAACCACCACATCTCCAAGCCGGGCCACATCGGACGGATCAACGCCGACAACCAGTTCGACATCGTCTGGGCCTCCGACAAGTTCATCGAGCCGGACCCGTACCTCGAGGGCTACGACTGGTTCCCGGCCGACATCCGCAAGCAGCTCACGGACGCGGCGGGCTGATCACCTCCGGGGGTCGCGTGTCACGGCACGCGGCCCCTCCGACCCTCCACAGAGACGCTAGAGAGAGCGAACGCACGTGGACGCATTGATGGCACCACTGCTGAACGGCAGCGCCCAGGGCGCGCTGCTTCTGCTCGCCGCGCTGGGCCTCTCGCTCACCTTCGGCCAGATGGGCGTGATCAACATGGCCCACGGCGAGTTCCTCATGATCGGCGCGTTCTCGGCCTACCTGGTCCAGCAGGTCATCTCGGCCAGCGACCTGTCGATCCCGGTCGCGTTGCCGGTCGCGTTCGTCGTCGCCGGCCTGTTCGGCCTCGTGCTCGAGGTCACCATCATCCGCTGGATGTACCGCCGGCCCCTCGACACCCTGCTCGTCACGGTCGGGGTGGGTCTGATCCTGCAGCAGGCGGCCCTGCAGATCTTCCCGTCCCAGGGTGTGCCGGTCGAGAAACCCAGTTGGCTCGACGGGCAGTTGACCGTCCTCGGCTATGGCTGGCCGCTGCGGCAGGTGTTCACCATCCTGCTCGCGTCCGTCTGCGTCGCTGTGCTGTCGGCCTGGCTCAAATACACCTCGTTCGGCCGTCGCATCCGCGCGACCGTGCACAACCGGGACCTGGCCGAGACCGCGGGCATTTCCACCCGTACGGTCGACCGCCTCACGTTCTTCGTCGGTTCGGGTCTGGCCGGTGTCGCCGGCGTGGCCGCGTCGCTCATCGGCGGCACGAACTCGCAGATGGGCGCGCAGTACATCATCCCGGCCTTCCTCGTCGTCGCCGCCGGTGGCATCGGCCAGCTCAAGGGCACGATCATCGCCGCGTGGGCGGTGGGTGTGGCCCTGGCGTTCTTCGCCTACTGGACCACCGGCAGCCTCGCGCAGGTGCTCGCCTTCATCCTCGTGATCGTCTTCCTGCAACTGCGCCCGCAGGGCCTGTTCACGGTGCGAACCAGGAGTCTGGTATGACCAAGAACCAGGAGTCTGGCATGACCAAGATGAAGCCATGGATCTCGCTCGGCGGCATCGGGGTGCTCGCCGTCCTGCTCCTCGCGGTCGCCCCCCTCGTGCTCTCCGATCACTGGCTCAACAACCTCGGCAAGTACAGCTGCTGGGCCATCGCCGCCGTCGGCATCGGCCTGGCCTGGGGCCGGGGCGGGATGCTGGTGATGGGGCAGGGCGTGTTCTTCGCTCTCGGCGCCTATTCGATGGCCATGCACCTCACCCTGGAGACCGCCGGTGACCGGGTCCCCGGGTTCATGGTGCTCTACGACCCGCTCGCGCCGCTCCCGATGTTCTGGGAGCCGTTCCGCAGCACGGGTTTCACCCTGCTGGCGATCGTGCTGCTGCCGGTGGTCGTGGCCGGCGCACTCGGCTACGCGCTGTTCAAGCGCCGGGTGAAGGGCGCCTACTTCGCGATCCTGACCCAGGCGCTCGCCGTCGCGCTGGCCACCCTGATCAGTTCCACGATCCGCGAGACCGGCGGCGACACCGGGCTCAGCGACTTCAAGTATTTCTTCGGCTTCGTGCTGAACGACCCGGCGAACCGGCTGATGGTCTATCTCATCGCGGCCGGGCTGCTCATCGTGTGCCTGCTGGCGGTCTGGCAGTTCTACCGCAGCCGCTTCGGTGAGCTCCTCGTCGCCACCCGGGACGCCGAGGAGCGGGTGCGCTTCCTCGGCTACGACCCGGCCAACGTCAAGCTCGTCGCCTTCGTCGTCTCCGCGCTGATGGCCAGCATCGGCGGGGCGATGTTCGTGCCCATCGTCGGCATCATCACCCCGGCCGAGATCGGCGCCGCCGCCTCGATCCTGATGATCGCGGGCGTTGCCCTGGGCGGCCGCGCGTCGCTCTTCGGCCCCGCGCTCGGCGCGATGGCGGTCGGCTGGGGGCAGTCGAGTCTCGGCTCGACCTGGCCCGACGGCTGGCCTTACGTCCTCGGCCTGTTGTTCATCGTCGTCATTCTTTTCCTCCCGTACGGGTTGTCGTCCCTCCCGGCCCGATTCGCCGCATTGCGCCGACGACCCCCCAAGGAACAGCCCGCTCCGGCGCCCGCGCCCGCAGAGCTGGAAGAGGTCCACTCATGACCGGCGCTTCTCTCGTTGTCACGGACCTCCGCGTCGAGTTCTCGGGTTTCGTCGCGGTCGGCGGCGTCTCGTTCGACGCGCACCCCGGCGAGGTCCGGTTCCTGATCGGCCCGAACGGCGCCGGCAAGACGACCTGCATCGACGCCATCACCGGGCTGACCAAGGCCACCGGGTCGGCCCGGCACGGCGACCAGGAGTTGCTCGGCCGGCCGGTCCACAAGATCGTCCGCCTCGGGGTCGGACGTACGTTCCAGACCGCGAGCGTCTTCGACGAGCTCACCGTGCTGCAGAACCTCGACATCGCCGCCGGGCGCCACCGCTCCTCGTTCTCACTGTTGCGGGCCCGCCGTGGCGTCGATCCGTCGATCGAGCACGCGCTGGAGGAGACCGGACTCACCGGCGAGCTCACCACGCCGGCCGGCATCCTGTCGCACGGCCAGAAACAGTGGCTCGAGATCGCGATGCTGCTCGTGCAGGACGCGAAGGTGCTGCTGCTCGACGAGCCCGTCGCCGGGATGAGCCAGGACGAGCGCACCGCGACCGGTGAGCTTCTGCAGCGCATCGCGGCCAAGCGCATCGTGCTCGTGGTCGAGCACGACATGGACTTCATGCGCCGGTTCGCCACCCGGGTGACCGTGCTGCACCAGGGCCAGGTGCTCTCCCAGGGCACGGTGGCCGAGGTGCAGGCCGACCCCAAGGTGCAGGAGGTCTACCTCGGCACCGCCGGCGCCGCCACCACTGCCGCCATGGCCGTCGTGCTCGAAAAGGAGGGGTGACATGCTCGAGCTCACCGACATCGAGGCCGGCTACGGGCGTACGCAGGTGCTCCACGGCGTGACCGTGCCGACCGGCAAGGTGGTGGCCGTGCTCGGCCACAACGGCGCCGGCAAGACGACCCTGCTGCGTCTCGCGATCGGCCTCATCAAGCCGTCGAAGGGCCGGGTGTTCTTCGACGGCGAGAACATCGCGTCGCTGGCCCCCAACAAGCGCGTGGCCCGCGGCATGGCGTACGTGCCCCAGGGCCAGCAGGCGTTCGGCCAGCTCACCACGATGGAAAATCTGCAGCTGGTCGCGGACGGACGCCGGCGCGGCAAGACGCTCATCGACGCGCAGCTGGCCCGCTTCCCCGCCCTGGAGAAGTTCGCCACCCGCAAGGCGGGCCTGCTCTCGGGCGGCCAGCGTCAGCAGCTCGCGATCGCCCGCGCGCTCATCACCGAGCCGAAGCTGCTCATCCTGGACGAGCCGACCGAGGGCATCCAGCCCACGATCGTCGCCGAGATCGAGCACACCATCATGCAGCTGGCCGGCGAGGGCATCAGCGTGCTGCTCGTCGAGCAGCACATCGGCTTCGCTCTCGAGGCCGCCGAGCGCTACGTGGTACTCGCCTCGGGCTTCGTCGCGCAGACCGGCGAGGGTGGTTCGGCCGCCGCCGCCACCGTGCGGGCCGCCATGGCGATCTGAGCCGCCATGACCCACGTCCGCAATGCCGTCGTAACACCGGACAGCGACGATGCCCTGTGTCGACGGACAACGCACGTGCGGCGGCGGAGGACAGTCTCGAGGACTACGCCTTCCGCTACGTGCCGCGCACCTTCCGGCGGTGGAGCGCGGCCTCGGTCGGCGCGACCGCCCTCGGGTCCATCGCATTCCTCGCCGACTTCTCGATCGGCGCGAGCATCGGCATCGACCACGGCACCGACAACGCCGTGCTCGGCATCCTGTTCGCGTCGGTCATCATCCTCGTCGTGGGCGTCCCGGTCGCCTACTACGCCGCTCGCTACAACCTCGACCTCGACCTCATCGCCCGTGGCTCCGGATTCGGCTACTACGGCTCGATCATCACGACCGTGATCTTCGCCGGCTTCACCTGCATCTTCTTCGCTCTGGAGGGCGCCATCATGGCGCAGGGGCTGCAGGTGGCGACGGACCTGCCGTTGTGGCTCGGCTACCTCATCTCGACTGTCGTGGTGATCCCGATCGTCATCTACGGCATGCGTGCGCTGGAACGCCTGCAGTTCTGGACCACGCCCCTGTGGCTCGCCCTCGCCCTGCTGCCGCTGCTGTGGATCCTCGTCTCCGACCCCGAGGCGGTAGGCGCCTTCACGTCGTTCACCGGCAACTCCGACGGTTCGATCAGCTTCGGCGCGGTCGTCTCGAGTGCGGCCGTGTGCTTCGCCCTCACGCCACAGCTGGCCGAGCAGATCGACTATCTCCGAGCCATGCCCCCGCGTACGAGGTCGAACACCCGCTCGTGGTGGACGTCGTTCGTGTTCTCCGGTCCGGGCTGGGTCGTCTTCAGTGGCACCAAGCAGGTGATCGGGGTGTTCCTCGCCGTCTACCTGCTGGTGAAGGTCGATCCCGATCTCGGGCACCGCGCGACCGAGCCGGTCCAGCAGTTCGTCGGGATGTACCAGACCCTCATCCCCGACTGGCTCGCGATCATTCTCGCCGTCGTGCTCATCGTGGTCGCCCAGGTGAAGATCAACGTGACCAACGCCTACTCGGGCTCACTGGCGTGGTCGAACGTCTTCACCCGAGCCGCGAAGCACTACCCCGGGCGTACGGTATTCGTGCTGTTCAACCTCCTTATTGCGTACGTACTCATGATGTTGGACGTTTTTACTCTGATCACCTTCGTGCTGAGCCTGTACGCCAACGTCGTCATGGCGTGGCTCGTCACGATCGCCACCGACATCGCGATCAACAAATGGGTGCTGCGCATCTCGCCGCGCTACCCCGAGTTCCGGCGCGGCATGCTGCACGACTGGAATCCGGTCGGGCTGGTGTCGGTGGGGCTCGCGTCGACGCTGTCGCTGCTCGCGTTCGCCGGGCTGCTCGGCCCCGCCGTCAAGCCGTTCTCGGTGCTGATCGCGATCGGCGTCGCGATGGTCACCACGCCGGTCATGGCCGTCGCCACGCGGGGCCGCTACTACCTGCGCCGCCGCTCCGACGGCATCGACTCCCCGCGGTTCGACGCCGACGGCAACCCTTCCGGCGAGCGGCTCCGCTGCCACGTCACCGGGTATACCTTCGAGCGGCCGGATATGCTGGCCTCGGCGGAGAGAGGGCCGCACGGCCAGGTGCAGTACGTGTCGTCGCTGGCGCTCACCCTCGACGATTCTGACCAGTACGTGCTCCCGCCGGAAGTCACCGGGCCCCCGCGCTGGGCATCCCAACGACGTGGGGGGACGTGATGGAGGAGCCGGTCGACACCGCGACCGCGATTCTCGCGAGTGCTGTGGTGCTGCTGCGCGAGCGCATGTTCGACGACATCTCCTACCGTGCCCTGGCCGACGAGGTCGGCATCTCGGAGCGCACGATCTACCGCCAATACCCCACGCGCGCGCACCTGCTCGCCGCCCTCTCGAACTGGATCGAGCAGACCCGCTTCCCGCTGCCGCCGTTCGTGACCGTGTCCGATTTCCGCGCCGCCGTGCACGAGCGTTTCCGGGCTTTCGACACCCTTCCCGCGTACGCGTACGTCGGCGCCCGGGCGTCCGCGATCTCGCCCACCCTGAACACCGAACCGGCCTACATCACCCGCGCGATCGAGGCGATGCTCGAGGTGGCGGCGCCGACGCTCAACCGGCGCGACCAGCGGCGGGTCGCGGCTTCCCTGCGCTACTTCTCGTCGGCGATGTTCTGGGCCCGCCTGCGCACCGGCTTCGACCTGGACGCCGACGAGATCGGCGAGGCGTTCGACCGCGCCGTCGACACCGTGCTGGCCAAGCTCCCCGCGGCCACCTGGGCCGAACCGTGACTGTCCCCGAACTGAGCGGCACACAGGCGGCGATCCTGGCCGCGTACGCCGAACTGATCGAGGAACTCGGCAGCGACGACGTCTCGTACCGGGTCATCGCCCGACGGGCCGGCATCGCCGAGCGCACGGTCTTCCGCAACTACCCCACACGGGTCGACCTGCTGCTGGCCACCGCGGCGTGGATCGAGGCCACGCTGTTCGCCCGCGAGGAATCACACTCGATCTTCGACATCCCGTTGGCCATCCGCGACGCGATGAACCGCTACGACGAGCGCCCAGAGCTGGCGCACGTTGTCGCTGAGACCGCCATGCGCGGCGTGAGCGGAGCGGCCCCGTCGCCCGACCGAGCCCACCTCGAGCGCTTGCTGGACGCCGAGGTCCCGTCCCTCGACGCGGCCCAGCGCCGGGCGGTCATCGCGGCCCTGTCCCATCTCGACTCGGCCGGCACCTGGGTGACGTTCCGCCGCGAGTTCGGCATGGATCGCCGAGACATAGCCGACGCCGCCGCCTGGGCCGCCGAGGCCGTGCTGGACAACATCCGCGACCGGACTTCTTTCCGGCATTGATCTGAGTCAATGTCTTGAGCGACGTTACAAGTCTTTCTATTTTGCCGGCAAGGTGTGGACATAATCCCGCGCGGCTATTGTAAGACTTCGGTAAGGAGTATTGACTAATTCTCGCAACGCATTGACGCTCGTGCTCGCCACGATTCAGTCAATGGTCCGAAGGTGAGAACCCATGAAAGCAAAGGCGCGTACGGCGGCGTTGGTGGCCGCCATCCTCACCGCAACCCTGGCCGCACCGCCCGGCTCCGCGGCCGCCGCCATCCCGGACCCACCGGCCGGCTTCCGGCTGGTCTGGGGCTCCGACTTCACCGGGGCGGCCGGCACCGGAGTCGACACCTCGACCTGGAACTACGACACCGGGCCGGGCAGCAACTTCGGCACCGGCGAGATCGAGACCATGACGAGCAGCACCCGGAACGTCTACCGGGACGGCAACGGGCGCCTGGTGATCAAAGCCGTGCACTCCGGCACCGCCCCTCGGGCCGGCTGGACCTCCGGACGGATCAACACCAAGGCCACCTTCGACGTACCGGCCGGCGGCGTCCTGCTGGTCCGGGCCTCCCTCAAACAGCCCGACGTGAACCGGACCAACGGCGCCGGCTATTGGCCGGCCTTCTGGATGCTCGGCGGCTCGCTGCGCACCGGCACGCCCTGGCCGGGCTCGGGCGAGATCGACATCATGGAGGACATCAACGGCCGCAGCTCGGTGTTCGGCGCATTCCACTGCGGAACCAATCCCGGCGGACCCTGCAACGAGTCGACCGGCATCACCAGCGGCGAGCGGCCGTGCGGCGGATGCCAGACCGGCTTTCACACGTACGCCGTGCAGGTCGACCGATCGGTCAGCCCCGAACGGATCCGCTGGTACCGCGACGGCGTCAACTATTTCACCGTCACCGCCAACCAGGTGCCCGCGGCCACCTGGAATCAAGCCATCCACCACGGTTTCTTCATCATCCTCAACCTGGCCATCGGCGGCGGCTTCCCGGACGCATTCGGCGGCGGCCCGACCGCGGCCACGGTCGGTGGACGCGCCATGACCGTCGACTACGTCGCCGTCTACCGGAGGAACCCGTGATCATGAGAGCCACAAAGTTCCTGGCCGCCGTGGCGCTCGCCGCCGGTCTCGGCCTCTCCGCCCCCGCCCCCGCCTCGGCCGCCGACTTCTGGGGCCCCACCGGCGACATCCCGGCCGCCACCCGGGTCATGACCTTCAAGATCCTGAACCGCACCAACGGCAAGTACCCCGACAGCCAGGTCTTCTGGACGTTCAACGGCCAGACGCGCTCGATCGCCGCCCAGCGCTACATCGACGTCCCGGTCGTCAGCGCGGCCCGCATGTACTTCCACCTGGGCTCGGCCACCAGCCCGTACTCCGACTTCATCGAGCTCAACACGACCGCGTCCTGGATCGGCGTCAACACCACCCGGGTCGACGGCTTCGGGCTCAAACTGGCCCTGCGCGTGCACGTGCGCGGCGGCGGGGACACCACCGTGGGCGAGACCCAGGCCGTGTTCGGCCAGACCCGGGCGGCGACCTTCGCGGAATTCGTCACCAACATGCCGGCGCAATTCAAACATCTGGGTCAGGTGCAGGCGCCCTACCGCATCCCGGCGCCCAGCCAGGACGCCGCTTTCCGAGCGGGCGGGCAATACGCCAACTACTTCACCGCGTACGCCCGATCGGTGGGCCAAAATGCCTCCACCGCCGACATCTTCGCCTGCGCCGGCCCGCTCGCCCAGCAGGCGGCATTGTGCGGCGCCCTCAACCGCCACGTGGCCCACCTGCCGCAGGCACAGTGGACCGACACGAGCCGCTACTACCAGAATGCCCCGGCCAACTACTACGCACGGTTCTGGCACAACCACGCCATCAACCAAAAGGCATACGGCTTCCCGTACGACGATGCCGCCGACCAGTCCAGCTACATCGCCCGAAGCAACCCGCAGTACATGCTGATCGCGGTCGGCTGGTAGCCGCACCCATCGGCCTCGACGTTCCGGCGCGGGTCAGTGCATCATGGGTCACCTTGCGGGGCAGCCGGTGTGCCGAGCGCGGAAGGATCAACGCTATGAAGACGGACGAAAAGACCCTGAAGCGGGTCTACCGAATGCCGTTCTCCGCGGTGTATCCGCACTACATCGCGAAGGTGGAGCGCAAGGGCCGCACAAAAACCGAACTCCACCAGGTCATCACCTGGCTGACCGGCTTCGAGGACGCCGACATCGAACGTCACGTGGCGCAGGAGACCTCGTTCGAGGATTTCTTCGCAGACGCTCGCCTGAACTCCCATGCCCCGCTGATCACCGGCGTGGTGTGCGGCGTGCGGGTCGAAGAGATCGAAGATCCGGTGATGCAGAAGGTTCGCTACCTCGACAAGCTGGTCGACGAGCTGGCCCGAGGCAAGGCCATCGAGAAGATTCAGCGATCCTGACAGCTGTCGGCCCGGCCTGCTGCCCACCAAGGGCAGCAGGCCGCACCGGATCGGGTTTTATCCCGCCGGCGTTTCGTTCAGGCCGAGACCACGCAGGGCGTCGTCGCTGTTCGCGTTTCCGCGCAGCGCGGTCAAGGACTTCAAGCGTCCCAGCAGGGTCGTGGACGATGCGGGGCATTTCAGGTCTTGAATCGCCGACAGCGTCTTTTCGTAGCGTTGGATGCGGCTTTCGAGATCCGTTCCAGTCGGCAGGCTGCCGTTCTTGAGCGCGACCTGAGCGTTCACCTGGGCTTGGGTGGGTGGGCAGCGGCCGGGAACGTTGATCCCGGTGGGGCCGACGCGGTCGGCGGTCGCGTTCGGGTCGCCCGGGCTGAAGCCCAGCGCCGGCACCAGAGCGTTGATGTCAGCGGAGCCGGCTCCGGCGTTCCCCGTCGATCCGCCCGCGGCCGCGTCACCGGGTCCTGGGGCGGCGGCCCGGTCCGCCGGTGTTTCGTTCAGGCCGAGACCACGCAGGGCGGCATCGCTGTTCGCGTTTCCGCGCAGCGCGGTCAAAGACTTCAATCGCCCCAGCAAAGTCGTGGACGATGCGGGGCATTTCAGGTCTTGAATCGCCGACAGGGTCTTCTCGTAGCGTTGGATGCGGCTTTCGAGGTCCGTTCCAGTCGGCAGGCTGCCGTTCTTGAGCGCGACCTGCGCGTTCACCTGGGCCTGGGTGGGTGGGCAGCGGCCGGGAACGTTTACCCCGGTGGGGCCGACGCGGTCGGCGGTCGCGTTCGGGTCGCCCGGGCTGAAGCCCAGCGCCGGCACCAAAGCGTTGACGTCACCGGTCTCGGCGGCCTGACTCATCCCCGTGCCGACCGCGAGCGCCGACCCGAGCAGCGCCGCGGCGGCACCTACAATCACCAGCTTGCGCGTCCGGCTGCTGACTCCGCGTCGATAGCTGCTGACTCCGCGTCGATACATGCACGGCTCCTCTTCGTCTCAGTACTGCTTGTGCCGAGATATACGAGCAGCGATGGGCACCAGTTCATGACGCTGAGCAAGCGTTCCTTAAACATCCTTAAATGCAACGCCCGGGCCGTGCAGCCGCCAGCATCATCGCGCCCACGTCCAGGGGTCGGCAGCGAGCCCGCCACCATCACCGTGAACGCGAGCAGCTTGGCCTACCAGCCGGATAGCGGCGGCCCGAACACCGCGACGGGCACCGCGGCGGAGGCGAGAATCAGGCGGCTGGAGGACGCAAGCCCGACGTGGGCGCAACGGGCTCGAACGACCGCGCCCACCGTAACGTGGGTCCGGGGGCCGCCCCAGATATAACGAGCGGGCCGAACGTTGCACCATGCGAACCGCAACGTATTCGTTGCCAGCCGAGAGTTACCGAGCCCGAAGCGCAAGTGGATGGTGTAGTAGCCGCGGCGCGACGAGGCTAAGCCACGTTGAGCTGGATGTTTCCGATCCGTGCGACGATGTCGAGGTGGCCGCCCAGGCCGACGACGTAGGCGCGCAGGGAGTCGAGTCCGACGGCGTCGCCATTCTCGATCTGGCTGATGCGCGCCTGCGACAGTCCGGCGGCTTCGGCGAGCTGGGCCTGAGTCAGTCCGAGCTGTTGGCGGATCTCGGCCAGTTGGGCGCCGCTGACGGAGGCGAGCATCTGTTCCCGCATCTGCTGCCGCCGGGCCACGCGGTCGCTGTTGTCCCAGGTGGGGTCGGCCGCCCGAGCCTTGGCCTTCACGTCGCGCCAGTTGGATGCCTCGGTCATGACTCCTCCTTTGCCTTCAAGCTGGCCAGATGTTCAGCGAAGCCAGTGTCGGCCAACGGGATGGCTGCGTGATACCAGGTCTGCCACCGCCCTGACTTGTCCCCGGCGACCAGGAACACCGCCTCCCGAACCGGGTCGAACGCAAAGATCATCCGCACCTCAGTCGTCCCCCACGAACCCGGCCAAGTTCCTTCATGTTGTGGAACGTGCTGCCCTTCAACCGATCCACCAAGGGCCGGCCAAGCGCCGGCCCTTGCTCGGCCAGGACGTCGATCGCCTCCGATACGAGGTCCGCGGTAACCGGATCGGTCTCGCAGAGGCCGAGGAACCAAGCCTCAACCTCTGGGTGCAACCGCACTTCCCACATCGACCCAGTATAAGAACGACTTATATTGCCCGGACGCGGTCCGCCAGCCCCGCTGCTTCGGCGGTGACGGAACTGTCAATGCAGACGATGCAACCGGTCGCCGAACGTCAAATGAAGTTCACTGGGTCTCGGCACACAGGTGCCGAGACCCAGACTTCAAATCAGAGCATCGACCGGATCGGCGGCAACTCGAAGCGCATCGCAGAGGGGTTTCCGGCCGAAGGACGCAAGCCCGACGAAGGCGTGACCGCACCGCCCAGCGCCCCACCGTAACGTGGGGTCTGGGGGTCGCCCCCAGGTAATAACGAGTGGGGCGGGCGGGACTCGAACCCGCGACCGAGGGATTATGAGTCCCCTGCTCTAACCCACTGAGCTACCGCCCCTTACCGGCGGCGATCCTAACCCGTGCCGCACAGCCACAGCCAGCGATCTCCCGCGTCGAAGCTGCGGGAAAGCGCGTCCCGACCCCGAAGCGCCGACGATTCAGGCGTTGACCCGGGTTCCGAGCCAGGAAAGTACGGCGCCGGCCGTTCGCCAGCCGCCGGCCAGCGCGCCCTGGATGGACGGGCTGTCGCGGTGGTCGCCGGCTACGAACAGGCCCTCGCCCAGGTCGACCGGCTTGCGCAGCTGGGCCTGGGGGACGCGGGCGGACGGCAGCGCAAACGGGATCGCGATCTCCTCGAGCATCTCCCAGTCGTCCGTCGGTACGCCGTACAGGCGGGACAGTTCCACCCGGATCACCGTCTCGGAGGCGGGGGACGGGGCCGAAACGCCGACCACCGAGGCGGCGATCAGGGATTTGCCGGGCGGAGCGTATTCGGGCGCCGCGTTGGACAGGACGATCGTGTTGGCGATGATCTCGCGCCGGTCGCCGTCGAGGATCAGGGTGGGCTCGTCGATGGGGGCGTGGTCGGCGCCGAAGTAGAACGTCGTCAGGCCGTGCATGTCGGGGCGGGGGAGTTGCGGCAGTAGTTCGGAGGCGGAGCCGGGGTCGGTGGCCACGATCACCGAGCGGCAGTGGATCTCGCCGCCTTCGGTGACCACCCGGCCCGGTTCGACCGAGAGGGTGCGGGCGCCGATCAGCAGCTGCGGGTAGGGCAGCGGGCCGGCGATCGCCGCGGGCAGGGCCGCCATGCCGGCTGCGGGTACGCCCATTCGGCCGCGCGCGAAGGAGCGCAGCACCATCGCGAACACGTGGCTCGACGTGTCGAGGGAGCGGTCGCCGAAGACGCCGGACAGGAACGGGCGGATGACCTCTTCGATCATCCGGTGGGACAGGCCGGCCTTGCGCAGCATCTCCTGCGTCGTCGTCTCGCGCGCTTCGAGCAGCTTGGCCGCGGGCAGCGTCGCGCATTTGGTGGCGAGCGCGGCGAACTTGAGGCGGTCGCTGAGCGTGCCGACGCCCGAGGTGAGGGTCTGCGCGGCGGCGAGGGGCTCACGCACCGGGTTTTCCAGTCGGTGCAGTTCGCCGCCCCGCCGCACCAGCACGCCGGGCGTGAAGTAGCGCAGGTCGAGCGCTTCCACGTCGACCAGGGCGGGCAGCCGTGGGTAGGCCGTGTTGATCACCTGGAAGCCGCGGTCGAAGTGCCAGCCGTCCACGACGTCGGTCGCGACGCGGCCGCCGACCCGGTCGGAGGCTTCGACCAGCAGCCATTCCACGCCGGCGCGGTCGAGTCTGCGGGCAGCCGAGAGTCCGGCGAGACCGCCGCCGACGATGACGACGTCCACCTCGACAGGTTGCGACACGAGCACCTCACAGGGGACGAAACCAGGCGGTCCCAGCCTAACGGCGCCAGGTGATCACGGCACGAGAAACGGTCAGGGCAGGTAGGCGACCTCGGGGAAGGAGGGGGACGGCCCGTCGAGGAGCCGCTGCGGCCGCCCGCGCAGATGCTCGTCGAAGAACGCCACCGGATACGCCTGATCGATCCGCACCGCCCGGGCCGGATCGAGGTCCCCGATCCAGGTACGCAGTTCCGCGTCGCTCATGCCGGTGATCCGCGCGACCTGGGGCATGAGAACCTGCAGGTCCCCGTACGCCCCGTGGAGAGCCCCCGCCGCCCGTACGTTCAACCGCCAGCCCCGCAGCTGGTCCCAGAACTGGGCGATGGCCGGTTCCAGAGCCCGTGTGTACTCGGCCGTCATCATCATGAACGGCCGGTCGACGACGCCCGTCATCAGCGGCAGCATCGGCGCGTCGATGGCCAGCCCGGCCCGCACCCGCCGATCGGCCAGCATCACCCGCGCCGTCGCCGTCCCACCCTTGGACCAGCCGAACATCCCGATCCGCCCCAGATCGAGACGGTCGGACGGCCGCGAGAAGAGGTGATCGAGCACGAACCGCGCGTCCGCCTCGTACACGGCGGGCGTGAACGATCCTTCGACGGGCGTGACCACCCGTCCGTCCGGCAGCCGGCTGTACGCGTCGCCGAGGTGGTCGATCGCGAACACGACATAGCCCCGCGAGGCCAGTTCCTGCACGATGACCGAGCTGCCGTTGCGATGGTCCCGGGCTCCGTGCGAGAAGACCACGACAGGCGATTTCCCCGTACGCGCCCTCGGCGCCCCGATCCGCCCGGATGTGAGCGGCGTGGCGATGAGATCGGCCGGATAGCCGGCGTCGACGAGGTATTTCCGCAGCACCGCCGGCTCCATCCAGGGCGCCCGGGGAAGGCGCCCGGCGTCGCGGGCCGGATACCAGACGCCCACCATCAGTTCCCGGTGCCCGGCCTGTCCGGTGAACGGGTCGGGCCGGGACCGGTCGAGCAGGCGCAGCGCAGTCGTGCCGACCGGATAGGGCCCGGTCGGCCCGGGCAGGGTGAGCCGGGGCGGTGCGGCCGCAGCGGTGCCGGCCCCGAAAGGAGCGGTGGCCGCGGCGGCGCCGGCCCCGAACGGAACAGTGGCCGCGGCCGCGAGACCGGTCGCCAGAAGTCGCCGACGAGAGATGGACATGCGAGAGATGGACATATGAGCCTCCCCGTGATTCGTAGACCCCGAGGGTATACACCGGGTGTATAGAGGTCAATGAGAAAGCCCGGCACCGAAGTGCCGGGCTTCTCGTCAGGGAGACTCAGCAGGACAGATTGCCACCCGGGTCCACACCGAGGATCGAGGCGAACCGCTGGTACGCATCGATCCGGCTCTGCACCTGGGCCGGGTTGCCGCCGTTGCACTCCAGCGACCCGTTGATGCTCCGGATCGTCTCGCCGAAGCCGGCCCCGTTGACCATCGCGGCGTGCGGCGTCATCGAGCCCGGCCCGTTCTGGGTCATCCAGTACCAGAGCCCGGTCTGCCAGGCCACCGACGAGTCGTTCTTGACCAGGTCGGGGTTGTTGAGCAGGTCGATGCCGAGCGCGTCACCGGCCGCCTTGTAGTTGAAGTTCCAGCTCAGCTGGATCGGACCGCGCCCGTGGTACGCGGACTGACCGGCCGGGCACCCGTACGGCTGAGCGGAGTCGCAGTAGAGCGGCCAGTTCGCCTGGTTCAGCTCCTCGACGTAGACCAGCCCGCCCGACTCGTGGTTGATGTTGGCCAGGAAGGCGGCCGCTTCGCGCTTCTGCACGTCCTCGCCGCCGGTCCCGGTGAACTCCGGGAACTTGTTCATGGCGTCGATCAGGCCCGAGTACGAGTAGAAGTCGATCCGGTTCGGGAACATCTCCTGGAACTGGGCCTCGGACACGGGCAGGGTGGCCGCCGAGGCGCTGGTGCCGGTGATCAGTGCGGCCACGCCGGCGGTGAGAGCCAGGGCAGCGGCAATGAGACGACGCTTCATGATCACGCTCCGATGTTCAGGTCGACGCAGGCGTAGAACGCCATCGCGGTGTCGGCCACGTTCCAGCGGGCCAGGACGGTCTGCGGGCCGGTGAAGCCCTGCATGTTCACGGTGTGGGTCTTGGTGGCGCCGGGCTGCGCGCCGCCGTCGTCGAACGACGCCAGCAGCGTGTCGCCGATGAAGTACTCCCACGTGGTGGTCGAGTGCCGGGCCGTGAGCACCCAGTCGAACGTCACCGACTGCCCGGCCGTGGCGCGCGGCCACGCCTTGCTGTTGTCGTTGAGCACGGCGAACCGGGACCCGCCGCCGTTGCAGTCCTTCGAACCCTTGGCCGCTTCGACGCTCTGCGGCTCGTACTGGACGTCACCGCAGTCGGCGACCGCACCGCTGGCGCAGTTGGCCTGCCGAGAGGGCGGGGATGAGATGTAGCCGTGCGCCGAGGCGGGGGAGATGCCCACGGTCAGGGCGGCCACAGTGGCGCCGACGGTCAGGGCCGGGAGTGCGAACTTCTTTTTCAAGAGAGGACTCCTTCGCTGAAGGCTCGAGGCGTGCAGGGCCGCACGCTTGTCGAGAGGGGGCTCAGGTGAAGGGAGGGGCTCGGGGGCGCGTAAAGGCCCCCGAGCGGTAGCTCAGTTGAAGAGATGGGGCTCGGGGGCGCGCAAAGGCCGCACGCCCCCGAGCGGTAGCTCAGTTGAAGGGGGAGAGGTTGATGCTGATCGACGTCGGGTCGCCACTGTGCACGAGCGACTCCTGGTTGGCCACGTCGTCGAAGGCGAACGCGTACGCCTTGCCGTCGGCCATGTTCTCGTGGATCAACTTGCCGTACAGGTTGGCCGGGTCGTTCTGATAGAACGTGCCCGGGTCGGTGCTGGGCTCGACGTCCTGCGTGCCCAGGGTGCCGCGGAACAGCGCCGCGCACAGGCTGCGCGCGATCGGCCCGACGACCAGGTCGTTCGGGGCCCCGAGGTTGCCGTCGCAGCCCCAGACGTTCGACGAGGTCGGCTTGTTGAAGCTGGCCACCTGCGCGCCGGTGGAGTCGGTGAAGTTCATGACGTCACCGCTCGTACGGCCGGTGAAGATCTTGTCGGGCTGCTCGGCGAACGGCTTGACCGTCAGGTCCTTGCCCGCATACGCGGCCCAGGCCCGGTCGATGTAGCCGCCCAGGTAGTCCGGGTTGAAGCCACCGGCGTCGGCACCCTTGCCCGGCGCGAGCACGCGCAGCACGGTTCCGTCGCCGCGGGTCTGCACCAGCTTGGCGAACTCGGGGTCGGCCTTCATACCGTCGACGACCGCGGTGTGGCCGCCCGGCTTGAGCTCACCGGTCTTGAGCGTCTGGCCGTCCGAGCCGGTCACGCTGACCGAGTGCGGCACGGCGAACATGTCCACCTGCGAGCTGTTCAGCCACACACCGGAGTCGTTGTAGGTGAACTCGCTCCAGTCGAACAGGACGTCCCGGCTCGGGTCGCCGCCGGCCCACGGCGCGGGCTGCACCAGGCCACCGGTCTCCGAGATGCGGAAGTCGAGCTTGTCCCCGAACGACATGTACATCCGGCCGGACAGGCCCTTCGGCACCTGGAGGGTCTTGCTGGCACCCTGCGCGGGCCCGTCGATCGCCACGTCCGGCGCCGGCGTGGGCGGACTGCCCCCGGCCGGCCAGGCGGTGAAGGTGCCGCCCTCGTTGACGTAGCCGAGCTTGCCGCCGGACTCGCCGAGCACGTAGAGGTGCACGGCCTCGCTCCGGCCGGAGTCGTTGGTGACGGTCAGGGGGAGCAGATCCGGTCCCGCCGCGAAAGCGTTCGGGACGACACCCACGGCTGCGGCGATCGCAACGGTCGCCACACCGGAGACGAGCAGGGATTTGCGATTCAGTCGCATAGGCACTCCACAGTCCAGCCCCGTATTGGTGCGGGCCCGGCGTACCGGTAGGGATCCCGCACCGGCCGGAATGCTTCGGGGGCGGACATGGAAGGGGGGCGCATCCCGGCCGTGACGCTCAGTGCGTAGAGCGCTCTCTAAGCACTGTTCCCCGCCTGTTCGACCGTGTCAATCGATGACCATCACGCCATAGCACAGTTTCTCAGGCGCGCAATTCGACCCTGTTCACGCAGGTCGGGGGTGCCCGTTGAACTTTCGGGAAGGAATGTTCACGAAAGGGCAAGGCCACGCTCCGTGACTCCATTAACACACCCCCGACCCCCTTTTCCCGTACGGGCGTGAGCCGTCCCCGGTGCTTTTGTTCAACGTCTTTCCCCGTACGGGAATCAGCCCTGCCCCTGCTTCAGAAAACCTTCACGCCCGTACCGGAAACGCTGTGTCCTTTATTGATTTCCCGCGCGCGCGGGAAGCGGGTTGAAGCGCGAGTACTCCGGTTCGGTCCAGCGCAGCGGCGACGCGTGGTCGATGCGGACGACGCGTTCGACGGTGAAGTCGACCAGGCGTTGGGCACCCGGAACGGCCGCGGCGTGCGCCGGATCCCAGTCGACGACCGCCGTGCCGGTGAGGTGCGTCAGCGTGCCGGTGGACCAGTCCGGCAGCAGCAGCCCGGCACGCGGGTTGACCTCGAGGTTGCCGAACGTGTTGAACATCGAGTTGCCCACGTAGTCGGGCCAGCGCAGCCGGGTCGGGCTCAGCGCGCGTAGAAAGCCCGGATTGCCCCCGCGGTGCGAGGCGTCCGCGTTGCCTTCCGGGTCGGCGGTGGCCACGAAGAAGGTGTCGGTGGCGTTGATGAACCCCATCTCGCCCGCGGTGAGCCGGGTGCCGAGGCGGGGGACGCCGGGCGGGACGTCGTCGCGGACGGGCACCCGCCGCTGGATGTATTTCGGGCAGTTGGGATAGATCTGGGCGAGCTCGATCCGCAGTCCGTCGCTCGCCGGCCGGGCCGTGCCGTTCATCCGGATGCGGCGCCTGGTGCCGGGTTCGATCGCGATCAGGCCGACCCGGGCCGGTCCGGCGAGCACGTCGTGCAGCGGATCGGTCGCCGCCGGCGCCGCGGCCACCGTGATCGTCGAGCGCCCGGTGACCGTGATGAAGCCCGGTTCGCCGGTCAGCAGCGTGGCCCACGGTGCGCCGTTCCGATCGACTGCCCCGACGACCAGCATCGGCTGCTCGGCCAGGAACGCCCGGCCCGCCCGCGGCATCTCGTCGTTGATCAGCACCGACACGTGGGCGGCCTCGTCGAGCAGCCCGGCCCGCTGCTGCGCGATCAGTTCACCGCGGTGATAAGGCGTCATGCCCGTCCCCGTCACGTTCGTCTCCTAACCTTAGAAACTCAATTTAGCGGTTAGGTGATGGCGCTGCAACCAGTGAACGGCGTTTGACCGGTTAGACTGAGTGACGTGACCGACCCTCGCCCCCTGACCGGGGAGCCCCTGCCGCTCGACCTGGTCAACACGCGCTGGAGCGACGACGACGGCGCGTACGACCTGTTCGATCTCCCCGGCGGGCTGGGCATCTGGCTGTCCTCGGCCGGCCTGGCGGGCTCGGTGCCCGAGTCGCCCGAGACCCTGGACGCGCTGCGGCAGACCCGGGCCGCGCTGTTCGGGCTGATGCAGCCCGAGCCGGCCACCCACGAGATGCTCAACGAGACGCTGCGCCACGGCCGGATCGTTCGCCTGCTGACCGAGGACGGCCCGCAGGCCATCACTGAGACTGACACTCCGGCCTGGCGTGCCTCGTGGCTGGCGGCCGAGCACTACCTGCGGTTGCTGGAGGAGAACCCGTCCCGCATCCGCAAGTGCGCCAATCCGGTCTGCCCGCTGCGCTTCTACGACGTCTCGAAGTCGGGCGCCCGGCGCTGGTGCTCGATGGCCTCGTGTGGCAACCGATCCAAGTCCCGCACCCACTACCGCCGGCACAGTCGGTGAAGCTGCGTTCCTGAGCAACCGGAATGCCCCATGAACAACTGACAACTGCGTCGAAGGCTGGCAACGTGATGGGGTGACCCGCGACGCCCTGGGCCGTCTGCGCCTGTTGTTCCTGCTCACCCTGCTCCTCGGCAGCGTGTTCGCGCTCTTCCAGATGCGTGGCGACGGCCCGTACGCCCTCACTACCGCCACCGGGGTGCTGACCGGGCTTCTTCTGCTCCGGCTGGCCGAGTTCCGGACCGGCCGGCTCGTGCCGGCCTGGGTTGATCTGCTGGAACTGGCCGGGGCGGCGGCGATGCTCAGCATGGCGGCCAAGATGGACCCGGTGCTCGGGGTCGCCTTCTTCTCCTTGCTGTCACGGGCCGCCACCGGCCGGCTGCGCCGCCTGCTGCCCCTGCTGGCCGGCTATCTGGTGGTGTTCACAGCCGGCTCGCTGCTGCTGCACATCCCGGCCCTGTACGGCGCGTACGGCGGGATGGTGATTGTGCCCTTGCTGGTTTTCGGCATGCGGCTGCTGCTTCTGCGGTTGCGCGCGGAACAGCAGAAGCACACCCGGATGATCGGCGAGGTGCTGAGCCGGCTGCCGCTGCCGGTCCTGGTGACCGGCTCGGAGGGCGAGGTGTTGCTGACCAACCCGGCCGCCACCGAGCTGATCGGCCCGCTCGACGAACTGCGCGCGACGCTGTCCGACGGCACCCCGGTCGACCCACGCCGGATGCGGCCCGGCGAGTCCGGCCTCGAGTTGCGGCTGACCCGCGGGGACAGCCAGGTGCTGCAGGTGGTGGCCGAGACGGTGCTGACCGAGCACGGAACGATCGTGGCGCTTCAGGACGTCACCGCGCAGCGGGGATACGAGGAACGACTGGAGTACGTCGCCTATCACGACTCGCTGACCGGGCTGCCGAACCGGGCGCAGCTGTGGCGCCGCCTGGCTGAGGTGGCCGACCGCCCGTACTCGATGTTGCTGGTCGACCTCGACGGCTTCAAGCAGGTCAACGACACGCTGGGACACCTGGCCGGCGACGAGCTGCTGTGCTTCGTGGCCGAGCGGCTACGCGCGGCGTGTGGCCCGACCGCAACCGTGGCCCGGCTCGGCGGCGACGAGTTCGCGGTGCTCCTGCCGGACGCCGACGAGCACGCTGCCCGCACCGTCGCCGATGCCGTGCGCAGCTCTTTCCACCAGGACGTCCACCTGACCACCGGCCCGGTCCGCGTAGGCGGAAGCCTCGGCACAGCCGTAGCCACCCCCAACTGCACCCCCGACGAGGTCCTGGCCACCGCAGACGCAGCAATGTACGCCAACAAACACGCCCGCCTACCCTAGGCCCGTCACTCCCAGACCCCACGAGCCATCGCGTGCCGGCCGTTGTTCCGTTCCGAGCCCCACGACGCGCGGAGCGCGAGCCCACCTGTGTCGGCCGTTGTTCCGAAGCGCGAGCCCACCGCCTGCCGGCCGTTGTTCCGAAGCGCGAGCCCACCGCGTGCCGGCTGTTGTTCCGAAGCGCGAGCCCACCGCGTGCCGGCTGTTGTTCCGAAGCGCGAGCCCACCGCGTGCCGGCTGTTGTTCCGAAGCGCGAGCCCACCGCGTGCCCGCCGCCGTACCACTCAGCGCCACCACCGGAACGTGGGGTCTGGGGGCTCGGCCCCCAGGTAAGAAACAGAGCGAGGCCCCAGTCTGCGCACTCCGCAGACAGGGGCCTCCGACTCGCTCCCCCGATTGGACTCGAACCAATAACCTGCCGGAATTGACAGACAATAGCTTCTTTGCCTGATTGAAGCCGCCAATAAAGGCTCTGAGCTGCAACGTCAGACCGGCGTCCTGCTCGACATTGATCGTCGTTTCTCGACATTGCGCATCGTTAAAGGTGAGTAATTTCGGGGGTTCTCATGGCGCGGCCGCCACTGGCGATCGGCACCGCAGGCAAAATCAAAGTCACCGGAGCGGGCGCGGCTTGGCGCGCTCGCTGCCGCTTCCGTGACTACGACGGCGTGGTCCGCGCGATGGAACGCAACGGCACCACCAAGTCAGGCGCCGAACGTGCGCTGAAGGAAGCGGTCCGCGACCGGGTCCGCGTCGATCCGACCGCCGAGATCAACCCGGACACCAAACTCAGCATCGTCGCCGAAGCCTGGTGGGCCGGCTTCTCCCTAAGCGACAAGTCACCCGGCACCAAGCGGATCTACCGAGAACGTCTCGACGCGCAGATCATCCCGTCGGTCGGCAACATCCGCTGCCGCGAACTCTCCGTCGGCACCGCCGAACGCTTCCTCCGCGCCGTCGAAGCCAAACACGGACCCGCACTCACCAAGACCGCCCGGTCGGTGTTGAGCAACGTCTGCTCCTACGCAGCCCGCCTCGACGCGATGACCCGCAACCCGGTCCGCGACACCTCACCGATCAGCGTGAAACCCAAGAAGGGCAAGCCCCGAGCCCTCACCGCCGCCGGCGTCCGGCAACTACGCGCCTACGTCACCTACGACCAGGTCGCACGCCGCCGAGACATACCCGACCTGATCGACATCATGGCCGCCACCGGCATGCGCGTCGGAGAAGCCCTCGCCCTCGTCTGGGACGCCGTCAACCTCGATGCCAAGACCGTCGAAGTCCGCGGCACCGTCATCCGCATCAAGGGTGCTGGTCTGATCATCAAGCCCGAACCGAAGACCGAAGCCGGCTACCGCACCCTGATCCTGCCCGACTGGGCCATCACCGTCCTCCGCACCCGCCGCCACCAGGAAGCCCTCAACTTCGGCGAACTCGGCCTCGTCTTCCCATCCGCGGTCGGCACACTGCGCGACCCCTCCAACGTCGACCACCAGATCAAAGACGCCTTCGTCTACGCTGGACTGCCCGATCTCACGTCGCACGTTCTCCGCAAGACCGTCGCCACCCTCATGGACGAAGCAGGACTGACCGCACGCCAGGCAGCCGACCAGCTCGGACACGCTAAAGTCAGCATGACCCAGGACACCTACTTCGCCCGCAAGACCCTCGACACAGGCGCAGCCAAAGCCCTCGACATCCTGGCCTTCGAGAACGCGTAGCGATTACTTCCTGATTAATTGGTTCGAGGTCAGACAGTGGCGATGTCCCGCAGTTTGAGTTCACCGGCAAATTGGTGTGCCAGGTCCCCGATGACACCGCTTCGCCATGCTGCGTAGTACATCTCCCACCACGTCCGCAGTGATGTAACCATCGTGTTGTTCCACCGTCGACGGGCCACCGCGTGATCTGTTGTCCCGTCGATGGCGGCGCCCAGACCTGGGTCTTGCTTCATGACGGCCGTGGTGGCGTCGTGCCAGAGATGCCTCGGCGACGCCGCGGGTTGCTTTGCCTCAGCCAGAACATCCAGGTGGTAGAAGCGTCCAGCGGATCCAAAGCGATCCAGGGCCTCGAGCACGACGGGAAGGATCGCGTCCGCGTCCACCTCGGCTTCGAGCCCAGTCAGGTGCCCCGGCGCCGTCCCGCGTAGTCGGCGCAGCAGCGGTCGAGCCGCACTATCTGCCGCCAAGACCTGGTGCCCGATGTCCCGCATCTCGGATTTCGACGGCCACGGTCGCCCCTGATCGACCGTCGCCAAGCCGATCGTCAGCTTGAGCATCTTCTCCGCTCCGAGAGCGAGCAGCGACATCACCGCAACGGCGCCGGTGTCGTCGTCCCGGACAGAGGCGAGCATGTCGAGGCCTCGAGTGAAAAGTGCCGAGGCGTCGGTGCACTCGTGGACCAGGGATAGCTTTTGTTCCTGCGTAAGGCCAATGGTCACTCATCCACGGTATGAACCCTGTCCAGCTCTTAATCGCGGCCAGATGTAAGCCTCTGCTGGGTGGGTCACGCCGCAGAGTGGCGACCGGCACAGTCGGCATTCACCCATGAGTGCATCTCAGTGGCGGCCTCATCGTCCGATCACTAGTGTCGCCCGACATGAAACAGTCGGCGTTCGAGGAACCAACGATCCGACGTGATCAATACCTGACAATGTCGGAACCGACCTCCGCTTGGTTCACCACGGTCACCCTGCCGGAAGCCGTCGAGGGCCGACGGATTATCAACGAGCTCTACTCCCGGTTCCCGGACGAGAACGGCCGGATGTACGCCGATCTTCACTCGGCGGACAAGAAGCGCTTCTTCAGCGCGCTCGACGAGCTGTACGTATACAACCTGCTGGCCCGCCACTACGACGTTGCGTACGAGGAAGGGGAGGGTACGACGGGTACTCGCCTGGACTTCCGTCTCTACCGCGATCAGCAGTACGTAGGAGCGCTCGAAGTACTCTCCCTGTTCCAGCGCGACGACTGGACCGCCGAAGAACGCCACCACGCGACCTTGGCCGACGAGATCAACAATCGACTCCCGTTGACCACTCACTCTCTGATGTTCGATATCCGGCGCTGGGTAGGAACCCCGAACCTGCGGCACCTTCTCCGCTGGCTCAACGCCACCCTGGACGACCTTCGGGCTAACCCGCAGATTCTGCCGCTCGACGGTACGGGCACCCCCGAGAAGACCTACGTCGGACGGGAGACGGAGATCTCGTTCCAGTTCCTCGCTCTGCCTCCCGACCACCAGGTCGGCCCGCAGGATCCGACCGTCGTCAGCGGCGCAGCGATGGGCGGCCTCATCGACTCTGCCGTGCGCCTGCGTGAACGACTCGACACCAAGGCCGGCAAGTATGACCTGAGGGGAAAGCCGTTCGCCATCCTGGTCGGCGCGCGTGATCTCTGGTGCACCATCGACGAGGTGCACCAGGCACTGACCGGAACGCCGGCAGTCGTTATCGCCACCGGCGAAAGCACCCGGCAGAGAGACGGCTTCTTTGGCGTCGGCCGTCAGCACTCGCAGGGCAAACGCCGTCAGGTGTCCGCGGTGTACTCCTTGCACGACTGGTTCCCCGGCGGACCCGCCGAGCCCCGCATTACCCGCTTCGACAACCCCTTTGCCGAACAACCATTTCCTGTCGACGCTCTGCCGCATGTCGGGCATTGGGGCGTAAGCCGACGCGAGGTCGGCCGAGTCAGTGCCGACTGGCTGACAGCGCCGATAGCCTCATAAACGGCTCACCTACTACCGACTGGGATTTGGGTGCTGCGACGCAAAGACGGCCAATAGGGAGGCGGCCAAACGACTACCAAAGGTAGTTTGGATTCGTGAGTTTCCAGCATGTCTGTGAACCGTGTCGTATTGCGCTCGACCTACCGGCCACCCGTTCACACCTGAATAGGATGAAGCGGCGCACCGCTGGATTCGGAGGCCGCACCGCTGCCTCGCGCGCGATCGTGCGGCGTGATCAGACCGGCAAGGCGCTGCTCGTTGGTGAGCGTTTGAAGGAACTCACGATCGTCACGCCAACTGCCTGTGTCTGCCAATGTCAGCAAAATGGGCACGATCCTGCTATGTGCACCGGCGACGACGACTTCGAGATCGGCGGCCGGCCGGGGTCGGGTGCGGTAGACGCCACGGCGGCCAAGTTCGGCATGGAACCCATCCCCGAGATGGTCGCGTCGATGCACGAACAAGTCGCAGCACTGCTCCAAGCTCTCATCGCGCTCTTGGAGGGCACCACCGACGACGAGCGCGCCGAGATCGAGCGCGAGCTCGAGACATCCCATGAGGGCTACGAAGACATGCTTCGCAGACTTCGCGATCTGCTCACCGAGCGGATGCCGGCCCAGATGTCTCTCGCGCCTTATAAGGATCTGAAGCCGAATCTGAAGAAGCTGGCCAAGTTCCGCAACAGCAAGGTGGCGCACTCCTGGCCGCTCGCTGGCAACTGGTTCGAGCGGGCCAAGCGGGTAGGAGGCAAGTGGGAGACCTTCACGGTCACTCCCGAGGAGGTCGCCGAACACATGGATTTGGCGTTCAACTTGATCTCACAGCTGACGTTCGTGCCGAATTATGTCTTCAGCTCAACTGATAAGGATCCGTCTGCTCTTAAGCGGTTTGTCCGCGCGATCGAGAACGGCGATGACGACCAGTCCGACTAGCTTGGCCCACCTGCCGCGGGCGCGATAGGCGGAGCGGCCGGGCCGAGTACTCCGTCGCAATACATCGACTCGACCTCCTGCAGCAGCTGCCGTCGGCTACCCGAGTTCGGTGAGCCCGTACAGGAAGCGGAGCCGGTGGCCGGTGGTGTCGCTGTACTGCCACGGCAGGTTGACCCGCGACGGATCGTCCAGACCCGGGTGATAGCCGGGCACACGGGTCAGCGGCGTGAGTCGCATGATCTGGTCGAGCGCGGTCAGGCACTCGGGGAAGATCTTGTTGATCAGCTTCCGGACGTCGACGGCGAGGCGGCCTTCGAGGGGGTCAGCGGGTCGTGGTGCTCCGCTGCGACGGACCGTGACGCTGTGGCGGCCGGTGCCGGGTAGCCACTTTTCTGCTGTTGCCCCGCCCGGCGACTGGACGTGGATCCCGAGGTTCCCCGTCGTCCAGCCGGTGTGGCCTTCGCGCAGGAAACCGCGGAGCTTGTCCTGGGTCTCGGCGTCGATGGTGAGGTAGAAGGTCTTGTTGTCGGTGGTCAGGTCGAGGGCTTCGTTGTGGACGCTGTTCCGCAGCCAGCGCAGCACCTTGAAGACCCGATGCATCTGCGTGCCGTCAGCGGTGTAGTCGTAAAGGTCCTTCGCGATCGGCTCGAGCTTTCTGTGCCACTCGAGGTTCGGCCAGCCGATCTTGCGGACCGGGTCGTTGATTTGCAGGAGACAGTCGGTGATTCGGGCGGAGACATCGAACGCCCCTACGAGCGAAAAGAGCAGTGAGTCCAGCTCGCACAGCATCTCTTCCGGTTCGTGCCCGTCCATCGTGGCGGACAAGGCAAATACACCGTCGCGGAACTGCAACGCGCGCGAGATCCGGGTCAGCAGGGTCTGGTTGAGCTGCTCGATCGTGAGGTCACCACCAGGCGTGCGGTCGTGCCAGGTGCGGCCGGCTTGATTCCACCGCTCGAACGCGGGCATCGCCGTGTAAGCAGCGCTGTGGCGCATGTCAGTCGGATGCCACCGGACGGCAGAGCCGCCAACGATCATGTACTGCCGGTGCCAGCGCAGGTACAAACCGATCAACGCGAGCGCTTCGTCGGGGGAAGCGAGGCGGGCCAGGCTCTTGCCGTGCGGTCGTCCGCGCTCGGCGAGCAGCCAGCGCCGGCCGGTCACGACCAGGTCTGCTTCCAGTTCGGCGCCGATGCGGTAAAATATCGCGCCGTCGTAGCCGTCCTGGGTGCTTATGCCATGCCGGGAGGTGAAGGCGGCTGCTTCGTCGACCGCTTGCTGGTAGTAGTAGATCCCGCTATAGCTGGTCCCGCTCGGCCTCCGGACCTGGAACGAGAAGGTTTCGTGACCTTCTATCGGATGCGGTTCACCCAAAACCACATCGCCATCCTCCTTGAGCTCGTCGGCGATCCGCAGGACCTCGAGGGCGTCGTGCCCGAGGTAACTGCGGAGCACTGCGGCAGCATCCGGGTAGCCGGTGCTGCCGCTACCGAGGAACGGATAACCCTGATAGTCGCCATCACCGTCGACCAGTCCGGTTGCCAGCGGCCAGTCGATCAATACACGCAGGCGTTCCGGCTGCGAACGGGCAAACGGGTTCGGCTCCCGGGACGAGCGGAGAGCCGGCGGCGTATACAGCGGCAGCGGCATCCGACCACTTAAGCACCAGCCACCAGCACAGGCGATCGACTATTTCGGTGCGAGTTAAAGTAACGCTTGCCATCCAGCGCCGCGGCGGTGCCGGCGCCTACGGCGTAGATGGCCTGCCGGTAGGTGTGGTCGACCGGGTCGCCGGCGGGGAACACGCCCGGGATGTTGGTGCGAGTCGAGGGTTGGTAGACCTTTACGTACCCTCGTCGTCCAGCTCGACCTGGCCCTTGAAGAGCTCGCCGCGCCAGTTCTGCCCGATCGCCATGAACACGCCGGTCACGTCGAAGACCTTCGCTTCGTTGTCCGGAGGTTGCGTAGGCGGGCACCGGAGACCTTGCCGTCATGCCCGAGGATCTCGTTGGCGTCCTCGCGTTCGTTGCGTTCGGCCAGGCAATGCAGCAACTCGTCGCGGTCGGCGGAGAGGTAGAGCATCACGGGCAGGCACGCGATTCACGGGCTGCTGGTCAGCACTCATAACGGTTCGGCAAGTTCGGCAGTCCGTGTTTTACCTTCGGCGCGGCCATGGAATGATCGCTGCACGCGGTAATCAGAGGGAGGCGGTGGGTATATGACCAGCCCGGGAAATCCCTTCGAGGCATCAGCGTCAGCGCTCGGATACCTCTACCAGCTCCGCGTGGCGCTCCAGCGGTGCGTGGAGCTCTCGAGGGGCGGGATCGAGTGGAGTGTGGCGATTGAGGCAACGGACGATGTCCAGACCCTCATCGGCTCGCATATCGAGCTGACCCAGCTGAAGAAGCGGGCAGACAATGTGAGACTGACGGACCTCTCTCCGGACCTGTGGAAGACGATCAGAGTCTGGTCACACGCCGTCACCGAGGGGCACATCGACCTTGCCGAGACAAGCCTCTACCTGATTACCACCGCAGAGCTGCCGGACGACAGCGCGGGGTTCCTCCTGCAGCCTAAGGCCAGCGGGCACCGTGACGAGCAGGCTGCCGAGGCCCTCCTCGTCCAGGCACGGCAGTCCTCGAAGAGCACGACATTGGCCAAGGCCTTCGAGGCGTTCGACGCGCTCGGGGTGCAGTGCCGGGCCGAGCTCATCAGCCGGGTCGAGGTCATCGGTGACGCGCCGGGGATGGACAAAATCAGGGAGGAACTGCTCGGTTATGCAAGCTTGGCTGTAGAGCGCCGGTATGCCGAGTCCTTTCTTCAGCGTCTTGAGGGCTGGTTCTTCGAGCGGGCGTCCGTCCAGATGAGCTTCCCGGGGTCGGATCCGGTGACAGGCTCCGAATTCGACGAGCTGTTCAACGATCTGCGCAATCAGATCGGAGAGCACAACCTGCCGATCGACCCTGATATCGCCGCGCTCACGGCTGCGACCCCGGCCGCTGCCGACGCCGCCGATAAGGTGTTCGTGCACCAGCTCCGGCTGATCGACGTGGGCGCGGAGCGGATCGGCTACGCGGTTCGGGACTGGGTGAGGGCCTTCGCTCAGCGCTCCCGCTGGGCGAACGAGAACCTGTTACGTGCCGGCGAGATCGGCGCGTATGAACGCAGGCTCGTCGAGGAGTGGCAGTCGCGCTTCGCTGAGATGCGCGAAGACCTCGGCGATGAAGCCACGGAAGCAGAGATGAAGCGCGAGGCCAAGCTGATCTACAGGTGGGTCGACCGGGAGGCCCGGCTTCGCATCCGCACAGGCTGTGAAGAGGTGTTCGTCGTCAAGGGGTCCTACCAAATGCTTGCGGACGAGCTGCAGGTCGGGTGGCATCCGGACTTCAGCGCCCGGCTGGCGGCTCTGTTGGAGCCGGCGGGAGCCGCTGATGGCTGAGCATGACCTCAGCCGCGAAGAGCGTGCCCTGTTCAATCCGGCCTTCATGGCACTCGTATGCGTTCGGGCTGTGCAGGGCTATGAGAAGCAGTACCGCTCTGCCTGCCCAATTCCAGTCGCAGTGACCGCCGCGGTTATGGCTCTCCAGCCGTCTATCCGGACGGCGCTCCCCGCCACCCTCCGCTCCGGGCTGATGAACTGGCTCGATGAGAACGAGGCCGTGCGCGTGGCAATGGGCCTCAACGCCGCCGCCCTCGCCGCCGTCGTGCGACCAGGCCTGCTTTTCGCCCTTCAGATCGATGTGCTAAGGCTTCAAGGCGCTGGGCTGACGGGGAAGGCACGGGCCGTGACGGCCCTCAAGGACGGCCCCGGACAGAACACCGCGATACAGAAAGCCGCCCACCAACTCGGGCGCTGGCTGCCCAGCACCGGCAGCATCAGTACCGTCCTGACGCTCTTGGGAGTCCAAGCGTGACCTTTCAGATCCAAGCGGTCACCGTCTACGGCAAGCAGCCCGGACAGGTCCGCACGGTCCCATTCCACACCGGCACCTTGAACATCGTCACGGGCGACTCCCGGCGCGGGAAGAGCGCGCTGCTGACGATCATCGACTACTGCCTGGCTAGCTCCGATTACCCCGTCAAGGCCGGCAAGGTCCGCACGTACGTGGACGCCTACGCCGTAACCCTGGTGAAACCTGGCCAGCAGCTCTTCGTCGCCCGGCGCGCACCGGCATCAGGGAACGCCGTGAGCACCGTGCTGTGTGTCCTGTCCCAAGCCCCAGAGACTCCGCCTCCCCCGTTGGAAGAGTTGACCTTTGCGACGCCCCTGGATACCGCCAAGGACATCCTTAGCGAATTCTGTGGCATCGACCGCACCATCAAGGTGCCCGCAGTCGCCCGCGCCCAGACCATCGCTCCGTCGATCCGCCACGCGCTGTACTTCTGCTTCCAGGCGCAGAACGAGGTCGCTAACCCCGACCTGCTGTTCCATTCCCAGGGTGAGGAGTGGCGACCGAACACCATTCGGGGTGTGATCCCGTACTTCCTCGGCGCCGTCGACCCCGAACAGGCAGCGCTGCGCAACCGGCTGCGACTCCTACGGCGGGACCTTTCCGACCTTGAAGCCAAACTAGCCCAGGCCCGCGACCTCGGTCCAGCCTCGGGCCAAGCCCGAGCGCTGCTTACCGAGGCGGTCGAGGCAGGGCTCGCCCCGTACCTCGACAGCGAGCCGACGGCGGAAGAGATCCTTAGCTTTCTGCGGCTCGCCCTGGAAGGCAGCATCTCGCTGGAGCCGGAGTCCAGACCGGACAACGACGGTGACCCGTTGGCCGCCGCCATCGGCCGGCGTGCCCAACTGCGGCGCGCCGTAGGGCAGTCCCGGGCCCGCATCGCAGACCTCAAGCGCGCGGTTAAGGAGAATGACGACTTCGCGGGCGAGGCAGGAGAGCAGCGCCAGCGTCTCGCGTCTCTCGGGTTGATGCGGCTGTCCCCGGAAACCTCCCAATCCGCGCAATGCCCGGTGTGCGAGAGCCCGATCGCCTCGGCCAACACCACAGTGGCGACGATCATGCACGACCTCGAACGCCTCGATGGCGATCTGCAGGTGATCGGCAGCGACACACCCGCCCTGCAACGCCAGATCGCCCTGGAGGAAGAGCAGCTGCAGCAACTGCGCGCGGCGCTCTCCCGCAGCCAGGATGAAATTAACGAAATCAGCGCCGGGCTGCGCGCGCTGCAGCAGGAGCCGGACCAGGCGCAGCGGGCCGCCCATGTGCGCGGCCGTATCAGCCTCTACCTCGACACCACCGCCGAGCATGTGAGTGCCCCGCAGGTCGAAGACCGCCGCGACGACCTCCAGCGTCAGATCGCTGATCTGGAAGAACTCCTGAGCGACGATACCCAGGGCGACCGGCTCACCAGTTACCTGTCGCTGATCAGTCAGAACATCCGCACCAAGGCTGCCGCGCTGGAGCTTGACCACTCGGACGCGCCCGTCCGACTCGACGTCAACCGGCTGACTGTCGTCGCCGACACGGCCGACGGCCCCGTCCGGCTCGCCGACATGGGCAGCGCCGAGAACCACTTGGGCTACCACGTCGCCACACTGCTGAGCTTGCACGAGTGGTTCAGTGAGCACCGCGGACCCGTTCCGCGGATGCTGATCCTCGACCAGCCGTCCCAGGTGTACTTCCCGCCGGACTACACCGGCGAGCCCACACCGCAGGGAAATGACCTCAGCCACCTGCTGAATATTTACCGGACCATCAACGACACCGTCCAGGCGCTCGACGGCGCGCTCCAGGTCATCGTCGTCGAGCACGCCGACTTGGCAGATCCGCTCTTCCGCGACCACGTCGTCGAGCGCTGGCGCTACAGCAACAGCCAGGCCCTCGTACCACCGGAGTGGATCACTGAATCGATCGACGACGAGGACGAGTAGCCGAGCACTCGACATTCGGCGTCCGCTCCACACTGGCAGCGTAAGCCGGTGGCCAGTCAGCACGATATAGAAACCGTTAACAAGGCCACGCACGCCATCGCGCCCATCCAACGCTCCTCGCGAGCCTGAAAAAGGATTCTGCTGGCCAATTTGCGCTGCAGTCCGTCCTGCACGACAGGCCACAGCGATCTCCGCCGATGTGGCCCCGTCGCTTCCGCGGCGGCCTTCTGGCGGTTCGCACATGTCGAATTGGCTCCTCATTCGGTGACGTCAGCACGCGTGATGGTTGCCGGCATGACGCACGCCCGGCGCGAGTGCGCGGATCTGCCGATGAGAGTGCGTTTCGGTTTGGAGGATTCTTTAACCCTCTAAATGACGAAGCTAATACCCGAATTCCGAATCACTCTGATCCGTCTTACAGGCGAAGCCTTCGTCAACTACTTGCCGGCCAAGTGGGTTGCGCTCCTTCAAACTCGCACTCCTCTACGAAGTCGGCCCCTTGCTCCAACCTAATCTGGAAGCTCAGCCGCGCCATCACGGTAGTGCCGACGTGAGCCATATGGTCGTTCCAATCCCACTCAAGCATGCGGATATTTCCATCATCATCCACGAGGTATCCGACGTCACTCTTGTATGCGAACCCATCGAGCGTGATCTCGGCTTCAATTTCGGCCTGGATGAGAAGCGTGGTGTCGTCATAAGTCTCGTAGGTCTGCCAAGTCAGGGATGACGCATCGGCGTCCACTGCGTCGATCGATAGCCCTTCAAGCTCAGAGGGGATGCCGAGGCCCGAAAAGTTGAGGCCGGTTGTTGCCGCGTTGTCGGTCTTGACGTCCTCGCCGTTGAGATTTTCCAGCGCGCTGATGACGGCTTCCTTGACAACCTGCTCGACTGGCAGCGGCTCAGCACCCTCGTCGCGGGTGGTCGTAGCGAACGCAAGAAATTTAGCTAGCTCGTCGGAAGTCTTGGCGAGCCCAGCCACCATCGGCGCTAGGGCGCCATGTTTCAAGAGTTCTTCAAGATTCGCTACCCAGAGCAGCTTTCCGGCAGCGTTCTTAACCTCGGCTTCCAGTTCGGGCGCGAGACCGCCAGCCTGGCAATAGTCGCCCGTGTTGTTAGTGACGAAAAAATTCTTGGCGTTCGCCGCTGACGTTAACACGACCGCCTTGACGGTCTCCCAGACGAGAGCGTCGCGAAAGCCCTTTCCGCTGGGGCTAAAAGGCTTCTTACGCGCGAGGTCGCGCTGAAGAATAGTCTCAACGTCGACATGCTCAGGAATCGGTTCAACTCGGACCCCCAGCGACAACAGCTTCTCGCGCGTCGCTTCCTCGAACCCCGACTTGTCGGCCTTGGCGTTTACTGTCTCGCTGTCGACCAGGCCTTTGGTGTCGATGCCCATCTCGACAAGCCTTTCGCGAGACTTTTTAAGGCCGGCGATCTTCCCATTCGCGATCTGGATAGCCTCTAGGGCTCCGGCTTCCCAGTGCCGGGCCGTCTCGCGAAGGACCACGTCGGGCAACACCACCTCGATCCTAGACATATGACATAGGGTAAGTATTTGCATCCAGGCAGTCGATTTCAACATGACATCGTCGAACGTCGAGGTAGTGTCGACGATGACCGTAATCATTTCCATCTCCCAGCTACGGATTCATTTGGTTCGCCGGTGTCTCGCCGCCCGATGCACAGGGAGCTGTGGCGACTTTGGGAGTGAGCGTAGGTCAACGCACGGATCTGCCGCTCCGAGCGTACTGGCGTCCATCGTCACCGGTGACGCGCGGTGGTGTATGGCTATTTCCTACTCCGTGTCCGATGTCGTCCGAGGTTGCGGGCCGACGGAGCGGTCTGGTCCGGGCGGGCACTCGTCAGTCGGACAGCAAGCCGTTTACATCAGCGGTGAGGAACCCCAAGCTGAGGGCCAGATCACTGAGGCTGTCGGCCACTAGGCGACGACGGGCTACGTGGTCCGGCTCGAACGGACCGACGATGCGCAGTCCCGTCTGCGTCCGGGAGACATCGTGCGGGCCATCGCCGAGTGCAGCGAGATCGAGGACGTCCGCGAGGTTCAGCTGGCGGGCGACGCCGTCGTCTTCCCCGGCATCGCGCGCGTCCGGTCCGGCGTGGATGTGGAAGACGACGAATGGGGGCGCCGCGTATGGCAGTCTCGTGAGGTCGGGCTCCAGCGCCTCGGGCAGCGAGACTAGGACCTCCCACATCGCGACCAGAGCGTCGACGAGGTTGACGATCGGCAGGCGAGAACGCTTCGCATGCGTAGGCTCCGGTTTCAACTGGTCGTGCGTCCCAGTGAGCAGTCGAAGGTCGAGGCCAAGGTCAACGGTGGCTAGGACCGACGACGGGGAACGCCAGTTCCCGGTTTGCAGTACCGAATTCGCGGTCACCACCGGCGGGCCGTCGGGCGCAGTGATCTGTGCGCGGACGTGGGAGCTGATGGCCGAGTGATTGCTGTTCGAGCCGCTGGCGAGGTTCCACGCCGGCGCAACGACTTCCGCAGTGTGGCGGTGCGCGAACCTGGACATGTGCGCGGCGAGGCCGGACTCCGTGAGCAGCCCGCGGTGCCTGTGCCTAACCGCCAGCGGGAGTGATTGCGGGCCGTACTTCCAGTTTTGCCAGGAGACGTCGAGGACGGCGCGCAAGTGCAACTCGGCGGGTTCGCCGGTGGCGAAGTTGTTGTGGTGGGTCTCGAAGTCGCGGCTAGTGTGCGGCCGCCACAACAACGGCCCGCCCGCCGTCACCTGGGCCAATCGGCCTGGTCCCCATCGGCCACCCTTCAGCTCGACGGTCTTCGCGTCGGCGCGAATCAACAGCGGAGAGGTGGCCGGGGCTGCGGGCAGGCCGACGTTGCTGATGCTCGTCCCCGCGTCGGCGGTGTTGCCCGCCTCGCACAGGTCTTCCCAGATGTCGCCCGGAACAACGGCGCCGCTCCGGCTCGGCATTACAGTCAGAACCGGGCCGGGCGCGCCGTTGCGGCCGGCAAGTGGTTGGATCAGGCCGGGTCCGACCGCGGTGACCGGCTGCGTCGGATGCCCGAGCTTGGTCTGTCCGCCTCCGGCGGCGTACGCGTTAGTGAAATGCTGGCGCTGCCGCCCCGCGCCTTCACCCACTTCGGGATGATTCAGCGGCGGGGGCGAGGGAACCGCGGCGGCAACGGCCCTGTTCAAGGCCTCGATGATATTCGCTCGTGGGCCGCCTTCAGCGTTCCAGCCGGTCGAGAGCAGTCGCTGAAGGTCGTCGTGAGTAAGCCAATGAGTCGTATCGCCATCCCGAATCGGGACACCGGCTGCCATGGGCATCTTCCTGCCGTCGGGCCCTGGGACGACGAACGGCTTGGCCGTTTCGGGTTGCACCGGAATGTCGATTACCAGCACACCTCGCTCATCATCGACGGGATAGAAGTCGACGGTGAGATCACGGATGAGTGGTCGGACGCGGTCGCGGACGAGTTTGCGGTACCGATCGACGTCGACCAGGCGGGCCGGGACAGGCTTTACCTTGTCGATGATCTCGCGACCGTTGTCGACCCGCGTGCCAAATCCGACAAGGAGCAGACCGCCCCGGCTGTTCGCGAACGCAGCCACATCCTTGATCAGCTCACCGGCACCAGCAGTATCGTCGAGCGGGTACACACCGGACTTAACGTCGAGGACCGCGGACTCCGGGGTCCCGACGAACCGGTCCCAGCTGCGGGCCGAGACCCATTCTCGCGCGATCGCCGCTGGGCTGCTGTCCATATGAACAGTTTGATCGCACCGCAAAACCTTCGACGTTCGGGGTCAATGCGAGAGCGCGGGGCCTGGCCCAAGTGCAGCGTATGAGATCGGCCTACAGACGTTGCGTCGCCTGGACAGGTATTTGCCCTGGCGACGGTACGAGGACCGAATGTGTGAGCCTGCCTCATGCATGGGACCGCCAGGTCCGCCGTACCTTGGATCCTCAGCAGATGACCTGGAAATCGAGCGCAAAGTCGGTGATCGCCCTTCTACGATCGGCGGGCGCGGCAAGGGCGATGGAGGGGGTCATGGTTCAGGGCGACGAGGCGATGCGGCAGGCGTTGACGGCACAGCAGGCCGACATCTACCGGCGTTTGGCGCGTCTGGTCAGCGCTGGAGCGGCAGAGTTTTGGCGGGAAGCTTGCGACCGGATGGCCGAGCCGGCACGCCCCACCACGAGTCACATGGTTGGTCACGCCCTGCGGGAAGTCGACAGCGCGATCCGGGCCGTCCTTGAGGAACACGCCATGACGCAGGTCGACCAGGACGAGATCAACAAGGCCAACAAGAACAGGAACAGCGGAAACCTCAAGATCTCGGCGATCTGCGACGACCTGCAGATTCCAACGACGCACCCGCTAAGGGCGTTCTGGCTCGGCCAGAACCCGGACGTGCCGATCGGTCTGCATCGGCGCGCTCACCGCAACGGCCTTGACTACCCCCGCCCCGTTGATACCGACTTCCAGGCATTCTTTCTTCAGATGGAGGCGTTGTTCGACCTGATCCTCGAGCGCTTCGAGCGGCGCTATCGTGCGGTCTTCGATGACCTCGACATGCTCTTGGCCGAGCAACACCCGGCCGAGGGACATGCAGAGCGTCTCGCGCAGAACTTTCCCGCCAACGAGACGGCACGGCGGTACTTCTTCACCCGGGCCTCAGTCGCGTGGCTCAGCGTCCTGCGTACGAAGGACTTCTTCCGCAACCCGCCACAGCCGATCACCGATCCGGACGGCCAGGTTCTGGCCTTGAAGCGATGGCCCGAATCGGAATACCTGATTCGGATGGCCGCCATCGATCCGGCCGCGACGACCGAGGCAGCGCTTGACGTCCCGCCGACGGACAACAGCTATGTGATTTGGGATTTGGTCAACATCGGGCTGGCCCTACCTTCCGCATCCGCCATGCAACTCGTGCCGACGATCATCACTTCAGTGCCCGGCCCATACGGTGTGATCGCAGCCGACCAGATCGGTGAACTCGCCCTGCACCTAGCCCGCGACGGCTACGCCGATGCCGCCGACCAGCTGATTCGCAGCATCCTCAAGGACGTACCCGGAGATGGGCAGGAACCTGTCCGCGCCTACGACTATGTCAGCGTGGTCCGCGGGGTGCTGCCCGAGGTCGCGACCCTGGTCGGGCTGCCCGCGTTGGAGTTCGCAGTCGGATTGCTCGATATCACGGTCACTACCTACGACGGTGATGGGGAGGACCACTCGCAAATCTGGCGGCCATCGCTGCTGACCGGCGAGAACGGGCCGTACGGACCCTCTGCCCGCGATGCCCTCATTGACACCATTCTCTCAACAGCCGACGCGCTGCTGGCCGCAGGCACCGCGACCCTCGAACAAGTTCTCGGCCTGCTGGAGCAGCCCCGGGCTCTGATCTTCCGCCGCATGGCGCTGCACCTGGTGCGTGAACATGGCCACGGCGAGCGGGAGGCCGTCCACCGGTACGTCTTCGGGCGGGGTCTGCTCGCGGACGACGGCGCCGCCTACGAGTTTCAGCTGCTGCTCGCCAATGCTCACGGCTGGTTCGAGGCGCACGAGGTGCAGCAGCTCGCCGCCGACATCCTCGCCGGCCCGGACCTCGAAAAGTGGCGGTCCCGTTACACCCAAGCGGGTGAAACTCCGGACGTCGAGGTCCGAGTCCGCGAACAAGCCGACCTGTGGATCCGTGATCGACTGGCACCCCTTGAACCCGTCCTCGATGCCGCCGTCCGCACCCGATACGAGCGCTTGATTGCCGAGCACGGCCAAGCGCTCGACCTAGCGGTCGCGCCGCTGCGGATCACCTTCGGGTGGAGCAGCGGGGATTCTCCGGTCGATGCGGCCGAGCTGGAGTCGTTGTCGTCGACGGACCTTGTCAGCTTCCTCGCAAGCTGGCAACCGCCGCAGGACTGGCGAGAACTCGACCGAACATCAATCAAACCGGCCCTGAGCGCATCCATCGCCGCGTCCGCCGAGCAGCGCTCGCAGGACGCCACCGTGTTCATCGGCATCGAGCCAGCCAACACCGCCGCGATCCTCGAAGGCTTCGTCGTAGCGGCTAAAGATCGTCGAAAACTTAATTGGCCCGCACTGATCGACCTTGTCGCCTGGGTCGACGCCCAGGCTGTCGCAGAGCTCTCCGCAGGCCGTCTCGGCCGCGCCGACCGGCAGTGGCGGTCAGCGCGCTACAACGTCCTGCATCTGCTGTCGCTTGGGCTGAGAGACGACGATGGGGGCATCCCTACCGAATGTGAGTCCGCGGTTATGGCGATCGTCCGCTCCGCCACCGCCGACCCCGATCCTCAGACCGAAGGGGAAGACTCGTCGGCCGCACTGGACGCCGTCCGCTCGACGGCCCTGCACACTGCCCTTCGTGTCGGCGTATGGAAGCGCCGAACCGACTCGAATGCAAACGTAGACGACGTCCTGAGCCTCGTCGAGCAGCACTGCGGCGCCACCGACGACTCCAGTGTCATTCAGGAAACCCTGGGCCGGGCGTTGCCGACGGTGCATTACCTCGCCGCCGGCTGGACACGGGAGCACTTGGCGGACATCCTGCCCATCGAGGCCGGGCGAGAGAAGGCGTGGACGGCGGCGTGGCGCGGCTACATTGCCAACCAGCCACCGCATCGCGACCTGTGGGACACGCTGCTGCCCCATTACGACCGAGCTGTTGCTGAGCTTTCCTCACTCGAAGATGAGTGGGCGATCTTCCGGGCCAGCCAGCTCGCCATCCATCTCGGGCACAGGTATTGGTTCGGGCACATCGACCTGGACGATGCCGACCAGCTCCTGCGCCGCTTTTACAGGCAGGCACCCACGCGCGCGGCAACGGTCATCGTCGAAAGCATCGGGAGGACGCTTGCCGCGGCTGCACCCGTGGAGCCCGATCGCCGCGACCGCCTGATGAAACTATGGGAGTACCGGCTCTCCGGTGATGACCCGACCGCAACTCTCGACGAGCTGGAAAGCTTCAACGCCTGGTACCTCAGCGACGCGTTCGACCAAGCGTGGGCCCTCGCCCAACTGCGCGCCCTAATGTCCAAGAACAAGAATGTCTATCCGAGCAGCCGCGTGTTACGCAAGATGGTCGACAACGCCGAGCAGCACGCCGCAGCATGCCTCGACATCTTCGAGCAGTGGCTCGACAATGCCCCGCATTACTGGGACTACGCCAGAAGCCTCGACGACATGACGGCTATCATTCGGACCGCCGCCGGTGTCGGCCAGCCGGAGCGCGTCCGTGTGGAGCACATCGTCAGCCGGTTCGCGGCCCGAGGCACCATCCAGCTACGGTCGGCGCTGTAACCCGAATTGATCTATGTGAGCGGCGACGTTTGCCGGCGCCAAGCTATCGGCTGCTTGAGACCTTGGTCCGGAGGAGCTCGTGAAGCCTGCGGAGAAGCACGGGCACCTGAGCCGCGTCCTCGGAGAGCTACCGAACCGTTCCGCCCTGGGCGCACCAGCAAACAGCTCGTCTTCTTTAGCTGCGGCCAGGCGATTCGAACAGCGGCTTGATCAACAGTTGCTTACCCAGGTTGAACACCGCTCGTTACTACTCCGCGGTTGTGATTCTCCACCGCAGTTCGCCAGGCCCGGCCGAGTGCAGCATCGGGACCTCGCCATCAAGCCAGCCGATCGGCGCCATCGACAGCCCGACGACATCATCCGCCGTCCCGCTCTCGAGTGAACTGCGCTTCGCGGCTGCTAAGCAGGGAAGAAACGTCCCTTGTGCCTGGCAGGAACAGTTATCGGGCAAAACGAGGGTTGGTATAAGAAAGGGGCCACCGAAGTGGCCCCTGACCTGCTTAAACGCTCCCCCGATTGGACTCGAACCAATAACCTGCCGGTTAACAGCCGGCTGCTCTGCCAATTGAGCTACAGGGGATTGCTGCTGGCGCCGGTGTTGCCTGGTGCCGGAGAACAGAGTACATGACCGGTACCGCCCTGCGCGAAGGGGTTCCCCGGCACGCCGCCGCGGGGTGGAAACGGGGAACGCAGGAGTACGAAAGCGGCAGCATGGGTATGCACGGATCATCGACGCACGCGCGTCACCGAACGGAAGGAGCCGCCATCATGCGCGGAAAGCTGATGTTCATCACTGGTCTCGCGGCGGGCTTCGTCCTGGGCAGCCGGGCCGGCCGGGAGAAGTACGAGGAGATCCGGGCCAACGCGAAGAAGGTCTGGGAGCACCCGTCGGTCCAGGAGGCCGCCGGTGTCGCCCAGGCGCAGGCCAACAAGCTGTACAGCGAGAGCAAGGACAAGCTTCAGTCGTCCAAGCTCGGCGAGAAGCTGCACGTCACGTCGGACGACTCCACGACGGAGACGCTGGCTTCGACGAACAAGACGGGCACCACGTACTGATCGGAACCACCGCAGGCTCTGGGGCCGCCCTCAATGGTGAGGGCGGCCCCAGCCTGTCTCTAGGACTTGGTGGAGAAGGCCGCGTCGAACGCCGCGGTGGGGGCGTCGAACGCCAACCGGCGGACGAACTGCAGGGCTTCGGGGGCGCCGACCAGGCGGTCCATGCCCGCGTCTTCCCATTCGATCGAGAGCGGTCCGTCGTAGCCGATCGCGTTGAGCGCCCGGAAGCAGTCTTCCCAGGGCACGTCGCCGTGGCCGGTGGAGACGAAGTCCCAGCCGCGCCGCAGGTCGGCCCACGGCAGGTGGGAGCTGAGCCGGCCGCGGCGGCCGTCGCCCGTCCGGACTTTCGCGTCCTTGCAGTCGACGTGGTAGATCCGGTCTTTGAACTCGAGGATGAAGTTGACCGGGTCGAGGTCCTGCCAGACGAAGTGTGACGGGTCCCAGTTGAGCCCGAACGCGGGCCGGTCGCCGATGGCTTCGAGGGTGCGGCGGGTGGTCCAGTAGTCGTACGCGATCTCGCTGGGGTGCACCTCGTGGGCGAACCGCACGCCGACCTCGTCGAACACGTCGAGGATGGGGTTCCAGCGGTCGGCGAAGTCCTGGTAGCCGCGTTCGATCATCGACTCGGGGGTGGGCGGGAACATCGCGACGGTGTGCCAGATCGACGATCCGGTGAAGCCGACAACCGTCTTGACGCCCAGCTTGGCGGCGGCCCGGGCGGTGTCCTTCATGCGTTCGGCGGCCCGCTGCCGTACGCCCTCGGGGTCGCCGTCGCCCCAGATGTCGGCGGGCAGGATGTCTTTGTGCCGCTCGTCGATGAGGTCGCAGACGGCCTGGCCGACGAGGTGGTTGCTGATCGCGTAGACCTTGAGGTTGTACTTGGCCAGCTGCTCGCGCTTGCGGTCGATGTAGTCGGGTTCGGCGAGTGCCCGGTCGACCTCGAAGTGGTCACCCCAGCAGGCGATCTCGAGCCCGTCGTAGCCCCACTCGGAGACGAGCCGGCAGACCTCGTCGAAGGGTAGGTCGGCCCACTGGCCGGTGAAGAGCGTGATGGGTCGCGCCATGATTTCTCCCTCGGAACTGAACAGCACTGGGCGGGCGGCGAGGGAAGGGCCGCCCATAGCACCGCCGGGGAAGACCGGTTGGGGGTTGCGCCTCCCACGACCCGGTCCGATCCGTCGATGCCAGCACCGACTCTAGAGGAATTTCAGCGCGCCGGGCAGGGCTCGTTCTCCGGGGCCAGGCCCAGGGCGGCCAGCTCGGCCAGCAGGTAGGTCACGTCGCCGGCGATCTGTTCCACCGCGGAGGCCCGGCTCACCAGCGTCAGGTTCTCGGTGAGCGGCCCCTGTCGCCCGAACAGCTGCCGCAGCCCTTCGCGCCACGACTCGGTGGTCGACCCGGCGACGGCGTTGAGGCGTACCTCGACGATCGACAGGCCGGCGTCGGTGATGGTCTCGATGCCCGCGGCCGGGTCGGGCCAGTTGCGGGCGGCGTGGCCCAGGTCGAGGCACACGCCGAGGCGGTCGCGGTCGATGCGGCTGAGCCCGGCCACTGTCTGCTCGGGACTGTCGAGCACCAGGCCGGGGGCGGGGATGAAGCCGACGCGTACGGCCCGGCCGTTCTGCCAGGCCAGGTCGGCCAGCCCGTGCGAGAGTCGGCGCAGGATGCCCAGGGCGGCCTTTTCCTCGGCCTCGGCCCAGCCTTCGCGCGGGCCGAGGCCGATGGTGCTGACCGTGCCGCGGACGGCGTCCTCGTCGAGCAGGTCGAGCAGGATGCGGGCCAGGTCGAGGGTGTATTCGCGGCGGGTCGGTTGGTCCCAGCGGGGGGTCTCGCCGCCGCCCTCGTCGAAGGGCGCGCCGCTCAACGTGACGACCTCGAGCCTGCGGGCGTCGAGCTCGGCACGAAGCCGGGTGCGGGCGCGGCTCTCGACGGCGAGGGCGGCGGCGAGCGTGGGGGGAAGCCAGAGGCTGACGCCGAACGCGTCGGCACCGAGCCGGGCGCGGACCGCGCCGTAGGTGTCGAGCTGACTGACGACAGACGGTAGATTGCCCGCTGTCGCGGCACTGATCTCGCAGGAAAGGTGCACGACCCGGCCGGAGGGATGTCTCAGCCGCATCGAAGTCCTCCCCGGACGTGAGCACCGGCGCATCTGCACGTGCATCGGCACGTGCTTACTGGTCCAGTATGGACCATGTGGCGGCCTGTGCTCGACGCGCGCGTGGCGGGCTTGCGCGTTGCCATGTCGCCTCCATCCGTGGAATCACCTGCCCTCGGATACGAGAGTCATGCGTCCTCAGGATCAGCGGCGTACGCGACGTGCGACGCGATGACCGGCGCGAACATGATCGACGCGGCCCGATTCTATCGGCCTCCATCAATCGATGCGGGCACGGTGACCAGCCAGTAGGGGCCTCCGGGCCGGTGCTTAATCGGTTCCACCGGGCCCCATCTATGTGCACCATGTGAAAACTCGGGCATGCACGAAACGATCTCGCGTGCGCCCGCACTGGATCTTGCGCCGCGCAGACGCCCGCAAGGCAGACGCCCGCGGTCGGCGAGCAACTGTCAGTGGTCGCCCAGCAGCCGGGTGGCGAGCACGGCCGCCTGGGTACGCCGCTCCAGGCCGAGCTTCGCCAGCATGCTCGAGACGTAGTTCTTGACCGTCTTCTCGGCCAGGAACATCCGGCCGGCGATCTCGCGGTTGGTCAGCCCCTCGGCCACGAACTCGAGGATCCGGCGCTCCTGATCGGTCAGCGCGGCCAGTTCGCGCGGCTGCTCGACCCCGTTGCGGATGCGCTCGAGCACCCGCTGGGTGACCGCCGGGTCGAGCAGAGACTGCCCCTGGGCGACCCGCCGCACCGCGTCGACCAGGTCGGTCCCACGGATCTGCTTGAGCACGTAGCCGGAGGCGCCGGCCATGATCGCGGCGAACAGCGCCTCGTCGTCCTCGTACGAGGTCAGGATCAGCCCCCGGATCGACGAGTCGACGGCCCGTACGTCCCGGCACACGTCGATGCCGTTGCCGTCGGGCAGACGCGCGTCGAGGATCGCCACGTCGGGTCGCAGGGCCGGGATGCGCCGGGCCGCTTCCGGCGCGGAGCCCGACTCGCCTACGACCTCGATGTCACCGCCGGACTGGAGCAGGTCGATCAGGCCGCGGCGCACGACTTCGTGGTCGTCGAGGAGGAAGACTCGGATCATTGGACCTTCTTATCGCGTACGGAAGGCCTGGCCCCAGGGTCTTTGGTCCTGTCACCGTAATCTTGGGGCGTGGCCGAGCCGATGAAGCCCGAGCTGGGTCTGGGTCCCCTCTCCCGTGTACGCCTCGACGAGCTCCTGCAGGAGATGCTCGACCGGGTCGGTGAGGTCGTGACCAGCCGCGAGCGCCTGCGGGCCCTGCTCGACGCGGTGGTCGGCATCGGCACCGACCTCGACCTGCGCAGCACCCTCCAGCGGATCGTCGAGGCGGCCTGCGCGCTGGCCGGTGCCCGCTACGGAGCGTTGGGCGTGATCGGGGCCGATCGCACGCAGTTGTCCGACTTCATCACCCACGGTATCGACCCGGCCGGCCACGCCGAGATCGGCGACCTGCCGCACGGCCGCGGGGTGCTCGGGCTGCTGATCACCGACCCGCAGCCGGTCCGGCTGCCCGACATCACGCGACACCCGCACTCGTACGGCTTCCCGCCGCACCACCCGCCGATGCACAGCTTCCTGGGCGTGCCGGTGCGCATCCGCGATCACGTCTTCGGCAACCTCTATCTGGCCGAGAAGCAGGGCGCCCCCGAGTTCAGCGACGACGACGAGGAGATCGTGGTCGCGCTGGCCGCCGCGGCGGGCGTGGCCATCGACAACGCCCGGCTGTTCACGCTGGCCCAGCGGCGCGAACGCTGGCTGGCGGCGACGGCCGAGATCACCGGCGTGCTTCTGGGGACCGTACGCCGTACGGAAGCATTGCAGTTGATCGCCCGACGGGCCCGCGAGGTGTCCGGCGCCGAACTGGTGCTGGTGCTGTTGGCCGGCGACTCCGGCTATCGCGTCGAGGTGGCCGACGGCGCCGACGGCCTGGCCGGACAGGCCGTCGACTTCGACCCGAGCGACTTCCGGGTGGTCGACGACCTGCGCGCCGCCGCCGACTGGCCCGCCCCGGTGCCCGCCGGGCCGGCCGTGGTCGCCCCGCTGACCGGCGCCGACACCCCGTACGGTCTACTGATCGTCACCCAGGCACCCGGACAACCGGTCGCCGACGACGACGCGGTGCTGCTGTCGACCTTCGCCGGGCAGGCCGCGCTGGCCCTGGAACGCGCCCGCGCCCAGGAGGAACGGGAACTGCTGGCCGTGCTCGCCGACCGCGAACGCATCGCCCGCGACCTGCACGACGTCGTGATCCAGCGGCTGTTCGCGACCGGCATGCAGCTGCAAGGCGCGGCGCTCCAGTCCTCCCGGGCCGAGACGACCAAGCGGATCAACGCCACCGTCGACGATCTGGACGAGACGATCCGCGACATCCGCCGGTCGATCTTCGAACTGCGCGCCCCGGTCGGGCCGTCGCTGCGGGCCGCGCTGCGCGAGACCGTCGAGGCGGCGGCCCTCGGCTTCCGGCCCACGCTCGACACGATCGGGCCGGTGGACAGCGCGATCCCGGACGACATCGTGCCCGAGCTGCTGGCCGTACTGCGCGAGGCGCTGTCCAACGTGTCGCGGCATGCGCGGGCTTCGGGCGTACGGGTAACCGTGCGGGCCGCCGAGGGTGAGGTCAGTCTGCAGGTCTCGGACGACGGGGTCGGTTTTCCCCCGTCGGCGGCGCGCGGGGGACTGGTGAACATGGCCGAGCGGGCCCACGACCTGGGCGGATCGTTCGAGGCCGGGCCCGGTCCGGACGGCGGCACGACGCTGATCTGGCGGGTGCCGATCTCCTCGTGAGACGGGACTTTCGGCCCTGAACGGACCGCGGCCGCCGGACGCACGCTGGTCTCATGACACCGCTCGAGCAGGCCGCACAGGCCGCGTTGCACGCCCCGTCCGTCTTCAACACGCAGCCGTGGCGCTGGCTGATCGACGGCGACACGATGGAGCTCCAAGCCGACGAGTCCCGCCGGCTCGAGGCCACCGACCGTGACGGCCGGTTGCTCACCCTGAGTCTCGGTGCCGCTCTGCACCATGCACTCACCGCACTGGCCGCGGCCGGCTGGTCCTACTCCGTGACACGGCTGCCGTCGCCCGGTGTGGTGGCCCGCATCGAGCTCGGCGCCCCCACGTCGCCGGCCGCGCTCGATCTTGCCGCCGCGATCCCGGTGCGGCGTACCGACCGGCGAGCCTTCGGAACCCGTGCGGTGACCGACGCCGAGCTCACGAAGCTGCGTCGCCTGGTCGAGCAGAACGGTGCGTATCTGCACGTCGTGCCGGCCGACAAGATTCCCGCGCTGGCCATCTCGGCCGAGCTGGCCGGCGCCGCTCTTTCCGACGATCGCGACTACCGCGCCGAGCTGCGTGAGTGGACGCACCGACCGGAAGGTTCCGGGGACGGCGTACCGGTGGACACCGCGGTGGAGCCCGGACTGCGGCGTGTTCCCGTACGCGATTTCGCGCCCGACGACACCCCCGGGCTCGCCATCGGCACCGCCCACGACCAGGGTGCGGCGTACGTGATCCTGTTCGGCCGGGGCGACTCGGAACTCGACCTGCTGCGCGGCGGCGAGGCGCTCTCGGCCCTGCTGCTCGCCGCCACCGCCGACGGCCTGGCCACCGCCCCGCTCAGCGACGCCGTCGAGGTCGAGTGGCCGCGCGTGCTCGTCCGCGGGTTGATCGCCGGCCTGGGCGAGCCGTTCGTGGTGGTGCGCCTGGGCTATGCCGACGCCACCACGCCACTGCCGCCCCGCCCGCGCCGCACCGACGCCATCGCCGCCCGCTAGCCATGCCCGGCGACGACCTGCTCCGCGCGGCCACCGCGGGCATCCGCGCGCCGTCCCTGCACAACACGCAGCCGTGGCTGTTCCGCGAACGCGACGGCGCCATCGAGATCCTGGCCGACCCGTCGCGCCGCCTGGCCGTGGCCGACCGGACAGGCTGGGCGACGCGGATCGCCATCGGTGCCGCCACCTTCAACGCCCGCCTCGCTCTGCCGTCGGCGGTGGTGACGCTGCGCCCCGACCGCGCCGACCCCGACCTGATGGCCCGCCTGACACCCGGCCCGGCGCGACCGCGAAGCTATGGCGAGCAGGCCCTCTTTGAGGCGATCCCGCGCCGGCACAGCCACCGGGCCCCGTTCTGGCCCGATCCCGTGTCACCGTTGTCACGCCGCCGCATCATCGAGGCCGCGAGGGCCGAGAACGCCTGGCTCGACCTGTTGGTCGGCATGGTCCCGCTGGCCGGCTTCGCCGAGATAGCCCGAAGCGCCGACCGTGTCCTGCGCCGGGACACCCGCTACCAGTCCGAAATGGCCGGCTGGACCCACGCCGACAACGCCCCCGACGGCGTACCGGTGTCGGTCGGCGGTCCCGCGCCCGAGCCGCAGGACCTGTTGCCACAGCGCGCTTTCGCCGACCGCCGCCGCGCGCCGGGCCGCGACTACGAGCCGGAGCCTCTGGTCGCCGTGCTGGGCACGGCCGGCGACCGTCCCACCGACCAGTTGCGGGCCGGGCAGGCGCTGCAACGGGTGCTGCTGACCATCACCGACGCGGGCCTGGCGGCGTCGCTGATCTCCCAGCCGATCGAGGTGCCGGCCGCCCGCGACCAGTTGAGGCGGGCGCTGGGCCGCAGCGGTCACCCGCAGATGGCTCTCAGAATCGGCTACGGCCATCCCGGCCCGGCGGCCCCACGCCGCCCACTCATCGACGTCCTGGTGAGTTGAGGCTGCTTGTTAGCTTCGATTTCGTGACCGGTCGGCGCAGAGCCCACAGCGGCCGGGATTCCCGCCGCGCCCGTTCGGGCCGTCAGCCGGCACCCGAACCGCGAGGTTGTCGATCAGAACGTGGGGCTGCCCCGCACCGATGAAACCGTGAGCCGCTACGCCGAACTGGCCGGCGTCGACTTCCGCGGGACACCGGTCGAGATCGTTCACAACGCCGACGACATCGCGTGCCTGGACTTTCAGGGCGTGGCCTACGCCGCCGAGGACAGCTTCTACGAGACCTGGAGGAGAAACCGCGCATGACCCGGCTCACCGTCGAAAACGTTCATCGCCTGTCGAGTCGCCCGTGGCTCTTCGTCACGGGCGAGTTGGAGGGCGACCCGCTGCAGGTCGGCGACGAGTTGACTTTCTCCGAAGATGACCCGGCGGTCGTGGTTGTGCGCGCGATCGAGTTTCACGGCGCTCCCACGAAAACGACGATCGCCGTCGACGGCCCTGGCGCCACCTCGATCGCGCAGGGCGTTGTGCTGACCGGAGCCGGCGTCCGTGGATAAGCCATGCCACGGAGATGGACCGTGGGCATGATGGTGGTCGGTAGCTCAGGTTCCGTTGGAGCCGGACCAGGTGCAGTTGTGTGACGCCTGATCGTCACCGGCCATTCGCCCGGCGTGAATATGGTGGCGGCGTGAATCGCGCCGACCTGCACATGCACACCAATCTGGGTGACGGCTGGATCAGTCCCGCGCGGGTCGTCCGGGAAGCGGAACGGGCCGGCCTCTCGGTCATCGCGGTCACCGACCACGACCACCTCGAAGGCGCCAAACGGGTGGAAGAGCAGATCGTCGCGCGGCAGAGCCCCGTACGGCTGATCAAAGGTGTTGAAGTGTCGACCCGGAACGGGCACCTGATCGGGCTCTTCGTGAACCGCGCTCCCAAACCCATGCGCCCTGTGCAGGAAAGCATCGACGCCATCAAGGAGCAGGGCGGCCTCGTCGTCGTGGCTCATCCGATGGGACGGCTCGTGCCCAGTCTGAGCCGGCGGAAAATCGACGAACTGCTCGGCGGCGGCTATCAGATCGATGGCCTCGAGATCTACAACCCGAGCCCGGCCAACGCGTCCCGGCGGGCCGAGGTGGCGGCGGCCAACCGGGACTGGGGGCTGGCCGAGATCGGGTCGAGCGACGCCCATTTCTGGCAGCATATCGGCGCGGGCTACACGCTGTTCGAGGGCGACCTCAGAACGGCCATCACCGCGCGGGAAACCCAGGCCGGAGGTCAGGAGAAGCCGCCCGTACGGCTCAATCCCGCCTCCTATGTCGCCCAGTGCGCGTGGAGCTGGTTCGTCGACCCACCCCGGCGCCTGATCAGGCGGCTAGGGCCACCGACAACGGAGCGGGCCAGAAACGCCGGAACATGAACCACTGCGCGGGGGAATGGCGGACCACTTCTTCCTGGCAGTCGAACATGTACTGGGTGAGGCGCCGGATCTCCTCGGTCCGTTCCGCTTTCGTGTTCACCGGCCGGGGAAACATCGGCGGGAACGTGCGGATGTAGAAGCCGGACTTCGGTGCGTACCAGAAATAGCCGGGGAGAATTGCCGCGCCCGACTTCACCGCGAGTGCCCCCGCCCCGGCCGGCATATAGGCGCGGCGGCCGAAGAAGGTCACCGGCACGCCGTGTTCCGGGCCGACCGGCCGGTCGACGACGATCGCCACCGCCCGGCTGTCCCGCAGGTCGCGCAGCACCCGCCGGGGCGCGCCCGCGACCGGGATGATCTCGACGTTCTTGTCCCGCCGGTGCCCCTGCAGGAGTTGGTTGAGCCGTTCGTCGTTGAAGGTGTCGACGACCGCCGAGACCGGCACGTGTCGCGCGGCCACCGCCCCGGCCAGATCCCAGCTGCCGAAATGGCCGGTCGTGATGACCGTTCCCTGACCGGGCGCCATGGCGTCACGCAGGTGTTCGTGCCACGCCGCACCGACCGTCAGATCCGTCGTCCGCGCATTCACGTCGGTGATATCGACATAGGGCAGACAGACCAGAGACGCCGCCGTACGCCCGTAGTTGCTCCACGAACTCAGAGCCGTCCGCCGGGCGAGTGGGTGACCGAACGGCACGCCGAGAACGGTGGCCATGTTCTCCTGGGTGATGAGCCGCTTGGAACGCCACCCCAGATAACTGGCCGAGGTGACCGTCGATGCCACCGCGTGCCGGACGCGCGTTGGCGTCCGCCCGGCGACGGCGATTCCCGAATGCGCTAGCCAATAGACCGACGACACGTGTGGACCGTAAACGAGGTGCAGCAAACGGCTTTCCGCCACTGATTGAACTCTTTATGGCACTGTCGTGAAGCGGGCGATCCGGCCGAGCCGCTCCGGGTCCGGCCACTTGGCGTCGTACGCCCACCCGAACTTCTCGAACAGCCAGATCACCCGGGCCGAGATGTCGACCTCACCCCGCCGTACGCCATGACGGGCTTGTGTGGGGTCGGCGTGGTGCAGGTTGTGCCAGGCCTCGCCCATGCTCAACACGGCCAGTGGCCAGAAGTTGGTGGCCTTGTCGCGGGTGGCGAACGGCCGCTCGCCGATCATGTGGCAGACCGAGTTGACCGACCAGGTGACGTGGTGCAGCAGGGTGACCCGCACCAGCCCGGCCCAGAAGAACGCGGTCAGCGCACCCAGCCACGACCAGCTGATCAGCCCGCCCATGACCGCCGGGGCGATCAGCGTGACGATGGTCAGCGGCCCGAACAGCTTGTGCATCACCCGCATGTCCCGGTCGGCCAGCAGGTCGGGCGCGAACCGTTCCTGGTTGGTCAGGTTGCGGTCGAGGATCCAGCCGAGGTGGGCGTGCCAGAACCCGCGGACCAGCGCGGCCGGCGACGTCCCGAACAGCCACGGCGAGTGCGGATCGCCCTCCTTGTCGGCGAACGCGTGGTGCCGCCGGTGGTCGGCCACCCAGTGCAGGATCGGTCCCTGCACGGCCAGGCTGCCGGCCACCGCGAGCCCGAGCCGCAGCGGCCGGTGCGCCTTGAACGAGCCGTGCGTGAAGTACCGGTGATAACCGACGGTCGCACCCAGGCACGTGACGACGTACCAGCCGACCGCCAGCGCCACGTCCAGCCAGGTCAGACCCCAGCCCCAGGCCACCGGCACGGCGGCGACGAGCGCCAGGAACGGCACGATGACGAACAGGTAGACGGTGATGTGGGCGGGCAGCGGCCGTCGCCCACTGAACAGACTCTTGGGTCCGCGGCGGGCCGGGGACAGAATTTCGGCGGACTCGCTCATCAGGATCACTCCAGCGTCCGGACTCGATGCGCGTCAAAGTAGGCGCCCGCGGCGGCCACCGGACGAACCCCGGCCCACCCGCACATGAACCGCCGAGGTCAGGCGACGAGGATCACGGCCCGCGCGTCCGTATTGACGAGAGCCCCCGTCCCGAGCGACGCCGTGGCCCGCTCCCAGTGGACATGTCCGCACAGTGTGAGCCCGGGCGGCCGACGCTCGAGCAAGGCCCGGATGGCCGGGTTTCCCCGCTGGTCGGCAGCGTTGCCGGTGGGCCCTTCGTGCAGCAGCAGAACGTCCGGCGCCGGATTGGTCGCCCTTTCGACGGCGGCCAGAAATTCCTTTCCCGTACGCCTCATAGCGCGCCCCGGATCACCGATGACACCCCCCACGCCCGCAACCGTGAGGCCCCCGAACTTCCGTCGTTCCCCGTCGAGCAGCGCGATGTCCGCCCCGAGCCCGGCCACCCGCGAAGCGTCCACCTCGTCGTGGTTGCCGGCCACCCCGAACACCATCGGACAACCCGCGGCGGCAAAGGCGAGCCACACATCGAACACGTCACCGGACGCTCCCCGCACGTCAGCGTCCGGAGCCGAGTAGAGGTCGCCGGTGAGCAGAACACCCAACTCCGTCGGCGGTGGCAGCAACCCTTCGTCGGCCCACACGTGCAGATAGTCGGCGAGTGCCACCCCGAGCAGCCCGGCTTGCCCGCTGACCGGGGAGGGCGCGATTCCCTGCAGATCACCGGCCACGAGAACTGCCGAACAGCCGGCCGGCAGCGAATCCACCCGCAGTAGTTCGACGTCGAGCCGAACGGCCTCGGTGCCGCCACCCCGCGCAGCGCTCAGAAACGGAACCGAGGTCCACCGCTCAGCCCGCCCACTGAGCAGACGCATCATCGCTCAGTCCAGCTCACGCCGTCGCAGAAAACGCCATTGCGGCAGAGCGCTGAGCCGTTCCCGCACCTCGTCGGGGTGCGCGGATTCGTTGACCAGAAGCAGATGCCGATAGTCGGGGAATCCGGGGAGCTGAAAATAGTCTCCGGTTTCATCGCGGAGGTCATTGGACTGCAGAATCAGTTCGCCGCCTACGGCTGGTGGCCCGGACGCGTGAAAATATCGACCGCGGTAGTCGCTGTCGTGTTCCTCCCACGTGATGCCCAGGACGTCGGCGAGCCGACCCGGCTCATCGCCGAGAATCGCCTCGGCCAGACCGTAGACGTCGTAGACGACTGACACGCCAAGTCCCATCTCGCATTGCCGTCCAGGCGGTCAGAACCATACCCGGATCGTCGGTTTCCGTTCGACGGCATCGGTCATCGAACGGTAGATCATGAGGTTGATTCTCCGGGATGCCTCAGTCGACGCGTCCCGCACCACACCGTCCAACCCAAGCACTCGCAAGTCTTCGGCCATGAGCGGTCCTGTGGTGACCCCGTCTCCTCGGAACGGCACCCCGAGGTTACGTGCGGCGGTGTAAACATCGTCACCGGCGATCGCGATGTCGAAGTCGCTCTGGCGTCCCGGCCGGTCGAACGGTGTCCCGTCGTCGGCACTTCGATTCGTGACGGCACTTCCCTGGAAGCCCATCTGCAGATCCGGATAGCGCTCACGCATACGATCGCGCACTCTGCCGGCGAAGTCCTTGAACGAGTCGAAGTCGTCGAATCCGTGCGGCACGGTGCGACGGTCGGGTTGCCGTGGCTGACTGCCACCCTTAGAACCGGATCCGCGCCCGAGTTCCGCCTTGTCTGCGGCGTCCCCTTGCGCCTCGGCGATGCTTCTCGGTGGCCTGCCGCCGCCACCTCGCCGTCTGCGTCGCCCGGTCACGCCGGCCACCTGAGGAAACAGGTGCGATAGACGTCCATTCAGCGCCTCCGCTCGCTGCGTCGAGGAAGCCTGCCGCCGACCACCGTATCGATCGATGTCTAGAGAATCATTTCCCGTACGGCTGAAGGGCTGTCGACGAACGCAGCTGCGGAGGACCCGAGTAAGGCCAGCAGCAAGCGGCTCATGCCGGCGTCGGGGGTGCAGCAGTCCATTACTGGCCCGTGCGGCCGTCGATGCACTCGCGCAGCAGGTCGGCGTGGCCGCAGTGCCGGGCGTACTCCTCGATCATGTGGATCAGGATGTCGCGGACGGCGATGTCGTCGTCCCACGGCGTGTGGATCCGGGCGCTCAGGTCGGGCCCGGCGTCGAGCCACGCGTCGGCGGCGGCGATCTGCGCCCGCCACTGGGTGAAAGCGTCCTCGACCGCCGCCGTGTCGGCGACGGCCTCGTTGAAGTCGAGGTCGTTGTCCTCGGGAGACCAGAAGATCCGCGGCACGTCGAAATGCTCCTGAAGGCAGCGGTAGAACCAGTTGTGCTCGACCCGGGCCATGTGGCGGACCAGGCCGAGCAGGCTCATCGTGGACGGCGGCACCGAGCGGCGGGCGAGCTGCTCGGGCGTGAGGTCGTCGCACTTCAGGCCCAAGGTGGTCCGGTAGTTGGTGAGGTACTCCCGGATCACCTCGAGCTCGTCGACCGGAGTGTTGGTCTTGCGGGGGTCGTCCGCCTCGGGCATCCACATCCCGTCGAAGCCGACCACATGTTGATCCGTCATGGCCCCCACCTTGGCCGAATCCGCCACCCGCGCGCTATCCCGTTTCAGATGAGCCAGCGGTTCTTCTGGACCAGCGGGAGCTTGGCCCACCACCGGCCCAGACCCCACGTGTGCCCCGCGTAGGTCAGGGCGAGGGCGATCGCCGCCACCGCGTAGAAGAAGTGGTAGTCGACGATCGGGTTGCTGGAACCGCTCGCGAGGGGCCACTCGGCCAGCCACATGAAGGCCATCATCGCGGTGGCGCCCACAGCGGCCAGACGCATGCCGACGCCGGTGATGAGGGCGACACCGATCGCGAGCATGCCGAGCATGAAGCTCCAGTTGGCCCATCCGGCGCCGGCGATCGAGTGGAAGAAGCCCTGCAGCGGCCCGACCTCGAGGCTGGACAGGAAGCCCTTGGTCGGCGACCCGCCGTTGATCCAGGCCCGCTCCCACGGGGTCGAGTAGCCCAGCCCGAAAGTCTTGTCGAGGAAGGCCCACAGGAAGACGAACCCGAGCGAGACCCGGGCTACGGCCAGGGCTTTCGCGCCGGGCGCTTCGATCGTCGTCAGAGGGGCCACGTCGTTGCGGGGGATGGTGGTCATCGTTGCCTCCTTCATCGTTTCTCTCGTCTCTGAGACTCCTCCGATGCGGGTGGTGACACCCGGGCCGTCGATCCCGACCCGGTGGGACCAAAGTCCTGTGACAGGGGTCACGCTGGGGCGATCAAACGGGTACCGTACGGAGGGATGGCAGAGCTCTACTCACGACGGTCGTTCCTCGCCGGTGTGCTCACCGCAGGGACGCTCTCGGCGGGTGCGGGCTACGTTCTGACCCGCCGTGAGCCGGTGACCCTCACCCTGGCCACCGGGGCCGACCCGACCGGCGCCCGCAACCTGCTGGTGACGATGTGGAACCAGTTGAACCCGGACGCGCTGATCCGCACCGAGACGGTCCCCAGTTCGACCGGCGACCAGTACGAGAAGTTCCTCAGCACCGACGCCGACATCTTCAACCTCGACGTCATCCACATCCGCCGGTTCGCCGACGAGGGCCTGATCGTCCCGATCACCCCGAACCTCGACATCTCGCTGCTCGACGAGGTGCGCCGGCTGTCCGAGCGGGCCGGCACCGGCGAATTCTGGGCCGTCCCGTTCAACACCGACGTCGGCATGCTCTACCGGCGGGTCACCGACAAGGCGGTGGCCGACCCCGAGCCCAGCCTCAAGGGCGTGCTGGCCGCGAATCCGGGCCAGTTCGTCGGGCAGCTCGAGACGGTCAGCCCGCAGACCGACGAGGCGTTCGTGGTCAACGTCCTCGAGCAGGCCCTGGCCCAGGACGACGCGATCCTCACCACCGACGGGGTGCTCTCGTTCAGTCTCGGCCAGTGGCAGGAGGCGCTCGGACCGCTGGCGGCGGCGATCAAGGGGCGTCGCGTCCGTACGGAAGCGGGCGAAGCCGACACCACCCGCACGTTCCAGCGCTCGCAGCTCCGCTACATGCGCAACTGGCCGGTCTCCTACCCGGCGATCGACCGGGCCGAGCGCACCAAGGTCACCACCGCCGAGATCCGGATCGGGCGGCTGCCGACCGGCATCATCGGCGGCCAGAGCCTGGCCGTCTCGGCCGAGAGCAAGCACCGCGACGTCGCCGAGCAGGCCATCCATTTCCTCACCAACCGGTCGGCCCAGCTGCTGCTGGCCAAGTACGGCTTCGCGCCCACCGGGCTCGACGCCTACATCGACCAGCGGCTGGCCGAGTCGCTGCCGCACCTCAAATACATCCGGTACGCGGTGGAGTCGTCCCGCCCGCGGCCGATGCACCGCAACTACGCCGAGTTCGCCCGGGTCTTCGCCGAGCACACCCACCGATACCTCTACGACGGTGAGCAGCTCACCCAGCGCTTCATCGAAGACATGCAGAAGGAGCTCGCGTGAACGCCGGGGCGCTCGACGCGTGGCAGATCCCGATCCTGGTCACCGCCGTGATCGTCCTCGTCGAGGCCGGCTTCAACCTGATCCTGCGGTTCCGGGGTGCGCGTCCGCCGTCCCCGCGCGTACGGACGGTCGGCTTCGGGATTCTGGTGGTGCTCACCGTCGTGGTCTTCGTGGCCGCGCTGGGCCCGACCCGGGCCGACCAGCTGTCCAGTGTGGCCGCCGCGGTGGCCGCCGTCGTCGCGTTGTGGCTCACCTACCGCTCCTACAACACGACCGTCAAGAAGCCCGGTAAACCAGCGGACGAGCCGGAAGATCAGGAGAATCGTGAACATGGGTGACTTACGAGTGGTCGTGTGCGGTGGCGGACCCGCCGGGGGAGTGCTCGAGCTGATCGCGGCCGCCTGTGAGCGCGGCTGGACGGTCGACGTCACCGCGACCCGGAACGCCCTGGACTTCATCGATCCGGCCGAGGTGACCCGGGCCTGCGGCCGGCCGATCCGCACCACCTACAAGTTCGCGGCCGACGGCACCCGCATCTCCCCGCCGGCCGACGCGATGATCGTGGCCCCGGCGACGTTCAACACGATCAACAAACTGGCCAACGGTATCGCCGACACGTACGCGCTCAGCTCGATGGCCGACGTGATCGGCCGCGGTGTGCCGACGGTCGTGGTGCCCGCGGTCAACGAACCCCTGGCCGCCCGCCGGCCGTTCCGCCGTTCGCTCGACGAGCTGCGGGCCGAGGGCGTCCGGGTGCTGTTGGGCCCGGTCGACGGCTGGCTCCCCGGCAGCACCGACCCGTTCCCCTGGATCAAGGCGCTTGACCTGGTCGAAGACATTTTCGGTTTGACAAGGATCGATAGTAGCGCTCACATGGGTGCGTGAATCGGCGTCTGCTTCCGGTACTTGTGCTGACCATGGCCGCGATCCCCGCGACGGCCGCCGCCCGTGATCAGGTCGCGGCGATGACCCTGCCCGAGAAGGTCGGACAGATGGTCGTCTCGTACGTCTACGGCGCCGACGCGACCACCGTGTCCGCCGCCGACGCCACCGCCAACGAGGCCATGTTCGGTGCCGGGGTGACCACGCCCGCCCAAGCCGTCGCGAGGTTCCACCTGGGCGGCGTCATCTACTTCACGTGGAGCCGCAACCTCACGAACCCGCCGCAGATCGCCGCCCTGTCCAACGGCCTGCAGCGGGCGGCCGTCGCCGACACCGGGATCCCGCTGCAGATCAGCACCGACCAGGAGGGCGGCACGGTCAACCGGATCGGGGCGCCGCTGGCGATCTCGCCCGGCAACATGGCGATCGGTGCGACGTTCGATCCCCGTACGGCGTACGACGCGGCCAAGGTCAGCGGCACCGAACTGCGCGCACTCGGCATCAACGTCACCCACGCCCCGGTGGTCGACGTCAACACCAACCCACGCAACGCGGCCGACGGCGTACGGGCGTTCAGCGACCGTACGGCCCACGTCGCCACCTTCGGCGTGGCGGCCGAGCGCGGCTATCACGCGGCCGGCATCGGCACGACGGCCAAGCACTTCCCGGGCCTCGGCGACACCACGGTCAACACCGACAACGGGGTGGCCGTCACCGACGAGACCCGCGCTCAGATCATGCGCACCCACGTCCCGCCGTTCCGCGCGGTGATCGCGGCCGGCGCCGACAGCATCATGGCGGCCCACATCGTCGCCCCGTCCCTCGACCCGACCGGCGTTCCGGCCAGCCTGTCCCGTCCGATCATCACCGGCCTGCTGCGCGACCAGCTGCACTTCAACGGCGTCGTGGTGACGGACGCCCTGGAGGCCGCCGCACTCGAGGACTACACCGACGAGCAGGTGATCCTCGGCGCGGTCAAGGCCGGCGTCGACCAACTGCTGATGCCCCGAAGCGTCCCCGGCGCGATCCAGATCCTGCTCGATGCGGTGGAACGAGGGGAGATCAGCGAGGCGCGCATCGACCAGTCCGTCCGCCGCATCCTCAAGACCAAGAAGACCATTTCCCCGTACGTGCCGGAGCCTCCCGTGGTCGGCACCCCCGCCGCCGTAGCCACCATGAATGAGATCGCGGCCCGCTCGATCACCAAGCTGCGCGGGGCTGACCTGCCGTTGCGCCCCACCCAGAAGGTCCTGGTCACCGGTTGGGGCGCAAGCACGACCACCAACCTGGCGACGGCCCTGGGCGCCACCCGCTTCTACACCGGCTCACCGTCGGACGACCTGATCACCCAGGCCGTGGCCGCAGCCCAGCAACACGACGTGACGGTGGTCCTGACCTCGAACGCCTGGGCCGACCCGACCCAGGTCAAGCTGGTCCAGGCCTTGCTGGCGACCGGAAAACCCATCATCCCGGTAGCCGTGAACACCCCGTATGACCTGGCAACCTATCCCACGGCAAAGAACTTCGTGGCCGCGTACGGCTACCAGCCACCCACTGTTGCCGCGCTGGCCGCAGTCCTGCAGGGCAAGGCCCAAGCCACCGGCCGCCTCCCGGTGACGATCGAGGGCCTCTACCCGTACGGTGCACGCGGCCGCTGACGTCCTACCGCTGCCTCGCACCGGAGTCGGACGCCCGCCCCAGCGACACCGGGCCGGACCGTGGCCGATCACGGCGCGCGACGTGCCGAGGCCATTCCACCTCGATCCGGCCGGTGCCGCTGACGCGCGATCGCAGCGACCGCCGGGCCGGACACGTCGAGGCCCAACGCGGTACGCGCTCGCCGTGATCGTCGAAGTGCAACGCGCTGAAGGCATTCCGTTCGATCCGGCCGGTGCCGCCGACGCGCGGTCGCAGCGACCAGAAATCAACGCGCGGGTGGTCGCCCAGCGGGTGTCCGGCGCCCACCGAAGCCGCAGCCATGCCAACCGGCGTGCCCGGACAACCCACGGCGACCGCGAACGTTCCTTTCCGGACCACCTTCATCCACACCGCAAGCGTCGACCGCCTTCGCGTGACTCCGCGACCGGGCAAGCACACGACCGCGCGACTGCGTGACTGCGCGACCGCGTGACTGCGCTCCTGCTCGACCGTGTGACTGCGTTCTTGCGTGACCGCGAACGTTTCTTTCCGGACCGCTTCATCCACACCTTTGGCGTCGACCGGCTTCGCGTGACTCCGCGACTGGATAACCACGCGTGTCTGCGCGACCGGGACCGCGCGACCACGCGACTGCGCGACCGTGTGACTGCGTTCTTGCGTGACCGTGAATGTTCCTTTCGGACCGCCATCGTCCACACCTTTGGCGTCGACCGGCTTCGCGTCACTCCGCGACTGGGCGACCACACGATCGCGCGACTGCGCGACTGCGCGACTGCGCGACTGCGCGACTGCGCGACCGCGTGACTGCGCTCCTGCGCGACCGTGTGACTGCGTTCTTGCGTGACCGCGAACGTTCCTTTCCGGACCACCCTCATCCACACCTTTGGCGTCGACCTGGGCCTGCCCCGATTTGGCGGACATCTGAGATCAGGAGTCTTCGGGCTCCGGGAGGATGTCCAGCATCATGGAGAGCATGGGAAAGAAGCGACCTCGGCCGCGTCGGGCGTTCACGCCGGAGTTCA
>NZ_JAHKKG010000017.1 GCF_018829635.1 Paractinoplanes bogorensis
GCTCCGGGCTCCGGGCTCCGGGCTCCGGGCTCCGGGCTCCGGGCTCCGGGCTCCGGGCTCCGGGCTCCGGGCTCCGGGCTCCGGGCTCCGGGCTCCGGGCTCCGGGCTCCGGGCTCCGGGCTCCGGGCTCCGGGAGAGTCTAGGTCTGTTTCACGTGAAACCGACCGGCTAGGCGACGGCTTAGTATGTGTTCCGTGAAGGCCGTGCTGTCCGCGGCAGGAACCAGGACGGGTCCAGGCCGCGCTGGCTACTCGGTGCGGCTCATCGACCTGAAGAGTGGCCACAGGGTCCGCGGCGTGTGGAGGCCCAGCAGAATCCTCGGGCGGGTCATAAGTAACGACAGCAGCAACGGAAGCTGGACCGTCTTCCGCCTAGAGCTGATGCCGGCCGTTAGAGACCCCGGGCATCCGTACTCCGCTGTCGGCTGACAACGTTCTGACGGCCGTCGAGCGCCTGAACCGAGGAGTCGGGATTCAACGCCTCCAAGTTCTGAGCGCACCACCGAGGGCGCTCAGATCATCGTCTAGGGCCGACCGGGTGATGCGAGCTGGCCTTGCGATGTTCCACGTGAAACGCCGCTTCCTCTCATGGCCTTCGAATCGCGCTGACCATGGAGCTTCGCTCAGCATCTAACGCATGGCGCCTTGGCAGAACACTGACTAGCAGACCGATTCGGCCTCCGCGCCGTCCAAATGGACCAGCAACGCCGTTCGGGCCTCGCCCCTTTCCGGCCGGCTCTACTGTTCGACAGCGGGAACGGATGGGGCGGACGAATGTAGCCCGTGTCGAGATGGAAGGCCGCGGCAGCTACAGCGCGCGTTTCACGTGAAACCGAAAAGGAGAGCGTGGGCCGGTCCGGGCCTGGGGCTTTTCCGCCGAGCGTTTCTGGCGGCGTCGGCTCATGGGAACAGTCTTAGAGGCAACCCCAGGATGCCCTCGATGCCGCAGAGTTCTACGCACCGGAATCGCAGTCGGCGGCACGCCGAGAGATTTTGCCGAAACGGTGATGTCTGACTGGCATGCGCGGGGCGCAGCGGAGGCGACCGGCGACCCCGGGAGGATGGGCTCTCCGGACACTCGTTGCTGAGACTCTGGGGGGATCAATTTCGGATTCAGCCGAGCAAAGTCCGGCACAGCCATCAAGGACTCAGGTCCATATGGGCTAGGAGATGGCACCTCCATTGGGCTCGGTTTCACGTGAAACTGGGATTCGTGCGAGGGCACCCCCGCACGGGGTGCCCGTTTCACGTGAAACATAGGGGACCGGCACTCCTGCAGTCCGAGCCAGCCTGTTGCCGCATTGGTGGCGACTCGGATCCTATTTCCGGACCGCGGCCCGCGCCCAAACTCCGGACAACTCACCTAAGCCACGCGGGACTGCAGAACAACTGCGAGCGGCCTGCGATGAATCGTGTACGGAGCAAAGTCCGTGGTTCCGACAGGCCTCCCTCCGCGAGCAGAGCACCTCGGACCGCCAAGCACTGCGCGGTCCGTCACCGACGTCCCTCCAACAGGAGCGGATTGACCTCTAGTCACGACGCTCTACGCCTCGATGCGCCGACTGTGGGTAGGGGTGGGTAGGGGTCTACTAAGCCCAGACGAGACGCGACCAGAACTCTCCAGTGCGGATCCGCGGGTCCGGCCGTGGCGTACACGAGCCAAGGTCGGCTCAGCGCGCACCAGAGTAAGCATCGGATCGGCGGGTCTCGAACCAGACAAGCCGCGCAGGGCGAGGGTCCGGTCGGCAGCCGCGGTATGGGTCTATTCGGCTCAGAAACTCGATGCCCGGCTCAACGAAGCAGCATGGCGGGGTCAGTGCCGGCGACGTTGGTGCCTTGGGTGCACACAGCTCCGCCACAGGCCGTCCGCACAACTGCAATCCAGTCGGTCCGCTAGCGATCTCTACGCATCACACAATGCCGCGCAGGTCGCTCGGCATGCGCTGCACCTGGTCCATGCCCTGGCATCTCGTCGACTGCAGAGCTGTTACAGCGAGCCGGCCGACGCCGAGGACGCACTAGTCCAACCGGATTCAGCGGCCATCGGCATACCTCTGCGATCCCCCAAGATCCAGGCTGACGACAGCCCGCCCGATCCGGGTGATGATCTGGTCGAGGCCGGTCGGGACTTCGTCTGCACCGCCGGTCGTTCGACCGGAGGTCGTGCCCGCACCCACGAGTTTGCGAGATGGAGGCGGCAGACCTGAACGGTAGAGACCCCGGACTGCGCACAGCCGCCGTCCCTAGGGGAGAAGAACCCAGCTGTCTTCGAGAGGGGAAGCCAACATCATTGCGCGGGGTCGACTCGCTCGATCCAGCTATAGGCATGACGGGCCGATGTAGGTACGTAAAGATATTGACTGACCAAACCAACGGACCGACCGCTCTCGGCCCCACAACTCCGACAATGCCTTGATCCACACATGATTGGCGCCCATAAGCGTTGGAGTGAGCGCTGCCGATCGATCAAAAACAACCGTAGACAGGTAGCGAGTGGCAGATCAACTTCGGTTGCGACAGAAATTCACAAAAGCGACGTTCTGCTAGCGACATCGCACCAAATAGCACCGCTTAGAAATCCCAGGAGAATGGCTCTGACAGAACCATTCCGAACCCGCGAACCCGCGAACCCGCGAACCCGCGAACCCGCGAACCCGCGAACCCGCGAACCCGCGAACCCGCGAACCCGCGAACCCGCGAACCCGCGAACCCGCGAACCCGCGAACCCGCGAACCCGCGACGGAGTTTCGGGCACAAGAAAGGGGCACGCCAGCAACAGCGTGCCCCGATCGGGTGAAAGCGCCGAACCCTACTCCTCGTCGCTCCCGCCGGCGGAGCCTTCCTCGTCGACGCCGATCATGCCCACTATGCGTTCGAGGTCGTCCACCGTAGCGAACTCGATCGTGATCTTGCCTTTGTTGCGCCCTATGTCGACCTTGACTCGGGTGTCGAAGCGGTCGGACAGGCGCTCGGCCAGGTCGTTGAGGGCGGGCGCGTGGACCTTCGCCCGTCGGCTCGGGGCGGCCTTCTTGGCGGGGCCGTCCGAGAGCGTGAGTGAGACGAGTTCTTCGGTAGCCCGTACGGAAAGGCCCTCGGCCACGATGCGAAGAGCGAGCTTCTCCTGCGCCTCGCTGTCGTCCAGGCCGAGCAGGGCGCGCGCGTGCCCGGCCGACAGGATGCCCGCGGCCACCCGTCGCTGGACGGGAGCCGGCAGGTTCATCAGCCGGATCGTGTTGGAGATCTGCGGGCGACTCCGACCGATCCGCCTCGCGAGCTCCTCGTGCGTGGCCCCGAACTCCTCGAGCAGCTGCTGATAGGCGGCCGCCTCTTCCAGCGGGTTCAGGTTGGCCCGGTGGATGTTCTCGAGCAGCGCGTCCCGCAGCATCGCGTCGTCGCGGGTCTCCCGCACGATCGCCGGGATCGACTCGCGCCCGATCGCCTGGGCCGCCCGCCAGCGGCGCTCACCCATGACCAGCTCGTACCGGCCGTCGCCCATCTCGCGAACGACGATCGGCTGGAGGAAGCCGACCTCCTGAATCGAGGTCTTGAGCTCGTCGAGCGCTTCCTCGTCGAAGACGTGCCGCGGCTGCTTCGAGTTCGGCTCGATCGACGTGACCGGAAGCTCGAGGAACCGGGCACCCGGAACCGGCGCAAGGTCATCCGAAGCCGAAGCCGAAGCCGAAGCAGGAGCCGTGGCCGAAGCAGGAGCCGAAGCAGGCGCAGGCGGAGCCGAAGGCACTGGGGGAGCGGTGATGAGATGCGCCGCCGGTTCGGCAGCGGGCGAAGGCACCACCGGATCCGCCGGCGCCGGCGCCGGCGCGGTCGGGATCAGAGCGCCCAGGCCGCGGCCCAGGCCGCCCCGTGGACGGTTCTTCATGCGGTGCCTCCCGTGTTGACGCCACGCATCGCGATCTCCAGGGCGGCCTCGAAGTAGCTGGTCGCGCCCCGTGATCCCGGATCGTAGGTCATCACAGACTGCCCGTAGCTAGGAGCCTCCGACACCCGCACGTTGCGCGGGATGACGGCGTTCAGCACCTTGGTTCCGAAGTGGTTCCGCACATCCTGCTCGACCGCGTCGGCCAACCGGGTCCGGCGGTCGTACATGGTCAGCAGAATCGTCGAGACGTCCAGCGTCGGGTTCAGATGCTGGCGTACCAGATTGATGTTGTTGATCAGTTGGTTCAGGCCCTCCAGCGCGTAGTACTCGCACTGGATCGGAATCAGGACCTCCTGCGCCGCGCACAGCGCGTTGACCGTCAGCAGGCCGAGCGACGGCGGGCAGTCGATGAAGACGTAGTCGAAGGGCTCCGGGTGCGCCGCGATGGCGCGCGACAGGCGGGACTCACGCGCGACGACCGAGACCAGCTCGATCTCGGCGCCGGCAAGGTCGATCGTGGCCGGTACGCACCACAGGTTGGGGATCCCCTCGACCGGCTGGGCAACCTCCGACAGCGGGATGTTGTCGATCAGGCAGTCGTAGACATCCGGCACGCCCGCGTGGTGCGGCACGTTGAGACCGGTGGACGCGTTTCCCTGCGGGTCGAGGTCGACGACGAGCACCCGGTTGCCGTGCAGGGCCAGAGCCACCGCGAGGTTCACCGTCGTGGTGGTCTTGCCGACGCCGCCCTTCTGGTTCGCGACGCAGAGCACCCTCGGGTGGTCCGGACGCGGCATCGTTATCTCGCCGCTCGGGTTGAGGATCTGCACAGCTCGCAACGCTTCCATGGCCAAGGGCGGATCGTCTTCATCCCGGCCCGGCGTTTCACGTGAAACATGTTCGTCCGCACTCAAAGGAGTCTCGGCCGGGGCTGCCGGAGCGGGCGGCGACGAGACCGGGACGGGCGTCGAAGCTACTGCCGGCGGTCCCGATCGAGGCGCAGGCGCCGGACGACGCGAATCATCGGACGAGGGCGCAGGCGCAGGCGTCCCGTAAATCTGTCCACTTCCGGGGTAGGCGCTGCCTACTCGAGGCGCCGGAACGGGCTGTTCTCCGGTGTTGAATGCGCCACTCGAACCACCGACGCCGGTTCCCGCCGCACGATCGCGATCGAGAGATGACTCGGTTTCACGTGAAACACCGTACTCATGCACCGTTTTATCCCTGTTAGTGAGGAACGGGTCGGTCGGCGACAAGTGCGTTCCGGCGGCAAAAGACCGGTCCACACTATCGACGCCCGGCCAGCCTACGGCCGCCGGGCGAGCCTCGCCATGGCCAACCGCCTGATGAGGCGAGTGCATCGTAGACACTTCCCCCTCATCGAGCGACCCGAACATCACTGCGTCGGACTCGCCTGCGGCCGGCGCTCCCGCTTCCTCACCCTCGGAGATCACCGCTCCGGACGAAGCCGACCAAACCCCCGCGACCTCGATCGGCTGACCGGCTTGCTGGCGCGCTTCCGCATCGCCGGCTCCAGCTCCTTTTCCCGTACGCCGGAACGCCCGCGACAACCGCAACAGCGCCGATCTCCCGGCCCCGCGTGACCCATCTCCGTCCCCGACCGACGGCACGTCACCCGCCGCGGACCCGGCTGCCGCCGGCTCCATCGAACTCACCGAAGAACGGTCGGACACTCCACGAACCTGATCACGACTGTCCCGCGGTGCTCGACTTCCACGCCCCTCAGGCCAGGGAGACCGAACCGGCTCACCATCAGAACTCGCCTCAGCCTGTGATGAACGGCGTAACGACGTCGCCCCAGCCAACATGAAACGAGTGGTCGACTCCGGCTGCGGAGAACGGATCGACGGCATCGCAGACCGCGCGGGGGCCGCTGGGGAGCCACCAGACACAACCGGCTCCGCGCCCGCAGGGGAGGAGCGCGGTGACGGCTTGCGATCCCCAGCACGTGCCGACCCACCCGAACCGGCCCGCAAGGCAGAGTTCCGCCCGTCTCCAACAGGTGTGGCGCCGCCGGGACGCAGGTCGAGATCGCGTGAGCCGACAACGGCCCGCGGCGCAGCGGCCTCGCGCGCGCCGCCCCCAGGCGCCACGCGATCGCCTTCGGGAGCACGACGGGATGGATCCGCGCGGGGTGCCTCGGCGGCATCTCCTGGACTGCCCTGGTCGGGACGCCTGGCTCTCGCGTTCCGCTTCCGCGCGCCCCGCTTGGACATCTATCCCCTCCGCGATCTCCCTCGCCCGGTCCCACGACCGCCGGACCGTCCGCCCGCGTCGCGTCCCGGCCCGGCCACCCGGGTGGGCGGCTTCGGCCTCGACTGCACGACAACCTCGAGCACCGTCGTCGGCGGGTCGATCAGTCCCTCCCCGCACAGCCGGAGGACCGGATCCGAACCGCCCAACGCGACCACCGCGTCCCGGTGCTCGGCTGCTTCCTCGGCGGCCGTGGCGCCCTTGAGCGCCAGCAGCCGGCCACCGACCCGGGCCAGCGGCAGGCACCAGCCCGCCAGTCGGTCCAGCGGTGCGACCGCCCGTGCCGTGACGACGTCGGCGCCGGCGGGGGGTCCGTCGACGACGTCCTCGGCGCGGCCCCGGACGACCGTGACGGCCGGCTCGAGGCCGAGGATGCTCACCGCCTCCTCGAGGAAGGCGGTGCGTCGTGCCAGCGGCTCGACCAGGGTGATGCGTAGATCCGGCCGGGCCACTGCAAGCACGATACCGGGCAAACCGGCACCAGAGCCCACGTCAACCACCGAAGCGCCGATAGGGATCATCTGGGACACCACGGCACAATTCACCAGGTGCCTCTCCCAGATGCGCGGGGCCTCCCGCGGCCCGATGAGCCCGCGCACCACGCCGTCGGTGACGAGGAGCCGCGCATAGTCCACAGCCAGGCCCAGACGATCCCCGAACACCTCGGCCGCCACCGCAGCGATCTCAGCCGGCGGCGAAGCGCCCACGGGGGCATCCACACCGTCAGAAAGTGCAGAGTCAGCAGCTGAGGAAGGAGCGGCCGACGGAGAAGCAGGCGACGGAGAAGCGGCCGACGACGGCGGAGCCGAAGAAGCTGCGGGTGCCGACGACCGGGACGGCGTCGACGTCGAACGCGTCTTGCCGGGAAAAGCGATCGGCCGGCGTACGGGACGGGAACTTGCCTTTTTGCCCGGGAAAGCCACCGGCCCGGGCGATTCCTCACCCGGGCCGATGTTCCCCGCGCCGAAGCGAGGGTCAGTCATGGTCAGTCCGCCGCGCGCACCACGATGCGACGGTTGGGCTCCACGCCCTCGGACTCGCTCTGCACGCCGGAGATCGCGTTGACGACGTCGTGCACGCACTTGCGCTCGAAGGCCGACATCGGCTCGAGGCGCACCGGGTCGCCGTGCTCCTTGACCTTCTCGACCGCGTTGCGCGCGACCGCGGCCAGTTCCTTGCGACGCGACGCGCGGTAGCCGCCGATGTCGAGCAGCAGGCGCGACGGCGAGCCGGTGCCCCGGAAGATCGCCAGGCGGGTCAGTTCCTGCAGCGCCTCCAGCGTGGCGCCACGCTGGCCGACGAGCGGCTGAAGCCGGCCGCCGACCACTTCGACCATCGGGCGTCCGGCCGACACGAGCTCGTCGATGTCGCCGTCGTAGTCGAGGATGTCCAGCAGGCCCTCGATGTAATCGGCAGCGATCTCGCTCTGGCGGAACAGGTCTCCGTCGGAAGCGACAGTCTCCGACGTCTTGGTCTCCTCGGTCGCCGCCGGCGAGGCCTCAGCCTCGGGCGACGTGGAGACCGACGATTCGGGTGTGCTCGTGTCGGTCACGGTCTCATCTCCGTACTCAATCGGGCCGGACCTGCGGGTCCGCTGTTCCCGCGGCGCCGGGAGCGGTGTGTCGGGGCCGCGGGGAGGTATCGGCAAGGGGAGCGCTCGGGCGCCGGAACGACGCCCGAGCCGCGATCATCCCTTGGGTTTGCTGGCCGGCCGGCCGCCGCGCTTGGGATTCACCGGTTTGGCGCCAGGCTTGGGGGCCAGGGCCTTGGTCTCCACGACGGGCTGCTCGGGCTCCGGCGCCGGCTTGCGGCCGAACAGGCCACCGCTGCGGCCGGGCTGCACCGGGCTCTTCGGGGCCGTGGCGGTGCCACCGGCGGCCTTCTTGACCGGCGGGCCGGACGGCTTGGCGGGCGCCGCGCCGGGCTTCTTGGCCATCGGCGGCGGCGGGAACTTGCGGAGCACCCACTGCTGCTGGGCCAGCGTGAACAGGTTGTTCGTGACCCAGTAGATGATGACGCCGATGGGGAACAGCGCACCGGAGATGAGCAGCGAGGCCGGGATGCCGTAGAGCATCAGGCGCTGGATCATCTTCTGCTGCGGGTCTTCGGCCCAGCCGGTCTTGAGGATCATCTGACGGCTGGTCAGGTAGGTCGTCGCCATCATGATCAGCACCAGGATGCCGGCGATGACCTTCACCGTGGTGGCGTTGGCCTCGAGGGCGGTCAGCTCCTGCGGGGTGGAGCCGAACTTGCCGGCCAGCGGCGCGGTGAACAGCGACGCGTGGGTGGCGCTCTCGAACTGCTCCACAGTCCAGCCGTACAGCGTCTTGCCCTGGTTGTCGGGGTTGAGCCGCCGCAGCGTGTGGAACAGGCCGAGGAAGACCGGGATCTGCAAGAACATCGGAAGGCAGCCCATGAGCGGGTTGGCCTTCTCCGTCTTGTAGAGCTCCATCATTTCTTTCTGGAGCGTCTCGCGGTCACCCTTGTGCTTCTCCTGCAGCTCCTTGACCTTGGGCTGCAGCGCCTGCATGGCCCGCTGGCTCTTGATCTGCTTGACGAAGACCGGGAAGAGGATGACCCGGACGGTGACCACCAGGAACACGATCGCGAGAACCCACGACCAGTTCGTGCCGAGGAACCGGCCGTCGGGCACGCCGATGAAGTCCCAGAGGGCATGCCAGCGCAGGAGGATCCACGAGATGGCGGTGTAGATCCAGTCGAGACTCAATTCAGGCTCCAGTCACATCGGCAGGACGGTGACGGATCGGGTCAGGTACCGGGTCGTACCCGCCAGGATGGAAGGGGTGGCAGCGCAGGAGCCGCCAGACCGCGAGACCTGTCCCTTTCACAGCACCGTGACGCGCCAGTGCTTCCTGGGCGTATGCGCTGCACGAGGGATAGAACCGACAGCGGGCCGGCAGCACCGGACTCACATAACGACGGTACGCGACCACCATCGCGGTCAGCACGCGGGCAAGCAGGCTCATCGGGGCCGCCTGGGTCTGCGGGCCGCCGTCACCGCGGCGGTCAGATCGGTGCCGAGCGTGGAGTAGGACGCGCCAGCCGCGGGCGGCAGCGCCCGTACGACCAGCGTCGCGCCGACCGGCAGCTCGTCGAGCACCGGCCGCACCAGGTGCCGCAGGCGCCGCCGGACCTGGTTGCGGATCACGGCGTTACCGACGGCTTTGGATACGACGAAGCCGGCGCGCGCCGTAGTGGCATGCACCGGCTCCTCGAGAAGCAGATGAACGACAACCGTGCCTCGGCCGACTCGGCGGCCACCGCGGATTGCGGCGACGAAGTCGGCACTACGCCGAAGACGCTGTGCCGCGGCCAGCACGACTACCTGGGCATTCCGGCCCGACAGCAGCCGGCTCAGGCCGACAGCTTGTCGCGGCCCTTGGCCCGGCGGGTCGAGAGGATGGCGCGACCGGCACGGGTGCGCATGCGCAGCCGGAAGCCGTGGGTCTTGGCACGCCGGCGGTTGTTCGGCTGGTAGGTGCGCTTGCTCACGTCAGAACTCCGTCTTCGTACAAGATTCAGGGGGCATCAAAGCTGCAAGACGCCACTTTACCAGAGCGCGGCGGAGCAACCGCTCGACCCTACGCAGGGGTGCCACGCCGGTCAACCATAGCCTGGTGCGGCACACCGTTACGGTGATCACGAGTCGCCGGGTCGTCTTTCTACACAGGTAGTGAATCTTTTCCCGCGGTCGGGCTCTTGTCGTCCGATCGCAGAGTTGATGCTTCGGCGAGGTCGCTGTTAGCGTGCCCGTTTGCTGGTCATCAGCGCGACCCGCATACCACGACGAGTCGGCCAAAACCAGACAAGCAGGTAAATCGTTCGCCACGATGAACCACGCCTTTTCGGGCTCCGGTAAGTCTGCCGACCATCCGGCCGGGAGCGCCCGCCGGTCGGTGCACAGGTTGTGGATAACCTGTGGACAGCCGGTGGCGCCGAGCGTCTTCAGCACGTTAAATGTGGTGCTGAGTGGAGGGGGAACCGTCGCCCGCCGGGGGCAACGAGGGCAAGGCGGTTAGCCGGACAAGGTCCACCGGGGGTCGGTGGCGATGGGGGTGGCGCGGCGGTGGCCGATCAGGTCGACCTGGGTGGTGTGTGGAAGGCGACGCTGGATGAACTGGCCGACGAGATCTCGTCCCGCCAGCAGCGCGCCTATCTGCAGCTGACCCAGCTGCGCGCCATCGTCGAGGACACCGCGCTGCTGGCCGTCCCCGACGCCTTCACCCGCGACGTCATCGAGTCCCGCCTGCGCCCGGCCATCACCGAGACCCTGAGCCGCCGGCTGAACCGGCCGATACAGGTCGCGGTCACGGTCAAGCCACCCGAAGACGGCACCGGCCTGCCCGGCACGGTCTACGGCACCCCGGTCGAGGTCCCGGCCGACGAAGCCGCCGAGCCGCAGCCCCGCCACTATTCCGACGCGCCACGCCAGCCCGAGCCGCCGGCGTACGACTGGAACCCGAACGGCTCGGCCCAGCAGTCCGCGCCCGGCGTCTCCTACCCGCGCGGGGTGCCGACCGCCCGCGGCGGCCAGGAGGCGCTCTTCGGTGACCCGATGCCGTCCCCACCGAGCCGCCCCGGCAACCCAGTGGCGCATGTCACCGAAAAGGCTGATTCCAACGACGCCCCGGTGCATCGCATGGCGTCCGATCCGTCCCAGTTGCGAGACAACCAGCGCCGGCCGGACGAGCACCAGTCCCCGTACGGCGGCAGCGACCCGCGCGACGACACGTTGCAGATGCGCGGCGACAACGGTCCCGGTCGCTCCCAGCACGACGTCCGCCCGTCGAGCAACCCGCGCGGCACCAACGACGGCAACCGGCTCAACCCGAAGTACATGTTCGAGACGTTCGTCATCGGCTCGTCCAACCGCTTCGCGCACGCGGCCGCCGTCGCCGTCGCCGAGTCACCCGCCAAGGCGTACAACCCGCTGTTCATCTATGGCAGCTCCGGACTCGGCAAGACCCACCTGCTCCACGCGATCGGTCACTACGCGACGACGCTCGGTCACGCCCGCAGCGTCCGCTATGTGTCCACCGAGGAATTCACCAACGACTTCATCAACAGCCTGCGCGACGACAAGACGCAGGCCTTCCAGCGGCGCTACCGCGACGTCGACATCCTGCTGATCGACGACATCCAGTTCCTGGAAAATCGCGAGCGGACGCAGGAGGAGTTCTTCCACACCTTCAACACGCTGCACAACGCGAACAAGCAGATCGTCATCAGCTCGGACCGGTCGCCGCGCCAACTGGCCACGTTGGAAGATCGCATGCGCACCCGCTTCGAGTGGGGCCTGCTCGCCGACATCCAGCCGCCCGACCTCGAGACGCGTATCGCGATCCTGCAGAAGAAGGCCGCCCAGGAGCGCATGTACGCGCCCGACGACGTCCTCGAGTTCATCGCCTCGCGCGTCTCCAACTCGATCCGCGAGCTCGAGGGCGCCCTCATCCGGGTGACGGCCTTCGCGAGCCTCACCCGTTCCCCGGTCCAGCTCTCGCTGGCCGAAGAGGTCCTGCGCGACTTCATGCCCGACGGCGCCGGCCCCGAGATCACCGCCGACCAGATCATGGTGTCCACTGCGGACTACTTCGGCGTCTCCCTCGAAGATCTGCGCGGCCACTCCCGCTCGCGGGTGCTCGTCAACGCCCGCCAGGTGGCCATGTATCTCTGCCGCGAACTGACCGAACTCTCCCTCCCTCGCATCGGCCAGGCCTTCGGCGGCCGTGACCACACCACCGTCATGCACGCCGACCGCAAGATCCGTCAGCACATGGCCGAGCGGCGCTCGCTTTACAACCAGATCGCCGAACTGACCAACCGCATCAAACAGAACACCTGAGAGCTTTTCCAGTACGCGGGTGCGTGCCGAACAACCGCATCCACAACTCCCCGCCGCTGCGGGGCCGGCCGTAGAACGCAAGGCCGTACCCGGCCTGCGGCGGCCCCGGACGGGCACGCTGCGGTTCTCCCCGCCTCTGGACGCGTCGCCCTGTGCACAGCCCGACGGGCCTATCGGAGGCTGACGGCTTGTGCACAGTTCCGAACGGCTCAGACGCTCGTGCACAGCGCGACGCGGAGCCAGGCACTTGTGCACAGCGCGACGCGGCGCCGGGCACTTATGCACAGGGCAGCTCAGCCGGCGGCTCGGCGGCTCGGCGGCTTGTGCACAGAGCAGCTCAGCTCGCGGCTCAGCAGTTGTGCACAGGGCGATCTGGCACGCGGCCCGGCCGCTGTGCACAAGCGCCAGACAGCCCGGAACACCTGTGCATAAGTCGGCTCTTGGCTGCTCAGGCCCGTTCTCGGCCCGGTGCACAGCTGCTTAGGTGATCGTCCGCCGCTGTCCACAATTCCAGTCTGTCCACAGGCCGCCCGCCAAGATCCGCTGAACTCGTCACACTGGCCGGTGGCGGGGGACCCCCGGTGGTGGGTGGGCCGTACCCCGGCGACGACAACGACCGAGCGGACCAGGCCGGACGGCAACTGTCCACAGCTCTGTCCGTCGCCCGGAAGGGGTAATTCTCCGCATTCCTTAGCATTTGTCCACAGGGTGTGGACGAAGCCCACGCTCAGAACGCCAAGTTGTCCACAGGCCCGCCCGGTCGATGTCCACCGCTAGTCAGACGACAAGCCTTTCGCCGGCACGCATCCACCGGCCGGTTCTGTCAACGAACCCCGGAAACCGTTTCGTGCCAACGTTATCCACCGCCATCCACAGGCATTCACAGGAAGTTATCCCCAGCGGTGGACAACTCGACGACCCTCTACCCACAGATGTGGACAACTCCTGGGGAAATCGATGTGGACAGACACGGAGAGTCATCTGGCTGTCCACCGCCTGTGGAAACTTGTGGATTTCCTGTTGAAGGTTCTGGGGACGACGAGCCGGAACCGTTACGGCGTTGTCCACACCCCTGGGCACAAACCCCGTGGATATCCGGTGGACAACCGGTGGACAACGGTGGACAACCCCGTCAGGCTCGACTGCCTGTGGACCGGGGAGAGGACTTCTACCCTGGTTTCCCACATGTGAATCACCGGTGGATAACTCTCTGACCTGCGCAAACGCGAGTTCTCCACAGAATGCACAGGACCGATGAAGACGACTAGTTATCTCTTTAATAGAGAACTCAAAAGCAATCACAGGCGTTGGGGAAGTTGTGGATGGGCTGCTTCCGGCTTCTCGGTGCTCCAGGTCTTCAAGGTCAAGAGCGCACCGAGGCCAGGAGGTGCTCCAGCCGGACGGATCAAGAACGGCACGTTCCGGGACCGCAGGGCCGGGTCATCAGCCCGCACGATGGTGGACGACACTGATTAGGCCCTGATCGGCTCGACTGAATAAGGTTCGTGGGGGTCGACGAAGCCCCCGAGGAAGCGACGCGGAGGACAGCATGAAGTTCCGGGTGGAGCGAGACGCACTCGCCGACGCCGTGGCCTGGACGGCGAAGAGCCTGCCCAGCCGGCCGTCGGTGCCGGTGCTCGCCGGCGTCATGCTGCGCGTCACCGACAGCCGCCTCCAGGTCTCCGGCTTCGACTACGAGGTCTCGAGCCAGGTGACCGTCGACGTGCAGGCCGACGCGGACGGTGCCGCTCTGGTCTCGGGTCGTCTGCTCGCCGAGATCACCAAGGCGCTGCCGGCCAAGCCGGTGGACATCGCCGCCGTCGGTGCGCACCTCGAGCTCGTCTGCGGCAGCGCCCGGTTCACCCTGCCGACGATGCCGGTCGAGGACTACCCGAGCCTGCCCGAGATGCCGTCGAGCGCCGGCACCGTCGACGCGGCCACCTTCGCCGCCGCGGTCGCCCAGGTCGCCATCGCCGCCGGTCGCGACGAGACGCTGCCGATGATGACCGGTGTGCGCATCGAGCTGAACGGCTCGTCGATGGCCATGCTCGCCACCGACCGCTACCGGCTGGCGATGCGCGAGCTGGAGTGGAACCCGGACGACACCGAGATCAGCCTCAACGCGCTGGTCCCGGCCAAGACGCTGAACGACACGGCCAAGACCCTCGGCCCCCTCGGCGGCTCGGTCGTCCTCGCGCTGTCGCAGGGCAAGACCGGCGAGGGCATGATCGGTTTCGCCGGTGGCACCCGCCGCACCACGAGCCGCCTGCTCGACGGCGCGAACTACCCGCCGGTCCGCTCGCTGTTCCCGGCCAGCAGCAACGCGCAGGCCCAGGTCGGTGTGGCCGCGCTGGTCGAGGTCGTCCGTCGTGTCGCCCTGGTCGCCGAGCGCACCACCCCGGTGCTGCTGAGCTTCAGCGAGGACGGTCTGGTCGTCGAGGCCGGCGGGACGGAGGAGGCGCGGGCCAGCGAGGCGATGGAGGCCACCTTCACCGGTGAGGCGCTGACCATCGGCTTCAACCCGCAGTACCTGATCGACGGTCTGCAGAACCTCGGCTCGCCCAACGCGATCCTGTCGTTCGTCGACGCGTTCAAGCCGGCTGTGATCTCGCCCGCAACCGAAAGCGGCGAAATCGTGCCCGGTTACCGCTATCTGATCATGCCGATCCGGGTAACCCGCTGATACTGAAGGTTATTCAGGCGATCTGCCGCAGGTCACCGCTTCGGTGACCAAAGCCCTGAATAATCTTCGCTGGGCACGAAAGCAACGCTCATCTAGGGGGACACCATGCAGCTCGGCCTCATCGGTCTCGGCCGAATGGGTGGGAACATGCGCGACCGGATCCGCGCAGCCGGACACGAGGTGGTCGGCTACGACCACCACCCGGAGAACAGCGACGTGGCCAATCTGGCCGAACTGGTCTCGAAGCTCGCCGCTCCGCGAGTCGTCTGGACCATGGTCCCGGCCGGCAAGATCACCGAGGACGCCATCAACGAGCTCGCCGGGCTGCTCGAGCCGGGCGACATCATCATCGACGGCGGCAACTCCAAGTTCACCGACGACGGCCCCCGGGCCGAGCGTCTCAAGCCCAAGGGCATCCACTACCTCGACGTCGGCGTCTCCGGCGGTGTCTGGGGCAAAGACAACGGCTACGCCCTGATGGTCGGTGGCGAGGCCGACGTCGTGGCCAAGGTCCAGCCGATCTTCGACGCGCTCAAGCCGGCCGGCGAGTTCGGCTTCGCCCACGCGGGCACGCACGGCGCCGGTCACTACGCCAAGATGATCCACAACGGCATCGAGTACGGCATGATGCAGGCCTACGGCGAGGGCTACGAGATCCTCATCGCCAGCGAGCTCGTGCACAACGTGCCCGCGGTCATCAAGAGCTGGCGCGAGGGCAGCGTCGTCAAGTCGTGGCTGCTCGACCTGCTCGACCGGGCGCTCGACGAGGACCCGACGCTCTCCGGGCTCAAGGGCTACGTCGACGACACCGGCGAGGGCCGCTGGACCGTCGACGAGGCGATCCGCCTGGCCGTGCCCGCGCACGTCCTGGCCGCCTCGATCTTCAACCGTTTCGAGTCCCGCCAGGATGACTCGCCGGCCATGAAGGCCGTCGCCGCGCTGCGTCAGCAGTTCGGCGGCCACGCCGTCAAGCGCTGAGGCACAGGTGTACGTACGCCGGGTCGAGCTCGCCGACTTCCGTTCCTACGAGCGGGTTGCGGTCGATCTCGAACCCGGCGTGACCGTGTTGGTCGGCCAGAACGGCATGGGCAAGACCAACCTGATCGAAGCGCTCGGTTACGTGGCCACTCTGGACAGTCACCGGGTCTCCACCGACGCCCCGCTGGTCCGGGCCGGTGCGACGTCGGCCGTGATCCGGTGCGCGATCGTCCACGAAGGACGCGAGCTGCTGGTCGAGCTCGAGATCGTCCCGGGCAAGGCCAACCGGGCCCGGCTGAACCGCTCGCCGGTCCGCCGCCCGCGCGAGGTGCTGGGCGCCCTGCGCATGGTGCTCTTCGCCCCCGAAGACCTCGAACTCGTCCGCGGTGATCCGTCCGAACGGCGGCGCTACCTCGACGACCTGCTCGTCGCCCGGCAGCCCCGGTTCGCCGGCGTGCGCTCCGACTACGACCGGGTGGTCAAGCAGCGCAACGCCCTGCTGCGCACGGCCTACCTGACCCGCAAGGTCGGCGGCAGCCGCGGGCAAGACCTGTCCACGCTCGCCGTCTGGGATCAGCACCTCGCGCACCACGGCGCCGAGCTGCTGGCCGGCCGGCTCGAGCTGGCGGCGGCCCTCGGGCCCCATCTGACCAAGGCGTACGACGCGGTCGCGGCCGGAAGATCAACGGCTTCCATCGCGTACGCGTCCCGGCTCGGCGACAACCTCAGTTCCGACCGCGCGGCCTTGGAGCAGGCCTTGCTCGCCTCGCTCGAGGAACGGCGCCCGGCCGAGATCGAGCGGGGGACCACCCTGGTCGGCCCGCACCGCGACGACATGACGCTGGCCCTGGGCGAACTGCCGGCCAAGGGCTACGCGAGCCACGGCGAGTCCTGGTCGTTCGCGCTGGCCCTGCGCCTGGCCGCCTACGACCTGCTGCGCTCGGACGGGATCGAACCGGTGCTGGTGCTCGACGACGTGTTCGCCGAGCTGGACGGCGGCCGCCGCGACCGGCTGGCCGCCCTGGTGTCCGACGCGGCGCAGCTGCTGGTGACCTGTGCCGTGCCGGAGGACGTGCCGGCTGCCCTACGGGGGGCCCGCTTCGACGTGACGACCGGGACGGTGAATCGTGCCGACGGATGACGACGAACCGCGCGAGTCGAACCGCGAACTGCACGCTGACCTCGTACGGGAAAGGCATCAAGGTCTGGCCCGGGAGCGGAACGCCGACCTATCGCGTGGATTGCGCGACGACCTCGCCCGGGAGCAGCGGCCACCGAGGGCGCGCGGGGATCGTCCGGACGCGCCGTCCACAGCCGAGCGGTTTTATCCACAGGCCGATCCCCACGGGGTGGCCCGCGAGGAACTCGGCGATGTCGACGAGGGCTGGTACACGGCCGAGGCGGCCGGCGAGCGAGATCGCGACGAGCGCCCCGCAGCGCCCCGCAGAGATCCCCGGAGTGGTCCGGGTCGCGCCGAGGCCGGTTCCGGCCCGCAGGAGGGCGCTGAGGGCGTTTCCGGGGGGCCCGAGGGTGCTTCGGGGCCCGAGCTGGCCCGCGCGGTGCTCGACGCCGCGCTCGCCAAGCGCCGGGAGGCCGCCCGTACGCCCCGGCGGCGTACCGGCACGGGCGAGGGCTCGGGAAAGCGCCTGCGCGGCTATTCCGGCCCGGGACCGGACCCGCGCGACCCGCAACTGTTCGGCGACATGCTCGGCCGGCTGGTCAAGGCCCGCGGCTGGGAGAAGCCGAAGGCGGAGGCCATGGTCTTCGGCGCCTGGGAGCGCGTGGTCGGCCCGGACATCGCCCAGCACAGCCGCCCGGTCAAGCTCGACGCCGGCGTGCTGACCGTCGAGGCCGAGTCGACCGCCTGGGCCACCCAGTTGCGCCTGCTCGCGGCCAAGCTGCTCCGCAACATCGCGTCCGAGGTCGGCCACAACGTCGTCACCAAGCTCAACATCCACGGCCCGGCCGCCCCGTCGTGGAACAAGGGCCCACGCCGGGTGCAGGGCCGCGGTCCGCGCGACACCTACGGCTAGGGCTAGTAGTCGGCGAAGACGGCGAACCCGCGCTCGGCGCAGCGCCGGTAGAAGCCGGCCAGGATCGCCAGCTCGGAGCGGGCGAAGCTCCAGTGCGGGGCGTTGCCGGCGTCGTCGCGCAGGGCCGACAGGCGCTGGTCGAGCCACCGCAGCTGCTGTTCGGCGAGCCGGCCGGCGGCGACCGCGTTGCGCATGACGCCCGCCACCGAGTCGAAGGTGACCAGGTCACCGTATTGCTCATGGCCCTCGACGAAGCGCTCCAGCCCGCCCGCGATCCACGCGCAGCCGTCCGGGTCGATCACCGGGTCTTCGTCCTCGGCCGCGGCATCTGTCGCATAGAGGACGCCGTCGAGACCGAGAAGCAGATCAACCAGTTCCGTGTACGCCGTGGCGCGCACTGTTCCGGTCTTGGCGATGTGCAGCGCCAGGGCTCCGGTGGGCGCGGCGATCTCGGGCGCGTCGGCGATCGCCCCGAAGTCGACGAACTCGGCGGGAGCCACCGGGTCGTAGTACTGATTCGTCCGCGGCCAGTGCACCGCGACGTTATCCAGCCCCTTGTCGTGCGCCATGTGGGGGCCACCCCTCCTCGACCTGCGTCGCGGCCGTCCGGCCATCACCGGCCCGCGCGGGCAGAGGTTACGACACAAACCCCCGCCGTTGGGAGGCAGTGTCGCAGTGCGTGTCCGGAAGCCTCGGCAGGCGCGCCCTGACGACGGCCCGTCGGATCACTTGCCGTTGCGCGGGCCCCCCGCTCCGTGTAGGGGGAGACTCGGGAGCGGCCCTCGACGCGTCTGCGGCAATCTCAGGCACCCGGAAGGGGTGCCGTACCCTCGCCAACTCGCTTCGGCGGAGTAGAATCGATGAAGACCGGGAAAACCTCTGTGTGACGGCCGTTGCTGTCACGCTACGCGGTTTTTCCAGCCGATCACGATCCGCGGGCCTGCCGCGGCGACCGGCGTGCATGGTTCCACCGGTGGTCCGCTCCTCCCCGCGGCGCTCATCTGTGGCTCACCCTGCCTGCCGCCGCCCGCCGCGCGCCCGCCGTCCCCGTGCGGGGCCCTGACGGGTCCGGTGCGAGAAAGTGGCCGAGGGTGGCAGAGAACAAGCAGGAATACGGTGCCGAGTCGATCCAGGTGCTGGAGGGTCTCGAGGCCGTCCGTAAGCGCCCCGGTATGTACATCGGCTCCACCGGCGAGCGGGGTCTGCACCACCTGATCTGGGAGGTAGTCGACAACGCGGTCGACGAGGCGCTGGCCGGCTACTGCGACAAGATCGACGTCGTGCTGCTGGCCGACGGCGGTGTCTCGGTCACCGACAACGGCCGGGGCTTCCCGGTCGACCTGCACCCCAAGCTGAAGAAGCCGGGCGTCGAGGTGGCACTGACCGTGCTGCACGCCGGCGGCAAGTTCGACGGCAAGGCCTACGCGGTCTCCGGTGGTCTGCACGGCGTCGGCGTGTCGGTCGTGAACGCGCTCTCGGTCAAGATGTTCGTCGAGATCAACAAGTCCGGCAACGTCTACCGGCAGCACTACACGGCCTCCAAGCCCGGTCCGCTGGAAAAGGGCGAGACCACCGACAGCACCGGCTCGATGGTGCAGTTCTGGCCCGACCCGACGATCTTCGAGACGGTCGAGTTCGACTGGCAGACGATTTACCGCCGGCTGCAGGAGATGGCGTTCCTCAACCGGGGACTCACCATCAACCTCACCGACCTGCGGGCCGAGTCGGCCGACGACAACGGCGAGCCGCGCAAGGTCACCTTCATGTACGCGGGCGGCATCGCCGACTTCGTCCGGCACCTCAACGCCACCAAGAACGCGATCCACAAGACGGTCGTCGAGTTCCAGGCCGAAGACAACGAGGCCCGCATGGCGGTCGAGATCGCGATGCAGTGGAACGAGTCGTACGGCGAGTCGGTCTACACCTTCGCCAACCGCATCAACACGCACGAGGGCGGCACCCACGAAGAGGGCTTCCGGGCCGCGCTGACCGGTGTCGTCAACCGGTACGGCAAGGACAAGAAGCTGCTCAAGGGCGATCAGAACCTCTCCGGCGAAGACATTCGCGAGGGTCTCGCCGCGATCATCTCGGTGACGCTGGCCAACCCGCAGTTCGAGGGTCAGACCAAGACGAAGCTCGGCAACACCGACATGAAGAGCTTCGTCCAGCGGGTGGCCAACGAGCAGCTCGCCGACTGGTTCGACCGCAACCCGGCCGAGGCCAAGCAGATCATCACCAAGGCCGACCAGGCGGCCCGCGCCCGCATCGCCGCCCAGCAGGCGCGCAAGCTGGCCCGGCGCAAGTCGCTGCTCGAGTCGGGCTCGATGCCGGGCAAGCTGGCCGACTGCCAGTCGACCGACCCGCGCGAGTCCGAGCTGTTCATCGTCGAGGGCGACTCGGCCGGCGGCTCGGCCAAGCAGGGCCGCAACAGCCGGATCCAGGCGATCCTGCCGATCCGCGGCAAGATCCTCAACGTGGAGAAGGCCCGGATCGACCGGGTGCTGAAGAACAACGAGGTCCAGGCGCTGATCACCGCCCTCGGCACCGGCATCCACGAGGACTTCGACGTCGCCAAGCTGCGCTATCACAAGATCGTGCTGATGGCCGACGCCGACGTCGACGGCCAGCACATCCAGACGCTGCTGCTGACCCTGCTCTTCCGCTTCATGCGGCCGCTGGTCGAGATGGGCCACGTCTATCTGGCCGCGCCGCCGCTCTACAAGATCAAGTGGAACAAGCGCGGCGACGACGCGCAGTACGCCTACTCCGACCGGGAACGTGACGGCCTGATCGCCCTGCGTCAGCAGAAGAAGGCGAACGCCAAGCCGGACGACATCCAGCGGTTCAAGGGTCTCGGCGAGATGAACTTCCACGAGCTGTGGGACACGACGATGGACCCGGCCACCCGGACGCTACGCCAGGTGACGCTCGACGACGCCGCCGTGGCCGACGAGCTCTTCAGCGTTCTCATGGGTGAGGACGTGGAAGCTCGGCGTTCGTTCATCCAGCGCAACGCCAAGGACGTGCGCTTCCTGGACATCTAGGTGACGTTCCGGGGGAGCTGTATCCACAGCGTCCCCCGGGTTTCCACAACGTTATCCACAGCAGGATGCGTATTTTCGCCGTACATGTCTGGTTTCACCTTGAGTAAGGGTTAACAGTGACTGACACTCCCGAACCCCCGGACGGCGACGAAGCCCCGGATGCCGGCGGCGTAGCCCAGCGGGTCGAACCCGTCGGCCTCGAGGTCGAGATGCAGCGCTCGTACCTCGACTACGCGATGAGCGTGATCGTGGGCCGCGCGCTGCCCGACGTCCGCGACGGTCTCAAGCCCGTACACCGCAAGATCCTTTACGCGATGTACGACTCCGGCTTCCGGCCCGACCGTGGCTACGTCAAGTGCGCGCGCGTCGTCGGCGACGTGATGGGCAACTACCACCCGCACGGCGACTCGTCGATCTACGACGCCCTGGTGCGCATGGGTCAGCCGTGGTCGCTGCGCTACCCGCTGATCGACGGCAACGGCAACTTCGGTTCGCCGGGTAACGACCCGCCGGCCGCGATGCGCTACACCGAGTCGAAGCTCTCGCCGCTCGCCATGGAGATGCTGCGCGACATCGACGAAGACACCGTCGACATGCAGGACAACTACGACGGGCGTACGCAGGAACCGACGATCCTGCCCGCGCGCTTCCCCAACCTGCTGGTCAACGGCTCCGAAGGCATCGCCGTCGGCATGGCCACCAAGATCCCGCCGCACAACCTGCGCGAGATCGCGGCCGCCGTGCAGTGGCAGCTCGACAACCCGGAGTCCGACGAGGCCACCGCCCTCGAAGCGATGCTCGAGCTGGTCAAGGGCCCCGACTTCCCCACCTACGGCCTGATCGTCGGACAGCAGGCGATCCAGGACGCGTACCGCACCGGCCGCGGCTCGATCCGCATGCGCGCGGTCGTCGAGGTCGAGGAAGACCCGCGCGGCCGGCCGCAGCTGGTCGTCACCGAGCTGCCCTACCAGGTCAACCCGGACAATCTGGCCGAGCGCGTCGCGGAACTGGTCAAGGAGGGCAAGCTCACCGGGATCGCCGACATCCGCGACGAGTCGTCCGGGCGTACGGGAATGCGGTTGATCCTCGTCCTCAAGCGCGACGCGGTCGCCAAGGTCGTGCTCAACAACCTCTACAAGCACACCCAGCTGCAGGAGACGTTCGGCGCGAACATGCTGGCGCTGGTCGACGGCGTGCCCCGCACGCTCAACCTGGCCCAGTTCATCCGCCACTACGTCGACCACCAGATCGATGTCATCCGCCGGCGCACGGCCTACCGCCTGCGCAAGGCCGAGGAGCGCGCGCACATCCTGCGCGGTCTGGTCAAGGCGCTCGACATGCTCGACGAGGTCATCGCCCTGATCCGGCGCTCGCCGACGGTCGAAGACTCGCGTCAGGGCCTGATGCAGCTGCTCGACGTCGACGAGGTGCAGGCCACCGCGATCCTCGACATGCAGCTGCGCCGCCTGGCCGCCCTCGAACGTCAGCGGATCATCGACGAGCTCGCCAAGATCGAGATCGAGATCGCCGACCTCAAGGACATCCTGGCCAAGCCGGAACGGCAGCGGGCCATCGTCTCCGAGGAGCTGGGCGAGATCGTCCAGAAGTTCGGCGACGAGCGGCGCACGCAGATCATCCCGTTCGACGGCGAGGTCTCGATGGAAGACCTCATCACCCGCGAAGACGTTGTGGTGACCATCACACGTACGGGTTATGCGAAGCGCACCAAGGTCGACCTGTACCGCTCGCAGAAGCGCGGCGGCAAGGGTGTCAGCGGCGCCACGCTGCGGCAGGACGACATCGTCTCGCACTTCTTCGTGATCTCGACCCACGACTGGATGCTGTTCTTCACGAACAAGGGCCGGGTCTACCGGGCCAAGGCGTACGAGCTGCCCGAGGCGGCCCGGGTGGCCAAGGGACAGCACGTCGCCAACCTGCTCGCGTTCCAGCCCGACGAGCACATCGCCCAGGTCATCCAGATCCCGAATTACCAGGTCGCGCCCTACCTTGTGCTCGGCACTAAGAATGGTCTCGTGAAGAAGACCCGGCTCGAGGAATTTGACTCCAACCGCAGCGGTGGCATTATCGCCATCAACCTGCGGGAGGACGACGAGTTGGTGGGTGCGGCGCTGGTGGCATCGGAGAACGACCTGCTGCTCGTCTCCAAGCACGCGCAGGCCATCCGCTTCAACGCGACCGACGAGGCGCTGCGTCCCATGGGCCGCGCCACATCGGGTGTGATCGGCATGCGCTTCAGTGGCGAGGACGAACTCCTGGCCATGGAGGTCGTCCGCGAGGGTATGGATGTGTTGGTCGCCACCGATGGTGGGTATGCGAAACGGACACCGATCGAGGAGTATCCCGTACAGGGCCGAGGCGGGAAGGGCGTCCTCACCGCGAAAATCACGGAGCGTCGTGGTGGACTCGTGGGGGCGTTCGTGATCAGTCCCGAGGATGAAGTATTTGCCATCACCAGCAATGGTGGTGTCATCCGGACTCCCGTGAAGCCTGTACGGCAGACACGGGATCGGAACACAATGGGGGTCAAGCTGATGGACCTCCCAGAAGGTGTAACCATCGTGGCGCTTGCTCGCAATGCCGACGAGCCTGACGAACAGGACTAGTTGATGCCGGAGACACAGGCGAAGTCGGGGGCCACGGGAGGCTCTGCGACTCCGAACGAGGCGGCCAAGAAAGATGGCGCCGCCCCGAACGGAGCCGGCGCCCAGGCTCGTGGCGCGGCCCCCGCCGAAGCCCCGTCCCCGCCGAAGTTCACCCGGGCGCCGGGCATGGCCCCGCCGCCCGGTGAACCGCCCGCCGATCACGACGGCCCCGACACGAAACGGCCCGGCGGGCCCGTGAAGGGTTCGGCCAGCGTGCCGACCGTCACGAAAGGCAAAGGCGCGGCGCCCGGCAGCAGCTCGGGCCGGGTCAGCGTGCCGTCGTCCGGCAAACCCGGCGCGCCCGCCGGCCCGCAGCAGCGGCCCGGTGGCGAAGCGGCCAAGGCGGCCCGGCCCACCAGCGGTCCCGGGCAGGCCACCGGCTCCGCCGCGGTCGGCGCTGCCCGGGTCACCGAGGCGGTTCGCTCGGCCCGCTCGACCGTGACCTCGGCGGCCGCACGCGGCCCGCGGCGGGCTCGGCTCAACCTCAAGCGGATCGACCCGTGGTCCGTGATGAAGTTCTCGTTCGCCGTGTCTGTGGTGCTCTTCATCGTCGTGGTCGTGGCGACGTCGGTGCTCTACCTCGCCCTTGACGCCATGGGCGTCTGGACCGAGGTCAACACCAGCCTCAAGGAACTGGTCAGCGCCAGCGGAGGCGAAGACGCCTCGTCCAGCGGCGGCTTCCAGATCACCGCGTGGGGCGTGATCGGCACGTCGATGCTGATCGGAGCGGTCAACGTCGTGCTGTTCACGGCGCTGGCGACGCTCGGCGCGTTCATCTACAACGTGTGCGCCGACCTGGTCGGCGGGGTCGAACTGACCCTCGCCGAGCGGGACTGAGGATTCGCACGTACGGGTCGGGGGCCCCGTTTTGGAGGCGCCCGGCCCGATACGGTAATCTTTCGCAGTCGCACTGAGGGGCTATAGCTCAGTCGGTTAGAGCGCAGAGCTGATAACTCTGAGGTCGCTGGTTCGATTCCAGCTAGCCCCACGAGCGGCAGGCGGCCCTTGTCTGCGGAGTGCGCAGACCGGGGCCGCTCGTCATATCTGCTCAGGGGGCCGAGCCCCCTGAAACCCCGCGTTACGGTGGCCACTCTGCGTGCTTCGGTCGCGGCCGTTACTCGTGGCCTTCGGCCACATTGAGTAGCTTGGCTCAGAGCTCGCTCGTGGCCTTCGGCCACGTCGAGTAGCTTCTTTGGAGAGGTTTGCTCGTGGCCTTCGGCCACATCGTTGGCAGTGATCTTGGGTGGAGGGTTTTGATGTTCAAGAAGCTCCTGATTGTTGCTGGTGTGGTGGGGGCGGCTGCGCTTATCTTCAAGAAGGTTAAGGCGTCCAGCGATGAGCGGGCGCTTTGGCATGAGGCGACCACTGCGCCTGACCTGCGGTAGGTAGGTTGGGTTGAAGTTGGGGGCCCTAGCTCAACTGGCAGAGCACCGCCTTTGCAAGGCGGGGGTTAGGGGTTCAAGTCCCCTGGGCTCCACCGAGAGATCCCTCCGGGTTGTGCTGCGCGAAGCGCGGTGCCGGGGGGATTTTTTGCGTCCAAGTTGCTCCGGGAGGCGGGGACGGGGTCGGGCGCGGGCGGTCACGCGGGACCGGTGGCTTGGTGGTGGGCGGTCACGTGGGACCGGGGGACTGGTGGTGGGTGGGGTTTGATGTACTGGCGCCGTGCGACGGCGGGTGATGTTGAGTTTGGTGGCCGGCAGTTTGTTGGCTGGGTGTGGGGCTCCTAAGGCGGAGAACCGAGGGGCCGCCGGTGTGGCGCCGACGGGTGCCGGCGTGCCGGAGTCGGCGGCGGTCAGCGCGTCGGCTAGTGCTCTGCCTGCCGTGGCGGGGGACTACGTCTGGTTTGAAGACGTGGAGGACCTGCGTAAAGGGTTCTGCTTTGTTTGGGTCAAAGGGCTCACGTCGTCTGAAGTTATCGAGCGCATGGGGGCCAAAGAGCTCGAGCGCATCGGATGGCAGCAGATGGTGGGGGCCGGCGACGGGCAGCGCGGGGCCGTGGAGAAGTACTTCTTCGGTGTGTCGCGGGCCAGTGACGAGTGGTCGCTGGTGATCGAGGACAACGGGCAGCTCGGGCTGGCCGATGATCTGCTGCGGCCGCTCTCCAAGGGGACGACGCTGGTGTGCCTGTGGAAAGGGTCGGGCGGGCGCGTGCGGTACCTCGAACTGGACGACGAGGTTGTTCAGCTCGATATGGATCCGTCGGACGTGTCACGGCGTACGGGAAACAAAGCCCGGGAAATGGAAACGACCATCGACGAGGTCGGGCTGGGCGGGGACACCGACTCGGACCCTGTTCCGGGGGCGTTTGCGCTGGCCGAGCGGGTTACCGGCGTACGGCTGAGCCTGGAAATGCTGCAAGAGCGGACGTACCTCTTCAGCGCGACCCCAACCGGTCAGGGAAAGAGTCAATAGCCGTTCGGTTGTTGCATGCCGATCGTGGTCACGCCAACATCCACGTGTGACGATGCGCACGACCGATCTGCTCACCATCGGTGAGGCCGCGATCCTGTTGAGGTTCTCGCGGCGCCGGGTGCTGGACCTCTGCGCGCGCGGGCTGCTGCCGTACGTCAGCATCGGCACACACCGGCGAGTGCGCCGGGCCGACGTCGAGGCGCTGATCCACCCCGTGCTGACCCGCACCGAGCTCGAACAGTTGTGGCTGCACCAGGCGATCGCCGCCCGGCTCGCGGCCCAGCCGGATCTCGTGCTGTCGATCGCCGAGGCCAACGTCCGCAGGCTGCGGCGGCTGCACCCGGGCGGCCCCGAGTGGGAATGGCTCGAGCGCTGGGAGGTGCTGCTGGCCGGTGAGCCGGCCGCGGTGCTCGACGCGCTGACCTCCCCGGCTCAGTACGCGGTGCGGCTGCGTTCGGCGTCACCGTTTGCCGGCGTACTGTCCGAAAGGGAGCGTCGGGCCGTCCTCGACGCGCTCTCCGAAAGCCGCCGTGACCAGGCACGACCTCTGCGGGTGGCGCGCCTCGAGAGGGTCATGCGCGCAGTGTGAGTCCTCGATCACAAAAATAGAAAAGGGACTTATGTAAATCGCCGCCGCGGGCGGATAGTGGATCGTGATTCGCCTTGCGCGATGCACCGCCCTCGGAGGTACCCGATGACCACCACGATCCCCCATGTCACCACCGCGACCAAGCTCCAGGGCCTGCTCGAAGCCATGCTCCAGGCACCGTTGCCGGTACGCCTGCGAGCCTGGGACGGCTCGACCACCGGCCCCGCCGACGCCCCGCTGCTGATGATCCGAAACCGCCGCGCCCTGCGCCGCCTGATGTGGCAGCCCAACGAACTGGGACTGGCCCGGGCCTATGTCGCCGGCGAGATCGACGTCGAAGGTGATCTCTACGACGCGCTCACCCGCCTCGCCGCGCTGATCTGGCGCTCACCCGACCTCAAGGACGTGCCGATCCGGTCGGTGGCCGCCGATCTCGTACGCCTCGGCGTGCTCGGCACCCAGCCCAAGCCCCCGCCGGAAGAGATGGTCGTCACCGGCACCCGGCACAGCCAGCGCCGCGACCGGCAGGCGATCAGCCACCACTACGACGTCGGCAACGACTTCTACCGTCTCGTGCTCGGGCCGAGCATGGTCTATTCGTGCGCTTACTGGACGTCCGACGCCGGTGACCTCGAGCAGGCGCAGCACGACAAGCTCGACCTGATCTGCCGCAAGCTGGGCCTGCGCCCGGGTCAGCGGCTGCTCGACGTCGGCTGCGGCTGGGGCAGCCTGGCCATCCATGCCGCCCGCGAATATGGCGTGCAGGTCGTGGGGATCACCCTCTCGACCGAGCAGGCCGATTACGCCCGCAAGCAGGTCGCCGAGGCGGGCCTGGCGGGCCAGGTCGAGATCCGGGTCGAGGACTATCGCGACCTCGACGACGGCCCGTACGACGCGATCGCCAGCGTGGGCATGGCCGAGCACGTCGGCGCCGAGCCGTACGCCGAATACGCGGCCATCCTGTACGCCCAGCTCAAGCCGGGCGGGCGGCTGCTCAACCATCAGATCTCGCGCCTGCACCTGGCCCCGAAGCAGCCGCACCAGCCGCGCAGCTTCATCGACGCGTACGTCTTCCCGGACGGCGAACTCGCCCCGGTCGGCACCACGGTCACGATTCTCGAGCAGGCCGGCTTCGAGGTACGCGACGTCCACGCCCTGCGCGAGCACTACGGCCGGACGCTGCGCGCCTGGGTCGCCAACCTCGAGGCGGAGTGGTCCACGGCCGTACGCCTGACCAGTCCCGGCCGGGCCCGGGTGTGGCGCCTCTACATGGCGGCGTCCGCGCTCGCGTTCGAGCAGGCGCGCATCGGCGTCAATCAGGTGCTCGCCGTGAAGGGCCACCGTGACGGGTCGAGTGACATGTCGCCTACGCGCAGTGATTACGCGGTCTGATCCGAATCGGTCTGTCCTCATCGGTCAGTGAGAGATCCGTTACATGGGAACGAATGTGGACGTTATCCACACCCTTCGAAGTTGTCATGCGGAACGGGCGTGGCTCCGGTTAGCCTGCGTTCCGTGAGCGAACGAAAACGGGCCGCTGCCGTGATCGTCCGGGACGGCCGCGTGCTGATGGTGCACGAGCGTAGTCGGCGATCCGGTGGCGGTGAGTGGTGGACACTGCCGGGCGGCGGTCTCGAACCGGGGGAGACCGCCGAAGAGGCGTTGCGCCGCGAGGTGTTCGAAGAGACGGGCCTGGTGGTCGGCGAGGCCCGGCACGTCCTCGAGATGCCCTACCCCTCGGGGATGACCTCGGTGTTCGCGGTGACCGTGGCCGACGGCGAGCCGCGCATCGGCATCGACGACGGGATCGGGCCGGAGTTGCTCGGGCTCGACTGGTTGCCGGCGCCGGAGCTGCCGACCGAGACGAACGGCGGGGTGCCGGTGCCGCCGATGATCGTCGTGCTGCCGGCCGTGACCGCTGCGGGCTGAACCGCGGAGGCGGCCGCGATGACTCGCCGCCGCTCGGTCACGAAGTAGCCGCAGGCCAAGGCGTAGGCCAGAGCCAGTGCGAGGCCGACCGCCAGCGTGGCCGTCGCGTGGAACAGCAGGATGCTGGCCAGCAGCGAAGACTCGGCCCACACGGCGAGCAGCACCGCGTTGGTGGTGTCGGAACGCGACCACCCGGCCGTCTCCCGGCGGGCCTGACGCTTGATCTCGTCGACGAGGGAGTGGCCGAGGCCGAGGGTCAGCCCGCCCAGCAGCAGGCTCGCCGACAGCGACTGGTGATCGCCCCCGACCGAGGCGGCCAGCGCTGTACCGCCGGCCAGCAGGGCCAGCCCACTGACGGTTCCGACCCGCCCTCCACGACGCTCCTTCACACCATGGCGGTCGGCAGCGGAAAACCGTTTCTGAGCCGGGCCGTGTTACGAGTTCGTTAGCTCCGGTGGGGGCTACCTGGACGGCGCGTGGTGAGCGAGGATGGCGAGCGTGATGGGAACCCTGAAGCTCGAGCCCGCCCAGTCCCGCCCCGACCTGCTGGCCGCCCCGGTGGCCAAGGCGCTGACGGTCTGGCCCGAGGACGCGCCGATCGACGCCGACCAGGTGCTGGTGGCCCCGATCGATGCGGGGCTGGCCGACACCGCGGCCTTCTGCGACGCGTACGACGTGGGCCTCGACGTGTCGGCGAACTGCGTGATCGTGGCCGGCAAGCGGGGCGAGGTGGTCAAGTACGCCGCCTGCATCATCCTGGCCACGACGCGCGCCGACGTGAACGGCGTGGTGCGCAAGCGCCTGGACGTCCGCAAGTGCAGCTTCGCCCCGATGGACGACGCCGTGCGGCTGACCGGCATGGAGTACGGCGGCATCACCCCGATCGGCCTGCCGGTCGACTGGCCGATCCTGGTCGACGCCCGGGTCGCGGCCACCCCGCACGTGATCGTGGGCTCCGGCGTGCGGCACAGCAAGATCGCCATCGCCGGACCGGCCCTGGGTGCGCTGCCCGGGGCCGAGGTGATCGAGGACCTGGCCAAGCTGATCGGCTGAGGTCGATACCGTTTCACGTGGAACGTCATCGACCGGCGTCGACGTCCTCCCGGCGGGCGATCTCGCGGAGGGCCTCGATCAGCGTGGCCGGTTCCTGTGCGCCCTGGATGGCGAACCGGCCGTCGATCATCAGGAACGGCACGCTGGTGATGTCGAGTTCGCGGGCCGCGACCAGGTCGGCGTACACCGCCTCGCGACCGGCACCCGATTCGAGATAGGCGGCCGCGGTGGGCTCGTCCAGCCCGATCGAGCCCGCGACCATGGCCAGCACCGGCCGGGATCCGAGATCGAGGCCGCCGGTGAAATACGCCCGCTGCAGCGCCTCGAGCATGTCGGCCTGACGGCCCTGACCGGCGGCCCAGGCGATCAGGCGGTGGCTGTCGAACGTGTTGGCCGCGATCGCCCGGTCGAAGGCGAAGGGCAGGCCGTCACCGGCGCCGACCGAGGCCACGTGCGCGAGCATCTCGGCGGCCCGCTCGTGGCCGCCGTCGGTGGCCGCCATGGCGTCGATCAAGGGCAGGCCGCGCGGCACCGGCGCCGGGTCGAGCTGATAGGCCCGGAAGGTCACGGTGACCGCCCCGCCGAACTCGGCGAGGGCCCGGTAGAGGCGGTGCTTGCCGAGGTAGCACCACGGGCAGACGACGTCGGACCAGAACTGGACGTCCATCGCGTCAGCCGAGCTGGGCCGAGACCTGGCGTTTGAGCCGGGCCAGGATCGCCGTGCCGCCGCGGATCCGCAGCGGGCTGATCGCCTGAGACAGGCCCATCTTGGCGTAGAGATCGTCCGGCACGGCCAGGATCTCGGCCGTCGTCGCGCCCTCGAGACCCTCGGCCAGGATGCCGGCGAACGCCCGCGTGGTCGGCGCCTCGGGCGGGCAGTCGAAGAACACCTCGACGGTGTCGTCGGGCCGGACGGTCGCCTTGAGGAAGAACTGCGTCTGGCACTCGGGCACCTGCTCCATGCCGTCGTGCCCGGCCAGTCCGGCCGGCAGCGGCGGCATCGCGTCGGCGAACTCGAGCAGCATCTCGAGCACCACCTCACGCGGCGCCGAGGCGAACTCGTCGACGATCTCGGCCAGCTTCGGGGGCATGTCGGTCACGGCATCGACCCTAACGCGATCAGCAAAGGTCAGGCCGGGAGCAGTGCCACGTCGCTCAGGCTCAGGATGCCGACCACCTTGCGGTCGGCGTCGCACACCAGCAACCGCCGGACGCCCCGCTCGCGCATGGCGTGCACGGCCTCGTCGACCGTCGCCGACTGCTCCACCATGAGCAGCTCGTGGGCGGTGATGTCGCCGAGCGACGTGGTCCGGGGCGGCAGATTCTCGGCGATGGCCCGCACCACGATGTCGCGGTCGGTGATCACGCCGATCATCGTCGGGCCGCGGGTCACCACCACGTCTCCGATGCCGCGGTCACGCATCACCTGCGCCGCCTCGTCCAGCATCGTGGCCTCCGGCAGGTAGACCACCTGCCGGGTCATCACCTCGCCGACCGGCGCTCTGGACATCCGCACACACCTCCCGTTGGGACAGCAGTTACCCGAGTGAAGTAGCGATTACACGTGGTATGTCCGTGACGGCCACGTCGTTTCGTTCGCCTGTGCGGCGATCGCGAAATTCGACGAACCCCTCGGCGAGCCGGCGGCCGACCACGACGGACCGGCCGATCCCGATCAGTTCGGCGTCGGTGAATTTCACCCCGGCCGAGACGTTCGTGCGGTCGTCGACCAGCACCCGCAGGCCGGCGTCGACCAGCTCCTGGCCGAGCTTCAGGGCGGCCGCGACCTGACCGTCCTTGCCGGCCGCGACGATGTGCACGTCGGCCGGGGCCACCTCGTCCGGCCAGAGCAGCCCGCGCTCGTCGTGATGCTGCTCGGCGATCGCCGCCACGGCCCGGGACACCCCGATCCCGTACGACCCCATGGTCGGCCGCACCGGTTTGCCGTCCACGCCGAGCACGTCGACCTTGAAGGCATCGGTGTAGCGCCGGCCCAACTGGAAGATGTGGCCGATCTCGATGCCCCGCCGCATGGTCAGCGACCCGCTGCCGCAGGCCGGGCACGGGTCACCGGCCAGCACCAGGGCGGCCTCGATCGTCCCCTCGGGCGTGAAGTCGCGACCGGCCACCACGTTGATCGCGTGCCGGCCGGGCTCGTTGGCGCCGGTCAGCCAGGCCGTGCCGGGCGCCACCCGCGGGTCGGCCAGGTAGCGCGCCTTGAGGCCCTGCGGACCGATGTAGCCCTTGACCAGGTCGGGCCGCGCGGCGAAGTCGTCGAACATCGTGGCCGTGGCCGGGGCGAGCGCGGCGTCGAGCCGCTTGAGGTCGACCTCGCGGTCGCCAGGCAGGCCGATGACCAGCACCTCGTCGTCGGCGCCGGGGGTGTGGACGGTGACCACCACGTTTTTGAGGGTGTCGGCCGCCGTCCAGTCGGTGCGACCGCCGAGAGCCCGGTCGTTGGCCAGCTCGACCAGCGAGGCGATGGTCGGGGTCTCCGGGGTGTCGTGCACCTCCATCAGAGAGATGGACGCATCGACAAAAGGCGGGGTCGGCGTGACAACCGCCTCGGTGTTCGCCGCATAGGAACACGACGTGCAGCCGACAAAGGTGTCCTCGCCCACTTCCGACGTGGCCAGGAACTCTTCGGACGCGGAACCGCCCATCGCGCCCGACACGGCCGAAACGATCGTGTGGTCGAGGCCGAGCCGCGCGAACGATCGCTGGTAGGCCGCGCGCATCTCCGCATAGACGGCAGCGAGGTCGTCGGAGGACAACGAGAACGAATAGGCGTCCTTCATCAGGAACTCGCGCCCGCGCAACAGGCCACCGCGGGGCCGGGCCTCGTCGCGGTACTTCGTCTGGATCTGGAACAGCAGCAGCGGGAAGTCGCGGTAGGAGCTGGTCATGTCCTGCACCAGCAGGGTGAACATCTCTTCGTGGGTGGGCGCGAGCAGGTAGTCGTTGCCGCGCCTGTCCTGCAGCGTGAAGATGTCGTCGCCGTAGTCGGTCCAGCGGTGGCTGACGTCGTACGGCTCGCGCGGCAGCAGCGCCGGGAACGCGACCTCTTGGCCGCCGACCGCGCCCATCTCGTCGCGCAGGATCGCGGTGACCCGGTCGAGCACGAGCTTGCCGAGCGGGAGCCAGGTGTAGCCACCCGGAGCGGCGCGACGGATGAAACCGGCGCGCAGCAGCAGCCGATGACTCGGCACCTCCGCGTCCGCCGGCTCCTCCCGCAGGGTCTTCAGGAGCAAGGTGGACATTCGCAGCAGCATGGGCGCAAGCGTAGGGAACGTGACCCCACGAATGCATTCCCTTAACGGGGTGTCGCCATCGTCACGCTACCCAGGGGCTTGATCGAGTGGAAATGTGTTCCCCACGGGAAAAATTAAAGGCACGTTAAGGGGGCGGCGATGGCTTACCGAAGCTTCGTTGCTATGGGGGACAGCTTCACCGAGGGGCTGAACGACGCGTACCCGGACGGGAGTTTCCGGGGATGGGCCGACCTGGTGGCGGCGCGGTTGGCGGTCGACTCGGGACCCGACTTCGGCTACGCCAACCTGGCGATCCGCGGCAAGGTGATGCACGAGATCGTCGACGAGCAGCTCGAGCCGACTCTGGCCATGCACCCCGACCTGGTGAGCATCGCGGCCGGTGGCAACGACGCTCTTCGCGTACGGGTCGATCCGCACGCCCTCGTGCAGGAGCTCGACGGCGTGGTGCGGCGGCTGCGCGAGACGGGCGCCGAGGTCATCATGTTCCGGTTCGCCGACGTCACCGTCAACCTGCCCGCCATCCTCGGCCGTCGGGCCGCCGTGCTCAACGACGGCGCGAGCATGCTGGCCGAGCGCTACGGCGCGCACCTGGTCGACCTGTTCGCCGACGAGGCCTTCCACCACCCGCACATGTGGGCGCCGGACCGCCTGCACCTTTCGCCCGCCGGTCACCGCCGGACGGCCGGGCATGTGCTCAGCGCGCTCGGCGTCGGCGTCGACGAGGACTGGATGCTGGTGCCGCCCACCCCCGAACCGACCCCGTGGCTGCTGGCCCGCGGCGCCGACCTGCGGTGGGCCCGCGAGCATCTGGCCCCCTGGGTGGGCCGCCATCTGCGCGGCCACTCGTCCGGCGAGTCGATCATGCCGAAGCGTCCGGCGCTGACACCCATCAAGTAGGGACTAGCGTGGTCGGCATGTCTGTTGCGAACGATCCATCGCCTGCGCTCCAGGCGTACGCGCATCCCGACAAACTCGTCACCACCGAGTGGCTGGCCGCGAACCTCGGCACCGACGGCCTCGTGGTCGTCGAGTCGGACGAGGACGTGCTGCTCTACGACACCGGGCACATCCCGGGCGCGGTCAAGGTCGACTGGCACCTCGAGCTCAACGACCAGGTCACCCGCGACTATCTCGATCCGGCCGCCTTCGCCGCGCTGTGTGAGGCCAAGGGCATCGGCCGCGACGACACCATCGTGTTCTACGGCGACAACTTCAACTGGTGGGCGGCGTACGCCCTCTGGGTCTTCAGCCTTTTCGGCCACCGTGACGTGCGTCTGCTCGACGGCGGCCGGCAGAAGTGGGCGGCCGAGGGGCGTGACCTGACCCGCGACCGCACCGAGCGACCGACGGCCGAATACCCGGTTCCCGTACGCAACGATGCCGAGATCCGTGCCTTCCGTGACCAGGTCATGGGGCACATCAGCAGTGGACGCCCGCTGGTCGACGTGCGCTCGCCGCAGGAATACACCGGCGAGCTCACGCACATGGAGGCGTACCCGCAGGAGGGCGCTCTGCGTGGCGGGCACATCCCGGGTGCGCTGAGCAAGCCGTGGAAGTCGGCGGCCAACGAAGACGGCAGCTTCAAGCCGGCCGACGAGCTCACCAAGATCTATCGCGACGAGCTGGGCCTGGAGTCGGGCGACGACATCATCGCCTACTGCCGGATCGGCGAACGCTCCAGCCACACCTGGTTCGTGCTGCGTCATCTGCTGGGATATCCGCAGGTCCGCAACTACGACGGTTCGTGGACCGAGTGGGGCAATCTGGTGCGTGCCCCGATCGCCACCGGTTCGGAGCCGGGCGGCCTGAGCTGACGGACAGAACGGGGCGGCCCGCAGAACCGCCCCGTTTTTGTCAGCCGTTCGCGGTACCTTCTCCGCCGTGAGCAACACGTTCCAGGTCGATCTCCGCGGCATCGTCGATCTCCTCAGCCATCACCTCTACGCGAGCCCGCGCGTCTATGTCCGCGAGCTGCTGCAAAACTCGGTCGACGCGATCACCGCGGCCGGCACGCCCGGCCTGGTGTCGATCACCACCGGTGACGACGCGCTGCGCGTCACCGACAACGGCGTCGGCCTGACCGAGGCGCAGGTGCACGAGTTGCTGGCCACCATCGGCCGCAGCTCGAAACGCGACGAGCTGGGCTTCGCCCGCCACGAGTTCCTCGGCCAGTTCGGCATCGGGCTGCTGTCCTGCTTCCTGGTGGCCGACGAGATCCGCGTGCACACCCGGCGGGCCGGCGCCGAGCCGGTGCTGTGGACGGGTTACTCCGACGGCCGCTACGACGTGCGCCCCGGCGACGAACGCGAGCCGGGGACGACGGTGACCCTGCTCCCGCGTCGCGGCTCCGAGCACCTGCTCACCGGTGCGACGGTTCGTGAGCTGGCCACGCTCTACGGTTCGTTGCTGCCGGTGCGGGTCGAGGTCGACGGCGCGACGGTCACGACCGGCGAGCTGCCCTGGGCCGGGGGCGATCTGCGGGCGTACGCGCAAGAGGTCTTCGGTTTCCGCCCGCTCGACACGGTGCCGCTCGACGTGCCCGAGGCCGGCCTGACCGGCGCCGCGTTCGTCCTGCCGACCCCGGTCAACCCGGCCGCCCGTGGTGGTCATCGCGTCTATCTCAAGCGCATGCTGCTGGCCGAGAGCGTCGAGGGCCTGCTGCCCGAGTGGGCGTTCTTCGCCCGGTGCGTGGTCGACAGCACCGAGCTGCGCCCGACCGCGAGCCGCGAGGCGCTCTACGACGACAGCCTGCTCGCCGACACCCGCGAGGCCATCGCCGACCAGTTGCGCGGCTGGCTGGTGCGGCTGGCCACCACCGACCCGCGCCGGCTGGGCGAGTTCCTGTCCATCCACGCCCTCGGCGTCAAGGCGCTGGCCCTGCACGACGACGAGATGCTGCGCCTGGTCGAGCAGTGGGTGCCGCTCGAGACGAACATGGGTTACGTCACGCTGGCCGAGTTCCGCGAGCGCCACGGCGTGCTGCGTTACGCCGCCGGTAACGACGAGTTCCGCCAGCTCGCGTCGATCGCCGCGGCCCAGGATCTCGGCGTGATCAACGGCGGCATCGTCTACAGCTCCGACATCGTCGAGCGTCTGGCCACAGTGGATCCCGACGTCCGGGTCGAGCGGCTCGAGCCGTCCGACGTCGCGGCCCGGTTCTCGGCCGTCGACACCGAGACCGAGCTGCGCCTGCGCCCGTTCCTGACCGCCGCCCAGCGCCGCCTCGACCGGCTCGGCTGCGAGGTGGTGGTGCGCGGCTTCGACCCGGCCAACGTTCCCGCGCTCTATCTGGTCAGCCGGGCCGCCGCCTTCAACGAGCAGTTCACCGAGAGCCGCGACGCCGCCGACGACCTGTGGGGCGGCGTGCTCGACGCGCTGTCCCGGGTCACCACGGTCGACCGGCCCCAGCTCGTGCTCAACCACCGCAACGCCCTCGTCCGCCGCATCACCGCGCTCGGCGACCCCGAGCTCGCCGGTCTGGCCGTCGAGTCGCTCTACGGCCAGGCCCTGATGCTCGGGCAGCATCCGATCCGCCCGGCCGACGCCGCGTTGCTGACCAGCTCGTTCATGGGCCTGCTGGACCGGGCCGTCCCGGGGGAGGACAACCGATGAAGACCGCCGACGAGCTGTGGGACCTGCTCGAGCAGGCCCGCACGATGCCGCACGGCGCGGCCCAGATCGCCATGGTCGAAGAGGTGATGCGGCACGCCGACACGGTCGGCGACCCGCGGCTGGCCTTCACGATCCGTCTGCTGGCCACCAACGCCTACACCTACGGCGGCGAGCCGGCCAAGGCGTTCGTCACGTTCGCCTGGTCGCTGAGCGACTTCGACCGCAACCCGAGCGACTACCACGCCCGCGGCAAGCACACCCTGCTGTGGCACTTCAAGACCATGGTCAACTCGATGACCGACTTCCCCGAGATCCCCCTCGACCGGACGTACGCGGTGCTCGACGACATGGAGCGGCGCTACCGGGAAGACGGGCACAGCCTCCAGGCCGTCTACAAGCACCGCTATCTGGTGGCCAACCACATCGGAGCCCCCGAGGCCGACGAGTGGTTCGCGCGCTGGCAGGCCGCCCCGCGCGACGACCTCTCCGACTGCATCGGCTGCGACCCGTCGTCGGTGGCCCGCTATTACAACCGCCGCCACCGCTACGCCGAGGTGATCGAGACCGCCGAGCCGGTGCTGGCGGGCGATCTGACCTGCAGTGAGCAGCCACAGGGCATCCTGCACGAGCTGATGCAGGCCTACCTGCACACGGGCCGGGGCGACGACGCGGCCGACGCGCACCGCCGGTCCTACCGGCTCGAGCGGGGCAACCTGGCCGACCTGTCCAACCTCGGCACGCACATCGAGTTCTGCGCGCGTACGGGGAACGAGCACCGCGGGCTCGAGATGCTCCAGCGGCACATCGACTGGCTCGACAAGGCGCCCTCGCCCGGCGCCGACATGTATTTCTCGGCCCAGGCGGCCATGCTGCTGCGCCGGCTCACCGAGCTCGGCCACGGCGACACGGTCGTCCACCGGCGCGACCACGACGATCTCTCCGCGACCGCGCTGGCCGCCGAGCTGAGCGACCGGGCGACCCGGCTGGCCCGGCGGTTCGACGAGCGCAACGGCACCGACCACCAGAGCCGCTCGATCGCCGGCACCCTGGCCGCCGAGCCCTACGACGTGGTGCTCTCGCTGTCGCCCAGCGCGCGCCGGGCGACCCCGGTCGTCGAGATCCCGGTCCCGGCCGAGCCCGAACCCGAGATTCCGGCCGAGGCCGGACCGGCCGAGCTGCTCGACCTGGCCCAGCAGCACTGGCGCGACGACCGCAACGCTGCCCTGGCCGCCACCCTGTCGGCGCTCGATGCCCGTTTCCCGGAGCTCGGCGAGGGCGAGCCGCTGCTCCGGGCCCGCCGCGAGCTGCTGCTCGGCAATCAGGAGGGCGGCGGCGAGCACTGGGTGCGGGCCCTCGAGCTGTTCGAGCAAGCCGGCGCGACCGGTGAGGTCAGCGCCGTGCGGGCCCGCATCGCGCTCGACCATGCCTATGGCGGCGACGAGCTCGACGAGGAGCCGATCCGAGCCGACATCACCTATCAGGAGCAGCACGGCGGCGCCTACGAGCGGTCCTACGCGTGGGCCCGTCTGTCCATCGTGCACCTGATGAAGGACGAGCTCGACGAGGCGATCGCGGCCATCGCCCGCAGCGACGAACACGCCGCGGCCAGCGGTGACCCGCGCATGGTGGCCATGAACGCGATGCTCCGCGCCCAGGTGTTGATGCGGGCCGACCGGCACGAGGAATCGGTCGCGGCCGCGCGTGCGGCGTGGGAGTTCTATCGCGAGCACGGTCCGGCCGGGCGCCGGGCCGACGCCGCCACGATCTATGGCCACGCCGTCGACGACCCGGCCGAGCAGGTCGAGGCGTTCAGTGCCGTCATCGCGGCCGGCGACCACGAGAAGGTGCTGGCGGCCCGGGGTGGCCGGGGGCACGCGCTGCTGCGCCTGAACCGCCCCGACGAGGCGATCGTCGACCTGGTCGAGGCGGTCGCCCTGTGCACCGAGACCGGATTCGACGAGGGCGGCGCGCACGCCCGCCACGACCTGGCCAACGCCTACCGCCTGGCCGGACGGCCGGTGGAGGCGGCCGAGGTGGCCGAGGAGGCGCTCGCGCTCTTCGAAAAGCTCGGCGACGACGACGCGACGGACAACGAGCGGTATCAGCTGGCCGGGCTCTATCAGCAGATCGGTGACCCGGACGGCGCCCTCACGCTCTATCGCACCCTCATCGAGCGGCTGGCCGGCAACCCGGCCGGTCGCGGTCAGATCGCCGAGGACGCGGCCGGCCTGCTCTACGACATCGACCGGGACGCCGAGGCGGCCGAGACGTTCCTGGCCGCCGCCTCGGCCCTGCGGGAGTCGGGCGACCTGATCGGCGAGCTGCGCGTCCTGCGGCGGTCGGTCGGCGCCCTGCACTACGCCGATCGCCCCGAGCGCGGCGAAGAGGTGATCGCGGAGATCGCGGCGAAGTTCGACGCGCTGCCCGGCGAGCTCGCGGCCGAACCCAACGCGATCTTCCAGCGCAACCTGACGGCGTACGAGGCCGGTAATCTCCTGATGTCCCGCGGCCGGTTCGCCGAGGCGGTGCCGCATCTGCGGGGCGCTCCGGAAAAGCTGGCCGCGATCGGCGCGACCGACCAGGCCGAGCGCATCGAGGGCATGCTGGGTGAAGCCCTGCTGCGATCGGGGCAGACGAGCGAGGCCGAGGCGCTGCTGGCGGCGTTGCTCGAGCGCATGGCGCCCGATGCACCGACCCGTGAGATGGCCGAGCGGCTGCACGAAGAAGCGACGAGTTCCACATCCTGAACGCCCGTTAAGGCGAAGGCTTGACAGAGGGTTAAAGTGACCTCGTGACAACGGTTGATCAGCAGCAGCGCCAGGGACCGCCCGCGCCCCGGCGACGGTCCCGCCGCGACGAGATCCTCGAGATCGCGGTGGGCCTGTTCGCGGCCCGTGGCTATCACGGTGTCTCGATGGACGACATCGGCTCCGCAGCCGGGGTGACCGGTCCGGCGCTCTATCACCACTTCGCCGGTAAAGAGGCGATGCTGGTCGCCGCGCTGATCCCGGTGAGTGAGAGCCTGCTGCACGGCGGTGAGGCCCGGGTGAGCCAGAACCCCGACGACGCGAGCGCCGCGCTGGCCGACCTGATCGACTTCCACGTCGAGTTCGCGCTGGCCAACCCGGCCGTGATCGCCCTGCACCTGCACGAACTCGACCGTCTGCCCGAAGAGCCGCGCCGCCAGATCCGCCGCCTCCAGCGCCTCTATGTCGAGGAGTGGGTCAGCGTGCTGGCCATGCTGCGGCCCGAGCTCGACGCCCCCGAGGCGCGGGTGCTCGCCCACTCGGCGTTCGGCCTGATGAACTCGACTCCCTTCCTCGGCGGCGAGGTCGACCGCCGCCGCCGGGCCGCCCTCCTGCGCGAGGCCACGATGCACGCCCTGACCGGGCGGTAAGAAAAGGCCCCACAAGGGCCGTCAAAGAGAAGAGAAGGTCAACGATGATCGACTCGCTGCTCATCGCCAACCGGGGCGAGATCGCCCGCCGGATCATCCGCACCGCCCGGCGGCTCGGCATCCGGACCATCGCGATCCACTCCGAGCCCGACGCGGACATGCCGTTCGTGCTCGAGGCCGACGAGGCAGTCTGCGTGGGACCGGCCAACCCGGCCCAGAGTTATCGGAACGTCGAGGCGATTCTGGCCGCCGCCAAATCCACCGGGGCCCAGGCCATCCATCCCGGCTACGGCTTCCTGAGCGAAAACGCCGCCTTCGCCCGCCGGGTCGAGGAGAACGATCTGATCTGGGTCGGCCCCAGCCCCGAGGCGATCGAGGCGATGGGCGACAAGATCAACGCCCGCAATTTGATGGCCGCGGCCGGCGTTCCGGTCGCGCCCGGCACCCAGCAGCCGGTCGGCGACGTCGACCAGGCGATCGCGGCCGCGGCCGGCATCGGTTACCCGATCATGGTCAAGGCGGCCGCGGGCGGCGGCGGCATGGGCATGGCCGTCGCGAACGACGAGGCCGCGCTACGCACCGAGGTGGAAAAGGTACGCGCGTTCGCCGAGCGGATGTTCGGCAGCGGCGACGTGTTGCTCGAGCGCTACTTCCCCCGCGTGCGGCATGTCGAGGTGCAGATCCTCGGCCTGGCCGACGGCCGGGTGATCGCCCTCTCCGAGCGCGAGTGCTCGGTGCAGCGCCGCAATCAGAAGCTGGTCGAAGAGGCCCCGAGCCCGGCCGTCGGTCCCGCGCTGCGCGAACGGTTCCTGGCCGCCGCGGTCAAGGCCGGCGAGGCGGTCGGCTATCGCAACGCCGGCACCGTCGAGTGCCTGCTCGACCCGGCCACCGGCGACTTCTTCTTCCTCGAGATGAACACCCGCCTGCAGGTCGAGCACCCGATCACCGAACTGATCCACGGCATCGACCTGGTCGAGCAGCAGCTGCTCATCGCCGCGGGCGAGCCGGCGACGATCGCGACCACCACAACCGGACACGCGATCGAGCTCCGGATCAACGCGGAAGACCCGAAACGCTTCCTGCCCGGTCCGGGAAAGGTCACCACCTGGGTCGAGCCCACCGGCGAGGGCGTCCGGGTCGACTCCGGCTATGCCGAGGGCACCACGGTCGGCATGTCCTACGACTCCCTGATGGCCAAGCTGATCGTCTTCGCCGATGACCGCGACACGGCGATCGCCCGGGCTCGCGCCGCGGTCATCGGCTTCCAGATCGCCGGCCCCAAGAACAACCTGCCGTTCTTCGCCGAGCTGCTCGACAACGACGAGTTCCTCACCGGCGACTACGACACCGGCATCGTCGGGCGGATGCGCTCATGACGTCGGTCAGCATCCGCGAGGTGGCGCCCCGCGACGGCCTGCAGAACGAGGAGCCGATCCCCACCGACGCCAAGGTGCAGCTGATCGACGCGCTGAGCCGGACCGGCGTCCGGCGCATCGAGGCCGTCTCGTTCGTGCACCCGCGGGCGATCCCGCAGATGGCCGACGCCGACGAGGTGTGGGCCCGGGTCACCCGCCATCCCGACATCCGCTATTCGGCGCTGATCCCGAACACGCGTGGGGCCCAGCGTGCGCTGGCCGCCGGCTTCCGTGAGATCGAGGTCGTGGTGTCCGCTTCGGACACTCACAACCGCCGCAACCTGAACCGCTCGACCGCGGAGTCGCTGGACGACATCGCCTCGCTCATCCCGCTGATCCACCAGGCCGGGGCGACCGTCGAGGTGATCGTGGCGACCAGCTTCGGCTGTCCGTTCGAGGGTGACATCGACCCCGATCGGGTGGCCGGCATCGTGGCCCGGGTCCGTGCCGACGGAGCCGACCGCATCGCCTTCGGAGACACCACCGGCATGGCGACTCCGCGCAGGGTCAAAGACCTTCTTTCCGCCGTACGCCCCGACCTGCTGCACTTTCACAACACCAGGGGCACGGGGCTGGCCAACATCCTGACCGCCCTCGACCTGGGGATCACCGAGTTCGACGCCAGTGTCGGCGGGATCGGCGGTTGCCCGTACGCCCCCGGCGCCTCGGGCAACGTGGCCACCGAAGAGGTCGTCCACATGCTGCACGACATGGGCATCGACACCGGAATCGACCTCGATCGCCTGATCAGCACCGCCGAGACGGCCGAGAAGCTGCTCGGGCGTACGCTCCCGTCGGGTGTTCTTCGCGCCGGACCGCGTACGAGATTGGTGTGATTTCTTCCCCACCGACCCGCGATCATTTTTCCTTTTTGTCCGCGTGACCCGGTCCCCCTCGTTTCGTTACCAATACCGAGTGGCCGATATCGCCAGTTCGCTTCGGATGAAGCGGTACTGACGGAACGGCCATCGGTTCGGTCGACACGACGAGGGGCGGATCATGGCGGAACTGGGGGTCGGGCGTTTGTCGCGCGCGGCGTTCCCGTTGCCGTCGGTCTCGCCCGCCGGCGACTCCACGCCCTTGCCGCCTCACATCCAGGGGGCGGAGCGGCGATCGGGGAACCGCGCGCGGCACACCACCAGTCGGTGGGGCCTGCGTGTGCTCGTCATCGGCGGCCTGGCCGGTGCGGCCTGGCTGCTCACCGGCGCCGCGGCCCACGCTGCGGACCGGGCCGACGGGCCGGACGGCTCGTTGCTCGGTTCCGTGCTGGGCGCCGACGTCACCTCGCCGGTCACGGGTCTCCTGCAGACGGCCGTTCAGCCGTTGGAGAACTCCCGGCCGGCACACCACGAACACCAGACTCATGAACTCCGGGCCGTGACCGACATCCTCGACGTGCCCGGGCGGGTTCTCACCCGTCCGGCGGCGGTCGACCGGGTCACGCACGGCTCGTCCAGGACCACTGTGGACGCCTTCACGGGTGTCGACGAGATCCTGGGGGAGGTCGCCGCTCCCCTTCGCCTCGACGGCGAACCGGCGCCCGACCAGCGGCTCGACAACGCCGAGCTCCCGGAACCCTCCGGCGACACGCGGCCTGTGGACGACGAGCGGCCCCCGGTCGCCGAGTCACCGCAGATCGCGGAAGAGACGGCCGAGGAACCGAGCGAGCAACCGGCCGAGCCGAGCACCACGATCGACCGGGTCCGGCCCACCCCGGTCGTCGGCCATCCGGCCGCCGTACCGGTCCGGCACGGCAAGGTCACCTCCGCGTCGTCCGCCCACCGGCACCACCGCACCGCTCACGCGGTGAACGCGGTGCCGGAGACGGCGCAGGAGGACAGCACACCCGGTGGTGATGGACCGGCCGCTCCTCTGCGGCTGCACCTCGGGGACGTCAGCGGCACCCCGACCAGCGGGTCGGGGACTCCGACGGAAGGTGGCTCCGCGGCCTTCCTGCCGGCTGCGATCGCGAACAGCACGATGGCTCGCCATCGGCCGGCGATCGTGTCCGATGTCGAGGTCCGGCGTTACGACGCCGAGGCACCGACCGTCTCACCTGACTGAGTGATGGCGTCCGGCGGTCCGCCCGACCGCCGGTGAACCGGCCGGCACCACCTTCGGTGTCCGCGTTCCGGCTCGATTCCCCACCCGCTTGCGAACAAGCGGCGAATCGCACACGCCTGAATCACACGCACCGCACCGAAGCGCCTGACGGGCGCACGTCGACAAGCGGAGTCAGGGCAGAAAGCAAAACGAGCCAGGGCACCGCTGCGCCCGAATGCAATCTCGCTAACTGAATAAGTCACACCACTGCCGAAACATTATTGAAAGGCATTTCTTTTCTCATGAAGACTTGGGTTCGCAAGACTCTGAGCGTCGGTGTCCTGGCCGCCGGCGCCCTGCTGTTCGCCCCGGCTGCCGCGCAGGCCGACAGCAAGCAGATCACCGGTGCCAACAACGGCATCCTCAACGGCACCCAGATCGCCGTCCCGGTCAGCGTTCCGATCAACGTCGTCGGCAACTCGCTGGGGATCCTCGGTGTCGCCGACGCCCGGGGCATCGGCGTCAACCGGACCGAGAGCGGCCGCCGCGGCGACGCGCAGCTGACCGGGGCCAACAACGGCATCGCGAACGGCACCCAGGCCTACCTGCCGGTCAGCGTTCCGGTGAACGTGGTCGGCAACGCCGCGGCCGTGCTCGGTGGCGCCAGCGCGACCGGTGTCGGCGTCAACCGCACCGAGAGCACCCGGACGACCGAGGGCAAGCGCGGCGGCTGGGGCGACACCCAGTACACCGGCTTCAACAACGGCATCGCGAACGGCACCCAGATCTACGCGCCGATCGACGTTCCGGTCAACGTCTGCGGCAACTCGCTCGCCATCCTCGGCGGCGCCTACTCGCAGGCCATCTGCTCGAACGACACCCGGGGCGGCGGCCACTTCGGCCGCGGTCACCGGCACGGCCAGCGCGAGAGCGTCCAGGCCACCAACGGTCACCGCGGTGGCCGTGGCGCCGTCCAGGCGACCGGTGTCAACAACGGCATCCTGAACGGCACCCAGCTCTACGCGCCGATCAGCCTGCCGATCAACCTGTCGGGCAACTCGGCCGCCATCCTGGGCAGCGCGAGCAGCCGGGCGATCTCCCGCAACGAGTCGACCCGTGGGGACGACTTCACGCAGGCGACCGGCGCCAACAACGGCATCCTGAACGGCACCCAGATCGCCGTGCCGATCAACGTGCCGATCAACGTCTGCGGCAACTCGCTGGGCATCCTCGGCGCGGCCCACTCGCAGGCGGCGTGCGCCAACGGTGACGACGACTTCGGCTTCGGCGGCGACAACTGGGACCGCGACCGGGACCACGGTCACGGGCGTCCGGGTCACCACCACGGTGACAACGGTGGCGTGAACGACGACGACGATGACTACAAGGGCGACGGCGGCGTCAAGGACGACAACAAGGGCTACGGCGACGTCCAGGACGACACCGCCGAGGACCCGACCGACAACAAGGGTTACGGCGACGTCCAGGACGACGCCACCGGGTCGGACAGCACCAAGAAGGGTGGCCGTGACAAGGCCATGGACGACGACATGGGCGACGACACCGAGTCGACCCCGATCACGAGCCTGACCGACTCGGTCGGCGGCGTCGGCAGCCTGGGCCTGCTCAACACCCTTCGCTGACACGCGCTTTCCCACGGGGGAAATCACGGGGGGACAGCGATAGGCCGGGTCGCGCCGGTCCCGGGTGCGACCCGACCGACGCCACGAGGCGTCGGGTAGGAACCGGTGCCCCTCCACGGCACCGGAAGCAGTGAAGCGGACGGGAGTCTCCGCAGCCGGCGGAGGCTCCCGTCCGTCGTTGCCGTGTCACCCCCGGGTGGGCTACCCTAACGCTCGTTAAGCTTTAACGACCGTTCAGGAGGGCTCGTGACCCAGGACGAGGCGCTCGCACAGGTCCGCAAGCGGGTCCTGGCCGGCGGCGCCGAGCGCTACCACTCCGCCAACGCCGCGAAGGGCAAGCTCTTCGCCCGCGAGCGGATCGCGCTGCTGGTCGACGAGGGCTCCTTCGTCGAAGACGGGCTGTATGCCAACAGCCTGGCCGATGGACTGCCGGCCGACGGGGTGATCACCGGAATCGCCCGGGTCGACGGCCGCGAGGTCTGCCTGATGGCGAACGACTCGACGGTCAAGGCGGGGTCCTGGGGCGCGCGTACGGTGGAAAAGATCATCCGCATCATCGAGCGGGCCGTGCAGTACGGCGTACCGATGATCTATCTGGTCGACTCGGCCGGCGCGCGGATCACCGACCAGGTCGACCTGTTCCCCGGCCGCCGTGGCGCCGGCAAGATCTTCCACACCCAGGTCAAGGCGTCCGGCGCGATCCCGCAGGCGTGCGCGCTGTTCGGCCCGTCGGCGGCCGGTGGGGCGTACATTCCGGCCTTCTGCGACATCGTCGCCATGGTCGAGGGCAACGCGAGCATGTATCTCGGGTCCGACCGCATGGTCGAGATGGTCACCGGTGAGAAGACGACGCTCGAGGCGATGGGTGGCGCCCGGGTGCACTGCGCCGAGTCCGGCGTCGGCCACTTCCTCTGCAAGACGGAGCAGGACGCGCTCGACACCGTACGGGCATATCTGTCCTATCTGCCGTCGAACTGGGAGCAGAGCCCGCCGTCGGCCGAGGCGAGGGATTCCTCCGGGGCCGATCTCGGTGCGCTCGTGCCGGCCAGCGAGCGCCAGGCCTTCGACATGCGGCGATACATCAAGGGCCTGGTCGACGAGGGTTCGTTCTTCGAGATCCAGGCGCTGTGGGCCAAGGAGCTCACGATCGGGTTCGCCCGGCTCGACGGCGAGGTGATCGGCGTCATCGGCAACAACTCGATGTTCAAGGGCGGCGTGCTCTTCCCCGATTCGGCCGACAAGGCGTCGCGCTTCACCCAGCTCTGCGACGCGTTCAACGTCCCGCTGCTGTTCCTGTGCGACGTGCCCGGTTTCATGGTCGGTTCGGCCGTCGAGAAGCAGGGCATCATCCGGCACGGCGCCAAGATGATCACCGCCATCTCCGAGGCCACGGTGCCCAAGATCTGTGTGGTGGTGCGGAAGGCGTACGGGGCCGGTCTCTACGCCATGGCGGGTCCCAGTTTCGAGCCCGAGGCCACGATCGCCCTGCCCACCGCCAAGATCGCGGTGATGGGGGCCGAGGCGGCGGTGAACGCCGTCTACGCCAACAAGATCGCCGCCATCGCCGACGACGAGGAGCGAGCCGCCTTCGTCGCCCAGCGTCGCGCCGAGTACGAGCAGGACATCGACATCATGCGGCTGGCCAGCGAGCTGGTCGTGGACACCGTGGTCGAGCCGGCCGATCTGCGCGGCGAGCTCATCCGCCGCTACCGCGCCGCCCGCGGCAAGAACCGTTTCTTCGCCCGGCGCCGGCACGGCGTCACGCCCGTCTGACAGGAGCACACCATGGTCGACTTCCGGCTCGACGAGGAGCAGGAGGCGCTGCGCGTCACCGTCCGGGATTTCGCCCGTGAGCAGGTGGCGCCGGTGATCGCCGAGCACTACGAGAACAAGACTTTCCCGTACGACGTAGTCCGTCAGATGGGCAAGATGGGTCTGTTCGGCCTGCCGTTCCCCGAGGAGTCGGGCGGCATGGGCGGCGACTACTTCGCGTTGTGCATCGCGCTCGAAGAGCTGGCCCGAGTGGACAGTTCGGTGGCGGTCACGCTCGAGGCCGCGGTCTCGCTCGGTGCGATGCCGATCCACCGCTACGGCACGCCCGAGCAGAAGGAGCAGTGGCTGCCCCGGCTGACCTCGGGCGAGGCGCTGGCCGCGTTCGGGCTCACCGAGCCGGGCACGGGGTCGGACGCGGCGGGCACGAAGACGCGCGCGGTCTACGACGAAGCGACCGACGAGTGGGTGATCAACGGCAGCAAGGCGTTCATCACCAACTCCGGCACCGACATCACCTGCCTGGTCACCGTCATGGCGGTCACCGGCGTCAACCCGGACGGGTCCAAGGAACTGTCCACGATCATCGTGCCGTCCGGAACTCCGGGCTTCACCGTCGCTCCGGGCTACTCCAAGGTCGGCTGGTGCGCGTCCGACACCCACGAGCTTTCCTTCGATGACGTACGCGTCCCGGCGGCCAACCTGCTCGGCGAGCGCGGCCGTGGGTTCGCCCAGTTCCTGCGCATCCTCGACGAGGGCCGGATCGCGATCGCCGCACTGTCGGTCGGCCTGGCCCAGGGCTGTGTCGACGAGTCGGTGCGCTACGCCGGCCAGCGTGAGGCGTTCGGTCAGCCGATCGGCAACTACCAGGCGGTCCAGTTCATGATCGCCGACATGGAGATGCGCGCCCACACGGCCCGGCTCGGCTACTACGACGCGGCCTCGCGCATGCTGGCCGGTCAGGACTTCAAGCGCTACGCGGCGATCGCCAAGCTCAACGCCAGCAACGCGGCCATGGAGAACAGCCGCTGGGCGACCCAGGTGCACGGCGGCTACGGCTTCATGAACGAGTCGGCCGTCGGCCGGATGTACCGGGACGCCAAGATCCTCGAGGTCGGCGAGGGAACGTCCGAGGTCCAGCGCATGCTGATCGCCCGCGGGCTGGGGCTTTAGCGGCTTTTGCGGGCCGGAACACCGTCCGCAATCCGACAAGAGCGGATCTCTGCTCGCCGCTCTCCTGAACCCACCCTAAGTTCGTTGTCATGGGGGAAGAAAACGCGCCGGACCAGGGGGGATCCGGGTTCGACGCGGTCCTGCGGCGGGAACGACAGCGAGCGCGCCTGACTCAGGAGGAACTGGCCACCCGGGCCGCGGTCGGCGTGCGTACCGTCCGCGATCTGGAGCGGGGCCGCGCGTCCCGCCCGCAACGCACCACCGTCGAGTTGCTGGCCGCCGCTCTCGGACTGGCCGGCACCGAGCGTGAGGCCTTCCTGGCCGCGGCGCGCGGACAGTCCACCGAGGACCCTCTGCCGCCCACCGGCTTCCTCCGCGTGCTGCCGACCGGCGAGCTGATCGGCCGTGACGACGACCTCGCCGAGATGACCGCCCAGCTCAGCGCGCCCGACGGTCCGCGCGGCGTGACCCTGGTCGGCCTGGCCGGGGTCGGCAAGACCAGCCTCGCCATCGTGGCCGCACACCGGGCCGCCCCGGCCTATCCGGGCGGAGTGGCCGGCATCGTGATCACCGACGGTTCGACGGTCGGCGAGATGCTCGGCAGCATCTCGGCCGAGTTCGGCGTGGGCCGTCCCGATGCCCTGCCCGCCCGGTTCGCCGGACGGGCCGCCCTGGTCTTCATCGACGCCGTCGAACGGTCGGCCGACGCGACCGCCGAGATGCTGACCCAGTTGCTCGACCGGTTGCCGACGCTGCGGTTCCTGGCCACCGGCCGGCACCCGATCGGACTGCCCGGCGAGCAGGTCTGGCCGCTGGCGCCGCTGACCGCGCCCCCGCCCGAGTCCGACGACGGCACGCTCGACGAGGTCGCGGCCTATCCGGCGGTCGCGCTGTTTCTCGAACGCCTCGGTCAGGTGCGCCGCGGCGAGCCCGAGCCGGGCGAGGTCGCCCCGCTGGCGGCGCTGGTCCGCCGGCTCGGTGGCCTGCCGCTCGCGATCGAACTGGCGGCGGCCCGCGGCCGGGTGCTGACCATCCCCGAGATCCTCGACCGCTACGGCGACCGGGTGCTCGACCTCAACCGGCCGGGATCCCGTGAACCCCAGGTCACCCTGCGCGACGCCGTGGCCGCCAGCTACCGGCTGCTCAACCCCGAGGAGCAGCGGGCGCTGCGCCGGCTGGCGATGTTCCGCTACCGCTGGTCGATCGGCCTGGCCGAGCAGCTCGTGGACGACCCGCGGGCCGACGTCGAGCACCTGCTGGACCGTCTGCTCGAACTCGGCCTGCTCAGCGTGCGGGGCAGCCGCACCTTCCGGTTCCGCCTGCTCGACGTCGTCCGCGACTACGCCGCCGAGCGGGCCGCGGCCGAGGGCGAGCTGGCCGAGGGGCGTCGCCGGCACGCGCAGGTGCTGGCCGATCTGGCCCATGAGATCTGGCCCGACCTGACCGGCACCGGCCTGTCCGAGGCGGCGACCCGGCTCGACGACGTGGCCGGCGACCTCGGCTTCGCGCTGGCCTACGCGGCCGGCGAAGATCCGCACACCGCCCTGCGGCTCGCGTCGGCGCTGCCCCGCTGGTGGCGCTTCCGCGGACGCGACGTGACCGGACGGCATTGGCTGCGCCGGCTGCTCGACGACCCGCGGACGGCCGACGCCGACCCGGCCGCACGGGCGTGGGCCCGGATCGGGCTGGCCCAGCTCGCCCGCGAGCACGGCGACGGCAGCGAGGAGGTCGGTTCGGCGGCCGAGGCGCTGGCCGCCTTCGAACGGCTCGACGACCTGGCCGGGCAACTCACCGCGCAGGCCCAGCTGGCCGCGCTGTGGATGAGCGTCGGCGACTACGACCGGGCGCGCGAGCACGGCGAGGCGGCGCTCGCGCTGGCCAAGCGCGGCGGGCGGGACCGCGACATGGCCGTCGCCGAGAACAACCTGACCTGGCACGAGATCCGCCAGGGCAACCTGCCGGCCGCGCGCGAGCGACTGGCCGAGGTCAGCCGGCTGGCCGCGCGCTGCGGCGAGACCCGGCTGCGGGTGCTGGCCCAGGTCAACCTGGCCGAGGTGCAGCGCCTGGACGGGCGTCCGGAAGAGGCGGCCCGCCTCGGGCGACGCGCGATGGCCGACCTGATCCGGGTCGGCGACCCCGGGCACCGGCGCCGGCTGCTGTCCACGATCGGGCTGGCGCTGGCCGATGCGAACCGGCTCGACGAGGCGACCGAGGTGCTGGGCCAGCTCGACACGGGGGAGGACGAGCCCCAGGACGGTCCGGCGGCCATGGTCGAGGCAGCGATCGCGTTACGCCGGGGCGAGCGGAAGCGGGCGGCCGAGTGTTTTGCCCGGGCCGCCGAGGCGTACGGGGGAACTCATGATCCTCGCGACGTGGTGGAGGCTCTGGTCGGACTGATCGTCAGCACACCGGACGAGGACGAGCGCGGGATGGCCGTCGACTGGATGCGGGAGATCTGCCGGCAGAGCGGGATCACCCTGTTGCCGCGGGAACGTGCGCTGCTCGAGAAGTAGGGGGTTGTCACTGGCCGGGCGTGGCCGGTCGGCCTAGCGTGCCCCCCACGCGCCGTCCGTCGCCACGCCCGCCAGTTACGCGGCGAGAACGAAGCTCCCCCGTCAAGCCCCGCCGTCGCCTCGGTCGCGCCGCATCCCCCTGCGCGGATCACAGTAGCCGCGGGCCGCCGCAAAACTTGGGAGATTTGTCCGTTTAGACCGCCGCGTCGCCCGATTCTGCCGGTAGTTCTGCCGGTTTGCACGAAGCCTTCCGGTGAGGTGGTCACGGACGGCTTTATGTTGACTTCGACGGGTCAGGCGGCAGGTCGTTCCTCGGTCGTCCCGGCCGTCGCGCACGGGTTGACCGCATCGCGGATCTTGCGGAGCGAACCCAGCATGCCGTCGAGCTCGACCGGCGTGAGCTGACCGATGAACCACTGCTGGAGGAGCTCGAGGTGGCCGGGCAGCACCTCGTCGAGCCGGGCGACCCCGGCCTCGGTGATCACGGCGTACGAACTGCGGCGATCGCTCGGGCAGGCTTCGCGGCGAATCAGGCCGTCCCGATCCATGCGATCCACGACGCGGGTGACGCCGCTGGTAGAGAGTGAGGTTTGACCAGCGAGGTCGGTCATGCGGAGCCGTCGGCCGGGAGACCGGGCGAGACGCATGAGCACCTCGAACTCGACGGCGGAGAGGCGATGCTCCTCGAACTGAGCGGCAAAGCGATTGGTCAGCCCCGTGAATGCCTCGGCGAACAGGCCGAACGCGGTGAAACGAGGGTCATCCAGGTCCGTACTCACGGGTACATCCTACACCGGGCCCTTGACACGGGGAATATTGCTTGGCATATAGTTGCTCCGTCACACAAACACCGACCACAAGTGCTTGAGAGAAGGACACAGTCATGACCGAGTCCGTCGCCAACACCCGCGCGTTCGAGGGTCTGCAGATCCCGGCCGCCGGCACGTACGACCTGGACGCCGCACACAAGCGGGTCGGCTTTGTGGCGCGACACCTCATGGTCAGCAAGGTTCGCGGCCAGTTCGCGGATGCTTCCGCTGTCATCACCATCGCCGAGGACCCGCTGCAGTCGTCGGTCACCGCGTCGATCAACACGGCCAGCATCGAGACCGGCCAGACCGACCGTGACAACCACCTGCGCAGCGGCGACTTCTTCGAGTCGGAGAAGTACCCGACGATGGAGTTCCGCAGCACCGGCATCAAGAGCCACGCGGGTGCCGAGTTCGTGCTCGACGGCGAGCTCACCATCAAGGACGTGACCAAGCCGGTCGAGCTGACCGTCGAGTTCGAGGGTGCCGGCGCCAGCCCGTACGGCTTCTCGGTCTTCGGTTTCAGCGCCACGACCGAGATCGACCGCGAGGACTGGGGCCTGACCTGGAACATGGCCCTCGAGAGCGGCGGCGTCATGGTCAGCAAGAAGATCAAGATCGAGATCGAGGGCGAAGCCATCCGCCGCGCCTGATCTTCCCGCTCCAATCTCCACAGTCGAGCCGTCGTCCCGCACCGGGGCGGCGGCTCGTTGCTGTCTGGCGCGACTCCGATACGGATGGCAAGGTAGACCGAGCGCACGCATTCGCTCACAGAGTGGTGATCGACGTCCGTTTCGCCACAGGAGGCCGTCATCGTCACCGACGACCGCGTCACGTATCGCCACAAGGTGCATCGCTGCCTCGACGTCTTCGCGCAGATGCTCGACCAGGGTGCGTTCGACACCACCGACGGCATGACCGGCTTCGAGATCGAACTCAACCTGATCGACGACGACGCCCGGCCCGCCATGCGCAACGCCGAGGTGCTCGCCCAGCTCAGCGACCCGCTGTTTCAGACCGAACTCGGCCGCTTCAACATCGAGCTGAACGCGCGGCCCCGATCGATCGCCGGCCGCGGCCTCGCCGACTACGAGAACGACCTGCTCGAGAGCCTCGGGCGGGCCGCCGCCAAATCCGACTCCGGTCTCGTGATGATCGGCATGCTGCCCACCCTCACGGCCGAGCACCTGGTGCTCGAAAACCTCAGCGACAACGAGCGGTACCGCCTGCTCAACAACGAGATGGCCGGCGCCCGCGGGGAACAGTTCCGGCTCGACATCCACGGCGTCGAACGCCTGCAGAGCGTCAGCAACTCGATCGCCCCGGAAGCGGCCTGCACCAGCGTGCAGTTCCACCTGCAGGTGCCGCCGGAGAAGTTCGACCGCTATTGGAACGCGTCCCAGGCGATCGCCGGCGTCCAGGTCGCGGTCGGCGCGAACTCGCCGTTCCTGCACGGCCGCCGGCTGTGGGCCGAGACCCGGATCGCGCTGTTCCAGCAGGCCACCGACACCCGGCCCGAAGAGCTCAAAGCGCAGGGCGTACGGCCGCGGGTCTGGTTCGGCGAACGGTGGATCACCTCGGTGTTCGACCTGTTCGAGGAGAACGTGAAGTTCTTCGGCCCGCTGCTGCCGTTCCTGTCCGACGAGGACCCGATCGAGACCCTGCGCGCGGGCGGCGTCCCCGAGCTGAGCGAGCTGCGCCTGCACAACGGCACGGTCTATCGGTGGAACCGCCCGGTCTACGACGTCGCCGGCGGCCGGCCGCACCTGCGCGTCGAGAACCGGGTGCTGCCCTCCGGCCCGACCGTGATCGATCTGCTGGCCAACGCGGCGTTCTACTTCGGTTTGGTACGACAGTTGGCCGAGGAGGAACGCCCGATCTGGTCACGCTTGTCGTTCGCCGCCGCCCGCGACAACTTCCACGCCGGTGCGGTCGGCGGCATCGAGGCCACGGTGTTCTGGCCCGGGCGGGGCGAGATCGGCGTGGCCGAGCTGGTGCGATCGGAGCTGCTGCCCAAGGCACACGCGGGCCTCGACCGCTACGGCGTCGAACCGGCCGTCCGTGATCGGTTGCTGAGCGTCATCGACGAGCGCTGTCGCCTGGGGCGCAACGGCGCTTCCTGGCAGACCGAGTCCGTCCGCCAGGCCGAGAGCCGGGGGCTGTCCCGCGACGAGGCCCTGCACGCGATGCTGCTCCGCTACTCAGAGCTGCACCGAACCAACGAACCCGTCCACGGTTGGCCTCTTTGAAGATCCCGCGTGAGCTTTCATGTTCCGCCGGGCGGTTGGTTGCGGCGGTCGAGGATCGAGAGCCTTTTGTCCCGGCGGGGTGGTGGGTGACGGACCGTCGCTCCCGCGGGGACCGCGGCGGGCGTCGCAGGCCGCTGGCGCGTCCAGAACGCGAAGCCCACCGCGGCGACCTGCGTAAATGGTTGCGCCCAAACCCTAATTCTTGGCCGGGGGCTTCGGGTTGATCTGCGCGATCGTCGGTGCCGTCGGGGGTGGGGTCACTGTGGACCTGGCCGGCTTGGGGTCGGCGGGCGGCGGGCTGACCTTCTTGGGACGTGGGCGCGGAGTGGGGCGCGCGGCGGCGGCGATCTCCGCGTCGACTGTGGGCGGCGTGCCGTTGGCGACACGCGGCAATTTATCCGAATCGGACGGCGCGCCCTTTGCCTGCGGCCGGGCGGCTGCTCCCGACGACCGCTCGGCTGAGGCGGGCCCCGCGGAGGCTCGGTCGGCCGGTGTAGGCCCGGCGGGGATGGGCTTGGTGGGTGCGCTGGGCACGGCGCCGGAGGTCGTCGCCGGGTCGGGAGTCGCGCTGGGAGTGGGCTGCTTGGGGAGCTTTCGGCGGCCCAGCAAGCCGGTTCTCGGGGGCTTCGGAGCGGCGGGGCGCTCGGCGGCGGGGGTGGGCTGGTCGGGGACGCGGGCTGTGCCGCTCACCGTGGAGACTCGGCGGGAGCGTTGTTCCTGCAGGCCACGCGTCACGGTCACGGCGAGGGCGGAACCGGCCAGGCCGGCCAGCACGGCGTACGGGGCGATGAGGTAGGCCGACTCGATCGGGCCCAGAGCGCCGGTGAGCCGAGGGGCCAGGGCCAGGAACGCGAAGGCGACCAGCAGCGGACCGGCCACACCGGAGGTGGCGGCACCCACCCCGGTGTCGCCGCGCCGAGCCGCCGGGATGGCCGCCAGAACCGCGACCAGGAACGCCGCGCCCAGGGTGAGCAGCGCACTCGGCCAGAAGATCGTGCCGTAGCGTCCGCTGCTCGCCACCTCGGCGAACTGCCAGCTGGTCAGATAGGTGGCCGAGTCACGGTTGACGGTCAGCTCGACCACGATGGCGGCGATCGCCAGGGCCCACAACCAGGCCCCGGTGGCCATCAGGTTGGCCGCGACCGGCCGGGACGACACGGCCCAGAAGGCGACGATCAGGCCCAGCACCAGGCCCACCATCGCGTAACCGCCCGCGATGACCTGGGGGGTGAAGGACTCGAAGCGTACGGCGGAACGGGCCGGAAGCGCGATCAGCGCGACCGTCACCAGGGCACCGACCGCCGCGCAGGCGGCCAGGGCGAAGCGCCACGCGGCGCTCGTGCGTGGACCGGGCCCACCCTTGTATCGACTGCCGAGCACGGCGCCGAACACGGTCGCGCTCGCGGTGATCCAGGTCGCCCAGCCGAGGCTGCCCAGCCAGGCACTGTCGTCGGCGGTCGGGGTCACCGGCCAGACGACCACGCCCAGGCCGTAGCCCAGACCCAATTGCGCGGCACCCGTGCCGGCGGCAGCGCCCGCTGCCGTGGCTATCCGTGCCGTCCAGCCCTTGTCGGCCATGCGCCGCACTGTAGCGGTCGCCGCCGATGCCTGCGAATCGGTACGTCGATGTCCGATGGTCCTTCTCACCTGTAGCCACCTGGTGTGTTTGTCCTGCGGAGGCCAGACATGCCTCGCAAGATTCGATACGTTGACCCTTGCGGGTGATCGAGCCGAGGAGAGGCGATGTCCGACGAGAACGACGAGACGCGACGTTTCTCGCCCGATGACGCCGATGACCCTTCTCCGGAGGCCGAAAAACCGGCTAAAACCGGCAAATCTCCCGACCCTGACGCCACGCAGGTCGACGGCACTCCGGCCGACCTGGACGCGACCCAGGTCGACGGGGAAGCGGCCGAGGCGCCGGTGGGGCGGGCCACCGTGCCGCCGGCCGACGACGAGGACACGCTGCCCGGCAAGAGCCGCCGCGACGACGACACCCTGGACGACGTGCGGACCGTGCCGACGATCCGGGACGAGCCGACCGTGGTCGCCTCCGGTTCGACCGCGGTCATGCCGCCGGTCGGTGACGACGACTGGGCGCCGAGCCGGGCCAACCCCGCGTGGTCGGGGCGGGCCGAGGTCCGTTCGCCACAACCCGGCCGTGGATATCCCGAGGTCGACTGGGCCGCCGCGGCCCCGGCTCAGCCCAAGGACCGCTGGTGGATGCCGATCGTGGTCGGGATCGTCGCTTTGATCCTGCTCGCCGTGCTGGGCTGGGCGATCTATCTGATCGTGCGGAACTCGTCGGGAGGCGAGACCCCGGCACCGGCCACGAGCAGTGCGGCGGCGCCGGCCGAGACGGTGACGACCACGACGACGTCACCGAGCGCTACGCCGACCACGACATCGCCCGAGCCCGAGCCGTCCACCACCGAGCCGTCGGCCAGTGAGATCACGATCCCGGCGCTGCGCGGACTGGCGCTGGCCGATGCGCAGGAGGCCCTGCGGTCGACCGGGCTCAACTACCGGCTGATCTATCGTCAGGCTCCGGACGTGCCGCCGGACACGGTGATCGACAGTGATCCGGTGGAGGGGCAGGAAGTCCCACCGGACACCATGGTCACCCTGGTCATCGCGGCCGCACCGACGAGTGCGCCGACGACACCGACGACCGAGCCGACCGTCGCCAACTAGCGGTTGGTGCGTACCGCGCGAGCCTGGATCGTGCCGCTGACCAGGCCCGGCTGCCGGCCGTTGCGGGCCCGGGGGTCGGGCGCCTTGCCGACTGCACGCAGGCCGCTGACCTGGACGAAGATCGATCGGCGCTCCACCGCGTCGCCCGAGGGGTTCAGTTCGTATCCGTCCAGCCAGATCCAGCCCTCGTACGTCGGCCAGTCGTGGACCCGGATGACACGGAACAGCATCGGCGCCGCGAATTGGACGCTGGCCGCCTTCGTCACGTGTATGACATCACCGGACCGAGGAAGCACGTCATCTCCTGCCCTGAAACCTTGACACGAAAGCACCAAGTGTGCCCGGCGTAGACGCCTATGCAAGCTTTCGACGATGCCAATCATCGAAAGGGTTGCGGAACGTCACCATCGCCGATCTCGGTAGCGCCCGAAGTGGATCAGTCCACCTCGGACAAAACTGATGATCGGCCCCCCATGAACGGTGTCGTATCGGTACGTTGAGCGGGACTCGGCCCCATCGCCCGTTCGGGCTGAGTGACGCGAGCCATACCCAAAAGATTGCACCACGAGTCCGGTCGATGCAAGTTGCATGTCAGCCCTTAGTGATTACCAGTTGGTAGGTACGGTCAACTTGAATCGCTAAATGATCGACAGGAGACTGGGGTGGTGAATCAACATCGCAGTCCCACCATTCGACGCCGGCGGCTCGGGGTCGAGCTGCGCCGGCACCGGGAGGCGGCCCGGGTCACGATCGACATGGTGGCGGAACGACTGGGTTGTTCGACGTCCAAAGTGTCCCGAATTGAGACGGGACATACCAGTGCTAGCCCCGGTGATGTGTCGGCCATGTTGGACATTTACCGCGTAACCGACGGCATCAAACAGGAACTCGTCCAAATTGCCCGAGAAGCGAGGCAAAAAGGCTGGTGGCATCCTTTTTCGACGGTTCTTTCCGGTGCCTACGTGGGTCTGGAGGCGGCCGCCCGTTCCCTCCGAACGTATGAGTCGCAGGTGGTACCCGGTCTCCTGCAGAGCGAAGAGTATGCAATTGCGATGATTCGGGCCGCCCGTCAGGGGGACAGAGATCTGGAAATCGAGCAGCGTGTCCGCGTCCGGATGGAACGGCAGTCGTTATTGATTCAGGACGATCCGATCGATCTTTGGGTGGTGCTCGATGAGGCGGTGGTGAGCCGGCCGGTCGGCGGCGACGAGGTCATGCGTGATCAATTAGCCAGATTGATCACGGCGGCCCGGTTGCCGAACGTCACGTTGCAGATCTTGCCGTTTGCCGCCGGTGCGCACGCCGGCATGGATGGCACGTTCTCCATTCTCGAGTTCGAGGAAGAGGGTGACGCCGACGTGGTCTTCACCGAGAATGCGACCGGCGGCCTGTTTCTGGAGAAGGCCGAGGAGCTCAGCAAGTACATCTCCATCTTCGAGACCATCCGGTCGACGGCCCTCCTCCCGGAGGAGTCCATCGGGATGATTGAAATGCTGGTAGAGGAGCCATTGTGGAAGTCGAAGCGAAGGGTTTCCGGATCGATCTGAGCCGGGCGCAGTGGTTCAAGAGCACTCGCAGTGGGCCCAACTCCGACAACTGTGTCGAGGTGGCCTTCGTGGACGAGGCGATCGCGGTGCGCGACTCGAAGAACCCGCACGGGCCGGCACTGATCTTCACGGCCGCCGAGTGGGACGCGTTCGTCGGCGGCGCCAAGGACGGCGAGTTCGACCTCTGACCAGGAGGTCGTCGGACGAGCGGCCGGTTCTCCCGCAGCGACGCGGGGGAGCCGGCCGTAGTCATTTCTGCGCTCGCCTCGTTGAACGGCAGAAGCGCGGGGAGGGGTCGCTTTCCTGCGATTGAGGCAAGGCAGACAGATGACGATTGGTTCGGAAAACCTCAGCGGCTCCTCGACGGCGCAGGACCGGTTCAGCGGGGGAGTCAGCGCCTACCGGCAGAACCGGCGCGAGGCCGCGCTCTCCGAGGCCACCGACGGCGAACTGTTGTCGCGCAGTTCCTCGGGGCTGCCCACCCGGTCGCCGGGTCGCTCGCACAGCATCGAGTCGTCCAGCCCGCTCGACCGTGCCGCCAAGCTGCCGTCGCTCGATCTCCAGGGGCTGACCGAGCCGGTCTTCCCGTCCAGCGGCTGGCCCGACTCCGACTCCGGCTCGTCCCAGTCGATGGCGGACCACCCGCTGCTGCGTGGACTGCTGCTCGAACTGCCTGCTCGCGGTGCACTGCCCACATCGGACTGGCTGGACCGCTGGTTCGAGGCCGCCCGTTCGATTCTCGAACTTCTCTATGTGCAGGAAGCCAAGAAGAAGAACTGACCCCTCAGCGGCTGTCGACCGGCACCCGCGGGCGACGCCCGATCGGCGCGAGCGCCAGCACGGCGAGCCGGCTGTGCCGTAGTCCCGCACGAATCCCGATCGCCAGCACGGCCACCCCCACCACCGTGATCGCGATCCCGGCCAGGTCGGCGCCCGGCACCTCGATGAGTCCGCCCGCGATCGGCAGGCTGAGCAGCGTCGCCAGACCGGTGACCTGCAGCGGCACCAAAATCAGCGGGTGCGCGGCAGCCGCCCGCAGCGCCGGTGGCACAGGAGTCAGCGGCGCCGAGGCGAAGGCGCCCGCTCCTCGTCGCACCTGAGTCATGCGTCGCAGGCTGGCGGTGAGCGCGATCAGGGCCGGAACGGCGGGCAGCAGCGCTGCCGCCGGTGCCGCCGATTCGCCCGGCACCAGATAGGTGACCACGGGGACGGCGACGAACACCGTTGCGCCGACGGCGACCAGTGCGGTCAGGATGCCGGCCCGGCGGCGCAGATCCAGCGCGGAGCGGGCCGACGGCAGCGCGTCGGCCATCAGTCCGGCGGTGAGCCAGACGGCGACGAGAGTGCCGGCGAGAATGAGGTCCGCGACGATGTTCACATCGACAGCGTTCACCTGAACGCAGGGCGGCGAAACCGGGTTATCACCCCACCGATCCCGTAGGGGACGGGGTGCTGCCGACCCCTAGACGGCGAACGTGGTGACCGGTTCGGTGGCCGGGGCGGGCGGGGTCGCCTTCCACAGTCCACTTCGCTGCGCGGCCAGCCGGGCCAGGTAGGCCGGGTTGAGCAGCACGTATCGCTTCCAGAGCCGCTTCGGTTCGAGGCCCAGGCGCCACAGCCACTCGAGCGCGTACTTCTGCATCCACGCGGGCGGGTTCTTGAGCAGGCCGGCGTGGTAGTCGAACGCGGCGCCGACGGCGAGAAGTGGCATGTCCAATAGTGGACGCATCGCGTACGAGAAAATCTCCTGCCGCGGGCACCCGAGCCCGACCAGCACGATGCGCGCGCCCGAGCTCTTGATCCGCGCGGCGATCTCCGCGGCTTCGCCGGCATGGGACGACCGGAACTTGGACGCTTCCACCCCAGCGATCTTCAAAGCCGGGAACATCTCTTCCAGCGCCGGAACAAGTCGGTCGAGCGTCGGCTGCGTGGACCCGTACAGATAAATCGGAAGCCCCTCAGCCGCGGCCGCCTCCACCACCTTGAGCGTCAGCGTCGGCCCATAGACCCGATCACCCAGCCCAGCGTGGTGCACCACATTCAGTGCCCACCGAACCGGCTGCCCATCCGGCGTGACGAGATCAAACGAGTTGAGCCGCGCGTTGTGCGCCGGATCCTGCACACCAGTCATTACTCCGTGCACAGCCAGCGCGGTGACCGCATAGCCCCGCCGCTCCCGCGCCGCCTCAACAATGAGGCGCGTGGCCTCCGCATAGTCGGTGACATCCACCAGCACGCCAAGCACACTGCGCTTGCCCCGCATGGTCGTGGCCTGGTCGGCAGTCACGGCACCCTCTTAGTTCGGCTCAACACCGGCATTTTCCGCCGCCGAGCATAGCCGCCCCACCCATGTCACCCGATCGGCACAACCAGCACCCACCAACCAACCGGCCAGGTGATCACCCACCCACTCGGCCACTCTTTCCACCGCCGAGATCGCCCCGACCCGCCCGGCGCAGCTCTCGTTGCTTCCCCGACGCGATGTTGAAACCACACCGTGACAGTCACTAAGAGCAACAAAGAAAGGCCGGGAAGAAGCAGATCGTGACCGGGTCGTCCCACGAAGCCGGCAGCCTAAGCCCAACGAGGGCTCGTCCCCGGCGAAGCCGGTAGCCCAACGCTCAGCGAGAGATAACGCACACCAGCGCAACCACCGCACCCCAGCGCAACCACCGCACCGTGGGGTTTCAAGGGGCTCGGCCCCCTGAGCAGATATGACGAGGCGACGCGGTTCGCGCTTTCCGCGAACACACGCCGCCATCGACTCGTGGGGATGGGGGGAGTTGAACCCCCACGTCCTTTCGGACACACGGACCTGAACCGTGCGCGTCTGCCATTCCGCCACATCCCCGTGGCAATATGCAGCAGGCGTCAGACCTGCGTTTTTGTTACTGGCTGCGACAGACTACGCTGTCGCACGTCACCAAGCGAGTTGATATCGCCCCGAACGCCAGGGAAGACTAGCACGGCGTCAAAGGGTGTCATACGAGGGTCAGAAGTGCCGGTCGTTCTTGGGCTACAGATGCGCAAGCGACGTCCGGATACCATCATGTCCTCGGAAGCCGAGGAGGAGCCGTGAGCGTGCTGCAGCGCTTTGAGAAGCGATTGGAAGGCCTTGTCGAAGGGGCCTTCGCCAAGGTGTTCAAGGGTGTCGTGCACCCGGTGGAGATCCTGAATGCCATGCAGCGGGAGGCTGAGGCGCACAAGGCCATCCTCGCCGGTGGCCGGACGCTGGTGCCGAACCGCTACGTGATCGACCTCTCGCCCTATGACCACAGCCGGCTGGCGCCCTATGCCGCCGCGCTCGCCCAGGAGCTCGCCCAGTCGCAGGCCGAGTTCATCGGGGAGCAGGCGTGGACGGTCTACGGCGATGTGATCGTCGAGATCGAGCGTGGTGACGGGCTCGACACGGGCATGTTCCGGGTCACCGCCGAGGTCTACACCGGCGGCGAGGTCGCCCCGGTGCAGCAGCCGGCCTACGACGCGGGCCCGCAGTACCCGCCGTACGAGCAGCAACAGCAGGGTGGCTACCAGCAGCACGGCGGTGGCGGCGCCCCCAACGGCCGCGGTGGCGGTGTGGGCCTCATCTCGGGTGACGGCCGCACCTATCCGTTGCAGATGGGCTCGACCGTGATCGGCCGGGGCGACCAGGCCAACCTGCGCCTGCCCGACGTCGGCATCTCGCGCCGGCACGCCCGGCTCGACTACGACGGCAACCAGGTCGTGCTGACCGACCTCGGTTCGACCAATGGCACGATGGTCAACGGCCAGCGTGTCTCGGCCGTGGCGCTCAACCCGGGCGACATGATCCAGCTGGGCACCACCACCTTGACGTTCCGAGTGGACGGCTAAGCACCTTGCCCGAATTTGTCCTCACCGTCGCCCGGTTCGGCTTTCTCATCCTTCTGTGGATCTTCGTGTTCACGGTCGTGGGTGTGATCCGCCGGGATCTGTTCGCTGGGGTCCGGTCCAAGAGCATCGTCGCCAGCCCTCGGGGGGTGGGTGGCGCGGTGCCCGAGGGCCGGCCGGCCAAGGCGAAACGCGGTAAGGCGGCACGGCAGCTCGTGGTGACCGCCGGGCAGCTGTCCGGCACCCGGATCACGCTGAGCGAGGCGCCGATCACTATCGGTCGTGCCGAGGATTCGACGCTCGTCATCACCGACGACTTCGCCTCGGCCCGGCACGCGCGGCTCGTTCCGCGGGACGGTCAGTGGTTCGTCGAGGATCTCGGCTCGACGAACGGCACCTATCTCGACCGCGGTAAGGTCTCCGGACCTACTCCCGTCCCCCTTGGCGTACCGATCCGGATCGGTCGCACTTCTCTCGAGTTACGGCCATGACCCTGACCCTGCGCTATGCCGCTCAGAGCGACCGCGGTCTGATCCGAGACCTGAACCAGGACTCCGTCTACGCCGGGCCGCGGCTGCTTGCTGTCGCCGACGGTATGGGCGGGATGGCCGCTGGTGACGTCGCGTCCAACATCGTCATCGCCGCGATGGCGCCGCTCGACGAGGACGTCCCCGGGGATGCCCTGGTCGACGCGCTGCGTCACGCCGTCGGGACGGCCAATCAACAGCTCCGCGACACCGTCGACGCCAATCCTCAGCTCGAGGGCATGGGCACCACGCTGACCGCGGTGCTCTTCTCGGGCAGCAAGTTCGGCATGGTGCACATCGGTGACAGCCGGGCCTACCTGCTCCGCGGCGGCGACTTCGCCCAGATCACCAAGGACGACACGTACGTCCAGATGCTGGTCGACGAGGGTCGGGTCAGTCCGGAGGAGGCGAGCAGCCACCCGCAACGGTCGCTGCTCACCCGCGCCCTCGACGGCCGCGACATCGACCCCGAATATTCGGTGCGTCAGGTGCTCAAGGGCGACCGCTATCTGATCTGCAGCGACGGTCTGTCCGGCGTGGTCAGCGCCGACACCATCGGGCAGACGATGCGCGAGCTCACCGACCCGCAGGCGTGCACCGAGCGGCTGGTGCAGCTCGCACTGCGCGGCGGCGGTCCCGACAACATCACCGTGGTCATCGCCGACGCGACCGACGGCGACATCATCGAGCAGGCGCCGATCGTGGGCGGGGCCGCGGCGATCGACCGCGGCAACACCACCGTCGCCGACAGCTCGACCCCGGCCGCCCGCGCGTCCGCCCTGCAGGCGCCGCGCCCGGCGCAGCCGCAACCGGCGAGCGACACCTATCCCGAGCCCACGCCCAAGGGGCACCCGGTGCGGGCCACGCTGCTCGTGCTGGCGCTGCTGGGCGTACTCGGCGGCGGCCTGTGGCTGGGCTACCAATACACCCAGGACCAGTATTACGTGGGTGCGACCGAGGCCGGCCAGCTCGCGATCTTCCGCGGGGTGCCGGGCCAGATCGCCGGGCTCGACCTCTCCAGCATCAACGAGACGAGCCCGTCCCGCCTCGACGACCTCACCTCGGTCGCGCAGGAGCGAGTGAAGGAGGGCATCCACGCCGACGACCGGCCGGATGCCCAGCGCATGCTCGCCGAGCTGACCGACGACGTCGCGTCGAACCCGAATCTCAAGCCGCTCTGCATCACGCCTACCACCGCGCCGGCCACGACGCCGCCGGCGCCGTCGGTCTCGTCCTCGGCCCGGCCGAGTGCCGCGGCCGGCAGCCCGACCACGCCGAGCGCGCCCGCCGCAACCAGCGTCGCGCCCGCCCTCACGCCGTCCGCTCAGCTTTCCGAGTCTGCGCCCGCTGCCGATCCGGTCGGGTGCCGGACCGTCAACTGAGCTTCGGCTCGACCACGTCTGGGGATCCTTCTTGACCGCGCCCGCCGTGCCTGCCTCCTCGCCCTCCTCCACGGGCGAGATGGCGCGTATCCCGGGGATGAAGACCCAGCGCAATGCCGAGCTGGGTCTGCTCGCGTTCGCCATGATCCTGGTGGCGGCGTACGGCGCCACCGTCGAGGCGAGCCGTATCGGTGAGATCACGCCCACCTTCTGGGTGCCGGCCGCGCTGCTGAGCATCCTGTTCCTGGGTCTGCACTTCGTGGTGCGCTTCACCGCGCCCTACGCCGACCCGGTGCTCATCCCGGCCGTCGCGCTGATCAACGGGTTGGGCGTCGGCTTCCTCCGGCGGCTCGACATCGGCGACGCGCTCTCCGACAAGCAGCCCGTCCCGAGCGTCTTCGCCGGCATCGGCGGCCGCCAGCTGGTCTGGACCCTGGTCGCGCTGGTGCTGGCGGCGGTCCTGCTGCTGGTCGTCCGGGACCACAAGGTCGTTTCCCGGTACGCCTACACGCTGGGCCTGGCCGGCATCGTGCTGGTGATGATCCCGGCCGTGCTGCCCGCCAGCATGTCCGAGATCAACGGCGCGAAGCTGTGGATCCGGCTCGGCGGGTTCTCGATCCAGCCCGGCGAGTTCGCCAAGATCGCGCTGGTCTCGTTCTTCGCCTATTACCTGGTCCGCAAGCGCGAGGTGCTGTCGCTGGCCAGTAAACGGTTCCTCGGCATCGACTTCCCGCGTGGCCGCGACCTCGGCCCGGTCGTCACGGTCTGGCTGCTCAGCCTCCTGGTGCTGGTCTTCGAGCGAGACCTGGGCACCGCGCTGCTGTATTTCGGCCTGTTCATCGTGACGCTCTACGTCGCCACCGAACGCTCGAGCTGGCTGATCATCGGCCTGGTGATGTTCTTCGGCGGCGTCTACGTGGCCTACCTGCTCGGTGAGACGGTCGGCGGCCCGTTCGCCAACTTCTACGACCGCGCCCAGGTGTGGCTCAACCCGTTCGACAACGCGAACTACGAGCGGCTCGGCGGCAGCTACCAGCTGGTGCAGGGCCTGCTCTCGCTGGGCACGGGCGGGCTGTTCGGCTCGGGCCCGGGGGCCGGCTCGCCGCGGTTCGTGCCCGAGGTGCAGAACGACTTCATCTTCGCCGGCATGGGTGAGGAGATCGGCCTGTTCGGCCTCTCCGCTCTGCTCGTGCTCTACCTGCTGATCGTCGAGCGGGGTCTGCGGTCCGCCCTGGCCGTCCGTGACTCGTTCGGCAAGCTCGTCGCCGGCGGTCTCTCGTTCACCTTGGGTTTGCAGATCTTCGTCATCCTGGGTGGCATCACCGGGTTGATCCCGCTGACCGGTCAGACGACACCGTTCCTCTCGTCCGGCGGCTCCTCCCTGATGGCCAACTGGCTGCTGATCGCCATGCTGCTGCGGATCTCGAACGCGGCGCGGGGACCGGCGGCCAGCGGCGGGGGAACGGATCGGGCCGGTGGCGGCGGTAAGAAGGCACCAGCACAACTACACGGCGCAATGACGGAGGTGATCAAGCCGTGAACGCACCACTTCGACGGGCCGGCGTGGTCATCCTCGTCCTGTTCGGCCTGCTGTTCGCCAACTTGAACTGGGTCCAGGCGTACAAGGCCGACGAATACCGGACCAACGACTACAACCGGCGGGTCGTGGTCGCGCAGTACGAGCGTCCTCGCGGCGTGATCGAGGCCGGCGGCACCGGACTGGCGACCAACAAGGCCACCGACGACGCCCTGAAGTACCTGCGCGTCTATCCGCGCAAAGAGGTCTACGCGCCGGTGCTCGGTTACCGGCCGGTCGGCCTGGCCGCGACCGGGATCGAGAACGCCGAGAACGACTTCCTGTCGGGCGAGAGCGACAAGCTGTTCGCCGACCGGGTCAAAGACATGTTCACCGGCAACAACACCGGTGGCGGCAACGTGCTGCTGACGCTCAACACCAAGGCGCAGGAGACGGCCTGGAAAGAGCTGGTCAACAACGAGCGCGGCGCGAAGAAGGGTGCGGCGATCGCCCTCGACCCGCGTACGGGCGCCGTGCAGGCCCTGGTCTCGATGCCCAGCTTCGACCCGAACCCGCTGGTCAGCCACGACGAGAAGGCGGCCTCGGCGGCGTACAGCAAGCTGAACAAGGACGAGAACCAGCCGCTGCTGAACCGCGCCACGGCGTCGACCAAACCGCCCGGCTCGGTCTTCAAGGTGATCGTCTCCGCGGCCGCCCTCCAGAACGGTTATACAACCGATACCGAGATCGAGGCGGGCCGCGAATACCGCGAGAGCGGCGCGGTCATCCGCAACTCCGAGGACGAAGTTTGCCCTGGTAGTCAGATCGATCTGAAGGCCGCGCTGACCACCAGCTGCAACACCGGCTACGCCCGGCTCGGCGTCACGCTCGGCCGCGACAAGATCCTGGCGGCGGCCAAGGCCTTCGGCTTCGAAGACGACCAGCTCACCGTCGGCGACCTCGAGGGCGGCGGCCTGCCGGTCGCGATGAGCGACACCGGCAAGATCGCCAACCCGGACGGGAGCGTCGACAAGGGCGCGCTCGCGCAGTCCTCGCTCGGCCAGCGCGACGTGCGGATGACCCCGCTGCAGGGCGCGCTGATCGCCGCGACGGTGGCCAACGGCGGCAAGCAGCAGCGCCCCTACCTGGTGCAGAAGCTGACCAGCCCCGATCTGCGGACGATCTACACCGCCGCCCCCAAGACCCTCCGCACGCCCATCAACGGACAGGTCGCGAGCGACCTGAAAGACATGATGGTCAGCGTCGTCGAGAACGGCACCGGCAAGCGGGCCCGGATCAGCGGCATGGAGGTCGGCGGCAAGACCGGAACCGCGCAGAACGCCGAGGGCGCCGACCCGCACGGCTGGTTCGTCGGGTTCGCCTTCAACGACAAGGGCGAGGCGGTCTCGGCGGTGTGCGTCATGCTTGAGAACGTGAGCGGTGGCCACGCCAGCGCCGAGGCGGCTCGGATCGCCGGACTCATCATGGAGGCCGCGGCGGGCCAGGGAGGCGACTGAGCATGATCAGCCCTGGGGTGACCCTCGGCGGCCGGTACGTTCTCGACGAGCGGATCGCCGGCGGTGGGATGGGTGATGTCTGGCGCGGCACCGACGAGGTGCTGGGCCGGACGGTCGCTGTCAAGATCCTGCTGCCCGCCCTGCTCGACGAGCCCGGTTTCGCCGAGCGGTTCCGGGGCGAGGCCCGCACCATGGCCACGATCAATCACCCCGGGGTCGTCGACGTCTACGACTACGGCAGCGACCAGCAGCTCGCGTTCCTGGTCATGGAATACGTCGAGGGTGACGCTCTCTCCCGCACCCTGAGCCGGGTCGGCCGACTGACCCCGGCCCGCACCATGGCCCTGATCGCCCAGGCCGCCGACGCGCTGCAGGCGGCCCACGCCAACGGCATCGTCCACCGCGATGTGAAGCCGGGTAACCTTCTCGTCCGCCCCAACGGCACGCTGGTGCTCACCGACTTCGGCATCGCCCGCTCGGCCCTGGTGGGGCAGCTCACGGTGGCCGGCTCGGTGCTCGGCACGGCGTCCTACATCTCGCCCGAGCAGGCCTCGGGTGCGGTCGCGACGCACGCCTCGGACGTCTACGCGCTGGGCGTCGTCGCCTACCAGTGCCTCTCCGGGCACCGGCCGTTCGACGGCGCCACGCCGATGGAAATCGCGATGAAGCACGTCCGCGAGACCCCGCGCCCGCTGCCCGGCGACATCCCGCTGCAGGTGCGCACGATCGTCGACCGTGCCCTGGCCAAAGACCCGAACGCCCGCTGGCCCTCGGCCTCGGCGCTGGCCGCGGTCGCCCGTCAGGCCGCCGCCTCGCTGGCCAACCCGGCCGCCCAGGCGCCCACCGGCTCGCCCGCGCGGCCGGCCGGCCCGGTCAGCCCGGCGGTCGGCCACCCGCAGACCCGCCCGGCGAGCGGCGCGCCGATCTCCGGTTCCCCGATCTCGGGGGCGGCCCGTCCGCCCTATCCGCCGGTGCCCCGCCCGGTCTCGGGTGCGCGCGGCGCCGCCTCGGTGCCCTCCGCCCCGCCGTCTCAGCCCCAGCCCGTTCAACCGCAGCCCTACCGTCAGCCGTACCAACCACAGCAGCAGCAACCGGCTCCGGCCGCGAAGCCGGAGAGTTCCGGCGGGCGGCAGGTGCTGATCGTGCTCGCCGTGGTCCTGGCCCTGCTGGTTCTGCTGTGCGCCGGCGTGATCTCGTTCCTCTACAGCCAGGGTCAGGCACTCGGCGACAGCAACGTCCACCCGGGCGTCACCGGAGGGGATCCAACGGTGGCGTCGTACCGTCTAACTACGCAGGCGGGCGCGAACCCCGACTGGATCAGAGCTAACGAAGGACGATTGAGGCTATGACGGCGCAGGCCCGCCTGCTCGGTGGCAGGTATCAGGTCGGCGAGCTCTTGGGCTACGGCGGCATGGCCGAGGTGCACCGCGGACGCGACCTCCGGCTCGGCCGTGACGTGGCGATCAAGATGTTGCGCACCGACCTGGCCCGCGATGCGACGTTCCAGGAGCGGTTCCGCCGTGAGGCGCAGAACTCGGCCGCGCTGAACCACCCGGCGATCGTCGCCGTCTACGACACCGGCGAAGAGATCTCCTCCACCGGCGAGAAGCTGCCGTTCATCGTGATGGAGTTCGTCAACGGACGGACCCTCAAGGAAGTGCTGGGCCAGGAACAGCGTCTGCCGACGCGCCGGGCCCTCGAGATCACCGCCGACATCTGCGCCGCGCTGGAGTTCAGCCACCGGCACGGGATCATCCACCGGGACATCAAGCCGGGCAACGTGATGATCACGCAGAACGGCCAGGTCAAGGTCATGGACTTCGGCATCGCGCGGGCCCTGGCCAGCGGCGCCACCACCATGACGCAGACCAGCGCGGTCATCGGCACGGCGCAATATCTGTCACCCGAGCAGGCGCGTGGCGAGGCGGTCGACGCCCGCTCCGATGTGTACGCCGCCGGCTGTGTGCTGTTCGAGCTGCTGGTCGGCCATCCCCCGTTCGTCGGGGACAGCCCGGTCAGCGTGGCCTACCAGCACGTACGGGAAGATCCGAAAGCGCCCAGTGACATCGTCCACGAGGTGCCGGCCGACGTCGACGCGATCGTGCTCAAGGCGCTGGCCAAGAACCCGGTCAACCGCTACCAGTCGGCGCAGGAGATGCGGGCCGACGCGCTGCGGGCCGTCGCCGGTCGGCCCGTGCTGGCCACTCCGGTGATGACCGAGGCCGAGACGATGGCGATGCAGGGCTCGCCGCAGAGGCAGTGGCAGCCGCAGGGCGCCACCACGGTGCAGCGCCCGATGGGTGGTCCGCGTCAGCCGGAACGCCGCTCGTCGTCGTGGGTGTGGGCCGCGCTGGCCGGGCTCGGTGTGCTGGTGGTGATCGTCCTCGGTGTAGCGCTCATGATGAGCCGCAACAACGCGGACAACACCAACGCCGACCCGACGCCCTCGGCTCCGGTGACCTACACGATGCCTGACCTCGACGGCCTGACCAACCAGCAGGCGCTGGACGCACTGGCCAAGGCGGGCATCACCAAGTCCTCGCCCGACTCACCGAAGACCGACAGCGACTGCGACGGCACTGTCGTCGCGCAGGACCCGGAGAAGGGCGGCAAGGTCGGCGCCGATCAGAGCGTCTCCTATCAGCTGTGCCTGAAGCCCGAGCAGGTCAAGGTGCCGACCAACCTGGTCGGCTCGACCCAGGCGAGCGCGACCAGCACGCTGAAGGGCCTCGGTCTCAAGGTCAACCCCAAGGAGGTCGACAACCTCCAGCCGGTCGGCATCGTCACCAAGGTGCCGAACGCCGGCCGCGACGTCGACCCCGGCTCGACCGTCACCATCGAGGTCTCGAACGGCCGCTTGGTCAAGGTGCCCGACGTGGTGGGCAGGCCGGTCGGCCTGGCCCAGGGCGCTCTCGAGAACGCCGGCGGGTTCAACGTCAACATTGAGCTCGTGCAGGCCGAGGGTGAGCCGGGCACGGTCGTCGAGCAGAACCCGGCGGCCAACACGACGGCCCAGAAGGGCGACAAGGTCACGCTCTCGGTGATCGGCGAGCCCGACCCGGGCCAGACCACCCCCAACCCGGACGACACCGGGTCGCCCGGCACCGGCCCCGGCAACGGCGGTGGCACGGGCACGAACGGCCTGATCGGAAACTCGATCGGAACGTTCCGCCGAGACTGACCCCGACATGCGGCAACGGCCGCCTCCCGGCGTACGGGGGGCGGCCGTTTCTGTTTTGAGCGGTCCGGTCAGGCGGTGGCGAACGCGGCGCGACGCCGGGTCTCGACCTCGGCGGCCAGCGGCGGCGCCTTCTCGAGCGCCTCGGGCAGGCCGCACGAGGCGAGCCAGTTGGCCAGCATGGTGTGCCCGCCCTCGGTGAGCACCGACTCGGGGTGGAACTGCACGCCCTCGATCGGCAGCTCGCGGTGGCGCATGGCCATCACCACGCCGGACTCGGTGCGGCCGGTCACCTCGATCTCGGACGGCAGCGTCTCGGGCAGCACGGCGAGCGAGTGGTAGCGGGTGGCCGTGAACGGCTCGGGCAGCCCGGCCAGCACCCCGGCCCCGTTGTGATGCACCTCGGACGTCTTGCCGTGCAGCAGCTCGGGGGCACGGGTCACCGTCGCCCCGAACGCGGCCCCGATCGCCTGATGACCGAGGCAGACCCCGAACATCGGAACCTTTCCCGCGTACGCCTTGATGACGTCCATCATGATGCCGGCCCGCTCGGGGGTGCCGGGGCCGGGCGAGAGCAGCACACCGGCCGCGCCGAAGGTGCCGACGTCGGCCACCTCGATCTCGTCGTTGCGGCGCACCTCGCACTCGGCGCCCAGCTGGCCCAGGTATTGCACCAGGTTGAAGACGAACGAGTCGTAGTTGTCGATGACCAGGATGCGCACGTCAATCACCCGGGATCTGGTTGCCACCGGTGGCGGCGTCGGAGGGATGCGGCTGGTTCGACTCGGTGCTGTACGGGATCTCGTCCGGCCCCGGGTGATCGGGGTTGTCGGTCGACGTCACGTCCGCGTTGTCGTCGCCCGGGGTGTCCGGGCCCTGCTGCTCGGTGCCGGTGCCGACCTGCACGTCGTCGAACGGCAGCAACGGGGTGGCCCAGGGGAACACCACGTACCAGAGCAACGCCCCGGTGGCCGCGAGCAGCCCGATCGAGCCGGTGAGCTTGCCCCACAGGCCGCCGGGCAGTTTGCGCCAGATCCAGGAGTACACGGATCATGCCCCCTTGATCTCGGCGGGCATGCCGGCGTTGGGTGCGGCCTGGTCACGCTTGCTGGTCGCGACCAGCTCGGCGTGGATGATCAGGCGCTCGTAGTTGTTGAACTTCGGGTTGCAGGTGGTCAGCGTGAGCAGCGCCTGCGACGGCTTGGCCTTGGGCTTGCCGGGCACCGGCGCGACCACCTCGACCGCGCTCGGCTTGACGACCTGCTGCTGGTAGACCTTGTAGACGTACCAGTTGGTGCGGGTCTCGACGCCGATGACGTCGCCGTCCTTGAGCTCGTCGAGCCGCCAGAAGATCTTGCGGATCCGGTGACCGGCGACCGAGAAGTTGCCGACCTGGCCCGGCTTGGCCGAATCGGGGTAGTGGCCCGGGGCGTACCGGATGTCGTCGGGCTGCACGCCGTCGACGACCACCCACTCCTTGTCGAACTTCGGGATGTAGAGCCGGCCGACCAGGTTGGAGCCGGGGGCGGCCGGAGCCTTGGCCGCGGCGGACGCGGTCGGTCCGACCGTCGGGTCGTTCCACACGTCGTCGAGCTCGGTGCTGAGCGCGTTCTGCTCGTCCTGCACCTCGGCCGAGTTGCCGAAGACCTCGTAGCCGGCGAAGAGCAGCACGATGACCCCGAAGGTGATCATCAGCTCGCCCGAGACCCGGATGCCCGCCCGCAGGCGGGAGCCGAAGGTCGGCCGGGTCATCTCGGAGTAGACGCTCTTGTAGCCCTCACCGGTCTGTTCCGGGCGCAGCTTGACGACCTTTTCGCCGCGTCTGGGTGCTTCGTCCACGGCCTCCTCCTCTGCCGGGGGCCTCGGACCGCCCGGGCCGGCGGGCGAGACCGAGGCGGCGCCGAGAGCGGCGTCGGGGTCGGCCTTCGCTTTCGCGGCCTGTGCGGCGACGCCGGGGACCGCGGAGAGGAGCGCGGTGGGTGCCTTGACGGGGTGTGGGGGCTGTTCGGGGCGGTTGACCGCGGGGAGCAGGCCGGTCGGAGCGTCGGACGTGCGGATGACGGCGGTCTCGCCGGGATCCTGCCGCCCGCCGGGAGCGACGATCTGACCTGGGTTGACCGGCACGCTGGGCCGGATCTGGCCCTGGTCGTCGAAACCCTGCTCGTTGAAACCCGGCTCGGTGAAACTCCGGCCGGTGGTGGCGGGCGGACGGTAGCCCGGTGCCGGCGTCGGGACGTCTCGTCCCCAGGGGTCACCGAAGGGCGTCGGGGCCTGAGACGCCTCAGGAGCCTCGGAACGTCCGTAGACCCCGCCGGCCGCCCCGGCGCCGTTTGCCGGCGTACGGGCCGTCTGAGGGGCGGGACGGCCCGGTCCGGCGTCGTAGCGCGGCTCGTTGACCGGGGCGCCGTGCTCGTGCGGCCAGCCGGGCTCGCGGCCGGGTGGCGGTGGATCCTGCGGCCGGCGGGCCGGCTGCGCGAGCGACCCGGTCGGGGGCGCAGCCACGGGCACGCCGGTCGGTGGGGGCGGGAAACCCGCGGACCGCTGGCCGGAGGTCGACCATTCGCCGGACGGCCCGGCGGCTCGGCCCGCACCATGCGGCGGGCCGGGCGGTTGCTGTGCTCCGGGCTGCGGCTGTGGCGTCCTGGCCTGCTGCTGCTCGTCGGCCGAGCCGGCGAAGAAGTCGAAGTCGGTCTGCGCGGGGCGAACGGCCCGAGCCGCCGCGCCCACGGTGCCGCCGGCGGCCGTGCTGATCCGCTGCTGCACCTCTTCGTCGGTGCGCAGGACGGCCGTCTCGGCCGCTGACGGGCTCGGCGGCGGCAAAGTCGGCGGCAAAGTCGGCGGTGCCGGGGACTCGGGCCGGGCGGCGCCGAGGCCGACCGGCGGCGCGAGCGGCCCACCGGGCACGCCGTCCGGCGACGCGTCGGTGATGCGCGGGATGTATGCCGTCTGGGCCTCGGTGTCGGGCGCGCGATGCCGCCCCGAGCCGGGCCCGGTGGGTGGGTTGTCGGCCATTACCCGGCGACCCGCGCGGATCGGAGGTCACTCGACCCGTCGTACGCCCGCACTGTCACGTTCCTCTCGACGGTTTCCGTATAACCGAGGCCGAAGTCAGCGACCGCATCTCTGAATTGTCGGACCCCTTCCGCGGACTCCAACGCGCGATGCATGCCTGTGGGTTCGCCGATTGCCGTGATCTTGAACGGTGGCGAGAAAACCTGGCCGTGAAGCAGCAGCGTATTGCCCACACAGCGTACAGCGCTGGTGGAGATGACGCGGACATCCATGATCGACATTGCCTCGGCCCCACCGGCCCACAACGCGTTCACCACCGCCTGCACATCTCCCTGGTGAACGACCAGATCGTCGTTGTCGGGAGCGTTCACGGCGGAGAAGTCGTTGCTGCGGCGGGACGAGTCGTCGAGAGTCACCGTCACCCCCGGGCCCTGGAGCGCGGTGAAGCCGGCCGTCGCGCGCAGGGCATCAGCGCGTTCCCGGGCCGCCTTGACCGGGGCGTCGACCTCGGCCAGGCGGGCCGTGTCCTGGTCGACCTCGGAGCGCAGCTTGGCCGCCGCCTGCTCGCGGGCCTCGAGCCGGACCCGCTTGTCGGCGATCAGCTGGGTCAGCTGGGGCCGCCGATCGTCGCGCAGCGCCGTGCCGTCGGCCGTGGTGGCCGACGTGGTGAAGAGCAGGCCCGCAGCCAAGGCGATCAATGGAGTGCCGATCGTCCAGCCGCGCATGCGCAGCGTGGGTCGTTGTGGCCGCAGACCACGCCACGCGCGGCGTACGACAAGACGCCACGAGGGCGTGCCGGTGGTGTATTCCACGTCCTCGTCTCCCCCCGAAATATCCGCTCCGGACATTTTCCTCGCCCTGCGGGTGCCTGACTTCCGGCAGCCTTGACTACGCTAGCTGTCGAACATTAATCGCCACGGGCAGCATTCGGGGTCTCCGGAGCCGCTCAGCGGTGGGGTTGTTCACCACTTGTTGCCCTTCAGGAGAGCACCGTGCCGAAGTCTCAGGTTCGTAAGAAGAAGGTCTACACGCCGCCGACGGACATCCGTCCCGCTGCGGCTGCGGCCTCGAAGAAGCCGAGCCCGATGTGGCTGCCGATCAGCGCCGTGGCGCTCATCGTCATCGGCATCGCGTGGCTGGTCGTGTATTACCTGTCGTCCCAGCAGTACCCGGTGGAAGCGCTGCGGTACTGGAACCTGGCGATCGGCTTCGGGTGCATGGTGGCCTCGCTCGGCATCCTGTCGCGCTGGCGTTGACGGCCGGCGTAACGCCGAAATGCCCGCTTTGCCGGGCGTAGTGTGACCTCGTGTTATTCCAGCGCACCCCGTAAATCGCCGGGGTGCGCTTCGCCTACTTGACCCACTGGCGTGCGGCCATCTATTACTCGTGGGTAACATGGCCGCGGCGAACCGCCGATCGAGGAGGCACAACGCAGATGGGTATCGCGCAGATAGTCGCCACCGTCCTGGCCGGTGCGATCACCATCGTCGCGGTCGTGCTCGCGGTCCGCGCCGTTCTCACGATCACCGCGGTGATCCGCCAGGGTCAGCCCGACCCGGGCCGGTTCGTCGACCCCAAGACGCGTACGAAGACCATGCTGGTCGAGACGCTGGGTCACACCCGGATGCTCAAGTGGAGCGCGATCGGCGCCGCCCACTGGTTCGTCATGGTCTCCTTCATGATCCTGTTCCTGCTGGTCGTGGAGGCGTACTTCGAGGTCGTGAACCCGGCGTCGGGCCTGCCGATCATCGGGCACTGGCTGATCTTCGGCTTCGTGACCGAGTGGATCGGCATCCTCGGCCTGGCCGGGATCCTCTATCTGATCTTCGTGCGGCAGCGGGCCAACCGGTCGGCCAAGAACCGGTTCCTGGGCTCGACCTGGTGGCAGGCGTACTTCGTCGAGGCGGTGATCCTGGGCGTGCTGGTCTGCGGTTTCCTGATCCGCGGGTTCAAGGTCGCCACCGATCACTTCGAGTACGCGGCGTGGGCCACCCCGCTGTCCCACGCGATCGGCGCCGTCCTGCCCGCCTGGGCGGACGGCGGCACCTGGACCGCCCTGGTCAAGATCTTCATCTCGATGGGCTGGCTGATCACCATCGGGCTGAACCCGACGATGGGCGTCGCCTGGCACCGCTTCCTGGCGTTCTTCAACATCTTCTTCAAGCGCGCGCCCGAGAAGCCGGCCGGTTCCGGGCTGGGCGCGCTGCGGCCGATGATGAGCGAGGGCAAGCCGCTCGACTTCGAAGAGGCCGACCCCGAGAAGGACCAGTTCGGCGTGGCTCAGGTCGAGCAGTTCACCTGGAAGGGTCTGCTCGACTTCTCGACCTGCACGGAGTGTGGCCGGTGCCAGTCGCAGTGCCCGGCCTGGAACACCGCGAAGCCGCTGTCGCCGAAGCTGCTCGTGCTGTCGTTGCGCGATCACGCGTACGCGAAAGCTCCTTATCTTCTCGCCGGCGGCGGTCTCGACCTGACCGGTGAGGAGAAGGCCACCGAGGAGCAGCTGCGGGGCGTCGACGTGCTGGCGATGGCCGAGAAGGACCGGCCGCTGATCGGCACCGCCGAGGAACAGGGCGTGATCGACCCCGACGTGCTGTGGTCGTGCACCACCTGCGGCGCGTGTGTCGAGCAGTGCCCGGTCGACATCGAGCACATCGACCACATCGTCGACATGCGCCGCTACCAGGTGCTGATCGAGTCGTCGTTCCCCAGCGAGGCCGGCGTGATGCTGCGCAACCTGGAGAACAAGGGCAATCCGTGGGGCGCGCCGCAGAACACCCGCGAGGACTGGACCAAGGGTCTCGACTTCGAGGTGCCGCGGGTCGGCGAGAAGGAAGACTTCGAATACCTGTTCTGGGTCGGCTGCGCCGGCGCGTTCGAAGACCGGGCCAAGAAGACCACCCGCGCGGTCGCCAAGCTGCTGCACGAGGCCGGTGTCGACTATGCGATTCTCGGCGAGGGCGAGACCTGTACGGGTGACCCCGCGCGCCGGATCGGCAACGAGTTCGTCTTCCAGATGCTCGCCCAGCAGAACGTCGAGACGCTGCAAGAGGCGAACGTCAAGAAGATCGTCGCGACCTGCCCGCACTGCTTCAACACGCTCGGCAACGAGTACGAGCAGCTGGGGCTCAAGGTCGAGGTCGTGCACCACACGCAGCTGCTCGCCCACCTCGTGAAGACCGGCAAGCTGACGCCGGTCCAGCCGATCGAGGGCGACGTGACCTACCACGACCCCTGCTACCTCGGGCGGCACAACCGGGTCTTCGACGCGCCCCGCGAGGTCTTGGGTGAGTCGGTCGGCAACCTCGTGGAGATGCCCCGAAACCAGGAGCGCTCCTTCTGCTGCGGTGCCGGTGGTGCCCGCATGTGGATGGAGGAGAAGATCGGCAAGCGGATCAACGTCGAACGTACGGAGGAAGCTCTCTCCACCGGCGCCAAGACGATCGCGGTCGGCTGCCCGTTCTGCTACACGATGATCGGCGACGGCGTCACCGGCAAGGGAGAGCAGGAGAACGTCGAGGTCGTGGACGTCGCGACGGTTCTCCTGCGCTCGCTCAAGCAGGAGGTCTAGGAGGGCGTGCCGGCGGTGGCCGCGGTGGTCGAGGCCACGATCGCGACCATCACGGCCGCCTGGATCTCGTCGATCGCCTTCTTCACGGCCGCGGCCGCCCACGCGCCTTCGCTGATCTCACGCAGCCGGTCCTTGGCGTCCAGGTCGCCGAACACGCTCTTGTCCAGCCCGGTCGCCGCAACCAGGGCACAGAGCGCTCCCGTACGCGGTTCGACCGCCCCCGTGCCGAGCACAGCGCGCCGCATCCGGTCGCGGGCGGCGGTCTCCTGCGGCGGCTCGACACCGTGAGCGGCCGGATACTTGGTGCGCGGGAACACCCACAGCACCTTGTCCTTCTCGACCGTCAGGATCCCGTCGGCCACCAGCTTGTCGAGCACCTGGGGCCGGGTGGTCTTGGCGAACTTCGACACCCAGTGACCGGGTTTGCGCGGTTTGTCGTCGGCGACGATCTGCATCAGCGCGGCGTCCACCAGCGGGTCGCCGGTCGGGCTGATGTCGAGCGCGACCACGGTCTTGCCGACGACGTCGACCCGGCCGGCCAGAGCCAGTTCGAGCAGCAGCCCACCGCCGAGACCGTGGTCCAGGTGGGTGCCGTCGGTCAGCGGAGTGCCGTCGTCGTCGTACGCGAGCAGCGTGAACTCTTCGACCAGGTTCATACCTGGAGGGTTTCCATTTTCGGCGCGTGCCAATCCTCACCTCGGGTGGGTACGCCGGGCTCGCCCCGTTCCGGCACAATGAGACCGAGGTGAACCGATCATGGACGGCCTGTTCCTGACCGCGGTGCTCCCCTTGGCAGCGTTTGCGCTGCTCACGGCGGGCAACGCGTTCTTTGTGGCCGCCGAGTTCGGGTTGGTCACGGTCGATCGCGTCGAGATCAAGTCGCGGGCGGCCTCCGGTGATCGCCGGGCGCGCACGGTCCAGCACGCTCTGCACGAGTTGTCGTTCCAGCTCTCCGGCACCCAGCTCGGCATCACGCTGACCGCCCTGCTCACCGGTTACCTGGCCGAGCCGGCCCTCTCCAAACTCTTCGACCCGGCCATCGAGCCGCTCGCGGGCGACGCCACCGAGGGTGTCACCCACGCGCTGGCGCTGGTCGTGGCCACGCTGATCTCGATGCTGTTCGGCGAGCTGGTGCCCAAAAACGCGGCGCTGGCCCGCCCGATGCGCGCGGCGCTGCTGACCGCGGCCCCGCTGCGGACGTTCTCCAAGCTCTTCAAGTGGGTCATCGGCGGCCTCAACGGGTCGGCCAACTGGCTGGTCCGCCGGATCGGCATCGAGCCGCAGGAAGAGCTGGCCAGCGCCCGTTCGCCTGAAGAGCTCGGCCTGCTCGCCGCGATCAGCGCCGACGCCGGCGCGCTGCCGGCCGAGACGGCCACGCTGATGCGCCGCACGATCCGGTTCGGTGAGAAACGCGCGGCCAAGGCCATGACCCCGCGGGTCGACGTGGTCGGGCTCAAGACCACGGCCAGCGTGGCCGAGCTGATCTCGGTCGCGCGCGAGACCGGCCACACCCGCTTCCCGGTCTACGAAAACACGATCGACCTGGTCATCGGCGTGGTCGGGGTGCCCGACGCGCTCGGCGTCCCACCCGAGCGGCGCGGTGCCACCCAGGTCGCGACGATCGCCCGCGAGCCGGTCTACGTGCCCGAGAGCCTCAGCCTCGACAAGGTGCTGGCGGCGCTGCGGGCGGCCAACGCCGACCTGGCGATCGTCGTGGACGAATACGGCGGCACCGACGGCGTGGTGACGGCGGAAGACCTGATCGAGGAACTGGTCGGAGAGATCGCCGACGAATACGACGTGGAGCCGGCCGAGACCTCGACGCAGGTGCTCACGGCGCCCGACGGGGAGAAGTCTTACCTGGTCGACGGCCTGCTCCGCGAGGACGAACTGATGGAGCAGACCGGGTTCGTGCTGCCCGAGGGCCCGTACGAGACGCTTGCCGGTTTCCTGCTGTCCCGCCTCGGCCACATCCCGGTGGTCGGCGAGTCCTACGAGACGCTCGGCTGGGAGTTCACCGTGATGGCGGTCGACCGGCACCGGATCGAACAGGTGCGGGTGTCCGCGCCGCCGCCGGAGGCCGACGATGACTGAGCTCCTGGTGACCGTTGTGCTGCTGATCGGCAACGGGCTCTTCGTGGGCGGGGAGTTCGCCCTGATCGCGTCCCGGCGTACGGTGCTGGAACCGCTCGCCGCGACCAGCCGGCGCGCGCAGTGGGCGCTGTCGGCGATGAGCCAGATCCCGCTGATGATCGCGGGGGCCCAGCTCGGCATCACGATCTGCTCGCTCGGCCTGGGCGCGCTGGCCGAACCGGCGCTGGCCCACTTCCTCGAGGGGCCGTTCGAGGCGGCCGGCCTGCCGGAAAACGCGATCCATCCGGTCGCGTTCGTCCTGGCCCTCGGCATCGTCGTCTTCCTGCACACGGTCATCGGCGAGATGGTGCCCAAGAACATCACGCTGGCCGGGCCGGAACGGGCGGCGCTGCTGCTCGGGCCGTTCATGCTGGCCTTCTGCACGGCGACCAAGCCGCTGCTCAACGCGATGCGCTGGGCCGCCCGGCTGGTCCTCAAGATCTGGTCGATCGAGGCCACCGACTCGGTCAAGACCGTCTTCACGGCCGAGGAGCTGGCCGGGATGGTGACCCAGGCGCGCAGCGAGGGTCTGCTCGGCACGGAACAGTACGCGCGCATCCACGCCGCGCTCGGGCTGCACGGGCGGACGGCGGCCGACACGTTGCGACCCTGGGCCGGCGTCACGACCATCGCCGACGACGTCTCACCGGCCACGGTCGAGGCGGTCGCCACGCGTACGGGAAGATCGCGTTTTCCGGTGGTTCAGCGCGAGACCCGGCGCGTGCTGGGATTCGTGCACGTCAAAGACATTCTCGGCTATTCGGCCGAGCGCCGGACCCGGCCGATCCCGCCTGAGATCATCCGGCCCCTGGCGGTGGTGTCGCCCGAGCGGACGCTCGCCGATCTGCTGCTCACGATGCGGCGCGATCGACTGCACATCGTGCTGGTCAGCGACGGCCGGCGGCCGCTCGGCGTGATCACTTTGGACGATGTGGTGCACGCGGTGGTCGGCGAGCCGGGCCATCCCCACGTGGCCACCGTGGCCGGCCAGCCTCGGACGGTCGGCTGACCGCGTTCGGGTAGTTTGTCGGGCCGACGCCGGGGTGGATTCGATCCGTCGTCCACCATTTCGGACAATAGGCCTATGTCTCGCAAACGGTGGTGGCTTGCTCTCGCCGGCCTGCTGGTTCTCGTCGGTACCGTGGCGCACGCACAACGGCCCTCGGCGCAACCCGCCTTCGCCGTCGTCAAGCCGTCCCTGGCTCCGGGGCTTCTTCCGGTGCGGGTGCCATTGGGGGAGTCGCCCGCGCCGCCCGGACCGATCCGGGTGGCGGCCGGGCCGGTGGCCGTCCGCTACGACTTCGACGGCGGGGTCAGTCAGCCGATCACCGATCACCTCGGCCGCCACGAGCTCCGGCCGCTCGGGCAGAACGGCGGCTCGCTCCGTCTCGTCCGGCAAGGGGACGGGCTGGCGCTCTCCTATCCCGACCGGTGCCGCCTGGCGCGGCAGCGGGACTGCCCGCGCGTGATCTTGGAGGGTTCGCGCGACGACTCGCTCAACCCCGGGACCCGCCGACTCCGGTACGGCGCGGCGGTGCGGATGACCTACGCCGACCTCGCCGACGGGGCCAACGTCGTGCAGAAGGGCTACTCGGTCGGCGGAAGCCAGTACAAACTGCAGGTCGACCACCGGCTGGGCCACCCGAGCTGCGTCATCGCGGGGCGGGGGCAGATCTATCGGGCCGAGCCCAGCCTCGACGTCGCGGACGGGCGGTGGCACAACCTGGCCTGCGTTCGCTCCGGAAACCGGCTGACCCTCTCGGTCGACGGCGCGGTGGCGGCCGCGGTGACCGTGCCGGCCGCCTTGTCGATCGCCAACGCCGAGCCGCTGCGGGTGGGTGGCAAGGGCACCAGCAAGAGCAACGACCAGTTCGCGGGCGAGATCGACAACGTCTTCGTGACGATCAGCTGAAGACGTCGCCCATGCTGGTGATCACCGTGTCGGCGTGTTTCAGCGAGTCGATCTTCGCGGGGCGGTTCGCGTAGCCGATCACGGGCACGCCGGCGGCCCGGGCGGCGGTGATGTCGGTCGGGGAGTCGCCGATCATGGTGCCGCGGGCCTTCCCTAGGGCGGCGAGCGCTTCATGGAGCGGGCTGGGGTCGGGCTTCATCCGCCACGGCTCCGCGTAGGGGCGGCCGATCACCACTGCCGCCGTGAGGCCGTGCTTCGCCAGGTAGACCTCGATGGCGGCGGCTGAGTTGTTGCTGACGACGGCGATCGGGATCCGCCGGTTCTGGGCGATCTCGAAGACCGTTTCCGCGTACGGGGTGGGAGTCGCCGATTGTGCGGCCGTTATCTCGGCGGCGGTCAGGGCGTCGTCGATCTTCGCTGTGGTGGCGGGGTCGCGGTTCTCGCCGACCCAGCGGAGAACTTCCAGCGGGTCGTCTTTTGGTGACATTTCGGCCATGTGGGCCAGCGTGGCGGCGATCTCGGACGCTGGAGTGCCCGCGAACATTCTGCAGACCGGACCGTCGAAGTCGAGGAGCAGTGCATCCACCGGCACATTCTGGCGGATTGATCCTCAAGTCCGCGTCTCGGCGGTGGGGTGGTCGGCCGAGCGGCTGATGCCGGGCCGAGCTGACCGAAAGTTACTTTTTAGTAGTGTTTCTGCAGATCACCGCGCAGCGGGACCCCCACCTGATCGCGGCCGCCACCCGTCACGAGCTGCGGCGGCCGGTGCTGCTGGCCCGGATCGGTGGTTGGGCCCTGATCGCCCTGGCCGTCCTGCTGGAGGGCCTCAACTTCCCGATGCTGGTGGCCGGCGTGGTGTTGGCCGTCGTCGTCCCGATGTTCCTGATCAACAACAACGCCCGCCGGGTCGTGCGGGACGGCGGGCCGATGACGGTCGAGGTCAGTGCCGAAGGGGTGGCCTGCTCGACGCTGACCAGCCGGCATACGTACGCGTGGAACGCCTTCACCCACGCCCGGCACCTGGCCGGTCAGGTTGTCCTCGGGCTGGGCGGTGGGCGTTATGTCCAGATCCCGACGCGCGGGTTGAGTCCGCAGCAGATCCACGAGCTGTTGACTGCTGCTCGCGCCCACGGTGTTCCTATGCGCTGACATCTTGTCGACCGTTGTTGACCGCGGGGCGGTTGCCGCCCCGCGGTCAACGTCGAGGGTCAGTTCTTCCGGGGTCAGTTCTTCCGGTCGAAGGGCAGCGCGCGCAGCCAGCCCGGCCACCAGAGGCCGGTCTTGAAGCCGGTGGACCACTGGTGCTCGGAGCAGCTGGTCTTGGTGGCGAAGCGCTGCTCGTCGAGGATCGAGACCACACCCGGGTTGTAGGTGCCCAGCCCGAAGCCGATGCCGGTCACGACCATCTTCGGGTTGTCCCGCACGACCTCGGCGAACGTCTTGGTCGCGGGCCCACCGGCGGTCTTCTCCATGCCGGTGATCGTGGTGGACGACGTCCACAGCGGACCCTGCAGCACGTCCCACTCGGTGCGGAGCTGGCGCTGCGGGTTGCCGCCGCCGATCTTGCTCAGGTACCAGTACGGCTCGAAGATCAGCGTGCCGTCGCCGGCCGGGGTCTTGACGAAGATGTGGTAGGCGGGCAGGGCTGCGTCGTTGACGCCTTCACCGGCCGCGTCGAGCTTCACGGTCTCGTACGAGACCTCGTCGACGCTGCTGGCCGGCACGGGACGCATGTCCTCGCGCCAGGAAACCTTGTCCGGGTTGCTGCCGGCCGCGGTGGTCAGCTTGATGCCATCGGTGCCGACGGTCGCGGTCGCGGTGCCGACCTTGACGACGCCGTCGGTGTTGCTGTGCTTGACGACGTTGCACGGCCGATGCGACGACGCGCTGGCGGGCTGCACCGCAACCGCACTGAGGGCGCACACAGCACCGACAGTCATAGCAGCGGCAACAAGCGGACGGCGGATGTGTTTTCTACCGTTTAGGTCCATATGTCCACTCTAAGGCAATAGCCCGTGAGATCGCTTTCGCACAGCCCCCAAACGAGTGAATCCGGCGCGTCAAACATCCACTCCCGACAGTCCCGCCACGCCCCTTTCAGATGCAAAGGCCCGCGCGACATCGAACGACCTGGTCGGGCACGAGGACAGCGAGGTGCTGCCCGAGGCGGTGGCCGCCGCCGGACGCCGGCACGACCAGCAGGCGTGGGAGCGCGGCGAGGCGGTGACGGCGCTCGAGGAACTGCGGTTCGCCGACGAGATCCGGCAGTACGTATGCCGGGCACGTTGTTGACGGTGGCCCGGAAGCGCCGCTCGGTCTCGCTCAGGGCGGCCTCGTGGCGCGGATGGGCCACGACAACCCGCGCGCCGGTTTGATCAACCAGCACACGAACCGAGAGGCCGACCACGGGATCGTCGACGCCATCGACAGGACCGTGACGGCGGCCCGGCGTCGATTGCCCCCGTCTCAGTCGCCGACACTGTGAAGGAAGTGCTGAGTCAGCTACCGCACCCCGCGTCCTGTCCCTTCTCCTGATGATCGCCACGGCTGCCTGCTGTGGCGGCGTGGTAAGACCCAGTCCGCCTGCCGTGCTGCTGCGCCTGCCAGCAGATGACAGCACCTCATGCGCCGACGCCTGCGTCCAAGCGGAAGACGTCGTTATGGCGAAGCCGCGAATGCACCTTCTTCATCGCTTCGGTCGCCGACCGGCCGCGGGTGCGCTTCTGAGCATCCCGATAGGGCTGGGCGTCAACCTGTCGAGCGACGCAATCAAGTCGAACCCGCCGCCAGCTACGTGTCCACAGCACGGCCCGCGCCCGGCCCCTCGCGCGCGCCCGCAGCCGATGCCGTGTTCGCCGCGACCGAGATCAGGGTGCCGATGGCGAAGCCGAGCCGGCCGTCGACCCGCCTAGTCCCGATGGCGAAGCCGAGCCCTCCCACAAACCGCAATCACCGCACCGTGGGGTCTGGGGGCTCGGCCCCCAAGCAGATATGCGAGGAGGCCCGGTTCGGGCTTTCCGCGAACACGGGCCTCCACCTACGAGCGGGTGACGGGAATCGAACCCGCACTGTCAGCTTGGGAAGCTGATGTTCTGCCATTGAACTACACCCGCAGCGGGCCTCACTGTACCTGATGAGGACCGCTGAGAAGAGCACTGCCCCAGCACTAACTCACCGCCGCCAGTGGGCGGGATAACTCTGCGTGCCAGGTGCGGGTCAGTGGGGCGACCCGGGGGACGACGGCCAGTGGCAGCGCGCCGGCCGGGCCGTGGGTGCGCAGGGTCGCGGTCTCGATCGAGAGCTCGAACAGCCGCCAGTCGACCTCGGCCGACGCGTGCAGGGACAGCGCCAGGTCGGCGATGACCCGCGGGTCGCGGACTCGGGACGCCCGGCCGGTCAGGATGGCCTCGTCGTCGTTCTCTTCCGGGGGATATGAGTGCAGTGCGTAGCGGCCGTCACGCTCGAGGTCGCGCCGCTTGGGTGAGTCGACGATGAAGCAGTAGAGCCCCTCCCCGGTGATCACCGGGGAGACCGGGTGAACCCGGGGGCCGCCATCGGCTCGTACGGTGGCCAGGTAAGCCAGGCCAGGACCGTACTGCTGGAGGAGCGCGCGGATGCCCGCCGCGAGGGTGGGCTCGGCGGCGGCGAAATCGGACCAGGAAGCCATGCGGGCATTCTATCGAACATACGTTCGACACGCCCACTAAAACACGCCGAACGGGCAGGTAGGTATGGTGTCCCGATGCTGCTCTCCGACCGTGACCTGGTCTCCGAGATCAAGTCGGGCGACCTGTCTTTGGAGCCCTTCGAGCCGGCGTTGCTGCAACCGTCCAGCATCGACGTGCGGCTGGACCGATTCTTCCGGGTGTTCAACAACCACCTCTACACCCACATCGACCCGGCCGAACAGCAGGACGATCTCACCACCGAACTCGAGGTCACCGACGGTGAGGCGTTCGTGCTTCACCCGGGCGAGTTCGTGCTGGCGTCCACGCTCGAGGTCATCACGCTGGGCGACCAACTCGCCGGCCGCCTCGAGGGCAAGAGCAGCCTGGGCCGCCTGGGCCTGCTCACCCATTCGACGGCCGGCTTCATCGACCCCGGCTTCTCCGGCCACGTCACGCTGGAGCTGTCCAACGTGGCCAACCTGCCGATCAAGCTCTGGCCCGGCATGAAGATCGGCCAACTCTGCATCTTCCGCCTGTCCAGCCCGGCCGAGCACCCTTACGGCTCCGCGGTCTACGGCTCCCGCTACCAGGGACAACGCGGCCCCACCCCGAGCCGCTCGGCGCAAAACTTCCGCCTCTGGCCCACTTCATAAGCAAGATCAAGAGCCAGATGTCCCAGCGGGGCGGTGGGTACAGACCGTCGCTCCCGCGGGGACCGCGTCGAGCCTCGCTGGCCGCTGGCGCGTCCAAAACGCAAGGCTCGCCACGGCGACCTGCGTGAGTGGTCACGCCCACAACCAAACGCCACCGAGACGCCGGCCCGGCCGATTCCAGCGGGCCGTGCGCGGTCACGCGCTGTCAGGGATCCCAAGCAGAAGCAGGGCTCAAGACCGTACTCACCGAACCACCGGCAGGCGCGAACCGGTCCTCATCGCAAATCTGCCTCGAGCCGAGTCCCAGACCCCGCATTACGGTGTTCGCGCTTTGATGTCCCGGTGACTGATCTTCTCGCGGACCGAAGGTGTTGACCGGCCCACAGCGAAGCTTGGCTGTTGAGCACGTCGGAGCTCGGGCGCCGCGCGCCTAGATGATCTAGCTCGTTGGTCTGTACCTCGGAAATGTTGGCTACCTGGGCGCGGGGAGTCCGGTTCGCGGATTGCGTGAACCGGACTCCCGGCGGCGTCATTGGTGCAAGTAGTACTTGATCAGGTCGTAGACGGTGTTTCCCAGCACGCCCAGGACCAGTTGTGCTGCGACGGTCGTCAGGAGGGCTTTGAGCTTCCTCCGCGTGACCTTGGTGCTGAGCTTCGTCAGGCAGGACTCAGCGGAAAAGACGAGGCGTCGCAGACGGCACGCCGTCCTTGTATTTCCAGGCCTTGGGAGCAACCAGGGTCTTCCGATGGCTGAGGGTCTTTGGGTGCTTGTGCTTGGTCATCGTCCCGCTCCTCCCGGTGTACGTTGCTGAGTTTCTGACCCAAAGCACGAGGCGCGACTGGCGGCGGTTCATGGGCCGGCGCTAGATCTTTTGTGTGGGGCGGTTGTGAGCTTTTGCTTCCGATTTCGATGTGGGGTCGGATGCGGAAACTCGGAGGCGGTGCTCCTGCGGTTCGGTCTAGCGTCGGCTGCTGTGGAAAAGTCGATCATGTTGGGGATTCTGGATGCGGCTTGGGCGCCGTCGTTAGCGGAATTGGCCCGGGAGATTTCGCCGGCGCTGGGGCATGACCTGGTTGAGGTCGATGGCGGGACGATGTTTCACGGTGGCACCGACCGCACGCACGCTTGGCTTACCCGCGACCACGCCACCAACGAGCCGTTCGTCAGTCACCCGTTCGACCTGGAGCTCTCCGTTCCGCACGAACCGGAAGAGCCCTTCATGCACGACCTCTTCGATCGTCTGAAAGAACAGAACCGCTACCGACTGATCCTGGTCCTCGATCATGCCTGCGCCCGCTCGACTCATTTCTCCTGTTCCGACTGGTGAGTCCCCAGCGGATGTGCGGCCGTCTGCGGTTGGGCACCCCGCTTGCTGCGACAAGTGCGCCAGCACCCGCGCAGGGCGCTCAGGTCAGGGCGAGCGCCTCGGCTACGGCACGCCACTCGTCTCGTGGCAGGTAGGGGCCGTTGTGGGCGGAGAGGACCTGCAGGGCCACGTGGTTGGCGCCGGCCTCCAAGTGGGCGTCGACTCGGGCTCGGACCGTGGGGGCGTCGCCCCAGGCGACGGTGAAGTCGGTCAGGCGGTCGCTGCCGTCGTGGGCGAAGTCGGCGTCGGTGAAGCCGTATGGGCGCCAGGCGTTGGTGTAGTTCGGCAGCGACAAATAGGACTTCAATCGTCGGCGGGCCACCCGGCGGGCTTCGACGGGATCGGTGGACAGGTAGACCTTCTGTTCGGGGATGAGCAGGGGGTCTGGTCCCAGGATCTTGCGGGCGTCAGCGGTGTGTCCGGGTGGGGTCAGGTAGGGCAGCGCGCCGGCGGTCAGGTCGCGGGCCGTGGCCAGGGCCTTGGGGCCCAGCGCGGCGATCATCCGCTGCGACGCGGGGACGTGGGCCAGCTTGTCCGTGAGGAACGTGCGTAACCGGGTCAGGGGCTTCGTGTAGTTCTGGCCCACCGAGGCCGCCGTGGGGGCGTGGCCGGAGCCGACGCCCAGCATGAAGCGGCCGGGGAACTGGTGGCTCACCCGGATGTGGCTCGCGGCCAGCGTCTCGCCGTGGCTGTGCCAGATGTCGACAACGCTCGTGCCGACGACCAGAGATTCCGTCGCGGCCAGGATGGCCTCGGGGAGTTCCAGGTCGTCGGGTGGGCTGGCACCGATCCAGACCGAGGTGAAGCCCAGGGCCTCGATCTCCTGCGCGGCCGAGGCGATCAGGCCGGCCTCGACCGGCCAGTCGTTGCGGGAGATCCAGATGCCGTACCGCCCGAGGTTGTTCACGATTCGATCGTACGATTGCGGGCGTGTACCTGATGATTTCGAAGTACCTCGTGCCGGTCGAGCAGGTCGACGCCGTACGCGATGCGCACCTGGCCTTTCTGGAGGGCCTCGAGGCGCAGAATCTGGTCGTCACGGCCGGCCGCCAGGATCCGCCCGTCGGTGGGGTCGTGCTGCTCAACGTCGAGGACGAAGGGCGCGCCCGCGAGATCATCGCCCAAGACCCGTACGTGCTCAGCAAAGTCGCCGAATACACCGCCACCGGTTGGATCCCGGCTCGCGGCGCGCTAAAGGACTACCCGAAGGCCTAAGGGTCGATGTCGGCCGCCGTGAGCAGGCCGCGCAGGGTGAGCTCGTGGGCCACGGCGGGCGGGCACTCGTCGACGATCACGGCGGTGCCCACATAGGTGGCGCCGAGCAGCGAGCGCAGCGCCCTGGACTGGGATCCGGTCGCGGCCCAGTCGTCGACCACGAGCACTCGGTCATCGGCGTTGAGCAACTCACGGCGTACGCCCAAATGCTGGGTCTCACCACGATGATCAGTGGGCACCTCGGCCCACATCATCGGCTCGGCGATCGGACGCCGCGCCCCGGCCCGGTAGGCCTCGACGAAACCGACCCCGAGAGCCCGCGCGACCAGGGGGCCGACCAGGAAGCCGGTGACCTCGGGCGACACCACCACGGTGGGCCGGTCGGCCCGGAAGAGGTCGGCCAGCCCGTCGCCCAGACCGGCGATGATCTCGGGGGAGCGCCACCAGCCGGACCGGTTGCTGACGAGGTAGCCCTCGCCCGGATCCGTCCAGCGGAACGCCGCCTTCAAAAGATCACGCAGATCGGTTGTCACGCGGACATCCTGTCACTGCATGGGGGTCCCGTTCGGCCGCCCGGTCAGAACCCGCTCAGACTACGGGTCAAGTTAGTGCAGTCCGTAGCTTCGATCGGGCATGCTGTTCGGCGTAGCCATGCCTAATCTGCCGCCGGGCCGCCGCCCGCTGAGTTCTGGATCCCGCGCCGGTCTCGGCGCGGCCATTGTGCTGCTCGCCGTCGTGTCCGCCGTGGAGATCGCGGACGGTCCCAAGGCCGACTTCGTGGGGCTCTTCGCGGCCGTCCCGTTCCTGGCCGCGGTCTTCGCGTTCTGGCAGACGGTGCTTGTCGTCGGGGTGCTCGCGACGATCGTCGGCATGGTCTTCGTGGGCGGGGCCGGCGCGCTGACCGTGGCCGGCACGGTCAACATTCTCGGCATTCTGCTCGCGACCGGCATCGCGGCCGCCGTGGCGACCATCCGGCAGCGTCAGGCCGACCGGATCGCCGAGTTGCAGCGGCTCGCCGCGGTCGCCCAGCAGGCGGTGCTGCGGCCGGTCGGCCCGCAGGTGGGGGCGCTCGCGGTGGCGGGCCGATACATCTCGGCCACCGCCGCCGCCGACATCGGGGGCGACCTCTACGAGGCGCTCGATACGCCGTACGGGGTCCGCATCATCATCGGCGACGTGCGCGGCAAGGGTCTGGACGCGGTCCGGCTGGCGAGCATCGTGCTCGGCTCCTACCGGCATGTCGCGTACGAGCGGGCCGATCTCAAGTCGATGGTGACCGATCTGGATCGGGCGGTGGCGCGCAGCGTCGGTGACGAGGACTTCGTGACCGCGGCGCTGGTCGAAGAGCGTGGCGGCACCCTGACGATCGTCAACTGTGGACATCCGGCGCCGTTGCTGCTGCGCCGGGGTCAGGTCATCCCGCTCGAGCCACCGTCGCCGGCGCCGCCGCTGGGGTTCATGCCCGAGGTGAAGCCGCGGGTCGAGCGGCTGGAGCCGGGCGACCGGCTGCTGCTGTTCACCGACGGGCTGGGCGAGGCGCGCCGGGACGGTGAGTTCTTCCCGACCGCCGACCGCGCGTGGCGGTTGCTCGGCCACGGCACGGTCGGCGACGGGTTGGCCTCGCTCGAGACCGCCCTGGTCGACTGGGTGCACGGTCGCCTCGAGGACGACATCGCACTGGTGCTGCTGGAATACGCGGGACCCGACGACGGTGCCGCGGTGCCCATGCCGAGCTGGGAAGTCGGCGCCGCCGGAAGCTAGGCGGCGACCTCAGTGCCCTCGGGCGACGGCGAAGGCGTGGGAGCGGGCGAGACCGGCACTGGCACTGGCTCGGGCCGACGGTGCCGCCCGACGTAGTGGCGTGGCTGGTCCGCCTGTCGGGGCTCGGGAATGAGGCTCTTGATCGTGGCGAACATGGCGCGCCCCCTTTGGCGGCTGCTGGTCGAAGCGAAAAGCTCCGTGTCTATCCGGTGCAACGAGCCGAATCGCGCACCGATACGTGAGGTGCGCATGGGAGTCGGCAAATAGCCGAACGGCCATCCTGCTGGCCACCCGATCGGAGGCGTTTGATGTCGAAACCGACGGACACACCCCCGCAACAGGGTGGTTGGTCACGAAACAGCTCGCGGCTTGTCGGCCGCTACCGATCAGTAATACAGTGGGTGTTACTGACGGGTAACTCCAGACCGGCGGCGTTCGGAGAGCGGGGCCAAGCACCATGAGTCACTACAAGAGCAACCTTCGGGACCTTCAGTTCAATCTGTTCGAGGTCTTCGGGGCTGACCAGGCGTTCGGCCAGGCGCCGTACTCGGACATCGATGCGGAGACCGCGAAGGACGTCCTGACCGAGGTCAACCGCCTCGCGACCGAGGATCTGGCCGCCAGCTACGTCGAGGCCGACCGCAATCCGCCGGTCTTCGACCCTGCGACGCACACCGCGCCGCTGCCGGAGTCGTTCAAGAAGTCGTTCGACCAGTGGATGGCCAGCGAGTTCTGGCGCCTCGACCTGCCCGCGTCGCTCGGCGGCACCCTCGCCCCGCGCGCCTTCTGGTGGGCCCTGGCCGAAAACGTGCTCGGCGCCAACGCTCCGGTATGGATGTATTCGTCCGGTCCCTCGTTCGCGTCCGTCATCGACGCCGAGGGCACCGAGGAGCAGAAGAAGTGGGCCAAGCTCTTCGTCGAGAAGCTCTGGGGCTCCTCGATGGTGCTGACCGAGCCCGACGCGGGTTCCGACGTCGGCGCCGGCCGCACCAGGGCCATCCAGCAGCCCGATGGTTCGTGGCACATCGAGGGTGTCAAGCGCTTCATCACCTCGGGTGAGCACGACCTGACCGACAACATCATCCACTACGTGCTGGCCCGTCCGGTCGGCGTCGAGGGTGTCGGCGGTCCGGGAACCAAGGGCCTGTCGCTGTTCATCGTGCCGAAGTACCACTTCGACGCCGAGACCGGCGAGCTGGGCGAGCGCAACGGCGTCTACGCCACCAACATCGAGCACAAGATGGGCCTCAAGGTCTCGAACACCTGCGAGCTGACCTTCGGCGAGCACGGCACCCCGGCCAAGGGCTGGCTGCTCGGCGAGAAGCACCAGGGCATCCGCCAGATGTTCATGATCATTGAGTACGCCCGCATGATGGTCGGCACCAAGGCGATCGCGACCCTGTCGACGGGTTACCTGAACGCCCTCGAGTACGCCAAGAACCGCGTACAGGGCGCCGACCTGGTGCAGAACGACAACAAGAACGCGCCGCGCGTCACGATCACCCACCACCCCGACGTACGCCGGTCTCTGATGCTCCAGAAGGCGTACTCGGAAGCTCTTCGTGCCCTGGTCGTCTACACCGGCACGTGGCAGGACAAGGTCGCCATCGCCGAGGCGGCCGGTGACACCGAGGCCGCCAAGACCGCGAGCAAGGTCAACGACCTGCTGCTTCCGCTGGTCAAGGGCGTGGGCTCCGAGCGGGCGTACGAGCTGCTCGGTCACGAGGCGCTGCAGACGTTCGGCGGTTCCGGCTTCCTGCAGGACTACCCGCTCGAGCAGTACGTGCGGGACGCGAAGATCGACACCCTGTACGAGGGCACGACCGCGATCCAGAGCCTCGACCTGATCTTCCGCAAGATCGTGAAGGACCAGGGCGTCGCGCTGGCCACGCTGGCCGGCGAGATGCAGCAGTTCGTCGAGAGCGAGGCCGGCAACGGTCAGCTCAAGGTCGAGCGGCTCGGGCTGGGCAAGGCGCTCGGCGAGATGCAGCAGATCCTCGGTGCGTCGATGGGCTGGCTCGGCGCGGTGCAGGGCGGCGAGACCCGCGAGCTGTACAAGGTGGGCCTGAGCTCGCGGCGCGTTCTGCTCGCGCTCGGCGACGTCGTGCTCGCCTGGCTGCTGCTGCGCCAGGCCGAGGTCGCCCTCAAGGCGCTGGGCGGCGAGCTGTCGGCGGCCGACAAGAACTTCTACGAGGGCAAGGTCGCGGCGGCCCGATTCTTCGTCCGCGAGGTCCTGCCCCGCGTCGGTTCCGACCGGCGCATCATCGAGAACACCACTCTGGACATCATGGACATCTCCGAGGACGTTTTCTGAGGTAGTTCCCCCCGGTGAGCGGAGCCGCCCCGCTCCTCTCACCACTCCTGAAAACGGTTGAGGCCGGCGAACGATGACGTTCGCCGGCCTCGGTCGTCTATCCGCGAGCGGTATGCCGCTCCACCAGATGCATCGAGCGCGGCTCGGTCGACGACCAACTGCCTTCTTCCGTACGGTGTACCGCCAGACCCGCCGTCTTCATGATCATGTCGACGCCGTCGTACTGATCGTCGGGGATCATCAGCGTCGACACCTCGGACATCGTCGGGTTGTGCCCGACCACCAGCACCGTACGAACCGTCTCGGGCACCTTGCGCAGCAGGTCGAACACCTCGGTCGGCCCACCGCTGTAGAGGCTCTGCTCATAGCGGACCTCGGGCGTCCCGCCGCCGGGCTGGGCCTGGGCCAGCGCGATCGAAACGCCCTGCCAGGTCTGCCGGGTGCGGGCCGCGGCCGAGCACAGCACCAGATCGGGATGCAGGCGCTCGTCGGCCAGCCAGGCACCCGCCGCATCCGCGTCGGTCTCGCCGACCGTGGTCAGTTTCCGGTCGAAATCGGAGCGTTCATCAGGCGTTTCGGCCTTGGCGTGGCGAAGCAGAACGAGCGTCCTAGCGGTCATGCGTCCAGCTTGCCTGATTGAGGATCAGAGCGGGTGGGTAACCCCGTCAGCGACGTATTGACCACGGTGAGGATCAAGGAGGCCCGTGATGGGCATCGGCGGAAGCATCTTCCTGCTGGCGTTGGGCGCGATCCTGGCGTTCGCCGTCAACGCGAACATCAGTGGGATCGACATCAACATCATCGGGTGGATCCTGATGGCGGCCGGCCTGGTGGGCCTGGTCATCACTCTCTGGTTCTGGAACAGCCGTCGCCGTACGGTCGTGACCCGGCAGACGACCGCCGATCCGGTCGCGGGGGCCCCGGTCTATGGGCAGCAGCAGGTGCGCAGCGAATACCGGGAGACCCGGCGCGACGACGTTCCGCCGCCTCCGCCGCCCGCCTACCAGTAACCAACCCGACTCGCGACGCCGGCAGCCGCGCCCCTCCCCCTAGCGGCCTGCCGGCGTCGCTTTGTCGTTCGCTTGTCAGGCCTTAAGAGCGGTTCCCACGTACGACTTCAGCGACGTCGCCGGACGACCCAGCAGCGACTCGAGGTCGTCGACCGGCACGTAGAGCCCGCCGTTGGCCGCGCCCCGGTCGGAGTCGGCCAGGATCGCCGCGAACGCCTCGGGCAGGCCCACACCGACCAGCATCTCGCGGTACTTGTCCTCACCGAGGTCGGTGTAGGTGACCGGCTGGCCGGACTGCGCGGCGATCTCGGCGGCGAACTCCTCCATCGTGAAGCCCTGGCCACCCAGCTCGTAGACCTTGCCGGCCTGGCCGTCGGTGGTGAGCACGGCGGCCGCGGCCTCGGCATAGTCGGCCCGGGTGGCGGCGCTGATCTTGCCGTCGGCCGAGGCGCCGAATAGACCGTGCTCCAGACCCTGCGCGACGTTGTAGTTCTCGAAGTACCAGCTGTTGCGCAGGAACGCGTACGGGAGACCGGACTCGACGATCAGGTTCTCGGTCGCGCGGTGCTCCTCGGCCAGCTTGAGGTCGCTCGTGTCGGCCTTCGGGATGCTGGTGTAGACGAGCAGGCCGACGTTGGCCGCCTTGGCCGCCGCGACGACGTTGGTGTGCTGGGCCATCCGCTGACCGGCCTCGCTGCCCGAGATGAAGAGGACCTTGTCGGCACCCTCGAACGCCGCCCGCAGCGCCTCCGGATCCTCGTAGGCGACCTGCTTCACCGTGATGCCCAGGTCAGCGATCTTGTCGACCGAGCGGCCGAGGCCGACGATCTCGCTCGCGGGCACACCCTTGGCCAGAAGCGACTGGATGGCGAGCCGGCCGAGGTGTCCGGTGGCGCCCGTGACGACGATGCTCATAGCGTTCCTCCTGCTGATTGAAGCTTGCACCACCATAACCGCGCAGGTCAGAGGTCACTTCCCAATCGATAGAAGGCACCTTGAAGTGCAGTACTTACCTGAGGGATAGTGTCCAGGTGGAAACCACCGCGTACGCGAAAGATTGTCCGAGCCGGCAGATCCTCGACCGGATCGGCGACACGTGGAGCGTCCTGGTCGTCGGGATGCTGGCCGACGGCCCGCAGCGTTACTCGTCGCTCGCCAAGCGGATCGAGGGCATCAGTCCCAAGATGCTCACCCAGACGCTGCGCGGTCTCGAGCGTGACGGCCTGATCGGCCGCACGGTGTACGCCGAGGTGCCGCCCCGGGTCGACTACGAACTGACCATTCTCGGCCTGAGTCTGCTCGACCTGGTGCGGGCGCTGTCGCGATGGGCCGAGACGCACATCGGCGACGTGCAGGCGGCCCGGGTCGCCTACGACAACCCGGGCGTGCGCGTCTCCGTGTCGTCTTAGGCGTAGAGCGAGAAGTAGATCGCGATGTGGTGGCAGATCGCGGCCACCAGCGTGCACGCGTGGAAGAACTCGTGGTGGCCGAAGACCTCGGGCCACGGGTTCGGCCGGCGCAGGGCGTAGAACACGGCGCCGACGCTGTAGATCACGCCACCGACCGCGAGCAGCACCAGGGTGGCGACGCCGCCGCGGTGCAGCACCTCGGGCAGGATCGCGACCGCGCCCCAGCCCAGCGCCAGATAGAGGGGTGCACCGGCCCAGCGCGGCAGATGCGGCCAGATGGTCTTGAGCGCCACCCCGCCGAGCGCGCCACCCCAGATCAGGCTCAGCATCAGCGTCGCCTTGCCGGTCGGCAGCAGCTCGACGCAGAACGGCGTGTAGGTGCCGGCGATGAAGATGAAGATCATCGAGTGATCCGCCCGGCGCATGATCTGGTAGCCGCGTTCGCTCCAGACCCGCCGGTGATAGAGCGCGCTGATGCCGAACAGCCCACACACGGTGACGCTGTAGATCAGGACGCTCAGGAACGGCGCGATGCCCGGTCTGCTCAGGGCGATCGAGCACAGCACGATGCCGCACACCAGCGCGACGAAGAACGCGTATTGATGCAACCGGCCGCGCAGCCTCGGCTTTCCGAGGTCAGCCGGCTTCATCCGGAACGGGGCGGAAGTCGTCACGAGTTTCAGGTTACGGTATCGTAAGTTACTCGTCAGTAGTGAACTTCGGCACTGGCACTATGTGACCATGAGGCTGAAACGGTCGGGCGCTTCGGCTCTGCTGCTCGAGTGCCGCGACGGCGACGAGGTCGAGGCGTGGCGGCGTGAGGTGGTGCGCCGGCGCGAGGCGGGTGAGCTGCGCGTGATCGACATCGTGCCCGGTGCCCGGACGCTGCTGCTCGACGGCGTGGAACCCGGCACCGACGCTCTGCTCTCCTCGTGGCGAGCGCATGATTTTGTGGGTGTCGAGCATCGAGAAGGTTCGCTGGTCAAGATCGCTACCGTGTTCGACGGCGAGGATCTCGACGACGTCGCGGCGCGGTGGTCAATGCCCCGCGAGCGGGTAATCGCCCGTCTCACCGAGACAAATTTCACCGTCGCGTTCTGCGGATTCGCACCCGGTTTCGCCTACCTGCGCGGGCTCGGCCCGGAGTACGCCGTGCCCCGGCTCGACACTCCCCGACAGCGGGTTCCGGCCGGTGCGGTCGGCCTCGCGGGTGACTACTGCGGCATCTATCCCACGGCCTCGCCGGGCGGATGGCGGCTGGTGGGTCGCACGTCGGAGACCCTTTTCGACGTACGACGGGAACCCCCGGCCCGGCTCACCCCCGGCACCCGTGTGCAGTTGGTGGCAACGTGATCACGGTCGTGCGGGCCGGCCCGCTCACCACCATCCAAGATCAGGGCCGTTCCGGATACGCGCATCTCGGCGTGCCGCGCTCCGGAGCCCTCGACCAGTGGGCCCTGCGCCGCGCGAACGCCCTGGTCGGCAACCCGCCGCACGCGGCCGGGCTGGAGACCACGCTGCTCGGATGCGCGCTGCGGTTCGAGCGGGCGGCGGTGGTCGCGGTCACCGGGGCGACGGCGGTGCTCAAGCTCGACAAGCTCCCGGTCACGCCCCGCGACGGGGTGATCGAGGTGCCCGCGGGTTCGGTGCTCGACATCGGGCGGGCGGCCCGGGGCGTCCGGTCCTATGTGGCCGTGGCCGGTGGCCTGGACGTGGAGCTGGTGCTCGGATCACGATCGACCGACACGCTCTCGGGTCTGGGTCCGCCAAAACTGACTGACGGCACGTCCCTTCCGATCGGCGACGAGTCCGGACAATTCGGGCCGGAGGTTGAGTTCGGGGCGCGCGACGAGGGGCGACGAGACGCGGCCGTGCGAGCGGCGTCGCGGGCTGTGGACAACTCGGCGGGCGGCGCGGCCGCTGGGGCGCGGGCTGTGGACGACGGCGCGCCGTTGGGTGGTTCTGCGGGTAGCGTCAGCCCCGACGTCCCTGGGTGGGCGGGGGAGGCGGCGGCTGCTCCCGAAGATCAAGAGGCGACGGCTGCTGGCGGCGATCACATTGAGCTGGGCGTCTGGCTTGGGCCGCGCGATGACTGGTTTGACGCGAACGAGCTGTTCTCGAGCGAATATCAGGTCAGCCCGATGAGTAACCGGGTCGGCTGTCGGCTTAGTGGGGCGGCCCTGCCGCGCATCAAAACGGGCGAGCTGCCGTCTGAGGGTGTGGTGCTGGGAGCGATCCAAGTGCCGGCGGACGGGCAGCCACTGATCTTTCTCGCCGATCATCCGACTACCGGCGGCTACCCGGTGATTGGGGTGGTTGACGACGTGAATGGGCTGGCTCAGGCGCGGCCGGGGAGTACGGTGCGGTTTCGTGCGCTCGATTGATCTCAACGCCGACCTTGGTGAGGGCTTCGGCCGCTGGCAGCTCGGCGACGACGATGCCCTGCTCGACGTGATTACCTCGGCCAACGTGGCGTGTGGGTTTCACGCCGGTGATCCGTCCACGATGTACCGGATCTGTGGCGACGCGGTGGAGCGGGGCGTGGCGATCGGGGCCCAGGTGGGCTACCGGGATCTGGCCGGGTTCGGACGACGGCGCATCGACTATGACCCGGACGAGCTGCGAGACGACATTCTGTACCAGATCGGGGCGTTGGAGGCGTTCTGCCGCGTTGCCGGCGGGCAGGTGGCCTATGTGAAGCCGCACGGCGCGCTCTACAACACCGCGGCCGTCGACGAGGTGCAGGCGGGTGCGGTTGTGGAGGCGATCCGGGCGTACGGGCCGGGGTTGCCGGTTTTGTGCCAGCCCGGGTCGACACTGGCCCGGCTCGCGGAGGCGGTCGGCATTGCGGTGGTGGGTGAGGGGTTCGCCGACCGGGGGTATCAGGCCGACGGGACGCTGATGCCGCGCCGGCTGCCGGGGGCCGTGCTGCACGACCCGGACGCGGTGGTTGCCCGGGCCGTGCGGATGGCTGTCGACGGTGAGGTCGAGACCGGTGACGGCCAGGTGGTGCCGGTGCCGGTGGCGTCGATCTGCGTGCACGGTGACACCCCAGGCGCAGTGGACCTGGCCACGCGGGTGCGAAACGGCCTGACCAAAGCCGGGCTGGACGTCAGGAGTCCTCATCCATTCCCCGCAGGATCAGCGGGAGGCGAGCCGGGCCGTCGGGGCTGACCACGATCGGGACGCCCCAGTCCTGGCGGGTCAGGTGGCAGGCGGCATTTTCGACGTCGACGTCGCAGGTGGCGGCCTGGGCCACGACCTGGAGGATGCCCTCGGGGACGTCCGGGTTGATCACCAGGGCGCGGGACAGGTCCGTGGTCGTGCCGGCGCCGTCGAGCAGCAACTCGGGCGGGGAGGCCGAGACCACCAGGCGGGTGGACGGGCCGAACTGGGTGTCCAGCTTCTGCCCGGGTGCGGGCGTGAACACCACGTCGAGCGTCACCTCGCCGGGGGCGACGGTGGACGCCGGGCGTTCGGTGCGGTGGCGCTCGCCGTTGACCGTGCGGACCGCGCCGGGCGCGAGCCGGGTCAGGCGGTGCGCCGACGACTCGACCACGATCACGTCGCCGGCCTCGGTCACCAGCACGTCGCTCGGCTCGGCCAGGCCGGTGTCGACCGTGGACACCTGGTCCGACGAGGGGTCGAAGCGGCGGATCGCGCCGTTGTACGTGTCCGCGATCAGCACCGAGCCGTCGGGCAGGGCGGCGACGCCGAGCGGGTGCTGCAGCAGCGCCTCCTTGGCCGGGCCGTCGACGTGGCCGAAGTCGAACAGGCCCTGGCCGACCGCGGTGTGCAGGACGCCGTCGGCGATGTAGCGCAGCGCGGACGTCTCGCTGTCGGCGATCCACAGGCGGTCGCCGCCCACCGACAGGCCGGACGGCTGGGCCATCCACACGTCGGGGATCGGGCCGTCGCGCAGGGATTCGACCGTCGTGCCCGCGTAGACGCCGACCGTGCGCTTGATCGGGTCGAACCACCACAGCTGGTGGATGCCGGCCATCGCGATGATCACGCGGTCGTCGTACCAGGCCAGGTCCCACGGCGAGGACAGGTCGGCGGCGAGGGCGTCGTGCGGGTGCTCGCCGACGGTTGAGCGCCACGGCCGGCCCGAACCCGCGACCAGGGTGATCTCACCGTCGGCGAGGCGCAGGCCGCGGAGCTGGTGGTTGACCGTGTCGGCGACCAGCACGTCGTAGCCGGCCGTCGACGCGATCTCGGCCGGGAGCAGGAGCAGGCCCTGCGGCTCCTTGAACGGGCCGAAACGGCGTACGACGGAATCGCCGTCGGCCTCGACCTCGGCGATCGAGTGCCGGGCCGAGTCGCTGACCAGCAGGTGGCCGCCGGGGAGCTCGATCGCCTTGCCGGGGAACCGGAACACGGTGTCGGCGGGGACCGGCGGAACGTACGGGCCGTCGCCGCGATGCAGGGTGCCGTCGGCGGTGTGCTGGGCGATCAGCTCGTCGATCAGGCGGGACAGGCCCTCCGCGTGGCCCTCGCCGGCCATCGAGGCGACCAGGTAGCCGGTCGGGTCGATCACCGCGAGCGTCGGCCACGCCTTGGCCGCGTACTGCTGCCAGAGGTGCATGTCGCCGTCGTCGACGACCGGGTGGTGTACGCCGTAGCGCTCGACCGCCGCGGCCAGGGCCTGCGGGTCGCGCTCGTGCTCGAACTTCGGGGAGTGGACGCCGATCACCACGAGCGCGTCGCCGTACTTCTCCTCGAGCGGACGCAACTCGTCGAGCACGTGCAGGCAGTTGATGCAGCAGAAGGTCCAGAAGTCGAGCAGGACGATCTTGCCGCGCAGGTCGGCGAGGGTCAGATCCTTGCCGCCGGTGTTGAGCCAGCCACGACCGCGGAGCTCGGGAGCCCGTACACGTCCAGTCATCGCACCATCGTGCCGCACCGGGTGGCCCGGCACGGCACGAAGGTGGTCAGGATGACAGCGTCAGGCGTTGGGCCTCAGGCGTTCGCTTTGAGGCACAGCACCTGGCTCTTGCCGTCCGAGGTCTTGTTGATCACGTAGGGCTGACCCGGGTCGGCACACTGCGCCTTGTCGTCCACGATGGACGCCACCTGGAACGACCCGGACTCGGTGCACTCGGACTTGACCGCCGACTCGCCGTCGCGCTTCACGCACTCGCCCTGGATCACCGACAGCGACTTGTCGCTGCCGCCGGCCACCAGATAGACGATGCCGAAGATCGCGCCGAGCAGCAGGATCGCCGCCACCACGACCGCGAGCAGGATCGGCATGACCCGGACGTGCGGCGTCTCGGGCTTGGCGGCGGGCTTCTCCTCGGCCTTGAAGCTGTCGAACCGGCCCTGGTCGGCCTCGACACCGGGCCACGAGGTGGTGTCCTCAGGCGTCGGCGGGGTCACCGTGGCGCGGCTGGCCGGGTTGCCGAACCCGCCGTCCGGAGGCGGACCGAAGTTGTTCGGCGGCTGCTGGCCGAAACCACCGGGCTGCTGTCCGGGCGGGCCGAAACCGTTGTGCGGCTGCGAGCCGGGCGGGGCGAAGGCGCTGTGCGGCGACGACCCGGCCGGACCGAAGCTGTTCGACCGGGGCTGGGTGGCCGGGTCGAAGCCGTTCAGGCCGGGCGGCATCGGAGGCAGGGCCGGGGCCGGCACGTACGGCTGCTGGTCACGCCCCGCGATGTCGGTGGTCAGCTCGCTGAACGGCTCACCGGGCCGCCCACCGGGGCCGCCGGGACGGTCGGCATAGGGCGAACCGGGGGAAGCCGGCTCGGGTGCCGCGCCGGGCAGGGCCGGGGCCGACGTCATGCCGGTCGGCGGGTTGGCCGGGCCACCCGAGGTCGGCGGGGCGACGCGGGCACTCGCCGAGGCGCGGGCGGTGGCGCGAGCCGGCGACTGCGGGGCGACACTGGGTTCGCTGCCGGGTGCGTTGGGGTCATTCGAGCGTTCCCCGTACGCCGGAGCGCCGAACCCGCCGGGAGACGTGGCCGGACGGTCCTCGGCGCCCGGCCGCGGGCCGAACGGAGAATCGGGCCGCATCCCGAAGGGCGAGTCGGGGTGATCGCCGAACGGAGATCCGGGCTGCTCGCCGAACGGTGAGTCGGAACGGTCACCGAACGCCGAGTCGGACCGGGCGCCGAACGGGGACCGCTCGGCCGGAGCCTCGGGTGCGTCGTCCTCGACCGGCTCGGCCGGAGCCGGACGGCCGTAGACCCGGGCCTGCGGGGCAGCCGACGGCGGCGGCAGTTCGGTCGCCTCGACCGGTCGGTTGGCCGAGGGCACCGAAGCGCTGGCCGTGACCGGGCGGGCCGAACCGACGGCGGGCGGCTTCTCCGAGGGGTCGCGCGGAGCCGGAACCGAGCTCGCCGCGGGCGATCCGATCGCGCCGAGAGCGGCCCCGGGCACCCGCTGCGGGTAGCCGTTCGGGTTGTCGTCGGCCGACTGGGGGCGCTTGTAGAGGGCGTGCTCGTCGTTGCCGGCCCGGTCGTCTTCGGCCCCGAACTGAGCCGCGCCATAGGGCGACTCCGCCCGATCATCCGACGCCGGACCGAACGAGGACTGCTCCGGGCCGAACGAGGACGGGCCGAACGAGGCCTCATCGGGCGATGCCGGTCGGGCCGAACCGAAGGTCGGTGATCCGGCCCGGGGGTCGTTCTGGGCCGGGCCGAACGGCGAGGCGGGGCGGGCGGAACCGAACGCACCCGAGTCGGCCTCGTCGGACCGGCCGTAGGGCGCGCCCGATCGCGGCGATCCGAAGGCACTGGAGTCGGCCTCGGGGCGCGCGGCGGACTCGTCCTGACCGTAGGGCGATGCGGGGCGGCCCGAGCCGAACGCCGCGGCGTCGTTGGCGGACGCCCCGAACGGCGGGTTCGGACGCGCCGAGCCGTACGCACCCGGTTCGGCCGGACGGGCGGCCCCGAAGTCGGCCTCGGGCTGCCCCGAAGTCGGGCGGGGAGACCCGTAGGCACCGGAGGTCGGCTCGGGCGATCCGTAGGCACCCGAATTCGGTTCGGGTGATCCGTAGGCACCCGAGCTGGACTCGGACGAACCGTAGGTGCCCGAGCTGGGCTGGGATGAGCCGTAGGGGTGCCCTTGGTCGGCCTCGGGCTGGCCGGAAGTCGACCGGGGAGAGCCGTAGGTGTCCGAAGGGGTGGGCCGAGCCGAACCGTAGGCGCCAGACGTTGGCTCAGGCTGGTCGAACGAGCCGGCCGGGCGGGCCGAACCGTAGGCACCCGACGTGGGTTCGGGCTGGTCGAACGAGCTGGCCGGGCGGGCCGAACCGTAGGCGCCGGAGGTGGGCTCGGGCTGATCGGGCGAGCCGGCCGAACCGTAGGCACCCGACGTGGGCTCGGACTGACCGAACGCCCGGGCCGAACCGAAGGCGCCGGAGCCAGGCTCCGACGGATGGGCCGAACCGAAGGCGGGCGCGTCGGACGAGCCGTTGTCGGCCGGACCGAACTGCGCCGACGGCCGCGCGCTGCCATAGGCGGAACCGGCCGCCTGGGCGGTGTTGCGGCCGAAGGGATCGGGCAGGCCGTCGCGCTCCGGGTCGTGGCCGGCCGGGGCTTCGGGCGCCGCGTCGGTCGAGCGGCCGAACGGGTCGGAGAAGGGCTCGGGGCGGCCGTAGGGGTGCGGCGCATCCTCCGGGGAGGAACCCGAAGCAGCCGGCCCGGCCGGACCGAACGCGCTGAAACCACTCGTGGCCGGCGGCAACTGGGCGGCCCCGGTCGGCGGCTGGCCCGGACCGAACGGCGCCTGCTGGCTGCGCACCGGCAGCTCGCCCGACGGCGCCGCGGTGGCGGGGGCGGTCTGCTGCGGCAGGGGCGGCGGGAAGGCCGACGGCGGGCGGGCCGCCTGCGGCTCGGACTCGTCGCGCACCGGGAAGGCTCCGCTCTCACTGCGCCGGACCGGGAACGCCGAACCGCCACCGGCACCGCCGCCGCGCAGCGGGAAGCCGCCGCTGTCGCCGGAGCGGCCGGCCGCCGGGGTCTCGGGCAGGTCGGTCAGGGTGGCGCCGGGAACCCGGACGCGCTGGTCACCGAAGGCGGAGACGCCGGGCGCGCGGCCGCCGGACTGGTCCATCGACGGCGCCTCGGCCGGCTGCTGCGGCTCACGGTTGGCCGCCGCGGCGAAGCCGTTGAAGCCCTCGACGCTGTCGACCGTGCTGCCCGGGTTCGCGTTGCGCTGCGGGAGCGGGGCACCCGGACGCTGGATGAAGCTCTGCTCGGGGGGCGTGCGGGACGGCGGCGCGGGCGGCGGTGCCCAGGCGTCGGCCGGGGCCGCGGGCGCGTCGGCCGGCGGGGTGCCGAAGACCGAGTTGGGCCCGGGACCGAACGGCGACGGCGTGACCGAGCCGTAGGGCGAAGCAGCGCCCCGCTGCGGCAGAGCGCCCTCGTCAGCCGAGGAAGCCGAGGGAGCCGGGGTGCGCTGCGGCAGTGAGGCCTCGTCGGCCGAGGGCGCGGGGACGCGCGCCGACCCGTAGGACGTGCCGGTGGCGGGACGCGGAGCGTCGGGACCCGAGCCGAAGGTGGGCACGGCGGGAACGACGAACGGCGAGCCGCCGTTCGGGGTGGCCTGCGGTGGCGGCCCGTACGAACTGGGGAAACCGTCGGCGGGCGGTTGGGCCGAGGCCCGTCCCGAGATCCGCTGACCGTCGGTGTCCGGCGGGAAGCCGTCCGACGTCGGTCCGCCCGACGTGGCCTCGGCCGGCTGTGCGCCGGCGTAGTGCCCCTCGGACGTCATGAGCGCCTCCTCATTTCATGCGGCCGTGCCAGCTCTGCACGGACGCCGGACAGTCCGGCGTCGTGCCCAGCTCTGAGGCCAGGCCGTGCGGGATCCCGCCGCTCGGCTGGAACCCCGGCCCCTTGCCGACCGGCCGAGCCGGCTCGATGACCGTGCCCGACAGTACCGGGCGAGGGCAGCATGAGGAATCCCGGTGTACGCCACGAAGGGGACTACCAAAAGATCTTTAAGCGTCCCTTGAAAAAGCGAACGGCCCGTCCGGTGGGGGTACCGGGCGGGCCGTGGCGCGAGGGTCTCAGAAGACCTTGCGCTGGGCGAAGATGGCGATCTCGTCGCGCATCGACTGGCTGGGTGCGGTCATCCAGGCCCGGTCGATGGCGCGGTTCTGACGGTTGATCAACCGGCGCTGACGAACGCGGTCGACGATGCTCATTACTTAGTCACTTCCCTCGGGCCGGGATCGCCGGCCCATCGTGTTGCTCGTCCCGTTGTGACTCCATTGTGCGCCTCAACGGGACGAGTTACCAACGATTTGCGGGGTGACGCGCAGCACTTGCCTAAGGATCGTAGGTCAAGAAAAGGATTTGCCTAACGACCTCGGGTGTGCCTAGATCCAGGCGAGCAGGGCGCCCTCGGGATCGGTGAGGAAGTCGCCGATGTCGCGCAGGAACTTCGAGCCCAGTTCGCCATCGATGATCCGGTGGTCGAACGAGAGCCCGAGGGTCGTGACCTGGCGAATCTTGATCTTCTCCTTGTGCACCCAGGGCATCGGCCGGATGGCGCCGAAGGCCAGGATCGCCGACTCGCCGGGCGGCAGGATCGGAGTTCCGGTGTCCACACCGAATACTCCGACATTCGTGATGGAAAGGGTTCCACCGGCCATATCGAACGGCGGTGTCTTCCCGGACTTCGCCACCTGGACAAGTGTGTTGAGCGCCTCGGCCAGCTCCCGCAGGCTGAGACGTCCGGCGTCCTTCACATTCGGGACGATCAGGCCGCGTTCGGTCGCCGCCGCGATGCCGAGGTTCACGTACTCCTTGACGACGATCTCGTTCGTCGCCGCCGACCAGGACGAGTTGACCATCGGGTGCCGGCCGACCGCGAGCAGCACGGCCTTGGCCACCAGCAGCAGCGGCGAGATCCGCACGTCGCGGAACTCACGCCGGCCCTTGAGCTTCTCGATCGCCTTCATGGTGCGGGTCACGTCGACCGTGAGGAACTCGGTGACGTGCGGCGCGGTGAACGCCGAGGCCACCATGTTCTCCGCGGTGAGCTTGCGGACACCCTTGACCGGGATCCGCTGCTCGCGACTCGCGTCGAAAACGGCGGCGGTGGTCACGGCGGGTGCGATCGGGGCCGCTTGCGGTGCGCCTGCGGCGGCTTTCTGTACGTCGTCACGCGTCACCGACCCCAGCGGCCCGGTCCCCGCGATCGTGGCCAGGTCGAGGCCGAGATCACGGGCCAGCTTGCGCACCGGAGGCTTGGCCAGCACCGGCCCACCCGTCCGCGCAACCGGAGTCGGCGGGGCGACCGGAGCGGGCGGCACCACCGGCGGAGGCGGAACCACCACCGCGGAGCCGGACGGCGTACCGACGCGTGGCCGCCGTTTCGCGGTGGTGACCTTGGGCCCGTAACCGACGAGCACGGCCGTGCGGCCACCCGGCGCCGGACCACCGATCAGGCCCGGCTCGACCGCACCCTCGGCCGGCGCGATCTCGACCGCGGCCAGCGACTCGGCCGACGGCACGGGACCGGGCAGGTCGGACGGCAGCGGACCGGCCGACGGGTCGGTGTCGATGGCCACGATCGGCGCACCCACCTCGACCGTCGTGCCGGCCTCGACGAAGATCCGCGAGACGACGCCGGCCCACTTGGCCGGGATCTCGACGGCCGCCTTGGCCGTCTCGACCTCGACGATCGGCTGGTTCAGCTCGATCGTGTCGCCGACCTTGACCAGCCAGGACAAGATCTCGCCCTCGGTCAGCCCCTCGCCGAGGTCGGGCAGGTTGAATTCCTTGATCCGTGACATCGGGGTCACCAGCCGAACGAACGGTCGACGGCGTCGAGCACCCGGTCGAGGTCGGGGAGGTACTCCTCCTCGACCCGGGCCGCCGGGTACGGGATGTCGTAACCCGTGACCCGCAGCACCGGCGCCTCGAGCGAATAGAAACAGTGCTCGGTGATGCGCGCGGCGAGTTCGGCGCCGAGACCGATGTTGCCGGGGGCCTCGTGCACGACGACGGCGCGGCCGGTCCGGCGTACGGAGGAATAGATCTTGTCGTAGTCGACCGGTGACAGCGAGCGCAGGTCGATGACCTCGAGGTTGCGGCCGTCCTCGGCGGCGGCGCTGGCCGCGTCGAGAGCGGTGCGGACCATCGGCCCGTACGCGATGAGGGTCGCGTCCGTGCCTTCGCGCGCGATCCGGGCCTCGTGCAGCGGATAGGCGCCGGCGATGTCGGCGTCGAGGTCGACCTCGCCCTTTTCCCAGTAACGGCGCTTGGGCTCGAAGAAGACCACCGGGTCGTCCGAGTTGATCGCCTGCTGGATCATCGAATACGCGTCGGCGGGATTCGAGCAGGTCACGACCTTGAGGCCGGGGGTGTGCGAGAAGTACGCCTCGGGCGACTCGGAGTGGTGCTCGACCGCGCCGATGCCGCCGCCGAACGGGATGCGGATGACGATCGGCAGCCGCACCTTGCCGTTGGAGCGGTAGAACATCTTGGCGACCTGGGCCACGATCTGGTTGTAGGCCGGGAAGACGAACCCGTCGAACTGAATCTCGCAGACCGGCCGGTAGCCACGGATGGCCAGGCCGACCGCCGTGCCGACGATGCCGGCCTCGGCCAGCGGGGTGTCGATGACCCGGTCGTCGCCGAAGTCCTTCTGCAGGCCGTCGGTGATCCGGAACACGCCGCCGAGCTTGCCGACGTCCTCACCCATGATGACGACCTTGGAGTTCTGCTCCAGCGAGCGGCGCAGGCCGTGGTTGAGGGCCTTGCCGATGGTGATCGTCTCGGCCATCAGTGGTCGCTCCCCTCGAACGAGGCGTGGTACTCGGCGAACTGGGCCCGCTGGGCGTCGAGCTCGGGCGAGCCGTGCGGATAGACGTTGTCGAACATCGAGATCGGCTGCGGGTCGGGCATCTCGAGCACCCGCTCGCGCAGGCTCAGGGCGAGCGTCTTGGCGGTTTCGTCGACCTCGTCGAAGAAGCTCTCGTCGGCCACCTGCTGCTTGGCCAGGAACGCCCGCAGCCGGCTGATCGGGTCTTTGGCCTTCCACGACTCGACCTCGCTCGCGATGCGGTAGCGGGTCGGGTCGTCGGAGCTGGTGTGCGCGCCCATCCGGTAGGTATAGGCCTCGATCAGCGTCGGGCCCTGACCGTTGCGCGCGTTGTCGAGCGCCGCCCGGGTGACCGCGAAGCTGGCCAGCACGTCGTTGCCGTCGATCCGGACGCCCGGGAAGCCGTAGCCGGCCGCCCGGCGGTAGAGCGGGATCCGGGTCTGGCGCTCGAGCGGCTCGGAGATCGCGTACTGGTTGTTCTGGCAGAAGAAGACCATCGGGGCGTGGAAGACACCGGCCCAGACGAACGCCTCGTTGACCTCGCCCTGGCTGGTGGCGCCGTCGCCGAAGTAGGCGATCACCGCCTCGCCGTCGGGGCCGCCGGTCTTGCCGTCCATGGTCACGCCCATCGCGTAGCCGGTCGCGTGCAGCGTCTGCGAGCCGATCACGATGGTGTAGCCGTTGAAGCGGTGCTCGTTGGCGTCCCAGCCGCCCTGGTCGACGCCCCGGAACAGGCCGAACGGCATGATCGGGTCGATTCCGCGGGTGTAGAGGACGCCGTGCTCGCGATAGGTCGGGAACGCCATGTCCTGGGGTCGCATCGCCCGGCCGGAGCCGACCTGGGCCGCCTCCTGGCCCAGCAGGCTGGCCCAGATGCCGAGCTCGCCCTGTCGCTGCAGCGCGGTTGCCTCGGCGTCGAGCCGCCGGACCGTCACCAGGTCGCGGTAGAGCTCGCGATACTCGTCGTCGGTGAAGTCGACCGAGTACGTGATGCCGTCAGCGGTGGTCACGCTGTCGACGCGCTCGCCGTCGGGGGTGAGCAGCTGGACGAAGCCGCCTGCTGGAGCGTCGGCCCCAACAATGCTTTCGCCGTTCGCCATCCAAGTCTCCCTGTTCATCTCTGCGCCCGCGACGGGTGTCGCCCGTGCGCGCGGCGGCCGCTGGTCGCCGCGCCTGGCCCGGGTGAGGTTGCCGCGCGGCGTTTCGGCGCGGGCCTGGACCCCGCCGGGGAGTGACGGCCCCCACCACGCCCCGCTGGGTCGGCGAAGCGACGGCGGCGGTGCCGTCGCCCCCATCCTGACAGAGAACGTGAGCCCCGTTACAGGTCAGGTCGATCACAGTCGGGAAATTCCTCCGTCATATCGGTGCCCGTATTTGTCCAAATAAGCGGCTTTCGTACGGTCACTACCGTACGAACGGCTGCTTTACGCCGCTGCCGATATGCCCATGCGTCGTTCAGTCCGGTAACTGCGGCCCATCAATGTTGATCATTGCTGGCCGCGTCCGACCCATGCGACGCAGAGGAGGACCCCGGCCGTGCCGGACCAGCCGGATCAGCCCGACGAGGACCTCGTGCCACCGATGAGGGTGATGCGCAAGCGCCTCAACGGGGTCTATCGGGCCGACACCGGGTTCTCCGGGCCGACGCGTCGTTATGTGCTGATCGTGGCGATGCTGGTGGGACTGGCATCGGTGCCGACCCTGGCCGCGATCACCGCCGGGTCGCGGGAGCTGTCCGGTCCGCGGACGGACACGATGGACATTCCGTTCCTGCCGCCGCCCTCGTCGGGGCCGGTGCGGCAGCAGCCGACCGATCGGCCGCCGTCGGGATCCGGGCCCGAGCCGGACGACCAGGACGGCTCGGTTCAAGGGGCGTCCAAGAGCGCCGATGCGGCCGTACGGGCGGGGAAGCTGATCGGTCAGGCCGGGCGTCGCGAGCCGGCCGTGCGAGAGCGGCCGCGCGCCGGTTCGTCCGCCAGTTCACCGGGAAGCAGTTCGCGCGCCCGGGACTCGTCGCGTGCCCGGGACTCGTCGGGCGGCCGGGACTCGTCGGGCGGCCGGGACCATGACTCGCGGGCCGGGGGCTCGAAGGCCGGCGGGGCGTCGGGGGCCGTACGGGATGAAAACCGCGGAAACTCGGACCCGGGACGTGATGAGCCTGCTCATTGGGGTAGGAGGCCCTCTGTGCCCGGTCTGCCGTCGGTGCCCGGCGATGCGACGGACGCGCCCGGATCGGACGACGACTCCGAGCGACCCGACGTGCCCGGTCTGCCCGACGTGCCGGACGACCCGGTCGACGAACCGGACGCTCCGGATGACGCCGGCCACCACGACAACTCCGACGATCAGGGCTCCGACGATCAGGACTCCGACCGGCCCCGCCACCGCCGGTGCGAGGAGAGCAGCACCGAGACCCACCGTTCCGTTGCCCGTCACCGGTCACGCGACCGGTCCGAACACAGCCGGAGGTCAGCTGTGGCCGAACGTCCGAACAACATCCGCCCGTCCAGCATCCTCGAGCGCAGCTACGCCAACGTCGGCAACAACCACGGACGGCGGCTGATCCCCGAGGCCCGCTCGGAGGAGAACCAGAACCGGTCGTATCGCGGCAGCCACCGCGCGAGCAGCCTGCACCACGCCGACGACACGGCGGAGCAGCAGCGCAGCTCCCGGGTCGGCCGGCACCACGCCGAGCACAGCGAGGACCTCTCCGGACGCTGGTAGAGGGGAGCTCAGACCCCGCCGTCCTCCAGGCGGTGGCGGTTGGCCTCGATCCAGGCGTCGATGGCCTCGGCGTCGTTGGGGTCGACGCCCTCGGAGATCAGCTGGGCCACCGCCGCGGTGGCCGCGCTGCGCTTCTCGCCGGTGGCGTAGAGCCGCGCGAACTCGGGGATCATCTCTTCGACCACGTGGTCGGTCTGCTCGGCCGCGGCCTCGGGCAGGTCGCGCCGCCGGGTCGCATAGGCCGACCAGGCCCGCGTGACCCGGGGCAGCATGGCCGCGTCGTCCATGTCGAGGACGGCCCGCCGGTGCACCCAGTCGAGCAGGAACAGCCCGGCCACGGCCGGGCTCCAGCGCAGCGGGTCGGGGTCGGGCAGGCTCGCCGCGTGGTCGAGGATCAGGCTCAGGCAGAAATGCAGCGAGGCCAGCTCGTCGTCGGCGTGCACCCGCTCGAGGGAGAACCGGGCCGCCTCGGGTGAAGCCAGGAAGTCGCGGACGAGTCCGGTGCTGTCGACCGTGGGTGGCTCGGTCAGCGGCGGGGTGGTGGCCGCGGGCAGCAGGGCCAGCCGCGCGCCGGCCAGGGCCCGGTCGGTGGCCAGGGAACCCTCGGCGGGCAGCTCGCTCAGCCCGTCGGTGATCTCGAGGTGGCGAATGACCTCGTCGCGCAGCCGGCCCGGGTCTTCCTCGCGGAACCAGGTCAGTTCGTCGTCGTCGCACATCTGGCGGACCTGTTCGAGGATCCGCTCGGCCGAGGAGCCGACGTAGAGATCTTTGGCGATGCCGATGTTGTGGTCGACCAGGGCCACGACCGCGTGCTCGGGGCCGCCCTCGTCGACGTCGTCGTAGGCGAACGTGACCAGATAGGACGTCTGGTCGCCGTAGACGTCGCCGTAGGCGTAACAGCCGGTGGGCCGGACCCGGCCGAGCTGGGCGGTCCAGGCCGGCGCCTGGGCACCCCGGCGGACCGTGGCCGAGCCCTCGGCGTCGGGCACGAGGACGGCGAAGACCTCGCGGATCGTGGTGGCCGAGGCCGTGCGGCGCCGGGTGGTGGCGGAGAGGAAATCGCCGACGAACCCGCGGACGGCGGTGTCGCGATCTTCCTCGGCTATCGAATAGACGCTGCCGAGCAGGGCAGTGCCCAGCATCTCGGCGTCCAGCGCGCAGCCGAGCTTCGCCACGTCGCGGGCCGCGTGCAGGACCGCCTCGTACGGAGTCTGTGGTGCGGGCATGTCGCGAGCCTACCCGGCACGGTGCGTGCTCGGACTACTACGAACGCACGGCGGTGAGAGCTTCACGCGCTTGCGCATAGGCGTTCAGCACTTCGCGTACGGGCGCCACCACGTACTCCCGGCCGACCTCGCTCACCGAGGTGCGCAGTCGCTGCTCGGCCCGCCGCCGGGCGCGCCGGGCTCCCCACTCCACGGCCGGGCGCATGAGCAGCCACAACAGCACGCCGAGGAGCAGTCCGCCGACCAGCAGCACGGTGGGCAGCGGGACGATGCCGACGGCCGGATCGTCCAACTCGGGCAGGCCGAGGATGCGCAGAACGTACCCGAAGATCAGCCAGCCCAGGCCGAACACCGCGGCGGCCAGGAAGAGCCAGTGCAGCGCGCCGACCGCCCGCCACCAGAGCGGCGATCTGGCCACGCCCAGGTCGGTCGTGCCGATCGCCCGGTCGAGCGCGTCGGACAGGTCGGCCGCGCGCGAGCGGGCGGCCGTGGTCAGCGCCGGTTCCCACACGTCGGGCAGTGGCGCTGCGGCCCGGCTCGACACCGCGCGGACGGCCAGGCTGACGGCGGACTTCTGGGCCGCGTCGGCCTCGGGCAGCGAGGTGCGTGGCACGAGTTCGGTCGAATAGGAGCGGGGCTGCTCGTCGTCGGCCTTGTCCGAGGCCGGAGTCTCGGTGAGATGCAGGCGGCGCAGCGGATCGGGCCGGAACCGGCTCAGGCCCCGGGTCAGCGGCCAGCCGGTGGCGGCCGAGGCCCGGTGCCGGTAGGCGGCCGCGGTGGCGTCGGCGACCGCGCCGACCCCGGCCGAGAGGGACAGCGCGTCGGTCAGCTGGCGGACGGTGGCCCGGTCGACCTCGTCCTCGGCCGCGGGCGGTCCGATCATGCTGGTCAGGGGCGTGCTGACGGTCTCGAGGTCGCCGGCCACCCGCTGCAGGGCGGCCTGCCGCTCGGCGACCGTGCTCTCCAGCGAGCCACGCAGGTCGGCCAGCATGCCGGGCTGTTTGGCCGAGGTGGCCAGCACCGGGGCCTCGCCCAGGCCGTCGTCGGTGAGCAGCCGCTTCAGGTCGCTCAGCACCAGGTCGGTGTCCTGCGTGGACAACCGGTCGGCCTGGTTGAGCACCACCACGGTGACCGCGGCGTGCGAGCGGAACTGGGAGAGATAGGCCTGGTGCAGGATCCGGTCGCCGTACTTCTGCGGGTCGACCACCCAGACGATCAGGTCGACCAGGCCGAGCAGGCGGTCGACCTCGAGCCGGTGTCCACGTTCGACCGAGTCGAAGTCGGGCAGGTCGAGCAGCACCAGACCGCGCAGGGCGGCCTCGTCCTCGCCGTCGAGCGCGCTCTCCCGGATGAACCGGTGCCGGGGCAGCACGCCGACCCAGTCGAGCAGCTTGGTGGCCGGCTCGAGCGGGCCCCAGACGCACGCGTGGGCCACCCCGGTCGTCGGCCGCCGCACGCCGACCGGCGACAGCTTGAGCCGGGCCAGGGCGTTGAACAGGCTGGACTTGCCGCTGCCGGTGCTGCCGGCGAGCGCCACCACGGTGTGTTCCCGCGACAGCGACAACCGGTGGCCGGCCCGCTCGACCAGCGTGTGCGCGGCGACGAGTTCGTTGTCGGGCAGGTAGGGGTCGACCAGGCGCAGGAACCGGCTCAGCGCCTCGATCCGCACCACCAACCGGTCGGCGTCCACCCGCTCGTTGCCCCGCACCTTCTCCACCAGGCTCATGCGCTCCCCGTCAACGCGAGTTCGGTACGCGCAGTCTCCACGTCGGCCGCGGCCTGTCGCAGCCGGGCCCCCGGTTCCGTGTCGAGCCCGACCGAGGCGAGCCGGTCGGTGTATCGCGCGGCCTCCTCGTCGAGCAGCTTGCCCGCCCGCAGCAGCAGGTCTTCGCGGGCCTGGGTGGCGAGCGTGCGGATGGCCTGGTCGCCGAAGATCGCCTCGAGCACCTTCTGCGCCGCGACCGCGCTGCCGGCCCCGGCCGCGACCTCGAGGCCGGTCGGGATGAACGCGGTCGAGGTGAACACCGCGATCATCACGGCCAGACCGGCGCCGTTCACCGCGTACGCCGCCCCGCGCGCGACGATCCGCTTTTCCGCGCCCTCTTCGCGCACCAGGCCGAGCACCCACTGCTGCCAGTCGCGCACCAGGCGGTCGGCCCGCTCGGGCAGATCGGCCGCCGGACGCTGCAGCCCGGGATCGAGCAGAGCGGCGCCCGCCGGGTGGGCCTGCCAGGCCGAATAGGCCTGCTCGGCCGAGTCGGCGGCGATGCCGCGCAGCAATGTGACCAGCTGGGACTCGAGCGCCACCTGCAGGTTGCGTCCCGGCGCCGGGCGTCCGGTCAGGGCGGACACGAACCGGTCGCGCATCTGGCCGACCTTGCTTTCCAGGGTCTTGAGGAACTCGCCGGTGCCGACGAACTCCTGCCACCGGGCCAGCACCTCGCCCCGCAGCAGGCGGCCGTCGCGCAGGCCGTCGGCCATGGTCTGCCGTCCGGTGCGGTAGGCCACCGAGACCCGGTCGCCCAGCGCCTTGGCCGCCCGGGCCTGCTCGTCGGCGGCGTCGGCCAGCCCGGCGACGGCCGGACCGAGCGAGATCAGCGCGCCGTCCAGCGTCTGGCGCACCACCGCGGCGCGGGCGCTCGAGTCGGCGGCGAGCCGGCCGAACCAGTCGTGCAGCGGGGCGATCACGTCCTCGGCGATCAGGCCCTGGCCGTCGAGCCGGGTCTCGGGCAGCACGAACAGCGGGGCGCCGCCCAGGTCGCGGACGTTCAGCATGTCTTGCAGGTGGGTCGCGATCTCGGCTGCGGCCTCGGCCGGCACCCGGTCGAGGACCAGGGCGATCACCGTGCCGCGGAGCCGGGCGGTGGTCAGCAGCTCCCAAGGCACGGCGTCGGCGTAGCGGGCGGCGGTGGTGACGAACAACCACAGGTCGGCCGCGGCCAGCAGCTGGGCCGCGAGCTTGCGGTTGCGGTCGACCACCGAGTCGATGTCGGGGGCGTCGAGGAACGCCAGCCCGGCGCCGAGGGCCGGGGCCGAGACGACCTGCAGCGCGGCGGCGTCGGTGCTGGGCTCGCGGGTGCGGGTCAGGCCGGGCAGCAGCTGACCCTGCTGGAACCAGGGCAGGTCGGCCGGGTTGCTGACCAGCACCGGCGACCGGGTGGTCGGGCGCAGCACGCCGGCCGAGCTGACCGGTGCGCGGACCAGGCTGTTGACCAGCGTCGACTTGCCGGCGCCGGTGGAGCCGCCGACGACCACCAGCAGGGGCGCGTCGAGCCGGGCCAGGCGGGGGAGAAGGTAGTCGTCGAGCTGGGTGACCAAGGCCACGCCGATCCGCTGGGCCTCCTCGGCCGAGGGCATGACCAGCGGGTACGCCGTGCCGCCGATCGCCGCCCGCAGAGCGCTCAGGGCGTCGGCGAGCCGGCCGATCGCGGGCGGGGCCTCGGCGAGTCTGGCCGCGTCGGCCTGGGCCAGGTCGGTGGGACGCGGCTCGGGATCCTCATGTGGCTGACGGGGCACGATTGCTTCAGTACCCTCAGAGGGGCTCGCGGAATCGGCGGTCATTGTGCTGACCTGCGCTTTCTCATCCGCGGAGCCGGCCTCGGAGGCTGCGGCGGCTTCTCGCGTGGCGGCTGGTGCGGCGGACAGGGCCGACGGACCGACCGCGTCACCGTGCGTCGTCACGGGTAAAGAGTGCCTGATCTATGCATGCGGGACAACAGCGGCCGGTATGCCGTGACCGGACAGGTATCTACCGAACTTATGTGCCCGCTGTGGGGTTGCTGGCAGTTGCGCCGGGGTGACTCAACTTCGACTTGACGATGTGCACTCCCGTGGCATCATTGAGTCGGTTCCACTCAACCTTGTCTCATAGCGGTAAGAAGCGAGGAACACCATGGCACGTGCGGTCGGCATCGACCTCGGCACCACGAACTCCTGCGTCAGCGTTCTGGAAGGAGGCGAGCCCACCGTCATCGCCAACGCGGAGGGCTCCCGGACGACACCGTCCATCGTCGCCTTCGCCCGCAACGGTGAGGTGCTCGTCGGAGAGGTCGCGAAGCGCCAGGCGGTGACCAACCCCGACCGGACGATCCGTTCGGTCAAGCGTGAGGTCGGCACCAACTGGTCGATCGACATCGACAGCAAGAAGTACAACCCGCAGGAGATCTCGGCGCGGGTCCTGATGAAGCTGAAGCGCGACTCGGAGGCCTACCTCGGTGAGACGGTGACCGACGCGGTCATCACCGTCCCGGCGTACTTCAACGACGCTCAGCGCCAGGCCACCAAGGAGGCGGGCGAGATCGCCGGCCTCAACGTCCTGCGGATCGTGAACGAGCCCACCGCCGCCGCTCTGGCGTACGGCCTGGACAAGGGCTCCAAGGAACAGACCGTCCTGGTCTTCGACCTCGGCGGCGGCACCTTCGACGTCTCGCTGCTCGAGCTGGGCGACGGCGTCATCGAGGTCAAGTCGACCTCGGGTGACAACCACCTCGGTGGCGACGACTGGGACCAGCGGATCATCGACCACCTGGTCAAGACGTTCCGCGGTGAGCACGGCATCGACCTCGGCGCCGACAAGATGGCCCTGCAGCGTCTGCGCGAGGCCGCCGAGAAGGCGAAGATCGAACTCTCGGCCGCGACCACCACCAGCATCAACCTGCCCTACATCACGGCCGGCCCCGACGGTCCGCTGCACCTCGACATGTCCCTGAGCCGCGCCGAGTTCCAGCGCATGACGCAGGACCTGCTCGACCGCTGCAAGGGCCCGTTCGAGTCCGCGATCAAGGACGCCGACGTCAAGCTGGCCGACATCGACCACGTCATCCTGGTCGGCGGCTCGACGCGTATGCCGGCCGTGGCCGACCTGGTCAAGAGCATGATCGGTCGCGAGCCGAACAAGGGCGTCAACCCGGACGAGGTCGTCGCCGTCGGCGCCGCGCTGCAGGCCGGTGTGCTCCGCGGTGAGGTCAAGGACGTTCTGCTCCTCGACGTCACCCCGCTGTCCCTGGGCATCGAGACCAAGGGCGGCATCATGCACAAGCTGGTGGAGCGCAACACCACCATCCCGGCGCACCGCTCCGAGGTCTACACGACCGCCGAGGACAACCAGCCCTCCGTGCTGATCCAGGTCTTCCAGGGCGAGCGCGAGATGGCCGCGTACAACAAGAAGCTCGGCACCTTCGAGCTCAGCGGCATCGCGCCGGCGCCCCGGGGCGTCCCGCAGATCGAGGTCTCCTTCGACATCGACGCGAACGGCATCGTGCACGTGTCCGCCAAGGACCTGGGCACGGGCAAGGAGCAGAAGATGACGATCACCGGTGGCTCCGCGCTGCCGAAGGAAGACATCGAGCGCATGATGCGCGACGCTCAGGACCACGCGGACGACGACAAGAAGCGCCGCGACGACGCCGAGGCCCGCAACCTGGCCGAGCAGCTGCAGTGGCAGACCGAGAAGTTCCTGGCCGAGAGCGGCGACAAGCTGCCCGAGGAGAGCAAGACCAAGATCGGCGAGGCGCTCGGTGAGCTGCGCGGCGCCCTCGGTGGCACCGACATCGAGAAGATCAAGTCGGCCCACGAGCGGCTGTCGCAGGTCTCGCAGGAGGCCGGTTCGCAGCTCTACTCGCAGGGTGGCGGAGACCCGACCCAGGGCACGCCCGGTGCGGACGGCACGCAGGGTGCGCCCGGCGGTGCCGCCGGAGCCGGCCCGGCCGGTGCGGCCGGTGCGGCCAACGCAGGTCCGTCCGCGGGCGCGGCTGACGACGTCGTCGACGCCGAGATCGTGGAGGACGACAAGAAGTGACTGCCGCGGAGGACGAGAACGACGGTCGGGCGACCGAGCGGGTCGTCATCCGGGACCGTCGCAAGATCGACCAGCCGGAGACCAAGGCCCCCACGGCCAAGGGCAAGGCGACGGTCGGCGCCCATCGGGCGGCCGATCCCGAGGACGAGGCTCCCGTGACCGAGACTGAGAACGAGAAGCCGGACGACGAGGCCACGACCGGGGCCCAGCCCGCGCTGGGCGCCGAGCTGGAGGCGCTGCGGACCGAGCTCGACGAGCGGACGCACGACCTGCAGCGGGTCACGGCCGAGTACGCCAACTACCGCAAGCGGGTCGACCGCGACCGGGGCGCGGCCGCCGAACTGACGACGGGTGCGGTGCTGACCGCGCTGCTGCCGGTGCTGGACGACATCGACCGGGCCCGTGAGCACGGCGACCTGGTCGGTCCGTTCGCCTCGGTGGCCGAGTCGCTGACCACGGTGACCGGCAAGCTGGGGCTGGTGGCCTTCGGCGAGAAGGGCGACCCGTTCGACCCCAACCGCCACGAGGCGGTCGCTCACCAGACGTCGGCCGACGTCACCGAGCCGACCTGCATCGAGGTCATGCGCCGCGGCTACACCCTCGGCGAGCGGCTGCTGCGACCGGCCATGGTCGCGGTCGCCGACCCGGAGTGATCTCACACGTTCGTCCCGCCTGCCGCACTGCGGCAGGCGGGACCTTCCGCAGGAGGAGGGAGGCGGGATGAGCTCGAAGGACTGGCTCGAGAAGGACTTCTATGCCGTTCTCGGCGTGCCCAAGTCCGCTCCGACCGACGAGATCAAAAAGGCGTACCGGAAGCTCGCCCGCGATCTGCACCCGGACCGCAATCCCGGCAACAAGGAGGCGGAGGAGAAGTTCAAGGCCGCCTCCGAGGCCTACGACGTGCTCTCGGACGACAAGAAGCGCAAAGAGTACGACGAGATGCGGTCGCTCTTCGGCTCCGGGGCGTTCCGTCGCGGGGCTCGATCGGGAACCGGTGGCACCCAGTTCGACCCGTCCGACCTGTTCGGCGGCTTCAGCGGAGCCGGTGCCCAGGGCGGGGCGGCGGGCGACCGGCGCTTCGGCGGCGCCGGATTCTCGGACATATTCTCGTCGATATTCTCGGGCGGTGGGCCAGGTGGCGGCGCCGCCCGACGAGGGGGACCGCGTCGCGGTCGCGACGTCGAGACCGAGGTGACACTCGACTTCCCGCAGGCCGTACGCGGCACGACGCTGCCGCTCACGCTGCGCTCGGCCGGCGAGTGCGAGACCTGTCACGGCAACGGCGCCAAGCCGGGCACCTCACCGCGGACCTGTCCGCAGTGCCAGGGCAGCGGACTGATCTCGCGTAACCAGGGGTCGTTCAGCTTCTCCGAGCCGTGCCGCGACTGCCAGGGCGCGGGGACGATCGTCGACCAGAAGTGCCCCGAGTGCCGGGGCACGGGCGGGGTCACCAAAAACCGCACGATCAACGTCCGGTTCCCGGCCGGGGTCGCCGACGGTCAGCGCATCCGGCTCAGCGGCCGGGGCGAGCCGGGCGATCGGGGCGGGCCCGCGGGCGACCTCTATGTGCAGGTCATGGTGCGACCGGACGACTTGTTCGGGCGTACGGGTGATGACCTGACCCTGGTCGTTCCGGTCACCATTGCCGAGGCGGTGCTCGGCACGGATCTGCGAGTGCCGACGCTGGACGGCCCGGTCACCCTGCGGGTGCCGCCGGGCACGCCGAGCGGCCGCAAGCTGCGGGCGCGCGGTAAGGGAGTGCCACGTAAGGACGGGCAGCCCGGGGATCTGATCGTCACGGTTGACGTTCAGGTGCCGGGGGGTGTCACGGGGGAGGCCCGGGACGCACTGGAGCGGTTCGCGAAGCTGACCCCGCCCGCCGGGCGGGAGCGGCTCGAGGCTCGGGTGCGCCGGAATGCTTAGCGAGGAGCGCGTTGCCGCGTTGATGAGTTCAGGCACCGAGCGCCGCCGGCGAAGCCGTCGTCGATCGGAGTCTGAACTCATCAACTTGTAGCGGCGCACGCGTGATCGAGCGCATGAGCACTGAGCAGGAGGTGGGTTGTGCACGAGGAGATCAGCATCTCAGTTGAGCAGACCTCCGACGCAAAGGTCCTGATCATCTCGGTCGCCGCACGGCTGGCCGGGATGCACCCGCAGACTCTCCGGCAGTACGACCGGCTCGGGCTGGTGCAGCCGGGCCGGGCCGGCGGGGGTGGGCGCCGCTACAGCGAACGGGACGTCGCGCTGCTGCGCGAGGTGCAGAAACTCAGCCAGGAGGAAGGCGTCAACCTGGCCGGGGTCAAGCGCATCATCGGCCTCGAGCAGCTGGTGGGCGACCTCCAGCAGCGGCTGGCCGAACTCGAGCACGAGCTGACCGAGGCGTACGCCCGGATCGCTCAGCTCGAAAGCCCCTACGGCGGACGAGACCTCGTCCGCCAGGAACGCCCGTCAACCGCCCTGGTCGTCTGGCGACCGCGAAGGGCATCGGACCGATAAAGAATATGGCCCCGCTCGGCGGGGCCATATTTCTATCTGCGATTGAAGAGGCCTAGTCGCCTGGGGTGGCGGACCAGGCCGCCCTCGATCCAGTCGGAGTAGTCGAAGATCTCGGGCCGGCTCATCAGGACGCGGCAGTTGTGCGCCCAGATCGACATGGGCTCGTCGCCGACCTCTTCGGCGCGCTCGACGAACTTCTTGAGCCGCCGTTTGCGCTGGCCGGACGCGTTTTGCCGGACGCCGTCGGCGGCGTAGATGTACATACAGTGCTGTGCGAAGCGGCGGGACGGGCATTGCCTGTCCATCGCCAGCTCGAAGATGGTGGGCGCGAGCACGTCACCGGAGATCAGCAGGTCCCAGTCAGGGGGCATGCCACTGAGGGGAACGGCCTCCGGATGGTAGGCCCAGGCCTGAAGCTCCTCCGGCCGAGGATCGACCGGATTAGCGAACCCGTAGAAAGTCGACTCACGCACTGCCACGTCGCCGCCCGAGAAATTCTGGTAACAGTCAGTTGTCGGGAGGGAACGGTAGCGCGAACTTGATGTCTGATGGAAGTCTCACGTTCGCCTCAAATGATACTGACCAGTAGCTTTGAGCTGCCTGAACGTCAGTCCTCGGCCGCGAGCGGACGTACCGGAGGGGTCGAAGGCTGCCGCCACCTGCGGATAAAGGTCTTGAACCACTCGTAGTCGGGCAGACGGGCCAGCATCGGACCGGACACCACCGTGATCAAGACGTAAGCAGTGGCGAGCGGGGCCAGGCCCGGCTCGACCCCGGAGGCGACGGCGAGCCCGGCGATGACGATCGAGAACTCGCCGCGTGGCATCAGGGCCAGCCCCGCGCGCAGCCGGCCGGGCAGGGCGATGCCGACCCGCTGGGCGGCCAGATAACCGGTCAGCACCTTGGTCAGCATCGTGATCACGGCCAGGCCCAGCGCCGGCAGCAGCACCGGAGGCATGTCGACCGGGTTGGTCGAAAGGCCGAAGAAGACGAAGAAGACCGCGGCGAACAGGTCCCGCAGCGGCGACAACATCTCGGTCGCGTGGTGTGCCACCGGTCCCGAGATCGCGATGCCGACCAGGAACGCGCCGACCGCGGCGGAGACGTTCAGCTCTTCGGCCACGCCGGCCACGAACAGGGTCAGGCCGAAGACGCCGAGCAACAGCGCCTCGGCGTCCCGGGCCGAGATCAGCGCGCTGATCTGGCGGCCGTAGCGGATCGCGACGACCAGCACGGCGAGCACGGTGACGACCGCGATGGCGAGTGCCTTGAGCCCGCCGATCAGGCCCACCCCGGCCAGCACAGCGGTGACCAGCGGCAGGTAGAAGGCCATGGCCAGGTCTTCGATGACCAGCACCGAGAGAATCACCGGCGTCTCGCGGTTACCGAGCCGGCCGAGGTCGCCCAGCACCTTGGCGATCACGCCCGAGGACGAGACCCAGGTGATGCCTGCCAGCACCAGCGCGGCCCGCCAGTCCCAGCCCATCAGAAAGGCAAAGGCAGCTCCCGGTACGGCGTTGAACAGCGCATCGATCACACCGGCGGGCGCGGCGGCGCGCAGGTTGCCGACGAGCTCGCCGGCCGAATATTCCAGGCCGAGCATGACCAGCAGCAGGATGACGCCGATGGAGGCGCCGATCTCGATGAACTCCTCGCTGGCCGAGAGCGGGATGAGGCCGCCGTGCCCGAACGCGAGCCCGGCCAGCAGGTAGAGCGGGATGGGCGACAATCCGATGCGACGACCGAGCCGGCCGAGCATTCCGAGCGCGAAGAGCAGTGCACCTACCTCGATAAGGAGGATGGTGGTGCCATGCATCAGTCGTCGGTCTCGCCGGCCAGGATGGCGGTCACGCCGTCCAGGCCCTGCCGGGTGCCGACCGCGACCACCACGTCGTTCGCCTCGAAGACGAAGTCGGGCCCGGGCGACGCGATGACCTCGCGGTCGCGCATGACCGCCACGATCGACGAGCTGGTGCGGGTGCGGGCCCGCGTGTCACCCAGTTGGCGGCCGACGAACGGTGAACCCGCGGGCAGCGCGATCTGCTCGGTGAGCAGCCCGCCCACCTGCTGCCGCAGACCGGCCAGCTGGCCCAGCATGAGCGAGGCGCCGAGCACGTCGGCCAAGGCCTCGGCCTCGTCATCGGTCAGCGGGATCGAGGCCAGGCACGAATCCGGGTCGTCGACGTCGTAGAGCACCAGGTCACGGCGGCCGTTGCGATGCGAGACGACCCCGACCGTACGCCCCGACGACGTGACCAGATCATGGCGAACGCCGATACCCGGCAGCGGAGTCTGTTCCACCCGTACACGCACGATCCCACCGTAACCCGATCTAGGTGTTCTGACCCGTGCGGTTGGGGACGCGGCGGTTCCGGGCGGCCAGGATCAAGAGCAGACCCAGGACACAAAGACCGAGGTTCAGCCCGTACGCGAGACGGAAGCCGAACTGCTGCGCCAGGCCGAACGCCGGAGCGGCCAGGATCTGACCGATCGGGAACGTGTTGGTGACCAGCGTCGTGGCCCGTCCGGGGTGGCCCGGCAGCAGATCCTGCATGTAGGAGATGCTCAGCCCGCCGAACGCCGCGATGAAGGTGGCACTGAGCAACTGGGCCGCGGCCAGCACCCAGATCGAGCCGGCCACGAGCGCGATGCCCTGATAGCCGATCGCGCAGACCACCCCGAACAGAATCAGGGCGCGCAGCGGTACGCGGGTGGAGAGCGCCCCGAAGCCGAGCATCAGCGGGATCTCGATGGCGGCGCAGAGCCCGAGGATCAGGCCGGCGTCGCGCACCGAGCCGCCCAGCTCGCGGCTGACGAAGAGCGGCATCGCCTGGACGTTCAGGGTCATCGCCGTCTGGACCACGGTGAAACCGGCGATGAGCAGCAGAATCGTCCACCGGCCGGCCTCCGGCGCGTCGGCCTCGACCGGCTCGGCGTGACCGGCCGGACGACCGACCTCGGGCAGGAAGCGCAGCACGATGAGCGCGACGGCCACATACATGATCGCGGCCAGCCCGTACGTGTACGCGAAGCCGCGCTCGGCCAACAGCAGAGCAGCCAGCGGCGGCCCGGCCACCCAGGCGACCGAGAAGAGAGTGCGCAACGAGCTGATGCCCATGGCCGCGCGCTTGGGGTCGCCGCGTTGGAGCACCTGACGGGCGTACGCGAAAGTCTGTGGGAAGAGGGTCCCGGCCAGGGCGGTCAGGGTGATTGTGAGCGCGAACAGCACCCAGTAGTCGCGGACGAACGCGGTGGCCGCCATGCCCGCGGCTCCGGCCAGGGCGCCGGCGATGAGCAACCGGCGGCGGATCGGGCGACGGTCCGAGAGCCGGCCGACCGCCCACGACACGGCGACGCCGGACAGCGGGGCGACCACCAGGAAGACCGTGGTCTTGACCGGGCCCGCATGGATGGCGTCGCTCAGGAAGAGCGCCAGGTAGGGCCCGACGAACGAGGTCGAGATGCCGACCGCGACGAAGATGAGGGCGAGCGGAAGCAGACGCCTCGAAATGCGATCGGGCGCCGCGGGTGGTGCGGCCATGATTCGCTACGTTACGGCGCTCGTCGCGGTCCCTGATCCGTTCGGTGGTGACCGTCACTGACGCTTCACTCCCACGCGTTGTCGCTATGGCGTGGCGGGCATAGAGTTGAGTTGAGTACGCTCAAGTCTGTGCTTGACGCGCTCACCGACTGACTACGTGATTTCCGATCAGGGGAGCACATGAACGCCGAACGCCTGACCACCAAGAGCCGCGATGTCATCACGGGGGCGGTCGCCGACGCCGGTCGGCGCGGTCACGCCACTGTCGAGCCGTGGCACATGCTGCTTTCACTGCTGGACACCGGCGGCTCCACGGCCCCGGCCCTGCTGCGCGCGGTGGGGGCCAACCCGGCCGACGTACGCCGGGTCGCGCTGCGCGCCGTCGAGCAGATTCCCTCGGCCCGGGGCGCCAGCACCGCCGAGCCCAGCCTTTCCCGCGAGTTCGTGAACGCGATCGGCGAGTCCGAGCTGATCGCCCAGCCGCTCGGCGACGAATACATCTCGACCGAGCACCTGCTGGCCGGCCTGGCCCGGGTCGGCGGAGCCGTCGGCCGCGCGCTCAAGGACGTCGGCGCCACCGAGGAAGCCCTGGTCGCCGCGTTCCCGCAGGTGCGTGGGGGCGAGCGTCGGGTCACCAACGCCGACCCCGAGCAGACGTACAAGGCGCTCGAGAAATACAGCGTCGACCTGACCGCGCTGGCCCAGGACGGCAAGATCGACCCGGTCATCGGCCGCGACGCCGAGATCCGCCGCGTCGTGCAAGTTCTTTCCCGCCGTACGAAGAACAATCCCGTGCTCATCGGTGAGCCGGGTGTCGGCAAGACGGCGATCGTCGAGGGACTGGCCCAGCGGATCATCGCCGGCGACGTGCCCGAGACCCTGCGCGACAAGAAGCTGGTCTCGCTCGACCTCGGGGCGATGGTGGCCGGCGCGCAGTACCGCGGCCAGTTCGAAGAGCGGCTCAAGAGCGTGCTCGAAGAGATCCGCAACTCCAACGGCCAGGTCGTCACGTTCCTCGACGAGCTGCACACGGTCGTCGGGGCCGGCAAGGGCGAGGGCTCGATGGACGCCGGCAACATGCTCAAGCCGATGCTGGCCCGCGGTGAGCTGCGGATGGTCGGCGCGACCACCCTCGACGAATACCGCGAGCACATCGAGAAGGACCCGGCCCTCGAGCGCCGGTTCCAGCCGGTCGTGGTCGGTGAGCCGACGGTCGAAGACACGATCGGCATCCTGCGCGGGCTCAAGGGCCGCTACGAGGCGCACCACCGGGTGCAGATCACCGACGCCGCCCTGGTCGCGGCGGCCTCGCTGTCCGACCGCTACATCAGCGACCGGTTCCTGCCCGACAAGGCGATCGACCTGATCGACGAGGCCGCGTCCCGCCTGCGCATGGAGATCGACTCCCGGCCGGTCGAGCTCGACCAGCTGCAGCGGCAGGTCGACCGGATGCGGGTCGAGAAGCTGGCGCTGGAGAAGGAGACCGACCCGGCCTCCCGTGACCGGCTCGCCCGGCTCGAGTTCGACCTGGCCAACCGCGAGGAGGAGCTGACCGCCCTCAACGCCCGGTGGGAGCGCGAGCGCGGCGGCCTCAACCGGGTCGGCGAGCTCAAGAAGCGGCTCGACGAGGCCAAGGCGTCGCAGGAGCGGGCCCAGCGCGACGGCGACCTGCTCGAGGCGTCCCGGCTGCTTTACGAGGTCATCCCCGCCCTCGAGCGCGAGATGCAGCTGGCCTCGGACGCCGAGGAGGAGCGGATCGAGCCGCTCATGGTCAAGGAGGAGGTCGGTGCGGACGACATCGCCGAGGTGATCTCGTCGTGGACCGGCATCCCGGCCGGCCGGATGATGGAGGGCGAGACCGCCAAGCTGCTGCGCATGGAGGAATCCCTGCGCGAAAAGGTGGTCGGCCAGGCCGAGGCGGTGGCCGCGGTGGCCGGCGCGGTGCGGCGGGCCCGGGCCGGGATCGCCGACCCCGACCGTCCGACCGGCAGCTTCCTGTTCCTCGGCCCCACCGGCGTCGGCAAGACCGAGCTGGCCAAGGCGCTGGCCGGGTTCCTGTTCGACGACGAGCGGGCGATGGTCCGCATCGACATGAGCGAGTACGGCGAGAAGCACTCGGTCGCCCGGCTCGTCGGTGCCCCGCCCGGATACGTCGGCTACGAGGAGGGTGGGCAGCTCACCGAGGCGGTGCGCCGCCGCCCGTACAGCGTCGTGCTGCTCGACGAGGTGGAGAAGGCCCACCCCGACGTGTTCGACGTGCTGCTGCAGGTGCTCGACGACGGGCGGCTGACCGACGGTCAGGGCCGCACGGTCGACTTCCGCAACGCGATCCTGGTGCTCACCTCGAACCTGGGCTCGCAGGCGGCCGACATCACCATGGGCGACGAGGAGCGGCGAGACGAGGTGCTGGCCGTGGTGCGCGGGCACTTCAAGCCCGAGTTCCTCAACCGGCTCGACGACATCGTGGTGTTCCACGCGCTCAACCGGGACGACCTGGCGGCGATCGTCGACATCCAGCTCTCCCGGCTGCGGACCCGGCTCGCCGAACGGCGGCTCACGCTCGAGGTGAGCGGGTCGGCGATCGACTGGCTGGGCGAGCACGGGTACGACCCGATCTATGGCGCCCGGCCGCTGCGGCGGCTGGTGCAGTCGACGATCGGGGACGCGCTGGCCAAGGCGCTGCTGGCGGGCGAGATCCGGGACGGCGACACGGTCGTGGTCGAACTGGGTGAGGGCAAGGACGGGCTCTCGGTGTCGCGCGGGTGAGCCTTCCCAGGCGGCTGAGTGTCTGCGCACGCTTGCGCTTCTCGCGCGGCTGAGTGTCTGCGCACGCTTGCGCTTCTCGCGCGGCTGAGTGTCTACGCACGCTTGCGTTTCTCGCGCGGCTGAGCCCGTACGGGAAAAGGCCCCGGGTTTGATCTTTCGATCTTGCCCGGGGCCCCTCGCGTGTTCAGTTGTCAGATTTAGTTGGTGGCCGGCCTCTGCCGGTAGGCCTGGGTCATCAGGACGTCGGTGACGACCTGCTCGCCCTCGTCGGACCAGATGCGGATGCCGTCGCGGTGGAGCTGATATCGGACGTCTTTGAATCGGGTCCTCGTGTCGTCATGGTGAACGACGGTCAGAGTGTCGGCGTGGGGCATGGGACTCACCGGTCCTTAACAGGTCTGGGGCCGCCGCGGTGTGTTCACGCGGCCGGCGTAACGGGACTCTTGCCCGGCTGTGACGGTCTGCCTCGGCCTCATGGGTGGGCGGGCGACTCGTCATGCGGGCACGGGACACCGCGGGAGCGCTCTGCTGCCGCGTCGGTGTCACGGATGGAAGTGTAGGGATCGCCATCGACCCGTGTCGCCCCCTGAACGAGCGACCTATTTACGGATATTTCGGGCATCGTCGCCCGATGTTCCCATAGAACGGCAGGGTCTGCGGCTCGGTCGCGGATATGGCGGCCGCCCGATACCGTGAGTGGATCACGACTTTGGGGGCATTGTGACCTATCCGAGCTACCCACCGGCGCCGCAGACGCGCCCGGCTGTGGTGAGCGTCGCGTCCTACCTGCTTTACGCCGTGGCCGTGATCCAGGTGATCAACGCGATCCTGACGTTCTCCATCTCCTCCGACCTCTCGGCCGCCGTCCGCGACGCGTACGCGGGCACCGAGGCCGAGGGCGCCGACTCGATCGTGAGCATCGCCTTCATCGGCGGTGCAGTGATCAACCTGCTGCTCGGGGTCGGGTTCGCCGTGCTGGGCTACTTCGACAGCCGCGGCAAGAACGCGGCCCGCATCGTCACCTGGGTGATCGGCGGCATCTCGCTCTGCTGCCTGGGGATCAACCTGGGCGGCACGGCGCTGGTCGGCGGGGTCAACGGCGGCAGCACGACGAGCGGCGCCCCCTCGTCGGACGAGGTGGAGCGGCGGATCAACGAGGCGATGCCGTCCTGGTTCACGCCCGCGACCACGACGCTGGCGGCCGTCGGGCTGATCGCCATCCTGGCCGCGGTGATCCTGCTGGCGTTGCCCGCGTCGAACGACTTCTTCCGGAAGCCGGCCGCGGCGGGTGCCTGGGATCCGTCGATGCCCTACCCGGGTCCCTATTCGGGTCAGCAGCCCCCATACCCGGGTCAGCAGCCCCCATACCCGGGTCAGCAGCCTCCCTATCCGGGGCAGCAGCAGCCTCCGTATCCGAGCTATGGCCCCGGGACCCAGGGGCAGCCGGGTCAGCCTGCGCCCGGGTTGCCGCCCTATCCGGGGTCCACGCCGCCGGCCTCCAACCCGTTCGCGCCGCCGGGATCGACGCCGCCGCCCGGGTCGCAGCCGCCGCCGTCGTCCGGTGAACAGCCTCCGCGGCCGCCCACCGACCCGGCCTGACCGGGTTCGTACCCCGTTCGCCGTTGCGCCCGGGTAGGTTCGGGGCGCAACGGATCACCGCGGGGAGTCGTCGATGTCGTACCCAGTCCAGCCGCAGCCGCTCGCGCCCGCACCCTCGGGCCGGCCGCCGACGGTGACCTTCGCCGCCGGTCTGCTCTGGCTCATGGCCGGAGTCGGGCTGATCTACGCCATCGCGACGCTGGCCATCGTGCCCGGCACGATCAGCCGGTTCCGCGACGTCACCGGCGGGCCGCTGCAGCAGTTCGGGAGCGGCACCGACCCGGAGTACTACGTGGCGGTGGTCTGGCTGGGGGCGGCGATCGCGCTGGCCCTGGCCGTGATCGCGTTCGCGCTGTTCGTGGTGATCGGCCTGTCGCTGCGGCGGGGCAGCAACGCCGCCCGGGTCGCGACCCTGGTGGTGTGCGTCCTCGGCATCGTGGGCGGGGCGGCCGGCGTGCTGACCGTGGCCGCCCAGCGCAGCGGCGAATCGGCCCCGCTGTCGTTGGGCGGGCAGCTGTCCGACGCCTATCCGGGCGGCTGGATCGGTGCCAACGCTGGGCTGTCGATCGCCCAGATCCTCGGCTACGTGCTGGTCGGCATCCTCGTGATGACGGCGCCGCGGGCCTTCTTCCGCCGTACGCCCGCGACGTCGGGCGCACCGATGCCGGGTCCCGGGATGCCTGGGGTGCCGATGCCTGGGGTGCCGACGTCGGGCGCGGGCATGCCGGGAGCGATGATGCCCGGGGCCGGGATGCCGGTGGCCCAGGCGCCGGGTGTGGCAGTGGGCTATCCGGGCGGCGCCTATCCGGCCGGCCCGGGATATCAGTCCGGCCCGGGTTATTCGTCCGGCGCGGGTTATCCGGCGGGTCCCGGCTATCCAGCTCCTGGCGCGGCCTACCCGTCGCCCTACGGCTCGCCTGCCCAGCCCATGCCGGGTCAGCCTGCCCCGGGTCAGCCCGCGCCGGGTCCGTCACCCTACGCCCGCCCCGACGGCCATGACTCGGGCTTCACCGCGCCGGCCTTCGTCCCCACGCCGTCGACCACGCAGCACCCGCCGGCCGACCCTGACTCGCCGTACGCCCGGCCCACGGCCGCCGAGTCGCCTGCTGCTTCGGGTGGGTCGCCGTCTGTGGCTTTCGGGCAGCCCGCTGTGGACCCGAGTTCGTCGCCTGCGGCCGCCGGGCCGGTTCAGCCCGCTGCTTCGGACGCCTCGCCGTCCGCCGCTTTCGAGCGGTCGCGACCCGTCGTGGAGCCGGGCTCGTCGCTCGGGGCCGCCGAGTCGGTTCAGCCTGCTGCTTCGGGTGGGTCGCCGTCTGTGGCTTTCGGGCAGCCCGCTGTGGAGCCGAGTCCGTCGCCTGCGGCCGCTGAGCCGGTTCAGCCCGCTGCTTCGGACGCCTCGCCGTCCGCCGCTTTCGAGCAGTCGCGGCCCGTCGTGGAGCCGAGCCCCTCGACCCCGCCGCCCGCGGGCGCCGAGTCGAGCCCGTCCAGCGTGCCGCCGGCCGCTGTGGAGTCGAGCCCGGTGAGCCCGGCCGACAACCCACCCCCGCCGTCGTCCTGAGGGGCCGGGGCCGGATGATGAGTTCCGGTCACGTCCTCTTCCGGTTGTTACCGACCGGTTACCCCCTCAATTTGATGGAGTGACCCCTCATATTGATGGGTATGGGTCACCCGAACGGGTAACTTTGCGCTCCGGCTTCGTCCCTCAATCGGCTGTCCGGATAGCGCGCCGGGGGCCGGTCGGAGGGGGTTTTTCGCTGGATGGGTAAACGTCGGATCGCACGATTCACAGGAGCTTCTCAGCACCCCGAGCGGGTGATCTGTCGGGCGATCGTCATGTGACGCGCGGCATAGGAGCTTTGAGCTGCATCGATGTTCTCCGCAACGGGCGAAAGGGACCGCCGGATCTGTAAGGTTTCCTTTTAGATCGACCCAATGCCGTGCGTCAATAGTTACGTTCCGCACCGCCGGGGCGAAAGGTTCCAGTTTCGTTCCAGCCAGTACGCTCGATACATGCAAGCACGCCACGACCTGCGTAAATTCATCACTGAATTGTCCGTCGCGCAGCGTGGCGCCGTGCTTTCATCGGGTCGTGAACTTCCGGTGCCGGGCCGCCTGGTCCGGGAGGTCGCGCAAGGTGGCGAGATGACGGTCGTCCGGGCTGGTGCGGGCCGGGGCGAAACGGATCGGCGACCCGTAAAGGATCGAGGAATTGACAATGTGGGGCGTCTCACTCCCGGGGCGGGGAGCGAGACCTCGACACGGAAGAGCAGCGACCAGACGGCGGCTGAGGCGTTGCAGGAGGCAGAGACCGAAGTCGGTACGACGGTTTCGGTGCGTTCGGGGGCTCGGGTTGCCGGGCAGTCCCGACCGGCCGACCCGGTGATCGACGTCGGCCTTACGGCCTGAAAGTTAGCCGGTTCGTTCCTGCTCACATGCAGGAGAATCGATGCAGTTGGTGGAAGGATGGAGATCGTGGGAACTGCGTTGGCGGAAATGACAATGCCTCAGATCTCGCCGCTTGCCGGCGAGCCAATTGAACGTGCCGACGCCGAGCGGCTGGCGGGTGTGCTTAAGGCCCTCGCCGACCCGGCACGGCTGCGGCTTCTCAGCCTCATTCAGTCCGCAACGGACGGCGAGGCCTGCGTGTGCGACCTGACCGCTCCGCTCGGACTGTCGCAGCCGACCGTTAGTCATCACCTGCGGATCCTGACCGAGGCGGGACTGCTCGAGCGGGAGAAGAGGGGCGTCTGGGCGTACTACCGCCTGGTGCCCACCGCAATCGCGACCATCGCCGACCTCCTGACCCCGCCTCGCAAGCGGGCTACGAAGAAGGCGCGCTGACCGCACCGTAGGGAACGCCTGGCGTCACCGGCATCACGTGGGGCGTGACGCCAGGCACATGACCTTTTCGCCTGCAGTTCCACCCCCAGGACCTTCAGGAGTACAGGTGAACTACGTCCACGGCGATCTGCGCGACCAGCTCGCGTTCGTGGGTTTCGACGTGGTCCAGGCCGGTCTCGTCGCCGGTTCCGGTGGAAACCTTTCCGCCCGGATCCCGGACGAGGATGCCATCTGGGTCACCGGAAGCGGTTCATGGCTGGGCCGGCTGAGCCGGACCACCTTCGCCGCCGTCCAGGTTTCCGACGGCTCGCCCGCGGTGGTCGGCAGTGTGCCGCCACCCGCGATCGAGCCGACCAGTGAGCTCGCGCTGCACCTGGCGTTGTATCGGGCCCGCCCCGACGTCAACGCCATCATCCACCTGCATCCGCAGACCGCACTGCTGCTCGATGCGTTGGGTGAGCACATCCGGATCGTCACCACCGACCACGCGTTCTATCTGCGTCGTGTGTCGACGGTGCCGTTCCGGCTGCCCGGCACGACCGAGTTGGCGGCTCTCACCGCTGCCATGGCCGCCGACGGCACCGACTGTCTGGTTCTGAGCCAGCACGGTTGTGTCGTCATGGGCGACTCGATCGAGCTGGCGCACAAGCGGGCCCGCAACCTCGAGGAAGCCGCGGAGATCACCTATCGGGCGCTGTGTGCCGGTCGCCTGGAAAACCTCCGGGACTGTCCCGAGGAATTCATCGACCGTCTGCACGGCTCCACCGCGGTAACCGTCTGAACCAGCACCACCAAAGCAGGACCCCGGCTGCTCGACGCCCCGCCCCCGACGGGCGCGAGCGGGCCATCCCCACCAACGGCCTCCGAATCGAGGCTCACAAAACAGCAGCGCCCGGCCGACCATGAGGTCAGCCGGGCGCTTTGCGTCGTGGTCACAACGTCTGACGCCCGGGGCTCGTGGCACCGGGGTGTGCGTTGCGGTCGCAAGGTCTGACGCTCGTGGCACCGGGGCGTGGGTCGTGGTCGCAAGGTCTGACGCCCGGGTCTCGTGGCACCGGGGCTTGGGTCGTGGTCGCAAGGTTTGACGCCCGGGTCTCGTGGCACCGGGGCGTGGGTCGCGGTCACAACGTTTGACGCTCGTGGCATCCGGGCGTGCGTCGCGGCCCGTACGACCGACGCCCGGCGCCAATGGCACCGGGCGTCAGGAGAAGCGAGGAAAGGTTCAGTGGCGGCGGTGCGACCGCGGGGTGCGGTCGTCGTCATCGTCTTCGTGGCGGGCGGCCTCGACCAGCCCGGCGATGCTCGCGGCGGCCACCACGCCGATCGCGGCCGACGGCTCCGGCTCGGCGGCCGGGCCGGCCTTCTTCTTGTGCCGGCGCTCGCGCAGCACCTCGATGATGATCGGCAGCAGCGAGATCAGCACGATCAGCGCGACCACCGGCAGGATGTAGCGGTCGATGTGGTCACCGATGGCGTCGTAGATCTGCTGGGCCAGCACGCGCCCGATGATGATGATGCCGTCGGTCCAGAGGATCGCGCCGACCACGTTCCACAGGAAGAACGTGCGCGCCGGCATGCCGAGCGTGCCCGCCACCGGGTTGAGGAACGTGCGCACGATCGGGATGAAGCGCGCCAGCACGACGGCCTTGGCCGGGCCGAACTTCTCGAAGTAGTACTCCGCCTTTTCGACGTACTCCTTCTTGAAGAGCTTCGACTCCGGCTTGTCGAACATGCGCGTGCCGTAGCGCGCGCCCAGCCAGTGGCCGAGCTGGGCGCCCACGATCGCGCAGATCGGGGCGCCGATCAGCAGGCCCACGAAGGAGAGCTGGGTGCCCGATCCGAAGATCGAGTCGGCCACCGGCGAGGCGGCGACGCCGGCCAGGAACAGCAGCGAGTCGCCGGGGAAGAAGAACCCGACCAGCAGGCCCGTCTCGGCGAACATGATCACCCAGACCCCGATGAGGCCGAAGGTGTGCAGCAGATCCTTCGGATCCATGGGGTTGAAGGCGAGCGTCTCGCCCAGAGCGCGGATGTCCACGGGGAGTCAGAGTACTGCTAGTTTCCTACGCCTTTCGTGTCCAGTTGCTGTGCGGAATCTTTCTGACTTCTTCAGCAGGTCAGGGCCGTCCGTTCGTGCGGCCCGCCGGGTCCGAACGGCTGTGGACGCGCCGGGGCCGTACGAAAACCGACGCGGCGGGCCGCACGAAAGACGACGCGGCGGGCGGACGCAAGGACGCAGAACGAGCAGGGTCAGAGGCGCGGGTCGACCGGCTCCGACTCGGTGGCCAGGATCGCGAACACCAGCTCGTGGAGGCGCCACAGCGGCGCCCCCTCGGCCAGCCGGTCGAGCGCGGCCAGCCCCATCCCGTGCTCACGCAGCGCCATGTTCCGCTTACGCCCGAGGTTGCGCCGGCGCAGGCGGTCGAGCTGCTCGGGCCGGGTGTACTCGGGGCCGTAGATGATCCGTAGGTATTCGCGGCCCCGGCACTTCACCCCGGGCTGGATCAGGCGCCCCTTGGCATCGGTCGCCTTGAGCCCGCTCCACGGCTTGACCACCATGCCCTCGCCGCCGGTCGCGGTCAGCTCGAGCCACCACTCGGTCGCCGCGGCCTCGGACGCCGGGTCGTCAAGGTCGACGATCATGCGGCGGGTCGGGGTGAACAGCGACGGATCGGTCTCGACCAGCCGATCGGCCAGGGCCAGATGCCAGCCGTGGTCACGGTCGGCGTAGGAGACCCCGGCTCCGGCCAGCACGGCGAACGGCGCCAGCGTGATCCCGTCGAGCCCGTCGGTCGGCTTCACGTAGGACCGGTAGGCCGCCGAGTAGCCGTCGATCTCGGCCGACCGCAGCGCGAGCCGGTCACGCAGCGCCGTCACGTCGAGCCCGCGCGCGGCGACCTGGTCGACCACCCCGAGCGCGGCCGGGAGCGCGGCTCGTCCGGCCGCGCCCACCCCGGCGTACCGGTCGCGGATCAGGCCCGCCGCCTTGGCCGACCAGGGCAGCAGCTCGGAGTCGATCAGCAGCCAGTCGGTCGAGAGCTCGTCGAACAGGCCGGTGCAGGCCGCGCGGACCCGGGCGAGGAGCGGCTCGTCGAGTTCGGGTCCGAAGAACGGCCTTCCCGTACGCGTCCAGACCGCGTCCCCTTCGCCGGAGCGGGACACCCGCACGACCGCCCGCGAGCCCATGTGCTTCTCTTCGCACACCACCCGCGGGACACCGGCCGAGCGCAGGTCGTCGAACGCCGTCGCCGGGTGCTCGAGATAGCCGTCGAGCGTCGACGTCGAGCACGGCGCCATCGTCGGCGGCAGCCAGACCAGGGTGGCCGGGTCGAGGGCGAAGCGGCTCATCACCTCGAGCGCGGCCGCCGAGTTCTCGGCCGGGATCAGCGCCTTTCCGTAGCCGTAGTCGAGGTGGCGGCGACCGGTGACGTCGGTGATGTCGAGGCCGACGTCGGGCCGCGTGTTCGTGATCAGAGGACGCACCGGCGCGTAGTACTCCTGGGCGGCCGGCACCGCCACCAGCTCACGCGACGGCCAGCGCAGCGCGGTCAGCGATCCGCCGAACACGCATGCGGTGTCGAGACAGATCGTGTTGTTGATCCATTCCGGCTTGGGTGTCGGTACGTGCCCGTAGACGACGGCGGCCGACCCGCGGTAGTCCCGGGCCCACGGGTAGCGCACCGGCAGGCCGTACTCGTCGGTCTCGCCAGTGGTCTCGCCGTAGAGCGCGAAGCTGCGCACCCGTCCCGAAGCCCGGCCGTGGTACGCCTCCTTGAGCCCGGCGTGTGCCACCACGAGTCGACCCTCGTCGAGCACGTAGTGGCTGATCAGCCCCTCGATGAAGGTCTTGACCGACTCGGTGAAGGCCGGCGTCTCGAGGTCGAGCTGCGCGAGGGTCTCGGGCAGCCCGTGGGTCAGCTGGACGTTGCGCCCGTTGAGCTTGCGGGCCAGCTTCTGCTCGTGGTTGCCGCTGACGCACATCGCGTGGCCGGCCTCGACCATGCCCATCACCAGGCGCAGCACGCCGGGCGAGTCGGGCCCACGGTCGACCAGGTCACCCACGAAGATCGCGGTGCGGCCGTCGGGGTGCACGGCGTCGATCGGCCGGCGGTCGGGGTCGCGGACCAGGGCGTAGCCCAGCCGCTCGAGCAGGATCTCGAGCTCGGCCCGGCAGCCGTGCACGTCGCCGATGATGTCGAACGGGCCGGTCAGGTCGCGCCGGTCGTTGAACAGCTTCTCGTAGCGGATCTCGGCCGCCGCGATCGCCTCCACGCCACGCAGAACGTGCACCTTGCGGAAGCCCTCGCGGGCCAGCGAGCCGATGGACCGGCGCAGGTCACGGCTCATCCGGGTGAGCACCGGACGCCCGAAGTCACGGTCGGGGCGGGCCTGGGTGCGTTCCCAGGCCAGCGGCTCGGGCACGTCGAGGACGATCGCGACCGGCAGCACGTCGTGCTCGCGGGCGACCCGGACCAGTTCGGCCCGGCCGTGCTGCTGCAGGTTGGTCGCGTCGACCACGGTGAGACGGCCCGCGGCGAGGCGCTTGCCCGCGATGTAGTGCAGCGTGTCGAAGGCGTCGGCCGAGGCGGACAGGTCGTTCTCGTCGTCGGCGATGAGGCCCCGGAAGAAATCGGACGACAGCACCTGCGTGGACTTGAAGTGCGTACGGGCAAAGGTGGATTTGCCGGACCCGGAGATGCCGACCAGGGCAACCAGGGAGAGCTCGGGGATGTCGATCATGCGGTCACCTCCGGGGTGGTCGTGAAGAGGGCGAGCTGGGTGGGTGAGCCGGTGGCCTCGTCGGCGTCACCGACACCACGGAGGTCGACGGTGTAGCCGTACTCGGACGCGACCCGGGTGGCCCAGGCGGCGAACTCGGCCCGGGTCCACTCGAAGCGGTGGTCCGAATGACGCATGCCGGTCAGACCCTCGTAGTTGACGTTGTATTCGACGTTGGGCGTGGTCACCACGACCGAAGCCGGGTGGGCGTGACCGAACACGGTCGCCTCTAGCGCGGGCAGCCGGGGCGGGTCGACGTGCTCGATGACCTCCATGAGGACGGCGGCGTCGAAGCCCTGCAGCCGGTCGTCGCGGTAGGTGAGCGCCGACTGCCACAGCTTGAGCCGGTCGCGCTGCCGCTCGGGAAGACGGTCGAGCCGCAGCTTGCGGGCCGCGATCTCGAGCGCCCGGGCGGACACGTCGGTGCCGACGATCTCGGTGTAGCGCCGATCCTTGAGCAGGGCCGCGAGCAGGGCACCGCCACCGCAGCCGAGGTCGAGCACGCGGGTCGCGCCGGCCTCGGTCAGCGCGGCCAGCACGGCGTCGCGTCGCTGCTCGGCGAGCGACTGCTTGCGTACGACGGGAAGCTCGGCCTCCTCCTCGGCCGGCGGCTCCTCGGCCTCCTCGCCCTCGAGCTGCTGCAGCGCGGTCGTCGCCAGGGCCCGCTTGTGGGCCAGGTAGCGGCGGGCGATCAGCACCTTCTCGGGGTGACCGGCCAGCCAGCCGGCTCCGGAGCGCAGCAGCTTGTCGATCTCGTCCGGCGCCACCCAGTAGTGCTTGGCGTCGTCGAGCACGGGCAGCAGGACGTACAGGTGGTTGAGGGCCGCGGAGAGGGTGCGCGAGCCGGTCAGCGTGAGGTCGACGTAGCGGCTCTCGCCCCCGAGCTCGGGCTCGATCGGGATCGGGGTGGCCGCGACCGACCAGCCGAGCGGCTCGAACAGGCGGGTCGCCAGCTCGGCCGAACCGCGCAGGACCGGCACCCGGATCTCCAGCGGCAGGGCCACCCCGACCAGCTCGGGCCGATCCTTGGAGGCGCCACGCAGCGCACTGCGGAACACCTTGGCCAGAGCGCTCGCGAGCAGGCTGGACGCGGCGTAGGGCCGGTCGTTGACGAACTGGCTCAGCTCGAACGCGTCCCGCCGGCCCCGTAGCCGCTGAGGGTCGACGTCGAGCAGGAGCGCGGCCGTACACCTCTCGTCGGTCGCTTCGGGGTACATCACGAACGCGGTGCCGGTGGGCACGTCGAACGAGTGGATCCGGTCAGGATGCTTGACCAGCAGGTAACCGAGGTCGGTGGCCGGCCGGTGCGTGGTCGTCACGGTGAGCAGCACGTCATCGATGATGGGCGTTCAACGCGATCTTGGTCGACCCATTTGCCGGTCGGTCAGCGGTATTCGTCCTCGCCCGGCACGATCTCGCTGCGGTCCTGCGCGTCCCATTCCGGTGTCTCGACGCTCAGCTCAGTGGGAGGAGGCGCAACGTCCTCGATCTCGGGGAACGCGTAGGCGTCGTCCTCGACGGGCGCTTCCAGGTCTTGCGGATATGTCATCGGGCTTGTCCTTCCAGAGGCGATCCGGCCGAACTTGCCCCCTCAGCATGCGCGCAAACCGCTCGCCGGGTACGCCGTAACGCCAGCACGAGACCGGCCGTGACCAGCGCGAGCCCGGCCAGGGCGGTCCACGCCGCCCGCGGGCCGGTGATCGGCAGGGCGACGCAGGTGGCGCCGGCCACCGTCACCGAGAGCGTGGCGGTGTGCTTGGTGCGCGGGTTGTAGTCGGCCGTGACCAGACGGTCGGGCACCGAGACCTTGCCGGGGTCTCCGCAGCCGTCGGTGACCTCGGCCGCGAACGCGAAGGTGGCCCGCTGGCCGGGGCCGAGGTCGCGCTGCAGCGAGCAGTAGTACACGTCGTCCGAGTCGGACACACAGTCGTCGGAACCCGCGCTCGTCACGTTGGCCGGAAGCCGCACGGCGACGGGAAGGGCGTTGTTGGTGAACAGGGTGGGGCGCAGGGTGCCCGGGCCGAAGTTCATCAGCCCCGGCGAGAGCTGCAGCTCGCTGCCGACGGCCGACTCCCGGGCGCTGCCGATCGCGGAGAGGACGGGGAAGCCCTTACCCGCGACGGTGAATTTGGTGACGGCGTAGTTGTTCTCCGGGTTCACGTCGGCCTGGGGCGGCTCGGCCTGGGCGGAGGCGACCGGAGTGAGGGTGAGCGGGGCGCCGGTGCCGGGGGTGCCGATCTGGTCGCCGAGACTCTCGTCCTCCCATTCATCCTTGGTGGCCCAGCCGTGGATGACCTCGGTCGCGCTGCCGGGAACGGTGTCGGCCGGCGACCGCAGGAGCAGCGGCCTGGCCAGCGCGTAGGTGCGCCCGGCGGCCAGCGCGGTGTCGAAGGTGCAGATCATGACCAGGCCGTACCGGCAGTTCCGGTAGGACGTCGGGGCCAGCAGCCGGGCATCGGCGTCGATGAACAGGGTGACGCCGGTTGCGGTTGTGGCGCTGTTGTTGCGTACGGCGGGAACGACTTTGACTGTCTTTCCCGGCGCCGCCTTGACCTTGGGCGTCTGGCCGGCCACGAGATCGACCCCCACGCCGACCTGCACGATCGAGGTCGACGTGCCGATCGGCCCGTCGCCGAGACGCGCGGTCACCGTCACCTCAGCGCTGTCCCCGGTCTTGGCGGCGGCCGTGGGCTTGACCAGGAGCACGGCGGCCACGTCGACCGACTTGGCCGCGTTGTAGGACGTTGTCCAGGAACAGGCGAATTTCGTTCCCGTACGCACGCAGGGCGACGGCGGTCGAGGCGGCGCCGACGGCACACCGGCCACTACGAGCTCGATGGTGTTGCTGTTCACCATCGAGACGAGGTCGGTCTCGGTGAACGCGGCCGCGGCGCCGAGTTCGACGGTCACTTCGAGACGCTGATCGGCGTAGGGCTCGACGTTGTCCGTGTGCACCCAGAGCAGCGATCCTCGTTCGGGGCCGCCCGGGGCCAGCGTGACCCGCGAGAGGCGTGGTTCCGCGGTGGCTGTCGTGGCGGCCGCCGCCGCGGGGTGCAGCGGCAGCAGGACCAGAAGCAGCGAGACCGCCAGGACACGCGAAACCAATGACATGGTCGGAGCGTAAATCGCCCTCTATGTCCTATGAGCCGGATTCCCTGGTTAGTTACGGGGTCATTTCTCATCGCCGGAACGGCTACGGAATACTTGCCAGCTGGAGGACAGCGCGGTCCTGCCCTCTGAATCCGGCAGTCGAAAGCCCAGCAACGAGCAAGGAGCGCACCGATGCCCATCGCTTCTCCCGAGGTCTACGCCGAGATGCTGGACCGCGCCAAGTCGGGCGCGTTCGCCTACCCGGCGATCAACGTGACGTCCTCGCAGACCCTCAACGCGGCCCTCCAGGGCTTCCAGGAGGCCGGCAGCGACGGCATCGTCCAGATCTCCACCGGTGGCGCCGAGTACGCGTCCGGCCCGACGATCAAGAACATGATCACCGGCGCCGTCGCGCTGGCCGAGTACGCCACCGAGGTCGCCAAGAACTACTCGGTCAACATCGCGCTGCACACCGACCACTGCCCCAAGAACAAGCTCGACGCGTATGTGCGTCCGCTGCTCGCGATCAGCAAGGAGCGGGTGGCCAACGGCCAGGCGCCGCTGTTCCAGTCGCACATGTGGGACGGCTCGGCCGTGCCGGTCGACGAGAACCTGCAGATCGCCGAGGAGCTGCTCGCCCTGTCGGCGGCGGCCCACATCATCCTCGAGATCGAGGTCGGCGTGGTCGGCGGCGAAGAGGACGGCGTCTCCGCCGCGATCGACGACAAGCTCTACTCGACCGTCGAAGACGGCCTGGCCACCGCCGCCGCCCTGGGCCTGGGTGAGAAGGGCCGCTACATGACGGCCCTGACCTTCGGCAACGTGCACGGCGTCTATAAGCCGGGCAACGTCAAGCTGCGCCCCGAGATCCTCAAGGAGATCCAGGACGCGGTCGGCGCCAAGTACGGCAAGGAGAAGCCGTTCGACCTGGTCTTCCACGGTGGTTCGGGCTCGCTGCTGTCCGAGATCCACGGCGCCCTGGACTACGGCGTGGTCAAGATGAACATCGACACCGACACGCAGTACGCGTTCACCCGCCCGGTGGTCGACCACGTGATGAAGAACTACGACGGCGTCCTCAAGATCGACGGCGAGGTCGGCAACAAGAAGGCGTACGACCCGCGCGCCTGGGGCAAGCTGGCCGAGGCCGGTCTGGCCCAGCGCGTCGTCGAGGCGTGCGAGAACCTCCGCTCGACCGGGACCACTCTCTCGAAGTAATCACTTCGTGACGGCCGGTCCCCAACTGGGGGGATCGGCCGTCTTCGTCTTGCCGGGTTACTCAGAGGTATGTATACGATCGATCCTTCCCCCGGGAGGAGGATCACGAAGTGCTCGGCATCGATGGTTATGAACCCGACTGGCACCATGATGCCGACGCGCTCGCGGCCGTCCACCGCACCCGCTTTGTGCGGCTCATCGGGCGGAAACTGCGATCGAGCTGGCTGATGTGGGACATGGCCGAGCGCGGCTGGTTCGCCGACGGCCCGGTGATCCTCGACTTTGGAACCACGCACGTCGAGATTACTCATCGTAAGTTCGACGAGTGCGCGATCACCTGGGACAAGATCGACCTCAACGTCCCGATCGACTGGTACGAGCACTTCGACTGGCGCCCCGATCCGATCGCGGCGCTGCGGCACGCCCGCGGCACCGTCCTGCGCGCGGTCAACATCATCGAGCTGGTCACGGTGGCCGAGTGGCGGCCCCGGGTGCTGCACGCGGTCGAGTTCCTCTTCGACGGGGCACGCCTCGCGGTCTACAACGCGATGGACGAGAACGGCATCACCGACGTGCCCGAGACCGACCTACCCGTGACCAACTGGCGGCGCGTGCATGTCGCCTGACCCTTTCGCCAAGGCCGCCATCGCTTCGTCGATCGAGTCGGTGACCACGACCAGGTTCGACTGATCCCCGTACGGGCTGCGGGCCAGCAACGGCCGCAGCAGCTCCTCGACCGGCAGCGCGCGCCAGTGGTCGACGCCGAGGAAGACGAACGCGCCGGACGGCCCGTCGGTCTGGTAGAAGGTCTTCGTCGCGGCCTGGAAGATCTCCTGCACCGTGCCGGCCCAGCCGGGCGCGAAGACGATGCCGCCCCGCGAGAGTCGCAGGATCGAATCCTCGCGGACCGCGTTCGAGAAGTACTTGCCGATCTGACCGGCGAACAAGTTAGCCGGCTCATGACCGTAGAGCCAGGTCGGAAGGGCCAGGCCACCGTGGCGAAGCCGCCCGACCACGTCGGTCACGGCCGTCGCCGGAGCGGGGAACGAAGTCCGTACGGCCAGAGCGGCCGCCGTGTAGGGCTCGTGATCGGCGAAGTGCGGCGCGACCGAGAGCATCTTGATCGCCTCGTGCAGCTGGGTCGCCGGGCGGGTCGCGAAATAGGCGCCGAGGTTCGCCGCCTCCATCACACCCGGACCGCCGCCGGTCACCACCAGCCGCCCGATCGAGGCGAGCCGCCAGGCCAGGATGGCCGCCATCTCGTACGCCGCCGAGCCGCGCGGCGCGGCATGCCCGCCCATGATGCCGACCGCCCCGGCCCGGCCGCGCGCGTCCACCCAGGCCGCCAGCGCCTTGCCGAGCGCGTTGTCGATGCCCGCGTCGTGCAGCCGCTGCGCGATCGCCTCGCGGATGTCCGGCGCCGCGCCGCCGTGCGCCACGAAGTGGTCGTAGACCGTCGTGTCGAACATGCCGGCGAAGCCGTCGGCGGCGAACCCGTAGGACAGATCCTCCGGTGTGTAGAGCATGGCCGGATGCGTCGGATAGGGCCGCGCGTCGAACGGCGGGATCACGTGCGCCCCGCGGCGGATGAGATCGATCACGACGTCGTCACCGGCCAGCCGGCAGCCCACGAAGATCGCGCCGCGGACGTCGACGTCGTGCAGATCGGGCGGGTCGAGGTCGAGCCGCAGCCCGAGAATGACCAGGTCGGCCAGCGACTTGTCGGCGAGATGGTGGTCGAGCTCGGCGCGCGACTCGATCTCGGAGGCGGTGGCGTCGAACGGGAGGCCACCGAACACGGGCAGCAAAGGGTCGCCGGGCATGACACGTAGGGTAGCCAGGGTGCAAAACGTTGCGGGATCGCTCTACGGACTGGCCTACGGGGACGCGCTGGGCAAGCCGACCGAGTTCCAGACCTACGAAACCATCGTCGCCACCTACGGGCCCGACGGCCCCCGGGAGCTGACCGGCCGCCCGGCCCTGGTCACCGACGACACCCAGATGGCGCTCGCGGTCGGCGAGGCGATGCTGGCCGCGCCCGCGATCACCCCGTCGGTGCTGGAACCACTGCTGCGCCGGGCGTTCCTCGAGTGGGCGGCGAGCCCGGACAACAACCGCGCGCCCGGCAACACCTGCCTGCAGGCGTGTGCCGCCCTGCACGACGGGCGGCCGTGGCAGCAGGCGACGGTGGCCCGGTCCAAGGGGTGCGGGGCCAACATGCGGGTCACCCCGGTCGGGCTGCACCCCGACCTCGACGAGGACCAGCGCGCCGGATTGGCTCAGCTGCAGGCCGGCCTGACCCACGGGCATCCGACCGGACTGGCCGCGAGCGAGCTGACCGCGTACGCGTGCCGGTGGCTGGCCAGCGGTCTGGCTCCCGGTGACCTCCTCGAGGCGTTGCGCGAGCGCAGCGACAGCCAGCGCAAGATCTACCGCGAGGAGTGGCTGGGCGACCTGTGGACCCGCTACCCGTCCACCTCACCCGAAGAGTTCATTGCGCTGGGCTGGGACGAGACCGCGGCCGCTCTCGACCGGGTGCGCGACGCGCTCGCGGCCGGCGACTACACCGGCGACCCGTGCCGGGCCACCGGTGCGGGCTGGATCGCCGAGGAGGCGCTGGCGACCGCGCTGTACTGCTATCTGATCTCGCCCGACGAGCCGGTGGCGGTGCTCGGCCGGGGCGCGGCCTCGTCCGGCGACTCCGATTCGATCGCCTGCCTGGCCGGGGCGTTCGCGGGCGCCTCGCTCGGTCTGAGCGCGTGGCCGGCGGCGTGGCAGCAGCAGATCGAGTACACCGATCGGCTGGCCCGGATCGCCCGGTCGTGGGAATGACGAGAACGGCGGGAAAATCCTGGGTGATCTCTGCCGCCCCGCCGGAATGCTTCGCCGACGGGCCGGTTGAATAAGGTCATGCAGAACCTGCTTCCCGAGCCCCCGGCCACCCGGCTCCCCGCCGACGTCGAGGCCGACAAGGCCCTCGCCGACGCCCTGGCGAGCGGCACCACCGTGGCCATCAAGACCGTCGCGGCGGCCCACCCGGCATACAGCGGCGGCTGGGCGGCCCTCGCGGCCGACGCCCTCGACGCCGACGAGCCGGTCACCGCTTACGCGTACGCCCGCACCGGATATCACCGCGGCCTCGACGCGCTGCGGCGCAACGGCTGGAAGGGGCACGGCCCGATCCCGTGGTCGCACGCGCCCAACCAGGGGTTCCTGCGGTGTCTGCACTCGCTGTCGCAGGCTGCGGCCGAGATCGGCGAGGCCGACGAGGCCGCCCGCTGCGCCCAGTTCCTGCGTGACTCCGACCCGGCCGCGGCCGACGCTCTGACCTAGAGACCTTCCGCTACGGCCGCCGCGATCTTGAGCCACGCGTCTTTGGTGTTGCTGGACAGGTGGCCGTAGCGGATGGGCTCACCCGAGTCGATGAGCTTTTCGTACGGGGCCAGCAGAACTGCCCGCGTACGGGCGGCGAAGTGTCTCTGGATGGCCGGCAGGTCGATGTCCTTGCGGGTCGGGGGCATCGACACGACGCTGACGGCCTGCCGGACCAGGCGCTGGCGGCCGCTCTGCTCGAGGTGGTCGAGCATGCGGGCGGCCGTCTCGGCCGAGTCGTTACGGGCCGACATCGTGATCACCAGCTGGTCGGTGGCGTCCATGGCCGCCTGCCAGTTCTGCGCCCGTACGTTGTTGCCGGTGTCGACGAAGATCAACTTGTAGAAGCGGCTCACGATCTCGCGGATCTCACCGAACGCGTCAGCCGTGAGCATCTCGCCCGCGGTGGCCGACTCGTCGGACGCGAGCACGTCGAACATGCCCTCGCCCTGCGCCCGTACGTACTGCGACAGGTCACCGACCCGACCGTGGGAACCACGAAAGAGGTGCAGGTCGCGCATCATGTCGCGCACCGTGCGGGCGTGGAAATCCTGCTGGGCGCGCATGCCGAGGGTGCCCTGGGTCTCGTTGTTGTCCCAGGCCAGCACGTAGCCGCCGCGCTTCTGCCCGAACGTCATGGCCAGCAGCAGCACGGCCACGGTCTTGCCGGCGCCGCCCTTGGGGTTGACGACGGTGACCTGCCGCAGCCCGCCGAAGTTGCGGCGGACCATCTCGACGTCCTGTTTGTACTCCTGCTCGCGCTTGCCCGGAGCCAGCTTGACCAGGCCCATCGTGCCCTTGCGGAGCATCGCCCGTGGGCCCTGGGTGGCCACCGGGTCGGCCGGCTTGGCCATCCGGCGGCGGGCGAACTCCTCGGCCGTCGGGGTGCCGTCGGAGACCCACGGCAGATCTTGGAACGGATCGGTCGACGGGGATGGCGGTACGGGCTGAGCCGGGGCGGGTGGATGCTGCATCGCCCGCGGATCCATGGTCGGCGGATAAGGGCCGGGCATCTGCCGCGGTGGCGCCTGCGGGGGATAGGGCTGTTGCGGCGGGGCCTGCTGCGGCGGCGCCTGCTGCGGGGGATAAGGCTGCTGCGGTACGGCGGCCGCGCCGTGTGCATTCGGCGGCGGCGGAGTGGCCGGGCGGTAGACCGAACCGTTGGCCTGGCCCTCGTCGGCGGACTGTTCCGGCGCTCTCGGTTCCGGCCGCTGGACGGGCACGGCGGCCGATGCTGACGCGGGCGGAGCCGGCTCGGGCCGATGCGGGGCCTGTTCGGGCCGTGGGGAGGCCTGCTCGGGCCGTGGGGAGGCCTGCTCGGGCGCCGGGGCCGGCCGATGCGGCGGCTGTGACCAGGGCGAGTCGGGCGAACTGTGCACACCGGACCCAGACTCGGCGGCCTCCGGGGAGACGGGTGCGGCGGCCGGCGGCTCGGCCGGTCGTTCCAGATTGGGCCAGGCCTGAGTGGGTGGCGGCGCCGTGTCGTTGTGGGCCGGCCGCGGCGCGGGCACCTGGATGTGGGCCGGCGGCGGAATGGGCACCGCATGCGGCGGCGGCACCGGAATCCGCTCACCCGGCCGATAGACCCCGGGACCAGCACCGGGCGGCAGTGGCACCGGTGGCGGCGCCTCATGGGGAACCGGCCGCCCGTGCACCGGCGCTTCCATCTCCTCCGGCTCCCAGAACGGTTCGACGTCACGATCGGGAGGTGCGGGGTTGCTGGACGTGCCTGGGACGTAGACGCGGTCGGCGTCCTCGTCCTCCACCGATGCCACTGGTGCGACCCTCCCCGAAATGCCGTACGAGACGTCCTACGAGAACAGTAGGTCAGCTTGCGTACACTGCCCAGGCTCCGGCCTCGGTCCACCATGAACGCTTGCGGTTCATTGCCCCGCCGACCCCGTCGTCGAGGAACTGGATCTCGCCGTCGCGGGGGAGCACCGACACCGCGCGGCCACGGGCGCGACGCACCTCGACCCGCATCTTGGTGCCCCGGAACCGCTGCTTGACGATCGTCGGGACGGCCACCGCGACCTCGACCTGGCCGTCGAGCGCGTCACCGTCGGCGAGCATGCGCAGCCCGGCGAACTCGGCGTAGCCCGCGCCGTTGCCGATCGCGCAGGCGAGGATCGGGTCGTCACCGTCGGAGAGCACCGCGTCGTCGACCTCGACCCGGCCCCGCCACGGCACCGCGCGCCCGTCGTCGTCCATGCCGCCGACCAGGGCGCCGTCCACCGTGACCGATCCGCCGTCGTTGCGCAGCAGGTCGAGCCGGCGCACCGGGCCGCTCAGGACTGCGGCGGCCACGGCTTCCGGCGTACGGGGAAGACGCAGTTGAAACGCCAGATCGGTGCTGTTCGACGCATCGAGCGGCAGGATCGCCAGCGGCGGCAGGTCGGGCACCGTGCGGCCGACGGCGAGGTCGTCCGGACGCTTGCTGGGCGGCGGAGCATAGCGGCGAACGAGCCGGCGGACGACGGCCCGCAGTTGACCGTCGGTCGACGTGGCCACCACGAGACGCAGCTTGCTGTCGGCGTCGGGCCAGGTCAGGCCGTCGGGCCGGGCCGGGCCGTCAAAGCGGGCGATGACCTCGTCGATCTCCTGATCGGAGGCGGCGGTGATCATCTCGACCCGGGCGCCGGCCGCGGTGAGCGCGTCGGCGCACTTGAGCACCGGCACCCGCGGGGCGCACGCGGTGGCGGGGGCACAGCCGCCGCACTCGTCGCCGCAACCGCCCCCGGAGCCCTGACCCTCGGCCAGGCTCAGCACCACCACGTCGTACATGTCAGGCTCCGCTCAGCACCGAGTGACGCTCGATGACCTGGTCGCGCGCCGGGCCGACGCCGACCACGGAGATGCGGGCCCGGATGCGCTCCTCGACGAACACCACGAAGTCTTGCGCTTCCTTGGGCAGGTCGTCGAACGAGCGGGCGCCCATGATGCTCTGCTTCCAGCCCGGCATCGTCTCGAAGATCGGGATCGCGTGGTGGAAGTCGGTCTGGCTGATCGGCATCTCGTCGTGGCGGACGCCGTTCACCTCGTACGCGACACAGACCGGAATCTCGTCGAGATCGTCGTAATTGTCGAGTTTGGTCAGCACAAAGTCGGTCACGCCGTTGATCCGCTGCGCGTACCGGGCCATCACCAGGTCGAGCCAGCCGATCCGGCGCGGACGGCCGGTGGTCGTTCCGTATTCCTGACCGACCTCACGCAGGTGGTCACCGAACTTGTCGTGCAGCTCGGTCGGGAACGGGCCCTCGCCGACGCGCGAGGTGAACGCCTTGAGCACCGCGACCACCCGGTCGATGCGCGTGGGCGGGATGCCGGAACCGGTGCAGGCGCCCCCGGCCGTCGCGTTCGAGCTGGTCACGAACGGGTAGGTGCCGTGGTCGACGTCGAGCAGCGTGGCCTGTCCGGCCTCGCACAGCACGACCTTGCCCTCGTCGAGCGCCTCGGAAAGTTCAAGAGCGGTGTCTCCCACGTACGGGCGGAGACGCTCGACGTAGGACAGCAGCTCGTTGACCACCTCGTCGACCTTGACGGCCTGGCGGTTGTAGATCTTCGACAGCACCTGGTTCTTGAACGACAGGGCCGCCTCGACCTTCTGCCGCAGGATCGACTCGTCGAACAGGTCTTGCACCCGGACGCCGACGCGGTTCATCTTGTCGGCGTAGGTCGGGCCGATGCCGCGCCCGGTGGTGCCGATCCGCCGCGCCCCCAGGTAGCGCTCGCTGACCTTGTCGAGCGAGCGGTTGTAGGACGGGATGACGTGCGCGTTCGCGCTGATCCGCAGCCGTGAGGTGTCGATGCCGCGCGACTCGAGGCCGTCGATCTCCTGGAAGAGGACGTTGAGGTCGATCACCACACCGTTGCCGATCACCGGGACCACGCCCGGAGACAGGATGCCGCTGGGCAGCAGGTGCAGCGCGTATTTCTCGCCCTCGATCACCACGGTGTGACCGGCGTTGTTGCCGCCGTTGAACTTCACCACGTAGTCGAGCCGGTCACCCAGCAGGTCAGTGGCCTTGCCCTTGCCCTCGTCGCCCCATTGGGCGCCGACCAACACGATCACCGGCACTTGCGTGAGCCTTCCGTCGAACAGTCGTACTCGGCAGAGGTCCGGGTACTGCCGAAGTTTACGCGACTGCCCTGCTGTGCGACGTGGGGAAGCGGACCGCCGGTAGGATCGCCCGTCGTGCGCGTACTTCTGATCGGTTCCGGCGGCCGTGAACACGCCCTTGCCCTCGGCCTCGCCGCCGACCCGTCGGTGGAGTTCCTGGCCGCCGCCCCCGGCAACCCGGGCGTGGCCCAGGTGGCCGAGCTGCACGAGATCACGGCGACCGATCCGGCCGCCGTGGCCGCGCTGGCCGTCGAGCTGGCCGCCGACCTGGTCGTGGTCGGGCCCGAGGCGCCGCTGGTGGCCGGGGTGGCCGACGCGGTGCGGGCCAAGGGCATCGCCTGCTTCGGCCCGAGCGCGGCCGCGGCCCAGCTCGAGGGGTCGAAGGCCTTCGCCAAGGACGTGATGGCCGCGGCCGGGGTGCCGACCGCCCGGTCGTATGCGTGCACTTCCCCGGACGAGGCCGGCCGGGCGCTCGACGAGCTCGGCGCGCCCTACGTGGTCAAGAACGACGGACTGGCCGCCGGCAAGGGCGTCGTGGTGACCGACGACCGGGCGGCCGCCGAGCAGCACGCGGCCGACTGCGGCACGGTCGTCATCGAGGAGTACCTGTCCGGCCCCGAGGTGTCGCTTTTCGTGGTCACCGACGGCACCGCGGCCGTCCCGCTGATGCCGGCGCAGGACTTCAAGCGGCTGGCCGACGGCGACGCGGGCCCCAACACGGGCGGCATGGGGGCGTACGCTCCGCTCGACTGGGCGCCGGACGACCTGGTCGACCGGGTGCTGACCGAGACGGTCGAGCCGACGCTGGCCGAGATGCGCCGCCGCGGCACTCCGTTCTCGGGGCTGCTCTATGTCGGGCTCGCGCTGACCCCCGACGGCCCCAAGGTCATCGAGTTCAACGCGCGATTCGGCGACCCGGAGACCCAGGTCGTGCTGGCCCTGCTCGAGTCGCCGCTGGGTTCACTCTTGAACGCGGCCGCCACCGGGACGCTGGCCCAGCTGCCGCCGCTGCGGTGGCGCGAGGGTGCGGCGATCACCGTCGTGGTGGCCAGTCAGAACTATCCGGCCACGCCGCGTACGGGCGACGTGATCGACGGCGCCGAGGTGCCGGGCGTGATCCACGCGGGCACGGCCCGTCGTGCCGACGGCGCGCTGGTCTCGGCCGGTGGCCGGGTGCTGAGCGTGACCGCTACCGGGTCCGACCTGGCTGCGGCCCGCGCGGCGGCCTACGCCCTGGTCGACGGCGTACGCCTCGACGGCGCCCAGTTCCGCACTGATATCGCGCTGGGCGCCGTCGAGGGACGCATCAAGCTCTGACCGAGCGGTCAGGCCTTGGGGATGTCGAAGAGCTTGGCCACGTTGGCGGCCAGGCCCAGGTCACCCTTGGCCTTGATCTTGCCGGTCATGAACAGCATCATCGGGTTGCCGTCACCCGAGACGACCTTGAGGAACGTGACCGCGTCCATGGTCATGGCCAGCTTGGGGTCGCGGGCCGGCTGGTTGGTGACCGTGCAGGCGCCGTTCTCGATCACCGTCTCGTAGGTGTCGCTCGCGCCGTCGGCGCCACCGGTGATGATCCAGTGGATGACCGTGCTGGTGTTGCCGGCCCGCTCGGCGCGGAACAGCGTGGGCATGCGGTTGAAGACCTCGTCGAGGATCTTGGTGCGCGAGTCGCCCGCCATCACCTCGGCGAGCTTCGCGTCGGGGGTCGCCTTGACGAGCGCCGCGAACTCCTTGGGGCCGATCGAGGAGAGAGCGTCCGGGTTGAAATCAGTCATCGGTGGACCTTTCAAGATGAGCTCAATACCTACTCGCCAGTAACCTTAGCGAACGTTGCCACTCCACCGTGCAGTGTGCCACTCCCAAACATTCATTGGACAGTCGGCCCTCGGCGTCCCTAGACTCCCCAACATGTCTTTGGGAGAAGAGGGCGCGTCGCTGCGGGCGATGGCCCATCCCGTACGCCTGCAGATCCTGTCTCTTTTGACCGGAGCCGCCCTGACCGCGGCCGACGTGGCTCGCGAGCTCGGCCTCACGCACGCCAACGCGAGTTACCACCTGCGCAACCTGCACTCGGCCGGTGTGATCGTGCTGGTCGGCGAGGAGAAGATCCGCGGCGGTGTGGCCAAGCGCTACCGCTACGACGCCCGCCTCGACCGGAAACCCGAGTCGGCCGAGGAGAAGGGCGAGCTCTTCGCCGCGCTCGGGCACGAGCTCGTTCGTCGTGTCGCCCTCGGGCGCTGGACGGCCGGGACGGCCTCGGTTCTCGGCGACGGCGACCTCTGGATCGATCCCGTCGTCTGGCGCGAGATCCACGGCAAGGTCGGCGAGGCGCTCCGCGAGCTGCACGACGCGGCCCAGCCGCCGCGCACTCCCGGCACCATCCGCACCAGCACCACTGTGGCGATGTTCGAGATGGAGTCACCCGATGGGCAGTAACTTCGCGCCGCTGCGTCACGCACCCTTTCGTTTCCTGCTGGCCGGCCGCACGGTCAACGCGCTGGGCAACTCCTTCGCGCCGATCGCGCTCGCCTTCGCCGTCCTCGACCTGACCGGCTCGGCAACCGACCTCGGTCTCGTGGTCGGGGCCCGGACGCTGGTCAACGTGGCGTTCCTGCTCTTCGGCGGGGTGCTCGCCGACCGCATGCCGAAGCACTTGCTGATGGTGGGCGCCAGCCTGGCCGCGGCGCTGACCCAGGGCGCGGTGGCCGCCCTCGTGCTCACCGGCAACGCGACGATCCCCCTGCTCATCGTGCTCGGCGCGATGAACGGCATGGTGGGCGCGCTCGCCCTGCCGGCCAGCTCGTCGATCCTGCCGCTGACCGTGCCGGCCGAGATCCGCCAGCAGGCCAACGCCGTCAACCGGCTCGGGCTCAACTCCGCCGCGATCCTCGGCGCGCCGCTGGCCGGGGTCGTGGTCGCGGCGACCAACCCGGGCTGGGGCATCGCCGTGGACGCCGTCACGTTCGCTCTGTCCGGGCTGCTGTTCATCCCCCTGCGCTCGCTGGTGGCGACTCCGGCCCCGGCTCCGGCCGCGTCGACCGAGCCTCCGGTCGGTTCCGAGGGCGTTCCGGCAGTCGAGCCGGCTCGGCCTAACGTGTTCGCCGACCTGCGTACGGGATGGTCGGAATTCCGCTCCCGGCAGTGGCTCTGGGTGGTCGTGGCGGGCGCGGCACTCGGCAACGCGGTCTGGAGTGGCGGCCTCTTCGTCCTCGGTCCGGTCGTGGCCGACGACACCATCGGCCGCCGGGCCTGGGGAATCGTGCTCGCCGCGCAGACCGCGGGCATGATCGTCGGCGCGTTGATCGCGATGCGCCTGCGGGTGCGGCGGCTGCTGCTGTTCGGCAGCGTGGCCTGTTTCGGCATGGCGGTGCCGTTGCTGCTGCTCGGGGCGTACCCGAACTTCTGGGCCCTGATCGCCGGCGCGGCCATCGCCGGGCTCTCGGTCGAGCAGTTCGGCGTCGCCTGGGAGACGACCATGCAGGAGCACATCCCGCCGGACAAGCTGGCCCGCGTGTACTCGTACGACATGGTCGGATCGTTCGTGGCCATGCCGATCGGCGAGCTCGCGGCCGGCCCGATCGCGCATGTCTTCGGCGTCGAGACGACTCTGGTCGGCGCCGGGGTGCTGATGGCGGTCTCGGTGGCCGTCATGTTGATCAGCCGTGACGTACGCACCCTCCCGCACAAGCTGCCCGAGGAGCCCGCCGGCGTCGTGAAAGAATCTGTGGCGTGACCATCCCGAACGTCCTCGCCGCTCGTTACGCCTCCGCCGACCTCGTCGCCCTCTGGTCGCCCGAGGAGAAGATCCGGATGGAGCGCCGCCTCTGGCTGGCCGTGCTGCGGGCCCAGCGCGATCTCGGCGTGGCCGTGCCCGAGGGCGCCGTCGAGGCCTACGAGTCGGTGCTCGACCAGGTCGACCTGCCCTCGATCGCGGCCCGCGAGCGCGTCACCCGGCACGACGTGAAGGCGCGCATCGAGGAGTTCAGCGCGCTGGCCGGGTTCGAGCAGATCCACAAGGGAATGACCTCCCGCGACCTGACCGAGAACGTCGAGCAGCTGCAGATCAAGGCGTCGCTCGAGCTGATCCGGGCGCGGGTGATCGCCACCCTGGCCCGGCTCACCGAGCGCGCGGTCGAATACTCCGACCTGGTCATGACCGGGCGCTCGCACAACGTGGCGGCCCAGGCCACGACGCTGGGCAAGCGGTTCGCCTCGGCGGCGGAAGAGCTGCTCATCGCGTACGAGCGCCTCGACGACCTGATCGCCCGGTATCCGCTGCGCGGGATCAAGGGTCCGGTCGGCACCGCGGCCGACCAGCTCGACCTGCTCGACGGCGACTTCGACGCGCTCGGCACGCTCGAGCAGCGGGTCGCCTCCCACCTGGGCTTCGAGCGGGTGCTCAGCAGCGTCGGCCAGGTCTATCCGCGCTCGCTCGACTTCGACGTCGTCTCGGCGCTGGCCCAGGTCGTCGCCGGGCCGTCCTCGCTGGCCACCACGATCCGCCTGATGGTCGGGCAGGAACTGGTCACCGAGGGCTTCAAGCCGGGCCAGGTCGGCTCGTCGGCGATGCCGCACAAGATGAACACGCGCTCGTCCGAGCGGGTCAACGGTCTCGCCGTGATCGTCCGCGGCTACCTGTCGATGGTCGGCGAGCTGGCCGGTGACCAGTGGAACGAGGGCGACGTCTCGTGCTCGGTGGTGCGCCGGGTCGCGCTGCCCGACGCGTTCTTCGCCGCCGACGGTCTGTTCCAGACGTTCCTCACGGTGCTCGACGAGTTCGGTGCCTATCCCGCGGTGATCGCCCGCGAGCTCGACCGGTTCCTGCCGTTCCTCGCGACGACCAAGATCCTTGTTGCGGCCGTACGGAAGGGTGTCGGCCGTGAGGTCGCACACGAGGTGATCAAGGAGCACGCCGTCGCCGTCGCGCTCGCGATGCGGGAGAAGGCCGCCACGGTCAACGACCTGTTCGACCGGCTCGCCGCCGACGGCCGGCTCAAGCTGACCCGGGCCGAGATCGACACCCTGGTCGCCGATCACGCCGCCTTCGTGGGGGCGGCGCCGTCGCAGGTGCGTACGGTGGCCGACCGGGTCGCGACGATCGTGGCCGCGCACCCCGACGCCGCGAAGTACGCCCCGGCTCCGATCCTCTGAAGCCTGGGGCCGACATGCCGCTAGGGCGCGGCGGAGATGATCATCACGACGCGCCCCGGCGGAGTCCCGTCCGTGCGGTGGCGGGGCGGCCACCGCACGGTCTCTCGGAGATCGTGAACTGACCGTAGAACGCCCGCGCGACGCCGCCTAGAACCCACCTGACTCCTATCACCGTGTGATGACCCCGCGGTTGATCTCACGGGTGGTCGAGATCACCGGTGAGTTGGCTGCTCAGCGGGCCGAGCGTCGCGTGCGCGACACCGGCCGAGAATCCCGTAGCGTGGTTCGCAAGGTAGGCTCCACGTGCTTACACCTATCAGTCAGGAGTGCCCGTGGCTCGCGTCGTGGTCGACGTCATGCTGAAGCCGGAGATCCTTGATCCGCAGGGCCAGGCGGTTGCGAATGCGCTGCCCAGGCTCGGCGTCACCGATGTCACGTCCGTCCGCATCGGCCGGCGCATCGAGATCGAGTTCGAGGGGGCGCCCGATCTCGATCGGGCTCGCGAGATCGCCGACAAGCTTCTCGCCAACCCGGTGATCGAAGACTTCACCATCCACGTCCACGAGGACGCTGCGGCGGAGGTCGCCTGACCATGCGCATCGGTGTGGTCACCTTCCCGGGATCGCTGGACGACGGGGACGCGGCCCGTGCCGCGCGCATCGCCGGCGCCGACGTCGTCCGACTCTGGCACGGCGACCCCGACCTGCACGGCGTCGACGCGGTGGTGCTGCCCGGCGGCTTCTCCTACGGCGATGCCCTGCGCTGCGGCGCGATCGCCCGGTTCGCCCCGGCGATGGATTCGATCGTCGACGCCGCCCGCGGCGGTCTGCCGGTCCTCGGCATCTGCAACGGCTTCCAGATCCTCTGCGAGGCGCATCTTCTTCCCGGTGCGCTCACCCGCAACCAGCACCTGCACTTCCGCAACCGCGACCAGTTCCTGCGCGTCGAGTCGACCGACACGGCGTGGACCAACTCGTTCACGGCCGGTCAGGAGATCCTGATCCCGGTGAAGAACGGTGAGGGCTGCTACGTCGCCGACCAGCGCACGCTCGACCAGCTCGAGGCTGAGGGCCGCGTGGTGGCGCGCTACATCCGCGGAAACCCGAACGGTTCGCAGCGCGACATCGCCGCGATCACCAACGAGGCCGGCAACGTCGTCGGCATCATGCCGCATCCGGAACACGCGGTGGAGGCGCTGACCGGTCCGTCGCTCGACGGCCTCGGCTTCTTCACCTCCGTCCTGCGGGCCCTGGCCGGGTCGTCCGCGGGGGCAAACGCAGGGGGACACCAGTAATGACGACGCAGCCGGACACGTCCGCGGCGCCGAAGCAGACGGGCTTTGCCGCGACCGACGTGCTGGTCAACGAGTTCGACGGCGGCCCCGACACGGTGCAGCGCGCTCTCAGCACCTCCGACGAGCTGCAGCCGCACACCGAGCTCGGCCTCAAGGACGACGAGTACGACCGGATCCGGCAGATCCTCGGTCGCCGTCCCACCGCCTCCGAGCTGGCGATGTATTCGATCATGTGGAGCGAGCACTGCTCCTACAAGTCGAGCAAGGTGCACCTGCGGCAGTTCGGTGACAAGGCGCCGCGCGGCACCCGCATGCTGGCCGGCATCGGCGAGAACGCGGGCGTCGTGCAGATCTCCGACGAGCTCGCGGTCACCTTCAAGGTCGAGTCGCACAACCACCCGAGCTTCGTCGAGCCCTACCAGGGCGCGGCCACCGGCGTCGGCGGCATCGTGCGCGACATCCTGGCGATGGGCGCCCGCCCGATCGCGGTGATGGACCCGCTGCGCTTCGGTGCGGCCGACCACCCCGACACCGCCCGGGTGCTGCCCGGTGTGGTGGCCGGCATCGGTGGCTACGGCAACTGCCTGGGCCTGCCCAACATCGGCGGCGAGATCGTCTTCGACCCGACCTATCAGGGCAACCCGCTGGTCAACGCGCTGAGCATCGGCGTACTGCCGGTCGAGCGTCTGCAGCACAAGGAGGCGGCCGGCGTCGGCAACGTCGTCGTGCTGCTCGGTGCGCGTACCGGCCGCGACGGCATCGGCGGTGTCTCCGTGCTGGCCTCGGCCACCTTCGACGAGGGTGCCGAGCAGCGCCGCCCGTCGGTGCAGGTCGGCGACCCGTTCATGGAGAAGCTGCTCATCGAGAGCTGCCTCGAGCTGTACGACGCCGGCCTCGTCGCCGGCATCCAGGACCTCGGCGGCGCGGGTCTGACCTGCGCGCTCACCGAGACCGCGGCCGCGGCCGGCACCGGCATGCGGGTGTGGCTCGAGCGGGTGCCGCTGCGTGAGGCGTCCATGTCGCCGACCGAGATCCTGGCCAGCGAGTCGCAGGAGCGCATGCTCCTGATCGTCACGCCGGAAAACCTCGACCGCGTGCTGACCGTCGCCGAGAAGTGGGGCGTCTGGGCCACCGCGATCGGCGAGGTCACCCCGGCCGGCGAGGACGGTTCGCCCGGCCGACTCGTGATCACCTGGAACGACCACGTCGTGGTGGACGTGCCGCCGGGCTCGCTCGCCGACGACGGCCCGGTCTATGCCCGCCCGATCCGCGAGCCCGCCGACTTGATACTGCTTCAGGCCGACAAGGCGGAAACCCTGCCCCGCCCGTCCACGGGTGACGAACTGCGCGAGACCGTGCTGCGGATGATCGCCTCGCCGAACCTGTGCGACAAGACGTGGGTGACCGAGCAGTACGACCGTTACGTGCTCGGCAACACCGTGCTGGCCCAGCCGGAAGACTCGGGTGTGCTGCGGATCGACGAGCGCACCGGTCTCGGCGTCGCGCTGTCGGTCGACGGCAACGGCCGCTTCGCCCGGCTCGACCCGTACGAGGGGGCGCGGCTCGCGCTGGCCGAGGCCTATCGGAACGTCGCCGTCACCGGGGCCGAACCGGTCGCGGTGACCGACTGCCTCAACTTCGGCTCGCCCGAAGACCCGGCCGTGATGTGGCAGTTCGCCGAGGCCGTCCGCGGCCTGGCCGACGGTTGCCAGCAGCTGGGCACCCCGGTGACCGGGGGCAACGTCAGCTTCTACAACCAGACCGGCGCCGCCGCGATCCACCCGACCCCCGTGGTCGGCGTGCTCGGCGTCTTCGACGACGTCGCCCGGCGCATCCCGATGGGCTTCCCGGCCGGCAGCGAGGGCGACCTCGTCTACCTGCTCGGCGAGACCTCGTGCGAGCTCTCCGGCTCCGAATGGGCCTGGGTCACCCACGGCCACCTCGGCGGACGCCCGCCCAAGGTGGACCTCGAGAAGGAGCGTCGCCTGGCCATGCTGATGGCCCGCGCTTCGCAGGCGGGTCACGTGAGCGCCGCGCACGACCTCTCCGACGGCGGCCTAGCGCAGGTCCTCGTCGAGAGCTGCCTGCGGCGCAACGTCGGCGTGACGGTTTCGCTGCCCGACGACGGCCAGTCCGCCTTCGTGCACCTGTTCAGCGAGTCGGCCGGTCGTGCGCTGGTCGCGGTGCCACGCGGGCACGACAAGGCGTTCGCGGCCCTGGCCGGTGAATACGGCGTGCCCTGTGTCCAACTCGGTGCCACCTCGGCCGAGCCGGTGCTCGAGGTGCGCGACCAGTTCAGCATCCCGCTCGACGAGGCACGCACGGCGCACGAGGCGACGCTGCCCGCCCTGTTCGGTGGCACGGCCGAGCTGGCCAACCGGCACGGCGACCCGGAGCACGCGGCCGACCCGTCCGCGCCGGCCGGGTCCGACCGCGGCGACGAGGTGCTGATCGCGGGAGCCTCCGGCGCGGCCATGGAGTCGGCCGCCCCGATCGAGGCGGACGGCACGTCGGCGGCCTCGGCATCCGAGGCCAAGGATTCGACGCCGGGCGGTCCGATCGCCTAGCGGTCACTGACACGAGAAAGCCGGCCAGCGAAATCGCTGGCCGGCTTTCTTTGTGCTTCGTCGTGCCCGGGAAACTCAGTAGTCGTGACCGCCGCGGCGCGGGGCCGGCGAGTCCTGACCCTGGCGCGGCTGGCCGCCGTAGTTGCCACCACCGCGCTGGTCGTAGCCGCCCTGCTGGTTGCCGTACTGCTGCTGGTCGTCATAGCCGGCCTGGTCGTTGCCCGGGTAACCGCCACCCTGGTAGCCGCCCTGGCGCGGGTCGTAGCCGCCGCGCTGGTCGTCCTGGTAGCCGTCGTCGTAGCCGCCACCGCCGTACTGGCCGCCCTGAGGGGCGCCGCCGTACTGGCCGCCGCCCTGGGGGGCATTGCCGTACTGCTGGCCGCCCTGCGGAGCGCCGTATTGACCGGTGCCCTGCGGGCCGTAGCCGTTGTTGTCGATGCCGTCGCCGGGGGCGCCCCACGATCCGTAACCACCCTGGTCGGCCGGCTCCGCTGCGTAGCCGCCGCCCTGGTAGCCGCCGCCCTGAGGGGCGCCGCCGTACTGGCCACCGCCGTACTGCTGCTGGTCGCCGTAGCCGCCACCCTGGTCGTAGCCGCCGTAGCCACCGTCGTCGTGCCCGGCGTCGGGCCGGTACATGCCGGTGGGCTCGCCGTACGCTCCGTAGCCGGCACCCTGCTGCTGGTCGGCCGACTGGCCGTAGTCGTTGGCGTCGTCCTGCGGCCGGCCGTACTGGGTGGAGTCGCCGTACTGGCCGCCGCCGTTGTACTGCTGGGTGCCGCCGCCGTACTGCTGCGTGCCCCCGCCGTACTGGTTGGTGCCACCACCCGGCTGGTCCCAGCCACCGGCGGCCGCGCCCGAACCCGCGTAGCCACCCTGCGGCGGCATCGGCGCACCGTAGGGGTCGGGGAACTCGTCCTCGGCGGCGGGCATGCGGTGGATCACCGTCGGAGCGTCCGCCATGGACGGTGCCCCGGACAGCGGAGCGATCATGGTCGCGTCGTTGGCCCGGCCGCCGCCGACCGGCGCCGCGACGCGGGTGGCGTCGCCGCCGTAGCGGCCCTGGCTCGGCGGCACGACGCCGCCGGAGCCGGGCAGGCCGGTCGGGTCGTCGTCGTCATTGTCGTCGTTGTTCTTGCGGCGCAGCATGACCAGCACGATGGCGCCGATGCCGGCCGCGACCAGCAGGATGCCGATGATGATGTAGAGCATCGAGCCGCCGCTGTCCTCCTGGGACGCGGCGTTGTCGGGGGCAGCCTCGGTGGTGGTGGTCTCGTCGGGCGCCGCCTCGGCGCTCGTCTCGGCCGTCGGTGAGGCGCTGGCCGTCGCGCTCGGTGTGGCCGTGGCGGACGGCGTCGCGGGCGCCGTCGACTTCAGGGTCAGCGCCACGACCAGGCTCTGGCCGGCCGAGGCCTGCCGCTGGACCGCGGCCTCTTCGAAGCCGTCCTTGCCGGCGGCGATCGAGATCGTGCCGGCCGTGATCGGGTTGTTGTCGGACGAGGTGAACGAGTATTGACCTGAGCCGTCCGACGTCGCCTGGAAGGTCTTGTTGGCGCCGTCCCGCATCGCGACCAGCGCCCCGGCGACGCCCTTGCCGTCCTGGTCCTTGACCCGGCCCGAGACCTGACGGACGGCCTGCGGCGCGTCGGGACCCTTGACCGTGATCTGCTGGTTCACCCGGCCGGTCTCACGACCCTGCTGCCCGACGATGGTGGCGGTGATCTGTACGGTCACCTGACGCGTGTCACCGGCGTTGACGTCGGGCGCGGTGAACTGGACCTTGAACTCGGTGCCGTCACCGGAGATCGGGGAGATGCGGCGACCGCAGCCGTCGCAGCGCATGCCACCGCTGTTGACCTCGACGGTGGCCGGCGTGCCGTCGTTGCCGTTGGTCTCGCGGACCTGGAAAGTCATGTCGATCTTGGCGCCCGAGGGCACCTCGGTCGAGAGGTCGGTGATCTGCACGGCGGGTGCCTCGGCGAGCGCCACCGCGGGGGCGGCGAAGACTCCGCCGACGACCACCGCCAGTAACGCACCGGCCTGGGCAGCCCGGGCTCGTAGGTGCGTCGTCACCTTCCACCGCCTTCCGGTCGCACGGTCACCGGCCGATTGGGGGAGCCGGTTACATCCCGCGACTAAAACACCGTCGGCCACTATGCCTTGTCAAACGTCCCCAGCGCGACCCAGGGCCGCGTACCAATCTCGCTGAAGCGAGTCGTATTGTCCCGACGTGTCTCCTGCGCACAATAAATCCGAGTCGGTCCGCCAAGCGTTGGACGCGCTGGATCGCGGCGTCCAGCCCGAGCGATCAGTGCTGCGTGACGCTGTGCGAGCGCTCCTCGCGGAGTTGTCGGCCAAGGCGCCTGGCCGATCGGTGGAGGTCCGGATTCCGCCTTTCGGTGCCATTCAGTGTGTTCCTGGTCCCAGGCACACCCGTGGCACACCGCCCAATGTGGTCGAAGCGGACCCGGTCACCTGGGTTCTGGTCGCCACGGAGCGTGTGAGCTGGGCCGATGCGCTGCGTGACGGACGGCTGCGGGCGAGCGGCATTCGAACCGATCTCACCGAATACCTTCCGCTGACCGGTGGCGCGGCCGATTGACAGCCCGAGCCGCACCCCCGCGGCTCGCGTACACTGGGCCGTCGGAGCGGTCCAGCAAAGTTCGAGCAGATCAGCATGAGGGAGCAACAGGTGCCCCGAGGCGACGGCCGGTTGACCGACGATCTCGACCCCCAGGAGCGCGGCCCCCAGGATGCCTGCGGCGTCTTCGGTGTCTGGGCCCCCCGGGAAGAGGTCGCGAAACTCACCTATTTCGGGCTCTTCGCTCTTCAGCACCGCGGCCAGGAAGCAGCCGGCATCGCGGTGAGTGACGGCTCCGGCGTGGTGGTCTACAAGGATCTCGGCCTCGTGTCCCAGGTCTTCGACGAGCCGACCCTGGCCAGCCTGCAGGGCCACCTGGCGATCGGCCACACGCGTTACTCCACCACCGGCGGTTCGAACTGGGAGAACGCCCAGCCGACGATCCGGGCCACCACGGCCGGCACGACCATCGCGCTGGCCCACAACGGCAACCTGGTCAATACGGCCGAGCTGGCCCGTGAGGTCGCCGAGCGGGGCCTCGAAGCCGACAGTGCGACCTCCGACACCGCCCTGGTGACCACCCTGCTGGCCAGCCGCCCCGATCTCTCGGTCGAGGCCGCCGCGCTCGAGGTGCTGCCGGGGCTCAAGGGCGCCTTCAGCTTCGTCTTCATGGACGAGAGCACCCTCTACGCCGCGCGCGACCCCCAGGGCGTACGCCCGCTGGTGCTCGGCCGCATGGAGCGAGGCTGGGTGGTCGCCAGTGAGACCGCCGCCCTCGACATCGTCGGCGCCAGCTTCGTCCGCGAGGTCGAGCCGGGCGAGATGCTCGCGATCGACGAGCACGGCCTGCGGTCGACCCGGTTCGCCGCGCCCGAGCCCAAGGGCTGCCTCTTCGAATACGTCTATCTGGCCCGCCCCGACACGACGATCGCCGGCCGCAACATGTACTCGGCCCGCGTCGAGATCGGCCGCGTGCTGGCCCGCGAGCACCCGGTCGAAGCCGACCTGGTCATCCCGGTCCCCGAGTCGGGCACCCCGGCCGCGATCGGCTACGCCGAAGAGTCCGGCATCACCTTCAGCGCCGGGCTGACCAAGAACGCGTACGTCGGCCGCACCTTCATCCAGCCGTCGCAGACGATCCGCCAGCTGGGCATCCGGCTCAAGCTCAACCCGCTGCGCGAGGTCGTGCGGGGCAAGCGCCTGGTCGTGGTCGACGACTCGATCGTCCGCGGCAACACCCAGCGCGCGCTGGTGCGCATGCTGCGTGAGGCCGGGGCGCTCGAGGTGCACGTGCGGATCTCGTCGCCGCCGGTCAAGTGGCCCTGTTTCTACGGCATCGACTTCGCCACCCGGGCCGAACTGCTGGCCAACGGGCTCGACAACGAGGGCATCCGCCGCTCGATCGGAGCCGACTCCCTGGGTTATGTTTCCCTGGACGGTCTGGTGTCGGCCACCGAGCAGCCGAAGACGCGGCTCTGCATGGCCTGCTTCGATGGTCACTATCCGATCGAGTTGCCGGCCGGCAACCTGATCGGCAAGCACCTGCTCGAGGGCGTCGGCAAGCGCGCCTCGATGCCGTCGGCCACCGACGAGGCGGCGACCGCGGCCGTCGCCGAGCTCGAGACCGAGTACGACGTTCGCGAGCTGGCCGGTCAGGGCGGCGGCGCATGAGTTTCACTGACGAAGCACGTTTAAGGGGAGAACCGTGACGCACGTGTCCGAGCGCAACAGTGCCGGGTCCAACGGCGCTGAGGGCGCCGACCGCCGGCCCTGGACGGCCGGCGGCGGCCGCGCCGTGCGCAAGCGCACGGCCACCTACGCGGACGCGGGCGTCTCGATCGAGGCCGGTGACCGGGCCGTCGAGCTGCTCAAGTCGAAGGTCAAGCGCACCACCCGCCCCGAGGTGATGGGCGACCTGGGTGGCTTCTCCGGGCTGTTCAAGCTGAACACCTCGAAGTACAAGAGCCCGATCCTGGCCTCGTCGACCGACGGCGTCGGCACCAAGCTGGTGATCGCGCAGCAGCTCGACATCCACGACACCATCGGCATCGACCTGGTCGCCATGGTCGTCGACGACCTGGTCGCCTGTGGCGCCGAGCCGCTGTTCCTGCTCGACTACATCGCCTGCGGCGAGGTCGTACCGGACAAGGTGGCCGAGATCGGCGCCGGCATCGCCGACGGCTGCCGCTACGCCGGTTGCGCCCTGCTGGGCGGCGAGACGGCCGAGCACCCCGGCGTGCTGCGCCCGGACGAATACGACGTGTCCGCCACCGGTGTCGGCGTGGTCGAGGAGAGCGAGATCCTCAGCCGCGACCGGGTCGAGCTGGGCGACGCGGTGATCGCGATGCGGTCCTCGGGGCTGCACTCCAACGGCTATTCGCTCGTACGCCACGTGCTGCTCGGCGCCGGCCGCATGCGTCTCGACTCGGTGGTCGACGACTTCGGCAGCCAGCGCACGCTGGGCGAGGAACTGCTCACCCCCACCAAGATCTATGCCAAGGACTGCCTGGGCCTGATCGAGGAGACCGACGTCCGCGCGTTCTCCCACGTCACCGGCGGCGGCATCCCGGGCAACCTCAACCGCATCCTGCCCGCCAACGCCGACGCGGTGGTCGACCGCTCGACCTGGCGACCGCAGCCCATATTCGACCTCATCCAGGCCAAGGGCCGGATCGAGGACCACGAGATGGAGGCCACGTTCAACATGGGCGTGGGCATGTTCGCGATCGTCTCGTCCGACGACGCCGACCGCGCGATGGCCTACCTGACCGGCCGTGGCGTCGAGGCGTGGCAGGTCGGCGAGGTCATCGAGGGCACCGGTGAGGTGCAGATGATGGGCCAGTACACCCGGGGCTGACGTTTCAAACCGAAGTGATCCGCGTGTGTCGATATCCGGCACATGCGGATCTTTCGTTTACTCGGCTGGACCGCAGAGCCTAGCCTCTGACGTGAGTTCCGCACACTTTTGCGGGAACGCGGCAAAGCATGAGTCACGGGACGGGGGTGCGGCGATGACGCCGGTCTGGAGCGGGATGCGGGGCATCGCGAGTGTCCCCACCTACGTCGTCATGCAGCCGACGACCCTCTGCAACCTGGACTGCGCCTACTGCTATCTCCCGTTCCGGGCCGCCGACAACCGGATGCCGGTCGAGGTGGCCCGGGCCGTGGCCGCGTCGATCGAGGGCTGGGCCCGCGACGGCCGGTTCTCGGTGGTCTGGCACGGCGGGGAGCCGCTGGCCGCCGGCCGCGATCACCTGGCCGCCCTGTTCGAGCCGTTCGGGCCTGGCGTCGAGCATCACGTGCAGACCAACGCCACCCTGATCGACGACGCCTGGTGCGATTTCTTCCAGACCCACGACGTACGGGTCAGCGTCAGCGTGGACGGCCCCGAGCCGCGCAACGGCGACCGGGTCACCCGGGGTGGCCGACCGGCGTACGACCGGATCGTGCGGGGCATCGAGGCGCTGCGCCGGCACGACATCGGCTTCTCGGCGCTCTGCGTGGTCGGCGATCCGCGGCCCGGCACGGCGACCGAGCTCTACGACTACTTCCTCGGCCTGGGCTGCGACGTGCTCGGCATCAACGTCGAGGAACTGGAAGGCGTGAACACGCGGACCAACCGGCACACGGCCGCCGACGTCACCGCCTTCTGGGCCGAGCTGGTCACCGCCTGGCGGGCCGATCCGCGCATCCACCTGCGCGAGGTCGAGTGGAGCCTGCGCTACGTCGCCGCCGTGCTCGACGAGACCGCCGACGATCTGCTGCCCCGGCAGCTCGACCCGATCCCGACCATCGCCCACGACGGCTCGGTGGTGCTGCTCTCGCCCGAACTGGCCGGCTTCTCCGACCCGCGCTACGGCGATTTCACCAGTGGCAACGTGCTGAGCACTCCGCTGGCCGAGATCCTGGCCGGCGCGGCGGACACCCCGTGGATCGGCGAGTTCCTGCGTGGCGTGGAGTCCTGCCGCGCCGCCTGTCCATACTTCGGCTTCTGCGGGGGCGCTCACGCGGCCAACCGCTACTTCGAGCAGGGCCGGTTCGACACCACCGAGACGGACCACTGCCGGAACAGCAAGATTCGCCTACTGGAGGGAGTGCTGGACCATGCCCGAGATCACGAGCCCTCGGCTGTCCGATGACCGGTCGGAAGAGCAGGGGACCGATCCGGTGACGACACGGGTGCACGACACCCGGGACGGTCTGGCGGCACTCCTGCACGAAGCGGAGGAAGCCCGGCGAGCACGTGCGGAGAGCACGTCAGAGGACGGCTCGGCGGTGTGCGCCTGGAACCACTTCGAGAACATCCCCACGTTCTACAACTGGAACAACAGACCCAGATAGATGGCTGCTGGGACATGGCGTCGCTTCGCTCCGCGGCACTCGCCTCTGCGAGGTTTGTGAGCAGACAGCCAATTTCCGGCACCGCAAACCCCGCGGCGACGAAAATCGGCTGTCTGCTCACAAACGAGGCGAGTGCGGGCAGTTAGCGATTCTCGCGTTCACGCAGGTCTGCGCAGTTGAACCCGGTTCGAAGCCCACGCGAGTGTTGGCCCGCGTGGGCTTCGGTGTGAACCGTAGGGTTGTTGACCACGGACGCACGTGAGCACGCGGTCAGCCGCGTGCTCTGTGCAATACGGGGTCAGCGCCTTGTTGTCGGCGACCAGGTGTCCTGGTCGTCCTCAGCGTCGTCCTCGTCATCGTCGACGAACTCATCTTTGTCGTCGTCGAAGTGACGGTCGGACTGACCGGCACCCGCCAGTTCGCGCTGCAAGGCGGTGAGGTCGGTGTTCGGGGAGTGATACTTCAACTCCCGGGCCACCTTCGTCTGCTTGGCCTTAGCACGGCCGCGCCCCATGGCTCGACCCCCTCGCACAGAATTCGGGGCAGCCCGAAGGCGGGCCCCGATGACGTTAGGCATCTCTCGTGGGTCTTACGGTACATGGACGATGCCGTCTTCGGCACCTCGGGTTGCGTGTGACACTGCCGCGCGTCGCGGTTTTCCGTCCCGGAACGCGCGGCAGGCCCCAAACTCGCCTCTTCGACCCACCGTTCGGGTAGGCGAAGGCGGCCCGTTCAGCCGAGGAAGATCGAGCGCAGGCGGCCGATCTCGGCCATCCGCTGCTCGGCGAGCCGGTCGGCGGCGACGGCCGGGGCGACGCCCTCGGTGTCGGCCATCTCGAGGATCCGGCGGGTCGTGTCGAAGATGCCGGTCGCGCGCAGCTTGGCCCGCTCGAAGTTGAAGCCCTCGATCTCGTCGGCCACCTGGATCACGCCGCCCGCGTTGACCAGGTAGTCGGGCGTGTAGAGGATGCCCCGCTCGGCCAGCGACTTCTCGATGCCGGGATGGGCCAGCTGGTTGTTGGCCCCGCCGGTCACCACCTTGGCCCGCAGCACCGGCACGGTGTCGTCGTCGAGCGCACCGCCGAGCGCGCACGGCGCGTAGACGTCGAGATCAGAGGTGATCAGCGTTGTGGTGTCGGCCACGAGCTCGATCTGGGGATAGGTGGTGCGGGCCCAGCTGAGGGCGGCCTCGTTGACGTCGGTGGCGATCACGGTCGCGCCGTCCTCGATCAGGTGGCCGGCCAGATATTTCCCGACCTTGCCGAGACCGGCGATGCCGACCGTGCGGCCGGCCAGCGACGGGCGGCCCCAGGTGTGGTCGGCGGCGGCGCGCATGCCCTGGAAGACGCCCCAGGCGGTGAGGATCGAGGAGTCGCCGGCACCGCCGTGCTCGATGCTGCGGCCGGTGACGTAGCGGGTCTCGCGGGCGATGACGTCCATGTCGGGGACGTAGGTGCCGACGTCGCAGGCGGTGTAATAGCGGCCGTGCAGCGACTCGACGAAGCGCCCGTACGCCCGCAGCAGCCCCTCGGACTTGGCCCGGGCCGGGTCGCCCCAGATGACCGCCTTGCCCCCGCCGAGGTCGAGACCGGCGAGAGCGTTCTTGTACGCCATCCCGCGCGAGAGCTTCAGCACGTCGGCGAGAGCGGCGTCCTCGCTCTCGTACGGATAGAAGCGGGTGCCGCCGAGCGCCGGCCCGAGGGCCGTGGAGTAGATCCCGATGATCGCCTTGAGGCCGGTCTGCCTGTCCTGGCAGAAGACGACCTGTTCGTGACCGGTGGCGTCGGTGCCTTCGGTGTCGAACACGCCCATGGCTGTTCTCCTGATCCTTTTGTCGTGGCCCTCGTGGGGCCGGTCGTGCCCGGCGGGGGTGGTGCCGGACATAGCGAGCCTAGTCGGGCGGGCCGGGAGCGGATTACGTCCGCGCGGGAGATTCCACCTGGCCGAATTCGTGAAAGGATCGCGCCGTGCCGTCACTGTTCGCGTCGTACCTGAGGGTTTACGAGCCGCTGACCGCCTTCGACCGCGACCGTCAGGTTTTCTGGCGCAAGTACGCGCGTGAGGGCCGTGCTCTGGGCCCGGTCGAGGGCCCGGTCCGCCAGCGGACGGCCGTGCTCGAGGCGCTCGGCGCCGGCTGGACGCGGCTGCCCGATCTGCCCGACGAGGCGTACGTGCTGCAGTGGGGCGACTCGCTGCTGGTGTGCCCGTGGAATCTGCGTCTGCGGGTCGCCGAGGCGGCCCTGAACGCGCGCGACGGCGTGCCCAGCGTGCTGGCCGACGCCTTCGTCCCGCCCGTGCTGGCCGGTCAGGCCAAGGCCATCGTGGAGGACTGGCGCAGCGGGGCCAAGGTGCTCGAGCACGGGGTGCCCCGGGTGCACGAGCAGATCGCCACGTGGGGCGTGCCGCTGCGCTGGTTCGTCTTCGTCGACCTGGAGGAGCGGGCGATCGACCTCGCGTCGGGCCAGCGCGTGCTGCGCTATCGCACCGAGATCTCCAAGGCCCGCCGGCGGGCCCACCGGGCCGTCTCCGTGCTGCGTAAGTCGCTGGGCGACGCCCCGATCACCGAGGCGGTCGAGGAGGGCACCCGGTGGCTCGAGGAGTTCCACCCGCGCTCGATCGTCGAGCTTGACTACGGCGGCCTCGTCAACCTTCTCCCGGATGACGTTTTGTCCGGTGACGATTCACCCGGACTGGTGGCGGCCGGACTTTCGGCACTCTCGCGCGGCGACGCCGACGACGCCTCCGCCACCTACGAGACGCTGGTCGATCGCTGGCGGGCCGTCCAGTTGCTGGAGCGGTGCAACTGAGTTGCGCCTGAGCTGCACAAAGGCCGGTACAAACCGGATATCTGTGGTGTAATTACCCACGCTGGGAGCGCTCCCGAGGTGAACACTCTTCGTGATCGTGGCTCGCCGAAGCGTGATAATCGGACTAAACGAGACACTATCTGGCGTAGAAAACACGCAAAAATCGGGCATGCTTCATCCGTCTATCTGGGGACCTTCGTCCGTTCGGCCCATGTCGGACATCGGGGACTAGCCGGACCATGAGAGACGCACCGGCCGGCGGGACCCCGGCCGTTGTCTATAGGTACCTGTGGAGGAGTGACCGATGGCATCGCGTACGCACGATCCTGAGCCGCTACTAACGCCGGCCGAGGTGGCGTCGATGTTCCGCGTCGACCCGAAGACCGTCACCCGGTGGGCGAAGGCAGGCAAGCTGAGTGCGATCCGCACTCTGGGCGGCCACCGTCGTTACCGGGAGTCGGAGGTTCGCGCCCTGCTGCAGGGGCAGATTCCCACGCAGCGCCAGGGCGACTGACCTCAGTCGATTCGCGAGATCGTTGCTAGGGGCGAGCGTCGGGGAAGACGATCGCCCCTTCTTCGTATCTTCGCGCGGGCGATTTATGCGGGATCGACCACAATTACGGTGATCCGGTCGCGCTGGCCCAGCAGCCGGTAGCGGAGCGTGCCGAAGATACCGAGCATCCGGTATTTGCGGCCGAGCACGCCGGCGAAGTGGTCACGCTCGGCGGGGGTGCCGATGCGGGCGCGGCCGTCGACCGCCTCGCCCCGGACGTTGCCGCGCACATCGCAGGCGGCCACGGTGACGTGCGGGTTGTTGCGCGCCCGCTTCACCTTCCACGTGTCGGTGACCGTCCAGATCGCGACTCCGTCGCCGGCCGGCAGCACCCAGACCGCCGTGGGCACCGGTGTTCCGTCCTTGCGGTAGGTCGTCAGGGAGACGTACTTCTCGGAACCGAGTTGCTCCAGCGTCGGCATGGGCCAAGGGTAGTGGTCATGGAAGAGCCAGCCATCGGCGACGTGTTCGGCGAGATGATCAAGGACGCGTACGCGGTGCGCTCGGGCGTGGGACCGCGGCCGCTGGCCGGTGGGCGCTGGCCCCGGCCGGTCATCGAGGTGATCGAGCGGGACGATGGCCTGATCAACGGGGCGCCGGCCGATCACTATCTCTCGGAGCCGGGCGACTGGCGCGGGTTCGACCACCGGGCGCTGCGCCTGGTCCGCGGGCACGTGCTCGACATCGGGGTCGGCGCGGGCCGGACGGCGGTCGAGCTGCAACGTCGAGGCATGGCGGTGACCGGCCTCGACACGTCGGCCGGGGCGATCGAGGTGGCCCGCAAACGCGGCCTGCGTGACACCGTCCGCAACACCGTCGACGGGTACGCCGTGGCGAGCGCCCGCTACGACACGTTCCTGCTGCTCGGCAACAACCTCGGCCTGCTCGAGAGCGCCGAGCGGGCCCCGGTCCTGCTGGAGGCGCTGGCCCGGCTGGCCAATCCGGGCGCCCGGATCATCGCCCAGGGCACCGACCCGTACGGCACCACCGACCCGGTGCACGCCGGCTATCACCAGCGCAACCGGGAGCGCGGCCGGCTCGGCGGCCAGCTGCGGCTGCGGTTGCGCTACCGGCGGCTCGCCACCGAGTGGTTCGACTATCTGAACTGCTCGGCGGCCGAGCTCGAGACGCTGATCGAGGGCACCCGGTGGCGGCTCAAGGAGATCGACGATCAGGACCGGCCCTACTATCTGGCCGTGCTGGAGCTGGCCGGATGAGCCGGGCTGGAGCCGGTCGGACGAGCGGTGCGGAGCTGGCCGGATGACCGGGTTGAGCCGCGAGCAGGTGCGGGTCAGCCGGCGTCTTGCGCTGGTGCTGCGGCATCGGCCCGAGTCGGCCGGGCTCGCCCTCGACGCGAACGGCTGGGTGCCGGTGGCCGACCTGCTGGCCGCGCTGGGCCTGACCCGGGACGAGCTCGATCTCGTCGTGGCGGGCAACGACAAGGCACGCTTCGCGATCGCCCGGCGCGACGACGGCACCGACTGGATCCGGGCCAGCCAAGGGCATTCCCGCGGGGTCGATGTCGATCTCGGTCTCGAGCCCGCCGAGCCGCCGTCCGTGCTCTTCCACGGCACGCCCCGCGACAACCTCGCCTCGATCCTCCGCGAGGGTCTGCGGCCGCGCAGCCGTCACCATGTGCACCTCTCCCCGGATGTACCGACCGCGCTGAACGTCGGCGGCCGGCGTTCGTCCGACGTGGTGGTGCTGCGGGTCGCCGCGGGCGAGCTGGCGGCCGGTGGTCACGTGTTCCACCGCAGCGCCAACGGGGTCTGGCTGACCTCTTTCGTGCCCGCCGAACGGCTTTCGGAAGAACCGACAAATCCGTAATCTCCCAGGCTGCTCCGTGCTCCACAATGGCCGTACGTCACGAGGTCGCGTACGCGCCGTTAGCGTTGAGGCATGGCGAGGCTCACCCGGCGTCAGCTGACGAATCTCCTCGGTGCGCTCGGTGTCGCCGCCACCCTGGGCGGGCTGGCCTTCGGACTGCCGGCGATCGATCGTTCGCTGCCCTCCGAGCGGGCGATCAGCACCGACGAGCCCTATCCGATCGGCGCCGGAGTGACCGTGGTGCCCCCGGCCGGTGCGGTGCTCGACGTGACCGGCACCCGGCCCGGCGACACCGAGGGCACGGCGCTCTTCCGGCTCGGACCGGTGCGCTACGCCATCGCCGTCCGGCCGTTCGACGGCGACCTGACCGCGGCGGCCGAACGCCTGCGCAAGCGGATCGTCGACACCACCGGCTATCAGGTCACCGGCGCCCAGCTCACGGTCAGTACGGCTGGTGGGCTGGCCGGGCTCCAGGGCGGCTACACCGCGCCCGGCCGGGGCGGGCGCTACGCCGTCTTCGTGGCCGGCGGGCACACGATCGAGGTGACGATCAGCGGGAACGACCTCGACCTGGGCCGCACCCTGCCGCAGATCGACGCGAGCACCCGCACCCTGCGCCAGGACGGCGAGCCGCAGTGACTGCTTCTGTGGTGCGGCCCTCCGGCCGTACGGGAATGATCGCTCTCACCCGGGAACCGGCCTTCTGGGTCGTGCTCACCCTGCTGATCGCCGGCGGCGTCCGGATGACCCAGTTGGCCGGGCACTTCTTCACCGCCTACCCGCGGGCCACGGCCCTCTCGGTCCTGCTGTTCGCGCTGCTCGCCGTGCCGTTCTGGCTGTTCGTGTCGGAACTCGACTTCATCGAACGGGAACCGGCCGAACTGCTCGCGCTGGCGTTCGCGTGGGGCGCTCTGGTGGCCACCACCGTCTCGATCCCGGGCAGCGCGGCCCTGGAAAACCTGGTCGCCAAGCTCGGCTCGCCGCACCTGGCGGCCGACTGGGGGGCCGCGATCGCCGGGCCGGCGGTCGAGGAGGTGGCCAAGACCCTCGGCGTGGTGGCCGTCGTGCTGATCGCCCGGTCGCAGGTCAACAGCGTGCTCGACGGCATCGTCTACGGGGCGATGGTCGGCCTCGGCTTCCAGATCGCCGAGGACATCGTCTTCGCCGTCGGCGCGGTCGCGCTGGCCGGGCAGGGCGACCAGGTGCAGCCGGTGATCGCCACCTTCCTGCTGCGCGGCTTCCTGTCCGGAATCTGGAGTCACACCCTGTTCGGTGCGCTGGCCGGCGCCGGCATCGGCTACCTCGTGGTCAAGCGGGAGCGGAGCCGTCCGCATCGGGTCGGCGTCGCCGTGCTGGCCGTGCTGGGCGCGTGGGCCTCGCACGCGTTGTGGAACTCGCCGGTGCTCGTCGATGGCCTCGGCAACGGCACCCTGGCCCTGCTCGGTGTCCTGCTGATCAAGGGCCTGCCGCCGCTGCTGCTGATTCTGTGGCTGGTCCGGCGGGTGCACGACCGCGAGGCCGACTACTACGCGGGATGGCTGGCCGGGCTGGGCGATCCGCAGCTGATCACGGCGGGCGAGCTCGAGGTGCTCGGGTCGGGGTCACGCCGGGCGGCGGCCCGCCGGCTCGCCGGGGAGCACGCGGGGCGGGAGGCTTCCGCGGCCGTACGCCGTCTGCAACGCGCTCAGGCCCGGCTGGCGGTGGAGCTCAGCCGGGCCGACCCGGAGGCGGCCGCCGTACGTGCGGCGGCCGTCCGGGACCAGCGGGCCGTGCTGCGACGCCTCGGTCATCCCGAGGCCGTCGCGGGCCCGGTCACGTGGCGGCACCGGGCGTCGACGATCGCCACCACGGCCGTGGCGATCGCCGTGCTCTGGGTCGCGCTCAGCGCCCTCGGCGGGGCTTAGGACGACTCAGACGGCCGGCGGGTGCCCGCCGTCGCCGTCCACGATCATGTCCGGGTTGCCGTCCTGGTCGAGGTCGACCATCGTGATGTCGACCTTGCCGTCGCCATCGGTGTCGAACTGGAACAGGTCGGGCTTGCCGTCGCCATCGGTGTCGGACACCCAGACGTCGGGCTTGCCGTCGCCGCTCGAGTCCTGCGCGATGAGGTCGACGCGCTCGTTCCCACGCGTCTCGACGGTCTCCTGGGGCTCGGTCATGCTGGCCTCCCTGCGATGTGAATGAGGGTTATTCAGGGCCGACCTCGACTTGCACACAGCCGCAGGTCAACGACTGGCTAAGCACCGCCCTGAATAATCCTCACTTGCCTTGCGAAACACGGTCGCAGGGAAGAGTAGGGCCCAAGTCACAACACCGCGAGCCGGGCCTCGCCGGTAACGTTCATCGAATGGACATAGCGGCCGACAGCGTGCAGGACCTCTTCACGACCGGTGGCGGTGGTTCGCTCGGCGAGCGGATGGGCATCCAGCTCAGCGAGGCCTCGGCCGAGCGGGTCGTGGGCACGATGCCGGTCGAGGGCAACACCCAGCCGTACGGGTTGCTGCACGGCGGAGCCTCCTGCGTGCTGGCCGAGACACTGGGCTCGGTCGGGGCGGTGATGCACGGCCAGACCGTCGACCGGCCGTTCGCAGTGGGTGTCGACATCAACGCCACGCATCACAAGGCGGCGCGCTCCGGCGTGGTCACCGGCGTCGCTACCCCCGTGCACCGGGGACGCACCATGGCGACGTACGAAATCGTCATCACCGACGACAGCGGCGAGCGGATCTGCACGGCCCGCATCACCTGTCTGCTGCGCGGAGCCTGATTCCGTGTCTCAGCGGGCAAACCTTGACCACTCCACGTACCTTCTTTGACGTGACCGAGGTACCACAGCACGCTATCGACGACGCGGCACTCGTTCTTCAGAGTGCCCTGAGCGGCGACAGTGACGCAGTGGTGGGCACGTTCGACTCGGTGGTCGACCGCTCCGGCATCGTCGGCGCCTATGACGTCGCCTGGTGCCTGGCCGCCACCATGGTCGGGCAGGTGCCCTCCGGCGGTGCGTGGACGCTCGACTTCCCCGGCATCGACGACGCGCGGTACGACAAGCGCTGGGTGGCCCGCTTCGTCAGCGCCTACGTGAACGCCGACATCTCCACCGGTGAGGCGCTGTTCGGTGCCGCGATCGCCGACGGCCAGTTGCCCGACTGTCTGCTCGCGCTGGCCGGCTCGACGGTGGCGACGCTGCGCCACCGTGCCGCCTGACTATCGACCGCGTAGATACAGCGCTTTCGCGTACTGCGCCGTGGCCGCCTCGTTGTACATCGAGGCCTCCTGCATGTAGAACTCGTGGTCGGCCAGCGCCGCCTGCGCCTGTGACGTGCTCTTCCAGCGGATGGCCGCGTCGATCTCGGACAGGCCGCGGGCTTTGAACTGCCGCCGCATCGCCATCCGCCCCTTGCGGAACACCTCCTGCGCCTCCTCGGCGCCCTTCATCGCGGCGAAAGCCTTCTCGCTGAGCGCCTCGGCCATGGTCCAGGCCGCCTGCTCCGCCGCGTTGGTGAATGTCAGCACGCCGTCCTCCTCGTCCCCGCGAAGCCTGACAAGATCGATACATGTTGCTGCTCATCGACCTGGACAACACTCTTATTGACCGCGCAGCAGCCTTCAAGGCCTGGGCCCGTACACGGTTCGGGGATACCGAGGTGCCGTGGCTGGTCGAACAAGATCGGGACGGCTACCGGCCGAAGGACGAACTGGCCCCGGTGATCGCGGCCCGTTACCACCTGGAGCCGGCCGAGGTGCTGGTTGAGCTGCGTGCGGGCATGGTCGACCAGTTGGCGCCCGACCCGTTGGTGGCGGCCGCGCTGACTTCGTGTGCAGCGGCCGGCTTCGTACCGGTGGTGGTCACGAACGGCACGGTCGCCCAGCAGGAGGCCAAGCTGCGCCGCACCGGCCTGGACCGCCTGGTCGCGGGCTGGACGATCTCGGAGGGGGCCGGAGTGCGCAAACCCGACCGCCGGATCTTCGAGCTGGCCGCCGCCTCGGTGGGCCGCCACCTGGACGAGGGCGGGTGGATGGTCGGCGACCACGCCGAGTACGACATCGGGGGCGGGGCCGCGGCCGGATTACGTACGGGCTGGGTGTCCCGGGGTCAGTCCTGGCCGGAGTCGCTCGACTATCGCCCGGCGGTGACGGCCATCGACTGCGTGGGCGTGCTGGCCGCCCTGGGCTGACGCCAGAGGTCGCTCCGTACGGTCCGGGTCGCGACGATCGCCCAGGCCGACACCAGCACCACGAAGAGGACCACGGCCAGCGTCGTGAGCAGCGGCGATCCGGTGCGGGCGGCCATACCTCCGGTGCCGGTGACGACCGTGCCGATCGGGAAGGTGAAGCCCCACCACGTCAGAGAGAAGGGCATTCCCTCCCGTACGGTCTTGACCGTGATCGCCGCAGCCAGCGCACCCCAGAAGAGCGCGAAGCCCAGCGTCGGTACGCCGTAGAGGACGGCCAGCATCTGGGCCCCTTCCGCGTACGGCGAAGGCAGCACCCCCTCGGCCGAGCGGCCCAGCAGGTGGAACGCGGTGACCGACTGGCCCAGCGGTCCGAGCACGATCCACAGTGTCGGCACCATGCGGGCGGCGCCGACCTGGTGCCGGACCAGGCGGCCCCAGATCTGGCTGATCACGAGGACCGCGGCGAACAGGCTGATCCCGGCCAGCGCGTAGCAGGCCAGCAGCAGGTCACGGCCGTCCGGCACGTGCGGCACGAGCAGTGCGCCGGTCGCCGCCGACACCATCGGCGACACCACCGGCATCAGCCAGCCCCCGAAAGCCGAGTCGGGCGCGGCGGCCAGCGTGGGCCGGGTCATCATCCGGTACGGCACCGCGACCGCGACGATCAGACCGAGCACGGTCCCGGCGGTCCACAGCACCAGATCGACCGGTACGGCGATCTCGGCCGGCCCGAGCAGCAGCGTGCCCGCGCCCACGGTCATCAGCGCCATCGGCGGCGCACCCCAGAACTGCATCAGCACCGGGTCGTCGAGATGGCTGGTGCCGCGCCGGGCGGTGGCCACGGCGAGGGCGACGAGGAGCGTGGCGGCCAGCAGCCACATCGCGGTGGCGAAGACGTGCTGGCCGGGCACCTGGACGGGCAGCGTGGCGGCCGCGGTGGCGACGATCCCGGTGCCCATGACGGAGGCGAACCAATTGGGTCCGAACATGTCTCCACCCTGCGCCGGGAAAGCCGAGGCCAGTAGGTGTCGATCTCGCCTGAGGTCATAACCTGTCTTTATGCCCCTGCCGCCGTTGACCGCCGACCTGGCCGGTTTCGATCTGCTGCTCAGCGTCGCCCGGCTCGGCAGCGTGGGCCGGGCCGCGGCCGAGCACCGCATCTCGCAGCCGGCCGCCAGCGCCCGCCTGCGCGAGCTCGAGCGCCGGGTCGGGCTGACCCTGCTGCACCGCACGCCGCGCGGCTCGACCCTGACCGAGACCGGCGCGCTGGTCGCCGACTGGGCCCGCTCCGCGATCGACGCCGCCGACGCGCTCGCCGCCGGGCTGGCCGCGCTGCGGGCCACCCACGACAGCCGGCTCACGGTCGCCGCCAGCCAGACCGTGGCCGAATATCTGCTGCCCGCGTGGCTGGTCGCCCTGCGCGCGGCCCATCCCGGGCTGGCCGTGACGCTGCAGGCCGCGAACTCGGCCGACGTCGCCGCCGCGGTGCTCGACGGGCACGTCGAACTGGGTTTTGTCGAGGGACCCGACCTGCCCGCCGGTCTGCACGCCGAGGTGGTGGCGACCGACCGGCTGGCCGTGGTGGTCGGGCCGGGACATCCGTGGGCCCGGCGCCGGCGGGCGGTCACGGCCGACGAACTGGCCGCGACCCCGCTGGTTTCACGTGAATCCGGGTCGGGCACTCGGCGGGCGTTCGAGCAGGCGCTGGGCGACCTGACCGCAGCGGCGCCGCTGCTCGAGCTGTCGTCGACTACCGCCATCAAGCACGCGGTGACGGCCGGGTCGGGGGCGGCGGTGCTCAGCTCACTCGCCGTGACCGCCGAGCTGACGGCCGGCACGCTCGTGGCAGTGCCGACCGCGGTCCCGTTGCAGCGCCGGCTCCGGGCCGTGTGGCGGGCGGCCGACCAGCTGATCGGGCCGGCTCGGGACCTCTACGCGATCGCCCTGCGCGCCTGAGCCCGTCTCCTGGTTGCCCCGATCAGGACGGCTACACCCATGATCACGGCGACGATCAGGGAGATGGGTAGCCAGTCGGCGGAGTAGAACGACAAGGCGATCAGGGCGACCATGCTGAGGTAGGTCCAGGCGCTCACCGCGTACGGGAAACGCAGGGAAATCACGACGAGGATCACCAGTTGAGCGGCCAGCAGGGCGGGGTGCCACGAGAACGGCGTGCGGTGGTGCGCCTGCACGGCCAGGCCGGTGACCGCGCAGGCGAGCCAGGTGAGGCGCCAGGTCAGCAGCGGGCGATCGGCCAGCAGGGCGAACGGCAGGCCCAGGAGCAGGCCGCCGACCCAGCACAGGATGGTGGGTAGGCCGGATTTCAGGTCGAGGTAGGTGGCGCCGCCGTACGCGAGATAGACAGCACCCGCGCCGGCGGCGATCCTCCCCTTCGGCAACGCTCGTAGGGTCTTCATGGCTCGACGGTAGGTTCGCGGTCACGCTGAGTCGTGATACCTCGGAGCCGTCTTCGCCGTCATACCGGCGTACTACGGCTTGAGATCGACGGCGGCGGTGAGCGAGCCGTCCATCTGGAACGGCACGGATTCGTGCTCGTGGACGACCAGCCAGCGGCCGTCGATGCGGCGCAGGCCGATCGTCACCCGGAACCACATGGTGAACTCGTCGGGCGTGCCCTTGGGGGTCGCGGTCATCGAGTCGTAGCTGGTGGCGAACGCGACGTCGCCGTCGACGGTGATCTCGAGCTGGGTGACCTCGCGTCGCGGCGGCGTCTCGAAGGTGGCCAGCCACTGCTCGATCGCGGTCGCGTCGCTGTGGTGGACGCGCTCGCCGAGCGGCGGCGCGAGCGAATAGAGCAGCACCTCGGGGGCGGAAAAGGCCAGGTGACCGGGCACGTCGCCGACGCTCAGCCGAGCCGCCCGGCCCTCGATCACATCGCGGATCTCCTGCATGGTTCCTCCTTCTTCGGCAATCTTTCGACCGGGACGTCGAAGCCGGCGGCCCGGCTTCGACATCCTGGTGAGAGAAGGAGACAGCCGATGAAATATCTGATCCTCATCCAGTCGAACGAGCGCAGCCTGGCGCTGTGGGACAAGATGTCGGACGACGAGCGGACGGCGTTCGGGCGTGGCCACCTGACGCTGAACGACGAGATGTCCGAGGCGGGCGTGCTCGTCGCGTCCGAAGGGCTGGCCGATCCGGCGCTGGCCCGGTTCGTGGCCGTCCGCGACGGTTCCACGGTCGTCTCGGACGGTCCGTTCACCGAGGTCAAGGAACACCTGGCGGGCTTCTACCTGATCGACGTCGGCGACGAGAAGGAGGCGTTCTCGTGGGCGGCGAAGGTTCCGGACGCGGCGACCATCGGGGTTGAGGTGCGGCCCGTGCTCGACATGAGCGGGTGGGAGTTCTGAAGTCGTTCGACGACGTGTTGCGGGCGGCCGCGCCGCAGGTGCTGGGCGCGGTCGTCCGCCGATACGGTGACTTCGACGCGAGCGAGGACGCGGTGCAGGAGGCCCTGCTCGCGGCGGCCAAGCAGTGGCCGGTCGACGGGGTGCCCGGCGATCCACGGGCGTGGCTGATCCGGGTCGCGTCCCGCCGCCGGATCGAGCTGCTGCGCAACGAGGAGGCCCGCCGCCGGCGCGAGGCTGTGCCGCCGGATCCACCACCCGAGGTACGCGGCGACGACGAGCTGACACTGCTGTTGCTCTGCTGCCACCCGGCCCTCACCCCCGTGGCCCAGGTGCCGTTGACGTTGCGGGCGGTCGGCGGTCTGACCACGGCGGAGATCGCGCGGGCCCTGCTGGTGCCGGAGAAGACCATCGGACAGCGGATCAGCCGGGCCAAGCGGAAGATCCAGGAGGCGGGCGGGCGGTTCTCGCTCTCCTCCTTGTCGGGACGACTACCGGCCGTACGGCAAACGCTCTATCTGATTTTCAATGAGGGGTATACGGCGAGCTCGGGGCCGTCGTTGCATCGGGTGGAGCTGAGCACTGAGGCGATTCGCCTGACGCGCCAGCTGCACGAGCGGCTGCCCTCCGACGGGGAGGTGGCCGGGCTGCTGGCGCTGATGCTGCTGACCGACGCGCGACGGCCGGCGCGGACCCGTGCGGACGGTGGGTTGGTGCCGCTCGCCGCGCAGGACCGGGCGCTCTGGAACCGAGCCTTCATCGACGAAGGGGTTGCCGTCATCACCGAGGCGCTGCGGTCCACGGCTATCGGGCCGTTCCAGTTGCAGGCGGCGATCGCCGCGGTGCATGCCGAGGCGACGTCCGCGGCGGACACCGACTGGCCGCAGATCCTGCAGTTGTACCGTTTGCTGGCCGCGGCCGCTCCCGGTCCGATGGTGACGCTGAACCGGATCGTCGCACTGTCCGAAGTCGACGGGCCGTTGGTCGGTTTGCGGGCCCTGGACGAGGCGGCTGGTGACCCTGCGCTGGCCGGGCATCATCGGGTGGCCGCGGTGCGGGCCCATCTGCTGGAGCGGGCCGGTGATCTGGACGCCGCTCGGGAGGAGTATCTGCGGGCGGCGCGGTTGACGTTGAGCTTGCCGGAGCGCCGCTACCTCGAATCCCGCGCGGCCGGGTTGCGCTGACTCCCATTTCTGTCGTACCCGTCGGCCAGAATGCGGGTATGGATGAGGCGTTGGCCGTGCTGAGGCGGGAGTTCGAGGGCGCTTTTCTTCTGAACCTGCGTGGCGAGGGCCTCGTCTGGGACCGAGCGGCCTTCAGCCGGCTGGAGCAGGCGATGCGGACGGCCTGCACGGAGTTCGAAGGCCGCGAGGATCTGCCACGCTGGATGGCCGAGGGCTTCTACGAGGCGTCACATTTCGTGGCGGAGTGGACCAGTCACCCAAACTTCCCTCGGCCCGAGCCGGCGCAGTATTACGAGGACTGCCTGGAGCGGCTTCGAGACCTGGCCGACTGGTTCTTCCGTGGCTGGCACGCCTATCAGGAGCCGCACGTGTGGCGTGACCTCTGACGTCCAACCCGGTCGCGTGGGGCGGCGGGGTTGTCATCATGCGGCGCGGTTGCCGCAGTGGCGGGCACGGCCGATCGAGTCGCGGCGGGTGGTGCGAACGCTCGGCTTTGCCGAAGTGGGGCCGCCCAGCTGAGCCCGCACCGACGGTAACCCAACGAGTGACGACGCACGAGTCATCGTGCTCCCAGCAAACGCCGAAGGCAGCGCCAGTAAACAGCGTCGCTATTGCCGCTCGGCGTCGCCGCTCGGCGTCGGCGTTTGCCGCTTGGCGTTGGCGTTTGCCGCTTGGCGTTGGCGTTTGCCGCTTGGCGTTGGCGTTTGCCGCTTGGCGTTGGCGTTTGCCGCTTGGCGTTGGCGTTTGCCGCTTGGCGTTGGCGTTGGCGAAGCCAATTTCCACCCCAGCCAAACCCGATGGTGTGAGGCGGCAGAGGGGGTGCGGGTGGCGTAGCCCCCGCCTCGCGCGACGAAGTCGCGCGGAAAGAACGAGGCGGCCAGGTTCGCGCTCTCCGCGAACACACGACCGCCCCCGACTCGTGGCCAGGGGCGGGGTCGAACCGCCGACCTTCCGATTTTCAGTCGGACGCTCGTACCAACTGAGCTACCTGGCCTTGGTACTGCCTTACGGTGAAGCTTTGCGGTCCTGACGGGACTTGAACCCGCGACCTCCGCCTTGACAGGGCGGCGAGCACTCCAACTGCTCCACAGGACCTTGCTGTCGTTCCTTGCTCCGGAAGTGTAGCGACTGCTTCTCGCTAACTTACCAGTACCCCCAACGGGATTCGAACCCGTGCTACCGCCTTGAAAGGGCGGCGTCCTGGGCCACTAGACGATGAGGGCAACGCCGTAAGTATTACACGTTCGCAATACTCTGGCTTTGACCCCAACCGGGCCCCCGCTTGAGGCTTGGAAAGCATACGTGATCCCCCGCCCCGCCTCCAAACCGGTATCCCGATCAGCGCTGAACTGGGAAAACGGCAGCCGCGATGGACTGCACGGCCGAAGTGAGGTCGGTGAGCTGGACCACCCCGTCGGGCAGGATCTCGGGCCAGCCGGGGCCGGCAGCGGCGGTCAGCAGGGGTGGCGGATGCCCGGCCGTGGCCACCCGGCTCAGCTGGCCGGGGTCGGAGGTCACCTCGGTTTGTGACCACAGCACCACCACGGCGGGTCCGGTGCGTTCGATCGCGTCGCTCAGGGCGGCCGGCGGCACTCGAGCTCCCAGCAGACGACTGGGGACGCCGACTTCGGCCAGGGCGGCGGCCAGCGCTTCCAGCGGCAGGGTGTGTTGTTCCTCGTCGGCCCCGGCGAGCAGCACCTGTGGGGGTACCGAGCTGTCGGGGCGCGGTACTGAACTGAGGACTTCGGTCAACGTACGGGAAAGCATGTGTTCGACCTCGACGAAGCGCTGGGTGGCTTCGTAGCGCTCACCGACGCCGACCAGCACGGGGACGGCCACCTCGTTCCAGGCGACGACGACGCCCCGTTCGGTCACCACCATCTCGAGGATGTCGCGCATCGCGGGTGCGTCCAGGCGCATGGCGGCCCGGGCCAGTCCGCGGGCGGCCGGGGTCACCGGGCCCAGGGCGATGGCGTGTCCCCCGCCGGCGCGCCCGGTCGACGGCGCGGCGGAGGATCGCTGGGCCCAGGCCGCTGCCTCGGCCGGTGCCACGCCCTGGGAGGTCAGCCGGCGCATCACCTCGAGCCGGTCGAGGTCCTGCTCGGTGTAGCGCCGGTGATGCCCGGGTACGTGTTCGCTGGGCCCTAGGCCGTAGCGCTGGTGCCAGGTCCGCAGGGTTGTGACCGCCACCCCGAGGCGGCGGGCTACGGCCCCGGCGGTGAGCCCCTCAATGACCATCAGACAGCCGCTGGGTGACTCCGTGCAGCCACGGTGCGTACGACCGGGGGTCGTTCTCCAGATCCGTGAGCAGTGCGGGGACGTCGATCCAGCGCAGGTCGGCGACTTCGTCCGGGTCGGGCGATGCCCGTACGTGGGAAGGAAGGTCTCCTACCAGCACGTGGTCGTACTCGTATTCGACGCGCCCGGTGGCCGGGTCTTCCGCGTAGTAGGCGTAGACGCCGACCTCGGTCAGCGGGATGTCGGCGATCCCGATCTCTTCGACCAGGCGGCGCGCGGCTCCGACCGTCACCGGCTCGCCGGGCAGGGGGTGGCCGCAGCACGTGTTGGCCCAGCGCAGCGGGAAGCGGGTCTTGACCGGCGCGCGCTGCTGCAGGAGCACCCGGCCGTCGGCGTCGCGCAGGAACACCGAGAACGCGCGGTGCAGCTGACCCGGCGCCGTGTGAGCGTCGGCGACGGTGGCCGAGCCGACGGCCACCCCGTCGGCGTCGACGAGCTCGACCAGGTGGCCCTCGCGAACGGAGGATACGGAGAGGGTCACGACGTCACCCGGGCCGCAGCCAGCTTCCCGGAGATCAGCACCATCGGGACGCCGACGCCGGGCTGGGTGCCCGAGCCGGTGAAGACCACATTGTCGAGGCCGGGGTGCAGGTTGGACGGGCGGAACGGGCCGGTCTGGGCGAAGGTGTGCGCGGCCGCGAACGGCGTGCCGGCGGCCATGCCCTGCTCCTCCCAGTCGGCCGGGGTGATGATCCGCTGCACTTCGATGCCTTCACCGAATCCGATGTAGCCGCGTTGTTCGAGGGTTCGGACGAGCGACGCCGCGTAACGCTCGGCGAGGCCGCCGCGCCAGTCCATCGGACCGGCGAACAGGTTGGGGGTGGGGGCGAGCACGTAGTAACTGTGCCGTCCGGCCGGGGCTAGCGAGGGATCGGTGTGGGTGGGATTGGTCACCAGCAACGACGGGTCGCTCATCAGCTGACCGCGGTCGATGATCTCGTCGAATGTGCGGTGCCAGGTCGATCCGAAGTGGATGTTGTGGTGGGCCGTCTTGGTGTAGCCCTGCTTGGAGCCGATGTGCAGCACGACGCAGGACGGCGAGTACTTCAGCTTGCGCGGCCGGGCCGGTGGCAGCAGGTCGCGTTTGGCGATCGGCAGGTCGGGGTTGAGCACCACCACGTCGGCCGGGATGCGCTCGCCGTCGGCGGTCAGCACTCCGGTGGCCCGGCCGTTGGCCGTCTCCACCTCGATGACGGTGGTGTCGTAGCGGAACGTCACGCCGTGCTTCTCGGCGGCGCCGGCCAGGGCCCGCGGGACGGCGTGCATGCCACCCTTGGGGAAGTAGACGCCGGCCACCGAGTCGAGGTAGGCGATCACCGCGTAGATGGCCAGGGCGTCGTGCGGGGCCAGACCGGCGTACATCGCCTGGAACGAGAAGATCCGCTGCGTACGGGGGTCGCGGAAGTATTGGTTGATCTTGGGTTGGAGGCGCCGGAACCCGCCCAGGCCGAGCAGCTTGAGCAGGTTGAGGTTGACCAGGTCGACCGGGGTGTCGAGGTTGCGGTCGATGAAGTGGTCGCGTTCCAGCTTCCACAGCTGCCGGGCGAAGTCGACGAAGCGCAGATAGCCGTCGGCCTCGCGAGCGCCGCAGACCCGGGCGATCTCGGCCGCCATCCGCACGGTGTCGGTCCGTACGTCCAGGGTGGAGCCGTCCGGGTAGTACGCCCGGTACGCCGGGTCGAGCGGCGTCAACTCGAGCCAGTCGCTCAACTTTTCACCGACCGCGGCCAGCGGCTCCTCGATCAGTTCGGGCATGGTCAGCACGGTGGGGCCGGTGTCGAACTCGTACCCCTGCATCGAAAGCTTGCCCGCCCGGCCACCGGGCACCGACTCGCGCTCGACCACCGTCACCTGCCGTCCGGCCGCGGCCAGATGCAGGGCGCAGGCGAGCCCGCCCAGTCCGGCGCCGACGATGACCACCCGATCTGTCGGTCCTGTCACGGTTCTCATGGATCGCACCTCCCGGAGGGACATCATGCCGGGCGGTGGGTCACGCGGACCGCCAGCTCGATCAGGGCCGTACGCGCGTCCTCATGGATCTGGGCCCGGGCCAGCGCGGCGATCCCGTCGGCGACGCGTTCCTCGATCATGCCTTCGAGCCGGGCCGGAGCGCCGGTCTCGGTGATCACCCGGGCCCGCCGCTCCAACTGGGCGGGGGTAGGCCCGCCGGAGCCGTCGGCGGGGTTGACAGCTCCGGCGGGGTCAAGGGCCAGTTCGGCCAGTTGCGCCGGCGTGGCCAGTTTGCGGGCGAGCATGAGAAGAGCAGTGGGTTTTCCCGTACGCAGGTCATCGCTCGCCGGTTTGCCGGTGACGGCCGGGTCGCCGTAGACACCGAGCAGGTCGTCCCGAAGTTGGAACGCCTCGCCGATCGCGAGCCCGTAACCGGAGTAGGCGTCCTCGATCGTGCCGTCGAGCTGGTCGGTGAGGGCGAGCCCGTACTGCAGCGGCCGCTGAACCGTGTAGCTGGCGGTCTTGTGCCGGGCCACGAGCAGGGCCCGTTCGACCGACCATTCGGCGGGCTGGGTCTCGCCGAGCACGTCGAGGTACTGCCCGGCGATCGCTTCGACGCGCATCCGGTCGTAGTAGGCACGGACCGACGGCGGCGTGACCGCGCGGGCGAGCAGCTGGTCGGCCCAGACGAGGCAGAGGTCACCGATCAGGATGGCGGCGGCCGAGCCGAACCGCTCCGAGTCGCCGGCGCGGCGGGCGTGCTCGTGCTGGTTGGCGAAGATCCGATGCGCCGTCGGCCGGCCCCGCCGAGTGTCCGATTCGTCCATCAGGTCGTCGTGCACCAGCGCGAACGTGTGCATCAGCTCGAGCGCGGCGAACGCCGGTAGCACCGGTTCCAGCGGCTCGTCCGGGCCGACGGCACCGCGCCAGCCCCAGTAGGCGAAGACCGGCCGGAGTCGCTTTCCCTTGGCCAGCACCAGATCGCGGGCGGTGCGGGCGAATCGCCCGAGCGCCGGGTCGACCGCGTCGAGCGACGCGATCTGGGTCGTCAGGAAGTCGGCGAGTGTGCCCTGGATCGCATCTATCAGCGCGTGGGGCGACGCGCCCTGACGGGGAATGCCCCGGTGTCGGTTTCCCTCGAGCGTGTCGTTGACCACGGTCGTACCGTACCCTTGTTTTGAAGTTGCGTCGATTCGTGCGTCGATTTTTCCGGAGGAGCCCGTGGACACCGATCTGGCCGCCGCCTACGAGCGCTGTCGCGAGCTGCACAAGCGGCACGGCCGCACGTATTACCTGGCGACCAAGCTGCTGCCGGCCTGGAAGCGGCGGCACGTGCACGCCCTCTATGGGTTCACCAGATATGCCGACGAGATCGTCGATCAAACCTGGGAACTTCCTGGGGACGAGCGGGCGCGACAGCTGACCGAGTGGTCCGACGCGTTCGTGGCCGGGCTGCGCGGTGAGCCGGTCGACGACCCGCTGCTGCCCGCGGTGCTGCACACCATCGCGGTCTTCGATCTCGACGTGGACGACTTCGCGACGTTCCTGCGCTGCATGGCGATGGATCTCACGGTGACCGGCTACCGCACGTACGACGACCTGCTCGACTACATGGAGGGCTCGGCCGCCGTGATCGGCACGATGATGCTGCCGATCCTCGGGTCGGATGATCCGGCCGCCGCCCGCGAGCCCGCCCGTCAGCTCGGCTTCGCGTTCCAGCTGACCAACTTCATCCGCGATGTCGCCGAAGACCTCGAACGCGGCCGCGTCTATCTGCCCGAGTCGCACCTCAGCCGCTTCGGCGTCACCCGCGCCGACCTCGAACGTCAGGTCGCGACGCCGGCGATCAAGGAGCTCATCCGGTACGAGATCGGCGTCGCCCGCGAGCACTACGCCGCCGCCGCTCTCGGCATCGTGATGCTCGAACCCGCATCGCAGGCCTGCATGCGTACGGCGTTCGCCCTCTACGGCGGGATCCTGGGCGAGATCGAGGCCAACGACTACGACGTGTTCGCCCGGCGCGCGACCGTGCCCAACCGGAAACGGGCCGCCGTCGCCGTCCGGAGCCTGCTGACCAGGGCCGGTACGCCGGTCGAAATGGCGGCCTGAGATGAAGACCGCCGTCGTCCTGTTCACCCGCGACCTTCGCGTACGGGACAACCCCGCCCTCGCCGCCGCCTGCGCCAACGCCGACCAGGTGGTGCCACTGTTCGTGCTCGACCCGGCGCTCGGCAAGCTCTCGGCCAACCGCGTCCGCTTCCTGCACCAGGCCCTGGCCGACCTGCGCTCCACCCTGCGCGACAAGGGCGGCGACCTGGTGATCCGGATGGGCGACCCGGTGGCCGAGACCATCGAGCTGGCCCGCTCGGTCAACGCCGAGGGCATCGGCATGGCGGCCGACGTCAGCCTCTATGCCCGCAAGCGCGAGAAGCGACTGACCGAGGAGGCCGAGCGGCACCGGATGGCGCTCAAGCTGTTCCCCGGCCTCACCATCGTCGACCCCGGCACCCTGCGTCCCGGTGGCGGCGGCAACGGCTACAAGGTCTTCTCGCCCTATCACCGCACGTGGCGGGCGGCGAAGTGGCGGGACGAGGTCGCCACTCCCCGCAAGATCACGATGCCGCACGGAGTCGCCGTGGGCCGGCTACCGGCGTTGCCCGAGGGCGAGTCGCCGGACGCGGCCGAGGGCGGCGAGACCGAGGCCCGCCGCCAGCTCGCGACGTGGCTGCGGCACATCGGGCCGTACCCCGACCTGCACGACGACATGGCCGCCGACGGGACCAGCCGGCTCAGCCCGTACCTGCGCTTCGGCTGCCTGTCGCCGTTGGAACTGGCCAACGCCGCGATCAAGCACGAGGCCGAGGAGTACGTGCGTCAGCTGTGCTGGCGCGACTTCTACTACCAGGTCGCGCTGGCGATGCCGCAGCTGTCGACCGAGCCGATCCGGCCGTCCGGCGACACCTCGTGGCGCGACGACAAGTCCGCCCTCGAGCACTGGCAGGACGGGCTGACCGGCGTGCCGATCGTCGACGCGGGCATGCGCCAGCTGCGCGCCGAGGGCTGGATGCACAACCGGGCCCGGCTGATCACGGCGGCGTTCCTGACCAAGCACCTCGGCGTCGACTGGCGGCACGGGGTGGACTGGTTCTTCCGCTGGCTGCTCGACGGCGATGTCCCGAACAATTCGGGCAACTGGCAGTGGGTGGCGGGCACCGGGAACGACACACGCCCGTACCGGAAATTCAATCCAATCCGTCAGGCCCAGCGATTCGACCCCGAGGGCGTGTACGTTCGGCGCTACGTACCCGAACTCAAGGGAGTCGAGGGCGGCGCCGTGCACCAGCCCTGGCGCCTGCCGGACGAGGTGAAGCGCGGCCTCGACTACCCGGGGCCGCTGGAGTCACACCGGGATGAGGCGGTGTGGCTGCGGCCGTGAGCCCCGCCCGGTACGCCCGGGCGGGTCTACGCGGGGTCCGTCGGCCGTTGCGTCCGTCATAACGTCGAGGCCGACGGACTCCGCCCCTTGCTTCGACTTCGAAGCGGTAGCCTTGGTTCTGTGCCCGGACTCGCGCCCCACCAGCTGGGGACCTACTTCGTGCTGGTCGAGTCGATGAACCTGCTGCAGCACGCGGTCGAACAGCAGCTCCGCGCCGACGGCGACCTCAGCGACATCCAGTTCTCGGTGCTGATGCGCCTCTTCGACGCCAACGGCCAACTGACCATGACCGAGCTGGCCGATGGCGCCGTGCACAGCCGCAGCGGCCTGACCTACCAGGCGGGCCAGCTGGAGAAGGCCGGCCTGATCACCCGATCCCCTGATCCGGCGGACGAGCGCTCCACCCTGGTGACCATCACCGACGCCGGTCGCGCCCGGATCGGCCAGGTCCTCCCCGGCCACATCGAGGTGGTCAAGCGCCTGCTGTTCAACCAGCTGTCCGACCATGACGTAGCCGCCCTGGGCGAGATCATGACCCGGGTCCGCGACCACATGCGCACCGAGCCGCCACGCTCAGCCGCCCCCCGCAAACGCCGAGCATGATTTTCCCGTACGTCTGGACGTGGACCCGCCGCACATTGAGCTACCCGGGCGTAAAAGCAGTAGTCCCCTGGTTCGGCGACGGCATCAATCGAGCCGGCCACCCGTGTCGCATCCTCGTGCGGGGAAGCCGAAACAGCGCGTTGCTCGAGTTCGAAGACGGCTACCGAGTAATCACCAGCCGGGGCGGCTTGAGGCGCAGGCTCAGCTGAGCGCCCACCTCGACAAAGCCGAGCGCCCGTGCCACCTGCCGCGACTCGACCGGCCGTGCCCGCCACTGCGGGAACCGTCCCGCGTCGAGAGCGGCCGCAACCGCTGCGCTCGCTACGGCTTTCGCCAGGCCACGCCCGCGTGCCTCGGGTGCGGTCAGCACGCTGAGGTGAGCCGTGCCGAGCGGCCAGTCGCGATAACCGGCCGCAGCCAGCAACTCCGATCCCTGTCGCACGACAAAGGCGGGCGAGGTGATCTCGTCCAGACCAGCTTCCCCAGCCTCGTCGGCCGGCACACGCGCTATCAACGCATTCAGCTCAGCATCGTCCGCCGGAATCGACTCGATGGCACCGGAATCGACCGGCCGAAAGGTGGCAGCGTCGCAATAAGCAAGGGTCGCCGGCCCGAGGACCTCGTCGACCGCTATCCGAGTGCCGACGACGGCCGGATCACTCATCGCCGACACATCCAGGTCCGCGAGAGCACGTTCCATCATCCCGGCGGCCGCACCATCGGGCGCGGTGGCGATAGCGCCATCCCCGACCACCACGATGCCCACCCACCCGGGCGGGCACAGCAGCGACTTCGGAGAAACAACGACCTCGACGGCCGACGCCCGAAAGCCGACCGGTACACCAGCCAGCGAAACCCAAAGCGCCCGCGCCCGTTCAACGATCACCGCCGCATGGTGCCAACCGTAGGCCGACCGCGCGACCGGATTCCCCGTCCTGGTCAGGGGCGTAGCACTCGCCAGGCGCCGTAGCGGTGGATTGCTATGCCGGCGTAGGACGGGGCTGTTCGGGAGGTGGTGTCTACCGTGGACAGCGTTTGCCTCATTGTGCTGGCGCCCTCCTCTGCGAACGTGCAGTAGGAGCAGTCTGGGAGCGGGTCGGTTTCGGCTCCTAGGCGTACACGCTTTTTGGCAGTGGTGCCTCGGGTCAGCCAGTCCTGGCTTACGGCCGTGATGGAGTTCGGGCCGGTGGCGGTGTCTCGGTAGCTCATCACCGTGATGGCGTTTACGCGCTTGAGGACCTCGTCGGCGAAATTGCGGTTGTTGACTTTGTGTTCGCCGTACCAGAAAGGGACATCCGCCTCGATGGGAAGTGGGCTTCCGGCGCGCATGCGATCCAGCAGCGCCAAGTACTTCGCCTTTGTGCCGGTCGGGTCCGTTTGCCAAGCCGGCAGGGTGTAGGGCTCCACGTCCAGGTGGATGGCGCTGAACAAGTTGGTGGCCAGGACGGCGTTGCGCCACGCCAGGGCGTTCTCGGGGTGGAGGGTCCAGTCGGGCTCGCCGCCCAGCGCGGACAGGCGGATGTTCGCCTTCATGGCGCGTCGGTGCAGGTCACGCAGGCGGGGGAGGCTGCCGTCGGTGGCTACCGACCACGGGACGTACGCGAAAATCTCGGTCACCTGGTGGGTGCTGGCCCAAGTGATCACGTCGGTGGGGGCGTAGGCGCCCCACAGCCACATGGCTCGAGTTCCGGGCTGCGCCGCGATTTGTTTTCCAGCGATGCCCGCGGGCGCGGCCGAAGCCGAGACCGCGGGCACCGTCAGTGAGGTGGCCGCGAGAATGACGGACACCAGCCCTGCCCGCCACCGCTTCCTCACAACCGCCTCCTTTGAACCCTCTTTCCGCGAGGGCCAGAATCGGCGACGAGTGACGGCGGATAAGGATTTCTAAGCGGCCAATGCCGCCTCGATCCGGTCGACGACGGCGAAGTCGGTCAAGAGCCGGCTTGCGTACGCGACGGCCAGTCCCCGCGCGGGATCGGCCCAACCCGCGGAACCGCCGAGCCCGCCGTGGCCCCACGTGCCGTCCGGCTCGATCTGCACTCCGAGACCCCAGGTCGTCTCGCCGCCGATGAAGAGATCCGGGCCGATGTACTGCGGTTTGGCGAGCGCCGGCAACGAACCGTCGAGAATCGCGGCGTAGAAGCGGGCGACCCCGGTCGTGGTGGCGTGCAGGTTGACCGCCGGAACGGTCGCCCGGCGCCAGAAGTCGGAGTTGATGACGGCCAGGTCGCGGGCGCCGAGCGGATTTCCGATCGCGCGCGCCTTCAACGACCCCGGTTCGCCGGCATTGCGGTCGGCCCAATCGGGGCGGTCGAACTCGAGCTCGGCGCAGCGCGCGATGTCCTCATCGGACAATGCGTAGCCGAAATCGAACCCGAGTTCCTCGGCGACAAACCTTTCCGCCGTACGGCCGTCGACCCGGCGCACCAACTCCCCGAGCAGATGCCCGTACGTGAGAGCGTGCTCGCCGGCGATCGTGCCCGGTTCCCATTCCGGGGTGGCTGCGGCCAGGTCGCCACAGAGCAGATCCCAGTCGGCGAAAGCGGCAGTCGGACGGCGTACGGGAAAAGACGCCAGCCCTGAGGTGTGGGCGAGCACCTGCCGTACGGAAGCCGGGGTTTGGAAATCCGGCCAGTAGGTGGCCATCGGTGCGTCGAGGTCGATCCGGCCCCGCTCGGCCAGGATCACCACCGCCATGGCGATGACCGGCTTCCCGGTCGAATACACGTTGACGAGGGTGCGGGAGTCCCAGGCGACGGTGCGGGCGGCGTCGCGCCAGCCCTCGACCAGCTCCACCACCGGCTCGCCGTTTCGCAGGATGGTCAACGCCGACCCACCACGCGGATCGGTCGCGAACGCCTCGCCGACAGCCTCAAAACCCGGTGCGATCATGCGCGCAACCTAGCTTCCCGTACGGGTTCAGGTTTGGTCCCGCGTCCTGTGGGCACCTGCTTCATGTCGGGTTGCCACCCGGTTTCCGGCCGGTTCACCTGCGCTGAGCTGGCCTTATGCGAGACACTGGTACCCGATTTGGAGCCCAGGGAACGCGCGTGTAATGTTTTCCGGGCCGGCAGGGAAACGGACGAGGCAGCGGAGAGATCCGCAGCGGCCGTCCTGCCAAATCCTTCGAACTGCGGATCGCAGCGATGCTGCGCGCTTCAGGACGCGGGAGACTAGGACGAAGCGGCATCAACCGGGAGAAACCGGTTGACACGGCCAGGAAGACCTAGTAAAGTTGAGCGAGTGCCCCGGAGCGGTCAGCCGGGTGTGGTTGTTCTTTGAGAACTCAACAGGGTGCTTGATAAGCCAGTGCCAATTAAGTAATACCCCGGCCGGCTTCTCGTTCTTTGGGGCGAGTTAGTTCGGTGGGAGATTCCTTTGGCAGT
>NZ_JAHKKG010000018.1 GCF_018829635.1 Paractinoplanes bogorensis
TGTTTCGGTGGTCATAGCGGAGGGGAAACGCCCGGTCTCATTCCGAACCCGGAAGCTAAGCCCTCCAGCGCCGATGGTACTGCACTCGGGAGGGTGTGGGAGAGTAGGACGCCGCCGGACTCAACGTAACAGCCGAGGGCCGCCCTGGATCGGGGTCGGCCCTCGGCTGCTTTTGTATGTCTGCCCCCGAGTAACTTTGAACGTTGAGGCAAGCCCGCCAACCCGAGGGCCGGCCGTACCGGAAGGATTGATCCGTGACTACTGGACCCCAGGACGAGGGCGGCTCCGGCTCCCGCGACGACGAGCGCGGCGGCCGCGGTCGCGAGGGAGACCGTGGTGGCGACCGGGGCGGCTACCGCGGCGGTGACCGCGACCGCGGCGGATCCTCCGGTGGCTTCCGGGGCGACCGTGACCGAGGTGGCTCCGGTGGCTTCCGGGGCGGTGACCGCGGTGGCTTCCGCGACCGTCCGCAGGGCGGCGGCGGGTTCCGCGACCGTGAGCGTGGCGGCTATCAGGACCGGGGCGACCGGTCGGGTGGCTCGGCCGGCGGTGACCGTGGTGGTTTCCGCGGCGGAGACCGTGACCGCGGCGGCTACCAGGGTGGCCGCAGCTCGAGCGGTGGCGACCGCGGAGGCTTCCGCGACCGTCCGCAGGGCGGCGGTGGCTTCCGGGGCGGCGACCGTGACCGTGGCGCCTTCCAGGACCGTGGCGACCGTCCCCAGGGTGGTGGCTTCCGCGACCGGGGTGATCGTCCCCAGGGCGGCGGGTTCCGTGACCGTGGCGATCGTCCGCAGGGCGGTGGCTTCCGGGGCGGTGACCGTGACCGTGGTGGGTTCCAGGATCGTGGCGACCGCCCCCAGAGTGGTGGTTTCCGTGACCGCGGTGACCGCCCTCAGGGTGGTGGGTTCCGCGACCGTCCCCAGGGCGGTGGCTTCCGCGATCGCGGTGACCGTCCGCAGGGTGGCGGTTTCCGTGGTGGCGACCGTGACCGTGGCAGCTTCCAGGATCGCGGTGACCGTCCCCAGGGCGGTGGCTTCCGTGACCGGAGTGACCGTCCGCAGGGTGGCGGCTTCCGGGGTGGCGACCGCGACCGTGGCGGCTTCCAAGACCGTGGCGATCGTCCCCAGGGCGGTGGCTTCCGTGATCGCGGTGACCGTCCGCAGGGTGGCGGCTTCCGGGGTGGCGACCGCGACCGTGGCGGCTTCCAAGACCGTGGTGACCGTCCCCAGGGCGGCGGCTTCCGTGACCGTGAGCGCGGTGGGTTCCAAGACCGCGGCGACCGTCCGGGTGGCGACCGGGGCGGCTACCGCGGTGACCGAGGTGACCGGCCGCAGAGTGGTGGTTTCCGCGGCGGTGACCGGCCGCAGAGTGGTGGTTTCCGTGGCGGCGACCGGCCCCAGGGCGGTGGCTTCCGTGGCGGTGACCGTGACCGTGGCGGGTTCCAAGACCGGGGTGACCGTCCCCAGGGCGGTGGCTTCCGGGGTGGCGACCGTGACCGGGGCGGCTACCAGGATCGTGGCCAGAGCCGGGACGACCGCGGCGGCTACCGCGGCGACCGTCCGTCCGGCGGTGGCTTCCGTGACCGTGACGGCGGTGGCACTCGGGGCAGCTTCCAGGGTGGCTCGGGTGGTTACCGGGGCGACCGTGACCGGGGTGGCTACCAGGACCGTGGTGGCGACCGGGGCGGTTTCCGCGGTGGCGACCGTCCGCAGGGCGGCGACCGGCCGGGCAACCGCGGCGGCAGCGGCTTCCGGGACCGTCCGCAGGGCGACCGGGGCGGGTTCGACCGTGACCGCGGCGGCTTCCAGGATCGCGGCGACCGCGACCGGGGCCCGCGTGAGGGTGGCTTCCGCGACCGGGACGAGCGGGGCCCGCGCGAGGGCGGCTTCCGGAGCCGGGACGACCGCGGTGGCTTCCGCGGCGACCGTCCGCAGGGTGGCGGCTTCCGCGACGACCGGGGACCGCGAGTGCGCGACGACCGGGACGACCGCGGTGGGTTCCGTGACCGCAACGACTACGGGCGCGACGACCAGCCGGCCTTCAAGGCACCCGAGATCCCCGAGGACATCGAGGCGGCCGACCTCGACAAGGAGGTCCGCTCGGAGCTGATGGCGCTGGCCCGGGACGTCGCCGACTCGGTCTCGCGTCACCTCGTCGCGGCCGGTCAGATCATCGACGAGGACGCCGAGCTCGCCCTTCAGCACGCGATCGCGGCCCGGCGGCTCGCGTCGCGGATCGCCGTCGTGCGGGAAGCGGTCGGTCTGGCGGCCTACGCGGCCGGTGACTGGACGACCGCGATCGCCGAGCTGCGCACCTACCACCGGATGACCGGCAAGCAGACGCACCTGGCCGAGCTGGCCGACTGCGAGCGCGCGCTGGGCCGTCCGGAGCGGGCGATCGACCTCTACCGTGGGGCCGACCTCGAGAAGATGGACAAGGGCGGCGCGATCGAGCTGCTGATCGTGGCGGCCGGCGCCCGCGGTGACCTCGGCCAGCACGACGCGGCCGTGGCCATGCTGCAGGTCCGCGAGCTGACCAACGACGAGGACGCCGAGTGGGCGGCGCGGCTGCGTTACGCCTACGCGGACGCTCTGCTCGCCGCCGAGCGTCGTGACGAGGCCCGGGAGTGGTTCGCCCGGGCCGCCGCGGCCGACGAGGACGGTCTCACCGACGCGGCCGAGCGGCTTCTCGAGATGGACGGCGTCACCCTCGAGGACGACTCCGATGACGACGACGAGCGCGACGGCACGACCTCGGACGACGACGAGCGCGACGACCACGAGGCGGCCTACGACGACGAGGACGACGAGGACGATGACGATCGGCCTCGGGCGGACTATGACGAGGACGACGACGAAGACGACGATGACGATCGGCCTCGGGCGGAGTACGACGAGGACGACGACGAAGACGACGATGACGATCGGCCTCGCGCGGAGTACGACGACGAGGACGAAGACGACGACGATCGGCCTCGAGCGGACTATGACGAGGACGACGACGAAGACGACGACGATCGGCCTCGCGTGGACTACCAGGGGGACGACGAAGACGACGACGATGACCGGCCCCAGGCCCGGCACGACGACGAGGACGAGGACGACGAGGACGACAAGGTGGTCGCCGCGGCGGACACCGACGTCAACACCGACCCCGTCGCCGTCGAGGACGTCGCCGAGGAGCTCGAGGCCGACGCCGAGGAGCTGAAGGACGCCAAGGACGACAAGGGCGGCCCGGACGAGTTCGTCAGCAAGAAGCCCGAGTAGTGGCCGGCCACGCAGCGAGCGAGAACGCCGAGACCGATCTGGCCGGCGGCTACGACCAGGTCATCTTCGATCTGGACGGGGTCGTCTACCTGATCGACAAGCCGATCCCGGGCGCGGTCGAGGCGGTCGAGACGCTGCGTGGGCGCGGTACGGCGGTGGCGTATGCGACGAACAACGCGTCCCGCCGTGCCGCCGAGGTCGCGGCCCTGCTGACCGGCATGGGTGTTCCGGCCGAGCCGGCCGAGGTGCTGAACTCGGCCGGCGCGGCCGCCGCCCTGCTCGCCGGGAAGCTGCCGGCCGGCTCGCCCGTGCTGGTGGTCGGCGCCGACGCGCTGCGTGACGAGGTCACCGAAGCCGGTCTGACTCCGGTGCAGACGCTGGAGGACGAGCCGGTGGCGGTCGTGCAGGGCTACGGTCCTGACGTCGGCTGGCGCATCCTGGCCGAGGCCGTGCTGGCCGTACGGGGCGGCGCCCTGTGGGTCGCCACGAACACGGACCGGACGCTGCCCAGCCCGCGCGGCCCGCTGCCCGGCAACGGCTCGCTGGTCGCCGTGCTGCGGACGGCCCTCGATCGCGAGCCCGACGTGGTCGTGGGCAAACCGGAGCCGGCCCTGTTCACCACCGCGGCCGCGCAGGCGGGGGCCCGGCGGCCGCTGGTGGTCGGCGACCGGCTCGACACCGACATTCAGGGCGCGGTCACCGCGGGCCTGGACAGCCTTCTCGTGCTGACCGGGGTGAGCAGCCCGGCCGACCTGCTGGCGGCCGAACTGCACCGGCGCCCGGCCTTCGTGGCGGCCGACCTGTCCGGCCTGTTCCGCCCGGCGAACGAGGCCTCCGTGCCGCTCGACGCCCCCGAGGCGGACGGCTGGCGCGTCACCCGCGACGGCCACAAGGCCACATTGGACGGTGCCGGTGACCCTGTGGTCGCTCTGCGGCTGCTCTGCGCGGCTACGTGGGACGGCGTCCCGCTGACCGGCCTCGAACCGGCCTCCGACGCGGCCCGCGAGCTGCTCAACAGCTGGGGTCTTTAGCAGTCCGGACGCGAGACCGGCTGGGACCGCGGGCCGGACGCGAGATGGGCTGGGACCGCGCGACCGGGCGCGAGATGGGCTGAAGCCGCGGGGCGGACGCGAAGTCCGAAAGACGCCAGCACCGGCCGCCGGCTCCCGGAAGCATGGTGGCATGCATGTCGTACCCGGTCTCAAGGTCCTGTATTTCGGCACGCCCGTGGTGCTCCTCAGCACCGTCAACGCGGACGGCAGCCCCAACCTCGCGCCCATGTCGTCGGCCTGGTGGCTCGGTCAGACCGCGATCCTCGGCATGGGCGACCGCAGCCGCACGGCCGAGAACCTGCGGCGCGAGCGCGAGGTCGTGCTCAACCTGGCGCCCTCGTCGCTGGTCGGGGCGGTCGACCGGATCGCCATGACGACCGGGCGCCCGGACGTGCCGGAGCGCAAGGCGGCCCAGGGCTACCGTTATGTGCCCGACAAGTTCGCGCTCGGCGGCCTGACTCCGCAGACGTCCGACCTGGTGGCGCCGCCGCGGGTGGCCGAGTGCCCGATCCAGCTCGAGGGGCGGGTCGTCGGTGCGCATCCGTTGACCGAGGGCGGCGCCACGACGTACGAAATCGAGGTTTTGCGTACGCACGTGGAGGCCGACCTGCTCATCCCGGGTACCGCCTACGTCGACCCGCTGCGGTGGGACCCGCTCATCATGAAGTTCACCGAGTTCTTCGGCGGTGGCGTCAACGTGCACGAGTCGCGGCTGGCCGAGGGCTGGCGGATGCCCGCGCTCGGCCACATCGGACGATAGCGAGGCCGGCACGAAGGTCCGGCCCCTGCGCCCGTACGGGGGAATGGTCTGGACCTGTGCGGGAAAGTCAGAGGAGCTTGCGCAGTTTGAGCAGGTCGAACGGGTTGGCCTTGATCTTCACCTGACCGGAGGCGACCGCGCGGGTGACGTCGAGCCGCCCGCCGACCAGGGCCAGCAGGTCGTCGCCGTTCGCGATCAGGGCGATCTTGGCCTTGGGGTCGTCGCCGTCGGCGATGTCGGTGAGCAGGCCGTCGTTCAGCCGGCCGTGGAAGGCCGTCTCGAGATCGGGGACGCGGCACGCCAGCGTCCGGTCGAAGTCGAGCTTGCCACGCGTCTCGGCGTTCTTCTCGAGACGTGCGGCGAGGTCGTGCAGCGCCTGCCGGCACTCGTCCACGGTGGCCATCGGAACCCTTTCCTCGCGACATGCGGTCGGCGTACCGCACCGTACCTCACGAACTCCTGCGAACCGCCCGGTAGCGTGACACCCGACGAGCCGCGAGAGGAGCGGAACATGCCGGACGCATGGCGGGCGTATCTGGAGATGGCGCTCGGACTGACCGAAGCACCGCGTAAGCGCGCCCAGAAGGTGGCGGGCGAGCTGGTGAACCGTGGCGGGGCCACGGCGACCCAGCTGCAGGGCCTGGTCGACGATCTGCTGTCGGCCGGCATGGCGAACCGCGAGGCACTGACCAACATCGTGCGTTACGAGGTCGACAAGGCTCTCGGCGTGGTCGGGCTGGCCACCGCCGAAGAGGTCACCGAGCTGACCGGACGCGTACGGGATCTGGAAAGGCAGTTGCGGGAGGCGGAGTCGCGGGCCGCGACCGGCCTCGCGGCCGACGCTCCGAGCGAGGGCACCGGTGGCACGCGGCTGGACGAGCCGGCCCCGATGCCACGTAAGGCCGTCGCCAAGAAGGCGGTGGCCAAGAAGGCCGCGCCGAACAAGATGCCGGCCGCGGGCACCACCCCGGCGACCCCGCCGGCCAACACGGCTCCGGTCGCGGAGCCGCCGGCCAAGAAGGCGGTCGCGGAGCCGCCGGCCAAGAAGGCGGTCGCGGAATCGCCGGCCAAGAAGGCGGTCGCGGAATCGCCGGCCAAGAAGGCGGTCGCGAAGAAGACGGTGGCCAAGAAGGCGCCGGCCAAGGCTGTGCCGCCGCCGGACGAGGTGGTTCCGGCCGCGAAGAAGGCCACCGCGAAGGCGGCGCCGGCCACCCTTCAGGCGGAAGCGGTGGGCGCGCGTCCGGCCAAGAAGGCGGTCGCCAAGAAGGCGCCGGCCAAGAAGGCCGCGCCGGCCAAGAACGCTGAACCGGCTAGGAAAGCGGCTAAGAAGGCGACCCCGGCTGCTCCCGCGGGCACGGCCGGCGCGCCGACCGCGGGCGTCAAGGAGGCCGCGGCGGCCACCGAGCTGCCGCCGGTCTCCAAGGCCACGCAGCCGTCGTTCGTCGAGCCGCGGAACCCGGAGGCGTCATGACGTTCCCGAAGCCGGGACCGACGCCGGGCGGGTTCCGGCCGGGTCCGCCTCCCGGCGGCTTCCGGCCGGGTCCGCCGACGGGTGGTCCGGCACCGCAGGCGCCCGCGGTCAGCGTGCCCGCGGCGGTCGACGAGGCCACCGGACGGATCGTCGAGGAGACCGGTCACCCCGCGGTCGACGAGGTGCTGCGCTCGCTCGCGAACGCGGCCCGACTCGCTCCGGCCGAGCAGATCGCCGAGTACGAGGCGGCGCACCAGGTTCTCCAGGAGACCCTGGCCGGCATCGACCGGTGAAGCGCGCCCGTCTCGACGCCGAGCTGGTGCGCCGCAAGCTGGCCCGATCGCGGGAGCAGGCGGCCGCGCTGGTCGAGGCCGGCCGGGTGCAGGTGCGCGGCACGGTGGCCCGCAAGGTGGCCGCGATGATCGACCCGGCCGACCCGGTGATCGTCACCGGCGAGGACCCGGCGACCGAGTACGTCTCGCGCGGCGGCCACAAGCTGGCCGGCGCGCTGGCGGCGTTCGCCCCGCGCGGCCTGGCCGTGACGGGGCGGCGCTGCCTGGACGCGGGCGCCTCGACCGGCGGCTTCACCGATGTGCTGCTGCGGGCCGGGGCGCGGCAGGTGGTCGCGGTCGACGTCGGCTACGGCCAGCTGGCGTGGCCGATCCGCACCGATGAGCGGGTGGTCGTCCAGGAGCGTACGAACGTCCGGGCGATCACGCCGGAGTCGATCGGCGGCGTCGTCGACCTGACTGTGGCGGATCTCTCGTTCATCTCGCTGCGGCTCGTGCTGCCCGCCCTCACCGCCTGCACGGACACCGACGGCGACCTGGCGCTGATGGTCAAGCCGCAGTTCGAGGTGGGCAAGGAACGGGTGGGCGCCGGCGGTGTCGTCCGGGACTGGAAGCTGCGGGCCGAAGCAGTGCTCGACGTGGCCCGGGCCGGCGCCGACCTGGGGCTCGGGGTGGCCGGGGTGACCGCGAGCCCGTTGCCCGGGCCGAGCGGCAACGTCGAGTTCTTCGTCTGGTTCCGCCGCGACGCGCCGCCCGCCGATCGGGCGGAGATCGAAGAAGTGGTCGCCGCCGGACCGGCGATCAAGGTAGCTTCTGCCGGGCCGGAGCCCGCGCCGGCCGCCCCCTTGGAGGACACATGACGCGCTCGGCCCTGCTGGTCACGCACACCGGCCGGCGGCAGAGCACCCAGCACGCGCGGACCGTGGCGCGTGACCTGCTCGCGGCCGGTTTCGAGGTGCGGGTGATCGCCGAGGAGGTGGCCGATCTCGACCTGCCGCCCGAGGTGACGACGGTGGACGGTCCGACCCCGGCCGCCGCCGAGGGCGTCGAGATCGTGCTGGCCATGGGCGGCGACGGCACCTTCCTGCGGGCGGCCGAGCTGGCCCGCCCGGTCAAGGCGCCGCTGCTGGGCATCAACCTGGGCAAGGTCGGCTTCCTGGCCGAGGCCGAGATCGACCACCTCGACGACGCGATCAAGGATGTGGTCGACGGTTCGTACAAGGTGGACGAGCGCCTGACGCTGGACGTCCGGGCCGAATACGGCGGCCGCGTCATCGCCGAGTCGTGGGCGCTGAACGAGGTGAGCGTCGAGAAGGGTCAGCGGGCCCAGATGCTCGAGCTGCTGGTCGACGTGGACGGCCGCCCGCTGGCCCGCTACGGCTGCGACGGCGTGGTGTGTGCGACACCGACCGGCTCGACCGCATACGCGTTCTCGGCCGGCGGTCCCGTGGTCTGGCCCGAGGTCGAGGCGCTGCTGCTGGTGCCGATCAGCGCCCACGCGCTCTTCAGCAAGCCGCTGGTGACCGCGCCGACGTCGTCGTTCTCGCTGACGGTCGACCCCTACACCTCTTTCGCCGTGCTCTGCTGTGACGGGCGCCGCACCTGGGATCTCCCGCCGGGCGCCAAGGTCACGGTCGAGCGGGGCCAGTTGCCCGTACGGCTGGTCCGCCTGCAGCCGAGGCCATTCACCGACGTGCTCGTGGCCAAGTTCGCGTTGCCGGTCGAGGGATGGCGCGGCAGTAAGCGGTAGACCTCGCCCTGGTTTCTTTCGGTTTTCCGCCGCGGTCGGGCTCAGCCCGCGGTGGGCAAATGTCGGGGGGCACCACTACTGTCTGCCGTGTGCTGGAGGAACTGCGCATCACCGGGCTCGGCGTCATCGACGACACGACGCTGCGGCTGACGGCGGGCATGAACGTGATCACCGGCGAGACCGGTGCCGGTAAGACGATGGTGGTGACCGGCCTCGGCCTGCTGTTCGGCGGGCGGGCCGACGCCGGGCGGGTGCGCGCCGATCCGGGCCGCGCGGTCGTCGAGGGCCGTCTGCGGCTCGGCGGCAAGCTGGCCGACGAGGTGGTGACCCGGGTGTCCGACGCCGGCGGCGAGGTCGACGACGACGGCTCGGTGCTGCTGAGCCGCACCGTGACGATCGAGGGCCGGTCCCGGGCCCACGTCGGTGGCCGCAGCATGCCGGTGTCGATGCTGACCGATCTGGGTGAGCGGGTGCTGGCCGTGCACGGTCAGTCCGACCAGCTGCGCCTGCTGCGCCCGGCCGAGCAGCGGGCCGCGCTCGACCGGTTCGCCGGGCCCGAGCACGAGAAGCTGCTCGACACCTACCGCGAGGCCTACGGGCGGTGGCGGGCCGTGTCCGACGATCTGGCCGACCGCCGGCGCAACGCCCGGGCCCGCTCGCAGGAGGCCGATCTGCTCAAGCTCGGCCTCGACGAGATCAGCCGGGTCGACCCGCAGCCGGGTGAGGACGACGACCTCCGCAACGAGGTGCAGCGGCTCGAGCACGCCGAGGGTCTGCGGGTGGCCGCGGCCGAGGCGGCCCAGGCGCTCGCGGCCGGGGTCGAGGTGGCCGACGAGACGCCCGACGCCACCCAGCTGCTCGGCGCGGCCCGCCGCACCCTCGAGGCCCAGGCCCCGGTCGACCCGCTGCTGGGTGAGCTGGCGGCCCGCATCGAAGAGGCCGCGACCCTGGTGGCCGACGTGTCGTCCGAGCTGTCGACCTATCTGAGCAGCCTGGATGCCGATCCGGCCCGGCTCGAGCAGATCTATGAGCGCCGGGCCGCGTTGCGCGCGCTGACCCGCAAATACGCCGACGATGTCGAAGGCGTCATCACCTGGGCCGAAGAGGCGCGGGTCAAGCTGGCCGCGCTCGACTCGTCCGACGAGCTGCTCGACGAGCTCGACAAGGAACGGCAGCGGCTCGAGGCCCAGGTGACCGAGCTGGCGGCCCGGCTCACCGAGGCGCGGTCCGAGGCCGCGGTGCGGTTCAGTGCGGCGGTCAGCGTCGAGCTGGCCGGTCTGGCCATGCCGCACTCCAAGGTCGAGGTGGCCGTGGTGCCGCGGGCGGCGGGCAAGGACGAGCCGCCGATGGGTCCCGACGGCTCCGACGAGGTCGAGCTGCGTCTGCTGGCCCATCCCGGTGCGCCGTCGCTGCCGCTGCAGAAGGGTGCCTCCGGCGGTGAGCTGTCCCGGGTGATGCTCGCGATCGAGGTCGTGTTCGCCGGGGCCGGTGGTCCCGAGACGCTGGTGTTCGACGAGGTCGACGCGGGCGTGGGCGGCACGGCGGCGGTCGAGATCGGCAAGCGGCTGGCCCGGCTCTCGCGCACCCATCAGGTGCTCGTGGTGACCCACCTGCCGCAGGTGGCCGCGTTCGCCGACCGTCACCTGGTCGTCGCCAAGGACACCGGCGGCGCGATCACCACCAGCGGGGTCCGGATCGTCGAGGAGACCGAGCGGGCGCGCGAGCTGTCCCGCATGCTGGCCGGACTGCCCGACTCCGATCTGGGCATCGCCCACGCGGAAGAGCTGCTGGCCGTGGCCGGACGCGAAAAGAGGGCGTAGCCGAGGCGCGACAAAGGGCGTGGCGGGGGCGCGCACAATAGGTCTGAGCAGCGGCTTCGGTCATGGGACCCGGGCCGGAGGGAACTAGCGGGGCAAATGCCCCTTAGTGGGTGAGATCGCGCATGTCGCGTGCCAGGCGCGTGATTCGGCATGTCAGGATGGCCGTGATGCGACTTCCCACCTTGCGCCGCGCACGGAGCACCGATCCCGATGCCCTCGCCGGCACCGCCCGCCTCGACCGTCGGACCAAGCGTCTGACCGGTCGGCTGCGCCCCGGCGAGATCGCCGTGATCGACCACGTCGACATCGACCGGGTGGCCGCCGACGCGCTGGTCGCCGTCGGGGTGTCGGCCGTGCTCAACGCGAAGCCGTCGATCTCCGGCCGCTATCCCAACCTCGGGCCCGAGGTGCTGATCAAGAACGGCGTCGTGCTGATCGACGACCTCGGCGAAGAGGTCTTCGAGCGGCTCAGCGAGGGCGACCCGGTGGTCATCGAGGGTGACACCGTGCTGCTCGACGGCGAACCGGTCGCCTCCGGGGTCCGGCAAGACTCGGAGACCGTCGCGCGCTCGATGGCCGACGCCCGCGAGGGCCTGTCGGTGCAGCTCGAGGCGTTCGCCGCGAACACCATGGACTACCTCAAGCAGGAGCGCGAGCTGCTGCTCGACGGCGTCGGCGTGCCCGACGTCCGCACCCGGATCGCCGGGCGGCACGTGCTGATCGTGGTCCGCGGCTACGACTACAAGGACGACCTCGACGTCCTGCGGCCCTACATCCACGAGTACAAGCCGGTGCTGATCGGCGTCGACGGCGGTGCCGACGCGCTGGTCGAGTCCGGCTACACCCCCGACATGATCATCGGGGACATGGACTCGGTGACCGACGACGTGCTGCGTTGCGGGGCCGAGGTGGTCGTGCACGCCTATCCGGACGGCCGCGCGCCCGGTCTCGAGCGGGTGCACAAGCTGGACGTGGCCGCGCTGACCTTCCCGGCCGCGGCCACCAGCGAAGACCTGGCGATGCTGCTGGCCGACGACAAGGGCGCGACCCTGATCGTGGCCGTGGGCACGCACGCCAACCTGGTCGAGTTCCTCGACAAGGGCCGTGGCGGCATGGCCTCGACGTTCCTGACCCGGCTCAAGGTCGGCGGCAAGCTGGTCGACGCCAAGGGCGTGAGCCGGCTCTACAAGCAGAACATCTCGGGCTCGGCCCTGCTGCTGCTGGTGCTCTCGGCGACCGCGGCGATGGCGTCCGCGGTGGCGGTGTCGACGGTCGGGAAGGCGTACCTGACCGTGGTTTCCGAGTGGTGGGACAATCTGGTGTTCCAACTCGGCCATCTTTTCTGACGGGGCTTTCTGTCGTGATCAACTTCCGGTACCACGTCGTGTCGCTCACCGCGGTCTTCCTGGCTCTGGCCATCGGCCTGGTCGTGGGCACCGCCGCGCTCAACGGGCCGGTGGCCGACAACCTCAAGAGCCAGATCACCGCGCTCAACAAGGATCTGTCCAACAAGCGCGACGAGATCAACCAGTACCGCGACGAGATCAACCGCAGTCAGGAGTTCGCCACCGAGATCGCGCCGACCGTGCTCAACGGCAAGCTGGCCGGGCGCAAGCTGGCGATCCTGGCCCTGCCGGGCACCGACCAGTACGCCGACAAGGTGATCGCGATGCTGACCATCGCCGGCGCCACCGTCACGGCCAAGGTCACGGTGCAGGACAAGTTCTTCGACCCCGCGGTCAGCCTCGAGCTGCTCGACCTGGCCAGCGAGTCGTCCCAGCCGACCATCCGCACCGAGGATCTGCCGGTCAACAGCGACGGCGTCGAGACGGCCAGCGCGCAACTCTCGCTGGCCCTGCTGCAGCGCACCTCGCCCGCCGGTGCGGCCCCGGCCACCCAGCCGACCGCCGGTGACGTGACGGCGGTGCTGACGGCCTACACCAAGCAGGGCTACATCGCGGTCGACGACGAGGCGGTCGGCGGCGCCCAGGCGACCGTCATGATCACCGGAGCCCCGGCGGTCGACAAGGACGCCTCGAAGAAGGCCCAGTCGCTGGTCACCATGGCCGACCAGGTCTATCAGAAGGGCCCGCTGGTGGTGGCCGGGGTCGGCGTCGGCGAGGGCAACCTGATCTCGGCCGTGCGCGGCGACCCGACGCTGGTCAAGGCGATCTCCACGGTGGACAACGCGAGCACTGTCGACGGCCAGGTCGCGACGGCGATGGCGACCGTCGAGCGGGTGGTCGACGACAAGATCGGTCAGTACGGGCTGGCCACCGGCGCGGCCTCGCTCGTCCCCAAGGCCGCGTCGTAGCGGTCGCTCTCTAGACTTTCCAGCCATGGCCTCAGTTCTCCGGTCGGCCGGCGTCGGCGCGGCCGTCGCCCGCGCCGCCCTCGCCTGGATCCGCCGCGACCAGCGTGCCGCCGCCCTGGAACGCACCAACTTCCACGGCCGCACGGTCACCCTGGCCGGTGGTCCGGCGCTCGCCGCCGGCGCGACCACGGCCGCGGTGCTGGGAGCCGGTAGTGCCCGGCTCGCCGCGGCGGCGGCCACGGCCGGGGCGGTCTCCGGCGCGGTCGGCTTCTACGACGACATCGTCGGCAACCGGCCCGAACAGAAGACGGCCAAGGGCTTCGCCGGGCACCTGGGCGCGCTGCGCGAGGGCCGGGTCACCAGCGGTCTCGTGAAGATCGCCGGGGTCGGCGCGGCCGGGCTGGTGGCCAGCGCGTTGATCGGCAGCCGCCGCTCGAGCCGCTTCGGCCGGGCGACCGACGTGCTGCTCGGCGCGGGGGTCATCGCGGGCACGGCCAACCTGGTCAACCTGCTCGACCTGCGGCCGGGCCGGGCCATCAAGGCGGGCGCGATCCTCGGGACGCCGCTGCTCGCGGGCCGCGGCGGTGGGGTCGCGGCGGGCACGCTGGGCGCCTCGGCGGCGCTGCTGCCCGACGACCTGGGCGAAGAGATCATGCTGGGCGATGCGGGGGCGAACGCGCTGGGCGCGCTGCTCGGCGTGGCGCTGGTCGCCCGCAGCGGTCCGGCCGGGCGGCTGGCCGCGCTGACCGCCCTGGGCGCGCTGACCGCGGCCAGCGAGAAGGTCAGCTTCACCAAGGTCATCCAGGACACGCCCTGGCTGCGCACGGTCGACGAGCTGGGCCGCCGGGGCCCGGCGTGAGCCAGGCGCGTGCGGGTCTGGGAGGACGCGCCGGCCGGGGCTTCGCAGGACACGCCCTGGCTGCGCACGGTCGACGAGTGGGGCCGCCGGGGCCCGGCGTGAGCCAGGCGCGTGCGGGTCTGGGAGGACGCGCCGGCCGGGGCTTCGCAGGACACGCCCTGGCTGCGCACTGTCGACGAGTGGGGCCGCCGAGGTCCGGCGTGAGCCAGGCGGCCCGCGATCCGCGGGGGCAGCGAACACCGTGACTAAGGCCCCCGCGGTGCGGATCGCCGGGGCCGCGGCGCTGATCACCGTGCTCACGGTGGTGGCGCGGATCGCCGGGTTCGGCCGCACCTTCGTCTTCCTGCAGACGGTCGGCCACACCGATCTGGGCGACCTCTACAACGCCGCCAACACGATCCCCAACATCGTCTTCGAGCTGGTCGCCGGGGGAGCCTTGGCCAGCCTCGTGGTGCCCTTGCTGGCCGGGGCGGTCGCGGCGGGTGACCGCGAGCGGGTCAGCGCGGTCTCGTCGGCGCTGCTCACCTGGGTGATCGTGCTGCTGGTGCCGATGGCCGTCCTGGTCGCTCTGCTGGCGGGACCGATCGCCGGTCTGCTCGACGTGCCGGCCGCTGACCAGGCCACGGCGGCGAGCATGCTGCGGGTCTTCGCACCCCAGCTCCCCCTGTACGGAATCGGGATCGTGCTCACCGGCGTGCTCCAGGCCCATCATCGGTTCGCCTGGCCGGTCATCGCCCCACTGCTGTCCAGTGTGACCGTGATGGGCGCCTACCTGGCCTACGCGGGAGCCGATGGCAGTCAGACCGGCGTGGCGGGCCTGACCCGTACGGGCGAACTGTTCTTGTCGGTCGGCACCACCTGCGGGGTGGTCGTCCTCGCACTATGCCTGGTCATTCCGCTGCGCCGGCTGCACCTGCGCCTGCGGCCGAGCCTGCGGTTCCCTGGCGACGAGGGCCGTCAGGCGGTGCGGCTCGGCTGGGCGGGCGCTGTCACGGTCGGCTCCCAGCAGCTGATGACGATCGTGGCGATCTTCCTGCTCACCGGCGACGGCGATCTCACGCTCTACAACGCCGCGCAGACCGTGTTCCTGCTGCCCTGGGCGGTGCTGGCCGTGCCGGTGGCGACCGCTGTCTACCCCACTCTGTCGGCGTCGGCTAGTGCGGGCGACGAGGGGACGTACGGCAAAAACCTCTCGGCGACCGCCCGCACGGTCATGCTGCTGGCCGGTCTCGGGGCGGCCGCGCTGATCGCCGTCGCGGGCCCGGCCGCCTATCTGATCGATGCTGCGCCCGCTTCGTCAGGAATCATTGGCTTTGCGCCGGGCCTGATGGGATACGCCCTTTTCGCCCTTCTGTCCCGAGCGCTCTATGCCCGTGGGGCGACCAGGGCGGCAGCGTACTCGACGGCGATCGGCTGGATCGTGGCCGCCGTGACCGCCCTGGCGCTCTCCAGTGCGGGAGTGTTCGGGCTCGGGCTGGCCAACGCCATCGGGATGTCGGTTATCGGACTTCTTTTGATCTTTTCCGTACGCCGTCACGCCGGACCCGCCGCACTCGCCGGTCTCGGCCGCACCACGCTGGTCACGGTCGTTGCCGCCGGTCTGGCCGCCCTCGCCGGCTGGGGCGTGGTGGTCGGCCTGGGGCACCTGTTCGGCCCCACCCCGCAGGCGGTTCCCAGCATCGTGCAAGGCATATTGGGTGGGCTCGCCGTGCTGGTGGTCTTCGCCGGCGCCGCCTATCCGGTGGCCCGGCACGACCTGGCGCCGCTGGCCCGCCGCCTGCGACGCCGCGCGGCAGCCTGATTCACCGGCCGGGAAAGAGGGGGTTTCGTGGGGGACTGGCGTGGTTCGGTGGCTCTGGTGCTGGCGTCCAGCACCGGTGGGGTCGGCCAGCACGTCGCGTCCCTGGCCCGCGGCCTGATCGGGGCCGGGTGCGAGGTCATGGTGTGCGGCCCGGCGGCCACCGACGAGCTGTTCGGCTTCGCCGCCGCGGGCGCCACCTTCGTGCCGGTCGAGATCCCGGCCAGCCCGGGCGCGCAGGACGCGGGGGCCGTCCGGCAACTGCGCAGCGCCCTGTCGTCGCGACACCCCGACGTCGTGCACGCCCACGGCTTCCGGGCCGGGTTCGTCGCCCAGCTGGCCCGCTCCGGCACCCCGCTGATCGTCACCTGGCACAACGCCGTCATGTCGCGCAAGGGTCTGCGCGGGCAGGCCGCCACCCTGGTCGAACGGGTCGTCGCGCGCAGCGCCACGCTGACCCTGGGGGCCTCGCAGGATCTGGTCGACCGGGCCACCGAGCTCGGTGCCAGGCACGCCCGGCTCGGCTCAGTGGCCGCGCCCGCCCTGCCCGTGCCCAAGCGGACCCGGGCCGCCGTCCGGGCCGAGTTCCGGCTGCCCGCCGCCACCCCGCTGATCGTCTCGGTCGGCCGCCTGCACCCGCAGAAGCGCTACGACCTGCTGATCGAGGCGTCGGCCCGGTGGCGTGACCTCGATCCGGTGCCGGTCGTGGTGGTGGCCGGGTCCGGGCCGAGCTACATGCCGCTGGCCCAGCGGGCGTCCGAGCTGCACGCCCCTTTCCACCTGCTCGGCCGCCGCAACGACGTGTCCGAGCTGCTGCTCGGCGCCGATCTGGCCGTCATCACCAGCGACTGGGAGGCCCGGCAGCTGTTCGCCCAGGAGGCCCTCGAGTCGGGCGTCCCGCTGATCACCACGGCCGTGGGCGGGCTGCCCGGGCTGGTCGGCGACGCGGCCGTGCTGATCCCACCGGACGACGTGGACGCGCTCGACAATGCGGTGCGCGCGATGCTGACCGACCCCGAGCTGCGGGCCGACTACGCGGCGCGCGGGCCCGAACAGGCGGCTACCTGGCCGTCCGAGGCGGATACGGTCGCCGACGTCCTGGACGCGTACGGGGAAAGCCTGGGTCTTGTGCCGTGAAGGCTCTTGACCGGTTGCGCCGGGTGCGGAGGCCGTCGATCCCGAGCCGACGAGGCCCGCGGAGATGGGTGCCCCATCTGCTCGTCGCGTTGATCGCGGTGGGCAGCCTGGCCGGGCTCGCGTTCCGGCCCGAGGCGGACACCAACCCGGGCAGCGCCGACTATGTGATCCTGGCCGGATCGGCCGGACTGCGCTGGGACGACCTCGACCCGCAACGCACGCCGACCCTGTGGCGAGAGGCGTCGAAGGGCTCGATCGGCTGGCTGTCGGTGCGCTCGGCCATGCGCGTGACCTGTCCCTCCGACGGGTGGCTCACGCTCGGTGCCGGCAACTACGCGGCCTGGCCCCGCTCGACCAGCGGCAGCGTCTGCGAACCGGTGGCACCGGCCCTGACCCAGCCCGACGGCATCGGCGCCAACCTCACCGACCAGCGCACGGTGGTGCAGAACAACCAGGACCGGCTCCCGTACGGAGCGGTGCCCGGCGCCCTGGCCGAGTCGGTGCGCTGCACGTACGCCTTCGGTCCGGGCGCGGCGATGGCGGCCGCGCGTCCGTTCGGCCGGGTCGACAAGTACCAGGCGTCGTTCCCGGCCACCCCGCCGTCCGGGCTGCTGTCCGAGTGCAACCTGAGCATCGTCGACCTCGGCACGATCTCCGGCACCGGCACCGAGCGGGAGACCAGGGTGCGGACGGCCGACGCCCTGCTGGCCCGGGTCGTCGCCGCCCGCCCGCAGCGCTCGCTGATGATCGTGGCCGGGGTCTCGGACACCGAGCGGTCGAACCGGCTGCACGTGGCCATCGCCGAGGGTGAGGGCTGGAACGACGGCTGGCTCACCTCGGCCGGCACCGGCCGCGACGGCTATCTGCAGCTGATCGACCTGGCCCCGACGGTGCTGACCGCGCTGGCCAAGCCGCAGCCGGACAAGCTGTTCGCCGGCCGCAACGTGACCGTGGTCGAGGGCCGCCCGGCCGGTGTGGCCGACGCGATGCTCGGCGTGCACAACGCCGACCACCGCGCGATCGCCCAGAACGCGGTGGCCGGGATCTTCTTCAAGGTGCTGGCGATCCTGCAGATCCTGCTGTTCCTGCTGGCCGTCCCGGTGATGGTGCGCGCCCGCCGGCACACCGGACCGCGTGGCCCGGCCCTGCCGCCGCCCCGGCTGATCCTCGGGCTCGAGCTGGCCCTGATCGCGGGCGCCCTGGCCATCCCGGCCGCGCTGCTGGCCGACGCCACCCCGTGGTGGCGCAACTCCCACCCGGCCTGGGTCTTCGGCTCCGTCACGGCGCTGTTCATCGCGGTCGGCCTGGCGCTGGTCCGGTTCGCACCCCGTTACGGCCGGACGCTGTGGCCGCTCGGTGCGACCGCCGGCATCGCCGCCATGGTGGTCGGCTTCGACCTGCTCACCGGCGCGCAACTGCAGCTCAACGGCGTCGCCGGCTATTCGGCGGTGAACGGCGGCCGCTACTCCGGGGTCGGCGGGGTCGGGCTCGGTGTCTTCGTGACCGGCCTGCTCGTGCTGGCCGGCTCGCTCGGCCAATGGATCACCCGGGAGTGGCGCCCGGTCGTGGTCGTGCTGCTCGGCGGCATCGGCGTGGTGATGGTCGGCAGCCCCTACCTGGGCGCCGACCCGGTGGGTGCGATCGCCGTGACGGCCGGGGTCTGTGTGGCCGCCGCGATCACCACCGGCGGCTGGCTGACGTTCTCGCGCTTCGCCTGGGCGCTGCTCGGTGGCCTGATCGTCACGTTCGGTTTCGCCCTGGTCGACGTGAGCCGCCCGGCGGCCGACCAGAGCATCCTCGGCCGGGTGCTGACCGAGTTGCTCAACGGCACCGCCGGGCCGGCCATGCAGCGGGCCGCCGCGGCCAACGGGCAGGCCCTGCTGAACAGCCCGCTGACGATCCTGGCCGTGGCCGGGGTGCTGATGCTGGCCTTCTGCCAGTTCTCGCCGTGGGGCGGGCTCAACCGGCTCTTCGGGCTGCATCCGGCGCTGCGGGCGGCCGGCGCCGGGGTGACCGTGGCGACGCTGATTGCCGGTGTGCTCAACGGATCGGCCCTGACGGTGGCCGGTGCCGCCGCTGCCACCGCGGTGCCCACGGCGGTGCTGACGGCGCTGCGGGTGCTGCTGCACGCGGCCGACCGGACCCGCCCGGAAGGGGAGACCGACGGTCCCGGCGGGCCGTTGACACGCGCCGCGACCAGCCCGGACGTACACGCGAGTTCCTAGGTGTTACGGTGGACTCCCGTGGACGGGGCGTTCGCCCCTCGTACCAACTAGGCGACCACGGGAGCAAGGCTTTGGCCTCTACAGTGCGCGACACGCGGCACATCTTCGTCACCGGGGGCGTCGCCTCCTCGCTGGGCAAGGGCCTCACCGCCTCCAGCCTCGGCAATCTTCTGACCGCGCGCGGGCTCCGGGTCGTCATGCAGAAGCTCGACCCGTACCTCAACGTCGACCCCGGAACGATGAATCCGTTCCAGCACGGCGAGGTCTTCGTCACCGAGGACGGCGCCGAGACCGACCTCGACGTCGGCCACTACGAGCGCTTCCTCGACCGGGCCCTGTCCGGCAAGGCCAACGTGACGACCGGTCAGGTCTACTCGGCCGTCATCGCCCGCGAGCGGCGCGGCGAATACCTGGGCGACACCGTCCAGGTGATCCCGCACATCACCAACGAGATCAAGTCGCGGATCTTCGCGATGGCCGACCCGGACGAGAGCGGCCGCCGGCCCGACGTCGTCATCACCGAGGTCGGCGGCACGGTCGGCGACATGGAGTCGCTGCCCTTCCTCGAGGCGATCCGGCAGGTGCGCCACGAGGTCGGCCGCGACCACGTGTTCTACCTGCACGTCTCGCTGGTGCCCTATCTGGCGCCGTCGGGCGAGCTCAAGACCAAGCCGACCCAGCACTCGGTGGCGGCGCTGCGCAACATCGGTATCCAGCCCGACGCGCTGGTCTGCCGCAGCGACCGGGAGATCCCCGAGAAGCTCAAGCACAAGTTGGCGCTCTACTGCGACGTCGACCGCGAGGCCGTGGTGGCCGCGCCCGACGCGCCGAGCATCTACGACATCCCCAAGGTCCTGCACGACGAGGGCCTGGACGCGTACGTCGTACGGCGGCTGGGTCTGTCCTTCCGCGACGTGAACTGGACGCAGTGGGACGATCTGCTGCACCGGGTGCACCACCCGAAGCGGACGATCACCATCGCGCTTGTCGGCAAGTATGTCGACCTGCCCGACGCCTACCTGTCGGTCAGCGAGGCCATCCGCGCCGCCGGGTTCGGCAACAACGTCAAGGTGCAGCTGCGCTGGGTGCCCAGCGACGACTGCGAGACCACGGCGGGTGCGGCGGCGGCCCTCAAGGGCGTCGACGGCATCGTGATCCCCGGCGGGTTCGGTGTCCGCGGCATCGAAGGCAAGATCAATACTTCCCGGTACGCCCGGGAGAACCTCATCCCCATCCTCGGCATCTGTCTCGGCCTGCAGTGCATGACCATCGACGCCGCCCGTCACCTCGCCGGCATGGCCGGGGCCAACTCGCTCGAGTTCGACGAGCGCGCGCCCTACCCGGTGATCTCGACGATGGCCGACCAGGAAGACATCGTGGCCGGCAAGGGCGACCTGGGCGGCACCATGCGCCTCGGGGCCTACCCGGCGGCGCTGACCGAGGGTTCCGTCGTGGCCGAGACGTACGGCTCGACCGAGATCTCCGAGCGGCACCGGCACCGCTACGAGGTGAACAACGACTACCGGGCCAAGCTGACCGAGGCCGGCCTGGTCTTCTCGGGCACCTCGCCGGACGGGCGGCTCGTCGAGTTCATCGAGCTCGACCGCGACACGCACCCCTACTTCGTGGCGACCCAGGCCCACCCCGAGCTGAAGAGCCGGCCCACCCGTCCGCACCCGCTGTTCGACGGACTGGTCAAGGCCGCGGTCTCGTACGCGGCGGCCGACGAACTCCCCGTGGAAGCCTCGTGACCTTCGCGCACGAGGTGAAGTCGACCGTCACCCGCTACGACGGGCCGATCTTCGACGTGGTCACCGACGAGGTGACGATGCCGGGCGGCGGCACGGCCAAGCGCGACGTGGTGCACAACAAGGGCGCGGTCGGCGTGGTCGCGCTCGACGAGGTCGGCCGGGTCGTGCTGATCCGGCAGTACCGGCACGCGGTCGGGCAGCGGCTGTGGGAGCTGCCCGCCGGTCTGCGCGACGTGGACGGCGAGGAGCCGGCCCTGACCGCGGCCCGGGAACTGGCCGAGGAAGCCGACCTGCAGGCCGCGCAGTACCACCTGCTGGTCGACCTGTTCACGTCACCCGGCTTCGCCGACGAGTCGATCCGCATCTTCCTGGCCCGCTCGCTGACGCCGGTGCCGGATGCGGACCGCTTCCACCGTACGGACGAGGAAGCCGACCTGGAGATCGTCTGGATCGACCTCGACGAGGCGGTCGCGATGATCTTCCGCGGCGAGATCACCAACGCGGCGGCGGTCGGCGGGCTGCTGGCCGCGGCCCGCGCCCGGGACGAGGGCTGGGCCACGTTGCGGCCCGCCTGATCTCGCTTCTTTTCGCTATGGGGAAGCGTGAGCCGGCCGCCACCGGTTCGCGCTTCCCCATACTTGTCGGCGCCACCCCCACAGCGCGCCGACGTGTGCATTCCGTTTCCCTTCCGGCCCGGGTTGTTTCCATTCCGGGCCGGGCCGATTCGCTTGCGGCGCAACGTTTTTCGTTGCCGCCACAGTGGACCGGCGAGACCCATGTTCTCCCGATCCGGTGAATCGGGGAGCCGGTTTTTCAGGGCGCTTTCCCGCCCGTTCGGGTGAATCCCGGGTCGTCGTTCCGGGCTGTCTTTCCGGGCCTTTGTTCCGGGCCTTTGTTCCGGGTCTTTGTTCCGGGTCGGTTTGTCATGGGCGCTGGTCGCTCACGGGCGCTGGTCGTCGTACCAGCCTGGGCCCTGCCTCGGGGTCGCGAGGACCTCGAGCGACAACGGCGCGAAGTCGTTGGTGCTGTCGCGGACCGTGAAGCCGTCCGACGTGAGGATCTCGCTGATGGCGCGGAGCATGGTCTCGACCACGAGCAGGTAGTGCCGGGCGGCCGGCTGGTCGTCGCCCCCGGACGACATCGCGCGCCCGAAGGCGTCCGTCAGCGCGCGGTCGGGGATCCAGTCGATCCGCACCGGGGCGTGGCAGTCGGTGAGCCGGTCGACCTTCACCTCGGCGCCGGTGCAGCCCACCTGCGGAACCATGTCGGGCGCCACGACGGCCAGCCCGGCGGCGGCGAGAGACCCACGGACGAAGCCGGCGAGGTTCTCCCGGCGGATCAGTTCGTCCATCGGTGCAAGCTCGATCATGGCTCCGTTCTACCCCGGCCGGCGGGTTCCGGGGCCGACTTCGGCCGTCCCGCTCGGCCGTCCCGCTCGGCCGTCCCGCTCGGTCAGGACCCGGTTCAGGTGGTGGTCCACGGTTCGTCGCACGTTCGGCCCGCTGCGGCGCCGGTGCAACAGGTCGAGCCCGAGGTCCGCTGATGCCACCGACGAGCAGGTCCGCCTCCTGCGCGGGGTCGATCGAGGGCCGGGCGCCGGCCGCCGTGATCAAGGCGGCGACCAGATCTTCCAGCGGGTGCTCGGGGCGCCGGAAGACGGCGGCCAGTTCGGGATCGGTGAGGCTCCACGCGTAGTAGGCGGTCATCACCCGAAGGCTTGTGCGGCGCTGTTCGTCGAGCGGTAGCAGTTCCTCGAGGGTTGCCCGGAGCAGCACCCGCGGGTCGGACGCATCGCGCAATGCCGTGGGCCGGTCGTCGCGTTCGCGGTGATCGCCGTCCTGGAGACCCGGCGTACGGAGGCGATGTCTGCCGTCGGATGACCCGCACGTCCTTCGCCGCGGGGCGGATCGTCCTTCGCCGCGGGGCGGACGGTCCTTCGCCGCGGGGTCGGACTCGTCCGGATCGGTGGATTGCGGCTAATTTTCAAGATTTTCTAGCAGGGGCTCTGAGCTGCTGGTTTGTTCTCGCGGTGGCGGCTTTTCGGGGGTGTGCGGGCGGGACGCGTTGAACCGGGCGGCGGTCATGACCCGTACTGGCCCGCAGCACCGGTGACATCGACGTCCAACGACGAGGAGTGGTCATGAGGCCCCGCAAGTACCGACGCCCCGATGACGGAAACCGGCGTAAGACGATCGGCGTGATCGCCGTGGCCGGCGTGGTGGCCGCCATGGGAGTGGCCGGAGTTCAGCTGGCCTCGGCGAGCACCCAGACCAAGGCCGTGGACCTGGTCAATGTGGACGGTCAGCAGTTCGACGTGTCGAACTGTGCCGACCTGCAGATCAACGCGGGCGCGGTGGTCTGCGACGGCGAGGAACTCGCACCGGTCGAGCAGCAGGCGCCCGGCGACGCGGCGGCGGCCTCGGCGGTCGCGCTCGAAGCATCGTGTGACACGTTCGCGGCCGACGTGGCGGCGGCCGCGGGCGGTGCCGACGCCGGTGCGGGCGAGGAGGCCGGCGCGGGCGACGCGGCCGGTGCGGGTGAGGAAGCGGCGGCCGGGTCTCCGGCGGCCAAGGCCAAGAACAAGGCCCTCGCCAAGAAGTACCTCAAGATCATGAAGGCGGCCAAGGCCAAGGCGGCCGGCAAGGCCGGTAAGGCGGGCGCGGCCGGCAAGGGCGAGAACGCTGGTGCCGGTGAACAGGCCGGCGCGGACGACCAGGCCGGCGCGGACGACCAGGCCGGAGCCGACGAGCAGGCCGGCGACCAGGCGGGCGAGGATGCCGGCGCGGGTCAGGACGCGGGCGCGGGTGGCGCCGCGGCCGATGCTGCGGCCAAGGCCGTGACGTCGGCCCAGCAGAGCCTGCTGCAGGCCTGTCTGGCGCTGGCCGACGCGAAGGCCGTCGTGGCCGGTGCCGGCGGCGACGCGGGCCAGGGCCAGGACGCCGGTGCCGGCGAGGAAGCCGGTCAGGGTCAGGACGCCGGTGAGGGTCAGGACGCAGGTGCCAGCGAGGACGCAGGCGCGGGCGACCAGGCTGGTGCGGGCGACGAGGCCGGTGCCGAGGGAGCTGCTCCCGCAGCCAAGAAGTAGTTCCGCGAGGGTCACGCCCTCCAAAGAACGCAGCGGCGGTGTGGGCCAATTCCGGCCCACACCGCCGCTTGGTGTTTGCCGTGGCGTTGTTCGTCGCGTAGCCGCTTTGTGTTCGCGGTGGTGGGGTTGGCGGCGTCGCCGCTTTGCGTGCGCCCGTGGCGAGGCTCGGCCTGGGCCGGCGCGACGAGCGTCGCGGGTCTGCTGGTTCAGAGTGTGTCGTCTCACGGCGTGGGTGGTCTCGGTCCGCGCCTGGTTTCGTTCGCGAGTTTCGGGTTCTGTCCCGTGAAAAGTGATCGATGCGCGTCATGCTCGATCATTGGGACATCGTCATCTGCAATCCGTGCAGGGTGGCGACGTCGGTGCGGCTGCGAGCAGGGCGGCTTTGGCGGCGATGTGGGCAACTCGTGCATCCAGCGGCGGTCCTCACCGTCTTGCGGTTCGTGGCACATGGCGGGTCCTTCACTCACTCGCGCATTCGATTGCGTTGGCGCTTTCACCCGCTGCTGCTCGCTGCGGCGGTCCGCGGCGGCGACTGTCCGCAGGTGAGGGTTGCGGTCACGCCACCGGGGATCCGGGCTACTCAGCTGCGGCGGGCTGCTCGACGTCAGGTGTGTCGGCGGAGGGCATTGCGGCGGGCCTCTCGACGAGGGTGGCGTCGCTCCCGATCCTCCAGCTTGCCGGCCAGTCGTCGTGTTGGCGTGTTCCGGGGGCTTTGGCCCGGCCGAGGAACACCTCTTTGCCCTCGGCGATGCCGGCGCCGGTAAACGTTGTGGCGCCCCCGAACTCGGCGCCGCCGAACCCCGCGAGCCCGTCGAAACGGCAGCGGTTGAAATCGGCGGTGTCGCTAAACACAGCACCCCACTGCGGACGCGTCTGCGAGCCTCGGGCCCGGATGGTGCGGACCCGGCGGCGGTGCTGCCCGAACATTACGCTCTCGCCGAAGAACACTTCCCGCAGGTCTGCCTGCCCCCGAAACTTCGCACGGCGGAAATCGGCAAATGCGTGAAATCGAGAGCCGAAGAAGTTTACTGAGGCGCCGAAGCTGGCGTCGCCGAAGTCGGCCGAGCCGGTGAACGCGACGCTGACGAACCGGGCGGACGCGGCGAACCGGGCGGTGTCGAAGCTCGCCGAGCCGAACTGGCTGCCGGTGAACGAGGCGGGCTCGAGGAACTGGCACCGGTCGAAGTTCACCGCAGCGGCCAGGCAGTACTCGCTGCTCCAGCTGACCAGTGTCGCACCTGACAGATCCAGGGCCATGTTGTGCCAGAGCGTCGGCGGCCGGTGCGGGCCGGGGCCTGCCCACGCGCCAGCATTCTGCGACGGGTCACGATCCTGCTGGTCGTCGTCGGGGTGGTCGTCTGGGTCGTCCGGTTCTTCGGGAGGGCCGACGTGCAGGTGAGTGATCAGGATCTGCTGGGCGGTCAGGCGCACCTGCAACTCCTGCTCGGACTCGCGGATCTCCTGCTGTTCGGCCGCATTGGGCTCTTCCTGCTGCCGGTAGTCGAAGCGGACCCGGGTGTAGGGCATGCGCAAGTAGGCGCAGATGACGTTGACGATGGTCTGGCGCTGGCCCGGGTTGTCTTGGGCGAGGCGTTCGAGGGCGTACAGGCCGCCGAGGCGCACCGAGGGTTTGTCAGAGCCGATCTGTTCGACGCCTTTGGCGTACAGGTCGGTGACCCGGCGGGCGGCCGCGTCCGTTTCGGTGTGCGCCTGGGTTCGCTGACTGAGCTGGTGCTGTTTCTCGGTGAGCTCGTGCGCGGTCTCGGTTTGCCGTTGCCGGCGGATCGCCAACAGCAGGGCGGCGGCCGCGCCGGCGCCGGCGAGGATCCCGAACGCGAACTTGAGCAGGTCGAGCTCGAGCTTGGCCTGCTCCGCTCCGGTAGCCGCGTCGCCGGCCAGGTGCCACATCCAGATGACACCGGCGGCGCCGAGCGTGAGGACGGTGAGTACTGCGGTGGCGATCCCGGCATCGGATATGAGCCATAGCCATTTCGACGAGCTCCGCGCCGGTGGCGTCCTTCCTGCGCTCGGTTCGATCGACATGAGCGCATGATGCCCGAGCGTCGCAAACGTCGGAATCAGCCGTTCCGCTGACCATGGCCCGCTGAGCTGCATTACACGCGAACAGCAACGGACCGGCCGCGGATGTGGCGCTCTGGTTCTACGCATCCGCAGCGACGCCATGATCGGGCCGGTTGACCGCCCTGTCGCGGACTGGCAGGTGGTGGTTTGAGCGTTGGTGTTGAGTTTGGGGTTCTGTCCCGCCAAGGATGATCGATGTCCATCATGATCGAACGTTGAGTGACGGTGTGACGAGGTCATAGGCCTGCTGCTGCCTCATCTTTGAGCAAGTGGCGGTCGAGGAGATCACGGAGTCTGGCGGCGGTATCCGCCTGCGGGCGTCGGTTCGGGGGGTCCAGCTCGCAGTGCCCGCGATGTTCGGCCTGGTCCCAGCGGGTGCACTCGCGGTATCGGCGACTATTGGCCGATCTTTCGATCGCACCTGCTCCGGAAACGAGTCCTCCTATGCGCATAGCCAAGATCAATCACGCAAGGAGGGACAGAACCGAGTTTCGGCGCCGCTTCTCAGCGTGATTCGGCACTCGCATCGTCGGCCGGCGCACCGACGCAGCGTGACGGGTGCTCCTGTTCAGTGGCAACGGCGTGAGTCGATCTGTCGAGTTGGTCTGTCGTGAGGCGACTGCCGCGGATCAGGGCGTTCCGCTCGAAATGCAGGCCTGCCGTTGGTGACTACGCTGGCGCCGATGGAGGCGGAGGGTGGAGCAGCGCTCAGGCGGCTGTTGGCGCATCGGTGGCCGGAGCCTGCCGTGATGGCAGGTGCTCTGCGGCCGGAGCTCGAGGAAGTGCTCGAGGGCGGCGCGCTCACGGACTCGCTGGCGCGGCGCCTGGCGCCATCGCTGGGCTGGCGGACCGCGGACCTGTTCGTGATCGCTGGACTCGATCTGCCACGCGATCTGGTCGCCGCGACCGGCACCGGACCTTGGGATGTCGGGTCTGTTCTGGAGAAAGCGGCCAAACTGGCGCCGCAGTCGCTGCGCCGGCTGCACGGGTTCGTCCAGTCGCTCCCCGAGCGTCCGCCCGCGTGGCCACCGGTTCTGCCGCGCCGTACCGATCCGCTCGGGCCGGGCGAGACGATGCTGCGTCTGCTGCGCAACCGCAATATCCGGCCGTACAGCCCGAAGGTTTTGTATCTCATCGGCAACGGTCCGGTGGTGTCGTACTCGACGATGGCGATGCTGGGACCAGGCCGCACGAAGTTGACGCCGCAGTTCGTGACCGCGTTCGCCACGGTGCTGGGTATCCCCGACGACGAGCTGGCTGCTGTCGCCGGAGTCGCTGCGGCCGTGGGTCCGAAGCTGCTCCGCAACCATGCGCAGCTCGCCCAGTTGGCCTGGGATGCCCGGCGGCTGGACGACGACCAACTTTCCGAGGCATTCGAACTGGCCACAGAGCTGCGATAGCAACGCTTACACGGGCATCAGCCGTCACCGCGACAACGCCGGCCGGGCGATGCGGCGCGCGGCGGATTGACCACCGAGGTGCTCCGGGCGGGCTGCCGCCGCGATCCTGAGACTGCCGTCTCAGGGCTCTGAGCTGCGGATACGTCGGCAGGGCGTGATGGGGAGAAATTCGCACGCTTGGTGCTAGAACCCCGGCTGTGTGTTGCCGCGTATCGGTGGGCAGAAGCCGGTGCGCCGGTCGCGGAGCTAAGGGGATGGTGGGCATGCCGAAACGACGTGTGGGGGCGCGGAGGGCCGCAGGGCGGTCGCGGCGTCTGGTGTTGATCGGGATCAGCGCGGCTGTGGTGGCCGCGGGTGCAGTGGTGACGCCGCAGGCGTTTGCCGGCACGTCGGGCAACGGGACGACCGCGGCCGCCGAGCGGGGGTCGTTCCTGCAGCGGCTACGGGACCGGTTCTCCTCGGGTGGGGCGCAGACGGGCGGCGGGAACGCGGGTGGCGGGAACGCGGCCGGCTGTTCGGACGTCGAGCTTGTGTTTGCCCGCGGCACCGGGGAGCCGCAAGGGCTGGGCATCGTGGGCCGGCCCCTCGCGCAGGCCCTGGCCGCGGGGCTGGACGGGCAGAAGGTCGGGTCGTTCGCGGTGGTCTACGACGCCGCGTCCAACCAGCGGAGCGCCGGACCGGGTGCGACCAACATGACCGAGCACATCGAGTCGGTTGCGCAGAGCTGTCCGGAGACGCAGTTCGTGATCGGCGGGTACTCGCAGGGCGCTTCGGTCACCGACATCGCCATCGGGATCCGTGGTGCCGGTACGGCGGGCAAGGCGATTCCGGCGGCGCTGCGGGAGCGGGTGGCGGCCGTGGTTGTCTACGGCAACCCGCTGGGTCTGCGGCGGCAGACGATTGCGCAGGCCAGCCCGGACTTCGCCGGGAAGGCGATCGAGTTCTGCAACAACGGCGACCCGGTCTGCGGCGGCGGGAACACGTTCTCGGCCCACCTCGCCTATCCGCGCAACGGGACCGTGCAGCGCGGTGCCGATTTCGCGGTCGGCAAGCTGGGATAGCCACAGTGGAAGCGCTGGTCTACCTTGACGGGCGTGATGGCCGTCGCGACTGTGGCGTTCTGTATCGGGGGGCTCCTTCTCGGGGGCGCCGGAATCTTCTTTCTGTTGAATCTGAGTGATCTGCGGGCGATGCGAACCCTGCGCCGGCTGCTGCCGACCCCGGTCCACCAGAACACCGGTGGGCGGGTCGCGCTCGAGGGGCATCTCGAGTACGGCCCGTCCGGTCGGCAGTACGCGCCGGTGAGCGGTGCGGACTGCGCGTGGTACCACGTGCGGCTGATCCGGGAACCGACCCGCCAGTTCGCCAAGGGCGACGACCCGGACGAGGACGTGCTGCTCGACTTCACGTCGCCGGGCGGGTTCGCGCTGGCCGACCGGAGCGGGCGGGTGGCCGTCGACCCGGCGATCCTCGGCTATCCGTACTTCAAGGAGTCGCGCGTGCCCGAGTCGGTCCAGATCGTGCACCGGCGAGCGTCACCGCGGACGTTGCCGCCGGTGGTGCCGCGGGAGTACGTGGACGATCTGCGCAAGAGCGAACGGCTCACGCTCACCGAGATCCGGGTGTCGCGCGGGCCTCGGGTGTTCGCGCTCGGGCGGATGAGCAGCGGGACGCTGAAGAAGAGCCGGGCCGGGCTGACCGTCTTCTCGACCGACAGCCGCGACCAGGTGATCGCCAAACGCCGGGAGGACATCGCGATCGGTGCCCGGATGGTCGCCGGGTGCGTGCTCGCGGGACTCGTGCTCGCGGGCGGCGGCGCGGCGTACCTGATGTCGCTCGCCTGAATCGCGCGGGCAGTGGCCCACCGCTCGGAATCGGTGTGGCCACTGCCCGCGTCAAGGAAAAGCGTTTTGCCCGTACGGGTAAAGGCGCGCCACTGCCCGCGTACGGGAAAAGGAAGTGACGCGCCACCCCGCGGAAGAGGAATGGCGCGCCACTGAAGGCGTACGGGAAATCAGGCCTTGGTGATTTTGACGTTGTCGACGGCCGCCTCGACCAGCGACGCGGTGGACAGGTCGGCCGCCTCCACGCTGAGGCGGATGGTCTGGCCGGCGAACGAGGACAGGTTGACCGAACCGGCCGTCCAGGCGGCGGCCCGATCGGTGGCGGCTCCGGCCTGACTGAACACGGTCGTCGTGGTGCTGCCGGAGACGACCCGGATGCGGAAGTAGTCGGCGCTGCTCGAGTTGTTGAGGTGGGACAGGTACCAGTCGAAGCTCAACGTCAGCGTGCCGGTCGGCAGGGTGATCGCCGGGGAGACGATCGTGGTGGTGCCGCCGTCGACGTCGTTGGCACCCGCGCTGGCACCAGCCGTAGCCCCGGTGACCAGGTCGTACGTGCCGCCGGCGGCGTTGCCGAGCTGGGTCGCGATGCCGGAACTGGTGGCGGCCGGGTCACCGCGTTCGAACCGGCCCGACGTGGCCGTGTCGGCGGTGCCCGCGGTCCAGCCGGTGGCCGTCTCGAAACCGTCGGAGTAGACCGTGGTGCCGGTCGGCGGGGGAGTGGTGCCGCCGGCGGCGAGGGTCCAGACCGCGTACGCGATGGCGTCCGAGTTCCGGTCGAGCGCGGTGTCGTTGATGTTCGCGGTGGTGTCGCACGACGAGTGGTAGCAGGGGTCGAACGTCGTCGCGGTTCCGCCCCACAGGGACACCTGGGCGGCCGTCTTGCGGCCCTCGGCGCCGGTGAAGATGCCGCCGGCCGGGATGCCGTTCGCGATGAACGGGCCGTAGTCGCTGCGACCGTCGAAGTCGGTGCCGCGGGTGGGCACGCCGATCGACGTGAAGTAGGCGGCCAGCGTCGATTCGATCTGGGCCGAGCCGGCCGGACCGGGTCCCGATCCGGTGTTGTCGGAGTTGTCGCCGTCGTACAGGAAATAGCCGGGGTTGGGCGACCCGATCATGTCGAAGTTGAGATAGCCGGTGATCTCGCGTTTCTGCGCGGTGGTCAGCGAGTTCACGTAGGCGGTCGAGCCGCGCAGACCCAGCTCCTCGGCGCCCCACCAGCCGAAGCGCAGGTGGCGATCGGGCTGGAAACCGGTGCGGGCGACGGCCAGGGCGACCTCGAGGTTGCCGGCCGAGCCGGAGCCGTTGTCGTTGATGCCCGGTCCGGCGGTGACGCTGTCCAGGTGCGCGCCGATCATCAGCGTGTTCGCGGTGTCGCCGCCCGGCCAGTCGGCGATCAGGTTGTAGCCGGTGGCGCCGTTGTAGGTGAACGACTGCTGGCGGGTGGTGTAGCCGGCCGCGTCGAGCAGGTTCTTCACGTACGTGACCGAGGCCAGATAGCCGGGCCGGCCGTGCGCGCGGTTTCCCCCGTTGGCGGTGGCGATGTTCTGCAGCTGGGTCAGGTGCGCCTTGACGTTGGTGACCGAGATGTCGGGGGCGGCGGCGACTTCTGCGGCTGATGCGGGTGCGGCCGACAGGCCGAGAGTCAGCGCGACCGCGGCGCCGAGGACGAGGGGTGCTCGCACGAAGGTCCTCCGTGGGGCTCGGGGGACCGCCATCGAATGCGGTGGCGGTGCTCGCGAGCATGGCAGCGGAGCCGACTCATGCACTCATCCCAATCAATACATATCAGCCTGCACGGAAGGGCCCGCTCAGCGCGGCCCACTGCAGCAGCATGATCGTCTTGGCGTCGGCGATCCGGCCGTCGGTGATCGCGCGCAGGGCGTCGTCGAAGTCGAGCTCGACGGCCTCGATGTCCTCGCCCTCGTCGGCCAGTCCACCGCCGGGTCCCGTACGGTCGTCGGCCGTGTACGGCGCGGCATAGAAGTGCAGCCGCTCGGTGACCGAACCCGGGCTCATCCATACGCCGAAGACATGTTCCAGGTCGCCGACGGTGACGCCGAGCTCCTCCGCGGTCTCGCGCCGGATCGCGCTGGCCGGATCGTCGTCGTCGAGCAGTCCGGCCGCGGCCTCGACGAGCATGCCGTCGGGGTGCCCGTTCACGTAGGCCGGGTAGCGGAACTGGCGAGTGAGCAGAACCGTGCGACGGTCCCGGTCGTACAGCAGGATCGTCGCGCCGTCGCCGCGGTCGTACGTCTCGCGCTGTTCGGTGCTCCAGCGGCCGTCGCGGTGGCGGTAGTCGTAGGTGGTGCGGCGCAGCACGTGCCAGGCCGTGGCCAGCAGTTCCACGTCGCGGATGACCACGTCGGGGTTGCCCGACAGGTCGCGGCCGGTCTGGTCGAGGCCGGTGCGGCCGCGATGGTCGGGAAGGTCGATGCCGGGGGTGCCCAGGTCGGTCATGGGGCGTACGCTAGCCGATGAAACACGCAACAGTCGACAACAATGAGGAGAAACACGTAATGCTGCCGGCCGAGCGACGCGATCTCCTGCTCGAACGACTCCGGGACGAGGGCAAGCTGGTGGTCACCGACCTCGCCTTCGAACTCGGCATCGCCGAAGACAGCATCCGCCGCGACCTGCGCGATCTCGCCGCCGCCGGACTGCTGCAGCGGGTCTACGGGGGTGCGCTGCCCGCGGCACCGGCCGCTGCCGACTACGCGACGCGGCGTGAGGTGGCGGCCGAGAGCAAGCGCCGGGTCGCGACGGTGGCGGCCGGCCTGATCCGCCCCGGGTCGACCGTGATCCTCGACGGCGGCACGACCGCGCTGGCCGTGGTCTCCGCATTGCCGCCCGATCTTCCGGCCACGATCGTCACGCACAGCGTCACCGTCGCGGCCGCGCTGGTCGATCACGCCACGGTCGACGTGCTGGTGCTGGGTGGGCGGCTGTTCAAGCACTCGGCGGTGGCGTCCGGCGCGATCACGGCCGAGGCTGCGCAGTCGGTGCACGCCGACCTTTTCCTGCTCGGCGTCACCGGTGTGCACCCGCGGGCCGGCCTGACCACGGGCGATCCGGACGAGGCGGCGATGAAACGCACGCTGGCGTCGCGGGCCGCCGAGACCTATGTGATGGCGTCGTCGGAAAAGATCGGGACGGCTTCCCCGTACGTGGTTCTGCCGCTCGACGACATCACCGGCGTGATCACCGATGTCGAGGCCGGGGATCCCGCTCTCGACGGTCTGAACGTCCCGATCATCGAGGCTCCGGCATACCGTTGACGGCATGAAGATGTTCCGACGGGATGCCGGGCCCGGCCAGTCCGCGTACGGGATGGAAGTGTTGCGGGGTGAGGTCGCGCGGCTCGGCGCGAGCATCGGTGTCGCGCCGGCCGATCTGGTGGCGTTCGAGCCCAACGACACCGGGCACCCGTACGTCCTCGTCGACTCCGACGGTGTCTATCACTGGATGATCGTGGAGCGGGGTGTGGTCGTCGAGGACCGGACGACCACCTCGCGTGACGAGCTTCTGTCCTGGGCGTTCGCCGGGCTCCTTTAGCTTCGCCGGGCTGCTTCAGCTTCGCCGGGCTTCTTAGTCGAGCCGCCGGTCGCGGGCGATCTGCTCGACGGCGTTCTTGGCGTCGGCCAGGCTCGCGCCGGTGCGGTCCCGATAGATCTTGATGGCCTGGATCTTCTCGCCCTTGTCGAGGTGGGCGAGCAGTTCGGGATCGTGGTCGGGCACCGGTTCCTCGATGCCGAGGTGCGCCATGACGGCGTCCAGCTTGCGTTCGATCGCGGCCATGCGGGCAGTCTCGCGCGCGCTCTTGTCCGACCGGCCGGAGGCGAAGACCAGGGCGACTCCGACCCCGGCGATGATGATGGCGACGACACTCCCGAAATCCATGGGCACCATGGTCACATCCCGGCGCTCATGTCCTCCCTCAATGACGTGACGCAGGAACGCAGAGCCTCTCGCATCCTGTTCTGATCGGCCTCGGTCAGGCCGGCGATCATGGTGTCCTCGACCGCGCGTACGGCGGCACTGGCCGATTCGAGCTGCCGGCGGCCCTTGGCGGTCAGCGTGGTCGGCAGCACCCGGCCCGAGGGCGCGCGTTCCGGGCGGGCGACCAGGCCGTCGCGTTCCAGGCTCTGCAGCAGCACGTTCATCGACTGCCGGGTCACGAAGGCACCCCGGGCCAGCTCGGAGTTGGACAGCCCGGGCCGCTGGGACAGCAGCTCCAGGCATGAATAGTGCGTGATCGTCATGCCGAGCGGCCGCAGGACGGCTTCCATGGCGGAGTGCAGGGCGCTCGACGCCATCTTCAGCAGGTAGCCCAGCGACGTGTTCAGCTCCACTTGACTCATGTCAGCATACTGACATACTCTTGGCTATGTCAGAAGACTGACATCATCTTCATCTTCATCGAGAGGACCGACCATGGCCGTCACCGGACCCGACTTCATTTCTCTGCAGGTACGCGACCTCGAGAAGTCGGCCGCGTTCTACGAGCAGCACCTCGGACTGCAGCGCCGCCCCGGCCCGCCGCACGCCGTCGTGTTCGACACCAAGCCCATTGCTTTTGCCGTACGCGACCTCATCGGCGACCCGATCGACCACCCGGGTCACGGCGTGGCGCTGTGGCTGCACGCCCCCGACGCGCAGGACATCCACGACGCCCTGGCCGCGGCCGGCGTCCCGATCGTGTCGGCGCCGATCGACGGCCCGTTCGGGCGTACGTTCACGTTCGCCGACCCCGACGGCTACCAGGTGACGCTGCATGACCGGGCCTGAGCGGTTCTGGGTCAGCACGGTCAGCCTCGACCACGTCGAGGCGGCCGCGCGCGGCGGCTTCACCCAGGCCGACCACGGCGCGAACACCCGCCTGCGCCGCCTGCGCCCCGGCGACCACATCGTCTACTACTCACCGCGCACCCAGATCCGCGGCGGCGACCCGGTCCGCAAGTTCACCGCGCTCGCCGTAGTCACCGGCGACGAGCCCTACCAGGTGACAATGAGCGAGGACTTCCATCCGTGGCGCCTCGACTGCCGGTTCGAGCCGTCGACCCCGGTCGAGGCCAAGCCGCTGGCGCCGGAGCTGTCCTTCATCACCGACCCGGAGCACTGGGGCATGCCGTTCCGGCGCGGCCTCTTCACCATCCCGGAGGCCGACTTCCGGACGATCGCCGCCCGGATGACGGTCGCGTAGCTGCCGTAGCGTGTGCGGGTGTGGGGGCCAAGACAGCGCTGCTGATGTACGTCGAAGGTGACGTGGCGCAGGCGTTGCGTGACGCGGTCGAACTGGATCGGCCGGCCACTGAGGCGCTGGTTGCGCGGCTGCTGCCGGGCGCCGAGCTGGTCGCGGTCGAGGACGGCACCCTCGGCTCGAACATCAACCCGCGGGACGGCCTGCTGTACGCCGGAGTGTTCCGGGGCCTGACGATCATCTGCGCGGCCGAGCTGGGCGAGATCCGGCCGGCCGATCTGCGACCCGGTTGGCTGGCCGAGGGCGCGGGCCGGCGCGTGATCCTGCACTCGATGCACAGCGTGTCGGACTTCCTCGCCTTCGCGGTCTGGCGCGCCGACGGAACGCAGGAACGGGCACTCAGCCTGAACCCGGACGACGGCATCGTCGAGGATCACGGTGACCGGCTGCCGTTCGAGCAGCCGTACTGGGCCGGGCAGCATCCGGTCGACGATGACGACGAGCCCTATCCGCTGCCGTTCCACCCGCTCGAACTGGGCGAGGACGCGTTGGCGGCGTTGTGCGGATTCGTCATCGAAGGCTGGCCGCCGGAAGACATGCCCGATCTGTACCGGGTCCCGTTGGCCGGGTTCCGACCGGGCGGACCGAAGCTGACGCTCGAGCGATCCCACGGCCGCCGGATCGCGCAGCCGTCGGCCCTGGACATAGAGGCACAGGTTCGCCGGCTCGGCACCGGACTCGACTACCTGATCGTCGACCGGGGCGGCGAGAACTACCTGCAGGCGGCGGCCGGAGATCACTACGGGGTCCCGGCCGGAGCGTTCCACGTCGAACGACGCGAGGGCGGCCCCGACGTGCACTTCCGATGCGAAGTCAACACGCTCGAGGAGGTCGTCGAGATCTTCCGCGGCCACCACAAAGACCAGGACGGCTGGGGCGACCACGACTGGCAACAGATCTGGCTGTAGCCACCCCGTACGGGAAAAGGAAGTCAGGCCACTGTTCGGCTGTTCAAGGTCAGCGCGTGTGCGTCGGTGTCGGGCTCGTCGAGGCCGAAACTCAGGATTCGCTTCGGGTGGATTCGGATGATCGGGGCCGGTGAGTCGTAAGCCGAGTCGGTGGGGTGGTCCAAGGCCTCGGCCGTGCCGCGGATTTCCAGGCAGCGCACCCGCCACGGATTTGTGGACGGCAGGTCGTCGACGACGAAGGCGATCTGGCCCGTCGCCGCCACGTTTCGGTATTTGCGGCTCTCGTCCATGTGGAAACCCGCGATGTCGATCGTGCCGGTCCGGGCGTTGTGGCGGAAACCGACGGGACTGTTCTGCAGCGTGCCGTCGGGGCGCAGGGTGGCCAGGCGGCCCAGGGGCTGGCTCGACAGATAGGCGAGTTCGGACTCGGTGAAACTCATCCGGTCAGGCTGCTACCTCAACCTATGTTGAAGTCAAGTCACCCGGCAAAACGGGGCAATTTGCGGAGTACTCTTCGGCGGGGCGGTCCACCGAGGCACGGGCCGGCCTGGGACGTCACTCAGCGTTGAGAAAGGACGGTGTCGGCTCCATGAAGGTCGGCATTCCCAGCGAGGTCAAGAACAACGAGTTCCGCGTGGCCATCACGCCCGCGGGTGTCTACGAATTCCGCCGGGCCGGGCACGACATCTATGTGCAGGCGGGAGCGGGCCACGGGTCGTCGATCACCGACGGTGACTACATCGCGGCCGGCGCGACCATCCTCGACACCGCCGACGAGGTGTGGGGTGCGGCCGACCTGATCCTCAAGGTCAAGGAGCCGATCGCCGAGGAGTACGGGCGGATGCGGGCCGGGCAGGTGCTCTTCACCTATCTGCACCTGGCCGCGTCGAAGGAGTGCACCGACGCGCTCATCGACCGGCGGGTCACCGGCATCGCGTACGAGACGGTGGAACTGCCCGATCGCTCGCTGCCCCTGCTGGCCCCGATGAGTGAGGTCGCCGGGCGTCTCGCGCCGCAGGTCGGGGCCTATCACATGATGCGCTCGGGCGGCGGTCGTGGCGTTCTGATGGGTGGCGTCCCGGGTGTCTACGCGGCCAAGGTCGTGGTCATCGGCGCCGGTGTGTCCGGCATGAACGCGGCCGCGATCGCGCTCGGCATGCAGGCCGAGATCCTGGTGCTCGACCGCAACATCGCGCGGCTGCGGGCGGCCGACGCCGACTACCGGGGGCATCTGCAGACCGTGGCCTCCAACGCGTACGAGGTGGAGAAGGCCGTGCTCGACGCCGACCTGGTCATCGGCGCCGTGCTGATCCCGGGGGCGAAGGCGCCCAACCTGGTCTCCAACGAGCTCGTCTCGCGGATGAAGCCGGGCAGCGTGCTGGTCGACATTTCGATCGACCAGGGTGGCTGCTTCGAAGACTCACGCCCCACGACGCACGCCGACCCGGTCTACAAGGTGCACCAGTCGCTGTTCTACTGCGTCGCCAACATGCCGGGCGCGGTCCCGCACACGAGCACGTACGCACTCACCAACGTCACCCTGCCGTACGCGCTGGAACTGGCCAACCTCGGCTGGCGGGATGCCCTGCGAGCCGACCGCGCGCTCGCACTGGGTCTGAACACCCATGACGGGCACGTCACCTACGGACCGGTCGCGGAGGCGCACGGCATGCCGACCCTCGAGCTCGCCGAGGTGCTGAACTAGACCGGTGACCGTCCAACGCGCGATCCAGGCCTACCTCGACCATCTGACTGTCGAGCGTGGGCTGTCGCGCAACACCCTTTCCTCCTACGGGCGTGACCTCGAACGCTACGCGCAGGCGCTCGCCGCCGACGGGATCGATGATCTCGCCGCGGTGGGCGCCGGCCGGATCACCGCGCACCTGGCCACGCTGCGCGACGAGGGGCTGGCCGCGTCGTCGGCCGCCCGGGCGATCAGCGCGGTGCGCGGGCTGCACAAGTTCGCCGCGCGTGAGGGGCTGGTCGGCACCGACGTCGCGGCCGAGGTGCGTCCGCCCGCGCCGGCCCGGCGGCTGCCCAAGGCCCTCGACGTCGACCAGGTCGGCCGGTTGCTCGCGGTGCCCGACGACAGCCCGCTCGGCCTGCGCGACAAAGCACTTCTCGAGTTCCTTTACGGTACGGGCGCACGCATCTCTGAAGCTGTCGGCGCGGCCATCGACGACCTCGACCTCGGCGCCGAACCGGCCGCGATCCTGCACGGCAAGGGCGGGCGGACACGTCTCGTCCCGGTCGGCGGGTTCGCCAAATCGGCGGTGGAGGCCTACCTCGTACGGGGAAGGCCTCTGCTTGTCGCCAAAGGCAAGGGGACGCCGGCGATTTTTCTGAACGCGCGTGGCGGGCGGTTGTCGCGGCAGAGCGCATGGACGATTCTGCATCGCGCCGCGTCCGCCGCCGGGCTGCCGATCGAGGGTCCGCACGCGGTGAGCCCGCACACGCTGCGGCACTCGTATGCCACTCATCTGCTCGATGGAGGAGCCGACGTACGCGTCGTCCAGGAGCTGCTCGGGCACGCCTCGGTGACCACCACGCAGGTGTACACGCTGGTCACGGTGGACCGACTTCGTGAGGTGTACGCGACCGCACACCCCCGCGCTCGTTAGAGAGTGCGCACCCATAGATGGCGACACGCCGACGACTGACCCCGGAACGATGCTTGTCGTGGCGTACAGTCGGGCAACGACTCCGGCTGCACGTGTCGGAAGGGGGCGAGGGTCATGGCGGGCAACGGCGATCGGGCAGAGGCCTGGACCTCTGCGCTCCGGGAGCAGCAGGGCAGCATGGACCTGGGCGCCGACCTGGGCCCGGCCGACCCCACGGCATACACGATGCGCCGGCCGATCCCCGAGCCGATGCCGACCGACCGGCACGGCCCGGCGCGGATCATCGCCCTCGCCAATCAGAAGGGTGGCGTCGGCAAGACCACGACGACGATCAACCTGGGCGCGGCGCTGGCCGAGTACGGCCGCAAGGTGCTTCTCGTCGACTTCGACCCGCAGGGTGCCTGCTCGGTCGGGCTGGGCGTCAACCCGCACAACCTCGACCTGAGCATCTACAACCTGCTCATGCAGGACGACGTCACCGCCGAAGACGTCATCATCAAGACCGATGTCGCGGGCCTGCACCTGCTGCCGGCCAACATCGACCTGTCGGCGGCCGAGATCCAGCTGGTCAACGAGGTCGCCCGCGAGATGGCGCTGGCCCGGGTGCTGCGCTCGGTCCGTAAGGAATACGACTTCATCCTGATCGACTGCCAGCCCTCGCTGGGCCTGCTGGCGATCAACGCGCTGACCATCGCGCACGGTGTGCTCATCCCGCTCGAGTGCGAGTTCTTCTCGCTTCGCGGGGTGGCGCTGCTGCTCGACACGATCGACAAGGTGCGCGAGCGGCTCAACTTCGACCTCGAGCTCGAGGGCATCCTCGCCACCATGTACGACTCCCGCACCACCCACTGCCGCCAGGTGCTGCAGCGGGTGGTCGAGGCGTTCGGCGACAAGGTCTACCAGACCGTCATCACCAAGACGGTCAAGTTCCCCGAGTCCACCGTGGCCGGCGCGCCGATCCTGACGCTCGACCCGGCCTCCTCCGGTGCCCGCAACTACCGCCAGCTGGCCCGCGAGGTCATCGCGGCGAAGGCCGAGCGCGGCTGACCCGTGCTCTTCGCTCTCGGGGAACCAGTGGCGTTCGTTGCCCTGGTCGTCTCATTCGTGCTCGGCATCGTGCTGCGTGCCGTCGCCATCCGCCTGACCGCCCGCACGCTGGGCCTGGCCGACCGGCGTGACTCGGTCGCGCCCCGCCTGCGCGAAGACGTCGACCCGTTCGGCGCCGTCGCGGCCGCACTCGGCGGCATGGGCTGGGGCAAGATGCTCTCGGTCGACGACGTGCCCCGCTATCAGGGCCGCGGCAAGGCCATCGCGGTGTTCGCAGCCGGGCCGGCGGTCTGCATCCTGGCCTCTCAACTTCTTCTGCTCTCGTACGCGTTGACCTACCCCAACAATGTTCTGTCGGTCATCGGACCGGCCGACGTCCTGCTCGGTATCGGCCTGCCGATCGCGCATCAGGTGATGTTGTCGCTGGGCGTGGGACTGCTCAGCTTCGGCATCCTGGCGCTGATCCCGATCCCGCCGCTCGACGGATTCGGCATCCTCTACAACGCCGTCCGCAAGCCTGGCCAGGCTCTTCAGTGGATGCGGCTGTGGTTCGAGGACAAGAACATCGGCATCCTCGTGCTGCTGATCCTGTGCCTGTTCCCGTTCGGGATGCCGTTCCTGTTGCAGATCCTGAACGCGCTCGGCCTGGTCTTCGTACGCGTCTGGGGTTAGGGCCTGTGTCGACTTAGGGGCCGGGCTGCGGCGTGGCCCAGCCGCCGTCTGCCCGCACGCCGCGAACCTGGACCTCGCCTCGCTCCGACCCCTAAGTCGACACAGGCCCTTACCCCCTATTCGTGCCTCAGGGAGATAACCGGAGGTATTTGGTGGCGCGATGGGCGCACTCTGTGAGTAGCCCGTAACTCTCCTGTGGAGATGATTGAGATGCGCAGTCAGGTTCTCGCCGCTCGCGCCGCCGCCCTGTTCGCCAGTGACCTGCCCTGCGGAACCCGGCCCGGCCCCGAACTCATCGAAGCCGCCATCGCCGACGCCGTCCGCACCCGTGGCGGGACCCGGGGATGTGTGGCCGCTCTCGCCGCCGCATACGGCGACTACCCGGAGACGGCAGTCGTCCGCATGCGGTGGGCGCGCAGTGTTGTCCAGGGTCTTTACTCGCCCGATCTGGTGCTGGCCGCTTAGCTCCCTACTGGGGACTGATCACGGCTCTACTGCGGGGTGATCACGGCGATCGGGAACTTGCGGTCGGTCTTGGTCTCGTAGTCGGCGGCGTCCGGCCAGTAGGCCCGCCAGATGCCGTAGACCCGCTCCCACTCGTCGTCGCGGCCTGGCCGGACCACGCGGTGGTCGGCCTTGAGCGTCTCGGTGCCGAGCTCGATGGTGACGGGGCCGTCGAGGGCCTCCAGGTTGGCGACCCACTGCGGGTCGTTCGGCGCGCCGCCCGCGCTGCCGCACAGCAGGTAGGTGTCGCCGTCCGGGGCGGCGACCAGGGGATTGATGGTGAGCTTGCCGGACTTGCGGCCGGGCGTGTGCAGCAGGAGGGTCGTCTTGCCCTCCCAGTGCCCGCCGAGCACGCCGTCGGAGGCCCGGAAATTCTCGATCACGGAGTCGTTGAACGAAGCCATACCGAGAAGGTTAGTTGACGAAGAAAGTTCTTGCTGCGCCTCTATTGTGGTGCCGTGGCGGATAAGGTCGACCTCAAGCGGGCTATTGACGCTTATCGGGCGCGGGCCGGCGTATTTCGGATCGTCGACGTGCCGCCGATGCGGTACCTGATGGTCGACGGGCACGGGGATCCCAATGTGGGGACCGCGTTCCAAGACGCGGTCGAGGCGCTCTACCCCGTCGCGTACAAGCTGAAGTTCGCTTCGCGTGACGCTGGTCGTGACTATGTGGTGCCGCCGCTCGAGGGGCTGTGGTGGGCCGACGACATGGACTCGTTCACCGCTCAGCGGGACAAGTCGCGGTGGGACTGGACCCTCATGATCATGGTGCCGGACTGGGTCGACACTTCTTCAGTGCCTTCCTCCGTACGTATCGAGACGCTTTCCGAGGGTCGCTGCGTGCAGACGTTGCACGTCGGGGCGTACGACGACGAGGCTGCGGTGCTCGAACGGATGCACACCTCGTTCATTCCGGAGAACGGGCTCCGGATGACCGGCCGGCACCACGAGATCTATCTGAGCGACCGGCGTAAGACCGAGCCCGCCAAACTCCGGACGATCCTCCGTCAGCCGGTCGCCTGACACCAGTCACCGGGCGGCTGCTCCGGCGTTGATCAACTGTGAGCCGGGAGCAGGTTGTCGGAGCCGTGGTCTACGGTCAGTTCGTGCCTGAAGAGTCGACCCATCCGCCCGCCGGTGAGCCCGCCGCCGCGCAGGTTTCCCCTGCGCCGGTCGACGCTGAGGGCAACCCCATTGACGAGAGCAAGTTTCTCGTACGCCTCGACAACTTCACCGGTCCGTTCGACCTGCTGCTGCAGCTGATCGGCAAGCACAAGCTCGACGTCACCGAGGTCGCGCTGCACCAGGTGACCGACGACTTCATCGCCTACATCCGGGCCATGGGCGACGACTGGGATCTCGGCGAGGCGAGCGAGTTCCTGCTGGTCGCGGCCACCCTGCTCGACCTCAAGGCGGCCCGGCTGCTGCCCGCGGCCGACGTCGAGGACGAAGAGGACCTGGCGCTGCTCGAAGCGCGCGACCTGCTGTTCGCGCGGCTGCTGCAATACAAGGCGTACAAGGAAGCCGCCGCCCACATCATGGAGCTCGAGGGCACCGGCATGCGGCGCTGGCCCCGGCTCGTGACGATGGAAGCCCGGTATGCCGAGGCGCTGCCCGACCTCGTACTGGGAATCGGTCCGGAGCGTCTGTTCAAGCTGGCGCTCAAGCAGTTCGCGCCCAAGCCCGGGCCGCCGCAGGTGTCGATCGCGCACATCCACCAGGTGCGGGTCAGCGTCCGCGAGCATGCGGCCCTGCTGCGCGACCGTTTGCGCCGGGCCGGGTCGGCGACGTTCAGCCTGCTCGTCGCCGACTGCGACAACACGCTCGAAGTGGTGGCGCGGTTCCTGGCGTTGCTCGAGCTCTACCGCGAAGGGCTGATCGACTTCGAGCAGCCGGTGTCGCTCGACGAGCTGACGGTCCGCTGGATCGGCGGCGACGCGGAGGACGCCGAACTCGACATCGACGACTACGAGGGCACGAAACCGGAGGTGGACACGGCCGCCCTCGACCCGGATGCGCCGCCCGCCGACGATGCTGAGCTCGACGAGGCGCTTCTCGCTGATGATGGCGAGGGCGAGCCGCTTTCCAGCGACGAGGACGACGATTCGGGGCCGGATTATCGGCGTGTGCTGGCCGCTCGTGCGGGCGGCGACGAGGATGCGTCGTCGGGTTCTGTCGGTCGTGGGTCGTTGGACGCCGACTTCGATTCACTCGCTGATTCCGATTCAGTCGCTGACTTCGATGACGATGAGCTGCTCGACGACGATGAGCTGAACGACGACGAGAAGCCGGTGCGGGGGTACCTCCGGGTGCTGGCCGGTGAAACGGGCGCTCCCTCGGGCGGCGGGGGCGCGTCGTCTGAGGCTGATCCCGATGACGGTGAGCGGCCCGGCAACGATGACGTGTCGATCGACGGCAACGAGGAGTCGGTGCGGGGCCACCTCCAGGTGCCGGCCGGCGAAACGGACGCTCCCGCGGACGCCGAGCCCGTCGACGAAGGCCCGTCGTCCGACTCGGTTGGGCGTGCGTTGCCCGACTCGGTCGGGCGTGGGCTGTCCGACTCGGAAATGCGTGTCGTTGCCGAGGACCGTGACCTGCTCGATGACGGTGACAAGTCGGTTCCGGGGCATCGGCAGCTGTCGGGTGATGTCGACGTCACGACACACGACGTGCGCCCTGGCATCGGTGTGAGCTCGTTCTCCGATGCTGACGAGCCGCTGCGGGACGAGGGCGGTCGGCGGCCTCCGGTGACTACCAGCCCGGTAGTGCCCGCGGATGGGAGTGGCGATTCCGGGACGATCGCGGGCAGTGCATCGCCGGCGAGTGAGGCTGCCGGTGGCATGCCTGGGTTTGACCATGTGTCGGAGCCCGACGGGCAGACAGGCGGAGCCGGCCCCGCCGGCGAGCTGCGAGCGCCCGGCCTGCGGGCTGATTCCGCTGCGCCTTCGGAGAGCGGCGGTCGGTTGGATTCGGGGGCCGACACTCCGGGAACGGGTGATCGAGGTGCTGGTGCCCGGCTTGACGGGCGTGATGATCTTGGTGGGGAAGACGACGACGCGGAGGAGCGATCGTGAGCAACGACGAGCGGGCTGACTCACTCGCGGCGCAGGCCGCTGCCTGGGTGCCGCCGTGGGAGCGTGCTTCGCGTGAGCCGGACCGTGAGTTTCAGGCCAAGGCTGAGGCTGAGGCGCGCGCCGACCAGGACTTGTCCGATGCCGATCCGGGCGGCGATCTCGCTGCGGCCGGCTCGGCAGAGCCAGGTGGCGATCTCGGTGCGGCCGGTGCTCAAGCCGCTCACGCGCCGGGGGACTCGGGGCCTGCGTTCGATGCGCCGGAGGACGGGGACTCGATCGACGAGGCCGGGCTCTCCGACGATGACGACTTCGACCCAGCGTTTGAGGGAGCCAACCCGACGACTGCGGATGCTGAAGGCGCCGGTCCGAGCACCTCGGTGGAGCGGCCGGCTCTTCGGGAGCCGGGGGACGAAAAGGGCGGCGTCGACTCGGGGGTGGATGCGCCTGAGGCGGAGGCGGTCGACGTCTCGGTGGGGCCGGAGCTGCCGGTGCCGGACGCGATCGAAGAAGCTGCGGAAGCCGCGGACGAGGATGAGCCGGGGACTCCGGTTGACGCGCCCCTGCCGGCGGACGGGGATGACGCGGGGGACGTGTTCGACGCCGCGGCCGATGATGACGTCAGCGACGACGGGGAGATGGATCTGCCGTTCGCCGACGAGGTGCCGGTGGGCGACGACCCGGACGATGACGACGACGTGCCGGTCGGTGAGAAACACGACGACGATGACGACGACATGGTGCCGGTCGACGAGAGCGATGAGGATGTCGGCTCGGCCCGTGTCGGGGAAGTCGGTGAGCGCCCGGTTGACGCGGCGCCGGCGGCCCGCATTGGGGACGGCGACGGGCGGTCGGCCGAAGCGGGCCCGGATGAAGCCGGCGCAGGGGGCGATGAGCGGCCTGGCGGGCTGTCGGATGCTGGGGCCGGGAAGCGGACGGGCGGTCGGGGCGGTCGCAACCGGCGGTCGGCTGGTGACGGTGGCGAACCGGCCGCACGGGATGACGATGATGTGCCGGCCGGCGAAGACCGGGTCGCGGCGGCGGCGGTTGCGCGGGGGAAGCGGGCGGTTCCGGGACAGAAGCGCCGGGCCGGTGAACCGGTTGTTGCGGTTGATGAGGCGGACGAGCGTACGGGGGAAACTGATCTTCCGGGGTTGACCGACGACGCCGAGCTGGCGGGGGCGCTTGAGGCGATCATGCTGGTCGTGGATGAGCCGGTGGCGGAGCTGCAGCTGGCGCAGATTCTGGAGCAGCCGACCGAGCGGATCGCGGCGACGTTGGACAATCTGTCGGCTCGGTACACGGCGGCGGGGCACGGGTTCGATCTGCGGCGGGTCGCCGGCGGGTGGCGGTTGTACACGCGGCCGGAATACGCGGCGTACGTGGAACGGTTTGTGCTCGACGGGCAGTCTGTGCGGCTGACCCAGGCGGCGCTGGAGACACTGGCGGTAGTTGCTTACAAGCAGCCGGTGACGCGTTCTCGGATCAGTGCCATCCGCGGTGTGAACTGTGACGGCGTCATGCGTACGCTGGTCACTCGCGGCCTGATCGAGGAATGCGGCACCGAGGGCGAAACCGGGGCACACCTGTATCGCACGACCGGGCTGTTCCTCGAGAAGCTCGGCCTCAACTCGGTCGATCAGCTGCCGCCGCTCGCCCCGTTCCTGCCCGACGATGTGGAAGAAGTGCTCGATGCCACAGGCTGACACCGCCGAACGCCTCCAGAAAGTCCTGGCGGCGGCCGGTGTTGGATCCCGGCGCGCCTGCGAAGACCTGATCTTCCGGCGGCGCGTCACGGTCAACGGCAAGGTCGCCAAGCTCGGCGACAAGGTCGACCCCACCACTGCCGAGATCCTCGTCGACGGGCAGCGGGTGATCACCGACACGAAGCTCGTCTACATCGCGCTGAACAAGCCGCGCGGTGTCGTCTCGTCGCTCGACGACGAGAAGGGGCGCACGGAACTCGCCGATTTCGTCGGCCAGTTCGACGTACGCCTGCACCACGTGGGCCGGCTCGACGCCGACTCCGAAGGTCTGCTGCTGATCACCAACGACGGTGAGCTGACCAACAAGCTCACGCATCCGCGGTACGAGATTCAGAAGACATACCTGGCCGAGGTCATCAACGGACCGCTGCCCCGCAACGTCGGCCGTCAGCTGATGAGCGGGGTCGAGCTCGAGGACGGTCCGGCCAAGGTCGACGCGTTCAAGCTGGTCGGTGCGCTGGGCAAGACCGCGCAGGTCGAGCTGGTGCTGCACGAGGGCCGCAAGCACATCGTGCGCCGCATGATGGAGGCCGTCGGTCACCCGGTTACGCGGCTCATCCGCACCGCGGTCGGGCCGATCCGGCTCGGTGACCTGCGGCCGGGCGGTTTCCGGCACCTGTCCAACGCCGAGGTGGCGGCTCTCTTCAAGGCGGCCGAGGGCTGATCTCGTTCGACAGGCCCGGTCCCCGTTCGTGTGGACCGGGCCTTTCCCGTACGCGGTGGCGGCGTCCGTCTCTTGTGCCGGCCGGCGGCTTCGGGCCGTGTCTGTTCGTGTTCGCGCTTCTGCCCATCGTTCGTGTCAGGGGATCGTGACGACCAGCTTGCCGACGGTGTGATGGTGGGCGAAGTCGGTCAGGGCCTGGACGGCCTGATCGAGCGGATAGGTCGCGGCGATCGTCGGGGTGAGGGCGGCGACCTCGGCCATCCCGCCGAACTCGCCGTTCAGGTCGAGGACCAGCTCGAACCGGATGTCGTCACGCCCGATCATGTCGGTCCGCGGCGGCGGGAACGTGATCGTGAACAGGCGTCCGCCGGGACGGATGGCGTCGGCCGCGCGCCCGAGCTGGTCGGTGGGCAGGACCAGGTTGAGCGCGAGATCCATCCGGTCCGGGTATGGGTCGTCGTAACCGATGACCTGGTCGGCGCCCAGGGTGCGGAGAAGCTTCTCGTCGGATGGGTGGCCGGTGGCTACGACTCGTGCGGATGAATCGGCCAGCAGCGGCAGGATGGTGGTGCCGACCCCGCCCGTCGCGCCGATGACAAGCACGGATTCGCCGGCTCTTGGTTGAGCGGTGGCCATCAGAGCACGAGCGGTCAGGCCCACAGTGGGCAGGGCGGCGGCGTCGACGGGGGACAGGTCGGCGGGCCGGTGCGTGATGAAGGGCGTGCCGGCTTCGAAGACCGCGTATTCGGCGAGCGCGCCGGTGGTCATCGACGGCTTGTCGCCGGCGAGAGCCCGCAGAGCGCGGGGGACGGCGTGGCCGAAGATCTCGTCGCCTGGCGCATAAGTGGTGACATCGGGGGCGACGGCGGTGACGGTTCCGGCGAAGTCGTTGCCGGGGACGTGCGGGAACGTCAGCGGTGTCTGTGCGCGGTAGGCGCCACTCGGGATGACTATGTCGCCCGGGTTGATCGAAGCGGCGGTGATGCGTACGAGGATCTGGCCCGGGCCGGCCTCGGGTGCCGGGAGATCGCTGAGCATGAAGCTTTCGGGTGGGCCGTAGTCGGGGGCTGTTACTGCCTTCACGGCGATTCCTCTCTCGGTCGGAGCCTTAAGCGGACCGTGCGGTCAGGTTAGGGCTAAGCGGACCGGGCGGTCAACTTTGTAAGGTGGGCATGTGACTGAGGAGCGGGTCCTGCGGGCGGACGCGGCTCGCAACCGTGCGGCCCTGCTGGCGGCGGCCACCGAGGAGTTCGCCGAGCGCGGGCTCGAGGCCTCGGTGGCGGACATCGCGCGTCGGGCCGGGATCGGGAAAGGCACCGTGTTCCGGCACTTCCCGACCAAGGACGACCTGCTGGCGGCCGTGGTGCTCGACCGGATCGAGGCGTTGTCGGCGCTGGCCGGCTCGTTGCTCGGGGCGGCGGATGCGGGGGCCGCGTTGCTGGAGTTCATGGACGCGGCGGCGGGGCGGCAGCAGCAACTCGACTTGTCGTTCCTGCGCGAGAGCGGGGCGGTGAACGCGCGGCTCGACGAAGCGCGGGCATCGTTGTTCGAGTCGATCGTGGCGCTGGTCGAGAGGGCCAAGACAGCGGGTGCCGTGCGCGCGGACGTCGACGGGATGGACGTGATCCTGCTGATGTGCGCGCCGAACCACGTGGTCAGCTTCGTGCCGGATCCGTCGCCCGAGTTGTGGCGGCGCTACCTCGGGATCATCTTCGACGGGTTGCGGCCGGAGGGTGCGCGGCCGTTGCCCCATCCGGCGCCAGGAGCAGTGACGGCCTGACACCGATGCCCGTTCTGTGTATCGGGGACCGAAGCAGCCCAGCCGTCGGGGACATCCCGGTCGGGCGCTACGGCCGTTCGCACCCGCTCAGGTCGCCGCGGCAGCCGCCGGAGGCGGGGTTCGGCGGCTGTGCGGTCGGGGAGTCGACGAGGCGTACATCTGCGGTCTGGATCTTTTAATCGAGGGTGGCGAGCGCCTTGATCACCGGGGCGTAGAGGCGGCTTTTGATCGTTTCGAGCGTCGGGCCGGCCTTGGCGGTGTGCGGCGTGGCCAGGGCGATCGCGGTGCTCACGACGTCGGCCTCGGGGACGGCGACGTCGACGATCTGGCGTGTGGCGGCCTCCTCGCCACCGAAGCGGCGGGCGGTGACCATGGCCTCGTGCGCAGTCTGCGGAGTCAGGCGAGCCTGGATCAGGGCGGACATTCCCGGCGTGAACGGGATGTTGATGTCGGCCTCGGGCAGGCACCAGAAGCCGCGGTCGGCGCGCATCACCCGCAGATCATGGGCGAGCGAGAGCATGGCGCCGGCCGCGAAGGTGTGGCCCTGAAGTGCGGCAACGGTGACGAAAGGCAGGCTCAGGACACGGGCGAGAAGGGCCTGCACGCGTACGCCGTACGCGGTGTACTGCTCCGGATGCTCCATCAGCCACGCGAGGTCGAGGCCGTTCGACCAGATCTTGCCGGTGGCTTTGGTGACGAGTGCGCGGGGTTCGTCGGATTTCTCGACCTGGTCGAGAAGCGACTCGATCTCGGACAGCCAGTCGGGATGGAACCGGTTCTCGCCGTCGCCCAGATCGAGGACGAAGACGGCGTCGTGGCGATCGAGCGTGGGCATGGCGGCTCCCCTCCAGGTTACTGGCAGGTAACATACCCTAATTCGTCGCTGATCGGTGCGACGGGCACAATGGGAGGGTTGGTCGGGCGGGCAAACCTTGGAGGAACGGTGGCAGAAGTTGTACGGCCGGAAAAGTGTGTGGTCGCGGTCGACGGCCCGTCCGGTTCCGGCAAGTCCACCGTGTCCCGGCGGCTCGCCACCCGGATCGACGGCGTCTACCTCGACACCGGCGCGATGTACCGGGCCGTGACCTGGGCCGTCCTGCAGGCCGGAGTCGACCTGGCCGACGCCGACGCGATCGCGAAGATCGCGCTCGAGACGGAACTGTCGATCGGCACCGACCCGGCGGCGCCGCACTTCGCGGCCAACGGCATCAACGTCGACGAGCCCATCCGCGGCACCGAGGTCACCCAGGCGGTGTCGGCCGTCGCGGCCGTGCCCGCCGTCCGCAAGCAGTTGGTGGCCCTCCAGCAGGCGATCATCGGCGCGCACCCGCGTATCGTGGTCGAGGGGCGTGACATCGCCTCGGTCGTCGCGCCCGACGCCGACCTCAAGGTCTACCTCACCGCGTCGTCGGCCGCGCGTGCCCAGCGGCGCAGCGCCGAAGCCGCCACCGACGTCGCCGCCACCGAGGCCGACCTGGCCCGGCGCGACAAGCTCGACTCGACCCGGACGGTCGACCCGCTGCGGCTGGCCGACGACGCCATCGAGGTCGACACGACCGGCATCGGCATCGACGAGGTCGTCACGTACCTCCTGAATCTTCTGAACAGCAAAGTGAGTAGTTCGTGAGCGAGGCTTACACCTCCGTCGCCGACGAAGACGTCGATGCCGGCCCGGCGCCGATCGTCGCCGTGGTCGGACGCCCCAACGTGGGCAAATCCACCCTGGTGAACCGGATCATCGGCCGGCGCCAGGCGGTGGTCGAAGACGTGCCCGGCGTGACCCGCGACCGCGTGCCGTACGACGCGCAGTGGAACGGCCGGCGCTTCACAGTCGTCGACACCGGCGGCTGGGAACCCGACGCCCGCGACCGCGCGGCCGCGATCGCCGCCCAGGCCGAGATCGCCGTGCAGACCGCCGACGTGGTCGTCTTCGTGGTCGACGTCTCGGTCGGCGCCACCGACGTCGACGAGGCGGCGGTCAAGATGCTGCGCCGCTCGCACAAACCGGTGATCCTGGTCGCCAACAAGGCCGACAACCAGAACCTCGAGCTCGAGGCGGTGTCGCTCTGGTCGCTCGGCCTGGGCGAGCCGCACACGATCTCGGCCCTGCACGGCCGCGGTTCCGGCGACCTGCTCGACGACATCCTGGCCGCCCTGCCCGAGCCGCCGCCGATCGTCGAGGACGGTCCGCGCGGTCCCCGCCGGGTGGCCCTGGTCGGCCGCCCCAACGTGGGCAAGTCGTCGCTGCTCAACCGCGTGTCCAAAGAGGAGCGCGCCGTCGTCGACTCGGTCGCCGGCACGACGGTCGACCCGGTCGACAGCCTCGTCACGATGGACGGCGAACTCTGGCAGTTCGTCGACACCGCCGGCCTTCGCAAGAGAGTCAACCAAGCTTCCGGTACGGAGTACTACGCGTCCCTCCGCACGGCCGGCGCGGTCGAAGCGGCCGAGGTCGCCGTGGTCCTCCTAGACTCGGCCGAGGTCATCTCGGAGCAGGACCAGCGCGTCCTGACCCAGGTCGTCGAGGCCGGCCGCGCGTTGGTGATCGCCTTCAACAAGTGGGACCTGGTCGACGAAGACCGGCGCATCCACCTGGAGAAGGAGATCGAGCGCGAACTGAAGCGCATCCCGTGGGCGATCCGCGTCAACATCAGCGCCAAGACCGGCCGCGCGGTGGACAAGCTCGCCCCCGCCCTGCGCCGAGCCTTGGCGTCGTGGGAGGAACGGGTGCCGACCGGCGCCCTCAACACCTGGCTGACTGCGTTGACCCAGGCCACCCCTCATCCCGTACGGGGTGGTCGCGCACCCCGCATCCTCTTCGCCACCCAGGCCGGCGTGGCCCCGCCGCGGTTCGTGCTGTTCACGACGGGCCCGCTGGACGCCGGCTACCTGCGCTTCATCGAGCGCAAGCTCCGCGAGGAGTTCGGCTTCGAGGGCTCCCCGATCGAGGTGTCCGTGAAGCCGCGCAAGAAGACCGGCCCGGGGGGTCGGGGTAAGGCGCACGGGTAGGGCTTGCTAGTATTTCGAGGTTGCCGCGCGGTGTTCGTGCCGGGCGGCGGCGGGCTGTAGCGCAGCTTGGTAGCGCACTTGACTGGGGGTCAAGGGGTCGCAGGTTCAAATCCTGTCAGCCCGACCAGCATTTTGAAGCCGCTGACGAGGACGGAAGTCCTGGTCAGCGGCTTTTTTCATGGACTTATATCGCTTGCCCAAGATCGCTCTAGCGGATCTTATGGTCACGGGCGTGGTCACATCGAAAGCCCGTTAAGCGGACATAGTGGTTTCGTTTGTGGCCGTTATGTTCGTTATTTTGCTTTTGCGATTGCCTCACTTGACCACTTCGCAGATGCACCGCAGGGCGGCTGCTGCCAGGGCGTGTCGGCTGATCTGCTCATGCTAAGGGACCTAGGTTCAGGCCTTGACGCGCCTAATCCAATCCGATGGCGTCGGTCTACGGTGGGTCTCGACATTGGACCCGGCTGTCGTCTGCTCGGCGACGACCTTAGAGGAAGTGCTTAACGCTCACTCTGGAATCCGACGCGCCCGATGCTGATCCGTTCGCGGAGGGTGGCGTCGGCGCGGCGGTGAATCGACTCTTCGAGCGGCGGCTCGCCCACGTCAGCAAACACTCGCCGCTGTTCGCGCTCACATTGCGCGGCTACCGTGCCGCCTTGAGTTCAGGCGACGCCGCCGTCGCGGATGGCCTGGCCGCCTGGATGGCAGGACAACCAAGCCTTGCCGGAGCGGCTCGCGATGGCAACAACTGGCGGCCCGGCTCGCTGATCTTGACGGCGCTGTTGTCACGCTGCGGCAGCCCGCCCGATTCGTACAGGCATAGCGATGTGCTGTCGAGTCCAGCGATCAATGTCCAAGATCTGCCAGTGACTTAAAGTAGTTAGATAGTTACTCATCGATTAGCGTGTCGGCATGGACGCTGCTCCGGTGAGTCGGCTTGCGTCAGCCCGGATCCTCCCGCCGGCGCAGATGGACTTGCTTCAAGCGCCGTCGGACGCCGTACGTCACACGCTGCTGGACGAGGACGGCTATCTGGCGCGAACCCGGACCTGGATGTTCGGCGGCGTCAGGCCGGATGCTGACCACGTCTTCGCCCGGATCGGCTACCAAACAAAGAAGAATGAGAACGTATACGACCCGGTCGCCAAGGACTTCAGAGAAGAAGCCGTGCGAAAAGGCCGAGCAGTCAACCTTGTTGTGCGTCTTACAGATCTTGTCGTGGTATATGAGCGCCATTCGGCGGCTATGTCGGATCACGAATTCATCACTGGACTGCGGCACATGTTGAGGAGCGTCAACCCGAAGCAGAAGTGGAACGTGGAGCACCTGGACAGCAAGGCGTCTTTCGAGGAGTGGGCGCAAGACATTGATGTAGTGCACAGATTCCGGTTCCGCGCCACAGGGCCAAGGATTCCATCTGGCAAGGAGTCGCCCATTTTGGCGGCGTTGATACATCCGGGGTCGGGACGCCTGACGATCGACTGGCGGGCGGACGAGGGCATCGACATCAACGACCGTGCGGTTCGTGAGCTCGCCCATATCGCAACCGGCGGCGTCGGTGAGGTGTTTGCCGCTGGTCGGAAGAACGGGCGGGGCGCCATCGGCGAACAAAAGGCCTGGGTCAGCTCGGGCTCGGCCGAGAGGGTGGTCAAGGAGGTTCCCGCCGATCCGGCCACTGGAGTGGTCGGAGACGGTGTCCTTCTAGAGATGCTCGCTACCGTCCCGGTGGACATCCCTTGGTGATCTTCAGGTGGGCGAGCGGTGGTGCCACTGCAGCCGAGTTGACGCGGAAGGTGAAGAAATCCGTTGCTGCGCAGGGCTTCTCGGATAGCTAGAGTCAGATGTCAATGGAGACTCTGGAGGAGATGAACCGTAGGCTGCGCCGTATCTTCCGAGGAGAGGAAGGTTTCGGCGATGGTCCTTCCGCTGAGCAGGCGCGTCGGTATCGGCTGACGGAGCTACTGCCGCTCGTTGTGGAGGCGGCCAAGATCAATTCCACCGAGTTGCCCCGTGAACGAATCGATCTTCTGGTCAGTCTGTCCGGCTTCTCACCGGAGACGACGATCATCGCTTTCAGGCTGCTGCAACCCGCGCGATTGATGATCATCGGGTCGGATGCGACGTGGGCGAGTCTCGACACCATCCAGAGTGCTTTAGGGCTGTCGCTCTCACAGTTCTGGGCCCATCCGGTCGAGCCGACCGATCCGATGAAGATCTACCAGTTGATCAAGGAGGCGGTGCGGACGGCCAGTACCGGCGCGGCGGAGCGCCCGAACGTCCTCATTGACATCACCGGTGGCAAGAAGGTGATGAGCGCCAGTGCCACGCTCGCCGCAGCGCAGCTAGACCTGCCGATGTGCTACATCGACAGCACGTTCGATGCCGAGCTGCGCCAGTCCGTACCAGGCACCGAACGACTTGTGATCATCCCGAATCCCACGAAGATGTTCGCGGATCGGGAGCTGGACGCCGCCTTGGTCGCTTTCAAGCACGGGGCTTTCACGGCGGCGAAGGAGCGCTTTGCCGAGGTCGCCGAGTCGGCGTACGAGCCGGCGCGGGCCCGCTTCCTCCGCGACCTGGCCTCAGTCTACGAGGCTTGGTGTGATCTCAACTTCGCTGAGATCGGCAATCGGGTACGAATCCTCAAGTCTCGGCTGACCGACCCCGGGCACCAGTTGTCCGTCGATGCACTCCGCCGGTTGCGGGTGCAACTGGAGTTTCTCGATGCGCTGACAGCCACGACGGACTCGTCCCTGTTGCTCAGCTTCCACCTTCTCGGGCAGCACTATCTGCGCCTCGGCCGTAACGATTTCGGCGCGTTGCTCTGCTACCGGACTGTTGAGAGTTGCTTCGCGCAACGCCTCGCCGGGATCGCGCCGGGCTTCCGGACCGGTAGCCCGGACTATGCCTTGCTGACCGATGACGTGAACGACCTTGAAGCCCGCTACCGCGAGGTCAGCACCGAGGTACACGGGACGCCGCCCGCCGGGCTTCCCGCGCTGATCGCATTGATGGATTCCGCGTTGCTACTGCGCGCCCTCGACGATCCGCTGTTGCGGCAGTTGGATCTGTCGTCCGGGCGAGGACTTCAGCGCCTCAAGAACATCATCCTCGTCCGCAATCACTCGGTACTGGCCCACGGCACCGAGACGATCGATCCGAAGCTCGGGAAACAGCTGGGCGATCTGGCCCTGCGGAGCTTGCGGGCCTTCTGGCGGCTGAGATTCGACGGCGAGGACGTGCGCGACAGGATCGTCGATCTCACCTTCCTGGTTGATGTATGACCGGCCGGCTTTCTCCTCCGGGCGATTGGACCGGGCGATACTTGCATCACCATCAACCCGGCCTTTTCCAGCCGAGTAGTTTCGAATCGGCGTGTTTGAGCCTGAGCGTTGATCCTCGCCTCGACTACGGGTTCGATCTGGCGCAGGTGGCGGCCGATCTCGAGGTGGGGATGGTCCTCGAAGAAAGGACAGGACGTCAAGGTTCCTACTATGTCTTCCGCAGTGCGTACCACCAGGTGTTTCTCAATCCGGCAATCGGCCGGGACAGCCGTGTTGCGATCGCCCGAGTCAGCTCGATCAAAGACGGTGACGGTCTTGGGCGGCGTGAGTCGGTGCGTCCCCGACGGGTCGTATTCTGCAAACTGTGGGATGAGGAGAGCTGCGATTTAAGGGAGCTGAAGCCGGCGTTCGACGAGGCGCTGGACCAAGTTCGCCGCCGGAGAATTGAGAAGGACAAGGCTGACCACACCCTCGCCGGCGGTACTCCTGAAACCTCGGCTCATGGGCTCATGCAGCGCCGAGTCCGTGAGCACTATCGCCCACTGCAGACCGTGTTCAAGGTGCTGGCTGCGCGCAGTGCGCTGACCGGCACTGTCGAGGTGACGGCCGTAGTGGTGGACGCCGACGCCGAGCGAGTAGAGCTGGAGCTGTCGTCCGTGGCGCGGCTCTCGGAGGATCGTGTCGTTAAGGTCCACATCGATAGTGAGCAGTATGAGGTGCCGATTCTCGTCGTCGACGGCAAAGCCTGCGAGATCCCGCAGCCTCGCCGCGCGCTCATCCGCGACGAGCGCGTCAAACTGGTGCAGAGGGATCGCTTCGCGATGGCCAAGCACGATCGCGCTCTCACATCATTCCTGAGCGGAAATGTCGAGGGGAACTGGGATCATCTGGCTACGCTTCTGACGAACCCTGAGAACCTGGCGCCGGCGGTGCCACCGCCGCAGCCAATCGCATACCTCAGCGGCATCGACCTCAACGATGAGCAGAAGAGTGCCGTCAACGGTGCGCTGGCGACGCCGCACGCCTTCCTGATCCAGGGGCCGCCCGGCACTGGCAAGACGACCGTCATCATGGAGCTCGTCCTGCAGCTGGTGGCCCGAGGCGAGCGGGTTCTGTTGCTCGCCCCGATGCATGTGGCCGTTGACGAGGTCCTCCGACGGATCGGCGATCGGCCCGAGGTGTTCCCCGTCCGGCTGGCTTTCGACGACAGCAAGGTGAGCGAGGATCTGCAGCGCTTTCTCCTACAGCGAATCAGCACCGAGTATCTCCGACGTACCCGGACACCCGAGCGGTCGAAGGCGCAGGAATGGCGTCGCAGGCTGGACCACCTCGCTGCCCTCCGTGGGCTTCTGACATCGCATGTACAAGCGGCGGAGACGCTCGCGGTTGCCGCTGCGCAGGAGTCTGCGGCAGCCGAGTCTTACCGGGTTTGGGAGGCCTGGTTCCACGCGTCTTCGTCTGAGGTCACCGAGCGTGTGAAGACCGCAGAACGGACCGTAGACCGCATTTCCGGGGCAGCGCAGGAGTCGGATCACCGCGCGATCGCTCTGCGGACTCAGGTGGCAGCGGCCTCGACAGGCCGGCGTGTCGGGTCGTGGTTGGCCGGTCTCATCGGGCGGGCCGACGAGCTGGGACGGCTACGGAGAGCCGTCGAGGCAGCGACTGCCGACGCGAAGCGGCTCCACGCCGCCCACCGCGACTGGCTGCGTGAATGCGATGTCGCTCGACAGGCTCTCCAAGCGCTGGAGGCGGCTCGCGACAACGATGGCCGGCAGCGGTACACGAGATGGCAGCTTCACCGGCGCGAACTCGATGCGGCTGGGCAGGCACTGAATCGGGCAGCGAAGGCCTCCGGCCGACCATCTCACCCGGCGCCGCACGCGAGCCTCATCCAGGTCGGCTCAGAGATCTCGGTGCTGGAGAGACGGATCTCGCTGGAGCAGCGGTGGTTCGACCTCGTGCAGCCTCAGGAGCCCGGCAGACTCACCAGGGAACTACGCCAGGCCGCTAACGTGGTCTGCTGTACGACGACCGGTGTTGGGAACAAGGTTCTCGAGGGACTGGACTTCGACACATTGATCGTCGACGAAGCCAGCCGGGTGATCGACAGCGAGTTTCTGATGAGCGCGATCCACGCTCGGCGCTGGGTCATGGTGGGAGACGAGCACCAGCTCCCGCCGTACGTGGAGCCTGCCGACGAACATCATCTCCATGCCCTTGCTGCGTTGCACAAAGCCGGTGACCACGACGCGACGGAACTGTCGACGGTAGTGGCCGAGCTCGCGAGAATCTGGCACGAGGACGAGGAGATGCACGCCTTCCGGTCCCGCGAAGTTCTGCGTCAAGCCGAGCGGTGTCTCTCCGACCGCAGCTGGCCCGACCGGTATCGAGGCCTTGTCTCCGACACCTGGCGGCAGTTCGATCCATCGATGCTGAAAACGACGCTGGATCACCTTGTGCGCAGCCTTTTCGACCGCGTCGTGGCGGCCTGCCCCGCCGACCTGCGCCAAGCGCTGGTCGAGCAGCGCCGAATGATCGAACCTATCGCCGAACTGGTCAAGGACCCGGTGTACGGCGGCTGTTACCGCACACCGGTGAGCAAGTTGGGGCTTACACCATTCACTTCTACTGCGTTCACTCATCCGGTGACCCTGCTGGACACGTCGAGCTACGGCGAAAAGGCACGACACCAGCAATACAAGAATGGATGTTTCAACACCCTCGAAGTGGACTGGGTCGTCGCCACTTGCCGGCGACTGGAACGCGAGCTGGGGAGCATCGGCAGCCAACCGATCACGGTCAGCATCCTCACGTTCTATCGCAGGCAGGCCATCCTGATCAGAGAAGCGCTCGGATGGCCGTCATGCCGTGCCTTCCGCAGCCTGAGGTTTCGAGTGGTCGATTCGATCGACAAGATTCAGGGACAGGAGGCTGACCTGGTCATCGTCAGCTTCTGTCGCGCCTATCCGGGCCGCGCCGGCCCCCGCCGCAACGCCGGGCTCTGGTTGCAGGACATTCGTCGACTCAACGTCGCCTGCACCCGCGCCCGGCGTGGCTTGATCCTGGTCGGACACGGCGACACGCTGCGTCGGCTCTCCGGCGCCGACCCTGCCGAGCGCTTCTATGCAAACCTCTTCCGGCTGCTGGACAGCAACGCTGACGGGTACGGTCTGGTGAAGGACCTGTGAGTGGAAAGTTGTACCTGCTCGATGCTCCTCCAGACGTGCGCCCGGACACCCAAGTGGTGGTACAGGAGTCACTGGTTCCCCTGCGCTGGTGGCGCAATCTCCCCGTACGGAGGGAAGCGGCCACCGCCCTGACCGGGATGGAACGCTTCGTGCTGGAGACGGTACTGGCGTTCGGCGCCGCAGCGCCGGCGGAGTTCGAAGAAGTAACGGACCTGCCCGCGCACATGCTTCCTGTGTTGGGCCGTCGCCTGGTGGCAGCCGGTGCTCTCACCTCGGCCGGGACGCCTGCCGACGATGCGTTGTGCCGACGCATGCTGCTGTCTGAGCAGATCGAACAGGAAAGGGTGGAGAGCGTCCACGTTGTGGTGCTCCCGGACGTAGGCGAGATCCTTGTTCTGGACCGCGAGACCGGCGGCGATGATCCCTTCCTCGGGTGGGAGAGGGCCCGCGTACAGCCAGTCAGCCGTTATCCGGTCGACGAGAGCATCAGGGGCCGCAGCCTCGGCGATCTACTCGCCGGAACAGCAGGAATCAGAGGAGTCGAGGCAGACGTCGTCGCATTCGATCAAGGCCTGTGCCCCGTCTTTCGATGCGCCGCTCAAGTGACCGGTGACTCGGGTGCCGATGTAAGCCTCTCGATCGGCGACGGAGCACCGGCAGTCCTGCTGCCGGACGTGAAAAGCCTCGTGGAGCGATGGCGCGGAGTCGACCGTGTTCTTGCCGAGCGTCCATCGGCGATCTGGAGGGCCATGCTAGGTAGTGGTACGAGCCTGGGCCGAGCGCCCGCCGCGCAGCGAATGTCACCCGCTCGTTGGCAAATCGCCGTGACCGGTGAGCAGGCTGCCAGGCTGTGCGCAGCTGGCAGGAATCTGGCACAGCCGACCGGCCTCGCCGTCGAGACGTCGGAGGTTGTCGTCGAGGTGGCGCTCGAAATCGCAGCGGCCGATGTCACCGCAGAGGCAGCTATTGCCGTAGACACTGCGATCAACGCCGGCGTCGCCGAAGGCTCGACTGCGGCCGCTGTGCATGCGCGGCTTGCCAAGGACGCCGCCCGCTTGCCGTACGACGCCGTCCGCGCACTGGCGGCCGCGAAGGTCGTCGAGCGGGCCTGGCAGCTCGGTCACTATCGTCTTGCCTACGCACTGCGGGAGCGCGATGACTTCGACTACGCCTGAAGGTCGGTTGGACCTAGGCGCGATGCCCGTTCCCGGCGGCTTCTTCCTCCTGCGGGACGTGCAGCCGGCCCCGTTCGCTGCCATGCCGCAGCCAGGGGAGTATCGCCATGTCTTCAGCTATCGCGACTCCGACCCTGGCATCCAACAGGCCGCTGTGGAGCTGGTCCGGCGTGCCAAAAAGAAGATCTTCCTGGCGAGCTTCCGCATCGGTGACAAGGCTCTGCTGAATGCGCTGTTCGAAGCAGTGGAGCGTCTTCGAGGCGGTGTCTACGTCATCACCGCCTGGAACGAACAGAGCCTCGCACGAGGACTCTCGGCACTGGAGGAGTACGCAGGCGCTGATATCGCCGCCCAAAGGCATCGCTTCGAGCAGATGACCAAGCGTGGGATTTTTGTTCGAGGTTACGACAATTGCCACGCCAAGTTTCTCGTGGTCGACGACAGTGCCGCACTGGTTTCGAGCGCTAACCTAGAAACGAGCGCTCTCATCGACAGACCCGAACGCAAAGTGACGGGCGAAAGCGGAATCCTGACGACGGACGCCAGCGAGGCCCGTCGGCTCGCACGGTTCTTCACCCGGATGTGGAACGCCGACTGCCGCTGGGAGGCGCCACCGGGGCAGGCCTACGCGTTGGCGAGGAGGCGTCCGACGATTTCACCGTGTCGCCCCAATCCACCACTCGATGGCCGCGCCGGCGTGATCTGGACTCACGACGACGAACGACACATTTTGAGAGCCATTCACGACGTCATGGACCGCGCCCGGCAAGAGGTGTTGCTCGCCACCTTCGGGCTGCGTGGGCTGATCAGCCAGCCCGAGTTGCTGCATGAGCGAATCACCGCGGCCGTCGAACGCGGAGTGAAGGTGACTCTGCTGTGTCGCGCTCGTAATAACCTCTCGAGCCATCGTGACGAGGCACTCGCCCTCAGCGCGTTGGGGGTTCGTGTCGTAGGTGACTCGCTGAATCACGCCAAAGGCGTCATCGCCGACGGCCGGCATGGAGCGCTCTTTTCGGCCAACCTCGACGGCGAGCACGGTCTGACCAGCGGCGCGGAGGTCGGTATGCGCCTCGACGGGTCTCCTGTGCTGGCTGAGGCGGAGCGGTATATCCGTCACGCGATCGAACACGCGGATCTTGAGTTCGCGGTGTCGCCAACACAGGCGCAGCTCAACGTGCGCCTTGGTGCGGAATGGCGTCAACCTTGGGCAGGGCCTGCCGTGGCCAAGGTTGACGTCGCCGATCAGGCTTGGCGCGCATTAGAAGCGGCCGAACCACCCGTGCTTTACACGCAAAGCCGTGGCGTGACGCGGCTGCACGCCGGAGGCGGCGAGTGGGCTCTGGAAGGGTCCCGGTTGACCATGTCTAGAACACCGCAACGGGCCTTTCAGACCCGCGACCTGATGAACAGTTGGTGGGTCAGGTCAGAGGCTGAAGAACGTCGTGGTTTCTGCGCGACAGTTCTAGTGCGGCAGTGAGGCGAATGCCCGACCAGGTGTCTGACCGATCCTCCTTCGCCGCGTCTCGGCTAACGTCGACCGCGGTGATTTATCGCAGGGAGGGTGATGAGCGATCAGGATGACCTCACGGAGGTCGTGCGTGACACGTCGTCCCACCGCAAACTCTTCAGCTACCTGACCGCAGACGCCGCCGATGACTACATCGCGATCATGCGACTGTTTACGGGAACCCTGCTGACCGATCTGTCGGCCTCCGAGGTGGCCGCTCAACTGCACGACCGCGGCCTCGATATCGACTCCGATGTGGCCGAGGACCGCTGTAAGCAACTGGTGCTCTGGGGCAACCTGGTGCGGTCGGTGCGCGAGACTCGGGTGCCGACCGTCGCCGCCTATCACCGGTCACGGTCTCGGTTCCAGGTGTCCAAGCTGGGCGGCCGGCTCCATCGGGAAGCCGAGGAAATCCTGCACGCAATCGACGGCGTGCAGGAGGTGGCCCGCGAGCTGCTGGCCCGGATCGCCGACAGCCTCGGCCAGATTCTCCAACTCGCGGCCGCCATGCATCGGCCCATCGATGCGGAAGCCTTGGCCGGCGCCGTCACCAGCGTCTTCACCGATCATCGGGTGTTCACCGAATCGGTCACCGACTTCTACGCCTACCTCGCCGGTGTGCTGACCCGATACGATCTTGCCAGCGAGGAGTACGCCCAGTTCAAGGACCTGCTGCTCGACTACGTCGACCTCATCGGTGCCGACGTCAACCGCAACGCACCGGAGATCCGGCGGCGCCTGCTGCTTCTGCTCGAGCTGCTCGACCCCGTTCTGGAGAACCTGCCGGCCGCGCCTGTGCTCGAGAATGATCTGGTGGCCGTGGAGCGACTTCCGGGCCGCACCCGAAAGGAGTGGGAGCAGCTCGCAGTCTGGTACGGCGCCGGCGACGTGCCGTCCGGGCCGGACCAGTTGCGCGCGGCTGCTCGCCAAGCGCTCGGCCAGCTCATCATCAACGCGCGGAGGATCCTGACGGCATCTGGGACGGGGCTGTCTCGACGGGCTGATCTACTCAAGCTGGCCACCTGGTTTCATGGCGCCGACAGCGACACCGCGCATCGGCTCTACGATGCGGCGTTCGGCAGCTACCCCGCGCGCCACTTGTTGATCGGTCCGGAGGAGGCCGATCCGTCGGCGGGTCCGGGAACGTCGTGGTGGGACAGTTCACCGGTCGACGTCCCGGTCTCACTGCGTGAGCGCGGTGACCGTACTCCTCGCGGCCGCAACTCCCGGGTGCCAGATCCCGGCGCCGACGCCGCACAGTTGCTGGAGCGAGCGCGCCGCCGTAACGAAGGCCGCCGGGCTGCTGCCGCCGAGCTTGCCGCGGCCGGCCGCCTGCATCGGGTCCGGTTGAGTCGTGCTGCTCGTGAGCTGTTGCTGGACAAGCTGTCGCCGCTGATCGCCAGAGTCTCGCTCGCGGACAGCGTCGCCGAAGAACGGGACCACGACCTGGACCTTCTCCTGCGGGCCTCCCCGGCGAAAGGGGACACCACCGTCATCGCCGGGGACGACGGCACCGTTACCGTCCACGACGTCGTCCTAAGCGCCCATGCGTTGCAGGCCGCCGATCGAGGACGGTTCGAGATGCGGCCCACCGCATGACCTCGCCTGCCACCGGCACTGCGTCGCAGGCGTCGCGCGAACGCCGGGAAGCGGCCCGCGCGCTGCTCCTGTATCCGATTCTCACCAAGGACCACGCCGAGGAGCTCGCGTTGGTGCGCCTGCACGCCGCGGCTCTGCGCTCGATGTTCAAGTCGACGCTCGATTACCACCTCGTCGTGGAGCCGACTTTCGCTCGGCTGGTCAAGGGACCGGTGAGCAGTGATGGCCCGGTCCGGCCGGCGCGCCGGCCGGACGGCCAGGCCTTCACTCCGATGACTTACACGCTTCTCAGCCTGCTGTGCGCGGCCCTGCTCGTACCGGGCACCGGAGACCAGATCCTGATCTCGGCACTGATCGAGCAGGTCCGCTCGGACGCGGCCTCGATCGGGGTACGTATCGACGACGCCCTGCCGGAGCGGCGGGCCCTTGTGACCGCGGTCGGACAGCTGGTCGCCTGGGGTGTGCTCAAGGAGACGGACGGCACCGCCGCTGGGTGGGGCGAACGCAGAGACGAGGCGTTGCTCACCATCCATCGTCCGGCGCTGCCGCATCTGCTTGCTCAGCCGCTGGCCGGGATCGGCCACGCCGACGAGTTGCTGCTGAGCGACGCCCACCTTCACGAGCAGCCTCGCCGGTCACTGCGCCGCAAACTCGTCGAGAATCCCCTGGTACGCCGCGACGAGCTGACCGACGGCGAGCGGGACGTCCTGTCGCGTGAACGCAGCGAGCTGACCAGGGTGCTCGCGGAAAACTTCGGTCTCGCGCTCGAGGTGCGGGCCGAAGGAGCTCTCGCCTTCGATCCGGCCGGCGACCTCACCGACGTCGGGTTCCCAGGCAACGGCCGGATCAAGCAAGCAGCCTTGCTGATGGTCGGCGAGCTTATCGAGCGAAGTGCCGCGGAGGCGACGGGAAGCCTTGCCGCCGACTGGGACGAGGTCGACGCCGTCCTGGCCGCCCTAGCCACCAGACACGCCCGGGCTTGGGGCGAGGCACTCGCCGACGACATCGGCGCTATCCGGGAGGACGTCGTCCTCCTGCTGTGCGAGACCGGGCTGGCCCGCACGACCGAATCCGGTTTGCTCCTGCACCCCGCCTCCGCCCGCTACCGCCCGCAGCCGCGCACGGCACCGCCGACCCGCGCGGCTCGGCGGCTCACCGGCCAGCTCGAACTGGAGATTCCGTGACCGATCTGTTCGACCAGACACCCTTGCGGCAGAACCCGCACCGCTGGCGTCTGTCCCGGGCCGGCTTCGTCAACGTGTGGCACTACTACGAGAACACCTTCGACATCTTCGGCGGCCGGCTGATCTTGCGCGGCACCAACGGGTCGGGCAAGTCGCGGGCCTTGGAGATGCTGTTGCCGTTCCTGCTCGATGCGGACCGGCGCAACATGGGCACTGGTTCATCGGTCCGGATGGAGGACCTGATGAGCGCCGGCGCCGGCGATCAGGGCAACCGCCTCGGATACATGTGGCTGGAGCTGTGCCGGGAGCCGGATCCCGAGCTTGACGACGATCCAGTGACTCGCTACCTGACCTTGGGTGCGCTGGTCCGATTCGCGATCAGCACCAAGGAGGCGAAAGTCTGGTACTTCGCCACTCCGCTGCGCGTCGGGGTGCAGCTACCCCTGCTCGGAGCCGACCGTCAGCCATTGTCGCGACGCGACCTCGCCGACCTCATCACCGAGGAACGGATCACCGACGTGGCCGAGAGCCACCGCGAACGGGTGCGGAGCGAGGTCTTCGGTCTCACCGGCCAGTTGGGTAAGGAACGCTTCGAGGGATTGACCAAACTGCTGCATACCCTGCGTTCGCCGGATGTCGGCAACCGCATCGAGGAGGGCAAGCTGCCGGGCATCCTCGCCGACGCTCTCCCGCCGCTGTCCGAGGAGGCATTGACCGACGCGGGCCAGCAGCTCGACGGCCTCACCAGCACCCGAGAAGATCAGTTGAGGCTGGAAGCTGCCCGCGATCACGTACGAAGCTTCCTCGACACCTACCGCAAGTACGTCACCGGCGTGCTCGCCGCCTCGCTCGACAACTTGCGGGGCCGGGCCGGCACGGCGATGACGGCCGCTGCGAACGCCGCCGACCTCGCGACCGAGGCCGATCGGAAGGAGGGTCAGCTGGGCTCGGTGCGGAGCGAGATCGAGATGCTGGGCACGCAAGAGGAAACCCTGGGGGTACGGCTGGAGGGCTTGCGGGATTCCGACGCCTACCGCAGCGGTGAGGAGTTGCGCCAGCTCACTGCGGTGGTCGAGGCACGAGCGGGAGAAGCGGACGGCGCTCTGCGGTCGGCCGCTGACCTGCGGCGTACGGAGGATGAGAAGGTTTCCGACGCGAATCTGCAGGCGGGTGATGTCGAGGAAGCTGTTGCCGCGGTGTCGATGGTTCTCGGTCAACTCCGCGAACGACTTGCCGAGGCTGGGCTCACCGACCCGGAACTTCTCGCCGACATCCGCGCTGAACGCCGCGCGGGAACCGGCCCGGCGCGGGTAGTCCGGACCGCGCGCGCCGGAGAGCCGGAAGTGCTGACCGAGCCGACGCCTGACGTCGTTGCGGTGGTTCCCGTAGACCTAAGCGACGTCACGGACGCGGCGGAGCGGGCCGATCGCGCGGCACAGACCCGGGCAGTTCAGGCGGAGAACCGCGCCGCCGACGCCCGCGAGCTGACGCAGGCACGCCGAAAGGTCGACAAAGCAGCCGATGAAGCGGCGGGCGCGGAACAACGGGCCGACGAGGCCGCGGAAGCAAGCCAGAAGGCTGTCGACAGGCGCGAGGACATGGCCCTGACCCTCGTCGACCGCTGGCGTGCCTGGGTCTTCGATCCGGCCACGACCGATCTGTTGGGCACGGTCGACTGGCCGGCTCACCCCATCCTGGGCCTCCTGCTCGCTGACCGAATGGCGCTGAGCGACGACCCCATCGAGATCGACTTGCGCGAGCTGGATCGAGCTGCGGAGGACGCCATCTCGGCGTCCACAGCGGCCATCGTGACGGAGTTGAGCCGGCTCGACGCCGAGGACGCGGCCGCCCGCTCGCAGATCGCCGAACTCGAATCGGAGCGCGCCGAACTGCGATCCGCCCGGGACCCTGAACCGGTGCAGCCGGCATGGGTGACCGCGTCAGCCGGTGCGCCGCTGTGGCAGTGCGTGGACTTCGTCGCGACGATCGAGCCCGCGGAGCGCGCCGGCATCGAAGCCGCGCTGCTCGCCTCCGGCCTGCTCACGGCAACTATCGACGACGCGGGCCGGCTCCGGGCGGAGACCGGACAGCTCATCCTGACGCCGCGCGACCGGGACGTGCGAGTCCCGCTGACCACGGTCCTCACCGTCGACCCGGCCAGTCCACTACCGGCCGACACCGTGGCCACCATCGTGAGCCAGATCAGTTTCGGCGACACCGACGCCGCCACTTGGATCGATGCCGACGGCAGCTGGGGCAACGGTGCGTTGCGCGGACGGCATGGGGTCGCGGTTGCCCAGTACATCGGAGCCGCGGCACGAGCAGCCGCCCGGGCCGCACGTCTGGCCGCGATCGAAGCCGAACTCGGAGATCTGGCCCAAGGAGCCGCCGCAAGACAGCAGGTACGGGGCCAACTGGAGTCACGCAGGGTCCAGATCCGTCTCCGGGGCAGGGCAGCGCCCTCGTCGATCGAGCTGGCCCAGGCGCGGTCCGTCGCCGCGGAGAAGCTGCGCGAGGAAGGCAGGCTGAGGTCCCAAGCAAGGCGGCTGCGCAACGATGCGGACGACCTCGCCCGCGCGTGGGCGGTACGCGATCGTGACCACCGCGTGGCCTGCAGCGACTTCGGGCTCCCCGCGGATGAGGAATCGCTGCGAGCGGTGCTCGCGGTCGCCCAGAACGCCGTACGCCTATGCGGCGAAGCAGCGGAGAAAGCCGGTGGCCTGGCCAGGTTGCTCGCCCGCCACGCCCAGGCTGTCGGCCGGATCCCGGAGGTGGCCCAGCGCCGGGTGGCATCGGAGGACGCTGCTGCCGAGGCCTGTCAGCTTTGGCAGAATACCCTGACCAGGCTCAAAACCCTCCGAGACTCCGTCGGTACAGCCGCCGCCGAAGTGCATCGCCAGGTCGCCGACACCGAGGCCCAGCTGACCAAGATCTCCGCTCGGCTTCGGGCCGACCGGAAGCAGGCCGAGGCTCTGAGCTACGAGGCGGGCACGGCCCGATCGGAGGCTAAAGAGGCCGAGAAGAAGGCAGCGGCACTCCGCGGCGGACTGGCCGATCGAGTCTCCGCGGTGCGGCACCAGTTCGGCCGGCCGGGAGTCGTCGCAACAGCGTTTGCCTCCGCGCCCGAAGATGTGCTGGATGACCCAGCACCGCCGTCGGTCGAGGCACAAACCAGCCGCTTGCTTGTAGCCCTACGCCGTGGGCGCACTGACGAGAACGCGCTCCTGCGGGCACAGCAGATTTTCGAACGGGAGATCTCCGGAAGCTATGACGTGTCCGCGACGGTCGCCGCGGGCATCAAGCTGTTCGAACTGGTGGATGCGGAAGGGCGCCGGCCGCTGGCTCAGGCCGCGGTCGAGATTGACCGCCAGTGCGAACTGGGCCGCGCCGCTCTCACCGAACGCGAGCACGACGTGTTCCAGCGGTTCGTCCTCGGTGAGGTCGGCGAAGAACTCCGCCGGCGACTCAGCCAGGCTGACAATCTGATCAAGGCGATGAATACCAGCCTCCGATCCATCAAGACCAGCCACGGCATCGGCGTACGGCTGAGCTGGAAGCTCGCAGACCAGACCGGCGCCGACATCGCCCGGATCAGGACGCTGATCGGGACGGCAGCGGCCGTCCGCGACGCGGCGCAGGACAACGAGCTGACGGATCTGCTGAGTGCCAGAGTCGCGGCCGAGGCAGGCAAGGACCCGAGTGCCGGGTACGCGGTCCACCTACGAGCCGCGCTGGACTACCGCATCTGGCATAACGTCGAGGTGATCATCACAGGACCGGAGCCAGGCCGGGAACGCCGAATCAGCCGGCGCGCCAAGCTGTCGCAGGGCGAGACCCGCTTTGTCTCCTACGTGACCCTCTTTGCAGCCGTGGACGCCTATCTCACGGGCCTGGAGAACACCGGCACGGCGCTGCGCCTCATTCTGCTCGACGACGCGTTCGCCAAGGTCGACGACCAGACCGTGGCCGAACTCCTCGGACTTCTCGTACGCCTCGATGTCGACTTCGCCATGACCGGCCATGCCCTGTGGGGTTGCGTGCCCCAGGTGCCGGCCCTGGACATCTACGAGATCTGCCGCGAGGAAGGAACACCTGCGGCTACGGCGCATGTACATTGGGACGGACGCACCCGACACTTCCTGCGTACCGCATGACCGCCGCCAATGGGTCGCTACCGCCGGCCCTGCAGGCCTATCTTTCGGCCCCGAGTCTCGCGCCGGTTTGGTCCGCCGCCCGGAGCCGGCTTGAGCGCAACGGCCTTCAGGCGACCGGCATGATCACCGCTGACCTAGACCACTCCGCCGCCGAGCACCTGTCCGGCCTAGTGGGTGCAACGATCGCCTCAGGTGCCGGGCGGCGGATTAGCCTGGCAGCCCTCGACACGGCGCTGCGGAGTTCCAGCGGAGGCCGCGGCCTCGTCTCGGTTCTCGAGATCCTGGACGGACGCGCGCTGGTGAACCGGCGTGCTGCCCGCGAGCGGGACGAAGCAGAGTGGGCCGCCGTCTGGCAACGGCTGGACTCCGCGCTGTGCGATGCCGGTCTGGCCGGAGCACCATGGGTCCCCGCGTGGATCGCCTCCCTGAAACGTGGCGGCATCCTGACCCGCGCCGGTTCTGTCGGCGCAGGCAAAGCACTGGACCACGCCATCGCCGGAATCGCCCTCCTGCTCGGGGTGGCAGATAACCGCAATTCGACGGCTGGACCCGAGCCCACCTGGGAACTGGCTGCCTTGGCAAGCAGAGTCACCGGAACCGCACACGGCCTCGATGATTCGACTCTCGCCTCCTCGGCACTCCTTCGCGCTGCGGCGCATGCCCTCGATCGGCCGATCCCGGAGTCCGCCACCGACCGGCGAGACTTGTGGGCGGTGCTGGGCGTCGCCGCCGACACGCTCTCCGGAACCGTACTTGTCTGGCAGGTTCGCCCACCAGGATCCGATGGCTGGTCTTCGATGATGCGTGACCGCGCCGATCTTGGCGTGGTCACGCATCTAACCCTTCACGAACTCGCCGTGGCGGGCCCCGCTCCATGGCTTCCGCCGGGCCAAGTCGTGTCGGTCTGCGAGAACCCACAGGTGATGCAGGCAGCGGTGCGAGCGGCAACGACAACGCCGCTCCTCTGCCTCTCCGGCAATCCGGCAATCGTCGGCACGCGGTTGCTGGGTCGCCTGATCGAGTCGGGCAATCCCGTCCGATACCACGGCGACTTCGACTGGCCCGGCGTGTCGATCGCAGGGCGTGTCCTGAAGCAAGGTGCTACGACCTGGCGGATGTCTGCCGAGGACTACATCGCAGCAGTTACCGCGCTCGACGCCGACCACGCCATCGCGCTGACCGGCCGGTCCGTGCCGACACCCTGGGATCCGGGCCTGGCTGCAGCCATGTCCTCGCACGGTCTGGCCGTTCACGAAGAGTTCGTCCTCTCCGATCTACTCGGCGACCTCGAATGCCGATAATCAGTCTTGCTCCAGGGGCCGGCCGCAGCACTCTTGAATTTGCGTCCGGAGCCGCACCAGCAGGCGGCGTTGCGTTCCGGCGGCCAACTGATCGTCAGATTGTCGGGTGCGGTCTCGCAGTAGCGCCGTTTGGTGTTCGCGTCCGTCGGTGAACCGCCATGCTTGCGGGCAAACTCGATTAGGTCGCCGACGTGGGCGGCGACGACGGTGATCGAGGAGACTCCACCGTCGCGCACCTCGCGCCACCGGTGTTCGGCGGCGTCGTAGTACTCGTCCTCCGGTCGCTCGTAGACGCCGGCCCACTGCTGTTGGGCGAGTCGGCGTTGATCGCGTTGGAAGGTCAGCATGCGGATCTGCCGGGGGAGATAGCCGGAGTCCATCAGGTCGAGAACGTCGTCGGCTGTGGTCGGCTGCTCCGGATCTGTCAGCTCGGGCACCAGGGTGTCGAGCAGGTCGGGGGAGTGCCCCAGCTGCTGACGCACGTGCTGCCGGTTGCGTAGCATGATGGAGGTGCCTATGGCGAGCCACTGATCGCGGCGGCGCAGTGCGTCGAGTTGCTCCTCGGTGAGGCGGGCAGCGGCCCGGTCGTACCAGCGGGCGACGTGGTCGAGGGCGCCATGAGCGGTGAGAAGTTCCGCGGCGAGTTCGCACTGTTGTTCGCCCAGGGCGGGGTCTTTCGCTGCGGCATTGAGCTCGGCGTACGCCATCTCGGTGTCGCCTGCCCGCAGGTGCAGGTCGGCCAGTTGGATGCGGGCGTCGCACCCGTATTTGCCGCCGCTCTGGATGAGGTCGTCGAGGATGGCGCGGGCACGGTCCGAGGGCCCGGCCCGCTGCCAGGTGTCGGCGGCCTCCAGCAGGATTTCCGAGCGCTCATCGGGGGTACCTGCCGGCGTCGGTTTCGAGCTCTTCTGCCAGCTTCGTGTCGGCTTGGGCCATGGCGCGGATGGTACTGACGATCATTGTTGATCAACGCCGGCGGTCGCCCTACCGGGTGAGACTGCAGTCGGCCGACCAGGATTCGACGCCTGGAACTGATCGACCAGTCGGGCAGGTTGATCGTCTCCGGATGGCGTAGCTCGTACGATCAAGCTGAGGGCGAAGCGGGAGGAGAATTGTCGATCATGGCGTATCAACCCATGACGTTGGTTGACCTGGCCGGCCACCTGTCTCGTCAGCCTGACGCGAAGATCCGGTGGAAACATGTATGGGAATTTCTCGAGGAATATCGGTGGGAGCCGGCCGACAAGCGGGCTGACCTACTGCTTCAGGAGCCACCTATGACGGGCGACGCGCGGTGGGATGTACTGCTCGGCGCGCTCGCGGAACACCTCGCCGCGCAGCTCGACCAATCGCCACCTGATTGGGTCAGGTCTCGGGTGCTGGCGACGCCGTGGTTTCCTTCCTCGTTGCCGTCGAAGCGGATGGAGGCGCTCGTCTGGGCGCCCGCCGCTTTCCGGAAGCATGGCGTCTACTTGTCCGTACATGATCTGGACGCTGCATGACTGACGACGGACTTCTCGGTCGAGCCGAACTCGAGCGCGCGTTCGCAGCGCTGGGTGATCGTCTGTTCCGCCGCGGCGTCGTGGCAGATCTTTTCATCGTGGGCGGCGCCGCGATGGCGCTGGCTTACGACGCCAACCGCGTGACGAGAGATGTGGACGCTACGTTCGTTCCGCATGGCGTTGTCCTGGAGGAGGCCCGCAACGTGGCGGAGGCGATGGGCTTGCCGCCTTGGTGGCTCAACGAGCAGGCCAGCGCCTACGTCTCGACGCAGAATGACGCCGGAAAGCGTGAGGTCTTCGACCACCCCGGAATTCGAGTGATGGCAGCATCGCCCGAGCACGTATTTGCAATGAAAGCATTCGCAGCCCGAGGCCGCGACGAGGACGACCTTCGCGCACTTGCGTCGATCATCGGTATAACGACGCTTGAGGCGGCGCTCGATATATGTGTCCAATTCTTCCCTGATGAAGAGCTCCCACCCAGGTCGCGAGCCATGCTTGAAGATCTGTTCGCCTCCTGATTATGGGAAGCGCGTGCAGTGCTACCAGCTTGTATGACAGACGCCGCACTTGATTGGCCGTGGTCACATCCATGGCCACAGCAATGATCAACTTCTCCGGAACTGGCTGGAAGTGGGCGGCACGGCGGTGTCGTTCTGTCCGAATCTGCGTACATAAAAGCACGTGTCGACACTGCTTAACTGAATTGTAATGCGACTGGGGGTCAAGGGGTCGCAGGTTCAAATCCTGTCAGCCCGACCATCCAGAAGGGCCGAGACAGTTTATACATCCTGTCCTTCGGCCCTCCTGCTGTTCAGCTGGGCGCACACGGCCGGTGGGCCTGCCAGGAGGGGCTGGCTCCGGCCGGCGCCCCGGCCGCGACGATAAGCATTACAGTCGCATCCGTGAGTGCAGATCAGGGGCTTGTCCGGGTGTCCGATTCGTTCGGCGTACGCCGTGCCCGTGCCGGGTCGATCTTGGCCGATGATGGGGCGAACTATCAGGTCAAGTGGGATGACACCGGTGAGGAAGAGCTTGTCCCGCGGGGTGTCGGCGTTCACGTCGCGACGCGGGGGTCGCTGCGCTTCCTCGCTCTGTCCGACTCCCGGCTGTTCCACGGTGTCTTCGCTCAAGAGCCCCTCGCGGTGGTTCTGCACCTGTTGGCCGAGTCGTCGGTTCCGCTGAAGGTGCGGGAGATCCGGGAGCGTCTGGCCGAGCTCGGTCTCCGGAACGAGATCTGGGCCCGGCACGGGCCCCGCGCGCTGGCGGTTCTGCCCAAGTGGCCGAATGTCGCCCGGCGGCAGAAGGGCGACACTCTGGCCTACGCCTGGGTGGGGGACGATCTTCCCGAACTCCCGTCGGAGGTCGAGCCGGAGCCGGAGCCTGAACCGGAGCCGGCACCTAAGCCCGCGCCTGTGGCGAAGCCCGCCAAGCCGATCGCGGCGGCTGCGACACCGGCCGAGCCGGCGGTACCGTCCGCCGAGCGCCTTCGGCGCCAGATGAGCGCCGCGCGGAACCTCGGCGAGGTCGCTCGCCTGCTCACGCTCCCGAGGGAGTTCGTGGCTGAGTTGTCGCCGGATGTGGTCGCCTCCGCGCTTCGCCGGGTCGCCGCTGAGGATCGGCTGGTCGCGGGGTGGCTCGATGCTCTGACCGCCTCCGGGCCGATCGGTGCGCTGACCGAAGAGCTGGCGACGGCCCGGGCGGCGAACGCCGCACTCCAGAGCCGGGTCGATGAGCTGGAGGAGTGGTGGACGGCCCTCGAGCAGAGCACCGATCCGGGCGCCGCAACCCGTCAACCGGGTAGCTGACCTTGACCGTGCCTTGAGGGCGCCGATTTCCGCGGCTCGCCGAGGCACCCGGAGCGCGGTTCCGGTCGCATGATGCCGTGGCTCCGGAGGAGCGTGTGCATGCGCCTCAGGACGTCGTTCTGCACGGGGGTGTTCAGCTCCATGAGCGCCTGGATGATGATCTGCCAGTTGGCCCGGTCGGGGCCGGTCGTGGCCCGGTCCGCGAGTTCCCGCAGATGTGCGTGGCTCGGCCGGTTGAGAACGATCTCGGTGACGCACCGCTCGGCCAGGTCCTGCCGGGTCTCGTCGCTCGCGTCCTCGGTCAGAGCGTCGAAGTCCACCGCGGTCGCGCTGTCCGGGTGCTCCATCATCGTGCGGAAGGTCTCGACCATCGGGGGATCGAGAAGCCGGTCGCTGAGCAGCAGGAACATCCGGATGGCCTCGGAGCGTTCGCCGACCGTCCGGTCGAAGCCGGGCGGCAGGTCGACCAGTGTGCTCCGCCCCAGGATCGCGGCCAGTTCGGCCCGGATCCGTTGCTGGCGGGCGATGCTCTCCTCGAATCGGGCGTCGAGGGCCCGGAACGTCTGCTCGAGTCCCGTGTCCGACGCCTCCAGGCCGGCGATCTCGGACAGCGGCAGGCCGAGGTCGACCAGGCGGCGGATGCGGAGCAGCCGGACCAGGTGGGTGGTCGCGTAACGCTTGTACCCGTTGGCTGCCCGCTCCGGTTCGGTGAGCAGACCGATGCTGTGATAGTGCCGGACCGTCTTCACCGTGGTGCCCGCGAGGTCGGCCAGCTCCTGCGTGCTCCAGCCGCTCTTGTGCGCGCTGTCGATCGGCATGCGCTCAAGCGTACGGGGCACGCTCCATGCACGCCTTACTCACCAGGTCGCCCGCGATCCAGCCGATTGCCATGCTCGGCGCGGCCGTGTTGCCCGATGGCAGGGTCGGCATCACGGACGCGTCGGCGACGCGCAGGCCGTCGGTTCCGCGTACGCGAAGGTCGTCGGTGACCACGCCGGCCGGGCCGAGGGCGCAGGTTCCGATCTGGTGGTTGGCCACGAAACCGTGCTCGAGCGAGTGCCGCACGATGGCCGCCTCGTCGCCGGCCGCCGGGACGGGCGCCGCGTCGGTCATCACCGACGCGATCGGGTCGGTCGCCATGATCGCCCGGACCCGGGCGAACCCGGCGACGAGGACCTGGCGGTCCTGGTCGGTCGACAGGTAGTTCGGCACGAGCCGGGGTACGTCGTCGAGTCCGGGGCCGGTGATGTGGATCGACCCGGTACTGGTCGGGGTGCGGGGGTAATAGCCCACCGCCGCGCCCGCGATCCCGCCGTCCGCGTCCGGCCCGCCGAAGGGATGGAAGATCACCTCCGTGTCGGGGCCGGCCGCGCCCGGGTCCGACTTCAGCACCGATACGACAGTGGTGGTGCCGAACGGGGCCCCGGCGGCGGGGAGATTGCTCAACTTGGTGATGAGGCTGATGCCGCGGTGCTGCCGGAGGTTGCCGCCGACGGCCCGGTTCTCGGCGACCACCGGCACCCCCGCCGCCTGGAGCACCTGCGGGTCGCCGACGCCGCTGCGTTCGAGCAGGAGCGGGCTGCCCAGCGTGCCGGCGCAGATGATGACCTCGCGACGGGCCGAGAAGCGGACCTCGCCGTCGGGGGTGACCGCCTCCACGCCGGTCGCGGTCGTGCCGTCGAAGACGACGAGCCGGACGTCGCACCGCAGCCGGAGCTGAACGTTGGGGCGCTTCACCGCATCGTGCAGGTACGCATCGGCCGCGCTCACCCGGTGACCGTCCGCGATCGTGAGGGGTGCGTAGGCGGCCCGCTCACCTCCAGAACCATTCAGATCCCGTACGGGCGTGATCTCCCGCCTCGCCAGGGTGTCCAGCCAGAGGTCGCTGGCCGGATCGCGCCCGGCCAGTCCGATCCGCTGGCGACCGTCGCCGGACGACCCTTCGATCATGCGGAACGCCTCGAGGAACCGCGCCCAGCCCCAGCCGGCCGCCGCCCAGGCGTCGTAGTCGCCGGCCCCGCCGCGGTTCCAGATCATGCCGTTCACCGTCGTCGAGCCGCCGGTGATCCGGCCCACACTCCACTGCTCGACCTGGCCGTCGCCGAACGGTTCGGTGGCGAACTGCTTGGTGTACCGCGGATCGCTGCCCACGGCCAGGAAATCGGCGGGCACTCGTAGGCTCTCGTCGTGGTCGGCGCCGCCCGCTTCCAGCACCAGCACGCTGCAGTCGGGCGTCTGGCTCAACCGGTGGGCCAGCACCGAGCCCGCGGCGCCGCTGCCGACGATGATGTAGTCCACGATGGAGCTGTCGTACGGCACAAGCCGCTCCTATGGTCAGGCCGGGAATCGAACGTCGGTCAGGTCTTCCGAGAGCGCCCACAGCCGGCGGGCGGAGTCCTGGTCGAGCGCTGGGGGCGGCACTTTGGCCGGTTTCACCCCGCGGGTCATCTCGCCCGTCCCGGCCGGCCCGTAGAACGCGCCGCTCCGCGCATCGGGGCTGGTCGCCGCGTAGAGGGCCGGCAGCGCGCCGGCGCCGGGCTGCTGCCACATGAACTTCCAGCGATAGGTCAGTCGGGCGAAGCGCATCTGCGGGTCGTGCGGCCCGGGACCCGTCACCTGCAGATTGCTGATGGTGAAGCCAGGGTGGGCGGCGATGCTGCCGACGCCCCAGCCGCCGGCCCGGCTCCGCCGGTCCAACTCACGCGCGAACAGCAGCAGGGCCAGCTTGGAGCGCAGATACTGCCGGTGCGGCTGATAGTCAACACCTTGAAGGTCGTCCAGGTCCGTACGCGCAAGACGCCGGCCGACCGAGCTCATCGACACGACTCGCGACCCGTCGGCGGCCCGAAGCAACGGCAGCAGGTGCGCGGTGAGGGCGAAGTGGCCGAGATAGTTGCTGCCGACCTGCATCTCGTGGCCCTCGGCGGTCACCTGCCGCTCCGGCAGCGCCATGACGCCGGCGTTGTTGACCAGAATGTCCAGGGGCGCGCCCTCACCGATCAGGGTCTCGGCCAGGCCGGCCACACTGGTCAGCGAAGCCAGATCGAGCAGGAGCAACCGCAGAGTGGCACCGGGCGTCGACCGTTCGATCTGCTGTGCCGCCGCTCGTCCCTTCTCCAGATCACGTACCGCCATGATCACCTCGGCTCCGGCGGCGGCGAACCGTCCCGCGAGCTCCCGGCCGATGCCACTGTTGGCCCCGGTGACCAGGACTCGTCGACCGGTCAGGTCACCGGCCGGGACCTCGACGTTGGTCAATGCCACTGATGTCTCCCTCGCAGTGTCGGCGTGACCGTGCGGTCTCGTCCGCTATGGCGGGACACATTGAAACGCCTGCCCTAGGGGCAGGGTCAACGACCATCCGGCGAAGGCTGTAGCAGCGTGGCGGCGTCGACTGTGGCGGTCAGGCCCTCCCAGGTGCAGCGGGGATCGCCGTGGGTGGACCAGAAGTTGTCCCAGTCGGCGAGTTTGGCTTGGTCTCGGTCTAGGCCCCGCGCGGTCAACCGCGCCCGCACCACGTCCGGCGGCACGATGACCCGGGCCAGGATCACCTCGGCTTCGGGTGGCCAGCCGGCCTCGGCCCGTCTGGTGGCCAGGTAGCGGGGCTGGTCGAGCAGGCCGGCGAAAGGCGCGTCGATGACGACGTCGGTGCCGGCGCGCAGGCAGTCGGCCGCGCAGCGGAACAGGCTCTGGTACTCCAGCGGCATGACCTGCGTGCGATAGAAACCGCTGGCCTCGCGGCCGTGCGGGTCCTCGCCGGCGGCGGTCAGCATGGCCTCGACGAAGGCCGCGAACATGGTGTCCTTGTCCAGGTGGCCGGCCCGCAGGCGGGCGGCCAGCTCGGCGGCCAGCGTGCTCTTGCCGGAGCCGGCCGGCCCGACCACGACGAAGGCGCGCGGGCTCACGACGCCCGCGCGATCACGTCGAGGAAGTGGCGGGCGTTGGCTGCTACGTCGTCGGCCTTGGTGATGTAGCTGCCTACGCCGATGGCGGCCACGCCGGCGGCCAGCCACTCGTGCACGTTGTCGGGGGTGGCGCCGCCGGCGGGAACCAGCGGGATGTGGGCCAGCGGGGCCAGCACCGACTTGACCGCGGCGCGGCCCATCGCCTCGGTGGGGAACACCTTGACCAGGTCGGCTCCGGCCTCGGCGGCGGTCACGATCTCGGTCGGTGTCATCGCCCCGACCACCGTGGGCACCTGGTAGCGGTTCGCCAGCCGGATCATCTCGGTGTTCACCTGCGGGCTGACCAGGAACCGGGCGCCGGCGCTGATCGACGTGTACGCCGCGTGAGCGTCGAGCACCGTGCCGGCTCCGATGTGGATCTCCGGGTGCTCGGTGGCGAGGCGCTCGACGACGCCCATCGCGCCGGGGGTGGTCAGCGTGATCTCGACGGCTCGGACGCCGCCCTCGATCGCGCGGCGGGCGACGTCGTACGACTGCTCGGCGGTGGGCAGACGGACGATGAGCACCACCTTCGTGTCGGTGATGGCGTTCAGCGTGACCAGCTTGGCCGGCTTCATTCGGGCTTCCTCCGGGGTGGTTGACATCTTGTTTCACGGGTGTTTCGATCATACAACCGATTGCAGCAACCGATTGCATTGAGTTTTTTCCGAGCTTGGCGTCGCCCTGGAGGGCAGATGAGAAGACTACGAAGCGTGTTCGCGGCGGTGACGGCAGTGCTGACGGTGGCTGCGGCCGGTGCGTGTGCCGGGCCCACCGACGACACGGCCGGCGCCGGCGGCAAGGTCACGCTGACCTACTGGGACTTCATCGACCCGTCCCAGGACAACGCGCGGTCCAAGGCGCTCAAGGAGAACATCGACGCCTTCCAGGTCGACAACCCGGACATCGCGGTCAAGCTGGAGGTCGTGTCGTACGGCGACATGCTGAGCCGGCTGCCCCAGGCGTCGGCCGCCGGTCAGGGTCCGGACATCGTGAAGATGTACACGCCGAACGTGCCGCAGTTGGTCGACGCGAAGGTCTACCAGCCGCTGCCGGACGCGTACAAGGAGGTCACCGACTGGCTGCGGCCGATCGACCAGCTGGTCGACGGTGACGGCAAGCAGGTCGCGGTCCCGTACGAGTACCGCACCTGCTCGCTCGTCTACAACAAGAAGCTGCTGGCCGCGGCGGGCGCGAACTCGGCCCCGAAGACGTGGGACGAGGTCGTGCAGGTGGCCGGCAAGGTCGCCAAGAACGGCTCGATCGGCTTCGGCACCGGCTTCTCCGAGGCCGACAACTCGGCGATCATGGCCGAGCTGTTCGACTGCTTCATGAGCGAGCTCAAGGTCCCGGTCGAGGACCCGGCGGCCGCCTTCGCGTCGCCCGGCGCCCAGGAGTACGCGCAGTTCTTCGCCGACCTCAAGGCGGCCGGCGGGCTGTCCAAGAGCGTCGTCGCCGACCAGTACTCGACCGTCACCGACGGCCTGTCCAACGGCCGGGTCGCGATGGCCGTCATCGGCACCCACCGCATCCAGTCGGTGCAGAAGGTCAACCCGGATGTGGACTGGGCGCCGCTGCCGGCCGCGAAGAACGGCAGCAACACCTCCGCCACCTTCGGCTGGACGCTCGGCGTCGGCTCGAGCTCCAAGAACGCCGACGCCGCCTGGAAGTTCATCAACTACATGACCGGTCCGGTCGCGCAGACCCGGATGGCGTCCGGCGGTGAGGTTCCGGCGCGGGCCGCCACGTACGACGACCCGTTCTTCAAGACCGACGCGGCCAAGGCCGTGCTGGCCATCCGCGAGTACGTGGAGAAGGACAGCGAGCCGCACGCGTACCCGCAGAACTGGCTGAAGGTCGCCGGTGGCCTCTCCTCGGCCGGCCAGCAGCTCTACCTCAAGGGCGCCACGGCCGACCAGATGGTCCAGACCGCGAAAGCCGCCGCAACCAGCTGATCCGAATGGTGGTGCCGCACCGGTGACTCCGGTGCGGCACCCGGGACAAGGAGAAGGCGAATGTCCGCCACCACCGTCGAAGCGCCACCGGCGCGGCCCGGCGGCCGGGTGCCCGAGGTGCGCCCGCCCCGCGAGCGGCGCCACGTGTGGGCGTACCTGCTGCCGGTCTGCGTCGTGTCGACGCTCGTGTTCGTCGTGCCGCTGCTGTTCACGATCTGGACGGCCACCCACGACACCAAGTACTACGAGATCGGCGCGTTCAACGGCCTGAGCACGATCTCCGCGATGTTCGCCGACGACCGGCTGCTGTCGCAGGTGCTCATCACGCTCGGCTTCGCCGGCGGGGCCCTGGTCATCGCGCTGCCGCTCGGGCTGCTGTCGGCGATCGCGCTCAACCGCGTCCGCCGGCTCAAGCGCACCGTCCGCAGCCTGTTCCTGCTGCCGTGGCTGATGTCGCAGGCCACCGCGGGCACGATCTGGCTGTGGTTCCTCAACCCGAACTTCGGGCCGGCCACCGACCTGACGAACCGCCTCGGACTGGGCTCCACCGATGTGTTCTCGAGCCCGGGACCCGCGTTCCTCGCCATCACTCTGATCACCGCCTGGTGGTCGTACCCGCAAGCGATGCTCTTGTTCCTCGGGGCCCTGCAGACTGTGCCGGTCGAGCTCAAGGAGAGCATGCAGGTCGACGGCGGCAACGCCTGGCAGACGTTCCGCAACGTGACGCTGCCGTTCATTCGCAACACCGTGGTCTCGGTCGCGGTGGTGCTGCTGATGCTCTACGTGCAGATGGTGACGATCATCCTGGTCACCACGCGGGGCGGCCCGCTCGGCGGGACCGAGACGCTGGCGATGCGCACCTACAACCAGATGTTCGTCGGGTACGACATGTCCGGCGCCGCCGCCTCCGCGCTGCTGCTGTTCGTCATCAACGTGGTGCTGACGCTGGTAGCCGTGCGATTCCGACGCAGGGAGACGCTGTGACAAGCCGGGCCATGACCGCCGTCCGGGCCCTCCCGGTCTGGCTGACCACGCTGATCCTCGCGGTGCTCGTGCTGCCGCCGGTGGCCTGGATCCTCTCGACCTCGCTCAAGCGCGACGCCGACACGGTCGCCTTCCCGCCGCGCTGGATCCCCGACCCGTTCTCGTCGGCCCAGTATTCGGGCATCTACACGACGACCAACCTGCGGTTCTTCTCCAACTCGCTGATCCTGGCGATCGGCTCGATCGCGCTGGCGCTGCTGATCTGCGTGCCCGCCGCCTACGCGGCGACCCGGTTCCGCAGCCGGATCACCGAGACCGTCATGACACTGGTGATCGTGCTGGCCATGGTGCCCGGCATCGTGGTCTTCATCGCCCTGTACGCGATGCTCGTCGGCACCTCGCTGATCAACACGTATCCGCTGCTGATCGTCGTGTACACCGCGATGATCTCCGGGCAGGTGATCCTTTTCCTGCGCAGCTTCTTCGAGGGCATCCCGCTCGAGCTGGAGGAGGCGGCCGCGCTCGACGGGTGCGGCCGGCGGCAGATCGTCATGAAGGTCGTGCTGCCGCTGATCCGCCCCGGCATCGCGGCGGTGGCCGTGTTCGTCTTCGTGTTCGTGTGGAACGACTTCCTCGTCGCGACCGTGCTGTCGACGTCGGAGGACATGAAGACGGTGCAGAACGGCATCGTCCGCTACATCACCACCGGCTACGGCAACTTCTGGGGCCTGTTCGCCGCGTTCGTCGTGGTCGGGTTCGCACCGGTGCTGGCCGCCTTCGCGATCTTCCAGCGCTGGTTCGTCGCCGGCATGACCTCGGGCGGGGTGAAGGGATGACCGACCTCAGGGGTGAAGGGATGAGCGACCTCAGGGGTGAAGGGATGACCGCGCGGGTGGCGGTGGTCGGTGCCGCCGGCTGGGCCGGCAGTCGCCAGCTCAACGCCTTCGCCGAGGTGGGCGCCGAGATCGTGGCGGTCGTCGACCCCGCCATCTCGTCCACCACGATCGACGAGCTCGACCCGGCCGGCGTCGACCTGGTGGTCGTCGCGCTGCCGACCCGGGCCCAGCCCGCAGTCTGCGCCGGCCTGCTGGGCCGCGGCTTCCGGGTGCTGTGCGAGAAGCCGGTGGCGGCCGACCCGGTGCAGGCGCGGGAGCTCGCGTCGGTGCCGGGCGCGGCCGACCGGCTGATGATCGGCTACATGCTCCGCGAGCACCCGGCGTTCGAGATCCTGCGCGACTGGGTCTCCACGGTGGATGTCGAGGCGGCGTCGATCCGTACGGTCGCCCGCAAGACCGAGGTCGGCTCCTGGCGGGCCGATCCGCGCGAGGGCGGCGTCGTGGTGGTGAACGCGGTGCACGCGCTCGAGATCGTCGGCGCGCTGATTCCCGGTGAGCCCTCGGTGCTGGACGTGCGATCCAGTTCCGGCCTGTACGGGTCGTCGGTGCCGGAGATGGTGCACGCCGCCTACCGCATCGGCGACGGTCCGCTGGTCCGTCTCGAGGCGTACTGGTCGCCGTGGGACAACGCCGAGGGCCTCAACGACGGCGACTGGGACCTGTCGGTCGACCTGATCGCACGGCAGGGCCGGCGGTACTGGCACAACTGGACCATCGAGGCGTGGGACCGCGACGGCGACCGCGAGGTGCGCACGCTGCCGGAGGAGGACCTGTTCGTCCGGCAGGCCCGCACCGCGCTGAAGTTCGCCGCGGGCGGGCGTCCCTCGGTGGACGTCGAAGCGGCACTGCGGCCGACCGAGTTGGCGGCCGCGATCAACGGGGAACTGGAGACGTCGGCATGAACAAGGCCAGGACGATCGTGTTCGGCGCGGCCCACTGGCACGTCCCGCTCTACGTCGAGGCGATGACCGAGGTGCACGACGTCGTCGGTGTCAGCGAACCCGAGGCGGACGTCACCGGACTGTTCCCGGGTGTGCCCCAGCTCAGCGACGACGAACTGCTGAAACTTCCGGACATCGAGCTCGCGTACGTCTTCGGGCCGCACGACCGGATGGCCGGGCGCTGCCTCGAGTTGATCGAGCGCGGCATCCCGTTCGTGGTCGAGAAGCCACTGGGCACCTCTTTGGACGAGCTGGAACGCGTACGGGAAGCCGCCCGCGCAGCGGGTGTGCCGGTCACCGTGCCGCTGGTCCAGCGCGATGCCGCCGTCGACCGGTGGCTGCGCAAGGCCGGCGCGCCGGTCTATCAGCGGACCAGCTTCATCGCCGGACCGCCGGAGCGCTACCTCCGCAACGGCAGCCCGTGGATGCTCGACCAGGCCCGGGCCGGCGGTGGCTGTCTGGCCAACCTCGGGCCGCACTTCGTCGACCTGTTCCTGACCGCGGCCGGCGAGCGGACCGCCGAGGTGCGCTCCTCGCTGCTGTCGACGCTGCACGAGGGCAAGGTCGAGGACCACGCCACGCTGCTGCTGACCACGCCGGGCGGTCACGAGGCGGTGATCGAGGTCGGTTACGCCTTCCCGGACGCGCCGGCCAAGCGGTACTGCTCGTTCACCTCGGTCGGGCGGGACGGCTTCGCGGCGGTCAACTCCGACGGCTCGGCCACCTTTACCAGCACCGCCGGGGAGACCGAGCAGGCGATGCTCGACGTGGACAGCGACACCATGTACGGCCCGTTCGTCCGGCGGGTGGCGGAGACGCTCGGCGATCGGTTCGCGTCGATGGCCACGCTCGACGACCTCTACGATGCCATGACCATCATCTGGCGGGCGTACGGAGAGCAGCCATGACGCAACCCAGCATCGACGAGGTCGCGCGGGTGGCCGGGGTCCACAAGTCGACCGTCTCCCGCGCGCTGTCCCGGCCCGAGGTGGTGCGCGAGGAGACCCGCGAGCACATCCTGCGGGTGGCCGAGTCGCTCGGCTACGAGATCAACCCGCTCGCGGCGGCGTTGCGGCGCAAGAGCTCCAACCTCGTGCCGCTGATCGTCCCGGACATCACCAACCCGTTCTTCGGCGAGCTGGCCAGCACCATGACGGCCGCCGCCGAGGAGCACGGCTACCGGCTGGTGCTGTGCGTGACCGATGGCGCCGACGAGCGTACGGGCGCATATCTGGAGTCGATGCAGAATCTGTACGCGCCGTTCGGCATCATCGCGCCGTCGACCCGGATAGACCCCGAGGCGCTGCACCGGTTCCCGCTCGGCAAGCGGGTCGTGGTGGTGGACAAGTTCGCCGACGGCAGCGGGGTCCCGACCGTCACCATGGACAACGCGCGGGGCATCGAGCTGGCGTTCGAGCACCTGCGCGGGCTCGGGCACCGGTCGATCGCGTACGTGTCCGGCATCAGCGGCACGTACACCGCGGCCGAGCGCCGCGCCGCCTACCTCGCGCTGGCCGAACAGCCTCTCCTGCTCGGGGAGGGCACCCAGCCCGGCACCGGCAAGCGGGCCGCCGAGGAGTTCCTGGCGCTGGCCGAACGGCCCACCGCCATCGTGGCCGGCAACGACATGGTGGCGTTCGGCGTGATCGCGGAACTCGGGAGCCGTGGTGTCGGCGTACCGGGAGATGTCTCGGTCGTGGGGTTTGACGGTCTTGCCCTCGGAGAGCGCTACAACCCCGGGCTCACGACGGTGCAGCAGCCGATCAACGAGATGGGCCGGGTCGCGATCGCTCTGGCCCGCAACCTCGTGGACAACGGCGAGGTGGGACACGTCGTGCTGGAACCATCGATGACCGTACGCGGATCGACCGCGCGGGTGCCCGGATGAGCCCCGTGCTGTCCGGCGTGAAGTACGTCGACCACTGTGCGTTCACCGTCCCCGACCTCGACGAGGCGACCGCGTTCTTCCGGGACGTGTTCGGGGCCGAGGAGCTCTACCGGTCGCGTCGCGGGCCGGACGCCGAGTTCATGCCGTTGCACTTCGACGTGCCCGCCGACGCCTCGCTCGAGCTGGCCATGATGCGGATGCCGCCGAACCTCAACATCGAGCTGTTCCAGTGGTCCGGCACCGGCCGGCGCACGGAGTTCCCCCGGCACTGCGACGCCGGCGGGCACCACCTGTGCTTCGTTGTGGACGATGTCGACGACGCGATCACCCGGCTGCGTGACGTTCCCGGCGTACGGGTCCTGGGCCACCGCAAGGAAGTCGGCCCGGACAGCCCACGACTCGCCGGCACCCGCTGGACCTATCTGACCGCGCCCTGGGGACTGCTGATCGAGATCGTCGACCGGTCCCGCGTGGTCACACCCCCGGACCTCGTCGGTCCGCCCCCGCCCGAATCGAAAGGCACCACCACATGAGAATCGCCGGCCACACTCTGGGGACGCCGGACCAGACGGTTCCCGAGGCCCTGCGGCTGTTCCGGGGCGCCGGTCTGGACGCGGCCGAGGTCATCCTGCAGGACGGATACCGGTCCGGCATCGCGCCCGGCGACCCGCGGGCCGTCGCCGATGCGGCCGCCGCGGCCACGGGTGAGGGCGTCGACATCGTCGCGCTCACGCCGTACACCATGGACATCAACGACCCCGGCGAGACCGTCCGTTCGCGGGCCGTCGACGAGCTCAAGCACGCGGTCGACGTGGCCGGTGAGCTCGGCGCCGGGCGCATCCGGGTCTACGCCGGACGCTGGCAGCCCGGCCGCCCGGACGAGGCCGCGCACTGGGCCGCGCTGACCCGCTCGCTGCAGGAGCTCGGCGCGTACGCCGACGGCACCGGCGTGCATCTGTGCGTGGAGAACCACTTCGGCACGATGACGCAGAGCGCGGTGGCGACGGCCAAACTCGTCCGCGAGGTCGGCTCGCCGCACGTCCGCGTCCTCTACGACCAGGCGAACCTGACCTTCACCCACGACGAGGGCTACGAGCCGGCACTGGCCGTGCAGGGCGACCTGATCTCGCACGTACACGTGAAGGACCTGGTCTTCACCGACGCAAACCAGCCGTTCCACGCGGCCGGCACCGCGCGCGTCGAGGCCGAGGAACGCGCCGTACGTTCGCGGGTGGTCGGCGACGGAATCCTTCCGTGGCAGGCGATCCTGGGCTGCCTCCAGGAGCTCGGCTACGACGGCATCCTGTCGCTCGAGTACGAGTACCGCTGGCACCCGCAGGACCTGCCCGATCCGGCCGAGGGCTTCCGTCGCGGGGCCGAAGCGGTGCGGGCGATCCTCGGGCGGCTCGCGTGAGCCGGCTGCGCGTCGGAGTGGTCGGCGCCGGCAACATCGCCACCATCGCGCAGCTGCCCACGCTCGTGCAACGCCCGGACGTCGAGCTGGCCGCGCTGGTGTCCCGCCGCGACGATCCCGGCCCGCTCCAGCGCCGATGGGGATTCAACCGCGTTTTCCGTACGGTGCCGGAAGCGCTCGACGCCGGTGGACTCGACGCCCTGTTCGTGCTCACCCCCCGCGGCGAACACGCGTCGGCCGTCGAGGCGGGGCTGCGCGCCGGGATCGACGTGTTCTGCGAGAAGCCGCTCGCCTCGACCGTCGACGATGCCCGCAAGCTCGCCGATCTGGCCGACGAGACCGGGCGGATCCTGATGGTCGGGTTCAACCGGCGGTTCGCGCCGAGCTACGAGGCCGGGCGGCTGGCGTTCGGTGCGTCCGGCGTCGACCTGTGCGTGGCGCAGAAGAACCGGGCCGGCTCGGAATACCGCGCCACCTTCGAGAACGCCATCCACATGATCGACCTGCTGCGCTGGTACTGCGGCGGCGAGCCGGTGCGAGTGGCCGCCACGGCCTACGGGGACGACCCGTGGCAGGAGGACGGACTCTCCGCGCACATCACCTTCTCGACCGGGAGCACCGGGATTCTGGTCGCCGCCCGTAACGCCGGCGCGTGGTCGGAACGCTTGGAGGCGTACGGGAAAATGACGACCGCCCGCATCGAGGCGCCGGACTCGGTGGCCATCACCGCCGGGGGCGTCACCACTGTGCGCACCATGAGCGCCGAGGCGTACGGCTGGTCCACTGCTACTCAGACGCTCGGGTTCGCGCAGGCGGTCGGGCACTTCCTCGACCGCGTCGCCGACCGGGAACAGCCGCTGACCTCGGGGCGCGAGGCCCTTCGTACGCAGGAACTTCTTGATTTGATCTTGGAGACGGCCGGACTGCCCACGCAGGAGCAGCCGGGCCGGGAATGGACCAGCCATGCCCAACGATGAACCCATGATCGTCCTGGTCACCGGCGCCGCCGGCGGCATCGGGCAGGAGGTCGTCGCCGCCTACCGCCAGGCCGGCCACACCGTGGTCGGCGCCGACCTGGCCGGTTCGGACCTCGAGCTGGACGTCACCGACGAAGAGCGGTGCCGCGAGGTGGTGGCCGAGACCGTACGCCGCCACGGGCGCATCGACGTGCTGGTGCATGCGGCCGGGGTGCTCGGTAAGACTCCGGACCCGTTCGCCACGAGCACGGCCGAGTTCGAGCAGATCATGCGGATCAACGCGACCGGCACGTTCACGATGGTGCGCGAGGTGGCCACCGTCATGCGCGACCTCGGCACCCGCGGCTCGATCCTGCTGTTCTCGTCGGTTGCGGCCAAGGAGGCCCGCGCCGACTACCTGCCGTACAACGCCAGCAAGCTCGCCGTCCTGCACATCATGTTCTCGATGGCCGGTCTGCTCGGTCCGCACGGCATCTCGGTCAATGCGGTCTCGCCGGGCCCGGTCAACACCGCCATGTGGTCACAGAAGGCGGCCGACTCGGGCGCCGCCGACGACGCGCGCCGTGCCCGCGCCCTGCAGCTGCCCATGCGGCGGTTCGCCGAGCCGGACGAGGTCACCCGGGCCGTTCTCTTCCTCACCGATCCGGCCAACCGCTACATCACCGGCGTCTCGCTGGACGTGGCCGGCGGCGCGCACCTGGGCATCGGAACCTGACCTGTTCAGGCGCTCAGGGCCTGGGCCGGCTTGGCCATCAGGGCGCCGCACTCGTCGGCTGACATCGGCCGCGCGAGCAGATAACCCTGGCCGTAGTGAAAGTTCATCTCCCGCAGCCGGTCCAGTTGATCTTCGGCCTCGATGCCCTCGGCGACGGCCTTGAGTCCCAGGTTGCCGGCGAGCTGGGAGACGGCGGCGGCGATCGCGTGGCGGCCGCGGTCGGTGCCGTCGACGAAGGACTTGTCGAGTTTGATGATGTCGACCGGGAACGCGCGCAGCAGGCTCAGCGACGACTGCCCGGTGCCGAAGTCGTCCAGCGCCAGCCGGATGCCCATCCGGTGCAGACGGACCAGGGCCTCCTGAACGTGCGGGCCGTCGACCACGGCGGACTCGGTGATCTCGAGGATCAAGTTCTCCGGGCCGAGACCGGTCTGTTCGAGGGTGTCCGCGACGAGGTCGGCGAAGCCCGCCTCGCGGAGCTGCCGCACGGCGACGTTGACGTTGATGGCTTGGATCGCCGTGCCCGGATGCTCACGGCGCCAGCGCGCGAGGGTCGTGCAGGCCTCGCGCAGGACCCAGGCGCCGATCGGGACGATCAGGCCGGAACGTTCCGCGATCGGGATGAAACAGGCCGGGGAGACGAGACCCCGGTCCGGGTGCTGCCACCGGGCCAGGGCCTCGGCGCCGTGGATCCGCCCGGTGTGCAGGTCGAAGATGGGCTGGTGGACCAGCCTGAGCTGGCCGTGGTCGATGGCGTGACGCAGTTCGCCGGCGATGCGGGCGTGTTCGGTCATGTCCTGGCGCATCCGGGGCTCGTACCGGACCCAGGTGGCCTTGCCGGAATCCTTGGCGGCGTACATGGCGATGTCGCCGTTGCGCAGCACCTCGTCGGCGGAGTCGCCGGGGCCGGCCGACGCGATGCCGACGCTGCCGTGCAGCATCAGCTGCAGCTCGCCGGACTGGACCGGCTCGCCGAGGGCGGCCTGGGCGCGGATCGCGGCCTGCTCGGTGACCGCCGGATCGGTCGAGGGCAGCAGGACGGCGAACTCGTCCCCGCCCAGCCGGGCGACGAGTTCGGCCGGGTCACTCGTCTGCCGGAGACGCTGGGCGACCTGGCACAGCAGCTGATCGGCGGCGGCCGGGCCGAGCGTGTCGTTGATCTTCTTGAAGTCGTCGATGTCGATGATCAGGGCGGTGGCCGGGCTGGCCGCGTCCAGGCGTTCGGTCAGGGCGACGGCGAACGCGGTACGGCTGGGTAGTCCGGTGAGCGCGTCGCTGAGGGCCAGCTCCTGCAGGTCGGCCTGCTGGCGGCGGATCGTGGACAGGGCCGCCGCGTGTTCCCGTACGGTAAGAAGCTGTCGCACCACCAGGATGGTCGCGATCAGCACGGCACCGATGATCACCGCGCGGCCGCGGGCCTCCATCTCGCGGGCCGACACCAGGATCACCAGGGTGGCGACCACCGACACGGCGACATGCTGCAGCGGGTCGGCCAGGGACGCCCGCCCCCGGCGCCCGCGGCGGACCGCACCCGAGTCGGCCAGCGACTGCCGGTACGCCGCGGCGCACATCGTCAGCCCCACCAGCGGGTAGCCGAGCACCGACAACAGCAGCATGCCCAGAGCCGTGCCCTGAAGGAAGACAAGCACCGCGGCCAGGCCGATGACCGGGGTCAGCGCGAGGATCGCCAACGCCCCGGTGTCGACCGGGCCCTCGGGGTTGACCGCGGCCCGTCCGAATACCACGAGGGCCAGCAGGCAGCCGACACCCACGACGGCGGCCGCCACTCGCGTCCCCACCGACACTCCGGCGCCCTGCCCGTTCAGCAGGATGTAGCTGAAGAACACGCTGCCGCAGACGGCCACCGCGGCGCCGTCCAGCACGAGGCGCATCCAGTCGACCCGGCTGCGCGGGTGCAGCGGCAGGTGCCGGAAGGCCAGCATCGCCACATTGAGGCTGAGCAGCGTCGGCACCGCCTCGTACAGCGGCATGCTGACGCCGTCGTCGGCCGCGCTGACGGTCGCGGCGACGGTGCTGAGGAACAGGACCGCGGCCGAGCCGGACCACAGCCGCCAGAAGCCCCGTTTGGGCCCGGCCGGGGCGTTCCGGCCGGCGGCGCGGTAACACGAGAGGGCGGCGGCGAGCAGGACGACCGAGCCGCCGAGGTTGCCGAGGGCCAGGTCATCGGGATCCCGTACGAAGAGCCAGGTCGCCGCCCCGGCCAGGGCGAGGACGGCGATGAGCACGGGAGCGAGCCCCGGGGCCCGCGCTTGATCGAGTCGACTCATCACCACTCATCCGCTGCGCCCAGAGGGAACACTCCGTTCCACCCATCGGCCGGCCCGCAACGGACCTGAGCCTCCCTGGCCCCACGGCGTAATGGGCATGGCTGGGGCGCGACACTAGTACGCCGACGCGGGACCCGGCTGCTGGTTCGCCGAATCTCCGCGTCGGAACGGGGCGGACGGTGCAATGGTGGGATGGACTTCGCGGAGCTCAGGCCGCAGACCCGGGTCACCGGGCTGGCCCCGGCCGCGGTGGTCACCATCGTGGCGGTGACCATGCACGGCCGGGATGCCGCTTCGATCGTCTACCGGCACGGCAACGGCAAACTGGGCGAGGACCTGCTGCTCCGGTCTCACCTCGAGCGCCTGGCGCCGGTCACCGCGGAACCCCCGGATCCGCTGTCGACCGGCTATTCGCCGATGGCGATCGGGAACGACGACGGGTGGGCGGCGTATGTCGGGCGGGCCTGGGTCGCGGTCGCCGATGTTCGCGGGAAGCATGTCGCACCGCCGCTGCCGGCCGCTATGCGGAGCCCGCGGAGCGGCCCGTCCCTGGGCGGCTCCAGTCAAGGCCACGCCTACTGGCGTCCCCTTCTCCACCTGCTGGTCATGGGTCTGGGCTGGCGGTCGGTCCGGGTCGGGCTGCGGCGCTGGCTGGACGCGGGGTCGCCGACCGACAGTCCGGTCCTCGCCGTCGTCGACCGCTGGTGGGGCCCGTACCTTCCCTCGTTCATCGGCTCCAGCACGGCGGCCAGCACGGATGACTATCTGCGCGGGTTCTTCGACGAGCACGCCGCGCCGGTCCGCTCCGAGGCCGTGCCGCAACGATGCCTGGAGGATCCGGACTGGGATCATCTGTGGTCGGGCGGCACCGATCCCATGCATCTCGCCTTTCATTTTCACTGTGACCTGCAGTTGGCTGGGGAGCCGACCGGCTTGACGATCGGTGCCGATGAGACGCGTCGGGCATGCCTGCTGACCGATGCGTACGCGGGCTGGTACTCGACCTTGTACGCATCCGGGCTCACGCAGAACTCAGTGGGCGCGTCGTGGCGCGTTGATGTGGTCGTCAAGCCGCTCGGCTGGCTCGGTACCTATCGCATCTCGCGGGACACCGGTGCATGGTTCTCCGGCCGGCATCGCTGGCATGCTCTGGGATGGTAGGTACCGTGCCGGCTCCGGTCAGCTGACGGTGAGGGCGGTGTCGTCGATGACGAAGGACGTCTTCAACGAGGAGTCCTCGACGCCGGTGAACTTGAGGGTGACGGTCTGGCCGGCGTAGGCGGCCAGGTTGTACGAGCGCAGCGTGTACGCACTGGCGTTGAGGTTGGAGAAGACCTGCAACGTGGTGGTGCCGACCTGGACGGTCAGTTTGTCGTACTGGGTGGTGGTGGTCGTCTCGGCCGTGCTGATCTTCAGGTAGAAGGACAGCGTGTAGGCGCTGCAACCGGCCGGCAGGGTCACCGACTGGGACAGGGTCTCGGTGCGGGTCGAACCGTAGCCGTTGAGCCACGCGTTGCGGGTACCGGTACGCGGTGCGCCCTCGCCGGTGTTGGCGCCGATGACTCCGGTCGAGGCGGTCCACGGGGCCGTCGCGGTCTCGAAGCCGGGGTTACCGAGCTTCTGTCCGGGGCTGCCGCACGCGCCGGTCCCGTTGACCGTCAGCGTGTACGAAGCGCTGTGGCTCACGGAACCCGTTCCGGTCACCGTGATGGTGTAGGAGCCGGCCGGGGCGGCCGCGGTGGTCGCGACGGTCATGGTGGACGATCCGCCGGACGTGACCGACGCGGGGCTGAAGCTCACCGAGACGCCGGAGGGAGCGCCGGAACTCGTCAGCGTGACGGTCTGCGCGCTGCCGGCCGTGGTGGCCGTGTTCACGGTGGTCGTGGCCGAGGAACCGGGGTTCACCGCGGCCGTGGCGGGGCTGAGCGACACCGAGAAGTCGTTGGCCGTCGTGGTTCCCGTGGTGAGGGTCCAGACGGCGTACATCTCGGCGTTGGCCCAGCGGCCCAGCGAGGTGGTGTTGATGTTCGACGGGTACGAGTCGCAGGCCCGGTGGTAGCACGGGTCGTACGGCTGGCCGGCGGTTCCGCCCCACTTGGTCACCTGGGCGCTGGTCTTCGTGAAGCTCGCGCCGGTGGAGTTGATCGAGGACGGGATGCCCGCGTTACGGAACGAGCCGTCGTCGCTGCAGCATTCGGTCGAGGTCTCGGTGGGTACGTTGATCGAGGTGAAGTATTCGCGCAGCTTGACGGCCACGGCGTCGGTGCCGGTCACGAAGTAGCCACCGTTGGTCGAGGCGATCATGTCGAAGGTGCCGTACGCCTTGATCGCGGTCCGCTGGGCCGTGGTCAGCGAGTTGACGTAGAACTTGGAACCGATCAGGCCCTGCTCCTCGCCGGCCCACCAGCCGAACCGGACATGGTTCGTCATGGTCGGGTTGTTCGCGGCGAGCACCAGTGCGGCTTCGAGCAGTGTCGCCGTACCGGAGCCGTCGTCGTTGATGCCGGGCCCGGCCGCCACGCCGTCGGAGTGGGCTCCGAACATGTAGGTGTTGCTGGTGTTGCCGCCCGGCCAGTCGGCGATGATGTTCTTGGCCGAGCCGCTGCAGGTGGTGCAGGTCTGCACGGTGACGGTGTACCCGGCCGCCTGCAGTTTCTGCTGGAGGTAGGTCGTCGTCGCGGTGTGCCCGGCCGTGCCGGTGGCCCGGTTGCCGCCGTTGCTGGTCGCGAACGTCTGCAGTTGTTGCAGGTGGGCGTTGACGTTGGCGACGTTGACGGCGGGCGGAGCGGCCAGCAGGGGAGAGGGTGCGGCGGCCGAGGCTGCTGCTGGGAGGGCGCCGAGCGCCACCGTCGCCGCGACGAGAACAGCCGTCATCGCTCTGAGTCTCATGAGGGGGCTCCTAGGTTCGAGGCCGATTGACGGCTGGCCGTAGGAGAACAGGTGCGCGCCACCATGCACAAGATATCGAAACACTTATATTGCTGAGCGACCGCTGACGCGCGGATGACGTTGCGTTGACGCTCCGGATCTATGGTCCCGGCATGTCAGCGTTCGGTGACGCGCTCATGCGCAAGCTGCATGCGCCGGGGGGCGTCGAAGACCTGCTCTTCCCGGCCGGTGCGGTGCGCCTGGCCCGGGTGCGCCAGCTGCTCGGGCTGCTGCACAGCCTGCCCGCGGCGATCGTCCACGACGTAGTCAAGCTCGAGGCGACCGGCCTGGTCTTCCAGCGGCCGTTGTTCCGCGCTCGCCGGATGATCGGTACCCGGGTGCGCACCCAGCCCGACCACGCGCACACCGACGTTCGTCTCGACGAGCGCGACGGCGGTGGCCCACCGGAGTGGATCGACCTGTCGGTGCGCCTGCACGTGACCGTCGTTCTGGAGCTGGACAGCGCCGCCGTCGAGTCGATCGCGCTGGGTGACGTCGGCGAGTACGACACCCTGGAGGAGTTCCGCGGAAAGTTCCGCTACCTCGACCTCGACGGCTATCTGGCCCGGCACCACGTCACCACGGTCGACGAGCTGAAACGCTCCTACCGGCACCTGCTCGGCGACATCCGGCTGGCCGCGCCGCCGGCGTTCGATCCGGCCGACCCGGCCAACCAGGTGAGCCGGACGCTGGATCTGGCCGTGCTGGCCCGCGACGACGCCGACCTGACCGGCGCGCTCCGGCAGGCCCGCCTGGTGGCCGACCTCGCCGAACGGGCGATCGCGTATCCCCATGAGACGAATGCCGCCCTCGCGCCGGTGCTGGTCTTCCCGGACACCGTCGGCATTCCGGACGAAGAGCTGGCGGCGTTCTTCTCCGACCAGGACGTCCTGGCCGTCAAAGCAGCGCCGTGAGGAGACGCCGATGACACCACCACGCCCGAAGAAGGCCGTCGAGGCCGAGCCCGGGGAAGAACCCGAGGAGAAGCAGGAACAGGTTCAAGAGCCGCCGCCCATGTCGTACGCGCAGCAGGTCGCACTTCGGCGCAAGCTCCGGGAGAAGTACCACTGAAGGGAGCACCATGCCCGTCCGGTACATCAACGTCAGATCGAACGTCGAGATGTTCTCCCCGGTCGTGCGCGCGACCGGCAACGTGGCCGTGATCGGCACCGCCCCGTCGGGCACCGACGCGGTCGCCGTGGCGATAGCCGACATGTCGGTGGCCAACGCCACCTTCGGCCCGGCCACGCTCCCGGACCCGCAGCCCGGGAACCCGGGAAAGACGAAGCCGAACTCGTCGCTGACCCAGGCCCTGTCCACCCTGTTCGGCCAGTCGCCGGGCCCGGGCCAGGTCTTCGCGATCAAGGCGGCCGGCACGTCGACCGGTGCCGTGGCCGACCCGTCGGCCGCGCTGACCACGGCCGAGGACCTGGACGTGCAGTTCGTGGTGCTCGCCGCGACGCCGCTCGACACCAACACGGGCGCGGACACGGCCGCGATCGGCAAGCTGGCCGAGCATGTGGTGCGGGTGTCCGAGCGCGGTGTCGAGGGCCGCGAGCGGATGGGCGTGGTGATGCTGGTCAAAGGCGCCTCCGATCCGGCTGTGGTGACCGGCAAGGGCAAACTGGTCAGCGACCGTATGGTCTACATCGCGCACAAGAGCGACGACGACGCGGCGGCCGCCGTGGCGGGCACGATCGCCGGCTATCCGCCGCACATCTCGATGCTGCTGAAGCAGGTCGCGATCAGCAGCGCGCCGTTCAGCGCCACCGACATCGACAAGATCAACCAGAGTGAGGACTTCGGGAACCCGCCGAAGGGCAACGGCGTCAACTGGCTGGTCGACCCGGTCCTGATCGCCGGGGGCGGAGTCTTCCTGGGCGAGGGCTACACCGGCAACCCGGGCGGTGGCACGAAGTACATCGATGTGCGGCGCACGGTCGACGACATCTCGTTCAAGCTGAAGGCCCGCCTGATCCGGGCGATCGGCAACCTGCGGATCAGTCGCTCGGGGCTGCGCGCGTTGACCGTACAGCTGGAAGCGGTTCTCGATCCGCTGGTCGGCGACGAGGTGATCGACGGCTACTCGATCGACATCCCGATCCTGGACCTGCTCGACGCGGATCCGGCCGCCCTGACCGCGGCGCAGCTCCAGGCCATCCAGAACGCCCAGGCCGACCGGATCGCCCAGATCCTGGTGACGGTCGACTACGCCGGGGCGATCCACCGCATAGCCCTGGCCCTCAACTTCGTCTAGGGAGCGGGTAGACATGCCTGACTGGAACACCCGGCTGGAGATCCGCCTCGGCAACACGATCGTGGCACCGATCTCCCAGTTCACCCCGACGTTCAACGTGCCGCACACGGTCATCCACTCGATCGACGACGACAACGTCGGCTATGTGCGGCAGCCGCAGACCTTCACCTTCACCATGACCGTGCAGGCCATCGCCGCCGTGGTCGCCGATCTGACCGAGCTGGCGATCAACGGTACCGAGTTCGAGATCACGGTCAGCGAGAAGAAGGGCACCGACTGGGCGTTCAAGTCGCTCAAGTTCGGCCGCTGCGTCATCACCTCGGCCAACCCGAGCAACGTCGTCATCGACGGTGCCCCCAGCGCCAGCTTCAACTGCATGTCGCTGCGTCCGGGCGTCGAGTCGTGACCGACTCCGACGCCGATTCCGGTGCGGACGAGGGCCTGCTGATCGTGCCCGCCTTCGAGGCCGGCGGTCGCGTCGAACGTACCGGAATCGCCCTCGTGCACGAGGGTGAGCACATCGTGCCCGCGGCCGGAAGCGAGGCGGTGATCGGCCCGGGTGGCCCGTCGCAGCAGGTGGTGTGGACGTTCCCGGTGGAGGTCGAGGTGGTCGGCGAGCTCACCGCCGCGCAGGTCGGGGCGGTCACCAGGCAGGTCTTCGACGAACTCGACATGGCCCTGCGGCGGCGGACCGGCGGGTGACGGCGATGGGGGAGATCGAGGTCCGGGTGCCGATCAAGGTTCGCTTGATCGGTCTTCCGTCGGACCCTGATCTGGTACGGATGGAGCAGGCGATCTCGCGTCTGGTGCGCCGCCGGGCCGAACAGGTCCGCGGCCTGCTCGACACGTCTCCACCCGTCACCTCCGACGTTCCCGCCGAGGGATACGAGTCGCAGCGCCACGACGACACCGGTTACCTGATCACCTCATATCAAGGACCTTCCCAGCCCGTACGCATCCCGGTGCGCGGCCCGGCCGCACAGCAGGCCGCCCTGCGTCGCGTGACCGATCTGCTCGACACCGGCATCCTCGACTGGGCGATCACGGATGCCGAGGCCCGCGAAGCGTTGCGGATCATCAGCGCGCTCGAACCCGAGGACCTCATGCGGGTGGTGCAGATGATGCGCCTCAGCGGCGCGTGGGCCACTCTCGGCCGCCAGTTGCCGCCGGACACCGAGGACGCCGTCGTCGACCTCCAGCAGCGGATGGATCCGAACGTCGGCTATCTGATGCCCGGCGACACCGTACGCATCGAGGTGCGCTTCGGCTCCCGCCGGCGGGACGAGATCTCCGGCGACTACGAGCTGCGCGGCGGGCAGCTCGTGTTGCCCGCGCTGGAGAAGCCGTTGCTGCTCACCGGCCTGCTGCCGTCGGCGTTGCCGGACCTGCTCGTCCGCGCCTTCCTGGACGGCGTGATCGACGCCGACCCCTCGGTGCGGGTGGCCGTCTCGGCTCGCGGCACCCTTTACGCACCGAACGGCCACGGCCCGACCCGTGGCCTGCTCTGGTACGACTCGAAGCCCCTCCCACGGCCGGCGCCTCGACCGGACGACCTCGGGAAGCGGATCGAACGGCCCGTTGCGACGCCACTTCCGGTCCCGGCCCGGCTGCGCTTCCTCGAGATCGCCAACTCGATGCTGCGACGGGCCGGAACCGTTCCGCCGGTGGAGGCCCGGCGCCTCCAGACGGCCCTCGGCAACTACCTGACCTGGCTCGACCGGCAGAGCGACGCCGCGCTGGAACGGTACGACCCGGTGAGCGTATGGACCCGGTTGTACGTACGCCAGGTCACCGTGGACATCGAGGCGGAGGTAGCCGAGAAGGTCCGCCGGGACAAGGAGGCGGCCGAGGAGGTCGAGCGTGAGGCCGAGTGGGCCGGCTCCGAACGCAAGCTCGACGCCGTGCTCCACCTGCTCAAGTCCCAGGTGTGGCGGGTCCGTGAACCGTACACACAGGAGGACCGGGAGCACGGTGTCGGCTACCTCGTCTGGCAGTCGGAGCGGGAGACCGCCGTCCGTGAGCTGATCGGCCGGGAGTTCCTGCGCGACATCATGTCGCGGATGGGCACCAAGGGCTTCTCGGCCACCAGCGCCGAGGATGACTTCCGGGACTGGCTGACCAGGCATCCGGCCGAGTACGAGGCTCTCCTGCTGGCCCGGGCCTACCCGACGGTCGAGAAGTACGACGTCGAGATCGACATCCCGGCCTGGCAGACCGCGATCGAGACGGCGATCGGGTTCATCCCGATCGTCGGCAACATCGTGGCGGCCGGGGAGGCCACGTTCGGCTACGACCTGTTCGGGAACAAGCTCGGCCCGGTGGAGCGGGGCATTCTCGCCGCGTCCGTGCTGCTCCCGGCGGCCGGTAAGGTGTTCAAGGCGGGACGGGCGGCGGTCACCGTACGTACCCTGGCCCGCGACTATCGGCTCAGCGAGCCGGAGGCGAGGGCCGCCTACCGCGCGTTCACCGGGGTCGCGCCGGGCACGGCCGGAGCCCGGATCTTGGAGCAGGCCGCCCATGACGTCAAGGCCGGGCGGCCGATTCGCGACGCCAAGCGGATCGGTGAGGTCGGTGAGGTGCTCAAGGACATGGGCCTGTTCGACACGAACACGGCCCGGGAGCTGAAGGTGGGCGCGACCGAGAGCGCGCTGCGCGGCGAGGCCGGGCGGGCCGGGCAGGAGGCGGCCGACCTGTTCGCCGGGGCCGACGAGATCTCCGAGGCGATCGAGAGCGAGGCGGCGCGCCCCGGTGTGACCGGCGGCCAGAAGCCGGCCATCGACGGAATCCGGGTGCCCACGAAGAAGCGGGTCCAGCTGGGCCAGGAGCACCTGGTGCGTCTGGCCGGGGAGAGTGAGCGGCAGGCCGTCGCGCGGACTCGCCGGGTCATCGGGCAGAAGATCAGCGGCACCCCGCTCGGACCGGTCTGGGAGCGGGCGCGGGCCAAGGTGGTCGGCGGCCGGAACCTCGACCACGCCTCCCGGCAGGAGATGTTCGACCTCTACAACAAGGTGCGCGACGAGTTCTGGACGCAGGCGAAGGGCGACGCCGATGCGCTCCGCTTCCTGGACGAGGCCGGCTTCGAGTTCCCCGCCACCGGCAAGGCGCCCCTGGTCCGGGTGACCGACCCGCCGGCCGGGCTGGTGAACTGGCCGAAGGCCGCGGACATCGGAGTCCAGGAACGGCGGGTCAGCCTCGACCACGACCTGGAGAAGGCGCTCGAGGACAACTACAAGAAGGCGATCGACGCCAACAACCTCACGTTCCAGTTCCACAACCCGAACAGCAACCGGGAGACCGTGCAGGTCAAGTTCAAGCTGCGGGACACCCCGGGGACGTCGGCCGAATGAACGCCGTCCGGATCGAGACCCCGGTGATCGTCCGCTGGACGGGCGACGCCGACGAGGCCGTGCGCCGCGCCGTGGAAGCCGCGGTGATCGCGGGGGTGCGGCAGGCTCTGGGCGCCCCGGCGGCCTCGAGCCCGGTCGGCGCAGCGCCGGAGAACGGTGCCTGGGGCGCGGATCCGGACAGTCCGCTGTGGACTCTGCCCAGCTTTGACGCCGGCGGGGCGCCCGTGGCCGTGCCGGTGCGGCTGCCGCGCGGTGACGTGCTGATCCGTTCGCCGTTCGCGCCGCAACCGGTGATCCGGCTGTCCGCCGCCGCCTTCGTCTGGACCGGCGGCGACCTGCACCTGACCTCGTCGTCGCTGGCCCGGGCCGTGCAGTGGGGACGGGCGCTCTACGGCGCGCACGGTTTCGCGGTCCTGGAACAGACCGGCGACCACGTGGCCGACCGGTTTGTCATGACACCGCTCGAGGCCCAGCTCCGGGTGCGGGACCTGGGGCGGCTGCGGGAGACGCCGCCGGAGGGTGCGCCCGCGATCCCGGGCCTGCGTCGCACCGAGGTGGGCGAGATCCTCAAGCTACGGGACATGCGGGTCGTGCTGGCCGCCACCGGCGACGGCCACTTCGTCTACAACCTCAAGCGGGATGCCCGCTGGGAACCGGCCGATGTCCAGCGTGAGTTCGCCCGTACGCCGAGCGGCGAGCGGGCCGACCCGGCCGACCTGGCCCGCGTCGCGACCGAGCAGCTCACCGCGGCCGGGACCGGCGCCGAGCCGGGCACCAGCGACGACGACGTGCTGGCGGCCCGCATCGTCACCATGGACCGGGACGTCTTCGCGGCCATGCCGTGGGAGCAGCGCGCCGCGTTCCTGCTGGTGCTGGGCAAGCTGTGGTGGCCCAGCGCCCGGCAGAAGAAGGCGATCGTCGAGTTGCTCGCCTCGGCCCGCACCACCAGCGAGCTGGAAGCGATGGCCGCGATCCTGCGGGCCGCCGGCGGTTACGAGCGGCTGTTCGCCACGCTCGACGGCGACATCGTCGAGCTGTTGCTGCTGCTCGGGCGGTCGCGCCCGATACGGCCGATGAGCCTGTCCTACGTCCTGTCTCTCTTCCTCGACCTCCAGACGCTGCCGGTCGGCGGCATCGACCCGCTGCGGCACCTGCGTAACCAGGCCGGTGGGGTGAGCCTGTGGGTGCGCTCCACCATCGACGGCCTCACCGACCTGTTCACCCACTCGCCGGCCGAGCTGCTGGAGGGCATCGGACACCTGGCCGAGTTCGCGCTCGTCGTGCAGGCCGCCACCCGGATCCCGCCCGACCCGGCCGCGGTGATGATGCTGGTCCTCATCGCGGGGCAGGCCGGCGAGGCGATCCGCACGGCCATGGCCGGCCTCGAGTACGCCGAGCAGCTCGGTCAGACGTACGGGAAAAGGGGTTCGGGCGCCCGGATCAGCGGTGATCTGGCCGAGCGGCTGGAGACCGCCCTGGTCGTCGAGATCCTGAGCTGGTTCGTCGGCATCGGCGAGATCCGGGCCGCGCTCAAGGGCGTCCAGCTCACCGACCGGGTCGCCGCGCTGCTCAAGGTGTTGTCGTCGCTCGGACGGCTCGGGAAGGCCGCCGAGGTGGCCGAGGAGATCGGCAAGCTGGACCGGTTCGTGTCGGCGCTGACCAAGCTGGCTCAGCTGCGCAACGAGACCGCGGCCGCGCAGGCCCTGCGGCTGCTCCCGGCCGGGCATCTCAGCGAGATCTCGCGTCTCGCCGAGCTGCTCGACGTGCCGGCCGGGGCGAGCCGGACGGTGGTCCGGCGGCTTGCGAAGGCGCAGAACGTCACCGCCGACGTGGAGCGGCTCGCCGACGCGCTCGCCCTCGCGCGACGATTCGACCGGCGGGCCGCGCAGGTCGGCGGGATCACCGGGGACATGGTGGTCGCGCTGCGGAAACTGCTCGATACCGGCTGGCCGCGCGGCGTGCTGGCCAACCTGGTCGAAGCGGTGCCGGCCGAACGGCTCGCGCTGTGGTCACGGGCCGTCGGCACGTTGCGACCCGGTCAGGTGGAACGGCTCGGCGCCCGCTATCTGGAGGCGCTCGCCTACTGGGAACGATCTCTCGCGTTCGTCGCCGACGCCGGCGGCGACGTCTACCTCACCCTGCTGCGGCGGAACGGCGGCGACACCCGCGCGGTCGACATGCTGCTGGAGATCCTCGAGGCCCGCCGCGCCGAGATCGGTGATCCGGCCGCCTATCAGCGCCTGCTCGACCGGATCGCGGCCGGCGAGGCCGCCGCGCTGGAGGAACTGTCCGCCCGCATCTCGCAGATGGCCGCCGCGGTGACCGAGCGGCTGCGGGCCGGCAGCCGGCAGCAGTTGCTCGCCGAACTGGCCGAGTTCGACGAGGAGATCGCCCGGCTCCGCCGGCAGAACCGGGTCGCCGAGGCCGCCGAGGTGGCCGCCCGGCGGGACCGGCTCGCGGCCCGGTTCGCCGACCTGACCGACCAGGAGCTGTCCGGGCTCGACCGGCTCGCGAAGCTGGCCGACGACACCGGCGACTTCGCCTGGGACACCGTGCTCGACCTGGCCGCCGCCGACCGCGGCGACATGCTGCGGCTGATCGACGACATCGCCGGCCGGCTGCCCACCGGCCGGCTCACCGGCATCGGCGACGTGCTGCGCAACATCTTCGAACGTCAGGTCGGCAAGGCCGGCCGGTTCCAGCTCGCGGTCCAGGGCGGCTGGGGTGAGCTGTACGCGGCCCGGACGCTGATCGCCGAATTCGGCGCGACCGCCCTGGAGTTTCAGGCGCCGAGAACGAACCGGGTGGTCGACATTCTCGCCGACCTGCCCCGGGGCCGGGTCAGCGTCGAGGTCAAGACCAACCTCGGCGACCTGGCCACCGTCTCCGAGCCGCAGTTGCTCAAGGACCTCGTGTCGCACGCGGGCACCGGCTATGACGATCTGCTCTATCTCTACCACCCGTCGGTGGCCGGCGAGATGCCCTCCGTCGGCCGCCGCATGCTCGCGCTCTTCGACGATCCGGCGGTGAGCGGGTCCTTCGATGCCAAGGGCCTGGAGGCCGCGAAGAAGGCGTTCCAGAAGTGGCTCGACGCGGGCAACCCGCGCACCTATCGGCTCTAGGAGGGGAGGGGAGATGGCCACGCCCGTGATGGTCGGCAACGTGTCGCTGCTGTACGTCCAGAGCATCACCATGACCGAGGGCTACGAGATCGAGCGGATCGCGGGCAGCCGCTTCTCGCAGGCCATCGCGCCGACCACCAAGACGATCGCGATCGAGGCGATCCTGGCCGGTCCGGACCGGATGCGGGACAAGAAGAAGCTCGAGGCGCTCGCGCTGGTGTCCCGGGTGATGATCGCCGCGGTCGCGCCCGCCCTCGCCGTCACCGGCATCCCGGTGGTGTGCGGCCTGACGTACAGCCTCGACATGCAGATCACGAGCCTGCGGTTCACCCAGTCGGTCAGCAAACGGGAGGCCCTCGACGTGAGCCTGACCCTGCGTCACGTGCCCCGCTCCAACGTCACCGCGGTGATCGGCGAGGTCGCCGACATGGCGCTCGCCTCCGGCACACCACTGACCCCGTCGCCACCACCGCCGGGCGCGACACCCCGGCGAGCCACGGAGCCGCTGCCATGACCGCGTTCGCGAGGCTGCCGGTCAACCCGGACGACGGGTTCCCCCAGGCGTTCCGGCTGGCGCTGGGATCGGCCACCTACGTGGTGACGCTGACCGTCACCGTGGTCGAGGAGTCCCTTCTCGACGGCGGGGAGCCGCTCGTGCTGCCCCGGCCGGGCGCATTCATGACGGTGGAGGTGACCCGCGAGTCGCCCGGCCCGGCCCGGACCGTGCTGCGCCGCAAACTCGTGCCCGGCCTGGAACTTCAGGGGGCCGAGGTGGTCCTGAAGGCGGTCACGATGATCGTCGACCCGCGCAATCTGGGCGCCGCCGGGGCGTTCGGGTCGCAGGTTCTGGTGGGGGTGGCGGCGCGATGGGTTTTGTGATCTGGTTCCAGGTCAGCATCGAGGGCGCGGGGCTCGGCGGGCTGCTGCCGCTGCGGATCTCCAACGACGTGTTCGGCGGCGAGTACGTCCTCGATGCCGACATCACCGTCGACCTGATCAGCGGGGCGGCCGCCAGCACGTTCACGGTGGTGCTGACCAGCCTGCCGGCCGACGTCGTGGACACCCTCAAGACCCGGCACGCCAAGGCCGTCGCCGGGGGCGAGCCGGCCGGGATCACCATCGGGCTCGGCTATTTCGACGACCCGGCCGGGCGGGCCGACCCGCTGCTGCGCGGGGTGCTCACCTCGATCCGTACGAGCGTGGGCCGCAACGGCGACCTGATCACCACCCTGCGGGGCCTCGAGCTGGCCGGCTACAAGCTGCTCAAAGCCTCGGTGGCCGCGGGTGAGGCGGGGGACCACCCGTTGACCGAGGCGGTGCGGTCGATCGCGGCGGCGGCCGGCGACCTGCGGTTCTCGGCGGCCGGGCTCCCCACGGTCAAGGACTTCAGCCTGCATGCCGGCGACGGGTTGCAGGCCCTGCGGGAGGTGGCGCAAGCCGCCGAGGCGCCGCTGGTGATCGGCAACGAGATGATCAGGATCGGTCCGGTCGTCGGAACCGGGGAGGCGCTGCACTTCACGGCGGACGACAACATCGTCGAGCTGGACCACGTACAGGAGGACCCGCAGGACCTCTTCCAGCGAGCGGCGAGATCCGAGCCACGCACCGCGGTGGAGGTCGGGGTGCTCGGCGACCCGCGGATCCGTCCGGGAATGCCGGTCATCCTGGAGCCCGGGGATCCGCGCGACGCGCCGGCCGGGACGTTGCGCGTCGAGCAGGCCCACCACGTCTTCGACCACAAGCAGGGTTACACCTGCCGGGTCGGCCTCGTGGTGGCCGAGGCCGGCCGGCCCGCCTCCCGCACGACCGGTGCCGACGGTGTGGCCGACCGGATCCGGGACGTCGCCGAGTCGGTGCGCACCGGCAACCCGGCCATCGACGTGGGCGAGGTCGCCGCCTACCACGACAAGCACCTCGCCGACCTGCGCTACGGGCAGACCCCGAAGGCGGCCACCGTCGCGCCGAGCGTCGAGACCCCGGTCGACGACACCCCGCAGTTGCACAACCGGCCGATGTCCTCGCCGTTCGCCTTCCACCGCTGCGGACTGGTCGTGCCCGTGCTGCCCGGCATGCGCGCGCTGCTCGCCCACAACCGGGGCCTGGTCAACGACGCCGTGGTGGCCGGTTTCCTCTGGCCCGAGAAACCGACCCGCTATCAGCCGCCGAAGAACAAGCCGGGCGACTGGTGGCTGTGCCTGCCGACCGAACTGGACGGCAAAGGCCTGCCCACCGGCAAGGGCGTCGGCGACCTGACCGACGCGACCGGCCGGCGGGTGATGCAGGCCAAGGGGCTGCGCATCACGGTCGGCGCGAAGCTGCTGCCCGAGGTGGGGGACCGGCCCGACTTGCCCGAGGACGGCGAGCTGGTCATCGAGCACTCCTCCGGCACCAAGGTGACTGTCGACAAGGACGGGGCGGTCGTGGTGGACAGCGGCGGCAAGACCGTGACGCTCAAGAGCGGCTCGGCGACCATCACGCTCGACGACGGCAAGATCACCCTGAGCGGCTCCAAGGTGGAGGTGTCCTGATGGCGGCCGTCCTCAACGCCGACGCGAAGATCGGTTGCGGTCACGGCGGCAGCGTCCGGATCAGTGCCGGGCAGGACAAGCTCGTCGCCGGTGGCGCCGCGGTCCTCATCGACGGCGACCTCGACGGCGCGACGGTCAGCGGCTGCGGCACGACCCAGTCGAGCAGCACGTCGCAGTGCAAGTCGGTGTCGTCGGTGATCGGCGGCACCGCGGCGAAGCTCACGGCGGGCGGCAGCAAGGTGCTGCTCGAAACGGTGAGCGGCCTGACCGACGGCGTTCCGCCCGGCACCCTCGTCGTGCAGTCGGCGGGCCAGACCATCCTGCAAGCGAGCTGAGACGGAGGACGTGATGCTCGGCCACAGCCTCGAACTGCGCGACGGCGATCTGGTCATGGCGGGCGGCCGGATGGCCACGGTCGCCGGGCTCGCCAACGCCGTGCAGGCGCTGACCCTGCGGGTGCTCACCCCGCTCGGCACCGACCGGTTCGCCGTCACCTACGGCCTCGACCTCGTCCCCGTGCTCACCCAGGCCGTCGGCGCCCGTACGGCGCAGGATCTGCTGCGGCTCAGCCTCGTGCGGACCCTGGGCAGCGACCCCCGGGTCCGCGAGATCCAGGACGTCACCGTGTCGCCCGACCCCGGCAAACGGCTCTGGCGGGTCGAGGTCGTGCTGATCGTCGTGGACGGCACCGCGCGCGAGCTGACGTTCGAGGTCGGTGCCTGAGATGGCCGACTTCGGGGTGACACCGGACGGCTTCGTCCGCAAGGAGTTCGACACCCTGCTCGCCGAGTCGTCGGCCCGGGCCCGGGCGGTCTTCGGCGACGACGTCGACCTGTCACCGACCAGCCCGATCCGGAAGATCCTGGAGGTGGCGGCGGCCGAGGACGCCCGGCTGTGGCGGCGCCTCGAGGACCTCTACCACGCGAACTTCCTGTCGTCCGCGGTCGGCACCGACCTCGATCGGCTCGGCGAGGACGTCGGCCTGGGCCGCCCGTTCCGGTTCGCCACCGGCCGGGTCACCGTCAAGGTCACCAGCCCGCAGCCCGGCCGCGAGTACGTGTTGCCCGAGGGCACCGTCCTCGTCGCGCCGGGGGCCGTCCTGCACACCACCGTGGTGGCCCGGCTCAGCGAGAACGCCGACACCGTGACCGTGCCGGCGCGGGCCTTCGCGGCCGGGGCCGGCGGCGATGTGCCGGCCGGGGCGATCACCGCGATCGACCCCGACTACCTGCGGCACCATCTGGGCATCGTTGCGCCGACCGGCTTCGACGTCACCAACGACCAGGCGTTCACCGGTGGCGCCGAGCCGGAGGACGACGAGACCTACCGCGCGCGCCTGCTCGGGCGGTCCCGCACGATGTGGACGCCGGCCGCCGTACGCGATGCCGTGCTCACGGTGCCCGGGGTCGTCGACGTGCTGCTGTCCGATCCGCTCGGCGGGGTCGACGTGTCACAGAGCTACTTCGGCGCGTTCCCGTTCGATCAGCGCCTGTTCAGCGACGAGCGCCGGGTCGGCGAGCCGTACTTCTTCAGTGTGGTCGTCGCGCACGAGTTCGCCCGGCCCTGGCGCACCGAGCCGCCGGGCACTGTCACCGGCATCTTCGAACAGGTCACCGAGGCCGTCGACCGGGTGCGGCCGGTCGGCATCCACCCGCAGGTCGTCGAGGCCGACCACATCGAGGTCGGGCTGCGGGCGCAACTGGTCACCCGGCCCGGCTACGACTCGCAGGCCCTGGTGGGGGCGCTCACCGAACGGCTCGCCGCCGACGTCGGCGGGCTCGTGCTCGGCGGGGACGTGTTGTTCAGCCAGGTCATGCGCGCCCTCGTCGAGCAGCCCGGGGTCAGCGACGTGCAGAATCTGCGGCTGCGACGCTGCCCGCCCGCGTTCGGGCGGATCACGCTCGGGCAGGTCGGGTTCGCGTCCGACGTGGTCGAGGCCGGGCCGGGGGAGAACCTCGTCATGGCCGCCACCGAGATCGCCGTGTTCACCGTCGACTCCGCGTTGCTCGAGGTGGAGGTGACACCACGATGACCGCCGCCCTCCCGCGCATGTCGGCCGGTCTGACCGTGCCGTTCGCCCGGGGCGCCGACCTGCTGGAGCTGACGCTGCTGCCGTCGGGGCAGGTCGCGTCCTACGACTTCGCCGAGCATCACGCGCAGTTCGGCGTCGAGCCCCGCCCCGCGTACACCCTGATGGCCGTGAGCCCGATCGACGCCGCGACCGTGGTGACGGTCGGTTTCGACCTTCCGGGGGGAGGCAACGGCGAGTTGACCGTACGGGTACCGCCGGGCACCGCCGCAGGCACGTCGTTCGGCTTCGAGGCGCCGCCCGGTGCGATCCTGCGGACGGTCACGCCCGGCCCGTGGCGCCTGACCGCGCTGCTCGGCATGATGGCGCGGCTGCTGTGGACGATCGCGGCCGAACGTGACGTCCTCGACGGGCAGGCCGACGTCCTGCGCACCCGGGCCCGGATCATCGGCGAGGCCACCGGCGCCACCCTCGACCTGATCGGTTACGACCTCGGTGTCCCCCGGTTCCCGCCGCTGCCCTACGCACAGCAGGACGACACGATCGCGCTCTACCACCTCGACGACGAGCGGGCCACACCGATCCGGGATGCGTGGGTGCTCTACTCCGGTGGTCCCGGCCATCCGGGCGTGGCGACCGCGGACGTGGAGGCCCGCGTACCCGGCCGTTTCGGGACGGGCATGCGGTTCTCGCCCGGCGCGGAGATCACGGTCGCGCACCACGCCGAGCTCGCGACCGGCGCCACCGCGAGCCTGACCGCCGAGTGTTTCGTCAAACCCGGCGACGGCACCATCCTGTCCAAACAGGACCCGTCCGACGCGACCCGGCCCGGCTGGCAGCTCGGGGTCGGCGACTTCGGCCGTGGCCTGCCCCGCAACGTACGGCTGCTGATCAGCGACGGCACCGACGTCATCGAGCTGTACGCGAACCGCAGCCTCTCCGCTGCCCGCTTCACCCACCTCGCCGCCGTGGTGGACCGGGCGGCCGGAGCGGTACGTCTCGTCGTCGACGGCACGATCGCCGACCGTAAACCGTTGGCGGGGCTCGGATCGCTGGCCAACACGCAGCCCGTCCGGATCGGGCGCTCGTTCACCGGCACGATCGACGAGGTGCGGCTGTCCGCGGCCGCCCGGGACACGTTCTTCCCGGTGCTCGGCGAGGCCGACGACAGCTACCGCAAGCGGCTGGGCATCTTCCGCCGCTGGGTGCTGCCCACCCCGGCCGGGCTGCGCGACGCGGTCAACGACGTGGCCGGCCCGATCGCCGGCGTGGCGACCCCGTTCGTCGTCGACGACGTCAACGCCTCTCTCGTGCAGGCCACCCGCGTGGTTTCCGTGCTTCCCCTCGAGGTCCCGGCCGGCGGCACCATGGACGACACCGGCCGGATCCGTCTCACCGAGGCCGAGGTGCTCGGCACCCCCGCCGACGACGCGTCCTTCTCCGACCGCATCCTGGTCGACGGCACCGACCCGCGGGCCGGCTTCCAGGGCAGCCCGCTCATGCGTCCCGGCACCCGGGCGGCGTTGCGGGCCATGCTCGACGTGCTCCCCGCCGGGCTCACCGTCCGGTCCGGCTTCGATCCGGCCGCGGCCGACCTGCGGGCCACCGGCCGCGCCCTGATCCTGTCCCACGACGTCTTCTCGCCGGGCCGGCTCGCCGGCTTCGCCCTGCGGGCCGGGTTCGGCTTCGTCGCCCCCCGGTCGACCGACCTGTACGCGTCGGCCCGCTCGACCGACTCGGTCGAGATCATCGCCGGGCCGGGCGGAACGGCCACCCCGCAGAACGGTTTCGACGTGCTCACGGGACAGACCCTCGCGCTGCGCCTGGAGCCCGCGCCGCCGCCGGGCGCTGCCGTGTCGTGGTCGGTCATCCCGTGCGGGGGCGGCCGGGCGGGCGTCTCGAGCCGCCGCGACCAGCGGGACGTGCTGCTCACCGCCGACCGGCCGGGCCCGCTCGTGGTCACGGTGCAGGTCCGCGACCGGGGCAAGGCGTTCATCGCCGACCGGCGCCTGCGGATCGGCGTCGCGACGCTCGACGCGGGGCAGAGCCTGGGCACGCCACCGGCCGCGACGTTGCGCCCCGAGGACCGTACGCATCCGGTCTATCTCGTGCCGGCGCCCGTCCGGTTCCGGGCGACCGGCGGTCCGGAGAGCCGCCGCGTGCACCCGGCCGTGGCCGATCGTCTGACCACTCTCGTCCCCCTGCTGCCGCCCGGTGATCCCGAGCTGACCAGCGCGTGGGATCCGGCCTCGGACGGGCCGGCCGGCTCCGGCTATGTGATCACGTTGCGGCTGGGCGGCTCCACGACCACCCTGGCCCGGCTCGGCGCCCTCGCCTACGCCGCCGGTTTCGACTTCGTGGCCAGCGACGGCACCACCCTGACCCTGGCCTGCGGTCTGTCCCCGGACGTGGTGATCGACGGCCCGGAAACGACCGCCGTGGGCTCGAGCGTCGAACTCGGCATCCGGTCGTCGCCGTTGTCCTCGCTGACCGTGGCCGCGCTCGCCGTCGCGGCCGGCCTGGTGTGGACGGTCAACACCGAGACCGAGACGGTCAGCGCGCTCGACCCGGCCGGCGGCGAGGTCAAGGCCTGCGTCAAGACCGGGCTGAGCCCGATCGCGATCGCCGCCGCTCCCGACGAGAGCCTCCTGCTGGTGGCCGACACCGGGGACACCACGGTCACCGTCATCACCACCGCCGACCGGCGGGTCGCCGGGCGGATCCAGGTCACGGGCGCGCCGATCGCCGTGACCTTCCGCCCGGACGGGGCCCGGGCGTACGTCGCGATGCTGCCGGGCCGGATCGCCGAGATCGACCCCGTCACCCGTACGGTGACCGCCTTCATCGACCTCGGCGTGGCTCCCACCGCGATGGCCTGCGAACCCGGCGGGGCGCGGCTGTGGATCACGACCGGGAACGGCCGGCTGCGCTCCGTCGCCCTGCCCCAGTTCCAGCTCACCGGCGCCGACCTGAACCTGGCCGGTGGCGTGCCGGCCGGCCTCGCGGTGAGCGACACCCTCGGCTATGTGACCCTCCCTGAGGTGCCCTGCCTGCGGGTCGTCAACCTCGGCGTCGCACCCTCCCTGCGGGCGGCCTTCACCGACGTCGGTAGCACGCCCACCTCGGTGACCCTCGACCCGGCCGGTGACCTGGTCTACGTCGGCGACCTCGGTGGTGGTGGCCGGCTGCATCGGCGGCACGCGGACGGCACACCCCACACGCCGCCCTCGGTCGCCCAGCCGGACCCGGCCGCCATCGCCACCGGCGGAGGGCACGTCTACGTCGCCGGGCGGATGACGGTGTCCGTGCTGGACGCCGCCGACGCGTCGCTCGAGGCGACCTGGCCGCTCGGGCTCGGGCTCGGCGAGCGGTTCATCTGGACGGTACGGGTCACCGGGGGCGCCCAGGCGCAGCTGTCCAGCACCACCGGGTCGCGGATCACCCTCACCGGTGGGAAAGCCGGGCCGGTGCAGGTGCGTGTCGTGCTGCAGCAGCCGGGCGGCACCCCGCCGTACACCGTGCGGGTCGGATTCGCCCAGGCTCTGCTCGACCTGGAGGCGGCCGGCGGCGAGGTCGTCGTCCGCAAGGACCAGTACGACCTCGTGATGAACGTGCTCAACCACCTGTGCCCGGTCGGCGTCGAGATCGACACCCGAGCGGTCCGGGAGCACGTGCTCGAGCTCCGCGACGCCCTGCTCGAGGCGTTCCCGCCGTACACGTACCCCGACTTCCGCGCCCGCGGCCCGCGCCCACCGGGCTGGACCTTCGGCCTGGACCCCTAGGAGGAACCGGATGACCGTCAACTACGAGCCCAAGTTCCGGCACGTCGACTGGGTGGACAACGTCGACCGGGTGCGGGCGGCCGGCGACAACGGCTTCAACGACCGCTTCCACTCCCTGGAGAACGAGTTCGACCTGATCGCCGGGGTCGTCGACGACGTCGGTAAGGAGCTCGACCGCCTGGGCCGCGCGCCCACGGCGCAGGAGGTGAACACCACGCTGGCCCCGACGCTCACCACCCTCGGCGACCGCTGGGACCACGTCCTCGGTGGCGCCGTCAAACCGCCGGGAGCCACCCAGGCCAGCGGGTTCATGGCGGTCCAGCTCCCGCAGGGCGTCACGATCCTGCGGCTGGCGATCTTCGGCCGCAAGGACAGCGGCAACCTGGAGGTCGGGCTGCGCCGGCAGAGCATCGCGGCCGGCGCCACGACCGAGCTCATCGTCTCGATCAGCGCCCCCAACGGCTCTTTTACCGGCCCGCCCAAGGGCGCGCCTCCCGGTGCCATCTCCCGGGTCGACAACGACCAGTTCCGCTACTACCTGACCGCCGAACTGGACACCGCGCCCGGTAACGCGGTCGTCCGGCTCGACGCCTTCCAGATCACCCACATCGCGTCCTGAAGGAGTACTCCCATGCCCAAGGTGCCCGGAGATCTCTACATCAAGTACGACGCCGCCGACCTCGGCACCGCCGAGATCCCGGCCGGGGCCGCCTTCTGGGCCTCGCCGTCCATCTGGCTGTCCGACGTCGACGGCAACACCCTCACCCGGGCCACCACCGGTAAGGACACGGTGATCAACGTCCAGGTCGACAGCGTCGACGCCGACTCGCGTACGGGCGTCAAGGTCCAGGTGTGGGTCTCTGACTTCACCCAGGGTGGCGTCGGGCCGCAGACGGGACTGGCCAGCGGAGGCGGCGCGGCCGGGCGGATCACGACGATCCAGGGGATCGTGTCGAAGGCATCGCCCGGCGTGGCCCACGTGACATGGCAGCCGACCGCCGCCGACCTGATCAACTCGCCCAACCCGGACGAGGGCCACATCTGTGTCGGCGCCAACGCCTTCGTCGAGAACACGCCGCCGCCCGACGGCGCCCGCGTGACCGGCGGGGTCCTCAACGTCATCGAAGACCGGCATCACGGCTGGAAGAACATCACCGTCGTCAGGTCGGCCAACAAGGTCGGTACCTTCATCACATTCCGGATGGGCGACCCGGGCACCGAGAACGGCGAGTTCGAGGTGACCGCCGAGGACATCGGCGCGTTCGGGCCGCTCGAGGCCGAGACCCTGCTGGCCCAGGGCTTCGTCGACCTCGTCGACGGCGCCGAGGTTCGCCCGATCCCGGCCGCCTGTCTGCGCGAGCCGCGCGAGCGCACCCGCCTGGCTCAGGGCGGCACGCTCGTGCTCACCGGCATGCCGGAGACCACCCCGCTGCGGCCGGCCGAGCGGCGGGCGAAGTTCACGCTGGTCACCGCCGAGGGCCGCGACCAGACACTGTGCATGAAGGCGGTGCCCGGCGCCGAGGTGCCGGTCATCTTCGCCCTGGAGGGCAACGGGGAACCGGGCGAGGTGCACGTCATCGATGTCGTCCAGCGCACCACCGATGGTCTCGTTCTCGGCGGCGCTCGGGTGATCGCCGTCAACGTTCCGGAGTGGCACTGCTGCTGAAAGGAGGAACCTCGCCCGGTGTGACGGGTCCATGACAACGCACCCTCCGCAAATCCCCGACGATGGCCTTCGGAACGTCGAGGGTTCGTTCGTTGCGGAGGGCGGTGGGTCATGTGCGGGTGACCGACGAGAGGTTGCCGCCGATACGGGACGGCGCCGCCACCATGCGCGTCCGGGTGCTGCACGGATTCGAGTTCAGCGAGCGGGGGAGCGTGCTCGCGCTGCCGGCCAACGTCGAGCGCGTCATCGCCCTGCTCGCCGTGCGCGAGCGCCCGCAGCATCGCAACACGGTCGCCGCCACGCTGTGGTCCGACACCACTGTCGACCGGGCCGCGGCCAGTCTCCGTACCGCTCTCTGGCAGAGCCGCCGGATCGTCGGTGGGTGCCTCGCCGGGGCGGGGGCCTATCTGACCGTCGCGGCAGTCGTCGACGTGGACGTGCGGCGTGTCGGCCGGCAGATCCAGCGCCTGTTCGACGCCGGGACGACGCTCGACGACGCGGACTGCAACCCGCGCGACCTGGCCGGCGACCTGCTGCCCGAGTGGGACGAGGAGTGGCTGGTCTTCGAGCGGGAACGGCTGCGGCAGCTGCGCATCCACGCCCTGGAGGCGCTGTGCCGCAAGCTGTCCGCGGCCGGCCGGTCCGGCGAGGCGATCGACGCCGGGCTCGCCGCGGTGGGAGCCGAGCCGCTGCGGGAGAGCGCCCAGCGCGCCCTCATCCAGGCCCACCTCGACGAGGGCAATGTCAGTGAGGCCCGCCGTCAGTACCACGCCTATCGGGAGCTGCTGCTGGACTCGCTCGAGATCGAACCCTCGGACGGGTTGCGTTCTCTCGTCCTGGGCGGCGTCGCGCGCCCCCACGCAAGCTGACAGTGGTTACTAAGGTGGAGGCCGCCGGTTTGAGCGTTGCGAAGGACAGCCATGGCCACCCGCCTCGAAGAGTTGCACGGGCATCAGTACTCGATGCAGCGCATCGTCAGCGCCCTGACCCACCACGATCCCGACCCGGGTGGTCGGCGGGGGCCTCGGCATCTGACGTTGACGCTGGTCAGTGCGATGATCGCGGCCCTGCTGCTGGTGGGTGTGCTGGTCTATGGCGTGATCACCGGGCGGGGTACGCCCACGCAGCTGCGCGGCACCACCAGCGTGCTCATCGAGAAGGAGACCGGCGCCCAGTTCGTTTATGTGAAGAGTGACGACCGGCTGCATCCGGTGCTCAACTTCGCCTCCGGACTGCTGCTGGCCGAAGGGTCGGGTGGGCAGGCCACCACCGTACGGCGGGATCGGTTGGCTGATCTGCGCCGGGACGAGAAGGTGCAGCTCGGGGCCACCCTCGGGATTCCGGATGCGCCCAACTCGCTTCCGCAGAGCCGGGAGCTGATCCGGGAGCCGTGGGCGGTCTGTGTGCAAGGAGTCGGCACGGCCGCGTCCAGCACCGATGTCCTGATCGGAACGGGGGCGGTGGGCGGCGGCCGGGCGCTGGCGGTGGCCTCGGCCGATGCGGCCGGTGAGGCGCTGCTCGTACGGGTGCCGGATCAGCAGAACACCTTCCTCGTCTTCGGGAACCGTAAGTTGCGGCTGGCCAACTCGGCGGTGGCGCTGGCGGCGTTCGGGTGGGCGGGGCGGCAGGCCCAGACAGTGACGGCGGCCTGGCTCAACTCGCTGCCGCAGGGGCCCGACGTGAGCACGCCGCGGATTCCGGGGCTGGGCGAGCAGTCCCGGGTGGTCGAGGCGCCGGTGGGGCGTCTGCTGCGAGCGCCGGGGCCCAACGGTGACCAGTGGGCGGTCGTACGGCGTGATGACGTTCAGCCGTTGACCGAGGTGCAGGCGCGGCTGCTGCAGGCGGATCCGGCGGCCGACGTCGGGTCGCCGGTGACCATCAACACCAGCGATTTCGCCCGGCTTCCGCTCGACTCGGGGCCGTTGCCGGCCGGGGCCGATCAGCTGCCCAAGACGGTGCCGACGCTGGCCGCGATCTCCGGTACGGCGTGTGCCCAGTTCCCCGACGCGGCGACCACCCCGAAGATCGTGGTCGACCCGACGGCCATCGCTCCGGCGGCCGCGGCCGCGAAGACCGGCACGCCGGTCAACTCCCGGGCGGCGGCGGCCGACCGGGTGAGTGTCCCGTTCGGTAAGGGCGTGCTGGTTCGTTCGGTGCCGTCGGGGAGCGCTCCGGCCGGCTCGGGAACGTTCTCGATCGTCACCGACAACGGCGTCCGTCATGCGATCGGCGACACCGACGCGCTGACCCGGCTCGGGTACGGGCAGGCCACCCCGCAGAACATGCTCTCGGAGATCGTCAGCCTCCTGCCCGAAGGACCGGCCCTGAGCATCGAGGCGGCGAAGGCCGTGGCCGGATAGACACGCGTGGTTACCCTGTGCGTGGCCGTCGACACGGGAGGGGAGCCATGCCGTACGACATCGATGCCGCCGAGGACTGGCTGGACGACTGGACGGCGAGCGTCAGCGCGCAGGCGGAACGGGCCGCGGAGCTGTCGCGGCGGGTGGCGGCGCTCACCGGGACGGCCGAGAGCCGGGACGGGTCGATCAAGGTCACGGTCGGTTCGTCGGGACAGGTCGAGTCGCTCGAGCTGACCGGCCAGCCCGAACTGGCCCGCCGCGTCATGGACGTGATGCGCGACGCCCAAGCACAACTGGCCGGGCGCGTGGCCGGGCAGGTCGAGCAGACGGTCGGGTCCGACACCGAGACCGGGCGGGCCGTGATCCATTCGTTCGAGTCACGCTTCCCGGAGCGTACGGGCGATCCGGAGCCGGACGATGGCCGCTGACCAGGTCCAGTTCCCGGCCTACCAGGTCGAACGGCATGCGGGCAGCGTGGAGCGGGCGGCCGACGCCATGGAGACGGCCCGGGGCGCGGTGCATGAGGTCGCGATGGACTCCGAGGCGTACGGGAAACTCTGTCAGTTCCTGCCTGGGATCTTGAGCCCGGTCTTCGAGCTGGGGCTGGACGCACTGAACACGACGGTGGACGTGCTCGGCGAGTCGGCGGCGAAGCTGCGCGCCACCGCGGCCGACATGTCGGCGACGGACATCTCCAGCGGTCACCGGATCACCCGGGCGGGTGACGGCAACCGCCCGGCGATCGAGTTGCCGCTGTGACGAATCCCCTGGTCGCCGCGGAGCAGAGTTCCACCACCTGGTACACGGGCCTGGGTCTGGTCGAGAGTGCGGCCCAGGTGTCGAGCGGCATCCAGAACAACAGCTGGGTGGACGGGACCCTGGGCGGGGTCGGCGGCAGCCTCGACATCCTCGGGCTGGCCATCGACCCGCTCGGATCGCTGGTGTCGTGGGGCGTGTCGTGGCTGATGGAACACGTCCGGCCGCTCAAGGAGGCGCTGGACTGGCTGGCCGGCAACCCCGACGCGATCGCCGCGCACGCGACCACCTGGCAGAACGTCGCGAAGTTCACGGCCGACGCCCAGGCGCAGTATCTGGACGCGATCAAGCGGGAGATCGCCGACTGGCTGGGCGCCTCGGGGGACGCGTACCGGCAGCATGCGGGCGCCGCGGCCCAGGTGATGCAGGGGATCTCGTCGGCCGCGGGTGGCATCTCGTACGCCGTGGAAGGCGCGGGGCTGCTGGTCGGGCTGGTGCGGGGGATCGTACGGGATCTGATCGCGCAGTTCGTCGGCACGCTCGCGGCCCGCCTGCCGCAATGGCTCGCCGAGGCCGGGCTGACCCTCGGCATCGCCACACCGGTGGTGATCGGGCAGGTGGCGGCGCTGGTCGCCAAGTGGGTCGACAAGATCCAGACGTTCATCCGGGGGCTGCTCAACAGCCTGCGCAAGCTGCTGCCCAAGGTGAACTCGCTCGGCGAGATCCTGACCGGGCTCAAGGAGGAGCTGGCTCGGCTGCTCAGCAAGATCACCGGTGGGGGCTCCCGTACGCCCGGGCCCGGGCGTGGATGGCGCGACGGGGATCCGCCGCCACCGCCGCGTACGGGAAACGATCTGCCCGCCGATGCACACCTGGGCGATCGGTATCGCGGGGAGAACGATCCGGACAACCCCAACCGAGCCTTCGCGCCGCGCACCGTGCACTACATGGACGAGGCGGAACGGGAGGCGCATCGGCTGTTCGTGGACGGCGACGGCAATCTGCGCAGTGCGGCCGACGGCAGCCTGTACGACACGTCGACCGGCTCGACGCACTGGTCCGGGGAGGGCCGCGCGATCTTCGTGATGGACGGCAGCGGTAACCTCTATGCCACGCTCGATCAGGCTCCGGGCCACATCCACCACTCGTCGCTGCTGGGCGGCGAATCGGTGGTCGGCGCGGGCGAGATCGAGGTGCGCGACGGCCGGCTGGTGGCGATGACCGATCAGAGCGGGCACTACCATCCGAAGGCCTCGCAGAACGACATCGCACTACAGAGCCTGCGGGATCAGGGGCTGAGCACCGATCCCGGCTTCGCACAGTACGGATGGGGCGGCGAAAGACGATGACGATGGATCCGGACGAGACCCGCGGCGTCATGAACCAGCTGCTCTATCCGATCGACGGCGCCCCCGACCTGAGCGACGCCACGGCCGCACGCATGGTCGACAACCTGATCGACGGACGCCTGTTCGCGTCCCCGGTGGCGTCGTTCGCCGAAGCGATCGACTCGACGGTGCGGGCGGGAAGTCTGCATCCCGAGGCGGCGGAGATGAGCCGGCGGTTCTCGTCGGCCGAGTTGCTGGATTTCGTCCGGCGGGTCGGGTCGTTGCTCGAGGAGCGGCGACCGTGGCCGCCGCCGAAGTTCACCAAGCTCGACGTCTCGGCGTGGTCCTCGTTCGGCCAGGCGCCGGTGATCGCCCAGGTGAATCGGCCGACGTTGCAGCTGACCGGGGCCGTCGGGTTCTCCTTCGACCAGGTGCCGGCGGGGGAGGGCAAGCTGCCGGTGCTGGTTCTGCGGCTGCGGACGGGGGAGGAGGTCGCGCTGATGGGGTCGGTCGATCCTCGATCTTCGACATTCGCGCTGCTGTACGGCGGCACCAGCGCTCCGGCCGATGTCATCGCCAGTTTTCTCGAGCTGAGCCGGCTCCGCCCGGCCGACATCACCACGATGTAGCACTTCGGGCGGCGATCGGGTCAGCGGCCACGATCGATCGACCCCTAGGCTGCGGCCCATGACCGATAGAAGACAGGCGATGCGTAGCCTGACCGCCGCCGCAGCGGCGGTCGTCCTGCTGTTACTCAGCTTCGGCGTGGCCGCGCCGGCTCAGGCGGCCGGACGCATGTTCAAGCACAACAACGGCCTCTGCGTACGGGACACCATCGAGATCATCAATATCAAGCCCTGCGAAGCCGCGCCCGTGACCGCCCGGAACTGGTCGTTCGTGGGCCGGGGAACATTGAACGGGCACGCCCTCTACATGTTCAAGAATGTCCAGACGAGTGCGTGCATGGCCTCGGTCGGAGACACGTTCGGGCCGCTGGGCTTCAGGTGTCTCAATGCCGACGACGCCGAGATCTGGGAGGTCTTCACCGTCGGCTCCGGAACCTCCCAGCGGCAGGTCCTGAAGAGCTACGGGGCCTTCAAGCTGGGCAAGCACATGTGCCTGGAATACACCCCGCCCTACACGGTCATGGCCAACCTCGGGCTCTCCCCGTGCAACTTGAACAGCACGAACCAGAAGTTCCGCCTGTTCTGACGTCCGGCGGATCGATCGCCGATAAGTCGTTGCCGCCGTCCGAACGGCTGATCGACGATGCGCGGAGCTGAACGCAGGGTGATGCGGTGACGTACGAACCCCCACCGTGGGAGCAGCCCACAGCCGCGTATCCGCAGACCGCCGACAAGAAGAAGTCGCCGCTCAAGGTGGTGCTGGTCGCCGTTCTCGGGGTTCTGGTGCTGTGCGTCGGCGGGACTGTGGTCGCCGGGGTGGCGGGGGCTTTCGACGATTCGGGCAAGAAGACCGCGGCGACGGGGTCCGATGTGGTGAAGGCGGCACCGGCGCTGGGCGCTACCTCTGCTCCACCGGCCCGCACGACGCCGCCGGCAGCGTCGCCGTCCGCTTCGCCGTCCGCTTCGCCGTCGCCGAAGCCGTCGGTTTCACCGTCGCCGAAGCCGACCGTGAAGCCGACCGTCCGGCCGACGACGAAGAAGCCGACGGCTCGGCCCACCACGACCAAGCCGAAACCGCGGCCGACCACGAAAGCGCCGAGCGGGAAGGTCGTCACGCCGGGCGCGTTCTGCTCGCCGGAAGGCGCGACCGGCGTGTCGAAGACGGGCAAGGTCTACCGGTGCATCAAGAAGGCCGGCGAGGACCGAGCGCGCTGGCGCCGGCCCTGACGGGAGGCAGGTAACAGCAGAACCCCTTTCCGGCGCCGCGACGTGCCTAGGGTCGAGGCGTGTTGATCGGAGCTTCGGCCCTGTTCTGGGGCTTTCAGTTCGCCTTCCTCAACCCGGCGTTGGCGCTGCTGCTGGCCACGACGTTCGACGCGAGCGCCGGGGAGATCGGGTGGGCGCTGGCGATCTACAACACGGGCGGTTTTGCGGCGTCTCTTGTCATTCCCGCGTACGCCGATCGGCTCCACGACTATGTACGGCCGATGCTGGTCTGTGGGTTGCTCACGTTCGCGCTGGCCGGGGTGCTGGCGGTGACCACATCGCTGCCACTGGCGGTGCTCGGGCTGGTGCTGCTGGGCGGACCGGCCGGGGTCGGCAGTTCGCTGTTGTTCGCGCACCTCAAGCACACCGGGGCCGGGCCGGGAGACGTGGTGCGTACGCGGGCATTGGTGTCGTTCGCCTGGGTCGCCGGGCCGCCATTGGCCGCTCTGTTGATCGGCGGGTTCGGGCCGCGGGCGGTTCTGGCGGCGATCGCGGTGGTGGCGTTGTTCAACATCGGTACGACCGCGCTCATGCGGCATGCAGCGGTCGTTGCCGAGGGTGACCGGGCCGCGGAGGTGGCACCAGTTCGGCGGGGGCAGGTCGCGGTGGTGGTCGTGGTGTTCATCGCTTTGCAGGCGACCAACAGTGCGACCGTGTCGGTGATGAGCCTGTACGTGACCGGGCGGCTCGGGCTCGATGTGGTGTGGGCGGGCATCGCGCTCGGCGTGGCGGCGGGGCTGGAGATTCCGGCGCTGCTGCTGATCGGGCGGCTGACCGGTCGCGTGCCGGGGCGGGTGCTGCTGGTGTCGGGGTGTGTGGCGGGGATCGTCTACTACGTCGCGATGGCGTTCGCCGGGGGAGTGGTGTGGCTGCTCGGACTGCAACTGCTCAACGCCTGGTTCTTCGCGACCGTGGCCGGGGTCGGGCTGACGCTGTTCCAGCAGATCATTCCGAGGCCGGGGCTGGCCGCCGGCCTCTACACGAACACACGCCGCCTCGGTGCCATCGCGGCCGGCCCCCTGATCGGCCTCGGTTCGGCGACCCGGCTGGGTTACGGGGCGGTGTTCGCGGCCAGTGCGGTCGTCACCGTCGTCGCCCTGGCCGGGCTGCGTGCCGGGGTTGCGGAGGCGGGGATGAGGAACGAGGACAGCAGCTGACCGGAACAGTTGCCCCGGCTCACGCCCCTGGTGGAAGCGGGCGTGAGCAGTCTGCACTGACTACTTTCCGGTCGGGTAGGGGCGGGCCGCCGCGGTGGCCAGGGCCATGAAGGCGGGCAGGTTGAGGTTCCAGAACGTCGACATGCAGGAGTACTGCGGGAAGAAGCCGCCGCAGGAGGACCCGCTCGGGCCGACCTCGATGGTGTAGCCGGGGACGCCCAGCGTGCCGTAGATCCAGTCGTCGGTGGCCCCGGGGGCGAAGTAGTTCAGGCCGCCGTCGCCGTGGACCACGTCGTATTTGTTGGCCTTGGCCATGGCGTTGGCGATCGTCCTGAGGTCGGCGTTGTTGGGCGCGAGGTTGTTGGTCCACCCGTACGGGAAAATGTTGAGCTCGGAATAGCTGTGCAGCGTGAGGAACGTGCCGGTGGTGCCCGTGGTCGCGGGGGAGAAGTCAGCGGCCGGCTTGGTGTCGCGGTAGATGCTGCTCAGGAAGCTCTGGATGCCGCGGGTCTCGGGTTCGCTGGCCGCGCTCGCACCAGGGTAGGTCTCGGAGCATCTGGTGCCCTGGTTGACGTCCCAGTGGTAGCTCGAGTTGCGATTGAGGTCGACGCCCTTGCCGGTGCCGGAGCATCCGTTGGTGTGGGCGTTCTTGCGCTGCGAGATCGGCCGGGTCGAGTTGGACGAGACGATGTCGACGCCGTCGGGGTTGGCGATCGGGATGACCCACAGTTCGGTGGTGTCCATCAGCGTGGTCACGGCGGCGACCTTGCCGTAGTTGTTCACCAGATAGTCGATCCACATGTAGGCGAGTTCGCCGGTGGCGAGTTCCCGGGCGTGCATCTGGGCCATCAGGGTGAACTTCGGCTTCGTGCCGGTGGTGGTCGTCGCGCAGTCACCGGCTCTGATCTTCGTGATGCACAGGGCCTGGATGTCGTGGCCGCCGGTGCCCTGGGTCTTCAGCCACGACTGGCCGATCGTGCGCAGGACCGCGGTGTCCGGGTGGGCGGCGACCACCGCCTGGTTGTGCGCCTCGTGTCCGGCCGTGGTGTGGTAGCCGCCGTAGTAGGTGTTGGCGGCGGCCAGCCACGTCGTCGCCACCGGCTGGTGCAGCGGGCCGGCGTAGCGCACCGACAGCCCGCGGGCCCGCAGGCGCTGCGCCTCGGCCGCGGTGGCCAGGATCGGCACCGCCCGGGTCAGCGGGCCTTCCAGCACGTCGTAGCCGCGTCGGGTGAGGTCGGCGGCCAGGCCGGCCGTGGTCGTGAAGGTCGACGTCGACGTGACGTCGTAGTAGGCCGGCTCGGGCGCGGCCGCCGTGGCCCGGCCGGGCGGGGCCACGAGCAGGGCGAGCAGGGTGGCCGTTCCGGCGGCGAGAAACCTGCGGAAGCTGAGCATCGGCACCTCGGGAAGCAATGGCCGGCGTCACCGTGCGCCGGGCCGCTACTCATGCACGATCATCGATGTCAGGGTGATCGTCAACATGCCGACGAGGTCATACCTCCAGGTGGGCCAGCGAGTGGATCAGGCGGTCGGTGATGTCGGCCGGCCACGGGAACTCGGACAGCACGCTGCGCTGGTGGGCCAGCCCGTGCAGGCCCAGCCACAGGGCGATGGCGTCGGCGTACGGGTCGGTGCTGGTGGACCGGCCGGACCGGACGCAGGCGTCGATGGCCTCGACGAAGACGGTGAGCGCGTCGCGGCCGAGCGCGGTGGCCTCCTCGGCCGGCAACGATCCGGCGTGGACGGCGGGAGCCGCGTCGTAGACGCCGCCGAACATGAGCCGGTATCGGTGCGGGCGGGCCGCGGCGAAGGCCAGGTAGGCGTCGCACACCGCGGGCAGGCTCGGTGCGGCGGCGCGGAGCTGGGCGGTGAGCTCGGCGAAGGCATCTCGGACCAGGGCGAGCAGGATCGCGTCGCGGTCGGGGAAGTGCGGATAGATCGAGGGCGCCGAGATGCCGGCCCGGCGGGCCACCGCGCGCAGCGTCACCGCCTGGCCGTCGCCGGTCTCGTCGAGCACGGCGGTGGCGGCGGCCAGGATGTCGTCGCGCAGGCGGGCGCCCTCGCCGCGCCGGTTGCGGGTGCGTGCGCCGGTGGTCTCCATGCCGGTGACCCTACGCAGGGACCACGACGACCTTGCCGGGAACCGTGCGTGCTTCGGCGAGTGTCATCGCCTCTCCGATGTCGGTCAGCGGTACACGGGCGGCGACCTGGGCGGTGATCCGGCCCGCGGCGAGCAGATCGAGCACGGCGGTGAGGTCTTCCCGCGTACGGGAACGGAAGCTCTCGATGTCTTTCTTGCCCGACCAGAGGTCGTAGAAGGATGCCTGCTTGCCGTTGGGCAGTGCGTTCCAGATCGCGAGGCGGGCCAGCGTGACCAGGAACGCCGGCACCATCGGGCCGCTCTGGTGGGCGGCGATGGAGTAGCAGACCACGCTTCCGCCGCGAGCGGTCAGGTGCCAGGCGCGGCGCAGATGGTCGCCGCCCAGGTTGTCGAAGGCGGCGTCGACCCCGCCGGGGGCCAGCTCGCGGATGCGGTCGGCGAGCGCGGGGTCGGCGTGGTCGAGCGGGATGACGCCGAGCGCGCGCAGGGCGTCGTGGTGACGGGGGTTGGCCGTGCCGATGACCCGGATGTCGTCGAGCCGGGCGAGCTGGGCCAGGGTGGTGCCGACCCCGCCGTTGGCCCCGTGCACCAGGATCGTCGCGCCGGGCCGGACCCGGGCCCGGCGGTGCAGCATCTGCCAGGCGGTGACGCCGTTGACGACCACGGTCTCGGCGTCGCCCGGGTCGAGCCCGGCCGGGACGGGCACCAGGTCGCCCGCGGCGAGCAGGACGTGGGTGGCCCAGCCGCCGGTCTTCGTGATGGCCGCGACGCGCCGGCCGACCAGGGCCGGGTCGGCGCCGGGTCCGACGCTCGCGACGGTGCCGACCACGTCGTAGCCCGGGACGAACGGGAACTTCGGCTGCCCGGGGTAGCGGCCCCGGCGCATCGCCTGCTCGGCGAACGACACGCCGCTCGCCTCGACGGCGACCAGGGCCTGGCCCGGACCGGGTGGGGGCAGCTCCCGGGTACGCAGTTCCAAACCGCTCGGCTCGACGACTCCCGGCAGGACGACTTCGGTGGTCTCGCTTATGTTCACAGGCGTAAGGTTACGGCCGTTAACCTACCAACGCAAGCGGGAAAGTCACCCCGGTGAGTTCCTCGGAGACGGCCCACAGCCGCTGCTGGACGGCCACCTCGTAGGACGCGGGGCTGGACGTGACCAGGCGGGGATGGCCCTTGATCTCGTTGCGTCCGCCCGGGCCGTAGTACTGCCCGCCCAACGCCGCGGGGTCGGTGGCGGCGCGCAGGGTGGGCAGCGCGCCCATGGCCGGCGTCTGGGTGATCAGCGGGGCCAGCCAGGTGATCGGGAGACGCAGGGCGGCCGGGGTGTTGCGGGCCAGTTCAGTGCTGGAGACGCCGGGATGCGCGGCCAGGGCCGCCGTGGTGCCGTGAGTGGACAGGCGACGCTGGAGTTCGTACGTGAACATCAGGTTGGCCAATTTGGACTGGCCGTAGGCGCCGACCCGGCTGTACGAGTGCTCCCACTGCAGGTCGTCGAAGTGGATGTCGGCCCGGATGCGGTGGCCGGTGCTGCTGACCGTCACCACGCGGGAGCCGGGCACCGGCAGCATCCGGTCCAGCAGTAGGCCGGTGAGCGCGAAGTGGCCCAGGTGGTTGGTGCCGAACTGCATCTCGAAGCCGTCGTGGGTGGTCTGCTTCGGGTTGTACATCACGCCGGCGTTGTTGATCAGCAGGTCGATGTGGTCGAGCCGGTCGTGCAGCGCCGCGGCGGCGGTCCGGACCGAGTCGAGCGAGGTCAGGTCGAGGGCCTGGACGGTCACGTCTCCGCTCATCCGGGCGGCGGCCTGCTTGCCCTTGGCGACGTCGCGGACGCCGAGCACCACCGACGCTCCGCGCTCGGCCAGCGCCTTGGCCGTCTCGAATCCCAGGCCGGTGTTGGCCCCGGTCACCACGGCGACCCGTCCCTGCTGGCCGGGGATGTTCGCCGTCGTCCACTTGTCGCTCATGTCAGCTCCCTGCTCGATTAAGTACCGGAGGTATCTTGTAGCGACGACGTTAACGTACCGGCGGTATTTACGCTAGGGTGGTGAGCGTGACATTCCAGCGGGCACGCACCGAGGAGCAGCGGGAGATCCGCCGGCAGGCGATCCTCGACATGGCATCGGCGATGCTCGACGAGATGCCGGTGGCCGCGGTCACGCTGAACGAACTGAGCCGCCGGGTCGGGCTGGCCAAGCCGAACGTGCTGCGCTACTTCGAGTCGCGCGAGGCGGTGCTGCTCGAACTGCTCGACCAGTTCCTGGGGGAGTGGCTGACCGAACTGGCCGCCGATTTCGCCGCCGGCGTCGACGCGAAGGGGCCGATGGCCGAGCGGGCGACGGCGGTGGCCGAGATCCTCAGCCGTTCGCTGGCCGATCGGATGGTGCTGTGCGACCTGTTCGGCGCGCAGGGCGGCGTGCTCGAGCACAACGTCTCGGTCGAGGTCGTCGCCCGCTACAAGCGCGCCTCCCTCGGCCGCCTGGCCGACATGGCCGCGCTGCTCGAGAAGCACCTGCCCGAGATCGGGGCGAACGCCGCCCTCTTCGGCCTGCACACCCTGGCCATGGCCGGTGCGCTGTCGGCCTACAGCACGCCCCCGCCCAGCCTGCGGGCGGCGTACGAGGCCGAGCCCGAGCTGGCCCGCTTCCACATGCCGCTGGAGGACGGGCTGCGGCTGGCTCTGACCGCCACCCTGCTGGGGGTGCTACCCCGTTAGGGCCTGGGCCGCCGAGGTGTCGGTGATGAGCCGGTGCAGCAGCCCCGCCTTGATGGCGGCGGCGATCGCCGTGGCCTTGCCGGCGCCGCCCGCGATGGCCATGACGTCGGGGATGGCGCGCAGCTGGTCGGTCGTGATGGCGATGCTGAGGTCGGCCACGGTGGTGCCGCCGACCGGTTCGCCCGCCGCGTTCAGGACCGTCGAGCAGATGTCGGCCACCGCGCCCTCGGCGTCGAGCCGGGCGGCCAGAGCCGGCGGGAGCGCGGCGCGGACCGACGAACCGTGCGGGCGCCAACTGCCGACCCCGACGATCGCGCAGGTGATGCTCGGGAACGCGGCCACCGTCGAGGCGACGTAGTCGGCCGAGCGCAACGACGCGGCGATCTGCGGCGAGTCGACGATCATCGGGGCGTGCAGCCCGAGGACCGGGCCGCCGGTGCTCTCGCCCAGCCGTTTCAGCAGCTCGAGCGAGGTCACCTGCAGGTCGGCGGCCGGGATGCTGCCGACCATCTGCACCACCGCGGCCCGGGGGAGGCGCGGGAGCACGTCGGTGAGCGCGTGCAGGGTCTGGCCCCACGAGACACCGAGCACGTCGTCGTCCGAGAGGCGCTGGGCCAGCACGGCGGCACACACCCGGGCCAACTGGCGGCGGTCGGCGGCCCGGACGACGATCGCCTGCCGCAGCCCGTAACGCGCGGCCAACCGCTCGGACAACTCCAGGTCGATCTCGGGCGGCACGTCGATCTCGATCCGGACGATGCCGTCGCGGAGAGCCTGGTCGAGCAGCCGGGCCACCTTGAACCGGGAGATGCCCAGTTCGTCGCCGATCTGCTTCTTCGTGCGCCCGTCCAGATAGAACCGCCGGGCGGCCAGACCGGCGACCAGGTGCTCCATCCCCGGTTGACGGGCTTCACGAGTGGAGGGACCATGAGGGCTCATCCGAGCAGCATAGCGCTCATATGAGCGCGGACTGGGGGAGACCGTGACTCGCTCCGCTCTGGTTACCGGCGCCGCGGGCGGGATCGGCCGGGCCATCGCCGTACGCCTGGCCGCCGACGGGCTGGCCGTCTCGGTGGCCGATCTGCCGTCCGCACGGGATGCCCTCGATCGGCTGGCCGAGGAACTGAACGGTCTGCCCCTCGAGCTGGACGTCACCGACGCGGCCGCGGTCGACGCCGCCGTGCAGCAGCACGTCGACCGGTTCGGCGGACTGGACGTGATGGTCGCCAACGCCGGCATCGCCGTCACCGCCCCGCTGGTCGACACGACCGCGGCCCAGTGGCAGCGCGTCATGGACGTCAACGTCGCCGGGGTCTTCCACTGCTACCAGGCGGCGGCCCGGCAGATGATCGCCCAGGGCCGCGGCGGCCGGTTGATCGGTGCCGCCTCGGTGGCCGCCCATCGCGCCGGCAAGTGGCAGGGCGCGTACTCGGCGTCCAAGTTCGCCGTACGCGGACTCAGCCAGGCCGCCGCGCAAGAGCTCGGCGAGCACGGCATCACCGTGAACGTCTACAGCCCGGGCGTCGTGCACACGCCGATGTGGGACGCCATCGACGACGCGGTCACGGCCCGCCGCGGCACCGCCCCCGGCTCCGAACTGGCCGGCTGGGTCGACAAGATTCCGCTCGGCCGCCTCGAGACCCCGGACGACGTGGCCGGAGTCGTCTCGTTCCTGGCCTCGCCCGACGCCGGCTACGTCACCGGCCAGTCGATCGTCGTCGACGGCGGCGTCTGGTTCTCCTGACTTTTTTCGAAAGGATTTCCGTGCACCTTTATCTCGACACCGCCGACCGGGCCGCCGCCGAGGATCTGCTGGCCACCGGCCTCTTCGCCGGCGTCACGACCAACCCGACCATCCTGCAGCGGGCCGTCGTCGGTGTGGCCGACATCCCGGACATCTATCGGTGGGCCACCGCCGCCGGCGCCCGCGAGGTCTTCTTCCAGGCCTGGGGCGAGGACACGGCGACCCTGGTCAAGCGCGGACAGGAACTGCGCGACCTGGGTGACCGGGTCGTGGTCAAGCTGGTGGCCTCCCGTGCCGGTTCCGCGGCCTGCGCCCAACTTGCGGCCGACGGGGTGCCGACGCTGCTCACCGCGGTCTACGACCCGGCGCAGGCGGTGGTGGCGGCGGCCGCGGGTGCGACCTATATCGCGCCGTATCTGCGCCGGCTCAACGCGGCCGGTCGCGACGGGATCGGCGAGATCGTCGCCATGCGGGAGCTGCTGGCGGCCACCGGGAGCGCGACCCGGATCCTGCTGGCCAGCATCCCCGACACCGCGGCCATCGTGACTCTGGCCCGGCGCGGCGTCGACTGTTTCACGATGGCGCCGGCGATCGCCGAGCAGTTCTTCGCCGACGAGCTGACCGCCGAGGCGGTCCAGACTTTCGAGCAGGCAGTGACGGCAACTTCCTAAACCCGTTTCCCCGTACGCCGTCACGCGCGGCCCGCAAGTTGCTCGTTGCCGGTCGTGTGCGGCTCGCAAGTTGTTCGTTGCTGGTCGTGTGCGGCTCGCAAGTTGTTCGTTGCTGGTCGTGTGCGGCTCGCAAGTTGTTCGTTGCTGGTCGTGTGCGGCTCGCAAGTTGTTCGTTGCTGGTCGTGTGCGGCTCGCAAGCTGCTCGTTGCTCGTTGCTCGTTACGTGCGGCCCGCAAGTTGCTCGTTGTTCGTTGCGTTCGGCCCGCGAGTTGCTCGTTGTTCGTCGCGTGCGGACCGCAAGCTGCTCGTTGTTCGTCGCGTGTGGCTCACGGGCTGCTCGTTGCTCATTGCGCGCAGCTCACAAGCTGCTCGTTGTTCGTCGCTGTCAACGGCGGCTGAAATCTGACCCCCTGGCGACGGATGAAAACTGACCCCCTCGCCGGGTTGGTTAGTCGTTGGTTTTGCCGGCCGCGGGGACGCGGCCGAGGTCGCGGTCTTTGAGCCGGTAGCTGTCGCCCTTCATCGAGATGACTTCGGCGTGGTGGACGAGCCGGTCGATCATGGCTGCGGCGACGACGTCGTCGCCGAAGACCTCGCCCCAGCGGCCGAATGGTTTGTTGCTGGTGACGATCAGCGAGGCGCGTTCGTAGCGGGCCGAGACGAGCTGGAAGAACAGGTTCGCCGCTTCGGGTTCGAACGGGATGTAGCCGACCTCGTCGATGATCAGGAGCGGGACTCGGCCGAGTTTGACCAGCTCGTCCTGTAGTCGTCCGGCGTTGTGGGCGTCGGCCAGGCGGGCCACCCATTGCGCTGCGGTGGCGAACGCGACCCGGTGCCCGGCCTGGCAGGCCCGGATCCCCAGCCCGATGGACAGGTGTGTTTTGCCGGTCCCGGGTGGGCCGAGGAAGACCACGTTCTCGCGGCCGGTGACGAAGTCCAGGGTTCCCAGATGCGCGATCTGGTCGCGTTTCAACGACCGCTGATGCTCGTAGTCGAACTCTTCCAAACTCTTGCGGGCCGGGAACCGGGCGGCCCGGATGCGGCCTTCACCGCCGTGGGATTCGCGGGCGGCGACTTCGCGTTGCAGGCAGGCGGCCAGGAACTCTTCGTGGGTCCAGGACTCGGCCCGGGCCCGTTCGGCCAGCCGTTCGACGGACGCGGCCAAAGATGGTGCCTTCAACGCCCGGGTCAGAAACGCGATCTCCGAGGCGACGTTGCGGCTGCCGGTGGTCTTGGCGGTCATCAGGCCACCTCGCTGTCGAGACCGAACATGCGGTCGTAATCGGCCAGGTCCCGCGCTTCGACCTCGGTGCGGACCGGAGTCTTGACGGCGAGGCGGTGCGCGGCCCGCAGCAGAGTCGCGGCGTCGCGGTGCATCGGGTCGGTGATGCTTTGATGCGCCGCCCAGCAACGGCTGTGGGCGGCGACGGGACGGCCGTCGCAGACGACTTCGACCTGGTCGGTGTCCGCGCGGATCTCGACGCGCCGGCCGACCGCGGACGGGTGCACCGAGTAGTCGTTGGCGTCGACGCGGACGTAGTGATCGCGGGGCAGGCGGGTGGTCAGCCGCCAGCCGACCACCGGCTCGACCGGCGGCAGGCCGACCATCGCCTGCCGGTCCGCGTCGATCCGGTCGGCCGGACGGGCCTGCAAGGTGCGGTGGATCCGGTTGTTCGCCAGGATCAGCCACTGCTCGAGCTGGGCGTTGAAGTCCTGCGGCGAGGTGAACCGGCGGCCAGGCAGAAACGACGTCTCCAGATAGCCGTTGGCCCGCTCGACCAGGCCTTTGGCTTCCGGATCAGCCGGCCGGCACTGGATCACCCGGATACCGAGGCTGCCGCGGAACGCGTTCATCGTCTCGGTCAGCTGCGGCCGCCCGGCCCGCCACTGCCCGACCGCGGCTTCGTTGTCCCAGACCAGCGCTCGCGGCGCCGCCCGCAGCTTCGACAACAGCTGCCAGTGACCGTCGAGCAGATCCGGGGCCTGCCGGGTCGGGATCATCGTCGCGGACAACCAGCGCGAGTAGCCGCAGACCATCACCAGCACCGGCGGCCGGCCCTGCTGGCCGAATCCCAACGGAACATCAGCCGGTGGGAACCACAGATCGCACTGCGCGAGCTCGCCCGGCAGATACTCGGTGCGCTGCGCCGGGTCCGGCGGCACAAACAACGGCCGCAGCTCCCGCACCCGGTCTTTGAGCACCGTTAACGACCGGTCCCAGCCGATCCGCTCCGCGATCACTGTTGCCGGCATCGACGGCGTCTGGGCCAGCAACAACCGGATCTGCGGCTCGACCGCATCCACGATCGAACCCTTCGCCGCACGGCGATACGACGGCGGCTGCGCCGCCGCCAACGCCTTACGCACCGTGTTCTTCGAGATCCTGAGCCTCCTGGCGATCACCTTGATCGGCACGCCCTCTGCCCAGTGAAGCCGACGGATCTCCGCCCAGTCCTCCACGTTCAACACCTCCTGATCTTCAGGAGGGGGTCAATATTCGGACGTCGCTAGGGGGTCAGTTTTCACGCGTCGCTTACAGTCGCGTGCGGACCGCAAGTTGCTCGTTGTTCGTCGCGTGTGGCTCACGGGCTGCTCGTTGTTCGTTGTGTGCGGCCCGCGAGTTGCTCGTTGTTCGTTGTGTGCGGCCGGCAAGTTGCTCGTTGTTCGTCGCGTGTGGCTCACGGGCTGCTCGTTGTTCGTTGCGTGCGGACCGCGAGTTGCTCGTTGTTCGTCGCATGCGGACCGCAAGCTGCTCGTTGCTCGATGCTCGTTGCGTGCGGCCGGCAAGTTGCTCGTTGCGTGCGGACCGCAAGCTGCTCGTTGCTCGTTGCGTGCGGGCGACAGGCTGCTCGTTACTCGTCGCGGCGGAAGCGGGCGGCGAAGCGGGCCGTGAACAGGTCGGCGCCCTTGCGTTTGTGGACCGTCTCCACGCTCGCGGCGGCGGGACCGTCGGGGGTCGGGAGCTGGCCGACGCCCGCGTGTGGGCCTAAGGGCAACAGGATTCGCCGTACGGGCGTGGGGGTGTGGACCGCCTCAGGAGCGGCGCCGGCGATCTGGGCGCGGATGTTCGCGGCCACGATCAGGGCGTGTTCCATGGCGTAGGAAGCCATCTTGGGGTCGGGCAGGTCGGTGACGTCGCCGAGGGCGTAGACGTGGTCGTAGCCGCGGACGTTCAGGTGCTCGGTCACCGGGATCGTGGCCTGGTCGGTGAGCGGGGTGAGGCGTCCGTCGTACAGGAAACCGGTGTTGATTTGGACGCCGAACGCCCGGAACCAGATGTCGGCGGTGAGCTGCTCGCCCTGGTCGGTGGTGACCGTGAACGGGGAGACGTCCGCGGGCGGCAGCGCGGTCAGGCCGGTGCCGAGCCGGAGTTCGATGCCGCGTTCGGCCAGTTGGCGGTGCAGGCTGTTGCGCACTTCGGGCAGGAAGCCGGGGAGCAGTTGTCCGGAGCGGTCGATGACGGTCACGCCCTTGTCCGGCCAGGCGGCCGTGATCTCGCCGGCTAGTTCCAGGCCGACCGGGCCGGCGCCGGCAATCAGCACACGGCCGGCGGCGGACAACTTCTTGTGTGTCGCGCGCAGGTCGTCCAGTTGCTGAGCGATCGTGGTCGAATCGGGGCGCGGTTTGGCGGGGTAGGGGTAGCCGGAACCGGTGGCCAGCACCAGAAAATCGGCCCGGAGCTGGGTGCCGGACGCGAGTGTGACACCGGCCGGGTCGACGGAGACTGCGCGGTCACGGAGGAAACGGCCACGAGCGAGCAGTTTCCCGTACGGGAAGAAGGCATGAGAAGCCCACTCCGGACGGGTCAATGCGCGCAGTGACGCGGCGGCGTTGACGAAACCCTCGCGCGGGTCGATGAGGACGACGTCGGCGTGTGCGTCCAGTTCCTTGGCGGCCAGCGTGCCGCCGTAGCCGCCGCCGACGATCACCACGGTGGGATCCATGTGTGCCTCCCGGGCAGAGTTGACGTGACAACTCTAGCTCGACAAGTTGTCACGTCAACTCCTCGTTTTATAGTCTGGCCGGCATGACGCTGGAACCGGAACAGTGGGCGCTCTGGCACGTGTGGATGCAGGCGCAACGCGCGCTCAACCGCGAGCTGGACCGGGATCTGCAGCGTGAGTTCGGGATCTCCAAGGCCGAGTTCAGCGTGCTCGTGACCCTTCACCAGGCGCCGGGCGGGCCGATGCGGGTCGGCGAGCTGGCCGAGTCGCTCGACTGGGACAAGAGCCGGGTCGCGCACCAGTTGACCCGCATGGAGAACCGCGACCTGGTGACCCGCACCGACCACGAGTCCAACGGCCGGCGGGCCGCGATCGGCTTGACCGCGGCCGGTCGGCGCGCCGCCGAGGAAGCGATCCGGGGGCACGGCGAGAACATCCGGCGCTACTTCTTCGAGACGCTGACCCCCGGCCAGGCGGACGCCCTGCACGAGTGGAGCCGCCGGACCGTGGATCGCCTCGGTTGACGCTCATCTGGCCCGGCTGGACGGCGCGCAGCGAGCTGCAACGCCGGGAGGTCGCCATCCAGGTGTGAGCCCGGGCCATCCCGGGCGGAACGCGGATCGCACCTCGGCCGCGAAGAGGTTCCTCCCCGACGGCGAAGTGGCTCGCCGACGTATACCGGCGAAGGCCGCGAAACTCACCTGCGCCGGTGGGCTATGACCCCTAGAGTGCCTTCTCGTGCGCCATGCCAAGCGAACCGATCGGCGTCTCGTCCGTACCGACGAGGCGTGGCTCACGCTGCCCAATCCCGAGGGCGTGCCGGTGGAGATCTGCGCCGGGCCCGACGTGCCGATCGAGCCGGCGGCGGTCGACGAGCTGCTCACCGTGCTGGAGACGAACCGGACGCTCCGCGAGCTGGGCGCGGCCACTCCCGGACTGGATTTCGAGCCGCGCATCGACCGGGTGGTGGGCACCCCGGACTTCCACAAGGGAGCCGGCATCCCGATCGGCACGGTGCTGCGGACCGTGGGTGCGCTGGTGCCGCAGGCGGTCGGCAACGACATCAACTGCGGGATGCGGGTCGAGGTCACCTCGCTGACCGTCGATCAGGTGCGCCCGCATCTCGACGATTTGGAGCGGCGCCTGCGTCACCTGTTCTTCGAGGGCGGCCGCCGGATCGGGCTCACCCCGGCCCACCGCGAGGGGCTTCTGCGCTTCGGGCTGCCCGGGCTTCTGGCAGAGGGCGTCCCCGATGACAGCGGACGTCTGCACACGGAGGGATATCCGGTCGATTCGGCGGCGGCGTTCTCGGACTGGATCACCAGCGGCGGCGGGACGAGTTACGACTCCATCATCGGCAGCGTGGGCGGGGGCAACCACTTCGCCGAGCTGCAGTACGTCTCGGCCGTGCACGACGGTGCGGCCGCGTACGAATGGGGGCTCGCGCCGGGCCGGGTCGTGGTGATGGTCCACAGTGGTTCTCTCACGCTCGGCCACCAGGCCAACGCCACCGGACGCGACCTGGCCCGGGCCGCCTGGCCCCGATCGGTGCCGCTGCCGTCCAACAAGATCCTGCCGATGCTGCTCGACGAGCCGGGAGCGGCCGGGCGCGAACGCTATCTGACCGCCTTCGCCAACGCGGCCAACTTCGCCCTCGGCAACCGGTTCTTCCTGGCCTCGATGATGCGGACCGGGCTGACCGGGGCGGTCGGTGACCTCGGTTCGCGGCTGATCTACGACGCGCCGCACAACCTGATGTGGCCGGAGGCCGACGGTTCGGTGCTGCACCGCAAGGGCGCGACACCGGCCGGCGCCGACGAACCGGTCATCGTGCCCGGATCGATGGGGGCGCCCAGCTATCTGTTGCGCGGGCTCGGCAACACACGCGCGCTGGGCAGCGCCTGCCACGGCGCGGGCCGCAGCATCCCTCGCGGGGCCGCGTCCAAGGGGAGCGACGCCGAGCTGGACGCGTTCCTCCGCGACTTCCGGGTGGTGACGCCGCTCAACCATCGCGATCCGGCCGTGGCCCGGCGGCACGACATCATCACGGCGTGGCGGCGCGACCTCAAGCAGGAGGCGCCGTGGGCGTACAAGGAAGTCGGCCCGGTGGTCGACAGCCTCCGGACGGCCGGGGTGGCGCAACCGGTCGCCGAGCTGCAGCCGATCCTGACGGTGAAGGGCTGACCCCAGGTGGAGACAACACCACCAACAAGACGGGGGAAGGCCGGACTGATTCGGCGCCGCTGAATCCCTAGCGTCGGACGCATGAGGAAACTGCTGAGTCTGAGCATCGCGGGGGCGCTCATCGCATCCTCGCTCGTGGTGGCCGCAACACCGGCCACGGCGGTGACGGGACAGTTGGTCTCGGCCACCGCCCTGCGTACCTATCCGACCCGGAGCGACGTGGATGCCGCGCTCACCGCGGACAAGTTCGACCCGGGAACCAACCATTTCGGCGTACGGACGTGGCGGCTCGTCTATCGCACGACGGACGCCTCCGGAGCCCCGACCACGGCCAGTGGGCTGGTCGCGTTGCCGATCAACGACCGGCGGAAGCTGTCCACAGTTTCGTTCGGGCACGGTACCGAGATCTTCAAGGGGGACGCGCCGTCCACGTCGGAAGACGTCTTCCTGATCGGGCCGGCGCTGACGTTCGCGTCGGCCGGGTTCGCGGCGGTCGCGCCCGACTATCTGGGCCTCGGGGTGGGGCCGGGTGTGCACCCGTGGATGGACGTGCCGTCGGAGACCACGGCGTCGCTCGACCTGCTTCGGGCGGCGCGCGACTTCGCCCGTACGGAGGGAAAGGTTTTGACCCGGGACGTTTATGCCTCCGGCTTCTCGCAGGGGGCATCGGCCGCGCTCGGGTTGGCCCAGGCGTTGCAGTCGGGAGCGGACCCCTGGTTCCGGGCGGCGGCGGTGGCGCCGATCAGCGGGGCGTACGACTTCCGGCGGGCCGAGATCCCGGCGCTGTTCACCCCGGAGGTGCATCCGGTGCTGGCCAGTGCGTACACCACGTATCTGCTGGTGGCGTTCGACCGGTTGCACGACATCTACCCGGCGCCGGGGGACGTGTTCCGGAAGCCGTACGTGGGACTGCCCGCGCTGTTCGACGGCACGCACACCGGGCAGGAGGTGATCGGGGCGCTGCCGGCCACGATCGACGAGCTGCTGACGCCGCGGGGCAAGGCGATGCTGCTGCACCCGACCGGGCGGTTCGCGCGGGCGCTGGCCGAGGTGGACAGCGTGTGCACCGACTGGACGCCGCGGATGCCGGTGCGGCTCTACTACAGCCCGGGTGACGAGGAAGCGGTCAATGCCAACACGGACCACTGCCGGAGCACCCTGCCCGCGCCGAAGGTGGATCTCGGGGTGAACCGGGACTACAACGGCTTCGTCCACGAAGGGTCCGAGGTGCTCGGGGTTCCGGCCATCACTCGGTGGTTCCTCCAGCTGAGCGTCTAGCCCGTGTGCCGTCGCCTCACGAAAGAGCTCGGGCCCGGTGGCCCGAGCTCCCGGCTCAGGAGCGCAGCAGATCGGCCAGGTCGGGGCGGCCGATCTTGACCAGCGCGGCCGGCAACTCGGCCAGGCGCTGCCGGGACTCCAGCCACTCCCACAGTGCGCGGGGCTCGTCGCCCGGGGTGAACTGGGCCTGCTTGTACGACGGCACGTCGACGTAGTCGGCCAGATCGCGCCAGTCGGAGCCCAGCCGGCGGACGAACTCGAGCTTGATCTCGCCGGGACGCTTCGAGGCGGGCGCCGGCTCGGCGGCGGACGCCGGCTTCTCGGTGATCGCAGGCTGAACCTCAGCCGCGGCCTGGACGCCCAGTGCCGGCTGCCCGGCGCGCGGCCGGATCAGTTGGGTGAGCAGCGCGAACAGCACCTCGGCGGAGGCGATCGCGGCGAAACGCTTGAAACGGTCGTCCTTGGCGAAGTCGGCGTGGTCCATCACGCCCTTGGCGACCAGCCAGTGTGGCACCGAACTGCCGGCGGCCACCGTGGCCAGGGTGGCTGCCTCCATCTCGAGGGCAAGGATCTTGCGGGCGCCCATGCCCTTGAGGCGGTCCCAGACCGTGTGGTCTTGAACGACGGCGTTGCCGCTGGCCATCGGGCCGGTCAGCACGGCGAAGGGCAGCCGGTCGGGGCCGTCCACGTCGTCCGCGAGGGTGCGCCTGATCTTGGCGGTGCCGGCGGTGGTGAGGGTCCAGCCGTCGTCGGTCCAGGCGATCAGGCCGTCCGACTCGATCCGCACCGAGCGTTCCCGCCAGGTGCCGCGCGGGAAGTAGCGGTCGCGCGCCGGATGCTTGATCGGATCTTGCCCCTGGTAGAGACGTTCCAGCACCCAGATGGTGGCCTCGTCCGGTGTCGCGTCGCCATGGCTGGGGAGGCCTGCGGGCTGGAAGCCCTGGGCGGTGCGTACCCACGGGTCGCTCAGCGTGTACTGCTGGTGCGCGCCGAAGAAGCTGCTTCCCGACTGTTTGCCCTCGTCGTACTGGTAGACCGGGGTGGCGATCACGACGTCGCCGGGAGCCGTGTCGGCCGGGTTGCCGGCGCAGACGCCGCTCATGGCCAGGCAGGTGGGGCGCAGGTGCTCGGTCAGGCGGGTCACGAAAGTGCCGGTCCGGCGTCCGCCCATCTCGACCGGCCGGGCCAGGGCCACGGTCAGCCGGCCGCCGTCGGGGGTGTGAATTTCCCCTGTTTCGTACGGGGTCTGGTCGTCGACCGCCTGTGCACGCCAGCCTCCGGGCTCGACGCCGTTGCCGGCCGATCGGGCCGCGTCGTATTCCATCGGGAGCGCGGCGATGACGAGGACGTCGACGGACTTCAAGGCTTCGTTCCACTCCTGCTCGGCCGGCCCTGTGCTGAGCACGAGCTGCTGCGGATGCCGGCTGGCGGCCCGGCGTACGGAAAACGCCCCGAGGATCCGGGCGACGGTCAACTCGGCGCGCAGCCCGATGTGGATCTTGGCTACCTCGGCCGGCGCCTCGACCAGGATATCCAGCGCCCGGTGGCGGGGGCGCAGCCCGGTGTCCGCAACGGCGGGCTCGAGGTCGAGCTCGACGGTGCTGCGGCCGATGCCCCGCAGGTTGCTCGTCTCGCCGCCGGCCGGCGTGGACAGTTCGGTGCCCAGGGCGATCACCCGCTGGTCGGCGAACGCGAACTCGATCGTCACCGCGTCGAAGCGTCGGTTGCGCCGGGGCGGCCGCAGGTCGAACGGGAAGCGCAGCCGGTACAGCCGGACCCGGTCGAGATCGGTGCGCCGACGGTGCACCGGATCCAGCTCGGACAGCTGGGCCGGGACGAGCACCGGGCGGCCGAACTCGATCGCGGTCTCGTGCAGCGGGCGCAGGTCACCCAGCACCGGTTCCTCGGTGTAGAGGTCGAGGACCACCGCGATGTCGGCCATCGGGCCACGATAGCCAACTACCGCACGGTGCCGATCGCGACCAGTGGCGCCCAGGTGACCAGCGGTTCGTACCGCAGGCCGGGGGTGGCCAGCAGGGTGCGGGTGGCGCGGCGCAGGGCCTCGGGGAGAGGTGAGCCGGCCATTGCGCTGATGATGTCGTCGACGTAGCGGGCCGCCGGTTCGGTGTCGCTCAGCTCGCCCAGCGTGGCCAGCACCTCGTCCGAGCGCGCGGCCAGGGCCAGGGTGGCCAGGCTCACCGGGTCGCTCGGGCGCCGTCCCTCGATCGAGGCCGCCTCGCACGCGACCAGGGCCAGCCGCCGCGGCGTGGACGCTCCGATCAGGTCGGCCGGGGTCAGCCAGTCGTCGCGGTCGAGCTCGAGGTAATGACCCAGACCGGGGGCCGGGCGGCCGTGGCCGATCACCACCATCAGCTCGCCGCCGTCGCGGAGCCGTTCCCGGGCCGCGCTCGACGTGGCCAGCGGGCGCAGCTCGAGGCGCTCGGGGCCGACGCGGCTGAGGTCGTGACTCGACACGAACGGGCTCCGCCAGACGTCGGCCGTGGTCCCGCTCGCCGGTGTCCGCCGGGCCGTGACGCCGCGCTGGACCGTCAGGGACGGGCACACCGCGTACCGGGCGCGCTCACCCAGCACGACCTCGTCATCGAGCGGGAGGGCGCTCCACGGCACCATCCACCACTCGCCGATCGGAACGATGAGCAGCGCCGGGTCGGGGTCGTCGAGCAGCGCGGCCCGCAACCCGGCCGGGACCACGGCGGCGAGTGGGGCGAGATCCTCGATGGAGAGGGCAGCCCGCTCGCCGGCGTCGGTGAGCGCAGCCAGAACGCTTCTGGCCGGCTGGTCCAGCGCGCTCGAGCCCATCGCCGGGGCGTGGCCGGGGCGCCGCCACAGCCATCGGACCAGATCGGGCTGGGCCGGGTCGGCCAGAATCTCCAGCAGGTACGCCTCGTCAGCGACCGCGGCCAGCAAAGGGCCGCCGTCGCGTTCGGGCGGCAGATAGACCGCCGCCAGTTGATCGTCGAGTGACGCCTTCGCCGGCTCGGCCAGGCCGTGCCGGACACCGAACGCGCCGAGCAGGCGGATCCGCTGCTCCCGGGTGCTCTCGACCGTGGTGTCGCGGTCGTGCCGGTGGCTGACCAGCCGCTGGTCGGCCCGTACGAGCAGACCTTGCAACAGGTCGAGCCCGGCGGCCGGACCGTCCGGGGCGCCGTGCTCGATCAGACCGGCCAACCGGCGCCCGGCCAGGCAGTCGGCCACCACCACGAAGGCGGCCGCGTCGCCGGCCGCGACCGCGGCGGCCAGCGCCCGCGAATAGGCGAGGCCGAACCGGTCCCGATACTCCCGCTGGGACTGTTCGTCGCGGTGCCCGGCCCGGAACTCCTCGATCGAGAGGATCGCCTCCATCCGGGTGTGCACGGCGTCGGCCGTGAGCCCGAGTTCGGCCTGTCCCTCGGCCGTCTTGTCGAGAGCGTGCCAGACCCCGCCGATGTCGTCGATCTCGCGGTAGGCCGCCAGCGCCCGCCCGAACTCGGTGATCGCCCGGGGCCAGTCACCCCGGCCCCGGGAGAGCCGGGCCATGTCCTGCAGGGCGTGCGCGCGGGCCCGGCGGAGTCCCGCCGACTCGGCCTGGCGCAGGCCCTCACCGAACCACCGCTCGGCCACCTCGAACTCGCGGCGGTCCAGATAGAGGTCGCCGAGACCGCTGAGCGTGTTGCTGAGCCCGACCGGATCGCCGATCTCGAGGTAGAGGCCGTGCGCCTCTTCGAGAAGGGGTGCCGCCTCGTCGAGCCGTCGAGCCCGGTGCAGCAGCGCGCCCGCCCGGTGGGCGGCGTTGGCCCGGCCGATCGGCGAGCCGACTTCGGCGAACCCGTTCCGGGCGGCCAGCGCCCCGGCGATCGCGCCGTCCAGGTCACGCCCGCGTTCGGCGCATTCGGCCAGGCCGAGAGCGGCGTTCGCACCGTACAGGGGATCACCGAGCTCGGCCGCGAGCGTCTCGGCCCGCCGGAACCTCTCTTCGGCGGTCGCCCCCGACGAGTAGGCGAGCGCGAGGTAGCCCAGCGGCACGCACGCCCGCAACTCCCCGAACCGGTAACCGTCGCTGACCGCGATCGACAGAGCTTCCTCGTACGCGGAAATCGCCTCGTCGATCAGATCGCGTGCTCGCGCCACGTCGCCCGCGCCGATCCGGGCGTGCACCAGCACCACCCGGTGCCGGGCCGTGGTCTCCAGCCCGGCCAGTTCGGCGAACACCTCGGCGGCCCGGTCGAGCCGGCCCGACTGTACGGCCAGATCGCCCGCGGTCTCCAGGTCGAACACGGCCTGCCAGCCCGTCTCGTCGAGCCCGGGCGAGAGCGGCCCGTCCGGCGCCGAGGTGTCGTGCAGGTGCCGGTAGCGACTGCGTAACGCGATCGGTGCGGGCACCTCGACGCCGTCGAGCAGCGCTCGTCCGGCGGCCCGATCCGATGCCGACCACGCGCGGAACAGGGAGCGCGACTGCCGTCCGATGTCCACGGCCGCACTGTAGCGGGTTGCCGACAGGCTGCTACCGCGGCGGCTCCGGGGTGCTCACGCTGGGGACATGGCTGTGCCCAGTTCCCGCGAAGCGCTCCGGGCCCTCGACGATCTCCTCTTCACGAGCCGGCCCGGGACCTTGATGCGTCATGACTATCTGCCGGACGGCTTCAGTTCGGTCGACGCCACCGAGGACGGCCGGAACTGGGTGTGGAGCGACCCGCCGGCCGTACGGGTCGGTGGGTACGCGAATCCGGAGACCTATCGGCAACTGGGTGCGGCGTCCTCGGTGGTCTGGGAGACGCCGCACGACGCGCTGGCCCAGGACAGCCGGATGACCGAGGACGAGCGACGGCTGTACTGCCGGACGAGCGTCGACCTGACGATGCGCGGCGGCACCACCTCGGGCGTGGTCTATCCGCTGGCCGTGTGCGAGATCGCCACCACCCGGCGGCTGCGCAACGTGGGCGGGGCGTCGGCCGGGGCCATCGCGGCGGCGACGGCGGCGGCGGCCGAGATCGGGCGCAGCTATCCACCGGCGGAACCGGACGGCGCTTTGACGAGCGACGACGCCCGTACGGGAAAGGTCCGCTCCGGTTTTGCCGGACTGGCCGACATGGTGGGCTGGGTGTGCCAGGTCGGCCCGCAGTACGCGCCGCATCAGCACGACGAATACCGGCTCGCGCAACTGTTCCGCCCGGCGCCGCGCCAACGGCACCTGTTCGCCCTGGTCACCGCGGTCATGCGGAACCGGTTGTGGGCGGTGCCGCTGATCGCGCTGATGGCGTTCGGGAAATGGTCGAGGCTCGCGCTCACACTGCTCGTGGTCGGCGGACTCGCGGTGACCGCGGCCCTCAGCGTCCGGATCGGTTCGTGGCCGCCGCTCGGCCGGTCCCCCCGCCATGCCGTCTTCTGGGCGGTCAGCGATCTCAGCCTCTTCTTCGTGTTCGTGGCCGGGGTGCTGGTGCTGCTGCCGCTGATCCGGACCCCGCTGGTCCGCCCCGAGAAGATTCCGGACTGGCTCGAGCGGCTGGCCAAGGTGACCAGCGCCGTCGACCGCGGCCGGTCGGGGCCGGGCCGGGTGATCGTGGCGCTGGTCCTGTTCGGCGCGCCGCTGGTGCTGGCCCGGCTCGGGCTGTGGCACTGGACGGCCGGCGTGCTGGTCGGTCTCGCCCTGAGCTCGGGGATCGTCGTGGTCGTCGGCATCGGCGTGTTCCGGTTCCAGGCCGAGGCCCGCGAGATCGGCGTCGGCCTGGTCGCCGGGGCGTCGCCGCGCACCCACCGGTCGCTGCCCGAATGGCTCGCCGGGGCACCCCGGCCCACCGTCGACCCCGCCCTCCTGCCGTGGCTCGGTCAGGCCCTGCGGCAACTGGCCGGGCTCGGAGAGGGCGAGGTCCTGCGGTTCGGGCATCTGTGGCAGGGCCCCGGATTCGAACCCACCGGCTGGCGGCCCCGGGCCCGCGACGCCGAGGCGGCCCGGCTCGACTGGCTCGAGCGGACCGAACAGATCCGCGGCATGGCCGGCGACCCGCGCCGCCGGTCGGTCAACCTGGAACTCATCACCACCGACCTCACCCGCCAGCGCCCGTACCGGTTCCCGCTCGACCCGCTCGACCCCGACGACCCGGACGGCGAACAGCTCTACCTCTGCCTGGAGGACCTGCAGGACCTGGTCGACGACGACGTTCTCGCCGCCCTGCGCGACCCGCAGGCCCAGGGTTGTCAGAGCATCGAAGGCGGGCCGCTGCGGCTGCACCGGCTGCCCGACCCGTGGAACCTGCCGGTGGCCTTCGCCGTGCGGCTCAGCGTCGCGCTGCCCGGCCTGTTCAAGGCGGTCCGGCTCTACCGCCTGGTCCAGCCGACCGAGGTGCGCGACGACTTCGGCCGGCTCCTGCGCGCCGGGACGGCCGGCCTGCGCTGGCCCGAACGCACCGCCCTGGCCGAGGAGCTGTGGTTCTCCGACGGCGGCATCACCTCCAACTTCCCGGTGCACCTGTTCGACCTGCTGCTGCCGAACTGGCCCACCTTCGGGCTCAACCTCGGCCCGCACCCCGAGGGCCACCCGCACCAGGACGTCTGGCTGCCGCAGGACTGGCAGGCCATGCGGGCCCCGTCGAGCGAGATCCGGCCGGCCGCGACCTCGTTCGTGTCGGCCGTGGTCGGCACCTCGCGGTCGTGGCGGGACACCATGCAGACCGGCATGCCCGGCTACCGGGGCCGGGTGGCCTGGGTCCGGCAGCGCGGCAACGAGGGCGGCACCAACCTCTACATGTCGCGCGAGGTGATCGCGTCGCTGGCCCTGCGCGGCGCGTTCGCCGGGGCCCGGCTGCGGCGCCGGTTCGACGACGACACCCAGATGAAACGCTATCTGTGGCTGCGCCTGCGGACCGCCCTCGGCAACGCCCAGCACCTGCGCGACGACGTCCGGGCCGGGCTGCCCAGCTACCAGGAGATCCTCACCGGCGCCGACGAGTTCCTGAACAAGCTCGAAGACACGTACGCCTGGGACCCGTACAGCGAGGGCATCAACTGGTACCGCCCCGACGACCCCCTGTTCTGGGCCGCCGCCGAGCAGTTGCTCCGCGATCTCGCCGGCCTGACCGACTGCGCCGCCTCCGCCCCGTCCGGCCGGGATGCGATTCTCCGCGACAGTCCCACGCCCCATCCGTCCCTGCGACAGACCCCACCGATGTGACTTCCTTTTCCCGTACGCGGTGACAAGCGCTCGGTCCAGCCTCGCCCACGCGGCACCCCGCACAGGCGGAGCCTAAGTTCTCAGTTCGGGCCCGCCACAGCCGATTACAGAGGGGATATGAATCGGCTGAAGCTTCCCGTCGTGGTCGTGCCGGCCCTGTGCGGCTGGTATCTCTCGACCACCGCCGGGTTGCGGTTTCAGGTGCTCAGCTGCTGGCTGGCCGTCGCCCTGTTCGCGTCGGGGATGTCGTACCACTCGTTCCGGGCCGCTCGGCGGATGGAGCGGGCCGATCCGCGGCGCCGGTTCTGGACGGTTCTCGGGCTCGGCGCCGGCATCTTCGCGGCGGGGGAGTGGGCCCAGCTGGCCGGCGCCGTGGTCGCGCCCTATTCGCTGGCCTCGCTGACCGGCACGGGAGTCGCTCGCACGGTCGCCCTGCTGCTCGGCTCGGCGGTCATCACCCTCGTCGTGCTCACCTATCCGATTCCGCACCGGTCGGCCCGCGAGCGGCTGTGCTATCTGCTCGACCTGGCCACGGTCGTGGTGGCGGCCGGGTCGTACGGGCTGTACTGGACCATGGGCGACGGCGGACTGACCCAGGCCCTGGCCCCGGTGATGGCGATGCTGGCCGCCTTCGCGGTGGCGCGGCTGTTCCTGGCCGGAGTGGCGCCGTTCCGCTGGCACATCGGCACCATCGGTCCGCTCGCCGCGGGTGTGGAGGCCGTGTCCCGTGCTCTCGGTCCGCAGCTGGTGCACGCGGGACGGCCCGGCGTCATCTTCGCGATGACCGTCTGCTCGCACGCGCTGCTGATGTTCGCGGCGTGGGAGCAGCGGCGGTCGGCCACCGTCAGCCGGAGCCCGCGGGCCCGGCGGCCGTTCAGCCTGCTTCCGTACGTGGCCCTGCTCGCGACCTTCGTCCTGCTCGTCGTCACGCTGGCCGTGCGCGGGCTCGACCCGCGGGCCTGGATCGCGGTGGCCGGCGTCGCCGCGATCACCGGCATCGTGGTGGCCCGTCAGCTCACCGCGTTCGTCGACAACGCGGCCCTGCTCCGGCAGCGCGACGCCCTGACCGAGCGCCTGCACACGATGGCGTTCACCGACAGCCTGACCGGCCTCGGCAATCGGGCGCTGTTCCTCGATCGGGTCGGCGCGGCCCTGCGTCGCGACGGCGACCCGGTCGGCGTCCTGCTGATCGATCTCGACGACTTCAAACCCGTCAACGACTCCTACGGGCATGCGGCCGGTGACGCCGTTCTGACCCAGACGGCCGGGCGACTTCTTTCCGCCGTACGGGCGGAGGATCTGGTGGCCCGCCTCGGGGGTGACGAATTCGCCGTGCTGATCGAGGACCCGCTCCCGGGCCGGCTCGAAGAGGTGGCCGACCGGATCGTGCGGGCCGTGGGCGAGCCGTGCCGGTTGGCCGGTGGTGACCTGGTCCGGGTCCGGGCCAGCGTCGGGGTGGCGTCGGCATCACGCGCGGGCCAGGACGCGTCGGTGGTGCTGAACGCGGCCGACGAGGCGATGTACGAGGCCAAGGTGTCCGGCAAAGGTGCCTTCCGCCTGGCCGCCTCGCCGGCCGCGCTCCGCTAGCTCCGAGGTCAGCCGGGGATGCCGTGCACCGGCGGAACCGTCAGGGTGCGCTCCTCGGGCGTGCCGCCCAGGATGATCTCGCGCAGCGCCGAGTTGTTGGTGGTGTCGAGCTCGGCCAGCTTGTTCTCCGGGTTGGCCAGCACCTGGATGTAGTAGGTGCCGTTGGGCAGATCGGTGATCTCGAACGACTGGCCCGGCCGGTACTGGCTGTAGGTGTCGCCGTTGCCGATGTCGAGCACCTCACGGACGGCGACGACAGTGTTCGCGCCGCACGAGGTCGAGAGGTCGGTGTTGTCCGGGCGCCACTTCGCGTTCGGGATGGTGAAGTCGACCGCGTCCGTGTTGGCCAGGCAGAACGCCTCCTTGCCACTGCGCACGGCGAGCTTCTGGGTCGAGTCGAGCAGGTTGTACTGCGCGAAGTCGGTGAAGTGCCAGTGCTTGTGACCCTCGCGCGCGTCCCACTCCATGGTGCCGGCCGGACGGCTGCCGACTTGGTTGCCCTTGGCGTCGAAGAAGTACTGGTACGCGTCCATCAGCTCGGTGCCACTGCGGCGGAAGCCGTCGACCAGCAGCGGCGAGGTGCCGGCGTTCCAGACCGTGGCGCCGAAGTTCACGTACGTCTTGCCGTCCTCCTGCGACAGCGCGATCTCCCAGGCCGGGAGCGAACGCAGGTCGGGGCGCGGGCCGCCCTTCGGGGTCGCCGCCAGCGGGGTGGGCCGCTTGGCGGGGGCGCGCAGCTCCTTCACGTACGAGGAGACCTGCTTGCTCGCGTCGCCCTCGGCGTCGTGCTTCGAGTGCTCGTCCTCGGTCACCGCGGGACCGGCGTCGGCCGCCTTGACCCGGGCCAGTCCGGCCCGGTCGATCTCGGCGTCGACCACGTCCACCTCGACCTTGGCCGTGCCCTGATCGGCCGGGATGCCGAGCAGCGACCGGTAGGCCGGGTTGACCGTCGCGGTGGCGGTGTACTTGCCGACCGGCAGGTCGAAGCTGCCGTCCTGGTCCGGCTGGTCCTGCACGGCGGCGTCCCAGCCGGCCTGCACGCCCCAGACCGCGCCCAGCGTGAACGGGTTGTAGCCGCCGCAGCTGGTCGGGTAGGGGTTGGTGGCCGGGGCGTCGGGCCGGGTGCGCGCCGACGACCAGGTGTTGCCGCAGAACGGCGTCTTGTACTCGGTGACGACCTTGCCGGTCGAGTCGGCGATGCTGATCGTGGTGAAGTCCTTGAGACCGGTGAAGTCGGTGACCAGCCCGGCCGGCAGCGCGACCTTCTTCTTCTTGCCGTTCTTGACCACGGTCTGCTCGGCCACGATCGGCTTGTCGTAGCCGGTGCGCTTGGCCCAGATCTCCAGCGGGTCCTTGCCCGCGATCACGTGCAGGCCGAGGTCGAACGAGAAGTAGACGTCGCCGTCGTAGTTGTACCGCTCGGCGGTCACCTGCCCGGTGGCGGCGACGAACGACACCGGCGGCGGGGTGGCGGCGGCCTGGGCCACGCCCACGCCCGCGGCGGTCAGCGCCAGCGCGGCGGCCACGGCTCCGTACGTCATCAGACGTGAGCGGCGGCGGCGCTTCTTCAGCGGATCCGTCATGGGGTCCTTCCGGTCGGGCGGTCGCCGTGGGGGCGACCGCTGCTTCGCGGTGGCACCCCTCGAGCGGCGCCACCGCGAAACACATCTAAGGAGTCAGATGTATGGATCCTGTGAGGTTCCTATGCGATGGCACGAACCCGGGAGGAATTACGACTTGTGGCCGAATCGGAGGTTCGCGGGGCATCGGCCGAAAGTCGGATGCGCTTCGGGTGGCGGGTCGCGCGTGGATCCGTACGGGAAAGCCTGGATCTTCTATGGTTTTTATCTGCTATGGAGATTGATAACAGTGGATTAGTGTGGGCGGATGAGAACGGGGAGATATGCCGCGCTGGCCGCCGTCGTCGTGCTGGCCGTCGCCGGCTGCGCCAAGGATGACACCGGTGGCACAACCGAGAGCGGCGTGGCCCTGGTCAAGTCGGGCACACTGACCACCTGCACCCATCTGCCCTACGCGCCGTTCCAGTCGAAGGACGCGAGCGGCAAGGTCGTGGGCTTCGACGTCGCGCTGATCGACCTGGTCGCGACCAGGCTCGGGGTGACCCAGTCGATCGTGGACACGCCGTTCGAGGGCATCAAGTCGGGCGCCGACCTCAACTCGGGCAAGTGCGACGTGGCCGCGGCCGGCATGACCATCACCGACGAGCGCAAGCAGGTGCTCGACTTCTCCGAGCCCTACTTCGACGCCACCCAGGCGCTCAACACGCTGGCCGGCAAAGAGGTCAAGACGCTCGAGGAGCTCAAAGGCCGGCGGATCGGCGTGCAGGGCGGCACCACCGGCGACGACTACATCAAGGCCCAGGTCAAGGAGAAGAACCTCGACCTCGAGGTGGTGGCCTACAAAGACCTGGCCGCGCTCCAGCAGGCCCTGGCGACCAACCAGGTGGCGGCGGCCGTGGGCGACCTGCCGGTGTGGAACGAATACATCAAGGAGAACCCCGGCCAGGCGGTCGTGACGGCCGGCTTCGACACCGGCGAGCAGTACGGGTTCGCGGTCAAGAAGGGCAACGCGACGCTGCTCAAGGCGGTCAACGACGCGATCGCGGCGGCGCGCACCGACGGCACGTACGACAAGATCTATGCGGAATGGATCGGCGCCAAGCCGGCCAGTTGATGAAACTCTCCCCGCGCCGGCGACGACGGATCTTCCGCGTCGCCGGCTACGTCGTCTTCGCGCTGGTCATCGCGACCGTGCTGGCCGCCGCCGACTGGGGCCGGCTGTCCGACGCGTTCTTCCGGCTCGACGTCGCCCGCAGCATGTTCCCCGAGGCGATCACCGTCGCGCTGCGCAACACGATCCTCTACACGCTGCTGGCGTTCGTGTTCGGCCTGGTCGGCGGGCTCGTGCTGGCGCTGATGCGGCTGTCGACGATTCTGCCGTACCGATGGTTCGCCACCGCGTACATCGAACTGTTCCGCGGTCTGCCCTCGCTGCTTGTGCTCTTCATGGTCGGGTACGGCGTGCCGCTGGCCTTCCCCGACCGCGAGATCCCGGGCGGCGTCTACGGATCGGTCACCCTCGGCCTCGGCCTGACCGCCTCCGCCTACATGGCCGAGACCCTGCGCGCGGGCATCCAGGCCGTCCCCAAGGGCCAGCTCGAGGCGGCCCGCACGCTCGGCATGTCGCACTCGCGCGCGATGGTGTCGATCGTGCTGCCGCAGGCCTTCCGCATCGTGATCCCGCCGTTGACCAACGAGATCATTCTGCTGACCAAAGACACCTCCCTGGTGTACGTCCTAGGCGTCACGGCATCCACCATCGAACTGACCAAATTTGCCGGTGACGCGCTCAACCAGCGGGTCAACCCGACGCCGCTGGTGGTGGCCGGGCTGCTCTACCTGGTCATCACGTTGCCGCTGTCGCAGGTGGTGCGCGGGCTGGAGCGCCGGGCCGCGAGGGAGAGGTGACCGCGGTGTCCACGATCGAGATCGACGGCCTGCACAAGTCGTTCGGCCCGCTGGAGGTGCTGCGCGGCATCGACCTGTCCGTCGAGACGGGCGAGGTGGTCTGCGTGATCGGCCCGTCCGGCTCGGGCAAGTCGACGCTGCTGCGCTGCGTGAACCTGCTCGAAGAACCGAGCGCGGGCACCATCCGGGTGGCCGGCGTCGAGGTGACCGACCCTGACTGCGACATCGACGCCGTACGCCGCGGGATCGGCATGGTGTTCCAGCAGTTCAACCTGTTCGGCCACCTGACCGTGCGGGAAAATGTCACGATCGCGCAGCGCCGCGTCCTCAAGCGGGGGCGCGCTGTGGCCGACCGGATCGCGGCCGAGAACCTCGAGAGGGTCGGGCTGGCCGACAAGGCCGACGCCTATCCGGCGCAGCTCTCCGGCGGGCAGCAGCAGCGGGTGGCGATAGCGCGGTCGCTGGCCATGGATCCGCAGCTGATGCTGTTCGACGAGCCGACCAGTGCCCTCGACCCGGAGCTGGTGGGGGAGGTGCTGGCGGTCATGCGTGGGCTGGCCTCCTCGGGGATGACGATGCTGGTGGTGACGCACGAGATGGCGTTCGCGCGTGAGGTCGCCTCCCGGGTGGTCTTCATGGACGGCGGCGTGATCGTCGAGTCGGGGCCGCCGGCGCAGGTGTTCGGGAGTCCGCGCTTCGGCCGGACGCGGGAGTTCCTGCACCGGGTGCTCGAGCCGACCCGGGTCGGGGAGGACGAGCTGTCCTGACCGCGCGTTCGCGTTGTGGTTGTGCGCGGTGGGCGGCCGCGTTGTGGTTGTGCGCGGTGGACGGCCGTCTCTTCCCGCGACCGGGCCAGCGTGGCGCCGCCGTTGGCCGCGCCTTCCCGCGTTCGCGTGTCGTCCGTGCGTGCTGCGCGGTGGACGGCCGTCTCTTCCCGCGACCGGGCCAGCGTGGCGCCGCCGTCGGCCGCGCCTTCCCGCGTTCGCGTGTCGTCCGTGCGTGCTGTGCGCGGTGGACGACTCTTACGGCGCGCTCCACGCCGCGTCGATCGACCAGGTGACGTCCGGAGCGATGCTCGCGACGTTGTCGTAGCTGTTCGCTCCGCCGGGGGTGGCCAGCCACAGCTCGCTCGCGTAGTGGCGCAGGTATGAGCCGGGGAAGTTCCACGACGCCAGCCGTACGCCGCCCGGGGCGCTGCGAGCGCACCACGTGGCGTCGGCGCGCATCAGCGTGGTGCCGTCGTCGGCGCTGATGCGTACGCGGGAATTCTGGTGCCGCAGGTAGTAGCCCGGATAGTTGCGTGACTGCAGGCTGTAGCAGCCGCCGGCCAGGCCGGGCACGATCTGCCAGGTGGCGTCCTGCTTGAGCAGCGCGGAGCTGCCGCCGTCGACGTGCTCGGTGAAGCCCAGCCCGCCCTGATGCCGCACGTAGCGGTCGGTGTAGCCGCCCGTGGTCACGCGCAACGACCGGAACCCGGTGGGCAGCGTGGTCGCGGCACCGTCGTCACCGGCCGAACCGGGCACCGAGGCGAGCGCGGCGGCCCACCGGGCGGCCATCCGGTCGTAGCCCTCGCGGTTGGGGTGCACGCCGTCCGCGAGTTGCGCGGTGGTGAGCGCGGCGTGCATGTCCACGAAGTGCACCTTGGCGCCCTTGCCGCTGACGATGCCGGGAATCCGCGCGTTGTAGTTGTTGGCCGCGGCCTCACGGGCCGGGTCGCTGAACGGCACGATCGAGGCGACGAAGACGTCGGCGTTCGGGGCGGCGGCCCGGATCCGGTCGATCAGCGCGGACAGCCGGGCCGGCGCGTTGGCGACGTCGTAATTCTGCACGATGTCGTTCGTTCCGAGGTGAACGAGCACACTGCGCGGCGCGGTGGCGGTCACCCAGCCGGTGGCCTGGGCGTCGACCTGGTCGATCCGCCAGCCCGAGTGGCCCTCGTGCTCGCGGTCGGGCAGGTCGGTCGGTCCGTTGGACTGCGAGCCGACGAAATCGACCAGATGGCCGGCGCCGGTGAGCGCGCGCCACAGGTTGATGCGGTAGCCGCCCGGGACGTTGAAGCCGTCGGTGATCGAGTCGCCCAGCGGCAGAATGCGGGCGCCGCCGGTGACCGCGGCCTGCGCGGGCGTCACGAGGGTGATCGTTGCGGTCAGGAGAAGGGCCAGAACTGTCGCACACCAACGGAATACACGCATCGGTACCTCCTGGCACCCAAGTTACGTGTTCGTTCCATCAATGTAAATGTGTCAATCTGTTGGTCTCTGTTCGCGCGGTCTCTGTTCACACGGTCGTGTTCCGCGGCTGTCATACGGACGCGGGTATTGCCGCCCAGTCGGTCCAGGTGCGGCGCTGGAAGTTGCAGCCGGACCAGGTGGCGTAGTCGGACAGCGGGCGGGCGCGGCCCAGCCCGTAACGTCCGTAGTTGGGATAGCGGAGCAGCGTGTTGACCCGCCGGCGGCTGGCCTTGTCGCGGGCGAGCCAGGCCGTGTTGTCGGTCCAGTGCCGGGGGCTGCCCTCACGGATGTAGTAGTGCCAGGCCAGCACCTCGGTCGGGTGGAACAGGTCGTAGCCCCAGGTGTAGGCGCGCAGCGAGACCGTGAGCTCCTCGCCGTGGAAGTACAGGTAGGGGTCGTAGGGCACCTCGTGCACAAAACTGCCCGCAGCGAACAGAAAACCGCCCGCGACGAACCGTGCAGGCGCCGGCCGACCGTCACGAACGCTCAGTTCGCGCTGACCGAAGATGGGCAGACCGTCACCCGACCAGCCGGTCACCATCGTCTCGGTCGGCACCCCGGTGCCGGCGAACTCGTGCGCCGGTTCGTAGGTGGGCGGATAGCAGGTGACGACCGGCTTCGGCGCGCCGGTGGCCGCGGCCACCCCGACCAGCCGCTCGTCCCAGCCCTCGGTGAAGCGGGTGTGACTGTCGACCTGCAGGAACCAGTCCTCACCCCGGTAGTGCCGCATCACCTGGGCCCGGGCCCAGCACGCCCCGAGGCTCTGCCCGGCATCGAACTCGAGCAGTTCGACCCGCGGATCGGCGACCAGGGCCGAGACGTCCTCGTCGCCGAGGTGCTGCCAGTTGACCACGATCCGCAGGTCGTCCGGGCGGGTCGCCTTGGCCAGGCAGTCCAGCACGGTGTGCACGAGTTCGGGGTCGCGGTAGGCCGCCACCGACACAAAAATGCTCACTGCGCCACCAGCGCCTGCGACTGGAACAGCACCGCCAGCGCCCGATGCTCGTCGACGGCATCGACCACCGGGCGTCCGCCTTCGCTCAAAACATGCGCGAGCAGGTCCGGTTCCGGTGCGATCCCGTACGCCCGCAGGTAGTACGCGACCGAGTCGGTCCACAGCCATCGCCCGTCGGTGCGATAGCTCATCGGCACCACGGCACCGCACCCCGGTTCGACCACGTCGGGCAGCCGCCCATCGGTGCCGAGCACGGCCGAGCCGCCGTCCAGATAGTCGGCCACGCGCTCACGCTCATCACCGCTCAGCCGCAGCCGGTCATCCGCGAACGTCGCACCGTCCGCGGTGACCTCGTCGAACACCCGGGCGATCCGGATCGGTTCCGTGGCGCGGGCCGCCCAGAGCAATGCGCCCGCGTTACGCGCCGCCCGAACGTGCGCCGGCAGCTTGTGTCCAGGCGCATAGAACACAACTTCCGGTGCGTCCTTCGCTTCGCTGCGCGTCGCTTGCGCGTTTGTGGCTGGCGGCGGGACGGGTGGTTCGGTGTGCGTTGGTTGCTCGTTCTGTGCGTTTGTGGCTGGCGGCGAGACGGGCGGTTCGGTGTGCGTTGGCTGCGCGTTTGTGGTTGGCGGCCGGTCGGGCGGTTCGGTGTGCGTTGGTTGCTCGTTCTGCGCGTTTGTGGCTGGCGGCCGGACGGGCGGTTCGGTGCGCGTTGGTTGCTCAGTCTGCGCGTTTGTGGCCGTCGGCGGCGGGCCGTGTGATTCGACGATGAACAGTCGGGCCGGCGCTTCGGTGGGGGAGAGACGCCAGGCTCGCCACAGCGCGACCGCACCGGGCTGGGCCGACACCGCGGACACGACGGCCCGGTCGGTCTCGTCGTCGAGGGTCTGGCCGGTCAGGTCGAGCAGCGGCGGCACCGGAAGCGCGACCGGCGGTGGCCCGGCGGCCCCGAGCGGTCCGGGCGCCGGTGCGGGCCGGCCGGGCAGGGCGGGGACGAACGCGACGGTCATCTCAGCGCACACCGGCCGGGCTCGCGGCGGCCGGACGGAACAGGGCCGCGAGCGTTCGGTGCTCGGCCACGTCGTCGATCGCGGGTGCGCGGAACTGACGGCTACGGACATGGTCGAGCAACTCGGCGTCGGGTGCCAGGCCGTGCGTTCGTACGTAATACGACACCGTGTCTGTCCAGACCCAGCGGCCGTCGGTGCGGTATGACATGGGCACCACGGCGCCGCGGCCCGCGTCGACGACGTCGGCCATCCGTTGCGTCGTCATCAGGAGTGGCCGGCCCGCTTCCAGATAGCGGGCGACACGCTCACGGTCGGCGTCGTCGAGCAGCGGATGGTCCGGCGCGAACCACGGCCCGGTCACCGGGTCGACGCCGTCGAACACCCGGGCGATGCCGATGCTGTACGGCTCCTCGGCCGTCCACAACAGAGCCGCGGCGCCCCGGGCCTGTGTCTGGTAGGCGGGCAGCTCGTCACCCGGCGCATAGGCCTCGACGGCGGATTCCGTCTCTTGCTGCAGCAACGCCGCCACGACCGGCAGATCGTCGGGCGGGACGTCGGCGGCGAGCACGAACACCCGTACCGGCGTGTCGCGTGGGTCGCTGAGACGCCAGGCGCGCCACAACGCGCGTACGGCGGGAATGCGAGTCATCGCCTCGACGGCCGCCGCGTCCGTCGCATCGGTGACGGCGGCGGTGAACGAATAGGGCACGTCGGTGAGGTCGAGCAGTGGCGGCGGGGCTTCCGGGGCGAACACCGCCGGATCGGCCACGGCGGGCTGGAAGTCGGCCGCGGGCATCGGCCACTGACCGGGCCGGGTCTCCGACAGCCCCGCCACCGCATCCGGCTCGGCCGCGGCCAGCAGCGCGAACTCCTCGTCGGTGGGGGCGAGCCCGGCCGCCGCGGCGATCGCGGCCACCGCCCGGGCGACGTCGGCCACCCGGCCCTCGGCCAGCGCGGTGCGGGCCGCCGCCATGTCGGCATCGGGCGCGTATCCGGCCACCCGCAGCAGCAGCCGGTGGAACTCCGCCCCGTAGGTCACCGTCCGGAACTCAGCCATGGCGCCATTCGACCACGCTCGTTCGTGCATGATCGATGCCGGAAAGCCCGGTCTGCCCTCAAACCCCCGCGCGATGGTCCGCAAGCGCCCGCTGATGGGCCCGGATCGCGTCCCACCAGGCCCGCTCGGCCTCGGCAACGGAAGCATCGGCGCTGGTCAGGTCGGAACCCTGCGCACGCAGTCCGTCGCGCGCGGCCACCGCCGTGGTCCACGCCTTGGACGCGTCGGACAGTTTTTCGGCGCTTTCGCGCAGCGGTGCCGGGACGTCCTCACCGGTCATGTCGCGCGCGGCCGAGTCGGTCAGGCGGATGACGACCGCGTCGTGCACGCGCAGTTCCGTGCCGCCGGAGCGGGTGCCCATCGGCGCGCGGCGGGTGGGTTCCGACGTCACGACGAAACGGAATTCCATCCCGTACGCATAAGTGCGGGTCAACTTGTCGGTCTCGGCGGCCACTTCGGCGGTCGTCTGTTGCGCGGCGGACGTCTTGCCGGTGGTCGCCTCGGTCTTGAGCTGCTGCGCCGCCGTGGATTCGAACAAGGTCTGTTCGCGCTGCGACGACGCGCTCATGGCGCCGAAGTTGGGCCGGCTGCCCGTCGGGGCGCCCACGCCACCGCCCGCCGCGGGCAGCACCGCCCCGGCCGAATACGTGGTGCCGGTTGTCTCCTCGCGCTTGGTCTCGTTGTCGTGGGTCGCGCTGCCGGACAGTTCGACGCGGGCGTCCACGCCGCCGAGCCGGGGGTGCGGGACGAGCCGCGCATCGACGTGCAGCGTGCGGTCACCGCCGCCCGGCAGGGGCACCCGGAACGTCCCACTGAGCATCGCCGGCAGCGCGGTCTTGAGCGTTTCGGCGCTCAGGCCGTCGCGCAACGCGGCGATCGTCGAGGAGTCCACGGTGACGCCGGAGTCGGCGATCGCGCGGGCCGCGGCGGCACGCAGATCCTTCATGTCGGCCGGCACGTGCTCCACGTTGAAGCGGCCCGCCTCGGGCAGACTCGGATGGCCGGGGGCGTCCCGCCACTTCTGCCGGGCGGTCTCGGTGCGCTGGGCGCGGGGGAGCGCGGTGGACGGGTCGGCAATGCCCAGGCGCGCGTCACCGGTGACCGGCGGGGGCAGCGTGTCGCCGGCCAGGGTGTGCAGTTTGACCGGCCGCACCTGCACGTCCCGGGCCACGATCGGGCTGCCGGTCTCCGTGCTGCCGCTGCCGAGGCGTTCGCCCCGGCTGATCGTCAGGTCGAACTCGACGTCACCGTTCCACGCCGCGACCGGTCCCTTGACCGCGGCTGCTCGTTTGTGCGTGACCTTGGCCGTTTCGACACGCTTGGTGTCGCGGCCGAACAGGTTGGCCGTAGCGCGCAATCCGGCGGCGAGCGAGCCGGTGGCCGCGCCGTGGCCGGGGCCGGCCGGATCGGACCCACGGAACAGTCCCATAACACGGGCCGCGCCGGTGATGCCGAACGCCGTCCGCTGCGAAGTGCGCGTGTCCGTCGTCGTCAGCACCACCTTGCCGGCCGTGCCGAGTTGATCGACGTGCTCGATGCCCGCGAACTGTGGCGTGTCGGAGAAGCGAGCCTGCACGGTCAGGTAGTAGGTGTGGCCGCTGAGCCGGTCCTCCAGGCGCAACGGCTGGCTGCGACCGCCGTTTAGCGCGGTCGCCAGGTGCCGGTCGAGATCGGACAGGAATTCCTGCACGGTTCGCGCATTGTCGTGCGGTGTGCGCAGCGGCGAAGTGGGCAGCAAACGCTCGGCCGCCTGGGCGCCCAGCGTTTCGGCCAGCCGGCGCCGCAGGTGCGGGATGCGGTCGGTGAGGTCGATCGGGGTGGTGACACCGCCCAGCCCGATCGAGGCCGGCGGCGGGGCGAGGGCCGGCGCGGGCTGCCCCTCGGCGGTGTCCGGCGGCGTCCCCGCTGGCTGCTGGCCGGTGACAGTGGGCGCGGGCGTAGAGCTGGGCGCGGGCGTAGAGCCGGACGGCGCGGGGGTGGGGCGTTGGGCGGCCAGGTCGAGGAGCTCCTGGCGCTTGGTTTCGTGCAACGTGTTGCGCGCGGCGGTGTGCACGTCGCGCAGTTCGGTCTGCTGCCGCTCCTGGGCGAAGCGCAGGTCGCGGAAGGTGCGCCGCTGCTCTCGCAGCAGGTCGTCGCGGGTGTCCGGGTCGGCCGCGGCCCGCTCGAACACCTGCTGCCGGGCGAGCGTCCGCAGCGCGTTCCGCTGGTCCTGCACGAGACGCGCGGTCTCGTCGACCTGATCCTGGCCGAGCGCCTGATCCCGGTCGGCGTGGGCGCGGTCGAGGTCCGCCTCGCGCAGCCGGTGCACCTGCTCCTCGGTCATCCACATGACGACCGATCCGGGCAGCTTCACCTGGTTGCCGGCCCGGTGCACGCGGTCGTCCGAGAACACGTCGAGGCGGTCGATGTTGCCGCGGCGGCGGGTTTCCGCGATTACTTCGGCGTCGATGTCGAGGCGTACGGGAACACGGTTTTCCGGCCGTCCGGTCAGCCGCACCCGGGAATTGCCGGTCAGTTCCTGGCCGCGGGCCTTGCCCCAGCGCCGGGCGAACGGCTGGAACTGTGCCATCAGCAGCCCGCCCGGCCCGGCCCGCCCGGTCAGCCCGGAGAGCGAGGCGCTGCCGGTCGCCGAGACGGACGCCTCCCACTGGGTGCCGCGGCTCTGCTTGCCCGCGGTGCCAACGGCCAGGCTCCGCTTGGTCTTCTCGAACTCGCGGCCGGACAGCACCTGCGGGTTCGAGGGGCGCAGCCGTACGCCGGCCCGGCCGTGCACGTCGGCGACCCGGCGCGGATGGGTCAGTCCGTCGAGCACCACCGGGCGGCTGAACAGGCGCGGATCGGCGCCCAGGCTCTCCGGCGAGAACGCGTCGGCGATCGCGGACGACAGCTTGCCGTCGGGGAAGCCGAAGATGGGATCGCCCGAGGCGGTGACCAGAGTCTGCTTGACCGCGGCCTGCAGTTCGGCGGCTGCGGTGAACGCCTCGACGCGGTTACCGTCGAGATCGCGCGAATATCCGCCGGGCAACTGGCTGACCGGAGCGGGCCGGGCGATCGGTGTGCTCGCCGCGGGCACGGTCGGCGGTGCGGCCGGGGGCGGGGTGGTGGTGACACGGTGTTCGGGCACGAGCAAACGAACATCCACGCGATGGCTCCGTGCGGCGGCGACCGGCGGATTTACCGTACGGGGAACGTCGCGGCCCGGAAGTCCCAGCGTGAGCCGCCGCCCGCTGGTGTTCAGGCGCTTGTACGAGGTGGCCTCGGTGGTCAGCGTCAGCGGGGCCAGGAACTCGACCATCCGCTGGTCGGCGATCGACCCGTCGTCCTTCAGGGTGGCACCGTGGTCGTGGGTATGCGAGCCGCTCTGGGTGACGCCGAGCGTTTGCGACTCCGTACCGGTGCGAGAGACCTTCGGGCCGAACGCCAGGGTGCCGAACAGGCTGCTGAGCGCGCCGTAGACGCGGCCCTCGATGCTGAACTCGGCCTTGTCGGTGCGGTTGCGGCCGGCCTGCGTGCCCGTCTTGGTCTTGAGCTTGCTGCCGCTGTCGAACTTGGTGCCGGCCACCACGCCACCGTCGGAGAGCGCGCCGACCTGGCCGGTCACCTTCACCACGGTGTGATAGTCGTGCAGATGGCCGTTCTTGACGATCGGCACCTCTAAGCCGGGCCCGACGATGCGGTCGAGCAGCATCGCGAGCTGCCGATCGGAGAGCGCGTTGCGGGCCTGGGTGTCCCGCGCGATCAGGGCCTGCACGCCCGCGGTCAGGCCGTCGGTGAGCGCGGGATCGTTGAACTGGCCGAGGAACGCGTTCGACAGCACCTTGTAGTCGCGCCGGCCGGGCACAGTACGCAGCGCCTGGGACACCGCCTCGTACAGGCGGTCGCCGCTGTTGAAGTCGTCCACGATCGTGCCGCCGAACGACGTGCCCTGCTCGACATGCGCGGGCGCGAACAGTTTGCGGTCCGTACCGCGCAGTCCCGTCCATCCGGGCGTGGTGTCCGCGGACAGTCCGGCCCGGTCGATGCGGTCCTGCCGCGCCCACTGGATGCCCTCGACCGTGCCGTCGAGTTTGGTCGCGGGTTGTCCGGGCGTGCGCACTTCGAGGTCGTAGACGACCTGGTAGCGCGCGGCCGGCCCGGTCACCTTGGTGGTGTCGGACGACGTGGTGTTGGCCGTGTGTTCCTGGCTGTGCTCGGTGGCGTGGCTGAACCCGCCGCGCGGCCCGATCGCGAACCGGGCGACCCCGGTCTCGGTGCCCGCTCCGACACCGCCCGACAATCCGACCGTACGGCCGGCGGTGTTGGTGTCCTTGCTCTCGCTGCTGTGGGTCTGCGTGTCGGTGTGGGTGGCCTCGGGGACGGTGTCGGTCACCTGGACGAACCGGGGGACCAGCCGCATCTGGACAACGGCGTCGCGGGAGCGGTGCAGCCGGTCGCGACCGTGCTTCGGGCCGTGCACCAGCGGATCCGAGGTGATCCAGCCCGCCTCGGGATGCCGGTCGCCGTCCGGCGCGACCATCGTGGGCAGCTTGCCGGTGAACGTCGCGTCGTCGAGGAACTGTTTGAGCGTTTCGCGGCCGGGCGCGCCGATCGCGGTCACGCCCGGCGGCAGCATCGTGGCGACCTGGTCGAAGAAGTCGTTCTGTCCGGCTGGGCGCGCTGTCGCGCTCTCGACCCCGAACCGTGTCGGCAGGTCGGTCGCGGGCGTCGCGGTGCCGATCGGCTCGGTCAGACCCTTCGGGACGCGGATCGCAGTGTTCGCCTCGCTCACCTGCCGGCCGATCTGGCCGTCGGAATTGCGCAAGGTGAGCACGAAACGAACAGGAACCTTGGTGTCGACGCCGTTGTCGACCTCGACCGAGGACTTCTGCGTGAATTCGTTGTCGTGGGCGGCCGTCCGCGTCTCGGTGGCGCTGCCCGGGAACTGCGCGCCGATGTCCGCGACCAGCGGGGGCAGCGCGGCGAAGGCGGCCCGCGGCTCCAGCTGGGCGTCGTGCTTCACGGTGGCGGTGCGGGAGTCCTTGGCGCTCGTCTTGGTCTCGACCTTGCCGGGTTTGGCGGCCTTCTCGCCGACGGTCATGCCGTACCAGTCGAAGACCGCGCGGACGACCAGTTCGGCCGGTCGACCGTCGACGGCTACCGCGAACGGGCGGCCGTCGCCCAGGAACGGGGCTACGCCGCTCTCGGCGAGGCGCTGGATCTGCTCGGCGGTCTTGGTGTCTACGCCCTGCTCGGTCAGGGGGGTGCGCAGGTCGGCGTTCTCGGTGCGGCCGAGCTGCTTGGCCAGGCCCAAGCTGCGGCTCTCGCGCAGGTAGTCGGGCAGGTCGCGGCGGACGCTGACCGGGGTGTCGGCCTTCTCGGCGGCTTCTGCGGCTGCCTCGGCTTCTGCAGCCGCTTCGGCTTCTGCGGCTGCCTCGGCTTCTGCAGCCGCTTCGGCTTCTGCGGCCGCTTCGGCTTCTGCGGCCGCTTCGGCGTCGGGATCCTCGGCTACGGTCTCGGGCACGTCGAGCGGGTGCGGCGCCTGCTCCGGCCTTTGCCGCGGACGCCGGGCGGGGGGCTGCTCCTGCTCTTCCTGCGCGTTTTCCTCTTCCTGCGCGTCTTCCTCAGCGTCCGTCGACTGCTCGTGTTGCGCGCTTTCCTGTGCGCGCTGTTGCGCGTTTTGGTGCGCGCTTTGTTGCGCGCGCGGCTTCGGCGGTGTCGGCTGATCCTGTTGTGTGGACTGCTCGGTCTGCGGGGTCGGGGCAGGGCCGTCGCCGAACGCGGTGCGCAACGCGTCGAGCGTCGCGAGGTTGGCCGCGCGGGCCGCCCGCTGGTTGGTCAGGGCGGCGTTGAGCTGAGCGACCGCCTCGGCGCGCAGTCCGCTGTCGACCCGCCGGCCGGTGTCCGGATGCCGCTGCTCGGCCGCGATCACCAGGTCCCGGGCGCGGCTCACGTTGTCGGCGGCCGTCTCCAGGGCATCCTCGGTGCGGCCGAGCGCGGCGAACAAACTGATCGGATGTTGCCGGGCGGGTGGCGTCGGCGGGAGAGCGTTGGTGAGCGAATTGTTCGCTACAGTCACTTCGCGCAGCCGCTCGTCGAACGCGGCGTCGACCTCGGCCGGCGTCATCAAAGCTGTCTCGGCCGCAGACTCCTCCTCCTCGAAGAAGGCGTCGAGGCTCTCCAGCTTGGCGACGAGGTCGCTCATGGTGTCGGGCGTGTCATCCGCCTCGTCGAAGAACTCGTCGAGGCTCTCCAGCCGGGCGACGATGTCGTCCATGCCGGGCGTGTCGTCCACCTCGTCGAAGAACTCGTCCAGGCTCTCGAACTTCGCCAGCAGGTCGGACCACGTGTTCTGCGGATTGTTGGGCAGGGCGAGCAGTTCGGAGTACGCACGCTCGTCCGGAAACTGCCCCTCCACGGCCACGTTGGCGCGCAGCTCGTCCTCGGTGAGACCGGGAAGTGAGCGATATCTTGTCCAACTGTCGTCGTAAGTGAGCGACGGATCGACCAACTGCCCGGCGGTCATCACCTCGTGCACGCTGTGGACCTCGTTGGGCACCAGGTAGGCGATCAAGGCCTGCTGCAGGAGCGGCAGATCAACGTCCAGACCCCATTGCGTACGCATCCGGTCGGCCAGCCCGAGCACCAGATAGGTCGACCCGGACGTGCCGGTGCGCACCAGTCCGCCGGTCTGTTCCGCGCTGTGGTGCAGTCCGGCCGTGAGCGCGATGTGCATCTGCTTGTCCGCCGCCCGCCAGCGCAGCCGACCTTGCTCGTCGACCGCGTGCGCCTGCTCCCGCGAGCTCAACGGAGGGCGTACGGAGGAAGGGGTTTGATCTGTCCGCAGTTGATCCTCGAGGCCCTCGCGGTCGGCCGGAGTCTGCCGGCGGAACTCGCGCTCGGCGGCGATGTCCGGATGCCGGTCGATCGGGCCGAGCTTGTCGGCCAGGGCCTCGTTGCGCGCGATCGACCACAGCAGCGTCATCCGCTCGCGCAGGGTGCCGTTGCGGACAACCTCGAGATTTTGCGCGTACGCGTGATCGCCGCCGACGGATCCGATCAGTTTCGGATCGCGCTCGCCGACCAGCGGCTTGAACCGGCGCGGCAACTCCTGCCACGCCTTGTCGAGCACCTTGGCCACCTCGGTGTTCACCTCGGGGCGTTCGGCCAGATAGTCGCCAAGCCGTTGTTCGAAGGTGCGCGCTTCGTCGACATAGCGCAGTTTGGCGTCGAACAGGACGTCGTTCATGGTGCGCTTCAACGGGGTGAACGCGACGGCGCCGTCGAGCGACCGGTCGGCCTGCAGCTCGTAGTCGGGCACCGTGCGACTCATCGGGGGATGGCCGCTCGTGTGCCGCCAGCTGCCCGGCTGCCGCAGATCGGGCGAGACGCTCAGGACGCGGCCGCCCGGCGTGGTCCACGGGGTCTGCGTGGGCGCGGTGACCGATGTGATGCCCGGTTGTTGCGCGAGTCGTACGTCGTAGTCGTTCGCGGCCGTGCCCGGTGCGACCAGCACAATCTGCTTGCCGTGCGAGCGCGGATCCTCGTTGATGCGTGCGGCCAGTTGCTCGGGTGTGACGATTTTGCCGTCGACCACGACGCCGTCGGGCGTTCCGTCGGCGAACACCAGGTATTCGCCGGGGCGGGCCTCGATGCTCTGGTCGACCGGCCCGTCGGTCAGCGCCAGACCGGCCGGCACCTGGACGGCCGGAGGCGCCGACTCGTGCGTGTCCAGTTGGCCCGTGCCGGCTCCGGGGCGGTAGTCGTGCCACTGGCCCGCGGTGTCGTCGAAGTACTGCCAGCGGCCGGTTTCCGGACTCAGGTAGAACTGGGTGCCCCGGGAGTTCTCGAAGACCGTGGTGCCGTTCTCGTCGGTGAACAGCGGGCGGGCCTGGGCCGGTGGGGTCTGAGCGGGTGCGCTCGGTGCCGGATAGCGGATCGGGGCGTTGCCATAGCGGAGGCCGTCCGACTCGCCGGTCGCGGCTCGCGGCGGGGCGTTGCGGTAACGGGCGTCGTCCTTCCGGTTCGGCTCGGTGGCCGGTGGCGGGTCGCCTCCTGGTGGTCTGGCATCGTCTGTCGGTGGTGGGGCGCTCGGGCGCATGTCGGCACTTTCTCGTGCCTCCTGCGCGCGCTCGAGGCTCTCCTGGATGGTGTCGGCCGTGGGCAGGTCGGAGGTGGTCGATTCGACGGGCTCGGTCGTGGTGTCGGTGAAAGTGTTCCAGTGGCCCGGACTCGTGAGATCAGGGCGGGGACGGCCGTCCGTGCCGAACGTGGTCGCGTCGGTCGTGAGCACGCGACCCGACGGGGTGACGAATGCCGTGCGGTCGGGCGCCGTCACCGACGTGATGCCGTCCTGACGGGCCAGCTCGGCCGGGAAACCGTTCGGATCGCTGCCCGTATCGCACGAGATGAGCACGATCTGCCGGCCCCGCGCAGCCGGGATGTCCTGCAGCATCGCGGCCAGCTGCGGGGCGGTGACCAGTTTGCCGTCGGCGACCAGGCCACGCGGGGTGCCGTGGGCGAACACCAGGAACTGACCGTCGCGCGGCGGGAAGTTGCGCGCGGCCTCCCGATTGAGCGTTTGGTCATCATCGAGCAAGGTGATGCCGGCCGGAACGTCCCTCGGCTTCGGCGGGTTCTCGTGCACCTCGCGCGGGATGTCGGTGGTGGTCCAGCTCGACGTCTGCGGGCCGGGCTCCTCCGTGGTCTCCGGTGCGACCACGATCTCGCCGAAATGCGGGTACAGGTCGTTCCACGCGTCGACCGGGGTGAGCGTCAACTGGGTGAGCTCGATCGACGCCTTCCAGTCGCAGCTCGTGTTGCCCAGCAGGTCCTTCAGCACCGCGCCGAGCGGCCGGTCCACGTGCTGGCTGCGGAGACCGAGGCGCTCGGGGATCCGTACGGAATCCAGGGTCTGCGGATCGTCGATGACCCCCTGATCGGTCAGCCATTGCGCGATGAAGTCGGAGTCGACCGGCCGGTTCTGTGCGTGCGCGTCGGCGGTCACCTGTGCGCGCACATGCTCGGAATCAGTGACCGTATCGCTCAACCATTGCCGCAACGGCGGAGCTAGCTCGACGTCGGGACCGTTGGTGGTGGCGACGGTCGGCCGCTGCCGCCAGTTGAACACCTTCACCTGCGCGTCGAACTGGTCGACACCGTCATGATCGGGATGCTCGGGCGCCAAGTCGAACTCGTTGCGGCTCTCCGCCTGCCGCTCCGGGTTCCCACTACTCATGATCATGCGGGTTGGCGCGTCCCCGTAGAACGTCGACACCGCGCTGGCCAGTCCCCGCAGGTCGGCCGGGCCGTCCAGTCCCATGGACGAGGCCAGCCGCCGTACGCCGTAGTAGTGCACCTCCGGCGGCTGCGCGGCCTGGTTGACGAAGTCCTGCACGCCTGTGTCCCGCAGCACGCTGTCGAGCGAGTTCTCCAGGATGCCGACCGGGGCGCGTTCGTTGAGCGCGTTCAGCTGGCCGAGATGTTCGTCGCGGACATTTCCCAGACCGATCCGGTCGATCCGGCCGTCCGCCTGCAGCTCGGCGAGCACGTCCCAGGCGCGCTGGGTAGCTTCGGGTGTGCCGCCGTCAATGTTGTGAATGAGCACGCTGTCGAGGCGCCCGCCGAACTGATCGGTCACCTGCGTGAGACGCTCGTTCAGTTGCGCGGCCGTTTCATTTTCCCGTACGTCGAACTTGTAGACGAGCTCCACATCGTCCCGCGACGGCCCGTCCGGACCACTGAGCACATCGGCCACGGCGTCGGTGTTGCGGTAGCTCTCCGCCAGATCAAACCGGCGGAACCCGTTGTCCAGCGCAGACTGCACCTGAGCCCCGGTACGACCGTCCACCCCGAACGCGGCCCACGGCCCTTCGATCGCGCGCGGCCCTGGTCGCTCCCGGCCAGCGGCCCCATCGCGCGTTCCAGCATCGCGCGTTTCCGTGTCACCGGTTTGGTCGTCTCGCGTATTCGCGTCGCGCGTTTGGTCGTCGTGCGTTCCCAGGTTGCGCGTTTGGTCGTCTCGCGCATTTGCGTCGCGCGTTTGGTCGTCGTGCGTTCCCAGGTTGCGCGTTTGGTCGTCTCGCGTATTCGCGTCGCGCGTTTGGTCGTCGTGCGTTCCCAGGTTGCGCGTTTGGTCGTCTCGCGCATTCGCGTCGCGCGTCTGGTCGTCCTGCGCGCCCTGGTTGCGCGTGTCTTCGCTGCGCGTTTGGTCGTCGCGCACTCCTGGATTGCGCGTTTGGTCGTCGTGCGTGCTCGTGATGCGCGTGTCGTCGCTGGGCGTTTGGCCGTCGTGCGCTTGCAAGCTGCGCGTTTGGTCGTTCGGCGCCGCGGGGTTGCGCGTTTCGGTGTTCGTGTTGGTGTTGTTCGGCTGCGTGCCGCGCGTGTCTGTGCCGCGTGGGTTGGTGTTGGCCGGGGCGGAGCGTCGGGCGGGGGACGTGTCGAGGTCGACGAGCGTACGGCGGCGGCGGTGTTCCTTCGGGCCGGGGTCGGGAGCCGGCTGGCGGCCGCGCGTGCCCGTCTGGATCGGGATGTCGTTGGCCGGACCGCCCTTGGCCTCGAGTTGTTGCTGCAGCGCGTTGCGGACCGAGTCGGCGCGCTGCTGGGCCATCGCGGTCGCGTGCGAGTTGGGCATCGAGTCGGGCATCAGGCGCACCAGGCCGCGGCCGTTCGCGCCGGCCTCCACGCTGATCGCGGGCGGCGTCAGGCCCTGCGCGTCCCGCCATGCGGCCACCTTGGCCGCGGTCTGCACGAACGAACGGATCGCCGGAGTCTCCGGGTCCACGTTCTGCTGTCCGGCGGTGAAGTCGACCGACGCCGTACGGGCGGCATGGCCCCCGACCACCACCAGCGTCATCGGGTTGACGAACGACGGCGATTCCTGCTGCGCGGCGAAGTGCGACTGCTCCGGAGTGTCGCCCCAGGCCCGGAAATGCCACAGGTTCTCGTTGTTGATGACCTCGGGGGAGTCGTTGAGCAGCTGCAGACGCGCGATGGTGGCCGACTGAGCGAACGCGTTCGGATCGCTCAGTTTGGGCGCCAGCTTCTCGAACTCCGCCCGATAGCGGTCATCCGTCTTGCTCGGATCGGCCACGAACTGCTCGACGTTGCGCCGCAACGCCTCCGTCGCCAGATCCTCCACTTTAGAGTTGGGACGCGAGTTCTCGAGGGTGACATGCACCTTCGCGTCGGCGCTCTCGGCCACGACGCCGGCGAAGTGATAGCCGTACGCGCCGGTGCGCGTTTCCGGTGTGCCGTTGCGCGAATGGTCAATGTCGAAGGCGGCGTCCCGGCCGTTGCCACGGTCGCTGATCGACTGGGTCAGATAGCCCTCGCCGACCTGCGCCCGAGCGAACTGGTTGATGCCGAGCGCCTGGGACGACTCGACCATCTTCGGGTCCTGGTTGACCGCCATCCCGTAGTCGCGCCCGGGACGCGGCGCACCGTCCATCCGGCCGTTGTTGCGCGTGTCGCGGGCCATGACGTCGCGCGCCTGACCGGTCGTACGGGGAAAATCGTTCTTGGTCATGGCCTCGGCCAGGTGGAAGACACCGGTGACTTCCATGCCGTCGTTGGCGACCACGGGCACGGCCTTGGGCGGCTGCCCGTCGGGGCGCAACACGACGTGGCTGGGATCGCCGCCGAGCACGTTGGCGGCGAAGTCACGGCACACCGACGGCATCGCGCGGTCGAAGCTCGGTTGCACCATGACGAGCGTTTTGCCGTCGACCGTGACGGTGTTCTCGGGCGTTGCGGTCAAGGTGACGGCACTGTTGGCTGCGCGAAGTTGTTCGTTCAGCGCCGGAATACGGTTGGGCGTCGTGTAGAACTCGTTCTTCCGCCCGTCCGGATGCGCGTTGACGGCGATCGTGCCGTCCGGCGACACCCGGATCGGCGGATGCTGATCGGCAATCGTGGGACGGCGGACGACGAACCTGGGCACCACATCGGGTCCGCGGTCGACGATCTCCGGCTCGGGAATGGTGCGGGTGAAGGGTGGGCCTTTCCCCGCCCGCACGTCGTAGTCGTCGGTGATCCGCCCCGCACCCGCGAAGGGCGGCACCTGGGACGGGAACGCCACCGCCATCTCGAGGTCGTCGGCGGTCTCGGTCTCGGGTTCGGCGGTGACCCCCTGCGGCGTGACCGTGTTCCACTGCGCCGGCCTCAGCTGGTCGCCGGCCGTGACCGAGGCGGTGATGATTTTCCCGTACGGGGTCACGAACGCGGTGTCGCTCGGCGCGGTGACGGTCGTGTCACCGGTGTAATCCGGTTCGTTGCGGCGTAGACGGTCGACCTCGCGGGCCAGTTCGGCCGGGAACCCGTTCGGGTCGCGGCCGGTGTCGCACGAGACGAGCACGATCCTCTTGCCGCGCGAATCAGGATCGTTGTGAACGATCTGCGCCAGTTGCGGTGCGGTGACGAGTCTCCCGCCGACCACGACGCCGTCCGGGGTGCCGTGCGCGAAGACCAGGAACTGATCCGGCCGGGGCGGGACCTTGGTTGCGGCGTCCTGGGCCGCGCTGTCCTGGGAATCGAGCAGTGTCAGGCCGCCGGGCACCTTGTCCGGGGTCGGTGCCGTGTCGTGAACGGGGAGGCCCAGTTGCTCGTCCCAGAAGGAGTCGCTGTCCGACACGGTGTCCTCATCGAAGACCGAGTCCACATCGGACGCGACATCGGAATCGGTATCGCTCCGATCCGTGGCCGTGTCACCGGTGTCCGTATCCGTGTCACCTGTGGTCGTGTCACTGGTGTCCGTGGGCGAGTCACCGGTGACATCCGTGTCCGTGACACCGGTTTCGGAAGCCGTGCTTGTGTTTGTGTTCGTGTCACCTGTGGTCGTGTCACTGGTGTCCGTGGACGAGTCACCGGTGACATCCGTATCCGTGACTCCGGTTTCGGACGCCGTGCTTGTGTTTGTGGCCGTGTCCACGCGGGTTTCTGTGGTTGCGTCCGCGCGGGTGTCGGTGGCCGTACCTGCTTCTGCGGTTGGGGCGGCGCGGGTTTCTGTGGCTGCGTTTGTCGCTGTGCCTGCGGAGGGGTCTGTCGTTGTGTCGGCGCGAGTGTCCGTGACTGTGTTTGCGGCGGCGGCGTCGTTGGCCAGGTCTTCGTGAGTGTCGGTGTTGGTGGTCGTGTCCGTATCGGAGGCAGTATCCGCGCTCGGGTTGCCGGCTGGAGCGGTGACCGGGTCGGCGGCGATCTGCGTTTGCGCGCTCGGAACGGGATTGGTGTCCGTTCGGGTGTCGCTGGTCGGCCCGTCGACGGCGAGGTTGTTGGTCGGTGACACCGGTGTCGATGGCGCAGTGGAGGGGTTGTTGTCCACTGCGCGGGTGCCGTCGGGGCCGGGCTGCCGAACTTGGGCGTCGCCAGGATTCGATGCCGTCGCCTGGGTGCCAGTCGCCGTCGGGCTGCTCGCCATCGGGCTGTTCGCCGGGTTGCTCGCCGTCGTGTTGCCTGTCGTCGGGCTGCTTGCGGTCGAGTTGCTGGACGGCGGCAACACGACCGGCGAAGCCGATGGGGCCGTGGTTGCCGTCGGCGCCGGTGGGGCTGCGGTCGCATCGGTCGTCGAGTTCGGGGCGGGTGCTGGGTTCGTCAGCGCTGCCGGTGAGGGAGAGGCGATCGTCGGAGAAGCCGAGCCGGAGGTATTGGCCGTGTCCGGGTTCGGTGTGGCCGGGCTAGGGCTGGGTGTCGCGGTGCTGGGTGTCGCGGTGCTGTTCGTTGCGAGGTTGGGGGTGGCCGGGCCAGGGCTCGCCGTTGTGGACGACGCCGGGTCGGGTGTTGTGCTGGGCGATGCCGGATCGGAGGTCCCGGCATTGGGTCTAGCGCTGCTGAGCGATGCCGAGTCGGAGATCACGGTAGTGGGTGTTGCGAGGTCGAGTGTGCCCGGGCCGGGGTTGGCTGTTGTCGACGCCGGATCGGGCGCTGCGGCGCTGGACGTTGCCGGGCCGGGTGTGACCAGGTTGGGAGTTGCTGTTGTGGGCGATCCCAGGTCGGTTGTCGCGGGGCTGGGCGTGGCTGGGCCAGGGGTGGCGGTTGTATGCGATGCCGGGTCAGGAGTCGCGGGGCCGGGCATCGCAGTGCTTGGTGTTGCGGGGGCGGAGGGGCCGGCTTGGGGCGTGTTCGAACTCGGGGTGGCGGTGGCCGGCGCGGCTGGGCTGGGGGTCGCGGGCGTGGGTGTGCCGGTGGCCGGCGAGTCCGAGGTGGGGGTGGTCCCGGCCGGGGCGGTGGGAGCGGCATTGGGCTGAACCGGCGTTGGAGTGGTGGGTGCGTTCGTTGGTGGGGCTTGGGTTGTGGACGCGTCCGGGGTGAGCGCGGGGGATGCGCTCGAAGGCGTGGTGGACGATCCGGGGAGTGGCGCGTCGACGGTCAGGTCTGAGGTCGCGGCTGGGGGTACGGCTGGGCTCGGGGCTGCGACCGCTGGGGCCGGTGTGTCGAAACCGGGGAGGCCGCCGGTCGGGCTGGGTTGAGCTCCGGGCTGTGTGCCCGTCGGAGCTTCTACACCGATTACTACGGGGCTGGTCGCCGGTGCAGGAGGGGAGACGGCAGTCGGCTGGCCGACCGGACTGGTCGAAGGGCCCGGTGTCGTAGGACTGGTCGGCGGGGTGCTGATACCGGCGTTGGTTCCCTGTGGTCCTGGGTTGCCGGTTGCTGGGGTCGGGCCGGTGGTGGGTGCTGCTGCTCCGCTGCCGACAGAGGTGTTTCCGCCGATCGGGGCTGACCCATTTACAGCGGACGGCGGTGTCGCGCCGTTCGCAGTTGGCCCATCGACGGTGACTGGGCCAGGAAGGTTGGGAGCGGCTGCTGCCGGTCCGCTCGTCCCGATCGGACCGGAAGGATTGCTGCCCACCGGGACCGGACCACCGGTGGCTTGCTGGCCGGACGCACCCGGAGCGGCTGGGCCAGGCGCGTTGGTATCGAGCGGGCCAGGCGCAGCAGGGGCCGGTGCGTTGGGGACCGCAGCGCCGACCGGGGTGTTTGCGTCCGCAGGTGTCGGAGCGTTGGTGTCGATTGGCGAGGGTGTGCCGGCCGCTGAGGTGGATGCGTTGGCTCCAGCCGGGCTTGGCGTGCTGGTGTCGGCCGGGTTGGGTATGCCTACGGGAGCCGGGTTGGCTGTGCCGACGGCGACCGGGGGAGAAGTGCCCGCGCCGGCTGGGGGAGGAGTGCCCGCGCCGACGGGGGAAGGCGTTGCCGGATTCGCTGTGTCGCTGATGGAAGCGGGCGGATTGCCGCCGACCGGAGCGGGTGAGCCTGCGCCGCTCGGGCTTGGTGCCTCTGGTCCGACGGGAACGGGCGAGTTGACACCGGACTGGTTCGTGCCGGGTGCCACAGGTGGCGGGTTCACGTCGGCCGGTGCCGGTGCGTCGCCGGTGATCGGGGCCGGCGTACCAACGTTCGACGGTGCCTCGGCTCCCGGTGCGAACGGCGTTGGAGTGGCGCCTGGGGGCGCCGAAGCAGGCCCGGGTGCGGGCGACCCGGACGTGCCGGATGCGGGCGTCTGGGCTCCGCCCGGCACACTCCCGGGCGGAGTGTTGAGACCGCTGGGCGCGGTCGTGCCGCTCGGGCTCGCTACGACCGGCGCAGGGCCCGCAGGTCCGACACCGGTCGGCCCTGCCCCGGTCGGCCCTGCACCCGTGGGCCCTGCCCCGGTCGGTCCCGCACCCACCGGCCCCGCACCGGACGGAACGTCAGGTCCCTCGATGCCCTTCGGCGTCGGGCTGCCCGGCCCGGCACCCGTGTTCAACTCCGGCGGCGGCTTCAGCGCACTCGGATCCGGCGTCGGCCCGAACTGATTGCCGAACTCCGTCGCGTAATGGTGGGCCATCCCGCCGATGATCGAGGACGAGAACGTGGCGAACGGGTTGAAGCCGCCCCCGCCCACCATCATCGAGAACAGGCCCTCGAACAGGGTTTCCGACAGGCCGGACAGGGTTTCCCGGCTGTAGACGTTCTTGTTGATCTTCGGGTAGAACTTGCCGCCGATCTGGTGCATGCCGGCCACGCCGGCGCCGATGAAGACGCCGCCGGCGAACGACATCGCCAGGTCCTTGTAGTCGAAGCCGTCCTTGCGGTTTCCCTCGGCGATCTGCATCAGCTGGGCCGCCGCGCTCTGCCACAGCTCCTCGAGGCCCTCCTGGATGCCCTCCCACATGATGCGCATGAGCATGTTCTGCAGGCGGGAGCGCAGGAAGTTGATGAGCGCGCTGACGATCTCCTGGCCGATCTTGATCAGGCCGGGGACCGCCGCCGCGCCGAAGCCGGTGGACATCGCGATCGCGATCTCGACGACCTGGGTGAACGCGGCGATGACGATGTTGTACTGGGTCGACTCCGAGTCCAGGGCGAACTTGTACGCGGCGTCGCCGAGCGAGGTGGAGATCTGCGCGCCGGTCGGCACGTTCTTGGTGATGTCGCCCTGGAACTGCGCGAACGCCGTCGCCGCGGGACCGCTCAGGCTGCCGCTCAGCGCGTTGCCGAGGTTGGCGGTGGCGCCCAGGCCGTTCAGCAGCTGACTGGTGAACCCGTACAGCTCCTCGCCCATGGCCCGCAACGCGGTCGGGTCGGCCTCCGGGAACTCCTCACCGACCCCGTACAGGATGAGGTCGTACGCCCACTGCCACTCGGGGTCGTTGGGGATGTGGAAGTCAGGCATCGCCCGGAATCAGCGGGCTCGGGGTCCCGTCCGGCGCGTAGCTCAGCACCAGCGGCTGGTATCCGGGCTGCGTCGCGTCGGCGGCCGGGTTGTCCTTGACGACGAACAGTTGCCGTCCGTCGGGTTCGATCGGCTGACCGTCGGGCGTGGTCACCGTCGTACCGGAAAGAGGGGTTATCGACTCGTAGAGGTTGGCGTCGACACGGGTCGTACCGTCGGGAAAGGGGTTAAGGGCCTGCAACCGGTAACCCTCCGGCAACGCCTCACCGCCGACGAGCGCGGTTGTGTACTCGGGTTTGAGCATCATGCTCGAAATGGCCGGCATCATGGGCGAGGCGGCCTCGGCACGCACACTTCGCGCAAAAGTGTGCGTGGGCTCCAGTTCGGGCGCCTCGACGGCCATCCGCGTCGACCGCATGGCGCGCATAAGGGGTTGGCCCTCGTCGGGCGAGCTTTCCAAAGGCAGAGCGGCTACCCGCGTACGGCGTAAAGCCTGTAGGGGTTCTCCCTCCGCACCCTCGACCGGTGCAGGAGGGGCCGCCACCGCACGACGGGCCTTCGGCGCGAACGACTCCTCGAAGTCGCCCTGCATCTGCCGCCCGACCTCTTTCGCGCTCTCGTCCGCCTCCGCATACGCCTTACCGAACGACTGCAGCCCTTCCGCGGTGTACTGCAACGTGCCCTTGACCCCGCCGATCAGGCTTTCGAGGTTGTCCAGGCCGGCCAGGAACTTGGTCGAGAACTGCTGCCCCATGTCGTCGTTGCCCCACGCCTTGGAGTAGCGCTCGCGCAACGACACCAGGTTGGCCAGGTAGGTGTCATAGATCTGCACATGCTCGCCGTACGCGTCACCGACCGAGACGACACCGTCCGGGTTGACGTAAAGGCGTCCCCGCGGCTGGGTCATCGCGGTGTCCGACCAAGACCGAGCATTTCCCGTACGCTCGTAGCCATCCTCGGCTCGGCCGGAAGATAGGCGTCCGTCCCCGCGGAACCGTCGACAAGTGCCCGCGCGTCCGTGCCCTCGGGCAGCATCGGGGCCAGCACGGCCGCCGCCTGACCCGTCACGTCCTCTTTGGCTTCCCCGTACGCGGCCAGGATGACCTCGGTCAGGTCGGCCGGCGTGAGGCGTTTGTGGGCCGAGGTCGGAAACTTGATGTCGGTGAGCACCCCGTTCTGGCCGACCGTGACGGTCACCTCACGGCGGGGTGAGGTGGCGGTGGCGGTCAGCGCCCGCATCTTCTGCTGCATCTCGGTGAGGCTGTTGCGCTGACGCTGGTACTCCTCGAACAAGCTTTCGATGCGCTCGTTGAAGTCCATGCCCACCTCCACGCCGGCGAAGAGTCGGCGTTCAGTGAAGATCGGTGAGCTCGCGGCGCGGAAGACTTGTCACGGTTCCGGGGGACTTTCGTGCAGACGCCTTTCCCTACCCGTCCCTGACCGGTCACGGATCGGGCGAACGAGTGCACTCTTGCCCGTCTTTCGGACATCCGGTCACGTGCCGTCCTTGCCGGGGAGGAGGCCGATGATTCAAAACTCTTGTGCCCGCGTGGTGGTTCCCCGCCCGGGTGCACGACCCGACCACCGGCACCCGACGTGAGGAGTTTCTGCCGTGACGATGCCACAGGTGCAAACCACCGAAGAGGGCATGCAGCGTGCAGCCCAGGAGTTCTCCGACAAGGCCACCGAGTTCACCGGCTCGCTGCAGGCCGTGAACAGCCAGATGGCCACGCTGCAGGGGTCCTGGACGGGTCAGGCCTCGGCCGGCTTCAACCAGGCCATGGACAGCTGGGAGGGCGCCTTCCAGCGGGTCATCAACGAGCTCATCAACATGCTCGACGTGATGGGCGTGACCACCAAGGGCTACATCCAGGCCGAGGACGACGCGGCCAACACGGCCAACTCGTTCGGCGCCGCACTTCCCGGCGTCTGACCTTTTTCGCGTACTCAAAGGAGGTTTTGATGTCGAACTACACGTTCAATTTCCAGCAGGCCGACGCCGTGCTCTACGACATGAACGCCATCAACCAGCGCATCAAGTCGGCGCTGGCCCAGATGGAGCAGACCGTCGAGGCCAGCCTGGCCGAGTGGACCGGTGCCGCCCAGCAGCAGTACTACGTGTCGAAGGCGGCCTGGAACCAGTCGGCCGACCAGATGACCGTCTACCTGGACCAGGCCCGGGTCACGCTGCTCCAGATCTCCGACAACTACGGCACCACCGAGCAGCGTCACGCGCAGATCTGGAACGACGTCCGCGGCGGCTGATCACGGCGTACGCCGGCCGTCGTCTCGGCGGCCGGCCGTCCTCCACCGATGAAGGGAAACCGGCCCGATGAGCATCGACTTCAGCTATGCCAACCCCGAGGCGGTCGACGCGGTCGGCATCCTGCCCAAATACGACGCCGAGCACGGCTTCGAGAACGGCTGGGCCCGCTCGGTCATCGAGCGTTGGCGCACCGACTACGACGGTGACATCGACTGGGACGACGACGAGCAGGCGCTGGTCGACTGGTACACCGACGACGTCATCCAGCACGACGAGTGGAAGGCCATCGTCGAGCAGCACAACAAGGACGTCACCCAGGAGGACAACGTCACGGTCACGCCGTACGACGAGGACAACCCGCCGTACGACATGCCGGAGAACACGTTCGAGCACCCGGAGGACACCGAGTACTCGGGCGGCAACAACCCCAACCAGGAGCTGGCGGTCAGCACCGAGGCGCTGCGCCACGTGGCCAACCAGATCGGCGCGATCGTCGGGCTCGACGACGGCGGCTCCAACCTCATCCTCACCGCCCGCAAGCAGCTCGGCGACATCGCCATGCTGCCCGGTGGTTTCGCCAAGGCCGAGGTGCTGCGCCAGAAGATCGAGGGCGTCAACTCCAACGACGCCGGCCTGCGCGGCGACGCCATGGGCCTGCTGCTCGCCTCGCACGAGGCGCTGCTCGCGGTCAAGGAGGGACTCCTCAAGATCGCGGACAGCTACGACAACGCCGAGGAATTCAACGAGATGACAACCACCCAGCTCGGCGACAACATGGGCAACGCCTGGGGCAAGATCGACGGCTTGGCCGACTACGGGCAGAGCAGCGGTACCACCACCGGCGGAAACCAGTAACACGGTTTTGAGGGCGGAGACATGTCGGACGACAACGAAGCGTGGCAGAACTCAGCCGAGGAAGAAGCGACCTTCCGTCCTCAGACCATCGACACCAGCAACCTCCTCGACTACGAAGCCTGGGCCGAGGAGGAGCGTGGCTGGCGCAAGCTCCTCGCCGCGGTGACCGGCGGCGCCGCGCTGGCCACCGAGGCGGGCCAGACCGAGGCGGCCAGCCTGGTCAGCCCCCAGTCGGTGATGGACGCCGCGGTCGCCTTCCAGCGCGCCCAGGAGACGCTGACCTACCTCGAGGATTTCGTACGCCGTCAGTCCGACGCCGTCGCCGGTGCCGACCGGGCGTGGCAGGGCCAGGCCGCCGAGGCCTTCCTGGCCAAGATGCAGCACTTCGCCGACTGGCTGGGCAACCAGTCCGAGCGGATCGCGGGCGCGGCCGGCACCAACAACATCAACTCGATCCCGAACCAGCTCTACACCAGCGCCAACTACCTGTCGTGGGCGCAGCAGACCATGCACTACCTCGACTCGTCGTGGGCCAGCATCGCCGCACAGAACGGCGTCGGCGACGGCAGCGGGAAGATGGTGCCGATCAGTGGTACCCAGTTCGAGAAGCCGATGGCGCGCCAGATGTCGCAGGTCGTCGGCACGGTGGCCGGGCAGTACGACTTCACCTACAGCTCGGTGGTGCCACCGGACGGCACCGGCACCCCCGAGCTGACCACGCCCAACTTCACCACGCCGAACTTCACCAGCCCCTCGTTCAGCGCCCCGCCGATCACCACGCCGCCCAACATCTCGACCCCGAACATCAGCACACCCAACATCAGTACGCCGAACATCAGCACCCCGAACATCTCGACGCCCAACCTCTCCACGCCTAACCTGTCGACCCCCAATCTCTCCACGCCGAACCTGTCCACGCCCAATCTGTCCACCCCGAACGTGTCGACGCCGGCCTTCAATCCGGGCGGCGGCAACGGGCCGGCCACGAACGCCTTCACCGCGCCCGAGGTGACCCCGCCGCCGACCGGCTTGTCACTGCCGACTGGCGGTGGCGGTCTGGGTGGTGGCCCTGGCGGTCTTGGCGGCGGTCTTCCCGGCCTGGACGGTCCCGGCGCGAACGGTTCCGGTGGCAACGGCTCGTTCGTGCCCCCCGTGGTGCCGAACGTTCCGGGTGCGGGCGGCTTCGGTACGCAGAATCTCGGTACTCAGAACAAAGCCGTCGTCCCGCCGCAGGTCAGCACGCCCGGCGGTGCGGGCGGGGGCGTCGGCAGTGTCGAGCCCCCGACCGTGCCCGCTCCACCCACGGCCGGCGGGCTGGGCGGTAACGGTGCCGGTGTCGACGTTCCCGGCCTCAACTCGCCCGGCGGCATGCCGATCGGCGGCGCCCCCGGTGGCGGGGCCGGCGGCCTGAACGCCTCGGGCATCCCCGACGCCCCCGACGCGAACGGCCTCCTCGAAGGCGACCAGAACGACTGGGACGGCGCCGCCCCCATCATCGGATCGCCCAGCGCGCCCGGCGGCATCGGTTCCGGAGGGGCCGGCCTGGGCGGTGGCATGCCGATGATGCCGGGCGCTCCCGGTGGTGGCGGTCTCGGCGCGGGTGGCGCCGGTATCCCGGACTCGCCCGACGCCGGTGGTCTTGTCACCGGTGACGCGGGTGACTGGCAGTCGTCGATCCCGTCAGTGGGTTCGCCGGAAGCGCCGCAGGGCATGCTCCCCGGTGGGGCCGGCCTGGGCGGTGGCATGCCGATGATGCCGGGTGCGCCCGCTGCCGGTGGTCTGGGCGCGGGCGGCGTGGGTATTCCGGATGCACCGGACGCCGGTGGTCTTGTCACCGGTGACTCGGGTGATTGGCAGTCGTCGGTTCCGTCGGTGGGTTCGCCGGAGGCGCCGCAGGGTGTGTTGCCTGGTGGGGCCGGTCTGGGCGGTGGCATGCCGATGATGCCGGGTGCGCCCGGTGCCGGTGGTCTGGGCGCGGGCGGCGTGGGTATTCCGGATGCACCGGACGCCGGTGGTCTTGTCACCGGTGACTCGGGTGACTGGCAGTCGTCGGTTCCGTCGGTGGGTTCGCCGGAGGCGCCGCAGGGTGTGTTGCCTGGTGGGGCCGGTCTGGGCGGTGGCATGCCGATGATGCCCGGCGCGCCCGGTGCCGGTGGTCTGGGCACGGGCGGCGTCGGCATTCCGGACGCGCCGGATGCGGGCGGGCTTGTCACCGGTGACGCGAACGACTGGAGCCCGTCCGGTGCGGGCGGTGTCGACGGTCCGGCCGCGCCGGGCGGTGCGTCGGCCGGTGGTTTCGGCCTGACCGACCCGCAGTTGCCGGCCGTGTCCGGACCCCCGAGCGGTACGGCTTTGCCGGGTGCCCCGATGATGCCCGGCATGCCCGGTGCCGGTGCCGGTGCCGGTGGTGGCGGCCTGGGCGGCGGCATTGGTCTTCCCGACGCGCCCGACGCCGGCGGTCTCGTCACCGGTGACGCGGACGACTGGAATCCGTCCGGAGCGGGCGGTGTGGACAGCCCGTCCGCGCCCGGTGGCGCCTCCGCCGGTGGTGTCGGCTTGACCGAGCCGGTGCTGCCGACCGGCCCCGGTTCGTCGAGCGAAGCGACGGTCCCGGGCACGGCGATCCCCGGCGCGGGCGTCCCCATGATGCCCGGGATGCCCGGCACCGGCGGCGGTGGCTTGGGCGGCGGTTCGGCGCTGCCCGACTCCCCCGACGCCCAGGGCCTGGTGTCCGGCGATGCCGACACCTGGAAGCCGTCCGGCGTAGACCTCGACCTGCCGAACGCCCCGTCCGGCACCGAGGCCGGCGGCTCAGGCCTGCTGGTCCCCGGCTCGTCCTCGCCCGGTAACGGCATCACCGCGCCGGACCTGCCGAGCTGGGACGGCTCCGGACCGAGCATCTCGGACAACGGTATCGATATCCCCGGCTTGCCCGAGGGCGGCTTGAACGTGCCAGGCCTGCCCGACGGCGGTGTTTCGGCGCCGGGCCTTCCGGAGGGCGGCGTGGCTGTGCCGGGCCTTCCCGACGATGGCGTTTCTGTGCCTGGTCTTCCGGAGGGTGGCGTTGATGTGCCCGGCGGCGTCGGTGACGGGTCGGGTGGTTGGGGCAGTGGCGCTGAAGTGCCCGACGGTGGCGTTCAGCTGCCGGGCGCCCCGGAGGGCGGCTCTGACCTGACCGGAGCTGGTGAAACGGGCGGGCCGGCCTCGAGCGTGCCGCCGGCCGGCATGCCGATGATGCCAAGTCAAGGACCAGGGGCCGGCCCTATGGGCGCGGGCGGTGGTCCCGGCATCCCGGACACACCCGATGCCAGCGGCCTGATCGGAGCCGACGGGGCCGATTGGAGCCCGTCCGGGGCGCAGTTGGAGAGTCCGGCCGCACCGGCCGGTACAGCAGCAGGCGGCGCCGGCCTGACCGTCCCGGAATGGCTGGGTGGCAACGACTTCGGCGTCACCGACGGCCCCTCGATGGACCCGGTCGACGAGGTCGACCTGCCCGACACCGGAACCGAGCCGACCGGAACCACGCCAGCCCCGGCCAGCGGTCCCGGCATGCCACCGATGATGCCCGGAATGCCAGGCATCCCCGGCAGCACAGCCGGCCCAGGCGACCCGAGCGGTCCCGACCGTTCCGAGGCATCCGGCCTGGTCGACGCCGACAACACCGACTGGCAGCCGACTACCGCCGCCGACAATCCCGCGTCGACCGGAGGCACCCCCACCGGCGGCGCAGGCCTGGACGGCACGGCCGGCAGCGGGACGGTCGACGGCGTCAGCTTGGACGCGGCAGCGGGCGGCATTGAGCCGGGCGATCCTGCAGGCCTGGACGGCACGGCTGGCAGCGGGTCGGTCGACGGCGTGGGCTTGGAGGCGGCAGCGGGCGGTATTGAGCCGGGCGATCCCGCAGGCCTCGACAGCGCGGGTTTCGGACAGTCGCCGGACGGCAGCCAGGCCTATGGCGGTGTGAGCGCAGAGCCCGCACCGCCCACATCTGACTCCTGGTTCGTCGTGTCGGACCCTGTGACGGCCGTCCCGTCCACGTCCGACAACTTCGGGTCGCCGCCCACCTTTGCCGAGCCCACACAAGACGTGTCGCCCGCAGCGCCGGAGCCCCAACCCTCAACGCCCATAGTCCCGGAGACGGCAATGCCGGCCCCTGTTGCCCCGGAGTCCTTCGTTAGTGAGTCCTCACTCGCAACGTCCGCCAGCGAGTCCTCGCTTCTGACGCATGGCGGGGAGCCTGCCCTCCCCGCGGACGTAAGTGAGTCCTCACTTCCCGGGGATGCCGGTGGATCTGCGCTGGCTGTGTACGTTAGTGAGTCCTCGCTCCCTGGGGATGCTGCTGGACCTGCGCTGGCTGTGGACGTTAGTGAGTCCTCACTTCTTGGGGATGCTGCTGGACCTGCGCTGGCTGTGGACGTAAGTGAGTCCTCACATCCCGCGGACGTCGGCGAGTCTGCGCCTCCTGCAGACGTAAGTGAGTCCTCACAACCGGCGGGTGACCTCACGGCTCCTGGCCAGCCCGCTGCGCCCGCGCCGGAGAACATCTTTGCGTCGTGGGCGCCTGAGCCCTCCGGTGCCGATACTCCGGCTGTGTCCTCCGGTTCGGCGGCCTCGGACGGTTCGGCGCTGCCGCCTCCCGGGACCGGCCCCGAGCCGTCCGTGTCAGGCGTAGCGGATTCGCCTGCGCCGACGGGATCCGAAGTGGGCGCGCCCACCGAACCGGCTGCTCCAGCTGGTCACGAGGGGCCTGTCTCGGCTGAGCCCCAGGCGTCGGCGTCGGCGGGGTCTGAGCCGCTGGCCCCGGTCGGTTCCGACGTGTCCGTGCCTCAGGTGACTGCCCCGGCTGGTTATGAGGCGCCTGTCTCGGTCGAGCCCCAGGCGTCGCCGTCGGCGGGGTCCGAGCCGCCCACCTCGGCTGGTTCCGACACGGCCACCACTACTAGTCCCCAGACTCCTGCCCCGGCCGAGTCTCAGGCACCGATCCCGGCTGAGCCTCAGGCACCGATCTCGGCCGAGTCTCAGGCACCGATCCCGGCTGAGCCTCAGGCACCGATCTCGGCCGAGTCTCAGGCACCGATCCCGGCTGA
>NZ_JAHKKG010000019.1 GCF_018829635.1 Paractinoplanes bogorensis
TGGCATGTCGGCGTCTGGTCGGCCCCGGGGGCATGCCGGTCGTGCGTGCTGCTGGCATGTCGGCGTCTGGTCGGCCCCGGGGGCATGCCGGTCGTGCGTGCTGCTGGCATGTCGGCGTCTGGTCGGCCCCGGGGGCATGCCGGTCGTGCGTGCTGCTGGCATGTCGGCGTCTGGTCGGCCCCGGGGGCATGCCGGTCGTGCGTGCTGCTGGCACGTCGGCGTCCGGCCGGCTCCGAGGGCATGCCGGTCGTGCGTGCTGCCGGCACGTCGGCGTCCGGCCGGCTCCGAGGGCAAGCTGGTCGTGCGTGCCGCCGACATGTCGGCTTCCGGTCGGCCCCCGTGTGGCGTGGCGACCTGCGCTTGATCTTTACGCCGCTGCGGAGGGAGCAACAGCGGCTGATCAATGCGAAGCGGCAATCACCGGGCCATTGTCGATCGGAGGTTGTGCGACCGCCTGTCCTCCCGTTCGTTGCGGAGGTGTTGGGCGAGCCGCCAGCCGTGACAGCGCCGGAACGGCTCGCCCATCCTGGAACGTTCCAGGTGACCCTCGCAGAGTGTCCGGCGGCGCCGCTTCGGTCAAGGTGGCGGCCTGGAACGTTCCAGGATTTGCGACAACGCCTGCGGGAGGACTGGAACGTTCCAGGCTGGATGGCTACGATGCGCTCGTGCGACCCACCTTGGCCGACGTGGCGACCCGGGCCGGCGTCTCGAAGTCGCTGGTCTCCCTGGTCATGCGGGACGAGCCGGGGGCGAGCCCGGAGACCCGGCGGCGGGTGCTCGAGGCGGCCGGCGAGCTCGGCTATCACCCGGACAGCCGGGCCCGGCTTCTGCGCAGTGGCCGGAGCCGGCTGCTCGGCGTGGTGTTCGGCATTCAGCACCCGTTCCACGCCGACCTGGTCACGGGGCTCTACACCGCGGCCCGCGAGACCGGCTATGAACTGGCCCTGAGCGCGGTCACCGCTGAGCGGGACGAGGCCGCCGCGATCGCGAGCCTCCTGCAGGACCGCTGCGAAGCCTTGATCCTGCTCGGTCCCCAGTCGACGGCGGCGTCCCTCGGCGGCCTTGCGGCACGCATGCCCGTGGTTGTCCTGGCGCGGTCGGTGCGGGTTACCGATCTCGACGTCGTCCGCACGGACGACGCGGAGGGTCTGCGCCTGGCTGTTGATCACCTGGTCGCCCTGGGGCACAGCCGCATCGCGCTCATCGACGGCGGTCGGGCCCCGGGAGCCGCCGACCGCCGCCGGGGCTACGGTGCCGCGATGCGCCGTCACGGATTGACCGCACATATCGAGATCGTCCCCGGCGGGCTGACCGAGGAGGACGGCGCCGAGGCGGCCCGGTCACTCCTGCTCGGCACCTCGGGTCCGGACGACCGGCCCACCGCCGTGACCGTCTTCAATGACCGTTGTGCGACCGGGGTGCTCGACGTCTTCAACCGGCTCGGGCTCACCGGGCGCGAGTCGATCAGTGTGGTCGGCTTCGACGACAGCAGCCTGGCCCGTCTAGCCCACGTGAACCTGACGACGATCGCCCAGAACGTTCCCGAGATGACCCGTCAGGCCGTCGACCGGGCGCTGGCTCGCGCGCACGGCACGCCCGACCCGGTTCGCGCGGCCGTCATCTCACCCCGCTTGGTGATCCGCGGCACGACCGCCCCGCCACCGCAACGGTGAGCCCGCTTCCGCGGGGACGCTCGATGTTGACGCCGGAACGTCCGTCGAATCATTGACCGACCGCGCATGCCTACGCGATGCCAACGGTTGGTGCCGCGCAGGCCGCGGTAGCACGTCACGCCGTACGAGCGGTCGACAGGGACTCGGGCGGGCACTGCGGCGCTGCGAGGATCGCGGCTCGGGTACGGGGCGCGCAAGTGGTGGGGACGGTTTGGAGGCCGTGTAGGCCGCGGTGGCACGTGACGCCGTAAGGGCGATCGACGGCGCCTCAGGCGGGTACTGCGGCGCGGTGACGGGCCGCGACGATCGCGGTTCGGGTGCGGGACACGCGAGTGGTGGGGACGGTTTGGTGCCGCGCAGGCCGCGGTAGCACGTCACGCCGTAGGAGCGATCGACTGCGACTCAGGCGGGCACTGCGGCGCGGCGACGGGCCGCGACGATCGCGGCTCGGGCACGGGGACCGCGAGCGGTGACGCTCGGCGAGGCGGCGGCGGTGCGGGCCTCGTCGGCCAGGCTGGCGGCGGTGCGGCGGGACAGCTCGGCGTCGTGCCACGTGCGCTGCTCGGTGAGCCGGGCCGCCTCGTAGCGCTGCCGCAGCCACGCGACCGAGGCGCGGGCGATGACCAACTCCTGGTCGACCGGGTGCAGGCGGGCGTCCCAGCCGTTGCGGCCGGCCAGCGCGTCGGCGACGGCGGTGGGCGGGAGATCACCGCGGGCGGCCGCGGACGAGACCGTGCGGTGCAGGAAACGCTCGCGTGCCGCGTATTCCTCGCACGTCCGCACCGACCAGGGCGTGCCCCAGGCCGCGGCCGAGGTCGCCGCCCGCAGGCGAGCGTCGGCGTCGAGCCAGGCCTGGTAGGCGTCGGCCACCGCGGTCTCGGACTGTTCCCACAGTTCGCGCCACCGCTGCGCCCCGGCCGCCGCGCGCTCGGCTGCGACGCGTACCTCCGAAGCGAAATGATCCTGCTCGTCGCGCTCGAGCTCGTCACCGAGCAGCGCGGCGACCAGGTCGCGCATCATCCGGCCGGGACGGCGCATCGCCTCGGGGCTGCCCAGCATCAGCAACGCCGGGAAGGTGAGCAGGATCAGCATGGCCCAGATGGCCATGGGCTTGGGGTCGGCCAGCATCAGTTCGGCAACCGTGTTCATGACAGGACTTCCGTTCGCGAGCGTCGTCGATGGTCACTGTGACCACCCGCGAGCGGACGGTCAGACGGTCGCGAACGGGGGAGCGCGGGAGCCGCGGACACCCGCGGTGAACTGCGCGCGAAGAATCGGGGTGCGGTCGGCCGGCGGCGGCGGGACCGCCGCCGTGGACACCAGGACCGGAGCGGGCCGGCGGAGCAGGAAGACGGCGGCGAGAAGCGTCAGTAGCGCCCTCATCACCATGCGTCCCACCCTAACGGCTGGTCGATGAACCGCCCACCGCAACACGCGGAGAATGGCAGGCGCAACCGGCGGCAACGGGAACAGCGCCCGAGGCGGGCCTGCTCCGGGCGGCGGCCTCGATGTCGGCCAGCATCCGGTGGCGGGCGGCGGAGTCGACCAGCGTGCCCCGTACGAGAACACTGTTGATCTTGGTGGTGTGCGAGATGTCCGTCAGCGGGTCGGCGTCGAGAAGGACCAGGTCGGCCACCTTGCCCCGGGCTATCGTGCCGGCGTCGTGGCGGCCCAGGCTGCGGGCGGGCTCGAGGGTCGCCGCCCGCAGCGCCTGCAACGGCGTCACGCCCGCGCGGACCAGCAGTTTCAGCTCGTCGTGGACGCTGAAGCCGGGCATCAGGTAGGACGTGCCGAGGTCGGTGCCGGTCATCAGCGGCACGCCGGCCCGGGCCAGCTCGCCGGCCAGGTGCAGACGCCGGGTGAACAGCTCGCGTCGTTCGGCGCTCTCCTTGGCCGTGCGGCCCTTGAGGTAGAACAGGTCGGTGGCCCATTTCCAGTACGCGATCATGTCCGCGCTGAAGTAGCGGAAGCGCGGGTCGTCCATGGGTACGTCCTGGGGTGTGTCGCAGGTCCAGTGCACGGTCAGGGTCGGCGTGACGCGGGTTCCGTTGCGGGCCAGGCGTTCGAAGACGCGGGCCGCCTTGTCGCGGTCGTAGGTGCGGGCGGCCGCGTACTCGACCGGGTGCAGCCCGGTGAACCAGCCCGCGTAATCGCCGCCGGCCACCTTGATCCGGGCGATCTCGCGGCGCAGGCGGGCCTCGTCGCGGGACGTGTCGTACCAGAACTCGAACAGGTGCTCGATCGTGTGCAGCCCGGCGTCGGCGGCCTCGGTGACCGGCACGAAGTCGGGGACGTGGCCGAGGAACGGCAAGCCTGCGCGGTGCGATTCGGCCGCGATGGCGTGGAACGACTCGCGGTTGAGGCGGGTGTACGTCTTGATGAACGCCGCCCCGGCCGACGCCTGCTCCCGCACCGCCGCGCGGGCCTGGGCCGCGTTCGCCACCGACACGTACGGGACCCCGATGCCCTCCCACAGTGAGGGTGCGCCGTCCACGATCGCGCTGCCGATGATCCAGCGTGGTCCGATCCGGTTCCCGCTGTCGATCTCCCGCTGCCAGCCCCGGGCCGGCTCGTTGGCGGACATCTCCCGGGTCGTGGTGACGCCGTTGACCACGTACAGCTCGGGGTCGGTGGGGTCGATGCCGGTCGCGTGCGAGTGCATGTCGGCCAGTCCGGGGATGAGGAACTTGCCCCGCCCGTCGACCACCCGCGCGTCGTGCGGCACGGACACCCGTCCCACGTCGACGATGCGATCCCCGCGGACGAGGACGGTCTGGCCCCGCCGCCGCCCGTCCGCGTCGATGACGGTCACCCCGGTGATGGCGGTGACACCGGTGACCGGGCCGCCGGCCAAGGAAGCGAGAGGCGCAGCCGGGACAATGGACAGCAGAGTGCGTCGTGTGATTCCCATGAGGTGATCGTCGTCCGGGGCAGGTCCCCGGCCACGGGTGATGACACCCCGAAAGGGGTGGGCCCAGTACCTGTCTTCCCGGCATAGGCTGGCGATCATGACTTCGAGGCCCGTCCGCATCGGCCTGCAGCTCCAGCCGCAGCACGCCGACTACCAGACCATCCGCCGCACTGCCGCCGAGGCCGAGGAGCTCGGCGTCGACGTGCTGTTCAACTGGGATCACTTCTATCCCCTGTACGGCGAGCCCGAGGGCGCCCATTTCGAATGCTGGACGATGCTGGCCGCCTGGGCCGAGCAGACGTCCCGGGTCGAGATCGGCGCCCTGGTCACCTGTAACAGCTACCGCAACCCGGAACTCCTGGCCGACATGGCCCGCACCGTCGACCACATCAGCGACGGGCGCCTCATCCTGGGCATCGGCTCGGGCTGGTTCGAGAAGGACTACCAGGAGTACGGCTACGAGTTCGGCACCGCCGGCGGCCGGCTCGACAAGCTGGCCGAGGACCTGCCGCGGATCGAGTCGCGGTTCGGCAAGCTCAACCCGGCCCCGACCCGCAAGATCCCGGTGCTGATCGGTGGCGGCGGCGAGAAGAAGACGCTGCGTCTGGTGGCCAGGCACGCCGACATCTGGCACAGCTTCGGCGACGCCGAGACGCTCGAGCGCAAGACCGGCATCCTGCGACAGCACTGCGCCGACGTGGGCCGTGATCCGGGCGAGATCGAGATCTCCACCGGCGTACGGGGAAAGCCTGCCGATTCCGGCCCGGAGCTGCTCAACCTGGGCGCCTCGTTGTTCACGGTGGGCGTCGGGGGCCCCGACTACAACCTCGATGAGCTGCGCGAATGGGTGGTGTGGCGGGACGCCGTCAACGGGTGAAGCGGGTTTGACGAAAGATCACGCGGGTACGACGCGGGGCATGAGCATCCCGTCTGATCCGGACAAATACCCGCCGCTCGACCCGGGCGCGCCCATCCCGGACGACCCGGGCGAGCTCGAACCGGGCAGCCCCGACCCGCTGCCGCCCCCGCCGGCCGAGCCGTCACCCGTACCCACGGAGCCCGCGCCCGAGCCCGGCGGCGTACCAGAACCGGCCTAAGAGGCCGATAGCCGACAGCACCCCCGGCCCCCGGAGGTCCATAGTGTTGCGATGACAACGGGGACCGGGGTGTTGTGGCGCGAGGTCTACCTGGGCGGCTCGCCCGAGGCCGAACGGCGGCTGTTCGAGCACATGGCCGTCCAGATCATGCAGACACAGCTCAAGAACGGCCGGCCCGTCAAGGCGGGATTCCAGGCCAAGGGCACGTACGCGGTGGACGACGCCGAGCTCAGATTCCGCGACGACCTCCCGGCTGAGCTGCGGGTGGGCTTCGCCCAGCCCGGCGCGGTCTACCGGACGTCGGTGCGGTTCAGCAACGCCGAAGGCCGCATCCTCGACGATCGTGAGCCCGACCTTCGTGGGGCCGCCCTGCGGATAGCCGCATCCCCGGATGAGCAGCACGACCTGCTGATGACCAACGCGCCCGTCTCGCACGCCCGCGACGCCCGCCAGTTCGCCGAGTTCGCGCTGGCCACCGCGGGCGGCGGGCTCGGCCGCTACCTGGGCCTGGTCCGGCTGGCCTTCGTGCTCGGCCCGGACGAGACGATCCGGATGGCCCGCAACGTCCTGGCCGCCCGCCGCCGGATCGACAGCGTGGCCACCGAGACGTATTGGAGTCGCACCCCGATCACGTGGGGCGGCGAGCACGCGGTCCAATACCTGCTGCGACCTCTCGAGAACGCCAAAGTAGAGGTGGCCGACGGGCCGGATTTCCTCACCGCCGAGATGGGGGAGCGGCTCCGCACAGGAGACGTACGCTTCGAACTCTGCGTGCAGCGGTTCCGGAGTCCGGAGGAGACACCGATCGAGGACGCCGCGGTCGACTGGCGCTCGGAACACGCGAAACCGGAACCGATCGCCACCCTCACCATCCGGGCCGGATCCTGCGACAACGCGGTTGTCCACGCGATGCGCTTCAACCCGTGGAACACCACCGAGGAGTTCCGGCCGCTGGGCAATCTGAACCGGGTCCGCAAGGTCGCCTACGACGCCAGTGCCGCCCACCGCGACCGGCAACGCTGGCTGACCGATGTGCCCGCCCGCAACCGGATCGCCAGTGCGGCCATGGTCTCGATCTTCGGCGTGGTCAACCGGTTCCGGCCCTGGCACCGGCTGCCCGACTCCCTGGCTCTGCTCAACCTGGCCGCCCTGCGTGACGTGCTGCGCCGCGACAATCTGATCGACACCGAGACCCGGGAGGCGCCGCCCCGGGTGCGCGATGTCCCGGTTCCACCGAGCGAGGACGAGAGAGTTTTCCGTACGCACGAGGGCCGCGCGAACGACCTGTCCGCGCCCGAGATGGGCGCTGTAGGAGCCGCGTTCGGCCGCAACGTCCCCGCGATGCCTCATCCGGAGCTGGCCAACGAGCCCAACCCGCTGGTGGTCAGCCGCGAACTGCTGCGCCGCGACACGTTCCGCCCCGCCACGTCGCTGAACATCCTGGCCGCGACCTGGATCCAGTTCCAGGTCCACGACTGGGTCGTGCACCAGCGGCACCCGCTCGGCGTCGACGACGTCCGCGTCCCGCTACCGCCCGGTGTGCCCGGCTGGGTCAACACCCCAGGCGGGCCGCTCGAACCCGAGATGCGCATCGGTGGCAACATCGGGACCGGCAACGTCGCCTCGCACTGGTGGGACGGCTCCGAGGTCTACGGCACGAACACGGCCAAGGCCCGCGAGCTGCGCGACGGCGCCAAGATCCGGCTGACCCCCGAGGGCTATCTGCCGGTCGACGTGGCCGGCTCCGAGATCACCGGCTTCAACGAGGCCTGGTGGCTGGGTCTGAGCAGCATGCACACGCTCTTCGCCCGCGAGCACAACGCGATGTGCGACGAGCTCACGAAAAGGAATCCCGACTGGGACGAAGAGCGCGTCTATCAGACCGCCCGGCTCATCGTGGCGGCGATGATCGCGAAGATCCACACGGTCGAGTGGACGCCGGCGATCCTGGCCACCAAGGTGCTCGAGCGTGGCATGAACGTCAACTGGAACGGCGTACCGGCAAACGATCTTCTGAGTCGGATCGGTCTCTGGCTGACGGATGCCAATGCCTTGCACGGCATTCCGAAGACGACGCCCGACCACCACGGGACGCCCTATTCGCTGACCGAGGACTTCGTCACCGTCTACCGCATGCACCCGCTGATCCCGGACGACTACGCATTCTCCACACCGGACGGTCAGGATATCGGAACGCGCAAGTTCGAAGAGCTGTTGGGAAACAAGGCCGACGACGAGCTGCGCGAGCTGGGCCTGGGCAACGTGCTGCACTCGTTCGGCACGGCCCACCCGGGCGCGATCACGCTGCACAACTATCCCCTCGCACTGCTCAACCTGGAACGCGAGGGCGAACTGGTCGACCTGTCGGTGGTCGACCTGGTGCGCACCCGGATGCGCGGAGTGCCGCGCTACAACGACTTCCGCGCCGCCCTGCACCTGCCCCGGATCACGCGGTGGGAAGACCTGACCGCGGACCCCGCGTCGGTGGCGAAGCTCAAGGCCGTCTACCGCAGCATCGACGAGGTCGACACGATGGTCGGGCTGTTCGCCGAGACGCCGCCCGAGGGGTTCGGCTTCTCCGACACGGCGTTCCGCGTCTTCATCCTGATGGCGTCACGGCGGCTGCAGAGCGACCGGTTCCTGACCGCCGACTACCGGCCCGAGATCTACACCCAGTTCGGCCTGGACCACATCGCGGCGACGACGATGAGCGACCTGATCCGGCGGCACTGCCCGGGACTCGCGCCGGGGGAGAACGCCTTCAAGCCCTGGAGCTGACCCGGAACAGGTCGGCCTCGAACCGGTAGGCGTCGCCGCGGTATTTGTTGTGCCCGATGAGCACCGGGGTGCCGTCGGCCGTGTACGCGACCTCGTCGCCGACCAGCACCGGTGCGCCCGCGGTGATGCCCAGCAGCCGGGCCAGTTCGGTGTCGGCGCTCTCGGCGACCAGCGTGTACGCGCTGCGGTGCACTTCGATGCCGCATCGCTCGCGCAGCTCGTCGTACAGCGACTTGTCGGTCAGGTCGGAGTCCTGAAGCGCCAGGGCGGGCAGGATCACGACGTCGTAGCAGACGGGTGTGCCGTCCATGCCGCGCAGCCGGTCGATCTGCAGCACCGGAGCCGCGGGCGCGATGCGCAGCTTGGCCGCCTCGTCGAGGGAGGCCGGGCGGACCTCCTGCACCATGACCCGCGCGGTCGGCCGCAACCCCCGCGCCCGGGCCATCTCGGTGAACGACTGCAGCGTGCTGGGCGGCTCGCCGAGCACCTGGGTCGGCACGAACCAGCCGCGCTGGGCCGACCGCTGCAGCACCCCCTCGGACTCGAGCCGGCTCAGCGCCAGGCGCAGCGTGGCCCGGCTGACCCCGAGCAAACCGGCCAGGTCGCGCTCACCGGGCAGCCGGGTGCCGGGGGCGTAGCGGCCGACGGTGAGGTCGCGAGTCAGCTGCTCGTAGGCCTGCGTCGAAGCGGTCACGGCGAGCACTGTACCAGTTAGCTCATTGGTGGGACCAGTTCTCGTTTCTGGTTCAGTACTGGACTAACTGGTATAGGAAGGCTTAGTGTCCGGAGATCGGCCACGCGATCCCACCGGGCGAGGCCAGAGACACAACGGAGTGCACCTATGAAGATCTATAAAGCGGGAATGGTCGCGGCTCTGCTCGCGCTCGGCCTGACCGCCTGCTCCCCGGGCAGTGGCACCAGCGCGACCGATGCCACCAAGGCCCCGGACACGGTGTCCACCGATGTCGCCAAGGCCGGCAACGTGACCCTCAAGCTGACCGACTTCTGGGGCGGCGCCGAGGGCGAGTGGATCAAGCAGGTCGTGGCCGACTTCCAGAAGAAGTACCCGAACGTCACGATCCAGCGCACCAACGAGGACTGGGGTCAGCTCAACTCGACCCTCAACCTGCAGCTGCAGGACGACAGCGGGCCGGACATCGCGACCGCGAACAACGGCTGGCAGTCGCTCGGCACCCTGGCCAAGGGCGGTCTGGTGCGCAACCTGGACGCGTACGCGAAAGCCTATGGCTGGGACAAGAAAGTGCCGACCACGATCGCCCGGCAGAACCAGTTCAGCGGCGACTTCAAGACCATGGGCACCGGGTCGTGGTTCTCCACCCCGATGGCCCGGACGTCGCTGATCGGCCTCTACTACAACGCCGACAAGCTCAAGTCGCTCGGCCTCGAGCCGCCCAAGACGCTGGCCGACCTGGAGACGGCGGCGGCCAAGGCCAAGGCGGCGGGCGAGATTCCGTTCGAGTACGGGAGTCTGGACGGCTCGACCACCATCCTGCTCGGTACGCAGGCGATGCTGGCCGACAAGAAGAAGCTCAACGACTACATCTACGGCGACGCCTCGATCAAGGCGGGCGACATCGGGATGACCGACGCCATCACGCTGACCAAGAAGTGGGCCGACGCCGGATACTTCCCGCCCAAGTTCGAGGGCATCGACTACCAGACCGCGGTCGCCAACTACGTGGGTGGCAAGGGCGTGTTCCGGTGGGAGTACACCGGTTCGCTCGGTCTCGACGCGGCCAAGCAGGGCAAGTACGGCTACCTGCAGCTGGCCCAGGCGAGCGGCAGCGGGACGGTCGGCGTCGGTGCCGCGCCGGGGGCCATGGTGATCTCGTCCAAGAGCAAGAACCCGGACGTGGCGGCCGCCTTCCTCGACTTCCTGATGTCGCCCGAGACCGGTCAGCTGGCCGCCGACCGGGGCCTGGTGCCGGCGCTGTCGCCCGACGTCAAGGTGCCCGCCACGTCGCTCAGCCTGACCGACGAGTCGAAGGGTGCGGCGACGCTCGACTCCGACGACGGCTACGTGCCCTACTTCGACTGGTCCAGCCCGACGATGCTCGACACCATCAGCCAGAATCTTCAGCTGGTGTACGCGGGAAAGATGACGCCGGACAAGTTCACCGCGGCCGTCGACAAGGACCGCGACGCCTTCCTGGCCGGGCAGAGCTGACATGACCGCCACCGCGACCGGCACGCCTACTCCGGTGAGTGAGCCGACCACGCACCAGAAGAGCGCCCGGCCGCGGCGCCGGAACCGGTGGATCGGTCTCGGCTTCGCCGCCCTCCCGCTGGCCGTCTACGCGCTCGTCGTGCTCGTCCCGCTGGCCCAGTCGGTGCAGTTCTCGTTCTACCAGTGGGACGGGGTCAGCGCGTCGACCTGGGCCGGCCTGGACAACTACAAGACGTTCCTGACCGACCCGGTGCTGCGCTCGACGTTCGGCCACGTGCTCGTCCTGATCGGCTTCTTCGCGCTGCTGCCGATCGCGCTCGGCCTGTTGTCGGCGGCGTTGCTGACCCGGGCCAAGCAGCCGGGCATGGCCGTCTACCGCTGGATCTTCTTCCTGCCCCAGGTGATGACGACCGTGGTCATCGCCCTGGTGTTCAAGCGGATCTACGCGCCGGACGGCCCGCTCAACACCGCGCTCGAAGCGGTCGGCCTGGGCTCCTTCGCCAAGACGTGGCTGGGCGACTTCACCTGGGCGCTGCCGGCGCTCGGCATGATCGGCACCTGGGTCACCTTCGGGTTCTGCATGGTGCTGTTCATCTCCGGAACGTCGGCCATCGCCCCGGAGCTGTACGAGGCGGCCCGGATCGACGGCGCCGGACCGGTCAAGGAGTTCTTCGCGGTGACCCTGCCCGGGTTGCGAGGCCAGATGGCGGTCGCGCTGACGCTCACCATCACGGCCGCGCTGCGCACCTTCGACCTGGTCTGGGTCACCACCCACGGCGGCCCGGGCACCTCGACGCTGACTCCGGCGGTGGCGCTCTACAAGGCCGCGTTCCAGAACCCGCAGGTCGGCCTGGCCGCCGCGATCGGCGTCGTGATGGCGATCCTCTGCCTGATCATCGCGATCGTCATCACCCGCGTATCGGAAAGGGATTGATCGTGATCTCGAGGATGGAACGCGCGTTCAACTACGTGATCCTGACGATCCTGGCCGTGCTGGTGCTCTTCCCGGTCGGCACGTTCCTGGTCGCGGCGCTGAGCCCCGACCGCTCGGGCAAGCCGGTCGGCTTCTCCGACTTCGCCTGGGACAACTTCGCCACCGCCTGGCGCGACGCCGACTTCTCGCGGGCCATGACCGTCTCGCTGATCGTGGCCGTCTGCGTGGTGGCCGGCCAGGTCATCCTGGCCCTGCTCGGCGGGTACGCCTTCGGGGTGCTCGGCGTGGCCGGGGACAAGTGGCTCTTCCCGGTCGTCCTGCTCGGCATGATGATCTCGCTCGAGGCCATCATCGTGCCGCTCTACTACCAGTTCCGGACGTTCGGGCTGACCAACTCGCTGCCCGGCATCATCCTGATCCACCTCGGCATGGGTGTGCCGTTCGGGATCTTCTGGATGCGGGCCGCGTTCCGGGCCCTGCCGCGCTCGGCGTTCGAGTCGGCCGAACTGGATGGGGCCGGACCGCTGCGGATGCTGCGCTCGATGGCGGCGCCGATGGCCCGGCCCGCCATCTACACGCTGATCCTGCTCAGCTTCATGTGGACCTGGAACGACTATTTCCTCTCGCTGGTGTTCCTGCACGGGGACAACCAGACGGCCACCGTCGCCCTCGGCGTCTTCCAGGGCAAGTACGTCACCCAGATCAACCTGATGGCCGCCGGCGGTCTCATCGTCGCCGCGCCGGTCCTCGCCCTCTACGTCGTCTTCCAGCGCAAATTCATCTCCGGAATGCTGGCCGGCGCGATCAAGGAGTAACACCGTGGCTCTCCAACCCCTTGTGCTGCCGGACACCGACGCCGTCGGTGACGCGGTGGCGGCGACGATCCTCGACCGTCTGGCCGCGACCGGCCACCGGCCGTTCCTGCTCGGCTGTCCCAGCGGCCGGACTGCGATGCCGGTCTACCGGGCCCTGGCCCGGCACGCGGCCGCCGGCGCCGACCTGTCCCGGCTGGTCATCGTGATGATGGACGACTACCTCGACGGCGACCAGCGGGTCGCGCCCGAACTGCCGTACTCGTGCCTGGGTTTCGCCCAGCGCGAGATCGCCGGGCCGCTCGGGGCGTCGAACGAGATCTGGGTGCCCGACCCGGCCGACCCGGCGGGCTACGACGAGGCCATCGACGCGGCCGGCGGGATCGACCTGTTCCTGCTGGCCAGCGGCGCGGGTGACGGTCACATCGCGTTCAACCAGCCGGGCACACCCCGAGACGCCCGTACGCATGTCACCCCGCTCGGCGAGGCCACCCGGCGCGACAACATGGGGACCTTCCCCGAGTTCACCCGGCTCGACATGGTGCCCACCCACGGGGTGACGGTCGGCGTTGACACCATCGCCGGACTGTCCCGCGAGGTCATCATGATCGTCTGCGGGGCGCACAAACACGCGGCGTACAACCGGATCAGCCGGGCCGGGGCCTATGAGCCGGACTGGCCGGCCACCGTCGTCGTCGAATGCAAGAACCCCACGCTCATCGCGGACCACGCGGCTGTTGGAGGCAACTGACCATGGCAGGAATCAAGCTCGTCTACATCGGCGGCGGATCGTCGCGCGGCGCCGGGACGATGGCGTCGATCCTGGCCCACGGCAAGGAGTTCGACGGCTCCGAGATCGTCATCCAGGACGTCGACCCCGACCGCCTGCACGCCGTCGAGACCATCGCCCGCAAGATCGCCCGGTCGCAGGGCCTGGACATCCGGATCTCGTCGACCACCGACCGGCGGGCCGCGCTCACCGACGCCGACGCCGTGCTGGCCAGCTTCCGCCCCGGCAACTTCGCCGCCCGCGCCCTGGACGAGCGGATCCCGCTCAAACACGGCGTGATCGGCCAGGAGACGCAGGGACCGGGCGGTTTCTTCATGGCGCTACGGTCGATCCACATCTACGAGGACATCATCCGCGACCTCGACGCGGTGGCGCCGAACGCCGTCATCTTCAACTACACCAACCCGGTCAACATCGTGTCGCAGGCGGTCACCCGCTTCACCGACCGCACGATCTGGTCGATGTGCGAGGGCCCGATCGTCTTCCCCAAGACCGTGCTCCACGCCGCGGGACTGGACCCCGCGAAGGCCGACATCGTCATGTCGGGCATCAATCACAACATCTGGTCGGTCGAGCACACGTACGAGGGGAAGGATCTCATGCCCCTGCTCGACGCGGCCTGGGAAGCGCGCCGCGACGATCCGACGCTCAGCGTGCACGCCAAGCGGATGCTGCGGCTGGCCGTGGCGATGCGATCGGTGCCGGCCGACTACTTCCAGTACTACTACTTCCGCGAGGAGGTGCTGCGCGAACTGCAGGGCGCCCGCACCACCCGCGCCGAAGACCTCCTCGCGGCGCTGCCCGGCTACTGGCAGCACTACGAGGAGCAGATGAACGTCGAGGTTCCCTCGCTCGACCCCGCTCGTTCGCGCGGCGGCATCCACGAGCTCGAGCTGGCGATCGACGTGATGAGCGCCTACTACAACAACAGGAGCGCCCGCCTGCCGGTCAATCTGCCCAACGCCGGGGGAGCGCTGCCCGGCTTCGACGACGATGTCGTGGTGGAGATGTGGTGCACCGTCGACGGTCAAGGTGTGCGACCGCTGCCGCAGAAACCCCTTCCCCATGCCGTACGCGGTCTGGTGCAGCAACTCGCCGAATTCCAGTACCTCGCCGCCGAGGCCGCGTGGAAGGGCAACCGCGCCGACGGCATCCGGGCCATGGCCGCCAATCCGATGGTGCCGACGCTCGCGGTCGCCGAGGAGCTGTACGACGAGATGGCGTACGCCCACCGCGCCTACCTGCCGGAGCGTCTGCTCAAGTGAGCCGCGCCTACCTGGCGGTGGACGCCGGAAACTCCAAGACGGTCGCCCTCGTCAACGACGCCGAGGGGACCGTCTTGGGCCGGGGCCGGGGTGGCAACGGCGACATCTACGGGGCGGCTTCAGTGCCCTCAGCACTCTCCTCGGTCTTCGACGCCGTGGCCGCCGCGCTGTCGGATGCCGGCCTCACCCCGTCGGACATTGTCTCGGCCGCGTTCCGGATGGCCGGCGTCGACTATCCCGAGGACGCCGAATTCTGGGACGGGCATATCCGTGAGCGGCTCGGTGGCCTGGGGCGGTGGAGCGTCAAGAACGACGCGTACGCCTCGCTGCGGCTGCTCGACGGCACCGGGATCGCGGTGTCGATCACCGTCGGGACCGGGCCGGCCGTGGCGGCGCGCGCCGCTGATGGGCAGGAGGAGCACTCCGGCTTCTTCGTGTTCGACCATCTCGGCGGGGGCGGGCTCGGGGGTGAGGCGCTCAAGGCTGTTTGCCAGGCGTGGATGGGCATCGGGCCGGCGACCTCGCTGACGTCTGCTCTTTGCGAGCTGTACGACGTGCCGGACGCCTGGCATCTGCGGCACGACTTCACGCGCCGGTTCGGGGCCCGGCCGGCCTCCGATCTGTGGCAGGCGTCGCGGGCCGTCCTGGCCGCTGCATCCGACGGCGATGCGGTCGCGGTCGGCCTGGTGGAGGCGCAGGCGACGGCGTTCGTCCGCTACGCCACCTGGTGTGCCGCGCGGGTCGGCACCGAATTGGGCGACCTTCCGGTGCTGTTGAACGGATCGGTCGCCACCTCGGAGCACCCCGCGATGCGCAACGCGCTGATCGCGAAACTCGGGCCGGCCACCCGGGTCGTGGTAGCCGACGCCTCACCGCTGAGCGGCGTGGTGCTGGACGCGCTGGCCGAGGGCGGTGTCGCGATCGGCCCCGAACTGCTCGCCCGGGTCCGCAGCGCCCATCCCGACGACTTCCTCTCGACGCTCTGAAGGGCACCATGATCGACGACATCGACGGCCTGACTTTGGAAGAGAAGGCGTCGCTGCTCTCCGGGCACGACGAGTGGTACACCGAGACGATCGAGCGGCTCGGCATCCCGGCCATCGAGGTCGGCGACGGCCCGCACGGGCTGCGCAAGGAGACCGGCGTCGACATGGTCTGGGTGCCCGCCACCGGGTTCCCGACAGCGTCGGCGATGGGTGCCTCGTGGGACCGCGACCTGGTCCGCCGGGTGGCGGTCGCGATCGGCGAGGAGGCGCGGGCCGAGGGTGTGCAGGTGGTGCTCGGGCCGGGCGTCAACATGAAACGGTCGCCGCTGTGCGGGCGCAATTTCGAGTACTTCTCCGAGGACCCGCTGCTGTCCGGCGAGCTCGGTACTGCGTACGTACGGGGAATGCAGTCGGTCGGGGTTGGCTCTTCGCTCAAGCACTTCGCGGCGAACAATCAGGAGATCGAACGGACCCGCATCTCCGTCGAGGCCGATGACCGGACGTTGCGCGAGATCTATCTGGCCGCGTTCGAGCGGGTGGTGAAGGCGGCCGACCCGTGGACGGTGATGTGCTCCTACAACCGGCTGCGCGGGGTGCACGCCTCGGAGAACCGGTGGCTGCTGACCGAGATCCTGCGCGACGAGTGGGGTTTCGACGGGGTGGTCGTCTCCGACTGGAACGCGGTGCACCACCGGGTGCCCGCCCTCGTCGCCGGGCTCGATCTCGAGATGCCGGGCGTCGGCGGGGCGACAGATCAAGAGATAATTGCGGCCGTACGCGCGGGAGAGCTCGACGAACGCATAGTCGACGCGGCCGCCCGGCGGGTCCTGCGACTGGTCGCTCTTTGTCACCCGGGCCCGTCCCTGGTGAACGGCCCGATCATGGACCTCGGCGTCGCGCCCGGTGATCGGCTCTCGTCCGAGCAGTTGTCGTTGCTGCGCGCCGACGAGCACCACGCCCTCGCCCGGGAGGCCGCGGCCGGCTGCATCACGTTGCTGCGTAACGAGAGCGGGGTGCTGCCGCTCGCTTCTCCGGAGCGGATCGCGGTGATCGGGGCGTTCGCCGCGCACGCCCGGATCCAGGGCGGTGGCTCGTCCGGCGTCGACCCGACCCGCGTCGACAACGCGCTCGACCTGCTCATTTCCTCCTTCGGGGACCGCGTCGCGTACGCCCCTGGCTACGTCCACACGCCCAAGGACGCCTACCAGGACGACGTCGCCGCCTACCTGGCCGCGCACGACGCCACATTCGTCGACGACGGCCACGGTCCGGCCCGCCGGTCGGCCGCCCTCGCCGAGGCGCTGCGCCTGGCCGCGGCGGCGGAACGGGTGGCGGCCGGCCCGCTGTTCGCGCGGGCGACCGCGCTGATCGACGACGCGGTCGGCGTCGCGGCCGGCGCCGACGTGATCGTGGTCTTCGCCGGGCTGCCGCTCGCCTTCGAACAGGAGGCCGACGATCGCACGACGCTGGCCCTGCCCGCCGACCAGATCGAGCTGATCGGGCGGCTGGCCGACCTATCGGCGCCGGTGGTGGTCGTGCTGTCCAACGGCTCGGCCGTCACCATGGACCCCTGGCACGACCGGGTCGACGCGATCGTCGAGGCCTGGCTGCCCGGACAGGCCGGTGCCGCCGCCGTGGTCGACGTCCTGCTGGGCCGGGTCAACCCGTCCGGCAAGGTGGCCGAGACGTTCCCCCTCGCGGTCGAGGACACCCCCGGCTACGTGACCTGGACGGGGGAGCGGGGCACGGTCCTCTACGGCGAGGGCGTGTTCATCGGATACCGCTGGTACGACGCTCTGCGCCGGGCGGTCCGCTATCCGTTCGGGCACGGGCTGTCCTACACCACCTTCGCGTACGACGACCTCGACGTGTCCATCGTGGATGCGTTCGCGGGCGCGGTCCGTGTTTCGTGCACGGTCACCAACACGGGATCGGTGACCGGTAAGGAGGTCGTGCAGCTCTACGTCGGTGACCCGGACGCCGCGGTCCGCCGGCCGGCACGGGAACTGCGCGGCTTCGACAAGGTGACCCTCGAACCGGGGGAGAGCACGCGGGTCGTGTTCGAGCTGGCCGGCCGCGACTTCGCCTACTGGGACGTCGCCACCGGCGAGCGCGGCGCCTGGCGGCGCGAGGGCGGCGAGTTCGTCATCGAGGTCGGTGCTTCCTCCCGCGACCTGCGGCTACGTTCGGTTTTCGCTCTGCCGGACGACCCCGATCTGCCGCCGCTGATCCCGGACGAGGCGTTGCTCGACCACAAGTCGTCCCGCTTCACCGAGGGCCACCGCTGACGGCCGGTGCCGGCCCGCGACGTCGCGGGCCGGCACCGGGGCGGGCGAAGATCAGCGGGTGATCGAGTAGATGCTGGCCAGCATCACCGGGTTCTGGCCGCCGAGGTCCTCACGCTTGTTGGCGGCGTAGTACATGACGTCGCCGCTGTAGAGGTTGTGGCCGAGCCCCAGGGCGTGGCCCAGCTCGTGGGTGGTGGTGTTGTTGCGGGTGCCGCCGATCGCGGCCGAGTCGTAGTAGTCGTTGAGCTGCACCATGGCGCCCGAGTTGGAGAACGCGCCGTACGAACCCGACGCGTAGTACAGCGTGGTCCGCCCGGTCCAGCCCGCGCCGTAGTTGCCCGAGAAGACGTCGATGCACCGGGAACCGGACACCGCCGGGCAGCTGTTCCAGCGGTACTCACTGTCGATGTTCTGCACCGTGTTCCACTTCGGCACGACCGAGGAGACCGGCCACGACGCGCCCGAGTGGTCGTTGAACCGTACGTACGGGTCCTCCCAGCCCTGGTTGCGCCAGAACGACACCGGGCAGCTCCACGTCCGCGCGTTGCCGTACGAGCAGTCGCTGGCCGCCTTGGTCGAGACGCCGCCGGTCGACGCCGACTTGACGACGCGTACGGACGCCTTGCCCTGGGCCCGCAGCTTGGCCGCCAACTGGTCCGGCGTGAACCCCGGCGCCGGGTCGTAGGTGGTCACGCTGGTGCCCTCCGAGGTGACCTGCACGCTCTGCACGGTCACCGCCTCCGCGTCGGCCGGCTCGGCCTTGGCCGTCGCCGCCCGCATCGCGTCCATCTGCTTGTCGGTGAGCTTGGGGTAGGCGGCAAGGTCGGTGGCCGGAGCCTTGGCCTTGGCGCCCGGGTCGGCCGAACCCGCCCAGCTGCCGTCCGTCTTCTTCTCCGCCAGGAAGGAGGCGTACTGCTGGTCCGGGTCGATGATCGCTCCGGCGGACGCCTGGGCGGCCCCCGGGAGGGTGACCACGGTCAGCACGATGGACGTGGCGGTGGCCAACAGCCACCGTGATCGGTGATTGACCTGCATTTTTACCCCCGATGTCAGATCGGCATCGATCGATGCCGATCCCTACGCTAGGGCACGGAAGCCGAACGTAAATCGACCGAGTTCGATTGCTGACAGAAGTCGGGAGCGGGCTGACAAACGCGCACTTCTGGGCTAGCAAAAAGAGTGTGCAGCGCGGGGCGGTGGCCGATGCGTCGTTGAAGGTGAGGAGCACTGACGGGAGCGGGCGTGTCGTTCGAGGATTTCGTGGCGGGGTACGGCCGGTCGCTGGTGCGCCTGGCGTTCGCCCTGAGCGGTGACCGGCAGGTGGCGGAGGATCTCGCCCAGACCGTGCTGGCCGATGTCTACCGGCACTGGAAACGCGTTCGGGCGGCGGCCAACCCCGAGGCTTACGTACGCCGGATGCTGGTGAACGCGCATCTGAGCTGGCGCCGTCGGCGCTGGACGACGGAACGGCCCGCCGACCTGCGCCCGGAGACCGGCGTCCCGGTGGCCGACCCGGCCGAGGCCGTCGCCGCCCGGGACCAGATGCGGATGCTGCTGAGCCGGCTCGCCCCGCGCGCCCGCACCGTGCTGGTCCTGCGGTACTACGCCGACCTGGACGACGCGGCGATCGCCGCCGCCATGGGCGTCAGTGAGAGCTCGGTGCGGGCCACCGCCTCGCGGGCCCTGGCCAGCCTGCGCGGTCCCGCGACCATCGACGCACAGAGGGAGACGCGATGAGTCAGTCGATCGAACGCGAGCTGGCCGAGCTGTTCGCCGCCGACGCGGCCGCGGCCCCCGACGAGCAGGTCGTGGCCGCCGCGGCGGTGCGCCGGGTCCATCGCCGGCGCCGGGCCCTGGCGACGACGGCCGCGGCCGCGACCGCGGTGATCGTCGGGGCGGGCGTGTACGGCGTCTCCCGGCCGGACGCCACGCCGCCGCAGGCGCAGCCGCCGGTCACGTCCTCGTCCGCGCCGGCCTGGGCGGCGCCGGCGGTCGCCCCGCCGGCCGGGGCCGAGCCGGGCGACCCGCTGACCTCCGGTGCGGCGCAGTGCGTCAAGGAGTATTCGGCCGAGACGCTCGCCGAGCAGGCCTTCGCCTTCGACGGCACCGTGACGGCCATCGGCCCGGCGCAGACCTCGCGTGACGAGCAACCACCGTTGGACCTGCGATCGGTGACCTTCCAGGTGCACACCTGGTTCAAGGGTGGCTCCGGCGCCACGGTCGCGGTGGACATGTCCGCGCCCGGCGGGGGCGATGTCACATCCGAGAACGCCCCGGCCTACCGGATCGGCACCCGGATGCTGGTGTCCGGCATGCCGCGCTGGGGCGGCGAGCCGCTCGCCGACCCGATCGCGTGGGGCTGCGGTTTCACTCGCTACTACAGCCCCACGCTGGCCGCCGATTGGGCCACCGCGACGAAGTGACCTACTTGACGAGCGGCTTGAGGGCGGCGCCGACCGCCGAGACCACGCCGGGGCGGTGGCCGTTGGGCACCAGGTTGATGCAGATGCCGTCGATGCCGGCGCCCAGGATCTTCTCCTGGACCTGCTCGGCCACCTGGTCGGGGGTGCCGAGGAAGGCCCGGTTGCGCCGGTCCTCCGGGATCAGCTCACCGAGCTTCCTGGCCTCCTGCTCGGTCTCGCCCACCATGCCCATCACCAGGAAGCTGGTCGCCAGCGTGGCCGGGTCGCGGCCGATCTCCTCGCACCGCTCGCGCAGCACCGACACCTTGCGGGGCAGGTCGGTCACGTCGCAGATGATGTTCATGTGGTCGGCGAAGCGGGCGGCCAGCCGGAACGTCTTCTGCTCGCCGGAACCGCCCAGCATGATCGGGATGTTCGGCCGTACGCGCGGGTTGTTCATGGCGCCACGGGTCGTGTACCACTTGCCCTCGTGCGTCGAGCGCTCGCCCTTGAGCATCGGCGCGATGATGTTCAGGGCCTCGTCGAGCCGCTCGAACCGCTCGGTGAACGTGCCGAACTCGTAGCCCATCTCGTGGTGCTCGAGCTCGAACCAGCCGGCCCCGATGCCCAGGATGGCCCGGCCCTTGGAGACCACGTCGAGCGTGGTCACGGTCTTGGCCAGCATCGCCGGGTTGCGGTAGGTGTTGCCGGTGACGAGCGTGGAGAGCTGGACCGTCGAGGTGACCCCGGAGAGCGCGCCCAGCGTCGTGTAGGACTCCAGCATCGCGTGGTCGGGCGTCCCGATGCCGGGCAGCTGATAGAAGTGGTCCATCACCAGCACGGTGTCGAAGCCGGCGGCCTCGGCCTCGCGCGCCTGCGCGGCGACCGTGTCGAAGAGGTCCATGTCCGGAACCCCGGGATAGGTGAAGTTCGGAATCTGGTAGCCGAGCTTGATGCTCACGTCTTCCTCCGCGCTTGTCAGCCGTCTGATGTAAGAGGCCTATCACTTGCTAATGTAAGAGCCTACTTACAAGTGTCGCAAGCGGGAGGACCGGGTGTCGGAAAAACGTGGCTATCACCACGGCGACCTCCGGGCCGCCCTGATCCAGGCCAGCTTCGACCTGCTCGCCGAGTGCGGGCTGCAGAACTTCTCGGTGGCCGCGGTGGCCCGTAGCCTCGGGGTCAGCTCGGCCGCGCCCTACCGGCACTTCCCCGACCGGGCGCGGCTGCTCAGCGCCGTCTCGGCCCAGGCCGCCCACGATCTGCGCGAGGAACTGGCGACGGCCGTCGACATGGCCGAGGGCGCCGGAGTCTATGTGCGCTTCGTCGCCCGTACGGGAGCCGGGTTTCAGGTCATCTTCGCCGGCGAGCTCTACGCGGTGCCCGACGACGCCCGTCGCGTGCAGACCCGGGCGCTGATCACGCGGCTGTTCGAGCTGGCCGGCGGCCATAGCCCCGAGGAGTCGCTGAGCCTCATCGACTCGACCATCGCGCTGGCCCACGGCTACGCCTCGCTCTATGCCGAGGGCTTCTTCGCGCGCAAGGCGCACACGGTCGACGACCTCGCCGCCCGCGCCGTGCAGGCCGCCCGCTACCTCGCCGCTCCCTGATCCTCCGCCGGTCGCCTCGCTGCCTCGCCGCTTCCTGATCCTCCGCCCGTCGCCTCGCTACCTCGCCGCTCCCTGATCCTCCGCCCGTCGCCTCGCTACCTCGCCGCTCCCTGATCGGATCCGGTCCGGCACCCCGGCGCCCCGAGCCTTCTCGGGGTGACGACACGACAGGAACTCCGACCGGACCACCAGGCCCGCGCCCGAGCCCGCCGGGCCATCACCCTGCCGATCGCGGCGGTGGCCCTCGGGCTCAGCGCTCTCGCGGCACCGACTCCGGCCCAGGCCGCCCCGCCCGCGGTGGCGCAGACCTGGAACACGCTGATGTACCGCAGCCTCACCCGCCAGCAGGTGGCCGAGACGCTGCGCACCACCATCGCCACCCAGCAGGGCACCGTGGTGACCCGTACGTCCGAGGTCACCAACGCCACCAACGCCGGCACCGTCGCCCAGGCCGCCCTGACTACCGCCACCAGCACCGACACCGCCGCCCGGGCCCGGGTCACCTCGGCCCAGACCGCCCTGACCACCGCCCAGAAGAACCTCACCAAGGCCGTCGCCAAGAAGAAGCCGAAGAGCACCGCCGCCGCCCTGACCAAGGCCAGGAACGCGGTCACCGCCGCGACCAGGACCCTCACCCTGCGCAAGACCGAGGCCGGGCAGACCGCGACCTCCCTGACCGCCGCGCAGCTCAACGTCCGGACGGCGACCGGGACGCTCGCGACCGCCATCGCCAACCGGGACGCCGCCGCGGCCGCGGTCGTGGTGACCCAGCAGAAGCTGGCCGTGCTGCCGACCGCGTACGCGCTGGCGACCCAGGCCAAGGCGATCAGCCGGGACGTGGTGACCCAGTCGCGGACCGGGTTCACGACCGCCGACACGACGCAGGTCTACGGCATCACCGTCAACCGCAACGTGGCGTACGCGTTCAAGCGCATGCTCGACGACGCCCGGGCCAACGGGGTGACGCTGTCCGGCGGCGGGTTCCGCACGAGGGAGCGCCAGATCGAGCTGCGCAAGTCCAACGGCTGCCCCGACGTGTGGACCGCGCCGTCCTCGTCCTGCCGGGTGCCGACCGCCGTCCCGGGCCGTTCGCTGCACGAGCTGGGCATGGCCATCGACATCACCCAGAACGGCAAGACTCTGTCCCGCAACACGACCGGCTTCAAGTGGTTGTCGGCGCACGCGGCCGCGTACGGCTTCATCAACCTGCCGTCGGAGCCGTGGCACTGGTCGATCACCGGTAGCTGAAGTCCCGGGGGCGGGCGTCGTCATGGCGCCCGCCCCGCGGTGTCAGCGGTTGTCCACGATCCGTTTCGCCTTGCCGATGGAACGTTCCAGGGCGTCCGGCGGCAGCACCTCGACCGCGGCCGTGACACCGATGTTCTCCTTGATCAGGGCGGCCAGCTCGCGGCCCTCCGCGGTCGCGCCGGGGCGGGCCTCGACGCGTACGGTGAGCTCGTCCATGCGGCCCGGACGGGTGAGCACGCACTGGTAGTGCGGGGCCAGGCCGGGTACCCGCAGGATGAGCTCCTCGATCTGGGTCGGGAACACGTTGACGCCCCGGACGATCATCATGTCGTCGGTGCGGCCGGTGATCCGTTGCATGCGCCGCATCGTGCGAGCCGTGCCCGGCAGCAGCCGGCTCAGGTCACGCGTGCGGTATCGGATGATCGGCATGGCTTCCTTGGTGAGCGAGGTGAACACCAGCTCGCCCTCCGTGCCGTCGGCGCACACGCTCCCGTCGGCCGGGTCGATGATCTCCGGGTAGAAGTGGTCCTCCCAGACGTGCAGGCCGTCCTTGGTCTCGACGCACTCGGCAGCCACCCCGGGCCCGATCACCTCGGACAACCCGTAGATGTCGACCGCGTCCAGCCCGAGCCGGCCCTCCATCTCGGCCCGCATGTCCTCGGTCCACGGCTCGGCGCCGAAGATGCCCACCCGCAGCGTCGTCCCACGCGGGTCGAGCCCTTGCCGTTCCATCTCGTCGACGATGGTGAGCATGTAGCTCGGGGTCACCATGATGATGTCCGGCTCGAAGTCGGCGATCAGCCGCACCTGCCGCTCGGTCATGCCGCCGGACACCGGGATCACGGTGCAGCCGAGGCGTTCGGCGCCGTAGTGCGCGCCCAGGCCGCCGGTGAACAACCCGTAGCCGTACGCGACGTGGACGCGATCGCCCGGCCGCCCGCCCGCCGCGCGGATCGACCGGGCCACCACGTTCGCCCACATGTCGAGGTCACCCTGGGTGTAACCGACGACGGTGGGACGGCCGGTGGTGCCGCTGGACGCGTGGATGCGGGCGATCCGCTCCCGCGGGACGGCGAACATGCCGTACGGGTACGTCTCACGCAGATCCTGCTTCGTCGTGAACGGGAACCGCGCGAGGTCGTCCAGACTGCGACAGTCTTCCGGGCGTACGCCGGCCTCGTCGAACTTACGGCGATAGAGAGGCACATTTCCGTACGCGTGTTGCAGTGTCCATTGCAGACGGGCCAGCTGGAGTGCCCGGAGTTCGTCCCGTGACGCCGTCTCGATCGATTCCGTCAGCGCCCCGGTCACCGGTGACGTGGTGAGCCCTGTCATCGGTGACTTGCCGGGTTCCGTCGCCGGTGTGCCAGGCTCTATCACCGGTGACGTGTTGGAGTCTGTCACCGGTGACTCGCCGGGTTCCGCCGCCGGTGTGCCAGGCTCTATCACCGGTGACGTGTTGGAGTCTGTCACCGGTGACTCGTCGGGGTCCGCCGCCGGTGTCATGCGGGGCGGCGTTGTTGGGGGATCGCGGGTCGCAGCGCGCCGTCGCGAGCCAGTTCGGTGAGCACGCTGTTGAGGTCGTCGACGTGCTGCTCGGTGTGCGCGGCGGTGAGCTGCACGCGGAAGCCGATCTCGTCGCGCGGCACGCCGGGGTAGGGCGCGAGCGTGACGTACTGGCCGGCCCGCCACAACCGCTCCGACACCTCGATCAGGTCGTGCTCCGGGGAGATGGGGATCTCGACGACCGGGGTGTCGTGGACGTTGAGGGTGTGGACGCCCATCCCGCGTACGTGGGAAAGAAGTTTGCTGGTCAGACGGTAGAGATGGGTGCGGAGGTCGTCGCCGCGCTTCTCGTTGACGTCGAGGCCGGCCATCACGGTGGCCAGCGATGCCACCGGTGACGGGCCCGAGTAGAGGTAGGTCGGGGCGTCGACCTTGAGCTTGTTCTTGACCGCGGTCGGCAGGGCGAGGAAGGCGAGCAGCGACGAGTACGCCTTGGAGAAGCCGCCGACGAGGATGACGTTGTCGTACGACTCACCGCTGTGCTTGACGATCGCGTTGCCGCGCATGCCGTACGGGGAGGACTCGATCGGGCTGCGCTCACCGATGACACCGGTGCCATGAGCGTCGTCCACATAGAGGGTGGCGTCGTACTGGCGGCACAGGGCCGCGTACTTCTTGAGGTCGGGGATGTCGCCGGTCATGCTGTTGACGCCGTCCATGCAGACCATCACCGGGCGGGCGGTGGCCTCCTGCAACATCGTCTCGAGCTCGCCGAGGTCGCCGCTGCGGAACCGGCGCATGGTCGCGCCCTGACCGCGCGCGAACACGCAGCCGTCGTAGATGGTGCGGTGGGCGCGGCTCTCCATGATGACCGTGCCCTTGCCGATGAGCGCGGGGATCACGCCCAGGTGGATCTGCGAGATCGTCGGGAGGAGCAGCACGTCCTCGGCGCCGAGCAGTTCGGTCAGGCGCTCCTCGAGCTGCGGATAGAGCCGCGGGCTGCCGAGCATGCGCGACCAGCTGGGGTGAGTGCCCCACCGGCGCAGCTGTGGCTCGACGGCCTCGATGATCTCTTCGTCCAGGTCGAACCCGAGATAGTTGCAGGACGCCCAATCGACGAGCCAGTCCTGTCCGATCCGGATCCGGCGGCCGTCGATCTCCTCAATGACGGCGTCGTACATCCGGCTGTTGAGCCGGAGGTCTTCAATGTCATGGGTCTGGGCCGGCACTACGTACCCCTTTCACGTTTTTGGATCATCAACGCCGTACCCGGGAGATCGTCGATCAACCGGAATGGTCTGATCGATCGCTATCCCGTCTCTGTCCCGCTACCGTCAGTTCTCTTGCGGTGCGGTGGGGTGCCGGTCTTGTGGCTTTCCTCCCCTGCGGTCGTCCGGTTTGTCGCCGCTTGGTCGTCCACCTTCTCAGCGGGAACGCGATGGTCGTGAGCGACGTCTCATGAGGCACGGCGCGCGGAGGCGTGGCGTCAGGAGGCGGTGACGGGGGATGGCTGTGCGGCAGTGGGGCGTCGTGATCTTAGTGGCGGGCGGACTGGCCGGATGCGGCGGAGGCGGTGAGCCCGCGGTGACCTGGGCGGAGCCGGCTCGGTACAGCTACGTGCTCGATTCCGCCTGCGGGGAGCGGGCCCTGATCGGCCGATATCGCATCACCGTGGCCGACGGGCGTGTCACCGATGTCAGGGGGTTGGACGCGCCGGGAGCGCGGACTGTCGCCGACTCGCCACGGGAGGTCATACCGACGCTGCGTCAGCTGGTCGACGAGTTGAACGCCGCCCGGGCGGCCGGCGCCGAGGTGGCCGACATCGACACCGACCCCGCAACCGGACACCCGACCCGGATAACCATCGACCCGTCGTCGAACTCGCTCGATGACGAGTCGTGCTACACGATCACCGTCCTCGAACCGGTGGGGTGATCTGGGTTCGCTCGGCCTTCGGCCCGGCCCGGCTTGTGCCGGGGCCCGCCTTTAGCCGGCCCAGGCAGGCCTGATTTGTCTCGATCGGTTGTGCCGGACGTCGTGTCGTTCGGGTGCGCCGGTTCGTGTCGGTCGGGTGTGCCGGACGTCGTGTCGTTCGGGCGTGCCGGTTCGTGTCGGTCGGGTGTGCCGGACGTCGTGTCGTTCAAGTGCGCCGGTTTCGTGTCGGTCGGCTGTGGCGGGGGCAGACTCGGGTCATGAGCGAGATGTGGACGCCCGCGGATCTGCGGCAGATCCAGGACAGCGACGAGCTGGAGATCGCCGTTCCGCGGGTGGACGGAAGCCTGCGCAAGTGGACACCGATCTGGGTGGTCCGCGTCGGTGGCGAGGTGTTCGTGCGGACCTGGCATCGGCGGGACACCGGCTGGTACGGCGACGCGGTGCGGTCGGGGCGGGGCCGGATCCGGGTTCCCGGTGTCGAGGCCGCCGTGACCGTGACGGAGGCCGGTGCGGAGTCGCGGGCCGAGGTCGATGAGGCTTACCACAGCAAGTACGGACGCTACGGCACCGACACAGTCGGCCAGATGGTGTCCGACGAGGCCGTCGCGTCGACGTTGCGCCTCACCCGCGAGTGACGACGGGTTTCAGGTCGAGGTGGAACCAGGTGCCGGGCTTGCCGCCGACCTCGCTCGGGTCGGCTGGGCCGACGGGGAGGAAACCGGCCTTGGTCAGCACCCGGCGCGACGCGGTGTTCTGGTCGGATGTGGCTGCTCGGAGCGTGTGCAGTCCGTGGTGGACTACCGCCAGCCGGCACAGCTGGAGGACTGCGGCGGTTGCCACGCCCCGGCCGGTCGAGTGCTGGGCGACCCGGTAACCGAGGTCGGCCTGGCGGTCGTCGAGGTCGTACAGGTTGAAGCGGCCCACCACCGAGCCGTCGTTGTCGAGCAGGAGGTAGAAGGCGAGAACACCGGCCTCCTGTTCGGCCAGCACGGCGTCGAAATGGACGGGGAACTGCTCGAAATAGTCATCGCCGCGGTCGGAGATCGAGGAGGCGAACCAGGCGCGGTTCACTTGTTCGAAGGCCAGGACGACCGCGGCGTGATCGGCGTGCAGCTTCGTCAGTTCGAGCATCGTCCGACCCTACTGATGACGTGGGCCCGGCAGCACGTGGTTTCCGGCGCTGCCGGGCGGTTGTCCGCGGCCCGGCGAGCCGCGACCTGTCGTCCTCGTCGTAGCGGGGTCAGGAAGGCGTGAACAGGCCGCGACCCGTCACAAACGCGCGATCGCCGACGCCGGGTCCTCGATGGCGTCGGCGACGCTGCGCATGAAGCCGGCCGCCGTCCCGCCGTCGCAGACGCGGTGGTCGAACACGAAGCTCATCTGCGTGATCTTGCGGACGCGGACCTCGCCGTCGACCACCCACGGGCGGTCGAGGATGCGGCCGAAACCGAGGATCGCCACCTGCGGATGGTTGATGATGGCGGCGCTGCCGTCCACCCGGAAACCGCCGTAGTTGTTGAGCGTGAACGTGCCGTTGCCGACCACGGTGCCCTGGCGGGCGCTCTCGGTGATGCGGCGGATCTCCGTGTCCAGCCCCATCGTGGTCAGACGGCCCGCATCGGTCACGGCGGGAACGACCAGACCCCGATTTCCCTGTACGGCGATGCCGAGATCGACGCGTTCGAGTTGCACGATCTCCTGGCGTTCGGTGTCCACTCGCGCATTCAGCACCGGGTACTCGCGCAGTGCGGCCACGGTGAAACGCGCAATGTAAGCCAGGATGCCCGGCCCGGGACGGGTGGCTTCGCGCAGTTCCCACAACCGCGTGGCGTCGACGTCGACCCACACGGTGGCCTCGGGGATCTCGGCCCGGCTGCGGGTGAGCGCCGCGGACACCGCCTTGCGGAACCCGGTGAGCGGAATGCGCACTTCCCCCGCCGCGCCCGCACCGCCGGAGCCGGCCACCGGCGGTGTCGGCAGCGTACGTTCCGCATCCGCGCGCACGATGTGGCCGTCGGCCACCGGCGGCGTCGACAACGCACGTTCCGCATCCGCGCGAACGATGTGGCCGTCGGCCACCGGCGGTGTCGGCAGCGTACGTTCCGCATCCGCGCGCACGATGTGGCCGTCGGCCACCGGCGGCGTCGACAACGCACGTTCCGCATCCGCGCGCACGTTGAGGCCGTCGGCTACCGGCGGCGCCGACAACGCACGTTCCACATCCGCGCGAACGATGAGGCCGTCGGCGCCGCTGCCGTCGAGAACGCGCAGATCCACGCCGCGGTTGCGAGCGAGCCGCCGCACGAGCGGGGACACCACGAGCGGCACCGAGCGAGCAGCCGCGGCCGCAGGCGCAGGCGCCGGCGCAGGTGCGGGCGCAGGTGCGGGAACGGCGTGGACGGTCGGGTTGCGCGGACGGCGGCGACGGCCGGGCGCCGGCGGGGCGGACGTGGTGCCGTACCCGATGAGGACGTTGCCCGATCCGGCCCGCTCCTCCTCGCGATAGGTCTCGGCGGCACTCTCGGCCAAGGCGACCGTCAGCAACGGCTTCCCCACTTCGAGCACCGAACCCTCAGGCGCGTGGCGGGTGGACACCTTCCCCGCGTACGGCGTCGGAACCTCGACCATCGATTTGGCCGTCTCGACCTCGACCACCGGCTGGTCCACGGCCACGGTTTCGCCCTCGGCCACCAGCCACCGCACGACCTCCGCCTCGGTCAGGCCCTCGCCGAGGTCGGGCAGCGTGAACACCTGGTCGCTCACGAGTCCTCCCACTGCAGGTCGTCGACGGCGTCGAGCACCCGGTCGACCCCGGGCAGGTGCAGGTGCTCGAGTTTCGGCGGGGGATAGGGGATGTCGAAGCCGGTCACCCGCCGGATCGGCGCGGCCAGCGAGTGGAAGCACCGCTCGGTGACCCGGGCGACGATCTCGGACGACACACTGGCGAACCCGGACGCCTCGGCCACCACCACGGCCCGCCCGGTCGAGCGCACCGCCGCGCACACCGTCTCGTCGTCGAACGGCACGATCGAGCGCAGGTCGACCACCTGCAGGCTGCGCCCCTCACGGTCGGCCACCTCGGCCGCCTCCAACGCCACCGGCACACTCGGCCCGTAAGCGATGAGCGTCGCGTCCGTCCCGGGCCGGCGGATCACCGCCTTTCCGATCGACGGGGAAACGGCGCCGAGAGCAACCTCGTCCTTGGCCCAGTACAGCTTCTTGGGCTCGAGGAACACGACCGGGTCGGGCGAGGCGATCGACTCGCGGAGCAGCGCGTACGCGTCCCCGGGCGTCGACGGCGCGACCACGTGCAGTCCGGGTGTGTGCGCGTAGTAGGCCTCGGACGAGTCGCAGTGGTGTTCCACTCCGCCGATCCCGCCCGCGTACGGAATCCGGATCGTCATCGGCAGTGCCACCTTGCCGCGGGTGCGGTTGCGCATCTTGGCGACGTGACTGACGATCTGCTCGAACGCGGGGTAGGCGAACGCGTCGAACTGCATCTCGACGACCGGGCGCATCCCGTTCATCGCCATCCCGACCGCGACGCCGACGATGCCCGATTCGGCCAGTGGCGTGTCGAAGCAGCGTTCGCCGAACTGCGCGCTCAGCCCGTCGGTGACCCGGAAGACGCCGCCGAGCGGGCCGACGTCCTCGCCGAACACCACGACCGACTCGTCCTCGGTCATCGAGTCGCGCAACGCCCGGTTGAGTGCCTGCGCCATGGTCAGCTTTTCGTGCATCATCGCGCAGCTCCGTCCCGCAGAAGTTCGTCCGCGATGAGCGCTTCCTGTTCGCGCAGTTGCGCGGTCGGCGCGGCGTAGACATGAGCGAACAGTTGCGCGGCGTCCGGCTCGACGTCGCGGTTGAGCCCGTCGCGCAGATGGGCGGCGACCCGCTCGGCCTCGTCGTTCATCGCGGTCATGTCGTCGGCCGGCAGGTCCAGGAAAGTGGACAACCGGGTGAGCGGATCGCGCATCACCCACGCCTCCACCTCGTCGGCCGTGCGGTAGCGGGTGGCGTCGTCCGCGTTGGTGTGCGCCTGCATCCGGTAGGTGTGCGCCTCGACCAGTTGCGGTCCCTCACCGGCCCGTGCCCGCGCCACCGCCGAACCGAGCACGCTCAGCAAAGCGGCCACGTCGTTGCCGTCGACCCGTTCGGACGGGATGCCGTAGCCGATGCCCTTGTAGGCCAGCGACGGCGCCGCGGTCTGCCGGGCCAGCGGCACGCTGATCGCGTACTCGTTGTTCTGGATCAGGAAGACGACCGGGGCGCGCAGAACGGCCGCGAAGTTGAGCGCTTCGTGGAAGTCGCCCTCGCTGGTGCCGCCGTCGCCGCACAGCGCCATCACCACGGTCGGTTCACCGCGCATCCGGGCCGCGTGGGCGACCCCGACGGCGTGCGGCAGCTGCGTGGCCAGGGGCGTGGCGTGCGGGGCGACCCGGTGTTCGTACGGGTCCCAGCCGCAGTGCCAGTCGCCCTTGAGCAGGGTCAGCGCCTCGACCGGGTCGACGCCGCGGCCGACCACGGCCACCGTGTCGCGGTAGGTCGGGAACAGCCAGTCGCCGTCGGCGAGGACCTGCGCCGAGGCGACCTGGCAGGCCTCCTGCCCGTGTGACGACGGGTAGACGGCCAGCCGGCCCTGCCGGACCAGCGCGTACGCCTGGTCGTTGAGCCGCCGGGCGGTGATCAGCGCGGCCAGGGCCCGGCGCAGGTCGCCGGGGGCGGGAAGGGAGTGGGCCGGGTCGGCGACGGGGTGGCCGTCGGGGCCGATCAGGCTCACGGGAGTGGCGGTGGGCAGAAGGTGGTGTGCGTCACCTGTCATGACGTCATGCTGGTCGCGTTGCCATTTGGATTCCACTACTGGGCATTAACCGAGAAGATGTACTTCAATCGCCGGAGCAGGAAAGCCGAACGTCCAGGAATCCGGCACCGCGACCGGGGGAGGCGAGACAAGTGGCAGGGACCCTCGACGACATCGACCGGCGGATCCTGGCCGAGCTGACCCAGGACGGGCGCATGTCGATGCGCACCCTGGCCGAGCGTCTGCACATCTCCCGCGCCAATGCCTATGCCCGGGTCGAGCGACTTCGTACCGCCGAAGTGATCCGTGGCTTCCGCGCGGACGTAGACCCTGTTGCGGCGGGGCTCGGCACCACGGCGTACGTGACGGTGAATCTGAATCAGGCCGAGTGGCGGGACGTGGCCGACCGGTTGCGCGCGCTGCCCGGGGTCGTGCACATCGCGCTGGTCGGCGGTGAGTTCGACGTGATCATGCTGGTGCGGGCCGAGGACAACGCTGCGCTCGGCCGCCTGGTGCTCGACGAGATCCAGGGGATGCCGGGCGTCGTGAACACACGCACGCTGCTCGTCTTCGAAGAGGCCGAGCCGGGGTAAAGGACGACGATGAGGACGAAAGCACCGGCGGCGCTGGCCGTGGCACTGCTCCTGGCCACGACGGCCGCCTGCTCCACCGACGAGCCGGCCGCGGCTCCGGCCGCACCGGTCGAGCCGACCGCCAGTACGACCACGAAGGGCCTGGTCAGCACGGAGGTCAAGGGCAGCGACGGCCACACCGTCAAAGCTCCACCCGGCTGGACGGTCAGTGTCTGGGCCAAGATCCCCGGCGCCCGTCTGATGGCCTGGACCCCGGACGACCGGTTGCTCGTTTCGCGGCCCGAATCCGGCGATGTACTCATTCTCGATCAGGACGGCCGGCCGCAGACACTGGTCGGCTCGCTCAACCAGCCGCACGGCCTGGCCTTCGACGGCGACACCCTCTATGTGGCCGAGAGCGACCAGGTCGATTCCTTCCGGTACGCGGGAGGGAAGGCAACGGCCAAGACCGTGGTGATCGACGACCTGCCCGACGCCAAGAGCCTCGAACTGGGCGGCAAATACGCACATGCGCTCAAGAGTGTGGCCGTCGGCGCGGACAAGTCGCTGTACGTCTCGATCGGTTCGACCGGCAACATCTCGGCCGAGGACCGTGAGGCCAAGCCGGAGCGGGCCGCCATCCTGCGTAAACCGCCGACCGGAAACGTGCAGACTTTTGCGCGCGGCGTGCGCAACGGCACCGGTCTGGCCATCGATCCCGACGGCGGGGTGTGGACGGCCGTGAACAACCGGGACAACACCGCGAACCCGGAGAACGGTGATGTCGAGGAGTCGTACGTCAACGACCACCCGCTCGAACCGCTCGCGCTGCTCACCGAGGGCCGTGACCTGGGCTGGCCGTACTGCAATCCCGACCCCGACCTGGACGCCGGCGCGCGGGCCTACACCGCCCGGCCGTTCATCCGCGACGTGCAGACCAACCGGGACGGCAGGAACCTGGACTGCTCGAAGCTGAAGCCGTCCGAGCAGGGCATGGGCGCGCATTCGGCCCCGCTCGGCCTGAGCTTCGCCGCCGACGTGCCCGGCGGTTACGGGCCGGGCGCGCTGGTCGGCGTCCACGGCTCGTGGAACCGCAACCCGCCCCGCCCACCCGAGGTCTCGTTCTTCGCCTGGCGGGACGGCACCCTCGGCCCGCAGCAGACGCTGCTCACCGGCTTCCAGCGTGAGGACGGTTCCCGCTGGGGCCGGCCGGTGATGGCCGTGATGGGCCCGGACGGTTCGCTCTACGTGAGCGACGACTTCGCCGGGGTCGTCTACCGGGTGACCGTTTCGTCCTCCTGAGGCCCGAAGATTACTTAATGTAGTCAGTGAAGTCGATCACAGGGTTGATCTAGTTCTCGAGAAGCCACTACTGTGCGACGTCAACCAGCGCTGTCAACGCAGGTCAGACCCGCAGTAGATGGTTACGGCGATGACACACGGTGATGTCGATCAGGTTGCCAGCCGGCGCCGGTCGACATCACTGATTGTCACCGTTTGTCGAGAGGACCAGAAGCCCCCCGTGATCGACTACGACGCCTACAGCCGCCTCGCCGGCCCGGCGGCGGCCGAACAGGCGGCCGGAAAGGGCCCGATCGCCATGCGCCGCCTGGCCGGCCGCCGCCCGGTCGGCAACGTGGCCATCACCCTGTTCGCGTTCCTGTTCGAGGCCACGTTCGTGACCTGGCTGCTCACCTCGATCGCGGTGCCCGACGCAGGCTTGCACCCGGTGCTGCACGCGGCGACCTGGTTCATGATCGTCGCGACCCTGCTGATCGAGGTGTTCCGCCTGGTCAACGTGGTCACGCTGTGCCTGGCCACGATCTGGGCGCGCGACCCGGTCCCGGTCGAGCCCGATCCCACGCTGCGGGTGGCGTTCCTGACCACGATCGTGCCCAGCAAGGAACCGATCGCCATGGTCGAGCGCACGCTGGTCGCCGCCACCAAGATCCGGCACGCGGGCCCGTACGACGTCTGGCTGCTCGACGAGGGCGACGACGACGAGGTCAAGGCCATGTGCGAGCGGATCGGCGTGCGCCACTTCAGCCGCAAGGGCCGCCCGCTCGACAACACCCCGGCCGGCGCCTTCAAGGAGAAGACCAAGCACGGCAACTACAACTCGTGGATCCGCAGGCACGGCCAGGACTACGACGTCTTCCTGTCGGTCGACCCCGACCACGTGCCGCTGCCCAACTTCGCCGAACGGCTGCTCGGCTACTTCGCCGACCCCGAGGTGGCCTTCGTGGTCGGCCCGCAGATCTACGGCAACTACGACAACGTGGTGACCCGCTGGGCCGAGTCGCAGCAGTACCTGTTCCACTCGTTGCTCCAGCGGGCCGGCAACCGGTTCGGCGCGGCCATGCTGGTGGGGACCAACAACGCCGTACGCATAGAAGCTCTTCGCCGGATCGGTGGCATCCAGGACTCGATCACCGAGGACATGGCGACCAGCCTGGCCCTGCACGCCGCGGGCTGGCGCTCGGTCTACACGCCCGATGTGCTGGCCGTGGGGGAGGGGCCGTCCTCCTGGACCGACTACTTCAGCCAGCAGTACCGCTGGTCGCGCGGCACCGACGAGGTCGCTGTGGCGAAGTTCGCGGGAATGGTGCGCCGTCTCGGCGTACGGCGAAGCCTCTTTTATGGCCTTTTGATGTCCTACTACCCGCTGACCGCGCTGGCCTGGATCCTCGGTGCCGTCAACGCGGTCTGTTATCTCGTGCTCGGCGCCAAGGGCGTGCAGGTGCCGCAGCAGGTCTGGCTGATGCTGTACGTCGATGCCGCGCTCTTCCAGTTCCTGCTCTATCTGTGGAACCGGCGGCACAACGTGAGCCCGCACGAGGTGGCCGGCTCGTCCGGTCTGGCCGGCATGCTCGTCTCGACGCTGTCCACGCCGGTCTACGTGTCCGCGTTCCTGTCCGCGCTGCTGCGCCGGCCGGCCCGGTTCGTGGTCACGCCCAAGGGTGAATCGGCCAGCCCCGACACCGTTCGGACGTTCAAGCACGGCCTGCGCTGGGCCGCGTTCTACGCCGTACTGCTGTCGCTCGCCCCGATGTTCGGACACGTCGACGGGTTCATGTGGCTGTGGCCGCTGCTCAACGTCGTCATCAGCCTGCTGCCGTCGCTCGTGTGGCTCACCCATCGGCGCCGTGCGGCCGTGCCCACCATCAAGATCGAAGAGCCAGTGGAGACGTACGCATGATTCCCCGCCCCCGCCCGAGTCTCGCTCGTCGCCTGGGCAGCGGCCTGGTCGCGCTGGTCGTCCTCACCGTGGTCGTGGTGGTGAACCGGCCGATGGTCGCGTTCGGTGCCGACGCCTACCACACGTTCGCGATCAACCGGCAGTCCTACAAGGAGCAGTACGGCCACTGGGCGCGCCTGCCCGTGCCGGCCGGGTTCCAGGTCAACGCGATCCACGCCGCACTGCTCAACACGGGCAAGGTGCTGATCATCGCGGGCAGCGGCAACAACCGGGAGAACTTCGAGGCGGGCACCTTCCGCACCATCCTGTACGACCCCGCCGGTGACGTGTTCTTCGAGGTGCCGACGCCGACCGACGTCTTCTGCGCCGGGCACACGTTCCTGCCCAACGGCAACCTGCTGATCGCCGGCGGCACCAAGAGCTACGAGGTGCTCGAGGGCGACATCACCAACGCCGCCGGAGTCATGAAGATCAAGAACGAATCGGCAACTTCCGGCTCCCGTACGTTCGTCAAAGGCACCCGGCTCGAGTCGCCGACCGGGTTCGTCTACGAGACACGTGCGGACGTCACCGTTCCACCCGCGTACCAGATGAACCATGACGGTCTGATGATGCAGCACGCGGGCGAGGCCGAGGTGTGGGTCGACGCCATGCTCCCCGGCAACGCCGCGATCGTCGACCAGCCCGCCCAGTACGCGATCCAGGGCCTCACCGGTGCCGACAAGAACAACCTGTACGGCGTGTCCGACAAGATCACGCGGGAGAAGCAGGAGTACGGCGGGGACAACACGTCGTACGAGTTCGACCCGGTCACCGAGCGGTACGTGCGCACCGCCGACATGGTGCGGAGCCGCTGGTACCCGACCCTGGCCGAACTGCCCGACGGCGACGTGCTGGCCGTGTCCGGGCTCGACCATTTCGGCCGGATCCTGCCCGGCGACAACGAGAAGTACCTGCGCGACGAGAAGAAGTGGGTGGCCGCGCCCGAGCTCCAGCGCTACTTCCCGACCTATCCGGCGCTGCACCTGATGGCCGACGACCGGCTGTTCTACTCGGGATCGAACTCGGGCTACGGCAGCGACACCGAAGGGCGTACCCCCGGGCTCTGGAACCTGAAGGACAACACGTTCGAGGTGGTGCCCGGCCTCGCGCAGCCGCGGATGACCGAGACGAGCTCGTCCGTGCTGCTCGCCCCGGCCCAGGACCAGAAGGTCATGCTGTTCGGCGGCGGCGAGGTGGGGGAGTCGCCGATCTCGACCACCCGTACGGCCATCGCCGACCTCGACACGTCCAACCCGATCTATCAGCCCGGACCCGACCTGCCCCAGCCCGCGCGTTACCTGAGCACCGTGCTGCTTCCGGACGACACCGTGTTCACCACCGGCGGGTCGTCCGGGTACCGCGGTGGTCCGTACATGGGAAAGCCGCGCAGCGACCTGTTCAACTCGCAGATCTACCAGCCGTCGACGAACGCGTTCGTCACCGCGGCCGAATCGACCGTGGGCCGCAACTACCACTCCGAGGCGATCCTGCTGCCCGACGGCCGGGTCATCACGCTCGGCAGCGACTCGCTCTACGACGAGACCGGCCGGAATCCCGGAAGCTTCGAGAAGCGGATCGAGGTCTACAGCCCGCCGTACCTCTTCCAGGGCACCCGGCCGGTCATCACCGGCGGGCCTGACACGGTTTCGCGCGGTGCGACGGTAAAGTTCCTCTCTCCGAGCAAGAACGTGCAGCGTGCCCGCCTGGTGCGGCCGAGCGCGGTGACCCATGTGGTCGACGTCGACCAGCGGTCGGTCGCGGTCGACCTCACGCCGGCGGAGGACGGATTGGCTCTGCGGATTCCCGAGTCGAAGGGCCTGGTGCCGTCCGGCTGGTACATGCTCTTCCTGGTCGATGACAAGGGTGTGCCCTCGGTCGCCCGGTGGGTGCGGGTCGAGTAGTGGCTGCCCATCGCGCCGCCCGCCCCGCTTTCCGTGCGCGCTTCATTCTTCTTGTTCTTCTGGCCGGGGCTCTCGTCGCGGCTTGGTTCCTGCTTCGGCCGGCATCTTCTCCGACCGCGGTTCCCGCCACGCCGCCTTCGGCCAAACCCCTTTCCCTGTACGTCGATCCGACCGGCCCGGCCGTCGACCAGCTCCGCGCTTACGAGGCCGCCGGTCAGACCGCCGACGCCACCCTGATCCGGAAGATCGCCGACCGCCCGGTCGCGGCCTGGTTCGCCGACGAGACAACGGATCCCGCCGTGCGGGCCCGAGCCCTGGTGACGGCGGCGTCCGCCGCGGGCCAGATGCCGGTGCTGACGCTCTACCGCATTCCCCAACGCGACTGCGGCAGCCACTCCGGCGGCGGCGCCACGACGGCGGCCGAGTACGAGGCGTGGGTGGCTTCGATCGCCGCCGCCATCGCCGGTCACCGCGCGATCGTCATCGTCGAGCCGGACTCGGTCGCCCAGGCCGTGCAGGGCTGCCTGAACAACACCGAACGCACCCAGCGCTACGCCATGCTGGGCAAGGCGATCGACACGCTGGCCGCCAACCCTTTGCTGCGCGTCTATCTGGACGGCGGCAACCCCAGCTGGATCACCGATACTGCTCGCATGGGCGAAGCCCTCAAGAAGGCCGGCGTCCAGCGGGCCGACGGGTTCGCCCTGAACGTGGCCAACTTCGAGACCACGGCGTCGAACCTCAAATACGGCACCAAGCTGTCCGCCCACCTGAACAACGCTCACTTCGTGGTCGACACCAGCCGCAACGGCAACGGCCCGGCTCGCAAGACAAACCATGACGGCCACTGGTGCAACCCGGCCGGCCGAGCCCTGGGCGACGTCCCGACCCTGCACACCGGCCACAAACTGGCCGACGCCTACCTCTGGATCAAACGCCCCGGCGAATCCGACGGCCCGTGCGGAGCCGGCGCCCCGGCGGCCGGCCAGTGGTATCCCCAGTACGCCCTGGACCTGGCCCGCAACTAAGGCCTTTTCACAACTGAGGCGGGGCTGCGGAGGGGTCCAGACCCCGCCTCGGCCTTGAGGACCTGAGGTTTTGTCGATGTGGCCGGGCTGCTCCTGGGCGTCCTTCCCGGCGGCCAGATCGTCGCCCGACTCGTCCTCGAGCCGCTTCTTCGATGTGGTCGGCTTGCCTGGCGGTCTACGTCCCGATTGCTTTCTCCGGTGTAGCCGGCCCACCCGCGACCCGGCTCCTTGAACCACCGGACGAGACGCACGAGCACCAGATCGCCGCGGCGCTGGTCGTATCCGTTGCGTGGCGGTTGCCCCGACCGCCGTCCGTCGGCCATGTCGTCGTCGGGCGCGCCGGTTCCTGGAGCTGACCGTCTGTGGCCGCCATTGGTGGGAGTTGGACGTTCCTGGTGGGTCGGCCTTCGGGGTCAGGTTGGGTGTTGGCGGGTTTTGGACGTTTGCGTGTGGCGGGTTCGGACGGTGATCGGGACTGGTCGAGCGAGGGTGGTGCCGGCGCGGTCAGGGCCGTCCGGGCGTGAGGTGGATCCGGCCGTCGGCGGTGGTGATGCTCAGGCGGTCGAGGCCGTCGGTGATGAGGTCGGCCTCCTTCAGTTCGTCGGCGGGGGAGGTGCCCGTGACGGCCAGGACTGTGCAACCGGCGGCGCGGGCGGATCGGATTCCGGCGGGCGCGTCCTCGACGGCCAGACACCGCCGAGGGTCGACGCCGAGACGCTCGGCCGCCAGGAGGAACGGCTCGGGGTCGGGCTTGCCGTGCCGGACGTCGTCGGCCGTGACCATGACATCGGGCAGCGGCAGTCCCGCGGCCCGCAGCCGGGCGGTGGCCAGCGGACGGGTGCCGGAGGTGACAATCGCGCGGCGCGCGGCGGGCACGGCACCATAGAAGTCGGCCGCACCCAGAGCCGGACGCACCGTCGCCGCATCGGTCATCTCGAGGTCGGTGACACGAGCCAACCCTTCCTCCGTACGGTCGTACGGCAGCAACTTCTCCAGAAGCGCCCGCGCCGGCCGCCCGTGATTCTCGGCCACCGCTTGCGCAGAGACGCCCATCTCGTCGGCGAAGCGCCGCCACGACCGCAACACCGACGCCGTCGAGTCAGCGAGCGTCCCGTCCAGATCGAACAACACCGCATCGAAGTCGCGCCCGAGCAGAACCCCGGTCGTGTCACCGGTGGCACCGCTGGCACCGAGGTCGATGTCACCGGCGGCACCGAGGTCGATGTCACCGGCGGCGCCGGGGTCGATGTCACCGGTGGCACCGAGGTTGGTGGCACCGCCGGCACCGACGTCGATGTCGCCGGTGGCGCCGAGGTTAGTGGCACCGCTGGCACCGCTGGCACCGGGGTCGATGTCACCGGTGGCACCGGGGTGGATGTCGCCGGTGGCACGGAGGTTGGTGGCACCGCTGGCACCGGGGTCGATGTCATCGGTGGCGCCGCTGACGCCGAGGTCAATGTCACCGGTGGCGCCGCTGGTGCCGAGGTCGTTGTTGCCGGTGGCGTGAGGAACGCCGGCGGAGTCGAAGCGTGTGAACACCAACGGACGGCGCAGGCCGAGGGCCACCAATGCTCGCAGCAGTTGTTGCTCTGTGGTCAGCTCGGCGTCGATGCGGATCACCGGCACGGCGGGTGGCTCGAGCGGCTCGGGCACGCGGTGACGGTCGCGGGGCTCGGTGCGGATGGCTCGGCGGGTGGCGAAGAGGTCGTCGGTGCCCTCGAGGTGGATCACGGTTACGGCGCCCGCGGCCGCAGACAAAGCGGTCCACTCCGGGCCTCCGCGGAGCTCGGCGGTGAACGGGGCTACCAGCACGGCGCGGCCGGCGGTGGCGATGACGTCATGTGCGGCTGCGCGTAAAGCTGCATATCGGCCGTCGCGGATGAGGGCGGCGTGCGGCGACGCCAGCCAGTGGCCGCCCAGCGCGTCGGGCGGCAGCGCGTCGAGCAGGGGATTGGTCAGGGAATCCAGGTCGAGCAGGGGTGCGGCCAAGGCCGTCGCGAGGGCCCGGCCGAGCGTCGACTTGCCGCTGCCGGCCACGCCGGAGACGACCACGGTGAGCCGGTCGGGCGGTTGACAATCCGTCGGGGAGCGCCACATCATGAGCGTCATGTTACCGGTGTCATGGTCAATCGCGACACCGGTGACATGACCAACTCGAAGCGGCTAGGAGAACGCCTGTGGTGAACCCGGCACGCCTGGTCGCGGGCATCGATCTCGGCAGCACGGGCATGAAGATGCTCGTCACCGACGAGGCCGGCGACGTGGTCTCCGCCGCCCAGGTGTCCACCCCCTGGCGGTCGGGACCGGGCGGCACGACCGAGATGGACGCCGGCGCCCTGTTGACCGCCGTCCATGACCTGATCGGCACGGCCGCACGCCGGGCGGCCGAGGTCACCGACGCGCCGATCGTCGCCGTCGCGCTGGCCGGCATGGGCGAGACCGGCATGCTGATCGACGCGAACGGCGTCCCGGTCGCTCCGGCCTACGCCTGGTTCGATCCGCGCGGGGCCGAGCAGGCCGCGGCCTTCCCGCCGCGGATCCGGGCCGACTTCGCCGGCCGCACCGGCCTGCCCCTCGGCGCCCAGGTGAGCGTGGCCAAGCTGGCCTACCTGCGCGATCAGGGCCGATCGCTGGCCGGGTTGCGCTGGCTCAACCTGCCCGAGTTCGTGGCCCTGTCGCTCGGCGGTCGCGCGGTAAGTGAGTACTCACTTGCCTCGCGCACCGGACTGCTGGACCAGGACACCGGCTTGCCGTGGACGGACATGCTGCACCACCTCGGCGTCGACGATTCGTTCCTGCCGCCCCTCGTGGACGCCGGAACACCACTCGGTGTCATCGGTGACATGGCGATGCTCGAAGCGGCCGTCGCAGGCGCCGAAAGCGTTGCCGGAGCAGCCGTCGCAGGCGCCGAAAGCGTTGCCCGAGCAGCCGGTGTCGGACCGGACCGTGCTGGTGCAGGTCGTGTCCAAGTGAGCCGTGGAGGCGCGAACCGTGGGGGAGTGACGCGGGGAGAGCTGCCGGACAACGTCGTCGGTGCGCTGCTGACCGTGGCGGGGCACGACCATCTGGTGGCGGCGGAAGCGACCGGCGGGCTGCCCGGCGGCCACTACCACGTCTCGCTCGGCACGGCCGAAGTTCTGTTGCGGGTCATCGACGCCCCGCTCGGGTTCGAGGCCCGTGGGCGCCTGGCCGAGCATCTGATCAATGAGGTCCGCCACGTCGTGCCGGGTAAGCATGTCCTCGTCGCCGGCGTGAAGACCGGGCTGCTGCTTCGGCGCGTGTTGCAGAGCGCCGGCATCCATGACCGCCCCGGCCGGGACGCCTTGGACATGGCCGCAATGGCGCTGCCGTATGAAGGGGAACTCCCGGCCGGGGCCATCGACGTCATCGGCGCGCGTAACGACGACGGCGTCCTGCATCTGACCGTGCGCGCCGACGGTGTGAGCCCGGCGGAGATCTTCGGTGCCGTGCTGCGGCACAGCAACGACGAGATCGCACTGCTCATCGAAGCCATGGACCGTGAGCTCCCACCGGCCACCACATCGACCATCACCGGCGGGTGGGCCGGGATGGCCGCGGTTCGCCGTGCCCGCGAGAAGGTCCTGCCCGCCATGACCGCCTCGACCCGCGAGGAAGAGACCGCCTACGGCGCCACCCGCGTCGCCGCCCGTCTGCTGAGCACCCCCGCTGATGCAGAGCCGCTGCCCGCCCGCTGAACACCACCCCCGGAAGACCGGCTGATCACCACTCCCGGAAGGCCGGCTGAGCACGACCCGTGGAAGACCTGCTGGGCATCACCCCGGAGGACCTGTTGGGCACTACGCCTGGAAGGCCGGCTGAGCACGACCCGTGGAAGACCTGCTGGGCATCACCCCGGAGGACCTGTTGGGCACTACGCCTGGAAGGCCGGCTGAGCACCACCCCCTGGAAGACCTGCTGAGCACCACCCCGGAAGACCTGCTGAGTAACACCCCTGAAGAAGATTGGAACCGCACCGTGAACAAGCTGACCACCCTCGAACGCCGCGGCATGTCTGCGATCTCGACCCCGGGCGGGCGGATGCTCATCGTCGCCGCTGATCAGCGCAACGGCATGAAGGCCGCGATGAAGGATGCGCCCGGCGGCCCCGACTCGATCAGCGCGGCCGAGCTGGCCGAGGCGAAGGCCGACCTGCTGCGCTATCTCGCCAACAACGCACCGGCCATCCTGCTCGACCCCGAGGTGGCCCTGCCCGCGGTGGTCGACGACGGCGTGCTGGCCCGCGGCACGTCGCTGGTCGTGGGCATGGACGCGTCCGGGTACGAGACGGACGACGGCCTGCGGTTCGCGCGCTACGTGCCGGGGATGACGGCTCGGCGCGTACGGGAACTCGGGGGTGATGTCGCCAAGATGTTGTGGCACATCCGCCCGGATCGGCAGGGTGCCGATTCCCGTGTGGCCGACGAGATGCGCGAGCTGGTGGCCGCGTGCGCCGACGAGGGGCTGCTGCTCATCGTCGAGCTGCTGACCTATCAGCTCAAGGGCGAGACCGAGGAGGAGTACGCGGCCAAGTTCCCCCAGCTCGTGGCGGACGGCGCGAAACTGGCCGTGGAGTGCGGGGCCAAGGTGCTCAAGCTGCAGTACCCGGGGTCGGCCGAGGCGTGCGCGGCGGTCACCGCGGCCGCCAGCGGTGTGCCGTGGGCCGTGCTGTCGGCCGGCGTCGACCACGAGACGTTCCTCGGCCAGGTCGCCACCGCGATGGCGAACGGCGCGAGCGGGGCGATGGCCGGGCGGTCGCTGTGGAAGGACAGCCTGTCGATCTCGCACGACCTCCGCAAGGACTACCTCACCAAGCGGGCGCTGCCCCGCCTGCACGAACTCGCCGACGTGGTCGATGGGCGTAACTGACCCGGGAGTGCGACCGGAGCGGCGGCGATTCCGATATGCTGCGGCGGTTTCGACGGACGTGCGGAGGTGAGCCATGGCGACCATGCGAGACGTTGCCGCCCGAGCCGGAGTCTCGGCGAAGACGGTTTCCCGGGTCTTCAACGATGACCCGCACGTGCTGCCTGAGACCAGGGCACACGTCGAGCAGATCATGCGGGAGCTCAACTACGTCCCGAACATCCTGGCCACCACCTTCCGGTCGGGGAAGTCGTCGGCGATCGGGATCGCGGTGCCCGACATCGTCGACCCGTTCTTCGCCGCCATCGCCCGCGCGGTCGACGACGTCGCCCGGAAGAGGGGCGTGGCCACCCTGCTCACCAATCTGGGTGACGACCCGGCCCGCGAGCGTGACGTGCTGGAGTCGTTGCTCAGCCGGCGCCTGGCCGGCCTGATCGTCGCCCCGATCGGCACCGACCACTCGTGGCTGAAGCGGTGGACCGACAGCACTCCGGTCGTGTTCGTCGACCGGTCACCGACCGGGCTGTCGGCCGACATCTTCACCGACAACGACGAGGCCGGCGCCTACCTCGCGACCGGTCACCTGATCGACCACGGGCACCGGCGGATCGCGTACGTGGGCGACAGCTTCCACCTGTCGACCGAGGTGAGCCGTCTCGCGGGCTACCGCCGGGCGCTGGACGAGGCCGGCATCCCGTTCGACGAGCAGCTCGTGGCCTCGTACGTGAAGGATCGGGACTCGACCCAGGCCGCGGTCACCCGGCTGATGGCGGCCCCGGACAGGCCCACCGCCGTGTTCTCGTCGAACGCGCGTAGCTCCATGCATCTGCTGCGCGTGCTGCCCGAGGAATCGGTGGCCGTGGTCGGCTTCGGTGACTTCCCGATGGCCGACCTGTTGCGGCCGGCCCTCACGGTCGTCGACCAGGATCCCGACCAGATCGGCATGCTGGCCGCCAATCGCGTGTTCGAGCGGGCCGATTTCCCCCGGCGCCGTCTGAAGCGCACCAACATCCTGGACGTCTCGCTCATCGAGCGCGAGTCCTGCAAGGTCGCCAAGCCGTAAGGCCTGCGCCGAGGCCCAGGCGGCGCCTGACGGCGTCCGTAGAACGGCCAATCGGCCGACGTCAGCCACCACCTGGTCCGCACCGCAGACCCGCGTGATCCACCGGACAGACCTTAGCCCTGCCTGCGAAAGCACCGGTCGCGGAAGCGCGCGTCCGGTGCTGGGTGCTGCCCTCGGCCGACCTGCCGGAGCATGACCATGACACCGATGACATGGTGTTGAAGATTTAGCCATGACACCGGTGACAAACACCGGTGACATGCCCTACTGTGCGTTTCAAACGAGTTAACAAGTGGTCCCGCTCACAGGGCCGAAAGCCAGGCCGAGCAGGACCGGAAGCACGAGCCGAGCAAGACCGGAAGCACAAGCCGGGCAGGACCGGAAGCGCAAGCCGAGCAAGGTCGGAAGCACGAGCCGAGCAGGACCGGAAGCCACGCCGATCAGGGCTGGAAACGAAGCCAGGAAGGGGAATTCGCATGGAAGCGCACGCCGCTCGCCGAGCCGTAGTAACCGAGCCCGGCCGGGTCGAGATCCAGCCCGCCGAGGTGCCGGCACCCGGCCCCGGCCAGGTCGTCATCCGTATGCGGATGGTCGGCATCTGCGGCTCCGACGTGCACGCCTTCCACGCCCGGCACCCGTTCGTGTCCCTGCCCTACAGCCCCGGCCACGAGATCTTCGGCGTTGTCGAAGCAGTCGGCCCCGATGTCACCGGTGTCACCGCAAACGCACGGGTCGTCGTCGAGCCGATTCTGTCCTGCGGCGACTGCAAGTACTGCCGGGACGGCCGCTACAACCTCTGCACCACCATGTCGTTCTTCGGCTGCACCACGGCCGACGGCGGACTCGCCGACTACCTCGTCGTCCCGGCCGACCGTGTCGTCGCCGTCCCCGACGAGGTCAGCGATCTGGCCGCCGTCCTGGTCGAACCGCTCTCCACCCCGGTCCACGCGGTCCGGCTGGCCGGACCCGACCTCACCGGCCGCACCGTCGCCATCCTCGGCGCCGGCACCATCGGCCTGCTCACCCTCGTCGCCGCCCGTCACGCCGGCGCCGCCCGGATCGCCGTCAGCGACCTCGCCCCCGGCAAACGCGAGCTGGCCCGCGCCCTCGGCGCCGACTCCGTGCACGACGCGGCGTCGGCGTCGATGGTCCAGGACATCCGGGACGACCTCGGCACCAGCGCCGACATCGTTTTCGACTGCGTGGCCGTGCAGAGCTCGGTCGATCAGGCCATCGCCATCGCGCTCAAGGGCGGCACCGTCATGATCGTCGGTGTGCCGGCCGCGCCGGTCACCGTTCCGCTGCCCGAGATCCAGGACCTTCAGGTACGCGTCCAGGGCAGCGCCACCTACACCCGCGACGACATCGAGAACGCCGTCGCCCTGCTCGCCGCCGGGGCCGTCGACCCCGAGCGGATCATCACCGCCCGCTACCCGCTGGCCGAGATTGACGAGGCCTTCGCCGCCGCGTGCAGCGGCCGTCACGTCAAGGTCGTCGTCACCGCATAGCCGCAGTTCCGCAAAAAACCGAGAGAGAAGCCCTCCCCGGCTGATACACGCATTTCTGGAGGTCACACCATGGGGAAATCGAGAATAGCCGTCGCCGCCGCCGCGGCCTGCGCACTGGCGCTGTCGGCCTGTTCCGGCGCCGGGACGTCGGACAACGCGAGCTCTTCCGACGGGGGAGCGCAGGAGATCACCGTCCTGATGGTCGGCAACCCGCAGATGGAGGACATCCAGAAGCTGACCGCCGACAACTTCACCAAGCAGACCGGCATCACGGTGAAGTACACGATCCTGCCGGAGAACGAACTGCGCGACAAGGTGACCCAGGACGTCGCCAACCAGGGCGGCCAGTACGACGTGGTCACCATCGGGGCGTACGAGGTGCCGATCTGGTCGAAGAACGGCTGGCTGCACGAGCTGTCCACGCAGATGGACGCCGACACCGCGTACGACAAGGCCGACCTGCTCAAGCCGATGGTCACCGTGGCCAGCGGCGAGGACGGCAAGATGTACGGCGCTCCGTTCTACGGCGAGTCGTCGCTGCTCATGTACAACAAGGAGATGTTCGCGGCCAAGGGCCTGACGATGCCCGAGCGCCCCACGTGGGAGCAGGTGGCCGACCTGGCCGCCAAGGTCGACGACAAGGCCGGCGGCGTCGCGGGCATCTGTCTGCGCGGGCTGCCCGGGTGGGGTGAGGGCGTCGCGTCGCTGACCACCATCGTGAACACGTACGGGGGAACCTGGTTCGAAAAGGACTGGACCCCCAAGCTGAACGCACCCGAGTTCAAGGAAGCCACCAAGTTCTACGTCGACCTGGCCCGTGCGCACGGCGAGCCCGGTGTGGCGCAGTCCGGCTTCACCGAGTGCCTGAACATCTTCAGCCAGGGCAAGTCGGCCATGTGGTACGACGCCACGTCCGCCGCCGGCACGGTCGAAGACCCGAACGCTTCGAAGGTCGCGGGCAAGGTCGGTTACGTGTACGCCCCGGTGAACAAGACCAAGTACTCGGGCTGGCTCTGGTCGTGGGACTGGGCGATGCCCAAGACCACCAAGAAGGCCGACGCCTCGTGGAAGTTCATCAGCTGGGCCACCAGCAAGGACTACGAGCAGCTGGTCGGCAAGGAGCTGGGCTGGTCGCGCGTCCCGGCCGGCAAGCGCACCTCGACGTACTCGATCCCGGAGTACAAGGACTCCGCCAAGGCGTTCGCGGACATCACGCTCGACTCGATCGCCAACGCCGACCCGGCCAACCCGGGCCTGCAGCCGCGACCGGCGACCGGCGTCCAGTTCGTGGCCATCCCCGAGTTCCAGGACCTCGGCACCAAGGTGTCGCAGGAGATCGCGGCCGCGCTCACCGGTCGTAAGACGGTCGACCAGGCGCTCGACGAGAGCCAGAAGCTGGCCGAGGCCGTGGCCAAGAACTACAAGTAGGTGACCACTACGGTCGCCCGGCCGGACAGGCGCACCCAGCCGCCTGTCCGGCCCGTCAAGGGCGGAGCCAAGGACCGTTGGGTACGCCGGGCACCGTTGCTGCCGGCTCTGATCTTCGCGATCGTCGTGACCCAGGTGCCGTTCCTGGTCACGCTCTATCTCTCCACGCAGGGCTGGAACGCGCTGCGGCCGGGCCAGCGCAAATTCGTCGGCCTCGACAACTACGCGTCCGTCCTCACCGACTCGCGGCTGCGGGCGGCGCTGGCCAACACGGTGCTGCTGACCGCGGGTGCGGTGATCTTCTCGCTGATCCTGGGTCTGGCGCTGGCCGTCCTGCTCGATCGCAAGTTCATCGGCCGGTCGGTGGTGCGCACCATGCTCATCACACCGTTCCTGGTGATGCCGATCGCCGCCGCGCTCCTCTGGAAACACGCGATCTACAACCCGACGTACGGGCTCATCAATGGTCTTTTCGGTGGCTCGACCGACTGGGTGTCCTCGTATCCGAAGGCGGCCGTGATCGCCACGCTGGTGTGGCAGTGGACGCCGTTCATGATGCTGATCCTGCTGGCCGGCCTGCAGTCGCAGTCGGAGGAGGTGCTCGAGGCGGCCAAGGTCGACGGCGCCAACGCGTGGCAGATCTTCCGCCGGATGACGTTGCCGCACCTGCGGATGTACCTCGAACTGGGTGCGCTGCTCGGTTCCATCTATCTGGTCAACACGTTCGACGCGGTCTTCACGATCACGCAGGGCGGCCCGGGCACGGCGACGACCAATCTGCCGTACGAGATCTATCTGACGATGTTCCGCAAGTTCGAGTACGGCGAGGCGTCCGCGGCCGGTGTGATCGTGGTGCTGCTGACCCTGATCGTCGCGACCTTCGCGCTGCGCGTCATCTCGGGTCTGTTCAAGATGGAGGACAGCCGATGATTCGCCGTTCCTTGTGGGGTGTCGTCGCCTGGATCGCGGGGATCGTCTTCGTGTTCCCGGTCATCTGGATGGTGCTGACCGCCTTCAAGCAGGAGAACGCGGCCGCCACCAACCCGCCGACGTGGTTCTTCACGCCCACGCTGGACCAGTTCGCGCTGGTGTTCGACCGCAACATGACCCCGTTCCTGCTGAACAGCCTGATGGCCTCGCTGTTCTCCACGCTCATCGTGGTGCTGCTGGCGACCCCCGCCGCGTACGCGCTCTCCCTGCGCCCCGTGGCCAAGTGGAGCGACTCGCTGTTCTTCTTCATCAGCACCAAGATGATGCCCGCGGTGGCCGCCTTCCTGCCGGTCTATCTGCTGGTCAAGCACCTGGGCATGCTCGACAACGTGTGGACGATGGTCATCCTCTACACGTCGATGAACCTGCCGCTCGCCGTCTGGATGATGCGGTCGTTCCTGCTCGAGGTGCCGCGCGAGGTACTCGAGGCGGGCGAGGTCGACGGCGCGTCCCTGATCACCTCGATCCGCAAGATCATTCTGCCGATCGTGAGTCCCGGGCTGGCCGCCACCGCGCTGATCTGCTTCATCTTCAGCTGGAACGAGTTCTTCCTCGCCCTCAACCTGACCGCCACCAACGCCAGCACCGCCCCGATCTTCCTGGTCGGCTTCATCTCCAGCGAGGGTGCCTTCCTGGCCCGGCTGTGCGCGGCGGCCACCATCGTGTCCCTGCCCGTGCTCATCGCCGGCTGGGTGGCCCAGAACAAACTCGTCCGCGGTCTTTCCATGGGCGCCGTCAAATAGGTGTGATGATCAACTTCATGGACCTTTCCCACCGTACGATCCTGGTCACCGGCGCCTCCGGAAACATCGGTGCCGCCACCGTCCGGCTCCTGGTCGCCAGTGGAGCCAAGGTGATCGCCGCGGGCCCGAGCGACGAACTCCTCGCTCCTCTGGTGGCCGAGACCGGCGTACGCGGCCTGGCCTTCGACCTCACCTCGGAGGACGCGGTCCGCCGGGCGCTGAGCGACCTGCCGCTGGACGGCGTGGTCAACTGCGCCGGCCTCGGCGGCGTGGTCGGCCCGCTGGTCGACGCCGACCTCGACGTCTACGACAGCGTCATGGCGGTGAACACCCGCGGCGCCTTCCTGGTGACCAAGTACGCGTCCCGCACGATGATCGCGGCCGGTCGCGGCGGCGCGATCGTCAACGTGTCGAGCCAGGCCGCCCTGGTCGCACTCCAGGGGCACATGGCGTACGGCGCCTCGAAAGCGGCCCTGGACAGCATGACCCGGGTGGCCGCGCTGGAACTGGGCCCGCACAACATCCGGGTCAACAGCGTCAACCCCACCGTCGTGATGACCCCGATGTCGGCGTCCTACTGGGGGCGCCCCGAGATCCAGGACCCGTTCCTGTCCCAGATGCCGCTGGGCCGATACGCCACCGAGGAGGAGATCGCCGCCCCGATCGTTTTCCTGCTGAGCGACGCGGCCGCAATGATCACCGGAGTGGTCCTCCCCATTGACGGCGGCTACACCGCGCGCTGATTCTTTCCGGTATTGACGGTCGCCGACCCGATTGACGCATTGTCCGGCCCTGAGGTGGGCGCGATAATATCGCGCCCACCTTCCGCATTTCTATCGCTGGAATCGTGGACCGATAACCGGTCACCGGGAGGCTATTCTCACAACGCCGGGCACATTCCGATGTGGGACAAATCTGAGCGAGGCGATGAAGCGATGTCCCCTCTCGACTCCTCGTACACGGTCTGGGGCGGCGTTCCCTCGCGTAATCCCGACTTCACCGGCCGCGGCGACTTGCTCGCGGCCCTCGATGAGAGGCTGCGGACGCAGAGCGTGACGGCCTTGCTGCCGCGGGCTCTGCACGGCATGGGTGGTGTCGGCAAGTCGCAGATCGCCACCGAGTACGCGTACCGGCATCGCGACGACTACGACATCGTCTGGTGGATCCCGTCGGAGCAACCCGCCCAGATCCTGCGGGCGTTGATCCAGCTCGGGGAGGCGCTCGAGCCTCGGGCGGGACGATCCGCAGACGCTGAAAGCCGCGCGGTGGCTCGGATTCATCCAGCGCGTCCTCGGCGACTTCGCGGAGGCGCGGGACATCAACGCGGAGTCGCTGACCCGGCTGCGAGCGAGTCTCGGGGCGAACCATGAGGAGACGCTCGACGCGATGGCCCTGGTCGCCGGGGACCTGCGCGCTCAGGGCCGGTTCGAGCAGGCCCGGGACCTGGACCAGGAGACGCTGGACACGTGCCGTGCCACCTTCGGCCCGGACTATCCGGCGACTCTGAGCGCGGCGCACGGCCTAGGGGTCAGCCTGCGGCTGACCGGCGAGTTCCGGACGGCCCTGGAGCGGGATTCGGACACATCGCGCCGGCTGGCCGACGTGCTCGGCATCAACCACCCGCTCACCCTGTCCACGTTGAACGGCCTCACGCTGGATCTACGTGAGTGCGGGCGTTACATCGAGGCCCACATCGACCAGGAGAAGCTCTACGCTCGGACCCGGACCGTGCTGGGTGAGGATCACCCGCAAACGCTAATGGCGGCGCGGAATCTCGCAGTGTCCAGGCGGCGGGCCGGTGAGCACGAAACCGCGCGCAAACTCGCTCATGACACCATGACCCGATTGGCGCAGCGGTTCGGCCCGCTCAATCCGGAGACCGTCGCGGCGGCTCTGAACTACGCGGTCGACCTGCGCGAGGACGACCGGCTCGAGGAATCACTGGCGCTGGCCGTTCAGGCCCGGGAGAACTACGAACACCTCCTCGGTCCGAACCACCCCTACACGCTGTACGCCCGCACCAACCTGGGCATCGTGTTGCGGCTGCTCGGGCGGCTGGACGAGGCTCGGCAGCACGACTCGGCGGCCTACGACGGCCTCCGGGCGCGGCTCGGCCCCGACCACGCGATGACGCTGGCCGCCGCCACCAACCTGGCCGGCGACTACGCGGCCCAGGGAGACCCGGCCACCGCCCACGAGATCGACCGGGATGCGTGGTCGCGGTCCCGGGTTCGGCTGGGCGAAGACCATCCGTCGACGCTGGCCTGCGCGCTGAATCTCCACTTCGACCTGATTGCCCTGGGCCGGGCGGGCGAGGCTCGCGAGATCTACCGGGCCGTCATGGACGGCTGTCGCCGGGTGCTCGGTGATCAGCACCCGGCGATCCGGGCGGCCGAGGCGGGGGAGCGGGCCAACGGTGACGTCGACCCGATGCCGCTCTGACGCTAGTCCGGAAGCGCCCGGCCCACCCACTCGGCGAGCTCCCGGGGTGCCGGATTCTCGCCCGGTCCGGCGAGCAGACGGCGATGAACGGCCAGGACGATCTCCGGTCGTTCATGGAGGGCGCGTGCGGCCCGCCCCGGCTTCAGAGCGAGGCCGAGCCCGGTCCAGGCGTCCACGTCTTCGGGATCGTCGATCAGCCGGTCGGCGAATCCCTTGGCCGCGGTGTCGCGCTCGCCGAGGAACAGCGCCAGGTCGGCGTCGGTCAGGCCGGCCGCCCAGTCCTCGGCGCGGACGTCGTGGAAGTGGTCCGGCGCGATCAACCGGCGCCGCGCGAGGCCGAGCCGGCCCGCGGACCAGTACCGCATCTCCGGATCGGGCAGGACCGTCGACGGCCGGACAATCGCAGCCGGGGCGCCGTCCGACCAGAGCCGGGCCAGCGCCTCGATGTCCTCCGCCTCGGGCCGGCAGTGCCGGATCCGCCACCCGGCCCGATGACCGTCGGCGACCAGCCTGGCCAGGGCGGCCGCCTCGCCGTCGACCTCGTCGTGCTGCCACGAGGCGAGCTCCTCGAGAAGGCCGTCGATGAACCGGACACCCTGGTCGGTCAGGCCGCCGGCCTGTCGTGCGGTGGCGAGCGCCTCGGTGGTCTGCATCCGGGCGTAGGCGTACTCGAAGTGGTGGAGCCGGCGGCCGGACCGCTTCCGCTCCCGCCAGAACGCCGTGATTCCGAGGAATGCGTAGACCCCCTGCAGCAGGCCGCCGGGCGGGCGGGGGTCGTCGCGCCACGGCGCGTACAACGAAGGGTTCCCGGCCGGGGTGGTCAGCGGGACCAGGTGCATGAGGCCGCCGAGCTTGATGTGCATGAACTCGTGGACGAGCGACACCGCGAGAGTCTCGGCGTCGGGCGGGGGCGAGCACATGACGGCGCCGAACGCCTCGCCGGTGGAGGCGCTGCGAGTGTCCCATCCGTCGCCGACCGGCAGCGGGACGAGCGAGGTCACGCCGGCGGCGAGAGATGCCGCGAGCTCGGCGTGGTCGCGGGTGAGAATCGTCCACGCGTCGTCGAGCAGCTCGGTCCACCGGCCGAGCTCGGCCGGGCTCAAGGGGGCCGGGTCGACCGGGTCGGCCAGGTCCCGCATCGGATCGAGGCGGTCGAGCCAGACGATCAGTTCCGGTCCGGTGCCGACGGACACCTGCGGCAGCGGCCACCAGCCGTCGGCCTCGCCACCGTCGTCCGGCACGTCGATCCGCTGGTCGCCGTGGCTGAACCAGATGCGGCCGCCCGCGGTGCCGGCCTCGGCCACGTCGTAGCCCGTGCCGCGGGAGAAATGCGCCATGCCCAGCCGCGGCACCATCACCCGACCGTCGCGCAGCGGCACGACCGTGGTGAACGGCTGTCGTGCCGCGGCGGCGGCCGCGAGGGCGAGGGTATTGAACTGGCCGAAGTCGGTGTGGAGGGGCGCCGGGCTCGCGGCCCCGCCGAGCTGCCGGCGCAGGGCGTAGGCGAGCCAGTTGCCGACCTGGGGATGCATGATCAGCGCGGCCACCTCGGCCGGCGCGCTGACCTGTGCATCCTCCAGGGCGTGCCAGGCCGTGTCCACCGGTGGGAGTGGACCGAACAGGCCGGGATCCTGGGTGACGGCCCGGCGGAACGCGAGGAGCATGACCAGGCGTCTGTTCCACTGACCGTCCCACAGGGTGCGCACGACAGCGGGTGACCCGTTGCCGTGCGCGAGCTCTGCGAACGCCGATCCCGGCAGCTGCATCCGTGCCCGCTGTTCGGCGGCCGTCTCGTTCTCTGTCACGGTTTTTCGTAGCTCCTCAAGCGTCACGCAAGGGGCGAGCTTCGATGAACGGTTCGCGATCAGTCGGCGCGTCCGGGCGGGCCGGAGCCGCCCAGGTTGGCGCGCGGCCGCTCAACTTGTCGCAAGACTAGTCTAACGGCTCCGTTCAGATCTTTCCGGGCGTTCGAGCGCAGTTCGAGCAGTGAGTAGTCGTTCAAATCCGGTAGTTCCGTGGTGATGTCACGCTGAGCGAATGTCACGACGTTTCCGTTCTTCTAGAACTCCACAGTCATGGGTTAATGGCCGGCACCCGGCGGTGGGCGCGGCACATCCAACCACATCGGACCGGTAAAAGGTTCGAACCAGGAGTGTCGTGTCCCGTCACGGCTGGTCATGTCCACCCTAGGTGCGTTGTCGATCATACGATGGTTCGCGGCGCGGGTCGGCTGCTCCGCTTCATCTCCCTCTTTCCTGCAATTGTTTCGGGGAAGAATGCGTTCTCCGAAAATTGGAAATGGAGAATGAGAAAGTGACGCACGGCAAAATTCGAAAGGACCGCCCCGCCCGGAAGCGGCACTCCGCGCGAGCAGAGAAGCGTCCGCGGACACGTCACGCGGGCCGGCCACCCCATGACTCCGGTGTCGTTGCCGGAATGGGTGGTCTGAGTGTTCCGAATCGGACTCCGAAGAGGCCCAACCCGGCGCGCGCCGCTGCCGAACCGGGGGTGCTTGCCGCAAGCTTCAACCACCGATCGCAACCTGCGGACGAAAGGAGCCCTCGGTGGGCACTGCCAACGCTCGTACGGTGCATCTCCAGACCGCCGCGGCACGGCGTGGTCCTCGGAACGTGCAGCCGGGCCTCTACGCCTCCCGCACCGCACGTCCCGGTGACAGCCAGGCCGACCCGGGCCGCCGGCTTCGGGAGCTCGCCGCGGCCGGGCGACTGGCCGCCGCGGCTGCCGAGGGGAGTCCGGAGCGGGCCTCGCTCACGTCGGCGGCGTACACCCTGGTCTGGCCGATCGTTTTCTCCCGGGTGACCCGGCGGTTCGAGCGGCAGCGCGGCCACGCCGCGTGTGCGGCCGCGGTGACCAATCTGGCCGACGAGTGCCTGGACCGGTTCCACGACGACGTCGAGGCCGTGGTCGAGGATCTGCTCGTGCACGCCGACCGGCCGGTCCGGCACGTCGAGGCCTGGGTCGCGACCCGGGTCAACGCGGCCACCATCAACGCGCACCGGCGGCGGCGCGGGGAGCGGGGGGCGTTGCAGCGTCCGCGGCTGCCGGGCTGGCTGGCCGACGGGCTGGGCGGGGACGCGTGGCTGACCGCGCTGGCCGTCGACATCCTGAACTGGGTGGGAGTGAGCGGTACGGCGGGTAGTGAGCTGTGGCCGGTGGAGGCGTGGGCGCAGGCCCGTGCGGCGTGCACAGGGGACTGGGCCGGCAGCGACCCGGCGGCGGTGCGGCGCGACATCGACCACGTGCTCGCGGTCATGCGGCGGCGCCCGCACTGGTATGCGTCGTTCGTGGAACGTCCGCTCGGCGCCAAGCAGGCTCCGGTGGTCGCGATGGCGACCGACCCGTACGGGGAACCGGTCGCCCCGCTGGGCCTGGGCGAACCCGACGACCGGGTCGAGTCGGAGCTGCGCCGGCTGGCCGCGGACGCCGTACGTGCGATCGGCGACCGCATCCACCGGGGCGAGCCGGCCGAGCCCGCGGTCGTCGAGGTCGTCCGCACGGTGTTCGGTGGCGTCTTCACCGGCACCCTCGACCAGGCCCCGCACGGCGGCGCCGACCCGCTCGGCGGGGTCACCGGCGCGCTGTCCGACCAGCGACGGGTCAACGCGATCGTGTCGGCCGCGCTGACCATCATCGAGGACAGTGACCGCTGACGACGGCGGCTCAACGGTGTGACTCCATGCCGCTCTCTGACGGACAGAAACTCCAGGCCAACCCGTACGCGTGACCCTCGCGCAGCCCGTGGAACTCGCGGAACACCTCCCCGTGCGCGGTCGGGGTGACCGCCGGGCGTTCCGGCGAGCGGGCGTCCATCTCCATGTAGGGGACCTCGTCGAGCAGCCACACCTCGTCCGGCATGCGGTCGGCCGCGAACCGCACCCGTACGGTGCCGTAGTCGCACGGTGCGAGCGGCACGATCGCGTAGTGCGGGCTGGTCGGCTGGTCCTCCGGCAGGGTGACGTGCAACCAGAACTCGTGCTTCTCGTCGCGTTCGAGCGGGCGCGGCAGGTCGAGAGTCAGCAGGCGGCTGCGTTCGAGGCGTTCGTTCTTCCGTACGCCGGCCCCGAACAGGGCGTTGACCACCGGTTCGCCGACGCCGGGCGGGGGTTCGGGGAAGCTGATCCGGATGACGACCTCGCGGAGTTCGCGGGTGGCCACGATGGTACGGATCTCGTAGAGCTCCGGGGTCGGGGTGTCCAGCCGGTACAGCGAGCACAGCGACGACACCCGCCACCCCGAGCCGGCGGTGTCGACGTCGATGGCGCGATCGTCCTCCCCGGCCGCCGCGGCGAGGGCGTTCAGGGCCTGGTCGGCCAGTCTCCGGGCGGTACGGGTGGAGACGCGCTGCAGCCGGGCCAGTTCGCCGATGCGGGCCCCGAGCGTCTGCAGCCCGAATTCCCGGCCGACCGCGAACGACACCAGGACGGCCTGGCCGTGATCCTTGGTCAGCGTGCCGGCCAGTTCGGTCAGCCAGGCCTGCACGACCGTCCGTGTCTTGGCGTCGTTCTCCCGTTTGAGCAGCCCGCACAGCGTCCGGATCCGGGGGCCGAGGTAGTCGTGCAGATTGCCGCGCTGGACGCCCTCACGGCTGCGGAGCGTCTTGAGTTCCTGAAAGAAGGCGGAGTCGGGGGCCATGGAACTCCTAGCAGTACTGTCTGTCGTCTACTAAAGACAGAACGTAGTGCACGTTGCTCTCTGTGGCGACCGTCCTGTAGGGAACCGGTCAGCGTGAGCTACCGAGGGTGACGGAATTTGCCAGACCGCTGGCCACAAAAAGGCCAGCGAAGGGCCTCGATCCGGGTAAATGCCTGGCCAGACTGGCAGGATGATCTGGGGGGCTACGATCACTCTGCGTCACTTTGTGATGACAGTGCCACTGGAGTGCCGGTGGTGACAACGAGCAACGACGCTCGCTTGCGCGAGCTGGCCGGACGAGGACACCTCGGACGGCTCAACGAGGCCGAGCGCGAAAGGTTGCGCCCGGCCGCCTACGAACTGGCGTACCGCATCGTCTACGACGTGGTGATCCGCCGCGTCGCCCGGGGCCGGGGCCATCACGCCTGCGCCGCCGGGCTGCACCGGATGCGGGAGTGCTGCCTCGACGGCTATTACGACGATCTCGAGGCGACCGTCGACCGGCTGCTCACCAGCACCGAGCGGATCGGTGACCTGGAGGCGTGGCTGGCCAAGCGGGCCAAGGGCGCGGCCATCGACGCCTACCGCCGCCGCCGGGGCGCGACCGGTGCCCCGCAACGCCCGCGGATGACCAAGGCGCTGTCGCGAGGGCTGGGGCACGATCCGTGGCTGTGCGACCTCGCGCTCAAGATCCTGGACTGGGTCGGCATCCCGGCCGGGCTCGGCGCCACGGTGTGGCCGGTGGACAGCTGGGCCGCCGACCGGGCCGCCCGCACCGGCGACCATCACGGCAGCACGCCGGCGCGGGTGGTGGCCGACGTGGACCGGGTGCTCGGCGTGATGCGCCGGCGGCCGGACTGGTTCCACCGGCACGTCGAACGGCCGCTCGGCCGCAAGACGGCACCGGTCGGCGGGTGCCCCGGCGAGGGGCCGGGCGATCCGCGGCCGCTGCTGGCCGATCCGGGCGACGCCGACGAGGCGCGGGTGCGGGAACTGGCCGCGGCCGCCGTCGAGGCGATCCGGGCCGGGCTGGGGCGGGGCGAGGACGCCGCAGCCGCGGTGGAGACGGTTCTCTCCGAGTTGTTCCTGGGCGGCACCGGAGCCGACCAGATCGGCCGGATGCCGGGCCACGGAGAGGTCACGGAGCGGGTGTCAGTGCTGCTCGGTGACCGCGTCGCCTTCGCCGCCCTGGTCCAGCGGATCCTGCCGATCGTGGACGGGTCCGCCGGCTAGGGCCTCGAGTGCGCGGCGGCGGTCGGCGACCAGATCGCCGACCGCCGCCGCGTCGGTTCGCTCGAGGGCGTCGCGCAGAGCCTGCCGCAGTTCGTCCTCGAGGAGACGCTGCAACTGGTCCTGCTGCCCCGGCGTGAGTTCCATGACGCGGCCTACCCCGCCGCTCGGCATCGCACATCCTTGATCATGTCCGGATTATTCACGGCCCCGCCCTTCTCGTCGACGACTCACTCAGAACTGGCGGACGAGCTGAGAACTGGCGGACGAGCTCAGAACTGGGGGACGAGCTCAGAACAGGCGGACGAGCTCAGAACTGGCGGACGGGGAGTCAGGCGGCCGCGACCAGCCGATCGACGGCCAGTCGTCCCAACGTGTCGGCCGTCTCGAGATCGATGTCGGCGGGCAGCTCGACCAGCACGCTGGGCCGCGACAGCCGAACCGGCCGCGGCGCGTTGGCCACCTCCATCGCCACGATCCCGTCGACCAGCGCGCTGTCGGCCACCCGCCGGAGCCCGTCCGCGGGCACCAGCAGCACGTCGTACCCGCAGGCCCGGGCCGCCTCGACCACCGCCGCCGCGAACCGCAGCACCGCCGTCACACTCACCTCCGAGCGCAGCGGCAGGGCGAGCGCGATGATGTGCGACCGGTTCCCGGCCAGTGCCCGCGCGCCCGCGTGCGGATGGAAGCCGAGCGCCCGCACACTCGCCAGCACCCGCGCCCGGGTCACGGCCGAGATCGCCCGTTTGCCGCTGAGCACGTAGGAGACCGTGCTGGCCGACACGCCGGCGTGCCGGGCGACATCGGCGATCGTGACCGGCGCGGGCTCACGACCGGAACGTGACCGCACTGACCCGGCTGCCCGCGTCCATGGCCAGATACAGATCGTGGACGCCCTCCACTCCGGGCACGCTCACCGTCTCGCCCGGCGGGACCAGAGCGAAATCGATTTCGCCGTACGGGTCGTCGAGCCGCAGAGCGACCGGCGGGCCGGACCCGTCGACGGACACCGCCCGTACGCGGGAAAGGTCGGTGCCGTTGAAACAACACCAGGCGCCGTCCTCGGTCGCCCGCACCGCCTCACCCCGCACCGGATCGCCCGTGGCCACCAGCGTGATCCCGCTGTACTCGTCGTGGTCGCCGGCCCGGATCGTGCTGTCCACCGCCCGCCGCGCCCCGATCCGCCGCCCCCGCACGGGCAGGGTGCCGGTGAGCCGGATGTCGCTGGCCGAACGCCCGACCAGGATCTTGTGCCGGGCCGTCTCGACCACGAACCGGTTGGACGTCACGTCCCAGAACGCCAGCTCGGCCACGTCGAGGGTCAGGCGGACGAGACGCGACTCGCCGGGCTCGAGGCCCACCTTGCCGAACGCCCGCAGGCGCCGCAACGGCTGCTTGACCCGGGACACCTGCTGGTGGGTGTAGAGCTGGACGACCTCGGTGCCGGCCCGCCGCCCGGTGTTGGTCACCCAGACGGTCACCGTGACCTGGTCGCCGGCCGCCGCCGTGGCGTGCGAGATGTCGAGATTCGAGTAGTCGAACGAAGCGTACGAGAGGCCGTGCCCGAAGGGATAGAGCGGCGTGCCCCGGTAGTACTGGTAGGTCGCGTCGTTGGTGATGATGTCGTAGTCGAGGATGTCCGGCAGTTCGCACGCGCTGCGGTACCAGGTCTGGGTGAGCCGCCCGCCCGGGTCGGCCCGCCCGGTGAGCACATCGGCCAGGGCGTGGCCGAGTTCCTGCCCGGCGTGCGACATCCACAGCACGGCCGGCAGGTGGGTGTCGGCCCAGCCGATCGCGTAGGGGTAGCTCGAGACCAGCACCAGCGCGGTGTTCCGGTTGGCCGCGTAGACCTCGCGCAGCAGCCGGTCGTGGGCCGACGGGAGTTCGAGGTCGGCCCGGTCCTCGGTCTCGCGCCCGTTGACCAGCGGGTGGTTGCCGATCACGACGATCACCGCGTCGGCCGTGGCGGCCAGGTCGGCCGCGTCCGAGGCGCCGTCGACGATCGTCTCCATGGTGAACCGGGCCGCGCGCGGGCCCAGCGTCAGTTGCGCCGTCACCGCGCCGCGGTCGGGATTGCCGGGGGAGCTGTGCGTCCGCAGGGCCACCGAGCCGTCCGGACGGCGGTCGATCCGGAACATCTCGTGGACGACCCAGTCCGAGGGGCCTGCGGAATCGGCGACGAGCTTTCCCTCGTACGCGCGAAGGAACTTGCCGTTGATCGTCGATCGCAGGGTGACGACTCCGCCACCCCAGTCGAACACGTCGAACGCCGCCGGCTCGGGACTCAGCCGCAGGCCGTGCTCGTCGGCGGCCAGATGGAGCGCTCCCAAGGTGAGCACGACGCGATCGGCGCCCTCGGCGTGCACCACCTCCGGCAGCACTTCGGCCAGGCCGGCGCGGGCGGTGACCGCGTACGGGAGGGTGCCGCTGTACCAGTCGGTGAAGACGCGGTCGGCGTGCGGCCCGACGACGGCGACCGTGCGATGGCGGGCCGGGTCGAGCGGGAGCAGGCAGCATTCCGACTTGAGCAGCGTGATCGAGGCGCGCGCCGCTTCCTTGGCCAGTCCTCTGTGCGCTTCTTCGTCGATCTTTGTTTCCCCGTACGGATTCTGGCCGCTCGAATCGAACTCGCCGAGCCGGACGCGCATGGTCAGCGCCCGGCGCACCGCCCGATCGACGTCCTCCTCCTTGATCAGTTCGCGCCGCAGGGCCTCGGTGATCCGCTCGACGGTGACCTCGGTGCGCTGATCGGCGTCGGTGAAGCTGTCGATGCCCGCGCGCAGGGCGGCCGCGTGGCTCTCGGCGTGGTCGGCGAACCAGGCCTGCTGCATCGGATCGGCCAGATTGGTCGGGGCGTAGGCGTCGGAAACCACGAAGATCTCGTCCCCGGTCCACGTCCGCAGTTCGTCCTCGAGATAGGGGGTGACGTGCGCCGGACGGCCGTTGACCAGGTTGTACGACGCCATCACGGCCACCGCCGAACCGCGCTCGATCGCCGGGCGGTAGGCGGGCAGTTCGTACTCGTGCAGCACCCGCGGGCTCAGGTTGCTCGACGTGAGGCAGCGGTCGGTCTCGTTGTTGTAGCCGAGGAAGTGCTTGAGGGTCGGCGCCGTCCGCAGCACCCGGGGGTGGTCGCCGGCCAGGCCCCGCGCGTACGCGTCGCCCATCAGGCCGCTGAGCAGCGGGTCTTCGGCGTAGCCCTCCTCGTTTCGCCCCCACCGCGGATCGCGCAGCGGGTTGACCACCGGCGCCCAGACGTTGAGGCCGCACCGGCCCTGTTGATGGAGGGCTCGCACCTGGTCGCTAGTGGCCGCGCCGACCCGCTTCAGCAGGTCGAGGTCCCAACTGGTGGCCAGACCGATCGCCTGGGGGAAGACGGTCGCCTCGCCCAGCCAGGCGACGCCGTGCAGGCCCTCGGTGCCGGTGCGGAAGGCAGCGATCCCGAGCCGGTCGATCGCGGGCTGGTGCTGGTGGAGCATCGCCACCTTCTCGGGCAGCGTGAGCCGGGCCAGAAGGTCGTCGACGCGCTCGGTGAGGGGTGCGTCGTGCCGGCGGAACAGCGGTGTCTCACTCATGCGGGGTCACATCCGTGGGCTGTCGTCGAAGCGCTTCAACGGCGTCCACGAGACGGGCTTGCCGTCCGCCTTCGAAGCGCTTCGACACGGGGGTGGCGTTCATGTCGTCCGTGTTTCAGCTGATTGACGAACTGTCTACCCGAGCGGCGCCGGGCCCGTCAAGAGATCATCCTCGATCCCCGGCTGGACGTCCTTCTGCCGCCGTGAGCTATGTGGAGTTGTCTCAGTGCTCCGCTGTGCGCACCGGGTGGAGCCCGGGCTCGGGCGGATCCGCATCCCGGTGACCGGCGTCGAGCGTGCGCAGGGTCATGCGGTCATCGTGCCAGCGGCGGCGGCAGTGTGCCCGCGTCGATCGCGTCCAGCACCCGGGTCGCCCCGCCGGCCGCGGCCGCGCTCGTGTCGAGGGCCGAGGCGACGATGCGGGTGCCGCCGCAGTCGGCTGCGACCGAGCGCGCCTCCAGTTCCGCGGTGGCGGGCGGGATCAGCCACGGTGACAGCACGGCGAAGTGCCCGCCCAGGGCCACGCAGGCCGGGTTGACCAGGTTGGCCAGCAGCGAGATGGCGTGCCCGAGGTGGCGGCCCACGTCGGTCAGCGCGGCCAGCACCCGCTCGTCGCCCGCCTTGGCCAGCCGGTGGATCTCGTCGAGGTGGGGTCCGAACTCCGAGGGGGAGAGGGTGGCGTCGGGCAGGGCGCGGCGGATGACGGCACCCAGTCCCGCGTACGCCTCCAGGCAGCCCCGCCGCCCGCACGAGCAGACCGGGCCGGCCGGGTCGAGCGGCAAGTGCCCGAACTCGCCCGCGAACCCGCGTGTGCCGCGCAGCAGCCGGCCGTCGCTGATGATGCCGGCCCCGATACTCGTGCCACCGGTGACATAGGCCAGGTCGGCCGTCTGTGGCGAGGCGCCCAGGCGTTGTTCGGCCAGGACGGCCAGGTTGGCGTCGTTCTCGACCAGCAGCGGGTAGGCGGGTTCGCCGAGGGCGGCCGCCAGCGACTTGGCGAAGCCGGGTTCGACCAGCCCGGGCACGGCGACGGTCAGGCCGAGCACCTGGCGGCCCTCGCGTTCCAGTTTGCCGACGGCGCGCCGGGCGAGCGCGGCCAAAGATGCGACGGCCTGGCCGGTGAACGCGCGGCGCCACGACAGCAGCCGTTCGCCGGCCAGGTCGAGGGCGACGGCGGTCAGGTAGTCGGTGTTGATCTCCAGCCCCACCGCCGCGTACGGGGAACCGTCCAGAACCAGCATCGTGGCCGGGCGGCCGATCCGGTTTTCGGTCATCCCGATCTCGCGGACCAGGCGCCGGTCGATCAGGTCGGTGACCAGCGACGACACGGTTGCCTTGTTGAGGCCGGTGGTGGCCGCGATGTCGGCCCGCGAGCAGGGCGCCTCGGTCCGCAGATGTCGCAGCACGACGGCCAGGTTGGTCGCCCGGACGTCGGCGAAGTCGGCCGGTTGCGGACCGCTGTCCCTAGTGATCACCAACGCCCCCACTCACCCCCGCAGCCTACGGCACCAGCCGCTCCCGGGGCTTGTGGCCCCGGCGTTAGTTCGTTTACCGTCCCAACTAAAGATTACCCGAGACGGAGCGAGACAGTGAACTCTTTCGATAGACGACGGTTCTTGGGGCTCGCCGGGCTCGGCGCCCTGTCGATGGCCGGCGGCGGCCTCCTGACCGCGTGCGGCGACGCCAAACCGTCCGGCGGCCCCGGCACCACCACCCAGGATCAACTGCAGAAACTGCTTCCCGCGTACGCCCCGAACGAGCTCGTCAAGGCCGACATCCCGAGCGTCACCGGTGCGAACGGCTTCTTCAGCAACCCGGCCTTCCTGAAGTACCCGGCCAGCCCGGTCACGACCACGTCCGGCGTGCCCGGCAAGGGCGGCACGTACACGACGATGACCCCGCTGTGGGGCGCGATCCCGTCGGCGAGCGGCAACGCGTACTACGCGGCCGTCAACAAGGCGATCGGCGCGACGCTCAAGCTGCAGCCGGCCGACGGCAACAACTACGACAAGGTGCTGCCCACCCTGTTCGCCGGGGACAAGCTGCCCGACTGGGTGCAGGTGCCGAGCTGGAACATGGGCAACCTCGGGTTCGCCGACGCGGTCAACAAGTTCGCCGACCTCGGGCCCTACCTGTCCGGGGACGCGATCAAGGCGTATCCGAACCTGGCCGCCATCCCGACCAGCGCCTGGCAGTGCTGCATCTGGAACGGCAAGCTGTTCGGCCTGCCCGTCTACTACAGCGGCGCGACCATCGCCGGGACGATCTTCCACCGCAAGGACATCCTGGCCAAGGAGGGGATCAACCCGGACGACATCAAGACCCCGGACGACCTGGCCGAGCTGGGCAAGCAGCTGACCAGTGCGGCGGCCGGGCGGTGGGCGTTCGACGACGTGTTCGACGCGACCGGCCAGATCTTCAAGTTCCCGGTCGACCCGAACCGCTGGGTCATCGACGAGAGCGGCAAGATCATTCACCGGTACGAGACCCCGGGCATCCTCGCCGCCCTGGAGTGGTACCAGGCCCAGGCCAAGGCCGGACACGTGCACCCGGACGCCCTGGCCGACAAGAACCAGGAGGCCAAGCAGCGCTTCTGGAGCGGCAAGGTGGCCATCACCGGGGACGGCCCGGGCGCCTGGAAGGGCGACGACGCCAAGAGCGGCAAGGCGGCCAATCCCTCGTACGAGCGGCAGGCCTTCAAACTGCTGTCCACCGACGGCAAGCCGCAGATCTGGATGAACCCGAGCGCCGGCATGTACAGCTTCCTCAACGCGAAGCTGAGCGCCGACCAGATCAAGGAATGCCTGTCGATCGCCAACTACCTGGCCGCGCCGTACGGGTCGGCCGAATACCTCACGGTCAACTTCGGGGTCGAGGGAACCGACTACACGATGGTCGACGGCAATCCGGTGCTGACCGAGCGCGGCAGCAAGGAGGTCGCCACGACCTATCAGTTCCTGATCACGCCGATCAGCCCGACCACCGTCATCGCCGGGCAGACCCAGGTGGTCAAGGACTACGCCGCGTGGGAGGCCGACATGGTCAAGTACGCGGCCAAGCCGGCCTTCTACGGCATGAACGTCACCGAGCCGGCCCAGTACGCAAACATCAACCAGCCGATGGTCGACCTGATCAAGGACATCCGGTACGGGCGCAAGCCGGTCTCGGCGTACGCGGACGGCCTCAAGACCTGGAAGGCGCAGGGCGGGGAGCAGCTGCGCGCGTTCTACGAGGACATCCGCAGCAAGTACGGCACCGGCCAGTGACCGCCCTGCAGTCGCGTCCGACCCGCCAGGCCGAGGTCGCGCCCGTGAAGACGCGCCGGTGGAGACGCGACCGCTCGCTGCTGATCATGGTCGTGCCGGCCGTGGTGCTGCTGTTCGTCTTCAACTACATCCCCATGTTCGGCACGACGACGGCGTTCCAGCGCTACAGCATCTACGCCGGCTTCTGGCACAGCCCGTGGACCGGTTTCGAGACGTTCCGGCTCATGTTCGCGGACCCGCTGTTCTGGGCCTCGCTCGAGAACACGCTGCTGATCAGCCTGGTCCAGCTGGTGCTGTTCTTCCCGATCCCGATCGCCCTCGCGATGCTGCTGCACTCGATCCTCAGCACCCGGATCCGGACCATCGTGCAGTCGGTCGTCTACCTGCCGCACTTCTTCTCGTGGGTGCTGGCGGTGACGATCTTCCAGCAGATGCTCGGCGGGGCCGGCGCGCTCAACCAGTTCCTGCGCGGCAACGGCCTGGCCACCTGGGACGTGATGACCAACCCGGACACGTTCAAACTGCTGGTCACCTCGCAGGTGATCTGGAAGGAGGCGGGCTGGGGCATCATCGTGTTCCTGGCCGCGCTGGCCGCGATCGACTCCCAGCTCTACGAGGCGGCCGCCGCCGACGGGGCCGGGCGGTGGCGGCGCATGTGGCACATCACGCTGCCCGGCATCCGCGGCGTCATCGTTCTGATGCTGGTGCTACGCCTCGGCAACGTGCTCACCGTCGGCTTCGAGCAGATGCTCGTCCAGCGCGGCGCGGTCGGGCGTGATGCCGCCGAAGTGCTCGACACGTACGCCTACTTCTACGGCGTCGTGAACGCGAACTTCAGCCTGGGCGCGGCCGCCTCCCTGTTCAAGGGCGTGCTGTCGCTGCTGTTCCTGCTGGCCGCCAACAAGGTCGCGCACCTGCTGGGCGAGGACGGACTGTATCGCCGATGACTGCCACTACTGCTACTGCTTCCCGCCGGGCGCCTTGGGAAGAACCGCCGACGGTCGCGGGCCAGACGGGCAAGGGCGTGGTGCTGTTCCTCGTCCTGGCCGTCGTGCTCGTCCCGCTGTGGATGGTCGTGCTGACCAGCCTGTCCACCCAGGCCGCGGTCAATGACGCCGGGGGCATGGTGCTGGTGCCCGACGGGATCACGTTCGAGGCGTACCGGCAGATCTTCACCAATCAGCTCGTGATGCATTCGCTGCTGGTGAGCCTGGCCATCACGGTGATCGGCACGGTGGTGTCGATGGTGGTCACGATCCTTTGCGCGTACGGGCTCTCCCGCCCCGGATCCTTCGCCCACCGCCCGATCCTGCTGACCCTGGTCGTCACCATGTTCTTCAGCGGCGGCATCATCCCGACGTTCCTGGTCGTCTCGGCCCTGGGCGGCTACGACGCCTACTGGTCGATGATCCTGCCCACCGCGGTCAGCGTGTTCAACATCCTGGTCGTCCGGGCGTTCTTCTCGGCCACCGCGCAGGACCTCATCGACGCCGCCGCGCTCGACGGCGCCGGGGAGTGGCGCACGCTGTGGTCGGTCGTGCTGCCCACCTCCCGGGCCGTCACCGCCGTGGTGGCCCTGTTCTACGCCGTCGGCTACTGGAACACGTTCTTCAACGCCCTGCTGTTCCTGCCCGACAACCAGAAGTGGCCGCTGCAGATGGTCATCTACACGTACACGTTGCAGGGCAACGCCATGCCCGGCAGCGGGCAGAACACCACCGGCCAGTACTTCGGTAACCAGATCATCGCCCCGCTGGCCATCCAGATGGCGGTCGTGACCCTGACGCTGATCCCGATCCTGCTGGTCTATCCGTTCGTGCAGCGGCATTTCACCAAGGGCGTGCTGCTCGGGGCGATCAAGGGATGATCTCCTTCGGCGGCGACTACAACCCCTCCCGGTCTTCTCTGGACGAAGACATCGCCCTCATGCGTGACTCCGGTGTCACGCTGGTGACCGTCGGCGTCTTCTCGTGGTCCCGCGTGCAGCCCGCTCCCGGCCGGTTCGAGTTCGGCCGGCTCGACCGGGTGCTCGATGCCCTCGGAGAGGGCGGGATCGGCGTCTGCCTGGCCACGCCGACCGCCTCGCCGCCGCCGTGGTTCACCCGCGCACATCCCGGCGCCATGCCCGTCACCGCGGACGGGGTACGGCTCACCCACGGTTCCCGTGACACGTACTGCGTCAACGCCCCCGCCTACCGTGCCGCCTGCTCCTCCCTCGTCGGGCAACTGGCGGCTCGCTACGGCCGGCACCCCGCCCTGCGGCTGTGGCACGTGCACAACGAGTACGGGACGCCCTGCTACTGCGACCATTGTGCGCTCGGCTTCCGCGCCTGGCTCGTGGACGCGTACGGGGAAACCGCTCTTCTCAACGACGTGTGGAGCACCGATTTCTGGTCGCAGGAGTACGCCTCGTTCGACGAGGTGCTGCCGCCGCGCGCCACCCAGTATCTGAGCAATCCCGCCCACGTGCTGGACTACCGGCGCTTCGTCTCCGACGCCATGCTCGCGCACTACATCGCCCAACGTGACCTCTTGCGCCCCACCGGCGTACCCGTCACCACCAACTTCGTCCTCGGCGACTGGGTCCCGGTCGACCACGCACGCTGGTCCCGCGAGGTCGACGTGGTCGCCGTCGACGACTACCCCACATCACCGGTGACACACCTGGCCGACCGCGCGTTCACCGCCGACCTGGCCCGCGGCTGGGCCACCGGCGACCCGTGGATCCTCATGGAACACGCCCCCGGCGCGGTAGGCCCGCACACTCTGCCCGCGGGCGCCGCAACCGCAGCTGCCACCACCTACCTGTCCCGCGGTGCCACCGGTGTCATGTATTTCCAGTGGCGCGCCACCCCCGGCGGCGCCGAGCAGTGGCATTCCGCGATCGTTCCGCACGAGGGTCCCGAGACTCCGCTCTTCCGCGAGATCGCCGACATCGGGCGGTCCCTGGCCGAACGAAACCCTGTGCGGGTGACCGCAACCCGGGCCCTCATCTACGACGAGCAGTCGATGTGGGCCTGGCAGTCCCCACACCTGCCGACCCGCCTCGACTACACCGCCGAGGCCCGCCGCTGGCACCGAGCCCTGGCCGCCACCGACGCGTCGCCACCTCGGGCCGGCTCACCTGCTGGTTCGGCGGCTCCCACGGGCGGGGCGCTCGCGGGTGCTGCTTCCGTGGACCGGGCGCCGAATGGTGTCGGGCCGGGCGGCGCTGTGCCGGCGGCTCCTCTGAGTGGCGCGCCGGCTGAGACCGTGTCCGGCGGCGATGGTTCGGTGGTTCCCACGGGCGGGGTGCTCGTGGGTGCTGCTTTCGTGGGCCGGGCGCCGAATGGTGTCGGGCCGGGCGGCGCTGTGCCGGCCGCTCCCCTTAGTGGCGCGCCGGCTGACACCGTGTCCGGCGGCGACGGTTCGGTTGCTCCCGTGGTTGGGGTGTTGGGCAGTGCCGTGCCCGAGCGTGGCGACTCGGTTGCTTCCGTGGGTGGCGGGTCGACTGGTGTCGTGCTCGGATGCGCCGACCTGGTCGCTCCCGGCGGTGACGCACCGGCTGCTGTGTTGCCGGAACGCGGTGACCACGCTGCGCCCGTGGACGTGGTACCCCTCGGTGCTCCGCTGGACGACTACGAGCTGGTGGTGGTCCCGTTCCTGCATCTGGTCTCGGCCGCGGACCACAAGGCCTTGCGTGCCTACGTTCTGGGAGGCGGAACCCTGGTGCTGACCTACGGTTCCGGCCTCACCGACGAGCACTGCCGCGTCACCTCGGGCGCGTGGGAGGACCTGATCGGCGCACGAGTGATCAGACGCCACTACGACGACTGGCGCGAGGATCTGGAACTGACCGGCGCCACCGCGGTCCTCAGCCGGGCCGGCCATCCCGTGGTGACCGAGCATCACTACGGCCAAGGCCTGGTGCGCTACGTCGCCGCCCCCGTCGACGATCCGTCGCGCTGGCTGAACCGGCGCTGAGATGAGGAAGCAGACGCGGTTCGGAGGGTGTCGTGGCTGAGATGATGGCGGACGCCTGCACGACGCTGCGCTATCGCAGCCCGGCGGCCGAATGGACCGACGCGCTGCCGCTGGGCAACGGGCGCCTCGGTGCGATGTGCTTCGGTGGCGTCGGGCTGGATCGCTTCCAGCTCAACGAGAACACCTGCTGGAGCGGCTCGCCGGCCACCGCCGCCGGAAGCCGCCGCGTCACCGACGGCCCGGGCCTGGTCGCGGCGGCTCGAGAAGCCCTCGCGCGTGACGATGTGCGCGCCGCCGAGGAGTCCCTGCGCGGGCTGCAAGGCGGCAACAGTCAGGCGTTCCAGCCTCTGGCCGACCTGTGGATCGCCCAGCCACCGGACACCGAGCCGACCGTGTATCAGCGGCATCTCGACATGCGCACGGCCGTGGTGTCGCACACCTACAGCGGCCCGGCCGGCCGGGTCAGCCAGGAGGCCTGGATCGGCCCGGACGCACTGATCGTCCGCCGCCGCATGGCGAACCCGTCACCGTTACGCCTGCGCCTGACCTCACCCCATCCGACCGCCACCGTCGACCTCTCTCCCGCGTCGGGCGGTGGGCAACCGGCCGGGGCCGTAGGGCACGACTTTCCTGCGCCGGGTGGTGGGCTACCGGCCGGGGCCGTGGGGCGCGACTCTCCCGCGCCGGGCGGTGGGCTACTGGCCGGGGCCATGGGGCGCGACTCTCTCGCGTCGGGCGGTGGGCAACCGGCCGGGGCCGTAGGGCATGACCTCGTGATGACCGTACGGATGCCGTCGAACGTCCCGCCCGTCCCGGCACCGGTCGAATACGGGCCGGAGGCCGTCACGGCGCTCGTCGGGTTGCGGGTGCTCGGCGGTGGCCAGGTCCAGCACATCGGCGACGAACTGGTCGTCGACGGGGGCGACGAGATCGTCCTGATCGTCGCGGCCGTAACCGATTACGTGGACCCGCTCTCCCCGCCCCACGGCAAAGACCTTTCCCGTACGCTGCGAGCCCGCCTCGACGCCGTGGCCACTGCTCTCGCCCGGGAGGGCGGATACACCGCGCTCCGCGCCGCCCACGAGCGCGAGCACCGACGGCTGTTCTCCCGCGCGGGCCTGCGACTCGGTTCCCAGGAGGCCCGCCTCGACACCGCCGACCGGCTGCGCGCGCACGCGGCGGGGGAGAGCGATCCGGCCCTGGCCGCGTTGCAATTCCAGTACGGCCGCTACCTGCTCATCTCGTCGTCCCGCCCCGGCGGCCTCCCCGCGGGCCTGCAGGGCCTGTGGAACGAACACGTGCGCCCACCGTGGAACGCCAACTACACCACCAACATCAACCTGGAGATGAACTACTGGCCCGCGCTCGTCACCGGCCTGCCCGAGTGCCACCAGCCGCTGCTCGACTGGTTGCGGCACGCCGAGATCCGTGGCCATGAAGTGGCCCGCGAGCTCTACGGCCTCCCCGGCTGGACGATGCATCACAACTCCGACGCGTGGTGCTTCGCCCTCCCGGCCGGGGTGGGCCACGACGAGCCGTGCTGGTCGTTCTGGCCCCTGGCCGCGGTCTGGCTGACCCGCCACGCCGCCGAGCACCACGCCTGCACCGGCGACGACTCCTACCTGCCGCTGCTGCGCGGCGCCGCCGAGTTCGCCCTGGCCTGGCTGACCGAACTCGGCGACGGCACCCTCGGCACATCACCGTCCACATCCCCCGAGAACGAATACATCGCCCCCGACGGGAAACCCGCCGCGGTGAGCACCTCGACCACGGCCGACCTGGCCCTGATCCGAGATCTGCTCACCCACGTCACCGGTGACACCGCGGCCAGGGCGGAGAACGTCACCGGTGACATCGCGGCGAGGACGGAGAACATCACCGGTGACATCGCGGCCAGGGCGGAGAAAGCGCTGCTCCGCATCCCCGCCGAGCGGACCACGGCCGACGGCCACCTCGCCGAGTGGGTCACCGATGTCATCGACGCGGAACCCGGGCACCGGCACACCTCGCACCTCTTCGGCGTCTTCCCCGGCGCCACGATCACCCCGGACCGCACGCCCGGCCTGGCCGCCGCGGCCCGCCGATCGCTCGACGCCCGCGGCCTCGAATCCACCGGCTGGTCCCTGGCCTGGCGCATCGCCCTGCGCGCCCGTCTCCGCGATCCCGCGGGCGCCTACGCCGCCGTGCACCGGTTCCTGCAGGCGGCTGAGGACAGCGCCGGCGTCTACCGGAACCTGTTCTGCGCTCACCCGCCGTTCCAGATCGACGGAAACTTCGGCTTCACGGCCGGCGTCGCCGAGATGCTGCTGCAGTCCCACGACAGCGAGATCCACCTGCTGCCGGCCCTGCCCGCCGAGTGGGCCGAGGGAGCCTTCGCCGGTCTGCGCGCCCGGGGCCGTGTCACCGTTGACATGACGTGGTCACTGGGCGCTCCCACCGACGTCCAGCTCCGCAGCGACACGGACCGGACCGCAACCGTCCGATTCGGCGACCACCGCACCCGGATCGACCTCCGTGCGGGCGTCACCACAGCGCTCCCCACGTCATGGTGATGCGCGTCGACGCTCATCACCATGTCTGGGATCTCGCCGTCCGGGATCAGCCCTGGACGGCCGGTCTGCCCGCGCTGCGCCGCACGTTCACCTTTGACGACCTGGTCCCCGCGCTCGACCGGAACGCCATCGACGGGACGATCCTCGTCCAGACAATGACTGTTCCGGTAGCCACCTCGGCGAACGACGACGGCGAGACCTCGGAGATGCTGGCGCTGGCTCGCACCCGGCCGCGCATTCTCGGGGTGGTCGGCTGGGCTGACCTGACCACCGTCACGCCGGACAGCTTCCCGCGCGATCCCCTCCTCGTCGGGATCCGGCATCAGGTGCAGTCCGAACCCGACCCGCGCTGGTTGCTCCGTCCCGACGTGCAGCGTGGGCTGGCCGCCGTCGCCGAGGCCGGTCTCGTCTACGACCTCGTCGTCACCGCCGGACAATTACCCGTGGTCGCCGAGACGGTGGCGCGACTTCCGCGGCTGCGTTTCGTGCTCGATCACGCCGGCAAACCGCCGATCGCGAGTGGCCGCCTCGATCCGTGGCGCGCCCACCTCACCGCGATCGCGCGCCACCCCAACGTCGCCTGCAAACTCTCCGGCCTGGTCACCGAGGCCGGTCCCGGTCTCGAGACCATTTTCCCGTACGCCCGTCACGTGCTCGACACCTTCGGCCCGGACCGGGTGATGTTCGGCTCCGACTGGCCCGTTCTGCGGCTGCGCACCGACTACGACGGCGTGGTGACCCTGGCCGGCCGGTGGACCGCCGGCCTGACCGCTCCGGAACGGGCCGCAGTCTTCGGAGGGACAGCCGTCCGCTGGTACCGACTGAAGCAAAGAGAGTGACCCGAACGGGTTACCCCACACCGTTCCTGCCCGAACTGTCCGAAATGCGTGGTTTTCTCCTTGCGCAAGCGTTATGTCGAGAGGGGAAAGATCATGAATCGCGTAACTCGTATGCTCGCGATCGCCGGCCTCGGTCTGGGCGCCGCGGTTGCCGTCGGTGCTGGTCCGGCTCAGGCCGCCACCGCCGCCGGTTCCGCGCAGGGCACCACGTCCAGCGTCTCGACTCAGGCTCGCGGCTACTGGGACGACGACGAGGTCGTCGGCTACTTCCAGTCGCGGCGCGAGTGCGAGCGGGTCGGTCGCATCGGCGAGTGGCGCGACCGTTGGGACGACTACGACTGCGACCGCGTTCGGGGCGGCTGGGGTCGTGGGGCCTGGGTCCTGACGGTCGACAGCTGGAACGACCGCTGGGACAACAGCAACTGGTACGGCGGCTGGTACAACAGCTACCGCGGTGGCGACTACCGCGGCGCGTGGACGCACTGGTTCCGCGGTCGCTGATCAACGGAGCGGGCCGTGCCTCGGCACGGCCCGCTCTCCGTTTCCCCGCGTCAGAACGGTGTCAACGAGCTCTCGGTGAACGCGTCGGCCAACGGCCCGCCCGTACGCCGGAGTGAAGCGATCGCCCGGCTGGCCCGGCTCTTCACCGTGCCGGTCGAGCAGCCGAGCTGGGCCGCGATCTCCTGCTCGGACAGCCCGGCCCAATAGCGCAGCACCAGCACGACCCGCTGCGCCGCCGGCAGTTCCCGCAGCGCGGCCAGCACCACCGCGGCGGTGTCGGTCGCCGCGTACGCATCGCCGGCCGCGGCCCGCTCGGGTGGAGCCTCAGCCGGGATCTCCCGTTTCCACAACCGCCGCGCGGATCGCCAGGCCGCCCGCGTCATGACCCGCCGCGTGTACGCCTCCGGATCGCCCTCGCCGTGCAGCCGCCGCCACGCCCGGTACGTCTTGACGAGCGCTTCCTGGGCCAGATCTTCGCCGTGCCCGCGGTCGCCGGTCAGCAGCACGCCGTAGCGGACCAGCGCCGGATAGCGGGCGGTGACGAACTCGCCAAAGCCGTCCTCGCTCACCTGGCCCCCAGCCCGAAGAGCTTCTTCAGTTCCCGTACGGCGTTGTCGTCGAAGCGTACGCGCCCGCCCGCGGCCGACACCGCCTCCGGGCAGGAATCGCCGAGCGTGACCACCACCGAGATCTGTTCCTGCCCGGCGGGGATCTCCTTGGGTTCGTCCGGCGAGGTCGACGGATGGAAGACGAACCGGTCCAGTTCGAGCCGCAGAGCCGGCTGCTCCGGGCTCGCGCAGGCCTTGCCGTTTGGAACGGTGGTCTTGTGCTCGCGTAGGAGCCGGAGGACCGACCCGATCGTCTTCTGATCCTTGATCTCGCGGCGGCCCGCCCGGGAGGTCGTCCCGGTCGAGTCCGGCACGGTCAACGTCGCCGTCGTCACGGTGCCGGGCAGTGCGAGAACTCCCGCGTGGGCGGGGTGGGTGGTCATGGTCTCGACCAGCCGTTCCGACGTGGGCCCGTCGACCCGCAGCGTCACAGTGACCTTCGACCACGGCAGCACGACGGTGTTCCAGTAGCTGTAGGACTCTCCGCGGCCGGGTGCCGTCTCCTCGGAGTCGAAGCGGGACATCAGCCAGGCCGGTTCACCGCCGGGCAGGGTGAGCGAGATCGGCGCGGAGAGGACGTCGGCCGTGCCCACCCCGCCCATGTCCGTCACGCCCGCGGGCGGGAACGGCACGCGCTGCTCGGTGCGCACCTCGATTCCGGCGATCCCGCACCCGCCGGAATCCGGGGTCACGATCAGAACGATCTTGTCCTTCTCCGAGCACGGGATGCGGCCCGGGGCGTCCTCGACGACCTTCCAGCCCGGCGGGACCGGCAGCCGCAGCGCACCCACGACCACTGCGCCGTCGACCACCCGCACCGGGGACGAGGGCCGTTCCGGAGCAGCGGGTTCGATCGGCGGGCCGCTGCCCAAAGAGCCGGCCACGGCGACGCCGCCGAGCGCCACGGCGAGCGTTGTCACCGCAGCGGCCAGGACCGTCCGGCGGCGCCGCGACCGTTTGCGCCGGACGACCGCCGCGACCGGGTCGGGCGTGGCCGGTTCGACTCCGGACACCGCGTCGTCCAGCAATCGCCTGAGATGCTGCGTCATCGCGTTCCCCCGTGTCCGTCGCGGTGTTGACCGGCCGCCGATGCAGAGACCGGTCACCAAAGATCGGCCATCAAAGACCGGTCACCACTGCAAAGGCATCGGGGAGACGTCCGGTTCCGTCCGGACGCGAAGATTTATCCGCGAGGCGGCGCGGTCGACGCCCGTACGACCAGGGAAGGCGCCAGCAGCACCGAGCGCGGGTGCCGTTCCGGGTCGTCGAGCGTGTCGAGCAGCAGCCGGGCCGCCTCGACGCCGATCTCGTAGTGGGGGATGGCCACCGTGGTCAGCGGCGGGCGCATCTTGTCGAGGAACGGCATCTCGTTGAAGCCGATCACGCTCATGTCGTCGGGGCAGGTCATGCCGCGCTCGGCGAACACGTCGTAGCAGCCGAGCGCGATCAGGTCGTTGCCCGCCACGACGGCGGTGAACTTCGCACCCGAGTCGAGCAGCCGCCGCAGCGCCTGGGCGCCCTCGGACTCGCTCCAGTAGCCGCACTCGACGGTCAGGGCCGGGTCGTCGCCCAGCCCGTTGTCGATCATGGCGTGCCGGAACGCGCGGGCCCGGGCCACGCCGGTCGAGGTCTGCTGCGGGCCGGCCAGATGGGCGATCCGGGTGTGCCCGAGCGCGGCCAGGTGGGCCACGGCGAGCGCGATGCCGGTGTCGTCGTCCGCGGCCACCGACGGCAGTTCGATCCCGTCGACCCGGCGGTTGATCAGCACCATGCGGACGCCGTGCTGCTGGAGCCGGACGAGCAGCGGGTGCTCGCGGCGGGCGGTGGCGACGATCAGCCCCTCGACCTGGCGCGAGCGCAGCGACTCGATCTGCGTCTCCTCGCGACCGGGGTCGTTGTCGGTGTTCACGATCCACGCGTTGTAGCCCGCGGGAGTGAGCACGTCTTCGATGCCGCGCACGATCGGCGGGAACAGCGGGTTGGTCAGATCGGGGATTACCAGTCCGACCGTGCTGCTGCGGGAGGTCTTGAGGCTGCGCGCGATCGGGTTGGGCTGATAGCCGATCGACTCGGCCGCCTTGAGCACCTTGCGGGCAGTGTCCGCGTTGACCAGCGGGCGGGTCTGCGGGTTGAGCGCGCGGGACGCGGTCGCGGGGTGCACGCCCGCGAGCTGCGCGACGTCGCGGAGCGTCGGGGCCGTCATCCTGACCACTCTAGGCTCTGTCATAACGGCCTCCAGCGTGCCCTCGCCAAGGTGGCGAGGAGTCCGAGCGGGATGGTGACCAGTCCGAGGCACACATAGGCCACCTCGTAGCGGCCCGCCTCGGCGGCGCCCGCGAAGATCGCCGCCGAGGCGGCACTGCCGGCGAACAAGCAGCCGGCGAACAACGACACGACCGTGGCCCGGGCGGCCGGGAGCACCTGGGTGGCCCAGGTCTGCAGTGACGAGTGCATGGCCGCCCACGCAAGTCCGATCAGTACGGCCACGGCGCCGGCCACCCAGGCCCGCTGGGACACCGCCGCCACACCGCACGCCGCGGCGGCCGCGACCGCCCCGATCGCGATCAGCCGCCAGGCCGGCCACCGTCGCGACAGGATCCCGGTCAGCCGGGCCCCGACCAGCACCGCGACCCCGTACACGGCGGTCACCGCCCCGGCCAGCGCGGCGCTGACCCCGGTCGACTCGACGGCCGCGGGCAGCAGAGTCAGGGCGCCGAGCAGGATGCCGCCCTCGACGAACGCGAGGAAGAGCAGCAGCAGAGCCCACGGCGCGCGGAGGAGCCGGCCGAACTGGGCCAGTGGACCCTCGGGCGGACGGCTCCGGGCCGGTTCGGGCAGGGCGCGCAGCAGGAAGGCGAGGGTGAGCGCGCAGACCGAGGAGGCGAGGAACGCGGCCCGCCAGCTCACCGCGACCGCCAGCAGGCCGGCGCCGGCCGAGGCCAGGGCGGTGCCGAGCGCGACGCCGACCATGAGGTTGGTGACCTCGGTCTGGCGCCGCTCGGCGGGCACGGTGTCGCCGACGTAGATCAGGCTGGCCGGGACCGCGGCGCTCATCGCCGCCCCGGTCAGCGCCCGGGCCACGCCGAGCTGGCCGAGCGTGGTCACGGCGGCCGAGCCCGCGGCGGCCACCCCGGCGGCGAGCAGAGTCAGGCGCAGGGTGCGGACCCGGCCCAGACGGTCGGACACGACACCCCAGACCGGCTGCATGATCCCGTACGCGAGGAAGTAGACCCCGGCCGTCTGCACCACCGCCGACAGGGGCACCCCGAGGGCCCCCGCCATCACGATCAGCATGGGCGGCATGGTGAAGCGGTCCATCGTGCTGACGAACGTGGTGGCCTGGAGCAGCCGGACCGGCCGGATCACCGAAGGGCCGCGGCGAGCGGGTCGCCCTCGAGGGCCGGGCCGAACCGGCGGCGCAGCCCGACCAGCGTCTCGAGGGCGGGCCGGTCGACCTGGCCGTCGGGCACGAGCCCTTCGGCCGGGTCGCGCAGCCGCTCGAGATAGCGGACGGCGAGCTTCTCGGTGAGGCCGAGCGCGTCCACGGCGGCCGCGACGACCAGGTAGCCGTGCCGGCCGGCGACGATCTCGGCCGCCGTCGTGGTGAGCGCCTCGCCCAGACCGGCGACCGGCTCGGGATCCAGTGCGGCGAGGACGGTGCCGAGATACGGGCCGCAGACTTCCGTCGTACGGGAAAGAGGTTTGAATCCGGCTGCCTCGGCGTGCAGCTCGTTGCCGGCGTTGAGCATGGTGGCGTCGCATTCGCCGGCGAGCAGGGCCTTGAGCCGGTTGGGGGTGGATCCGAGTGGGACGATCTCGTAGTCGTCGCGGGTGAACCCGAGCGACTCGGCCAGGGCGTACATGGCGAAGGCGAAGCCCGAACCGGGAACGTCGACCGCGAGGCGGGCTTGTTTTTTCAAGGAGCCGTAGAGCGCCAGGCCCATGCCGCGGTCGATCGCCGCCACCATCGAGACCGGCGCGTTGACGCCGAGCGGGTTGACCGGGCTGTAGCGGTAGGCGAGGACGTTGTCGGGGCTGGTCAGCACCGCGTCGTAACCGCCGTCGAGCAGCGTGCGGAACTGGGCCGGCGAGGAGGGCACCAGCGTCTCGGTCACCTCGGCGGGCAGACGGCCGAGCCGCCGGGCGACGCGCAGCAGCACGGACGGGGTGAACGAGCCGAGTGTGATCGATGTCGCCATGCCCGGTAGTGAACCGCACTCGATTGCAGTCACACAAGACTTGATTTACCTGCAACTCTCCGCACCATTGACACGGATGTAACACCGTGGTCATCATCACAACGCAAACGATTGCGGCCCGGCTCACCCCCTCCTGGAGGGCCCCGATGATCGAAAAGTCCGTCTCCCGACGATCCGTCCTTGCTGCCTCTCTCGCCGCCGCGCTCAGCGTCTCGCTGGCCGCCTGCGGTTCCCGTCCGTCCGAGAAGGCTGCCTCCGAAACCGACAAGCCCCTGGTCATCGGCATCTCGCTGCCGCTGACGGGCGACTTCTCCCAGCCCGGCACCGAGGCCAAGCGTGGCTACGAGGTGTGGGCCGACCAGATCAACAAGGCCGGCGGCCTGCTCGGCCGCCAGGTCCAGCTCAAGATCGTGGACGACGCCAGCAACCAGGACACGGTGGTCAGCGACTACACCAAGCTGATCACGCAGGACAAGGTCGACCTGGTGCTGGGCACGTTCTCGTCGCTGCTCAACTACGCGGCCTCGGCCGTCGCCGAGAAGAACCGGATGGTGTTCGTCGAGCCCGCCGGTGGCGCGCCGAACATGTTCACCCGCAACTTCAAGTATCTGTTCTTCGCCCAGCCGGCCACCGCGCCGCACCAGGCCGACGTGTTCGTCGAGTGGATCCAGTCGCTGCCCGCCGATCAGAGACCCAAGACGGCGGCCTACCCGATCCAGGACGACCCGTTCGCGGCGCCGGTCATCGAGAGCATGAAGAAGCAGCTCGAGGCGATCGGCGTGCAGACCGTCTACACCGAGACGTACCCGGCCGACACCACGAACTTCCAGTCGGTGGCCCAGCAGATGGCGGCCAAGAAGCCCGACCTGATCGCCCAGGGCGCGGTGTTCGAGGACGGCGTCGGCCTGATCCGGTCGCTCAAGCAGCTGCAGTACTCGCCGAAGATCATGTTCCAGACGTCCGCCCCCAGCAACGCCGGTCAGTACAGCGACGGTGTCGGCGTGGGCAGCACCGAGGGCGTCTTCTACACGGTCAGCTGGCACCAGGACGCCAAGACCGAGAAGAACGCCGAGTTCGTGGCCGACTACAAGGCCAAGTTCTCCAACGCCGACCCGGCCGAGGACGCGGCGGACGCGTACGCGGCGGCCGAGGTGCTCGAAGCCGGCGTCGCCGCGGTCGGTGCCATCGACCAGACCAAGATCGCCGACTGGCTGCACGCCAACCAGGTGACCACCATCCTCGGCCCGCTCAGCTGGGAAGCCACCGGCGAGCCGAAGGGCAAGTTCCTGCTCGGACAGTGGCAGAGCGGCAAGGCCCAGGTGGTCGCGCCGGCCGAGGCGGCGACCACGCAGACCGTCGTCAACCCCAAGCCCGACTGGAAGTGAGCTGTTCATGGCCCAGTTCGTCCAGGCGCTCGCGCTCGGTGTCCTGATCGGTGGCATCTATGCGCTGATGGCCAGTGGCCTGACGCTCATCTTCGGGGTGCTGCGGATCGTCAACATCGCGCAAGGGGCGTTTCTCATCCTGGTCGCGACGTTCACCTGGTGGCTGTGGCGGGCGACCGGGCTCGACCCGATCCTCGCCTCGGTCGTCACCGCCCCGCTGATGTTCGGCCTCGGCTGGCTGATGCACCGGTTCGTGATCAGCCGGATCCGCGGGCAGGCGGCCTCGATGTCGGTGCTCCTGACCTTCGGCATCGCCCTGGTCATCGAGGGCGTGCTGAACATCGTGACCGGCAACCGGTTCCGGTCGGCGACCCCGTCGTATTTCGAGGAGAGCTTCCGGGTGGGCGACATCCTGCTCCCCAAGGCCCAGGTGTACGGATTCCTCGCCGCCATGGTCGTGCTGGGCGGGCTGTATCTGGTGCTCACCCGCACCTGGACGGGCCGGGCCATCCGTGCCACCTCGCAGAACCCGTCGGCCGCGGCCCTGGTGGGCATCGGCGCGACGGCCACCGCCGCTCTGGCGTTCGCGCTCGGCAGCGCGAGCGCCGGGGTGGGCGGGTCGATCCTCTCGGTGCTCTACCCGTTCTTCCCGGCGTCGCACTACGACTGGATCTCCCGGCTGCTCGGCATCGTCGTGCTGGGCGGCATGGGCAGCCTGCCCGGCGCCCTGTGCGGAGCTCTGATTCTCGGCCTGGCCGAGACCTTAACCGCCACGTACGGGTCGCTGCAGTGGTCCACGCTGGTCTTCTACCTCGTGATCATGGTCGTGCTGCTGGCCCGCCCGCAGGGGTTGTTCGGCGCCCGGCTCCGAGAGGACGCGGTATGACTCTGATCCGCCGCATACCGAGGCAGCACCTGGTCGCCGGCATCGTCCTGCTGGCCCTGATCCTCTATCCGGTCATCAACCCGTGGCAGCCGTACCCGCAAGGCGTTCTGCTGATCGCGTTCCTGCTGGCCATCCAGGCCTCCGGGTGGAACATCATTTCCGGGTACGCCGGATACATCTCCCTCGGCCACAGCATGTTCCTGGGCCTGGGGTCGTACACGGCGGCCATCATCGCTCTGCACACCGGCGTCAACCCGCTGTGGGTCGCCCCGCTCGGCGGCGTCACCGCCGTGGTCGTCGCGGTGGTGTTCGGGTCGGTGGTGTTGCGTACCCGTGGTCACGCCTTCGTCATCATCACCATTGCGCTGCTGCTGTCGGCGCAGATCGTGGCGACCAACTGGGACGGCCTGACCAACGGCTCCGACGGCATCACGCTCGAGCTGCCGTTCTGGAGCAGCGACTTCCAGAACATCCCGTTCTACTACGCGTTCCTGATCCTGCTCGTACTCGCGGTGCTGTTCAGCGCCTGGATCGCCCGCACCAAGTTCGGCACCGGGCTGATCGCCATCCGCGAGGACGAGGGCAAGGCCGCCTCGATCGGCGTCAACACGACCGTTTTCAAGATCATGGCGTACGGGGCCAGCAGCTTCTTCATCGGCGTGGCCGGCGGTGTCTACGCGTACTACCAGACCTTCCTCAACCCGGTCGGGTCGTTCGCCATCCTGGGCAGCGTCCTGATCGTGCTGTCGGCCCTGGTCGGCGGGCGCGGCACCCTGTACGGGCCGGTGCTCGGCGCGTTCATCGTCTCGCTGATCAACGAGGCGGCCACCGTGTACGGCGGCAGCACCCAGTCCCGGGTCCTGATCCTGGGGCTGATCCTGGTCGCGGTCGTGCTCTTCCTGCCGGCCGGGCTGCTGCCGACCTTCATCGGGATGTATCGGCGCCGGCACCCGGTCGAGACGGAGTACACGGACCAGGAGGGGGCTTTGAAGTCGGCGGCGATCGTTCGTGATCGGCTTCCCTCGTCTCCGGTTTCCTCTGCTCCTCTGCTCGAGGTGCGTGGCGTCACCAAGCGGTTCGGCGGCCTGACCGCGGTCGACAACGCCGACCTGACCGTCGAACGTGGGTCGATCACGGCGCTGATCGGACCCAACGGATCCGGCAAGACCACCCTGTTCAACCTGATCACCGGCAACATGCAGGCCGACTCGGGCACGATCACGTTCAACGGCAAGCGGATCGAGAAGCTGGCGCCCTGGACCCGCGGGCACCTCGGACTCGGGCGCACCTTCCAGGTGACCCGGCTCTTCAAGGACATGACGGTGCTGCAGAACGTGGTCGCACCCCTGCCCGACGGGCGGCTGCGGACCATGCTGGCCGACGCGGTCAGCGGCCACGAGGCGGCCCGGGCGCGGGAGTTGCTCGGCATCGTCGGGCTGGCGCGCTTCGCGGATCAGAAGGCGGGCGATCTCTCGTACGGGCAACAGAAGCTCGTCGAACTCGCGCAGGTACTGATGCTCTCGCCCGAGCTGATCCTGCTCGACGAACCGGCCGGTGGCGTCAACCCGTCACTGCTCGGCCGGCTGACCGGGGTGATCCGCGAACTGAACCAGGCCGGCGTCTCGTTCCTGGTCGTCGAGCACAACATCCCGCTCGTGCTCGACCTGTGCGACCCGGTGCACGTGTTCGCCCGCGGCTCGTGCATCGCCTCCGGGCCACCCGGGCAGATCCGCGAGGACCCGGTGGTGCTGGACGCGTACCTCGGCGACGACTGGAGGCCGCAGGATGCTCACGCTTAAGGACGTCACGGCCGGCTACGGCAACGGCGGGAACGTGCTGCAGGGCGTCGACCTGCACTGCCCCGACAACACGGTCACCTGCATCGTCGGGCCCAACGGCGCCGGCAAGTCGACCGTGCTGCGGGTCATCAGCGGGCTGCTCAAATGCCGTACGGGATCGATCGAAATGACCGGGACCAGGCTCGACTCGCTGGCCCCGGACCGGATCCTGGCCCACGGCATCACCCAGGTGCCGCAGTCGCAGGCGCTGTTCCCGGGCATGACCGTCCGGGAGAACGTGATGCTCGGCGGCTACCTGATCCGGCGCGACCGCAAGCTGCTGGCCTCCCGCTACGCCTCGATCGTGGAGCGCATCCCGATCGTCGCCGAACGGTCCGGTGACCCGGCCGGCAACCTGTCCGGCGGTCAGCGGCGCATGGTCGAGATCGCCCGCTGCCTGATGCTCGACCCGAAGCTGCTGCTGCTCGACGAGCCGTCGCTCGGCCTCGACCCGCGCAGCCTGGCCGGCGTGGCCACGCTGATCCAGAGCCTGAACGCCGGCGGTACGACCGTGCTGCTGGTCGAGCAGAACGTCCGGCTCGGTCTCGGCCTGGCCACCCATGGCGTGGTCATGGAGGGCGGCAAGGTCCGCCTCACCGGCACCGCCGCCGAAGTCCGTGATCACCCCGAAATGGCGTCCCTTTATCTCGGTGGTTCAGCCCCAGCACAGTCCCAGAGGAGTAACTAGATGTCGGACAACCTCACCGTCGGCTGGATCGGCGCGGGCCGCATGGGTTCCTCCATGGTGTCCCGGCTCGACCGGGCGGGTTACGCGCCCGCCGTCTGGAACCGGACCCGGTCCAAGGCCGAGGACACCGGCTGCGCCGTCGTCGACTCCATCGCCGACCTCCGCTCGCGCGACATCGTGTTCACGATGGTCTCGACCCCGGCCGACCTCGAACAGGTGCTGCTCGGCGACGGTGGCCTGCTCGCCGACCCGGCATCGGTGCCGCGGATCCTGGTCGACTGCTCGACCGTCTCGACCGAGTCGTCCGAGCGGGTGCGGGCCGAGTGCCTGACCCGCGGCGTGGCCTTCCTGGCCGCGCCGGTCAGCGGCAACGGCAAGGTGGCCGCGGCGGGCAAACTGTCGATCGCCGCCTCCGGTCCGCTCGACACCTTCGAGCAGGTGCAGCCCCTGCTCGCGACCATCGGCAAGTCGGTGACCTATGTGGGCGAGGGCGACGTGGCCCGGCTCGTGAAGATCTGCCACAACCTGATGCTCGGCGTCGTCACCCAGTGCATGGCCGAGATCACCGTGCTGGCCGAGAAGGGCGGCGTCTCCCGGGCGGCCTTCCTCGAGTTCCTCAACGACAGCGTGATGGGCTCGGTCTTCACCCGCTACAAGTCACCGGCCTTCGTGCACCTCGACTACACGCCGACGTTCACGCCGCTGCTGCTGCGCAAGGATTTCGACCTCGGCCTGGCCGTCGGGCACGAGCTCGACGTGCCGATGCCCCTGGCCGCGCTGACCGCCCAGCTGGTGCAGCAGACCGTCTCCAGCGGCCGGGTCACCGAGGACTTCGCGATCCTGCTCGACCAGGCCGCGGCCGCCGCCGGCATGACCCTCAAGCCCGAGGACACGCCGGTCGACGACGGGCTCTCCGCATGAGCCGGCCCATCCCCGCCCCGGGGCACATGGCGGTCGACTACGAGGAGCGCCTCGACTTCGACCGGCTGCGACGCTACCGGCTCGAGCGCGCGCAGAAGGCCCTGGCCGGCTCCGAGTGCGGCGCGTTCCTGCTGTTCGACTTCTACAACATCCGCTACACCACCCAGACGTGGATCGGCGGAGCCCTCGGCGACAAGATGACCCGCTACGCGCTGCTCACCCGCTCGGGCGGTCCGACGCTGTGGGACTTCGGGTCGGCCGCCCGGCACCACAAGCTGTACGCGCCGTGGCTCGACGACGCCGACTGCCGCGCGGGCATGCTGGGGATGCGCGGCGCGATCGCCCCGTCGGCCGGGCTCATGGAATCCGCCGTACGGGAAATCAAAGGGATGCTCTCCGACGCCGGGCTCCTCGATCACCCGGTCGGCGTGGACATCGTCGAGCCGGCGTTCCTGTTCGAGATGCAGCGGCAGGGCCTCAAGGTCGTGGACTGCCAGCAGCTCATGCTCGACGCCCGGCTGATCAAGTCGCCGGACGAGATCATCCTGCTCAACCAGGCGGCGGCCATGGTCGACGGCGTCTACCAGGACATCGTCGAGGTGCTCAAGCCCGGGATCCGCGAGAACGAGATCGTGGCCATGGCCAACAAGCGCCTGTACGAGATGGGGTCCGACCAGGTCGAGGCGATCAACGCGGTCAGCGGGGAACGCTGCAACCCGCACCCGCACAACTTCTCGGACCGCATCATCCGGCCCGGCGACCAGGCGTTCTTCGACATCATCCACTCGTTCAACGGCTACCGGACGTGCTACTACCGCACCCTCGGAGTGGGCCGGTCGACGGCGTCGCAACGGGCCGCCTATGCGAAGGCGCGCGAGTGGATGGACGCGGCGATCGCCACTGTGCGCCCCGGGGTGGGCACCGACGAGATCGCGGCTGTGTGGCCCAAGGCGACGGATTTCGGTTTCGAGAACGAGATGGCCGCGTTTGGCCTGCAGTTCGGGCACGGGCTGGGCCTCGGCTTGCACGAGCGCCCCATCATCTCGCGCCTCAACAGCATGACCGCCCCGGTGGAGCTGCAGGTCGGCATGGTCTTCGCCCTGGAAACCTATTGCCCCGCCGACGACGGTTTCTCGGCCGCCCGCATCGAGGAGGAGGTGGTCGTCACCGCCGACGGCCCGCGCATCCTGACCCTCTTCCCCGCCGAAGATCTCGTCGTCGCCAATCCTTATTAGGAGCGTTGCTCGTGGAAACCGATCTCTTCATCGGCGGCAAGTGGGTGCCGGCTGCCTCCCGCTTCGACGTTCTCGACCCGTCGACCGGCGACGTGATCGCGTCGGTCGCCGACGGCACAGTCGAGAGCGCGATCGCTGCCGTCGACGCTGCCGCCGCGGCCGCCGCGGAGTGGGCGGCCCAACCGCCGCGGGTGCGGTCCGAGATCCTGCGGACGGCGTTCACGCTGATGACCGACCGCGCCGAGGAACTGGCCAAGTTGATCAGTCTGGAGAACGGCAAGGCCCTCGTGGACGCTCGCGGCGAGGTGGCGTACGCGGCCGAATTCTTCCGCTGGTACGCCGAGGAGGCCGTGCGGGCCAACGGCTCGATCGCGACGGCCCCCTCCGGCGCGAATCGGATCCTGGTCACGCGGCAGCCGGTCGGGGTGTGTGTGCTGGTCACGCCATGGAACTTCCCGGCCGCGATGGCCACCCGCAAGATCGGTCCGGCGCTGGCGGCCGGGTGCACGGTGGTGCTCAAGCCGGCCAGCGACACGCCCCTGACCGCGCTGGCCATGGCGGCCATTCTCGCCGAGGCCGGCGTGCCCGACGGTGTCGTCAACGTCCTGCCGTCACGCAGCTCGGGCAAGGTGGTCTCGGCCATGTTGCATGATTCCCGCGTACGCAAGGTGTCCTTCACCGGTTCCACCGAGGTGGGCCGGATCCTGCTGGCCCAGGCGGCCGACAACGTGGTGAACACGTCGATGGAGCTCGGCGGCAACGCGCCGTTCGTGGTGTTCGGCGACGCCGATCTGGATGCGGCGATCGAGGGCGCGATGATCGCCAAGATGCGCAACGGGGGAGAGGCCTGTACGGCCGCGAACCGTTTCTACGTCGAGGCGTCGGTGGCGTCCGAGTTCGCGTCGCGGCTCGCCGCTCGCATGTCGGCGCTGCGGGTCGGGCCCGGTACGGCTGAGGACACGCAGGTCGGTCCGCTGGTCAACGAGGACACGGTGGCCAAGGTCGACTCGCTCGTGCAGGGCGCACTCTCCGGCGGTGCGACGGCCACCACCGGCGGATCGCGTCCGTCCGGCGCCGGGTTCTTCTACCCGCCGACGGTGCTGACCGGGGTCGCGCCCGACTCGCCGATCCTGCGCGAGGAGATCTTCGGGCCGGTGGCGCCGATCGTCACCTTCGAGTCGGAGGCCGAGGCGGTCGCGATGGCCAACGACACCGAGTACGGCCTCGTCGCGTACGTCTACACCACCGACCTGGCCCGCGGCCTGCGGGTGAGCGAGGCCCTCGAAGCCGGCATGGTCGGCCTGAACCGTGGGCTGGTCAGCGATCCCGCCGCCCCGTTCGGCGGCGTCAAGCAGAGCGGCATCGGGCGCGAAGGCGGGCACGAGGGGATGCTCGACTACCTCGAGTCCAAGTACATCGCCACCAACTGGTAACCCGCCCCCTGATCGTTGAGCCCGGTGCCCGCTCCCGCACCGGGCTCAACGCCCTTCGCGGCTGTGGCAGGGCTCAGGTGTCGCGGTTGATCGCGGCGATGATCGCCTCGGTGGTCAGGGGCAGGTCGCGGACCCGGACGTCGATGGCGGCGGCCACGGCATTGGCGATTGCGGCGGCGGTCGGACCCTGAGCGGCCTCGCCGGCACCGAGCGACGGCTCCGCGCTGTCGATCACGGTGACATCGATCGCCGGCGTCTGCGAGAACCGCAGGATCGGATAGGACTCCCAGGTATCGCTGGTCACCTGCCGTCGGTCGAAGCGGACCCGCTCGACCAGCGTCCAGCTCGCCGACTGCGTGGCGCCGCCCTCGATCTGGTTGCGGACCCCGTCCGGGTTGACGACCAGCCCGACGTCGACCGCGATGTGCAGCCGCCGCACCCGGACCTCGGTCTCGGCCTCCACCTCGGCCACGACCGCGCAGTAGGCGCCACGGCCCTTGTACCGGGCGTATCCCAGCCCCAGCCCGACCCCGTCGTCCCGTGGCCGGCCCCAGCCCGCGGCCTCGGCCGCAGTCTCGAGCACCCGCCGCCCACGTGGATCGCTCAGGTGCGCGAGCCGGAACTCCAGCGGATCACGACCGGCCGCGGCGGACGCCTCGTCCAGGAACGACTCGATGGCGAACACGTTGAGATAGGCGCCCAGCCCGCGCATGGCCGAGCTGCGGATCGGCGACTCGATCAGGCGATGCCCGGTGATCCGGCGGCGCGGCAGGTCGTAGCCCGGCAACGCGTTCCTGGTGCTCCCGGCCCCGGCCGCAGCCGGCGGATCGACGGCCGCCGGATAGATCGCCGGCGGATCCAGCAGCGTCGCCGACAACAGCCCCGGAACGCCCGCATAACCCGGGCGAGCCGTGTGCCCCTGGCTGTACACGTCGTACTCCCACGACGACAGCAGGCCCTCGGGCGACAGGGTCGCGGCGACGTCGGCCGTCATCGCCGACCCGAACGGCGCCCAGGCCAGTTCGTCCTGGCGGCTCCACAACACCTGCACGGGCGTGCCGGGCACGGCGCGAGCCAGCAGCACCGCATCGAACGCGGCGTCGTCGGCCGCGTTGTGCCCGTAGCAGCCCGCGTTCTCGGCGTGCTCGACCCGCACCGCCTCCGCCTCGAGCCCGAGTGCCCCCGCGATGGCCCGCGCCAGCGGAAACACCCCCTGACTGTGCGACCACACGTCGACCCGTCCCGGCCCGCGCCAGACGGCGATGCCGCAGCTGGGTGCCATTGAGGCGTGCGCCACGAACGGCCGGCTGTAGGTCGCCCGCACCACCCGCCCGGCCGGCGGATCCTCGCCGTCGTCGGCCACGGTGATCGTCTCGTGCGGCCCGGTGCGCAGGAACTTGTCGAGCTCGTCCTCCGCCGGCAACGAGTCGTGCTCGGCCCACCGCGCCGCCTTGCGCACCAGCTCGGCCGCCCGCACCACGACGGCCTCGTCCGGCCCCACAACCCCGAGAAAACTTCCTTCCCGTACGAGCGTCACGCTCCCCGGCAACTCCGGCTCGACCGAGCAGGACGGCACCCCGCGAGGGCGGCTTGACCGTACGCCCGAACAGCTGCCCCGGCAGGCGCATGTCCTGGATGTAGCGCGGCCGCCCGAACACCTTGTCCGGCAGGTCGAACCGCGCCACGTCGGTGCCGACGAACTCCGACCCGCCGCGCAGCGGAACCGCCGGGTCAGCGTCGACCTCGAGATCGACCCGCCCCGCCCACTCCGCATAAGAGAACGTGTTCGCGGCGACCCGTTCTGCGCTCGCGCCGTTTGTGGCCGGTTCGGTGCTCGCGCTGGCCGTGACTGGTTCCGTGCTCGCGCTGGCCGTGACTGGTTCCGTGCTCGCGCGGGCTGCGGCGGCGAACTGCTCGCGGACGTTGGCCGCGGCGACCCGGACGGCCGGACCGGAGTTCATGATCGAGAGGCTGCCCGCGGTGAGCCCCTCGTCGGGCCCGTCGGGACCGGCCGGGAGCATCCGGATCGCCGCGATGTCGACACCCAGTTCGTCGGCCGCGATCTGAGCCAGGGCGGTGACGATGCCCTGCCCGAGCTCGACCTTGCCGACCCGCACGGTGATCGTGCCGTCGGACCGCGGCTGGATCCAGCGCGCCAGGATCGGGTTGGCCGCGAGGCTGGGCGGCAGCTCAGGCATCGGCCGATCCCGGTGTCGGGTCCGCCTCCGGCGTGGTGGCGCCGGCCTTCACCACGGCTCGGATCATGCGCTGCTGGGCGCCGCAGCGGCACAGATGGCGGTCGAGCGCCGCCGCCACCTCGGCCGGGCCGGGATGCGGATCGCGTTCGAGCAGTGCCGCCGCCGTCATCACGATGCCGGTCACGCAATAACCGCACTGGGCCGCCTGCTCGTCGAGGAACGCCTGCTGCACCGGATGCGGCGTCAGGCCCTCGATCGTCACGACCGACTTGCCCTCGAGCGACCACACCGGCGTGTCGCAGGACGGCACGGACACCCCGTCGACGTGGACGAAACACGCTCCGCACAGCCCGAGCCCGCAGCCGAACCGGGCCCCCATCAAGCCGAGTTCGTTGCGTAGCACATAGAGCAGCTGGGTCTCCGGGTCCGCCTCGATTCGCTGCTGTTCGCCGTTGACCAGGAACTCAGTCATCAGTCCTCCCCGAAGACCTCGGGATGCCGGTTGAGCTCGATGCGCGTCCGCCGGATGTGGCCGGCCAGGAACCGTCCGGCGTCGATCTCGTCGCGGCGGCCCAGCGCGTCCATCAGCAGGCGATGCTCGGCGTTGACCACCCAGCGCCGGCTCGGGCCGCTGATGTGCATGAAGGCGCGGCGGTAGTACTGCGTCGAGTTCCACAACCGGGTCACCGTCGAGGTCAGATGGTCGATGCCGCAGGCGCTGTAGGTGCGCAGGTGGAACTCGCGGTCGAGGGCCAGGAACTGCTCGACCTCGACCCCGGCCTCGATCTCGTCCTGGATCTCCTCGAGCCGCAGCAGGTCGCCCGGGGTCAGGAACGGCATGCTCTCGGACAGCGCCAGCGGCTCGAGCTGCTCGCGCATCTTGTACATGACGTCGACCTCGCGCATGGACAGCCAGGGGACCCGGGCGCCCTTGTTGGGCTCGTGCTCGATCATTCCCTCGGCCGCGAGCATCTGCAGCGCCTCACGCACCGGCAGCCGGCTGGCCCCGAGCTCCTGGGCCACATCTTCCTGGCGGACCCGCTCGCCGGGGGCGATGTGGCCGCCGAGGATCGCGCTGCGCAGGTGGGCGGCGATGCGCTGGGTGGCGACGGTCATCGGTCAGTCTCGTTTCGGAAGAACGCCCGCCCCTGGGGGTAGGACACCAGCTCGAACTGCATGCCCCATGGTGCCAGGAAGTAGACCCACCGCTGGCCCTCGTGCGGCCCGCGGCTCGCCGTCGGGTCGCCGAGCACGGTGACGTCGTGCTCGCGCAGGTGGGCGACGGCGGCGTCGAGGTCGTCGACGTAGAGCGCAACGTGGTGGCCGCCGACGTCGCTGTTACGCGGCGGCTCGGTGCGCTGATCGGGGCAGGTGTAGCGGAACACCTCGAAGATCGCCTGGCCGCCGAGTCGGAAGAACCGGTTTTCCGGCACGGTCGCCCGCGGGTGGACGTTGAGGTGGTCGGCCATCCAGGTGCCCGCGTCGGAGAACGGCCCCAGCGAGTAGAGGTATTCGCAGCCGAGCACGTCGACGAGGAACCGCTGGGCCTCGTCGAGGTCAGGCACGGTGAAGCCGATGTGGTCGAGCCGCTGCAGCCCGGGCATTCCCATCCGGCACCTCCTATTGGATCCAATCCAACCTACCGCCTCGGCGAACGTCGAGCAAAGCCGGGATTGGGACTAGAAATTGGATCCAATGCGTGGCAGCCTGGGCGGGACGAAGGAGGCCCACCGATGCCGGAGCTGAATCCGCTGCACCCCGACGCCGCATGGACCGAGCTGGTCGCCACCGACGACGACTGGGACGCGGCCGATCCCGCCCTGCTCGCCGCGATGTTCCACCAGCTGGTGCTCGTCCGTGCCTTCGAGGAATACGTCCTCGAGCTTGCCGCCGCCGGTCTGGTGCACGGCCCGGCCCACTCCAGCATCGGGCAGGAGGGCGGGGCCGTCGGCTCGGTTCTCGCGCTCGCCCCGGGCGACGAGATCAACGGATCCCACCGCGGCCACCACCAGTTCCTGGCCAAGGCGCTGCAGCACGTCGCGCCCAAGGGCTTCGACCTGACCGCCGAGCTGCCCGACGAGATCCGCACGGTGCTGCTGCGCACCCTGGCCGAGATCTGCGGACTGGCCCGCGGCTACAGCCACGGCCGCGGTGGCTCGATGCACCTGCAGTGGAAGGAAGCCGGCGCGATGGGCACCAACGCCATCGTCGGCGGTGGCGTCCCGCTCGCGGCCGGCTTCGCCTGGGCCGGGCGGCAGGCCGGCACCGACGCGGTCGCGGTCACCTACTTCGGCGACGGCGCGGCCAACATCGGCTCCACCCTCGAGACGTTCAACCTGGCCGCCGCCTGGCGCCTGCCGGTCTGCTTCTTCGTCGAGAACAATCAATACGCGGTGTCCACCAGCGTTGCCGAGGCCACCGGCGAGCCCCGCCTGTCCGCCCGCGGCCCCGGCTTCGGCATCGCCAGCTGGCGGGTCGACGGCATGGATCCACTGGCCGTGCACCTGGCGATGCGGGCCGCCGCCGACCACATGCGCGCAGGTCACGGCCCCACACTCATCGAGGCCGACACCTACCGCTACTTCCATCAGAACGGCCCGTTCCCGGGCAGCGCGTTCCGCTACCGCACCAAGGACGAGGAGTCCCAGTGGCGCGCCCGCGACCCGATCGACCGGCTGGCCGGTCACATGATCCGGCGCGGCCTGCTGACCGGCGAGGCCCACGACGCGGCCGTGGCGGCGTCCAAGGCGGCCATGACCGAGGCGGGCGGGGTCCTGCTCGAGCCGAAGCCCGGCGGCAAACCGGGGGAGCGGCAGATCCGCCCGGCCGAGTGGCCCGACCCGGCCTTCGTCGACGTGGGCGTGCGCGGCGACCTCAGCGAGTTCGAGGGCGCCCGCCCGGCCGGCGATGACATCGCCACCCACGAGATGAAGTTCATCGACGCGGTGGCCGAGGTGATGCGCCGCCGGATGACCGACGACGACCGCATCGTGGTCATGGGTGAAGACATCCACCGTCTCAGCGGGGGCACCAACGGCGCGACCAAGGGCCTCAAGGACACGTTCCCCGACCGCATCCTCGGCACCCCGATCAGCGAGAACGCCTTCACCGGCCTGGCCGGCGGCATCGCCCTCGACGGGCGGTTCCGGCCGGTGGTCGAGTTCATGTACGCCGACTTCATGTGGGTCGCCGCCGACCAGCTCTTCAACCAGGTCGGCAAGGCGCGGCACATGTTCGGTGGCGACGGCCCGGTGCCGTTCGTGCTCCGCAGCAAGGTGGCGACCGGCTCGGGCTACGGCTCCCAGCACTCGATGGACCCGGCCGGCGTCTTCGCCACCGCGCCCGGCTGGCGGATCGTCGCGCCCTCGACCCCCTACGACTACGTGGGGCTCATGAACGCGGCCCTGCGCTGCGAAGACCCGGTGGTCGTCATCGAACACGTCGACCTCTACAACAGCACCGGGCCCGGTCCGGTCGACGACTACGACTACCACCTGCCGGTCGGGCAGGCGGCCGTCCGGCGCAGCGGCGAGGCGGTGACCGTGGTGGCCTACCTGTCGATGGTCGCCGAGGCGCTCGCGGCCGTCGAGGAGTCCGGGGTGGACGCCGAGGTGATCGACCTGCGCTGGCTCGACCGGGCCAGCCTCGACTGGGAGACGGTGGGCGCCAGCATCCGCAAGACCAACCGGGTGCTGATCGTCGAGCAGGGGCCGGTCGGCACCTCGTACGGGGGCTGGCTGTCCGACGAGATCCAGCGGCGTTTTTTCGACTGGCTCGACGCCCCGATCCAGCGGGTCACCGGGCGCGAGGCGTCACCGAGCATCAGCAAGGTCCTCGAGCGGGCGGCCTACGCGCGCCGCGAGGAAGTGGCCGAGGCTCTGCGCCAGGTCGGGGAGGCGTGAGATGGCGAGCCTGCTGAGGATGCCCGAGATCTCCGCCAACATGATCGAGGCGGTGCTCAGCGAGTGGCCGGTCGCCGAGAACGTGGCCTTCAAGGCCGGTGACGCGATCGCCACCGTCGAGACCGACAAGGCCGTGGTCGACGTGCCGGCCGACGCCGACGGCGTGCTGGTCCGGTTCCTGGTCGAGCCGGGCAAGGCCGTCTCGGTCGGCACCCCGATGGCCGTGCTGGCCGCGCCGGGCGAGGTCATCGCCGACGTCGACGAGCTCGTCGGGCGGCTGGTCGGGGGAGCGCCGGCCGCCGCCGACGAGCCGACCCCGGCCGGCGCGCGCGAGGTGACGCAGAACGCCGAGCCGGCCGCGACCGCCCCGGCCCGGGTGTTCGCCAGCCCGCTCGCCCGCCGGCTCGCCCGCGACAACGACGTGCGGGTCGAAGACCTGCGCGGCACGGGCCCGAACGGCCGCATCGTCCGCGACGACGTCCACCAGGTGCTCGCCGCGCGCCGCGCCGCGCCCACCGCACCGGCGATCGCCGCGCCGGCGAACCCGGCCTCCGTGCCTGAACCGGCGAACCCGACCGCAGGCCCGGCCTCGCCCGTTACGCCCGCTGAGGTCAGTCCGGTTGCCGACGGAGCCTCGCCCACCGCCGCCGGCCCGGCTACGGCCGCCACGCCGGTCCGTGCTGCCGGCCCGGCCGGGTCCGGAGTCCGGACCGCGTCGGGGTATGACGAGATTCCGCACACGCGGATGCGGCGGGCGATTGCCACGCGGCTGTCCGAGGCCGCCCGCGAGACGCCGGTGTTCTCGATCCGGGGGAGTGCCCGCGTCGACGAGCTGCTCGCCCTGCGGAGTCAGCTCAACTCGGGTGCCGGCGTCAAGATCTCGGTGAACGATCTGATCGTCGCGGCGGCGGCGCGTACGCATGCGGCGATCCCCGACATGAACGTCGTGTGGACCGAGGGTGCGGTGCGGCGGTTCCACGACGTCGACCTGTCGGTGGCCGTTGCTACCGAGCACGGGCTGGTCACGCCGGTGGTGCGCGGGGCGCAGCGGTTGACCGTGTCGGCGCTGGCGGGCGTCAGCGCCGACCTCGTCGGCCGTGCCCGCGACGGCAAGCTGCGGCAGGACGAACTGGAGGGCGGCACCCTCACCGTGACCAACCTCGGTGTCTACGGCACCGAGGAGTTCAGCGCCGTGATCAACCCACCGCAGGCGGCCATCCTGGCCGTCGGCGCGGCCCGGCCCGAAGCCGTCGTCACCGACGGCGTCCCGGCCGTGGCCACCGTCCTGCGGGTGACGCTCTCCGTCGACCACCGTCCGGTCGACGGGGCGCTCGCCGCCCGCTGGATGGCGCACTTCCTCGGCCTGCTCGAGGCTCCGATCCGCATCCTGGTTTGACGGAGGTACCCGTGCCCGACTCCGCGATCGAGACCGCCCTGGCCCACTGGGGGCCGCGCCTGATTCAGAACGGCGTCGACTACAACGACCTGATGGCGACGGTGGCCCGCACCGACAGCTGGGACGACTGGCTGCCGCAGTGGAACCGCACCGCCGACGAGCAGGCCGAGTTCGCCCGCGAGGCCGACGCCAACGGTCACCTGGTCACGGCCGGCCAGGCCTGGCGCCGGGCCTCGGTGAACCGGCACTTCGGCAAGTTCGTCTGGATGGTCGACCTCGACCTGGCCGCCGAGGCCACCCGCCGGTCGGTGCAGGAGACGATCACCGCGCTGGCCCGTCTCGACCCCACGGCCGAGCGTCTCGAGATCGCCGTCGAGGGCGTGACCGCCTTTGCGAACCTGCGCCGACCGCCCGGCGTCGAGCGCCCGCCCTACGTGGTGGTGATCCCGGGGCTGGACTCGACGAAGGAGGAGTTCTTCTACTTCGAGCAGTCGTTCCTCGATCGCGGGCTGGCCACCGTCTCGCTCGACGGGCCGGGCCAGGGCGAGACCGGGCTGGTGCTGCCGATCCGCCCCGACTACGAGGTGGCCCTGACCCCGCTGCTCGACCTGCTGGCCGGTCGCGACGACCTCGACCACGACCGCATCGGCGTGGCCGGGGTCAGCCTCGGTGGCTACTACGCGCCGCGGGCCGTGGCGTTCGAGCCGCGCGTCGCCGCCGTGGCCGGCATCAGCGGGCCGTTCCGCTTCGGCGACATGTGGGACGACCTGCCCCCGATGACCCGGCAGACGTTCACCGTCAAGGCCGGCGCCCGCGACGAGGAGGAGGGCCGCCGGATCGCCCTCACCCTCGACCTGACCGGTGTGTGCGGGCGGATCAGCGTCCCGGCGCTCTACATCACCGGGAAGCTCGACCGGCTGATCCCGTGGCAGCAGACCCAGCGTCAGGCCGACGAGACTCCCAAGGGCACCTTCGTCAACTTCCCCACCGGCAACCACGGCGTCTCCAACCTGCCCTCGAAGGCCCGCCCGATGATCGCCGACTGGATGGCCGACCAGCTGTCCGCGCCTCCACAGCCCTGACTGGCCGACCGGCGGACCGGCCGACCGGCGGACGGGGCGACCGACCGACCGGCCGGCAGACGGGGCGACCGACCGACCGGCCGGCAGACGGGGCGACCGAGCGGCCGACCGGCCGATCAGGCGTCCGCGCCGCATCGGCCCTGATGTCGGACCAAAGCTCACGCCCGGCCGCGAACGGTCGATAAGAGGGGGACGCCCGCCGCCGAAACACGAGGACCGCTGAGCATGATGGCTACCGGCCGCCGCCGCTGGATCGGCATCGCGCTGGTCCTGGCCATCCTGGCCGGCGGCTCGGTGGCCTCGTGGCTGGCGATGGTCGAGGTGCGTGAGGTGCAGCAGCGGCACGCGGCGCTGCTCATGGACCACAACGCCGACGCCATCCAGCGGGCCGTCTCCAACGAGGCGTCCCGCTACACCGAGACGCTCGGCGACATGAGCGCCTCGGCCGCGGCCCAGACCGATTTCACCTACACCGACTTCGAGGCGATCACCTCACGCCTGAGCCGGGTACGGCTGCCCGGGGCCAGCACCGTCGGCTTCGTGGTGGCCGCCCCGGCCCGGGACGCACCCGCCGTGCAGCGGCTCTGGCGTGAGCGCGGCGCGACCGACCTGACCTTGCGCACCCGGGGCGATGCCGATCAGCACTTCTACCTCGTCTTCGCCCGGGCGCTGGACGGCCGCGACGCGGACGCGGGACGTGACATCAGCCAGGCCGAGGAGCCGTCCGTGGCGCTGCGCTCCGCCCGGGCCAGCGGTGAGGTCACGGCCAGCCACCCGTACGTCTTCCTCAAGGACCGCAAGCTGCCCGCCGCCCAGCAGCAGCGGTCGTTCGTGCTGGCCGCACCCGTCGTCCGGTCGCACGGGCTGCGCGGCGAGGGCGAGTTCCTGGGCTGGATGATCCTGTCGATGCGCGGCAGCGACTTCGTCGACGAGACGCTCCACGCGTATGCCGGTGAGCTGGTCAAAGTCACCCTGAGCGACCTCGAGGGGACGGCCGCCACCGCGGTCGCCTCGACGTCGGCCTCGGCCGCCTCGCTGCGCGACCCGGGCCTGCGGCGGGTACGCACCACGATGGTCGGCACCCGGGAGTGGCAGATCTACGTGCAGCCGACCGACCGGTTGCTGAGCGACACCGACCGCCGGCTGCCCGGGGCCACCCTCACCATCGGGCTGCTGGTCACCGTGCTGGCCGGAGTGCTGGCCGACTCGCGGCGGCGCGCCCTGAAACGCGTCGATCAGGCCACCTCGGACCTGCGCCACGACATCGAGCAGCGCAAGGCGGTCGAGGCCCGGCTGCGCGAGAGCGAGGAGCAGCTGCGGCACCTCGCCCTGCACGACTCGCTCACCTCGCTGGCCAATCGTGCCCTGTTCAATGAGCGCCTCGCGCACGCGTTGCGCGCTCAGACACGTACGGGGGAACCTCTGTCCGTGTTCTTCATCGATCTGGACGGGTTCAAGGCGGTCAACGACGGACTCGGCCACACCGCGGGTGATCTGCTGCTGGTCGAGGCGGCCCGGCGGCTCGAGCAGTGCGCGCGGGCGACCGACATCGTGGCGCGGCTCGGCGGGGACGAGTTCGCCATCCTGGCCGACGGCCTGACCAGCGTCGACGACACCGACGCGATTGCCGCCCGGATCGTCAGCAGCCTGAGCACGCCGTTCGACCTCGACGGGCAGCCGGTCACGATCAGTTGCAGTGTCGGCGTCGCGACCGAGGAGGCGGGCGGCGATCAGACCAGCAGCGAGCACCTGGTGCAGATCGCCGACGAGGCCATGTACACCGCCAAGGCGTCCGGCAAGAACCGGTTCGTGACGAGGCGGTACAGGCATGTACCACCGGTGGAACGGGCGGGGCTACCTTCGGTTCCATGACGCCACGACCCACGTCCGACCCCGATGTCGGCGGCCGGATCCGCTCGCGCCGGCTGATGCGGGGCTGGAGCATCCGGTTCGCGGCGAGCCGGGCCGGGGTCTCGCATGCCACCTGGAGCCGGATCGAACGGGGGCTGCAGGCGGCCGACAACCGGTTCACGCTGGCGGCGGTCGCCGACGCGCTGGAATGTTCGCCGTCCGAGCTCACGTCGGCGCCCGTCCCGACCGCCGGGCTGCAGGCCCTGGCCGCGCTGGCCGGGGCCGACGCCGTCCGGCAGGCTCTGATCGACATCGACCCGGACGAGCCGGCCGAAGGGATCGCGCCGTCCGTCGACGAGCTTTCCCGCACGGTCGACCTCGCCGAATCGCTGCACCAGTCCTGTGACTACGCCGCGGAGCTCCGGCTGCTGCCCGGCCTGCTGCGTGACCTGCACGTCGAGACGGCCGGGCCGGATTCGCGACGCGCCCAGCGCCTGCTGTGCATGGCCACCCACACCGCATCGTCCGTGTTGCGCAGCCTCGGCCTGTGCGCCGACGCCTGGCTGGCCGGCGAGCGCAGCCAGGAGGCCGCCGACAGTCTGGGCGATCCGGTGCTTCAGGCGTTCGCGACGTACGCGCGAGCCGGCGCCGCCGTCGCCGCCGGTTCCTTCCAGCGGGCCCTGACCCTGGCCGAGCGCGCCGCCGACGAGTTGCAGCGTTACGCGTCGCGACCCGGTGCGGCCGAGACGCTCGGCACCCTGCAGCTGATGTGCGCGCTGGCCAGCCAGTGCATGGGCCGGCTGGACGAGAGCCGGGTGTGGTCGGCCGAGGCGATGAAGCTGGCCCGGCGTACCGGGGAGTCGCCCGCCATGGGCCTGCACTTCGGGCCGGCCAACGTCGACATCTGGCGGATCAGCATCGAGGTCGAGGACGGCGATCCCGGCTACGCGGTGGACATCGCCCTGCGGGCCGGCCCCGGAGCCATCCCGTACGGGATCAGGCAGGTCTTCTACTACGCCGACACCGCGCGGGCGTTGGCCGCCCTGCGCAACCGGGACCGGGAGGCGATCCGGTTCCTGCTCCACGCCGAACGGGTCGCGCCGCAGCACGTGCACGGATCGGCCGAGGTGCGAACGACGGTGCAGACGTTGCTCGACCGGTCCCGCCTGCAGGCCGGCGGCACCGAACTGCGCGCCCTGAGCGCGCGAATGCGCGTCGCCTGAATGAAGCCGCGCGTCAGTGCACGAGTGCGCGCCGGCGGACACCCAGCAGGCCGCCGGTTCCGATCAGCCAACTGACCGCGACGAACAACACCGCTCGCTCGACGAACGCGCCGAAGTCGCTGCGCCCGACGAACAGCATGAGCATCCCGAGGATCGCGCCGAGCGGCACGGTCACGACCACCGCCACCCCGGCCAGGCGGCGCACGGCGGGACGCAGGTCGGCCAGCCACACCAGGGCCATCGCCCCGGCCAGCACGAGCATGCCGAGCACACTGGCCGCCGCGTGCACGACGTCGGCGAACGTGGTCGGTTCGTACGGCGGCAAGGGGCATCGGTCCGTGCACGCCACCAACCCGGACGTGGCCGCCAGCACGGCCGCTGCGGTCAGGGCGGCCGAGACCGTACGGAGGGAACGCAGGGCTTGTCCCAGCAGAGCGACGCCTGCCGCGAGCAGGACCAGACCGGCGCGGTAGGGGATCGCGTACGGCTGGCCGGCCGTGCCCGCCTCGCTGACGTACCCGTCCCACCAGCTTCCCGGCGGCGCCACCAGGGCTACCAACATGACCAGGGAACCCGCGATCACAGCGACCGAACTGGCGAGCGCCATGACCCTGGACCGCGGCGAGCCCACGCCGAGTTGGTTGGTGGTCACGCCCCCATCATGATCGATCGGGTGGTGGGAGCGGCCGGGGGCCCAGCAGCGGGTCGTCGGGGTCGATGGCCCGCACCACCCGCCGGCCGATCTCGCGCAGACCGCGCTGCTGGGCCCGGGTGAGCGGGTCGAAGACCAGTCGTTGCACCTCTTCGACGTGCCCGGGCGCGGTCGCGACCACCTTGTCCCAGCCCTCGTCGGTCAGGACGGCCAGGGTGAAGCGGCCGTCGCCGGGGTCGGGCGAGCGCCGGACCAGCCCGCGCTTCTCCAGCCGCGTGACCACCTGGGACAGCCGTGGCAGCGAGCCCGCGGCGAAATCGGCCAGCACGCTCATCCGCAGTGTGCGCCCGGGCGCCATGGACAGCCCGGCGAGCACCTGATATTCGAAGTGGCTCAGGCCCGCGTCCCGCTGGAGCTGGGCGTCGAGCGCCGCCGGCAGCCGCATCATCATGGCCAGCAGGGCGATCCAGGTCTGGTCCTGCTCGTCGTCGAGCCATCGCGCCGCCATGCCCCGAGCGTAGCCGATCACTTGCGCCGTTAAGTGATCACCGCGTACCTTCACTTCACGCTTGAAGTCATCGATCGGCCGGAGGGCCTCGTGAACGTCGTTTTGTGGATCATCGCCGGACTGCTCGCCGCCGCCTTCCTCGCCGCCGGTCTGATGAAGGTGGTGCAGCCCCGGGCCAAGCTGGCCGAGTCGGGGCTGGGCTGGGTCAACGACTACACCGACATCCAGGTCAAGCTGATCGGCGCGGTCGAGGTGCTGGCCGCGATCGGCCTGACCCTGCCCGCGCTGCTCGACATCGCGCCGATCCTGGTCCCGCTGGCCGCCACCGGCCTGGTCATCATCATGGTCGGCGCGATCGTCGTGCACGCGCGCCGCAAGGAGAACCAGCCGTTGATCGCCAACGTGGTCCTGCTGATCCTGGCCGCCGTGGTCGCGTGGGGGCGCTTCGGGCCGTACGCGTTCTAACAGCCCGCAACTGGGCACAATCGGGGGCATGAAGGCGATCATCTACAGCGACAACGGCGGACCCGAGGTGCTGCGGCTCGTCGACCGGGAGGTGCCCGAGCCCGGCCCCGGCGAGGTCCGCGTACGGGTGGCCGTGTCGGGCGTCAACCCGACCGACTGGAAGACCCGGGCCGGCGCCACCAACCCGAAGCAGTTCCCCGAGGTCACCCCGCACCTCGACGGCGCCGGGACGATCGACGCGGTCGGCGCGGGTGTGGACGACAGCCGGGTCGGCCAGCGGGTCTGGGTGCTCATGGCCGCGGCCGGGCGGCCCACCGGCACCGCCGCCGAGTTCACCGTCGTCCCGGCCGGGCAGGCCGTGCCGCTGGGCGAGGCGAGCTTCGACGTCGGTGCCGCGCTCGGCGTGCCCGCCCTGACCGCGCACCGGGCGCTCACCGTGGCCGAGGACGGCCCGGGCCGGCTTCAGCCGGGCGCGCTCGACGGCAAGGTCGTGCTCGCCGCGGGCGGCGCGGGCGCGGTGGGTCACGCCGCGATCCAGCTCGCACGCTGGGCCGGCGCCACCGTGATCAGCACCGTCAGCGGTCCCGAAAAGGCCGCCCTCGCCACCGCGGCCGGCGCCCACCACGTCGTCAACTACCGCGCGGGCGACCCCGCAGCCGAGATCCGTGGCCTGGCCCCGGAGGGGGTCGACATCGTGGCCGAGGTCGCCCTGGGCGCCAACCTCGCCCTCGATCTGGCCGTGCTCAAGACCCGCGGCACGATCGCGACCTACGCCAACGACGGCGGCCAGCCGGTCGAGCTCGACGTCCGGCAGAACATGAACCTGAACAGCCGGTTCCAGTTCCTGGTGCTCTACACCGTCGGCGTGCAGGCGATCACGGCCGGCATCGAGGACGTCGCGGCCGCCGTCGCCGACGGCGCGCTGCCGGTGGGTGAGGAGCACGGCCTGCCGCTCGTCCGCTTCCCGCTCGACCGCACCGGCGAGGCGCACCAGGCGGTCGAGAACGGCACCGTCGGGAAAGTGCTGGTGGAGATCTAAAAAACAGCTCGGGTCATCGGCACCAAAGGGGTCGACGCCATCAGCCGCAGATCCTCGGCCATCGACGTCGTGCCGTCGAGGAAACGCAGCACCAGCGACGCCGGGTTCCGGTCGAAGAGCCGCTCGAAGAAGGCGACCCCGTCGACCAGCCCGCGGTCGAGCGCGCGCAACTGCACCGAGTCCATCCACAGGTGCCGGGCCGGATAGGGCGGGTCCGGCACCGGCGGCCTTCCGGCGGCGACCTCGCGCGCGATCTGGTCGGCCTGCCGGGCCATGGCCGAGAACGTGAAGCCGGTCGACGGCCGCGTCGCCCCACCGGCCGTGCCGAGCCGCACCACACGCGGCGACGGCCGGGACTCGAACGGGCCGTCGGTCATCGGGATCACGCCGTCCTCGACCTCGCGGACGCGGAAGTCGGCGAGATCCAACCCGAGCAGATCCAGGTAACCGTGCAGCGCCGCGTCGTACTCGGGGCCGCTCAGCCGGGCCGGCGAGAACTCGGTGTACTCGACCAGCGCGAACCGGTCGCTCACCGGCAGCACGTACCCGAACGACACGCCACGAGCCGGCTGCGGCGTCCGGAAGTCCATCAGCACGGCCCGATCCGGATCGAACCGCGGCCGGTCCGACTCGAGCCACCAGCCCCGGAAGTGCTGCAACCAGTTGGTCCGTCCGGGCCGCTCCGGCGGGCGGGGGCGAGAATCAAGAGCCCATTTCCCCCGTACGATCGGAGCCCCGCCCGGATCGGTCACGACCACCCGGTCACCGTCGTCGTCGACCCGGCCGGCCTCCGTCGTCACGCGTACCGCGTCGAGGGTCTTCTCCGCCTGCCCGGCCAGCTCGTAGAGGGGCGCCGAGCGCAGCATCGCGTACCGCATCGGGGCCAGCGACAGCACCCGCCGCCCGGCCGGGGTCACCACGTCGACGTCGTTCCAGCTCGCGCTGAGCAGCGGGTCGAGTTCCGTGCCGGGCGAGCCCCAGAACGCCCACGTCCGATCCTGGCCGCGCTTGTGCACGGGGTCGACGATCGCCACCCGTACGGGAGAAGGGTTGAGACGCCCCAGCGCCGCGAGCACGAGCGAGGCCGCACCGCCCCCACCGACCAGCACGAGATCGACATCGACGGGGGAGCTCACCGTTGCAGCCTACGCAGGCCGGGTCAGGACACGACGCGGTAGCCCAGGCCGGCCTCCTCGATGCGGGCCAGGTCGGCCTGGGTGATGCCGTGGCCGGTGAAGCGCTCGACGCCCACCAGTCCACGTTCGGCGAACTCGCCCATCCGCTCGAAGTCGAGACCGGCCAGGGCCGCGCTGACCTCGGGCGGGAGATCCTCCTCCTCGGGATGTTCGAAGGTGGCCAGCAGCCGGCCCCGCTCGGCGAACGAGTGCCGGGTGACGGCGTTGACGTTCCAGTACATGCTGGCCGCCCGGCCCCCGGACGACGCTGCTTCCAGCACGCGGGACTCGGCGCCCTCGTAGCCGTTGAACTCCACGACCAGCACCGCGCCGCCGGTCTCGAGCACGGTGACCCAGGGGCCGACGCCGTAGTCGAACTCCTCGTCCAGCTCGCGCTGGATGTCGCCGAACGGCTGGGGGCGGGCGGGGTCGGCGCCGAACGCCCGCAGCACCTGCTCCCGGGTCGACCCGGTGACGACCGTGACCGTCGCCGCCTCGACCAGCGAGCTGCGGCGGATCCACCGGTACGCCTGCTCGGGCCGGGGCACGCGCACCGGTTCCACCTCGCCGCGCAGCCGGTGGCCGAGCCGGTCGGTCCGCCGGTGCACGCGCTCCGGCTCGGCGGGCCCGCTCCACACACTGATCTTGTAGCTTTCGTCCGCGTCGTCGTCCCGGCCGCGAGCGTGCACGCGGACCCGATAGTCGCCGGGCCACGGCGGCGTGATGTGCCGTGGCCCGAGGTCGTCGTCATAGGGTCCGCTCACCGAGGCGCCGCCCTCGGTGGCGTGCCAGCTGACGTCGACGACTTCTTCCCAGCCGGCGTCGATCTCGTCCGGGGGCCCGTCGAGCATGTTCATTTCGATCTCGACCTGACCCTCGGCGACGCCGGTCCGGATCACGACGCCGCCGTCGGTCACTGCGGCCAGCCCGTTCGTGCGGAAGTCGACCGTTTCCGGCAGGCCGTGCTCGACCAGTCCGAAACGGTGGCCGGCCACCGCCGCATAGGCGGACGAGAAGACGAAGGGGACGTACTCGGCCCGGCGCTTGGCCAGGGCCGCCTCGGCGTACCGCGGTGGCATGGACGACTCGCCGAGCAGCACCGCGGCCACCCCGGCCGCCATGCCGACGGAGGCCGCCGCGGGATCGGCGAGCGCCGACAGGCCCGATCGGTACGCCACCGCGCCGGCGACGGCCACGCTCAGGCCCAGGAAGGCGGCGCCGTGCGCGGCGGCGATCGCGTCCTCGTCGACCACGTCGGCCGGCACGGCGAGCAGCGGAGTGATTCCGGGGTGAGCGGCCAGCTCGCGTACGAGATCGGCGGTGCGGTCGACCAGGCCCGGGCGGAGGCGGTCGAGCAGCGACGCGGCCGTCCACGCCTCGCTCTGTTCGTGGCCGCCGCTGACCGAGAAGTACCCGAACTCGTCGGGCGGTCCTGGGATGCCGTCGAGCAGGTCCGGCGCCTCGCCCCACGGATAGGCTCCGATCGCCAGCTCGAGGGCTCCGAGCAGGCGTTCCGACGTCAGCCGGCCCACCCTGTCCAGGGCGACCAGCGCGGCCGGGTCGTCCGGGGCGAAGCTCTCGAACGCGACGTACGGAAAGGCGTCTTCCGGGAAGGGGGCCGATTCGGGCCGCCCGGAAGCACCGAGGCGGCCGAGCACCCGCGCCGGCGCGGCGGGCACCCGCTCCACGAAGTGCGGCATCGCGGCCGCCACGAACGTTGCCAGCGCGTCCCCGGTCACCATGATCACCCTAGTCGCCGCGCCCCGGCCGCGCGCCGGAGACAGAAAGGCGCCGCCCGGACCGGGGTCCGGGCGGCGCCGTCGTCGAACTACGGGTCAGGCGAGACCGTTCTCGGTCAGCCAGCCCTTGGCCACGGCGGCCGTGTCCTGCTTGTCCACCTGGACCTTGGCCAGCGTGCTGGTCAGGTTTTCGGTGGTCAGCTTGGCCGAGACCGCGTTGAGCGCACCGGTGACGGTCGGGTTGTTGGCCGTCGTGCGGATCAGCGGAATGATGTTCTCGGCCAGGTAGAGGCTCTTGGTGTCCTCGAGCACGACGAACTTGTTGGTCACGATCGACGAGTCGGTCGAGAAGATGTTGCCGACCTGGATCTGGTTCTTGACCAGGGCGTTGACGGTCAGCGGGCCACCGGCGTCGAGCGGCTTGAACTCCTTGAACTCGATGCCGTAGACCTCCTTGAGGCCCTTGAGACCCTGGTACCGCTCCTGCCACTCGGGGCCGGCCCCGATGACCAGATCCTTGGCGACCGGCTTGAGATCGTCGATCGTCTTCAGGCTGTACTTGGAGGCGGTGTCGGCGGTGACGGTGAGCGTGTCCTTGTCCTCCGCGGGGGACTGCTCGAGCACCTCGGTGCCCGACGGCAGCACCTTCTTGAGCGCGCCCAGCACGTCTTCGGGCTTGCTCACGCCCTCGGGCGCGCCGCCCGACGACAGGGCCGACAGCAGGGCGCCGTTGTACTCGGGGAGCAGGTCGATCGAGCCGTCCTGCAGCGCCTTGAGGTAGAGCTCGCGGGCGCCGATGTTGAACTGGCGCTTCACGGTCACGCCCTTGGCCTCGAGGGCCTGCGAGTAGATCTCGGCGAGCAGCTCGCTCTCGGCGAAGTTGGCCGAGCCGACCGTGATGGTGCCGGGGGCGGCGCTGCTGCCGGTGTCGTCGTTGGACAGCGGGTCGCTGCCGCCGCCGCAGGCGGTGAGGCCGAGCGTGAGAGCTAAGCCGGCGATGGCCGCGCCGGCGGTACGCAAACGTGACATGGTTGGACCTTTCACTTGGAAGCCCGGACACCCGGGGAGACGATCCAGCGCTGTGCGAGCGCCAGGATCAGGTCGAGCAAGACCGCCAGCACCGCGACGACGATGGCGCCGGCCAGCACTCGGGAGTAGTCGTTGACGGCCAGGCCGTCGATCAGGAGCCGGCCGAGACCTCCGAGGCCGACCGAGGCGGCCACCGTCGCGGTGGCGACCACCTGCAGGGCGGCGCTGCGGAAGCCGCTCATCAGCACCGGCAACGCCATCGGCAGCTCCACCCGGAACAGCACCTGCATCGGCCGCATGCCGACACCCCGCGCGGCGTCCACCACCGAGTGGTCCAGAGTGCGCAGACCAGCGTACGCGGAAGTCAGGATCGGCGGGATCACCAGCACGGTGAGCGCGATCAGCACCGGGAGCAGCCCCAGGCCGAGCAGCGTCACCATCAGCATCAGCAGGCCCAGCGTGGGCAGCGACCGGCCGGCGTTGCCCGCGTTGATGGCGATGAACGAGCCCCGCCCGGTGTGCCCGATGAAGAGGCCGACCGGCAACGCGATGATCGTGCCGAGAACGAGCGCGAGCAGCACGTACCAGAGGTGGGACACGATCAGCTGCGGGATGCTGCCGGTCGAGAAGTCCCAGTGCGCCGGGTCGAACAGGTAGGTGAGGTTCACGCCCGGCCTCCCTGGAAGCGGGTCCACGGGGTGACCGCGCGCTGGATCAGCACGATGATCAGGTCGGCCACACCGGCCAGCAGCACCGACAGGATGATGCCGACCAGGATGGGCTGGATGTAGAACAGCTGGAAGCCGCGGGTGAACAGCTGGCCGAGGCCGCCGATGCCGATCAGCGCGCCGACGCTGACCAGGCTGATGTTGGAGACCGTGGCGACCCGCAGGCCGGCCAGGATCACCGGCAGCGCGACCGGCAGCTCCACATCGATCAGCCGGCGGAAGCGGCGGTAGCCCATCGCGGTGGCCGACTCGGTGACCAGGCGGTCGACCGAGCGAAGACCGTCCGCCACCGTACGGGCGAGCAGCGCCACGGTGTAGATGGTCAGCGCGACCACGATGTTCAGCGGCGACAGGATCTTCGTGCCCAGCACCACCGGCAGGAACACGAACAGCGCCAGCGACGGGATCGAGTAGAGCACCCCGGCCACGTTGACCAGCGGGTGGTAGAGCCACGGGAACCGCACCCCGAGGTAGCCGATCGGCAGCGCCAGCAGGAAGCCGAGCACCACCGGGATCAGCGCGAGCGCGATGTGCTGGCGCAGCGCGGCCCAGATGATCTCGGAGTTGTTCGAGAGGTAAGTGATCATGAGGCGCGCCGGGCCGCCAGGTAGTCGGCGAGGTCGTGGTGGCGCACCACGCCGTCGGCCTTGCCGTCCCCGTTGACCCGCACCGCGGTGCCGACCGGCGAGGTGATCGCCAGGTCGGTGACCAGCCGCAGGGAGTCGGACGAGGTGAACGTGCCACCGGTCGGCAGGACCTGCGACCCGGAGCGCCAGCCCGAGGGCCGACCGGCCTCGTCGAGCACGAGGTCGTCGGGGAGGGCGGCCACGGGCAGCTCGGCCGCGGTGTCGAAGGACAGGCTCCGGATGCCGCGGTCGCGCCCCACGAACTCGGCCACGAAGTCGTCGGCCGGGGCCACCAGCAGCTCCTGCGGGGTGGCGACCTGGGCCAGCACGCCGCCCTGGCGGAAGATCGCGACGACGTCGCCCAGCTTGATGGCCTCGTCGATGTCGTGCGTGACCATCGCGATGGTCTTGCCGAGATCCTGCTGCAGGCGCAGGAACTCGCGGTGCAGCTGCTCGCGCACGACCGGGTCGACCGCGCTGAACGGCTCGTCCATCAGCATGACGGGCGGGTCGGCGGCCAGGGCCCGGGCCACGCCGACGCGCTGCTGCTGACCGCCGGAGAGCTGGGCCGGGTAGCGCTTGGCGAACTCCTCGGACAGCCCCACGCGCTCGAGCAGGCCCAGGGCGGCGGTGCGGGCCTCGCGGCGGGTCTTGCCGAGCAGCACCGGCACGGTGGCGACGTTGTCGAGCACCGTACGGTGCGGGAACAGCCCGGCGTTCTGGATCACGTAGCCGATGCCGCGGCGCAGCAGGGCCTCGTCCTGACCCGCGATGTCCTTGCCGTCGATCAGGACGCGCCCCGAGGTCGGGCTGATCATGCGGTTGATCATGCGCAGTGAGGTGGTCTTGCCGCAGCCGGACGGCCCGACCAGCACCGTCAGCTTGCCCGTGGGGAGCTCGAGCGAGACGTGGTCGACCGCGGTGCCGCCGCCGGGATAGACCTTCACGACGTCATCGAATGTGATCATGGCACTCCCGCGGCAGATTTATGAATACAGCTATTCATAGTTCAGGTGTAGTGAATAGGATGTCAACGGCCAAGGAGCGGCCTTTACGCTCTGGTAACACGTGTGATGGTGGCGCTATGCAGGCAGAACGGCTCGATGGGGCAAGCTTGACGATCGGCGGCCTGGTGGCCATCTCCTCCGGTCGATGCGGGGTCGAGGTCGATCCGGGCGCGCTGCGACGGGTCGGAACCAGTAATGCGCTGCTGCAACACGCTCGGGCGCACGGCGCAGTCTACGGGGCCAACACCGGCGTGGGCGCCAACCGGCACGAGCGAGCCAGTGATGAGGAACGCGGTTTGAGACTGCTGCGGAGCCACTGCGCGGCGGTCGGACCCATCGAGGACGACATCACGGCGCGCGCGGCCATGACCGTACGGCTCAATCAGATCCTGGCCGGCGGCTCGGGCATCTCGCCCCGGGTCGCCGAGGCACTGGCCGAGGCGCTGCACGACGGCGCCGTCCCGACCATCCATTCATGGGGTGCGATCGGCACGGCCGACCTGGCCGCGCTGGCCGAGCTCGGCCTGACCCTGGCGGGCGAGCGTCCCTGGCAGAACGGTAAGGGCCCGGTCACCACGATCGACGCCACCGACGCGCTGCCGCTGATCAGTTCCAGCGCGCTGACCGTGGCGACGGCCGCCCTCGCCCTGCAGCGGGTGCAGAGCCAGTTGCGCGCGTCGGTCGTGGTGGCGGCGCTGAGCTTCCTGGCGCTGCGGGGCAACCCGGAGGCGTACGAGGTCAGCGTGCACCGCAACCGCGCCCACCCGGGCCAGGTCGAGGTGGCGCGGCTGATGAGCCGTCTCGTGGCCGGGTGCGCGGCGCCGGTGCGTATTCAGGACCCGTTCGGACTGCGGGTGCTGCCCCAGGTGACCGCCCCGGCCATCCACGCCGCCCGGACGCTGGACGACGTGCTCCGTGAGGAGATCAACGCGGCGGTCGAGAATCCCCTGGTCACCACCGAGGGCGTACGGCATCACGGGCAGTTCCACACGGCGACCCTGGCGTCGTCGCTGGACGCGGCGCGCGGGGCGTTCCTGCCGGTGCTGTCGCTCTCGACCGCGCGCCTCGGCCTGCTGATGCGTCCCGACCTGACCGGGTTGCGCGCGTTCCTGGCCTCCGGGCCGGCCGGCAGCTCCGGGCTGATGATCAGCGAGTACGTGGTGCAGGACCTGCTGACCGAGATCCGCGTCGGCATGACCCCGACCGCGGCCGGCACGCTGAGCATCTCGCTCGGGCTCGAGGAGCACGCCAGCTTCGCCACCCAGGGTGCGCGCTCGCTGCGGACGATGACCCAGCTCGCCCCCACGCTGCTGGCGGCCGAACTGGTGGCGGCCGTGCGGGCGCTGCGGATGGCGCCGGGCCGGCTCACCGTCGGGCCGCTGCGCGAGGCCTTCGAGATGGCCCACGAGCTGCTCGACCCGGCCGAGGAGGACCGGCCGCTCGGCCCCGATCTGGAGCGGGCGGCCGATCTGCTGCCTCAGCTGGGTGCGGTGCTCGACTACTCGTCGATGGGCCTGAGCTCGTCGGCGTAGCTCACCGCTTTGCGCCGCAGTACCCCGGCCGCGCTGATCGAGTACTGGCCCATCCGCCACAGCGGGGGCGAGTACGCGTGGATCGACACCGACCCGTCGACCGCCCCGCCCATCCGGTGGATGTGGTCGGGCGTGAACGCGAACGTCCGGCCCGCCTCGACGACCCGGGTCACCGGCTCGCCGCCCATCCGGGGCGTGGCCTCGGTGACCGCGCCGCGGGTGACCGCGACCGCACCGGACGACGTGTCGTGGTCGTGCCAGCCGGTGTCGTCGGCGACGTTCCAGCAGAGGATCCAGACGTCGATGTCGCTGTCGCGGTAGAAGGACGCGTAATGCCGGCTGCCGGTGTCGTGCTTGACATGCTGTTCCCACAGCTCCGGGCGGTCGGCGAGTTCGGTCACCCAGCGCTTGAGCTCGTGCGTGTCGAGCACCCGCCCGGGAAGGGCCGGCAGAACGGTCATCGCGGTTCTCCTGTCAGATAGTGGTGCGGGTTGGCGGTGAAGAGGGCGTGCGTGAAGGCGGCGCCCAGACCGGGATCAACGGCTTGCGCGTACGGGCGGTCCGAACCCGAGACGATCGGGTCCACACCGACGACGCGGATGAGTGCGTCGATCGCCCGGGTTCCGTAGGACGACGTCTCGTAGAAGACGTTCGCGTTGAGGGCACCGAGCGCGCCCCCACGGGCGGCGAGGCGTTCGTGGTGCAGCGGGGCCAGACCGGCCAGCGCGACGAAACCGATGCGCAGGTCCTTGCGGCCGGCGACGTGCCAGGCCAGCCACGCCTGGTGCATCTGCGACACGTACGGGACCAGGGCCGGCCACCACATCGGCAGGCCGGGATCGCAGGCGGGCGCGGGTCCGGGGTGGATCAGCACCGGCTTGCCCGCCCGCTGGGCCTCGTCGAGCAGCGGCCCGACGTGCGCGATGCCGGCCGGGTCGGCGACGGCGGTGGCGGGCAGCTGGAGGCCGGCGATCCGCTCGTCGCGCAGGGTCTTGGCCAGGCCGTCCGGGTCGAGCTCGCTGACACTCGCGGCGGCCCACACTTCGAAGGGGTCGCCCAGCTCGAGCGCGCTCTCGTGCCAGATGTCGATCAGCTCGGCGCCGTCGCAGGCGGGCAGGTGCTCGATGCCGAGCGGGCTGGACAGCGAGATCAGGACCCGGTCGGCGCGCTCGGTGCTCCGGCGCAGCTCGACGTCGTGCGCTTGCGGGTCCATCTCGTACGGGTCCTCGCCCGGGAGATACAGCGTCCAGTCCCGCATGTACGGGTACGTGTGCCGGCGGCGCAACGCGTCGACAAATCGGGCAGGCCACAGGTGCTGATGGCAGTCGATCAACATCGTGCCTCCTCGCGGGGTAGGGAAGCGCTTCACACGTGACGAAAGTGAAGCGCTTCACGCGACCCTCGCGCAATGTGTTCTCAAACACCGGAAAGTTGGGACTAGCGCCAACAGGTTTGTGATGGCAACCTATTGGCCATGACATCGAATTCGCTGCCCGCCGACGCCGATCCGCGGCAGCTTCTCGCCGACACACGCGGCCTCGCCCGGCAGGTCCGTCATGATCAGCGGCTCACGTGGGTCGCGTTGCTGGTGCTGGCCGGGCTGACGTTGGTGGCGATCCCGATCGACTGGTTCACCATGAAGGTCGACTGCCTGCCTCCGATCTCGCTACCCAAGGGGCAGATGATGGAGTGCACGTTCGACCGGCGGGCCTATCTCTGGTTCTGGCCACCGGCGCTGCTGCTGGCCTACGCGGCGATCGCCTACTTCTACTTGCGGGCGGCCCGCGCACGGGGCATCGGGGCCCGGGTCCGGCCCTACGTGGTCACCGGTGCCGTGCTGACCGGGCTGTTCCTGGCCGCGGGGATCGCGATCCGCGTCTACCTCGCGACCCACGACGCCCCGGAAGGTCCCCTGCCCGGCTGGTTCCTGCTGCTCGACCGGACCCTCGCGCCGTGGGGCATCATGGGCCTCGCGCTGCTGGTGCTGGCCCGGATCGAACGCAATGTGGCGTTGCTCGCGTTCACCGTCGGCTACCTCATCGTGGCGCTCGTACCCGTCAACTTCGGGTGGGCATATCATTCGCCCGACCCGCGACTGGAATTCCTGCCGCAACAGGTCATCAACGGCATCGTGCTCCTGCTCGGCAGCATCGGCTTCTTCCTCGCCGGCCGACGGCGGGCCGCGTCGGCTCCTCTCGACGAGCAGCCGGTCCGATGACCGACTCGGCTCATCCCGTCAACGGGCTCGACGACGTCGTCCATCAGCGGGTCCGGCTCGGGATCCTCACCATCGCGCACGAGGCGCGGAAGGTCGAGTTCGGCTATCTGCGCGACCACCTCGAACTGACCGCGGGCAACCTGTCCAAGCACGTCGACGTGCTCGAGACGGCCGGGCTGGTCGAGGTCGAGAAGGGCTACGAGGGCCGGCGCGGACGCACCTGGATCTCGCTCACCGACAGCGGCCGGGCCGCCCTGACCGCCGAGATCGGGCGGCTCAAACAACTCATCGCCCGCGTCGAGACGAACGGGGCCGGCGGGGGCTGACGTCCGGTGTTACATTCGGCCGATGTCACGGCAGCAGGGGCGGCGGACTCTGCAGGATCTGGCCTCCGCCGCGGGGCTCTCGCTCGCCGCCACCTCCTACGCGCTGCGCGGCATCCGTGGGTCACCGGCCACCATCCTGCGGGTCCGGCAGCTCGCCGACGAGATGGGCTACACGGTCGACCCGATCGCGCGGGCACTGGCTTCCGGGCGTACGGGATGGGTCGGGGTCTCCGGCTCTCTGCGTGACCTCTGGCAGCAGGACTTCTCGGTGCTGCTGACCCGTGCGCTGCGCCGCAAGGGGCGCTACGCGTCGATCGCCGACGCCGACGCCGACCCGGAGCTCGAACGCCGCATCGTCGAACAGTTCGCCGCCCAGCGGGTCGACGGGGCACTGGTCTCGCCGGTCGACCCGACGGCGGGCTACTGGCAGCTGCTCGGCCCCGACGTCACGGTGGTGTCGATCGGCGACGCGCTGACCGCCCGGCCCGGTTCGGGCAGTGTGCTGTTCGACAACGCGTACGGGGTCCGGACGGCCTTCGCCCATCTCGTCGAACTGGGACATCGCCGGATCGGGCTGCTCGCGCCGGCGCTGCCCTCCACACCCGGGCGGCCGGCCCAGCTGCTCGCCCCCGAGATCGCCGACGCGCTCGGCATCGACCTGGTCGCGATCACGGCACCCGCCGCCACGGTCGACGCGGTCGAGACGGTGACCGACCTGCTGGCCGGGTCGAACCGCCCGACCGGCGTGTTCTGCCTGAGCGACTCGCTGGCGTTCGCGGTCTATCGGGCCGCCCGCGACGAGGGCCTGCGCATCCCCGAAGACCTGTCGGTGATCGGCTACGACGACCACCAGCTGGCGGTGCTGGTCGAGCCCGGGCTGACGACCATGGCCTGGGACGAGGACGCGATCGTCGAGGCCGCCCTCCACCAGCTGGAGGAACCGGGCGGCGCGCCGCTGTTCCGCCCTGAACTGGTCGTGCGAGGGTCGACCGCAGCGGTCTGAGACAAACCGACGGAGGGTACGGAATGCCACTCACCACCAGCCACATGTCGATCTCGCTCGACGGCTTCGTCGCCGGGCCCGACCAGGCCCGCGACAATCCGCTCGGCACGCGCGGGCGGGAGCTGCACGGCTGGCACATCGGCGATCCGCGGGCCAACGAGGCCGACAAGATCGCCGCCGAGTGGCTCATGCGCCCGCGGGGGGCGTATGTGATGGGCCGCAACATGTTCGGGCCGATCCGCGGGGATTGGGACGAGGACTGGAAAGGGTGGTGGGGGGCCGAGCCGCCGTATCACGCGCCGGTGTTCGTGATGACCCACTACGAGCACGAGCCGATCCCGATGGAGGGTGGGACCACCTTCTACTTCGTCACCGGGGGCTTCGATGCTGCCTTTGCGGCGGCCCAGGAGGCCGCGGGGGACCAGGGTGTGGACATCGCGGGTGGGGCGTCGGCGGTGCGGCAGGCGCTGAACGCCGGGGTGATCGACGAGTTCACGCTGGACATCGCGCCGGTTCTGCTGCACTCGGGTGAGCGCATGTTCGACGGGGTCGAGTCGTTCGACTACGAGCCGGTCGAGGTGCTGCACTCACCGCTGTCGACGCACATCCGCTACCGCCGGGCGTGATCGCGAGTCGGTCTGCGGGTGCGGCTCGGGAATGCGTTATCGGCCCGCGTTGTCGAGAAGCAGGTGCTCGGTGATGCGGTCGAGGTCACGGCCCCAGGGGCGGTCGGCGGTTCCCGGGGGCAGCAGGGCGTCGATGTCGGGGAGCAGGGCCGTGGCGCCTAGGCGGCCGGCCTGGACGACGGCCAGCAACTCGCAGGCCAGCACCTCGCGCAGGCCGGTGATCGCCTCGTCCAGGCATTCGGCGGCCTCGAAGCCGAAGCTCTGCACGTCCTCCTGACCCAGCGACGTCTCCATCGCGCCGGACAACACCGGTGTGGCGAAGCGTCGCAGCCGGTGGGTGATGCCGACGGCTCGTTTGTGGACCGTGGCCATGCCCGCGTGCAGGCCGGGGGACTCCGAGAGCTGACGGTTGAGGCCGGTCAGGTTCGGGTCCAGCAGCCGGTGCAGGCGGGCCGTGCCCAACTCGGCCAGGTGGACCAGCGCGGTCGTCAGCGCACCCGCGGCGGCCACCAGATCCGTGCCGGCGAAGCCGAACGTGCCGACGAACTCGCCGTCCAGGTGGGCGGGGGAGTCGGTGACGGCGGTCAGGGCGCGTTCGGTGGCGGCGTCGAGCGCGTCGATGGCGCGCACGGCGACGGCCAGAGCGGGGGCGGTGACCCGGAACGAAACCGGCGCCTGCAACGCTCGGGCGGGGGCGTCGCCGCGGAGTTTGCGCAGGTCGTCAAGGATGTCGCGGAGTTCGGGGCTGTCGGCCAGGGCCGGGTGCAGCGGGTCGGGGCTGGCGCCGATGACCGTGTGCGAGGCCGCGGCGCCGACGACGATCTGACGGATCAGGGTGCGGGCGGCATCGCTCGCCACCACGGCGAGGCCGGTCAAGCCTGGGACGCCCTCCAAGAACGCGATGCCCTCCTTGGCCCCGAACGGACGCGGGGTCAGGCCCGCCGCCGAGAGCGCCTCGGCCGCATCCGTGGTGCCGGGAGAAGCGACCCCGGGAGGCGTGGCGTTGGGAGGTGTGGCGCCCGGCAAGGCCAGCACTTGGCCCGTGCCGTTGAGGACCGCGCCTACGTGGGCCAGGGGGATGATCTCGCCGGCGGCGCCGTTGCCTCGCGCGGGAATGGCAGGCGTGACGCCGGCGTCGAGCAGAGCGACCAGCGCCTGACAGAGCGCGGGGGACACGCCGGCCGCGGGATCCAGCAAGGTTCGCAGGCGGGCGGCCACTACCGCTCGGGCCTGGTCGACGCGCAGCCACGGAGCCGAGCCGACCGCGCGGCCCGTCATCAGGGTGTCCTGGTGGCGGGCCTGAGCCTCCGGATCGAGGCGCACGCCGGAGAGTGCGCCCATCCCGGTGTTGACCCCGTAGACGACCCGGCCCGCCAGGTCGCGCAGTGTGGCGCGGCGGCTCTCGTCGAGGGCGTCGAGCAGGGCGGGTGCCAGCGCGATCCGGCACGAGCCGCGCGCCACCTCGCCGATGACCGCGCGGGAGAGGTCGGCCGGGCGCTCGATGCTCAGCACAGGAGAACCGGGGCGCTCGTCACCGCGTACGGGAAAAGGCTCGTCGCTGTGCACGGAGAAGCGCTCGGGTGGATTCGGGCGCTTCTCACCGCGTACGGGAAAATTGTTGGTCATCGGTAGCGCAGCATCGTGCCGGTGTCGGTGGACTCGGCCCGGGTCAGGATGAGGTGGGCCAGCGCGACGTCGAGGATCGACAGGCCGCGGTGCCAGAACAGGATGCGCTCGTCCGGCGTCTCGCGGCCCGGCTTCCGGCCGCTGACGATCTCGCCGATCTGCGCGTAGAGCGACTCCTCGCTGAGCCGCCCGGAGTCGACGTGGGCGCGCAACGCTCCGAACCGCCCCGACCGCGACTCGCGCCAGTCGTCGACGACCACCTTGTCCATCACGTCGAGCAGGTCGAGTTCGACCGCGCTGACTGTGCCGTAGGGGACCACGAACGCGCCGGGGCGAACCGCCGCCGTACGCAGAAGCGGGGTTGGTTTCTCCAGCCGGGACGCCTCGACCAGGATGTCGGCGCCGTCGTAGGCCTCGTCCGCGGTAGCCACCGCGACCACCGGCGTGTCGGTCACCTTGCGCAGCTCATCGGCGAAGGCCTCGCGCGACTCCGGACGGCGGCTCGTGACCCGGATCTCTTCGAGTGGGAACAGGCTGTCGAGCATCGTCACGTTGGCGAAGGCGGTGCCGCGCGCGCCGACGTGGCCGAGGATCTTCGAGTCGGGCCGGGCCAGGTACTTCGCGCCGACCGCGGTCATCGCGCCGGTACGCACCTCGGTGATCCAGGTGGCATCCATGATGGCGAGGGGGACGCCGTTGGTCGGGTCGTACAGCGTCATGAGCGCGAGTTCGCTGGGCAGGCCCTGCTGGTAGTTCGGCACGAAGTCGCCGACCACCTTGACCCCGCTGAGCCCACGTTCGCCGAGCGTGTCGACGTGGCCGCGCAGCACGTTGAAGTGGCCGATCCCGCCGTTGTTGGGCATCAGGTGCATGCGTGGCTCGAACACCGTCTCGCCACGCCCGTGGGCCGCCACGACGTTCTCCACGGCCGCGATCACGTCGGCCGGGGTGATCGCCAGCGTCTCGATGTCGGCGCCGTTGAGGAAGCGGGTGTGAATCATGTAATGCACCATATAACCTTGGTGTTTCGAAGTATTCAGCTTCCTCGCAGGGCGGGTGCATGACGCTGGACAGACAGCCCGATACCGTACGGGCTCAGGACTGGCTCCTCGATCTGGCCCAGCGGCACCGGCTCTCTCCGACCCAGCGTCAGATCGTGCAGCGCATGCTCGGCATGTTCCCCGACGTGGCGTTCCAGTCGACGATCGAGATCGCCGAGCAGGCCGGGGTGTCGCAGCCGACCGTCACCCGGCTGGCCACCGCGCTCGGTTTCGCCGGCTATCCCGAGTTCCGGACCGCGCTGCGCGAGGTGGTGCTGTCCCACCAGGGCGGTCCGGCGGTTCCGCACAGCGCCGTCGACCTGGAGATCGACAACCTTTCCGCCGTACGCCGTGAGCTCGACGCCCCGCGGCTGGCGCAAGCCGTCGAGTTGCTGGCGGCCACGACACCGCTCGGCGTGATCGGCCTGCGCGCCTCGGCCGCCCTGGCCGAGTATTTCGGATATTTCGCTCGTCGCGTTCTGCCCGCGGTGCAGGTGCACACCGACGCGAGCGTCCTCGACGACGCCGTGCTGGAGTTGCGGCAGCAGGGCGCGGGGGCGGTGCTCGTCTTCGCCATGCCCCGGTGCCCGGCCGCGACGGTGGGGGCGCTGCGGCTGGCCCGGCAGCTCGGCCTGCGGACCGTGGTGGTGGCCGACAGCCCGCTCGTCCCGTTCGCGGACGCCGCCGACGTGCTGCTCGTGGCCCCCGTCGGTACCGGTCTGCTCTTCGACTCGCACGCGGCCGTGGTGGTGCTGGCGATCAGTCTGCTCGACGCGATCGCCGGCACCGACCCGGAGCGTACGCAGGAAAGGCTCGAGGCCCACGAGGCCTTGGTCGAACGCTGGGCCTTCTAAGCGCCCGGCGTCTGGGGCAGGCACTCGGGCGACGTGCCCACCGTGCGCTGGATCCGCTTGAAGCTGCCGCCCTGGTATTCGTAGCGGTAGTTCAGCGTCAGGTTGGGGCACGACTTCGAGCCCTTGGCGCTGGTGCCGTAGCCGATGACCTCGATGACGCCGTTCTTGATGTTCACCTCTTGGACCACGGGCTCGTCCGCCTTGGCCACGTCCTCGAGCAGCACCCCGATGCGCTGGGCCCCGATCGGGTTGCCGGTGTTCTTGAAGATCTCGATCGTCGACGCCCAGTACGAGGTGGAGGCCTCGCACGTACGGGTGATGATCGTGTCCCGCACGCCGTCCTTGGTGACGTCCACCTGGGTGCCGGCCTGGATCACGATGTCCTGATTGTCGTAGGGGCAGCCCTTCATGTAGGGCACCCACTCGCTGTAGTCTCCGGCCTGGGTCGGCCTCTTCGTGGGCGTGGCCGTTTTGGTGGTCTTGACCGGCTCGACGGCCGGCTCGGTCGTGGGCGGCGTCGTGCTCGGAGCCGACGTCCGCGGGACACCCCCGAACCCGGTGTCCGGCTGTGCGCTCGCGCTCGTGGTGGTCTTCGGTGCCGCGTCCGGCGTCTCACCGCCGCTGCTGCACCCCGCGGTGACCGCGACTACCAATGCCAGGACGGCGACCTTCAAGTTTCCCCGTTGCATTTCCATGCCCGTCAAATTACGCAGCTCCGGGGGATCGTTGCTCCCCGATTTATGCCACCGCGGCGGTTCCGTCGGGCTGGCGACAGAAGCCTGCCCGACCGCCCCTCGGGGCCTACCCTCGCGCCATGGATGTCGCGGTTGCCGGAGCCGGGCCGACAGGTTTGTTCACCGCGGTGGCACTCGCCCGCCGCGGCCATCGGGTGACCGTGGTCGATCGGGATCCCGGACCGGCCGCCGACGGGTCGTGGGAGCGCCGCGGGGTCATGCAGTTCCACCACCCGCACGGGTTCCGGCCGCAGATCGCCGAGGCCCTGTCCGCCGAGATGCCCGAGATGCTGACCGCCCTCGGCGACGCCGGGGCCGGCCAGATCGTCTTCCCGGGTTCCCCGTTCCCGGCCCTGCGGTGCCGGCGCGCGGTGTTCGAGCAGGTGCTGCGGGCCTTCGCCGCCGCCGAACCCGGGGTCGAGCTGCGGTCCGGCCACGTCGACGATGTGCTGCGCTCGGGCGGCCGGGCCACCGGCCTGCGCGTCGACGGCCACGACCTGCCGGCCGATCTGGTGATCAACGCCGCCGGCCGGGCCGCCCGCCTGGCCGACGACCTGCGCGTGCCGGGGGAGGGCGGAGACTGCGGTTTCGCGTACGTCTCCCGGCAGTACTCGCTGCTCCCCGGCGCCGAGTTCGGCCCGATGAACGCCCCGGTCGGCAACATCAAGACCCAGTCGGGCTACCTGGTCGCGATCTTCGTGCACGACCGTCGCACGTTCTCGGCCCTGTTCATCCGTCCCGCCGACGACCGCCGCTTCCTCGCACTCCGCTTCACCGAGGTCTTCGAGACCGCCGCCGCGGCCGTGCCCGCCCTGGCCGACTGGGTGACTCCGTCGCGCAGCACGCCGATCACGCCGGTGCAGCCGGGTGGCCGGCTCCACAACACGTACCGGGGTCAGCTCGACGCGGCCGGCCGGGTCGGCCTGCCCGGGTTGCTGCACGTCGGCGACGCCGTCTGCACCACCAACCCGTCGGCGGGCCGGGGCATCGCCGTCGCGCTGCGCCAGGCGGTGGCCCTGCTGCGCCTGATCGACGAGTATCCGGGCGACCCCGCCGCGGCCGCGCAGGCCTTCGACGAGTGGTGCGACTCCCACGTACGCCCGTGGTTCGACGACCACGTCTACTGGGACACCGACCTGCTGCGCCGCTGGTCGGGCGGCGACGTCGACGTGACCCGCCGGCTGCCCAGCGACCTGATCATGGAAGCCACCGAGGTCGACCCGACTCTGTTGCGCGTGGTCGGCCCGTACATGGCCATGCAGGCCCTGCCCGCCACCCTCGACGAGATCGAGCCGCAGGCCCGGGCCCTGTACGCCCGCGGCTGGCGCCCGCCCCCACATCCCGGCCCGACCCGCGACGAGCTGGCCGAGCTCATCGCGTGATTGCCCGGCCTGGCTACCCTGGCGGCAATCCACTGTAGATGAGGTGCCGGCCGTGAACCTCGCTGCCATTGTGATCTCGCTCTTCGCTCTCGCCGTCTCCGCCCTGGTCGGATTTCGCCAGCTCAGTTCCATGCGGACGGCGAACAGCACGGTGGTGGCCATCGAGCTGCTCACCCGGGAATGCCGCAGCGACGAGTTCCTGATCAGCGAGGAGTTCGTGCTTCGCGAGCTGCCGGGCCTTCCGCTCGACAACGGCCTCGAAGGCTTGTCACCCGAGCAGCGGCGTCACGTCAGCCGCATCGCGCTGTATTTCAGCAGTCTCGGAGCGATGGCCGTGATGGGCGGGATCGAAACCAGGATGATTGTCGGGCTGGTGCCGGCTCGCGCTCGTCGCGCCTGGGCGGCCCTCGAGCCGATGATTCTCGCCGAGCGCCGGCTGGGGACGCCGACATATCTCTCGTTCTTCGAGCATCTCGTCTGTCTCATCGGCGACGCCGACCCGACCCGGCATCACGAGAGGCTCGGGCTGCGCAGGTTGGAGGCTCCTTCCGCCCCAGCTGTCGGCGGTCCGTAAACGTCCGGCCCCGTTCGAGGCGTCTGAGGAGATGAAGGCGCACGAACACGGGGGTGGGCGAGTTGGACGGCGGATTCGAGGAGTACGTGCGAGCGCGCGGCGATGCACTGCGCCGCTTCGCCTACGTGCTCTGCGGCGACCGGCACCTGGGCGAAGACCTCGTGCAGGAGGTGCTGGTCAGGGCCTACCGCCGCTGGCCGTCGATCGAGCACGAGCAGCCCGACCGCTATCTGCGCACCGCCCTGGTCCGCTCCCACGTGTCCTGGCTACGCGTCCGCTCCCATCGCGAGCGCCCACAAGAGATCAACACCGATTTCCCCGTACGCGATGACTTCGCCCACGACCAGGCCGAGCGCGACGATCTGTGGCCGCGCCTGGGCCGGCTCACCCGGGCGCAGCGCGCGGTGCTGGTGCTGCGCTACTACGAAGATCTCGACGACCGCCAGATCGCCGACGTGCTGCGCTGCTCACCCGCCACCGTCCGGGTGCACGCCTTCCGCGGCCTGGCCCGATTACGCGCCGAGCTGTCGCCGACGACCGTGCCCTCCGCTTCGAAGGGAGCAAACCTGTGACGCTGGAAGAGGACCTGCGAACCACCCTGCACGATCGGGCCGCGCGCCCGCCGTCGCAGCCCGACCCCGACCTGTGGGAAAAGGTCGTCGACGGCGTGTGGCGCCGCCGTCGCCGCCACCGGGCGGTCGCGATGGGGGGCGCCGCTCTTGCCCTGGTCGCCGTCGCCACCGTGCCCCCGCTGCTGGCCCATCGCTCCGCTCCGCCCCCGCCTCAGCCCGCCGTATCACCGCCGCCCCGGGTGCAGCAGCCCGACTTCCCCTTGCGACCCGACTGGGTCCCACCCTCCGCGGGCACTCCGACGGTGACGCAGCTCGGCCCGAACAGCCATCTCAGTTACGAGCGCGGCACCTCGGTCCTGAACGCCGAGATCGGCCCGCTGGAGCCCGACTGGGAGGTCGAGGCCACCGACGAGCACACCACCACCGTCAACGGCCGCTCCGCTCTGGTGCATGCCGCCGACACCTACGACGGCGCAACCCCCGGCGACCGCTTCGTCGGTGTGCGCTGGCGACTCTCCGACGGCCGCAGGGTCCAGGTGCTGAGCCTGGGCAACCGCACCGAGGCCGACGTGCTGCGATTCGCGCGGGGCCTGACCCCCGGCACCGTCCCGGCCGCCCCGTCGCCGTTCACGTTCGCGTCGGTGCCACCCGGCCTGACCCTGCAACACCAGAGCGCCGGCTTCGTCTGCCTGGCGCCCCCTTCGATCGTCGCCGAGTCCCGCCAGCCGACCGGCCTGTGCATAGGTGTCACCTCCGAACCCGACAACCGGGGCAGCGCCCCCGACACTGTCACGGTCAACGGCCGGCTGGCCGCCTACTACTCCGACAGCGCAGCCCTCGACGTCGACCTGGGTTACGGCCGCACCCTCCAGCTGACCTGGGACGACAGCGGTCCCACAGCCATGACCCGAGAGGAGGCGCTCCACTTCGCCGCCGGCATAACGGTGCGCTCATGACCCGTAGTAGGTTGCGACGATGATCGACGGCCGCAGTGATCAGCCGCTGCTGTTCCTTGACGTTGACGGTCCGCTGATCCCGTTTCGTGCGCGCGCGGTGGCGCGTCCACACTCCGACCTCTCGGACAATCCGCTGGTCGACCGGCTGGACCCGGCGGACGGGCGCCGCCTGATCGACCTGGGATGTCAGCTGGTCTGGGCCACGACGTGGATGGCCGACGCCAACGAGGTGATCGCGCCCCGGCTCGGCCTGCCCGCACTGCCGATCGTGGACTTCCCGGACGACGATGACGAGCCCAGGGGCGGCCTGCACTGGAAGACGAGCCACCTCACCCGTTGGGCGGCCGAGCGCCCCTTCATCTGGCTCGACGACGAGATCACCGACACCGACTGGCAGTGGGTGCGAGACCACTATCAGGGCGCGGCGCTGCTGCACCGCGTCGATCCGTTCGCCGGGCTGAGCGACGCTGACTTCGCCACCGTCCGCCGGTGGCTCGAGACTCGACGGACCAGCGTCCGCTAGTGGCCGCGGAACGCCTCCTCCAACCACCACGACGGCTTGCCGGGGGCGACCTTCGCGTCCACCACCATCGGCTCCGCGCGGGGACCGGCCAGCCACGCCGCGACCGGCGCCAGGTCGGACGGCTGCCGCACCGTCACCGCCGAGCAGCCGTAGCCGCGGGCGATCGACGCCAGGTCGGTCGGCGGGAACTGGACCGTCGACAGGGGATGGCCGTGCGGCCCGAAATGGTGGACCTCGGCCCCGTACGCCTCGTCGTTGTAGACCACGATCAGCATGCCCACGCCCAGGCGCCGCACGGTTTCCAGCTCGGCGATGCTCATCAGGAACCCGCCGTCGCCGCAGGCCGCCACCGGCACCCGGTCCGGCATGGCCAGTGCCGCCCCCAGCGCCGACGCCAGTCCCAGCCCGACCGACTGGAACGCCTGCGTGAAGCAGAAGCCCCGGTGATCCGGAACGGTCAGGAACATCGACGGGTAGCCCATGAAGTTGCCCGAGTCGACCGCGATCAGCCGTTCCCGGGGGAGCAGGTCGTCGAGGGCGATGCTGAACGTGCGCGGGTCGATGTGGGTGGTGTCCCCGTCGTCGTCGTACGAGACGTCGCGCCACCGGCCTTGATAAACAAGCTTTTCCCGTACGCCCGGAGTCCGGTACCCGAGGTTCGGCTCCGGCAGCGCCGCCCGTACGGCCCGGGCCGTGCTTCCGACGTCTCCGACCACGCCCAGGTCGACGCGGTGGTGGGCGCCCAGCGCGGCCGGGTCGAGGTCGACCTGCACCACCGTGGCCGACGACCCGACCAGCGCGCCGTGCCGGGTCGTCCACATGTTCAGCGAGGCGCCCCACCCGACCACGACGTCCGCGTCCTCGATCAGCGACGCCGCCAGGGGAGTGGCGAACCCGCCGGACACGTCGAGGTTCCACGAGTTGCCCGCGAACAGTCCTTTGGCCGCGGCCGACGTCGCCAGCAGCGCCCCGCACGACGACGCCAGGGAGGCCAGTTTGTCCTGGGCGCCGACCGCACCCCGCCCGGCGATGAAGACCGGTCGTTCGGCCGCGGCGAGCAGGGCGGCCAGCGCCACCACGGCGTCGTCGTTGGCCTGGGGGCGTTCCACCGCGACCGCGGCCATCGGTTCGGTCCGGTCGGCCGGGGACGCCTGCACGTCGAGCGGCAGGTTCAGCACGACCGTGCGCCGTTCGCCCGCGGCCAGCCGCCATGCCCGTACGGTGTCGGAAACCGCCGTGGCCGCCCCGTGCACCCGATCGCTGGACGCTCCCACCGCGCGGGCCAGCGCCTCCTGGTCGACGCGGAAGTTCGAGCGCAGCGCGGTGGCCGCCGGCTCGGCCGCCAGCACCAGCAGCGGTGTGCGGCTCTTGGCGGCCTCGGCGATCCCGGTCATCGCGTTGGTCAGCCCGCAGCCCTGATGCACGGTGACCACGCCGACCCGGCCGCTGATCCGGGCGTACGCGTCGGCCGCGGTCGCCGCCCCGGCCTCGTGCCGTGTCGCCACGTAGCGGGCGCCGTGCTCCACCAGCGCGTTGGTGACGTGGAAGTTGCCGCTGCCGACCACCCCGAACACATGCCGGGCGCCGAGCCGGGCCAGCGTGGCACCGACCACGTCGGCGACGGTGGTCATCTCTCGACCAGGGCCAGCACGCGGGTCGGGCTGCCGGATCCGCCGACGATCGGCAGCGGGGCCGCGATCACCACCGCCCCGGCCGGCGGGAGCGAGGCCAGGTTCTGCAGCTGGGTCAGGCCGTATTTGCCGGCGCCGAGCACGTACGAGTGGCAGGGGAACGCCGGGTCGAACCCGAAGGCCTGGCCCGCGTCGGTGCCGACCGTTTCCACGCCGACCCCGATCACCGGGGCCTCCTCGGCCAGCCACTTGGCGCACTCGGGCGAGATGCCGGGCGTGTGCGGGCCGGTTTCGTTCGCGTTGAGATAGCCGGCCTGATCGTTCGAGCGGGCGTCCCAGCCCGTACGGACAAGAAGCCACCCGCCCGCCGGCAGCGGCCCGTGCTCCGACTCCCAGGCGCGGATGTCGGCGATCTCGAGCAGGAAGTCGGGGTCGGCCGCGACGCGCCCGGACACGTCGACCACCGCGGCCGGGGCGACCAGCTTGAGCGGGGCGATCTGCGAGACGTCCTCGCCGTCGCGGGCGGTCACCCAGTGCACGGGCGCGTCCAGGTGGGTGCCGGTGTGCTCACCTGTGTGGATGTTGTTCCAGTACCAGGCGGGCCCGCGGTCGTCGTAGCGGCTGATCTCCTCGAGACCGAACGGGATGGTGTCGACGAACGGCGGCGGCAGCTTGAGGATCGGCGTTTCGCTGGACAGCGGCGCGGTGAGGTCCACCACCTCGATCGAGCCGGTCCGGATCGCCCCCACGAGCTCCTGCAGAACGCTCATCACCACTCCACCCTGTGATCACCGCCACGTCGCCCGCAGCCTACGGTGTGCGGGCACACATCCGGGAGCGGCTGTTCGGCCGGGTAGGGGAGTGCCGGAACCTTTACATAGGCCAAGTATTTTGTCGGGCATGACCTACCGCCGCCTCGACGACCCGGAGCGCCTGGACGCCCTCCTGCGGACCGGCCTCGGGGCCTCGCCCGACCCGGCCTTCGACCGGTTCACCCAGATCGTCCGCACGGTGCTGCGCGTGCCGGTCGCCCTGGTGTCCCTGGTCGACGACGAGCGGCAGGTCTTCCCGGGCGCGTTCGGGCTCGGCGAGCCGTGGTTCGGCCGGCGGCAGACCCCGCTCTCACACTCGTTCTGCCAGCATGTCGTCACGACGGCGGCCCCTCTGGTGATCAGCGATGCCCGCACCGACCCGCGGGTGGCGGGCAACCTGGCCATCACCGACCTGTCCGTGGTCGGTTATGCCGGGATGCCGCTGACCGACGCCGACGGTTTCGTGCTCGGTTCCCTGTGCGCCATCGACACCGCGCCCCGCGAGTGGACCGAGGCCGAGCTGGCCCTGCTCGCCGATCTGGCCGCCGCCTGCTCGGACTCGTTGCGGCTGCGCATCGCGACCCGGCTCGCCCACCGCGGCGAAGACAGCGCGCGGGCCCGTGAGCGGGTGGCCGACGCCAACCTCGACCGCAGCCAGGTGCTGCTGCGCGCCAGCGTCGCCCTGGCCCGTACGGTGACCGTCGCGGACGTCTCGGCCGCGGTGCGGGAGCTGGTCACCGGCACCCTCGACCCCGACTACGTGGGTGTGTCGCTGGTCGAGGCCGGCCACATCAGTCTGCGGTCGGGCGCCGACCTGCCGGCACCGGTGGCGGCCCGCTGGGAACGCTATCGGGGCACGGCCCGCACCCCGTCGGCTCTGGCCGTGGCGACCGGGGCTCCGGTGCTGCTGCGCGATCTGGCCGCGGTGGCCGAGCGGGCGCCCGACGCGCTCGCGACCTTCCGCGAGATGGGCTGGCAGTCCGCCGCGAGTGTCCCGTTGCCCGGCCCGCACGGTCCGATCGGCGCGCTGACCTTCGCCTGGAAGGAGCCGTTCACCCTCGACGACGTCGAGCGGGCGGTGCTCGCGGCCCTGGCCGGCTACGTCGGCCAGGCGATCCGGCGCGCCGACTACCTCTACTCCCGCGAACAGGTCGCCGAGCTGCTCCAGCAGTCCATGCTCACCGACCTGCCCGAGGCGGCGCCGTTCGAGCTGGCCGCGCGCTACGAGCCGGCCGCCCGGGGCGAGTACGTCGGCGGTGACTGGTACGACGCGGTGGCGGTCGACCCGGGCGAGCTGGCCCTGGTCGTCGGCGACGTGACCGGCCACGACATGCGGGCCGCGGCGCACATGGGCCAGCTCCGCAGCATGTTGCGGGCCTACGTCGTGGACCGGCACGAGCCGCCGTCCGCCCTGTTGCGCCGTCTCGACAACGCCATGCACGAGCTCGGCGACCGGACCCCTACGACGGCGGTCCTGGCCTACGTCCGTTCCGAAGAGGGCGGCGGGCACCGGCTGCAGTGGGCCAACGCGGGCCACCCGGCGCCGCTGCTGCTCGAGGCCGACGGCACGGTCACCACGCTCACCGGCCGGGACACGCTGCTCGGCTATCACCGGCACACACCCCGCACCAACCACACCAGTGTGCTGTCGCCCGGGTCGACCGTCCTGATGTTCACCGACGGACTGATCGAGACGCGCCACGACGACCTCGACGAGCGCAAACTCCAGCTGCGGCGGGTTCTGAGCGGCCTGGCCGGCGTCCCGCTGCCCGATCTGCTCGACGAGGTCTACCGCCGTCTGGCCGGCGACGACCACGAGGACGATGTGGCGCTGCTCGCACTGCGTACGCCCGGTCCCTGAGGAAATATCCGTGCCCCGGTGGAGGTTGTGCAGGCGGATCTCCTGAAGGGGGACAGAGACATGAAGAACGGCATCCACCCCGACTACCACACCGTCGTCTACCGTGACCGCAACGCCGACTACGCGTTCCTCACCCGGTCGACGGAGAACAGCGACAAGACCGTCGAGTGGTCGGACGGTAAGACCTATCCGGTGATCGACGTCCAGATCTCGGCGGCGAGCCACCCGTTCTGGACCGGCCGCACGCGCGTGCTCGACACCGCGGGCCGGATCGAGAAGTTCCGCGCCAAGTACGCCAAGTTCGCGTCGCCTTCTAGCTGACCGACTCGCGGATCGCGGCGGTGACCGCACGGACGGCCTCGGGGAAGGACATCTCCCCACCCGAGGCCAGCCACCGCCCGTACGCGTTCTGAAAGGTGACCGTCCCGATCTGGGCCAGCAGATGAGCCCGTACGGGATCGCCTCCTAAAGCTTCTTCCATGGCCGCCGTCACGGCGGCCATTTTTGTGCGCTCCCGCTCCTGCAGCTCGGCGCTGCCGTCGATGATCGCCCGGCGCTCGGCCGGCCGGTCGAGCAGCTCGACCATCTGCTCGCCGACCCGGGCCACCGCCGCGAACACGTCACCGCCGCTCGCGCGTACCGCCTCGGCGAGGGCCGCGGGCAGGCGATCCGACCCGGCGAAGAACACCTCGCGCTTGTCCGGGAAGTAGCGGAAGAACGAGCGCCGGGTCAGCCCCGCGCGCTCGGCGATCTGGGTGACGGTGACCGCGTCGTAGCCGTGCTCGCGGAACAACTCGAGCGCGGCCTCGCGCAACCGCTGCTCGGCCCCCGGATCCCAGCGCGCCATGTGATCACCATAGCAAGTGACGTCTCAGGGTGTCATGACGTGCTAGCTTGAGTGATGACACACTGAGTCATCACCTGGGGAGGTCCCATGTCCATCTGGATCCTCGGCGCACGCGGACGCATCGGGCGAGCCGTCGCGACGCGACTGCGGGAGCAGGGCATCGAGCCGGTGCTGATCGGCCGCGAGACCGAGATCGTCACCGAGATCGGACGGCAGCGGCCCGAGGTCGTGGTCAACACGATCGGCGACTACGCGGCGACCGCGCTGACCATCGCCCGGGCCGGTCTGCCGCACGGCGGTCACTATCTCGACGTGGCCAACGACCTGGTCGCGGTGCCGCGGATGCTGGCCGCACACGACGAGGCGGCCGCCGCCGGCAGCACTTTCGTGACGGGGGCCGGGTTCGGGGTGCTGGCCACCGAGTCCGTCGTGGTCAAGCTTTGTGAGGACAGGCCAACCCCTTCCCGCGTACGCGTGGACGCGCTGGCCTCGGTCGGCATGGCGGCCGGCGTCTTCGGGCAAGCCCTGGCCGCCACCACGCTCGACGTGCTCACCTCCGGTGGCCGTCGCTTCTCGTCCGGCCGCTTGGTCTCATCGCGCCTGGGCGCCGGTGCCCGCACGCTGGCTCTGCCGGACGGCACGTCGATCCGCTCGGCCGAGGTCCCGTCCGGCGAGCTGCTCGCGGCCCGGGCCGCCTCGAACGCCCCCGACGTCACCGTCACCTCGGCCCTCGCGCCCGGCTCCCCGGTCGTACGGGCGCTGCTGCCCGCGGCCGCCCGCCTGCTCGCGATCCCGCCCGTGCGCCGGTTCGCCCAGGCGCGCATGGCCGCCATCGCCATCAAGGACACCCCGCGCCCACGCCCGTATTCATGGGGACACGCGGTCGTCGAGTGGCCCGACGGCACCACCCGCGAGGGCTGGCTGCGCGCCGGCGACGGCATGGACTTCACCGCCGCCGTCCTGGCTGAGGCGGCCGTCCGATTGCACGACGGCGAGGGCAAACCCGGCGCTTACACCCCAGCGGCCGCCCTGGGGCCTGACCTGGCGGTGGCGGCCGGCGGGACCTTCGTGCTGTAGCTCACTTCCGCTGCCCCTCCTTCTATGTGTACGTTCGTACACAGTTGGAGGGGATCCTTGGAACGCACCACCGCGCGCCGTCGCAACGCCCTGTTCGCCCTGTTCTTCCTGCCCGGCCTGGCCATCTCGTCGTGGGTGACCCGCACGCCCGACATCCGCGACCTGCTCGGCGCGTCCACCGCCGAGATGGGCCTGGTGCTGTTCGGGCTGTCCGCCGGCTCGATGATCGGCATCCTCAGCTCGGGCCGCTTCGTGGCCCGCATCGGCACCCGCCCGGTCGTGGCCGCCGGCATCCTCACCACGGTCGCCAGCATGCCCGTGGTCGGCGTCGGCGCCGGCCTGCACTCGCCGTGGCTGGTCACGGCCGGCCTGTTCCTGTTCGGCCTGGGCATGGGCTGCGGCGAGGTGGCCATGAACGTCGAGGGCGCCGACGTCGAACGCCTCATCGGCCGCGCGGTGCTCCCGACCATGCACGGCTTCTTCAGCCTCGGCACGGTCGCCGGCGCGGTCATCGGCATGGCCCTGACGGCCGCCCGTTTCCCCGTCCCGTGGCACCTCGTGCTGGTCGGCCTGCTCAGCGTCCCCGTCGCGCTGCTGGCGATCCGCATCATCCCGCCCGGCAACGGCCGCTCGGTTCCGGCCACGGTCAAAACCGCAACCCCTTCTTCCCGTACGCCTTTGTGGCGCGACCAGATCCTCCTGCTGATCGGCGTGGTGGTGCTGGCGATGGCCCTGGCCGAGGGCGCCGCCAACGACTGGCTCCCGCTCATCATGGTCGACGGCCACGGCTTGGACGCCGCCCTGGGCTCACTCGTCTACGTGGCCTTCTCCGCCGCCATGACGATCGGCCGCTTCGGCGGCGGCTGGTTCCTGACCCGCTTCGGCCGCGCCACGGTGCTGGGCGCCAGCGCCGTCATCGGCGGCGTCGGCTTGGTGCTGGTCGTCTTCGTCGACAACGCCTTCGTGGCCGGCGCCGCCGTCCTGCTGTGGGGCCTCGGCGCGTCCTTGGGCTTCCCGGTCGCCCTTTCCGCTGCCGCCGACTCGGGCCCCGACCCGACCGCGCGGGTGTCCCTGGTGGCGACGGCCGGCTACGTCGCTTTCCTGGTCGGCCCGCCGGCCCTGGGTTTCCTGGGCGAGCACTACGGCCTGCGCAACGCGATGATCGTGGTCCTGGGCCTGCTGGCCGTGGCCGCAGTGGCCGCCTTCACCCTGTCCCGCCGCCTGCCCACCACCCCCGGCCCTGTCCCCGATGACGACCTGACAAGCGTCCCCACATAGCTGCCCCGGTTCGCCGTTGTCCACAGGCCGCGGGTCACCCGCCCGCCAAGACCCGCCAAGTTCGCGATAATGGCTGAGGACAGGGCCCCGGGGCGGGCGCCTGTCCGCGCGAGCCTGAGTGCGGGCGGGAAGGCGGTCGATCAGGGTGAATGGCGTGCCGACTTCCACCCGGGACCTCGCCCTTGCTGTGGTGTTCGCGACCCGGGTGACGTCCGGGATCGACATCTTCCTCGGTCGGCTGGACCGGCCCTACGTCACCGATACCTTTGACCCCGGTCAGGGCGTCGAGCTGAAATGGCGTGAGCTGGACGGTATGACACAGCCGGACGATCTGGCCCGGGCCCTCCGATCGGAACTGCCGCTCACCAGGCAACGTATCCAGGCATCGAACCGGCCGGGCGCGAGCGTTGCGGCGACCGCGATCGACGTCATCGCTGTGCTCCTCGACGATTCCCTGGATGACCGGCAACGGGTCGCCGCCGTTGCCGGGTCGGCCCTGCGGGTCGCGTTGGAGATGGATCGGACGGCTGTACGACCACCCATCGGCCGTCGGACCTGGTCGGCCTTCGAACTCCATGGTCAGGCTGATCTGGCCGATCTCGTAGACGACGCGACCGAGGGTTTTCTCCTGAGTTCGTCGACGAACTGCGCGAGGAGGCCGGGGCGGAGTCGATGGTGTACCGCCGGGCGATGACAGAGCTGACCGCCGGCTCATGACCACCTGCTGCGCCACCATTGTTGGCGCGGAGCCGACCGAGGTGATGCCGTGATGGCGAAGTTCCGATGCGTCTGCACGACAGTGATCCAGACGAGCGGCAACATTCCGAACGAGCTCGAATACAAGGTGTTGTCAGACGTCGAATACGATCGGTACGAGGGCATCGTGGATGTCGAGGAGATTTATCTGGCGTCCAGGTCGGCGTTTCTGTGCCCGACATGCGGACGGTTCTGGATCTTCTGGCACGGCATGGGCGAGCCGCCGCGGTGCTATCGCCCCACGCGAGTCCAGCGACGACGCGCCGACCGTGGAAGGTCGCGACTCGCGGCAGTGACGATGGCTCCGAGGCGCGCGGTGACTGGCCACGGCACGGTGGGCGTGGGAGCCGCTTGGCGCCACGTTCGACGGCGTGTCGCTGCGGTCCCACTGGGCGGCCCCCGGATCCGAGCTCGGCGCCCTGGTCGACGACGTGCGCTGAAGGTCAGGGTCGTGCTCGGCGCCGTCCTGTGATCAGCGCGCCGGCCCCGGCCAGCAGCAGCGCCAACCCGGCGGCGGCGACGGGCAGCGTCGACGATCCGGTGATGGGAAGGCTGCCGCCGGCTGCGGGCGGTGGGGTGGCGGTCGACGGCGACGCCGACGGGCGGAGGAAGTCGACGTCGAATCGGACCTTGTCGTTGGTGGCGTCGACCTTCGTCTGGTCGGGGTAGTCCGCCAGGGTGGCCTCGACCCAGGTCGGGAGGCCGAATCGGGTGTCGTTGGGCCAGGCCGGCACGGTGAATGCGAGCCGGTATTCCGCGCCCGCCGCCAGCGAGTGGTCGACCCGGCAGTAGACCGACTCGATCTGCTCGGAGCAGCGGGCGCGGTCGGCCTCCACCTTGGTGCCCAGGTATTGGATGCCGACGAACTTTGTCGACACCCCGAACGCGGGGACCGCCGCCGGACCGTTGTTGCGCACGATCAGCGTGAAGATCAGTGGCTCTTCGGGGACGATCGGCTCGTCCGGCGTGATCGCGGTGACGGCCAGGTCGGCCGGGGTCACCACCGTGCTCGTGAAGGAGGCCGGGGCGCCGCCGACCGTCAATCGGAACGGCAACCGGGTGCCCGGCGCCAGGTCGTCGGCAAACCGGACGGTGACCCGGTAGGTCCAGTTCGTGAAGGTGTCCGGCAGATCGACCGAGCAGTTCACCGTCGGCCCGGCGGCCTCGCACGGCCCGGCGTCGTTCGTGCCCGCCGACACGAAGGTCACTCCCTCAGGCAGGGCGAACTCCACCCGTACGGCTGAGTTGTCCACCGGAGCCCCGACCGCCCGGCCCTGGAACTCGTAGGTTCCGGTGTAGCCGGCGGCCACCAGTTCGGGTGCCGCGTTGAACGAGGCCGCGAAATCAGCAGCCGCCAGTGCGGGCGCGGCACTCAGCCCGAGCAGACCTGCCGTGAGGGCGAGAACGACGATGACCCGCCGGCGAACGTCAGGCACGGGCCCGGCGCCGCCCGATGATCAGCGCGCCCGCCCCGGCCAGCAGGAACGCCAGCCCGGCGCCTGCCAACGGCAGCGCGGACGACCCGGTGATCGGCAGGCTTCCGCCGCCGCCGCTGCCCGGCGTGGCCGGCGGTGTGGTGGCTGTGGGGGAGGGTGACGCCGGGACCTTGGCGAAGTCGACGTCGAACGCCACCTTGTCGTTCGCGGCGTTGATGACCGTGCGGTCGGGGTAGTCGGTTGTCGTGGCCTCGATGCGGGTGATGCCGCCCGGGTAGCGCGAGTCGTTGGGCCAGCCCGGCACGGTGTATTTGAGCCGGTATTGCGCGCCTGCCGCCAGCGGATGGTCGATCTGGCAGTTGACCGCCTCGATCTCCTCGCGGCAGACGGCGCCGTCGGCCTCGACCTTGGTGCCGACGTATTGGATGCCGAGGAATTTCACCGACAGCCCGAACTCGGGGATCTCGGCCGGTCCGTTGTTGTGCACGATCAGCGTGAAGATCAGCGGGTCGTCGGGCTGGATCGTGCCGGTCGGCTCGATCGCGCTCAGGCCCATCTCGGCCGCGCCGACCACGGTGCTCGTGTATTCGGCCGTGTTGTTCTCCGGGTTGGACTCCTCGCCGGCGCCGCTGACCGTCAACCGGAACGTCAGCCTGGTGCCCGTCGCGAGGTCGTCGGCGAACCGTACTTTTGCCTGCCAGCCCCAGGTCGCGGGGCTACCCGTCAGAGTCACCGTGCACGTGACGGTCTGGCCGTCGGGGTCGCAGGGACCGCTGTTGTTGTCGACGAGGGACACGAACGAGACGCCCTCGGGCAGTTCCAGCTCGACCCGCACGGCCGAGGTGTCCACCGGGCCGCTCAACGTCTGCGCCTGGAAGTAGTAGTCGGCGGTGTATCCGGCCGCCACCTGCCACGGCACCACGTTGAACGAGGCGCTCAGGTCGACCGGGGCCTTGGCCAGCGCGGGCCCGGCCGACAGCCCGAGAAGGCCCAGCACCAGGGCGAGAACCGCGACGACGCGGCGGTGGGAAACCATGGGCGGAACGTACTCCCTCGGGGACGGAAAGTCCGCCCGGCAAAGGGGACAAAACGTCAGTGTCGCGGCCCGTGGATCTGCCGATGCAGGAGCTCCATCCGGCGATCGAGGCGGGCCGCGTCCTCGGCCGCCGCCGCGAGCTCCTCCCGCAGCGCGCCGGGCACCGCCGGGTCGTACTTGTAGTGGATCTTGTGTTCGAGGCTGGCCCAGAAGTCCATCGCGGCCGTGCGCAGCTGCACCTCGACCGGCACCGACACCACCTGCTCGCTCAGGAAGACCGGGATCTCCACGATCAGGTGCAGGCTGCGATAGCCGTTGGCCTTGGGCGCGGCGATGTAGTCCTTGGTCTGGATCAGGGTGATGTCCGGCTGCCGGGTCAGCATGTCGGCCACCGTGTAGACGTCGGAGACGAAGCTGCACACGATCCGGATGCCGGCGATGTCACGGATCCGGGCCCGCAGCGCGTCGAAGGCCATCGGGCAGTTGATCCGCCGGGCCTTGGCGGTGATGCTCGACGTCGTCTTGAGACGCGGGCTGACGTGCTCGATCGGGTTGTGCCGGCCGCGGTGGGTCAGCTCCTCGGTCAGGATGCTGATCTTGGTGCCGATCTCGGCCAATCCGAACTTGTAGACGAGCAGGAAGTGCGACAATTCCTCGCTCATGTCGCGGAACGGCTCGGGTAGCGGGTGCCCAGCCGCCCAACGCGTGATCTCGCGATCGGCGTCCTCGGTCGTCACTGTTCCCGTCTCCTGAGCGCGGCGTCCGCACCTACCGTAGGCGCACCCTGCCACCATCATCCCCGAGACGCCGAAGTGGGCCCGACCTGGGTCCCACCCCCATCAGATCAAGACCGTTTCCCCGTACGGGCGGAGCGCGCGCCCCACTCGTACGGGAAAAGATCCCGCTCCCGTACGACCGGAGCGCGCGGCCCCGGTCGTACGGGAAAAAGGAACTAACGCCCGTAGGCCTGGAACTCCGCCACCCGCACGTTGAGCGCCTGCGGGCTGGCCGTGGCACAGTCCGTGGCCGCCCGCGGGTCGGCGTCCTGCTCACCGGCGAAGTCCGGCCCACCCGTGCACTGGGTGTTCACGACCTCGAGACGCAGGTGCGTGGCCGTCGTCGGCTTGATGTCGAACGACTTCACGACCAGGTCCTTGACCCGGGGACGGGGCGCGACCGACGGGAACGCGTCCGCCTTGCTGGTGAACACGGTCGTGAACTCCGACGCGTTCGCGCAGGTCACCGTGGCCGTCGCGGTGCACGCGAGCACCTTGAACTGCCGCAGCGCCGTGTACCGGTTCTGGGTGCCGGCGTCCACGTCCCCGGTCACCGGGGGCCGCAGCTGGGCGCTGACCTGAACCCGGCGTACGGTCTGGGCCCCTCCGGCCAGGTCGACCGTCACCTGCTTGCCCGCCACCGCGCTGCCGAGCGAGGCCCAGTTGGTGGCCTCGTCGTCGTCCGTGATCCTGGGCAGGTTGACGCCGTCGCCCGTGGCCACCGCACCGGCGGCGCCCGAGGCGAGGTTGTGCGGCATCTTGACGGTCAGCGTGCGGCTCTGGCCCGACTTGAAGGAGGTCTCCTTCACCCGGGCGTGGCCGTAGCCGGGCGCCGCCGCGATGAACCCGTACGAGCCCGCGACCAGCGGGAACGTGTCGGGCAGGGCGGTCGCCGGGTCGGTGTCGGCGATCGCCACGGCACGCGCCTGGTAGTCACCGACGTACAGCTTGGCGTTGGGCACCGGCGCCCCGTTCTCGTCGACCGGACGGAATGTGACCGAGGTCTCCGAGGCGTACGGGGAACTGAAGCTCGGGGTCGGGTTGGCATCGCCCGCACCGACGCTGACCGCGCCCTCACCCAGACCCCGCTTGGCGAACGCGTTCCAGATGATGTCCTGGTTCGCGCCGCCGAAACGCACCTGGTCGGCCGCGATCAGCGCGTCCCGGGCGTCGACCTGGCTGTTCGCGCTGTTGGCGAGCAGCAGGAACGAGTCGAACACGAGCTGCACCCAGCGCCGGTTGCCCGGGCACTCGGTCGCGGCCCGCTTGCCGTTGGCGCACGCCTTGTTCACCGCGGCCGAACCGGCGCCGTAGCGCTTGATGAACGCCTGCCGGATGTCGAAGTTGGTGGCGCTCCACAGCTCACCCGACGCGTGCACCTGAAGGCCGACGAAGTCGTAGTCGACGCTCGAGTAGTTCAGCGGGCTGTCGCTCATGTTGAAGTTACGGATGCCGGCGACGGGGTCGGTCGTCACGTACTGACCGATCGTGTACGCCTTCTGGCCCTTGGGCGCGTACCCGTACTCGTTGAGGTACTCCATCGCCAGCAGGTCGGACCAGCTCTCGCTCATGCCCTGGGGCGAGCTCAGCCCGCCGTCCGGACCGGCGATCATGCGGTTGGTGATGGCGTGGGTGTACTCGTGACCGATCACCGACATGTCGTAGTCACCGTCGACACAGGCGCCGTAGAACCCGGCCGCGATCGGCTGCCACAGGTACATGTTGGTGATCGGCGCCTGCCCGTCGGGCGGGGTGATCTGGTTGGCGTTGTTGCGGGCCTCGAAGTTCGGCGGGCCGCCACTGATCCCGCCGGCCTGCGCGTTGCCCTGCTCGTGGTCGTTGCCCAGGCCACCCGCGGTGCCGTTGTCGTCCTGCATGTTCCAGGTCGCCTCGGTGAAGCCCAGGTGGTACGACCAGTCGTGCATGCGGTTGTGCATCCCGAACAGGTTCGACCGGGCCGCGTCGATGTCGTTCTTCTGCGGCGAGGTGAACACGTCCGGCGAGCACTGCTCCCGGTGCCACTGGTTGGTCCACTTGTAGTCGTAGGCCCGGTTCGGCTTCGGCGTGGCGAATTCGGTGCCCACACTGAACGCGTCGTTGGAGTTCCAGTTCTGCACGGCGATCGTGTTGTTGCCGCGCGTCGTGTAGGTCGGCTCGCCGGTGGCCGGGTCGACGTCCCACGGCAGCTTCGACGCGCTGGTCGCCACGACCTCGTCACAGCCCCGCAGCTGACCCCAGCACCAGGTCAGGCGGTCGTCCGAGTTCGAGTAGTCGAGCGGCGGCGAGGCCGGGAACACGTCCCACGACGGGTCGTCCTCGCTGTGGTCGACGATGTTCTCGCGGACGAGCACCCCGCCGTCCCGCGCGTCGACGTAGCTCGTGTACGCCTCCGGGTCGGTCCCGTTGAGGTCGGCCCCGAAGGTGACCTGGTAGGCCGCCCGCGCCCCCTCGTCGGCGGTCGGCACCGCGACCAGCTTGGTGGCGAGCACCTTGGCCCCGCTCACTCCGGCCTCGTCGGCCGCGATGGTCGCGGCCTGGGCGGCGCTCAGCGTGGCCGGCTCGGGCGCACCCGCGTCCCGCGACAGCGACGAGCTGACGAACCACACCTTGCCGTCGCGCACGGCCACGTTCAGCAGGCCGTCGCGCCCGGCGACGAGGTCACCGAACTTCTGCCGGAAGATCACGACGGCGCCCTGTCCGAGCTTCGACGTGGTCAGCAGCTCCAGTGCCTCCGCGCCCCGGCTGGTCAGGCCGAGAACATCCAGATTCTTTCCCACGTACGCCCGGGCCGCCGCCACCGGATCAGCAGCGAGTCCGGCTTCGAGCGGGTCGGCGCCCGCCGTCAACGCGGCCGGCGTGCCGAGCGCGTTCCAGCGGGCCTCCGCGCCCGCCGCCGCGGCCCGTTGCCCGCTGGTCGGGGCGAGGCGTCCCTTACGGTTGTCGACGAGATCGTCGTGGTGGTCGTCGCCTTGCACCTTCGCGGCTTCGGCGTGCGCCTGGGCCGGGCTCGAGGGCGCCGCGTTACCGCCGGATGAGGCGGTGAGAACGATGGCGGCCGCTAACAGCCCGGCGGCGGTGCCCGCCAACGCACGGGGTGGAGTGCGCACGGTACCTCCTTTGTGGATGGCTTATACCAAGACCATCCGACCGCACGCCGGACCTGCATCAAATAGTCCAAACATCTAAATACATCTATAAGTGCGTGATGCAGTTCTCGATCAGCCCGACCAGCCGGCGTGCGTGGACCCCGTCCGGATCGAGGTCGGGCCGGAAGTCGGCCACGCTCACTCCCACCAGCCGCGGCGACACCACGAGCGGCTCGAGCAGGGCCGCGAGCTGCGCGAAATCCGGACCGCCGCCCTGCCGATAGGTCACCGCAGGCAGCACACCCGGATCAAGCACGTCGACATCGGCATGCAGCCACATCGGCTGCGACCCACCCACGGCCGCCGCACGAACCCCGCGCACGTGTGCGAACACGCCCAGCAGCAGGCTGCAGTCCCCGCCGACGATCAGCGGACGTCGCCCGGGGTGTTCGCGCATCCCGGCACCGAGCGCGGCGGCCAGCGCCCGCAAGCCGTCGGCGATCTTCAAGTGGAGGGGCCGGGAATACTGGCGGGATGGAGAACATGCCCGAGGTGCGCTTCGCGCGGACCGCCGACGGCGTGCGGATCGGCTACCAGGTCTTCGGCCCGGGGCCGGGGCGATGGCGCGCACCGGTGCTGGTGTGGATGCCGTCGCTCAGCAATATCGTCGCGCAGTGGCGGATTCCGGCGATGCGGACCGCGTACGAGGGACTGGCCCGCGACCTCACCGTGGTTCTCTACGACGGGCGGGGGACCGGTGCGTCCGACCGCGACATCGACCTCACCGATCTCGGCGTCGAGGCGCATCTGCTCGACCTGATCGCGGTCCTCGGCGACGCGGGCATCGAGCGCGCCAACCTGCTCGGCTACTACCATTCGGTCGCCACGGCGATCGCCTTCGCGGCCCGCGAGCCGGCGCGGGTCGGGCGGATGGTCCTCTTCGGTGGTGCGCCCCGGATGCGGGAGGCCATGCTGCCCGCGCAGACCCAGGCCCTGCTGTCGCTGGTCGATCAGGACTGGTCGCTGTTCGCCGACGCCGCCGCGACCGCCTGGCTGGGCTGGGACGGCGCCGCCTCCGGGCGATGGACGGCCGAGGCTTTCCGGACCGCCACCACGCCCGCGATCGCCCACGCCTGGTTCGAGGCCGCGAGCAGGATCGATGTGACGGAGGACCTTTCCCGCGTACGCGCGCAGACCCTGGTCCTGCACCGCCAGAGTTCCCAGCAGATCCCCGTCGAGATCTTCCGGCGCCTGACCGGCGCCCTGCGCGACGCACGTCTGGTCGAATTGCCCGGCACCACCCCGACCCTGTTCCTGGAGGATGTGGCGGCCGACCTCGGGCTGGTCACCGGCTTCGTGACGACCGGCCGGGTGGGCCGGGTGTCCTCGAGCGGGCCGGTTCTGACCCGCCGCGAGCAGGAGGTGCTGCAACGGCTCGCGGCCGGAGACTCGAACGCCGAGATCGGCCGTAGCCTCGGCATCGCCGTGCACACCGTCGAGCGGCACCTGGCCAACATCTATCGCAAGCTCGGCGTCGCGAGCCGGACCGCCGCGGTGGCCCACGCGCTGCGGCCGTGATCAGAAGCAACGACCGGCGTGCCGTGTAACGGATTTCCGGGAAGCGGGAGCCGGGCCGGTGGGCGGACACTGCCGGTATGACTTCCTCGCCGCCCGCCGGCTCGACGCTCCGGTTCGCCCGCGTCACCAATCCGCTCATCACCGCGCTGGCCGGCCGGCGCTTCTCCCCGTGGGCCGTCATGCACCACCGGGGCCGGAAGTCGGGCCGCGACCTGGCCGTGCCGGTGGTGGTGATCGCGACCCCGGACTCGTTCGTGATCAACCTGCCGTGGGGCGCCCGCACCAACTGGGTCCGCAACGTCCTCGCGGCCGGCGAGTGCACGATCAGCTGGAGGGGCCGCACCCACCGCGCCGACACCCCGCGCGTCCTCGACGAGGCCACCGCCCGCCCGTACTACTCCAAGGCCACCTGGTGGATCGCCCGCCACCTGTTCCCGGCCGACGCCTGGCTGCTGCTGCGGCGTCAGGGGATGTAGTCCTCCAGTCGCGCCGGGGTCAGACCGGCCTGGTGGATCGCGTTGAGGACAGCCAGGAAGTCGTCGACGAAGCGTGGCCGGAAGTGCATGAGGATGATGTCGCCCGGTTTCACGACGTGTTCCTCCTGGTAGAAGACCTTGCCCTTGTTGGTGGCCTCCTTCCAGAAGAACGCCGCCTTCATCCCGCAGTCGTGCGCCGCCCGCAGGGTGGTGGTGTCGTGGGCGCCGCCGGGTGGGCGGAACAGCGTCGGCCGGTCGCCGTAGAGCTTGGCCAGCTGGTCGGCGCCGCCGCAGATCTCGTGTTTCTGGAACGCGTACGAGCGGCCCTTCAGCACCGGGTGGCTGATCGTGTGGTTCTGGATGGTCGCCCCGGCCGTGCGCAGCTGCGCGAAGTAGGCCGGGTTGTCGCTGATCGCGTTCACCTCGAGGAACAGCGTGATCGGCACGTTCGCGGCCTGGAACAGCTTGAGGGCCAGGGGGTTCTTGTCCCAGCCGTCGTCGATGGTGATGAAGGCGACCTTCTGGTCGGTCGGGATGCGGCTGAGCCAGGCGGCCGTCCCGTTGGTCGGCAGGGTCACCTTGGTCGCGGGCGGCGGCGGCGCGAAACGAGGCACACGCGGGCGCAGGTTGGCCGGGAGTGCGGCGATCGGGTCGGCGGCCGGCGGCACGAGCGCCGCCTCGGTCGGAGCCGGTGACGACGACGGCGAGACCGGCGGCGATGCCGAGGGGGCCGGTCGCGCGCCTTGGCCGCCGCACGCGGCCATCACCGACAGCAACACTGCCATCGTCGCTAAGCGATATGCCCTGCTCAGTCCCATGCGCCCACCTTTGCCCTCACTGCACATCCCTACCAGGGACGCGCAAGCCGGGCGGCCGGGTGGCAGATATCAGCGGACTGTGGCCGCGATCACGCGGTCTTCAGGGCGTTCGTGACGATCGCGCACGCTTCGACGGTGTGCACGGGAACGTTGCCGGCGGCCTTGTCGAGCAGGCGCCGGAACAATCGGCGCTCGTCGTCGTCGAGTGTGCTCAGCGCCGCCTCCTCGGCCTCGGCGACCTGGCCGCAGAGCGCGCCGACCGCCTCGAGCCCGCGCGAGGTGGCGACGATCTGCCGCTGGCGCCGGTCGGCCGGGTTGGGGCGGCGCTCGACGTAGCCGGCCTCGACCAGGTCGTCGATCAGGTAGGTCATCATCGTGCGGTCGATGCCCAGCTTGGCCGCCAGCACGGCCTGACTCGGGGGAGTGCCCTGCACGACCTCGCAGAGGGTCTGATAACCGCGTTCGCCGTGCGGAAAACCGGCAAGCTTGGGGCCGACCATTTCCGCGTACGACCGCAGCAGGGTGCCGAGGGCCGCCCCGAAGTCAGCTGTCGTGTCGCTCACGGCACCATCCTATCTGTTGGACAGATCGTCTTTCCGCAATACTATCTAGCCAGAAGACGATAAGCGCGCGGAGGAGCAAGTGAGCCAGCAAGCGAACAACGTGGTCCTGACCGACGAGGACGGCGGGCTCGATCCGTGGACCGCCGCCGCCTTCCTGGCCGGCCGCGACGACGACGCCCGGATCACCCTGCCCGGGCCGCCCGCCGCGGTGTCCACCGAGATGGCCGACAAGCAGCTCGACAGCCTGACCCTGCTGGCCGGACCCCGGGTCGGACTGCCCCGGAAGCCCAGCCGTTTCGACGACCTGCCCGCCGGGGTGGAGAAGCTCGAGCCCGGCGACCACGGCTATCGCGGACGCAGCTCGACCTACATGCGCGGTGGCCGGCCGGCGCTGATCCTGCGGCCGCGCACCCCGGACGAGGTGGCCGGCGCGCTGGCCTTCGCGAAACGGCACCCCGAGCTGCAGCTCGGCCTGCGCAGTGCCGGCCACGGCGTCAGCGGCCGCTCGACCAACACCGGCGGGCTGATCATCGACGTCGGCGCCATGAACGAGATCGAGTACGACGAGGACCGCGGGATTCTCACCACCGGTCCGGGCGCCACCTGGAAGCAGGTCGCGGCCGTGCTCGACAAGTACGACCTCGCGCTCGGCTCGGGCGACTACGGCGGCGTCGGTGTGGGCGGACTGGCCACGGCGGGCGGCATCGGCTTCCTGTCGCGCGAGCAGGGCCTGACCATCGACCGCCTGCGGGCCGTCGAGCTGGTGCTGGCCGACGGCCGCCGGGTCCGCGCGAGCGCCGACGAGAATCCCGAGCTGTTCTGGGCCGTACAGGGTGCGGGCGCGAACTTCGGGGTCGCCACCTCGTTCGAGTTCGAGGCCGGGGCGGCGGGCGAGGTCGGCTGGGCCCAGTTCGCGCTGGTGAGTCAAGACCTGGTGACCTCCCTGACGGCGTACGGGGAAATCGCTCGGAACGCACCCCGGGACACCACGGTCTTCTGGCTGACCGGCCCGCCCCGGTCGGGACAGTCGGTGATCCAGATGTACGGCCTGGTCAACTCCGGCGATCCCGACACGATCATCGAGCGGCTGACCCCGTTCGCGACCACCGCCATGCTCGCCCAGCAGCAGGTGGTGGTGGCCCGCTACGCCGACGTGATGGCCCAGGCGGGCGACGTCGGGTCCGAGGGGCATCACGGGCGGGGCGAACCGGTGTCGCGGTCGGGGTTCCTGCCCCGGCTGACCGAGGAGTTCGCCCGCGACGTGGAGGCGCTGCTGCGTACCGGGCAGACGTTCTTCTTCCAGCTGCGGCACATGGGCGGGGCGATCGCCGACGTGCCGTCCGGCGCGACCGCCTTCGCGCATCGCACCCCGGAGTTCTCGGTGACCGCGATCGGCGCCGACCGCGACGGGCTCGACGAGGCATGGGACCGGCTGATGGCGCCGCACTTCGACGGGCTCTACCTGAGCTTCGAGACCGACCGGCGGCCCGAGCGCCTGCACGACGCGTTCCCGCCGGCCACGCTGAGCCGGCTGCGCGAGCTCAAGCGGCGCTACGACCCGCAGAACCTGTTCCAGGACAACTTCAACATCGACCCCTCGGCGGATTCCCGCGGAGACATCGACCCCTCGGCGGATTCCCGCGGAGACATCGACCCCTCGGCGGAATCCCGCGGAGACATCGACCCCGGAGGAGCCGGCAATGACTGACTACGGGCACGAACTGCTGTTCGGCACCTTCGTGACGCCGAACCGGAACGCCGTCGACCTGGCCGTGACCGCCGACCGGGCCGGCCTCGACCTGGTGACGTTCCAGGACCATCCCTACCAGCCGGCGTTCCTCGACACGTGGACGCTGATGGCCTACGCGGCCGCCCGCACCGAGCGGATCCGGATCAGCGGCAACGTGCTCAACCTGCCGCTGCGCCCGCCGGCCGTGCTGGCCCGGGCCGCGGCGTCGCTCGACGTGCTCAGCGGCGGCCGGCTCGAGCTCGGTCTCGGGGCCGGCGCCTTCCCGGACGGCGTGGCGGCCATGGGTGGCCGCAAGCTCACCCCGGGGCAGGGCATCGAGGCGCTGGCCGAGGCGATCGGGATCATCCGCGACCTGTGGAACACCGGCACCCGCGAGCGGGTCGATCACCGCGGCGAGTACTACCAGGTGAGCGGGGCCAAGCGCGGTCCCGAGCCGGCCCATGACATCGGCATCTGGATCGGCGCCTACAAGCCGAAGATGCTGGCCCTGACCGGTCGTCTCGGTGACGGCTGGCTGCCCTCGCTGAGCTACCTGCCCGAGGGGGCGGGCTCGTTGCCCGGCATGAACGCGCGCATCGATGAAGCCGCTGTCGATGCCGGGCGGGACCCCTCCGCCGTACGCCGTCTGCTGAACCTCGGGCCGCAGGACGCTCAACCGGAGCAGCTCGCCGATCTCGCTCTGAATCACGGCATCAGCGGCTTCATCGTGGCCGCCGACGACGCCGCCACGGCCGAGATGCTGGCCGCCGAGGTGGCCCCGGCGGTCCGCGACATCGTCAAGCGCGAGCGGGGCTGAGGCCGGCGCGTGCCTCGGCCCGGCCGATCAGCGACGGACACCAGCGGCGTTGGCCGTGATGCCGAGGACGTTCGCGCCCGCGATGCTGTCGGTGCCGGTCAGGTTGACCGTGGCGCCGACCGGCAGCTTGGACAGGTCGGCCTTGACCCCGTTGACCTGGACCGAGGCCTTCGGGTCGACGTTCAGGTTGACGGCGGCCTTGCCGTTGTTGACCGTCACCGTGCCCTTGGCGGCGTCGACGGCCGAGACGGTGCCGTTGAGGTTGAGCGACCAGCGCGACATCGCGGCCAGGTAGGTCGCCGAGTAGGTGCTGCCGTTGCTGACCGTGCCGAGCACCACGATCCGCGCACCGGCGGGCAGGGCGGCGAGCGCCACGGCGCGGCCGTCGAGCGAGACCTTGGCGTTGTCGGCGACCGGATAGGTGCTGGTCGGCGTCTTGGCGTCGAGCGTCAGGTTCTTGACGGTGATCGACTTCGGGGCCACCGACGCGACCGAGCCGGCCGCGGCGAAGGGCAGGACCGTGCCGACGGTGGCGTTCCCGCCGCTGCCGAGGTTCGCGTTCACGCCGTTGCCGACCGAGACGGACGGGCTGACGCCGACCGAGACGGGGTTGGCGCCGCCGACCGAAACGGTGCTCTTGTCCGCGGCCAGGGCGGGGGAGGCGGTGGCCAGCCCGGCGAGGGCGACGGCGGCGACGAGGGCGGCACGGTGGTTGAGGCGCATTCGGGGACTCCTGAAGGATCGTCGTGGTCGAGGTGACCCGAACAATCGGTAGTCGCCCGATTACCTGCAGTACTTGACTGGTGTGGTTCGGGAGCGAGCCGGTTGGCGACCGCACTGTCGGCCGGCCCGCTCCCGAGGCTCAGTTCGGCGTCACCGGCACCACGTCGGGAGCGCCGAGGCGGGTGGCGTCGGCGGTCTCGTCGTCCGGCTGCTCCTGCGACTCGCGTTCGGCCTCCACCCGGACGCGGTAGTGCTCGACCTCGCGGGACTTCTGCTCGTCCGTCCAGCCGAGCACACCCGCCATCAGGTCGGCCGCCTCCTGGGCCGACTCGGTGCCCCGGTCGAAGGTCTCGATCGAGATCCGGGTCCGCCGGGTGAGCACGTCCTCCAGGTGACGGGCGCCCTCGGCGGCGGCGGCGTAGACGATCTCGGCCCGCAGATAGTCGTCGGCCCCGGTCAGCGGCGCCCCGAGCGACTTGTCGTCGGCGATCAGCTCCAGCACCTCGTGCACCAGCGAGCCGTAGCGGCCGAGCAGGTGCTCGACCCGGGCCACGTGCAGGCCGGACCGGTCGGCCAGGATCCGCCGCTGGTTCCACAGCGCCGGATAGCCGTCCGCCCCGAGCAGCGGCACACGGTCGGTGCACGACTTCGGCACCGAGCGGTTCAGTCCGTGCACGGCGGCGTCGACGGCGTCCTTGGCCATCACCCGGTACGTCGTGTACTTTCCGCCGGCCACCACGACCAGCCCCGGTTGAGGACTGCCGACCATGTGCTCGCGCGACAACTGCGAGGTCGCCTCCGACTCGCCCGACAACAGGGGACGCAGACCGGCGTAGACGCCCTGCACGTCCGTACGGGAAAGCGGGGTTGACAGCACGGAATTGACGTGTTCGAGCAGATAGTCGATGTCGGTGCTCGATGCAGCCGGGTGTGCTTTGTCGAGTGACCAGTCGGTGTCGGTCGTGCCGACGATCCAGTGGCGGCCCCACGGGATGACGAACAGGACCGATTTTTCCGTACGCAGGATCAGGCCGGTCGAACTCTGGATCCGATCGCGCGGCACGACCAGGTGGATGCCCTTGGACGCGCGGACGTGGAACTGTCCCCGCTCGCCGACCAGTGCCTGCGTGTCATCGGTCCACACGCCGGTTGCGTTGATCACCTGCTGGGCCCGTACCTCGAAGATCCGGTCGAATTCCAGATCCTTCACCCGTACGCCGGTGACCCGCTCACCCTCGCGGAGGAAGCCGATCACCTCGGTCCGTGAGGCCACGTGCGCGCCGTACGAGGCGGCCGTGCGGGCCAGGAACATCGTGTGCCGGGCGTCGTCGACCTGGGCGTCGTAGTACTGCAGCGCCCCGACCAGCGATTCCTTGCGCAGCGCGGGGCAGACCCGCAGCGCGCTGGTGCGGGTCAGGTGCCGGTGCCGCGGCATGCCCCCGCCGAGCGCGAGCGTGTCGTAGAGCGTGATGCCCGCACCCGTGTATGCGCGCTCCCAGGCCCGGTGCTTGAGCGGGTAGAGGAACTTGACCGGCCGGGCCAGGTGCGGCGCGAGGCGGGACAGGCTCAGGTCGCGTTCGTGCAGCGCCTCCCGGACCAGTCCGAAGTCGAGCATCTCGAGGTAGCGCAGGCCGCCGTGCAGCAGCTTGCTCGAGCGGCTCGACGTGCCGGACGCCAGGTCACGCGCCTCGACCAGGCCGCAGGAGAGGCCGCGGGTGACGGCGTCGAGCGCCGCCCCCGCTCCGACCACTCCGCCGCCGACCACCAGGACGTCGAGCTCGGCGCCGGCCAACGCGGACAGCGCCGAGTCCCGATATTGGGGAGAAAGAGCGACGGTCATAACTATCAGTCCACGTCCACCCAGTTGAGAGTGCGTTCGACGGCCTTCTTCCACTTGCCGTAGCCCTCGGAACGCTGCTCCTCGGACCAGTTCGGCTGCCACCGCTGCGACTCGTTCCAGTTCTCGCGCAGCTCGTCGGTGTTCTTCCAGAAGCCGACGGCCAGCCCGGCCGCGTAGGCCGCGCCGAGCGCCGTCGTCTCGGCCACGACCGGCCGGCTGACCGGTACGCCGAGCACGTCGGCCTGGATCTGCATGGCCAGGTTGTTGGCCGTGATCCCGCCGTCCACCTTGAGCACGTCGAGCGTGACCCCGGAGTCCTGGGCCATGGCGTCGACGACGTCGCGGCTCTGGTAGCAGATCGACTCGAGGGTGGCCCGCGCGATGTGCGAGGCGGTGTTGAAGCGGGACAGCCCGACGATGGCGCCGCGCGCGTCCGAGCGCCAGTACGGCGCGAACAGCCCGGAGAACGCCGGGACGAAGTAGACGCCGCCGTTGTCCTGGACCTCGGACGCCAGCCGCTCGCTCTCCGACGCGTCGTTGATGATGTGCAGCTGGTCGCGCAGCCACTGCACGGCCGAGCCGGTCACGGCGATCGAGCCCTCCAGCGCGTACACCGGAGCCGCGTCGCCGAACTTGTAGCAGACGGTCGTGAGCAGTCCGTTCTCGCTGCGCACGAGCTCGTTGCCGGTGTTCAGGAGCATGAAATTGCCGGTTCCGTACGTATTCTTGGCCTCACCGGGCGCAAAGCACACCTGCCCGACCGTGGCCGCCTGCTGGTCGCCCAGGTCGCCGGTCAGCGGCACCTCACCACCCAGTGATCCGGGCCACCGCGCCACCCCGTACGTGTTGGGGTCGGACGACGGCCGGATCTCGGGCAGCATCGACCGGGGGATGTTGAAGAAACTGAGCAGCTCGTCGTCCCAGTCCAGGGTCTCGAGGTTCATCAGCATCGTGCGGCTGGCGTTGGTCACGTCGGTGAGGTGGTTGCCGCCGTCGACGCCGCCGGTCATGTTCCACAGCACCCAGCTGTCGGTGTTACCGAAGATCGCGTCGCCGCGCTCGGCCGCCTCGCGCACCCCGTCGACGTTCTCCAGGATCCACTGGATCTTGCCGCCGCTGAAGTAGGTGGCCGGCGGCAGGCCCGCCTTGCGCCGGATCACGTCGCCCCGGCCGTCCCGGTCCAGCGCCGAGGCGATCCGGTCGGTGCGGGTGTCCTGCCAGACGATCGCGTTGTAGTAGGGACGCCCGCTGTTCCTGTCCCACACCACGGCGGTCTCGCGCTGGTTGGTGATGCCGAGCGCGGCCAGGTCCTTGGCCCCGAGGTTGGCCTTCTGCATCGCCGTGCGGACGACCGTGACCGTACGCTCCCAGATCTCGGCCGGGTTGTGCTCGACCCACCCGGCCTGGGGCAGGATCTGCTCGTGTTCGAGCTGGTGACGGGCCACCTCGTTGCCGCCGTGATCAAAGATCATGAAGCGGGTACTGGTCGTGCCCTGGTCCACGGCGCCGACGAAGTCAGCCATTTCGTGCCTCCACGCTCGCTTTGGTCTCCTGCTCGGGCAGTCTTCCCGGTTCCAGTTCGCCCGCCTTGGGCAGGAACCGGCCGACCAGCCCCTGATACAGCCCGGCGCCGATCACACCACCGATGATGGGGGCCACGATCGGTATCCAGAAATAGAGATACCCGGTCTGGTCCCGCATAGCCCCGCCGTAGCCGGTCAGGAAGCTGGCGAGTCGTGGTCCGAAGTCACGGGCCGGGTTGATCGCGTAGCCGGCGTTGGTGCCCCACGCCATGCCGATACCGACCACGATCAGACCGACGATGAACGGCGCCATGTTCGCCTGCGGGGGAGTGCCGAGCACGTCGGTGACGGCCAGGATCAGGAACAGCAGGATCGCGGTGCCGATGATCTGGTCGCGGAAAGCGCCCCACTCGCCGACCGGCAGCGCCCCGTTGCCGGGCAGGGTCGAGAACACGCCCTGCGTCTTGATGGTGAGACCGGGGTCGGCCGCGTGCAGCACCTCGGTGTAGTTCCAGCGGACGAGCAGCGCGGCGACGAACGCGCCGAGGAACTGCGCGAGGCTGTACGGGAGTACCTTGCGCCACGAGAATCCCTTGAAGACCGCGAGCGCGATGGTGACCGCGGGGTTCAGGTGCGCCCCGCTGATGCGCCCGGCCACGTAGACGCCGAGCACCACGCCCAGGCCCCACGCCCAGGCGATGCTGTCGTGATCGCCGATGCCGCCGCCGACCACCTGGGCGACGACGCCGACTCCGAACAGGATGAGGATCATGGTCCCGGCGAACTCGGCGGCCAGTTCGGCCACTATGCCCGGAATCTTTAGTCTTTCTGCCATCTAGGCCTCCTGACGGTTGACCTCCAGGACGCTAGGTAGCCACTCGGCCACTAACAATGAACGCCATTCGACAATGTCGAACGCCGACCGCCGGGCACGGTCGCTCCCCGTCATATGTTCGTAACGTGCCGGGCACAGTGCAGTCGATCGAGCGCGCCGCGGCCGTGCTGCGCCTGCTCGCCGGCGGCGCCGGACGGCTCTCCCTGGCCGAGATCTCCCGCTCGCTCGACCTGGCCAAGGGCACCACCCACGGCATCCTGCAGACGTTGCGCAAGGTCGGCTTCGTCGAACAGGACCGGGCCTCCGGGCACTATCAGCTGGGCGCGGCCATGCTGCGTCTGGGCACCGGCTACCTCGACGTCAACGAACTGCGCTCCCGCTCGATCAACTGGGCCGACCCCCTCGCGGCACGCAGCGGGGAGGCGGTCCGCATCGGCACCGTCCTCGAAGGTCAGGTGCTGGTCGTCCACCACGTCTTCCGCCCCGACGACACCTTCCAGACCCTCGACGTCGGCAGCCTTCTGCCCATGCACGCCACCGCACTGGGAAAGGCTCTGCTCGCGTACGGGGCCACGCCGCCCGCCCGGCTCGACCGGTTCACCAGCCGCACGCTGATCAGCCACCGCGAACTGGCCACCGCCCTGCGCGCCGTCCGGGAAGCCGGGTGGAGCACCGACATCGAGGAGTACACGCCCGGCGAGGCCTCGATCGCCGCGCCGATCCGGGCGTACGGGGGACTGGTGGTCGGCGCCATCGGCATCTCCGGACATGTCGAACGCATCTGTGACAGCCACTACCAGCCCCGGCCCCCTCTGGTGGTCAACGTGCGCGACGCCGCCCGAGCGGTGTCCCGTGATCTCGGAGCCGCCCGACGCTGATTCCCGGGAGGGGACCATGACCGAGCGATACGTCGTCGCCATCGACCAGGGCACCACCTCGACCCGGTGCATCGTGTTCGACCGGCGGGGCCAACTGGTCTCCCTGGCCCAGCAGGAGCACAAGCAGTACTACCCGAAACCGGGCTGGGTCGAGCACGACGCGGCCGAGATCTGGCGCAACGTGGAACGGCTCGGCCCCGAGGCGCTGCGCCGCGCCGGAGCCACGATCGACCAGGTGGCGGCGGTCGGCATCGCCAACCAGCGGGAGACCACCGTGCTGTGGGACCGGGCCACCGGCACCCCGATCGGCCACGCCGTGGTCTGGCAGGACACCCGCACCGACACGATGGTCGGGCAGCTCGACGAGGCTCCCGGCGCCGACGGCGTACGGCACCGGTCGGCTCTGCCCCTGGCCACGTACTTCTCCGGCCCCCGGATCCGGTGGCTGCTCGACCACCACCCCGGGGTCCGCGAACGGGCCGAACGGGGCGAGGTGCTGTTCGGCACGATGGAGACCTGGCTGATCTGGAACCTGACCGGCGGCCTGCACGTCACCGACGTCACCAACGCCAGCCGCACCCTGCTGCTCGACGTGCACACGCTCGACTGGTCGCCCGAGTCGCTGGCCTTCTTCGGCATCCCGCGCGCGATGCTGCCCGAGATCCGGCCGTCCGTCGGCGACTTCGGGACGGCCACCGCGGCCTTCCCCGGGGTGGCCATCGGGGCGGCGCTGGGCGACCAGCAGGCGGCGCTGTTCGGGCAGACGTGCTTTGCGCCCGGAGAGGCTAAATGCACGTACGGGACGGGAAGCTTTTTGCTGCTCAACACGGGGAGCGAGCTGGTGCGCTCGACCCACGGCCTGCTCTCTACGGTGGCCTATCAGATCCAGGGCGAGGCGGCCGCGTACGCCCTCGAAGGCTCGATCGCGATCACCGGCTCGCTGGTCCAGTGGTTCCGTGACCAGCTCGAACTGATCGCCAGCGCGCCCGAGATCGAGACCCTCGCCCGCACGGTGACCGACAACGGCGGGTGCTACATCGTGCCCGCGTTCTCCGGGCTGTACGCCCCCTACTGGCGCAGCGAGGCCCGGGGCGTGATCGTCGGTCTGACCTCGTACATCACGAAAGGTCACTTGGCGCGAGCGGTGCTGGAAGCGAGCGCCTGGCAGACGCGCGAGGTGGTCGACGCGATGAACGCCGACTCGGGTCTTGCTCTTTCGACGTTACGCGTCGACGGTGGGATGACGGCCGACAATCTGCTCATGCAGGTCATCGCGGACGTGCTCGACGTGCCGGTGGTGCGGCCGCTGGCCGCCGAGACCGTGTCGCTGGGTGCGGCGTACGGGGCCGGGCTGGCCGTCGGATACTGGCCCGATCTCGAGGGGCTGCGGCGGAACTGGCATCGGGCGGCGCAATGGCTGCCCACGATGGAATCGGCCAAGCGGGAGATCGAGTACGCGAATTGGCAGCGGGCCGTTTCTCGTACCTTTGACTGGATCCAATCCTGACTCTTTTATAGGTGCCTTTCGCTATATGTGGCGCACGATCGAGTTGGCCATCCGGTCGTGGAGGGTGCGCTGGCGCTCGCCGAAGACCATGAAGGAATCGACCCAGAAATAGACGCCGGCGCTGACCAGATTGAGCACCGAACCGAGCAGGCCCTTGATGCAGAACTCGCGCATCGCCATCTGGCCCCAGTCGAGCGGGCGGCCGGTCTGCTGGTCGGCCACGACGTGTCCGAGCAGCTTCTTGGCCGGTGTCTGCCCGTCGGACCAGGTGATCATCGACCAGATGATCCAGCCGATCCACAGCGTCACCAGCATCAGCAGGCTGTCCAGGAGGAGGGCGCCGAAACGGCCGCCGACTGATACCAGGGGCCTTTCCGCGGTCGCGATCGTCGGCGTCGGCAGGGGATAGGCGGCCGGACTGTACGGCTGGAGTTCCGCATTCGCGGGCGGATATTGATATCCGGTCCACTGTCCGGATCGCATATTGGTCGGGTCGCTCATTGATCCTTTTCCTTTACCTGGCGGAGTTCCCAGGCTGACGCGGATTGCTGCGCCGGACCATCACACGGTCGGCCGACCTGTTCCGGCTTTCCGGACCGCCCAGTTTGGTCGACGGCTCGGCGTTCCGGCTTTCCGGACCGCTCGGCTTGGTCAACGCCTCGGCGTTCCGGACCGCCCAGTTTGGTCAACGCCTCGGTGTTCCGGCTTTCCGGGCCGCCTGGCTTGGTCAGCGTCTCGGCGTTCCGGCTTTCTCGGCGCGATCGCAGGCTGGGCCGAGGATGGCGAGGTAGCCCGCCGCTTTCCGCGCCCGGGGCAGGAATCCGCGCAACGCGGCCCGGTCACCCGCCGCCTCGAGCGCCTCCACCAGCAGGAGTGCCTCGTGCGGGATCTCCTCCGGGCCCGGGCGGCGGTTCATCCGCACGAGCCGTTCGGCCAGCTCGCGGGCGGTCGCCACGTCACCCGCGGCCAGGGCCAGCCGGCCCCGCAACACCTCGGCGTTACCCGGATGGGTGAGGTCGATCGCGACCGTGGCGGCCACCTCTATCGCCCGATCGGGTTCGCCCCGGCGGGCCAGGGCCAGCGCCCCGACCAGCGGCCCGCTGCGGATGTACGGGCAGGCCATGCTCGCCTCCGGCCCGCGACGCAACGCGAGATGCTCCTCCAGGTAGGGATCGATCTCGTCGACCCGGCCCAGCTGTTCGAGACAGATCAGCACGGCGGCGGTGCCGTGCAGCCGATCGTGCGGAGACAGGGTGCGGGCCCACTCGTACGAGCGGCGGGCGTGCTCCAGCGCCAGCTCGTAGTCGCCGCGCACACCCCCGATGACCAGGCTGGCGATGGTGTGCCCGAGCGCGCGGTCCCGGTCCCGCCCCTCCAGCTCGACCAGCGCGAGAACGGTGTCGACCGCCTCGGCGTAGCGTTCCTCGAGAAACAGCGCGGCCGACACCCCGACCAGCGCCAGCCCGCGCAGCGAGGCCGACCCGACCCGCCCGGCCAGCGCGCAGGCCTCGTCCGCGGCCCGCCGCCGCTCAGCCACCGGCGCCGGGTCGGCCCGCCCGGTCCACGCCCACCGCGCACCGCACAGGGCGCGCAACGCCAGCAGGTGCGCCTTCGTAGCCGGGTCGGTGACCGCGGCCAGCCCCTCGTCGAGCACCCGGTCCCCGAGCGCCGGGTCAGCCGGCGTCCGGAAGCCACCCCACCGCCCGACCAGCATCTGCGCCGTCTTGAGGCACAGCTGGGCGCGGCGGTCCCCTTTGGGCAGGGCGGTGATCGCCTCCCGCCAGGCCGCGATCGCGTCGTCACCGGCGTACGCGGTCTCGTGGTCGTCCCCGATCGCCTCCAGGGCCTCGGCGCGCTCGGCCGGCCCAGCCGCGAACCGTCGTGCCCGCTGATGCAACTCGAGCGCCCGCCGCACCGCGTACCGACGCCGGGCCCCCACCCCGGCCGCGATCAGCGACCGGAACGCCTTCCCCCGCACCCAGTCGTCCGCGTCCGGCCCGTCCGCGGCCGCCGCGTAGTGCACCGCGACCAGCTCGACCACCTCGTCGATCCGCTCCCGCGACACTTCCTCGAGCCACGCCGCCGCGCCGGCATGCCCCGCGGCCCGTTCAGCTACCGGCAGCCCCGCGTAGGCGACGTCACGCAGCAGAGCATGCTGAAACGCGTACTCATCCTGGTCGGTCACCCCCGACATCGGCCGGACCCGGATCAGTCCCCGGTCCTCCAACGCCCGCAGCTGTCCCGCGGTGGCTCGCAGGGGAGCGGCCCAGAACGTACGCCCGATCACCGCCGCCCGCCGAAGCAGCACTTTCTCGGCCGTCGGCAGCCGGTCGACCCTCTCGGCGAGCAGCGCGTGCAACGTGTCCGGAAGTGCGCCGTGCCCGCCCTCGGCGACATGCGCGGCCAGTTGACCCAGGTAGTAGGGGTTGCCGTCCGCCCGGTCAAGAATCTGAGTGCGTCTCCGCCCATCGAGTCGCGACGCCCCCGGTAGCCCGTCCAGCAGGGCGCGACCGTCCTCGACGTTGAGAGCTCGCAGCGACACAATGTCCGCGTCCCTGAGCGTGGGCCGCTCTCGTTCGTCTCCTCGGTCTCTCGCTTCTTCCGGCGCTTCCTCTTCTTCTCTTCCCTGGCGCTGGTCGTCCGGTTCTCCCCGGCGCTGGTGGTCTGGTTCTCCGTGGCGCTGGTCGTGCGATTGTCCCTGGCGCTGGTGGTCTGGTTCTCCGTGGCGCTGGTGGTCTGGTTCTCCGTGGCGCTGGTGGTCTGGTTCTCCGTGGCGCTGGTGGTCCGGTTCTCCCTGGCGTTGGTCGTCCGGTCGGATCCGGCCGTGTCGTTGGCCAAGGTCGCCTCGCGGGGTCCGCTCCTCGAAGAACTCCGGCCGAGCCGTGGTCAGCACCACGACCGGCCCTTCAGCGCGGTTCACGAGGCGGGTGAGCATGGCGATCAGCGGCGCCCCGGCCCAGTGCAGATCCTCCACGATCAGCAGCAGCGGCCCCTTCGCCGCGAACGCGCTGGCCAGCCGCGGCCAGGCCCGCCCCAGCGCATCGTCCACGTCCCGCGGATCGGCCGAATCCAGCGGATTACCCGGCAGCCGGATACCAGCCGTGGTGGCCAGCGCGAAAACCGTCGCCTCACCGAGCAACGGCGTGAGCTGTTCGGTAAGACGCAACCGCCCCGATTCCCCCGAGTCCCCGAGCGGAATCCCACAGGCCTCCCGAAGAATCTCACCCAACGCCCAGTAGGTGATACCTTCCCCCGCCGCGAGACACCGCCCGCGCAACACCCGAAGCCCCGGCCTCCGCGCGACCACTTCATGCACCAGCCGCGTCTTCCCGATCCCGGCCGGCCCGGTCACCGTGATAAGCCGCGGCCGCCGGCTGCCGGCCGCCTCATCCACCAGGCTGAGGACCGCCCGCAGCTCCTCGGCCCGCCCCACCATCGGCGGTTCGGCCCCGGCTTCCCCCACCCCGAGCGAGGCCCCGACAAGCCGCCACACGGCCGCCCGGTCACCGCGCGCCCCAGGCAGCCGCAGCCCGGCCGCGCGTTCGCTGTCCGCTGTCCGCTCACCGCGCGGCGTGGGCAGCTGCAGCTCGGCCGCGCGTTTGCTGTCCGTCGTCCGCTCACCGCGCGGCGTGGGCAGCTGCAGCTCGGTCGCGGGTTTGCCGTCCGCCGTCTGCTGATCGTCCGCAGGGGGAGGGTGTTTGTTTGACCGTTTGCCGTCCGCGGGGCCTGAGGGCTGGAGCCGGCGTTCGCTCATTACGGCGCGCTCGCTGTCGTGGCCGGTCGGATCGTCGGCTGCACGGAAGCGGAAGTCGCCGTAGCGGACGGCAGCCTGCCCGGTGCGGTCATCAGCGAGCAGGCTGCCCGCGTCGGCGGCGGCGCGCAGGTCGGCCGCAGCGTCGAGCACCACACCGCCGATCCGTTGCACGACGCTGTCACTCAGGGTGCCGATCCGCGACGCGCCCAGGCCACCGCTCGGTGCAATGATCTCGCCGGTGGCCACGCCCATCCGCACCGGCGACCCAACCCGTTCCAGAATCTCGTGACCCGCCCAGAGCGCCCGCGCCGCGTGATCCTCCCGCGCAACCGGATACCCGAACACTCCGATCACCCCACCACCGAGCAGGGGCCGCACCGCACCGCCCCAGCGCACAACGACCTCGCTGATCGCAGCGGTCCACTCACCGATCTCCCGGCGAGCACGCTCGGGATCAGGATCAACCGCCGCCCCACGCACACCCCGAAGGTCCACGTCGAGCACCGTGACCAGTTTCCGCTCCTCTCGCACCGGCTCATCGCGCGTTCCTTCATGGCGCGTTCGCTCATCGTCTGGTCGCTCGCTGCGGGGTCGGTCTGCGTGCTGTCGTCGGTCGTGCGGTCGGTGGTCGCGCGTTTGCTCGCCGCTCGGTAGCTCATCGCGCAATCGCTGATCGTTTGGTTGCTCGCTGCGGGGTCGGTCTGCGTGCTGTGGTCGGTCGTGCGGTCGACGATCGCGCGGTCGCTCTTCGCGCGGTCGCTCTTCGCGCGGTCGCTCTTCGCGCGGTCGCTCTTTGCGCGGTCGTTCATGGCGCACCCGGTCATCGTGCGGTCGCTTTTCGCCTGGCCGGTCTTCGCTCGGTTGTTCATCGCGCAGCTGGGCGTTGCGCACTCGCTCATCCTGGTGCACCGGTCTGCGGCTCTCGCCCAGTTCGCCCAGCGTTCCTGACGGCGGGCCGTCCATGACCGTTGAATGTTCGGTTGGGGCACCGTCCGGTGCGGACGAGATGAGCGATGCGTGCAATCTGCGCAGTTCGGCGGACGGTTCGATGCCCAACTCTGCGCGCACGTGCGCGGCGAACTGTTCGTAGCGACGCAACGCTCGATGACGGTGGCCCTCGTCGGCGTCCAAGCGGATCAGCTGGATGTGCGCGCTCTCGTGCAGCGGATCGAGCAGGATCGCGCGTTCCAGGTCGGTTCTGGTTGCGCGAGTGAGCAACAAACCCACGGCGACATCGCGCAAATGGACACGGCGCTGGTCCACCCAGTCGTCGAACCGGTTCTCCGGCAGCAGGTCACCACCGTAGAGCGCGATCGCCGCCTCGACGTCCCCGCGGCGCGCGGCGGCCTCGAAAGCGTCCGCATCCGTCCACCGCCCGGCCGGGTCCAGGTCGAGCATGTCGTCGTGTGAACGCAAGCGGTCCGCGCCGAGCACCCGCCGTGCGAAGTGCAGGGACTTGTTCAACCGGCCCTGTCCCAGGCCGGGGGCGGCGTCCGGCCAGAGCAGGTCGATGACCTGGTCACGGTGCAGACGACCGTGCACCGCGAGCAGCTTGACCAGGGCGATCGCGCCGGTGCGCTGCCATTCGCCGTCGGGCACGGTGCGGCCGGCGACCTCCACCTGGAAGCCGCCGAGCAGGTAAACGCGCAGTCCGGCCGGCACGACGGTGATTGTCCGCCGCGTTTCCGTGCGATGCGGACAACAAACGGACAGAGAACGGAAATCGAGGTGGCTACTTTGCCGACGACCTCATCCGTACGGGAAGGAAATGCCATGACGGCGACGACGGTGGACGAGCAGCGGTTGATGAACTTCGTGTTCAAGGCGGTCGGTGACTTCGGTGCGCAACTGAGCGGCGCGCTGGCCGTGATCGGGGACAAGTTGGGGCTTTATCGGGCGATGGCGGGGGCGGGGCCGTTGACGGCCGGCGAGCTGGCCGCACGTACGGGAACGGCCGAAAGGTACGTACGGGAATGGCTGTGTGCGCAGGCCGCGGCCGGCTATGTGGAGTATGCGGGCGATGAGCGGTTCGTTCTGCCGGCCGAGCACGCGATCGCGCTCACCGACGAGAGCAGCCCGGCGTGCGTGATCGGCGGGTTCGAGCTGATGCTGGCGGCCGTGCGGTCGACCGACCGGCTGATCGAGGCCTTCCGGACGGGCGAGGGCGTGGGCTGGCACGAGCATCACCAAGACCTGTTCTCGGGGTGCGAGCGGTTCTTCCGTCCGGGCTATCACGCGAACCTGGTCGGCTCGTGGATCCCGGCCATGAAGGACGTGGAGGAGCGGCTGCGGGCCGGGTCCCGGGTCGCCGACGTCGGGTGCGGGCTCGGCGCGTCGACCGTGCTGATGGCCTCGGCATATCCCGAGTCGACGTTCGTGGGGCTGGACTATCACGCCGGTTCGATCGCCGACGCGCGCGAGCGGGCCGCCGCGGCCGGGGTCGGCAACCGGACGCGGTTCGAGGTCGGGCGGGCCGCGGAGCTGTCCGGCACGTACGACCTGATCTGCCTGTTCGACTCCCTGCACGACATGGGCGACCCGGTCGGTGCCCTGCGGCACCTGCGGGACCGGCTCGACCCGGCGGGCAGCCTGCTGCTGGTGGAGCCGTTCGCGGGGGACACTGTGGCGGCCAACCTCAACCCGGTCGGCGCGGTCTACTACGGCGCTTCGACGCTGCTCTGCACACCGAACTCGTTGTCCCAGGAGGTCGGCGCCGCCTTGGGCGCGCAGGCCGGCGAGTCCCGGTTGCGCGCGGTGGCCGCCGAGGCGGGCTTCTCGTCGTTCGAGCGGGTCGCCGAGACGCCGTTCAACCTGGTGTTCCAGGTCCGGCCGTGACGGGTCCTTGACGCAACCGTTTGGTTGCCATAGGTTTGTGGGCAACCAAACGGTTGCTATTTGAGGAGACGGACATGGGATTCCCCGACCGGATTGAGCGAACGCTCGAGATCGCGCATCCGATGGACAAGGTGTGGGCCGCGCTCACCACCGCCGAGGGGCTGGGCACCTGGTTCGGCAACACGGCCGAGGTCGACCTGCGCGTCGGCGGACAGGCCAAGCTGACCTGGACGAGCGGCGACACCGCGATCCTGACCATCGAGCGGGTCGAACCGACGACGGTGTTCGCCTACACCTGGCCGATCCATGGACTGCCCGAGGGCGACCCGCGCCGCACCTATGTGGAGTTCACGCTGGCCCCGACCGCCCGGGGCACTACGCTGACCATGGTCGAATCCGGATTCGCGCAGATGCCGGAGGGTGAGCACAAGACGGCGTTCTCGGGCAACACCGAGGGCTGGACGAACGAACTGGGTGAGCTGGTCGCGTATCTCGATGGAAAACTCTGACCTGGAGACGGTGGCGCAGGAGGTCTTCTCGGCCCTGGCCGATCCGAGCCGGCGTGGCATCCTGGCCGCGCTGGCGGCCGGGGGACCGGCCACCGCGACCGACCTGGCGGCCCGCTTGCCGATCACCCGGCAGGCAATCGCCAAGCACCTCGCGCTGCTGGCCGAGGCGGGCCTGGTGGTCGCCGAGCCGGGCGAGCGGCGGCGGGTGCGCTACCGGCTCGACTCCGCGCCGATGAAGATCGCCCAGCAGTTCCTGGCCGCCCTGGCCCGGGACTGGGACGGGCCGCTGGCCGCGCTGCGCGACCGTCTCGGATAAGGGATGCGCGCGCGACCGCGTGTGGCGAGCGGAGTGGCTCAGACGGACGTGCTTGCGTGGGCCCGGCCGGTACTCTGCCTGACCTGCAGGGCGGCCGGGAAGACGACGCGCCAGTGGTCGGCGATCTGCTTGTTGATGAGGGCCCGGGTCGCAGCGGCGGCCATGGCTTCGACCGGCTGGTGCACCGACGACATCGGCGGGGTGGCGCACTCGGCGATCACGCTGTCGTCGAACCCGACCACGGCGACATCGTGCGGTATGCGCAGCCCCGCGTCGCCCAGCGCCTGCATCGCGCCGGTGGCGAGCAGGTCACAGGCGGCGAAAATGGCGTCGATCTCGGGATGCTCGGCCAGCAGCCGCTGGGTCAGCGCGTAGCCGGCTTCGCGGCGGAACTTGCCGGTGGCCGAGATGTCGGGCAGGTCGAAATCCCGGATCGCGCGCCGCCAGCCCTCACGCCGGCCCTCGGCGCACGAATTGCCGTCCGGGCCGTGCAGGGCGGCGATGCGGCGGCGGCCTGTCTCGTGCAGGTGCTGCACGGCGGCGTACGCACCCTCGGGGTTCTCCATGCCGACGAACGGGAGCCCCGGCACGGTCGGGCCCATGGTGACCACCCGCTGGCAGCGGCGGTAGAAATCGGCGGCCAGCGCGGGCGGGACGTTGATCAGCAGGACGCCCAGGCTGACCGAGGCCGCGATCCGGTTGAGCAGGGCGGCGGTGTTCAACTCGTCCACTACGTGCACACGTAGTTGCGCGTTGCTGCCCGCGAGCTCCTGCAGGATGCCGGCGGTGACGCGCCCGTAATAAGGACTCGTGCCGAACACGGTCGTCTCGTCGACGATCACCAACTCGACCACATCGCCATGACCGGACGCGAGCGCGCGGGCGACCGGATCGGGCCGGTAACCCAGGTCGGAAATCACCCGGCGTACGTGGTCACGTGTCTGCGCCGACACCCCGGGCGCGTCGTTGATCACCCGGGAGACGGCCGCCTTGGACACGCCGGCCTCGGCCGCGACGTCGGCCAGCGTCGGTCTCCTCTGCGCCATCCGGCCAGTGTAGGAGGCTTGGGACCGCTCCCGTCATCAGGATTTCAGGTACCCGACCACGTCCACGGTGACATTTGCCGAGGTACGGGCGTTGTTCTGAACGGTCAATCCGCCACCTGTGCCGAGGCTCACCCGGGCGGTGGCGTTGCCCGGCTGTCCGGCGGCGTGGGTGGCGATGACCGAGACGGGCGCGACGGTTCCCGCTCCGTGCAGGCGGAGGCTGCCCGCGCTGGTCACACCGTTGACCGAGACGTTCACGAGCACCGTTTTCGCCGTCCGAGGCACTCCCGCGTGCCCGGCCACGGCAAAAGTGAGCGATGTTGTTGCTTTCAAACCCCGGGTTTCCAGTACGCGGGCAGGCGTCACCGGTTGATAAGCGCCGACGCGGTACCAGCCGACGAGGTTCGCGGCCAGATGGGCGGAGCCGCTCGACTGATTGCGCAGGGTGATCCGGCCGTTCCGCCCGATCGGGACGACCAGCCGCTGCGTGACTGCCTGGCCCGGGTTGTGGATGTTCGTGGCCACCGCCGGCGGCCGGCTCCCGGCCGGATACGCCAGGATGCCACCGCCGGCCCGGCCACGAGCGACGGCGACGTCGAGCGCGACGGCCGCCACGTTCGTCCCGCGCACCCCGAACGTCACTTCCTTCTGCGGTCCGACCTGCACCGGGAGCAGGGCCCGGGTCGGCGTGACCGGCATGTACGCGGTGGCAGGCTGATCGGCCGGCCGAATGCGCGCGCCCCCGTCCTCAGCGCGTGCCGCAGCGGGGATGCTGAGCACCAGCCCGGTCGCGAGCACAGCACTGATCGCGGGGCGGTGACGGCTGGTCCGCGACGTGCAGTCCGCGCGCTTCGTGGTGGCGGGAGAGAGCGCGGCTAAACGGGCACAGCGGACAAATGGCATGCAGGACAGCATGGGCCGCGAGAGCCTCGGTCACAACTGACGCGCCGTAGGCCCGGCCTGCCGTCAGCCGTCCGAGGTCCTCATGCCGACCGTGGGCTGAGCGGCCGGCGAGCTGCCCGGCGCGGACAGCAGGCGCAAGGAGTTGGCCACCGTTGCGGCCATGGCGTCGCGGGCCGGTGCGAGGTAACGACGGGGGTCGACCAGGTCGGCGTTTGCGGTGAGCGATGCGCGCACCGACCGGGTGAAGGCGAGGTTGAGCGCCGTTCCGATGTTGATTTTCGCCATGCCCGCGCGGACGGCGGCGGACAGTTCGTTGTCGGGGACGCCCGACGAACCGTGCAACACGAGCGGAACGCGAACAGCTTCGCGCAGTCGAGCAATCAGTTCGTGGTCGAGGCGCGCGGTCCGTGTGTGCATCGCGTGCGACGAGCCGACGGCCACCGCGAGCGCGTCGACGTTCGTGGCGTCCACGTAGGTGGCGGCCTCGTGAGGATCGGTCCGCGCGCCGGGGGCGTGGGCGCCGTCCTTGCCGCCGATCTCGCCGAGTTCGCTCTCGATCCAGAGGCCGTGACGGTGGCAGAGGGCCGCGGCGGCGCTGGTAGCCGCCACGTTGTGCGCGTAGGAACGGCGCGAGGCGTCGTACATGACCGACCCGAACCCGGTCGCCACCGCGTCCGCCAGCAGCTCGTCCGATTCGACGTGATCCAGGTGCAGACCGACCAGGACACTTGACGCGGCCGCCACCGCGCGGGCCGCGGCGGCGATCGGCGCGATACGTCCGTGGTGGAACCGCACGGCGTTCTCGCTGATCTGCAGGATGACCGGCCGTCCGGCCTGTTCAGCGCCGGTCACGATCGCCTCGGCATGCTCCACGGTGATCACGTTGAACGCTCCGACGGCACACCCACGCAGCCGGGCGTCGTTCACCAGTTCGCCGGCTGAGATCAGCACGCCTGCCCCCGCTCACGGCGTTCCCCGGTGAGTTCCCCGTCCCGATTGCCGAGGCCGTGCGCGACCGCTACGCGTGCGGTTCCCTCTCGCGCCGCCGCCGCGACGTCCGCCGTCCTTTCTCGCGCTTCGGCCGACGGTTCCCGCCGCGCACTTGGAGAGGCGTTGTACGGCCCTTCCGACGAGTTCCCCGCCCCGGCTGCCGTGTTCTCCGGCCGGTAGCCGAGCGGTGACGGGTCGGTGCGTGGCGGGTCGGTGCGTGGCGGGTCGGTGCGTGGCGGGGCGGTGTGCGACGCGGCGGTGTGCGGCGGCGTCGGGGTGGTCAGCATGCGCTGGTAGACGTCCGGGTCGAAGGCGCCGGCGACGGGCGTGGCGACCGCGGCGGCCGACAGGGCGACGGCGTCGGCCAGAAGATCCGGCCAACCAACGCGGTCGCGCAGGCCGCGGGCCAGGGCGGCCACGCACGCGTCGCCGGCCCCGGTCGGGTTCCCGGCCAGCGACTCGTGGGGCGCGCTCTCGTGCACGCCGTCCGGAGTGACGGCCAGCAATCCGTCCGGTCCGCGCGAAACGACGATCGCACCGCGCGAGAGTGCGCGAATGCGCGCCACGGACAAGTCGGGAACCAGTTCGGACAGTTCGTGGACGTTCGGTTTGGCGATCTCCGGGTGGGCCCGCAGAGCGCGCCGTAAGGCCTCGCCGCTGGTGTCGAGAACGGACACGACACCGGCCGCGGCCGCGATCCGGATCAGGATTCCGTAGGCGTCTGCCGGGACTCCCGGTGGCAGCGAGCCGCACAACGCGACGACTGTGGTCGTGCGCATCAGATCGTGGAAGTGGCCGACGAAACGGATCCATTCGCTGGCCGGAACGATCGGGCCGGGCTCCCAGAAACCGGTCGCGTCGTGCGCGTCGACGACGGCGACGGTGCGGCGGGTCTCACCGGTGATCGGCACGAACGAGGCGGCCACACCCTGGTACGCAAGCAGTTCGCTCACTCGGGCACCGGTCGGACCGCCGAGCAGGCCAGTCGCGAGCACAGGCTCGCCCAGCGCGTGCAGGACCCGGGCGACGTTCAGACCCTTGCCGCCGGCGCGCTCGGCGACGGTGGCCACCCGGTGGGTGCCGTGGACGACCAGGGCGTCGATCCCGTACGTGAGGTCGAGCGCCGGATTGAGCGTGACGGTGACGATCATGGGCAGGCTCCGGGCCGGATCTGCCCCGCCTCGGGTGCTCGTTCGTGCGCACTCGCTCAGTGGTGCGAGCCCGGCGACGACGTGCAAGCCCTGGCGACCCGACTGCCGGACTGGCTACCGGCTGGGCGTCGATCGTTAACTCGATTGAACTGATCGAACGCGCACGTGTCAACCGTCGATAGTGCGCGTATCGTGCCCTCAAATTGTTCATATGGACATCGGGAGCCGCTTCCATGGCCGATTTCGACATTCTCGTCGTGGGCGACGCCAACCCCGACCTGCTCCTGCGGGGCGACGTACGCCCGCGCTTCGGCCAGGAGGAGCAGCTGCTCACCGGCGCCGACCTGGTGCTGGGCGGCTCGGCCGCGATCACGGCGGTCGGGTGCGCGAAACTGGGTCTGCGTACCGCCCTGCTGGCCGCGGCCGGTGAGGACGTATTCGGTGCGCTCGTCCGCGAACAGTTGACCGCCCACGACGTACGGCTGCTGTCGCCCCCGGCCGCGGGTGTGCCCACCGGACTGACCGTCGTTCTGTCCGAGACGGACGATCGCGCCATGCTCACGTTGCCCGGGACGATCGCCGCGCTCAGCCCCGCCGACGTGACCGCCGAACTGCTCGCCCGTGCGCGACACGTGCATGTTTCGTCGCTTTATCTGCAACCGGCGCTCGCCGCCGGACTGGCCGAGGTGTTCGTGCGCGCACACCGCGGCGGCCTGACCACCTCGCTCGACACCAACTGGGACCCGACCGGCGAGTGGGCCTCCATCACGGAGATCCTCGAACACACCGACGTCTTCCTGCCCAACGCGGCCGAACTGCTCGCCGTGACCGGCGCCGCCACCCCCGGGGAGGGCGCCGCCAAGCTCATCGCGACCGGTGCCACGGTCGTCATGAAGGACGGCGCCCGCGGCGCGCGTGCCTGGTGGCACGGCGGCGAGAGCGCGGCTCCCGGCACCCCGGTGGCGGTGGTGGACACGACCGGCGCCGGCGACAGCTTCAACGCCGGCTTCCTGGCCGCCCGGTTGTCCGGCCACGACCTGCCCGAGGCGTTGCGGTGGGCGACGGTGGCCGGCGCGCTCAGCACCCGCGCCGCCGGCGGCACTGCCGCGCAGGCGTCGCCGGCCGACCTCGCCGTGTGAGGCCCGGGCGAGCGGCGCCGGGGCGTGGCGGGCCGTGCTTGCCGTGTGAGGCCCGGGCGGGTGGCGTTGGGGGCGTGGCTGGCCGTCTTTGCCGTGTGAGGCCAGGGCGGGTGGCGCTGGGGGCGTGGCTGGCCGTCTTTGCCGTGTGAGGCCAGGGCGGGCGGCGCCGGGGGCGTGGCCGGCTGCCCTTGCTGTGTGACGCCTGGGCGGGCGGCGCCGGACCGCTAGGGTGGCGCATGGTCAGTGGACAGTTGCCGTTTCTGCTGCTGTTCGTGTCGTTCCTGCTCACCTTTGTGGCGACCCGGACGATAACGCGCATGATTCGCGCGGGCGTCGGCCCGTTCCGCAACAACATCGCCGGTGGCGTGCACATCCATCACGCCGTTCCGGGCATCGTGCTGACGCTGGTCGGGGCGTACCTGTCCGTCGCGGTGGACGGGCGCCGGCCGTGGGCCGAGGTGGCGGGCGTTCTGATCGGTGTCGGATCGTCGCTGATTCTGGACGAGTTCGCGCTGATCCTGCATCTGCAGGACGTCTACTGGTCACCCGAGGGGCAACTGTCGGTGCAGCTCGTGGCGCTGACGCTCAGCGTGATGGGGCTGGTGCTGCTCGGGCTGAACCCGCTGACCGAGGATACCGGCCTCGGCGCGGGGCACCTCGTCGTCGCTGTGGTGGCGCTTGTGCATGTCGCCGCGCTGCTGATCTGCGTACGGAAAGGGAAATTCTCCACCGCGGTCATCGGTGTGTTTCTGCCGCCGGTTGCGTGGATCGGTGCGGTCCGGCTGGCGCGGCCCGGTTCGAAATGGGCGCGCGGTCGTTACGACGCGGCGAAGGCCGACCGGGCGAAGGCGCGCGCCGACGGTTTCGACGCGCGCTTCGGCCGGTGGGGTCTGGACATTGCCGACCTGATCGCCGGTCGGCCTACGCGCCAGCCGCCGCCCTCGGCCGCGCCCACGCCGCGGGACCGCGCGTAGCGACGCGGCCCTCAGTCGCGCCCAGCTCGCGGGATCGCGCGTAGCGACGCTAGGAACTGGCCAGGGTTTCGCGGACGGCGTTGGTGAAGCTCCAGAACAGCGGGAGCGTGGTGTTCTTGCGGCCGGTGCGGGTGTTCGTACCGAACATTCGCGCGCGCAGGGGAGTGGTCAGTTCGAACTGCACGCCGCGCTTCGGCACGGTGAGGTTCACGATGTTGTCCGGGTCGTCGCCGCCCAGGCGCGGGACGAGGGCGGCGTCCTTCACCTGGATGTCGGTGCCGTTGAACGTCGTGCGCATCGACGACAGCATCGCGGCCTTCAGCGGCGTGTCGCGGCCGCCGATCACGATGGCCGCCGTTCCGGCCGGGTATTCGGCCTGCTCGGGGGAGCAGCCGTGCAGCGACACCGCACGCTGGCTGCCGCCGACCGTGGCCCGCGCGACGGGGTCGTCGCAGTTGGTCGACGTGATGTGCAGGATCGCGTTGTCGCTCGAGCGGATGCCCTCGAACAGCCAGTAGTCGTAGACCGCGCCGCCGACCAGGCCCCCGGCCGGGTGGTAGCCGGCGACCGCGAGGCAGAGCTCGGACGTGCCGGGCTCGATGCCGCCGCCGTGCAACGCGATGATCGCCGTGTCCGGGAAGGTGTCACCGGGAGCTTCGTTGTCGTCGAGTGCGCCGTGCCGCCGGAAGCGCCGGGCGTAGTCGACACCCTCGGTGTAGTTGGCGTTCGCGTAGAGCTCCGTGTTGGACCCGAACTCGTCGGCGGCCAGGGCGGGTCGCGCCCCGGTGACGACGAGAGGCGGGACGGCGGCCGCTCCGAAGGCGGCGAGGACGGTACGACGGCTGAGCGCGGGCATCCACGAAGGATGTCATGAGTGATCGATGTTGTCCGTCCCGTGCAACCGCCCGGCGGGATGCGGGATCACCACGGAAAGCGGTCCAGCAGCGCGGCCACTCGCGGGTCGTTCGGGGCCGACGGCTCGTGCACGACGTGGTAGGTGACCGTTGGCAGATCCGTGACCGGCTTGGCGACCAGGCCGCGCGGGACGGGGACGCAACCGTTGACGATCGCCAGTCCGACCCCGAGCGCGGCGAAGTGGGTGATCAGCGGCCAGCCTTCCGCCTCGACCGCGACCGTCCATTCGGCGCCGGCCGATCGCAGCCCCTGCTCGATGAGCACCCGTTGCGGGCGGTGCTGCGGCGGGACGACCAGGCTCTCCCCGCCGAGATCGCGCAAGGTCACCGATCGGCGGCGGGCGAGGCGATGACCGCTCGGCACGAACAACATCTGCGGAAACGTGGCCAGTTCGAGCACGGTGAGGTCGTCGGGCCGTACGTCGAGCACGCCGACCCCGACGTGAGCGTGTCCGCTGCGGACAGCGGCGAGCATCTGCCGGTGGTCACAATTGAGCAGGCGCAGCCGGGTCGGCTCGTCGGCGAGCATCCGACGGATCGTGTCGCCGAGCAGATACAGGTAGGCACCCTGGCCCGAGGCGAGAACGACCGGTCGCGCGTACGCCGCCCCGGCGAACTCGCTCAGAAAATGAGTGAGCCGGTCGTCGTGTTCACGGGCGAAACGCGCAACCGCCTCGCCGTCCGCGGTGAGCGTCAACCGGCGACCGGTGCGCCGATAGAGCGGACGGCCGAGCGACTCGGCCAGTTTGCGCACTTTGACGTGCAGGGCCGGCTGGGAGATGTGCAGTTCTTCGGCGGCGCGCGTGAAGTTCAGATGATCGGCGAACACCGCGAACGAGGCGAGCGCGTCGGCCGAGACCTCACTCCGATCAGTCATAGTCTGAGACAATAGCGATTGCAGATTTGATAGTTCTGTCTTAGTTCTGGTTGCCGCAGCCTGGACTCATGAATGAGCGAACGAACACCAACGAGCGGGATGCGCGGCCGGGCTCGAACCGGTGCGGGCAAGCGGCGGGAAGCGAGCGGGACGCGCGAGCGGAAATGAGCTCGCGCGGTCAACTGGCGCGAAGCGAGCGGCCGGATGAGCGAGAACGATCGAACGCGCAGGAACGGCCGGTCGAGCGACATCGACGGCTCGGCGTGGACATCGGGCGCGTGATCATTGCCGGAGGTGGGCCGGGTGGCGGCGACACCCAGTTCTTCAGCGGCGACATGGGCAAGATGCTTGCGACACCGGCCGTGCCGGACGCGTTCGCGACGTTGGCCCGGCTCGCGCCGCAGTTCGACGAGGTGTGGCTTGTCTCGAAGTGCGGCGAGCGGGTGCAGCGCAGCACGCGGTTGTGGCTCGATCATCACGACTTCGCGGGCCGCACCGGCATTCCGCGCGAGAACCTGCGCTTCTGCCTGCGCCGGCCGGACAAGGCGATCCATTGCGCCGAACTCGGGATCACGCACTTCGTCGACGACAAGCTCGACGTCCACGAGGCGCTGCGCGGTGTCGTTGAGCACCGCTACCTGTTCGGCCCGCAGCGCATCTCGGCGCCGGCCTGGGTCGAGCACACCCGCACCTGGCTCGAGGTGGAGGCAGCGGTCAACCGGGACGAGGCGGCTCTTGGCTCGGCACACCCGGTTGCGCGCTGACGGCTGCGGTCGGGAGTGAGCGGCGGTGCGCGCTGCGGTCGGGAGTGAGCGGCGGTGCGCGCTGCGGTCGGGAGTGAGCGGCGGTGCGCGCTGCGGTTGGGACTGGGCGGCGGTGCGCGCTGCGGTTGGGAGTGAGCGGCGGTGCGCGCTGCGGTCGGGAGTGAGCGGCGGTGCGCGCTGCGGTCAGGACTGGGGGTGCACCAGCACTTTCAGGCCGGTGCGGGCGGAGGCCGTCTCGAGGGCGGCACTCACCCCGGACAGAGGGAAGACATCGGTGGCGAGCGGCTTGAGGTCTACCAGTCCCCGCGCGGTCAGGGCGATCGCGCGGGGATACACCTCGCCCATCCGGCGGGCCAGGACGAGGCTGAGGCCCTTGCGCCGGGCCAAGGCCGCGCTGAACGAGGTGCGGTCGCCGTCGGGGATGCCGACCAGCACCACCCGCGCGCCCGGTTTGGCCAGCCGCAGCGCGGTGTCGACGGCCGCCTCCGAACCGGACACCTCGAAGACCACGTCGGCGACCGCCTCGTGGCCGGCCGGTTCGGCGCCGGCCTTGAGCGCTGCGCTCATCCGGTGCGGCAACGGTTCGGCGGCCAGCACCCTCGTGGCGCCATGCGCGAAGGCGAGTTGCACGAGCAGCAGCCCGATCGGGCCGCAGCCGACGACCGCGACCGTTGACGCCATGCGCATGTGCGCGAGATCGAGCGCGTGCAGCGCGACCCCGAGCGGTTCGAGCATCGCGCCCTCGTCGTCGGACACCGCGTCGGGCAGCCGGTGCAGGCGGTGCGACGGCCACACCAGGAACTGGCGCAGACCGCCGTCGCAGTCGCCGTGGCCGGCGAACACGATGTTCAGGCACAGGTTGGGGTTGCCCTCGTCGCACGGCTCGCAACGACCGCATGGAACGGCCGGATCGATCGCGACGCGCACACCGTCGTCCGCACCGCCCCGGATCACGCCCGCCATCTCATGTCCGAGCACGAGCGGCCGGGCCACCGCGGCGTCGCCGATCGCACCCTCGGTGAACCAGTGCAGGTCACTCCCGCAGATCCCGACCGACGTGACCTCGACCAGGCTTTCCCCCGTACGGGAAGGAACTGGTCTTTCCTCGTCGTGCAAGCGAACGTCTCCGGCGGCGTGCAGGCGCGAAACGAGCATGAGCGAACGCTAACACCGGCCGGAGCGCGCAGTTGACGGTCAACCTTTCAGTCCGGTGAAGCTCATCGTGGCGATGAACTTCCGCTGGGCGAACAGGAACGCGAGGATCAGCGGTGCGGTGGCGAGCACGTTGCCGGCCATCAGTTGCGACCATTCCGTACGGCGCATGCCCTGGAAGTTGGCCAGCCCCACCTGCAGCGTGAACGTGTGGTTGTCGGAGATCGCCACCAGCGGCCAGAGCAGATCGTTCCAGCTGGACAGCAGCGTGAAGACGGCCAGCGTGGCCAGGGCCGGACGGGCCAGCGGGAGCACGATGCTGCGGAACGTGCGCCAGGTGCCGGCGCCGTCGATCCGCGCCGCCTCCTCCAGCTCGACCGGCAGGGCCAGGAAGAACTGGCGCATCAGGAAGATGCCGAACGCCGAGGCCAGCCAGGGCACGAACGCCGCGGCCAGGGTGTCGACGATGCCGAGGCGGGCGAACATCAGGTAGGTCGGGATCATCAGGAGCTGGATCGGGATCATCACCGTGGCGATGATGACCAGGAAGGCGACGCCCCGTCCGGCGAACCGGAGACGGGCGAAGCCGTAACCGGCCATCGAACAGAGCACCAGATGCGCACCTACGGACACCGCCGAAACGAGCACTGTGTTGCCGAACCAGCGCAGGGCCGGCGTCTCGGTGAGCAACGCGCGGTAGCCCTCGAGATGCAGCGACGTCGGGATCAGCTGGGGCGGGAACTTGTTGATCTCCGCGCTGCTCATGAACGAAGTGAGCACCATCTGGACAAGCGGCAGGACGAACAGCAGCGCGAGCGGCATGAGCAGCAGATGCCACGGGCTGAACGGAAGGTGGAACCGGCGCATCAGAACACCTCCGAGCCGCGGCGACGGCTGTACCAGATGATGCCGAGAGTCAGGAGCAGGGTGACCGCGAAGAGCAGGTAGGCGGCCGCGGCGCCGTACCCGAGCCGCTGGGTCTGGAAGGCCAGCTCGTAGATGTAGTAGACGACCGTCTGCGTGCTGTTGAGCGGGCCGCCGCGGGTGGTGGTGTAGATCAGGTCGAACAGCTGGACGGCCGTGATCGTCTGCCAGACGGCGGCGAAGACGGTCACCGGGCGCAGCTCGGGCAGCGTGACGTGCCGGAACACCCGCCAGCGGGAAGCGCCGTCCATGGTCGCGGCCTCGACCAGCTCACGCGGGATGTCCTGCAACGCGGCCAGGTAGATGACCGTGGTGAAGCCGACCTCGCCCCACAGCGCGATCACGCAGATCACGTAAAGGGCCTGGGTCGGGCTCTCGAGGAACTGCTGCTGGGGGATGCCGAGGTGGCGCAACACGTCGTTGGCCGCCCCGAACTGCGGGTTGAACACGAACCCGGCCAGGATGCCGGTGGCCGCCGCGGACGCCACGTACGGGACGAAGATGCACGTTCGATAGAAACCGATCAGCCGGATGCGCTGATTGAGCGCGATCGCGACGACAATTCCGAGCACGATGGACGACGGAACGAACAACACGGTCAGCAGCAGCGTGTGCCGCGCCGCCGCCAGCATGTCCGGATCGCTCACCAAACGCTCATAGTTCGCCCAGCCGACCGGCACGCCGGGCGAGATGCCGTTCCAGCGGGCGCGCGAGATGAAGAACGCCCACACCGCCGGGAACAGCGACAGGCCGACGACCAGCACGGTGGCCGGACCGGCGAAGGCCCAGCCGGTGAGCGTGCGCCGGACCGCCCGCCCCCGGGGCCGGGCCCGGCGCACCGTCGCGGGCGACGAGGCGGCGAACGTGATCGCCATCAGTTGACCACGGCGTCGGCCGACTTCTTGGCGGCCGCGTCGAGCGCCTCCTTCGCGGTGGCGCGCCCCTGCAGAACGGACGCGATCGCGTCGCCGACATTGCGCGACAACACCTCGTAGCCCGGCACGGTCGGCCGCGCCTGCTTGGCGTTGGTGAGGTTCTCGAAGAACTTCTGCCCGCCCGGGTACTCCTTCACGTAAGCCGCGAACTCAGGCGTGTCCTTCTCGGTCGAGCGCAGCGGCAGGTTGCCGATCTTCAGGTTCCACTTCGCGTCGGTCTGCGCGCTGGTCAGCCACTTGACGAAATCGCGCGCGGCGCCGGCCCGGTTCGCGTCGTTGTGATCGAACAGCACCCACAGGTCGGGACCGGAGACGGTCTGGTGATCGCCGTTGACCCCGGGCAGATTCACGACGCCGTACGGGAGCTTGGCCTCTTTGATCTCGAGCAACGCCCACGGGCCGGTGAGGATCATCGCGATCCGCCCGCTGTTGAACAACGGATGGTACTTCTCGTCGGTCTGGTCCAGATACATCGACTTGTCGTCGACCGCCATCTGCCGCAGCGTCTCGAGCGCGGCCACCCCGGCGTCGGAGTTGAACACGGGCTTCGTGCCATCGAGGATCTTGCCGCCGTTCTGCCAGAGCAGCGGCCACAGGTGCCAGGTCGTGTCCTCGCTGCCCGACACCGAATACGCGGTTCCGTACGTCTTGGTGCTCGGATCGGTCAGTTTCCTGGCCGCTTCGCGGAACTGCGCCCACGTCCAGTCGTCGGTGGGGTAGGCGACGCCCGCCTTGTCGAAGATCTCCTTGTTGTAGATGAGCGCCAAGTTGTCCACCAGCGCCGGTATACCGATCACCTTTCCGTCCGCTGTGGCCACCGTGCGCGCAGCTTCGGGCATCTCCGTCCAACCGAAGGACGGTTCCTGCACGTACGAGGTCAGGTCCTGTGTCTTGCCGCTCGCGCCGAGATCACCGGCCCAGTTCCCGTATGCGTACGAGATGTCGGGGTAGCTCCCGCCGGTGAAGCCCGCGGACAGTTTCGTCAGCAGATCGTCCGTGGTCGGTGCGCCCGGTGACGTCTTGAGCGTGACGTTCGGATGAGCTGTGTGGTACTCGGCCGCCAGCGCCTCGGCGACCTTCTCCGCCTCCTCGGTCTGCCCGGTCCACCAGGTCAGTTCGACGGCCGCGCTGGGGTCGTAGCCGGCGGCCGCGTCCTGGCCGTCGTCGGTCGTGCCGCCCATGCAGGCGGAGAGAAGCAGGACAGTGCCGACACCGCCGGCGAGTAGTCGAAATGTCTTGGTCATCTCGTGGCACCTCCGTAGCGAGTTACGTGAGGACGACGGATCTGGTGAGCAGTCGGGGACGGTCGGGGTCGAGACCGCGGTGGGCGGCCATGGCGAGCGCGAAACGCTGGACGAGCAGAAGCTGAGCGAGAGGATCAAGATCGTTCCGGTACGCGGTGGCGCCGGCGCTCCGGGCCACGTCGTCCATCTCGGTCGGCACGTCACCGAGCGACCAGACGAGGCTGTGGCGTCCGGCGACGGCGACCGGGCCGTGGCGGAAATCCATGGCGGGGTAGGACTCGGAGTAGGCCTGGGCGGCTTCGCGCACTTTGAGGGCCGCTTCGTGAGCGAGTCCGACCGTCCAGCCGGTGCCGAGGAAGACGAGATGCTCGATGTCCGCCGGGTCGGCCGGGAGCGGCATGGTGAGCGCTTGCCGTCCGTCCGCGACGAGCGAACTGAGCGTGCGCCCGCCCACGATGAGCGAGTCGCTCGTTTGGCCGTTCGCGTCGAGCGAACCGAGCGTGCGTCCGCCCACGATGAGCGGGTCGCTCGTCTGGCCGTTCGCGTCGAGCGAGTTGTCGGCGAAGGCGGCGCGGGCCAGCGCCAGCACGGTGGTCGGGAAACGGGTCTGCACGACACTGCGCTCGTCGGCGAAATCGAGCAGGATTCGCTCATCGGTCAGGTCGTCGACCGGCTCGCCGCTGACGGCGGTGACCGCGACCCGGTGCGTGCCGGCCGCGACCTGGTGCGTGCTGGCCGCGACCTGGTGCGTGCTGGCCGCGGCCTGGTGCGTGCTGGCCGCGGCCTGGTGCGTGCTGGCCGCGGCCTGGTGCGTGCTGGCCGCGGCCTGGTGCGTGCTGGCCGCGGCCTGGTGCGTGCTGGCCGCGGCCTGGTGCGTGCTGGCCGCGGC
>NZ_JAHKKG010000001.1 GCF_018829635.1 Paractinoplanes bogorensis
TCCAGCGCGGCCGACCCAAACCCCAGGACCAGCACTTCGGAAAAGTCACAACCCGAACCCGCCAACCACCAGCCTAAAACACCACCCACCACAAACCCTTGACAGAGGGGTGCCGGGAGCGACGGTCTGCAACCCACCACCCCGCTGGGACCACATGAACTTGATCTTCATGCCTCCTGCCACATTTCTTTGGCGCTCAGGATGCGGCCGCCGTCGATGTGGAACTCGACCAGGCGGTGGTGGTCGCGGGCCTTTTTCAGGAGGGCGGCCATGCCGGTCGGGACCCAGTCGCCCTTGGCCTCGTCGATGACGGTGTAGCGGCCGGCCGGGTCGGCGCCCAGCCAGCGCAGACGATGGTTCTTGTTGCGGATGTAGTACTCGGCGCACCAGACACCCTCGCCGCTGGAGATGCCGTCCGCGACGCAGGCGGCGTGGGCCTTTGGGGATTCGAAGAACTCGACCAGGTCGAACGTGACGCGATTGCCCTGGTAGGCGGTGACGTAGGCGTACTGGGTGCCGTGCAGTTCCGACGCCGGTTTCTGCGGGCGCACGACGGGGGCCTCGGCCGGGGCCTTCTTGTGGGGCGAGACCGCCGGCATCTTGTGGGGCGAGACCGTCGGCTTTTGATGGGGCGAGACCGTCGGATCCGGGGTGGCCTGGGCGACCGCGGTGCAGGCGCCCAGCGGCAGCAGCAGGGTGAGCGAGGTGACAACGGCGAGGACGCGGGTAGTGGTCATGCACGTCAGGGGCTGTCGGAACCGCGCGGAGATACTGCCTGTCGGCCACCCGACGGGGGCGGTTATGCCGTGAGCTGATTCGCCCTGAGGGGAATCACTGGGAGGCGAGGGCCCGGCTGAGGAAAGCTGGGAGCGTCGAAACGGCCGGTCGGGTTCCGGCCCGGGCGGCGGATGCGAGAGGGTGTTGTCATGAGTGTTGACGAGTTGACGATGCGGGGCGGTGGCGCATCCTTCGATGACCAGGTGTTCGAGCGGCTCCTCCGGGAGCGGATCATCTTCCTCGGCTCCGAGGTCAACGACGAGGTGACCAACCGCATCTGCGCCCAGATGCTGCTGCTGGCCTCGGCCGACAGCGAGAAGGACATCGCGCTCTACATCAATTCGCCGGGCGGCTCGATCAGTGCCGGCATGGCGGTGTACGACACGATGCAGTACATCAAGAACGACGTGGCGACGATCGCGATGGGCATGGCCGCCTCGATGGGCCAGTTCCTGCTCTGCGCGGGCACGCCCGGCAAGCGTTACGCCCTGCCGCACGCGCGGATCATGATGCACCAGCTCTCCGGTGGCATCGGCGGCACCGCGGCCGACATCGCCATCCAGGCCGAGAGCATGCTGCACATCAAGAACGTGATGAACGAGCGGATCGCCTTCCACAGCGGGCACACGCCCGAGGAGATCGAGCGCGACTCCGACCGTGACCGCTGGTTCACCGCCGACCAGGCCAAGGAATACGGCCTGGTCGACCACGTGATCAGCAAGGCCAACCAGGTCACCGGCACGACGTCGCTGGTCTGACGCACGCAACATCCGGACGGGCACGTGGGGACTCCCCACGTGCCCGTTGTGTCGTTTCCGGGGGTTCGGGGTACAGGAGGGGCATCCCCCGAATTCGTCAAGGAGGTGCTGGACGTGAGGATCCCGACGTTCTCCCGCCAGACCACAAGCGATACCACGGAGACCACCGAGCGTCCGACCGCGACCGGCACCGGCTCGGCCACGACGCGCCCGGCTGCGACCGGCACGGTGACGCGGCCGCGCTCCGACAACACGACCGAGATTCGTCCCCGGCGCGACGAGGAAGACACGCTCACCGACCTGCCTCCGGCCCCGCCGACCGCCACCCGGCGGGACGCGCCGCCGCCCCCGCCGCCGGCGGTCACGACGACCCGGCCTTCCGGCAGCGCGACCGTGGAGAAGCCGGAGGCCCCGCTCGGCCCCAAGCCGCGGGCCAGCTTCCTGGCCACGCTCGGCCTGATCCTGGGTGTCGCGTCGGTGCTGCTGGTGCTGTCCGGCCCGCTGATGGGCTATGGCATCGGCCTGGCCGGCCTGGCCCTGATCCTGTCGCTCAGCGGCATCCACGCCACCGGCAAGCGTCACGTCGCGGGCAAGGGCAACGCCCTGCTCGGCATGGTGTTCTCGCTGGGCGCGATCGTGCTCGGCGTGCTCGCCCTGACCGGTTCGCTCAACTGGCTGGGCACCGACATCCCGGCCGTGGACAACGCCCGGGTGTGGCTCGACGCACAGTTCATCAACCGCTTCTGACGGTTTACCTTCGGCAATTGTCGGGTACCAGACAATCGCACCGGCGGTTCGCCGGACGCACTGATCGGAACCGGGACTGGCGCACACCAGTCCCGCCCCGGAACGGTCCGGCGGTTCGCCGGTGGCAGTGAACGCCGCGAGGGCGGCCCCGATTCAGGGCCGCCCTCGACGCTGTGCAACGAATCTCTGCGAACGGGTCCGATCACGCAACGATCGACCGCTGCGTGCATGGTTGAACTGAAGCATTCGACGGTCCCGCGCGCCTAGCGTTTTCTGCATGACGACCACGGCCTCGCCGCGCCGCTACCTGATGTGCCGGCCCACGCATTTCGCGGTGACCTACCGCATCAACCCGTGGATGGATCCCACGGCGCCCTACGACAACGCGCTCGCCGTCCGCCAGTGGGAGACCCTCCGGCAGACGTACCTCGACCTGGGACACACGGTCGAGCTGATCGAGCCGCTGCCCGGCCTGCCCGACATGGTGTTCTCGGCCAACGGCGCCACCGTGGTCGACGGCCGGGTGCTGGCCGTGCAGTTCCGCGACGCCGAGCGGGCCGACGAGGCCCCGGCCTACGCGGCCTGGTTCCGCGAGCACGGCTTCGAGGTCATCGAGCCCAAGCACACCAACGAGGGCGAGGGCGACATCCTGCTGGCCGGGGATGTGTTGCTGGCCGGCACCGGTTTCCGCACCGCGCACGCCTCGCACGCCGAGACGCAGGAGGCGCTGCGCCGCCCGGTGATCACGCTGCAGCTGGTCGACCCGTCGCTCTACCACCTCGACACGGCGCTGTGCGTCCTCGACGAGACCAACATCGCGTACCTGCCGGCCGCGTTCTCGCCCGGCTCGCAGGCCGTGCTCCAGCAGCTCTACCCGCACGCCGTGATCGCCGATGCGGAGGACGCGGCCGTACTCGGCCTCAACGCGGTCAGCGACGGCCGTACCGTTGTGCTGCCGGTGCAGGCCACCCACCTGGCCGCCGAGCTGGAGAAGGCCGGCTACCGGACCGTCGGGGTCGACGTCTCCGAGCTGCGCAAGGCCGGCGGCGGACCCAAGTGCTGCACGTTGGAGGTGCGTTCATGACGACCGTGGAGAACCGTACGCCGAACGAGCTGGCCGAGGCCGAGCGGTACACGGCGCACAACTACCACCCGCTGCCGGTCGTGATCACCGAGGGCGAGGGCGCCTGGGTGACCGACGTCGACGGCCGCCGCTACCTCGACTTCCTGGCCGGATATTCGGCGCTCAACTTCGGGCACCGGCACCCCGGCCTGATCGCCGCCGCGCACGCCCAGCTCGACCGGATCACGTTGACCAGCCGGGCCTTCGTGCACGACCAGTTCGCCGAGTTCTGCCGGTCGCTGGCCGAGCTCTGCGGCAAAGACCTGGTGCTGCCGATGAACACCGGCGCCGAGGCGGTGGAGACCGCGATCAAGGTGTCCCGCAAGTGGGGCTACCAGGTCAAGGGCGTGCCGGACGGCCAGGCCGAGATCATCGTGGCGGCCGACAACTTCCACGGCCGGACGACGACCATCGTCAGCTTCTCGACCGACCCGGACGCCAAGGCCGACTTCGGGCCCTACACGCCGGGGTTCGTCGTGGTGCCGTACGGGGATCAGGCCGCCCTGCGCGACGCCATCACCCCGAACACGGTCGCCGTGCTGCTCGAGCCGATCCAGGGCGAGGCCGGGGTGCTCGTGCCGCCGGCCGGCTACTTCGCCGCCGTACGGGCGCTCTGCGACGAGCACAACGTGCTGATGGTGGCCGACGAGATCCAGTCCGGTCTCGGCCGTACGGGTAGGACGTTCGCCATCGAGCACGAGGGCGTCGTCCCCGACATGTACGTGCTGGGCAAGGCGCTCGGCGGCGGCATCGTGCCGGTGTCGGCCGTGGCCGCCGACCGCGACGTGCTGGGTGTGCTCAAGCCCGGCGAGCACGGCTCGACCTTCGGCGGCAACCCGCTGGCCTGCGCGGTCGGCGGCGAGGTGGTGCGGCTGCTGGCGACCGGCGAGTTCCAGCAGCGCTCGGCCGAGCTCGGTGAGCACCTGCACGCCCGTTTGAACGCGTTGATCGGGCACGGTGTCATCGCCGTACGGGGAAGGGGTCTGTGGGCCGGGGTGGACATCGACCCGGCTCTGCTGACCGGCCGCCAGGCCTGTGAGCGGCTGGCCGAGCGCGGCGTGCTCGCGAAGGACACGCACGGCTCGACCATCCGCCTGGCCCCGCCCCTGGTCGTCACCCGCGAAGAGATCGACCACGCGGTGGACCAGCTGGCGGCGATTCTTAACTAGGCCGCTCGAACTTCCGGAGGGCCATCGTCGGCGCCTCGGCCATCACCGATTCGGGTTGGACGACGCCGCCGGTGGCCCACATCTTCGAGCGGCCCACGTTGACCCCGCCGTAGAGCTCGACCACGTCGGTCGGGCCCAGCGTGCGGCTCTCCTGGCGGTGCAGCGCGATGCGCTCGTCGTCGCTGGTCGAGCCGCCCGGGCGGACCCCGCTGCCGTTGGTGCTGATGTCCTGCACCGTGAGGTTGCCGTCGGTGCGCAGCGTGAACTGCACGTGCCCGCGGCTGATCCACTTGCGGGCGTCGTCGGTCAGCCACTGGCCGAGCATGACGCCGCGGCCGCCGTCGGGGGCGCGGCCGACCACGACCGGCTCGTCGGTCGAGACCACGAAGCGGCAGCGGATGACGCCGTCGATGCGGACCGACATCACCTCGACCGAGGGGCGGGGGCCGGCGTCCTGCAGCCGGGCGCCGTGCCGCGGGCAGGTCGGCGCGCCGGTGCGCAACGACGGCGGCGGCTGCGACACCGGGCTGGTGTAGGTGCGCATGTCGGCGAACGGGCTGTCCGGGTCGCCGCCGGAGCCGAAGCTCGTGCAGTTCGGCTCGGGGCAGCTCCAGATGCGGGCCAGCAGTCGCTCACCCACCTGGGACCGCTCGGCCGGCTTGGGCGGTTCGCCCCGGCCGACCCGGGCCATCAGCACCGTGCTGCCGCCCTCGCCGGCCACCGCGGCCAGCAGCCGGCCCGGCTCGTCGACCCACGGGTGCCGCTCGCGGTCGCCCCGGGTGCGGGTCAGCACCGGCAGGCCCAGTAGCTCGGCCACCTCGAAGACCCGGTCGTCGACCTGGGGTACGACCTCGACCTTGCCGTCGTCGGCCCAGCGCCGGATGACCATCCGCTCGTTCGAGGTCAGGTCGGTGTCGGAGAGCAGGCCGCGCGGCGCCACCACGTAGACGGGGACGTTTTCCTCGCTGACGCGCTTGCCAAGAGCGTCGATCACCAGTCCGAGGCGCACCGAGCTCGCGGGCCGACCGCCGTCGAGATCGGCGTAACGCACGATCTCCGACATGTCGACCACGGCCCGGGCGAGCGCCGGATCGGTGGTGAGGCGGGCCTCGATGGCGTCGAGGACCTTGCTGACCTCGAATCTCACGGGTCCTCCCGATGGTCCGCGGGTGTCTGTGCCACGGCAATCATGCCGCGTGCCTCCTAACCGTGGGTGGTGCGGGGTCCACCTGTCCGTCGTGTCCGTTTGCTAGGAGCGCCGTTGGGGGAATTGAGATCCATGAGCCGGAGTCAATCCCGACGACCGGCCGGGCGGAAGGGACGGACATGCGGACACCACGGCTCGCTGGGCTGGGGATCGCGACGATGGCGACGGCGGCTCTGGCCCTGACCGGCTGCGGCGACACCGGCTCCGGCAGCACCGCGGCGCCCGGCGCGAGCGCGCCCGCATCGACCGGCAGTTCGGCGAGCGCCGCCGACCCGGCCGCGGTCGAGGCCCTGACCAAGGGAACCTCGCAGCTCGGGACGACCAGCTTCAAGATCACGGCGACCTCCGGCCCCGGCTTCAAGCTGACCGGTCAGGTCGACCCGGCCCAGGGCGTCGGCACGGCCGACCTGGCCGCCAACGGCACCAACGCCTCGCTCACGGTCAAGACGCTGCTCGCCGGTCAGGACCTCTACGTCCAGATCCCCGGCATCACCAAGGCGAGCACCTGGACCCACATCGACGTGGCCCGGCTGCCCGAGGGCGCCAACATCGGTCTGCGGCCCGGTCAGCTCGACCCGGTGAACACCTCGAAGCTGCTCAGCTCGGCCACCGACGTGCAGTCCACCGGCGGCAACAGCTACGCCGGCACGCTCGACCTGACCAAGGCGGTCGGCCTGGCCGGCGTCTCCCAGGTGACGATCGACGAGTCCGGCGCCCAGGCGCAGAAGGTGCCGTTCACCGCGGGCCTGGACGACCAGGGCCGGCTGGCCGAGCTCACCATCCAGATCCCGGCCGTCAACGGGCAGGCCGCGCAGCCGCTGAACGTGCTCTACACCGACTACGGCGTTCCGGTGACCGTCACCAAGCCGGCCGCCTCCGAGGTGACCGAGGCCCCCGACAGCGTCTACAGCTCACTCGGCGGCTGACGAACCGGCTGACTCTGTGGGCGCGGATCGACGCGCCGTCCAGTCCGTGCTGAGCGGACGGAACGCCGGACGGTTGTCCTCGATCCACGAGTCGATCCGCGCCCACCAGTCGTAGAGCCAGGCCACCCGCTCCTCCTCGCCGGTCGGCACCTCCTCCGGCGGGACACTCCAGAACTTCATCACGAGCCGCTTGTCCATCGGCAGCTCCTGCCAGACGTCGGCGATCGTCATCATCCGGTCGAGCCCGGTGTGGGCCACGAAGATGACCCCGGCGTCAGGCGCGGCGTCGATCGCCGCGAACAGTCCGCCCGGCTTCGGCGGCAGGACGTGCTGCAGCTTCTCCGCCTTACGGGCCGCGTCGGCCAGACCCTTGGCCCGCAGCCGGGCGATCGCGCTCATCCGGCGGCGGGGCGTGAAGTTACCGCCCTCCGGAAAGATCACGAAGGCGTCGTTGTCGTCCAGCCCGTACGCGGTCTCGCCGATCTGCTGCTCGAGTGTCGACGTGCCGGTGCGGCCGGGCGAGATGAACCGGTTGGGCAGCCGGTTGAGCAGCACGTCGACGGCCGGATCCCACTGCAGCGTGGCCTTGAGGACGATCCTCGGTTCACGCTGGAACCAATTGATCAGGCCGTGGATCAGGATGAACGAGTCGCCCGGACCGGCGTGCCGGCTGACCACGATCTCGGGCCGGCCCGGCAGTGCCGTGTCCGGGTCGGTGCCGACCACGTCGACGGTCAGGTGCAGCGCCCACTTGGCGAACCAGAACAGGATCGCCAGGAAGCGACCGGTGATCACGTAGTGGGCCCGCTGGAAGCGCGGACTGCGGATGTTGTGGCCGAACCCGGAGGCCACCCACATGACGGCCAGCACAACCAGCGCCGCCGCGTCCCAGAGCAGATAGAGGATGGCCAGCAGCGCCAGCCGGGGCACCCGCAGATGGCCGGGCACGAGGGGCGACAGCAGCAGCGCCAGCACCAGCCAGATCGGGGTGGTGAGCAACAGCGCGGCGGCGAGCACCACGACGACGGGGGCGATGATCAGGCGGCGGACCCAGACCGGGGGAAGCGGCATCAGGACGCCGGTGGGACGTTGGCCGCCAGATAGCGGCGCGACGCGGTGTAGGCCCGGCTGATCCGGCGCCCGACCGCCGCCATGTCACGGTAGGCCCAGGGACTGTCGTCCCGGCTCTCGCCGCCGCCGGTGGGGAGCACATGCACCCGTACATCGTCGGGCAGCGACGCAAGCTCCCGCGCGAACCGGTGCCGCCGGGCGATCTCGAACGCCACCTGCGCCACCTCCCACGGCCGGCGGGGCACGCTCAGACTGCGCTCGACCCGGCCCACCTGCAGCACGAAGAGCAGCTTGGCGCCGAGCCGCACGGCCTCGCCGATCGGGATCGAGTTGACGATCCCACCGTCCACATAGTGCTCGCCCGCGATCTCCATCGGCGGCAGCAGCCCCGGCACCGCCGACGAGGCCAGCACGGCGTCGACCAGGGGCCCGCTGTCGAACCAGTGCTCGGCCGCCCGCTCGATGCTCGCCGCGCAACAGTGGAACGGCACCTTGAGATCGGCGAACGTCGTCTGCTCGCCCAGTTCGCTCTCCAGCAGCCGGCGCAGCGGCAACGGCGAGTGCAGATGGGTGCGGGCCGCGAACCGGCGCAGCTGCCGGCCGATCGAGTCGCCGTAGACCGTGGCCGCCTCGGGCGACGTCCAGAGCCGCACCAGCCGGTCGGTCACCGACTCACTCGGATCCGACGCCACCAGGGCCCCGTTGACCGCGCCGATCGAGGTACCGACCACCACATCGGGCCGATATCCCCCACGGAACAGGGCGCGCAACATGCCCACCTCGACCGCGCCGAGCACGCCGCCGCCGCCGAGCACAAACGCCACCGGACTGTTGACCATAGGTTCATCGTTCCACGAGTCGACGACGAACGAAGATCAAGACCTGCATGTCCCGGCTGGGTGGTGGGTTGCAGACCGTCGCTCCCGCGGGGACCGCGACGCACTTCGCTGGCCGCTGGCGCGTCCAGAACGCGAAGCACGCCACGGCGACCTGAGTGAGTGGTTGCGCCCAACCCCCGGTGATCACTCGCAAGGCGGGGTGGAACCGCGGTCGTGCAGCAGCTTCAGCGCCCACGGCACGTCGCACGCGTCGGCGCGGTCGCCGGTCAGCAGCACCGCCTCTGATACGTACGGTGACGTTGGCGCCCTCCAACCAGTACGTCGTGTGCGTGCAGATGGTGGCGAACTCGTCGCGCTGCACGGCGAAGGTGAACGTCTCGAGCAGGCCGATGATGCCGACCGCGACCAAGCTCTCCAGATCACGGGCCGACGCCAGCTGCCCCGCGGTCCGGCTCGCCTGGCTCGGCGGGCTCGCATGAAGTCCTCCACCGCCGTGATCTCGGCGCGTGCCGCGGCCACCTCGGTGGTCGGTCTGGCCCGGCCGGCCAGACCAGCGATCACCAGCAGCGTCTTGGTCCGGGGATCCAGCTTGGCGTTCAGCACGACCTGCCCTGGTGCGTCGCTGGTGAGCTTGAACGGCACGGTCGAGCCGGCTCCGGTTCGGGCTGTCCCGACGGACGCCCACTCAGACCACCGCCGAGTATCGGCCCTGCTGACCGTCCGTACCCGAGACGACGTTCTGCACGAGGTGATGCGTGCGTGGTGCCCGCCGTCGGGTCGGGGATGCCCTCGAGCCGAAGTTGTCTGTCGGCCCGCCGCGCTGGCCGAGAATGCTCGCCTACGTCGCGTCGAACGTGCAGCCGCCCGCCGATCCGCAGCCGCTGAACCAGCTTCCGCCCGCTGCACCGTTGATGACCTTGAGCGCATCTTCGACTGACACAGAAGAGGCCGCCGCAAGCCACCCGACCGTCCGTCTCGGAGCCCACCCGGCCCACGTGCTTCAGGCGTACTCGCCTCTGCCCGGGCGAGATCACACGAGCCGCTCACCAGCTCAGATGGCGTGGAAACGGGCGTGCTGGGTACTGTTGCTGACCGTGCCAGAGGGACACACCATTCATCGGCTTGCGGCCCGCCACCTGGAGTTGTTTGCCGGACAACTACTGCAGGTCAGCAGCCCCCAGGGGCGCTTCACGGACGGGGCCGGGCGCGTTGACGGGCGGCGGCTGACGGACACCGAGGCGTACGGGAAACATCTTCTGCATCACTATGATGGCGACCTCACCGTGCACGTTCACCTCGGGCTCTACGGCAAGTTTGCCGACGGGGAGCGGCCCGTGCCGGCGCCGGTCGGGCAGGTTCGCATGCGGGTGGTGGGGGGCGCGCACTGGCTCGATCTGCGCGGGCCGACCGCGTGTGAGGTGTTCGATCCGGCGCAGGTCCAATTGTTGCGTGATCGGCTGGGTGAGGATCCGCTGCGGGATGACTCGGACCCGCGGGCGGCCTTCCCGTCGATCCACAAGAGCGGCAAGCCGATCTTCGGGCTGCTGATGGATCAGTCGATCGTGGCCGGATGTGGGCTGATCTATGCCAACGAGGTGCTGTTCCGGGCCGGGCTCGCGCCGTCCACGCCGGGGCGCCTGATCACGGCCGACGTGTGGGACGAGCTCTGGGCCGATCTGCGCGCGCTGATGAAGGAGGGCGTGGCCCGCGGTCGCATCGACACCGTGCACACCCGGCACACGCCCGAGGCCATGCGGCGGGCGCCGCGGGTCGACCGGCACGGCGGCGAGGTCTACGTGTATCGCCGGCCGGGGCAGCCGTGCCTGGTCTGCGGCACCGAGGTGGCACGCGGGTCGCTCGCCGCGCGCAATCTCTACTGGTGCCCTAGCTGTCAGCGGGAACGCTAGAGGAGGGTTCCGGAGAAGGCGCGGGGATGCCCAGGGTGAAGTTCTCGGCCAGATAGGGGAGCAGTTTCTCGTACGCCGCAATGGTGTCCGGCTGGTTGAAGTCGTGCGACAGCACGATCGCGCCCGGCTTCACCTGCCCGCGGATGTCGTTGACCACCCGCGCGATGTGCTGCTCGGCCGTCTCCTTCTCGGGGTGGTCCCAGTCGCGCGGGTCGACCTCCCAATAGAGCGAGGTCATCCCGAGGTTGCCGGCCACGCCGACCAGACGTTCGGTGAAGTTGCCGCCGGGGGCGCGGAAGAACGGGACCTTCGCGTCGGGCGCGGCCGCCTGGATCGCGGCGTTGGTGCTCAGCAGGTCAGCCTGGATCTTGGCGGGCTGGTCCTTGCCGATCTTGAGGCTGTGGTCCCAGGTGTGGTTGCAGAGCGTGTGACCGGCGGCGACGATGTCGCGGACGATCTCCGGGTGCCGCTTGACCTGGGTGCCGACCAGGCAGAAGGTGGCCTTCACCTGGTATTTGTCGAGCAGTTCGAGGATGCGCGGCGTCTGCACCGGGTCGGGGCCGTCGTCGAACGTCAGCGCCACGACCTTGCTGCCCGTGGTGCGCAGCGACTTGCCCGGCCCGAGATCGGTGGCGGCCTTCTCGGCCTCGGGAGCAGACCGGCTCGGGCGGGGACTCGCGGCCGTCGGGGTGGGCGCCGGCTTGTCGGGCGCGGACTCTTCCGATGTGGACGGCGGCTTCTCGTCCTCTTCCTTCGGGGCGCTCTTCTCGCGCTCGGGGGTGGGCACGGCCTGCGGCTTCGCCGGTGTCTGCACACCGGCCACCGCCTGGGCGGCCGCGTTGACCGCGTCGAAGCCGTCGCGGCGCTGCTGGGCCGGCATGGCCAGCAGCACGATGCCGATCGCGACCAGCGAGGCGAGCAGGGCCTGCTGCCGCTTCTTGCCCATCAGCAGCCACGACTCGATCGGCAGGGTGCCGGGGGCGCGGTGGGTGCCGGTCACCGGGGGCCGGGTGGTGGCCGGGCGGGCCGCGGCGTGCCGGCCACCGCGGGTGGGACGCTGGTGCCGATCGGAGCGGCGCGGCCGCGGAATGTCAGCGCTCAGGACGACGCGTGGCCCACTGCGGATGTCGGCGAGGGACTCGGGCCGCCGGTGTCGCCCACTGACGGCCTGCGTCGATGGGGGAGACGAGATGGGCGGCATCCTGCGTTCCTACCGTGCCGCAAGATCAAGCGCGATACCGGATCGGTGGTCGATCCATTACCGTCCGGCATCGTTGCTGGCAGGGCGCTGAAGGCCCGCGCACCCAAATCCGGTCAAAGGCTGGCGTGTACCGCCTCGGTGGCCTTTCGGGCAGCGATCAGGACCGGATCCCACACCGGGGCGAACGGCGGCGCGTAACTCAGATCGAGCGACGTCATCTCCTCGACCGTCATCCGGTTCCACGTCGCGACGGCCAGCGCATCGATCCGCTTGGCGGCCTCGGCCCGTCCGACGATCTGGGCTCCGAGCAGCACGCCCGTACGCTTCTCGGCGATCAGTTTGATGGTCATCATCTCAGCGCCGGGGTAGTAGCCGGCGCGGCTGGTCGAGTCGACGCTCGCGGTCACGAAGGCGAAGCCGGCCGCCCGCGCCTCCTTGGACGTCAGCCCGGTGCGGGCCACCTCGAGGTCGCACACCTTGGTGACCGCGGTGCCGATCAGCCCGGGAAACGTGGCGTATCCGCCGCCGATGTTGATGCCCGCCACCCGGCCCTGCTTGTTGGCGTGAGTTCCCAGAGGTACGTGTACCGGCCGCCCGGTGAGCAGATGCCGTGACTCGACACAGTCGCCGGCGGCCCACACGCCCTCCACGCCCTCGACCCGCATGCGCAGGTCGGTGATCACGCCGCCGGTCGGCCCCACGGGCAGGCTGCTCTCCAGAGCCAGGGCGGAGTTCGGCCGTACGCCCAGACCCAGCACCACGATGTCGGCCGGCAGGGTGCCGTCGGGGGTGACCACCCCGCGCACCCGTCCGTCGGCGGTCTCGAGCCCCTCGACGTGGGCGTCGGTGCGCACCTCGATGCCGAGCGAACGCATCGCCTTCTGCACCAGGGCGCCCATCTCGGGGTCGACCGTCTTGCCCATCGGCTGGGGCGACTTCTCGAGCAGCGTGACCTCGAGCCCGCGCAGCACCATCGCCTCGGCCATCTCGACCCCGATGTAGCCGCCGCCGATCACCACCGCGCGCCGGGGCGTGGGCGAGCGGTCGAGCCAGGAGTGGATCGCCTCGCCGTCGTCGAGCGTCTGCACACCGAAGACCCCGGCGTCGCGTACGCGGGCCCACTCCGGCGCGAACGGGGACGCGCCGGTGGCGTAGACGAGGTGGTCGAACGGCTCGCGCACCTCGCCGCCACCGGCCAGGTCGTGGGCCACCACCTCGCGCCGGTCGAGGTCGATGCCGACCACCTCGTGCCGCAGCCGGACTTCGATGGCGTTCTTGCGGTGCTCCTCGGGCGTACGGGCGATCAGCTTCTGTTTCTCCTCGACCGCGCCACCGATCCAGTAGGGGATGCCGCAGGCCGAGTACGACGTGTAGTGCCCACGCTCGAAGACGACGATCGACAGGTCGTCCGGGCCGAGACGCTTGCGCGCCTGCGAGGCGGCCGACATGCCGGCCGCGTCCCCGCCGATGACCACGAGTTTCATGGTTCCAACCTATGCCGCCGGATCGGCTCCGCGGGTCAGGCGGGCAAAACGGTCGACGACGTCGCTGACCGACCCGCCCTGGGCCAGGATCGCCCGCTGCCGGGCGGCGCCGGTGCCGTGCGAGCGCAGGCGTCCCATCAGGACCGTGGCCGTCTCGAGGTCGCCGTGCCGCTCGAGCTCGGGAGTCACGTAGTCGAACAGCTGGCGCATCAGCCGCCAGGCCGGGCGCGGCTCGCGGGTGGCCATGTCGATGTTCAGGCCCTCGAGCCCGTCGTGGGCGGCCCGCCAGTGCGCGGCCATCAGCAGCGGGTGCGGCACATCGGGGGCCGGCTTGCCGTCGCGGACGTCGTTGAGCAGGGTGGCGACCAGTCCCCGGGCCAGGGCGGCCAGCAGCACAGCGTCGTCGGTGGTGGGCATGACATCGCCCATCCGGATCTCGACGGTGGGGTAGCGAGCGGCCAGGCGGGCGTACCAGTAGAGCATTCCTTCGTCGAGCATCGCGCCGCTCGACTCGAGGTCGCTGACCAGGGTCTCGTATTCGGCGAACGAGCGCAGGTAGGGCGCCGGGCCGACGGTGGGCCACCGCTCCCACAACATCGAGCGCCAGCTGGCATATCCGGTGTCCCGGCCGGCGAACACGGGGGAGTTCGTCGTGGCGGCCTGGAAGATCGGCAGCCAGGGGCGCAGATGGTTGAGGATCTGCACCCCGGTCTCATCGTCGGGGACGCTCACATGCACGTGCGTGCCGCACAGGCCCGGCCCGGGGGAGAGGTCGCCGAAGCGTTCCCGCATGCGGTGGTACCGGGGCTTGTCGACGAATCGGATGTTCCCGCCCGAGGCCGGCCCGGAGCCCATCGCGAGCAGCCGGGCCCCGGCCTGCTCGGCGGCGCCCGCGACCCCGCTGCGCAGACCGCGCAGGGCCTCGGCCAGAGCTCCGAGTTCGAGCTGCGGCGGGCTGGCGACCTCGATCTGGCCGCGGGTCAACTCGTGCTGGACGAAGGCGCTGATCTCGGCCGGTATGTGGTCGAAGACTTCTTCGACCGCCTCGACGGCCCGCGGCTCGACCGCGTCGACCAGCATGTATTCCTCTTCGACCCCGAGCGTCAGCAGTTCGCGTGACTCGGCCTTCTGCGCCAGGTCTTCGGAGATCGTGGTCGCGCCCGTGGCACCGGTGTCCATGCCGCCGGGGTTACCCGATCATCGCCGCACAGAAACGACCGGCTGGGCGATCCGCACTGTGCCACTTCCGGGTACGGGCGGGCAATCGACGACTGTCCATATTGACAACGTTCACATGGTGAGCGTGAAATCCGCTGAGAGCGCTCTCACACCCCCTCCAGGAAGGCGCAATCCATGTCTCGGAAGCGGATACGCAGTCTGCTCGCCACGGCGACGGCCCTGCTCGCGGTGGCCGCCACGGCGGTCTTCGCGATGAACGCGAACGCGGCCGTCCCGACCGCCCCGGCCGGCATGTCGCTGGTCTTCAGCGACGACTTCACCGGCGCCGCGGGCACCGGTCTCAACCGCTCCAACTGGCTCTACGACATCGGGTACGGCTACCCCGGCGGCGCGTCGAACTGGGGCACCGGCGAGGTCGAGTACATGACCGACTCGACGAACAACGTCTATCAGGACGGCAACGGCAACCTGGTGATCAAGCCGCTGCGTGACTCGGGCGGCAACTGGACGTCGGGCCGGGTCGAGACGCAGCGCACCGACTTCGCGGCGCCGGCCGGGGGCAAGGTGCGCATCGAGGCGCGGCTGCAGCAGCCCAACGTCAGCGGGGCGGCCGCGGCCGGCTACTGGCCCGCGTTCTGGGCCCTCGGCGCGGCGGCCCGCCCGGTCGGCGCGACGAACTGGCCGAGCATCGGCGAGTGGGACATCATGGAGAACATCAACGGCCGCAACTCGGTGTTCGCCGCCCTGCACTGCGGCAGCAACCCGGGCGGTCCGTGCAACGAGACCACCGGCCTGACCAGCGGCGAGCGCGCCTGCAGTGGCTGCAACACCGGCATGCACACGTACGCGGTGGAATACGACCGCAGCACGTCGCCCGAGCAGATGCGCTGGTATCTCGACGGCACCAACTACTTCACCCTCACCAGCAACTCGGTCGACGCGACGACCTGGAACAACGCCACCCACCACGGGATGTTCGTGATCCTCAACGTGGCCATGGGCGGCGGGTTCCCGGCCGCGTTCGGGGGCGGTCCCACGTCGGCGACCCAGCCCGGCGTGCCGATGATCGTCGACTACGTGGCCGTCTGGCAGAGCTCGGGCAGCACGACGCCGCCGACCACACCGCCGACCACGCCGCCGACGGGTGGCACGCGGGACGCCTACTCGCGGATCGAGGCCGAGTCGTTCAACTCGTCGGCCGGGGTGCAGGTCGAGACGTGCTCCGAGGGCGGGCAGGACGTCGGCTACATCGCCAACGGTGACTGGCTGCAGTTCAACAACGTCAACTTCGGTACGGGTGGCGTGAAGGACTTCGTCGCGCGGGTCGCGTCGGGCGCCGGTTCCGGGGTCAGTGGCCTGATCCAGGTGCGCCTGGACAGCCGCGACAACGCCCCGATCGGCAGCTTCGCGCTCGGCAGCACGGGCGGCTGGCAGACCTGGCAGTCGATCCCGGGCAACGTCGCGAACGTGACCGGCACGCACACGGTCTTCCTGACCTTCTCCAGCGGTCAGCCGGCCGACTTTGTGAACGTCAACTGGATCCAGTTCCGGCGCTGACGATCATCGATGGATCGGGGCTCCGGGCCCCGGTCCATCCATCTTTAAGGATGTTTAAGGGTTCGCCCTCTGGACTTTTACTGTTAACAGTCCTAATGATTGATACATCTCACTGGATGACCGTGGAAGGACGGCGATGAAGCGCTCCCGATCCGTAGTCTTGGCGACTGTCACGGCGCTCGTCGCCGCAGGTGCGGCGACCTACTTCACCAGCACGGCCTCGGCCGCCGCGGCGTGTGCCCCGGCCTGGAGCTCGTCGCAGGTCTACGTCGGCGGCAACACCGCCTCGCAGAACGGCACCAACTACAGCGCCAAGTGGTGGACGCAGAACGAGTCCCCGGCCACGCACAGTGGACAGTGGGATGTCTGGAAGAACGACGGCGCCTGCGGCAGTGGCCCGACCACGCCGCCCACGACCCCGCCGACCACACCCCCCACCACTCCGCCGACGACGCCACCCACGACGCCGCCGACCACCCCGCCCACGACGCCGCCGTCGAACGGGCAGCTGCCCAAGCACTTCCTGACCGGCTACTGGCAGAACTTCGACAACGGCGCCGCCCCGCTCAAGCTGGCCGCCGTGCCGAACAACTACGACCTGATCGCGGTCGCCTTCGCCGACGCCACCGCCACCCAGGGCGCGGTCACCTTCAACCTCGACCCGGGCCTGGCCAGCGCGGTCGGCGGCTACACCGACGCCCAGTTCAAGGCCGACGTCGCCACCCTGCACTCGCGCGGCAAGAAGGTCGTCATCTCGGTCGGCGGCGAGAAGGGCACGGTCAGCGTGTCCAGCTCGGCCGCGGCCACCGCGTTCGCCGACTCGGTCTACCGGCTGATGACCACGTACGGCTTCGACGGGGTCGACATCGACCTCGAGAACGGCCTCAACGCCACCTACATGGCCCAGGCGCTGCGCAGCCTGCGCGCCAAGGCCGGCGCCAACCTGATCATCACGATGGCGCCGCAGACCATCGACATGCAGAACCCGCAGTCCTCGTACTTCGCCCTCGCGCTGAGCATCAAGGACATCCTCACCGTGGTGTTCACGCAGTTCTACAACTCCGGCGCGATGCTCGGCTGCGACCAGATGAACGCGTACTCGCAGGGCACGGTCAACTTCATCACCGCGCTGGCCTGCATCCAGACCCAGGGCGGCCTGCGCCCCGACCAGGTCGCGGTGGGCCTGCCGGCCAGCACCCGCGCGGCCGGCGGCGGCTACGTGGCCCCGACCGTGGTCAACAACGCGCTCGACTGCCTGGCCCGCGGCACCAACTGCGGTTCCTTCAAGCCCCCGGCCACCTACCCGGGCATCGCCGGCGCCATGACCTGGTCGATCAACTGGGACGTCACGAACGGCAACGGTTTCGCCAACACCGTCAAGCCCCACCTCTCCACCCTGCCGTAACCCCCAACCCCCACCCCACGCAGGAGTCCCCATGAAGCTGAGCCGGAAGCTCGCTTTGCTCAGTGCGGTCGCCGTGGCCGGTACGGCCGCCGCCGTACTGCCCATGGCCACCTCGAACGCGGCCGCGGCCTGTGCGCCGGCCTGGTCGTCGAGCGCGGTCTACGTCAAGGACAACCAGGCCTCGCAGAACGGCAAGAACTACACCGCCAAGTGGTGGACCCAGAACGAGTCGCCGGCCACGCACAGCGGCCAGTGGGACGTCTGGATCGACAACGGCACGTGCGGTGGCACCACGCCCCCGACGACGCCGCCCACCACCCCGCCCACGACGCCTCCGACCACGCCGCCGTCGACCGGCACCAAGATGGCCTCGGCGCCGTACGTCTACCCGGGCTGGGGCAACCCGCCGGCGCCCGCGACCGTCGCGAACGCGACCGGCGTCAAGGCCTTCACGATCGCGTTCGTGCTGGCCAGCAACGGCTGTAACCCGGCCTGGGACGGCGAGAGCGGCCTGACCGGCGGCGTGCACGCCAGCTACATCGCGCAGGCCCGGGCGGCCGGCATCGACATCGTCCCGTCGGTCGGCGGCTGGAGCGGCAACAAGCTCGGCCCCAACTGCTCGACGCCGGAGGCGCTGGCCGGGGCGTACCAGAAGCTCATCGACGCCTTCCAGCTCAAGTCGATCGACATCGACATCGAGAACTCGGACGAGTTCGAGAACACCGTCGTGCAGGACCGGGTCCTGAACGCGCTGAAGATCGTCAAGCAGAAGAACCCGTCGGTGAAGACGATCCTGACCTTCGGCACCTCGCCGACCGGCCCGAACTACTACGGCACCCGGCTCGTGCAGCAGGCCAAGGCGCTGAACGCCAACATCGACATCTTCACCCAGATGCCGTTCGACTTCGGTGGCGGCGCCGACATGTACGCCTCGACCGTGGGTGCCACCGAGGGTCTGAAGAACCTGGTCAAGACGACCTTCGGGTTGACCGACGCGCAGGCCTACTCGCGCATCGGCATCTCGGGCATGAACGGTCTCTCGGACCAGCAGGAGCTCACCACCGTCGACACCTGGACGCGGATCCGCGACTACGCCAAGAGCAAGGGCCTCGCGCGGTTCACGTTCTGGTCGGTCAACCGCGACCGGGGTTGCGCCGGCGGCGGCGTGGTCTCCAACTGCTCCGGCATCGCGCAGGCCGACTGGGCCTTCACGAAGGTGAGCGCCGGGTTCTGATCCCTACCCGTTGATCAAGAAGCGCGGCCGCTCCGTCCAGCGGCCGCGCTTCGCCGTTTCCGCACCTTCTTCACGACCCAGAGCGCGACGGTCACGGCGAAGAAGATCCAGATCGCCAGATCAAAGAATTGGCTGTACGTCTCCAGGTCCTGATAGCGCGACCCGAGCAGATAGCCGCCCCCGACGAAGAGCGCGTTCCACACCCCGCTGCCGATCGCGGTGAACAGGGTGAACAGGCCGAGCGGCATGCGGTTGGCGCCGGCCGGCACCGAGACCAGGCTGCGCACCACCGGCATGCAGCGTCCGAACAGGACGGCGGCCTTCTCGTACTTCTCGAACCAGCGGTCGGCCTTGTCCAGATCGTCGGCGTCGACCAGCGGGATGCGGTCGAGCCAGCGCCGCAGCCGATCCTCGCCCAGGCCGTAGCCGAGCCAGTAGAGCAGCAGCGCGCCGCCGACCGAACCCGCCGTGGCGGCCAGGAAGACCAGAACCAGGTTGACCCGGCCCTCGCTGGCCAGGTAGCCGCCGAGCGAGAGCACGATCTCGCTCGGGATCGGCGGGATCAGGTTTTCCAGGGCGACAAGCAGGCCGACCCCCACCTCGCCCCACGACTCGATGACGGATGCCACCCACCCGGTCAGCCCACCCTGCTGACTCAGACCCGCTTCAGCCATCGACTCTCTCTACCCGCCTCGGATGAATCCAATCTTGGTATATGCCGACGGTCGGTATATGCTGCCGCGGTGAACGAGCCGACCTTTCTGATCCTCACGGCGCTGGCCGGCGAGTCCCGGCACGGCTATGCCGTGATCGAAGACGTCGAGCAGATGACCGGCGGACGGGTGCGTCTGCGCGCGGGCACGCTCTACGCCGCCCTCGACCGGCTGCGCGGCGAGGGCCTGATCGAGGTCGATCGGGAGGAAGTCGTCCAGTCCCGGCTCCGGCGCTACTACCGGCTCACGGGGGCCGGCGAGCAGAGCCTGCAGACCGAGACCGACCGGCTGCGCGCGCAAGCCACCATCGCGGAGGGCCGGCTGCGGGCCCGCCGCACCAACTTCGGGGGAGCCACCGCATGACCGAGATCCGCTACCGGCGCCTGCTCGCGCTCTATCCGCGTGACTTCCGGCAGGAGTACGGCGACGAGATGCTCGGCGTGCTGATGGCCGACCCGCGCCCGGGTGTGGTGCAGACGCTCGACATCGTGCGCGGCGCAATCCTGGCCCACCTGCGCGCCTCGGTGACCGGTCAGAGCCAGGCGGCCCGGATCGTCCAGATCTTCGGCGCGATGCTGTTGCTGGGCTTCTCGCTGCGCCGGCTGACCGGCGTGGTGATCATGATGGCCACCGCCACGGCCGACGGTTACACGCCGCACGTCCCGGCCGCCGACTGGGTCCGCCCGGTCGTCTGGGGTGTGGCGCTGGCCGGGGCCGTCCTCGGGTGGCGGGTGCTGGGCGCCGGGGCGGCGACCATCGGTCTGACCGCCGAGATCCTGGTGCCGTTTCAGTCCTATGCGGACACTCCGGCGACGGTGCTCTACGCCTACTGGCTGATCGTCGCGGCGGCGGTCGTGCTGATCGCCGGCCTCGCCGGCGACGACGCGGGTGTGCTGTGGCCGCGGGGCTGGTGGCTGGTCGCCGGAGCGGCGGCGGCTCTGGCGGTCGTCGTCGCGCGGGCTCCGTTCGCCTTCTTCGCGTTCGGCTACATCGGGTCGGCCGACCTGCTGACCATCGGTGTGACCGTGTCGCTCCTGCTGGTGGCGTTGCTGATGCAGGGCCGTGACCTGCGCCGCCGGCTGTTGTGCTGGGCCGCGCCGATCGTCGTCAGCGTGCCGCTCGTCCGGTACGGCTTCATCGGCTTCATCGAGTTCAACATGCGCAACCCCGACTCGACCCGGCTGCTCAACCCGCTCCACTGGGCAGTCCTGGTGATCGTGCCGGCCGCGGCCTTCCTCGGCGCCGCGATGCTCACCAATCGCACCGCCGCGGCCCGCTGAACAGCTGCACCGTCGTGGCCGGCCGGCGAACCGCATGGTCGCGGCCCGCTGAACAGCTGCACCGTCGTGGCCGGCCGGCGAACCGCATGGTCGCGGCCCGCTGAACAGCCGCACTGTCGCGGCCGGCTGACGAACTGCGCTGTCGCGGCCCACTGACCACCTGCACTGTCCGCTCCCGCTCACGAAGGAGTCCTGGCTTGAGTTCCGAGGCGCGCTACCGGCGGCTGCTCACGCTCTACCCGCGTGACTTCCGGCGGGAGTACGGCGACGAGATGCTCGGCGTTCTGATGTCCGACCCGCGTCCGGGTGTTCCGCAGGCGCTCGACCTCGTGCGCGGGGCGGTCCTGGCTCACCTGCGTCTCGCTTTCACCGGACAGAGCCGGGCGGCCCGCGTCGTACAGATCGTCGGTGCCACGCTGTTGTTCGCCCTGGCGCTGCACCGCGTGAGCGGAGTGCTGTCCACGCGGGCCGTCGTCGACGACCCGAGCTGGGTGACCATCGATACGACGAGCTGGGTTCGTCTGGCCGCCTGGGGTGTCGCGCTCGCCGGGGCCTGGCTCGGGTCGCGGTGGCTCGGTGCGGCGGGCGCGGCCGTCGGGCTGGGCAACGAGATCGCCGTGCCGTTCCAGTCCTACCTCGTCACACCGGCCTCGGTGCGCTACGCCGACTGGTTCATCGTCACGGCGATGGTCGTGCTGGCCGCCGGTCTGGTCGCCGAGCGCGGCGCCCTGCGGATGCGGGGCTGGTCACCGGCGACCGCGGAGGGACTGACCGTCCGCGCCTGGCCGCTGGTCGTCGCCGCCGGGGCGTTGATGGTCGTCCACGGCATGGCGTTCGCCTACCAGCTCGGCTCGATGCGCAACGGTTTCGTGCTCGTCGCCGGTCTGTTCGTCCTGGTCTTCGCCGTGCGGCAACCGCGCGAGCTGCGTGGCCGTCTGGCGGCCTGGGCCGCGCCGGTGCTGATCACGGTCCCGCTGATGCAGTGGGGCTTCGGCGACTTCATCGAGTTCACCGTGCGCAATCCCGACACGATCCGGCCGATCGGCCCGCTGCAGTGGGCGGCGATGGTGCTGATCCCGGCCGCGGCTTTCCTCGGCGTGGCCCGGCTGAACAACCGCATCGAGCGTGACCGGAGTGTGAACCGATGAAACCCGAGGCGCGCTACCGGCCGCTGCTTGCGCTCTATCCGCGCGACTTCCGGCAGGAGTACGGCGACGAGATGCTCGGCGTCCTGATGGCCGATCCGCGTCCTGGCGTGGCTCAGACGTTCGACGTCGTGCGTGGCGCGCTTGCGGCCCATCTGCGCGGGCTCGAAACCGGCCGGAGTCGTGCGGCCCGGGTCGTGCAGATCTTCGGGGCCATGCTGCTGTTCGCGCTCGGGGTGCGCCGGGTCGCGGGCGTGGCGATCAGGTGGGCTACCGGAGCCGACGCCGGCTTCGTGCCGCATCTGCCGGCGCTCGACTGGGCGCGTCCGGTGGTCTGGGGTGTGGTGCTGGTCGCGGGCGTCGTCGGGTGGCGGTGGCTGGGGGCGGCGGGCGCTGCCGTCGGGCTGGCCGCCGAGATCGTGGTGCCGTTCCAGTCCTATGTCAACGCTCCGGCGACGGTGCTCTACGCCTACTGGATCATCGTCGCGTCCGCGGTGGTGCTGGCCGCGACGCTGGTTGCCGAGGGTGGTGGTCCGATGCGGCCGCGGGGCGGGTGGCTGGTCGCTGCGGCGGGGGTGCTGCTGGTCTCGCAAGACACGTTCATGCCCTACCAGGTCTGGTCGAGCGGATCCGCTGCCCTGCACTTTGCGGTTCAGCTCATCGTCATGGTGGTGGCCGCGCCCGCGCTGGTTGTGGCCGCTCTTGTGCGGCAGGAGCCCGAGGTGCGTCGCCGGCTGCTCGTGTGGGTCGCGCCCGTGCTGATCACCGTGCCGCTGGTGCAGTGGGGGTTCGGTGGGCTCATCGCGTTCAACATGGCGCACACCGACGTGACCCACTACCTCGGGCCGCTGCAGTGGGCCGCGCTCGTGCTGGTTCCGGTGGCCACGTTTGTCGCGGTGTCGGCCCTCGACCGCCGGGTCAGCGCGGGCCGGCCGCGCGCGCGTCGTGCTGTCGCGGTTTCGAGGCGGCGGAGGCCGGACAAGTAAGGACGCATGACTGACCGGTGGTATCGGAAAGCCGTTGTCTACTGTGCCGACATCGACACCTTCGCCGACTCGAACGGTGACGGCTGCGGCGACATCCGCGGGATGATCGGGCGGCTCGACTATCTGGCCCGGCTCGGGGTCAACTGCCTGTGGCTCAATCCGATCCACCCGACGCCCGACCGCGACGACGGCTACGACGTGTCGGACTTCTACAACATCGATCCGCGCTTCGGCAATCTCGGAGACTTCGCCGAGTTGCTGCACCAGGCGGGCAACCTCGGCATCAAGGTCATCATCGACCTGGTCGTGAACCACACCTCGGACCAGCATCCGTGGTTCCAGTCGGCGCGGTCGTCGCCCGATTCGCCGTACCGGGACTGGTATGTCTGGTCGGAGACCGAGCCCAGTGACCGCAAGCAGGGCATGGTCTTCCCGGGCGAGCAGGACGAGACGTGGAGCTACGACCGGACGGCGAAGCTCTGGTTCTATCACCGGTTCTACAAGTTCCAGCCCGACCTCAACATCAACAATCCCGAGGTGCGCGAGGAGATCAAGAAGATCTGCGCGTTCTGGTTGCAGCTGGGTGTGGCCGGGTTCCGGATGGACGCGGTGCCGTTCATCATCGAGCAGACCGAGCCCGGTAACCCGGACTCGCCCAAGGACATGGACTTCCTCAGCGAGCTGCGGCAGCACGTGCAGTGGCGCAAGGGCGACGCCGTGCTGCTGGCCGAGGCCAACGTCGAGCCCGACCAGCTGGGCCAGTTCTTCGGCGACGGCGGCGGCTCGAACAACCGCATCCACATGCTGTTCGACTTCATGCTCAACGGCCGGATGATCCTGGCCCTGGCCCGCGAGGACGCCGAGCCGATCATCGACGGCCTCAAGGACACCCCGAAGCTGCCCGAGGGCGGCCAGTGGGCCACGTTCCTGCGCAACCACGACGAGATCGACCTGTCCCGGCTCACCGCCGAGCAGCGCAACGAGGTGTTCGCCAAGTTCGGTCCCGAGCCCGAGATGCAGCTCTACGGCCGGGGCATCCGGCGCCGGCTGGCCCCGATGCTGGGCAACGACCGGCGGCGCCTCGAGCTGGCCTACGCGCTGCAGTTCAGCCTGCGCGGCACCCCGGTGCTGCGGTACGGCGAGGAGATCGGCATGGGGGACGACCTCGGCGAGGACGGGCGCTACGCCATCCGTACGGGAATGCAGTGGTCTCATCTGCCCAACGGCGGCTTCTCGAGCGCGAAGACCACGGACCTGGCGCGTCCGGTGATCAGCGGCGGTGACTTCGGCTGGGAGAAGGTCAACGTCACGCGGCAGCGGCACGACCCGAAATCGCTGCTGTCGTGGTTCGAGCGCATGATCCGGACGCTCCGGGAGGCCCCCGAGGTGGGTACCGGCAGCTGCACGCATGTCGATGTTCCGGCCCCGACCAGTGTGTTGGTCCACCGCGCGGACGGCGAGACCGGCACGATGGTCTTCGTGCACAACCTGGGATCCGAGGCGGCCACCGTCGACCTCAGCTCGCTCTACGCCGAGGCCGAGATGCCGAACGACGTCCTGGCCGACCAGGAGTACGCCGAGCTCGGCCAATGTGACAAGGTCGAGGTCGCCGGCCACGGATACCGGTGGATTCGCCTACGCCGTACGGCGTGATCCCGGGTTAAAGTGCACTCCCAGTGCAAATAAATCGGAGGCAGCAGAGTGTCGCAGTCCGTTCCCACCCGCGTCGCCATCGTCACCGGGGCCGCCCGGGGCATCGGTGAGGCCACCGCCCGCAAGCTCGCCGCCGACGGCATGGCGGTCGCCGTCGTCGACCTCGACGAGGGTGCGTGTGCCAACACGGTGACGGCGATCCACGACGCGGGCGGCACGGCTCTCGCGGTCGGCGCCGACGTCTCCGACGCGATCCAGGTCGGCGCCGCCGTCGAGCGGGTCAAGGCCGAGCTCGGCACGCCGACCGTGCTGGTCAACAACGCCGGGGTGCTGCGCGACAACCTGCTGTTCAAGATGACCGACGACGACTGGGAGACCGTGATGGCGGTCCACCTGCGCGGCGCCTTCCTGTTCAGCCGGGCCGTGCAGAAGCACATGGTCGACGCCGGCTGGGGCCGCATCGTCAGCCTCTCCAGCACCTCGGCCCTCGGTAACCGCGGTCAGGCCAACTACGCCGCGGCCAAGGCCGGTCTGCAGGGCTTCACCAAGACGCTGGCGATCGAGCTGGGCCGCTACGGCGTCACCGCCAACGCGGTCGCGCCCGGATTCATCGTCACCGACATGACCGCGGCCACCGCGGCCCGGGTCGGGGTCGATTTCGCCCAGTTCGAGAAGGCTGCGGTGGCTCAGATTCCCGTGGGCCGGGCGGGTCGTCCCGAGGACGTCGCGAACACCGTATCCTTCCTCGTCAGCGAGGGCGCCGGATTCGTGTCCGGGCAGGTCATCTATGTTGCCGGAGGCCCCCGCGCATAGGCGGCGGTTGCTGGGAGGCGCTACAAAGAGATGATGATGAACCGACGCATGAGCTCGCGCAGCGTGTCGCTGACCAGCACGTTCTTGCTCCTCGCGGCGGGTGGAGCGGCGGCGTGCGACAACGACGACGACTACCAGGACGCGGGTTTCTACTGCGCTGACGCCAACGGGGTCGTCGTCGACGAGGACTACTGCGACGACGACAACAACAACTCCGGCGGCAGCGCCCTGCCGTTCTTCATCTGGTATTCGTCGGGCTACCGCTCGGGATACCCGGTCGGCTACAAGCTGCCCTCCGGCGGCAGCAAGTTCGCCTACAACGACAAGGCGGCGCGGCAGTCGTTCGGCCTGCCCTCGAGCGGCCGGATCGGCAACGGCACGGTGAAGACCAGCGTGGTGGGCAAGGGTGGCTCCGCCCGCAGTTCCAGCAAGAGTGGGGGCAGCTGAGCGTGCGCCGAGTTCCGCACGGTCCGGTTCGCGACGGCTGGAAGCTCACCAACTACAGCCTGGGCCTGACGTACAACGACACCGAACTGCCCGACGGGTCGATGGTGTCGTACTGGCAGGAGGGGCCGTACTACGACTTCACCGCGGCCGAGATCGAGGAACTCGAGGCGGCCACCGCCACCATTTACGAGATGTGTCTCGAGGCCGGCGACTGGATGGTGCAGCAGTGCCCGCGGCATACGGTGCAGGGTCGTAAGGACGGCTTCTTCGCGTCGGTCTGCAACCCGGAGAGCTGCTTCCTCGCGAAGATCGGCATCCCCGAGTTCGCCCACGAGCAGATCATCCGGACCTGGTTCGACGGCGACGCCGAGACGTGGACGCACTACGACAAAGACCCGGACATGCGGCTGCCGATGGAGACGCCGGACTACTCGCCGAGCGTCTACGGCCGGTTCGATCTCTGGTACAACGGCGCGGGCAGCACGCCCCGGCTGCTCGAGTTCAACGCGCAGACGCCCACCTCGCTGGTCGAGAGCGCGGTGATCCAATGGCACTGGGCCGACCAGACCGGACTCAGCAAGCACCCGTGGCGGCAGTGGAACTCGATCCACGACCGTCTGGTCGGCTGGCCCGCGACGCCGGACGAGCCGGCCGATCCGGGCGCGTGGCGGCGCAACATCGCCAAGCTCCGCGAAGCCCGCACCTGGCTCCCGGAAAAGCCCAAGATCTTTTTCGCGTACGAGACGTCGGAGCGCACCGGCGAGGACCGGATGAACGTCGCCTACCTGATGGCGACCGCCGAGGAGGCCGGCTACCCGGTCGAGCTGATCGCCATGAGCCAGATCGGCTGGGACGTGGCCGGCGACCGGGTGCTGTTCGTGCCCGGCCCGGGCCAGGAGCACAAGGCCGAGCCGATCGACATCATCTTCATGCTCTACCCGTGGGAGTGGTTCTGGAGCGAGGAGGGCGGCAAGGCCTTCTTCCGCAACATGGCCGACCCGACCAAGCACGGCACGGTCTGGATCGAGCCGCCCTACAAGGCCGCCCTGCTCGGCAACAAGGCCCTGCTCCCGGTGCTGTGGAAGCTGTTCGGCGACCACCCCGAGCGCGGGCGTCACCTGCTGCCGGCCTACTTCGCCGAGTCGTCCAAGGCGGCCACGCTGACCAGCTACGCCAAGAAGCCGATCTGGGGACGCGAGGGCGGCTCGGTCACGCTGGTGCGCGAGGGCGAGACGATCACCCAAAACCCATCCGAGTACGGCGCGGACGGGCGCTTCGTCGTGCAGGAGCTCTGTGAGCTGCCGTCCTTCGAGGGGCTGGAGGGCACGGTGCACCCGGTGATCGGCTCATGGCTGATCGACGGCGAACCGGCCGGCATGGGCATCCGCGAGGGACTCGGCACGTCGGGACTGGTGACGAACAACACCAGCTTCTTCGTGCCGCACACCATCGAGGCTTCTGATTAAGCCCGGGGGCGGTGGCGCCAGATCCACCAGAGGCCGATGAACGGCAGCACGAGCGGGACGTAGCCGTAACCGCTGCCGAAGTGCGACCACACCGTGTCGTCCGGGAAGTCGCCGGCGTCGGCCGTGGTCAGGATGCCGACCGCGAGCACACCGATCAGCTCGATGCTGCAGCTGATCAGAGCGATCATCCGGCCCCGGGCGCCGCCGATCGCGAGCCCGACGGTGGCCGAGATGTAGACCAGGCCGGCGAACGCCGAGAGCAGGTAGGCCAGCGGCGCCTCGCCGAACTTGGTGGTGATCTGCACGAGGGCGCGGGCGCTGGCCGAGAGCGCGAAAACGCCGTACACCAGCAGAAGGACCCGGCCGAGACCGGTGCCGAGCGCGGCGTCCTGGGGGCGGGTCGAGGCTTCAGGCACCGGTCACCGACGCAATCTGCTGCAGCCGCAGCACGAGAACCGGGATCACCAGACAGGCGACCCCGAGGATGAGACTGCCCCATCGCGTCGGCTCGAGGCGGGCCAGATAGGCGGCGACCGGGACGAAGGCGATCGTCGTGATGAGGTAGCCGGCGAAGGTGGCGGTGTCGCTCGGCCGGGAGCCGTCGAACAGGCCGACGACGGCGATCACCACCAGCACGGCGACCACCGCGCTGAGCACGAGCGAGGCCAGCAGGTCGAGACGGCTGGGCGCGCGGTTGAGGGCGGAGCGCAGCAGATACCACGCCGCCAGCACCAGGGCAGCGACGATCGTCACCACCGACAGAGGACCGTTCACCCGGCACAGCGTACTGATGGATCTCGGCCTGGTAGCTTGCGGCTCAGGGATCAGGAGAGGCAGGCACGGCATGCGGTTCGGACTGTTCGGCACGGGACCCTGGGCACATCTGGCACACGCTCCGGCGCTGGCCGCGCACCCGGATGTCGAGTTCGTGGGGGTGTGGGGCCGCAATCCCGACAAGGCCGCAGCACTCGCCGCCGAGCACGGCATCCGCCCGTACGCGGACCAGGCCGACCTGATCGCCGATGTCGACGCCGTGGCCGTCGCCCTGCCGCCCGACGTGCAGGCCCCGCTCGCCCTGCGCGCCGCCCGCGAGGGCCGCCACCTGCTGCTCGACAAGCCGGTGGCGTTCACCAACGCCGAGGCGGCCGAGATCGTCGCCGCCGTGGCCGAGCGCGACCTCGCCTCGGTGGTGTTCTTCACCCGGCGCCTGATGCCGCAGCTGGCCGAGTTCCTGACCGAGGCGGCGGCGACCGGCGGCTGGACCGAGGCCCGGGTCGACCACCTCGGCTCGATCTTCACCGCGGACAACCCGTTCGGCGCGTCGGCCTGGCGCAAGGAGAGCGGCGGCCTGTGGGACGTCGGGCCGCACGCGCTGGCCCTGGTGCTGCCCGTGCTCGGCCCGGTGACCGAGGTGACCGGCATGGCCGGCCCCCGCGACATGACCCACCTGCTGCTGCGCCACGCGAGCGGCACGATCAGCAACCTCACCCTGTCGGTGGACGCGCCGCCCGCCGCCGAGCGGGAGGACGCCCTGCTCGCCGGTGAGGCCGGGGTGCGTACCCCGCCCGACCAGCCGTGGTCGCCGGTCGACGCCCTGGGCCGCGCGATCGACCAGCTGATCGCGAAGGCGGGCGGCGGGCCCGCGTCCGAGCTCGACGTGCGTTTCGGGGCCGAGGTGACCGCCGTCCTGGTCGCCGCGCAGGAAGCGATCACCTCCGGTCGTACGGTCGCTATCGACACCGCCAGATGACCGGCACGGCGGGCTTCGAAGGGTCGGCGTTGCCGCTCCAGACGGTGCCCGCCGCGAACCGGGCGTCGTCGCTGACGTTCTCGACGACGGTGTTGCCGGTGCCGCTCATCACCGGCGCGCCATAGGCGGGCAGGTTCAGCACCTCCCGCCCCGCGAAAACTTCCGGCTTGGGCGTCATGAACTGCCCGAAGCTCGTCCCGGCGACCTGCACCTGCTGCGGATCGCCGGGGAGCTTCTGCCAGGTCCCGGTGTTCGGCTCGACCCGGTAGAGGTGGGTGTCACCGCCCCCGACGCCGGGCGGGGGCGCACTCGGCCCGGTGATCGGCGTCGTGACCGTCCCGTAGAGCCAGCCGAACGCGAAGGCCATCGGCATGAAGCCGTTCGCCTTCTTGCCGCCGACCGTCGGGAGTGGGAGAAAACCGCCGGTGCCGTCGGGCCGCCACAGATAGGTTCGCCAGCCGACCTCGGCCGCGATCGTCCCGTCCGGGGCGATATCGGTGATCCGTGTCTCCAGCGGGCTGACCTCCGGCGGCAGGGGCAGCGGGACCGGCTGCGCGGTGGGCGAGGCCCAGCGCACCGGCCGCCGTTTCGCGTCCCCGCCGGACTGCCCGGCGATCACCCCGGCGTCGTTGATCGCGACCGCCTCCCCGGCGCCCCCGGCCAGCTTGCGGACCTTGCCGTCGGCGAACACCCACGGTTCGGAGTTGCCCTCGAGGTTGCTGCCGACGGCGACGCCGGAACTGTTGATGTCGTTCATCCGCACCCCGATGCTGCCTTTGCGCAGACCAGGCGGCCGTACGTCGGCCACCAGCTCGCCGTCGTGCCAGACCAGGACCGAGTGCGGGACGGACGGGGTGGGATCGTGCGCGTCGGACACCCCGACCAGCCAGGCCCCGCTGCCGTCGCCGCCGCTCACCTCCGCGCTCTTGTGCGGCCCGGCCGGCAGCTCGGCCGCCGTGCACGAGGCCGGCAGGATCGGGTCGGGCGGCAGGTCGGGCTGCGGTCGCGGGGTGTCCTGGTTCGCCATCAGCAGCCCGCCGGTCAGGGCGGCGGCGATGGCCACGGTGAGCGCGGAACCGCCGCGCCACCAGCGGCGGCGGCGCATCCGGCGGCCATCGCGCATCGCCTTGACGACGTCAATCCGGGGCGGGCTCGTGGGCTCGCCGGCCAGGGGGCGCAGCAGCGCCGTGCCGTATTCGTCGTCGTTCATCGTCCGCCTCCGACCCGGTCGCCGAGAATCCTGCGCAGTGCGGCCAGCCCGTGCGAGGTCTGGCTCTTGACCGTGCCCTCCGAGCAACCCAGCAGCTGGGCGGCCTCGGCCACCGAGCGGTCACACAGGAAGCGGAGCACCAGCACGGCCTGCTGACGGGCCGGGATCCGGCCCAGCGCAGCCCGCAGCACCTCGCGGTCTTCCATGCCCGGCGTCGCCGCGGCCGGCCGTTCCGGGGGCACATCGCGCAGGCTCACCCGCCACCAGCCGCGGCGCTTCTCGTCCAGGAACGCGCGCACGAGCATGGTGTGGACGTAGGCGTCGACGTTCTCGACCTGGGCGATGCGCGGCCACTTCGCGTAGACCTTGGTGATCGTCTCCTGCACCAGGTCGTCGGCCTGATGCTCGTCCCCGCTGAGCAGGAAGGCGACCCGTCGCAGGGCCGGTATTCGCCCGTTCACGTAGTCGAGATAGCCCGTGTCCGATTCGTCGTCCATCCCCGCCCCCGTCCCTCGTCCACCAATAGACGGGGTTCATCCGGTCGAGGTTGTACGGAATTTTCGCCGGGCGCGACCCGTCCGGACGTACGGGCGTGCCGAATCCGGGGTTGAATGGCTTGACCAGCGAGAGGCGAACCCATGGCGGAACGCGGTATCAACCGGCGCCCGGAGCATCTGGCGGCGGTCCCGGACAGCGGCGCCCCGCCTCCGGCCGACGCGGGCGACCTGCTGCGGGCCGTGGCCCGGGGCGACGAGAAGGCCTTCGGAAAGCTCTACGACCTGGTCGCGCCGCGGGTGTACGGGCTGATCCGGCGCGTGCTGCGCGATCCGGCCCAGGCCGAGGAGGTCGCCCAGGAAGTGCTGGTCGAGGTGTGGCGCTCCGCGGCGCGGTTCGACCCGGAGCGCGGCTCGGCCACCTCGTGGGTGTTCACCATCGCGCACCGGCGCGCGGTCGACCGGGTGCGTTCCGAGCAGGCCGCGACCGAGCGGACCATCCGGGCCGGTGCGGCGTCGGTCGACACCCCGTACGACGCGGTGGCCGACGAGGTTTCGGGCCGGCTCGAACGGCAGCAGGTGCGCCGCTGCCTTGACGACCTGACCGAACTGCAGCGCGAGGCGGTGACGCTGGCCTATTACCAGGGTCATTCGTATCCGCGGGTGGCCGAACTGCTCGGCACGCCCCTGCCGACGGTGAAGACGAGAATGCGCGACGGGCTGATCCGCCTGCGCGACTGCATGGGAACGGGGGTCTCGGCGTGACCACGGAGATCCACACTTTGGTCGGCGCCTACGTGCTCGACGCGGTCGACGACCTCGAGCGGGCGTCGTTCGAGCGGCACCTGCGCGAATGCGACAGCTGCCGGGCCGAGGCCGACGAACTGCGCGAGACGACCGCCCGGCTCGCGCACGACACGTGGTCGGTGCCGCCGCCGTCGATGCGCGAGAACGTCATGGCCGCCATTGCCGAGACCCGTCAGTTGCCGCCCGCCGGGCCCGCGGCTCCGGCTCCCACGGTGCGGGGCAGTTCGCGCCGCTGGCGGGTCATCGCCGCCGCCGCCGCGGTGGTCGCCGCGGTCGGCACGGGTTCCGCCGTCTGGGTGGTGCAGGACCAGCGCGTCCAGGACCAGCGGGCGATCGCCGAAGCGGCCCGCGCCGAGGAGGCCCGCGTCCGGGCGATTCTGGCCGCGCCCGACGTGGTGCTGAACGAGCAGAACGTCATGAACGGCGGCCGGGTCACGGTGGCCACATCGAGGCTGCACAATGCGGGCGTGGTGATGCTGGCGGCGAGCGCCGCGCCGGCCGGGCGGGTCTATCAGTTGTGGACGATCCGGCCGGGCGGAGCGCCGGTCTCGGCCAGTGTGCTCCACGAGGGCCAGGAAGCCGACGTGCTGGTGCTCGACGGACTGCCGGGCGCGACCGATGTCGGCCTGACCATCGAACCGCCGGCCGGTTCGCGGACGCCGACCCTGCCGATGGTGGCCGACGTCAAACTGGTCTGACCGTCCTCAGGGGACCGTGCGCTCGATCGCGGCGGCGCCGTCGCGCTCGAGTTCCTGGCGGGCGCGCTCGATGTTCTCGGGTGTGGGGTCGCGGCCCTCGGCGACGGCCAGGTCTTCCGGGTCCCAGGGCTGGTCGGCGCCCGTACGCACATGCGGCTCTTCGCCCGGCTGCAGGAACTCGGGGTTGTCGCGGTCGGGCCCGCCGCCGGTGATGAACGCGTCGACCGCGACATCGTCCTCGACGGCGTCCGCGACCTCGGGCGACTCCTCCAGCGGCGGGCGCATCTCGTCGGTCATGGTGTCCTCCATCGCTCGGCTCTCTTCCGGTCTTACCCCATCGACCGGCGTCTCGACCATGGCACTTTTCGGGGGCCCGGTTGTGTGCACCGACGGTGCGGAAAGGGACGATCATGCCCTCGGGCGGTCAAACTGAGCGCTAACTGGACAGGACCTGCGCGTTACGGATGGACGCTTAGTAGTGGGCCGAATACATTTTCGCCTTGACGCCCGTGCACGGGGGTCCGGTGGGATGCGCCGGGCCGACGGCCGAGCGGGCGGGGTGAGGGGGAAACGCATGACCGAGAGTCCGGGAGGGCGGTCGTGACGAGTCTGTCCGATGCCGAACGTGACGCGTGCGACGTGATCCAGGCCCTGGCCGGCCTGGCCGCTCTGCTGCGCCGCCCCGCCGCGGACGTGCCGGGCCTCGACCCGGGCGACCCCGCGGCCGACGACGCCCGCCGCCTGCTCCTGAGCCTGGCCGACGACGGCAGCGAGGCGGCCGCGCGCGTGCTGGCCTATCTGCGGACCCAGCGCGGCGCCGGCGACGGCGATCTGGTCGCGGTTCCGCCCCGGCTGGGTCAGTGGCGTGAGTGGGTGCCGCCGCGCGGTCACCTGTTCGGCCTGACCACCGCGCGCCCGACCCCGAACGAGGTCCCCCAGCCCCGCCGGAGCGACCCCGGCGAGTAAAGCCCTGCTCCGCCACCCGGCCCGGCCGCGCTCAACCCCTCGACGCGGCCGGGCGCCCTTTTCCGCCACCCGGCCCGGCCGCGCTCAACCCCTCGACGCGGCCGGGCGCCCTTTTCCGCGCGCCGTGACTTGGGCTTCTGAGGTTTGTTCTTTTGGGCGTGACCACTCACGCAGGTCGCCGTGACGCGCCCCGCGTTCTGGACGCGCCAGCGGCCAGCGGGGCACGGCGCGGTCCCCGCGGGAGCGACGGTCTGTCACCCACCACCCCGCTGGGACATCCGGATCTTGATCTTACGGGGTTGAGCGCAGCGTTTCCGACGGCGAGACGCCGAAGCGCGACCGGTAGGCCGACGCGAATCGCCCCAGATGGGCGAAACCCCAGCGATGGGCCACGGCCGCCACCGTCGTGCGCACCGGATCGGCTCGGCGCAGGGCGTCGTGCGCACGGGCCAGACGCACCTGCTGCAGATAGCTCATCGGCGCCATCCCGACGTGCCGCCGGAAGCCCTCCTGCAGCGACCGGACGCTCATGTTGGCCGCGCGAGCCAGGTCGGTGACGGTAAAGGCGCGCTCCGGCTCGTTCTGGATGGCGTCGAGCACGCGGCGGATGGCCCGCGGCGGACCGGGAGTGACGGGGGCGGTCAGCTCGGCGTGATACCGATGGGGGAGGCTCAGCAGCAGGCCGCTCAGCACGGTGCTGCGCAGTTGCTCGGCCATCAGCGGCTCGTAGAACAGGCTCGTCTCGTATTCGAGCTCCTCGCACAGCAGGCGGATCAGCCGGCGCCAGCTGTGGCCGGGGCCGGACGAAAGGTCCACCTCCAGGGGGAGGCCCAGCGGTCCCTCGATCGGGCGACCCAACAGTCCTGACAATTCCTCCTCGAGAGCCTTGCGCTCGACTTTGACGGCCAGTTCGGCCGAGTTGGCCTCGCGGGACGTGTAGACCGGGCTGCCGGGTCCGAAGACGACCCCCGATGTGGGGTCGGCCACGATCTCGCGGCCGTCGTGCCGGGCGTGGAGTTTGCCGAGCGTGGGCATGGTGACGTGGTAGGCGTCGATCTCGGCCGTGCGCAGCGTCACGGGGGTCGCGAAGCTCAGCTGGCCGACGGTCAGGGGTCCGAGTTGGATCACTCCGACACCTAGCCGAAAGTCGCCGGCGTCGGCGGGCGTCCCGACTGCTACCGGGTAGTAGAAACGATTTAGCAGCGAGCGCGCCTTGTCGATGTTCGCGCCGCTGAAGTGGACTATGTCCGGTACTTCGGCCAACGCGTGGGCAGACCTCGGATAGACGTCAGCCATGCCGAGATGAGCTCCGATGCATACCGTGAGTATTCGACTCCGACACGTGGAACGTCAACGTTCCCGCCACACGCTGACCGTTCCAGCACATTCAGGCCATATGAACTACTCTGGCGTTCCGCGCCTACGTGGCGTAACTTGCAGACCAGCGGATTGTTGTAGGAACGCGGTTGGAGTGCGGCGCTCGGGACGGGGCGTTCGAAGCCCTTGGGGCCCTCCACGCGGACGAGGTGTCGGCCCCGCTCGACGCCAGGAAGAGGGCAGCCGTGTATCTGCCGATCACCACGCGCCAGTTGGCCGATGGCACCGTCGAGATCGCCCCCAGTGGCGAGATTGATCTCGACAACGCCCACGTGATGCGGGACGCCGTCAACGACGTGCTGACCAGCTCCACGCCGGGCAAGATCTGCCTCGACCTCCAGCGGGTGATGCTGATCGACAGCATCGGCATCGGCATCCTGGTCGCCTGCTTCCACACGGCGGCGGCGAGCGGCATCAAGCTGGTCGTGAGCCACCCCAGCCCGACGGTCTACCGCCAGCTCTGGGTCTCCGGCCTGGTCGGCCTGCTGGGCTGCGCCGAGCCGCCCTCGCCGCGCACGTCGGTGGGCCTGCGCCCCTCCTGAGGCTGCAGAGCCTCCTGGGCGCGCCGCTCGTCGCCGCTCAGGTCCGACAGCGGCTTCTCCCGGATGAAGAGCACCGCGATGATCGCCAGAAACGCGATCGGTGCTCCGATCAGGAACAGTTCCGAGGTCGCCGTGCCGTAGATGTCGGCGACCACGGCCTGCACCGAGGGCGGCAGGGTGCTCAGATCGGGCACTTCCGACGAGCCGCCGGTGGCCGGGCCGAACTTCTCCGCCGACAGGCTGGTGACCTTGCTCGCCAGCACGGCGCCGAGCGCGCTCACCCCGATCGCGCCGCCCATGCTGCGGAAGAACGTCAGCGTCGACGTGGCCGCCCCCAACTCGGCCGCCGGCACGTCGTTCTGCGCGGCCAGCACCAGGTTCTGCATCAGCATGCCGACGCCGATGCCCAGCACCGCCATGTGCAGTGACAGCGCCAGCACACTGGTCGTGGCGCTGATAGTGCTCAGCAGCAGCATCCCCGCGGTCATGATGACCGCGCCCGCGACCAGGTAAATCTTCCACTTACCGAACTTCGTGATGAGTGCTCCGGCGACAATCGAGGACGCCAGCAGACCGAAAATCATCGGCAGGCTCATCAGACCGGCCACCGTCGGAGACTTACCGAGCGCGACCTGGAAGTACTGCGACAGGAACACCGTGCCGCCGAACATGGCCACGCCCACCAGCACGCTGGCGACGATGGTCAGGCTGACGGTGCGGTTGCGGAAGATGCCGAGCGGGATGATCGGCTCGGCCGCCCGGGATTCGACCCAGACCGCCAGCGCCAGCAGCACCACGCCCCCGGCCACGAAGGCCGCGGTCTCGGCCGACGCCCAGGCGAAGTGCTGGCCGGCCAGCGTCGACCAGATCAGCAGGGTGCTCACGCCGGCGGTGATGAGGAACGCGCCGAGCCAGTCGATCCGCACACCCTTCCGCGGTACGGACGGCAGGTGCAACGTCTTCTGCAGCAGCGCGATGGCCGCGATCGAGAACGGCACGCCGATGAAGAAGCACCAGCGCCAGCCCAGCCACGAGGTGTCGACCATGACGCCGCCGATCAGCGGGCCGGCGATGGTGGCGACCCCGAACACCGCGCCGAACATGCCGGCGTACCGGCCCATCTCGCGCGGCGGGATGATCGCCGCGAGCACGATGGTGGCCAGCGCGGTCATGCCGCCGGCGCCGATGCCCTGCACGACCCGGCTGACGATCAGCACGCCGACGTCGGGCGTGAACCCGGCGATCAGCGAGCCGGCCACGAACAGCAGCAGCGAGATCTGGATCAGCAGCTTCTTGTTGTAGAGGTCGGCCAGCTTGCCCCAGAGCGGGACGGTGGCCGTCATGGCCAGCAGTTCGGCGGTGACGATCCAGGTGTAGACGGACTGGCTGCCGTTGAGGTCGGCGATGATCCGCGGCAGCGCGTTGGAGACGATGGTCGAGGCGAGGATCGACACGAACATGCCGAGCATCAGGCCGGACAGGGCCTGAACGACCTCGCGACGGGACATCCGGCCGACGGCCGGTTCGGTGACGGTCATCGGGGGGCCTTCTCTTCAGTGGGTTCGGTCAGGCCGGCGGCGAGGATGTCGAACGCCTCGCGCACGAGTTCGAGCAGGTCGCGGTCGTCGTGGGTGGCCCAGCGCATCATCGCGGTGCGCAGCGCGGCCCCGGCCGTGGTCGCGACGAGCTGCGGAAACATGTCGTCGGCAGCTTTTCCCGTACGGGCGGCGACGGCGGCCACGGTCTCCTCCTCGGAGCACTCGCCCCGGGCGACCAGGGCGGGCAGCAGCGACGAGTTGTTCTTGATCACGCGAAGGCGCAGCAGCCAGATGTCGCGCTCGGCCTGGATGCCGGCGACGTCCGGGGTGATCGCCTCGAACAGGGCGTGGACGAGCGGCACCTCGGCCGGCACGGCGAGGAGTCGTTCGTGGATGGAGGGCCCGTCCGGCACCGGGCCGCCGAGCAGCGCGTCGTCCTTGCCGGCGAAGTAGTTGAAGAACGTCCGCGGCGAGACGTCGGCCGCCTCGCTGATGTCTTCGACCGTCACGTGCTCGAGGCCGCGCTCGTCGACCAGTCGCAGCGCGGCCGTCATCAGCGCGGCCCGCGTCTGCTGCTTCTTGCGGTCCCGCCGGCCCGTCGTGGTGCTCACCGGGTCAGGCTAGGTCGAATATTGCAGAGGCTGCAAACTTTTATTGACTGCAGTGATGTGGGTTACGTGCGGCGACTGATCTTGAGGAGCAGGCCTTCCGGCGTACGCGTCACCATCAGGCAGCTCAACGACTCAGTCGTTCAACTGGGTGTGTGCAATCTCGGTCAAAGCCGCCGAAAACAGCGGTTGGGGCGGGCGCGCGCCGAGCTGGTCGGCCAGCAGCAGGGCGGCGTGCCGGGCCAGCACCTCGGGTTTCGGGGCGGGCACGGCATCCTCGTCGAGCACCCCGAGGGCACCGGCCAGCAGATAGAGCACGACCTGCGGATCGGCATCGGGAGCCGACCGTACGCAGCTGGTGAGCACCTCGCGGACGGCGTCGCTGTCGAGACCGTCGGGGTGGGCCTGCTCGAGCATCAGGCGCACGGCGGTGCCGAGGATCAGGCCGGTCTGGGCCGGGTCGAGTGCGCCGAGCTCGGTGGCCGCCGCGTCGAGGGCGGCGGTGTCGCAGGCCCGGGCCGCCAGCACGGCCGAGGTCGCCGCGGCCGCGATCGGCCGGGCCGGGGCCGGCAGGTGCCGCCAGTCGTCGTTCATGGCCGAGACCTTAACCAGCTGGCAGTCTGGGAAGCATGTCGAGTGAGCTCAGGCAAGCCATGGCCGCGCGGGTCGAGCGCGGCGAGTTCCCCGGTCTCGTCGGCCTCGTCGCGCGGGGCGACGACGTCCAGGTCGATGCGCTCGGGGTGACCGAGTTCGGCGGTGACGTGCCGATGCGCCGCGACACCGTCTTCCGCATCACGTCGATGACCAAACCGGTGCTCGCCGCGGTCACGATGATGCTGGCCGAGGACGACGTGCTCGACCTCGAGCAGCCGGTCGCCGCGTTCCTGCCCGAGCTGGCCGGTCAGCGGGTGCTGGTCCGGCCGGACGCGCCGCTCGACGAGACGGTCGAGCCGGTCCGCCCGGTCACCATCGAGGATCTGCTCACCTTCACCCTCGGCTTCGGCAACCTGATCGGGTCCGGCGGCGAGGTCGATCCGGACTATCCGATCGTGCGGGCCTGGCGCGACGCCGGGCTGCGTCTGGCCGAGCCGGAACCGCGCACCACGCTCGGCCCCGACGAGTGGATCGAGCGGTTCGGCGCGCTGCCGTTGATCCACCAGCCGGGCGAGAAGTGGATGTACAACACCGGCACGCTGGTGCTCGGTGTGCTGCTGGCCCGGGCCGCCGGCCGGCCGCTGGGCGACCTGCTGCACGAGCGCGTGTTCGCCCCGCTCGGCATGACCAGCACCGGATTCTGGCTGCCGGCCGAGCGGATCGCCGACCGGCCGACCCACTATCTGAACGGCGAGGCGCCGCCCGGGGAACCGGCCGACGTGTGGACCCGGCCGCCGGTCTTCCCCAGCGGGTCGGCCGGGTTGCTCTCGACCGCCGACGACTACCTGGCCTTCGCCCGGCTGCTGCTGCGCGGCGGTGTGCACGGCGGCACCCGGTTGATGTCGGAGAAGTCGGTGGCCGCGATGACCACCAACCACCTGTCGGACGCCCAGATCGAGGGCGGCGGGTTCTTCCTGAGCGGCTCGGGCTGGGGTTACGGTCTGGCGGTCACCGAGACCGGGCGGTACGGCTGGTCCGGCGGGTTCGGCACCGACTGGTTCAACGACCCGCGCCAGGACCTGACCTTCATCGTGCTCAGCCAGGTCAGTGATCTGCTGTGGAACGGAACGCTGGCCGAGTTCATCGAGGTCGTGGAGGGGAAGCGGGAATGACCAGTCTCGACGCGGTGACGGCGTGGATCGACAACTACCGAAAGGCCTGGGAGTCCAACGATCCGCGCGACATCGGCGGCCTCTTCGCCGAGGACGCGGCCTACTTCACCGAGCCCTATGCGAAGCCCTGGCTCGGGCGCGACGCGATCGTCGAGCAATGGTTGAAGATCAAGGACGAGGCGGGCACGACGACTTTCGAGTGGCACCCGCTGATCGTCACCGATGACCTGGCGATCATCGAGGCGAAGACCACTTATCCGGACGACACGTACAGCAATTTGTGGGTCCTCCGGCTCGACAATCTGGGTCAGGCTCGGCAATTCACCGAATGGTGGATGAAGCATCCGTCTTGATCAATTGCCCGGCGGGTCCGCTAGATCATTTGGGTAAAGGTGAAAGACGAAGGGGATTCGAGCCGTACTCGGATGTGCGAATTCGCGGCCGGGTTGGCAGACTGCCACGGTGGAGGTTCGGCAGGCGCTCGGTGGCCGCTACCAATTGCTGAATGAACTCGGCACCGGTGGCATGGCCGTGGTGTGGCGTGCCCGCGACGAGGTGCTCGGTCGTCCGGTCGCGGTCAAGGTGCTCGCCGGCCGCTTCACCGGCGACCCGCAGTCCCGGGCCCGTATCCGCGACGAGGCCCGGTCGGCGGCGACGCTCTCGCACCCCAACATCGCCCAGGTCTACGACTACGGCGAGGCCGACGACCTGCCCTACGTGGTGATGGAGCTGGTCAACGGGCCGACCCTGCAGCAGCGGGTGTCGACCGGGCCGCTGCCGCCGCGCACGATCTTCCGGATCTGCGGCGAGGTGGCGGCCGCGCTCGCCGCCGCCCACGCCGACGGCCTGGTGCACCGCGACATCAAGATGGCCAACATCATGATCTCGCCGACCGGGGTCAAGGTGGTCGACTTCGGGATCGCCGCCGTGGCCGGTCCCGCCGCGCCGGAAGACATGCTGGTCGGCACCCCGGCCTACCTCGCCCCCGAGCGTCTGACCGGCGACGACGTTCAGCCGGCGTCCGATGTGTACGCGCTCGGCGTGCTGCTCTACCGGCTGCTGGCGCACGAGTCGCCGTGGACCGTCGAGAGCACCACCCAGATGCTGCAGGCCCACGTCTACGTCGATCCTGAGCCGTTGCCGGCGATGCCGGGCGTACCCGGCGCGGTGGCCGAGATGATCGACCGCTGCCTGCTCAAGGACCCGACCGGCCGGCCCAGCGCGAGCGAGGTGTCGGGCATTCTGGCCGACGCGGCGGAGGCGGCGTCGGTTCCTCATCCCGTACGCGTGGAGTCGGCCGACCCGGAGCCGACCGCGGTCCGCGTGCCCCGGCCGGCCGAACCGCCTCGCTATGCCGCGCAGCCGGTCGGGACGCCGCGCAATGCCGGTGCCGGGTCGACCGGGCCCGGTCCGGCGCGTGGCAACATGGCCGCCACTCCGACGACCGGACCGGCCCACAACTCGGCCTGGCCGGTGACGGCGCTCGAGCGTCCGGCACGGCGGCGAGTCGATCCCGTACGGCGTAAATATCTCCTCGCCGGCGGTGGGATCGCCGTCGTGATCGTCGCGGCACTGGTGGCCTGGCTCCTGATCGGCGACCCGCAGGCGGCCGGGCAGCAGCAGGCCGTCGACGCGCCCACCTCGGCCGTCCCGGCCGCGTCCCGGTCCGCGCCGCCCAGCCCGGCCCGCGGCACCGGCACCGGCACCGAGCCCGCGGCGACCGACCTGCCCGGCCCCGGGGTGATCGTCGGGAGTGGACCGGTGCCGTCGCGAGGCCCCTCGGCTTCGGTCGTGGTGCCACCCAGCGCGAGCGCGGCGCCCGAGCCCAGCACATCGGGTTCGCCGTCCGAGTCGCAGGCGCCGCCCGTGGCACCGGCCGGGAAGCGGCTGGAGTCACCCGGCGGGGCCGCGTTCGCGACGTGCGCCGACGGCAAGGCGACGCTGACCGGGTTCGAGCCCGCCGACGGCTTCACGGCGGAACCCATCGAGCGGGGGCCGGCGCTGACCGCGCGGGTGATGTTCGACGGGTTGAAGTCGAAGTACCGCATGGCCGTGACCTGCGTCGGCGACACCCCGACCCCGGTCGTGCTGCCGCTCTGAGATTATCCGCACCTCTGTCCGGGAAGGTGAGCGACATGACCAGGGAGAACTTCAACACCGAAGCAGCCGAGGGCGAGCGCGATCGCCGGTTCCACGGCGGCGCGCCCGCCCACCTCGACGACGACGAACTCGCCCGCCGCACCGAGCAGGAGCGGGCCGACGCCGGGGTCAGCGACTACGACCCGGGCGACGTCCCGCCGGCCACCGACGACCCGGTGCCCTACGACCCGGACGCCGACGCCGTCGAGCAGGACATCGAGAGCGTCACCGCCCGGCAGGAGTCGGAGGGCGAGACCACCCCGCTCAGTCCCGACAACCCGTTCCCGCCCACGCGCTACGCCGAGTAGCCCGTCATCAGGTTGTTCAGGCGCCCGTAGTCCAGGGCGCCGTCCACCGCGGCGTACGTGCCGCTGGTCAGCGCTTCCACCGTGGCGCGCTCGACCACTGCGTACGCCGCCTGGGCCACGGCCGATCCCAGGCTGACCCGCGCCACCCCCACCGCCGCGAACTCGGCCACGCTCGGCCCGCCGCTCACCGCCATCACGTTGAGCGGCGCCGGGATGCGCGCGGCGAGCTCCTTCACCGTGGCCAGATCAACCATTCCCGGTACGAAGATGCCGTCCGCCCCCGCCGCGACGTACGCCTCGGCCCGCGCCACGACCTCATCGAGCTCGCCGGTGCCGCGCAGATAGGCATCCATCCGCGCGTTGAGGAACAGCCCCGGCCCGGCCGCCCGAGCCGCCGCGAGCAGTTTCACCTGCTCGTCCACGCCGCGATCGCCGTCTTCCAGGTTGACGCCGGCCGCCCCCGTCGCGGCCACCGCCCGTACGGTCTCGTCCGGTGAGCCATACCCCGACTCGATGTCGGCCGTCACCGGAACCCCGACCGCCCGCGCCACCCGGCCGACGAGTCCGATCGCGTCGTCCCGCCCGAGCGCGTCCCCGTCCGGCGCCCCCAGACTCCAGGCCACCCCCGCGCTGGTGGTGGCGACCGCCCGCGCCCCGGCCTGCTCGGCGATCCGGGCGCTGGCCACGTCCCACGCGTTGACCAGCACCAACGGCCGGCCCGGAACATGCAGAGAACGAAATTCTTCAGTCACCCGCACAGTCTTCGACCAGGTATCCGAGCGCCGTAGAGTTTGAGCCACCGCTCAATCCACGGAGCCGACCTTGGTCTCGATCGCCCTCTCGGCCGCGTCCGCCACCAAGATCCGGTTCGCTGTCTCCTGCTTGTGGGAGACCCTTTCCGGCGTACGCCTCCTGAACGCTCCCGGCGTCCCCGCGATCTACCGCCGGTGGGCTTCCGGCGTGGCCCTACCCGCTGACACTCTGCTGGCGGCCCTGGTCGCCCCGGCCGGCGCCTACACCCCCGATTTCCTGACACCGCCCCCGGCCGGTCTCTCCGCCGACCTCGACCTCGAGCTGGCGGCGTTGCGGGCCACCGCACCGGCCACCGTCCGCGAACACCTGGGCTACATGCCGGCCTTGTCCCCGTTGCTCGACGCCCTGCACCGTGACCCGGCGGCCGGCCTGGCCCGCCTGTCCGACGAGATCAAGGCCTATTGGTCCACCGCCGTGGCTCCCGATTGGCCGCGCATGCACGCTTTGCTGGCCGCCGAGATCCAACGCCAGGCCAACCGTCTGGCCACCGAGGGAGCCGCCGCCGTCCTGTCCGACCTGCATCCCCAGGTGAAATGGCAAAACGGAATCCTGACCATCAACCAGCCCCACTGCACAGCCCCCGACGTCCCCGCAGGCGCCGGCGTGATCCTGATCCCGTCGATCTTCGCGTGGCCGGCCGTGCTGACCGTCTCGGCCGGCCCGATGCCCCAGTTGGCCTACCCGCCGCCCGGCGTGGCCACGCTGTGGGAGCCGGCCACCACCCCGTCCGAGGCCCTCACCACGCTGCTGGGCCGCGGCCGGGCCCGCCTGCTGCTCGAGCTGACGTCGCCGCTGTCCACAACCGACCTGGCCCACCGAACCGGCATCACGCCCGGCGGCATCTCCCACCACCTGGCCACCTTGAGAGCGACCGGCCTGGTCACCACGCACCGAGCCGGGCGCCGCCTCCTGAACACCCGAACCCCGCTGGCCGAGTCGCTGCTGACCGCCGCCTCATCCGGGTAACCGTTCCCAGCCGAGCCGGTGCCAGCTCTCGGCCCCACAGAACCAGGCACCCGTCGCCGCTGAACAGCGATAGGTTCCCATCCACCCGTACGGCTTCACGACCACATCGACGGCGCGGGCCGGATCCTGCTCGCACAACCGCGAGTACCACCCGCCGTAGAAGTCCAGCAGCAGGCACGTCGGAGCCAGGTCGTTATTCGGTGACGGTGTTTGCGGCTTGACCGGGTCCGCACCCAGGAAGAAGTTCATCGCGAGGTGAAGCGGGTCCTGGCCGCCGTTCCACAGGTGCCCCCAGGGGCTCCGGGTTGCAGCCCGCCGGCCCACGGGGTGCCCCGCCCACCCGCGACGCCGAACATCTGCCGCGCGCCTTCCTCGGCGCGACGGGCCGTGGTGTCCAGTAGACGATCATGGCATTGAGGTCGAACGGCACGTCGTGGCCCCGCATGGCATCAGGCTTGGGCGGCGGTTCCGGCGGATGCTCCCGGTCGGCGACCGCGTTCCACGCCCGGCGCAGGAAGCCGATGCGGGGATCCTGGCGGTACGAATCTTCGCGCAGAGCACGTGGCTTCCCCGCGGCGCGATCGCTCTCCGCCGGATACACACACGCTTCGCGGCGCTCGCTGGTCCAGCGCAGGGCACGGTAGCCGTAGTGCATCCAGGTCGCCTCGGCGTCATAGAAGCCGGGATCGATGCCTTATCAGCTGGTCGGCCGGCGTGGTGGGAAGCCCGCAGCGCGCCCGAAGCCCCCTCCCGCCGTTCCGCACCGGTGATCTGCTCATCAGCGACCGCCGCCGCCCCCGGTGGCAGATACCTCACGGGCCATCGGCACAACCGAAACCGCCGAACGCCATCCACCACTAGGTGATAGCCACCTTTCGTACGCGTGAATCTGCCGGTTCGCGAGGAGCAGCCCGGGTGCCCGCCACCTGAGTGCGATCCGCCACGCCTGTGGCCGTGCCCTTGGTATTCCGGCGATGCCCACAGCCCCGATGCCCGTCCTCATGCTGAAGCTGTTCCAGAGCAACTCATGTAAACGTGAGGCAGGCCGAAGTCGAAGCCGCCCCAGCGCAACTCACGTAAACGTGAGGCGAGGCGAAGCCGAAGCCGTCCACCCAGCGCGAGGCGAGTCGGATGGGGGATCCGGGGGGCTTGCCCCCACGGCGTGGGGTCTGGGGCTCGGGCCCCAGGAACAGAACGAGCGACCACGGTCCGCGCTTTCCGCGGACAGGGTCGCTCCCGAGCTCGTGCCCCCGGCCGGATACATCCCAAACCTGCTCCCCATCGGGTCGGCTGGCTATCGCGGCTGAGATGCCCGTCTAGTGGATGCTGGCCTGGGCGGGAATTCCTGCGCAGGGGCGCAGTGGAGCTCTGGTGAGCGGGCGATGGCGACCATCTCCTCGAGTCGTTTGATTGCCGTGGACAAGCCGGCCAGGCGCTGCGCCAGTACCTCGCGTCGGGCCAGGAGTTCGGCGACGAGTTCTTCCGATGATTCACCGGCGGCTACGGCGTTCAGAATCGGTCTGATCTCGTTGCTGACCAGGCCGGCCCCGAGCAGTTGCTGGATGAGGTCGACGCGGTCCAGTGTCTCCTGCGGGTACTCGCGCTGCCTTCCGGGTGTCCGCTCAGCCTCGATCAACCCGTTGGCCTCGTAGTGGCGCAGCGAGCGAGGGCTCACCCCGGTCGCCGCGGACAGTTCGCCGATCTTCATTCGACAACTCCTTGCACTTGACATGCATGTCAAGTTTTTGCCTTGACAGGCAGGCATCCGCAACCCACTCCACGAGGAACGACATGCCGACTTCAGGCCAGCTCGCCATCGTCACCGGCGCATCCAGCGGTATCGGTCATGCCACCGCTGTGGCCCTCGCCCGCCACGGATACCACGTCCTCGCCGGTGTCCGGCGGCCCGCTGACGTGGACTTCGGGGGACAGCCGGGGATCGAGGTCGTCCGGCTGGACATCACGAACGACGACGATGTCCGCGCCGTCGCCGAACGGGTCGGGGACGGCTCCCGGTACGCCCGCATCGCTCTGGTGAACAACGCCGGTGTGAGCTCGAACTCGCCGGTCGAGCTGCTGCCGCTCGCGGGTTGGCGCGACCAGCTCGAGGTCAACCTGCTCGGACACATACGGATGATCACTGCGCTGCTCCCGGCTCTGACCGAGTCCGAGGCGGGACGCATTGTCAACGTCTCCTCCGCGGCGACGCTGGTGACCAGCCCGACCACGGGCGCTTACGCCGCCGCCAAGGCGGGCCTCGAGAAGGTCAGCGACGCCCTGCGCCGGGAACTCGTCGCGACCCGGACGAAGGTCGTCGTCGTGCAGCCCGGCGCGGTCAAGACCGGCGGATGGGAGAAAGCCATGAATTCGCACGGGCCGGAACTCACCCCAGCCCAGCACGGCCGATACGACGACCTCACCGCAGCCGTCGACCGGACCGCACAACGCTTCGCCGACGGCGGATCCGACGTCGCGGTGGCCGTCCGGACCATCGTCCGAGCCGTCGAGTCCCCCCGCCCGCGAACCCACTGCCGGATCGGCACGGACGCGAAGTTGATGCGCCTCATCAGCGGTGTGCTCCCGCCGAGCGCTCAAGACCGGTTGGTCGGCGTGCTGGCCGGTACGCGTGGAATTCGCCCCGCCGACTAGCGACCTGCCAGCGACATGTGGTGTTCGTTGTAGCGGTCGCCGTGCACACCTACCTCGGATACGAGGTTGCCGAGGATGGCGAGCTCGTCGGCCGACAGCGGCACCGTGGTGGCGGCGACGTTCTCGTCGATCCGGGACAAGCGCCGGGTTCCGGGAATCGGCGTGATCCACGGGTGCTGGGCGAGCAGCCACGCCAGCGCGATCTGGCCCGCCGTCGCACCCTTCGCCTCGGCCAGATGGTTGACCTGATCGACCAGCGCCATGTTGGCGGCCCGGTTCTCGTCGTCGAACCGCGGGATGGTTCTGCGGACGTCGTCTGCCGCAAACGCTGTGCCGGAATCGACGGTGCCGGTGAGGAAACCCCGGCCGAGGGGGCTGAACGGGACGAACCCGATGCCGAGCTCGGCGCAGGTGGGCAGGACGGACGGTTCCGGGTCGCGGGTCCACAGCGAGTACTCGCTCTGGACCGCGGTCACCGGGTGGACGGCGTGCGCGCGGCGGATGGTATCGGCGGCCGCTTCGGAGAGACCGAAGTGCCGGACCTTTCCAGCCTGGATCAGGTCCGCGACGGCACCGGCCACGTCCTTGATCGGTACGGCGGGGTCGACGCGGTGCTGGTAGAACAGGTCGATCCGGTCGGTCCGGAGTCTGCGCAGTGAGGCATCCGCGACCTGCGTGATGTGTTCGGGGCGGCTGTCGAGTCCTACCGACTTGCCGTCCTCGATGCGCCACCCGAACTTCGTGGCGATGACCACGTCGTCGCGCACTTGTGCGAGAGCGTCGCCGAGAAGTTCCTCGTTGACGTACGGTCCGTAGACCTCGGCGGTGTCGAAGAACGTGACACCGCGTTCAACCGCGCCGCGCAAGACACCGATCATGGCGTCGCGATCGCCGGGGTTGGGGCCGTAGCCCGCGGACATTCCCATGACGCCCAGGCCGATGGCCGAGACGGTCAGCCCCTGGCCAAGAGTTCGAGTGTGCATCGGTGCTCCTATCAGGCGGCGCGGACGACGTTGATGGTGAAGTTGAAGTCGCCGAAGGCGCCGACCAGGTCGAAGTAGAGGCGGGAGTACATCTCGGTACCGCGGGCGGTCGTGATGCCGCCGAGGTCGATGATCGCGTCCTGCGGCCAGCCGAACTCGCCCAGCAGCTCGCTGACGGTCTTCTTGGCCGCAGCGTCCTCACCAGCGACGAAGACGCTGTGCGGGCCGGGTATCCGGGCTGGGTCGATCATGATCTCGAAGTACATGGTGTGCAGCGACTTGACGACCCGGGCGCCCGGGAAGGCGCGCTGAATCCGCTCGCCGAGGCTGTCGTCGGCGGCGATCAGCAGCGTGGGCGGCAGCCCCTGGGAGAGGTCGAGCGGGATGGCGAGGTCGAGGAGCACCTTGCCGTCGAGGTTGTCGGCGCCGACGGCGTCCAGCGCGGCCAGGGAGCTGGCGCCGGCGGAGGCGTTGATCACCAGTTCGCCGAAGGCGCCCGCCTGGGCGAAGGGCAGCAGTCCGACGTCGGGATGCGCCTGCTGCCACTCCTGGAAATCGCTTCTACCGGCGGTGGCGTCGGCGTCCCGGGTGCCGACGACGACGTCGTGGCCGAGCCGGGCGAGCCGACCCGCCAGTCCGCGTCCGACCATGCCGGTACCGATGACTGCGATCTTCATGGGGGTTTCCTGTCCGTGTGAGTGAGATGCGGAGGTCACCAGGCGTACGCCTGCGGGGCTGCGCCGCCGGGGCCGGGCCAGATCTCGTCGAGCCGGGCCAGCGTCTGCGGGGTCAGCGAGATCGTCAGAGCACGTAAGGTGCCAGTGATCTGGTCGGCGGTACGCGGGCCGGTGATGGTGGCGGTCACGGCTGGTTGGTGGAGCAGCCAGGCCATGGCGACGTCGGCGGGTTGCTCGCCCAGCTCGCGGCAGAGCGCTTCGTACGCCTCGAGTTGGGCGCGTTTTCCCTCGATCTGTCGCTGGATGCGCTCGGAGGCCCGGCGCCCCTTGCTCGCCTTGTCGAGCGCCCCGCCGAGCAGGCCGCCCGCCAGCGGGCTGTAGGGGATCAGCCCGAGGCCGAAATGCCGGGCGGCGGGGATGACTTCCAGCTCGATCATGCGGGCGTTGAGGTTGTAGACGCTCTGTTCGCTGATCAGGCCGAGGAAGTGCCGGGCTGCGGCGTTGTTCTGGGCGGTGGCGATGTCCCACCCGGCGAAGTTGCTGCTCCCGACGTACAGGATCTTGCCTTCGCGGACGAGCTGTTCCATTGCCTGCCAGATCTCGTCCCAAGGGGTGCTGCGGTCGATGTGGTGCATCTCGTAGAGGTCGATGTGGTCGGTCTTCAGCCGCCGCAGGCTGTCCTCGCAGGCCCGGCGAATGTGGTAGGCGGACAGGCCGCGGTCGTTGGGGCCGGTGCCCATCGGCTGGTAGACCTTGGTGGCCAGGACGATCTGGTCGCGGCGTCCGGTGTCCTGGGACAGCCAGTCCCCGATGAATTCCTCGGAGATGCCGTAGCCCTGTTTCATGTCCGGCGATTGCGGGCCGCCGTAGACGTCAGCGGTGTCGATGAAGTTGATCCCGGCGTCCAGTGCCGCATCCAGGATGCTGACGCTGTCGGGCTGGTCGGTTTCCATGCCGAAGTTCATGGTGCCCAGCGCGATCCGGCTGACTTTCAGGCCGCTGCGGCCGAGGTTTCGGTACTCCACGATCCGTCCTTGCCATGAGCTGATGACGCCACTCAGCGTAGGCACGTCGAGGCCCGGTCTGGGATGTGCTGTCAGTACACCTGAAACCAGCAAATCCTTGCTGGGGAACCGTCGTGCTTGTATGAACGCATGGTTTCCCCTGGTCCGCGCGGACCGTCCACGTCACTCTCAGCGACTGAGAACGGCACCATGCGGCGAACCATGACGCCGGGACTGACCGTCCTGTTCGCGGCGGCGGCCGGGGCGGCCGTCGGCAATCTGTACTGGGCGCAGCCGCTGCTCGACCTGATCGCCGCTGACCTGCACGCCTCGCACACCGTTGCGGGCTGGCTGATCACCGCCACCCAGCTCGGCTACGCCGCAGGAATCCTGCTGATCGTGCCGCTCGGCGACGTCGTCGACCGGCGTCGCCTGATCCCCGTGATGATGTCGTGCGCCGCCGCGGCGCTCGTGGTTTGTGCGGTGTCGCCGTCGATCGGTGTGCTGCTGGCCGCCATCACGGTGCTCGGGCTCACCACCGTGGCCGGGCAGATCCTCACGCCTCTGGCCGGGGATCTGGCCGACGACGCCCACCGCGGCCGGACCGTCGGAACCGTCGCCTCCGGCATCCTCATCGGGATTCTGAGCTCCCGTACGATCAGCGGTCTGGTCGCCCAGGTCGCCGGCTGGCGCGCGATCTACCTGGCCGCGGCGGTGCTGACGCTGACGATGGGCCTGCTGCTTGCCCGGGCCCTCCCCACGCTGGCGCCCAAGACCCGGATGACGTACCCCGCTCTGATCGCATCGGTGTTCCGGGTGATCGCGCGGCAGCGCGCGGTGCGATGGACGCTGGTACTGGCGTCCACCGGGTTCGCCGCCTTCACGATGTTCTGGACCGCGCTCACCTTCCTGCTCAGCGGGCCGCCGTTCCACTACCCGGTCTCGATCATCGGTCTCTTCGGCCTGGCCGGTCTGGCCGGCGCGTTCGGCGCCCAGCGCGCCGGGCGGCTGCACGACCGTGGCTGGTCCCTGCCCGCGACCGGTATCGGCTGGGGCGTGGTCCTCATCGCGTTCGTCTTGCTGAGGTTCGCGGGGCACTCCGTGCCGCTGCTGATCGTTGCCATCATCATGCTCGATGTGGCGATCCAGGGCGTGGCGATCCTCAACCAGACCCGCCTGTTCGCCCTGTCGTCCGAAGCTCGCAGCCGGCTCAACACCGCGTACGTCACGAGCAACTTCCTCGGTGGGGCCGCCGGGTCGGCCGCCGCCACGGTGCTGTGGTCGGCCGGCGGCTGGACCGCCGTCACGGCAGCGGGGACCGCGTTGAGCCTGTTCGCGTTGCTGGTCTGGGTGATCGGCCGCCGTGGCCCGCTGCGCCCGTCATGAACGGGCGGCCGGTGCCGTGCGGATTCCCAGGCTGATGGCGGCGGTGACGAGTAACAGCGCCGCGGCGATGATGAGGCTGGTTCGCATCCCGTCGAGGAAGTTCGCCGAGGTTGCGAGCAGGGAGCCGAACACGGCGATGGCGACTGCTCCGCCGACCTGGCGGAAGGTGTTGTAGACCGCGCTGGCCGTGCCGGCCCGGTCGGGTTCGATGCCGTTGAGGACGACTCCGGTGACCGGTGGCATGGCCAGGGCGCCACCGCCGCCGATCGGGATGATGCACAGGGCGACCAGCAGGGGCGATCTCAGCTGGACGGTCACGAGGAGAGCAGCGAGCCCGGCCACCATGGCCAGTTGGCCGGTGAGGATCGGGATCCGGGGGCTGAATCTGTTGGTGATCCGGCCGCTGGCCAGGTTGCCGATGATCGCGAAGACGCCGGCCGGAACGTACATCAGGCCGGTGTGCAGCGGCGACAACCCGAGATCCTGCTGCAGGAACAGACTGGTGGTGAAGACGTTGGCGTAGTTGCCGACCATGAACGCGAACCCGACGGACAGCGAGATCCGGAAGCTTGCCGAGGAGAACAGCGTCAGCGGCATCATCGGGTGCGCGACGCGGGCCTGGACGATCAGGAAGGCGGCGAGGGCGAGCACGGCGGCGGTCAGAGTGCCGACGACAGCGGGGTTGGCGTATCCGAGATGGCCGCCCTCGATGAGGCCGAAGATCAGGCTGGCGAGCGCGACGATCGCCAGGACCTGGCCGGGCCAGTCGAACGGCACCGGGCGCTGCGGTGAGCGCGCGACCGTGCACAGGAACAGCGCCATGCCGATGCCGACCGGCAGGTTGATGATGAACACCCAGCGCCAGTCGATGGTCGTGAGCAGGCCACCCAGCGGCTGGCCGATCAGCGCGGCGACGGCCCCGCCGACCGCCCACACGCTCAGCGCCCGCGCCCGGCGGCGCGGATCGGGGTACGCCTCGCGGATCAGCGCCATCGACGCCGGGAGCATCACCGCCGCGCCGACGCCCTGCAGGCACCGGGCCGCGATCAGCATGCCGATGCCCGGCGCGAACGCGCATCCGGCCGACGCCACGGTGAACATGGCCACGCCCAGCCCGAGAGCGCGTTTGGCGCCGATCCGGTCGGCGAGGCTGCCCGCGGAGATCAGCAGACTGGCGAACACCAGCGTGTACCCGTCGATCGTCCACTGCTGACCGGTGGTGCCGCCGCCGAGATCCCGGGTGATGTCCGGCAGGGAGACGTTGACGATCGAGATGTCGAGGGTCATCAGGAAGAACCCCAGCGACCCGATCGTCAGGACGGTACGCGCGTGCGGTGCGTCAGCGGTCGTCGTCGGGGCTGCCGTCGTATCGACGCTCACAGGCCGGTCTGCCGTTCGAGGTGGTCGGGATAGCGGGCGCCCTTGATCTCGATCTTCCCTGCGGCGTCATCGATCTCGGCGAGATCCGAACTGGAGAGGCTGAGGTCGGCGGCGCCGAGGTTCTCCTCCAGGCGGGTCAGACGCCGGGTTCCGGGGATAGGGACGATCCACGGCTGCTGGGCCAGCAGCCAGGCCAGGGCGATCTGGGCCGGGGTGGCGTTCCTGCGGTCCGCGACCCGGCCGATCAGATCGACGAGATCCTGGTTGGCCTGCCGGTTGGCCTCGTCGAAGCGCGGGATGCTGGTCCGGATGTCGCCGGGCGTGAACGTCGTGCTGCTGTCGATCGTGCCGGTGAGGAAGCCCTTGCCGAGCGGGCTGAATGGCACGAACCCGATCCCCAGCTCGGCCAGGGTGGGCAGCACGGAATCCTCCTGCGTGCGCAGCCACAGGGAGTACTCGCTCTGCACGGCGGTGACGGGCTGGACCGCGTGGGCGCGGCGGATCGTGCCTGCGGCGGCCTCGGACATGCCGAAGTGGCGGACCTTGCCTGCCTCGATCAGCTCCTTCACCGTGCCGGCGACGTCCTCGATCGGGACGTCCGGGTCGACCCGGTGCTGGTAGTACAAGCCGATGGTGTCCAAGTCGAGCCGACGCAATGACCCCTCGACCGCTCGCCGGATCACATCGGGTCGGCTGGAGGTGCCGTATGACCTGCCGTCGCGCAGATCATGGCCGAACTTGGTGGCGATGACGACCTGGTCCCTGACCGGAGCAAGCGCCTTACCGACGAGTTCTTCATTGACGTACGGGCCATACACCTCGGCGGTGTCGAAGAAGGTGACGCCTCGGTCGACGGCGTCGCGCAACAGTGTGATCATGGCCTGCTCGTCGCCAGGGTTCGGGCCGTAGCTCTGGCTCATCCCCATGCAGCCGAGTCCGATGGCGGAGACTTCAAGACCTTGCCCGAGCGTACGCAATCTCATGCTTTATCCCTTTCGAAGGGCAGGGTGGAGCCGGCATTGGCCGGTGAGAGCGAGCGGCGAGCTTTGTCAGCGAGGAGTGGGGCTGTTCTGGGTTGCCGACCAGCTGGCCAGCATGCGCAGCCCGTCAGCCGACGGGCTGCCCGGCTCGGCGGTGAAGACCAGCATGGTCAGGCCCGGCTCGCCCGGCATCTCGAGCGACTCGTACGTCAAATGCAGCTCCCCCACCACCGGGTGACGGAAATGCTTCGCCCCGGTGCTGTGCAGCCGCACGTCGTGCGCGGCCCACCGGGTCCGGAACGCGTCGCTACGCGTCGACAGCTCGCCGACCAGGTCGGACAGCCCCTTGTCGTACGGATCCCGGCCGGCCTCGGTCCGCAACAACGCCACGGTCTCGTCCAAGGCGCGGTCCCAATCGAACCAGAAGTCCCTGGCCCGCGGGTCGAGGAAATTGAACCGGGCCGTATTGGCCGGTTTGACCGGGCTGTCGAACGCGGGCGCGTACAGCGCGCGGGCGAGCGCATTCGCGACCAGGATGTCGAGACGACCGTTGCGCACATACGCCGGAACCTCGGTCATCCCGTCGAGCATGTACTGGACGCTCGGCCGCAACGCCGTGCCCGGCGACCGGCGGCGGCGTTGCGTGGCCGGGCCACCGGCGCGGGCCAGATCGTACAGGTGGGACCGCTCGGCCTCGTCGAGCTGCAACGCCCGCGCGAGGGCGTCCAGGACGCTGTCGGACGCACCGGACAGGTTGCCGCGCTCCAGCTGCGCGTAATACTCGATGCTCACCCCGGCCAGCTCGGCGACCTCACCGCGGCGCAACCCGGGCACCTTGCGCCGCCCGCGTTCCGGCAGTCCGGCCTGCGCCGGGCTGATCTTCGCTCGGCGCGAGCTGAGAAACGTACGGATCTCGTCGCGGTTGTCCACCCACTCAGCGTAGGCAGAGCACGGGCCTTGTTGGGATGTGCTGTCAGTACACCTGAAAGCAGCAACTCCCAGGCAGCGGACCCGCAGGCTTCTATTGACCCATGGCCGCATGGGACACCGCCGACTTCACCCTGATCAGCTCCGCCGATGAACTGCGCATCACCTCAGCGGCGCCCGACGGACAGCTCCGGACGCCGGTGCCGATCTGGGTGGTTGCGCACAACGGCGCGCTGTTTGTCCGGTCCGCACGCGGCGTCTCCGCCCGCTGGTATCGAGGGATCCGGGAACGACACGAGGGACACATCGACGCGGCCGGCATCGGCGCCGAGGTCTTCGTGGCTGACATCGCCGCTGACGACGCCGTCCAGGAGCAGGTGGACGCCGCCTACCGCAAGAAGTACGGCCGCTACGGGGCCTCCTACATCGCCATGATGCTCGCCCCGCAAGCACGCGCCGCGACCCTCGCCGTCACCCCTCGTTGAGGAGAACTCATGAGTCAGAAAGAACCGTCGGGCGCCGAGAAGATGTTCGGCGACTTCGCTCCGGCGCTCGTGCACTACACCGATGACGTGCTGTTCGGCGAGATCTGGGAACGCAAGGAACTCGCCGCCCGCGACCGCAGTCTGGTAACCGTGGCCGCCCTGCTCACCAGCGGAAGCACTGAGCAGCTCGTCTTTCACCTCGCGTACGCCAAGCAGAACGGTGTGACCGAGACCGAGCTGATCGAGGCCATCACCCATCTCGCGTTCTACTCCGGATGGCCCAAGGCCATGTCCGCCATGGCGGTCGCCAAGCAGGTGTTCAGCCCCACGACCAAGGAGAACTGACGGTGCGTCAGGCAATCATGTACGGCCCCGGCGACGTCCGCGTCGAAGAGCGCGACAGGCCGGTCCTGCTCGCGCCGACCGACGCGATCATCCGGGTAACGGCCGCCTGCGTCTGCGGTTCTGACCTGTGGCCGTGGCGCGGCATCGAGCAGACGGCCGGGCCGACCCCGATGGGCCACGAGTATGTCGGCATCGTTGAGGAGGTCGGCGCCGAAGTCGCCCGGATCAAGCCGGGCCAGTTCGTCATCGGCTCCTTCATGGCTTCCGACAACACCTGCGAGATCTGCCAGGCCGGCTACCAGAGTCGATGCATCCACGTCGAGTTCGTCGGCGCCGGTGGCGCTCAGGCCGAGTACCTGCGTGTACCGCTCGCCGATGGCACCCTGGTCGCCACCCCCGAACTCCCACCTGCCGATCTCGTCCCGTCCCTGCTGACCGCCTCCGACGTCCTCGGTACCGGCTGGTTCGGCGCTGTCGCCGCCGAGGCCGGACCGGGTAAGACCGTCGCGGTCGTCGGTGACGGCGCCGTCGGCCTGCACGCCATCCTCGCCGCGAAACATCTCGGCGCCGAGCGGATCATCGCGATGAGCAGGCACGAGTCCCGGCAGAAGCTCGCCTTGGACTTCGGCGCCACCGACATCGTCACCGAACGCGGCGATGAAGGCGTAGCACGGATCAAGGACATGACCGGCGGGTACGGCGCCCACTCGGTGATCGAAGCGGTCGGCACCCAGGAATCGATGATGCAGGCCATCCGCTCCACCCGTGCCGGTGGCCACGTCGGCTACGTCGGCGTCGCCCACGGCGTCGAACTGCCCGGCACCGAACTGTTCTTCGCCGAGGTGCACCTGCTCGGTGGACCCGCTCCGGTCCGCCGCTTCCTGCCCGAGCTCATCGATCTGATCCTCACCCGTGAGATCGACCCGGGCCGGGTCTTCGACCTTGACCTCCCACTCGCCGAAGCGGCGCAGGGATACCGGGCCATGGACGACCGCCGCGCGATCAAAACGCTGCTCCGACCCTGATCGGAAGACACATGCAACTTCAGGCAGTACGACCGACGATCAAAACGCCGGCCCAGAACTTCACCCGCGACGCCTGTCAGACGGCACCGGGCGGAAACTGAGTGGTGGGAGCAGGTTGGTGACAACGGGGGAAACCTCGGATCGTGGCTCCGCGGTGGGGTAACAACCTGGGACCCCAGAGTCAGGTTGAGGCACGTTGCCATCAGATAGTTCTCGGCTCGTTGTCAAGGGTTGTTTCGTCGTTCCTGGTTCTGTATGGCGGCCGATCCACTCCAGGATCTCCAGTATGGAAGCCGCCTGTCCTGCTTCGAGTTGCCGACCGCGTTCACCGTCCACGAGGGTGATCTCGTAGTCGAACTCAACCTCCCGGCCTGCTCCCATGCTTCACCTCAGCACGAGCCCAGCCCAGCACGGAATATCGGTAACCCCACCGGGTGACCTGCCGCCTCAGCTCAAAGTGCGCCCGCGCCAACCTGCTCCCTGGCGGTGCTCTCGCGGCGTTAGTCTCTGAGGTGTATACACGCAGCTCAGCTGGGTCGCCGGAGGATCATCCAATCCGGACATTCACCCGAAAGTGGCGCAAAGGGTGCCCCCGGCAGGATTCGAACCTGCGCTTTCGCCTCCGGAGGGCGACGCTCTATCCCCTGAGCTACGGGGGCTCAGTGGTTTCAGAGACTAGCAGGCGGCAAACCGCCGCCGCCAACCGGTATCCGGCTTGCGGCGGCGATTCGTCACTTCGGCTGGAGTTGTTGCAGGAGGCTGTCGATGAGGCCGAGTTCGCTCTGCTGGCCCGAGACCATGGTCTGGGCGAGCCAGGTCACGTCTTTGTCGTCGGACAGCTGGATGATCTCTTGGGCCATGTGGATGCCGCCCAGGTGGTGGGCCCTCATCAGGGTGAGGAACTGCACGTCGAGGTCGTTTCCGGTGGCCTTGCGGAGTTCGGCCAGCTGGGCCGGTGTGGCCATGCCGGGCATCAGGCCGTTGACGACTGAGCCGGCCGAGCCGGGCATCCACGCCATCGGCTCTTGGGAGCTGGTCGGGCTGAGGCCCCAGTCGCGCAGCCACGCCTGCATGTAGCCGATCTGGCCGTGCTGGGTGAGGGCGATGTCGCCGGCCAGGGTGACGATGCGCGGGTTGGTCGAGTTGGCGTGGGCCAGCATCGACATCTCGACCGCCTGGGCGTGGTGGGTCGACATGTCGCGCAGGAAGCCGGCCTCGACCGAGTCGTCACCGGGGTGGGTGAACCGCGGGATGAGCAGGCCCGCGCCGACGCCGAGGGCCAGGCCGAGCACCAGGACGGCGACCACGAGCCAGGATCGGGTGCGCCGGTCGGCGGGAGCGGCAACCGCGGTCGCCGCTCCCGCCGGATCGGTGGTGACGGGCATCAGCTACCGCTCGTCATGCCCGGCGTCGTGGCGGCGGCCTGCAGCGGGCCGGTGGTGGTGTTGCCGCTGGAGCAGGCGGCTCCGGGCTCCATCGACGCGTTGAGGCGGGCGTCCTTGATGAAGTCGTCGATCTTGCTGTCGTTCACGTCGTCGGTCTTGTACTGGTAGCCCCAGACCTGGACGGACACGTTCTTGTCGAGGCCCGCGTAGGGCGACATGAACATGTAGTCCTGGCCTTCGACCTTCTTCTGCAGCACGGCGACCTGGTCGGCGGCGAGGCCCTGCTTGTAGGTCACCCACACGGCGCCGTGCTCGAGGCTGTGCACCGCGTGCTCGTTGGCGATGGGCTGGGCGTAGACGTCGCCCATGCAGTTCTGCCAGACGCTGTTGTGGGCGCCGCCGACGGGCGGGCTCGTCACGTAGGTCTGGGTGCCTTCCTTGTGGTCGCGGGCGTCGATCGCGGCGTTCTTCTGCGCGCGGTAGTCGACCACGCCGGAGATCGCGTTGAGCTTCTCCTCCCAGCCCTTCGAGCCCTGGACGGCGGCGAAGACGCCGTAGCCGATGATGCCGACGGCGACCAGGACGACCGCGCCGGCCACGGCGATGGGGCCCCAGTTGCGGCCGCCGGAGACCTTGACAGGGGCGACGGGCTTACGGCCCTTGCCGCCCTTGGCGCCGGGCTTCTTGGCGCCGGGCTTGGTCGAAGAAGAGCCGGGCTTGGTCGAAGAAGAGCCGCCGGCGGGCGGCTTGCCCTGACCGGAGGTCTTGGTGACCTTGACGGAGGACGGGACCCGCTCGGGACCCGGCGTGCTCATGCTCATCGTGCCTCGTCGATCTCTTGAATGCGGGAGGGCGGGGCTCGGGTGGCCACCGAGCGGCAAAGTCTACCCCCGATAGCATGGCGTAGTGACTCCCGCCAAGCTTGCTGCCACCGTTCTCTCAGCTGCTCGTGCCGTGTTCGAGACCCGCGGGCTCGACATCTCGGCTCTGCCTGAGGCGACGACGGTCGAGCGACCCCGCAACCCCGAGCACGGTGACTACGCCTCCACGCTGGCCATGCAGCTGGGCAAGAAGGCCGGGGTGGCGCCGCGTGAGCTGGCCGCCGCGCTGGCCGAGGAGCTGGGCCGTCAGCCGGGCGTCAAGTCGGTCGAGATCGCCGGTCCGGGCTTCCTCAACATCCGTCTCGACGCGGCCGCGGCCGGGGTGCTGGCCCGCGACATCGTGGTGGCCGGCTCCGCCTACGGGCATTCCGACACGTTGACCGGCGAGCGGATCAACCTGGAGTTCGTGAGCGCCAACCCGACCGGCCCGGTGCACATCGGCGGCGTGCGGTGGGCCGCGGTCGGCGACGCGCTCTCCCGGCTGCTGCGGGCCGCGGGCGCGACGGTCGGCACGGAGTACTACTTCAACGACGCCGGGTCCCAGATCGACCGGTTCGCGAAGTCTCTCTACGCGAGCGCGAAGGGCGAGCCCGCCCCCGAGGACGGTTACGGCGGCGCCTACATCGCCGAGATCGCAGAAAAGGTCGTCAAAGAAGCACCGGAGGTGACGAGCCAGGAGGAAGGTACAGCGCTCGAGACCTTCCGGCGGGTCGGCGTCGACCTGATGTTCGCCGAGATCAAGCAGTCGCTCGACGAGTTCGGTGTGCACTTCGACACCTACTTCAACGAGAAGGACCTGCACGAGCGGGGCGAACTGCAGGAGGCCCTCGACCGGCTGCGCGAGCAGGGCCACATCTTCGAGGCCGACGGCGCGACCTGGCTGCGGACGACCGAGTTCGGCGACGACAAGGACCGGGTGCTCCGCAAGTCGGACGGCGACTGGACCTATTTCGCGGCCGACTGCGCCTACTACCTGGACAAGCGCAAGCGGGGCTTCGACCGGGTCGTGATCATGCTGGGGGCCGACCATCACGGCTACATCGGCCGGATGAAGGCGATGTCGGCCTGCTTCGGCGACGACCCGGCGGTCAACCTCGAGATCCTGATCGGCCAGCTGGTCAGCCTGGTGCGCGACGGCGAGCCGGTCCGGATGAGCAAGCGCGCCGGCACCGTGGTGACCCTGGAGGACTTCGTCGACGCGCTCGGGGTCGACGCGACCCGGTACGCGCTGGCCCGCTATTCGTCCGACTCGCCGATCAACCTCGACATCGAGCGGTGGACCCGGCGTAACAACGACAACCCGGTCTATTACGTGCAATATGTCGCGGCCCGGTCGGCCAACGTCGCCCGCAACGCTCAGGAGAAGGGCGTGCGTCGCGGTGAGGCGGCCGACTTCCACCCCGAGTTGCTGACCCACGAGAAGGAGAACGACCTCCTCAAGGCGCTGGGCGAATATCCGGACGTGGTGGCCCGCTCGGCCGCGCTGCGCGAGCCGCACCACGTGGCCCGCTATCTCGAAGAGGTCGCCGGGGCCTACCACCGCTTCTACGACAAGTGCCCGGTGTCGCCCAAGAGCGGTGACGACCCGATCACCGACGTCAACGTCGCGCGACTCTGGCTCAACGACGCCACCCGTACGGTGATTGCCAACGGTTTGGCCCTGCTCGGCGTCTCGGCGCCCGAAAGGATGTAGGGATGCGAGCGCATGAGGCCGGGGCGCTGCACGGCGACCTCGGGCAGCGGGGTCCGGCCTGGCTGCGGACCCCCGACGACGTGAACGCGCTGGTGCCGCAGCTCTGGCCGCGGACCGTGAACCGGGCCGCGGCCGGGCACCTCGAGATCGGCGGCGTCAGCGTCCTCGACCTCGCCGCCGAGCACGGCACGCCGGCCTACCTGCTGGACGAGGACGACCTGCGGGCCCGCTGCCGTGACTTCGCGTCCGCGTTCGCCGGGTGTGACGTCTATTACGCGGGCAAGTCGTTCCTGTGCAAGGCCGTCGTCCGGGTCATCGACGAGGAGGGCCTGTACCTCGATGTCTGCTCGGGCGGCGAGCTCGCGGTCGCGCTGGCGGCCGGGTTCCCGGGCGAGCGGATGGGCTTCCACGGCAACAACAAGTCGCTGTCGGAGCTGCGCCGGGCCCTCGAGGCCGGGGTGGGCCGGATCATCGTCGACTCGTTCGACGAGATCGACCGGCTGACCGAATTGGCAAAAAAATACAACAAGAGCCCCAATGTTCTCGTACGCGTCACGGTGGGTGTCGAGGCGCACACGCACGAGTTCATCGCGACCGCCCACGAGGACCAGAAGTTCGGCTTCTCGCTGGCCGGCGGCGCGGCGTTCCAGGCCGCCGTCAAGATCCTGGACGAGGGCGTGCTCAACCTCCAGGGGCTGCACTCGCACATCGGCTCGCAGATCTTCGACACCAGCGGCTTCGAGGTCGCGGCGCGCCGGGTGCTCGAGCTGCAGGCGCAGATCCGCGACGCGCGCGGGGTCGAGCTGGCCGACCTCGACCTGGGCGGCGGCTTCGGCATCGCCTACACCACCCAGGACGACCCCAGCACCCCGGGCGACCTGGCCAAACGGCTCAACAAGATCGTCGAGTCGGAATGCGACCTGGCCAACCTGCGCAAGCCGCGTCTCTCGATCGAGCCCGGGCGCGCGATCGTCGGTCCCGCGGTCCTGACCCTGTACGAGGTCGGCACGGTCAAAGACGTCGACGGCATCCGGACGTACGTGAGTGTCGACGGCGGCATGAGCGACAACATCCGGACGGCGCTCTACGACGCCTCCTACTCGGCGACCGTGGCCGGCCGAGCCAGCGACGCCGAGCCGTTGCTGGCCCGCGTGGTGGGAAAGCATTGTGAATCCGGGGACATCGTCGTGAAGGATGAATTCCTGCCCGCCGACGTGCAGCCCGGAGATCTTCTTGCCGTGCCCGGCACCGGCGCCTACTGCCGGAGCATGGCCAGCAACTACAACCACGTCCCTCGGCCGCCCGTGGTGGCGGTGCGCGACGGCGCCTCGCGCGTGATCGTGCGGCGGGAGACCGAGGACGACCTGCTCGCATTGGATGTTGGATGACCCAGGGTGAACCAAAGAAGCCCGTCCGCCTGGCCCTGCTGGGCTGTGGCACGGTCGGGTCGGAAGTCGTACGCCTGCTGCACGACCAGGCCGGTGATCTGACGGCCCGGATCGGCGCCCCGATCGAGATCGTCGGGGTCGCGGTCCGCCGCATCGGCCGCGAGCGCGGTGACCTGCCGATCGACTCGAGCCTGTTCACCACCGACGCGCTGGGTCTGATCAAGCGCGACGACGTGGACGTGGTGGTCGAGGTGGTGGGCGGCATCGAGCCGGCCCGCACCTGGCTGGTCGAGGCGCTGCGGGCGGGCAAGAGCGTGGTCACGGCGAACAAGGCGCTGCTGGCCGAGGACGGCGCGGCGCTGCACGACGCGGCCACCGAGGGCGGTGCCGACCTCTACTACGAGGCGTCCGTGGCCGGCGCGATCCCGCTGCTGCGCCCGCTGCGCGAGTCGCTGCACGGCGACCGGGTCACCCGGGTCACCGGCATCGTGAACGGCACGACCAACTTCATCCTCTCGTCGATGGACACCTCGGGCGCCGGGTTCAGCGAGGCCCTCGACGAGGCGACCGAGCTGGGCTACGCCGAGGCCGACCCGACGGCCGACGTCGAGGGCTTCGACGCCGCGGCCAAGGCGGCCATCCTCGCCTCGCTGGCGTTCCACTCCCGGGTCACCGCGGCCGACGTGTTCCGCGAGGGCATGACCGGGGTGACCGCGGGCGACATGGCCAGCGCCAAGGAGATGGGCTGCACGATCAAGCTGCTGTGCATCGCCGAGCGCGGGCCCGACTCGTCCGGGCAGGAGTCGATCTCCGTACGCGTGCACCCGGCGATGATCCCGCGGAGCCACCCGCTGGCCGGGGTCGGCGACGCCTTCAACGCCGTGTTCGTCGAGGCCGAGGCGGCCGGTCAGCTCATGTTCTACGGCCGCGGGGCGGGTGGCACGCCGACCGCCAGCGCGGTGCTGGGCGACATCGTGGCGGCCGCGCGCAACAAGCTGTCCGGCACCCGAGCACCGAGCGAGAGCAATTACGCCGATCTTCCCGTACGCCCGATCGGCGAGGCCCTGACGAGATATCACATCAGTCTCGACGTGGCCGAACGCCCGGGCGTGCTGGCCAGTGTGGCCGGTGTCTTCGCCCAGCACGAGGTGTCGATCGCGACGGTCCGCCAGTCGGGCCGGGCCGAGGACGCCAAACTGGTGATCGTCACCCACGGTGCGCCGGACGCCAATCTGGCCGCCACCGTCGAAGACCTGTCGGGGTTGGACATCGTGCGCTCGATCGCCAGCGTGCTGCGGGTCGAGGGCGGCGCCTGAAGTCCCGAATATTGAACATCCGGTCTCAGGATTCGGCAGTCTGCGACACTCTTGGGGCCCGTCGAGGACAAGCGTGAGGAGCACAGTCATGTACCGGGGACTCATCGAGGCATATCGGGACCGCCTTCCGGTCACCGACAAGACCCCGGTGATCACGCTGCACGAGGGCAACACGCCGCTCGTGCCGGCACCCGTGCTGTCCGCTCGCACGGGGGCCGACGTCTACCTCAAGGTCGAGGGGGCCAACCCGACCGGCTCGTTCAAGGACCGCGGCATGACCATGGCCGTGTCCAAGGCGGTCGAGGAGGGTGCCAAGGCGATCATCTGCGCCTCCACCGGCAACACCAGTGCCTCGGCCGCCGCCTACGCGGCCAGGGCCGGTGTCACCTGCGCGGTGCTCGTGCCGCAGGGCAAGATCGCGCTCGGCAAGCTGGCCCAGGCCCTCGTCCACGGCGCGAAGCTGCTGCAGGTCAACGGCAACTTCGACGACTGCCTGGCGCTGGCCTCCAAGCTGTCCCAGGACTTCCCGGTCTCCCTGGTCAACTCGGTCAACATCTTCCGGCTGCACGGCCAGAAGACGGCGTCCTTCGAGATCGTCGAGGCGCTGGGCGACGCGCCCGACATCCACTGCCTCCCGGTCGGCAACGCGGGCAACATCTCGGCCTACTGGATGGGCTACCAGGAGGACCACGCGGCGGGCAACAGCACCCGGCTGCCGAAGATGTACGGCTTCCAGGCCTCCGGCGCGGCGCCGATCGTCACCGGCAAGGTCGTCGAGGAACCGTCGACGATCGCCACCGCCATCCGGATCGGCAACCCGGCCAGCTGGACCAAGGCACTGGACGCGCGGGACACCTCGGGCGGCCTGATCGCCTCGGTCACCGACCGCGAGATCCTCTCGGCCTACCGGCTGCTCGCCCGCGAGGTCGGCGTCTTCGTCGAGCTGGGCAGCGCGGCCAGCGTGGCCGGCCTGCTGCAGTCGGCCGCCGAGGGCAAGATCCCGGCCGGCTCGCGGGTGGTCTGCACGGTCACCGGCCACGGGCTCAAGGACCCGGAGTGGGCGATCTCGACCGCCCCGTCGCCCACCACCATCCAGAACGACGTGCTGATCGCGGCCCGCGAGCTAGGCCTGGCCTGACTCCGGGCCCGCCTCGGCGGCCTTGATGATCAGCGTGGTCGCCTGAGCGACCAGATCGAGCTCCTCGGCTGAGAGACGGCTGAGGAGCGCGCGCATCTTCTCCTCACCGGCGTTGAAGATGCTCCCGATGAGATCGCGGCCCGTGCGTGTCAGCGCGATCCGGCGTACGCGCCGGTCGTGCGGATCCTCCGCGCGCGCCACCAGATCCTGCACCACGAGCCGGTCGATCATGCCGGTCAGCGCGGCCGCGCCGATCCCGACCATGCCGGCCAGCTCGCTGCCCGAGACAGAGCCGTGGCGGGCGAGCAGCATGAGGATCCTGAGCTGCGACAACGTCAGGTGCGAGGAGAAGAGCGGATCGGCCCGGTCCTCGGCGATCAGCTCCTGCAGCCGCTGCTGCGCGCCCATAATGTCCGCAATGAGCGCAGCCTTGGTGGGCACAGTCTCGCCGGTGATCTCGAGTCTCCTTGTGTGTCGCGCCGATGGCTGACCTGGGTCCCCATCCGACCGCCCCGCCCGCCACCCGAAGCGGAAGAAGGGCACTTTTTCAAGGCGGACGGTACCAGCGCGCCCCGGCGGAAAACCATTTGTTCGTGTCGGGCAAACTATTAGTGCTGGACGAACTTTTACCGGGGGAGCGCACATGTCATTCCTGACCCGGATGAGCCTCGCCAACAGAGGCCTCGTCGCCCTGATCGCCGTCGTTATAGCCGGCTTCGGGATCTTCGCCATCCCATCGCTGAAACAGCAGCTGTTCCCGTCGATCGAGTTCCCCGCGGCCTTCGTGACCGCGACCCTGCCGGGGGCCGGCCCCGAGATCATCCAGGATCAGATCACGGAACCGCTGGAAGACGCGGCCAAGGGCCTCGACGGCATCGACAGCGTCACGTCGAGCACCCGCGAGGGCATCGCGACCGTGACCGTCGCCTTCGTCTTCGGCACCGACATCGACCAGGCGGTCAACCAGCTCACCACCGCGGTCAACCGGGTGCAGCCGACCCTGCCTGACAACGTCACCCCGACGATCTTCGCGGGCGGCACCGACGACATCCCGGCGATCGTGCTGGCCGCCTCGGGCGGCGGTGACGAGAGTGCCCTGCTCGACAAGCTCAACGCCACCGTCGTGCCCGAGCTCAACGCGATCAGCGGGGTGCGCGACACCCAGATCACCGGCGCCCGCGCGGCCCAGGTCGTGATCACCCCCGACCTGCCCAAGCTGACCGCGGCCGGCGTCAACCCGCAGGCGATCACCACCGTGCTCCAGCAGAACGGCATCTCGGTGCCGGCCGGCGCGGTCAACGAGGGCAGCCGGTCGCTGACCGTGCAGGTCGGTTCGCCGCTGACCTCGATCGACCAGCTCAAGCAGGTCTACCTGGCCGGTTCCAAGGGTCCGGTGCAGCTCGGTTCGGTCGCCACGGTCGAGAGCAAGCTGCCCGCCGCCACCTCCTACACCCGCACCGACGGCGTCGAGAGCCTGGGCATCGCGGTCACTGCCCGTCCCGACGGCAACCCGGTCGACATCTCCCACGCGGTCCGCGACAAACTGGCCGACCTGCAGAAGGACTCCGGCGCCACGCTGACCGTGGTGGTCGACCAGGCGCCGTTCGTCGAGCGTTCGATCGAGAGCCTCACCACCGAGGGCCTGCTCGGCCTGGTGATGGCCGTGATCGTGATCCTGGTCTTCCTTCTTTCCGTACGTTCGACCCTGGTCACCGCCGTGTCGATCCCGCTCTCGGTGCTGATCGCCCTGATCGCGCTGTGGATCGGCGACTTCACTCTCAACCTGCTGACCCTGGGCGCGCTGACCATTGCGGTCGGTCGCGTGGTCGACGACTCGATCGTCGTGCTGGAAAACATCAAGAGACATCTCGAATACGGCGAACCGAAGGTCCACGCGATCATCTCGGCCGTCCGCGAGGTGTCCGGCGCGGTGACCGCGTCCACCCTCACCACGGTGGCCGTGTTCGCCCCGATCGCCCTGGTCGGCGGCTTCGTCGGCCAGATCTTCTCGTCGTTCGCCATCACCGTCACCGTGGCCCTGCTGGCCTCGCTGCTGGTCGCCCTGACGATCGTGCCGGTGCTGGCCTACTGGTTCCTCAAGCCGCCGCCGGCCGACGCCGACACCGAGGCGATCCGCCGAGCCGCCGAGGAGAAGGAGCGGCGCAGCCCGCTGCAGCGCGGCTACCTGCCGGTCATCCGGTTCGCGACCAAGCGCCGCTGGACCACGCTGGCGATCGGCCTGGCCGTGCTGATCGGCACGCTCGGCCTGTCGACCCGGCTCGAGACGAACTTCCTCGACCAGTCCGGCCAGGACTCGCTGTCGATCACGCAGGCGATGCCGGTCGGCACCAACCTGGCCGCCACCGACGCCGCGGCCAAGCAGGTCGAGCAGGTGCTGGCCGACACCGACGGGGTCAAGACCTATCAGGTGTCGCTGGGCAGCGGCGGCGACTTCAACCCGTTCGTTGGGGGCGGCGGCGCCAGCACGGCCAGCTTCAACGTCGGCCTCGACGAGGACGCCGACGCGGTCGAGCTGACCGACCAGCTGCGTGACAAGTTCGCCGGCATGAACGGGATCGGCGAGGTCAGCATCGGTGGCGACAGCTCCGGCCTCGGCGGCGGCAACGAGCTCTCGGTGCAGGTCAAGGCGGCCGACCTGGAGGCGCTGACCCAGGCCTCCGAGCAGGTGCAGCAGGCGATGTCGCAGACCGGCGGCGTGGTCGAGGCCAAGAGCTCGCTCGCGGCCAGCGTCCCGCGGCTCAACGTGACCGTGAAGCGTCAGGTCGCGGCGGTGTACGGCGTGAACGAGGCGACCATCGCGCAGAGCGTCGCGGGGGCCTTCCGCTCCGCGCCGGCCGGGCAGATGACGGTCGACGGCGCCACCCAGGACGTCGTGATCTCGTCCGGCTCGGCCCCGGCCGACCCGGCCGCCCTGCGCGCGATGCCGCTGACCACGCCGCGTGGTGTGGTGCCGCTGAGCACGGTGGCCGACATCAAGGAGGTCAGCGGGCCCGAAGAGGTCACCCGCGTGGACGGCGACCGCACGGTGACCGTGACCGGCACGGCGACCGGCTCCGACCTCGGCGCCGCGACCCGTGAGCTGCAGAAGAAGCTCGACGGCCTGACCCTGCCGGCCGGGGCCACGGCGAGCATCGGGGGCGCCAGCGCCGATCAGGCCGAGGCGTTCCAGCAGTTGGGCCTGGCCGTGCTGGCCGCGATCGCGATCGTGTTCATCATCATGGTGGCCACCTTCCGCAGCCTCATCCAGCCGGTGATCCTGCTGGTGTCGATCCCGTTCGCGGCGACCGGCGCGATCGCCCTGCTGCTGATCACCGGCACCCCGCTCGGTGTACCGGCCCTGATCGGTGTGCTGATGCTGGTCGGCATCGTGGTGACCAATGCCATCGTGCTGATGGATCTGATCAACCACTACCGCCTGGCCGGCATGGGCGTGCAGGAGGCGGTGATCGAGGGTGGCCGGCACCGTCTGCGGCCGATCCTGATGACCGCCATCGCGACCATCTTCGCCCTGATCCCGATGGCCCTGGGCCTGACCGGCGAGGGCGGCTTCATCTCGCAGCCACTGGCCATTGTGGTCATCGGCGGTCTGGTCAGCTCGACGCTGCTCACCCTGGTGCTGGTGCCGACGCTCTACACGATGGTCGAGAACGGCAAGGAGAAGCGCCGGGCCAAGCGCATCGCCAAGCGCGGCGGTCCGGTGCCGGCCGAGCCGGTCGCGAGCGACGAGCCGGTGGCCGGGGAGCCGGACGTCGAGGAGCCGCAGCCGCAGCCGAGCGGCGCCCTGCGCGGCTACACCGACCAGTTCGAGGTCCTCAAGATGCCGAAGGGCCCGGAGGGCGCCAAGGAATGATCGGGCGTAACGTGCCGGTACGTGGCAACAGCGCTTTCGGTCGTTACTCGTAACCGCGATTTCCGTCGGCTGTTCGGCGCCGAGCTGGTCGTCTTCGGCGCCGACTGGTTCGTCATGATTCCGCTGCTGGTGCTGCTCCCCGAGCTCACCGGCAGCGGGATCTGGGGCGGGCTGGTGCTGGCCGCCGACACCGGCATCAACGCGCTGCTGCTGCCCTACACCGGCACCATCGCCGACCGGTTCGACCGGCGCAAAGTCATGATCACCGCGAACCTCGCGGCCTTCGTCGCCGTGCTGTTGTTGTTCGCGGTGCAGTCGGCCGCTACGGCCCCGCTCGCTCTCGTGGCGATCGGGGCCGTAGCCGTCGCCAAGGCCTTCTATTCACCGGCCGCGTCGGCCGCGCTGCCCAACGTCGTCGACCCGCCCGACCTGGCCGCGGCCAACACGGTCGCCGGGTCGGCCTGGGGCACGATGACGATTGTCGGCGCCTCGCTCGGTGGCATCGTAGGGGCGGCCTTCGGGCCGTACGCCAGTTTCGGCATCACCGCCGCCCTGCTGCTGATCGCGGCCGGGCTGACCGCCACGATCCGCCGTCCGCTGCAGTCCGCGCGTGCGGCCGGCGCGCCCGCACCCCGCACCGGGCAGGCCTTGCGCGAGTCGCTCGGCTACCTGCGCGACAATCCGCGGATCCGGGCGCTGGTGACCGTCAAGATGGCGGTCGGGCTGGGCAACGGCGTGCTCACCGTCTTTCCGCTCATCGCGGCTCTGCACGGTGCCGGGGTGCTGGGCACCGGCCTGCTCTTCGCCGTCCGTGGCCTGGGCGCGCTGATCGGCCCGTTCCTGCTGGGATCGGTGCTCAAGCGGCGCTCGTGGTTCTTCCCCGGGCTGGCGCTGTCGATGTCGCTCTACGGCGTGGCCTATATCAGTGTGGCCGCGAGTCCGTGGTTCCCGCTCGTGCTGCTGTTCGTCTTCGTCGCCCATCTCGCGGGCGGCGCGAACTGGATCCTGTCGAACTACGCGCTGCAGGCCGAGGTGCCCGACCGGTTGCGCGGGCGGGTCTTCTCGACCGACCTGATGCTGGCCACGCTGGCCATCGCGGTCAGCCAGCTGGGTGCGACCGCGGTCGTCGACATCGTCGACCAACGGGTCATCCTGGCCGGGTGCGGCCTGGTCACGCTGCTCTACGCGATTTGCTGGCGGATAGCGACCCGACGCCTGGCCCGGACCGCGAAGGGCGAGCCGTCAGCGGTCGGGACCGACTGAACCGGGGCCGTAGGAATCCGGCGAATACGGCGCCGCCTGAAAAGGGCCGGACAAGCGGGCCGTCTCGGAGCGCACCGTCGCGAAGCCCGCGACCAGCAGCCCGAGCCCGACCGCGAAGAAGACCGCCAGCATCAGCCCGACGATGCTGCTGATCAGGCCGAACTGGGTCGCCGTCCAGCCCGAGCGGGCGACGATCTGGGTGAACGTGATGTTCCAGGCGAGGGACGCGACCGTCTCGGCCAACAGCACGATCAGGCCGGCCCGGGCCAGCGTCTGGCTGCGGCCGGGCAGCCGTCGTTGCGGCGCCGACAGCATGACCAGGCCGGCCACCAGCACGACCACGACCGGGATCTGCACCACGAAGAAGCCGAGGTAGGAGCTCAGAGCAATCACGACGCCGAACGTACCGGCCGCATATGACAAAAGATCAAGCCCTAGTCTGTGGCGATGGGCCTGACCTTCGCCTCCGAGCCGGTTTCTGTTCGCACGCCGGCCACCAGCGCCAACCTCGGCCCCGGCTTCGACGCTCTGGGTCTGGCCCTGACCCTCTACGACGACCTCAGCGCGCGCGTCACCGAGAGCGGCTGGACGGTGACGGTGACCGGCGAGGGTGCGGGCGAGCTGCCGGGCGACGAGACCCACCTGGTGCTGCGCGCGATGCTGGCGACCTTCGACGAGTTCGGCGAGCGCCCGCCCGGTCTGGCCGTCGAGTGCGTCAACCGGATCCCGCAGGCGCGCGGCCTCGGCTCGTCGTCGGCGGCCATCGTCGGCGGTGTGCAACTGGCCCGGGGCCTGGTCGCCGGCGGCCTGCGGCGGATCGACGACGAGGCCGCGTTGCGCATCGCGGCCCGGCTCGAGGGCCACCCCGACAACGTGGCGCCGTGCCTGCTCGGCGGGTTCACCATCGCCTGGAGCGAACCGGCCGGGGCGCGGGCCGTACGGCTCGCACCGGCGAGCACCGTACATCCGACAGTCTTCGTACCGGCCGAACGCGGCTACACCGCCTCGGCCCGCGCGGCGCTGCCGGCCCAGGTCCCGCACGCCGACGCCTCGTTCAACGCGGGCCGGGCCGCCCTGCTCACGCACGCCCTGACCAGCGATCCGTCGCTGCTGTGGGCGGCCACCGAAGACCGGCTGCACCAGGGCTACCGGGCCGAGGCGATGCCGGGCACGGCGTCGCTCGTCGCGTCGCTGCGCTCGGTCGGCGTGGCCGCCGTGGTCAGTGGCGCCGGACCTTCCGTGCTGGCGTTGACGCAGGTCCCGGCCGACTTCCACCCGGGAACAGAATGGCGCGCCGAGTCGTTGGGCGTGGATGGCGCCGGTGCTCTTGTCAAAGGGAGTATGGTGGAACTCGCCTAGCGGGGCCCTGTTGCCGCAGGTCGCACGAGTTGACTACGCTCGAGACCTAGCACAGCAGTCAGCACAGCCGCGAAAGCAAGCTCACTGCGATTCGGCGCGCACCCCCGAGACTCCAGGCCTATCGGCCGTCTCACCTCCTCTCAAAGGCAAACGCCGGATCTCACAGGCACAAGCCGAGTTTGTCGCTGCACTCGCCGAGACCTACTCGCCGAACTCTGACGAGCAGGGACACCGTCGAGTTGCTGTGCCGCTCTGAACTCCCGCCCCGCTCTGCGACGGCGGGCACCGCGACACCCGGGCCGCCAGGCTGCAGAACCGGGAGTCTCGGGCTTTTTCCGACGGAAGGAATCCATTGAGCGACACCACCGACGTGACGTCGGGTGTTTCTGACGTCGCTGACGCCGGCGCCGGCACCACCGCGACCGCCACGAAGCGCCGCCGAGGTGGCACCGGGCTGTCCGCGATGCTGCTGCCCGAGCTGCAGAGTCTGGCCGCCTCGCTGGGCATCAGCGGCACCGCGCGGATGCGCAAGGGCGAGCTGATCACTGCGATCACCGAGCGGCAGAGCGGCGGCGCGCCCGCCGAGAGCGCGCCGCGTCCGCGCACCAGCAAGGCCGCCGCGGCTGCGTCCGCCCCGGCCGCCGAGGCCGCCCCGGCCCCGGTCGTCGCCACGGCTCCCGTGGCCGCGTCGGCCAAGGTCGAGGCTCCGGCCACCGCGCCGGCCGACACCCCCACCGGGCCGATCGAGTCCCAGCAGACCGTGGCCCCGCAGACCACCACGGCTCAGCCGGTCGCCGCCGAGGCCGTCGAGGGTGGCAGCCGCCGTGGCCGCAACCGCGGCGACCGCGACAACGCGCCGCGCGAGAACCGCGACCAGGCCCCGCGGGAGAGCCGCGACCAGGCCGCCGCGCCGACCGCCGAGCCCGAGACGGCCGAGCGGGTCGAGCGCCCCGAGCGCGGTGACCGCAACCGTGACCGCGGTGACCGTCAGCGCAACCAGCGTGACGACCGTGGCCAGCGTGACGACCGCGGCCCGCGGGAGGACCGGGGCCAGCGGGACGACCGCGGCGGTCGCAACGACGGCCGGAACGACCAGGGTCGTAACAACAACGACCAGGACGACGACGACAACGACAACGACGGTGGCCGCCGGAGCCGGCGCAGCCGCTTCCGTGACCGTCGCCGTGGTCGTGGTGACCGGGACGGCAACGAGGGCGGTCAGCGCGACGGTGGCGGCCGCGAGCCGCACGTCAGCGAGGACGACGTGCTCGTCCCCGTGGCCGGCATCCTCGACGTTCTCGACAACTACGCGTTCGTCCGGACCACCGGTTACCTCTCCGGGCCGAACGACGTCTATGTGTCGATGTCGCAGGTCAAGAAGCACGGGCTGCGCCGCGGCGACGCGGTCACCGGCGCCGTGCGGGCCACCCCGCGCGAGGGCGGTCAGGGCGACCAGCGCCGCGACAAGTACAACCCGCTGGTCCGGCTCGACACGATCAACGGGATGGAGCCCGACGAGGCCCGGCGTCGTCCGGAGTTCTACAAGCTCACCCCGCTCTACCCGCAGGAGCGTCTGCGTCTCGAGACCGAGCCGCACATCCTGACGACCCGCGTCATCGACCTGGTGATGCCGATCGGCAAGGGCCAGCGCGCCCTCATCGTCTCGCCGCCCAAGGCCGGTAAGACGATGGTGCTGCAGGCGATCGCCAACGCGATCACGCACAACAACCCCGAGTGCCACCTGATGGTCGTGCTGGTCGACGAGCGGCCCGAAGAGGTCACCGACATGCAGCGGACGGTCAAGGGCGAGGTCGTCGCGGCCACGTTCGACCGCCCGCCGCAGGACCACACCACGGTCGCCGAACTGGCCATCGAGCGGGCCAAGCGCCTGGTCGAGCTGGGCCACGACGTGGTCGTGCTGCTCGACTCGGTGACCCGTCTGGGCCGGTCGTACAACCTGGCCGCGCCGGCTTCCGGCCGCATCATGTCGGGTGGTATCGATTCGACGGCGCTCTACCCGCCGAAGCGGTTCCTCGGTGCGGCGCGCAACATCGAGAACGGTGGCTCGCTCACCATTCTCGCCACCGCGCTGGTCGAGACCGGCTCGATGATGGACACGGTGATCTTCGAAGAGTTCAAGGGCACGGGTAACGCCGAGCTCAAGCTCGACCGCAAGATCGCCGACAAGCGGACCTTCCCGGCGGTCGACGTCCAGGCGTCGAGCACCCGTAAGGAAGAGATCCTGCTCGGCAAGGAAGAGCTGGCGATCGTCCACAAGCTCCGCAAGGTCCTGCACTCGCTGGACTCCAACGCGTCGCTGGACCTGCTGCTCGACCGGCTCAAGCAGACCCGCACCAACGTCGAGTTCCTGATGCAGATCGCGAAGTCGACACCGGGCGAGTAACACCGGAACGACAAAGAGCGCGAGTTCCCCGTACGGGAAACTCGCGCTCTTTGCTGTTTAAGGTGCAAAACGTCGCACAGTGCGTGTGTCCGATACCGGTCAGGGTCGTGCGAACCTCCCATCTCACGGGGCAAACGGTGGGGAGGTGCTCGATGAACGTGCCCGGTTACCGGGACCACCCGGTCGAAGCCTGGGACCCGGCGGCGCCCGCGGACCCCGGTGAGGCGGAGGACTTTCTCCGGCAGTGCTACACCGAGAACGAGCGGCTCGGTCCGGTCGAGCCCCGGCTGGCCATCGTGCGGGCCCAGATCGCCGCCACCGGCAGTTACGTGCACACCACCGAGGAGCTCGCCTACGGCGCGAAACTGGCCTGGCGCAACGCGAGCCGGTGCATCGGCCGCCTCTACTGGCGCAGTCTGGTCGTGCTCGACCGGCGCCGGGCGCGGACCGCCGACGAGATCTTCTCGCTGCTGGTGAACCATCTGCAGACCGCCGGCACCGGTTCGCTCCGGCCGGTGATCAGCGTCTTCGCGGCCGCGCAGCCGGGCCAGCCCTACGCCAGGGTGTGGAACGAGCAGCTGATCCGTTACGCCGGCTATCGCGGGGGCGACGGCTGCCCGGTCGGCGACGCGCGGCAGGAGGAGTTCACCGCGGCCATGCGCGGGTTCGGGTGGCGCGGCAAGGGTGACCAGTTCGACGTGCTGCCGCTGGCGATCGAAACCCCGTCCGAGGGCGTACGCCTCTACGAGCTGCCCGAGCGAGCCATCCGTGAGGTCCCGTTGACCCATCCCGAGTACGGCTGGTTCGCCGAGCTCGGACTGCGCTGGCACGCCGTACCGGCCATCTCGAACATGCGGCTGACGATCGGCGGGGTGCACTATCCGCTCGCCCCGTTCAACGGCTGGTATCTCGGCACCGAGATCGGGGCGCGCAACCTGGCCGACCACGACCGCTACGACATGCTGCCGGTGGTCGCGGCCCGGATGGGGCTCGACACCAGCCGGGAGTCGACCCTGTGGCGCGACCGGGCGCTGCTCGAGCTCAACCGGGCCGTGCTGCACTCGTTCGAGCGGGCCGGGGTGAAGATGAGCGACCACCACACCGAGTCGCAGCGGTTCCTCAAGCACATCGCCAACGAGGAGCGGGCCGGTCGTCGCGTGCCCGCCGACTGGAGCTGGATCGTGCCGCCGATGTCGGGCGGGATCACCCCGGTCTTCCACCGCTACTACGACGAGATGGATCTGCGGCCGGCGTTCTATCTGGACGACGAGGCGGCCGCGCTGGCCCGGGACGGATGCCCGGTCAGGCGAACTCGTTGACGGCGAAGTCGCTTTTCAGACCCGGTTCCCGTACGGCCGCAGCCCGCTTCCACGTCAGCACCTTGACGGCGAACTCGTCGGCCGGGATTCGTCCGGCCGCCCGCACGACGAAGCCCTCGGACCGCGCCGGATCGCACCGCTGGGACCAGGCGGCCCGCGCCTCGGACAGGCTCCCGCCGCGGTAGAGCACCGGCACCACCGGCAGCTCCAGACGTTGCGCCCAGTCGACCGTGTCGTCCCAGCCCAGCAGGGTGTCGGTCTCGTCCCAGATGCCGAACACGATGAACACGCCCGGCAGGTCGGAGTAGGCGATCCCGCGCCGGGCCCACATCGACTCGCCGCAGACCCGCCAGTCGTCCGGGATCCGGTACGCCGTCATGGCCCACAACGCCTTGGCCGGGCGGTCCCAGGGTTCGGTCTCGGCCCCGGGTTCCGGCCCGTACATGGCGTCGCGGGTGAAGGTCAGATTTCCGCCGTCGAGCTTCTCGGTCACCACGAGCTCGCCGTCGAGCCAGGTCAGGTCGGGCTGCACCGGATCGTCGCCGGTCACGCCGGGCGAGTCGGGCAGGTGGGAGGTGCGCGGATATTGACGACCAAAACGGGAGGAAGGCATCGGGAATACCTCGCTGGGGGCGTACGTTGATGCGCAGGTCACGCCGATTTCGCGGCAGAGCGGCGGCATGGCAGACTAGTACATCGGCCAGCAAAGGTTCCGGTTCCCGTCCAGGTGAAATGGGCGACCCGGCGACCAGTTCACCGAGAGGGACCGAGAAACCATGAAGAACGGCATCCACCCGGAGTACACCTCGACCGAGGTCATCTGCTCCTGCGGCAGCACCTTCACCACCCGCAGCACCGCCAAGGGCGGCGAGATCCGCGTCGAGACCTGCAGCGCCTGCCACCCGTTCTACACCGGCAAGCAGCGCGTCCTCGACACCGCGGGCCGGGTCGCGAAGTTCCAGGCCAAGTACGCCAAGGTCAACGCCGCGAAGAAGAAGTAACTGCTTCCACGGCGCCCGTCCCCGGTCTTCCGGGGCCGGGCGCCGTTCGCGTGTCGGGGACAATGCCAGTCGGGGACAACGCCAGAGGGAGAGACCGTGAGTACGGATCGGCTGACCACCCTTCTCGAGGAGTACGCCGAGCTCGAGAAGCGGATGGAGGACCCCTCCATCCACTCGGACCAGGCGCTCGTGCGCCGGGTCGGCCGACGCTTCGCCGAGCTGGCCCCGATCTATGCCGCCAACGCCGAGCTCGAGGCGGCCCGGGCCGACCTGGCCGCGGCCAAGGAGCTCGCGGCCGAAGACCCGGCGTTCGCCTCCGAGGTCGAGTCGGTCGCGGCCGCGCTCCCGCCGCTCGAGGAGAAGCTCGGCGAGATGCTGATCCCGCGCGACCCGAGCGACGCCAAAGACGTGATCATCGAGATCAAGGCGGGCGAGGGCGGCCAGGAGTCGGCCCTGTTCGCCGGCGATCTGCTGCGCATGTACACGCGCTACGCCGAGCGCCACGGCTGGATCGTCGAGGTGATCGACTCGCAGGAGTCGGACCTGGGCGGTGTCAAGGACATCTCGGTCGGCGTACGCACCAAGGGCGTGCCCGAGGGTGGCCACGGCGTCTGGTCCCGCATGAAGTGGGAGGGCGGCGTGCACCGGGTGCAGCGCGTGCCGGTCACCGAGTCGCAGGGCCGCATCCACACGTCGGCCGCGGGCGTGCTGGTGCTGCCCGAGGCCGAAGAGGTCGACATCGAGATCGTGCCGAGCGACCTGCGGATCGATGTGTTCCGCTCGTCCGGGCCGGGTGGCCAGTCGGTCAACACCACCGACTCCGCCGTACGGATCACCCACATCCCCACCGGCACGGTGGTGAGCTGCCAGAACGAGAAGAGCCAGCTGCAGAACAAGGAGTCGGCGCTGCGCATCCTGCGGTCCCGGCTGCTGGCCATCGCGCAGGAGGAGGCGGCCGCGGCGGCGTCCGACTCGCGCAAGGCCCAGGTGCGGACGGTCGACCGGTCCGAGCGGATCCGGACGTACAACTTCCCGCAGAACCGGATCACCGACCACCGGATCGGCTACACCGCCTACAACCTCGACCTGGTGCTCGGCGGCGAGCTCGACGCCGTGCTCGACGCGCTGGGCGAGGCCGACCGCGCGGCCCGGCTGGCCGGCGACACCGAGATCGGCCGCCGGGGCTGAGCCGTGCCGCGCGAAGCGCAGTTCAGTTGACCGCCAGCACCTGGAAGCGGCCGGTGCTGTGGCAGGCCAGGTAGCCCGGGACGGTCTGGCAGGCGCCGTCCGGAATCCGGTCGACGGCACCGAGGACGCGCTGCCGGCCGGTCTCGAGGTCCCAGCGGACCACCGCCGTACGGTCCGGCGGCGAGACCGTCGTCCGTAGCAGCAGCATCGAGCTCTCCTTGAGGTCGCCCCAGGTCAGGGTGCCGTTGAGCGGCTCGCCGACCGGGGTGCCGGTGGCGACGTCGACCAGCTGGTTGGGGCCGTCGGGGCGGCCCAGCGAGTCACCGATCATCAGCCGGTCGGCGCTGACCATCGAGGCGTTGGACGCGCCGTCCAGCGTCCAGCGTCGTGCGCCGGTGACCGGGTCGTAGACCTCCAGACCGGTGCTGTTGCTGACGCAGAGCGTGGCGCCGCAGGGGAAGGCGAAGCCGTTGAAGCCCGATCCGTCCATCTTCCAGAGCTCGGTCATCGTGTCGAGCCGGTAGACGCTCATGTCGAGCTTCTCGCGGCGGGTGCGGTTGACCACCAGCAGCTCGCCGGTGCCGGTCAGATCGTTGTAGTAGCCCTCGGTGGGGTTGCCCTGGGACCACGGCACCGTGGCCGAGGTGATCAGCTTCCCGGAGGCGTACGAGAAAATCTTGATCGCCCCGGTGGCGGTGGCGGTGACGATCCGCTCGGGGTGAACGGTCGGCAGGACGGTCTGGTTCTTGACGCCGGGAGTTTCCCGGGTCCAGATCGTGCTGCGATCGCTCAGCCGGACCAGCCGCATGCGGGCGAGATCGGCCCGGTCGGTGTACTCGGTGAGCAGCACGGTGTCGTCGCCGATCGAGTAGGGCTCACCGGTCGCGCGCCACAGCTCGGCGCCGGTCGCCATCGAGATCGCGACCGTCCGCCGGTGGAACTCGGTCGAGTAGGACGACCCGTCGTCCGACGTCGACATCGTCACCACGTGGGCCTCGGACGGCACGAGAATCACGCCGGCCGGATCGACGGCCTGCAGGTAGCCGATCGTGCCGTCGAAGGCGTGCTGCCAGATGACCGTGCCGGTGGCCAGGTCGTACGCGGTGACCGTGGCCCGGCCGTTCAGCGAGCGGTGCACGAAGAGCCGGTCGCGGCTCAGCGTCGTGCTCTGCGCGTCGTCAAGCTCGATGCTCCACAGCGGACGGACACCGTGCGGCTCGGGCGCCACCGCGGAACCGGCCAGGGTGGCCGCGCAGAGAACCGTGGCGAGGACGGCGCCGGCCTGACGGATGTGCCGCCGGGGCCACCGGAACGAACCGGTGTGCTCCGGCTCCTCGTCGGCGGGGGGCAGTTCGCCCAGCTCGATCGTGCTCATCGGCGCGACTAGGTCATTTCGGAGAGCGGCCGGGTCGGCAACCGGCTCGCGGCCGCGGCGGCGAGCGCGGCGCTGAGTGTCCGCCCGTTGGTGCCCACCTCGGACCAGCCCGCGGCCAGGCTGATCGGCGTGCCCGGCACCAGGATCTGCCAGTTCTCGGCGTTGGTGGCGGCGGTGATCCGGCGCGACACCTCGGCCGCCTGGGCCGTGCCCGCGCCCGGCAGCACGACCACGAACTCGTCGCCGGCGAACCGGGCCACGAAGTCGCCCCGGCGCATCACCCGGTTCAGTACACCGGCTATCCGTTGCAGCACCAGATCGCCGCAGTGCCGGCCGTGCCGGGCGTTGACCTCGGTGAACCCGATCAGGTCGCAGACCCCGATCGCCGCCCGCTCGCCCCGGGCCAGCATCTGCGCGACATAGCGTTCGAGCTGGCGGCGGTTGGGCAGCCCGGTCAGCGGGTCGGTCAGCGTCTCGTCGCCGTAGCGGCTGGGATCGCGCTGGGTCTCCTGGGCGTCGAGCCGGGCCGCGACCCCGTCGAGATAGCCGTCGCGCAGCCGGTCGATCCGCTGGGCGGCCAGGCGGAACGCGTGCCGGTCGGCGGCGTGCGCGGCCGCGTGGTCGCCCGCGGCGGCGTGACAGATGCTGCGCAACCGGGCCGGCTCGGCCGCACCGAGAATCTCGGCCGACACCGGCACCGAGTCCAGCATGGACAGTGCCTGGGCGGGCCGACCGGCCGCCATGGCCAGGCAGACGTGGCCGAGATGCTGCAGGTCGCGGGTGCGCACGCTGTCGCCGCCGCCGGTCAGCCAGCTCGCCGCGTCGGCCTCGGTCTCTTCGCCCAGCGCGGCCCGGCGGGCCAGTGAGTAGCCGTAGGCGGCCCGGCTGCCGGGGCGCATCTGGTCGGCGCCGATCGCGACGTAGCGGGTCAGTTCGGCGTCGATGTCGCGCAGCACGCGCAGGCAGCCGTCGGTGTCGCCCTGGTGGTCGAGCGAGACCGCGTTACGCAACCGGATGCCCGGGGCGGCGAAGATCTCGGAGGCCAGCCCGACGGCCGCGCCGACCTGGCGGGCCTGTTCGATCGCGGTCAGCGCGTGACCGTGGAAACCGAGATAGGAGTAGGCCATCGCGAGGTCGTGCCAGCCCCACGCCGTCTCGGAGTCGTTCTCGCGCACCGCGGCCAGGGCCCGGGACGCCTGCACCAGGTGGGTGACGCCACGGTCCAAATTGCGCTCGAGGTGGGCGCCGAGGGCCGCGAACGCGTGCATCTGGCCGCGCAGGTAGGCGTCGGGGATCTCGCGGACGGCGTTTTCGGCCAGCGTCATCGCGGTGGCCAGCTCGGCTATCCGGCCCAGGTTGATCAGCGCACCGAAGCGCTGGACCAACGCGTAGGCGCGGGTGGTCGGATCGGCGGCCACGGCGAGCACCGCGTCGAGGATCGGCAACGCCTCGGCCGAGCGGCCGTTCTGTTGCAGCCGACCGGCACGGCGCAGTTCCTCGACGTGTTCCGCGAGCTGGTCCAACCAACTCACCAGGCGCCTCCCACCGCTGTCGCGCGTCTGCGTACCGACCCGGCCGATCGGCGTCGCGCGTGACGTTTGAAGATTATGCCGTGGATACGGACTCCGAAGACACCTCCCAGGCAACGGTACGGACACCCCTGAGCCGGGCGCTGGCAACGGCGGTCGCCGATCTCTCGGCGGCCGGGGTCGAATCGCCGCGGGTGGACGCCGAACTGCTGGCCGCGTACGTGCTGGGCATCCCACGTGGGCGGTTGCTCGTGGTGGACTCGTTGCGGGCCGGCGAGCTGAGTCGTTTCACCGGGCTCGTGGCCGAGCGCGCCCGGCGGATCCCGTTGCAGCACCTGCTCGGCACGGCGGCCTTCCGCTATCTCGAACTTCAGGTCGGCGACGGCGTCTTCGTCCCACGACCCGAGACGGAACTGCTCGCCGGCTGGGGCGTCGAGCACACCGCGCCCGGTGCGACGGTCGTCGATCTGTGCAGCGGCTCCGGCGCGATCGCGCTGTCGGTGGCCGACGAGGCCGCGCCGGGCCGGGTGATCGCGGTCGAGCGGTCGCCGGCCGCGCTGTCCTATCTGCGCCGCAATGCCGCTGCTTTTCCGGTGGTCGAGGTGGTCGAGGGCGACGTGACCGATCCGGGGCTGCTGGCCGGGCTCGAGGTCGACGTCCTGCTCTGCAATCCGCCCTACGTGCCGGTCGGCACGCCGGTGCCGCCCGAGGTCAGCGAGCACGATCCGGACGAGGCGGTCTTCGGCGGCGACGACGGGCTCACCGTGATCCGGCCGGTCATCGCGCTGGCCGCGGCGCTGCTCAGGACCGGTGGTGTGGTGGGTATCGAGCATGACGACGTACATGGGGAAGCCGTTCCGGAGTTGCTGCGGGCGGACGGGCGGTTCACCGAGGTGACCGCGCACGCCGACCTGACCGGACGCCCGCGATACGCGACGGCAAGGCGCACCTGATCGATATTCCGGATCGCATGGCAGACTGCACGGTGTGATGCTCTACGACTGCCGTACGACCGCGGACCGGGATCGCGGCATCGCCGCCGCGGTCGAGGCGGTCAAGAGCGGTGAGCTGGTCGTCATGCCGACCGACACGGTCTACGGCGTCGGGGCCGACGCGTTCACCCCGCACGCGATCACCTCGCTGCACCATGCGCGCAGCGTCACCAATCAGATTCCGCCGCCGGTGCTGGTCGGGTCCCGGCACACCCTCGACGGCCTGGTCTATTCGCTGCCCAAGGCGGCGCGTGAGCTGGCCGACGCCTTCTGGCCGGGTGCGCTGACGCTCTATGTCGAGCACTCGCCGAGCCTGCAGTGGGATCTGGGCGACACCGGGGGCCGGGTGGCCGTCCGCATGCCGCTGCACCCGGTGGCGCTCGAGGTGCTGCGCGAGGTCGGCCCGATGGCGGTCACCACCGCCAACAAGGTCGGGCAGCCCGCGCCGCTGACCGCCGAGGCCGCCCGCGATCAGCTCGAATACGCGGTCCGCGTCTATCTCGAGGCCGGTGCGGCGCACGATCCGGCGCCCAGCACGATCATCGACGTGACCGGCGAGGTGCCGCAGGTGCTGCGGGCCGGGGCCATCCCGTTCGAGAAACTGAAGGATGTCGTGCCGGACATCGTCGCGGCGGAGGCCTGAGTGGCGCCCTTCACCGTCCTGCACGTGTGCATGGGAAACATCTGCCGGTCGCCGATGGCCGAGCGCCTGCTGGCCCGGGCCGTCCGCGACCGTGCGGGCGACTCCGGTGACCAGCTCGTCCGCAGTGTCAGCGCCGGCACGGGCGGGTGGCACGAGGGCGAGGAGATGAACCCGCCGGCGGCCCGCCAGGTGCGGGCCCGCGGCGGCTCCGACAAGGGCTTCGAGGCCCGCAAGCTGCGCGGCGACTTCATCGACGAGGCCGATCTGGTGCTCACGGCGACCGCCGACCAGTACGACTACGTCATCGCGCTGCGTCCCGAGGCGGCCGCGCGCACGTTCGTCACCGGCGAGTTCGGCCGGCTGCTGGGTTCGCTCGACGCGGGCACGCTGCCCACCGGCGACGTCTACGCCCGGGGCGTGGCCATCGTCGAGGCGGTGCACCGGCTGCGGGGCGACAACCCGCCGCTGCCGGCCGACGACCTCGACGACCCGTGGGGCCGCGGCGACCAGACGTTCCAGCGCATCGGTGACGAGATCGAGGACACCACGGTCCCGTTCGCCACCCTGCTCCTCCCGTGACGGTCGTCCGACCCGATGCCGAGGGCCTGCGCCGCGCCGTCGAGGTGCTGCGGGCCGACTCGGTGGTCGCCTTTCCCACCGAGACCGTCTACGGGCTGGGCGCGAACGCGTTCTCCGAGAAGGCGGTCGCCGAGATCTACCGGCTGAAGAACCGGCCGTCCTGGAACCCGCTGATCGTGCACGTGGCCGGCGTCGAGGCGGCCCGCGGGCTGGCCGAGTCGTGGCCCGACCTGGCCGACGAGTTCGCCGCCCGGTTCTGGCCCGGCCCGCTGACCCTGGTCGTGCCGCGGGCCCGGCACCTCGCCGGGGTGGGGGCGAGCAACGACACGATCGCGATCCGGGTCCCGGCCCACGAGGTCGCTCTGCGGCTGCTCGAGGCGTCGGAGCTGCCGCTGGCCGCGCCCAGCGCCAACCGGTCCGAGGGCATCTCGCCGACCACGGCCGAGCACGTGGTGCGCAGCCTGCCCGACGTGCCGCTGGTGCTCGACGGCGGACCGGCGTCGTGGGGCATCGAGTCGACGGTGCTCGATGTGACCGGTCCGGTCCCGCGCCTGCTGCGGCCGGGCGCGCTGCCGCTACGGACGCTGCGCGACGTGGCCGGACAGATCGGTCTGTCCGATGGCGGCCCGGCCGACGGTGTGGCCCGCCCGTCCCCGGGGATGAGCCGCCGCCACTACGCGCCACGCGCGAAGGTCCTGCTCGTCCAGGAGATCGACCAGACCGGTCTGTCCAGTTCGGTGGGCGTGCTCACGTACGAGAACTCCGGGGTCGACGGGGCCGAGGTTCTCTCGGCCGACCCGCGCGAGTACGCGGCCGACCTCTACGCCGCCCTGCACCGCCTGGACGACGCCGGAGTCGCGACGATCCTGGTGCAGGAGCCGCCGTCGACCGAGGACTGGCTGGCCGTACGGGACCGCCTGAGCCGCGCCGCCGCCTGACTCCCGGCTCGCATAAATCGACTGTGCCCGGTAAAAGGCCTGGATAGGCCATATGCTCGAAACCGGTAGCGCTGCTCACTGGGGGAGGGCACGTGGACACCTTCTGGGGGCCGGATTTCGCCGCGCTCGAGGCGGGCGATCCGGAGATCGCGGGCGTCCTCCTGGCCGAGCTGGACCGGCAGCGCTCCGGCCTGCAGCTGATCGCCAGCGAGAACTTCACCTCACCGGCCGTGCTGGCCGCGCTGGGTTCGACGCTGGCCGACAAGTACGCCGAGGGCTATCCGGGTGAGCGTTACTACGGCGGGTGCGCCCAGGCCGACCGGGCCGAGCGGCTGGCCGTCGAGCGGGCCCGGGAGCTGTTCGGGGCCGAGCACGCCAACGTCCAGCCGCACTCGGGGGCGGCGGCCAACCTGGCGGCGTACGCGGCCCTGGCCGAACCGGGCGATGCCGTGCTGGCCATGGAGCTGCCGCACGGCGGGCATCTCACCCACGGCAGCCGGGTCAACTTCAGCGGCAAGTGGTTCCATCCGATCGGCTACCGGGTCTGCCCCGACACCGAGCAGATCGACTACGACGAGGTCCGCGACCTCGCGCTGGCCCATCGCCCCAAGATGATCATCTGCGGGGCCACCGCGTACCCGCGTCTGATCGACTTCGCCAAGTTCCGCGAGATCGCCGACGAGGCCGGTGCCTATCTGGTGGTCGACGCCGCGCACTTCATCGGCCTGGTCGCCGGGCAGGCCGTCCCGTCGCCGGTGCCCTACGCCGACGTGGTCACCTGCACCACCCACAAGGTGCTGCGCGGCCCCCGCGGCGGCATGATCCTGTGCCGGGCCGAGCTGGCCCAGCGCATCGACAAGGCGGTGTTCCCGTTCAGCCAGGGCGGCCCGATGATGCACGTCATCGCGGCCAAGGCGGTGGCGTTGCGCGAGGCGTCGATGCCGGCCTTCCGCACGTACGCCCGGCAGGTCGTCCGCAACGCGCAGGCGCTGGCCGCGGGACTGGCCGCCGAGGGCATGCGACCGGTCGCGGGCGGCACCGACACCCACCTCGCGCTGGCCGATCTGCGCGAGCTCGGCGTCTCCGGCCGGGACGCCGAGGCGAGGTGTGACCTGGCCCGCATCACGTTGAACAAGAACGCCATCCCGTACGATCCGGAGCGACCCGCGGTGGCCTCCGGCATCCGGGTGGGATCGCCCGGCGTGACCACCCAGGGGATGCGGGAGGGCGAGATGCGCCAGATCGCCGGCCTGATCGGCCTGGCGGTGCGCAGCGACCCCGACACGGCGGCGGGAGCCTCCCGCCTGGCCGACGCCGCGGACGAGGTGGCCGGCCTGGTGCGCCGGTTCCCCGCGTACGGGCGGCAGGAGGTGCTGGCTTGACCACGGAACTCGACGAGTTCGAGCTCGAACGACAGCGCGCGCTGGAGTTCCAGCGGCAGCAGGCGGCCGAGCAGGCCGATGAGGACGATCGCCCCCTGCCCGACCTGCCTCCGTTGCCCGCCGATCCGCGCTGGCGGGTGGCGCACCTGCCGTTCCTGAGCGCGGTCTCGGCCGCCCTGCTGCTCTTCGCCGCGTCCATCGGGTTCGTCACCGGCGGGCCGTCCTCGGCGCTCGGCGCGGCCGCCGGCGTGATGATCGTGACCGTCAGCTTCACGATGTCGACTCTGGTCATCGCGTGGGCCGACACCGTACGCCCGGCGCTTCTGATGCCTCTCGCCCTTTTTACCTATGTTTTGAAGTACGGAGCACTCGGTGTCGTGCTGTCCTATGGCGTGTCGACGACGTGGCCCGGTAAGAACGCTCTGGGCTACGGAATCGTCGCCGGCGTGGTCGTGTGGACCGCCGTCCAGGCGTGGTGGTTTCACAAGGTGAGTCGCCCGAACTGATCTTCTTACAGCCGTTTCGCCTCGTCAGCGCCTCATTCGTGGTTTGTTGACCACGAAACGGTGACGTGAACGGTTGTGTGTTGTCCGGTTATGGCGAAGGGGGAGTACCGTGTCCTTCCAGTTGCGAGACCCCTGACGCCTGGACAACTGCGGTTGTGCGGGGGGTCCCGCTTAGCCTCGTGTTTCCTGCTGATATCGTTCGGGCCGTCATGACCGGTCAAGAACCTCCCAGAAACCCCAGCGGTGACGACCAGCCCCCGCCCGACACGGGCATGGGAATGACGGCGGTCGCTTACCTCATCTCGGGCATGTTGGTGTGGGGAGCGATCGGTTGGCTGGTTGATCACTGGCTCGGCACCAAGGGCATCTTCGCCGGCATCGGCGCTGTCGTTGGTATCGGCGGCGGTGTCTACCTCATCGTGCGCCGTCTCGGCGCCTGACAGGAAAGGGCTACGGTGACCGGTCAGTCGACTGTTCTCGCAGCGGAAGTTCCGTTCCCGCCGAAGGTCGAGGACTTCTACCTGCCCAGCATCCTGCCGTGGGGCGAACACTCGGTCTGGTTGACGAAGATCACGGCGCTGCTGTGGATCTCGGTGGCCATCATCATCATCTTCTTCCTGGTCTCGTACCGGAAGCCGCAGCTCGTGCCGACCAAGAAGCAGTGGATCGCCGAGTCGATGTACGGCTTCGTGCGCAACAACATCGCGATCGACATGCTCGGCAAACGCGGTATCAATTTCGCGCCGTACCTGACCACGCTGTTCGTCTTCATCTTCTTGATGAACCTCTGGGCCATCGTCCCGATCGCGCAGATCTCGCCGAACTCGCACATCGCGTTCCCGGCCGTTCTCGCGGTCATCAGCTACGTGATGTTCATCTACATCGGCATGAAGCACCACGGCGGCCTGAAGTACTTCAAGCACGCGCTCATTCCGCCGGCGCCGTGGTTCATTCTCCCGCTGCTGATTCCGATCGAGTTCTTCTCGACGTTCCTGGTGCGGCCGTTCTCGCTCGCCGTCCGTCTGTTCGCCAACATGTTCGCCGGCCACATGCTGCTGCTGGTGTTCACGCTGGGCGGCTTCGCGATGCTGAACGCCAACGCCTGGTTCCTGCCGTTCTCGCTCGTCTCGTGGGCGATGACCATCGCCCTCACCTTCCTGGAGTTCCTGGTCATCTGCCTCCAGGCCTACGTCTTCACGGTGCTCACCGCGAGCTACGTCCAGGGCGCGCTCGCCGACGAGCACTGAGTTTCACGCAACACCCCGCATCACCCCGTTTGTCGTCCCGCGTGAACGTCACGCGAGATACCAGGAGGATCCTGAAATGCTTCTCGCCGAAGTTGTCGGTAGCACCGCTGCCATCGGTTACGGCCTTGCCGCCATCGGCCCCGGCATTGGCGTGGGTCTGGTCTTCTCGGCCTACATCCAGTCGACCGCCCGCCAGCCGGAGTCGTCGCGTCTGACCCTCCCGTACGTGTGGATCGGCTTCGCCGTTATCGAGGCGCTCGCCCTGCTGGGCATCGCGTTCGGCTTCATCTGGGCCGGCTAGTCACTCCCGTACTCCTCGTTGGGAGGTGTCCATGATCACCGAAGTTCTGACCGTTGCGGCCGAGGCCGGCGAGACGACTCACAACCCGATCATCCCGCTCTGGCAGGAGGTCGTTCTCGGCCTGATCGCGTTCAGCATCCTGTGCTTCGTGCTGATGAAGTTCGTCTTCCCGATGATGGAGAAGACCTTCGCGGCGCGGGTGGACGCGATCGAGGGCGGCATCAAGCGCGCCGAGGCCGCTCAGGCCGAGGCCAACCAGCTGCTCGAGCAGTACAAGGCGCAGCTGGCCGAAGCTCGCACCGAGGCCGCGCGCATCCGCGACGAGGCCCGGGCCGACGCCGAGGGCATCCGCCAGGACATCCTGGCCAAGGCCCGCGAGGAGTCGGACCGCATCATCGCGGCCGGCGGCGAGCAGCTCGCCGTGCAGCGCGAGAGCATCGTGCGTGAGCTCCGCTCCGAGGTCGGATCGCTCGCGGTCGACCTGGCCAGCAAGATCGTCGGCGAGAGCCTCGCCGACGAGGCGCGCAGCCGGGGCACCGTCGAGCGCTTCATCAACGAGCTCGGCCCGGCCGGCTCGGCGGGCGGGCGGCGCTGATGGCGTCGACCGTCAGCCAGCAGGCGCAGGCCGAGGCGAGCGCGAAGTTCGCCGCCGGCACCGCCACGGCCACGGCCGCGCAGGTCGCTACGGCCGCCGACGAGATCCTGTCGGTGGCCGGTCTGCTCCGGGCGCAGCCGCGGCTCCGCCGGGCGCTGACCGACCCGTCGCGCTCCGGCGCCGACCGGGGCGGGCTGGTGCGCTCGCTGCTGTCCGGCAAGGTGTCCGAGGTCGTCCTCGACACGCTCGCGACCCTGGTCGCGGGCCGGTTCTCCCGGCCCTCGGAGCTGCTCGACAGCACCGAGCGCCTGGGCGCCGACGCGCTGCTGGACGCGGCGGCCAAGGACGACAAGCTGGCCGACGTCGAGGACGAGCTGTTCCGCTTCGGGCAGATCGTCTCGGGCAACGGCCAGCTCGCGACCACGCTGAGCGATCCAGGTGCGCCGATCGAACGCCGGGTTAAGCTGGTGACGGACTTGCTCAAGGGCAAGGCCCAGCCGGCCACGGTGCGGCTCGCCGAGATCGCCGTCGAGGGTTTCGGGGGGCGTGGCTTCGAGGCGTCGCTGACCCGGTTGGTGGAGCTGACCGCCGCCAAGCGTGACCGTGAGGTCGCGTACGTGACGGTCGCCAAGCCGCTCTCCGACGCCGACGAGCAGGCGCTGGCTGCCAAGTTGTCCGACATCTACGGTCGATCGGTCTCGCTGAAGGTCGACGTCGATCCCGCGATCATCGGCGGCGTCAGTGTCCGGGTCGGCTCCGACCTCTACGACGGCACGATCCTGCGCCGGCTCAACGCCGCCAAGCAGGCTTTCGCGAAATAGTTTTTCCCCTCGGTCCGGCGGCAACGCGGATCGAGCAGGCCCCTCGGTGGCGGGAACGTCCCGAGCTAGACAGAGAAGGCAGAGGATGGCCGAGCTGACCATCTCCTCGGATGAGATCCGGGGGGCGCTAGAGCGCTACGTCTCGTCCGCTACCAATGAGGTCACCCGCGAAGAGGTCGGCATCGTCTCCGATGCGGGCGACGGTATCGCGCACGTCGAGGGCCTGCCCTCGGCGATGGCGAACGAACTGCTCGAATTCGAGGACGGCACGCTGGGCGTCGCCCTGAACCTCGACGTCCGCGAGATCGGCGCCGTCGTCCTGGGCGACTTCGCCGGCATCGAAGAGGGTCAGCAGGTCAAGCGGACCGGCCGCGTCCTCTCGGTTCCGGTCGGCGACGCCTACCTGGGCCGCGTCGTCGACGCGCTGGGTAACCCGATCGACGACCGGGGCGAGATCGCCAACGAGGGCTTCCGCGAGCTCGAGCTGCAGGCGCCGAACGTCATGGCGCGGCAGCCGGTGAAGCAGCCGCTGCAGACCGGCATCAAGGCGATCGACGCCATGACGCCGATCGGCCGCGGCCAGCGCCAGCTGATCATCGGCGACCGCAAGACCGGTAAGACCACGGTCGCGCTCGACACGATCATCAACCAGCGCGCCAACTGGGAGTCGGGCGACCCGCAGAAGCAGGTCCGCTGCATCTACGTGGCCATCGGTCAGAAGGCGACCACCATCGCCTCGATCCGCGGCACGCTGGAGGAGCAGGGCGCTCTCGAGTACACGACGATTGTCGCGGCTCCGGCGTCCGACCCGGCCGGCTTCAAGTACATCGCGCCGTACACCGGCTCGGCCATCGGCCAGCACTGGATGTACAACGGCAAGCACGTCCTGATCGTCTTCGACGACCTGACCAAGCAGGCCGAGGCCTACCGCGCCGTGTCGCTGCTGCTGCGCCGTCCGCCGGGCCGCGAGGCCTACCCGGGCGACGTCTTCTACCTGCACTCCCGTCTGCTCGAGCGCTGCGCCAAGCTCTCCGACGAGCTGGGTGCGGGCTCGATGACCGGTCTGCCGATCATCGAGACGAAGGCCAACGACATCTCGGCCTACATCCCGACGAACGTCATCTCGATCACCGACGGCCAGATCTTCCTCGAGACCGACCTGTTCGCCTCGGGTGTCCGCCCGGCGATCAACGTCGGCACCTCGGTGTCCCGGGTCGGCGGTTCGGCGCAGGTCAAGGCGATGCGCTCGGTCTCCGGCCGTCTGCGCCTCGACCTGGCCCAGTTCCGTGAGCTGGAGGCGTTCTCGGCCTTCGCCTCCGACCTGGACAAGGCGTCCCGCGCCCAGCTGGAAAAGGGCGTCCGCCTGGTCGAGCTGCTCAAGCAGCCGCAGTACTCGCCGTACTCGGTCGTCGAAGAGGTCATCGTGATCTGGGCCGGCACCACCGGCCAGCTCGACGACATCCCGGTCGCCGACGTGCGCCGCTTCGAGCAGGACTTCCTGGGCTGGGTCAAGCGGCACCGCAGCGACACCTACACCGCGATCGACTCGACCGGCCTGCTGTCGGACGACGACGTCGAGAACCTGAAGAGCGGCGTGACCGAGTTCAAGGAGCTCTTCAAGCGCGGCGAGACCGGTTCGGCGGTCAACGAGAACCCGGCCGAGCCGCTGGCCGAGGGCTCGCAGACCCGTGAGACGGTGACCCGCGAGGTTCCCCGCTCGACGGAAGCCAAGTAGTCATGGCCGGTCAGGTACAGGCACTTCGGCGGCGCATCCGCACCGTCAAGTCGACCAAGAAGATCGCGAAGGCGCAGGAGCTGGTCGCCACCAGCCGCATCGCCAAGGCGCAGGAGCGGGTGGCCGCTTCCAAGCCGTACGCGGAGGCGATCACCCAGGTCCTGACCGCCCTGGCGTCCAACGCCTCGATCGACAACCCCCTGCTGGTCCCGCGCGAGCGGGTCCGGCGGGCGGGTGTCCTGCTCATCACCAGCGACCGCGGCCTGGCCGGCGCCTACAACGCCAACGCCATCCGCACCGCCGAGCAGCTGATCGAGCGTCTCAAGGCGGACGGCAAGGACCCGGTTCTGTACGTCGTCGGCCGCAAGGGCGTCGGCTACTACCGGTTCCGCGGCCGGCCGATCGAGGCCAGCTGGACGGGCTTCTCCGAGCGGCCGTCGTTCTCCGACGCCAAGACGATCGGTGACGCCCTGCTGGAGGCGTTCGTCGCCGGCGCGGACGACACCGACACGACCTACGGTCCGGACGGGATCAAGGGCGTCGACGAGCTGCACATCGTCAGCACGCAGTTCAAGTCGCTGATGACGCAGACCGCCGAGGCGCACTTCCTGGCCCCGATGCAGGTCGAGGAGCGCGAGGTCGAGCCCGGACTGCGGCCGGCCTACGAGTTCGAGCCGGACGCCGACGAGTTGCTCGACGCGCTGCTGCCGAAGTACCTCAACACGCGGATCTACGCGGCGTTGCTGTCCTCGGCGGCGAGCGAGTCGGCCTCCCGGCGGCGGGCGATGAAGAGCGCGTCGGACAACGCGGACGACCTGCTCAAGCGGTACACGCGCGAGATGAACTCCGCGCGGCAGGCTGCGATCACCCAGGAAATCAGTGAGATCGTCGGCGGCGTCGAGGCGCTGTCCTCGGCAGGAAGTGATATGTGATGACTGCTGTTGCTGAGCCCACCAAGGCGGAGACCGGTGTCGGCCGCGTCGTCCGGGTCATCGGCCCGGTCGTCGACGCCGAGTTCCCCCGTGACGCCATGCCCGACATCTTCAACGCGCTGCACGTGTCGGTGACCCTCTCCGAGGGCACCAAGACGCTGACGCTCGAGGTCGCCCAGCACCTGGGTGACAACATCGTCCGCGCCATCTCGATGCAGCCGACCGACGGCCTGATCCGTGGCGCCGAGGTCTCCGACACCGGCTCGCCGATCTCGGTGCCCGTCGGTGACGTGACCAAGGGCCACGTGTTCAACGCCCTCGGCGAGGTGCTCAACGTCGACCCGTCGACCCTGGACATCCAGGAGCGCTGGGCGATCCACCGCAAGCCCCCGGCGTTCGCCGACCTCGAGCCCAAGACCGAGATGCTGGAGACCGGCATCAAGGTGCTCGACCTGCTCGCGCCGTACGTGCGCGGTGGCAAGATCGGCCTGTTCGGCGGCGCGGGCGTGGGCAAGACGGTGCTCATCCAGGAGATGATCATCCGCGTTGCCCGTAACTTCGGTGGTACGTCGGTGTTCGCCGGCGTCGGTGAGCGCACCCGTGAGGGCAACGACCTCATCCTGGAGATGGAGGAGGGTGGCGTTCTCGACAAGACCGCCCTCGTCTTCGGCCAGATGGACGAGCCGCCGGGCACCCGCCTGCGGGTCGCCCTGTCCGCGCTGACCATGGCGGAGTACTTCCGGGACGTCCAGAACCAGGAGGTGCTGCTCTTCATCGACAACATCTTCCGGTTCACCCAGGCCGGTTCCGAGGTCTCCACCCTGCTTGGCCGCATGCCCTCGGCCGTGGGTTACCAGCCCACGCTGGCCGACGAGATGGGTGAGCTCCAGGAGCGCATCACCTCGGTCCGGGGCAAGGCGATCACCTCGCTCCAGGCGATCTACGTGCCCGCCGACGACTACACCGACCCGGCGCCGGCCACCACGTTCGCCCACCTCGACGCCACCACGAACCTCGAGCGGTCGATCTCCGACAAGGGCATCTACCCCGCCGTGGACCCGCTGGCCTCCAGCTCGCGGATCCTGGCGCCCGAGTTCGTCGGCGCCGAGCACTACGCGGTCGCCCGTGAGGTGCAGCGAATCCTGCAGAAGTACAAGGACCTGCAGGACATCATCGCCATCCTCGGTATGGACGAGCTCTCGGAAGAGGACAAGGTCACGGTGCAGCGGGCTCGCCGCATCGAGCGCTTCCTCTCCCAGAACACGTACGCCGCCGAGCAGTTCACCGGCGTCCCCGGCTCGACGGTCCCGCTGAAGGAGACCATCGAGGCGTTCAAGAAGATCAGCGAGGGCGAGTACGACAACTTCCCCGAGCAGGCCTTCTTCATGTGCGGTGGCCTCGAAGACCTCGAGAAGAACGCGCACGAACTGATGAAGGGCTGACGCCCACTCAGCGTCAACGAAGCCGCGCCGACCGTAAAGGTAGGCGCGGCTTCGCCGTTTCTACGGAAAAGTTCGCCCGATTTGTCCAAGACGGTGGTGATTTGTGCCGCCTCGGTTCGTTACTCTTGTCGTTCGTCCGAACGGAGTATTGGGGAGCAAGTGGCGAAGTCCGGGAAACGACGCGCGCCCTTGTGGGCGCGGCTCAGCGCGATCTTCGGGTGCGTCCTCATGGTCGTCGCCGGTGGCACCCTGGTGGCCCAGCAGGTGCTGGTGTCCCGCTACGCGGGGGCCGTCGAGACCGGAAACCTGCTCGGCGCTCCGGCCGCCAACGCCGCCAAGCCCGCCTCGGACATCAAGGGCCCGCTGAACATCCTGCTGGTCGGCATCGACCCGCGGACGGACGAGCAGACCCCGCTCAGCGACTCGATCATCGTGGCGCACATCCCGGCCGACATGAAGCAGGCCTACCTCTTCTCGATCCCGCGCGACCTGGTGGTCGACATCCCGCCGTTCGAGAAGACCGGTTTCAAGGGCACCCGCACCAAGATCAATGCGGCGATGGGCTTCGGCAGCTCGGTCGGCAACGGCAAGCACGACGTCGTGCAGGGCTTCGAGCTGCTGGCCAAGACCGTGCAGCAGCTCACCGGCGTCCCCACCTTCGACGCCGGCACGATCATCAACTTCAACGGCTTCAAGGCGATCGTGGAGGCCATGGGCGGCGTCACCATGACGATCGACCAGAACGTGAAGTCGGAGCACCTGCAGCCCAACGGCAAGCCGCGCCCGCGCCTGTCCCGCTGCGCCGACAACTCCTGCGCCCACCCCTACTACGGCCCGCAGGCCGAATACAAGAAGGGGACCTACCACCTGCAGGCCTGGCAGGCGCTCGACTACGTGCGGCAGCGCTACGGCCTGCCCCGCGGCGACTACGACCGCCAGCGGCACCAGCAGCAGTTCATCAAGGCGATGGCCAAGCAGGCGCTGGGCAGAGACGTGGTGACCAACCCGGCCAAGCTCGACAAGGTGCTCAAGGCGGCCGGCAAGGCGCTGATCTTCGACGGCGGCGGCCACGACATCGTCGACTGGGCGTTCGCGATGAAGAACATCCGCTCCGACGAGATGACGCTGATCAAGCTGCCGGGCAGCTCGATCATCAACAACGGCAACTACCGGGGTGAGGAACTGGCGCCGAGTGCCGAAGACTTCTTCGCGTCCGTACGGGAAGATCGCGTGCAGGACTTCATCTTCCGTAACCCGGAGTACATCAACAACAACGCCGCCTGACCCGTGTGGTAGTGGACACCCCCTACTACAGCGGGTGGGCGCGCCGTTTAGACTTCACCCATTCGGCTGTTCCGGCCGTAATGAAGCAGGCTCAACAGGAGGACAGCGTGGCCAACCAGCTGCCCGTCAAGGTAGTCGCGGTCGAGGAAAGCGTATGGTCCGGCGAGGCCGAGATGCTCGTCGCGCGCACCACCGAGGGTGAGATCGGTGTGCTGCCCGGCCACTCGCCACTGCTCGGCCTGCTCAAGGAGCCGTCCCAGGTGCGGGTCAAGCTCGCCGGCGGCGAGCAGCTGACCTACGACGTGTCCGGCGGATTCCTCTCGATCGACGCCGACGGCGTGACGGTCCTGGCCGAGAGCGCCACGCCCGCCACCCCCGAGACCCACTGACGCCGGCGATGCGGATTCTGGAAGTCTTCGGAATCTGCGTCGTCGCTGCGCTCGTACTCCTCTTCGCGGTCTTCTTCCGCAGCCGGCTGCTCATGGTCGGCGGCGGGACGATCCGCCTCCAGATCCGCGTCAGCACGCTGGTCCCGGGTCGTGGCTGGTCCACGGCCATCGGTCAGTTCGCCGGCGGCACGCTGCGGATCCATCGCATGTTCAGCTTCGCCTTCCGCCCCAAGCGCATCCTCGACCGCGGCGCGACCGTGGTCGAGGAGCAGCGGCGTCCCGAGGGCCCCGAACGGCTGACCATGCCGGGTCACTGGGTGATCCTCCGCCTCGCCACCGCGCTCGACGAGATCGAGATTGCCATGGCCGAGTCGACCGTCACCGGCTTCCTGTCGTGGCTCGAGGCCGCGCCGCCCGGGCCGCCGGGCAGTGTCGCGCCCCGTCCCGCCATCCGGCCCGCCGAGTAGCCAGCCGCGCTTTCCTGATTGGCTGTCGCTCACGGCGTACGGGAACGCTTAGCTTTTGAATCATGCGTATCCGAATCGTCGACGCCTTCACCGACCGTCCGTTCGCCGGCAACCCGGCCGGGGTGGTCGTGCTCGACCGGCCCGAGTTCCCGTCCCTCGAGTGGATGAGCCGGGTCGCGGCCGAGGTCAACCTGTCGGAGACCGCCTTCGCCCACCCGCTCAGCGACGGGACGGCCGATTACGCGCTGCGCTGGTTCACGCCGGCCGTCGAAGTGGCGCTGTGCGGGCACGCCACGCTGGCCACGGCCCACGTGCTGGCCACGGCCCACGTGCTGCGGGCGCCGGGCACGGTGAGCTTCGCGACCCGCAGCGGCGTGCTGACCGCCACCGCGAGCGACGACGGTTCGTACACGCTCGACTTCCCGACCGCGCCGCTCAGCCCGGTGGCGCCCGACCCGGTTTTGCTCGACGTGCTGGGGGCGGTGCCCTTGTCGGTGCACCACACCGGGCCCAACACCGACGACCTGCTGCTGGAGCTGGCCGACGAGGCGGCGGTGCGCGAGCTGACGCCGGACCTTTCCACGTTGGCCGGCTACGAGCAGCGGGGCGTGGTGGTGACGGCCCGGGCCGCCTCGCCGGACGCCGACTACGACTTCGTGTCCCGCTTCTTCGGGGCGGCGGCGGGCGTGGCGGAAGACCCGGTGACCGGGAGTGCGCATACGGCGCTGGCGCCCTTCTGGTCTTCGAAGCTGGGCGGGCGCACGGAGATGGTGGGGTATCAGGCGTCGGCGCGAGGTGGCTATGTGCGGGTGTCGTTGCGGGGGGATCGCACGCTGCTGGCCGGCCGGGCCGTGACGGTCATCGACGGCGAGCTGCTGGCCTGAGGCCCATCAAGCCCTCGTACAGGCGGTCGCGCAGGGCGTTGGCGCGCTGTTTGGGCAGGGCGTGGTGCAGGTCGCGCAGGACGACTCGGAGCAGCACGTTCACCTCGTCCTCGCGTAGGGCCAGCCGGTCGCGGGAGGCCTGCGGGAGCTCGGACGACCGTGTGATCGACTCGATCGCCACCTCCTCGACCAGGTGGGCGTCGGAGCCCAGCAAGTCGCGGACACGGTCGCCCAGGTCCTCGGCGGTCACGTCGGCCGGCTGCGCCACGGAGAGATCTCGGCGGGCAGCTGGTTGAGTGGAGACCGAGCGGTAGGGCTCCAAGCCGATCAGCTGCCGGGACACGCGTGGGTCGGTCGAGCGCAGCAGCCGGATGTCGTCGATGCCCTTGCGCAGCATGAGCAGGCGATCGAGGCCCAAGCCGACGGCCAGCCCGTGCCGGGTGGGGCCGATGACATGAGCGGCCGCCACGCCACACTCGCCGATCTCGACCCAGGTGTCCCCCACTCGCGCCTCGATCTCCAGGCCGTCGGTCGTGTACGGGTGCGTGGCCGGGGTCGTGCGCCACTCCACGCCGGGGAGCGCCGCCTCGACTACGGCCGTGACGAGGCTGGGCAGATCCCGCGCGCCGTCCCCCAGCCACCACAGGTCGAGCTGGTGCGGGGTGCCGGTGTGCAAGCGGTCGATCGAATCGCGCCGGTAGACGATGCCTGGGCACGCTACGAGCGCCTCGGAGGGCACCAGTGCACGCAGCGCGCCCGGGATGAGGGCGGATGTCTGAGAGCGCAGCATCCGCCGCTCGTCGACATATCGGGTGTACCGACTGTCGCGCGCCGCCGCGGCGGGGCTGTACCCGAGCCGGTCGTAGTTGTCGGCCACGTCGACGATCCGGTCGCCGCGGTGGACGACCAAGGAAGCGTCCGGATAGAGCATGGCGGCGGCATCGAGGACGGCGGCGACGATCGCCTGGATGGCGTGCGGGCCCTGGGCGGGGTCGGTCAGGTCACGGACGGCGAGATCGGTGGACAGGGACATCGGCTTCTCCGTTCACGAGGAAAGGGGAGGCCGAAACGAGAAATGGCCGCCCCGATGGGACGGCCATGACTAGGAACGCGCAGGTCAGCAGGCCGCCAGAGGGGGCCGGCCAAAAACGAGTGCGCGCGAGGTCATGTCTCGATGGTGGCACTTCTCGAACAGCGTGTCATCCGGATTGCAGCTCGACCTCGAAACCCCACGCGTCCTCCAGGTAGGCGGCGTAGGAGTCGGGGCCGCCGGCGCGCGGATGCCGGTCGGGGAAGAGCAGTGCCCAGCCGTGCTCGGCCGACGCGGCGGTCAGGCGGTCGACCGACTCGCGGCTGCCCGCGTTGAACGCGAGGTGGTTGAGCCCGGGCGCGAGACGGTCGTGGACGTCGCCCGAGAGCGCAGGGGACTGCTCCAGCACCAGGTAGACGCCGTTACACAGCCATGAGCGGCCGCCGGGCCAGTCCTGGTACGGCTCCCAGCCCAGCTCGCCCAGCAGCCAGCCCCACGGCCCCAGGGCGCCGGCCAGGTCGGGGACCCAGAGCTCGACGTGATGCAGCATCAGGCCGTGCCGCCGCCGGGGACCCACTTCACGTCGCCGCCCGGGTTGGCCGTGCGGGACAGGATGAACAGCAGATCCGAGAGCCGGTTGAGGTATTTGGCGGGCAGCTCACCCGTACGGGAAGGATCGGATTGAAGCAGTGCCCACGTGGATCGCTCGGCTCGGCGGGCCACGGTGCGCGCGACGTGCAGCAACGCCGCCCCGGGAGTGCCGCCCGGCAGGATGAAGCTGTCCAGAGCGGGCAGCTTGTCGTTGAACTCGTCGCACCAGCCCTCGAGGCGGGTCACGTACTCCTCGGTGATCCGCAGCGGCGGGTACGGCGGATTCTCCGTCTCGGGGTTGCACAGATCGGCGCCGACGTCGAAGAGATCGTTCTGGATGGCGGTCAGCACCTTCCGGACGGCTTCGGGCAGGTCACCGAGGGCGAGGGCGACTCCGAGAGCGGCGTTGCACTCGTCGGTGTCCGCGTACGCCACGATGCGCGGATCGGTCTTGCCGGCGACCTCGTTGTTGCCGAGGCGCGTCTGCCCGCCGTCGCCGGCGCGGGTGTAGATGCGAGTCAGGTGAACGGCCATTCCCCCACCCTACGGAGGCGCGGCTGTGCGCTTGCCCATACCATGGCCCGCGTGGATGTGATCAGGGTGAAGGGCGGCACGCCGCTGACCGGTGAGGTCACTGTGGGCGGTGCGAAGAACTCGGCGCTCAAGCTGATGGCGGTGGCGTTGCTGGCGCCGGGCCGCAGCGTCGTCGAGAACGTTCCGCGCATCACCGACATCGCCATCATGGCCGAGGTGCTGCGCCGGCTGGGCTGCCAGGTCACCCTCGACGGCGGCCAGGCCACCATCGACGTGCCGGCCGAGCCGGGCAGTGAGGCCGATTACGACCTGGTCCGCCGGCTGCGGGCGTCGATCTGTGTGCTCGGGCCGCTGCTCGCCCGTACGGGCTATGTCCGCGTCGCCCTCCCCGGTGGCGACATGATCGGCTCCCGCGGGCTCGACATGCACGTCTCCGGTCTGGCCCGGATGGGTGCGCAGATCTCCGGCGAGCACGGCTTCGTGATCGCCTCGGCGCCGCACGGCCTGCGCGGCGGCAAGATCTGGCTCGACTTCCCGAGCGTCGGCGCCACCGAAAACCTGCTGATGGCGGCCGTGCTGGCCAAGGGCGTCACCGAGATCGACAACGCGGCCCGTGAGCCCGAGATCGTCGACATCTGCGACATGCTGACCGCGATGGGCGCCAAGATCGAGGGCGCCGGCACCTCCACGCTGACTGTCGAGGGTGTCGAGGGCCTCCAGCCGGTGCGGCACCGCACCATCGGCGACCGGATCGTCGGCGGCACGTGGGCCTTCGCCAGCGCCATGACCCGGGGCGACGTGACCGTGCAGGGGGTGCGGCCCGAGTTCCTCGACGTCGCCCTCGACAAGCTGGTCACGGCCGGGGCCGCGGTCGAGCCGGGTGACAACCATTTCCGCGTACGCATGAGCGACCGCCCCAAGGCTGTCGACATCGTGACCCTGCCCTATCCGGGCTTCGCCACCGACCTGCTGCCGATGGCGATCGGACTGGCCAGCGTGGCCGACGGGTCCTCGCTGATCACCGAGAACATCTTCGACGGCCGGTTCATGTTCGTGAACGAGATGGTCCGGCTCGGCGCCGACATCCGCACCGACGGGCACCACGCGGTCGTCAACGGGCGGGAGCGGCTCTCCGGGGCGCCGGTGCGCGCGACCGACATCCGGGCCGGGGCCGGGCTGGTCATCGCCGGTCTGTGCGCCGAGGGCGTGACCGAGGTCGGCGAGGTGCACCACATCGACCGGGGCTACCCCGACTTCGTGGAAGACCTGGCCAAGCTGGGGGTCGAGGTCGAGCGGGCCGACGTGCCCGAGCCGACGTTCGACTTCAGCTAGAACCGACGAGTCGCCGAGCGGCCTCGACCTGCTCGGCGAAGACCAGTACGACCGTACGGCCGTCGCGGTCATAGGTGTGGGTGGCGCGGATCCCCGCTTCGCCGAGCAGCCGCCGGACCTCGGCGGCCACTTCGTCGTCGATGGTGACCGCGGCCGGGCAGAGCAGGCCGTAGTCGTCGGAATCGCCGAAGATGGCCAACCCGGGTCCGTGGCCGGCCTCGGGTTCGGTCGCGAGCGTCCACTGCAGGCCCATGCGCCAGAAGATCGCACCGAGGAGGCCGACCAGACCGACGGCGATGAGAGGCCCGACGAGGTACCAGCCGTTGCCTGAGGGCATGGGCACAGTCTCGCACCGGCATGTGGGCAATTTCCGGGGAATTGCCCCGATCGTGGAAGCGACCCTGGGCTGAACTCACGTTAAGTAGCCCCGTTAGGGTGAGCCTGTCATTTCGCGTACAGGGAGGGCACACCATGGCGGGTCGACTCGCGGTCATCGGCTCCGGGCTGATGGGTTCCGGCATCGCTCAGGTCTCGGCGCAGGCCGGCTGGCACGTCACGATGCGAGACGTGGACGACGCGGCGACCAGCCGCGGCATGGCGGCGATCCGCGACTCGCTGAGCCGGTTCGCGGCCAAGGGCAGGATCACCGAGGAGGAGGCCGAGGCGACCATCGCCCGGATCACCCCCACGACCGATCTCGACGCCGCCGCCGACGCCGACGTGGTGGTCGAGGCCATCTACGAAAAGGTCGAGGCCAAGCACGAGGTCTTCCGCACGCTCGACAAGATCTGCAAGGCCGACGCGGTGCTCGGCACGAACACCTCGGCCATCCCGATCACGCAGATCGCCACCGTGACCCAGCGGCCCGAGTCGGTCGTCGGCATCCACTTCTTCTCGCCGGTGCCGATGATGAAGCTGGTCGAGCTGGTCCGCGGCTACCAGACGTCGGACGAGACGCTCGCCGCGGCCCGCGCCTACGCCGAAGAGGTCGGCAAGACCTGCGTCGAGGTCAAGCGCGACGTGGCCGGCTTCGTGTCCAACCGGCTGTTCAGCGCGATCCTGATCGAGGCGGTCCAGCTGGTCGAGTCGGGCGTGGTCAGCGCGGCCGACCTCGACACGGTGATGAAGCTGGGCTTCGGCCACGCGATGGGCCCGCTGGCCACGGTCGACCTGACCGGCCTCGACGTGATGCTGAACGCGGCGAGCAACATCTACCGCGACACCGCCGACGAGAAGTTCTTCCCGCCGGAGCTGCTCCAGCGCATGGTGCAGGCGGGCGACCTGGGTCGGAAAACCGGCAAGGGCTTCTACACGTACTAACTAAAATGCGCATATGACGCGTACGGGACCAAGCCCGGAAGAGATGCAGTGGGCGCTCGCCGAGGCGAGCCGGGAAGCCCTGGCGGTCGCTCCGGGCTGGTTCCGCGCGTGGCCGCCGGGGTCGGACGAGCGGTGGTCGGCTGTGAACATCCGGGCCGCCACCCAGGTCGTCGTCAACCACAGCCGCGAGGACGACCGCCACCCGAACAGCTGGACCGTGCGCGCCCTGTTCGGCGGGCACGCGGTCGAGCTGCGTGTGGGCCCGTACGACGCCAAGGAAGAGGCGATCCTGGTCGCGCACGCCGTGCTGTCGCTGGCCTACAAGGACTGATCGCGGGCGGCCACCCGCAGCCGGATCTTGGTGATGGCCCGGCCGGTGACCTCGACGACCTCGGCCGTGTGCCCGTCGACCTCCACGGTCTCGCCCGGCTCGGTCGGGATGTGCCCGAGGTGGGCCAGCACCAGCCCGGCCACCGTCGTGTAGTCGCCCTCGTCCAGGCGCTCGACGTCGACCCCGATGTCGGGCAGATCGTGGATCGGGAACGTGCCCGGCAGCAGCATCGAGCCGTCCGGTTCGCGTACCACCGACTGCACGTCCCGGTCGGTCTCGTCGTAGATCTCGCCCACGACCTCTTCGACCAGGTCTTCCATGGTGATGATGCCGTCGATCGCGCCGCGCTCGTCGACGACCAGGGCGAGCTGCTGCCGCTGAACCCGCATCTGCTTCATCGCGTCGGACACCTTGAGCGTCTCGGGCAGGAACAGCGGCGCGAACATGTGCCCCTGCACGGGACCCTCGGCGTCGACCAGATCACGCAGGTGCACCACGCCGAGCACGTCGTCGAGCCCCATCGGGCCGACCACCGGCGCCCGCGAGTGCCCGCCCTCGATCAGCCGGCGCAGCGCCTCGTGCGAGGGCGAGTCGCCCGGCACGGTCAGCACGTCCCGCCGGGGCACCAGGATCTCGCGCAGGATCCGGTCGGCGATCTCGAAGGCGCCGCTGATGATCGTGCGCTGCTCGGGGGTGAACTCCTGCTGCTGCGTCACCAGGTCGCGGATCTCCTCGGTGGAGACCTCCTCGCGCCCGGCCTCCGGGTCGTTGCCGGTGATCCGCACGACCACGTCGGTCGACTTGCCGAGCAGCCAGATGATCGGCCGGGACATCGTCGACAGCATGTCGAGCGGGCGGGCGACGGTCAGCGCCCAGGCCTCGGCCCGCTGCATGGCGATCCGCTTGGGGGCGAGCTCGCCCACGACCAGGGTGAAGAAGGTCAGGATGATGGTGACGACGACGATCGACACCGGCTCGGCGGCCGACCCGAGAAACGACAGCGGACCGGTCAGCGGGTGGGCCAGCGACACCGCGGCCGACGCCGAGGCCAGGAAGCCGGCCAGCGTGATGCCGATCTGAATGGTGGCCAGGAACCGGTTCGGGTCGCGGGCCAGCTTGGCCAGCGTGCGGCCGGTGCGGGTCTGCCGCTCCAGCCGCTGCAGCTGACTGTCCCGCAGCGAGATCAGCGCCATCTCGCTGCCGGAGAACGCCGCGTTGAGCAGCACCAGCACCACGACGAGCACGATCTGCCAGCCATATCCGCCCATGGCGGCGACCAACCCCTTTGCGTATGCGAAGACGCGGTTTTACCCACGAGTGGTGGAGCTCAATCAGCCGTCGCGTTTCGTGGTCCATTTAAACGTCGTCAGGCAGAGGACGAGGGCCAACACGCACCACACGCCGAGGACGATCGCGACCATGGGCAGATCGAACGAGCCGCCGGGCTCCTGCGCCCCGAACGACTCGGGCAGGAACACCGACCGCAGACCCTGGCACAGCCACTTGAGCGGGAACAGCCCGGCCACCGTCTGCATCCAGCTCGGCAGGCTGGTGAACACGAAGAACACGCCCGAGATGAACTGCAGCACCAAGGCGACCGGGGTGACCACGGCGGGTGCGCTGCGGCCGGTACGCGCCACCGACGAGAACGCGACCCCGCACAGCGTGCAGGCGGTGATCCCGAGCGCCGACACCCACAGGAACGTCAGCCACTTCGCGCCGGTGCCGGGCAGGTCGATCCCGAAGAACAGGGTGGCCACGGTCAGCAGCACAACCGTCTCGAGCACGGCGATGAACGCGACCATCAGCACCTTGCCCGCGAAATAGACCCACTTGGGCATCGGGGTGCCGAGGAAACGCTTGAGTACGCCGCGGTCGCGCTCGGTCGGGATCTGGATGGCCAGCGACTGGAACCCGGCGGTCATCAGTCCGGTGCCGATCATGCCGGTCACGAAGTACTGCGTGAACTTCACGTCCGGGCCGATGTCGCCCTTGAAGATCGACCCGAACACGATGATCATGATGACCGGGAACGCCAGCGTGAAGACGACCTGCTCGCGGCTGCGCAGGAACTGCTTGACCTCGAGAACGCCCTGATACAGCCCGAGTCTCACGCGTCGTGTCCGATCATCTTCAGGTAGACGTCCTCCAGGGTCGGCCTCGAGACGGTCAGACCCGGGATTTCCCCGTACGTCTCGGCGAGCTCCCGGATCACCTGCGTCGGCGTCGCGGTCGTTATCTTTTCTCCCGTACCCCAGGACACCGTGGCCTCGGCCGACTCCCGATCGCCGAGCCGGGCCGGAGTGTCGACCGCGAGCAGCCGGCCGTGCGCGATCACCCCGACCCGGTCGGCCAGCGTCTCGGCCTCCTCGAGATAGTGCGTGGTCAGCACGATGGTGGTGCCGCCGGTCTGCAGATCCCGGATCAGCTGCCAGAACTCGCGCCGCGCCTCCGGATCGAACCCGGTCGTCGGCTCGTCGAGGAACAGCAGCTCGGGCCGCCCGATGATGCCGAGCGCGACGTCGAGGCGGCGCTTCTGTCCACCCGAGAGCGTGTGGGTGCGGGCGCGGGCCTTCTCGGCGAGCCCGACCCGCTCGATGACGGCGCCCGGATCGTCGGCCTTCGGATAGAACCGCGAGAAATGCTGCACGACCTCGCCCACGGTCAGCTCGTCGAACTCGCCGGTGCCCTGCAACACGATCCCGACCCGGTCCCGCACACTCCGGTGCGCCGGATCCTCGCCCAGGACGCTGACCTCGCCGGCGTCGCGCTTGCGGTAGCCCTCGAGAATCTCGACGGTCGTTGTCTTGCCCGCCCCGTTGGGCCCGAGCAGGGCAAAGACTTCGCCGCGGGCGACATCGAGATCGACGCCGTCGACGGCCACGTTGCTCTGATACGTCTTCCGCAGGCCGCGCACGCGGATGGCCGGCTCCATGCTCACGACCTTAGATGGATCGCTCAAGGATGACCCTTTACCGGAAAGAGCGATCCCGGGGTTACCGTCGAAGAGCGAGATCGGCCCATGGAAGGGCCGTAGCAAAAGTTGTCCCCCTGGTAGTCGAACTGATCCGGGCTGCGGCTCGAGTTCGCATTGGATCGTGGGGGCCTGCCTTGCTACGGCACCTGGTTCCGGGGCCGTGGCAGACGGGCCCTGGCTGGAGCCGGAGGTTGCCGTCATGCTCGCTCTCTTGGAAGCCCTCAGCCCCGCGGCGGGCTGGGCCGGCGTGGTGATCGCCTGTGTCGTCGGAGTCCTCACCCTCTATGTGGGCGCCACCCTGGCCGTCACGCTCTTCCATCCCAACCCGCAGCGACGGAAGCACGCCGCCCAGGTGCTGCGCCAGTTGCTCGCCTTCCTGCGGAGCACCCGGTGACGGCACCACCCGTGCCCCACCAGCGGCGGGCCGTGGTGGTCTCGGAGGACGAGTTGCGGCGGCGCGTCATCGCCGACCGCACGGCCGAGGCGCTGGCGTCGCTGCGCAAGCAGGGCGTGCGGCTGGGCCGCCCACGCCGGTGCCCCGACGACGTGCTGCGGCGGGTGGTGGCGGAGCGGGCCGCCGGCGCCCGACTGGCCGACATCTGCACCCGCCTCAATGACGACCGGGTGCCAACTCCGGGCGGCAGCGGCCGCTGGTATCCGTCACACCTGTCCCGCCTGCTGCGCACCCAGGACGCGCGGCTGCTGGGCCGCACCGAGGCACGGAAAACTGGGACGTCTCTCACTCGTGGATAACCGTCACCGCCGTCCGCCCCGGGCATAGCGTGCCAGCCACGTCCCTGGGCGGGGGAGGCGGCGGCTGCTCCGCAAGATCGACTTGCGCCGGCCGGAGAGCGAGACGATCACCCCGGGCTGTGTGCCTTCGCCCGGCCGGTGCGGACGAGGTCGATCTCGACGCGCTGGACGCGGCGGGTGAGGCCGGAGACCACGGCGATCCGGTTGCTTCGCCGCCCTGACGTCGCCGGCGGGCTGGACGCGCTCCCGGCCTGGGCAGTGTTCGCCCCCACCGCCGTGCCCGCTGGGTCAGCCGGACCACTATCGGGACGCTCCGCCGTACGAGCCCCACCCGTGCCGGTACCTCGAGGGTCGCTGGGAGGACCGAAGAGTAGGCGATGCAGACCAGCCCTGCGGGGCCGGATGACTCGCCTCTCCGAACGTGAGGACCGAAGGCGGCGGCCCGAGCCGAGTGCGTCCGTGGCCTGCCACCCACGGGCGCAGTAGACCGGCGTCAGCGGGTGGCGACCAGATGTCGGCGGCACCGAAGGCGGCCGCGATTGGGGCACCCCAGCGGAGGCAGCGACCTCTGCGTCTCTAGGCGACGAACTTGGTGCGGCGGCGACGGGCGAACAGCAGGCCGATCAGGCCCGCGGCGAGGATGGCCACGCCGCCGGCGCCGACGAGGGCGATGTTCGATCCGGTGAGCGCGAGCCCGCCGCCGCCGTTTTCGGAGGCCGGGGGTTCGGTGGTGGCGACGGGGGCGGCCGGCTCGGTGGTCGCCGGCGTCGTGGCGGGCGCGGTGACTTCCGGCGTCGGCGTGGGTTCCGTGATGACGTCTGATTCCCAGTCCGGCTCGCCGCCGACGGGGATCGTCGGCGTGACCGTCGTGGTCGCGTGCGGGCTGGTCGGCGGCGGGGTGTGCTCGATCGGCTTGGTCGGCAGCGGCGTCGGGGTCAGCTCCGGCTCGGCGTCGCCCGGTGGCAGCGGCGGCGTGGCCGTCGTGGTCGGCGGCGGAGTGTGCGGAATCGGAGTGTCCTCGACCGGCTTGATCGGCGGCCGGGTGGTCGCCGGCGGGGCGCCAGGAGCCAGGGTGGTCGGCAGCGGGGCGGCGGCCGGGATCACGCGAAGGTCCGCCTGCGCGTAGCCGGGAGCGATCAACGCCCCGCCGGCCGCGACGGCGGCGGCGAGCAGCGGCAGGTACTTCTTCACGTGGTGACTCCCGGGTCCGGCGGTCAGGAAGGGGTCACCATATGTAAATCCATGCTGGACGACGATCGTCCGTCCAGGTGGCCGCCACGGCCGAAAAGCTTCAGTGGTTGGCCGCGAACGCCAGCGACATCAGGGTGGCCGCGATCATGCCGCCGAGCAGAGTCAGGCCGATGCCGCCGATGTCCAGGCGGGCCTGCAGGCGGCGGTGGGCCAGGAACGCCGCCACCGGCACCCCGGCCGACGGCGCGACCAGGAACGCCAGCCACCCGAGGAGCCGGATCGCCGAGCCGCCCCAGACGCCGGTGTCGCCAAAGGTCACCAGGCCCGAGCCGACCAGACCGGCCATCGCCGCGATCACCGCGCCCAGCACCGGCAGCAGCGGCAGGGCCCAGCGGGGCAGGGCGCGCCGCCGGCCGGCCGGGCGGATCGTGTGGTCGATGCGTTCGGCCGCTCGGGCCAGCAGGGCACGCGGGGACTGCCGCGGCACTGGCGGAGAGTCGGAACCAGCTTCAGAAAAACGGGGAAGCGCCGCCTGCGGCAGCGATTCGATCGACGTCGGCTCCGGAATCTCGCCGATCGCCCGAACGCGCAGGCCGCGGGCCCGGCGCAGCTCGTCCCAGAGGCGGGCCGCCTCCCGGTCGACGTCCAGCACCTGGGCCGCCGCGGTGCCGGCCCAGGTGTCGGCCGACTGCGCGTCGCCCTCGGCCCGGGCCAGTTCGCCCGCGGCCTGCGCCGAGCTGTCCTGATAGGCCTGTTCGGCCTTGCCCAGTTCGGCGTCCCGGCGCCGGGTGGCCTCGGCCAAGGCGCTCACCATCAGCTGGTAGTCGCGGCCGATCGGCTGGCGGTCACGTGTGGTCACTGTTCACCTCGTACGGGACGATGACTTCGGGGGTCCGGTGCACCGAGCGGTCGAAGAACAGCGCCCGCCGGGTGCGCGGATACCAGGCCGGACCGCCGGGCTGGGGATAGAGCGGGGCCAGGTCGGCGCCCTGCACGTCGAGCGCCACCCAGGCGCCGATCGGGTCGAGTCGCGCGGCCAGGCCACCCAGGGAGTCGCGCAGGCGGGCGACCGAGCGCCACCAGCCCAGCACGTGGGTGCGCTGTTCGGGTCCCTCGGTGAGCAGCTTCCGCAGCATCGCCTGGTCCGGCCCGGCGTCCAGCGCGTAGCCGATGACATAGTGCGGAATGTCGGTTTCGAACAGGGCCGGCAGGGCGGCGCACCAGTCGGCCGACGGCAGTTCGGCGATCAGGCGGGCGGCGGGCCGGGCCGCGTCGGGGTCCAGGCAGACGATGCTGAAGTGGGCCGGTCCCTGGGCGGCCAGCGACAGTGCGGCGGCGGCGAGGATGTCACAGGCTTCGTCCGTACGTGTACCGAGTACCGCCAGATTGCGTCCCGGCATCCGGCCCAGGCGTAACCGGGCGGGCCGGGCGGCGACGTCGATTCGTTCGCCGAGCACGGCGCCGGGGGACGAGCCGACCGGTGACGCCGCGTCGGGCACCGGACCGGCCGGGCGGCAGTTCTCGGGCAGCAGCGGCACCGCGTCGCCGTCGAAGAGGCGGGGCTCCTCGCAGCCGTCGGGCCGGTCGCGCCACAGCCGTCGTTGCAGGCTGCGCCAGACCAGCCGGTCGCCGGCGTCGGGCAGGCGGACGACCTGGTTGGCACCGGACATACCGGACTGGGTGTTCACCACCGCGTGGAAGCGGGGGATGACCGCGGCGGCCAGGTTGTCGTCGGCCAGGATGCGGCGGGCCTTGGGCAGGGCGATCCGCAGGGTGAACTGTCCGATCAGGCCGGACCGGCCCCACAGCGCCTCGATGCCGCTGACGTCCTGGCTGGCCAGGATCAGGTGGATGCCCTGGGAGCGGCCGCGGCGGGCCAGGTCTTCGAGCAGCGTCACGGCTTCGTCGGCGACCGCGTCCCGGCCGGCCAGCAGCACCTGGAACTCGTCGATCACGGCCACGATGCGGGGCCAGTGGCCGTCCGGGTCCTCGGCGCGCAACTCGGCCAGTTTGGACGCGTCGACGCGTTTGGCCGCCTGGGCCCGCGTACGCAGTTCCTCGCTCAGGTGGCGCAGCATGGCCAGCCCGAACTCGCGGTCGCCGTTGACGTTGATGCCGGCCAGTCGCACCTGGGGCAGCCAGCCGGGGTCGCGCGGCCCGGGCACGAAGCGGGCGAACGACACCCCCTCCTTGAAGTCGAGCAGGTAGAGGGCCAGTTCCTCGGGGCCGTAGCGGGTGGCCAGCGAGGTGAGCCAGGCGTAGATCAGGTTGGTCTTGCCCGATCCGGAGGGACCGCCGATCAGGGCGTGCGGCGGGTCGTCGCCGAGCGGTACGTCGATGAGCGATCCGTCGGTGCTGTCGCCGATCGGCGCGACCAGGCCGTGGGCCGACGACTCGGCCCAGAACTCGCGCGGCTCGAGGTCGCTGAGCTTGGCCGGGGGTGGCCCGGCGCGCAGGCGTTCGGCGGTGGCCCGGCAGAACGCGGCCACCCGGTCGGCGGGCGGCGGCGGGTCGAGCCGGATCTCCAGGTCACCGGTGATGTCGCAGGTCGCGGTCTGCTCGTGCACCGCGAGCCGGCGCACCGTGGTGTGTTCGGCCAGCTCCAGACCGCGTACGAGCAAATGCACCCCACAGGCCACGCCGGTGCGCACGATCCGGTCGAGCTGCGCGCGCTGGGCGTTGGTCAGCTCCTCGGCGGTGGCCGGGTCGGCCAGCAGCACGACCACCCGCCACGGCTCGGCGCGCGGGCCCGGGGTGGCCGCGGTCAGGTCGGCCAGCGACTGGTACTCGCCCGCCAGCACCGTCTCGTTGACCCGGCAGATGTGCTCGACCAGCTCGTCCAGGGCCGGCCCGAGTCCGCCCGGGCCGACGAACGAGATGCCGAGCGGCGCGAACGAGGCCAGCGTGCCGCCGAGGTATTCCGGGTCGTAAACGGTCAGCTGCAGGTCGCCGGGCCGGGTGGTGCCGAGCGCGCGCAGCAGCAGGCCGGTGATCACGCCGTCCGCGGTGGCCGGGGGCCCGTCGAGGTTGAGGTGGGCCGCGTCCAGGAACGGGACCAGGGCGGGCAGGGCGGCCGTGTCGTCCAGGGTCAGCGTGCCGATCCGGAGCAGGCCGGGCGCCGCGCCCAGTTCGGGTTCGCTCGGCGACCACATCCGCCAGGGCAGGCCGGCCGCCCCGGTCGCGGTGTGGGCGGCGAGCCGGCGGACGTTGCCGGCCAGGCGCGACGACTCGAACTGGAAACGGCGCTGGATGTCGCGGCGGGCGGCGTCGCGCGCCTCGGCCAGCTGGTTGAGGCAGGTCGCGTACGCGTCCCGGACCAGCCGCCGTCGACTCTGCGCCTCGCCCCGGGCCGACTCCGCCTCGGCCAGCACGGCCCGGGCCGCGCCGCGCGCCTCGGCCAGTTCCTGCCGGACGGCAGCGACCAGCGCGTTGCGGTGGTTAGCCACCTGACCCCCCGGAATTCACGTTGGGGGATTTTACCTATTTTCGCCCGAACTGACCGATTATGTGCTGCGTGTCGGGCCGTCGCGGGTTGGCGGCCACCAGTCCGTCCCACAGACGGGTGGCGACCAGCGTGGCGCCCTCGTTGTGCCAGCGGCGCAGCGTCCCGCGGGGCACATAGCGGCGCATCCAGTCGATCGCGCGCCGCGTCTCCCGCTCCAGACCGTCGGTGCGCATTTTCCGCGCGTACGGGTTCAGTCCGGCCACGGTGCAGAAATGCAGCGCGTTGTAGTGCCGCCACTCCTCGGTCGTCTCGAGTTCCCCGGCCGGGCGCAGCCGGTCGACCTCGTCCTTGAGCAGGGCCCGCAACTCCACCGCCCGGTCCAGCGGCTGGTCCGACGAGCGGCCGTCCAGCCGCCGGTCGACCTCGGGCAGATCGGTCAGCGGGCTGCGCATCAACCGGCCCAGGTCGCCGTAGTTGTCCAGCGCCTGCCGCGCGTACCGGAGGAAGTCCTCGCGGCTGGTGGCGGGCAGGCGGTGCCGTTCCCGGTGCCGGGGCAGCGCATCGGCCAGCAGCATCAGATCGGCGCGGTCGCGTCGCACCCGCTCGTCGCCGCGGAACGCGAGCAGGTCGAGCCCGCGGCGCACCGGTCCGATCAGGCCGATCACCGTCATCACGACGGCGACCAGGGCGAACTGGAGGAGCATGATGATCGGCTCGTCGACCGTGGTCAGGGTGACCGCGACCGGACCGCCGACCAGCACGATGGCGATCACGGCGGCGGTCGCCGAGCGCACCAGGTCGGGCCGCAGCCGCTCGCCGACGTCGAGCGCGTCCGACACCGCGATCAGGAAACCGAGGACGACCAGGTCGAGCCCGATCGCGGCCAGCACCAGGCCGGGCGCGCCCAGGTCGACCGGCAGCAGCAGGGCGACCAGGGCGAGCGCGTAGAGGGCGGCCGCGACGGCCAGCGCCGTGGTGAGCAACGGCGGGCGCACCTGATCGCGGAACCGCCAGAGCAGCACCAGGCCACCGGCCAGCGGCGCGAGCACGATCAGCCGGCCCGCCGACGGCAGCACGACCAGCACGATCAGGAACGCCCCGGCCAGGATCATCCAGCCCAGATCGATCTGGCGCCGCTCGGGCACCGACGACGGCAGCAACGCGACCGACGCCCCGGCCCAGAGCAGGGCGGGCAGGCAGAACAGCACCTGGGTGGCCGTGCCGTCGGCGTCGACGGTCCACAGTGCCAGCCCGGCCGCGTACGAGATCAGCGCCCCGGCCGCCCGCAGCGCCGCCGCCCGCGTCGGGTCACGGCCGGTCAGGTAGCAGGCCGCCCACCAGGTCAGGGCGAAGGCGGGTACGGCGATCGCGGGCACGGCGAAGAGTCAACCACTCAGCCCCGGGGCGCCGGAAGCCGCGAGGGCCTTCCGGCGGCGGCGCTTGCGCACCACCCAGACCGTGCCCAGCACCATCACCACCAGTCCGACCAGGACCAGAACGGGGAGCAAGATGGCCAGAACCGACATCAATACGCTGCCGATGTCTTCGGCCGTGCTGGCCACCGGCGCTCCGAAACCGGCTGTTGTGGTGTTCACCACGGGGCGTGAGAGCGCCTTCACACCGTGCACGACCAGCGCGATGACCACGCCGGCGGCGATCGGCACCCACTGATGGGATCCGAAGAACGACCCCGGGTCGCTCACCGTCACCGTCTCGCTCGACGAGCCGGCGCCGAAGGCGAGCCCGCCCGCGGTCGGCCGCACCACGGTCTGCACCACGTCGTTCACGTGGTCGACCACCGGCACCTTGTCGGCGACCATCTCGATGGCCAGCAGCAGCGCCAGGATCAGCAGGGTCCAGCCGTTGGACAGCCACGACCAGCCGGTGGGCAGGTCGATCATGTCGGTGTAGCGGGCCAGCAGACCCATGGTGATCAGGGGGATGTAGGCATTGAGCCCGGCCGATGCGGCCAGGCCGGTGCCGGTGAGCGCTTCGAGCACGACTCCAGGATGACAAACCCGCGCGAGGGGTCCGGTAGGGTCGTGCGGTGCGTCTGGTCATCGCGAAGTGCTCCGTCGACTATGTCGGCCGGTTGTCCGCCCACCTGCCCACGGCCACCCGGCTGCTGATGGTCAAGGCCGACGGCTCGGTCTCGATCCACGCCGACGACCGTGCCTACAAGCCGCTGAACTGGATGAGCCCGCCCTGCAAGCTGCAGGAGGCGCCGGGCGTGTGGAAGGTCGTCAACAAGGCGGGCGAGGAACTCCGGATCACCCTCGAGGAGATCTTCCAAGACACGTCGTACGAGCTGGGGGTCGATCCCGGCCTGGTCAAGGACGGCGTCGAGGCCCACCTCCAGGAGCTGCTGGCCGCTCATCCGGCCACGTTCGGCGAGGGGTGGACGCTGGTGCGCCGCGAGTTCATGACCGCGATCGGCCCGGTCGACCTGCTCTGCAAGGACGAGGCCGGCGGCTCGGTGGCGGTCGAGATCAAGCGGCGGGGCGAGATCGACGGCGTCGAGCAGCTCACCCGTTACCTCGAACTGATGAACCGTGACCCGTTGCTCGCCCCGGTGTCGGGCGTGTTCGCCGCCCAGGAGATCAAGCCGCAGGCCCGGGTGCTGGCCACCGACCGCGGCATCCGCTGCGTCGTCGTCGACTACGACAAGCTGCGCGGCATGGAACGAGACGAGCTCACTCTCTTCTAATGGCGTCGCTCCGCTCCGCAGGCGATCGCCTTGTAACCGGTGATCGCGTTAATGGGATAGCTCGGTGCGGTCGTCGGCTGTGGTGCCGGACAGGTAGAAGCGGGCACCCGCGATCCCGATCACAGCCTGGAGCAGCAGAGTTGTGGGTGACAGCCGGCCCTGGGCGATCGCGATCCAGGCCGGGATGCCGAGCAGCAGCATGTCGGGGCCCATCACGGCGTTGACCAGCGGTCCGGTCGAGAGCGTGCCCATCGGGGTGTCCAACGGCAACAGTTCATTCCGTACGAACCCCACGCGCGCCCGGTGCACGGCGGCCGCCGCCCCGACCGGTCCGAGGGTCAGGCCCAGCGCCCACCACGGGCCGGAGTCCAGGTCGCCCAGCAGGTCGAGCGCCGTCAGAGCCAGCGCTGCCCACACCCCGGCCAGCACGCCGGGCACGAGCAGCCGCTGCAGCACGGCGTCCCGCGAGGTCAGCCCGAGCATCCGCAGCATCACCGGATTACCGGCGTCGGTGCGTACGTTGCCGGTCGCGACCATGCCGGCGACCAGGCAGCCGACCAGCACGACGGCACCCAGCACCCAGCCCGGCGCGGCCCCGAACAGCACCGGCAGCGTTACCCCCAGCAGCAGCCACAGCAGGCGGCTGCCGCGGCGCAGGGTGAGCAGCACGTCCTGCGCCACCAGCACCGGCAGCCGGGGGAAGAGCGCGGTCGACCGCAGCCGGCGCCGGGCCCAGTAGCGCCGCTCGATCATGTCGGTGAGGAACGACGGCTCGATGCCGAACGCCGAGTCGAAGAGCGTTCCCGCCGTACGGGAGGCCTCCAGGATCCGGTCGTTGGGTGTGGCTCCGAGACCCCGGATGACCAGGGCGACCGCCACCACGACGACCACCGCGATGCCGGCCACGATCGGGATCAGCGTGCCGGTGGCGGGCCAGGCGGTGACGGCGATCGGCTGCTCGACGGCGACATCGGCGACCAGCGCGGCGAAACCGGCGGCGACCACGAGCCCGGCCAGCCGGTCCACGGCGACGCCCCACCGCCGGCCGGCCTGAGCGGTCGTCGCGACCAGCAGCAGCACGATGCCCAGCAGCGCGCCGCCGGTGATCAGCAGCGCGATCTGCTCGCCGTTCATCGAATGGTGCGGCCCGGCGTGGCCGACCACGGCGACCGCGGCCAGGGCGCCGAGCGCGGCGGCGGCGATGCCGGTCAGGCGCAGCGACGGCAGCAGCAGCATGCGGCGGCTCACCGGGGCGGTGAGCAGCCACGCGGCGGCCGGGCGGCTCAGCGTGAGCGGTCCGAGCCGGCGCAGGGCCAGGAACAGGAAGCCGTAACAGACCGCGGCCAGACCGCCCCCGGCCAGGCCCGAGAGGTTGGGCGCGTCGGGCCAGAAGATGTCGGCCAGCTGCCGGTGCAGCATGCCGCCGATGATCGCGACCGACAGTGCGCCGATGTAGAGACTGCCCAGGGTGGCGCCGCGCTCCCGGTGCGAGGACTGGGTGCGGCTGATCCAGCGCCGTACGGGGGAGAGCGGGACGGCCGTCATGCGCTCAACGACTCCATCGTGGTGATCTCGGCCCCGGACGCGACCGCGAAGTCGTCGTCGTGGCTGGCCATGAGCAGCGACCCGCCCCCGGCCACGTAGTCGGTGAGCAGGCTCGCGACGTCGGCCCGGCCCTCGCGGTCGAGGCGCTGCTCGGGCTCGTCCAGGATCAGCAGCGAGCTGGGCCGCAGCAGCGCGATGGCGAGCACCAGCCGCTGCTTCTGACCCGACGACAGCTGCGGCGGGATCGCGTCCTTGTGGCCGCCCAGCCCGAACCGTTCGAGTGCCTCGTCCACCCCGGCCTCGGACGGGTCCTGGCCGTGGGCGCGGCAGACCAGTTCGGCGTGCTCGCGCGCGGTCAGTCCGGGATACCAGGTCGGCGGCTCGACCGTGGTCACCACGGCTCGCCAGAACTCGGGGGTGGCGCCCGGATCGCCGCCGAACACCCGGATCGTGCCCTCGTCGGGCTGTTGCAGGCCGCTCACGCAGCGCAGCAGGGTCGACTTGCCGATGCCGTTCTCGCCGGTGACGCAGACACCCCCGCCGGCCGGGACGGTCAGGGAGACTCCCACCAGCACGGGGGTGGAGCCGTAACCGACATGCAGGCCGTCGACCTCGACAGCGGGATGATCCACCACTTCAGGGACGCTAGCACCGCGCCGCCGGGGACTACTTCCGGCCGTACAAAACTCGCAGGGCCTTCACGATGGTCGCGATCTGCGCCGGGGTGCGCTCAAAGGTCATCGCCGGCAGCAGCGACGGAGCCCGCCGTACGGTGACCGATTTTGCCCGCGCGAACTCGCGCAACCCGTCCTCGCCGTGGATGCGGCCGAACCCCGACTCGCCGACGCCGCCGAACGGCAGGTTGCCCATGCCGACGAACGAGAGTGTCGAGTTGACCGCCACCATGCCGGCCCGCAGCCGCCGTGCGATGCGCACCGCGTTCTTCCGGCCGAAGACCGCGCCACCCAGTCCGTACGGGCTGTCGTTGGCCTTTCGGATCGCCTCTTCGGCGTCGGCGACCTTGGTGATCGTCAGCGTGGGCCCGAAGGTCTCGTCGAGGATCTCGCGCGAGTCGGCCGGCACGTCGACCAGCACGGTCGGAGCGACGTAGGGCGGCTGGACCGCCGCGGACCCGCCGAGCACCGCGCGACCACCCTTGGCCAGCGCGTCGTCGATGTGGTCGCGGATGATGTCGAGCTGCCGGGGCATGGTGATCGGGCCGATCTCCTCGCCCGTCCGCAGCCGGCCCGCCTTTTCGGTGACCGCGCTGACGAAGGCGTCGTAGACCGGGGCGACCACGTACGCCCGTTCGATGCCGATGCAGGTCTGACCGGCATTGGTCATCGACCCCCACACCGCCGCCTCGGCCGCCGCCGGGATGTCCGCGTCGGCGTCGACGATCAGCGCGTCCTTGCCGCCGGCCTCGATCACCGCGGGCACCAGGTTTTCGGCGCAGGCGGCGAGCACCTTCTTGGCGGTGGCGGTCGAGCCGGTGAACGCCATCTTGCCCACGCCCGAGCGGCACAGCGCGGCACCCACGTCGCCCAGGCCGTGCACCGCCTGCAGCACCGGCTGCTCGGGCACCACCTCGGCGAACGTGTCGACCAGCCACTGGCCGACGATCGGCGTGTACTCGCTCGGCTTGAGCACCACGGCGTTGCCCGCGGCCAGGGCCCCGCTGATCGGCCCGACCGGCGTGAGGATCGGGTAGTTCCACGGACCGATCACGCCGACCACGCCGTACGGCAGGTATTCCAGGTGCCCGGTGTGCTCGGCCACCAGCAGCCGGGTGCGCATCCGGCGCGGGCCGAGCACCCGCTGCGCGTTGCGGGCGGCCCAGTCGAGGTGCTCGACCGCGGCGGTGGCCTCGACGATCGCGTCGGCCTCCGGCTTGCCGGTCTCGAGGCTGGTCAGCGCGGCCAGCTCCTCGATGCGGCGCACGATCAGCGACCGCCAGCGCAGCAGCCGTTCACGCCGCCCGTCGTAGCCCAGGGCCTGCCACCAGAGGCCGGCCTCGGCGGCGCGGCGCACGGTCTCGCGCACGGCCTCGGCGTCGGCCACCGGCACGCGGCCGGCCTCCGCCCCCGAGGCGGGATTGGTGGAGATCAGGACGCCGTCCTCGACGACCGGGTTGCCGGGCACACGGGTAGCGGTCATGAACGCGAGTCTAATTCGCTTGTTACCCGCGAGTCACCACCCGGTTTCCCGTCGGGCTCTCCGCTGGGAAGGTGATCAGCGTTACCCGTACGCTGGTAAATGTGAGCCCACGCCGGAACAGCCCCCGCCGCCGCGGTCCCGCGGCCGAGCCGCCACGGGAGCTGACCGACGAGCGCACCCGCCGGGGCATCGAGGGTGTCCAGCAGTGGCAGGACGGCGACTGGATGGTCCGGTCGATCTTCGGCGGGGCGGCCGTGAAGACGTACCTCTGCCCCGGGTGCATGCAGCAGATCCGGCCCGGCGTGGCCCATGTCGTGGCGTGGCCGGTCGACGGCAGCGGCGACCTCACCGACCGCCGCCACTGGCATACCGGCTGCTGGAAGGCGCGCGACCGCCGCAGCCCGGGTGTCGAGCGCTCCCGCAACGCCCCGAGATATGGATGACCCATCCGACCGCCCCGCCCTCCACCCGAACACGACTGAAGGCTTAGTCATTCAGATGAGCTCTCCCATCCGCGCCAACTCGATCCTGCCCGCGCACCGCGAGGACATCGAGCTGGCGACCGCCGACGGTCTGACCCTGGTCGGTGAGCTGGCCCGCCCGCTCGACCGCGACCCGGTGGCCACCCTGGTCTGCCTGCACCCGCTGCCCACGCACGGCGGGATGATGGACAGTCACGTCTTCCGCAAGGCCGCGTGGCGTCTGCCCGCCCTGGCCGGGATCGCCGTGCTGCGCTTCAACAGCCGCGGCACCTCGAGCGTGCGCGGCACCAGCGAGGGCACGTTCTCGGCCGGGGTCGACGAGCGCTACGACGTGGCCGCCGCGGTCGAATACGCCGAGTTCGCCGATCTGCCGAACATCTGGCTGCTCGGCTGGTCGTTCGGCACCGACCTGACGCTCATGCACGGGCTCGAGCCGGCCGTCGCCGGGGCGATCCTGCTGTCGCCGCCGCTGCGCTACTCCCAGCCCGAGCACCTCAAGGAGTGGGCCGCCGACGGCAAGCCGCTGACCGCGCTCATCCCCGAGTTCGACGACTATCTGCGCCCGGCCGAGGCGATCGAGCGGTTCGCCGCCGTCCCGCACGCCGAGGTCGTGCCGATGGCCGGGGCCAAGCACCTCTGGGTGGGCGACGCCGAGAAGGTGCTCGACCAGGTCGTCCAGCGGGTCGCCCCGGGTGTCGAGGTGCCGCTGCCGCGGACGTGGGACGGTCCGATGGAGACCGGCGACATGAACGCCTACGCCGACCGGACCGTCGCCGCCTTCAGCGACGTGCCCATGCCCAAGACCGACTGACGCCGCGGCCGGCCAGCAGAGCGTCGAGCAGGATCGCGAGTGCGGCAACGGTGCCGGCCACCTGCAGCAGGCCCAGCTCGTACTGGTAGATCAGGGGCGCCCAGAACGGCGCCCACGACGAGCCGCCGAGCATGCTCCCGCCGAACATCACAGCGGCCTGCCCGAGATTCGGCGAGACCAGCACGAACGCGACCGCGGTGAAGATCTTGACGCGGGCCGAGGCGCCCGGGTCGTGCTCGGTGCGCCGGCTCACCCACCCGGTCAGCAGCCACCCGATGAGCAGCCCGGGCAGCACCCCGGCGGCGGCCACCACGTCGACCCAGCGCGGGATGACGCGGCTCACCTCGACGCCCAGCGGCCGGGCGTTCTCCGGGTCGACGAAGATCTCGTCGGCGTCGGTCTCCACCGACATCAGCCACGACCCCCGCCGCGCGTCCAGCCACATCCGCTCGTCGTCGAGGTACGTCTCGTCGATGTGCCATCCGTCCGCCCGCAGGCGGGTCTGCAGACCGGCCAGGTAAGCCGTGCGGTCACGGGTCTCGGCCGTGTTACGCGAGCGATAGCCGGCACTGCCGTAGGTCACCTGGTCGACGTCCTGGACCAGCACGCCATCGGCTCGGACGAACTCGACATCTTGCGCCCCGGGGCTGACCACCTGCTGAATGCCGGTCAGCTGAGCCGCGTCGGGCAGGGCCGCCGGGCTCACCTCCACCGCCAGGCGCGACGCCATCGCCGCGGTGAACAGCCCGGCCATGAGGGCCACCAGCGTGGCGACCACGACCACCATCCGGCTGCGCGGCCGCCCGAGCCGGGCCCGCAGACCCCAGCGGATCAGGTTGGCCGCCTCGCGCAGGCTCGGCCGTCCCTTCTCGACCAGGGTGCCGTAGAGCTCCTCGCGGCGCGGCCCCTTCGGGTACGTGCGCAGGATCAGTCGGTAGAGCCGAAGCCCGGTGGTGACCATGCGAGGCAATATAAAGATTATCTGAGTATGCGGTCAAGGCCGGTGGTTCAGCGGGCCTCCTGGCTCGGGACGACGACCTCGCGCATGATCAGCTGGATCGCGGCCACCATCGGGATCGCCACCAGCGCCCCGATCACGCCGAACAGCGCCACCCCGAGCAGGGCCGCGACCACGGCCGCGACGTCGCTGACCTTGACCGAGCGGCGCATCACGTTCGGATAGATCAGGTAGTTCTCGATCTGCTGATAGAGGATGAAGAACACCGCGCACACGATGCCGTCGGACAGCGACGAGGCGAAGCCGACCAGGCTCACGATGACGGCGCCCAGGGTGGCGCCGATCTGCGGGATGAGGTCGGTGATGGCCACGACCACGGCCAGGGCGAACGGGTAGGCCAGCCCGAGGATCACGGCCAGCAGCCAGGTGCTCGCGCCGGCCAGCACCGCGATCGACAGCGCCCCGACCATGTAGGCGCCGACCTTGGTGAGGATCTCGTCGGTCAGCAGCCGTACGCGCACCCGCCGTGACGCCGGCACGAGCGAGTAACCCGTCTCACGGATGCGGTCGAACGAGGCCATGAAATAGATCGTCAGCACCAGCACGGTGAGCATGTTGAACACCGTGCCCGCGAGCACCCGGCCCACGCCGACCACGCCGCCGACCGCGTTGCCGACCGTGCCCGCGTTGAGCGCGCTGCTCACCCGGTTGACGATGTCGTAGCGCTGGACGAGCTCGTTGATCGTCTGGTTGCGCTGCAGGCTCTGGATGTATTCGGGCACGTTCTCGACCAGCTGGGTGGTCTGCTGCACCAGCGGCGGGATCAGCGCGACGATGCCACCGGTGAGCAGCGCCACCACGGTCAGCGCGACGATCGCGACCGCGAACCCGCGGGGCACACCCCAGCGGCGCAGCCGGACGATCGCGGGGTTGAGCCCGATCGCCAGGAACAGCGCGATGAAGATCAGGACCAGGATGCCGGCCGCGTTACGCAGACCCGAGAAGATCCCGTACGCGACGGCGAGCCCGAGCCCGCCGAGCAGGCCGATCATGAACGGGTTGCGCCTGTCGAGCGGCGGTCCGGGCCGGCCGAACCGGCCCGCGAGGTGATCCTCGGCCACCGGCTCGAGGGCTTCGTCCTCCGCTTGCGGGGTCTCGTCGTCTTCCCGGGCCACCCGGATCCTCCACATCGGTGGGTGAGCCGGTAGGTCAGGTCGTCCGCACGGTCTCGGCGGGGACGTTATCGCTGTGCGGCCCGGGCCGCCACTCGCATTACTCGGCGTCGACCCCGACCCGGGACGCGGGCGGCACGGTGACCTTCGCCGAAGCGGTGACCTTGGTCGGCGTGCCCGCGGGCTTGCCGGCTGCGAGCTTCTCGGCCGGCTTCTCCACCGCGGCGTGCTGACCCGTCGGCTTGTCGGCCGGCTTCTCGACGGCGGCGTGCTGACCGGCCGGCTTGTCGGCGGGCTTGTCGGCCGCGTGCGCCCCGACCGATCCGTCGGTGGCCGGCTCGTCCGCGGTGTCGTCGGGCTCCTCGGGCGAGTTGGCGGCGGCCATCACGGCGGCGGCGGCCAGCTCGGCCACCCGCTTCGCTTCCTTCTGCACCTGGCGGCGGACGTCGGCGGCGCGTCGCTCGGCGGCCTCGCCCGCCCGCTTGGCCTCGGCCACCCGGGCCTGCTCGGTCTCGAGCTGCTTGCGGGTGTCGGCCAGCCGCTGGAGCACCTGGGCGGCCTCGTCGGACCCGGCCCGGGCCCGCTCCTGAGCCGCCGCCAGGTCGCGCTCGGCCTCGGTGACCTTGGCCCGGGCGGCCTCCAGCTCGCGGCCGGCCTCGACGATCTTGTCCTGCTGCCCGGCGATCTCGTTGCGGGCCTTGGTGGCCTCGTCGTTCGAGCGGAGCAGCACCTCTTCGGCGTACTTGTCGGCCTCGCTGCGCAGGTCGGCGCACTGCTTCTCGGCCGCCGCGCGCATCTGGGCCAGCTCCTGGGTGAGGGTCTGACGCTTCTGCGCGGTCTCCTGCTCGACGGCGCCCCGCTGCTCGGCCGCATCGCGCTCGGCCGCCGCGCGCAGGCCGGCCACCTCGTGCTGGGTCTTGTCGCGCAGCGCCTTGATCTCCTGATCGGCCTGCATGCGGGTGGACTGCCCGTAACCGTCGGCCTCGGCGCGGGTGCGGTGCGCCTGCTGGGCGGCCTTCTCGGTGGCCTGCTGGGCGTCGGTGCGCGCCCGCTCCAGCGTGGTCTCGGCCTCGGTGCGCATCTGCTCGGCCGACTGCCGGGTGGCGGCCAGCGCCTTTTCCGAGGCGGCCCGCTTGGCCTGGTCGGCCCGCTCCTCCTCGGCGCGGCGGGCGGCCAGCGCGATCTCGAAGTCGCGGATGCCGTTGTGCGCGTGCGCCTCGGCCTCGGCCCGCACCCGCTCGGCCTCGGCCAGGCGGGCGGCGATGTCGTCGGTGGCCGACGCCTTGATCGCCTCGGCCTGCTCCTCGGCCAGCGTGAGGATCTGCTCGACCCGCGGGCCCAGGTGACGGAAGGAGACCTCGGGACCCGGGCCGACCTGCTTGCGCGCCTGCACGATCTCTTGCTGGAGACGCTCGATCTGCGCGTTCATCGCCTGCATCTGCGCGTACGCCTGCTCGCGCTCGGCCGCCAGCGCGGCGATCTCGTTTTCGGCGCGGGCGACGTAGCGGTCGACCTGCTTGCGTTCAAAGCCCCTTATGGCGATGTCGAAGCTGGGTTCGGTGGGTGCGTCTCCGCCGAGACCGAGAATTTCACCGCCGTGGGACATGCTTCCCATCCTCACATACGCGACGTCCAGCCTCAGGGGGATACACACCCACTCGGGCGGAATACGCGTCTAGTTGTGATATGTCTGACCCGGCTTGCGCCGGCGCCCGTCTCGTGCCGGAGCAAGGCTATGCCCACCCGGCACGGGTGCCGAAACACGGCCAAGCGCGAAACGAGTGAGGCCGTATCGGAGTCACTCCGATACGGCCCGCATCGATGAACAACGACGCCGGGCGCCCACTACGGTCGCGCACCCCGAGGGGTGGCGCAACCGGCGGCGCCCGGGTCGAGAGGGATCAGGAGTTGGTCTTGGCCGGCATCGGCTTGGGGGCCTCGGCCGCCTCGGGCTTGCCCGCCTCGGTGGCCCGCTGGGCCGGAGCGGCCTCGGCCGCCTTGGCCACCACCTCGGCCGCCTTGGCCGGGCCGACGCCGGGCACCAGGCCGGACAGACCGGAGAGCATCTGGCCGAGCTGGTTGGTGACCGCGTCCTTCTGGCGGGTCAGGTCTTCCACCTCGCGCTTGGCGGCCTGGGTGGTCAGCTCGGCCTCAGTGCGGGCCTCGCTGAGCAGGCGCTGAGCCTCGGACCGGGCCTCGCCGACCGTCTTCTCGGACAGCGCCCGGGCCTTGTCGGTGGTCTCGGTGGCGTTGCGCTCCGACTCGATGCGGCGCTGCTCGGCCCGCTGCGAGATCTCCTTGGAGCGGTCTTCGGCGGCGCGGGCGCGCTCCTCGGCCTCGGCCACCATCTTCTGCGTGGCGCTGACCTGGGCCGCGTGCCGCTGCGACTCCTCGCGCTCGGCCTTCTCGCGACGCTCGGCGATCTCGAGCGCGAGGGACTGCAGGTCCTTGTCGCGCTTGTCGCGGGCGTCGGTGAGCAGCTTGGTCGCCTCGGCGCGCTTCTCTTCCGCCTCGCGCGACGCCTTGGCCCGCTGCTGGGTGATCTCGCGCTCGGCGGTGGCCCGCAGCGACGCGACCTCCCGCTCGACGGTCGACTTGAGCTCGGCCACCTCGTGCGCGGTGACCGTGCGCAGCTGCTTGGTCTCGCGGTCGGCGTCGGAGCGCAGCGTGTCGGCCTCGCGGCGGGCCTGCACCCGGGCCTCGGCCGCCTCACGCTCGGCGTGGGTGCGGACCTGGCCGGCCTCGCGCTCGGCGGTGGCCTTCATCGCGGCCGCCTCGGCGCGCGCCTTGTCGGTGATCTCACGGGCCTCGAGGCGGGCGGCGGAGAGGATGCCCTCGGACTCTCGCTTCGCCTCGCTCCGGTGGTCGTTCGCCTGTTCCTCGGCCAGCCGCAGGATCTGCTCGACCCGGGTGCCCAGCCCGGAGAGCGTCGGCCGGTTGTTCTCCTCCAGCAGCTTGTTGCTGTCGGCGAGCTTCTGCTCCACCGCGTTGAGGCGCTGCTCGGCCTGGCGCAGCCGGCGTTGCGCGTCGTTCATCCGCTGCTCGGCCTCACCGCGGGCCTGCTCGGACTGGTTCAGCGCGGCGACCAGGCGGCCGAGGTGCGCGTCCACCTGCCCACGGTCATATCCACGGAGCACCACAGTGAAGTCGTGCTGGGAGTTCGCGGTGTCGAAAAACGCCAGATTCTGATCCTGCTGCTGGGGCATTGGGCCATCCTGGCGAAGACACACGAGCCACGCAAGAGCGGAACGGACACGGAAAAGACACGTAGATCAGCTTTGAGCTGGCCCGCAGCACGCGGGTCGCCCGTTCGGCCGCCAGGTCTCACCCGGGTGGCCGCCCGTGTTCGCCCCGGCGTCACCTGCTGTATCCGGGGTTCGGGTGATGATCGTCTCGCGACGGCCGGAGCGGCCGCCCGCCATGCCCCGAGATCCTGCCAGGCCGCCGACCGCTAGTCAGGATGATTCATCCGTAAGGCGTACGAAGCTACGCAGGATCCACCAACTCCACCAGAACGCCGCCGGCGTCCTTGGGGTGCACGAAGTTGATCCGCGAACCGGCTGTGCCCCGGCGCGGCTTGTCGTAGAGCAGGCGCAGCCCGCGGGCCCGCAAGGCCTCCGAGGCGGCCTCGACGTCGGCCACCGTGTAGGCCAGTTGCTGCAGGCCGGGGCCGCTGCGGTCGAGGAACTTGGCGATCGTCGAGTCGGGCCGGGCCGGGGCCAGCAGCTGGAGCCGGGGGCCGTCGCCGTCGCCGACCGCCACCATCGCCTCCCGGACGCCCTGCTCCTCGTTGGTCTCCTCGTGGACGCAGCGCATGCCGAGAACCTGGGTATAGAAGAGCAACGCCTCGTCCAGGTCGGGCACGGCGATGCCCACGTGATCAATGCGAAGCAGTCCTACCTCGCCGAATGTGAGATTCTCGGGTCCGGCGGCACTAGGTGGAGGCTGGGTCATCCTATTAGTCTGGCCTAAACGGCCGTTAAGGCCAACCGGTGGTCCCCCCTACATCCCCCCAGATGTTCCGCTCAGCAGATCGGAAAGTTGACGTGACCAGCTCGGTGATCGTGAGCGGCGCCCGGACCCCGATGGGCCGCCTGCTCGGCAACCTCAAGAACGTGCAGGCCACGACGCTCGGCGGCTATGCGATCGAGGCCGCCCTGGCGCGCGGTGGCGTCCGTCCCGACCAGGTGCAATACGTGATCATGGGGCAGGTGCTGCAGGCCGGGGCCGGGCAGATCACCGCCCGGCAGGCCGCGGTCGCCGCCGGCATTCCGATGAGCACCCCGGCCGTCACGGTCAACAAGGTGTGCCTGTCCGGGCTGGACGCGATCGCCCTGGCCGACCAGCTGATCCGGGCCGGTGAGTTCGACATCGTGGTGGCCGGCGGCATGGAGTCGATGACCAACGCGCCCCACCTGCTGATGACCCAGCGGCAGGGCGTGAAGTTCGGCGACGTGCTGGTGCGCGACCACACCGCGTACGACGGGCTGATCGACCCGTGGGACGGCACCTCGATGGGCGAGTCGACCGAGCGCAGCGGTGTGACGCTGGGCATCACCCGGGCCGAGCAGGACGCGTTCGCCGCGCTGAGCCACCAGCGGGCGGCCGCCGCGCAGCGCGAGGGCCGCTTCGCCGAAGAGATCGTGCCGGTGCGGTCGGGCGAGCGCGGTGACGACCCGGTGGTCGACACCGACGAGGGCGTACGCCCCGACGCGACCGCCGAGTCGCTCTCCAAGTTGCGGCCCGCGTTCACCCCGGGCGGCACGATCACGGCCGGCAGCTCGTCGCCCATCTCGGACGGTGCCGCCGCGGTCGTGGTGATGAACAAGGCCAAGGCGGAGGAGCTCGGGCTGACCTGGCTGGCCGAGATCAAGGCGCACGGCAACGTGGCCGGGCCGGACAACTCGCTCCAGTCGCAGCCGGCCAACGCGATCCGGCACGCGCTGGACAAGGCCGGTCTGACCGTCGATGATCTCGATCTGATCGAGATGAACGAAGCCTTCGCCCAGGTGGTGTTGCAGTCCATGCGCGACCTCAAGGTCGACGAGGAGATCGTGAACGTCAACGGCGGCGCGATCGCGCTCGGCCACCCGATCGGCATGTCCGGCGCCCGGCTCGTGCTCACCCTGGCGCTCGAGCTCAAGCGCCGCGGCGGGGTCTACGGCGCGGCCGGGCTCTGCGGCGGTGGCGGCCAGGGCGACGCACTGATCATCAAGGCCGCTTAGACGTGGGTCGACACGACATTCCCGCGCTCGTCGCGAAGGCGCGGGACGGTGACGCGCGCTCGGTGGCCCGGCTCATCAGTCTGGTCGAGAACGGCGATCCGCAGCTCCCTGAGGTTGCGGCGACGCTCGCGCCGTACGCGGGAAAGTCCTTGATCGTCGGTCTCACCGGCTCGCCCGGCGTGGGCAAGTCGACGACGACCAATGAGCTGGTGCGTGAGCTGCGGCGGAGCGGCAAGCGGGTGGGGGTGCTGGCGGTCGATCCGTCGAGCCCGTTCACCGGCGGGGCGATCCTGGGCGACCGGATCCGGATGCAGGACCACACCACCGATCCGGGCGTCTACATCCGCTCGATGTCGAGCCGGGGCCAGCTGGGCGGTCTGGCCGCGGCGACCCCTCAGGCCGTACGCGTGCTGGAGGGCGCCGGCTGTGAGGTGATCCTGGTCGAGACCGTCGGCGTCGGGCAGGCCGAGGTCGAGATCGCCTCGCTCGCCGACACCACCCTGGTGCTGCTCGCGCCGGGCATGGGCGACGCGATCCAGGCGGTCAAGGCGGGCGTGCTCGAGGTGGCCGACGTCTTCGTGATCAACAAGGCCGACCGGCCCGGCGCCGACGCCACCTACCGCGACATCCAGGGCATGCTCGGCCTCGGCGAACGTGGTCCGGGCGACTGGCGGCCGCTGGTCGTGCGGTCGACCGCGGTCAAGAGCGAGGGCATCGACGACATCGTCGCCGCGATCGACAAGCACCACGGCTGGCTCGATCAGTCGGGCCGGTTGCAGGCCCGTCGCGAGCGCCGGGCCGCGGTCGAGGTCGAGGCGATCGCGCTCGGCGTGCTGCGGGCCCGCATCGGTGACCTGCGCTCGGGGACGGCCCTGAGCGCGCTGGCCGCTGCCGTGGCGGCGGGGGCGATCGACCCGTACGCGGCGGCCGACGAGCTCATCAAGGGCCTCTGAGGCCCTTTAACCGAATTCCGCCAGCGTCTCCTGGATCAGCTGGAGATCCCAGGTGAACCGGCCTGCGTCGAGGTCGGCCACCACGCTCTTGAGCCAGGTGATCTCGGCCGTGAGCAGGGCGGCCCGGTATTCGTCCTCGATCAGGAAGATCCGGGGGAGACCCGGGGGCGCGACCTCGCGGATCTTGGCCAGCTTGTCCTCGAGAGCCTCGGAGCGCTGCGCGAGCAGTTCGCGGGCGTGGTGGGGCGCCAGCACCGAGAGGAAGGCGAGCGCGGCCGGGAACTCCGGGAACTCGCGCGCCGGCGTCGGCAGTGCGGCGGCCAGCCAGCGACGCATCGTGGCCGTGCCCTCGTCGGTGATCTCGTAGACCGTGCGTTCGGGCCGGCCGGCCTCCCGCGCGGTGGTCAGCCGGCGGGCCAGCCCGTCGCGCACCAGGCGGTCGAGGGCCTGGTAGACGCTGTTGCGCTGGGCCACGTTGACCAGTTGGTCCTGGCCTCGCTCCTTGATCATCTGTTGCATCCGGTAGGGGTGCATGGGCGCCTCCATGAGCAGCGCCAGCAGCAGCATGCCCAGCGTCGAGCGACGCGGTTCGGTGACGGCCACGCGACAAGCCTAAGGGGTTGACGACTCTTAGTCATGAGATGGATAGTCATGACATGACTAAACCAGTTGCTCTGATCGCCGGCGGGGGCATCGCCGGCACCGTCGCCGCGCTCGCCCTCGATCGAGCCGGCTGGGCGCCCCAGGTGTTCGAGGCGCGGGCGCACGACGCCGACGAGCGGGGTGCGTTCCTCACCGTGGCCGTCAACGGTGTGTCCGCCCTGCGTGCCCTCGGGCTCGATCCCGCCGTCGTGCTGGCGGCCGGCTTCCCGACTCCCTCGCTGACCATGACCAACGGGGCCGGGCGAGATCTGGGCGTGCTGTCGCTCGGCGGGCCGATGACCACCACGATCCGGCGCGTCGGCCTCTACTCGGCACTCCGCTCGGCCGTGGTCGCGAGGGGCATTCCCATCTCGTACGGGAAGGGCCTGCGCGATTTCACCGAGGAGCCCGGTGGTGTGTCCGTCCGGTTCGCCGACGGATCCGGCGCCGACGGCGAACTGCTGGTCGGGGCGGACGGGATTCGATCGCGGACGCGTTCCGTTCTCGATCCCACCGGCCCGGCGCCCACCTATCTCGGGCTGCTGAACGCCGGGGGTTTCACTGACCGGCCGGTGGGGTCGACCGAGCCGGGCATGGTGCACATGGCATTCGGCCGGAAGGCGTTCTTCGGCTGGACGTCGGCGCCCGACGGCACGGTGTGGTGGTTCGCGAACCCGCCGCGCAAGGAGCCGGTGCGGCCGGGCGACTTCACGCCGTCGTCCTGGCGCGCACATCTGATCGAGCTGTTCGCCGATGACGCGTTTCCGGCGGCCGGCATCATCCGGGCCACGCCCGAGGTGCTCGGCCCGTGGAACACCGACGACCTGCGGCGGGTGCCGGTGTGGCGGTCGCGTCGGGTGGTGCTGATCGGCGATGCGGCGCACGCGGTGGCGCCCTCGTCCGGTCAGGGCGCGTCGATGGCATTCGAAGACGGCGCGACGCTCGGCCTGTGCCTGCCCGCGGGTTCTGATGTGGCGGCCGGGCTTTCGGACTACGAGCAGCGCCGCCGGTCCCGGGTGGAAAAGGTGGTGGCGGTCGGCCGGCGCAACGGCAGCGGCAAGACGGCCGGGCCGGTCGGGGCGGCGATCCGTGACGCGATGTTCCCGCTCGTCATGAAGATGCTCTATCGCAAGGGCGACCCGCAGGCGTGGATCTACGACCACCGCGTGGCTTGAGTGTTTTTCGGTCACATTCGGTGAGCGTTAGGTTGACCGGGCACACCCCCCGTTGACCCGATCGGCAACCGCCCGGCAACGCCATAAGCTGGGAACACGTCTTCGTCACGAGAGGAGGGGCGCCATGGTCAACCCAGTGACGTTCCCCCGTGCAACCGGCACGACGGCCACCTATCTTCACCCTGTGTTGCAGTCGGCGGTGCTCCAGTCGACCGTCCTGCAGTCCACGGCGAAGCCGGTCGACCCGGCCGCGGCCACGGTGCCGCAGCCGGCCGTGCCCGCGGTGGCCGCCGTGCAGCCGACCGCGGCCTACGCCGACAACCTGGCCCGCGATGCCGCCACGGCGGTGCGCACGGCCACGGTGACGGCGAAGACGAACCGCAAGACCAGCACCGACGACACGCTCGAGATGGACCCGTTCGACGAGCTGATCCGGCAGGCGTCCCTCGACCGCGCATCGTCCCAGGTCGGCATGCTGCTGACCCGGGCCGCGGCCGAGCGGCGGGTCGCCGTCACGTCGGGTCTGCCGGCCTCGCGTCTCGTGCAGATCGATTCCACGACGTCGCGGCTCTACCACGCGCTCGACGTCCTCGTCTGAGGGGCGCGTCCTGACCGCGCCGCACGTCGGAGCAAACCCCGGCCGAATGGCGACGCCGTACCGCATCGGCCGATAGGCCAGCCCCAGATCTCTACCGACCTGGGGCTGGTGTTCGCTGTGCCTCAATCCTTCCGCGCCTCGCGAAATGCCTTCCACGTCTCGCTCACCCGGTGGGCGAGGAGAGCCTTCTCGCACGGTGAGGGCGTTGGCGGTGGACACCACCGCATGGCGATCGATACGGCACGTTTGTGCGAATGGCCGGACCTGGAGGGCGGCCCGGCGCTCACTGTTCAGTGGCTCAGGGACCGGCTCGTTGCCGGCGAGTGGAGAAATCCGGATGTCGACGAGACCGGGATGCGCAGTCCACGGATGATGCGATGGCCCGTGGGCGCAGTCTCGTCAACGGCTGGCGACGATTGGCCTTAGCGATCGTTCAGGTTTCGCCCTAGGATGGCGGACATGGATGCAGCCGACATCGCGGCCGGGCGGGAGCGCTGGCAGCGTCGCTACGACGCCGCGCGCAAGCGGGACGCCGACTTCACCACCCTGTCCGGTGCCTCGGTCGAGCCGGTCTACGGGCCGCCCGGCGACACCGCCTACCCCGGGTTCGACCGCATCGGCTGGCCGGGCGAATTCCCGTACACGCGGGGGCTCTATCCGACCGGCTACCGCGGGCGCACCTGGACGATCCGGCAGTTCGCCGGCTTCGGCAACGCGCGGCAGACCAACGAGCGCTACAAGATGATCCTGGCCAACGGCGGCGGCGGGCTGAGCGTCGCGTTCGACATGCCGACGCTGATGGGCCGCGACTCCGACGACCCGCAGTCGGGCGGCGAGGTCGGCCACTGCGGCGTCGCGATCGACTCCGCGGCCGACATGGAAGTGCTCTTCGACGGCATCGACCTCGAGCGGACCACGACCAGCATGACGATCTCGGGCCCGGCCGTGCCGATCTTCGTGATGTATCTGGTCGCCGCCGAGCGCCAGGGCGCCGACCTGCACAAGCTCGACGGCACGCTGCAGACCGACATCTTCAAGGAATACATCGCGCAGAAGGAATGGCTCTTCCAGCCCGAGCCGCACCTGCGCCTGATCGGCGACCTGATGGAATACTGCGCGGCCGAGATCCCGCGCTACAAGCCGCTCTCGGTCAGCGGCTACCACATCCGCGAGGCCGGCTCGACCGCCGCGCAGGAACTGGCGTACACCCTGGCCGATGGTTTCGGCTATGTCGAACTCGGCCTGTCGCGGGGGCTCGACGTCAACCAGTTCGCGCCCGGGCTGAGCTTCTTCTTCGACGCGCACATCGACTTCTTCGAAGAGATCGCCAAGTTCCGGGCCGCCCGCCGCATCTGGGCCCGCCACCTGCGTGACGACTACGGCGCGACCAGCGAGAAGGCGTTGTGGCTGAAGTTCCACACGCAGACCGCCGGGGTCTCGCTCACGGCTCAACAGCCGGTCAACAACGTCGTCCGTACGGCGGTGGAAGCTCTTGCCGCAGTCCTGGGCGGCACCAATTCGCTGCACACGAACGCGCTCGACGAGACGCTGGCGCTGCCCACCGACGAGTCGGCCGAGATCGCCCTGCGCACCCAGCAGGTGCTGATGGAGGAGACGGGTGTGGTCAACGTGGCCGACCCGCTCGGCGGCTCCTGGTATCTCGAGGAGCTGACCGACCGCATCGAGGCCGAGGCCGAGGAGATCTTCGCGCGCATCCGTGAGCTGGGCGACGACGGCAGCATCACCGCGGGCATCCTGCGCGGCATCGAGGACGGCTGGTTCACGGCCAACATCGCCGAGGCGGCCTTCGTCTATCAGCAGGCGGTCGAGAAGGGCGAGAAGCGGACTGTCGGCGTCAACGCGCACACCGCCACCGTGGCCAAGGAGCTCGAGATCCTGCGGGTGTCGCACGAGGTCGAGATCGAGCAGAACCGGGCGCTGGGGGCACGGCGATCAGAGCGTGATCCCGTACGGGTAAAAACCGCCCTCGACCTCATGGTGGCCGCGGCCCGCAGCGGGCAGAACATGATCCCTCCGATGCTCGAGGCGGCTCGCGCCGAGGCGACTCTCGGCGAGATCTGTGGGGCGCTGAAGGACGAGTGGGGCATCTATCGGGAGCCCGCTCGATTCTGAATCTTCCGGACAAAAAGTCGCCGCCGCACCATGCTCTTGTGACGTCCGATATCAGCTGCCTCGGGGCGCGGCGAAGTGCCTTGTCAGCGTGCGAGACTAGGTAACCATGAGCGACCCACGGACCACTCCGTCGATCTTCACCCGCGGCGCGGTCGATCTCAGCGCGCTGCGTGCCCCGGCGCCGTCCCCGTCGTCGGCGAGCCGACCGGCCGAGAGCGCCGCCCCCGACGGCCCGTCCAGCCCCATCCCCGGCGGTCTGCCCGGCGGTGTGGCCCCCGAGACGATCATCGACGTCACCGAGACCAACTTCCAGACGGCCGTCCTCGAGCGGTCCCTGAGCACCCCGGTCATCCTCGACTTCTGGGCCGACTGGTGCGAGCCCTGCAAGCAGCTGTCGCCGATCCTCGAGCGGCTGGCCCACGAGGGCGGCGGCTCCTGGGTGCTGGGCAAGGTCGATGTGGACGCGAACCCCCGCCTGGCCCAGGCGCTGCGGGTACAGGGCATCCCGATGGTGGTCGCGGTCGTCAACGGTCAGCTCGTCGAGGGCTTCACCGGCGTGCTGCCCGAGTCCCAGGTCAAGCAATATGTCGACGCCGTGCTCAAGGCGGGCGGCATCTCGGTCGAGGCCCCGGAGGACCCGCGTCTCGACGCCGCCGACGACGCGCTCATGGGCGGCGACCTCGACGAGGCCGAGGCGGCCTACCGCAAGATCCTGGCCGAGCACCCGGCCGACGCCGCCGCCGAGAGCGGGCTGGCCCAGGTCGAGCTCTACCGGCGGATCTCCGGCGGCGACGCGGCGAGCGCCGTCGCCAAGGCCGAGGCCGCCCCCGACGACATCGACGCACAGCGCCTCGCCGCCGACGTCGAGGTGCTGAGCGGGGAGGCGGACAAGGCCTACGCTCGGCTCGTCGCCCTCGTCAAGCGGACGTCCGGCGATGAGCGCGACGCCGTACGGAAGCATCTGCTCTCGCTGTTCAGCGTGGCCGGCCCGGACGACCCCGCGGTCGCCTCGGCCCGCCGGGCCCTGGCCAGCGCCCTCTTCTAGGCAGGGAGCCGCCCCGTGCGCCGCATCGCCGTCCTCGACGCACCGTCCAATCTCGGTCTGCGCCCGCCGACCGTGACGTCGGTGCCGGGCTGCGCCAAGGCGCCCGGGGCGCTGCGCGACCACGGCCTGCTGACCAAGCTCAACGCCCGCGACGCCGGCTGCCTGACCCCGCCCCGCTACGACGTGGGCGACTGGCGGCCGGGCGACGGGGTGGCCATGGCGCCGCAGATCGCGGCCTACTCGCGAGCGCTGGCCGACCGGATCGGCGCGATCCTCGACGCGGGTGAGTTCCCGGTGATCCTCGGCGGCGACTGCTCGATCCTGCTCGGGTCCGGGGTGGCCATGCACCGGCTCGGCGAGTCGGTCGGCGGGCGCATCGGCCTGGTCTTCGTCGACGGGCACTCCGACTTCCGGCACCCCGGCAACGCCTCCTATGTGGGCGCTGCCGCAGGTGAGGACCTGGCGCTGGTGACCGGCCGGGGCCAGGCCGACCTGGCCGCGATCGAGGGCCGCCGCCCCTACTTCCGCGACGTCGACGTGGTGGTGATGGGCATCCGTGCCCAAGACGAATACCGCCTCGACCTGCAGGCGGCCGGCATAGTGACCCGGCCGGTGCCGGCGTTGCGGGCCGAGGGCGCGGCGCGCAGTGCCCAGTGGGCGCGCGAGCAGCTGGTCGACTGCGCCGGCTACTGGGTGCACATGGACGTGGACGTGCTCGACCCGGCCGTGATGCCGGCGGTCGACGCACCCTCGCCCGGCGGGATCGCCTTTCCCGAGCTCGAGATCCTGCTGGCCGGCCTGGTCGAGTCGCCGCACTGCCTGGGCGTCGAGATCACGGTCTTCGACCCGGACTACGACACAGACGGCTCCTACGCGTCCGAGATCGTCAACGCAATCACGGCCGGCCTGGCCAACGCCCACACGGTGCCGTTGCGCCCCGACCTGGTGGCGGCCCGCGCCGACCTGAACAACACCGAGGCCGCCGCTCCCGCCCCGGAGCCCGACGACGACGCCGACCAGGTTGTGGCCGGTTCCCCGGGGTCGCGGGCGAGTCTCGACCAGGCGCTCGGTCTGGACGGGTCACGGCCTCGGCTGGGCGGTCTCGGCGCCCTGCGAACCGGCTTGGAACGATCGCGTCCCGACTCTGAGCCGGAGCCCGATACCGACGACGCCGACTCTCGTCCGGCGGTGACGGGCTCGTCCGGACTGCTGCGCCCCCGTTCCGGTGTCAACCGGGTGGGCCGGACCGAGTCGCTGATAGCGGGCTTCAACCGTGGCGACGCCCGGCCGGGCGGTTTGCGCCGACCGCAGCCGGCCGCAGCCACCGAGCCCGACGACGCCGAACGAGAGCGCCGGGCCAACGCCGCAGCGTCCAGCGTGGCTCTGGCCGCCGCCGGCATGTCCGAGGGCATCGCCGACGATGTGGCGATCCCCGACAGCACGCTGGCCGGTGTCGATGAGGCCGGCGAAATCCCGGCCGAAGCCGCCGCCTACGAGACCGAATCAGACCCGGCCGACGTGGCAGGTGCCGTCGAAGTCGAGCCGACCGCCGTCGACTCCTCCCGGGCCGATCAGCCCGCGACGCCCGGAGATGCGGAGTCGCTGGACGAGCCTGAGCCGACCGGCGAAGCCGAGCCGGTGGGCGAAGCCGAACTGCTGGACGATCCCGACCCGGTGAACGGCGAGCCCCCGGCCAGCCTGGTGCCCCGCCCACTAGGCCAGGCCCCATTGCTCGACTCGGCGCCACTGCCCGCGACCCGCCCCGGCATGCTGCGCCCGCGATCACCCGAGGAGCAGGAGCCGTTCTCGCTCCCGATCCAGCGCCCCGCCTTCGACCTGGGCTCCGACACCCCAGCCGACATCACCTGACCCGACCGAGCCCGCCGGCCGATCTTGCCTAGGCGATCACCACAGAGCCCACCCTCCCAAGGGGGCGACCCCCGCAACCATTATCGGGGATTTGGGCGATCTTTGCGTTTCGGTGCCGGCTGGCCTGTGGATAACTCCGCACTGTGGACACAGGCAGTTGGCGGCGACTGGTGCAGTAGGGCTATCGGCTACTTGGCGGCCAGGGTGGTCAGGAAACGGTTGACGATGGGGACTGCGGCCTCGGAACCTGCGCCGCCCTTTTCGACCATGACGGCGAAAGCCACGTCGCCCTGGTAGCCGATGAACCACGAGTGCGTGTCCTCGGTGCCCTCGCTGAACTCGGCCGTTCCGGTCTTGCCGAAGACTGCGCCTCCGGGGGTGCTGCGCAGCGCCGTGCCGGTGCCGGCCGTGACGACCTCGCGCATCATCTTGCGCAGGGCGGTCACGGCGGCCGTGTCCAGCGGCGAACCGTCGGCGGCGGGGGCGGCGGGGGCCGGGTCGAGCACCAAGGTTGGCTGCTTGAACTGGCCGCGCGCGATCGCGGCGGTTGCGCCCGCCATGGCCAGCGGGCTCACCGCGGTTGCGCCCTGGCCGAAGGTGGCTGCGGCGAGTTCGGTCGGGGTGTTGGCGGGGGAGAGTTTGCCGCTGAACGCGTCCACACCCAGGTCCCACTTTCCGCCGAGGCCGAGTGACGAGGCAGCCGAGTTCAGGCCGTCGGCGCCCAGCTTGGACGACAAGCCGACGAAGGCCGTGTTGCACGACTTGGCGAAGTCCACATGGAACGGAACGTTGCCGAGGGCCTCGTCGTGGGAGTTCTTGAACTGGCGACCGGCCACGACCGCGTTCTTGGGGCAGGCCACTGTGGTGTCGGCCGTGGCTACCTTTTTCTGCAGGATCCCGTACGCGGAAACCGCCTTGAACGTGGAACCGGGGGCGACCTGGCCGGTCAGCGCGGTGTTGACCGTGCCGCCGTCGGGGCCGTTGGCGACCGCGAGCACCGAGCCGTCGCTGACCTTGATCGCGACCAGTGAGCTGGCCTGCTTCTGGGTGCTCAGGGCCTGGTCGGCCGCGTTCTGCGTGCGTACGTCAATGGTGGTTTTAACCGATTTGCCGGCCACCGGATCCGTGGTGAAGACCGACTTAGGTGCAGTGTCCGCATTGTCCCCGGACCCGGAGGTGCCTCCACTGATCGCGACCGAGATGCCGGCCGTACCGCGCAGCACGCCGTCGTACTTCTGCTGCAGGCCGCCGTGACCAACGGTGTCGCCCTGAGCGAGGGTCTGCGGGTTCTTCTGGATGTCCTCGGCGGTCGCGGCGTCGACCGTACCGAGCAGCGCGCGGGCGAACACCCTGGTCGGCGCGAGGTTGCGGTTCTCCTTGATGAACACCGTGCCGTTGAGTGCGCGCAGGCCGGGGCGAATCTTGTTGTAGTCGGGCTCGCGCAGCGTGATCAGGTCGACGAAGGCGCCGGGGTCGGCGTTCTTGACCCGATCGGCCAGGTTGGCCGTGTCGACCGTCACGCCGATCTTCTTGAATTCGGCGGCCAGCCCGGTGCGCAGGGCGGCCAGATCGGTGACCCGCTGCGGTTCGACGCCGACCATCACCACCGGGCGCGGGGTGACGATCGGCTTGCCGGCGGCGTCGAGGATGCTCGCCCGGTCGGCCCGGAGCCGCTTCACCTGAAACTTGTCGCCACTGGTCAGCTCGTTGTGCAGCACCGACGGCTCCCACACCACACGCCAGCCGTCGCTGCTCTGCTTGGTCAGTCGCAGGGTGCTCTCGTACGACCATTTGATGTCGCCCGGCAGCGTCCAGTCGAGCTTGAGGGTGTTGGTCGCGTTGTCGCCGGTCGTCTTCGGATCGCCGGTGGCGGTGACCGTCAGCGGTTGCTTGGCCAGGTCGCCGGAGACCTCTTTGATCTGCTCCAGCACGGCCGGCGCCGCGATCTTGCCGCCATCGGCGCCGACGAATCCGATCTTGCTGAGGTCACCGGCCTTCCAACCGGCCACGAAGTCGTCGATCGTGCCGTCGGGGCCGTCCTTCGAGCACCCGGCCAGGGCGCCCGCCACCAGCGCGACGGTGGCCGCCGCTCCGATCGCGCGCCGCACGTGGAGGTGCATGAGGGCCCCTTTCAACGGGTATCGCCATAAAGCCGGGAACGAGGGTGACGGTAGTGAACGGACGCACGCCCCGCTGACCCGAAGGTCAAATTCTCCCGCCCTTCGGACCTTTCACCCCGCGCCTGTCCGCGCGTTCCACGCGGGGTTCTAGGCTGTGCGGGACACGTTCGAACCCACAGTGTCGTGGGTGAGGGGAGCGCCAGACCATGGCTGTCGCCGATGAGGCAGCGACCGAATCCGATGCCGACCAGGATCTCATCGCCGGACCGGGCCTGGCCCTGACCGGCCGCCTCGGGACCAGTGCCGAGGAGGGTGAGCTCGACGAGACGTTGCCCAACGGGGAACGGCTCATCGCCCAGGCCGTGGAGGTGGCGGGCACCGACCATGCCACGGCTTCCCTGGTCGGGCGTTACTGGCGGTTCGCGCCGGACGAAGAGCTGGTGGGGCTGACCCCGCAGGAGATGTACGACGCCGCGATCAGCCACCGCGAGCTGGCCGCGACCCGCCTGCCGGGCGAGCTGAAGCTCGCGATCACGCCGCCGACCGGGTCGGAGTACCACTCGATCCTGCAGGTCGTCACCGATGACATGCCGTTCCTGGTCGACTCCGTGATCGCCCTGCTCTCCGCGCATCAGCAACAGGTGCATCTGCTGGTGCACCCGTTGATCGTGGTGCGTCGTGAGCCGCTCGGCGCGCTGAACGAGCTCTGTGCCGAGGTCGAGCCCGACGACGCGATCGACGGCGACACGGTGGAGAGCTGGATCCGCATCGAGCTCGATCCGATCCGCAGCGCCGAGGCCCGGGAGCAGCTGCTCAACGAGGTGCGGCGGGTGCTGACCGACGTGCGGGACGCCGTCGAGGACTGGCCCCGCATGCGGCAGCGTGCTCTCGTCATCGCCGACGAGCTGGCCGCCGCCCGTGGCGTCGAGCGCAAGCTGCCGGTCCCCGACAAGGACGTCACCGACTCGATCGAGCTGCTCAAGTGGCTGGCCCACGACCACTTCACGTTCCTCGGCTACCGCGAATACCAGCTCGACGGTGACGTGCTGACCGCCGTGCCCGGCACCGGGCTGGGCATCCTGCGCGGCGACAGCGCCCCGCGCCGGCTCTCCACGATGGCCGACGAGGCGTTCCACCGCGCGCTCGAGAAGCGCCTGCTGGTGATCACCAAGGCCAACTCGCGGGCCACCGTGCACCGCTCGGCCTACCTCGACTACATCGGCGTCAAGGTGTTCAACGAGTCGGGCGAGGTGGTCGGCGAGCGCCGCTTCCTCGGCCTGTTCAGCTCGTCGGCCTACCGCACCAGCGTGCGTGAGCTGCCGGTGGTCAAGCGCAAGGTCCGCGAGGTGCTCGACCGCTCCGGCCTGTCACCACGCGGGCACTCGGGCAAAGATCTGCTGCAGATACTGGAGACGTATCCGCGCGACGAGCTCTTCCAGATCAAGACCGATGACCTGTACGAGGCGGTCATCGGGGTGCTGCGGATGGCCGGCCGCCGCCAGTTGCGCCTGTTCCTGCGCCGCGACGGTTACGGCCGCTTCATCTCGTGCCTGATCTATCTGCCGCGCGACCGGTTCACCACCGGCAACCGGCTGCGCATGCAGGAGATCCTGCTCCGCGAGCTGAACGGCGTGGGCGTCGACTACACGACCCGGGTGACCGAGCGGATGCTGGCCCGGGTGCACTTCATCGTGCGGACCGACCCGTCCGACCCGCCGGGCTCGATCGACCCCAACTCGCTGGCCGAGCTGCTGGCCGACGCGACCCGCATGTGGGACGACGACTTCTCGCTGGTGCTCGAGCGCAAGCTGGGCGAGGAGGCGGCGCGCGACCTGTTCTCCCGCTACTCGTCGGCGTACCCCGAGAGCTACAAGGACGGCCACACCCCGTACGAGGGCATGCAGGATCTGGCCAAGCTCGAGCTGCTCGAAGAGGAGGGCCAGCTCGAGATGCACCTGTATCGCAAGCGCCGGCCCGGCCGCGACGGGGCGCCCGAGCCGGACGATCACGACGTGCGGTTCAAGGTCTACCGCTACGGCGAGCCGATGGTGCTCTCGGCCGTGCTGCCGGTGCTGCACTCGCTCGGCGTCCAGGTGGTCGACGAGCGCCCGTACGAGATCCGCCGCACCGACGGCACGGTCTACCTGTACGACTTCGGGCTGCAGCCACCGGCCGCCCACCGTGAGCTGGCCGAGGTGCGTCCGCAGGTGGAGAACGCGTTCGCGGCCGCCTGGCGCGGTGAGGCCGAGGTCGACGGGTTCAACGAACTGGTGCTGCGGGCCGGGCTCACCTGGCGTCAGGTGGTGGTGCTGCGGGCGTACGCGAAATATCAGCGCCAGACCGGGAGCGTGTTCTCGCAGCGCTACCTCGAGTCGACCTTCATCGCCTACCCCGAGATCGCGCGACTGCTGGTCCGGCTGTTCGAGACCCGGTTCTCGCCCCGGCTCGAGGCCGGCGAGTCCGAGCGTTCCCGGCTCGCCGGTGAACTGGTCGAGCAGATCACCGGCCTGCTCGACGACGTGGACAGCCTCGACCAGGACCGGATCCTGCGGTCCTACCTGACGCTGATCCAGGCCACGCTGCGCACCAGCTTCTTCAAGCGCGGCGCGGACGGGCGGCCCAAGTCGTACGTGGCGTTCAAGCTCGACCCGCTGGCCATCCCCGACCTGCCGCAGCCCCGGCCCAAGTACGAGATCTTCGTCTACTCGCCGCGGTTCGAGGGCGTGCACCTGCGCTTCGGTTCGGTCGCCCGCGGCGGTCTGCGCTGGTCGGACCGGCGCGAAGACTTCCGTACGGAAATCCTCGGCCTGGTCAAGGCGCAGATGGTCAAGAACGCGGTGATCGTGCCGGTCGGCGCCAAGGGTGGCTTCGTGCTCAAGCAGAAGCCGGGCGACCGCGACGAGGCGGTGGAGTGCTACAAGCGCTTCATCACCGCGCTGCTCGACGTGACCGACAACATCCTCAGCGGCAAGATCGTGCCGCCGCGCGACGTGGTGCGCCACGACGGCGACGACCCCTACCTGGTGGTCGCGGCCGACAAGGGCACGGCGACGTTCAGCGACATCGCCAACGAGATCTCGGTGTCGCACGAGTTCTGGATGGGTGACGCGTTCGCCAGCGGCGGCTCGGCCGGCTACGACCACAAAAAGATGGGCATCACCGCCCGCGGTGCGTGGGAGTCGGTCAAGAAGCACTTCCGTGACCTGGGCGTGGACACCCAGACCGAAGACTTCACCGTGGTCGGCGTGGGTGACATGTCGGGCGATGTGTTCGGCAACGGGATGCTGCTCAGCGAGCACATCCGGCTGGTGGCCGCGTTCGACCACCGGCACATCTTCCTCGACCCGACGCCGGATTCGGCCACGTCGTATGCCGAGCGGCGGCGACTGTTCGACCTGCCGCGCTCGTCGTGGGACGACTACGACCGGTCGCTGATCTCTGCGGGTGGGGGCATTTTCCCCCGTACGGCGAAATCGATCCCGGTCAGCCCGGAGGTGCGCGCCGCACTGGACCTCGGTGACGCGCCCGCCGTCAGCCCGGTCGAGCTGATGCGGGCCATCCTGCGGGCGCCGGTCGACCTGCTGTTCAACGGCGGCATCGGCACCTACGTCAAGGCGACCTCGGAGACGCACGCCGAGGTCGGCGACAAGGCCAGCGACGCGATCCGGCTGAACGGCTCGCAGCTGCGGGTCAAGGTGGTCGGCGAGGGCGGCAACCTGGGCCTGACCCAGCGCGGCCGGATCGAGTTCGCCCGGTCCGGCGGCAAGGTGTTCACCGACTTCATCGACAACTCGGCCGGCGTCGACTGCTCCGACCACGAGGTCAACATCAAGATCCTGCTCGGCGGCATGGTCACCGACGGCGAGATGACCTTGCCGGAACGCGACGAGCTGCTGGCCGCGATGACCGACGAGGTCGCGGCGCTGGTCCTGCGGGACAACTACGAGCAGGCCAACGCGCTCGGGAACGCCCGGGCCCAGGCCCACTCGCTGCTGCCGGTGCACCGGCGGATGCTCAACGAGCTCGAGGAGAGCGGCCAGCTCAACCGCGAGCTGGAGGCGCTGCCGACCGACGCCGAGCTGGCCGCCCGCTACGACGCGGGCGAGGGGCTGAGCGATCCGGAGTTCGCCGTCCTGCTGGCCTACGTCAAGATCAGTCTCGAGCGCGAGGTGCTGGCCGACGAGATCGTGGACGAGGCCTGGACCAATGCGGTGCTGTCCCGCTACTTCCCGACGCCGCTGCGTGAACGGTGCGCCGGGCGGATGGCGGGCCACCGGCTGCGCCGCGAGATCATCGCGACCGCCCTGGTCAACGAGGTGGTCAACCGCGGCGGCACGTCGTTCGTCTTCCGCGCCATGGAAGAGAGCGGCGCCTCGGCGGCCGACGTGATCCGGGCCTTCACGGTGATCCGCGAGGCGTACGGGCTGTCCCAGATCTGGGCCGACGCCGAAGCCCTGGACAACAAGGTGCCGACCGAGGCCCAGACGCTGGTCTTCCTGGAGTCGCGGCGGCTGCTCGACCGGGCGGTGCGCTGGCTGGTCAGCACCCGCCGCTCACCGCTCGACGTGGCCGGCGAGATCAGCAAGCTCAGCGCCGGGGTGCAGTCGCTGCTGCCGCAGATGCCCCAGGTGCTGCGCGGTATCGAGCGCCGGTCGATGGACGAGCACATCGCCACCCTGGTCAACCGGGGTGTGCCGATGGACCAGGCCGAGCGGGTGACCTGGTGCAACTACGGTTTCGGCCTGCTCGACATCCTCGAGACGGGCAACGGCACCGGAAAGCCGCCGGTCGAGGTGGCGAGCGTGTACTTCGCGATGTCCGAGCGCTTCCACATCGACCAGCTGCTGTCGCACATCTCGTTCCTGCCCCGCGGCGACCGCTGGCAGACGCTGGCCCGGATGGCGTTGCGCTACGACCTGTACGCGGCGCTGGCCGCCCTGACGGCCGAGGTGCTGCAGTCGACCCCGTCCGGCGAGCCGGCCGACGAACGCATCTCGGAGTGGGAACGCGTCAACGCGGCCTCGATCGCCCGGGCCGCCAACGCCATGGGTGACGTCGCCAACACCCCGGCCGAGCTGGCCGCGTTGTCGGTCCTGCTCCGCCAGATCCGCACCCTGGTCAAAACCTCCGCCGCCTGACGCATTTCATCGAGAAGGGCCGTCCATCGGGCGGCCCTTCTTCGTACCCGCCTCCGGGCCAGGTACCCCCAAGGGGTATAGGGTAGGTGGCATGGAGCGGGTTATCGAGCTGGAGATCGGTGGGATGACGTGCGCCGCGTGCGCCAACCGGATCGAGAAGAAGCTCAACCGGATCGACGGCGTCAGCGCGACAGTCAATTACGCCACTGAGAAAGCCCGCGCCACCGTGCCCGCCGCGCTCAGTGCGGCCGACCTGATCGCGGTGGTGGAGAAGACCGGCTACACGGCGGCCGAGCCGCAGCCGCTCGAGGCCGCGAAACCCGAAGCGTCGCGAGACACGCTGCGTGACCGGCTGATCCTCTCGGCCGTACTCAGCGTGCCCGTCATCGTGCTCGCCATGGTGCCGGCCTGGCAGTTCGACTACTGGCAGTGGTTGTCGTTGACGCTGGCCGCGCCCGTGGTGGCGTACGGGGGATGGCCTTTCCACCGCTCGGCCGTCGTCAACCTGCGGCACGGCGCGGCCACCATGGACACGCTCGTCTCGATGGGCACGCTGGCCGCCTTCGGCTGGTCGGTGTGGGCGCTGTTCCTCGGCGACGCGGGCATGCCGGGCATGGTCCACCCGTTCTCGCTGACCGCGCGCGAGGGCGACGCGATCTATCTCGAGGCGGCCGCCGGGGTGACGACGTTTCTGCTGGCCGGGCGCTATCTCGAGGCCCGGGCCAAGCGGCACGCGGGCGACGCGCTGCGGGCGCTGCTGTCGCTCGGGGCCAAGAACGTGACCATCCTCGAGAACGGTGCCGAGCGCGAGATCCCGGCCACCGACCTGAGGGTCAACACCCTTTTCCTCGTACGCCCGGGGGAGAAAGTGGCCACGGACGGTGAGGTGGTCGAGGGGTCGTCGGCGCTCGACGTCAGCCTGCTCACCGGGGAGTCGGTGCCGGTCGAGGTGCGCCCGGGCGACCAGGTGACCGGCGCGACGATCAACGCGGGCGGCCGGCTCGTCGTCCGGGCGACCCGGGTCGGGGCCGACACGCAGCTGGCCCAGATGGCCCGGCTGGTCGAGGAGGCGCAGAACGGCAAGGCGGCGGTGCAGCGGCTGGCCGACCGGATCTCGGGCGTGTTCGTGCCGGTGGTGATCGCGCTCGCGGTCGGGACGCTCGGCTACTGGACCGGCACCGGGCAAGGGGTGACGGCCGCGTTCACCGCCGCGGTGGCCGTGCTGATCATCGCCTGCCCGTGTGCGCTGGGACTGGCCACACCGACCGCGCTGCTGGTCGGGACCGGGCGGGGCGCGCAGATGGGGATCCTGATCCGCGGGGTGGAGGCGCTCGAGTCGACCCGGCGGGTGGACACGATCGTGCTCGACAAGACCGGCACGGTGACCACGGGACGTATGTCCGTCACCTCGGTTGTCAGCGCGAGTGGAGACAGCGAGCACGAGGACGAGGTGCTCCGGCTGGCTGGGGCGGTCGAGACGGCCTCCGAACACCCCATCGGGCGGGCGATCGCCGAGGCGGCCCGCGCGCGGGGCCCGCTGCCGGCGATCACGGATTTTCAGGCGACGGCCGGTGTGGGCGTACGGGGAAAGGTCGAAGGGTTTGACGTTGCGGTCGCGGCCGGGGCGCCCGGCCAGGCTCAGGACGCGCAGACGTGGGTTGAAGTAACCAGGGACGGCGACACCGTCGGGTGGATCGCGCTGGCTGACACCGTGCGGCCGAGCAGCGCCGGTGCCGTCGCGCGGCTGAAGCGCCTCGGACTCGAACCGATGCTGGTCACCGGCGACTCGCGCGCGGTCGCGGACGCGGTGGCGGCCGAGGTCGGGATCACCCGGGTCGAGGCCGGGGTGCTGCCCGCGGGCAAGGTCGACGTGGTCAAGCAACTGCAGTCGCAGGGCCGGTCGGTGGCCATGGTCGGCGACGGTGTGAACGACGCGGCCGCCCTGGCCCAGGCCGATCTCGGGCTCGCGATGGGCGCCGGCACCGATGTCGCGATCCAGGCGTCCGACCTGACTCTCGTACGGGGTGATCTGACCGCCGCCGTGGATGCGGTGCGGCTGTCCCGGCGCACGCTCGGGATCATCCGGGGGAACCTGTTCTGGGCCTTCGCCTACAACGTGGCCGGTCTGCCGCTGGCCGCGGCCGGGCTGCTCAACCCCATGATCGCGGGGGCCGCCATGGCCTTCAGTTCGGTCTTCGTCGTGCTGAACAGCCTCCGGCTGCGCGGGTTCGGTCCTGACAATCAGACAGCGTGAGCCGGGTCGCGGCGGATTGCTCCCGAAATCCGTATGCCGCGCCCGGCTCACCGTCTGCGTCGCGAAGGCTCGAACTGGTCCCGAAGGCCGAGTCGTTCGCGACGTCCCCAGACCCACCTGCGGACATCACGCTACGTGCCGGCGGGCTTGCGCCGGAAGCTCCCCGTACGCGAAATAGCCGTTCGGACAACACGGATCAGGCGACAGATCCGGATATCTCTGGACAGCGAGGCATAAAAGACGACGCCCGGTTACTCACCGTAAAGATCAGTCGTCCTTACGTACGGTCTCGATCAGGGCCAGCACCTGACGCAGCGCGGGCCGTAGCACGCGCAGCCGGGAAAGCGAGACCATCCGGTCGATCAGCGGCACCGCGCCGTCGATCAGGCGCCGGGTGCGCCGCTGATCGGGTGATTTGTCGTAGACCCAGAACAGGATCACGCCCATCCAGCCCAGCCAGAGCAGCTCGGGCAGCTCCTTGCGCAGCTCGGGGTCGAGCTTCGCGGTCGAGCCGTCGACCACGTCGCGGAAGATGGCGATCGCCGCCTCGCGGGCCGGCGACGACTCGCTCGAGAACGGACTGAGCGGTGACGACGGCTCGGCCGCGGTCTTGAAGAAGGTGGCCGCGAACGAGTGGTAGGGCTCGTTCACGTCGATCCCCGCGTGCAGCACGCCCCGGAGCCGGGGCGCGAGCTCCTTCTCGGTCGCCAGCACCTGCTCGGCGGCGGCCCGGTGAATCGTCTGGTTGCGGTCGTAGAACCCCTGGATCAGGTGTTCCTTGGAGTCGAAGTAGTAGTAGGCGTTGCCGACCGCGACCCCGGCCTCCTTGGCGATCGCCCGCATCGTCGTCTCGGCGTAGCCCCGCTCGCGGAACAGCCGCAACGCCGTCTCGAGGATCAGCTGGCGCGTCTGCTCGCCCCGGGCCCGGCGAGGTTTCTCGTCTGGGCCGGGCTCAGCGGCAGCGGTCGTCACACCCGTCACCGTAGTACTCCGTCCCCGAGTCGGTTCGCGTACGCTCCCGGATCGCCGACGCCGTCGCGATGAACGCGCGGGCCGTGCCCGATCCCATCCGCCCGGCCAGCCCCCGATAGTCGGCCAGGGCCCAGAGGCAGGCCGACCACGCGCCCTCGCCGGTGTAGACCGATCCCTCGTCGCCGATCACCGTCACGTCCCGCAGCGTGGTCCGGTGATCGAGGGTCGGGAACCGTCGCCGCGCCTCGAACGATCCGGCCGGCAGGAACTCCAGCGGGACGAGCTGGGCCCGCCCCTGCAGCCATCGCCGGGCCGTACGGCAGATCGGGCACCCGTCGTCGTAGAGCACGGTGAAAGAGGTGATGGCCCGGCCGCCCCCTCGTTCGGCCGGGCCTGTCCCTGTTGCCATGCCGTCAGGCCCGGGCCGGCGGCGGGCCCTGCGGCGGCATCGGCATCGGCATCGGCGGGTGCATCGGCAGCCGCCCGGCCGGCGGCAGCGGCGGCACGACCTGCTGCTGACGCAGGCGTCCGCGGCGGTAGCGGCCGAGGAAGAACACGTTGAGGAAGTGCAGGACGCCGAGCACGAGCAGCGCCAGACCGACCTTGCTGGACAGCGTCTCGAGGGCCTCGCTGGTGTCGGTGATCGTCTGGCTCGATCGCATGGTGACCGTCACGTAGCCGAGGTTGAGCAGGTAGAACCCCATGACCAGCAGCTGGTTGATCGCCTTGGCGAGTCGCTCGTCGGCGAACGCGTCGACGAGGAAGACCAGCCCGTTGCGCGACAGCGTCGTCGCCACCCACACGGTCAGGCCGACGCTCACCAGCAGATAGACCAGGTACATCCAGACCTTCGGGTCCATCGTTCACGCCTTTCTCGAACATGTTCAACTTTGACGCCCTGAGCATAGGACACCTTCTTGAACGCGTTCAAGTGATGTGACGAAGAAGGCCCGGACTCTCGTCCGGGCCTCGTTCGGTGCGTCTCAGAGCGTGGCCAGGCCCAGCGCCTCGGCGGCGGCTCGTCCGTTGGCCAGGCTCGCCCCGTGCGTCGTCACGAAGGCCCGCGCCCGCGACGGCCGCCACGTCGACGGCCACCCCATCTCGACCACGCCGACCGGCATGGCCGCGGCCAACTGCTCGATCAGCTCCCGGCTCGACTCCTGCCGGTGCGTGTGCCGCCCCACGACCACGATCGGCCGCGACCCGGCCTGGGCCGCCAGCTGGTCCGCCGACGCCGACGACGCCACCACCTCGACCTGTTCCACGCCGGCGAGGTGCGGCGCCAGGCCCCACGGCACCTTGCCCTCGGCGATCGAGTAGCCCGACGTCAGTTGTACGACCAGCGGCGACCCGAGCTCGCTCAGGGATCCCTCGACCCGCACCGCGCGGCGGGCCGCGGCGTAGCCCAGATCGTCCGCGACCGACATGGCGGGGCGGGGCGACGTGGTCCACGACGCCATCGCGGTGTTGCGGGCCACCGCCTCTTCGAGCCGCTCGGCCGGGACCGAGCGGGCGACCTCGGCCGCGACCGCCTCGACCAGCTCGAGGTCGACCTCGGCGCCGATGCACAGCAGGTCGGCGCCGGCGGTCAGGGCTCGTACGGCCGCCAGCGGGATGCTCCCGGCCGCCTTGGCCGCGCCGGCCATCTCGAGCGCGTCGGTGACGATCACGCCCGCGAAGCCGAGTTCGGAGCGGAGCAGGCCGCGCAGCGTGGACGAGCTGAAGGTGGCCGGGCCGTTGCCGGTCAGGGCGGGCACCCGGATGTGCGCCGTCATCACGGCCTGGGCGGCCGGGGCGATCGCGGCGAACGGCGGCAGGTCGCGCTCGCGCAGCAGCGCGAACGAGGCGTCCACGGTGGGCAGCGCGAGGTGTGAGTCGTCGACCGTGGCGCCGTGGCCCGGGAAGTGCTTGGCGCACGCGGCCACGCCGGCCGACTGGAGGCCTTCGACGGCGGCCCGCGCGTGCCGGGCGACCAGCAGCGGGTCGGCCCCGAAGGAGCGGGTGCCGATGATCGGGTTGTCGTCGGCCGAGTTGACGTCGACGGTCGGGGCCAGGTCGAGGTTGATGCCGGCGGCGACCAGGTCGGCGCCGATCGCCGCGTACACCGTCCGGGTGAGATCCACGTCGTCGACGGTGCCGAGAGCCGCATTTCCCGGGTACGGGCTACCCGTGCGATGCCCGAGCCGGGTGACGTCGCCGCCCTCCTCGTCGATCGCGAGCAGGGCGTCGGGGCGGCCCTCGCGCAGCCGGGCGGTGAGCGCGGCGACCTGAGCGGGCTCCACGACGTTCGTACCGAAAAGGGTGTGGCCTGCGAGTCCTTCGCCGAGCAGGCGCACCGCCCAGCCGGGCGCGGTCTCGCCCTTGAAGGCGGCCAATAGGGTGCCGAGGGCGAGGCGGCGCAGAGCGGGGTCGATCGCCATGATGTCCTTCCGGTGACGCAAGTCTGGTCTGTACACCCCGCGAGCTGCCATGATCGCTCGGTGTCATTCGCCGACGATGCGGCGTCGCTAATCTAATAGGAAACTATCCTAAAAAGTAGAGGATCCTGCCATGGCCTCCACCCGCCTTCCGGGCACGCCTCGGCTGCTGCGCGCGCTCAACGACCGCGCGGCGCTGGAACTGCTGCTCAATCGCGGTCCGCTGACCCGGGCCCAGCTCGGCGAGATGACCGGACTGAGCAAGGTCACCGCGTCCCAGCTGGTGGAGCGCCTGGAGCAGCGCGGCCTGGTGCGGCGGGTGGGCGAGCAGGCCGGCGGGCGCGGGCCCAATGCCCAGCTGTACGCGGTCACGCCCGGCAGCGCCCATGTGATCGGTGTCGATGTCGGCCCCGACCGGGTGGTCGCGGCCTGCGCCGACATCACCGGCTCGATCATCGGCCGGGTCGAGCAGTCCACCAAGGACACCGACGACCCGGTCGGCGTGGTGCACAACGCCGTGGTCCAGGCCGCGACCGACGCCGGCACCGACATGACCTCCGTACGGCGGGTCGTGCTCGGCACCCCCGGCCTGGTCGACCCGGAGAGCGGCGAGATCTCGTTCGCCTGGGACCTGCCCCGCTGGCACCGCGGACTGCTCGACGACCTGCGCCGTGACCTGAGCACCCCGGTCGTCTTCGGCAACGACGTGAACATGGCGGCCGTGGCCGAGTCGAGCACGGGCGCCGCGGCCGGGGTCAAGGATTTTGTGCTGATCTGGGCCGGCCGTGGTGTCGGTCTGGCCAGCGTCATCGACGGCCGCCTGCACCAGGGCAGCTCGGGTGCCGCCGGTGAGATCGGTTACCTGCCCGTGGCCGGCGCCGAGGTGCCCCGGCACCTGGGCCGCAAGGCGACCAAGGGCGGGGTGCGCGGCGCGTTCCAGAGCATCGCGGGTGCCGACGCGGTCAAGGCGATCGGCAAGAAGTACGGCTTCCGGGGCGTCGAGGCGGCCGACGTGGTGCGCGACGCCGTCGAGGCCGGGCCGGCCGGCGAGCCGGTGCTCGACGAGCTGGCCGCCCGGCTCGCCCTGGGTGTGGCCGCGACCTGTGTGGTGCTCGACCCGCCGCTGGTCGTGCTGGCCGGCGAGGTGTCCCAGGCCGGTGGCCCGGCGCTGGCCGCACGGGTGCAGAACGAGGTGGCCTCGATCACCCTGGTCAACCCCAAGGTCGTGATCACCGGGGTGGAGGCCGAGCCGGTGCTGCACGGCGCCCTGCACACCGCGCTCAACGCCGTACGCGATGAGGTGTTCGGGTCGACCACCGCCTGAAACGGCCGACCGGTGCGTGGTTGGATGGACGCGTGCTCGAGCCTGCCGCCGCCATCGCCCAGCCCGACGACGACACCGTGATCGCGTTCGACCGCGTCAGCGTGATCCGCAATCAGAACTTCCTGGTCCGGGGTCTGTCCTGGCAGGTCGAGCTGGACGAGCGGTGGGTGGTGCTGGGCCCGAACGGCGCGGGCAAGACGACGCTGCTCAACCTCGCGTCCGGGCGGCTGCACCCGTCCCGCGGCACGGCCTGGGTGCTCGGCGAGCGTCTCGGCCGCACCGACATCAACGAGCTGCGCACCCGCATCGGCCTGGCCACCGGTCAGTTCGCCGAGCGCGTGCCGCAGGGTGAGCGTGTGGTCGACGTCGTGGTCACGGCGGCCTGGTCGGTCGTCGGGCGCTGGCGGGAGTCGTACGACCCGCTGGACGAGGCCCGCGCCCGTCAGCTGCTCGACCAGCTCGGCATGGGTTCGCTGGCCGAGCGTGACTTCACCACCCTGAGCGAGGGCGAGCGCAAGCGCACCCTGATCGCCCGGGCCCTGATGACCGACCCCGAGCTGATGCTGCTCGACGAGCCCGGCGCCGGCCTCGACCTGGGCGGTCGCGAAGACCTGATCGCCCGGCTCACCGAGCTCGCCCTCGACCCCGACTCGCCGGCCATGGTGCTGGTGACCCACCACGTCGAGGAGATCCCGCCCGGCTTCACCCACGGCATGCTGCTGCGCGAGGGCACGATCGTCGCGGCCGGACTGCTGGGCGAGGTGATGACGGCGGACAACCTGACCAAGACGTTCGGTCTGCCCCTCACCGTCGACCGGTTCGGCGACCGTTACGCGGCCCGGGCGGCCTGACCCGCATGGCCGCCCCGCGGATCGTCATCGCCGGCAGCGCCAACATGGACCTGGTCGGCGTCGCGCCGCGCCTGCCCCGGCCGGGCGAGACCGTGCTCGGCGACGAGTTCCTGATGATGGCCGGCGGCAAGGGGGCCAACCAGGCGATCGCGGCCGCCCGCGCGGGTGGCGAGACGGTGTTCCTGGGCGCGATCGGGTCGGACGCGTTCGGCGTCAACCTGAACGCCCGGCTCAACGGGTCCGGCGTCGACATGCGACACGTCCGTACGACGTACGGCGCCTCCGGGGTCGCGGTCATCATGGTCGACCGCGACGGGGAGAACTCGATCCTGGTCGCGCCCGGCGCCAACAACGCCTTCGTCCGGCTCACCCCGGCCGAGGAGGCCGCGATCGCCGCCGGTGACGTGCTGCTGTGCCAGCAGGAGATCCCGGTCGACACGGTGGTCGCGGCGGCCCGGGCGGCCCGCGCGGGCGGCACCCGGATGATCCTGAACGCGGCACCCGCCCGCGCCCTGCCCGACGAACTGCTGGCCAACATCGACCTGCTGGTCGTGAACGAGGGCGAGGCGCTGGCGGTCACCGGTGGCGACCACATCGACGTGCCCGGCCTGCTCGCGCTCGTGCCCCGGGTGGTGCTCACGCTGGGCGGCCGCGGGTCGCGTTACGCCGACCGTGAGGGCCGCGACGAGACGGTGCCCGCCTTCAGCGTCGAGGTGCGTGACACGACCGCGGCCGGCGACGCCTTCACCGGGGCGCTCGCGGTGGCCTGGGGCGAGGGACGCGACCTGGTCGAGGCGGTGCGCTGGGCCAATGCGGCCGGGGCGGCCTGCGTACGCCGGCTCGGGGCCTCGGACGCCCTGCCCACCCGAGCCCAGATCGACGAGGTCTTCCAGCAGGGTTAGCGGGCCACCCGGCGGGCCCACAGCACGAGGGGCACCTGGAGCGGCAACCGTCCGAAGGCGATCGCACGCCGGGCCGGGGAGGCGTGCCGCCAGTCCACGGCCATCTTGACGTTGGCCGGGAAGACCGCCGCGAACAGGCCGGCGGCGGCGAGTGCACCCATTTTTCGCGTACGCGGGTGGGCGATCGCCGCGGCCACGGCCAGCTCGGCCGCACCGCTCAGATAGGTCCACCGCCGCGGCGAACCCGGCAGGGAGCGCGGCACGATCGAGTCGAACGGGCGCGGCACCGCGAAATGCAGCACGCCCGTGGTGGCCAGCAGAGTGGCCAGAGCGGCCGCGTCCTTCTTCACGCGTCGAGCCTACCGGCGGGTAGCCGGCTCGAGGGCGCGCTGCAGGGCGCGGTAGATGCGGCCGAACCGGGCGGCGTCGGCCGACCGGAGCAGCAGCACGTCGCCGCCGGCCGTCCGGGCCCAGATCTCGCGGGTGCGGCTGCCGCGGTCGTACGAGCGGTCGATCCGCTCGAGCAGCACGTCGGCCAGCGGCAGGGTGGCCAGGCCGACCAGCACGCCACCGCCGCCGAGGGCGATCGTGGTCGACGTCGAGGCGTCGATGACGAAGGCGACCGCGAGCGCGAGCAGTCCGATGACCAGCGGGGTCAGGATGGCCAGCCCGACCATGCCCCGCCCGGCGATGGTGCCCCACGAGCGGCGCCCACGCGTGTGCCACACCTGGAGAAGCTCGTCCAGGCGCAGATCGCGGCCGTTCATCCGTACGCCGGTGGACGTGATCCACACATCGGCGTCGCGGTAGTAGGTAGTCATCTTCACGTTCGAATACCCGTCGTAGGCTGAGCTGAACCAATCCTCAGGAGGCGCGCGGTGGGCGAGTTCGTCACGTTGGAGAGCACCGATGGCATCGGCACGATCCGGCTGAATCGTCCCCCGATGAACGCGCTGAACACCCAGTTGCAGGAAGAGTTGCGGGCCGCCGCGCATTCCGCCGCGACCGACGAGCAGATCAAGGCCGTCATTGTGTACGGCGGTGAGAAGGTCTTCGCCGCGGGTGCCGACATCACCGAGTTCACCACGGCCGGCTACCCCGAGATGGCCGTCCGGGCGGCCGCGCTCTCCAGCGCCTTCGACTCGGTGGCCCGGATCCCCAAGCCGGTCGTCGCCGCGATCACCGGTTACGCCCTCGGTGGCGGCTGCGAACTGGCCCTGGCGTGCGACTGGCGGGTGGTGGCGGAGGACGCCAAGCTCGGCCAGCCCGAGATCAAGCTGGGCCTCATCCCCGGGGCCGGCGGCACCCAGCGGCTGGCCCGGCTGATCGGACCGGCCCGTGCCAAGGATCTGATCTTCTCGGGGCGCATGGTCGACGCCGCCGAGGCGCTCCGGATCGGCCTGGCCGACCGGGTGGCGCCCGCGGCCGAGGTCTATGCCACCGCCGTCGCGCTCGTCCAGCCGTACGTGTCGGGACCCTCGCTGGCCCTGCGGGCGGCCAAGCTGGCGGTCGACGGCGGTCTGAACACCGACCTGGCCTCCGGACTGGCCCTGGAGTCGCAGCTTTTCGCCGGTCTGTTCGCCACCGACGACCGGGTCGAGGGCACCACCGCGTTCATCGAGAAGCGTAAACCCACATTTACCGGCCGTTAGATCTCGACCACATCGACCACTTGCCATAAAGTCCGACAAGTGGAACCGGTTCCGGTCACGCACAAGGTGCGCCGCACCGTGCGCATGGCCGTTGCGCTGGTGGTCGGCCAGGCGCTGTTGTGCGCGCTGATCGGCTGGCTCACCCTGGGCCGGGCCCGGCCGGACGATCCGGCGCCGCCCGGTTCCGTGGTCGATCAGCTCGCGGCGCCGCCGCTGGCCGCCCCGCCGGTGCCGGTGCCGTCGTCGTCCTCCTCGCGCGCCCCGGCCGTCTCGAGCACCCGGGAGCGTAAAGCGATCCGCCCGGCACCGACGACCACCGCTCCGGTGCCGACGCGCACGCCACAGCCGATCTCGGTCCCACCGGAAGAGCCGGCCATCGTGCCCCCGGTCCCACCGGCGCCGTCTCCGTCGGCCTCGCCGTCGGTGTCGGTTCCGGTGTCGGCCAGTCCGATCACCGTGCCGAGTCCGGTGACCACTCCCTCGCCCCCGGCCAAGGCGCCGGACGAGGTGCAGCAGCCGGTCGTGGTGGGGGACGAATGCCGCCCCGAGGGCGCATTGGGGCGCACCGCGGAGGGCGAACTGGTGAAGTGTGTCCGCGACGGGCGTCACCGGGCGCGCTGGAAGATCGTGTGACAGCGGGGACCCCCTAGACTCAGGGGATGGCCATCGACCAAGGTGAGCCGAAAAGGCATGCCCTCGGCGTGGACTTCGGCACCTCGAACACCGTCGCGGTGGCGCGCTGGCCCGACGGCCGCGCGCGCCCGATCCTGGTCGACGGAAGCCCGCTGCTGCCCTCGGCGGTCTACGCCGAGCCCGGCGGCGCGCTGGTGGTCGGTCGCGACGCTGTGCACAGCGCCCGGCTCGACCCGGTGCGCTTCGAGCCCAACCCCAAGCGCCGCATCGACGACGGCACGGTGCTGCTGGGCGAGGAGGAATACCCGGTCGTCGACCTGATCGCGGCCGTGCTGGCCCGGGTCGCCGAGGAATGGCACCGCGCGGTCGGCCCGGTTCTGCCCGAGGTCACCCTGACCTGCCCGGCCACCTGGGGCGCGACCCGCCGGTCGCTGCTGGCCGACGCGGCCGCCCAGGCCGGGCTCACCCGCGCCCGGCTGGTCGCCGAGCCGGTCGCCGCGGCCACCTACTTCGCCGAGGTGCTCGGTCGTGACGTGCCGATCGGCTCGGTCGTGGTGGTGCACGACTTCGGCGCGGGCACGTTCGACGCGAGCGTGGTGGCCCGTACGGCGTCCGGCTTCGAGGTGATGGCGGTCGACGGCCGCGACGACATCGGCGGGCTCGACATCGACGCCGCCATCGTCGAGCACCTGCGCACCAGCGAGTGGGAGAGGCTGCTCGAGCCGACGACGGCTCAGGAACGCCGGGCCCAGCGCCAGCTCTGGGAAGAGGTGCGGATCGCCAAGGAGCGGCTGTCCCGCGCCCAGTCGGCCGACTTCGTGGTGCCTCTGCTCGACACCGAGGTGCACCTGACCCGCGACGAGCTCGAGAAGCTGGCGCGGCCGGTGCTGGAACAGACCGTACGGGTGACCAAGGGTCTGCTCGAGTGGGCCGATCTGCCCGACGGGCGCCTGGCCGGCGTCTTCCTGGTCGGCGGGGCGAGCCGGATCCCGCTGGTGGCCACGCTGCTGCACCGCGAGCTGGGCGAGGCGCCGGTGGTGATCGAGCAGCCCGAGCTGGTGGTGGCCGAGGGCAGCATCCTGGCCGGCGCGGCGCTGCTGGCCACCGGGGCGAACGCACCCGGACCGACCTCCGAGCTGCGACTGGTCTCGACCGGGCGGGCCGAGTCGGCGACCGTACGCGTCGCCGCCGCGACGGTGCGCATCCCCGGCACGACCGGCCTGCAACCCGCGGTCGACCCGTGGCCCGACGCCGACCACGGCTGGGTGCCCGACCCGCACGCGACAGTGCCCACGCCCAAGCCGAAGTTCGAGCGGCCGGTGTCCACCCCGCCGATGTCGTCCGGGCCGATGTCGTCCGGGCCGATGTCGCCGCCGCACGGCATGGCCTCGGTCAGCCACTCGATCAGCTCGCGGCCGGTCTCGCCGCCGCGCCCGCCGATCTCGCGGCCTCCGACGCAGGTCTCCCAGGCTGTCCGGCGCACCAAGAAGCGCAGCGGCTTCCTGCGCTTCCTCCAGGTGCTGTTCAGCGTCGCGGTCATGATCGTGGTGCCGCTGGCCGCGCTCGTGCTGGCCTACGGCTACGGCAACGGCCTGCCGATCCAGGACGACGCGGCCAACCTGATCCGCGATATCCGAGACCTTCTCGGCTTCTGACGGTACTGACCGGTAACGTACCTGCACCGACTAAAGGTCAGGGGGCACCAGGCATGGCAGAGGTGATCGAGGGTCACGGCGGCGAGCTGGCGCTGGCCGCGGCGCGGGCGTTCGGGGTGAACGAGATGTTCACCCTCTCCGGCGGGCACGTGTTCCCGCTCTACGACGCCGCACACAAGACCGGTTTCCCGATCTACGACGTCCGCCACGAGCAGACCGCGGTCTTCGCGGCCGAGGCGGTGGCCAAGCTGCAGCGCCGTCCGGGGCTGGCCGTGCTCACCGCGGGGCCGGGCGTGACCAACGGCATCTCCGCCCTGACCAGCGCCTTCTTCAACGCCTCGCCGGTGCTCGTGCTGGGTGGCCGGGCGCCCGCCTTCCGCTGGGGCTCGGGCAGCCTGCAGGAGTTCGACCACGTGCCGCTGATCGCCCCGGTGACCAAGTACGCGGGCACGGTCGGCGACACCGACGCGATCGCGGGCGAGGTGCGGGCTGCCCTGACCGAGGCGCTCACCGCCCACCGTGGCCCGGCCTTCCTCGACATCCCGCTCGAGGTCGTCTTCTCGACCGGTGAGGCGGCGACCCCCGGAGCGCCCGCCGTCCCGGTGATCGAGGCCGACCCGGAGGACGTGTCCAAGGCGGCCGCGCTGCTGGCCTCGGCCCAGCGGCCGGTGATCATCGCCGGTTCCGACGTCTGGGGCGGCGACGCGATCGTCGAGCTGCGGGCCGCGGCCGAGGCGCTCCAGGTGCCCGTCTTCACCAACGGGATGGGTCGCGGCGCGCTGCCGCCGACGCATCCGCTCGCCTTCGCCAAGGCCCGCCGGCCCGCGCTCAACGAGGCCGACGTGGTCTGCGTGATCGGCACCCCGCTCGACTTCCGGCTCGGCTTCGGCGAGTTCGCGGCGGCCCAGGTCGTGCACATCGTCGACGCCCCGAGTCAGCGGGCCACGCACGTCGAGCCGGCCGTCTCGCCGGCCGGCGACCTGCGGCGCATCCTGGCCGCGATCGCGGACCACACCGGCGACCGCGCCGACCACACCGAGTGGATCTCGGGGTTGCGCTCGGCCGAAGACGCGGGCAAGGCGCGCGACGCCGAGGCGATGGCGGCCGAGACCGACCTGATCAAGCCGGCCCGCATCTACGGCGAGCTGCGCAAGGTGCTGGCGCCCGACGCGGTGACCATCGGGGACGGGGGCGACTTCGTCTCGTACGCAGGAAGGTTCCTCGAGCCCTCGCAGCCCGGCACCTGGCTCGACCCGGGTCCTTACGGCTGTCTCGGCACCGGCATGGGCTACGCGATGGGGGCCCGGGTGACCTATCCCGACCGCCAGATCTGTGTGCTGATGGGCGACGGTGCGGCCGGCTTCTCTCTGATGGACGCGGAGTCGCTGGTCCGGCAGGGACTCCCGGTCGTCATGGTGGTCGGCAACAACGGCATCTGGGGCCTCGAGAAGCACCCCATGCAGGCCATGTACGGCTACGACGTCGCGGCCGACCTGCAGCCGGGGTTGCACTACGACGACGTCGTGACGGCGCTGGGCGGCGCGGGAGAGACGGTCGAGAAGGCGTCCGAGATCGGGCCCGCCCTGGAGCGCGCGTTCGCGGCCGGGGTGCCCTACCTGGTCAACGTGCTGACCGACCCCGGCGACGCGTACCCGCGCTCGTCGAATCTCGCCTAGCCTTTCAGGGTTTGTCCTCCTCGCGGTTGTTTAGGTCCTTTTCCCACTGGGCGAGCATTTCCCGGTCACGCCGGGACTGCTCGGTGTCCACCGACCGGAGGAAGTCGGGGTCGTCGTCGGGCGAGGTCGGCGCGTGACGCCGGCGCGCGATGCCGCCCTCGACAGGCGCGGGCCGCGGGCGACCCCACACGAAGTACGCGAGCGGGCCCAGCAGGGGGATGAGAAGGATCACCAGCACCCACACGACGCGGGGTGCGTTGCGCACGCGAGAGACCGACAGACAGCTGATCAGAGCGAGCACGAAAAGCACCAGCTGCACGGCAGCCAGGAAGATGAACAACCGGACCATGAGGCAATGATGACGCGCCCCGGCCGATCCGGCGACGATCAGAGCATGACAACCAGGCCTGCGAGCCCCGCGAGAGCGACCGTGATCAGGGCGTACGCCGTGATCGAACGGCGTCCGGGATGTGGCGGGCGCTGTTTCAGGGCCCGGGCCCGGCGGTAGGCGATCCGGATCAGCAGCGACCAGCACAACGCGGCCACCGCGGCGGTGATCCACTGGGCCGGCCCGGCGTCCGGGTGGAAGGCCGGGCGGGCGGCGAGCAGGCCGGCCACGGTGGCCGAGAGGGCGGTACGCCGCCAGGCCAGCCGGGTGCGCTCGGCCGAGGCGCCGTGGTCGGGTGTCCACTCCTGATCAGTCATCGGGGCGACTGCAGCAGCACCGCGATGATCAGCAGGATCGCGCCCAGGGCGACCACGACGGCGAGCACCGCGGGGAACTTCGAGCCGGGCAGCTCCTGGCCCAGGCGCATGGCCCGTTCGGTACGGGCCCAGTGGTCGACCGCGCGCAGCGCCACCAGGCCGCCGAGCACGAGCAGTGAGACGGCGATGATCTCGCGCAGATAGGCGATCGGCAGCGGCGGCAGGAACTGGGCGGTGCCGAGCCCGCCCGCGATCAGCGCCAGGCCGGTGCGGATCCAGGCCAGGAACGTGCGCTCGTTGGCCAGCGAGAACCGGTAGTCGGGCGTACGGCCGACCGTCGGGGTCTTCTCCGGGTCGATCCATTGCCGCAGCGCTCCGAGCACACCTGGGATTATTGACCTTCCAGGTCAAGAAGGTGCGTCCAGACGCTGCGGACTTCGTCACGTACGCAGAGTTCGCGCTCGCGCCCGCAGCGGCACCAGGGAGAGTCGGGAGCCACACGACCATGGGTGTCCAGCACCATGGCCGACCGGCGTGGTAGACGATGTGAGGCGGACGGGAGCAACCCGTCGGCCGCTGGAGTGATAAGGCCGGACATTTCGTACACCTCCCTGTACCGACTGTAGCGATCAGGCGGGCGGAGCGGGTGAGGTGAGTCACTCTCGGTGGCCGACGACGCCTAAGCTACTGACGGGTAACCTGTCGGGAGGCGTCCGGCCGCAACGGTGCGTTCATCAACAGGAGGTCGTAGGAGCGCGATGAATATCGTCGTACTGGTCAAGCAGGTACCCGACTCCGGTGCCGAGCGCACGCTGAGCGCCGACAACACGGTCGAGCGCGCTTCGGCGAGCAATGTCATCAACGAGATGGACGAATACGCCATCGAGGAAGCCTTGAAGATCAAAGAGGCGCACGGTGGCGAGGTCACCGTCCTCACGATGGGGCCGGCCGGTGCGACCGAGTCCATCCGCAAGGCGCTGAGCATGGGCCCCGACAAGGCCGTCCACGTCTCGGACGACGCACTGCACGGCTCATGTGCCGTGGCCACCTCGAAGGTGCTGGCCGAGGCCCTCAAGACCCTGAACGCCGACCTGATCATCGCCGGCGCCGAGTCGACCGACGGCCGCGTGCAGGTCATGCCGCACATGCTGGCCGAGCGTCTGGGCATCGCCGCGCTGACCGGTGCGCGCAAGCTCACCGTGGACGGCACGCAGCTGACCGCCGAGCGGCAGACCGACGAGGGCTATGAGGTCGTCACCGCTTCGACCCCGGCTGTGGTCAGCGTGTGGGACACGATCAACGAGCCGCGCTACCCGTCCTTCAAGGGCATCATGGCGGCCAAGAAGAAGCCGGTGCAGGCACTCTCGCTGGCCGACCTGGGCGTGGCCCCCGACGAGGTCGGCACGGCCGGCGCGACGAGCCAGGTGCTCGAGTTCGCCCCGCGTCCGCCGCGCTCGGCCGGCACCAAGGTCACCGACGAGGGCGACGGCGGCACGCAGCTGGTCGCGTACCTCGCCACCGAGAAGTTCGTCTGAGGGGGGCGGAGATCATGGCTGAAGTTCTGGTTGTCGTCGAGTCCGGCGTCAAGAAGGTCACGCTCGAGATGCTGACCCTGGCCCGCGGGCTGGGCGAGGTGTCCGCGGTGGTGTTCGGCGAGGCCGACCACGACAAGCTCGGCGAGTACGGCGCGTCGAAGATCTACGTCGCGTCCGGCGACGACGTCGACGGTTACCTGGTCGCCCCCAAGGCGTCGGTCCTGGCTTCCCTCGTACGGGAGAAGTCGCCCGCCGCCGTCCTGCTGGCCTCGACCCAGGAGGGCAAGGAGATCGCCGGCCGGCTGGCCGTCAAGCTGGACAACGGGCTGCTCACCGACGCCGTCGACGTGGCCGCCGACGGCACCGCCACGCAGGTCGTCTTCGCCGGCTCGGGCATCGTGAAGTCCAAGGTCACCCGCGGGCTCCCGATCGTGACGATCCGCCCCAACTCGACCACCCCGTCGGCGCAGGCCGCCGCGCCCGCGGTCGAGCAGCTGACGGTGACCGTCGCGGACAGCGACAAGCTGACCAAGGTCGTCGAGCGGGTCACCGAGCAGAAAGGCTCGCGCCCCGAGCTCACCGAGGCCGGCATTGTCGTCTCGGGCGGTCGCGGCGTCGGCAACGCCGACAACTTCAAGCTGGTCGAGGAGCTGGCCGACCTGCTCGGTGGCGCGGTCGGCGCGTCCCGCGCGGCCGTCGACTCCGGCTACTACCCGCACCAGTTCCAGGTCGGCCAGACCGGCAAGACCGTGTCGCCGCAGCTCTACGTGGCGCTCGGCATCTCCGGGGCGATCCAGCACCGGGCCGGCATGCAGACCTCGAAGACGATCGTCGCGGTCAACAAGGACGCCGAGGCGCCGATCTTCGAGCTCGCCGACTACGGCGTGGTGGGCGACCTGTTCAAGGTCGTGCCCCAGGCGGCCGACGAGATCCGTAAGCGCAAGTAAGTCCCGATCCAACGGCCCGGTGCTGACTCCCTTCAAGGGCCAGCGCCGGGCCGTTCGTCGTCTCAGGCATAAGCTTTGGCCGTGACGGCCTACTTGGATCACGCTGCGACCACGCCGATGCTCGACGAGGCGCTGGCGGCATATGTTGCGGCGGCCCGCGAGGCCGGAAACGCGTCGTCCCTGCACGCGGCCGGCCGGCATGCCCGGCGCACGGTCGAGGAGTCGCGCGAGCGCATCGCGGCCGCGGTCGGCGCCCGGCCGTCCGAGGTGATCTTCACCAGCGGCGGCACCGAGAGCGACAACCTGGCCGTCAAGGGCATCTTCTGGGCCCGGCGGGCAAGCTCGCTCAACCGCAGCCGGGTGGTCGCGTCGGCGGTCGAGCATCACGCGGTGATGGACACGGCCGAGTGGCTCGGCGCGCACGAGGGGGCCCAGCTGAGCTGGTTGCCGGTCGACGCGAACGGACGGGTCGATCCGGCGTCGCTGGGCGAGCTGCTGGAGGCGTACGGGGAAGAGATCGCCGTCGTCAGTGTGCAGTCGGCCAACAACGAGGTCGGCACCATTCAGCCGGTGGCCGAGCTCGCGCGTCTGGCCGCACAGGCGGGCGTCCCCTTCCACACCGACGCTGTGCAGGCCCTGGGGCAGATCCCGGTCGACTTCACGGCCGGCGGGGCCGCCGCGATGACGATCACCGGCCACAAGGTGGGCGGACCGGTCGGGGTGGGTGCGTTGCTGCTCGGGCGGGACGTGGCCTGCACGCCGCTGCTGCACGGTGGTGGTCAGGAACGCGATGTGCGTTCGGGCACGCTGGACACGGCCGGGGTGGCCGCCTTTGCGACCGCTGTCGAGATCGCCGTCAAGGGCCAGGCCGCGTACGCGGAAAGGGTCGGCTCGTTGCGCGACGACCTGGTGCGCCGGGTGGTCGCCGCCGTACCCGACGCGATCCTCAACGGTGACCCGGCCGACCGGCTGGCCGGCAACGCCCACTTCAGCTTCCCGGGCTGCGAGGGCGACGCGTTGCTGCTGCTCCTGGACGCGCAGGGCGTCTGCTGCTCGACCGGCTCGGCCTGCTCGGCCGGGGTCGCCCAGCCCAGCCACGTGCTGCTGGCGATGGGCGCCGACGAGGATCGCGCACGCTCGTCCCTGCGCTTCACGCTCGGCCACACCAGCACCATGACGGACATCGACGAGCTGCTGGCCGCCCTGCCCGGGGCGGTCGAGCGCGCCCGCCGCGCCACCGCCTGGAAAACGCCCCGTTAGGCTTGGTGTCATGCGAGTTCTAGCGGCCATGTCGGGCGGAGTCGATTCCGCCGTTGCCGCCGCGCGCGCCCACGCCGCCGGCCACGACGTCACCGGGGTGCACCTGGCGCTGGCGCGTAACCCTCAGACCTACCGGACCGGTGCGCGGGGCTGCTGCACGCTGGAGGACAGCCGCGACGCCCGCCGCGCCGCCGATGTGATCGGCATCCCGTTCTACGTGTGGGACATGGCCGAGCAGTTCCACGCCAACGTGGTCGACGACTTCGTCGCCGAATACGCGGCCGGCCGCACGCCCAACCCCTGCCTGCGCTGCAACGAAAAGATCAAGTTCGAGGCCGTGCTCGACCGGGCCGTCGCGCTCGGCTTCGACGCCGTGGTCACCGGCCACCACGCGCGCCTCGGCGCCGACGGGTGGCTGCGCCGCAGCGTCGACCAGGGCAAAGACCAGTCCTACGTGCTGGCCGTGCTCACCCGGGCCCAGCTCGACCGCGCGGTCTTCCCGCTCGGCGACTCGACCAAGGCCCAGGTGCGTGAAGAGGCGGCGGCCCGCGGGCTGGCCGTGGCCGACAAGCCCGACTCGCACGACATCTGCTTCATCGCCGACGGCGACACCCAGGGCTTCCTGCAGCGTCAGCTCGGGTCGGCGCCGGGCGACATCGTCGACGGCCGCACCGGCGAGCGCCTCGGGTCGCACGACGGGGCCTACGGGTTCACCGTCGGCCAGCGCAAGGGACTCGACCTGCGCGTCCCGGCCGCCGACGGGCGCCCGCGCTACGTGTTGTCGATCACCCCGGTGACCAACACGGTGACCGTCGGCCCGCGCGAAGACCTCGAGGTCTCGGTGATCGAGGCCGGCAAGGTCATCTGGCACGGTTCGTCCACGCCGCTCGAGTGCGAGGTGCAGCTGCGGGCCCACGGCGAGGTCTATCCGGCCACGGTGACCGTCGAGGGCGACACCCTCACCGCTCGCCTGGCGTCGCCCGCCCGCGGTGTCGCCGCCGGTCAGGCGATCGTGGCCTACCAGGGCGACGCCGTCCTCGGCTCGGCCACGATCAACGCCGCGGTGCCGCTGGCAGCCGCACGTGCCTGACTTCCCGTGGGCGCCGGGCTCGGCCACCGGCATCGGGTCGCTGCCCGGCACCGACGTCGCCGAGGCCCAGCGCATCGTCTTCGGTGAGCTGCCCGACCTGCCGCACCTGGCCGAACTGCCCGCCCGGGGCCCCGGCGCCGACATCATCGGCCGCAGCGCCGGGTTCCTGGTCGACCTGCCGGTGCAGCTCTACGCCGGCCGCTGGCAGGTCGCACCCCGTGCCGGCCGCGACATGCGGGTCACGGCCGACCTTCTCGAACGTGACCTCGACCAGCTGACCGATCAGGGCGACCGCTACGCGGGCCCGCTGAAGGTCCAGTCGGCCGGTCCGTGGACCCTGGCCGCCTCGATCGACCGGCCGATCGGCGGTCGGCTGCTGCGTGACGCCGGTGCCGTGCGCGACCTGACCGACTCGCTGGCCGAGGGCCTGCGCCGGCACGTGGACGAGGTGCGCAAGCGCCTGCCCCGGGCCGAGATCCTGCTGCAGCTCGATGAGCCGTCGCTGCCCGCGGTGCTGGCCGGGCGGGTGCCGACTGAGAGCGGGCTGGGCGCCTACCGGGCCGTTCCCGGTCCCGACGCCGCGACCGCGCTGCGCACGATCGTCGAGGCCGTCGGTGTGCCGGTGGTCGCGCACTGCTGCGCGCCGGCGGTCCCGCTGCAGGTGTTCCGCGACGCCCGGGCGGCGGCCGTGGCGCTCGACCTGTCGCTGCTCAAAGACCTCGACCCGCTGGGGGAGGCCCTCGAGGCCGGGCTGGGACTGTTCGCCGGGGCGGCGCCCACCGTGCCCACCGGGCGGATCACCGGCCAGCAGGTCGCCGAGCGGGTCTCGACGCTGTGGAAACGGCTCGCCTTCGCGCCGGCCCGGTTGCCGCAACAGGTGGTCATCACGCCGGCCTGCGGGCTGGCCGGGGCGACGCCGGATTACGCACGGGCCGTGCTGACCGCCTGCCGCGAAGCCGCCCGGCGACTTTCCGAGGTCTAGCCACAGACTGCCCGCACAGTCCGCCGTCACAGCCCGCCCGCACAGTCCGCCCTCACAGCCCGCAGTCACAGCCCGCCCTCCCAAGGGGGAACCCCCGCCACTGCCACAACCTTGGCAAATTTCGCGGATCTTGGAGCCGTGCCCTGTGGATAACTTCCGGGCTGTGGACAAACGCGTCCGGCAGCGAAATTGTCAGGGGTGGCGACTAACGTTCCGGCTATGTCTGATGAGCCCGCTCCCGTCGTCAAGGATCCGACGCCGCAGGCCAGCGCGCGCCACGCCGAGCTGAGCGACGAGCTGCGCGGTCATCAATACCGCTACTACGTGCTCGACTCGCCGACGATCTCCGACGCCGAGTTCGACAAGCTGCTGCGCGAGCTCGAGGGCATCGAGGCGGAATTTCCCGGATTGCGTACGCCGGATTCGCCGACCCAGAATGTCGGCGGCACCTTCTCGACGCTGTTCACCCCGGTCGAGCACGCCGAGCGCATGCTCTCGCTCGACAACGTCTTCGACGACGCGGAGCTCGCGGGCTGGGTCGAGCGCACCGTGCGCGACGCGGGCGGCCCGGTCGAGTTCATCTGCGAGCTCAAGGTCGACGGTCTGGCGATCAACCTGACGTACGAGAAGGGGCGTCTGGTTCGCGGCGCCACCCGGGGCGACGGCCGCACGGGGGAGGACGTGACCTCCAACGTCCGCACGATCCGCGAGATCCCCGAGCGCCTGGCCGGCGACGACCCGCCCGAGCTGCTCGAGGTCCGCGGCGAGATCTACTTCCCGGTGTCCGCGTTCGCCGATCTCAACGCGTCGCTGGTCGAGCAGGGCAAGGCCCCGTTCGCCAACCCGCGCAACGCCGCGGCCGGCAGCCTGCGGCAGAAGGATCCGCGGGTCACCGCCTCGCGGGGGCTGCGCATGGTCGTGCACGGCATCGGCGCCCGGGCCGGGTTCACGCCCACGTCGCAGTCGCACGCCTACGAGGCGCTCAAGGCGTGGGGCCTGCCCACCAGCGACCGGTGGAAACTGGTCGACGGCCTGCCCGGCGTGCGCGACTACATCGCCTATTACGGGGAGCACCGGCACGACGTCGAGCACGAGATCGACGGCGTGGTGATCAAGTGCGACCCGGTGGCCATCCAGGGCCGGCTGGGCTCGACGTCGCGGGCGCCGCGCTGGGCCATCGCCTACAAATACCCGCCGGAAGAGGTCACCACCAAGCTCCTCGACATCCAGGTCAATGTCGGCCGTACGGGCCGGGTCACCCCGTTCGCGGTGCTCGAGCCGGTCAAGGTCGCCGGGTCGACGGTCGGGCTGGCCACGCTGCACAACGCCCGCGAGGTCGAGCGCAAGGGCGTGTGGATCGGCGACACCATCGTGCTGCGCAAGGCGGGCGACGTGATCCCCGAGGTGCTGGGCCCGGTGATCGACCTGCGCCCCGACGACGCGCGCCAGTTCGTCATGCCGACGACCTGCCCGGCCTGCGGCACCGAGCTGGCGCCGGCCAAAGAGAGCGACATCGACATCCGCTGCCCCAACACGCGGTCCTGCCCGGCGCAGCTCCGTGAGCGGGTGTTCCACCTGGCCGGGCGCGGGGCGTTCGACATCGAGGTGCTGGGCTACAAGGCGGCCCAGGCGCTGCTCGACTCGGGCGTGATCAGCGACGAGGGCGACCTGTTCGCGCTCACCGAGGATCAGCTGCGCCAGTCGCCGTTCTTCGTCAACCAGGACGGCAGCCTCGGCTCCAACGCGGTCAAGCTGCTGGAAAACCTGCAGACCGTCAAAGACCGTCCGTTGTGGCGGGTGCTGGTGGCGCTCTCGATCCGGCACGTCGGACCGACCGCGGCGCAGGCGCTGGCCCGTCAGTTCGGCTCGATGGAGGCAATCGAGGCGATCGTCGCCGCCACCCCCGGCAGCGTCGAGGAAGCCGTGGCGGTCGAGGCGGCCGCCCTCGATTCGTCAGTGGCCGCAACGGCGACCGACGTTCTGCGAGCCGGCGAGAGCGCGGCGGCAGGCGAGGGCGCGGCGGTGGGTGAGAGCGCGGCAGCGGGCGAGGACGAGGTGGCCGGCGAGGGCGCGGCGGTGGGTGAGAGCGCGGCAGCGGGCGAGGACGAGGTGGCCGGCGAGGGCGCGGCGGTGGGTGAGAGCGCGGCAGCGGGCGAGGACGGGGTGGCCGGCGACGACGAGGCGGGGAGGCCGGCGAAGAAGGCCAAGGCCGAGCCCGACGTGCTGTCGACCGTGGAGGGCGTGGGGCCGACCATCGCCGACAGCCTGCGCGAGTGGTTCGCCGTCGACTGGCACCGCGACATCGTGCGCCAGTGGCGCGAGGCCGGAGTCAAGATGGCCGACGAGCGGGTCGACGAGGGCCCGCGGCCGCTCGAGGGCATGACGCTGGTCGTCACCGGCACCCTCGCGACCCACTCACGCGATCAGGCCACCGAGGCGGTCACGTCCCGGGGCGGCAAGGTGAGCGGCTCGGTGTCGAAGAAGACGGCCTTCGTGGTGGTCGGCGACAACCCGGGCAGCAAGTACGACAAGGCGCTGTCGCTCAAGGTGCCGGTGCTCGACGAGGCCGGCTTCGCGGTGCTGCTGGCCGACGGCCCCGACGCGGCCCGCGAGGTGGCCGAGATCGGCGGCGACGCGACCGGGAAAGGCTGACCCGACCGGGAAAGGCTGACCCGACCGGGAAAGCTGACGTCCTAGGCGGGCGCGCGCGGGTGCTACTGCGAAGGAGTAGGCAGCGCGACCGACGGGCGTAGCGGGCGGTAACGGGCCAGCCAGTCGGCCAGGTCGGTGGCTGGCATCGGGCGGGCGTGGAACCAGCCCTGGGCGGCGTGACAGCCGGCCTCGGCCAGCAGGCGCCACGTGCGCTCGTCCTCCACGCCCTCGGCCACGGCCCTCAGCCCCAGCGCCTCGGTCAGGTCGATCACCGAGCGCACGATGGCCGCGTCGCCGTGGTCGTCCGACATGCCCAGCACGAACGAGCGGTCGATCTTCACCTCGGCCAGGGGCAGGCGGCGCAGGTGCTGCAGCGACGAATAGCCGGTGCCGAAGTCGTCGAGCGAGATCGCGATGCCCATCCGGTCCAGGCGGGTGATCGTGCTCAGGACTCGATGTGGGTCGGCCATCAGCGCGCTCTCGGTGATCTCGAGCTGGAGCAGGTCGGGCGGGACGGCGTACTCCCGCAGCAGGTCGTCGACCCGATCGGCGATGTCGCCCGCGTGCAGGTCGCGCACGCTCACGTTGACCGCCGCGCGCAACGGCCGGCCGGCGTCGCGCCAGGCCGCCAGCTGCGCCACCACCTCGTGCAGCACCCGTCCGGTGAGCAGTCGCATCACCGGCGTCGGTTCGGCCACCCGGATCAGTTCCTCCGGCCCGACCAGGCCGCGCGTCGGGTGCCGCCAGCGCAGCAATGCCTCCACTCCGACCACTTCGCCGGTCGCGATGGCGATCTGCGGTTGATAGAAGATCGCGATGCCGTCAGCCGAGGAAGGGGAGGTGGCGGAGCCCAGAGCCTGCCGCAGGTCGGCCAGCAGGGCCAGCCGGTCCGGCGTGTGGTGCGGGGCGTCCGGGCCGTAGACCGCGACCTGGTCGCCGCGCTGCTTGGCGTCGTACATGGCCGACTCGGCCTCGCGCAGCAGCGTCGCACTGTCCCCGCCCGGTTCCCGCTGCACCGCGATCCCGATCGAGGCGGTCACGTCGACCGGCGTGCCGTTCAGCGCGAACGGCCGGTTCAGCGCCTCGGCCAGGTGCTCGGCGATGCGGCGGGCCGCGGGCGGGCCGTCGACCCGGGTGGCCAGCACCGCGAACTCGTCGCCGCCGAGCCGCACCACCAGGTCGTGGCCGGGTACTACGGCGGACAGCCGGCGCGCCACCTCGGCCAGCAGCAGGTCACCGACTCCGTGGCCGAGGGCGTCGTTGACCGTACGGAATCGGTCCAGATCGAGCAGGAGGAGCGCCAGGCGCCGCCCTTGGGGCTGGGACAGCACCGCCGCGTGCAGGGCCCGCCGGTTGGGCAGGCCGGTCAGCGCGTCCATCCGGGCCGCCCGTTCGAACTCGCCCGACGAGCGCACCATCCGATGGACGGCGTGCAGCGCGAGCAGCACCAGCGGCACGAAGGCGAGGCCGACCTGGGCGGTGGCCAGCACGACCGGTCCGAGCAGCAGCAGGGCCGCCGTGGCGAGCAGTTCGACGCCGAACCGCCGGAGCCGCCGGAGGCGCTGGAGGCGTCCCGGCCGGTCCGCCATCGAACGGGCCACGGCCGCGGCCAGCCCGTAGCGGGCGACGATCCAGGCCCCGGCAGCCGCGACCGTCAGCAGGGCGTCGCCCCAGTCCGGGCCCGGGCCGATCCGCAGCGACACCAGTTCGACGACCAGCGAGGCCGCCCCGAGCGCGACCGCGTGCTGCACGGCCAGGTGCAGGATGCGCCGCACCGAGTGCCGCATCCGGAAGCCGGCCACCGTCACTGAGATCAGCTGGACCGCCAGCGCGGGCCCGTAGCCCCAGGCCAGGGCGATGGCGAAGGTGAAGCAGATCGAGGGCAGGATGACCGAGCTGGCCCGCCGGTTGGCCACCACGTAGGGCCGCGCGTCGACCATGACGGCCAGCAGACCCATCATCCAGTACGCGGCCGGGAGCGCCCCGAACGTCTCCTGGTCGAGCCCCCACAGCAGGCCGTCGATGCCGGCCACGAGCAGACCGGTGACCACGAGGGCGCGCCGTCGTCGGGTGTGGGGGCGTACAGCGTCCATGCGACCTCCACCATGGCCTCGATCAGCGATCGTTCTCACGATAGATCCACATGGTCAATTCGCCGCGAAACCGCATTGCCGTTATCAAATCGGCATACGGTGCCAAACGCGCATTGAGCAGAAATTACGCCGTACGGGTGACGACTCCCCGGACGACGGTGGAATTGAAGAGCGAAATAGACTCGTACGGTCAGTGACATGTCTGGACAGAAAGTGGGGGCAGGATGGCCGCCATCTCCCGCGAAGAGGTCGCGCACCTCGCGCGCCTGTCGCGGCTCGCCGTGACCGAGGAGGAGCTCGATCGGTTTGCGGGGCAGCTCGACGTGATCCTGCAGTCCGTGGCCCGGGTCGGCGAGGTCGCCGCCGACGACATCCCGCCCACCTCACACTCCGTGCCGCTGACCAACGTCTACCGCGACGACGTTCCGGCGCCGAGCCTCACGCAGGACGAGGCGCTCTCCGGCGCCCCCGACGCGTTCGAGGGCCGGTTCCGGGTTCCGCAGATTCTCGCTGAGGAGGACTGACGCTGTGTCTGACCTGACCACGATGTCGGCGGCGCAGCTCGCCAAGGCGATCGCGGGCAAGGAGGCCTCGGCCGTCGAGGTCGCGACCGCCCACCTCGACCGCATCGACGCCGTCGACGCCCGGGTGCACGCCTTCCTGCACGTCGACCGCGAGGGCGCGCTGGCCGCGGCCGCTGACGTCGATGCCGGCAAGGTGACCGGCCCGCTGGCCGGTGTGCCGATCGCCGTCAAGGACGTCATCGCCACCAAGGGCGTGCCCACCACCGCCGCCTCCAAGATCCTGGAGGGCTGGCGGCCGCCCTACGACGCGACGCTCGTCGAGCGGCTGCGTGCGGCCGGCACGGTGATGCTCGGCAAGACCAACATGGACGAGTTCGCGATGGGCTCGTCGACGGAGTATTCGGCGTACGGCCCGACGAACAACCCGTGGGACCTCGGTCGCATCCCGGGTGGCTCGGGCGGTGGCAGCGCGGCGGCTCTGGCGGCGTACGAGGCTCCTCTGGCCATCGGCACCGACACCGGTGGCTCGATCCGCCAGCCCGGCGCGGTCACCGGCACGGTCGGGGCCAAGCCGACCTACGGCGGCACCTCGCGCTACGGCCTGATCGCGTTCTCGTCCTCGCTCGACACCCCCGGCCCCTGCGCCCGCAACGTGGAAGATGCCGCGCTGCTGCACGCCGTGATCGCCGGGCACGACCCGCGCGACTCGACGTCGATCCCGCAGCCGGTGCCCGATGTGGTCGGCGCGGCCCGGCTGGGCGCGACCGGCGACCTGAGCGGCGTCAAGCTCGGCGTGGTCAAGGAGTTCGCCGGCGACGGGTCCGAGCCGGGCGTGCTGAGCGCGTTCCACGAGTCGCTCGAGGCGCTGGTCAAGCTGGGCGCCGAGATCGTCGAGGTCTCCTGCCCGCACTTCCAGTACGCGTTGCCGGCCTACTACCTGATCGCCCCGAGCGAGGCCTCGTCCAACCTGGCCCGCTTCGACGGCGTGCGCTACGGCCTGCGCACCGGCGACGACGGCCGCCACTCGCTGGAAGAGGTCATGTCGCTGACCCGCGAGGCCGGTTTCGGCCCCGAGGTCAAGCGCCGCATCATCATCGGCGCCTACGCGCTGTCCAGCGGCTACTACGACGCCTACTACGGGCAGGCGCAGAAGATCCGCACCCTGATCACCCGCGACTTCGAGTCGGCGTGGCAGAAGGTCGACGTGCTGGTCTCGCCGACCACCCCGTTCGTCGCGTTCCCGTTCGGCTCGCGCACGTCGGATCCCTACCAGATGTATCTGGCCGACCTTTTCACCATTCCCACCAACCTGTACGGCGGCCCGGCGATCTCGGTTCCGTGCGGGCTCTCCGAGGGCCTGCCGGTCGGCTTCCAGGTGATGGCCCCGACGATGGCCGACGACCGGATGTACCGCGTCGCCGCGGCGCTGGAGTCGGCCGTCGGCACCCTGACCCCGCCGACCCTGGAGGCGTCCGCATGACCACCACCGCGCTGAACTCCTATGAGGACGCCGTCTCGCGGTACGAGCCGGTCATCGGCCTCGAGACCCACGTCGAGCTGGGCACGGCCACCAAGATGTTCTGCGGCTGCCGCACCGAGTTCGGCGGCGAGCCCAACACCCAGGTCTGCCCGGTCTGCCTGGGCCTGCCGGGCGCGCTGCCGGTGGCCAACCGCGCGGGCATCGAGGCGACCATCCGGATCGGTCTCGCGCTCAACTGCGACATCGCGTCGTGGTGCCGGATGGCGCGGAAGAACTACTTCTACCCCGACATGCCGAAGAACTTCCAGACCTCCCAGTACGACGAGCCGCTGTGCACCGAGGGCTACGTCGACGTCGTGGTCGGCGGTAAGGACTACCGCATCGGCATCGAGCGGGTGCACCTCGAGGAGGACACCGGCAAGTCGCTGCACGTCGGCGGCGCGACCGGTCGCATCCACGGCGCCACCGAGTCGCTGGTCGACTACAACCGGGCCGGCATCCCGCTGGTCGAGATCGTGACCAAGCCGGTGCCCGGCCTCGGCGCGCTCGCCCCCGAGGTGGCCAAGGCCTACGTCGCCGAGCTGCGCGACATCATCCGCTCGCTGGGCGTCTCCGACGTGCGGATGGAGCAGGGCTCGCTGCGCTGCGACGTCAACACGTCGCTCAACAAGCCGGGTGAGGAGTGGGGCACCCGCACCGAGACCAAGAACGTGAACTCGCTGCGGTCGGTCGAGCGTGCGGTCCGCTCCGAGATCATCCGGCAGTCGACCCTGCTCGACGAAGGCACCCGCATCTTCCAGGAGACGCGGCACTTCCAGGAGACGACCGGCGACACCCGTCCCGGCCGCTCCAAGGAGACGGCGACCGACTACCGCTACTTCCCCGAGCCCGACCTGGTGCCGATCGCGCCCGACCCGGCCTGGGTCGCCGAGCTCAAGGCCGCCCTGCCCGAGAAGCCGAGCAGCAAGCGGGCCCGGCTGCGGGAAGACTGGGGGATCAGCGAGATCGACATGGAGTCGGTGGCCAACGCCGGCGCGGTCGAGCTGATCGAGGAGACCATCGCGGCCGGTTCGTCGCCCGCCGGGGCCCGCAAGTGGTGGATGGGTGAGCTGGCCCGCCGGGCCAACGAGACCGGGGTCGACCTGGCCGCCGTGGGTGCCACCCCGGCCCAGGTGGCCGCGCTGCAGAAGCTGGTCGACGACGGCAAGCTGAACGACAAGCTGGCCCGTCAGGTGCTCGAGGGCGTCGTGGCCGGCGAGGGCGACCCGGCCGCCGTCATGGCCGCGCGGGGTCTCGAGGTCGTCTCCGACACGGGCGCGCTGACCGCGGCCGTCGATGAGGCGATCGCCGCCAACCCCGACATCGCCGCCAAGATCCGTGACGGCAAGGTGGCCGCGGCCGGGGCGCTGGTCGGCGCGGTCATGAAGACCACGCGGGGCCAGGCCGACGCCAAGACGGTGCGCGAGCTCATCCTCGAGCGCCTGGGCGCCGTGTAAGAGATCAGCCGCTGGGCGACACGGACACCGACGGGGAGGGCAGCGCACCGATCACGTTGCGCTGCATCTCCACGTTGGACTGGCCGGTGCCGCCCAGCTGGATGTCGTCGTACGCCTTGAGCTCGTGCTTCTCGTCGAAGTAGAGCACCGACAGGCTCAGCGGCGTCGGCTGTTCCTTCTCCAGCCCGCGCAGCCCGGCACCGCCGGTCGACCCCTCGACCATCAGCCGGGTGGACATCTCGGGCACGGTCGCACCCGCCGACGGGGCGGCTGAGGGCGACGCCGAGGGGGCCGGCGTGGGCGGCTGCATCAGCTCGACCGACCGCTGGTGCTTGTGCCCGGCCAGCACCAGCGGCACCACCCCGGAGAGCGGCGGCGCCATCGCCGGGTCGTGCACCAGCGCGATGTCGACCGGCTTGTCCGACGCCCGGATCGTGTCGGCCAGCTGGGTGCCCGCCCGCAGCAGCGGCGACTGGGCCGCGGCCTCGGCGTCGTTCTGCGCCGCGGGCGTCTCGCTCTTGTCCGGGGTGAACTCCGGGTCGCCGATCCCGCCGATGGTCAGCCCGGCCACCGTCTGGATCTTGTTGTCGAGCACGATCGCGTTGCGCTGCCGCCCGACCGCGGACTGGATCGACGCCGAATCGTGGTTGCCCCGGACCCAGACGTACGGCACGCCGACCGACGGGATCGACGACGCGTACCCCGTCTCGGCCGTGCTGCCCCAGTCGACCAGGTCACCCGTGTCGATCACGGCGTCGATGTCGAAGGTCTGCACCACCGTGCGGATCAGGCCGAACGACGACGGGTTCAGGTGCAGGTCGGAGACGTGCAGGATGCGGGTCGTGCCCTCGGCCGGCTCGTAGACCGGCAGCGACGACACGGTGGTGTAGAGCCGGCTCACGTTGCTGACGATCTGCTGCAACTGCTCGGAGTAGCGCCCGTAGTTGTCGGCGATCCGCCGCGCGTCACCGACCACGGCCGGCGCATTCACCAGCAGGCCCTCGTAGCGGGGCTCGGCGATCGAGTCGGGCCGCAGCGTGCTTGCCGCCAGCCCGAAGCTCCCGCCGGTGACCACCAGCGCGGTGACCCCGGCGGCGGCGACCCGGCGGACGTTCCGGAAGATCAGCGCGCTGAGCACCATGGCGCTGAGGATGGCGATGCCGAGGGTCCGGACGCCGAGCCGGATCACGCCGGTACGCACGTCGTCGACCGCGTTCTCGCCGGCCCGGCTGATCGCGGCCGGGTCGTCGATCAGGGCCTCGGTGCGGTTCTGGTCGAGGGCGGCCAGGTTGACCTTGAGGTGGACCGGGCCGTCGTGGCTGTCGAGGTGCAGCGAGCCGAGCGGCGGCAGATCGACCTCGGTGCCGCCGAAGATCGACGGGCTGATCGACATCTCGGCCCGGAACGGACCCACGTTGACGGTGGCGTGGCCGAACAGCAGCGTCCCGATCACCACGCCGCCCACGCCGATCAGGCCGACCATGGCCGAGACCCGGGCCCGCCGGCTCCACGGGTTGCGCCGGATCCGACCGAAAACCCGTCCCGTCCCGTACGTGAACCGCCGCCCCGCCGAAACGAGTCGTTGCCAGGTCGTCGGTGCCGTCGAGGCCGTCTGCTCGGTCATCGTCGGCTCACCTGCCCTGCCCCTCCGCTCGTCAAACCGTGTGTGGTCTCTCCCACGGTGGCACGGTCAGCTGCGCCCGGCGCCGCCGTCCGAGAAGACAAGCCGAATGATCCGGTCGTCGTCGGGGCCGGGCTCGCCGCCCTCCTCCTGGTTCGACGTGCCGACCCAGAGCGACCCGTCGGGCGCGGCCACGATGCTGCGCAGCCGGCCGTACTCGTTGGCCAGCACCTGCTGCGGCGTGCCGAGCACGGTGCCGTTCTCGGTCACGTTGAGCAGGTAGACCCGCTTGCCGAGCAGGCACGCGGTGGCGATCGTCTGGTCGAGCGCGGCCACCCCGGAGCAGCCCGACTCGTCGGTCGTCCAGCTGAACAGCGGGTCGGCCAGTTTCGGGTCGGTGCTGGTGCCGTCGGCCTTGGGCCATCCGTAGTTCTTGCCCTTGGCGATCACGTTGAGCTCGCCCGACTTCTTCTGGCCGCTCTCGCTCGCGTACATGCGCTTGGTCTTGTCCCACGAGATGCCCTGCACGTTGTGGTGGCCGGAGCTCCACACCAGGCTGGTCTTGACCGGGTTGCCCGCCGAGGGCTTGCCGGCCGTGGTCATCCGCAGGATCTTGCCGCCCAGGCTCTTCGGGTTGGGCGCCTGCGAGCCGGTCGGCGTGCCGTCGCCGGTGCCCGCGTAGAGCTGACCGTCGGGGCCGAAGGCGAGCGCGCCGCCGTTGGCGTCGGTCGAGCGCGGGATGCCGGTGAGGATCGGCGTCAGCTTCTGGCCGAGCACGAGCTTGCCGACCCGGTTGTCCTTGGCCGTGGAGTAGTACACGTAGACCGTCTTGTCGGTCTCGTACTTCGGCGAGACGGCGATGCCGAGCAGGCCGCCGTCGCCGGACGCCTGCACCTCGGACAGGCGTTGGGCCTCGGTGACGGTCAGGCCCTCGGCGTCGGACTCGGGCCCGACCTTGAGGATGCGGCCGGTGTCGCGCTCGGTGACCAGGGCCGACCCGTCAGGCAGGAAGGCCATGCCCCACGGCACGTCGAGCTGTTTGGCCAGCACCGTGACCGCGACCTCGGAGCTGCCGCCGCTGGGGTCGTCGGCCTCGCCGGACTGGTCGGACGACGGGGTCGGCAGGTTGGGCGGGGCGCCCTGCTGGTCGGGATCGGGCGGCCCGAAGCTGCACGCCGAGGTCAACCCCAGCACGGCGGCCAGCGCCACCGCGGCGGCCCGGACCCGGCGGGTACGCACGATCACTCGACCTCCTCGAGATGCGACGCACCCAGGGTAGCGAGGCCGCCTGGGAACGAGATCACAGTTCGTCGGAGTCGCCCACCGGCTGGCCACCGGCCGCCAGCACGCGCGGCAGATTGTCCCGGGTGACGCCGGTCAGCCGGATGACGTTGCCGTTGTCGAGCAGGGCGGACATCTGCCCACGCCGGCCCGGGGCCAGCTCGCTGATCCGTTCCCACGGCACCGGGGTGCTGCCGAACAGGGCACGGACCCGAAGCTCGTCGGGGTAGACGTCGGTGCCGGCGCGCCAGGCCCAGACGTAGACGGCGGCCGGGACGAGCAGGAGCAGAGCGAACCACCGGGACTCGCCGGTCAGCGGGATCCCGCCGACGAACGCGATCGCGGCGGCCACCATGAGGGCGCCGGATTTGCGGACGCGGAGGCGGGGCTTGGGCACGCGCCCATCCTCCCACCCGGGCCGGACAGCGCCGCCGCCGGACCCGTACGACCAGCGTCCATACCCGACTATTCTCCAGGTGCGCGGGGTAATGCCCGGCCGTAACCTGTTCGGGGGACGTTCGTTGTCCGGTGCAGGTCTCCCGACCCCCTCATTCAACGACGAGCATCGAAGGATCCGTCGACGTGGCAGTGCCAGCCCCCGCGCACGCCACCCGCCCCCGCGGCCGGGTGTGGTTCCTGGGTGTGCCCGTGGCGGCCGCGATCGTGCTGCTGGCCGGGGTGGCCGGGCCGGTCCCGCCCGCGCTCGCCCTCGCCGCCGGGGCCGGTGGCTGTGCCCTGTGGGCCTGCGCGCTCCTGGTCCGGGCCGCCCTCTCGATCCACCACACCGACCGCTCGTTCGTGGCCTGCCGGGGTGCCGGTTTCGTCGGGATGGGCGCTCTCGGCACCGCCGTGGCCACGCTGCTCACCGTGCTCTCCCCGCCCGACGTCGCGGTCTGGGTGACCGTGTTCTTCGGCCTCGCCGCCGCCTGCTACGCGGTCGGCACGCTGCTGCTGCCCGGGGGTGGCAAGGGCTGGGTGGTCCACTCGCGGCGCGCCTTCGACGGTCTCGGCCTCGGGGTGAGCCTGGCGTTCGCGGGCTACCTGCTCACGCCCGAGCGCTCGGCCCACCCGGGCAGCCTGCCGGTCATCATGGTCGGCGCCACCGGCGCCGCGGTCGTGCTGGTCGCCGTGCTGCGGGGCTGGCCGCCGCGCCGTCCGGTGCTGCGTTGCGGCCTCGGGGCGATCCTCGTGCTGGCCGGGCTGGGTGCGATCGCGACGCTGCTCACGGCCGGCCTCGACGGACGTCCGCTGGCCGCGTTCGGCCTGCCGATCGTGGCCGGGCTGGCGCTGACGGTCGAGGGCGGCACCCGCCGTGACCTGCCGGTGGCACCGCTCGAGCCGCGCAACCCGGATCAATACCTGGCCAGTTATCCGCTGCTGGCCGTCCCCGCCGGGGTCGGCGTGGTGGCCGCGGTCTGGCATCTGATCGTGGCCCGCGAGTTCGACACGACCAGCATCATCCTGGGCATCGCCATGGTGGCCGTGCTGGTCATGCGCGAGCTGCTGGTCGTGCACGACATCCGGCGCTACGCGGGGCAGTTGCAGACCGCCGAGGCCCACTTCCGGTCGCTGGTCGCCGGGGCCACCGACCTCACCCTGGTGCTCGACGAGAACCTGCGGATCCGCTGGCAGTCGCCGGCCGCGTCCCGGCTGTTCGGGCTCGACGACGACGAGGTGGTCGGCCGGGAGTTCCGCGACCTGATCCACCCCGACGACGCCGAGCAGGCTCGGGAGACGATCGACGCGGTGCTCGCCGGCCCGGCCGCCGACGGCCCTCCGGTGCTGCTCACGGCCCGCATGCGGGACGGCGCCGACCTGTGGCGCGACACCGAGTCGACGATCGCCGACCAGCGGTCGGTGCCCGAGGTGGCGGCGCTGGTGGTGCACGTCCGCGACATCGGCGAGCGGCGCCACCTCGAGCGGGCTCTGCACCGGCTGTCGGCCACCGACCAGCTGACCGGGCTGGCCAACCGGCGGGCGCTGATGCGCGACCTGCTGGCCTACCGGCGACGGGCGGGTCGGCCCGGCACCCTGCTGGTGATCGACCTGCACGGCCTGGCCGGGATCAACGACACCCGGGGCCGCGAGACCGGTGACGCGGTGCTGATCGAGGTCGGCCGGCGTCTGCGTGGCCTGCTCGGCCCCGACGACGTGCCGGCTCGTCTCGGCGGTGTCGAGTTCGCTGTGCTGACGACCGACGGCGCCGTGCTGGCCTACGCGCTGGCCACCCGGATCGCGACCGTGCTGGCCGAGCCGCACCAGCTGCCCGGCACGGTGGTCGAGCTGCACGCCAGCATCGGCCTGGCCGAGCTGGCCGGCGGCGCCGACTCGGACGAGGTGCTGCGGCACGCCGACCTGGCCCGCAAGCGCGCCCGGCAGCTCGGCCTGGACCGCGTGGAGTGGTACGACCCCGACGTCGAGATGAAGCTCAACCGCCGGATGGATCTCGAGCGGGAGATCCTCGGCGCGGCTGAACGGGGCGAGCTCGACCTGGTCTTCCAGCCCGTGGTCGACCTGCGGGACCAGCAGCCGGTGGGCGTCGAGGCGCTGCTGCGCTGGCGGCACCCGCAGATGGGCACGATCCTGCCCAACGAGTTGCTGCCGATCGCCCGGGCCGTGGGCATCTCGGCCGAGCTCGACGAGTGGGTGCTGGACGCCGCGTGCAAGCAGCTCTCCGGTTGGGCGGGCGGCGACAACGACTTCTGGCTGTCGGTCAACGTCTCGCCGCGTGAGCTGCTCACGGCCCGGTTCCCCGACCGGGTGGCGTCGACCCTGAAGCGCTACGGCGTGGCCCCCGAACGCCTGGTGGTCGAGGTGGCCGAGGCCTGGATCGCCGAGGACGTGCCGGCCATCGTGGCCTCGCTGGCCGGGCTGCGCAAGCTCGGGGTGCGGGCCGCCCTCGATGACTTCGGCGCCGGGCAGGCGTCGCTGTCCCACCTGCGGCGGCTGCCGGTCGACATGCTCAAGCTGCACGCCTCGCTGGCCAATTCGGCGCCCGAGACCACTGTGGGCCACGGCCCGGCCGTGATCGACGTGGTGGTCAGTCTGGGCCGCCGGCTCGGCCTCGAGATCGTCGCCAAGGGGCTGGAGTCGGAGGAGCAGATCGAGCGCGCGGCCAAGGCGGGCTGCCTCTACGGCCAGGGCTTCGCGCTGGGCCGCCCGGCCCCGGCCGAGCGCATCGAGGCCTATCTGGAGACGCACCGGGGCTGAGGCCTCAACGCGGCGGTGCGGTGCTCCCGCGCGGGGTCAGGTGGGCGGTGCCGGCCTCGACGTTGCTGACCTGCTTGCCGTCGATGGCGGCGAGCAACTCGCGGGCGGCGTGCGCGCCGTACTCGGCGATGTCGCGCGACAGGGCGGTCAGCGGCGGGTGCACCAGGCTGCAGAGCGGAGAGTCGTCCCAGGCCACGATGGACAGGTCGCCCGGGACGGCGAGCCCCATCTCCTGCGCCACGGCCAGCCCGGCCACGGCCATCACGTCGTTGTCGTAGATGACCGCGGTGGGCCGTTCGGTGCCGATCAGCAGGCGGCGGGTGGCCCGGCCACCCTCTTCGCCGGTGTAGTCGGACGGCACGGTCAGCGCCTCGGTCAGGCCGAGCGCGGCGCAGATGTCGTTGAACGCCCGGGTGCGCGTCTGGGTGTGCAACAGGCCGGGCAGGCCACTGACCCGGGCGATCCGCCGATGGCCGAGCGCCACCAGGTAGCGCACCGTCTCGGTGATCGCGCCGGCGTCGTCCGACCACACCTGGGCGATCTTGCCGGTGTCGCCCGGGCCACCGATCACCACCGCGGGCAGTTGCAGTTGCTGCAGCACCGGGATGCGGACGTCGTTCTCCCGGAGGTCGGTGACGATCACGCCGTCGATCCGGCGCTCGCCCCACCAGCGGCGGTAGACCTCCACCTCTTGCTCGGGGGTGGCGACGACCTGCAGGGTCAGCGCGTAGGACCGGGCGGCCAGCTCGGCCTCGAAGCCGCTGATCAGGCCCATGAAGAACGGCTCGATGCTGAGGATGCGGGCCGGCCGGGACAGCGTCAGCCCGACGGCGCGCGCGCTCGCCCCGGACAGCGCCCGCGCGGCGCTGTTGGGGTTGAAGCCGATCTCCTGGGCGATGGCCACGATGCGCTGCCGGGTCGCTTCGGAGACGCCGGGCTGGCCGTTCAGCGCGTAGGACACCGCGCCTTTGGACACGCCCGCCCGCCGCGCGATGTCGGCGATCGTGGGCCGCTTCACTCGGTCTCCTCTGTTCCCGCCGAGCCTACCGGCGGAGTTTACCGGGGCCGGAATCGGTAGAGCGCTCTCACGGCGAGACCTGCTGACCAGAACGAGCGGCTACTGAACTTCTTGATCGGTTAAGTGTTGGCGACCACACCGTGCTTTGTAAACCAGGCTGGCCGGGAAAGTCCGTTTCACACCGCTTAATCGTCACTGACAACGTTGACAAATCACCGGCGTAACACGGTATTGACACTCATCGAGTGGCGGCTTAGCGTCTCCACAACTTACCCGGTTCAGTAAACACTCACTCCGTACGGAGGATTCGATGAGACGGACTCTGGGCGTGGTTGCCGCCGGCCTGGCCGCAACCCTGGTGATCGCGGGATGCAGCGGTCGCGACCTCGAGGGCGACAGCTCCAGCAACACCGCGGGCGGCGAGCAGATCACGCTGAAGGTCGCGTTCTGGGGCGACATGGGCCTGGACAACCTGAAGGCCGAATACGAGAAGGCGCACCCGAACGTCAAGATCGTGCTGAACAGCGGCGAGTTCAACGCCCAGCACGAAGACCTGCAGAAGAAGCTGGTGACCGGCTCCGGGGCCCCGGACATCTCCGCGGTCGACGAGGGCTTCATCGTCCAGTTCCGCAACCAGGCCGACAAGTTCGTCAACCTGCTCGACAAGGGCGCCGGCGAGTACGAGTCGAAGTACCTGGACTGGAAGTGGAAGGCGTCGATGTCGGCCGACGGCAAGCAGATCGGCCTCGGCACCGACGTCGGCGGCCTGGCCATGTGCTACCGCTCCGACCTGTTCAAGGCGGCCGGCCTGCCCACCGACCGCGACCAGGTCTCCAAGCTCTGGTCCAACTGGGACCAGTTCATCGAGGTCGGCAAGCAGTACACGGCCAAGACCGGCAAGAAGTTCGTCGACTCCGGCACCAACATGTTCAACCCGGTGCTGGCCCAGCAGCCCGTCGGCTTCTACGACGAGCAGGAGCAGCTGCAGATGAACGGCGGCCCCAAGGTCGCGTTCGACGTGAGCATGAAGGCCATCGACGCCGGCATCTCGGCCAACCTGGCCAGCTTCCAGCCCAACTGGGACCAGGGCTTCAAAAAGGACCAGTTCGCCGTCCTGGCCTGCCCGGCCTGGATGCTCGGCCACATCCAGGAGACCGCGCCCGACCAGAAGGGCAAGTGGGACATCGCCGCGATCCCGGGCGGCGGCGGTAACTGGGGCGGTTCGTGGTGGACCGTTCCGTCGCAGGGCAAGAACATCGACGCCGCGGTGGACTTCGTGAAGTGGATGGTCGCCCCGGAGCAGCAGATCGAGGTCTTCGAGACGGTCGGCAACCTGCCCTCGCAGCCCGAGCTCTACAAGGACCCGAAGGTGCTGGCCTTCAAGAAGGAGTTCATGAGCAACGCGCCCACCGGCCAGATCTTCGCGGCCACCGCGGCCAACCTGAAGCCGCAGTACCTGGGCAAGAAGAACGGCCCCACCCGGGTGGCCGTGGAGAACGTGATCACGCGCGTGCAGCAGGGCGGTCTGAAGTCGGACGCGGCCTGGGCGGAAGCGGTCAAGCAGGCCGACAAGGTCGCCAAGACCGCCAAGTAAGGCAGTTCCGACGGCGGGGCGGCGCACACGCCGCCCCGCTCTCTCCTAGGAGTGGCCGTGTCCCTCACCGAGCTCCGGCCGGCGTCGCATCGCCAGGTCCCGCCGCCGAAGAACGTCAAAACCAGGAGCTGGCTCTACCGGTTCGACAACAAGACCGTCCCGTACGTCTTCATCTCCCCGTTCTTCATCCTGTTCGGCATCTTCGGGGTCTTCCCGCTGATCTTCAACGGGATCGTCGCCGTCCGGAACTGGCAGCTCGACGACCCGGCGGCGAACGGCTGGGTCGGCCTGGACAACTTCCAGCGCCTGCTCACCGACGAGGACTTCTGGAACGCGCTGGGCAACACGTTCGGCATCTTCATCCTCTCCACGGTGCCGCAGCTGCTGATCGCGCTGATCATCGCCAACCTGCTCAACCGCCGGCTGCGCGGTAACACGTTCTGGCGCATCGGCATCCTGCTGCCCTACCTGACGCCGGTGGTCGCCTCGACCCTGGTGTTCGCGATCTTCTTCGCCCGCGACAACGGCATGGCCAACTGGTTCCTGTCGCTGGTCGGCTTCGGGCACGAGACCCCGCTCGACTGGCGGGCCCAGAAGTGGAGCGCCTGGCTGGCCATCGCCACGATGGTCAACTGGAAGTGGATCGGTTACAACGCCCTGCTCTACCTGTCGGCGATGCAGGCGATTCCCAAGGACGTGTACGAGGCGGCGGCGGTTGACGGCGCCGGTCCGTGGCGGCAGTTGTGGCGGATCACCGTGCCCATGATCCAACCGGTCGTGGTGTTCACCGTGATCCTGTCGACCATCGGGGGGCTGCAACTGTTCAACGAGCCGATGATGTTCGACGAGAACCCGCAGTCGGCCAGCGGCGGCTCGGACCACCAGTTCCAGACGATCGCCCAGCTGATCTACAAGGTCGGCTGGAAGGACCTGGATCTCGGCTACGCGGCGTCCATGTCGTGGGCGCTGTTCCTGATCATCCTGATCGTCGCCGGCATCAACACCCTGCTCACACGGCGCATCGGAGGCGAGCGATGACCAAGACGTACGTGAATCGCGCTCCGCAGGACACCCGGGGGAGCTGGCTGACGTACGTGGGCCTGGGTCTGGTCCTGCTCTTCTCGGCCTTCCCGGTCTACTGGATGTTCGTCATCTCGACGAGCACCGACGAAGCCGTGGCGCAGATGCCGCCGTCGGTCATCCCCGGTGGCGAGTTCTGGACCAACGTCCACGAGGTGTTCACGCTCAACGAGGTGTTCTTCGCGGCGTCGCTGATCAACAGCGTCATCGTGTCGGGCGTGATCACGCTGTCCACGCTGTTCTTCTGCTCGCTGGCCGGTTTCGCGTTCGCCAAGCTGCGCTTCCGCGGACGCAACGCGCTGCTGGTCGTGGTCGTGCTGACGCTGACCGTGCCGAGCCAGCTGGGCATCGTGGCGCTCTACATCGTGATGGACAAGGTGGGCTGGAACCAGACGCTGCTGGCGGTCATCGCGCCCAGCCTGGTGAGCGCGTTCGGGGTGTTCTACATGCGCCAGTTCATCGCCCACGCCGTACCGGATGAACTGGTGGAATCCGCCCGGATCGACGGGGCGCTGAACATGCGCGTCTACTGGAACATCATCCTGCCGGCGATCCGGCCCGCGCTGGCCGTGCTCGGGCTGCTCACCTTCGTGATGGCCTGGAACGACTTCCAGTGGCCGCTGATCCAGCTCAACGGCACCGACTTCCCGACCTCGATGGTCGCCCTGTCCGACCTGGCCAGCGGCAACTACGTGATCTATCGGCGGGTGCTGGCGGGCGCGTTCCTGGCCACCGTTCCGCTGATCGTCCTGCTGTTGATCGGCGGGCGCCAGATCGTGCGAGGGATCATGGAAGGCGCCGTCAAGTCCTGATCTCCGTGCCCGCGGCTGACGCCAGTCGCGGGCACGGGCCCGCAAAAGGAGAACCGTGACCTCGTACCGACAGTTGCACGACGGCTGGACCGTCTCCGGCCTCCCGGCCACCGTGCCCGGCTGCGTGCACACCGACCTGCTGCGGGCCGGGCGGATCGAGGATCCGTACCTGGACGCGAACGAGACCGCGCTGTCGTGGATCGGGCGCTCCGATTGGACGTACGAGACGACGTTCGCGGCCGCGCCCCGGTTCGGGGAGCGGACCGATCTCGTCTGCGCCGGCCTCGACACGGTCACCGAGATCACGCTGAACGGCGAGCGGGTCGGCGAGACGGCCAACATGCACCGCGGCTACCGCTTCGACGTCGGCCCGCTGCTGCGCGACGGCGACAACGAGCTGAAGATCAAGTTCACCAGCGCTTACACGTACGCCGAACAGCAGCGCGATCGACTCGGGGCGCGGCCGAACGCGTACGAGGAACCCTTCAACTTCATCCGTAAGCAGGCCTGCAACTTCGGCTGGGACTGGGGCCCGACCCTGGTCACGGCGGGCATCTGGTCGCCGATCGGGCTCGAGACCTGGTCGGTCGCCCGGCTGGCCGAGGTGCGGCCCCAGGTCACGGTGACCGGTGGCGTCGGCCGGGTCGAGCTGCGGGTCCGACTCGACCGGCTCTCGGCCGACCCGGTGAAGATCACGGCATCGGTCGGCGGGCGGACCGCCCAGGCCACCGTCGACGGCATCGAGGCGCTGCTCATCCTCGAGGTCGACGAGCCCGACCTGTGGTGGCCGCGCGGCTACGGCTCGCCTTCGCTGTACGACCTGGTGGTATCGCTCTCCGCCGGGGATCAGCACCTCGACTCGTGGACGCGCAAGATCGGATTCCGGGATGCGCGTGTCGACACGACCGACGGGGGCTGGACCGTGGTCGTCAACGGCGTGCCGGTTTTCGTACGGGGAATCAACTGGATCCCGGACGACGTGTTCGCCGACCGCATCACCCGGGACCGGCTGGCCACCCGTTTCCAGCAGGCGGCCGACGCCAACGTCAACTATCTGCGGGTGTGGGGCGGCGGCCGGTACGAGTCGGACGACTTCTACGAGCTGGCCGACGAGATGGGCTTCCTGGTGCAGCAGGACTTCCTGTTCGCCTGCGCGGCCTATCCCGAGGAGGAGCCGTTCCGCTCCGAGATCGAGGCCGAGGCCCGCGAGAACGTCGTCCGCCTGGCGTCGCATCCCAGCCTGCTCGTGTGGACCGGCAACAACGAGAATCTGTGGGGCCACGAGGACTGGGACTGGAAGCCGGCGTTGAACGGGCGTACGTGGGGAGCCGGTTTTTACTACGACCTGCTGCCCCGGATCGTCGGCGAGCTCGACCCCACGCGCCCGTACTGGCCGGGCAGCCCGTACTCGGGTAACCCCGACCGCTACCCCAACGATCCGTCCTACGGCACGACGCACATCTGGGACGTGTGGAACACCGACGACTACACGAAATATGGCGCCTACCGCCCGCGATTCGTTGCCGAGTTCGGATTCCAGGCCCCGCCCACGTTCTCCACGCTGCGCCGATCCATTTCGGACGCCGCACTCGCACCCGACTCGCCCGGCATGGCTCACCACCAGAAGGCGATCGGCGGTGACCAGAAGCTGGCCCGGGGCCTGGCCAATCACCTGCCGGTTCCGGCCGACTTCGACGACTGGCACTATCTGACCCAGCTCAACCAGGCCCGCGCGCTGCAGTTCGGCATCGAGCACTTCCGGTCGCTGCGGGGCATCTGCGCCGGCACGATCATGTGGCAGCTCAACGACTGCTGGCCGGTCACCTCATGGGCGGCGATCGACGGCGACGGGCGCAAGAAGCCTCTGTGGTACGCGATGCGCGACGCCTACGCCGATCGGCTGGTGACCTTTCAGCCCCGTACGGGAAAATCTCTCACCGCCGGCGGACCACTCACCGACATCGAACCCGGCACGGTCGTCCCCGTTTCGGCCCCGCCCGCATTGGTGGCCGTGAACGACGGCACTTCCGTGTGGGCCCTGCAGACGACCGTCAGCCGCCGCAACCTGGCCGGCGAGGTCCTGGCATCGTTCGAGGCGGTCGCCGCCATCGAGCCGGGCGACGCGGTCACGCTGACCCTGCCCGACGAGGTGGCGACGCCCGGCGATCCGCTCACCGAGTTCCTGGTGGCCGGCGAGGTGACGTGGTTCTGGGCGTCCGACAAGGACATCCCGTGGCCGGCCGCCGACTACACCGCCTCGGTCTCCGGTGCCGAGGTGACTGTCCACGCGCGGTCGATCCTGCGGTCGCTGACGCTGTTTCCCGACCGGCTCTCCCCGGCCGCCGAAACCGACCGCGCGGCCGTCACCGTGCTGCCCGGCGAGTCGGTCACGTTCACGGTCACCTCGGCCGAGCCCCTGGATCCGGACGCCCTCACCAGCCGTCCGGTCCTGCGCTGCGTCAACGACCTGATCCCGTGACGGATCCGCGTCGGCACTCGGCGTTCTGCCCTCGCGGGCGTCCGCCGACCGGCCGGCGGCTCGAGATGTTCCCGGACTACGGCGCGTTCCCGGTGTGGGGCTGGTTCACCCTCCCCGCCCGGGGCGGCCACCCGGCCCGGGACGTCCACGGCGGCCTCGGCCCGCGCAACCTCGGCATCAGCGACGAGCTGGCGGTCGCGTTGAAGGAGTGGGCGCAGTGGCAGAACGACCACCAGCGCGGCCCGGACCTGCACTCGCTGGAGAACGCGCCGCCGACCACCCCCGAGGACTGGGCCGACTGGGATCGTCGCGGCCGGGAGCTGGCTTCGGAGTTGGCCCGAGAGACCGGCGACCTGGTCGTCTACCTCTGGCCCGCCGACGGTCGCGACGCGAGCTGCCCGCATTGCGGAGAGAAAAAATGAGCCCCGCACATCACCCACCCACCACCGGGGGGCCTCCGCCACTGGCGTCAGTCTGACGTGTTTTGCGAGGCCGGCCCGGTGCGGAGGCGATTCGCTGTGGATAACTCCCGGCTGTGGATAACTGTTGTCCTCAGTGGAGCGACGTGAGGACGGCCGGTGTGCCCAGCGTGATGTCATGGGCCGCGTGGTCGCCGGTCAGCTCGACCCGGGTCGCGACCGGGGCGTGCCCGCTGGCCGCCACCGTATAGATGCCCGGCGGCAGGTCGCGCAGCTCGTAGTGCCCTTCGTGATCGGTCGTGGCCGCGCCCGCCACCCGGCCGAAGCGGTCCACCGCCACCACCGACGCCTGCGGGATCGGGTGGCCCGACCCGGCCGCCCGCACGTTGCCGGTCAGCACGCCGCCCACGGCCAGGGCCAGGTCGACCGGCCCGGACTCGTTGGGGGAGACCGTGCGCGACGCCGGCCGGGCGTGCGGGGCGGTCGCGGTCAGCGTGTATTCCGGGCCGTCCAGACCGGGCAGCTGATAGCGCCCGTCCGGTCCGGCGGTCGTCGTCGCGACCACCTCACCCTTCTGGTTGGTCAGGGTCAGCGTGGCGCCGGGCAGGCCGCGTCCCGCCCGGTCGGTCACCCGCCCGGTGATCTGCCCGGCCCCGGCCAGCGACAGCACCCGCCTTATCTCGCCCGCGGCCACGTTGATCACCGCGGCGGCCGGCTGGTGCCGGTCGGCTGCGCAGATCAGCAGCAGTGAGCCGCCGGTGTGCAGCACCATCCGGTACGAGCCGTCCTCGGCGGTCACCGCGCGGGCCAGCTGCTGCCCGGCGAAGTCGGTGATCGTCAGCGTGGCCCCGGGCAGCGGCAGGCCGCCCGGTCCGTCGATGCGCCCGCGCACCACCGCGTCGCCCGGGCCGGTCGGCTCGTCGAACGAGGTGGTGGGGTCGTCGGTCAGCTGAGCAGTCTCCATGTTGGGTGTCCGTTCGAAGCTGGGCCCGGAATCGAAGAGCCGGGCGAGATCGGCGTCAAGGTCGGAAAGGTCGGCACGGGCGAGAGCGTGTTCAGGTGAGGACGGCGCTCCGGCCGCCGCCGTTCTCAGGGGCACGTGGGGAAGGAACAGGAAAAGGACGAACGCAACAAGCAGAATGGCCGCCGCGACGAGGAAAATGGCGTCCACCGCGTCCGAGAAACCCACTTTGAACGGATGGGCCAGCACCGGCGTCACCCGTTCGAGGAAGGACGTGTCGTCCAGGGCTGATTTGTCGCCGTGGAGTGCCCCGGTCAGGGCCGGGTCCGCGGCCGCGGCGGGGTTCTGCATCGCGCGTTGGAAGGCGGTGTCCGTCCGGAACGCGGCGGCGATCTTATCGCCCGCGGTGGCGAACAGGATCGACAGGAAGATGGCGGTTCCGGCCGTCGCGCCCATCTGCCGGAAGAACGTCGACGACGCGGTGGCCACGCCGATCTCGGTCGGCGGCATCGCATTCTGCACGGCCAGCGTCACCGGCTGGAGCACGAAACCGAGCCCGAGACCAAAGATTCCCATGTGGACACCAGTGTGCCAGAACGGCGTGTCCACACCCACGGTGTGCAGCAGGACGAGACCCACGATCATCAGAGCCGCACCGGATGCGGGAAAGACGCGATATTTTCCCGTACGGGAAATGGTCTGTCCCGAGACGAGCGAGCCGATCATGATCCCGGCCGTCATCGGCAGGAGCTGCAACCCGGATTCGGTCGGTGTCGCGCCGCGCACGATCTGCAGGTAGAGCGGCAGCAACGCCAGCCCACCGAACATGCCCATTCCGGTGACGAACCCGCCGCCCGCGGTCAGCGCGAACGTGCGGTTGCGGAAGAAGCGCAGCGGAATGAGCGCGGCCGGCCCCATTCGCGATTCGACGAACAGGAATGCCACCAGTCCGATGGAGCCCACGAGGTAGCAGGCGACCGACCGGCCGGAACCCCATCCCCACGTACGCCCCTGCTCGGCCACGGTCAGCAACGGCACCAGGCAGACGCAGATGGTCAGCGCGCCCCACCAGTCGATCCGGTGATCGCGCCGGTTGTGCCGGATGCGCAGCACCCGCGCCACCACGACCAGCGCGACCGCACCGATCGGCACGTTGACCAGGAAGACCCAGCGCCACCCGGCGATGCCGAGTAGTTCGTCGGTGCCGGCCAGGAACCCGCCGATCACCGGCCCGAGCACGCTCGCCGACCCGAACACGGCCAGGAAGAAGCCCTGGTAGCGAGCCTGTTCGCGGGGTGGTACGAGGTCGCCGACGATGGCCAGCGCGAGTGAGAACAGCCCGCCCGCACCCAGCCCCTGCACCGCCCGGAACGCGGCCAGCTGATACATCGATCCGGCGAACGCGCAGGCCGCCGACCCCACCACGAAGATCGAGATCGCGGCCAGGAAGAACCGCTTGCGTCCGTAGATGTCGGACAGCTTGCCGTAGAGCGGGGTCGAGATGGTCGCCGTGATCAGGTAGGCCGTGGTCACCCAGGCCTGCACGCTGAGCCCGTGCAGGTCGTCGCCGATGGTCCGGATGGCCGCGGTGACGATCGTCTGGTCGAGCGCGGCCAGGAACATGCCGAGCATCAACCCGGCGAGCACCTCCAGGGTCTGCCGGTGGCTGCGCGTCTCAGAGGTGCTCACTCATCGAGCAACGACCCGGCCCCGTGCGAAGTTGCCCTCTGGGAAAGATCAAATTCGGTTTCCCGTACGGGCTCAGGCCCCGTCCCGCCCTTTGCCCATCGCCTTGCCCTCGATCCAATACGCCTGCGTGTACGTGTTGTCCTTCGACGCTCCGGCCCGGCCGCGCGCGAGAGCCCGTACGGCTTTGAGCGATCCCGATTCGCCCGCCGCCCAGAACTGCCACCCCGGCCGCAGCTTCTCGCTGACGGCCGTGGCCAGTGAGTCGGCGCCCTCCCGCGGAACCCGGTGCACGGTCAGCCCCGGACGCGCCACCAGCGGAATCTGGTCGTCCTCGGCGTGCCCCTGCTCCAGCACCAGTTCGACGTCGACGCCGGCTTTCAGGGTGCGCAGAATGCCGTTGACCGCCGGAATCGACGCGGCGTCGGCCACCAGCAGCAGCCCGCTCACGCCGTCGACGAGCTCGAACGGCTGCGACCCGAGCGACACGACCGCCACCTGGCTGCCCGGCTCCACGGTGGTCGCCCAGGCCGAGGCCGGTCCGGCCGGTTCGTGCAGCACGAAGTCGACCTCGATGGTGCCGGCCGCCTCATCCGCTTCCGAAATCGTGTAGGCGCGCTGGTACTCGCGCTTGCCCCCGTCCGGATCCGGGATCCAAAATCGCAGCCAGGCCGCCGGCTCGGGCCGAACTTTGCTGAACAGCGTCGGCGCGGCAAAGCTGAGCCGCACAAAATGCGGCGTGATCTCCCGCCGCCCGGTCATCGTGAGCACGTGGTCGCGCCCGCCGAGCACCTTGATGACGGCCCCTTCCCAGCCCCGCCCCATCAGGCCACCCCCGCCGTCACCGCTACGAGCTTCCGCACGCCACTCACCCCTCACCTCTCATCAAGACAGGTAAGGCTAACCTAAGCTTTGGTCTTGCGGGAGCAGCCACCGCCTCCCCCGCCCACCCAGGGACGGGCCGACTCTACGCACCGCGCGACCCTGCGAGGCCGCGTTATCCACAGCCGGCGACGGGCAGCCCGGAGTTGTCCACAGGGCGCGGCGGTCCCGTCAACGAAAGCGGCCACTCACCCTCCGGGGTGGGTGGCCGCAGTGTGCTGAGCGCTTTTACTCGGGGACGCGGCGGTAGGCGCCGTCGCTGGCGCTGGTGGCCATCGAGGCGTAGGCGCGCAGCGCGGCCGAGACCGGACGCTGACGGTCGACCGGCGTGTACGGCTTGGCGCGGCGCTCCTGCTCGTGGCGGCGCTGGGCCAAGGTCTCGTCGTCGACGTGCAGGGTGATGCCCCGGCCGGGGATGTCGATGCTGATCTCGTCGCCGGTTTCGACCAGGGCGATCAGGCCGCCCGCGGCCGCCTCGGGGGAGACGTGGCCGATGGACAGGCCGCTCGTGCCGCCGGAGAAGCGGCCGTCGGTGATCAGCGCGCACGCCTTGCCGAGACCGCGGCCCTTCAGGAAGCTGGTCGGGTAGAGCATCTCCTGCATGCCGGGGCCGCCGCGTGGGCCCTCGTAGCGGATGACCACCACGTCGCCCTCGACCACCTGCTTGCCGAGGATGCCGTCGACCGCCGCGTCCTGTGACTCGAAGACCCGGGCGGGGCCGGAGAACTTCCAGATCGACTCGTCGACGCCGGCTGTCTTGACCACGCAGCCGTCGGGGGCCAGGTTGCCGAACAGGATGGCCAGGCCGCCGTCGACCGTGTAGGCGTGGTCGACCGAGCGGATGCAGCCCTTTTCGGCATCGGTGTCGAGCGTCGACCAGCGGTTGGACGTGCTGAACGGCTGCGTCGTGCGCACGCCGCCCGGCGCCGCGTGGAACAGCTCGAGCGCGGCCGCCGACGGGTTTTCGGCGCGGATGTCCCACTCGGCCAGCCACGGGTCGAGGCCGGTCGAGTGCACCGAGCGGACGTCGGTCTTGAGCGCGCCACCACGGTGCAGCTCGCCGAGCAGGGCGGGGATGCCGCCGGCCCGGTGCACGTCTTCCATGTGGTATTTCGGGCTGTTCGGCGCGACCTTGGACAGGCAGGGCACCCGGCGCGAGATCTCGTCGATGTCGGCCACGCTGAAGTCGACCTCGGCCTCGCGGGCCGCGGCCAGCAGGTGCAGCACCGTGTTGGTCGAGCCGCCCATGGCCACGTCGAGGGCCACCGCGTTTTCGAAGGCCGACCGGTTGGCGATGCTGCGGGGCAGGACCGATTCGTCGTTGTTCTCGTAGTACTGCTTCGCGATGTCGACGATCAGCGAGCCGGCCTTTTCGAACAGGGCCTTGCGCGACGCATGGGTGGCCAGCGTCGAGCCGTTGCCCGGCAGGGCCAGCCCGATCGCCTCGGTGAGGCAGTTCATCGAGTTGGCGGTGAACATGCCGGAGCAGGAGCCGCAGGTCGGGCAGGCCGACCGCTCGATGGTGTCGAGCTGCTCGTCGGTCACGTTCTCGTTGGCGCTGGCGCTCATCGCGTCGACCAGGTCGAGCTTCTCGTGCACGATGCCCTCGATCGCGATCGTCTTGCCGGCCTCCATCGGGCCGCCGGAGACGAACACCGTCGGGATGTTGAGCCGCAGCGCGGCGATCAGCATGCCGGGGGTGATCTTGTCGCAGTTCGAGATGCAGACCAGGGCGTCGGCGCAGTGCGCGTTGACCATGTATTCGACCGCGTCGGCGATCAGCTCGCGGCTGGGCAGCGAATAGAGCATGCCGCCGTGGCCCATGGCGATGCCGTCGTCGACCGCGATCGTGTTGAACTCGCGCCCGACGCCACCGGCCTGAGCGACCGCATCAGCGACGAGGCCGCCCATGTCCTTGAGGTGCACGTGACCCGGTACGAACTGGGTGTAGCTGTTGGCAATCGCCACGATGGGCTTGCCGAAGTCGTCGTCGGTCATCCCGGTGGCGCGCCAGAGGGCACGCGCGCCGGCCATGGTCCGACCGTGGGTCGAGGTCCGGGAACGCAGGTCAGGCATCCCCACAGTGTGCCACTCCCGGAAGTAAGGACCGCCAACTCCGTCCATAAGTCGGGACGCCGGGGGGCTTAATATATTGATCGGCATCGGGCAGAGTGTTCCCGTGCAAACACCGTCCGGCGTGGAGCTGGCCGGACTGGCCGGCCTTCTGGTCGCCGTCCCGGCCGTTGCCCTGCTGGGCGATTCCGGGCGTAAACACACCGGTGCGGCCCGCCGGGCCCACCTGCTGCTGGCCGCCGGTGGTGCGATCGCGACCGGGGCCGCCCTGGCCGGCGTGCTCACTGTGCTTCTCACCACCTCGACCCCGCCGCGCATGGGCCTGGGCTCGGCCGTCGCCACCGGCTTCGCGCTGGGCGTCCTCACGCTTCTGGTCGGCACGGCGCTGCTGCCGGGCGCGGCCGAGAACGCCCGGGCCGCCGTGCGGCACCTGCTCGACGGCCTGGTCATCGCGGCCGCGATCTGGTTCGTGGGCTGGGTGCTGATCGCCGAGCCGACCCGCATCCTGGGCGACGCGACCCCGATGGCCTGCCCCTCGGTGCTGGTGCCGGCCGCGCTCACGGTGGTCTCGCTGGGCCTCACCATCGTGCTCGCGCTGCACGCCCATCGGCCGAGGCTTATCACCGTACGGGTGGCCGCGGGCGTGAGCCTCGTCTCGGCGGCCGCGGTCGCCATCGCCAGCGGCATCTGTCAGGACTGGGACGGCGTGACCCTGGCCGGGGCCCTGATGCTGCCGGCCGGCCTGTTCGTGATCGCCCGCGCGGTCAAGGTGGCCGACCGCCCGGTCGAGGTGGTGGGCGACGTCACCGACCGCAACACGGCGTACGCGGTGGTCCCGATGGTCGCCATCGTGGTGGCGCTGGGCTACCACCTGGCCCGTGGCGGCGTGCTCGACCTGTACGGCTTCCTGGGCGCCGGCGTCGAGGGTTTCGCGCTGGTCGGGCGGCAGTTCCTGGCCCTGCGCGACGTGCGGCGTTACACGGTCGAGCTGCGCGAGCGGGAGTCCCACTTCCGCGAACTGGCCCACACCGACCCGCTGACCGGCCTGGCCAACCGCCGCGGCCTGCAACGGGCGCTGCGCGAGAGCGGCGACTCCCGGGTGCTGGTCGGCATCGACCTGGACGGCTTCAAGACCGTCAACGACATGCGCGGCCACGACGTCGGCGACGCCGTGCTGGCCGAGGTGGGCGACCGGCTGCGGCACAACCTGCTCGACGGCGACGTGGCGGCCCGGCTCGGCGGCGACGAGTTCGCGGTGCTGATGCGCGGGAACGCCGAGGAGGCGCTGCTCACCGCGCATCGGCTGCTGGCCGTGCTGGGGGAGCCGTACGAGGTGGAAGGGTCGGCGGTCTTTCTCTCGGCCAGCATCGGGGTGGCCGACTCGAACGCGCTCAGCCCGGCCGACACCGGCGAGCTGATCCGCGACGCCGACCTGGCCCTGCGCTACGCCAAACAGCGCGGTAAGAACCGGGTCGAGCGCTACCAGGCCCGTTACGACGAGCTGCTGCGCCGCCGGGGCACGCTGGAGAGCGAGCTGCGGCACGCGATCGACCGCAAGCAGCTCCGGCTCGTGTTCCAGCCGGTGGTGGCGCTGCCCTCGATGCGGCCGGTCGGCGCCGAGGCCCTGCTGCGCTGGCACCACCCGACGCTCGGTTCGGTGCGGCCGGACGAGTTCATCCCGGTCGCCGAGGAGTCCGGGCTGATCAACCGGATCGGCGCCTGGGTGCTCGAGCAGGCCTGCATCCAGCTCGCCGACTGGCTGTCCCGCGGTCACGACGTGTGGGTGTCGGTCAACATGTCGCCCAAGGAGCTGCACAACACCGATTACGCGGGTCACGTGGCCGACGTGCTCGAACAGCACGGCGTTCCGCCGCAGCGGCTGGTGCTCGAGGTGACCGAGCACGCCGTGGCCACCGACATGGAAGAGCTGATCAGCCGGCTGGCCGAGCTGCGGGCCACCGGGGTCCGGATCGCGCTCGACGACTTCGGCGCCGGCTACTCCTCGCTGGGCCAGCTGCGCACGCTCCCGGTCGACATCCTGAAGATCGACCACGCTCTGGTGGCCGAGCCGGAATCCCGTACGGGGACGGCCGCGCCCCTGGTCGACGTGGTGGCCCGCCTGGGTCACCGGCTCGGGCTCGAGGTGCTCGCCGAGGGCATCGGCACCCCGGCGCAGCGGGCCGTGGTCGAAGAGGCGGGCTGCCGGCTGGGTCAGGGCTCGCTGTTCGGCTGGGGCGTGCCCGCCGAACATCTCGAGGCGCAACTGCAGACGCTGCGCCAGGGTGGCCCGGCCCGGCCGATCCCGGCGCCCCGCTCGGCCCCGCCGGTGGACGCGGCCGCGCGCAGTCAGGTCGTCATGTTGGGGCCCGGAATGCGCCAGCTCAGGGCACTATTGCCTAGTGATCCGGGGTTCGGCGCCCAGCCGGGTGAGTCCGAGTGATCAAAATGTGGGATCAGTTGACTCGCCGGATGGGATGGGGCAAGGTTGGCAGCATGTGCTTCGCGTCCCGAGTACTTATGTGAGCGCACTCCAGTTGGGTTAACCCCAACCAGAGTGCGCTAGGTCCCGTGCTTCCCGGCACGAGGGCCTTTTTTGTTGCTCAAGTACCGGTCGCCCCAACCCGTAAAGGTATGAAGTGCCATGACGAGACCCACTCCTGAGTCCCTCGCCCACCGCGCCAACCCGGCCACTGTCGCGGCGGCCGCCACCCCGGCCCCGGCCGTAGCCTCTCCGGTTCCCACCTCGGGCGCCGGTTCGCTCGTGCGGTCGCTCGAGGCGCTCGGCGTCGAGGTCGCGTTCGGCATTCCCGGCGGGGCGATCCTGCCCGCGTACGACCCGCTCTACGACTCCAAGGTCCGGCACATCCTGGTCCGCCACGAGCAGGGCGCGGGGCACGCCGCCACCGGCTACGCCCAGGCCACCGGCAAGGTCGGTGTCTGCATCGCGACCAGCGGCCCGGGCGCCACCAACCTGGTCACCCCGATCGCCGACGCCTACATGGACTCGGTGCCGATCGTCGCCATCACCGGCCAGGTGGCCCGGCCCTCGATCGGCACGGACGCCTTCCAGGAGGCGGACATCCAGGGCATCACGCTCCCGATCACCAAGCACAACTTCCTGGTGCAGACGCCCGAGGAACTGCCCCGGATCCTGGCCGAGGCGTTCCACCTGGCGATCACCGGCCGCCCCGGCCCGGTACTGGTCGACATCCCCAAGGACGTGCTGCAGGCGCAGACCACGTTCACCTGGCCGCCGACGCTCGACCTGCCGGGCTACCGCCCGACCCTGCACCCGCACGGCAAGCAGATCCGCGAGGCGGCCCGCCTGATCGCCGAGGCCCGGCGCCCGGTGCTCTACGTGGGCGGCGGCGTGCTCAAGGCCGGCGCCACCGACGGGCTGCGCAAGCTGGCCGAGATGACCGGCATCCCGGTCATCACCACGCTGATGGCGCTGGGGGCGTTCCCCGACTCGCACCCGCAGCACCTGGGCATGCCCGGCATGCACGGCACGGTCCCGGCGGTCTACGCGCTGCAGAAGTCCGACCTGCTGATCACGCTGGGCGCGCGCTTCGACGACCGGGTCACCGGCAAGCTCGACTCGTTCGCGCCGGACGCCAAGATCGTGCACGCCGACATCGACCCGGCCGAGATCGGCAAGAACCGGCACGCCGACGTCCCGATTGTGGGCGACGCCCGGCACGTCATCGACGAGCTGATCGCCGCCGTCTCGGCCACCGCCGAGGGCGCCGGGCAGTACGAGCCCTGGTGGGCCACGCTGAACGAGCTGCGCAAGCGCTACCCGCTGGGCTACGAGGAGCCGACCGACGGCACGCTCGCCCCGCAGTACGTGATCGAGCGGCTGGGCGAGATCGTCGGTCCCGAGGCGATCTATGTGGCCGGCGTCGGTCAGCACCAGATGTGGGCCTCGCAGTTCATCAAGTACGAGCAGCCGGGCACCTGGCTGAACTCGGGCGGCGCCGGAACCATGGGTTACGCCGTCCCGGCCGCGATGGGCGCCAAGGTCGGTAAGCCGGACACCACCGTGTGGGCGATCGACGGCGACGGCTGCTTCCAGATGACCAATCAGGAACTGGCCACCTGCGCGCTCGAGGGCATCCCGGTCAAGATCGCCGTGATCAACAACGGCAACCTGGGCATGGTCCGGCAGTGGCAGACGCTGTTCTACGACGGCCGCTACTCGAACACCGAGCTGGGCACGCACAAGCACCGCATCCCCGACTTCGTGAAGCTGGCCGAGGCGCTCGGCTGCATCGGGCTGCGCTGCGAGTCCAAGGACGACGTCGACAAGATCATCAAGCAGGCGATGGAGATCAACGACGCGCCGGTGGTCATCGACTTCACGGTCGGCAAGGACGCGATGGTCTGGCCCATGGTCGCGGCCGGCACCAGCAACGACGAAATCATGTTCGCCCGGGACGTTCGTCCCAACTTCGAAGAGGACGACCTCTGATCATGAACAAGCACACGCTTTCCGTGCTGGTCGAGAACAAGCCGAGTGTGCTCGCTCGGGTCAGCGGCCTGTTCTCCCGGCGCGGTTTCAACATCGACTCCCTGGCGGTCGGCGAGACGGAGAACCCGGACGTCAGCCGCATCACGATCGTGGTCAACGCCGACTCCTCACCCCTGGAGCAGGTGACCAAACAGCTCAACAAGCTGGTGAACGTCCTGAAGATCGTCGAGCTGGACCCGCAGCAGTCGGTTCAGCGCGAGCTCCTGCTGGTCAAGGTGCGTGCCGATCGTGCGCAGCGCAGCCAGGTGCTCGAGACGGTGGCGTTGTTCCGGGCGAACGTGATCGACGTCGCTCCGGACACCCTCACGATCGAGGCCACGGGTAACCCCGACAAGCTGGACGCGTTGCTGCGCGACCTCGAGCCGTACGGCATCAAGGAAATGGTCCAGTCGGGCCTCGTGGCCATCGGCCGCGGCTCCCGCTCGATCACCACCGGCCCGGCGCTCCGCGCCGCCTAGTACAACGACGAAGGAAAGAAATGACCGCGGAAGTTTTCTACGACGACGACGCCGACCTCGCCATCATCCAGGGCAAGAAGGTCGCCGTGATCGGCTACGGCAGCCAGGGCCACGCCCACTCGCTGTCGCTGCGTGACTCGGGCGTCGAGGTGGTGGTCGGCCTGCAGGAGGGCTCCAAGAGCCGGGCCAAGGCCGAGGAGCAGGGCCTCGAGGTCAAGACGCCGGCCGAGGCGTCGGCCTGGGCCGACGTGATCATGGTGCTCGCGCCGGACACCGCGCAGCGCAAGATCTACTCCGAGTCGATCGCGCCCAACCTGTCCGCGGGCAAGGCCCTCTTCTTCGGCCACGGCCTCAACATCCGGTTCGAGCTGATCAAGCCGCCGGCCGACGTGACCGTCGCCATGGTCGCCCCCAAGGGCCCGGGCCACCTGGTCCGCCGCCAGTACGTGGACGGCAAGGGCGTGCCGTGTCTGGTCGCCGTCGAGCAGGACCCGACCGGCGAGGGCCTCGCGCTCGCGCTCTCCTACGCGAAGGCGATCGGTGGCGCGCGGGCCGGCGTCATCAAGACCACCTTCAAGGAGGAGACCGAGACCGACCTGTTCGGCGAGCAGGCCGTCCTCTGCGGTGGCACGGCGGCTCTCGTGCAGACCGGCTTCGAGGTGCTCACCGAGGCCGGCTACGCGCCCGAGATCGCGTACTTCGAGTGCCTGCACGAGCTCAAGCTGATCGTCGACCTCATGTACGAGGGTGGCATCTCCCGGATGCGCTACAGCGTGTCGGACACCGCCGAGTTCGGTGACTACGTCAGCGGCCCGCGGGTCATCAACGCCGAGACCAAGGCCGAGATGAAGCGGATCCTGGCCGACATCCAGTCCGGCGAGTTCACCCGCCAGCTGATCGAGGACGACGACAACGGCGGCCCGCTGCTGACCAAGCTCCGTCAGCAGGGTGCCGAGCACCCGATCGAGGTCACCGGCAAGAAGCTGCGCGACATGATGAGCTGGGTCGACCGCCCGATCACCGAGACCGCCTGATTTTCTGCTTTACGGCCCGGCTTTCACCCGAAAGCCGGGCCTTTTGCGTGACCCTGCGATTACCTGAAACGCCTGCGTTACTTGCCATTAACCGGGGTCACACCGAAACAGAATTGTGCGCTGTTCGGGCTCTTGAGACTGCCTCGGGTTGGGTATCTTCGCGATATGCGACTGGCTGATTCTTTTCGGAGTGAGCGCTTCGGCGCGGTCCGGATTCATGAGCTGCAGAGGGTGATCGAGCTCGACTCGGGCACCTCGGTCGGTGCGGGCAGCCAGATTGTGCCGGCCGAGGCGCTACGCGCCATCGAATCGCAAATGGTAATCGTCGTTCCGTGTATGAATGAGACACGGACTGTCATCGAGGGTGTCCTCTCCGGCATTCCGCACGACTGCCTCATCATTCTGGTGTCGAACAGCGACCGCGGTCCGGTCGACCGATACGAGATCGAGGCGCAGACCGTCGAGCAGTTCTGCCGGCTGGCCGGGCGGTCCGCCATCACGGTGCATCAGAAGGATCCGGGGGTGGCCGCCGCGATCAAGGCGGCCGGCATGCCCGAGATGCTGGACGACGACGGCCTGATCCGGAACGGCAAGGGCGAGGCGATGCTGCTCGGCATGGCGCTGGCCGCGATGACCGGCCGTCGCTACATCGGATATGTCGACGCCGACAACTACGTGCCCGGCTCGGTCCACGAATACTGCAAGGTCTACGCGGCCGGGCTGCACCTGGCCGGTTCGCCGTACTCGATGGTCCGCATCTCGTGGCACTCGAAGCCGAAGCTGCGCGACAACCGCCTGTTCTTCAGCCGCCGGGGCCGCAGCTCGCAGATCACCAACGAGTGGCTCAACCGGTTCCTGGCCGAATACTCCGACTTCGGCACCGAGGTGATCGCCACCGGCAACGCGGGCGAGCACGCGATGACCCTCGACCTGGGCCTCAAGCTGCGTCTGGCCGGTGGGTTCGCGGTCGAGCCGTACGAGTACATGGACATGTTCGAGCAGTTCGGCGGCGTGCTCGAGAGCACCGACCCGGACGTGATGGCCAGCTCGGTGCCGGTGCTGCAGATCGAGACCCGCAACCCGCACTTCCACGACAACAAGGGCGAGGAGCACGTCCAGGGCATGCGGATGCAGGCCCTCAACGTGCTCTACCACTCGCCGGTCACGCTCCCGGCGACCCGGCAGGCCATTCTCGACTTCATGGTCGAGCAGGGCGCGCTCGAGGTGGGCCAGGAACCGCCGCGCGAGCGGACCTACCCGCCGGTCGGCACGCTCGACCTCGACCTGCTCTACGACGCGCTGGACGCCGAGGCGCTCAGCTTCCGGCAGCCCGACGGACAGGTCATGGCGGGCCTCCCGGCGTCACCGCCCATCGACCGCGCTCAAATTCCACGTCGCGTCGCCTGAGTTTCCGGCGTGTGACAGCCGTCACACTCCGGTGGATCTCGGGACCCGCTTACGATCGGGTTCCGACGATCCACCGGAGGCAGCCGCGTGACGTCCGTCGTACTGATCGCCGAAGAACTGGCCCCGTCCGCCATCGACGTCCTTGCTTATGACTACGACGTACGCCAGGTCGACGGCACCGATCGCGCCGCCCTGCTGGCCCAGGTCGGCCAGGCCGACGCGCTGATCGTCCGCAGTGCCACCCAGGTCGACGCCGAGGTGCTGGCCGCCGGGGAGACCCTGCGCGTGGTGGCCCGGGCCGGCGTCGGTCTCGACAACGTGGACGTCCGCGCCGCGACCGCCCGCGGCGTCCTGGTGGTCAACGCGCCGACCAGCAACATCGTGTCGGCCGCGGAACAGGCCATCGCGCTGCTGCTGGCCGTGGCCCGGCACACCGCCACCGCCTCGGCCACGCTGAAGTCGGGCCGGTGGCAGCGGTCGCGCTACGTCGGCGTCGAGGTGCAGGGCAAGACGGTCGGCGTGGTCGGGCTCGGCCGCATCGGGGTGCTCTTCGCCCAGCGGATGGCCGCCTTCGGCACCCGGCTGATCGCCTACGACCCGTACATCCAGCCCGCCCGGGCCGCACAACTCGGCGTCCGGCTGGTCGGCCTCGACGAACTGCTGCGCGAGAGCGACTTCGTCTCGGTGCATCTTCCCCGTACGCCGGAGACCGTCGGACTGATCGGCGAGAAGGAACTCGCCCTGGTCAAGCCGGGGGTACGGATCGTCAACGCGGCCCGCGGCGGCCTGGTCGACGAGGACGCGCTGGCCGCGGCGCTGCGCGACGGCCGGGTGGCCGGGGCCGGTCTCGACGTGTTCGTCACCGAGCCGATCACCGAGTCGCCGCTGTTCGGCTTTGACAACGTGGTGGTCACCCCGCACCTGGGCGCGTCGACGGCCGAGGCGCAGGACAAGGCGGGCCTGTCGGTCGCGCGCAGCGTCAAGCTGGCCCTCGACGGCGAGTTCGTGCCGGACGCGGTGAACGTGCAGGCGGGCGGCGTGGTCGACGAGGACGTCCGGCCGATGCTGGGGCTGGCCGAGAAGCTGGGCAAGGTGTTCACCGCGGTGGCGGGCGGTGTCGCGGCCACCGTCACGGTCGAGGTGCGGGGCGAGATCGCCTCGCACGACGTCGGGGTGTTGCGGCTCGCGGCCACCAAGGGGCTGTTCACTGCGGTTGTGGACGAACGGGTGACGTACGTGAACGCCCCGCAACTCGCCCTGGATCGGGGCGTCGAGGTCGAGCTGGTGGCCAGCGACGAGCCGGCCGAACATCAAAACCTGGTTTCCGTACGCGGTGCGCTGCCGGACGGACGCACGGTGACCGTCTCCGGCACCCTGACCGTGCACGGCGCCCGCGAGATCGCCAAGCTGATCGAGATCGACGACTTCGACCTCGACCTCAACGCCGACGGCGTGCAGCTGTTCTTCCGCTACGGCGACCGGCCCGGCGTCGTCGGCACCATCGGCACCCTGCTCGGCGAGGCCGGCGTCAACATCGCGGCCATGCAGGTGGCCCGGCGTGAGGCGGGCGGCGACACGCTGATGACGCTGACCGTCGACTCGTCGGTCGACCCGGAACTGCTCAGCACGGTGGCCGCCGCGATCGGGGCCGACCGGGGGAGCATGGTCGACCTGCGGCTCAATGGGACCGAACCGGCGGTGGGTAGACCGTCCCGTCCTGCAGATCCAGCAGATCGAGGTTGAGCTCGCCGGCCAGGCGCTCGATCGTCTCGAGCACCACGTCCGGGCAGTTCTCGTCGAGCCGCATCTGGATGTGGTCGGCCGCGGCGTGCAGCGGCGGGTGCGCCCACGGCGAGCCGGGCGCCGAAGCGCGCGGCCCACGGTCGGGGTAATCGCTGGTCAGGGCGTCATAGAAGGCGACGACGCGCGGGTCGGCCGGGCGCTGCGGGTGCTCACCGCGCGCGCATCGCGCGTTGGCGGCCCGCACGGCGTCCGGCAGGTCCGTCTTGTCCATCGCCCACACCACGAGGTCGAAACTCACCGGCGCATGGTGCCATCACTATCCGCCGCAAGACGGAAGAACCGCCCCGACACGCGGGAGCGCTTCCGCGCCGGACGGCCGACACGCGGCCCCTTGCCTTGCGCGCGATAAGTCCGTATCGCTAGCGTTGTCGGTGCCGCCCGGCCGGGGTGGGCCCGTCTTCGGGTGACGGTGCTCCCTCCTTCCTGGTGCGCGAATTTGGCGGGACCGAGCCACGCGTACTCGTCGCTACAGCCCCCGTGATCGTTTGCCGCGATCACGGGGGCTGTTCGCTTTCGCCCGGCCGTCCCGCCTGCTTCCCCGTCACCCGCGCGACGCAGTCATGTGGTTCAATTTCGCGGCGTTCAATCCATCGACCGCGGTGACTAGCCCTCCCGCGCGTCGGCATGGCGTTTCACGGGGGATATCTGAATATGAGGGTGCTACTTCCGGCTGCTTTCGTGCAGCGAGTTCGTACGGCCGCGATCCTGTCGCTGGCCGCTGCCGTCGTCGGGACCGGCCTGCATGCGCCGCCCGCTCTGGCCGCGCCGGCGGCCGCCGATCTGCCCGTGGTGCAGCTTCCACCGCTGGTCACCGAGGTCTGGAACGGCACGACCGGTGTTCCGGCGGCCGACGAGCGGTGGCGCAAGGCCGTGACCGACATCGCCGAGTTCACACCCGAGCCCGAGGTCCGCGACGCCGCCCTGATCGCGCTGGCCACGGCCGACCCGGCGGTGATCCTCAAGTTCGCCACGGTCGACAAGCCCGCGCTCGAGAAGCAGGTCGCCGCGCGCAAGAAGCAGGAAGCGGCCGACAACCTGGCCCGCGTCCGCGCGATGGCCGGCACCGGCGGCGAAAACTTCAACACCGAGGTCCAGCGGGTGCTGGCCGGCACCGACAGCGACCGGGCCGCCTTCCTGGCCTACGGCGCCGACATCGCCCGCGACCGCGACGCCCAGGTGGCCCGGACGGCGGCCGAGCGCGCGGCCACGCTGCGCGAGCGGGTCCGGCTCGTGTCCGCGGCCGCGCCGGCCGAGTCGAACGTCCGGCGGGCGGCCGAAGCGGCCCTGGCCGGGGACGACGCGGCGATCTCGGCCTTCCTGAACACCGGCTACCTGACCGCCGCCCGGGCCGACGCGGCCGAGCGGGAGCAGTACCTCAAGGACCTCGAGGCCCGGAACAAGGCCGCCGAGGAACTGTCCGACCTGGCCCAGCGGTCGGCGCGGGCCAACACCGCGCGCAAGCAGATCCTGGTCGCGCACGGCGCCGCGATCCGGGCGCTGCAGCAGGCGGCCAATTCGATGGCGGCCGCCGCCAACGCGGCCCGGCACGCCTCGCGGGTGCTCGACGGCAGCGGCACGGCGGCCCAGAAGGCGACCGAGCTGACGGCGGACAACAACGAGGCGAAGCGGCAGCTCGGGTACGCCCGTACCGCCGCTCAGGAAGCCTCGGCGGCCGCTCAGACGGCCTCGTCGGCGGCGGACGACCTGATCGACACCGGCCTGGAGTACGGCGTCGAATGGTCGCTGATCTCGCAGGGCATGAGCGAGGCGGCCACCGCCGCGGTCGGGGCGACCCAGACGGCGCAGTTCGCGATCGACGCGACCGTGGCGACCAACAGTGCCCAGGGCGCCCAGGCGCAGGCCGAGGCGCACGCCCAGCAGGCGATCAAGTGGCGTCAGCACGCCGAGGAACACGCCAAGGCAGCGGCCAAGCTGGCCGCCGCGGCAGCGAAGCAGGCGAACGCGGCGAAGACGGCTGCCGCCCGTACGAAGAAGGCCCGGGAAGAAGCCGAAGCGGCCGAGGCCAAAGCCTGGGCCGAGGCCGAGAAGACCCGGCAGCACCGGCAGGAGGCCGAGCGGCAGGCGGCCGAGGCCAAGCGTCAGCGGCAGATCGCCGAGGCCGAACGGGCCAACGCCGCCCGGCACCGCGCCGAGGCGGAACGGCAGGCCTCCATCGCTCGCAGCGCCCGCGCCAACGCCGAGTCGCAGGCCGCGATCGCGCAGGGCGCACGTTCCAAGGCCGAGGCGGCCGACGACGCCGCGGCCGACGCCGACGGCCGGGCCTGGGACCGGGAGGACGAGGCCCGGGTGGCCCGCGACGAGGCCATGGCGGCCGAGCGGGCCGAGCAGACCGCGAAGGCCAAGGCGGCCGCACTGCGGTCGGCCGCGGCCGCGGCGAGCACCGACGCCGAGAAGGCGGAGGCGCAGCGCGAAGCCGACGAGGCCGGGCGTCAGGCCGGTGTGGCCGGAACGGCCGCCCGCTCGGCTCGCTCGTCGGCCAACACCGCGACCGGAGCCGCCGCCAACGCCCGGGCCGCCGCGACGCAGGCCCAGCAGGCCGCCGACCGGGCCTGGGCCGCTTCCGAGCGGGCCCGTGCAGCTGCCGCGGCGGCCGACGCCGCCGCCGACCGGGCCGAGGCCACCGCCCGGGCCACGCACGCCGCCCGGATGCAGGCCGACGCCAAGGCGGCCGTCGCCACCGCGGAGGAGACCAAGGCCGCCCGTGCCGCCGAGGCCGCCGTGCGCCTCAGCGACCAGGCCGCGGAACAGGCCGTGCAGGCGCTGTGGGCCGCCAACCGCACCCGCGACGAGGCCGAGGCCGCGACCCGCGAGTCGGTGGCCGCCGCGGCCCAGGCCGACATCGCCGTGCAGGCGGCATCCGCGGCGCGGCAGTCCGCGGCCGGGATCGCCGAGCCGGCCAACACCGCGATCGGGATGGTGAGCCCGTTCTCCGGCGCCGACATCGACGCCGACTTCGTGAAGCTGGTCGCCGAGCAGGCGCTCAGCATCGGCGCCGAACAGGCCGCCGCGGCCAAGGCCCGGGCCGACGAGGCGATCGTCGCCGCGGAACGGGCCGAAGCGGCCGCGGACCGGGCCAACGAGCAGGTCAAGCCGGCGTTCACCGCGGCCGCGCAGGCCGCGCGGTCGGCCGCCGCCGCAGCGGTCTCGGCCGCCGAGGCGAAGAAGTACGCCGCGCAGGCCGCTGTGGACGGCGCCGCGGCCCGGTCGGCCGCGGCCAGCGCGGCCCGCGCCGACGCCCAGGCCAAGGCGGACGCGATCGCCGCCCGGTCGGCGGCCAACGAGGCCGCCAACGACGCCGCGATCGCCGGGCGCAGCGCCGCGGCCGCCCAGTCCGACGCCGACGCGGCCGGCCGGGCCGCCTCGGCCGCCGAGGCCGACGCGGCCGCCGCCCGCGGTGCCGCCGACCGGGCCGAGGCCGACGCGGCTGCCGCTCAGACGGCGGCCGACAGCGCCCAGAAACACGCGGACAGCGCGGCCGCGGCGGCGAGCAACGCTCTGCAGTACGCCAAGGAGGCGCAGCAGGCGGCCGAGCGCGCCGAGGAGGCCGAACGCAAGAAGGCCAAGGCCGAACTGGCCGCCTCGCTGGAGAACCCGGGTCCGGCGGCGCCGCTCGACCCGGATCTGCTCGACCTCCTCACCCCCGAGGAACGCGAGCAGCTGCGGCAGGCGCAGGAGGAATCCGGGCAATCGCTGCTCGACTTCTTCAAGGAGAACGCCTGGGACCTGTTCCTCGAGCTGTCCGGGGTCGGCGACATCAAGTCCTGCATCATGGAGGGCGACGTCGAGGCCTGCCTCTGGAGCCTGGCCAACCTGCTGCCGGCCAACAAGATCCTGGGCACCGTCTTCAAGATCGGCAAGCTGCTGCCCAAGGTCTTCAAGTTCCTCGAGAAGATCAAGGCGGCGCGCAAGAAGGCCGACGAGCTGGCCGACCTGGCCAAGGCCAAAAAGGCGCAGAAGGTTCCGGACTTCTGCCCGATCCCGCCCGTGCCGAGCGCCTTGCGGGCCGGCAAGCAGGCCGCCGCCGCGGCGGCGACGCCCGATCCGTGCAAGCTCGCCTCGAAGATCGCCGACGACAGTTTCCTGACCAAGGCGGCCAAGAAGGCCGAGCGGAATCAGCGCATCAAGCAGGAGTTCGAGAGCCTGGAGAAGCAGCTGAGCGAGGGCAACATGAACCCCGGCCTGGGCAGCAAGGCGCTCACCGGAACCGACGTCTCCTACGCCCGCGGCCGCAACGGCGCCCGGCTGTTCTTCCGTAACGTCGACGGCAAGGTCGAGATCGTCGGAAAGGCCGACAAGAGCAACGAGAGCGCGGTTATCGACAAGATGAAAGAGCTGTATGGGAAGTAGTGACGCGATCCGGGTGCCGGGTGCGGAGATCGACTTCGTGCTCGGCGCCGCGGACGACCCCGAGACCGTCGACGACTTCGACGTGGTGGTCACCCTCGACGACGGCACCCGGTGGAGTGCCGGCCTGCTCACCATGGGCGCGATCCAGCGCATCATGGATCGGTGGGCGACCACCGGTGAGGCCGAGGGCGGCGACTTCTTCCAGTCGGACGATCTGATGATCCTGCGCCGGCCGGGAGTGCCGTTCGCCACGGATCTCCTCCGGCGCCTGGCCGCAGCCGGGCAGATCCAGTACACGCTGCGCCAGCTGCACGACGACGACTGACCGCCGGGCCGTACTCACCGGTAGTCATCCTTAACGCTCACTAGGTGGGACCGGCGTACCGAAGATCGGGACCCAGGCGCTAGCCTGGGTCCCGAATCGTTCGACCCTGAGGAGCAGACGTGAGCGTGGCGCGGATCGCGGTGGTGGCCGGCGACGGCATCGGAACCGAAGTGACCGCTCAGGCTCAGAAGGTCATCGAGGCCGTACTCCCCGGCACCGAGTTCAACGACTACGACCTCGGCGCGCGGTTCTACAACCGCACCAAAGAGGTGCTGCCCCAGGCCATCCAGGACGAACTGGCCCGCCACGACGCGATCCTGCTCGGCGCCATCGGCGACCCCAGCGTGCCGCCGGGCGTGCTCGAACGTGGCCTGCTGCTCAAGCTCCGCTTCGACTTCGACCAGTACGTGAACCTGCGCCCCTCGAAGCTCTGGCCCGGCACCACCAGCCCGCTCGCGGGAGTGAAGCCCGGCGAGATCGACATGGTCGTGGTCCGCGAAGGTGTCGAAGGCCTCTACGTCGGAGCCGGCGGCGTCCTGCACAAGGACACCCCGGCCGAGATCGCGACCGAAGAAAGCCTCAACACGCGCTTCGGCGTCGAGCGGGTCATCCGCGACGCGTTCGCCCGGGCCCAGCGCCGCGACCGTCAGCACCTGACCCTGGTGCACAAGACCAACGTGCTGACCAAGGCCGGCGGTCTGTGGGCGCGCGCGTTCGCCGCCGTCGCGGCCGAATTCCCCGAGGTCACCACCGAATACCAGCACATCGACGCGGCCAGCATGTTCATGGTCAGCAACCCCCAGCGGTACGACGTGGTCGTGACCGACAACCTCTTCGGTGACATCCTCACCGACATCGCCGCGGCCGTGACAGGCGGCATCGGCATGGCAGCCAGCGGCTCCGTCAACCCGGAGCGCAAGTATCCGTCGACGTTCGAGCCCGTACACGGCTCCGCGCCGGACATCGCCGGCCAGGGCATCGCCGACCCGGCGGCGGCCATCCTCTCCGCATCGCTGCTGCTCGAGCACCTGGGCCACCACGACGAGGCCCGCCGAGTATCCGAGGCGGTCGCCGCCGACGTCGCGTCCCGCACCCCGGGCGCGCCGCAGCGCACCGCCGAGGTCGGCGACCGCATCGCGGCCGCTCTCTAAGCTCAGCCGCTCCCACCACAGGCCCCGCACCAGGGGTCTCTCACCCGCGCGCGTTGATTTAACGAGCGTTCGGGGTAAATTCATGGAGCACTACGGGTGCTTCCGCATGCCTAAATCTTCTGTTGACGAAAGCAGGTCCACTTGTCATGAGCGGTGGTGACAACCTCGAGTTCGAGATCCGTCCGAACCCGGCACCCGTGAGCGACGCCGAGCGCAACACGCTCCTCGCCAACCCCGGCTTCGGCCGTATCTTCACCGACCACATGGTCACGATCCGCTACGCGGACGGCAAAGGCTGGTACGAACCACGCGTCGAGGCGCGGGCCCCCATCCCGATGGACCCGGCGTCCGCCGTGCTGCACTACGCGCAAGAGATCTTCGAAGGCCTCAAGGCGTACACGCTGCCCGACGGCGGCATCGCGATGTTCCGGCCGGACGCGAACGCGAACCGTTTCGCCCAGTCCGCCCAGCGGATGGCGATGCCCCAACTGCCCGGCGAGACGTTCCTCCAGTCCCTGCGCGAGATCATCACGATCGACCGCGACTGGCTCCCCCCGGGCGACGAGGGCAGCCTCTACCTGCGTCCGTTCGCGTACGCGAGCGAGGTCTTCCTGGGGGTCCGGCCCTCGATGGAATACCTGTACCTGGTGATCGCATCCCCGGTCGGCCCGTACTTCTCGGGCGGCGTCAAGCCGGTGTCGGTCTGGGTGACCCCCGACTACACGAGGGCGGCGCCGGGCGGAACGGGAGCGGCCAAGTGCGGAGGCAACTACGCGGCCGGCCTGTCGGCCCAGGCCGAGGCCATCGAAAACGGCTGTGACCAGGTCGTCTATCTCGACGCGGTCGAGCGAAAATACATCGACGAGCTCGGCGGCATGAACGTCGTCTTCGTCCTCGACGACGGCACCCTGGTGACGCCGCCGCTGACCGGCACCATCCTGCCCGGCATCACCCGAGACTCGATCATCAAGCTCGCTGAACGGGATGGCCGCAAGGTCGAGGAGCGCCCGGTGAGCCTCGAGGAGTGGCGTTCCGGGGCCACTTCCGGCCGCATCCGCGAGGCGTTCGCCTGTGGCACGGCCGCCGTCATCACCCCGATCGGCGCCGTGAAGTCGGCCGACGGCGAGTTCGTTGTGGCCGACGGGGGTACCGGTTCGGTGACCACTTCCCTGCGGAAGCAACTGGTCGACATCCAGCGTGGGCGGGCCTCTGACCCCTTCGGCTGGGTTCACCGCGTTCTCTGATCCGAGTATTGGTTGCGCTTTGACGGTCGGGGGGCCGGGGTAACCACGCTGGGCGGCGAGCATTTATGCCCTGCGTGGTCACCCCGGCCCCCCGACCTTGCATGGGAATCACTGGCGGCCAGGACTTTGGTCGCCGGTCTGCATGCGGATGTCTGGGCTTGGATTTCCCCCATCACCCTTCGTGGTCTGGCTCCGCCCGGGTCGGGCCAGGGGATTTTCGTCACCCGGGCCGGCCTGAGTGGTGGGTCGTGCGGACGTACCTCGCCGGTTGCGGCCAGCGCTTCGCGCTTAGCGTCATCGCTTCGCTCGTAAACCGCAACCAGCACCGTCGTCGCCAGGCCGAGAGTGCCGTCCAGCCCGGGTGGCCTGTTGTGCCTGGTCTGGGTGATAGCTGTCCGGCTAAGGGTTGGCCTGTTGTGGTCGGGCTGGGTGGCTTGGTCCGGCTGGGTGGGTGGCCTGTTGTGGTCGGGCTGGGTGGCTTGGTCCGGCTGGGTGGGTGGCCTGTTGTGGTCGCGCTGGGTGGCTTGGTCCGGCTCGGTGGGTGGCCTGTTGTGGTCGGGCTGGGTGGCTTGGTCCGGCTGGGTGGGTGGCCTGTTGTGGTCGCGCTGGGTGGCTTGGTCCGGCTCGGTGGGTGGCCTGTTGTGGTCGCGCTGGGCGGCCTGGCCCAGCTGGGTGGGTGGCCTGCTACGGCTTACCCGGCCGGACTTGTGCACCGGATGCAGGCCACCCACCCAGCCGGACGGCACCCCGGCGCGACCACAGCAGGCCACCCACGCGCCGGGACAAAAGCACCAGGCCGGACCACAGCAGGCCACCCACCCGCTGGGACAAAAGCACCAGGCCGGACCACAGCAGGCCACCCACCCGCTGGGACAAAAGCACCAGGCCGGACCACAGCCACCCACCCGCTGGGACGGTGCCGCCGAGCTTGACCACAGCAGGCCACCCAGCGGGGCTTGACGGTGTTGCTCAGCCCTACTTCGGCAGGCCACGCGGGTGGCGGGACGGCACCGTCGGCCTGGGCCAAAGACGGTGAGGGTTGCGGTTTACGAGCGCAGCGATGATCCAAAGCGCGAAGCGCTGGACCGCCCCCGGCGAGGTACGTCCGCACGACCCACCACTCAGGCCGGCCTGGGTGAGAACGACGCCCGGAACGACCGGCGCGGAGCCAGACCACTCAGGGTGATGGGGGGGAAGCCCAGCCCAGACATCCACATGCAGACCGGCGACCAAAGTCCTGGCCGCCACGGATTCCCATGCAAGGTCGGGGGCCGGGGTGACCACGCAGGGCATAAATGCCTCACCGCCCAGCGTGGTCACCCCGGCCCCCGACCGTCAAAGCGCAACCAAAAAGGTCAAGACGACAGGAGATGGTCACGCATAGAGGCAACAGCAGAAGACGACAACCCAATCTCAGCGACATAATCCTCAATAGACCCGTGCAAAGCGCGCAAATCAGAAAGGAACATCAGCATCGCATCAGGAGGCGAATCCCACATGTGCTGCTTGCCCAAGACAGCGGACGGATGCTTCTCGAGCAGATAGTCGGTCAACGGCCGCATCGCCTGAGTGGTCAGGGCGTAGTCAGCGGCGATGTCGGCGTCGGAAACGCCGAGCAACGACAACGTCAGAGCACAAACCGTCCCCGTACGGTCCTTGCCGGCCATGCAATGCACGATCACCGGGGCCTGCTCGGGCGAAGCGATGATCTGCAACGAGGCCAGGATCGCGGCCCGGCCGTCCTCGGCGAAGTTCAGGTACCGGTCGGCCAGCCAGCGCTCGTGCACCACGTCGTCGGGGTGGCCGATCTCTTCCCAGTCGACGTGTTCGAGCACCAGGTTCTGGTAGTCGAGACCGTAGCGCTCGGCCACCCGCCCGTACTTCTCGATCTCGAACGGCCGGCGCAGGTCGATCACCGTGCGGACGCCGAGCGCCTCGAACGCCGCCGCGTCGTCCTCGCCCAGGCGGTGCAGCGCGTCGGAGCGGAACAGCCGCCGCCAGCGCACCGTGCGACCGTCGAGGCCGCTGTATCCGCCCACGTCGCGGAAGTTGTAGGTCGCCGAGAAGCCGAGGTTGCGGGGGAACTGTTCGACTGCCACGGCCCCAAACTAGCCCGTACGGGTGAACGGCGCTGTGACGAAAAAAGGGGGGCCAGTGTCTCAGTCAGTGGATTTCCGGTTCCATCCTGAGGATGCCGTGGCATGCTTCGGAGCGTGACCCACCTCGTGCTGATTATTGGCACCTAGCGCGCCGGCTGACTCCTCGCCGACGCGCCGACCTCCCGCATCCGCGGGGGGTCTTTTTGTTGGGTCACCAAATTTTGCCTTGAAGGGAAGCCCCCATGGAGTACCAGGTCTTCGACACGACGTTGCGCGACGGTGGGCAGCGGGAGGGGATCAGCTACTCGGTCGCCGACAAGCTGGCGGTCGCGAAGCTGCTCGACGAGTTCGGGGTGGGCTTCATCGAGGGCGGCTGGCCGGGTGCGATGCCCAAGGACACCGAGTTCTTCCAGCGGGCCCGCACCGAGCTGGAGCTCAAGAACGCGGTGCTGGTGGCCTTTGGTGCGACCCGTAAGGCCGGCACTCCCGTTGACCAGGACCCGCAGGTGCAGGCACTGCTCGACGCCGAGACGCCGGTGGTGTGTGTGGTCGCGAAGAGCGACATCCGCCACGTCGAGCGGGCTCTGCGTACGACCGGGGACGAGAACCTGGCCATGGTCCGCGACACCGTGAAGCACCTGGTCGCGAACGGCCGGCGGGCGTTTGTCGACTGCGAGCATTTCTTCGACGGTTTCCGCTACGACCCGGAGTACACCGCCAGTGTCGTCAAGACGGCGATCGAGGCGGGCGCCGAGCGCGTGATCATGTGTGACACCAACGGCGGCATGCTCCCGTCGATGATCACCAAGGCGATCCATGAGGTTGTCGAGCGGACCGGCGTACCGGCCGATCTTCTCGGCATCCACTGCCAGAACGACACGTCGTGCGCAGTGGCCAACACTGTCGCCGCCGTCGAGGCCGGGGTCAAGCACTTCCAGTGCACCGCCAACGGCTACGGCGAGCGGCCGGGTAACGCCGACCTGTTCGCCACGGTCAGCAACCTCCAGTTGAAGCTCGGGCTGCCGGTCCTACCGGACGGCTGCCTGGAGAAGGCGACGCGGGTTTCGTCCGCGCTCGCCGAGATCGCCAACATCGCCCCCGACACCCACCAGGCCTATGTCGGGGCTGCTGCGTTCGCTCACAAGGCGGGGCTGCACGCGAGCGCGATCAAGGTGGATCCGCTGCTCTACAACCACGTCGACCCGGCGGTTGTGGGCAATGACATGCGGATCCTGGTGACGGAGATGGCCGGCCGGGCCAGCATCGAGCTCAAGAGTCGCGAGCTCGGGATCGACCTGGCCGGCCATCCCGACACCCTCAGCACGGTCACCCGGCGGGTCAAGGACCTGGAGGCGGGCGGCTGGTCGTTCGAGGCCGCCGACGCGTCGTTCGAGCTGCTGGTACGCGGCGAACTGGCGGGCGGCTCGTTCACCCGGCCGTTCGACCTGGAGTCGTACCGGGTGCAGGTCGAGCACCGCGAGGACGGTTCGGTGGTGTCGGAGGCGACGGTCAAGGTTCGCGTACGGGGTGAGCGGGTGATCGCCACCGCCGAGGGCAACGGTCCGGTCAACGCGCTCGACGAGGCCCTGCGGGCCGGGCTGACCCAGTACTACCCGCAGTTGAAGAACTTCGAGCTGAGCGACTTCAAGGTGCGCATCCTCGAGGGCAGCCACGGCACCAACGCGATCACCCGGGTGCTGCTGGAGACCGGCGACGGCGAGCGCGACTGGACCACGGTCGGCGTGCACGAGAACATCGTCGAGGCGTCGTGGGTGGCCCTGGTCGACGCGCTGACCTACGGTCTCGCGGAATAAAAGAGTGACGCGGATTTTCAGCGGCTCCAGCTTCGAGGAGCAGATCGGGTACGCCCGGGCGGTTGTCGCCGGAGACCACGTCTATGTCTCCGGCACCACCGGGTTCGACTACGCGACGATGACGATCGCCGACGGCGTGGTCGAGCAGGCCCGGCAGGCGGTCGCCAACATCGCGGCGGCGCTGGCCGAGGCCGGCTGCACGCTGGCCGACGTCGTACGGGTGCGTTATCTGCTGCCGTCACGCGAGGATTTCGAGCCGTGCTGGCCGGTCCTGCGCGAGGCTTTCGGCGAGGTCCGCCCGGCCGCCACCATGATGGTGTGCGGCCTGGCGGACCCACGCATGCGCATCGAGATCGAAGTCGACGCTAGGGTTTCGCTTCCGCGCTGAGCACTGCGAGAGCCTGCGCCACCGGCATCGCGGGCAGCTGCCGGCCGTCGCGATGCCTCAGGGCGACCAGCCCGTCCGGCGCCTCTCGTCGACCGATGATTCCCGCGTACGGGATCCGCCCCTCGGCCGCCGCGCGGATCCGCGCACCGATCGAGCCGTCCCGTCGTACGGAAACCCGCAGTCCGGCCTCGATGGCCGCGAGAGCCAAAGAGTCAGCAGCCGCATCCTGCTCCACCCCCAGGGGAAGAATGGCCAGCTGGACGGGGGAGTACCAGAGCGGGAACGCCCCGTCGTGCGCCTCGATCAGGTGCGCGAAGAGCCGCTCCATCGACCCGACCAGACTGCGGTGCACCATCACCGGCCGGGACCGTCCGCCGGCGGCATCGGCGTATTCGAGCTCGAACGCCGCCGGCTGGTGGAAGTCGATCTGGATGGTGGCGAGGGTCCACTCGCGGCCGCCCGGGTCGGCGACCTGCACGTCGATTTTTGGCCCATAGAAGGCCGCTTCGCCGGGCGCCTCCACATAGTCGACGCCCGCCGAGTCGAGCGCCCCGCGCAGCACCGCGGAGGAAAATGCCCAGCCCGCCTCGTCCCCGCCATACTTCTTCCCCTCGCCACGCAGCGAGAGCTGATAGGACGACGGTTCGATCCCGAGCACCCGGTGGGCCTCGCGCATGAGCCGCAACACGTCGGCGACCTCGGCCGCGGCCTGGGACGGGGCACAGAACACATGGGCATCGTTCAACTGCATCGCCCGTACGCGGGAAAGACCTCCGATCACCCCCGAACGCTCGGCGCGGTACATGGATCCGAGCTCGGCGATCCGCAACGGCAGGTCACGGTAGGAGCGGCCGCGCGACTTGTAGATCAGCGCGTGGTGCGGGCAGAGGCTGGGCCGCAGCACCAGGTCGTCGCCGCCCATCGGCATCGGCGGGAACATGTCGTCGGCGAAGTTGCGCCAGTGCCCCGATTTCTCGAAGAGCTGCCGCTTGCCGAGGGCCGGCGAATACACATGCTGGTATCCGTTGCGGCGCTCCAGTTCGTACAGATAGCTCTCGACCGCGTGCCGGGCCGCGGCCCCATCGGGCAGCCAGAACGGCAGGCCGGCGCCGATCAGCGGGTCGGAGTCGACGAGGTCGAGCTCGCGCCCGAGTTTGCGGTGGTCGACGTTCATCGGATTTCTCCCTGTGATGAGGGCGAGATCCGGCGCCGAAAAAGCCCCGGGCATCTCGCCCGGGGCCGTGGAATCGCGGAAAAGGTCAGCGCGTACCGACGCCGGGGTGTCCCGGCGTCGTCGTCAGCAACTGCCTGAAGCTCATGGTTGAAGATGGTAGGTCGATGGTCCGGCGCGGGGCACCCGATTTACGCGCGCAGCGACGCCAGCAGCCGCAGCCGGTCGGCGTCCGCACTGCCCGGCGCCGCGGTGTAGACCAGCATCACCGGGCCCGGGTTGCCGGGCAGCGGATAGGTGTCCCAGTCGAGCACGATCGGGCCGACCTCGGGCACCCGGAAGGTCTTGGTGCCGCGGACCGATTCGCGCACGTCGTGCCGCGCCCACAACCGCCGGAAATCAGCGCTGCGGATGCTCAGTTCGCCGACGATCGCCGTGGCCCGCGGGTGGGTCGGGTCGGTGGCCACGGCGGCCCGCATCATGCCGATGTAGTCGAGCGCCATCGTCTCCCAGTCGGGACAGTCGCGGTCGCCGGTCAGCGTGTCTTCGAACATGAGCAGCAACATGTTGAGCCGATCGGCCGGATGGTCCGCCGGGTCGCCGAGCAGCGCCACCGCCATCGGATTCCAGTCGAGCACGTCGAGGTGCCGCCCGAGCACGACGGCCGGGGTGTCCAGCACCCGCAACAGCCGCCGTGTGCTCTCCGGGACGACTTCAAGAGCAGGCTTTTCCCGTACGGGCACAGGCCGGCGGGCGGCCCGGGCCAGCGTGAACAGATGCCGCCGTTCCTCGTCGTCGAGGCTCAGCGCGCCGGCCAGCGCATCGAGCACGTCGTCGGACGGGTGCACCTCGCGGCCCTGCTCCATCCGCTGGTAGTAGTCGGTGCTGAGCCCGGCCAGCAGGGCCAGCTCCTCGCGGCGCAGCCCGGAGACCTTGCGCCGCCCGCCCGGCTCGAGGCCGACGTAGCCGGGTCGCAGCCGGTCGCGCCGGGCCCGCAGGAAGTCGCCGAGCTCACGAGCGTACGGATGGGTCATGCGCTCATTGTCCGGCCCTGTGCGCCCACCAGGGTAGGTCTGGCAGGCCCAGGGAATCAGCCCGCGCCGCCCCTAGCGTCGACGGCATGACTACTGCCTGGACTGCCGCCGACATCCCCGACCAGCGGGGCCGCATCGCCGTCGTCACCGGTGCCAACTCGGGCCTGGGCCGGGAGACCGCCACCCAGCTGGCCCGGCACGGCGCCCACGTCGTGCTGGCCGTCCGCAACACGGACGCGGGCCACGCGGTCGCCCGGGAGATCGGCGGCGACGTCGAGGTGCGGGCGGTCGACCTGGCCTCGCTCGAGTCGGTGCGCGCCTTCGCGGCCGGGCTGGACGCGCTGGACCTTCTGATCAACAACGCCGGCGTGGTGCTGCTGGGCCCGCGCCGGACGACCGCCGACGGCTTCGAGATGCAGCTCGGCACGAACCTGCTGGGCCACTTCGCCCTGACCGGCCGGCTGCTCGGCAAGCTGGCCGCCGGCCGGCAGCCGCGCGTGGTCAACCTCAGTTCGATCACCCACAGGAACGCGCACCTCGACTTCGACGACCTGATGTCCGAGCACGACTTCCGGGCGTCACCCGCCTACGGCCGTTCGAAGCTGGCGACCACCCTCTTCGGTGTCGAACTCGACCGCCGCCTGCGCGCGGCCGGCTCGCCGATCGTCAGCACCCTGGCCCACCCCGGACTCACCCGCACCAACCTCACCCCGCGGGCCTGGGAACACCGCCCGCGCTTCGGTGCCCTGATCGCGCGGATCGGCCTGCTGGCCACCCAGCCGGTCGAGCAGGGCGCGTTGCCCCAACTGCGCGCGGCCACCGACCCCACCCTGTCCGGCGGCGAGTTCTTCGGCCCGTCCGGCCTGGGCGAGACCCGCGGCCGGGTGACCGGGGCCCGCTTCAGCCGCGACGCCAAGGACCCGGCCATCGCCGAGCGCCTGTGGGCCGAGGCCGAGAAACTGACCGGAGTCAGTTACCTCTGATCTCGCCGCGCAGCCGGTCCGCGGCCCCGGTGGCCCGCATGATCTCCGGGTCGGCGTCGGGGAAGCCGAGGTCCCGCCCACCGCACCCGCAGGCCACGTAGTAGCCACCGGTGTCGCTGATCCGGCGTCCGGTGCCACGGCACAGGGCACACCGGATCCGGGTGCGGCGCCGCTTGATGTCGTCCTTCACCTGCGTCCGGGCCCAGGCGTCGTTGACCGCGAAGTTGATGCGCCGCCACAGCGACGGCTTCTCCAGGGCTTCCAGCGCCTTGCTGAACTCCCGCTGGGTGAAGTGCACGTTCTCGATGGCCTCGGCCAGATCCGGCGTCCACGGCAACTGACGGATGTGCTCCTCGAGCTCCTGGGCCTCCCGCAGCTTGGTGCGGCAGTAGGCGATGCGCTCGGCGTGGCTCAACAGGTTGTACTCGTTCACTTCATCCTCCGCGGCAGCTCGCTGATACCGCCACCACGGACCTCCACCCGATCCGGTTCACCGCCGCCAAGAAAAGCCGGTAGCCGAGCCCGCCCCGGCTCACCGCGCGACGCGGCACTCGACGAGATGCCTAGCGAGCGTCTTTGCCCTGTTCAGCAGGGCGACCGTTGGAGGCTCGCTTCCAATCGTCGTATGCGACCATGCGCCGTTGAAAGCTTCGGTCCTGCAGGCGGTATACAAAACCTGAGCAAGTAAGGAGCGCCACGCAGACCGCCAAGAGAACGAGACCTGACTTCTTGTCTCCTGGCTCGTCGCTGAGCATGTACATCACCGCAATCGGAACAGCGACGAGCCCTAGTATCAACGCGATTCCCGATGGCGACTGCTTGTAGCCGCCCCAGCGCTCGTAGTAGGTGAGGAAGCGCTTGGGGATCTCGTTGTTGTCTTTGTCGTACAAGCCCGATCGTCCCTCCCCCTTCGCCGAGGTGACTGGGTAAGCCAACACCGGCCATGGGCCATCAGCACCTTGACTGACTTCTCAGGTGGTGCGAGGCGGCCGTCTCCAGCGCACCGCGTGGCTACTGCGGCGGGAAGAGCCGTTGTAGCCCCGAGACCAGGAAGCGGCACTCCTGGCCCAGCACCGGGCGCGCTCTCGAACCACCCCGTGTCGACGTCCTCGACCAGCGGGCCGAGACCCGGGATGTGCATGTCAGTCCTCGGCCAGACGCTGGAACAGGACGTGGTCGCGCCATTCGCCGGCTATCCACAGGTAGCGCGGCGCCAACCCGTACCGGAGGAAGCCGTTGATCTCGAGCACCCGCTGCGAGGCGGCGTTGTGCACCAGGGTGCCGGCCTCGACACGGTGCAGGCGCAGCTCGCCGAACGCGAGCCGCACCACCCGGCCCACCGCCGCGGTCGCGATGCCGCGGCCGTTGGCCTCCTCGGCGACCCAGTAGCCGAGCGTGCCGGACAGGAACGGACCGCGGACGATGGCGGTCAGGGCGATCCGGCCCACGATCCGGCCGTCGTCGACGATCACGTGCGGCAGGGCCTGGCCCGCATCGTGCTGGCGGCGCAGGTCGCCGAGCACCTGACGCTGGCCGGTCTCGGTGAAGTATTCGTCGGAGCGGTCGGGATCCCACGGCGCCAGGAATTTCCGGTTGGCCGTCAGCACCGCGGCCATCTCGGCGGCGTCCTCGACCGTGGCCAGGCGCGTGGTCACGCTCATGACGCGGCCGGAACGGTCAGGCCGGCGACGACCGCGCGGTGGTCACTCCGGGGGATGCCGTGCACGCTGGTTTCCCGTACGCCGATCCGCACGTCGACAAGCACATGGTCGATCGTGACCGGCGGGATCGGGTCGCCGTCGTAGGGACCCCAGGTGCCGATCAGCCCTTGGCCGGTGGTGTCGGCGGCGTCGCGGTAGCCGTGCCTGATCAGTTCGCGCAGCGGCCCGTGGTCGAGGGTCGCGTTGAAGTCGCCGAGCAGGATGCGCGGTGTCGCACTGTTGTCGGCCCGCGGCTCGGCCAGCAGATCCTCGCGCCACTGACCGAGGACCGAGCGCGCGTACGGCGCCAGCGGGTGCGCCGATTCCACGATCACCGGCCCGGCCCCGGGCACCTGCACCGTCCCGTACGCCTGCATGAAACCCCCGCCGTTGCGGGTCGACCCGGCCGACGTGATCGGGTAGCGCGAGTAGAGCCCCGACCCCTCGGCCCCCGGCTTGTCGGCCAGCGACGAATACGGCAGCAGCGCACCCAGCCCGGCGTCGGCCAGTGCCTGTTTGCCCTCGCTGGTGAACTCCTGCACAGCCAGCACGGCGACGTCGCGGTCGGTGACCAGCTTGACGATCGCGGCCGCGTCGGCCCGTCCGAACAGCATGTTCGACGTCATCACGGTCAGCGGCACACCCTGCGCGGGTCCCTTGTCGCGGCTCGGGAGGGCGCGCGGCAGCACGGCCGAGGCGAGCAGGATCGCGACGATCACGGCCACCGCGCCGACGGTCCAGCGCCGGGTGGCCAGGGCCAGGATCGCCGGCACCCAGGCGGCCGCCGCGACATAGGGGGTGAACGCGAACAACTGGACCACCGGGCCCCGTTCCCACCCGCCGAGGCGGATCACGGCCCAGACCGCGAAGGGGAGGATGAGCAGCCAGAACAACACGGTCAGCGCGGCCTTTCGTCGGGAACGGGAACGGCTTGGCCTGAGCTCGCCCCGACTCGCGATGATCGTCATGGCGGCGAGGCTAGCCACCCCACGCCAGACCAACTATTGCGCAGCGGGCAAGGTGACTGTCGCGACGACCGCCCGGTGATCGCTTCCTGTGACGGAGTGCACAGACGTTTCCCGTACGCCGATCCGGCGGTCGACAAGCACATGGTCGAGCGTGACGGGCGGGATGGGCAGACCGTCGTACGGACCCCAGGTGCCGATCAGCCCTTTCCCGGTCGCGGCCGCGGCATCGCGGTAACCGTGGGCGATCACGTCGCGCAGCGGGGCGTGGTCGAGGGTCGAGTTGAAGTCACCGAGGATCAGCTTGGGCATGCCCGCCTGGTCGGCTCGAGGGAGTGCCTCGAGGTCGCCGCGCCACGCCTGCTCGGCGGCCAGCGTGTACGGCGCGAGCGGGTGCGCCGACTCGACGAAGATCGCCGCGGCGCCGGGCGGCTGGATCGTCGCGTACGCCTGCAGGTTGCCGTCCTGCAGCCCGCCCCCGTCGCCGCGCCGCGAGGCCTGCTGGGTCATCGGGTAACGCGAGTAGAGACCCGACCCGGTGGTGCCGATCTCGTCGGCCAGCGCGTGGAACGGCAGCAGCTTGTCGAGCCCGGCCTGGGTGAGCCCGGCCGCCGACTCGGGCGTGAACTCCTGCACCGCCAGCACCGCGACGTCGTGCTCGCGGACCAGCCGGACCACCGCCGCCGGGTCGGCCGCCCCGATGAACATGTTGATCGTCATGACCGTCATCGGAACGCCCGTGGCCGGACCGCGGTCGGAGTCGGGGATCGCCCGGGGCAGCACGGCCGCGGCCAGCATCACCGTGGCCAGCGCGGCCACCGCGGCGGCGAGCCACTTGCGGGCCAGCAGGGCGAGCGCCAGCGGGATCAGCGACCAGGCCGCCGCGTACGGCGTGAAGGCCACCAACTGCACCAGCACGCCGCGTTCCCAGCCGAACAGCCGCACCACCGCCCACGCCAGAGCCGGCAGGGCCAGCAGGATGAGCAGCGCGGTGCGCCTCACCCGCCGGCCCGGCCGGACCTCGGACGGGGTGGTGGTGATCGTCATGGCGGCAAAGCTATCGGTCGCACCTTGCCTTTATCTGAAAAGGGCGGGTGATTCAGATCTCCGCGTCGACCACTTCGCCGATCTGGGCGGCGACCAGCTCGTCGCGGATGACCGCGGCGTCGCCCTCGACGACCAGCGTGAGGCCGTGCGGGTGCAGATGCCGGGCCGAGGCCGCGCTGACGTCGGCCAGTGTGGCCTCCAGATATTGGGTCCGCAGCGACGGGTAGTAGTCGTCGGGCAGGCCGTGCACGACCAGCGTGCTCAGCGCGCCGACGATCGAGCCGGGCGTCTGCATCTCGACCGACAGCTGACCGGCCCGCCACGAACGGGCCACGGCCAGCTCGTCCTCGGTCACGCCGTCTTCCTGGGTGCGGGCGATCTCGCCCAGCGTGTCGACGATGGCCGGCACCGTCACCGCCGTCTGCACCCCGGCCGCCACCTCGAACCGGCCGAAGCGCCGGCTCATCGCATAGGAGCCGCGGATCCCGTACGTGTACCCCTTGACCTCGCGGATCAGGTGGTTGAGGCGGGACGTGAAGGCGCCGCCCAGCACCGTGGCGGCCAGCGTCATCGACACGTAGTCGGGCGTGGCCCGCTCGGGCGAACGGTGCCCGAGACGCAGCGTCGACTGCACCGAACCGGGCCGGTCGACCAGCAGGATCCGGCGCTCGGGCCGGGTGGTGAAGGTCAGCGGCGGCTCGGCGGCGAGCGGCTCGCCCCCGGTGCCGGCGAACGCGGCCTCGCCCAGCGCCTTCAGGTCGAGCGTGCTGAGGTCACCGGCGACCAGCAGGACCCCCGGACGCCGCAGCCACGCCTGGTGGAAGGCGGCCACGTCGTCGACCGTCACGGCCGCCACCGAGGTCGGGTCGCCGTGCATAGGGCGGCCGAACCGCTCGCCCGCCCCGAACAGGTCGGCCCGCAGCGCGGCGTCGGCCCGCGGACCCGGCTGGGCCCAGTCCATGCGCAGCGCGGTCACCTCGTCGTCGCGGACCCGGGTGACATCGGCCGGGTCGAGCCGCGGCGTGCGGACCGCCTCGGCGGCCAGCCGCACCGCGTCGAGCAGCTGCGGCACCGGCGCCGAGACACCGACCCGGAAGTTGTCCCAGTCGAGCGCGGGCGACAGCTCGGCGCCCAGGCTCTCCAGCGCGATCGCGTACGCCGCCGAGTCGCGCTTCTGCGTGCCCTCTTCGAGCGACTTGGCCAGCACGGTGGCCGTGCCCTCGCGACCGGCCGTCTCGCGGGCGGCGCCGGCGTCGAGCAGCAGCATGGCGGTGGCCAGGGCCTGGCCGGGCAGGTGGGCGCCGATCACGGTGCCCCCGCCGACGGTGACCCGCTGCAGATCGGGGAACGTGTAGGGGCGAGGCTCGCCGGAATCGGGGCGGGTGGCGATGAGGGTCATGCGTTTTCCCCGTTCTCGGGCTCTTCCGCCGGCAGATAGGTCAAGGTCACCCGGGACTCGGGCTTGAGCGCGTATTTCGCCGCGTCGGTCACGTCGTCGGCGGTCACCGCGAGCCACTGCGGCAACCGGTACGCCGCCGCGCCCGCGTCACCGAACTGGGTCGCGTAGCGCGAGAGCGTGTCGGCCCGGCCGCCCACCGTGGACACCTGCCGCCACCACGCGGTGGTCAGCAGCGCCTTGGCCCGGGACAGCTCCTCCTCGGTCACCGGCTCGGTCACCAGGCTGCCGATCACGTCGGACAGACCCTGCTCGAGCGTCTCGATCGGCACGCCGTCCTTGGCCGTGGCGGTGATGATCAGCGGGGCCGGGGCGTGGGCCAGATCGACCCCGTACGAACCGATGTAGTCGGGCTGGGCGATCCGGGCGCCGTCGGCCAGACGCTGGTAGAGCCGGCTGCCCCGGCCGTTGCCGAGCACGGCGGCCAGCACGGTGATCGCGTCGTATCCGGCCGAGCCGAACGGATGCGTACGGTGGGAAAGGTAGATCCGCGGAGCCGGCACCGCGGCGGTGACCGTCTCGCGCACCGGTGACGTGGCCGGACCGGGCAGATGACCGTGCGGCGCGGGCGGAATCGAGGGCACCGGCTCGAGGAGGCCGAAATACTTCTCGGCCAGCGCGAACACGGTCTCGGGCGACGCGTCGCCGGCCACGGTCAGCACGGCGTTGTTGGGCGCGTAATACTGCTGGTGGAACGCCTTGAAGGTGTCCAGACCGGCCGCGTTGAGGTCTTCCATCGAGCCGATGGTGGCGTGGTGATAAGGGTGGCCCTCGGGATAGAGCAGGGCCAGCAGCCGCAGCCAGGCGTCGCCGTAGGGCACGTTCTCATAGCGCTGGCGGCGCTCGTTCTTGACCACCTCACGCTGGTTGTCGAGCGTCTCCTGGGTGAGCGCCGGCACCAGGCCGCCCATCCGGTCCGCCTCCAGCCACAGCGCGAGCTCGAGATGCTCGGCCGGCATGGTCTCGAAATAGTTGGTGCGGTCGGGGTTGGTGGTCGCGTTGAGAGAACCACCGTTTCCCTGTACGAGCCGCATGTGCTCGGTCTTGGCCACGTGCTGCGAGCCCTCGAACATCAGATGCTCGAACAGGTGCGCGAAGCCGGTCTGGCCGACGGGTTCATGCCGCGACCCCACGTCGTACCAGAGGTTGACGCAGACCACCGGGGCGGTCCGGTCCTCGCTGACGACGACCCGCAGGCCGTTGTCGAGGCGCGTGGTTTCGATGGGCCACGGATAGCCGGTCACGACTGCCGGCGCGCTTGAGGTCACCCGTTCATAGTGCCCTGTCCGCGTGCCATGCTGGGCGGCGTGGTGGATGACGTCCGGGTCAATGACCGGCTGACGATCCCGGCGGCCGAGCTCGCCTGGCGCTTCTCGCGCGCTTCCGGTCCGGGCGGCCAGGGCGTGAACACGACCGATTCCCGGGTCGAACTGTCCTGGGACCTGGGCGGATCCCAGCTCCTGCCGCCGATGCTCAAGGAGCGTGCGGGCGAGCGGCTGGGCCACCGCCTGGTGCAGGGCGTGCTGACCGTCACCGCCTCGGAACACCGCTCCCAGCTGCGCAACCGGGAGGCCGCGGCGGCCCGCCTGGCCGGGCTGGTGGCCTCGGCGATTGCGGCGCCACCCCGCGTGCGGCGGGAAACAAGGCCGTCGAAGGGTTCGGTCGAGCGCCGCATAGCCGCCAAGAAACGCCGCGGCGAGACCAAGCGCAACCGTCGCTCCTACCCCAGTGACTGACCCCCGTCCGCAGCGCAAGACCCTTCCCGCGTACGCGTTCTGGTGCTGATCGAATCCGGCGTGGGCGGCTCGACCGACGACTATCCCGAGCAGTTGCGCGCGTATTTCGCATCGTGGCCGGTCCCGTTCGCCGACGAGGCCCAGGCCCGCGCCTTCCTGAGCGATAAGCCGATCACCGAAGCCTGGATCGCCGGCTTCGAACGCCGTCCCGACGGCCTGTGGCCGCGCTTCGACCCCGACGTGATGAAGTCCGCGATCGCACCGGTGGCCGCCGAGGCCGCTGGACCGAGTGGCGCAGCCTGACCATGCCGGTCCTGCCGATCCTGGGCGAACACAGCCTGATCCCACCCGACGAGGTCCACGAGATGGCCGCCGACCGGGTCGTCGTGGCGGGCGCAGGCCACGACGTGCATCTCGAGGCTCCGGACGAGACCGCCCGCCTGGTGCTCGACTTTCCAGGTGAGGTCCAAGGTCGTTGGTCGAGGAAATGCGACCACTCGATCTGACGGTCAAGGCCGGGTCCAGGTCGCGTCAGCGGTGGTTGTTCGGGGCCACCGACTCGCGGTTGCGGGCGGCGCTCTCGGCGCCCAGCAGTTCTTCGCACACCCGGATCAGACGGGCTCGCAGGGCGGCGGCCCGGCGGGCGAATTCGCGCTGGCGGGCCACATATTCGGCCTTGCCCTCGGCGGTCTCTATCTTCACCGGGGGATGACCGTAGGAGCTCAGGTCGTAGGGGCTGGCCTGCATGTCGAGCAGCCGGATGTCGGCGGCCAGGGCGAAGCAGTCGAGGGCGAGCGCGCCCGGCACGGCGGCGCCCAGCTTCGTCGCCCACTTGTGGACGTCCATCGCCGCGTGCAGGCAGCCCGGCTGGTCGAGGTCGACCTGGGTCGCCCGGGTCGGCTGCAACCGGTTGAGCCCGACCGCCTCGGGCGTGAAGAAGCGGAACGCGTCGTAGTGGGTGCAGCGGATCGGGTGATCCTCGACCACCCGGTCGGTCTCGGCCTGGCCGAGGCGTAGCGGCAGCGGATGGCGGTGCTCACGGTCGCGATAGACCATCGCCCACTCGTGCAGCCCGAAGCAGCCCGAGAACACCGGGCGCGACGCCGTCGCGGTGAGCAGGCCGTGGATGTAGCGGACGCTCTCGCCCCGGGCCTGGACGTAGGCGTCCTGGTCGAGGGTGACCACGCCGTCGGGGTAGGTCATGTAGAACTTCCACGTCGACTGCTCGGCCAGCCCGCCGGGCGCGGGGGCCAGGCCGGCGCCGACCCCGGGGTGCCAGCGGCGCAGCACCGACGGGCGGGTGCCGTAGTAGTCGTACAGGAAATCCTCGATGGCGTGCTTCTCGCCGGCGGCACGGCGGGCACGGTGGCCCGCGGTCATCTCGTCGGCCCGCTCGGCGTGCGCCCGGGCGAGGGGAATCCAGGTGACCGAGGGCAGCGTCGTGGTGAGTGCCCTCACCTGCTTGATCCCCATCGTGACAGCGTATCCAGCCGAGGCGATCAACACGATCACCGTGAGGTGCGAATGCATGTGGCGTCGCATCTATGACCGGCATATGCCTTCAATCCGGACAGGATGAGTTGACCTACCTCGACCTGTAGTACACCTACTACATTCTTGATAGTGTGCTGGACATGGGAGGAATGACTTTGGCGGGGGAGCTCGAGGTCGGGACCCAGGTTCCGGCCGACGAGCGGGTCATTGACGTCCGTGACCTCCGGATGCGCTACGGCGCGAAGGACGTTCTGAACGATGTGAGTTTCGCCGCTCGGCGTGGCGAGGTGCTCGCCCTGCTCGGCCCGAACGGTGCGGGCAAGACCACCACGATCGAGATCCTCGAGGGCTTCCGCATGCGGTCGTCGGGCGAGGTCCGGGTGCTGGGGGTCGACCCCGCTTCGGCCGGCGAGGCCTGGCGGGCCCGGGTCGGCGTGGTGCTGCAGTCATGGCGCGACCACGGCAACTGGCAGGTCGCCGAGCTGCTGCGTCACCTCGGTTCCTACTACCGCCGCTTCTCGACCGAGGCCAGGAGCCGGCCGTGGCCGGTTGACGACCTGCTCGAGGTGGTGGGCCTGACCGCCGCCGCCAAGACCCGGCTGACCCGGCTCTCCGGCGGTCAGCGGCGCCGGCTCGACGTCGCCATCGGCATCGTCGGCCGGCCCGACCTGCTCTTCCTCGACGAGCCCACGGTCGGCTTCGACCCCGAGGCCCGGCGCGACTTCCACGACCTGGTCCATCGGCTGACCGATGTGGACGACACCACCGTGCTGCTCACCACCCACGACCTGGCCGAGGCGGAGAAACTGGCCGACCGCATCCTCATCCTGTCCACGGGGCGGATCATCGCCGACGGCTCGGCCGACGAGCTGTCGCGCCGGGTGGCCGGCGAGTCCGAGATCCGCTGGACCCGGGACGGGCAGCGGTTCGTGCACTCGGCGACGAACCCGACGCCGTTCGTCCGGGAACTGCTTGTCCAGTACGGCGACGACATCGCCGATCTCGAGGTGCGGCGCAACAGCCTGGAGGACACGTACATGCGGCTGGTCCACGACACCGAGGGAGGCCCCCGATGATCGAGACGCTGCGGCTGGGCGCGGCCCGAGGCCTGATCGACTTCCGGCACACGCTGACCAATGCGCTCGACCTGTGGGGCTACTTCTTCCCCTCGTTCGGGCTGCTCATCACGCTCTTCTTCATGGGCGACGCGCACGTGCCGGGCACCACCTTCTCGCTCGGCGCGAGCACCCTGCCCAGCTCGATCGGCATGCTGGTGGCGTTCGGCGGCCTGATCACCATGGCGCAGTACCTGATCGTCGACCGCGAGGACGGCACCCTCCTACGGGCCAAGGCCACGCCGCACGGCATGAACGGCTACCTGATCGGCAAGGTCGTCGCGGTGGGCGGCATGACGCTGCTCTCGGTCCTGATCGTGCTGGTGCCGGGCACGTTCCTGGTCGACGGCCTGCGGATCGACGCGGGCGGCCTGCTGACCCTGCTCTGGCTGCTCCCGCTGGCGGTCGTGGCCACCCTGCCGCTCGGGGCCGCCATCGGCTCGCTGTTCGACAACTCGCGGGCCTTCGGCCTGGTCATGCTGCCGCTGTTCGGCATCGTGGCGATCTCCGGCATCTTCTATCCGCTGGGCGCCATGCCGGGGTGGTTGCAGGCCATCGGCCAGTCCTTCCCGATCTACTGGCTAGGGTTGGGCATGCGCTCGGTGTTCCTGCCCGACGCGTACGCCTCGGTCGAACTGGGCGGCTCGTGGCGCCATCTCGAGACGTTTGGTGTGCTGGGCCTGTGGGCCGTCCTCGGCCTGACGCTGGCGCCCGTGCTGCTGCGGCGGATGGCCCGGCGCGAGTCCGGTTCGGCCGTGGCCGCGCGGCGCGAGCGGATCATGAGTTCGATGGCCCGGTGATTTCGATGGAGATTCATGGCTACCAGTGGTGAGGTCACCTACAACCGGATCGCGATGCTGCGGGCCGAGCGTGGGGTCTCCCGACGGCAACTCGCCGACGCTCTCGGCGTCCACTACCAGACGGTGGGCTACCTGGAGCGCGGCGAGTTCAGCCCGAGCCTGCACCTGGCCCTGCGGATCGCGCGCTACTTCGAGGTATCGGTCGAGGTGATCTTCTCGCTCGATCCCTTCCCGCGGCTGGGCACGGCTACTGGTGCTGAACGCTCGGCGTAGATTTCTGGGTGAACAATCGCAAGCCGTAGAGGGGATCAACCGTGCGATTCGCCCGTTTTGTTCATGCCGGAGGAGTGTCGTTCGGCGTCGTCGAGGGTGACGCGTCGGGCCTGACCATCGCCGAGATCGGCTCGCTGCCCTTCGAAGAGGTCCGGTTCACCGGCCAGCGCTGGGCCCTGGCCGACGTCCGCCTGCTCGCCCCGATCTTCTCCAGCAAGGTGATCGGGGTCGGCCGCAACTACGCCGACCACGCCGCCGAGTTCGGCAACGAGGTGCCCAAGGAACCACTGATCTTCATCAAGCCGTCCACCTCGGTGATCGGCCCCAACGACGCGATCCGGCTGCCCCCGCAGTCGCAGCGGGTCGAAGAGGAGGGCGAGCTCGCCGTCGTGATCGGCGCGACCGGCGCCCGTCGCCTCGACCGGGCCGGCGCCGAGAAGGCGATTTTCGGCTACACCATCGGCAACGACGTCACCGCCCGCGACCTGCAGCGCAGCGACCCGCAGTGGACCCGGGCCAAGGGCTTCGACTCGTTCTGCCCGATCGGCCCGTGGATCGTCACCGGTCTCGACGTCAGCGACCTCGAGATCCGGGCCGAGGTGGGACGCAACCCCGAGGCGATGGAGACGGTGCAGCTCGGCCGTACGAAGGACATGGTCTTCGACGTCCCGACCCTGGTCTCCTACGTGTCGCACGTCATGACGCTGCTGCCCGGCGACATCATCCTGACCGGAACGCCGGCCGGGGTCGCGCAGATCACGCCGGGCGACACGGTGTCGGTGAGCATCCAGGGCATCGGTGAGCTACGAAACCCGGTCGTCTCCCTCGACTGAGCTCTCGATTCCTTTTAAAAGCAGGCCCAGGCCGTACGCGTACGCGTCCTGGGCCTGCTCGTCACTACCCCGGTCGAAGGCGCCGGCGTTCCAGATCGAGGTCATCGTGGGGTGGCTCTCGACGTCGAACCAGCTCTCCCACATCTCGCCGCGCTGCTGCCACCACTCGTCCGTGCTGAGCCCGGTGGTGCGCCGCAACAGCACGCCCTCGGCCTCGTGCCGGGCCGCCGCCGTGACCCACGACGAGATCGTGGTCGCCGCGACGCTGAGCTGATCGACCGGCCGGCCCAGCGTGGCCACCGCGGCCAGCAGGAACTCGGTCTCGGCGAGCATCCCGGGACCGACCGGCGGCCGTACGCGGGACAACTCGGCCAGCCACGGATGCGCCCGATACATCGCGAAGGTCTGGTCGGCGTAGAACGCCACCCGCTCGCGGAAGCCGCCGTCGCAGGTCAGCGCACGTGTCCACAACACCTCGTCGACCATCAGATCGACGAGTTCGGGGCGCGAGGGTGCGTACGTGTAAAGGCTCATCGTGGCCACCGACAACTCGGCCGCGACCCGGGCCATCGAGGCCGCCTCCAGTCCCTCGGCGTCGGCGATCCGGATGGCGGTCGTCACCACGACGTCGACGGTGAGGCGGGGCGGGCGGCCGACCGGTTTGCGGGCCGGGATCGAGCGTCGCCAGAGCAGCGGCAGGATCCGGGGGCTGAACTCTTCCATGATTCCGTATACCCTACGGTGATAGGTTTTCGTAGGGTATACGGAATCATGGGAGGCAGGCTCGATGAAGATCCTGGTCACCGGTGCTACCGGAAACGTCGGGCGGATGGTCGTGGACGAACTACTGGCCCTTGGGGCCACCGACATCCGGGCGCTGACGGTCGACCCGGCTCGAGCGGCGCTGCCGTCCACGGTCGAGGTTGTTCGCGGCTTCGTCGGCCGGCCATCGACGCTGCCCCTCGACGGCGTCGACGTGATGTATCTCGCGCCGCACATCCCCACCGTGTCCGAGATGTGCCGGCTGGCCGCTCAGGCCGGGGTCAAACGGATCGTCGACCTGGCCGGCGCCAAAGGCGACCACTGGCAGGCGATCGAAGACGGGGTGGAAGCCTCCGGGGTGCCGTACACCCACCTCGAACCCGGGGAGTTCATGGCCAACGCCACCCTCTGGGCCGACCAGATCCGCGCCGGCGACTGTGTACGCGACGCCTACCCGGAATCGGCCAACGCCGCCATCGCCCAGGAGGACGTGGCCGCCGTCGCCGCCCGAGTCATCGTCGAAGCCGGGCACGACGGAAAGTCGTACGAACTCACCGGCCCCGAAACCCTCACCCGCCGCCAGAAAGTCGAAAGCATCGGGCGCGGCATCGGCCGTGAGCTTCGCTACATCGAACTCACCCACACCGAAGCCGTCGACCAGCTCCGACCAGTGATGGGCGAACACGCCGAGTGGTACCTCGAAGGCGCCGCCGCCCTCGTCGACCATCCGCAGCCGGCCCGCCCCACGGTGGCCGAACTGCTGGGCCGACCTGCGACAACGTACGAACAATGGGCCCGCGAGCACGCCGATCTGTTCCGATGACCCAACCCGATTTGGCCGCCCCTGGAGCGTCAGGTAAAGTTCTTCCTCGGCACGGGAAACCGGGCCAATGGGGTATGGGGTAATTGGCAGCCCGGCTGATTCTGGTTCAGCTAGTCTAGGTTCGAGTCCTGGTACCCCAGCGCTGAAACTCCCGCAGGGAGGCGGCGCTGGACTTCTGATAGAGTTCGGCCCGTCGCAAACGCGGAAGCGAAAGCGGTTGAAAGTTCCTGGCCCCGTCGTCTAGCGGCCTAGGACGCCGCCCTCTCAAGGCGGTAGCGAGGGTTCGAATCCCTTCGGGGCTACGTTCGGGATGAGCCTGTCTGCAGAAAGCGCAGACAGGCTCACTTCGTATTCCGACCTGGGGGCCGAGCCCCCAGACCCCCACGTTACGGCTGGTTGCGGGCCGTTGTTGGTCGCTCTTTTTGGGGCTGCGCCCCTTGCCCCCAACTTCGTTGCTGGGCTTCGCCGCAGCGATCAACGTTTCGCTACTGCGCCGCCATAACTACGGCGGGCGACGTTGGTGGCGACCAACCTGTGCCACGGCCATGGCGTCAAGGCATGGCCCGCCGTGCCGCCACCTCTGTGCGCGCGCCATTCCGATCACGTCACCGCCACGCGCGGTGCTTGCCGCCGCCCCTGCCATCGGTACCGGCGCCGTGACCGGGACCGGGCACCGCGCCACGGCCGTCGCGCGACGGCCGTCGCCGAGCCACGGCCATTGCCCAACCGCCACCCCATCGCCATCGCGTGGGTCACGGGCGCTGTGCTGCCGTCGCTGTGGGGTGCCACGGCCACTGCGCCCTGCCAAGGTGCCGGCGCTGGCCCCACCGCCACCAGCACGCCGGATCGCCGAGAACAGGTCGACCTTTGACAACGCAAGAGTGGGCTTCCGTTCAGATCCGCCGATGCTCCCACCGGCTCAGGTGGGTCCGGAACTGGCGAACAGCGAATCCACGTGATCGAGGTGGGACCCGCGCTCGCGAACAAAACGCAGCTCAGCCCTGCTCGGGGTGCCCTGCCGGGCCGTCCGTTGCTGCGCGTCGGCCGAGTTCCTTCCTTCGCCCGGCATCGGGTCAGGACGGTTCCGGGTATCGGCCGGCGAGTTCGGCGATCTGCTCGGTGAGATATTGCAGCGTTTGCGGCGCAATGCTCGTTCCGGTAAGCGCCTCGTGCAGCCAGAGCCCGTCAGCGGCCAGCTGGGCGAGCAGCATGGTCAACTGGCGGTCGGACAACGGCGGGTTGCCGGGCGGTGGCGGCGCCCAGCGATTCAACACGCCGGTGACCGGCGCACTAACCGTCACGTCGCCAGCAGTGTCGAGCAGCAGGAGCAGCTCGGCTCGGGTCACGCTCTGAGTCGTGGTGCGGATGTAGGCGTCGAGGCGCTCGAGATCGGACAACTGGTCGGCCGGGGCGCCGGCCAGGCTGGTCATCGAGGCCTCCCACTGGCCGGCAATGTGCGCGTGGACCCCGTGCAGCAGGTCCTCACGGGTGGCGAAGTGATAGACCAGGCCTGCCTTGGTCAGGCCGGCCTCTTCCGCCACCGATTCGTAGGTCACCCCGGCCACGCCATCGCGGCCGATGACGCGCAGGGCGGCCTCGAGGATGAGGGTCCGTTTACTGGGGCGCATAGCTGCCCGCCTTCGTCAGTGACCGGAATTCAGGGCCGAAACAGTACCGGGGCCGTGATGGCGCAACAGTCGCCCGGTGACCGCGGCTCCGGCCGCCAGGACGAGGACAATGACTGCCGCCGTGACCAGATACCCCGTGTCGTAGGCGGCGTTGGCCGCCTCGATGATCGCCGGGTTCCCGGCGCCGGCCGCATGAGCGTCGGGCAGGCTCTCCCGCGCCGCGTCGGGTGAACCAGCCGGCAGATTCACCGACGTGGCGTAGACGAACGTGATCAGACTGCCCAACAGGGCGACCGCGACCACCGACCCCATCTCGTAGGACACTTCCTCCACGGACGACGCCATCCCGGCCCGGCGAGCCGGAACATTCCCGACGATCGCGGTCGACGCGACCGCCATCACCGAACCGAGCCCGGCGCCCGTGACGACCATGCCGGTGACCAGCAAAGCGAAACTCGACGACAGGCCAGCCGCCACCAAGATCACGCCGACGGCAGCCAGAGCCAGACCTCCGGCGATCATCGGCAGCAGCCCCGTGCGATGCAGGAACGCCCCGCCCAGCAACGCCGTCGGCAACGACCCGAGAGCGGCCGCGGCCACCAGCAAGCCCGCCGACAACGGGGTGAAACCCTCGACCAGTTGGAACCGTTGCGTAGTGACCAGCTGCAGGCCGCCGATCGCGAACATGGAAAGCCCGGCGGCCAGCACACCGGCGGCGAACGCCGGGTTCCGGAAGATCGCGAAATCGACGAGCGGGTGCGCGAGACGGTGCTGGCGGCGGGCGAACAGCCGGAAACCGATCACCGACGCGATGGCCGCGACCGCGATCACCACCAGGTTCGGCGGGCGGTGCCCCAGCTCCTTGATCGCGAAGACCGCGCCGACCAGGCCGACCATGACCTGCACCGAGGACAGCAGGTCCCACGACTTGGTGGCGTCCGGCTCGTCGCGCGGCGCGAGAAGCAGCACCGCGACGATGGCTGCGATCGCCACCGGCACGTTGACCAGGAACACCGACCCCCACCAGAACGCGTCCAGCAGGGCGCCCCCGGCGATCGGGCCGAGCGCCATACCAACCACCGACAACGAACCCCACACCGCGATCGCGATATTGCGTTCCCGCTCAACCAGGAACGTCACCCGGATCAACGCCAACGTGGACGGCATCATCGCAGCGGCCCCCACCGCCAGCAACGCCCGAGCAGCGATCAACAGCCCGGCGCTGGGCGCGAATGCCGCGACCAACGACGCGACGCCGAACACCGCCAGCCCCACCAGACACATCCGGCGATGCCCCACCCGATCACCGAGCGTGCCGCTGCCCAGCAGCAGACCCGCCATCACCACCGGATAAGCGTTGATGATCCACAGACTCTGCGAGCCGCTCGCGCCGAGATCCTCCGTCAGCGTCGGCAACGCCGTGTAGAGGATCGAGTTGTCCAGCGTGATCAGCAACAGACCCGCGCCGATCGTGACCAGCAGACCCCAGCGACGCGCGGCCGACCGGCCGACATCTTGCAGCTCTACAGAACTCATACCGTAAATATACGGTGCGTATAGTTATGATGCCGCCAGTGAAAGAAGTCACGAGCTAGAACCCTCAGCAGGTCATTCCGCTCAGGCGCACGCGACGTCCGACAGCCGGGCAAGCGGCCAATGGCCCGGGACCAGATCCACACCAGGTGGGGCCCAACAAGCACACAACGAAATCACTCACGATCAGGTGGGACCCGAACTCGTGGCGATCCGGGACCAAAAGCCACGCCCGTAGCCACTACCGCGCGGCCGTCGTCGCGGCACAGACCAACAACCAGCTAGGTGGGGGTTATGGGGTCCAGACGGCGTTGTCGTGGGCGAACAGGATCTGTCTGGGGTCCAGGGCCAGTAACCGGGGCAGCCAGGCGGGTGGGGCGGCTACACCGGTCTGGTGGTTGAGCGCGTCTGTGGTGAATTGGGAGGCGTTGTCGTGGGACTGGCCGGCGACAATCAGCGTGCCGTCGCGGCGGGTGATGACTACGGACTGGTGGCCCTCGGTGTGGCCGGGTGTGGGCAGGAGGCGTACGCCGGGCATGATTTCCGCCTCGCCGTCCACGGGCTCGATGGTGGCGCCCGGGTGGTCCACGAGTTCGGGCAAGGTGTGGCTTTCGGGGGCTCGGGCCAGGGCCAGTTCGGCGCGCTGGGCGAAGACGGGGCGGCCTGGTAGTTGCGGGTTGCCGCCGCAATGGTCGAAGTGCAGGTGGCAGTTCGCGACCATGCGGATGTCGGTCAGGTTGGCGCCGGCTGACTTCAGGGCGGCGGGCAACGGGATTCGGGTTGGCTTGTACCAGGCGTCGATCTCGGGGTTGCCGCCCATGCCGGTGTCCAGCAGGAGCAGGCCGTCTCGCGGATGGTCGATCAGGTAGCCGAAGGTCGGCTCGGCTCTTGGCGTGCCCGTGCCGGTCTCCTCGGCAGGGCGGATGAAGTGGCCGTAGGCGACCCGGCGGACGGTGATGTCGTTCACCGGGCCAAGTTATAACGAAAGAGTAACGGGCGTCATGCGGGTGGGGGCGTCTCCGAGGTAGCAGCAATCGAACCTCGGGGAGGAAGTCATGACCAGCCGAATCGGCCGCGGCGCGCTGCTGACCGCCGGCATGTGGGCCGGGCCGTTCTTTGTTGTCTCGGTGGTGGCTCAGATGCTGACCAGGGACGGATTCGACCTGCGGCGGCAACCGATCAGCCAGCTCGCGATCGGTGAACTCGGGTGGATCCAGTCGGCCACCTTCGTGCTGACTGGGCTCGCCGTAGTGGCCCTGGCTGCGGGCCTCGAGCGGCGGACTCTGACCGTCTTCGTCGGGCTGTTCGGGGCGGGGCTGGTCGTGGCGGGACTGTTCAAGCCCGACGCCATGAGCGAAGGGCCCGACGCCATGAGCGAAGGGGCGGCCACCATGAGCGAAGGGGCGGCCACCATGTCAGTGCACGCGGCCGCGGCGGTGCTGGCGTTCACGGCACTGGCGGTGGCGTGCGTCGTGCACACCATTCGCTCGATCCGGCGCCGGGACCGCGTGGCGGCCGTCCTCAGTGGGATCGTGGCGGTGGTGCTGCTGCTGCCGATGTCGCCCGACCACGCGAGCGTCCAGCTCGCGCTGACCGGGCTGGTCTCGTTCGGCTGGACCACCGCGATCGCCCGGTCCGCGTCCCGAAGGAGCGTCCGTTGAAATATCTGCTGCTGGCCTACACGCCGCTCGCCGCCTGGGATGCGGAGACCGCGTCGGACGAGGCGTACGAGGCCTTCGCGGTCTACCAGAAGTTCCAGCAGGAGCTGATCGAGACCGGCGAGTTCGTCACCAGCGAGGGGCTCGGTCATCCCGCCGTCAGCACCACCGTGCGCCGCACCGAGCGCGGAGTTGTCGCCACCGACGGGCCGTTCGCCGAGCTCAAGGAGGTGCTGGCCAGCTTCGCGGTGATCGACTGTGCGAGTCACGAGCGTGCGGTCGAGATCGTCGGCCGGATCGTGGCGATCCTGGGCGAGCCGATCGAGATCCGGCCGGTGATGGGCGGGGACGTTCCGCGGTGAGTGGAGTCGAAGACCTGCTGCGCAGCGAGGCGCCGCAGGTTCTCGGCGCGCTGGTCCGCCGGTTCGGGCACTTCGACCTGGCCGAGGACGCGGTGCAGGAGGCCCTGCTCGCGGCGAGCCGGCAGTGGCCGGTCGGCGGGGTACCGGCCGATCCGCGGAGCTGGCTGATCCGGGTCGGCTACCGGCGGCTGGTCGACCTGTTGCGATCGGAACAGGCCCGCCGCCGTCGCGAGTACGAGGCCGTGACCGCCCCGCCCGCGGCGCCGGTGTCCGGGGTGGACGACAGCGTGACCTTGCTGCGGCTCTGCTGCCATCCGGTGCTTTCGCCTGCGGCTCAGGTGGCCCTCACCCTGCGGGCCGTGGGCGGGCTCACCACCGCCGAGATCGCCCACGCGTACGGGATCGGCGAGAACGCGATGAGCGCCCGGATCAGCCGGGCCAAGCAGCAACTGATCCGGGCCGGGGCGCGCTTCAGCGAACCCGCCGAGCGGAACGAGAACGTGCTGCGGGTGCTCTATCTGATCTTCAACGAGGGCTACGTCGCCACCAGCGGGGAGAATCTGGACCGGGTCGATCTGGCCCACGAGGCGATCCGGCTCACCCGCCTGATCGAGGAGCCGGACACCGAGACGACCGGGCTGCTCGCTCTGATGTTGCTGACCGAGGCGCGCAGACCCGCCCGTACGGGAAAAGAAGGTCGTCTTGTGCCTTTGGAAGAACAGGACCGGTCACTGTGGGATCGGCGGCTCATCCAGGAGGGCACCGCACTGCTGGACAGCGTGTGGGCCGAGCCGGACGCGGGCCCGTACCGGATTCAGGCGGCCATCGCGGCCGTGCACGCGGCGGCGGAAACGGCGGGCGGGACGGACTGGCCGCAGATCGCCGCACTCTATGAGGGGCTCGAGGCCGTCAGCCCGACGGCGCCCGTGCGGCTGAGCCGTGTCGTGGCGGTGGCGCAGGCGTTCGGACCTGAGCGCGGGCTGGCGCTGCTGCGGGATTGGCCGGACGATCCGCTGACCCGGCAACGCGAACGGACCGTCCGCGCGCATCTGCTGGAGCGGACCGGCGCGCGTGCGGAAGCGGCCCGGCTCTACCGTGCGGCGGCAGGGATGACCGCCAACACGGTGGAGCGGCGTTATCTGCTGGGCCGGGCCGAGAGGCTCACGGCAGATCCGCCGGCACCCCCGGCGTGAGCCAGGTGAGTGCGCCGGGTGGGAAGGCGGCGTCGATCTCGGCCCGCCCCTCGTGGAAGTGGGACCAGCCCTCGTAGTGCACCGGCACGATGCGCCGGGGCCGGATACGGTCGGTCAGCGCGACTGCGTCACGTCCGGTCATCGTGAAACGGGCCGGACCGGTGAGACCGAATTGCACCTTGCCGAGGTGCAGGATCGCCGTGTCGATGGTGAACCGGGAGGCCACCTCGAGCACGCCCGGGAACAGCACCGTGTCGCCCGAGATCCAGATGGTGGAACCCGCCGCCCGCAGTGCGAAACCCGTTGTGGGCCCGACGATCGGCACGCTCCAGGCCGGCCCGTGCCGCGACGGCGTGGCGGTGATCTCGACGTCGCCGATCGTGGTGGTCTGCCACGGCGCCAGGCCCGTGCAGTCCAGCCGCCGAGCACCGGCCGGGGTGGTCACCACGACCGGAACCGTGGAGAGCAGCGCCCGCCCGGCGTCGTCCAGGTTGTCGGCGTGCTGGTCGTGGGTGAGCAGCACACCGTCGAGCCGGCCCAGCGCCGGCACCGGTACGGCCGGCCCCGCGGTCTTGCGGGACGACGTCCCCCAGCCGAACGCATAGCGCCGGCCGGGGGCGTCGAAGGTCGGATCCACGAGCAACCGCGTCTCACCCAGTTCGAGCAGGGTGGTCGGACCGCCGATGTGCGTGAGGATCATCGTGCGTGCGCGAGAGCCCAGTCGAGGGCCTTGTCGGCCACCTGTTCCCAGCCCGGCTCGGCGCAGGTCCAGTGCGAACGACCGGGGAACTCGAAGTATTCGGCCGGTACGCCCTTGTAGTGCTCGGCGTTCGACTTGTTCACCGACGGCGGCATGATGTGGTCGGCCCCGCCCGCGATGAACAGCAGCGGCGCCCGGTCCGGGTTCTTGAAGTCGACCCAGGTCTCCTGCTTGCCCGGCTTGAAGTTGGCGATCAGGCCGTACGCCCACACCCAGGACCCGGGGGCCGGGATCGCGTAGCGCTCGTAGGCCGCGAGCGAATCGGCCTCGGAGAGGGTGTTCGTGAAGGCGTAGTGCCACTGCGAAGGCGTGAACCCGGCCGCCTGGTGCCGTTTGGCCGGGTTGTTGAGGATCGGGAACAGCGACTTCAACTGCGACGGCGGGTTGACGTAGATGCCCTCGGTCGGAGCCGAGTCGATGACCACGCCGGCCGCGCCGTGCCCGCGGTCGAGCAGCAGCTGGGTCAGCGTGCCGCCGAACGAGTGGCCCATGATGATCGGCTTCTCGGGCAGCCCGGTGATGACCTTTTCGAGATGGGCGATGGTCTCGGGCACGGTGACCGCCGCGATCGGGGTGGTGTCGGCCCGCAGCGCCTCGACCTCCACCTCGAAACCGGGGTAGGCCGGGGCGATCACCGTGTGGCCCTTGGCCTCGTAGTAGGAGATCCAGTGCTCCCAGCTGCGCGGGGTCACCCAGAGGCCGTGGACGAGAACGATCGTGCTCATGCGTCGTACTCCTTCAGAAAGGCCAGAAGATCGGATCCGAGCTGCTCTTTGTGGGTGTCGGTGATGCCGTGCGGGGCGCCCGGATAGACCGTCAGACGCGCGTTCTTGATCCGGGCGGCCGACGCCTGCCCGCCGACGGCGAACGGCACCACCTGGTCGTCGTCGCCGTGGATGACGAGCGCGGGCACGTCGATCGCGTCCAGATCGGCGCGGAAATCGGTGCCGGAGAAGGCCGCGATGCACTCGTACGCGTTCCGGTGCCCCGCCTGCAGGCCCTGTCGCCAGAACGCCTCGCGGATCCCGGCCGAGACGTCGGCGCCCGGGCGGTTGTTGCCGAAGAACGGTCCGTCGGCCAGATCGTGGTACTGCTGCGAGCGATCGGCCAGCGACCCGGCCCGGATCCCGTCGAACACGTCGATCGGCAGCCCACCCGGGTTGTCCGGGGTACGGGTCATGAACGGTGGCACCGCCGACACCAGCACCACCTGCGCGACCCGGGACGTGCCGTGCCGCCCCACATAGCGGGCCACCTCGCCGCCCCCGGTCGAGAAGCCGACCAGCGTGATCTCGCGCAGGTCGAGCGCCTCGACCACGGCGGCCAGATCGTCGGCGTACGTGTCCATCTCATTGCCGTCCCACGTCTGCGTGGAGCGGCCGTGTCCGCGGCGGTCGTGCGCGATCGCCCGATATCCGTTGCTCGCCAGGAAGAGCTGCTGCGCCTCCCAGCTGTCCGAGTTGAGCGGCCAGCCGTGGCTCAGCACGACCGGACGCCCGCTACCCCAGTCCTTGTAGTAGATCTCCGCCCCGTCGGCGGTTCGCACAAAGGCCATGCGCCGATCCTGCTGGGAGCGTGTCCACCCGCGAATCACGCATACCGCGTAGTCAGTCGTGCAGACCGTCGCGAAGCTGCCGGCGGGAGCGGACGCCCAGCTTCCGATAGACCTTGCGCAGGTGGTAATCGACGGTGTTGGGGCTCAGGAACAGATTGGCCGCGATCTCGGCATTGGTGCCACCGTCCCGGGCCAGGCGGGCCACGGCGGCCTCCTGCGGGGTCAGGGCCGTTTCGTTTCTTTCCCGTACGGGATGCAGCACCGTCCCGCCCAGCGCCCGCAACTCCTTGCGCGTGCGCTCGGCAAAGACTTCCGCCCGTACGGATTCGAACATCTCGAGCGCCGTCCCGAGCTGCTCGCGGGCGTCCCGCCGACGACGTTGCCGGCGCAGCCACTCGCCGTAGAGCAGATGCGCCCGGGCCGTGTCACCGTGGCTGACTTCGCCCGTCAGGTGCCCGATCGCCTGCCGGTAGTGGTCCTCGGCCTCGTCCGAGGTGGTCAGCAGCGCCCGGGACCGTTCGAGCACCCCGAGCACGCGCGGCGTCCCGCAGGCGTTCGCCACCACGGCGAGGTCGGCCGCGGCCAGCTTCGCCGTGCGCCGGTCGCCCGAGCGCAGGGCGGCCTCGACCAGATCGGGCAGCGCGTATGCGTAGCGGTGCGGCCGGCCCAGTTCGACCAGGCCGCTCAGGGTGTCGCGGGCCGACGCGTACTGGCCCTCGGCGTTGTCCAGCACGCCCAGGCTGAGCCGGGTCCAGGCATGCAGGCCGCCGAGGTTGAGCATCTCGAAGACGCCGAGCGCGGCCCCGACCGACTCGCGCAGACCTGGTTCGGTCCGCCAGGTCGCCAGTTCCGGATGGCGCCACACCTGCGCCTGTTCGTCGGTCATGCCGAGCGCGGCCCGGAGCCGCAGGCCGGCCGCGTCGTGCCGGTCGGCCTCGTTGAGCTCGCCCAGCAGCGACCAGGTCATCGCGCCCAGGTAGTGCACGAGGTCGAGGGAGTGCAGGGCGCCGGTGCGGCGGGCCGCCGTCTCGGCTCGCCGCAACAGCCCGATCTTGCCGGCGTCGTCCCACAGCAGCGTCGCGAAGTTGACGCCGACCACCATGCGCGCGAGCAACGCGTCGTCACTCAGCCCCGGGTCGAGGATCGCGTCCAGAGCCCGCCGTACGGCGGAAAGCCCGCCGTCGTAACCGTCGACCGTGAACGCGGCGTACCCGGCCAGAATCAGCCCGTCCAACCCGCCCGGCTCGCCCTTGGCGGCCCGCGTCTCCGGCTCGGCGGGAGGCCGGTCACCGGCGGTCAGGCGAGCCGCCTCGGCCGCGATCTCGGGCTCGCTCACCGCGGACAGGTGCTCGGCGCTGCGGGCCAGTTCGATCGCCTGCACGACGGCCCGCCGGGCCCGGGCCCGGTCGTCGCCGAAGGCCTGTGCCGCCGCGAGACAGCGGGCCGCGCCCAGGCGCTGCCCGTCCGGGGTGCCGGTGTTCACCTCGGCCAGCGACCGCGTCATCAGGGCGCTGCCGCGCACCGGGCCGGGCAGCGTGCTTTCGTCCACGCCGTCGAGGAGCAGCAGGGCCCGGGCGTAGGCACCCGCCGCCAGCGACGCCTCGGCCGCCCGCACCTGCCGGGCGGCCCGTTGGCCCGGATCGGGGGTCAGCTCGGCCGCGCGGGTCAGGAACGTGGCCCGGGCCGTGTGGCCACCCCGGGCCCCGGCGCGGTCGGCTCGCCTCTCGAGCTCGGCCGCGGTCGTCTCGTCCGGCCCGTCCGCGGCCGCCGCGAGGTGCCAGGCCCGGTGGTCGGCGTCGGCCTCGGCCGTGGTGATGGCGGACAGCGCACGGTGCGCGGCCCGCCGGTCGGCCGGGGCGGCGCCGCCGTAGACCGCCGAGCGCATCAGCGGATGCCGGAAGGCCGACGGTGGTGAGCCGGTGAGCATCCGGTCGGCCTCGGCCGGGGCGGCATCGCCCGGAGCCACTCCGAGCGAGCGGGCCGCCTCGGTGAGCCGGTCGCCGGGGCCGCCCGCGTTGGCCGCCGCCAGCAACAGCCATGTGCGGGTGGCCGCGGGATAGCCGGCGATCCGGGCGGCGTAGTGCGCCTCGAGACGGCTGCCGATCGGCGCCGGCTCGGGCAGGGCGACGCTTCCGCCGAGCTGATCCGCGGTGAGCTCCTGGGCCAGATCGGTCAGGGCGAGCGGATTGCCGCCGGTGGCGCGGGCGATGTGCTCGGCCCGGGCCCGGTCGACCGTGGTGTCGACCACGTGGGTGAGAAGTGCCACCGCCGCATCCGGGGCCAGGCCGCCGATCTCCCGCGCCGGCACGCCCGCGAGCAGTCCGGGATCGCCGCCGGGATCGCCCTCGACGCGCAGACCGAACAGCAGCACCACCCCCTCGGCGTGCAGCCGGCGAGCGACGAAGGCGAGGGCCCGCAACGACTCCTGATCGAGCCATTGGGCATCGTCCACGACGCACAGCCGCATTCCGGCGGCCGCCATGCCGTCCGGACGCTCCCGGCCGCCAAAATCGCCCGGGTCGTGCCGGGAGCCGCCCTCACGCGGGCCGGGCCGGGATCCGGAATCGGCCGGGCGGCGGCGGGGACCGGCGAGCAGGGTCAAAGCGGCCAGGCTGACCAGATAGAGGTCGGGCGGCGGGCCGTCGGCGAGGCCGCACGCCACCTCGAGCGCCGCCCGTTGTGCCTCGGGCAGGCGGGAACGGAAGTCCAGCAGCGGAATCAGGAGACGGTGCAACGCGGCGTACGGGAAATCGCTCTCGGGCTCGACGCCGCTGATCCACAATGCGTTTGTGGCACGGCTTTCGGCGTACCGCAAAAGGGCGGTCTTGCCGACGCCCGCCTCGCCGCGCAGCACGAGGCCTGCGCTGCGCCCGGATCGCGCCGCGGACAGCAACGCGTCGAGCGCGGCCCGCTCCGCCTCCCGACCGAAGAGTCGCACGCGGCGACTCTATCGATCACGCAGCCCGGCCTACAGACCCGAAAGTCGCTGTCCGGCCCGCACCACGGCCATCGCGTGCCGCTCGCCCGGACGGCGGCCGAGGCGCTCGATCGGACCGCTTATCGAAATCGAGGCGATCACCCGGCCCGTCCGGTCGCGGATCGGAGCCGAGACACTCGCCACACCGGGCTCGCGCTCGGCGACACTCTGGGCCCAGCCGCGGCGGCGCACCTCGGCCAGCGTGCGGCCGGTGAACTTGCAACGGGGCAGCAGCGGCATGACCGCCTCGGGCGGTTCCCAGGCGAGCAGGATCTGGGCGGCCGAACCGGCCACCATGGGCAGCACCGAGCCGACCGGCACGGTGTCGCGCAGACCGCTCGCGCGCTCGGCCGCGGCGACACAGATACGCTCGTCGGCACGGCGCAAGTAGAGCTGCGCGCTCTCTCCGGTCGCGTCCCGCAATGCGGAAAGCAGGGGCTCGGCCGCGGTCAGCAGCACGTCCGGCGCGGCGTTGGCGAGCTCGCCCAGGCGCGGGCCCGGGCGCCACCGGCCCTGGGTGTCACGCACCAGCATCCGGTGGATCTCCAAGGCCTGGGCCAGGCGATGTGCGGTTGCCCGCGGAAGCTTCGTTCGGTCGACGAGCTCGGCCAGGCTGGCGCCGTCGACACACGCCGCGAGGATGACTACCGCCTTGTCGAGAACGCCGACACCGCTCATACTGTGTCCCACAAGCCGAAACATACCTCCCAGAATTTAGGATGTCCAGATGGTGGGAGTCACTCCGAGGACCCTGGCCGAAAAGGTCTGGGACGACCATGTCGTGCGTGCTGCCGAGGGTGAGCCTGATCTGCTCTACATCGACCTGCACCTGTTGCACGAGGTGACCAGCCCGCAGGCCTTCGACGGCCTGCGCATGGCCGGCCGCCCGGTTCGACGCACCGATCTCACGCTCGCGACCGAGGACCACAACACGCCGACCGGCTACGCCGACCCGGCCTTCAACACCAAGCGCGGCGAGCTTTTCACGATCGCCGACACCACCTCGCGGACGCAGATCGAGACGCTGCGCAAGAACTGTGCCGAGTTCGGTGTTCAGATCCGCCCGCTGGGCGACGTCAATCAGGGCATCGTGCACGTGATCGGGCCGCAGCTGGGCCTGACCCAGCCCGGCATGACGATCGTGTGCGGTGACTCGCACACGGCCACGCACGGCGCCTTCGGGGCGCTCGCGTTCGGCATCGGCACCAGCGAGGTCGAGCACGTGCTGGCCACCCAGACGCTGCCGCAGTCGAAGCCTAGGACGATGGCCGTCACGGTCGTCGGTGAGCTGCGGCCCGGCGTCAGTGCCAAGGACCTGATCCTGGCGCTGATCACCCAGACCGGCACCGGCGGCGGCAACGGCCACATCGTCGAATACCGGGGCGAGGCCATCCGCAAGCTCTCCATGGAGGGCCGGATGACCATCTGCAACATGAGTATCGAGTGGGGCGCCAAGGCGGGCATGATCGCGCCCGACGAGACCACGTTCACCTACCTCGAGGGCCGCGAGAACGCGCCCAAGGGCGAGGAGTGGGACGCCGCCGTCGCGTACTGGAAGACGCTCGTCACCGACGAGGACGCGGAGTACGACACCGAGATCATCCTGGACGCCGCGGCGATCAGCCCGTTCATCACCTGGGGCACCAACCCGGGCCAGGGCGCGCCGCTCGACAGCGTGGTGCCGGACCCCGACGAGTTCATCGAGGAGACCGACCGCAGCGCCGCCCGGCGCGCGCTGGAGTACATGGACCTCGCGCCCGGCACGCCGTTCAAGGACGTCCCGGTCGACGTGGTCTTCGTCGGCTCCTGCACCAACGGGCGCCTGGAGGACCTGCGCGCCGCGGCCGACATCATCCGCGGTCACAAGGTCCACGACGACGTCCGCATGATGATCGTCCCCGGTTCGTACAAGGTGCGCGAGGCGGCCGAGGCCGAGGGACTCGACAAGATCTTCACCGAGGCGGGCGCCGAGTGGCGTTTCGCGGGCTGTTCCATGTGCCTGGGCATGAACCCGGACACGCTCAGCCCGGGCCAGCGCGCGGCCTCGACCTCCAACCGCAACTTCGAGGGCCGGCAGGGCAAGGGCGGGCGTACGCACCTGGTCTCGCCTCAGGTCGCCGCCGCCACCGCCGTGGTCGGCAAGCTGGCCGCCCCCGCCGATCTGTAGAGCCAGGAGTTACTCCAGATGGACAAGTTCGTCACCCACAGCGGCAAAGTGATGCCGCTGCGCCGATCTGATGTAGACACGGATCAGATCATTCCGGCCGTCTATCTGAAGCGGGTCACCCGCACCGGATTCGAGGACGGTCTGTTCAGCGCCTGGCGCGAGGACCCCGGATTCGTGCTTCATAACCCGGCCCACGCCGGGGCCACCATTCTGGTCGCCGGCCCCAATTTCGGCACCGGATCCTCGCGTCAGCACGCCGTCTGGGCGCTGCGCGACTGGGGGTTCAAGGTGGTCATCGCGGCCCGCTTCGGCGACATTTTCCGGGGAAACGCGCTCAAGGAAGGGCTGCTGCCCGTCCAGCTCGACCAGAAGGCGGTCGAGGCGCTCTGGGATCTGGGCGAGAGCGAGCCCGATAAGCAGATCACCGTGGACCTCGAGGCCCGCCGGGTCGTGGCCGACGATGCTTCCTGGTCGTTCCCGATCGACGATTTCAGCCGCTGGCGCCTCATGGAGGGCCTCGACGACATCGGACTGACGCTGCGCCACGCCGAAACCATCTCCACGTTCGAGAAAAACCGTCCAACCTTCAAACCGGTTACCGCCTGAGCGCGAAAACCCTAGTCAGAGCACGCTTTTTCGCCCCCGCCGCATCCCCGGCGGGGGCGAATTCGTTGTAACGCAAGGGTTTTTTATGACACTAATGTTTGTGTCTGCTGGTCAGAGGGCATACGGTGCGCGCAGAATGGCTCGCATTGGGCCAGTGAGGCTCAGTTCTCACGTTTGGGAGGAAAATCGTGAACAAGGCCGAGCTCATCGAGGCGCTCGCAGCCCGATTGGGAGACCGCAAGTCCGCGACAGCGGCACTCGACGCGGTCATCGCCGAGGTGCAGGGTGCTGTCACCAAGGGCGATCGGGTTGCTATCACCGGCTTCGGCGTCTTCGAGAAGCGGGCACGCAATGCGCGGACCGCCCGTAATCCGCGCACTGGCGAGCCGGTGAAAGTGAAGAAAACCTCCGTGCCGGCCTTCAAGCCCGGCACTGCTTTCCGCGAGATGGTCGCGAGCGGAAAGGTCGCCAAGGCGGCGGCGCCGGCCAAGAAGGCGACGGCTACGAAGGCCACCGCCACCAAGGCCACGGCCACCAAGGCCACCGCCACGAAGGCGGCGGCGACCAAGGCGGCTCCGGCCACCAAGGCCACCGCCACCAAGGCGACCGCCACCAAGGCGACGGCGGCCAAGAAGACGGCCGCCACCAAGGCCGCCCCGGCCAAGTCGACGGCGACCAAGGCGACGGCGGCCAAGAAGACCGCCGCCACCAAGGCGACCCCGGCCAAGTCGACGGCGACCAAGGCCACGACCGCCACCAAGGCGACGGCGGCCAAGAAGACCGCCACCAAGGCCGCCCCGGCCAAGTCGACCGCGACCAAGGCCACCGCGGCCAAGGCCACGACGGCTACCAAGGCCACGGCGACCAAGGCGACCGCGGCCAAGAAGACGGCCGCCACCAAGGCTGCCCCGGCCAAGAGCACCGCCACCAAGACGGCGGCGGCCAAGAAGACGACCGCCCGTAAGACCACCACGGCGGCCGCGGCCGCGACTCCGGCTCGGGCTCGCGCCACTGGTACGGCGCGCAAGTCCCGCTGATTTCGCGGATTGCGTCATGTACGGCCGATAAGGCGTCCACCCTAACGGTGGACGCCTTTCGTGTGTGCGGGCGCGGAATGCGTTGCGGGGCCTACCGTCCGGGGCATGGAGCGCAGAGCGATGCCCCGGGGGCTGGTCAGCCGGTCGCTGATCGCCACTCTGGTGTTCGCCGCCGCGGTGGTGCCGGGCTGGACGTTCGGGTCGCTGGCCGAGCGGTGGACCGGCTCGGAACTGCTCGACTGGTTCGTCACGTGCGTGTGGGCGGCCGGTGCCGTCCGCGTGCTGGCGCCCCGGGCGTCCTATCGGACCCGGGACGCCTGGCTCGGCCTGATCCCGCTCTACAACTGGTATCTGGTCTGCGTGCTCGGCTGGCGGGTGGCCCTGCTGCCGTTCCGCGACTGGGAACCACGGGAGGACGAGCTGTGGCGGGCCCGGTGGCTCACCGGTGACCTGATCGGTTACTGGCGCGCCGATCCGGTGCCCGTCGGGGCGCCTAGAGCCGCGTCGGCTCCAGCAGCGAGTCGCCGCTCCAGGTGAGCAGCCAGGCCGAGCCCTTGGGCGTCTTGTAGGGCTCCGGATCGGACTCGTCGCGCAGGGCGGCCAGCAGATGCGGGATGATTTTGCCCTGGCTGCAGACGGCCGGCAGGCCCGGGCCGTCGCGCAGCTCGAGCAGGCGCTGGGCGGCCAGTTTGGCCTTGGCCGGGGCGTCGTCGGCCTCGGCCGGCTCGGCGAACGCCCCGTCCACCACGATCGGCAGACCACCGCGCGCCTCGGCCAGCGGCTCCAGGGTCTGCTTGCAGCGCAACGGCGTCGCGGTGACGAGACGCTCGGGGCCGATCGGCCCGCAGATCTCGGCGAACCGCGCCGCCTGCTCCTCGCCCAGTTCGTCGATCGGGCGCAGCGCGTCGTTGCCGCTCCACTTCTTCCGCTCCCCGGCGTGCGCGTGCCGCACCAGCACCACGACCGAGGTGATCGGCGGCAGCTCGGCCACGTGGCGCAGCACGGCGCGCTCGTCGTCGTAGGTGAGCCGCGCGGCCGCCTCGTCGAACGACAGCCACGCGATCTCGTCGACCTCGTCGGTGTCCTGCACCGGGCCGCCCTCGCCGACCGTCTCCATCAGCCAGTAGTCGACCGTCTTGAAGTGGCCGTCGAAGGCGTAGGACACCTGCGGCAGTGCGAGCCGGGCGCGGCCGGTCCATCCGGTCTCTTCCAGCACCTCGCGGGCGGCCCCGATCAGCGGGTGCTCGTCGTGGTCGAGCTTGCCCTTGGGCAGCGCCCAGTCGTCGTAGCGGGGCCGATGCACGAGACAGACCTCGCCGCCCCGCACCAGCACGGCACCCGCCGCGCGGATGGTGTCGCTCATCTCAGGACGCCTTGCCGATCACCCGGCGCAGCAGGGCCTCCTGCAGGTGCAGGTGGGGCTCGGTGAGGTTGGCCGGGTGCCGGTGCCAGGTGCCGTCACCGGCCAGGTCGAAGCCCTCGGTGCCGTCGCTCATCGACAGATCGAGCACGTAGCGCAGTTCCTCGCGGGCGGTCGGCAGGGTCACCCGCACCAGCGCCTCGACCCGGCGGTCGAGGTTGCGGTGCATCATGTCGGCCGAGCCGATCCAGTATTCGGCGTCGTCGCCCGCGCCGAACCGGAACACCCGCGAGTGCTCCAGGAACCGGCCGACGATCGAGCGCACCCGGATGTTCTCCGACAGCCCGGGCACACCGGGGCGCAGCGCGCACATCCCGCGGATGATCAGATCGATCTGCACGCCGTCGTAGGAGGCCTGGTAGAGCGCGTCGATCGTCTCCTCGTCGACCAGCGAGTTCACCTTGATCTGCACCAGCGCGTCGCCGCCCTCGCGGGCGATGCGGGCCTGCTCCTCGATCCGCTCGATCAGACCGGCGCGCACGCCGTGCGGCGCCACCAGCAGCCGGCGGTACGAGCGCTGACGGCTGTAGCCGGTGAGCACGTTGAACAGATCGGTGACGTCGGCGCCGACCTCGGGATCGGCCGTGAGCATGCCGAAGTCCTCGTACAGGCGGGCGGTCTTGGGGTGGTAGTTGCCGGTGCCGATGTGGCAGTAGCGGCGGATCTGGTTGCCCTCCTGCCGCACCACCAGCGCGGTCTTGCAGTGCGTCTTGAGGCCCACGAGGCCGTAGACGACGTGGCAGCCGGCGCGTTCCAGGGTCCGCGCCCAGGCGATGTTGGCCACCTCGTCGAAGCGGGCCTTCACCTCGACCAGCACCACCACCTGCTTGCCGGCCGCGGCCGCGTCGACCAGGGCGTCGACGATCGGGGAGTCGCCCGAGGTGCGGTAGAGGGTCTGCTTGATGGCCAGGACGTCCGGGTCAGCCGCCGCCTGCTCGATGAAGCGCTGCACGCTGGTCGAGAACGAGTGATAGGGGTGGTGGACCAGGATGTCGCTCTCGCGCAGCCGGTTGAAGACGCTGCGCGGCACCTCCCCGTCGGCCAGCTGCGGATGGGTGGCCGGCACGAACGGGCGGTCCTTGAGGTCGTCGCGGTCGCACTCGCCGAACACCTGCCAGAGGGCCGACATGTCGAGCAGCCCCGGTACGCGCTGCACGTCCGCCCCGGTGACGTCGAGCTCGCGCACCAGCAGGTCGAGCACGTGGTCACTGATCGAGGCGGCCACCTCGAGCCGGACCGGCGGGCCGAACCGGCGCTGGGCCAGCTCGCGCTCGAGCGCCTGCAGCAGGTCTTCGTCGCGGTCCTCGTCGACCTCGAGCTCGGCGTTGCGGGTGACCCGGAACACGTGCCACTCCTGCAGTTCCATGCCCGGGAACAGCTGGTCGAGGTGGACCGCGATGAGTTCCTCGACGGGCAGGAAGCGCGCCGCCCGGCTGTCGTTCTGCACGGTCACGAAGCGCGGCACGTTGTTCGGCACCTTGATGCGGGCGAACAGTTCGCCGCCGGCGTCGTCCGGGTCCTTGAGCACGACCGCGAGGTTGAGCGACCGGTTGGAGATGTAGGGGAACGGGTGCGCCGGGTCGACCGCGAGCGGGGTCAGCACCGGGAAGACCTGCTCGCGGAAGTAGGTGCGCTGCCGTTCCCGCTCGCCGTCGTCGAGATCGGCCCACTTCACGATCTCGATGCCCTCGGCGCGCAGCTTGGGGCGTACCTCGTCGGAGAAGCAGGCCGAGTGCCGGGTCACCAGGTCGGCCGTGCGCTGCGAGATCATCTCGAGCTGGTTGCGCAGCGAGGAGCGGTCACCGCCGCGCATCGGCAGGCCCGCGTTCAGCCGCCGCTTCAGCCCGGCCACCCGCACCATGTAGAACTCGTCCAGGTTGCTCGAGAAGATGGCCAGGAACTTGGCCCGCTCGAGCAGCGGCGTCTCCGGGTCCTCGGCGAGGGTCAGCACCCGCGCGTTGAAGTCGAGCCAGGACAACTCCCGGTTGAGGAAGCGGTCCTCCGGCAGTTCGAGGTCGGGCCGTTCGATGGTCGGTGTTTCGGTGGTCACCACTTGCTCCGTCGGTGTCGGATCGTCCGGTGCGGCTACCACGTTCTCGCCCACGGGCGCCGGCTCGGTCAGGGTCGTACGGGGAAGAAAGCGGCCGTTCGGGCCACGCCGGCGGGATTCGGGGGTCCGGGGCGAGGTGTGCATCAGGCCATCATTGCCGGTTTCTTCGGAACGTGAAACGAACAAACCCGGCTATCTGTCAGGCGATGCCCGGAATTCTCACCTGGCGGACACTTCCCGCGTCGTCGGCGTCGATGTCGACCCGCTGCCCGAGACGGAGTTTGCGCAGCCCCGAGGCGTCGAAGGCGGGGGCCTGGAAGGCCAGCTCAGTGCCGTCGTCGAGCAGCAGCGTGCCGCTCCGCGAGGCCTGGTCGAAGGTGGCGATGGTGCCCTGCATGGCGATGACGCTACCGGTCACGCCGCCGAGACGCAGGCCACCTTGAGCCCTAGGTCACGCAGAAGCGCGCAGGTGTGTTCGCCGGCCCCCAGCGCGAGCACGGTGGCCAGGTCGGCCGGGGTGTCGACGTCCTGCCGCAGGCCGGGCCAGTCGCCCTCCAGCGGGCGGGCGCCGGAGGCCGCGTGGGCCGCCGCCGAGCCGAGCCCGAACCGCGGGTCGAGCGGCTCGCCGGCCGGCGCCGCGAGCAGCACGGTGCCACTGCCGGCGGCGTCGGCCACAAAACCGCGACCGGGCCCGGCCGCGGCCAGCGCCGCGTCGAGCTGCCCGGGCCGCAGCGCGGGCAGATCGCCGGCCAGCACGGCGCGATACCGGCTCAAACCGGCCACCTCGTCGGCGCCGTACCGCATCGCCTCGTTGAGTCCCGCATCCGGCCGGTCGGGCACCACCCGGGCGCCCAGCGCGGCCACCGCGGCCGCGGCCACCTGGTCGTCGGTCACCACCAGCAGCTCGGTCACCGTCGCGGCGGCCAGCACCGCGGTCGCCGTGTCTCGCACCATCGCCAGCGCGAGGTCGGCGTGCCGGGCCGCCGGCACCGCGCCCCGCAGCCGGCTCTTCGCGGCGGTCAGCCGCTTGACCGGCATCACCGCCACCCAGTCACTCGCCATCTGCACAAGTCTGCCAGCGACCCCGGTAAGGACCCCTACCTGGTACCGCAGGCTTCGAGCAGGCATGATTTCGTCGCAGGTAACACGGATCGGCGGGGACACGCCGACCGACAGGGGCAGGCATTGCAGGCAGGAGGGGCCGTGGCACACCGCAGGCTCGGGTTCTGGCGGCGTTTCGCGGCGGCATTGGTGATCCCGGTGCTGCATGTCTGGACCAGGCGCACCTGGCTCAACCAGGAGAACATCCCGCGTACGGGCGGCGTGATCATCGCCCCCAACCACGTGTCGCACTTCGATCCGCTGGTCGTCGGCTACTACATCTTCGGATCCGGCCGGTGGCCACGTTTCCTGGGCAAGGCCAGCCTCTGGCGGGTGCCGGTGCTGGGCGGTTTTCTCCGCAAGGTCCAGCAGATCCCGGTCGAACGAGGCAGCGTAGAGGCGGTGAAGTCGCTCGACGTGCTGATCGAGGCCCTCGACCAGGGCGGTGTCGTGATCATCTATCCGGAGGGCACGACCACCCGCGAGCCCGATCTGTGGCCGATGCGCGGCAAGACCGGCGCGGCCCGGCTGGCCCTGGTCACCGGGGCTCCGGTGGTGCCGGTGGCGAACTGGGGAGCCGAGAACATCTTCGACCCGCGGACGAGCAAACTGCGATTCCGTCCCCGTACGCCGGTGACCGTCACCGCCGGCAAGCCGGTCGACCTGAGCAAGTGGCAGGGCGCCACCCCGACCCGGTCCGTGCTGGACGAGATGACCGAGGCCATCATGCACGACATCAGCGTCCTGCTCGGCGAGGTGCGCGGCGAGACCCCGCCCGCCGCCCGCTATGACCGCCCCCGCAAGCCGAGCACGAAAGCCGGGGACGCCTGATGCCTCGCGCGGCGGTACTCGGCGCCGGCGCCTGGGGCACGGCTTTCGCCAAGATGCTGGCCGAGGCGGGCGCCGACGTCACCATCTGGGCCCGGCGCGAGGCCGTGGCCGCCTCGATCCGGGACAACCATCTCAACGAGGGCGCCCTGCCCGGCCGCAAGCTGCCCGAGCGGATCACCGCCACCAGCGACGTCGCCGAGGCGGTGGCCGGCGCCGAACTGGTCGCCATCGCCGTGCCGTCCCAGACGCTGCGCGGCAACCTGGCCGAGTGGGCCGGCGCGTTCGAGCCCGATTCCACCCTCATCTCGCTGATGAAGGGCATCGAGCTCGGCACCACCAAGCGGATGAGCCAGGTCATCGTCGAGACCGCACGCGTCGATCCCGACCGCGTGGTGGTGGTCTCAGGTCCCAACCTGGCCCCCGAGATCGCCGACGAGCAGCCCGCCGCGACCGTGGTGGCGGGCACCGACCACGACCGGTGCCGGGCCGTTCAGCACGCCCTGGCGCTGCCCTACATGCGTCCCTACACGACGCAAGACGTGATCGGCTGCGAGCTCGGCGGTGCCGTCAAGAACGTGATCGCCCTGGCCTACGGCATGGCCGCGGCGATGGGCCTGGGCGACAACACCAAGGCGTCGCTGATCACCCGCGGGCTGGCCGAGACGGCCCGGCTCGGGGTCGCGCTCGGCGCCGACCCGCTCACCTTCGCCGGTCTGGCCGGTCTGGGCGACCTGGTCGCCACGTGTTCGTCGCCACTGTCGCGCAACCGCACCTTCGGCGAGCAGCTCGGCCTGGGTAAGACTCTGGAGGAGGCGCAGGCCGCGGCCCGGCAGACCGCCGAGGGCGTGAAGAGCTGCCTGGCGATCCGCGACCTGGCCCGGGCCCACGGGGTCGAGGTGCCGATCACCGAGCAGGTCGAGCGGGTGTGCCACGAGGGCGTCGACCCGCGGGTCGCGGTGAAGCTGTTGATGGGTCGGGAGATGAAGTCCGAGTGAGTTATTCAGACGGCACACGGGTCGTGCACGCGGGACTGCCCGAGGCCGCCGTCGGCGATCCGTTCCTGCCCGGTCCGGTGTTCGCCGCTCCTTACCATCTCGACCCGGCCGACGGGCAGACCGGCGACAACGGCTACGGCCGCCCCGACAACCCGACCCGGCGCCGGCTCGAGGGGGCGATCGGCGAGCTCGAGGGCGGCCGGGCGCTGACCTTCGCGAGCGGGCAGGCCGCGATCACCGCTCTGCTGCTCTCCACGCTCCGCACGGGCGACACGGTGGCCCTGCCCTCCGACGGTTACTTCACGGTCCGCAGCTTCGCCGAGAGCACCCTTCGCGACCTCGGCGTACGGACGGTCCTGGTGCCGACCGCGGGCCCCTACCCCGATTTCACCGGCGTCCGGCTGGTGCTGCTCGAGACCCCGGCCAACCCGGGCCTCGACGTGTGCGACATCGCCGAGGTGGCCGCCACCGCCCACGCGGCCGGCGCTCTGGTCGCGGTCGACAACACCACCGCCACGCCGCTGGGGCAGACTCCGCTCGCGCTCGGCGCCGACGTCGTGGTCGCCTCCGGCACCAAGGCCCTGACCGGCCACTCCGACGTGCTCCTGGGCTACGTGGCGGCCACCGACGCCGAGCTGCTGGGCAAGATCGAGACGTGGCGCAAGCACACCGGCGCGATCCCCGGTGCCTTCGACGCGTGGCTGGCCCACCGCTCGATCGCCACGCTCGACCTGCGCCTGGCCCGGCAGACCGGCAACGCGGCGGCCGTCGCCGAGCTGCTCGCCGGGCGCGAGGACGTGTCCGGCGTACGGTGGCCCGGTCTGCCTTCCGACCCCTCGTACGCGGTGGCCTCCAAGCAGATGCGGCGCATCCCCGGCATCGTCTCGTTCGACCTCGGCGACGCCCAGCGGGTGGCCCGTTTCCTGACCGCCGCTTCGCTCGTCTTCGCGGCCACTTCGTTCGGCGGCGTGCACACGACGGCCGACCGGCGCGCCCAGTGGGGTGACGACACGTCGCCCGGCTTTGTCCGCCTGTCGTGCGGCATCGAAGACACGGTGGACCTGCTGGCCGACCTGACGGCCGCCCTCGACCAGGCCTGATCTACGGTTTTCGGGTGAGTTGGGACTGTTTTTCCGGTGACCAGGTAGCCGCCATGACGCAGGGGTCGAGCTTCTTCGCCGACCCCGGTGAGCGCGAGTGCCCCGCCTGCGGTGCGACGTCGTTGCGGGCCTACTTCAACGCTCCGGAGAACGCCCGCCGGCCCACCCTGGTCAGCTACGTGTGGTGCTCGTCGTGCCGCAAGTTCGTCGGCACCCGGGCCAAGCATCCGGACGGGCTGGTCTTCAGCGATCCGCTGGCCACGCTGTCGCTCGCCGAGCGGCGTGGGCTCGAGCGGAGCCTGGTCGGCTTTCTCGAGCATCTGGACGGCCTCTGGGACGCCGGCGTGCTGCCCCAGACGTTCGCCGCGTAACTGCTGCTGACACGGCCCACCCGACCGGGGGACCCCCACCCTCACGTCCACGCTACGCCAAGATCGGCGCTGGTCGGCGCGTCGTCCACAGGCGCCGCCGAGGGCAAACGGAGTTGTCCACAGGTCTTGCGAGAGAACCCACAGCGGCTCTATGGTTCGTTACATGAGTAATGAACCACTGCAGTAGGGAGGCTCGGGTGTTCGACGACCGCAGCCCGATCTATCTGCAGATCGCCGACGGCATCAAGAACGACGTCCTGAGCGGGGCTCTCAAGGAGGACGACCAGGTCATGTCCACCAACCAGTACGCGGCCTTCTATCGCATCAACCCGGCCACCGCGGCCAAGGGGTTCGCCCAGCTGGTCGACGAGGGCGTGCTCTACAAACGGCGCGGCATCGGCATGTTCGTCAGCCCGGACGCGCCGGCCAAGCTGCGGGCCGAGCGGCGGCAACGGTTCTTCACCGACGTGGTCGAGCCGATGCTCGACGAGGCCAAGCGCGTCGGGATCGGCGTCGACGAGATCACGAGCTATCTGGGGAGCCGGCCATGATCGAGGTGCGCGGCGTCACGATTCGCTATGGGCGCACGGTCGCGGTCGACGACGTCGATCTCACCCTGCCCGCCGACACCATCTACGGCCTGCTCGGGCGCAACGGTTCGGGCAAGACCAGCCTGCTCAGCGCGCTCGCGTGCTACCGCAAGCCGACCACCGGCACGGTGCTCGTGGACGGCGAGGAGGCCTTCGAGAACCCGCGGATCGCGCGCCGCACCAGCTTCATCCGCGACACCCTGGACGTGCAGGACGGCTATCGGGTCTCGGCCGCGTTCTGCCTGACCGAGTCGCTACGGCCGGGCTGGGACGCCGAATACGCCGGGAAGCTGGCCGACGTGCTGCAGCTCGACACCCGCAAGCGCATCTCGGCCCTGTCCCGCGGGCAGCGTTCGGTGCTCGGGGTGATCCTCGGGCTGGCGACCCGGGCGCCGCTGACCATTCTCGACGAGCCCTACCTGGGCATGGACGCGGTGGCCCGCACGCTCTTCTACCGCGAGCTGCTCGCCGACTACCTGGCCCACCCGCGCACGATCATCCTCTCCACCCACCTCATCGAGGAGGTGGCCGAGCTGTTCGAGCGGATCATCATCATGGACCGCGGCCGGATCCTGCTGCACGACGAGACCGACGCCCTGCGCGGCCGGGGCGTCACCGTGACCGGGCCGGCCGAGCGGGTCACTGCCTTCGCCCACGGGCACACCGTGCTCGGCGAGCAGAGCCTGGCCGGCGTACGGGCCCTGACGCTCGACGGTCCGCTCGACCCGGACGAGATCGCCCGCGGCGAGCGCGACGGCCTGGCCTTCGGCCCGCTCGGCCTGCAGGACCTGTTCGTCCACCTGACCTCGCAGCCGTTGGAGGCGACCCGATGAGCGCGGCTTCTGGAGGCCACACGATGAGCGTCAGCGGTATGTTGCTCAAGATCTTCCGGCCGATCATCATCTGGATCTTCGTCATCATGGTGACGGTCGAGGTCGTGGCGGTGAGCGGGATCCTGACGGTCAACCCGATCCCGTTCAGCTTCTGGCTGGTGATCGTGGGCGCGATGGCCAAGTACTGGCCGCTGGTGGCCGGCATCATGCTGATCACGATGCATTTCCGGTTCTTCGTCACCAACGGCTTCACCCGGCTCGAGTTCCTGCGCGGGCTGGCCGTGTTCAGCGCCGGCGTGGTGCTGGTGGCTCCGGCCGTGGTCGTTCTCGGGCACGCCGTCGAGAGCACCGTGCTCGCCCTGCTCGACCAGCAGGGCGACGGCTATCCGGTGTTCCGGTTCGGCGACGCGGCGGCCGAATACCTGCACGTGTTCCCGGCCTCGGTCGCCTACATGGCGTCGGGCGTGCTGATCGCGGCTGGGTTCTACCGGTTCCGGCCGCTGATCGCGGTACCGCTCATCGTCCCGGGTGCGATCCCGGTGGCCGTGGCCGACGGGCTGATCCGGATCGACGAGCGGGGCACGCTCACCCAGAACCTGCCCATGGCCGTCGCGCTGACGCTGACCGCGGCCGCGACCGTAGCCGCCGTGATCGCGACGCATCGGGTGATGCGGGACGTGGCGGTCAAACGTACGGCGGGCTGAAGTCAGGCCGTATCGGCGAGCCGCCGTGACGGGTGGGACGCGACGAAGTCGTACAGCCAATCCTGGGTCACCGGCATCTCGGTGCCGCCGGTGACCCGGGCCAGCGCCTCACCCGGCGCGATCCCCAGCAGCACCAGCGTCGTGCAGGCCAGCAGCGTCGAACGCCCTATTCCGCCGAAACACTGGGTCACCACGAACCGGCCCGCCCGCACCTGACCGGCCAGCTGGCCGGCGAGCGTCACCACCTGCACGGCCTCGTCCCGGGGGATACCGCCGTCGGGCACCGGGAACGAGACGAACTGCAGCCCGTACGCCGCGGCCGCCGTGGCCGTGTCGCCGAAGCCGAGCCGGTGCTGTTCGGCTGTGGTCAGAGCCGAGACGAGGATGTCGACCCCGGCACGGGCGAAGGCGCCGAGCTGCTCGGCCGGCCAGGCGTCGGCGCGCGGGTGCGCGATCGTCGCCAACTGCCCGGGCCCCGGCCCGGCGATCACATGGAGTGCTGCTCTCATGAACTGCCCGTTCCCCTGTCCCGGCCTGGTAACCGGGTGATCCCGCGAGTGGCTAACGCAGAGTAGGGTCACCCCCGGCACGCCCGCTACTGAGAGGCCCAAAGAAAGTGACGACCCCTCGGAAAACCCGCGTCGCGATCGTCTTCGGCGGTCGCAGCTCCGAGCACGCGATCTCGTGCGTGAGCGCCGGCAGCATTCTGGCCGCGCTCGACCCGGACGAGTACGAGGTGCTTCCGGTGGGCATCACGCGCGAGGGCCGCTGGGTGCTCGCGGGCGTCGACCCGGCCACCCTCGCCATCGCCGGCCGCACGCTGCCCGAGATCACGGCGGCCAGCGGCAACGCGATCGTGCTGGCGGCCGACCCGACCTCGACCGACCTGATCGTCCGCGACCCGGCCGAGGGCATCTCGTCGCTGACCGGGGTCGACGTCGTGTTCCCGGTGCTCCACGGGGCGTACGGCGAGGACGGCACCATCCAGGGTCTGCTTGAGATGGCCGGACTGCCCTATGTGGGGGCCAACGTCTTCGCCTCGGCCGCGGGCATGGACAAGGAGTTCACCAAGAAGCTGGCCGCGGTCGAGGGCATCCCGGTGGGTCCGTACGCGGTGCTCCGGGCCGGTGTCTCGCTCAGCGAGGCCGACAAGGAGCGCCTGGGCCTGCCGGTCTTCGTGAAGCCGTCGCGGGCCGGCTCGTCGCACGGCATCACCCGGGTCACCGACTGGGCCGAACTCGACGACGCCGTCGCCACCGCCCGCCGGATCGACCCCAAGGTGCTCGTCGAGGCGGCCGTCGTGGGCCGGGAGATCGAGTGCGGCGTGCTCGAGGGCGAGGCCGGCGGAGCGCCCGAGGCGTCGCTGCTGGCCGAGATCCACGTCGCCGACGGCGACTGGTACGACTTCGAGACCAAATATCTCGACGGCGGCCGCTCCGACATCCCGGCCGACCTGCCCGACGAGGTCACCCGTCAGGTCCAGGAGTACGCACGGCGCACCTTCACCGCGCTCGACTGCGCCGGCCTGGCCCGGGTCGACTTCTTCGTCACGGCCGACCACCAGATCTATCTCAACGAGATCAACACGATGCCGGGCATGACGCCGACCTCGATGTTCCCGCAGATGTGGGCGGCCACCGGCCTGGAATACCCCAAGGTGGTCGACCGTCTCATCCGGACGGCGCTGCGCCGGGGGACCGGCCTGCACTAGGGCGCGTCTGGCGGATCACGCGAGTCTGTGGTGCGGTCCAGGTGGTGGCTGACGTCGGCCGCAGGGCGGTCGCATCCCGGTGTTGGATTCGGCCGTTCTGTGGCTGCCGTCAGGCGCCGCCTGGGCCTCGGCGCAGGCCCGCGTGATCCGCCAGACGCGCCCTAACCTTTGCAGCCGCTGGGGACACCCTTGGTGGTCGACTTCACCGTCTTGACCACCGGCTCGGAGAACTCGTTGGCCCACTGGCCGGTCTGGTTGTAGCTACCGGGCACGCTCACCTGCACGGCGACCTCACGGTCCATCGTGGTGAACACGTCGGTGGCCGGGCCGTCGGCGGCCCACCAGCAGACCCCGTCCATCGCCAGCATCGTGGCGTCCAGCGGCACGCAGCCGTCGTGGCCGCCACCGATCCGCTCGCACATCGTGGGCTGCTGGACGCCGCACGACAGGGTGATCGGCGGCTCGCCCCAGGCCGCGTTCTGCTCCGGACCGGCGGTGACCGTGCGGCCGGGCAGACCGCGGAGCACGGTCGGCAGTTGCGAGGTGACGGCGAGGCACACCTGGGTGGTGCGGGCGTCGAGTTTCGGAGCCGCGATCTGCACCGCGGTGGACGGCACGGCGACCGGCGCGGAGGCGGAGGGCGCGGCCGAGGTCTCGCCGTCGGTGTGCGGCTGAATCTGCCAGAAGGCGACGAGACCCACGACCACGGCGACCGGGACGGCGATCAGAGTGGCCCAGAGAGCCGCTTTGCGCGTCGCCGGGTCCGGTTTCTTGGCATTCGCCGGGGGAGTCTCCACGTCGACCATGGTCAGAGGTTTACCACGGAGCAGGTAAGTGTCCGCATGATGCCCGGAACATACTGGACTTTGCTCACAATCAGCCCGCCGAGGTCGTCGACCGTGTGCGACTCGGCCAGCACGACCACGTCATAGGGCCCGGTGACCGCGTCGACGCGCACCACACCAGGGATTTTGCCGATCGCCGCGGCCACGTCATGGGCCCTTCCGACCTCGGTTTGGATCAGGATGTATGCCTGTACCACGCTCCGACTCCATTCCGCCTCCGCCGTAACCCGAACGTGAAACTACCGTACGGATCCGCTCGACAGCGGGACGCCACCAGGACGAAAGGCCGCACACCGTGAGCATTGCCGAGGCCGGAGAGTTCGGGCTCATCGCCCGGGTCGTCGCCAAGCTCGAGAACTATCCGACCACGCTGCTCGGACCGGGCGACGACAGCGCCATCGTCGCCGCCCCCGACAAGCGGGTCGTCGCCTCGACCGACGTGCTGGTCGAGGGCCGGCACTTCCGCCGGGACTGGTCGTCCGGGGCCGACGTGGGCCACCGGGCGGCCGCGGCCAACCTGGCCGACATAGCCGCCATGGGCGCGACCCCGACGGCGCTGCTGGTCGGCTTGTGCGCGCCGGCCGACCTCGAACTGGCCTGGGCCGAGGAACTCGCGGGCGGACTGGCCGACGAGGCCGCTCTGGTCGGCGCCTCGGTCGTCGGCGGTGACACGTCGGCCAGCCCCACCCTCACCGTCGCGGTGACCGCCCTGGGCGATCTGGGCGGCCGTAAACCGGTGCTGCGCAGCGGGGCCGAACCGGGCGACGTGGTCGCGCTGGCCGGGCGCATCGGGCACGCCGCGGCCGGATACACCGTGCTCTCCCGAGGTTTCCGTACGCCCAAGGCGCTGGTCGAGGCGTACCGGCGGCCTTCGGTTCCGTACGCGGCGGGTCCGGCCGCCGCCGACGCGGGCGCCACGGCGATGATCGACGTGTCCGACGGGCTGCTGCAGGATCTCGGTCACATCGCCGCCGCCAGTGTGGTCGGCGTGGACATCCGCACCGACGCGTTCGAGGTGTCCGACCAGATGCGGGACGCCGCGGCGGCGCTGGGCGTGGACCCGTACCAGTGGATCCTCGGCGGTGGCGACGATCACGCCCTGGCGGCCACCTTCCCGCCCGGGACGACACTGCCCGACGGCTGGCGCGAGATCGGCAAGGTGCACGAGGGCACCGGCCTGACGGTCGACGGCCGCGCGTGGAGCGGCCCGGCCGGATGGGACCACTTCAAATAGCTAATTAGGCTCGGTCCCGTGCACTATCCCGAGATCAAGATCAGGCCGGCCGATTTCGCCGAGCCGGCCGTCCGCGCGCTGCTCGTCGACGTGCTCGGCGAACTGTCCGAGCGCTACGGCGGCACCGGCGACGACACGCCCATCGCCGAGGACGACTTCGACGCGCCCCGCGGCGCCTTCTTCGTGGCCGACGACGGCGAACGCCTCGTCGGCTGCGCGGGCTGGCGCCGCCACGGCGACGACGCCGAACTGAAACGCATGTTCACGGCCCGGGAGATGCGCGGGCGCGGCCTGGCCCGGCGCATGCTGGCCGCGATCGAGCAGTCGGCCCGCGAGGCCGGGTGCCGCCGGGTGATCCTCGAGACCGGCGACAAGCAGCCGGAGGCCGTGGCGCTCTACATCTCGGCCGGATACGAGCGGATCGATGACTTCGGCTACTACGCCGGGCACGACAGCGTGTTGTCGTACGCGAAGAATCTGTAGGTCAACGACAATCAGCCCTCCGGCCGCGATGGCCGAAGGGCTGATTGTGAAAGCCGAGAACTAGGCGCGGACGACCTTGCCGGCCTTGATGCACGAGGTGCAGACCTTGAGCTTCTTGGTCGTACCGCCACCGGCCGGGGTGCGCACCGACTGGATGTTCGGGTTCCAGCGGCGGTTGGTCCGCCGGTGCGAGTGGGACACGTTGTGGCCGAAGCCCGGTCCCTTGCCACAGACGTCGCACACGCTAGCCACGGGTAACTCCTGAGTCAGAACGAAACTTGAAGGCGCCCGGCGAATACGACCGCGCAGGCAACCCGGCGAGCTTACCCGACGCTTGCCCCGAACAGCCAATCGCCCCCGGGGATCACCCCCGTAGACCGCCCGGCCACCACCCCAACCCGCCCGGCCACCACCCCCAACCCGCCCGCCTAGGGGGACCCCCACCCTAAAGAGGTGAGCCGGTTCTGGGTTCTGCGTTGTCCACAGGCGGGGTGTTTATCCACAGGCGCGGGCGGTCTCGGAAGCTCAGGCGAGAAGTTGTCAGAGGACGTTAGTACGATTTTCGCGTGCTCGAGACGCTGGACGCCGCTGCCGTCCGCCGCTGGTGCGGTGGGGGGCTGACGGCTCTTCGCGCCCATCAGCGTGAGATCGACGAGCTGAACGTCTATCCGGTGCCCGACGGCGACACCGGCACCAACCTTGTGCTCACCCTCACATCGGCCCACGAGGCGCTCGAGTCGGCCGAGCAGACCGTCGAGCCCGGCAGTGCTTTGCGCCGGATGGCCCGGGGCGCCCTGCTCGGCGCGCGGGGCAACTCGGGCGTGATCGTGTCGCAGATCCTGCGGGGGATGGCCGACAGCCTGACCACGTCGGTCGCCGTGCGCGGGGGCGAGCTGGCTCGGGCGCTGCGCTCGGCGACCGAGGCGGCCTATGCCGCGGTGGCCAAGCCGGTCGAGGGCACGGTTCTCTCCGTGGTGGCGGCCGCGGCCGATGCGGCGGGGCGCCTCAAGTCCGACGATCTGGTGGCCGTGGCGCGGGCGGCCGCTCTGGCTGCGGCCGAGGCGCTCGCGCGCACGCCGCAGCAGTTGCCCGCCCTGGCCCGGGCCGGCGTGGTCGACGCCGGAGGGCGCGGACTGGTCGTGCTGCTCGAGGCCTTGGTCGAGGCGCTGACCCCGGTCGGCGCGGACAAGACGGCGCTGACCCCGGCCGCCGGGGCCGACATGAAAGGGGCCGACACGACAGGGGCCGACACGACAGGGGCCGACCCGAAAGATGCCGACCCGAAAGAGTACGGCTTCGAGGTGCAATATCTGCTCGACGCCCAGGCCGGGGCCGTGGATCGGCTCCGGCGCGAGCTGGCCGCCCTGGGCGACTCGCTGGTCGTGGTCGGCACCGGCGACCCCGGCGTCGCCACCTGGAACGTGCACGTCCACGTCCCGGCCAGCGGCATCGGCCCGGCCGTCGAGGCGGGCGTGGTGGCCGGTCGCCCCCACCGCATCTCGGTCACGCCCCTCGAGCACAGCAGCCACGTCCCCGAGCGGCGCGATCCCATCGGCCGGGGCGCCGTCGTGGTGGCCGCGGGCGACGGGCTGACCGCGCTCTTCGAGGCCGAGGGCGCCACCGTGGTGGGCCGCAACCCGTCGACCGGCGAGATGCTCGCGGCCGTCGAGCGGTCCGGCGCCCGCTGCGTCGTGCTGCTGCCCAACGACGCCAACACCCACGCCGTGGCCGTCTCGGCGGCTCGTGAGGCCGAGTCGTCCGGCCGGCGCCGGGTCAGCGTCGTGCCCACCCGTTCGCCCGTGCAGGCGCTGGCCGCCCTGGCCGTACGGGATCCGGGCCGTCTCTTCGCCGACGACGTGATCGCCATGGCCGAGGCGGCCGGTGCCTGCCGCTACGGCGAGGTGTGCACCGCCCAGCGCGATTCGCTCACCGTTGCCGGCCCGTGCCGCGAGGGCGACCTGCTCGGGCTGGTCGACGGCGAGGTGCACGTGATCGGCGCCGACCTGGCCGATGTCAGCACCCGCCTGCTCGACCGGCTGCTCGGCGGTGGCGGCGAACTGGTCACCCTGGTGCTCGGCGCCGACGCCGCGCCCGGGCTCGAGGCGACGCTGCGCGCCCACGCCGCCCGCACCTGGCCGTTCGTTGAGGTGCAGTGCTACACCGGCGGACAACCCCGCTACCACCTGCTGGTTGGAGTGGAATGACCGAGCCCGACACCGAGAGAATGACCGAGCCCGACACCGGGAAAATGACCGAGCCCGGCACCGGGAAAATGACCGAGCCCGGCACCGGGAAAATGACCGAGCCCGGCACCGGAAAGAAGCCGGCCACGACCGAGACGCCCCTGACCGAGGTGCTCAAGAAGAACGAGGCCAAGGCCCTGGCCACCCACCTCGATCTGCACACCGCGGGCGACCTGATCTATCACTTCCCGCGCCGTCACGACGAGCGCGGCGAACAGGCCGACATGTCCGGCCTGCAGATCGGCGAGCAGGTCACCCTGCTGGCCCAGGTCGTGTCGACGACCGTACGACCGATGCGTCAGCGCCGCGGCAACATGCTCGAGGTGGTCATCGGCGACGGTTCGGGGGCCACGCTCAGCTGCACCTTCTTCAGTCAGGCGTGGCGTGAGCGCGAGCTCCGGCGCGGCCGGTGGGGGCTGTTCGCCGGCAAGGTAAGCGACTTCCGGGGCAAGCGCCAGCTCAACAACCCCGCCTACCAGTTGATCAGCGAGACGGCGACCGACGAGGAGGCGGCCGAGGAGATCGAGGAGTTCGCCGGCGCCCTGATCCCGGTCTATCCGGCCGCGCAGGCCGTGCCGTCGTGGACGATCGCGCGCTGCGTCCGCACGCTGCTCGAGACGTTCCAGCCGCCGCCCGATCCGCTGCCGGCCGCGGTGCGCGCCAACCGTGACCTGGTCGGCATCGGGCACGCGCTGCGCGAGATCCATCGGCCCAGTTCCCGGGGCTCGCTCGAGAACGCCAAGAAGCGCCTCAAGTGGGACGAGGCCTTCGCCGTGCAGCTCACCCTGGCGCAGCGCCGGGCCCGGGCGGCCGAGGCGCCGGGCCGGTCGCGGCCGCGCCGGGAGGACGGCATCCTGGCCAAGTTCGACGCCGGGCTGCCTTACCAGCTCACCGAGGGCCAGGCCGAGGTCGGCGAGGAGATCGCCGCCGATCTGGCCCGCAACCATCCGATGCACCGGCTGCTGCAGGGCGAGGTCGGCTCGGGCAAGACGCTCGTCTCGGTGCGCGCGATGCTGCAGGTCGTCGACGCCGGGGGTCAGGCCGCGCTGCTCGCCCCGACCGAGGTGCTCGCCACCCAGCACTACCGCGGCATCGGCGCCCAGCTCGGCGCGCTGGGCCGGGCCGGCGAGATCGACGGCGACCCGGCCGGCACCCAGCTCACCCTGGTGACCGGTTCGCTAGGGGCCGCCGCGCGCCGGGCCGCGCTGGCCAAGGTGGCCGACGGCACGGCGGGCATCGTCGTCGGAACGCACGCGCTGCTGTACGAGGGCGTCGACTTCCAAGACCTGGGCCTGGTCGTGGTCGACGAGCAGCACCGGTTCGGCGTCGAACAGCGGGATGCCCTGCGGGCCAAGGCGGCGACCCCGCCCCACGTTCTGGTCATGACGGCCACCCCCATTCCCCGTACGGTCGCCATGACCGTCTACGGCGATCTCGAGACCTCCGTGTTGTCGCAGCTCCCGCGGGGCCGCTCGCCGATCGCGTCGCACGTCGTGCCGCCCGAGAAGCCCGCCTTCCTCGACCGGGCCTGGCGGCGGTTGCGCGAAGAGGTACAGAAGGGCCATCAGGCGTACGTGGTCTGCCCGCGCATCGGCGACGGCGGCAACGAGGAGGAAGAGGAACCGCCGAGCGACAACGAGCCTGCCCGCCGGCCTCCGCTCGCGGTCACCGAGGTGGCGCCGATCCTGGCCGAGGGCCCGCTGCACGGCCTGCGCATCGAGGTGCTGCACGGCAAGCTGCCGGCCGACGAGAAAGACTCGATCATGCGGCGGTTCGCCGCCGGCGACGTCGACGTGCTCGTGGCCACCACGGTGATCGAGGTCGGCGTCGACGTCCCCAACTCGACGGTCATGGTCATCATGGACGCCGACCGGTTCGGGGTCTCGCAGCTGCACCAGTTGCGGGGCCGGGTCGGCCGGGGTTCGGCGCCGGGCATCTGCCTGCTGGTCACCGAGTCGCCCGAGGGCACCCCGGCCCGCGAACGGCTGGCCGCCGTCGAGTCCACCACCGACGGCTTCAAGCTCAGCGAGATCGACCTGGAGCAGCGCCGCGAGGGTGACGTGCTGGGCGCCTCCCAGTCGGGCAAGCACTCCCACCTGCGGCTGCTGTCGCTGCTGCGCGACGCCAAGATGATCACCGAGGCCCGGGCCGAGGCGTCCGAGCTGATCGCGGAGGATCCGCAGCTGAAGAAGTATCCGGCGCTGGCCGCTTCGGTGGCGGCGCTGGTCGACGAGGAACGCGCCGAGTATTTGGAGAAGGGATGATCCTGCACATCGTGCCCCGGGCCACGTGGGCGGCGGCTCAGACGGCCGGCGTCTACGAGGGCGACACGCTCGCCACCCAGGGCTTCATCCACTGCTCGACCGAACATCAGGCGCACATACCGGCCACCGCCCTCTTTCACGGCCGCGACGACCTTCTCCTCCTGGTGATCGACGAATCCCGCCTGCCGGTCCCGATCACCTGGGAGCAGGGTGACCCGCCGCTCCCCGACAAAAGCCCATTCCCCCACCTGTACGCGGCACTTCCGCTGGACGCCGTGGCGAGCGTGCACGAATACCGGCCGCAGCCCGACGGCTCGTTCGCCCCACCGACGGACCTCTGACGAGCCGGGCACCCAACAAGCAAGGCACCGAACAGGCAAGACAACGAAAAGGCCCGCTGACCGGAGTCAGCGGGCCTTTCTACGTGATGCCTATCAGGCGGTGAACTTCACCTTGCGGCGACGGGCCAGCATGAAGAGCACGGCGCCGACGGCCAGCAGCGCAGCCGCGCCACCCGCGATGCCACCGGCGGCGGCACCGGTGACCGGCAGGCCACCACCCTCACCGGGGGTCGACGGGGTGGGGGTCGGGGTCGCGTTGCAGTCCTCGGGCTTCTCCTCGTCGTCCCACTTCACCGGCTCGTATTCCTCGCCGTTGATGGAGCCGTCGATGACCAGGCCCTTCTCGCCCTTGAACTCGGCGGTGCCGGTCGCCCCGGCCTTGACCTCGAGGGTCTTCGCCTCGCCCTTGTTCGGCTTGAAGGTGGCGGTGACCGTCTCGGTGCCCTTGGTGTTGTCGATCGAGAAGATCAGCGAGTCACAGGTGACCTCGAGACCGGCCTCGAACTCGCTCGGCGGGGTGCAGTCCGCGGGCTGCTCCCACTTGCCCTCGAGCACCGGCTTCTCGGAGCGGCCCTCGGTGACGACGATCTTCTCGGCGTTCTCGGCCGGAACGTCGACCTTGACCGGCTCGTCGCCCGCCTTGACGGTGACCTTCTTCTCGAAGTCCTTCGAGCCCTTGATCGTGAACACGGCGTCGGCGGTGGCGTCCTTGCCGTTCGTCAGGGTGACGGTGACGCCCTCACAGGACGACGCGAGCGAGGCGTCCGGCTTCGGCGACTCGTCCTTGCCACAGGTGCCGTGGAACTTGACGAAGCCCTTGCGGTGGTCGTACTCGATCCAGTCGTCGCTCCACTTGACCTGGATCTCGAGCTTGGCGCCGCGGGCGTCGCCGGCCACACGCTGGGTGCCGACGAGCGGCTCGTTGCTCTTGTGCGGGAAGACGGGATCGGCGTCGTCCGGGGTGTGGACGATGCCCTCGACCGGGGTCGGCCACGACTCGACCTTGAGGAAGCGGTAGCTGTCCGCGCCCTCGGTGTTGCCGTTGTCGGTGTCGACGGTCCACGTGACGACCCACTCGCCGGTGGTCGTGTCACACGTCGCGCTGCCCTGGACCGAGCTGCTGTGCGCGCTCGCGGGGGAGGCGAAGAACGCGACACCGGACAGACCGATGAGCGTTCCGGCGGCTACGGCGGTAAAGCGCCGCAGCTTGGACTTCAGCAGGTTCACGCCTACTCCTGTCTGGGGAAATCAGGGGTACTGGCGCAGAGAAGCGGCGGGCCGATCACCGGCGGTCAAGGGGCGATGGCCTGCGACAACGCCTCCCCGCGTCGTCTGCCGACGGTCGGTGGAGACGTCGGCAACAGCGCCTGACCATAACGACTTACGGGAATCTGGGAAATCCCTCAGAGCCGCCTAAGGCTCTTGTTGTAGATCTGTGATTTTCCATTTACCGAACGGATCGGAGTCGATGCCCTGAGTGGTGGGCGGGTGCGGAATTGTTCACTCCGCGGTTGCGGTGCGTAAGTGGTGAAGTAGCTTCGAGTCGTGTTCACCGCTGAACCCCGCGAGGCCCCATGACCAGGATCATCGCCGGCGCGCACGGCGGGCGGCGACTGTCCGCTCCGGCCGGTGGAACGACCCGGCCCACATCGGACCGCGTCCGCGAGGCGTTCTTCAGCGCCCTCGAGTCGATGACCGACCTGTCAGGAGTCCGGTTCGCGGACTTTTACGCGGGTTCGGGGGCGGTCGGGCTGGAGGCGTTGTCCCGCGGGGCAAGTCACACTCTTCTGGTCGAATCGGACGGCCGCGCGGCCCGGACGATCCGCGACAACATCGTGGCGCTCAAGGCCGGCAGCGCGGCCCGGCTCGTGACCGGCAAGGTCGCCCAGGTCGTGGCCGGCCCGCCGGACGGGGGCCCCTACGACGTGGTGTTCGCCGACCCGCCGTACGCGGTGACCGACGCCGAGCTGGTCGAGGTGCAGCAGTCGCTGCTGGACTTCGGCTGGCTGACCGCGGACGCGGTGGTGGTGCTCGAGCGGGCCACTCGCGGCGGTGCGGTGAGCTGGGTGGACGGCATCACTGCCGACCGCAGTCGCAAGTACGGCGAGACGACGCTTTGGTACGGTCGCCGATCATGAGACGAGCGGTGTGTCCCGGCTCCTTCGACCCGGTCACCAACGGTCACCTCGACATCGTCGCCCGGGCCTCCCGGCTGTTCGACGAGGTGATCATCGGGGTCCTGATCAACCAGTCGAAGACCGGCCTCTTCACGATCGAGGAACGGATCGAGATGCTCGGCGAGGCGACCGCCGCGTACGAGAACGTCCGGGTCGCCTCCTTTCACGGACTGCTCGTCGACTTCTGCCGGGATCAGGGCGCGGCCGTGGTGATCAAGGGGCTGCGGGCGGTCAGCGACTTCGACTACGAGTTGCAGATGGCGCAGATGAACATCGGGTTGTCCGGCGTGGAGACCCTCTTCATGCCGACCAACCCGCTCTACTCTTTCCTCTCGTCGAGCCTCGTGAAGGACGTCGTGAAGTGGGGTGGCGACGCCTCGTCGTACGTTCCCGACTTCGTCGGCGAGCGCCTGGTCACCCGTCTGAAGCAGAACTAGCCGTACGCCGGTGCCTCGGCGCGCCGGAAACGGGCCCGGCGGCGACGCAGTAACGTGATCGCACATCACGCTGCATGGGGTAGATAACAGGGAGTAGTGAGGACCCGTGGATCCGCTCGACCGTATCGACGAGATCATCGAGCTCGTTCAGGAATCGCGCTCCGTGCCCATGTCGCGGACCAACTTCATGTTCGACCGCGGCGAGATGATCGAGCGCCTCGACGAGCTGCGCTCCGAGCTGCCGTCCGAGCTGCGCAAGGCCGCCGCCGTGCTGGACGAGCGCGACCGGATCATCGAGGCCGGCCGCCGCGAGGCCGACCGGATCATCAGCGAGGGTGAGACGGAACACGCCCGGCTGGTGTCGGTCAACGAGATCACCGTCTCGTCCGAGCACGAAGGCGCCCGGATCGTCGCCGAGGCCCGCACCGAGGCCCAGCGCCTGCGCGAAGAGGTCGACGACTACGTCGACACCGCGCTGGCCAACTTCGAACAGTTCCTGACCAGGGCCTTGGCGTCGATAGAGCGTGGCCGCGACAAGATGCACGCGCTGCGCGAGATCGGCACCTTCCAGGGGGAAGACAGCGAGCGCCCGCTGCCGTTCTAGAAGGGTCGGGGGTGACCACCCCCAGATTCGACGGTAGGGCGGCAGCTCAGGTAACCTTTCCTGTCGGCCTACCCATGGCTGAGGAAACACTATGCCCAAGTCACCACAGAGCCACCTGGACCCCAGGCAACCGCTGGTCGTCGACACGACGAAGCTTCCGCGGCAGCCTGGCGCGACGCGTGCCCTGAAACGGGTGATCCCGGCACCGGTCAACCTCGGTCTGGAAATGATCTCGGTCCCCGAGGGGTCGGACGTCGAGCTCGATCTGACGCTCACGTCGGTCTCCGAGGGGGTCTATGTCAGCGGCAGGGTCCACGGCTCGCTCACCGGCGAGTGCGGACGCTGCCTCAACGAGATCCAGGAGTCCTTCGACGTCAAGATCGCGGAGTTGTTCGCGTATGCGGACAGCACCACCGAGGAGACGACCGACGAGGACGAGGTGGGCCGGATGCAGGGCGACCTGTTCGACCTGGAACCGGCGTTGCGGGACGCGGTGGTGCTGACGCTGCCGACCAACCCGCTCTGCCGGCCGGATTGCCCAGGCCTGTGCCCCGAGTGCGGGGTGCATTTCGATGACCTTCCGGCTGGTCACAGCCACGAGGAGATCGATCCCCGCTGGGCCGCTTTGCGTAACCTGTCACAGACTGAGGAGTAGGAACCGTGGCCGTCCCCAAGCGCAAGATGTCGCGCAGCAACACCCGGTCTCGCCGGGCGAACTGGAAGGCGACCGCGGTTTCCACCGTGGCCTGCCCCCAGTGCAAGTCGCCGAAGCTGCCGCACACCGCCTGCTCGGTCTGTGGCACCTACAACGGCCGTCAGGTCCTCGAGGTCTGAGCCGCGCTTAAGTGACTCGCCCCGTCGTCGGGCGGGCCGCTCCTGCGCATCGGCGATCGATCGGTGCCCCGGCTTCCGGACAGATGTCTGTCGGGCAGCCGGGCACCGCGCGGATCGCCGTCGACCTCCTCGGCGGGGACCATGCTCCCGCCGTCGTGGTTGACGGCGCTCTGCGTGCCTGCCAGGCCGACCCGGCCCTTCACCTGTTACTCGTCGGCCCGCTCGAAGCGGCCGGCGAGCTTCTGCGTGCCCTCCCACCCGGTGACCACGCCCGGATCAGCACGCTCCCGATAGCTCCCGGAGACCCGGTCGACAGCTGGGTCGAGTCCGGCGTGCGCTCGGCCGTGCTGGCGGTGGCCCAGGGCAACGCCGACGCGGTGCTGTCGGCCGGCAACACCGGCGCCACGGTCACCTCGGCCGCGCTCGGTCTCGGCCGCCGCCCGGGCGTCCGCCGTCCGCCGCTCGCTGCCGTGCTGCCCACCCGGGCCGGGCGGCTCGTCCTGCTCGACGTGGGCTCCTCGGTCGACCCCGACGAGGAGACCGTCGCCATGCACGCCCGCCTGGGCTCGGCGTACGCGTCGGTCGTGCACGGCGTGACCGAGCCCCGCATCGGGCTGCTGACCATCGGCACCGAGCGCGGCAAGGGCGATCGCCTCCGCCGTGCCCTGCCACCCCTGCTGTCCGGGCTCGACCTGCCCGGCGGCGGCCGCTATGTGGGTCTGGTCGAGGGCAACGACGTGGTCACCGGCACGGTCGCCGACGTCGTCGTGACCGACGGCTTCACCGGCAATGTCCTGCTCAAAGGGCTCGAGACCGCGTACGCGGAAATCGGTCCTCCGCATGCCGACACCCCGCCCCGGGCCGCCCTGCTGCTCGGGGTCGAGGGCACCGTGGTCGTCTGTCACGGCGCCGCGACCGGCCCGGATCTCGCGGCCGGCATCGCCTTCGCCGCCCAGCTCCACCGCCAGGCCGCGGTCGCGGCGATGGCCGAAATGATCGAAACACAACGAGGTGCCTCATGATGGACAAGCGTCGCCGGCCGCCGACCCTGCCCCTGGAGGAGGCATTCGGCGTTCCCCTCGAGCCCGATCTGCTCGAGCGCGCGCTGACCCACCGCTCGTACGCGTACGAGAACGGTGGCCTGCCCACCAACGAGCGCCTGGAGTTCCTCGGCGACTCGGTGCTCGGCGTGGTGATCACCTCGGCGCTCTTCCACAACCACCCCGACCTGCCCGAGGGACAGCTGGCCAAGCTGCGGGCCAGCGTGGTCAACATGCACGCGCTGGCCGACGTGGCCCGCGGGCTGGGCGAGCAGGGACTGGGCCGGCACCTGCTGCTCGGCAAGGGCGAGGAGACGACCGGGGGCCGCGACAAGGCGAGCATCCTGGCCGACACGCTCGAGGCGCTGCTCGGCGCGATCTATCTGGAGCACGGGCTGGATGTGGCCGGCGAGGTGATCCACCGGCTGTTCGACCCGCTGATGGCCGAGTCGGCCGGCCGGGGTGCCGCGCTCGACTGGAAGACCAGCCTGCAGGAGCTCACGGCCGCGCTCGGCCTGGGCGTGCCCGACTACGTGATCGAGGACTCCGGCCCCGATCACGCCAAGACGTTCACCGCCTGGGTGGTGGTGGCCGGCGAGCGGTACGGCGGTTCCGAGGGGCGCAGCAAGAAGCAGGCCGAGCAGCGGGCCGCCGCGGCCGCCTGGCGCATCCTCACCGAGCGCACCAGCGAGCCCGACGGCGCCGTGCTGGACAAGCCCGAGGACAAGAGCGACGAGTGAGCCTGACCGACGAGAAGACGCAGCGAAACCGGCTGTGGGACCTCGCGGGCGGGCTGCGCGGCGTCGGGGCCGCGGTCGGGATCTTCGCGCTGACCCGGGTCGCGCAACTGATCATCCTGGCCTGGCTCGACGCGGCCGATGACGACCCGGTCGGCGTCCGGGACCGCCTGCTGGTCTGGGACGCCGGGTGGTTCCTGCGGGTGGCCGTGAACGGCTATCCGCACGGCTATACGTTCGACGCGGCGGGCCGGATGGAGGGCAACGAACTCGCCTTCTTTCCGGTCTATCCGATGCTGATCCGGTTGGTGTCCTTCCTCGGCATCCCGGCGAGCACGGCCGCGCTGGTGGTCAGCTGGCTGGCCGCGATCGGGGCCGCCGTCGCGCTGCACCTGCTGGGCACCTCGCTCTACGGCAAGCGGACCGGGTGGGCGCTGGTCGCCATCTGCTGCACGGCGCCGGTCTCGATCGTCTTCTCGATGGCCTACTCGGAGGGGATCTTCCTCGCTCTGGTCGCCGGGATGCTGGTCGCGGCCCATCGGCGGGTGTGGTGGGCGGCCGGGCTGCTCGGTGTGCTGGCCGCGCTGACCCGCCCGACCGGGGCCGCCGCGGCGGTCGCCCTGGCCGTGGCCGCCCTGCTGGCGGTCCGCGAGTCACGCGAGAAGATGTGGCAGCCCCTGACCGCGGCGGCGGTCGCGCTCGCCGGCGTGCCGTTGTTCCTGCTCTGGGTGGGCTGGCGGGTCGGCGACCCGACCGCGTGGTTCCGCATCCAGGCCGCCGGCTGGGGCACCGCCTTCGACTTCGGGTCGAGCACGCTCACCTTCCTCGGCTCGACCCTGAGCACCGGCGACGGCTGGGTGCCGATCAGCGTCGCCTTCATCCTGCTGGCCGCCCTGGCCGCGGCCGGGGTTGCGCTGGCCCAGCGCCCCTGGTTGCCGCTGGCCGTCTACGGGGTGATCGCCATGGTGCTGGTCTACGGCCAGGCCGGGTTCTACCACTCGAAGCCGCGTCTGCTCGTCCCCGTACTGTTGACTCTGCTCCCCGCCGCGATCGCCGCCGGCCGGGCCCGTCCCCGGGTCGCCGCGCTCGCGATCACCGCGTGGGGCGCCTTCGGCCTCTGGTACGGCGCCTATCTGGTCACCGTCTGGCCGTACACACTCTGACCAGGGAGGGTCGCGGTGCCTGAACTGCCCGAGGTCGAAACCGTGCGGCAGGGCCTGGCCAAATGGGTCGTCGGCCGCACCATCGCGACCGTCGAGGTGCACCACCCGCGCGCGATCCGCCGGCACGTGACCGGCGACGCCCATTTCATCGCCCTGCTGAACGGCCAGACGATCACCGACGTGTCCCGGCGCGGCAAATACCTGTGGTTCCCGCTCAGTTCGGGCGACGCGATCATCGGGCACCTCGGCATGAGTGGTCAGTTGCTGATGCAACCGGCCGACGCCGAAGACGAGAAGCACCTGCGGATCCGGTTCACGTTCACCGACGGCGGGCCGCAGCTGCGCTTCGTCGACCAGCGCACGTTCGGCGGGCTGTCCGTGTCGGACGGTGGCGCCGAACTGCCCGATGAGATCGCGCACATCGCCCGCGACCCGATGGACCCGCTCTTCGACGACGAGCTGTTCGTGGCCCGGCTGCGGGCCAAGCACACCGAGGTCAAGCGGGCCCTGCTCGACCAGACGCTCATCTCGGGCGTCGGCAACATCTATGCCGACGAGGCTCTGTGGCGGGCTCAGCTGCACGGCGCGCGGCTCACCGATCAATTGACCCGTCCCGCCGTACGCCGTCTCCTCGCCCACGTCCGTGATGTGCTGGGCGAGGCGATCGTGGCCGGCGGCACCAGCTTCGACGAGCTCTACGTGAACGTGAACGGGGAGAGCGGCTACTTCGACCGGTCGCTCAACGCCTACGGGCGCGAGGGCCAGCCCTGCCACCGGTGCGGCTCGATCATGCGGCGCGAGCAGTTCATGAACCGCTCCTCGTTCAGTTGTCCGCGCTGCCAGCCCCGCCCGCGAACGATCCGGCATTAAGGCTCCTCGGCCCGGCGTCGGTGGCCAGCCCGAACCCGGCCCCGCGCCGGCCCATCAGGCGGCGGGCGGCGGTGAGCAGGGCGGCCGGCACGCCGTGCACGATGTGCCCGTCGCCCGGGCGCACACCGTCGCCGTCCCAGCTCTGGTACGCCTCCCACGGCCCCTCGAACGTGCAGATGCGCACGCCCAGGTCCCGGTAGAGCGGATGGGTCGGCACGCCCGGGTTGAGCACCACCCGGTGCAGGCCCCGGCGGGCGGCCAGCCGGATGGTCAGCGCGACCGGGCCCACGCCCCCCGAGCCGGCCGGCGCCCGGTCCAGGAAGAGCCCCTCGGCCCCGTCCTCGCGCCAGGCGTCCACATCGGCCAGCACGTCGGCCAGCGATCGGCTGCCCCAGTCGAGGTCGATGCGGCCGAGCGACTGGTGCAGGGTGCGCCGGTCGCCCGGCTGGTCGCGGACGATCCAGGTGTCGCCGTCCAGCGGCAGTTCGGGCGACGGGTGGGCGTACGGGGGGAACAGGGTCTTCACGATGTTCTCCTGGAGTCGTCGAGGGTCTGGTCGGTATCGGCGATGAGGGCCACCACGAGCAGGCCGGCCAGGTGGGTGGCGGCGAGGACGGCGACCGCGTCCGGCAGGGGACCGGACGAGGGCAGGGGCAGGAACGGGAGGGCGGCCGCGGTCAGCGGTGGGGCGGCGGCGAGAGTGGCCGCGATTCCCGTACGCCCGCGCGCCGCCAGCAGATAGGTGATGGCGAACACCCCACCCAGCAACGTGCCCCCGGCCAGGCCGAGCACTCCGGACTGGGTGTCGGCGAAACCGGGCAGGCCGGCGGGCAGCCGGTACGCGGCCAGCGCGAGGGCGACACCCACGGCGAACGGCGGCACCAGCCCGGCCAGCGTGATCATCGTGACGCTGCGGACGTGCCGGTGGTAGGCGGCGCCGCTCTCGGCCGCGTCGAGGCCCGACTCCACCTGCCGGGTGTGCCAGCCGATCAGCGCCTCGAGGATGGGCACGGCCAGCAGCAGCGGCAGCCAGAAGGGTGCGGTCGAGCCGGACGGCCCGGCCTGCCAGACCAGTCCGACACAGATCGCCTGGGACGCGCCGATCACCAGATAGCCCCCGCCCCGCCGGACCTCGGCCGGGGTCAGCCGGGGCCGCCGGCCGCGCCGCCCGGCCACCACGACCGGCTGGAACGCCCGGACCAGCGCGACCACGATCGCCGCGGGCAGCAGCGTGCCGACCGGCTGGATCTCGGCCAGCGTGATCGCGGCCAGCACCCAGGCGGGCAGGCTCCACAGCACGATCGCCGCCTCGGCCCGGGTGACCAGGGCCGCGGTGACGGTGGCGAGCGTGCCCAGCCCACCCAGCCCGACCACCAGGGCCAGCCCGCGATCGGGACCGACCAGGCTCGCCGGAGCGACCCAGACCAGCGCGCACCACACCCCGGCGACCACGGCGAAACCCAGCCCGACGTGGCGGGCGGCCGCGGTTGTGCCGGCCCGCCGCGCCAGCGAGACGCCGGTGCTGGTGAGCGCCTGCGCCGCGGCCCAGCCGAGCAGAAGCGTGACCAGGGGCACCGGCCAGGCGACCCGGGCCAGCGGTTCGGCGGCGGCCGCGGCGACGCTCAGCGGGCCCAGATAGAGGGCGCAGCGCAGCAGGGCCGCGGTCAGATAGGAGCGGCTGGTGCGGGCGCGGTGCGAGCGGGCCGTGTGGCGGCGCAGATCGGTGTCGCTGCGCTCGGCGACGACCGGCGGGGCGACGACCTCGACCGCCGGCGCCTCGATGAGGCTGATGGCGGGCGGTCTCCTGGAGCGCGGCGGCGGCGAGTGCCGCGGGGTGGTGGCGGCGGGAGTGCCACGACGCGTACGCCGGGAAGCCGTACGCGATCGTCCGGGCGTGATCGTCATCCGTCCTGCCTTTCACTGACCAGCCAGCGCAGGGTGACCGGGGGCTCGGACCGCGGGGCCGGCACCGCGAGGGCCAGCTCGAACGCGGGCGGCGGGGGTGGCGCCGCGAGATCGGCGTAGAGCGCGCCGTAGACGCGGACCACCCGGTCGTTGGTGAAGTGGGTCAGCGCCCGGCGCCGGGCCGCCTCGCCCAGCGCGCGCCGCCGGGCCGGTGCCCGCAGCAGCTCGACCACGGCCATGGCCAGCTCGGCCGGGTCGCCCGCCTGCACCAGCACGCCGGCGTCGCCGAGCGTCTCGGCGGCCGGGCCCACGTCGACGCCGACCACCGCGCGGCCCGACATCATCGCCTCGATCAGCCGGTACGGCGGGTCGGCGGGTCCGGGCACATGCGCGACCACGTGGCCGGCGGTGTAGCGGTCGCGCGGATCGGCCGGCAGCGGGTGCAGCCGGACGGCCCGGCCCAGGCCGGTGCGCTCGATCTGCTCGGCGCAGTAGTCCTCGTGGGTGGCGGTGACGCCGACCAGGTGCAGCACGGTCCCGGGCACGGCCGACGCGATCTGCTGGAACGCGGCCAGCAGCGGGGACAGGCCGCTGTCGGGTCCGCCCGAACCGGCCCACACCACGGCCGGGTCACTCTTGAGCTCGGGCGCGCCCGGATACTCCGACGGGTCGACCCCGGCCGGCACCTGCACGAGCTTGGCCGCCTGGGCGCCGTGCCGCAGGGCCCAGCTGTGGTGGTAGGCGCTGAGCGGCGCGATCAGGCCGGCCTCGGCGTACCCGGTGCGGGCGACCGCCCCGCGGAACCGTCGCAGCACCGTGCGTACGGCCGGCGACAGGCGCTCCTCGTGCGGCTTGTGCCGGGCGACCGGGGTCCGGGCCTCGGTGAGCAGCAGCGGGACGTCCTGCCGCCAGCGCCCGGCGAGCGCCGAGAGCAGCGGGGTGGTGCCGCCGACGCAGTGCACGAGGTCGCATTCGGGCACGTCGACGCTGAGCGCGCCCAGCGCGTGCCGCAGCAGCGTGGCCGCGGTCCGGGCGTCGCGCAGGCTGAGCCGGGGCAGCGGCAGCTCACCGTCCGCGGTGTGGCCGGTGCGCCAGCCGTCGAGCAGCGCGTCGGCCAGCGGCAGCCCGGGTAGGACGGCGGGATTGTCGGCGAGCCGCCGCAACCCGTCCGCGAAGATCTCCCCGGCGTTCTCGGCCTCGCCGATCAGCCCCCGGCAGACCAGCGCGGCCGCGGCCTTGGCCCGCTCGGCGGCGGCCCGGCGCTCGGCCCGGTTCTCGCCGCGGCTCTCGGGTCGCCGGACGTCCCGGCCGACGGCGACGGCGCGGGCCGAGCCGACGTTCAGGGGCAGCGGGTAGGCGGGAGCGGGCGGGGGTTCCCGGTCCGTGACGGTCAGCAACTCGAACCGGAAGCGTCGCAGCCCCTCGACGAGGGTGCGGCACCATCCGCTGAGCGCATCCCGCCGGTACGGGTACCCGCCGCCGGTGAGCAGACAGATGCGCTCACGTGGCGGGGTCGGATTCACGATGGAGGCAACGAAACAGCGTGCCGTGCGCTCGACCGCGTGTCGGGTAGGCGACACAATTACGCGCTTTTTACCCGATTTGCCGCCCCTTTTGTAACAAAGGTCCGATTCAAGGCGGCGACGGCCGACCGAAAAAGGGGTCGCGCCGGGCGCCGGCAACCGTCAAGATCAGCATTGACCGAACGGGCATGCCAACCTTCGTGCCCGTTTTGGATCTTGTGATGGGTGGGGAAAGGGGAACGCGAGGCCTGTCAAGAGGCTGTTTGGCCTGATGACGGCCGATCGGGTGGCATGATTCACTGCTTCCCCGCGTCCGGACGCCCCCGCAGCGCTTGACGGGTTCTGGACGACGGCGCACTATGGAGAAGTCGCCAGTCGCGCCCACTCGCGCCCGTTTCCAGTTCGAGCGTGAGCGATCTGCACCTCACGAAACACCTTCCAGGGTGCATGATTCTGTGCTCAAGCGTGCCCTTGAGTGCAACCGGTGCGTCCTGCGCGCGCGTTGGTCGGCCTCTCCACCAACGCTTTCCATAAGAAGAAGCAGTGCTTCTCAAGGAGTAGTCACCATGGCGAAGGCCCTCTTTGGCCACGTAGGTGCGGCGCCCGATCGGCGTCTGCTCGACGAGGTCACCCGTCTGCGTTCCAGGGTGCAGGCCCTGGAGTTCGAGGTCACCCGTCTTCGGGCGGAGAATGATCGCCTGGCTGCGGCTGCCGCCGAGGCCGACGATTTCGCGCGCCTGACCGAGCCCGCGCTGACCTGAGCTCCACCGGCCGTCGCAGCCTCGCACCCCTGAGCGTGGCGGCCACAGTTCCCCCCTCGCACCAAAGACGCATCTTGAAAACGCGCGCCTCCACCCAGTGGCGGCGCGCATCTTTTTGCCCGCCGCCGGCCACCTCACCGAGCGTGACTCGTTGCGACCCCCGAGTGACAGAGTGCACCCTTTTGTCCGGTTTATCGCGGGCTCGGAGCGTTGGGTACGGCCACTGACGCTTGCCGGGGGTAATCTGCGCCGAAGCAGAACACGACCGACCCTCGGAGATCCGTGCACCTCAAGAGCCTGACGGTCAAGGGCTTCAAGTCCTTCGCCTCCGCTACGACGCTGCGGCTGGAGCCGGGCATCACCTGTGTGGTGGGCCCCAACGGCTCCGGCAAGTCCAACGTCGTCGACGCCATCGCCTGGGTTCTCGGCGAGCAGGGCGCCAAGGCACTGCGCGGCGGCAAGATGGAAGACGTCATCTTCGCCGGCACGTCCGGGCGGGCCCCGCTGGGCCGAGCCGAGGTGACGCTCACGATCGACAACAACGACGGCGCGCTGCCGATCGAGTACACCGAGGTGTCGATCACCCGCCGGATGTTCCGCGACGGCGCCAGCGAGTACGAGATCAACGGCAACCAGTGCCGGCTGCTCGACATCCAGGAACTGCTGAGCGACTCCGGCATCGGCCGCGAGATGCACATCATCGTCGGCCAGGGCCGGCTCGACGCGATGCTGCACGCCAAGCCCGAGGACCGCCGCGCCTTCATCGAAGAGGCCGCCGGCGTTCTCAAGCACCGCAAGCGCAAGGAAAAGGCGATCCGCAAGCTGGACGCCATGCAGGTGAACCTCAACCGGCTCACCGACCTCACGGCCGAGCTGCGGCGCCAGCTCAAGCCGCTCGGCAAGCAGGCCGAGGTGGCCCGGCGCGCGGCCGGCATCCAGAGCGACCTGCGCGACGCCCGGCTGCGGCTGCTCGCCGATGACCTGCACACCCTGCGCACCACACTGGACAAGGAGATCGCCGACGAGTCGGCGATGCGTGAGCGCCGCGGCCAGGTCGAGGACGAAAACCGCGAGGTCCAGCGGCATCTGGCCGACCTCGAGTTCGCGCACGCCGAAGACGCTCCGATGCTCCAGGCGGCGCAGGACGTCTGGTACAAGCTGTCCGCCCTGCAGGAGCGTTTCCGCTCGACCGAGCAGCTGGCCACCGAGCGGCTGCGGCACCTCGCGGCCACGCCCGAGGAGGAACGGCCCGGCCGCGACCCCGAGCAGCTGGTCGCCGAGTCGGAGCGGGTGCGCGAGCAGGAGGAGGAACTGCGCGAGGCGCTCACCGACGACCAGATGCGCCTGGCCGAGGCGATCGAGCACCGGCAGGACCTGGAACGCCAGCTGGCCGGGGCCGAGGGCGCGCTGCGGACGGCGGCCAAGGCCATCGCCGACCGGCGCGAGGGCCTGGCCAAGCTGGTCGGCAACGTGAACGCGGCCCGGGCCCGCACCGAGGGCGCCACCGACGAGATCGAGCGCCTGGCCGCGGCCCACACCGACGCGATGATGCGCGCCGAGACGGCCCAGGCCGAGGTGGACGCGGTCGCCGCCGAGTCGTCCGAGGCCGACCGGGGCAACGTCGAGCTCGACGAGCGGCACGCCGAGGCGGTCGACGCCCACGACCGGGCCGCCGCCGTGGTCAAGGAACTCTCCGACGCCGAGCGCGCCGCCGAGAAGGACGCGGCGAGCTGGAAGGCCCGCGAGGAGGCCCTCGCCCTCGGCCTCAAGCGCAAGGACGGCGCGGGCGCGCTGCTGGCCAAAGCGGGCGAGGTGCCCGGCCTGCTCGGCAGCCTGGCCTCGGTGCTCACCGTCCAGCCCGGACACGAGGCCGCCCTGGCCGCCGCGCTGGGCTCGCTGGCCGACGCCGTCGCGCTCTCCGGAGTGGACGAAGCCGTCGAGGCGATGCGCACGCTCAAGATCGCCGACGCCGGGCGGGCCGCGCTGGTCGTCGCCTCGCCGGCCGGTCCCGGCATGCAAGGCTCGCTCGACGCGCTGCGCCCGGCCCTGCCCGCGGGCGCGGTGTGGGCGCCCGACGTGATCGGCTGCCCGGAAAACCTGCGCCCCGCCCTCAACCGGGCGCTGCGCGACGTGGTCCTGGTGCCCGACCACACCGCCGCCGTCGCGCTGATCAGCGCCAACTCCGAGCTGCGGGCGGTGACGCCGGACGGGGACGTCCTGGGGGCGTACGCGGCCGCCGGTGGTTCCGGCAAGGCGACCAGCTATCTCGAGGTGCAGGCCGCGGTCGACGAGGCCCACGCCAACCGGAACACCGCCGAGGAATCGATCGGCCTGCTCAAGCAGCAGCTCGGCGACGCGCGGGCCGAGGTCACCCGGCACAAGCAGGCCGTCGACGTCGCGGCCGCGGCCAAGCGGGCGGCCGAGGGTGAGCGCAACGCCGCCGCCCGCCGGCTCGCCGAGCTGGGTGCCGCCGCCCGGTCGGCCAAGGCCGAGACCGAGCGGCTGGGCGCGGCCCGGCAGAAGGCCGAGTCGGCCCGCGAGGCCGACCTGATGCGGGTGGCCGAGCTCGAGGAACGCCTGGCGCTGGCCGAGGCGACCCCGATCGACGAGGAACCGTCCACCGACGAGCGTGACCGGCTGGCCGCGCTGGTGCCGCAGTCCCGGCAGAACGAGATGGAGGTCCGGCTCGCCGTCCGCACGGCCGAGGAACGGGTCGCCTCGATCGCCGGCCGGGCCGACTCGCTGCTGCGCCAGGCCAACGCCGAACGGCAGGCCCGCGAGCGGGCGGCCGCGCGCCGGGCCGCCCGGGCCCGCGGCGCCGAGATCGCCAAGGCGGTCGCGCTGGGTGCCGCCGCCGCGCTGGCCCGCGTGCAGACGTCGCTGGCCGCCGCGATCGAGGTGCGTGACGAACTGGCCCAGGCCCGCACCCTGCGCGAGGCCGAGCTGCAGGAGGTGCGGGCCGGGGCCAAGCGGCTCGTGTCCGAGCTGGAGCGCCTGACCAGCGAGGTGCACCGCGACGAGGTGGCCCGGGCCGAGCAGCGGCTGCGCATCGAGCAGCTCGAGGCCAAGGCGGCCGAGGACTTCTCGCTCGACGTCGACACGCTGATCACCGAGTACGGCCCGGAGCAGCCGGTGCCGCCGACCCAGGCCGAAGTGGCGCTGGCCGAGAAGGACGGCAAGCCCGAGCCGCAGCCGGTGCCGTTCCACCGCCCGACCCAGGAGAAGCGGGCCAACAAGGCCGAGCGTGACCTCTCCCTGCTCGGCAAGGTCAACCCGCTCGCGCTCGAGGAGTTCGCGGCGCTCGAGGAGCGGTTCAAGTTCCTCTCCGACCAGCTCGAAGACCTCAAGGCCACCCGCAAAGACCTGCTCACCGTGGTCAAGGACGTCGACGACCGGATCCTCGAGGTGTTCAGCACCGCTTTCGAAGACACCGCCCGCGAGTTCGAGCTGGTCTTCCAGGTGCTGTTCCCGGGCGGCGAGGGCCGGCTCGTGCTCACCGATCCGGAAGACATGCTGACCACCGGCGTCGAGGTCGAGGCCCGCCCGCCCGGCAAGAAGATCAAGCGCCTGTCGCTGCTCTCCGGTGGCGAGCGGTCGCTGACCGCGGTGGCCATGCTCTGCGCGATCTTCCGGGCCCGCCCTTCGCCCTTCTACATCATGGACGAGGTCGAGGCGGCCCTCGACGACGTCAACCTGGGCCGGTTGATTACGCTCTTCGAACAGTTGCGGGAGAAGAGCCAGCTGCTGATCATCACGCACCAGAAGCGCACGATGGAGGTCGCGGACGCCCTCTACGGCGTCACGATGCGTGCCGGTGTCACCCAGGTGATCAGCCAGCGGCTCAAGCACGAGTCGGAGGACTAGCGAGTATGCCGCGCGAGCGCGCCCAGGCCCTGCTCATCGACCTGGACGGCGTGCTGCGCCGCTGGGACCCGGCCCCCATGATCGCCGTCGAGGTGGCGCACGGCCTGAAGCCGGCCGCCCTGCTCGAGACGTCGATGACGTGGGACATCTACCGGCCCGCGATGGCCGGGGAGATCTCCGACGCCGAGTGGATGGATCTGGTGGCGCAGCGGCTGCCGATCGACATCGAGGAGGCCCGGGCCGCCGTCGCCGAGTGGCAGGCCTACCGGGGCGAGCCCGACCCCGAGGTGCTGGCGTTCGTCCGCGAGGTGCGGGCCGGTGGTCGCAAGGTCGGGCTGGCCACCAACGCCACCGACCGTCTGCGCGGCGACCTCGACACACTGGGCCTGGCCGGCGAGGTCGACGAGGTGATCAGCTCGTGGGAGATCAAGGCCCACAAGCCGGCCCCCGAGTTCTTCGAGAAGGCGTGCGAGCTGATCGGGTTCCCGCCGTCCGTGGTGCTGTTCGTCGACGATGACGACCGGGCCGTACGGGGAGCGCGCTCGGCTGGGCTGTCGGCCTACCGCTGGAGCGGGACGCAGCATCTCCCGTACCTGCGCAAGGCTCTTGATCTGCCGGCATGAACCTGCGTGAGGCGGCCGACGGCGGTGACCTCGAGACGGTCTCGGACCTGCTCGAGGGGCGCTACGACAGCATGCGTCCCGAGATCGTCGCGGCGATCGGAACGGCGCGCGCCTGGCTGGACGGCGACGAGGGGGACGAGCTGCGGCGACGCCTCGACCTGCCGGCCGGCGCCGGCCAGGTCACCCGGGAACGGCTGGCGGTGGACGACCAGCACGTGACCCGTCTCGTGGTGACCGCGCCGGACGGGCGGTCGGCGTCGGTGCTGCTGGCCCACCGGGCCGTGCTGACCGAGCTCGAGCACGCCATCGGCCTCGACGCCCCGCGCGACGAGGTGATGGAACGCGGTCTGCACCACGACGACCCCGAGTCGCAGGACTGGTACCGCGCGATCTACTCGTTCACCAGCGACCGCAACCCGACGCTGTCGTTCGAGTGGGCCGCGGTGCACATCGCCGACGAACGGACGGGTGTCCGCCGGTTCGTCGCCGACGTGCTGTTCTTCCTGTTGATGGCCGAGCCGCCGTTCATCGACGCCGCGGCCGATCTGATCCGGCCGCGCTTGGCGCTCGAGGACGACAGCTGGGCGCTGCAGAACCTGCTCTCGGCCTACACCTTCCACCAGCGCGGGCCCCGGCCCGAGGTGACGGCCCACGCCGGCCACCCCGATCCCCGCGTACGGGTGGTGGTGGCCGGCGCGCTGCCCGCGAACGACCCGTTGCTCCTGCAGATGCGAACCGACCCGGACGACCGCGTCCGGCAGGTCGCCCTGTTCAACGCGGGTATGTGACCTCGGCCACCTGGAACAGGTCGCCGTCGGTGTTGGTGCCCTCGACCCGGGCGGTCGCGTCGAGGCCGTTGAGGCGGAGAGTGCTGATCGCGTTGCCGAAGTAGGGGCCGGCCAGGCGCTTCCACTTCCAGGCGGGACGCTTGACGCCGGCCGTGCGGGCGACCGCGCTCAGGCCGTGGGCGGCGGCCCGCGACCAGCTGAAGCGCATCAGCGGGCGCATGAACGCGGGCACCTGGTTGTGCACCGGCGAGCAGGTCAGCTGCATCACCGGGGTGGACATCTTCGTGCCGAAGTCGGCCTCGGCCACGTACGAGTGGTGGACGTCGCCGGAGAGCACGCTGATCGACGCGGGCGCCGCATACGCCCCACCGGCCCCGACGCGGTGGCCGGGCGAGCCCGTGCCGCCCTCGCCGAGCCGCCGGAACAGCTCGCCCAGCGCGTTGAACGAGCGGCTGAACGCGGCCCAGTGCTCGAGGTCGACGGCCCGGCGCAGCTTCTCGGCGGCCGCCGCCACCCGGGGGTTGCGTGAGGCGGCGGTGCTCTCGTTCCACGCCTCCAGATAGTGGATCGCGGGCGGCATCAGCCACGGCAGTGACGAACCCACGACCAGGTGGTCGTACTCGCCGTGGGCCCGGTTGACGAACCAGTTCCACTCGTCGGCGGGCAGCATCTCGCGGCGGTCGGGGGTCAGCACCCGGCTGCAGCGGTTGTCGAGCATCACCAGGCGGGTGCGGCCGATGTCGAGCGAGTAGCTCCACTGGTAGGGCTGCTCGTGGTTGTCGACCGTGCGGCCGAACTCGTGCAGCAGGTCGGTGGCATCGTCGACCGTCGTCACCTTCTGGAACAGCGGGTCGGCGGCCAGCTCGTCGGGGCTGAGGTTGCCCAGGTGCTGATAGACCCAGTACGACGCCAGGCCGCCGGTGATCCGCTCGATCCACCACGGCTTGGCCAGCATCTCCTGGTGCCACGACTCGGAGGTGTTCCAGTCGTCGATCAGCTCGTGGTCGTCGAAGATCATCACGCTCGGCACGGTCGCGAACAACCAGCGCACCTCGGGGTCGCGCCACGACTCCAGATAGAGCTTGGTGTACTCGTCGAACGTCACGACCTGGTCGTCCGGGGCGTCGGGGGTGGGCCGGCGTCGCTTCTTGAGGAAGCGGCGCACCTTGGCCGAGGTGTTGTCGGCGTAGACCTGGTCGCCCAGCAGCACAACCAGGTCGGGCCGCAGATCCGGGTTCTGCGGGTCGGCCATCAGGCGCCGGCTGTACGCGTCGAGCGCGTCGGGCGGCAGCTTACGGCTGTTCGAGCTGGGGGTCGCCTCGCGGCACGAGCCGAAGATGAGGCGTACCGGGGCCGCGGCGTCGTCGGCGGGCCGGGTGCGGATCACCGACGGGGGATAGGTCGACTCCGGCGACGGCCACACCGGCTGGTCGTCCAGGAAGACCCGGTAGGCGCTGGACGCGTCGGGGCGCAGACCTTCGACGATCACGATCGCGTAGTGGTGTCCGTACGCGGAGAAGGTCGGGGTGGAACCGGCGCCGCCACCCTCGGCCTCGACCCGGACGAGCGCGGGCGCGGTGGTCTCGACCCAGATGGTCGCGCGGTCCCCGACGACGCGGCGGAGCAGGGGGCCTATCAGCAGTTGAGCGGTCACTTCGAGGAGCCTTCGCGCGAGGGGGTCGAGGGGTCTACATCCTCCTGCACGTACCTATGAACCGCTAGCGGGCGGGCGACGCCACATGCCGCCCGGACATCTGTCAGGATTTCGGCTATGGAATACGTGGTCGCCGCTGTCATCCTGCTCGTCGTGCTCGTGGCCGGTGGGATCGGCCTGGTCGTGCCCCGCATGCGCCGTCGCCAGCTCCCGCCGGCCGAGACCGGCGGCGGTACGACGACGCTGGAGCGCGAGCCGGAGGCGCCGTCGTTGCAGGTGCCGGCCGAGGTCGACGAGGGCCTGCCCCCGCTGATCGAGGAGAAGCCGGCCGAGCCCGAGGCGCCCGCGCTGGACAAGCCGGAGCCCACGGCGGGCCGCCTGGTGCGCCTGCGGGCCCGCCTGTCCCGCTCGCAGAACATCTTCGGCCGGGGCCTGCTCAGCGTGCTCTCCCGCGATCACCTCGACGAGGACGCCTGGGAGGAGATCGAGGACAGCCTGATCAGCGCCGACGTCGGCGTCGAGGCGACCCAGGTGATCGTGGCCCGGCTGCGCGAGCGGGTCCGGGTGCTCGGCTCGCGCACGGTGTCCGAGGTGCGTGAGCAGCTGACCGAGGAGCTCGTGGCGGCCCTCGACCCCGAGCTCGACCGCTCGCTGAAGACCACCCCGCACGACGGCCGCCCGGCGGTGATGCTGGTGGTCGGCGTGAACGGCGCCGGCAAGACCACCACCTGCGGAAAGATCGGCCGGGTGCTGATCGCGGACGGGCGGACCGTGCTGTTCGGCGCGGCCGACACCTTCCGCGCCGCCGCGGCCGACCAGATCCAGACCTGGGGCGAGCGGGTCGGCGCCGAGACGGTACGCGGGCCCGAGGGCGGCGACCCGGCCAGCGTCGCGTTCGACGCCGTCAAGCGGGGCATCGACACCGGCATCGACACGGTGGTGATCGACACCGCGGGCCGCCTCCAGAACAAGGTCGGCCTGATGGACGAGCTGGGCAAGGTCAAGCGGGTCGTCGAGAAGCACGGCCCGGTGGACGAGACGCTGCTCGTGCTCGACGCCACGACCGGCCAGAACGGCCTCGAGCAGGCCCGCGTGTTCACCGAAGTGGTGGACGTGACCGGCGTCGTGCTGACCAAGCTGGACGGCACCGCGAAGGGGGGAATCGTCATCGCTGTGCAGCGCAAGCTGGGCATTCCCGTCAAGCTGGTGGGACTGGGCGAGGGCCCGGACGATCTCGCCCCGTTCGAGCCGGCCGCGTTCGTCGAGGCCTTGCTTGGCAGCGACGCGTAGTCTCGGAGGTCAGCATCAAGCGGAGCAGGGGAGGGTGTTGGTGACGCAGGAGCGGGAGATCCCGCTGCACGGCGGCAACGTCAGCACCGTCTCGAAGGTCGGCGACACCGTGCGGCGAAATGCCGGTCCGTGGACCCCGGCCGTGCACAGTCTGCTCAACCACCTCGAGCGGGTCGGCTTCACCGGCTCGCCGCACGCCCTGGGCATGGACGACAAGGGCCGCGAGGTTCTGTCATACCTCGACGGCGAGTGCGGTGAATACCCCCTGGCGCCCCACTGGGTGACCGAGGAGGCGCTGGTCACCGTGGCCACGATGCTGCGGATGTTCCACGACGCGCAGTACGGCTTCGTCCCGCCGCCGGGCGCGGTCTGGCGCTCGTTCGGGCCGCCCCCGCCCGACACCGAGGTGATCTGCCACCACGACGCCGCCCCGCACAACGTGGTCTGGCGGCCCGACGGCACCCTCTCGCTGATCGACTTCGACCTGGCCTCGCCCGGTGCGCGCATCTACGACGTGGCCTACGCCGCCTGGACCTGGGTGCCGCTGTTCAGCGACCGCGACTCCTACACGCTGGGCTGGAAGCGGCCCAACCGGCCGCGCCGCCTCCGGTTGTTCGCCGACGCCTACGGCCTGATCCCGCGTGACCGGCACCGCCTGGTCCGCACGATCCGCAAGCGCATCGTCGACCACGTCGAGGGCATCCGACGGATGGCCGCGGCCGGCGACCCGGCGTTCGTTCGCATTGTTCACAAGGGGCATCTCCGGCGCCCGATGCGTGATCTGAGGCTCCTCGACTACGAGCGCCACACCCTCGAGTACGCGCTACGTTAACGGCTTGAGGCGGGGATTGTCCCAGTTCAGGGCGTTTCCGTGCTGCGCCTGTGAGAGTTTCTTCACACGTACGAAACAGTCGGTCACGCGCCGGAAATCGAGCGTGGACCCTGCGTGAAACCTCCGACCGGAAGTCTCTCGTCACGAAACCGGCCGACCGGCGACGCCGCCCTTTGGTCGTGTGTGAGGACACCTTAATTCCGAGAGGAGGCAGCGTGGAGATCGACACCGGCAATACCGCCTGGTTGCTCCTGTCGTCTGCGCTCGTTTTGCTCATGACTCCGGGTCTGGCGCTGTTCTACGGTGGCCTCAACCGGTCCAAGGGCGTTCTGAACATGATGATGATGAGCTTCTCGTGCATCGGGCTCATCTCGATCCTGTGGGCTCTCTACGGCTTCTCGCTCGCGTTCAGCGCGAACGGGTCCGAGGGCCTCAACAACATCATCGGTAACTGGGGCTACGCCGGCACCAGCACCGGCTGGGTCGGCGACATGTGGGGCGAGACCGGCATCCCCACGTACGTGTTCATGGCCTTCCAGATGATGTTCGCCGTCATCACGGTCGCCCTGATCAGCGGCGCGCTGTCCGACCGCTTCAAGTTCGGCGGCTGGGTGCTGTTCGCGTTCGGCTGGTTCACCCTGGTCTACGTCCCCGTCGCCCACTGGGTGTGGGGCGGCGGCTGGATCGGCGCCCAGGTCAAGGCGCTCGACTTCGCCGGTGGCACGGCCGTGCACATCAACGCCGGTGCCGCGGCCCTGGCCGTCGCCATCGTGCTCGGCAAGCGCATCGGCTGGCCGCGGGAGAACATGCGCCCGCACAACGTGCCGTTCGTCGCCCTCGGCGCCGGTCTGCTGTGGTTCGGCTGGTTCGGCTTCAACGCCGGTTCCGAGCTGACCGTCGACAGCACCACCGCCGTCGCGTTCGTCAACACGCAGCTCGCCACCGCCGCCGCCCTCGTGGGCTGGTGCGTCGTGGAGTGGCTGCGGGACGGCAAGCCCACCATGGTCGGCGCGTCCTCCGGCGCGGTCGCCGGTCTGGTCGCGATCACGCCGGCCTGTGGCTTCATCGCCCCGATGCCGGCCGTGCTGCTCGGCATCATCGCCGGTGCGGTCTGCGCCCTGGCCGTGGGCCTGAAGTACCGCTTCGGCTACGACGACTCGCTCGACGTCGTCGGCGTCCACTTCGTCGGTGGCTGGATCGGCTCGCTGTTCATCGGCCTCTTCGCCACCACCCAGGTCAACGGTGCGATCACCGACGTGCTCGGTGCCAGCGAGGGTCTGTTCTACGGCGGCGGCGCGACCCAGCTGGGTCGCCAGTTCATCGGTTCGCTGGCCGTCACGGTCTACTCGTTCGCGATCGCCGCGATCCTCGCCTACATCCTCAAGGCCGTGAAGCTCGGCCGGGTCAGCGAGGAGGCCGAGGTCGGCGGCATCGACATCTCGGACCACGGCGAGTCCGGCTACGACATCACCCCGGCCGGTGGCTCCGGTGGCGGCGGCGCCTTCGCCATGGCGGGCATCAAGCCCGGCGCGGCGGTCGACGCCGACGGCAAGGCGGACGTCAGCCAGAAGGTCGCCGGTTAGATTCTCCTATGACTGCCCCGATGGAAGGACTGAGCATGAAGCTGGTGACCGCGGTCATCAAGCCGTACCAGCTCGACGCGGTGAAGGAGGCTCTGCACGCCCTCGGCGTGGCCGGGCTGACCGTGAGCGAGGTGCAGGGCTACGGCCGGCAGAAGGGCCACACCGAGGTGTACCGGGGCGCCGAGTACACGGTGGAGTTCCTGCCGAAGATCAAGGTCGAGGTGGTCACCGACGAGATCGACGTCGACAAGATCGTCGACGCGGTCGTCACGGCGGCCAAGACCGGCAAGATCGGTGACGGCAAGGTCTGGGTCACGTCGGTCGACGACGTCATCCGGGTCCGCACCGGCGAGCGCGGCCTCGACGCGCTCTGATCTGATCGACTGAATGACACCCATGCCCAGCGAGCCGCCGACCCCACCGCAGGTGCCGGCCGGCGGCTCGCTGGACAAACTTCGCGAACACATCGGCGCCGCCGCCCGGCAGGATCGGGCCGCGGCGCTCGATGCCTGGCTGGGGGAACTCTTCCCGGCCCACGTGCCCGGCGTCAGCCTGGTGGCCGTGGGCGGCCTGGGCCGGCGCGACTGCGCCCCCTACAGCGACCTCGACCTCGTGCTGCTGCACAACGGCGCGGCCGGCATCGACCGGATCGCCGCCTCGCTCTGGTATCCGATCTGGGACGCCCGGCTCGGCCTCGACCACTCCGTGCGTACCCTGCCGGAGGCGCTGTCGGTCGCGCACGACGACGTCAAGGTCTCGCTCGGCCTGCTCGACGCCCGCCACGTGGCCGGCGACAAAAATCTGACCGCCGAGCTGGTGGCCGCCGCGGGGGATCAGTGGCGGCGCACCGCCGTACGGCTGCTGCCCGCCCTCAAGGAGCTGACCGTGGCCCGCTGGGCGAGTCACGGCGAGCTCGCCTTCCTGCTCGAGGGTGACCTCAAGGAGGCGGCGGGCGGGCTGCGCGACGTGACCATCCTGCGCGCCGTCGGCCGGGCCGGGGTCGCCGACACCATGCGTCCGGCCGTGCGCGCGGCCGGCCTGCGGCTGCTGGACACCCGCGACGCGCTGCACCTCGCGGTCGGGCGCCGGGTCGACCGGCTCGTCGCGCAGGAGCGCACGGCCGTGGCCGAGTTGCTCGAACTCGACGACGGGGACGCTCTGCTGCGGCGGGTCGCGGGGGACGCCCGTACGGTCGCCCACGCCCTCGACGACGCCTGGCGGGCCGTCGACCGGCTTCGCAGCGGCCGCCGGCGGGGCCTGCCGACCGGGACACCGTCGCGCCGCCCGGTCGCCCGCGACGTGGTCGAGCAGGACGGCGAGCTGGTCCTGGCCCGGACGGCGATCGGCCCGGTCCCCGACCCCAGCCTGTCCCTGCGCGTGGCCGCCGCGGCCGCCACCGTGCAGCTGCCCATCGCCCGGGCCACCAGCGAGTGGCTGGCCTCGTTCTCGCCGCCGCTGCCGACCCCGTGGCCACCCGCCGCCCGGGCCGCCCTGGTCTCGCTGCTCGGCTCCGGCCCCGGCCTGCTGCCCACCTGGGAGACGTGCGACCGGTACGGGCTGATCGACGCCTGGCTCCCCGAGTGGGCCCGGATGCGCAGCCTGCCCCAGCACCACCCGATCCACCGGTTCACCCTCGACCGCCACCTGGTGCAGGCCGCCTACGAGGCCACCGCGTACGCGCGCGAGGTCGACCGCCCCGACCTGCTGCTGATCGGCGCTTTCCTGCACGACGTGGGCAAGGGCCTGCCCGGCGACCACAGCGTGGTCGGCGCCCCGATCGCGGCCGAGATCGCGACCCGCATAGGGCTGCCGCCGGCCGACGTGGCCACCATCGAGAAGCTGGTCCGGCTGCACCTGCTGCTGCCCGACGTGGCCACCCGGCGCGACCTGAGCGACCCGATGACGATCTCGTCGGTGGCCGGGACGGTCGGCGACCCGGCCACCCTCGACCTGCTGCACGCGCTGGCCCGGGCCGACTCGCAGGCCACCGGACCGGCCGCCTGGTCGGACTGGAAGGGCCGGCTGATGGCCGAGCTGGTCGACCGGGTGCACACGGCGCTCGACACCGGCGAACTGCCCGAGCCGCCCGCCCCCGACGCCGAACTGCTGTCCGGCGACCTGCCCGCCGTCCACCTCGACGGGGACCGGCTGGCGGTGGCCGCGGCCGACCGCCGGGGCCTGCTCGCCGCGGTCGCCGCCTGCCTGGCCATGCACCGCCTCGACGTGGTCGGCGCCAACGCGAGCACGGTCGACGGCCGGGCGATCGTCGAGTTCTTCACCCAGCCCCGCTACGGCAGCCCGTACGACCCGGTCGCGCTCGCGGCCGACCTGCGCCGGGTGGCCGCCGGAGACGTGTCGGTGACCCAGCGGGTGCGGGCCCGGGCGATGAGCGCGCGGGGCGGCACGGCCTCGCCGCGGGTGGTCTGGCAGCGCGACGTGGCGACCGACGCGGCCGTGCTCGAGCTGCGCGCGGCCGACTCGCCGGGCCTGCTCTACCGGGTCGCGACCGCGCTCGACGAGGCCGGGGCCGAGGTGCGGGCGGCCCGCATCTCCACCCTCGGCGGTGATGTGGTCGACGCGTTCTACCTGGTCGGGTCGTGGGCCGACGCGGCCGAGCGGGATCGCGTGACCGCCGCCGTGCTCGGCGCGGTGTAACCAATCCGCGGTCCCGCCGGGCTGAGCGCGGTGTAACCAACCCGCCGGTCCCGGAGTTAGCCGATGCATGCCCGCACTCCCATCCGGCCTGCTCGATGATCATGCGACCGCGGCCGGTTCCCGGCTGCGGCTGGCGCTGACCGCCACCGCCGCGCGCAACCGCTCGCTGGACGCCCGCGAGCTGATGGCCCGGGCCGCGCTCGGCGAGCACGCCACCCTCGACCAGCTGCTGGCGGCGGCCCGCGCCGGCGACAAGCGGTGGCTGCGCCGGATCCGGCGCCGGATCGACCCGGGGCTGGTGGCCGCGCTCGCCCACACCATCGGGCTGCAGGAGATGCGACCGGCCGACACCGACGACGCGCTCGCCCTGTTCGAGCTGCTGCGCCGGGCCTGCGGCGCCCGCGCCCTCTCGCCGGCCAACCAGGCCCTGCACGCCCAGCTGACCCTCGCCCACCAGGGCCCGGAGCGGGCGCGCAAGCTGATGCGGCGCTATCTGCGGATCGGCGAGGAGGCCCGGATCGCGCTGCGGGCCGACCTGAGCGCGGGCACGCGGCACTGGCCGGCCGCGTTCCAGGCGCTGATGCCGGCGCCCGGGCCCGAGGTGGCCGCCGGGGAGGGCGTGGCGTTCGACCGGCTCACCACGGCCGGCGCCGGTCGGGTGGAGGGGCCGCATCGCGTCTCGGTGGTCGTCACCGCGTACCGGCCGGATCGTGGTCTGATCACCGCGGTGCGCTCGATCCTGGCCCAGAGCTGGGCCAACATCGAGGTGATCATCGTGGACGACGCGTCACCGCCCGAGTTCGAGCCGGTCCTGCGCGAGGCGGTGGCGCTGGGCGAGCGCATCACGCTGATCCGGATGCCGGAGAACTCGGGCACCTACGCCGCCCGCAACGCCGGGCTGGACGCGGCCGGCGGCGAGTTCGCCACGTTCCAGGACTCCGACGACTGGTCGCACCCGCTGCGGATCGAGCGGCAGGTGCGGCCGCTGATCGACGACCGGCGGCTGGTCGCCACCACCTCGGACGGGCTGGCCGTCACCGACGATCTGCGGTGCACCCGGCCCGGCGTGCGCAGCGGCCGCTTCAACCCGTCGTCGCTGCTGCTGCGCCGCTCCACCGTGCTGCGGACGGTCGGCTACTTCGACCGGCTGCGCAAGGCGGCCGACTCCGAGTACATCGGCCGGATCCAGGCCGCGTTCGGGGCGGCCCGGGTCCGCCACCTCGACTCGCCGCCGCTGGCGCTGATCCGGTTGTCGGCCGGGTCGCTGTCCCGGGCCGAGATCCGCGCCCACTGGATGCATCCCGCGCGGACCGCGTACATGTCGGCCTACCAGCGGCATCACCGGTTGATCGCCGAGCGGCAGGCCAGCGCGTACCGGCCCGCGGACGGCTCCGACCGGCCCTTCCCGGCGCCCGACCACCTGCTCGGGACCGTACGCGACCGGGCCTACGACGTGGTGATGGTGGCCGACTGGCGGTTCCTCGAGAGCGCCCAGCGGACGGCCCTGGACGAACTCCGCGCGCTGAGCACGGCCGGGCTGCGGGTGGCGGTGCTGCAACTCGACTCGTACCGGGCGGTCGAGCTGCGGCGGATCCCGTTCGCGGCCGGAGTGCAGGACCTGGTGAACGCCTCGGTCGTCGACCGGATCTCGCTCGACGATCCGGTCGAGACCACGCTGATCGTGGTGCGCCAGGCCGCGGTGCTGCAGTTTGCTTCACAAGAGCCTTCCCTCGTACGGGCGGCGCGCGCGACGATCGTGGCCGACCGCGCGCCGGTCCGGGCCGATGGCAGCGACCACCGCTACGACCCGGCGATCTGTGCCGACGCGGTGCGGCGCCTCTTCGGAGCCGATCCGACCTGGACGGTGCAGGATGCGGGTGTGCGCGCGTCGATGCGTACGGTGGGAAATCTGGACCCGGACGACCTGCCCGTCGCGCTCGCCCCGACCGGGTGGGTCGCCGACCGGGTGGCGGTCTCGGCCGGGACCGCGATCGCCGGCACCGACCTCTGCGACGCCGCCAACTGGCCGCCCGACGCCGTCGACAGCCTCGCCGTGTGCCGCCGCCTGCCCGACGCCGACGTGCGCGTGCGGCTGCCCGACCGGCCCGCCCCCGAGGTCGGCATCGGCGCGGCCTGGCTCGGCTATCAGGTGGCCGACCTGTCGTCCCGCTCGTTCGTGCACCAGCTCGACTTCTACCTGCACTTCCCGCCCCGCGAGCAGGCCGAATGGTATTCGCGCCCGGCGCTCGAAGCGGCGGCGGCCGGCTGCGTGGTGGTCATGCCGGCCCGCTACCAGGGCTTCTACGGCGACGCGGCGGTCTACTGCACCCGCTCCGAAGTGGACCCGCTGATCGCCCGCTATCAGGCCGATCCGTCCCGGTACGCCGCACAGAGCCGGCGCGCCCGCGAGGCCGTAGCCGCGTTCGACCCGTCGTACTACGTGGACCGGATCAGGGGGATGCTGCCCGCTTTGCTGTCGATCCCGTAACGGGACGGGTCGTCGCGACGTTGACGTGGGTGTGCGCATCCCCATGATCAGGCTGCTCCGGCTCGCCCGCCTCGTCGTGCGGCGGTGCCGTGGCCTGTCCCGGCGGCAGCTCGCTGCCCTGATCGTGGTCCTGCCGCTGGCGCTGGGCGTCGGGATCTCGTCGATGATCGGGCGGGCCGCGCTCGCCACCGGCCTGCTCGCGGTGCTGCTGGCCGTCGTGCTGACCGGGGTGATCCACCTGTCCCGCCGGATCGGTGGGGCCCAGCGCTCGACCCAGGAGGCCGTACGCGACCTGCACGGTGTCGTCGACCAGCTGCAGCGCCGGGTGATCGCCGCGCTCGAGAAGGAACGGCTCGCCGCGGGCGACCGGCACCAGGAACTCACCGAGGCGATGGCCCGCACCGAGCGGCTGACCGGTCGCGGGGCCGAACTGCTGCTGCGTGACCAGAGCCTCGAGATCGAAGCCCTGATGCAGCTGTTCCAGATGGTGACGCCGCGCGCGCCGATGCCGTCCGGGATGCCGCCGACCGACCTGCTCGGGCTGGTGCACGTCGTCCGCCACCGCCGGCCCGGCCTGGTCGTGGCCCTGGGCGGCGGGCCGGCCACAGTCTGGCTCGGCTACGCGGTGGCGGCCGGCGGCGGGCGCCTCGTCACGATCGATCACGACGCGCCGCGGGCGTCCCGGGTGCGGTCGCAGCTCGGCCCGCACGGGCTGGCCCGCTCGGTCGACGTACGCCACGTGGGGCTGGCCGAGCTGTCGGTCGACGGCCGGACGGTCGACTGGTTCGACGTCGAGGCGCTGGACGGGCTGACCGAGATCGACCTGCTGGTGGTGGACGGCTCGCTCGCGCCCGGCGGATCGGACCCGCTGGCGCCGGCGCTGCACGTGCTGGGCCGGCGGCTGGCCGAGGCGGCGGCCGTGGTCGTCGACGACGAACCCACCCGGGTGGCGCCCCGCCAGGGCGGAGGCTTCGGGCTGACCGTGCGGCATCGGCTGCCCGGCCGGTGGACCGCGCTGACCCACCCCGAGACCGTCAACGTCTAGAAACACCGCTACCCCGTCGCGGGGGACGACGGGGTAGCGGTACGCGGGGTGGGGGTTGGTGCTTCCCGCTTGCGGAGCGGCGGGGGCCGCTCCGAGTCTGTGCTGCTCGCTTCTGCCCTGAAGAATCGGTTGCCGCCCCACGCGGTTGACGAATCGCCCGGGTGCCAAACGGTTGCCGTCATTCAGCTCTGCGACGCCAGCCACGCGACCCGTTCGGCGTAGAGCTCGTGGGCGTGGTGACGGCGTACGAAATCGAACCCGCGGGCCCCCTGGTCGAGCAGCGCGCGGCGGTCGGCGTGCAGCAGTCGTACGGTGTCGTGCACCTCGTCCGGCGCGCAATAGACGGCCGCCTCACCGAACGTGGACGCGTACCGGTAGGGCAGCACGGCCACACACCCGGCGGCCAGCGCGGCCAGCACGTCCGGGGCCGGGTCGGCGGGCTCGTCGTCCGCGGGCAGGTGCAGGTAGAAGTCGATCTGGTAGAGGAACGAGCGCAGGCTCACGTCACCCGGGCCGTAGACCAGCCAGCTGCGCGGCGGCCCGAACCGCCCGAACGACCGGCCCGCGGTGCCCGCCGCATCCAGCAGGCGGACATCGAGGCGGGCGGTGTCGGGCAGTTCGTCGCGCAGGCGCTGCCACTCGGCCCGGCCGCCGTGACAGTGCCGCCCGAGCACCGGACGGTCGGCCCGCGGACCGCGCCGGTCGAGCCGCCACTGGGCCGCGTCCAAGGTGCTGGGGAGGTCGAGCTTGGCCAGCGCGGCGTCGTGGTCGGCGAGGTGCTTGCGGCCGTCGGGGCCGGCCGGGGCCCACAGCGGTTGGCGGCCGAAGAGGCGTACGGCGGCGGCCGCGGCGTCGGGGATCACGGTGGTGTCCTCGATGACTACGCGCTGGGCCCGGACGCCCGCGGGGAGGTCGGGGGCGTGCTGCAGGATGCGGGCCGAGCGGGCGATCACGAGCCGGGTGCGGACGTCGTCGGTGAGCTCGACCTGGGTCAGTTCGCCGGTGTTGATCAGCGTTTGGACGTACGGGTCGAGGTCGAGCGGGCCGTCGCGCAGGTTGGTGAGCGTGTCCAGGTGGAGGAGGGCGGCTCGGAGTCTTCGGGCGGAGAGGGCGCGGAGTTGGCCGATGCCGGCTGTGGCGGCGCCGCCGGGGGTGGTCCAGTCGCCGGCCAGGACTACGTCGTAGGCCTTGGCGCCGGTCTCGCCCAGCAGCTGACGGGGGCGGGCGAAGGCACGGTCGTGGGCGACGCGATAAGCCGACCGATACGACCGCCGAGCCGGATGCACCCACCCCGGCCGCACATCCCCGGCCACCCTGACCAGCACCAACGGCGGCCCCTCGACCGCCTGTACACCCCGGAGCCGCTCGACGTATTCGTCCTCCGCCCACATCCGTACGGAATCAAAATGCCCCGCCACCCCGCGCCGCACCATCAGCACCCCGTCGTGCTGCAGCGCCACCCCCGGCCGCGTCACCACCAGCTTCGGCGTCACCCACAACCCGCCGGCCATCGTCGCCGCCACCCGGGTGTCGGCCAGCATCGGCGCGACCTGCCGTTCCAGCCGCAGCGGATGCGACCAGTCCCCCGGATCCTGAAAGGTCACGTAATCACCGGTCGCCGCGTCCAGGCCCGCGTTGCGCGCCACGTAGGGCCCGGCGTCGGCCAGCATGCGGATCACCCGGACGCGGGGGTCGAGGCCGGCCGCCGTGCGCAGCACCGGCTCGAACTCGGCCGGCGAGGCGGCGTCGACGATCAGGATCTCGTGGTTGGTCCAGGTCTGCCGCACGAGTGAGCCGACCGCGGTGAGCAGTCCCTGGTCGGGCCGCCGGCATGCGACGACGGTGGTGATCCGGCGTGGATGTCCGGTGCGCTGGACCGGGCCGGTGGTGAGCCGGTCGAGCGGCGTGCCGGTGCCGTCGGCCACGGTCACTTTGGGCGCGGGCAGCAGGGCGGCGAAATTCCAGGTTCCCGAGCCTTCCGCGTACGGGTTGGCCAGGTCGACGACCAACCCCCGGCGCACGTCGGACGGCATGTCCAGATACGCCACCAGCAGTTCACCGGCGAGGGCGTGGTCTCCGGTGGCGTACGCGATCTGGCCGTGCAGTCCCTGGTGGACGCCCGCGATCCGGCCGCGCCGCCGCAGCCCGTCGAGCAGGGTGAGGGCCATGGTCTGGTCGTCGGGGCGCAGGTCCTGCAGCGCGATCACCCGGGCCAGTTCGCCGGTCGCCCAGGGGTCGCCGTCGGCCGCCCGGGCCAGCGGTTCCCGCGCCGCGACGGACCGGGCCTGCAGGGCGGCGACGGCCAGTGGATGCGGTTCGCCCATGAAAATTTCTCCCACGCCCTTCCCAACGATCAAGGCGCGAAGGTGAATTGTCCGTATCGCCCGGTTACTGCGTCTCGTTGACCAAGCCGTGTACGACGTCGCCATCCTGTCCGACCTGCGGTACCCGGGCAGCCACTCGGCGAGCATCGCGGCCGAGGTCCGGGCGCAGGCGGCGGCCGGACTCACCACCGTCCTGATCCACCGGCCCGCGCCGGGTCTGCGGCACACCCGTCCGTTCGCGTCGCGGATCGTGGCCTGCCTGCGTGACGGGCTGGCCGACCTCGCCCACGACGGTGACGTCGTCGAGGCCAAGGTGCTGCTGATCCGCCGCTTCGGGGACCCGGCGGCGCTGCCCGCGGTCTCCGCCGCGCACACCATCGTGGTGGTCGACGAGCCGCTCGACCACTATCCGGCCGGGGCCGTGCTGGCGCCGGTCGACGGCCGGGCGCGCGCGGCCATGCCGCCCGGCGCACCGCTGACCGCGACCGACTGGCACGACATCATCGACGGCGCGGCCGATCCCGGATCGGACGACGACGTCTTCATCAAGTCTGACGAGGACGACGGCGACCTGCGACCGGTCCTGGAGGCGATGGCGGCCGGTGTCCCGGTGATCCTCGGTCCGCGCTTCCGGTCGGTGTTCGCCGAGGCCGCGGCCTACGCCCACCCGGGCGGCCGCGAGGAGCTGGCCGAGCGTCTGCGTCAGGACCGTCCCGCGTACGAGGCCCAGGCCGCTCGCGCCGAGTCGTTCGTGACCGAGCACTACGGCAGTGCCTCGCACATCGCCCGGCTGGCCTCGCTCGGCGTGCTGACCCGCGGGATCGTGCCGTCCCCGCGCGAGCAGATCCAGCCCAGTGCCCGGCCTGCCCGGCGCGTGCTGTTCGTCGGCGACGACATCGCGCGTTTCCGGGCCATCGCCCGCCGCCTGCCCGCCGACCTCGAGCCGGTCGTGGTGGCCGGGTCGGCCGGGCTGTCCGACGCGCACGCGGCCGGCCTGCTCACCGAGTACCTGCCGTCGGCCGAGGATCTCGGGGCGGACGACGGGCGCTGGGCCGGGTTCGTCCGGGACCGGCTGCGTCACCTGATCGACCTCTACGGGCCGAAGGCCGTGCTGGTCGGCGGCGTGCCGCACGACGGGATCGCGGCCGCGGTCGAGCAGCCGGGTCCGCGCTGGCTCTGGCTGCGCCCGGCGATGTGGCGGCGCGGCACCGGCGGGCAGTGGGCGGCCCGCGGCGCGTTGTTCGCCGGAATCCTCGAGCCGGGGGAGTTCGCGGCGGGCGGCGACGAGGGCTGGACGACCACGGCGCGGGCCGGGGTCAGCACCGTCGATCCGATCACCGAGCTGCCGCGCAAGCTGCGCCGGCGTACGGGGGAAATGTCGTTGGTGTGCCGCGGGGTCGAGGCGGTCCTGCCCGGTTTCACGCGGGTCGAGGCCCGGCCGGAGGAGCTGGGCGGCGTCGCCGTGGCCGTGTCGCGGGCCGACTACACGAACTTCCACGAGCTGCTCGGCGCCGGTGTGCCGACGGTCTTCGTGCCCGACCCCGAAGCGTCCGACGACGAGCTGGCCCGGGCCCGGTTCGCGGCGGCGGCCGGGGTGGCGTTGTGCGCGACCGACGACGACTCGGCCGCGTCGGCCCTGGAACGGCTGGCCGACCCGGCCGTGCGGGAGGCCCTCGGCCGGCGTTGCGCCGAGCTGTCGTTCGGCAACGGGGCCGCCGACGCCGCCGAATGGCTGGCCGGGCATTGCCGGCGACGATCCGAAGTGGAGGCACAGGGTGTTCGATGAACCGGACGCCGCCGATCTGGCGCTCGCCCGCTGGGAGGTGGCCACGCTGACCGGGCGGTTGCGCTGCGTCGAGGACGAGCGGGACGCCGCCCTGCGCGACCGGGACCGCAACCGGGAACTGGTGCTGGCGTTGCGGCGCAGCCGGTCCTACCGGCTCGGCCGGGCCCTGGTCGATCTGGCCCGCGACCCGATGCGCAACGGCCCCTCGGTGGCCCGCCGGCTGCGGAGGTCGGAGGCGACCCGCACCCGCCCGGACGCGACGCCCGTGGCGGCCCGTGTCTATGTGGCGATCGGGTTGTCGCTGGCCGGCACGCACGCGCTGGTCCGGGCGTTGCGGCAGCGGGTGCAGGTGGACGCCGATCACCTGCCGGTGGTGGTCACCGACCAGCCCAGCCTGCGTGGCCTGCGGGTGCCGGGAGTGGTGCTGGAATATCTGCCCGACCCGGCCACCTGGTCGCGCCACGATCCGGGCGCGGACTGGGAGTCGCTGCTGGCCGGCCGGGTCGCGCAGTTGTGCCGCGACCACCGGGCCGAGGGGGCCGTGGTGATCGACCCGCGCGACCCGCCCACCCTGGCCCGCCTGCTCGAGAGCGTTACTGATCAATCGGTGGTGTCGTTGGCATCGGCATGAGTGCTCCGCCCGTCGACGTACCCGTCGCTGCCCCGCACGTGGGGATGCGTTTCGTCGTCGAGGGGCCGCCGGTCGGTGCGTTGTGGCGGCGGGCGCTCGCGCGGGCCGTGCTGGTGCCGTTGCCGGTGCTCGCGCCGCTGGTCGCGCTCGCGCCGACCCGCGATCACCGGTTCAACCTGTACTGGCACGGCGGGATGTTCCGCGACGATCCGTGGCGGATCGTGCCGCATACGGTCGACTCGCTGCCCGGCTATCTGCGGCTGGGCAACTTCCGGCTGTTCGGCCGGATGCTCGAGAAGGCGCTCGACACCGCCGCGTACGCCCTCAGCGAGGTGCTCGGTCTGCCGGTGAACGTCGGCTTCCGGCTCGTCTCGTTCCTGTCGGCGCTGGCGCTGTGCGTGACCGCCGTGCTGCTGGCCGAGAGCGTCATCGCCCGCGGCAAGGTGTTCCGCCGACCACCCTCCACAATGGCCGCCGTGGTTCCGTTCGCGGTTGCGGCCGGCTTCGTCGCGGCCGGTGGGTCCAGCCCGATCGTGTTGTTCGGCGGCCTCTATCTGGGCTCGGCCGCGCTCGTCCTCGGCGTGACCGCGGCGCTCTGTCGCATCGATCCCGACCGGCCGTTCCGGCTCTGGTGGGCGCCGCTTCTCCTGCTCGGCGGGGCGTCGCTCGCGGCCTTCAACGAGATCGCCTGTCTGGCCCTGCCGCTGGCCACCGTCGCTGTGCTTGCCCGTGGGTGGCTGGTGCTCGGTCTGCGGCCCGGGCGCCTCGTCACGGCGGCCCCGGCGCGCGCGATCGCGTTGCTGTGGCTCGGATTCCTGCCCGTCTTCCTGGCCGTCCGCGTGGTGATCCAGCGCTACTGCTCGGCCGGGGACTGCTACCGCGGATCCGACGTCCGGTTCACCGCCGACACGGTGGAGGCGTTTCCCGTACGGGCGATCAGCTGGCTCCCGCCCCTGATGTGGCGGGCCGCGACGGCCGGCGGCAGTGCCCGCCCGTGGCTCGGGGGAGTGGTGCTGATCGTGGCCGTGATCGCGCTCGGACTGCTGGCGTGGCACGCGATCCGGGATCTGCCGCGCCTGTCCCGGGTCGGGCGGCGGGGCGCCCTCGCCGTCGTGCTGACCGCGGGCACCCTGGTCGTGCTGGGTGCGGCGATGGGTTCGCTCAACGTGGATGTGCAGCAGCTGGTGACCGGGGGCCGGTGGGGATCGGGGTGGCGCGACTCGGCCGTGACCACCACCGCGGGGGCGCTGGTGCTGGCGGGCGGGCTTCACCTCGTACGGAGAAAGGGCCTTGTTCTTTCCGCCGTTGTGCTCTTCGCCGTGGCCGCTTCCGTGTCGGCCGCGGCCAACAAACGTCAGCGGGACACGGCGATGGCGACGCCCGCGGCCCGGCTCGCCGACCGGGTCGCGGTCGAGATGGCCGACTTCGACCCCGGTCCCGGCGGCGCCGCCCGGCGATGCGCGCTACGAGCCGAATTCCTGAAGCTGTACGCCGATTCCCCGTTCTCGGTACGCCGATTCGACGAGTCGCTCGAGACCGCGGCCCAGCAGCGGGCGGGCGTGGCGTTCTGCCCGGGCGTAACCGGCGCCGACCGTCCGCGTTGAGGAACCGTGCATCGGTTACGGAGCCTGACCAAGCGACAGGCGATCCTGGCCGCCGGCGCGTGTCTGCTCTGCGCGGCCGTCGCCGCGGCGGCCCTCACCGGCAACGTCGGGCTCGCCCTGACCCTGCTCGCCGGTTTCTTCACCATCCTGTTCGCCGGACTGCTGCTGATCGCGCGACGGATCTCGGGGCTGGCCCGGGCGCAGCGACGGCAGCAGGCCGACGTGCGCACGGTGCTCGACCAGACCCAGCGGCGGCTGCTCGGCGCGATGGAGGAGTTGCTGCTGCACTCGGGTGACCGGCATCGCGAGCTGAACGAGTCGGTGGCCGGCCAGCTCCGTGCGCAGACCCGCGACCTGGAAGCCGTCGTGCAGCTGTATCAGCACGTCACGCCGCGCGGCCCGATGCCGCCCGCGCACGCTCCGGCCGCGCTGCTGGCCCTGGTGCACCTGATTCGCACCCGGCGGCCGCGGCGCGTGCTCGAGCTCGGCAGTGGAACGTCGACCATCTGGATGGCGTACGCGCTGGAACAGGCCGGCGGCAAACTCGTCTCGCTGGAACACGACGCCGATGTGGCCGAGCGCAGCCGGGCCGCGGTCGCCGGGCACGCGCTGGTCGGGGTGGCCGAGGTGCGCGAGGCTCCACTGCGTCCGCTCTTCCTGGAGGATCGGACCTTTCCCTGGTACGACCTGGACGCGTTCGCCGATCAGCACGACGTCGACCTGCTCGTGGTGCACGGCCCGCCCGCGCGCACCGGGCCGGACGCGCGTTACCCGGCGATGCGTCTGCTCGAGGATCGGCTGGCCGAGGCCGCCTCGGTGTTCGTCGACGACGAGGACGACGTCGCCGGGCGGTGGCTGGAAACGACAGAAGGCCTCACCCGGGAAGGTGAGGCCCTGCTGTCCTACCGGCGAGTCGTCCGGGAACTGCTCAGTAACCGAACTCCTGGCTGATGTACGAGGTGCCGTTGGCCGAGTAGGCGATGCTGACGCCGACGGCCTTGGCGGTGCAGTTCAGGATGTTGGCACGGTGACCCGGGCTGGCCATCCACGCCTTCACGGTGTCGGCGCCGGTGCCGTAGCCGTACGCGATGTTCTCGCTCAGCGGGCGGACGTAGCCGGCGGCCTTGATGCGGTAGTCGAACGACGAGTTGCCGGAACCGACGTGGCTGAACTTGCCGGTGCGGGCCATCCAGGCGCTGTGGCCGGTGGCGGCGCGGGTCAGGGCCGGGCTGACGACGACGGCCTTGCAACCGTGGGCGACGCGCTGGGCGTTGGTCGCGGTCACGATGTCGGCCTGCATCTTCGCGGTGTTCGCGGGCGCCGAGGTGGCGGCCTGAGCGGCGGATGCGAACGCGACCATCACAAACAGGGTGGCGGGGATCATGGCGATCAGGGCCAGACGCTTGGTGATCGAAGAACGCATCGAGTGCCTTTCGTTTGGTTTCCGTTGCGGCTCGTGCCGCCCCGTACACGGTTCTAGTTCGACGGCGACGCAGTGATGCTGACCGTTGTTCGGGTGCGTGCCGGATGCCCTTCGGTTGCCGCCAGGTTCACGGTTTCGGTCACGTTGCCGTGACGGTGCGTGCCGGTTCTCGTTGATCACAACAGGCGTTTGGAGAGGGGGTTTTGCGGTGATTTCGACCGTTCACGACGTGGCCATCCTGGCCGACTTCCGCTTCGCCGGGCCGGGTGTCGCGGCCGAGGTGCAGGCCCAGGCCGAAGCGGCTCTGACCACGGTGCTGGTGCACGTGCCGCGGGACCCGCGTGTGCTGCCCTTCGCCCCGCACATCCAGGCGATCCTGCGCGACGGCTCGGCCACCCTGGCCCGGGAGGACCAGATTGCTTCCGTACGCCTGCTGGTCGCCCGCGGCGCGGACCTGCTGGCCGCCGGACGGGCCCGGACCCGCGCCGAGCACATCGTCGTGGTGGCCGGCGAACCGCCGATCTGGTCCGAGGAGTACGACGACGTCGAGTGGGCCCCGGCCGACGACCGCGTGCGCGTCGCCATGCCGCTGCTCTGCAAGCTCACCGTGCAGAACTGGCACGAGATCGTCGACGCGGCCGCCACCTGGCACGACGACCCCGAACGCTTCCGCGCCCTGGAACGCACCTCGGGACACCAATCGCACCTCAGGCGTCTCGCCGGTTTCGGCATCCGCCCCCGGATCAGCGCCCCGGCCGTGCCCCGCGAGCCCGGCCCGACGCCGCCCGGCCCCACCCGCCGCGTGTTGCTGGCCGGCTCACCGGCCCGGCTCACCGCGATCGCCCGGCGGCTGCCCGGTGACCTGGCCGCGGTGATCGCCACCGACTCGTACGAGAGCCCGGGCGACGGCTTTCTGACCGAGCACATTCCCGCGTACGAGGAATTCGGCGCCCCGCGGGACGCCTGGAACCGGATGTTGCGCGACCGCCTGTCCCACCTCGTCGAGCTGCACCGCCCGGAGATCGTGGCGGTCGACGACCTGCCTCATCCCGGCATCGTCGAGGCCGTGCGGGCGCACCCCGAGGTGCTGTGGGTGTGGGTGCGCCGGGCGATGTGGAAGCGTTCCCCGCTGAATACCGAGTGGCTCACCGAGGGCAAGGTGTTCGACCACGTGCTCGAGCCGGGCGAGTTCGCCGCGATGGCCGACGACGGCCCGACCGTGGCCGAGCGGGAGACCGCCCACCGCGTCGAGCCGATCACCCTGCTCGACGCGGGCGAACTGCTGGACGCCGCCGCGGCCCGGGCCGACCTCGGCCTGGACGACCGCCCGGCCGCGCTCGTCCGGCTGGATGACACCCGGATCGTCGAGCGGCTCGAGCGCCACGGTTTCCAGGTGGTCGTCCGCACGACGGCCGTGAGCCGCTACCTGCGGGCGTTCGACCTGGCGGTCAGCGCGGCCGACTACGACGCGTACCACGAGCAGTTGCGTTTCGGGATCCCGACCGTGTTCGTCCCGTCCGGCGATGATCCGCTCGACGATCAGGCCGCCCGGGCCCGGTTCGCCGACGCCAGCGGGGTCGCTCTGACCGTCTCCTCCGGTGACGACCTGGACCGGGCCCTCGACGCGATCGCCCGTCCTGAGAAGCGGGCCGCGCTGAGCCGCCGCTGCGAGGAACTGACCTTCAGCAACGGCGCCTCGGCCGCGGCGACCTGGCTGGGTGGGCTGGCCGCCCGGCACGACCGGACCGGAGGCTGACATGCCCGAGACCGCACTGGTGCCCGTCACGCGTGACCCCCTCGACTCCCAGCGGGCCCGCTGGGAACTGGCCGCGATGGCCGGCCGTCTCCGGATGCTGGAATCCCGCCTGGTCACCGAACGCCACCGCATCGACGAGCTGCAGCGCGAGCGTGACCGGGAGCGCCGCCGGGCCGACCGCCTGCGGCGCAGCGAGTCCTACCGGATCGGGGCGGCTCTGCTGGCCCTGCTCAAGAACCCGGTCCGGGCCACGCCCCGGCTGGCCCGCTCGGCGCTGCGCCGGTTGCGGCCCGCGCCCCGGACGACCCCCGCTCTGGCCCTGCCGGCCGGCCCGCCGATCGCGGCCGAGCCGACCCCGCCGGTGCACCTCTATGTGGTCATCGGTCTGGAGTTCGACGCGGTGCGGGAGTTCGTGCTGACGTTGCGTCAGCGCCTGCAGGTGTCACCCGACCACCGCCCGGTGGTGATGACCGACTGCTCGTCCTTCGGTCTGCTGCGCGACCTGGGCATCCTGATCGAATATCTGCCCGACCGGGCCACCTGGGAACGGCACCGCCCGGACCGGTCGTGGGAGGACGTGCTCTCCGAGCGCCTGTCCCGCCTCTATCGGGATCACGGCTCGGTCCGCACCATCATCATCGACCGGGCCGCACCGCCGACCCTGGCCGAACTGCTTCGTTGACGGCGTCGAACTCCGGCTCCGGGGACGGCTTGCCGAAGTAGTAGCCCTGGGCCAGCCGGTAGCCCAGCCGGTGCAGCTCGGCCGCCTGCTCGGCCGTCTCGACCCCCTCGGCCACCGCCATCAGCCCCAGACCGTCACTCACCATGATCAGCGCGGTGGCGATGACCGCGTGCCGGCCGGCCATGGTGATGTTGTCGACGAACGACTTGTCGACCTTGAGGATGTCGACCGGCACGGTCTGCAGCAGCGTCAGCGACGAGTGCCCGGTGCCGAAGTCGTCCAGCGCGATCCGCACGCCGAGCGCGTGGATCTCGTTGACGGCCTGCACGGTCCGCCCGCCGCCGAACACCGCCGTCTCGGTCACCTCGACCACCAGGCCCGCGGCGGGCAGCCCGCTCGACGCCAGCACCGAGGCGACCAGCTCGGGAAAACGGGGCTCGGCCAGCTGCCGGGCCGACACGTTCACACTCATCCGCTGCGGAGCCTTTTCCCCGTACGCGTCCCGCCAGGCCACCGCCTGCGCGCACGACTCCCGCAGGATCCACTCGCCGAGCTCGACGATCAGGCCGTTCTGCTCGGCCACCGAAATGAACTCGGCCGGGCTCACGAACCCGCGTACGGGATGATCCCAGCGCACCAGGGCCTCGACCGACACGATCCGGCCCTCCGGCAGCGACACGATGGGCTGGTAGAACACCCGGAACTGGCCCTCGTCGAGCGCCGTCCGCATCTCGGCGCCGAGCCGGGCCTGCTCGCCCGCGTCCTGGTCCATCTGCGGCAGGTAGCGCAGATGCCCACGTTCGGTACTCGCCTTGGCCACGTACATGGCGACGTCGGCCCGGCGCAGCACCTCGTACGGGTCCTCGGTGCCCTCGTTGCCGGCCGAGCCCACGGCCGCGGTCATCAGCATCTCGTGCCCGTCGACCTCGACCGGGCGGCGCAGCACGGCGAGCAGCCGCTCGATCGTCCCGTCCATCGCCGGTGGATCGGCGTTCCGCACGATGACCGCGAACTCGTCGCCGCCGAGCCGGGCCACCAGGTCGGCGTGCCGCACCGCCCCGGCCAGCCGGGCGCCGACCACAGCCAGCATGCGGTCGCCGGTGGCGTGCCCGAACCGGTCGTTGACGTCCTTGAACCGGTTGAGGTCGAGCAGGGCCAGCTGCACCTGTCCGCCGGCCATCGCCTCGCGCAGGCGCAGCTCGAACCGTCGCCGGTTGGGCAGCCCGGTCAGGTCGTCCCGCATGGCCAGGTCTTTGAGCTGCCGGGACTGCAGCTGCACGGTGGCCACGAAACCGGACAACCGGGCCAGCACCAGGGCGAACAGCAGGATCGACCCGGCCGCGACCGGCAGCCAGCTGACGTGCGCGGGCTCCCGCAGCCCCTGCAGGAGCAGCACCACCGGCACCGGCAGGGTGGAGACGCCGAGCAACATGAGCCGGGCCCGGCCGAACCGTTCCTGGGTCAGCTCGTCGGTCTCGATCGGCGTGGTCGGCGCGTAACGGGCCGCGCCGGGAATGCAGATGTACGCGAACAGGAACAACCCCAGCGACACGTCGGCGAGGAAGCTGTCCGGGGGCAGGAACGAATACCCGGCGTTGCCCAGCATCCCGGCCAGGCTGCACATGGTCAGCAGCCAGAGGGTGGGGGAGCGCCCGCCGACCCGCAGCACCATCGGCAGGGTCACCGCGATCTGCAGCAGGCCGGTGGTCGGGTAGGCCATCAGCACCAGGCGCACCAGTTCGGGCATGCCCGGCTCGTCGGCGATCGGCGCGATGACGAACACCCAGTAGACCAGGCCGACCCCGGTCACGATCACCGCGAAATCCAGGAGGCCGGCCAGGCTGCGCTGCCGGGGCGGCCGGCTGAGGCCGAACAGGCCACCGATGAGCAGCGGGTACGCCCCCAGATAGCAGGCATCGGCCCACGACGGGAACGGCAGCGCGTGCAGCACGGCCGCGTGATACAGGGTGATCAGGTCGCCGACGGCCCAGACGATCAGGCCGCCGACCAGCACGTACCAGAGCCGGGCGTCGGCCGGTCGGCGGCGCCGGACGATGACCACGGCCAGGACCGACGTGACGAGGCTGGTCAGCGAGCCGAGCGCCGAGCGCTGGAGGTCGCCGGCCAGCAGCACGTAGACCAGGAACACGGCCGTGGCGGCCGCGGGCCAGCCCAGCCAACCGGTTCTGCCTCGCACACCCTCCCGTTCGGCACCCTGCGCGAGCGGATGAGCGCTTGGTGCGCCGTTAGTGACGTTCTCGGGTCATCGTGTTTCTTTTCGCCATGGCAGCAGCGGGATACCGAGCAGCAGCACCACGGACAGGACGATCAGCGACGTACGGACGCTGGTCGCGGCGGCGAGCGCGCCCGCGACGGCGATGAAGACCGGCTGAACCGTCTTGTTGGTGATCGACCACGCCAGTACCACCCGTGACGTGTGCGCGTCGTCGGTGGCGTTCATCCGGTAGGTGGCGAACAGCGGGTTGAACATGCCGGCGAAGAAGACCAGCAGAAACTCCGAGGCGGCGATCATGACGAGCCCGGTCGTCGACGCCGGCGCGAACGCGATGAGCCCCATCCACAGGTTGCGGCCGACCCCGGCGATCAGCAGGAGCCGATGCCCGCCGCCCAGCCGGCCGCTCAGCATCGACCCCAGGATCCCGGCCACCCCGGACAGGCCGCCGACCAGCCCGAACTGCCAGGCGGCGAAGCCCAGATCGCGCAACATCAGGACGGTCAGCAGCGGGGTGAGGGCCGTGATGCAGCCCCCGAAGATGATCGAGTTCCAGAACAGGGCGGCCAGCCCCCGATGCCGCAGGAGGTAACGCCATCCCGCGGTGATGTCACGCGCCCAGTGATGCTCCGCGGACCGCGCCGGCGGCTCCGGCTCCCTCGTCCGCAGCCGGCGCAGCAGAAGCGCCGAGACCAGGAAGCTGACCGCGTCGAAAGCCATCGTGACCGTGGCGCCCAGCCACGAGATGAGCACACCACCGGCCGGACCGCCTACCGAGTTCGCGGTCCACAGCGTCGTCTCGAACCGGCCGTTGGCCGCCGCCCGATGCTCGACCGGCACCAGGGTCCGCAACTGCGCGACCCCGGCCGAATCGAACGCCAGACGAGCCACCATCTGCACGACGGCGACCAGGCACAACTGCCAGTAGCTGAGAACGCCCAGCAGCGCGGCCACAGGGATCGACACGATCACCACGAACCGCATCAGATCCGCCGCCACCATCACCGGCAGCTTGCGGCGATGCTCGATCCACGGACCCATCGGCAGCGCCAGCAGAGCGCTCACGACGCCGGCCAGAACGTTCAGCAGCGAGACCCGGAAATCCGACACCCCGAGCACCAGCACCGCGACAATCGGCAGGGCCGAGTATCCGAGTGCGCTCCCGGCCTCGCTGGTCGCGAACGCGGCCCAGCGCCACCGGAAATCCCGCCGCCATCCCTCGTCGGTCACGCCCGTGAAGGCGGCACTCATCCAGTACGCACTTCCCCTCGTGTCAGTGCCGGGAAGTATGCCGCCCGAGTACGACACTTTGTAACTTTTGCGCGCGTGTGGTCGTTGGGCGAGCGTGACCGTATCGAGCCCGTTGATCTCTGTGGTCGCGCCGATCTTCAATGAGGGTGCTGGGGTGGCCCGCTTCGTGCGGCGGCTCACCGAGGTTCTCACCGGGGCGGGACTCGCGTATGAGCTCGTGCTGGTCGATGACGGCTCGACCGACAACTCGTGGCAGCACGTCGTCGAGCAGGCGACGATGGACAAGCGGGTCCGTGGCCTGCAGCTGTCGCGTAACTTCGGCAAGGAAGCCGCCGTGCTGGCCGGGCTCGAGCATGCCGCGGGCGAGGCCGTGGTGGTCATCGACTCCGATCTGCAGCACCCGCCGGACGTGATTCCCGAGATGGTCCGGCGCTGGCGGGAAGGCGCTCAAGTTGTCGAGGCGGTCAAGCGCAACCGCACCGGGCAGGGGCTGATCGGGCGGCTCGGTGGGCGGCTGTTCAACCGGGCGTTCACCGGGCTGACCCAGGTGGATCTGGTCGACGCGACCGACTTCCGGCTGCTCGGGCGGCCCGCCCTGGAGGCGTTGCTGCGCCTGCCCGAGCACTCCTCGTTCTTCCGCGGTACGAGCAGCTGGATCGGTTTCCGCCGCAGCACCATCGAGATCGACATCGACGAGCGCGAGGGCGGCCGTACGCGGTGGACGTTCCGCTCGCTGTTCCGGCTCGCGGTCAACGGGCTCACCTCGTTCACGTCGGCGCCGCTGCATCTGGTGACGATGGTCGGGCTGGCCTTCGCCGGGTTCGCCGTGCTGCTGGGGGCGCAGACGCTGATCCGGTGGATCGGCGGGGACTCGGTGGCCGGCTTCCCGACCGTGATCCTGCTGCTGCTCGTGATGGGCACGTTCCTGCTGCTCGGCCTGGGTGTGATCGGCGAGTATCTGGCGCGCATCCACGAGGAGGTCCGCGGCCGGCCGCGCTATCTCGTGCAGGAGACGGCGGACGGTTTCGCCGAGACGACCGTCCCCGAGCAGTGGGCCCGTGCGGAGCGCTGAACTGGTCAGATACGCGATCAGCGGCGGCGCCAGCGCACTCACCCACCTCGGCGTCGGGTTGCTGCTGGCCGAGGGGCTGGACGTCCGGCCCGCGGTCGCGTCGAGTGTCGGATTCGTGGCGAGCATTCTCATTTCGTACGGGCTGCAAAGGACCTGGGTCTTCGGCTCGACGACCGGCCACCTGCGCACGGGCCCGCGCTTCCTGGCCGTCACGGCGGTCGCCGGAGCACTCAACGCCGCGATCATGACGCTCGACGGCCCCTACGTGCTGGTGCAGGGCGTGGCGCTGGTCGTGATCCCGGTGGTCAACTACGCGCTGAACTCGCACTGGACCTTCCGCGTGCCTTGATGTCATGGTCGTGTGGTGGAGCTCACGGTCCAGGACACCAACGGCATCCTCCGGCTGCCCTGGGTCCACCCCGACCGCACCAGCCGCGGCCTGGGCTGGGAGCAGCTCTACGTGTCGACGCAGAGTGAGCAGCCGTATCAGGCCAGTTTCGGCGGGGCGCCCAGCCACCTGGTGATCCTGCACCTCAACGGGCCGGTCACGGTGCGTCGCGGGCATCTGGGGCTGACCAGTTCACGGACGGTGCCGCCGGGCGGGCTGTTCGTGCACCCGGCCGGCAAGGAGCTGACCGTCGAGCTCGGCGGCGCGCTCGACACCGTGCACGCCTATCTGACCGACGAGCTGCTGAGCGCGGCCTGCGACGACGAGCCGGTCGAACTGGCCGAGGAACTGGGCACGGTCGACCCGCTGGTCGAGCAGCTGATGCTGACCCTCGACGGGGTGATGCGCGACTGGGAACCGTCGGCCCGCACCTATGTGGATCATCTCGGGTACGCGCTCGCGGCCCAGCTGGCCCGGCAGCACAGTGTGGGCGGGCGGCCCGTCGCTCCGGCGGTGCACGGCGGGCGGGGCGGGCTGACCGAGCGGCAATTCCGGCGCGTACGGGAAATGGTCGAGGAAAGGCTCGGTGAGTCGCTGCCGCTGCGCGAGATGGCGGCCGTGACCGGGCTGAGCGTGAGCCAGTTCGGGCGGCAGTTCAAGGCGCGCACCGGACTGTCACCGCATCAATATCTGATCCAGCGCCGGGTCGACGCGGCCGGCCGGTTGCTGCGCGGCACGTCGATGCCGATCGCCGAGGTGGCCCAGCGCTGCGGCTTCTCGCATCAGGAACATCTGACCCGGGTGCTGCGGGCGCACCTGGGCACGACGCCGGCCGCGATGCGCGTTTCGTGCAGCGCGTAGATGCAGGAAGCTGAACGCCGGCCGCGCGGACACTGGGCCGGTGGAGTCCTTCGAATACACCGCGCACGCCTCGCGGGTGATCTTCGGGGCGGGGACGCTGGCCCGGCTGGGTGACGAGGTCACGCGCCTCGGGGCGAGCCGCGTGCTGCTGCTGGGCGATCGCGCCGGACGGTCGTTGAGCGCGCTGGGGTCGCTGACCGTCGCGCATTTTCCCGATGTCGCCATGCACACACCGGTAGAAATCACCGAGCAAGCCCTTTCCCGTACGGACGGAGTCGACTGCCTCGTATCAGTCGGCGGCGGATCGAGTACGGGGTTGGGCAAGGCGCTCGCCGCGCGCACCGGGCTGCCGCAGATCGCCGTGCCGACCACATACGCGGGTTCGGAGATGACGCCGGTGCTGGGCGAGACGGCGTACGGGAAAAAGACCACCCGCCGCGACCCGGCCCTCGTGCCGAAGACCGTCGTCTACGACGTCGAGCTCACCCTCGGGCTGCCGGTCGGGCTCTCGGTCACCAGCGGGCTCAACGCGATGGCGCACGCGGTCGAGGCGCTGTATTCGCCGCAGGCCAATCCGGCCGTCGACGCGTTCGCACTGGACGCCGTCGCGCGGATCTCGCGCGCGCTCCCGGTCGTCTCGGCCCGTCCCGGCGATCTCGAGGCCCGCGCGGATCTGCTGGCCGGGGCCTGGCTGGCGAGCATGTGCCTGGGTGCGGTCGAGATGGGGGTCCATCACAAGCTCTGTCACATCCTGGGCGGTTCGTTCGGGTTGCCGCACGCGGAGACCCACGCCGTCGTGTTGCCGCATGTGATGGCCTACAACGCTTCCTCGCCGGCGATGCCCAGGATTGCCGCGGCCATGGGGGTCGCTGATGCCCCGGCCGCGGTGTTCGACCTCGCCGCCCGTCTCGGCGCGCCCCTCTCGCTCGCGTCGCTCGGGCTGGCGGAAGCCGATCTGGCCGCGGCCGCCGAGCTGGCGACCGCGCAGCCCTACCCGAATCCTCGTCCGCTGTCGGCGGCGGGTGTTCGGTCGGTTCTCGGGGAGGCGTGGCGGGGCGAGCGGCCGCCCGGGCGGCCGGACATCGGGTGGCTGACCGACGAGGTGGTGGCGAGTTTCGGCGGCGATCCCCGGCTCGCGCAGCTGCTGGGCGATCTGGTGCGGCGGCTGCACGGATTCGTGGCCGACAACGACCTCACCGAGGACGAATGGAAAGGCGCAATCGACTTCCTTTCCCGTACGGGCCAGATGTGCACCCCCACACGGCAGGAGTTCGTGCTGCTCAGCGACACTCTCGGCATCTCCAGCGCGGTCGACTTGCTGACCAACTCGCGGTCGCCCGACACCACGCCGTCGGCCGTGCTCGGGCCGTTCTACGTCGAGGGGCCACCGTCCGTGCCGTCGGGCACCGACCTGGCCGAGGGACTGCCGGGCGCGCCGCTGCGGGTCGACGTGCGGATCGTCGACCTCAGCGGGCAGCCCGTACGGGAAGCCGTGGTTGATGTTTGGCAGTCCAATGAGGACGGCTTCTACGACGTGCAGCTGCCCGAGCTCGAAGGACCGGTGCTCCGGGCCCGGCTGCGCAGCGACTCCGACGGCCGGCTGTGGTTCCGGACGATCCGGCCGTCCGAGTACCCGATCCCGGACGACGGGCCGGTCGGGCAGATGCTGCGGGCGACCGGGCGGCATCCGTACCGGGCCCCGCATCTGCATTTCATGATCAACGCGCCCGGCTTCCGACAGTTGATCACGCAGCTCTTCGTGGCCGGCGGCGCCTATCTCGACTCGGACGCGGTGTTCGGGGTCAAGCCGGATCTGATCGTCGAGTTCACCGATTCCGTCGAGTTCACCTTCCGCCTGGGGGCTGACCATGCCTGATGTCGAGACCGATGTCCTGATCGTCGGCAGCGGGCCGGCCGGTGGGGCCGCCGCGCTGTTGCTGAGCACGTACGGCGTACCGAACATCGTCGTCACCAAATACGGCCGCCTCTCGGACACGCCGCGGGCGCACATCACCAACCAGCGCACGATGGAGGTGCTGCGCGACGCCGGCATCGAGGATCAGGTGATCGCCCAGGCCACGCCGCAGCACCTGATGGGCGACACGGTCTTCTGCTCGAGCCTGGCCGGCGAGGAACTGGGCCGGCTGCACACCTGGTACACGCACCCGTCCCGAATGGCCGATCACGCACTGGCGTCGCCGTCGGCGATCTGCGACATGCCGCAGCACCTTCTTGAGCCGGTGCTTCTCAACAGTGCGGTCGCGCGCGGAACGTCGTTGCGCTACCAGACCGAGTATCTGTCTCTCCAGCAGGACTCGTCTTCGGTGGTGGCTACCGTTCGTGACCGGCTGCGGGGCGACACGTATCGGATCAGAGCGAAATATCTGATCGGTGCCGACGGCGGGCGCAGCCAGGTTGCGGCCGACATCGGGCTGCCCATGGTCGGGCAGATGGGCGTGGCCGGCAGCATCAACATCGTCTTCGAGGCCGACCTGACCCACCTGACCGCCCATCGGCCGAGCACGCTCTACTGGGTGCTGCAGACCGGATCCGACGTCGGCGGCATCGGCATGGGACTGGTCCGCTGCGTCCGGCCGTGGCACGAGTGGCTGATCGTGTGGGGCTACGACATCAACGGCGAACCACCGGACCTGACCGAGGACTACGCCCGCCGCATCGCCCACCACCTGATCGGCGACGACACGGTGCCGGTCACGATCAAGTCGTCGTCGGCGTGGACGGTCAACCACCTGTACGCCGAGACGTACCAGAGCGGCCGGGTGTTCTGCATGGGCGACGCCGTGCACCGGCACCCACCGTCGAACGGGCTGGGCTCCAACACGTCGATCCAGGACGCGTACAACCTGGCCTGGAAACTACGCGCGGTGCTGGCCGGGGAGGCCTCGCCGGGCCTGCTCGACTCCTACTCGGCCGAACGCGCCCCGGTCGGCCGGCAGATCGTCGACCGGGCCAACCGCAGCATCGGCGAGACGTCCCGCATCTTCGAGGCGCTCGGCATGCTCTCGACCGAAGACCCGGACCAGTTGCGGCGCAACATGGACGCGCGCAAGCTCTCCACCCCCGCGGCCGAGAAGCAGCGGCGGGCCCTGCGCGAGGCCATCGAGTTCAAGAACTACGAGTTCAACACCCACGGCGTCGAGCTCAACCAGCGGTACGCCTCGTCGGCGGTGATCCACGACGGCACGCCGATGCCGGTCAACCCGCGCGACGACGAGCTCTACCACCACGCCACCACGTGGCCCGGCGCCAAGCTGCCGCACGCGTGGATCGGGTCGGGGCGCACCCGACTGTCTACGTTGGACCTCGGCGGGCAGGGCCGGTTCACCCTGTTCACCGGTCTCGGCGGTGAGGCCTGGGTCGCCGCCGCGGCCGCCCTCGACATCGTCCCGGTGCTGATCGGCCCGGGCCAGGAGTACGAGGACATCTACGGCGACTGGGCCCGGCTGCGCGAGGTCGGCGACTCGGGCTGCGTGCTGGTACGCCCCGACAACTACGTCTGCTTCCGCAGCGCCGAACTGGCGGCCGATCCCGCGGCGACGTTGGGCGCCGCAATAAGGTCCGTCCTATGGCCTTCCACGTAGACCTGACCCTGGACACGCGCGACGCCGAGTCGCTGGCGGAATTCTGGAAGCTGGCACTGGGCTACGAGGACGAGCCACCGCCCGCGCCGTTCACGACGCGGGCGGAGTGGGTGGCGTCGTTCGGCGAAGACCCGTCGACGGGTGGCGGCGCCTGGCTGCGAGACCCGTCCGGGGTGGGGCCGCGGCTGTCGTTGCTCGACGTGCCCGAGCCCAAGACGGCCAAGAACCGCCTGCACCTCGACATCCGGACCGGCCAGTGGTCCGGGGTGGAGGCCAAGTCGGCCGAACTGGTGGCCGCGGGCGGCAGCGTCCTGGCCGTCTTCGAGGGCCACCACATCGTGATGGCCGACCCCGAGGGCAACGAATTCTGCGTGGCCCCGTGAGCATGCTCGGTGACCTCATTCGGCTCTCACCGGAACTACGGGACGAGATCCGGGCCGACCCGTCCACCGCCTATGACCGGGCGACATCGTTCGACGGCCCGGAACGCCTCGAACTCGACTGGGAGTGGAAACTCTTCGGGCCCCTGTTCACGGCGGCCGGCTTCCGGGTCAACCCGTTCCGGTCCGGCTCCCCCGGTGTCCCGTTTTCCGGCGCGCTGTCTCTGGAGCCGAACGAAGTAGCGGAGGCTGCGGCGACGCTGGAGAAGACGCCGTTCGCCGTCCACGTCCCGCATCTGCGCGGAGCCCTGGTCGAGCGCGACACCGTGCGGGTCGACCATGACTACGAGTCACCAGTAGTGACGCCGACGTTCCCCGACGACGAGGTCGAGTCCTACCGGTCCCGGTTGGCGCCCCGATACGACGACCTGACCGCCTTCTACCGGACAGCCGCCGATCACGGCGAATGCACGGTCTTCTGGGCCGCCTGAGAGTCCGTCCAGAGCAGCTCGCCGATCGGGCGTCGCTCGCGGGCCGGCTCGGGATTTTCGCGAGCCGGGCCGCGGCCGAAGGCCGACATGGTGGTGACCTCCCAGTGACCGGGGACGTCGAACTCGGCGGCCAGGGCGTCGCGGTCGAAAGCGCGGAACTGCCGGGCCGACAACCCGAGGGCCTGGGCCTGGATCGTCATGTGGGCGACCGCCTGGCCCAGGTCGTACTGGGCGAACTCGGAATACTCCCAGTCGGTGCCCTCGACGTAGCGGTGGGCCAGGTTGGCCACGAGGATGCCGGCCGACGGCGCCCAGCGGCCGGAACTGGCGGCCAGGTGACGCACCAGCCGTCGATGGGTGTCGTCGCCGCGACGGCCCACGATGAACGCCCACGGCTGCGAATTACCCGCCGACGGGGCCCAGCGTGCCGCCTCCACGAGCAGTTCGGCCTGGGCCGCTTCCACCTCGTGCGCCGGGTCGAACGTGGCCGGGCTCCAGCGCGTGGCCAGCAGCGGATGCAACCCGGGCATGATCAGGTCATCGTCCACCCCGAAAGTGTCGTACGCGAACGGCATACTTCCCGGCACTGACACGAGGGGAGGTCGCGTATTCATGGCGACCGAGGACAACCAGGCCGCGATCTGGCGACAGGTCATCGAGGGCGAGAACAAGTCGTGGGTGCTGTTCGCCCACCACACCTGCGTCGTGCTGCCCGACCCGCCCGACGGCGATCTGGCGGCCGCCGCGACGGCGATTCTCGGCGAATACGGTCCGGTGCACGCGGGGTCGGCGTCCGGAGATTTCGGCACGATCGAGCTCGAAAAGGTTCCCGGCTGGGTGGTCTGGAGCCACCACCCCGACGTCCTCACCTTCGTCGCCCCCGACGAGGTCGAGGCACCGCCGAGTGACCTAGTCGTAGGCCTGACCGGCCGATCCAAACGCGACCGCGACGGCCACGAGCTGACGGTCATCCACGTCGAAGACCGCCGGCTCTCGGCGCCCTGACCACGGCCGTTTGGTAGAGGACCTCCGGGTGCCGTGGCGTTTGCGGCAGTTCCACACCGCACCCTGGAGGTCCTCGCATCCACGGACGCGGCATCACCGTGACGAAAGCCCACCTCTACCGGCCACAAAGCACTGCGCCCGCATCGGCGAATGGGCCTGCACCAAGCCCTGCACCAGCGAAGACGCCCGCAGCGGTTCCTGCACACCGCCCAATCTCCGTCGCCCACGCCGCGATCGGTGGTCCGCCCGCCGGCCGCGTTTCTGACGTTCGCCGGGTGGGACGCTCAGGGCTTGAAGTACTGCGACATCAGGTCGCTGACCCAGTCGGGCTGGGTGGCGTCGGCCGGGAGGAATTCGAGGATCATCGGCTTGATGTCGATGATCGGGGTGCCGGTCACCGCGTCCAGGCCGATTACGGTCAGGTCTCGGCCCTGGACGGCCTCGATCTTGCAGCAGGTTACGCCGATGCGGTTGGGGCGGCGGGGGCCGCGCGTGGCGAAAATGCCGACCGGCGGCAGGTCGGCTCGGCCGCGGTAAGGGCGTGGCTCGCGGAAGTCGCCGCCCTCGGGGAACTGGTCGAAGGCGAACAGCACCTCGACGTGCGAGAAGTATTCCAGCCCCTGGAGGCACGCGTCGCCGAAGCGCTCGTCCACAGTGATCGTGCTGCGGACGGCGCCCCAGTTGTCCGAGTGCTGGATGTCGGTGCGCTCGTTCCGGACCGTACCGATGGAAGTGATCTCGAAGCTGGGCATGGTCCGCAGGCTAGCCGGGAACCACCACCAAACGGCGGCCGCGCAGGTCGGTGCGTTGCCAGGCGGTCTCGATGTCGCTCAGCGGAACCCGCACCAGATCGAAGGTCAGCTCGCCGGACAGCGTCCATGCCACGACCTGGCGGTATAACTCCTGCATGGTTGCGGCGTCGAGCCGCCGGGCCGCGCCGTAGATCTCGACCCCCGAGGTGCGCAGGCTCTCGGCCGCAACCGTGAGCGCGGCCCCGGCCGACTCGCCGATCTGGACCAGGCGGGTCGGTTTCGGGAAGGCGAACGACCGTGGGACCAGCGCTCGCAGCAGGATCTCGGTGGGCCGGCCCCAGAGGTAGTCGAGCACGACGTCGGCCCCGGCCTCGCGATAGGCCCGCTCGAGTTCCTCGTCCGGCGCGGAGGTGTTCAGCACCGCGTCGGCGCCCAGGGCTCGTACCTCTCGCAGTTGGTCGTCGTCGCGGCCGGTGGCGACGATCCGGCCGGCGCCGAGCAGGCGGGCCACCCGCACGGCCAGGCGGCCCGCGACCCCGGTGGCGCCCTGCACGAGTACGGTCTCGCCCGGCACGAAGCCGGCCGCGGTCTTGAGGGACATGGCGGTGATCGCGGTGCCCAGCACGGTCGCGGTCGCCGGGTCGATGCCGTCGGCGAGCGGCATGTAGGCGCCCTTGGCCACCACGGTCTTTTCGGCGAGAGCGCCGTAGGGGCGGCGGGGATTGCCGAACCCGACGAGAGTGCCGTCGGGCAATGCGCCGATGCCGTCGAAGGCGGGAATCGCGGGCAACTGGTCGACATAGTGCCGGCTCGCGTAATGGGTGCCTGCCGCGATGAGCTTGTCGACGTTTTCGACCGCGACCGCCCGTACGTCGAGGAGCACCTCGTCGTCGCCGGCCACCGGATCGGGGAAGTCTTCGTAGCGTGGCACGCCGCCGATCTCGTGCAGGACCGCCGCTTTCATCACACCTCCCGGCCGAACAACGCCGCTATCCGGCGCTGCCAGCCCGGCAGGAACCGGGGTGGGCCGGGCGGTGCATGGGTCGGCGAACGGAACGCCGTGCCCTGGTGCCCGGACGGCCGCTCGGCATGCGCGGGAACGCCGGGGATGCGATGGATCGCCTGGTGCAGACGGTGGCTGAAGCTCATCGGGGAGTCCTCTCTATCAGTGATAGGGAGAATCTAGCACTGATAGAGTGCGGGCGGGAGGTACCGAATTGGCACTGGACCGCCAGCGGATCGTCACCGAGGCCGTCGCCCTGCTCGACGCCGAAGGTCTCGACGCGGTGACCACGCGCAAACTCGCCGCTCGGCTCGGGGTGCAGTCCCCGACGCTGTATTGGCACGTGCCGAACAAGGCGGCCCTGGTCACCGCGATCGCCGACGCGATCCTCGATCAGGAATTCGCGACGACGGCCGCAGGCGGCAAGGAAGAAGAGGCGACGGCCGCAGGCGGCGAAGATGAGGATCAGCCCTGGCCGCAGTGGCTGACCGGCCTGGCCGAGCGGCTACGCCGGGCGCTGCTGGCCCATCCCGACGGCGCCCGGGTCGTCTCGTCGGCGCAGCTCTCCCGCACCATGGCCGCGATCTCCGAGCAGGCCATGAGCACGCTGGTCGCACAGGGCATCCCGCTGCGGCAGGCCCGCGTGATCGTCCTGACCGTCGAGCGGTTCACGGTCGGCCACGTGCTCGAGGAGCAGGCCGCCCGGCCCGACGCGGCGGCGCTGAAAGACTTCGACCTCAACGCGTTCACCGCGGAGCACCCGACGGTGGTCGCCGCCATCACCGACTACTTCCATCCCGGCCGCACGGTCGACGACCTGTTCCGCGACTGTCTCGATGTGGTCATCGCGGGCGCCGTGGTCAGTGCAGGTGACCGCCGGTAGCCAGATCGTCGAAGAGGGCGCGGTTGAAGGCGTTCATCCCCGGCAGCCCGCGCAGGTCGAAGAACCGCAGGTCGACCGTCTCCGGGTCGGCCCGGTCGAGCCGCCCTGACCACGACTCGGCGCGGTAGGTCACCGAGATGACCTGGCACTGGTCCCCGTTGGGATAGACCAGGAGACACTCCGGACCCGATCGGGCCATCAGCAGCGTCAGTTCGCCGGCGAGCAGGCCGGTCTCCTCCCGGAGTTCCCGGCGGGCGGCCTCCTCGAGCCGCTCACCCGGTTCCACCGCACCACCCGGGATGCACCACGTGCGGTCGTCGGAGCGCTGCTGCAGGAGGATGCGCCCGCGGTCGTCCCGGACGAGCACACCGGCCGCTGCGACCACCAGCGGTTCGTGGCCGACCAGCGGGCGCAGTCTCTCCACGTAGGACATGCCGGGAGCATAGGTCAGAGGCGGTGTGCCTCCGGATGGGTCGTCGCACCGCGGGTGTCGAAGAAGCGCTTGGCCACGGCGGCCAGCCGATCCACCTCGTACGCGCGATGGTTCTGCACCAGGATCACCAGGTCGGCCGCGGCCACCGCACCCAGCACATCGTCGGTGCCGGGGACGATCCAATCCCGCACGTACGGGTCGTGGAACGTGACCGCTGCACCGAGCGACTGCAGGTGCCGGGCCAGCGGCGCAGCCGGCGATTCCCGCTGGTCGGCGATGTCCGGCTTGTAGGTCACGCCCAGCAGCAGGATCGACGCGCCGTGGACGGCCTGGCCGTCGGCGTTCAGCAGGTTCTGGGCGCGACGGGCCACATAGGACGGCATGGTCGCGTTGATCTCCTGGGCCAGTTCCACGAAGCGGAACGGGTAGCCGAGCCGGCTGCGGACGTTGTGCGACAGGTAGTTCGGGTCGATCGGGATGCAGTGCCCGCCCACTCCGGGACCGGGATAGAACGCCTGGAAGCCGAACGGTTTGGTGGACGCGGCGCGGATCACGTCCCACAGGTCGATGTCGAGCTCGTGGCAGAACCGGGCCATCTCGTTGACCAGCGCGATGTTGACATGCCGGTAGGTGTTCTCCAGCAGCTTCGCGGTTTCCGCTTCGCGGGTTCCTCTCGTACGGACCACGGTGTCGACGAATCGCCCGTAGAACTCGGCGGCGCGGTCAGTGCAGGACGGGCTGAATCCACCGACCACCTTGGGGGTGTTGCGCGCGCCGAACACCGGATTGCCGGGATCGATGCGCTCGGGCGAGAACGCCAGATGGAAGTCGACGCCCGCGGTCAGCCCGGAGAGCGATTCGAGCAACGGCCGTACGACCTCGTCGGTGGTGCCCGGATAGGTGGTCGACTCCAGCACCACGAGCATGCCCGGCCGCAGGTTGCGCCCGATCGCCGCGACGGCCCCGCGCACCGCGGTCAGGTCGGGCCCGTCACCCTCGGCGAGCGGCGTCGGCACGCAGATCACCGCGGCGTCACACGAGGCGATCAGAGTCTCGTCGGTGGTCGGTGTGAAAGCCGACATGGCCGCGATGTCGGCGTCGGTCAGGTCGTCGACGTGGGACCGGCCGGCGGCCAGCGCGGCGACCACGTCGGCGCGCACGTCGTATCCGAGCACGGACAGTCCGGCCCGCACGGCCTGCTGGGCGAGCGGCAGTCCGACGTAGCCCAGCCCGAGGATGACGACGTCGTATCTCATCGAGCCTCCACCGGACGGAGCGCACTTACCGGCGTACGAGGGGAAGGGGTTGATCTTGGTGGTGATTCCCAGCGTGATGGTGCCGGGAGATAGGCCGGCAGGAACTCGGCCAGCATGGCGGCCTGCTCGGCCATCTCGTCCGGCCCGGAGGCGGTGTCGTTGAGGCAGAACGCGTCCAGGTGCCGCCGGTGCAGCAGCCGGGCCAGGTGGAACGGGGTCGCCGGGTCGGCCAGATCGGTGTAGAGATAGCTGATCTGGCCGGGGGCGGCGCGGCCGGTGAGATAGGCGTAGTACTGCTGGAGTGACGACAGCAGCGCGATGTCGTCGGGGTGGCGGAACTGGTGCGCGGCCGTCGCCTCGACCTCGCCCGCGAACCGCTGCTCGATCTCGGCCAGCACGCTGCGTCGCGACGGGTGCGGCGTGTGCTTCATCTTGCGGGTCAGCACCCGGCCGAACGCGCTCTGGATGAGCTGGCGGTTGTTCTTGCCGGCCGAGTCGGCGGGGGCGTCGGCCGCAGTGCGCGGCGCCGAGCTGACCAGCGCGCCGGACGGGAAGAAGCGGGTCAGCCCGCCCGGCGTGAAGAACAGCTCGGGCGCGACCGGCCGGCCCAGAAAGACGTCGTCGTTGAGGTAGAGGAAATGCTCGGACAGGTCCGGGATGCGGTGCAGGCGCGACTCGATGGCCTGCGAGTTGAAGGTCGGCAGCCGCCCGGTGCCGCCGAAGATCTCGCGGTGGGTGACCACGGTCAGGTCACGGCGCGTGGTGTCGAGCCAGGCCGGTATCTGACCGTCGGTGACCAGATAGACATGGCGGATCCAGGGTGCGTACGCGTGCAGTGAGCGCAACGAGTAGCGCAGCTCGTCCCGCGAGTGGAAGCGGGAGTCGTTGGCCGCCTGCTCGTTCGTGCCGGCCACCCAGCCGTTCTCGCGCAGCGCCCGGAGTTTGCGGGCGCGCCAGGCCGGATCGCTGCCGTCGACCCACGTGTAGACGGCGTCGATCGGGAACGCGACCCGGTCGGGGCTGACCATCGTGAACACCTCGCGGGTGCGATAGCGGCGGGGCGAGCCGGGCGAGCCGAACGGGCCGAACACCGGCTCGGCGACCACGATCTCGGGTTCGTCGGCCGCGATCACATCGGCCACCGGGTTGCTGCGCGGTCCGGCCAGCGTCTCGCCCTCGCGCCGCCAGAACTCAATTTCGCAGCCGTACGCCGGATTTCCCGCCCCGGGCCAGCTGACCCGCAGGACGCGGCCCGGGACAACGCGCTCGAACCGGGCGTTCCCTCCGGACAGCGCGGCGATGGCCCGGGCCCGGTCGCGCTCGTCGACGGCCACGCCCGTGTTGGTCAGCGAGCTCACCGGGATCCGGAACCAGTCGACGCCGGCGCTGGTCAGGGTGTCCAGGGTGCGGTCGAGGTTCTCCCGGCGGGCCGTAGCCGGGTCGGGCGCCGTGGAGGCCTCCCGGCGCGAGCCCAGTGGGACCAGCCGCCGGGCGATCCGCAGGCGCCGGCTCTCGCTCACCAGGGGCAGGAGCCGGCGCTGCATCTGGTTGAGCAGACGTCGCCGCACAGGCCAGGGGGTCAGGCTGAGGATCCGCACGAACCGCTCAACTCGGGTCACCGGAAAGAAGTTGCGTGGCGTCCCTCCTCGGCGGCGAATCGGTGATATACGGGCAATTCGGACTCGGGCTCAGGGTTGTCACCGATGCGGGAGGTTGCCCGGGTGAGTCATGGTGGAGGCCGAAGCTTCGACTCGGGGAGGCCGAGATGGGCAAGGCCATCGCTTTTCTGGTTGCGTTGATCGCCGGTGTGGTCGTGGTCGGCTGGGTGGTCAGCTCGCTGATCGGGCCGGCGCTGTTCTACCTGATCGTGGGCGCCCTGGCGATCGCCGGCGGCTATTACGTCTACACGAAGGTCAAGAAGGAGATCGCTCCCGGCACCCGCACGCAGCGGCGGATCGAGGCGGCCGCGAAGACGTACCGGATGCGGAACCGGTAAGCGTCAGCGCGGGCGGCTAGGCTTGCGGTCATCGACCCACTCTCTTGACCAACGGGAAGTCTTGCCGTGTTTGACACTTTGAGTGACCGTCTGTCCGGGATCTTCACCAAGCTCCGGGGCAAGGGCAAGCTCACCGACGCCGACATCGACGCCACCGCCCGCGAGATCCGTCTCGCACTGCTCGAGGCCGATGTCGCGCTGCCCGTGGTCAAGGCCTTCATCTTCAACCTGAAGGAGCGCGCCCGCGGGGCCGAGGTCTCCCAGGCGCTCAACCCGGCCCAGCAGATCATCAAGATCGTCCACGAGGAGCTGGTCAACACCCTCGGTGGCGAGAACCGGCGGCTGCAGTTCGCCAAGCAGCCACCCACGGTGATCATGCTGGCCGGTCTGCAGGGTGCCGGTAAGACGACCCTGGCCGGCAAGCTGTCCCGCTGGCTCAAGGGCCAGGGCCACCAGCCGCTGCTGGTCGCAGCCGACCTGCAGCGTCCCAACGCGGTCAACCAGTTGCAGGTGGTCGGCACCCGGGCCGGCGTCGAGGTCTACGCGCCCGAGCCCGGCAGCGGCGTCGGCGACCCGGTCAAGGTCGCGAAAGACTCGATCGAGGTCGCCCGGCGCACCGCCAAAGACATCGTCATCGTCGACACCGCCGGTCGTCTCGGCATCGACGAAGAGATGATGCAGCAGGCCCGCGACATCCGCGACGCGGTCGACCCCGACGAGGTCATCTTCGTCATCGACGCGATGGTCGGCCAAGACGCGGTGCAGACCGCCGAAGCCTTCCGCGACGGCGTCGGCATCACCGGCGTGGTGCTCTCCAAGCTCGACGGCGACGCCCGCGGCGGTGCCGCGCTCTCCGTCCGGCACGTCACCGGCCAGCCCATCCTGTTCGCGTCGACCGGTGAGAAGCTCGAAGACTTCGACCTCTTCCACCCCGACCGGATGGCCAGCCGCATCCTCGGCATGGGTGACGTCCTGACGCTCATCGAGCAGGCCGAGCAGGCCTTCGACGACGAGCAGAAGGAGAAGATGACCGGCAAACTGCTTGCCGGCGAGTCCTTCACCCTCGAAGACTTCCTCGACCAGCTCATCGCCGTGCGCCGGATGGGCCCGATCGCCAACATCCTGGGCATGATGCCCGGCATGGGCCAGATGAAGGACCAGCTGGCCGAGCTCGACGACAGCCACTTCGACCGGGTCACCGCGATCATCCGCTCGATGACCCCGGCCGAGCGCACCAACCCCAAGATCCTCAACGGTTCCCGCCGCGCCCGCATCGCCAACGGCTCCGGCGTCACCGTCATGGACGTCAACCAGCTGCTCAACCGCTTCGCCGACGCGCAGAAGATGATGAAGCAGATGGGCGGCATGATGGGCCTGCCCGGCGGCAACCGGCGCAAGGCCACCAAGAGCCCCAAGAACAAGCGCAAGGGCACCAAAGGCGGAAACAACCGTCCCCGTACGGGTGGTGGCGGCGGGGGTCTTCCCGCGGGCTTCCCGGGCGGCATGCCGCAGCTGCCGCCGGGCCTCGACCCGAACGCGCTGGGCGGCGCCGGGGGCGGCTTCAACCTGCCCAATCTCGACTTCAACAAGCTGATGAAGCAGCAGAAGGACGACAAGGACAAGCGCTGACCGCAGATTGGTGATCTAGGCATGGGTACAGTAGGCTCGTGACACCCCCTGAGGAGGTCCCGATGACTGCGGCCCTGCAGCTGCCGAGCCTGCTGGATGAGAAGCAGGACTGGACCGTCGACGACCTGGCGAGCCTTCCGAAGGATCTTCGTTACGAGTTGATCGACGGAAGGCTCGTGGTGTCGCCGTCTCCCACCCCGATTCACCAAGACCTGGCTGTCCGGCTGCTGCTGATGCTCGAGGCCGGCTGTCCGCCGGAACTCATGGTGGTCACCGACCTCTCGGTGCGGATCGATGCGAGTCGTGAGCCACGACCGGATGTAGTCGTGATCGACCGGAAGCTGGTCAGCGTCAGCCCCGTTCCGGTAGAGGCGGCCGTGCTGGCCATCGAGGTCATCTCGCCCGACTCGACCATTCGTGACCTGCATTCCAAGCCGCGAATGCTGGCGAAGGCCGGGCTGCCGCATTACTGGGTGCTCGATCCGTTCCATTCGGACGGCATCGTTCTCGCGGTGTTCCGGCTCGGGCCGGACGAGCAGTATTCGCTCGTGACCGAGACCCACCAGGCCTTCACGACCGACGTGCCGTTCCCGGTGACGGTCGATCTTCCGGCCCTCAACGATCGCCGGCGGATGCTTCTGGCTGACACCCCGCCTGAGCGCTGATACCCCCACCTCGGGTAGGACTGTCGGTATGGCGTTTCATGTGCGTGGGACGGTTCTGCCCGACGGCGAGACCAAAGACCTCTGGCTGGTGGGGGATCGGGTCACCTACGAACCCGTCCGCGACGCCGAGACGATCAGTGACGGTGGGTTTGTCGTGCCGGGGCTGGTCGACGCGCACTGCCACCTCGGGATCGCCTTCGGGGCCAAGCCGATTCAGAGCCTCGACCAGGCCCGCGAACTGGCCGCCACCGACCGCGACGCGGGTGTGCTGGCCCTGCGCGACGCCGGGTCGCCCTACCCCTATCCCGAGCTCGAGGACGAACCCGAGATCCCCCGCCTCGCGCGGGCCGGCCGGCATGTGGCGGCACCGCGGCGCTATCTGCGGGATGTGGGCATCGAGGTCGACGGTGCGGCCGACGTGCGGGCCGCGGTGACCGAGCAGGCCAAGGCCGGCAACGGCTGGGTCAAGCTGGTCGGCGACTGGATCTCCCGCGACAGCGGTGACCTCGCGCCCTCGTGGGACGCGGCGACCATGGCGGCCGCCGTCGACGCGGCCCATGCGGCCGGCGTGCGCGCCGCCGTGCACACGTTCTCCGAGGAGGGCGTCGAGCTCATGGTTCGCGCCGGCGTCGACTCGGTCGAGCACGGCACCGGGCTGTCGTTCGACCTGATCGACGAGATGGCGCGGCGGGGCACGGCTCTGGTGCCCACGATGATCAACATTCGGACGTTCGGCGGGATCGCCGACCGGGCCCGGGGCAAGTTCGACACGTACGCGGACCACATGGTCGCGCTGCAGGAACGGTTCCCGTCGGTGGTGCGCGCCGCCTACGAGGCCGGCGTTCCGATCTACGTCGGCACCGACGCCGGCGGGGGCATCCGGCACGGGCTGGTCGCCGAGGAGATGCTGATCCTCGAGGAGGCCGGGCTGCCCGCCGCCGAGATCCTGGCCATGGCCTCGTGGCGGGCCCGCGAGTGGCTCGGCTTCCCCGGGCTGGTCGAGGGCGGCCTGGCCGACCTGGTCGTCTACGAGACCGACCCGCGCGCGGACCTGCGAGTGGTCCGCGCGCCGAGCCGCATCGTGCTGAAGGGCCGCGTCATCCGCTGATGTCGTAGATCTGCAGATCGCGCGGGCTGTTGCAGGCCAGCCGGTCGCCGGACGCCACACACATGTCGTTGTCGACCGGGATCCGCCCGTGCCGGGTGGCCTGATAGCCGGGGACGGCAATGGTCGCCACCTCGCCCGAGCCGAGCGTCGGCAACGCCAGCAGCCGCCCGTCGTCGAGCCAGCTGACCTGCGACTCGAGGATGCGCAGGGCCTGCTCGCCCCGTTCGTCGAACAGGACGGCCATCTGACCGGTGCTCACCAGCACCTGTGTGCCCCGCGCCGAGATCGACGTACCCATGCTCGGCCCGGGCACCGACCAGATCTTCTTGCCCTGCGCCACGTCGACCGCAGTCACCGTGGTCAGCGCGTTGTCACCCTGGTCGAGCACGCACACCCGGCCCGGCCCGCAGGCGGTCAGCCCGGCCGGCGAATGTCCGGCACCCTCCTGGAGGATCACACTCGAGGCGCCGGTCACCAGGTTGGAGGTGACCACGCGATAGGCCTCGCCGTCGCAACACCCCGCGCCGATTTCATACAGCCATTCCCCGTACGGGATGAAATTGCTCCCCGCCTGCGCCGGTGACGCCGGGGTGATCGTCCGGACCAGGGTGCCCGTGCCGGCGTCGCGCACCTGGAGCTTGCCGGTCTGCGTGACCAGCACGACCCGGCCGCCGGCCGGATCCCCGACCACTCGCAGGACCTTGTCGGGGCCGCTGGTGGCACCGGGGTCGACCGACCACAGCTTCCGCCCGGTCCGCCAGTCGTGCGCGTCGACCTGCCCGTTGATGTCCCACCGCCGGACCAGCGCCTTCTCGAACGGCACCACCTCGTCCAGGTCACCGGCGGTCAGCACCCAGTCGCCCGTGTCCGCACCGGCCGGGTTCATCACGTGGATCGTGCTGTCGACCGAGACCATCACGCCCTGCTCGGTCGCGCGCACGCCCCAGCCCACCAACTCCGAGTCGAACCCGTTCAGGCCGGTCACCTTCCAGTCGACGGCCCCGCTGTGCAGGTCGGCCGCGAGCACGCTGACCGAGTTCTGACCGGCGCGCCAGGCGGTGAAGACCCGGCCTCCGGCGATCACCGGCGACTGATCCTGGGTCTTGACGCCGAACGGGATCGGGCTGCCCACCATCGTCGCCGGTCCCACGAGGGTGGAGACCGACGGACTCGGTGCGACCGTCTTGTGGTCGGCGCGCCGCTCGGTGCCGCCGCCGACGGCCACGCCGACGCCGGCCAGTACGACGGCGACCGCGGCGGCCGTCGCAAGGATGCCGTTGCGGGTGCGCTGCCGTCCCCGCGTACGGGCCTGGGCGGCTGTTCCGAGCGGAATGGCGTCGGCCTGCCGGGCCACCGAGGCGAAGATGTCGTCGAGGTCAGTGGGCATCGTCGGCTCCGTTCGTGGTGAGGGCGGGCGCGTCGGAGCCCAGGGCGGCGGCCAGTCCGGCCCGGCCGCGGGACAACCACGACTTGACCGTGCCGATCGACGAGCCGGTCTCGTGGGCGATCTCGGCGACCGAGCGGTCGAGCAGGTAGTGCAGGGCGAGGGCGCGGCGGTGCGCCATCGGCAACGTGCGCATCGCGCGGATCAGCAGCACCGTGTCCTCCGACGGGGGAGGCGTGTGCGGCGGAGGTGGTTCGGCGGCGGCCCGCGCCCGGCGTACGCCCAAACGCCGCCACCGGTCCGCGGAGAGCCGGTTGACCACCAGCCGGAGCCAGGCCTCGCGGTCCTCGTAGTCGGCGAGCCGGCGCCAGCGTTGCCAGGCCCGCGCGTACGCCTCCTGCACCAGGTCCTGGGCGTCGCCCGGGTCGCCGGTCAGGCCGTACGCGTATCGGGCCAATCGTCTGGAGGTGTCGCGGTAGAAGTCATCGAAGTCCCCGTTCGTATTCATCGGCACCGCCCTTCCTCCATGGACACGCGATGCCCACCCGGCCGGTTGCGCGGGGGACACGACTAGGATGTCGCCTCATGGCTCGTGTGCTCACACCCCGTGCGGAAGACTTCCCCCGCTGGTACCAGGACCTGATCTCCAAGGCGCAGCTGGCCGACAACGGCCCGGTGCGCGGCACCATGGTGATCCGCCCGGTCGGCTGGGCCATCTGGGAGCGCATGCAGGCCGACATGGACGTGCGGATCAAGGAAGAGGGCGTGCAGAACGCCTACTTCCCGCTGTTCATCCCCGAGAGCTACCTGCGCCGCGAGGCCGACCACGTCGAGGGCTTCTCGCCCGAGCTGGCCGTGGTCACCCACGCCGGCGGCAAGCAGCTCGCCGAGCCGCTCGTGGTCCGCCCGACCAGCGAGACCGTGATCGGCGAGTTCATGGCCAAGTGGGTCGACTCCTACCGCGACCTGCCGCTGCTGCTCAACCAGTGGGCCAACGTCGTACGGTGGGAGCTTCGCCCGCGTACGTTCCTGCGCACCACCGAGTTCCTGTGGCAGGAGGGGCACGACGCCCACGCCACCGAGGAACTCGCCCGTGACCACGCCCGCAACATCCACAAGAACGTCTACCAGGCGTTCATGGAGGAACTGCTGGCCATCCCGGTCGTGCCGGGCCGCAAGACCAAGGGCGAGCGCTTCGCCGGCGCCACCAACACCATGACCGTCGAGGCCATGATGGGCGACACCAAGGCGCTGCAGATGGGCACGTCGCACGAGCTGGGGCAGAACTTCGCCAAGGCCTTCGACATCACGTACTCGTCCAAGGAGGGCTCGGTCGAGCACGCCTGGACGACGTCGTGGGGCACGTCCACCCGCATGATGGGCGGCCTGATCATGGTGCACGGCGACGACAACGGCCTGCGTCTGCCGCCCCGCCTGGCCCCGATCCAGGTGCAGATCATGGTGGTCAAGGCGGGCGAGGGTGTCGTCGAGGCCGCGGGCAAGCTCCGCGACGAGCTCAAGGCCGCGGGCGTACGGGTGAAGCTCGACGACCGGGCCGACATCCCGTTCGGCCGCCGGGCCGTCGACGCCGAACTGCAGGGCATCCCGATCCGCATCGAGGTCGGCCCGCGTGACCTGGCCAACGGCAGCGTCACGATCGCGCGCCGGATCGACGGCTCCAAGACCCCGACCCCGCTGGCCGACGTGACCGGCGCGGTGACCAGCGCCCTCAAGGCCGACCAGCAGCGCATGTACGACGACGCGCTGGCGTTCCGCGAGGCCAACACGGTCGAGGTCAAGACGCTGGACGAGGCGATCGAGGCCGCGCAGACCGGGTGGGCCCGGGTGCCGTGGTCGGCGGTCGGCGAAGAGGGCGAGAAGGTGGCCAACGGCAAGGCCGTCACGGTCCGCTGCCTGGCCCGTCCCGACGGCGAGATGCCCGACTCCGACGACGAGCCCGGCCTGGTCGCCTACCTGGCCCGTTCCTACTGATGCGCTTCGAGCCGGGCCGGCTCGTCCTGCACCGCGACACGCACCACGGCCGGCTCGGTTTCGTGCACCCGAGCCGGGTGATCTCCGACGACGAGCGCGGGCTGCTGCTCTGGCTGGCCCGCGGCTCGGTCGTGGCGATCGAGACGACGACCGACGGGCGCGGACCGCGGGACATGCCGTCGTTCGTCGAGTGGGAGGCCGCCGAGAAGAAGCAGACGCTCACCACCTGGCGCGGGCCGGGCGTGTTGCGCTTCTTCCCGGCCGGGGCCGACCACTCGGTCTGGCTGTTCCGCGACGACGAGGGCGTCTTCACGCGCTACTACGTCAACCTGGAGGAGCACGCGGTCCGCTGGGACGACGGCCCCGCCGCCGGCATCGACGTCATCGACCAGGACCTCGACATCGTCGCCGCTCCCGACCTGCAGTGGGAGTGGAAGGACGAGGACGAGTTCTCCGAGCGTCTGGCCCGCCCCGACCTCTACTGGGTGCCGGATGAGGCCGCCGTCTGGGCCGAGGGCTTCCGGGTCATCAAGCTGATCGAGGCGGGCGAGTTCCCGTTCGACGGCACGTGGACCGACTTCCACCCCGACCCGGCCTGGCCCACCCCGACCGTGCTCCCCGACGGCTGGGACCGTCCGGTGGTCGCCCGCATTTGACGGTTATGTGGCATTTCCCGGGCCGATTGGGAGACGCCGCCTCCCATCTGGCAGAATGGTCCTCTGGTATTCGGCTCGCGTGAGGCGCCCTCTAACTCCTCTGCGTGGCCAGTCCTCGAGACGCTGGCTCTCCTGTCCCCACGGGAGACGCCCTCGCTCAACCTCGCAGTCATTCAGGAGCGAAGAGAACCGTGGCCGTTAAGATCCGGCTCCTGCGGATGGGCAAGATCCGCAACCCGCAGTACCGCATCGTCGTCGCCGACTCGCGCACCAAGCGCGACGGCCGCGCCATCGAGTACGTCGGCATCTACCAGCCGAAGGAACACCCCTCGGTCATCCAGGTGAAGTCCGAGCGTGTGCAGTACTGGCTCTCGGTCGGCGCGCAGCCGAGCGAGGCCGTGCAGCGCATCCTCGAGAAGACCGGTGACTGGCAGCAGTTCAAGGGCCTCCCGGCCCCGCCGCCGCTGCTCGTCGCGGAGCCCAAGCAGTCGCGTGCCGAGGTCTACGAGGCCGAGGCCAAGTCGGCCGCCGGTGTCGCCGACGCTCCGGCCAAGTCGACGCCGAAGAAGGCCGACAAGGCCAAGGCTGAGGCCAAGACCGAGGCCAAGGCCGAGGAGCCCGCCAAGACCGAGACCGCAGAGGACCCGGCCGGTGCCGGCGCCGACGCGAGCTGACGGGGCGCTCCGGCCGGCGCTGGAGCACCTCGTCAAGGGCATCGTCGACAACCCGGACGACGTCCGGGTCCGGCTGGTCGACTCGCGCCGCGGCAAGCGGCTCGAGGTGCGCGTGCACCCGGAAGACCTGGGAACGGTCATCGGGCGCGGCGGGCGTACGGCCAAGGCCCTGCGGCAGGTCATCGGGTCGATCGGTGGGCGCGGCATCCGCGTCGACATCGTCGACGCGTACTGACCGATGCTCCTGGTAGTCGGCCAGATCGGCAAACCGCACGGCATCCGGGGCGAGGTCTCGGTGGTCGTGCGGACCGACGAACCGGAAGAACGTTTCGTCCCCGGGTCGGTGTTCGTGACGGAGGTCCCTCGGGACCGCCGCGTGAGCACCGGCCCGGCGGCCGCTTCCGGCGCACGCTTCGACGTGCCGAAACAGCTCACTCTCGAGTCGATCCGCTGGCATCAGGGCCGCGGGATCGCGGTGTTCGAGAACATCTACGACCGCAACCTCGCCGAAGAGCTGCGTGGCGTGTTCCTGCAGGTCGACAGCGCCGACCTGACGCCGCCGGACGACCCCGACGAGTTCCACGACCACCAGTTGGTCGGACTGCGGGTCGAGTCGTCGGACGGCACTGTGCATGGCACTGTCGCGCGGATCGAACACGCACCCGCCTCCGACCTGATCGTGCTCAAGAAGCCGGACGGCGGCACGGCGCTGATCCCGTTCGTGACGGCGATCGTGCCGAAGGTCGACCTGGCCGGCGGTCGCGTGCTCGTCGACCTGCCCGAGGGCCTGCTGGACCTGTAGATGCGCGTCGACATCATCTCGATCTTCCCGGACTACTTCGCCCCCCTCGAGCTGTCGCTGATCGGCAAGGCGCGGGGCACCGGCATCCTCGATCTGAACGTGCACGATCTGCGCACCTGGACCAGCGACGTGCACCGCACCGTGGACGACACCCCGTACGGCGGCGGTCCCGGCATGGTGATGCGACCCGAACCGTGGGGTCAGGCACTGGACGCGGTCGGCGACGGGACGCTGATCGTGCCGTCGCCGGTCGGGAAGCCGTTCACGCAGGCCGACGCGTACGCGCTGGCCGCTCTTGATCATTTGATCTTCGCTTGCGGGCGTTACGAGGGCATCGACCAGCGCGTGATCGACGACGCGGCGTCCCGGATGCCCGTACGCGAGGTGTCGCTCGGCGACTACGTGCTCTTCGGGGGCGAGGTCGCGGTCATCGTGATCATGGAGGCGGTGACCCGGCTGCTGCCCGGGGTGCTCGGCAACGCCGACTCGCTGACCGAGGAGTCGCACGCGGCCGGGCTGCTCGAGGCGCCCGTCTATACCAAGCCGGCCTCGTGGCGCTCGCGCGAGGTTCCCGACATTTTGCGCTCGGGCGACCACGGCAAGATCGCCCGGTGGCGACGAGATCAGAGTCTTTCCCGTACGGCGTCCAGGCGGCCCGACATGATGGCCGCGTACCCGCTCGACCAGCTCGACAAAGCGGACAAGAAGGCGCTCGACGAGGATGGATTTCAGATCACGCCTCCCGGTGTGGCAAAGTAGGGAGGTTGCCGATTTCTCCCGCGCCGCGGGGTGAGGTCGAGGATCCCTTGGAGGTGAGAGGGATCAGAAGTACCCAGCCGCGCATCGAACTCCCGATGCGCTCCAAAGAACGAGGATCAGCGATGAACACGCTGGACGCTCTCGACGCCCAGTCGCAGCGCACCGACATTCCTGATTTCCGGGCCGGCGACACCGTCAAGGTGTACGCCCGAGTCGTCGAAGGTAACCGTTCCCGCGTCCAGATCTTCCAGGGCGTCGTCATCGCCCGGCAGGGCGCCGGTCTCCGGGAGACCTTCAAGGTCCGGAAGATCAGCTTCGCCGTCGGTGTCGAGCGGACCTACCCGATCAACAGCCCGGCGATCGACCGCATCGAGGTCGTGAGCCGCGGTGACGTCCGTCGCGCCAAGCTCTACTACCTGCGCGAGCTCCGTGGCAAGAAGGCCAAGATCAAGGAGCTTCGGGAGAAGCAGACCGTCTGACACTCATCGATTCGTGCACGCGCGCATTACTCTTGCCGTGTGCCGGATGGGATCAGTGTGAACCCTTCCAGCACTACCGCCCGTAAGACCCCGCGAGGGGAAATACTCGGGCGGTAGTGCTGTATCCGGGGTTGGTTCGGCCGGTCGGCGGCGGGAGATGCGAAGAGTGGAACCGATGGAGGGCTACGGCCCGGCGTCCCGGCGGCGGCGGTCGATGGTCCGGCGCAAGGAGATGCCACTCTGGCAGGAGCTGCCGCTCCTGTTGGTGGTGGCCTTCTGTCTTGCCGTGCTGATCCGCACGTTCCTGGTGCAGGCGTTCTACATCCCCAGCGGGTCGATGGAGAACACGCTGCTGGTCAAGGACCGCGTGCTGGTCAACAAGGTCATCTACGACATGCGCGACCCGGTGCGCGGCGAGGTCGTGGTCTTCCGCGGCGACGAGAACTGGACGCCCGAGGTCACCGAGCCGGTCAGCAACACGTTCGCGGCCAAGCTCGGCCGCACGATCGGCGACCTCGTCGGCGTCAGCCGCCCGGGGGAACGCGACTTCATCAAACGGGTGATCGGCCTGCCGGGTGACAAGGTCTCCTGCTGCGACGCCAAGGGCCGGATCATGGTCAACGGGGTCGGCATCGACGAGTCGTACATCGCCGACGGCTTCAACTCCGACCCGAATGCGCCGGCCAATCCCAACCAGTGCACCAGCCGGAAGTTCACGGAAGTGATCGTCCCGCAGGGTGAGATGTTCGTCATGGGCGACCATCGGGCCGTCTCACAGGACGCGCGCTGCCAGGGTCCGGTGCCGATCAGCAACGCCATCGGGCGGGCATTCGTCATCGTCTGGCCGAGCAGCCGGTTCACCAGCCTCTCCGTCCCCGACGTGTGGAAGGCGTATGCGGTCGACCATCCCACCGCGGCCGCCCCGCTGCTCGAGCCGGTGTCGAAGAAGAGTCCCGCGACCGAGGTATTCGCCCTCCCGTTTCTGTTAAGTGCCGCGTTATCCGCGCGTTCCGGACTGCCGTTCCGGACCCGGCGACGTAGGCTCCCCTCGTGATTGACGAGCAGACCGAAAAGCGCAAGAGCTCCTTCTGGCGCGAGCTTCCCATCCTGCTGGGCGTGGCGGTTCTGGTCGCCGTCCTGGTGCGCGCTTTCGTGCTGCAGACGTTCTACATCCCGTCGCCCTCGATGGAGCACACGCTCAACGTGCTCGACCGGGTGCTCGTCAACAAGCTGGTCTACGACTTCCGTGAGCCCCGCCGCGGCGAGATCATCGTCTTCCAAGCGCCGACCGAGTGGCAGTCGGGTGCCGACGGAGAAGACTTCATCAAGCGCATCATCGGGGTGCCCGGCGACCATATCGCTTACAAGCCCGATTCCTCCGGTTCCGGCAAGATCACGATCAACGATGTCCCGCTCGACGAGCCCTACATCTATCGCGATGAGACCGGGGCCCAGGATGCGCCGGCCGACACTGAATTCGATGTCACCGTGCCACCTGGGCGGCTCTGGGTGATGGGCGACCACCGCTCGGCGTCGGGTGACTCGCTCGAGCACTGGCAGGACAGCGACAAGAACGTGCAGGAGGCGACGATCCCCGAGGATTCGATCGTCGGCCGCGCCTTCACCGTGTTCTGGCCGGTCAACCGGGCGACCTGGCTGTCGGTTCCGGACGGCTTCAAGGCCATCCCCGACCCCAAGTAACTCCCGGATAGGCTGGGCGCGTGACCGTTGTCGAACGCCGCGCCGCCCGCGTGCTGCTCGTCGACTCGGCCGGCCGGGCTCTGCTGCTCCACGGCGGCGACCCGGCCCGCGCCGGCACGAGATGGTGGTTCACCCCCGGCGGCGGCCTCGAGCCCGACGAGACGCCCGCTCAAGGCGCCGCCCGCGAGCTTCTCGAAGAAACCGGCCTGCGGGTCGACCCGGCCGAGCTGGGCGAGTCCGTGTGGCACCAGGTGACCGAGTTCAGCTACGACGCCCGCGACTACCGCCAGGATCAGGAGTTCTTCCTGCTGCGCGTGCCGGGCTGGCAGGTCGACTTCGCGGGCATGGACGCCGAGGAGAAGGCGACCATCACCGCGCACCGGTGGTGGTCGGCCGACGAGATCGAGGCCAGCGCCGAGTCGATCTTCCCCGCCGAGCTGCCCGAACTGTTGCGGCGGGCCGCCTGATGCTGGCCCCTCCCCGCACCGTGGTCCGCCGTGAGGGCGGGCTCTACGCGATGGAACGCGCCCTCCAGCGCCGCGGCTTCCAGCAGGTGGCCGGGGCCGACGAGGCCGGCCGGGGCGCCTGCGCCGGTCCGTTGGTGGCGGGAGCCGCGATCCTGCCCGAGGGCAAGCGTGGCGAGATCGACGAGCTCGCCGACTCCAAGCTGCTCACCCCGGCCGCCCGCGAGCGCGTCTACGAGCAGGTGGTGGCCCGGGCGCTGGCCTGGTCGGTGGTGATCGTGCCGGCCACCGAGGTGGACGCGCGCGGCCTGCACGTGTGCAACCTGGCCGCGATGCGCCGGGCGCTGGCCTCGCTGACCACGCCGCCCGAATACGTGCTGACCGACGGCTTCCCGGTCGACGGGCTGGGCGTACCCGGGCTGGCCGTCTGGAAGGGCGACCGCGTCGCCGCCTGTGTCGCCGCCGCGAGCGTGCTGGCCAAGGTGACCCGCGACCGCATCATGGTGGAGATGGACGACCAGTTCCCCGCCTACGGGTTCGCCGTGCACAAGGGCTACATCACCGACGAGCACAGCGCCGCGCTCAAGCAGCACGGGCCATGCGCCGAGCACAGGTTCTCCTACGTGAATGTGGCCGCTGCCTCGGGACGGGGAAACCGCCCGCCGCGGGCTCGCCGACCGGTGTCGCGCGTGGTGTCCGAGGCGGCTCAGCCAGTACTGTTTGACGCATCCGCCGCCGATCCGCCGGTGCTTCCCGGCCCCGCTGAGAGTACCGTCGGCGTGGCGTCGGGCGACCAGCCTCAGCCGTCGCCGTCGGTGGGGGAAGATGAGGCCATGGAGGGCGAGAAGCGATGAGCGCAGAGGATCTCGAGAAGTACGAGACCGAGATGGAGCTGCAGCTCTACCGGGAGTACCGCGACATCGTCCGTCAATTCTCCTACGTGGTGGAGACGGAGCGCCGGTTCTACCTGGCCAACCAGGTCGACCTGCACGTGCGCAACTCCGACGGCGAGGTGTATTTCGAGGTCGAGATGCACGACGCCTGGGTCTGGGACATGTATCGCCCGGCCCGGTTCGTCAAGAACGTGCGGGTGATGACCTTCAAGGACGTGAACGTCGAGGAGCTCGAGAAGCCGGACATCTCCCTGCCCGAAGAGCCCGGTTTCGGCAGCTGATTGTTCGGATCGTTCCGGGCCGGCCTCGTTCGCGAGTCCGGCCCTTTCGTTCTTTCGTGGGCTGGTCAATCGTCGGCTGGTCGTTCGTGGGCTGCTCGTTCGTCGGCTGGTCGTTCGTGGGCTGGGCCAGAGTTATCCACAGGGCCGTTCGGGGTGGTCGTGATGCGGCAGATTCCCCGGCATGCTTCTGCTGTCTCTCCTGGCCGCCCTGGTCTTCGGCTGGCCCGTCACCCCGCCGGTCGTTCTGCGCCCCTTCGACCCACCCGCCCAGCCCTGGCTCGCCGGGCATCGCGGGGTCGACCTCGACGCCCCGCCGTCGACGATCGTCCGGTCGGCCGGCCCCGGCACGGTGCTCTTCGCGGGCCGGGTCGCCGGGCGCGGTGTGATCAGCGTCGGCCACGCCGGCGGTCTGCGCACCACCTATGAGCCGGTGACGCCCACGGTCATGGTCGGTGATGCCGTCGCGGCGGGCGATCCGCTCGGGCAGCTCGAGCCGGGCCATCCGGGTCTGCACTGGGGGCTGCGGCGGGGCTCGCTCTATCTCGACCCGTTGGCACTGCTGGGCCGGGGCCGGGTGCGGCTGCTCCCGCTCGACCCTGCTTCCGCTCAGCGGCGGTAGTCGTGCAGCAGCTGGGGGAGGCGCTCGGCGAACCGGTCGTACTCCTCGGGCCGGTTGTAGATCTGGGCGCTCAGACGCAGCAGGCCGCGGCCGCCCCAGGCGTTCACTGCGGTCTCGACGGCCAGCTTGTCGGCGATGTGCTGACGCAACGCCTGGGCCTCGGGCGGCGTCGTGGCCAGCCCGGCCGGCAACGGCACGACCCGCATCGACAGGTCGGGGTCGGCGGGCCGGGGCAGGTCGGCGTCGGCCACGTTCAGGGCGGCGGCGATCACCCGCTGGCCGTAGGCGGCGAGCGCCGCGTTGTGCGCCCGCACCTCTTCCCAGCCCAGCGTGCGCAGCGTGAAGAGACCGGTCGGGGCGGCGAGCCACGGCGTGTAGTCGAGCGTGCCCTGCGCCTCGACCGAGTGCGGATAGCCCTGCTCCTGCTCCCACGAGACGACCAGGGGTTCCATCCGGCGGCGCCACTGCGGGGCCACCGCGAGCAGGGCCGTGCCGCGCGGGGCGAAGGCCCACTTGTGCAGGTTGCCGACCCAGAAGTCGGCCCCGATCGACGAGACGTCGACGTCGAGCATGCCGGGCACGTGGGCCGCGTCGACCATGACCGGGATGTCGTGTTCCTGGGCAACGGAGGCAATTTCCCGTACGGGAAAAGTCATCGCCGTCGCTGACGCGATCTGGTCGACGATCAGCAGCTTGGTGCGGCCCGGACGCAGCGCGGCGCGAACCCGGCTCACCAGTTCGGCGTCGGTCGCACCCATCGGCAACGCGACCGTCCGTGCGGTCGCACCGGCCCGGCGGCAGCGACGGCGGGCGGCCATCGCGACCGCGCCGTACGCGTGATCGGTCAGCAGCACCTCGTCGGCCGACTCGAGCTTGACCGTGTTGAGCACCAGCGCGGCGCCGGTCGTCGTGTTCGCCACCAGCGCGCTGCCTTCGGGATCGGCGCGCAGAAAAGAGGCGACGTGACGTCGGGTATGGATGATCCGGTCGCCCAGACCCTGCGCGAAGAAGCGCAGCGGGTTCGTCTCGATCTCGTCCCGCAGGCGCTGCTGGGCCCGCTGCACCCCGACCGGGACGGCGCCGAACGAGCCGTGGTTGAGATAGGACACACCGGGGTCGAGGGAGAACAGAAGTCGGGCACCCGGGATGGGGGCGGGCGGTGCTCCGGCGCTCACTCTGCGATCGTACGGGGTCACGCGCGTGGGTGCGCCTGTTTGAAGGCCGCGCGCAGGCGTTCGGTGGACACATGGGTGTAGATCTGCGTGCTCGACAGCGACGCGTGGCCCAGCAGATCCTGCACCGCGCGCAGGTCGGCGCCCCCGTCGAGCAGGTGCGTGGCGGCCGAGTGACGCAGGTCGTGCGGCTTGGTGTGCGGCAGTCCGGCGGCCCGGGCGGCGGCGTCGACGATGCGGCGCACCACCGTCGGCTGGAGGCGCCCGCCCTTGACGCCGAGGAAGAGCGCGTCGCCGCTGGACGGGTTGGCCAGGCTCGGGCGGGCGTGCCGGCGGTAGTCGTCGAGGGCCTTCTGGGCGGGCAGGCCGTAGGGGACGGCGCGTTCCTTGGCGCCCTTGCCGAAGACCCGGACCACCCGGCGCGCCTCGTCCAGGTCGGCCTGGTCGAGGCCGCAGAGCTCGCTCACCCGCACGCCGGTGGCATAGAGCAGCTCGAGGACGGCGCGATCGCGCAGCGTCTCGTCGTCCTGCTCGCCGCTTGGGGCGTGGCCCCCGACCAGGGCGGCGGCCTGATCGGCGCGCAGCACGGTCGGCAGGGGGCGGTGCGCCTTCGGGCTGACCAGGTGGGCGCCGGGGTCGGTGGGGGTGCGGCCGGTGCGCCGGGCCCAGGCGGTGAACGCCCGGACCGCGGCCGCCCGGCGGGCCTGCGACGTGCGCGCGGCACCCTGACGCATGCGGGCGGCGAGCCAGCTCCGCAGCATCGCGATGTCGATCTCGGCGAGCGTGGTGGCGCCGCTGTCGGCCGCGTGGTCGAGCAGCGACACGACATCGACCAGATATCCCCGTACGGTCTGGGCCGATCGGTTGTCGATCCGCGCCAGATGTTGGCCGAAGTCGTCCACCGACTCACGCATCTCGGGCGGCAGCCGTTCGTGCAGTTCGCGCGTCCCCACGTGTCGACGGTCTTCGCTCGGCGCGTGATCGTCAAGCCTCCACGCGCGTCTTGCCCGGCCTTCCTAGACTGCCCTCACCATGGCAGTGATCCGCGGCATCCTCGTACTGGCCCTGTTGGGCGTCCTGTCCGGCTGCTCCCTCTTCGAGAGCGCCGGCTCCTCGGCGTCGCCCACACCGACGGCTTCGGCCAAGGTCGGGTTCGGCGGCCCCGGCCCCGAGCCGGTGATCCCGACGACGGTGGACGAGGCGATGTTCAAGACGCCGTCGCAGAACATTGCGTGCGCGCTGACCGCCTCCGACGTGCGATGCGACATCGTCCGCAAGTCGTGGACGCCCCCGGCCAAGCCGGCCGACTGCGACCTCGACTGGGGCAACGGACTGGTCGTCAGCGGGGGCAAGGTCGTCTTCACCTGCGCCGGCGACACCGTGATCGGCTCGTCCGACCAGACCCTGGAATACGGTCAGGCGCTGCGGGCCGGCTCGGTGCGCTGCGACAGCGAGAGCTCCGGCCTGACCTGCAAGGACGAGGAGACCGGCCACGGCTTCACCCTGGCCACGGCCGCCTACAAGATCTTCTGACCGGGTTCTGTCGTACCCACGCCTTAGGGTCGTCCGCATGGCTAGCTGGCATGAGATCGAGAAGGACGCACCGGCCTTCGCCGAACGGGTGAAATCCCTCTTCGACGCGGGCACCAACAAGACGATCGCCACCCTCCGGCGCGACGGCTCACCCCGAATCAGCGCGAACGAGGCCAAGTTCGAAGACGGCGAACTGACCTTCGGCATGATGGCCGGCTCGATGAAACTGCTCGACGTCCGCCGAGACCCGCGGATCGCCATGCACGCACCGACACTCGAACCACCGGCCGACAACCCGGAGTCCGGCCCCGGCGACGCCAAACTGGCCGGCGTCGCGGTCGAGATCCCGCCACCGGCCGACTGGCCGCACGGTGAGTCGGGCCTGTTCCGCATCGACATCCACGAGGTGGCGCTGACCTACGTCGGCGAGCCGGCCGACCACTTGGTCATCGAGTCGTGGCACACGGGCCGCGGCTACACCCGCCGAACGCGCGCCTGACCGCCGCCACGCTGTGCACAGGCTGCGCTCGGTGAACGCGTGCCTGGCTGCCGTCGCGCTGTGCATGGGGTGCGTTCGGTGTACGCGTGCCTGGCCGCCGTCGCGCTGTGCGCGGGCTGCGTTCGGTGTACGCGTGCCTGGCTGCCGCCTTGCTGTGCGCGGGCTGCGTTCGGTGTACGCGTGCCTGACTGCCGCCTTGCTGTGCGCGGGCTGCGTTCGGTGTACGCGCGCCTGACTGCCGCCTTGCTGTGCGCGGGCTGTGCTCGGTGTACGCGCGCCTGACTGCCGCCACGCTGTGCATGGGCTGCGCTCGGTGTTTCGCGCGTTCGAGTGCCGCTCGCGACTGGGCGATCGTCGCCCGGGTGCTGGTGCGGTCAGGGGCGCGTGAGCTGCACCCGGTCGGCCGGGTGGACGGTCTCGGTGCCGTCGGTGGCGGTCACGACCAGCACGGGGACGCCCTCGCCGAGGCGGTATTTGCGACGCTCGGAGTCGGTGGGCATGCGGGCGCTGGCGCGTTCGCCGCGGGCCAGCGGGACGAGCTCGATCGGCTCGGGTACGCGCACGAAGGTGCCGCGCGGCCGGTCGACGGTCACCAGACCCTCGGTGCGGAGCTGGCCGATCGCCTGCCGGACGGTGGTGCGGCTGATGCCGTATTCCTGCGCCAGGCGCAGTTCGCTGGGCAGTGGTTCGCCGGGGCCCAGCGCACCCGACTCGATCTGATTGCGGAGCAGGTCAGCCAATTGGCGGAAGACCGCACGGTCCGCGGAGGGATCGATCATGCCAGCCAGTCTACGTGACCACGATGCTCCATCGTATTGTACGTACCAAGCCATGTAGGTATGATAGCCCTGCCGCACTGAGAAGGCTGAGACTTGATCGGGCGGCAGGGCGGGCGGCGGTCGAAAGCCGTGACACGAGATGCGTCAGCACCATCGGGTCGGCCCCAATCGTCGCCCGTTCTTCCGCTCTGCCCCAGCCCCAGCCCCAGCCCTCCGCCGACGGCGCGGTCTAGTTCTCGGAGCGGTGGCCTCTTCATGTCCGATGTCGACTCAAGCGTTCGGGCGTCACTCGTCAGGTGAGTTCAAGCCCCGCCGCCCCCAGGCGAGGAAGCGGTCGAAGAGATCGGTCGGCGCGAGTTGCCCGGCGGCCACGAAGTCGTTCAAAGCGTCATACATCTGCGCCGACATGTAGACCGTCAGCGTCGACGGAAACTCCCGGTACTCGACGAGCATCCTCGTCCGAGCCGTCACACACGGCCACGGTTTTCCGCACACGAGGCAGTCCCAGCTCGGGCGGGTATTCAGATGCGCGGGTGGTTCGGTCTTCCTCACGGTGGTTCCCCCTAAGGCGCGCTCATTCCTACGAGCGGGTGGTCCTGTCCCATGCCGTCCCGGCCCGCCGCTCCAGCGCCGCCGCCGAAAGCCACTCGACGCGTGAACGGGCGCTGATTCAGGAGCCACCCGAATCGGCCGCGCTGAGGAGCAGCGCCTCTCCGCTCCTCAAGTCGCGATTCCGCCGGCTGCGACGACGCCTGTCCGCCCGCGATGCCTCGCCGGGCCGTGGCGCCTGCCCGCCCGCGATGCCTCGCCCGCGCGGCCGGTCCGTGGTCGCCACTGAGCTGGTTCGCCCCGGGCCGTGGTGCCTGTCCGCCCGCGATGCCTCGCCTGCGCGGCCGGGCCCTGGTCGCCGCTGAGCTGGCCCGCCGCGGGCCGTGGTGCCCGTTCGCCCGTGATGCCTCGCCCGTGATGCCTCGCCCGCGACGCCTCGCCCGTCCGCCCGCGACGCCTCGCGCGCGCGGCCAGGCCATGGTCGCCACTGAGCTTGTCCGTCCCGGGCCGTGGCGCCTGTCCGCCTGCGATGCCTCGCCAGGCCGTGGCGCCTGTCCGCCCGCGACGACTGTCCCCAGCGATGCGCGGCCGCGGTGACGTCCGCCTAGCGCGGCCTGTCGCGGCGGGAGCGAGCCGCCCTCCGGTCGCGCCGGGGGAGTCGGCCGCCGTCGGTGAACGCGTGACGACGGCGGCCGCCCCCGATGGCGCGTTGCCCGTTGCTGTGGTGGGCATCGAACCTCTGCGGCAGCGAAACCGCGGGGCCTTCCTGCGGATTTCGGGCGCTGCCGCCCGGCGGCTTCTGGGTTCTCCGCGCCGGAGAGTGGGGGCCGCCGGGCGACCAGCGTGGCGGAGCTGTGGGATCGCTCGCCGCGGTGCCCGATCTCATGGTTTCTGCGTGGCGGTACCTCCTTTCTGTCCTGAGGGCGAATGCGGACGGGGAATGCTCGGAGCCGCCGCGCGGTGGATAGGGGAGCGGCGTAGCGGGGACGAGCGCGTCGACGCAGGGGGCCGTCAGGCCGCAACTGCACCGGCGCCAGAACGACCGCCACGTGCGTCGATGGCGGGGACCGACGGGCACGAGACCAGTTGTCTGGCGACGCCTAGGCATGGAGCATAGTGTAGATGGCAAGAGACTAGATGTCTCCTATCAAGTTGGTGATTGACTAATAGTCCCGCGCCTACGGTCGATCATGTGGCAGCGAAACCGATCCGGCTCATGGGGGCGCACGAGATCCGCATCCGTCTGGGTGGGGTGAGCCGGCAGCGTGCGTACCAGATCACCAGCCGCGCTGACTTCCCCAAGCCGGTCGCCGACCTCGCTCAGGGCAAGGTGTGGGCGACCGACGACGTCGAGGCGTGGATGAAGGTGCACCGGCGCGACCTGGACGACTCCGAGGACTGACCGCGATTTTCGCGGCAGGATGGGCGACCCTGGGCGGCGCCCGACTTTGTGCTGCCGAAAACACGGGGACCATCAGGACGTCGGCCGCAGCGCCACGCCGGTCTCCCGCTGCTCGACCAGACCGGTCAGCTCCAGCAGGGACAGTCGCCGCAACACCGTCCGTACGGGAAGCCCCGCCCGCACGGCCAGTTCCTCCGGGGTGATGGCTCCCCGCCGCGGCACGGCCTCCAGAATGAGCGCCGACTCCTCGTCGAGAGTGTCCCTCGCATGGTCGGGCCCGCGCGGCACGTCGACCGGATATTCGCCGATCTGCCCGACCGTCTCCAGCACGTTCGACAGGCCGGTGACGAGAGTCGTGTCGGGCCTGGACCGCAGCAACTCGTGGCATCCGACCGACATGGCCGACGTGATCGGGCCCGGCACCACCATCGCGACGCGGCCCAGGGCCAGCACCCGGCCCATCGTCTGGATCGCCCCGCTGCGGGCCGCGGCCTCGACCAGCACCGTGCCCACGGTGGCGGCCGCGATGACCCGGTTGCGGATGAGGAACCGGTGCTTCAGCGGCTCCGCCCCGGGTGGCCATTCGCTGATCAGCAGGCCGGTCTCGGCGATCCGGTCGAACATCGCCGAGTTTCCCTGGGGATAGGGCCGGTCGACCCCGCAGGCGAGGACCGCCACCGTACGCCCCTCGGCCGCCATCGCCGCCCGATGAGCCGCCGCGTCGATCCCGAAGGCACCCCCTGACACGACGGTCCACCCCTGCTCGGCCAGCCCGTACGCGATCTCGTTGGTCGCATGGAGCCCGTAGGGGGTCGCCGCCCGGGCCCCCACCACCGCGACGGACCTCTCCAGCGTCTCGCCGAGCGGCCGGGCCCCGCGCACCCAGAAACACAGCGGTGGCCGCGTGTCCCGGTGCACCCGCGTGGTCCCCTCGAGAGTGAGGGTCGCCAGCGATTCCACTCGCGACGGCCATTCGTCGTCCGAGGGCACCACGATGCGCGCGCCCAGCCGGTCGGCCCGCCGCAACGTCAGGTCGGCCAGGCGCCGCGGGTCGAGGGCCGCCGCCTTGGCCAGGGCGGCGGCCCGCAACGACTTGTCCGGCACGTCACCCCGCAGGAGGCGGGCCAGCGTGGCCTCGGCGCCGCATTCCTCGACCAGCGACCACACCGGCAGATTGCCCGGCTCGGCCAGCCACGTCAGGGCCACCCGGGCGGTCCGGTCGTCAACCATGGCTTTCTCCCATTCGCAGCTGGATCGCCTCGTTGACCTCGGCCCGGGCCGGACGTTCGCGGCCGTCCAGATCTCCGATCGACCAGGCGAGCCGGAGCACACGGTCGAAGCCGCGGGCCGAGAGCAGCCCCCGGTCGAGCGACGCCCGCAGGTCTCTGGTGTCGGTGACCGGCAGCCGCCACGGCGCACGCCGCAGGACCGGGCCCGGCACTTCGGCGTTCGTCCGCCACCCGCCCTCGGCCCAGCGCGCCGTGGCGGCTGCCCGGGCTGCGAGCACCCGGGCCCCGACCTGGGCCGACGACGTGGCCGGCCCGGTCGCGGTGGTCAGCTGGGCGGCGCTCAGCGGGGCGATGGTGAGCCGGATGTCGATCCGGTCGAGCAGCGGGCCGGACAGTTTGGCCAGGTAGCGCCGCCGGACCGCGGGGGCGCAGGTGCAGTGCTGGTCGCCGGCCGGACTTGCGCAGGGGCACGGATTGGCCGCCATCACCAGTTGGACCCGGGCCGGGAACTCGGTCGTGCCCCGAGCCCGGGCCAGCACCACCCGCCCGGTCTCCAACGGCTGTCGCAGCGCCTGCAACGTGGCCGAGGGGATCTCGGCCGCCTCGTCGAGGAAGAGGACACCGCGGTGGGCGAGCGACAGGGCGCCGGGCCGGGCCAGTCCGCTGCCGCCGCCGACCAGGGCCGCCGCCGATGCTGTGTGGTGGGGCGCCTGGTAGGGCGGTCGCCGGACCAGCCGGCCGTCCGGCGGGAGCACCCCGGCGATCGAGTGGAGCGCGGTCACCTCGAGCGCGGCCTCGTCGTCGAGTTCAGGCAGGATCGACGGCAGGCGCTCGGCCAGCATCGTCTTGCCCGCGCCGGGCGCGCCGAACAGCGCCAGGTGGTGCCCGCCCGCGGCGGCGACCTCGAGCCCGAACCGGCCCAGTTCCTGCCCGGCCACGTCGGCCAGGTCGGGCCCGGCCGCCGCCGGTGCCGGGTCGGCCGGCGGCGGGTCGAGCAGGGCCTCGGCGTCGCGGATGTGGGCGACGAGCCGGTGCAGGCTGTCGACGGCGTGCACAGTCACCCCGGGTACGACGCCCGCCTCACGCGCGTTGGCCAGCGGCACGATCACCCGGGTCAGTCCGGCCCGGGCGGCCGCGGCCACCATCGGCAGCACGCCGCGGACGGCCCGCACCGCGCCGTCGAGCCCCAGTTCGCCGAGCACGACGACGCCGTCGAGCGCGTCCGTCGGCAGCTCGCCGGCGCTGGTGAGCAGCGCGGCGGCTATGGCGAGATCAAACGCCGAGCCCTGTTTGGGCAGCGCGGCCGGCTGCAGGTTCACGGTGATCCGCCGGTTGGGCCAGGACTCGCCGGAGTTGACCACGGCCGCCCGCACCCGGTCGCGGGCCTCGTTGAGCGAGGTGTCGGGCAGCCCGGTCAGCACGACCGCGGGCAGGCCCTGGGAGAGGTCGGCCTCGACCTCGACGACGTGCCCGGTCACCCCGAGCAGACCGACGCACATGATGCGCGCGTAACTCATCAGAACGCCGCGCGGATGTGCGTGACCTGGCTGGCGCCCTGGGCCTGAGGGCGCACCTCGACCACGTCGAACCGGACCTCCCGGGGCCGGATGCCGGTCTGGTCGAGCCAGCGGACGGCCAGGATGCGCAGCCGGTGCACCTTGGCCGGGGTGACCGCGGCGGCGGGCGGGCCGAACAGATCGCCCCGGCGGGTCTTCACCTCACAGAAGACGACGTCGGCGCCGTCGCGCAGGACGAGGTCGACCTCGCCCTCGGCACAACGCCAGTTCCGGTCGAGGACCACGAGGCCTTGCTCCTGGAGGTGCCGGGCCGCGACCTGTTCGCCGTACGCCCCCACCGCCCGCCGTTGCGTCGTCATGCCGGACAACCTGGCCCGGCCGGGGGCGCCCCGCATCCGGCCGGAACCAAGATCTGTGGACAGAGCGCAACTGTGGAAAGCCGCTGTGTCACCGTCCAGGTGTGTTATGGGGCCAGCGGTGGCAATCACGCCGGTAGTCACTTAAGTTGCGCATCGTGGATGGACGCCGCTACGCCGATGAGCCCGAGCCGACCTGGTACTCCGGGGCGGGTCAGTACGCACGATCGAGCGAGTCGGAGGTGTCCGGTTCGATCCCGGCCGCCAACCCGTACGACTCGGGCATCCATGAGCGGCCGAGTGGCGCGTTCCGGCTTCCGGAGCAGCGTCCGTCCGCGTCGCCGTACGCGCTGCCCGAGAGCACCGGCAGCCATGCCCGCCCGGCCGAACCGGAGCCACGGATGCCGGTCCGCGGTCCCGAGTACCCGACGATCCGCCCGACGAGCGACGCCGTCGCCCCGGCCGCGCCTCCGGTGCCGCCCCCGCCCGCTCCCTCGATGCCGTCGATGGCCGAGCCGACGGCGCTGGTGCCGCCGGTGACCGAGCGCAAGGACAAGAGCGTCTACGCGTCGCGACGACCGGTCACGTCGATTCTGGTGGCTGTCGTCACGGTCGTCCTGATGATCCCGGTTGTCCGGCTGCTGATCGACGCGACGTTCACCGGCGACCCGAGCGCCCGCGCGATCGTCCCCGCCGTCCTGCTCACGCTCGGCTTCACGCTCACCGGGATCGGGCTGTTCACTGTCTCGCGCGGTGGCCCGATCACGCGGGACACCTGGCTGCGGCCCCCCGCGGCGTACCTCCCGGCGGGGTTGATCCTGCTGATCGCGGCCGGCCTGGCGGTGGCCTGAAGCCCGCGGGAAAGGCTTCGCCGAAGCTTGGCGTATGCTGGTTGACGGCGACCGCCTCGTGCGGTCGACCTCGCGTGCCCTCTGCCAGGTCTCTGCAGCGTTTCCGCAGGACCAGACCGGCAGCGACGGCCCTCCCTGGTCTCGATCATCTCGGGTCCGACTGTGGCCGGCGACCGGGCACCAGGACGCTCACCGCCGGTGAGCGTGACAACCAGGGACCGTAGGAGTAACCCACCATGGCCGTCGTGACCATGCGCCAGCTGCTGGAGAGCGGTGTCCACTTCGGGCACCAGACCCGCCGCTGGAACCCGAAGATGAAGCGCTTCATCTTCACCGAGCGTAACGGCATCTACATCATCGACCTGCGCCAGACGCTCGACTACATCGAGAAGGCGTACAGCTTCGTGCGGGACACCGTCGCCGAGGGTGGCCACATCCTCTTCGTCGGCACCAAGAAGCAGGCGCAGGAGGCCATCGCCGAGCAGGCGACCCGGGTCGGCCAGCCGTACGTGAACCACCGCTGGCTGGGCGGCATGCTCACCAACTTCCAGACCGTTTACAAGCGGCTCCAGCGCATGAAGGAGCTCGAGGGCCTGGGTGACCTGACCGGCACCGCCGCCGGGTACACCAAGAAGGAGACCCTCCAGCTCTTCCGCGAGAAGACCAAGCTCACCAAGACGCTCGGTGGTCTGCGTGACATGACCAAGACGCCGTCGGCGATCTGGGTCGTGGACACCAAGAAGGAGCACATCGCCGTCGACGAGGCCCGCAAGCTGGGCATCCCGGTCATCGCGGTGCTGGACACCAACTGTGACCCGGACGAGGTCGACTTCCCGATCCCGGGCAACGACGACGCGATCCGCTCCGCCGAGCTGCTCACCAAGGTCATCGCCGCGGCGGTCGCCGACGGTCTGATCGCCCGCTCCGGCCGTGGCCGTGGTGGCGCCGACGAGAAGCCCGAGCCGGGCACCGTCGCCGCCGGCGAGCCCCTGCCCGAGTGGGAGCGCGACCTCTACGAGGGCGCCGAGAAGAAGGCCGACGACGCTCCGGCCGCCGAGACGCCCGCTGCTGAGGCGCCCGCTGCTGAGGCGCCCGCCGCCGAGGCTCCGGCCGCCGAGCCGGTTCCGGCCGCTGCCGCTCCCGCCGAGTAAGTCACCGACGAACCTGACATCGAGAGAGAGTCATGGCTAACTACACCGCCGCGGACGTGAAGAAGCTCCGCGACCTGACCGGTGCCGGCATGATGGACTGCAAGAAGGCGCTCGAGGAGTCGGCCGGCGACTTCGACCAGGCCGTCGAGTTCCTGCGCATCAAGGGCGCGAAGGACGTCGGCAAGCGGGCCGGTCGCACCGCCGCCAACGGCATCGTGGCCCACTCGGGCGGCGCGCTGCTCGAGCTCAACTGCGAGACCGACTTCGTCGCCAAGACCCCCGACTTCGTCGCGCTGGGTCAGCAGCTGGTCGAGCTGGGCGAGCAGAACAAGGTCGCCGACGCCGCCGCTCTGCTGACCGCGACGCTGCCGGACGGCAAGACCGTCGCCGACACCGTCCAGGAATACTCCGCGAAGATCGGCGAGAAGATCGTCGTGAACCGGTTCGTGATCCTCGACGGCACCGTCGCGGTCTACCTGCACCGCAAGGCGCAGGACCTGCCGCCGCAGGTCGGCGTTCTGGTCGAGTACACCGGCAAGAACGACGAGGCGGCCGACGCGGACGCCCGCGGCATCGGCATGCAGGCCGCCGCGATGCGCCCGCGCTTCCTCACCCGCGAGGAGGTGCCCGCCGACGTGGTCGAGTCGGAGCGCCGCATCGCCGAGGAGACCGCCAAGGAGGAGGGCAAGCCCGAGAAGGCTCTGCCCAAGATCATCGAGGGCCGGGTGAACTCCTTCTTCAAGGACTTCGTCCTCCTCGAGCAGGCGTCGGTCGTCGACAACAAGAAGACCGTCAAGCAGATCGCCGACGAGGCCGGGCTGACCATCACCCGTTTCGTCCGGTTCGAGGTCGGCCAGGAGTAAGCGGGCCGCTGGAGTCAGAGGAGGCCGGGTACGCGATTCTGCGTCCGGCCTCCTTCTCCCATAAGGTCTCTGTCGAGCGTTCGAAGGGAAGGCGGGTCTCATGACGATGGTGACCGAGCAGGCAGTTCCGGTTGACAGTCCGACTCCGCCGTCCGCGCGGCCCCGCCGGGTCGTGCTGAAGCTCTCCGGCGAGGTGTTCGGCGGCGGCGCGGTCGGCGTCGACCCCGACATCGTGCAGGGCATCGCCCGGCAGATCGCCACCGTCATCCGCCGGGGCATCCAGGTCGCCGTCGTGGTCGGCGGCGGCAACTTCTTCCGCGGCGCCGAGCTGCAGAAGCGCGGCATGGACCGCAACCGCGCCGACTACATGGGCATGCTCGGCACGGTCATGAACGGCCTGGCCCTGCAAGACTTCCTCGAGAAGGAGGGCATCGAGACGCGGGTGCAGACCGCGATCACGATGGCCCAGGTCGCCGAGCCCTACATCCCGCTGCGCGCCATCCGCCACCTCGAGAAGGGGCGGTGTGTGATCTTCGGCGCCGGGGCCGGCATGCCGTACTTCTCGACCGACACCGTCACCGCCCAGCGCGCCCTCGAGATCCACGCGGATGTCGTGCTGATGAGCAAGAACGGTGTCGACGGCGTCTACAGCGCCGACCCCCGCGTCGACCCCGACGCCAAGAAGCTCGACCGGCTCACTTTCCAAGACGTGATCCAGCAGGGCCTCCGGGTGGCCGACCAGGCCGCCTTCAGCCTCTGCGAGGAGAACGACCTGCCCATGCTCGTCTTCGGTGCCCAGGGCGACGACACGATCATCCGCGCCGTGAGTGGCGAGAAGATCGGCACCCTGATCACCGCCTAGACAACCTTTCCCCACCGAAGAGAAGCAAGGGAGGCGAGAAGAGCCGGTGATCGACGAGACCCTCTTCGAGGCCGAAGAAAAGATGGAGAGCGCGGTCGAGCACGCCAAGGAGGAGTTCGCCGCGATCCGCACCGGGCGGGCCACCCCGGCGATGTTCTCCAAGATCGTGGTCGACTACTACGGCGCGCCGACGCCGATCACGCAGATGGCGTCGGTCGGTATCCCGGAGCCGCGCATGGTCATCGTGAAGCCGTACGACGCGTCTCAGCTGGGCGCGATCGAGCGGGCGATCCGTGACTCGGATCTCGGGGTCAACCCCAACAACGAGGGCACCCAGCTGCGGATCCACCTGCCGCAGATGACCGAGGAGCGCCGCCGCGACATGATCAAGGTCGCGCGGGGCAAGGCGGAGGAGGGGCGGGTCGCGATCCGCAACGTCCGCCGCAAGGCCAAGGAGTCGCTCGACCGCCTGGTCAAGGACGGCGAGGCGGGCGAGGACGAGGGCCGCCGCGCCGAGAAGGAGCTCGACGACACGACGCACAAGTACGTGTCCGTCGTCGACGAGCTCGTCAAGCACAAGGAAGCCGAGTTGCTCGAGGTCTGATGTCCTACCTCGATCCGCGGGCCGGGCAGAGCTCCGGCGACGACACGAGCGTCCCGGCGCCGTACGCCTATGGCGTGCCCGACACCGGGAATCCCCAGGCGGGGTTCCCGGCCGGGCCGGCGTGGCACGCGGGCGAGGATGTGCCGACCGGGCAGCTCCCTCTCGTCCCCACGACGGAGGAGAAGCCCCAACTGGGCCGCCGGCGGGCCAAGGGCCGGGCCGGTCGCAACCTGCCGGCCGCCATCGGGGTCGGCGTCGGCCTGGTCCTGCTGGTCCTCGGCTCCCTGGTCATCTGGCCGGACGCCTTCCTCGGCGTCATCGCGCTGGCCTCGGCCGTCGGTGTCTACGAGATGGTCCGGGCGCTGCGGGCCTCCGGCGCCGACGCCCCGCTGATCCCGCTGATCGCCGGCTCACTGCTGATGGTCGGCCTGGCCTGGCACGACGGCCCCGACGCGCTGTTGCTCGGCCTGCTGGTCACGGTGGCCGCCTCGGTGATCTGGCGGATCGCCGACGGCTTCGCCGCGTTCCGGCGCGACCTGGTGGCCAGCGTCCTCATCGCGATCTACGTCCCGTTCCTGCTCAGCTTCGGCGTGCTGCTCCAGCTGCCGGACGCGGACACCGACGGCCGCTGGCGGGTGCTGTGCACGCTGCTCGCGGTAGTGCTTTCCGACACAGGTGGCTACGCGGTCGGCGTCTTCTTCGGCAAGCACAAGATGGCGCCCTCGATCAGCCCCGGCAAGACCTGGGAGGGCTTCGCGGGCTCGGTCCTCTCGTCCGGGATCGGCAGCGCCCTGCTGCTCCACTTCCTGCTCGACATCCCCTGGTACTGGGGCCTGCTCTTCGGCGCCGTTCTCGCGGTCGTGGCCGTCGCCGGCGACCTGGCCGAGTCCATGCTCAAGCGTGATCTCGGCCTCAAGGACATGAGCAACCTGCTGCCCGGGCACGGCGGTCTCATGGACCGTCTCGACTCCATCCTGTTTGCGGTGCCCACGGCGTACCTGCTCTTCGCCCTGATCGCGGCGAACACGTGAACGGCACACACACAGGCGAGCGTGCGAGACTGGTTGGGCCATGACGATTCTTCCGGTCATCCCGACCAGCCTCGACCAGCCCGACGCGGTGGCCACCCGGCGCCGTCCGTCGATGCCCCCTCGCCACCTCGCCGATCTGAGTCTCGACGCCCGCAAGGAGGCCGTGGCCGCCCTCGGCGAGCCCGCCTTCCGGGCCAAGCAGATCTCGACCCACTACTTCGGCCGCCTCGTGCGCGACGCCGACGCGATGACGGATCTGCCCGCCGCGTCCCGCGCCCGGCTCACCGACGACCTGCTGCCCACCCTGCTCACGCCCGTACGCGAGATGGCCTGCGACGACGGCGCGACCCGCAAGACGCTGTGGCGGCTGCACGACGGCGCGCTGGTGGAAAGTGTCCTGATGGGCTACCCCGACCGGGTGACGGCGTGTGTGTCGAGCCAGGCCGGCTGTGGCATGGCGTGCCCGTTCTGCGCCACCGGTCAGCAGGGCCTGACCCGCAACCTCTCCATCGCCGAGATCGTCGACCAGGTGGTCTATCTCGCGGGCGTGGCCGCCTCGGGCGCCGTCACCGGATCGCCGCCCCGGCTGTCCCGGGTCGTCTTCATGGGTATGGGCGAGCCGCTGGCCAATTACCCCCGGGTCATCGAGGCCGTACGCCGGCTCACCTCCCCGGCTCCCGAGGGTCTCGGTCTTTCACAGCGGCACATCACCGTGTCGACCGTGGGTCTGGTGCCCGCCATCCACCGTTTGACGGCCGAAGACCTCAATGTGACCCTTGCGCTGTCCCTGCATGCCCCCGATGATGATCTGCGCGATGAGCTAGTGCCCGTCAATCAACGCTGGAAGGTGGCCGAGGTGCTCGATGCCGCGTTCGATTACGCGGCCCGGACCGGACGCCGGATCTCGATCGAATATGCCCTGATCAGGGACGTCAACGATCAGCCCTGGCGTGCCGACCTTCTCGGCAGGCTTTTGCGCGGCAAGCTGGCGCATGTGAATCTGATCCCGCTCAACCCGACACCGGGCAGCAAGTGGGATGCGAGTCCGAAACCGGTCGAGCGCGAGTTCGTCCGCCGGCTGGTCGAGGCCGGAATATCGACGACGGTCCGCGACACCCGGGGCCGGGAGATCGATGGCGCGTGCGGCCAGCTGGCCGCGGGTGAGCTTACGGAGGCGAGCGCTGGGGGCGCCGCCGCCGACGCGGAGGTGGCACAGTGACTGGGCGTAGGTCCCAGCAAGCGGAGTGGGAGACGTTGTGACGAGTCAGGGGCAACGTTTCCGGCGGCGTGCGCTGCGCCGCGGCTACAAGGTAGACGAGGTCGACGCCTTCCTCGACCGGGTCGAGGCCACCCTGGCCGGTGAGCAGGTGGGCCCGCCCGTCGGCGCCCAGGAGGTGCACGACGTGGTCTTCCGCGTGCGCTTCGGCGGCTACGACGAGTGGCAGGTCGACCTGCACCTCGACCGGGTCGAGCGTCAGCTGGCCGAGCTCGAGGACCGTGGAGGCCGGGGTGCCCCGCCGCCCGACCCGATGCGTGACTCGCTGCGCAGCGGCCTGACCGCGGCCAAGCCGGGCGGCCTCGGTGCCGCAATGAGCGGCGGTGGCATGAGCGGCGGTGGCATGGGCGGCCCCGGCATGGGTGGACAGGGCGGGGGCGGCCGGATGGCCCCGCCGACCGAGCGCCTGCCCGCTCCGCCGGTGCGCGACGACCGCTACCAGCAGCAGGCCCCGCAGCGCGGGCAGATGCAGCCCGACCCGTACGGCCGCTACGACGAGCCGACCGGGTACGGCCAGCCGCAGCAGCCCCAGTTGCCTCAGCGGCCCGCTCAGCAGCCGCCGCCGTCCGCCTACGACCGGGGTGACCCGCGCGACCCGCGTGGCTACGACCGCGGCGGGTACGACACGGGCAGCTTCGAGCAGCCGGGTGGCTTCGACGGGTTCGAGGCGGGCCGGCACGGCAAGGCCGACATGACCGCCGAGATCCGCATGCCGCAGCGCGAGCAGCAGGACCCGCGCGGTGGCTACGGTGGCCCGCCGATGAGCGGCCCGCCCATGGGCAACGCCCCGATGAGCGGCCCGCCGATGGGCTACGGCGAACCGCAGCCGCCCCAGCTGCCCCCGCCGATGGGCGAGCCGGGTGGCGAGCTCTACCGGGTCGACCAGTTGCGGCGCACGTTCCAGCCGCGGCGGTTCGGCAGTGGCTACGACCCGAGCCAGGTCGATCGCCTGTTCGAGGGCATCCTGCAGGCGATGACCGGGCGCGGGCCGATGCCCGTACCGGAAAATGATCTTGACATGCTGCAGTTCGGCCTGGTGCCCGGCGGCTACTTCGAGGCCGAGGTGGATGCCGCGTTGCGCGAGGTCAAAGACATCCTGACGCGACGCCGATAGCGAAAAGGGCCCGCCTAGGCGGGCCCTTACTCGTTGCGGAAGCTCTTACTGGTCTTCCGGCTTCAGTCCGTTGCGACGCAGCACGGCGTCGACGATCAGGGCCGCGACCAGGCCGACCGCGAACACGACGAGCCAGATGTTCTCGGTGTTGCCCTCGTGGTTGCCCCAGAAGAACAGCAGCATGATCGCGGCCGAGATGATCGCCGCCTTTCGCGCCCGCTTCCGGTTGCCCGGCTTGAGCTGGTCGGGGGCGTAGACCGGATCCGATTCGGCAGACACGCCTTTGTCCTTCCTCGAAGGTCTTTTCCCATGCGCGATCAGTCTCGCATGGCGGCTCCGCTCGCGGCCCACCAACCCGCACCCGGTACCTTCGATGCCGTCAGCTTCTCGGATCGAGGGAGTAGAACGGTGCGGATCACAGGCACTGGACACGCGAGCATGCGGATCGACACCGCCGCCGGCAGCATTCTGTGTGATCCGTGGGTCAATCCCGCCTATTTCGCCTCATGGTTCCCTTTCCCCGACAATTCGCTCCTGGATTGGGAAACCCTCGGCGACGTCGACTACCTCTACGTGTCGCACCTGCACCGCGACCACTTCGACGCCGAGCACCTCAAGCGCTTCATCAGCAAGAAGGCGACGGTGCTCCTGCCCGAGTATCCGACCAGCCAGCTCGAGGACGAGCTGCGCGAGCTGGGCTTCACCAGCTTCTTCAAGACGAAGTCGGACGAGGTGCACGAGCTCGACGGCGGCCTCAAGATCATGATCCAGGCGCTGATCAGCCCGACCGACGGCCCGATCGGCGACTCGTCGCTGTGGGTCGAGCACGACGGCGTACGGGTGCTCAATCAGAACGACGCCCGCCCGACCGATCTGACCCGCTTCAACGAGCTGGGCCACGTCCACGCGCACATGCTGCAGTTCTCCGGCGCGATCTGGTACCCGATGGTCTACGAGCTGCCCGAGGCGGCCAAGACCGCGTTCGGTAAGCAGAAGCGCGACCGCCAGTTCGACCGCACATGGCGCTACATCGACGACCTCAAGGCCGACCACGTCTTCCCGATCGCCGGCCCGCCGTGCTTCCTCGACGACACGCTCTGGCAGTTCAACGACATCTTCGGCGACGAGGGCAACATCTTCCCCGACCAGTCGGTCTTCATGTCGGAGTACGCCAAGGTCGGCGGCACCAACGGCGTGGTCCTGCTTCCCGGCTCCGTCTCGGATCTGTCCGATTCATCGATTTCCACGACGCACCCCACCGATGTCGACGAGTTCTTCGCCAACAAGGCCGCCCACCTCGAAGAGATGCGCGAGCGCAAGGCCCCGATCATCGCGGCCGAGAAGGCATCGTGGCGGCACCCCGAGATCGACGTGCTCGGCGCCATGAAAAAGCGCATCGAGCCCCTCCTCGAAGAGTCGATCTACATGGCCCAGGGCGTCGGCGGCCCGGTCCGCTTCGACCTGACCGACGGCTTCGGCCCCGACGGCGAGGTCGTCGAATCGATCGTGGTCGACTTCCCCGGCAAGCAGGTACGCCCCTACGCCGACGAAAAGGTGCGCTACCGCTTCAAGACCGGCCGCGCCCTGATCGAGCACCTGATCCACATCGACGAGGGCGACTGGGTCAACAGCCTGTTCCTGAGCTGCCGCTTCAGCGCGGCCCGCATCGGCCAGTACAACGAATACGTCTACGCGTTCTTCAAGTGCCTTTCCGAAGAGCGCCTGCAGTACGCCGAGGGCTGGTACGACGAGCACGAGAAGGCCGTCGAGGCCGAAGACACGGTGCTCGGCGACTGGACCGTCCAGCGCCGCTGCCCCCACCTGAAGGCCGACCTGAGCCGCTTCGGCATCGTCGACGGCAACACCCTCACCTGCCAGTTGCACGGCTGGAAGTTCGACCTGCCCAGCGGGCGCTGCCTGACCAGCGTGGGCCACAAGATCCGCGCCGAGAAGACCGAATCCTGAGAATCTTCATGTCCCGGCCGGGAGGGGCGTACAGACCGTCGCTCCCGCGGGGACCGCGCCGAGCCTCGCTGGCCGCTGGCGCGCCCAGAACGCGAGGCGCGTCACGGCGACGTGCGTGAGTGGTTGCGGTCAAACCCCGAACCCACAGGGGAGCGGATGGTTCTCGAGGGGCATTTCCAGTGGTGGCTCTACGGTGTGGGGCATTCCCAGCTCGTTCTGCACGCGCCCGCCGACGGAATCGCGACCAGCGTCCACTTCGAAGGCGTCCGGGCGGTGAAGCTGCGCACGTCCTACGTGGGGCTGACGATCCTGGAGGCGAGCGGGGACGACCGGATCCGCATGCTCGCGTACGCGAAGGTGCCGGAGAGGCTCTCGGACACCCACATCTGCCTCACGTTGCCCACTGAGGACGACGGTTTCGTCGTCTGTGGCCGGGCGACAGCGTTGTCAGGACGCCAAGCGCGCGCGCATTCCGGCTGGCGGTGGCCCGAGGAGGCCGCCGTGCTCGCGTCATGGAGCCGATGACGCGAGCGGCGACCGGTGCGGTTGTGGAGGGCTTTACGGCGTACGGGAAGAAGGGTCTCAGCGGCCCAGGTCACGCAGGATGCGCTGTGCCACGTTGTGGCCGGCGGCGCCGATGACACTCCCGGCCGGGTGGGCGCCGGCCGAGCCCGCGTAGAGGCCGTCGACGCCGGTGGCGTAGGGCATGCGCTCGTTGAAGGCCACCGTGTTGTCGACGTGGTGGATGTGGCCGCCGGTGATGCCGAAGTGGCGTTCGATGCCCGGTGGGGTGAGTGGCATCGTGTCGGCGATCAGGTCGCGGGTGCCGGGGGCGTAGCGCTCGCAGATGTCGAGGAGGCGGTCGACGTAGGCGGGAAGGGCCTCGTCCCACGTCGTGCCGGCCAGGTCGTAGGGGACTGACTGCACGAACAGGGCCGACGAGTGGTGGCCTTCCTCGTCCTGCAGGGACGGGTCGACCGTGGTGTGCAGGTACCACTCGATGGTCGGCTCGTCGGGCAAGCGGCCCGCCTGCACGTCGGCCCACATGGCGCGCAGCGCGGCCATGGGCGACTCGGAGGCCGAGCCGGGCAGCAGGTGGATCGTCGCGCCGAACGGGGACGGTGCCTCGGGCGGCAGGCAGGTGAACTGCGGCAGCCCGCGCAGGGCGAGGTTGAGTTTGAGGGTGGTGCCGGGGCGCTTCACGGCTTCCATGCGCGACGTCAAAGCCGCCGGGAGGGTCACCAGGGACATCAAGCGGTAAGGGTCGCAGGCGCCCAGCACGACGCCCGCGCTGATCGAGCGGCCGTCGGCCAGCACGACCCCGCTGGCGGCTCCGCCGTCGACCGGGATCGACGAGACCGCGGCGCCGGTGAAGATCTGGGCGCCCGCCGCCCGAGCCGCGTCGGCGAACGTGCGGGTGACCGTGCCCATGCCGCCCTGGGCGATCATCCAGGTGCCGTCGGAACCGGGCAGGCGGCACATGTTGTGGACGAGGAAGTTGTGGCCGGTGCCCGGGTCGTCGGGGCCGGCGTTGAGCCCGGAGAGGCCGTCGGTGACCGCGTACATGCTGACCAGCAGTTCGCTCTTGAAGCCGAACCGGGCCAGATAGTCGGCGACCGAACCGCGGACCAGGTCGATGAACGTGCTCTGCAGCTGTGGCCGGATGAACCGGTCGGCGGTCTCTTCGACGCTGCCGGGCTCCTGCAGCCAGGCCGGGGCCAGGTCGGCCCGCAGCGCGGCGATCTCGACCGCCAGCTGTTCGTCGGCGGCGGCGTCACGCGGGGAGAAGAACTGCTCGAGCTGCGCGCGGGTGGACGCGTGGTCACGCCCGAACAGCAGGTAGGGCGAGCCGGCCGGACCGGGCGTGGGCAGGAAGTAGTGCGGGTCGCGGCGCAGCACCGGGATGTCGACGTCGAGCGTGCGCATCAGCTCGGGCGGCATCAGGCCCAGAAGGTAGGAGCCGGTGGAGTGGCCGAGGCCGGGCACGCGGGGGAACGGATGCTCGGTGCGGGCGGCGCCGCCGATCACGTCGGTGGCCTCGAGCACGACGACGTCGAGGCCGGCGCGGGCGAGCAGGATCGCCGAGACGAGGCCGTTGTGGCCGGCGCCGATGATCACTACGTCGGACCGGGTGGGGAGTCCGGTGGCGGGGAGAGTGGTCATGACGCCTGAGCCTAGCGCGCGGAGAGTTCCCGCCGGGTCTGGAATGCGCTCGCGCTGCGGGTAGCGGCGTAACCGGCCAGAACGATCACGTGGAACAGGTAGAGCCAGAGGCCGACGGCGACCGTTCCGCCGATCGCGTCGAACCCGCCGAACGGCGCACCGAGGTCGATCGGGAGCGAGCAGAACAAAACGAAGCCGTGCAGGAAACCGGACAGGTTGGCGGCGGTGAACGACCCGACCAGTACGGTCGAGAGCCAGCGCGGGCGGCCCGGTGCCACGTAGCGGTAGACCCAGATCACCACCGGGGTCAGCACCAGCCAGGCGGCCAGGAAGGACAGGACCACCGCCAGTACGGCGTACCAGCCGCCCCGCAGCCACAGTCCGCTCGTCGACGGCAGCGCCAGGAACATCGCCAGCAGCAGGGCCGGTGCCGCCGCCATCAGGGGCAGCCAGAGCAGCCGTCCGCGCCAGCCGACCAGGGGCTCGCCGCCCGGCTCCTTGCGCTGCAGCGAGACGAAGGCACGGCGCAGCCCTTCGCCGTAGAGCGTGGCGGGCAACAGGCTGGCCAGCGCGAACAGGGGCGTCAGATGCAGCCCGGCGTCGATCAGGGCGGCCAGCGCGTGCGGCGCCCCGATCTGGTCGGGCAGCGCGGCGATGGTGCGCCCGGTGAGCCGGCGCACCCGGTCGGGTCCGGCGATCAGGCCGGTGATCCAGGTCGCGAGCAGGGCGATCGGCACCACGGCGATGCCGGCGTAGAAGGTGACGGCCGCCGCGTGCAGGGCCAGATCACGGCCCTGGATGGGCCGGAACGGCAAGCTCAGCGTCCGCACCCACCCCGTCATGCTGATCTTCATACCCAGTTGTCCACAGCCCGACCCGTCCGTCCTGGCGCGGCTCCGGAAAGATGGGCGCCATGCGTGACCTCGTTCTGCTCGGCTCGACCGGATCCATCGGCACCCAGGCCATCGACATCGTGCGCCGCAACCCCGACAAGTTCCGCGTGGTCGCCCTCGGCGCGGGCGGCGGCAACGTCCAGCTGCTGGCCGAGCAGGCCCTCGAGCTCGGCGTCGAGGCGGTCGGGGTGGCCCGGTCCTCCGTCGTGCAGGATCTGCAGCTCGCCTTCTACGCCGAGGCGCAGCGCCGCGGATGGGCCACCGGCGACTTCAAGCTCCCCAAGATCGTGGCCGGCCCCGACGCGATGACCGAGCTCGCCCGCCGGCCGTGCGACGTCGTGCTCAACGGGGTGGTCGGCAGCCTCGGCCTGGCGCCCACCCTGGCCGCGCTCGAGTCGGGCCGGATCCTCGCCCTGGCCAACAAGGAGTCGCTGGTCGCGGGCGGCCCGCTGGTGCGCCGCATCGCCAAGGAGGGGCAGATCGTCCCGGTCGACTCCGAGCACTCGGCGCTCGCCCAGTGCCTGCGCGGGGGCACTGCGGCCGAGGTACGCCGTCTCGTGCTGACTGCCAGCGGAGGCGCGTTCCGGGGCCGCCGCCGTGCGGAGCTGACGAACGTCACACCCGAGGACGCGCTCAAGCACCCGACGTGGGACATGGGCCCGGTCGTCACGATCAACACCGCCACGATGGTGAACAAGGGGCTCGAGGTGATCGAGGCGCACGAGTTGTTCGGCACCCCGTACGACGACATCGAGGTGATGGTGCACCCGCAGTCGGTCATCCACTCGATGGTCGAGTTCACCGACGGGTCGACGCTCACCCAGGCCAGCCCGCCCGACATGCGCCTGCCGATCGCGCTGGCCCTGGCCTGGCCCGAGCGGGTGCCGCAGGCCGCGCCCGCGGTCGACTGGCGTGAGGCACACAACTGGGAGCTGCGGCCGCTCGACGACGAGGCGTTCCCCGCCGTACGCCTGGCCAAGGACGCCGGTCGCGCCGGTCACTGCCGTCCGGCCATCTACAACGCCGCCAACGAGGAGTGTGTGGCCGCTTTCGTCGACGGTCGGCTACCTTTTCTGGGCATCGTCGACACGTTGGAGCGTGTGCTCGAGGCGGCACCCGAATTTGCCGAGCCGAGTACCGTCGAAGAAGTGCTCGCGGCCGAGGCTTGGGCGCGCACCCAGGCACAGCAAGAGATCGCTACTGCGGCAAAAGGAGCTTGATGCTGTACTGGCTGGGAGTGGTCGCGTTCGCGCTGGCCATCCTGATCTCGGTGAGCCTGCACGAGTTCGGCCACATGCTCACGGCCAAGGGCTTCGGCATGAAGGTCTCGCGATATTTCGTCGGCTTCGGCCCCACCATCTTCTCGTTCCAGCGCGGCGAGACCGAGTACGGCCTCAAGGCGATCCCGCTCGGCGGCTTCTGCAAGATCGTCGGCATGACGCCGCAGGACGACGACGTCGCCCCGGAGGACCAGCCCCGCGCGATGTGGCGGTTCCCGGTGTGGAAGCGCACGATCGTGATGTCGGCCGGCTCGATAACCCACTTCCTGCTGGCCGGTGTGGCCGCCTACTTCGCCGCGATCTCGATCGGCCTGCCCAACACGGCCTATCCGCAGACCGACGAGGCCACCCTGGCGCAGAAGCCGGTCATCACGATCACCGAGTGCACCTGGGTCAACCTGCCCACCACCCAGCAGGACTGCGTGCCCGGGCAGAACGGCGCGATCGCCGGCCCGGCCTACGCCGCCGGCCTGCGCGACGGTGACCTGGTCACCCAGGTCGGCACCACCCCGATCAGCAACTACGGCCAGCTCACCCAGGCGATCCGGGCGCTGCCCGCGGGCGTCGTCCCGTTCACCTACGAGCGCAACGGCACCACCGCCACCGCCCAGGTGACCCTGGTCGCGGCCCAGCGGGCGCCGGTCGCCGACTCCTCCGGCGCGACCACCACGGTGTCCGTGGCCGGCCTGGGCTGGGACCAGCGCAGCGTGCCCACGATGATCGAATACGGCCCGGTCGAGGCGGTCGGCGCGACCGGCAGCTACGGCTGGTTCCTGGTCGAGCGCACGTTCGAGGCGATGAAGCGGATCCCCGACAAGGTCCCCGCCCTCTGGCACTCGATCACCGGCAGCGAGCGTGACCCCGAGACCCCGATCAGCGTGGTCGGCGCGAGCCGGCTCGGTGGCGAGGCCATCGCCAACGGCGTACCCGAGCTGTTCCTGAACATCTTCATCTCGCTCAACGTCTTCATCGGCATCTTCAACCTGCTGCCGCTGCTGCCGTTGGACGGTGGTCACATCGCGATCGCCTGGTACGAACGCGTCCGGTCGTGGCTCTACGCTCGATTCAAGAAGCCCGACCCGGGCCGCGTCGACTACTACAAACTGATGCCTGTCACCTACGCAGTCATCCTGATTGGCGGTGCGTTCACCCTGTTGACCGTTACCGCCGACATCATCAACCCGATCACGATCTTCAAATAGGTGATGTGAAGTGACTGCGATCAGTCTCGGTATGCCGGCCGTTCCCCCGCCGCCGCTCGCGCCCCGCCGCCAGAGCCGGCAGATCATGGTGGGCAACGTGCCGGTCGGCGGCGGTGCCCCGGTCAGCGTGCAGTCGATGACGACCACGCTCACCTCCGACGTCAACAAGACGCTGCAGCAGATCGCCGAGCTCACCGCCTCGGGCTGCCAGATCGTCCGGGTCGCCGTCCCCTCGCAGGACGACGTCGAGGCGCTCCCCGCGATCGCCAAGAAGTCGCAGATCCCGGTGATCGCCGACATCCACTTCCAGCCGAAGTACGTGTTCGCCGCGATCGACGCCGGCTGCGCGGCCGTCCGGGTCAACCCGGGCAACATCCGCCAGTTCGACGACAAGGTCAAAGAGATCGCCAAGGCGGCCGGCGACGCCAAGGTGCCGATCCGGATCGGTGTCAACGCGGGCTCGCTCGACAAGCGCCTGCTACAGAAGTACGGCAAGGCCACGGCCGAGGCTCTGGTCGAGTCGGCGCTGTGGGAGTGCTCACTGTTCGAAGAGCACGGCTTCCGCGACATCAAGATCTCGGTCAAGCACAACGACCCGGTCGTCATGATCCGGGCCTACCGGCAGCTCGCCGAGCAGTGCGACTACCCGCTGCACCTCGGCGTCACCGAGGCCGGGCCGGCCTTCCAGGGCACGATCAAGAGCGCGGTCGCGTTCGGCGCGCTGCTGGCCGAGGGCATCGGCGACACGATCCGGGTGTCCCTGTCGGCCCCGCCGGTCGAAGAGATCAAGGTCGGCCAGCAGATCCTCGAGTCGCTGGGCCTGCGCGAGCGTGGTCTCGAGATCGTGTCGTGCCCGTCCTGCGGTCGTGCCCAGGTCGACGTCTACACGCTGGCCGAGCAGGTCACGGCCGGGCTCGAGGGCCTGCCGGTGCCGCTGCGGGTGGCCGTGATGGGCTGCGTCGTGAACGGGCCGGGCGAGGCGCGCGAGGCCGACCTCGGCGTGGCGTCGGGCAACGGCAAGGGCCAGATCTTCGTCAAGGGCCAGGTCATCAAGACGGTGCCCGAGTCGATCATCGTGGAGACGCTGATCGAGGAGGCCCTGCGCCTGGCCGACGAGATGGGCGCCGACCTGCCCGAGGAGCTGCGCGAAATGCTCCCCGGGGCGCAGGTCACGGTGCACTAGAAAAGGACAGTGGCGAACGAGCCGGCCGACACGAAGCCGCACCGAGCGTAGACGCGCCGGGCGGCGGCGTTGTAGTCGTTCACATAGAGGCTCACCGTAGGTGCCACGCGGCGTAACGCGTCGCGTGTCACCGACGCCATTGCCGGGGCGGCCAGGCCCCGCCCCCGGAACTCGGGGTCGACCCACACGCCCTGCACCTGCGTGGTGCGGTTGGTCGCGATGGCCAGCTCGGCCTTGAAGATCACCCGGTCGCCGACGAAGCGCGCGTACGCCCGCTTGCCCTTGACCAGCTCGACGATGCGCCGCCGATAGCCGCGCCCACCGTCGTCGAGCAGCGGCGACACCCCGACCTCTTCGGTGTACATCGCCACAGCGGCCGGGAACAGCGCGTCGACCTCGCTCGGCCGTACGAGCCGCACCTCGGGGTCGGGCGCGATCACCGGATCGCGGTCGGCCACCAGCAGCGGCTGATGCGGCCGCACGTCGCGGGCCCGCCCCCAGTGGCCGCCCAGCCTGTCCCACAGATCGAGGACGGCGTCGGAGCGCCCGATGATCGACGAGCAGATGCGCGGCTCGGAGCCCAGCAGTTCGGCGAACGCGGCCGTCGCGGCCGGCGTCGAGCACACCGGCACGAGATGGGCCCCCGACCAGATCAGCGACTCGACGCGGCGGCCCGGCCCGTAGCCGAAGATGCGCCCGTCGGAACGCCACCAGTTCAGGCCGTGCGCCGCCACCCGCTCGGCGATCTGCGCGCCGGCGTAGGGGTCGCGGTCGAGGACTCTCTCGACCTGCGCGCGCTCGGACTCACCGAGCTGGCGAATCGGCACCGTCAGCACAGCTATCACATTGCCAGATCCACGGCCGCACACACCCATCGCAGGGCCCTCCTCTAGAAGAAACCCTTGCGGACGATCTGTTGCCGATATATCGTCTAACTATCGACAACAGATCGGAGATAGTCATGAGGTACCAGCATCCCGGCCCGCACGGCTTCCGTCACCGCGGTTTCACCTTCCCTCCCGGCTTCCCCTTCGGCGGCCCCGGCGATTTCGGTCCCGGCGGTCCGTGGGGTGGCCCCGGCCAACGCGGCGGTCCTCGTCGCGGCGGGCGTGGCGGGCGGCCCAACGTGCGCACCGCCGTCCTGGCGCTGCTCCTCGAGCGGCCCATGCACGGCTACGAGATGATCCAGGAGCTCGACTCCCGGACCGGCGGCATCTGGCGACCGAGCCCCGGCTCGATCTACCCGACGCTGCAGCTGCTCGAGGACGAGGGGCTCATCGAGCCCGAGTCCGAGGGCAGTCGCAAGAGCTACCGGCTGACCGACAGCGGCCGGGCCGAGGCCGAGACCGCCGCCCAGAACCCCCCGTGGGGCAACATCGGCGACGACACGATGTCCCAGGTGCAGGATTTCCGCGACGCGGCGGTCGGCATCATGGGCGCGCTCAAGCAGGTCGGCTTCAACGGCACGCCGGAGCAGCGGCAGCGCGCGCTCGAGATCCTCAACGAGACCAAGCGCAAGCTCTACGCGATCCTCGCCGACAGCGAGTGAGGTTTTACTAGCCGGCTAGTTGGTCGGCCGCGAAAGGCGCACCCCGATGGTGGGTGCGCCTTTCGTGTCTCTTCCGCTTCTTTTCCCGTACGAGGAAGCCCGGTCAACAACCGCAAAAGACGGGTCCCCGCCGCTGCGCACGGCCTGGCTGCAACGAAAGGCCGCACGCGGCTTCCGGCTGTAGCGGCGGGCCGAGCTCAGGTGGCGCGCCCGGCTCGGGTGGGGTGCTCGGCTCGGGTGGGGTGCTCGGCTCGGGCGGGGTGCCCAGCTCGGGTGGGGTGCCCGGCTCGGGTGGGGTGCCCGGCTTGGGCGGGGTGCCCGGCTCGGGCGGGGTGCTCGGCTCGGGCGGGGTGCTCGGCTTTCAGAGCGGTCGGGCGAAGGCCAGCGGTGTCGAGGCGGGCGCGGCCTTCCAGGTGCCGAAGAGGACCGCACCCGGGTGGGAGACGCCGCGATCCAGGATGCGGGGGATCGTCAGCACCAGCTTGTCGGTCTCGATCACCGTCGGGTTGGCCGGGTCGACGTGGGTGATCGCGGTGACCGCGCGGGCCTCGGCGATCTCGTTGATCAGGCTGGTGGTCACGGTCATGCTCGGCTGGCGCGGCTCGAGGTGCCCGTCGGTCTCGATGTACTCCTGGGCCTGGCCGCTGCCGGTGAGCAGGGCCTGCGCCAGCGCCTCGGCATAGACGACGTCGCCCGTCCCGTCGTAGACCCACCGGCGGCCCAGCACCGAATGCTCGGTCGTGCCGACCAGCCACTCGTCGGCCCCCTCGACCGGAGCGCCCCGATAGGTCAGCGGCACCTGGTAGGTCGGCCCGGTCCCCGCGGTGACCAGCAGCGTCTCGATACCGACTTCACCCTCGGGATCGTCGAACCGATAGGACGCCACCCGCTCGACCGCGGCGCCGGCCGTGCCCTGATACCACGAGCGGCTCGGGAGCCACGCCGCCAGCAGTTCAACCTTGGTGGGACTCAAAGTCGCCTTGTGGATCAATGCCATGCGCCGCATCGTAGTTTCCCCATGCGCCCCACGGTCACCGGCAAACAGCCTGACAGTCTCGCCCCGACGCCCATTTCGCCCCGTGTCGACGGCTCAACGCCCTGATCAGCCCAAATGTCTAGCGCCCGAGGGAAGTCAACAGGGGCAGGATCGCGGCCGGATCGCCTGACTCCAGCGTCGGTGTGGGGAGCAGGGCCATCGCGGGGACGGTGATGCCCGCCGCCACGTAGGCCTCGACCTTGGCCCGGCACTCGTCGGCGGTGCCGTGGACGATCAGGTCGTCGACCACCTCGTCGGGGATCGCGGCCAGCGCGCCCTTGCGGTCGCCGGCCGACCAGGCCTGCCACATCGGGGCCAGCGTCTCGTCGCGGCCCAGCCAACGGTGGAAAGCGGCGTACGCGGGCACGGTCAGGTAGGCCGCGATCATGCGACGGCCGACCCGGCGGGCGTGGGCCGCGTCGTCGGTCGGGCAGACGAAGATGCGGGCCGCCACGTCGAAGTCCGGCTTGTCGGTCTTGACCTCGGCCAGAGCCGTGGTGACGTCGGCCGGGGACAGCCAGTTCAGGATCACGCCGTCGGCCTCGGCGGCGGCCAGCCGGAGCATGCCGGGGCGCAGCGCGGCCAGCAGCACCTGCGGCGGGACCGCCGGGGGCCGTTCGAGGCGGAAACGGCGTACGGGAAAAGTCTCGAACTGCTCGTCGACCAGCTCGCCGGCCAGTGCCGCCCGCAGGAAGCGCAGCATGTCGCGGCTGCGCTGGAACGGATCGGTGAAGTCGGCGGCGTTCCAGTCACCGACCACGACCGGCGAGGAAGCGCCGATGCCCAGCTGGAACCGGCCCGGAGCGGTCTCGGCGAGCGCGGCCGCGGTCATCGCCAGCAGGCCGGGCCCGCGGGTGAAGACCGGCGCGATGGCCGTGCCGAGCCGGAACTGCGGCGCCCACGCGGCGGCCAGCGTCAACGGGGTGAAGGCGTCGGAGCCGGCCACCTCCGAGGTCCACAGGTCGGTGAATCCGGCGTCGGCCAGCGCCGCGAAGACGCCTCTGTGCTCGGAGAGCGGGATGCCGCCCAGCGGAACGGTCATGCCCCATCGCATCGACATGACCACGATCCTGCCTTGGGCCCGGTAGTGAGGTCCACCACGGAGATGTCACATCGATCGGTGTCGGGGGTATGTTTTTGTACTGACCAGTCAGTCTAAGTTTGAGGAGCGGCCATGCCGGTGCTCATCGCCCGCGGGGCCGGGGTGCGCCGTCGCCGCGGGTGGCTCTTCCGCGATCTCGACGTCACGATCGAGCCGGGTGAGCTGGTCGCGATCGTCGGCCCGCCCGGCAGTGGCCGCACGACGGCGGCGCTGGCGCTGGCCCGGCGGTTCCGGCTCGCGGCCGGCCGCGTCGAGCTCACCGGGCGCGCGTCACTGGGCTACGTACCCGACGTCTCGGCGCCCGAGCCGGTCTTCACCGTCGCCGAACACGTCCGCGAACGGCTGGCTCTGCTCGGCCGTTCCCGCCGACGGTCGGTCCGGCTCCACGGCTTGGATCCGCAGAGGCAGGGTCAAGACCTTTCCCCGTACGAGAAACAGCTCCTCGGACTGGTTCTCGCCCAGCTCGCGGATCCCGCCGTGATCGCGCTGGACGGTTTCGACGACGGTCTGGATGCGCGGGAGCAGGAGTCGCTGTGGCAGTTGCTGACATCGCTGGCCGCCGGCGGAGTGGCCGTGATCGTGACCGCCCGCGAGGTGGACGGGTCCCGCTTCTCCACCGTGATCCGGCTGGGTGACTCCACTTCGGATGGTGCCGCTCCCGGCGAATCGGTCAACGTGGCGCCAGGCGAGGGCGATGTCGCGCAAGGAGTGCGCGGGGGTGTTGTCGCGGTGCCGGCCGCGATCGGAGACATGGGTGTCATCCCGGGGGCGGCTCGCGAAGACGGCGGCGCGACGTCGAGGGAGCCGGTTGACGCGGGAGTGCTCGACAAAGACCCGCCGATGGGCGGGGGAGCGGCCGACTCCGAGCGGAGCGGTGAACGGGCGAGCGCCGAAGTCGCCACGTTGCAGGTTGGCGGCGAGTCGGGAGCCGCGGACCCGGGATCGAACGGCGGGCACGTCGAGGTGGGACTCGCTCGGTCGGTGCCGGGGCGCGATCGGGTGAGCGCGGATGGCGTCGGCTCGGAGCCGAACGGCGACTGGGCGGACGCCGCCACAGGCATCCCGACGCTGAGCAGTGAGCGAGTGGGTGTGGAAGTGGTCGAGTCAGGCCCGGGTGGCGAGCGGGCGGATGCGAGAGCCGGTGAGCCGAGTCCGAACGGCGAGCGGCTCAGCGAGGAATTGTCCGGGTCGGCTGGCTCCGGGACGAGCGGCGCGTCGGAGGTCGCCGGCTCCGGGACGAGCGGCGCTTCCGAGGTTCCGAAAGTCGCTGGCTCCGAGGCGAGCAGCGCGTCTGAGGCTGCGGACATTGCCGGCTCCGGGACGAGCAGCGGGTCGGTGAGTGGGGAAGTCGCCGGCTCTGGTGCGGACAGCGAGTCGGGCGGCGGCGACGTGGTGGCTGGGGAAGAGCGGGTCGGGGAGGAAGAGCGATGAGCAATCTGTCCACATTGTCGTTGGCCGGGATGGAGCTGAAGCGGTTCCTGCGGGGTCGACTGACCCGGGCCGCGCTGGCCACGCTGGCGGTCATACCACTGCTCTACGGGGCGCTTTATCTGTACGCGTTCTGGGATCCGTACGGGCGGCTCAATCACATTCCGGCTGCTCTCGTGGTGGAGGACCGGGCGGCCACGGCCAGTGACGGCACGTCGGTGCATGCGGGGAAGGACCTGGCCGACGAATTGATCGACCGGGAAGTGTTCGACTGGCATGTGGTCGACGAAACCGCCGCCGAGAAGGGGCTGGCCGACGGCAGCTTCCAGATCTCGCTCCGGATTCCGGCCGGCTTCTCGACCGACCTGGTCAGCGGGCCCGATCAGAACCAGGCGGCCAAACAGGCACAGCTCATGGCGGTCAGTGACGACGCCACGAATTATCTGAGCGGGGTGTTCGCGCGGACCGCGTTCGACGAAGTGCGATCGGCCGCCGCCGCTAGTGCCTCGTCGGGATATTTCGACAAGATGCTGATCGGGTTCACCGATCTGAAGAAGCAGACCCAGGACGCCGCCGACGGCGCCGGAAAACTCGAGGACGGAGCGTCCAGTGCCGAGTCGGGGGCGAACCGGCTGTCGGGCGGGCTGGACGACGCCCGGAACGGCGCGGGACGCCTGACGAGCGGGCTCGGGACGGCCGCGACCGGGGCCGGTGACCTGGCCGACGGGCTGGCCCAGCTCAACGCGGGCGCGCGGCAGCTGGCCACCGGCACTCGGCAGGCGGCCGACGGCGGACGGCAGCTGGCGACGGCGGTGGACGCGGCCGCCGACAAGGCCGAGCCGCTGCTGCGGGACAACGCCGAACGCATCGCCGACGCCGCCACCCTGGTGGCCCGGGGCGCAGACACGCTCGCGGCCAACATCGGGGCGGTCGACCAGGCCGCCGATCAGGCGGTGCGTGATGCGCGGCAATTGAACGACTACCTGAACACGCTGCCCGACGACACCGAGGGGCTGGCCGACGCGAAGGCGATCGCCGGGCGACTGCTCAGTGCGGCTCAGAAGATTCAAGGCGCGTCCGATCTGTCGGAGCTACGGACCGAGTTGCGGCAGGTCGCGGCCACGGCCCGGCAGATCGCGGCGACCGCGCCGCACCTCGCCGACGACGTGCAGGCCGCCCGTACGCGGGTCGACCAGCTCGCGGCCGGACTCGACCGGCTCGCGACGGGAGCGGGACAACTCAGCACCGGCACCGCGCAGGCCCGGCAGGGCGCCCAGGATCTCGAGGGCGGCATCTATCGGCTGTCGTCCGGGGCGCGTCAGCTGTCCGGCGGACTGACCACTCTGGCCAGTGGCGGTCACCAGCTCGCGGACGGTCTCGGCGACCTGCAGGGCGGCGCCGAACGACTGGCCGGCGGACTGGCCGACGGCGCCGACCGGATCCCGGGCTACGGCGACGACCCGAGCGACCGGGCCGACGTGCTCGGCAACCCGGTGGCGCTGGACCGGGACGTCCGGCATCCGGCCGCCACGTACGGGGTCGGCTTCGCGCCGTACTTCCTGGCCCTGGCCCTGTGGGTGGGCGCGATGATCACGTTCATGGTGCTGAAGCCGCTGAACCGGCGCCATCTGGTCAGCGAGGCACCGACGTACCGGGTGGTGCTGGCCGGTCTGCTGCCCGCCGTCGCGGTCGGGCTGGTGCAGGCGACGCTGCTCTTCCTGGTCGTGCACTTCGGGCTCGGGCTCGACCCGGTGCGACCGTGGGCGACCTGGGGGCTGTTGATGCTGACCGCGGCCGTGTTCGCGGCGATCATGCAGTTGCTGGGGGCCGCGTTCGGTGCCCCGGGCCGCATCCTCGCCCTGGCGCTGCTGATGCTGCAGCTGACGTCGTCCGGCGGCACCTACCCGGTGCAGACCTCGCCGGGGTTCTTCCAGGCGATTCACCCGCTGCTTCCGATGACGTACGTGGTGCAGGCCGCGCGCCACGTCATCGACGGTGGGGCCTGGAGCACCGTCGGAACGGGGGTCGCGGTCCTCATCGCGTACGGGGGAACGGCCTTGATCTTGACCTTGGTCACCGCGTGGCGCAGCCGGCGACTGACCCCGAGCGACCTGCACCCCGCTCTCGTGCTCTGAAAGACTGGCGGCATGACCACGGACGGGCGCACGCGGCGACGGGAGGACACCCGGCAGCGGCTCTTCGAAGCGGCCGTCGAGTTGATCGCCGAGCAGGGTTTCTCGGCGACGACCGTGGACGACATCGCGCTGCGGGCCCAGGTCGCCAAGGGCACGGTCTATTACAACTTCAAGTCCAAGACCGTGCTGTTCGAGGAGTTGCTGCGGCACGGCATCGATCTGCTGACCGAGGAGTTCCGGGCCGCGGTGCAGGGGCTGCCCCCGCGAGAAGCGGTGGCGGCCCTGGTCCGGGCCCAGCTCGAATACATCCGCCGTTATCGGGCGTTCGCGCAGCTGCTGATCTCGGAGATGTGGCGGACCAACCGGGAGTGGCAGCAGACGCTGATTCTGCTGCGCGAGCAGGCCATCGGGGTGATCGCCGAGACCGTGCAGGCCGGTGTCGACTCGGGTGATCTGCCGGCCGACCTGGATGTGCGGGTGGCGTCGTCGGCGCTGTTCGGGGTGGGACTGGTGGTGGCCGTCGACTGGCTGGTCTTCATGCCGGAGCGACCCCTCGAGAGTGTCGAGGAGTCGCTCCTGGCGATCGTGCGGCGTGTGGGCGGGACTACTACCCCGTAGTGCGGGACCGCCAGGCGGTCGCCCACGACGTCTTGCCGTTGGTGCGCAGCAGCGAACCCTCGTAGATCCGGGTGCCCACGGCGAGCAGCAACGCGGCCGTCGCGGCCATGATGACCAGCGAGACGAGCGGCTCCCACAGCGCCGCGTCGCCGGTGAAGACGCGGACCGGCATGGCCACCGGCGCCGAGATCGGCACGTAGGACAGCACCCGCATCACCAGGTCGTTCTCGCCGAAGAAGATCACCGCGAAGAACGGCAGCATGACCGCCATCTGCACCGGCTGGGACGAACTGCTCAGCTCTTCCGGACGCGACGCCATCGCACCCACCCCGGCCCACAGCGCGGCCAGCATCACAAAGCCGACCACGAAGAACGCGACGAACCAGCCGATCGTCGGTTCCAGCAGGCGCAGCACGCCGCTGTCGAGCCCGGCCAGCCGCGACCCGACCAGCGTCACGATGGCGATCAGGGCCACCTGCACGAACGCCAGCAACGAGAGGGCCGCGACCTTGCCCGCCAGCAGGGCCCGGGTCGGCACGCTGGCGACCAGGATCTCGACGATGCGGGTCTGCTTCTCCTCGGTCACGCTCTGCGCGATCTGCAGGCCGAACAGGAACGACGTGAAGAAGAAGACGAAGGCCAGCGCGAACGGGACGATGTAGGCCAGGAACGGATCGACGGCGTTGGGGTCGAGGATGCGTACGGGAGGAGCCGTGCTCAACGCCGAAACCACGTCGCCCGGCCGATCCTGCATCGCGAGCACCTCAGGCCCGGCGATCACCGCGGCGTCCACGTCGCCGTCGCGCAGCAACTTCTCGGCGGCCGCGTCGTCGGCGACCACGCGTACCTCGAGATCGGCCTGCTGCAACACGGTGGCGGTGGCCTGGTCGGCGACGGCGACCGTGGTCGGCCCGCCCGAGAAGATCGCCGGCAGCACCGTCACGGCGATCGAGAACAGCAGGAAGAACGCGGTGCTGAACAGGAACGTCTTGTCGCGCAGCTTGACCTTGATCTCGCGGGCGGCGACAACCTTGGCGGCGGTGTAGGTGCTCATCGGATGACCTCTCGGAAGATCTCGGTCAGCGTCGGGACGACCGGCCCGAAGGCGCGCACCGGGCCACGCTCCAGCGCGGCGTGCAGCACCTTCTGGTCGTCGAACCCGGGTTCCAGGTCGAAGACGGCCCGGGCGCCGTCCAGGTCGATCAGGGTGACGCCCGGCTGATCGCGCAGCCAGCCAGCGTCGGCGTCGACCTGCAGCTGGTAGCGCGGCACGGCGTGCTGGGCGCGCAGGGTGGCCCGGTCGCCGGCGGCCGCGATGGTGCCGCCCGCGATGATCACCAGGTCGTCGCACAGGCGCTCGACCAGCTCGAGCTGGTGGCTGGAGAACAGCACCGGCGCCCCGGACGCGGCCCGGTCCCGCAGCACCTCGACCATGGTCTCGACGGCGATCGGGTCGAGCCCCGAGAACGGCTCGTCCAGCACCAGCACCTCGGGGTCGTGCACCAGCGCGGCCGCGACCTGGGCCCGCTGCTGGTTGCCGAGCGACAGCTTCTCCAGCTTCTCGCCCGCCCGTTCGCCCAACCCCAGGCGATCCAAGAGTTTTCCCGTACGTTCCTCGGCCGCTGCACTGCTCAATCCGTGCAGCCGGCCTAGGTAGACGATCTGGTCGTGCACGGTCATCTTGGGATAGAGGCCGCGTTCCTCGGGCATGTAGCCGAACCGCTGCCGGATCTCCCGGGTCAGCGGCGTGCCGCCCAGCGTCACCTCGCCTGTGTCGGCGGCCAGCACCCCCAGGATGATCCGCATGGTGGTGGTCTTGCCGGCACCGTTCGCACCGACGAACCCGGTCAGCTTGCCGCCGCCGACGGAGAACGAGACGTTCTTGAGCACGGCCCGGTCCCCGAAACTGCGGCTGACGGAATCGACGTTCAGCATGCCTTCGACGCTAGGCAATCCGGGCCGGAAATACGTCCGGCTCGCGCATGATCCACCGGGTCCTCCGCAGGGAGGACTACTGCCCCGGGCGGACCACCCCGAGCTCGTACGCCATCACGACGGCCTGGGTGCGGTCGCGCGCCCCGAGCTTGGTCAGCACGCGGCTCACATGCGTCTTGACCGTGGTCTCGCCGAGGTGCAGCGACGTGGCGATCTCGGCGTTGGTGGCGCCGGCGGCCAGCGCGACCAGCACCTCGTGCTCGCGCGGGGTCAGCTCGTCGAGCCTCGTGGCCGGCTGACTGGGGACCGGCCGTGCGAAGGCCGACAGCACGCGGCGGGTGATCTCGGGCGCGAGCAGGGCGTCGCCGCGCGCGAGCACCCGTACGGCCTCGACCAGCGACTCCGGCGAGCTGTTCTTGAGCAGGAACCCGCTCGCGCCCGCCTCGAGCGCCGCGAACAGGTAGTCGTCCCGATCGAACGTGGTCAGGATCAGCACCGACGGCCCGCCCCCGGCGGCCACGATCCGGCGGGTCGCCTCCAGGCCGTCCATGACCGGCATCTCGACATCCATCAGCACCACGTCGGGCGCATGCTCCGCGGTGGCGGCGACGGCCTGCGCGCCGTCCTCGGCCTCGCCGATCACCTCGATGTCATCCTCCAGGCCGAGGATCACCCGGAAGCCGGTCCGCACCAGGCGGTGGTCATCCGCGAGGAGGACCCGGATCATTTCGCCACCGTCGTCATCAGAGGGAGTCTGGCCCGTACGCGGAAACCGCCCGTGTCTCCCGTCCGGTTGCCCGTCTCGACCGTCCCGTCGAGCAGCCCGACGCGCTCGCGCATGCCGATCAGCCCCATCCCGCCCACCTTGGTGGTGGCGCCCCGCCCGTCGTCGGCCACGTCGATCTCCAGCTCCCGGGTGAGATAGCGGATCCGCACGTCCACCGTGGACGCTCCCGCGTGCTTGAGCGCGTTGGTCACGGCTTCCTGCACGATCCGGTACGCGGTCTGCGACGTCGACACGGGCAGCGGCACCGCATCCCCGAAGACGGCGAACTGCGGCGTCAGCCCCGCCTCCCGAACCCGGTCGAGCAACTCCTCGACCCGCTCGACACCCGGGCTGGGCGCGGTGACCGGCTCGTCGGACGTGCGGAGGGCGCCGAGCATGCGCTGAAGTTCGTCCACGGCCGTACGGGCGCTCTCCTCAACGGACGTCAAGGAATCGCGGGCCGTCTCCACGTTGCGGTCCATCGCGCGCCGGGCCGCCGCGGCGTGGATGCCCATCACCGACACGTGGTGAGCAACGACGTCGTGCAGTTCACGGGCGATCCGCAGCCGCTCGGTGACAACCGCCTGCTCCTCGGCCACCGCGCGGGCCCGCTGCAGTTGTTCGGCCTGCCCGACCAGCACCGCCTCACGACGCGCGGACAACCAGGCGATCTCACCGAAGAAGTAGGCGAACCCGAAGATCAGCACGTTCAGCAACACCTGACTGATCAGCGCCGAGAGCAGCGGCGGAAGCTCCCCCGTGCCGTCCGGAAACGCGTCGGCGGGCAGCCCGTCGACGGCCAGCAGCCAGGCCACCGCAAGCCACGCGAACATCGCCCCGATCACCCCGATGCGCAGCCAGCGGGCACGGCCATGATCGCGCCCCCACGCCCCTTCGCAGTAGATCGCCGCAAAGATCGCCCCCGCCGCGAACTGCACCTCCTGCGCCTCACGAACCTGCCCCGCGATGAACACCACGGCCGTGACGACCAGCACAACATCCGGGTAGCGGCGCCGCCAGACCAGCGGAATCGTGATCGCAAAGGCAAAGGCAAGGTGCTCGTAGGCGCTGCGCTCAACACCCCACACGAGCCGCCCCGAGCTGCGCGCCAGCATCACGTAGAGCAGCGCAGCGGCCACCACTCCAAGCCCGATAGCCACGTCGGCACGCCGCTGCCGAGCCGAAGGCCCCGGCCGCTGCCAGTCCTCAAGGTCGGCCATAGCCCCGAGCCTGCCACACGCCCGAAAACCTCAAGATCGCCGGAGTAAACGGTGAGCCCGCACGGACCCCCGCACGGTGGCTACGGAACGCCCCCACTACGGACATCCCACAGTGCCAGCCCTTGACCTGACCCCAGCCATTCCAGGGCCCGGCACTGGACGCCCACCTTTCGCACGACGAACACCACCCCGCCTCCGGTGATGGCTTTTGACGTAAACCGCAACAAATGAGAAGTCCGGCAGGGGGCCGATCTCCCACCACCTCGACGGACAGCGTCCCCCTGGTTGATGTGTTGATCTGCGCTTTCGTCCAGAACAGGTGAGCTATGTCGGCTCGATGTTGTCCTGCCACGGCGGCCGACGTAGCGCCAGCCGCCTCCGTCGGGGAGGCCGCCGAGTTTGACGTCGCAGTGGAGCAGATCACCGGGCGCTCGTAGCGGCGGATCGGTTCGTCAGCGACACGGACGACCTGGCGGGAGGGTCTTGGTTGCGGAACGGCGTGAGGCTCCAAAGAACGCGTTGACCGGCGATATCAGGAGGCGTTCGGGTAAGGCTCGGTGTGGGTCTGGATCGGGACGTCGGCGTCGTCGTCCGGGGTGAGGGTGCCGCCCAGCTCGAGGATCTGGCGGTGTGCGGCCGCCAACCGGTCTTCCAGGGTGACGATGCGGCACGCGGCGGCGAGCAGGATGCCCTCGTCGAGCAGTTGCCGGACGCGGAACGCGAGCTGCAACTGGTGCCGGGAGTATCGGCGATGGCCGCCGTGGGAGCGTTCCGGCTCGATCAGGCCGGCGGCGCCGAGGCTGCGGAGGAAGGCGGGGGTCACGCCGATCATGTCGGCGGCGCGGCCCATCGTGTACGCCGGGAAGTCGGCGTCGTCGAAGGTCGTGCTCATGCTGCCCTTCCGGGGGGAACTACTCGTCCGGGGTCTCCGGTACTTCACTACCGTGTGCCCAAAAAGGTCAGAGCACAATCCATGGTGGCAGGGCAGACAATCCAAGGCTGCGCTCCTGCCGGGGCGTTGCCGGCAGGGCAGACAATCCAAGGCCCCGGCGGGTAACCGGGGCCTTGGCTTTTCAATTCTGATGCCGGCCGTCGCCGGCGCATGCGGTTGTCCGCCTGCGTGCCGCTAGCGGACCACCGGAGTGATGGGCATCGGCTGCGATCACCTCTTGTCGGGTCGGGGACGTTGAGCTTGCGCGTTGCTGCGGTATCTCGTCCTCCTTAGCCAACTCAGGGTCTGCCAATTCGGTGCCGGCTGTGCGTGGCCGACGTCACAGACTCTATTCCGATCGACCCGGGATTTCTAGTACCGCGGCTACAGATTTTTTGGACATATCGCTGGAGGTGCTTGAGTTTCCGCAGGTGAAAACGATGTTGGGGCGGCGGCGCGGAGCGGGCGCCGGGCGCGGCGAAGCCGCGTGAGAGAGAGGTGACCGCGCCCCGCGCCGCCGCGGGTGGGGGCGCCGATGGCTGCCCCGAGGGTGTTCGCGAAGCCTGCCGAGGGCTCGCCGCTGCGTCAGCGTCAGAACACCGGCAGGGCCGTGGATGAGTGCCCTGTCATGGCTACGAGTGTGCGGCCCGCCGACCGGTCGCGGCAACGCAATTAACGCTGTGCATTGACGTCGGTAACACAGCGGGGAGATCATCACGGCACGCCGTGGCCCCGGTCACAGCAACCCTTCGGTAAGGGAGCCGCACATGGCCGTCAACCCCGCACCCAGCACCGACGAAGAACGCCTTGCCCAACTCGGCTACCAGCAGGAACTGCATCGCCGACTGTCCGGCTTCTCGAACTTCGCGGTCTCCTTCTCGATCATCTCCATTCTGGCCGGCGCGATCACGTCGTACGGCATCGCCATGACCGCCGGTGGCCCGATCGCCATCACCCTGGGCTGGCTGTTCGTCGGCATCATGGTGACCTTCGTGGCCCTGGCCATGGCCGAGGTCTGCTCGGCCTATCCGACCGCCGGCGCGCTCTACTGGTGGGCGGCGGCGCTGGCCAAACGCAACAAGGCCGCCTGGGCCTGGTTCGTGGGCTGGTTCAACTTCCTCGGTGAGGTCGCCGTCACCGCCGCGATCGACTTCGGCGCGGCCATCACCACGGCGGCGTTCCTCAGCCTGACCTTCGACATGGAGGTCACCACCGGCCGTACGTTCCTGATCTTCCTGGTCATCATCATCGTGCACGGGCTGCTGAACACGTTCGGCGTCAACCTGGTGCGTGTGCTGTCCGACGTCAGCGCCTGGTGGCACCTGGTCGGTGTGGCGGTCATCGTGGGCGTGCTGGCCATCGTGCCGGACACCCACAAGCCGATCGGCGAGGTGTTCACCGAGGTGCACAACGCCACCGGCTTCACGTTCGCCGGGGCCGGGGTGTACGCCGTCCTCATCGGTCTGTTGATGGCGCAGTACACGTACACCGGCTACGACGCCTCGGCCCACGTCGCCGAGGAGACGCACGACGCCGCCAACGCCGCCCCGCGCGGCATCGTCATGTCGGTGGTCGTCTCGGTGATCGCCGGCTTCGTGCTGCTGTTCGCGATCACCTGGTCGATCCAGGACTACGAGGCGCAGCGGACGACCGACCTGGGCCTGCCGCCGGCGCAGATCTTCATCGACGCCGCCGGGCACAACCTGGGGACGTTCCTGCTCTTCATCTGCATGGTCGCGCAGTGGTTCTGCGGTATGGCCTCGGTGACCGCGAACTCGCGGATGTCGTACGCCTTCGCCCGCGACGGCGCACTGCCCGGCTCGCGGCTGTGGAAGCAGGTCAACCCCCGCACCGGTACGCCGACCAACTCCATCTGGCTCTGTGTGACGCTGTCGACGCTGCTGGTGCTGCCGTCGCTGTGGAACACGACGGCCTACCTGGCGGCCACCTCGGTCGCGGTCATCGGTCTCTACATCGCGTACGTCGTGCCGGTGTTCCTGCGCCGGATGAACCCGGACTTCGAACGCGGCCCGTGGCACCTGGGCAAGTGGAGCGCGGTCGTCGGCTGGATCGCGATCGTCTGGGTGGTGATCATCTGTGTGCTGTTCGTTCTGCCCACGGCCAGCCCGATCACCGCGGCCAACTTCAACTACACGATCTTCGCGGTGCTGGTGGTGCTCGCGTTCGCCACGATCTGGTGGTTCGCGAGCGCTCGCAAGTGGTTCACCGGGCCGAAGCAGAATCTGATCGAGAAGGCCCATCACGGCGAACAGACCATGCCGACCGAGAACTGACCACGGAACGGGGCCGGGCGCATTCGTGCCCGGCCCCCGACGAACGAGGAGACAATCCCGCATGGATCTCGAGGAACTGGACGTCTCCGTCGACAACGGCAGCATCGACACCGTGCTGCTGGCGCTGACCGACATGCAGGGCCGGCTGCAGGGCAAGCGCCTGCACGGCCGCTACTTCATGGACGAGGTGGTCAGCGGCGGCAGCGAGGGCTGCAACTACCTGCTCGCGGTGGACGTCGACATGAACACCGTGGACGGCTACGAGATGTCGTCGTGGGCCAGCGGGTACGGCGACTTCGTGATGAAGCCCGACTTCACCACGCTGCGCCCGGTGCCGTGGCAGCCGGGGACGGCCATGGTGCTGGCCGACCTCGAGACCACGGGCGGGGAGCCGGTCTACGCATCGCCCCGGCAGATCCTGAAACGGCAGCTCGATCGGCTGGCCGAGCACGGACTGACCGCGTACGCGGGAACCGAACTTGAATTTGTGCTCTTCAAGGACACGTTCGAGCAGGCCTTCGACAAGGGGTATCGCGACCTCATCCCGGCGAACCAGTACAACGTGGACTACTCCCTGCTGGGGACGGCCCGGGTCGAGCCGCTGCTGCGGCGCATCCGCAACGAGATGTACGGCGCCGGGCTGATCCCGGAGAGCGCCAAGGGTGAGTGCAACTATGGCCAGCACGAGATCGCGTTCCGCTACGCCGACGCTCTGACCTGCGCCGACAACCACGTGATCTACAAGAACGGGGCCAAGGAGATCGCCGCCCAGGAGGGCATGTCGCTGACCTTCATGGCCAAGCCGAACGCGCGCGAGGGCAACTCGTGCCACATCCACTTCTCGCTGCGCGGTGCGGACGGCAGGTCGGCCATGCTCGGCGACGGGCCGGCCCACCTCAGCGTCACCGGGCAGCGGGTGATCGCCGGGCTTCTGGCCACCATGCGTGAGTTCAGCCTGCTGTTCGCGCCCAACATCAACTCGTACAAGCGGTATCAGGCCGGATCGTTCGCGCCGACCGCGCTGCGCTGGGGGGTCGACAACCGTACGTGTGCGTTGCGGATCGCCGGGCACGGCCAGGGTATGCGCGTCGAGAACCGGGTGCCGGGCGGGGACGTGAACCCCTATCTGGCGATCGCGGCGCTGGTCGCGGGCGCGCTGCACGGGCTCGAGAACGAGCTCGAGCTGGAGCCGGAGACGCCGGGCAACGCGTACGAGGACGCGGCGGCCGATCGAGTGCCGACCACGCTGCGTGAGGCTGAGCAGCTGTGGCTGGCCAGCGAGGTGGCGCAGGCGGCGTTCGGGGCCGACGTGGTCGGCCACTACGCGAACATGGCCCAGGTCGAGCTGACCGCGTTCGACGCGGCGGTTACCGACTGGGAGCTGCGCCGCGGCTTCGAACGGATGTGATCATGGGCAACATGACCACAGAAGTCATCAACCCGTCGACGGGCGCGGTCTTCACGACCGTGCCGTCGCTGGATCTGGCGGCCACCGACGCCGCCATCGAGCGGGCCGCCCAGGCGTTCCCAGCCTGGCGGGCCGTCGCGCCCGGAGACCGTGCACGGCTGCTTCGTCGCTTTGCCGCCGTGGTCGACGCCCACATCGACGAGCTGGCCGGGCTCGAGGTGCGCAACGCCGGCCACACCATCGGCAACGCCCGCTGGGAGGCCGGGAACGTCCGGGACGTGCTCGACTACTACGCGGGCGCGCCCGAGCGGCTCAGCGGCCGCCAGATCCCGGTGCCCGGCGGTCTCGACGTGACGTTCCACGAGCCGCTCGGCGTGGTCGGCATCATCGTGCCGTGGAACTTCCCGATGCCGATCGCCGGCTGGGGGTTCGGCCCGGCGCTGGCGGCCGGCAACACCGTCGTGCTCAAACCGGCCGAACTGACCCCGCTCACCGCGATCCGGCTGGGCGAGCTGGCCCTCGAGGCCGGCCTGCCCGAGGGCGTCTTCACCATCGTCCCGGGTAAGGGTTCGATCGTCGGGCAGCGGTTCGTGACCCATCCGGCCGTACGGAAGGTCTGCTTCACCGGCTCGACCGAGGTCGGCAAGTCGATCATGGCGGGCGCGGCCGACCAGGTGAAGCGGGTGACCCTCGAACTGGGCGGGAAGAGCTCGAACATCGTCTTCGCCGACGCCGACCTGGAGAAGGCGGCGGCGAGCGCTCCGGGCAGCGTGTTCGACAACGCCGGGCAGGACTGCTGCGCCCGGTCGAGGCTGCTGGTGCAGGAGTCGGTCTACGACAAGTTCCTGGCCCTGCTCGAGCCCGCGGTCAAGGCATTCCGCGTCACCGATCCGGCCCGGACGGACGCCGAGATGGGCCCGTTGATCTCCGCGTCGCACCGGAAGACCGTGGAAACATACGTGGAAGGGTCGGACGTCGCCTTCCGCGGAGATGCCCCGAAAACCGACGGCTGGTGGTTCCCGCCGACGGTGCTGCTCGCCCACTCGACCGACGACCCGCACTGGCGCGAAGAGGTCTTCGGGCCGGTGCTGAGCGTGCTGCCGTTCACGGACGAGGAAGACGCCGTACGCCTGGCCAACGACACCGAGTACGGACTGTCGGGCTCGCTGTGGACCCGCGACCTGGGCCGGGCCCTGCGCGTCTCGCGGGCCGTGGAAACCGGAGCGCTGAGTGTCAACAGCCATTCATCGGTGCGCTATTGGACTCCGTTCGGCGGCATGAAACAGTCCGGTCTGGGCCGTGAGCTGGGACCGGACGCGTTGCTCAGCTTCACGGACGTCAAGAACGTGTTCATGGCAATGGGAGATTAAGTGGAGCGTCTACAGGACCGGGTCGCCGTCATCACCGGCGCCGGCAGCGGTATCGGTCTCGCGACGGCCCGGCGTTTCGCCGCCGAGGGCGCGTTCGTCGTTTGCGTCGATATCTCCGCCGAAGCGGGCGAAGCGATCGCGAAGGAGATCAACGGCGAGTTCGTGGCCTGCGACGTCAGCGACGAGGAGCAGGTCAAGGCCCTGTTCGACGGGGTCGCCGAGCGCCACGGCCGGGTCGACATCGCCTTCAACAACGCCGGCATCAGCCCGCCCGACGACGACTCGATCCTGGTCACCGGCCTGGACGCGTGGGAGCGGGTGCTCAAGGTCAACACGACCAGCGTGTTCTTCTGCTGCAAGTACGCGATCCCGCACATGCAGCGGCAGGGCAAGGGCTCGATCATCAACACCGCGTCGTTCGTCGCCCTGCTCGGCGCCGCGACCTCGCAGATCGCCTACACCGCGAGCAAGGGCGGGGTGCTGGCGATGACCCGCGAGCTGGGCGTGCAGTTCGCCCGCGAGGGCATCCGGATCAACGCGCTCTGCCCCGGACCGGTGGCCACCCCGCTGCTGATGGAGCTGTTCGCGAAGGATCCGGAGCGGGCCGCCCGCCGCCTGGTGCACGTGCCGATGGGCCGCTTCGCCGAGCCGGCCGAGATCGCCGCCGCCGTCGCGTTCCTGGCCAGCGACGACGCCTCGTTCATGACCGCTTCGCAGTTCGTCGTCGACGGCGGAATTACCGGAGCCTATGTAACGCCGCTGTAATGTTTAAGACTCCGTTTTCACGGGGAAGGCCCTGGTACACCCGCTGACGAAGTGGGTGAAGGGGTCGAATCCCCGCCCGCGCCGGTCGATCCCGGTGTAGGTGGGACAGAAGGACCCAGGCGCGGCGCCGCCTCCACCCGGAGGCGACGCCGCGCGCCTGTTTTCCCCCGTTCGGTTGTTGCTCGGAAACATGATCTGGTTACGGTGGGGCGATGCGCCCGATCATCGGCATCACGACCTATGTGGAACCCGCCACCTGGGGCGTTTGGCGTGATCTGCCCACCACGCTGGTGCCGCACGACTACACCGAAGCGGTCACCCAGGCGGGTGGCCGGCCGGTGCTCATCCCCCCGCACGAAGACACCGACGTCCTCGGGATGCTCGACGGTCTGGTGCTGGCCGGCGGCCCCGATCTGAGCCCCGGGTTCTACGGCGCCGAGCCCGAGCCGCTCACCGTGACCCGCCCCGATCGGGACCGCGCCGAAATACTGCTCGTCCGGCGGGCGTTGGAACTGGATGTACCCCTTCTCGGTGTGTGCCGTGGCATGCAGCTGCTGGTGGTGGCCAACGGAGGCACCCTGCACCAGCATCTGCCCGACGTCCTGGGCCACGAGCGCCACCGACCGGCCCCCGGTGTCTACGGCGAGCACGACGCCTCGCTCGTCCCGGGCAGCCGGATAGCCGGACTGATGGGCGACGAGCTCGGCATCCGGTGTTTCCACCACCAGGGCGTGGCCGATGCCGGGAAACTCACCGTGACCGGCCACGCGGCGGACGGACTGCCCGAGGCGGTCGAGGATCCGGGCCACCGGTTCGTCCTCGGCGTCCAGTGGCACCCCGAAGTGACCCGTGACGAGCGGCTGTTCGGCGCCCTGGTTGCGGCCGCACGCCAAAAATAAGAGCTACGAGGAGGAAGTCGACGAATGCGCAGGCCCCTGATCGGTATGACCGCGTACGCCCAGCAGGTGCAGTACGGCAGCAACGACCTCATCGCGGGCATGCTCCCGATGACGTATGTGCGAGCCGTGCACGCCGTCGGCGGACGAGCCGTACTGATCACCCCGGACGATCCGGGAACCGACGTCATCGAGTCGCTCGACGGCATCGTGTTCAGCGGCGGCGGTGACGTCGATCCGGCGTACTGGGGGGCCGAGCGGCATCCGGCGACCGAGGTCGACAAGGAGCGCGACGAGTCCGAGATCATGCTGATGCGGGCGGCGCTGGCGGCCGACCTGCCGACCCTCGGGGTGTGCCGGGGCATGCAGGTGATGGCGGTCGTCGGCGGGGGCTCGCTGCACCAGCACCTGCCCGACCTGATCGGCCACGAGCGGCACCGCGCCGCGGCGGGCACCGACCCGCTGGCCGCGGACGCCTCCGCGTACGGCCGGCACGACGTGATCACCGAGCCCGGCTCGATCGCGCACACCCTGCTCGGGGCGCACGCGACCGTCAACTCGTTCCACCACCAGGGGGTCGACGACCCGGGATCGTTCACGGCGACCGGCTGGTGCCCCGACGACCGGGTCATCGAGATCATCGAAGACCCTGATTACGCGTACGCCCTGGGCGTCCAGTGGCATCCGGAGCGGACCGCCGATCTGCGGGTCTTCGCGGCTCTCGTCGAGGCCGCGGCCAAGCGTTCCGGACTGAAGCCGGAGGCGTTCGCGGCGTAAGCGCGGTGTTACCGTGCTCACTCGTAGCAAGGTAACGAGCCACGTGGGAGGGCCGATGGACGTCACCCTCCCGAATCGGCTGCGCGTGGCGTTCGAGCGCGGCGGCGAGATGGGCCGCCGGATGGCCGGGCTCGACTGGTCGGCCAGCCCGCTCGGCCCGCCGGCGACCTGGGCGCCCGAACTGCAGAACGTCGTCGTGACCATGCTGGCCTCCCGGTCCCAGATGATCATTTTCTGGGGCCCGGAGTACTGCTCGCTCTACAACGACGCCTACATCTCGGCCGTGGGCACCAAGCACCCGCAGTTCCTGGGCCGGCCCGGTCGCGAGCTGTGGGCCGAGACGTGGTCTGTGCTGCGGAGCCTGTTCGACGGGGTGGTGGCCGACGACGAGGCGTTCTGGGCCGGCGACCACCCGTTCATGCTGGAGCGGCACGGCTTCCTCGAAGAGGCGTACTTCGACATCTCGTACGACCCGATCCGGCGCGACGAAGGGACGGTCGGTGGCGTCCTGTGCGTGGTCACCGACACCACCGCGCGGGTGCTGGGCGAACGGCGGGTCCGTACGCTCAGCGCGCTCGGCCGGCGACTGGCCGATTCACCCGATCAGGCGGCTCTGGTGGCCGACGTGGCGGCGGTGTTCGCGGAGAACGCGGCCGACGTCCCGTACGCGAAACTGATCCTCGATGACGAGCCGGACGAGGTGCGGCGGGTCATCGCGATCCCGGCACCGGTGCCCCTGCGCGACATCGTCGACGCGGCGCCCCCGGCCGCCGGGCAGGCGCTGGTGCTGCCGGTGATCGTGGGCACCGCTCACGTCGGTGCGCTGGTCCTCGGGGTGAGCCGCTATCTCTCGCTCGACGGCGGTTACCGCGACTTCCTCCAGCTGGCGGCCGCGCAGATCTCCCGGGCCGTGGGCAACCTGCAAGCGTACGAGCAGGAACGGGCCCGCGCGGCCGAGCTGGCCGCCCTCGACCGGGCCAAGACCAACTTCTTCTCCAACGTGAGCCACGAGTTCCGGACGCCGCTGACCCTGATCCTGGGCCCGCTGGATGACCTGCTCGACGAGCCCGCGCTGCCCGCGGCCGAGCGCGAGCGGCTGCTCCCCATGCAACGCAACGCCCTGCGGCTGCTCAAGCTGGTCAACACGGTGCTCGACTTCTCGCGGCTGGAATCGGGCCGGCTGCGCGCGGCCTACCGGCCGACCGATCTCGCCGACTACACGACCCGGCTGGCCAGCACCTTCCGGTCGGCCGCGGAACGCGCCGGTCTCGAGCTCGTGGTGGACGCGCCGCCGCTGCCCGAGCCGGTCTACGTCGATCGCGAGATGTGGGAGAAGATCGTCCTCAACCTGCTGTCCAACGCGGTCAAGTTCACCGCCCGGGGCCGCATCGAGGTGCGCGTCCGGGCGGCCGACCGCGGTGCCGAGCTGACCGTCCGCGACACCGGCGCCGGCATCCCGGCCGACCAGTTGCCGATGCTGTTCGACCGTTTCCACCGGGTCACCGGCACTTGGTCACGCAGTCACGAGGGCACCGGCATCGGTCTGGCCCTGGTGCGTGAGCTGGCCGAGCTGCACGGCGGGTCGGCCGGGGCCGAGAGCGAGCCCGGCGTAGGCACCGTCTTCGTGATCACGATCCCGTTCGGCGCCGGCCACCTGCCGGCCGACCGGATCACCGAGGTGGCCGGCGACATCGTCGGAGAGATCGACGCGCGGGCCTACGTCGAGGAGGCCGCGCACTGGTGGGCGGGCGACGATCAAGACCCTTCCCCCGTACGCCCGCAGCCGTCGACGGATCACCCGCGCGGTCGCATCCTGCTGGCCGACGACAACGCCGACCTGCGGGACCACCTGGCCCGGCTGCTCCGGCCGATGTGGGAGGTCACCACCGCGGTCGACGGCCGGGCCGCGCTCGAGCTGGCCGAGCGCCAGGAGTTCGACCTCGTGCTGACCGACGTGATGATGCCCCGGCTGGACGGGTTCGGCCTGATCGCCGCCCTGCGCGCGAACGAGCGCACGCGGCATGTCCCGATCGTCGTGCTCTCGGCCCGGGCGGGCGAGGAGGCCTCCGTCGAGGGCCTGGCCGCCGGCGCCGACGACTACCTGGTGAAGCCGTTCTCGGCCCGCGACCTGACCGCCCGGGTGCGGGCCAACCTCGACCTCGGGCAGGCCCGCCGCCAGATCATCGGCCGGCTGCGCGGGCTGGTCGACACGGCGGCCGCGGTCAACGCCGCGCGTACCACGGACGACGTGCTCGACGTCGCGGCCGAGCACGTCCGGGCGATGACCTCGGCCGGCCGCGTGGTGCTGACCGTGCCCGGCGCGCGGGCCGAGGTGGACGGCGGCGCCGAACCGTCGGCCGGTCCCGACGCCGTGCTGCCGCTGCCCGACACGTCCGGCGCGACCGTCGGCGAGCTGCGGGTCTGGTCGTCGGCGGACGGCGTACCGGATCAGGCCGTACTCACCCAGCTGGCCCGGATCATCGGGCTGCGCCTGGAGAACGCCCGGCTCTACGAGGCCGAGCACCGGATCGCCAGCACGCTGCAGCACAGCCTGCTGCCCCAGTCCCTGCCCGAGGTGCCCGGGGCCGTGCTGGCCGGTCGCTATCGGCCCGGCAGCAGCGAGGCCGAGGTCGGCGGCGACTGGTACGACGTGATCGCCGGGCACGACGAGCAGCTCTATCTGGTGATCGGGGACGTGGTCGGCAAAGGGGTGCAGGCGGCGGCGGGCATGGGTCAGCTGCGCAACGCCCTGCGCGCGTACATCCTCGAGGGATTCGACTGCGGCGCGGCGCTGACCCGGCTCAACCGGCTGGTCGACAACCTCGGCCGCCGCCAGTTCGCCACCGTCGTGTGTGTCCGGTTCGACCCGCGGGAGCAGCGGCTGCACTACTCGTCGGCCGGTCACCCGCCGCCGGTGCTGGTGCGGCCCGGTGAGCTCGGCACGTTCCTGTACGACTCGGCGATGGGCCCGCCGATCGGCGCGCTCACCGACGTCGACTACCCGACCCGCTCGACCGGGATGCCCGCCCGGTCCCGGCTGCTGATCTACACCGACGGCCTGGTCGAGGACCGCCGGACCGGCATCGACGCCGGGCTGGCCGAGCTGACCACCGACGCCGCCAAACCGGCCGACAACCTGGAGGATCTGCTGGACGCGCTGCTGAGCAAGGCGGCCCGGCGAACCCGGCGCGACGACATCGCGCTGCTCGCGCTGGAGGCGACCGAGCCCCGCGACTTCGTGCTGCGGCTGCCGGCCGACCCCGGTCAGCTCAGTGTGCTGCGCCGGCGGCTGGACGACTTCCTGACCGCACACGCCGTGCCCGAGGCCGACGCGTTCGACCTGAGCATCGCCGTCTCCGAGGCGGCCGCGAACGCGATCGAGCACCCGATCGAGCCGGCCGAGCCGGTGATCACGGTGGAGGCATCGCTGGCCGACGACGCGGTGACGGTCGTGGTGCGCGACACCGGCAGTTGGCGGCCCAGCCAGTCGGGCGGGTTCCGCGGGCGCGGGCTGGCCCTGATCGGTGCGTTGTCCGAACTGGCGGTGCTGCGCTCGGACGAGGGGACCTCGGTGACGGTGCGGCGGCCGCTCAGTCGCTGAGCCACGGCTGCGTCGACAGCCCCGAGATCTCGAGCACCCGGCGCACCTGCGACGACGGCAGCACGGTGAGGCCGTCGCCGTAGTGGTCGGACAACCGCAGGAGCGCGTGGATCGCGGCCGAGTCGAAGAAGGTCACCTGGCGCAGGTCGACGGTGGCGGCCGTGGCGCCGGCCGGAGTGGCGGTGCGGAACATCGACTCGGCGGTGGACATGTCGACCTCGCCGCTGACCGTCACCACGACCCGTCCCGACTCCACGACGGCGGTGGCCGCGAAGTCTGGGTCCGACCGCTCTTGATCCACGTTGACACGATTACACAGGGGCCGGTGAGCGGCAAGAACCGCCCGATCGGACTCAACCGGGCCGTTTTCGCGCGCCCGGCAGCGCGTCGGGCGCCGGGTACCCGGCGATAGGCTGGGGCTATGACAGTTCGCGCCCCACTGGCGCCGGGAAGGCAGTCGCCCTGGCGGGCGGTCCCGGCGCAGATCGTCCGTCCCGAATATGTCGGCAAGAAGCGCCCGAAAGAGTGGCGCGGCTCGCACGTGCAGACCCCCGAGACGGTCGACCGGATGCGGATCGCCTCGCGGCTGGCGGCGCAGGCCACCCAGCTCGCCGGCGAGCACTGCAAGCCGGGCGTGACCACCGACGAGATCGACCGGGTGGTGCACGAGTTCCTGTGCGACCACGGGGCGTACCCGTCGACGCTGGGCTACAAAGGCTTCCCCAAGTCCTGCTGCACGTCGGTCAACGAGGTGATCTGCCACGGCATCCCCGACTCGACCGTGCTCGAGGACGGCGACATCATCAACGTCGACGTCACCGCCTATCTGAACGGGGTGCACGGCGACACCGACGCGACGTTCTGCGTGGGCGAGCCGAGCGAGGAGGCGCGCCTGCTCGTCGAGCGCACCCACGAGGCGATGATGCGCGGCATCAAGGCGGTGGCGCCGGGCCGGCCGATCAACGTCATCGGGCGGGTCATCGAGTCGTACGCGAAGCGGTTCGGCTACGGCGTGGTCCGCGCCTTCACCGGTCACGGCATCGGCGAGACGTTCCACTCCGGGCTCTACATCCCGCACTACGACGACCCGCGCTACGACACGGTGATCGAGACCGGCATGACCTTCACCATCGAGCCGATGATCACGCTGGGCACCGCCGAGTTCGACATGTGGAAGGACGGCTGGACCGCCGTCACCAAGGACCGCAGGTGGACGGCCCAGTTCGAGCACACGCTGGTGGTCACCGACGACGGCGCGGAAATCCTCACCCTGCCGTGACCGCGGTCGCCGAGCACCACCACGCCGACGTCTCCGGTGGCTGGCTGCGGGCCGCCACCTTCGGCGCCATGGACGGGCTGGTCACCAACATCGCGCTGATCGCGGGCGTGGGCGGCGGTGGCGTCGACCGCGGCACCCTCGTGCTCACCGGGGTGGCCGGCCTGGTCGCCGGGGCCATCTCGATGGGCATCGGCGAGTACACCAGCGTGCGGACCCAGAACGAACAGGTCGCGGCCGAGCTCACCAAGGAACTGCGCGAGCTGCGGCTCAACCCCGAGGGCGAGGCCGACGAACTGGTCGGGATGTGGGTCGCCCGCGGGCTGCCCGAGCCGCTGGCCCGGCAGGTCGCCGACGTCCTCAAGGAGCACCCCGATCAGGCCCTGCGGGTGCACGCGCAGGAGGAACTGGGCGTGGTGCCGGACGAACTGCCCAGCCCGTGGACGGCGGCCGGGTCGTCGTTCGTGTGCTTCGCCGTGGGCGCGCTGATCCCGCTGCTCACCTATCTGCTCGGCTTCGACAGCCTGTGGCTCGCGCTGGCCGTGGGCGGGCTCGGCCTGTTCGTGGCCGGGGCCGTGGTCGGCCGGTTCACCGCGCGCCCGTGGTGGTCGGGCGGCCTGCGTCAGCTCGTCCTGGGAGCGCTGGCCGCCGCGGCCACGTACGGGATCGGGGTCCTGATCGGCGTGGGCGTCAGCTGATCACTCGAAGAGGGCAGCCAGGGTGCCGTCGACCGGGCGGCCGCGCGCGGTCAGGTCCTCGGCCTGCGCGTCCAGGATCTTGCCCAGTTCCTGCACGTCGGCGCCGGCCAGCCCGGTGCGCTTGACGGCGTCGGCCTGGTTGCGGAAGTAGGTGCGCGAGAGCAGCCCGGCGACCAGGGCGGCGTGCACGCGGGCCTCGGCCATCAGCACGAGCGCGGCGTCGGTGTCGTAGTACTCGGCCAGCCGTACGGCCCGGGCGTGGGCGGCCGCGGCGATCTCCCAGTCGTGCCGGGCCAGCCCGCTGAACTCGGGCGGCCGGGCCTCGGCGAGCCGGCTCAGGTGGGCGTCGCGATGCTCGGCGAGCAGCCCGCGCGGATCGTGCAGCGGCCGGGCGGTGACGAAGCGCTCGGCCTCCAGCGGCCAGCGCGGGGTCAGCTCGCGGGCCTGGCGCAGACCCTCCTCGGCCGTGGTCACCCGCAGGTCGACCAGGATGCCGTCGACCTTGCGCAGCGCCGGGCGGGGTCCGGCGCCGGCCCGGTAGGTCAGGACGATCAGGTTGACGTCGCTGCCGTCGTGGTCGTCGCCGTGGGCCAGCGAGCCGTGCACGCCGATCGCGCGTACCTCGGCCGGCCAGCGGGCCCCGATCACGTCGCTCAGCCGCTTCGCGAGGTGTCCCCGCGGCGAGTAGAAGTCGATCTCGTCCTGCACTCCGTCATTCTCGGGCATCCATGCGTACGCGGTAGGTCTACAGCGCGTAGCTGGAGAAGGGACATTTACGGTGTGGTCGGGCGACCCGGGAAGGGCAGGGTCACCGGGCTCACCGCGGCCAGGCGGCGCCAGCGGGTCGCCCGTACGGCCGCCTCGGTCATCGCGGCCAGCGCCGTGATCCGGTCGTTCCCGGTGGTCACCGGCAGCACCGGACGCCACGCCTGGGCCACGCCGTCCTCGACGTGGATGGCCAGCTTGAGCGCACTGGCCCGGTCGGTCACCTCGAACGGCAGCTGATAGCCCGCGGGCGACGGCGCCGCACTGGCCCGGAGCTGGGACAGACGCGAGACGAGGTAGTCGCGGCGATTGCGGTGCGCCTGCTCGACCGTACGCGCCTCGGTCACGTCCCCGCGACCCTCCAGGTGCACCCCGATCAGCCCGTACGCATAGATGGCGGCCTCCTCCGCGGCCAGCGCGGCGCCAAGCTGGGGGTTCATCGCAGCGCCTCGGCGTGGGTGGCCCGGCATGCCGCGATCGAGCCGATCAGGGCCGCCCGCTCCGGAACGGCGGCCCGGCACAGCGCGACCGCCGACTTCTGCGCCGCCTGCTCGGCCTCGCGCAGGGAGGCCACGGTCTCGGCCGGCGCACCGACCGAGGCGCTGGGCGCGACCGACGGCGGTGTCTTGCCGATCACCAAAGTCAGTTCGGCCACGTGGGCGCGGTGGTCGTCGCCCAGAGGAGTGAGCCGGGAGGCCAGTCCGGGCTGGGCCGCGATCGCCCGATCGTAGGACGCGGCCAGCGCCATCGCCTCGTCGAGCAACGGCTGCAGCGGATCGGCCGGCTCGGGCGGCGCCGGCTCGTCGTCGAAGAGCCCGCAGCCGGCCAGGGCCGAGCCGGCGAGAGCGGAGGCGGCCGCCGTCCCCAGGAGTCGTCTGCGCACCGCGCCAGTCAACACTATGGAGTACACACCGTGACCTGCGGATGGCGCGGAATCGGAGCGGCGGCGGACCGGCCCGAGTCCGAGCGCGTTACGCTCTGTCTCAGCCGCGGGGCTTTCCGGCCCGGCGGCATACAGTCGTTTGTCCGCGAGTTCAAGAAAGGTCGAGCCCGATGACGCAGCGTGGTCGCGCCGGCGCCCGGCCTGGACAGCGTCCGGGTGGCCGTCGCCGCACCGAGGACGAGGAGTCCCGGGTCCCGGCCGCTCCCCGCATCGACCTGACCGCCGCCCGGGCCCGCGTCCGCGCGGTGATCGAGCCGGTCGTGTCCGAGGCGGGTTACGACCTCGAAGACGTGTCGGTCTCCCGGGCCGGCCGCCGCCACGTGGTGCGCGTGCTGGTCGACACCGACGGCGGCATCAGCCTCGACGACGTGGCGATCGTCTCGCGGGCCATCTCGACCGCCCTCGACGCGTCCGAAGAGGGCGGGGCCGAGGTGCTGGCCGGGGAGTACCAGCTCGAGGTGGGCTCGCCCGGGGTCGACCGGCCACTGACCGAGCCCCGGCACTGGCGGCGCAACAAGGGCCGGCTGGTCGCGGTCAACGGACTGACCGGCCGCATCACCGGCGCCGACGACGAGGGCATCGTGCTCGACGTCGACGGCACGCCCCGCGAGCTGACCTTCGGTGAGCTCGGGCCGGGCAAGGTGCAGATCGAGTTCAAGCGACTGGACGAGGCCGACTTCGGCGACGAAGACGACGACGAAGATGACGAGGACGAAGGGGAGGGCGAGGAATGAACATCGACCTCGCGGCGCTGCGCGCCCTGGAGCGCGAGCGGGAGATCCCGTTCGACACGATTCTGGCCGCCATCGAGACGGCCCTGCTGACCGCCTACCGGCACACGGAGGGCGCGCAGAGTCACGCCCGGGTCGAGATCGACCGCAAGACCGGTGTCGCCTCGGTGCTGGCGCAGGAGCTCGACGACGACGGCACGGTGGTGCGTGAGGTCGACGACACCCCGCACGACTTCGGCCGCATCGCCGCCATGACGGCCAAGCAGGTCATCCTCCAGCGGCTGCGCGAGGCCACCGACGAGCAGCACTTCGGTGAGTACGCGGGCCGCGACGGCGACCTGGTCACCGGCATCGTGCAGGCCGACGCGGCCCGGGCCGAGAAGGGCATCGTGATCGTCGACCTCGGCAAGATCGAGGCGGTGCTCCCGCAGTCCGAGCAGGTGCCCGGCGAGTCGTACGAGCACGGGTCGCGCCTCCGGGCCATCGTGGTGCACGTGGCCAAGGGCTTCCGCGGCCCGCAGGTCACCCTCTCGCGGTCGCACCCGGCCCTGGTCAAGAAGCTGTTCGCGCTCGAGGTGCCGGAGATCGCCGACGGCGTCGTCGAGATCGCGGCGATCGCGCGTGAGTCAGGTCACCGCACCAAGATCGCGGTGCATTCGACCGTGCCGGGCGTCAACGCCAAGGGTGCGTGCATCGGCCCGATGGGTCAGCGGGTCCGGGCCGTGATGAGCGAGCTGCACGGCGAGAAGATCGACATCATCGACTGGTCGGAGGATCCGGCCCAGTTCGTCGGCAACGCCCTCTCGCCGGCAAAAGCCCTGCGTGTCGACGTGGTCGACGCGGCCACCCGGACGGCCCGGGTCACTGTGCCCGATTTCCAGTTGTCCCTGGCGATCGGCCGGGAGGGGCAGAACGCGCGGCTCGCGGCCCGTCTCACCGGGTGGCGGATCGACATCCGGCCGGACAACGAACCCGCACCTCAGGCGCCCTCGGAACGTGATGCGGCCGAGGCCGGTAGCTGACCGGATACGCACCCGGGACGTACGAGGAGTAGACTTTCACATGGTCGGCCCGACGCGAACCTGTGTCGGCTGTCGCAAGCGCGCGCCGGCCATCGAGTTGATTCGGTTCGTCGCGGCCGGCTCCGGGGATGATCTCCGGCTCCAGCCCGATCCGAACCGCAGACTGCCGGGCCGGGGAGCGCATCTGCATCCCGATCCGGCTTGCTTCGCGCTGGCGGAGCGGCGCCGCGCCTTCGGGCGGGCGCTGCGTCTCACCGGTGTTGCTGACACCGGTTTGCTGGCCGAGCACATCCGGACGGCCTCGCCGTCCGGAACGACCGATGATGTGGCCATGGTGGCTACGTCACGACCCAGCAAGGTAGGACGACCAAGATGAGCACACGATGAAGTCCCTGAAATGAACAGGCTTCTAGTGCACGAGTGAGGTCGTTGCGGGTGCGCTCGCACGACCTCGAAGTGAGGAGTGCAGTGCCAGGAAAGGCCCGCGTACACGAGCTCGCGAAGGAGCTCGGGGTCGACAGCAAGACCGTTCTCGCCAAGCTCAAGGAGATGGGCGAGTTCGTCAAATCCGCGTCCAGCACGGTCGAGGCCCCGGTGGCCCGGCGACTGCGTGGCGCCCTCGAGGCAGGTTCCGCTCCGGCGGCCTCCGCTCCGGCGGCTCCGAGCGCAGCCGCGCCCACCTCCGCCCGTCCGGCTCCGCCCGCCGCGCGGCCCCAGCCGCCGCGCCGGCCCAACGCCCCGGCCGCGGGTGCGCCCACCAGCGCCCCCACGTCCCCGGCGCCGTCGCCCGGTTCTTTCGCGCGTCCCAAGCCGCCGGCCGGCCGTCCGGGCCCCACGCCCGGTCCGGTCGCCAAGCCGGCGAGCGCCCACGACATCGAGGTCGCGGCGGCCGAGGCTCGTGCCTCGGCGCTCAAGGCCGAGCAGGAGGCCGCGGTCAAGGCCGCACAGGCCGCCCGCACGCGTGACGCCGAGCGTCGCGCTCAGCAGCCGCCGTCCGACGGTGGCTCGCGTCCCCGCCCGGGCCCCGGCTCGGTCCCGCCGCGCCCGGGTTCGCCCGCGGCCCGGCCGGCCGCTCCCGGTGGTGCGCCCGGTGGCCCGCGTCCCGGCCCCGCCGGTGGTGCTCCGCGGCCGCCGCAGCGTGGTCCCGGCAACAACCCGTTCGGAGTGTCCGGTGGTGCGGGGTCCCGGCCCACGCCCAGCGCGATGCCCCGGCCCAACCAGCCCGGCATGCCGCCGCGGCCGAGCCCGGCGTCGATGCCGCCGCGGCCCAGCCCCGCGTCCATGCCGGCGCAGCGCCCGGCCGGTCCCGGCCGTGGCGGTCCCGGCGGCGGCGCCGGTCGTCCCGGTGGTCCCGGCGGCGGCCGTGGCGGTCCCGGTGGCGGCGGTGGCGGCTTCCGTCCCGGCGGTGGCGCCGGCGGCGGTGGCGGTGGCTACCGTGGCGGTCCCGGTGGTGGCGGCGGCGGTGGCGGTGGCTACCGCGGTGGCCCCGGTGGTGGCGGCGGTGGCGGTGGCTACCGTGGCGGCCCCGGTGGTGGCGGCGGTGCTCCGGCCGGTGCCGGTGCTCCCGGTCGTCCCGGTGGTGGCGGTCGCGGTCGTGGCGGCGGTGCCGCGGGTGCCTTCGGGCGTCCGGGTGGCCGGCCGACCCGTGGCCGCAAGTCGAAGAAGCAGCGGCGTCAAGAGTTCGACAACCTGTCGGCTCCGCAGATGTCGTCGGGTGCTCCGCGCGGTCAGGGTCAAGAGATCCGGCTCTCCCGCGGCGCGTCGCTCTCCGACTTCGCCGACAAGATCAACGCGAACCCCGGTTCGCTGGTCCAGGAGATGTTCAACCTGGGTGAGATGGTGACGGCGACCCAGTCCGTCTCCGACGACACCCTGCTGCTGCTGGGCGAGCACCTGGGCTTCGACGTGCAGATCGTCAGCCCCGAGGACGAGGACCGTGAGCTGCTCGCGCAGTTCAACATCGACCTCGACGCCGAGGTGGCCGAGGACCGTCTGGTCACGCGGCCGCCGGTCGTGACCGTCATGGGTCACGTCGACCACGGTAAGACGAAGCTGCTCGACGCGATCCGCAAGACCAACGTGGTCGCCGGCGAGGCGGGTGGCATCACCCAGCACATCGGCGCCTACCAGGTCCACTACGAGCACAACGAAGAGGAACGGGCGATCACCTTCCTCGACACCCCGGGTCACGAGGCGTTCACCGCCATGCGTGCCCGTGGTGCCCAGGTGACCGACATCGTGATCCTGGTCGTGGCGGCCGACGACGGCGTCATGCCCCAGACCGTCGAGGCGTTGAACCACGCCAAGGCGGCCGAGGTGCCGATCGTGGTCGCGGTCAACAAGGTCGACAAGCCCGACGCCAACCCCGAGAAGGTTCGTCAGCAGCTGGCCGACTACGGCCTGCTCGCCGAGGAGTACGGCGGCGACACGATGTTCGTGAACGTGGCCGCCAAGCCCGGGATCGGCATCGACGAGCTGCTCGAGGCCGTCCTGCTCACCGCCGACGCGTCGCTGGAGCTGACCGCTCCGGTCGACGGGGCGGCCCAGGGCGCGGTCGTGGAGTCGCACCTCGACAAGGGTCGTGGTGCGGTGGCGACGGTGCTGGTGCAGAAGGGCACGCTGCGGGCCGGCGACTCGATCGTGGCGGGCGGCGCGCACGGCCGCGTCCGCGCCATGCTCGACGAGAACGGCAACCAGGTCGCCGAGGCTCTGCCGGCTCGTCCGGTGCTGGTCCTCGGTCTCACCTCGGTGCCGGGCGCGGGCGACACCTTCCTGGCCGGTGAGGACGACCGCACCGTTCGGCAGATCGCCGAGCAGCGGCAGGCCCGCCGCCGGGCGGCCAGCTTCGCCAACTCGCGGTCCAAGGCGACTCTCGAGACGCTCATGGAGCAGCTCAAGGAGGGCGAGAAGACCTCGCTCACCCTGGTCATCAAGGGCGACTCGTCCGGTTCGGTCGAGGCCCTCGAGGACGCGCTGTTCAAGATCGAGATTCCGGACGAGATCCAGCTCAAGGTCATCCACCGCGGCGTCGGTGCGATCACCGAGAGCGACGTGAACCTGGCGTCGGCTTCCTCGGAGGCCACCGCCACGATCATCGGCTTCAACGTCCGGGCCTCGAACAAGGTCAAGGAGATGGCCGACCGGGCCAACGTGGAGATCCGCTACTACAGCGTGATCTACCAGGCCATCGAGGAGATCGAGGCCGCCCTCAAGGGCCTGCTCAAGCCGGAGTACGAGGAGGTCGAGCTGGGCACCGCGGAGATCCGCGAGGTCTTCCGCTCGTCCAAGATCGGTCTCATCGCCGGCTGTCTGGTCCGCACCGGTCTGCTGCGCCGCAACGCCAAGGCCCGGATCATCCGGGACGGCAAGGTCGAGGCGGACAACGTCACGATCAGCTCGCTGCGCCGTTTCAAGGACGACGCCACCGAGGTCCGCGAGGGCTTCGAGTGTGGTCTGACGCTGAGCGGTTTCGGCAGCCCGCAGGTCGGCGACATCATCGAGACCTTCGAGATGCGCGAGAAGCCGCGCGCATAACGAGGTTCAACTCGTAGGCAAGGCCCCCAGTGCTCCGGCGCTGGGGGCCTTGTTGTCCAATGGCTGCCATGTCCCGGTACGCCCTCTTGCTCGCGCCGTCCGCCAATCGTGTCTACGCCGATCAGGCTCCTCAGCTCGCCACCGCCGAACTGGCCGGGTTCGCCCCGGTGCTCAGCGCGGGTCTGGACGACATCGAGGTGGTCACTCTCGGGGGCGTGGAATACCTGGCGTTCACCGGTGAGCTGACCGCCCGCGACATCGCCTACCTGTCGAACATGTCGTCGGCGTACGCGCTCTTCGAGCGTACGGGGGAAGAGCTTCTGAGGCCGTTGACCCTCACCCCGCTGGCCCGGTACGACAGTGATCTGATCACCATCCCGAAGTACGCCGGGAAGACCAACGAGCAGTTCACCAAGCTCGTGCTCAACCTCACGCTGCTCGCCTCGGGGTCGGCCGGCCGGATGCTCGACGGCGGCCTCACCGTGCTCGACCCGCTGTGCGGGCGGGGCACCACGCTCAACCAGGCGCTGATGTACGGCTACGACGGCATCGGCATCGAGATGGACGGCAAGGACGTGGAGGCGTACAAGCTGTTCCTCCAGACCTGGCTCAAGCGCAAGCGTCTCAAGCACACCGCCGACCTGGTTCCCGTACGCCGTCAGGGCCGGCGGGCCGCGCGCCGCCTCGAGGTGACGCTCGCCGCCAGCAAGGACGACCACAAGGCGGGGGCGGTGCAGAAACTCGTCGTCCTGCAGGCCGACACCACCCAGCTCGAGGGACTGCTGCGCGGCGGGGTGGCCGACGTGCTGGTGGCCGACCTGCCCTACGGGGTGGCGCACGGCTCCTACGACGACGAGGGTGGCCTCTCGCGGCGCCCGCTCGACCTGCTGGAGCGCGCGGTGCCGCAGTGGCTGCCGTTGCTGCGTCCGGGCGCGGCGATCGGGCTCTCGTGGAACACCAAGGTGGCCAAGCGTGAGCTGGCCGAGGACATCCTGCTCGCGCACGGGCTCGAGCTCGTGCCCCAGCGGCCCCTCGCGCACCGCGTGGACCAGGGCATCGAGCGGGACGTGCTGATCGCCCGCCTCTAATAGGGCCGCGGATTGTCGTACCCGGGCAGTAATCTTCGCGCTGATGTATACGGAGACAGCAGTGATCGACCTGCTTCTGCCCGGCGACTCACGCTCGCTCAAGCAGAAGCGTTCCTACGTCCGCCCGATCCTCGCGATGCTGAAGAAATACGAGGTCAGCGCAGCCGAGGTGGGCTTTCACGACCTGCACGGGCGGGCCCGGATCGGGGTGGCGGTGGTGGCCGCCGAGCCGGCTCAGGCCCGGGCCGTGATCGACACGTGCGAAAACCAGGTGGCCGGTCGTCCCGAGGTCGAGGTGCTCTCGGTCAAGCGGCGGCTCTACGGCGAGGATGACGACTGACTCTGCAAGTTCGGCCGGCCCGCGTCGTGGGTAGGCTTCAGCAGTTGGGCGGGGGCTTCACAGACCCGCGGGATCACAGTCGGAGGTGGGCGATTATGTCGGACCCGGCCAAGACGCGTCGGCATGCGGAACGCGTACGGGAACTGGTGGCATCGCTGGTACGTGAGATCAAGGATCCCCGGCTCGGCATGGTGACGATCACGGATGCGCGGATCACCGGCGATCTGCGCGAGGCGACGGTCTTCTACACGGTGCTCGGCGATCCGACCGAGCAGGCGGCGACCAAGGCGGCTCTCGAGAGCGCCAAGGGCATGCTGCGCACCCGGGTCGGTCACGCCCTGGGTCTGCGGCACTCGCCGAGCCTGGCCTTCTCACAGGACAACGTGCAGGACCACGCCAAGGAGATGGAAGACCTCCTGGCCGAGGCGCGGCAGCGCGACCAGGAAGTGCAGCGGCTGGCCGCCGGCAAGCAGTACGCGGGCGACCCCGACCCGTACAAGAGCGAGGAAGAAGACTCCTCCGAGCGGGTGGGTGCCGGCGAGGAACAAGGGTGACCTCGTCCTCCGTGATGCGGCCCGGCATCTCGACGCAGAGTTGGGATGCCGCGGTCGCGGCGGTCCGGGCGACCCCACCCGATGCCGAGGTGCAGCTCGTCTGTCACGTCAACCCCGACGGTGACGCGCTCGGCAGCATGCTCGGCTTCGCTTTGGGCCTGCGCCGGCTGGGCTTCACCCGGCTGAGTGCGACGTTCGCGGGCGAGTTCGACGTCCCCGAGCCCTACCGGGTGTTGCCCGGCATCGACCTGCTCGTGCCGTCGTCGTCCGCGTTCACCGCGCCCGCCCTCGTGCTGATCTTCGACGTGGCCGGGGAGTCCCGCCTGGGCGAGCTGGTGCGCCTGCTCGACGGTGACGCGCCCGTGGTCGTGCTCGACCATCACGCGTCCAACACCGGCTTCGGCACGGTCGGCCTGGTCGACCCGGCCGCCGTGGCCACCTCGGTGGTGGCCGAAGAGCTGCTCGCACGGCTGGGCGTCGAGCTCGACGCCGAGATCGCCGAGTGCCTCTACGTGGCCCTGGCCACCGACACCGGCTCGTTCAAGTTCGTCCGGTCGCCGTCGGTGCACGAGCTGGCGGCCCGGTTGATCGCCACTGGCATCAGCCCCGGTGACATCGCCCGCCGCATCTTCGACACCCGGCCGTTCGGGGCCATGAAGCTGGCCGGCGAGGTGCTGGGCCGGGCCGTGCTCGATCCGGCCGCGGCCGGTGGGCGGGGCATGGTCTGGACCTACGCGACCACGGCCGACCTGGAACGGCACGACCAGCGGCCCTACGTGCTCGACTCGCTGATCGACCCGGTGCGCGGGGTGGCCGAGGCCGACGTGGCCGTGGTGGTCAAGGAACAGCTGCCCGGCGAGTGGTCCGTGTCACTCCGATCCAAGGGTGCGGTCGACGTGAGCGCGGTTGCGGTGGCCCTCGGCGGCGGGGGCCATCGACTGGCGGCGGGCTTTACGGCGTACGGAAGCCCCTCCGAGGTGATCGAGCAGATCCGGCCGTTACTCGACGCTCACCTGGCCTGATCCGTTTCTTGAGGCGCGTGGCTTCGGCCACGCGCCTTTGTCGTGCGCGCGGTAAGTGACTGTCGGGTATCAGAATCGTGTCTCGGTTGATGGGATCCGCGCTCCAACCGGCGGACCTGAACGATAGTTTGGTCCCTGAACGGTGATTTGGTTTCCCGGGTTCACCCATCCGGGTCGTGTCACCCCAGCGCCAAGCGCCCGGCGATCCCGGGCCGGCCCTCTCGCAGAGCGCGTGTTCGCGCGCTCACACCCGCCGTGGAGGGACCACGATCATGGCTGCCAAGCCCAAGCCCCAGAGCACCGACGAAGCCCGTGAGGCCGCGCGCCGCGCGCTGCAGACCTCGATGGACACGCGTCAGTAAGCTCTCAGTTTATTTACAGTCCTTACAGCGGGGCGGCATGATGGCTCAACATGAGTCCGCCGCCCGCCGTCTCCACCCGGCGCATCGCCCAGCTGGCGCTGCCCGCACTGGTCGTGCTGGCCGCCGAGCCGCTCTATGTGCTGGTCGACACCGCCGTGGTGGGCCATCTGGGCCCGATCCCGCTCGCCGCCGTCGCGGTCAGCGGATCGGTCATGTCGCTGGCCGCCTGGCTCGGCGCACTCATGGCCTACGGCACGACCGGGCGGGCTGCCCGCCGCTTCGGCGCCGGTGACCGGGCCGCGGCCGTCGCCGAGGGCGTTCAGGCCTCATGGCTCGCGCTGACCGTCGGCGTCCTGCTGGCGCTGCTGGCCCAGCCCTTCGCCGGCCCGCTGGCCCACGCCCTGGCCGGTGACGCCGCCACCGCCGACGCCGCCGCGGGCTGGCTGCGGGTCGCCGTGCTCGGCGCGCCCGGCCTGCTGCTCGCCGCGGCCGGCAACGGCTGGATGCGCGGCGTGCAGGACACCCGCCGCCCGCTGATCTTCGTGCTCGGCGCCAACGTCCTGTCGGCGATCCTCTGCCCGCTGCTCGTCTATCCGGTCGGCTGGGGGCTGACCGGCTCGGCCGTCGCCAACGTGGTCGCCCAGACCGTCTCCGGCGGCTTCTTCCTGCACGCCCTGGTCCGCGAGACGCGGCAGCTCCGGCCCAGCCCGCAGATCATCGGCCAGCAACTGCGCCTCGGCCGCGACCTGCTGATCCGCGGCGGCGCGTTCCAGGCCTGCTTCCTGTCGGCGACCGCGGTGGCCAGCCGGTTCGGCGTCGAGTCGGTCGGCGCCCACCAGATCGCCCTCCAGCTGTGGTTTTTCAGCGCCCTCGCCCTCGACGCGGTCGCCATCGCGGCCCAATCGCTGGTCGGCGCCGCCCTGGGTTCCGGCAGCGCGGCCGACGCGCAGGCCGTGGCCCGCAAGGTGACCATCGCGGGTGGCATCGCCGGCGTGATCTTCGCGCTGTTCGTGCTGGTGGGCAGCGGCTCGATCGCGGGCTGGTTCACGCCCGACGCCGGGGTGTACGCCCAAGCGGCGATCATCTGGCCGTGGTTCATCGGCCTGCTGCCGTTCGCCGGAGTCGTCTACGCGCTCGACGGCGTGCTGATCGGGGCGGGTGACATCCGGTTCCTGCGCAACATCACCCTGGCCGCCGCGCTGCTCGGTTTCCTGCCGGCGATCTGGGTCGCCTACTTCTTCGACCTCGGGCTGGGCGGCATCTGGGCCGGGCTGGCCCTGCTGATCCTGATCCGCTTCGTCACGACCGTGTGGCGCTGGAGGTCGGGGCGCTGGGCGGTTCTGGGTGCTTCTAGGGTGGTGCCGTGAATGCGGACGGACTCATCGTGGTGGACAAGCCGGCGGGGATGACCTCGCACGACGTGGTGGCGCGGATCCGCCGGCTGGCCAAGACCCGGCGTGTCGGCCACGGCGGCACGCTCGACCCGATGGCCACCGGCGTGCTCATCATCGGCGTCAACAAGGCGACGCGCCTGCTCACGTACGTGATCGGTTCGGGCAAGAGCTACACCGGAACGATCCGCCTGGGTGTCTCCACGATCACCGACGACGCCGAGGGCGAGATCACCGCATCGACGCCGGCCGCACACGTCACCGACGACGAGATCCGCTCCCAGTTGGCCACGCAGACCGGCGAGATCGACCAGGTTCCCAGCGCCGTGAGCGCCATCAAGATCAATGGCGAGCGCGCGTACAAGCGGGTCCGCGAGGGCGAGGAGGTGTCCATCCCCGCCCGCCGGGTGACCATCTCGCGCCTCGAGGTGCTGGACATCCGCCGTGACGCCGACGTGATCGACATCGACATCGACGTGACCTGCTCGTCCGGCACGTACATCCGGGCCATCGCCCGCGACCTCGGGACGGCGCTGGGCGTCGGTGGACACTTGACCGCCCTCCGCCGTACGGCTGTCGGTGGCCTGGCCCTCTCCGAAGCGCGCACCCTGGCGCAGTTGGAAGAGGTGGCCCCCGACGTGGTCACGCTGCCGATGGCCGCGGCGGCCCGCCAGGCCTTCCCCGCGCGCGAGGCGACCTCCGAGGAGGCCCGCGTGCTCAGTCACGGCGGCCCGCTGGCCACCGTCGGCATCGACGGTCCGTACGCCGTCTTCGGCCCGTCCGGTGACCTGCTGGCCATCGTCTCCGAGCGTGAGGGCCGGGCCCGGGCCGAGATCGTCCTCGCCGCGGCCTAGGACCAGTCGGGTTTGCCGCCGGCCGCGTTCGAGGTCACCTCTGGCCCGATCAGCAGGAAAGTTGCCTCGTCACCTTCGACCCGGGGACAGTGCTCGACACCTCGCGGGATGACCAGCAGGTCGCCCGGAAGCAGTCGGACGTCACCGTCGCGCAGCTGGATCGTCAGCTCTCCCGAGAGCAGCAGGAGCGTCTCGTCCTGGTCGTCGTGCGAGTGCCAGTTCGTCGACCGGGTTCCCTTGGCCACCTTGAACAGGTTGCCGTTGGCCGAGGCGAGCACTCGCTGGGACCAGAACTCGGTGAGAGCGGCCGCCTCACCGGCCACCGCATGTTTCGTGAGCATGCTGCGATCATGCGGCGCCCGCGCGCGACCCGGCACTGGTAGGAATGACCAATGCCGCAAGGATCCTCACATCGGGTCGTCCTGGTCGTCGACGAACAGTCCAACCCGTTCGAGGTCGGCTGTGCCTGCGAGATCTTCGGCGGCCCGTTCGGCCTGTACGACCTGCGAGTGGCCGCGCCCCGGGCCTCCGTACCCATGCGGGACTCCCTGTTCAGCATCGGCGCGGCCGGACGCCTCGACGAGATCGACCACGCCGACACGGTGATCGTGCCGAACCGCCCGTACGTGGATACGCCGACCCGTCCCGCCCTGCTCGAAGCCCTGCGCCGGGCCCACGCGCGGGGTGCCCGCCTGGTCGGCCTGTGCACGGGCGCCTACACGCTGGCCGAAGCCGGCCTGCTCGACGGGCGCCGGGCCACGGTGCACTGGGACCTGGCCGACGAGTTCCGGCGACGCTTCCCCGCCGTACGCCTGGAACCCGACGTCCTCTACGTCGACGACGGCGACCTGCTCACCTCGGCCGGCAGCGCCGCAGCCCTCGACCTGGGCCTGCACATCGTCCGGCGCGACCACGGCGCCGAGATCGCCAACCACGTCAGCCGTCGCCTGGTCTTCGCTGCCTACCGCGACGGTGGCCAGCGCCAGTTCATCGAGCGCCCGATGCCCGCGGCCACCGACCAGTCCCTGGGTCCGGTGCTGGCCTGGGCCCAGCAGCACCTGGACGAGCCGCTCACGGTCGCCGACCTGGCCCGCCGCAGTGGCATGAGCGCCGGCAGCCTGCACCGCCGTTTCCGGGCCGAGCTCGGCACCACGCCGCTGGCCTGGCTCACCACCGAGCGGGTCACGCTGGCCTGCCGCCTGATCGAACAGGGCCCCCACGGCCTCGACGCCGTCGCGCGGCTCGCCGGCCTGGGTACCGGAGCCAATTTGAGGTCTGTGTTCAAGCGCCACATGGGCGTGGCCCCAGCCGAATACCGCCGCCGGTTCGCGGAGACGTCTTGAGCCCCCGGGCATGCGGCTGTGGACGAAGCCGATCCCGCCTGTGGACAAGTGCGCCCCTCCGGCTTGACACGGCGTAGGGTCCCCGCCGACTCCCAGGGCGGGTGGGGGAGGCGGTGGCTGCTCAGTAAAACGGCGAAACGCCACAAAACGGCGGAGCGGACCGGGCTATACGCTGTGCGGGGAGTGCAGGCTGACCGGAGGCGCGAGACATGCAGCGGTGGCGGGGATTCGAAGCCGTGCCTGGGGGATGGGGGCGGTCGGTCGTCACGATCGGGGTCTTCGACGGGGTGCACCGCGGCCACCAGGCGATCATCGGGCACGCCGTTAAGCGGGCCCGTGACCTGGGGCTTCAGTGTGTGGTGGTGACCTTTGACCCGCATCCGGCCGAGGTGGTGCGGCCGGGATCACATCCGGCGGTGCTGACCGAGCCGGTTCGCAAGGCTGAGCTGATGGAGCAACTCGGGGTCGACGCGCTCTGCGTGGTTCCTTTCACGCCCGCGTTTTCGCAGCTCAGCCCGGATGCGTTCGTCCACGACGTGCTGGTCGAAGCATTGCACGCGGCGGTCGTGGTGGTGGGGGACAACTTCCGGTTCGGGCACAAGGCGGCCGGCGACGTCGAGTTGCTGGAGCGGCTGGGGGTGTCGTTCGGCTTCACGGTCGAAGACGCGCCTCTGGTCACCGAGGATGGTCTTGTCTTCTCGTCGACCTACATCCGCAGCTGTGTCGACGCGGGGGACGTGCGGGCGGCCGCGGCGGCGCTCGGGCGTCCGCACCGGCTGGCCGGCGTGGTCGTGCGGGGCGATCAGCGGGGGCGGGAGATCGGCTTCCCGACCGCCAACCTGATGGTGCACCGCTATGCCGCGGTGCCGGCCGACGGCGTCTATGCCGCGTGGCTGATCCGCGGTGGCGAGCACGCCGCACGCCTGCCCGCGAGCGTGTCGATCGGCACCAACCCCACCTTTTCCGGGCGGGAGCGCCGGGTCGAGGCGTACGTGCTCGACTTCGACGGTGATCTCTACGGCGAGCGGGTGAGCCTCGATTTCGTCGCCCACCTGCGCGAACAGCGGACGTACGACGGCATCGAGCCGTTGGTCGCCCAGATCAACATCGACGTCCAAGAGACCCGCGCGCTGCTTCGTTAACAGGCTGGTAGCCTTGAGCCTGACGTCGGATGTCCGACGACCGGTCCCGCCTGCCTGCCCGACGCCGCGGGTCGCGGGGTAACCGCATTTCACCGGCAACACAGAAGCACGGAGAACATGGCGCTCGATCAAGAGACCAAGACCAAGATCATCGACGAGTACAAGGCGCAGGACGGCGACACCGGGTCGCCCGAGGTGCAGGTCGCGATGCTGACCAAGCGGATCGCCGACCTCACCGAGCACCTCAAGACTCACAAGCACGACCACCACAGCCGTCGTGGTCTGCTGCTGCTGGTCGGCCGTCGCCGCCGACTGCTCAACTACGTTCAGAAGAAGGACATCGCGCGCTACCGGACGCTGATCGAGCGTCTCGGCCTGCGCCGATGATTTGACGGGGGAGTGGCCGACGGCTGCTCCCCCGCGCTGTAAACCCACGGACCCGCGCGGTAAGCAGGCGAGCCACCGGTCCTCGGTAGTGGTACCCAGGCAGACACCACATCCTGGGCACTTCGATCGAAGACCGGCAGCCTAACCGCGTTGTGCAGACCGCCGGGTCCTCGACGAAGGAGTACCGCACCACATGACAGAGCAGAACACCGCTCTCGGCACCGAGTTCCGCACCGCCGTGATCGACAACGGGTCGTTCGGCACTCGCGAGATCACGTTCTCCACCGGCCGCCTCGCCAAGCAGGCCGCCGGCTCGGTCATCGTCCAGCTGGGCGAGACCGTCGTTCTCTCCGCGACCACGGCCAGCAAGCAGCCGAAGGAGCACTTCGACTTCTTCCCGCTGACGGTCGACGTCGAGGAGCGCATGTACGCCGCGGGCCGCATCCCCGGCTCGTTCTTCCGCCGTGAGGGTCGTCCCAGCGAGGACGCCATCCTCACCTGCCGCCTGATCGACCGGCCGCTGCGCCCGTCGTTCACCAAGGGCCTGCGCAACGAGGTCCAGGTCGTCGAGACCGTCCTCGCGCTCGACCCGCAGCACCCGTACGACGTGGTCGCCATGAACGGCGCCTCGATGTCGACCAAGCTGTCCGGCCTGCCGTTCAGCGGCCCGATCGGCTCGACCCGCGTCGCGCACATCGACGGCCAGTGGGTCGCGTTCCCGACCCTCGAGGAGCTCGAGCGGGCCACCTTCGACATGGTCGTGGCCGGTCGCGTCGTGGGTGACGACGTCGCCATCATGATGGTCGAGGCCGAGGCCACGCCGCACGCGATCAAGCTGATCGCCGCCGGCGCCACCGCGCCGACCGAGGAGGTCGTGGCGAGCGGTCTCGAGGCCGCCAAGCCCGCCATCCGCGAGCTCTGCCGCGCGCAGAGCGAGCTGGCCGAGGTCGCCTCGAAGCCGGCCGTCGAGTTCCCGGTCTTCCTGGAGTACCAGGACGACGTCTACTCGGCCGTCACCGAGGCCGTCCGGGCCGAGACCGCCGAGGCCCTCAAGATCGCCGCCAAGCAGGAGCGCGAAGAGGCCCTCGACCTGGTCAAGGCCAAGGCCCACGAGCTGCTCGACGAGCGCTTCGAGGGTCGCGAGAAGGAGATCAGCGCCGCCTTCCGCTCGGTCACCAAGAGCGAGGTGCGCCAGCGCGTGCTGCGCGAGCAGATCCGCATCGACGGCCGCGGCCCCCGTGACATCCGTCCGCTGACCGCGCAGATCGGCATCCTGCCCCGCGTGCACGGCTCGGCCCTGTTCGAGCGCGGCGAGACCCAGATCATGGGCGTCAGCACGCTGAACATGCTGCGCATGGAGCAGGCGCTCGACACCCTGGCGCCGGAGAAGTCCAAGCGCTACATGCACAACTACAACTTCCCGCCCTACTCGACCGGTGAGACCGGCCGGGTGGGTTCGCCGAAGCGCCGCGAGATCGGTCACGGCGCGCTGGCCGAGCGGGCCCTGGTGCCGGTGCTGCCGACGCGCGAGGAGTTCCCGTACGCCATCCGTCAGGTCTCCGAGGCGCTGGGCTCCAACGGCTCGACGTCGATGGGCTCGGTCTGCGCCTCGACCCTGTCGCTGCTGAGCGCCGGTGTGCCGCTGAAGGCCCCGGTCGCCGGCATCGCCATGGGCCTGATCTCGGACGAGGTCGACGGCAAGACGCAGTACGTCGCGCTGACCGACATCCTGGGCGCCGAGGACGCGTTCGGCGACATGGACTTCAAGGTCGCCGGCACCAGCGAGTTCGTCACCGCCCTGCAGCTGGACACCAAGCTCGACGGCATCCCGTCGGACGTGCTGGCCGGTGCCCTGCAGCAGGCGCACGACGCCCGCGCCACGATCCTGGGCGTGATGGAGGCGGCGATCAGCTCGCCCGCCGAGATGTCGGAGTACGCCCCGCGCGTCACCTCGGTCAAGATCCCGGTCGACAAGATCGGCATGGTCATCGGCCCCAAGGGTCAGACGATCAACGCGATCCAGGACGAGACCGGCGCCGACATCTCCATCGAGGACGACGGCACGATCTACGTCGGTGCCACCAACGGCCCGTCGGCCGAGGCCGCGGTCGAGCGCATCAACGCGATCGCCAACCCGACGCTGCCCAAGGTCGGCGACAAGTTCCTCGGCACGGTGGTGAAGACGGCCGCGTTCGGCGCGTTCATCTCGCTGCTGCCCGGCCGCGACGGTCTGCTGCACATCTCCAAGGTGGGCGACGGCAAGCGCGTCGAGAAGGTCGAGGACTTCCTCAACGTCGGCGACAAGGTCGAGGTGTCCATCGCGGACATCGACGCCCGCGGCAAGATCTACCTCGACAAGGTCCGCCCCGAGGGCGCGGAGGCCCCGGCCCCCGCGGAAGGCGCCTCCGAGGGTGGCCGTCCGCCGCGTGAGCCCCGGGGTGACCGTGGCGAGGGTGGTGGCGAGCCCCGCCGTCGCCGGTCCCGCCCGAGCGGTGACCGTGGCGAGCGCCGCGACTAATCACAGGTGACAGCGACATCGCGCGGGTCGGCCAATCGGCCGGCCCGCGCTCTTACCCAGACTTTGCACGAGGGTGCGAAGCGCACAACGCTGCCCAGCGGCCTGCGCATCGTGACCGAAGCCATCCCGACCACCCGCAGCGCCTCGCTCGGCGTCTGGGTCGGCATCGGCTCGCGCGACGAGACGCCGGCCATGTCCGGCGCCTCGCACTTCCTCGAGCACCTGCTCTTCAAGGGCACCCACAAGCGCACCGCGCTGGAGATCTCGTCCGAGATCGAGGCCGTGGGCGGCGAGACCAACGCCTTCACCACGAAGGAGTACACCTGCTACTACGCGCGGGTGCTCGACGCCGACCTGCCGCTCGCGGTCGACGTGCTCTGTGACGCGGTGGCCGACTCGATCCTCGAACCGGCCGACGTCGAGACCGAGCGCGGCGTGATCCTCGAAGAGATCGCCATGCACGAGGACGAGCCCGGCGACGAGGTGCACGACGTCTTCACCGAGGCGATCTTCGGTACGCACCCACTGGGCCGGCTGATCTCGGGGACCGAGGAATCGATCACCCCGATGACCCGCAACCAGATCAACGGGTTCTACAAGCGGCGCTACACGGCCCCGCACATCGTGATCGCGGCCGCGGGCAACCTCGACCACGCCACGGTCGTGCGTCTGGTGCGCAAGGCCCTGGCCGGCACGGCGCTCGACTCGGGTCCGGCCGAGCCCGCCGGACCGCGTACGGGAGCAAAGAAAGTGCCCACCCAGAAGCCGCACACGGTGGTCCGCAACCGGGACACCGAGCAGGGCCACCTGGTGCTCGGCGGGATCGGCATCGGCCGCCGGGACGAGCGCCGTTTCGCCCTCGGGGTGCTCAACAACGTGCTCGGCGGAGGCATGTCGAGCCGCCTGTTCCAGGAGATCCGCGAGAAGCGGGGCCTGGCCTACTCGGTCTATTCGTACGCGAGCCAGTACGCCGACGCCGGCCTGTTCGGGGTCTACGCCGGCTGCGCACCGGGCAAGGTCGAGGAGGTGCTCGATCTCACCCGCACCGAACTCGAACGGGTGGCGGCCAAGGGCGTCACGGCCGAGGAGATCGCCCGGGGAAAGGGCATGGTCAAGGGTTCGTACGTGCTCGGGCTCGAGGACACCGGCTCGCGGATGAGCCGCCTGGCCAAGTCGGAACTGCTGTACGGCGAGCTCATGGGGGTCGACGAACTGCTGGCCCGGGTCGACGCGGTCACGCCGGACGAGGTCAACACGATCGCGGCCGACCTGTTCGCCCAGCCGATGTCCCTGGCCGTGGTCGGACCCTTCGACGAATCCTCGTTCGTGGTCCCCCGCTAACCTTGGACCCCGTGACGACGCTGGAGACCCCACCGCCGCCGACCCCCGCCATCACGCCCGACCAGCGCAAGCGCCGGATCATCGGGATGCTGGTGTGGGCGGCGGCCTTCGCGGTGTTCGTGTGGCTGGTCGGCCTGCCGACCAGCGACCCGCTCGCCGCCTTCGGCTGGCTCTGGCTGGCCACGATCGCGTGGCGCAACTATCTGCCCTGGCGCGAGCACCTGCTGTTCCTGCGCGACTGGGGTCCGGTCGTGGTGTTCCTGATCGGCTACAACGTGTCCCGGGGCGCGGCCGACAAGCTGTTCGACCCGCACGTCACGCCGCTGATCAACGCCGACGTCGACATGTTCGGGTGGTTCACCGGCGGTCAGATCCCGACCGTCTGGCTGCAGCAGCACCTGTACGACGCCAACCACGTCCCCTGGTGGGAAGTGGTCATCACGATCGTCTACACGTCGCACTTCCTCACCGTGCCGACCGTCGCCGTGGTGCTGTGGCTGCGCAGCCGTCAGCTGTCCTACCGCTTCATCCGCCGCTGGATCACGCTGAGCTTCGCCGGCCTGATCACCTACTTCCTCTACCCGGCGGCCCCGCCCTGGTGGGCCTCGGAAAAGGGTTACCTGCCCGACCACGTCGAGCGGTTCTCGACCCGGGGGCTCGACGTGATCGGGCTGCACGGCGCCGGCAACACCCTCAACGCGCTGCAGGTCGAGCAGTCCAACCCGGTCGCCGCCATGCCGTCGCTGCACACCGCGTACGCGATGATGGCGGTCGCGTTCTTCCTGCCGATGGTGGCCCGGAAGTGGTGGCCGCTGCTGTTCGCCTATCCCCTCGCCATGACGTTCACGCTGGTCTACACGGGCGAGCACTACATCATCGACGTGCTGGTCGGCTGGCTCTACGTGGCGATGACGTTCCTGGTCGTCGGCTTGGCCGAGCGCTGGTGGGCCCGGCGCAAGGCTGCGATAAATTACTCGGGTGACAAACCAACCTGATTCGATCCGCGTCGGCGTTCTCGGAGCCCGGGGCCGCATGGGCCTCGAGGTGTGCAAGGCGGTCGACGCCGCGAGCGACCTGGAACTGGTCGCCATGATCGATCAGGGTGACGAGCTGTTCTCGGCCTCCGACGCCGGCGCCCAGGTGTTCGTCGACTTCACCACCCCCGACGTGGTGATGGAAAACCTGCACTGGGCGATCGAGCAGGGCATCAGCATGGTCGTGGGCACCACCGGCTTCAGCGAGGACAGGCTGGCCGAGGTACGCGGCTGGCTCGACAAGGCGCCTGGCGTGGGAGTGCTGATCGCCCCCAACTTCGGGCTCGGCGCGGTGCTGATGATGCAGTTCGCGACCCGCGCAGCGCGTTACTTCGAGTCCGTCGAGATCATCGAGCAGCACCACCCGCGCAAGCTCGATGCCCCCAGCGGCACGTCGACCCACACGGCAAGGCTAATCGCGCAGGCCCGGGCCGAGGCGGGTGTCGGCCCGATGCCCGACGCGACCAAGGACGAGATCGACGGCGCACGTGGGGCCGACATCGACGGGGTGCGAGTTCATTCCGTACGCGCGTCCGGGCTGGTCGCCCACCAAGAGGTGCTGTTCGGGTCGCTCGGCGAGACGCTGACGATCCGCCACGACTCACTCGACCGGGTGTCCTTCATGCCCGGCGTCCTGCTGGGTGTCCGCAAGGTCCGCGAGCACCCCGGCCTGACCGTCGGCCTCGACTCATTTCTCGATTGAGATCGCGTCGGACAGACCGGTCAGTCTGCCGTCGGTGAAGGTGACCGGGCGGCCGGCGATGACCAGGCCGGTCACGGTGGGGGCGTCGGGGAGCGGGCGCAGGCGGACGACGCCGTTCGGGATGTCGGGGTCGAGGCCCAGCTGCGCCTGCACGATCAGCACCGACGCGGCGGCCGCCCAGGCCTGCGGGTGACACGACGCCGGGTAGGGCATGGGCCGGTTGATGTCGGAGCGCGCGTCCCCGGCGTAGAGCTCGGGCAACCGGAAACCGAACGCCTCGCCCGCGCTCAGCAGACCGTCGATCAGTCGCTCGGCCTCGGCCGCGAACCCGGCCCGGGCCAGCCCGGCGGCCACGATCGCGGTGTCGTGGGCCCACACCGAACCGCAGTGGTAGGACAGCGGCGCGAACCCGCCGTCGTCGGCCGACATCGTGCGCAGCCCGTAGCCGCCCGACATGCCCTCGGAGGCGAGCGCCGCCGCGACCCGGGCCTCCTCGCTGGCGGTCAGGATGCCGGTGCCCAGCAGATGCCCGATGTTGCTGGTCAGAGAGTCGACCGGGCGCTTGTCGCGGTCGAGCGCGAGGGCCGGATAGCGGCCACCGTCGACCCAGAAGGCCTCGCGGAAACGAGACGCCAGGCGTTCCGAGAACAAACGCCACCGAGGGGCACCGGAGAGACCGAACGCGTCGAGCAGGGCGGCACCGTCGAGCGCGGCCCGATAGGCGTACCCCTGCACCTCGGCCAGCGCGATCGGCCCCTCGGCGATCCGGCCGTCGTGGAAACGCACCGCGTCGTGCGAGTCCTTCCAGCCCTGGTTGGCCAGGCCGCGACCGGTGGCGTCGAGGTATTCGAGGAAGCCGTCGCCGTCCGGGTCGGCGTGCTCGCCGAGCCAGCCCAGCGCCGCTTCGAGGGCGGGCATCAGCGCCGCGATCTCGGCCGGATCGTGGCCCCAGCGCCAGGCGTCGTGCAGCAGGCTGATCCAGAGCGGGGTGGCGTCGATCGTTCCGTAGTAGACGGCGGGCAGTCGCCCCTCGACCTCGACGTCCGAGCGCCGCAGCTCGTGCATGATCTTGCCGGGGGCCTCGCCGGTCTCGGGGTCGATCTTGGTGCCCTGGCGGCGGGCCAGCACGCGCAGTGTGCCCACGGCCAGCTCGGTGCCGAGCGGCAGCATCATCCGGGCCGCCCACAGGCTGTCCCGGCCGAACAGCGTCAGATACCAGGGGACGCCCGCGCCCAGGAAGGTGTCGCCGTCGTCGATCGCGGTGGTCAGGCGCAGGGCGGCCAGGTCGTCGAGGGACTGGTCGAGCAGGCGGGTCAGCCGCCGGTCGGGGCCGGTGACGACCGGGCGGGCGAAGTCGCCGCGGGGGCCGGGGAACATCACCGCGTGCGGGTCGTCCACGTCGAGCGACCACTGAAGGACCACCGAGCCGCCGGGCGGGATCGTCACCGTGCGGTGGAGATCGCCGGTGATGCGTACGGGAAAATCGCTTTTGTCCGAAAAATCGACGGAGCCGGACTTGACCGCGTCGATCGGCGCCAGATCTGAGGCCGTGGAAAGCATGAACGAGGCAGTCACCGGGGAGGAGGCGGTCGACGACAACGTGATCGTCTCGTCGAGGCCACCCGGCCGCACCCGCCGCAGGCGATCGACGCGAACCGTGGGATCGGGACCGGGATTGCCCAGCCAGCGCGCCAGCGAGACGAAGCGCGTCGCCCCCGGACCGGCCTGCGCGTGCCCGATCGGCTCGGGCTCACGGCCGTCGAGGTGCAGCACGGCCAGCGACAACACCCGCCGGTCGGCGTGGAAGACCCCCTGCACGCCGGCCGCCCGGATCTGACCGTCGGGCCCGGAGAGCGCCGACGTGGGCGCGGCCAAAGTGGGCACCAGATCGTGCAGAAGCGGCTGGAGAGACAAGAGAACCCCAAGGGTTGACACCGGGCCGGGGTGCAGGCAAAGTGCGAAACAACCCCGAAACTTGATCGATCCAATCCTGCCCTATCCGAATTTGATCGTTCAAGACCTAGAGAGGCACTATCTCGGTGGAAAAGGTGACGATCGCGACCGTGGCCCAGCGGGCCGGGGTCTCCCGCCAGACCGTGTCCAACGTGATCAACACGCCGGACGTGGTGCGCGAGGAGACCCGGGAGCGGGTCCGCGAGGCGATCAGCGCGCTGGGCTACCGGGTCAACCAGGCCGCCCGTCAGATGCGTACGGGCCGGTCGCGCCTGATCGCCGTACGCATCGAGCCGGCCCGCGACGGCATCAACGGCTCGGTGCTCGACCGGTTCCTGCACGGGCTGACCGACGCCGCGGGGCTGGCCGGCTATCGGGTCATGCTCTACACCGCCGACGGCGACGACGCGGAGATCGCTACGTACGACGAACTGCTGAATGCCTACGACCTCGACGCGTTCGTCCTGACCAGCACCCACCACGGCGACCCGCGTACGTCGTGGCTCGCCGCCCGAGATGTCCCGTTCGTGACCTTCGGCCGACCGTGGGGCGCCCCCGAGACGCACTCCTGGGTCGACATCGACAACGCGGCCGGCACCGCCGCCGCCACCGAACACCTGCTCGCCGCCGGCCATCAGCGGATCGGGTTCCTCGGGTGGCCGGCCGGCTCCGGTGTCGGCGACGCCCGGCGCGAGGGCTGGCATCGGGCGCTCGGTCCATGGGGGCCGGTCGGCGAGGCCACCGACGGCGTGGAATCCGGTGCCGTCGCCGCGCGCAAAATGCTGCAGAACGACCCCCCGACCGCGATCGTCTGCGCCAGCGACTCCCTCGCCCTCGGCGCCCTCCAGGCCGCCCGCGAACTGGGCCGGGAATGCGCGGTGATCGGCTTCGACGACACCGCCGTGGCCCGGGCGATCGGCCTGACCAGCGTGAGTCAGCCGCTGGCGGAGGCGGCCGGGCGCTGCATGGATCTGCTCCGCGAGCTTCTCGACGGCCACGCGCCGTCGCACCCGACGAATGTCCTGCTCCCACCATCCCTGGTCGTCCGGCAGACGGCCTGAATCCCCCTGGAGACCCCCATGAGAAGAAAGCTCTACGGCGCCGCCCTCGCCGCCGTGCTGGTCGCGACGAGCGCGTGCGGCAGCGGATTCGACGACAACGGTTCGGCCACGACCCAGCAGAGCGCCGGGCCGGCCGACCTCAAAATCATGATCGCCTCGTCCGGCGACGCCGAGACCAAGGCCGTGCAGGACGCGGCCGCGGCGTGGGCCACCAGCAGCGGCAGCAAGGCCACGGTGACCCCGGCTCAGGACATCGTGCAGCAGCTCGGACAGGCGCTGGCCGGAAGCACCCCGCCCGACGTGTTCTATGTGGACGCCGCCCGGTTCGCCGATTATGCGTCTGTCGGCGCGCTGGAGCCGTACGGGGAAAGCTTTGCCGGGGTTGATGCCTTTTTGCCGAACCTGCGGCAGAGCTTCACCTATGACGGCAAGCTGTACTGCATCCCCAAGGACACCTCGACCCTCGCGCTGCAGATCAACACCGACCTGTGGGCCAAGGCCGGACTGACCGACGCCGACATCCCGACCACCTGGGAGCAGTTGCGGTCGAGCGCCGAGAAGCTCAAGGCCAAGGGCATCACGCCGCTGGCCATCGGCGACACCCGCGACCGTGTCGGCGCCTTCCTGGTGCAGGCGGGCGGCTACTGGGTGAGCGCGGACGGCAAGCAGGCGACCGGTGACACGCCGCAGAACGTCGAGGCTCTGACCTATGTGCAGGGGCTGCTCAAGGACGGTCTGGCCAAGTATCCGAAGGCGATGGACGCGGGCTGGGCCGGCGAGGCGTTCGGCAAGGGCAAGGCGGCGATGGCGATCGAGGGCAACTGGATCAAGGGTGCGCTCAAGGCCGACTTCCCGAACATCAAGTACACGGTCAAGGAACTGCCGGCCGGGCCCAAGGGCAAGGGCACGCTCAGCTTCACGCAGTGCTGGGGTGTCGCCGCCAAGAGCCAGTTCAAGCAGCAGGCGGTCGCCTTCGTGCAGGCCATGACCAGCGCCGACCAGCAGCTCAGCTTCAGCAAGGCGTTCGGCGTGATGCCGTCGCGGCAGGACGCGCAGGCCACCTACCAGAAGGACAACCCGGACGACGCGGCGTTCGTGGCCGGCGCCCAGTACGCGCAGGGCCCGGTCAACGCGCCCAAGATGGACAGTGTGCTGGCCGACCTCGACTCGGGTCTGCAGGGGCTGCAGAACGGGAGCCCGGCGACGGTGCTGCAGCGCTTCGACAAGAACGCCAAGACGGCTCTGGGCGGCTGATCTTGCCCTTCGTGAAAGGCATCCGCGGCAACGAACAGCCGGCCGGCTGGCTGTTCGTTGCCCCGGCCGTGCTCATTCTCGGGCTGTTCATGCTGCTGCCGATTCTGATGGCGCTGTGGGTCAGCCTCACCCGCTGGAACGGGCAGGGGAGTCCGTTCACCGGTGACGTGCCGTTCGCCGGGCTCGACAACTACACGCGGCTGTTCACCGACGAGGGCCTGACCCGCCAGGACTTCATGACCAGCATCCGGAACAACGCCTACTACGTGTTCTTCGTGGTGCCGATCCAGACCGTGCTCGCGCTCGGGCTCGCCCTGATCGTCAACAATCGCCTGCTCAAGGGCAAAGGCTTTTTCCGTACGGCGTTCTACTTCCCCTCCGTCACGAGTTCGGTGGCGATCAGCGTCGTCTTCCTGTTCATGTTCGCCAACGGTGGGGCGATCAACGCCATTCTGTCGGTCTTCGGGATTCAGGGGCCGCAGTGGTTCTCGGATCCGCGCGGGCTCCTGCATCTCTTGTTCGAGAAGCTGGGCGTTTCGCCGTTCCTGACCGACAGCGGCGTTTTCGGACTGTCGTGGTGGGACTGGCTCTCCGGACCCAGCGTGGCGATGTGCGCGATCATCTCGCTGGTCGTCTGGACCACCTCGGGCACGTTCATGGTGATGTTCCTGGCCGCCCTGCAGAACGTGCCGGTCCAGCTCGAAGAGGCCGGGATGATCGACGGCGCCAACCGCTGGCAGCGCCTGCGGCACATCATCCTGCCCCAGCTGCGCCCGACCCTGTTCCTGGTGATCACGCTCGGACTGATCGGCACCTGGCAGGTCTTCGACCAGATCTACGTGATGAGTCAGGGCAACCCGGCCAAGACCACGCTGACCCCGGCGTTCCTGTCCTACCGCACGGCGTTCCGCGACTTCGACTACGGCTCGGGCGCCGCCATCTCGTTCGTCCTGTTCCTCATCATCGTGGTGCTCACCCTGATCCAGCGCCGGGTGACCCGGGAGCGTGACTGATGATCCGCACGCTGACCTCGCGTTTCCTGGGCTACGCGATCCTGATCTTCTTCGCCCTGGTCTTCCTCTACCCGTTCGTCATCCAGATCGCGAACTCCTTCAAGAGCGAGGCCGACGCGGCCGACAATCCGCTGTCGCCGATTCCGTCGCCGATCGAGACCGATTCCCTCGTACGCATCTTCGAAGGCACCGGATTCCCCACCTGGCTCGGCAACTCGGTGCTGGTCAGCGTCGTCGTGACGCTGGGCCGGGTGGCGTTCGCGTCGATGGCCGGCTATGCCCTGTCCCGGCTGAGGTTCCGCGGCCGTACGTTCCTGTTCGGCGGCCTGCTCGCGATGATGGCGGTGCCGCCGGTCGTGCTGCTCATCCCCAAATTCCTGGTGCTCAACCAGCTCGGCATGTACAACAGCTACGCCGGGCTGATCGTGCCGCTGCTGGTCGACGCGACCGGCGTCTTCGTGATGAAGCAGTTCTTCGACTCGGTGCCGGTCAGCGTCGAAGAGGCGGCCCGCATCGACGGCGCCGGCTCGTTCCGGATGTTCTGGTCGGTGGTGCTGCCGATGGCCCGGCCGGCCCTGATCACGCTGACCATTCTGATGTTCACCGGTTCGTGGAACGAGTTTCCGCACACCCTCGTCTCGGTGCAGGACCCGGGTCTGTTCACGCTGCCCCGCGGCCTGGCCGACCTGGTGAGCGGCTCGCTCGGGGCCGGGACGCAATATCCGCTCAAGCTCGGCGCGGCCCTGCTGGCGACCATTCCGGTGGCCGTCATCTTCGTGATTTTCCAGCGTTACTTCGTGCGCGATGCGGCCGCGGGTGCGGACAAAGGCTAGATTGCCTGGCTGTGAACCAGCTATCCGTCCGCGGCCGGGGGATCCGGGTGTTCGCCACCCTGATCGCCGGGGCGCTGCTGCTCGCCGGCACCCTCTGGGGCACCGACGACGACTTCCCGTTCGGGCCGTTCCGCATGTATTCGACGGCGCCCGACCCGAACGGGGACGCGCGCGACACCCGGGTCGAGGGTGTCGATGCCGACGGCCGGACGGTGGCGATCACCGAGGGCAACAGCGGCATCCGGCGGGCCGAGATCGAGGGACAGCAGCAGGCGTACGTGGATGACCCGGCCCGCCTCGACCAGGTGATCACGGCGTACGAGGAACACTCGCCGGCCGCCCGGCCCCTGCGCACCGTCCGCATCGTGATCCGCTGGCACGGCATCGAGCACGCCCGGCCCACCGGCACCTGGCGGGACGAGACCGTCGCGGAATGGACCCGCCCATGAAGTGGCTGTTCGCGCCGGTCCCGCTCGGCCGGGTCGCCGTCTTCCGGGTGCTGGTCTACGTCTTCGTGCCGCTCGACCTGGTGGTCTTCACGCCGTGGGTGCGGTCGCACGCCAACACGCCCGGTGACCTCTACGAGCCGCTGCTGGTGGGCCGTCTGCTCCCGCTGCCGACGCCGTCGCACACGTTGGTGTGGGCGGTTTTCTGGGCACTGATTGTTTTGTCATCATTGGCGGCTTTGAACAAAGCGCCCCGCATCCTGGGCTGGGCCGTCTTCGCGCTCTACTTCGAGTGGATGATCATCGCGATGAGCTACGGCAAGGTCGATCACGACCGGGTCGGGCTGCTGGTCGCGCTGGCCGTGCTGCCGACCGTCGGGAAGGCCCGGTTCGGCGACAAGACGCTCTCCGAGGCCGCCGGGTGGGCGCTGCGGGTCACCCAGATCGCCGTCATCTGCACGTATTTCCTGGCCGCGTGGGCCAAGCTCCGCTTCGGCGGCTTCGACTGGGTGACCAGCGCGGTGCTGGCCCAGGCGATCATCCGCCGGGGCACGTGGCTGGCCGATCACATCGCCGTGGTGCCCGGCCTGCTCATCGCGGCGCAGGCCGGGATCATCGCGTTCGAGCTGCTCAGCCCGCTGATCTTCGTCATCCCGCAGCGTTACCGCTGGATGGGCGTGGTCTTCTTCTACTCATTCCACGTGATGACGTTCTCGATGATCACGATCTCGTTCGCGCCGCACCTGGTGGCCTTGGCCAGCTTCCTGCCGTTGGAGAAAATTCGCTTTTCCCGTACGCCTCGTCGACTGGAACAAACGCACCAGGACGGCACCGCTGCTTCGCCCGGCTGAGTGCAACACCGGGCCGTAGCGCCCGACCGGGATGTTCCCGGTGGTCAGGCTCCAGTGCCATAGAGCGCGTCGCGCTGGGCCTGCGGCAACGAGCAGGCCGCCGTGCCGCCGGGCAGCATGTGCCGGTGCTCGGCGATCCACCGGTAGGCCGGCCAGGCCGCCAGCCGCACCGGCCCGATCTGCAGCGCGCTGCCGGCCAGCTGCCACGCGCGGCCCGCGTCGCGCAGCATCAGCGCGATCGCGTCGGGGCCCGCAGCGGTCGCGCCGTCGGTGCCGACCCACTGCACGGCCTCTTCGCACTGCTCCGTCGTGAGGCCGAGCGCGTCGAGGTCGGCGAACTGCCAGGGGACGACCCGGGCGTGGGTCGGGATGCGCGTCTCGATGAACTCGGCGCACGTCGTGCAGAACGAGCAGTCACCGTCGTAGACGAAGGTCGGCGTGGTCATACCGCTATTCTCCCGCTTCGATGTCGACGGACACATGCAGCCGCAGCTGGGGGACGAGCATGTCGTCGACGTCGAGCGCGCGGCCGGCGCCGTCGGGCTCCCAGCCGGCCGAGGTCAGGAACTTCTGCATCGCCTTGTCCTGCTCGTAGGCCCAGGCCACGGCGTACGAGAAATGGTCGTCGCGCCAGTGGGTGACCGCCGCCGACAGCAGCCGGCTGCCGTGCCCGCGCCGGCCCCAGCGGGGCTCGACCAGCAGGTCGGTGATCGCGGCCACGTTCTCGGGCAGCGGCGGCTCCTCGGGCGCCAGCGCCTGCTCGTCGGCCGGCCCGAACGCCGCGAAGCCGACCGTGCTCGACGCCGTCTCGCTCTGTTCGACCGCGACCAGCACACGATGCCGCTCGCTGGGCGGCCGCTCGATCGCCTCGGTCCAGCCGCGGGCCAGGTAGGCCACGTCGAGGTTGGCCAGCACGTGGGCCGGGAACATGCGCCGGTAGGCCGAGCGCCAGGTGTCGAGCTGGATGCGGGCGATCTCGGCCGCGTCGTCGGGACGGGCGGGACGCACGAAGCCGATTGCCATGCGGGGAGCCTACCCAGCCGCCGTGGCGCGCGATTTTGTCGTACCCCTGCTCTAACGTGCTCGTCGATGGCTGCTGACTCTCTCTCCGTCGCGCAGGCTCGCCGGGTGACGCTGGCCGCGCAGGGCTTCGCCGACCCCAAACCGGGCGGCGCGACCGACATGCGTCACCTCCGTCGGGTGCTGCGCCGCGTCCACCTGATCCAGATGGATTCGGTCAACGTGCTGCAGCGGGCCCACTTCATGCCGCTCTACAGCCGCCTCGGGCCCTATCCGGTCGAGCTGCTCGAGCGGGCGGCCTACCGCAAGCCCCGCGATCTGTTCGAGTTCTGGGGTCACGAGGCGTCGCTGATCACCACCGACCTGCAGCCGCTGTTCCGCTGGCGCATGTCGCGGGCCGCCGAGCTGGCCTGGGGCGGCATGCGCCGGGTGGCCGAGGATCAGCCCGAGCTGGTCGAGCGGGTGCTCGGCGTGGTGCGCGACCGCGGGCCGATCACCGCGGCCGAGATCGAGCACGACGAGCCCCGCCGCAAGGACAACTGGGGCTGGAACTGGTCGGCGGTCAAGCAGGCCCTCGAGTGGCTGTTCTACACCGGCCAGATCACCGCGGCCGAGCGCACCACGTCGTTCGCCCGGCGCTACGACCTGCCCGAGCGCGTGCTGCCGCGGGCGGTGCTGGAGGCGCCGACCCCGGCCCCGGTCGACGCGTTCCGGGCCTTGGTCGAGCTGTCCGCGCGGGCGCTGGGCGTGGCCGCCGAGCCCGAGTTGCGCGACTACTTCCGCCTCCCGGTCGACGGTTTCAAGCAGGCCGTGGCCGAGCTGGTCGACGATCGGGTGCTGCTGCCGGTCAGCGTCCCCGGGTGGAAGCAGCCGACCTATCTGCACCACGAGGCCAAGCTGCCCCGCTGGGTGCGCGCCGCCACCCTGGTCAGCCCGTTCGACCCGCTGATCTGGGAACGCAACCGCACCGAGCGGCTGTTCGGCATGAACTACCGGATCGAGATCTACGTGCCGGCCGCGCAGCGTCTCTACGGCTATTACGTGCTGCCGTTCCTGCTCGGCGACCAGCTGGCGGCCCGGGTCGATCTCAAGGCCGACCGCAAGACCGGCCGCCTGCTCATCCCGGCCGCGTGGCTCGAGCCCGGCGCGGACCAGGACGAGACGGCCGATGCCCTGGCCACCGAGCTGCACCGGCTGGCCGGCTGGCTGGGCCTCGACGAGATCATGCCGCCGGAGCGGGGCGATCTGGCCGGCCCGCTGACCGCGGCACTCAAGAGCCGGGCCGGTGTACCGTGACGGCCATGACCACCGCTCCCGCGCGCCCGTGGCTGGACGACCAGCCGGTGCAGGGGCCGCCCGTGCCGCCCGAGTGGCTGGCCTATTACGCGCAGCAGCAGGCGAGCCGCGAGCCCGACCGGGTCACCCGCTGGGTGCAAAAGGTGTGGACGAGGTCGCCGATCTGGGCCGCCCCGCTGGCGCTGCTGGTCTGCATGGGCGGCGCCGTCGGCTACACGCTGGCCACCCATCCGGCCGAGGCGGGGGCCGGCGACGAGCCCACCTGCCTGCTGAAATACACCACCGGCTTCGTCTGCCCGGGCTGCGGCGGCACCCGCGCGGCGTGGTATCTGCTGCACGGCGATCTGCCCGCCGCGGCCCGCCACCACGCGATCTTCACGTTCGCCGTCCCGTTCCTGCTCTACCTCTACGTCGCGTGGGCCGCGAAGCGTCTCTTCAAGTGGAACCTGCCGCAGCTCAATCTCAGCCCGGCCGTCCTGATCACCTTTGTCGCTGTGTGGGGGGTCTGGAGTGTTGCGCGCAACCTGCCCTGGGCCCCGTTCACCGCGCTCTACGTCTGAGCGGGCCGTCCTATAGGTTGGTGGGTATGACGCACGACCCGCGACCCTTCGGACGGTTGCTGACCGCCATGGTCACCCCGTTCGCCCCGGACGGCTCCCTCGACGTCGAGGGCGCGGCGAAACTGGCCACCTACCTGGTCGACGAGCAGCGCAACGACGCGCTCGTCGTCAGCGGCACGACCGGTGAGTCACCGACCACCACCGACGCCGAGAAGGAGACCCTGCTCCGCGCCGTGGTCGACGCCGTGGGTGACCGGGCCAAGATCGTCGCGGGCGTGGGCACCAACAACACCGCACACACCATCGAGCTGGCGCACGCCGCCGAGAAGGCCGGCGCCCACGGTGTGCTGGTCGTGACGCCGTATTACAACAAGCCTCCGCAGGAGGGCGTGGCCCGGCATTTCCTCGCCGTGGCCGACGCGGTCGGCCTGCCGGTGATGATCTATGACATCCCGCACCGGGCCGGCACGGCGATCGCCACCGAGACGATGTGCCGCATCGCCGAGCACGAGCGGATCGTGGCCGTCAAGGACGCCAAGGGCGACCTGATCGCCAGCTCGTGGGTGCTCGGCCGCACCGATCTGGCCTACTACTCGGGCGACGACGCGGCCACCCTGCCGCTGCTTTCGATCGGCGGGGTCGGCCTGGTCGGCACCTCCACCCACTTCACCGGCGTCCTGGCCAAAGACATGATCGAGGCGTTCGAGCGCGGCGACAACGCCACCGCGCTGGCCCGGCACCGGCAGGCGATGCCGCTGTTCACCGGCATCTTCCGGGTCCCGGGCACCATGCTGGTCAAGGCGGGCCTCAACGCGCAGGGCCGTCCGGCCGGTCCGGTCCGTTCGCCGCTGGTCGACGCGACCGGTGCCGAGCTCGACCAGTTGCGCCGCGACGCGGCCGACGCCGGGATCGCCCTGTAGAGGGCACCGGCCTTAGACGCTGAAAGACAGCCGGCTCCACCGGACGAAAGGTAGCCGGCTCCATCCGACGAAAGACAGATAGAAGCGAATGAGTCAAGCGCACGCTGAGCTGGAACCGCCGCCGCCGCTGCCCGAGGGCGCCCTGCGCGTCATCCCCATGGGTGGGCTCGGCGCCATCGGCCGCAACATGACCGTCCTCGAGTTCGACGGGAAGCTGCTGGTCATCGACTGCGGCGTGCTCTTCCCCGACGTGGAGCAGCCGGGCGTCGACCTGATCCTGCCCGACTTCTCGCCGATCCTCGACCGGCTCGACGACGTGCAGGCCATCGTGCTCACGCACGGCCACGAGGACCACATCGGCGCGGTGCCCTACCTGCTGGCCCACAAGGCCGACATCCCGCTGGTCGGCTCCGAGTTCACGCTGGCCCTGGTCGAGGCCAAGCTGGCCGAGCGCCGCCTCGACCCCTACACGCTGACCGTCCGTGAGGGCGGCATCGAGCGGCTCGGACCGTTCGAGTGCGAGTTCTTCGCGGTCAACCACTCGATCCCGGACGCGCTGGCCGTCGGCGTGCGTACCCCGGCCGGTCTGGTGCTGCACACCGGCGACTTCAAGATGGACCAGGTGCCGCTGGACGGCCGCATCACCGACCTGGCCGGGTTCGCGCGGCTCGGCGCCGAGGGCGTCGACCTGCTGCTCTCCGACTCGACCAACGCCGAGGTGCCCGGCTTCGTGGCCCCCGAGCGGGACATCGGCCCGGTGCTGAGCTCGATCTTCGGCAAGGCCAAGGGCCGCATCATCGTGGCCAGCTTCGCCTCCCACGTGCACCGCGTGCAGCAGGTCATGGACGCGGCCTGGGAGTACGAGCGCAAGGTGGCCCTGATGGGCCGGTCGATGGTCCGCAACATGGGCATCGCCCGCGACCTGGGCCTGCTCAACATCCCCGACGGCCTGCTGGTCAGCGTGGACGAGGCGACCCGGATGCCGGGCGACGAGATCGTCTTCATGTCCACCGGGTCGCAGGGCGAGCCGATGAGCGCGCTCGGCCGGATGGCCAACGGCGACCACCGGCACATCACCATCGAGTCCGGCGACACAGTGGTGCTGGCCAGCTCGCTCGTGCCGGGCAACGAGACCTCGGTCTACCGGGTGATCAACCGCCTGTCCCGGGCCGGCGCCACGGTCGTGCACAAAGAGACGGCCAAGGTGCACGTCTCTGGTCACGCCCCGGCCGGCGAGCTGCGCTACCTGCTCAACGTGGTGCGCCCGAGCAACCTCATGCCGGTGCACGGCGAGTGGCGGCACCTGCGCGCCCACGCCCAGCTCGGCGTCGAGACCGGGGTCGCGCCCGACCGGGTCGTGCTCTGCGAGGACGGCGACGTCGTCGACCTGGTCGAGGGCCACGCCCGGCACGTCGGCCGGGTGCAGAACCGCTACGTCTACGTCGACGGCCTCGCGGTCGGTGACGTCAGCGAGTCGCTGCTGACCGAGCGGCGCATCCTGGGCGACGGCGGCTTCATCTCGGCCACGGTGGTGATCGACTCGGTGACCGGCAAGGTGGTCGGCGAGCCGAACATCTCGGCCAAGGGCTTCAGCGAAGACCCGGACGCCTTCAACCCGGTGATCCCGTTGCTGACCGCCGCTCTGCACCGCTCGGCCGAGGACGGTGTCACCGACACGCACCAGTTGCAGCAGGTCGTACGCCGTACGGTCGGCCGCTGGGTCAACGACGCGTACCGCCGTCGGCCCATGATCGTGCCCACCGTCGTAGAAGTCTGAGTCTGATTTAAACCTTTCGCTGTCTCGCCACGTACTTCTGGTCACGACGGTGCCGCCCCCACGGCGCCGGTGGCGACGGGAGTACCTCAGATGCAGCGCAGACGGATCGCCGTGGCGGCGGCGGTCGTGGTCGCGGCCGGAGCAGCGGTGGCTTTCACCCTGCCTTCGATGGCCGGGACCACGCCGTCGACCAAGGCCGCGAAGCCCACGGCGGGTGGCGCAGCGCCGCAGATTCTTGCGGCCATGCAACGCGACCTCGGCCTGGACGGCGATCAGGCGACGGCACGCTTGCAGCGGTCGAAGTGGGCCAGCGGCGTGAGCGCCAAGTTGTCCGCGCAGACGGGCACCGGCTTCGGTGGCGCCTGGCTGGCCAAGGACGGCACCACGCTCAAGATCGCGGTGACCGACCCGGACGCCGAGGCGGCGGTGCGCGCCGCCGGGGCCGAGCCGGTGCTGGTCAAGCGCAGTGAGCAGGCGCTCGACGCGGCCAAGGCCAAGCTCGACGCGGCCGCCGAGGACGGCGCCGGCATCACCGGGTGGTACGTCGACGTCGCGTCCAACAAGCTGGTCATCGTGGCCAAGCCGGGCGAGGTGGCGGCGGCGAAGTCGCTGGCCCGGTCGGCCGGCGTCAAGAGCGACTGGTTCTCGGTCGTCACCAGCGAAGCCAGCCCCAAGCCGCTGTTCGACGTGCGCGGCGCCGACCCCTACTTCATCGCGGTCGACGGCGGCACGGCCCGCTGCTCGATCGGCTTCTCGGTCGAGGGCGGCTTCGTGACGGCCGGCCACTGCGGCGGTGTCGGCACCACCACGACCGGCTTCAACCAGCAGGCCCAGGGCACCGTCCGCGCGTCGACCTTCCCGGGCGACGCCGACATGGGCTTCGTCGAGGTCAACGGCGACTGGACCCCGCGTCCGGTGGTCAACGACTTCGAGGGCAACGAGCTGCCGGTGGCCGGCAACACCGAGGCGCCGGTGGGCGCGGCGGTCTGCCGCTCCGGCTCCACGACCGGCACGTTCTGCGGCACGATCCTGGCCAAGAACCAGACCGTGGTCTACCCCGAGGGTGCGGTCACCGGCCTGACACGCACCAACGTCTGCGCCGAGGGCGGCGACTCCGGTGGCCCGTGGCTCAGCGGCGACCAGGCCCAGGGCATGACCTCGGGCGGTTCCGGCGACTGCACGGTCGGCGGCGAGACGTTCTTCCAGCCGATCAACGAGATCCTCGCGGCCGAGAACCTGACGCTGGTGACCTCCGGCGGCGGCCAGAACGCCGGTGGCGCGGGCGAGGCGGCTCCGCCCGCCGAGTCGGCCACCGCGTGCGGTGACCAGGCTGTGCAGCGCCAGGGCAACCTGGCCCGGGCCCGCACCGCGCAGGCCCAGCCCGAGGGTGGCGCGTTCCGGTCCAACGCCGGCACCCAGACCGCATGCCTGAGCGCCTCCGACGGAGCCGACTTCGACCTCGTCCTGCAGCGGCTCACCCGCAGCGGTTTCCGCACGGTCGCCACCGCCACCGGCAACGGTGACAAGGAGCTGACCTTTGCGGGCCGCGCCGGCACCTACCGGTACGTCGTCGTTGCTTCCTCCGGCACCGGCACGTACACCCTGGGGTTCAGCACCCCGTGACGCGCCGGGCCACCAAACCTGCCTAGGTGGCGAAAGCGCATCGGATGCCCGGGAGGCCGTACGGTCTCCCGGGCATCTGCACGTCAGGAGGCCTGGCGCAGCTCGGCGATCTCGTTGGCCAGCTGCACACTGGTGGCGATCGCGGCCAGCAGCACCTGGTCGAGCTGCTCGGGGGTGACGCCCTTCTCCCAGTCGGCGATCACCTCGCCGACCACGAGCACCGTGCCGTCGTCGTTGACGTGCACATATGCCTTGGGGAAGAGCTGGTCGTGGTTCCACGAGTTGCAGAACTCGTAGAGCCGGGGAACCTCGTCGATCGCGAACAGGTGCTGCACCATCGCCCGGACCTGCAGCACCTCCTGCTGCTGCCCGATCCGGAAGAAATAGATCAGGTTGCCCTGAAAGTTCCCCCCGATGTCGCCCTCGGCATCCTCGAAGTACTTGAAGTCGCGCGCGTCGAGCGCGTCCGTGATCATCTGCTTGGTGAATGCCTGCACAGGTCGACCCTACGTCGGTGCGCCTCCCTTATTCATGAGCGTCGCGGCGATACGGTGTGACCATGGCGGGCCGTACTCCTCCGGCGAGCCGGGGCCGCGCCGCGTCCAACTCGCGCGGCTCCGCGACCAGTCGTGCCCGCCAACCGGCCGCACGACAGCCGGCTCGTAAGGCGACCAAGTCGCGTCCGGCCGCCCGGCGCCCGTCGGCGTCCCGCGCCCGGCCCAGCATGGGCTCGGCCGTCGCCACCGGCGTCGGTCGTGGCCTGGGCGCCCTCTGGATGGGCCTGGCCCACAGCGTCGGCTGGGCCGCCCGCGGCGTCGGCCGGCAGGCGGCCACGGCCAAGGAGATCGACCCCGAGCACCGCCGCGACGGCGCCGGCCTGCTCATGCTGGGCCTGGCCATCCTGGTCGGGGTCGCGGTCTGGGCCGACAGCGCGGGCCCGGTCGGCCAGTGGCTGGCCGACTCCACCCACCTGTTCTTCGGCGGCCTCGCGGTCCTGCTCCCGCTGCTGCTCCTCTACGGCGCGGTCCGGCTCATGCGCAAGCCGGCCGACCCCGAGCACCGGGGTCGTTCCGTGGTCGGCTGGACGGCCCTGGTCGTCGCCACCGCCGCCCTGCTGCACATCAGCGAGCGGCCCACCGACGACGTCGGCATCACCAACGCGGGTGGTCTGCTCGGCTACGGCTTCGGCGCGCTGCTCGAACGGGCGGTGACGGCCTGGGTCGCCGTACCGCTGCTGGTGCTGCTGTTCGTGTTCGGCCTGCTGGTGATCACCGCCACCCCGATCAACAAGATCCCCGAGCGGGTGATGCTGCTGATCGACGTGCTGATGGGCCGCTCGACCGACCGGGCCCCGCTGCCGACGCCGGAACTGCCCGACGACTACGACCCCGACGACGGTGGCGACGACCAGGAGGAGCCGGCCACCAAGCGCCGCCCGTCCCGGCGCCGTCAGGGCTCGCTGGCCGACATCGGCTTGGCGGAGCCCGACCCGGTGGCCGAGGACGACGACTTCCTCGTGCACGACACGGTCGTGGTGCCCAAGCAGCCGGCCGCGCGCAAGAAGCCGGCGCCGCCCCCGGAGCACTCGGAGCCGCTGCCCACCCGGGCCGAGCAGCTCGAGATCAGCGCGGTGCCGGGCGACTACCGGCTGCCGCCGCCCACCCTGCTCGGCAAGGGCGCCCCGCCGAAGTCGCGCAGCCGGGCCAACGACGAGATCATGGCCGCCCTGACCGGCGTGTTCGAGCAGTTCAACGTCGACGCCATGGTCACCGGCTTCACCCGCGGGCCGACGGTCACCCGCTACGAGGTCGAGATCGGCCCGGGCACCAAGGTCGAGCGGATCACGCAGCTGTCGCGCAACATCGCGTACGCGGTGAAGTCGCCCGATGTGCGTATCCTGAGCCCGATCCCGGGTAAGAGCGCGGTCGGCGTCGAGATCCCCAACACCGACCCGGAAAACGTGTCGTTGGGCGACGTGTTGCGCTCCCGCGCGTCGACCGCCGATCACCACCCGATGCTGGTCGCGCTGGGCAAGGACATCGAGGGCGGCTTCGTGGTGGCCAACCTGGCCAAGATGCCGCACATCCTGATCGCGGGCGCGACCGGTGCCGGCAAGAGCTCGTGCCTCAACTCGCTGCTGGTGTCGCTGCTGACCCGGGCCACCCCGGACGAGGTGCGCCTGCTCCTGGTCGACCCCAAGCGCGTGGAGATGACCGCCTACGAGGGAATCCCGCACCTGGTCACGCCCATCATCACCAACCCGAAGAAGGCGGCCGACGCCCTCGAGTGGGTCGTGCGCGAGATGGACATGCGCTACGACGACCTCGCGGCCAACGGCGTCCGGCACATCGACGACTTCAACCGCAAGGTGCGCAGCGGTGAGATCGTGGCGCCGCCCGGCAGCGAGCGCGTGATGAAGCCGTACCCCTATCTGCTGGTGATCATCGACGAGCTGGCCGACCTGATGATGGTCGCCCCGCGCGACGTCGAGGACTCGGTCGTCCGGATCACCCAGCTGGCCCGGGCCGCGGGCATCCACCTGGTGCTGGCCACCCAGCGCCCGTCGGTCGACGTGGTGACCGGCCTGATCAAGGCGAACGTGCCGTCCCGCCTGGCCTTCGCGACCTCCTCGCTGGCCGACAGCCGGGTCATCCTCGACCAGCCGGGAGCCGAGAAGCTGCTCGGCCGGGGTGACGGTCTCTTCCTCCCGATGGGTGCCTCCAAGCCCGTACGCATCCAGGGCGCCTGGGTCGAGGAGAAGGAGATCGCGTCGGTCGTCAAGTTCTGCAAGGACCAGCGCGAGCCGGAGTTCCGCGAGGACGTCACCGAGGCCCCGGCCAGCAAGAAGAAGCAGATCGACGAGGAGATCGGCGACGACCTCGAGGTGCTGATCCAGGCCATCGAGCTGGTGGTCACGAGTCAGTTCGGCTCGACGTCGATGCTCCAGCGCAAGCTGCGGGTCGGCTTCGCCAAGGCGGGCCGCCTGATGGACCTGATGGAGACCCGCGGCATCGTCGGCCCGTCCGAGGGCTCCAAGGCCCGCGACGTGCTGATCAAGCCGGACGAGCTGGAAGAGGCTCTGGCCTCGCTTCGATTGGACTGAGCCTCTGGTCGCCGCTCCGCGGCTCCGGGATTTCGCCCCTACAGGCCGATGACTTGGGCGCCGAAAACGGCCTCGCTTCGCTAGCCGTTTTCGGCGCCCAAGTCATCGACGGGCGAAATCCGACTCTGGTCGCGGTTCGACCATGTCGAGAATCGCTGCGATCTCTTTCTCGATCTTTACTTCCCGTTCCTCTTCCCCCGGCCGGCGGAAGGCGTCCCGCATCAGGTGGACCAGCACCACGATCAGGGCGGCCAGCATCAGCAGGGCGGCGATCGTGGGCAGCACCGGGACGACGCGGCCGAACAGGTAGGGCTGGTAGGACAGCAGCGACGACGCCTGGACGAGCAGCGGGACGTACCAGAGGCGCGGGACGAAGACGGCCAGCACGAGCATCGTCACGTCGGCCAGGAAGAAGTAGCGCTCGTGCATGCCGGGCAGCAGGAACGGCACCAGGATGGCGAACAGGGCGGCCACCACGACGATGCGCTCGGTGGTCAGCTCGACCGCCTTCGCGATCAGCACGTAGATGACGCCGATGACCACGGCCGCGCAGAAGAGGTAGCCCAGCATCCGCAGGCTGTCCTCCCGGGTGCTGCCGGTGACCAGGGCGAACACGTTCGGGGCGCGCAGGCTCAGCTCGGGCACGTTGACCGCCTGACGATTCATCGAATAGATCGTCAGCAGCTCGACCGGGTTGCGGCCGACCAGGATCGCCGGGAGGTCGAGGGCCAGGTAGGCGGCGGGGGCGGCCAGGAGCGTACGCCAGGGAATGCGGCCGGCCAGGGCGAGCAGCAGCAGGAGCGGGAAGATGAACACGCCCTGCGGCTTGATCGCGAGCGCGACGCCGCACAGGGCCACCCCGACCCAGGGCCGGCCGCGCAGCAGGTAGTAGACGGCGCCCAGGGCGGGCGCGGCCCACATCGCGTCCATCTGGCCCCACCACGACGCGTTGAGCACCACCGTCGGCAACATCACCACGACCAGCGCCGCGGCCGCCGGGATGCGGCTGTACGGATGACGCAGGGCGACGATGCGGTAGGTGAAGAAGGCCAGCGCCACGTCGAACAGGACGAACAGCGCCTTGATCTTGAAGAGCAGCGGGCCGGGCACCAGGTGCAGGAACGCCAGCAGATAGACGAACGGCGCGTTGTAGTTGCCGACGTCGGCGCCGAGCGCCCGCCAGTCACCCACCGAGCCGAGCTGGTGGTACCACTTGAAGAAGATCCGCATGTCGGTCGTCTTCTCGTGGAAACCGGCCCAGCGGACCAGGATCGCGATGACGACGAGGGCCGCGATGAGCAGCCACTCCGCGTGCCGGGCGGGCTTGGGTGAAGTCTGCATGGTGACCTGGGGTACGGGCCGGACACCCGATCGGATCAGTGCGCGGGTGAACCGGGGGTGGAAGGCGGCTAACCTTGTCGGGTGTCGGTAACTCCTTCTCCCCGCCGTGTCGCCCTTCTCACCCTCGGCTGCGCCCGTAACGAGGTCGACTCCGAGGAGCTCGCGGCCCGCCTCGACCAGGGCGGCTGGCAGGTCAGCACGGACGCCGAGGGCGCCGACGTGGTGGTCGTCAACACCTGCGGTTTCGTGGAAAAGGCGAAGCAGGACTCGATCGAGACGCTGCTCGCCGCGGCCGACACCGGCGCCAAGGTGGTCGCGGCCGGGTGCATGGCCGAGCGCTACGGCAAAGAGCTGGCCGACAGTCTGCCCGAGGCCGCCGCCGTGGTCAGCTTCGACGACTACACCGACATCGCGGCCCGGCTCGACGGGGTGCTGGCGGGCGAGACGTTCGACGCACACACCCCGCGCGACCGCCGCGAGCTGCTGCCGATCACGCCGGTGCAGCGCCAGTCGGCCAAGGTCGTGATCCCCGGGCACGCCACGGTCGACGAGCACACCCCGGCCCACCTGCGCCCGGTGCTGCGGCGCCGGCTCGACAACGCGCCGGTCGCGAGCCTCAAGCTGGCCAGCGGGTGCGACCGCAAGTGCGCGTTCTGCGCGATCCCGTCCTTCCGCGGTGCCTTCGTCTCGCGTGATCCGCAGGAGCTGCTGGCCGAGGCCGAGTGGCTGGCCCGGTCGGGCGTGCGCGAGCTGGTGCTGGTGAGCGAGAACAGCACTTCGTACGGGAAAGATCTGGGTGACCCGCGCCTGCTCGAGAAGCTGCTGCCGCAGCTGGCCGCGGTCGACGGCATCGTCCGCGTGCGCGCCAGCTATCTGCAGCCCGCCGAGACCCGCCCCGGCCTGGTCGAGGCGATCGCCGGCACGCCGGGCGTGGCGCCCTACTTCGACCTCTCCTTCCAGCACTCGAGCGAGCCCCTGCTGCGCCGGATGCGGCGTTTCGGCTCGACCGACCGCTTCCTCGACCTGCTCGACTCGGCCCGCGCGCTCGCCCCCGCGGCCGGCGCGCGCAGCAACTTCATCGTCGGCTTCCCGGGCGAGACCAAGGCCGACGTCGACGAGCTGGTGCGCTTCCTGTCCGAGGCCCGGCTCGACGCGATCGGCGTCTTCGACTACAGCGACGAAGACGGCACCGAGGCGGCCGGGCTCGACAAGAAGGTCAAGGAAGACACCATCAAGCGCCGGTACGACCGGATCGTCACGCTGGCCGACGAGCTCTGCAACCAGCGGGCCGAGGAACGGCTCGGCTCGATCGTCGAGGTGCTCGTCGACTCGGTCTCGCCGGAGGCCGAGGTGGAAGGGCGCGCCGAACACCAGGCGCCCGAGGTCGACGGCTCCACCACGCTCGTCGCGGGTGACGAGGGTGTCGACCTGGCCGCCCTGCGTCCCGGCGACTTCGTCCGCGCCCGGGTCACCGCGACCGAGGGCGTCGACCTGATCGCCGTGCCGGTCGAGATGATCTCCGCGGCGCCGGTGTCCGCGCGGTGACCGAAGAGCCGGCCCCGGTGGCCGCTCCGCGGACGGTCTCGCCCTACAACGCGGCGAACATCCTGACCGTCGTACGGATCGTCCTGGTCCCGGTGTTCCTCGCCCTGGTGGTCTCGTCGCAGCTCACCGGCACCGGCCCGCGCATCCTGACCTGCCTGGTGTTCTGCGTGGCGTCGGCGACCGACTTCGTCGACGGCTGGATCGCCCGGCGCTGGTCGATGGTCACGTCGTTCGGCAAGGTGGCCGACCCGATCGCCGACAAGGCGCTCACCGGCACGGCACTGGTGCTGCTCTCGGTCTACGACCGCCTGCCCTGGTGGGTGACGGGGCTGATCCTGTTCCGCGAGTGGGGCATCACCGCGCTGCGGTTCTGGGTGATCCGCTACGGCATCATCCCGGCCAGTCGCGGCGGCAAGCTCAAGACCGTGCTGCAGATCGCCGCCATCGCCTGGTACCTGTGGCCGGTGCCCGAGCCGTTCGACATCGTCGGCCCGTGGCTCATGGGTGCGGCCACGGTGGTGACGGTGGTGACCGGTGTGGACTATGTGATCGCGGCTTTGCGCCTGCGGCGCGATGCCCGGCGAACGGCCACCCCGGACGCCTAGACTTTCGGCGTGGGAGTGGAGATCGCGGCCCAGGTGGCCGTACGCCGGCTCAAGGAACGCCAAGAGACCTTCGCCACCGCCGAGTCGCTGACCGGCGGGCTGGTGGCCGCGACCGTGGTGGACATCGAGGGCGTGAGCGCTGTCTATCGGGGTGGCTTCGTCGTCTATGCCACCGACCTGAAGCACTCCCTGACCGGAGTGCCGCAGCAGCTGCTGGCCGAGCGGGGTCCGGTCGACCCCGACGTGGCCAAGGCGCTGGCCGAGGGTGCCCGGCAGAGATGCGGTGCCGACTGGGGCGTGGCGACGACCGGGGTGGCCGGGCCCGACGCGCAGGGCGGCAAGCCGGTCGGCCGCGTCTATGTCGCCGCGGCCGGTCCGACCGGGGCCCAGGTGCGCGAGCTGACACTCGAAGGGGACCGGGCGGCCATCCGCGCCGAAAGTGTGACGAGGGTGCTACTGCTGCTCGCGGACTGCCTGAAGGAGGCCCCGGCCCGCGTCTGAGCTGGGGAATGTCTGATCGATCGACGAGGTTACCCATTCGCGCCGCTGCCGGGCGGCCCCGGAATTCGGCGGGGCGGGATGTCGGCTTGGCCGGCAGCGGGTACGGTTGCGGGAAGCCTCCGGCGTGTGCCGGCGGCCCCGCCGCAGGAGGAGGTGCCATGGTCCTGCTACGCCGGGTCATCGGCGACGCACTAAGGGCGCGCCGGCAGGGGCAGCACCGCACGCTGCGCGAGGTGTCCACCGCCGCGAATGTCAGCCTGGGTTACCTGTCCGAGATCGAGCGCGGTCAGAAGGAAGCGTCCAGCGAGCTGCTCGCCGCCATCTGTGACGCGCTCGGCGCACGGCTCTCCGAGTTGCTCAGCGAGGTCAGCGACACGCTGTCCCTGGCCGAGGACATGGACGGCGTGCTGGTGCCGGTCGACGACAAGAAGAGCGTCTCGACCGACGGGAACGTCTCCGTCTCGGTCCGGCAGGATTCGCCGCTCAAGGCGACCCTGCGCGCGACCAGAAAACCACAACGCGACGTCGTCTACGCCGCCTGAGAATTGTTGTGACCAGGCCGGGCCCGCTCCCCACGAGCGAGTCCGGCCTGATTTCTCTCCACCACCTGTAAAGATCCTGTGCACTACTCCGGGACGCTCCCTCGGGATCGACCCCGACCGGGATGAGCGCGTAGCCTCGAACCGTGGGGGAGACCCTGAGATCCCCCGGAGGTCACGTGACGTCGGTGGCGTCGAGCTGACACGATGGCAGTTACACCGGGCCGAAACACACCTGGTGACCCGCCATCGCGACAGCTCCTCGATCTGCGTCGGTGGCGGAACCGACTGAGTGACATTGAGGGGATACCGCGAGATGGCGAACCCGTTCGTCAAGGGCTGGCGTTACATGATGGCGCTCTTCGGCGCGAAGATCGATGAGTACGCCGATCCGAAGGTCCAGATTCAGCAGGCCATCGAGGACGCACAGCGGCAGCACCAGGCCCTCGTGCAGCAGGCGGCGGCGGTGATCGGCAACCAGCGTCAGCTGGAGATGAAGCTGTCCCGCCAGATGTCCGAGGTCGAGAAGCTGCAGGGCATGGCGCGGCAGGCGCTCGTCCTGGCCGACCGGGCCCGGGCCGGCGGCGACGAGTCCGAGGCGCAGAAGTACGAGTCGACCGCGCAGACGCTGGCGACCCAGCTGGTCTCGGGCGAGCAGTCGATGGAAGACCTCAAGACCCTGCACGACCAGGCGCTCTCGGCCGCGGGCCAGGCCCGCAAGGCGGTCGAGAACAACGCGATGGTGCTCCAGCAGCGGATCGGCGAGCGTTCGCGCCTGCTGAGCCAGCTCGAGCAGGCCAAGATGCAGGAGACCGTGGCCAAGTCGCTCGAGTCGATGTCGTCGCTGGCCGCGCCGGGCAACACGCCGTCGCTGGACGAGGTGCGCGACAAGATCGAGCGCCGCTACGCCGACGCCATGGGCCGGGCCGAGCTGGCTTCCAACTCGGTTGAGGGCCGCATGCTCGAGGTGCAGAAGTCCAGCCTCGACATGGCCGGCAACTCCCGGCTCGAGCAGATCCGGGCCAGCATGGCCGGTGACAAGCTCGGCGCGGCGCCGGCGCAGCCCGCGGTCGAGTCGGCCGGTCCGGCCTCCGACCCGGCCAGCGTGGCCCGGCTCGACGAGATCCGGGCCAGCATGAATCAGAAGCGCGGCGACACGACCGCCGCCGGCTGAGTAGTCCCAGGGGAGGGCGACGGTGGACGAGCGGACCAGATACTTCCGGCGGCTCAAGCGGCTGCGCAGTTCGGCGCGACGCTGGAGTGTGCTGGGAGGCGGACTGACCGCGGCCACCGCCGTCCTCACGCCCTATGCGGGCATCGGCTGGGGCGACGCGATCTGGGCCGGCGCCGCCGGTGCCTCGGTCGCCCTGGCCTGGTGGCGGCACAGCGACCATCGCGAGCTGGCCGCCACGCCCGCCCCACCCGAGCCGCCGCCGATGATCCCGGGGGCCAAGCTCACCGCGGCCCTCGAGCGTTTCCCGGCCGGGCGCACGGTGATGAACGAGATGCGCCGGCAGAAGAACCGCTACGCGCTCCGCGGCTCGGCGATCACCCAGGCCTGGGACAGGCTCGACCGCGCGTCGGCCACCCTGACCGCCCTGGCCGGCCGGCTCAGCGGGCCGGGCGAGGGCGCTCTGCTCGAGGCCGCGGTCGCCGAGGAATGGCTGCGCGATCTCGGCCAGCGGGTGGCCAGCGTCGAGCGGGCCCTGCCGCTGACCCCGCCCGAGCAGCGTGCGGCGCTGGTCGATTCGCACGGGTCGCTGGCCGCGCAGTTCACCGAGGGCGTGGAGGCGTACGAGCGTCTCGTCGCGGCCGCCGCCAGCTACGTCGCCGAAGACGGTCACCCGGTCGTCGACGGGCCGCACCCCGCGTTCGGCAGCCTGGTCGACGCGACCGATCGGCTGCGTGGACTGGCCGAGGGCCTCTCCGAGCTCAAGCGCACGCCGACCACTGTTTTCAAGCAGGCCTCGGCTGACAGCGCGCACACCAATATGTGATCCGTTCGCCCTTCTCGTCCTTCTGGATCGGGCCGGCGCACCGACGGCACGGCTTCGCGCGGCGACCGTACACATAGCTCGTCTCGCCGCGCCGCAGTGAGCCCGTGGTGGTCTGCGTCCAGCGTCCGCGGTTCGAGGCGACCAGCTTCTGCGCCAGCGTGACCGTGCCCAGCAGGTCGGCTACCTGCGACACCGGCGTCCACGGCCACAGTCCACGCAGGAACAGGGTCTCGGCCTTGTAGAGGTTTCCCACGCCGGCCAGGTTGCGCTGGTCGAGCAGGGCCTCGGCGATGGTGGTGCCGGGGTGCGCGGCGATCCGGCGCGCGGCCTCCTCGGCGTCCCAGTCGGCGCCCAGCAGGTCGGGGCCGAGATGCCCGACGTGCTGCTCCTCGTCGGCGGTCGGATAGAGCGCCAGCTCGTGCAGGTGATAGCCGACGGCGACCGACCGCGCGGTGCGCAGCACGACGCGGATCAGGTGGACCGGGCGGGCGGTCCAGCGTTCCCCGGGGGCGTAGGCGCGCCAGGCACCCTCCATCCGCAGATGCGAGTGCAGGGTGAGCGGCTGCTCGTCGTCGCGGGTCAGGCGCAGGAGCAGGTGCTTGCCGCGGCTGGCTGACTCGGCGACGGTCCAGCCGCTCAGGTCGGTGGTGGCCAGCTGCGGCACGCGGAAGTCGGAGCCGGTGAGCAGGTCGCCCTGCAGCGCCTTCTCCAGCACGCGTGCGGTGTTCCAGACGGTGTCGCCCTCAGGCATTGTTCAATTGTTCCCGGTTTCGGCGCCACGATGCGCGCTGATGCTCGTGTTGTCCGCGTTCGCCCTCGCCACGCTCAGCAGGGCGGGTAGGTCCGCCTCGTCGTCGGCCGTGTCGGGGAACGCGGCCGGCGGGATCAGCTCGGCCAGGCCCGCGGCGCGGATCGGGTCGGCGCCGTCGAGGTCGAGTCCGCGGCGGGCGGCGGCTCGGCGCACCGACACGAGGAGCCGGGCCGCTTCGTCGACGCGTCCGGTGAGGGCCATCGCGTACGCCCCGGTGTGCAGGCAGGCGAGCACGTTGCCGACGTCGTCCTCAGAATCAAAAAGAGCCAGAGCTTCCCGTACGACGGTAAGCGCCTCCCCGGGCCGCGCCGGTGTGGCCGCCTCGGTGGGCGTTTCTTGTGGCCGGGCCGGTGTGGCTGCCTCGGAGGGCGGCGCTTCTTGTTGCCGGGCCGGTGTGGCTGCCTCGGAAGGCGGCGCTTCCTGTGGCCGCGCCGGTGACGCTGTGAGCAAGGCGCGAGCCAGCAGCAGGCCGGACATCGCGGCCGTCCAGCCCTGGCGCAGCGCGGTCGCCTCGGCCCCGGCCCGGGCCAGCACGCGCCGTCCCTCGTCGACCTCACCCGAGCCGGCCAGCGCGGCGCCCAGGGACATCGTGGCCGCGGGCAGGATCCACTCCTCACCGATCGCCGTGGACATCGCCATCGAGCGGCGGGCCGGGGCCACCGCCCGGGGGAAGTCGCCGCGGAACGACCAGTAGAGCGACTCGTAGTAGGCGCCCTGCGCGGCCAGGATCTCGCCGTCGTGGTCGGGGTGGTCGCCGAGGATCTCGAAGCCGGCGTAGAGCTCGTCGGGCGCCAACGGGTCGCCGGACATGTAGCGCAGCATGCATGCGCTCAGGTGCGCCCGCGCGCGATCGGTCGGCGGCGCGTCGGGGGCAGCGGCGAGCGCGGCGTGCAGCAGGGGCAGCCCGTCGGCGACCAGTCCGCCGCGGAACCAGAACCACTCCAGCAGACCGGCCGTACGCAATGCCGTCGCCGGGTGCTGTTCCAGGTCGTGGCGGATGGCGGTCCGCAGGTTGGGCAGTTCCCGGTTGAGCACCCGGATCGAGTGGGCCGACCGGTCACCGCGCAGCAGCGGGGCGTGGTGCTCGACCAGAATGCGGACCCAGGCCGCATGCTGCTCCCGGCTTCCCGCGGGGTCGGGGTCGCGTTGCCGGCAGTAGGCCCGCACGATCTCGAGCAGGCGGTAACGGGTCGGGGTCACGGTGGTGTCGGCGACCACGACCGAGCGCGCCACCAGGGCCGACAGGGCATCGAGGTCGTCTTCGACGGCCGAGAGCGGAAAGCCACCTTCGTACGGCCACAGGCGCAGCAGCATGGCGCGGTCGGACGCGCCGAGCAGGTCGACGCTCCAGGCCACCGCGGCCTCCAGCGTCTCGTGCGGAGCGAGCGCGCCGCGCGGCACCGGGCCCAGCGCCGGGAACCGGTCGTGCAGCATGTCGAGCAACTCGGCCAGGCTCAGCACGCGCGCCCGGGCGGCGGCCAGCTCGAGCGCGAGCGGAATGCCGTCGAGCGCCTCGGCCAGCCTGGTCAGCGTCGCGGACTCGGCCGGGGCGGGGCGCCAGCCGGGGCGTACGGCGGAAATCCGGTCGGTCAGCAGCGCGATCGCGTCGGCCGTGGGCAGCGGCGTGACCGGCAGGAGCCGTTCGCCGTCGACGGCCAGCGATTCGCGGCTGGTGGCCAGCACCCGCAGGCCGGGGCAGCGGGTAAGCAGTTCGAGGGCGAGATCGGCGACCGCGGCGACGACATGCTCGCAGTTGTCGAGCAGCAGCAGCCCCGGCCGCTCGCCCAGCGCGGTGGCGATCGCGGTGGTCGTCGCCCCGCGCACCCCGATCGCGGCGGCCACGGCGGCCGGCACCAGCGCCGCCTCCCGCACGTCGGCCAGCCGGACGAACCACGGGCCGAGCGAAGCGGCGTGCTCGATCGCGAGCCGCGTCTTGCCCGCGCCGCCCGGACCGACCAGCGTCACCAGGCGGGCGTGGGCGGTCAGCTCGGCCAGCGCGGCGAGCTCACCGGCCCGGCCGAAGAAGTGCGAGAGCGGCCGTACGGCGGGAGCGGGCCGGGACGGCAGCAACAGTCCCGGGTCTTGGGCCAGCAGCCGGCCCTCCAGCTCCTGCAAAGCCGGACCGGGGTCGATGCCGAGGTCGTCGGCGAGCCGGCTCCGCACCCGGCGCAGCGCGGCCAGCGCCTCGGCCTGCCGGCCGCCGCGGTAGAGGGCCGTGATCAGCAGCTCCCAGCGCCGCTCGCGGTAGGGCTCGGCCCGCACGGCCGCCTCCAGCTCGCCGGCCGCACCGGGGGCGTCGCCGGTGGCGAGCCGGGCCGCCAGACGTTCCTCCTCGGCCACCGCCCGTAGTTCGGCCAGCGCGGTGCGGGCGTACGTGTCGGGAAGGTCGGCATAGGCCTCACCCCGCCACCGGGCCAGAGCCGTCTCGAACCGCCGGAGAGCCTCGCCCGGCCGCTCGTCGCCCAGCAGTTCCCGCCCGCGGCGCACGTCGGCCGCGAACCGGGCCGCGTCGGTGTCGTCGACGACCAGCCGGTAACCCTCACCGGCCCGGATCAGCGCCGACCGGCCCAGCGTGCGGCGCAGCCGGGACACGTACGCCTGCAGGGAATTGCCGGGGTTGGCGGGTGGGCCGGTGCCCCAGACGGCCTCGGCCAGCGCGTCCTCGGCGACCGGCCGGCCCTCGGCGGCGAGCAGCGCGGTGACGAGCCGGCGCGGCAGCGGGCCACCGAGGTCGGCGACGGCTCCGTCCACCTCGACCTCGGTCGGTCCCAGCACCCGGCCGATCAGCACGGGTCAGAGCATAGAAGTGCAGGCCGCTTGCAGGCAGTCTGCAAGGCGACCCTGCGACCTTGGCCGCATGACTTCAGCCGGCATTCTGGAACGTACCGACACCTGGGACATGATCGTCGTTCACCGCGTCTTCCGCCGCGAGTTCCGCATCCTGCCCGCCCTGGTCCGCGCGGTGACGCCGGGCGACACGGACCGGGCCGAGGTGCTCGGTCAGCATCTGGCCAACATCGCGCTCGGGCTGCACCACCATCACTCGGCCGAGGACGAGCTGGTCTGGCCGCTGCTGCTCGAGCGGGCCGCGATGCACGCCGGGCTGATCCACCGGATGGAGGCGCAGCACGAGCGCCTGCACGAGCCGCTGGCCCGCATCGACGAGATCCTGCCGCGCTGGCGGTCCCGGGCGTCGGCGGCCGACCGTGACGAGCTGGCCGACGTGATCGCCCAGGCCGCCGTGGCCCTGGACGAGCACCTGGCCGACGAGGAACGCGAGATCCTGCCGCTGATCGAGGAACACCTCACCCCGGCCGAGTGGAAGGCGGTCGGCGACCGGGGCAAGGAGGTCATTCCGAAGGGGAAGATGGCGCTGGTCTTCCTGGGCGCGATCCTCGAGGAGGCCACGCCGGACGAGCAGCGGCGCTTCCTGGGTGAGCTGCCGCGGCCGGCCCGGTTGTTGTGGCGCCTTCTGGGGGAACGGACCTACGCGACGTCGCGCGACCGGATCCGCAGCGCCGCCTAGCGTCCCTGGATCTTGACGATGTCGCCCGGCTGGACCGAGAGGACGACGACGGCGCGGCCGTTGTTGACGGCGATCGCGACGTGGCCGGCCGAGTCTTCGAAGACCAGCAGGTCACCCTTTCCGACGTCGGCGAACGTGCTGCCGCGGCGGGCGCTGACGCTGGCGTTGATCATGAGTTCGGTGCCCAGACCGCTCAGCATGTCGCCCCCGGCGGCCAGCTGCACGTTGCCGAACCGGTCGACCGTCAGCACCTCGGCCTCGATCCAGCCGTCGCCGAGTGTGACGACCGGGTCGGGGAGGCGTACGAGGGAATCGGGGTTGATCTCGGGCCCTTCGATCTTGTCGCCGAGGGCCAGCCGGGCCGCCGCCGGAGCGAACACGTCGCGGCCGTGGAACGTGCTCGAGACGGTGCCGTCGGTGCGGATCTCGTGCGCCGCCTGGATGCCGCCCAGCGCCTCGGCGGCCCAGATCAGCAGGCCGTTGTCGGGACCGACGAGCAGACCGCCGGGCGTGGTGAGCACCACGCCGCGCCGGGACGTGCCGACGCCGGGATCGACCACGGCGACGTGCACGCTCGGCGGGAGGTGCGGCGCCGTCTGCGCCAGCACCGCCGCACCGCGGGCCACATCGGCCGGCGGAACGTGGTGGGTGACGTCGATGACGCGCACCTGCGGCGCGATGCGGGCGATCGACCCGTGGCACGCCGCGACGAAACCGTCGAACGTGCCGTAGTCGGTCGTGAAGCTGATCCATGAATACCCGGCCATGGTGAGAAACGTTACTGCCTTGCTACGGATCGTGTGTGGCAGGTTCCACAGGGCGCGCCGAGCGTGATCTGGCAGGGTTGGGCCATGCGTCTCGTGATCTTCACCGAGCCCCAGCAAGGGGCAAGCCACGACGATCTGCGCCAGGTCGCGCAGACCGCCGAGGCCAGCGGATACGACGGCTTCTTCCGCTCCGACCATTACGTGACGATGGGCGGCGACGGCCTGCCCGGGCCCAGCGACGCCTGGCTGACCCTGGCCGCGCTGGCCGTGCAGACCTCGCGCATCCGGCTCGGCACGCTCGTCACCTCGGCCACCTTCCGGCTGCCGGGTCCGCTGGCCGTCGCGGTCGCCCAGGCCGACCAGATGAGTGGTGGCCGGATCGAGTTCGGGCTCGGTGGGGGCTGGTTCGAGGCCGAGCACACCGCGTACGGCATCCCGTTCCCGCCGCTCGGCGAGCGCTTCGACCGGCTCGAGGAGCAGCTCGAGATCATCACCGGGCTGTGGGAAACCCCGGTCGGCTCGACCTACGACTTCCAGGGCAAGTACTACCAGCTCAACGACTCGCCCGCGCTGCCCAAGCCGGCCCAGTCGCCGCGCCCGCCGGTGATCGTCGGCGGCCACGGCAAGAAGCGGACCCCGGCGCTGGCCGCCCGCTTCGCCGACGAGTTCAACGTCCCGTTCTCCAAGGTCGCCGACGTGGCGCCGATGTTCGAGCGGGTGCGGGCGGCCTCGGCGGCCATCGGGCGGACGTCGCTCCCGACGTTCTCGGCGGCGGCGGTTCTGTGCGTCGGGCGCGACGATGCCGAGGTGCGCCGGCGGGCGGCCGCGATCGGGCGCGAGGTCGACGAGATGCGCGAGAACGGCGGAATCGTCGGTACTCCGGCCGAAGCGGTCGAGATCATCAAGGCGTACCGGGAAGCTGGTGCCTCTCGCCTGTTCCTGCAGGTCCTCGACCTGAGCGACCTCGACCACATCGAGCTGGTCGCCTCTTCCGTGGCACCCCAGCTTTAGAACCTCGCTCGGTTGGCCTCGGCCCAGGCTCGGAACGTCGCGGGTCTGCGGCCGAGGATCCGCTCGACGTCACCGGTGACGACGGCGTTGCCACCCTCGCGGACCAGGCGGGCGCCCTCTGCTTCGGAAGGGGTGTCGACGGCGGTGGCCTTCACGCCGAGAATTTCGCCGAGCACGGCCACCTGCTCGGGCACGGTGATCAGCTCGGGACCGGTCAGCGTGTAGGTCTGTCCATCATGGGCATCGCTGGTCAGGGCGGCGGCGGCCACCGCGGCGACATCGGCCGGATCGACGACACCCTGCCGGCCGTCGCCCCAGAAGTTCGGGATCGGCCGCCCTTCTCGCAGGTCGTCGGCCCAGGCCAGCGAGTTCGAGGCGAACGTGGTCGGCCGCAGGATCGTCCACGACCGCCCACTCGCCCGCACGGCCGCTTCGCCGGGCTGATGCCAAGATCCCAACTGCGTTTCCCGTACGGGGTGGTCAGGCGTCCCGATTGCCGACAACTTCACGATTCGCTTGATACCCAGCCCGATCGCGGCCCGGATATTGGCCAGATCGTGCTCGGGAATCTCCGGTCCCGGCGGAGCGACCAGATAGATCGCGTCGGCCGGCTCGATGCCGGTGCTGATCGTGAGGCCGGCCCGGGCCCGCATCCGAGCCGGGTCGCGGGTGACCGCGGTGACCTCGTGACCGCCGGACAGAAGCGCGTCGACGAGGGCGGAACCAGTGGTGCCGGTGGCACCGAGAACCAGAATCATGCCGTCCACAGTCGTCGGCCCTGCGTCGTGGGTATTGGAAGTTTCGGCACTGTCCGGCCGTGGTCGTCCCCGGCTAGCGTGGTTTCGTGCCCGCCCTTGCCGTCCCCGAGATCGTGTCGCCCCCGCAGGCGGGCTCCACGGTCGTGCAGATTCCTGACGTCGCGACGGCGCTGGCCTTCCGCACCACCGACGCCGGGCGCAGCGACCTGTTCGTGGTCGGCCCCCGCACGCGCGGCCGCTACCACCCGACCCGGGGCGTTCCGGTCTGCGTACGCCTGCGCCTGCGGCCCGGGGTGGCGCGCGCCCTGTTCGGGCTGCCAGTGTCAGCGCTGGTCGACCGGACCGTGCGGCTGACCGACCTGTGGGGTGCGGCCGGAGCCCGCCTGACGGACACCGTGTCCGACGCCGCGCCCGACACCGACCTGATCGTCAGCCTCCTGAGCGACGCGCTGGCCGCACGCCTGGCCTCGCCTGTCTCCTCGGCCGGCGCCTTCCCTGCCTCGCCCGGCGCCTTCCCGGCCTCCGCCGGCGTCTTCCCGGCCGGTTCACCCGGCGGCTTTCCGGACGGCTCGCCCGGCTCGGAAACCGGCCTGCTGGCCGCTGCGGTACGTCTACTCCCGACGGCGTCCCGATTGTCCGACGCCGCCGCCGAACTCGGGGTGAGCGAACGGCATCTCCGCAACCTCTTCGCCCGCGAGACCGGCCTGTCCCCGAAACACTTCGCCCGCATCACCCGACTGCGCCGCGTCCTCGACCAGGCCGGCACCCGCCAGTGGTCCGCCGTGGCCGGCGACACCGGCTTCTTCGACCAGGCCCACATGATCAGCGATTTCCGCGCTTTCATGGGCGTCACGCCGGCCGCCTACACCGCGGGCAATCTGCCGAAACCCACCCCGTGCGCCGACCTGACCCGACTCCGACCCGCAGCCTGAACCGGCCACGCTTCTCCGCTGTCGCGCCGGGTCAGCCACGCGGCTTCGCGGCCGGCCGCTGTTGGCCCCTGCGGTCCGGCCCGGCGTGGTCGCGGCTTGGTCTGCCGGGCATGAGCGGGTCCCCTCATCTCTCCCGGCCCGGCATGGTCGCGGCTTGGTCCGCCGCGTGTTGGCGGGTCGGGCGCTCCCTCCTCGTCGAGCACCCGCAGCACGTCCGCTTCATCTTTCCCGGCTCGGCGTGGTCGTGGCCTGGTCCGCTGGGTGTGGGCGGGTCGCCTCATCTTTCCCGGCCCGGCGTGGACGCGGCCTGGTCCGCCGGGCATGTGCGGGTCCCCTATCCTTCGGAACGCAGGTGTCTGCGCATCGGGGAGGTGCGGTGGCGAGATCGCGGCTGTATGTCGCACGGGACGAACGCGCCACGATCGTCTCGCGGGAACGCCTGCGGGTCTCCGGGTCGCGTGTCGTCCGCCGCCCGTGGAGCACCCTGGTCGAGACGACCGCGCCGAGCGTGGCCGACCTGAAGGAAGGCGCCTCGCCGCACGGCACGATGCTGGTCGTCCTGCCGCCGCTGGCCGTCTGCGCCGTGGTCAGCACCTTCGGCACGCTCGAGCTGGGTCTCGCCTCGGGCGGCGCGGTCTTCTTCGGCATCGCCTACGTCGAACCGGCCCTGCGCCGCCGGATCGCCCGCAAGGGCATGAAGCCGGCGCCCGCCGCCGCGCTCACCCTGCGGAGCGAGAACGAGCGTGAGGCTTTCGCGCGGGCCGTGTCCCTGGCCGATTCGATCAGCCGGACCTGGCCCCAGCTGGGCGACCTGATCGACGTCCCGGAGGCCGAGTCGATGCTGGCCGAGGCTCTGTGGGAGATCGCCGCCGTGCTGGCCCGCCACCAGCAGCTGACGGCCGTGCTGGCCGACCTGAGCCGCCCCGACTTCGTAGCCCAGTCCCCGAGCGACGAGACCGCGCTCGAGCTGCGCACCCAACGCCAGGCCACCGAACGAGCCCTGGCCACCCTCGAACTCGACCTGGCCCGCCGCGACTCCGGCTTGCGGCGGGCCTTGCAGGCGGGCCGCGAGTTCATCCGCGAACAGCAGATGCGCGAGGCCATCCGAGCCGCCCGCGAGTCCCTGGGCACCGACCAGCCCGCCGTCACGAACGAGACCCCGTCCGACGCCGCCGCCGAACTGGCCGACCACACCCGCACGGTCCTCGACGCTTACCGCGAACTGACCGACGGCCTGCACCCCGACCCACCCCAACCGTAGCCACCCCACATTCGCCCGCCGCAGCCAGCTGCCGGCTCGACCGCCCGCCGTCGACCGCTGATCTGGTCACCAGCCGTCGGCACGACCTACCGTCCCTGGCTTCGCCCGTGTCCTCAAGCGCGCACCCGTGCCCCCAAGCACGGACCTGTGTCCCTGAGCACAGACCCGTGCCCTAAGCACGGACCCGTGCCCCACGCGCGCACCCGTGCCCCCTAGCGCGGACCTGTGCCCCAAGCACGGACCTGTGTCCTCAAGCGCGCACCCGTGCCCCAAGCACGGACCTGTGTCCCCGAGCACAGACCCGTGCCCTAAGCACGGACCCGTGCCCCACGCGCGCACCCGTGCCCCCTAGCGCGGACCCGTGCCCCCTAGCGCGGACCCGGTCGCCAAGCGCGGAGCCGTGTCGCCAAGCGTGGACCCGTGCCCCCAACTGCGGACCCGCGCGGCCCGCCGCCCCGCCCCGGCTCGGCTCGGCGTATCAACCCCCACCGCACCCCGCATCCCAGCGCTGCCAGGCTCGGCCCCGCCCGAAGCGGCCCCGAGTGGCCGGCGGTCAGCCGCGCAGGCGCAACCCCCTCGGCGTGGTGCGGAAGCCCGCCTCGGTCAGCGCGTCTCGCAAAGGCGACGCGTGCACCGACTCGCCGTCCGCGCGTTCGACGGACATCGCGCCCAGCGCCCCCGACCGCACCGAGGCCGCCAGCGCCTTGCCCGCCGCGATCAGCGCCTCGGGATCGTCCACGAAGGACAGCAGGGTCTTGCCGCCGCGTTCGACGTAGAGGATCAGTTCGCCCGAGACCAGGATGACCAGGGCGCCCGCCTTGCGCCCGGCCCGGTGACCCGCCTTGGCCACCGGCTCGCCGTCGCCGCTGTCGATGATGCGCTCGGGCCACGGCAGCGCCGCCCCGTACGGGTTCGCGGGATCGGTCGCGGCCAGCACCACGGCCGTCACGCCCGCGCGTTTGGCCAGTTCGGCCGGCTCGGCCAGTGCCCGTAGCCGGTCGACCGCCCCCGGCACCGCGAACTGCGCCGCCCCCAGCCCTTCGACGAAGTAGCCCCGGCGGGCCGCGCCCCGTTCTTCGAGCGCGCCGAGCACCGGATAGACCCCGGCGAACCCGCCGACCGGCCCCTCGGCCATGACCGCGCCGCGGGTGACCACGCCGTGGCGTTCGAGCAGCAGGTCGGCCAGGGCGGCGGCGCGCCGAGTCGGATCGAGGTCGCGGTCGGGGAGCCGGGACCAGCGGCCGGCCATGTTCGGCGGACCGCCGCGGGCCGGCATCGCGATGCGGCCGGGCCGTCGATAGCGGCTGCGGGCCGGGGCCGCCTTGGACTTGTGCGCACCACTGCCGCCGAGCAGGGCCCGGAGCGGCGCCAGCGTGTCGTTGGTCAGGTGACCGGCCCAGACCAGGTCCCACACCACGGCCGCGAGCTTGGTGTCGTCGGTCGAGCCGACCCGATCGGACAGCGAGCGGAAGAACAGCGCCTGCCCCTCGCCGAGCGCGTCGAGCACGGCTTGATGCAGTGGCGTCGCGGCGAATTCCTCGTCGGCCGGCGGCAGCAGCAGGGGCGCGGTGTCCGCGTAGGCCAGGGTGACCCATCCGTCGTTGTTGCCGATCGAGCCCGAACCGGCCCACAGCACGTCACCGCCGCCGCTCATCTCGTCGAGCATCGGCGGCGTGTAGTCACCGACCCGGGCCGGCAGCACCAGCCGTTCCCAGGCCGAGGCCGGCACCGCGATGCCCTGGAGCTGCTCGATCGAGGCGGACAGCGCGTCGATCCCGCGAGCGTTGCCGCCGATCTGGTGCCAGCGGGGCAGGAACGCGGCCAGCACCCGGGGCGGCACCGGCTCGATCTCGCGGCGCAGCGCGGCCAGCGAGCGCCGGCGCAGCATGCGCAGCACCTCGGCGTCGCACCACTCGTTGCCGGCGCCGCCGGGGGAGAACTCGCCCTGCGCGACCCGGCCGGTCGACGAGAGCCGCTTGAGGACCTGCTCGACCACGAAGACGCCGAGCCCGAACCGGGCGGCACAGGTCGCCGCCGCGAACGGCCCGTGCGTCCGCGCATAGCGGGCCACCAGATCGCCGAGCGGGTCGGCGACCGAGGACAGATAGGCCTCGGGCAGCCCGACCGGCAGCGCCACGCCCAGCGCGTCGCGATAGCGGCCGGCGTCGTCGATCCCGATCCAGCGTTCCTCGCCCGCCACCCGGATCCGGATGGCTCGCCGGTTGGCCTCCAGGGTGGACATCCACGACTCCTCGACCCCGCGCACGGCGAGCTCGGTCGGGGACAGGTCGCCCAGCAGGCGCAGCAGTTCGGCCGCGTCTTCGGCGTCGCGCGGCTGCCGTTGCGTGGTCAGCCACTGCAGCTGGGCCTCGGTCTCGCCCACCACGTCGGGGTCGAGCAGCTCACGCAGGTCGACCCGGCCCAGCAGCTCGCCGAGCAGGGTCGAGTCGAGGGCCAGCGCGGCCGCGCGGCGCTCGGCCAGGGGCGCGTCGCCCTCGTAGAGGAAGGCGCCGACATAGCCGAACAGCAGAGACCGCGCGAACGGCGACGGGCGGGGTGTCTCGACCTCGACCAGGCGCACCTTCCGGCCGGCCAGTTCGCGCATGAGGCCGGTGAGCCCGGGCAGGTCGAACACGTCTTGCAGGCATTCGCGGGCCGCCTCGAGCGTGACCGGGAAGTCGGCGAACTCGCGGGCCACGTCGAGGAGCTGGGCCGAGCGCTGCCGTTGCTGCCAGAGCGGCTGGCGGCGGCGCGGATCGCGGCGGGGGAGCAGCAGCGAGCGGGCCGCGCACTCGCGGAAGCGCGAGGCGAACAGCGCCGAGGTGCCGACCGATTCCTCGACCAGCTGGGCGATCTCGTCGGGTTCGAAGGCGACCAGATCGGCGCCGGGCGGTTCCTCGGCCGTGTCGGGCAGGCGGACCACGATGCCGTCGTCGGAGGGCATCACCTGGCCGTCGACCCCGTACCGCTCGGACAGCCGCCGCGCGATGGCCAGCGCCCACGGCGCGTTGACCCGGGCGCCGAGCACACAGTGGACGGTCATGCGCCAGTCGCCCAGCTCGTCACGGAAGCGCTCGACCACCACCGTCCGGTCGTCGGGCAGGTTGCGGGTGGCCTCGCGTTGCTCGCGCAGGTAGGCCAGGAGGTTGCCCGCGGCCCACTCGTCGAGCCCGGACCCACGCAGGGTCGCGGTCGCCTTCTCGTCGTCGGCGCGGGTCAGCGAGCGCAGCTGGGCACCGATGGCCCGGCCCAACTCGATCGGCCGGCCGGGCGAGTCACCCTTCCAGAACGGCATCTTGGCCGGGGCGCCGGGCGCGGGGGAGACCAGCACCCGGTCGGGCGTGATGTCCTCGATCCGCCACGACGTCGAGCCCAGCAGGAACACGTCGCCCACCCGGGACTCGTAGACCATCTCCTCGTCGAGCTCGCCGACCCGGGAGGCCCGCTCGGAGCCGGCCAGGAACACGCCGAACATGCCACGGTCGGGAATGGTGCCGCCGCTGGTGACGGCCAGGCGCTGGGCGCCGGGGCGGCCGGTCAGTTCGTCGGTGCCGCGATCCCACACCAGGCGGGGGCGCAGCTCGGCGAACGCGGTGGACGGATAGCGACCGGAGAGCATGTCGAGCACCGCGTGCAGCGCCGACTCGGGCAGTTCGGCGAACGGCGCGGCCCGGCGCACCAGCGCGGCCATCTCGTCGACCTGCCACGCGTCGAGCGAGACCATGGCGACGATCTGCTGGGCCAGCACGTCGAGCGGGTTGCGCGGATAGCGCAGCTCCTCGATGGCACCGGCGCTCATCCGGTCGGCCACCACGGCACAGGAGACCAGGTCGCCCCGATGCTTGGGGAAGACCACCCCGCGCGAGACCGCGCCGACCTGGTGACCGGCCCGGCCGATGCGCTGCAGACCGGCCGCGACCGACGGGGGCGCCTCGATCTGCACCACCAGGTCGACCGCGCCCATGTCGATGCCCAGCTCGAGGCTGGAGGTGGCGACCACGGCCGGGAGGGCGCCGGATTTCAGCGCTTCCTCGATCTGCTTGCGTTCCTCGCGCGAGACGCTGCCGTGGTGCGCACGGGCGACGACCGGCGGCGCGCCACCGGCCTGCCCGGCCTGGGCCATCATCGCGGCGGGCGGTTTGGCCGGCGTCTCGGTGGGCGTGCCGGCGCGCTCGGCCGACAGTTCGTTGATGCGGGCGCAGAGCCGCTCGGCGCCGCGCCGCGAGTTGGTGAAGACGATCGTCGACCGGTGAGCCTCGATGAGGTCGAGCACCCTTTCCTCGACGGCGGGCCAGATCGACGGTGAGTGGCGGCCGGCGCCCGGGTCGTCGGGGTCGACGTCGGGCACCTCGTCGAGGCGGGTCATGTCTTCGACCGGGACCTCGACCGCGACCTCGATGGTCTTGGACGACGGGGGCTGGACGATCTCGACGTCGTGGGCGCCGCCCAGGAAGCGGGCGGTCTCGTCGATCGGGCGCACGGTGGCGGACAGGCCGATCCGCTGCGCCGGCCGGCCCAGCAGCGCGTCGAGCCGCTCGAGGGAGAGGGCCAGGTGGGCGCCGCGCTTGGTGGCCGCGACCGCGTGCACCTCGTCGATGATCACCGTCTCGACGCCGCGCAGCGAATCGCGCGCGGCCGAGGTGAGCAGCAGGAACAACGACTCGGGAGTGGTGATCAGGATGTCGGGCGGGGTGCGCGCGAAGAGGCGCCGCTCGTCGGCCGGCGTGTCGCCGGTGCGCATCGAGACCGTGATGTCGGGTGGGGCGATGCCGAGCCGCCCGGCCGCCTGCCGGATGCCGGTCAGCGGCGCCCGCAGGTTGCGCTCGACGTCGACCGCCAGCGCCTTCAGCGGGCTGACGTAGAGCACCCGGCAGCGGCGTTTCGGATCCTCGGGCAGGGGCTCGCGGGCCAGCCGGTCGAGTGACCAGAGGAAGGCGGCCAGCGTCTTGCCGGAGCCGGTCGGTGCGACGACGAGGGCATTGCGCCCGGCGCCGACTGCCCGCCAAGCACCCGCCTGAGCCGCCGTGGGCGCGGCGAAGGCCGCCGTGAACCACTCGCGGGTGGCCGGACCGAACTGCTCCAGAACCTCTTGCATGAATCCATGCTCCCTCGGGGGTACGACAAAAACCGAAGCCTCGCTAATGGGTCATCCGGGCATGAGTAGGACGTCCGGGCAGCGGAATGTCTCAACCTCCCGGACCATGGTGCAATCCGGTGGCGGAGGGATATACATGGGCGCCACTGGAGTAGCCGGCCTGATGTAGGAGACCCGATGCGAAACCTGCGGCGATTCGCCGCCGGCGCGGCGGCGCTGGCGACGGCCCTGCTCGGAGCGGCCCCGGCCCACGCGGCCGTGGGCAGCGGATACGTACGCCTGGCCCACCTCTCGCCCGACACCCCGGCCGTCGACGTCTATCTCAAGGCCGATTCCGGCGCGGTCGAGCCGCAGACCTTCCGGGCCGTGGCCTACGGCGACATGTCCCGCTATCTGCGCCTTCCGACCGGCACCTATCAGGTCGCGATGCGCAAGGCCGGCGCCCCGGCGAGCGAGAAGCCGGTGATCACCACCGAGGTCGGCGTCGAGAACAACGGCGCCTACACGGTGGCCGGCGTCGGCCGTTTCGCCGATCTCGGCCTGCGCGTGCTCAAGGACGACCTGCGCCTGCCCGACGCCGGCCGGTCGAAGGTGCGCATCATCCAGGCCTCGGTCAAGGCGCCCGTGCTCGACGTCGCGGGCAAGAACGGCACCACGATCGCGGACGGCGTCGAGTTCGCCACCACGACCGCCTACCGCGAGGTCAAGCCGGGCAAGTGGAGCGTGCAGGTCGAGCCGACCGGCGGCGGCCGGGCCAGCGAGCTGCCGTGCACCCTCGGCGCGGGCAGCGTCTATTCGCTGGTCGTCCTCGACGACGACGCGGGCGGGCTGAAACCCGAGTTGCACGTCGACGCCGAGCGCCAGGGCACGGTGCCGCTCGGCAGCGTGGCCACCGGCGTGGGTGGCACCGAGCCGGCTTCGCGGCTGCCCGGGGCCCTGCTCGCCGCCGCCGTGGCCGCTCTGGTGATCGGCGGCCTGGTGGTCGTCCTCCGGCGCCGGCTGCGCACGGCCTGAGGTCGGGGAGGCTCCGGTGGCAGGCGACGACACCGACACTCCGCTGATCGTCCGCATCCCGGCCGACCGCGCCGAGACGCCGGACGTCCCCGGCGAGGTCGAGGTCAACTGGGTCGCCCGGGGCCGCGCCAAGATCGTCAAGCCGGGCACGATCCGGGCGCGGGCCCTCGTGCCCGGCGCGCTGTCGATCCCCCGGCCCAAGCCCAGCCGTCGCCTGCGCCTGGGCCAGGCCGACACGCCCTTCCCGAGGCGGGTGTTCCCGACCGTGGAGCAGCCGGCCGAGACAGAAAAGGCCGAGACAGAAAAGGCCGAGACAAAAAAGGCCGAGACACAAAAGGCCGAGAAACCGGAACCAGCCACGACTGACGCGCCACCGATCCGAGCGGCAACCCCCACAAGCACTCCTGCCGGCGTACGGGAAAATCGTGCCGCGCCTGCGCCTCGGAGCTCTCACCCCGTACGGAAAAAGGGGTTGATCCTGCCCATCGCGGCGGCCGGCCTGGCCGCCGGTATCGCCGCCACCGGATATCTCGCCGTCACCGACCGCACGCCCTCCGACATGGGCCGATGGGCCGGAACCGCCACCAGCGCAGCGACCAGCGAGGCCCCGGCGGCCGCGGTCGAACGGCCCGCGGGCGACCCCTTCGGCAGCGTCGCCGCCCTCCCCACCGGCGCTCCGACCCGGCTCCGGATCGGTGCGATCAAACTGGACACCCCGCTCGAGAGCCTGACGATCGGCCCGGACGGCGCCCTCCGGCCACCGGCCCAATTCGCCGACGCGGGCTGGTACGCCGACGGCACCGCACCCGGCGACACCGGCCCCGCCGTCATCGCCGGCCACGTCGACTCCCGATCCGGCCCGGCCGTCTTCTACCGCCTGCGTGAACTGGCCACCGGTGACCGCATCGACGTCGTCCGCGGCGGCGCCACCGTCCCGTTCACCGTCACAGCCATCCGCTGGTATCCGAAGTCCGAATTCCCGACCGAGGAGGTGTACGGCCCGACCCCGGACCGGCAGCTCCGCCTGATCACCTGCGGCGGCGTCTTCGATCGATCGCTGCGCTCCTATCGCGACAACCTCGTGGTCTACGCGGTGGCCGGGTGATCGTCGTTCCGCTGGGAGAAGGGTCGAATTAGGGTGGTAGTCGAGTCGACTTCTGGGGGCGGGATGGCGGTCGCACGCATGCTCGTCGCCGGTCGGTATCGTCTCGGCGAGCCGGTCGGGTCCGGTGGCATGGGCCGGGTCTGGCTCGCGCGCGACGAGATGCTGGACCGTGACGTCGCGGTCAAGGAGTTCGTCCCGCCCGAGTGGATGACCGACGACGAACGCGCCCGGCTGCGGGATCGCACGCTGCGCGAGGCCCGCAGCGCCGCGCGGCTCAACCATCCGCACGTGGTGCGCATCTATGACGTCGTGCACGCCGACGGTCTGCCGTGGATAGTCATGGAATACGTGCCGTCGCGCTCGTTGCACCAGGTCATCCATGAGGACGGCCCGTTCTCGCCGGCCACCGCCGCCCGCATCGGGGTGGCCCTGCTCGACGCCTTGCGCGCCGCCCACGCCGCCGGCGTTCTGCACCGCGACGTGAAGCCGCACAACGTGCTCATCGGCACCGATGGCCGTGTCGTCCTGACCGATTTCGGTCTGGCCACCTTTGTGGACGACGGTGCGGTCACGGGTCCCGGTCTGGTCGTCGGCTCGCCGCAATACGTGTCACCCGAGCGGGCCCGGGACGGCACGTCGAGCCCCGAGTCCGACCTGTGGTCGCTGGGTGCCACGCTCTACGCCGCCGTCGAGGGCCGTTCGCCCTACGCGCGCGAGAACGCGATGGCGACCCTGATGGCGCTGGCCACCGAGGAGCCCGATGCGCCCTCGCGGGCCGGCATGCTCGGTCCCGTGCTCACCGGTCTGCTGCGCCGCCAGCCGCGCGACCGGCTCACCGCGGCCGAGGTCGAGCGCCGCCTGCGCATGATCGTCCTGGCCACTCCAGCGCCGCCCAAGGTGCCGTCGCCAAGACGCGTACGAGCCGTCATCGGGTCCGATATTGATCACTCAGCCGAGGTGCGGGCGATGGCCGCCGAACCGCCGCCGCCCGAAGACCCGCCGCCGCCCGAACCGCAGTCCCGCTCGGCCCTGGTCGCGGCCGGTCTGGCCCTGGTGGCGGTACTCGGCGTGGGCGGCATTCTGGGCGGATACCTGGTCCGCGACACGCCGGACGAGTCGGTCGCCGCGCCGCTGCCGGCCAGTGCCACCGTTCCGCCGTCCCCGGCCGCGCCGGCCGGCTTCTCCGCCGTGGCCTGCACCCGCACCGAGCCGGCCGGCCTGCCGAAGCTCCCGCTGCGCAACGCCTCGCGCGAGTCGCGGGACTGGGGCGCGGTGATCCCCGCCGGCTGGTCCTACTTCACGAACAACGCCGGCTTCGGGCTGGCGGTGCCGGACGGCTGGACCTGGCAGCGGATCAACAACACCTACTGCTTCCGCGACCCGGTCGGCGACACGGTGATGAGCCTCGACACCGGTCGCAACCCGGCCGGCGATCCGGTCCAGGCCTGCCGCGCCGAGGCGGCCCGGCTCGTGAAGGCGGGTGTGCTGCCCGGCTACAAAGAGATCCTCCTGGAGCGGAGGCCGCTGCTGAACAAGACCGCGGACTGGGAATACCAGTACGTCCGGAAGGGCGTGCCCATGCACGCCCAGACCCGCTGGCTCGTCAAGGCGGGCCGGGGTTTCGCGATCACCTGGGCCACCCGCGAGTTCGACTGGACGGGCGACCTGGGAAAGATCAACATGGTCCTGGCCACCTTTAATGCACAGCCGACGACAGGCTGACTCTCAGGTTTTCTTCAGCCTGGGTTGTTAGCGTTTCGGGTCATGAGCGGCAGTAGACAGCCGGGCTCGGCCCGGCTCCCCGTTGGAACACCTCGGCCGTGTTGATCGTCACCGGCCTTCTCCTGGTTCTTGTCGTGACTGCCGTCACCGGCTATTTCGTGGCGCAGGAATTCGGCTATGTCGCGGCCGATCGCGGCCGTCTGCGCAGCGAGGCCGAGCAGGGCGACCAGGCTGCCGCCCGCGCCCTCAAGGTCACCGAGCGGCTCTCGTTCGTGCTGTCCGGGGCGCAACTCGGCATCACCGTCACCGCGCTGCTCGTCGGTTACGTCGCCGAGCCGTTCATCGGCGAGGGCCTGTCCGCGCTGCTCGACGGCGCCGGCGTCCCCACCGCGGTGAGCATGCCCGTCTCGGTCGCGGCCGCCCTGCTGCTGGCCACCGTCGTCCAGATGGTGCTGGGCGAGCTGGCGCCGAAAAACCTCGCCATCGCGCGCGCCGAAACCCTGGCCAAGGCGCTCAGCCGGTCCACGCTGATGTATCTGACCGTTTTCGGGCCGATCATCCGCCTGTTCGACCGCACCGCCGCCGGCCTGCTGCGCCGCATCGGCATCGAGCCGATCGAGGAACTGCCCGAGGGCGCGACCGAGGAGGATCTCGAGCAGATCATCCGCGAGTCCCGGGCCAACGGCGGTCTCGACGCCGAGCTCTCCACGCTGCTCGACCGCGGCCTCGACTTCCGCGGGCGCACGGCCGCCGAGGCGATGATCCCGCGCGTCGACGTGCACACTCTCCCGGCCACCGCGACCGCATCCGACGTGGTCGCGCTGCTCGACTCGCATCATTCCCGTTTCCCCGTACGCGGTGACGAGGTCGACGAGATCGTCGGTGTCGTCGGCATCTCGGACGTCCTGGCGATCGACCCGGCCGACCGCGACACCAAGCCGATCTCGACCGTGATGTCGGCCCCGGTGCTCGTGCCGTCGTCGCTGCGGCTGCCGGCCGTGCTCGAGCGCCTGCGCTCGGCCCACCGCCAGCTCGCCTGCGTGGTCGACGAGTTCGGCGGCTTCGCCGGCATCATCACGCTCGAAGACATCGCCGAGGAGCTGGTCGGCCAGATCCGCGACGAGGACGACGAGGCCGAGCCCGCGCCGGTCCGCCAGTCCGACGGGTCGTGGCTCGTCCCGGCCCGCTGGCGCATCGACGAGATCACCGATGCCACCGGTGTCGACCTGCCGGTCGGCGATGACTACGAGACGGTGTCCGGCCTGGTGCTGGCGCGGCTCGGGCGGGTGGCCAAGGCGGGCGACTCGGTCACCCTCGACGACGGGTCCCTTTCCGTACGGGTGGAAAGCGTCGACCGGCACGTTCCTCTCACGGTTCGGATCTCACGATGAACGCGCTCTGGGTCACGTTGCTGCTGCTCGGCAACGCCTTCTTCGTCGCCGCCGAGTTCGCCCTGGTGGCGAGCAAGCGGCACCGTCTCGAGCAGGCCGCTTCGACCGGCAGCCGGGCGGCCAAGGCGGCCCTCGACGGCACCAGGGAACTGTCGGTCATGCTGGCCGGCGCCCAGCTCGGCATCACGCTGTGCTCGCTGGGCCTGGGCGCGCTGGCCGAACCGTCGCTGGAGCACCTGTTCGGCCCGGCCCTGCACGCGCTCGGCCTGCCCGATGTGGCCAGTCACGTCATCGCCTTCCTGCTCGCCCTGATCATCGTCACGTTCCTGCACCTGGTGATCGGCGAGATGATGCCGAAGTCGTGGGCGATCACCCACCCCGAGCGCTCGGCCATCCTGCTGGCGGTGCCCTTCCGCCTCTACGCGCGGATCGTCGGCCCGGCCCTGCGCGTGCTCAACGCCATGGCCAACGCGGCACTGCGGCCCTTCGGCGTGCATCCGCAGGACCAGTTGGCGCAGGCCCACGGGCCGGCCGAGATGCGGATCCTGCTCGACCGCTCCCGGGCCGAGGGCCTGATCGAGGCCGAGCAGAGTGAGCTGCTGACCAGCGTGCTCAGCCTGGCTTCTCTTCCCGTACGCGAGGTCATGCTCCCGACCGACCGACTGGTCTCGGTTCCCGAGCCGGCCGCCGTCGCCGACATCGAGCTCGCGTCCCTGACCAGTGGCCGTTCCCGGCTGGCCGTCACCGGCACCGACGGTGCGGTGGTGGGCGTCGTGCACGTCCGCGAGGCCGTCCGGGCCACCGCAACCGGCCGGGACGCGACGGCCGCCGAACTCATGGAGCCGCCGTTCCTGCTCGACGCCGGGGTCAACGTCGTCGAGGCGGTGGCCGCTCTCCGGGCCGGACGCGCCCAGCTCGCGGTCGTCACGGACGACGCCGGGGCTCAGGTCGGGTTCGTCGCCCTGGAAGACCTCCTCGAGCAGGTTATCGGCCGCTTCGACGACGAGACCGACCAACTGCCCGCCCCGGCCAACGCCTGAATCAACCACCCCTTCAACGGCCCGGCGCAGGACGCGCCGAGCCAGTCCGGCGCACCCGCGTCGGGCGCCCGCAAAGTTCCCGCCACCCCAAATGTCAGTTCAAGGAGGAATGACCCGGTGGTTTTCAAGAAGATGATGCGCGCCTTCGGCGTCGGCGGCCCGACCGTCGACACCGTGCTGGCCAACCCGAACGTGCGACCCGGACAGCCCCTGGAGGGCCAGGTCCGGATCGCCGGCGGCGACCACGACGTCACCATCGAGGGAATCGTGCTGGGCCTGGTCTCCCGGGTCGATTCCGAGCACGGCGAGAACCTGGTCGAGTTCTACCGGCTGCCGGTGTCCGGGACCTTCCAGCTGCGCAAGGGCGAGAACCGCGACATTCCGTTCCAGTTCCCGATCCCGTGGGAGACGCCGGTCACCGACGTCTACGGCCAGCGGCTGCACGGCATGACGATGGGCCTGCGGACCGAACTGTCGGTGGCCAAGGCGGTCGACAAGGGCGACCTCGACCACGTGTCGGTGCACCCGCTGCCGGCCCAGGAGCGGATTCTGGACGCGTTCGCGCGGCTGGGCTTCCGCTTCAAGAAGGCGGATCTCGAGCGGGGTGCGATCTACGGCGTCAACATGACGCTGCCGTTCTACCAGGAGATCGAGTTCTACCCGCCGCCGCAGTTCGCGGGGGCCATCAACGAGGTCGAGCTGACCTTCATCGCCGACCCGCAGGGTGTCGAGGTGGTGCTGGAGTTCGACAAGCGGGGCGGTTTCCTGCAGCCCGGTCACGACTCGTACGGCCGTTTCCGCGTCAACCACGCCGATGTCGACACGACCGACTGGGCCGCGGTTGTCGACGGCTGGGTGTCCGAGGCGGCCGGCCGTTACCAGGGCATGCGCGCGGCGGGCGGCTTCCCCGGCGGTCACGGCGCCCCCGGCTACCCGGCGCCCGGTCACGGCGCCCCCGGTTACCCGGCGCCCGGTCACGGCGCCCCCGGTTACCCGGCGCCCGGTCACGGCGCCCCCGGTTACCCGGCGCCCGGCTACGGTGCTCCGGGTTACGGCGCGCCGGCGCCGGGCTATGGCGCGGCCGCGTACGGCGCCCCGGGCTATGGCCAGCCCGGTTATGGCCACCAGGGTCACCACGGCCACTACCGGGGCCACGGTCATGGCCGGGGCGGCGGCATGGGCATGGGCGGCGTGGCGATGGGCGTCGCCGGTGGTGTGGTCGGCGGCATGATCCTCGGCGAGGCCATGGACGGCATGTTCGAGGGCGACGACGAGGACGGCGGCGGCGACGAGGAGTGACTTGCTCCGGCCGTGCGTTCCCAATGAATTGGGGCGGAACGCACGGCCAGCTCGCGGGCGGCCCAGCCGGTTCGGCCGGGCCGCCCGCGGCACCCTTCGCCAGCCCCGCGCTCGTGCACCGCGCCCCGTGCCCGCACATCGCACCCCGTGCCCGCACATCGCGTGCCGTGCCCGCACATCGCGTGCCGTGCCCGCACAACGCGCCGCGCGCCCGTGCAACGCGCCGCGCCCGCGTCGGCCCAGCGGCGGTGTCAGCCGACGCTGGCGGTGGCCAGCTTGATGCTGAAGCCCACGAACAGCGCGCCCACACCGGCCGCCGCGCCCGCGGCCAGACGCCGGCGCCGCTGGAACTGACCGGCCAGGAACTTGCCACCGAAGATCAGGGCCGACAGGTAGAGCAGGCTGAACAGCTGCACGACGGCCCCGAGCACCAGGAACGACAGGGCCGGATGGGCATAGCCCGGCTCGACGAACTGGATGAAGAACGACACGAAGAACAGGATCGCCTTCGGGTTGAGCAGGCTGATCACGACCGACCGGCGGAACGGGCTGCGCAGGTCGGCCGGCTCCTCGATCGTCGTGCCTGTCGCCTCGCCCCGGCTGCGCCATTTCCGCACGCCACCCCGGACGATGCCGAACCCGATCCAGAGCAGGTAGGCGGCTCCGGCATATTTGATGACCAGGAACAACGGCGGATAGGTGCGCAGCAGCGAGGCCGCCCCGGCCGCCGACAGGACCATCAGCACCGTGTCGCCGAGGAAGACCCCGGCCGCGGCCTGATAGCCGGCCCGCACCCCGCGCCGGGCGCCGACCGAGAGCACGAAGATCGAGTTAGGCCCGGGCAGCAGGATGATCGCCACGGTGCCGATCACATAGGTCCAGAAGTCGGTGATCCCCAGCATCGCGGCCTCCTAAGCGACCGCGAGGGCGGTGGAACCACCCGCGGCCAGCAACTCTCGCAGCCGTCGGCCGGCCTCGGGCCACTCGTCGACGGTCATGCCGAACACTACGGTGTCGCGCCACGAGCCGTCGGGCCGCCGTTTGTGCCGGCGCAGCACCCCCTCGCGAACCGCCCCGAGCCGGGCGATCGCCTGCTGGGAGCGCTGGTTGCGATCGTCGGTGTACCAGAACACGCGCTCGGCCCCGAGCTCGTCGAACGCGTGGCCGAGAAGCACCAGCTTGGCCTCGGTGTTGACCCCGGTGCGCCACCACCGCCGCCCGACGATCGTGTGCCCGATGGCCAGCGCCCGCTGCTCCGGATCGATGTCGTGATAGCTGGTCATGCCGATCACGTCGCCGGTGGCCGGATCGACCTGGGCCCACAACGCCCGGCTGCCCGTCCACTGCGCCCGGAGCAGGCCCGCCAGGTAGTCACGCATCGCCTCGACCGTCGCCGGCCGTCGCGTGGGCAGGTGTTCCCACACCTCGTCGTCGCCGAGCGCCGCCACCAGCCCGGCGGCGTGGCCGAGCGTCAGCGGCTCGAGGCGCACGCGTTGCCCGGTGAGTGGCAGCGGGGCCGCCCAGTGCGACCCGCCAGGCAGGTAGCCGGGTGTGGCGGCCGTGACGCCGGCGTCGGCCGTGGGCGGCCCGAACACGCGCCGGATCGGCAGGACGCCGGCCCAGTGGGGCAGCGGGAGGTCGTCGGGATCGTCGAGCACCCCGCCCCGGCGGGCCCGGGCCGACACCTCGACCAGCGGCAACGCGAGCACACTGGTCTGCGCCGCCTCCTTGGCGTCGGCGGCCCGGCTGTCGGTGGACCGGCCCGCGCCGACCTTGTCGACCAGGGCGGCCATCGCCGCAAGCTTCTCGTCGGGGTCGGTGACCAGGCGGGCCCGGCCGTGCACGATGACCGAGCGGTAGTTGGCGCTGTGGTGCAGATGAGACCGGGCGTAGACCAGACCGTCGAGCAGGGTGACGCTGACCACGACCGGCACCTCGCCGCCGCGGGCCGACAGGCCCATGCGGCCGCCGGACGAGCCGTGCAGATAGAGCGTCTCGCCGGCCCGGACGTGCAGGGTGGGCAGCACCCGCGGCTCGCCGTCGACCACGAAGCCCACCGTGCAGTCGAACGCCTCGTCGAGGATGGCGTGGGCCAGTTCGCGGTCGTAGTGCATGCGGTCGCGGTAGCGGGTGGCGGTCGTGCGGCTCGTCCGCGGATAGAGGTCGGACATCGGGCCCTCCCGGCTTGCCATTCTTGCTGTACTAGTACAAACTCTGTCTTGTGTCAGCACAGTATCAGGTCTCCGGTGACAGCGCCGCCTCGATTTCCGCCAGCATCGAGCAGGGCGTCCGTGCCGGCGACTGGGTGTTCGGCGCCGCGCTGCCGCCCGTCCGGGTGCTCGCCGAGAGCCTCCACGTCAGCCCGGCGACGGTGGCCAAGGCCTATCAGGAGCTGCGGCAACGCGGCGTGGTCGAGACCGAGGGCCGCCGCGGCACCCGCATCCGGTCGCGTCCGCCGGTGGCCGGGCCGCGGTCCGCGCTGCGCCTGCCGGTCCCGCCCGGTGTGCGCGACGTCTCGTCCGGCGAGCCCGACCTCGGGCTGTTGCCCCCGCTCGACCGGGCGCTGCGGGCCGTCGCCGAGAGCAACGGCCCACCCCAGGGCTACGCGTCGGCGTCGGCCATGCCCGAGCTGATCGAGGCGGCCCGGCCCCGGCTGGTCGCGGGGGGCATCCCGGCCGGCGAGGCCCAGATCACCGTCACCTCGGGCACTCTCGACGCCATCGAGCGTCTGCTCACGGCTCATCTGCGCGCGGGCGACGCGGTCGCCGTGGAAGATCCGGGCTGGTCCAATCTGTTCGACCTGCTGGCCGCGCTCGGCCTCCGCCCGCTGCCGGTGGCCGTCGATCAGCAGGGTCCCGACCCGGTCGCGATGGCCGCCGCTCTTCAGGCCGGCGCCCGGGCCGCGGTCGTCACTGTGCGCGCGCAAAATCCGACCGGCGCCGCCGTCAGTGCCGCCCGGGCCGATTCGCTGCGTGCCCTGTTCGCGGGTCATCCCGGTGTCCTGCTGATCGAGGACGATCACGCCGCCGAGCTGGCCGAGGATCCGCCGCACTGCATTGGCCCGGTCACCGGCGCGTGGGCGGTCACCCGCTCGGCGTCCAAGCCGTTCGGCCCCGATCTGCGCATCGCCGTGCTGGCCGGCGACGAGGCCACCATCGCCCGGGTCGCCGGCCGCATGCGCATCGGCTCCGGCTGGGTCTCCACCGTTCTCCAGCGTCTGCTCCTGCATCTGTGGCGCGACGACGAGGTCACCGCAACCGTCGCGCGGGCCGCCCGGGCCTACGGCGATCGCCGCCGGGCCCTGATCGAGGCGCTGCGATCCCGGGGCGTTCCCGCCGAGGGTGCCACCGGCATCAACGTCTGGGTGCCGGTGCCCGACGAGACCCGCACGGTCGGTCTGCTGCGTGAGGCCGGCTATGCCGTGGCGCCGGGTTCCCTGTTCCGGCTGTCGGCTCCTGCGGGCGTACGGATATCAATCGGTCCTCTGCCCGAGGCGCAGATCGCCGCGCTGGCCGAGGCCGTGGCCGTCGCTGTTCGTCCGCCGTCGTTCTATCCGCCGACTCGTTAGGGTGCCCGGGATGCTTTCGTGCCGGGGTTTCGGGTAGAACGTTGTCCATGCCTAGGACCGAAGCGCCGGTCGGCGCGCAGCAGTGGGTGCCGGACGAGCCGCGGAGCATCGACCAGCTCAAGTCCGCGGCAGCCGGCTGCGAGGGCTGCGAGCTGCACGCCGACGCGACGCAGACCGTGTTCGGCCGCGGTGCCCCGCACGCCCGCCTGGTGCTGGTCGGCGAGCAGCCGGGCGACGTCGAGGATCAGAAGGGCCTGCCCTTCGTCGGCCCGGCCGGGCGGCTGCTGCGCGAGGCGGTCGACGATTCCGGCCTCGACGCGAGCGACGTCTACATCACGAACGCCGTGAAGCACTTCCGCTTCGAGCTGCGCGGCCGGCGGCGCATCCACCAGAGCCCCGGCCCCGCCCACATCACCGCCTGCCGGCCCTGGCTGGTGGCCGAGTTCTCGCTGCTCAAGCCCGAGATGATCGTCATTCTCGGCGCCACCGCGGGGCGCGCCCTGCTCGGGCCCTCGTTCCGGGTGACGCAGCAGCGGGGGCGGCTCATGCCGTGGCCCGCCGCGGCCCAGCATCCCGAAGACTTCCCGGTCGCCGAGTGCCAGGCGCTGGCCACCATTCATCCGTCGGCCGTGCTGCGCGCCGACGACCGCGAGACGGCGTACCGCGGCCTGGTCGACGACCTCAAGCTGGCGGCCGCCGCTCTGCGGTGAGCATCTGCTCCAGCCCGTCGAGGATGCGCTCGAGGCCGAAGCGGAACGAGCGCTCCGAATCCCGGATGGCGTTGTACTCCTCGCCGGCTGCGGTGCCGACCCGGCCCGAGATCGGGTAGCCGCCGGGCGGCATCACCCGCTCAAGCACCGGCGCGTTGACCGCCCACCAGTCCGCGTCCGAGACGCCGCTCTGCTCCGCGATGCGAAGGGCGGCGATGTCGGCCCGCGCCGACGCCCACGTGAAGTCTCCGATCAGCGTGATGGTCTGATCCATCTCGAGGTCGCCGAAGCCGGCCCCCTCGATCGCCGCCAGTTGCCACTCGTACCGGTCGGAGCCGTTGGGCCCGATCCACGGCCGGCTCTGCTCGACCTGCAGCAGCCACGGATGCCGGTGGAACTCGTCCCACATCTGCCGCGCGACCGCCGTCAGCCGCTCGCGCCAGGCGCCCTCGTGCGGCGTCAGTTCGGGTTCGCCCATCACCTCGTCGACCATCAGACCGATCAGTTCGTCGCGGCCCGGCACGTACGTGTAGATCGACATCAGCTTGAGGCCGAGCCGGTCGGCGACCTTGCGCATCGAGAACGCAGGTAGCCCCTCCTCGTCGGCCACCTCGATCCCGGCCCGGATCACCTCGTCGACGCTGAACCGCTGCTTCGGCCCCCGGGAGCCCTGCGGCGTCCCGAGCGTCCGCCGCCACAACAGGGTCAGGGTGCGGTCGACGTCCGAATTTTCCATGTGCGGATATTACCCCGTGGGGTGTACGGTGTAGCGCGCAGCAAATACCGTAAGGCATACGGAGTTAGGGGCGACGGGTGAATCTCGAGGCGGACGGACTACGGAAGAGATACGGCGACGTACAGGCTCTGGACGGTTTCGACCTGGCGGTGGCTCCCGGAGTGATCCACGGCCTGCTCGGTCCGAACGGCGCCGGCAAGACCACGGCGGTGAAGGCCCTGGCCACCCTCATCGATGTCGACGAGGGTGTGGCCCGGGTCGCCGGCTACGACGTACGCACCCAGGCCGCCCAGGTCCGCCGCCGGATCGGGCTGATCGGGCAGAACGCCGCGGTCGACGAGATCCTCGGCGGCCGGCAGAACCTGGTGATGTTCGGCCGGCTCTACGGCCTGAGCAAAGTGGACGCCCGGGCCCGGGCCGACCGGCTGCTCGACATGTTCGGGCTGGTCGACGCGGCCGAGCGGGCGGTTTCGACCTACAGCGGCGGCATGCGGCGCCGCCTCGACATCGCGGCCGGCTTCATCCTCACGCCCGCCGTGCTCTTCCTCGACGAGCCCACCACCGGCCTCGACCCGCGCGCCCGCAACGAGGTCTGGGCCGCCGTCCGCGAGGTCGCCGCGGCCGGCACCACGGTGCTGCTGACCACCCAATATCTCGACGAGGCGGACCAGCTGGCCGCGCGGATCTCGGTGATGAACCACGGCCGGGTCGTCGCCGACGACACTCCCGGCGTGCTCAAGCGCCAGATCGGCGGCGATCGGGTGACGGTGACGATTCCGGCCGGCGCTCCGCTGGAGACGGTGACGCAGCAGCTCGCGGCGGCGGTCGGGATCCCGGCCGTGCCCGACGACGAGGCGCGCAGCCTCACTTTCGAGGTCGGTTCCGGCGTCACCGCGCTCGCCGCCATCGTCCGGGCGCTCGACGACTCCGGCATCACGCCCGAGGACCTGGTGCTGCGGCGCCCGACTCTCGATGAGGTCTTCCTCACCCTCACCTCGCAGGAGGCAATCCGATGACCGCCGTACGAGCCGGGTGGATCCTGACCCAGCGAAACCTCGCGCATTGGGTTCGCCAACCGTGGGCACCGATCTTCGGACTGCTCTTTTCGATCATGCTGTTGCTGGTCTTCGGTTTCCTCTTCGGCGGCGCCATCACCGTGCCCGGCGGGGGCGACTACATCACCTTCCTGCTGCCCGGCATGCTGGCGCTGAGCATGATGTTCGGCGTCGAGAGCACGGCGACGGCGATGGCGGGCGACGCGCGCAAGGGCATCACTGACCGATTCAGATCGCTGCCCATCGGCAGCGCCTCGGTTGCTCTGGGCCGGGTCGGCGCGGATATGGCCAACTCCGCGCTCGAACTGCTGGTGCTCATCCTCGGTGGCCTGCTGATCGGCTGGCGGATCACTTCGGACCCGGCCTCGGCCGCTCTCGCCGTGATTCTGCTGCTTTTCCTGCGATTCGCGATGCTCTGGATCGGCATTTTCGTCGGCCTGACGTTCCGTGGCGACGGCGCGACCATGGCCGTACAGGTGCTGGTCTGGCCGATCGGATTCCTCTCCACCGCGATCGTCTCGGCCGAGACCATGCCGGACTGGCTGGGCGCGATCGCCGCCTGGAATCCCTTGTCGGCCACGGCATCGGCGGCGCGTGAACTGTTCGGCAATCCCACCGGAATCACCGAGGGGCCGCTCGCCGACCACGCCGTCTGGCTGGCGCTGGGCTGGCCGGCGCTGCTCACGGCGGTCTTCCTGCCGCTTTCGGCGCGCGCCTATCGCCGGTTGCGAGCCTGAGACCATTTTCCCGTACGTGGTGAGGCCGCGCTCGGCGTCCGAGTCTTTACCCCGTACGGGAAAATGCCCTTTCCCGTACGCCGTCACGCGCGCGCCCCGGGGTCCTGGGGCGGTGTCGGGGAATGGGTACGCTCGGGGTGTGCGGTTGACGGATTTCTGGGCGCGGCTGGAGGAAGCCTTCGGTCCCGCCTATGCGCGCAGCATCGCGGCGGACCATTCTTTTGCCGGCCTCGGTGACCGGACAATCGAGAAAGCGATTGCGGACGGTATCGATACCGCCACTATCTGGCGTGCAGTCGTGGCCGCGTACCCCGATCGGGTGCCCGCTCGCCTGCGTTGACCCGATTTTCGTACACCCGTTCTGGCGTGTCACTCGTTCGTCGTACACGTGTTCGGCTATTGTCCACAGCGGCTCGTTATCCACAGGCTCGAGCCGGGCGGTCGATTTTTGTCATACCCACCGCTTACCTTGATGCCCGTGGTGAACAGAAGCGCATCGGCGAAGACGACCGTTAAATCGGGTACAGGGGTGGCGGACATGGTGGCAGGACCTGACCGGGACAAGGCGCTCGATCTGGCGCTGGCTCAGATCGACAAGCAGTTCGGCAAGGGCTCGGTGATGCGCCTGGGGGAGCGTCCGGTCGTCGAGACCGCGATCATCCCCACCGGCTCCATCGCGCTCGACGTCGCGCTCGGCGTCGGCGGCCTGCCGCGGGGCCGGGTCATCGAGGTCTACGGGCCGGAGTCCAGCGGTAAGACGACAGTCGCGCTCCACGCGGTGGCCAACGCGCAGCGCAACGGCGGCATCGCCGCGTTCATCGACGCCGAGCACGCGCTCGACCCGGAATATGCGAAGGCCCTGGGCGTCGACACCGACGCGCTGCTGGTCTCGCAGCCCGACACGGGTGAGCAGGCGCTCGAGATCGCCGACATGCTGATCCGCTCCGGCGCGCTCGACATCATCGTCATCGACTCGGTGGCCGCCCTCGTGCCGCGCGCCGAGATCGAGGGCGAGATGGGTGACAGCCACGTCGGTCTGCAGGCCCGCCTGATGAGCCAGGCACTCCGCAAGATCACCGGCATCCTGAACAACTCGGGCACGACCGCGATCTTCATCAACCAGCTCCGCGAAAAGATCGGCGTCATGTTCGGCTCGCCCGAGACGACGACCGGTGGCCGCGCGCTGAAGTTCTACGCCTCCGTCCGCCTCGACGTGCGCCGCATCGAGAGCCTCAAGGACGGCACCGACGTGGTCGGCAACCGCACCCGCGTCAAGGTCGTGAAGAACAAGGTGGCCGCGCCGTTCAAGCAGGCCGAGTTCGACATCATGTACGGCAAGGGCATCTCGCGCGAGGGCTCGCTGATCGACGTCGGCGTCGAGCAGAGCATCATCCGCAAGTCCGGCGCCTGGTACACCTACGACGGTGACCAGCTGGGCCAGGGCAAGGAGAAGGCGCGCGAGTTCCTCAAGGAAAACCCCGACGTCGCCGCCGAGATCGAGAAGAAGATCCTCGAGAAGCTGGGCGTCGGCCAGACGACCGGCGACGCCGCGGGTGGCCCGGAGCTCCCGCCGGTCGACTTCTGATCGGTAGGTCCACATCGTGCCGGCCCGACGGGGCGCACGTTCCGGCCGCGGGTGGGACCCGGTCCCGCCCCGGCCCGCCCGCGCCTACGATGAGCACCCGCCCGGCGAGCCCCATACCGGCGACGACCAGGAACGCGGCAACGTTCCACCCCGTCGCCGGCGGGCCTCGCCGGGCGGAATCCCCTACCGCGACGACCTGACCATTACCCCCACCGACGCTTCCGCTCCCGACGACGCCGTTCCCGGCGGCTCGTCCACACCGCGCGTTCGGCGCGGCATCCAGAGCGGCTTGCGCGCCGACGGCTACGCCACCCGCAACGACGAGGCTGATCTCGGCGGGGTGAGTCGTGGTGTTCGGAGCGGCTTGCGCGCTGACGGTTATGCGACCCGTGACGATCTCGCCGTCGGCTCGGACGGGATTGATCGCGACGGCGAGGCCGATCGCGGCAGCGCTGGTCGTGGTGTTCGGAGCGGCTTGCGCGCCGACGGCTATGCCACTCGTGACGACGAGGCTGATCTCGGCAGGGTGAGTCGTGGTGTTCGGAGCGGCTGGCGCGCCGACGGTTCTGCCGCGCGTGGTGACGACGTCGGCCGTGGCGGGGCTGGGCACGACGAAGCAGGGCTCGACGGTGCCGGACATGATGAGGCGGAGCGCGACGGAACCGGGGGAGCGGGCGGTCGCGGGCGCCGGGGCCGGCGGGGTCGTGGCGGGGATCGTGCCCAGGGTGGCGTCGTCCGGCAACCCGGGCAGAGCGAGAGCGAGCGGGCGCGTGAGATCTGCCTGCGTCAGCTCGCGGTGCGGCCGCGCACCCGGGCCGAGCTGGCCAAGGTGCTCGCCCGCAAAGAGGTCCCCGACGAGGTGATCGCCGAGGTTCTCGACCGCTACGACGAGGTCGGGATCATCGACGATGCGGCCTTCGCCCGGGCCTGGGTGACCAGCCGCCATCAGGGCCGTGGTCTGGCGCGCCGTGCGCTGGCCAACGAGTTGCGCCAGCGTGGCGTCGACGCCGAGGTGGCCAGTGAGGCTCTCGAGACGCTGGACGAGGATGACGAGGCCGCCACGGCTCGCGCGCTGGTCGACCGCAAGCTCCGCACGGCCACGGGCGCACCCGACGCCGTCTTCCGCCGTCTGGTCGGAATGCTGGCGCGCAAGGGTTACCCGGCCGGCGTGGCCATCCGTGCGGTCAAGGACGCGCTGGCCGCCCGCGACGCCGAGGCAGCCGAGTTCGCCGACCAGCTCGACGCCGACGCCCTGGCCACCGACATCGACCCCACCGCCTGACCCACCCCACCACCGGCGCTGACAGGGTCTTCCGTTGTGTGGCGCCTCAATCTGGCCGCCGACCAGCGGCGCTGACCGGGTCTTCCGTTGTGTGGCGCCTCAATCTGGCCGCCGACCAGCGGCGCTGACCGCGTCTTCCGCCGCGTGACGCACCAACCTCGCCACGTCGAGTTGCACCCTCGCCCTGCGGCGTCCTGGCCTTCTCGCGTGGCGTCCGATCGCTGGCGTAGTCGGCCGAGTCGACACCCATCCCCGCGTCCGCGTGACCGCGTTCAGTCTCAGCCGCGTTTGGAGCTGCCGCGGCCGCACAGGTCTGCCCCCTCGATCACGACGTGGCTGTGGTTTCGTGTCGCGGCCCACCCTGCGATCGCGTGGGGTCGCAAGGGTGATCGGGCAGGTCGAGGGCGTCTGCGGCAGACATCGGCGTTCGCCACTGGTTGGTAATATGCGGCATTGTGACCGAGTCTTCGCAGGGCAGGTTGCGGGGCCACGGTCCCTTCCCGGAGGGTGCCGAGCCGACCGCTCCGCTCATTCCGCAGCAGCAACCCAACCCTGCCTCGGCCGCCCCGGCATCCCCGTCGCCGACGGGCGCAGCCGCAGCCCCGCCGCAGCCGACTGCCCCTGCGTTGCCGCCGCGGGCCACCGCCCCGGTGCCGCCGCAGCAGGTGAGCGCTCCCACGGTCCCTGCGCAGGCGAGCAACAACCCGCCGCCCAGCGACGAGCCCAGCAACCCCACGCCGCAGTCCGGCCCCGCCCCGGCTAGCGAGACCCCAAATCCCAGCACCCCATCCGGTCCGGCCGCCGGAAGCCCACACCCCGCCGGTCCGACCAGCGGAATGCCGACCGGGTCAACACCGAACAGCGGCATGCCGACCGGGTCAACACCGAACAGCGGCGTGCCGGCCAGCGGAGGCCCACACCCCGCCGGTCCAGCCGGCGGAATGCCGACCGGGTCACCGACCAGCGGCATGTCGGCCAGCGGGACCCCATACCCCGGCGGCCCGGCCAGCGGCGTGCCGGCCAGCGGAGGCCCACACCCCGCCGGTCCAGCCGGCGGAATGCCGACCGGGTCACCGACCAGCGGGACCCCATACCCCGGCGGCCCGGCCAGCGGCGTGCCGGCCAGCGGAGGCCCACACCCCGCCGGTCCAGCCGGCGGAATGCCGACCGGGTCACCGACCAGCGGCATGTCGGCCAGCGAGACCCCATATCCCGGCGGCCCGGCTAGTGGCGTGCCGGCGAGCGGGAGCCCGTACCCCGGCGGCCCGGCCAGCGGGAGCCCGTACCCCGGCGGCCCGATCAGCGGACCCCCGACCGGCAGCGCCTACGGTCCCTTCCACGGCGGCGACCCCTTCGGCGAGCGTCAAGAGGGCTGGACCGACACCCCCTACGGCTTCAGCACCCCTCCCGGCCGCCGCATCGAGCCGTCCCCGCCGCCCGCGCGCAACCGCCTCGTCATCGGCATCCTGGCCGGCCTGGTCGCCGGCCTCCTGCTCTTCGGCACGGGCGGCTACTTCGTGGGCCGGGCCACCGCCCCCAACGAGCCGAAGGCCCAGCAACCAAGCCTGGGCTCGTTCGAGCAGAACCAGCTGACCCTCAATCGGGCCACCTTCGCCGGCACCGCGCTGACCCCGATCGCCGAGGGCTTCCTGCCCTATCTGACCTCCTGCACCCGGCCCAGGGCCAACACTGGCGAGAAGGCCCGGGTCCGCTGTTCCCTGGACGGGATGAGCGCGATCTTCGTCGAGTACGACTCGGTCGCCGACCGGGACCGGGCGCGGGCGAAGGCGGACACCGGCGACGCCCCGGAACTCACCCCGGGGGTGGCCCGGGCGACTGAGGGGACCACCCCTTCGGGCCGAATTACCGGCAACTACCTGGAGTACGCGTACCGTCTCACCGAGAGTGGCACGACGAGAACGGTCAGCGGTGTGTGGTGGGACGACGCCCGGACCCCGGTTGCCGGCTACCTGCTGGCGTACTGGAAGGAAGGTCTGGGGGAGAAGTGGGAACCGATGCGCGATCTCTGGTCCCGGTACGCCTGAAATGCCCGTCGGTGTCGTGAGCTGGGGGTAAGCGAGTCTGTGCCCTAAGTCCCATCCGCTGCCGAATCATGGATCCTTGACCGAAGTGGCACTCGCGACCTAGCCTCGCGTTACACAAGGTTTGTTCGACCATCGCAAGCAACAGTCACAACATAGATCGCATTACATTACGGCATCACTTGTAGCCAGCAAGCAGCCACAGATACGGCACCGGCGCGAGACCGCATGCGTCGTGGAGCCGATATAAGGGCGGTCGGCACCGTCGCACCCCCAAGTGGGCGGCGGGTCGATGAGTCGTGCCTTGGTCGGGCATCCCGCAGCAACGGGCCCGCACGTTCACACCGTGCCGGGCGGAGGGAGACGCGCCGAGATGACGACCACCCTGGACTGGGTGCTGGTGGTGGCGATCGTCGTCCTCGCCGCGATCGTGGTGGCCGGCATCGTGCTGGGCACCCGCGCGATGCGACAGCTGCACCGGGTCCGGGTGGACGACCAGGGTCAGGGTCAGGCCGTCGACGACGCGCTGGCCAAGGTCGAGGACGCCAACGCCAAGGTCGAGGACGCGAACGCCAAGGTCGACGACGCCAATGCCAAGGCCGCTTCCGTACGCGCGGAGGCCGCTGCCGCCAAGGCCGAGGCGGGCGCCGCCCGGGCCGAGGCCCGCCGGGTGCTCGAGGCCGCCCACAGCGAGGCCGACACGATCCTCGAGCACGCCCATCGCCAGGCCGAGGCCGACGCCGAGCAGGTCCGCACGGCTGCCCGCCGCCAGGGTGAGCGTGAGGTGGCGCTGCTCAACACCACCGCCAAGGAGCAGGCCGCCGAGGTCGAGCGCCGCGCCGCCCGGATCGACGAGCGCGAGCGCCTGCACGGCGACGAGGTGGAGCGGCTGGTCGAGCGGGAACGCCGCCTGGCGACCATGGACGCCGACCTCGTCACCCGTGAGGCGGCCCTGGCCGGTCGCGAGTCCGAGCTGGCCGGCGTCGAGGAGAAGAAGCGCCGCGAGCTCGAGCGGATCGCCGGGCTGACCGCCGACATCGCCCGCACCGAGCTCGTCGAGAGCATCGAGGCGCAGGCCAAGCGGGAGGCCGCGATCCTGGTCCGCGACATCGAGAGCGAGGCCAAGAGCACCGCCGACACCCGGGCCCGGCACATCGTCGTCGACGCCATCCAGCGGATCGCCAGCGAGCAGACCTCGGAGAGTGTGGTCAGCGTGCTGCACCTGCCGAGCGACGAGATGAAGGGCCGGATCATCGGCCGTGAGGGCCGCAACATCCGGGCGTTCGAGTCGGTCACCGGGGTCAACCTGATCATCGATGACACTCCCGAGGCGGTGCTGCTCTCCTGCTTCGATCCGGTACGCCGTGAGGTCGGTCGCCTGACCCTCGAGAAGCTGGTGCTGGACGGCCGGATTCATCCGCACCGCATCGAGGAGGTGTTCGAGAGCGCCAAGGGCGAGGTCGAGCAGCTCTGTGACCGGGCCGCCGAGGAGGCGCTGGTCGACGTCGGCATCACCGACCTGCACCCCGAGCTGGCCAAGCTGCTGGGCCGGCTGCGCTACCGCACCAGCTACGGCCAGAACGTGCTCAAGCACCTCATCGAGACCGCCCACATCGCCGGCATCATGGCGGCCGAGCTGGGCCTGGACATCCCGACGATGAAGCGGGCGGCGTTCCTGCACGACATCGGTAAGGCGCTGACCCACGAGGTCGAGGGCAGTCACGCGCTGATCGGGGCCGACCTGGCCCGCAAGTACGGCGAGTCGGAAGACGTGGTGCACGCGATCGAGGCGCACCACAACGAGGTTCAGCCGCAGACCATCGAGGCCGTGCTGACCCAGGCCTCGGACGCCTGCTCGGGCGGGCGTCCGGGGGCACGGCGGGAGAGCCTCGAGGCGTACGTGAAGCGCCTGGAACGCATCGAGGAGATCGCCGCCAGCAAGGTCGGCGTCGAGAAGGTCTTCGCGATGCAGGCCGGGCGCGAGATCAGGGTGATGGTGCGCCCGGACGACATCGACGACATCGGTGCGGCCGTGCTGGCCCGCGACGTGGCGAAGCAGATCGAGGAGGAGCTGACCTATCCGGGTCAGATCCGGGTCACGGTGGTGCGGGAGTCCCGCGTCACCGAGCTTGCTCGTTAGCCAGCCCCAGCTGCTCGCGGAGGATGTCGGCGTGGCCGCAATGCTGCGCCAGCTCCCGCAGCAGGTGCAGGTAGACCCAGCGCAGCGGCAGCGGCCCGCGACGGTTACCCGGCAAAAGATCATCGAGGCCGAACCCGATGGCGGCGGCTCGGGACTCATCGCACACTGACAAATACGTTTCCCGTACGGACGCAATGGTGTCCGAATCATCCAGGATGAACGATTCGTCGGGGTCCGTGGGGATGCCGATCTCGGCCCGCGACCGTCCCGTGACCGCCTCGTCGAACCACACTTTCTCGACGAAGGTCGCATGCTTGACCAGGCCCAGCAGCGTCGTGCGGGACGGCACGAGCGAGCTGCGCACCTGCTCCTCGGTGAGGTCGTCGAGACAGTCGTGCAGAGCCTGGCGGTGCTCGTCGAGGAAGACCTCGAACTGGGCTCGTAGCGGCTGGTCGGTGACGTCGTCCGTGGAGATCATGGCGGCAGCATGTCAAGAGCCGGCATCCGGGAGCAAGCCGGATCGACGTGAGCGTGCAGACACCAGCCGGACAGGAGTGAGCAGGCCGACAAAAGTGGCCCCGGCGAGGTACCGGGGCCACTTTTGCGAGCGCTTACAGGCGTACGGGAAAAGGGTCTGTCAGCTCGTGCCCCCGCCGCCGCCCATGCCGGGCTCGACGGTCATCTGCTGCGCGCCGGTGACCCGCGGTGCCTTGCCGGTGCGGCGGGTGCGCCGTCCGAGCCAGCCCGCGAACGCGGTGAGCAGCGAATTCACGATGATGTAGATGATCGCGGCCACGATCGCGGCCTGCACCACGTTGCCGAAGTTGGCCGAGAGGTTGTTGACGCCCAGCTGGATCAGCTCGTTGTACGAGATGATGTAGCCGAGCGCGGTGTCCTTGACCAGCACGACCAGCTGGCTGACGATCACCGGCAGCATCGCCCGGGCCGCCTGCGGGATGAGGATCTGGCTCATCACCTGGCCCTTGCGCATGCCGATCGCGTACGCAGCCTCGCTCTGCCCGCGGGGCACCGAGTAGACGCCGGCGCGGAAGGCCTCGGCCAGCACCGATCCGTTGTAGAGGGTCAGACCGAGGACCACGGCCCAGAAGATCGACATCGGCTCTTCGGTGATGAACGGCACCCCGAAGAAGATGAAGAACATCAGGAGCAGCAGCGGTACGGCCCGGAAGAACTCGACAACCGCACCGGCGGGCCACCGGACCCACCAGTGGTCGCTGAGCCGGCCGACCGCGAACAGCACACCGAACACCAGCGACAGCACCATCGCGACCGCGGCCGCCTTGATGGTGCCCCACAGGCCGGGGAGGATGTAGTCGGTCCAGGTGCTCGACTGGGTGAACGGCTTCCAGAGGTTGGCGTCCCACTGGCCCTTCGCGTCGAAGCGCGAGTAGATCCACCAGAGCAGCCCGAGCACCGCGATCCCGAAGACTACGGTCAGGACGAGGTTGCGGACCTTGGCCTTGGGCCCCGGGTGGTCATACAAGACGGCATCGGTGCTCATCGTTTCACCGCCAGGCGGTTGGCCAGCCAGCCGAACGCGTAACCGGTGGGGATCAGGAAGAGGGCGAACGTGCCGGCGAACACCAGGAAGATCGGGATGACCGCGTCGCCGTTCGCGTTGATCAGTTCCTTCATCGCGTTGGACGACTCCATCAGGCCGATCGTGCCGACGATGGTCGAGTTCTTGCAGAGCGCGATCAGGATGCTGCCCAGCGGCGCGATCACGGCCCGGCCGGCCTGCGGCAGGATCACGATCGTCAGCGTCTGGCGGAACGTCATGCCGATCGCCCGGGCCGCCTCGGCCTGACCGGCGGGCACCGTGTTGATGCCCGAGCGGATCGCCTCACACACGAACGCGGCGGTGTAGACGGCGAGGCCGATCGCGCCGAGCCAGAAGTTGTTGAGGTTGATGTCGTCCGAGAGCGACAGGCCCAGCGTCGAGAACAGGCCGAAGTAACAGAAGAAGATGATCAGCGTGAGCGGGGTGTTCCGGAAGGTGTTGACCCAGGCGGTGCCGAAGCCGCGCAGCACCGGGACCGGCGACACCCGCATCGCGGCCAGCAGCACGCCGAGCACCAGGGCCCCCACGCCACCGGCCAGCGTGAGCTTCAGGATCCAGAGGAACCCGGTGAGATATACGTCCCGGTTCAACGCATCGGAGAAGACGTCCATCGGCACCTTCGATTGAAAGAGGTGTGGAAAACAACATCGGCGGGGCCGGTCGCCCGGCCCCGCCGACTAGAAAAGGATCAGCTGCAGTTGGTCAGCTTGGACGTGTCGAGCTCCGGCGCCGCCGTGCCGCTCTTGCCGAGCGTGTCGTCCCAGGCCTTCTTGTACGACCCGTCGGTGGCCGCCGTCTTCAGGATCTCGTTGATCTTGTTGCAGCCCGCGGTGTCGTCCTTCTTGAGGCCGATGCCGTAGGGCTCCTCGCTGAAGGGCTTGCCGACGACCTTGAACTTGCCCGCGTACTGGTCCTGGGCGGCGTAACCGGCGAGGATGATGTCGTCGGTGGTGACCGCGTCGACCTGACCGCCGGCCAGCGCCGTCACGCACTTGGAGTACGTGTCGAACTGCTGGAGCTGGGCGTCCTTGTGCTCTTCCTGGATCCGCTTGGCCGGCGTCGAGCCGCTGACCGAGCAGACCTTCTTGCCGGCGATGTTGTCCACGCCGGTGATCGTCGAGTTGGTCGGGACCAGCAGGTCCTGGCCGGCGATGTAGTAGGGGCCGCCGAAGTTGACGACCTTCTTGCGCTCGTCGTTGATCGTGTAGGTGGCCACCACGATGTCGACCTGACCCTGCTGGATGTAGGGCTCACGGTTGGCCGAGACGGTGGTCTTCCACTCGATGCCGGAGTCCGGAACGCCCAGGCCCTTCGCGATGATCTTGCCGATCTCGACGTCGAAGCCGGTGTAGGTGCTGCCGGTCTGCAGACCCAGGCCGGGCTGGTCGGCCTTGACGCCGATCACGAGCTTGCCGCCCGCGGCCTTGCCCTCGATGCCACTGGCACCGCCGCTGCCGGTGCCCTCGTCGTCCCCGCCGCACGCGGCCACGGCGAGCGCCATGGTGAGCGCTCCGAACGTGGCAGCCAATCGGGTGATGCGCATGATTTCGCTCCTCGAATTCGTATCCGCTTATGGATCAACAGCTAGTGCGTGAGGATTTTGGAGAGGAAGTCCTTGGCACGGTCACTCTTCGGATTGGCGAAGAACTCGGCCGGGGGAGCGGACTCGACGAGCTGGCCGTCGGCCATGAAGACCACGCGGTTGGCCGCGTGGCGGGCGAAGCCCATCTCGTGGGTGACGACCACCATCGTCATGCCCTCCTTGGCGAGCGAGGTCATCACCTCGAGCACCTCGCCGACCATCTCGGGGTCGAGGGCGCTGGTGGGCTCGTCGAAGAGCATCGCCTTGGGCTGCATGGCCAGGGCGCGGGCGATGGCGACGCGCTGCTGCTGGCCGCCGGAGAGCTGGGCCGGATATTTCTCGGCCTGGTTGCCGATGCCGACCCGGTCGAGCAGGGACATGGCCCGGTCGCGGACGACGGCGGGCTTCTCCTTGCGCACCTTGGTCGGGCCGAGCATGACGTTCTGCAGGATCGTCTTGTGCGCGAACAGGTTGAACGACTGGAACACCATGCCGACCTCGCTGCGCAGCCGCGCCAGCGGGCGACCCTCGGCCGGCAGGGGCTGTCCGTCGAAGGTGATGGTGCCGTCGTTGATCGGCTCGAGTCGGTTGATCGAGCGGCACAGCGTCGACTTGCCGGACCCCGACGGTCCGATCACGACAACCACCTCGCCCTTGGCAACGGAGAGACTCACGTTGTCGAGAACGTGCAGCGGACCGAACCACTTGTTGACCTTGTCGAGGACGATGAGAGCCTCGTCGGACACTGCTGGACCACCGTCCCTGTTCTGGCGGATCACCCGGATGGGCACACTCTATGTGGGCGGTTGTATCGGTTCACACCGAGAATGGTCACGGAGCGGTAACACGGACAGTGCGCGGCGCGAGCATTGTCCACCATGTTCGGTATGGCTGACATGGATCCGACAGGCGGCCTTTGGAACTGGGCGGCCGCATCGTCCCTTGATTCGGATCGCGTGTGTGGTGCCCTCGCGGGTGCCCTCGAGCGGAATGTCGTGCTCCTGGACTCGACGGAGATCGACAACGCTGTGTTGTGCGACGTCTATCACGTCAATGGTGACTTTCCGACACTGATAGATGTGTATCTGGCACCCGAGAGCCTGGCCGAGACCACGGCGGCCAGCGCGGTCGCGGTCCGGCTGGAGGTCGCGATCCTGCTCCCGGACGACTCCCTCAACCCGACGCGTTACGTGCTGGCCGAACCCGACGGGAGTCTCCGGCTCGTGCACGTCGACGAGGTCGAGACCGACGACGGTCCCGTACGCCGGCACATGCGCCCCTGCACGGGCGACGACCCCGCGTGCGCAGCCGGGCCGGAGGAGGAGGCCGCCTAGGCGCAGTTGGTGAACTTCGACGTGTCGAGTGTCGGCGCCGCCGTGCCGCTCGCACCGAGCGTCTTGGTCCAGGCCTTCTTGTACGACCCGTCGGCGGCCGCGGCCGTGAGGATGTCGTTGATCCGCTGACAGCCGGCGGTGTCGTTCCGGCGCAGGCCGATCCCGTACGGCTCCTCGCTGAACGGCTTGCCGACCAGCTTGAACTTGCCCGCGTACTGCTTCTGCACGGCGTAGCCGGTGAGGATGATGTCGTCGGTGGTGACCGCGTCGACCTGATCGCCGGCCAGCGCCGTCATGCATTTGAGGTACGTGTCGAACTGCTGGAGCTGGGCGTCCTGGTAGTTCGACTTGATCCGGTTGGCCGGGGTCGAGCCGCTGACCGAACAGACCCGCTTGCCCGCGAGATCGTCCGGGCCGCTGATCGTCGACGCGGTCGGGACCAGCAGGTCCTGGCCGGCGATGAAGTAGGGGCCGCCGAAGTTGACGACCTTCTTCCGCGCCTCGTTGATCGTGTAGGTCGCGATGACCAGGTCGACCTGACCACCCCGGAGGTAGGGCTCGCGGTTGGCCGACACGATGGTCATCCACTCGATGCGGGACTCGGCGACGCCCAGACCCTTCGCGATGATCTTGCCGATCTCGATGTCGAAGCCGGTGTAGGTGCCGCCGCGGTGCAGGCCGAGGCCGGGCTGGTCGGCCTTGACGCCGATCACCAGCTTGCCCGCGGCGACCCGGCTCGCGATGCTGGCGTCGACCGTCTCTCCGCCACCATCGGTGACGGTGGCCGCCTCGTCGCTCCCGCCGCAGGCCGCCGCGGCCAGCGCCAGGGTGAGTGCTGCGAGCGCGGCCGCCGGCCGAGAGATGCGCATGCGCCGAATCTATGGGTGCGATCACCGGGTATTGCCCAGAGATCGGTTACGGAGCGGTAACTCGGCCCGAGGAGAACGCCGTCTGAAGCCAGGCCGAGAAAGCGCGTACCCTGCCTATTGCCATGACTACTGAAATCGCCGGCGCCTCCCGCACGTACGACGTGCGCACTTACGGCTGCCAGATGAACGTGCACGACAGCGAGCGCATCTCCGGACTGATGGAGGATGCGGGCTACGTCCGTGCCGCCGATCCCGAGTCGGCCGACGTCGTGGTCTTCAACACCTGCGCCGTACGGGAAAATGCCGACAACCGCCTCTACGGCAACCTCGGCCACCTGCGCCCGACCAAGGTCAAAAACCCGGACATGCAGATCGCGGTCGGCGGCTGCCTGGCCCAGAAGGACCGCGGCGACATCGTCAAGAAGGCACCCTGGGTCGACGTCGTCTTCGGCACCCACAACATCGGCTCGCTGCCCGCCCTGCTCGAACGCGCCCGGCACAACCAGGAGGCCGAGGTCGAGATCCTCGAGTCGCTCGAGGTCTTCCCCTCCACGCTGCCGACCAAGCGCGAGTCGACGTACGCGGGCTGGGTCTCGATCTCCGTGGGCTGCAACAACACCTGCACGTTCTGCATCGTGCCGTCGCTGCGCGGCAAGGAGAAGGACCGTCGGCCGGGCGAGATCCTGGCCGAGGTCGAAGCGCTGACCAAAGAGGGTGTCCTCGAGGTCACGCTGCTCGGGCAGAACGTCAACTCCTACGGCGTCGAGTTCGGCGACCGGCTCGCCTTCGGCAAACTGCTGCGGGCCACCGGCGAGATCGAGGGCCTCGAGCGGGTGCGGTTCACCAGCCCGCACCCCAAAGACTTCACCGACGACGTGATCGCCGCGATGGCCGAGACGCCCAACGTCTGCCACTCGCTGCACATGCCGCTGCAGTCCGGCTCCGACCGCGTGCTCAAGGCCATGCGGCGCAGCTACCGCCAGGAGAAATACCTCGGCATCATCGACAAGGTGCGGGCGGCGATGCCCGACGCCGCGATCACGACCGACATCATCGTCGGCTTCCCGGGCGAGACCGACGACGATTTCGAGCAGACCCTCGAGGTCGTGCGCCGGGCCCGGTTCTCCAGCGCGTTCACCTTCCAATACTCGAAGCGCCCGGGCACGCCCGCCGCGACGATGGACGAGCAGCTGCCCAAGGCGGTCGTCCAGGAGCGCTACGAGCGGCTGATCACGCTGCTCGAAGAGATCACCTGGGCCGAGAACAAAAAGCTCGTCGGCGAAAAGGTCGAGGTGCTCGTCGCGGTCGGTGAGGGCCGCAAGGACGACCGTACGGGCCGGCTCAGTGGCCGGGCCCGCGACGGCCGGCTGGTCCACTTCGCGACCGGCGATCTCACCCCGCGCCCGGGCGACATCGTCGATACCGTGGTGACCTACGCGGCGCCGCACCACCTGAACGCCGACGGCCTGCCGCTCAGCCATCGGCGGACGCGGGCCGGCGACGCGTTCGAGGCGGGCCGCACCCCGAAGCTCAAGGGAGTGTCGCTCGGCCTGCCGTCACTCGGTGTCCCGGCTCCGCTGCCGGCGGCCGAGGGCTGCTCGCTCTGATCATTTCGGTCAGCGCTCTCGTCGCGGGTGGGTCGGGTGCCTCGCCCGCCACCGCGACCAGCACGCGCCGCCCTCGGCCGGGCAGGGGCACGACGCGGACGCGCTCGTTGCGATGTGCCGCCAGCGCCAGCCCCGGCAGGGTGGTGACCCCGAGGTTGCGCGCGACCAGTTGCTGCACCGCCACGTAGTCGTCGGTGGTGAACCGGATGTCCGGCGTGAACCCCTCGGCGGCGCACGCCCGCAGCAGTTCGGCCCGGCAGCGCTCGCAGCCGCCGATCCACCGTCGCCCGCGATGGTCGGCCAGCCCGTCACCGGCCCAGTCCAGCGGCGTGACCAGGTAGGTCTCGTCCTCGAAGAGCTCCTCGGTGCGCAGACCGGTCACGTCCTCATGTGTGAAGATCACCGCCACGTCCACCTCGCCGCGGCGCAGCAGATCGATCGCCGCGGGCGGCTCGGCCTCCCGGAACCGAAGATCGATTCCCGGGTACGCCTCGTCGAACGCGGCCGCCGCGACGGGCACGAACGTGCCGAGCGCCGACGGAAAAGCGGCTAGCCGTACGCGCCCCGCCCGCAGCCCCGCATGGGCGGCCAGTTCCTCCTCGGCCGCGTCGAGCCGGCCCAGGATCTCTTCGGCCCGGTCGGCCAGCAGGCGACCCGCCTCGGTCAGCCGTATGCCGCGCCCGGACCGCTGCACCAGCCGGGAGCCGGTCTCGGCCTCGAGCCGGGCCAGATGGTGGCTGACCGACGGCTGGGCGTAGTGGAGCGCCTCGGCCGCGGCGGTGACACTGCCGTGCCGGGCGACGGCGGCCAGCACGCGCAGACGGGTGACGTCGAGCATTCATCAATCGTATCTATGGCTTTTCAAGAAGAACGGCATTGGACCGATGGATGCCGTTGCCGCGACGATCGAGTCATGGACTTCTCCTACGCCGACGTGCGAGCCGCCAAGATCTCTTTGCCGCCCACCCCGATGTGGTCGTACCCGGTACTCAACGCCGCCGTGGGCGCGACGGTGCACGTGAAGCACGAGAACGTCCAGCCGATCGGCGCGTTCAAGATCCGGGGCGCCCTGAACCTGCTCGCCACCTCACCCGGCCGGGGCATCGTCACCTATTCGACCGGCAACCACGCCCAGGCCATGGCGTACGCGAGCCACCAGTACGACACCCCGTGCACCGTCGTCATGCCGCAGGCGGCCAGCCCGACCAAAATCGCCGCCGTACGCGCGTGGGGCGCCACGGTCGTCCTGGCCGGCGCCAACCTCGGCGAGTCCGAGGCGCACGCGGTCGAGCTGGCCGCCTCGACCGGTCACCGCCTGGTCAGCCCCGGTGACACCCCCGAGCTGCTGGCCGGCGTCGGCACCCTGTACGACGAGATCCTCACCGCGCGCCCGAACCTGTCCGCCATCGTCGTGCCGGTCGGCAGCGGAACCGGCGCCGCCGCCGCATCCGTCGTGGCCGCCGAGCTGGCGCCCACCTGCGAGATCATCGGTGTGCAGTCGGCGTCGTCGCCCGCCGCCCACGATTCGTGGCGCTCCGCCTCGCTCGTGACGCGCCCCAACCAGACCCGGGTCGAGGGCCTGGCCACCGGCCGCGGTTACGAGCTGCCCCAGCAGATCATGTGCAAGCTGATGAGCGACTTCGTGCTGGTCCCCGACGACCGCATCGTCGAGGCCCAGCGAATGCTCGCCTCGGCGGCGCACACCCTGGCCGAGGGCGCCGGGGCGGCCGCGCTGGCCGCCGTGCTGGAGTTTCCCGAGCGCTTCGCGGGCCGCGAGATCGCCGTCGTCTGCTCCGGCGGCAACGCCTCCCCGGCTGAGCTGGCTCTGATCGCTTCGCAGGCCAACTAGCCATACCCCGCCCACCCTGGGGGACGAGCCCAGCCCAGCCTATCGAAGGCGGCGCGGCGCACGGCCGGGTTGTCCACAGGCCACGAGTTTGTCCACAGGCGCGCTGACACAGCGTCACCGACGAGCGGCGTTGTCCTTCACTAGTCAACGGGAACGGCCGCCCCGCGACACAGGGTCGAGAGGCGGCCGGACGGCGTACGGGAAAAGAATCTCAGTTGGCCTGCTCAGCCAGGGCCAGGAACTGCTTCTTCGAGTTGAGCGCCTGCTCGGCCTCGCGGATGCGCTTGGCGTCACCGGCCGACTTGGCCCGCTCGAGACGCTGCTCGGCCTCAGCCACCTGCTCGCGCATCTGCTGGAGCAGCGGGTTGTCCTGCGGCGTGGTCTTGCGCCAGGCCGAGTCCATCGCCACGCGGATGCGCTCCTCGGCGGCCCGCCAGCGACGGTCGAGCGACGCCGACGACTCGCGGGGAACCCGGCCCGCGTCGTGCCACGCGGCCTGGGCGTCGCGCAGCTTGTTCTGCGCACCGCGCGGGTCGGCGTCGACGTCGAGCGCCTCGACCTCGGCCAGGATCGCCTGCTTCTTGTCGAGGTTGCCCTTGTATTCGGCGTCGCGAGCCGAGAAGACCTCGCTGCGGCGGGTGAAGAACGCGTCCTGCGCGGCCCGGAAGCGTTCCCAGAGGCGCTGCTCGGCCTCCTTGGCGGCGCGCGGGGCGGCCTTCCACTCGGCCATCAGGTCTTTGAGCCGGTTGGCCGTGGACGACCACTCGGTCGACTCGGACAGGCTCTCGGCCTCGGTGACCAGATCTTCCTTGGCCGTCTGGGCCTGCTTGCGCTGGCCGTCGAGGGTGGCGAAGTGGGCGCCCCGGCGGCGGGTGAAGCCGTCCCGCGCGGTGGCGAAGCGCTTCCACAGCTCACCGTCGGTCTTCTTGTCGACGCCGCGGATCGTCTTCCACTCGTCGAGGATCTCCTTGAGCCGGTCGCCGGCCGACTTCCAGCCGGTGGAGTCGGCGGCGATCTTCTCGGCCTCCTCGACCAGCGCGGTCTTGCGGGCGACGGCCTCGGTGCGGGCCGTCTCGCGGGCCGCCCGGGCCTCGCCGGCCTTTTCGTCGGCCAGCGTGGCCAGGCGCTCGAGCCGGTTGGTGAGCCCGTCGATGTCACCGACCACGTGCGCCTCGTCGAGCTGCTGGCGCAGCCGCTTCACGCTGGTCAGCGAGTGTGACGCGTCGGCCGCGCCGGACTTGAGGCGGGCCTCGACGAGCTCGACCTCGGTCACGAGGTCGGCGAAGCGCCGCGCGAAGTGGGCCAAGCCTTCCTCGGGGGTGCCCGCCTGCCAGGAGCCGACCACCCGGTCGCCCTCAGCGGTCTTCACGTACACGGTGCCGTCGGCATCCACGCGCCCGAAGGCCGTCCAGTCGTTCATGACCCATCCTCGTCTTCCCGGCATCTCCGATCCCGTGGGACCGGCGACCACCGCCACAGCGCAGTCGAACGCCTAGCTTCTCTACGGCATTCTTTCTCGCGCATTGTCACAGGTCCAACCCGGTTACGGGGAAGCGCCCGCCGATGACCGTGGCCAAACCTTGTCCTACCGTTGCTCCGTGCCGTCAGCAGGAGCTCCGCGCGTGATCACCGTCGTCGGGCCGACCGCGGCCGGAAAGTCCGCGCTCAGCCTCGATCTCGCCCGGGAACTCGGCGGCGAGGTGGTCAACGCCGACTCGATGCAGCTCTACCGGGGCATGGACATCGGCACGGCGAAACTCACCCTCGGTGAGCGCGAAGGGGTGAATCATCACCTCCTCGACATCTGGGACGTGACGGTCCCGGCCGCCGTCGCCGAATACCAGGGACTGGCCCGGGCGGCGATCGACGACATCCACGCCCGGGGGCGGGTGCCGCTGCTCGTCGGCGGGTCCGGCCTCTATATCCGGGCGGTTCTCGAGGAGTTCGAGTTCCCGGGCACCGATCCGGCCATCCGGGCCCGGCTCGAGGAGGAGCTGGCCCGGGTCGGCCCGGAAGAGATGCACGACAGGCTGAGAAGCCGGGACCCGATGGCGGCCGGCAAGATCCTTCCCTCGAACGGGCGGCGTATCGTCCGCGCGCTCGAGGTGATCGAGATGACCGGGCAGCCGTTCACCGCTTCGCTGCCGGCGCCCACTCCTTATTACCCGTCGGTGCAGATCGGGGTCGACCGGGAGACCGGTGCGCTGGACGAGCGGATCGCGCTGCGGGTCGAGCTGATGTGGGCGGCCGGGCTGCTCGACGAGGTGCGCGCGCTGATTCCCCAAGGGCTGCGCGAGGGGCGGACGGCGAGCCGGGCGCTGGGCTATCAGCAGGCGCTGGCCGAGATCGACGGCGAGATGACAAACGAAGAAGCCAAGGCCGACACCGTACGGGGAACTCGCCGTTTCGTCCGGAGACAGCGCTCCTGGTTCCGGCGTGACCCGTCGATCACCTGGCTCGACGGAGGCTCGCCGACGCTGTTGGCGGACGCGCTCGCGCTTACGGGATGATGGTCCGGTGAGATTCACCAAGGGCCACGGCACCGGCAACGACTTTGTGATCATCGAGGATGTCGACGGCGCCCTCGACCTGACCGCGGAGCAGGTCGCCGACCTCTGCCACCGCCGGTTCGGCATCGGGGCCGACGGCGTGCTCCGGGTCGTGCGCAGCGCCAAGGATCCGGCCGGCGCCGGGATGGCGTCCGAGGCCGAGTGGTTCATGGATTACCGCAACAGCGACGGTTCGATCGCCGAGATGTGTGGCAACGGCGTGCGCGTGTTCACCCGCTACCTGGTCGAGAACGGCCTCGCCCCGGTCGATCAAAAAGGCATTACGGTCGCGACGCGGGCCGGCGTCGTGGTCGCGGTGGTCGAGGGCGACGAGATCCGCGTACGGATGCGAAGCCCTCGCGTGTACGCGGCCAGCACCGCCACCACCGGCCCGCTGACGTTCCCGGGCGTGGCCGTCGACTGCGGCAACCCGCACCTGGTCTGCGGTCTGCACGACAGCCTGCCCCTCTCGTCGCTCGACCTGCACCTGGCCCCCGGCTACGACAAATCGCTGTTCGCGAGCGGGGTCAACGTCGAGTTCGTCGTCCCCGCGCCCGCGCTGCCCGAGACCGACCTGCACGTCGCGATGCGTGTCTACGAGCGTGGCTCGGGCGAGACGCTGTCCTGCGGTTCGGGCGCGCTCGCGGTCGGCGCGGTCGCCCTGCGTGACGCCGGTCTGGCCATGGGCACGGTCGCGGTCGACCTGCCCGGCGGCCGCCTCACGGTGACCCACGACGATCAGGACGGCTGGTGGCTGGCCGGTCCGGCCGTGCTGGTGGCCACCGGCGACACCCTCTGATGCACAACGTCGCGCACCGCGGCTATTCCTTCGTCGCGCCCGAGAACACGCTGCCCGCTTTCGAGGCCGCCGTCCGGGCGGGTGCCACCCACGTCGAGTTCGACGTACGCACCACCGCCGACGACGTCCCGGTGGTGATCCACGACCGCACACTCGACCGCACGACGTCCGGGTCCGGGCACGTCTGGGATTTCCCGTACGAAACGGTGGCCGCTCTCGACGCCGGTTCCTGGTTCTCGCCCGCCTACGCCGACGTGCGCGTCCCCTCGCTGGCCGAGGTGCTCGACCTGGTCCAGGGCCCCGAACTGCTCCTCGAGATCAAGCCGCCCGCCACGCTGTCCCAGGTCAAGACCATCCTCGAACTGGTCGCCGCCGCCGGTGTGCGCGACCGCACGATCGTGCAGAGCTTCGACCCGGCGATCGTGGCCCTGGTCCGCGAGGTCGATCCGGCCGTACGCCGTGGCCTGCTCCGCCTGCGCTTCGAGCCCGGCACAGTGGCACTGGCCGACGAGCTCGAGGTCGTCTACCTGAACCCGTCGACCGCCGACGTCCTCGGCGACCCGGGCACGGTGGCCGCCCTGACCGCCCGCGGCATCGACGTGATGCCGTGGACGGCCAACGACATGGCCGTGTGGCCGGTTCTCGCCCAGGCCGGGATCGCCGGCCTGATCACCGACCGGGTGGCCGAGCTGACCGGCTGGCTCGCCCGTTAGAAGGTCTCTTCGGGCGCCGTCTCTAGGTCGGCCTCGGGCAGGGCCGCCACGTTGTGCGCCGCCGCCGGTCCCTTCACGGCCGCCCGGATCGCCGCCGCCACGGCCGGGGTGACCTTGGGGTCGAAGACGCTCGGGATGATGACCGTGGGGTTGAGCTTGTCCTCGCCCACCACGTCGGCGATGGCCCGGGCCGCGGCCAGCGCCATCTCCTCGGTGAACTCCTCGGCACTCACGTCGAGCATGCCGCGGAATACGCCGGGGAAGGCCAGCACGTTGTTGATCTGGTTGGGCTGGTCGGACCGGCCGGTGGCGACGACCGCGGCGTGCTTGCGGGCCTCCCGGGGGTCGACCTCGGGGTCGGGGTTGGCCAGCGCGAACACGATCGACTTCTCGGCCATCTTCGCGATGTCGTCGCCGGTGAGCAGGTTGGGCGCGCTCACGCCGATGAACACGTCGGCGCCCACGATCGCGCCGGGCAGGTCACCCGAGTAGTTGCTCTTGTTCGTGTGGTCGGCCAGCCACTGCCACGTCTCCGACATCTCGGCCATGCCGCGGTGCAGAGCGCCCTTCCGGTCGTACGCGATGATGTCGCCCACGCCCTGGCGGAGCAGCAGCTTCATGATCGCCGTGCCCGCGGCGCCCGCCCCGGACACCACGACCCGGACGTCCTCGAGCCTCTTGCCGACCACCCGCAGCGCGTTGGTCAGGGCGGCGAGCACGCAGATGGCGGTTCCGTGCTGATCGTCGTGGAAGACCGGAATGTCCAGCTGCTCGCGCAGGCGGGCCTCGATCTCGAAGCAGCGCGGCGCGGCGATGTCCTCGAGGTTGATGCCGCCGTAGGCCGGGGCGATCGCCTTCACGATCTTGACGATCTCGTCGGTGTCCTGCGTGTCGAGCACGACCGGCCACGCGTCCACGCCGCCGAACCGCTTGAACAGGGCGGCCTTGCCCTCCATGACCGGCATCGCGGCGGCCGGGCCGATGTTGCCCAGGCCCAGCACGGCCGAGCCGTCGCTGACCACGGCCACGGTGTTGCGCTTGATGGTCAGGCGACGGGCGTCGGCCGGATTTTCGGCGATCGCCATGCAGACCCGGGCCACGCCGGGCGTGTAGGCGCGGGAGAGCTCGTCACGGTTGCGCAGCGCGACCTTGGACGAGACCTCGATCTTGCCGCCCAGGTGCAGCAGGAAGGTGCGGTCGGAGACCTTGCGGACGTCGACGCCGTCCTGCTCCTCCAGCTGCTTGACGACCTGGTCGGCGTGGTTGGAGTCGGCCGTGTCACAGGTGAGGTCGACGAGTACGCGAGTGGGGTCCGAGTCGACCACGTCGAGGGCCGTCACGATGGCGCCGGCCTCGCCGACGCAGGTGGTGAGCCGGCCGATGGACGAGGCGTCCGCGGTAACGGCTATCCGGATCGTGATCGAGAATCCTGCGCTCGGCAGGCGGGTCGTCACCACGGTGTTCCCTCCGACATTGGTGGGTGCGTCACCGTAATCTTGCCCCCGCGGAATATTGGTTTCCCATCGGGTCGTTGTAGTAGGCCCAGGCACACCCTCGAAAACGCCCGGCCACGTTATGTGGATGCGTCCGTCACCGTGACGTGCCACGATCGGGGCCGAGGAGGTCACCTTTTGCGAAACTCTTACCAGGCACCCGTACTAGATCTTGACGAGCCGGATGTCACGTCCGGCGACCTCGAGCTCGAGGAGCGGCACTCGCTGCGGCGGGTCGCCGGCCTCTCCACCGAGCTCACCGACATCACCGAGGTCGAGTACCGGCAGCTGCGGCTGGAGCGGGTCGTCCTGGTCGGCGTGTGGACCGAGGGCAGCGTCTCCGACGCGGAAAACTCTCTGACCGAGCTGGCCGCGCTGGCCGAGACCGCCGGTTCCCAGGTCCTCGAGGGCCTGATCCAGCGGCGTTCCCGTCCCGACACGGCCACCTTCATCGGCCGGGGCAAGGTCGACGAACTGCGTGATGCGGTCGTGGCCACCGGGGCCGACACGGTCATCTGCGACGGCGAGCTCTCCCCTTCGCAGCTGCGGAATCTCGAGCAGCAGGTCAAGGTCAAGGTCGTTGACCGGACGGCGCTGATCCTCGACATCTTCGCCCAGCACGCGAAGAGCAAAGAGGGTAAGGCCCAGGTCGAGCTGGCCCAGCTGCAGTACCTGCTCCCGCGTCTGCGCGGCTGGGGTGAGTCGCTCTCCCGGCAGGGTGGTGGCGCCGGTGGTGGCTCGGGCGGTGGTGGCGTCGGGACGCGTGGTCCCGGTGAGACCAAGCTCGAGACCGACCGTCGCCGGATCAACCAGCGCATCGCCAAGCTGCGCCGGGAGATCAAGGCCATGCGCACCGTACGCCAGACCAAGCGTTCCCGCCGGGCCAGCAGCGGGACGCCGGCCGTGGCGATCGCCGGCTACACCAACGCCGGCAAGTCCAGCCTGCTCAACCGTCTGACCCAGGCCGGTGTGCTGGTCGAGGACGCGCTGTTCGCCACGCTCGACCCGACCACCCGGCGCACGGCGGCCGAAGACGGTCGTGTCTACACGCTCTCCGACACCGTCGGGTTCGTCCGCCACCTGCCGCACCAGATCGTGGAGGCGTTCCGCTCCACGCTCGAAGAGGTGTCGTACGCCGATCTCGTCGTCCACGTAGTCGATGGTGCCCACCCCGACCCCGAGGGTCAGGTCAGCGCCGTCCGCGAGGTGCTGGCCGAGGTCAGCGCCGACGCGATCCCCGAGCTGCTGGTGATCAACAAGGTGGACGCCTCCGACGAGGAGACCCTGCTGCGGTTGAAGCGCACGTGGCCCGACGCCGTCTTCGTGTCGGCCCACTCGGGTCAGGGCATCGCCGAGCTGCACCAGGCGATCGCCGCGAAGCTGCCTCGCCCGGCGGTCGATATGCGAGTTCTGCTGCCTTACGACCGTGGTGATCTGGTCGCCCGGATTCATCGGACCGGTCAGGTACTCCAGACCCGCCATGTGGAGGAGGGAACCGAGTTGCGGATCCTCGTCGATGAGCGGTTGGCCAACGAGCTGGAGTCGTACCAGCACTGAGCGTTTCTCACGACACGGTCCTGGGCTGGGCGTTGATTAACGCGTAACACCGGCACGCGACGCCGCATGCGACACTGATCGGATGCGGCGTCTCGTGTTCCCGGCCATCGTGGCTTCCGGGCTGGTGATGGTGGGTCCGTCGGCGGTGTTCGCCCAGGAACCGGCCCCGACGGTCAGCGCGCCCTCGGTGGCCGGCAAGAAGATGTGCCAGATCAAGGACGAGCGGATCACCGAGGCGTCCGGCCTGGTGGCCACGGCGTCGGGCTACGTCGTGGTGAACGACAGCACGAGCGACAACGCCAACAAGCGGATCTTCTTCCTCAACGCGCAGTGCGAGGTCGCCGACACCGTCAAATACAGCGGCAAGGGCCAGCTCGACCCGGAAGACCTGATCCTCTCGCCCGACGGCAAGACGCTGTGGGTCGCCGACATCGGCGACAACGACTTCGACAACGACAAGAGCCGCCCCACCATCGGCCTCTGGTCGTTGCCGGCCACCGGCAAAGGCGAGCCCGTGCTGCACCGGCTTTCCTACCCCGAGGGCGACAAGCACGACGCCGAGGCGATGCTGCTGAACGGCGACGGCACCCCGCTGATCATCACCAAAGAGATCGGCAAGCCGGCCGGCATCTACAAGCCGACCGGCCCGCTCAAGGACAACAACACCGAGGGCGTCCCGATGCAGCGCGTCGGCGAGATCCAGCCCTCGGCCACGCAGACCGCCGGCGGCCCGTACGCCCGCATCGGCAACAAGACGATCAGCGGTGGCGCGGTGGCCCCCGGCGGCGGCAAGGTCGCGCTGCGCACCTACACCGACGCGCTCGAGTGGGACGTGCAGAACGGCGACGTGCTGTCGGCCATCAAGAACAAGCCGCGCACGACCGGCCTGCCGAACGAGACGCTGGGCGAGTCGATCGCCTACAGCCCCGACGGCAAGTTCTTCTACACGACCTCGGACATGAACGGCGAGAAGGAACCGCCCAACTACATCCTTCGCTACACGCCGGCCACCTCGGTCGCGGCCAACGTCAAGGACAGCTCGGCCGAGGGCAGCGGCGACAAGTGGTACGCCAACCTCGAGCTCAGCGACATCACCTATGCCGTGGGCGGGGTCGGGCTGCTCGGCCTGATCCTGGTCGGCGTCGGCGTGCTGGGGATCGTCAAGCACCGTCGCCGGGTGGCCGGGTCGCCGGTCGCGTCGGACGGCGACGATGACGCCCGCAAGCCGCGCGGCAACGACCCCGAACTGATCGGTGTCGGCGGGGCGCCGCCGCCGAAGGCCGGTGTCTACGGCGGCGGGGCCCGCTCGGGCCCGGCCGCGCCGAAGGCCGGTGTCTACGGCGGTGGCCAGAAGCCCAACGGGGTCTACGGCGGCTCGCCGGAAAAGGCGCAGCCCGCTCGGGCCGGTGTCTACGGTGGACCGAAGGGCGGCGGCCAGGGCCAGCCTCCGCGCGGTCCGCAGGGTCAGCCTCCGCGCGGTCCGCAGGGTCAGCCCCCGCGTGGCCCGCAAGGCCAGCCTCCGCGTGGCCCCCAGGGTCAGCCGCCCCGGGGTCCGCAGGGTCAGCCTCCGCGCGGTCCGCAGGGTCAGCCCCCGCGTGGCCCACAGGGCCAGCCTCCGCGCGGTCAGCAGCCGCCGCCCCGGGGACAGCAACCGCCCCGGGGACAGCAGCCTCCGCGCGGTGGTGGCGGTGGCGGTGTCTACGGCGGCGGTGGTGGCCGGCCCCCGCAGGCGAACAATGGCTACAACGAATACCAGAGCCGGCCCGAGGGCCGATACGGTCCTCGGCGCTGAACCGAGTGTGGCGGGCGGGTCTTCGGACCCGCCCGCTTTCTCTTCGGGCTCAGACCCGCCGCAGGACGGCCACGACGCGGCCCATGATGGTCGCGTCGTCGCCCGGGATCGGGTCGAACGCGGGGTTGGCCGGCATCAGCCAGACGTGCCCGTCGCGCTGGCGGTAGCTCTTCACCGTCGCCTCGCCGTCGATCATCGCGGCCACGATGTCGCCCGCGTTCGCGTTCGGCTGCTGGCGCACGACGACCCAGTCGCCGTTGCAGATGGCCGCGTCGATCATCGAGTCGCCCTTGACCTCGAGCATGAAGACCTCGCCCTCGCCGACCAGCTCGCGCGGCAGCGGGAAGAACTCCTCGACGGCCTGCTCGGCCAGGATCGGGCCACCGGCGGCGATGCGGCCGACGAGCGGCACGTAGGCCGGCTGGGGCCGGGCCGAGCGCAGGCCTTCCTCGTCGACCATCTCGCTGGGGGAGCGCACGTCGACGGCACGCGGCCGGTTGGGGTCACGGCGCAGGAAGCCCTTGGTCTCGAGCGCCTTCAGCTGATAGGCCACGCTGGACGGTGAGACCAGGCCGACCGCCTCGCCGATCTCGCGCACGCTGGGCGGATAGCCGTAGCGCTCCACCCAGTCGCGGATGAACTCGAGAATGCGCTTCTGCCGGGCGGTGAGGTCGGCGGTGACCGGCTCGGGGAACTGGCTGACCACCGGGGTGACCGAGCGCAGCTGCGGCGCGTCGGCGGAACGGCCGCGGCTCGGTGTGCGGCGGCGCAGTGCGGCGCCGCTGTCTGGCTTGGTCTGGTGTTGCCGGCTGCTCGTCCGGTCGTCGGTCGACACGTCCGCCCTCCCTGTCGGCCAGTGCCTCGCGGCACGTGGTGCGTCTCGCGTTCGCGGAGCCGGGTGACGGACGCCGTGGGGATGGCGTCGGCCCGGCTGAACCCCTCTTGAGGGAAGACCGTAATGGCGCGGTACGACATATTCAAACATCTGTACGACATTCTTCCGGCGTGTCGCCCGGAAGTGCTCGACTTCCGTACGCGTGTTCTGATAAATCTTCGGACGGGTGTTCGATCGAACGCCTGTCCGAGGGGTCATCTTCCGTGGGGGCGAACAGCATGGTGGCGAACGAGGTGCGGCACGTCGAGGCTCCGCTCCGCCTGACCCGCCGGGGTCGCGCGGTCGTCCTCCTCTTCCTCGTCCTCCTGGCGTCGCTCGCCAGTGCCGTGTTGTTCACCACCGCGTCGCGGGCCGAGGAATCGCCCGCCGGTCCGCCCCCGACGGTCGTCGTCCGGTCGGGTGACACGTTGTGGGACATTGCCGCCCGCACAGCGCCGCAGCGTGACGGTCAGAGGGCCGTGGAAGAGTTGCGCCGGCTCAACGGCCTGTCGGGCTACAGCGTGGCCGCCGGTGATGTTTTGATCTTGCCGCGGGCCGCCTGACTTCAGCGGTCCGTGACCGCCGGTCCACCGCTCGTGTCGTGTCGGAAAATACGGCGCGCCGCCCCGCCGCTGAGCTTGCGCCCGCGTCCGCCGCGGCATAGCGTCTACCCCAACATCTAGTAGTTACAAGGGTGTAAGTCATCCACTGGTTGGGGTTTACCTCCCCCGGTCATCCACACGCTGTAACGGCGCGGGCTGGTTCTCACCAGCTTCGACGCCGTGTTTTGGCGTGTCCGGATGCTGTCGGGAGGGGCTCGGAAGGGGTTCACGGTGCGCTGTCCGTACTGTCGCCACGCCGATTCTCGCGTGGTCGACTCGCGCGAGGCCGACGACGGTCAGCTGATCCGTCGCCGTCGATCGTGCCCCGAGTGCGGCAAGCGGTTCACCACGGTCGAGGAAGCGATCCTCGCGGTGGTGAAGCGGAGCGGGGTCACCGAGCCGTTCAGCCGGGCCAAAATCATGAGTGGGGTCCGCAAGGCCTGCCAGGGCCGGCCCGTCGACGAGGACTCGATCGCGCTGCTGGCGCAGAAGGTCGAGGAGACCGTCCGGGCCAAGGGCGCGGCCGAGGTGCCCAGCCACGAGGTGGGCCTGGCGATCCTGGCCCCGCTGCGTGATCTCGACCAGGTGGCTTACCTCCGGTTCGCCAGTGTTTACAAGTCCTTCGACTCGCTGGACGAGTTCGAGAAGGAGATCAGTGCGTTGCGCGAGGCGGCGATCGCCCGCGAGACCGGGGCCAGGCACCCCGTGACTCCGCGGTCCAGCGGTCGCGCACCACGCGCCTGACGACGTAGTAGCGGCATTTTTTCCGAGGGGGAGCAGTATGGCCGGGGACGGCATCACAGCAGGTCGGCAGCGCAGCCGTACGAACGGCTCGAGCGCGGCCGGCGGGGGGCTGCGGGTCGAGCGGGTCTGGACGACCGAGGGGATCCACCCGTACGACGAGATCGAGTGGGAACGCCGCGACGTCGTCATGACGAACTGGCGGGACGGCTCGATCAACTTCGAGCAGAAGGGTGTCGAGTTCCCGGTCGCGTGGAGTGTCAACGCGGCGAACATCGTCACCACCAAGTACTTCCGCGGCGCGGTCGGCACGGCCGACCGTGAGTGGTCGCTCAAGCAGCTGATCGACCGGGTCGTCTCGACCTACCGCAAGGCGGGCGAGAAGAACGGCTACTTCGCCACTAAGGCCGACGCCGAACTGTTCGACCACGAGCTGACCTGGATGCTGCTGCACCAGGTGTTCAGCTTCAACTCGCCGGTCTGGTTCAACGTCGGCACCAAGTCGCCGCAGCAGGTCAGCGCGTGCTTCATCCTGTCGGTGGACGACTCGATGGACTCGATCCTCGACTGGTACAAGGAAGAGGGCCTGATCTTCAAGGGCGGTTCGGGCTCCGGCGTGAACCTGTCCCGCATCCGCTCGTCCAAGGAACTGCTGTCGTCCGGGGGGACCGCCAGCGGGCCGGTGAGCTTCATGCGCGGCGCCGACGCGAGCGCCGGAACGATCAAGTCGGGCGGCGCCACCCGCCGGGCGGCCAAGATGGTCATCCTCGACGTCGACCACCCCGACATCGAGGAGTTCGTCCGCACCAAGGCGCGCGAGGAAGACAAGATCCGCGCCCTGCGGGACGCCGGCTTCGACATGGACCTCGGCGGCGACGACATCGTCTCCGTGCAGTACCAGAACGCCAACAACTCGGTCCGGGTCAGCAACGAGTTCATGAAGGCGTACGAGGAAGGCACCGAGTTCGGCCTGCGCGGCCGGCTCGACGGCGAGGTGATCGAGACCATCGACGCCAAGAAGCTCTTCCGCGACATCGCCCAGGCCGCCTGGGAGTGCGCCGACCCCGGTCTGCAGTACGACGACACGATCAACGACTGGCACACCAACCCCGAGACCGGCCGGATCACCGCGTCCAACCCGTGCTCGGAGTACATGTCGCTGGACGACTCGTCCTGCAACCTGGCCTCGCTCAACCTGATGAAGTTCCTCAAGGCCGACGGCGGCTTCGAGACCGAGAAGTTCGTCAAGAGCGTCGAGTTCATCATCACCGCGATGGAGATCTCGATCTCGTTCGCCGACTTCCCGACCGAGAAGATCGGCGTCACCACCCGGGCCTACCGGCAGCTGGGCATCGGCTATGCCAACATCGGCGCCCTGCTGATGGCGTCCGGCCTGCCCTACGACTCGGAGGCCGGCCGCAGTGTGGCCGCCGCCATCACCTCGCTGATGACCGGCACGGCATACCGCCGTTCGGCCGAGCTGGCCGGCGTCGTGGGCCCGTACGAGGGATACGCCCGCAACGCCGAGGCGCACAAGCGCGTCATGCGCAAGCACGCCGCCGCCAGCGACGACATCCGCCCGGTCAACGCCGTGGCCACCGAGCTCGCCCGCGCCGCCACCAAGCAGTGGCAGGACGGCCTCAAGATCGGTGAGAAGAACGGCTGGCGCAACGCCCAGGCGTCGGTGCTCGCCCCGACCGGCACCATCGGCCTGATGATGGACTGCGACACCACCGGCATCGAGCCCGACCTGGCCCTGGTCAAGTTCAAGAAGCTCGTCGGCGGCGGCTCGATGCAGATCGTCAACCAGACGGTGCCGCGCGCGCTGCGCACCCTCGGCTACCCCGAGGAGCAGGTCGAGGCGATCGTCGAGCACATCTCCGACCACGGCAACGTGGTGGACGCGCCGGGCCTCAAGCCCGAGCACTACTCCATCTTCGACTGCGCCATGGGCGAGCGCGTGATCGCGCCGCTCGGCCACGTGCGCATGATGGCCGCGGTGCAGCCGTTCATCTCGGGTGCCATCTCCAAGACGGTCAACATGCCCGAGTCGGCGACCGTGGAAGAGATCGAGGAGATCCACTACCAGGGCTGGAAGCTCGGCCTGAAGGCGCTCGCGATCTACCGCGACAACTGCAAGGTCGGCCAGCCGCTGTCGGCCGCGGGCAAGAAGAAGAACGCCGCGACCCCCGAGGTCCCGGCCGCCGTCGCGGCCGAGATCGAGAAGGTCGTCGAGAAGGTCATCGAGTACCGCCCGGTCCGCAAGCGCCTGCCCAAGAAGCGCCCGTCCGAGACGGTGTCCTTCTCGGTCGGTGGCGCCGAGGGTTACCTCACCGCGTCGTCCTACCCCGACGACGGCCTCGGCGAGGTCTTCCTGAAGATGTCGAAGCAGGGTTCGACGCTGGCCGGTGTCATGGACGCCTTCTCCGTCGCGATCTCGATAGGACTGCAGTACGGCGTCCCGCTCGAGACCTACGTCGGCAAGTTCACGAACATGCGCTTCGAGCCGGCCGGCATGACCGACGACCCGGACGTGCGCATGGCGGCGTCGGTGATGGACTACATCTTCCGTCGTCTGGCGCTCGACTTCCTCCCGTACGACACCCGGGCCGACCTGGGCATCTTCACGGCGAAGGAGCGCGCGGCGCAGGTGCAGGCCGAGGCCGCCGCCGAGGCCGCCGCGGTCGACCAGGCCGTGACCACGCTGGCCGCGTCGGCTCCGGTGTCCGCGCCGGTCGGTGCGGTGTCGGCCCCGGTCGAGGCCAAGGCCCCGGTCGCCGAGCCGGAGAAGCCCGCGCCCACCGCGGTCGGTTCCTCGACGGAACTGCTCGAGATCGTGATGGGCCAGTCGGCCGACGCGCCGCTCTGCTTCACCTGCGGCACCAAGATGCGCCGGGCCGGCAGCTGCTACGTGTGCGAGGGCTGCGGCTCCACGTCCGGCTGCAGCTGATCCACTAAGAGAAATGGCCCCCGGACCGCGAGGTCCGGGGGCCACTTTTCTTTCGCTTACGGCAGCAGCACGTTGTCGACCGTGGTGACGGTGCCGAGGCTCAGGGCGACCTCATCGGCCTCGTCGTACGAGAGCTTCTGGTACGCCCACTGCTCGACCGCGTCCTCGTCGGCCGCGCGGAAGGCGACCTTGACCCGCCACGGCGACAGCTTGTCGAACTGGTAACGCCCGTCGGCGTCGGTGGTGGTCTGCAGCTCGAACGCCGTCTCGGTGAGGAAACGGACGCTGGCCCCGGCCACCGGCGCCCCCGCGGCGTCGGTGAGGCGGCCCGTCAGCGTCGCGGCGGTCAGCAGCCGGTCGTTGACCCGCACGGTACGACCCGAGGCGACCGGGAAGTGCCGGGCCTGCTCGCTGTCGGTGGTGTGCGGCGCGTACTGGCGCAGGTAGCCGTCGATGAACTTGACGGTGTAGTCGGTGCCGGGCTGCACCTTCAGCGTGTACCGGCCGGTCGCGCTGGTGGTGGTCTCCCAGAACCGGGCGTTCTCGTAGTTGTCGGCCACGACCCGTACGTTCGCGGCCGGGGAGCCGTTCGCGGTGACCAGCCGGCCGCTGATGATGCCGGCCGCGGTGACGATGCTGTTGGCCCGTGTGCCGCGTCCGGCTGCTACGGCGTACGAGGTCGCGGTCTCCTGGGAACGTTGACCGGGTGCCCAGTCGGACCAGCCGCCCAGCCCGATCTGCACCTTGTAGCGGCCCGCCTCGAGAGCGGGGATCCGCCAGCGGCCGGCGCTGTCGGTGGTGGTCCGGGCGACGGCGTCCCCGGCCTGGTTGTCATCGGCGTAGACGCTGATCCCGGCGTCCGCGACGATGGCGCCGCGGGTGTCGCGGACGGCGCCGGACAGGCTGCCGGTGTCCGTGGCGGCCAGGGCCGGGCCGGCTCCGCCGATCACGGCGCCGGTGCCGGCCAGAGCGACGGCGAGAGCGGATCTGATGAACGTGGATCGCTGCACTTCGTGTCCCTTTCGGTGGGTGACGTGCCGCGAACGCTATTCGTGCCCGGTTGTCACCGGCCGGCCCGAGACATCGGTCGGCACGAATCCGGTAGTGGATCGATCACCGTCGGTGCTCGATGGCGCGTCGGTTTAACGTGTAAGTTCACCGCGTGGATCTTGATCAATCGCGTGTGACCGCCGCGAAGATCGCGGTCGGCTTCACCTTCGCGACCAACGGGCTCGCCTACACCGGCTGGCTCGCCCGGGCTCCCGCCGTCCGCGACAGTCTCGATCTCTCGGCGGCCGGGTTCGGGCTGCTCCTGCTGTGTCTGTCGGGTGCCGCCATCTCGGCGATCCCCCTGGCTGGCCCGCTCGTGCAGCGCATCGGACCGGCCCGTACGGTCCTGCTCGGCAGCACGTCGATGGTGGTCGGCCTGACCGGTCTGGGCACCGGCACGCTGATCGGCTCGGTGCCGGTGGCCGGGATCGGGCTGGTGCTGATCGGCATGGGCAACAGCACCTGGGACGTCGCCATGAACGTCGAGGGCGCCGACGTCGAGCGCCGCCTCGGTCGCACGATCATGCCCCGCTTCCACGCCGGCTTCAGCCTGGGCACGGTCCTCGGCGCCCTCTTCAGCGCCGTCGCCGCCGCGGCCGGTCTGCCGATCTGGGCTCAGCTCTACCTCACGGCCGCACTCACGCTGGCGGTCACCTATCCGACGATCAAGAGATTCTTCCCGTACGCTCCGTTGCCCGCCGGACAGCAGCACGCGATGAGTGTCGGCCAGGCCTGGCGTGAGCCCCGCACCCTGCTCATCGGGCTGGTCATGCTCGGCTTCGGGTTCACCGAGGGCACGGCCAACGACTGGCTGGCCATCAGCCTGGTCGACGGCTACCGGACCAGCGAGACGATCGGCGCGATCGCCTTCGGCGGGTTCGTGACGGCGATGACGCTCGGTCGTCTCTTCGGTGGCTACGCGATCGAGCGTTGGGGACGCGTCATCACGCTGCGCGTCACCGCCGCCTCGGCCGCCGTCGGTCTGTTGCTGGTCGTGGCCGAGGTCGCCGTGCCGGTGGCGATCGCGGGCGCACTGCTCTGGGGTGCGGGGGCGTCGCTCGGCTTCCCGATCGGCATGAGTTCGGCCGCCGACGACCCGGCCCGGGCGGCCATCCGCGTCTCGGTCGCGGGCTCGATCGGCTACGGCGCCTTCCTGGCCGGCCCGCCCCTGATCGGTCTGCTGGCCGAGCATCTCGGCGTGCTCCGGGCGCTCCTCTGCGTCTTCGGTGCGCTGGTCATCGGGCTGGTGGCCTCGGGTGCCACCAGGCCGTTGCCGGAGAGCGGGGTAGCGGGGAAATCCGGGGAGTGACAGCCTCGGCAGATGGCTTACGACAGCTCCGCCGAGATCAAGGCACGGGTCGCCGCTTCGCCCGAGCAGGTGTGGTTCGCGCTGACCGACGCCGGCGCGCTCACCGCCTGGTACTGGCCTGCCTCGATGGACCCGCGGGCCTTCTCCGATCCGGTGGCCGGTGGGCGCTTCGGTGTCGACGCGGGCGACATGGGGTTCGCGGGGGAATATCGCGAGTTCGACCCGCCGCGCCGCATGGTGCAGTCGTGGCGGTGGACCGGTGACGATCGCGACAGCCGGGTGACGATCGAGCTCACCCCGTCCGGCGACGGCACCGACATCGTGATCGTCCACGACCAGGTCGACGAGGAGACCGCCGAGATGTACCGCGCCGGATGGGAGAGCTGCCTGACCCGTCTGCCCGGCTATCTGGCTACTCGGAGCGCAGGAAGTCGGTGATCAGTCCGGCCAGCACGGCCGGCTGCTCGATCACCATGGCGTGCGACGCGTCGGCCAGCTGGATGAAACGCGGGTGCCCGGCCGCCCGCACCTGCTCCACCACGAAGCGGCGGTACGCGTCGTAGAGCTCTCCGAAGGGCTCCTGCTCGGGCCGGTTGCGGGTGGCGATCACGACGAGCTCCGGGCAGGTGGTCGACGCGTACACCGGACCAAGGTCAAGTTCCTTCATTCCCGTACGCATCTGAGCCGTCAACGCCGCCGACGGCCGCAACGAGGTCTCGCCGTTGTCGGTCGTGAGGTTGCGCCGGAAGCCCTCGATCCACACCTTCTCGTTGGCGCCCATGTCGCGGGCCGCGGACCGCTGCTCCTCGACCAGGCTGGCCAGCTGGTCGGCCTCGATGATCCGCCCCGCCTGCGCCGAAGACTGGTCGTACACCGCCTCGAGCCGGGCCAGCTCGGCCACGGCCTTGTCCGGGTCGAGTCCGGGCAGCTGCGCCGGCGAGCTGGGCGGCGGAGCCCCGTCCAGGTTCACCACGCCCGGCGCCTCCGGATGCCGCTGACCCCACAGCGCCGCCAGCATGCCGCCGAGTGAATGGCCGACCACCGCAGGCCGTTCGATCTCCATCTGTACGCACACCGCGGCGAGATCACCCAGCGCCGTGTCCCACGTCCAGGTGCCCTCGCCCGAGCGCCCGTGCCCGCGCAGGTCCACAGTGATCACCCGGTGGTTCGGCCGCAGCGCCCGGGCCAGCGTGGTCATCGTGGCCAGGTTGCCGCCCGCGCCGTGCAGCAACAGCAGCGGCGGCTGGTCGCCCCCGAAGTCGCGTACGGCCAGCGGCACATCGCCCGCGTCGATGAGCCGGTCGTTGATCATGGCATCTCCAAGTGGCTGAGTGGTGCTTTCACTGTGCGTACGGCCCTGTTCGCTTTCGTGGCCTTTCGCAGACCTGTCCGAGCCCAGTACGGTGTGCCCGAAATATCTCGGGAGGATCACTCGTGCGTTCGCGTCCCGCCGTCGTGGCCGCCGTTGTGCTGCTGCTCGCGACGACCGCCTGTGACAAGCGCGAGGAAGAGCCGGCCGCGGTCTCGCCGCCGGTCAGCATCGTGCAACAGCCTGCCGCATCGGCCGGCGGCGCGTGCATCCTGTGGGACTACGCCTTCATCAAGCAGAAGCTCGGCGTCACGTTCGACGTGGCCGCCTCCGACCAGGTCGACGACACCTCGAGCTGCGTCGTGCAGACCGCCACGGGCGACTATCCCGACCTCATGCTCTCGGTCGTCGAGAGCACCCCGGCCAGCGCGACGCAGTTCCTGAGTGACCTCAAGCCGGCCAAGGCGACCACGCTGAAGGGGCTGGGCAAGGCAGCCTACCGGCTCTACACACCACCGGCGGCCGGGCGCGGCCCGATCATCGAGATCGGCTGGCTCAGCGAGGCCAAGCAGCTGCAGACGCTGCGCTTCACCTTCGCCCAGGACGCGACAGCGGCCGCCGTGTCCGCGATGAATCCGAAGATCATCGCCCTCGCGAAAGCGATGGACACGACGGCCGGCTGATTCAGTGCGCGGCTACGAACACCCGGGACGCCACCTCACGCGGCAGGCGGATCTTGTCGCCGGAGCGGTCGATGGTCACGCCATCACGCTCCTGGGCCACCGTCACCGTCGTACCCGGGTCGATGCCGGCCGCGTGCAGCTGGCGCAGCACGTCGGCGTTGGTCTGCACGCTCTCGCAGATGCGCTGGACCACGACGCTCCCGGTGAGGCCGGGGAACGCCAGGTTGCGCTCGCCGGGCACCTCGGTCTCCTCGATCTCGTCGGCCCCGCCGAACGCGTCCAGCCCCGGGATGAGGTTGCCGTAGGGCGACCGGGTCGGCTTGTTGAGCAGCTCGTAGACCTTCTTCTCCACGGAGTCGCTCATCACGTGCTCCCAGCGGCAGGCCTCCTCGTGGGCCTCCTCGTAGGGCATGCCGATCACGTTCACCAGCAGCAACTCGGCCAGGCGGTGCTTACGCATGACGGCGACCGCGGTCGCGCGGCCGTCGTCGGTGAGGACCAGGTGCCGGTCGTTCTCGATGGTCAGGAGGCCGTCGCGCTCCATGCGCGCGACTGTCTGGCTGACCGTGGGGCCGCTCTGGTGCAACCGCTCGGCGATCCGCGCCCGCAGCGGCGGCACACCCTCTTCCTCGAGCTCGAGGATGGTGCGTAGATACATCTCGGTGGTGTCGATCAGGTCGTGGTTGTGCAGCGACGTCTTCACAATGCGGCCCTCCCAGCAGCGATAATACCTCGTTGCCGGGGGTTGACAGCCGCCCCGAGCAGGTGCTGGAAGCGTACCTGACGGCACGGGCAACTTGCCGCGAGGCGAAAGCGTCGGTGGGGCGTGGCAGCATGACCGTCATGGCGGATCCGACGACCACGGTGGTGTGGGATCGAGCACTGCTCGACTACGACATGGGCGATCACCCGCTCAATCCGGTGCGGGTCGAGCTCACCATGGCGCTCGCCCGCGAGCTCGGGGTCCTCGACCGGCCCGGCGTGCGCCTGGTCACGCCCGATCCGGCCACCGAAGCCGACCTGACCAGGGTGCATCGCGCCGACTATCTCGAGGCCGTCCGGCACGCCCCGCTCGACCCGTTCTTCCGCGGCTGGGGGCTCAACACCGACGACAACCCGGTCTTCGAGGGCATGCACGAGGCGTCCGCGCGCATCTGCGGCGCGACCATCGCGGCGGCCGAGGCGGTCTGGCACGGCACGACCACGCGCGCCGTCAACGTGGCGGGTGGTCTTCATCACGCTCTGGCCGCGCGCGCGGCCGGCTTCTGCGTCTACAACGATCCCGCCGTCGCCATCGCCCGCCTGCTCGACCAGGGCGCCCAGCGGGTGGCCTATGTGGATGTCGACGTCCACCACGGCGACGGGGTGCAGGCCGCCTTCTACAACGACCCCCGCGTGCTCACGGTCAGCCTGCACGAGTCGCCTCTCACCCTCTTCCCGGGCACCGGCTTCGTCGAAGAGACCGGCGGCCCCGGTGCCGAGGGCACGGCGGTCAACGTCCCGCTCCCGCCCGGCACGGGCGACGCGGCCTGGCTGCGCGCGTTCCATGCCATCGTGCCCTCGGTGGTCCGCGCGTTCGCCCCCGAGATCATCTTCAGCCAGTGCGGAGCCGACGCCCACCGGCTCGACCCGCTGGCCGACCTGCGGCTCTCGGTCGACGGTCAGCGCGCGGCCTATCTGGCCATGCGCGAACTGGCCGACGAGCTGTGCGGCGGCCGCTGGGTCACGATGGGCGGCGGGGGCTACGCGCTGGTCGAGGTCGTGCCCCGCGCCTGGTCCCACCTGCTGGCGATCACCACCGGCACGGCGATCGACCCCGCGACCCCGACCCCGGCCACCTGGCGCAAACTCGCCGCCGAGCGTTGCCCTCGGGCCGTCGTGCCCGAGACGATGACCGACGGCACCCCGCCCGCGGTCGAGCGCTGGGAGCCGGGCACCACACCCGACGCCGTCGACCGGGCGATCCTCGCCGCCCGCACGGCCGTCTTCCCGCTCCACGGTCTCGACCCGCACGATCCCCGCGACTGATCACCGCTGAGAGGAGGGGTGGCATGGACATCAGCGCCGACGTCCTGCTCTCCGACGGCAGTGCCGTCCACCTGCGACAGATCCAGCCGTCCGACGCCCCCGCCATCGTCGACTTCCACTCCCGCATGAGCGAGCGCACCCGCTACCTGCGCTACTTCTCGCCCTACCCGCGGATCCCCGAGCGCGATCTCGAACGCTTCGTCAACGTCGACCACCACGACCGCGAGGCGTTCGTCATCGTCAGCGGCCCGCGCATCATGGCCGTCGGCCGCTACGAGCGACTCGGCCCCGAATCGCCCGAGGCCGAGGTCGCCTTCGTGGTCGAAGACGCGCATCAGGGCCGCGGCATCGGCTCGGTGCTGCTCGAGCATCTGGCCGAGGCCGCCCGGGCCAACGGCCTCACCCGGTTCGTGGCCGAGGTGCTGCCGGAAAACGCCGGCATGCTGCGCGTGTTCAGCGACTTCGGCTACCACGTACAGCGCAAATATGCCGACGGCGTGGTGCACCTGAGCTTCCCGATCGCCCCCACCGAGAAGTCGCGCGAGGTGCAGGAGTCGCGCGAGAAGCTCACCGAGGCCCGCTCGATCGCCCGGCTGCTGGCGCCCCGGGGCGTCGCGGTCTACGGCGCCAGCGCGAGCGGTCAGGGCATCGGTGCGGCCATGCTCGGCCACTTGCGCGACGGCGGTTACGCGGGCCCGATCGTCCCGGTCCACCGCAACGCCGAGCGGGTGGCCGGCCTGCGCGCCTACCGGTCGGCCACCGAGGCCGGCGTCGACATCGATCTCGCCCTGATCGCCGTCCCGCCCGAGGGGGTCGCCGCCGCTCTGGCCGACGCGGCCGCGAGCGGGGCCGGGGGACTGGCGGTGATCTCGGCCGGTTTCGCCGAGACCGGGGCCGAGGGCGCGGCTGCGCAACGGGCCCTGATCGAGGGCGCGCACGCGGCCGGGTTGCGCGTGGTGGGGCCCAACAGCATGGGGGTGGCCAACACCGATCCCTCCGTACGCCTCAACGCCACGCTCGCCCCACTCCTGCCCGCCGCCGGACGGGTCGGGTTCTTCAGCCAGAGCGGCGCGCTCGGGGTCGCGCTCCTGGCCGAGGCCGACCGGCGCGGGCTGGGCCTGTCCAGCTTCGTCTCGGCCGGCAACCGCGCCGACGTCTCCGGTAACGACCTGCTGCAGTACTGGCAGGACGACCCCGGCACCGACGTCGTTCTGCTCTATCTCGAGACGTTCGGCAACCCGCGCAAGTTCGCCCGCCTGGCCCGCCGCATGAGCCGGGTGAAGCCGGTGGTCGCGGTCGCCTCGGCCACCCGTCCGCCGGGCCTGGCCGGTGACCTGCCCGGTCCCGACGTGCACGCGGTCACCGCCCTGTTCGCCCGCTCGGGCGTGATCCGGGTCGACACCGTGCAAGAGATGTTCGACGTCGGCCTGCTGCTCGCCCACCAGCCGCTGCCCACCGGCCGCCGGGTGGCCGTGGTCGGCAACTCGTCGGCCCTGTCCGAGCTGGCCGTGTCCGCCTGCCGGGCCAACGGTCTCACGGTCGCCGAGGGCTACCCGCTCGACATCAGCCCCCAGGCCGGTGCCCACGACTTCGCCGACGCGCTGGCCGACGCCGCAGTCGACGACCGGGCCGACGCTCTGGTCGTCGTGTTCGCGCCCCCGCTGCCCGGCCAGCTCGCCGACGAAGACGCCGACTTCGCCGCCGCCCTGGCCAGCGTCGCCCTGGCCGGCGAAAAGCCAACGGTCGCCACGTTCCTGCTCGGCAGCCTGCCCCCGCGCGTCCCGGCCTACCCGTCGGTCGAAGAGGCCGTACGCGCCCTGGGCCGGGTGGCCACCTACTCCGACTGGTTGCGCCGCCCGCCCGGCGTGGTGCCCCAGTTGGTGGGCGTAGACCCGTCCGCCGCCGACGTCGACGGCCCGCCCTCGGCGTTGCTGGCCGCCTACGGCATCGACGTGGTGCCGTCCACACTGGCCGCCGGCGCCGACGAGGCGATCGCGGCCGCGTCGGCGCTCGGCTATCCGGTCGCGCTCAAGGCGGCCGGCGGCGCCCTGCGGCATCGCATCGACCTCGGCGCCGTCCGGCTCGCGCTGGCCGACGAGGAGGACGTGCGCTCGGCCTACGCCGAGTTGTCGGCCGCCTTCGGTCCCGACGTACTGGTCCAGACGATGGTCCGCGCCGGAGTGGCCTGCCGGGTCGAGGTGATGGAAGATCCCGCGTTCGGCCCGGTCGTCGGTTTCGGCCTGGGCGGCGTGGCCAGCGAGCTCTTGGGCGACCTGGCTTGGCGGGCCGCCCCGCTCACCGATCGCGCCGCCGAGGCCCTGGTCGTCGAGCCGCGCGCCGCCCCACTCCTGCACGGTTACCGGGGTTCCGAGCCGGTCGACCGAGACGCGCTGATCGACCTGCTGCTTCGAGTGGGCCGCCTGGCCGACGACCATCCCCGCCTGCGCGGACTCTCCCTGAACCCGGTGCTGGCCCGCCCCGACGGTCTCTCGGTCCTGCACGCAACCACCGAGATCGGCGACCCCACCCGCCGCCCCGACACCGGCCCCCGCCGCCTGCGAACCCCCTGACACGACCGCCCGGCCGAGCCGTGTGGCTCGACCGGGCGGTCGTGAAGGTGTTGCGGCGCGTCAGCCGGCGTAGGCCTCGAGGCGGGACGCGCGCTCCGGGTCGCGGAGCTTGAGCATGGTGACCTTCTCGATCTGGCGGATGCGCTCGCGGCTCAGGCCGAACTCGCGACCCACCTCGTCGAGGGTGCGCTGGCGGCCGTCGTCGAGGCCGAAGCGCAGCCGGATGACCGCCGACTCGCGCTCGCTCAGCGTGGCCAGCACGATCTCGACCTCGTTGCGCAGCTCGCCCGAGCCGGCCGTGGCGCCGGGCTGGTTCTGGTCGACCGCGGCCACGAAGTCGCCGAGCGCGCTCTCGCCGTCCTCGCCGACGGCCTGGTCGAGGCTGACCGGTTCACGGTCGTACGAGATCAGCTCGATGACCTGGAACTCGGGAACGCCCATGGCCTCGGCGATCTCGGCGATGCTGGGCTCGCGGCCGAGCGTCGCGGCCAGGTCGCGCCGGCTGCGGACCATGCGGTTGACCTGCTCGACCATGTGCACCGGGATGCGGATGGTGCGGGCCTGGTCGGCCATGGCGCGGGTGATGGCCTGGCGGATCCACCAGGTGGCGTACGTGGAGAACTTGTAGCCCTTGGTGTAGTCGAACTTCTCGACCGCGCGGATCAGGCCCAGGTTGCCCTCTTGGATGAGGTCGAGGAACGCCATGCCCCGCCCGGTGTACCGCTTCGCGATGCTCACCACGAGGCGCAGGTTGGCCTCGAGCAGGTGGTTCTTGGCGGCCTTGCCCTCCGCGATGATGATCTGCAGGAGCGGGGCCAGGTCAACTGTTGCGTCCGGGAGCTTCTCCTCGGCGTACAAGCCGGCCTCGATGCGCTTGGAGAGCTCGACCTCTTCGACCGCGGTCAGCAGCCGGGTGCGGCCGATGCCGTTCAGGTACGCACGAACCAGGTCGGCGGAGACGCCACGCTCATCCGTCGCGTCCAGGTCGGTAAGAAGCTCGACACCATCGGTCATGCTGTTCTCAACGGCAACCGCCGCTACGGACTCCGACGCCTTCATCTGCAGGACCACCTTTCAGTCCCCTCCCCGCTGATAACCGTCTCGTGCAGTCCGGCCCGCCGCGTGATGCTGCGTGCCGGTGTGATCGATAGCTTGGCCCGGAGCGCGTTAAGCCGAGGTGAGGCAAGCGTCCAGGTGGCATGAATCAGGGAGAACCCTGACGTCGCCAAGCCGACAAGTGACCGTATTGCCGGTACTCGCCGCGTGTTGCGCGCCGATACTGTTCCCCAAACGCCCGCTAGGAGGAGAAGGTTCAGTGGTCTTCAAAAAGTTGATGCAGGCAATGGGAGTCGGCGGCCCATCGGTCGAAACAGTGCTGGCCAACCCCAATTGCCGGCCTGGTGGATTCCTCGAGGGCCAGGTGCACGTGATGGGCGGAGACCACGCCACAGACGTCGAATATGTGGCAATTGGGCTGATGACCCGGGTCGAGGTCGAAAGCGGCGACAGTGAATACAACACGAATCAGGAATTCCACCGGCAGCGTTTGACCGGTTCGTTCCGACTCGACCCCGGTGCCCGTTATGACGTGCCATTCCGATTCGACGTGCCCTGGGAAACGCCGATCACCGAGGTGTACGGCCAGCACCTGCACGGCATGACGATGGGGCTCACCACCGAGCTCGAGGTCGCGCGCGCGGTCGACAAGTCCGATCTGGACGCCGTCGCGGTGCACCCGCTGCCGGCCCAGGAGCGGATCCTTGACGCGCTGCTGCGGCTGGGCTTCCGCTTCAGCCGGGCCGACGTCGAGCGCGGCCGGGTCTACGGGGTGCAGCAGCAGCTGCCGTTCTACCAGGAGATCGAGTTCTACCCGCCGTCGGCCTACGCGAGCGGCATCAACCAGCTCGAGCTGACGTTCCTGCCGACGCCGCACGTGCTCCAGGTCGTCCTCGAGATCGACAAGCGGGGCGGCCTGTTCACCGAGGGGCACGACGCGTTCGGCCGGTTCGACATCGACTACTCGACCGTCGACCAGGTGGACTGGGCCGGCCAGCTCGACAACTGGCTGCGGCAGTCGGCCCAGCGCCGCGGCCTGTTCTTCTAGGTTCCTCGGCTTTACAGCTCCAGCAGGATCGTGCGCGGTCCGACGTTCACGCTCTCGACCAGCATGTGCGCCCGGAAGCGGCCGGTTTCCACGGTCGCTCCCCGGGCGCGCAGGCTTTCCACGTACGCGGTGACGAGCGGCTCGGCCACCTCGGCCGGGGCGGCGGCGTTCCACGTCGGACGGCGCCCCTTGCGCGCGTCGCCGTAGAGCGTGAACTGGCTGACCACGAGCAGCGGGGCGCCGAGGTCGGACGCGGAGGCCTCGTCGTCCAGGATGCGGAGCTCGTACGTCTTACGGGCGAGCTCGACGGCCTTGGCGGGCGTGTCGTCGTGGGTCACCCCGACCAGCACCAGCAAGCCGTCCTCGATCTTGCCGATGACCTCATCGTCCACGGTCACGCTGGCCCGGCTGACCGTCTGCACCAAAGCCCGCATGATTAATTCCCCCGTACGCGCGCAGCCGCCAGCGGCAGCATGGCTACTTCCTCCGACGACATCGTGGACTGCCTGGACCGCATGTCCACCGCATCGTCCAACGCGCGAAGCGGGTCGCCGGGCGCGAGCTCGAGAAAAGCGTCGAGCATCTCGCCGACCAGTTCTCCGGTCGGATGCTCGATGGCCCCGGTGGCGACCTGCGCGAGGATCAGCGCGGTGAACGCGGTGTCGAGGTCGCCGTCCCCGTCGCGCGAATTCCGCCAGTCGATCACCACCGGCCCGTCCGCCGCCATGATGACGTTGTCGGGATGCAGGTCGAGGTGAACGACCGACGGCGCGGTCCCCGTCAGACTCGGCAGCGCGTGCAGCCGCCGCAGCAGGTCAGCCAGGATCGCCGCGCCGTCCCGCAACGACATGCTTCCCGCAAGCAGCACGGTCGCCATGGTCGGCCCGTCGAGCCGCTCGAGAACGAGATCGGGCCCGCCCGCCTCGTACACCCGCGGCACGGGATATCCGAGCCCACCGACGTGCCGCATGACCGCAGACTCGGGGCCGGTGTCCCCACCATGGCGATAGCGCCGCAGCACCCGGCCTTCGTCGAGCGCATAGACGTCAGCCTCCCGCCCGAAGGCGAACGGCTCTCCCAACGACTCAGCCCCCAGCCGACCATCCACGCCGGTGACGTTAACCCACCACCCCAGGCCCGCGCGGCCCCTGCGTTGCGGTCGGTCCAGCGCGTGCCGTGCGTGGTGGGGCCGCGCCGCCGGGCGGGCGGCGCGGCGTTGCGTGGTCAGTCGATGGCGTTGCTGCTGGAGTCGCTGGTGTAGCTGTCGACCGGCGTCTCCATCGCGCCGGTGGTGGCGTCACCGGTCGTCGTGTTGGCGACGCCCGGGCCGGAGCGCGGGTGGGTCTTGAAACTGTTCGGCCCCGCCGTGCCACCCGTCGTGGTCATCACGCCGTGCTCCGGGTGCGGCCCGCCGTCCTGCAACTGCTCGGTGTCCGTGCCGGCCGCGAGGGTGCTGGACAGGCCGGGGTCGTCGTCACCCTTTTCGGGCCGATAGGTCTCGGGCTCGTCGAGCGCTCCCGGGGCGTAGTCGCTTCCGAGGATCTCCCGCTCGATGCTCTCCTGCGAGTCACTCATGGTGTTCGTTCCCTCCGACAGTTCGGCGGCACCCAACGTGCCCCGGCCGACCCGGCGTAAACCGGGGTGCCGCGACGCACGGCCATCATGCTCGCTCCCGGGCGGCACCGGCATCCGCCAGTTCGGCCCGGGCCGCGCTGAGCCACCCGGGCGAGCATTGGGTGAGGAGGTTGGTGGGGGAAGGGCGGGACCTGCGAGGATGTGCGCCATGACGCTTTCGCTGCCGATCGAAGCCGAGGCCAACGAGCTGCTGTCCACCGATCCGTTGGCGCTGCTCATCGGCATGGTGCTCGACCAGCAGATTCCGCTCGAGAAGGCGTTCAGCTCGCCTTACGTGCTGGCCCAGCGGCTCGGGCACGCGCCGACGGCGGCTGAGCTGGCCGACTTCGATCCGGAGGCACTGATCGCGATCTTTGCCACGCCGCCGGCCCTGCACCGGTTCCCCAAGGCGATGGCCGTCCGGGTGCAGGAGGTCTGCCGGGCGCTCGTCGATCGGTACGACGGTGAGGCGGCCAACCTGTGGACCGGTGTCGAGGACGGCGCCGAGCTGCTCAAGCGGGTCGCGTCGCTGCCGGGGTTCGGGAAGCAGAAGTCGCAGATCTTCGTGGCGCTGCTCGGCAAGCAGTACGGCGTCGAGCCGGCCGGCTGGCGTGCGGCGGCCGGTGGGTACGGCGAGCAGGGCTCCTTCAAGTCGGTCGCGGACATCGTCGACGACCAGTCGCTGGGCAAGGTGCGCGCGTACAAGAAGGAGATGAAGGCCGCCGCCAAGGGGTGACGGACCTGGGGAAATCGGGTGTGGGACGGCGCTGCCTGGGCGCACCGGCATCAACGGTGCAAGTATGAGGGGTCGATCGGAGAACCTCATCGTGAAGAAGCAGCCGGTTCTGATCACCAACGCCGCGCAGAGCCCGGACGATCAGTTCCGTAGCCGGCAGATCCGCTACGTGACGATGATGAGCATCCGCGCCGCGTGTCTGATCCTCGGGGCGGTGCTGATCAGCTTCCGGGTGCCACTGCTGCCGGTCTGGCTGATCCTGTGTGCGGCGGGCATGGTGTTCCTGCCCTGGGCGGCCGTGCTGATCGCCAACGACCGGCCGGCCAAGACGAAGGCCGAGCGGGCCGCCGACGCCCTCGCCCGTGAGGCGAAACCGCAGGCCACGCTGCCGCAGCACTCGGCTGAGGCGACCGAATACCTGACCATCGACCTCGAGCCGACCGAGACCGGCGAGCGCTGGATCCCGGTAGAGCCCCGAGAGCGCGAAAAGGGCTAGGCGGCCGGGCGGGCGCCGATCAACGACACCGCCGAAGCCCCCAAAGTCGCTCCGGCGGTCAGGGCAGCCTCGGGAGACTGACCGGCGCACCAGGCGGCCACCAGCCCGGCCGCGAAGGCATCCCCGGCCCCGGTCGGGTCCGTCATCGGAACGCGCTCCGGGCGCACCGAGGCCACCACCGAGTCATCGGCGGCCCAGACGGCACCCTCCGCACCCTGTTTGACGACCACATTCCGTACGTACGGAGTCAGCCGCACCGCCTGCGTAGCCGCCGGCCCGGCCCCCGCGAGTACGTCCGCCTCGTCCGCGTTGCAGAGCAGCAGGTCACACCCGCGTACGAAAGCCAGGAACTCCGCCGCCCCCACCGAGCGCAACGGTGCCGCCGAGGCCGCGTCGACGCTGGTGGTCAGGCCGTTCTCCCGGGCTGCGGCGAGCGCTTCGAGCCCGGCCGCCCGGGAGCCCTCGTGGAGCAGCGGATAACCGGAAAGGTGCAGGTGGCGGGCACCGGAAGCGACGATCGCGGCTCGCACGTCGGCCGGGTCGAGCAGCAGCGACGCACCCCGATCGGTGATCATCGTGCGTTCCGAGGGGCCGGCCAGCACCACGATGCTGCCCGTGACCGCCCCGGCGTGGGCGCGCACCTCACAGAGCACCCCGGACGAGGTCAGCTCGGCCACGCGTTCGCGTCCGGCCGGGTCGTCGCCCACCGCGGCGATCAGCGTCACCGGCTGACCCGCGTGCGCGAGCCAGGCCGCCGTGTTCGCGGCCTGACCACCGCCACCGACGGTGATCGCGGCGTCGGTGTCGGAGCCCGTCTCGATCGGCCCGTGGTGCGCCACCAGCACGTCGGTGACGAGGTCACCCACGACGGCGATCACGCAGGGACGCTGAAGCCGAGCGGGGCCACGGCGGCCGAGGCGGTCGCCACCGCGATCTTGGCCGCGAGCTCGGCGTTGCGCAGGATGATCCGGACGTTGACCTCGAGGCTCGCGCCGTGGGTGCTCTCGTGGAAGTGGCTGAGCAGGAACGGGGTGACCGCCTTGCCGGTGATCCCGCCCCGCGCCAGCAGGGAGAGGCCCTGGGCCAGCGTGTGATCGTGCAGGTCGGGGTCGAGCTGCTGATCGGTCGGCAGCGGGTTGGCCAGGATGAGTGCGCCGGCGCCCACCTCGTGGTCGGAGCGGGCGCGGATCACGTCGGCGACCTGCTCGGGCGAGTCGAGCTGCCAGTCGACGTCGAAGCCGCCGTCGGTGATGAAGAAGCCGGGGAAGCGCTTGGTGCCGTACCCGGCCACGGCGACGCCCAGGGTCTCGAGCCGTTCCAGCGTGGCGCCGACGTCGAGGATCGACTTCACGCCCGCGCAGACCACGACGATCGGCGTGTGGGCCAGCGTGGTGAGGTCGGCCGACTCGTCGAAAGTGACATTCGCCTCTCGGTGCACGCCGCCCAGGCCGCCGGTCGCGAACACGCCGATGCCCGCCGCGGCCGCGACCGCGCTGGTCGCGGCGACCGTGGTGGCACCGTCGGCGCGCCGGGCGGCGGCCACCGCGAGGTCGCGGACGGACAGCTTGGCGACACCCTCGGCCAGCGCCAGGTGCTCGATCTGGGCGTCGTCCAGCCCGACGGTCAGCTCGCCGCCGACCATGCCGATCGTGGCCGGCACGGCGCCCTGGTCACGGACGGTCTGCTCGATCTCGCGTGCGACCCGCAGGTTGTCCGGGTGCGGCAGGCCGTGCGAGATGATCGTGCTCTCCAGCGCGACCACCGGCCGGCCGTCCCGGCGGGCGCGGGTCACATGCTCGCCGAAGCGAATCGCGAAGTCAGTCACGACAGTTACCGTACGGTGCCCCGACGCGAGCTGGCCAAAGACGGCCCAGCTGGTCGTTGGACCGGCCCGGTCCGAGGTGCCACACTTGCGGGTTGGAGCTTGCGTCAGGAGTCGTCGGCCGGGGGACCGGCGGCTCGGTTGAGAAGAGAACGTGACCGAAGGGCAGATGTCGTGACCACCGAGATCCTTGAGCGTCCCGAGACCAAGGACGCCGACACCGGGCCGGAGATGTTCCACTACGTACGTAAGGAGAAGATCGCCGAGAGCGCGGTCATGGGCACTTACGTCGTGGCACTGTGCGGCGAGAAATTCCCGGTGACCAAGTCGCCGAAGCCGGGTTCGCCGGTGTGCCCGCAGTGCAAGGAGATCTACGAATCGATGCAGCACTGACCAGTGCTGACGGGCTACTCGTCGCGGACCTGATCGGCGTGGCGGTGTTCGCCGCGTCGGGGGCCGCGGCGGGCGTCGCCAAGCGCTTCGACCTGTTCGGCATCGCGTTCGTCGGCTTCGTGGCCGCGCTCGGCGGCGGCATCCTGCGCGACCTGGTGATCGGGGCCGTGCCGCCGCTCGCCTTCGCCGACTGGCGCTACGCGGTCACCGCGGTTCTCGCCGCGGTGGCCGTCTTCTGGCTGCACCCCCGTCTGGCGCGCTGGCGCCGCCCGGTCCTGCTGCTCGACGCGGCCGGACTCGGGCTCTTCACCGTGACCGGCACGCTCAAGGCGCTCGACGCGGGCGTGCCGGCGGTCGGTGCCTGCCTGATCGGCATGCTCACCGCGATCGGCGGCGGCCTCGCCCGCGACATCCTGACCGGCGAGATCCCGGTGGTCCTCCAGCGTGACATCTACGCCGTCGCCGCCCTGGGCGGCGCGATTCTTGTCACGATCCTGCGAGGCCTGGATGTCGCGGACCCGCTCACGATGGGCATGTCGGCACTGCTCATCACGGGTGTTCGGCTGGTCGCGCTGTACCGCCGCTGGTCGGCTCCGGTGGCGGCGCCGTAACCCGCGCGGAGCCGCCCTCGCGGCTATGCTGGTTGCCGCCTCCGGTCCCGCGCCGGGGGTGTTTTCTTTGGAGAAGGGATCGTCGCAGCTTGAGCCCGCCACTGCCGGATCTGGAGACCTTCCCGCCCCTGCGTGACTGGCAGCGCAAGGCCCTCGTGGGCTATCTGCGCCGCCCTGGCGACGATTACATGGCGGTGGCGACCCCCGGCGCCGGCAAGACCACGTTCGCCCTGCGGATCGCCGCCGAACTGCTTGCCCACGGCACGGTCGAGGCGGTCACCGTGGTCTGCCCGACCGAGCACCTCAAGGTGCAGTGGGCCCAGGCCGCGGCCCGGGTCGGCATCCAGCTCGACCACGAGTTCCGCAACTCCGACGTCCACTCGTCGCGCGACTTCCACGGCGCCGTGCTCACCTATGCCCAGGTCGGCATGGCGCCCGCGGTGCACCGGCGCCGCACCATGACCCGCTCCACGCTGGTCATCCTCGACGAGATCCACCACGCCGGTGACTCGCGCAGCTGGGGTGACGGAGTCAAAAACGCTTTCGAGCCCGCCGTACGCCGTCTGATGCTCACCGGTACACCGTTCCGCTCGGACGAGAACCCGATTCCCTTCGTGAGCTACGAGCGGGGCGAGGACGGGCTGCAGCGGTCGCGGGCCGACTCGGTCTACGGCTATTCCGACGCCCTGCGCGACGGCGTCGTGCGCCCGGTGCTCTTCATGGCCTACTCGGGCGAGACCCGCTGGCGTACGAACGCCGGTGACGAACTCGCCGCCCGCCTCGGTGAGCCGATGACCAAGGATCTGGTCGCGCAGGCCTGGCGGACCGCGCTCGACCACCGTGGCGACTGGATGCCCCAGGTGCTGCGGGCGGCCAACGCCCGGCTCACCAAGCTGCGCGAGCACGGCATGCGGGACGCGGGCGGCCTGATCATCGCCAGCGACCAGCAGACCGCGCGCGCCTACGCCAAGCTCATCGGCGAGATCTCCGGGGAGCAGGCCACGGTGGTGCTCTCCGACGACGACGGCGCCTCCAAGCGGATCGCCATCTTCGCCGCCTCGGAGGAGCGCTGGATGGTCGCCGTCCGGATGGTGTCGGAGGGCGTGGACATCCCGCGGCTCGCGGTCGGCGTCTATGCCACCAGCGCCTCCACCCCGCTCTATTTCGCCCAGGCGATCGGCCGTTTCGTGCGGGCCCGGCGCAAGGGCGAGACCGCGACCGTCTTCCTGCCCAGCGTGCCGCACCTGCTCGGGCTGGCCAGCGAGATGGAGGCGCAGCGCGACCACGTGCTGGGCCTGCCCAAGCAGAAGGACGGCCTGGACGACGACCTGCTCGAGCGCGCGCAGCGGGAGGAGAACGCCGAGGGCGACCTCGAGAAGCAGTTCGAGGCCTTGTCCGCGACGGCTGAGCTCGACCAGGTCATCTATGACGGCACCTCCTTCGGCATGGGGGCGATGACCGGCACGGCCGAGGAGGAGGAATATCTCGGGCTGCCCGGCCTGCTCACCGCCGACCAGGTCTCGGTGCTGCTGAACAAGCGGCAGGCCGATCAGATGGCCGCGCAGAAGAAGCGCAAGGCGGCCGAGCCCCCGGCGCCGGCCCAGCGTGAGGCGCCCGTCCCGATGACCGCGGGGGAGCGCCGCAACAGCCTGCGCCGCCAGCTGAACACCCTGGTCGCGGCGCATCATCACCGCACCAACCTGCCGCACGGCAAGATCCACGCGGAGCTGCGCCGGCTCTGTGGCGGGCCACCCAGCGCCCAGGCCACGATCGAGCAGCTCGAGGAGAGGATTGCGACGATCCAGACCATGTGATCCCGGAAAGCGTGTCAGGAAGTCTTTACGTCAAGTCCACTTGACGTCAAGAGGACTTGACGCGATGATGGACGCATGACGACGACAATCCTCGATCGGGTCATACGCTGGAATCTGGATCTCAACGGCGACCTCTACGGCGACGAGCGCGAGCGCTACCGCTGGTATGAGGGCATCACCGCCGCCGCGTCGATGCAGTGGCTCGCCGTGCCGTGGGCCGCGGCGATCATGGTGTGGCCGCTGGGCCGTTCGTCCGTCCTTCCGCTCGCCGTCGTGCTGGTGCTCATGCTCTTCCCGATCTGGCTGTGCGGGGTCTACGTGCGCCGCCGCCGGGTCGACACCACGCCCCGGGTCTGGGACGCCAAGCGATTCGTGCTGGGCGTCCTGGGCGGCACGCCCTATGCGTTCTTCCTGGTCGGTGCCCTGCGTGCCTACGATCCGGACGGATCGACCTGGGTCGGCGCGGCCGTCGGCGGGGTGATCGGTGCCGTGGGCGGGATCGTGGCTCAGATGGTGCAGAGCCGTCGCCGGCGCCGTGACGAGGCGCTCGCGACCGCGGACGAAGACTGATGGCGCCACCAGCGGGCCCGGTGCGCGCTCCCGAGGCCGGGGGCGCCGCCGGGGTTCGCATCCGGGCCGCTCGCAAGGAGGCCGGCCTGACCCAGCAGGGGCTGTCGGCGGCCGTGCAGGTGAGCCGTCAGACCATCATCGCGATGGAGACGGGCGACTACGCGCCCTCGGTCTACCTGGCGCTGAAGGTCGCGAGGGCCCTCCACACGACCGTGGAGCGTCTGTGGGACGCCGACCCGGACGTGGAGACGCCGGCCTGACGTCGCAGCCGCAGAGACCGCGTCAGCCGATCGCCGTGCTGCGCCGCGTGAGGTGGCCGCGCTGAGTGAGGCGGAGGCGCCGCGTGGTGGCTGCGTGAGGCGGAGGCGCCGCGTGGTGGCCGCGTTGCGTGAGGCGGAGGCGCCGCGTGGTGGCCGCGTTGCGTGAGGCGGAGGCGCCGCGTGGTGGCCGCGTTGCGTGAGGCGGAGGCGCCGCGTGGAGTGGCCGTGCTGCGTGAGGCGGAGGCGTGTGAGGTGGCCGCGTTGCGTGAGGTGGCCGCGCTGCGTGAGGCGGAGGCGTGTGAGGTGGCCGCGCTGTGTGAAGGGCCGCGTCGCGAGAGGGGCGGCACGACGGCGGCGGCCGGGCGGGATCGGGCATGGGAAAGGGGCGCCCCACACCGTGGGCGCCCCTTTTCAGAGTCTTGCTCGGGGGGTGAAGTTGTTCAGTTGGAGTTAGACATCATGTCCGCGCCACGCCAGGTGAACTCCGGGTCTGCCGTGAACTGCACGGCGATCTTGACCAGGTCCTCGGCGTACCGGTTGGCGTGGTGTCCGCAGAACACCAGCTCACTGCCACCAGCCAGGGTCAAACGGAGCTTTCCGGCTGCATTGCAGCGGTCGCACCGTTCATCGGCTGCGGGGCCGGCCACACTACTCGCCGGCGGCGTGAGAGTCGGGGTCATCGCCTTCCTCCTCTGTTCGAACCGATGAACACGTTCCTCGGCTACTGCTCACCATCGTGCAACACCCTGCACCGTTGCAGCCTTCCCACTGTGCCCCGGGGGGACCGAGGTCACACGTGCTGGGCTAAGTGTGCCGTGATCCAAGGGTGCCACGTCAACGATCACTTCTGCACAACGGTCTGATCACCACCCGATGTTGTACGGGTGGTGACCATTCGGGCACGCTTTGTTGACCGAACGCCCTAGTCCAGGTAGTCGCGGAGAACCTGGGAGCGGGACGGGTGTCGCAATTTCGACATCGTCTTGGACTCGATCTGCCGGATGCGCTCACGGGTGACCCCGTAGACCTGGCCGATCTCGTCCAGCGTCCGCGGCTGGCCGTCGGTGAGGCCGAACCGCAGCCGCACCACACCCGCCTCGCGCTCGGACAGCGTCTGCAGCACCTGCTGGAGCTGGTCCTGCAGCAGCGAGAACGACACCGCGTCGACCGCGACGACCGCCTCGGAGTCTTCGATGAAGTCGCCCAGCTGGCTGTCGCCCTCGTCGCCGATCGTCTGGTCGAGCGAGATCGGCTCCCGGGCGTACTGCTGGATCTCGAGGACCTTTTCCGGCGTGATGTCCATTTCCTTGGCCAGCTCTTCGGGCGTGGGCTCGCGACCCAGGTCCTGAAGGAGCTCGCGCTGGATGCGGCCGAGCTTGTTGATGACCTCGACCATGTGCACCGGGATGCGGATGGTGCGGGCCTGGTCGGCCATGGCGCGGGTGATGGCCTGACGGATCCACCAGGTGGCGTACGTGGAGAACTTGTAGCCCTTGGTGTAGTCGAACTTCTCGACCGCGCGGATCAGGCCCAGGTTGCCCTCTTGGATGAGGTCGAGGAACGCCATGCCGCGGCCCGTGTAGCGCTTGGCCAGCGACACGACCAGACGCAGGTTGGCCTCGAGCAGGTGATTCTTGGCGCGCTCACCGTCCCGGCCGATCCAGCGCAGGTCGCGCTCCATGTTGCGCTCGAGCTTCTCCTCGCCCTCGTCGCAGGCGCGCAGGCGCTCGGCGGCGTAGAGGCCGGCCTCGATGCGCTTGGCCAGCTCGACCTCCTGCTCGGCGTTGAGCAGCGGGACCTTGCCGATCTGCTTGAGGTAGGCGCGGACCGAGTCGGCCGACGCGGTGAGCTCGGCGTCGCGACGCGCCTGCTTGAGCGCCTCGGACTCCTCGTCGTCCCACTCGAAGTCGCCGTCGGTGGCCGAGCTGGCGGCGTCGGCGGCGGCAGCGGCGACCGCAGCGGCCGGTTCCTCGACGACGACGTCCTCGATCTCGGCGGCGAGCTCTTCGGGATCGATCTCTTCGCCGTCGCCGGGGCCCTCCTCGCCGGGGGCGGCGGCCTTGCCGGGCGCGGCCTTCTTGGCGGGGACGGCCTTGGCCGCTGCCTTCTTGGCGGGCGCCTTCTTGGCCGGCGTCGCGGCGGCGTCGCCCTCGGCGGCGGCCTGCTTGGGAGCGGGAGCCGCCTTGCGGGCCGGGGCGGCCTTGGCGGTGGTGGCCTTGGAGGCGGGAGTCGCGGCCCGGGCGGCGGCGACCTTGCGACGGGTGCTCGCCGAGCCGTCGACGACCACGGTGATGCCCGCGTCGACCAGCCCGCGGAGGATCTTCTTGGCCTGAGCCGGATTCACCTCGGCGGACTCGAGCGTGTGCGCGACCTCGGCCGAGGTGAGCTGCCCACCAGCACCCTGTGCATGAGCGATCAGGGCCTCGGTGAGGGAGCGAACGTCGGCACCGTTCTGGTGGGCGTCTGTCACGAAAGACCTTCCGGAGGCGATCAGGTGGAGCACGGCCATGAGCCCAGCGCAGCGCACGGCGAGGAGGCTGGCCGGTGTTGGTGTGAGGACCCCCGGGACGCGGACGATCGGTGCTCGGTGTCCGTGAAGCGGTGGGCAGGGGTGAATTGTAGCGCCGTCGAGCGAGATCCTCCCGCCGCAGCACGCCGCTGGAGCCCGCCGACCTCGCCGGAGAGGCTCGGCGACAGAATGGTAACGGCGGAAAGGGCATACACGTGAACGAGTTTCCGGCCGGAAAAAACCCCGGCCAAGATGGTGGTACGAATTCCGGCGAGTTGCTGGAGCTGGCGGTCCGGGTGGCCCGGGAGGCGGCGGCGACGGCCCGGCGGATGCGGGCCGAGGCGATCGACGACGTCGAGACCAAGAGCACGGCGACCGATGTCGTGACGGCCGCCGACAAGGCCGTCGAGCGTCAGGTCGTCGAGGCGCTGCGGGCGATGCGGCCGGGTGACGGGATTCTGGGCGAGGAGTACGGAAGCTCCGAGGAGCCCCTTCCCGGCGCCGTACGGTGGATCCTGGACCCGATCGACGGAACGGTGAACTACCTCTACGGGCTCCCGCAGTACGCGGTCTCGCTGGCCGCCGAGGTGGACGGCGCGGTGGTCGCCGGGGTGGTCGTGAACGCGGCGACCGGCGACGAGTGGACGGCCACGCTCGGCGGTGGTGCCTGGCGCGGCGACCGGCGGCTGTCCGGCTCGACGCCCTCCGGGCTCGGCCAGTCCCTGGTCGGCACCGGGTTCGGCTACGACGCCCGGCGCCGGGAGCATCAGGGCCGGGTGCTGGCCGGATTGATCACCCAGGTGCGTGACATCCGCCGGTTCGGCGCGGCCGCCCTCGACCTCTGTGCGGTGGCCGAGGGGATGCTGGACGGCTACTACGAGAAGGGGCTCAATCCGTGGGACTGGGCAGCCGGCGGTCTGGTCGCGACCGAGGCCGGCGTGGTCGTCGCGGGCCTGAACGGTGCCGCTCCCGGCGCCGAGATGCTGGTGGCGGCCTCGCCGGCGGTGTTCGGGCCGCTCCACGACGCGCTGGCCGCGCTGGATGCCGCGGGCGGCGCGTGAGCCTAGGAGTCCTTGTTCTTGTCGGCGGGCTTGAGGCAGGTGCCCGGCGGCAGCGTGGGCTCGCCGACCTCGACCAGCGACTGGTTGACCTCGGTGGTGGTGGCCAGCTGGCGGAACTCGTTGCCGATCACGATGTCGATGACCTGGCCCTTGCGCTTGGCGCTGTAGGTCATCTTCGACTGGGCCAGGAAGTAGGCGCGCAGGAGCTGGGCCTTGCCGACCGTGTCGGGGCCGAACCGGATCTCGGCCACGCCCTTGTACTTGGTCTTGCTCTCGGCCGGCTTCTGCGTGGTGAAGCGCCGGTTCTTGAACTCGTTGGTGACGCTGTCGGCCAGGCCCGACTTGTCCGTGCCGTTGTAGACCTTGACGGTGACCTCGGCCGGGTCGTCGGGCAGCCGGACGTCGACCAGTGGAGTGCCGGCCGGGCAGTCGTCACCGGCGTTGGTGCCACCCTGGGTGTCCTTCGCCAGCGCGACGATGACGAACACCACCGCGGCCACGGCCAGCACGCCGACGACGACGAGCGCTCGTACGCGCGCAAAGCTCATGGGGCAGACTCCAGGGCGGATCTGAATGGGACACCGACGGGGACTTATGCCCGCCGGGGTACGGACGGACCTGTCGAGAGGTTAGCGTCTGTCCGCCAGGCATGCGGAAACAGGGAATACTTCCGGCGCGTTGACGATGATCCAGAGGCTGATACCCCTACTTTGATGTCGCCTCGGTCACATCGGGAACAATGGGCCGCCCGTGCGCGTACAACAGTGCCGCGACAGCGGTAAGGTTCCGCGCTCACCGGGGGTGTTGGGCATGTCAGGGGCAGTGTCGGAAATCGTCCGGCGGAACCGGGAACCGAAACAGGGTCGCGGGCGTTACTAACGCCAAGTGACACATCGATACAGGAGAGTGAAGACCGATGGCCACCGACTACGACGCTCCGCGTCGCGATGAGGTCGACCTCGGCGAGGACAGCCTCGAGGAGCTCAAGGCCCGCCGAGCCGACTCGCAGTCGGGTTCAGTGGACGTCGACGAGGTCGAGGTGGCGGAAAGCTTCGAGCTGCCCGGCGCCGACCTGGCCGACGAGGAACTCACCGTCAAGGTGCTGCCGATGCAGACCGACGAGTTCCGCTGTTCTCGCTGCTTCCTCGTACACCACCGCAGCCAGCTGGCGGCGGAGCGGAACGGGGAGCTGATCTGCCGCGAGTGTGCCTGACCGGCCACTAGCGCAGAGCACCACCACCCGGCCGCGGTTCGCGGTCGGGAGTCAGGTCGTTGCCGGGGTTTGACCCGGGGTCGACACCGGGCATCACCATGAAGGTACCGAGAGAGACCTGGCCCGGTTTTGACGCGGAAGGACGACGATGAGCGGAACCGACGAACAGAGCGTGCCGCCGCCCCTGGAGCAGAGCTCAGCCAAGAGCCAGGAGCTGGCCGCGGTCGATTCTGAACTCGGCGAGACCGTCGCCGCGCTCACCGCCGACGACCTGGAACCGGCCGGCCGCAGGCAACTGCTGAGCCGGCTCGTCGCGGACATCCGCCGCCGTGGACTGGGGCAGATGTTCAAGCCCAAGGCCGCGGTGCGCTGGATGGCCGACGTCGTCGCCGAGGTGGCGCCGCACGTCCCGGTCCGCGACATCGAGACCCTGCGCCGGCATTTCCCCGGCCTGAACGACGACGACCTGGCCGAGCGCCTGGTCCGCAACGCCGCCCGGTCGACCGCCGGCATCGGCGCCGCCGGGGGTGGCGTCGCCTCGATCGAGTGGATCGCGCCGCCGACCCTGCTCTCCGCGCCCATCCTGCTCGGCGCCGAGACGGTGGCGGTGGTCGCGATCGAACTCAAGCTGGTCGGCGAGTTGCACGAGATCTACGGGCAGCCGATCCAGGGCAGCCTGGGCCAGCGGGCCGCGGGCCTGATCCAGGCGTGGTCGCAGCAGCGCGGCGTCAACCCGCTGGTGCCCGGGGTCGGCGTGGCCACCGTGCTCGGCACGGCCGCCCGCCGGGAGCTGCAGAACTCGCTGCTCAAGCGCTTCGGGCGGAGCCTGACGACGCTGGGCCCGATGCTGACCGGGGCCGCAGTGGCCGGCTATCTGAACCGCCGCGCCACCCGCAACCTCGGCGAGCACATCTCGAAGGACCTGCGCAAGGCGCACCGGAAGGCGCTCGAGGGTTAGCCTCGAGGGCCGCGGGCCTCGATCAGGGCGGTGGCCAGCTTGACCGGCTGCCGGGTGCTGACGATCCAGTACGGCGTCGGGTCGTCCGGGTCGTCGAGCAGCACCTGGACGGCCGGGCCGACCCACGGCCGCTGGATCACGAACGCGAGCGGGTGGGCCCCCACCCCGAGCGCCTCCCGCTTGCCCTCCGCGTCCAGCGCGACCACGTCTTTCACGAAGCGCACGGGCAGCCGGGCGTCGTCGACCCGGAACTCCCCGTCGGCCACGGCGACCCGGATCCGGCCGGTCCAGAGCATTCCGGCCACGGTGATCGGGATCAGCACGGCGAACGGCACCCAGGTGGGCAGGGTCGGGAAGCCGAGCAGCACCTCGACGGCCAGGATCGACACGACGACCAGCGCGACCGGCCAGATCCACCAGGTCAGGCTGAGCCGTTCGGCATAGGCGGGCGCCGCGGTCGTGCGCGCGGGGGACTCCGGTGTCACCCTGGAAGGGTACGGCGCGCCTCCGCGACCGGGCACGGCAGGATGGCAGGGTGAGGGCCGCCCGCAGCCGTACGAGTGAGGAACCAGCCTTGACCGATGTAGTGATCCCGATCCGGCGGCTCGACAAGGACCTGCCGCTGCCGGCCTACGCCCATCCGGGTGACGCCGGGGCCGATCTGGTCTCCGCCGAGGACGCCGAACTGGCGCCGGGACAGCGCGTCAAGGTGCGTACGGGCATCGCCGTGGCCATTCCTGACGGCTATGTGGGACTGGTGCATCCCCGGTCCGGGCTGGCGGCCCGCCTGGGTGTGACGGTGCTCAACGCGCCCGGTACGGTCGACGCCGGTTACCGGGGCGAGATTCTGGTCATCCTGGTGAACCACGACCCGGCCAACACGGTCAAGATCTCTCGTGGCGACCGCATCGCCCAGCTGGTCGTCCAGCGGGTCGAGCGGGCCAGTTTCCACGTGGTGGAAGAGCTCGACGACACCGCTCGCGGTGCCGGTGGGCACGGGTCGACAGGCGGGCACAGCGCTCTGCCGACGCAGGTCTGAGACGGAAGGTGGCAGTGATGTTCTCGCGTAAGCGCGGCGGCCCCAAGCACGTACGTGCGACCGACGCGCCGCCCTCGGAGGCGCTGAAGCAGAGCCTGGCCGCGGGCGACGATGCGCCGCCGCCCGACCGGGGCCCGTGGGACCAGTCCTACGCGCCGGACGACGTGCAGCGGCTCGACCTCGGCAGCCTCCTGATCCCCGCGGTCGACGGCGTCGAGGTGCGGGTGCAGGCCAACCCCGAGGGCGTGGTCGAGCAGATCGTGCTGGTCGACGGGGAGAGCGCGCTCCAACTGGGCGTGTTCGCGGCCCCGCGCTCCGAGGGCATCTGGGACGAGGTGCGCGACGAGATCGCGACGGCGATGAAGTCGGACGGCGTGTCGCCGCGCGAGGTCGACGGGCCGTACGGGATCGAACTGACCGCCCGGGTGAACACCCCGGAAGGGCCGGCCGACGTCCGGTTCGTGGGCGTGGACGGGCCGCGCTGGATGGTGCGGGCGCTGTTCCAGGGTGCCGCCGCGTCCGACCCGGGTCGTGAGGGCCGGCTCGGCGAGGTGTTCGCCGGACTGGTCGTCGTGCGCGACCCGGAGGCCCGGCCGGTGCGTGAGGCGCTGCCGCTGCGGCTGCCGAAGGAGATGACCGAGCAGGCCGAGCAGGAACAGCAGGCCCAGGGTGGCACGAACGGCAGCCCGGCCGTCTAGCGGCTCGTGACTGAGGTCACCTAGGGCGTACCGTGTAGGCACGGCACGGGCAGTTGTCCGTGCCGTTGTCACGGTGCAGGGCTGAGGAGAGGTCATGAGTACGGACGAGCGCACCGGCATACGCCGGTTCTTCGACCGTTTGACGGCCACCGATTCCGAGCTCGACGCTCAGGATCTGCAGCGCGAGAGCGCCAAGTGCGGCGCCGTGCCGGCCGGCCAGTGCACCCGGGGGCAGGTCGTCTCGGTGTCCGGGCGGCTGCGTACGGTGGCTTACACGCCGCGCACCAACCTGCCGACGCTCGAGGCCGACCTGTGGGACGGCAGCGACGTGGTGACCCTGGTCTTCCTGGGCCGCCGGTCGATCGCCGGCATCGAACCGGGGCGGCAGCTCACGGCGCGTGGGCGCATCGCGATCCGGGATGACCGTAAGGTGATCTACAACCCGTACTACGAGCTGGAGGCGCCCCGGTGACACCCGGCAGCGAGCCGCGTCACGCCGCGCACGAGAACGTGGAAGAGCGGCTCGCCGAAGAGGTCGTCGAGGAACTCGACCTCCACGAGGTCTCCGCGGCGGTGGCCAAGGACGCGAAGAAGGACGAGGACGAGCCGTTCCCGTCCATGAGCGAGCAGATCTCCGAGCAACTCGGGGGTGTCCGCGGGCTGATCGAGTCGAGCCTGCCGGTGTTCGCCTTCGTGATCTTCAACGTGGTGCTCGGCGACGCCGTGGTCGGGCTCGAGAAGCGCACCGCGCTCTACTGGGCGATCGGCGGCGCCGTGTTCGCCGCGCTGGCCATCGGCGCCTTCCGTCTGGCCCGCAAGGAGCCCGTACGGCATGCGGTGAACGGTCTTTTCGGCATCGCGGTGGGTGCCTTCCTGGCCTACCGCACGGGTAACGCGGAAGACTTCTACCTGCCCGGCATCCTGCTCACGTTCGCCCAGGCGGCGGCGCTGCTGATCTCCGTCTTCGTGCGCAAGCCGATCATCGGCTACGTGTGGGGGATCATGGCCAACAAGGGCCAGCAGGACTGGTTCGGCAACACCCGGCTGTTCCGGACGTTCCAGTGGCTCACCCTGGTCTGGGTGGCGTCGCTGTGCGTGCGCGCAGGCATCCAGTTCTACCTGTGGCAGGCCGGCGAGGCCAACGCGCTCGGCATCGTCCGCATCCTGATCAGCTGGCCGATCTACGCCGCCACGTTCGCCTTCACCGCGTGGGCCATCCACCGCGTCACCAGCGAACAAAAGGTGGCTGAGGCAACCTCTTAGCCCAGTTCGCGGCCTTCGCTGCCCAGGACCACGGCGCGGATCTGATCCTCGACCTCCGCGGTGCAGACGAAGATCAGCTCGTCGCCGGCCTCGAGCGGGTCGTCGGCCGTCGGCACCATGACCCGCTTGCCGCGCAGGATGGCCACCAGCGCCGAGTCGCGGGGCAGGGGCACGTCGCGTACGGGCTTGCCCTCGTACGGCGCGTTGTGCGGCAGGGTGATCTCGACCAGGTTGGCCTCGCCCTGGCGGAAGGTCATCAGCCGGACCAGGTCGCCGACCGTCACCGCCTCTTCGACCAGCGCGGCCATCAGGCGCGGCTTGCTGACCGAGACGTCGACGCCCCACTGCTCGGTGAACAGCCACTCGTTCTCGGCGCGGTTGACCCGGGCCACCACCCGCGGCACCGCGAACTCGGTCTTGGCCAGCAGCGAGACCACCAGGTTGGCCTTGTCGTCGCCGGTGGCCGCCACCACCACGTCGCAGCCGGCCACGTCGGCCTCCTCGAGGCTGCTCAGCTCGCAGGCGTCGGCCAGCACCCAGTCGGCCTCGGGCACCCGCTCGGGCCGCAGCTGCTTGGGCTCGCGTTCGATCAGCATGACCCGGTGGCCGTTGCCGATCAGCTCCTGCGCGATCGACCGCCCCACGTTGCCGGCTCCGGCGATGGCGATGCGCATGGTCAGTGTCCTTCCGTGTGGGTGCCGGAGGCGATGTCGAGCACGTCGCCCACCGTCTCGTCGGTGACCAGCATGAAGACCTGGTCACCGTCCTGGATCACGGTGGACGGGGTGCCGAGGGTGCCCATGCCGAAGCGCATCAGGTAGGCCACGCGGGCGCCGCTGCGTTCCTCGAGCGACTTCAGCGTGCGGCCGACCCAGTCGCGGTGCAAGGGCGCCTCGACGATCGAGACCACGCTGGTCGGGTCGCGGAACACCTCGACGGTGCCTTCGGGGACCAGGTGGCGCACCATCCGGTCGGCCGCCCAGCGGATGGTGGCGACGGTCGGGATGCCGAGCCGCTCGTAGACCTGGGCCCGCTTGGCGTCGTAGATGCGGGCCACGACCCGGGAGACGCCGAACGTCTCGCGGGCCAGCCGGGCCGAGATGATGTTGGAGTTGTCGCCGCTGGACACGGCCGCGAAGGCGTCCGCCCGCTCGATGCCGGCCGCGCGCATGACGTCGCGGTCGAAGCCCATGCCGGTCACCGTGGTGCCGGAGAAATCGGAGCCCAGCCTGCGGAAAGCGTCCGAGTTCTGGTCGATCACGGCCACCGAGTGACCGCGCGCGGAGAGGTTGTGGGCCAGCGTCGAACCGAGCCGCCCGCACCCCATGATCACCACGTGCACGTGTCGCGTCCTCCTGACTCGGTGCTGTTCAGTGAGAGATTGCCATGCGCCTGCCGTCGGCGGTGGCCGGGGCGGGGTACGAGGTGGAAAAGGCGGCCGTACGCTTGGCAGTCGTGGCCAGTACGACTTCCCTCGCTAAACGGATTCTGCTGGGCCGGCCGTTCCGATCCGACAAGCTCCAGCACACGCTGTTGCCCAAGCGGATCGCCCTGCCGGTCTTCGCCAGCGATGCCTTGTCGAGCGTGGCCTACGCGCCGGACGAGATTCTGCTGACCCTGTCGATCGCCGGTGCCGGCGCCTTCTGGATCTCCCCCTGGATCACCCTGGCCGTCGCGGTGGTGATGGTGACCGTGGTCGCCAGCTACCGCCAGAACGTGCACGCCTATCCCTCGGGCGGCGGCGACTACGAGGTCGCCACGGTCAACCTCGGTCCGCGGGCCGGGCTCGGGGTCGGCAGCGCCCTGCTGGTCGACTACATCCTCACCGTGGCCGTATCGACCTCGGCCGGGGTGAACAACCTGGGCTCGGTCGTGCCGTTCGTGGCCGAGCACAAGGTGGCCTTCGCGATCGGCGCGATCGCCCTGCTGACCGCGCTCAACCTGCGCGGGCTGCGCGAGTCGGGCACCGCGTTCGCCATCCCGACGTACGCCTTCATCATCGTGATCGTCGGCATGATCCTGACCGGCCTGTTCCGGGTCTTCGTGCTCGGCGACGACCTGCTCGCGCCGAGCGCCGGCCTGGTCATCACGGCCGAGGAGGACCATCTCACCAGCTTCGGGTTCGCCTATCTGCTGCTGCGGACGTTCTCGTCGGGCTGTGCCGCGCTGACCGGTGTCGAGGCCATCTCGAACGGCGTGCCGGCCTTCAAGCCGCCCAAGAGCAGGAACGCCGCGACCACGCTGATGCTCCTGGGCGGGCTGTCGATCATCATGCTGGTCGGCATCGTGCTGCTGGCCCGGGCGACCAAGCTGCAGTACGTCGAGGACCCGACGATGCAGATCATCTCGGGCCCGGCCAACTACGTGCAGAAGACGGTCACGGCCCAGCTGGCCGAGACGATCTTCGGGCCGGGCTCGGTGCTGCTCTATCTGGTCGGCGCGGTCACCGCCCTGATCCTCTTCCTGGCCGCCAACACCGCGTTCAACGGCTTCCCGGTGCTCGGCTCGATCCTGGCCCAGGACCGCTATCTGCCGCGTCAGCTGCACACCCGCGGCGACCGGCTGGCCTTCAGCAACGGCATCATCTTCCTGGCGATCGCGGCCATGATCCTGGTGGCGGCGTTCCAGGCCGAGACCACCCGGCTCATCCAGCTCTACATCGTGGGCGTGTTCGTGTCGTTCACGCTGTCGCAGGGCGGCATGATCCGGCACTGGAACCGGCTGTTGCGGATCCAGCGTGATCCCGAACGCCGACGGCGGATGATCCGCTCACGGGCCATCAACGCGTTCGGCATGGGCCTGACCGGGGCTGTGCTGATCATCGTGTTGATTACGAAGTTCCTGCTCGGCGCGTGGATCGCGATCGCTGCCATGATCGTCATCTACGGGCTCATGCTGGCCATCCGCAAGCACTACACCCGGGTCGCGCAGGAGCTGCAGCCGACCGACGAACGGCCCGTGCTGCCGTCCCGCAATCACGCGGTCGTGCTGGTCAGCAAGGTGCACATGCCGACGTTGCGTGCGGTCGCGTACGCCCAGGCGACCCGCCCCGACACGCTCACCGCGGTCACCGTCAACGTGGACGACAAGGACACCCGGGCGATCCAGGAGGAATGGGAGCGCCGGCAGATCCCGGTGCCGCTGACCGTGGTCGACTCGCCCTACCGCGAGATCACCGGACCGATCGTCGACTTCGTCAAGGGCGTACGGCGGGGGTCGCCGCGGGACGTGGTGACGGTCTTCGTCCCCGAATACGTCGTCGGCCGCTGGTGGGAGAACCTGCTGCACAACCAGAGCGCGCTGCGGATCAAGGGCCGGTTGCTGTTCGAGCCGGGCGTGATGGTGACCAGCGTGCCGTGGCAGTTGCGCTCGAGCCAGGACCGTAACCTCGACCGCTTCGACCAGAGCCTGACCCGGGTGCCCGCGCGTGGACCGCGGGTGCGCCCGCCGGCCGAGCCGCCCGCCACCGCCGAGAACACGGAGACGCGTACATGAGCTGGGAAGAGGGCGAACGCGTCGAGGTCACGGTCGGTGCCCCGGCCCACGGCGGGCACTGCGTCGCGCGGATCGGGGACGAGCACGGCCAGGTCGTCTTCGTGCGGCACGCCCTGCCCGGCGAGCGGGTCACCGTCGAGATCACCGAGCTGCACAAGGGCTTTCTGCGGGGCGACGCGGTGGCGATCCACGAGCCGTCGCCCGACCGGGTCGAGCCGCCCTGCTCCTTCGCTCACCCGGGCGGGTGCGGGGGCTGCGATCTTCAGCACGCCTCCGGCGATGCGCAGCGACGGTGGAAGGGCGCCGTCGTCGAGGAGCAGCTGCGGCGTCTGGCCAAGCTTTCCCTTCCCGTACGGGTGGAAGCGCTCCCCGGTTCGCTGGAGGGCTGGCGCAGCCGGGTCCGGTACGCGGTGGACGCCGCCGGTCGGGCCGGGCTCCTCAAGCACCGGTCGCACGAAGTGGTCGCGATCGACCGCTGCCGGATCGCCCACCCGGCCATCCAGGAGCTCGACCTGCTGAAGCGGGAGTGGCCGGACGCCGACGCGCTGGAGGCGGTCGCGACCACCGGCGGCGACGTGACCGTCCTGGTCCGATCGCCGGGCACCGGCGGCCCGCTCCCGCCGGACGACCCGGCCGAGGCGGCGTCGCTCGGCGGGCGGGTACGACGGGAAGGCCCGGACCGGGTCACCGAGCGGGCGGCCGGTCGCGAGTGGTCGCTGCCGCCCGAGGGCTTCTGGCAGGTGCACCCGGCCGCGGCCGAGACCCTGGTGTCGGCCGTCGTCGAGATGCTGCGCCCGGCCGAGGGCGAGACCGCGTGGGACCTGTACGGCGGGGCCGGCCTGTTCGCGGCCGCCCTGGCCGAGCACACCCACGCCCGGACGACTGTGGTCGAGGCGTCTCCGATCGGGGCCGCCGCGGCCCGGTCCAATGTGGCGGCCGAGGTCGTCGAAGCCCGGGTCGACGTCGCCCTCGCCCGTCGCCGGATCACCGGACCGGTCGACCTGGTCGTACTCGACCCGCCCCGGGCCGGCGCCGGGGCCAAGGTCGTGCGCTCGGTGGTGGCGGCCGGTCCGCGGGCGGTGGCCTATGTGGCCTGTGACCCGGCCGCGCTGGCCCGCGACATCGCCACCTTCCGGGAACTGGGCTGGCGTCTGGTCACGTTGCGGGCGTTCGACTGCTTCCCGATGACGCAGCATGTGGAGTGCGTGGCGCTGCTCGAGCCCTGACCCGGCACTGTGAAGTCGCTGAGAATTCACTGGTTTTATTAGCTTGTAGATCCATAGACTCCGATCGTTTGCCCATTCGATCGGAGTACTTGCATGTCTCTCGGCCGTCGTGCCCTGCTCACCGCCGGCGCCACCGCGCTCGCGGCGACCGTCGTTCCCACGTCCGCCCGGGCCGCCACCGCGGCCGAGCCCGCTTCGCCGACCACGTACGCCGAGGCGATCCGCGAGCTGCAGCGGGGCAACCACCGCTTCGTGACCGGCCACACCCGGCACCCGCACCAGGGTGTCGCCGCGATCCACCGGCTGGCCGCCGCCCAGGACCCGTTCACCGTCGTGCTCGGCTGCGCCGACTCCCGGACCCCGTCGGAGATCCTCTTCGACCAGGGCCTGGGCGACATCTTCGACAACCGGGTGGCCGGCAACATCGTCGACGACCTGCTGCTGGGCAGCATCGAGTACGCGGTCGAGCACTTCGAGCCGCCGCTGCTGCTGGTGCTCGGCCACGAGCGGTGCGGCGCGATCTCGGCCACGGTCGACATTCTGCAGAACGGCGGCGAGGCCCCCGGGCACATCGCCGCCATCGTCGAGGCGCTGACCCCGATCATCGAGCCGGTGCTGGACCAGCCCGGCGACCCGGTCGAGAACGGCGTGCTGGCCAACGTCCGGGCCCAGGTCGCGGCCCTGTCGGCGCAGAGCGAGATCGTGCGCGAGAAGGTCGCGGCGGGCAAGCTGCGGATCGCCGGTGGCCGTTACGACCTCGACACCGGACACTTCACGCTGGTGTAGCGACCGCCTTCTCGGCGGCGGTGATCGCGTTGCGGAACAGCATGGCGACGGTCGTCGGGCCCACCCCGCCCACGCGCGGGGTGATGGCCCCGGCGACCTCGGCGCACTCCTCGGCCACGTCGGGCAGCAGGCGCTTGCCCTCGTAGCGGACGCCGGCGCCGATCACGGTCGCGCCCGGCCGGACGTGCTCGGGCTGGATGATGCCGGGCACGCCGGCCGCGGCGATCAGGATCTCGGCCCGCTGGGTGTAGCGCGCCCAGTCGGATACCCCGGTGTGCACCACGGTGACCGCGGCGTTGGCGGTCGGCCGCTTCTGGGCCAGCAGCATGGCCAGCGGGCGGCCCAGGGTGGCGCCCCGGCCGAGGATGACGACCTCGCGCCCGGCCACCGGGATCTCGTGGTGGGCCAGGAGCGCCTCGATGCCGGCCGGGGTGCAGGGCAGCGGGCCGGGCAGACCGACGGCGAGCCGGCCCATGTTGAGCGGGTGCATGCCGTCGACGTCCTTGTCGGGGTCGAGCGTCATCAGCGCCGCGTCGTAGTCGAGGTGGGCCGGGATCGGGTATTGGATCAGCACCCCGTGCACGCTGCGGTCGGCGTTGAGCTCGGCGATCACCCCGAGCAGCTGATCCTGGGTGATGTCGCCGGACAGGTGCCGATGGGGCGAGTCGAAGCCGAGCTCGGCCGCCTGCCGCTGCTTGATGCGGATGTAGCCGGCGCTGGCGTCGTCGTCGCCGACGAGCACGGTGGCCAGGCTGGGCGTGATGCCCTGGGCCGTGAGCTTGGCCGCACGCTCGGAGACGTCGGCCAGGACGGCCTCGGCGACGGGCTTGCCGGGCAGAAGACGAGCGGACATGCGACCAAGGATGCCCGATGCCGGTTTGTCCGCCACGACCGGGTTGTTACTGTGCGGTACGTCACGTGCCGCCGCAGGTCACGGGGAAGTTTCGGTTTTGTGGAGGACCTCGGGAGGGCCCAACGGCCGGGATGCGTCGTGGCCGCGCGCCGATAGACTTCGGTCTCATGAGTGACCTCCCCGCCCCTGACAGCATCCTGGCCGGCATCACCGGTCCCGGTGACCTCAAGCGGCTCGACAACGAGCAGCTGACCGTTCTGGCGGCGGAGATCCGCGACTTCCTGGTGGCCAAGGTGTCGCGCACCGGTGGTCACCTCGGGCCCAACCTCGGCGTCGTCGAGACCACGCTGGCCCTGCACCGGGTGTTCGACTCGCCCCGCGACCGGGTGCTCTTCGACACCGGCCACCAGGCCTACGTACACAAGATCGTCACCGGCCGGCAGGACGGCTTCGACCTGCTCCGCCAGCGCGGCGGGCTGACCGGCTACCCGAGCCGGGCCGAGAGCGAGCACGACTTCATCGAGAACTCGCACGCCTCGACCGCGCTGTCCTACGCCGACGGCATGTCCAAGGCGTTCGCCCTGCGCGGCGAAGACCGGCACGTGGTGGCGGTGGTCGGCGACGGCGCGCTCACCGGTGGCATGTGCTGGGAGGCGCTCAACAACATCGCCGCCGCGAAGAACCGCCTGGTCATCGTGGTCAACGACAACGGCCGGTCGTACGCGCCGACCATCGGCGGCCTGGCCGACCACCTCTCCACGCTGCGCCTCAACCCGGGCTACGAAAAGGTGCTCGACCTGGTCAAGGACGCACTGGGCTCGACCCCGGTGGTCGGCAAGCCGGTCTACGAGGTGCTGCACGCGGTCAAGCGCGGCATCAAGGACGCGGTCAGCCCGCAGCCCATGTTCGAAGACCTGGGCATCAAATACCTCGGCCCGGTCGACGGTCACGACGTGCAGGCCATGGAGTCGGCGCTGCGCCGGGCCAAGGGCTTCAACGCGCCGGTCATCGTGCACGCGGTCACCCGCAAGGGCTACGGCTACCGCCCGGCCGAGCAGGACGAGGCCGACTGCCTGCACGGCCCGGGCGGTGCGTTCGACGCCGAGACCGGCAAGCTGCTGGCCCCGGCCAAGCTGAAGTGGACCAACGTCTTCGCCGACGAGCTGGTCAAGATCGCCGACGAGCGTCCCGACGTGGTCGGCATCACGGCCGCCATGGCCGAGCCGACCGGCATCGCCGCGCTGGCCAAGAAGTACCCCGAGCGGGCGTACGACGTCGGCATCGCCGAGCAGCACGCGGTGACCAGCGCGGCCGGCCTCGCGATGGGCGGCCTGCACCCGGTCGTCGCCGTCTACGCGACCTTCCTCAACCGTGCCTTCGACCAGGTGCTGCTCGACGTGGCGATGCACGAACTGCCGGTCACCATCGTGCTCGACCGGGCCGGCATCACCGGTCCCGACGGCCCGAGCCACTACGGCATCTGGGACATGAGCGTCTTCGGCGTCGTGCCCGGCCTGCGCATCGCCGCCCCGCGCGACGAGGCGACGCTGCGTGCGGAGCTGCGCGAGGCGATCGCGGTCGACGACGGCCCGACGATCGTGCGCTTCCCGACCGGCGCCGTGCCGGCCGCGCTGCCCGCCGTGCGCCGGGTCGGCCAGGTCGACATCCTGCGTGAGGACGACAGCAAGGACGTGCTGCTGGTCGCGGTCGGCTCGTTCGCCGGGCTCGGCCTCGAGGTGGCCGAGCGCCTGGCCGGGCAGGGCTTCGGGGTCACCGTGGCCGACCCGCGCTGGGTGCGCCCGGTGCCGATCGAGCTGAGCGGCCTGGCCGGTCAGCACCGCCTGGTGGTCACGATCGAGGACGGCGTGCGCGCCGGCGGCGTCGGCGACGCGGTGGCCAGCTCGCTGCGCGACGCGGGCGTCGACGTGCCGCTGCGCGACTTCGGTGTGCCGGCCGGGTTCCACCCGCACGGCTCGCGGGCCGAGATCCTGGCCTCGCTCGGACTGACCGCGCAGGAGATCGCGCGCGACGTCACCGAGTGGGTCTCGAAGCTGGCCGAGCAGCCCGAAGGCGTGGAGTCGAACGCGCAAAATCGGCGATAGGCCCGCAAGCCGGGCGCGGCCTGGGCGATCCCGTTATCTGCTCGTTATTTTTGGAGCATGACGGTTCAGGGCAACACGGTGATCATCGATCTGGGTCTGGAGCGGGGTGAACCCGATTCGTACGATTCGCCGCAACGCTCGACGTATCCGGGGTGGTTCCCGGCCGCCGTCCTGGCCGTCCTCGTCCTGCTCACCGCCGGCGCCTCGGCCGCGCCCGGCAAGCCGCCGTTCACCGAGGTGTTCGGCCTCGAGATCGGCACGGCCGACGCGTACGCGCTGACCGAGGACGGCCAGTTGCTGGCCCAGACCGGCGGCATGCTCAGCGCGTACGAACTGAGCGACGGCGAGACGCAGTGGGAGAACGGGGAGACCAAGCCCGCGTTCCGGCTGCGTCTCGGCTCCGGCCTGATCCTGATGCGGCCGTGGACGATCGGATCGCGCGACCCGGGCACCTCGGCGGTCTCGATCGCGACCGGCGCCTCCCAGTGGAGCCTGTCCGGCAACGTGGTCACCCTGGCCGGCTCGCCCACCCTGCTGTCGGTCTCGCAGGTCCGGGGTTCCGGCGGTTCCGGTGGATCGGGGCGGCGGGTGCAAGGGCCGATCGACGCGATCGACCCGCAGACCGGGCGCACCCTGTGGACCGTGAACGTGCCGTCCAGCGCCGCGCTGGCCGCGCTGCCCGGACCGGGTGACTCCGGCACCCGGATGTTGCTCGTGCACGACGACCGCACGATGGCCGTGCACGACCTGGTGACCGGCGAGCTGCTGGCCTCGGCCTCGGTGCCGCCCGCCGACTACGACCCGGCCAATCCGGTCGTGGTGAACGGGACGATCATCCTGCGGCACCCGGGCCGGCCGGGCATGGAGTTCTCCGCCTACGACCCGGTGACGCTGCGCAACGTGTGGTCGCAGCCGGCCGACGGGGCGTACAAAGTCCAGCCCTGCGGTTTCCTGGCCTGCATGACCGGGCCGATGGGGATGCGCGCGATCGAGCCGTCGACCGGCGACGTGGTCTGGAACCAGCGCGGCTGGCGGGGGATCCAGCAGTACGGGACGCAGTACGTGGCGTACGGCTCGGCCGAGAACACCCTGCCCCTCGGACTGATCGACCCCGACACCGGCGAGTTCCAGGTCGACCTCACCGGATGGCGCCCGGTCAACGGAACGGCCACCGAAGACCACCTGCTGGTCACGAGGCCGGTGGAACCCGGAGGCCGTACGATGGTCGCCGTCGCCCAGCCGGGCGTGCGCGAACCACGGCTGCTGGGCACCCTGCCCGCCGGCACGGGCGACTGCCAGGCCGCGTCCGAGCGCCTGGTGTGCCGCTCGATGCAAGGCCGGCTCGTCGTGTGGGCGTACGGAGGGAAGGGGTAGATCTTGGCGGTCATCGAGCTGGACCTGACCGCCCAGCCCGAGCCGGCACTCAGCTCCCCGCCGCCCGCCCACCGCTACCGGCTCCCCGGCCTGCTGGTCATCCTGGTGCTGGTGTTCGCCGCCGGTGGCGCGGTGCCGGTCGTGCCGGTGCTCTGGCGCTATCTCGGCGCCGTGCCCGCCCCGGGTGGTCCGGAGACGCCCTTCCAGCTCACCGGCGGCCGGGTCTACACGGTGGCGCTCTCCGGTCCGGATCGGGTCACCACGGCCTGGGATCTGACCGGCGGACCGCGCCGGCTGTGGACCGCGCGTTTCCCGGCCCGCGTCACCGGCCCCGACGAGGTCAGCTGGAGCGGGGTGGACGCCGAGCAGGCCGGTGACGTCGTGCTCTTCACCGACGGCGCCGACACCACCGTCGTCGACGCGCGGACCGGCAAGACCCGGTGGACGTCGCCGGTGCCGGTCACGGCCCTGCCCGGCGGGCGCATCGGCGTCACCCAGGAGCACGACTTCCGCGCCGGCACCGTCTATGACCAGGCGTCGGGCGAGCCGGGCCGGCTCTACTTCTCGTCCACCGGCGAACCGCACACCGAACCGCCGGTGGTCACCATGCTGCACGGGCTCGACCTGGCCACCGGGCGGACGGTCTGGACGTCGACCTTCGCCGGGGCGGTGAACGTAGCAGTGGCCCCGGGCGACGACCCGGCCGTGCTGGTGCTCTCGTCGAACCGGCTGCAACGCCTCGACGGCGACAGCGGCGACGCCGTCCGCGCCGTGCCGCTGCCCCGGGTCGGCGGCACCACGCCGTCGACCGGCGAGCTGGTCGACGGCGTGATGATGGTCTATTACGGCGACGAGGGCACGGTCACCGAAGAGGTCGCGTTCACCACCGAGGCCCTCGACCGGCAGTGGTCGCGCCCGGTGCCCGAGATGACGGCCGACCCGGCCAACTGCACCGGCATGCACTGCTCGGGCGGCCGGCAGGCCCTCGACGTGCTCGATCCGGGGTCGGGGCAGCCGCGGTGGCGGGCGCCGGACGACGTCGACCTGGCCAAGTACGGCGGATACGTGGTCGAGGTCGGCATCGAGTCGGGGATGCCGGTGCGCCTGGTCGACGCGGCCACCGGCGAGACCCGGGTCGACCTGGCCGGCTGGCGGGCCGAGGTGGTCGGAGAGTCCGGGCTGCCGATCGTGCTGCGCCGCAGCCTGGACGCCGGGGCGAGCGCGTTCGGTGTGGTGGTGGCGGACAAGGACGCCATCCAGCCCCTCGGGGTCACCGGCGGACCGGTCAGCGACTGCACCTCGGACGCACACTACGTCGTCTGCCGCACCGAGGGCCGCCTGCGAATCTGGGCCTATCGAGCCTGAGTGACGCGGCGCACACTGAGGGTGGGGGTGCGCCGTGTCGAACACCGTGATCGAGCTCGGCGAGGTGCCCCGCGAGGCACCCGCCGCCGTCGAGGTGGACCGGCTGGTGCCGCGCCGGGCGCTCCTGACACTGCTGTCGATCGTGCTGCTGGCCGCGGTCGCCGCTGCGGCCCCGGTGCCCGCCCTGAGCCGGCCCACGATCGTGCCGGCCCGGCTCGGCGACACCATGTTCCTCGACGGCGATCGGATGATGCTGGTCGGCGGCTCGACCTCGCAGGCGTCCCAGGTGAGCCGGCGCGCCGTGACCGCGTACGCCCTGCCGGACGCGCACCTGCTCAGCCGCACCACGGTGACCGTGTCGGGCGGCATCAACCAGGTGCTGCTGGCCGCGGACACGGTCGTGGTGTCGTACCAGATCGACGCCAGCGGCACGTGGGCCACGGTGGCGGTCGCCGAGGGCACCGAGACCACCCGCTGGCGGCGGACGGCCCGGCTGATCGCCGTCTCGGTGCCCGACGCGCTGGTGCTGCTGGGCAGCGACGAGGCGGTGACCGCGGTCGACCTGCGCAGCGGGACGGTCCGGTGGACGCTGGCCCGCCCGTCCGACGGCTTCATCGCCGAATCGGGCTGGGCCGGTGACTATCCGCGCTGGCTGGTGCTCTTCACCGACTCGGGGCGGATGGAGAGCCACGATCCCCGTACGGGCGAACTCCTCGCCACCCGCACGTTGCCGCCCCGGGCGGGCCGGGCCAACGGGCTGGTCGGGCCGGTCGACGACGTCGTGATGGCCGGCGACGGCACACCCGGGCTCACTGCCTACCGGCTGCCCGGCCTGGCCCCGATGTGGCACACCGGCGCCGACCTGTCCCGCAGCTGGATGCAGGCCGCCTGCGGACGCCTGATCTGCATGTTCCGCCAGCAGAGCGGGCTCACCGCGATCGACGCCGAGAGCGGGCGGGAGCTGTGGGACGACCCGTCCTGGGCGTACGCCGAACCCGCGGGCGCCTACCTGCTGGCCACCCGCACCGACCGCGACATCGAGGACCCCGGCCTGTGGGTGCTCGACCCGGCCACCGGGACGCCGCTGGGCGACTTCGGGCGGTGGGAGTACCTCGCGCCGGCCGGGGCCGGGCGCTTCTACGCCAAGCTCGACGTCCGCGGGACGTACCTGGTGCATTTCGGGGTGCTCGACCCGGCCCGGCGGACGGTGCGCATCATCGGCACGGCCGACGACGTGTCGAACAGCTGCCAGGTCGCGGCCGGACTGCTGATCTGCCGGCTCGTCGACGCCTCGGTCGCGATGTGGCCCCTTCGGTAGCCTTCTCTTACAGCCTCTTCACACCCGGTCGGCGAGGCTGGGCCCGGTGGTTCCCTGGAGGTCTGCGGTGCGTGTACTGGTAGTGGAAGACGAGCGGAACCTCTGCGACGCGATCGCCCGGGGACTGCGGCGCAAGGGCATGGCGGTCGACACCGCGTACGACGGGCTCGAGGGCCACGAGATGGCCTATGTGACCCGCTACGACGTCGTGATCCTCGACCGCGACCTGCCCGGCATGCACGGCGACGAGATCTGCGCGGCCCTGGTCGAGTCGGGGGCGCTGACCCGGGTGCTCATGCTGACCGCCAGCAGCGCGGTGGCCGACCGGGTCGAGGGCCTGCAGCTCGGCGCCGACGACTACCTGGCCAAGCCGTTCGCCTTCGAAGAGCTGGTGGCCCGGGTGCAGGCGCTGGGCCGGCGAGCCACTCCGGCCGCCCCGCCCGTGCTCACCGTGGGCAACCTGGTGCTCGACCAGACCCGCCGGGTGGTGACCCGCGGCGGCACCCCGATCGAGCTGACCAACAAGGAGTTCGGCGTGCTCGAAGAGCTGCTCAAGGCGCGCGGCGGGGTGGTGTCGAGCGAGGAACTGCTGGAACGGGTGTGGGACGCCAACACCGATCCGTTCACCACGACCGTACGGGTGACGGTGATGACCCTGCGGAAAAAGGTCGGGGATCCGCCGCTGATCGAGACCGTGGTCGGCGCGGGCTATCGCGTGCCCGAGCCGGTCGTCCTCTCATGACGGTCTACCTCGGTCGCGCCCGACGCGGCCCCAGCTTCACCCTGCGGCCGACCCTGCGCCTGCGGCTCACCCTGCTCAACGGCATCCTGCTGGTCGGCGCCGGAGCGATCCTCGTGCTGCTGGCCTGGCTGCTGGTCGGCGACGTGATGCACCCGGCGGTCGGGCTGCAGCCCGGGTCGACGGTGACCCTCGCCGACGGTCGCTCCGTCGACGCCGCCCAGTGGCAGGAGACGCTGGTCGACCAGGCCGCCCGCGAGATGCTGGCCAAGGGACTGGCGGCGCTGGTGGCGATCGGCATCATCGGCATCGCCGGGGCCTACGCGGTGGCCGGCCGGGCCCTGCGCCCGCTGCACACGGTGACCCAGACCGCCCGCCGGCTCGGCGAGGAGACGCTCGACCAGCGGATCCGCTACTCCGGGGCGGACGACGAGGTGGCCGAGCTGGCCCGCACCTTCGACGCGATGCTCGACCGGCTGGCGGGCGCGTTCGAGTCGCAGAAACGCTTCGTGGCCAACGCCTCGCACGAACTGCGGACACCGCTGGCGGTGATGCGCACCGAGATCGACGTGACGCTGACCGACGACGAGGCCGACGTGGCCGAATACCGCCGGATGGCCAAGGTGGTGCGCAACGCGTCCGAGCGGGCCAACGGGCTGGTCGACGCGTTGCTGGTGCTGGCCCGGTCGGAGGCGCAGTCGGGGCGGCGGCTGGTGCGCAAGGTGCCGGCCGACATGGCGATGAGCGTGACGAACGCGCTGTCGGCGGTGAAGGCCGAGGCGGAACGGCTCAAGCTGGACGTGACGACCGATCTGCAGCCGGCCATGGTGGTGGGCGATCCGTCGCTGCTCGACCGGCTGGCCGGCAACCTGATCGAGAATGCGATCCGCTACAACCACCTGCTGGGCAAGCTGTGGCTGCGCACCGAGACGGTGAACGGGCAGGCCCGGCTGATCGTGGGCAACACCGGCTACGAGGTCGAGCCGGGGGACGTACCGGGGTTGTTCGAGCCGTTCCGGCGGGGCGGCTGGGAGCGTACGGGCTCGCGGGGGTCGGGTCTGGGGTTGTCGATCGTGCGGGCGGTCTGCGATGCGCACGGCGGGACGGTGTCGGCGGTGGCTCAGGCCGGGGGTGGGCTCGAGGTGATGGTGTCGCTGCCGACGGCCGACACGACGCCGGTTGTGGCCGCGTCGGCGTCGGTTCCGCGGGCCAAGGGGCTGGGGATCGCTTAGGCCGCCGCCTCGCGGCGCACGGCTCGCCACCGGGAGGCGCTGATGCCCAGTTCGGCGGCGATCTGGGTCTCGGAGAGGTCGGGACGTTCGGCCTTGATCTGGGCCGCCCGGGCGACTGTCTCGGCGGCGGTGCGGCGTGGGCGGCCGTCGCCGGCCTGGGCGGTTACCGCTTGGGCGCTCGGTGCGGCGGTCGACCGCTGGGCGGGGACGACCCGACCGGCTGTCGCCGGCTGGCGCGCGGGGACCTGCGGGTAACTTCCGGTATCGGTGCGGGGGAGCGCGGCGGCCACCTCGGCCAGCGCGGCCGCGGTGGCGGGATTGAGTGCCGATCCGCCGCCGCGCGGGCCGTTGACGCGGGCCGACGCGGCGCTGAGCGGGCTGGGAAAGAGCCCCGGAACGGGCGCGGGTGCCGACGCCGGCGGCGCGGAGACAACGGGCGGGAGCGCGGGCTCAGGCTCGGCGGCAGGCAGTTGTTCGGCTTCGGCTTCCTGGGCGGCGGCCGCCCGCTCCAGGGTGCTGATGCGGCCGCCCAGCTCGACCAGGCAGATGCTGGCCACCACGATCAGCCCGTCGACCGAGAGCGGCAGCAGATAGGGCGACGCCCCGGTCTCGCCGTAGCGGGCGGCCACCCCGACCATGTGCCAGTAGGAGACCCAGGCTGCGATGCCCGCGATGATGGCGGTGGCGGCGAACCGCAGCACGGCCAGGTAGCGCCGGTGGATCGGCACCCGGGAGATCAGTTCGACGGTGAGCAGGAGGGCCAGCGGCGGCCAGGCCGCGATCGCCTGGCTGATCGGGTTGTCCAGCGCGTGCAGCACGTTGGCGACGACGGATGCGGCCACGCCCAGCAGCAGCGTTGCCCGTACGCCCCAGCGGACGCGACGCAGTTGCTCCAGGACCACCGGAACTCTCCCTCACTCGAATGCATCGACGGCTTACGGCGATCCATCCTGAGGGACCCGGGTTACGCAAACGCCTCCGGACGGGAACCGTGACCGGTCCGTTCCGGAGGCGTTGCGACTATGTGATCGTGTCGAGCGGCGTGTCGGCTTGACGCCGTCAGCCCTTCTTTTCGACCTCGGCCCTGAGCTTGGGGAACTCGGCCTTGGCCGAGCTCACCGAGGAGAAGTACCAGATGAACATGCCGACGCTGCCCTCGTCGGCCCAGGTGCAGATCGCCATGTCGATGCCGGACGTCTCGGAGCTGCCGCACTTGGCTACGCCGCCGAGCGTGCCGGTGGGGGCGGTCGTGATGTTGTCGATCTTCAGGCCGCCGATGCCGGCGCCGTAGAAGGTCTGGTCGAGCTCGGTCTTCGGGTTCTTCACCGGCGCCTCGGCCGCGGCCACGATCACGATGTCTTGATCCTGGACGTCGCCGTAGAGGGCGCCGACCGTGTTGGTCGCGCCCGGCACCGTCTCGAGCCCGCTCTTGAGCTGGTCGGCCAGCGCCTTGAACTGGGCCGAGGTGAGCTTCTTGCGGCCACCGAGGGTCTTCGGCTCCGAGATGGAGACCGTGGTGGTCGGCGCCTCGGTGGTCGGGGCGGTCGTCGGCTCCTCGGTCGGGAAGGTCGGCGCCGTGGTCGCCAGGTCGTTGATCGCGTTGTTGACGTCGTCGACCTTGTTCTTGCCCACCATGTAGAGCGCGGTCACGCCGCCGACGCAGAGCACCAGCACGATCGCGACCGAGATCAGGATGATCGGCAGCGCCTTCGACTTCTTCTTCGGCGGCTGCGGCGGCGGGTAGCCGGGCTGACCGTACGACGGCTGACCGAACTGCGGCGGCTGGCCACCCGGCGGCTGCTGCCCGTACTGCGGGGGCTGCTGGCCGTACTGCGGCGGCTGCTGCTGGCCGTACGACGGCTGGCCGTAGTCGGGCTGGCCCGAGGACGGGTAGGCCGAGGTCGGCGGGTACTGCGGCTGTTCGGGCTGCTGACCCGGGTAGGGCTGATAAGGCGGCTGACCCTGATACGGCTGCCCTGACGAGGGGTCGTTGGGGTATGGCTGACCGGGGTACGGGGGCTGCGACATCAAGCGCTCCATCAATCGGGTACCGCGCGAGCCTAGCGGTACCGCAGAATCCTGCACGTCACCGTTCTGGGTAGCGGGACGGTCCATGTGGGCAAAACGACCGGAACGTGACGACGCCCCGCACCTCGAAGGTACGGGGCGTCGGCAACCTGACTGTCAGGCGGGCAGACTGGCTACCCCTTGAGGCAGGAACCGCTTGCCGGTCACCCGCTCGGAGGTGCCGCTGCGGTCCAGGTACGGCGTCACGCCGCCCAGGTGGAACGGATATCCGGCGCCGAGGATCATGCACAGGTCGATGTCCTGCGCCTCGGCCACCACGCCCTCGTCGAGCATGATGCGGATCTCCTCGGCCAGGGCGTCCAGCGCCTTCGCGCGTACCTCATCGGCGGAAAGCGGAGCGGAACCGCCGGCCACCAGCTTGGCCACCTCGGGGTTGATCTCGTCGTCGACCATCACGGGCAGGCCGGCGTCGACGATCTTCTTGAGGTTCTCCGACTCGGCGAACCGGTCGGGGAACGCCCGGTGCAGCGTCTCGCCCACGTGGTAGGCCACCGCCGGGCCGACCAGCTGGAGCAGGGCGATCGGGCGCATCGGCAGGCCCAGCGGGTCCATCGCCTCGTTCACCACGTCGAGCGGCGTACCGGCGTCGATGGCCTGGAAGATCTCGCTGGTGACCCGGGTCAGGAGCCGGTTGACCACGAACGCCGGGGCGTCCTTGACCAGCACCGACGACTTCTTCAGCTCCTTGCCGACGGCGAACGCGGTGGCCAGTGTGGCGTCGTCGGTCCGCTCGCCCTTGATGATCTCGAGCAGCGGCAGCACGGCGACCGGGTTGAAGAAGTGGAAGCCGACGACCCGCTCGGGGTGCTCGAGGTCGGCCGCCATCGCGGTGACCGACAGCGAGCTGGTGTTCGTCGCCAGGATCGCCTCGGGCGTCACGATTTTTTCCAGCTCGGCCCAGATCTGCTTCTTGAGGTCGAGGTTCTCGAAGACGGCCTCGATCACGAAGTCGGCGTCGGCGAACACCGACTTGTCGACCGAGCCGCTGACCAGGCCGCGCAGCTTGGCCGCGGTGCCCTCGTCGAGGCGGCGCTTGGACACCAGCTTGTCGATCTGGTCGGTCACGTACGACACGCCCTTGTCGACCCGGGCCTGGTCGATGTCGGTCAGCACGACCGGCACCTCCAGCCGCCGGACGAAGAGCAGCGCGAGCTGGGACGCCATCAGGCCGGCCCCGACGATGCCGACCTTGGTGACCTTGCGGGCGAGCGACTTGTCGGGCACGCCGACCGGGCGCTTGGCCCGGCGCTGAACCAGGTCGAACGCGTACAGGCTGGCCCGGGACTCGTCGCCCATGATCAGGTCGGCCAGGGCCTCGGTCTCGGCCGCCGTGCCGTCTTCGAACGATGCGTCCTTGGCCAGGGCGAGCAGCTCGAGGGCCTTGTTGGCCGACGGGACCGCGCCGTGCAGCTTCTCGTCCAGCTGCTGCTTGGCGAAGAAGAGCACGCCCTCCCACATGTCCTTGTCGACCTCGGGCCGCTGCACCTGCAGCGAACCGTCGACGACCGCGGCGGCCCACTCGAGCGAGCGCTCCAGGAAGTCGGCCGGCTCGAACAGCTGGTCGGCCACGCCGAGCTCGACCGCCTGCTTGGGGCGCAGGACCTTCTGGGTGAGCGGGTTCTGCAGGATGACCTGGGCCGCGCCGGGCACGCCGATCAGGTTGGGGAGCAGCTGGCTGCCGCCCCAGCCGGGCACCAGGCCGATCGCGACCTCGGGCAGGCCGAGCGCCGCCGCGCCGCCCGACACCGTGCGGTAGTGACAGTGCAGCGCCACCTCGAGGCCGCCACCGAGGGCAGCGCCGTTGATAAACGCAAAAGTCGGAATCGCACTGTTCTTCAGGCGGGCGAACACGCGATGGCCGAGCTCGCCGAGCTCAATGGCCTGCTCGCGCGACGTCAGGTACGGGATGCCCGTAATGTCCGCGCCGACGCAGAAGATGTATGGCTTGCCGGTGATCGCGATGAACGCCGGCTCGCCGGCCGTGGCCTCGGTGATCGCCGCGTCCAGGGACGCCAGCCCACCCGGCCCGAAGCTGTTGGGCTTCTTGTAATCGAACCCGTTGTCCAGCGTGATGATGGCGGCCTTGGTCTGGCCGAGCTGGACAAAACGGACGATGGCCTTGGTGACGACCTCGTTCGGGTGCTCGATCACTTCGCCGCTCCGTCCCAGTTCGGGTTCTCCCAGATCACGGTGCCGCCCATGCCGATGCCGATGCACATGGCGGTGAGGCCGTAACGGACCTCGGGGTGCTCGGCGAAGTGCCGCGCGAGCTGCGTCATCAGGCGGACGCCGGAGGAAGCGAGCGGGTGGCCGATCGCGATCGCGCCGCCCCACGGGTTGACCCGCGGGTCGTCGTCGGCGATGCCGTAGTGGTCGAGGAACGCCAGCACCTGGATCGCGAACGCCTCGTTCAGCTCGAACAGGCCGATGTCGTCGATCGTCAGGCCGGCCTTCTTGAGCGCCTTCTCGGTCGACGGGATCGGGCCGTAGCCCATGATCTCGGGCTCGACGCCGACGAAGCCGTACGAGACCATCCGCATCGCGATCGGCAGACCCAGCTCGCGGGCCGTCTCCTCGCTGGCCAGCAGGGCCGCGGTGGCGCCGTCGTTGAGGCCGGCCGCGTTGCCGGCGGTGACCCGGCCGTGCGGGCGGAACGGGGTCTTGAGCGTGGCCAGCTTCTCCATCGAGGTCTCGCGCGGCGCCTCGTCGGTGGTGGCGAGCCCCCAGCCCTGCTCGGCGCTGCGCAGCGCGACCGGAACCATGTCCGGCTGCAGCTTGCCGTCGGCGTAGGCCTTGGCCGTCTTGAGCTGCGAGTTCAGCCCGTAGCGGTCGGTCCGCTCCTTGGTGATGCCGGGCAGGCGGTCGTGCAGGTTTTCCGCCGTGGAGCCCATCACCAGCGCCGACGGGTCGACCAGCTTCTCGGCCAGGATCCGCGGGTTGGGGTCGACGCCCTCACCCATCGGGTGGTGGCCCATGTGCTCGACGCCGCCCGCGATCGCCACGTCGTAGGCGCCCATCGCGATGCCGCCGGCCACGTTGGTCACGGCGGTCATGGCGCCCGCGCACATGCGGTCGATCGCGTAGCCCGGGACGGTCTTGGGCAGGCCCGACAGCAGCGCGGCGGTGCGGCCGATGGTGAGGCCCTGGTCGCCGGTCTGGGTGGTGGCCGCGATCGCGACCTCGTCGACCATCTCCGGCGGGAGCTGGGGATTGCGGCGCATCAGCTCGCGGATGCAGCGGATGACCAGATCGTCGGCGCGCGTCTCGGCATACATGCCGCCGGCCTTGCCGAACGGGGTGCGGACGCCGTCGACGAAGACGACCTCGCGTACTTCACGGGGCACTTGACCCTCCTAAGGCGGTGGTAAGTGGATGCTACTCGCCAGTAACTAGTGGCTGCCACCGCCTCCGGGAAACTTCACAAAGCCAATCAAGAGCGTTATGTCCCGGCGGGGTGGTGGGTGACGGACCGTCGCTCCCGCGGGGACCACGACACGATGAGCTGGCCGCTGGCGCGTCCAGAGCGCTCATCGCGCCGCGGCGGCGTGCGTGAGTGGTTGCGCCCAGAACCAGAGCGGACCGGGCGCTCGATGCGCCCGGTCCGCTGGGTCAGGTGGTGGCGGGTGCCGGCAGGACGTCGGCCAACTGGTCGGCCAGCAGGGTGATCTGCCAGTTGCGAGCGCCGAAACCGCGCAGCGTGTCGCCGACCGTCTGCGGTGAGACCTCGTCGGGTGGGGACCAGGCCAGGCGGCGTACGAAATCGGGACTGATCAGATTTTCCGGTGGCAGGTTGTGCGACTCGGCCGTCGCGACCACGACCGCGCGGCAGCGGGTCAGGCGCGCGGCCGCTATCGGGTCACGCTCGGCCCAGCGGTGCGGTGGGGGCGGGCCCTCGACCGGCTGGTTGATCGGCAGCGAGTCGTCGGGCAGGGCGCGGGCCTCGTCCAGCGCGTCCAGCCACACGCGGGCCAGGCGGCGCACCGAGCGGCCCCCGAAACCGGCGATGCCCAGCAGGGTCCGCTCGTCCTTGGGATCGGCCTCGGCCGCGGCCACGATCGCCGAGTCGGGCAGCACCCGGCCCGGCGCGGAGTCGCGGCGGGCGGCCACGCCGTCGCGGGCGTACCAGAGCGCGCGGACCCGCGACTGAGCGCGAGCCCCGCGGACGCGGTGTATTCCGGACGTCCGGCGCCAGGGGTCGGGACGCACCCGGGGCGGGCGGTCGGCGCTGGCCACCAGCGCGGCGAACTCCTCGGCGGCCCAGGCCGTCTTGCCCTGCCGGTCGAGCTCGGCCGCCAGGTGGTCGCGCAGGTCGGTGAGCAGCTCGACGTCGAGCGCGGCGTAGGTCAGCCACGACTCGGGCAGCGGGCGGGTCGACCAGTCGGCGGCCGAGTGGTGCTTCTCGAGCGAGTAGCCCAGCAGCTGCTCGGTGAGCGCGGCCAGACCGACCCGCTCGAAGCCGGCCAGCCGGGCGGCCAGCTCGGTGTCGAACAGCCGGCGCGGCTTGAGGCTCAGCTCGGCCAGACAGGCCAGGTCTTGACTGGCCGCGTGCAGCACCCACTCGCTCTCGGCCAGGGCGGCGTCGAGCGTGCGCAGATCGTCGAGCGGCAGCGGGTCGATCAGCGCCGTCCCGGCGCCGGCCCGGCGCAGCTGCACCAGGTAGGCCCGCTGGGTGTAGCGGTAGCCGGACGCACGTTCGGCGTCCACCGCGACGGGACCCGAGCCGGCGGCCATCCGGGCCACGACCTCGGCGAGTTCGTCGTCGGTCTCGACAGGTCGAGGGGTGCCCTCACGGGGCGCGGTCAACGGTACGGGCTCGGGACCGCCAGACGTCGGGTCGGGCGAGTCGGCAGGCGGTCGTCCGTCCCTTTCGGGCTCCGGCGTGTCCCGACGGCGCAGGGGTGCTTCGTCGGTCACTCCGCTACCGTACGGGGACCCCACCCCGCCTGCTTGCAGCCGGGTCCCGGCGCGCCGTTTCTCGATCGACAACTCGTCTGATCCGGAGAGCGGTTTTCTCCGTACTACCTCCCGCAGCGCCGATACCCGGGAGGCCGCGCCGGATGACCATGACCTACGAACCGTTCACCCCCGCGGGCTCCGACGGGCCCCACCACCGCGGCGGTGACCAGCGCGGTTACGACGGGCGACGGCGGCGCGTGGAGGAGGTCGAGCCGACTCCCCAGGGGCAGTGGGCGCAACCGGGGCAGTGGGCGGAACCGGCGGCCGACCCGTGGGCGGCCCCGCAGCGGGATCAGTGGGCCGAACCGGCGCCGAGCCAATGGACGCAGGCGCCCCGGCGGCAGCAGTGGGCCGAGGACCCGCAATGGCCGACGTCTCCGGCCCCGGTGCCGCAGCAGCGACACGCTTTCACCGGTGAGCAGGCCGCCCCGGCTCCCCGAACCGGCAACCGGGTCAAGCCGGTCGTCGTCGGCGCGGTGGTGCTGCTGCTCCTGGTGGCGGGCTGGCAGGCGTACCGGATCGAATCGATGAGCAAGCACAACCAGGACCTGGCCACCGTGCTCTCGGCCGAGCAGGACCGCACCGACCGGCTCGAGCAGCAGCTGGCCGGCGTGTTCGACCCCGAGGGCGTGTCGTCCAAGGTGCTGCCGAGCGTGTTCCGGGTGCGCGCGGGCAATTTCACCGGCACGGCGTTCTCGGTCGGCAAGAAGGCCACCGGCAACCAGGCCAACCTGATCACGAACTACCACGTGGTCGCCGAGACCTGGACCGACGGCGGGCGCCGGGTGACGCTCGAGCGCGGCAGCACCCGGATCAACGCCACCATCGTGAAGGTCGACAAGACCCGCGACCTGGCCCTGCTCAGCGCGGGTCAGAAGATCCCGGCTCTGGGCACGGCGACCGGTCAGGTCAAGCCGGGTCAGCAGGTCGTGGTGGTGGGCGCGCCGCTGGGCCTGGACGACTCGGTCACCACCGGCGTGATCAGCGCCTACCGCCCGGACGACCCGGACGGCCCGACCGTGCAGTTCGACGCCCCGATCAACCCCGGTAACTCGGGCGGACCCGTGGTGAACGCGAACGAGCAGGTGGTCGGGGTGGCGACGGCCAAGGCCAAGGACGCCGAGGGCATCGGCCTGGCCATCCCGATCAAGACGGCGTGCGACACCCTGAAGGTGTGTTAGCTGAGCTCATGGCCTCGCTCCGCTCGGCGGAATTTCGCCCCGGGAGGCCGATGACTTGGGCACCGAAAACGGCCTCGCTTCGCTAGCCGTTTTCGGCACCCAAGTCATCGACGGGCGAAATTCGACTCTGGTTGCGCTCAACCCACTCGCTGGGCGCGGTCTCCTAGGGCGGTCACGCCCGGTGGGGGGAGGCCGGCGGTTGAGGCGAGCATCGAGCACCAGCCCTGCAGGTGGGCGTGGAAGTCGTCGCCGGTCGGGGTCCAGGAGGCGCGGACCTCGAGGTCGGCCGTCGGGGCCGGGCCGGCCAGCTCGCCGAAGCGGGTCGACGTCGTCTGGGTGATCGTGCCGCCGATCGCCGTGTAGGCCGCGGAGTGCTGGTCGAGGGCGTCGGTCAGCCACGTCCAGGCCACGGCGGAGAGCATCGGGTCGCCCGCCAGGTCGTCCTCCAGCTCGGCGGTGACCAGCGTGACCAGCCGGATGTCGCCGTGCCAGGCCTCGTGCCCGGCCGGGTCGTGGAGCAGGATCAGCCGGCCGCCCGCGACCTCGTCGCCCGAGCGCAGCACCGTCGCGCTGATCGCGAACGCGTACGGCGCGAGCTTCTGCGGGGCGGCGATCTCTTCGAGAAGGATCTCGGGTCGTGGCGCCGGTGCCCGCAGAGCGTCGACCGCGCGGGCGAACGCCGGAGGGACAGCGGAGGGGGACGCCATGGGGGAAGACTATGCCGCCGCGCGCTGTCCGTAGCCGATCGGCGCGCCGTGCGTGTCGTGGCACGATGGCGCGGTGACTTCAGTCTTGAACGATTCGCCTTTCGTCCGGGCCTGCCGCGGCCAGGAGGTGCCGCACACCCCGGTCTGGTTCATGCGACAGGCGGGCCGGTCGCTGCCCGAATATCGCAAGATCCGGGAGGGCGTCGGGATGCTGGAGTCCTGCCGCCGGCCCGAGCTGGTCACCGAGATCACCCTGCAGCCCGTACGCCGTCACCAGGTCGACGCGGCGATCCTGTTCAGTGACATCGTGGTGCCGATCGCCGCGGCCGGTATCGATCTCGACATCGTGGCCGGCACCGGGCCGGTCGTGGCCGAACCGATCCGCGCCGAGTCCGACCTCGAGCGCCTGCGGCCGATCACCGCCGACGACGTCGACTTCGTGGCCGAGAGCGTGCGCCTGCTGGTCGCCGAGCTCGGGTCCACGCCGCTGATCGGCTTTGCCGGGGCGCCGTTCACGCTGGCCAGCTATCTGATCGAGGGCGGCCCGTCGCGCACCTATCTCAAGACCAAGGCGATGATGTACGCGGCCCCGGGGCTCTGGGACGCTCTGCTGTCCCGGCTGGCCGACATCACCCTGTCCTTCCTGCGGACCCAGATCGACGCCGGGGTCAGCGCGGTCCAGCTGTTCGACTCGTGGGCCGGTGCGCTCAGCGAGGCCGACTACCGCGAGCACGTGCTGCCGCACTCGGCCCGGGTGCTGCGCGGGCTGGCCGACGCCGGGGTGCCGCGCATCCACTTCGGAGTGGGAACGGCGGTGCTGCTCGACGCGATGGGCGAGGCCGGTGCCGACGTGGTGGGCGTCGACTGGCGGACCCCGCTCGATCAGGCCACCAAGGTCATCGGGCCCGATCGATCCGTACAGGGAAATCTTGATCCGGCTCTGCTCTTCGCCGGTTGGGACGTGGTGCGGCGGGAGGCCGATCGGGTGCTCGAGCAAGGTAGGGCCGCGCCCGGGCACGTGTTCAACCTCGGCCACGGGGTGATGCCGGAGACGGATCCCGACATCCTGACCAGGCTGGTGGCGCATGTGCACGAGGCGTCGGCGCGCTAGGGCCACAAGTCCCGCCGGATCGAATTCACACTCTCCGACCCCAGCCTGAGATCGGGAGGATGCGCCTGGGAGGCTGGGACCGTGCGAAAGCGGGTTGCGGTCATCGGCGGCGGCATTGCCGGCCTGGCCGCTGCCGTGCGTCTGCGCGACCTGACCCCGCCCGACACCGAGATCATCGTGTACGAGCAGAGCGGCGCCCTCGGCGGCAAGCTGCGCACGGGTGAGCTGGCCGGCGTGAGCGTCGAGCGCGGCGCCGAGTCGTTCCTGATGACCGGCTCCGACGGCGCCGAGTCGGCTGCGGTGGGCCTGGTCCGGCGGCTCGGCCTCGAACGATCCCTGGTCCACCCGCATCGGGTGCCCGCCGCGCTGGCCTTCGGCGGCCGGCTGGCTCCGATGCCCGCGGGCACGCTTGTCGGCGTCCCGGCCGATCCGTCCACGCTCGGCGACCTCGCCGCCGCGAGCGGGAGTGATGCCGACGCCGGCCGTCCCGTGCTGGGCGCGGGCGACGACGTCGCGGTCGGGGAGTTGGTCCGCGAGCGTTACGGCGACGAGGTCGTCGACCGGCTGGTCGACCCCATGCTGGGCGGGGTCTACGCCGGGCGCGCCGACCGGCTCTCGCTCGAGGTGACGATGCCGCAGCTGGCGGCGGCGGCCCGGGTGGAGCACACGCTGTCGGCCGCGGTGCGCCGGGCTCAGGCGGCGAGCCGGCGGGTGCCGGGGCAGCCGATCTTCGGGGCGATTGAGGGCGGGCTGAGCCGGTTGGTGGGCGCGGCCGCCGCGGCGAGTGGTGCCCGGATCAGCCTGGGTCTTCCCGTACGCGAACTGGCCCGCACCCCGCACGGCTGGCGCCTGCTGCTGGGCCCGGCCGCGACCCCACCCGGCTACTCCCCGCCTGGTTTCTCTCCGTCCGGTTCTTCGCCGGACACCAGGACCGATGACGTGGACGCGGTGGTGCTCGCGGTGCAGGCCAGGCCGGCCGCGCGTCTGCTGGCCCCGATCGCGCCGGTCGCCGCTGAGGCCGTGGGTGGGCTCGGCTACGCGAGCGTCGCCCTGGTCGCGTTGGCGCTGCCGCCCGGCACGCCGCTGCCCGAGCTGAGCGGCTTCCTGGTGCCGCCGAGCGAGGGCACGCTGGTCAAGGCGGCCACGTTCGTCACCCGCAAATGGGAGCGGCCCGCGGGCGCCCCGGTGATCGTGCGGGTGTCGCTCGGCCGGGTCGGCGAGGAGGAGCGGCTCCAGTTCGACGACGCCGTGCTGGCCGATCTGGCGCACCGGGAGCTGGGCGAGTTGCTCGGTGGGGAGTTGCCGCCGCCGGCCACTACGTGGGTGCAGCGGTGGGGTGGCGGGCTGCCGCAATACGCACCGGGTCACCGCGATCGGCTGGCCGCGGCGCGGGCCGTGCTGCCGCCGGGGCTGACGCTGGCGGGCGCGGCCTTCGACGGTGTCGGCATCCCGGCCTGCATCGCGAGCGGCGAGCGGGCCGCCGAGGACGTGAGCAAGAGTTGGTCGGCATGAGTGGCGGCGTGCGGGCTTTCGGAGACATGAACGAGGTCCGGGAGGACGCATGAGCGAGCAGCAGCAGAGCAACGCGGCGCGGATCAACGAGCTGAACGCGACGATCCGCTACACGATGTGGTCGGTGTTCCGGGCCGAGTCACCGCTCCCGGCGTTGCGCGAGGAGCTGGCGGGCGAGGTCGACGGCCTGTTCGAGCAGCTGGCCGCCAAGGACGTGACGATCCGCGGCACGTACGACGTGTCGGGTCTGCGGGCCGACGCCGACGTCATGGTGTGGTGGCACTCGAGCTCGCCGGACGCGTTGCAGGAGGCGTACTCGCTCTTCCGCCGTACGGCGCTTGGCCGCCATCTGGCCCCGGTGTGGTCGCAGATGGCGCTGCACCGCCCGGCCGAGTTCAACAAGAGCCACCTGCCCGCCTTCCTGGCCGGCGAGGAGGCGCGCCCCTACATCTGCGTCTACCCGTTCGTGCGCTCCTACGAGTGGTATCTGCTGCCCGACGAGGAGCGCCGCTTCATGCTGGCCGAGCACGGCAAGATGGCGCGCGGCTATCCCGACGTGCGGGCCAACACGGTGGCGTCGTTCGCGCTCGGCGACTACGAGTGGATGCTCGCCTTCGAGGCCGACGAGCTGCACCGCATCGTCGACCTGATGCGCGACCTGCGGGCGTCGACCGCGCGTCGCCACGTGCGGGAAGAGGTGCCCTTCTACACCGGCCGCCGGCGCTCGATGACCGAACTGGTGGCGGCGCTGCCGTAGGGCCGCTCAGTCGAGCACGCCGATCGCCTCGACCTCGATCAGCAGGTCGGGCTCACCCAGCGCGGCCACGCTGAGCAGGGTGATCGGCTTGACCGGGTCGACGCCCATTTTGGCCGCGGCCCGGGCCACACCCTCGCCGAGCAGCGGGTATTTCTCGGGCGACCAGTCGACGACGTGGACCGTCAGCTTGGCCACGTCGTCGAACGAGCCGCCGGCCGCGGCCATCGCCGTGCCGATGTTGAGATAGGCCTGCTCGGTCTGGGCCGCGAGGTCGCCCGGGCCGACCGGGTTGCCGTCGGCGTCGCGCGCCACCTGCCCGGCCAGGAAGACCAGGCGGGAGCCGGTGGCGACCGACATCTGCCGATAGACCTCGGGCTTGGGCAGTCCGTCCGGGTTGATCAGTTCTACCGCCATGACCTGCTCCTTCGTCGTCGTGGCACTTAACATAGCATCGCTATGCTATGTTAAGTCAATGGCGAGGACGAAGGATCCGGCGATCCGGGAGCTGTTGATCGAGCGGGCGGCGCACATGCTGCGGGCGCGCGAGCCGATCACCCTGCGGTCGGTGGTCGCCGAGACGGGCGTGTCGACCATGGCCGTCTACACCTATTTCGGCGGCATGGACGGGCTGTGGCGGGCGATGCGGCAGGAGGGCTTCACGCGTCTGGCCGCGCGCCTGGCCACGGTGGGGGAGACGGCTGATCCCGTACGCGATCTGGCCGCCCTCGGTGCCGCCTATGTGGGCAACGCCGGGGCGCACCCCGACCTGTACCGGATCATGTTCGACGCCGGCTTCGACCTGGAGGACCCGGCCGCGGCCGACGAGTCGCTGCACCACCTGGTGCGCGCGGTCGAGCGGGCCCGGGCCGCGGGCCGGTTCCGGGCCGATGTGGTCGCGACCGACCTGGCCACCCAGACCTGGATCGCCGGGCACGGGCTGGCGTCGCTGGTGACCGGTGGGCCGCTGCCGGCGGAGGCCTTCGGCTATGGGATTCCGCTGCTCACGGCTCTCTTCACGAGCGCCGGAGACTCCGCCGAGCGGTGCCGGCGCTCGGTCGAGGCGGGCTGGTTCTAGGCTTCGCGGGCCATCGGGATGTGCGGGATGCCGTCTTCGATGTATTCGGGACCGGTTTGCTGGTATCCGAACTTGGCGTAAAAGTCCACCAGGTACGCCTGGGCGTCGAGCACGCTCGGACGGTCGCCGACGATCGTCAATGCCTCGTCCATCAGGCGGGCGGCCAGGCCGGCGCCGCGGGCCGACTTCGCGGTCACGACGCGGCCGATCCGCAGGGTGTCGCCGTCGTCCAGGATGCGGACGTATGCCCGGATCTCGCCGTCGCGGGTAAACCACAAATGCCGCGTTCCGGGCTCGTCGTCGCGGCCGTCGAGATCGGCGTACACGCACTCCTGCTCGACCACGAAGACGTCGGAACGCAGCCGCAGGATCGCGTACAGGGTCGTCGTTTCGAGATCGCGGAACGTCGCTGTGCGCAGCTCGTCTTGGGGCTCCGGGTGCATGCCGAAAGCGTAGGCGGCGCGCCGTCACCCGTATCGCGGCGGGCCGTTATAGGGATGGAAGCCCGAGCTGTGGAGGCTGAGATGATCAAGAGGAACCGGCTCTTCGGCAACAAGACCCGGGTGACCTTCTGCCTGCCCGTCAACCAGCCGGCCGGGCCGGTGAGCGTGGTCGGCTCGTTCAACGGCTGGGAACCCGGCCGGCACGAGCTGAAGCCGCGCCGGGACGGCACCCGGACGATCAGCGTGACCGTCCCGGCGGGCAACTACCAGTTCCGCTACCTGGCCAGCGACGGGCACTGGTTCGACGACGAGGGTGCCGACGCGTTCGGGCCGCAGGGTGGCGAACTGCGGGTTTAGGGGCCATCGGGCGCTCGCGTCACGGAGACGCTGAAAAGCGAATAAAACTACTCATCTTTCGCTAACCTCATCGCATGACCACGTACGAGACTTTGGACCTGCAATCGCGGGTCGCGCGATACGAGGCGGCTCTCGAGGAGCTGCGTACGGCTCACCACGACGTCCGGGCCGTGCTGCAGGACCAGGTGCTCTACGAGCGCTGGCAGCAGATCGGCACCGAGCTGGGCTTCGTCGGCCACGGCGGCGGGGGCGCCACCAACGGGCAGCAGGATCTGCAGGCGCTGAACCAGCAGATCCCGCAGATGTCGGAGTCCTGGGCCAGCTGAGGGCCGGGTGAACCGCGCGACTCGGCCCACCCGATGCGGGGGACCGGGTCGCGCGGCGTTGTAGGTTGGCGGCCATGACGGTCGACACCCAGTACGAAGACCTGCTGCGCCGGGTTTTGAACACCGGCACCCCCAAGGCCGACCGCACCGGCACCGGCACGGTGAGCCTGTTCGGCGAGCGCCTGCGGTACGACCTGTCGGCCGGGTTCCCCCTCGTCACCACCAAGCGGGTGCACTTCAAGTCGGTCGCGGTCGAGCTGCTGTGGTTCCTGCGCGGCGAGAGCAACGTCGGCTGGCTGCGCGACCAGGGCGTGACGATCTGGGACGAGTGGGCCTCGGAGACCGGTGAGCTGGGCCCGGTCTACGGCGTGCAGTGGCGCTCGTGGCCGACCCCCGACGGCGGGCACGTCGACCAGATCGGCGGCATCCTCGACACGCTGCGCCGCGACCCCGACTCGCGCCGCATGATCGTCTCGGCCTGGAACGTGGGCGACCTGCCGGAGATGGCGCTGGCCCCGTGCCACGCGATGTTCCAGTTCTATGTGGCCGACGGCCGGCTGTCGTGCCAGCTCTACCAGCGCAGTGCCGACCTGTTCCTCGGGGTGCCGTTCAACATCGCCAGCTACGCCCTGCTGACCCGGATGATCGCCGACCAGGTCGGGCTGCTTCCCGGTGACTTCATCTGGGTCGGTGGCGATTGTCACATCTACAACAACCACGTCGAGCAGGTGACCGAGCAGCTCTCCCGGGAGGCGTACGAGTTCCCCCGGCTCGAGATCGCGCCGGCGTCCTCGCTCTTCGACTACAAGTACGACGACTTCACCGTCGTCGACTACCAGCACCACCCGGCGCTGCGCGCTCCCGTGGCCGTATGACCGTCCACATGATCTGGGCCGAGGCGCGTGACCGGGTCGTCGGCGCCGGCGGCACGATCCCGTGGCGGCTGCCCGAGGATCAGGCGATGTTCCGCGAGCGGACGACCGGCGGCACCGTGGTCATGGGCCGCGCGACCTGGGACTCGTTGCCGGCCCGGTTCCGGCCGTTGCCCGGGCGGCGCAACGTGGTGCTCACCCGCGACCCGGACTGGGCGGCGGACGGCGCGCTGGTGGCGCACTCGGTGGACGAGGCTCGGGCGTACGGGGAAATCTGGGTGATGGGCGGGGAAGCGGTCTATGCGGCCTTCCTTCCGTACGCCGATCACATTCTTCGCACACGCCTCGAGCTGGACATATCGGGCGACACTTATGCCCCCGATCCGGGTGAAGGGTGGGTGTGCGCGTCGTCCACGGGCTGGCAGACTTCCGAGGGCGGGCTTCGCTTCATCGTCGAGGAGCTGGTTCGTTCGTAGCGGCCTCGTAAGATCACGGCAATGCGGACGGGCTACTCTCTTCGGCCGACGGGAAGACTGAAACGGCTTCATGATTAATGGGGCGGATCGGTCTTTACGCCAGAGAGCCAGAAGGATAGAACATGCCCATGCCGCAAAGCCTCGTTACGCCGGTGACCCTGTCGGTCGTCACCCCGATGTACAACGAGCGCGAGGCGGTCGATCACTTCGTCGGCCGGCTCCGGCCGGTCCTCGACGCGCTGAACGTGCCGTACGAAGTGGTCGCGGTCGACGACGGCAGCACCGACGCCACCGTCGCCCGGCTGATGCAGCTGCACGCCGACTGGCCCGCCCTGCGCGTCGTATCGCTGCGCCGCAACGTCGGCCACCAGACCGCGCTGCGGGCCGGGCTGCGGGCCAGCCGCGGCGACTACGTGGTGAGCATCGACGCCGACCTGCAGGACCCGCCCGAGGCGATCGGCGAGATGCTGGCCAAGGCGCTGGCCGAAAAGGTCGACGTGGTCTACGGCGTGCGCAGCGACCGCAGCACCGACACGGCGTTCAAGCGCAACACGGCCGGCATCTACTACTGGGCGATGCGGCGGATGGTCGGGCCCTGGGTCAGCGACCAGGCCGGTGACTTCCGGCTGATGAGCCGGGCCGTGGTCGACGTGCTCAACGAGCTGCCCGAGCCGCGCCCGGTCTACCGCCTGGTGGTGCCGTCGCTGGGCTTCTCCAGTGCCGAGGTGCCCTATGTGCGGGAGGAGCGCGTGGCCGGCACGACGAAGTACCCGCTGTCCCGCATGATCCGGCTGACCTTCGACAGCGTGACCGGCTTCTCGGCCGCCCCACTCAAGATCGCGACCTGGCTCGGCCTGCTCAGCTTCGTGCTGTGCGTGGTGCTGATCGTGACCGGGCTGGTCGCCTGGGGCACCGGCGGCGTGGTGCCGGGCTGGACGTCGCTCTACATCGCCGTGCTGCTGCTCGGCGGAATACAGCTCATCTGCCTCGGGCTGCTGGGCGAATACGTCGGGCGCATCTACATGGCCACCCAGAGCCGGCCGCCGTTCCTGGTCGCCTTCGACACCGCGACCACGCCGCCCGACTCGCTGGAGTCGCTCGACACGGCCGATGTGATCATCGATCGCCGGCCGGCGGCCTGATCCGGGGCAGCTCGAACCGGTCGAACGGCGCCGGCTCCAGAAATGATGTGATCGCGCCGATCCGGCCGTCGCGCGGGGTGAGAAGCGTGATCGACCAGGCCTCGCCGTCCATGTAGAACGCGACGGCGGGGACGCCGTTGGCCGTCAGCTCGCTCCACTGCCAGCTGGGGCAGCGCGTCATCGGCACAGCGACGATTCTGGCGTGCGCCGGCCGTCACATCCACCGAGCCTGTTGAAGGAAAGACGAGCGCTGGGAGACGTACGGGAATGAAATGGTCTTTGATTCGTGCCGAGTATGCCGCGCTGGCCGACGATCTGGCCGGCCTCGACGACGGCCAGTGGGCCAAGCAGTCGCTGTGCGGTGAGTGGACCATCGAGGAGGTGGTCGCGCACCTCACCGCGGCTGCCAGCCTCTCCTTCCCGCGCTGGCTGCGCAGCGTGATCGGCGCTCGGTTCGACTTCGACCTGCACAACCGGCGCCGGGTCGCCGAGTTCCGGGGCGCCACTCCGGCCGAGACCCTGGCCCGCTACCGGGCGGCGGCCGCGCACGCCACCGGTCCGGGCGGTCCGGTCGACGCGTGGCTGGGCGAGATCGTGGTGCACGGGCAGGACATCCGGCGACCGCTCGGGCTGCCCCGCACGCCGTCGGCCGAGGCCCTCGAGCGGCTCGCCCGCTTCTATGTGCGCCGGGACTTCACCGTGGCCAGCAAGACGGTCAGCGCCGGCCTGCGGCTCGAGGCGACCGACGGACCGTTCACGCACGGCACCGGCGAGCTGGTGACCGGCCCGACGCTGGCGCTGATCATGGTGATGGCGGGCCGGGCGGCCTACGGCGACGAGCTCGCCGGCCCGGGTGCCGAGATCATGCGGGCTCGGTGCTCACCAGCAGCTTGACCAGGCGGTCGAGCTCGTCGGAGGGGTCGGCGGCCAGACCCATGTGCACCGGGCCGGCCCGCAGGATCGTGCTGCGCGGGGCGACCAGCCAGCGGAAACGCTCGCCCAGGCTGACGTCGCCCGCCGCCCCGGCCCCGGAACAGGTCGCGTCCCACGAGGTCAGCGCCGCGCTGACGGCGGGCACGTCGACCTGCGGGTCGAGGGCGCGCAGCAGTTCTTCGCGCAGGTCGGTGCGGGCCGACAGGAAGTCCTTGCGCTGGCAGTAGAGGACGACACCGACGTTGACCACCTCGCCGCGCTCGATGCGGGGCACGGCCTGGATCACGGCGTACTCGTAGGGGATTCTCACGGCAGCCAGGCCTCCGGGCGCTCGGCGCGGGCGCTGAGATGGGCCTGGTAGGCCTCGCGGTCGCCCTCGTCGAGCCACTCGGAGGGCACCTGGGCGATCGCCGCCGCCAGCAGCTCGGGCGTGATCCGCTCGGCCAGGGCCGGGCCCTCGGTGGCGAGCTCGGTCGCGTACGGCTTCAGAACGTGGTCGTCCCACTTGTACGCACGGTGCACGACGGCTTCCGCGCGCGGCCAGTTGTGATGGAAGTACAGCGTCGCTCCGTGGTCGATCAGCCAGAGTCCGCCGTGCCAGATCAGCAGGTTGGGGTTGCGCCAGCTGCGGTCCACGTTTTCCACGAACGCGTCGAACGCGATGACCCGGGAGGCCAGCCCCGCGTCGACCGGGTGCACGACCGGGTCGTACCCGAGGGCGCCGGGCAGGAAATCCATCCCCAGGTTGACCCCGGCGCTGGCCTTGATCAGCTCTTGGACCTCTTCGTCGGGCTCGGCCCGGGCCACCACCGGGTCGAGGTGGACCTCGGTCAGCTCGGGGACCGGCAGCCCGAGGGCCCGGGCGATCTCGCCCGAGATCACCTCGGCCACCAGGGCGCGGGGGCCCTGCCCGGCGCCGCGGAATTTCACCACGTACGTGCCGAGGTCGTCGGCCTCGACGACACCGGGCAGGGAGCCGCCCTCACGCAGCGGGGTGACGTAACGAATCGCGGTGACCTGACGTAGCACCCCTAGACGGTATCGGGCCCCTGCTTACGCAGCTGATCCACCTTGGTCATGGCCTCGCGCAGGTCGTTCAGCCACTGGTCGGTGTGCTGGCCGACCAGCTTGACGCACCAGGCCAGCGCCTCGGACCGCGAGCGGGCCACGCCCGCGTCGACCAGGGTGTCGAGGATCTGGCGCTCGGGCTGGCGCAGCCGGGTCATCACCGGCGCGGCCAGATGGGTGAACAGCTCGTTGGTGTCGCCGCAGCGCACGCCCCACGCGACCTTGCGCTGGTAGCGGTGCTCGACCTGACGCGCGACCCGCATCCGGGCCTCGCGGGTGTCCTCGCGGAACTGGTTGATCCGGCCGGCCTGGGCGGCGGCCCGATCGGCCTCGGTGCTGCCCTCGCCCAGCTCGGGCTCGGTGATCCGGCCCCAGATGATGATCTCGTCACGGTCGATGACGATCTCGGGGCGCTCGCTGAACCATCCGTCGGGGATGGCGCCGGTGACCCAGCCCGGTGCGTCCTCGGCGTTCGGTGGCTCGACTCGTCCGGGCGGTGCGGTGCGGAATCGCATGATTTCTTTCCCCCTCGTGCAACGGTGATTACATGATTACACCGTTAATTCGGATGCTGCCACTGCCGTCGGCTGGCTAGCGTGCGCGCATGACTGCCCTCGTACGGCATGAGTTGCGCGCCGCCGAATCCGGACCGGCCCTGAAGGCGCTGACGGAGTGGACCCCGGCCGACGTCCCGGGCGGCGGCGTCCATCCCGGTGACATCGGGTGGCACCTGCGATTCGCCGAGGCCACGGTGCTGCTCTGGACGGACGGCGACAAACCGGTGGCGGTCGGCTTCTCCGACGGCGAAGTGCTGCGTGTGACCGTCGCGCCCGGTGCTGACCTGGGCGCTGGGCTCACCGAGGGTGCGGTCGACGGCTTTCCCGTCCCGGGCCGGGTGCCGCATCCGACCGAGGCCTGGCTGGCCATGTCGTGGAGCCCGCGGCCGGTCACCACCCGGGCCCGGCCGGTCGGGGACGCCGATGTCGAGGATCGGGTGCTGGTGCAGCGCTCGGCCTTCAAGAATTCGACCTTCACCGCCGACAAATGGCACACGATGAAGCGGTCGCCCGCCGGTGACACGGCCCTCGACTTCCTGGTGCGGACGCCCTCGGGCGAGCCCGCGGCCGCGGCCACCGGCTGGTTCGCCGGGCCCGGCCGGTGCGGGCTGCTGGAACCGGTCGGCACCCATGAGGACCACCGCGGCCAGGGCTACGGCCGGGACGCCGTGCTGGGCGCGTGCGCGGCCCTGATCGAGCGTGGCGCGTCGGCAGTTGCCGTCGTGCCCCGTTCAGAGAACGCGGCCGCCGTCGCCGCCTACCGATCGGCCGGATTTACCGTCGTGGCCGAGAACCGCGATTGGGTACGCCCTCCGGCGGCCTGAGCGGGCACACTGGGCGGCATGGAGTTGCCGATCAATCCGCCGGTCAAGCCGATGCTCGCCAAACCCGTCGCCGAGATCCCGCCCGGCCAGGTCTACGAGCCGAAATGGGACGGCTTCCGGTCGATCATCTTTCGGGACGGGGCCGAGGTCGAGATCGGCAGCCGCAACGAGAAGCCGATGACCCGCTACTTCCCCGAGGTCGTCGAGGCCGTGCTGGCCAACTTCCCCGAGCGGGTGGTGATCGACGGCGAGATCATCGTGGCCGACACCGAGCGCAACACGCTCGACTTCGAGGCCCTCCAGCAGCGCATTCACCCGGCCGCGAGCCGGGTCAAGCTGCTCAGCGAGCAGACGCCGGCCAGTTTCGTCGCGTTCGATCTGCTGGCCATCGGTGACGAAGACCTGACCGAGGAGCCTTTCGCCGTACGGCGTGGTCGTCTCGAAGAGGTCCTGCGCGACGCCAAGCCACCGGTATACGTCACCCCGGCCACCGAGGACCACGAGACCGCGGCCCGCTGGTTCGCCGAGTTCGAGGGCGCCGGGCTCGACGGGCTGATCGCCAAGCAGCGCGACCTGACCTACCAGCCCGACAAACGGGTGATGACAAAGATCAAGCACAAGCGCACGGCCGACTGCGTGGTGGCCGGCTACCGGGTGCACAAATCGGCCGACAACCGGATCGGCTCGCTGCTGCTCGGCCTCTACGACGAGCGCGACGTGCTGGTCAGCGTCGGGGTGATCGGCTCCTTCCCGATCAAGGTGCGCGAAGAGCTCTTCGAGGAGCTGCAGCCGCTGGTCACCGAGTTCGAGGGCCACCCGTGGAACTGGGCCGCCCACATGGACGGCGAGCGCACCCCGCGCAAGAACGAGGTCAGCCGCTGGAACAACGGCAAAGACCTGTCGTTCACGCCGCTGCGGCCCGAGCGGGTGGTCGAGGTGCGCTACGACTACATGGAGGGCATCCGGTTCCGGCACACCGCCCAGTTCGAGCGGTGGCGCCCCGACCGGGATCCGCACACGTGCACGTACGAGCAGCTGGAACGGCCCGTGCAGTTCGATCTGGCCGAGGTGCTGACGGGCCGCTGAGCGTCGCCTGCATTCCGTTGTCAGACCGACCGGATAGCCTCGTGGCAGCAACCCGCCGTCGAAAGGTCAGCATCGTGCCGCGCCGTTCCCGTCTGGTCGTCGCCGTCCTAGCCGCGGTCGTGGCCGTTTCCGCAGGCTGCACGGTGCCCTCGTTCGCGCCGAACGGGTCGGGCGAGACACGCGCACCGTCCTCTTCGTCGTCGGCCGCCCCGAGCACGAGCGGCACCGCCGACTGGCGGCCCTGCCCCGACGTGCCGGAAAAGCTGGTCGGCCAGGGCGCGCCCGGCATGACCTACGACTGCGCCGATGTCAGCGTCCCCCGCGACTGGAACAACGCCGGCAACGGCGAGACCTACTCGATCGCCATGATCCGCATCCGGTCGTCGAAGCAGCAGGGCCGCATCGGCTCGCTGCTGATCAACCCGGGCGGCCCCGGCGGCTCCGGCATCGACACCTCGGTCTACCTGTCGTTCGGCGAGGCCTTCGGCGGGCTGCCGACCGAGGTCACCAACAAGTTCGACATCATCGGCTTCGACCCGCGCGGCGTCGGCCAGTCCGACCCGGTCAAGTGCATCAGCCCGGCCGACCAGGACCAGAGCTTCTCGGCCCCGCCCGACCCGGCCAGTCTGGCCGAGTTCGACAAGCTGGTCACGCTGAACAAGAAGATCGCCGCCGACTGCGCCGCGAAATACGGCGACCAGCTGCCCCTGTTCTCGACCGAGCAGGCCGCCCGCGACATGGACAAGCTGCGCGAGGCGGTCGGCGACGACACGATGACCTACCTCGGTTTCTCGTACGGGACACTGCTCGGCGCCACCTACGCCCAGCTGTTCCCGAAAAAGGTGCGGGCCCTGGTGCTCGACGGCGCGGTCGACCCCAAGCAGAACTTCGTCGAGGGCTCCGAGACCCAGGCCAAGGGCTTCGAGCGGGCGTTCACCAACTTCACCAACTGGTGCAAGGCCACGCCCGACAAGTGCCCGATCGCGCCCGACGCGCGCAAGGCGGTCACCGACGCGATGAAGGCGGCCGAGACCAACCCGATCGCCGGCACCGACGGGCGCAAGGCGACCAGCGGCTGGATCTTCGTCGGCGTCATCTCATCGCTGTACACCGAGTCGGGCTGGGCCAAGCTGGCCGCCGCGATCGCGCAGCTCAAGACGGGCAACCCCAAGGGGATCTTCGCGCTGGCCGACGCGTACGCCGAACGCAAGCCCGACGGGACGTACAGCAACCTGTTCGACGCCAACCTGGCCGTGAACTGCGCCGACACCGACGACGCGCCGACCGTCGACGAGGTGCGCCGGATGCAGGGGGAGTGGCGCACCAAATACCCGCTGTTCGGGGCGGCGCTCGCGGTCGGCATGCTGCCCTGCGCGGTGTGGACGGGCGAGCGCGACCCCTACCCGGCGGGCGCGGCGACCGGTGCCCCGCCGATCGTGGTGGTCGGCACGACGGGTGACCCGGCCACGCCGTACGAGAACACCGCCGATCTCGCCTCGATGCTCGGCGTCGGGCACGTGCTGACCTGGGAGGGTGAGGGTCACACGGCCTACCCGAACACGCCCTGCATCGCGAACGCGGTCGACTCGTACCTCATCGATCTGAAGGTGCCGCAGGAGGGCCTGCGCTGTCCGGCAAAGTGATGCCCTCCCGCTCGGCGAGGGCCTCCATCAGGGCCCGGACCCGGCGCAGGTTGTTCTTCAGCTCCTCCTGCTCCTCGTGATGGAAGGCGTCCGAGTCGACGATCAGCTTGCTGGCGAAGTGCGCGGTGATCAGCGGGATCACCACCAGCACCATGAGCGAGATGAGGATGCCCGCGAGCAGCCGCGCCTCCCACGACGACGGTGAGATGTCGCCGTAGCCGACCGTCGACGCGGTGACGACGGCCCACCAGATCGAGTCGCCGATGGACTGCTCATCCTCGAAGAAGTGGTAGAGCACGCCGCAGACGACGATCAGGATGGCGTACGCCAGGATCAGCGTGGCGGGCGAGTTGGCCAGCCAGACGATCGCCCGGTAGATCCGCTTCAGCGGCGTGAGCAGCACATGCATGGCCGACATGGTGCCATCCCGGGGTGTGTGACACTGCCGGGATGAAGTTTCGGACAGCGACTCGAGCCGATGTACCCGCCGTTCTGCACCTCTTGGCCGACGACGACATCAGCCGTTCGCGGGGTTACGGGTCCGTGCCCGAGGCGGTCGACGCCGCGGTGTGGGCCGCCTTCGACGAGATCGACGGCGACCCGAACAACGAACTGCTGGTAGCCGACGACAACGGCGACATCGTCGCGACCTGCCAGCTGACCTTCATCCCGGGCCTGAGCCGCTTCGGCGCCCGCCGCATGACCATCGAGGCCGTCCGCGTCCGCTCCGACCGCCGGGGTGCCGGCCTGGGGCGTGCGTTCATGGAGTTCGCCCTCGACCAGGGGCGGGCCCGGGGTTGCCACCTGGCCCAGCTGACCACCGACAAACGCCGGGGGTCAGCGCACCGCTTCTACGAGGGGTTGGGCTTCGTAGCCTCCCACGAGGGCATGAAGCTGCAGCTCCGCTAGTGGCCTCCCGTCAGCTCTTTGCGGGCGGCCGCCACCAGTTCCTCGTTCGTGTGGGCGTGGCCCCACAAACCCCAGCCGCCCGGAGTGGCCTCGGTCAGCAGCACCCACGTGCGCCGGGCCAGTGCCTCGTTCCCCGACGCTGACACCACCAGGTCGGTCAGGCGGCGGACCACTTCGAGCTGCTTGTCGCGATCCAGGGCGCCTGCGTTTGTCAGCACTTGGACGCGTACGTGGGAAGGGTCTCCGTTGACGTCGGCCAGCACTGCGTCGTGGATGAAGGCGGCCGTGTTCTCGCGGAACATCGCGATGTCGGGCACCTTTTCGACGTCCTTGACGATGGTGGCGGCGTCCGTCGCCAGCCGGGCCGGGTCGGCGAACGTGCCGGCCGGTGCGTAAATGTCGATCATCGGCATGGTCAGGCCGCCGCGATGAAGGCGAGCAGCGCCGGGTTGACGATCTCGGGGTGGGTCCAGGCGATGCCGTGCGGGCCGTCCTCGACCTCGATGATCTCGGCGCTCGGCACGAACTGGCGGATGCGGCGGGCGCCGAAGTCGATCGGGATGTTCTGGTCGGCCGTGCCGTGCAGCACCAGCAGCGGGACGTCGATCTTGGGTAGGTCGGAGCGGAAGTCCTCCTGCCAGGCGTCGACGCAGTGCAGGGTGGCCAGCGCGCTCGCCGTCGCCGCGTTGGCGAAGTTGGCCCGCAGCGCCTGCTCGCTGATCCGTACGCCCAGGTTGGTCGCGGTCACGAAGTGGGTCTGGAAGTAGCGCTCGAGATAGGCGAACCGGTCGGTGCGGATCTGCTCGGCGATCCCGGCGAACACCTCGGGCGGGAAGCCGATCGGGTCGTCCTCGCTCCAGGCGAACTGCGGGCCGAGCGTCGCGATCATCACCGCGCGGGTGACCCGGGCCGAGCCGTAGCGGGACAGGTAGCGCGCCACGTCGCCGGTGCCCATCGAGAAGCCGACCAGCACCGCGTCGGTCAGATCGAGCTGCGTCATCAGCGCGTCGAGGTCGGCCGCGAACGTGTCGTAGTCGTATCCGGTGGCCGGCCGCCCCGACCGTCCGAACCCGCGCCGGTCGTAGGTGATCACCCGGTGGCCGGCGTCGAGCAGCGGGCCGACCTGCTTCTCCCACGAGGTGCCGTCCTGCGGGAAGCCGTGGATCAGCACGATCGGCCGCCCCGACCCGTGGTCCTCGAAGTAGATCTCGTGCGCGTACGGCATGTCTTCCCCTGACAGGACTGTTCGACAAATGACCCTGTCATATTGGCCGTTAGTTGAGCAAGAAGACAAGACTTGACAGGAGCAAAAAAGAGACGAACCCTGCGCCTACGCTGAATGAATGCCGATCAGCGCGAACGCACGCTATGGCGTCGTCGCTGCCCCCGGAGGGCTCGAGCTGGTGCAGGAACTGCTCAACACGTGCGCGCGCGGGATCACCCAGCGCACGGCCGACCTGCTCGACGACGCCGGCACGGCACAGGAGTGGGCCGACGGCATGCTCGACCGGCTCGGCGTTCCCCGCGCGGCGGTCACTCCGGTCGACATCGCGGCCCTGCGCGAACTGCGGGACGCCCTGCGCGAAACCCTGCACGGGCGACCGGTCCCGGTGGCCGAGGAGATCACGGTGGAGGTCGGTGGGGACGGGCTGGTCGCGTACGGGGGAAAGGGCCGGCCCTCAGCCCGGATCCGCGGCGCCGTGCTGGCCGAAGTGCTGCTCGCGCAGGCCCGGGGCGAGTGGCCGCGCTTCAAGTTGTGCCAGTTCCCGCCGTGCGACCTGGCCTTCTACGACGGGTCACGCAACCGCAGCGCCCGCTGGCACGACGAGCGCTGCGGCAACTACGTCAACCTGATCACGTCTCGCGAACGCCGTCGTCGCTCCAGTTAGCGGCGTTCTTGCGGCTCGGCTGCACCCGCGGCGGCTCGCCCGGCATCTTGGGGTGGTCGGGCGGATAGGGCATGTCGCCCTGGCCGTTCTTCTCGTCGCGCTCGACCCACTCGAGCAGCGGCGTCAGGTCGTGGGCGACGTCGTCGATCGCCGCGTGCGGGTCCCCGATCTCGGCGAACCGGCGCGGCAACGTCCGCAGATCGAAGTCGTCCGGCTCCACGTCGGGCAACTCGTCCCAGGTCACCGGGGCCGAGGCGGTGGCCCGGCCGTTCGCCCGCAGCGAATAGGCGCAGGTGATCGTGCGGTCGCGGGCCATCTGGTTGAAGTCGAGGAACACCCGCTGCCCGCGCTCCTCCTTCCACCAGGCGGTGGTGATCAGATCGGGGCGGCGGCGCTCGGCCTCACGGGCCAGCGCGATCGCGGCCCGGCGTACCTCGACGAACGACCACTGCGGCGCGATCCGCATGTAGATGTGCGCGCCCCGGCCACCCGACGTCTTGGGGAAGCCGGCCCAGCCCAGATCGTCGAGCACCTCGCGCAGCACGCCGGCCGTGCTGACCACGTCGGCGAACGTGTTGCCCGGCTGCGGATCGAGGTCGATGCGCAGCTCATCCGGGTTGTCCGGGGCATCGCCGCGAACCGGCCACGGATGAAAGACCACGGTGCCCATCTGGGCCGCCCAGGCCACGTGCGCAAGGTCGGCCGGGCACAGCTCGACGGCCGTACGGTTGCTCGGGAACTTGATCTGCGCCGTCTGAATCCAGTCGGGCACACCGCGCGTGGGGATGCGCTTCTGATAGAAAGCCTCACCCTCGATCCCGTCCGGAAACCGCTGCAACGTCGTCGGCCGGTTCTTGAGCGCACGCATGATCCCGTCGCCAACCGACAGGTAATAGTCGAAAACGTCACGCTTGGTATAGCCGTGCTGCGGAAAGACGATCTTGTCAGGGCTGCTCAGCCGCACCTGGTGACCGGCGACGTCGATCTCTTCCGCGGGAGCCTTGGGCATGCGTCCGACGATAGTGGGTGGGCGCGCTTCGCGATTCCCGCCGATCAAGATCTTCATGTCCCGGCCGGGTGGTGGGTGACGGACCGTCGCTCCCGCGGGGACCGCGCCGTGCCTCGCTGGGCGCTGGCGCGCCCAGAACGCGAGGCGCGTCACGGCGGCGTGCGTGAGTGGTTGCGCCAACTAGCCGCGGACGCGGTTGTCCAAGGGAGCGGGCTGGGCGGCCCACCACTCCGACGGGATCTGGGCGTGGATCTCGTCGGCGATGGCTTTCAGGTGGGTTGCCGTGGCGTGGCCGTGATGGGCGTCGGCCAGTCCCTTCATGCGCATGTACCACTCGGCGAGTTGTTCGCATTTTACCGATACCTGGTAGTCCATCCGCCGAGGCTAGGCCCGTCGCCGGCCGCCCGTTCGCCGAACCGCTCGCGGTGCACCCCGAAGTGTCAGACTGCGCGGGTGAACGAGCTGACTCTGGCGCCGCGCACGCACGACCTGCTCTCACCGCGGGGTGCCGCCCGGTGGCCCGAAGACCGGCCGCGCCCGACGCTGCGCACGCTCGACCTTGTCATCGACGGCACCTCACTGCTCGACCGGGTGTTCACGCAGCTGCCCACGTTCTCGTTGCGCTCCCCACTGTGGATCGGCTACCCGCTCGTCGTCACCCACGCCCGCGCCCTGCTCGGCGGGGGCCCGTCCGACCTCGCCGACGACGACCCGGCCGATCATGTCGCGCTGTTCATGTGTCCCAGCTGCGCGATCGGTGGCTGCGGCGTCCTCTCGGCCCGCCTCACCCGAGACGGCAACCGGGTCCACTGGACCGACGTCGGCCGCCAGATCCGCGGGGTGGCCGACCTGGGCCCGTTCACGTTCGACGCCGATCAGTACGACGGGGTGTTGCGGCCACTCACCGAGACCTGACCGGTTTAGTCCGGTCGAGCGAGCTGGTTCTGTTCCGCTTCGGCGGCCACCCGGCCACCCGGCCGGACGGCGGCGACAGCTCGTGAGGGTGCATCCCCGGGCCGGGCGACGGCCAGGGTCACGTCCGGGAAGCTGATATCGCCGGAACACGGAGGACTCGTCGCTGTTCAGGCAGTGCCCGCGGTTGCTCGCTGAATCGCCCGAGCGTCAGTTCCGGCAACCGAGGGCGCGGCCCAAGCCGGCGCTGCGTCAGTCGGAGCGACGCGGATGGCCTCGACGGTCATCCGGTAAGCGGCTCAGACCCGCGGCGATGATCCACCTCGTAACTCGACCGCGGCACTGGACGGCGCACGTGAGAGCTACTGACCGAGGCCCGCTCCGGGCGGTTGGGGTGGTAGGGCACTCGCACGCCCCGGATGAGCCGGTGGCCGCCGCCGACGGTGCCGGATGAACGCTCGCCGGGGCCGGGGCCGGGGCCGGGGCCGGGGTTCGTGGCGGATGCGGGATCGGGGCGCCCGATCGCCGCTCGGGCAGCCGGGCAGCATGCGCCGGGCGACACCGACGGGCGCGTTTGTCCGAGCCGGCTTGATGTGGCGGAGGGTCTACGGCGGCTGCGTAGGGAGATGGTTCTGGGGCGGTGCCGGCGGAAGCTCGGCCGGAGCGCCCTTCTCGTCCGCACGCATGGACCAGATGTCGGAAGATGCGTGCGGGGCGACAGGGCCGATCGGCTGACTGGGAGTCGGTCGGCCCCGGCGTGGGTCAGGACTGCTTCGGGTCGAGCTTGATGGACAGGCTGTTGACGCAGTGGCGCGTGTTCTTGGCCGTCATGTGCTCGCCCTTGAAGACGTGGCCCAGGTGGGAGTCGCAGTTGGCGCAACGGATCTCGGTGCGGACCATGCCGTGGCTGTAGTCGTCGATCTCCTTGACGGCGCCGGGGATGGCGTCGTCGAAGCTGGGCCAGCCGCAGTGCGAGTCGAACTTGTAGTCGCTGGGGTAGAGGGCGGCACCGCAGGCGCGGCACTCGTACATGCCCTGAGTCTTGGTGTCGACGTATTCGCCGGACCAGGCGGGCTCGGTGCCGGCCTGGCGCAGCACCCGGAACTCGTCGGGGGAGAGGCGCACGCGCCACTCCTCCTCGGTGGTGGGAAGCGTGGATTCGTTTGTTGCCATGTATTAAAGGTACGACGCACTCGCGGTGCGCCCAGCCGGCTCGGCTCGACCGTTGAACCCGGGCATGGAAGATGCATCGCCGGCCACCTTCAGGCCCACCTGGCATCAGGCCCTCGGGCGCGGTCTCTACCTCGGCTCGCTGACCGTGGTGGGGGTGTTGCTCATCACGTCCATGCTGTTGCTGACCGGCTTCGTCGAGCCGCCACCGGGGCACGTGTGGGCGGCGTTGATCCTGGTCCCGTCGCTGGGTGGGGCGCTGGTCGGCATGCTCGTGGGCCGGGTCACCGGCACGCAGATCAGCTCGCGCGGGATCCGGACCCGCTCGGTCTTCACGCCGTGGCACCAGGTCGTCGACCTGCGAGCCGAGCGCCGGGGCGCCCGGACCGTGGTGTCGGTCTACCTCGACTCGGGGGCGAGTGTGCAGCTCCAGGCCCCGTACAGCGGGGGCTTCTTCGCCGCCGACCCACGCTTTGAGGGCAAAATGTTCGCTTTGTCCGCTCATGTGCGTAGTCACCGTTTCGGTGGTCTTCCGGGATGATGACCCGCCGAGGGTGCTTAACGGGTAAATCGGGCATTTGCCGCTAAGCTCCCCACGGACCTGGAAACACCGGAACAGGAATGGATAACTCCTCATGAGCTCAATTCGCCGGATCGTCGCCGTCGGCCTGCCCGCCGTCGGCCTCGCCGCAGCTCTCTCGCTGGGTGTCTCCCCGGCCCTGGCCGCCACCGGAGAAGGGGCGATGCCCGTCGTCGCCGCCACCGGCTACGGCACCCCGGACGCCACCGACGAGGCGCCGACCCGCGGGCAGGGTGGGTACGGAACGCCGGGCGCCACCACGGCGCCGACCACGGCGGCCACGCCGACCGCTACCGCGGGCGGTTCGCCGGACACCGACACGCCGGACACCGACACCCCGACCCGGGGTCAGCCCGGCTACGGCCCGACGCCGACGGCCAGCGTCGACACGGTGCCGCCGGGTGTCAGCCCGACCACCAGCAGCCCGGGCGTGGCCCCGGCCACCACGACCCCCGGTGGCGGCGTCAGCGCGGGCGGTGCCCTGCCCGTGACCGGCGCTCCGATGGGCACGGTCATCTCGTTCGGCGCCCTGCTGGTCGCCGCGGGTGCCGCATCGGTCTGGTACACGCGTCGCCGGCGTAACGCCTGACGTAAACGCTGTCTGACGAAAGCCGCCCGCAATCCGGGCGGCTTTCGTCGTTCCCGAAGCCGCGCTCACCATCAAGATCAAGAGCTTGATGTCCCGGCTGGGCGCCGCAGTTGGCTTCTGGGGTTTTGGGTTTGGGCGCAACCGCTCACGCACGTCGCCCGGGCGCTCCGAGCGTTCTGGACGCGCCAGCGGCCAGCTCGGATCGTGCGGGTCCCCGCGGGGGCGACGGTCTGTACGCCCCACCCCGCCGGGACATCCGGATCTTGATCTTGATTTGCGGGTCAGAGAACGAACGCGTCCGTCCAGAGCTGGCGCGACTTGCCGGACAGCGCCTGCATGAGCCCCACCGCCTGGTTGTCGGTCAGGCCGGCCACGAAGTCGATCACGGCGCGGCCGCGGGCCCGGTCCAGACGCTCGGGCGTGCCGTCGGGCAGCTCGGCCTCGGCCAGCTCGACCAGGTCCCGCAGGCGGCTCGGGATGCGCTCCTCCTCGTCGGGGTCGGTCAGCCAGGCCATCAGCGCGTCGACCAGCGAGGCGACCAACCGGCCCTGACCGCGCTGGTGCAGGGCCAGGTCGGGGCGGGCCAGCACGAACCGGTTCTGCACGAACTTGAGGATCTGCACCTCGTGCCACTGGGCTGTGGCGAGTTGCACATGCCCGGATCGCACGGCCGGGTCGGCGATCGCCTCGATCGAGTCGACCAGGCGTCTGGTCCAGGTGGCCGAGAACGCCGCCACCTGCGCCTCGGCCTCGACCGAACCGTCGAACGGCCGGGCCAGCAGGCCGTCGACCAGTTCGGCCCGCACCAGCTCGACGGCGGCCGCGAAGGCCTCGTCGTCGGCGATCCAGCCGTCCTTGCGGTGCAGCTGACGACGCAGCGACTCGATCGCGCCGCCCGCCCGGGTCAGCTCGGTGGCCGGGCCCCAGCGCTGCCAGGCCATCAGCTCGGTGGCGACCGCGCCCTGCTGCAGGATGCCGACCCGGTGCACGTCCTCCAGGTCGTGGATGGCGTATGCGATGTCGTCCGCCGTGTCCATGACACTGGCCTCGACGGTCTGCTGCCACTCGGCGACCCGCCCGGCGAACGGCGCCCGCGCCGCGTGCATGTCGGCCGACTCGGTCGAGTAGGCGCCGAACTTCACCGAACCGCCGTCCGGGTCGTCCGGGGGCGGGGCCGCGCCGCGCGGAGGCGGTTTCATCAGCCGTACGGGCCCACGCCGGGTCCACGGATATTTCAGGATCGCCGCCCGCACCGCGTTGGTCAGGTTGAGCCCGATGGTCCGCTGGCCGCGGATCTCGGTGCTGGTGACGATGCGGTAGGACTGCGCGTTGCCCTCGAAGCCGTCGCGCAGCCGCAGCCGCTGCCGGGCGACCCGGTCGAGCACCCGCTCGCCCAGGTGGCCGAAGGGCGGGTGGCCGAGGTCGTGGGCCAGGGCGGCCGCCTCGACCACGTCGGGGTCGCAGCCACCCAGCTTGTCGGCCAGATCGGGGTCGACGCGCTCGGCGATCGCGCGGGCCACCTGGGCGACCTTGAGGCTGTGGGTCATCCGGTTGTGCACCAGCAGGCCGGCGCCCCCAGGGCTGATCACCTGGGTGACGCCGGCCAGCCGGGCGAAGAACGGCGACGCGACGATCCGGTCGCGGTCGACGCGGAACGGGCTGGCGGCGAGGTCGCCGGGGGCGACCAGCCGGTTGCCGAAGAGGCGCTGAGCCCGGGGATCGTCCATCCCCCGTACGTTACCGGGACTGCAGGGCGTCCAAGGCGACGGACATGGCCGCGACCAGGCGACGGTCGAGCCGCGGGTCGTGGATCGTCACGATGTAGCGGTCGCGCAGGCCCCACTTCTTCACCACCGAGAACACCGGGCGGTCGCCCAGCACGAAGTCGAAGTGGTAGGGCAGCCAGGACAGCGCCTCGACGAACCGGCGCACGATCGCGACCACCGTGTTGGTCTCGCGGCCGATCATCTCGCCGTAGCCGGGCTGCTCGAGGTGCCAGGTCGAGCGGAGCAGCGACTGCTTGAAGTTCTTGCGGAACAGGCCGATCGGGGCGCCGTGGGCGTCGGTCACGTCGTAGGTGGCGCCCAGGTCGATGCGCTGGCGGGCCTTGAAGCCGAACACCGGCACCGACTTGGTGTCGTCGGAGTACAGGGTGACCTGTTCCTTGAACGCCATCCGCTTCTGCTGCGCGAAGGCGAGCAGACCGGCCTCACTGCCGTCCGGAGCGGCGGCGTGGATCTCGTATTGGTTCACCATCAGCCGGATGCGCTGACGGATGACCAGCTGCTGCTGAGTTTGAAGAGTGTCGACAGTCACGGTCGAGCAGTGTGTCACAAACGGCTTCCGGTGGCGGGACGGTCACTCGGCCCGTCAGACTGGGCGAATGGCGAAGCGAGGACGTAAGGGATCTTTGATTGCGCTGGCCCTGGGGGCGGCGGTGGCGTGGGTCGCGCGTGACATCCCGCGCCAGATGGGGGCCAAGGCCAAGGGCGAGCGGCTGGCCCGCATGCTCGACTCGCCGCAGTACGCGGACGGGAAGTTCCACAACTCCGTACCGGCCACGATGCTGACCGCCACCTCGATGCCGAAGGTCTTCGCCGCCACGCTGCGCGACCGGGAGCGCCGCCACCCGCGCCTGCCGATCCCACTGGTCACTCCCGACCCGGGCGCCACCGCCGACGGTCTGCACGTCACCTGGTACGGCCACTCCTCGGCGATGGTCGAGATCGAGGGCCGGCGTGTGCTGCTCGACCCGGTGTGGAGCGAGCGCTGCTCACCGTCCCGGCTCTCCGGCCCGCGCCGCCTGCACGAGCCGCCGGTCGCGCTGCGCGATCTGCCGCCGCTCGACGCCGTGCTGATCTCGCACGACCACTACGACCACCTCGACATGGAGACGATCCAAAACCTGGTCGACCTGCAGGCGGCGCCGTTCCTGGTGCCGCTGGGCGTGGGCGCGCACCTCGAGCGCTGGGGCGTGCCGGCCACCCGCATCGTCGAGATGGACTGGAACGACAAGCACCGGGTGGGCGGGCTCGAGTTCGTGGCCACCGCGGCCCGGCACTTCAGCGGGCGCGGGCTCGGCCGCGACGGCACGCTCTGGACCAGCTGGGTGATCAAAGGCCCCAGCCGCAAGGTCTTCTACTCGGGCGACACCGGATATTTCCCCGGGTTCGCCGAGATCGGCCGGGAGCACGGGCCCTTCGACGTGTCGCTGGTGCAGATCGGGGCGTACAGCGAGAACTGGCCCGACATCCACATGTTCCCCGAGGACGGCGTGGCCACCCACGTCGACGTCCAGGCCGGGGTGATGATCCCGGTGCACTGGGGGACGTTCAACCTGGCCCTGCACGACTGGGCCGAGCCGGTCGACCGCACGTGGCGTGAGGCCAAGGCCCGCGGCGTACGCCTGGCCGTGCCGCGCCCGGGCGAGCGGGTCGACGTCGACAACCCGCCCGCGGTGGACGGCTGGTGGCAGCAGATCGCCTAGGCGGCTAACACGTAGGCGGCGACGAACAGGGCGGCCAGCGTGATGGCGTACGCCGTCATCACGAGGGCGGTCGGGACCCAGGCCTGGGGACGGGTCAGGCGGCCCGGGCGCCGGGGCCGCCGCGAGCGGGTTTGTTCTCGGCCGGCGACGCGTACGGCAAGACTCGGGCGGGACGTCATGGCGAACCCCCTGGAGATGCGTAGCGGTGCGGATGTGAAGGCCAGTGTGCGGGCGGCAAACCCGCTCAATCCAGGGGATATGCGGGCATGAACCGGCATCGCGGTGGCTCGGTGGGACGAAGAGCGCTGTCGTCTATCCGACTGCGCGGCGCAGACGGGCCAGGGCGGGGAACGGCGCGGCGAGGGGTCTCACGGCAGGATCTGCCACTGCACGCTGACCCGGGCGGCGTCGGGCGGAGCCGCGGCCGCGTATTCGTCGACCACGGCCTTGATGCGACCGCGTAGTTCGACGGCCTGGTCAGCGGAGAGCAGCGGCTGCTCGGTGCCGAGGAAGAACGCGTCCTGCCAGGGCTCGGCCATCGCCGGGAGGTTCCCGATGGTTGCCTCGACACGCTGGAAGGGCGGTTGCGGCGTCCAGGTCGGTGCGGGCGGAGGTGGCCTGCCACCAGCGTTCCCGGCCGGTGCCGCAGCCCGCGTCCTCGACGAAGCCGTACGCGGCCAGCTGACGCAGGTGATAGCTGGTGGCGCCGCTCGACTGACCCAGGAGTTCGGCCAACTTGCTCGCGGTGGAAGGGCCGCGTTCCCGCAGCAGGTTGAGCAGACGCACTCGCAGGGGGTGGGCAGCTATCTTTGCAAAGGAACCTTTGCTGCAGGCACGCAGATCTTGACGGCACCGGGCGCCACCTTGGCCGAGAACGACTTCGTCTTGGCGCGGGCGCCCCCGTCCAGCTCGTACTCCATCTTGGAATCGAGCTTCACGTCGACCCGGCGAGCGCGCGTGGTGCGGACGAACGGGGAGCTGTCGCTGCGTCCGACGGCCATCGTGCCGAGCGCCCGGGCCCACTCCAGGGCGCCGTGCGCGGTGGCGACGCCGACGTCGAGCCAGCCGTCGTCCGGCTTCGCGTCGTCGAAGGCCCGGATCCCGCCCGTGATCGTGCCGACGTTGCCGATCAGGACGCAGCTGGCCTCGTCGTCGAACCACTTCGTACCGTCGATCTTGATGGTGACAGTGGCCGGCGACTCGTTGATGTGCCGGACACCCGCCCACACGTACGCGAGCTTGCCCAGCCGGTCCTTCAGGTTCCGGTCGGCGTCACTGATCATCGCGCCGTCGAAGCCGACACCCGCCATCACGCCGAAGTGCTCGCCCTCGAACCGGCCCAGATCGATCCGGTGCGGCGTGCCGTGCAGCGCGATCTCGACGGCCTCGGCCAGGTCGTGCGGAATGCCCAGGTTGGTGGCCAGCAGATTGCCCGTGCCGGCGGGGATGATCCCCACCGGCACCGACGTGCCCGCCACGACGTCGAGCGTCCGCTGCACCATCCCGTCGCCGCCCCAGACGATCAGGCGGTCGACCTTGGACTTGAGCACCTTGCGTACGGCCGCCGGCGCGAACTTGCTCTTGGGCACCTCATGCCAGAGCAGGTCGTCGATCCCGGCGTCGGTGAGGCGGCGGCGCAGTTCGTCCAGGCCGCCGCCCAGCGTCTTCTTCTGATGGGCGACTACGGCGATGGTGCGGGGGGTACGCATGGCGAGAGGCGTACCCGATGCGCCCGGAAAGTAGTCAGCTGACCGTCTCGCGCATGCGCTGCTCGGCGGCCGCGCTGCGGATCACCATGAGGCGCAGCTCCAGCTCGTCGGACACCATCGAGGCCAGATGTTCCAGGGCGGTGAGCTGCCGCTTCGAGGCGTCGCGGGGCCGGTTGTCGATCACGTTGACGGTGCCCAGCCGGTAGCCGTCGTGCGTCCGGATCGGCGCCGCCGCGTAGAAGCGCAGCCCCAGCTCGCCGCGGACCAGCGGGTGCTCGAGCGTCCGGGGATCGACCGCCGCATTATTGATCACGTAAACATCGTCCTGAGCGATGACCGACGCACACAGGCCCGGTTCCTTGCCCACCTCGCGGATGCCGCTGAGCCCCTGACACGCGGCGAGCCAGACCCGATCCTGCTCGACCAGCGACACGGTCGCGATCGGAGTGTCGAAAATAGCCCCGGCGACGAAGGCGATCCGGTCGTACGCATCCTCGACCGGCTGATCGACCAGCCGATACCGGCGGACGGCGGCGAGACGCGCCTGCTCCTCCGGGCCCACGGTGTCCAGATACTCGTACGCGTTCGACGACACAGGATTGCTGTTAGTCATGTCCGGTGATCCCCCTAACAAGTGGCATCAACGACCAACCGGCAGTGACTGGCGGGTCACGGTAGGCCTCAGTGACTCAAGAGCCTAGAAACGGCATCGCTGTCCGGCAATGCTCTCGATGGGCGAATTGAGCTCCCGGTGAAGTATTCACGCTCGAAGTCGCACAACCAGTCGGTCACCACCCGTTTCACGGTAACCCGCTTCCACCCACTCGGCAGTCCGAGCAAGACCGTTTCCCCGTACGCCGACACGCGCACCCAACCGCACCACCAACTGATCCAAGTCGCGGGTGCGCGTCCCGGCCACCTAGCGACGCGCAACGGTTCGCGGTCGGCTCAGCGTGCTCCCGATGCGTGGACCTGCTCGGTGCTTCCAGCCCGGTCGACTCGCGGCCCGGGCACGCTTCCGTGTGTGGGCGGGCGGTTTGCTGTGCGCGAGGGCTGATTCTCGTTCGCGTAGTACGTCGGCGACGCGAGGTCAGTGGTGGCCGTCGCCGAATTCTTCGGCCCAGGTTCGCCAGTTGTCGAGGACGCCGTAGAGGCCCGGGGTCAGCCAGCCCGGCGCGGAACGGCGGAAGACGCCCGGGTCCATCGAGCCGGCGCCCTCGGGGAGTGCGCCGATCATGTGCGGGACCAGTTCGCTCAAGTTGGCCCAGTGCACCAGGTCGGGGTCGGCGGGCCAGGCGCCGATGACGACGCCGGCCGGGACGCCGCGACGGGCCAGCGCCTCCAGGGTCAGCGCGGTGTGGTTGAGGGTGCCCAGGCCGGCCCGGGCCACCACGATGGTGCTGACGCCGAGGGTGGTGGCCAGGTCGGCCACGGTCCACGACTCGCCCGAAGGTCGCACGCCCATCGGGACCAGCAGCCCGCCCGCACCCTCGACCAGCACCAGGTCGTGCTTGTCGGCCTCGGCCCGGATGGCGTCGACGACCTCGTAGAGCTCCAGCGGCGGCATCGAAGCAACCGTGGCGGCCGCCAGCGGGGCCATCGGCTCGGGGTATTCGGCCAGCGTCAGAGTGGTGTCGGGAGCGGCCAGCCGGGTGATCGTCTCGATGTCGGTGGGCGCGCCGGTGACGGTGCCGGTCTGGCCGGGCTTGATCACGGCGACGCGCAGGCCCGACTGCTGGGCCGCAGCGGCCACGGCGGCGGTGACGATCGTCTTGCCGACGTCGGTGTCGGTGCCGGTGACGAGCACGATGCCTCGCCACTCGCCGGTCTCGGGGCGCCTGGGTGCGGGTTGAGCAGCCGGAGGCGCCTGAGCGGCAAGCTCGGCCGCCACCTCGTCCCCGATCGACTCGACGGGCGGACGCGGTCCCGCCGACGCGTCGGGCAGCCCGTGCCCGGGCGAGGGCGAGACAGGCGCCGGAGACACCGGGGTCGGAAGACCGGGCGCTGGGGACACGGGTGCAGGCAGGCCCGGCGCAGGCGACACGGGCGCCGACGGGTCGGGTGCCGGGGACACGGGCGTCGGCAGGCCGGGTGCGGGCGACACGGGCGTCGGTAAACCAGGCGCGGAAGGCGACGTCTCGGGAGATGCCGGTTCGACAGGCAGCGCAGTGGCCGCAGGCCCGGCGCCGGGCGTCGCGGGACCGGTCACGACGTACTCGGTCAAGTCGGCGCCAGGCGTCGTGGAGCCGACTGCGGCATAACCAGACGTGGCGGGGCCGTGCGTCGCGTCGCCGGGCGTTCCGAGGTCGTGCGGGGCGTGACCGGGTGTGGCGGGGCTGGGCGTCCCGAGCTCGGATGTGGCAGGGCTGGGCGTCCCGAGCTCGGACGTGGCGTGACCGGGCGTCGCGGTCTCAGGTGTCGCGTGTCCGGGCGTGGCGGGGCCGGATGTGGCCGGGTCGGGCGTTGTGGCGTCGGGTTCTGTGGCGTCGGCAGTGCGCTGGCCGGGCACTGCGACGACGGCGGCCTCGGTCTCGGATGTGGCCGCCGCGGAGGCCGGCACGGCCAGGGCCTCGAGTTCGACCGGCGCCAGCACCACAGCCGGATCGACCGGGCGGGACGCCGTGAAGCCCTTCGAAGTCGCCCTCAGGATGAGCGTCGCGGCGGGTAGGCGGGTCAGCACGTCGGCCAGGTGGACGGCGGCGGCGTCGCGGCGGGGAAAGTGCGGCGTGGTCACGGGGCGCACTCCACGATGACGTCCAGGGCTCGGGCGAAGTCGGCATCCGTTACGCCCGCGTTGAGGGTCAGGCGCAGCCGGGAACTGCCGTCGGGGGTGGACGGCGGCCGGAAGCAACCCACCGCCACGCCCCGGTCGTAACAGTCGGAAGCCCAGGCCACGGCGGCCTCGGGGCCGGGTGCCAGCACCGACAGCACCCCGGCGGCGGGCGGCGACACCGCGAAACCGGCCGCACCCAGAAGCGACACGGTCAGGGCGCCGCGCGCCGCGAGCAGAGCGCGGCGGTCGTCGGCGGCGCGGGCTGTGCGCAGCGCCTCGTGCACGCCGGCGGCCACCGCGGGGGGCAGGGCGGTGTCGTAGATGAACGTGCGGCCGGTGTCGATCAGGTGGCGGATGAAGGGGGCCGGACCGGCCACGACGCCGCCCGCGCCGCCCAGGGATTTGGACAGGGTGGCGGTGACGATCACATCGGAGCGGCCGGCCAGGCCGGCGGCCGCGACCCCGCCCGCGCCGGACGGGCCGAGCAGGCCGAGGGCGTGGGCGTCGTCGACGACCAGCAGGGCGCCGCGGGCCGAGGTCACCTCGTGCAACTCGGCCAGCGGGGCGAGATCGCCGTCGACCGAGAACACCGACTCGGTCACCACCAGGGCGCGGCCCGGATGGGCGTCGAGCAGACGGGCCACGTCGGCGGGCGAGTTGTGCGGGGCGATCACCGTGCGGGTGCCGGAGATCTTGCAGCCGTCGATCAGGGAGGCGTGGTTGTAGGCGTCGGAGACGATCAGGTCACACACGGCTGTGAGGCCGCGCACGGCGGCGAGGTTGGCCAGGTAGCCCGACGAGAAGACCAGCGCCGACTCCGCGCCGATCCAGCCGGCCAGATCGGACTCGAGCTCGGCGTGGGCCACCGCGGAACCGCGGACCAGGCGGGAACCGGTCGCTCCCAGCCCGTACGTGGGAAGGCTCTTGATGCTCGCCTCGATCACCGCAGGGTGGGTGGCCAGGCCGAGATAGTCGTTCCCGGCCAGATCGACCACCGGGTCGCCGGCCGGACGCGGCCGTAACCGACGGGTCAGCCCGGCCTTGGACCGGCTTGCGGCCAGGCCCTCCAACGACTCCAACCAGCCGGACAAGACACCTCCAACACCACGAGAACGCCCATCGAGCGATCACGAGAAGGGGAACCTATCACCCGCCTCCGACGGTTTTCCCCACCCCGAAGTTTTGTAGGGTACGGGCATGCCAGAGATCCTCGACCGGGCCCGTGCCCAGGTGCTCAACGACGGTGCCGGCCTCGACGAGGCGCAGATCCTCGAAGTGTTGCGGCTGCCCGACGACGATCTCCCCGAGCTCCTCCAGATCGCCCACGACGTGCGGATGAAGTGGTGCGGCCCCGAGGTCGAGGTCGAGGGCATCGTGTCGCTCAAGACCGGCGGCTGCCCCGAGGACTGCCATTTCTGTTCGCAGTCGGGGCTTTTCGCTTCCCCCGTACGCTCCGTGTGGCTGGACATTCCGTCCCTGGTCGAAGCGGCCAAGCAGACCGCCGCCACCGGCGCGACGGAGTTCTGCATCGTGGCCGCCGTGCGGGGCCCGGACAAGCGCCTGATGGACCAGATGCGCGAGGGCGTCAAGGCGATCAAGGCCGAGGTCGACATCCAGGTCGCGGCCAGCCTCGGCATGCTCACTCAGGAGCAGGTCGACGACCTGGTCGACATGGGCGTGCACCGCTACAACCACAACCTCGAGACCTGCCAGTCGCACTTCCCCAACGTGGTGACCACGCACACGTGGGAGGAGCGCTGGGGCACGCTGAAGATGGTGCGCGACTCGGGCATGGAGGTCTGCTGCGGCGGCATCCTGGGCCTGGGCGAGACGCTCGAGCAGCGGGCCGAGTTCGCGGCCCAGCTGGCCGAGCTCGACCCGCACGAGGTGCCGATGAACTTCCTCAACCCCCGTCCCGGTACGCCCCTGGGCGATCAGCCCGTGGTCGAGGGCAAAGACGCGTTGCGCGCCATCGCGGCGTTCCGCTTGGCCATGCCGCGCACGATCCTGCGGTTCGCCGGCGGGCGCGAGATCACCCTGGGCGACCTGGGCACCCGCGACGGACTGCTGGGCGGCATCAACGCGGTGATCGTGGGCAACTACCTCACGACGCTGGGCCGCCCCGCGACCAGCGACCTCGAGCTGCTGCAGGACTTGAAGATGCCGGTCAAGGCTCTGTCCGAGACCATCTGATGCTGAAGTACTGCGACCGGTGCGGCGAACCGGCCGCCGAGGGCGACCACTCGGCGTGCGCGGCGGCGCGTGAACTCGAACCGCCGCGCTTCTGCCCCGCCTGCCGGCGCCGCATGAAGGTGCAGGTCGTGCCGACCGGGTGGACGGCGACCTGCGTCGAACACGGGACTACGAGCGGTCGGTCACTCTGACGTTCACCGGGCGGTCGCCCGGCACCGGCAGGGTGACGCTGACCATGGCGCCGTCGCGGTCGGCCGGACCGGCGCCGAGCCGCCGCAGCGTGCGCAGCATCGCCACGTTGTCGGCCGCGGTGTGCGCGATCACCGCCGCGAAGCGGACCCGCTCGGCGTGCGCCAGCATGCGGCGCAGCAGGGCGGTGCCGATGCCGCGGCGCTGCCAGTCGTCGTCGACCAGGATCGCGACCTCGGCCAGGTCGCCCTCGGCGAGCAGGTTGGCCATGGCGACGACCCGGTCGCCGGTCAGGGCGATCAGGGTCCGCCCGGCGCCGGCCGGTTCGAGCAGCCGGGCCAGCCGGCTGTCGCTCGGGGCGCGGCGGCCCGGCACACCGGTCGAGCTGCGATCGTGCAGACCGCGCAGGGCCTCGAGGTCGTCCATCGTCGCGGTCCGGATCACCAGCTCGGCGCCGTCGGGCAGCAGCAGCGTGGTCTGCTCGTCCTGACGGCGCGCCATCGCGCCGGACAGCTCGACCAGGGCCTGGGCCCGCGCGTATTCGGCCGGGGTGAAGGCCGGCATGTGCCGCAGCACCTCGAACGAGCCACCGGCCGGATCGGCCAGGCTCATCCGGCCCGCGTCGTAGCCGGGGCGGCCGGCCAGCGGTTCCGGCCGCCAGCGCACCTCGGTCGCGTCGAGCAGGGCGACCAGCGCCTCGCCGAGCGCGTCGGGCTCGTGGACGAGCCGGCCGGCCAGGGCGAGCGCCCGGGTCGGCTGGTCGACCAGGCCCTGGGCCTCGGCGCGGGACACGTAGGCGTCGCGGCCGCGGCCCTTGGCGATCGCGGCGAGCAGTTCGGCCTCGGTCATCGAGTCGGGCGCGTCGACCAGGAAGTCGTCGACGGCGCCGGCCTCGGTGGTGTGCACCTGGACGGCGAGAATGTTGACCGACCGCAGCGCGAGGCTCGCGGTCAGGACGGAGAGATAGCCCGGCCGGTCGTCAACCGTTGCCCGGATCCGCCACAGCGCCATGTGCGGCACTCCCTTCCGGCGAGTCAGAGGTCGATCTGTACCGGTTCCAATCCTCCTCCGCGGCTGTTAAGCCGACATTGCTTGAGCTGCGGTTTCTACGAGAGACCAATCACAGCGTGGACGGGACGCTGGCCGTGTCGAGCCGGTCGCCCAGGATCACCGCGGCCGCGCGGACCAGCTGCGCCACCCGGTCGACCTCGGTGATGTGGAAGGCGGCGGCGGGCAGCTCGTCCTCGTCGGAGCGGGCGACCACGAGCACCAGCCCGGCCCGGCCGAACGGGGCGATCGCGAACCGGGTGTTCTCCGGGCCCATCATCGGGCGGGCCCGCAGTGGGGTGATCTCGGGGAGCAGCAGCGGGGAGGGCGCGCGCCAGCTCGCGTAGGCCACCGTCGGCTCGGCGCCGAGGCTGAAACCGGGCTCGGCGGGCAGCGGGCGGGGCGCACCGGAGCGGGCGGCCCAGTCGGCCGGCACGATCGCGGCGGCGGCCCAGTCGGCCGCGAGCAGCCCGGGCACCGCGTCGACCAGGGTGGCCAGACCGTCGGCCGGGTTGGCCGCGACCTGGGCCAGCAGCTCGGCGTCGTGGCCGCCCGAGACGGGGGCGCCGATCGCCTTCCAGACGCCGTCGACCTGCACTCCGGGGATGGCGGCGAGGCCGGCCAGCAGCCGTTCCACGCGGGAGGCGCCCGGCCACACGACGGTGAAGTCGTCGACGGCCCGGCCGCCGAGTCGTTCCAGCACCACCACCTGCACGATGTCGGCCCCGGCGACGCCCAGCGTGCGAGCCACCTGTCCGAGGGCACCGGGGCGGTCGGGCAGAGTGACTCGAACCCGCAGCAACATGCGACTCCTCCCGTTCTGCGGACGGCACGGCGATGCCATCCCCGTAGGCGTCCAGCCTGCCAATTCGGCGTTTCGCCCCGGTTGCGGAGCCATGTCCGCGCCGACAAATCCCACGGTAGGGTCGTGGGGTGATCTGCCAGGCCTGCCGGGATCGGCGGCACGACGACTGCCGCGGCGGTTCGTGGTGCGACTGCCAGCACCGCGCTCCCGAGCCGACCCCGCCGGTGACCGGACCGCCCGGCCCGTGACGAATTATCCCGCGTGGCCGCCGTCCGCGGACGGCCTGATCGAGCTTTATCCGCGTAATCCGGCACCGACCCTGCGGATGAACTTCATCGCCGGTGCCGACGGCGCGGTCACCGTCGACGGGCTCTCCGGCGGCCTGCACGGGCCCGGCGACAAAGAGATCTTCGACTCGCTGCGGATGGTGTGCGACGCGCTGATCGTGGCGTCCGGCACGGTCAAGGCGGAGAACTACGACGCGTTACGACTGACCCCCGAGGCGCGGGCCTGGCGCCGAGCCAACGGCCTGCCCGAATATCCGCTCATGGTGGTCGTCTCGCGGTCGATGGATCTGGACTGGGACCAGCTGATCTTCTCCGACGCGCCGATCCGCCCGATCGTGCTGACACATCGTGGCGCGCGGGCCCCGGACCACGCCGACCTCATCGCGGTCGGTGACGACGAAGTGGATCTCGCGGCCGGAGTGGAAGCACTGCACGAGCGCGGCGCCACCCAGTTGCTCTGTGAGGGCGGCCCGACCCTGTTCGGCTCGATGATCGCGGCCGATCTGGTCGACGAGCTGTGCCTGACCGTCGCACCACTGCTGGTCGGTGGCGAGGCCGGCCGCATCTCGACCGGGCCCGCCACCGACCCGCGACGCATGACCCTGCGTCACGTGCTGACGCTCGAGGACATGCTTTTTCTCCGGTACGTCCGTCAGGGCCGCTGACCGGCCTTGTCGACCACCGCCACCTGGAGTTGGGCGGTCCATCCGATCACCGCACCGGCCGGGAACGGCGCCGCGTCCTCCTGCGCGACCTCCCGCTCGCCGAGGAACCGGTAGGTCCGCGCGTCGAAGATCAGGTCGTGCCGGGTGGCGTGGTGCACCTTGGAGACCGCGATCCCGCGCCGACCGGCCAGGTCGACCTGCTGCTTGACCACGGTGGTGCCGGGGATCGTCGCCGCCGCCTCGAACAGCGCGGCCGCCGACGCCGGCGGGACGTACTGCTCGCGGAGGGTGTCGCCGACCTTGACGAACGCCGTGACGTCGGGCGGGTTGCCGCCCTCCTTCGTGGCGCCGGTGCCGGCGTACAGCCAGTTGCGCATCGCGGTCGCCTCGGTCGGCAGGTTCCGCAGGTAGGCCGGGATCGGCGTGCCCTGCACCGGCAGCGGGGTGTTCCGGTGGATCGTGTCGCGGCCGGCTTCGGAGGGCCGGACGGCCTGCTCGTCGAGGAGACCGTCGCGGGTGCCGTCGACCGACAGCCAGATGCGCCGGTTCTTCTCGACCGGCGGGATGTACTGGGCGTTGTCGGGAGAAACCATCGTGGCGCCGGCCCAGGCGACCCGCGACTCGATGTAGACGTACTGGTCGGGGCGGGCCGGCAGGACCGGGTCGCGCCGGGCCTCGGCCGCGGCCAGGCGCAGCACCCGGACCGCTTCGGGTGCGGGCGGCGGGCTGTCTGGGCCACGCAGCGCCACCACGGTCACTCCGGCCGCGACGACGGACGCCAGCGCCGCGACCGGGGCCAGCCGCCAGACCCACCGCCGTCGCGGGGCCGGCTCCGCGCGGAACATTCCGGCCCGGGCGCGGGCCAGGGCTGCCGGGTCGGGCGGGGCCACGTCGGCGCGGAACTTCTCCATCAGATCCAGGTCATTCATCGTCGAGTCCGTTCGAGAGGCCGAGGTGGGGGAGGGCGGCGCGAAGGCGTTTGCGGGCGCTGTGCAGTCGCGAGCGGACGGTGCCGACCGGGATGCCCAGCGCCTCGGCCACCTCGGGATAGCTGAGCTGGGCCTGGCTGATCAGGGTCAGCACGTCGCGTTCGCCGGGGCTGAGGCGGGCCAGGGCGCCGGCCAGGACCCGGACGTGCTCGCTCGCGGTGACCTGAGCCGCCACGACGTCGTCATGAGAGGCGAGAGCAGGGTCTTTTCCCGTACGGGCGAGAGCGCGGTACATCCGCACCTCGGTTCGCCGGTGACCACGCAACAGATTCGCCGCGATGCCGTAGAGCCAGGGCAGCGCGTCCGGCCGGCTCCCGTCGTACGCGAAACGGTTTTGAAAGGCGGTGAGAAACGTCTCGGCCGTCAGATCGTCGGCGAGCGTGCCCCCGACCCGCCGGGACAGATAGCGGTGGATCGTCGTGGCGTGGCGATCGAACACCGCGCCGAACGATTCGGGCTGCGTGCCCGACATTCCGATGAGCTCGCCGTCGGTGAGCACGGCCCGCGTGGGCATCGGCCTCATGCGTGCCCTTTCTCGGGAGGTGAAGTTCTGTCACCCGGCCTTTGACCGATCGGCTCACATCGGTTCGTTTCTCCGCGCGCCTCCACAGCTCAACCAAGATCTTGTGGATAACTCTGTGTATGAACACCAGAAGTTGTGGACAACGCGTGCCAACCGACGGTGCCTGCGAGTTCTGTCGTACCCCTGGTGCACGATGAGCCCTGTGTCTGACGAATCTTCCCCCGTCGGGCGGGTGCTAGGCACTGCCGATGCGACACCGCTCCAGTTCTGGACGGCCGTGGCCGACGGCAGTTATCTACAGCTCGACGATGTCGTGGTCACCCAGCGTCACTTGCCGGATCGCGAACCGGTGACGATCGCCGGGGTGGTGACCCAGGTGCGGGCGCGGCACGAGGGCGCCCAGTTCGACTCCGACGTGTTCGCCATCGCCGAGGGCACGCTGCCGGCCGTGGTGCAGGAGGCGGCCGAGATCACCACCACGCGCGTCGACCCTGAGCTCTACGTGCCACCCGCGCCCGGCGCGATCGTGCACCGCGCGTCCGGCGAGGCCCGCGACGCCGCGCTGCACTTCGACCGGATGGAGCGCCGCATCCCGATGGGCACCGGCCGCGACGGCGTGCCGGTGTTCCTCAACGCCGACTTCCTCGACGGCACCCGCGGCGCCCACGTGTCGATCTCCGGCATCTCCGGCGTGGCCACCAAGACCAGCTTCGCGACATTCCTGCTCTACTCGGTGTTCCGGTCGGGCGCGCTGGGCGCCGACGGGGCCAACGCCCGCGCGCTGATCTTCAACGTCAAGGGCGAAGACCTCCTCTTCCTCGACCACCCCAACACCAAGCTCGACGAGGCGACACGGGCCGGCTACAAGCTGCTCGAGCTTCCGGCGACCCCCTTTTCCGACGTACGGGTGTATGCCCCGCCCCGGGCCGGCGACTCGTCCGGCGCCCCCGACGTCAGCAGCCGCCTGACCGGGGTCGACACCTTCTACTGGACGCTCGAGGAGTTCGCCTCGCTGCGCCTGCTGCCCTACGTGTTCGCCGACGCCGACGACGAGCGCCAGCAATACACGATGGTCGTCCACTCGGTCACCGCCCACCTGCACCGCTACTCGGTGCCGGCCGAGGGCGGCATCAGCATCGACGGCAAGCGCCTGGGGTCCTACGGCGACCTCGTCGACCACATCGTCGAACAGCTCACCGACGACGAGACCCGCTCGACCTGGGCCGGCAGCGCGGTCAACATGGGCACGGTCAACGCGTTCGCCCGCCGGCTGATCGGCAGCAAGCGCGACCTGGCCCGGCTGATCCGCGGCGACCTGGCCCAGCGCCGCCCGCACCAGATCAAGACCGCCGAGTCGGCCCAGGTCACCGTGGTCGACCTGCACAACCTGCCCGACCGCGCGCAGCGGTTCGTGGTCGGCGTGACGCTCAAGACCGAGTTCGAAGAGAAGGAGAAGGCCGGCACCGGTCGTCCGCTGCTCTTCGTCGTGCTCGACGAGCTCAACAAGTACGCGCCGCGCGAGGGCACCTCGCCGATCAAGGAGGTGCTGCTCGACATCGCCGAGCGCGGCCGCTCGCTCGGGGTCATCCTGATCGGCGCCCAGCAGACGGCGAGCGAGGTCGAGCGGCGCATCGTGACCAACTCGGCGATCCGGGTGGTCGGCCGGCTCGACCCGGCCGAGGCGGCCCGACCCGAGTACGGCTTCCTGCCCCCGGCCATGCGGCAGCGTGCGTTGCTGGCCCGGCCCGGCACGATGTTCGTCAACCAGCCCGACATCCCGGTGCCGCTCTGCGTCGAGTTCCCGTTCCCGGCCTGGGCCACCCGCAAATCCGAGTCCGGTCCACCGCCGTCCGACACGATGAAGTCCATCGTGCAGGGCGCCGATCCGTTCGCCGTGGTCGGTTCGTCCGACGACGACATCCCGTTCTGAGAGCCTAAGGCGTTTTTGCGATGCGCATCCTGCACACGTCCGACTGGCACGTCGGCAAGGTCCTCAAGGGACGCAACCGGCACGAGGAGCACATCCGCGTGCTGGCCCAGGTGGTCGACACGGCCCGGGCCGAGCGCCCCGACCTGGTCGTCATCGCCGGTGACCTCTACGACACCGCGGCCCCCACGGCCGACGCGACGCGAGTGGTCACCCGGGCTCTCACCGCTTTGCGCAACACCGGCGCCCAGGTCGTGGCCATCGGCGGCAATCACGACAACGGTCCGGCGCTGGATGCCCTGCGACCGTGGGCGGAGGCGGCCGGCATCACGCTGCGTGGAGCCGTACGGGAAAAGGCCGAAGAGTTGCTGATCACCGGGGAGACCGCGGGCGGCGAGAAATGGCAGCTGGTGACGCTGCCGTTCCTGTCCCAGCGGTACGCGATCCGGGCCGCCGAGATGTACGAGCTGACCGCGGCCGAGGCGACCCAGACCTACGCCGACCACATCGCCCGCCTGATCGCCAAGCTCAGCGAGGGGTTCGCCCGGCCCGGCGTGATCAACCTGCTGACCGCCCACCTGACCATCGTCGGGGCGTCGGCCGGCGGCGGCGAGCGCGAGGCGCACACCATCATGGGGTACGCGGTGCCGGCCACCGTCTTTCCGCAGAACGCGCACTATGTGGCGCTCGGCCACCTGCACCGGGCCCAGCAGGTGATCTCGCCGTGCCCGACGCGCTACAGCGGCAGCCCGCTCGCGATCGACTTCGGCGAGGAAGAGAACGTGCCGTCGGTGGCGATCGTCGACGTCGCCGTGGACAAGGCGGCCCGGGTGCGTGACGTGCCGATCACCGGGGCGATCGCGTTGCGGACGGTTCGCGGCACCCTCGAACAGCTCGCCAAAGTGAACCTTCCGGAGGCCTGGCTCCGTGTTCTGGTGCGCGAGAAGCCACGGGTCGGCCTCCGCGAGGACGTGCAGGAGTTGCTGCCCAACGCCCTCGAGGTGCGGGTCGACCCCGAGATGATGCCGCAACGGGCGGGGGAGCGGATGGCACAGCGGGCCGGACGGACGCCGCGTCAGCTTTTCGGCGACTACCTGGACAGTCGCGACAACGCCGAGGACGGCGTCCGCGAACTCTTCGACGAGCTTTATGACGAGGTGAGCACTCACTCATGAGCGAGCGAAGCAAGCGAAGCGGAGACGAATCATGAGGCCGATCCGACTCGACATGGCGGGGTTCACCGTCTTCCGCGACGAGACCACCGTCGACTTCACCGACGCCGACTACTTCGCGCTGGTCGGGCCGACCGGCTCGGGCAAGTCGACGGTGCTCGACGCGATCACCTTCGCGCTCTACGGCACCGTCCCGCGCTGGGGCGGCAGCCGCGGCATCGTCAACGCGCTCGCCCCGTCGGCCACCGAGGCCCGGGTCCGCCTGGTCTTCGAGTCGGCCAACGAGCGCTACGTCGCGACCCGGGTGGTCCGGCGCGACGGCCGCGGCAACGTCAAGACGGCCGGCGCCGGGCTGCAGCTCATGCCGCCGGGCTTCGACGTCACCAAGCTCGACACCGGCATGGACCTCGACGACCTGGGCGATGTGCTGGCCGGCACCCCGGCCGAGATGGACCAGGCGATCCTGGACGCCGTCGGCCTGCCGTTCGAGCAGTTCACCAGCTGCGTGGTGCTGCCGCAGGGCCAGTTCGCCGACTTCCTGCACGCCAAGCCGGCCACCCGCCAGCAGATCCTGGTCAACCTGCTCGGCCTGCACATCTACGAAGAGGTGCAGACCCGGGCCACCGGTCGCTCGCAGACGGCCGAGGGCAAGCTCGCCGTCGTCGACCAGAGCCTGGCCGGACTGACCGACGCCACCGACGAGGCCGTCGAGGCGGCCGAGCAGCACGTCACCCGCATGCGCGAGCTGACCACGGCGGTCGAGGCGGCCGTTCCGGGGCTGCGCGCCCGGCGGACGGCCGAGGCCGAGGCGGCCACCACCCGCGACGCGCTCGACGCCGAGTGGCGGCAGCTCTCCGCCGTGCGTACGCCCAAGGGAAGCGTGGAGACCGCCGGCGTGACCGCGGCCGCCCGGGCGAGTGCCACCGAGGCGGCGGACGAGGTTCGCGGCGCGGAGGAGAAAGAGGAGAAGGTCCGCGGTGAGCTGGCGGCCGCCGGCGACGCCGGATCGCTGAGCCTCATGCTCGACCGGCACGCCGAACTGGAGCGGCTGGCCGGGCAGCAGGAGTGGTTCGCCGGTGAGGTGTCGGTGGCCGAGGTGGAGTACAAGGACGCCGCGGCCGGCGCCGACATCGCTCACAGCGCCCACCTGGGTGCGGCCCAGCTGCTCGAACAGGCCCGGCTCGACTACGTGGAGGCTCAGCGGATCGACCGCGCGTCCGCCCTGCGTCAGCATCTGTCGGCCGGTGACCACTGCCCGGTGTGCGAGCAGACCGTGACGACCGTGCCGCCGGTTCCCGAGGGGTCGGCCGTGCGGGCCGCCGAGACCACCGGCAAGGCCGCCCGGGCCGCCGCCGAGGTCGCCGAAAATGCCTGGCAGCAGCGCGACGCCGTGGCCCGCAAGCTGGAGAGCAACCTGGAACGCAAGCGCGCCCAGCACGAGCACCACCTGACCCGGATGGCCGAGGCGCGCACCGCCGTGGCCGAGTCGCCCGGCGCCGACGCCCTGCGCCGTCAGCTGGCCGAGATCGAGAAGCTGCAGAAGCTGCTCGACCGGTCGGGCGCGGCCGTGCGGTCGGCCCGGTCGGCGCATCGGCAGGCCCAGGCCGCGGTGGTCGCCGCCGAGGAGCGCCAGCGCACCGCGTGGCGGGAGTTCGACGCCGTACGGGATCAGGTCGCCCGGTTCTCGCCGCCGCCGGCCGATCGGGACGACCTCGCCGGCGCCTGGGCCGCTCTGGTCACCTGGGCGTCCGAGATGGCGGCCGAGCGCGCCACGGCCCGATCGGCGGCCGAGCATGCGGTGGCCGCCGCGCACGACGCCACCGCCGTGGTGCTCCGCGAGATCGCCGCGTTGTTCAACGACGCCGGGGTGGCCGTTCCGCCGTCCGACGACTCGGCCATCATCCGGGCCGCGGCGGTCGCCGTGGAACGCTCCGAGGCGGCCTGGAAGCGGTTGTCCGACCGGCGCGATCAGGTCGGCGAGCTCACCGAGCAGCGGATGGCCCTGCAGCGGGAGCAGCGGGTGGCCAAGGCGCTGGCCGGGCACCTGCGGGCCAACAACTTCGAGCGCTGGCTGCTCGAGGAGGCGCTCGACCTGCTCGTCGACGGCGCGTCCCGGATCCTGCGCGAGCTCACCGGCGGCCAGTACGACCTGATCCACGACAAGGGCGAGTTCTTCGTGATCGACCATCACGACGCCGGCCTACGGCGCGGGGTGCGCACGCTCTCCGGTGGCGAGACGTTCCAGGCGTCGCTGGCCCTCGCGCTGGCCCTGTCCGAGCAGCTTTCCGGCATGTCGACCACGGCCGCCAGCCTCGAGTCGATCGTCCTCGACGAGGGCTTCGGCACGCTCGACGCGGCCACCCTCGACGTGGTGGCGGCGACGCTGGAAAACCTGGCCGCGCGCGGCGACCGGATGGTCGGCGTGGTCACCCACGTCAACGCCTTGGCCGAGCGGGTGCCGGTGCGGTTCGAGGTGCACAAGGACGCGCGGACCGCGCACGTTTCGAGGGTGGGCCTTTGAGAGTCTTCGTCGAGCCGTGGGACCCCTCGTACGGGGCGTCCTTCGAGGGCGGTGGGTCCGGCGACGGCCCCGCCTCGACCAGCAGCGCCCAGATCGACACCGACGTCGAGGTGCCGGCCGCCGAGTGGGCCCCGATCGACGTGTCCGACTCGGTCCAGCCGCCCGACGTGGTCTATCTGGTCGACGGCGTACGGCGCATCGACGCCGGGCTGTCCACGGCCGAGGACGACGGGACCTCGTACGCGGGACTCGCCGCCTCCTTCGCGGCCGGGGTGGTCCGCTGTGACCTCGGCCGGGGCGTCGCCGAACTGGTGACGGCCAAGGTGGGCCGCGGCCTGTTCACGGCCAGCCCGTCGATGGAAGATCTGCTGGCCGGCCCGGTGCGCTACGAGGTGCACCGGATCGAGGGCCCGGGCGAGGCGAGCAAGCTGCCGGTGGCGGTGCAGCGGCCGCTGACCGCGCTCGAGATCCTCATCTCGTCCGAGGCCCGCGCCCACGGCCCCGAGGGCTACGACCTGCTCGTGGTCGACGGCCCGCTGCGCGCCCGGCGCCAGCTGCCGCGGACGATCGGTTTCATCAAGACCCAGGAGAAGCTCTACCTGCCGGCGGTGCTCAACCTGGTCGTGACCCGGTTGACCGCCGGGCAGCGGACCCCGGTCTTCCACCTGGGCACGGCGTGGGGCGGCTGGACCTGGTATCTGCGCCTGCCCGGTGGGTCGTCGGCGCCGTGGTCGGGGATCGTCCGAGTGGAGTGCTCGCCCGACCTCAGCCCCGAGATGGCGATCGAGCTGGCCGACCTGTCCCAGGCGACCCTGCCCCGGTTCGCGTCGTCGGCCTACAAGGATCCGCGGGCGCCGCAGAATCTGGTGCCGATCGCCGGCCTGGAACGCCGTCTGCGCGGCATGCTGGGCGACTCGCGGTTGCTGCACCGCGCGCTGACGAAGGCTACGGTCCGATCCCGATGATCGGGGCTACGGTCCGATCCCGATGATCGTTCGCAGGGCGCCGGGATCGACCGGGCGGCCCTCGCTGACGATCAAGTGGGCCGTGCCGACCAGGGTGAGTGCGAGCATCCGGGCGTCCGTCTCCTCGGGCAGGCGGCACCACTCCCGCTCGGCGGTGAGATAGGCGGCGATCATCTCGGTCGCCTCGGCCAGGTAGGGGATGCCGTGGTCGCGCTCGCCCCGCAGCCGGACACGCAGCTCGTCGCGCGCGATGATCAGCCGGATCAGGCCGAGCCCGACCGGGTCGAGGATGCCGGTGAAGGCGTCGGCGACATTTTCCGCCACGTCGCCCGTGCCGGCGTTGGCGCGCATGGTGGCGCCCCACGCCTCGAACCCGGCGATGCGCCGCTGGACCAGCTCGACCAGGAAGTCGTCGAAGTCGGCGAAGTGACGGTGCAGCACGCCCTTGGCCACCCCGGCCTCCTCGGTCACGGCCCGGCTGGTCAGCGCGTTGGCCCCGGCGCGCAGGAGCACCCGCTCGGCGGCGTCGAACAACTGCCGGCGTACGTCTTGAAGAGCCACTCCGGTCGGCACGTCCACCAGCCTCGCACATGGCCGAGTGGGCGCTCGCCCATTAGAGTGGGCGCATGCCCACTCCGCATCGTGAACGTCGGACGGCCGAGTCGTTCGGGGTCGACCCGGCCCGCTACGACCGCGCCCGGCCCGCCTACCCCGCCGCCCTGATCTCCCGCCTGGTCGCCGCGGCTCCCGGCCCGTCCTTCCTCGACGTCGGTCTCGGCACCGGCATCCTGGCCCGCCAGTTGCGCGCGGCCGGCGCCCGGGTGCTCGGCGTCGAGCCCGACCCGCGGATGGCCGGCTTCGCGCGGGCCGGCGGGTTCGAGGTCGAGGTGGCCCGCTTCGAGGACTGGGATCCGGCGGGCCGGTCCTTCGACGCCGTGGTGGCCGGGCAGGCCTGGCACTGGGTCGACCCGGTGGCCGGCGCCGCCGTGGCCGCTTCCGTGCTGCGGCCCGGTGGACGGCTGGCACTCGTGTGGAACGCCGCCCAGCCGTCGGCAGACGCGGGTGAGGCCTTCGCCGAGGTGTTCCGCCGGTTGCTGCCGGACAGCCCGCTGGCCAACCTTCCGAACGTGACGGCGGCCCAGGGCTACGCGTCCTTCCTCGATCAGGCCGACGGGGGCCTGCGCAGGACCGGTGCCTTCGCCGAACCGGAGCGCTGGGCCAGCGAATGGGACCACGTCTATACCCGGGACGATTGGCTCGACCAGTTGCCGACGCAGGGCCTGTTCACCACCCTGCCCGCCGACCGGCTGGCCGAACTGGTGGCCGCGATCGGAGCGGCGGTCGACGATTTGGGCGGGAGCTTTCCCATGCACTTCACGACGCTCACGACCACGGCCGTCCGCGCGTAGCGCGCGTGCACCGCCAAGACGACCGAGCATCCGCAGCGCTTCGTGAGATGCGACATACCGCGCCAATCGTGATTGTTACGACAGGGATCGCTCGATCGGGCCGTACGACGGCCAGACATCCCCCGAACGGGCAAGACAGCCATTTGGGAGCGCTCCCACTGACTGGGACGGAAACGCTCCGGAGGGACGTGCCTACTTAGCGGTAACGCCGCACCGGTAGTGCGTCACGCCTGCTCAGAACGCCGTTTCATGAGACCCGTGTGGCTGAGTATTATTCGGCTGCCCTGGCTGTCATATCGGTGCAGATCGATGAATTCCGATCGTTCACCGATGCGCCTCGTGACCCCCCACACGAGACCGGAGGATCGTTTGAACCCGCTCCCGAAGATTTTCCCGTCCGCGTTGATCCCGAGGGCTGTCCCCAGCCGTATCTCAGGCGACGGGGAAAACTCCGGGCGGAGGTATCGATGCAAGCGGTGGCCGAACATCGGCTTTCGCCGGGCGGGGTGCGCCTGATGACACAGCAGCATTCCGGTGGACGGTGGCAGTCACTCGACGGAGGCCGTAGTGCGGACGATGGTGGTTCGGTGATTCCCAAGCAGGCGCCGCGGCATGAGGCCGCGACCCCCAGTGGCAGTCACGAAGACACTCTGGTCCGGATGCTCTACGAGGAGCACGCGGGCCCCCTGCTGATGTTCGTGCTGCGCCTGACCGGCGGTGACCGGCAGCGCGCGGAAGACATCGTGCAGGAGACCCTGCTGCGGGCCTGGCGCAACGCGCACCGGCTCGGGGCGCAGGGTCAGCAGTCGCTCCGGCCGTGGCTGGTGACGGTCGCGCGACGGATCGCCATCGACGACCACCGCAGCGCGAGTGCCCGGCCGGCCGAGACCTACGACCGTGAGCTGGAGAGCTTCCCCAGCCAGGCCGACGACACCGACCGCGTTCTGCAGTCGATGACGGTCTCCGACGCGCTGCGCGAGCTCAGCCAGTCGCACCGCGAGATCCTCATCGAGACGTACTTCAAGGGCCGGACGGTGCCGGAGGCGGCGGAGAAGCTCAACCTTCCGTTGGGTACCGCCAAGTCACGGGTGTATTACGCTCTGCGTGCGCTGCGGACGGCGTTGCAGCAGCGGGGGGTGACCGAATGACACAGGAAGACCACTTCGACGTCGCGTCGTACGCCTTGGGCGTGCTCGACGAACACGACGCCGCCCGCTTCGAGGACCACCTCATCGAGTGCTCGCGCTGCGCGTACGAGCTGGAGTCGTTCGTCGAGGTCGCCGACCTGCTGGCCGACGTCGACGCGAATGCCGTGGTCGCCGCCGAGGAGACCAGGCGCGACGGCTTCATGCTGCAGAAGGTCATCGGTGAGGTCTCGCACGAGCGCCAACGGGCCAACAGCCGCCGGCTGTTCTCGCTGGCCGCCGCGGTCGTGATCTTCGCGATGCTGTCGATCGGCGCGTTCTTCGTGGGCGGCCAGGTGTTCGGCAAAGACAGCGATCCGGCGACGACGAACACGGCTCAGCGTGACGAGAGCCAGCTCGATCCGCTGCCCAACTCGGACGGTGGCCCCGGCATCGGCGGTCCCGACCTGGTCGGCGAGCGCTTCGACGGCTCCGACCCCCGCACGGGCGTCTCGGCGTCGGTCGCCTTCGAGAAGAAGAAGTTCGGCACCCAGATCTCGTACTCGGTCTCCAACATCAGTGGGCCGAAGACGTGCCGCCTGGTGGCTGTGCACACCGACGGCACCACCGAGGCCATCCAGACGTGGACGGTGGGCGAGCAGGGCTGGGGCACGGCTGCGAATCCGGAGCCGCTGCTGCTGCAGGCGACCACGGCCACGCCGCGCGACGAGATCGCCCACATGCTGGTGCAAGAGGTCAGCGCGAGCGGTGCCGGCGAGACGCTGGTGCGCGTTCCGTAATCGCATACGCACGGAAAGGAACCCCGGCCGATTGGCCGGGGTTCTTTCTTTTTCCTTAGGCAAGCAGCTCCGATGCGGTGCCATCAGAAACTCGGAAATTGATGGGAACTTTCTTCAACCGCCGCGACCCCGCCCGCGTACTACAGCCCGGAAACGCCAGACGAGAAACAAGCCTGGAGGGCAAGTGCTACCGGACAAGCGAAAGATGATGGCCGTCGGTGTCGCAATCACCGCGGCGTTCGCAGTGACCGGCTGCGCCCCGAAGGGATACGACGGCGGCGACTACGGCGACTCCGCCGTGCCGGCCGGCGCGCAGGCCGAGGCCACCGCGGGGGCGACCGCCGACCCGTCGGCCACGAGCGACCCGGCCGCCCAGGCCGACCCCAACGCGACCGAGGGCCCCGGTGACCCGAACGCCGCTCCCGAGCTGAGCGACGACGAGGCGACCAACTCGCTGACCGGCACCAAGGTCGCGCGGATGGGCAAGGTCGTCGTCAACGACGAGGGCTTCGTGCTCTACCGCTTCGACAAGGACGGCAACAACCCGGCCAAGTCGAACTGCGCCGGTGACTGCGAGGAGATCTGGCCGGCCGCGCTGACCAACGACGGCAAGCCGACCCTCAAGGGCGTCGACTCCAAGCTCGTCGGCACGGTCACCCGCTCCGACGGCAGCAAGCAGCTGACCCTCAAGGGCTGGCCTCTCTACACCTACATCGGCGACAAGAAGCCGGGCAGCTGGAAGGGCCAGAACGTCAGCGGCACCTGGTTCGTGATCCAGCCCGACGGCGCCAAGAACCTCACCTGCCTGCCCAAGGTGTCCAAGCCCGTCGCCCCGCCGGCCAGCGACTCCGCCGGTGACGGTGGTTCGAGTGACGATTCCGGCACCGGCAGTGACTACAGCTACTGATTCTTTCGCCGGTTCAGAACTCCTTTAACAAATCGCACTCCGGAGGTTGAGGAAAATGCTTACCACTCGCACTTCGCGCCGCACGACGCGTTGGTTGGTGGGCATTTCAGCGGCGGCTCTCACATTCCTGATGGCGCCGGTGAGCCCGGTTCAGGCGGCTCCCGGCGATCCGATCCCGGTGCCGAGCTCGAACGGGCTGGCCGACAAGGGCGTCGGCTCCATCAGTGACGCCGACAAGGACTTCGTCATCAAGGTCCGGTTGGCCGGCCTGTGGGAGATCCCGGCCGGGAACATGGCCGTGGAGAAGTCGAACGACCCGCGCGTCGTCCAGATCGGCAAGTCGATCGCGGCTCAGCACGTGGTGCTCGACAAGCTCGACCGCGCGGTGGCCAAGAAGCTCAACATCGACCTGCCGGCCCAGCCCAACAGCGACCAGCAGTTCTGGCTGCAGGAGATGAAGGACGCGAACGCGACGACGTTCGATCAGATCTTCATCGACCGGCTCCGGGCCGCGCACGGCAAGATCTTCCCGGCGATTGCGACCATCCGGGCCAGCACCCGCAACGACAGCGTCCGCAAGCTGGCCCAAGAGGCCAACCAGTTCGTCATGACGCACATGACGCTGCTGGAGTCGAGCAACATCGTCGACTACGCGGCACTCCCCACAGCTCCCGCCCCGGCAGTTCCCGGCAGTGGTCCGGTTCCGGTGGACGGGCAGATGCTCGCGGCAGCCAGCAGCAGCGGCGGCATTCCGGGCGTCAGCACCACCGTGATCCTGCTCGTCCTCGCCGCCGCGCTCGTGGCCGGCGTCATCACGTCCATGCGCATCTTCCGGGCCCGGTAGCCCCAGCCGAGTCCACCGCGTAAGAGAAAGGTGTCACCCCCATGCGAAGGTCCAAGTACCGGCGCGCATCCAGGAGCAACAACTGGTTCAGTGGTAAGCGCCGCATCATCGCGGTCGCAGCCACGCTGGTGGCCTTCGGCGGCATCGTGACCGTCACCCAGGTCTCCAACGCGAGCACCGACCGCACACAGCGGAAGGCGCTGTCCACCTGCGACAAGGTCCAGGCTCCGCAGCGCGCGAAGCTCTCCTCGGAGACGCGTCGTGGCACGTACACCACCAACAACGGCAAGGTGACCCAGCACCCGGACGACGGTGCCGGTGACACCGTGTCGACCCAGACGCTGCGTCAGCGCTGCCGGACCTGGGTGATGAACAACGTCGGCAACAACGGCAACGCCACCACGCCGCCGACCGAGCAGGCGACCACGGCTCCGGCCGCCGACCCGAGCGCGGGTGCCGGCAACGGCGACCAGGGCGCCGGGAACGGCGACAACGGCCAGGGCAACGGCGACCAGGGTGCCGGCAACGGTGACCAGGGCGCGGGCAATGGCGACCAGGGTGCCGGCAACGGTGACCAGGGCGCGGGTAACGGCGACCAGGGTGCCGGCAACGGTGACCAGGGCGCGGGTAACGGCGACCAGGGTGCCGGCAACGGTGACCAGGGCGCGGGTAACGGCGACCAGGGTGCCGGCAACGGTGACCAGGGTGCCGGCAACGGCGACAACGGCCAGGGCAACGGCGACCAGGGCGGCAACCAGCCCGACCCGCAGCCGACCGAGTCGCAGACCACCCCGCCCCCCGGCGCGGGCCTGGGCGTGCTGACCAACAGCTGTGACACCAGCCAGCTGTCGCCGCACACCGGTTTCCAGGAAGGCAGCCGCTGTGTCTCGACCGAGTTCGGTGAGGTCGGCGAGGCCAACGCCAACCCGAGCCTGCTGATCACCAACATTCCGCGGTCGGTGGCCGTGAACCAGCCGTTCACCATCACCGTCAGCACCCGCAACCTGATCCGTGACCGGTTCCTCGCGGCCGGCCAGGGTGGTTACTACGTGGAGAGCTCGGTCCTGGCCAACGGCCTGGTCCGCGGTCACTTCCACACCGCCTGCCGGATGCTGGCGAACACCAACGAGGCTCCCGCCCCCGACCCGGTCCCCGCGTTCTTCGTGGCGACCGAGGACAGCCGTGGTGGCGCGACCCCCGACTCGGTTCAGATCCAGGTCCCGGGTCTGCCGACCGCCGGTACCGCGCAGTGCGCCTCGTGGGCCGGTGACGGCTCGCACCGCATCCCGATGATGGTCCGGGCCAACCAGACGCCGGCCTTCGACGTCGCCCGGGTCCAGGTCCGCAACGGCGGCGGCGGTCGCGGCAACAACTGATCACAGAGATCTAGGAGCCACGCCGCTTTACCCGGAGGCGAACCTGGACGGGCGGGGTCACCGACATGACCCCGCCCCGACAGGGCCCCCCATTGTCTCCGGGTGGTCGCCCTTCCCCCTGACGGACGACAACTGCGGCAGCTCCCTTGGCGGTCCGGACCACTCGGGTGTCCGGTCGCCTCCTCCGATGGCCCTGACCGGGAGCGCGGTCAGGGCCATCGGCCTGTCCTCGTCGGTGGGCATTCCGGCGGCGGGGTGGCACAGTGTTCCGGTGAGCTCGACCCGCACGCTGGCGCTTCCGGAGCGCTACCACTTCGGCGCATCGGTCCGGTCGTTGCTGGTGCCCGGTCACGACCCGTGCGGCCGCTTCACCGGTGACGAGTTCTGGCTCGCGGTCCGCAGCCCGGCCGGCCCGGCCACGCTCCAACTGGTCAAATCGGGCCCCGAGCTGACCGCCACCGGCTACGGGCCCGGCGCCGGCTGGGTGCTCGACCGCGCCGACGCCATCGCCGGCCTGCGCGACGACCTCACGAGCTTCCACCCGCTGGCGGCGGCCCATCCGCTGATCGCCCGGCTGGCCAAGACCTTCGCGGGCGTACGCATGCCCAGCACCGGGTTGGTGTTCCGCAGCGTGTTGCGGGCGATCCTCGAGCAGAAGGTCACCGGCAAGGAGGCCCACCGGGCGTACCGGCTGATCTGCTCGAAACTGAGCGAGCCGGCGCCGGGCCCGATCGAGCTGATGCTGCCGCCCGACCCGGCCGTGATCGCCGCGACGCCCTACTGGGTCTTCCACCCGTTCGGCATGGAGCAGCGGCGCACCCAGGCCCTGCTGCGCGCGGCCGTGGTCGCCGACCGGCTCGAGCGGTGCGCCGACGCGGCCGAGGCGACCACGCGCCTGACCGCGCTGCCTGGCATCGGTCCGTGGACGGCGGCCGAGGTCGTCCGGGTCGCGTACGGGGACCCGGACGCGGTCAGCGTGGGTGACTTCCACATCCCCAACACGGTGGCGTGGGCGCTGGCGGGCGAGGCCCGGGGCACCGACGCGCGGATGCTCGAGCTGCTCGCGCCGTTCGCGGGGCACCGCGGCCGGGTCTGCGACCTGCTGGCCCACGGCGGGCTCGGCGCCCCCAAGTTCGGCCCGAGGATGCCGATCCGCTCCTTCGCGCGTTTCTAGCAAGCACAGCTAGCAAGCACGGAGCAGGTCCAGGCCCATGTGGTGGCGGCCTTCGACCCTTTCGTCGGTCTGTTCGGCGAGCACGGCGCCGACCAGCCGGATGATTGCGGCCCGGTTCGGGAAGATCCCGACGACGTCGGTGCGTCGCCGGATTTCCTTGTCAGGCGTTCTTGCGGGTTGTTCGACCAGATCTGACGCCAGAGCTCGCGGGGAACGTGGTGAAGGCGAGCAGGTCATCGCGGGCGGTGTCGAGATGCTCGGCCGCATCGGGGAACTTGTCGCCGACGGTGTCCAGGACCCGGGCGAACTGGGCGTTGACCTCGTCGGTGTCGGGCTGTGCTCGCGCAGCAGGTTCGCGACGTTCAGACTCGTTTCCGCGGCCGTCGCAGGTCTCTCCTTCGTGATCTTCAGACCATCCGAAGGATCTGCGATGGCCGCCTCTTGCTGCCGGGAAAGACCAGGTCATGCACCACTTCGGCGGACGTGACCCCGGCTGGCAAGCACAGCTGGCAAGCACGGCTACGAAGAACGCTGGCGCTGGGTTTCATACAGCACGACCGTCGCCGCTGTGGCCGCGTTCAGCGAGCTCGCCGCGCCGGTGATCGGGATGCGGACCAGCACGTCGGCGGCGTCGCGCCAGGCCGCGCTGAGCCCGCTCGCCTCGCTGCCGATCAGGAGTGCGGTCGGGCCGGTCAGATCGTGGTCGGCCACGTCGACCGCGCCGTGCTCGTCGGTGCCGACCAGCTGCGCCCCGGTCGCGGCGGCCCAGTCGAGGAGCGGACCGGGCCCGTCGAGCGGAATCACCGGCAGAGCGAAGATCGAACCCGTGCTGGCCCGTACGGACTTGGGGTCGTACGGATCGGCGGCATGCCCCGTGATCACGACCGCGGCCGCGCCGAACGCGTCGGCCGACCGGATCAGCGTGCCGATGTTGCCCGGCGTCGACGGCCGGTCGAAGACCACCACGAGGTCGGCGTCGGGCAGCTCGGGCGGGTCGGGCAGGCCGACCACCGCGATCAGCTCGGCCGACTCCTTGTCGGCCAGCTCGGCCACCAGGGCCGGGTCCATGGCCACGCGCCGGGCGCCGCTGCGCTCGATCACGTCGCGCGCCCACGCCGACAGGGACTGCCGATCGGGGTAGATCAGGTCGCGGATCTCCCAGCCGTGGTCGAGCGCGAGGGAGATCGGCCGTACGCCCTGCACCAGGAACTCACGGGCGCGGTGCCGTTTCGTACGGTTGGAAAGAAGCGCCTGCCACTGCTGGAAACTCGCGTTGCGGGTGCTCACCCGGACGGCCCTGGACACCGCAGCGACGATACCGGGTCACAATTGCTGTGCGAGGAGGTGTACTCCATGCAAACTGGCGGCGTGGCTTTCACCCTGACGATCGACTGTGGCGGCGGCGGCATCAAGGGTTCCGTGCTCGACGAGGCGGGGACGATGCGTGCCCAGCCGTTGCGCGTCCCGACGCCCTACCCCCTTCCCCCCGAGTTGTTCGTCAAGACGCTCGTGGAGCTCGGCGAGCGCCTGCCTGCGCACGACCGGGTCACCGTCGGCATGCCCGGCATGCTGCGGCACGGTGTGGTCGTGGCGACCCCGCACTACATCACCCGGTCGGGCCCGCGCACCCGGATCGACCCCGAGCTGCAGGACGCGTGGTTCGGGTTCGACGCCCGCACCGCGCTCGAGGACGCGTTCGGCCGGCCCACCCTGGTGCTCAACGACGCCGAGGTGCACGGGGCCGGTGTGGTCGCGGGCACCGGCTGCGAACTCGTCCTCACCCTCGGGACGGGACTGGGCTGCGCGCTCTTCGACGGCGGATCGCTGGCTCCGCACCTCGAGATGTCCCAGGCCCCCGTACGGTGGGGGATGTCCTACGACACCTACATCGGTGAGCACGAGCGGCGCCGTCTCGGTGACGCCCTCTGGTCCCGGCGGGTTCGCAACGTCGTGGAGGGGTTGCGGCCCGTGTTCCTGTGGGACCGGCTCTATCTGGGCGGCGGCAACTCGCGCCTGATCGTGCCGACCCAGCTCGCGCGCATGGGAGACGACGTGGTGGTCGTGCCGAACACGGCCGGCATCGTGGGTGGCGTGCGCGCCTGGACCCTGGGGCCCACGCGCTGACATGCGACCGGAGGCCATCCTTCTCGACTTCGGCGGCGTGCTGGCCGACGCGCCGTCGCAGCGGACCGCGCCGCCCGGGCTAGTGCTGCGTATCTTCAACCTGGTCAAGGGCGCGCTGCAGCCGGGCGAGATCCAGCGGTCGCTGACCGACGGCGCGATCGCCTACGCGGCCTGGCGCGACGAGGACTGGCCCGACGAGCTGAGCCAGGCCGAGGTGTGGGAGCGGTTCATCCTGCCCGGCTGGCCGCCCGCCGCGCAGGTGCCGGTGCGGGGCGCCGTCCGGAAGCTCAGTTACGAGTGGGCCTGGCGGGACAACTGGGCCCTGCGCCCGGGCATCCCCGAGGCGCTGCACGCGGCGGCCGACGCGGGCATCCCGCTCGCCGTCGTCTCGAACACGCTGAGCGGGGCGGCGCACCGCGACTTCCTCGACAAGTCCCGCCTGGGCGACCTCTTCGCCGTGCAGATCTACAGCGACGAGGCCGGCGTCCGCAAACCGAACCCGCAGATGATCTGGAATGCCACGGACGAGCTGGGCCTCGACCCGTCCGGCTGCTGGTTCGTGGGCGACACCCCACGCCGCGACATCGTCTGCGGCCGCCGGGCGGGCATCGGCCGGGCGATCCTGATGCCGTCGCCGCGGACCTTCGCCGAGCCCGGCAGCGACACCCCCGACGACACCGTCGAGGACGGTTTCGGCCTGCTCACGCTGATCGAGAGATGCCTCTAGCGGCGCGCCGCAGCGAGACGTGCGCGAGGCCGAGCTCGGCCAGTGCCTTCTCCGGGTCGTTGTAGCACGAGGCGCGCTCGCTCAGGAATGTGTCCCAGACCTGCAGGTCGCGGCGCCATGCCTCGACGAAGGAGTGGCACAGCCACGCGTTGATGTCCGAGCTCCGGGCGCGGGCCGCCCGCACGGACTCCTTGATCGATTCGCGCCTCGCCGGGTCGGTCACCTCGGCGTCGACCAGGTTGAGCACGTGGTCGAGCAGAAGCCGTCGGCGGGCCAGGAAGCGACCCCAGAATCCGGCATCGCTCGACTCCAGTGCGGATCCGCCGTCCAGCAGCCAGAACAGCCCTTCGGCCAGGGTGTCGCCGAGTTCCTCGCCGATCGCACGCCCGCCGGCGGCGAACGGGTCGTAGGACCTCTGATGCATCGTGCCCGACACCGCGGCTCGGAACGGCACACCGTCGCCGAGGAGAAAGAACCAATCCTCGTTGTAGATGTTGGGAAAGAACGACCGGGTCTTACCCGGGTCGACGATCATTGCGCCGCCGCCGATGAAACTGTCTTGTGCGGCCCCGATCGCCCGATAGGCGTGGCAGACCACGGAATTGTCGGGAAACCCGGTGTTACGCAATCCGACCGCGCGGAACTCGCCGCCGTCGAGGTGGCGCGCCGCAACGGTCAGTTCGGCTGCCTTGACCTGAGTGATGTCATCGTCGAGGAAGAGCACCCGGCGCCAGCCGATCAGCCGGCCCAAGAGCAGCCCGAGGTTGCGCTTGAGGCTGAGGTCGCTGCTGTGGACGAACCCGTTGCGGGCCAGCACCTCGTCGCTGCGGAAGCGGGGCAGGGCCGGCCACACCTCGTGCAGGTCGACCGCGATCACGTCGACGCCGAATTCGTCGGCCAGCTCAACCGCGCGCCAGCCCTCGGCGGGGCCGCTGCAGAGGGCGACGAGCCGGCAGCCGAGCTCCTGGGCCACGGCCAACGAGTCGCGCAGGGCGTGATGCGGTCGGAAGGTCGGCACCACGATGGCGTCGACACCGCGCTCGACCGGCTCGGTCGCGGTCACCGTGCAACCCGGGGCGGTGTCGCGCATCGTCCGGCCCCCGCGGTCGGGTGTGTCGGATGGGGTCGAAGACAGATCGGGCGTGTCGGGTAGGGCCGAAGACAGATCGGGCGTGTCAGGTAGGGCCGAAAACAGATCGGGCGGGACGGGGTCGAGGAAGGACAGCAGGTGACTGTGCGAGCCGTGGTGCAGGTCGGGAACGTCGATGGGGTGGTCAAGCGCGGCCCGGACGAGTTTTGCCCGGCCCGGGAGCGACCGGCCGACCGCCCGCGTCATGCGCTCTTCTCCGACCAGGTGTGCAGCACGGTGTTGACGTTGTTCCAGTCGGGGGTCACCACCACCCGCTCGTCGTAGACCGGCACCCGGAACAGGATGCTGTACGAGTCGTGGTCGCCGAACTGGTTGGCGATGTAGTCGGCGTTGCGGTCGCGCAGCTCCTTGTCGGTCAGCGCGCGAACCGTTCCCAGCACGCCTCGTCCGAACATCCCGTTGCACAGTGTCACGGTTCGTTCGGGGTTGTGCGGGTTGGGGCCGCGGAAGAAGTAGCCGACGTCTTCCAGGAGGACCAGCCGCTCGTCGATCTCCCCGATCACCGGCGGGTACGACTTCGAGGCGTCCTCGGTCACCCGGAAGCACCCGCGGTACATCGGATGGTTCTCGGAGATCTGGGTGACCGGCGCGTTGATCCGCCACATCAGGTCGCGGGACGCCGCGTTGAAGTCCACGCCCCCGAGAACGACCAGGTTGCCGGTCATGTCGTCGCGGCGAAGATTTCCGACATTGCGAAACTCGACCCAGAGATCGGGATTGACCGCGCGGATGTGGCCGTAGAGCTCGAGGAGCGCGTCGAGGTCGGTGAGCCGGGACAGTTCGGAGAAGTCGGGGTCGCGCGGGTCGCCGTGCGGCAGGACGTCGAGCTCGCGCTCCGGCATCTGCGGGCACACCAGCACCAGGGGTCGTTCCGGGTCGGGGTTGGCGAAGTGCCAGGGGCCGCGCCCGACCAGCGTGTCGCGGTTGGCCCAGGTGACCGTCGGCGTCGGCGCGCCCGCGGCCCCGTCGCGCAGCTGGGTGAGCTGGGCCAGCAGGTCGGCCCGCCGGCCCGTCTCGGTGGACGTCAGTTCGTCGTCGCTGAGGAGCCGAAAGGGCCGGGCCTCGACCGAGCGGGGAGTGCTGAAGAAGGTGGCGTACTGCCCGATGCGCTCGATCGGCGGCGTCACCGGGTCGGCCGCCCGCTCCCACGACGAGATCAGCGCGATGCTGCAATCCAAGGCGGTGGCCAGATTTCCCTGCGTGATCTTCAGTCCGAAGCCGTGCAGGCGGAGGTTTCGCAGCTGCCGGGCCAGCCCGCCAGCCGTTCCTTCAGTTGGCGGCACGGCTGACACCTCCAAATTTCAGCTCCCGGCCTGAAAAGTTGTACCGCATCCGGGCCGTGAAGTCGAGCGCATTCCGGGTCACGACATGCTCACAGTGGGCATTGTGCACAGACTGCGGGACGCGACTCGGAAAGAGATTTCATGGATTGCCCGATCCGGACTGGAAGCTTAACCTGATTAAACAGTCATCAAGTCGAAAGCTGAAATTCTAGCTGAAGTAGTGACTGATGATCCCCGTTCGGGACGACGAAGGGCTACCGGAAGGGCACACGCGCCATGTCTAGTGTAGACCGTTTTCCACCAGTTCAACTGGCCGCGGCGGCCGACCTGCCGCCCGGCAGCATCCGCGTCGTGATGATCCTCGTGGCCGTCGGTGTCCTGCTGCTGACCGCCCGGCAGATGCGACGGGCGGTCGGCCCGGTCGTCGAGATCCTCAAGGCCGCGCTGGCCGCGATGGCCAGCTTCGCGCTGATCGGCGTCGCGGTCGTGATCCTGCTGCTGGCCCTGTTGCCGCAGTGAGGCCGTGGCCGCGATGAGTGCCCCGACCGCCAGGAGGGGCCGCGGCCGCGGTGGGGGAAGGTACGCGGCTGTTGCCGGTCGGATCGACAGCCGCGTACCGCCCAGGGAGTATCGATCTCAGGGGGCCGCCCGCACGGGCGCTGGGGAGGGGCCGGGTGCGAATTGCCGAAGCGAACGAGCGCGACGTCGAACAGTTCGTCCGGAACGAGCAGGACCGGACCTTCTTCCTCGACCGGCTGCGGCATCCGGGCTTCCGGGGCGGCCGGGTGTTCCTCGCGATCGAGGGCAATCGGGCCGTCGGCTACGTCTATCTGCGGCTCGAGACCGCCGAGGAGTTCAAGCTGCGGTTCTTCCTGCGCCGGGCGCCGCTGCTGGAGAAGCTCCGGGTCGACAAGGATCAGCAGGGCCGGGGGGTCGGGCGGCTGCTGGTCGGGATGGCCGAGGCGACGGCGTGGGCGCATCGGCGCCGGCGGATCGCGCTCGGCGTCGTCGTCGAGAACCCCGAACCGATCGGTTTCTATCAGCGGCTCGGCTACGCGGAATGGCGGCACGGGCTGATCAAGGCGTACAAGAACGGCCCGAAGAGTGAAATCGAGCTGTGCCGGGTGTTCGTTAAGAAACTGACGCCGCCGACCAGCTGACCCGGCCAGTAGGTTACGGCGGTGACCTGGATCGTGACCGGTGGCGCGGGCTACATCGGCGCCCACGTCGTGCGGCGGATGCGCGCGTACGGCCTGGACGTGCTGGTCTTCGACGATCTCTCCAGCGGCCGGGCCGAGCGGCTTCCCGGCGGCGTCGAACTCGTCCGGGGTTCGATCACCGAGCCGGCCGACGTGGACGGGCTCTTCCGCGGGCGCCGGGTCACCGGGGTCGTGCATCTGGCCGCGCTCAAGTCGGTGGCCGAGTCGATCACCGAACCGGGGCGCTACCAGTCGGTCAACGTCGACGGCATGAAGATCCTGCTGTACGCGATGCGCGAGTCCGGCGTCCGGCGGATGGTCTTCGCCTCGTCGTCGGCCGTCTACGGGCCCCCGGCGGGCGATGTCGTCACCGAGCGATCAAAGATCAACCCCGGTTCCCCGTACGGGCGCAGCAAGCTCGACGGCGAGCGGCTGATCACCGAGTACGGCGTCCGGTCGGTGGTGCTCCGGCAGTTCAACGTCGTCGGCGCCGGTCCGTATCGGCACGCCGCCGACACGGGGACCGCTCTGCTGCCCACGGTGGTGCGCGCGCTGACCCCGTACGGGAAACCGGTCTTGATCCTGGGGAATGCCCACGCCACGCCGGACGGGACCGCGGTGCGCGACTACGTGCATGTCGAGGACGTCGAGCGGGCCTATCTGGCCGCGATCGAGCATCTGGCCCGGGGGAGCGGCGCGGCGCAGCTGATCGTCAACGTCGGCACCGGCACCGGGCGCAGCGTGCGGCAGGTGCTCGAAGCGGTGGGGGCGGTCGCCGGGCGAGCCGTGCCGTTCGAGACCGGCGGACCGCGCGCGGGTGACCTGCCCCGGGTGGTCGCGGCGACCGGACGGGCCGCACGACGGCTGCACTGGAAGGCCGAGCGCACCTTCGACGAAGCCGTGCGGTCAGCGGTTGACCAGCTGCCAGACCTTGGTGCGACGGGTCGGGACGCTCTCCAGCGACACCGGCACCGGGATGTCGTAGACGGCCCGCTCGATCAGGCCGGAGTCGGGCAGATAGGCCCGGCCGGGGTCGCCGACCAGCACGAGTGAGCCGCGGCCGGCCGCCCGGCGCAGGAACGGCAGCACCCGGGCGGCCATCTCGCGGCTGTAGAAGACGTCGCCGGCCAGGATGACGCCGTACTCGTGGTCGGCGTCGAGGATGTCGGCCTCGAGCGGCTCCACGTCGACGTTGTTCACGGCGGCGTTGGCCGTGGCCGCGGCCAGCGAGTACGGGTCGATGTCGTTGGCGGTGACCGGGCGCGCCCCGGCGACCGCGGCGGCCACCGCGACCAGGCCCGAACCGGTCGCCAGGTCGAGCACCGAGCGGCCCGACACCAGGTCGGTGTGGTCGAGCACGTGCCGGGCCAGGGCCTGACCGCCGGCCCAGGCGAAGGCCCAGAACGGCGGGGGCTGGTCGACCCCGGCCGCCTCGGTCTTCTCCCACAGCGCGATCGGCTCGTCGGCCTGGTAGAGCGTGATCTCGGGCACGAACGGGACCGGGGCGGGCGTGGTGTTGCCGCGAATGAACTCCAGGAGCACCAGACGATTGTGCCCGGTGCCTCAACTGCGCCCGTACGGGACCGATATTTGCCACCGTCCCCCGACAGATGAGGAACCTCCATGCCGGCTCGGTGGGCCGCCACATTGTTCGGCGGCTGGATGGCTGTGCTCGCGGTGCTGTTCGTGCTGGCGCCGCACGACGCGCAGACTCCCGTACGCCTTCTCGCCGGTCTGACGGCCGTCGTCGTGGTGACGCTCGGCGTGCGCCGCAACCGGCCCGCCCACCGCTTCCCGTGGCGGATGCTGACCACCGCGCTCGTGCTGTCGGTGGCGGGCACGGCGCTGTACCGGCTGCCCGCGGACACCGCGCTGGCCGACGTCGGGTCGCTGATGGTGCTGGTGAGTTATCCGGTGCTGGCCGCCGTGCTGGTCGCCTTCCTGCGCCGGGGGGCCGGCGCTCCCCGCGACCGGGCCGCGCTGCTCGACTCGCTCACCGTCACGGCCGGCGTCGCGCTGCTGTCGTGGAGCTTCGTGATCGGCCCCAACCTGCAGGACGCGCACGCACAGACCTGGCAGCAGATCGCCTTCCCGCTGGCCGACCTGCTGCTCGTCGGCATGCTGGCCCGGCTGTTCGTCAGCCGGGTCACCGCCCCGGCCGGCCGGCTGCTCGGCGCCGGGCTGCTGGTGATGCTGCTCGGCGACATCGGGTACGAGATGTCGCTGCTGGACGGCCCGACCACGGTGGTCGGGCTGGGCCGGTTCGCCCTCTACGCCGCGGCCGGCCTGGCCGCGCTGCACCCGTCCATGGTCGAGCTCGACCGGCCCGCCGGGCTGCCCGCGGCGCAGCTCGGCCGGGGTCGTCTGGCCCTGCTCGGGATCGCCTCGATGATGGCACCCACCGTGCTGCTGGTGCGCATGGTGCGCGACGGCGAGGTACCCGACCTGACCGTGGTGGCCGCCCTCAGTGCGCTCACCTTCCTGCTCGTGCTGGCCCGGATGGCCGACATCATGGCCGGTCACCGGCAGGCGCTGGCCCGGGAACGGGCGCTGCGCGAGGCCTCGGCCGCGCTCGTCTCGGCGGCCGACACCGATGAGGTCGGCGACGCCGTACGGACCGCGGTGGCTCATCTGCTGCCCCCGGACACGCCGCACTCGGTCGTGCTGGCGGTCGCGGTGGCCGAGTCGGGTCCGACCGACCCCGGCACCACCGCACGGATCGTGCCCACCCGGGACGTCGACTGGGCGGTGTCGGTGCGGCTCGACCACTTCCCGATGACGCTGGTCTGCCCGCTCGTGCTCACCGACCGGCCCACCGGCGATCCGCTGCTCGGCGTGCTGCATGTCGCCGCGGCCATGCCCGCGCTGGCCGGGCTGGTGCGCTCGATCGAGGTGCTGGCCAGCCAGGCCGCGCTGGCCCTGGAACGGATCGGGCTCAGCCAGGAGGTCATCCGCCGCAACAGCGAGACCTATTTCCGTACGCTCGTGCAGAAGACCTCCGACGTCATCCTCATCGTCGACGAGGACGACCGGATCCAGTACGCGAGCCCGTCCGCGGCCACGGTGCTCGGCGCCGACCCGACCGGCTCGCATCTGCACTCGCTGATCGTCGTGGCCGAGCGCTCCCGGCTGACCGAGGCGCTGGCTGACCTCCGTACGGGAAAGGGTCTTGCGGAAGGCCTCGATTTCCGCGCCGAGGCCGAGGTCGTGCTCGAGATGCACGGCCAGGACCTGCGGGCCGACCCGACCGTGGCGGCGCTCGTGCTGACCCTGCGCGACGTGACCGAACGGCGCCGGCTCGAGGCCGAACTGACCCACCGAGTGTTCCACGACGCGATGACCGGGCTGGCCAACCGGGTGCTCTTCCACGACCGGCTCGGCCACGCGTTGCAGCGCGGCGCCCGGGACGGCTCGGTGGTCGGCGTGCTCTTCATCGATCTGGACGACTTCAAGAAGGTCAACGACACGCTCGGCCACGCGGCCGGCGACCAGCTGCTGGTCGGGGTGGCCAACCGGATCGCGGGCGCGCTGCGGGCCGACGACACCGCGGCCCGGCTCGGCGGCGACGAGTTCGCCGCACTGGTCGAGAACGTGCAGGACCCGGGCGCCGTCGAGGAGACGGCCCAGCGGATCCTGGCCGCGCTGGCCGAGCCGATCGCGATGGACGACGGCTCCGAACTGACCGCGGTGGCCAGCATCGGCATCACCACCACGCCCGAGGCGGACACCGCGGACGAGTTGCTGCGGCAGGCCGACCTGGCCCTCTATGTGGCCAAGGGTGCGGGCAAGAACCAGTGGCGCCGCTACCAGGCCCACCTGCACGGGGCGATGGTGGAGCGGCTGGAACTGCGGTCCGCCCTCGACCACGCCGTGCACGAGGGGCACTTCCTGCTCGCGTACCAGCCGATCGTCGACCTGCAGACCGACGAACCGGTCGGCTTCGAGGCCCTGGTGCGCTGGCACCACCCGACCCGCGGGGTGATCGCGCCGGCCGAGTTCCTCGAGGTCGCCGAGGAGAGCGGACTGGTTGTGCCGATGGGCCGCTGGGTGCTCGACCAGGCGCTGCGCACGGCCGCGCAGTGGTGGCGGACGCTGCCGCGCAGCCGCCGGCCGTACGTGAGCGTCAACGTCTCGGCCCGCCAGCTGCGCGACCCCGGCTTCGCCGACCAGGTGAAGCAGTCGCTGGCCTGGGCCGGCGTGCCGCCGAAGGCGCTGATGCTCGAGCTGTCCGAGCCGCTGCTGGGTGACGCGCACGAGGCGATCTGGCCGGTCGTGGCCGACCTGCGGGACCACGGCGTGCGGATCGCGATCGACGACTTCGGCACCGGCACGTCCTCGCCGAACGCCCTGCGCCGCCACCCGATCGACGTGGTGAAGATCGACAAGGCCTGCCTGGACGATCTGCCCCTGGTCACCGGGATCGTCGCGCTGGCCCGGTCGCTCGACCTGACCGTGATCGCCGAGGGGGTGGAGTCGACCGTCCACCGCGACCTGCTGCTGCGGGTGGGGGCGCCGCTCGGGCAGGGCTATCTGTTCTCGAGTCCGCTCGACCTCACCGGCTTCAGTGCGGATTACCTGTTCCCGGCCCGAGTCTGACTCTTTTAAAGATCAACTTTGCCAATGGACGAACCGCCCCGGCACCGGAGAATCGGCGACGAGGCGGCTCGGGATCGGGGTTTGTACCTATGCCTTGGTGCAGGCCGCGCCGTTCAAGGTGAAGGCGGACGGTGCCGCCGCGTTTCCGGTGTGCGTCGCCTGGAAACCGAACGACGCGCTGCCGCCGGGGGCGATCGCGCCGTTCCACGAGATGTTCCGGGCCGTGACCGCGCCACTGGAGCCGGTCAATGCCGCGTTCCAGGAACTCGTGATGCTCTGCCCGGACGGCAGCGTGAAGGCGAGCGTCCAGCCGTTCAGGGCGGTCGATCCGGTATTCGCGACCGTCACATTGGCGGTGTAGCCGTTATTCCAGGTGTTGGTGGCGTACGTGACGCGGCATGCGCTCGTTCCACCCGTCGGGGGCGTTGTCGTGGGTGGCGTTGTCGTCGGGGGTGTCGTCGTTCCGCCGCCACTGTTCACTGACGCCGAGAAATCGGTGACGGCGAGACCGGCGCCGCCGATCCACGGCTCGAATCCGGCCTGAATGCTTGTCAAATACCAACTATTAGTGATCGCGCCGCGATTCTGCGTGTCGCGGATGAAGTCGAGGACGCTGAACGTCCAGCTCTCGATCGGCGCCGGCGCGACGTAGGAGACGACCGCATTCGAACCGTTACTGCCCTGCCACACCTGCCAGGTGCGACCGCCGATGGTGGCGTTGCCGACGATCGATCCGATCGGCTGGATCGAGCCCTGACGGTTGAACCAGATCATGATTTCCTGCTGGTTCACACCGTCCTTCTTGGGCGACGGGTCGAGCCAGATGTCGTACGCCGCGTCGTAGGTCGCCCCGGACACGTATCGGTAGGTGATGCTGCTCGTCGCGCTCGAGATGTCGCTGACCCGGATCGGCAGGTTCGTGCCGGGCGAGCAGTTGGTGTAGTGGCAGCCCAGGTAGACGGCCGGATAGGAGACCGGGGCGCCGCTCGTGTTGCCGGTGCCCTGCTGGCTGGTGATGGCGAAGCCGGTGCCGGTGACGTCGATGCACTGCTGGGCCGAGGTGCCCCAGCGGTTGTTCATCACCACGTAGCGGCCGCCGATCGTGGTCGAGCCATACTGCTCGCAGATCTGGGCGTCGGCCGAGGCCGGGCCGGCGGTGGCGAACGCGGTCACGCCGGCGGTCACCAGAACGCCCGCGGCCAGGGCGGCGCGGAGAAGACGTCGCATTTCGTCAGCTCCTCGGGGAGGGGGATGTGGGAGCGCTCCCACGGCACGTTACAGGACATTCACGAGTGTGAAAAGAGCCCGTACCGGGCGCCGTGGGCCACCCACCGGACGGACAGAATTGCGACATGCGGAAGGGTGCAATTTGCACTCCGACTTATCGCACGACAGAATGATTGCGTATCGAACATTCCGCGGCTCGGCATAGTCGTGGTTCAAATGACATCGTGGTAGGAGCGGGGCACACCATGGCCAAGCAGGTAATAACCCTTCTGACCGACGACCTCGACGGCGGCGAGGCCGACCGCACGGTCGAGTTCGGGCTCGACGGTGTGAACTACACGATCGACCTCTCCGAGAAGAACGCGGGCAAGTTGCGTAAGGCGCTCGACCCGTTCCTGAATGCCGCCACCCGGGTCGGTCGCACGGCCGTTGCTTCTCCGGCCCGGCGCATCGCCCCGGCGAGCACCGGTCGCGCCAGCCGCGACCAGAACCAGGCGATTCGCGAGTGGGCCAACAAGAACGGCTACGAGGTCTCGGAGCGCGGGCGCATCCCGAGCCACATCGTGGAGGCGTACCACAGCAAGCGATAGGTTGATCCACCAAGCGCTGAAATGACGGCGCCGCCGATCCCGGCGGCGCCGTTTTCTTCGACAATGGGGTGGGCCATGCCGGTGGTAATCGTGACGGGCGCGTCGAGCGGAATCGGACTTGTCACGGCGCAACGGCTCGCCCGGAACGGCACGACAGTGGTGCTCGCGGCCCGGCGCGCCGAAAAGATTTCCGCGCTGGCCGCCGAATTGCCGCAAGCCCTTGCGGTGCCCACCGACGTACGGGATCCGGCCGCCCTTTCCCAACTGGTCGAGCGGGCCCGGTCGGTGACCGGTCGCATCGACGGCCTTGTGAACAACGCGGGCGTCGGCGGGGTGGCGTCGGTGCTCTCCGACGACAACGCGGTCGAAGGCATGATCCAGGTGAACCTGCTGGCCCCGATCCGGCTGATGCGCGCGGTTGTCCCGATCATGCGGGCTCAGGGTGGCGGCTCGATCGTCAACATCGGCTCGGTGGCGGGCGAGGTCGGCATCAGCGGCGTCTACTCGGCAACGAAGTTCGCCCTGCGCGGCATGACCGACTCGGTGCGCCGCGAACTGGCCGGCACCGGCATCGGCGTGACGCTGGTCGAGCCCGGCTACATCGCCGGCGACGCCAACCCTCATCGCCGCGGCCTGCCCGGCCCCGAGATCGTGGCCGCCGCGGTCGAGAAGGCCCTGACCCGCCCGCGCCGCCGCATGATCGTCCCCGCCCGGTACCGCGCGGCGATCGTGATGGCCAACGTGCTGCCGGCCGTCGCGGACCGCATGTACGCCGGCAAGGCCGCCGGAAAGGGCGACGTGAAGGGCCGCCTCTGAGGTTGCCTCGGGCCTGCTTGCCTGACTGGCCCTATCGGGTGAGCGGCAAACGTGACCGCCGGATAGAGCGACGCCACCACAGCTGCCGGGGCGAGCGCTGCGACGACGGCCACGATGAAGGCGGAGAACGGTCCCGCTCAGCCCATCGATCCGGTCGTGCCCAGAACTGATCGCTCGGGCTGACGCATCCCGGTCTTTCAGGTCGTCTCGCGGACGTCTTTTCCGTGCTCGGCGAATGCCTTGAAGTCGTGCATGTGTTGCAGCGACTGCTTGCGGAACGTGACGGGCATCAGGAGTCCGACCAGCCGCATCGGGAGGCTGGTGAACCTGTATTCGTTCTCGCTCTCCCAATGCGTTGTGCCGGGGGTGGGCTCGGTCAGGCGTTCGCGGGCGGCGTTCCACATGCCGGGGGCGACGATCTCGCGCTCGTAGTGGACTGTGCCGGGGGCGACCAGTTCGTGGCGGGTGATGGTCTCGGTGCCCTCGAACTTCTGGCCACCCGATTCCAGCACCACCCGCGACCTGGTGCCGACCTGGCCGTGCTCGCCGTTGAGCGGCTCGTGCAGCACCATGCCGCGCAGCCACTTCGGCAGGTGCGCCGGGTCGGCCAGCAACTCGACGACCCGATCTCGCGGCAGGTCGATCTCGATCGCGACGGTGTATTTCATGGCGGAGCGCTCCCGTCCTGGCGTGAACTGGGGCCACTTTAGCTGTGCCGACCCTTTCGTTTGGCTTTGCTTTCCCCTCGGTCCGGTGAGTTTGGGAGCGTTCCCATTAGAGTCGCTGCGGTTCACCGTCGAGGAGGCGAGCAGCGATGAGCGAGACGACGCCACAACCGGCCCGGCACCGTCGGCCGGGTCGCCGGGCGCTGCTGGTGGCTGCGCTGGCCGGAGTGCTCGTGGCGGCGGTGGCCTTTCCGGCCGGGGCGTGGGCGCTGGGCTGGTGGGACCGACCAGACTCGACACAAGCCCGCCAAGTCGAAGTGGCCGGGCCGGCTGCGGCGTCGCCCTCGGCCGGCAAGCCCACCGCAACCGCTCCGACGTCGCCTCCGGTGTGCGGCAGCCCAACCGCGCCGACCCAGACCCAGGCGGCGGCCGCGTCGAACCAGGCCCAAGCCGCGGCCGCGTCGAGCCGGACCCAGGTGGCCGCGTCGAATCGGACCCAGGTGGCCGCGTCGAATCGGACCCAGGTGGCCGCGTCGAATCGGACCCAGGTGGCCGCGTCGAACCGGACCCAGGCCGCGTCGAACCGGACCCAGGCCGCGTCGAACCGGACCCAGGCCGCGTCGAACCGGACCCAGGCGGCGCCGAGCCGGACCCCGGCCGCTGAGAGCGGGCGCTGCCCCGGAGCCGCGCCACAACCGTCGGCGAGCAAGAAGGCGGCCGGGCCCTGCGGGCGGAAAGTCGGTGCGGCACCGGCCGTGAAGGTTACGGCGGTCCAGCTCGGGTCCGATGTGGTCGGTTACGGCGGTGAGGGCGATACCGAGAAACTGCCGATGGCGATCGCGAGCCGCCCCGACGGCGGGTCGTGGCTGGCCTGGCTCGGGACCGACGGCCGGGTGCACCTCGGGCGCCTCGGCTGTGACGACAAGCTGGTCGGCACGCCCACCACGTTTGCCGGGATCGACCTGCAGGACGTGCAGGCCGACGCCAACGGTGGGGTGCTTCTGTTGACGCGTAAGGGCAACTGCAACAGCGGGCCGCTGTGCGGGGGCGAGTCGAGTCCGTGCAACACCATGCACGTGGTCCGGTTCGACAATGCGGGCCGGCTGGTCTGGGAACGCCAGGTCACCAACCTGACCGGCGGGCGCGGCGGCTACGACGACGGGGCCCGGTTCGTGTGGTGGTATCAGCATCACGGGCGGCTCGCGTCGAACGGCAGCGACTACGCGGCGTACTTCGGCGTCGCCATCACCGTGCGGAACGGCGACTGCGTCGACATCCACCAGGGTGACCGCATGCAGGTGGTGAGCGCGAGCGGCAAGCTCAAGGGTGGCGGCTTCGAGGTCGGGTGCAGCCATGCCTGGACGTCGCGGATCGTGTGGGATCCGCGGGCCGGGAAGTTCGTGACCGTGTGCGCCACCGACAACGGCTGCCGGATCGCCCAGCCCGCGCCCTACCGGACGGTCGCCAAGGGCACCTGCGACGGCACGCTCTTCGGGGGCGACCTGGTACTCGCCAAGGCCAAGGGTTACTGGACGGCGTGGAGTCAGGGCGGCCAGGTGCGGCTCGCGCATTTCGCGGGCAGCGCGGCCGCGGACAAGACCGTCACTCCGGGCGTGGGGTCGAAGCATCCGCACCTGGTCCCGTACGGGAAAGGTCGCATGCTTTTGACCTGGCAATCCGGATCATCGATGAAGGGGCAGGTGCATGACTCGGGGACGGGCGCTCGCGTCGGCCCGGCGTTCACGATCGCGGTGAAAGACCATGACTACCAGGCGTTCAAGCCGTACGCCGATGGCAGCGTGGCCTATCCGGCAGCCGGCTCGAGCAGCGGGTCGATCAAAGTGGCCCGGGTGATGCCGAGCTAGGCGTTGCGGATTGTGGCGGCGTCCTCCAGGCCCAGGATGCCGACCGACTTCTCGCGCATCTCGACCTTGCGAACCTTGCCGGTGACCGTCATCGGGAAGCCGTCGACCACGTGCACGTAACGCGGCACCTTGTAGTGGCTCAGCTTGCCCGCGCAGAACGCCCGCACGTCGTCGGCGGTCAACGGGGTCGTGCCGGGGCGCATGACGACCCAGGCCATCAGTTCCTCGCCGTACTTGGCGTCGGGCACGCCGATCACCTGCACGTCGGCGATGTCGGGATGGGTGTAGAGGAACTCCTCGACCTCCCGCGGGTAGACGTTCTCACCACCGCGGATCACCAGGTCCTTGATCCGGCCGACGATGTTGACGTAACCCTCGTCGTCCATCGTGGCCAGATCGCCGGTGTGCATCCAGCGGGCGGCGTCGATCGCCTCGGCTGTCGCGTCCGGCTGCTCCCAATAACCGAGCATCACCGAGTAGCCCCGCGTGCAGAGTTCACCCGCTTCCCCGTACGGCATGATCCGGCCGGACACGGGATCGACCACCTTGGACTCGAGGTGCGGCATCACCCGGCCCACGGTCTCGGTGCGCCGGGCGAGGGTGTCGTCGGGGCGGGTCATGGTGGAGACCGGGGACGTCTCGGTCATGCCGTAGCAGATGGCGACCTCGGACATGTTCATCTCGGCCACCACCCGCTTCATCACCTCGACGGGACAGGGCGATCCGGCCATGATTCCCGTACGCAGCGAGGACAGGTCATAGTCGTCGAAGTTGTCCAGACCCAGTTCGGCGATGAACATGGTCGGCACCCCGTACAGGGAAGTGATCTTCTCCGAGCCGACGGTGGCGAGCGTGGCGGCCGGGTCGAAGCCGGGCGCCGGCAGCACGATGCAGGCGCCGTGCGAGGTGGCCGCGAGGTTGCCCATCACCATGCCGAAGCAGTGGTAGAGCGGTACCGGCAGGCAGATCCGGTCCCGCTCGGTGTAGTTGATCAGCTCGCCGACGAAGTAGCCGTTGTTCAGGATGTTGTGGTGCGAGAGGGTGGCGCCCTTGGGGAAGCCGGTCGTGCCCGACGTGTACTGGATGTTGATCGGGTCGTCCGGGTTCAGCTCGGACATGTCGGGTTTGTCGCCCGTATCGCTGCTTGTCGCTAACAGTGCCCGGAACTCGTCGGTGCCGATGTAGATCGCGGCGCCGAATCCGATCTCCTCGACCATCGCCCGGTAGTCGCTGGTCTTGAAGCTGGTCGCGCTGATCAGGAGGCTGAGCCCCGCCTGCTCGACCACATACTTCAATTCATGCGTCCGGTACGCCGGATTGATGTTGACCAGAATCGCGCCGATCTTGGCGGTCGCGTACTGCGTGATCACCCACTCGGCACAGTTGGGCGCCCAGATCCCGACCCGGTCGCCCTTGCCGATGCCGCGCCCGAGCAGGCCCCGGGCCAGCCGGTTGACGTCGGCGTCGAACTCGGCGTACGTCCAGCGGCGCCCGGCCGCCACGTCGACCAGCGCCTCCCGATCCCCGAAGCGCGCGACGGTGCGCTCGAGGTTGGCGCCGATGGTCTCACCGAGAAGGGGCAGGTCCGAGACACCCGAGGCATAGGACGACATGTGGCCAGCATCACCCCTGGACCCGTACGGAGGCTAGGGTTCGATCGTGATGCGTCGAGTGATCGTTTCGGGTGACGGGGTTGCGGTGGTCTCGGCCGAGGTGCCGGTGCCGGGGGCCGGTGAGGTGCTGGTGCGCACCGCCGTGGCCGGGGTCTGCGGGTCGGACACGCATGCGCTGGCCGGGTTGCATCCGTTCATCGAGCTTCCGTACGCGCCGGGCCACGAGGTGTGCGGCACGGTCGAGGCGGTCGGGGCGTCGGTGTCCGGGATCGCGGTCGGGCAGCGGGTCACGCTCGAGCCGTTCCTGCCGTGCTGGGAGTGCAAGCAGTGCCTCGCCGGGCGGCAGAACATCTGCGAGCGGCTGCGGTTCTTCGGGTGCGCCCACGATCAGGGTGGGATGGCCGACCGGTTCACGGTCGATCAGCGGCGGCTGCACGTCATCCCGGACGGCCTGTCGTGGGAGGTGGCCGCGTTCATCGAGCCGCTGGGGACGCCGGTGCATGCCGTGGGGCTGGTTGGGGGCGTACGGGGGAAGGCAGTGGCGATTCTCGGAGCCGGAACGATCGGCATCCTGATGATCCAGGTCGCGCGGGCCTACGGGGCTTCACGGGTCGTGGTGACGGCCCGGTCGCAGGCTTCGCGGGACCGGGCGCTGGCGTTCGGGGCGGACGCGGTCGTGGACGCCACCCTCAACGCCGCTGAGCTGGTGCGGGACGCGCTGGGGGAGAGCGCCGACGTGGTGTTCGACTGCGTGGCCGAACAGTCGACGACCGATCAGGCGCTGGCCATGGTGATGAAGGGCGGGACGGTCGTGGTGGTCGGGGTGCCGCCGGCCGACGTGACGATCCCGTTGCCGCTGATCCAGGACGCGCAGTTGCGGATCCAGGGCAGCGCGACCTACCTGCCGGACGATTTTCGCGAGTCGATGCGCCTGCTCGTGTCGGGCGAGGTCGACGTCTCGCAAATGGTGACCGCACTGCACCCACTCGACGAGGCGGCGGCCGCCTTCACCGACGCCGCGTCCGGTAAGCACTTGAAAGTGCTGCTGACTGCTACGTAGCAGCCGGCTTTCGTCCTCCACTACGAGCTGCCGGCTCGCGGGTGACCACCGAGCCCGGTATCGCGCTCAGGCCGGTGCGTTTGTCGCAGTTGACGTGGCGTACGGAAGAAGGGTCTTCTCTGTTACCGGCTGGTAATGCGACAGTGGGCCGATGGCGGACTACGACGTCGTGATCGTGGGTAGCGGGTTCGGCGGCAGCGTGAGTGCTCTGCGGCTGGCCGAGAAGGGCTATCGCGTCGGGGTGCTCGAGGCCGGGCGGCGGTTCACGCGGGAGACGCTGCCCAAGACTTCGTGGGATCTGCGAAATTTCCTGTGGGCGCCGCGGCTCGGGTTTCGCGGCGTTCAACGGATCACCAAGCTCAAGGACATCGTGGTGCTGTCGGCGGCCGCCGTGGGTGGTGGGTCGCTGATTTATGCGAACACGCTGTATCGGCCGGGAGCGACGTTCTTCGCGGATCGCCACTGGGCCGGCATCACGGACTGGGCCGATGAGCTCGGGCCGCACTACGACCAGGCGTCGCGCATGCTCGGGGTGACCGAGCAGCCGACGATGACGCCCTCGGACGTGGTGATCAAGCGGGTCGCGGAGGAGATGGGCGTCGGTTCGACGTTCCGGCGCACGCCGGTCGGGGTGTTCTTCGATTCACCGGGCCGGACGGTGCCCGACCCGTTCTTCGGGGGCGCCGGGCCCGCCCGTACGGGCTGCACCGAATGCGGCAACTGCATGATCGGCTGCAAGGTGGGGGCCAAGAACGCGCTCGACGTCAACTATCTGTATCTGGCCGAGCGGGCGGGTGCGGTCGTGCATCCGTCCACTGAGGTGTCCGCTCTGAAGCCGGGCCCGGACGGCTGGGTTCTGGCGACGTCGCGCGGGCAGTTCACCGCTCGTCAGGTGATCTTGTCGGCGGGTGCTCTGGGTACGCAGCGGCTGCTGCACGCCATGCGCGCGAATGGCGTTCTGGGTGATTTGTCCGACCGGCTGGGCTCGCTCACCCGGACGAACTCGGAAGCGCTGCTCGGCGCTCAGGCCCCAAAAGTGCCGGCCGAGCCCTACTCGCGCGGCGTGGCGATCACGTCGTCGTTCCACCCGGACGAGACCACCCACATCGAGCCGGTCCGCTACGGCCCTGGCAGCAACGCGATGGGCCTTCTCTCGACCCTGCTCGTCGACGGTGGCGGGCGCGTGCCCCGGCCGATCCGCTTCCTGGGTCAGGCTCTGCGGCACCCGTACGTGCTCCTGCGCTCCCTGTCGGTGCGGCGCTGGAGCGAGCGGACGATCATCGCGCTCGTCATGCAGACGGCCGACAATTCCCTCACCGTACGCCGTACCAAGCGCGGCCGACTGACCACCGGCCCGGGGCACGGCGCCCCCAACCCGAGCTGGATCCCGGTCGGCCACGACGCCACGCGGCGCATCGCGGCGCACATCGGCGGCTTCCCCGGCGGCGGGGTCGGCGACATCTTCAACGTCCCGATGACCGCACACATCCTGGGCGGCGCGACCATCGGCGCCACGCCGGACGAGGGTGTGATCGACGCCTATCACCGCGTTTTCGGGTACGAGGGGCTGCACGTCATCGACGGCTCGGCCGTCCCCGCCAACCTGGGCGTCAACCCGTCCCTGACCATCACGGCACTCGCCGAGCGGGCCATCTCGCTGTGGCCCAACCAGGGCGAGCCCGACCCCCGGCCGGCCCTGGGCTCCGCCTACGTGCGGCTGGCCCCGATCCCACCCGCCTCTCCGGCGGTCCCGTCGCATGCCCCGGCCGCACTAGGGTGGCCGACATGGAGGAGAGCCTCGTAGCGCACGCCCGGGAACTGCTCGATGCCAACCGGTACCTGACGTTGGGCACGGTCTCGCCGGGTGGGCAGCCGTGGACGACTCCGGTCTACTTCTCGTGGGGGCCGGACTGGGAGTTCTACTGGATGTCGACCATCGACGCCCGGCACTCGCAGAACCTGGCGGCCCGTCCGGCGGTCAGTGTCACGGTCTTCGACTCGACCGTTCCCGCCTATCAGGGCCGGGCCGTGTACGCCGTGGGCGAGGCCCGCGAGGTGCCGCCGGACGCCCTCGACGGGGTGCTGGCGTCCTACCCCGGCCCGCCTTCGCGAGGTGGCGGCGCCGTATCCCCCGACGAAGTCACGGGCGACGCGCCGTGGCGCATGTACCAGGCCGCGGCGGCCGAACTGTGGGTCCTGTGCCCGCGCGAACCCCGGCAGGGCTGCCCGCTGCACGACATCGCCCAGGACCACCGAGCGCAGGTCTTCTAGTACGGGGCGTCCGGCAGATTGCCGGGCACGCCGGGTTCGTCGCCGCCCCCGTGCGCCTCGTCGTATTCGTAGTCACCGGCCGTGTCATCGGCGTCGGGGTCGGTGGTGCCGTCGGGCAGCTTGTACGGCTGGTCGTCCCTGCTGTCGGTCATACCTCAGGAATACCCGCCCGGGCCCGGCTGACGCGTGCTGTGAAAACGTCAGCGGCGGTAGATGGTCATCGAGTAGCCGACCTCGTCGATCGGGGTGCTTGAGTCGATCAGTTGTTTCAGGCGGTTCTGGGCCAGGGCGACCCGGGAATCGGACACGACGATGATGCCGTGGACCTGGTCGATCGGGACGGTCAGAGGGTTTTGGGCGTCTATGCCGTAGTAGGCCGGCACGCCGGCGCCCTTGTAGACCAGCCAGATCTGTTCGCCGGGGTATGCCGTGCGTAGGCGGGTGGCCAGGCGGGGCAGGTCCTGGCCCCAGTCCACGTTGGAGTCGTGCAGGTTGTTGTGGGTGTTGGAAGTGCCGCCGAACGCCTCGTTCGAATAAGGCAGGTAGTAGGGGAATGTCAGGATGGAACTCACCCCTACCCACGCGGCCAGGGCCGCGGCCGGGACCCACGACCAGCGCCATCTGAGCAGCACCACCGTGCTCGCCACCACGGCCAGCATCATCGGCATGAAGATGATGTAACGGGTTCCGTAGTCGCGGGCGCCGGTCATCGCCACCAGCATCAGCACCGCGGCCGGCACCAGCAGGTAGAGCGCGGCGACCCACTTCTTGAGCAGCAGGGTGATCGTGCCGGCCAGCCACAGCAGCAGCATCCCGATCGGCGTCTTGATCAGCAGCGCGGTCGGCAGGTAGTACCAGAGGCCGCCCTTGTACGCCTCGCCCAGCAGGAACCCGTTGAAGGTGCGCTGCTCGAAGCGGAATTGGATCAAGACCCCGTCCCGGTACGCCGGTGGCAGCGGCAACAGGTCGACCGCCAGCCCCTTGAGGCCGCCCGGATTGTTCAGCCACGACGGGGTGGTCCAGCGCAGTCGCGGGTCGACGATCAGATAGACGATCCACACGACGGCGACTGCGATCACGCCGACACTGATCGCCCCGAGCACGCGCATCCCGAGCTCCCGCCACAGCGAACGCGACCGCAGCGCCGCCGCGAAACGTCCGGCCGCCGAGCGGGGAGAAGCCGGCGCGGGATCAGGCGTAGCGGGAGCAGCCACGGCGGAAACAGGCGCGGCGGGAGCAGGCGCGGCGGGAGCAGGCGCGGCGGGAGCAGGCACGGCGGGCGTAGGCACGGCGGGCGTAGGCACGGCGGGCGTAGCAGTGCGGCGGAGGACGGAGGGCGCCAGCAGGGCCAGCAGTAGCGCGATCGGGACGGCGGGGAGCGTGCTCATGCGCGTGGCGAGGGCGGCGCCGAGGGCCACTCCGGCCAGCGGCAGATAGAGCCGCGGGGAGTACCTCGCTCGCCACAACATCCAGAACGTGACCAGGACGAATCCGGCGGCCGGCACGTCCAGGGTGGCCAGCGAGCCGTGGGCGATCAGGTCGGGCGAGAAGGCGTACAGGGAGAGGGCTATGAGACCCGCCCACCGCCCGGCCAGATCGCGGGCGAAGAACAGCACCGCCAGGCCGAACAGCAGGGTCAGCACGATCATCGGGATCCGGGCGGCCAGCAGCAACTCGTACGGGTTGTTGCCGCTCTCGTAGAGCACGTGCCGCCCGAGCGCGGTCTGGTTCCCCCGGTAGCCCTGATCCCACGACGCGTCGGTGAACGCCATCCCGGCCGCCATGATCAGTTTGGCCAGCGGCGGGTGTTCCGGGTTGTAGAGCACCTGGTGCTGCGACAGGTAGTACTGCGCCGTGCCGACGTAGACCGGCTCGTCGATCGTCGGCGACTGCTGCATCGCGGTCGTCACCATCGCGAACGCCATCTGGCCGAGCAGAAGCACCACGGCCGTCACATAGAGCAAACGCCGTCGCAGCATCGCGCCAATCTAGCCCGGCGCCCATCCAAGATCACAGCGGACCGGTCGAGCGCTCGGCCGCGAGCGCCAAGAACCGCCACGGGGCGCCCAGAAGTGGGTCAGCCGCGAAACTCACCCGGAGGAGTGGCGGCGGGGTCGGCGTGCTTCTCGACCTCGGCTGCGCGCAGCTCGACCCGTCGGATCTTGCCGGAGATGGTCTTGGGGAGGTCGCTGAACTCCAGGCGGCGGATCCGGGCGTACGGCGGCATGTGCTCACGGGCGTACGCGAAAATGGTCTCGGCCGTCGTGGCATCCGGGGACCAGCCCTCGGCGAGCACGATGTAGGCCTTCGGCACCGACAGGCGTACGGGATCGGGGGAAGGAACCACCGCCGCCTCGACCACCGCCTCGTGCTCGATCAGCACGCTCTCCAGCTCGAACGGCGAGATCCGGTAGTCGGACGCCTTGAACACGTCGTCGGTGCGGCCCACATAGGTGATGTAGCCGTCGGCGTCGCGGGAGGCCACGTCGCCGGTGTGGTAGTAGCCGCCGGCCATCCGTTCGGCGGTCAGCTCGGGGTCGCCGTGGTAGCCGACCATCAGGCCGGTCGGGCGTGGGTCGAGGGCGACGCAGATCTCGCCCTCCTCGGCTTCGGTGCCGGTGGTCGGATCGATCAGGGCGATCCGGTAGCCGGGCACGGGACGGCCCATCGAGCCGGGCTTGACCGGCTGGCCGGGCGAGTTGGCGATCTGCACCGTCGTCTCGGTCTGGCCGAACCCGTCACGGATGGTGACGCCCCACGCCTTGTCGACCTGGTCGATGACCTCGGGGTTGAGCGGTTCGCCGGCCCCGACCACGATCCGCGGCGGGGTGGTCAGCGCGAACAGGTCGGACTGGATGAGCATGCGCCACACCGTGGGCGGCGCGCAGAAACTGGTCACGCCGCAGCGCTGCATCTCGGCCATCAGGCGGCCCGCGTCGAAGCGCGTGTAGTTGTAGATGAACACGCAGGCCTGTGCGTTCCACGGGGCGAAGACGTTGCTCCAGGCGTGCTTGGCCCAGCCGGGCGACGAGATGTTGAGGTGCACGTCGCCGGGGCGCAGCCCGATCCAGTACATGGTCGAGAGGTGGCCGACCGGGTACGACGCGTGGGTGTGCTCGACCAGCTTGGGCCGCGCCGTCGTGCCCGAGGTGAAGTAGAGCAGCAGGGTGTCGCTCGCCAGCGTCGGCCCGTCTGGCACAAAAGGGACATTTATCAAGTAGGCGTCGGCGAATGGGCGCCAGCCGGAAACCGATGCGCCGACCGCGATGCGGGTGACCGACGCGTCGACCCCGGAGAACTTGGACGCTGCCGCGGACGTGGCGATCACGTGCTGAGCGCCGCCACGAGCGACCCGCTCGGCCGAGTCGGCCGGGCCGAGCAGCGGCGTGGCCGGGATGAGCACGGCACCGAGCTTGATGGCGGCCAGGATGGTGTCCCACAGTTCGGCCTGGTTGCCGAGCATGACCACGATGCGGTCGCCCCGGCGTACGCCCTGGGTGCGCAACCAGCTCGCCACCTGGTTCGACCGGTGGGACATCTCGGCGAAGGAGAACCGCTGCTCGGAGCCGTCCTCCTCGACGATCCACAGGGCGGGCGCGTCGTTGCCCTCGGCGATCACGTCGAACCAGTCGAGCGCCCAGTTGAACTCGCCCAGCTCGGGCCATCGGAACTGCTCGATCGCGGTGGCGTAGTCGTCGCTGTGGGCCAGCAGGAAATCGCGCGCGTCTCGGAACAGGTTCGTGGTCATCTGGGCCTCCTGGCTCAGATGCTAATCGTCCCGGTCGCCACGAGGCCACGGGCAAGATCACCCGTGATGCCGGCCATGGCCAGCTCGCCGCCGTCGTCGGTGACGGGCGTGGCCAGGGCCAGGTGGGCGGCGCTGTCCTGGTAGCCGTTGACGCTGTAGACCGTGGCGGCTACGTCGGCCGGGAGCCCGATCTGGCCGGCCGTGGACAGGGGGCGCGAGCCGGAGCCGGGCCGGGCGACCGCGCGTCGCTCCGGGTTGACCTCGTAGCTGAGGTGTGGCCAGCGGCCATCGCCCGTACCGGGAAAAATGGTGTAGAAGGTGACCCACCCGGACTCGTCGGATGTCTGGATGCCGCGCAGGTAGTTGCATTGCTCGAGCCCGGGCGAATGCAGGGAGTAGGCGCCGTCGCGATCGGCTGACCAGAGATAGAGCGCCTGGCCGGCCAGCGGCCGGTCCGCGGTGCCGACGACTCGCAGGCGCACGACCAGCGGTACCCCGCGGGCGACCCCGACGGCGCGGCCGAAGCTGCGGCGCAGGTCGGAGCGGACGATGCCGGAGCGGGTGAGGACATCCGTGTCCCCACCCGCCAGCGTCGTGACGGTGGTGCCGTTGACCAGGCCCATCATGCGGCGCCGGCGCAGCACCGGGAAGTCGACGGCGAGCCCAACGCCGTCCTGCTGCGCCTCTGCCTCTACCTGCACCTGCGTGGTCATCCGGCCCCCTCCGTCGGCGATCAGCCCCTATTACGACGCGTACCAGTTGCGGATCGGGGTCGCGCTCGGTTGCTGTGAAGTTGCTGGGTCCGGCCATAAATTTGAAACATTGACGTAATCCAATGCCTCACTTTTACTGGTCCCCACACACGTGAGAGCGCTCTCAGGAGGCGTCGATGGGGCAGTTTCGAGGTAGAGGGTTGGCCGGGGCGATAGCCGTGGCCGTGGTGGCCGGGCTCGGGGCGGTGGCCCTCAGTGCGCCCGCCGGCGCGGCCACCGTGGGCGCGGGCAGCTACACCGAGACACTGCCGGCCGGTGCGAGCCTGCCCGTCGGCTGCGGTGACCTGGCCACCAACCCGCGCCAGTTCATGACCGCGAACGCCCCGGCCGGGCCGGTGCCGACCAACGACTGGTGGTCGTCACTGGTCTTCAAGAAGTTCGACTGCGCGTACAGCGAGAACCTGCACGCACACCCGACGAGCTACGACACCACCGCGGGCGGGCTCGGCTTCTCGTACAACACGACGCCGCAGATCAGTGGCACGTCCACCGGCGTGGGGGAGTACCACTACATCTACCAGGAGGACTTCACCGCCGGGGTGGCCGGGCTGAACGCGCCCCGCACCCTGGTCGACGGCTGGACGGACTGGACGGTCACGCCGTACTGGAGCGACGGCACCCGCACCATGAAGGCGACCATCGGCCACGGTCTGCCGTTCGCGTACTTCCAGATCACCGGCGGCAACGCGCAGATCACGGCCAAGAGCACGCCGACGATCTGGTCCAACAGCGGTTCACGGATCGGCTACTCGGTCGCGGGCAAGGACTACGTGGCGTACGCGCCGACCGGAGCCACCTGGACGGTCAGCGGCAACATCATCACCTCGACGCTGGCCGGCAAGGGCTACTTCTCGATCGCCGTGCTGCCCAGCAACTCGGACAAGGTGGCGCTGGCCGACAGCTACGGCCGCTACGCGCACAACCACGTCACCGGCACCAAGGTGTCCTACTCGTACAACCAGAGCACGAGCCGGGTCGCCACCACGTACACGTATACGACGACCGCCCGCGAGGGCAGCGGCACCGGAACCGTCATCGGCCTCTACCCGCACCAGTGGCGGGCGCTGACCGGAGCGACGCCGATCGCGCAGACCTACGTGACCGCCCGCGGCGCGATGAAGGCGCTGGTCGGTGCCTCGTCGTACACCACCTCGGCGGTCTACAACGGAGTGTTGCCCGAGGTGCCCGCCGTGGCCGACAGCAGCGGCGCCGATCTGACCACGCTCAACGGGTTCCTCGATCAGGTCAAGGGCAATCCGGTTCCCGTACGCGGGAATGACACGTACTGGACCGGCAAGGCGCTCGGCGTCGGCGCGCGCATCGCCGAGATCAGCGACCAGCTCGGCCGTACGGACGTGCGTGACGCCGCTCTGGCCGCCATCCGTACGAAACTGACCGCCTGGTTCACCGCCCAGCCCGGGTCGGTTTTCTACTACGACAAAAACTGGGGCACGCTGATCGGCTACCCCGCCTCGTACGGGTCCGACACCGAGTTGAACGACCACCACTTCCACTACGGCTACTACATCGCGGCGGCGGCGACGCTGGCCAAGTTCGACCCGGCCTGGGCGTCCAGCGCGCGGTTCGGCGGCATGGTCGACCTGCTGATCCGCGACGCCAACAACTACGACCGGGCCGACAACCGGTTCCCCTACCTGCGTGACTTCGACATCTACGCCGGTCACGACTGGGCGGCCGGGCACGGCGCGTTCTTCGCCGGCAACAACCAGGAGTCCTCGTCCGAGGGCATGAACTTCGCCAACGGCCTGATCCAGTGGGGCCAGGCGACCGGCAACACGGCGATCCGCGACGCCGGCATCTTCCTCTGGACGACCCAGTCGGCGGCGATCAACGAGTACTGGTTCGACACCCGCAACGAGAACTTCCCGGCCGCCTTCGGGCACGGCACGGTCGGCATGGTGTGGGGCGACGGCGGGGCGTACGCGACCTGGTTCTCCTCGGCGCCCGAACAGATCCAGGGCATCAACATGCTGCCGGTGACCGGTGGCCACTTCTACATGGGTAACGACCCGGCTTACGTACGCAGCAACTACGCGGAACTGGTCCGCAACGCCGGCCGCGAACCGGCACTCTGGCAGGACATCCTGTGGCAGTACCTGGCCCTCGGCGACGGGGATGCGGCGCTGGCCAAGTTCCGGGCCAACTCCGGTTACACGCCCGAGGAGGGGGAGACCAAGGCACACACCTTCCATTGGGTACGCAACCTGGCCGCCCTCGGCACGGCCGACCTCTCGGTCACGGCCAACCATCCGCTGTACCGGGTGTTCACCAAGAACGGCGCCAAGACCTACGTGGCCTCGAACATCACCAACGCGGCCCTGACCGTGACGTTCTCGGACGGCAAGGTGCTGTCGGTGCCGGCCGGCAAGACGGTGGCGAGCGGAGCCCAGAACTGGTCGGGCGGCAATGCGGTCGGCGGCGGAGTGACCACGCCGCCCCCGACCACCACTCCGCCGACCACTCCTCCGGTGACCACGCCGCCTCCGACCACGCCGCCTCCGACCACCACTCCGCCTCCCTCGGGTGGCGGCGCGGTCCGCTACCTGCAGACCGGTGGTTCGCTGGCCGGCGCCGCGGGCACGGCCGGCACAGCGACCGTGGCCAAGTCGACCGGCGCCAACGACAACCAGCCCCACGACCCGACCACGTTCACCGCGACCGGTCTCAACCTGACGTACCGCTCGGGCGCCGCCACGACGTTCGGCCTCTCGGTCGACGCCGGCACCTCGGTCGGCAACGCCACCCAGGTCCGCGTCTCGTACGACCTGACCGGCGACGGCAGTTTCGACCGGGTGGAGACCTACCGGTACTTCGCCACCGACCCGGTCACCGGCTGGGAGCGCTACACCGACGCGGTCGGCCAGGCCTCGGCCACCGGCTCGTTCGGCAACCTGGCCAACGGCACCGTCAAGCTGGAGATCTGGAGCGCCATCGGCTCCGCCCCCAGCACCGTCTCACTGGGTGCCCTCTCCACGGTGACCCTGCCCTACCAGTGATCTGACCCGTCGAGCCGCCGCGTGGCACCCCGCGCGGCGGCTCAGACGGTCATGCGGCCGGTCTCGTAGACCCACATGGCGATCTCGACCCGGTTGCGCGCGCCGAGTTTCGCCATCAGGCTCGCCAGGTGCGTCTTCACCGTGCTCAGGCGGATGCGCAGGGTGTCGGCGATCTCGGCGTTGGAGAGGCCCCGCGCGACCGCCAGCACCACGTCCTCCTCGCGCGGCGTCAACGGGTCGATCGGCTGGGGCGCGGGGCGGCCGGTGGGCACCGTGGCGAACGCTTTCAGCAGGCGGACGGTCACGCTCGGCGCGATCAATGCCTGGCCGTCGGCCGCCGCCCGCACCGCCTGGACGAGCAGCTCGGGGCCGGCGTCCTTGAGCAGGAATCCGCGGGCGCCGGCGCGTAGCGCGCCGTGGACGTACTCGTCGAGATCGAACGTCGTGATCACGACCACCGCGAGCGGGTCGGTCACCCCGGGGCCGGCCAGTTGCCGGGTGGCCTCCACGCCGTCCGGCCCGGGCATCCGGATGTCGAACAGGCACACGTCGGGCCGGAGCTGCCGGGCCAGCCGCACCGCCGCGTCGCCGTCCGCGGCCTCGCCGACGACGTCGATGTCGGGCTGGGCGTTCAGCATGATCCGGAGCCCGGCGCGGATGACCGGCTGGTCGTCGGCGACGAGAACGCGGATGGACACGATCACCCACTCTTTTTCAGCGGCGTACGCAGCTTTTTCAGTGGCGTACGCAGCCTCTTGTTCAGTGGCGTACGCAGCGGCAGCCGGGCCTCGACCAGCCAGCCGCCGTCCGGTGCCGGTCCGGCCTCGAAGCTGCCGCCGAGCAGTGCCGTCCGCTCGCGCAGACCGGTGAGGCCATATCCGGCTCGGCCCGGCCGCGTACGGGTTCCGTCGTTGCCGACCGTGACGTGCACCAGGCCCGCCGCCGCGGCCACCCGGACCCGGATCACGGTGGCGCCGGCCGCGTGGCGGGACGCGTTGGTCACCGACTCCTGGACGATGCGGTAGACCGCACCATCCACTGTGGCTGGAAGCTGGTCGAGCGGGCCCTCGAGCCGCAGGTCGATCGGCAGCCGGCCGCCCAGGGCCCCCAGCTCGGCCACACCCTGGTCGTCGCGCAGGACCTTGACCATGCCGCGCATCGCCTCGAGGGTGCGGGCGCCCTCCTCCTCGACCTCCTCGAGACTCCGGCGGGCGGTGACCGGGTCGTGGTCGACGAGCACCCGACCGGCCTGGGCCTGAACCACCATGGCCGTCACGTGATGCGCCACCGTGTCGTGCAGCTCGCGGGCCAGGGCCGCCCGTTCGTCGGCCCGCATGCGGTCCAGCTCTCGACCGCGGGCCGTCGACCACAGGCGTACGCACGCCCCGATCACCCCGGGCAGGGCCAGGAACACCAGGCTTCCGGCGATGTCTCCGGCCGGAACGTCGTCGACGACGGCCGACAGCGCGAAGGCCGACAGCACGACCGCCGACCCGAGCACGATGTCTCGCCCCGATCCCCACCGCGTCATCGCGTAGACCAGGATCAGGATGACCATTCCGGTGCGGAGGCCCGTCTCCGAGCCACCGGTCAGGGTGAGCACGATCCCGAGGCCGTACGCGAGCGAGACCATCGCGAGCGGTCTGGTGCGCCGCCACAGGGTGGTCAGGCCGAGCCCGGCCGTGACCAGCACGGCGGCCGGCCACCGGCCGACGTCGTCGCGCACCGCGAGCTCGAGCCCGATGCCGGCCAGGACGGCCGCCAGGAGCACCCAGTCGCGGGGGACCCGGCGCGGCGGGTCCGGCGCCGGCGGCTCGGCCCACAGCCGCCGCAGCTCGTCTCGGATCACAGCCTTCAGCGTAGGCGGCGCCGGGCGGGCGTCATCGGCCGAAAGAACGAGGAGCGGACCCGCCGCGGGCGTCATCGGCCGAAGGAACGAGGACCGGATCCGGCGCCGGACGGACGGCAACGCCGCCCGGCGGCCGATGATGCGTCCGGCGGGCATCGCCACGCTGATCCGCATGAAGAGTCGTCTGATCGGTGCCCTGTTCGTTCTGGCCTCGGCCGCCGCTATTGCCGGCGGCTCCCTGATCGAGGCCGGCGGGCACGCCGCGTCGGTCACCGGAGCGCTGCTTGAGGTCGTCCTGGCCGGCGCGGTCATCGCCATTGCCGCCCTGTTGTGGTCGGTACTACGTCACGCCAGCGAGCCGGGGGCGGCGGCGTACCTGGCCGTCCGCACGCTGGAGGGGATGCTGATCGTCGCCGGGGCGATCGCCGCGCTGGTCATGCGGTCTCAGCCGGGAGCGTCCACCGGCCGCGAATGGGCCTATCTGCTGGGCACGGTCGTCGTCTTCGGGGCCAGTGCCGTGATTCTCAACTTCCTGCTGCTGCGTGACGACCGGGTGCCGTCCTGGCTCGCGTGGTGGGGGCTCGTCGGCGGCGCGCTGCTCGTGCTGCGGGGCGTCGTGGAGACGTACGGCGTCAATTTGCCTGTGGCCGTGCAGATCGTCCTCGCCGCGCCGATCGGGATCCAGGAGATGGTCTTCGCCGTCCGGCTGATCGTGCGCCCACCGGTCACCTGGTGAGGCCGGCGCCTATGCTCGCTCGTGTGGCTACCAAGTCTGTCTCGATCTTGGCGGTGCTCCGGGCCGAGATCATCGACGGCACCATTCCGGTCGGGACCAGGCTGAAGGAAGAAGCGATCGCGTCCCGCTTCGGGGTGTCGCGGGTGCCTATTCGCGAGACGCTGCTGCAGCTCGAGAGCGAAGGCTTCATCCGCACCGAGAAGTACAAGGGCGCCACCGTCTCGGCCCGGTCGCAGCAGGACGTCCTCGAGCTCATGCAGGTGCGGCGCGGCCTCGAGGTACTCGCCGCGACGCTGGCGGCCGAGGCACACGGCGGCGATCAGGTCGACCACCTGCGGGCTGTGGTCGAGCGGGGCCGGCGGGCGGGCGACGCCGGGGCGGTCGACGATCTGCCGCCGCTCATCCTGGAGTTCCACCAGGCCGTCGCGCGGGCCGCGGGCAACGCCGAGCTGGCGCGCATGCTCGACGGGCTGCTGCAGCGCATCGCCTGGGGTTTCGAGCTCGACATCGAAGACCGGATCGACACGTCGTGGGCCGATCACGCCGCCATCGCCACCGCCATTCTGGGCGGTTCGCCGGTGCAGGCGGGCTATCTGATGGACGAGCACATCCGTAAGGACGAGCAGATCTACCGCCGCCAGTCGCACTGAAGATCGTATACGAGATAGAAGATATACGGCTCACTTCACAGTCCTGACACGATAGGATACGGTTCGGAAACAAGGGTCGTATACAAAATGGCTAGTTCGTGCCGCAGTCTTCGTGACTCCCCCGGGGCGACGCCCGGCGGGGGAGGACCCACCGATGTGGAGCGCAAGCCATGCATGCCGATCACAACCTCGAAAGCGCGCCGACCGGCGCGGTGGCCACGACCCTCGATCGCAGCGGATTCACCCGGGCCCAGTTCTGGGTTCTCCTGATCATCCTGGCCGGGATGTTCTTCGACACCCTCGAGCAGAACTCCGTCGGCGCGATGGGTGCCAACCTCAAGCAGTCCCTCGACATCTCCGACACCCAGCTGACCGTGATCAACACCGCCACCGTGCTCGGCGGCCTGATCGGGCGGCTCGTCGGGGGCTGGCTGGCCGACCGGTACGGCCGCCGGGCCGCGCTGTCGCTCAACCTGCTGGTCTACACGCTGGGTGGCCTGATCAGCGCCGTCGCCGTCAACTACGAGATGCTGATGGCCAGCCGGCTGCTGGTCGGCATCGGCCTGGGCGGCGAGTTCGTGATCGGCATCGCCATGCTGTCCGAGATGGTGGCCACCCGGCATCGGGGCGCGCTGGTCGCCACCCTCAACATCGGTTCCGGTGGCGTCGGCAACTTCCTCTCGTACGGGCTGTTCTTCCTGATCCTGGGCCCGTTCGCCGGCGCCTTCGGGGGCGACGAGACGGTCTGGCGGTGGACGTTCCTGCTGCTGGCCCTGCCCGCGGTGCTGGTCGTCGTCTATCGGCGGCGGCTGCCCGAGACGCCACGGTTCCTGCTGTCGAAGGGGCGTATCGAGGAGGCCAACCGGTCATTGGCCATCCTGACCTCGAACTCGCTGCGGCCGCCGACCGGATCCGCGCCGGCCGGGCCGCTCACCGAGGCGGACGTTCCGGAACGTCAGCTCGCCTCGTCGCCCAAGGCGGTGTTCGCCCGTTCGGTGCTGCCCCGCACGGTCGCGATCGGTGCCGCCTCCTGGATGGCGTTCGGCGCGCAGGTCACGCTCAACTTCCTGATGCCGACCCTGCTGGTCGAGCGGGGCTACTCGATCTCCGAGAGCCTGCTGTTCACCATGATCATGAACGTCGGGTCGCTGCTCGGGGCGTGTGCGGCGGCGGTACTCGCGAGCCGGGTCGGTCGGCGGGCCGCGGTCGGCGGGGCCGGCGTGCTCGGCTGTCTGACCGCGGTGGCGTTCGCGATGTTCGGCGAGACGACCGCGCTGATCCTGGTGCTCGGGGCCACCTTCCAGTTCTTCACGATGATCACGAACACGACCCTGGCCGTGTGGTCGCCCGAGCTCTACCCCACCGCCGTACGGGCCAGTGGCACCTCGATCGTCAACGGCATCGGCAACATCGCCGGCGCGGTCATGCCGTTCCTGGCCGTCTGGTTGTTCGCCCGGTTCGGCCTGGCCGGAGTGTTCAGCATGGTCGCGGTCATGTACGCCCTGCTGGTCGTCGCCTCCCGCTTCGCCCCGGAGACCCGCAACCGTTCGCTCGAGCAGATCAACGTCCGGACCGAGCGCGTCGTCCGCACCTCCCTCGGTCCCGCCCTTCCCGCCTGAACAGAGAAAGAGAGCGCCCATGGACACCCTCGCCATCTCCGCCACCGCCAACGGCCTGAACTACCTGCCGGAATATCTGGCCGAGGCCACCGGGCTCTTCCGGGACGCGGGTCTGTCGGTCACCGCCCGGGCCTGCGACCCGTGGACGGGTGTTCTCGACGACCTGGAGTCCGGTGCCGCCGATCTCGCGCTGGGCGGGCTGTGGGTGCCCGGCATGTACGCCGGTACGCCGCGCGAGCTGAGCGTCATCTGCCAGCTCAACCACCAGGCGCCCAAGGCGATCGTGCGGCGCGGCGGGCCCGGGCCGTTCGCGTTCGCCGACCTGCTCGGCCGGGTGGTGCTCGCGCCCGGCATCGGCGGCAGCGCCCCGTACGCGGTGACCGCCGGCCTGATCCGTGAGGCGGGCGTGGATCCGGCCGGAATCACGTTCCTGCGGGACCTGTCCACCGCGATGTTCGTCGAGCTGTTCCACGCCGGGCTGGGCGATGCGATCGTCCTCGACCTCGTCACCGCGCTCGAGGTCGAGGCGTCCGGCGCGGGCACGATCGTCTATCGCCACCTGGACAGCGGCGGGACCATGCCGAACAGCGTCTACTACGCCCGCACCGACCGGGTGGCCGAGCTGGCCGACCGGTTCACCCGCTTCACCGCCTGCATCGACGCCGCGATGCAGGCGGTGCCGGGCACGCCGGCCGCGACGATCGACGCGATCCTCACCGCTCGCTGGCCGGGCAAGGATCTCGGCATCCTGCGCGAGGCCACCCGCCAGATGACCGCGAGCACGGTGTGGAAGACCGTGGCCGTCGATCCGGCCGGCAGCGACCGGTGGATGGGCATGATCGCCGAGGCGGCCATGGTCCGGACGGCCCCCCGGTTCGCCGACCTGTCCGACGACACCTTCATGAAGGCGTACCGATGACCCTGTTCCTCACCGAGGACGAACTCGCCGGGGTCGTCGACCTCGGCGACCTCATCGACAGCGTGCGCGCCCTGCACGCCGACCTCACCCTGGGCCAGGCGACGCAGCCCGTCCCGGCCATCATCGACACGGCGCCGTCCACCGTGCTGCTGCCGATGGTGTCCACCTCGCACCGCCTCGGTCTCACCGCCGTCAAGATCCTCACCGACGCTCAGGGTCACGGTTCGGTGCAACAGTCCACCGTGCTGCTGCTCGACGCCGCGACCGGGGACCGGCTCGCCGTCCTGCCCGGCCGCACGTGCACCCGGATGCGGACCGCGGCCACCAGCGCCGCGGCCACCGACGCGCTGGCCCGGGGCGACAGCCGGGTGCTGGGGCTGGTCGGAGCCGGGCCGCTGGCCGTCGAGCACGTCGCGGCCGTACGCCGGGTCCGGCCGATCGAGCGGGTGGTCGTCTGGTCGCGTACGAGGGAACGCCTTTCGTCCTTCCGGCAGGCTCTGCAGCGACGCGACATCGCCGACGGGACCACCCCGCTCGACGTGGTCGAGGCGGCCGGCATCCGGGAGGTCGTCGAGGCGGCCGACGTGTTGTGCACCCTCACGCCCGCGCGCGAGCCGGTCGTACGGGGGGAATGGTTCCGGCCCGGCCAGCACGTCAACGCCGTCGGGGCGCCACCCCGGCCCGACCATCGTGAGATCGACTCGGCCGGTCTGGCCCGCGCCACCGTGGTGGTCGACAGCACCGACGTCAGCCTGGCGAAATCCGGCGAGGCGGTGCTCTCGATCCGCGACGGCGCCACGACCGCCGACGACTTCCGGTGTGAGCTGGGTGACGTGCTGACCGGTCTCGCACCCGGTCGCCTCGGGTCCGAGCAGATCACGCTGTTCAACTCGGTCGGGCTGGCGCTGCAGGATCTGGCTTTCGGTGCCCTGGTGCTCCGGCCGGTTGCGGGCACCGTACGGGTGAAGGGCGGCTGAAGCCGGCCGCGGGCTTACGGCAGGATGGCCGGATGAGTCCTGTCAGTCGCGGTCGGAAGAAGTCGAAGTCCCGTCAGCCGGGCGAGCGGGTTCTGCGGGCGGTGCCGGCGGTTCCCGAGGAATGTGACTGCCCCGACTGCACCGGCGAGCCGCTCGATCCGGCCGAACTGCTGCCGTTGGCCGCCGACCTGCTCGCGGTCTCCGATCCGCTGGAAGCCGAGTTGTTCGGCGCGAACGTCGTGGCCGCGGGCGTCGACGTCGTTCCCGCGCTGGCTCAGAGCCACACGACCGAGTCGGTCGCGATGCTTCTCGCGATCGGGGCGGTGGAAGCGGCCGAGCAGATGACGCAGGCCGGCGTGCCCGCGCCGGCCTGGGCGGCCGAGCTCGCGCAGCCGATCACGGTGGGGCAGTGCCGGGTCTACGGCGACCAGGTCGGCGAGACGTCGATGCTGCTGTGCACCTTCGAGCGGGCCGGGCGCGCGCACGGCTTCCTGGTCGACGTCGACCACCTCGACTGTGACTCGGCGGCGGACATCCTGCTCTTCCCGATCCAGGCCCTGGGCGACGTCGAGCAGATGGTGCTGGGCGATGCCCGGGCGGCCGGCGTGGAGCCGTCCGTGGCCGAGCTCGATCCGGCCGAGTTCCGGTGGCAGGTCGAACGGGCCCTCGACGCCCGTGCCGTGCACGACGACGAGGACGGCGACGCCGACGACGACCTCGACGAGGAGGACGGGCCCGGTTATCACCCGGTTGCCGTGCTGCTGCGGGCACGGATGGCGGTTCTTCCCGAGCCACCGCGGCCGCCCGCCCCGCACGGGAACGACAAGGGGCCGGCCGCACTGGCCCGGCCCGTGGCCCGGCCCGCGGCCCGCAAACTGCCGGCGAAGCGCAAGACGTCCGACGGCCCGGCCCCGATCTATCAGGTCAAGGTCAGTCTGGTCGGCGCGGTCCCGCCGAACTGGCGACGTCTCGAGATCCCCGGCGACATCGGACTGGCCGACCTGCACCGCATGATTCAGACGTCGTTCGAGTGGGATGACAGCCACCTGCACGTCTTCGAGACCCCGTACGGCGAATTCGGTTTCGCCGACCGGGAGCTGGGCCATCGCGCCGAGAAACCGGTGACGCTGGAACAGGTCGCGCCCGACGTTCGGGACCGGGTGGGCTATGTCTACGACTTCGGCGACAACTGGGAACTCGAGATCGTGGTCGAGGAGATCCGCGACCGCCGGGAGTGACGACGGTTACCAACCGGTTGTCCAACCGGTACTGTCCGTTTCATGGACGGCAATCGATCTCCAACGCCGGAGGTCCTCCACGTCGACGACGAGGAGCTGCCCGCCCGTGACCTCAAGGGGCGCATCGGCCTGGGCGTCGCGATCGTCGCGTTCGCGGTCGCGCTGCTCGTGCTGTGGCAGGTGTTCCGGCCGCTCGCCCGGGGCAGCCAGTACTACCTGATCATCTTTCTGGCCGGCACGTTGCCGCTGGTCTTCCTGGCCTACCGGTCGCGCCACACCCGGCGCAGGAGCGACCGCCCGACGGTGGTCGACTGGGTGCTGGCTGTCGCCACGCTGATCGTCTGCCTCTATCCGGTCAACCCGTTCGGCGGCGGCTACGACGGGTTCCTCGACCGCCAGGGTCTGCTCGAGCCGGCCGACATCGCGTTCGGGGCCGTTCTGCTCGTGCTGGTCGTCGAGGCCTGCCGGCGGACCACCGGGTGGGCACTGCCGGTCGTCTGTCTCGCTTTCCTCGCGTACGGGTACTACGGCGGACTCCTCCCGCAGAACTGGCCGATCGCCCACTCCGGACTCGACTTCTCGCAGATCGTCGACGCGCTCTACAACTCGGGCAGCGGGTTCTACGGCACCCCGCTCGACGTCGCCGCCACGTACATCGTGCTGTTCACCATCTACGGCGCCGTGCTCGACCTCTCCGGGGCCAGCCGGTTCTTCGTCGACCTGTCGGTGGCCGCGTTCCGCAAGTCGCGCAGCGCCGCCGGCCGCACCGCTGTCGCCGCCGGGTTCCTGCTCGGCACCGTCTCGGGTTCGGGCACGGCCACCGCGGTCAGCGTCGGCGCGGTCACCTGGCCCATGCTGCGCCGCGCCGGATATCCGGCCGACCAGGCGGGCGGCATGCTGGCCGCGGCCGGTGTCGGGGCGATCCTCTCGCCGCCCACCCTCGGCGCGGCCGCGTTCATCGTCGCCGAATACCTCGACGTCTCCTACCTGACCGTCCTCGGCTGGGCGACCGTCCCGACGCTGCTCTACTACCTGGGCATCCTGCTCGCGGTCGAGATCGATGTAAGGCGTTTCCGCGTACGCTCCCTCGAGACGCCCCCGGTCAGCACGCTGCGGCTGCTGGCCCGGTTCGGCTACCACTTCTCGTCGCTGCTGCTGATCGTGCTGCTGCTCGCTCTGGGCCAGAGCGCGACCCGCGCCGTCGTCTACGCCACGCTGCTCGCGCTCGTTCTGTCCTTCCTCGACCGCAGCACCTGGCTGACCCCTCGACGGGTGTTCGCCGCCCTCAGCGCCGGCGTCCGCGGGGTGCTGCCGGTCGTCGCGGTATGCGCCGCCGCGGGCATCATCACCGCCACCACGACCAAGACCGGTCTCGGTACGCAGTTGGCCTCACTGCTCGTGCGCGGGGCCCGGGCCGTCACCGACAATCCGACCGCAGTGCTCGCCCTGACCGTGATCCTGGCCGCGATCGCGCTGGCCATCCTCGGCCTGGCCGTGCCGGTCACCGCCAGCTTCATCATCGGCTGGGTCATCATCGGACCCGCGCTGCTGGCCCTGGGCGTGCCCAAACCGGCGGCGGCGATGTTCGTCTTCTACTACTCGGTGCTCTCCGAGGTGACCCCGCCGACGGCGCTGGCCGCGGTGGGTGCGAGCGCGATCACCGGCGGCCGCACGATCCCGACGATGTGGCAGGCCCTCAAGTACGCGCTGCCGGCGTTCCTGGCCCCGATCGCGTTCGTGCTCACGCCGTCCGGCTCGTATCTGCTGGCGCGGGGGCCGTTCGCCGACATCGTGTGGGCCACGGCGGCGGCGATGCTGGGCGTGGCCGGGCTGGCCGTCGCGACCGGCGGCTGGGTGCTGGGCGTCGGCCGCGCCGGGGTCGGATCGCGTGTGCTGGCCGCACTTTCGGGGCTGCTGCTGCTCTATCTGGAGCCGCTCACGATCGGCGCGGGGATCGTGTTGCTGGCTGCCTCCGCCGTCTGGGCCGCCTTCGATCGCCGGTCCGCGACGCTCGCCGACGGCCCGCCCTCTTCGACCCGGGATGAGCCGGGCCGGGACTCCACGCGTACGGAAGAAACGGGGTTGAAATGAAAAGAATGGCAGTCGCCGCGGTCACGCTGGCCCTGACCGGCGCGGCGCTCACGGCCTGCGGCGGGCGGCAGGACGCGGCCCAGACCGACACCGGTGGTGACGTCACCTGCGAGGTCCCGAACGAGACGCGGATCGGCATCGCCACCGGCAACGCGACCGGCGTGTATTTCGCGCTCGGGAACGCGTACGCGGAACAGATCGGTGCCACCGGCGGCAAGGTCAAGGCGACCGCGTCCGAGACCGGTGCGTCGGTGCAGAACATCCAGCAGCTCGTCGCCGGCACCTACAACGTCGCGTTCTCGCTGGCCGACACCGCGGCCGACGCGATCAACGGCACCGGCAGTTTCGACAGCAAGCAGCCGATCGCCGCCCTGGCCCGCATCCACACCAACTACACGCAGGTGATCGTCCGTAAGGCGGCCGGGATCAAGGACGTGGCCGGGATGAAGGGCAAGCGGGTCTCCACCGGCTCACCGAAGTCCGGCACCGAGGTCATCGCCAACCGTCTGCTCACCGCGGCCGGACTCGACCCGGCCCAGGACATCAGCGCCCAGAAGCTCGACCTCACCAAGACCGTCGACGGTATGAAGGAGGGTTCGATCGACGCGCTGTTCTGGTCGGGCGGCCTGCCCACCCCCGGTGTCACCGATCTGCTCACCACCGCGGGCGGCCAGGTGCAGTTCCTCGACATCACGCCGCTGCTCCCGGACATGCAGAAGATCAACGAGGTGTACGAGGCCGGCACCATCCCCGCCGCGACGTACAAGCTCGCGGCCGACACCCCGACGATCGTCGTCCCCAACGTCCTGCTGGTGAAGGACGATCTCGACGCCAACGTCGCCTGTGTGCTGACCAAGGCCCTGTTCGACCGGAAGCCCCAGCTCGAGCAGGCCAACGCGGCCGCCAAGGAGATCACCCTGGACCAGGCCCGCAAGACCGACCCGGTGCCGCTGCACCGTGGCTCGGTCAAGGCTTTGGACGATCTTGGGGCACCCAAATAACCGATGGCGCACCGACGGGCGGTGGGTCATCATGGTCGCCATGATGACCTTCTCCCGGAAGGGCGCGTGCGCCCTCGCGCTTTGATCGCGACCGCGCGGCTCCGTCCCGCACTCTGGACCGACGCCGCCGAGATCCGCCAAGAGTGGCTTGACGTGGGACTCACCACCAAGCCGGTCGACCACACCACCACCGAAGAGGCGATCGCCTCGATCTACGCCCGGCATCGACGGCGTCGCCCCGAGTTCGTCTGGGTGACCTCGCCCCGAGCCGCGATGCCGTTCCTCGACGGGCTGCCCACCCACGAAGACCTGCGGCGTCCGCAGTTCCCGTGGCCGCTGGCCAGTGACATCGCGGCCGGGTTGTCCCAGCTGCGAAGTGACCTCGAGGCCGACTACACCGAACCACCGGCCGACCGTCCCGCGCCCAAACGCAAGAAGGGCGATCCGTGGCCGGTGCTCCCACCCGAACAGGCGCTGGCCGCGGGCTACCCGTTCCGCGAGGTGCTGCTGCAGGGCGTACGGAATGATCTGTTCCGTCGTCTGTCCAGTGTGTACCTGCCGGTCCGGGCCGCGCTGGGGCCGGTGCCGGTCGGGTGGTACGGGCATCAGGACGCCTACTGGATGGCCTTCGCCGACGTCCTGCGCCGGCTCGGACTCACACCGCTGCGGCGTCAGCACGAGTTCGAGACGTGGGCCGCCCTGACCCGCGCCGGCGGCTGGTGGTGGCCCGGCGAGCATCGGTGCGTGCTGGTCGAACGCCCGGTGACCCTGCGAACCGACCCGCTGTTCGTCGAATACGGCGACGGCTGGGCCGTGCACTAGTCACGTTCCCGGGCCTCGGCCAGCACTTCGCATTGTTCACGCCAGCCCGCACCGGCCAAGCCGATGACCAGATGGGTGGCGCCCGCATCGGCGTCGGCGGCGAACCACTCGGCCGCCTGGTGTGCGCTTCCGACGATGGGCAGTTGTCCGGCCAGGTTCTTGCTTTTCCCGTACGCCCGGAAGATGTTCGCGGCCATCTCCTCCGCTGACGGTCGTCCCGGGCCCGATCCGAGTGCTCCGGCCGCGCCGATGGTGATCGTCGGCGCGGCCCGGTTCTCCGCGGTCGCCATCTCGCTGAGCCGCGCCCGGTGCCGGGCGGAAATAAAAGGATTGCGGGCGGGAATGGGAGGCCCTATTGTTTGGGGAGTCCGCGAGAGAGCCGCACGAAAGGGGTCCGAGATGAAGTGGCATGACGCCGTTGTCGTCCGCCCGGGTGTGAGCGCCGCGGAGATGCCGGAATCGTTCCAGGGTCGAATGCCGCGAATGCCGAGGCCTCAACGCGAACGGCGGCTGGGTCGCAGTTGGCGCTGCGCGACGAACGGGCGATGGTCCTGACGTCGTAAGGCGACCGGCGTCCGGCGGCTGTGCCGGTCTCTCGTTGGGCCGTTGCGTTGTGGCTGCTCAGGGTGGTACCAACGGCTGTCGGGGGCGTTGGTGCTGGCTGGGAGGCCGTCGCAGGTGTCGAGCGTGGCTTTGCTGAGCATGCCCGGGTGATACTTCTGCTCGTGCTCGGCTGAGCCCGGTGAAGTGGCGGCTCGGTCATCACTCGCGATCGGCTCCGTGGTCCTGGCCGCACATTCTGACGTTTTACGGGCCGGCGGTTTCGCCATTCTTTTGACTGCGGAAGTCGTTTTTCTGTGTCCTATGGGTGTAGCTCAATTGGTAGAGCGACGGCCTCCAAAACCGTTAGGTGCGGGTTCGAGTCCTGCCGCCCGTGCTCGTCACATCTCGACAATTTCATAGGCATGTCCACATGAGAGGGGGCAGGGCGGCGGCGCACGCGGGCCGGCTGCGGCGGGTAGGGCGACCGTCGGGCTGGCTGGAGGGGAACACTTGCGCTACCCCACCAACGCGCTCCCGCCGTCCTGCCCCACGCGCGGCGATCAGTTGTCGTCCCGTACCAGGCAGAAGGGGTGGCCGACCGGGTCCAGCAGGACGCGTACGTGGGACTGCGGCTGGTGGTCGGCCAGTTTGGCCCCCAGGGCCTGCGCCTCGGCGACGGCTTCGTCCAGGTCGCCGACCTGGAAGTCGAAGTGCATCATCGGGCGCTGTCGTCCGTCGTTCGGGGGCCAGACCGGTGGTTCGTAACCGTCGGCCTGCTGGAAAACGACGAAGTTCGAGCCGTCGGGGCGTGTGGCCAGCACCGACGTGCCGGGCTCCTCGTGCACGAGCGGCCAGCCGATCAGATCGGAGTAGAAGCGGGCCAGTGCGGCCGGGTCCGGGGCCTCGACGGCCATGCCCCACCACATGCCCTGGATGTGTGACTGCATCCCCGCACCATAGGACCGGTTGCGGACGGTACGCGTCCGGAATGAGACCCGTCGTCGTAGCTCAGCGGGAGAGCGCCGCCCTCATAAGGCGGAGGCCGGTGGTTCGAGACCACCCGACGGCACATATTGAACTCTTCGGTTCAGTGTCATAAGGTGAACCGCATGGTTCAGCAAGAGGAACTGGATCGCGTGTTCGCCTCCCTGGCCGACGCGCAACGCCGAGCCGTGCTGATCCGTCTCGGCGACGGGCCGGCGACCATCGGCGAACTCGCCGAACCGGCCGGCATGACCCTGACCGGCATGAAAAAACACGTGCAGGTGCTGGAGGGCGCCGGCCTGGTCGTCACCGAAAAGGTGGGCCGCGCCCGGCAGTGCCGCCTCGCCCCGGCCCCACTCGACGAGGCGATGGCGTGGATCGCCTTCTACCAACGCTTGTGGGCGCGCCGCCTGGACGGGCTGGACGCCTACTTCACCCTGCGCCGAGGCCTCAGCGATTCCGCGCAGCCGGGCGGTTCCGCGCAGCCGGGCGGTTCCGCGCAACGAGACGCAGCTTGGCAATCCGACGAGAACCGCGCCCAGCGCACACCGACGATGGAGCAGAACGATGACGCTTGACATGCGACTGACCCGTGAGCTTCCGGCCACGCCGGAGGAGGTGTTCGACGCCTATACCGACGCTGAGAAGCAGAAGATCTGGTTCAGCATTCTCGACGAGACCCCGGGCATCGTGGAGATCGAGGTCGACCTGCGGGTCGGCGGTAAGCAGACCGCGGTCTGGGGGCCCGACAAGGACACGCTGTTCCGCGAGACCCAGACGTTCCTCGAGATCGACCGGCCCCGCCGGCTGGTCACCGAGTCGATCGGATCCGGGCCCGACGGTGCCGAGATGGCGACCCGCATCGAGATCACGTTCGAGGCTCAGGGCGACAACACGCTCGTGACCGTCGTGCAGAGCGGCTTCCCCGTTCCCGAGGTTCGCGACTTCTTCGTCAACGAGGTGTGGCAGGGCGCGTTCGCTCGCATCGAGGCGTTCCTCAAGCAGTCCGCCGATGCGTAAGGCCGCGACCGTCATCGCCGCCGCGGCCGGGGTCGCCGTCGTCGTCAACCTGGCCATCTACGCAGTGGGCCGGGCTGCGGGCGGCAGCTTCCGATTCACCGGCAACGGTGTCGTCAACGAGGTGGACGCGGCTACCGTCGCCGGCTTCACGGCGGTTCCCTTGCTGATCGGCCTGGTGCTGGTGGCGCTGCTGTCGCGTTTCGGGGGCTGGGTCACCCGTACGGCGGTGGTCGTCGCCCCGGTGCTGGCCGTGGTCACGATCTTCGTGATGACGATCCCGGCCGATCTGGACACCGCGAGCACGGTCACCCTGGCTCTCGCCCACTTGGTCCTGGCGCCGATCAGCGTGCTGGCCGTCCGCGCCCTGGCCCGCACACCGAGGCATGACGATGCGGCGCCGGCCGAACTGTCCCGGGCTCAGAATGAGGCATGACTTCGGCATCGGAACTGGCCCGGCTGGCGAGCCTGCTCGCTGACGAGAGCCGCGCCGCCATGTGCCTGGCTCTGCTGGACGGGCGCGCGTGGACGGCGGGCGAGCTGGCGGGCCAGGCCGGTGTCGCGGCGTCCACGGCGACCGAGCATCTGCACCGGCTCGTGCAGGGTGGGCTGCTGGTCGAGCGGAAACAGGGACGGCACCGGTACGTGCAGCTGGCCGATCCGGCCGCGGCGCAGCTGATCGAGGATCTGGCCGCCCGGCTCGACCCGCGGCCGGCCCGGGTGACCGGGTTGCGGGCGGCTACGGCGTCGGCCGCGCTGCGCCGGGGCCGGACCTGCTACGACCATCTCGCCGGGCAACTCGGGGTGGCGGTCACCGATGCCATGACGGCGCGCGGGCTGCTCGACCAGGACGGCGGGTTCGCGCTCACCCCGTACGGGAAGGAATGGCTTGTCGATCGTCTTGACCTGGATCTGCGGAGCCGGAGCCGGCCGCTCGCCCGCGGATGTCTGGATTGGACGGAGCGGCGGCAGCATCTGGCCGGGCTGGCCGGAGCAAGGCTGTGCGAGACCTTCCTCGAACGGCGCTGGGTGACCAGAATCGGATCGGGGCGTGCGGTGCGGCTGACCGCGGACGGCCGCGCCGCGCTCAGAGCGGACCTCGGTCTGGACGGGCTCGACTGAGTTGCAGGCCCGTGGCCAGCACGTCGACGGCGGCCAGCAGGCCCGCGTAGGGCATGTCCCGCCAGTCCGTCGCGACCGGTGGCAACGACGTGGACAGCGGATAGCGTTCGGCGAAGTCGGGGATCGGGGCGGCGCCGGCCACCCAGGCCTGTTCGTCGGCCGGGGTCAGCTTGCGATAGGCGGCGGCGGTCTGGGCCGTGGCCCGCACGGTCGCGTAGAGCATGGTGACCGCCGGCGCCCGCTGCGGATGCCCGCCGAGGATCGCGAGCAGCGCCTCCATCCAGTCCTGCTCGTTGGGGCCCTGCGACGCCTGCGCCCACGAGCGCTCGGTCAGCCACGGATGGGCCAGATAGAGCTCGAACAGCCCGGTCGCCCATCCGCGCAGCCCGGGTTGCAGCGCGGGGAGGGCGCTGGCGTGGTCCTGCATCAGCGCGACCATGTTGTCTTTCGTTCCCACGTACGGATACAGCGCCATCGCCGTCCGTTCAAAACGCGCGGCGACCGCACGGGTGGAGACGGCGTCGAGCCCGGACGTGTCGGCGATCGCGATCGCCGCGTCGAGGATCTCGTCGAGGTCGAGCTGCTGGCGCGGTCCGCGGCGGGGCGTGGGCAGGGTCGTCCCGCGGTGCCGCCAGAGCCGTCGAAGGTGATCGTCCATAACTCCTGACAGTGTATAGTGTTTTGCATGCCGAACGCGCGATTGCACGACGGATCCATCATCGAGGTCAACGTTCGAGGCGCCGGTCCCGCCATCCTCACCCCGGTGAGCACGGCGCTGATCGAGGGGGAGCAGGCCGAGACGATGCGGGCGTGGGGCGCCGACCCCCACCTCGGGCACAACCTGGCGACCGGACTGGCCGAGGCCGGCTTCCGGGTGATCACCGCCGACTACGAGGGCCATCGCCTCAATGAGCAGCCGGCGCCCCTCTCCCTGACCGTCGACGCCGTGGCCGCCGACCTGCTGGCGATCGCCGACGCGGCCGAGGCCGAGCGGTTCGCCTATTACGGCTATTCCTGGCTGGCCCTCTCCGGGCTGCAACTGGCCCTCCGGACCGATCGGCTGACCGCCCTGGCCATGGGCGGATACCCGCCGCTCGACGGCCCGTACGACGCGATGCTCGCCGTCACCAACAGCGCCCACCGGCTGGCCCTCGATCCGCCGCCCCCGCCGACCGGTGAGGCCGTGGCCGGGGACTGGGACTCGGTCGCTTTCACCCAGACCCCCGACCAGACCCGTCAGTTCGTGACGCTCTACGAGTCGTTGCGCGACTTCGACGACAGCCAGGTGCGGCTCGAGCTGCCGCGACTCGCGTTCGCCGGCGAGAAGGACAACATCCAGTACGGCCCGGACTGGGACAACGCCTACGTCACCCTGGCCGAGCCGTTGATCCGGAACCAGGACGCGCTCCGGTCCCAAGGCTGGCAGGTTCACATCGTCCCCGGCGCCGATCACATGGTCGCGATGCAGGCCGCCGCCGTGCTCCCGCTGCTCGTGCCGTTCCTCAGGTCGTCACGTTGAGCCAGCCGCCGTCGACGTAGTAGGTCGAGCCGACCGAATAGCCCGACCGCTCCGAGCACAGGAACACGAAGAAGTCCGCGATCTCGGCCGGCGTGGCGAACCGGCCGATCGGTGCGTTGTCGTCGGCGATCTTCTGCAGGTACTGCTCCCAGGTCTGGTCGGTACCTTCGGTGAGCGACTTCGCCGTCTTGATCCAGTCGCCGGTCATGACCAGGCCCGGGTTGACCGCGTTGACCCGGATGTTGTCGCCGATCAGCTCGTTGGCCAGGCACTTGGAGAACATCACGAGCGCCGCCTTGGTGGTGTTGTAGATCGGCTCGTAGCCCAGCGGCTGGGTGGCGCAGATCGACGCGTTGTGCAGGATCACGCCCCCGCCGCGGGCCTTCATCTGCGGCGCGATCGTGCGGGCCAGCCGGACGGCCGCCATCACGTGCAACTCCCAGTAGAACTGCCACCGCGCGTCGGGGGCGGTGAGGATCTTCTCCTCGCTGCCGGTGCCGGCGTTGTTGATCAGGATGTCGGCCCCGCCGAACTCGGCCTCGACGGCGGCGGCCACCTGGTCGGCGCTGTCGGGGGCGGTGAGGTCGGTGGCGACCGTGAGAACCCGCCCGTCGATCGAATCGGCTACCTCGCGCAGGCGGTCGGGGTCGCGGGCGACCAGCGCGACGTGTGCCCCCTCGGCCGCCAGACCGCGGGCGATCGCCTCACCGATCCCAGCATTACCTCCGGTAACCACCGCCACCTTGTCAGTGAGACGCAGATCCATTCCGAGCTCCGTTCGAGTGCGGGAGAAGCGGGTACCCCCAGAACGTTGCCACGAAGAGGCGGGAGTCCGGGGTGTTCGGGAAGTCGAAGTCGGTCGCCGACCAGTTGGTCGAGGTGCTGGTGCAGGCGGGCGTCGAGCGGATCTACGGGATCGTGGGGGACAGCCTGAACGCGTTGTCCGACGCGATCCGGCGCCACGACGCCATCGAGTGGGTGCACGTCCACAACGAGGAGGCGGCGGCCTTCATGGCGGCGGCCGAGGCCCAGGTCACGGGCAAGCTGGCGGTCTGCGCGGGCAGTTGCGGGCCGGGCAACACGCACCTGATCCAGGGCGTGTTCGACGCGCACCGATCGGCCGCGCCGGTGCTGGCCATCGCCTCGCACATCGTCTCGGGTGAGATCGGCACCGGCTTCTTCCAGGAGACCGACCCCAAGCGGCTGTTCGAGCAGGCCAGCCACTGGACCGAGCTCGTCTCGGCGCCGGCCCAGATGCCGCGGATGGCCCGGATCGGCATCCAGGAGGCGGTCGGCCGGCGCGGCGCGGCGGTGCTGGTCGTGCCCGGTGACGTGCTCGAGGCCGACGCGGTCAACGACACCGGGACCGGGCACGCGGTGGCCGGGCCGGTGCTCGGAACGCCGCCCGACGACGTGATCGCCGAGCTGGCCGAGCGCATCAACGCGGCCGGGACGGTCGCCGTCTTCGGCGGCATCGGGTGCGCCGGGGCCCGGGCCGAGGTGCTGGAGCTGGCCGAGAAGCTGGGCGCGCCGGTCGGGCATTCGCTGCGCGGCAAGGAATCGCTGCAGTACGACAACCCGTACGACGTGGGCATGTCGGGTCTGCTCGGCTACGGCGCCTGTTACCAGGCGACGCACGAGGCCGACCTGCTCCTGCTGCTCGGCACCGACTTCCCGTACCGGCAGTTCCTGCCTCAGAAGAACACGATCCAGATCGACATCGACCCGTCCCGTCTCGGTCGCCGCACCCCGCTCGATCTGGGCGTGGCCGGTGACGTCGGGCTTACTCTCCGCGCGCTCCTTCCGAAGCTGGAACGCAAGGATCACAAGTTCCTCCACATGATGCTGAAGAAGCACGTGGATGAGCTCGAGCGCGTCGTGGGGGCGTACACGGAAAGGGTGGAAGATCTTGTCCCGATCCACCCTGAGTACGTGGCGGCGATCCTGGACGAGGAGGCGGCCGACGACGCGATTTTCACCGCTGACACCGGGATGTGCACGAGCTGGGCGGCCCGCTACATCACGCCGAACGGGCGGCGCCGGCTGCTCGGATCGTTCGTGCACGGGACGATGGCCAACGCGCTGCCGCACGCGCTCGGTGCCCAGAAGCTCGACACATCACGGCAGGTCGTCTCGATGTCGGGTGACGGCGGTCTGGCCATGCTGCTCGGCGAACTGCTGACCGCCAAGCTGCACGATCTGCCGGTCAAGGTGGTCGTGTTCAACAACTCCAGCCTCGGCATGGTGCGTCTCGAGATGCTGGTGGCGGGCGATCCGCCGTACGAGACCGACCACGATCCGGTCGACTTCGCGGCGATCGCGCGGGCGGCCGGCCTGCACGCGATCAGGGTGGAGAAGCCGGACGAGGTACGCGGGGCGATGCGTGCGTTGCTCGACCACGACGGGCCGGCGCTGCTCGACGTGGTCACCGATCCGGACGCGCTGGAGATCCCGCCGCACATCACCAAGGAGGAGGCGGCCGGGTTCGCGCTCGCCGCCGGACGGTCGGTGCTGTCCGGCGGCGTCGGGCAGATGCTGCACCTGGCCCGGACCAACCTGCGCAACGTCCCGCGCTAGGACGAAGCGCGGAGATCAGCGCCGACGTCGTGCAGGTGACGCAGGGCCTGCCGGTACGAATCGGTCAGGCTGGTCATCTCGTACGGGACGCCGATCTCCGCGCAGTACTGCTGCACGATCGGCTGGGCCCGGCGCAGGTTCGGGGTCGGCATGCCGGGGAACAGGTGGTGCTCGATCTGGTAGTTGAGCCCGCCCAGGGCCACGTCGACGAACCGGCCGCCGCGTACGTTGCGCGAGGTCAGCACCTGCTTGCGCAGGAAGTCCTCGTCGCCGGTCGGGTGCGGCATGCCCTTGTGGTTGGGCGCGAACGTCATGCCCAGGTAGACGCCGAAGATCGCCTGGTGGACGACGAGGAACGCGAGCGCCTGCAGCGGGCTGAGCACCATGACCAGCGCCCCGACATAGGTGATCAGGTGCACCCCGAGGAGCGCGGCCTCGAGCGGTTTCTTCTTCTCGTTGATCCACCGGATGCTGTCCCGCTTGAGCGAGAGCCCGAGCAGGGTCAGCAGCGGGAAGAACAGGTAGGCCTGATAGCGGCCGATGAAACCGCGGGCATTTTCCGGTGACCAGGCCAGCACGCCCGGCCCGACGTCCGGGTCCAGATCGTCGTGGTTCGGGTTGGCGTGGTGCTTGGTGTGCTTCTCCATCCAGTAGCCGTAGGACATGCCGATCGCCAGGTTGCCCGCGATCAGGCCGGCCCGCGAGCTCGGCTTGTTGGTGCGGAACACCTGCCGGTGCGCGAGATCGTGGGCGACCAATGCGGTCTGCGCGAACACCACGGCCAGGAAGGCCGCCACCGCCAGCGTCCACCACGACGCGCCGATCAGGAAGAACGCGCTCCAGCCGAGCACGAGCGCACCGGCGACCAGGCTCAGCCGTACGGCGTAATAGCGCGGCTGCCGGCGCAGCAGCCCGGCCTCGTTGATCCGGCGGCCGAGTTCGGAGAAGGCGGTCGTGCGCGGCCGCTCTGCCATCGTCGTCATGCCCTACAGCAGACCGTGCCGGACCCCGCAAGGTCAGGAGTGCGGGCCCCCCAGCCGGTGGTAGGGCTAGCACTACTGAGTTGATCTCCCCGGTGGTTCAGGATGGAAAGCGTGGAGACAAGAGACTGGATTCGTGACGGGCTTCGAGCGGTGGCCGCCGGGGCGCTGTCGATCGTCCTGGCCGTGCTCAACCTTCCGCTCTTCGTGCTCTTCGTGCTGTCGCTGGTGCTGACGCCGGTGCTCGGCATCGGGTTCTTCCTGCTGCCGGCGGTGACCGCGCTGATCCGGCTCAAGGCCAACGCGGCCCGGGGCATGGCGGCCTGGCACGGCGTGCCCATCCCGCGGCCCTACCGCCCGAAGCCGGCCGGCGTCGCCCCGGTCGGCTGGAAGCGCTACCACTGGATCATCACCGACCCGGCCACCTGGCGCGACTTCGCCTGGCTGCTGCCGGGCGCGGTCGCCGGCCTGGTGCTCGGCATCCTCACGCTGGCCATCCCGGCCTACGGCGTCGAGGGCATCGTGCTGCTGCCGCTCTGGATCTATCTGGCCGAGGGCTGGTCCGGTTACGCCGCGATGTGGCCGATCGAGAGTGTCGGCGAGGGCTTCCTGTCGCTGCCCATGGGGCTGGCCATCCTCGCCCTCGGCATCGCGGTGGCGCCCTACCTGCGCCGGGCCGACGCGTGGTTCGTCCGGCTGTTCCTGGCCCCGACCCGCGCCGCCGAGCTGCGCCTGCGGGTCGACCAGCTGACCGTCACCCGGGCCGACACGGTCGACGCCCAGGCCGCCGAGCTGCGGCGGATCGAGCGCGACCTGCACGACGGCGCGCAGGCCCGGCTGGTGTCGCTCGGCATGACGATCGGGCTGGCCGAGGAGCTGATCGAGCGCGATCCGGCCACCGCCCGCAAGCTGCTCTCCGAGGCCCGCGACAACAGTTCCACCGCGCTGGTCGAGCTGCGTCACCTCGTCCGGGGAATTCACCCCCCGGTGCTGGCCGAGCGCGGTCTCGACGGGGCCGTGCGGGCGCTGGCGCTCAGTTCCCGGATACCCACCACAGTGGACTCCGACCTCACCGGCCGGCTCGAGACGCCGGTCGAGTCGGCCGCCTACTTCGCGATCGCCGAGGGCCTGGCCAACGTGCAACGGCACAGCGGCGCCACGTTCGCGTACGTGAGCATGCACCGGCTCGGCGACGTGCTGCACCTCGAGGTCGGCGACGACGGGCGGGGCGGCGCCGACATGACCAGCGGCACCGGGCTGGCCGGAATGGAGCGACGCCTGGCCGCCTTCGATGGCACGATGAGCCTGTCCAGTCCGCCAGGTGGACCGACCATCGTCTCCATGGAGCTGCCGTGCGCGTCGTCATCGCCGAGGACCATGCTCTCCTCCGGGACGGACTGACCCGCATCCTCGAGGCGTTCGACTTCGACGTCGTGGCCGTCGTCGACCGGGGGCCCGACGTCGTTCCGGCGCTGCTCGAGAACAAGCCCGACGTGGCCGTTCTCGATGTGCGCCTGCCGCCCACGTTCACCGACGAGGGGCTGCAAGCCGCGATTTCCGTACGCCGGGAGGCGCCGGGCCTGCCCATCCTGGTGCTCTCACAGCACGTGGAACCGCTCTACGCCCGGGAACTGCTCTCCGACCGCCGGGGCGGGGTCGGCTACCTGCTCAAGGACAGGGTCTCCGACGTGGCCCAGTTCATCGACGCCGTACGCCAGGTGGCCGGCGGCGGCACGGTGATGGACCCCGAGGTGGTGGCCCGGCTGCTCGACCGCTCGCGGCCGCTCGACGTGCTGACCGCCCGCGAGCGCGAGGTGCTGGGCGAGATGGCGACCGGGCGCTCCAACGCGGCGATCGCGGCCAAGCTCTTCGTCACCGAGAAGGCGGTCAGCAAGCACATCAACAACATCTTCACCAAGCTCGGCCTGCCGGTCTCGGAGGACGACAACCGCCGGGTGCTCGCCGTGCTGGCCTACTTGGACAGCTGAGGCAGCACCTCGGCGGCGATCAGGTCGATGTGGTCGAGGTCGTCCATCTCGATGATGCGCAGGTGCACGCGACCGGCGCCGATCTCGCGCATCTGTTCGATCCGCTCGACCAGCGCGGCGGGGGAGCCGGTTACCGGGTCTTCCGGCGGGAGGGCGCTCTTGACGTGCAGGGGAGCGGCCCGTTCGGCGGCCTCGGCATCGGTGCGGCCGATCGCGACCACGATGCCCGCCGACAGGGTCAGCTCTCGTCCGGTCTTCTCCGACGCCTGCCGCACGCGGTCGAACGCCGCCGCGGTCTCGGCCACGGTCTTGAACGGCATGTTGAACTCGTCGGCGAACCGGGCCGCCAGTTCCGGCGTACGGCGTGGGCCCTTGCCCCCGATGATGATCGGCGGGTGCGGTCGCTGGACCGGTCGCGGCAGTGCGTGGGCGTCCACCAGTTGGTAATGCTTTCCCTCGTACGAGTACATCTCGTCCTCGGGGGTGTGCCAAAGTCCGGTGAGGATCTCGAGCTGCTCCTCGAGGCGGTCGAAACGCTCGCCCACCGGGGGGAACGGGATCCCGTACGCGGTGTGTTCGCGCTCCACCCAGCCGGCGCCCATGCCCAGCTCAACGCGGCCGCCGCTCATCTGGTCGACCTGCGCCACGATGATCGACAAAGGACCGGGCAAACGGAATGTGGCGGAATTCACCATCGTGCCGATCCGCAGGGTGGTGGTCTCGCGCGCGAGCCCGGCCAGCGTGACCCAGGCGTCGGTCGGCCCGGGCAGTCCGGGCTCCGGGGTCAGCGCCCGGTAGTGATCGGCCCGCAGAAGTCCCTCGTAACCAGCGGATTCGGCGTGCCGCGCGAACCGCAGCTGGGTGTCATAAGAGGCACCACGATGGGGCTCGACGAACAGGCTTACGCGCATCATCGTCCTCAAGAGGCAGACGTTCCGGACGCATACCGGCTCATCATGATCGAATGTGAGAGATACGTCTACTTCGCTATTTGAGATGAATCTGTCATCGATGCTTGTGCCAGTTTGCCCTACGATCCCCGGTCGGGGCACCCCTGTCCCACGTTCGACCCCTACGACCGCGGCGCGCCCTTTGCCGTCGTTGTCGATTCCCCTCGGGAAGGATTCCGGTGCAGAGAAGGACCCTCGTACGTTCCGTTGTCGCCGGCGCGCTCGCTCTGACCATGAGCGCAGCCGCCGGGTGCAGCGACGACTCGGCTGACGGCGACGGAGGCTCCGGCTCCGCGTCGCTCGAAAAGATCACTTACCTGACCTCGTTCGGCACCTTCGGACGTGACTCATACGCGTACGTCGCCCTCGAGAAGGGCTACTTCAAGGACGCCGGCTTCGACGTCGAGGTCAAGCCCGGCGCCGGCTCCGGTGAGGGCATCAAGGCCATCGTCTCCGGTGCCGCCCAGTTCACCCCGATCGACCTCACCGGTGGCCTGATCGCGGCCGGCGGCAAGGACAAGACCACCGGCTTCACCGCGGTGAGCGCGATCCAGCAGCGCACGATGGCCGCCATCATCTCGCTCGACGGCAACGGCATCGCCTCGCCCAAGGACCTCGAGGGCAAGACGCTGGCCGACGCGCCCGGCTCGGTCGTGCGGACGCTGTTCCCGACCTACGCCAAGCTGGCCAACATCGACGACAAGAAGGTCACCTTCCAGAACGGCCAGGCGCAGACCCTGATCGGCACGCTCGCGTCGGGCAAGGTGCAGGGCATCGGTCAGTTCGTGGTGGGCAAGCCGACCGTCGAGACCGTCTCCAAGAAGACGGCCGTCGTGCTGCCCTACAGCGACTACCTGCAGGACCTCTACGGCAACGTCCTGATCACGTCGACCAAGTACGCGACGGACAACCCCGAGAAGGTCAAGAAGTTCACCGAGGCGCTGCTCAAGGGTCTGCAGTACTCCATCGACAACCCGGCCGAGGCCGGCACGATCATGGCCAAGTACGTCCAGACGGCCAACCCCAAGGGCGTCGAGGCCGAGCTCAAGCTGATGGGCCCGTACGTGAAGTCGGCCGCGGCCGGCATCCCGGTCGGTGCGCTCGACGCGGAGCGGGTCGCGCGCAGCATCGCGATCCTGCAGGGTTCCGGCCAGATCGACCCGGGTCTCAAGCCCGAGCAGGTCATCAACTTCGATCTGACCCCGAAGGCCTAGTTTTCCGGGGCGTGCCGGTGACGGCACGCCCCTTTCTTCTCGTCGGAGGAGCACCGGTGCAAGACACGCTGACGCCACCGTCGGAGGCCGCCGTGACCAGTCCCGCCCGTCCGGCCCGACGGTTCTCGGCCTCGCTGGTGGCCTGGCCGGTGCTCGGCATCGTCGTGACGGTCGCGGTGTGGTGGGCGGCCGTCGAGATCTTCGACATCCAGCCGATCATCCTGCCCTCCCCGCTGGACGTCGCCGAAAGCTTCGGCACCTACCCCGACCTGCTGCTCAGCACCACCTGGGACACCGTGCGGGTCACCCTGATCGGCTTCGCCCTGTCGATCGTCATCGGGGTCGCCCTCGGCACGGCCATCGCCGCCTGGAAGCCGTTCGAGCGCGCTTTCGGCCCGCTCCTGGTCGCCCTCAACGCGGTGCCCAAGGTGGCCCTGGCCCCGCTGATGATCGCCTGGTTCGGCTTCGGCACCACGCCGGTTCTGGCGATGGCGTTCCTGCTGTGCTTCTTCCCGATCGTGCTGTCCACGGCGACCGGCCTGACCAGCACGCCGGCCGACCTGGTCGAGCTGACCCGCTCGCTCGACGCGACCCGGGTGCAGACCTTTCTGCGCGTACGGGTTCCGGCCGCCCTGCCCCAGATCTTCGTCGGTCTGAAGCTGGCCATGCCGCTGGCCGTGATCGGTGTGGCGGTCGGCGAGATGCAGTCGGGCAGCGTCGACGAGGGCCTCGGCACGATCATCGTTCAGACCGCGGGCCAGGGCGACACCGCCACGGCGTTCGCCGCCCTGACCTTGATGGCCATCGTGAGCATCATCCTGTACTACGCGATCGTCGCCATCGAGCGCGTCGCCCTGCCCTGGGTCCGCGGCACCACGGCCTAAGCCAAGGCCTGACGGATCGTGCGGGCGACCGGGCCGTGGTTGTCGGCGTAGGGCGCTTCGCGGTGCTCTTCCGACGGGCTGATGCACGGCTGGGCCAGGAACCGGGGACGGGTGCCGTGGTGCGGTTGCGCGGCGTGCACGAGGAACGGGTGGCACACGAACACGTCGCCCGCCCGGCCCGTGGCCAGGGCGACCGGCCGGTGTGCCGAGGCGGTGTCGACCAGTGGTGACAGCACTTCGCCGGAGGCGCCCGCAGTGCCGTAGCGGCGCAACACCGGCGGAACGTCCATGTGCGACCCCACGCGGATCCGGGTGGGCGCATCACTCTCGTCGACGTCGGTGAAGAGGAACAGCGTCAGCATCGCCCGGTAGCTCGAATGCACGTTGGTCCAATAGGACGACTCGCCGGGCGGCGTGTAGGCACCCTCGATGTGCCAGCCGGCGTCGTCCGGTTCCTCGACATGCGGGAACCGCAACGGAAAGGCCCCGATCCCGTCCCGCCGCGGCTCCCAGCGGCCCGGCCCGACCAGGGCGTCGAGCGCATCGAGCAGAACGGGCATGGTCGCCGCCCGCGCGAACGGCGCCTGTGGCATGTGCCCGATCCAGTGGACGGGTTGCTTCCAGGTCGCGGGATCGCCGGGTTCCGCGTCGATCTCGGCCCAGAGCAGCCGCACACACTCGTCGACCAGATCGGCGGGCACCGCCTGCTCGATCCGCACGAACCCGTCGCGGACGAACTGCTCGATCACCTCAGCGTCCATGATTGGAGGCTGGCCGCTCCCGCCCGGGACAGCAACCGAATATGCCGCCCCGCCTGAGGTCCACCGAATCGGACAAAACGTACATTAGTCTGACGGAATGATTCGATCGCGCTTTGGCATTCCGGCTCTCGCTGTGCTGGCCGTCCTGGTCGGTGGCGGCCCGGCCTTCGCCGCTGAGGCCCGCTCGGCTTCGGTTGTCGCCCGCCCGGATTCGGCCGGCGACCTTCGACCCACCCCGGACAGCGTGGTGGTCACCGGCAACGGCGAGGTGTTCGGCCGGCCCGACGTGGTCACCGCTTCGTTCGGGGTCGAGGCCGAAGCCGCCACCGTGGCCGAGGCCCTGAAGCAGGCCACCGCGGCCGCCACCCGCATGCGGGACACGCTCGCCAAGGCCGGCCTGACCACGGACGACCTGCAGACCTCGAACGCCGGCATCAGCTCGAAGACCGACAAGAACGGCAAGGTCATCGGCTACACCGCCAACCAGGGCCTGACCGCGACCATCCGGAACCTGCCCAAGGCCGGCGAGATGATGACCGCCGCCATCAAGGCCGGCGGCGACGCGGCCCGGCTGAGCGGCGTCACCTTCAGCATCGAGAACAAGACCAAGCTGATCGCCGGGGCGCGGAAGAAGGCGTTCGCCGACGCCCGCGAGGCCGCCGCGCTCTACGCCCAGGAGGCCGGCCGCAAGCTGGGCCAGGTCATCAAGGTGACCGAGACCAGTTTCGGCGGCGGCGCCCTGCGCGGGTGGAGCAACGACATGGCCGCGGCCGACGCACCCATGCCGATCGAACCGGGCCGCCTGCCGCTGACCGCGACCGTCACCGTGGAGTGGGCGCTGGTCTCGTAGAGCGCGTCCGTGCCCGAACACCCCGTTGGATGCCACTGCTGCGGCGCGCCGCTCGACGGCGTCGATCTCGATATCCGCACGACGCTGCCGGATGCGATCCAGGCCCTGTCCGAGGAGCAACGCGCCGTGGCGTGGGGCAACAGTGATTTCCAGCGGGTCGAGGGCATCGGCGGTTTCCTGCGCTGCCTCATGCCGGTGCGCCTGACCGGCGGGGGCAGCGTACCGCCAACCACGTCATCCGCTTCGTCGGACCGGGCCGGACCGTCCACATCGAGCCGTTCATGACACCACCGCAGACGCCCGCGGCCGAGACGATCGCCGCGATGACCGAGGGTCTGCCCGCCAGGGCCATCGGCGAACTGACCGAGCACGACACCACCGTGGCCCGGCGGGCGTTCTGGCTCACCACCACCCCGAACGGCCGTGTCCAGCACGAGTTCTACGGCTACGCCGCAGCCCCCGGCACCCTCCTGGCCGTCACGTGCATGTACGACGACCCCGCCGACCTGGAGTGGGCCCAACACGTCTGGCGCTCGATCCGCCACACTGGCGGAACACGCGAATGGTGAATAACTGATGGGGGCGGCGTGGACGGGTTTTCCGTAGTGGTGGGGGCCGGATCATTTCGGGGGGACGGGGTTCGGTTTCCGCACCGGTGGACCGATGAGGGCGTCAGCGTGGAAGCCGATTTCACCGGGGCCCACCTGCTGCATCTGGCGGCGGCCGGGTGCGTGCTCAACGACCTCTATCGGGAAGCCCAGCAACTCGGGCTCGTGCTGAACGGAGTGCGGGTGACGGCGTCGGGCGGGTTCGACAGCGCGACGTGGGTTTCGACCGGGATCACGTACGGGATCGAACTGGATTCGACCGCCTCTGAAGAGGAGCGGACCGCGCTGGTGGCCCGGGTCGACGAGGTGGCCGAGATTCCGCGCGCGATTCGGGCCGGTGCGCCGGTGCAGCGCCGAGACTAAGGCAGCGGAAGCAATTCGAACACCGGGTGACGGTCGGCCTCGGCGGCGAACTTCTCGGGTGGCGCGTCCGGGCTCGCGTCGAAATACGGGCGGGTCGCGGTCGCCACGCCTACGTAGCGTTTGAGCACCATTCCCGTTTCGGCCGGGGCCATTTCCCGTACGGCGTAATCGTGGGTCTTTCCGCGACGAGTCAGACTGACCCGGCCGTTGGCGCGCGCGTTGTGGACCCAGGACACCACGCCGTACGGGGAAACCAGCCATTGCTTCGTTCCCTCCCGCACCACCGTGGCCGGATGCGTGAGCGGGCGCCCGGTCTTGCGGCCGGTCGTGGTCAGCATGTAAGTGCCGGGCACCACCCCGGCCCGCACGAACAGCCCGATCACGACGTCACCGATGCGGCGCCCCCGGCTGCGGCGGAACTGTCGTGGCATGGTTCCAGCCTGATCCCGGTGTCCACATGAGTCAACGCACGGTCGGGCCGAACATCTTCTGCCGCAGTCTCGGCACGCGCTGGCCCAGGCGGAGCAGGGACCGGAAGACGGCTCGGTTGGCCGGCCCGGCGAGTGTGGCGTTGCGGGCGTTGCGGGTCGAGAGCGCGAGCGCCCGATTGGCATAGGCGCGCATCGCGGTCTCGTAGCGGCCGACGGCACGCACCGGATCGTCGCCGGCGGTCAAGGCCTGGCGGAGCTGGTCGGCATCGCGCAGAGCGGTGTTGGCGCCGATGCCGGCCATCGGGGTCATGTTGTGGACGGCGTCGCCGAGCAGGGTGACCGCTGACGGATCCCAGTCGGGCAGGGTGGGCATGGTGCGTAGCGGCACGGTGCCGACGGTGCCGGGGTCGGTGGCCTCGACCACGGCCCGCAGGTGCGGGGCCCAGCCGCGGACCCGGTCGAGCACCAGGCTCTTGAGCCGCGCGCCGTCGAGGTCGCCGACGCCGGCCGGATAGGACGACGTGGCGGCGGCCCAGGCCCAGACGATGGTGCGATCGGCGCCGGCGGCCCACGTGGACAGGAACAACCAACCCCTTCCCGCCGGTACGACGTTGTTGATCCCGCCGTCGGTCAGTTCCCCGGGCAGCCGGGTGGCGAGGTCACCGGTGAGCGAAGTGCGGCCCGCGATGTTGAGGATGCCCAGTTCCTGACGTCGCAGCTCGGGCAGGCGCTGGCGGCGGACCCGGCTGTTGCTGCCGTCGGCGCCGATCAGCAGATCACCGTCGGCGTGGGTGCCGTCGGCGAAATGGGCCCGGACGCCGGAGCCGGTGAGTTCGTAGTGGTCGAATTCCTTGTCCCAGTGCACGGCGGGTTCGGTGCCGAGGAGCAGGGCCGCACGCAGGTCGTCGCGGTTGACGGCCCGGCGCTTCGTGACCGGGTCGGTGGCGTTGACGGGGAAGCGCTTGTCGACGGTGGCCAGCACCGAGCCGCGGGGGTCGTGGAAGCGGACGATCATCGGGGCGGGCACGCCGTCGGCGTCGATCTGCTTCCAGTTGGCGGCGGGCAGGCAGTGGTGCAGTGCTCGCAGGCCGTCGGCGTCGAGGTGGATGCCGTAGCTGGCCGGCTGTCCACCGTCGCGGGGCGATCGCTCGTAGACCTGGGCGTCGATGCCGGCCCCGCGCAGGCCGTGCAGCAGGGTGAGGCCGCCGAGACCGGCCCCGATGATGAGGACGCGCATCGCTCAGCCGCCGATCATCGTGCGCAGCAGGTGGTGCAGCTGCTCGGTCTGGTCCGGGCTCAGGGCCTTGGTCGCGGCCGCCTCGGCCGGCCGGGCGGCGTCGCGGGCCCGGCCGAGAACCTCGCGCCCGTGGTCGGTGAGAGTGACCGCGCGCAGCCGCCGGTCGCCCGGCACCAGCTCGCGGGAGGCGAGGTCGAGACGCTCGAGGTCGTCGACGATCCGCACGATCGACGCCTTGTCGTGGTCGGTCTGAGCGACCAGGTCGCGCTGGGTGAGTGGCCCGTCCGCCCGGAGGCGCATCAGAACCATCAGGTGGCGTCGCTCGAAGCCGAACGGAAGGAGGGCCTCGTCGATCGCGGCGGCCACCCGGTCGTGGGCGCGGCGCAGCAGGAGGCCGAGCGCGAACGGCGAGCCGGTCTGCGGGTTGTCCGGAGTTTCTGGTCGGTTGTCTGGCACACGCCGATACTATCTCACAAGAAACAGACTTGCTAGAAACAGTTTCTAGTGAAACGATCTGGTCATGAACGATTCCCCTCTGGCCGCCGTCCGGCTGGCCTGGAGCGACCCGCAGCGGTGGATCACCGCCCTGGTCGCCGCCGCACCGAGCCTGGTCTTCGTGGCCGTCAACGCGGCCACGTCGCTCTATCCGGCGATCACGGCCGCGGCCGTGGCGGCGCTGGCCGGACTGGGCTACCGCCTGGCCCGCCGGCAGTCATTGCGTTCCGCCCTCGTCGGCATCCTGATCGTGGCGGTCTGCGCGATCGCGGCTGCGGTCACCGGGCAGGCGCGCGGCTTCTTCCTGGTGCCGGCGCTGATCCCGTTCGCCGTGATCCTGGTCTGCGTGGTCAGCATCGTCGCGCGGCGGCCCCTGACCGGGCTGATCCTCAACCGGGTCACCGGCGGCCCCCGCGACTGGTGGCGGCACCCGGGACTGCTCCGGGTGCACCTGATCGCGACCGGCACGGCGATCGCCATCAACGTCGTCAACGCCGCCATCCAGGTGATCTTCTACGGTCGCGGCGACACCGTGGTGCTGGCCGTCGCGCACGCCGCCACCGGCCCGATCTTCGGAACCCTGGTCGCGGTCACGATCGTCGCGGTCCGGCGCACCCTGGCCCGGCCGCGGTGACTCCTCGTACCTGGCCGGCCGGGCTGTTCCGCCTGACCACCACGGTGGCCGCCGTGCTCGCCTGCAACCAGGCCGTCTTCGCCGGTCAGTTCCTGTCCGGCACCTACGTGGCACTGCGCCTGCACCGCGACGGGTCGACCTACACGGTCGCGGCGGTCGCCTCGACCGTCCTGGCTGCCGTCCTGTGGCGCCGCCTCGGCCGCGGACCGGCCTGGCCGATCCCGGCGACGATGGCCCTGGTCGCGCTGACGGCGGTGCAGACGTTCCTCGGCTACCGGCTGGTCCTCGCCGTCCACATCCCGCTCGGCGTCACGGTGATCATGCTGCTGATCGCCCTGACCGTGGCCGGATGGAGGCGCGGCCCGGTCCGGTCCGCATCGGTGCGCGGCCTGATCGCGTCGGGCCGGGAGCGTGGCCGATGACCACCCTCAGTCGTCGTGCGCTGCTCGGGATGGCCGGTCTGAGCGCCGCGGCCGGCATCGGCATTCCGCTTGGCCGTGGCCTCGCCGCCCCGACCTCGACCGGGCAGCTGCTCCGCAGCCGAGCGCCCCGCCCGCCGCTCTTCCAGCGCCGGCTCACCGTGCCGCCGGTGTTGCGACCCACCCGCTCGGCGGGCGACACCGATCACTACGAGATCGTCCAGACCGCCGTACGGGCGGAAATCCTCCCCGGTCTCACCACGGAGCTGTGGACCTACAACGGCAGCTTCCCCGGCCCGACGATCCACAGCACCCGGGGCCGCACGGTCCGGATCCGGCACGTCAACCGACTGCCCGTGCCGACCGTCGTCCACCTGCACGGCGGGCGCACGCCGGCGGCCGACGACGGATACCCGATCGACTTCGTCCACCCCCTCGACATGGCTCAGCACGTGGGACACCACATGGGCGGCGACGTCAGCCACGGCGAGCGCACCTACACCTATCCGCTGGACCAGCGCGCGGCGACTCTCTGGTATCACGACCACCGCATGGACTTCACCGGTCCCAGCGTCTGGCGTGGACTTGCCGGCTTCCACCTGCACCACGACGACGAGGAGGCCGCGCTGGGCCTGCCCGCCGGTGTCCCGCTCATGATCGCCGACCGCAGCTTCGACCGCGACGGCTCGCTGCTCTACCCCGCTCGTGCCGGTGGGCATGGGGTGACCGGCGACTACGTGGCCGGCGTGCTCGGCGACGTCATGCTGGTCAACGGGGTGCCCTGGCCCACCCACCCGGTCGGGCGTGGCACCTACCGTTTCCGGCTGCTCAACGCGGCCAACGCCCGCCGCCTGTCCGTACGCCTCGATCCGCCACCCCCGACCGGCCTCGTGCGGATCGGCACCGACGGTGGCCTGCTGGCCGCCCCGATCCGGCACGACCACCTCGAACTGGCCCCGGCTCAGCGCTTCGACATCCTGGTCGACTTCTCCGCGTACGCCCCCGGCACCGTGGTCACGATGGTCAACGACTTCGACATCGGTGCCATGGGGCAGATCATGCGATTCGTCGTCGGTGACGAACGGCTCGCCCCGTTCGCCGTTCCCGACCGGCTGTCCACGGTCACCCCGCCGCGTGCTTCGGACGCGGTGGTCACCAGGAGGTTCGATTTCCGTACGGGCGAGATCGCCGGCCACGACGGCTGGCTCGTCGGGCAGCAGCCGTTCCACCCGGACGTGATCGCCGCCCACGTCAAGCTCGGCACCGTCGAGATCTGGCAGCTCAACGCAGACTTCCACCATCCCGTCCACCTGCACCTGAGCCCGTTCCAGGTGCTCGGCCGGGGGAGCGGGGGACCCGGCCCGTACGACGCCGGATGGCAGGACACGATCGATCTGCGCCCCGGCGAACAGGCAAAGATCCTCGTCCACTTCGACGGCTATCCCGGCAAGTACGTCTTCCACTGCCACAACCTGGAACACGAGGACATGGCAATGATGGCCAACTTCGTCGCCACCTGATTCCCGGCCGCTTGTCCGACCGCGACGAAGGCGCGGTGAGCAGCGACGCAGGGACCTGCTCGGCGGACCTCACGCTGGTCCCGGGCTTCCGGGGGTCGATAGGGTCTCCGGATGTCTTGGGACGTGTTCCTGTTCAGGGCGCCCGCCGACGTGGCCGCGGTCGACGAGATCGCCGAGGACTTCGATCCCGACGCGCTCGGGCCGCTCGCGGAGGTGCTGCGCCGGCTCGGTGACGCGCTGCCCGAGGTCGATCTCGGCGATCCGGCCTGGGGCATGCTCGACGGGTCGTCGTGGCACATCGAGCTGAACATCGGGAAGCGCGACCCGGTCGACTCGATCATGCTCCACGTGCGCGGCGGTGGGGACGACGTCCTGCCGGTGATCGCCCGGATCGCGGCGGCGGTCGACGCGCGGGCGCTCGACATCTCGACGGGGGAGTTTCTGACCGGCGATCCGGGGCAGACCGCCGGTTGGCGCGGATTCCAGCAGTACCGCGATCGCTAGCGCAGTCTGGCTAGCGGGGACATGCCGCGGCGATGGTGAGCAGGGCCGTGCGCAGGTCCCAGTTGGCGGCCAGGTAGCAGCGCGCGGCCGGTCCCTCAGCTGCCGCCGGGGTCGGCCGGGCCTTCCAGTCCGGCTTTCTCGTCGCGGTCGGCCCATTCCAGCAGGGTCTCGAGCGAGTGTGCTTTGTCATCGATCGTGGCGTGCAGGTCACCGAGTTCGGCGAACCGGGCCGGGACCGTACGGATGGTGAAGTCGTGCGGATCGGCGTCGGGGATCTCGTCCCAGGTGACCGGGGTCGAAACCGTGGCGGTCGGGACGCCGCGCACAGAGTAGGCGCTCGCGATCGTGTGGTCGCGCGCATTCTGGTTGTAGTCGACGAACAGCTTGGCCGGGTCGCGATCCTTGCGCCACCACGTGGTCGTCACGTCGTCGGGGGCGCGGCGCTCCACCTCACGGGCGAAGGCGAGCGCGGCCCGCCGCACATCACCGAACCCCCACTCCGGCGTGATGCGCACATAGATGTGCAAGCCGCGGCCGCCGGACGTCTTCGGAAAGCCGGCGATCCCCAGGTCGTCGAGCACCTCGTGGGCCACGGCGGCCACCCGCCGCACCCGGTCGTAGTCGCAGTCGGGCATCGGGTCGAGGTCGATGCGCCACTCGTCGGGTTTCTCGGTGTCGGCCCGGCGCGAGTTCCACGGATGGAACTCGACCGTCGACATCTGCACGGCCCAGATGACGTCGGCCGGTTTGGTCACGCACAGTTCGTCGGCGTGCCGGTTGTAGCGCGGAAACTTCACCCGAACCGTCTCGAGCCACGGCGGCGCACCGTGCGGCACCCGCTTCTGGTGCACTTTTTCGCCGGCCAGCCCGTCCGGGAAGCGGTGCAGCATGCACGGCCGCTCACGCAACGCCCGCACGATGCCGTCGCTCACCGACAGGTAGTAGTTGACCAGGTCGAGCTTGGTCAGCCCGAGCTCGGGAAAGTAGATCCGGTCGGGGTTCGACACGCGCACCGCAAGGTCGCCGACCTGCACCTCGGTCGCCGGGCTCTTGCTCGAAGAGGCCATGCGCCCACCTTAGGTCCCGCCCCCGGCCCGCGCACCAACATCACCAAGGGCCTCAGCCCCGGAACGCCCGGATGGAATTGCTGCGTTGCCGAGCGCGGTCGTATTGATCCACCGCGTCGGGCCGGCTGACCATGATCGTGCCTCGGCTCTGCTCGTCGTGCCGCCTCTGCAACAGGGCCACACAGCGTGGGCAGGCGTCCAGCTTCGGCTTCTTCCGCGATCTCGAGGTGGCCGTGGCGTCCGACAGTCCGCACAGCAGATGGCCCGGACGTTCGGGATTCGGGCGGTGAGCCCGGCGGCTGTCGGCCAGCACGGTCCAGCCGATCGAGCGCCACGCCTTCAACGACTCGTTGCGATGGCGCTCGCCGTCCTCCACCGCGCGCTCCCAGGTCTCGGCGCGGCGCGATGCTCTTTCGGGGCGGCCCTCGTCCGGGATGGCCCGATCACGCACCGCGCCTGGACGTGCGCGCGCCATGTCCCGGCACGCGATGCATGGCGGCCAGTCCGGCGGCCGGACATGAAGAATCCGCTCGGCGGGATCGACTTTGCTGCCGCACAGAGTCCGCCCGGAGCGCACGGGATCGGGCCGATGCAGGAATCCGCCTGGGAGCCGAACCCAGCCGGGCTTCATGGAACTCATCCGCGACCACCCTTCGCCTGCTCCAGCTAAGCAACCGGCGAAGGGTGAGCGCGACGGTCGTGCGGCCGATCGGACCTCACCCGGATGACCAGTCAGCCCAGGACGGTGTCGTCCAGGTCGGCCAACAGGGTGTCTCCCGAGTCGAGCAGGTCGAGCAGCGGGCCGATGCGTGGCAGCTCGTGCGTGATGAAGTAGCGCGCGGCGAGCCGCTTGCCGTCGTAGAAGGCGCCCTCCTTGTCGCCTGCAGCAAGAAGCTGCGAGAGCCACAACCAGGCGATCACCAGGTGGCCGGTCGCCTCCAGGTAGGCGGTCGAGTTGGCCAGCGCCGCCGTCGGGTCGCCCGCCGCCCACAGCTTGCGCGTGGTGGTGGCCAGGCGGTCGCACATCGCGATCACCGGCTGACCCAGCTCGGTCGGCGCGGCCACCGCCGTGGTCACGATGCGGCCGATCAGCAGCTGCAGGCCGGCCCCGCCGCGCATGACCACCTTGCGGCCCAGCAGGTCGAGGCCCTGGATGCCGTCGGTGCCCTCGTGGATCGAGTTGAGCCGGTTGTCGCGGTAGAACTGCTCGACCGGGTATTCGCGGGTGTAGCCGTAACCGCCGTGCACCTGGATCGCGTGGTCGTTGGCCAGGCGGCACCACTGGGACGGCCACGCCTTGACGATCGGGGTCAGCACGTCGAGCAGCAGGTCGTTGTCGTCGGAGGGCTCGTCCAGCAGCTTGGACGCGTACAGGATCAGAGCCAGACCCCCTTCCACGTACGCCTTCGACGACAGCAGGAGGCGGCGCACGTCGGGGTGCTGAACGATCGGCACGGCCGGTGCCGCCGGGTCTTTGTCGGCCACGAGGCGACCCTGGGAACGGGAGCGTGCGTAGTCGAGGGCGTGCAGATAGCCGGTGTAGCCCAGCGCCACCGCGCCCGCCCCGACACCGATGCGCGCCTCGTTCATCATCTGGAACATGTAGACGAGGCCCTTGCCCTCTTCGCCGACCAGGTAGCCGGTGGCGTCGTCGAAGGAGAGCACGGCGTTGGTCGTGCCGCGGTAGCCCATCTTGTGGTTGAGCCCGGCCAGCGACACCCCGTTGCGCTCGCCGACCGTGCCGTCGGCCTCGATGTGGTGCTTGGGCACGATGAACAGCGACAGCCCCTTGACCCCGGCGGGCGCGCCCGCGGCCCGGGCCAGCACGAGGTGCACGATCGTCTCGGTGAGCTCGTGGTCGCCGCCCGAGATCCACATCTTCGAGCCGGTGACCCGATATGTCCCGTCGCCGGAGGGAACGGCTCGTGTCAGCACGTCGGCCAGAGACGACCCCGCCTGCGGCTCGGACAGGCACATCGTGCCGGTGAAACGGCCCTCCAGCATCGGGCGCACGAAGCGATCGATCTGAGCCGTGGACCCGTACGAGAGAAGCAGGTTGGCATTGCCCGCGGTGAGCAGCGAGTATGACGACGTGGCCAGGTTGGCCGCCTGGAACCACGCGAAGCAGGCGCGGGCCACGACGTGCGGCAGTTGCAGCCCGCCGACGTCGGCATCCATGGTGGCGCTGAGCAGACCGGTGTCGTTGAAGACCTTGAGCGCGGCCGCCACCTCGGGAATCACGTGCACCCGGGTGCCGTCGAAGGTGGGCTCCTCGAGGTCGGAGCGCCGGTTGTGCGGGGCGAAGTCGCGCTCGGCGATCTGGGCCGAGACGTCGAGGAAGGCGTCGAACGTCTCGCGGGAGTGTTCGGTGAACCTCTCGCGGGCGGTCAGCGCCTCGACGTCGAGCCACTCGTAGAGCAGGAAGTCGAGATCACGCCGCGAAAGGATCTTGGACACCGCCGGCACCGCCGTTCCTCGATGAATGCGAGGCCTCCAGTGTGCCCTCTCAGTCGGCCGCGCGGTGCCTCCCCACACGCTCCTGAGAAGAAGCCGGGCGAGCGTGCTTCATCGCGTACATGGCATGATCCGCCGCCCGCAACGCCGCATCCGGGTCGGAGGCGCCGGCCGCCAGGTGCACGCCGACACTCGCACCGATCTGCACCTGATGCCCGCCGATCGTGAACGGCTGCGCCAGCGCGTGCCGGATCCGGTCGGACATGCCGGACGCGTCGTCGGACGACAGCACCCCGGGCATCAGGATCACGAACTCGTCCCCACCGACCCGGGCCAGCACATCCCATTCCCGTACGCAGGAGGACAGTCGCCCGGCCACCTGGCGCAACAGTTCGTCACCGGCCTCGTGCCCGTGCACGTCGTTGACCGGCTTGAACCCGTCGAGGTCGACGAAGAGCACGGCCACCGGCTGGTTCCGCAGCGACGTGCCGAGCGCGTCCTGCATCCGGCGCCGGTTGGGCAGACCGGTCAGCGCGTCGTGCCCGGCCTCGTGTTTGAGCTGCTCCTGGGCGGCCTTGTTCTCGGAGATGTCGCGGGCGTTGATGACCACGCCGTGCAGCGACGGGTTGTGCATCTGGTTTGACGCGGTGAACTCGAACCAGCGGTACTGCCCGTTGCCGCCGCGCACCAGGCACTGCAGGCGCAGCACGGCGTCACTCCGCGCGATCAGCAGGGCGAACTGCTCCCGCATGTAGTCGCGGTGCTCGGGGTGCACGATGTCGAAGACGCTGGTGCCGACCAGCACGCCCTCGGAGAAGCCGAGCACGGCGGCCGCGCTCGGGCTGGAGTATTCGATGTTGCCGTCGCCGTCGAGCACCGACACCATGTCCGGCGCGTGCTGGAACAGGGCCTGGAAGCGCTCGTCGGCCCGGCGGCGCTGGATCTGGGTGCGGTAGCCGAGCACACCCATGGCCAGGACGCCGATCAGCAGCATCGCGCCCAGGGTCATGTTCAGCGTCTGGCTCTTGGTGTGCACGGCGCCGTCGAACGACTTCTTCGTCTGGATCCGCGCGTACGACCAGCCGCCGGGCAGCCCGCGCACCACGATCGCGATCATCGGTGTGCCGGCGACGGTGGTGTATTCGACGAACTCGTCCTGCGTGTTCGCGATGGCGTTGCGGACGGCCGGGTCGATCTGGGTGCCGAGCAGTTTCTCCTGGTTGGAGGCGGCGATCGTGCCGGTGCTGTCGGCGACCGCGGTCAGGTGCACGCTCGAGCTGAGTGTCACGGTGTACTGCTGCAGCGAGGTGGTCGCGACGTTGTTCAGGCCGATCATGATCGCGGCCGCGCTGCCGCCGACCACGACGGGCACGCCGACCGCCTCGAGGTAGACGCCGTCGACGGCCATGATCGAGGAGAAGCCGGCCTTCTGACCCGACTTGAGCATGGTGAACAGGGGCTGCCAGCCGGTGTTGCCGGCCGCGGGCACGCCGGTGCTGCGCGAGCTCGTGAGCACCTGGCCGTCGAGGGTGACCAGCAGGGCCCCGTACGAGAAAGTGCCGCTCTTGCTCGCGAACGCGGTCAGCGCGGCGCGGTCCTGAGCGTTGCCGCGGCCCAGGTGCAGGGTGGTCTGGCCGAGGAAATCGCCGAGCTCGCCGGCCGAGAGCAGCTGGAGCTGTCCGACCAGGGTGCCGTTGTTGACGGCGAGGGCGCGGGAGTCGGCCTTGTGCACGTCGTCGGCCGCCTGCAGGGCCGAGTGGTTGACCCAGAAGCCGATCGCTCCGGCGGCAGCCAGCAGCACCACGCCGACCACCACGGCGATCCAGTTGCGCAGCCGCATGTATTCGCCCCTCCTCGCTGTCTGAATTCGGCAGGGAGGGGCGGATCTGTAACGAAAATCAGCGCTCTATCAGCCAGACAAACCCCAAACCGGGCAAAAGCGCACGACCTTCCCGTACGACGAGAGGGCCGTCGCTGCTGAGTGCGGTCTCGAGCCAGCCGTACCGTCCGACCGCGGCCGCCTCGATCGTCTGCGGCTGCTCACTGAAGTTGGCCAGACCGACGAAGGTGCCGCTGCGCGGGTGCCGGCGCCGCCACGCGAATACATGCCCGTTGTCGACGCCGACGATCGAGGTCTCGCCGCCGCCGCGCAGGGCGAGCAGGTCCTTGCGGGCGGCGATCAGTTCGCGGAGCCCGGCGAACACGCGCCCCTCGAGCGAGGCCGGGTCGTGGCGCCGGGCCGCGGCCGCCCAGTCCATGTGCGGGCGGTGCATCCAGCGGTTGTCGTCGGCCAGGGCCGGATCGTCGAGGTACGAGAGGTCGTTGCGCATGCCGAGCTCGTCGCCCATGTAGATCAGCGGGATGCCGCCGTACGCGAACGCCACCGCATGCAGAAGCAGCAGCCTCCGTACGCCGGTGGGCCAGCTCGCCGGGTCGTCGGTGATCCCGCACAGCGACGCCGCCGAACCCGAGATCCGCGCGTCCCCGGTGTCCGGATTCTCCTGGAAGAGCGCTCCCCGGGCGTACGAGGAGGGAAATCGCCCGGAGAAGAACGAGTTGAGGAAATTACGGTGGTTCCACCAGTCCCAGCCGACCGCGGCCGCGTCCTCGGCGCTGATCGCCCAGCCGATGTCGTCGTGCCCGCGCACATAACTCACCCACGTCGCCTCGGCCGGGATCGGCTTCATCCGCGCGAGTGACTGGGCCATCAGCCGGGCGTCCTTGGTGGCCAGGCTGCTCCAGAGCATGACCATGAGCTGGTTGTGATAGGCCAGCTCGCACTCGGGCCGGTAGCGGTCGTGCCCGCCCAGATAGGGCACGAGGTCGTCGGGGGAGACGATCGCCTCGGCCTTGAAGATCACGCCGGGGGCGGCCAGCCGGACCAGAGCGTGCAGCGCCTGGACGATCCGGTGCACCTCGGGCTCGTTGAGGCAGGTCGTGCCGAGCCTCTTCCAGAGGAACGGGACGGCGTCCAGCCGGAAGACGTCGACGCCCTGGTTGGCCAGCCAGAGGATCGTCTCGAGCATGGCCCGGAACACGTTCGGGCTGGCCCAGTTGAGGTCCCACTGGTAGCTCCAGAACGTGGTCCAGACCCACCTTTTGTCGAACTCCGTGAACGACCCCGGGGCGCGGTCGGGGAAGACCGGCACGATCGTCCGCTCGTACGCGTCCGGCATCTCGCGGTCGGGAAAGGACATGTAGAAGTCCGCGTACGCGGGATCGCCCTCGCGCCAGGCGACCGCCCACGGATGTTCCATCGCGGTGTGGTTGAGCACCAGGTCGACGCAGAGGCTCATGCTCCGCTCGTGCAACCGGCCGGCCAGCGTGCTCAGGTCGTCCATCGTGCCCAGCCGGGGGTCGACCGCGCGATAGTCCATCACCGCGTACCCGCCGTCGTTCTCGCCCGGCCGGGGTTGCAGCAGCGGCATCAGGTGCAGATAGGTGACGCCGAGCTCGTCCAGATAGTCCAAATTGTCGGCTACCGCGCGAAGGGACCCGGCGAATCGGTCGGCATAGGCGACGTATCCGACCTGTCGGGCCCGCTGGTACCAGCGCGCGTCGATCTCTCGCCGGCGGTCGAGTTCCCGCAGTTCCGCGGGCCGGGCCGCGGCCGCGTCGAGCGCGGTCGTCACCAACTCGTTCAGGGGAACTGTGCCGTAGACGATCTCCAGCGGCTCGAAAATGTCGAGTAAGGATGTCTCGAACCGGGCAAGAAAGGCATGCGCCTCCGCTCGGCCCAGTCGTTCGGTGGCGTCGATGGTCAAAGATGGCAGCAGGGCCTCGAAAGCGCTTGCGGCCCGCGTGCGAACGGAAGATCCTGCCATCGGGTCAACGTAACCGCCGGTGGCGCTCGGGTCACGCATATCGACGGCCGTGACGAGGGGCAGGGAGAGTCGATGCGCAGATTGATGGTCGCCGCTCCCCTGATCCCCGCTCAGCGCCGCGTGATCGACGCGGTCACCGCCCCCAGCGTCGTCCCGCGCCGCCGCGTCGTGCGCTGCGGTCTGAGCGTGACCGGGTTCGGGTTGTGCGCCGTCTTCTACTGCCTCACCTACACGCCCTCCCTGCTACCGCGGCCCTGGTTTCTGCAGGGTGTCGTGGCCGGGCTGACCGCGACCTTCGGGTACGCGGGAGGGACGGCCCTCGGGGCGGTGGTTCGCCTGCGGTGGTCACCGTCGCGCCGGGTGGAACGGATCGCCTGGCGCGTACTCCTGATCCTCGTCCCGCCGCTGATCCTGCTGTCCCTCTGGCTCGGCGCCCGCTGGCAGCGGGAGTTGCGGCTGCGCCTGGGCATGGCCCCGCAACAGGAATACGACCTGGTCCGTACGGTCGGCATCAGCCTGCTGACCTTCGGCGTCCTGCTGCTGCTGGCCCGGTGCCTGCGGCTGGCCGCGTACGGATGCGCGCGCCTGTTCGGCCGGCTGGTGCCCGAGTCGGCGGCCTACTGCGCGGGTTTCGTGGTGGTGACCGTGCTCGGCTACTCGGCCTTCGACGGCCTGCTGGTCAGCAACCTCTACACCAGCGCCGACCGCTCGGCCGCGATCACCGACAGCGGGACGGGTAGTGGGGTCGTCCAGCCTGCTTCTCCGTTGCGGTCGGGGAGTGCCCAGTCGCTGGTGACGTGGGACTCGCTGGGCCGGCAGGGTCGGAATTTCGTCACCAAGGCGCCGGCTGTTCCTTCCCTCTCCGATTTCGCTGGTCGGACCGCTGTCGATCCCGTACGCATTTATGCCGGTTTGTCGTCGGCGGACACTCCCGCCGAGCGGGCCGCGCTGGTGGTGCGCGAGATGGACCGTACGCACGCCTGGGACCGCTCGGTCATCGCGGTCTTCACCCCGACCGGCACCGGCTGGGTCGACAACGACGTGCCGAGCTCGCTCGAATACATGTACGCGGGCGACACCGCGCTGGTCTCGATGCAATACAGCTATCTGCCGAGCTGGATCTCGTTCGCGGTCGACCGCTCGACGGTGGTCGAGGCCGCGTCCGCCCTGATCGCCGCCGTACGGACGCGGTGGGCTCTCATGCCGCACGACACGAGGCCGAAGCTGCTGATCTTCGGGGAGAGCCTGGGCACGTACGGAACCGAAAAGACCTTCGGCACGGCCGCCGCGATGGTCGAGGGGGCCGACGGCATCCTGCTCGAGGGCCCGACCTTCGCCAACCCGGTGCATCGCGAGCTGACCGCCGGCCGCGCCCCCGGATCGCCGGTGTGGGACCCGTCCTACCCCGGCCTGCCGGTCGAGTTCTCGTCGCAGTCGCACGACCTGCGCGACCTGACCGGCCCGCCGCGCAAGGTCGTCTACATGCAGAACTCGTCCGACCCGGTCGTCTGGTGGAGTCCGAGCCTGCTCTGGCACAAGCCCGACTGGCTCAAGGGCACCCGCGGCCCCGACGTCACGCCCGACATGCACTGGTACCCCGTGATCACGTTCTGGCAGACCACGGTCGACCTGCTCTTCGCCAACAAGGCCCCGGTCGGCCACGGTCACGTCTACAAGTCCGGCGCCGTCGACGGCTGGGCCGCGCTGGCCCCGCCGCCCGGTTGGACGGTCGCCGACACCGTACGGCTACGGGCCCTTCTTGACGGTTAGCCATGGCCGCAGCGCTCGGGTGATCTGGGGGAGCACCAGGTAGGTCATGATCGGCGTCAGGCAGAGCGTGCTGATCAGCGTCCGCAGCACGACGTTGAGGTCGACCAGCAGGTGATTCAGCGTCACGGCGGCCAGCAGGCTCACCGGGAAGAAGCCGAGCCAGATCGTCACGGCCTGCTTCCAGCGCGGCGGCGCCTTCTCGGTTATTTCGCGGGTGGTGGGTGGATCAAACCAACCTTCGATTCCCGTACGCCGTTCCGTGCGCGTGTGCTCCACGAAACCCTCGGCGGAGGACAGCCACCACTTTCGCTGGGGCGATTCCTCCCAGTTGCGCAGAGCGTCGGCGTCGGCGAACCGGTAGAGCATGTGCCAGTCGAGCGACGTCTGGTCGGGGCGCACCCAGCCCGTACCCAGGAAGCCCGGGAAGTCCTCGGCCAGCGTGGTGCCCGCGTTCACCCAGGCGATCATCTCGGCGGTCCGGGACGGGTCGGCGCGGCGGGTGATCGCGACGGTGACGGCAGGAGACTCCATGTCTCACATTGTGGTATCCCGGCGTTTCCGGCCGTGGGCGCTTCCGGTTTCCGTGCCGTGGCCCACACGGTAGGTTCCGCAGCATGACCTTGCAGCGAAAGTTGTCGATGGTTCTGGCGGTCGCTCTGATGACCGCGGGCGCCCCCGCGCCCGCCCAGGCCGGCGGCTCGGCCTCCTGGACTTTGACGCCGACCGGCACCGAGGCCCGGTTCCGCGGTCTCGCCCCGGTGAGCGACCGGGTGGCCTGGGTCGCCGGCTCGGCCGGCACCGTCCTGCGCACCGTCGACGGCGGCCGCAACTGGGCCTCGGTCGGCCCGGCCGACGCCGCCGCCCTCGAGTTCCGCGACATCGAGGCGTTCGACGCTCGCCACGCCGTCGCCCTGACCATCGGCAACGGCCCCGAGTCCCGCCTGTACGCCACCTCGGACGGCGGCCGCACCTGGAGCGAGACGTTCCGCAACGAGGACCCGGCCGCCTTCTACGACTGCCTGACCTTCCTCGACCGCCGGCACGGGCTGGCCCTGTCCGACCCGGTCGACGGCAAGTTCCGCATCCTGGCCACCCGCGACGGCGGCCGCACCTGGGCGGTGCAGCCCACGGCCGGCATGCCGGCCGCCCTCGACGGCGAGTTCGCGTTCGCGGCCAGCGGCACCTGCCTGGTCTCGGCCGGCGGCAAGGCCCTGTTCGCCACCGGCGGCGGCGCCACGGCCCGGGTCTTCACCTCACGCGACCTCGGCCGCACCTGGTCGGTCACCGGCACCCCGGTGCCGAGCGGCCCGAGTGCCGGCATCTACAGCCTGGCCGTACGCCCGTCCGGCGCCGCCATCGCGGTCGGCGGTGATTACACGACGCCGACCGCGGCCCCCGATGGCGCCGCCTACCTGCGCGGCCGCACCTGGACGGTGTCCCGAACCGTCCCCGGCGAATACCGTTCCGGCGCGGCCTGGCGAGGCAGCACGGCCCTGGCCGTAGGCCCGACCGGCAGCGACCTCTCCCACGACGGCGGCCGCACCTGGAAGCGCTTCGACACCGGCAGCTTCGACGCCGTCGAGTGCACGTCATCCGGCGCGTGCTGGGCCTCCGGCGAGAAGGGCCGCGTCGCTCGCCTGACCCGCTGATCCGCCGTCCGGCTCGGGGCGAGCGCCAGGCCCCCACCCGCGCCCACCCCGAGCCAGATCGATCGGCGCCGGACCCCGCGCCCGCCCCCGTAGCGGGCTCGACGCCCGACCGCGCCGTCCGTGCCAGACCTCCATCGTGGACGTCCACCGACGTCGGTGACAGGAGATTTACCGGAGATCGGGCCGGAGCCATCGGGGTTTGTCGTTGATACGATCCCGCCCATGAACGGCGCCTTCGCGCAGCGGCTGCGCGCTCGGCGCCGGCGGCTCGCGCTGACCCAGGAAGAGCTGGCCGAACGGGCGGGCATCAGCTCGCGGCACCTGCGCGATCTGGAAGCCGGGCGGATCGGCCGGCCCCAGCCCGCCACCCTGCGATTGCTGGCCGAGGCGCTCGAACTCGACGGTGCCGAGCGCGATCAGTTCTGGGCCACGCCCACGCCTCATCCCCTGCTGTTGCCGCCCGACGTTCCGGGGTTCTCCGGGCGTGCGGCCGAACTCGCCGAACTGGATCGAGCGACCGGACCCGTCGTGGTCACCGGACCGGCCGGCATCGGCAAGACGGCCCTGGTGGTGCGATGGGCGCACGGTGCGGTCGGGCGGCTCTTCGACGAGGTGCTCTACGCCGACCTGCGGGGATTCCATCCGGACGCGGCGCCGGCCGATCCGGGGGAGGCCGTCCGCGGATTCCTGGAGGCCCTGGGCGCCGAGTCGTCCGACGACGCCGCGCTCTATCGCGACCTGGTCTCCCGCCGCCGGATCCTCGTCGTCCTCGACAACGCCCGCAACGCCGCCCAGGTCCGGCCGCTGCTGCCGACCGGCTCGACGGCCCGGGCGGTCATCACCAGCCGGCATCGCCTGACCGACCTGGTCGCCACGAGTGCGGCCGCCTTGATCGCGTTGGATCTCCCGTCGAGCGACGAGGCGGTCGTGCTGCTGCACCGCCGAATCGGCCAACCGGCCCCGGACCCGGATCGCGCCGCCTCCGCCGCGGTCGGCGGAGCTGCGGACCCGGATCGCGCCGCCTCCGCCGCCGGGGCCGGCGCAGCTGCGGACCCGGATCGTGCTGCCTCCGCCTCCGCGGTCGGCGCAGCTGCGGACCCGGAACGTGCTGCCGTCGTGGAGCTGGCTGAGACGTGTGGGCGGCTGCCGCTGGCCCTGGTGATCGTGGCCGCCCGCGCGCGGCTCTCCGGACTGCCGCTCCCGGTTCTCGCGGCTCAACTGCGCTGGCCCGGCGGACGGCTGGAGGCGCTGGACGAGGGCGGCATCCGTGAGGTCTTCTCGTGGTCCTACCGCGCGTTGAGCCCAGCCGCGGCCCGCCTGTTCCGGCTCCTCGGTCTCGTCAGCGGTGACGACATCGCCGCCCCGGCGGTCGCCGCGCTGGCCGGGCGACCGCTGCCCGAGGCTCGCCGTGCCTTGGCCGAGCTCACCGCGGCCAACCTGATCGCCGAGCGCGCCCCGGGCCGGTTCACCTGGCACGACCTGCTCCGCGCCTACGCCGGTGACCTGGCCACCGAGCAGGAACCCGAGGAGGATCGCCGGGCCGCCCTCACCCGCCTGCTCGACCACTACACCCACAACGCCTACCACGCCGACCTGCTGATCAACCCGACCCGCGCCGCCCTGCCGATCGCCCTGACTACGCCCGACCACGCCGACAGCGCCGACCACGCCGACAGCGCCGTACGCGCCGATAGTGCCGTCCGCGCCGCCCGGGCCGACAACGCTGCCCGGGCCGACAACGCTGCCCGGGCCGACAACGCTGCCCGGGCCGACAACGCTGCCCGGGCCGACAACGCTGCCCGGGCCGACAACGCTGCCCGGGCCGACAACGCTGTCCGCGCCGGCAACGCTGTCCGCGCCGGCAACGCCGACAACGCCGACCACACCGTCCGCGCCGACAGCTCCGCCCTCGCCGACAATGCGCGGCCGTTGGACATGCGCGCGGCCATTGACTGGCTCACGGCCGAGCGCAGCTCCCTGCTGGCGGCGCTGCATCAGGCCAAGGAGGAAGGCCTCGACGCCCATGCGTGGCAGCTGGGCTGGGCGCTCGACACCTTCCTGCACGACCGCCGCGACTGGCACGAGGAAGGTGCGGCCTGGGCCGTCGCCCTGAGCGCTGCGACCACGATGGTCAACCAGCCCGCGGCCGCCCACGCGCACCGCTTCCTGGCGGTGGCCGATGCGCGGCTGGCCCGGTTCGACGAGGCCCGCCGGCACATGGCCCGCGCGGTCGAGGTGAGCCGAGCAGCCGACGACCGGGCCGGTGAGGCCGAGGCGATCTACGTCCTCTCCTATCTGCGCTGGCTGCAGGGCGACGTGGACGGCGCGCTCGATGACGCGACCCGGGCCCGAGCCATGTTCGCCGAGGTGGGCGACCCGTTCTGGGCGGCCAAGGCGGCCAACGCCGTCGGCTGGTATCAGACCGCGCGCGGCAAGTTGCTCGAGGCGATCGACGCGCACCGGGCCGCCCTCGACCTGCAGATCGACGACCGGCCCGGCCAGGTGGTCACCCTCGCCTCGATCGGGCAGGTGCACACCTATCTCGGCGATCCCGGCGGCGCCGTCTCGTGGCTGACCCGCGCGCTGGAGCTGGCTCGCGCGATGCCGAGCGAGCTGCTGGAGGCGCAGACCCTGGCCCAGCTGGGCGACGCCTACGACGCGGCCGGCGACGACCGGTCGGCTCGCGACTTCTGGTCGCAGGCGCACACGATGCTCGCGAACGCCCACCATCCGCAGGCCGCCGACGTCGGCCGCAAGCTGGACACCGCGGATCCCGGGCGCCGCGAGGACGCCGCGGATCCCGGGCGCCGCGAGGACGCCGCGGGTCCCGGGCGCCGCGAAGACGCCGCGGGTCCCGGGCGCCGCGAAGACGCCGCGGGTCCCGGGCGCCGCGAAGACGCCGCGGGTCCCGGGCGCCGCGAAGACATCGCGGGTCCCGGGCGCCGCGAAGACGGCGCAGGTCCCGGGTGCCGCGAAGATGCCACGGAACCGGGTCGCCCGGACCGAGGCTGATGGGTAAGGATGGCGGATGCGGGTTTTTCGGGACGGGTACGGGGTTCCGCATCTGCGGGCCGACTCGGTGGATGAGCTGGCCTTTCTCCAGGGGCGGATCACCGCCGCCGATCGGGGTGAGCAGATCGAGATCGAGCGCCGCCGCTCCGAGGGCCTGCTGTCCGAGCTGATCGGACCGGAGGGGCTCGGGTGGGACCGGTTCGCCCGCCGCGCCCGGATCGACGACACCGCGCGCCGCTGTTTCGCCAAGCTCGAACCCAGGACGCGGGAGTGGCTGCGGGCGTACGCGGAAGGGGTTCGCGCCGGCGGCATCGCCTGGCATCCGTGGTCGTCGCTCGGCGTGTTCCTGGCCCGGCACATCATGTTCGCCAGCTTCGGCAGCAAGCTGTGGAACGCGCACGTCGAACGCACCCTCGGCCCGCAGGCGGTCGGCTGGTTCCGGGCCGAGTCGGCCGCGAGTTCGGGCAGCAACGCCTGGTCGATTCCGGGCGAGATCGCCGGCGACCCGCATCGGCTGATCGAGCTGCCGGGCGTCTACCAGCAGATCCGGCTGTCGTGCCCGGAGTTCGACGTGGCCGGCCTGACCTTCGCCGGCGTCCCGGGCGTGCAGCATTTCGGGCACGCCGGCGGTGTCGCCTGGGCCGTCACCAACGCGATGGCCGACTACCAGGATCTGTTCATCGAAGAGGTGCGCGGTGCCGAGGCGCGCGGTCCGCGGGGGTGGGAACCAGTCAAGATCCACACCGAGACCATTCCCGTACGAGGGGGAGGCAGTGAACTGGTCGAGATCACCGAGACGGCCCGCGGGCCCCTCGTCGAAGGTTCACTGAGTCTGCGCACGCCCGCCCGGGTCGACTTCGATCTCGGCTTCGACGCGTTGCTGCCGCTGCTGCACGCGTCCACCGTGGACGATGTCGCCGCCGCCCTCGAGCGCTGGGTCGAGCCGGTCAACAGCATCCTCACCGCCGACACCAGCGGGCGTGTCCTGCAGCTCACCGTCGGCCGGGTTCCGGTGCGCGACAAGCGGAACGGGCGCGTTCCGGTGCCGGCGTGGGATCCGGCCTATGCCTGGGAGCCCGGTCATGTGCCGATGACCCGGGTCGAGGTGACCGGCACCGCGGTCAACGCCAACGACCGCCGGCCGGACACCGAGGCGTACGGGAACGCCTTTGCCTCGAAGAAACGGGCTCACCGGATCCGTCGGCTGATCGACGACGGGGTTCCTTCCCCGCGCATCCACATGGACACGCCGATGCCCGCCGACAGCGTCGAAGCCGGTCGGCTCGCGGCCTGGCGCAGCGAGATCGCGCGGCGGCTGGCCGAGCAGCCGGCGCTGAAGCCGCTGCTCGAGCCGACCGGGTTCGACCCGCTGTTCGACGGCTGGACCGAACCTCGCGCGCGGATCGGCACGACGCTCGACGGGGTGCTGGCCGGGCTCGGGCTGACCGCCGAAGAGGTGGTCGATCCGGCGACGATCGAGTCCGGTCCGTGGGGTGAGAGGCACCTGCTTGATCCCGTACGCCTCCCGGGGTCGGACGCCACCATCCCGCGCACCGAACTCGGCGGCGAACGCGACTCGGTGCTCTGCCTCTCCAGCATCCCGGGCGTGACCGACCTGTGCTCGAAAGGCCCGGTGGCCCGCTACGTCTGGGACATCGCCGACCGGCAGCGCAGCCGCTGGATCGTGCCGTTCGGGGCGTCCGGTGATCCCGGTTCGCCGCACTTCGCCGACCAGTTGCCGCTGTGGGCCGCGGGCGAGCTGATCCCGCTGGTCACAGACTGGTCCGCGCTGGTCGAGGAAGATCTAGGCTGAGTCTCATGGAGTTTCGCGCGGAGCTGCAGCGTACGGGGAACACGACCACCGGCTTCCAGGTGGCCGACGAGATCGTCACCGGGCTCGGCGGGGGCGGCCGGCCCAAGGTCACCGTGCTCGTCAACGGCTACACGTTCCGGTCGTCGATCGCCAAGATGGGCGGCAGCTACTGGCTCGGTGTCAGCTCCGAGCGCCGCGCCGAGGGCGGTCTGACCGGCGGTGAGACGTACGACGTGGTGGTCGAACTCGACACGGCCAAGCGCGAGATCGAGGTGCCGGACGACCTGCAGGCCGCGCTCGACGCCGAGCCCGCGGCCCGCGACTTCTGGGCCACGCTCTCGTTCTCGAACCAGCGCTACCACGTCGACCAGCTGACCGCGGCCAAGACGGCCGAGACCCGGGCCCGCCGGGTCGCCAAGTCGGTCGCGACCCTGGCCTCCGGCAAAGCGCGCTAGGGTCCGTCTGGCGGATCACGAGGGCCCGCGCCGAGGCCCAGGCGGCGCCTGACGGCGTCCGCAGGACGGCCGAATCCAACACCGGGATGCGACCGCCCTGCGGCCGACGTCAGCCACCACCTGGACCGCACCGCAGACCCGCGTGATCCGCCCGACGCACCCTAGACCGGCCGGTACGCCACCTCCGGGTCGAGCAGCCGCATCCAGGGCGGCTGCCACGGCGTGGCCCGGCCGCTCATCTCGTCGAGCAGGTTGGTGCGCCACGGGCCCGAGACGCCGTCGTCGGCCCACCACTTCGGCCACGAGTCGTAGCGCCGCTCGATCAGGACGCTGGTCGCGGTGGTCTGCACGCGCAGGAACAGCCAGCGCCCGTAGCGGGGGTCCGACTCGGCCCGCCGCAGCCCGCGCAGCAGCTCGCTGACCTCGCGGAAGGCGCCGAAGCTGGTCTCGCCGGGCCGGTCGGCGGGCGGGTGCGGGCCGGCCTGCACGCTCAGGCTGGTGGCGTCGGCGTAGGCCAGCACCGTGCAGCGGCCGTCGTGCCCGGGCGCCCGGTCGCGCATCCAGGCGGCCAGCGACTCGAGCTCGGCCGTGTCCGGCGGCTCGGGCCGGCTGAGCTCGCCCGCGTCGTGCATCGCGGCCCACACCAGGCGGTCGTGCTCGCCCTGGCTGAGCCGGCGGACCCGGCGCATCGGCGGGCGTTCCCCGGCCGGGATGCGCGGCGGCCGGGTGCCCGACGTGATGCCGCCCCGGCCCGCCGCGAACAGCGCCGCCCGCAGATCGAGCGCGGGCTCGGTGAGCCGGCCCAGCAGCCGTTCGAACGCCGCGCCGCCGACCTCGCCCCGGACGGCCGCGGTGACCAGGTCTTCGCTCGCCGTCCGCACCTCGTCGCGTTCGGCCGGTGTCGACAGCTCGTGCTGGCCCCACTCGGTGACGATCTCGCTGAGTTCCTGCAACGCGTTCTCGGTGCTCAGTACGGGACCGACGGTCTGCACCAGGCCGTCGCTCAGCCCGTCGCGATAGCGGACCCGCGACCAGCGGCCCTCGGCGTGCCACACCACGAAACCGAGCCGGTCGGCCTCGGCCAGCGCGGTCAGGTCGGTCCAGGGCAGCCACTCGGGGGCGCCGGTGAGCAGGTCGATCGGCGGGTCGGCGTCGGCCGTGGCGCTGTGGTCGCGGTCGTAGCCGAACAGGACCGCCCGGGCGCCGTCGATCAGGGCCAGGCGGGCCCAGCTGCCGCCGTGGTCGTCGCGGTGGGCGCCGCGCTCGTCGACATACCAGATGTCCGCGTAGCCGATGCCGCTCAGTGCGGCGGACAGCGTCGCCCAGCGGGTCCAGAGCAGTCCGGGGGCGGGCAGGTCGACATCGGTGAGCATCCGTCCACTGTGCCAAATGGCCGTGTGCCAATTACACCCCCCTCTCGGCTACTGCGCATGCTCTGCTAAATCGAGTCCCAATCACCATGCGTCACCGGCGCCGGGGTTCTCGCCCGGCATCTCCGTTTTTATGCGCATCGAGCAAGATCACTGTGCGTGCATCGACTATCTACAATGCCGGGGGTCCGCGGCACCGCAGCCGCGGTCCCACCGTCAGAAGGGTCGTCCGTATGCCACTGAAGACGCACCGACTACTGACCGCGGCACTCGCCGGCGTTGTCGCGGCCGGCGCCGCTCTGGTCGGCGCCAGTCCCGCTTCCGCCGGGGGCGCCAACTCGGAAGCTCGGCTCGTCGACGCTGTGCCTACGCCGAAGCTCGACTGGTACAAGTGTTACGACATCGCCGAGTGTGCCACCGTCCAACTGCCGCTCGACTATCGCAAGCCCAAGGGCAAGACCACCGAGATCGCCGTGCTCCGGGTCAAGGCCAAGAATCAGGCCAAGCGCATCGGCAGCCTGTTCGTCAACCCGGGTGGCCCGGGTGGCTCGGCCACCCAGCTCGCGCTGGCCGCGCCCTACTTCCTGAGTGACTCGCTGCTCGAGCGCTTCGACGTCGTCGGCGTCGACCCGCGCGGCATCGGCGCCAGCGAACAGGTCCGGTGCTTCCCGTCGGTCAAGGCGCAGACCGAGGTGCTCAACCTGATGAACGTGCCGTTCCCGGTCACTGCGGCCGAGGAACGCAACTACGTGGCCGGCTCCAAGAAGCTGGGCCAGGCCTGCTCGACCACCGGCCGTCCGCTGACCGCGCACTCGTCCACGGCCGAGGTCGCCCGTGACATGGACGTCGTCCGCCGGGCCGTGGGCGACAAGAAGCTCAGCTACCTCGGCTTCAGCTACGGCAGTGCACTCGGGCAGTACTACGCCAACATGTTCCCCGACCGCTTCCGGGCCCTGGTCGTCGACGGCGTGCTCGACCCGCAGTCGTGGGTCGGCAACAGCCGCCAGATCCTCGACCAGCGTCTGCGTTCGTCCGACGGCGCCCACAAGGCCCTGATCGAGATCCTGAAGCGCTGCGACAAGGCGGGCGAGACCAAGTGCGTGTTCGCCGAGGGTGACCCGGTCAAGCACTTCGACCAGGTCGCGCAGCGGCTCAAGACCGATCCGGTCGAGTTCCCGGACGGTGCCGGCGGCACGATCCAGGTGACCTACGCGGTCTTCATCGGCGCCGTCCTGGGCTCGCTCTACAGCCCCGACGCCGGGGCCGGAGTGACCCAGTTGGCCGACGAGGTCGCCACGGCGCAAGAGGGCGGCACGACTGCTCCGCTGCTCCAGCGGGTCAACGCGGCCAAGGCGTCCCGGGCCTACGACTTCCCGTACGAGAACGGCCTCGACGCGGGCAGCACGGTGATCTGCACCGACGGCTACCACCCGGCGAACGCGTCGTCGTGGCCGGCCGCCGTGGACCGCCGTGACAGCCAGGCGCCCTACTTCGGACGCTCGTGGGGCTGGATCGACAGTCAGTGCGCGAACAAGACCTGGACCGTGCGCGACCCGATCGCGTACACCGGGCCGTTCACCAACCGTACGAGCAGCAAGTTCCTGATCGTCGGCAGCTTCTGGGACCCGGCGACCAACTATGCCGGGGCGGTCTCGTCCCGCGCGCTGGCTCCGAACGCGAGCCTGCTGTCCAGCAACAACTGGGGTCACACCGCGTACGGGACCAGCGTCTGCTCGACCACCACGATCGACAACTATCTGCTGACCGGCACGGCTCCGCAGGACGGTAAGACCTGCACCGACGCGCCGCAGCCGTTCACCGAGGCGCTGCCCGCGGCTCCGTCGTCGCTCAAGGCCGCCACCGCCAAGCGGCTGCCGCCCGTCGCGACGCCGAAGCCCAACTCGATTCTGATTCCGGCCGGCTGATTGATTCCGTACGGGGCTTCCGTCGCTATTGAACGATGTGACGGAAGCCCTCGTCGGAAGGCTTCCAGTCGGCGCTGTCACGCGTGTCGGCGGTGTGACCGGTGATGGCGGCGGCGAGGATCAGGACGAAGAAGAGCGCGATAACGAAGGTCATGACAGAGAGTCTCGTCGCGCTCGCCCATGGTCGACAGTGGCAGTGATGCCATGCACCTTCAAAATCCTGCCAAACGGCCGTATGCTCCGTCACATGCTGCGCAATGTCGCCGTGATCGCCCTCCCGCCGGTCGCCGTTTTCGAGCTCGGCGTGCTGTGCGAGCTGTTCGGCTACGACCGCACGGCCGAGGGGCTCCCGGCCTACGACTTCGCCGTCTGCTCGCTCGACGGCGGTCCGGTGCCGAGCCGGGCCGGTTTCGACATTTCCGTACGCCATGACCTGTCCCGCACCGACGACGCCGACCTGGTCGTCGTCGCCCCGTTCGACAGCGTCGAGTTCGAGCCTCCTTCTGAAGTCCTCGACGCGCTGCGCCGGGCCCACGAGCGCGGTGCCTGGGTGATGAGCGTGTGCACCGGGGCGTTCGCGCTGGGTGCGGCCGGCCTGCTCGACGGGCGCCGCTGCACCACCCACTGGCTGCATGCGGCCCGCCTGGCCCAGCGCTACCCGGCCGCGATCGTCGACCCCGACGTGCTCTACGTGCAGGACGACCGCATCCTCACCAGCGCCGGCACGGCCGCCAGCATCGACGCCGGGCTGCACCTGATCCGCCAGGAGCACAGCACCGCCGTCGCCACGATGCTGGCCCGGCGGATGGTCGTGCCGCCGCACCGCGAGGGCGGCCAGGCGCAATACATCGAGACCCCGCTCCAGGCGATCGAGTGCGCGACCCTGCAGCCTGTGCTCACCGCCGTGCTCGCCGTCCTCGACCAGCCGCACACCGTCGACTCCATGGCCGAGCTGGCCCACATGGCCCCGCGGACGTTCGCCCGCAAGTTCCGCGACGAGACCGGCGCCACCCCGCACGATTGGCTGATCAGCCAGCGCATGCTGCTCGCCCGCAACCTGCTCGAGGAGTCCGACCTCGGCGTCGACACGATCGCGGCCCGGGTCGGGTTCGGCAGCGCGGCGACCCTGCGGCACCACTTCGCCCAGCGCCTGGCCACCACTCCGCAGGCCTACCGGGGGACGTTCCGATCGTCACAGCCGGTGTAGGGCCGCCCTCGGTGGGGCACGATCGAGGTCATGGCGAAAACTCCCGGCCCCACGGTGTTCGTGCTCTTCGGGGCGACCGGTGACCTGGCCCGGCGAATGGTGCTGCCGGCCTTCTACACACTGGCCATCGAGGGTCTGCTCCCCGAGGACTGGGTGCTGATCGGCAACGGCCGCGGGGACGTGTCGCACGAGAACTTTCGTGGACACGTACGGGAAGCGCTCGAAGAATTCGGCCCGAAACCGTCGAAGGGGCCGTGGAAGGAGTTCGCGTCCCGGTTGCGGTTCGCCGGGGGCGGGTTCAACTCGGATGACCCGGGCAGCCTGCTCGACGTGATTTCCGAGGCCCGCACGCGGAACTCGCAGCTCGTGCACTATCTGGCCATCCCGCCGGTCGCGTTCGAAGAGACGACCAAGGCGCTGGGGGAGCACGGCCTCGCGAAAGGGTCGCGGGTCGTGTTCGAGAAGCCGTTCGGCACGTCGCCGTCGTCGTTCCGCGCGCTCAACCGGCTCGTGCACCGCGTGCTCGACGAGGAGCAGGTCTATCGGATCGACCACTTCCTCGGCAAGGAGGCGACCCAGAACCTGCACTTGGCCCGGTTCGCCAACCAGGCACTGAGCGCGATGTGGAGCCGCGAGCACATCGAGAGCGTGCAGATCGACGTGCCCGAGACCCTGGGCGTCGAGCAGCGGGCCGAGTTCTACGACGCGACCGGCGCCGTGCTCGACATGCTGGTGACACACCTGTTCCAGGTCGCGGCCGAGGTCGCCATGGAGCCGCCGGCCAGCTTGGACGCGGCCGGCCTGCAGGCCGCGCGCGAACGGGTGATCCGGTCGTTCCGCCCGCTCGACCCGGCCGAGGTGGTGCTCGGGCAGCACACCGGCTACAAGTCGATCAAGGGGGTACGGCGGGGATCGGACACCGACACGTACGTGGCCGCCAAGCTGTGGATCGACAACCCGCGGTGGAAAGGGGTGCCGTTCCTGCTCCGTACGGGAAAACGGCTTTCCGCCAGCCGGCAGGTGGTCAGCCTGGTGCTCAAGACGCCCGCGAAGCCGCTGGCCGGACTGCCCGCGCAGGGCAACGTGCTGTCGTTCGACCTGGCCGGCGACGGCACCATCGACCTTTCGCTGCTGGTGAAGAAGCCCGGGGTAGCGCTCGAGGTGGAGCCCGGGTCGGTGCGGTTGCCGCTCGACACCCTGCCGGACGGGGAGCCGCTGCCGCCGTACTCGCGCCTGATCCACGACGTGCTGCTGGGGGACCGGTCGCTGTTCACCCGGCCCGACGGGTTGAGCGCGACGTGGAAGACCGTGGAGCCGTTGCTGACTTCCAAGCCAAAGCCTTCCCCGTACGCCCAGGGGTCGTGGGGCCCAGCGGCGGCGCGCAAGGTGGCGGCGCCGCACCGGTGGCTGCTCGGTCAGTGAGTCCTCAGGAAGACGGCGTTGCCGTCGGGGTCGGCCAGGCCGTCGGCGGTGCGGGTGGCGCCGAGCGCCAGCAACTCAGCCACGGTCTTCTCGTCGGCCTCGATCTCGAATCGGACGCGGTCCGGCCCGATCCGCGGGCTGTAGGGCGGCCCGCCCCACGTGATCTTCGTGCCGCCCCGGGGTGACTGGATCGCCGTCTCCTCGTCCTGGTCCCAGACCAGCGGCCAGCCCAGCGCGGCGCTCCAGAAATAGCCGACCTCCGGAGGGCCGTCGCCGGCCAGATCGCCCACGGCGCCGGTGCCGGCCAGGAAGTTGTTGCCCGGCTCGATCACACAGAACTCGTTGTCCTCGGGGTCGGCCAGCACGATATGGCCCTCGTCGCCCTTCTGCCCGACGTCGAAACGGCGGCCGCCCAGCTCGAGGGCGTGCGCCACCATGCGTTGCTGGTCGTCCAGAGACTGGCTGGTCAGGTTGAAGTGGGCGAGGTTGAGGCCCGGCTTCGGTACGTCGACCGGGAAGAACCGGATCGGGATCGCGCGGTCGTCATCCGGCGACACGAGGCGGTGGCCGTCCCGGTTCCAGCCCAGCAGGGCCGACCAGAAGGCGGCCAGCCGCTCGGGGTCCTGGGCGGCGAAGCAGATCGCGGTGAGGCGAGCAGTCATCTTCGCTTTCTACGACGTGGTGCGGTCGATCGCATCCGATTAATTGTTCAGGTAAGACTGGTCAGTTTTACCTGAAGGAATTACCGTTAGCCTGGTGAACGACATTCCGGAGAGTGCGGCCCGCGCCGCCACCGACCTGCGCGTGGTGTTCAGTCGCGTGCGGCGCCGGCTGCGTGAGGTGGCGGCGCTCGGCGACCTCACCCCTTCGCAGACGTCGGTGCTGAGCCGGCTCGACAAGGGCGGACCGGCCTCGATGAGCGACCTGGCCGCGGCCGAGCAGGTGCGCCCCCAGTCGATGGCGGCGACGCTGGCCGCGCTGGGCTCCGATGACCTGATCACCAAGCAGCCTGACCCGACCGACGGGCGCCGCCAGCTCGTCTCGCTCACTGAATCGGGCCGGGAGAAGATCGCCGTGTCGCGCCGCAGCCGCGAGGAGTGGCTGGCCCGGCAGCTCACCGACGACTTCACCGAGGCCGAGCGCCAGACCCTGATCGAGGCGATGGCCCTGCTCGACCGGCTGGCCAACCGGTGACCGGTCCGGCTGCTTCGCGGTCCGCCGGCGTCTCCGCTTCGGCCGGCTCGCGTTTCGATCGCAAGCTGATCGCGCCGATGGTCCTGGGCTCGATCCTCAACCCGGTCAACTCGTCGATGATCGCGGTCGCGCTGGTGCCGATCGGGGTCGCGCTGCACGCCCAGCCGGCCGCCACCGCGTGGCTCGTCTCCGGGCTCTACCTGGCCACGGCCACCGGCCAGCCCGTGGTCGGCAAACTCGTCGACCGCTACGGCCCCCGCGCCCTCTACCTGGCCGGAAGCGCACTGGTCGGCATCGCCGGCATCATCGGCCTGCTCGCACCCACGCTGGGCGTGCTCGTCGTCTCCCGCGTCCTGCTGGGCCTGGGCACCTGCGCCGGTTTCCCCGCCGCCATGTACCTGATCCGCCGCGAATCCGAGCGCACCGGCCTGGACAGCCCGCGCGGCGTCCTGACCACGCTCTCGGTCTCGGCCCAGACAATCGTCGTGATCGGACCCAGCCTGGGCGGCCTGCTCATCGGCGTGGCCGGCTGGCGCGCGATCTTCGCCGTGAACATTCCGCTGGCCGTCGCATGCATCATTCTTGCCCTCGTACGACTCCCACGCCCGGCCCGCCCCGCGACGCGTGAGCCGCTCGACCACCTCGGCATCGGCCTGTTCGCGGGCATGCTGACCGCGCTGATGCTGTTCCTGATGAGCCCCTCGATCGGCGAGCTCTGGCTCCTCGCCGTCACCGTCGCCTGCGGGGCCGCCTTCGGCTGGCGCGAGCTGCGTATCACCGAGCCGTTCCTCGACCTGCGCGTCTTCGGTGGCAACGCGCCGCTGATCGCCACGTACGGTCGCGCCCTGCTGGCCCAGACCGCCGCCTACGCGTACCTCTACGGCTTCACCCAATGGCTCGAAGCCGGCCGCGGCCTGAACGCCACCCACGCCGGCCTGCTCCTCCTACCCATGTCGCTGCTGGCCATCGGCGTCTCCACGGTCAGCGGCCGCCGCCCCGGTTTCCGGGCCAAGCTGCTGGTCGGCGCGACCGCCCAACTGGTCGTCAGCGTGCTGATGCTCGTCCTGAACGCCGGCAGTCCCGTGTGGCTGCTGGTCCTGATATCGGCCGTGTGCAGCCTGCCCCAGGGCCTGAACTCGCTGGCCAACCAGAACGCCCTCTACTACCAGGCCGACCCCGCCCGGATCGGCGCCTCGGCCGGCCTGCTCCGCACGTTCTCCTACCTGGGCGCCATGGTCTCGTCGGCCGCCACCGGAGTCTTCTTCGCCCACGGCGCCGACACCGCGGGCCTGCACTCGTTAGCCGGCTTCCTGATCGTCGTAGCGGCCTTGCTGATCATCATGGTCGCCGCCGACCGCTCCCTGTCCGGCCTGGGCCGCGGCACGTCCCCGGCCCCGTCCGCCCGCGTCTGAAAGGCTCCGCCATGCCCGTCACCACGCTCGATCCGCGCACCGCGCTGGTCGTGATCGACCTGCAGCAAGGCATCCTCGCGACCCCGGCCACACCGATCTCCGTAGCCGAAGTGGTCGCCCGCACCGCCACTCTGGCCGACGCCTTCCGCATTCACGGCCTGCCGGTGATCCTGGTCCGAGTCTCCGGCCACCCCGACGGCACCGACTCGGTGCCCGGCCGCACCGACACCGGCCCGCGCCCGTCCGCACCCCGCCCCGACGGCTGGGACGCCCCCGTCCCCGAGATCCGTGGAACCGACGACATCGTGGTGACCAAGCGCAATTGGGGCGCCTTCTACGGCACCGACCTGGACCTGCAACTACGCCGCCGCGGCATCACCCAGATCGTGCTCACCGGCGTTGCCACCAGCATCGGCGTCGAGTCAACGGCCCGAGCCGCCCACGAACACGGCTACCACGTCACTATCGCCACCGACGCCGTCTCCGACCGCGTCGAGGCCGCGCATCACAACAGCATCGACCACATCTTCCCCCGCCTGGCCGAGACCGGCTCCACGGCTGACATCCTCGCTCTGCTGAAACAACGCTGACGCCGGCCCGCCGGACGGTCGCGTCGTCGCCCTCTGCCGGCCACGATCACGCCGACCGCGGCTGGTCCGGCGTCGTCGAAGCTGTAGCCGACGGGACCCGGGATCTCCACCGCGCGGCCACGCGTTACAGCGGGGAAGGCCGCGTTCCGCCGTTTACCGGTCGCAAGCTCGGCCGGTCTTGGTCGGCGAGTTCGCGAGCTGTTTTGATTCGGGGACGTCGGCGGCCGGGTTCCACCCCGAGATCGCAGGCCAGTCGTCTGCTGCGTGACCCGGCCTACCACTGCTGTCGCCGTCGGAGTGCGGCCGCGCTCAAAGCGATGGGCGACGACGGTGCGGGTGACCACGGGCGGGACGCCTCGTCGGCGCGAGCGGTCGGTGGTTTCGCGAGGTCGATCATGCGCGGGCTCCGCACGAAACTCGGCGTTGCCGGGGGATCAGCCTCCGCGGGCTGACGCCGGGGCTGAATCGTCAGGGGGCGATCAACCGGGCCGCCTCGGCGACCGTGCTGACCGTTCGGGCCGACGGTGCCGTGGCCGGGCGATTCACCATGATGACCGGGATGTGACGCTCGCGGGCCGCGATCAGTTTGGCGTCCGGACCGCCGCTGTCCTTCGTCACCAGCACGTCGATCCGGTGCCGGGTCAGCAACCGGCGTTCGCCCTCGAGCGTGAACGGACCCCGGTCCAGCACCACCTCGAGCCGGGCGGGCATCGGCGGCTCCGGCGGCTCGACCGAACGCGCCAGGAACCAGGCGTCCACCGAAGCGAACTCGCCGATGCCCTGCCGCCCGGTCGTGAGAAAGACGCGGTGGCCGAGCCGGGGGAGCAGGGCGGCAGCTTCCCCCAGTTCCCGTACGCGGTGCCAGACGTCCCCGGCCTGCTCCGACCATCCGGGTCGACGCAGCACGATCAGCGGCACCCCGGTGACGGCGGCTGCGGCACCCGCGTTGTCACTGATCACCGCGGCGAACGGGTGCGTCGCGTCGACCAGCACGTCGATGCGCTCGGCCTCCAGATAAGCGGCCAGCCCCGGAGCGCCCCCGAACCCGCCGATCCGCACCTCACCGGCGGGCAGCAGGGGAGTGGACGTCCGGCCGGCAAGCGAGCTGATCACCGCGATGCCGCTCTGCGAAAGCGATCCCGCCAACGCCCGCGCTTCGCTGGTCCCGCCAAGAATCAGCACCCGTCGATCGGCCGGGCCCGATCCAGTCCGAGCGGCGCCGATGGTGGAGCCGCCGGCAACGACACCCTCATGCGGATTCAGGCTGACCTCACCGGGCTGCCCGTGCTCGCCGGAAATTTCTGACATGTCAGGTGTCGCGGCAGCGGGCGGCCGAGTACAGGTGACTGTCGGGGAACTGGGCCGCGGTCAGCGCCGGCCCCACGACGATCACTGCGGTTCGACGGATGCCGGCCTCGGTGATCTGGGCGGCGATGTCGTCCAGGGTTCCGCGCACGATCACCTCGTCGGGGCGGGAAGCGCGCGCCACCACCGCCACCGGGCACGATGGGCCGTAAGCGGGCAGCAACTCCTCGACCACCGCTTCGATTCGCTGTACGGCCAGGTGCAGCACCATCGTGGCGCCGCTGGCCGAGAGGGTCTTCAAGTCTTCGCCGGGTGGCATCGCGGTGGCCCGTTCGGCGGTTCGGGTCAGGATCACGGTCTGGGCCACCCCGGGAACCGTGAACTCGCGGGCCAATGATGCCGCCGCGGCCGCGAAGGACGGGACGCCGGGCGTCACGTCGTACGGGATGCCTTTCTCGTCCAGGCGGCGCATCTGTTCGGCCACCGCGCTGAACACCGACGGGTCGCCCGAATGCAGGCGGGCTACGTCGTGCCCGGCCGCGTGGGCGTTCGCCATCTCGGCGATGATCTCGTCGAGGGTCAGCGGCCACGTGTCGACCTGGCGGCTGCCGGGCGGGCCGAACTCCAGCAGTTCGGGCGGCACCAGACTGCCCGCATAGAGGCACACCGGCGAGGCGGCGATCAGGCGTTGCCCCCGCACGGTGATCAGGTCCGCCGCCCCGGGACCGGCCCCGATGAAGTGAACCGTCAAGACGTCACCGCGCCCGGAAAGGGCGTCACCGCGCCCGGAAGGCCGGCGGAAAGCCGGGTCACCGACCAGATCGTCACCGGCATCATCGGTCTCCATCCTGTGAAGCCGCCCACCGGCGAACCCCGGCTCACCGACAGGCGGGTCAGCTCGCCGCCCAGCTCGGCGTACGCGGCGGCCAGCGTGGCCTCGGACTCCAGCGTCACCGCGTTGGCGACCAGGCGGCCGCCGGGACGCAGCGCCGCCAGGCAGGCCTCGAGCACGCCCTCGCGGGTCAGGCCGCCGCCGATGAACACCGCGTCGGGCGTGGGCAGGCCGGTCAGCGCATCGGGCGCCGGGCCGGTGACGACCTCGAGCCCGGGCACACCGAGATAAAGAGCATTTGTCCGAATTGTGGTGACGCGAGCGGGCGAGGACTCCACGGCATAGGCCCGGCAGTCCGGATGGCTGCGCATCCACTCGATGCCGATCGACCCCGACCCGGCGCCGACATCCCACAACAGGGCGCCCGGCGTCGGCGCCAGCACGGCCATCGTCACCGCCCGCACCTCGCGCTTGGTGAGCTGCCCGTCGGTCTCGTAGAGCGAGTCGGACAGACCCGGCGCGACCGATATGCCGGAAACGCCAGGGGGGCACGACACGGCGATCACGTTCAAGGCGTCGCCCGGCGGATGCGCCCACGACGACGCGACCCCGGAGCAGATGTGCTCCGAAGGGCCGCCGAGCTGCGACAGCACGGTCATCGAAGCCGCGCCGAACCCGGCCTCGACGAGCAGTGACGCCACCCGACCCGGGGTCGTGGCGTCGCGGGACAGCACGAGCACGCGGCGGCCCGGGTTGAGGGCTCGGCGCAGGGTCGCCGGATCAGCGGTGACCAGGCTGATCACCTCGGTCGTGGCAAGCGGCCAGCCCAGGCGGGCGGCGGCCAGCGATACGGACGACGGGTGCGGAATTATCCGTACGCGGGAAGGGTCCGACAGCCGCATGATCGTCGCCCCGATGCCGTGGAACATCGGGTCGCCGCTGGCCAGCACCACGACCCCGGGCTCGAGCAGCGTGCCCAGGCCGGGCAGCAGCGGCGACGGCAGCGGAACCCGGCGCGCGGTCACCGACGGCGGCAACAGCGACAACTGTCGCGCGCTGCCCACGATCACCGGTGCTGAGGAGAGCGCGCTCACCGCCGTACGGGAAAGATCGGACCACCCGCCGGCGCCGATGCCGACCACCGTGACCAGGTCGGGGTTGTCGGCATCCACCCGCTGAACCTATCGCGCTCCTGGTCCGCGAGATTTTCCGCATCCGGTTGAGCGAAGGTGAGCCCGGGTGCGTAGAACACACCGACGGCTCCCCGAGACCGGGTCGTCACGTCAGCCGCAGGGGGTGGCCGGCGCCGAAGACGACCGCTGAACGGATGAGAACTATGGCGCAGGGACCGCCGACGTTCCAGACCTTTCAAGATCAGCGCTACTCGCCGGACGAGGACGCCCAGTTCTTCCGTGACCTGCGGGACGCGCCCGGGCAGGACCCCTGGGGTGACCAGGACGACGACCGAGGCCTGTCCGACGGCTACGGCGTAAGAGAGGTCGACGAGCCCTGGCCCGACGACCCCTATCGCGAGGACCCCTACCGGCGCAGCGACATCCTGGTCGAGTCGAACACCGACCCGACCGGCTGGAAGGCGTCCGGCCCGGCTCAGCCGCCGATCCCCGACGACCGTCCGCCCGCCGAGGCCATCTCGGGCAACCGCCTGCTCACCGTCCTGTTGTTCTTCGCCGGCCTGGCCACCAGCGTCTCGCTCTGGCTGTTCGAGACCGAGGCCGGCACGGTCGGCGACACCGCCAGCCTGATGCTCGCCGCGGGCCGGATCACCGGCCTGATCGGCGGCTATCTGCTCTTCATCCAGCTGCTGATGATGAGCCGGGTCAGCTGGCTCGAGGAGTGGGTGGGTGCCCGCGACCTGCTGCGCTGGCACCGCTGGCTGGGCACGTCGCTGACCTTCTTCGTGCTCGCCCACGTGGTGTTCATCGTCTACGGCTACGCGCTCACCGCCGAGACCGGCGTCGTCGAGCAGGGCTGGACGATCATCACCACGCTGCCCGAGATGCTCAGCGCCACCGCCGCCACGATCATCCTGGTGGTCATCAGCCTGATCTCGATGAGGGCGGCCAAGACCCGGCTCCCGTACGAGTTGTGGCACCTGATCCACCTCACCGGCTATCTGGTGCTCCTGCTCGGCTACGGTCACCAGGTCGCCACCGGGGCCAACCTGAGCGGCCCGTTCGCCTCGATCTTCTGGCCCGCCCTGACCGCGCTGGTCATCTCGGCGCTGGTCTGGGGCCGCCTGATCGAGCCGATCTGGCTCAACCTGCGGCACAAGTTCGAGGTGGCCGAGGTCGTCTCCGAGGGCGGCAACACGTTCTCGATCTACATCGACGGCAAGAAGCTGCAGAAGCTGCCCGCGCAGGCCGGCCAGTTCATGCGCTGGCGCTTCCTGACCCGCAACGGCTGGTGGCAGTCGCACCCGTTCTCGCTGTCGGCCGCGCCCAACGCGCAGTGGCTGCGGCTGACCGTGACCGCGGTCGGCGGGCACACCCGCAAGCTGGCCGCGATGAAGGCGGGCACGCCGGTCTGGGCCGAGGGGCCGTTCGGCGTGTTCACCGCCCAGCGGCGCACCCGGCGCCGGGCCCTGCTGATCGCCGGTGGCAGCGGCATCGCGCCGATCCGGGCCCTGCTCGAGGACATGCCGCCGGACACGATCGTGATCTACCGGGCCGGCCGCCCGGACGAGCTGGTGTTCCGCGGCGAGCTCGAGGAGCTGGCCGAGCAGCGGGACGCCTGGGTCCGCTACATCGTCGGCGGGCGCAACGACCCCGGGCCGCGCCGGCTGTTCACCCCCGAGGGCATGGTCGGCCTGGTGCCCGACGTGAGCCGGCGCGACGTCTACCTGTGCGGCCCGCCCGGGCTCGTCGAGGCCGCGGTCGAGACGTTGCGCGAGCTCGACGTCCCCGACAGTCAGCTGCACCTCGATCCCTTCGAGTTCTGATCCGACGAGGAGTTCTCCCCATGCGACGTAGTACCGCAGCCGCCGTAGGCACCCTGACCGGCGCCGCCCTGATCATCGGGGTGCGACTGAGCGTGACGCCGCCCGAGGCTCCCGTCGCCCAGTCCCAGGTGGCCGACCTGGCCGACGCCACCCCGGCGCCCTCCAAGAAGCCCGCGGCCAAAGAGACCTCGAAGCCGCCGGCCAAGGAGAAGGAGGCGGCCGCCCCCAAGAGCGGCCTCAAGGACGGCGTGTTCAAGGGCAACGCGGCCGCCAACCCGTACGGGAAGATCCAGGTCACCATCAAGGTCGAGGGTGGCGAGATCACGGCGGCCGAGGCGACCTACCCGACCGCGAACGACAGCGCGACGATCAACCCGCCGGCCATCGCCGCCCTCAAGCAGTCGACCCTCGACGCCCAGAACGCGGACGTCTCGGCCGTCTCCGGCGCCACCTACACCAGTGAGTCCTATGTCAAGTCACTGCAGGCAGCGCTGGACGCCGCAAAGGCGTAAGGTCACGCTCTGTGCGCCATGTCGAGCATGTGATGGGGACGACGGTCAGCATCGAGCTGACCGATGAGCGGCCGGACCTGGTCGCGGACGTGTGCCGGTGGCTGCACGAGGTCGACGCGAGGTTCAGCACCTACAAGGCCGACAGCGAGGTCTCCCGGTTCGGGCGCGGCGAGCTGCGGATCGAGGACTGCTCGGCCGACCTGCGGCACGTGCTCGAGGTCTGTGCCGATCTGTGGCGCGATACGGACGGTTACTTCGACGCGTACGCCTCGGGTTCGCTCGACCCGTCCGGCTATGTGAAGGGCTGGTCGGTCGAGGTGGCCTCGGCCCGGCTGGCCGCCGCCGGGTCGCACGACCACTACATCAACGCGGGCGGCGACATCCGCATGCGCGGGCGGCACCCCGAGGGCGGGCCGTGGCGGGTCGGCATCCGGCATCCGTGGGAGGCCGACAAGGTCAGCTGGGTGCTCGCGCTGCACGATGGTGCGGTGGCGACGTCGGGCACCTACGAGCGCGGCGATCACGTGATCAATCCCCGTACGGGAAAGCCGGCCTCGGGTCTTCGCTCGGTCACCGTGGTCGGGCCCGATCTGGCGGTGGCCGACGCCTATGCCACGGCGGCACTGGCGATGGGGGAGGCCGGGATCGCCTGGCTCGCGAAGCGCGCCGCCGACGGGTATGAGTCGGCCGTCGTGACCGACGATCAGCGGGCGTTCAGCTCGGCGAACCTGCCCGCGGCCGTCTGATACCACCTATTTTAGACGGCCGCTCCAGCCGTCCACAGGCCGCGTGGCCCGTCCGTGCGGTTATCCACAACCGGGTGAAACTGGGCGGCGTTCATCGACCCTCATGAGGCAGCATGGCGGCGTGGACTTACGGGGACCGGCACGTTTTCTCTGGTGGCTGATACGCACGAACAAGGGCCGAGTGGGGATGGGGGCGCTCTTCGGCTCGCTCTGGTTCCTGAGCCTGGCGACCACGCCGTGGCTGCTTTCCCGGGCCATCGACCACGGCCTCGCCCCGCGCCGTCCCGGCGTCCTGATCGGCTGGGCAATCGCCGTGCTGGTCGTCGGCGCGGCCAGTGCGGGCCTGGGCATCATGCGTCACCGCAGCATGACCCGGCTGCGGATGGCGGCCGCCCTGCAGACCGCCGACCTGGTGATGACCCACGCCACCCGGCTCGGTTCGGCCCTGCCCCGGCGCATCACCGCGGGCGAGGTCGTCACGATCGGCATCTCCGACGTCTGGACGATCGGCCGCGCCATGAACGTGGGCGGTGTCGGCGTCGCGTCGACCCTGGCCATCAGCGTGGTGGCGACGATCCTCTTCCGTACCTCACCGATGCTCGCCGTCGTCGTCCTGGTCGGCGTCCCGGTGCTCGCGTTCTTCGTCGGCCCGCTGCTCCAGCGCGGTCAGAAAGCCGGCCTCACCTACCGCGAGCAGCAGGGCGAGCTCAACACCCGCCTGGTCGACGTGCTGGGCGGCCTGCGCATCCTCAACGGACTCGGCGGCAAGGAGACACACCTTTCCCGGTACGACCGTGAGTCCGCGCACCTGCGTGACCAGGGATATCGCGTCGGCGGTCCGTTCAGCTGGATCGGTGCGCTGGGCGACGGGCTCCCGGTCGTCTTCCTGGCCGTGGTCGTCTGGCTGGCGGCCCGGCTCGCGGCCGGCGGGGAGCTGACCGTCGGCGAACTCGTGGCCGTCTACGGCTACACCGCCATGCTCGTCATCCCGGTCAACGTCCTGATCTTCTGCTCGTTCGACGTGACCCGCGGCCTGGTCGCGGCCCGCCGCGTGGTCGACTTCCTGCGCCTGCCCGCCGACGACCCGGGCGGCGTCCCCGGCCCCGACCGTGCGGCCACACTGCGCGATCCCGGCTCCGGGGTGGTCGCCGAGCCCGGGCAGCTGACCGCGCTGGCCGGCGCCCGCCCGTCCGACGCGGCCGGCGTGATCGACCGGCTCGGCCGCTACGGCCCGACCGACGCGACCTGGGGTGGCATCCCGCTCGCCGAGATCGCGCAGCCGGTGATCCGCGAGCGCATCCTGGTCGCCGAGCCCGCGGCCGACCTGTTCGCGGGCGAGCTGCGCGACGTCGTGGCCGGCCGCGACGACCCCGACGACGAACGGGTCCGGGCCGCGATCAGGGCCGCCGTCGCCCACGACGTGGCGTCCGAGCTCGACCGTCCGATCGAGTGGTCCGGTCGCAACATCTCCGGGGGCCAGCGTCAACGCGTACGGCTGGCTCGGGCCGTACACGCGGATCCGGAAATGCTGCTGGCCGCCGAGCCGACGTCGGCCGTCGACGCCCACACCGAGTCCGCCATCGCCGAACGCCTCACCGCCGCCCGGCGCGGCCGCGGCACGGTCGTGGCCACCACGTCACCCGTGCTGCTCGACCAGGCCGACGTCGTGCACTACCTCGTCGACGGCCGGGTCGCCGCCACCGGCACCCACCGGTCCCTGCTCGAATCGTCGCCCGGCTACCGCGACCTCGTCACCCGGGTGTTCTCGTGAACCTCCCTGCCAGTCTTCCGGTCGCTGATCAACGCGCCGTCGCCCGGGCCGCCCTGCGCCTCATCACCGCCGACCGCCGGTCGATCGCCGCCATGGCCGTCCTCAACGTGCTCGCCGCCGTGGCCGGCCTCGGTGGCCCGTGGCTGCTCGGCCGCATCATCGACACGGTCGCCTCGGGCGGTGGGCTCTCGACCGTCAACCAGCTCGCCGCGGGCGTGCTGGCCTGTGCGATCGCCCAGACCCTGCTGGCCCGCCAGTCGCTCGGCATCGCCTACCGCTTCGGCGAACGCACCGCCGCCCGCATCCGCGAGAGCTTCCTGCGCCGCTCGCTGGCCCTGCCCGCCGCCGTCATCGAACGCGTCCCGGCCGGCGACCTGGCCGCCCGCGGCACCACCGACGTCGACGCCGTGGCCAACACGCTGCGCGACATCCTGCCGAACATCCTGATCGGCGTCGTCCAGATCGTCTTCATCGTCGTGGCCGTGCTGGTGCTCAACCCGCTGCTCGGCCTGGTCGGCCTGCTCGGCCTGTCCGGCATCTGGTTCACCACCCGCTGGTACCTGCGCGTCGCCCGTCCCGCCTACCTGCGCGAGGGCGAGGCCAACTCCCGCCTGGCCGAGGAACTCGCGGCGACCACTGCTGGCGCCCGCACCATCGAGGCGTTCGGCCTGGCCCAGCGCCGCCTCGACGCGGGCCGCGAAGCCATCGCCGAGACCCGCCGCACCCGCCTGGCCACACTGCGCCTGCGTACGGTCTTCTTCCCTTCGGTCGAGATCTCGTACGCCGTACCCAGCGTCCTGGTCCTCACCGTGGGCGGCTTCCTCTACTTCAACGGCCACGCCACCCTCGGCACGGTCGGCGCCGCCGTCCTCTACCTGCGCCAGCTCGTCGGCCCGCTCGACATGATCCTGATCTGGATCGAGTCGCTGCAGAGCAGCAGCGCCTCCTTCGCCCGCATCGAGGGCCTGGCCGCCGTTCCCGCCGGCCCACCCTCCGCGACGAGTCTGCCCGAGAACGACCGCCTGGAGATAACGGACGTCCGCTACGCGTACGACGAGGGCCGCGACGTCCTGCACGACGTGACCCTCACGGTGCGCCCCGGCGAGCGCCTGGCCATCGTCGGCCTTTCCGGCGCCGGCAAGTCCACATTGGGTCGCCTGGTCGCCGGCGTCGACCGCCCCTCGACCGGCTCGGTGACGGTTGGTGGCGTCCCCGTGGCCGACCTGCCGCCCGACGAGCTACGCCGCCAGGTGGTCCTGGTGACCCAGGAGCACCACGTCTTCCGCGAGACGCTGCGCGACAACCTGATGATCCCCGCCCCCGACGACGAGTTGCGGCGAGCCCTGAAAACGGTAGGCGCCGACTGGGCCGACGACCTGGACCGAGACCTGGGCGTCTCGCCGCCCGACGGCGCCCAGGCCCAGCAGCTGGCCCTGGCCCGAGTGGTCCTGGCCGACCCGCACACAGTGATCCTCGACGAGGCAACGGCCCTGCTGGACCCCACCGCGGCCCGAACAGCCGAGCGCGCGTTGGCCGCAGTTCTCCACGAACGCACGGTGATCGCCATCGCCCACCGCCTGCAAACGGCTCACGACGCCGACCGGGTAGTGGTCATGGACGACGGCCGAATAATCGAGGTAGGCACCCACGACGACCTGGTAGCCGCAGACGGTTCCTACGCAGCGCTGTGGCGTTCCTGGCACAGCCGCGACTAGGCCGCGTCTGGCGGATCACGAGGGCCTGCGCCGAGGCTCAGGCGGCGCCTGACGGCGTCCGCAGGACGGCCGAATACAACACCGGTATGCGGCCGCCGTCAGCCACCGCCTGGACCGCACCGCAGACCCGCGTGATCCGCCAGACGCGCCCTAGCCATCTCCCGTTCAGGCATTTCATCGCAGCTCGTCGTGGGATCGATTCCGGCTGATGATTTGCGTTGACTCGGGGAATGGATATCGGTCAGGGGCCACCGCCCGGAGGCATGGAACTCCTCATGGCCTTCTGCTGCTGTGGCCCTTTCGTCCTGGTCGCCCTGTGGTTCCTCATGATCAAGAGCAGCGTCGACCGGGACAACCGCAAGGGCCGATGCGCTTCCTGCAGCGGCCGGGGCAAGGTCTTCCAGGGCACCAACTCGTACAGCACCACTTGCACGTCCTGCAACGGCACCGGCCAATATCGGCCGTATTCGTGAGCGGTTGGGCAGCGTAGCCCCGTGGGGCACGATGTCGTGATGACTGAACTTGCTCAGCGACTGCGCTATCGGCTCATCACGGGCCCCGACGATGCTGAGTTCTGTGGCCGGGTCAGCGACTTGGTGGAACAGGGGTACCGGCTGCACGGGTCTCCCGCGTTGACGTTCGATGGTCGACAGGTCATTGCCGCTCAGGCGTTGGTGCTGCCAGACCCGGCGGGCGGCGCCGGGTAGCCGGTGTCCGGGCCGTACTACCCTCCGCTGCATGCCTGACGATCACGTTTACGGAGTTCGGCTCTTCGTTCCAGGAACGGCAGCGTCGATGTCGCAGTGGCAGGCCGCGCTCGGCCGTTCCGGTCTGACGCTGGACGGGCCGTCGCTGACGTCGCCGCGGCTGGGCTTTCGCGGGCTGGTGGAGTGGGTCGGCAACGACGGGTCGTTCGGGGCGGCGTTCGGGCACGGGACCATGACGCCGGAAGAGCAGCGCGCCGTCGCCGGGGCCGGCAGTGCCCTCGTCGTGGATCTGCCGGTCTACCTCGGTGAGGCGGCCGGCGAGGTGGCGACGCTGATTGCCGCGCTGGGCGACGCGGGAGCGTTGGGCGTGCGGCTGGAGCAGTCCAAGCTCGGCTGGCCGATCGCTCGGTGGGTGGAGGCTCTTGCGGGCGGCGACCCGTGGCTTCTCTACCGCTGCGCCGTCGTCATGCTCGAGGACGGCGGGGTTTCACGATCCTGCGGCATGCACGCGTTCGGGTTTCCCGATGCGGCCGTCGAGGCCCCGCCGGCCGTGGCCAACGAGCTGCTCGGCGTGCTCAACGTGTATCAGCTGGCGGAGGACCCGACGCTGGTCAGCGGCGACACCTTCCAGCCCGACCAGGAGACTCCGCGCCGCCGGCTCGAGCGCTGGCCCGACGACGGCTACCCGGCGGGCCACGCCTGCCACAACCCGTTCGGCGTGTGGCGGCTCGGCGCCGAGGGAACTACGGCCGACTCGCGCAGCGAACTCCGGCCCGTGTTCATTCCGCCGCTGGTCGCCCTGCTCACTGCCGCCGAGCAGAAGGCCGACCGGACCCTCACCCGCGACGAGGTGGAACGGCTCACCAACGAGGGCACCTGCATGATGATGACCCACGACGACGCGAAGTCGCTCGAACGAGGCCGCGGCTACGCCGACCTGGAGCCGGAGCTGGTCTGGAGCCAGTGGCAGGTCCTGCGCGAATCCTGACGCCGTTTCCGGGTAGACCCGTCGAGCAGGCGAGGTGGCGACGCCGAGACCGCAATCTTTCAAAATGGCACTGACGTCGCTCCTGATTCCGACCGGCATCTGCAACGATCGCACCAATGTGGAACAGCTTGGAGATTGTGAAGCTGATCGTCGCCGGCATTACCCCCGTTGCCGTCGCCGTGCTTGCGTACGTACTTAATCGCGCTCTCAAGCGCGCGGAGAACCGTCAGTGGTTCAGTCAGAAACTGGTGGAGAAGCGGATCGCGCTACTCAGCGAGGCGCTGCCGGACCTCAACGACCTGTACTGCTACTTCGCATGGGTGGGCCGTTGGAAAGAACTCTCTCCACCGGAGATTCTGCTTCGGAAGCGACGGCTTGATCAGCTTTTCCATGCCAACAGCCCGTTCTTCTCCCCCGATGCCCGTAACGCCTACGAGAGCTTCGTGGACGCCCTGTTCGAGACCTTTGTTCAGCCTGGCAAGAGCGCGCGGCTTCGTACCGGACTGAGCTCGCAGCATGGAAACAGGATGATGACCTTCTCCGAAGGCTGGGAGCCAGGATGGAATGACATGTTCGCGGCCGAGGACAAACGCACGGCGCCGGACGTCGTCAAGGATCGGTACCAGGACTTGACCACCGTTCTTGGCTCCGAGGTGGGCGCATGATTGTTCAGTGGTGCTGTAAGGGCCTCGCGAAGGTCGGGGAAGCGGAGATCTTGAAGATCTTCTCCAACCCCGTCGGGCTGATCTGCCAGGACTGGTTTCGCAGTTGGAAGGCAAGCGGGTCGTTCGAAATGAGCGCCGCGATGGAGCGCCTCACCGAGGCCGGCCTTCACCGTCATGTCAATGACTTCACCAGCTCGGATCCGCAGACGCAGTTGCCGTTCTGCGAGGTCACACCGTTCATCTCGCTCTCGGCGGGATGCGTCGACCGAGTCGTGCAGTCGAAGACGAACCAGGTTCATCGCGCGCTACGGACGGCACTGGACTTCGCCACCACGGATTACTCCGACCCAGCCCGGCCCGAGTGTCCTGGCTGGGTTCTCTACTGCTACGTGGTCGTGGGCTCCAATCCGGCGGTACGGATCCCGACCGTCGCCGAAGAAGTACGCGAACTCAACCACAACCGCGCCTACTCCGGGTGGTACTGGCAGGGTGAGGTCGCGGCCAAGCTGAACGTGCCGTCCGCGCAGATCCTTTGCGCTGAGCGCTACGAACCGCGGCCAGGTTGGTCGCCTCGTATCACCAACGTCCTGGTCAACCCGGGGTTCTATCATCCGGCGGCGCTGCTTCCGGAACGGAGCATGCTGTGACGCTGCCGGCGGACCTATGGGAGGCGTTGAGGCTGGATCGCTCGGCGATCGAAGCGCAGGTCCGCTTTCACCGAGGCTATGCGGATCTTGAAGATCCGCCTTTCGACGTGCGTGCCATCGCGGAGATGATGCGTCATGGACCCCTGCCGGGCGCCGACGGCGGTGTCATCGACCTCCTTGGCCGGAACGCGCCACCGTTGGAGCACTATCGGCCTACTCCGTCCGACCCTTGGATCAGGCCAGGCGAGATCGCAGACTCCCTCCGCCTGTCGGCGGTCGCCAACCTTCTCCTGGACACCCGTGCTGGTCGCGCTGACCTGATCCGTGCAGGTCATGTCTATCGCGGGGCGGGGTTGCCGTTCGGTGATTTCCTCCTCGTCGCCGCGACTGGCGACCGAGGAATCTCGATCTCGGACGCTGACCGGTTATTCAGTGAGTCGTCACGTCTCCTCGAGCCGGTGCAATGGATCTATCTTCTCCTCGCGGCCGTAGCCGATCTTGAGCAAGCCGTGCCGGAGCAACTCATTACCTCGCAGTCGATTGCGGTCGGCGCGGCCTCGCAGCCCTTCTCGACCTGGTGGCAGATCGGTGATCTGACCTCCCGGCTGGCGCCGGACGAGGAGGAGATCCGGTTGGATCTGAACCGGGCGATAGCGGAGGTAGCCCGAGCTCACGGCCGACAGTTGGAATTTGCCATGGCGGACACATTCCACTGGTCGACCGGGCACTCTCGGGTAGACATCGTGGATCTGGATCTCGCTGGCGCCGTCGCGATCGCGGCCCGGGTGATGGCCACACGCGGGCTCCGCCGGTGGGACCCCGCTGAGGAGTTCCACGATCTTTCGCCACTCGCACTGGTATCGATTACGATCGGCATCCAACTCGGAGGCGAGGATCCCACTCCGGAAGACGAACCAGGCCCGGACCCGCTCGGTCCCACGCCGGATCGAGAGGATGCGGGACGCTTCGATCACGGCTTCGAGTGACTCTCCTCTTGGTCCTCGTCGGTGAGCGAATCATCGTTCAGCCGTACGGTGAGAACCTGCCGACTAATCTCAGCGGCGAGTCGATGGCGCTTGCTGAAGCGCTTTATCGCGAGGTTCAACGGGCGCAGCACGCCGTTGACCAGGGGAAGAAGTTCCTCATGAGTGACTGGTTGAGATCCCTGCAGTCTGCTCAGCAGTTCCATCAGCGGGTATAGATTGCTCGTCGACAAGACCTGAAAGACCGGACGAGCATCGTTGAGATTGCCAAGAAGCTGGGCCCGGATAGCGGATTCCACCCGTTTCCCATAGAACCCGGGCCGATTCGCAGTGTCCACGAATCCGGCAAGTGCAGCTTGGCAGTCTTCCGCACTCTCGAGTTCCTCCTCGCGAGCCTGATGCTCAGCGTCTCGGCCAGCGGGCGTCACAGGCGCACGACGCTGGACGCGCCGTCAACCAACGCGAGGATCATGACGAACCGCATCCCTCATCGAACCACAGGACGGCACGGCCTTGTCGCCTTTTCGGGGGTCGTGAGACGGATCAGATGCCCCCGGAACGTCGCAGCCGATGAACCCCTACGGCAGCGAGTAACCAGGACTCGAGATGGGGCGGGGCCCTCACTCCTCGGCGAGCTCGGTCAGGATGTCGGCGGCGTCCTGACTGCCGGCCGCGGCCAGGCGCCGCAACTCCTCCAAGTCGCCCCGCTCGGCGGCCAGCTGGACCAACTCGTCGGCGGCTGCGCTGCTGCCGGCGGAAGCCAGTGTGCGCAGCTCGGCCATGTCGCCGCGTTCGCCGGCCAGCTCTACCAACTGGTCGATCGCGTCGTGGTCTCCGGTTGCTGCCTGGGCCCGCAGGGCCGACAGCTCAGCATCATCACCCATCCCAGCATTGTCATCGCCGATTGCGATGGGTGTAAGCGGCAACTTCGTTCGGCGCGGGCCGCAATCGCCGTGATTCTTGAGGCATCCCACTTCAAGGAGCGCAGATAATCATGTCCCGCATCCTCATTCGCGGTGGCCACGTGCTGTCGATGGATCCGGCGGTCGGCGACCACCCCGCTGGCGACGTTCTCATCGAGGACGGTGTCATCACCTCCGTCGGCCCGGCCCTGCACGACGTTGACGCCGAGATCGTCGACGCCGCCGGCATGGTCGTCATGCCCGGTCTCATTGACACGCATCGGCACACCTGGCAGGGCGCCTTCGGCCAGGTCGCCGCCGACTGGACGCTCAACGAATACTTCGCCGGCATCATCGGGCGGCTGTCGCCCCGGTTCACGCCGGACGACGTACGTGCCGGCACCCACTTCGGGGCGCTCGAGGCACTCGACACCGGCGTCACCACGCTGTTCGACTGGGCGCACATCATGAACACCCCGGACCACGCCGACGCCTCGATCGACGCGTTGCGGGCGGCGGGGATCCGGTCGGTGTTCGGGCACGGGCCGCCCACCTCGGACCCGTCCTGGTACTACGCCAGTGACCGTCGGCACCCGGACGACATCCGGCGGATCGCCGCGCAGGCCGGTGGGCTGCTCACCGTGGCCATGGCCGCCCGCGGGCCGGAACTGTCCACCATCGACGCCACCGCGGACGATCTGCGGCTGGCCCGTGAGCTCGGGCTGCGCACCTCGATGCACGTCGGTGTCGGGCTGCTCGGGGCGCAACGGTCGATCAGCCAGCTGCACGAGCGTGGGCTGCTCGGGCCCGATCTGATCTTCCTGCACGCCAGCACCTCGACCGACGACGAGCTCAGGATGCTGGCCGACGCGGGTTCCAGTGCTTCCGTGTCGCCGCGGGTCGAGATGATGATGGGGCACGGGTTCCCGGCCACGGGACGGCTGCTCGCCGCCGGCGTCCGTCCGGCCCTGTCGGTCGACGTCACCGCGGGGGTGCCGGGCGACCTGTTCGGTGAGATGCGCGCGGCGATCGAGGCCGAGCGCCTGCGCCGCTACGACCAGCTCCTGCAACGAGGTGAGCAGCCGGACGCCGTACCGCTGACCACCCGCCAGGCCGTCGAGTTCGCCACGATCGACGGGGCGCGATCGCTCGGGCTGGACGACCGCATCGGCTCGCTGACCCCGGGCAAGCAGGCCGACGTGATCCTGATCAGGACCGGTCGCGTGCGCGATGCCGCCGCCGCGGTGGCCTTCGCCGCCGCCGGTGACGTGGACACCGTGCTGGTCGGTGGCGAGTTCCGCAAACGGCACGGCGTGAGCGCCGGCATTCGAGCCGCCGCACAGCGGGCCGAAGAGTCGCGGGAACGCATCGAACTGGCCGGGCCGGCCGACGAAGAGACCGCCACCTGGAATCAGGCCCTGAGCCACCACCCGTACGTCACGGTCGGCGCCACCAGCGTCGCCGACGTGCAGGCCGCGGTCCGGTTCGCCGCCCGGTACGACAAGTCGGTCGCGGTCCTGGCCACCGGGCACGGGGCGCTGACCTCGGCCGACGGCTCGGTGCTGATCAACGTGCGGCGGATGGACCAGATCACGATCGACGCGCGGGCCCGCACCGCCACCGTGGGCGCCGGTGTCGAGATGCAGAGCCTGATCGACGCGGCCGCCAAGGAGGGCCTCGCCCCGATCGCCGGCTCGTCGCCCAACGTCGGCGTCGTCGGTTTCACGCTGGGCGGCGGCCTCAGCCCGTTCCTGGGCCGGGCGCACGGTTTTGCGTCCGACCACGTGCGCCGGGCCGAGATCGTCACGCCGGACGGCGAGGTCCGCCAGATCGACGCCGACACCGAGCCCGATCTGTTCTGGGCGATCCGCGGCGGCAAGGGCAACTTCGGCGTCGTCACCTCGCTCACCGTCGACCTGCTGCCGATCACCCGTCTGTACGGCGGTGGCCTGTTCTATCCCGGTGAGCACGCGGCGGCCGTCGTGGAGGCGTATCGCGCCCTGATCGCGGAGGCGCCCGAGGAGCTCACGGCGTCGATCGCGTTCCTGCGGCTGCCGCCGGCGCCGTTCGTGCCGGAACCGCTGCGCGCCCGGTTCACCGTCCACGTGCGAATCGCGTACCTGGGAACCGCCGAGGACGGGGCCCGCCTGATCACACCCTTGCGCGAGGTGGCACCGCTGTTGATCGACTCGGTGGACGAGATGCCGTTCAGCGCGGTGGCCGCGATCCATGCCGATCCGGTGGACCCCCTTCCCGCGTACGAGGTCTCGGCCGAACTCGCCGATTTCCCCGCCGAGGCCGCCGAAGCCCTGCTGGCCGTGGCCGGTCCGGAATCCGGCACCGAGGTGCTGATGGTCGAGATCCGGCAGCTCGGCGGTGCCCTCGCGCGCGAACCACGGGTGCCCAGCGCGGTCGAGCATCGCACCGGCGGGTTCCAGATGTTCGTGGCCGCGGTCGGCGCGCCCGGCATGGCCGAGGACTTCCGGCCGGCACTGCGCACGGTGTCCGACGCCCTCGCACCGTGGGCCACCGGCAAAACCCAGATCAACTTCCTTTCCGCGTACGACGTGACAACCGCTGACATCACGAAGGCGTACGGGGAAACGGGTTTTGATCGTCTCCGGCACGTCAAGACGAAGTGGGACCCGCGGAACCTGTTCCGGATCAACCACAACATTCCGCCGTACGCCTGACCTGCCCTCAGCCGCCGGACGCGCCCGGGCGTCCGGCGGCGCGCAGGATGTTCGCCAGCAACGCCGCGGTGGCGGCCGACGGGGGACGGTCGCTCGGCAGCGCCATCGCCACCGGCAACTGGAGCGACTCGTCGTCCATGGCCACGAACGCCACCCCCTCCTCGTGCTCGTTGCCGACCTTGGGCGCGAGGGTGACGCCGAGCCCGTTGCGGACCAGCCCGAGCGCGGTCTCCTGATCGGCCGCCTCGAACGGCACCTGCCGCACCAGCCCGGCACTCGCGAACGCGCGGTCGGTCATGGTCCGGTTGCCCCAGCCCGGCGGGAAGTCGACGAACATCTCGTCGGCCACGTCCTCCAGGTCGACCGAGGTCGCGTCGGCCAGCCGGTGCCGCAGCGGGCAGCAGAAGAACCACGGTATCGAGCCGAGGACATGCAGCCGTACGCCGTCCGGGGCGTTCCGCGTGCCGACCATGGCCAGATCCAGCTCGCCGGCGATGATCGCCTCGAGATGACCCGCGGTGCCGCGCGGCGATGTGCGCAAGGTGAACTCCACCAGCGGGTGCGTGACGTGGAACCGGCCCAGCACCAGCGGCAGGTCGACCACGATCAGCCCGCGGGACTTCGGCCGCACCCCGATCGACGTCAGCGTCCCGATCCGGATCGTCCCGCGCAGACCGCCGCGCACCTGATCCACCGTGTCGCGGGCCCGGCGTTCCGCGATGAGCAGGGACCGGGCCTCGGGCAGCAGAGCCGATCCGGCGTCGGTCAGCGTGACCCCGGCCGCTTCCCGGACGAACACCGGCAGTCCCAGTTCCCGCTCCAGTTTCTGGATGGTCGCCGACACCGCCGACTGGGCCACCCGCACCCGCCGGGCGCCCCGGGTGAAGCTGCCCTCCTCGGCCACGGCGACGAAGTATTCGAGCTGGCGAAGTTCCACCGCACCACTATCCCGGTCGTGTGTTGCACCCGAATTGCACCCCGCCGGGTCCTCGGATCCACCCGGGCCCCTCCGATAGGGCGACTTGGCAACCCCCACCCCCGTCGTCCGGAGGCATTCCCCCATGGCTGTCGCCCCACCGTCCCGTCGCCGCCGTTTCGGTGATCTCCCCACCGGCGTCAAGGTGCTCACCGCCGTGGGTCTCGCCGCCCTGGTCGCGCTGACCGTCGGCATCGCCGGGATGGTGTCGCTGTCGAAGTCCAGCGAGGCCGCGCAGCGCATTTACAGCCGCAACCTGATGGCGGTCAAGGCGATCGAGGACGTACGCGCGGTCGCGCTCAAGGCCCGGCTCGCCGCGACGAACCAGGCCCTCGCTCAGTCGGTGGCGGCGGAGAAGAAGTACCGGGACGCCTTCGCGACCGACAGCGCCGCCTTCACCACCGCGATCACGCAGTACCGCGCGGCCATGTCGGGCGGCCGGACCGCCACTGTGGACTCGCTGCAGGCACTCTGGGACCAGTACCGCACGATCGTGCAGAACAAGCTGTTCCCGGTCGGTGCGGCCAACGAGCTGACGACCTGGGCGAAGATCCGGGACGCCGAGGTCCTGCCGGTCATGGACAAGTTCAACGCCGCCATCGACCAGCTGATCGCGGCCGAGAGTGCCGATGCCGCAGCCGCCGCCGACGCAGCCGCCGCGAACTACAAGTCGAGCCGCCTGCTCGACCTGAGCCTGCTCGTTGCGGGCCTGATCGCGGCCGGCGCGGTCGGCGTGCTGGTGTCGCGCACGATCGTGCGCTCGCTGCGTAAGGTCGAGGAGGTCTCGGAGGCGCTCGCGCACGGCGACCTGACCCACACCAGCGGCCTGACCACCAACGACGAGACCGGCCGGGTCGGCCGCGCGCTCGACACGGCCGTCGCCCAACTCCGCGACACGGTGTCGACCATCGACCAGTCGGCCGCGTCGCTGGCCGGCGCGGCCGAGGAGATCACGGCGACCGCGTCGCAGATCGCGGACTCGGCCGGCGAGACCTCCCGCCAGGCCCAGGCCGTCTCGACCGCGGCCGACGAGGTGACCGCGAGCGTCACGACGGTGTCGGCTGGTGGCGAGGAGATGGCGGCGGCGATCCGCGAGATCTCCCAGAACGCCGCCGAGGGCGCCCGGGTCGCGCAGGAGGCGGTGGCCGCCGCCAACGCCACCTCGCAGACGATGAACCAGCTCGGCGCGTCGTCGGCCGAGATCGGCAACGTCATCAAGGTGATCACCACGATCGCCGAGCAGACCAACCTGCTCGCGTTGAACGCCACCATCGAGGCGGCCCGCGCGGGCGAGGCGGGCAAGGGCTTCGCCGTGGTCGCGTCCGAGGTCAAGGACCTGGCCCAGGAGACCGCCAAGGCCACCGAGGAGATCTCCCGCCGGGTCGAGGCGATCCAGTCGGACGCGGGCGGCGCCGTCAGCGCCATCGAGATGATCACCGAGGTGATCGGCCGGATCAGCGACTTCCAGACCACGATCGCCTCGGCCGTGGAGGAGCAGACCGCCACCACCGCCGAGATGAACCGCAGCGTGGCCGAGGCGGCCGGAGCGAGCAGCGAGATCTCGGCGACGATCAACGGGGTCGCCACCTCGGCGCACACCACGAGCGAGGGCGTGGCCGACACCCGGCAGGCCACGGCCGAGTTGTCGCGCATGTCGACCGAGCTGAGCCGGCTGGTGTCGACCTTCAAGTACTGAGCTGTCGCCGCTGTCCCCTCAGCCGCTGCCCGATTCTGCCGTCGCCGCTGTCCTCTCAGCCGCTGCCCGATTCTGCCGAACAGTGGGTGTGCCGAACTGGCGGTGGTGCCTGGCTGCGGGGACAGCGGCGACCGCCGTGTACGTCCTGCTGCCGGACGGCGGCCGGTGGCACGCGATCGCGTACGCGCTGCTCGGCTCCCTGTGCGTGGCCGGTGTGGTGTTCGCGGTCCGGGTCTATCGCCCGCATCAGCCGACGACCTGGTACACGTTCGTCGGCGGGCTCGGGGTGTGGCTGGCGGGCTCGGTGATCAACCGGGTGACGGCCGAGCCGCCCTGGCCGGCCATCACCCAGGTGCTCGACCTGGCCGGCTATCCGCTGGTCGGCTGGGCCCTGGCCGCTCTGATCCGGGGGCGCGCCCGGGCTCATGACCGCACGGCACTGATCGACGGCAGCATCGTGGCGACCAGCCTCGCCCTGCTCTACTGGTCCCTGGTGGTCGGCACCACCACCGTGTCCCCGGTCCAACTGGTCGTCGCGTTGGGCGACGTCATGCTGTTCATGCTCGGCTCGCTGCTGATCACCACGCCGGGCGCCCGTACGGTCAGCTACCGGCTGCTGCTCACCGCGCTGCTGCTGACCGCGATAGCCGACATCTCGCTGGTCGTCATGCCGTCGGACCCGTCGCGGAGCGGACCGGCCGACGTCCTCGGCCTGCTGGGCAATGTGCTGGTCGCGACGGCCGCCCTGCACCCGTCGATGCGCCGGCTGACCGTGCCGCCGGCCAACCCGCCACGCTTCGTCCGGCCTCGGCTGATCCTGCTCGCGGTGGCCGTTCTGCTGGCTCCGGCGGTCAACCTGTACGACGGGCTGACCGGCCGCCCGGGTGAGGACTGGCTGACCACCGGCGTCGCCACGATCCTGCTGTTCGCCCTGGTCACCGCGCGCATGGCCGGACTCGTGCACCGGGTCGAGACCCAGTCCCGCGAACTCGAGCACCTGGCCGGCCACGACGCGCTCACCGGCCTGCCCAACCGCCGCCGCTGGGACGACCGGCTGACCACCGTCATGGCCGGCGGCGCCGCGACACTCATCGTCGGACTGCTCGACCTCGACCATTTCAAGGCCTTCAACGACACCCGTGGGCACCAGGCCGGCGACGACCTGCTGGCCGAGGCCGCCGCCGCCTGGCGGGCCTGTCTGCGCCCGGGTGACCTGCTGGCCCGCTACGGCGGGGAGGAGTTCGGACTGCTGATCACCGGCGGCACACTCGACGAAGCGGTCCGCACGGCTGAGCGGTTGTTGCGCGTTACGCCGTACGGGCAAACGTTCTCCGCGGGTCTGACTGTCTGGGACGGTCGGCAGAGCCCGGCCGAACTGCTGCACCGGGCCGATGAGCTGCTCTATGCGAGCAAGCAGGCCGGGCGGGCCCGAATCTCAACAGCGGCCGTTGCAGGCCAGGACGCGCAGGCGGTCGAGGGTGCCGTGCCACTGGTTCGAGTCACCGGAGAAGGGGCCGCGGCTCGAGTACTGCCAGAACGACCAGGTCGGCGCCCCCGCCGGTAGAACGCCGGGTGCGCTCGCATAGCGCGCCAGCCACAACGGCGAATTCGCCCAGAAACCCGAGTAGTTGCCGGTGCAGCGCTGCCACCAGTCCGTCGTGGTGTAGATGACGGCCCATCTTCCCGTACGGGCGTGGTAGCGATTCAGGAACGCGGCGATCCAATTGCGCATGTCGGTGGTGTTCAACCCGTAGCAGGTGTTCGTACCGGGGTACGGGTTGTATTCGATGTCGAGCGCACCGGGCAGGGTCCGGCCGTCGGGTGACCAGCCGCCACCGCGACCGACGAAGAAGTCGGCCTGTGCCTGCGCCGAACCGGGCGACCGGTTCGGCAGAGCGAAGTGGTACGCCCCGCGGATCATGCCCACGTTGTACGAGCCGTTGTACTGCTGCGCGAAATAGGGGTTGGTGTAGGAACTGCCCTCGGTCGCCTTGACGAAAGCGAACCGTGAACCGGCGTTCCACTGCGCCCGCCAATTCACATTTCCCTGGTGGCTGGCGACATCTTGGCCATAGGTGACGGGGGCGGCCTGGGCCGGTGCGGCGACGCTCAGGGTCGCCGCGATGCTCAGGGCGGTGAGAATGCCCGACAGCTTCACGGAATTTACCTCCACGGCTGGGTGAGCGTTCATTGCAGCCGCGACCACAGGTCGGCGGAAAGCAGGAACGCGACAGCCCGCGGATGACCCCGGATCAGGGTCGGAGTTCCGTCGGCGAGAACGGCTCGCTCAGGTATTTCTTCTACTCGCTTTCACGAGCCGTTCCGCCGTTTGGATCAGGCCCTCTTGGTGTGCTTCTTGTAGCCGTCGTTCGTGTCGGTGGCGGCCGGCTTGGTGGCGCCGTCGGTCGTGTCGGCGGCGTCAGGCTTGGTGTAGCCGTCGTTCGTGTCGGTCGCGGCGGGCTTGGTGCCGGCGTCGGTCGTGTCAGCGTCGGGGCCCTCGTCGCCCTGGTCCGCGGCGGGCTTGCCGTAGCCCTGGTCGGTGTTGTCGTCGGCGGGCTTGCCCTGGCCCCGGGTCGGCTTGTCGTCGCTGTCGTCGGCGGCCGGCTTGCCGTAACCCTGGTCCGTGTCGTCGGCGGTGGCGGGCTCCTCGCCGTTGCCCTGGCCGTCGCCCATGACGGCGGGCGTGTGGCGGTGGTGGTTCCGCATGTGGTGGTGGCGCCGGTGGTCGCGGAAGCCGAAGCCCTCGTCGAGGAAGGCGAGGCCATCGGCGAAGAAACCGTCTTCGTCGTCGAAGAACGCGACGCTGCCGAAGCCGGGCCCGTCACAGCCGCAGTGGTGCCCCTGAACGGCGGCCTGAGCGGCGGTCGCCGGAAGGAAAAGCGCACCGGCGGTGACCGCACCGGCGAGGATCGACTTGATAAGTGTTGACGGCATGCTGCAGCTCTTCTCAACTCAGTGAATGGTCGTCAGATCGACCGAATCGTCCACCCGCCTAACGATCTTGAGCGACGCAAAGACGCGCACCTCACCCTTTAGCGAAGGTGTAAGCGCCGTTCTCGGCGCTGATTAGCCTCGCTCTCAGCGCTGATTAGCCCCGCTCTCAGCGCTGATTCGAAAGCGATCGAGGCAGATATCCGTACCTCTAATCGGTTAAGCCAAACGGATCAGGCGTGACGTAATTGTTCGTGGATAGCGGCCGCGCGATCGCGGTCGGCCCGGGCCGCGGCCGATCGACCCGCGCTCTCGTGGGTTTCCGCGCGGCGGATCAGAGTGGCGGCCAGGCTGTGCCGATCGCCGGCCCGCTCGAAATTCTCGACCGCACCGTCGTAGTGGTGAATTGCTTCGCCGAAATCGCCGAGCCGGTGCGAAGCGAGGCCGAGCGTGTCCAGCGACGCCGCCTGTTCCTGCAAGGTGCCGATTCGCCGCTGCAGCACGAGGGCCTGATTGCATACGGCTACGGCCTCGCGATCGCGCCCGGACTGCACGTGCAGCCACCCCGTGGCGCTGAGGACGTCGCTGGATCCTGCGGAATATCGCAAGATCGTCTCCCAGATTTCTCCCAAGCGGGGGTGTCACCACCTGTGCGGGCATTCCGTCGCGCAAGCTCCGCCCTGGCGGGCCGTGGCCGGCTGGTCCAGATGGAGCACCCCACGTCTGACCGACCTGGACCAGCCGGGCCACGGCCCGGCTGTCTCGGTGTGCGGTGGATTGTTTCGCTGGGCTTGGGCATCCCGAGCCGCCGGGGTTCAGGGCGGGTAGCCCTGGCCGCCGGAGGCACATCCTGGGTGCAGGGTCGGAGATCCTGCCCGCCGGAGGCTTGCTGGCTCAACCGTGCCGAATCTCAAGCAGACGCTAAGGGGTGCCTGCCGACACCCGAATACAGGCGTGAACCCACCGTCGGTAGGCCGAGGAGAAACTTTGAGAAGGAACTGGACTGTTGCCTTCGCGGTCGGATTGGTCGCGATGATCGCGGGCTTCATACTCGGGCAGCAGACGGTACAAGTGCTTCCGGATGGCGGGTCAGTAACCTCTTGCGGCTCGGTCTTTGACAGCAAAGTCAGTGCTGTCTATCAACACGAAGCGACCGTGAATCTCGGCAACGTCCTCCTCGGCGCCCCTTACGGCGAGTCGAACGCCGGTGCTATGTGTGAACTCGCGCTCGGCCAGCGTGAGAACAACGTCATGTGGCTCTTGATACCGGGTGGCCTGCTGATGTTCGTGGCAATCGTTGGGCTCGCCGCAATCCTCTGGTCCGAACGGGAGTCCGGGCCGGGTCGACTGCCGAAAGCCAAGTTGCTTGGCCGCTTCTGACAGTAGTTACCTATCCACCTCAGCCCCCAGCCCCTCGCATCCGCGGGATGGCTGGGGGCTTCTTTGTGTCCAGTCGGGGCTCGTGGATTGCGCGGTCGGGTCGGCGCCAAGGCCGAAGGCCGGCGGCGCCGATTCCCTAACCGCGCCTTGAACCGATGCATGCTGGCTGCCGATTGCGCCGGGGCTGACCCCGCACGGGCTGCGTCATACGTATAAGACCCTGATGATCGAGCTGGGTACCCCGGCGCATCTGATGGACGCCTTCATGGGTCACGCGGATGGTTCGGTCCAGGCGCTGTATTCACACGTCACTGCCGACATGGTCGGGAGGCTGCTCGACGGTTTGACCGGTCTGTGGAGTGCGGCGCTCGACGTCCGGCGGGAGCTGAGCCCGCGTCACCGGTCGGTGCGCTCGATCGCCTGCTGACGGGAGGTCTGTGTGAGAGCGGCAAGATCGTCTCCCAAGATTCTCCCGACGGGCCCGGACGACGAAAAACGGGCTCCGTTCCCGAGGAACGAAACCCGCTCTGACCTGCTGTTCTATCTCGTGGGCGATACTGGGATCGAACCAGTGACCTCTTCCGTGTCAAGGAAGCGCGCTCCCGCTGCGCCAATCGCCCTCGGGTGTTCTGTTCTCAGCATTGCTGCCGAGGTGGAGACGGGATTTGAACCCGTGTAGACGGCTTTGCAGGCCGTTGCCTCGCCTCTCGGCCACTCCACCGAGCAGGCCCAGCACAGAAGTGAAGGCCTCTCCGAGCGGACGACGGGATTCGAACCCGCGACCCTCACCTTGGCAAGGTGATGCGCTACCAGCTGCGCTACGTCCGCATGTCCCCGCGGCTTCCCCCGGCGACGGAAGAAACATTAGCCGGTCCCCTACGGCCTTGCCAAACCGGGGTCCCCCGGCGCGTCGTGGGCCAGGGTTCACCAGGGGTTCCGAAGTTATCCACAGGCCGTGAACACGGCGAGCGGCCGGCGGCCCCTCCGGTGTTGGATGAGGGCCATGGAGTTCCGGCAGATCAGTTCGGCGGAGCGTACGGGGAAGATGTTTCCGCTTCAGTCCTACGCGTTTGTGGCGTCTCCGTGGCCTGAGGAGGACGAGGCGGCGTACGCGAAGCGCTCGGCTTTCTTCGAGACGGCGATCAGCATGGTGGCCGAGGAGGGTGGGCAGGCGCTGGCCTGCGCGGCCGCGCTGCGGATGCGGCAGAACGTGCGGGGGCTTGTCCACGACATGGCGGGTGTGGCCTCCGTGGCCTCGCATCCGTCGGCGCGGCGGCGGGGGCTGGTGCGCGGGGTGCTCGAGCGGCTGCTGCGCCAGGCCCGCGATGAGGGGCACACGGTCAGCGCGCTTTATCCGTTTCGGCCGTCGTTTTACGGGCGGTTTGGGTACGTGGGGACGCCGCGCCACCGGATTGCCACTTTTGCGCCCGAGGGGCTTGCGCATCTGACCCGGATGGAGCTGCCGGGCGAGGTGGAGTGGCTGCCGATGCGGGACGGGTTTGCCGCGGTGTCGCAGCTGCAGGAGCGGTTGCTGGGTGAGCGGCACGGGTTCGCGGTCTACGACGAGACGCGGGCGGCCGAGTTCCGGGAGAGCAAGCGGTGGGTCGCGGTCGCGCGGATGGACGGCGAAGTGGTGGGGGCTGTTGTTTACCGGGTGGAGGCGTACGGCGGGGACCTCTTTGCCTCTGATCTTCTGACCACGGGGCCGTGGGGGCGCGCGCTGCTGTTGCAGTTCTTCGGGCGGCACGTGGATCAGATCGCGCGGGTGCATGTGCGGGTGGGGACCGATGAGGTTCCGGAGCTGTGGGGCACCGACTTCGCGGTGACGACCGAGGGGCGGGTCGACTTTCCGACACATGGTGGGGCGATGGTGCGGGTGCTCGACATGGCGGGACTCGATGGCACCGCGGTGGGGGACGGGGATGTGACCGTCGAGATTCCGGACGATGAGCTGGTCGGTGGGCGGTGGCGCCTGGTGGGGGAGGGTGGCCGGCTCACCGTCACCAAGGGCACGGCGGATCCGAGGGTGACGCTCTCGGTGGGTGGGTTCAGTGGGTTGCTCTACGGGGTGCTCGACCCGATCGAAGTGATGACTCGCGGGCTCGGGCAGGTGGATGCGGCTGCGGTTGGTGCGCTCGGGCGGATGTTCCCGCGCGAGATGCCGTACATCTGCGCGGACTTCTGAGAGAGCGATCAGCGGGCGATAATCGCGGGATGAAGGACAAGGACAAGTCGATCCTGTCGTACAAGTCCGAGGGTTCCGTGCTGAGCATCTATTCGAGGGGGTCGGTGCTGTCGATCGGGTCGGTCGGGTCGGCGCTGTCCATCGGGTCGATCGGGTCTTACGGCTCGATCCTCTCCGTCGGGTCGTGGCTGTCGGTGGGCTCGATCCTGTCGGCGATCTCGGTCGCCTCGGTGATGTCGTGGCGAAAGCGGGGCGCGATTCTGGCCAGCGGCGACACGTCCAAGCGCGAGGCGCACGCCCACCGGAACAAGCACGAGCACGGCTGAACCCGCGAGCCCGCTCAACAAGAACAGGCAGCGATCGCTCAACAAGAACAGGCAGCGATCGCTCAACAGGAACAGGCAGCGGTCGCTCAACAAGAACAGGCAGCGGTCGCACGGCGAACACAGGCAGCGGTCGCACGCCAAAGACAGACAGCGGCCAACAGACAAGGGCCGCCTGCGGTGAAGCGGGCGGCCCCTGACGGCGTACGGGAAAAGGAAATCAGCGGGTCGGAACGTCCAGATAAGAGCCGCCCCCGATGGTGATCTGGCGGCCGGGCTCGTTGGCGTCGTAGTAGAGCGGATCCACCGTGTCGATCACGAGGGTCAGCGAGTGGCCCGCCGGCACGTCGTAGGCGGCTGCGGACAGGGACAGGTCGACGTCGTTCGTGCCGGTCCAGGTAACCGGTGAGTGGGTGATCAGGCGGGCCGTGCCGATCAGGTCCAGGTCGTAGAGGTAGACCACCGCGGAACCCTGGGACTGGGCCACGTCCAGGTGGACCTTCGGGATGCCGCGGATCTTGAGGGCTGAGCCGGGTCGGGTGGAGGCCCAGACTCCGGCGCGGCTGCGGTCGACCGTCGGGAGCCAGATCGCCGGGCGCTGGTTGGTGAAGGCCGAGACCCCGTTCGTCAGCAGGACCACCCCGCCGTTGGCGATCGTGTCCTTGTCGGTCGGCAGGGCCTTGGACCAGCCGGTGCTGGGGGCGCCACCGAGGAGGCCGGTGCCGTCGAGGGTGCGGATGCGGCCGAGCCCGTATCGCGTGGTCGACGTGCTCAGGCCGGACCAGTCGGCGTACGTCTCGGTGTTCGCATTGTCGGGGCGCACCAGCACGGGCTGCCCGCCGGCCGGACCGCCCCGCAGGTACTGGTCGAACCAGGACCGTACGCTGGTCCAGACGTCGTTCTGGAAGCCGAAGATGCCGCCCAGCTCGGCGATCGCGTGGTCGCCGGGCCGCAGCTCGAGCCGTTTCGGGCCGTTCAGCTGCCGGTAGAAGTCGACCAGCTGGTTGGGCGGGAAGAACGAGTCGCCCCAGGCGTTCGCGATCAGCACGGCGGGTGCGTTCGCGTTGATCTGCGGCAGGTAGGTCGCGGGGGAGCGGACGCGGGCCCACGCCTGCACTTCGGCGACGTTGCGGTCGGCCTTGAAGTCGGCCAGCTTGCCGCTGAGCTCGGGCCCGGGGTTACCGAGCAGGGTGGCCGCCAGTTCCAGCAGGCCGGCCGACTGGCGGTGCCGCGTCTGGTCGCTGTAGAGCGAGTACACCAGGTCGGTCCAGCCGCTCATCATGGCGACGACCCGGATCCGCTTGTCGAAGGCCGCGCCGAGCAGGCTGATTCCCGCCCCGTACGAGATCCCCGCCGTCCCCACTCGTGCCGGGTCGGCGGCCGTGTTGGCCAGCGTCCAGTCGATCACCTTGGACAGGTCGGCCATGTCGGACGGGCCGGCCGTGTTGATCTCGCCGCCGGACGACCACCAGCCGCGCGGCGTGTACGAGACGACCACGTACCCGCCCTCGGCCAGTTTCTTCGACTGGGCCAGGTATTCCAGATCGTTGAGGCCCCAGCTCGACGGCAGGATCACCGCCGGGTAGCGGCCCGTGGCAGCGGGCGCGATCACGTTGGCCTTGAGGGTGACCCCTTCGCCGGGGATGTCGACGAACTTGAAGCCGGTGGTGGTGGCGGCGGCCGCGGGGGCGGGCCCGGCGCCGGTCAGGACGAGACCGACGGCCAGGAGGACGGCGAGCAGGATCTTGCGGACGGGCTCCATGCGCTCTCCTCATGCAGAGCAGGACCACGAGCCCGTACGGGCGGACGCGGTGGCACGTCCGTCCTGGTGGGTTCGCGTATGGGAGGGCTGGAGCTCCAGTTTCCGCAGCGTAGGAGGTGGTTCCGAGAAATTGAACTTCATGACATTATCGTTACTGGCAAGTAACGTAGGTCACTTCGAAGGTTACTTCGAGGCGGAGGGAAAGGCGGCGGAGCTTGCTGTACGGGGTTCAAGCGCCACGCCGGCGCGACGCGCAACGCAATCGGGACGCCATCGTGCTCGCCGCCTGTGACCTGATGACCAGTGAGCGCACCGCGGTCGGGATGCCCGAGATCGCGCGCCGGGCGGGCGTCGGTCAGGCCACCCTCTATCGCCACTTTCCGGACCGGTACGCCCTCACCGCCGCGGTGATCGCCTACCAGGTCGACCGGCTCGAGGCCTGCGTGGTCGCGACCCGCCAGCAGCCGGCCGCCTTCCGCTCGATGCTCGACGCCGTGCTGCGGGCCCAGGTCACCATGCGTCCGCTGGTCCGGCTGGCCCGCCGGCTCGAACCCGCGGTGCAGGGCCGATACCTGCGGCGCATCGTCGCCCTGCTGGCCGAGCCGCTGCGCCGGGCCCAGGAACACGGCTACGTGCGCCGTGATCTCGAGCCGGGTGATCTGGTCCTGATCTTCACGATGGTCGAGGGCGTGCTCGAGGGAACGCTGGACGGCGAGGTCGAGGCGGGTGCCGCCGCCGCGCGCACGATCGACCTGGCCCTCGACGGCGTCTTTCGATCCGCCGCCTGAGCCTGGCGATCACGTGGCATCCTTTCAGTCATGAGGCCGCGGTGTTCCCTCTACGTGGACGTCGGCTACCTGCTGACCTCCGCGGCTGTTCGCGTGGCCGGGACCTCTCTGCGCAACGGCGTGCACGTCGACTACGAGGCGCTGATCCACGAGCTGGTGCAGCAGGCGGAAAAGGTCTCCGACCTGCCGATGCTGCGGGTGCACTGGTACGACTCGGCCAAGGACGGGGTGCCCGACGCCCGCCAGCAGCGCATCGGTGAACTGCCCAAGGTGAAGCTGCGGCTCGGCCGGTTCGGCATGGACGGACAGCAGAAGGGCGTCGACCTGCGCATCGGGCTCGACCTGGTGACGCACGCGCGGAACGGCGCGGCCGACGTCTTCGTCCTGGTCTCGGGCGACGACGACCTGACCGAGGCCGTCGAAGAGGCCCAGATCCACGGGGTGCAGGTCATCCTGCTGGCCGTGCCGAACAGCGACAACAAGCCGCACGGCATCAGCCGCCACCTGATGCGGGCGGCCGACGGGCTGGAGATCCTCTTCCCCAGCGCCATCGACCACACGGTGATGAAGGTCGAGATGCCACCGCCGCCCCCACCGGCGGCGCCGGCGGCCGTCACACCGGCCGTCATGCAGCCCCGGGCCACGCCGAAAGACCTGGCCGGGCTGGGCCGGCCGGGCGTGCCGCGGCCGGCCACCTCGGTGCTCGCCTACAGCGCGGTCACCGGCCGCGAGCCGCAGGTGATCGCCGAGTACGACGATTCGGCCGAACTCGCCGAGCAGGTCGACCTGGTGGTCGTCAACGTGCTGACCGCCTTCCGCAAGTCGGCCACGGCCGAGGCGCTGGCCGAGCTCAAGGCGGGCAAGCCGTCGATCCCGCGCGACATCGACAAGGCGTTGCTGACCGACCTGTCCGACCTGTGCGGGGTCTACGACCTGAGCGAACAGTTGCGGCACCGGTTGCGATCACAGTTCTGGAAGCGCTACGACGAAGCGCAGTGACGCTCCCGGTCGCCGCCGGCAACACCACCTAGGTGCGCCGGCGGCGGGAACCGCGCTTACGGCACGTAGATCTTCTTGCTCGTCGAGGCCTGGAAACCGGCCGGGTCGCCCGGGTAGCGGGCCCGCCACCAGCCGGACCGGGCCTCGGTCAGGCGGCCCTCGAACTCGTAGCCGCCCTCGCCGTCCCAGTAGGACTGCTGGTCGTCGCCGATCGTCAGCCAGTTGCCGCTGCCGGTCTCGGAGAACTGGAACTCGACCGGGATCGTGCCCGGCGTGCCCCGCTCACCCGGGAACTCGACACTGCCGTGCAGGTGGACGGCGCCGGAGGTCTCGCGGGCGGCCGTGAAGCGCGGGATCGTCGACGCCTGCAGCACAGCGATCGGCACGTCATGCTGGCTCGTCGCCACGAACGGGTCGGGGTATCCGTCCGGGCGGTCCGGCGCGATGTAGTAAGAGCGCAGGGTCATGCTCGAGTAGGGAGTGACCGTCAGCGTGTACGAGCCGTCGGCGGCGACCGGGACCACGTCGTACGAGTTGCAGTTGTCGAGCTCGTTGCACGCGCTCACGTTGACCCGGCCCGTGCTGACCGGCGCCCAGCCCTCAGGGGTCTTCCACGACGCCGTGCCGCTGACCGTGATCGACTCGCCGGCCTTGATCCGCTTGGCCGTGACGGTCGAGGTCACCCGGGTCGCGCGCGGCTTGATCAGGACGTCGGGCGCGGTGTAGGACGACGACAGGTAGTAGGGGAAGTCGTTGCTGTAGGGGAAGTTGACGAAGACCCGGCGACCGCTCTCGGAGATCGGGAGCTCGGCCGTGAACCGGCCGTCGGTGCCGGTCGTCGCGCTCTGCCACTCGGTGTTGAGCAGCTCGATTCCGGCGCCGGCCACCCGCCGGATCTCGCCGGTGCCGGGCATGCGGGCCTTGAGCACGCCGGTCACGGTGACCGACCGCTTCTCGTACGTCGCCGTCGCGGGTTTGACGGTGACCGAGTCGATGAACGTCACGACCCAGTAGGACAGTGTGCCCGCGTTTTGGCTGGTGGTGGTGACGCCGTCGTTGTCGGTGACGCTCACGTCGACCGGGTAGTCGCCGAACTGCGGCAGGATGAACGGCTCCTGCGTCGCCCAGACCGTGAACTCTCCCTCGCCGCTGCTGTGCCAGAACGAGCTGGTGGAGGCGATGACCTCACCCGCGCTGTTCTTCACGTCGGCCGACACCTTGGACACGCCCGCCTCGGACCGGATGCCGACCAGCAGGACGCCCGTGTTGCCCTCGAACTCGCTGGTCGCGTACTGGATCTCGGGACCCGCGGCGGCCCGCGCCGCCGCCGGGAACGCGAACACAGCCAGCATCGCCAGCACGGCCGTGATGAGCCGAGCCGTTCTCATATGGAGCCTCCCCCGTGTGGATGCGACATCGCATCGATGGCGGTGATCCTAGGGCGGGGGTACGACATTCTGCGCAAGCTTTTGCAGGAACTTCGGGATGCGGCCGGTGCCGTAGTCGTAGAAGCGGGCCCAGCTCGGTGTGATGGCGATCCGCGCCTGCTGGGGATACATCGCGCGGACGTTCTTCTCGAACTCGGCGGCCGCCTCGGCGGGCATGCTCTTGTGGGCCGCGGCCAGGTATTCCGGCACGATCCCGTCGACGATCGTGATGTTCGCGCGGCCGCGGATCGACAGCGCCCGGGCGCCGGTCGGGGTGTCGCCGGCCTCGATCGACAGCGCGACCTCGGGGTGCACCGCCAGCGACGCCAGCTTCGGGGCGGTGGTGGCGGTGGCGATCACGAACTCGGCGCCGGTCCAGAAATAGCCCACCGGCACGACCCGCGGGGTGCCGTCTTTCGCCGTGTACGCGAGATGAGCCCCCGAGGTGGCGGCGAGCAACTCCCGTGCGCCCTCGGCCGACAGTTCCTCGTCGATCTCCCGTTGTTCCATCCGCACAGGCTATGTCGGAGGCCCGGTCAGACCGGCGTCGGTTGGCCGATCTCGGCCAGGTAATACGCGGCCGCCGTGCGGAAGTCGTCCTCGACCGGCAATGCCGCGTCGCGCACCGCTCGCTGCCAGGCCGCGGCCTTGGGCACGCGGGCCGTCCGGCAGGCCAGTGTGGCCGAGCGGCGCAGCGTTTCCGCCGGTGCGAGGTCGGACCAGACTTCGAGATACGCGTCCCGCAGCATGCGCGTTTCCGATTCCGTGGCGTCGATCGAGCTCAGCGCCACCAGCAGACACCCGAACGGGTGCGCGACCGCCGCATCGCCCCAGTCGAAGAAACGGTTGCCCGGGAACACGTTGTCGTCGTGCAGGTCGTCGTGCTGCAGTGAGGCCGGCACGCCGTCCGCCGCTAATTCCGCACACCATTTCCCGTACGCCGTGACATCGACCTCGCCGTCCACGGGCTCCTCGGACAGCAGCGTCGCCAACCGTTCCGGCAGTACCGAAGGTCGCATGTCGGGCACGCCGATCGCCGTCATCTCCGGCGCTTTCGGAGCGAGCGTGCGCTGCAGAACCGCGTACGCCTGAAGCATCTCCCGCACGGCCGGCAGATCCCCGGGCCGCGTTTCCCGCAGCGTGGGCCCGCAGTCGGCGGTGAGCAGCCAGCCGCGATTCTCGTCGACGGCGAGCGGCGTCAATACCGACTGCGGAATCCAGCCGGCGAGTGCTTTCGCGAGCCCCGCCTCGTACGCGCAAGCCCTGGTATTGGCCTTGAACCAGCGAATGCCGGCGGCCGTGGTCGCCCGGTGCGTCACTGACCACGGTCGGACACGGGTCTCCTCGATCTCCCCGATGACCGGCGAGTTCAGCCCGTCGAGGGTGTCGCGAATCCAGGAATGGGCCTGGGCCTGCCACTGCGGGTCATGCCAGTCGTTGGCGCGCATGAATCCCGACTTTAGGGCGTGCGTCATCATGGGGCGATGCCTCAGGGACTGTCCTATGCCGATGCCGTCCGCATTCTGGGTGGTTCCGGGCCGCTCGCCAAAGCCGTCGACAATCTGCTCGGCGGGGCGCTCTCGGTGGCCACAGCGGGCGGCAGCGATGTCGCGCTCAGCTTTTTCGACGCCAAGAACGAGATGGTCCGGCTCGGTTCCCTGGTCACGACGAAAATCAATGATTCCGTACGCGGGTTGGGGCGCCACGACCGCAGCGAACGCCTTCAGGCCGCGCATGTCGTGCTGGTGGTGACCGCGTTTTTCGAGGCGCTCGACGAGTGCATGGCGGCCGCCGAGATCGACGATCCCGACTTCGACCGGGACGACCAGGTCAAGTTTATCGGCGGGGCGGACGGGGGAACGCTGGTCGGCCGTCTGCTCGGGGCGACTGTCCCGCTGCCGACTCCCGAGTTGTTCTACGACGATCTTCTGCGCAGCCTCACGTCCTGGTTCCTGAACACAGGCGTCCGGATGGAGGCATACCTGAGCGGATTGGCCGTCTATGACCAGGCCGGCGATCGTGCTCGGTTAGCCATGGGCGACCTGCTGCACGTCCGGCTTCCCCACCTCGCGACGGCCAAGTACGACGAGGCGCACCGCCGGCTCGCGGCCGAGATCCCCGAGTTCGCGATCTGGGCCGACCGCCTCGAGGCCCGCGCCACCACTCACGGCCTGGAACGCCTGGAAGCCGTCCTGCGCGAGGTCACCTCGGGCCGTGATCCGAGCCGGCACCGCGCCGCGCTGGCCCGCGCCCACCGGTCCGCGCTGGTCCGCCCGGTTCTCGGTGGCGACGCGGGTGAGCTGCTGATCCCGGCCCTGCAGGCGGCGTATCTGGACCCGATCTTCCGGGTTCGCACAGCGACCCCCGACGCCCGCCCGGCCGACGACCAGTGGTGGGCCGAGACCGGCACCCGGGCCGACATCGCCGGGTTCCTCGCCGCCTACCTGACCACCACCGCCGCCACCGAGGCCCCGATGCTGCTGCTCGGTCAGCCCGGCGCCGGCAAGTCCTCGCTCACCCGCATCCTGGCCGCGCGGCTGCCCGCCGAAGACTTCTTCGTCTGCCGGGTCGCGCTGCGTGAGGTGCCGGCCGAGGCCGAGATCCAGGACCAGATCGAGCTGGCGCTGCGGGCCGCGATCGGCGAGACGGTGTCGTGGGCCGAGCTGGCCGACACCGGTGGTGCCCTGCCCGTCGTGCTGCTCGACGGGTTCGACGAGCTGCTGCAGGCCACCGGCTTGCACCAGTCCGACTACCTGCAGCGGGTGGCCGCGTTCCAGCAGCGCGAGGAGTCGCTCGGCCGGCCGGTCGCGGTGATGGTGACCAGCCGGGTCGCGGTGGCCGATCGGGCCCGCCTGCCCCTGGGCGCGCTGGTCGTGCGGCTCGAACCCTTCGACGACGCCCAGATCGCACGCTGGCTGACCGTCTGGAACGAGACGAACGCGTTCGCCGTCGAGCCGCTGAACCCGGATGCGCTGCGCCACGTACGCCACCTGGCCGAACAGCCGCTGCTGCTGCTCATGCTGGCCCTCTACGACGGCACAACCCAAGCCCTGCGCGAGAAAGAAACGACGCTGGAAGGCGGCGAGCTCTACGAACGACTGCTCGCCTCGTTCGCGGCCCGCGAGGTACGCCGGGTTCACGCCGGACAGCCCGACTCGGCGATCCCGGCCCTGGTCGAGCAGGAGCTGCTGCGCCTGTCGGTGGTGGCGTTCGCGATGTTCCACCGGCTGCGCCTGTGGGTCACCGAACGCGAACTCGACGACGACCTGGCCGGCCTCGGTCTGACCCCGTCGCGGGCCGGGCGCACCGAGGGTTTCCGCACCCCGCTGACCGCCGGGCAGGAGATGGTCGGACGCTTCTTCTTCATCCAGCGCGCCCAGGCCGTGCGTGACGACCGGCCCCTGCAGACGTACGAGTTCCTGCACGCCACGTTTGGCGAATACCTGGTCGCCCGGCTGGTCGTGCAGGCCGTCCGCGACACCGAGGCCCGTGAACGGGCGAGCACGCTGGCCCTGCGCCTCGGTCCGGCCCAGGACGACGACCTGCTGCGCTCGCTGCTCGGGTTCACCGCCCTGACCAGCCGGGCCACGATCCTGCCGTTCGTGGCCGGACTGTTCGCGGCGGGCGATCGCGACCGCCTGCGGTCATGGCTGGTCGAGCGCACCGGGCAGGCGGTGCGGCGTCCGGCGTACGGGGAAAGCAGTTATCGCCCCGTCGACAAGCGCGCCGATCACTGGATGGCCACCTACTCGTTCAATCTCTTCCTGCTCGCGCTGGCCTGCGGGGCGGATCTGCGGGCGTCCGAGCTGTTCACCGAGACCAACGATCCGGCCTACTGGCTGCGCGGCTCGGCGCTGCAGTGGCGGGCGGCGACGCCGGGCAACATCTATGGGGACACGCTCCGGCTCCTCGACGTCGAACGCGACTGGCACCGCGGACGCCACGACATCGTGGTGCGTCTCGCCCTCGGCGGGGTCGAGCGACCGCCGAGCCCGCTGGATGTCGGCTGGTTCACCGAGAAGGCGCCCGGGGTCGAGACGCCGGCCGTCCACCGAGCCGATTTCGACCTCGTCACGCTGGTCCGGTCGATGCGGCTGAGCAGCACGGTCGGCGACAGCACGCTGCTGCACGCGCTCGAGCCGGTGATCGGCCGGATGCCGGAGGCGCTGACCACCTTTGTCGGCGACGCCTCGATGGCGCACCGCCTGGCCGAGCTGTGGCTGGCGTCCGGCTTCGAGGAGTCGATCGAGGTGCTGCTCATGCGCTACGACCGGGTGATCGCGGCGATCGCCGAGCTGGCCGCTCTGGGCGATCAGCACTGGACCCAGATCCGGGCCACCGTGACGCTGCTGATGCAGTGCCTGCGGGCCGACGCCGACCGGCTGCCGCCCGATCAGGTCGTGGCCGTCACCCGGGTGCTGGTCGCGCCGGCCGAACTGGCCACCCCGCGCAGCGCCGACCTGGCGTTGCGCTGCCTGCTGACGCCCCGGGTGGCCGCCCTGGAGTCGGCCGTGGCCCCGATGTGGATCATCCTGACCGATCACATGGGCGATCTCGACGACGAGCTCCTGGTCCGGGTGTTCCACGCGGTCATCAACGCCGGTGGAGACCCGGGCAAGATCCGCGACCTGGTCAGGCAGCTCGACGCCGGACAACGGACCGCGGCCGTGGAAGAGATCGACCCCGTCCTGGCCGTCCGATTGGCCGCCTTCCGCTGAGCTGCCGCTATCCGGCGGCCGCCGCGAACGAGCGGGCGATGATCTCGCGCAGCGCCGCCTGGTCGGCCTGGTCGACCCGCTTCACATAGAGGCAGCCCTTGCCCAGGGTGTGCGGTCCGAGGAGTTCGAGCATTTTCCCGTACGCCGCCAGGTCGCCGGTCAGATACAGCACGGTCTGCGCCTTACGGGGTGCGAAGCCGATCGCCGCGACATCCCCCTCGCGGCCCGACTCGTATTTGTAGTGCCTCGACCCGAACCCGACGATGCTCGTGCCCCACATCGCCGGCGGTTCGCCCGTGACCTCGCCCATCAGGGCCACCAGCAGGCGGGCGTCCCGCTGCCGTTGCTCGTCACCGATCGTCGCGAGGAATGCCTCGACAGCCTCAGTCGTCACGCGCCCAGGATCGCACAGGAGCAGGGCCGGAGCGGCTCGGTAGCAAGCGTCGCCGGGACGGGCACCCGGGGCGTCCGGCGACCTACCGTGATGATCACCCCCCTCGGAAGGACCCCCGGATGAGCTCTCGACTCCGCATCGCCGTCGCCGTGACGGCCGCCCTGACCACCCTGTCGATCCCGGGGGCCGCGCTGGCCTCGGGCGCCAAGGACTCCGACCGCGACGGCATGCCCGACAAGTACGAGAAGGCGAACGGTCTCAACCCGCGCAAGAACGACGCGCGCGCCGACAAGGACCACGACGGTCTGCCCAACCTGGCCGAGTTCCGGGCCGGCACCGATCCCCGCAAGGCCGACACCGACGGCGACGGCATCCGCGACGGCGACGACAAGCGACCGAAATTCAAGGACGGGCCCAAGGTCAAATTCCCCGTTTCCTCGTACGACGTCAGCAGCGGGGCGCTCGTCATGGCGTACGGGAAAGGGTCGTCGTTGACTGTGGTCGTCACGGACGACACCGAGCTGGAGTGGAAGGGGAAGGGCTGCGCCTCACCCGCCACGGTCGCGAACCTGGTGGCCGGCGTCGGTGTCGCCGAGCTGAAGCTGGCACGAAAGGCGCCCTCTTCGTCGCCGGACTCGTCGGACTCTTCCGCGCCGGACTCTTCCGCGCCGGATGATCATGGGCATCATGGGCGTGGCGTTACCCCGTCGGGGGATAGCACGCCGGTCGCCGACGAGATCGGGCTGGTGTGCGCCTCGGGCTCGTAACCCCGGCGCTCTAGGCTCGGCGGCATGACCCGCATCCTGCTGATCTCGGGCAGCACCCGTGAGGACTCCCTGCAGACCGCGGCGCTGCGCACGGCGGCCCGGTTCGCGCCGGAGGACATCAACGCCGGCCTGTTCGAGGGCCTGCGCGGGGTGCCCGCCTTCGTGCCGGGCGAGGACAGTCCGCACGACACGGTGGTGCTGCTGCGTCACCAGGTGCGCATCGCCGACGCGATCCTGATCAGCACACCCGAATACGCGGGCACGATCCCCGGCAGCCTCAAGAACCTGCTCGACTGGCTGCTCGAGGACAACCTGCTCGACGGCAAACCGGTGGCCTGGCTGTCCGTCTCGGGCGAGGGCGAAGACTACGGCGCTCGCAGCACGCTCGAGACCGTCCTCGGCCACACCAACGCCAAGGTGCTCAAGGCGGCCTGCATCCGCGTCCCGATCGACCCGTCCGCCGTCGACCGGTCGGGCCTGGTCACCGACCCGATGCTGCACCAGGCCCTGCAGGACGCGCTGCAGGCCCTGGTGCGGGTGTTGCAGATGTCGTCCCAGGCCCCGCCGCGGCCGGCCTGGCAGCACTATTCAACCGTGCTGCCCGTCATCGAACGTCGCGACACCTCCTCCCGCCCCGATTGGCAGGCCGGCTGACACAGCGGCTGATCTCGCGTCACGCTTTCCTGCGGCGCTGCGTCACGCTCTCACGTGGCGCTGCGTCACGCTCTCACGCGGCGCTGCGTCACGCTCTCACGCGGCGCTGCGTCACGCTCTCACGTGGCACTGCGTCACGCGGCGGGGAGCAGGGCGGCCTACTCGGTCGGTCTCGCGGCGGTGTTTTCGCCGGTTCTCGCGGCCGGAATCGCGACCGTGCCGCCGTCCGTTTCCCCGGCTGGTCTTGCGGGTGGTTTCGCGGCTTTTCGCGCGGCCCTGACGATCAGTAGTCCGGCGACGCTGCCGAGCAGGAACGGGGACGGGACCAGCAGCAGTCCGCCGACCAGGCACCAGGCGGCCAGGGCCCAGCCAAGGGCCGCCGGTGGAGTGATTCCGCGCCCGGCGAGGTGCCAGATCAGAATCCCGAGCAGCACCAGCGGCACGGAGAAGCTGCCCGGCCCGGCCCAGAAGGCGAGCCCGTTGCGCAGCCCGTCATCGGGCGGCCGCAGCGGGACCGAGGCCCACAGCCCACGCCCGATCCAGCCGCCGACGGTCGAGTGAGTGATCACGATGGACAGGGTCAGATGGCCGGCGCCGAGCCCGACCAGGATGACGCTCGCGATGCGGTTCTCTGTGTTGGTCAGCATAGAATATTATGGCTAGCACAGAGAGGGGTGGCGTGACAACCAGACGTGAGCAGACCAGCGGCGAAAGCCGAGACCTGATCCTCGCCGCGGCGGCCGAGTTGTTCGCGAGCAAGGGCTACCGCCCGACGACGTTCGCCGACGTGGCCGAGCGCTCCGGCATCAGCCGCGGCTCGATCCCCTGGCATTTCGGCAGCAAGGAGGGCTTGCTGCTGGCAGTCCTGGAGCGGTCGGTGCAGCAGCTGATCGTCGACCTCGGCCCCGAGCCGTTCCCCGACGCCGCCACCGAGCTCGAACGCATGGCCCGCGGCCTCGAGGCCCTCTTCAGCCGCCCGAATGCCAGGCTCTTCGTCACCTTGCTGGTCGAGGCGATGGAACCCGACTCACCCATCCACGACCGCTACGCCGCCATGCACGAAACGCTGCGCGCAAACGGCCGGCGAGCTTTGGAAAACCTGCTTCCCTCGTACGGCCCACGCCTCGACGCCCTGACCGCCGCCCTCGTAGGGGCGGCGATCGGCATCCACCAGCAGTGGCTGATCAACCCCACCCAGGTCGACCTGGCCCAGTCCCTCGACGCGTTGCGCGACATGGTGCTCGCCACCGTACGAGCCGCCGGCCAGCAATGACGTGATCGCGTAGCTCCGGCCGCTCACAAAAAGATCTTCATCGCCACCCGTCACTGTCCGAGCGGCGTGGCCGTTCGCTTGATAGGCGGGCGCAGAGGTCCCGTTGATCGAAACTCATCGCGAGTTTCCGGCGTGGAGGCGGTACATGGGTGCGGGTGCTCGGCGCGGGGGCGAGCGTACGGGAAAGTCCCCGAAGATAAAGAATCACCGCGACCGGTCGGAGGAACGTCCGGTCGGCCGGTCCGTCTCGCGTCGCCTGATCATCCTGGTCCCCGTGATCACGGCGCTGATCGTCGGGATCGCCAAGGGCCTGGCCGATGTCGGAGGCGCCCCGGGCCGCGACGACACGACGACCCACACGAACATCCAGGGCCCGCCGTCGTCGGCCCCGTCCGAGCCGCGGACCTACCTCGTGCCGCGCCGCAGTGAACCGGTGCGCTACTTCTACCGCGGCTCCTACCTGCCGCCCGACCAGGACTACGACGTGCAGGTCGACGGTTACGACTGTGGCCCGGTCCGGACCGACCGCGAGGGTGAGTTCGACATGGACATCACCCCGTGCGTGGTGACCACGGCCGACTCGACCGTCGAGGCCAGGCTCATGAGTAAAGGCAGCATCGTCGACAAGACCAGCCTCGACATCGACCTGCTGGAGACGGCGCAATCCCACGTGGCCGGTCCGTAGCCGGTCAGGCGCCTTTACGGCTGGCGATCGCCTCCAGGAAGATCTCGCCGATGGTGGCCGGGTCGGTGGCGATGAAGACGCCGCCCGAGCCGGCCGCCCTGGTGATCGCCTCCAGTTCCTTGCGGTCGATGGCCGTGCCCATGCCGATGATGATCATGCGGACCGGCTTCTTCGGGTCGCGCAGCTTCGTCATGCGGGCGACCAACTCGTCGATGGTGAGGCCGCCCGGGTTGTCGTTCTGGCCGTCGGTGTAGATGACCACCGAATTGGACACGCCCGGCTGCCAGCCCTGCTTGATGCGCTCGTACGCGGCCAGCGCCGTGTCGTAGAGCCCGGTGTCCCCGTCCGGCTTGGGGCGGATCCGGCCGATCGCGGCCTCGAGCTCGGCCCGGTGCGTGCCGCAGAGCGAGATCGGCACGTTCTCGATCCAGGGCTGCTTATCCTTCATGTTCGTCGAGAACGTCCAGTTACCCACCGACCAGCGATCGTCGAGCAGGCCCAGACCCTGCCGGGCAACCCCCTGCGTCACCTCGGCCCGGGTCAGGCCGCCGGCCGTCGGGACCTTCGCCTTCATCGAACCGGACACGTCGAACACCGCGAGCATCCGGCCCGGCTGGGTGATCGCGGTCCAACTCCCGAGCAGTTGCGTGATCGCCTTGGGGTCGACCGTCGCGGCCGGTGGAATCGTCGCCGGCGCACCCGCCGGAGCGACGAACCCGGCCCCGGCCGAACCGTCGGGCGCCCGGATCCCGGCCCGCGCCAACTGTCCGGCGAAGATTCCGGTGCTCAGCGCCGTCCGCAACGTCGCCGCGGCGGCCGCCTTCTGCGGATCGATGCCGGGCATGACCGCGTACGGGTAATCGAGCATCACCGACGTCGGCGGATAGATCGCGGCCAGCGATGCGGACGGTCGCTCCCGGTTGTAGGCGATGAGGTCGGCCTCGGACAGCGGTGCCAGGTCGACGCCGCCTTCACCGGAGAAACTCTCGAGGAGCGCGCTGCGATTGCCGGCCCGGTTCGCCGACAACGCCCGCATGGCGCCGACCTTCAACTTCGCGCCCGCCGCGTCGCTGCCCGCCACGCCGGCGATGACCAGCAGTCCGGCCAGTCCGGTGGCGTCCCGCTCGGGGTCGGCGGTGGCCGGTCGCAGAGACTTGTCGGTCGCGATTCGTTGGACGAGAGCTTTCCATTTTCCCGTACGGGCGTTGGCGCCTCCCGTGCTCGCCGACAGAGCGCTCGTCGGCGGAAGTGCCAGCACCAGGGGGCTCTCGGCGATCGACCCGAGCATCGCCGGTTTGAAGCCCGGTGCTTCCGAGGCGAGGCGTTGCAGCCAGGTGCTCGAATCCGGAACCCAGATGTCGGCCTGGGTGTCCTGCTGCCGGGTGCCGCCGTTGACCAGGCTGATTCCGTGCTGCCGCCCGACCGCGGCCGCCATCACCGTCGGGTCGACCGCCGTGACCGTGACGGTGACGCAGGTGCCGTCCCGGGTCCAGCTGTCCGCCGCGGCCGTGATGGCCGGCGCGATCTCCCCGGCCGCGGCCACTTTCAACGGCACGAGCGCGGGACACTCGTCGGCCGACAACTGCCGATAGCCGGCCCAGCCACCGCCCGCGACCGCGAGAACGGCGACCGCGGCCACCGAGGCCACCAGTCCTGAGCTGCGAAGGTGTCGATGACGGCCAGGCATCGGCACATCATGATCCGACCGCCCGCTCCGGAAAACAGCCGGACGGATGAGATTTTTCACCAACACTGCAAATAGTTGCCGACCGATGCGTTCATGGGTGCGCGCGTAGAGATCAATCAGCGGGAACGCCCCGACATGCGTCCCGCCGCCGTGGACGAGATGGACAGTCCCACAGCCCGGAAACTTCAGATGACGCACGGCCAGGGGGCACCAAGCCCGCACAGGAGGACACGCACGTGCACCCGCACGTCCGCCCGGCGGTCGCGTGCGTGGTCCGCGCGGCGCATGCGTGCCGCGGCGGACCTGGGTAGGCGCACGGCGACGGCGGGTCGGGCATTCGTGGTTGCGCGTCGCGGGCGGTCACGGAGACGACGCATGCTTGTGCACGGCGGGGTGGTGTCGGCGGGGCGAAGATGGTGCGCGTTGCGGGCGGTCACGGAGTCGACGCGTGCTTGTGCACGCGGGGTGGTGTCGGCGGGGCGAAGATGGTGCGCGTTGCGGGCGGGTGGCCTAAACGTGCGGGTTGACGCGGTCGGTGCTTAATCCGACGACGCGGCGGGCCGGCCCCGCTAGTCTGCGCGGATGGACACGCATGGCTGGGTGGTGGTCCTCAGCAAGCGCACCGGCACGTCGCGCCGGGTGTGGGAGCACGCCTGGTGGTCGTGACTGCGCGGCTGGGGCATCGACTGGAACCCGTTCACAGAAGCTGAACTCCGCATCGACTGCTACCGCGTCCCCCGCCTGGACGGCCCGGGCGCCGAGTGCCAGACCGTCTGGCGGGTCAAGCAGTCCGCCCTCGGTCGTCTCGGCATCGCCCCGCCGCCCAACACGTCTCTCTGAGTCGCGCTTCTGTTGGCCGCGCTGCGCCGGTGGCTGTCCGCGTCGGCAACGGTGAGTCTGGTGTTTGGGCTGCCCTGCATCGGTTGGGCTGTCCGCGTCGGCAACGGTGAGTCTGGTGTTTGGGCTGCCCCGCAACGGTGGGGCTGCTGACGCCGGCAATGGTGAGTCCGGTCTTGAGTCGCGTTGCGAAGGTGGCTGCCCGCCCCTGCGACGGTGAGCCCGGCTGTGGTCACGTCGGAGCGGCCACGACGTTGCTCTGGACTGCAGCGAAGCATCCTGCGCCGGGAAGTGGTTGTTGGGTGTGCGTTTGCACAGCAGAATGGGCGTCGACGGGGGAGGATGGCAACGATGCGATCTCTGGACGCTACCGATGCTCGGATTCTGCTGGCTCTGGACTCTGATCCGGATGCCACGGTGGTCGCCTTGGCGGAGCGTCTCTCCATGTCTCGCAACACGGTGCAGGCGCGGCTTCGGCGCATGCGGGAGTCGGGCGCGTTGGGGGCCTACTCGCGGCGCCTCGAACCGGCATCTCTCGGCTATCCGCTGATGGCGTTCATGACCCTGTCGCTCAGCCAGCGCGAAGGAGACCTGGCCGCTCAGCAGATCGTCCGGATCCCCGAGGTGGTCGAGATCCTGGCCACCACCGGCGACGGTGATCTGCTCGTGCGGATCGTGGCCAAGGACACCGGCGACCTCTATCGGATCACCAACCTGGTGGTGGCCGCGCCCGGGGTGGTTCGCACCTCGACGTCGATCGTGTTGCACGGGGTCGCGCCCAGCAGTGTGGACGGTCTGTTGCGCCGGCACGCGGCGGAGGCGCGCGCGACGTAGCGCGCGGCGGCAGTCGTCCGGCCGGGGTGCACTCGGCCGAAGCGCGTATGCCGTGAAGCGCCGATTTGTGCGAGCGTAACTCAGAGTGAGGTTCGGTCGTGGGGAACGGTCGACCACGGGCGGCCGATAATGGGCAGAATGGTGGCCGCGTCGTCCGGCATTCGTGTGGTTACTTGATCAATGGGAATATCGTGTGGATCATCCACGATGGCCGCTCGGCGGAAGTTGGTCAAGGGCATACACCAGGGGTAATGCACTCCGTGCGTAGTACTTGTCGTCCTGAACGTTTTGCCGAATCGAGGGACGAATCTACTGTGGCCATTGCAAGTTGCACGCCAAAACGGGCACTCGACGCGTCCGGTAGATGAATTGGCACATTCAATCGCGCGGCACGCATTGTCGTATCGAGGTCACGCTTCGTACTCTGATGGTCAACAATCATCGATCAAGATGAGTGCGAGAGCGGGCCGACCTGGCGGCGGCCTGCGGGGGAGCCGACATGCTGATCAAAGTCATCGACCGGATCACCGACAAGGCGCTCCACGAGATTATGTGGACCATGTACCGGGATGCCTTCGAAGAGCTGAATCACCTGGCGGTTCAGCGGCATCTGATGTTCCGGTCCGAGTTCGACGCGGTAATGGAAGACACCCGGGTCGACAAGTATCTTGCCCTCGACGATGACGGCACCATCTGCGGCGTGGCGACCTATACGAATGATCTGGACGCTGTGCCCTTGATCGCACCCCAGTACTTCGAACGGCACTGGCCGGAGCACTACTCGGCCCGCAAGATCTGGTACATCGGCTTCGTGGCGGTCAGCGAGCACGCGCAGGGTCGCGAGGCGTTCGGCCAGCTCGTCGAGCAGATGTACATGGTCGCGTCGGCGCAGAACGGGCTGGTCTGCCTGGACATCTGCAACCACAACGACGAGGTGCGGCGCATGTCGCGAGTGTTCCGGATGATGGTGAGCCGGCTCTCCGACAACATGAAGTTCACCCGCATCGACCAGCAGTCGTACTGGCTCTACGAATTCCCGTCCGCCGCTTGATCATTTCCGCAAACGATCAAGCGATGCGAGTCGTGACGCGAAAGTGATCACGTGGTGCGAGTCGTGACGCGAAAATGATCACGTGGTGCGAGTCGCGACGCGAAGTGATCACGCGGTGCGAGTCGCCGACGCGAGGCCGCGCGTGAATGCGAGCAAGCGGTAAGCGGAGCGACAGGGTAAGCCGACCGACGGAAACGGCTCGTGAAAACGCGGCAGGCCGCCGATGATTCGACGGTCTGCCGCGGAGCTGGGGGGAAACCATTCACGTCATAGGCGACCTCCTCATGGTCGGGGACTTCTCCCGTGGCGGGCGCGACGTCTCGCGTACGCGTGGGAAAGCTTTTGATCCTCAGTAGGGATAACCGCTGCGCGCGCCCACCGGGTCGGCGTGCAATGGCCGTAACATCGACGGGTTGTCGGGGACCGCACTGACCCGTCCCTCGGTTCCGCGGCCGATCGCCGCGTAGACCTCGGGGCGGGCGGCTCGCATGATCATGGCCCAGATGAAACCGACCACGGCCACGGCCAGATAGAGCGCCGGAATGAGCCACTGGAACGGTGAGTCGCCGTCGACCTGCAGCAGTTCGCCGAAGCCGATACACGTCGCCGCCAGCACGACGGTCAGCAGCAGGAAGGCCAGGGCGGGCGCGAGGTATGCCTTCCATATGCTCTCGCCGCGGCGGTTCTTCATGAAGAACGCCAGCACCGCCGCCGACGCCGCCCACATGAGAATCAGAACGCCGAGCCCGCCGATCGTGGTGAGCCACGCGAAGACGAAGACCAGCGGATCGGAGCCGACGAGGGCGTACAGGCTCAGCACGATGATCGCCAGCACGCTTTGCGTGATCGAGCCGAGCAACGGCGCTCCCGTACGGGGGTGAGTGCGTCCCCACGCGGCGGGGAGCACGCCTTCCCGGCCGAGCGCGAACTGATAGCGCGAAACGGCGGCGTGGAAGGCGAGCAGGGCCGCGAAGACGCTCGTCAGGAACAGCACGTAGCCGATGTCGACCAGGAACCCGGGCAGATGTGGACCGACGAGAGTGAAGACGAGGTCGGTCTGATGTTCGGCGGCTCGGGCGGCGATCTGGTCGGGGCCGGTGTTCACCGACATCGCCCAGGCCGAGACGCTGCACAGCACGCCGGCCAGGATCACCGCGATGTGGGTGGCCCGGGCGATCGTGCGCTTCGGGTCCTTGGCCTCCTCGGAGAGCACCACGGTGGCCTCGAAGCCGACGAAGCCGGCGATCGCGAGCACGAGCAGGATGCCGATCACCGGGGTGGCCAGCGGAGCGGGGGAGAACTGCGAGAAGGTGACGTGGCCGCCGGCCGGGTTGCCGATCATCACGATGTCGTAGATGAGCACGACCGCGATCTCCAGCACGAGCAGGACCGCCAGGACCTTGCCGCTCAGGTCGACCCAGAGCAGGCCGAGGATCGCGACCGCGAACCAGGCGGCTATCGCGCAGGCGTACCAGGGAACGGCGAAGCCGAACGCACCGAGGATGCCGCTCGCGACCGAGCCGAACAACCCGAACAGGCCTATCTGCATGAGTGAGTAGGCGGGCAGGGCGACGAAGGCCGCTCCGACGCCGATGATGCGGCCTAATCCATGACTGATGTAGGAGTAGAAGGCGCCGGTGTTGACGATGTGCCGGCTCATGGCGACGAAGCCGACGGTGAACAGGGAGAGCAGTCCCGCCGTCACCAGATAGGCGATCGGTACGGCCGTACTGCCGATGATCGCGTAGATCGTCGTGATCGAACCGATGATCACGGTCAATGGAGCCGCGCCCGCGACGCCGAAGAACACCACCGACGGTACGCCCAGCCTGTTCTTGGCCAGCGCCTTCGAGACGATGTCCGGCTCTTCGGGTTTCACTTGTGCCACCAGCAGCCTCCCGGCCCAATGTTCAGAGTTGTTGCGCCCCAGGTGATGGCGCCCGATGCCGCTCACCGACGGCCGACTGTGACGACCGAGCCCACCGAGGCCTCGGTGTATTCGACGAGCTCCCGCAGGTCGGCCGGGAGCGATCCGACGGCGCTGGGCAGCGACTGGAACGCGTGCCGGTGCGCCTCGAAGTCATAGAGCACGTGCCGGGTCAGCCCGGTGGCGGCGATCAGGCCGATCAGGACCCGGTCGCTGATGCTCATGCCGATGCCGCGGACCAGCAGGTTGGCCAGCCGGGCGGGTGCCCACGCGGCCGCGTTGCGCTGGGCCGCGCTGTTCGGCATATAGAGAGTCTCGGTCGAGAGCATGCGCCGCTTGGTGACGACCTCGACGGCGCCGAGTCGTGACAATCTCTCACCGACCCGGATCGCCGCGTCCTGCGAGAGGAAGGCCAGCCAGATCCGTACGTCCCGGTGTTGCGGCTGGGCGACCAGCAGGTCGAGAACGTCGTGCGCGAGTGCGTCCGACGGTGGGTGCCGGTCGAGGATGATCAGGTCTCCGTCGGAGATCCCGATCCGTCCTTCGAGGATCAGCTCGCCGAGCAGTGCTGCGGCCAGGCCCAGGCCGGTCGCACGTGGATGGAGTCTGGACCGGCCGGTGCGGTCCTCGTGTGCGATCAGGAAATACTGGTCAGCCAACACGCCGCCACGCCCCTTAGACAACGACTTGATGGTCTTGGTCGGGTTCCCAGTCATCACCATGGCCGCGATGATCACTGTGAGTAGAAAACGCTGTGACTCGATGTCCGCGCATCATGTACCCGCCGGAAGGGCATATACAAGAAGGCTAGTACTTTTTGTTTGGTACGCCGTGTTTGGATCATGAAGGCCTGGGCCGTAGTATCGGTCTTATCAGGACCGAGGGAGTCCAGGTGTCCGTAGATGAAGGGCCCACCCTGCGCCGCCGCCGTCTGGGAGCGGAGCTCAAAAGGTGCCGTGAAGCGGCCGGGCTGACGCAAGAGAACGTCTCGAGGCATTTCGAGTGGCATGCCGCGAAAGTCACGCGCATAGAGACGGCGCGTGTGGCGGTGACTCCACGCGACGTGAAAGACCTGCTGACGCTGTACGGCGTGGGTGATCAGGATTATCGCGAGGCGCTGGTCGAACTGGCCCGCCTGTCCCGCGAACGCACCTGGTGGACCGACTATCGGGACATCATGCGCCCCGGCAACTTCGTCGGCCTGGAGGCGGCCGCGGCCTCCATGCGCACCTGGGAGCCGATCATCGTGCCCGGGCTGCTGCAGACCGAGGCCTACATGCGCGCGCTCATCCGCACCGGCCGGTCGAACGAGTCACCACAGCAGACCGACCGCCGCGTCTCGCTGCGCCTCACCCGTCAGGGCCGGCTGCGCGGCGAGCGCCCACTCGAACTCACGGCCATTGTCGACGAATCGGTGGTGCGCCGGGTGGTCGGCGGTGACGAGGTGATGAACGATCAGCTTCGTCATCTTATCGAGGTCGCTCAATTACCGAATGTGATGCTGCAGATTCTGCCGTTCAGCGCCGGTGAACACACGTTCCTCGGCGGGTCAGCGGCCCTTTTGGAGTTCCGCGAGACCACCCATTTGGATGTTGTCTATCTGGAAGGTCTTGCGGGAGACTACTACGAAGAGCAACCGGCCGAGGTCGTCCGATACCGACAAGAGTTCGAACGATTGAGTGCCCGGGCGCTGGACCACCGATTGACCATCAAGATGATCGAGAGCCTGCTCGTCGCGTAGGCCCCCTCGACGAGAGACAACCGCATAACGAAGGGGGGTGCTTGAGTTGCTCACGCACCGGCTTAACGCTGCTGTTCTCACCGACGCGGTCTGGAAGAAGGCCAGCCGCAGCAACGGCAACGGCGGCAACAACTGTGTCGAGGTCGCGTTCCTCGACCAGGGCGTCGCTGTCCGGGACAGCAAGGACCGCTCCGGTCCGGCACTGATGTTCACGACCGCGGAATGGACCGCCTTCGTCGATTCCGCCAAGGACGGCGAATTCGACCTCGGTTCCTGAGGTCCTGCATTAATCGGCACGCACCGATTCCGCGTGCGTACGCAAAGTCAACTTCTCGGGTGCCGCGGCTCATTACGTAGTGTTGCGGCACCCGTACCAAGAATCACCACTCACCCGTTCCGGTGAATCTCCGACCACCATTTCGCGGCCACCAGTTCCGCGATCAGGGTCTCGGTCGTCAGCCGCACCCCGGCATCGTCGTCGTGACGAAACCGAACCGTTTCCGCGGCGCCCGCGACATCGTCGCCCACCGATACATAGGTGGACTTTCGCTCCCGCATCCAGTCGAGCGCCTGCTCGTCGTAACGGGAACCGGGGAAAAGCAGCGCGCGATACCGCAGCGTCTTGGTCAGATAGACGTCCACGTGCGCCCAGTCGCCGGTCTCGCAGCCGTCGGCCGCCTGCCGTGGACCCTCGCGGAACATCAGCGCCGACTGCAGCGCGGACGAGATCCGGTCGACCGGCGCGATCGGCCAGACCCCGTCGCCGTCGGCCAGCACGTCACTGACCCGGGGAAGCCAGGTGTCGCGGCGCTCGAGCAGGTCCTCCGTGGCTGCGGCGGTGCGCTCGATCAGCCGTACGGTGGGAAGCAGATCTTGATCGGAAAGCCGCCGGATCAGCGCGTCGAGCAGCAGTTGAGTGTGCTGAAAGGACCGGCAGGCGACTCCTCCGGACTCGGCGCCGGCGTGCATCTCGACGACGGCCGTGGCGCTCCTGGCGAGCGGGGAGTCCGGGTTGTTGGTGACGGCTACATAGGAGCGGCCGGCCATGGCGTCCAGGGTTTCGACGCTTGTGCCCGAGGCCGAGATCGCCACGAGCAGGCCGTCGACCGGCGGCGGGGCGTCCGAGGCGTATTCGGCCACCGCGTCGATGCCGTGGAAGCGCAGGCGGCGGGCCGCGACCAGGGCGGCGTAGCGGGAGCTGCCCATGCCCACGAAAGTCACACGTCTGGGTGTTCCTGGGTACGCGGCTGTGCCTGGGGACGCTGTGCCTGGGTGCGCGGCTGTGCCGGGGTGCGGGGCTGTGCCTGGGTGCTGCGTGTCTGGGTGCGTTGTGCCTGGGTGTGGAGCTGTGCCTAGGAATGCCCAGGGGTCTTCGTCGGTGAGCCGTGCGGCCAGCGCTCGCAGGGCAGCCGGCTTGGCCTCGAGGTCGGCCAGGAACAGAGCGGGATTCATGCGGATCACCCGTACCAGGAACGCAGGACACCCAGCGGCGCGTATCGCCAGCGGGGGAGGAACCGGGCCGCGTAGACCAGCTCGCGGCACTCCTGCTCGACCTCGAACGGCCGCAGCAGTTCGCGATCGAGCAGGCTGTCGAAACCCTTCGAGGCGAGACCTTTCCCGTACGCGGTGAGCAGCTCATCGGCCGTCCGCCGGCCCCATTCGACCAGCTCAGCGCGGTGCCGGCCGGCGGTGCGCTTGTTGGCGATCTCGGCCACGTGCAGGACGCTCATGCGCAGTTGGGCGACGTCGCGGGCGACCGGCTCGGGTCGCGCGGCGAGTGTCGGATTTCCGTCGAAGTCGATGACCGCGTAGCCGCCCCGCCACCGCAGAATCTGGCCCACGTGCAGGTCACCGTGCAGATGGATGGCTCGGCCGGGCCGCCGACGCGCGGGCGAGTCGAGATCGGCGGCCAGCCGCGCCCGAACCGTCGCCGGCCAGTTTTCGCCTGGAGCCTCGTAGCCGCTGATCGCCAGCCAGTCGCTCCCGTCGAGCTCGCCCCCGCTGGTTGCCGCTGTCGCATTGCCGCTGGTCGGTGCCGTGTTGTCGCTGATTGCCGCGGCTGCGTCGCTGCTGGTTGGCGCTGCCTTGCCGTCGTGGTTTGCTGACATGTTGTTGCTGCTGGTGGCCGGTGCCGGGTTGCTGGTGGCTGGTGTGCCGCCGGCTGCCGGGGCGGGGCTGCTGGTGGCCAGGGCCTCGTCGAGCAGGTCGGACCAGCCGTCGGCGGGTGGGGCGGGCTCGATCGGATGGGGCATCACGTGGGACGGGGTGGCGAGGGCGATGTGCAGCTCGGCGACCAGCGTGCCCAGGTCGGCGCCGAAGTTGGCGGGCGGGCCGCCGTCCAGAGCGGCCAGCAGGTCGTCGACACACCAGTCGTAGCCGTCCTGGCCGTCGGGGAGGAACTCGGTGACCAGGGCGACCAGGTTCGGCCCGTCGAACAGGGCGGCGTGCGGGGTGGGCATCCGGCGGAAACCGTTCGCGGCCAGGTGGGCCAGCAGCGGAGTCGAACGGTCGGGGGCTGGGGTGCGCATCCACTTCACGACCAGGCGCTCGCCGACCACGACAGACCGGTTTGTCTGGTCGACCGTGATCGGGCGCTCGTCCAGGGAGATGTCGTCATTTATCGAGACGAAAAGCTGGAGGCGAGGGTCGCGCGCGATGACCCGGCGGACCAGCTCGGCCGACTCGCCGCTCACGCCGCCTCCCAAAGGGTGGCGTGCGCCGGAGTTGAACGTGGGGTGGTGCGCGCGGGGGTTGAGCGTGGGATACGGCGTGGGGTGGCGTGCGCGGGGGTTGGACGTGGGACGTGGCGTGGGGTGGCGTGCGCGGGGGTTGGACATGGGATGCGGCGTGGGGTGGAGCGCGCCGGGGCTGAACTCGGGACGCGGCGAGGGGTGGCGCTCATGGGGTGAGCTCCAGGGGATTGCCGGTGGCCTGACGGGCGTACGAGAGGATCAGTTCCTCGGCGGTGGCCGCGTCGAGTGTGGGGTGGCGGGCGACGATGCGGTAGCCGTAGGCGTCCTCCAGGGCGACCAAGTTTCGGCCGATCGTCTGTGAGTCGGTGGCCAGCGTGAAGATCTCGCGGGCGGCGCCCAGCTCCAGGATCGTCTGGTACATCGACACCTGGCGGTCGAACAGCGTGGTCAGCAGGGCCGCGTAGACGCGGTTGCGGCCGGCCGAGCCGCCCAGTTCGCACAGCAGGCGTACGTCGGAATCCTCGGCATCCGTGGGCAGGCCGGAGCGGATCGTGACGACAAGTTTTTCCACCGGGTCGGTGAGGCCGGCCAGGCGGCGCATCCGTTCGGCGTAGAAGCGTTCCATGCCGGCCTGGTTCGCCTCGAGCAGCAGGTCGCTCAGGTCGGGATAGTGGTAGAGCACCGCGCCGGAGGTCAGCCCGGCCTCCTCGGCGACCTGGTTGAGCAGCACGCCGCCCGGGCCGTGCTGGATCATCGCGCGGCGGGCCGCCTCGACGAGGTCCGCCCGGCGCTCACTGCGCGTCTTCCGGGTTGCCAACTTGTTTCCGTTTCACTTGATCGTCAACTGGTCCCGACAACCATAGGCTCTGGGTATTGACCTCGCGCAAGACCACTTGTTGAATTGCCGTTCAACAACGAGTCCCGGGAGTGTTCATGCCTCTGACGGTTCTTTTCATGCCCGAGAGCGCGTACGGACCGACCAACAACTGCATCGGCATCGGTGACGTGCTGCGGCGCCGGGGCCACCGCGTGGTCTTCGCGGCCGAGGCGTCGTGGGCGGGCAAGCTGACCGCGCTGGGCTTCGAGGAAGACCTGGTGCACCTGGCGCCCGAGCCGGACACTCCGCAGGACGCCGGTCAGTTCTGGAAGGACTTCATCCGCGACACCGCGCCCGAGTTCCGTAAGCCGACGATCGAGCAGCTCGACACCTGGGTCAAGCCGGTCTGGCAGGAACTGATCGACGGCGCCAAGTTCTGCCAGCCGACGCTGCTCGAGATCATCGAGCGGGTCCGGCCGGATGTGATCGTCGAGGACAACGTGGTCGCGTTCCCGGCGCTCAACACGGCCGGCGTCCCGTTCGTCCGCATCGTGTCGTGCAACCCGCTCGAGGTGAAGGGGCCGGACATCGCGCCGGTGTTCTCGGGATATGCGGCCGACGACCGTACGGGATGGGAAGAATTTCGTTCCGAGTACGACCGTACGCATCGCCCGATGTGGGAGGCGTTCAACGCGTGGGTCGTCGAGCAGGGGGCGCCCGCGTTGCCCGAGCTCGAGTTCATCCACGACGGCGAGCTCAACCTGTACGTGTACCCCTCGGCGCTCGACTACACCGACGCGCGTCCGCTCGACTCGTCGTGGCAGCGCCTCGAATCGTCCGTACGGGAAACGGATTCTTCTTATGAACTGCCGGCCGGGTTCGCGGCTGATGGTCAGAAGATCATCTACTTCAGTCTGGGGTCGCTGGGGTCGGCCGATGTGGAGCTGATGCGGCGGGTGATCGCGGCGCTGGCCGGCACGCCGCACCGCTACATCGTGTCGAAGGGGCCGCTGCACGACGAGTTCGAGCTGGCCGACAACATGATCGGCGCCGAGTTCCTGCCCCAGACGTCGATCCTGCCGCTGGTCGACCTGGTGATCACGCACGGCGGCAACAACACGACGACCGAGGCCATGCACTTCGGGAAGCCGATGATCGTGCTGCCGCTGTTCTGGGACCAGTACGACAACGCGCAGCGGGTGGATGAGACCGGTTTCGGCGTACGCCTCGACCCGTACCGATTCACGCCGGAGGAGATGCACGCGGCGATCGACCGCCTGCTCACCGATGCTGCGCTCGCCACCCGGTTGGAGTCGGTCAGCTCGGCGATCCGGGCCTCGGACGGGCTGCGGCTGGCGGCCGACGCGATCGAGAAGATCGGATCGGCACGCTCATGACATCGCTGATCAACCCGGCTACCGGGGCGCCTCTGGCCGACATTCCGGACAGTGACGTGTCGGACGTCGGCCGGGCCGTCGCGCGGGCTCGGGGCGCCTTTGAGGAGTGGCGTTCGGCGACCCCGGCCGATCGGGCGCGGGTGCTGCTGCGGGTGGCCGACCTGGTGGAACGGGACGCCGACGCGCTCACCAGGCTCGAGGTGGAGGAGACGGGCAAGCCGCTCCCCGTCATGCGCGACGGCGAGCTGCCGTTCGGCGTCGACAATCTGCGGTTCTTCGCGGGGGCGGCGCGCTCGCTGGACGGCACCGGCGCGGGCACGCTGTCCGCCGGCTACACGTCGATGCTGATCCGCCGGCCGATCGGTGTGGTCGGCAGCATCGCGCCGTGGAACTTCCCGCTGATCATGGCGATCTGGAAGATCGGGCCGGCCGTGGCCGCGGGCAACGCGGTGGTGATCAAGCCGGCCCCGCAGACGCCGCGGAGCACGCTGGCCCTGGTCCGGCTGTTCGAGGAGGCGGGGGCGCCGGCCGGGCTCGTGCAGGCGGTGACCGGTGGTGCCGAGATCGGGTCGGCGCTGGTGGCCGACCCGGGCGTGGACATGGTCAGCGTGACCGGCTCGACCCGGACCGGGCAGGCGGTGATGCGTGGGGCTGTGGACGGGCTGAAACGCGTACACCTGGAACTTGGTGGTAAGGCCCCCGCGGTCGTCTTCGCCGACGCTGATCTGTCGGAGATGGCGGCCGGGGTGACCATGGGTGCGACCTACAACACCGGGCAGGACTGCACGGCCGCTACTCGGGTGTACGTGGACGCTGCGGTCTATGACGAGGCAGTGTCGGCGCTGGAGGCCGCGTTGTCGCGGGTGCGCGCGGGCGACCCGTGGGACGCGGGCACCGATATCGGGCCGCTGATCTCCGGCGGGCACCGCGACCGGGTTGCCGGATTCATCGACCGGGCCGTCGCCGGTGGGGCGCGGGTGGCGGTGGGCGGCAAGGCGCCGGCCGGTCCGGGCTTCTACTTCCCGCCGACGCTGGTGCTCGACGCCGACCAGAGCAGCGAGATCGTCCAGGACGAGATCTTCGGCCCGGTGATCGTGGTGGTGCCGTTCCGGTCGCAGGACGAGGACGACGCGGTAAGGCTGGCCAACGATGTGCGCTACGGGCTGGCGTCGTCGATCTGGACGCGCGACGTGGGCCGGGCGCTGCGCGTGGCGAACCGCCTCGACGTGGGCGTGACCTGGATAAACGACCACCTGCCGATCGCTTCCGAGGCGCCGCACGGCGGAGTGAAGGGCTCGGGCTTCGGCAAGGACATGAGCCAGGAGGCGGTCGGCGAGTACTCGGTGACCCGCCACCTGATGATCAAGCACGCGGCCCCGGCCGCCCGGGACTCGTTCCGGCCGGCCTGAGTCCGTCTACAAAGCGTGCTCGGCGGTGATGAAGGCGGCGGCCTGTTCGCCGACGAGCACGCTCGGGGCCATCGTGCCGGCGACCGGTGCCCGGGGCAGCACCGAGGCGTCGGCGACGCGCAGGCCCTCGCATCCGAGGACGCGCAGGCGGGAGTCGACGACGGCCGAGTTGTCGAGGCCCATCCGCGCGGTGCCGCACGGATGCCAGAACGTCCCGACCGTGTCGCGCACGTCGTGCTGCTCGGTCTCGGCAGCGGTCACGTACGGGCGCAGAGCCCGGCCCTGACCGATCGCGCGCGCCGTGTCGAGCGCCCGGAACGCGCTGTCCAGGTCGGCCGGGTTCGTGAGGAAGCCGGTCTCGATCAGCGGGTGTGCCTCGGGGTCGGCCGACGCGAGCCGGATCCGGCCGGTGTCGCGCATCCGCATGCCGATGTGGAAGGTGCCGCCGCGGACCTCCATGAACGTGGGCGGCTCGTCCGAGGACAGGTTCCAGAAGCAGCCGGCCCGGGTGTCGCCGAGTACCCGCAACCCGGGCAGCGGGAAGCGGGCGTGGTCGTCGAGATTGCGGCCGACGCCGGGCAGGTGGCGCCGCACCTCGATGGAGCAGGCGGCCAGCTCGGCGGCGTCGCCCACCCCGGAGAGCATCAGGATCTTCGGCGTCTGGACCGCCCCCAGCGAGAGCACGACCTCGGTGGACGCGTAGATCTGCCGTAGCCGGCCGTGGTGGCGGACCCGTACGCCGATGGCCCGGTTCCGCGGCCCGATCGTCTCGAACAGCACCCCGAGCACCAGCGCGCCGGACAGCACGGTCAGGTTGGCGTGGGGGCGCGGGCCGACGTAGGCCCGGTAGGGCGAGAGTCGCCGCCCGTCGTGAATGATCTCCTGCCGTGGTGCGGCACCCCGCTCGGACTCCATGAGCCGGCCGTTGGGGTGGAAGTAGCGCGGCAGACCGACCTGATCGGCGGCGGCGAGGACGGCCTCGGTGACCGGGTGGGCCTTGGACGCCGTCGTGATCCGCAGCGGGCCCTTCTCGATCCGGTCGAAAATCTCGAGGGCGGACTTGTGGCTCCACGCGGGGTCGCCGGTCTCGCGGGCGTAGAAATCCCAGTCGTCCCGGTGGCCGCGCACCCAGGTCGAGCCGTTGACACTGCCTCCGCCGCCCAGCACCCGGCCCATCGGGTAGAAGAGCCGGCGGTCGTGCACGGCGGGGGAGGGCTCGGTGCTGAAGTCCCAGACCGCCGGGCCGCCCAGGTTCTCCACCCACCGCGAGGGGTCGTCGACGGTCGGGCGCTCGTCCGTGTGGCCCGCCTCGAGCAGCAGCACCGAGACGCCGGGCCGCTCGGCCAGGCGGCCGGCCAGCGCCGATCCGGCCGGTCCGGAGCCGCACACGATGAAGTCGTAGTTCACCGGGCGACCCTGACGCGCGGGGCGCCGGAGAGACCACCTCGCGTCCGCTCAGCGGACGAGCTGCCCGGCCAAGGCCGCTCAGCGGACGAGCTGCCTGGCCAGCGCGTGGGCGGCCCGGCCCATCGGGACCGCGAACCGGCTGGCCGGCTCCGGACCGGCGAACGCGACCTGCAGCGCCGCGCTCCCGCCGCCGGGCAGCGCGACCGGGACCGCGTAACAGCTGAAACCCTTGTGCGGGTGGTCGGTGGCGATGCCCCCGCCGGCTCCCCGCGGCGCGGTTGTCGTCCCGGGCGTGAGCAGCCGGCCGGCCGCGGTGAAGCCGGGCAGGGAGGTGCCGGCCCGCATGTCGACCGGTATCGACAGCTGGCCCGGAACCGATTCGAGCAGGACGAACGACTCGCTCTGCGGCACGATCAGCGACACCGTGGCGCCGGTCTGCGCGCGCAGCACCCGCAGGACGCCGGTCGCCGCGTCGCGCAGCCCGGCGTACGGTTCCACGCGCCGGGCCAGCATCATCAGGTCGGACGACAGCACCCAGTAGTCGCCGACGTGCCGGACCGCGCCCACCTCGGCGAGCTGGCCGAGCAGCCGGTGCACGGTCGGCCGAGGCAACCCGGTCAGCCGCACGAGCCGGCCCACCTGGCCCTCCAGCCCGGCCTCGGGCAGGGCCTGGAGCAGCCGGAACGCCCCGTCGAGCACGCTCCGGCCGGGCGGCGTCTCTTTGCCGGTCATCCGGCCACGATAGCCACGGATCCCGGGGTCCACCCATGGCCGAAAGGTTGAAAGCACAATGACCGCGACCCGCGTTTCAGCAGGTCACGGTCATTGTTAGTCGAGAAACGGTCAGATACGGCCGAAGTCCTGGGTCCAGTACGGGGCACCGTCGGCGGTGTAGGCGACGCCCACGCCGACCGCGATGCTCGCGCAGTTCAGGATGTTCTTGCGGTGGCCCGGGCTGTTCATCCAGCCGGTGACGACCTGCTTGGGCGTGCGGTAGCCCCACGCGATGTTCTCGGCCGAGGCACCGTTGCGCGGGTAGCCGGCGCGGACCTCGCGGGTGACGAAGTTGCTGCCGTCCGAGCCGGTGTGCTCGAAGAAGTTGTTGGCGACCATGTCCTTGCTGTGGGCGCGGGCGGCGGCAACCAGGCGGTCATCGATGCGCAGGGCCTTGCAGCCGCGGGCGGTGCGCTCGGCGTTGGTCAGCTTGACGATCTCGGTCTCGTACGCGGCCTGGTCGACGACGGCAACCTTCTTCGGCGTCTCGGCCGTGGCGGCCGCGAAAGCGGGGGCGCCGAAGAGGGTCGGGATGGCGATGATGGCGGCGGCGGCGACGGCGTTGCGGACGAAACGCTTCAAGTTCGGGCTCCTTCATGTTCGGCTGCTGTCAGCAATACCGATCGGGGAGCGCCGCGCCGGATGAAGAAGCGGACCCGGAAGGCAACGTGGGGCAACGAGCCTGCTACCCCCGTACGGGGAAATGTCTGTTTCATGCATGAAAAGTGGGGCCGGCTCGCGTCAAGCCGGCCCCACTTCTGGGAGAGGAAAGCTCTTAGACGGTCAGCGTCCAGGAGTTGATGTAGCCGGTGTCGGCCCGGTAGATGTCCTGCACCCGCAGCTGCCAGGTGCCGTTCGCCGCCTCGCTCGACAGGTTCTTCGTGTACGTGGTGTTGACGTTGTCGGCGCTGTCGGTGCTCGACGTGGCCTTCAGGTTGTAGACCGTGCCGTCCGGAGCCACCAGGTCGACCCGCAGGTCACCCCGGTAGGTGTGGACGATGTTGACCGCGATCGTCGAGGTCGCCGAGGCGGCCCGGGCGCAGTTGCTGATCGCGATGCTGCTGCTCACCGCGGAGCCGGCGTCGGGAATGGTGACGTCGGTGCCGTTGGTGCCGGTGCACGTTCCCGTGGGCGGCGTGGTCGGCGGGGTGGTGGTGGGCGGCGGGGTGGTGCCACCGCCGGTGCAGGTCGGGTCGGCCGTCTGAGCCGGCACGCTGACCGCGTCCCAGGCCGCCTTGACCGTGTTGAACTCGGTGCAGCTGTTCGGGAAGAGGTTCTTCGCCGCGGTCAGCGTCCAGGTGCGGTACTTCAGGTACGACGAGGTCGACGTCTTCATCAGCATCGCGTTGTACATGATCTTGATCGCGTTCTGGATGCCGAGACCGGTGATCGCGCCCGAGCCGGAGCAGCGGGTGCTGGTCGGCTGCCCGTTGGTCGGGTTGGTGCCCTCGGCCATCAGGTAGAACCAGTGGTTGCCGGGGCCGGCCGCCGCGTGCACCTCGGAGCCGGGGGTGCTGCTCGAGTAGCAGTTGCTGTCACCGGCGAGCGACGGGTTGTACATGTACCGGATCGGGCCGCTGCCGACCAGGTTGACTTCCTCGCCGACCTGGTAGTCGGGTGCGTCGTTGGGGTTGTTGATGTACCACTCGGTCGCCGCGCCGATGGTGTCGGCGACGAACTCCTGGGTGCCCGAGCGCGAGATGCCACCGGGGGTGGTGTCGTCGATGCCGTGGCCGAGCTCGTGGCCGACCACGTCCGCCGACGCGATCCACTGACCGGCGGTGTTCTTGCCGATCTGCACCTGGGTGCCGTCGTAGTACGCGTTCTGGTCGTTCAGACCGACCCGGATCGGCCACGCGCCGCCGCTGCCGTTCTGGCCGTTGCGGCCGAGCCACGACGAGAGCATCGCGTACTGCTTCTGCGCCACGTAGAACGCGTCGACACAGCCGGTCTCGCGGTCGGTGCCGGAGCCGTTGCCCCACACGTTGTCCGAGCCGGTGAACGTCGCGTTGCCGGTCGCGTTCTGGCAGCGGATCGTGGTGTGGCTCGGGTCCTGCATCGAATAGGTCGAACCCGACAGGGTGGTGTCGATCGAGACCGAGCCGTTGATCCAGCCGGTTCCGGTGCCGGTGACGTCGGTGACCCGCTCGGTGGTGCGCAGCACCTTGCCGGTGGCGGCGTCGACGTCGACGGTCAGGCGGCTCGGGCCCTCGGCGCTGGTGCCGGCGACCGTGGTCGACCAGGCCAGCTTGGCCGCCGTGCCCTCTTCGGCGAGGATGACGAGCTTCGTGCCCTCGACGTTGCTGACCGTCTTGAGCTGGGCCTTCGCCGTCGCGGCGGCCGCGGTGTCGGAGATCTTGGCGACCGTCGACAGCTCGCCGATGGGCGCGCCCTGGGCGACCGACGTGTATTTGGTCGCCCCGGTCGAGTCGCTGACCACGACGAAGTCGCCGCCCTCGACCGGGAAGCCCTTGTACGTGCGCTTGTAGGGCACGTAGTTCATGCCGAACGACTGGATGGTCTTCTGCTGCTGGAAGGATTCGTTCGTGCCGGCGTGCAGGATCGCCGGGCGGCTCGCGACGAGGGCGTCCGCCTTGTCGGCGGCCAGCTTGGCGGAGGCCGAGGGGTCCACCGGCGCGGCCGTGGCCGGCCCGGTCACCGCGACCATGGCGGAGGCGGCCGCGGTTCCGGCCGCCAGCGCGATGATCAGAGGGGTTCGACGTTTCACGCGGGTACTCCTTTCCCGCCCGGGGGTTTGGGCGGGCTCAAGTCCGATGCTCAGAAACCTAGGCATCGACGCTCATCAGCGAATCAGGGAAAACCCTTGCGCGTACGCTCCACGACGTACGCGGGGTCTCTCCGGGCGCGCGACGATGGCGGTATGACTGAGCGAGAGTTCCGATTCGGGGTCGTCGCCGGGCGCGCGGCCAGTGGTGACGAGTGGGCCGCGACCGCGCGCCGAGCCGAGGAGCTGGGCTACGACACGCTGCTCATACCGGACACGCTGAACACGATGGCGCCGTTCCCGGCTCTGGCCGCGGCCGCCGCCGTCACGACCCGGCTGCACGTCGGCACCTATGTGCTGAGTGCGCCCAATCGCGCGCCCGGGCTGGTCGCCTGGGAGGCCTCGACCCTCCAGTTGATCAGTGGCGGGCGCTTCGAGCTGGGGATCGGCGGCGGGCGCCCGGGGGCCGAGAGTGACGCGGCCGCTCTGGGCCGAGATTTCGGTACGCCGGCCGAACGGCTCGCCCGTGTCGCGGAGACGATCGACGCGGTTCGCGAGCTCGAGAAACCGCCGTCGGTGCTGGTCGCGGCCAGTCGCCCGCGCATGCTCGGGCTGGCCGCCGAGCGGGCCGACACGGTCGCGCTAGGGCTGGCGCCGCGGTCCACCGAGACGGACCTCGCCCGTACGGTGGAAACTCTCCGCTCGGCCGCCGGTGACCGCTTCGCCCACCTCGAGCTTCATCTCAACGTCGCGGCGGTGGCCCCGACTCTGGCCGACGTGCCGCCGTGGGTGAGCCGGATGATCGGCAGCGCCCCGGTCGAGGGTGGGATCGCCTTCCTGACCGGCTCGGCCGAGCGGATCGCCGACGTGCTGGCCCGCCGGCGTGACGAGTTCGACATCTCGTACGTGGGGGTCAGCGGCTTCTTCATGGAGCAGTTCGCACCCGTGATGGAGTTGCTCCGCCGGTGATTGTTTGCAGTGCGTAATCTTCTGAGTTCGCAAAGTGACGGGCGCGACTCTGGCCGGGACGTTTCCGGTGGGGCATCATGACCGGACAGCGTCCCTTCAGGAGTGTGTGATGACCTCACAACTCGAGCTCGCGGCCCGCACCGCGTTCGCCCAGGTGCTCAACACCTGGCGCACCCGGCGTGGCCTCTCCAAGAAGCAGCTCGCCGCGTCGATGGGCTACCACCCGTCCTACATCAGCCACGTGGAGAGCCTGCGTCACCACCCGACCTTCGAGTTCGCCGGCCGCGCCGAGGCGGTCCTGGCGAGCGGTGGTGAGATCATTTCCCGGTACGAGCAGTGTCGCCAGGCGGCCGGCGAACCGGCACCCGCCCCGATCGTGCGCAACGACTACGAGCCCAGCCCGATGCTGCCGGCCACGCTCGTGATCGAAGAGGAGAACGCGACCCTCACCTACGCCGACGGCTGGTACTCGTGCCGTGTCGAGCGCGTCGTCCGCAACGTCGGGGACCGGCCCGTGACCTGCTTTCCCGTACGCGTCGACGTGGACCGCTACCCCGACGAGCCCGGGGTGTCACGCCGCCTCTACGCGGAGAGCCCGCTGCAGCTGTCCGACCTCGACTTCGCGGCCCTGGCCGGCGACGAACGACCCGAGCCGATGGACGTCCGGGTCACGCGATCGTCCGACGCGTACGTGAAAATGGTCCTGGTCTTTGGCAATGCGCGGGCGCGGTTCCCGCTCTACCCGGGCGAGCGCACCCGGGTCACCTACTCCTATCGGGTGCCCGCCAGCCTGTGGGGCCAGTGGTTCCAGCGCGACATCCGTTTCCCGACCCGGGCGCTGACGATGTCGCTGCGACTGCCGGCCTCGGTCGCGGCCGAGGTGAGTGCCGAGATCCTTTCGTACGCGGGCATCAAGGGCTTCTCACCCACCGAGTCGCCCGGCGAGGGCGGCACGGTCGTCTACACGCTGCGGTTGCGCGAGTTGCTGCTGACCAGCCAGATCCGGTTGCGGTGGCGCTTCGCCGAGCGCGCTTCCACGGGGTGGGCCGGCCGCGCCGCCTGACCCGGTTTTGTACCGCGCGCGGCCGGGCTTTTGTTTGGCCCTCCCGTGCGCGGCCGGGCCTTTGTCTGGCCCGCCCGTGCGCGGCCGGGCTTTTGTCTGGCCCGCGCGGGACGGGTCTCAGGCTGCGCCGACCGCTGGGCGTCGGGTGCGTGCCGCCTCCGCGCTGTCCTCGTCGTCCGCGCCCGGGTCGGTGATGGCCTCGCTCATGGTCGGGCGCCGTCGCCGCACCAGGGTGGCCGGGTCGTCGTCGGCCGGTCGCACGTCGCTCAACGTCAGACCCGCCTCGTCGGCCGTCGGGCGCCGCCCGCGCACCGCCCAGGCCGACGCGGTGAGTGCGATCTCGCCGTCACCCAGGCGTGCGTGCAGCCGCTCGCGAATGGCCGCCCGCTCGTCCTCGCCGAGTGTGGCCAGATAGGCCGGCGCCGCCCCCTGCCCACCCAGGAACGGCAGCCAGAAGTCATCGAACCCGCGGAACACCGTCGGCACCTCGATCGCCCGCGTGCTGACCTCGGCCAGCCCGGCCGCGGCCCAGGCGGCGCGCAGAGCCGGCTCATGGCAGATCGGAAAGCGCGGCCCTTCGTCATGCTCAGCCGCGGCCGGCACCACCTCGGCGGCGACGTCCCAGAAATGACGCATCATCCGCATGCCTTCGGCGTAGTCCCAGACATAGGACGCCACGACCGCCCCCGGAGCCGCCACCCGCGCGAACTCGGCCACCGCCGCCTCGGGCCGCGGCACGAAGTTGAGCGCAAGCCCGCTGACCACCACGTCAAAGCTCTCGTCGCGCAGCGGAAGGGCCGCCGCATCACCCGCGACCCGTCCCGCCGGCGCCGGCACCGACCGCAGAAACCCGAGCGACGGGTCGACCCCGACGACATGCGCGCTGTCCGTCGGACTCGTTGGCGCGGCCGACTCACTCGCCAGAACCGCGGACGTTAGGGCTCCGGTGCCACAACCGGCGTCGAGCCACCGCAGCCCGGACGGCAACCCCAGCCACCGAACGAACTCGACGGCGATCTTCCGGCTCCACCGCCCGACGTACGCCTCGTAGGCGTCGCCGACCTCCCACACGTCTCCGCTCACGGCCTTACTGTGCCGCAAACTCCTGTTGATCGGCGTCGCCGGTTCCCCAGCGTCTCGTCAGCACGGGGAATTTGATGGTCCGCAGAGGTGCAGCCGCCCGGTTGGTTCATTGTGGGGCGCGACCGTGAGAACTCGACGGCCCGGCGATCGCGCCCTGGATTCGCAGCTCAGGAACGCAGTTCCGCCAGAGTCGTGCCGGCGACGATGCGGGCGAAGTTCCCGGCGAAGTTGCTGTCGGTCAGTCGCTGAGCGAGTTCGTCCAGGTCGGCGAGCTCGCCATACGTCGCCCGAAGGAGTGTCCGCATCCCCTCGACGAGCCCTTGCTCGCGGCCCTGGTCGCGGTTTCGGCGAGCGATCTCGCGGCCTGTCTCCGTCTTCTCGAGTACGTTGCTCATGCCTCTCCTCCGCAGTTCGTCGATCACCTGGGTCGCCAGCGGCTCTTCCGCGAGCATACACAGCTCGATCTGGACCAGTTTTTCCTTGTTTACGCTGGTGGCGGCGATGCGATCGACCACCCTTTCGACGAGATCGGGTGGTGGTTTCTGCGACCACAGCGCCAAGGGCGCCAGTTGGCTGGCCAACAGTCGGCCGGGTTCCAGATCGTCGGGAACGTTGACCGACCGGTAGTCGAGCTCGGCCCGGTCACGGCGGAAGCGGCCCGAATATCCCCCACCCAGCGGCCAGATCGCGATCTGGTGGATTCGGTGATCCGGCTGGCGGAATCTGAGCGCCATGGACGCCCAGTAGTACATCATCCGTTCCTGGAAATCCTCGGTGCGCTTGACCTGGATCTCGATGTGGTAGACGTCGGTGGGCATCCCGTCGGTGCGCGGGACCACGAACACCTTGTCGCACAGGCGGCTGCGTTGCCGCGGTAGCTCGGTCGGCCCGTCGAGTATCTCTGTCCGGCTGTCTACTCTCGCGCCGCACAACACCTGCAGCGCCTCGTGTCGGTTCGTCTCCAGGAGTGCTTTGTAGAGGCCGTCGAAGTCACGGGCCGGCTTCGACGGCGGCCGATCTACATCGGACGTCACGCTTTCGGTCATGGCTCCCCTTCTGTCCCATGTCGGCATTGACGAGAGACAGCATGGCGCGCGCGCGACAACTAGTCAAGAGACGGGTTGACGTAAGCAAAGAATAGGCACGGGGCAATAGGTGTCGATCAGCGCGCCTCGAGCCGCAGCGGTCAGACCTGGCGGTCTCGGCCTGCGAACCAGCCGGCGATGATCTGCGGCACGATCAGGCACAGCACCAGCGTCAGCGGGGCCCGCCAACCGTCGGTGGCGTCGTGCAGGGCTCCGACCAGGAACGGGCCGGGGATGGCCATGATGTAGCCGACGCTCTGGGCGAAGGCGGACAACCGCACGACCGTGCCGGGGGTGCGGCCGCGCAGCGCGATCAAGGTCAGCACCAGCGGGAACGCGGTGTTCACGATGCCCAGGAAGATCGCCCACAGCCAGGGGGCCGCGGCCGGGTCCCACCACAGGCCGCCGTAGCCGGCCAGGCCGAAGACGCCCAGGCCGACCGCTATCCAGCTCTGGCTGCGCATCCGGCCGGCCAGCGCGGACAGGCCGAAGCCGAGCGGCACGCCCAGGAACGAGGTGACCGCGAACAGGATGCCGGCCTCCTCGGCCGAGACGCCGGCGTCGCGGTAGATCTGCGGGAGCCAACCGATGATGACGTACGCCGATGTCGACTGCATGCCGAAATAGACCGCTAGCGCCCAGGCGGTCGGGTTCCGGCCGACGCGTACGCGGGAATCGGTCTTGATCTCTTCCGAGGTGGCCGGTGTGAACGGCTCGCGGGCCAGCGGCAGCCACGACGGCAGGGCCAGCACCGCGACCGCCGCCCAGATGGCCAGGCCGAACCGCCAGTCGCCGGCCAGCGAGGTGATCGGAACCGTGGCCGCGGCCGCCGTCGTGGCGCCGACGTTGAGCGCGACCGTGTAGAGGCCGGTGGTGGCGCCGACCCGGTCCGGGAAGCGATCTTTGACCACCGACGGCAGCAGCACGTTGACCACCGCGATGCCGGCCAGCGCGACCAGGCTGAGCAGCAGGAACAGGGCGGTGCCGGGGGCGAACGGGCGCACCGCCAGGCCGGCGGCGAGCACCAGCAGGCCGACGATGATCACCCGGGACGCGCCGAAGCGGCGGGCCAGGCGGGGCGCCGTGAAGCCGACCGCGGCGAAGCAGACCACCGGTACGGAGGTCAGCAGGCCCGCCGTGGTCGAGCTCATGCCGAGCCCGCCGCGGATCTCGTCCAGCACCGGGCCGACGCTGGTCACCGCCAGCCGCAGGTTCACGGCGGCCAGCAGCAGCGCTACCAGCACCATCGCGCGCCCGCGACGCTTGTCGGTCAGGTCCTCTTCGGCAGCCACCACTTACACATCATGGCCCCGGCGAAGATCGGCGTCACGACCGGTCCTGCTCCTGTTCCACCTGCTGGTTCCACTCGCGCTTGGACGACTGCCAGCCGTCCTCGTTGAGCCCACGACGCCAGTAACCGGAGATCGAGAGCTGGTCCATCGGGATCTCCCGCTCGATCTTGAGGTAGCGGCGCAGTTCCTTCACGAAGTTCGCCTCGCCGTGCACGAACGCGTGCACCTGCCCGGCCGGGAACTCGTAACCGCGTACGGCCTCGACCAGCGCCTCCCCGACCGGTCGTCCGTCGCGGTGCAGCCAGATCAGCTCCGCGTCCGCCGGCACCTCGAGTTTCTGCTCCTCGTCGGGACTTTCGATTTCCACGTACGCCCGTACGCGCGCACCGCCGGGCATCCCCTCCAACGCGGCCGCGATGGCGGGCAGGGCGCTCTCGTCCCCGGCCAGCAGATGCCAGTCGGCGGTCGGCTCGGGAGCGTAGGCGCCGCCCGGTCCCATGAACCGGACCACGTCACCGGGCCGGGCCGCGGCCGCCCACGGACCGGCGATGCCCTCGTCGCCGTGCACCACGAAGTCGACCCACATCTCGGGGATCTCGGGGAGCCACTTGCGCACGGTGTACGTGCGGACGACCGGCTGTTCCTCGCGCGGCATCGTCTCGCGGATCGTGGGCAGGTCGAACGGCTCGGGATAGGTGACCCCGGGCCGGGGGAAGAGGATCTTGACGTAGTGGTCGGTGAAGGCGCCCGCCTCGATCCGGCTGAGCTCCTCACCGCCCAGCACGACGCGGATCATGTGCGGGGTGAGCTGTTCCACCCGGGTGACGACGGCCTCGGTCGCCGTTCGTGCTCTCGCCATGCCTGGTCCTTCGCATCCGGGGGTTCGCTGACAGGTGTACCGATGCCCGGGGCGTCCGTTTCTGCGGTGTCCGGGGTCCGGCCGTCCGGTTCCGCGGTGTCCGTTGGCTGGGCGTCCGCGGGGCCGGGGCGCGACCGGGTCCGGGCTGGGAGCGTCCGGGCCCTGGGATTTCGGTGTCCGTCGGTAAGGCTACCCTCACTTGTCAGCTCACGGGTAAAGGGCGGCCCGCGCGCTGCGGACCGCCCTTTACTCGCTTGCTTCGGGATTACTCCCAGGTGCTGCCCGGGAGCCGCCGGCGCCGGGTGAGCGCCATGATGATCAAGCCGATCATCAGGAGGACCGCCGCTCCGCCGACCACCGCGACCGTGTTGGTGCCGGTCTTGGCGAGCAGGCTGCCGTCATCCTTCTTGGCGCTGTCGGCCTGCACCTGGGCCACCTGGTCGGCGACCGGGGCCTTGTTGCCCGAGTTGAACTGCCCGTCCTCGTACGTGTAATCGGTGCCCGCCGCCGGAGCCTTGCTGCTCGTGGTGGCCTTGGGCTTCGGGGCCTTCGTCGTCGCGGGCGCCTCGACCTCGTCGCCGGTGTTGCTGCCCGACTCGGTGTTGCCGGTGCCCGACTCGGTGGCCGGCTTCGTGGTCGAGGGGGCCTTGGTCGCCGGCTTGGTGGTCGCCGGGGGCTTGGCCGGGGTGTTGGCCGGCTTGGTCGGGTCCGGGGTGAAGTCGTCCTTCACCGTCGGGGCCGTCGTCGGGGTGGTCGGGGCCTTGGTGGGCGGCTTGGTCGGCGAGACCGTGGTGTTCGGGGTGCCCGGCGTACCGCCGTTGTTCCCGCCGCCGTTGTTCCCGCCGTTGTTGTTGCCGCCGCCGCCGCCGTTGTTGCCGCCGCCGTTGTTGCCGCCGCCGTTGTTGCCGCCGCCGTTGTTGCCGCCGCCGTTGTTGCCGCCGCCGTTGTTGCCGCCGCCGTTGTTGCCGCCGCCGTTGTTGCCGCCGCCGTTGTTGCCCCCGCCGGCGTTGCCGACGGTGATGCGGACCGCGTCGATCGCGGGCGTCTGGTTGGCGCGCACCATCATCGGCGTGCGGTGGGAGCCGTCACCGGCCCACGAGGAGCACTGTGCGGTGCCCTCGGTCGGCATGCCCGGCACCTGGATGACCACCTCGTCGGGGGTGGCGCCACCCTTGCTGTCCTCGGTGGCGACGAAGAACGCCGGCACCGGGTCGGGCGCGGGCGCCTCGTCGGTGTTCGGCAGCATCCGGCACGCGGTGTGGAAGTGGCCGCGGACGAGGCCGTCCTTGAGGACCGAGCTCTCCACGTAGTAGCCGCCCTTGCCGGCCGCGAGGAAGCGGTCGCGGATCAGGTTGCGGGTGCTGATGGTCAGGCTGAACGGCGCGTTGACCGCGACGGCCCGGGGCGCGTTCGTGATCAGCAGGCTCGGGTTGTCCTTGGCCTCGCCGACCTCACCGAACTCGGTGGAGATGCAGCGGCTGCCCTCTTGGAAGCCGGTGTGCGGCGACAGGTTGCTGTCGACACACGTGTCGGTGAGGATCACCTGGCCGTTGACGACCTTGCCGGCGCCACTGCCCTCGGGCTGGCCGTTCTCGGCGGCGCCGGAGAGCGAGGCGAAGCCGACAGCGGCGCCCAGAGCGGCGATCACAGCTCCGGCCGCGAAGAGCCGTCGGTTGCGTCCCGACGGCGTGGCGGCCGCACGGCGGTAAGCAGGCCTACGCATGCGTGATACCTCTTCTTCGAAGAATCCACCCGGCCCAATTTCCGACCGGCTCCCAGACGGTAAAAGGCGTCCCGCCGGAAAGCAATTCCGGGAGCGAAATTGATGAATTCTTAGCCCAAACTTAAAGAAAAAATATGGGCCGCCCTGCGAACCCCTGGCATCGTCCGAACGGCTGATGTCCGGGGTTCAACCAAGGTCGCAAAAATCTTGCTGAGCTGGGATGTTCGCACAGAGTCACGTCTGAGTCACTCCGGCCGTCCCGCTGCCAAGAAATGTAGACCACGTTCGGTTCGATGCACCTTGGAGCTGCCTGGGAATTCTATTCCAGCGCCGCTTTCCGGCGATTACCGGCGCGCCGGTCAGTTGATAGCCGGGGCCCGCAGAGCGGCCAGAAAAAGATCTACGGCGACGGTCATCCGGGCAACGAACTCGTCTCGGGTGGCAACTTCGTGCTTGATCCCGACCGAGGTGCTGAGCAGCGTCCGGGCCACGTCGGCGGCTCGATCGGACGTGCGGGCGGCGGGCGTGGCGGCGGCGGGCGTGGACGTGGCGGCGGCGGGCGTGGGCGTGGCGGCGGCTGACTTGGGTGAGTCGGCGGCCGGCGTGGATGTGCCGGTGCCCGGCCGGGGTGTGGCGGCGGCGATGGCGTCGGTGACCAGTTCGCGGAACCGGCGCGGGTAGTCGCCCATGACCGTGCCCAGCAGCTCGGGATTGGTCTCCATCAGGACGGCGACCTCGCGAGCCATCGGGCCGATGTAGCGGCCGGTCCACCGGTCGAACGCCTCGATCAACCGATCGCGAAGGGGGCGCCCGGTGTCGGCCAGCGCCTGTTCGGCGGCGGCGACGTCCTCGTCGAGTGCCTGGACGACCGCGGCCCGGAAGAGGCTCGGCTTCGACTCGAACAGGAAGTAGAGCCCGGGGCGGGAGATGTTCGCGGCCCGGGCGACGTCTTCCATCGAGGTCTTGCGGTAGCCGAACCGGGCGAACGTCACGAGCGCCGCGCCGAGAACCTGCTCACGCCGTCCGCTCTCGGCGACCTCCACGCTTCCGCTCGAGCCCGGAACTCGCTCGCCGCTCGAGCCCGGAAGCCGCTCGCCGCTCATGCCCGGAACTCGCTCGCCCCTCATGCCCGGAAGCCTAACAGTGACTAGACGCGCTATACAGAATAGATAGTCCGCGTATAGTGAAAAGCCAGGAGGAAAGATGATCACTACTCGATTTGGCGCCGGGTCCACCGCGGACGACGTCGTGGCCGGGCTCGATCTCAGCGGCGTCCGGGCGATCGTCACGGGTGCGTCGTCCGGCATCGGAGTGGAGACGGCTCGCTCGCTGGCCCGCGCCGGCGCCCACGTCACCCTGGCCGTTCGCGATACGAGCGCCGGCGCCCGGACAGCGGCCGAAATCGCCGACTCCATCGCCCGCGCTCAGCCGGAAGCCGCCCGCGACCGGCCGGAAGCCGCCCGCGACCGGCCGGAAGCCGCCCGCGACCGGCCGGAAGCCGCCCGCGACCGGCCGGAAGCCGCCCGCGACCGGCCGGAAGCCGGCCGTGACCGGCTTGAGGTCAGCGCGCTTGATCTGGCCGATCAGTCGTCGGTTGCTGCCTTCGTCCAGCGGTGGCGCGGGCCGTTGCACCTGCTGATCAACAACGCCGGCGTGGTCACCAGCGACCTCCGGCGTACGGCCGAGGGCTGGGAATGGCAGTTTGCCACCAACCATCTCGGCCACTTCGCGCTCAGCCTCGGCCTGCACGACGCGCTGGCCGCCGGTGCCCGTGAGCGCGGTGAGGCCCGCATCGTCGCGCTCACGTCGGGGGCTCACATGCGGTCGCCGATCGTGTTCGACGATCTCCACTTCGAGCGCCGCGACTACGACCCGCAGGAAGCCTATGCGCAGTCGAAAACAGCCAATGTGCTGTTCGCGGTCGAGGCCACCCGGCGCTGGGCGACCGACGGCATCGTGGCCAACGCAGCCAACCCGGGCGGCGTCGCCACCGGTCTCCAGCGCGACTTCACGCCCGCGCAGAAGGAATACCTGGCCCGCGCCGAGGCAGCCGGCGTCTTCACCTACAAGACAACCCAGCAGGGCGCAGCCACCACGCTCGTGGCCGCGGTCGCGCCCGAGTTCGCCGGCGTCGGCGGCCGCTACCTCGACGACGGCAACGAGGCCGCAGTGGTCGGCGACGACGCGAACCTGTTCGAGAACAGCCACGCCGTCAAGCAGTGGGCGCTCGACCCCGAAACCGCGCGACGGCTGTGGACGGTAAGCACGGAGCTGGTCGGGCCAGAGCCCCGGTGACCACGCGGCGGTGACGGGTCACGCGGCGGTGAGGGGTCACGTGGCGGTGACGGTCACGTGGCGGTGACGGGTCATGCGGTGGTGACGGGTCACGCGGTGGTGAGGGGTCGCGCGCGGTGACGGGGTCACGCGGCGGTGACGGGTCGCGCGGGGCAGGTCCCCGACCACGAGTCCCTCAGCCACTGCGCCATGGCGCGGGGCGCGACCGACCGCGACCCCGAGACGCGCCGGGCCTCATCACCGGCCCACCCACGCCGGCCACACGACAGATGACGGCGATCACCCACCCACGGAGCCCGAAGAGGCCGCGCGGATCAGGACGCAGCCGTCGCGCGGTGGTGAGGAATCGCGCCGAGGGAGGACCGCGCGGCGGTGACGGGCTGCGCGGCGGTGACGGGCCGCGCGGCGGTGACGGGCCGCGCGGCGGTGAGGGGTCGCGCGCGTGAGAGGTCACGCGGCGGTGCCGGGGCACGCGGCGGTGAGGGGTCACGTCGTGGTGACGGGTCGCGCGCGTGAGAGGTCACGCGACGGTGACGGGCTGCGTGGCGGTGACGGGCTGCGTGGCGGTGACGGGCTGCGTGGCGGTGACGGGCCGCGTGGCGGTGACGGTCACGTGGCGGTGAGGGGTCATGCGGTGGTGACGGGCCGCGTGGCGGTGACGGGCCGCGTGGCGGTGACGGGCCGCGTGGCGGTGACGGGCCGCGTGGCGGTGACGGGCCGCGTGGCGGTGACGGGCCGCGTGGCGGTGACGGGCCGCGCGACGGCGGAGAATGCGCCCAGGGGAGAGCCGCGCGACGGTGAGGGGGCGCGCCGATAAAGCGCGCCGAAGCAGCTAGTCGGGCCAGACGCCTCGGGCGCGGTAGACGTCGCGCAGGACGGTCAGGCGGTCGGTCATGATGCCGTCTACGCCCAGGTCGAGCAGGCGGTTCATCTCGGCCGGCTCGTCGATTGTCCACACGTGTACGTGCAGGCCCAGGCGGTGGGCCAAGGTTACGAAGCGCCGGTCGACCACCGGGAACGGGCCCTGACGCGGGGGCACCTGCACGGCGGCCACCGAAGGGGGCAGGCGCAACCGCAGGCCGGCCAGTGACGCCATCCGCAGCCGCGCCACCCCGCGCATCCCGAGCGAGGTGGCCACCGCCGGACCGGCCAGTTCGCGCACCCGGGCCAGGCGCCGGTCGCTGAACGAGGCCAGCAGCACCCGGTCGGCCGCGCCCGACTCGCGGACGCAGGCGACCGTCGGGGCGACGCCGGTGTCGGACTTGACGTCGATGTTGAAGCGGACATGGGGCCAGGCCGCGAAGACCTCGTCGAGCCGGGGGACCGCGGCTGCCCCGCCGATCCGCACCGAGCGCAGGTCGGCCCAGGTCATCGACGAGATCCGGCCGGTGCCGTCGGTCACGCGGTCGAGCGTGGTGTCGTGGAAGACGACCGGCACCCCGTCGGCGGTGGCGTGCACGTCGGTCTCGACATAGCGGTAGCCGAGCCGGACGGCGCGCTCGAAGGCCTCCACCGTGTTCTCGTCGCCGTCGGCCGCGCCGCCCCGGTGGGCGAAGGCCAGCGGCGCCGGGAGGTCCAGGTAGGGCAGGGGCACCAACTGATCTTACGAGGCCCGGTTTGTTGCACTGAGGTAAAAGTCCGTCGATGACATTGACCGGCGGCAGTGCGCCTGATGATTCTTTGAAGCGGCGAAGACGGAGGTGGCGCGCGCTGGAAACGATCGAGTTCGACGTGGTGATCGTGGGTGGTGGGACGGCCGGTTCGGTCGTCGCGTCGCGGCTGTCGGCCGACCCCGACGTGCGGGTGTGCCTGATCGAGGGCGGCCCCTCCGACGTGGGTGACCAGCGGATTCTGCAGCTCCGCAACTGGTTGGGGCTGCTCGAGTCCGATTTCGACTACGACTATCCGATCGTGCCGCAGCCGCGCGGGAACTCGTATCTGCGGCATGCCCGGGCGCGGGTGCTGGGCGGCTGCTCGTCGCACAACACCATGATCAGTTTTCTGCCGCCGCCGGACGATTTCGCCGACTGGGTGAACGCGGGGGCCACCGGATGGTCGTACGAGGAAATGGTCCCGCTCTGGAAACGCCTGGCGATCAACATCACGCCGGTCGCCGAGCGTGACCGCAACCCGCTGGCCGAGGATTTCGTCACCGCCTGTCACGCCGCGCTGGGCGTGCCGGTGCACGAGGACTTCAACGCCGCGCCGTTCGCCGACGGCACCGGTTTCTTCCCGGTCGGCTACTACCCCGAGACGGGTGTCCGCTCGTCGGCCTCGGTCGCCTACCTGCACCCGCACCTCGACCGGCCCAATCTGACGATCCTGACCGAGCACTGGGCCTTCCACCTCGACCCGGATACCGGTATATCCGTTAAAAATGGGCAAACAGTCAAGAAGATCAAAGCGACCGGCGAGTACGTACTGTGCGCAGGTGCCGTCGACACTCCGCGACTACTTCTCCTCTCCGGTATCGGCCCGGCCAAAGACCTGGAGAAGCTCGGGATCAAAGTGCAGGCGGACGTGAAAGGGGTCGGCGAGAACCTGCTCGACCACCCGGAATCGCTCATCCTCTGGGAGGCGAGCCGCCCGATCCCGCCGATGTCGGCCATGGACTCGGACGCGGGCCTCTTCGTCCGGCGCGATCCCGCCGCCGACCGCCCCGACCTGATGTTCCACCTCTATCAGATCCCGTTCACGTTCAACACCGAGCGCCTCGGCTACGACGTGCCGGAACACGGTTTCGGCATGACGCCCAACATCCCGCGCCCGCGCAGCGTCGGCCGGCTCACCCTGGCCACCGCCGACCCGGAGACCAAGCCGCTGCTCGACTTCCGCTACTTCACCGACCCCGACGGCTACGACGAACAGACCATCGTGGACGGCCTGCGCCTGGCCCGCGAGGTGGCGGCGACCGAGCCCTTCGCGTCGTGGATCGCCCGCGAGATCGCGCCCGGGCCGGCGTTGCGGACCGATCAAGAGCTTTCCGCGTACGGCCGGGCCGCTCACCACACGGTCTATCACCCCGCGGGCACGTGCCGGATGGGCGCGTCCACGGACGACGGAGCGGTCGTCGATCCGGAGCTGAGGCTCAAAGGCGTTCCCAACGTACGCATCGCCGACGCCTCGATCTTCCCGCTGATGCCCTCGGTGAACCCGATGGTGACCGTGCTGATGATCGGCGAACGGGCAGCCGACCTGATCAGCGCCGAGCTGGCCGGTCGGAGAGAAGCCGAACTGGCGGGCCGGCGAGAAGCCGAACTGGCGGGCCGGACAGAAACCGGCCGCCGGGAAACAACCGGACGCCAGGAATAAGGGGGAACCGGGGATGACACCGATGATCGCGGTAGCGGATCTGTGGAAGGTGTTCGGTCCCCGGGCCGAGCGGGTCCCCGGCTCCGCGCTGGCCGACCTGCCCCGCGCCGAACTGCGCGCCCGCACCGGCTGCCTGGCCGCCGTCCGCGACGTCAGTTTCGAGGTGCGGCCGGGCGAGGTCTTCGTCGTGATGGGACTGTCCGGCAGCGGCAAGTCGACCCTCGTACGCTGCCTGACCCGGCTGATCGAACCGACCAGCGGCGAGATCAGCATCGGCGGGGAACCGGTGCGCGCGATGACCCCGAAACGGCTGCGCGACCTGCGGCGCCGGCAGGTGGCCATGGTGTTCCAGCACTTCGGGCTGCTGCCGCATCGCCAGGTGCTGGACAACGTCGCGTACGGGCTGGAGATCCAGGGTGTGACCAAGGCCGAACGGCACCGCAAGGCGACCGAGATGCTGGCCCTGGTCGGCCTGGACGGCCAGGAACACCACTATCCCGACCAGCTTTCCGGCGGCATGCAGCAGCGGGTCGGCCTGGCCCGGGCGCTGGCCACCGACCCCGAGGTGCTGCTGTTCGACGAGCCGTTCAGCGCGCTCGACCCGCTGATCCGGCGGGACATGCAGGCCGAGGTGCGCCGCCTGCACGCCGAGGTCGGCAAGACGCTGGTCTTCATCACGCACGACCTGGCCGAGGCGCTGACCCTGGGTGACCGGATCGCGGTGCTGCGCGACGGCGAGCTGGTGCAGGTGGGCACGCCCGAGGAACTGGTCGGGGCGCCGGTCGATTCCTATGTGGCGGATTTCGTCCGGGACGTGCCGCGCTCGGACGTGCTGACGCTGCGCTGGATCGTGCGCGACCCGGCCCCGGGCGAGCTGGTCGAGGACGTGCCCCTGCCGCATGGCACGGTCATCCGCGACGCCGTGCACCGGGTGATGCGCGCCGAGCGCCCGATCCAGGTGGTCGACGGCGAGAAGCGGCTCGGTGTGATCGACGCCGACCAGATGCTGGCCGCGTTGGTCAGCCATCATCGCCAGGTGCCGGCATGAGCGCGCCGACGTTGACCCGGCCCGGCGGGCGGGTGCTCGAGAAGGCCGCCGAAGCCGACGCGCCGAGACGCGGGGGCGCTACGCGGAGGCGTACGGCGGGAACGGTTTTGATCGTCCTCGCCGTGGTGGCCTATCTCGTCTTCCGCACGGACGGCGCGCCGGACAGCGACGACGCGGCCGCGTTCCGGTTCTTCGACAGCGTTCGGGACTGGGTCGACGCCAACCGGGACACCAGTCCGTTCTTCCTGTACGGGATCAACTACGTGCGCCTCGGTGTGCGGCTGCTGGTCGACGTGGTGCAGGCCGGGCTGTACGGGCTCGGGTTCGCCGGACTGGTCGCGGCGGTGTCGGCGATCGCGCTGGTGCTGGCCGGCTGGCGCACCGGCCTGCTGGCGTTTCTCGGTTTTCTGGCCTTCGGCGTGCTCGGCCTGTGGGACGAGAGCGTCGACACGCTCGTGCTGACCCTGTCCGCGGTGCTGCTCAGCGTGCTGATCGGGGTGCCGCTGGGCGTGCTCGCGGCCCGGGTCCGCTGGGTCGGCGCCACGCTGCGGCCGGTGCTCGACGTCATGCAGATCATGCCGACGTTCGCCTATCTGGCCCCGATGACGTTGCTGTTCCTGATCGGCGAGCCGGCCGCGGTGATCGCCACGATGATCTACGCGGTGCCGGCCACCATCCGGATCACCGCGCTCGGGATCAGCGAGGTGCCGCCGACCGCGGTGGAGGCTGCGACCGCGCTCGGCTCGACCCGGTGGCAGCTGCTGAGCAAGGTGCGGCTGCCGATGGCCCGGACCACGCTCGCGCTCGCGGTCAACCAGACGATCATGCTGGCGCTGTCCATGGTGGTCATCACGGCGCTGATCGACGCGCCCGGCCTGGGGCAGAACATCGTGAACGCCCTGGAGCGGGTCAACGTGGGCGCCGCCTTCAACGCCGGGGTCGCGATCGTGATCCTGGCCGTGGTGCTCGACCGGATCACCACGAACGCGGCTCGGCAGACGCGGATTCACCACGCCCGGCGGTCACGTCTCATCCAGACCGGCATCGCCATAGTCGTGGTCATCGCCGCCGCCCTGGTCACGATCAATCCGGAGAGCCTGCCGCAGTGGAGCGCTGCCGCCCCGGTCAACGACCTCGTCGGCTGGATCGAGCTGCACTGGTTCGACGCGACCGAGGGGATCAAGAACCGGGTCAGCGAGTTCCTGCTCAACCCGCTCGAGTCGGTGCTGGTGACCACGCCGTGGTGGCTGTTCGTGGCCGCCGTGGCCGCGTTCGGCACCCTGGTCAGCGGCTGGCGGGCGGCCCTGATCGCTGCCCTGTCGGCGGCCGGGATCGCCGGTCTCGGCCTCTGGCAGCACTCGATGCAGACGCTGGCCACGGTGCTGGTGGCGATCCTGCTGACGATGGTGATCGGCGTGTCCGTCGGCGTCTTCTGCGCCCGGCACGACCGGCTGGCCACCGCCGTCCGCCCGGTGCTCGACGCCGCCCAGACCATGCCGTCGTTCGTCTATCTGCTGCCCGCCGTGGCCCTGTTCGGCAACAGCCGCTTCACCGCGATCGTGGCCGCGATCATCTTCGCCGTGCCGCCGGTGGTCCGGCTGGTCGAGCGGGGTGTCCGCGACGTGCCGCCGACCGTCGTCGAAGCCGCGCTGAGCGCCGGCTCCACGCCCCGGCAGCTGCTCTGGAAGGTGCAGCTGCCGATGGCCCGGGGCGGCCTGCTGCTCGCAGCCAACCAGGGGATCGTCATGGTCCTGGCCATGGTCGTGGTGGGCGGCCTGGTCGGCGCGGGCGCCCTCGGCTACGACGTCGTCGCCGGCTTCTCCCAGCGCGAGCTGTTCGGCGAGGGTCTCGCCGCCGGTCTCGCCATCGTGCTGCTCGGCATCCTGCTCGACCGCCTGACCCAGGGTTTCCACGATTCGAAGGGACCTCGAAGATGAGAAGCATCCGTGTCGCCGTCGCGGCGACCTTGATAGTGAGCCTGACCGCGTGCGGCGGCGCCACCTCGGGCGCCGGCGAGGACAAGCCCAGCGACGGCGCCAAGGCGACGGTCAACCTGGCGATCAACCCATGGGTCGGGTACGAGGCCAACGCCGCGGTGATCGCCTACATCCTCGAGAAGAAGATGGGCTACCCGGTCGAGAAGAAGGAACTGAAGGAAGAGATCGCCTGGCAGGGCTTCGAGACCGGTGAGGTCGACGCGATCGTGGAGAACTGGGGGCACCCGGATCTCAAGAAGACCTACATCGAGGACAAGAAGGTCGCGGTCGAGGTCGGGCCGACCGGCAACGACGGCATCATCGGCTGGTACGTGCCGGAGTGGATGACCCAGCAGTACCCGGACATCACCGACTACAAGAACCTCAACAAGTACGCCAACCTGTTCAAGACCTCGGAGTCCAAGGGCAAGGGGCAGTTCCTGGCCGGTGACCCGTCCTTCGTCACCAACGACGAGGCCCTGGTCACCAACCTCAAGCTCGACTACACCGTGGTCTACTCGGGCAGCGAGGCCAGCATCATCAAGGCCGCCCAGCAGGCCACTGCGCAGAAGAAGCCGCTGCTCTTCTACTTCTACGAGCCGCAGTGGCTGTTCGCCAAGGAGAAGTACGTCCGGGTCAAGCTGCCCACCTACACCGAGGGCTGTGACAAGGACCCGAAGAAGGTCGCCTGCGACTACCCGGACTACGTGCTTGACAAGATCGCCAGCAAGAAGTTCGCCGACGCCAACAGCACGGCGTACCAGTTCATCAAGAACTTCAAGTGGACCAACGACGACCAGAACATCGTCTCGGACTACCTGACCAACCAGGGCATGGACGACGACCAGGCCGCTGAGAAGTGGGTCAACGAGCACGAGGCGACCTGGAAGCCCTGGGTCCCGGCATGACGAAGGTCGTGATCATCGGCGCCGGAGTGGTCGGCTGCGCGCTCGCCGATGAGCTCACCATGCGTGGGTGGACCGACGTGACCGTGCTCGAGCAGGGCCCGCTCTTCGTGACCGGCGGGTCCAGCTCGCACGCGCCGGGCCTGGTCTTCCAGACGAACCCGTCGCGGACCATGACCCGGCTCGCCCGGTACACCGTCGAGAAGCTGGGGGAGCTGGGCTGCTTCCGGCCGCTCGGCAGTCTCGAGGTGGCGACCACACCCGAGCGGCTGGCCGAGCTGCACCGCCGGTTCGGGTACGGCCAGTCGTGGGGGATCGGGTCGGCGATGCTCGACCCGGTCGCCTGCGCCGAACTGGTGCCGCTGCTCGACAAGGACCGGGTCCTGGGCGGGCTGCACGTGCCCACCGACGGCCTGGCCCTGGCTGTGCAGGCGTGTGAGGCGCAGGCGGCGCGGGCTCAGGAGCGGGGCGCGCGCTTCGTCGGACGGGCCGAGGTCACCAAGATCATCCAGGCCGACGGGCGGGTCGTCGGCGTGTGGACGGCCGACGCCGCCTATCCGGCCGACATCGTGGTCAGCTGCGCCGGGTTCTGGGGTCCGAAGATCGGTGAGTTGGCCGACACCACGATTCCACTGCTGCCGATGGCCCACCAGTTCGTGCGCACGTCGAACGTGAACGCGGTCGACGACATGCCGATCCTGCGCCATCAGGACCGGGATCTGTACTTCCGGGCGTACGGGGAAAGCCTTGGCATTGGCTCTTATCTCCACGAGCCGATGCCGGTCAGCCTGGATGAGCTGGCCGAGGGCCCACACCCGTCGATGCTCCCGTTCACCCCGGAGACGTTCGCCGAGTCGTGGGACGCCGCCGCCGAACTGCTGCCGGCGCTTCGCCACGCCGAGCGGACCGACGGCTTCAACGGCGTGTTCTCATTCACCGCCGACGGCTTCCCGCTGCTCGGCGAGTCGCGGACGCTGCCCGGGTTCTGGACGGCCGAGGCGATCTGGGTGACCCACTCGGCCGGGGCCGCCCGCGAGATGGCCGAGTGGCTGGTCAACGGTCGCCCGAGCCTCGACCTGCACGAATGCGACCTCAACCGCTTCGATCCGGCGCAGCTCGCCCCGGACTACACACGGCAGCGTTCGATCCGCAGTTTCGAAGAGGTGTACGACATCCTGCACCCGCTGGATCCGCCATCCGTCCGAAATATCCGAGTCAGCGCGTTCCATGCGCGGCAGACGGAGCTGGGTGCGGTGTTCGGTGAGGCGGCCGGGTGGGAGAGGCCGCTCTGGTACGGCGTCAACGCCGCCCCCGACCAGCCGAAAGCCCGTGACGAGTGGTCGAGCCGGCACTGGTCCCCGATCGCCGAGACCGAGGCCCGGATCACCCGGGAGCGGGTCGCCCTCTATGACATGACCTCGCTGATGCGGCTCGAGGTCGAGGGCCCGGTCAGCTTTCTGCAGGGCCTGACCAGCAACAATGTCGACAAGCCGGTCGGCTCGGTCACCTACACGCTGCTGCTGGACTCCGGTGGCGGCGTCCGCAGCGACGTCACCGTGGCCCGGCTCGGCGAGCAGCGCTTCCAGGTCGGCGTCAACGGCCCGATCGACCTGCACTGGCTGCGCGATCACGCGCCCGCGGGCGTCCGGATCCGGGACATCACCGGCGGCACCTGCGGTCTCGGCGTCTGGGGTCCGCGGGCCCGTGACCTGGTCGCCCCGCTCACCGACATCGACGTGTCGGCCGGCGCGTTCCGCTACTTCCAGGCCCGCGAGGGGTTCCTGGGCACGGTTCCGGTCACCATGCTGCGGCTGTCCTACGTGGGCGAGCTGGGCTGGGAGATCTACGCCCGGGCCGATCACGGGCTGCGCCTGTGGGACACGTTGTGGGAGGCCGGGCGCGATCTCGGGCTGATCGCGGCGGGCCGGGCCGCCTTCAGCAGCCTGCGCCTGGAGAAGGGCTATCGGCTGTGGGGCACCGACATGACCGCGGAGGACAGCCCGTACGAGGCCGGTCTGGGTTTCGCCGTACGCCGCGACGCCGGTGACTTCCTGGGCCGGGACGCGCTCGTCGACTCCGAACCGGAGCGCCGGCTCACCTGCCTGCTGCTGGCCGACGCGGGAGTGGTGCCGATGGGCCGCGAACCGGTCTACGCCGGGGGTGGGCCGGTCGGCTTCGTGACCAGTGCGGCCTACGGGCACACGGTCGGGGCGCCGATCGCGTACGCGTGGCTCCCGGCCGCCCTGGCCGTGCCCGGCACCGAGGTGACGATCGGCTGGTTCGACCGCCGGCTGGCCGCCACCGTCGCCGAGGAGCCGCTGTTCGATCCCAAGCACGAACGGCTGAGGGGATAACCCATGACCTCGTCGCTGATTCCCACTCTGGCCGGCCACTACTACACCGATCCGGCGATCTTCGCCCGCGAGCAGGAGGCGATCTTCGAGCGCATGTGGTTCTGCGCCGCGCGGGGATCGGACGTGGGCACGCCGGGCGCGTTCCGGACGGTCCAGGTCGGCCGGGAGAGTGTGCTGATCACCCGCGCCGCCGACGGGCGGGCCCGCGCGTTCCTCAACGTGTGCCGGCACCGGGGAGCGCAGTTGTGCGTGGAGGAGTCGGGGTCGGTCAAGCGCACCTTCAAGTGCATGTACCACGCGTGGGCGTACGGGCTGGACGGCAAGCTGGTGGCCGCGCCCAACCTGGTCAAGATGCCGGACGTCGACCGGGTCGAATACGGCCTGGTCAACGTGCACGTCCGTGAGTGGCTGGGCTACGTCTGGGTGTGCCTGGCCGACGAGCCGCCGTCGTTCGAGGCCGACGTGATCGGGGCGTGCGTCGAGCGGCTGGGTGATCTCGGTGCGATCGACCGCTACGACCTGCCGTCGCTCCAGGTGGGCCGGCGGATCCGGTACGACGTACGGGCGAACTGGAAGCTCATCATCGAGAACTTCATGGAGTGCTACCACTGTTCGACGATCCACCCCGAGCTCGTGCACGTGCTGCCGGAGTTCGCGGGCGGGTACGCCGCGCAGTACTACGTCGGCCACGGCGCCGAGTTCGGCCGCGACGTCGAGGGCTTCACCGTGGACGGCGGCGCCGGCGTGACCACGATCGGCACGATCGCGCCCGAGCAGGACCGCCGCTACTACGCCGTCACGATCAAGCCGCAGGTGTTCGTCAACCTGGTGCCCGACCACGTGATCTTCCACCGGATGTATCCGCTGGCCGCGGACCGCACGATCGTCGAGTGCGACTGGTTGTTCCTGCCCGAGGTGGTGGCGTCGGGCGCCGACCTGACCAACTCGGTCGAGCTCTTCGACCGGGTGAACCGGCAGGACTTCGAGGCCTGCGAGCGCTGCCAGCCGTCGATGTCGTCGCGGGCGTACGCGCGTGGGGGCGTGCTCGTCCCGAGTGAGCACCACATTGGCGCGTTCCATCAGTGGGTAACCGACCGACTGCCCCCAATCCGGGACAAATAGTATCGACTCGGTCACGCAGCTCTGCGCGCTGCCCTACCTTAAGGCTCGTCCTAGTGGGGCAAATTATCCGATTTGGAGCGCAGAACTGTGCTTTCTTCACGTTCCTCGAGACTGGCCCGTGGGGGGCTCATTGCCGCCCTGGCCCTCTCGATAGCCGGCGGGGGTGCGCCCGCGTACGCGGCCGGCGGCGACGATCCGCTGATCAACTACCCGACCTTCCGGGGCGCGGCGCGCAACCTGGACCGGAACGGGTCGGCCGACCTGATCCTCTCGTCCGGCGACAAGGCCCGGCAGAAGATCCTGCGGCTCACGCCCGGTGGCTTCCGGCAGTCCGGTTCGGCCTGGTCGACGACCAAGCTGGACGTCACCCGCTCGTTCGAGTCGACCTTCAAGGTCTACCTGCACCACTTCCGGCCGGGTGCCGACGGCATCGCGTTCGTCGTGCAGACCGAGGGCCCGCGGGCGCTCGGCGGCTGGGGTGGCGGTCTCGGTTACCGGGGCATCAAGCCCAGCCTGGCCGTCGAGTTCGACATCTATCAGAACTCGAACGACCCGAGCCGCAACCACCTCGCGGTGGTGCTCGGCGGTAACCCGGACTACCAGGACGAGACGGCCGAGTCGCCGATCCCGCTGTACGGCAAGCCGTTCACCGCGCGGGTCAACTACGACGCCGACGAGCAGATGCTGCGGGTCTATGTGCGCGCACTGAACGCGGGCTCGACCGAGCACCTCGTGCTGCGCCACGAGATCGACCTGGCCGACCACGTCGAGGACTCCGAGGCCTGGGTCGGCTTCACCGGCTCGACCGGCACCGGCCTCTCGAAGCAGGACATCTACTCCTGGAACGTCCAGGGGTCCGGCGCCTAGCAGGCAGTCCGCCGGCGTCGACCGGCGCCGGCGGCACCTTCATCCGCACTTTCATCCGCACCGAGTCTTGGAGACAACGATGTCTACGGTTCCCTACGCTCGCCCGGAGGCCGGCGCGGCGACCGAACTGCCGCCCCCGGTACTCGCGACCGCGAGTGAGCCGCTGGTCAGCATCATCATCCCGGCGCTGAACGAGGCGCGGAACCTGCCCCACGTGATGGCCGCACTGCCCCAGGTCGACGAGGTCATCCTGGTCGACGGCGGATCGACCGACGACACGGTCGACGTGGCCCGCCGCCTGATGCCCGGCGTCCGCATCGTGCAGCAGAACCGCAAGGGCAAGGGCAACGCGCTGGCCTGCGGATTCGCCGCGGCCACGGGCGACATCATCGTCATGATCGACGCGGACGGGTCGACCGACCCCAAGGAGATCCCGAGCTTCATCGAGGCGCTGCGGTCCGGCGCCGACTTCGCGAAGGGCTCGCGCTTCAGCGTCGGCGGCGGCAGCGCCGACATCACCCGGCTGCGCCGGCTCGGCAACCACGGCCTGAACCTCATGGTCAACGTCCTCTTCGGCACCCGGTACAGCGATCTCTGCTACGGCTACAACGCGTTCTGGGCCCGCCACCTCGACGTCTTCGACCTGGACAGCACCACCCCGCACGACGGTCGCCTGTGGGGGGACGGCTTCGAGATCGAGACCCTGCTCAACCTGCGGGCGGCCCGGGCCCGGCTGCGCATCGTCGAGGTGCCCAGCTTCGAGCAGCAGCGCATCCACGGCGAGAGCAACCTCAACGCGGTCACCGACGGCCTGCGGGTGCTGCGCACGATCGCCCGGGAGTGGACCCGGCGCCGGGCCGCCGCCCACCGGGCGCCGGAGCGCACCCGGTGAGGATCGGCGTCGTCACCAGCGCCTACCACCCGGACATCGGCGGAGTGGAGACCCACGTCCGCCGCCTGTGCGCCGCCCTGGTGGCCACCGGCGACGAGGTCGAGGTGCTCACCCAGCACGCCCTGGGCTCGGTCGAGACGATCGACGGGGTCGTGGTCCGCCGCTTCCCGCTCACCGTCCCGGCGCCGAACTACCGCTGCTCGATCGCGCTGTGGCGGTGGCTGCGGGCCAACGCCGGGCGCTACGACGTGCTGCACGCGCACAGCTACCACGCGCTGGCCGCGTTGCCGGCCGCGCTGACCAACCGCACGCCGCTGGTCTTCACGCCGCACTACCACGGCACCGGGCACAGCCGGCTGCGCGCGGTCCTGCACCCGATCTACCGCCCGCTCGGCCGCCGCATCGTGGCCCGGGCGGGCCGGATCATCTGTGTCACCCGGGCCGAACGGGAGCTGCTGGTCGGCCACTTCCCCGAGGCGGCGGGCCGGATGGTGGTCGTGCCCAACGGCACCGACCCGGCGCCCGACCTCGTGGCCGGGCCCGAGCCGGGCCGCGGCATCCTCTGTGTCGGCCGGCTCGAACGCTACAAGCGGGTCGACCGGGTGATCCGGGCCATGACCCGGCTGCCGGCCGACCACCGCCTCGACGTGGTCGGCTCCGGACCCGCCCGCGAGGAGTGGGAACAGCTCGCCGGCCGGCTGGGTCTCGGCCCCGAGCGGGTCGTCTTCCACGGCCGCCTGCCCGACGGCGCCTTCCAGGCCCGGATGGCGTCGGCCGCGGCGGTGGTGTCGGCCTCGGCCCACGAGGCGTTCGGCATGGCCGTGGCCGACGCGCTGACCGCCGGCATCCCGACCGTGGCGTCGTTCATCCCGGCCCACCGCGAACTGGCCGCCATGGCCGCCCCGGGTGCTCCGCTGTGGCTGGTCAACCCGGACGACGAGGTCGCGCTGGCCGAGACGCTGCAGGTCGCGGCGGGCACCGCCCGGGCCGAGGAGGGCCGCAACTCGCTGCCCACGTGGAGCGACGTCGTGCTGGCGACCCGCGCGGTCTACGCGGCCGTGGCGACACCGGTCCGCGTGATCCAGCAGACCAAGGCCGGGGCCGGGGCCGGCGACCGATGACCCTGACCCGGATGGTCGCCGAGGACCGTCTCGACCCGCCCGTCGTCGCGAGCCCGCCCGAAGCGCCCGCGACGGCGTCCCGGTGGCCCGGCGTGGCCTGCGCCGCGAGCCTGGTCGTGACCGGTGCGGCCGGGGCCGCGCTGCTGGTGGCGGCCAACCGGGCGGCCGAGCGGGACAGCGGCGACCAGTTCGGGTTCTTCTGGCTGGGCCTGCTGGTCTTCACCCTGCCTGCGGTGTTCTGGCTGGTGCGCCCGCGGACCGGTGCCCGGCTGCGGGTCGCGGTGCTGACCGCGTACGCCGGTTTCACGTACCTTCCCAAGCTTCTGCGTACGCCGGACGGCCCGCTCTATCACGACGAGTTCGCGCACTGGCGGCAGGCGCACGAGATCCTGATCCAGGGCCGGCTCTTCGAGCAGAACCCGATCGTCAAGGTGGTCGGCGACTTCCCCGGCCTGCACGCGACGGTCGCCTCGATCTCGGCCCTGACCGGCGTCTCGATCTGGCACGGCGCGCTGATCGTGCTGATCGCCGCCCACCTGCTGGTCGTGCTCGGCGTGTTCGTGCTGGCCGCCGAGATCTGGCCGGACGCCCGGGTCGCCGCCGTGGCCGCCATCCTCTACAGCCTGAACAGCTCGTTCCTGTTCTTCGACACCCAGTTCGGGTACGAGTCCCTGGCCATCCCGCTGCTCGTGTGGACGCTCGTCGCGCTGCACCGGGCGATGCGCGGCCCGGCCGGTCACGCCCGCTACGGCTGGTCGGCCGTGACCCTGATGCTGTCGGCGGCGACCATCGCGACCCATCACCTGACCGCCCTCGGCCTGCTCGGCGTCATGCTGATCCTGTGTGCGGTGGCCACCGCCCGGGCCCTGCGCCGCAGCCACCCGCGCGCGGTCACCTGGACGGCCTGGGCGCTGACCGTCGCCGCCGCCGTGCTCGTGGTGACCTACCTGGTCGTGGTGGCTCCGCGGACGGTCGGCTACCTCGATCCCTATCTGGCCAAGGCGCTCGACCAGGTCGCCGGGATGGCCGGCAGCAGCGGCTCGGGCAAGCGCACGCTGTTCCGCGAGTCGATCGCGCCGTGGTGGGAGCGCTACGCCGCGTTCGGCGCGCAGGGCCTGGCCGGACTGGCCATGGCGGCGGCCGCGTGGCGCCTGCGTTACCGCCGGCAGGGCGACGCGGTGTCCCGCACCGGCGCGCTCACCATGTTCGTGCTCGGCTCGCTCTACTTCCCGGCCGCGCTGCTGATCCTCACCCCGTCCGGGGCCGAGGGCGCGCGCCGCTCGTGGGCGTTCAGCTATCTCGGCCTCGCCGTCGTGGTCGCGCCGGTGGTGGTGGCGCTGCTCGACCACGCGGCCCGCCGGGCGACCCGGATCGCCGTGGCCGGCACGCTGCTCGGACTGTGCGCGGTCGCGCTGGTCGGCAACACCGCGGCCGGCATGAACCCGTCCTACCGCTTTCCGGGCCCGCCCGTCTTCGGCTCGGACACCCGCTCGTCCATCCCCGAGGTGTCGGCCGCGTCCGAGTGGCTGCGCACGACCCAGGGCCGGGACCTGCGGATCGTCGCCGACCGGTACTCCGGCCTGATCTTCGGCTCGTTCGGCGAGCAGCAGCCGGTCACCGGCTCGCAGTCGTTCCGCACCTACGACCTCTATCTGGCCCAGCCCGACCGCCGGATCGACCCGCACCTGATCGGGCAGCTCAGTTCGTGGCGGTTCGGCTATCTGATCGTCGACCGGCGGATGGCCCGGGAGGTACCCGAGATCCAGATCTACTTCGAGACCAACGAGCCGGTCCCGCACGACGGCAAGCCCGCGTTCTCGCTCGGCCAGCTCACCAAGTTCGACCACACACCGTGGACGATCAAGGTCTACGACAGCGGCAACATCGCGATCTACCGTTTCGACTTCGCCTCGCTCGGGCAGCGGGTGAGTGGCCGGTGACGACCGTCCGGCTGCTCGCCGCCACGTACGCCGCCCTGGGCCTGCTGGCCGCGGGGACGCACCTGCCCTGGCTGCTCGCCGTGGTCTGTCTGGCCGCGCTGGTCGCGATCGGCGAGCTGTGGCTGCGCGCGCTCACCGGCGAGGCCATGCCCCCGGTGGCCCGGATCGGCCTGGCCATCGCGTCCGGGCTGGTCAGCCTGCCGTTCGTGGCGATCACCCTGCACGCGGCCGGTGTCACCATCGGCACCCTCTCGATCGCCATCGGCCTCGCCGTGCTGGTCACCCTGCTCGGCGGGGCGGTGCTGGTGCGGGAGCGCTCGGGCGCCGCGCCGGCCGATCCGCGTCTGCCCCGCATGATCCTCGCGGTCGGCATCCCCGCTCTGCTCACTCTGGTCGCGGGGTTCGGTTCCCTTCAGCTGTACGACCGTCTGCCGCACCCGCCGCCGCCCGGCTACACGAGTCTGGCCCTCAACGGGTGGGCCGCCGGGATCGACCGCCCGGTCGCCATCCCGGCCCGTGGCGTGAAAGTCCCGGTCCGGATCAGCAGCGCCGGGTTGCCGGCCGCGACCGAGCCGCTGCGGGTGCGGATGGGCGCGCGGCTCGTCTCGGGCCGGACGCTGGCCGTCGCCGCCGACGCCACCAGCTCGGTCGACGTCTTCGTGCCGGCGCCGCCGGACGCCTGCCTGCATCGGATCGAGATCAGCCTGGGCGCGTCGAGCACCATCTTCTACGGCCGGGGCCCGGCCACCCGGGGGGCCGCCACGTGCTGAGGACCGTCGCGCGGGACTCGCTGGCCCGCAACAGCGTCCTGATCATGGCCAGCACGGTCGGGACGGCCGGGCTCGGCTACCTCTACTGGCTGCTCGCGGCTCATCGGCTGTCCCCGTCGGCGATCGGCGCGGCCACCGCCCTGATCTCCCTCTCGACCGTGGTCAGCATGGTGTCCAACCTGGGCATCGGGCACATGTTCATCCAGCGGCTGCCGGGCACGGGCGTACGGGAATGGTCCCGGATCGTCGGTGCCGGTCTGCTTCTCGGTTGTGGAGCCACGGCGGTTGCGTCCTTCGTCGCGGCCGGTCTGCTGCCCTCGCTGGCGGGCACGTTCGTCTTCCTGCGCAGTACGTCCGGCACGGTCGCGCTGGTCACCACGGCGGTCGCCCTGACCGCGACGACACTGCTCGACTACATCTTCATCGCCGACCGGTCCAGCCACGGCATGCTGACCCGCAACCTGGCCCTGGCCGTCGGCAAGGTGGTCACGCTGGCCGCGCTGACCTGGGCCGGCTATCAGGGCCCGGGCGTCGTGCTGATCGCCTGGACGCTGCCGTCGCTCGGCGTCACGGCTTACACGCTGACCACGATGATCGGCCGGCTGCGCCCGGGTGCCCGGCTCGACGGCGCCGGGGTCGGGCTCGAGCTGCGGCACATCCAGGGCTCGCTGAGCGGCCACCACCTGATCAACCTGGCCCAGGCCGGACCCACCGCGTTGCTGCCGGTGCTGGTCACGGCCCGGCTCGGGGCCGAGGCGAACGGGCACTTCTACGTGGCCTGGATGACCGCCTCGATCCTGTTCATGGTCTCGCCCGCGGTCGCCTCGGCGTTCTATGCCGAGCGCACCAACTCGGCCGCGACCGGCCTGCCCCGCGCCGCCGCCGTCGTGTTCGCCGTGATCGGCCCGCCCGCGCTGCTGCTGTTCCTGGCCGGCGACCGCATCCTCGGCCTGTTCAGCGCGGGCTTCGCGGCCGAGGGCGAGCTGCTGCTGCGGATCCTCGTGCTGGCCGCGCTGCCCGACGCGATCACCAACCTGGCCGTCGCGCACTGGCGTTCGCTCGGCCAGTTCCGCCGCTGCCTGCGGCTCAACCTGCTGATGGCCACCGTCTGCCTGGCCCTGACCTGGCTCTGGCTGCCCGGCACCGGCATCGAGGCCGCGGGCATCGCCTGGCTGGCCGGGCAGTCGGTGGGCGCACTGGCCGTCGCCATTTTTTGGATCAAGTCTCGACGAAAGGCCCCCGCTGCATGAGGATCCTGCACCTGTCCAACCTGTACGCCCCCGTCATCGGCGGGCTCGAGCGCAGCATCGCCACCAGCAGCGAGGAGCTGGTGCGGCGTGGGCACGAGGTCACCGTGCTCACGCTGGCGACCCCGCTGGCCGACCACGACGAGACGATCCGGGGCGTACGGGTGAAACGCGTGCGCAGCGTGGCCAACACCCTGCTGCCGCGGATGAACCAGGACGCGGGCAAACCGTTCCACCCGACCACGGCCGACCCGCTGACCACGGCGGCGATCCGGCGGGTGCTGCTCGACGGCGAGTACGACGTGGTGCACAGCCACGACTGGATGATGTACAGCTACCTGCCGCTGCGCTACGGCAAGGGTGGCCGGCCGCACGTGCACACGGCCCACGACTTCGGCTTCACGTGCGTCAAGAAGACCTTCGCCCGCAACGGCCGGCCGTGCGGCGGGCCGCGCCTGGGCCGGTGTGTGCCGTGTGCTGTGGAACAATACGGACGACCCAGGTCGGCTGTGCTGACCACGGCACTGCGGGCCCAGCGGCACCGGGGGATCGACGCGCTGACCGCGATCTCGCCCGCCGTGGCCGAGGGCGTGAGCGCGGGCCGGATCCACGGTGACCTGCCGGTCCAGGTGATCACGTCGCTGGTGCCGGACGGGCTCGACGAGCTGGCCCGCAACACCCCGCGCCCTTCGTGGCTGCCGGACGGGCCGTACCTGCTCTTCGTGGGCGCACTCGGGCCGCACAAGGGAATCGATGTGCTCTTCGAGGCTTTTCATCGTCTTTCCCGCGACGAGAATGCGCCGGCGCTGGTCTGCATCGGGACGCCGCGGGCGGACACTCCGCCGATCCCGGACGGCGTGATCGTGCGCCACAACGTGCCGCACCCCGAGGTGATGGCGGCCTGGCACCACGCGGCGGCCGGCGTCGTGCCGTCGATTCTCGAGCCGATGGGCCAGGTCGCGGTCGAGGCCCTGCTGGCCGGCACGCCGCTGATCGCCACCGCGGCCGGTGGCCTGGCCGACATGATCCGCGACGGCGAGAACGGCCTGCAGATCCCGGCCGGCGACCCGGACGCCCTGCTGGCCGCCGTCCGCCGGCTGCTCACCGACCCCGGCCTGACCGCGCGCCTGCGCACGGCCGGCCACCGGCGCGGGCTCGACTACACCGCCGCCCGCGTCGTCCCGCAGATCGAGGAGGTCTACCGTGCCTGCATCGCCGCGGCTGCCCGCTGACGGTCCGACCCGAGTGGTCGTCGTCGGCTCGGGCTGGCGGTTCCTCTCCGGCATCAGCTACTACACCTGCCGCCTGACCAATGCGCTGGCCGAGCGCTACGAGGTCGGCGCGATCCTGATGCGCCAGCTGCTGCCGACCCGGCTCTACCCCGGTCGCGGGCGGGTCGGGCAACGGCTCAACGACCTCGCGTACGCCCCCGGGGTCGAGGTCTTCGACGGCGTCGACTGGTGGGGGGTGCCGAGCCTGGTGCGGGCGGTGCGATTCCTGCGCTCGTTCCGGCCCGAGGTGCTCGTGCTCCAGTGGTGGACGGGCACGGTCCTGCACTCCTACCTGGTGCTGGCCGCAGCCGCCCGGCTGCTCGGGATCCGGGTGGTCGTCGAGTTCCACGAGGTGCAGGACACCGGCGAGGCCCAGCACCGGTGGGCCGCCTGGTACACCCGCACGCTGATCCGGCCCTTGCTGCGCCGCACCGAGGGCGTGATCGTGCACTCCGGCTTCGACCGGGTCCAACTGCGTTCCACGTACGACCTCGACGGGGTGCCGGACGAGATCGCGCTGCACGGGCCGTTCGACCATCACGACGCCGTTCCGGTGTCGCCCCGGGTGCCCGACGGGACGGTTCGGCTGCTGTTCTTCGGCACGATCCGCCCGTACAAGGGGCTGGAGGATCTGGTCGAGGCGTTCGGGCGGCTTCCGTCGAACTACACGCTGACCGTCGTGGGGGAGACGTGGGAGGGGTGGGACCGGCCCGCCTCGATGATCGCCGAGTCGCCCGCGGCCGGCCGGATCACCTTCGTCAACCGCTACGTCGCCGACTCCGAGGTCGACGGGTTCTTCGCCGATGCCGACCTGGTCGTGCTGCCCTATCGCCGCAGTTCGGCGAGCGGGCCGCTGCACATCGCGATGAGTCACGGCCTGCCCGTGGTCGTCACCGCCGTCGGCGGGCTGGTCGAGGCGGCGTCCGACTATTCGGGGACCACCTTCGTGGCCGCCGGCTCGCCGTCCGCGCTGGTCGACGCCGTACGGTCCGCGTCTCTGAACGTCGGAAGGCGGCACACCGACCCCTCCTCGTGGGAGAAGTCGGTGGCCGCCTTCACTCGGTTGTTCGCCCGGATGGGCGTGCTCCCGGTGGGTCAGGACGCCGTGATCACCGCGTCGTCGAACCAGACCGTGCCGGTGTTGTCGCCCGACTTGAGGTGAACCTGCATGCTGGCCGAGCCGGCCGGGGCGACCCCGTCCACGGCCAGCTTGGTCCAGCCGGTGGTGCCGGTCGGCAGGATGCTCGAGGACACGCCGCCGAGCCACTTGTCGTTGGCGTCGAACCAGCTCAGCGCGATCTGGGTGGTGCCCGTGGCCGCGTTGCCGCGGGCCCACACCTCGCCGTGCCACTTCTGGCCGGGCTTGACCGGGGCGATCGGCGCGACGCGGTAGGACGGCGACGAGCCGGCCGAGGTCTTACCGGTGTTGGTCATGCTGATCGACCACTTGCCCGTGCGGGCCATGCTCTGCGTCTTGACGGCCAGGCCCAGCTCGGGCATGTACGCGCGCCACGGGGTCAGGTTGTTGCCCGCTTCGAAGCTCGGGTCCATCAGGCTGACCGGCATGTTCGTGTTGGTCCAGCCCGCCTTGACCACAGCGGCGGCCGGCTTGGCGCTGCCGTCGAGACGGTAGAGCCCGTAGCTGTACTGGGCCGGGATCTTGGAGACGGCCGAGGTCGGGATGGCGCCCTGGGTGAAGTCGTTCAGCGTCCACGGTGCCACCGACTGCACGCCGGCCACCTCGGCCGCCTCGAACACGCGGGCCAGGAACGCGGCCTGCTCGCCCTCGGTGTTCTGGATGGTGTTGAGGCCGGTCTCGCCGATCACCATCGGGTAGGGGGCCACGGTGGCCTGCGCGTTCTTGATGATCGAGAGGGCGCGCTCGGAGTTGCCGTAGAGGTGGAAGTCGTAGTAGTCGATCGGGGTCGAGGCCAGGGCGGACTTGATCCGGGCCATGCCGGGAGCGCCCGACACACCGTCGACCGAGAAGGTCAGCGGCATCGTGGGGAACGCGCTGCGCAGCGACGGGATCAGCTTCCTGGCCCAGTTGACGGCCACGGTGTCGCCCGCGTTGAACTCGTTCTGCAGCTCGACCGACAGGACGCGCTTGTCGTCCTTGTAGGCCCGGAGGATCCGGTTCGCCCAGTTCTGGCTGTTGGCGATCTCGTCGTAGCCGTCCCACCAGTCGAACAGGGTGAACTTGACGGTCATGCCCCGTGCCGAGGCCATGTCCACGAACTGGGCCAGGCGCTGCTGATAGGTGTCGGACGGCATCGGGAAACCGAACTGGGTCGGGAAGATGATGATCCGCACGTTGTCGGCGCCGAGCGCGTCGGCCTTGGCCAGGTCGGCGTTGATCTTGGCGGCGTCCCAGTTCGTCCACATTTTCGACCAGCCCGCGCCCGACGGGTAGTAGTTCAGCGACTTCGCCGTCTTGACCGCGGCCAGGCGGGAGGCCAGCGTCGGAACCGTGCTGACCTCGGTCGCCTTGGTGGCGACGGCCTTGGTGGCCGCCGGCTTGGCGGCGGTCTTGGCCGGAGCGCTGGTCTTCATGACCGACTTGGCGGGAGCGGCGGGCTTGTGGGGCGCGGCGGTTGCCGGCGCGTGCGGCAGGGCGAGGCCCAGAAGCACGGACGAGGCGAGAGCGGCGGCACAGCGGCGAGCGGAGAACACGGCTGGTCGGGGCCCTTCGGTCAGAATGCGGAATGTTTCTTGGGAGCGCCCCCTCAATCGGTCGGATCGTTCGCGCTAGTTGGGTTTCCAAGTGGCAGTGCCGTTGCAGCCGGTGGTGGACAGGGTGCAGCGGCCGGGCACCCCGATCGGGCCCGGCTGTGCGGTGGTGCGCCTGTTACTCGGTGGGGTAGGTGCGGGGGGTGTAGACGAACGTGGTGCCGTCGCCGCGGCCGATCGCCCGGGTCTGCGACGACCCGATGATCAGCAGACAGCGCATGTCGACCGTGGCTGGGTCGAGCTCGGCCAGCGTGGTGACCCGGACCGACTCCTGCGGCCCGCCGACATCACGGCCGACGACGACCGGGGTGCTACCGGCGCGGTGCTCGAGCAGCAGGGCCCGGGCATCGACGAGCTGCTGTCGGCGCGACTTCGACGCCGGGTTGTAGACCGCGATCACCAGGTCGGCGCGGGCGGCGTGCTCGAGGCGGGAGGCGATCTGCGACCAGGGCTTGAGCCGGTCGGAGAGCGAGATGACGCAGAAGTCGTGCCCGAGCGGGGCGCCGGCCCGGCTCGCCACGGCCTGGGCGGCGGTGAGACCGGGGACGATCCGTACCTCGACGTCCTTCCACTGCGGGTCCTCGCTGACCTCGAGCACGGCGGCGGCCATGGCGAACACACCCGGATCGCCGGACGAGACGACGGCTACGTTGCGGCCGCGTTTGGCCAGGTCGAGGGCGAAGGCGGCCCGCTCGGCCTCGACCCGGTTGTCGGACGGGTGCTTGCGCTGGTGCGTCCGGGTTGCGACGCGGTCGAGGTAGGGCTGGTAGCCGATCAGGTCGTCGGCTGCCGCCAGGACGCCGCGGGCCTCCGCCGTGAGCCACATCGGGTCGCCCGGTCCGAGCCCGACGACAGTGACTTTCCCGGCTTTCCGCGAGGGGCGCCCACTGGGCACCAGGGCGAGGGAGAAGTACGGCACCGAGTCCGCGTCGACGTCGGCCAGGGGCGCGTGGCGCTCGCGGTCGGTGGTGGCGCGCTCGACGTAGAAGGCGTCGTCGAGCCGGCCCGCCCGTTCGAGGGCGGCGCGGACGCCGTCGAAGGTGCGGCCCAGCTTCATCACGGCGGCCGAGTCGGTGGCGGCCAGCCGGGCGGCCAGCTCGGCCGGGGGCAGGGTGCCGGGCAGGACGGTGAGGACCTCGTCGCGCTCCATCAGCGGGCGGCCGAGCACGGCCGAGGCGGCGCTGACCGAGGTGATCCCGGGGACGACCTGGGTTTCGTACGAGTGGGAAAGCCTTTTGTGCATGTGCATGTAGGAGCCGTAGAAGAACGGATCGCCCTCGGCCAGCACGACCACGTCACGGCCGGCGTCGAGATGCGCGGCCAGGCGGGCGGCGGCCTCGGCGTAGAACTCGTCGATCGCGCCCTGATAGCCGCCCGGGTGGTCGGTCTCCCCGGTCGTGACCGGGTAGATGAGCGGTTCCTCGATCTGGGTGTCCTTCAGCAGCCCGGCCGCGATCGCGCGGGCGTTGCTGCGACCGTGGCGGGCCGCGTGGTAGGCGATCACGTCGGCGTTCTCGATGAGGCGGGCGGCCTTGAGCGTGATCAGTTCCGGGTCGCCGGGGCCTACCCCGACGCCGTAGAGCTTGCCTTTCACTCTGCCTCCGACGCCAGGGCGTTGACGGCGGCCGCGGTCATGGCGCTGCCGCCACGACGGCCGTGCACGACCAGATATTCGAGGTCGGAGGCGGCCAGCGCCTCCTTGGACTCGGCGGCGCCGATGAAACCGACCGGGATGCCCAGCACGGCGGCCGGCCGCGGGGCGCCCTCGGCGATCAGCTCGAGCAGGCGGAACAGGGCCGTCGGGGCGTTACCGATGGCCACGACCGCGCCCTCCAGGTGGTCGAGCCACAGGTCGAGGGCGGCCGCGCTGCGGGTGGTGGCCAGGCGGGCGGCCAGGTCGGGCACCTCGGGAGCACGCAGGGTGCAGATGACCTCGTTGCCGGCCGGGAGGCGCTTGCGGGTGATGCCCGAGGCGACCATCTCGGCGTCGCACAGGATCGGGGCGCCGTCGAGCAGAGCCTTCCGGGCGGCGATGGCGACCTGCGGGGAGTACGCGATGTCGCGGACCAGGTCGACCATCCCGCACGCGTGGATCATGCGGACGGCGACCCGCGCCACCTCGGCGGGCAACCCGCCCAGGTCGGCCTCGGCCCGGATCGTGGCGAAGGAACGCCGATAGATCTCGGCGCCGTCCCTCTCGTACTCCATCAGTTCCTCCTCGCGGCGGCGACCGCGCGTGCGGTGTCGCCGGTGTACGTCTTTCCGTCCGGTTCCCGGCTCACGCGGTAGCCGTCCCCGGTGGCCTCGACCCGCACGTGCGCCCCGGATGGGCTGCCACACCCGCGGGCGCAGCCGATCCAGTGCACCGGCAGGCCGTCCCCGTACGTGGTGGTGGTATCGGCATCGGCGCGCACGTCGGCCAGGGATTTGGCGCAGCCGGGTTTTCCGGCGCAGGCGGTCACGCCGGTCCAGCGCGAGTGCGGGTCGGTTGGGAGTCCGGCCTCGTCGAGTGCTCGCGCCCAGCGGCGGGCGGCCTCGGGGGTCAGATCCGGCACGACAATTCCGCGACCGGGGGTGACGACTATGCGCCGGGCCGTGCTGAGCAGCGTGAGGGCCGGGCCGCCGAGCCGGCCGAGTGGCACCAGCGCGCCGACCGCTTGTAGGCCGTCGCTCTGCCGAACGATCCCTACCGGCGCCGTCGGCTCGCCGTTCCGCGCCGCCGCGTCGACGGGCATCCGCGCTTCGCGTCGTTCAAGATCGCTGGAGTCGCCATCCCTAACCCCCGCCCACCCTGGGGATAAGGAAGGGACCCTACCGCTTGTCAAGCCGCCGGAGTGGGTTATCCACAGGGCGGCCGCGGTGCGAGCGGCGACAGTTGCCGGGCCATCGGGCAGCTCGTGCAAACGCCACGCGGGCGTTGCCCGGGTCGGTTCAGCGGCGGTAGCGCGCTCGGCCAGGAACGCGTTCGCGGCGGCCAGCAGCGCCGGCACCACCTGATCTGCGGACACACGGATGCCGTGGTCCTCGTCGGCGAACAGAATGGCGAACTCGTCATCGCCCGGCTCCGCGAGCTTGCCGCCAGTTGGCGCGGCGACGGGGACGGCGGCCACGTCGGCGGACAGGGGGACTGCGCCGATCGCGAACAGGAAACGGCCGGGCAGGGCGGCCAAGGCCGGGTCGCCGCACAAGTCCCGGTCCAGCTGTTCGACCAACGCGCGGATCGTGGCGTCGGCCAGGGGTGGGGCGGCGATGTTGCGTACGGTCTCGTGGGTCTCGGAGGGCAGCAGACCGGCCTCCGCCAGCCGGGCCGCCAACTCCACGGGGTCGGCGTCGATCAAGGCTCTGAGCTGCACATTCGCGCGGGACGTCAGCTCCAGGAAGCCTGCCGGAGCCAAGGCGTGCAGAGCGGCCAGCTGCGGCCCGGTGATCATGCCGCCGGGGAGGCGGACCCGGGCCAGCGGGCCGTCGGCGGCCGTGTGCATACGCAGGGCGCCGGGGCACGCATCGACGTCGTTCGCACGGGCAGCCACGGCCCGGATACTACGTTCGATCCCGGGCGTGGGCGCATCCTCGGGTCGGGAGAGTCACACCGCGCGACCCTCCTTGACGCGGAGTGCGGGCGCCGGGGAGGGTGGTAGGTCACGAGCGGCGACGCTTGCGGAGGAAGCCGGTGGGAGTCCGGCGCGGTCCCGCCACTGTCACCGAGCCGGCAACGGCTCGGGAGCCAGGAACTCCGGTCGCCGCGATCTCTACTACCCGGGGCGCGGACCCCGAGGGGGAGCTTGCGCGTGTTCCTGCTGCTGTCGACCTCCGACACCGACCTGCTCAGTGCCCGGGCCAGCGGCTCACCGTGGCGCCTGGCCAACCCGGCCCGTACGACCGTCGCCGATCTGCCTGCCCTGCTCGAGGACGTGACGCTGGTCGTCGTCCGGATCCTCGGCGGGCGCCGGGCCTGGGAGGAAGGGCTCGACGCACTGCTTGCGGGGCCCATTCCGGTGGTCGTGCTGGGCGGCGAGCAGGCGCCGGACGCCGACCTCATGAAGCTGTCGACCGTCCCGGCCGGGGTGGCCGCCGAGGCCCACCTCTACCTGGCCCAGGGCGGCCCGGACAACCTGAGCGCGGTGCACGACTTCCTCTCCGACACCGTGCTGCTGACCGGGCACGGGTTCGCCCCGCCGCAGGCCGCACCCGACTGGGGCCACCTGCCCCGGTCGTCGTCAGAAAAAGCCGGGCCAACGGTGGCGGTGCTCTACTACCGCGCCCACCACATGGCCGGGAACACGGCGTTCATCGAGGCACTGTGCCGGGCGATCGAGGCCAAGGGCGGCCGCCCGTTGCCTCTGTTCACTTCTTCCCTCCGTACGGCCCCGGAAGAGCTCTTGACCGAATTGCGCAAAGCGGATGCGCTGGTGGTGACGGTGCTCGCCGCGGGTGGCACACGTCCCGCGACGGCAAGTGCGGGCGGCGACGACGAGGCGTGGGACGTCGGCGTGCTGGCCGGGCTGGACGTGCCGATCCTGCAGGGGCTGTGCCTGACCAGCAGCCGGGCCGCGTGGGAGGCCAGCGACGACGGTCTCTCCCCGCTCGACGCGGCGACCCAGGTGGCGATCCCCGAGTTCGACGGCCGGATCATCACCGTGCCGTTCTCGTTCAAAGAGATCGACCCGGACGGGCTGTCGGTCTACGTCGCCGACGAGGAGCGGGCGGCCCGGGTGGCCGGCATCGCGCTCGCGCACGCCCGGCTGCGGCACATCCCGCCGGCCGAGCGGCGCATCGTGCTGATGCTGTCGGCCTATCCGACCAAGCACTCGCGGATCGGCAACGCGGTCGGCCTCGACACCCCGGCCTCGACCGTGGCGCTGATCGAGGCCATGCGCGCGCACGGCTATCAGGTCGGCTCGTTCACCGATTACCACGGCGACGCGCTCATCCACGCGCTGATCGCGGCCGGCGGCCAGGACCCGGACTGGCTGACCGAGGACCAGATGAGCGAGAACAAGGTCAGAATCTCCGGTTCCGCGTACGCGTCCTGGTTCGCCACCCTGCCCGAAGATCTGCGGTCTTCGATGGAAGAGCACTGGGGCCCGCCGCCGGGCGAGCTCTATGTCGACGGCGGCGACATCGTGCTGGCCGCCCTGCGCGACGAGAACATCGTGGTGATGGTGCAGCCGCCGCGCGGGTTCGGCGCCAACCCGGTGGCCATCTATCACGACCCCGATCTGCCGCCGTCGCATCACTATCTGGCCGCGTACCGGTGGCTGGCCGACGACTTCGGCGCCCACGCGGTGGTGCACGTGGGCAAGCACGGCAACCTGGAGTGGCTGCCCGGCAAGAACGTCGGCATGTCCGCCTCGGACGGCACCGACGCGGCCCTGGGCGACCTGCCGCTGATCTATCCGTTCCTGGTCAACGACCCGGGCGAGGGCACCCAGGCCAAGCGCCGGGCGCACGCCACGCTGGTCGATCACCTGATTCCGCCGATGGCGCGGGCCGAGTCGTACGGGGACATCGCCCGCCTCGAGCAGCTGCTCGACGAGCACGCCAACATCGCCACGCTCGACCCGGCCAAGCTGCCGGCGATCCGGGCCCAGATCTGGACGCTGATCCAGGCCGCCCGGATGGACCACGACCTCGGGCTGGACAACCGGCCCGGTGACGAGGAGTTCGACGAGTTCATCCTGCACGTCGACGGGTGGCTCTGCGAGGTCAAGGACGTGCAGATCCGCGACGGGCTGCACATCCTGGGCGCGGCGCCAGTGGGCGAGGCGCGGGTCAACCTGGTGCTGGCCATGCTGCGGGCCCGCCAGATGTGGGCCGGTCAGGTGGCTGCGCTGCCCGGGCTGCGCGAGGCGCTGGGCCTGGCCGAGGACGCGTCGACCGCCGAGACGGATCTTGTCGAAGCAAAGGCGCGGGCGCTGGTCGTCGCGATGGAGGAAGCGGGCTGGCCCAGTTCTGCTGCCGGCATTGCGGACGATTCTCAGGTGCGCCGGGTACTCGAGTTCGCGGCCACCGAAATCGTGCCGCGCCTCGAGCGCACCACCGACGAGGTCAGCAACCTGCTGCACGCGCTCGACGGCGGCTACGTGCCGGCCGGTCCGAGCGGCTCCCCGCTGCGCGGCCTGATCAACGTGCTGCCCACCGGCCGCAACTTCTACTCGGTCGACCCCAAGGCGATCCCGAGCGCGCTGGCCTGGGAGACCGGCCAGGCCATGGCCGAGTCGCTGCTCGCCCGGTACAAGACCGACTACGGTGACTGGCCCCGCTCGGTCGGCCTCTCGGCGTGGGGCACGAGCGCCATGCGGACGGCCGGTGACGACATCGCCGAGATCCTGGCCCTGATCGGTGTTCGCCCGATCTGGGACCCCGCCTCACGCCGGGTCACCGGTCTCGAGCCGATCAGCCGCGAGGAGCTGGGCCGGCCCCGGGTCGATGTCACGGTCCGCATCTCGGGCTTCTTCCGTGACGCCTTCCCGCACGTCGTGGCCATGATGGACGACGCCTTCCGGATGATCGCCGAGCTCGACGAGCCGGACAACTATGTCCGGGCGCACGCCCTGGCCGACCGGGACGACCACGGCGACTGGCGGCGGGCCACCACGCGCATCTTCGGGTCGCGGCCGGGGGCGTACGGGGCGGGGATCCTGCCGTTGATCGAGAGCCGCAACTGGCGGGGTGACGCCGACATCGCCGAGGTCTATGCCGTGTGGGGCGGTTTCGCGTACGGACGTGACCTCGACGGTGTGCCCGCGCGCCCCGACATGGAGAACGCCTACCGGCGGATCGACATCGCGGCCAAGAACATCGACACCCGCGAGCACGACATCGCCGACTCGGACGACTACTACCAGTACCACGGCGGCATGATCGCCACGGTGCGCGCGCTGACCGGCAAGGCCCCGGCCGCCTATGTGGGCGACTCGACCAACCCGGACGCCACCCGCACCCGCAGCCTGACCGAGGAGACCGCGCGTGTCTTCCGGGCCCGCGTGGTCAACCCGCGCTGGATCGGTGCCATGCGCCGGCACGGCTACAAGGGCGCGTTCGAGCTGGCGGCCACGGTCGACTACCTGTTCGGCTTCGATGCCACGGCCGGGGTGGTCACCGACTACATGTACGAGCAGCTGGCCACCACGTACGCGCTGGACCCGGAGAACCAGAAGTTCTTCCAGCAGTCCAACACGTGGGCGCTGCACAGCATCACCGAGCGCCTGCTCGAGGCGGCCGAGCGCAAGCTGTGGGACGCCCCCGACCCGGACATGCTGAACCAGTTGCAGCAGCTCTACCTCGAGACCGAGGGCGACCTCGAGGACAACTAGGGAGTCTGGGCCCAGGCCGCCCAGGCGGCCCTCCACTCGGGCGAGGACGAGCCGCGCTGCCAGGCCTCGTGGGCGGGGCGGCTCGGCACGTCGGGGCCCAGGCCGGTGCCGTGGAGCAGGGTCTCGGCGACGGCCCGGCGGCGGAGGACGGGGTCGTCGCGGAACCAGGCGGCCTCGTGGTGCAGTGTGCCGAGCTCCGAGATCATGGCGCTGACGGCCGGCTCGGCGTCGGTGGCCGGGGCGTCGCTCAGCTCGGTCTGGCGTTGCACGGCGGCCGCCCACAGGGTCGTCCAATAGCCCGGGAGCGCCGGCTCGGGGCCGCCCTCGGCCATCCAGCGCCGCTGCTCGGCGGCCTCGGCCAGCGCCGCCTCGGCCAGCGCCCGGTGCGGTTCGCGGGCCAGGTCGGCGGGCAGCGGCTCGGGCTCGTGGTGCACGTAGTCAGGTGGGGTGCGTCGCCGGTCGAGCATCGGGATCGGGTCGGTGACGGTCTCGACGGCCGGCTCGCCGGGGTGCCAGTCGCGGCCGACGACGGTGATGCCGACGCCGTCGCGGTCGGCGCGGACGATCCACCAGCGATCGCCGGCGCGCAGCATGCGGGCGGCGACCGGGTGGCCGTCGACGCGCAGGGTCGCCGGGCCCTCGGTCCATTCGAGGTCGGCGAAGCGGTCGCCACCGCGGCGTACGTGATGTTCGAGGGTCTCGCGCAGCGGCCCGGGCTCGGCGCGGGCCGTCTCGACCTCGGCCGCGCGGCCATAGGTCAGCCGAACGGCGACGAGCCGGTCATCGGTGCTGTCGAGGCTGCCGAACGTCTCTTCGGCCGGGCGCAGACCCTCGGCCAGGCCGAAGACGGGCATGTCACTGGCGGCCAGGACCCGCCGCATGCGTTCGGACTGCTGGGCGAACAGCTCGTCGCGCCCGATGGATCGGTCGAACTCCATGATGTGCCTCCCCGACCCCAGTGTGGCAGTGCCGGCACCGGCCGGCACTGCCACGCGGGTTCATCAGGTCAGGTGATGATGTCGGTCGCGCCCGGTGCGTAGGAGAAGCAGACCCACCCGGCTCCGGTGATCGTGAAGCTGCCCGCGGTCACCTTGACCGTGGCCGAGCCGCGGGCCAGGTTGAGCGTGCGGCCCTTGCCCGCCCAGCTGAGCCCGGTGCCGCTGACGTAGCCGTCGTCCTCGTCGTAGTACTGGTTCGATGTTCCGTTGCGGTCACTGACGTTGACGTTCCAGTGGATGTCCCACGGGCCGCCCGAGTCGAGCACCAGGCTCATCCCGGTGGTCAGGCCGGCGCTGCCGCCGCCGCGCGGGCTGATCTGGACCCACGAGGTGCCGCAGTTGCCGGACCTCGAGCCGTACGCGTTGGCCGACACCCCGCCCTTGCTCGGCTTGACCAGCACGCCGGTCTTGGGAACATAGCTGCCCCTGCGGGCCGCCTCGGCCTTGGCCGCCGGCACCGAGGCCTGCGACCCGTCCGGCAGCGTGACGATCTCGTAGCCGTTGGCCCGCGCCACCGCGGCGTCGAACCCGCCGATCCGCATGCCGGACTCGTCGTCGGTGGACCCCACGGCGGCCTGCGCCGCCGACGGGATCATCGTGGTGACCATCCCGAGGGCCAGCAGGCCCGAGAGCATGATCTTCCTGGCAGAAATCACGTGTACCTCCCCGTGTCGTGATTGCTGCCACCGAAAATATCGACGATCTCGGATGGGTGAGATCCCGTCCGGGTGATCGTGCAACAACGGACAGAACGCCCTACGCCCGCAGAAACGTCAGCACGGCCAGCACCCGGCGATGTTCGCGCTCCTGCTGGGTCAGGTCGAGCTTGGTGAAGATCGACGTCACGTGCGCCTCGACCGTTTTGACGGCCAGATGCAGGTCAGCCGCCACGGCCACGTTGGACAGACCCTGAGCCATCAGCGCGAGCACGGCTCGCTCGCGGTCGGTCAGCCGCTCGAGCGGGTCACGCTCGCGGCGCCGGGCCACCAGCCGGGCCACCAGGTCGGGGTCGATCACCGTGTCGCCCCGGGCCACCCGGCGGATGTCCGAGCCGAACACGGCCAGGTCGGAGACGCGGTCCTTGAGCAGATAGCCGACGCCGCCCTCGAAGCCGGTCATCAGCCGCAGCGCGTGGTGCACCTCGACGTACTGGGACAGCAGCATCAGGCCCACCTCCGGGTGAGCGTCCCGGATCGCCGCCGCGGTCTCGATGCCCTCGTCCGAGAACGAGGGCGGCATCCGCAGGTCGATCACCGCGACCTCGGGCGGATCGGCCCGTACGAGGTCGAGCAGCCGCCCGCCGTCGCCGGCCTGGCCCATCACCGTGAAGCCGACGTCGGTCAGCACCCGGGCCATCCCCTCGCGGAACAGCACGGCGTCGTCGGCCAGCATCACCCGCACGGGATCACCGTCCGCAGTGTCGTGCCGTCCGGGCCGCTCCCGATCGTCAGGCGGGCGTCGAGCGTGGCCAGCCGGTCGGCCAGGCCCTCCAGCCCGCTGCCGCGCTGAGGCGACGCGCCACCGCCGCCGTCATCCGCGACCTCGACCGTGAGCAGCGCGTCGTCGCAGGTCAGGGTGACGGCCACGGCGGAGGCGCCGGAGTGCTTGGCCGCGTTGGTGAGTCCCTCGCTGACCACGAAGTAGGCCGTCGCCTCGACCTCGGGCGGCAGCCGTCGTGGCACCTCGACCGTCAGCCGCACCGGCACCGGCGACCGGTCGGCCAGGAACCCGGCCGCGGCCTCGAGCCCGTCCTGGGTGAGGACGGCGGGGTGCAGTCCGCGCGCCATCTCCCGGAGTTCGGCCGTCGCTTCGAGCAATTGTTTCCGTACGCCGTCGGCCCGCTCGGCAACCGCACCAGCCCCGCTCTCGGAAGCGAGCCGCACGACCGCCCCCAGTTCCATCGCCACCGTCACCAGGCGCTGCTGAGCGCCGTCGTGCAGGTCACGCTCGAGCCGGCGGCGCGCGGCGTCCCCGGCGGCGACCAGGCGCTGGGCGGTGGCGCGCAACTCCAACACCAGCCCGACCTGCGCGGCCAGATCGTCGAGGAGCCGCCGCTCGGCACTCGACAGGCTGTCGCCGGGCGCCTTGACCACGGTGATCGCTCCACGCTCCTGACCGTCGTGGAGCACCGGAACGGTGGTGCCGTCGGTTATCTCCGCTCCGGTGGGCCAGACCGACAAGGCCCGCGGACCGGTCCAGAGCACGACCTGACGGGCCCCGACGGCGTCGGCGATAGTGGCGGTCAGGGCATCGAGCAGGCCCCCGGCGGGCGCGCTGAGGTGGGCCGACAAGCGGGAGAGCGCCTCGTACGGGGTGGCGCGATGCCCGTGGACGAGCCGGTCGGCCAGCTTCTGCGCACGTCGGCGCAGCGGCTCGAACGCGACGGCGACCAGGCCGGTGGCGATCAGCGACAGCAGGGTGCCGTAACCGTCGACGAGACTGCCGATGCCGGTCACCACGACGGCATAACCGAGCGTCACGACCGCGGCCATCGCGCCGAACACCAGCGACTTGTTGATCACCGGGTCGATGTCGTAGAGGCGGTAGCGCAGGATGGCCGCGCCGGCCGCGACGGCGACGAGTGGGGCGGCCAGCGTGCCCGCGAGCGGGGAACCCCAGACCACCAGGCCGAAGACCATGATCGCGGCGGATACCGTCACGGCGTACAGGAAGAAACGCAGTTGACGGGCCTCGTCACCGCGTGCCCGGCGGACCCGCAGGACGACGCAGGCGGCCCAGGTGAGCTGGAAGAGCAGGTAGGCGATCGGGCGCGCGATGTCGTAGAACGCCGTCGCGGCAGCAGATCCGGGCAGGCTGAGCGGGTGGCCGGCGACCAGGCCGGTGCGGGCGTATTCGACCGGCCACAACGCCGACACGGTGGACAGGGTCAGGCCGAGCGCGGCGAGCACGGCGATCACCGGGCGCCAGCCGGGGGAGGGGAGGCGGCCGGTCGGGAAACACATCACGGCCACGCCGACCAGCACCAGCACCAGCGGGAGAGGCCAGACGCCGAGCCAGCCGATCCAGCTCGCGGCGGGCAGCGGGCCGGGATGCAGGCCGTACTGGCGACCGGCGAACATCACCGCGTGGGCGACGCCGACCGCCACGAACAGGCGGCCCTCGGGATGACCGGGGCGGCGGTGCACCACGTAGAGGCCGACGGCCGTGAAGGTCGCGGCGATGAGTCCGTTGTGGATGTTGCCGACATGCGGGCCGAGCGCGAGCCCGCCGGCGACAAGCCCGGCCGTCAGGACGCCCACCACCCAGCTCGGGCTCCTGGTCACGGCGCGGCTCACGCCTCGTATCGTGCCAGCCGCACCACCCCGGCGGACCAGGGTTAACCCGGCACTTTCACCGGGGCCACCCGGATGTATCTGGCGGCCCGGCCGACGACCTTGAAGGGTATGACGCCTCTCGACCGGACCCTGCACTCCTCGCTGATCGTCGCGCCGGTGATCTATCTGGTGGCCGACGTGCTCTACACCCTCCGCGGCTGGGACGACCCGACGGCCGCGGTCTTCCACATCCTCGGTGCCGCCGCCTACATCCTCGTCGTGTTCCGCCTGGCCGGCCTGGACAGCGGGTGGCTCTCGGCGGCCCTGCTGGTCGTCGGCGCGCTGGGTGCGGCGGGCAACGTCGGCTACGGCTTCAACACCATCCACGTCTCGCTGGGCGACACCGACCTGGTCGACGCCACCGGTGCGGCCACCCTGATCAAGCCGCTCGGCCTGCTCTTCCCGCTGACCCTGCTGCTGGCCGCGGTCGTCGTACGCCGGGTCGGGCCGGGCGGGGTTGCGCCGGCACTGGGTGTGGCGGCTCTGGCGTGGCCGGTCGCCCACATCGCCAACATCGGATGGCTGGCCGTGCTGGTCAACGTCGTCCTCGTCGTCGCCTTCGCGGTCGTCCGGCGCTCTCTGGCCCACGTCGCCGCGCCGCCGCGGCCCGCCACGGCGGCCTCGCTGTGACGGCTTCGATGGTGGAACTGGTGGCCCCCGCGAGGAGCCGGGCGACCAGGTAGGGTCCGCGTCCGTGAGTGAGCCCTTCGTCGATGTCCCGCCGCCGCCGTCGCCCGCACCGCCCACCGACCGGGCGGCCCGGCGCGTCGTCCTGATCGCCGCGGTCGCGGTCGTCTCGCTGCTGGCGGGCTCGGCCATGGCCGTGGCGGCGGTGCTGCTGCTCGGCTGGCGGCCCCAGCCCGAGCGGACGTACACCGTCCTGGTCCATCTGAACTCCGATGTCACGACCGAGCAGAAGGCCGCCATCGAACAGGCGGTGGGGCAGGTGCCGAACGCGGGCGCGGTCAAATACACCGACAAGGTCACGTCCCTGGCCAAGATGAAGGAGCTGCTCAAGGACCGGCCCGACCTCGCGGACACCCTGACCGAGAAGTACGCGCCGGAGTCGTTCGAGACCACGGTCAAGACCCGCGAGATGACCTGCGACGGCATCCCGGGCATCCGCAAGCTGCCCGGCGTGAGCACCCTCAAGGTGATCGCGCCGATCACCAAGACCCGGCCCCCGCTCGAGGTCGTCTGCTACTGACGTACGGCGCGAAACGCCCCTGACGGTTCCGGAACCGTCAGGGGCGTTCTGCTGTTCACCTGCGAGAACCCGTGAGAAAGCGCTTCCCGAGCCGCTACCAGGCATTGACACGCGCCGACACGCCGGTTCACAGTGTCGTCACAAAGAGCGCTTTCACGAGCCGGTCCCCAGGTGGAAATCGCTCCGACACATCCCCCTAAAGCAGGAGTCCTCCATGACATCCCCGGTCCTGGACGGGCTCGGGACGCCTCGCAGAAGGCTGTCCCCGGCCCGGATTCTCACGCTCGGCACGGCCCTCACCGGGCTGATCGCCGCCTTCTTCGTCGCCACCACGCAGAACGCTTCGGCCGCCGAGGTGGTCGTCTCGCAGGGCAAGCCCGCCACCGCGAGCTCGACCGAGGTGGCCGGCGCCTACCTGCCCGGCGAGGCCGTCGACGGCAACAACGGCACCCGCTGGGCCAGCTCGTTCACCGCGAACGCGTGGTGGCAGGTCGACCTCGGTGCGTCCACGTCGGTCAGCCGGATCGCGATCAACTGGGAGGGCGCGTACGCCAAGGCCTTCAACATCCAGTTCTCGGCCAACGGCAGCAGCTACACGCAGGCGTACGCCACCACGACCGGTGCCGGTGGCCAGCAGAGCATCGCGGTCAGCGGCACGGCCCGGTACGTGCGGATCAACCTGACCGAGCGGGCGCTGCCGATCTACGGCTACTCGTTCTGGGAGTTCCAGGTCTTCTCGGGTGGCACCACGAACCCGCCGACCACGCCGCCCACGACGCCGCCGAACGGCACCACGCGACTGCTCTCCTACAACAAGCCCGCGCTGGCCAGCACCTGGCAGAACGACGTCAACTGCAACCCGTGCAGCCCGGACAAGGCGTTCGACAACGACCCGGCCAGCCGCTGGGCGACCAGCTCGACCAACGGCTGGGTCGACCCGGGCTGGATCTCGGTCGACCTGGGCGCCACCGCGCAGATCAGCCAGGTCGTGCTGCAGTGGGACCCGGCGTACGCGAAGAGCTACCAGATCCAGGTGTCGAACGACAACGCGAACTGGACGCCGATCTATTCGACGACCACCGGTGACGGGCTCAAGGACGTCATCAACGCGACCGGCACCGGCCGGTACGTGCGGATGTACGGCACCGTGCGCAGCAGCGCCTACGGCTACTCGCTGTGGGAGTTCAGCATCTACGGCACTGGTGGCGCTCCGAACACGCCGCCGGCCAAGCCCGCCGACCCGGCCTTCCCGGCCACCCGGCTGGTCTTCGAGGACAACTTCAACGACGCCGCCGGCACCAAACCGAGCACGGCCAAGTGGACGTACGACCCGGGTGTCCCGCAGAACGGCGAGATCCAGTACTACACGCCGAACAGCGAGAACGCGCAGACCGACGGCACGGGCAACCTGGTCATCGAGGCTCGCCGGCAGGACTACCAGGGCCGGCAGTACACCTCGGCCCGGATGAACACCGGAGGCAAGTTCAGCACCCAGTACGGCCGGTTCGAGGCCCGGATCAAGGTGCCGAAGGGCAACGGCCTGTGGCCCGCGTTCTGGATGATGGGCGACGACTTCCTCAGTGGACGCCCGTGGCCGTACAACGGCGAGATCGACATCATGGAGGTCCTCGGCCGCAACACCAACGAGATGTACACGACGCTGCACGCCCCGGCCTACAACGGTGGTGGCGGCTACGGCCAGAAGAACGCGGCCGGTGTGGACCTCTCGAACGACTTCCACGTCTACGCCGCCGAGTGGGACAGCAAGGGCATCCGGTTCTTCCTGGACGGCCGGCAGGTCTTCGACGCGGCCAAGGACACCGTGGAGAACACCCGCGGCCCGTGGATCTTCGACCACAAGTTCTACCTGATCCTCAACCTGGCCGTCGGTGGCGACTTCCCCGGTCCGATCGACGCCGGCACCCCGTTCCCGTCCCGCATGCTCGTCGACTACGTGCGCGTCTACCAGTGATTGCCCGGCCGGGGGTCTCGTGCGGAGACCCCCGGCCCCCTTCCTTCCCCCAGAGGATGGCAACTTATGCGTAAAAGTCCGTTCTTAGCCGCGGCGGCCGCGGCCCTTCTCGGTACCTATCTCCTGGTGAGTGCCGGCGGTGCCAGCGCCGCGGATTCCCTCATCTCCCAGGGCAAGACCGCCACTGCCAGCTCGACGGAGTCGGCCGCCTTCCCGGCGTCCAACGCGGTCGACGGCAACCTCGGCACCCGCTGGTCGAGTGCCTTCAGCGATCCCCAGTGGCTGCAGGTCGACCTCGGCGCCAGTGCCACGATCTCGTCGGTGGTGCTCAACTGGGAGGCCGCGTACGCGCGGAGCTTCAGCCTGAAGACCTCGGCCAACGGCTCGTCGTGGACCACGCTCTACAACACCACGAACGGCACCGGCGGACGGCAGACCATCACGGCGACCGGCACCGGGCGCTACGTCCGGCTCGAGACCACCGTACGGGCAACGCAGTGGGGTGTTTCTCTCACCGAGTTCCAGGTGTACGGCAGTGGTGGCTCGACGACCACCCCGACGATCCCGCCCGGGGCCGTGCGGGTGGCCGAGTTCCTGGCCGACTGCCCGTTCAGCCACCGGCTGCCGGACGACCCGATCGTCTTCCCCAACATGCCGGGCGCCTCGCACATGCACAGCTTCTTCGGCAGCGAGGTCACCAACGCGTTCAGCCAGACGCAGGACCTGCTCAACGCGAACAGCAACTGCAACCCGTCGATCGACAAGTCGTCGTACTGGATCCCGACCCTGTACAACGGCAACACCCCGGTCGAGCCGACCACCGGCATCTTCTACTACCTCGGTGAGGGTGTGCGGGACGACCTGATCGCGCAGACCCAGCCGTTCCCGCTCGGCCTGCGGGTGGTGGCCGGCAACGCCAAGGCGACCGGTCCGAACGACAACACCATCTCGCGCTGGTCGTGCCTGCACGCCGGTGAGGTGGGGTCGTCGCACGACTTCGTGAACTGTCCGGCGGGCACGATGCTGGAGTCGTACCTCGACTTCCCGCACTGCTGGGACGGCCGCAACCTGGACTCACCGGATCACAAGAGCCACATGGCGTACCCGGTGAACAACGCCTGCCCGGCCAGCCACCCGGTCGTGGTGCCGAAACTGCGGCAGGTCATGCGCTACCCGGTCAACGGCAACCCGGCCAACTTCCGGCTCGCCTCGGGTCCCGGCTACACGATGCACGGCGACTTCTTCAACGCCTGGCCGGTCGACGAACTGGCCCGGCGCGTGAACGACTGCATCCGTCTCATCGTCAAGTGCGGTACGGACGGGCGTCCCTGATGAGCGCGGGTGCCGCTGCCGGAGGCGGCACCCGCCACGGCGCTGCTATAACGGACCGCATGACAACCCGGCCCGCGCGCGGTGGGCAGCATCCGACGATGGACCAGGTCGCCGAGGCGGCCGGGGTGTCGCGCGCGACCGTGTCCCGAGTGATCAACGGCGCCCCCAGCGTCGACGCCAAGATCCGTGAGATGGTCCAGCGGGCGATCGCCGAGACCGGCTACGTGCCCAACGTGGCCGCCCGCAGCCTGGTGACCCGCCGGTCGAACTCGGTCGCGTTGGTGATCAGCGAGCCCGACCGGCCGGACAACAACTCGTTCCTCAACCGGATCTTCACCGACCCCTACTTCGGGCGGATCACGGCCGGCGCCACCGGGGCGCTGCGCCCGCACGACGTCCACCTGGTCGTCATCCCGACCGACTCCACCGACCATCACCAGGTGGTCCGCTACCTGCGCCAGGGCCACGTGGACGGGGTGCTGCTGATCAGCAGCCACGAGCAGGACACGCTGCCCCGCCAGGTGCACGACCTGGGCATCCCGGCGGTCGTGTCGGCCCGGCCCACGTCGCCCATCGCGGTCAGCTACGTCGACGTCGACCAGCGGCTCGGCGCCCGGCTGGCCGCGGAACGCCTGCTCGACCGCGGCTGCCGGCGGCTGGCCACGATCAGCGGGCCGCTCGACATCCCGTCCGGGCTCGACCGGCTCGACGGATTCCGGTCGTTCCTGGCCAACCGCGGGTTCGCCGACGTGCCCACGGTCGAGGGCGACTTCACCCGGGCCGGCGGCGAGACGGCGGCCCGGCGGCTGCTGGCCGAGCACCCCGACCTGGACGGCCTGTTCGTGGCCAACGACCTGATGGCCGAGGGCGCGCTGCGCACGGTGCAGGATCTGGGCCGCCGGGTGCCCGACGACATCGCCGTGGTCGGTTTTGACGACAGCACCGCCGCGCTCGACTGCCGACCGCTGCTCACCACCGTGCGCCAGCCGGTCGAAGAGATGGCGGCCGAGATGGCCGAGGTGCTGCTGGCCCAGATCGCCACGCCGGGCCGGCTGCCGCGCTCGGTCACGTTCCAGCCCACGCTGGTGGTCCGCGACTCGGCATAGGTTGGTGCCATGGACATTCTCGTCGCCGGCGGTCACGGTCAGATCGCCCTCCGCCTGCTCCAGCTGCTCGCCGCCGAGGGGCACACCGCCCGCGGCCTGATCCGCAAGCCCGATCAGGCCGCCGATCTGCAGGCGGTCGGTGCCGTCCCGGTCATCGGTGATCTCGAGAACGATCAAACCCTTTCCCCGTACGTCAAGGGGGCCGACGCCGTGGTCTTCGCGGCCGGGGCAGGGCCGGGCAGTGGTCCCGCCCGCAAGCGCACGGTCGACCTCGGCGGTGCCGTCAAGCTGGCCGACGCCGCGGTTGACCAGGGCGTGCGCCGCTATCTGATGGTCTCGTCGATCGGCGCTCAGGATCCGGCCTCGGGCGGCGAGTCGATGCGCCCCTATCTCGAGGCCAAGGCCGAGGCCGACGCGTACGTCACGGCCCGCGCCGACCTCGACTGGACGATCGTGCGCCCGGGTGGCCTGACCGACGAACCCGGCACCGGACTGATCACGGCCAGCCGCGAACTGGGTGGTCGTGCCTCGGTGCCGCGCGCCGATGTGGCCGCCGTACTGGCCGCCTGCCTCACCACGCCATCCACGGTCGGGGTGATCTTCGAACTTTTCGGCGGCACGACGCCGATCGATGAGGCACTGCGCTCTTTGTGATGGGTAAGTAACGTAACGCGCATGGGGAGCGAGTCGACCGCGGGAACGCTGCTCGCCGCCGGCAACGAGGCGATGCTCGAGGCGGCCTTCCGCACCGGCGACTTCCTCGGCGCGTGGCAGCTGCTCGAGGGAGCGCGCCGGCATGCCTGCGACGACGAGGACAGGGTGGCCGAGGCGGCCGCCCTGACCCGGCTCGGCATGCTGGCCCACTTCGCGGCGATGGGCGGCGACCTGGCCCGGGCCGACTGGGCCACCGAGGAGCAGCTGTTCACCGCCGCGCTGCGGATCCAGCGCGAGGTCGGCGACGCGGCCGGGGCCGCCGAGTCGCTGTTCGGTCTCGGCCTGGTCCACCAGGTGCTGCGCGGCGACTGGGAGACCGCGATGCCCTACTACAGCGAGGCGCTGGCGCTGGCCGAGAGCTACGCCGACGAGATGGTGCGCTCCGAGGTGCACCGGCACATCGGCTTCTTCCACGTCTTCGTCTCCGGCGACAGCGAGCGCGGCCTGCGTCATCTGCGCATGTCACAGGTGCTGCGCGAGCGCTACGGCGACCCGCGGCGGGTGGCCACCGGCACGCTCGCGCTGGGCGAGGCCGAGCTGGCCGCGGGCAACCTGACCGACGCGCTGCGCCTGCTGCGCGACGCGGTCGATCAGGCCCGCCAGGCCAACCTGTCGCCGCAGCGGATCGGCTGGGCCGAGCACGCCCTGGCCGACGCCGAGCGAGCGGCCGCCTAAAAATCCTTGGCCATCTGCTCGGAGGCGACCTCGAGGCCGAGCGCGTCGGCGAACTGCTCGGCCCCGGGCGTCGCGGCGGCGATCCACAGACCCATCCGCGGTACGCCGTGGCGCGCGTACTCGGCCTCGGCTGCGGCGACCAGTTCCCGCCCGTACCCGCGGCCCCGGTATTCGGGGTCGACGGCGAGGTAGTGGATCGTGCCCGTGCCGGGGCGGGCCGGGGCCGGCATCGAGTACCAGATCCAGCCGATCGGACGGCCCCCGGCGACGGCGTGGCGCAGGGCGACCCCGGGGCTGTCGACGCCGCGCGGAGCCAGCACGGCGGCGACGTCGCGGGCGCGGTCCGGGGGAGCCTGGTCCCGGGTCAGGGCGACCGGGTTCGTCGTGACCAGTTCGTCCAGCCGGTACGCGTAGTCGCGCGGGGACATCGACACGAGCTCGACGCGGGTCCCGGGCGACGGGCCGACCGGACGGGCGCGCAGCTGGGCGAACATCCGGTAGCCGAGGCGCCGGTAGAGCCGCCGCGCGCCGGTGTTCACGCCGAAGACGTGCAGGCCGGCGCGATGCACACCCCGCTCGGCGAGATCGGCCTCGCCCGCGTGCAGCATGGCGCTGCCGTAGCCGCGGTTCTGGCGCTCCGGGCGTACGGAAATCTCGCTTATCCAGGCCATCGCCGGGTAGACGGCCCCGGGCAACGCGATCCACAGGAAGCCGACCTCGTCGTCGCCGTCCATCCCCTTGCGCAGCAGTTGCCCGGCCGTGTTCACCCCGTCCGGCAGCAGCTGGTCGGTCTGCCGGGTCGCCTCGGCGTGGGCGTCGGCCGACGTGACGCCGTAGTTCTCCACCATGGCCTCGGCGAAGAGCGCGATGATCGACGGCCGTCGCCGGGACAGCTCGGTCTGCGTCAGGTCGACCAGGACGAGTGCCATGCCTTGCACCCTGCCATGTTTTGTCCGTGAGAATTATTCAGGGCGGTGGCGACCGATGTGGTGACCTGCGGCAACGCGCTTGTCAAGGTATGCCCTGAATAACCCTCAGTAAGTCGGATGTCCGACGGATCGATCGCGGTCAGTTCTGTCGGGTCGGTGACGATGTTAATTTGACGACCAGAGTCACGAAACACGCTGGTCCAGGGGGCGGCCTTGACCGACGCGTACCCGTTCTTTCATCGTGTGGTCGGCGTCGACCTCGGCACCAGCTCGTGCGCGGTCTCGGTCTGGGACGGCGCGAAGCTGCTGATGGTCCGCGGCCCGACCGGCGCCGCCACGATGCCCGCCACCGTAGGGCAGGACAGGGCCGGTCAGGTGATCGCCGGGGTGCCGCCGGCCGACGACCCGGAAAACGTGATCGCCGGGGTCAAGCGCCTGCTCGGCAGCGGCGAGCCGGTCCGGTTCCGGGGCCGCACCTATCAGCCCCGCGAGATCTGCGCGTTCCTGCTGATCGAGCTGAAGCGGCAGGCCGAGACGTTCGTCGGCGAGCCCATCCACGACGTGGTCATCACGGTGTCGGCGGCCGCCGGCGAGGCCCAGCGGCGGGCGTTGCGCGAGGCGGCCGGGCTGGCCCAGCTCAACGTGCGCCGGCTGGTCGAGGATCCGGCCGCGGCCGCGATGGCCCTGGGCGCCGACGCGCGGCCGGGCACGTACGCGATCTACGACCTGGGCGGCGGCACCTGCGACGCCTCGGTCGTGCGGGTCGCCGACGGCACCATCGAGGTGCTCGGCACCTCGGGCGACCAGCGGCTCGGCGGCGACGACTTCGACGAGCTGATCGTGGCCTTCGCCCTGCGCCAGATCCGCGAGCGCTACCACGTCGACCTCAGCCGCGACCCGACGATCCGGCGGCGGATCCGCTGGGAGGCCGAGATCCGCAAGCGTGAGCTGTCGGTCGCCGACCACACCACGCTCGAACTGCCGGTGCTCACGGCCACGGTGAGCGCGAGCGTGCCGCTGAGCCGCCGCGCGTTCGAGGCGATGATCGAGCCGGACGTGCAGCGCTCGCTCGACCTGCTGACCGAGGCGATCGCGGCGGCCCGGGCGGCGCACGGCGTGGGCTGGGGCGACATCGACGAGGTGGTGCTGGCCGGCGGTTCGACCCGCATCCCGGCCGTCCGCGACCGGCTGGCCGGCTACTTCGGATGGGGCGCGGCCCGGCTGCGCACCGACCTCGACCCGGCCGAGCTGGCGGCCCGCGGGGCCGGGCTGGTGGCCCGCGACTACGAGCCGGCGTCGCTGTTCGAGGGCTCGCCGGTCGGGCTGCTCAGCGCCAGCCTGCGCCTGCGGGCCGAGCTGGCCGCGCCCGCGGTCGTGGCGGCCGACGAACCGGCCGAGACCCCCGACCCGCCCGGCCCGTCCGGCCCGCCCGCCGAGACCCCGGCCGACTTCCGCCGGGTGGCCGAGGCGGCCTACATGCTGCTGCTCCAGGACGGCGAGCACGACGGCCTGGGCTCGGCCTACGGCGCCTTCATCGCCGCCGTGCAGGCCGCGGCGCCGGACGCCCGCCTCACCGAGCTGGGCGAGACGCTCAGCGCCGAGTACAACCGCGCCGCCAGCTAGGGCACGCCCTAGGCTTTCCCCATGCTGATCAGTTGTGGCGCCCCGGTGGCCGGGGCGTGGGCCGAACCGGGCTCGCTCGGCGACTTCGCGGCGCGGGCCGAGGAACTGGGCTATCACGGGCTGTGGGGGTTCCAGCGCCTGCTGGTCGGCACCGGGCAGGCGATGCTGCCGGTCTATCAGAGCGTGCTCGACCCACTGCTCGCGCTGACCTGGGCCGCCGCCCGCACCCGGACCATCCGGCTGGGCGTGGCGGTGATCAACATTCCGTACGTCTCGCCGGCCTACCTGGCCAAGCAGGCCGCCACCCTCGACGTGCTCTCCGGCGGCCGCTTCGACCTGGGCCTGGGCACCGGGTGGTCGGAGCCCGAGTTCGTGGCCACCGGCTCCGACCCCCATCCCCGGGGGAAGCGCCTGCACGAGTACCTCGAGGTGCTGCGCACGCTGTGGAACGACCCGGTGGCGTCGTTCGACGGCGAGCTCTACCGGCTGCCGGCCAGCACGATGGCCCCGCCGCCGGTGCAGCCGGGCGGGCCGCCGGTGCTGCTCGGCGGCACGGCTGACGTCGCCCTGCGCCGGGCCGGGCGGCTGGCCGCGGGCTGGGTGAGCAGCAGCCGGCTGAGCTTCGCAGACATCGCGCGCGGCACGCAGATCGTGCGGCGGGCGGCCGAGGAGGCGGGCCGCGACCCGGATTCCGTCCGCATCGTCGTGCGGGCCGTCGTGCAGCCGGGCCTCCGGGACGACGCCGTGCCGCTCTCGGGGGACTGGGAGCAGATCCGGGCCGGGGCGGAGCAGTACGCCGAGGCCGGGGTCACGGAGCTGTTCTACGACCTCAACTGGGATCCGCTGATCGGATCGCCGGACGCCGATCCGGCCGTGGCCCGCGAGCGCGCCGCCGAGATCCTGACCGCGCTGCGACCCCCGTCCAACCACCCCTGACCGGACTCGAGCCTGAGCCCATGCTCACTCTGTGTCGTGCCCATGATCGCCGCGGGCGTAGCGGATCGCTCCCCGTCGCCCCGGCGTCGCCCTGTGTCGATGTGTCCGGGCCTTCGGTGAAGACGCGCTTCGAAGTCTTATATAGCGTCGAATAGAGGGGGCATTCGTTATCGAAATGGCGGCCGTCTTCCTATCGGGCTCTTTCTGAGCCTCACGCACGGTAGTCCCGAGGGCACGCGGATCCGGCGCGCGGGATGGAGAATTCGTGTCCCGCAACCCGGGACGGCCGTCGATCCGCCCCCGGAGTGCCAGGTCAGCCGAAGATCTTGCGTCACCGGGGCCGTCGCGCCGAAGAATGTCACGGTCCGTGCCATCCAAGATCGATACTGTGACGAAACCGGATGGAAACAGCGACCCGCCACAGCCTGAACCTGTCTTTGATAACTTTGCGCAACAGTACGATTGCCCTCCGGCTTTCTATACCGGACATAGGAGGCAAAGTTGATCGACGTTATGGGCGTTTTATGGGCTTGAGCACGGCTTCATACCCCGCGCGAGTGACACTCCAGGTGACATGGCCTATCCATGGCTTTCAGCGGGCTGTTATTCATTCGATGCGTCAACTCATTTCCTACAGGCCAGTTCCCGGCTACCTTTCCCAACGCAGCATCCGAAAACCTCTCACGCACGACGCATGCGAGGTGTGTCGTTCGATGGAGGTGACCGACGCTTGGAACCGCTGATCGAAGAGGCTGAGCTCGCCCGTCAGGGCGCGCCCACCGACGCGATTGCAGCGCCGACCGGCGAGATCAAGAAGGTGGACACCCGCCGTAAGTCGCCGACGCAGATCGCCCTCGCGCGCCTGCGCAAGGACAAGGTCGCGGTGATCTGTGCGAGCATCTTCGTCGCCTTCGTCCTGATCGCCATCTTCGCGCCGCTGCTTGCCAAGCTCGAGGGCCAAGACCCGACGACGCTGCATCAAGACCTGACCGACCGTTACGGCTACCCGACCATCACGCCCAACGGCGAGCACTGGTTCGGGGTCGAGCCCCGGCTGGGCCGCGACCTCTTCGCCCGCTGGGTCTACGGCGCACGTCCGTCGCTGATCGTGGCCGGCTCGGTCACGGTGATCACCACGATCATCGGCGTCGTCGTCGGTCTGGTGTCCGGCTTCATGGGCGGCTGGATCGACCGGGTGCTGTCCTGGGTCATCGACTTCGTCCTGAGCCTGCCCTACCTGCTCTTCGCGATCGCCGTCCCGGCCGCTCTGCTGGCCATCTTCCTCGGCACCACGGAGGGGGTCGCGGCGAACGAGGTCGCGACCGTGCGTTTCTACTCGCTCATCCTCGTGCTCTCCTTCTTCGGCTGGGCCAGCCTCGCGCGATTGATCCGCGGCGAGGTGCTCACCCTGCGCGAGCGGGAGTTCATCGCCGCGGCCAAAGTGCTCGGCGTGCCGACCCGCAAGGTGCTCTTCAAGGAGCTGCTGCCCAACCTGGTGGCGCCCATTGTCATCTCGGTCTCGTTGGCCCTGCCTTCCTACATCGTGACCGAGGCAGGCCTCACCTATCTCGGCGTCGGCTTGACCGAGCCCACGCCGTCCTGGGGTCTGACCATCGCGCAAGCACAGAACTGGTACCGGGCCGATCCGCTGTACCTGTGGATCCCGGTCGCCGGCATCACGATCCTCGTGCTCGCGCTGAGCTTGCTCGGCGACTCGATTCGTGACGCATTTGATCCCCGCACCCGACGGTGACGTGGTGACGCCCAGTATGAGAAGAGGAGAAATGGCAAGGCGATTCAACGTTGCCATTGCGGCCACCGCCGCGTTGGCGCTCGCGGTGGCGGGCTGCAGCAGCCCGTCGTCGAACAACGATTCGAGCAATGGGGGCGGGAGCTCCGACGACATCACCACCCAGGTGCAGTCGCAGGACCCGGCGGCCAAGGGCCCGGCCAAGGAGATTCCGGGCTCGCGTAAGGGCGGCACGATCAACATCGTGGCCCAGACGACGCCGAACACGCTCGACCCGACCGACACGTACTACCAGGACTCGCTGGCCATCGCGAAGCTTCTCTTCCGTACGCCGACGCAGTTCGACATCCGTGACGGCAAGGCCGTGCTCGTTCCCGACCTCACCGACCTCGGCACGGTCTCCAGCAACGGCTTGGACTGGACGTTCAAGATGCAGCCGGGGATCAAGTACGAGGACGGCACCGAGGTCAAGGTCGAGGACCTCGCGTACGCGATCAAGCGGTCCTTCGCCCACGACATCTACGCCAACGGCCCGGCGTACCAGATGCAGTACTTCAAGGACGGCGACAAGTACAAGGGCCCCTACAAGGACGGCGACACCTTCGCCGGCGTGGAGACCCAGGGCACCGACACCCTGATCATCCACCTGGCCAAGGCCTTCTCGGCGCTGCCCTACTACATGACGTTCCCTGCGTTCACGCCGATCCCCAAGGCGAAGGACACCAAGCAGGACTACAAGAACAAGCCGCTCGCGACCGGCCCCTACAAGTTCAAGGCCTACCAGCCCGGCACCTCGCTGGACCTGGAGAAGAACACGAACTGGGACCCGAACACCGACGCGGCCCGGCACCAGTACCCGGACGCCTTCGCCTTCAAGTGGGGCGGTGACATCGTCAAGAACCAGCAGGCGGTGCTCAACAGCAACGGCGCCGACGCCAGCACGCTGGCCTACGACCCGCTCGACGCGTCGCTGATCCCGCAGATCACCGGCGAGAAGAAGTCGCAGCTGGTCACCGGTGAGGGCACCTGCACCCGGGCCTGGCAGCTGGACACCCGCAAGATCCCGCTCGAGGTCCGCAAGGCGATCGCCAAGGCGTGGCCGTACGACGCGATCTGGAAGGCCGCGGGTTACAACGACTACACGGCCATCCCGGCCAGCACGGTGCTGCCGCCCTCGGTGCAGGGCTACAAGAAGTACACGCCGATCGCCGACCTGACCGGCACCGGCGCCGGTGACCCGGAAGCCGCGAAGAAGATGCTCGCGGATGCCGGCAAGTCCGGCTTCGAGCTGAGCTACTACTTCGACAACACCAAGCCGATCAACCAGCAGACCAGCCAGGTCCGGGCCGACGCCCTGACCAAGGCCGGCTTCGTGGTCAAGCCGATCGGTGTCGCCACCGCTGACCTGCGCGCCAAGGTCGGCGACTACGACGCGCCGGTCAACATGGGCCAGAGCCCGGCCGGCTGGTGCTCCGACTGGCCGACCGGCTCGTCGTGGCTGCCGGTGCTCTTCCAGACGCACAGCATCGCCGACGGCGTCAGCTGGGGCATGCTGAGCGACAAGGCGCTCGACAAGGAGATCGACGACGTCAACAACCTGCCGGCCGAGGAGTCGACCGACAAGTGGGCCGCCCTGGACGAGAAGGTCCTCGGCATGTACGTCGCCATCCCGACCTACTACGACAAGCAGGCCGTGCTGCAGGGTTCGAACATCGGCACCACCGTCGGTGACCCGACCGCGGGCATGCCGCTCTTCACCTCGATGTACCTGAAGAGCTGACCCAGTTCCGTAGTAGTAGACAGTAAGTAGTACAAAGCGACAAAACCGGGGTGGTTCGGCCCGCCAGTCAGCGGGCCGGGCCACCCCGGGCGCAAGAATGAGACCTCCGGCGCCGCGGCCATCGCCCCCGCGCCCGAACCACTCCGGGAGCCACACCCCGGCGCCGTGATGAAAGAGGAGCCCAGCGGTGCTGCTGTACATCCTGAAACGCGTCCTGAGCGCGATCTCCGTCGTGATCGTGACGCTGGTGGCCAGCTTCGCGCTGTTCTTCTTCGCGCCGACCGACCCGGCCGGCGTCATCTGCGGGCCGCGCTGCACCCCCGAGCGCATCGCCGACATCGAGCAGAGCCTCGGGCTCAACCAGCCCAAGGCCGAGCAGGTGCTGCTCTACATGAAGGGCATCGTCGCCGGCCGCGAGTTCAGCAGCGGCGGGGTGACGCAGCACTGCGCCGCGCCCTGCCTGGGCTACTCATACACGCTGGGCCAGCCGGTGACCAAGCTGATCGGGGCCGCCCTGCCCGTCACGATCTCGATCGTCATCGGCGGCGCGGTGGTCTATCTGCTCGTCGGCATCCTGGCCGGCACGATCGCGGCCCAGGTACGCGGAACGTCGGCCGACCGTTTCGTCGTCGGTACGACGCTGGTCGTCCAGGCGATCCCGTACTTCGTCTTCGCCCTGATGATCGCGCTCTACGCCACGTTCCTGCCCGCGTCCGGATACACCTCGTTCTTCGAGAATCCGTTCCTCTGGGCCAGCGGTCTGCTCGCGGCCTGGCTGACGATCGGGGTCACCAACGCCGCGGCCTACACCCGATACTCCCGCGCCTCCATGATCGAGGCGCTCGGGCAGGACTTCGTCCGCACGGCCACGTCGAAGGGCATCAGCCGGCGCCGCGTGGTCTACCGCCACGGCCTGCGCGCGGGGCTCACCCCGGTGGTCACCATCTTCGGTATCGACCTGGCGTTCCAGCTCACCGGCGCGATCTTCACCGAGAGCATCTTCGGCCTGCCCGGCATCGGCCTGCTGGCTCTGCGGGCGTTCAACCAGTACGACCTGCCCGTGCTCATGGGCGGCGTGCTGATCGGCTCGGTCGTGCTCGTCGTGATGAACCTCGTCGTCGACATCGCGTACACCGCGCTCGACCCCCGGGTGCGCCTCGGATGACCCCGCGCAGCGCTTCCGTTCCCCGATCCCGCCGCACGAAGGCAGCAGCATGAGCGAGAACACGCACGAGGATGCCTACCTCGAGGTCACCGACCTGCAGGTGCAGTTCCCGACGGCCGACGGCCTGGTCCGGGCGGTGCAGGGGCTGAGCTACTCGGTGCCGCTGGGCCGCACGCTGGCCATCGTGGGCGAGTCCGGCTCGGGCAAGAGCGTCTCCAGCATGGCCGTGCTCGGTCTGCACGACCGCAAGGTCGCCCGCATCTCGGGCTCGATCAAGGTCGGCGGCCGCGAGATCGTCGGCATGAGCGAGAAGGAGCTCGAGGGCTTCCGCGGCGGCGGGGCCGCGATGATCTTCCAGGACCCGCAGTCCTCGCTCCACCCGTACTTCACCGTCGGCGACCAGATCATGGAGTCGTACCGGGCGCACACCAAGGTCAGCAAGCGGGCGGCCAAGGAACGCGCGATCGACATGCTCAACCGGGTCGGCATCCCCAACCCGAAGCGGCGCGTCGACCAGTACCCGCACGAGTTCTCCGGCGGTATGCGGCAGCGCGCGATGATCGCGATGGCCCTGGTCAACGACCCCAAGCTGCTGATCGCGGACGAGCCCACCACGGCCCTCGACGTGACCGTGCAGGCCCAGATCCTCGACCTGATCGCCGACCTGCAGCGCGACTTCGGCTCCGCGGTCGTCTTCATCACCCACGACCTGGGCGTGGTGGCCGAGATCGCCGACGACATCCTGGTCATGTACGCCGGTACGGCCGTCGAGCACGGCCCGGTCAAGAAGATCCTGGCCGAGCCCCTCCACCCGTACGCGTGGGGCCTGCTCGAGAGCATCCCGGCGCTGACCGGCGACCCGCAGCCGCTGCACCCGATCCCCGGCACGCCGCCGAGCCTGCTCGCGCTGCCCAGCGGATGCCCGTTCCACCCGCGCTGCGAGTTCAAGGACCGCGTGCCGAACAATCACTGCACCACGCTGCGGCCCGACCTGATCCCGCGGACCGGTGATCTGGGCCGCACGTCGCGATGCCACCTGAAGGACCCCGACCAGGTCTTCGAGCTCGAAGTCCTGCCCCGGCTGCCGTAAGAGGACCATCATGACCGCAACCACCACCGCCAAGTCCGGGGTCCGCTCGGTGCCCGGTGCACCGCTGCTCGAGCTCGACGCCGTCAAGATGCACTTCAAGACCAAGGGTGAGGGTCTCCTGGCCCGCCGCACCCAGTGGGTGCAGGCCGTCGACGGCGTCGACCTGACCGTCCAGCCGGGTGAGACCCTCGGCCTGGTCGGGGAGTCCGGCTGTGGCAAGTCCACGACCGCGCGCCTGATCACGCGTCTGCTCGAGCCCACCGGCGGTCAGATCCGCTATCAGGGCGTCGACATCGCGCACATGTCGGACCGGCAGCTGCGGCCCTACCGGCGCGAGATCCAGCTGATCTTCCAGGATCCGTACTCGTCGCTGAACCCCCGGCACACCGTCGGCACGATCGTCGGCACCGCGCTGCGTACCCACGAGATGGTGGCCAAGAGCGGCGAGCTGAAGCGGGTGCAGGAGCTGCTCGAGCTGGTCGGCCTCAACCCGGAGCACTACAACCGCTACCCGCACGAGTTCTCCGGCGGCCAGCGCCAGCGCATCGGCATCGCCCGCGCACTGGCGGCCCGACCCAAGATCATCGTGGCCGACGAGCCGGTGTCCGCCCTCGACGTGTCGATCCAGGCCCAGGTCATGAACCTGCTGGAGGAGCTGCGCAAGGAACTCGGCATCGCGTTCGTGTTCATCGCGCACGACCTCGGCGTGGTGCGGCACTTCTGCGACCGGATCGCGGTCATGTACCTCGGCCGGGTCGTCGAGGAGGGTCCGCGCGACTCGCTCTACGAGAAGCCGCAGCACCCGTACACCCAGGCCCTGCTCTCGGCCGTGCCGGACATCGGCGTCGTCCGCGGCACCCCGCCGAAGAACCGGATCCGCCTGGTCGGCGACGTGCCGAGCCCGGTCGACCCGCCGTCGGGCTGCCGCTTCCGTACGCGTTGCTGGAAGGCTCAGGACATCTGCGCCACCGAAGACCCGGCGCTGATCGAGCGGGCCCCGGCCCAGCAGGTGGCCTGCCACTTCGCCGAGCCGCCGGCCGAGTCGATCCTCGCCGAGACGGCCTGACGTTGGTCGCTCCACCGCCCCGGCAATCCGTCTATCGCACCAAGGCCTACCGGGTCCGGCAGCGCTCGCTGTTCGCGCTGGCCGGGCTCGGCCTGGTCCTCGTCGGCTACGGCATCGGCCGCTGGCAGGACTCGCCGGCCCCGGCCGCGGCTCTGCCCCCTTCGAGTGTGGCGTCGTCGGCTGTCCCGTCGGCCGCGCCGACCACCAGTGAGCCGCCCACGCCGACGGTCTATCCCAAGCTGGAGCCCGAGGCGGCCGACGGCAACGTGGGCATCCAGTCGCAGGACACCGAGGACGAGGGCGGCGGGCAGAACGTCGGCTGGATCGCCAACGGCGACCAGTTGCGCTTCGACGACGTCGAGTTCGGGCCGGTGCCCGCGACCAAGCTGGACGTGCGGGTGGCGGGCGACGCCGAGGGCGGGCGGATGGAGATCCGGCTCGACGGCGCCGACCAGAAGCCGATCGGGACGCTGAACGTGACCAAGACCGGCGGATGGCAGAACTGGCGGACCGATCAGGTCGACATCACGCCGACCACCGGCAAGCACACGGTGTTCCTGACGTTCGTCCGCGAGGACGGCAACGAGTTCCTCAACATCAACTGGTTGCAGTTCGTCCACTGATCTCACAACGGAGAAAGCCGCGCTCATCGCGCGGCTTTTCTCTGTCTAGGCGGCTGCTCCGGCCAGGGCTTCCTCGACGACCGGGATGTGCAGGGTCACGACGCCGTTGTCACACAGGGCCTCGAGCCGGTCGGTGTCGAGGCTCTCGGCCTCGCTCAGGTCGACCTCGCGCGTGACCGGGTTGGCGGCCTCGCCCTGGTCCGCGCGACGCTCCGCGCGAATGGTCAGGACGCCGTCGGCGACCGAGACGTCGATGCCGGCCCGGTCGACACCCGGCAGATCGATGTCGACATAGAAGGTCCCGTCGATCCGGTACGCGGCGAGCCGCGCCCCGGAGCTGCGGGTGCTGTCGAACACGCGGCACGTGAGCTGGTCGAGCTCGCGGACCGTCGCGCCGTGAGGCGACATGGTGGTTCCTCCAGGCGGAGTTCTTCTCTGCGGGATCCGAGAGGGGTGTACTCGGGTCCGGTCTGACCAACGAAGATTCTGGCCCCGGGATTCCCCGTTGGACATGACCGCCGTCACGATATGGCCGAATTCTTCGTTACGATCTGTTGTCGTCGAGCCGAAAGCCGTCGAACTCGAAGCCCGGCGCCACCACACCGCTGACCAGCACATATTCGATGCCCGTGGGCCCGGCCGCCGGCCACACCCCGGCCGGGACGAACACCTGCGGGTGGTGTCCCTCACCGACACCCAGAGTGACCGCGCTCTCTTGTATCGTTTGCTCGAACATATGTTCTATAGTGCTCGCGTGGCGATCCTGCATGCCGACCTCGACGCCTTCTACGCGTCGGTCGAGCAGCGTGACGATCCGGCGCTGCGGGGGCGTCCGGTGCTGGTCGGCGGCGGGGTCGTGCTGGCCGCGAGCTACGAGGCCAAGGCGCTGGGCGTCCGCACCCCGATGGGCATCAGCCAGGCCCGGGCGCTGTGCCCGCGGGCCGTCGTGGTGCCTCCGCGGATGAAGGCCTACTCCACGGCCAGCAAGGCGGTCTTCGAGATCTTCCGCGACACCACGCCGCTGGTCGAGGGCATCTCCATCGACGAGGCGTTCCTCGACGTGGGCGGCCTGCTGCGGGTCAGCGGCACCCCGCGCGAGATCGCGGCCCGGCTGCGGGCCGAGGTGCGGGCCCAGGTCGGCCTGCCGATCACGGTCGGCATCGCCGGCACGAAGTTCCTGGCCAAGGTGGCCAGCGCCGTCGGCAAGCCGGACGGTCTGCTCGAGGTGCCGGCCGGCGGCGAGATCGCGTTCCTGCACCCGCTGCCGGTCGAGCGGCTGTGGGGCGTCGGCCCGGTCACCTCGGCCAAGCTTCGCAGCAGCCGGGTCAACACGGTCGGCGACGTCGCCCGCATCGGCGAGGCCGCGCTGGTGTCGATGCTCGGCCCCGGCTACGGACGCCACCTCTACGCGCTTGCCCACAACCGTGACCCGCGGCGGGTCCGGGTCGGACACCGTCGCGGGTCGATCGGCGCGCAGTGCGCCCTGGGTCGCCGGCCGCGCCCGTTCGCCGAGGTCGAGGCCACCCTCGACGCGCTGGTCGACCGGGTCACCCGCCGCATGCGGTCGGCTCACCGGGCCGGCCGTACGGTGACGCTGCGCCTGCGCTTCGACGACTTCGGCCGCGCCACCCGGTCCCGGTCGCTGCTCACGGCCACCATGCAGACCCGCCAGATCCAGGAGACGGCCCGTCAGTTGCTCACCGAGGCCCGGGAACTGATCGCGGAACGGGGCCTGACCCTGGTCGGTGTGGCCGTCAGCAACCTCGACGGCGACGGCCACTACCAGCCCTCGCTGTTCGACGAGGCCGACGACGACCGCCTCGACGTGGCGATGGACGCCGTACGGGATCGGTTCGGCTCGTCATCTCTGACCCGGGCCGCCACCATCGGCCGCGACCTGTCCCCGTCCGTCCCGATCCTCCCCGACTAGGGTCCTGACTCAGTCGCTGACCGGCACCGGGCGGCGCGACGGGACCAGCATCATCGCCACGGAGGCGATGGTGACCACGACGAACAGGCCGACCGCGAACTGCAGGGCCGCCGGCACACCGACGAAGAAGGCCGGCAACGCGGTGAGCATCGAGATGATCCGGGCACCGGCCGCGATCCGCACCGCGCCGCGGCGACCGGTACGCCAGGCCCACACCACGGCCACGAGGGTGATCACGCCGAGGACGGCGTCGATGAGCAGGATCGCGTACGGCGGTCCGGACTCGGCGCCGTCGGGGGTGGGACTGAACGCCGATGCGATGTCGGAGAGACCGAGCAGGAACGCGATGACGAGGCCGGCTTTGTTGACGCGGGAGAGTTCCATGACTGTCGCCTCTTCTTCAGGCCGAGCATCCCCTGCTGGATGCCGATGGGTCGAGCATGGGGCGGGGCGCGTTCCCCCGGCATCGGGTCGCGGCCCCGTCCGGGCGGGAGATGTCCCGGGCCGACCGGGAACTTTCTCCTGGGTCGGTGAGCGGCTCAAGCCCCATGATGGTCGCATGGCCGCCATCACCGTCGTCCTGGTCGACGACCACCCCGTCGTGCGCGGCGGGCTGCGGGCACTGATCGAGTCGTTCGACGGGTTCCGGGTGGTCGGCGAGGCGGCGGACGGCGACCAGGCGGTGCGCGAGGTTCAGCTGCACCGGCCCGACGTCGTGATCATGGACGTGATGATGCCGAACGTCGACGGGGTCGAGGCGACCCGCCGGATCGTCCGCGCCGTGCCCGGCACCGCGGTGCTGGTTCTGTCCATGGCGGACGAGGACGACGTGGTGTTCAGCGCGATGCAGGCCGGCGCCCGGGGCTACCTGCTCAAGGGCGCGGCCCAGGAGGAGATCGACCGGGCGTTGCGGGCCGTGGTGGCCGGTGAGGCGATCTTCGGACCGGGCATCGCGGCCCGGGTGCTGGGACTGTTCAGCCGGGAGCCGGCCGGGGCCGAGCCGTTCCCCGATCTGACGCCGCGCGAGCGCGAGGTGCTCGACCTGGTCGCCCGGGGGCGGCGCAACGCCGCGATCGCCGGGGCGCTGAACCTGTCGCCCAAGACGGTCGCCAACCACCTGTCCTCGATCTTCACGAAGCTGCAGGTCACCGACCGGTCCGCGGCGATCGTGCGGGCGCGGGACAGCGGGATGGGCCGGGCGCCGTGACCACCACGTGGCTGCCCTTCACGGTGGCGCTGCTGCTGCTCGCGGCCGCCGTGGTCGTGCTGCGGCGGCAACCGGCGCCGATCGTCGTGCTGCTCGGCGCGACCGTGGTGACCGGGCTCGCCGCGGCGGTCGTGCGCACGACCGCGGGCCCGGGACCGGTGGCCGACCGGTTGTGGGTTCTCGCCGTCGTGGTGCTGCTCCCGGTCGCGCTCGTGCTGTTTCCGGACGGCCGCCCACCCCCGGGTCTCGGCTGGACGGCCGTCGCCGTGGTCGCCGTCTCCGGTGGCATCGCGGTGCTCTTCCCTTCGCCGTACGCCTTCAGCCAGCTCAGCGAGGTAGCCGCGTACCTGTTGGTCCTCGCCGTTCAATGGTGGCGCTTCGAGCACTCCGGACGCGAGGCCCGGCGGCAGTTGCAGTGGCTGGCGTTGGGCGCCGTGCCCGGCCCGGTCCTCGCCACGATCATGAGCTTCGCCGTCGCCCACGAGGTGGCGGCCGTCGTGTTCGTGGTCGTCTGGGCCGTCTTCCTGATCTGCCTGTGCGTCGGCCTGATCGCGCCCGGCCGGTGGGACGTCCGTGCCGTGATCCTCTCGGTCAGCGTGCACGGGCTGACCGTCCTGCTGGTGACCAGCGTCTTCGCCGCCGTGCTGGCCGGGCTCGAGGCCTTCGCCGGGCCCGGCCTCGACCCGGCGCCGGGCGCGCTCGGACTGATCGCCGCCGCCTGCGCCCTCGGCTACGCGCCGTTCGCGCGACTGTTCCGGCAGATTCTCGAGGTGCTGCTGTTCGGCGCGCGCCGCGACCCGATCCAGGCCGCGTGGGAGGCCGGCGACCGGCTCGGTGACGACCCGGTGCCCGCGCTGCGTTCGCTCCGCGAGTCCCTCGCCCTGCCGTACGCGGCCCTGACCGACCACGCGGGCGAGCCGGTCGCGGTGAGCGGCCGGCCGGCCGAACAGGTCGTCCGCCGGCCGTTGCCGGACGGGGCCGGCGCCCTCGAGGTCGGACTGCGGCCGGGCCAGTTCGGCCTGTTGCGCGCCGACGAACAGGTTCTCGCGGTGCTGACGCCCGCGCTGGCCCAGCTCATGCACGCCCGGCGGCTGCGGACCGAACTGCAGACGTCCCGTACGGCCGTCGTCGAGAGCGTCGAGGAGGAGCGCCGGCGGCTGCGACGTGACCTGCACGACGGCCTGGGCCCCCGGCTGACCGGCATCGCGTACGCGTCCGACGCGGCCGGCAACGTGCTGGCCCGTGACCCCGGACGAGCGGCCGACCTGATCGCCGGGGTGCGTACGGAAGCGGGCGAGGCCATCGTCGAGATCCGGCGCCTGGTCGAGGGGTTGCGACCGCCCAGCCTCGACCAGATGGGTCTGGAACGGACGATCCGCCAGCACGCCCGCCACCTGCTGCGACCGGACGGCCGACCGGTCACGGTGGACGTCCGGGTGCCCGGGCCGCTGCCCGGCCTGGGGGCCGCCGTCGAGGTCACCGCCTATCGGATCGTGGTCGAGGCGCTGACCAACGCGGCGCGGCACTCGGGCGGCGACAGCGCCACGGTCACCCTGCGGCTCGACGACTCGGACCTGGCCGTCGAGGTCAGCGACGACGGACCGTCCCGGGAACCGTGGGTGCCCGGGTGCGGCCTCACCTCGATGCGGGAACGGGTGGAGATGCTGGGCGGCAGCCTGACGGCGGGGGCGGCGACCATTTCCGTACGGCTGCCGCTGCCGCCCGATTGACGGTCAGCGGATCCGGACGTTGCAGTAGCGGCTGCTCAGGTAGACATTCGTGGCGCCCAGCGGGTCCAGTTGCACCGGGCCGGCGCCCTTCTCCTGCACCTTCGTGTCGAGCGTGCGGCCGTCGGAGGCGTCGTGCAGTTCGTAGTCGCAGGAGTTGTTGCCGTGGTCGTCGAGCGCTTCGACGGTGACGAGACCGCTCGCCGGGAAGACGTCGGTGTCGCCCAGCACCTCGGGGACGAAGGGGAGCTTGACCTCGCCCGCGCCGGGGCGGGGCTGGGTCAGGCAGCCGGGGTCGTTCGCGGTCCAGCGGAACTCGCCGGAATCGCGGACCTGCACGGTGACCGGCAGGTAGACATCGGTGGGGACCGCGAGGGGCTGGGCAGCACCGACGCGCTGGACCGTGACGTCGCAGCCGGGGTCGTTGCCCTGGGCGTTGTCCTTGATGGTGAGCCGCCACGGGGACTGTGCGGTGAAGCTCTGCGCCGAGGTCATCACGGCCGGGGGCGAGGCACCGTCGTTGTCGTCGCCGAACTGGGTCAGGGCGAACACCGCGCCGGCCACCACGACTGCGGCGGCGGCCCCGGCGTAGATCCAGCGCCGCCGGTCGGGCGCCGGCGCGGCGACGGGGGCGGCGGCGGGCATGTCGCCGGGCGTGTCGCCGGCCGGTGCGAGCGCGGGTGGGTCGGTATCCGACAAATCGCCGGCCAGGGCTGCGGCGGCGGCCCCGGCGACCGTACGGCTGTCGTCGTTCGCGAGATGTTCCAGCGCCTCCCGGGCCGCGATCGCCATCCCGGCGTGCCGGCCGTGGGCGAGCCGGGCCAGCTCGGTCACGGCACCGGCCCGGATGCTCCCGATCGGATGGTCGATCACCGACTGCAGCTCGGGCGGCAGCGGCGCCGCGCTCGTCACCGGGCGGCTGCGCCGGGCCACGTACAGCTCGCCCTGCATCTCGACGTCACGGCTCGGGGTCTGGTGCGGGTTGCGTTCGCGGACCCGGTCGAAGACGTAGTCGTAGAGCTCGTTCAGCGACACCCAGCCGTCCTGGTCGCGGTCGGCGTCGCCGGTGGCCAGGCCCTCGACCAGCGCCGAGGTGAACACCGAGGGGCGCCGGCTGAGCTCGTCGGAGTCGGCCAGCTGGTCGCCCTCGAACGCGTATTCCATCGCGCTCGACGCCGTGATGACCGCCCGTCCGCGTCCGCCGCCGTGGAAGCTGTCGAACACGTTGACGTCGCCCGCCGCGCGCACCTTCACGCCGGTGCTGAACGCGCCGCCGTAGCAGCAGTCGAGCAGCAGCACGATGCTCCGCGACCGGCTGGCCCGCATGCAGCGCTGCACGAAGTCGGCCGAGACGGCGGTCGAGCCCAGCCGGTTGGGCCGGGTGTTGCGGGTGGCGAAGAACAGTTCGCCCGAGTCGCCCTTGAGCCCGTGGCACGAGAAGTGCAGCAGCAGGACGTCGTCGGGGCGGCTGTCGGAGAACAGGTCCTCGATCTCCTCGCGGATGACGTGCGCGGGTTCGTTGCGGACGACCCGGACGTCGAAGTCGCCGATCGCCGCGTCGCCGAGCACACCGGCCAGCGCCTCGGCGTCGGCCTGGGGCGCGAGCAGGTGGTTCAGCCCCTCGTGGTCGTACGTGTCGTTGGCGACGATCAGGGCCTTGCGCGAGCCGGACATCAGGTGCCGTGCCGGCTCACGAAGAGATCCACCAACCGTTCCTGCTCGGCCACCGACGCCTCGGACAGCTCGAGGACGTCGCCGCCGAGCTCGAGCCGGACCGTGCGCCTGGTGCCGTCGGAACGACCGAGCCATCCCCGTACGACCGTGACGACCGACCGCAGCACCTCGGGGTTCTGCCCGAGCAGCACCAGGATCGCGCCGACCGCCTGCATGTCGAACGCTCGTGTGCCGGGCGGGGGAGCGCCACCGGGCAGCGTCTGTACGTCGTCCACGTCGAGCCGGCGCAGTTCGGCGCGGAGCTGACCGGTCAGCCCGTCGAGCCGTTCCGGGTCGGCGCCGTCCTCGGCCAGGAAGAGCCGCAGTCCCTCACTCATCGATCCACCATGCACCCGCGGTGACGGCGTGGGAACTATCCGAAAGGTGACCCTGCTCCGACGTATCCACCGGCCGCTGAGGCACACTGGTGCGGGTGCGGAAGATCTACTTGATCGGGATCGGTGCCGGCGACCCCGACCACCTGACCCTGCAGGCGGCTAAGGCCATCGGGCGTACGGACGTGTTCTTCCTGCTCGACAAGGGCGAGGCCAAGCAGAGCATGATCGATCTGCGGGAGCGGATCGTGCGCGGCTACTCCAAGCCGAGCCGGCGCATGGTGTCCGGCCGCGACCCCGACCGTGACCGCACCCCGGCCGATTACGAGGGCACGATTGCCGACTGGCGGCACCGGCGGGCCCTGGTGGTCGAGGAGATGCTGGTCGAGCACCTGCGCGAGGACGAGACCGGCTCGTTCCTGGTCTGGGGCGACCCCAGCCTGTACGACTCCTCGCTCGCGATCCTGGACGACGTGCTGGCCCGGGGCGCGATCGAGTTCGAGTACGAGGTCATCCCTGGCATCAGCAGTGTCTCGGCGCTGGCGGCCAAGCACCGCGTGCCGCTGAACCGGGTCGGGCAGCCGTTCCAGGTCACCACCGGGCGGCGGCTGGCCGAGGGCTGGCCCGAGGGCGTCGACGACGTGGTCGTGATGCTCGACGCCCAGCAGGCCTTCACCGCCCACCCCGAGGCGGAGATCTTCTGGGGTGCCTATGTCAGCACCGAGGACGAGATCCTGCGCTCGGGCCGGGTGTCCGACGTGGCCGACGACATCGTCAAGACACGCGCGGACGCCCGGGCCGAACACGGCTGGATCATGGACACCTATCTGCTGCGGCGTCCCCCGTCGTCGTAGGTCAGTAGTTGACCGTGACGCCGACCGTCTTGCACGCGGCCGTGATCGCCTTGCCGGAGGCCTCGTACTCCGGGTTCTCGATCTCGGTCATCGGGCTGGCCGAGTTCGCGACCTCGGCCGCGCCGGCGGCGAACTTCTTCACGGCCAGACCGACCTTGGTCTCGCTGGAACCGGCGGCCTTCTCCAGTTCGGTGCCGAGCCCGCCGAGCACCTTGGCCATGTCGGCGTCGCTGGGCTCGCCCTGAGCCGACTGGAGCAGCTGGATCAGTTCGGCCTTGAACGCCTTGTCGGCCTTGCCGGCGGCGTTGCAGATCGCCTTGTCGGTCGGGGCGTCGGCGGCGGCCGGGGCGGCGTCGGCGGGCGCCGCGTCCGTCGGCTCGGCGGCCGGGGCCGCGCTGGTGGCCGTGGTGGCCGCCGGCTCGGTCCAGGCGGCCGTGGTGTCGTCGCCACCGCAGGCGGCCAGGGTCATGAACGAAGCGCCGATCAGGGCGGTGAGAACGGTGCGCAGGCGAAGCATGGAACGAACCCCCGTACTAAATGAGCTGTCGGCGCGGGACTGTACCCGAGGTTTGAGCAGGATCAAATCAGCCCCTACACTTTCGATCCCGTGAGACTCCGTACCCCTGCCGCAGTTGCCTTTTTCGCGTCGTTTGCCCTGGTCGGATGCCAGTCCGAGGAGCCCGGGAACGCGTCACCAGCCGCCCCGAGTCCGCCGCCGCAGGTAGTGGCTGAGGCGGCCCGGGTAGGCGCCGCGGGCAGCGGCTGCGAGCTTCCCGTGACGTTCGGCCTGCAGGCCTCCTGGCGGCCCCAGGCGGTGACGCTCGGGAAGAACGATCCGCTGGCCTCGCTCGCCCGCCGCGGCACACTGACGCTGGTCTGCGAGATCGACGCGAAGCCGGCCGGTCCGATCGGCTTCCTGCGCGTCTACACGGGGAAGGCGGGTGATCCGCGGGCCGCCCTGACCGGGTTCATCGGGACGTCCGCGAAGGACCCGGTCTTCAGCGAGCAGCGGGTCGGCGACCTGCCGCTGCTCGAGGTGGCCTATCAGGCCAAGAGCGAGCTCGAGGACACGCTCGAGCCCGAGCGGGCGTTCGCCGTGCAGGCCGGCTCGCAGCTGGTCGTGGTGGCTCTCGACAGCCTCGACGGCGACGAGCAGGCGGCCATGCTCCCCGCCTTCGAGCTGGCCAAGAGCAGCCTGACCGAGTAGCGCCCGGCGCAGGCGGGCGCGGTGGGCGAGAGCGAGACGGCGACGGGCGGAACGGGTCATCGCGAAACCTCCGGGAGGAGAGCGGGGGAACGACGAGCGGCCAACGCGAACAGGGCGACGGCGGGAACCACGAACAGACCGGCCACCGAGATGCCGGCTCCGACGGCCCGGCGCTGGGCCACGAACCCGGCCGGCGGGCCCCCGGCCACCTGACCGAGCGCGTCGGCCTGCGAAACGATCGAGAACACGGTGGCCCGGGACTGCGGCTGGGTGGCCGACACGAGCCAGACGTTGAGGATCGGGGTGGCGGAGTCGCGCAGCAGGCGTACGGCCAGATAGAGCCCGACCGCCGCCCACCACTGACCGGCCAGGCCCAGGCCGACCATGCCGACCGCGATGAGCGCCTGCACCACCGCCAGCACCCGGCCGACCCGATGTGGCCGCACCACGTCGATCCATCGCCCGGCCACTCCGGTGACGACGATCGAGCCGAGGGCGGCCAGCATCGCCAGGCCGCCGAAGACCAGTTCGGACGGATAGCGGCCGGTGAACGGCAGCAGGAACGGCTGGCTCAGCCGGTCGAAACCCTCGCTGCTCATGCCGGCGAACAGGGTGCCCGCGACGATGCCGCCGAGGACCAGGCTTCCCCGTACGGCCCGAGCGCCCGCGACGACCAGGCCGCGGGTTTCCGCCGGGCGCCAGTGATTCTCGGTCATGAGCACGATCAGCAGCACCGCGAGGACCAGCGTCACCACAGCACCGGCCACGATGGGCAGTGCGGGTGCGATCGCGGTGAGGGCGACCGCGGCCACGATGCCGAGCAGCCCACCGGCCTGGGTCAGCTGGCCGCCCCGGATGAAGGCCCGGTTGACCAGTTCGGGCGCGATCTCGTCGGCGGCCCAGGCCTCCTCGGCCCCGTCGACACAGACGGCACCGATCGCCCAGATGACATTGGCGACGAGGATCGCGGCGTACGTGGGAAGCAGTCCCCAGACCAGAAGACCGACCCCCATGAGCAGGTAGCCCGCGATCACGGAGAGCCGCCGGCTGTATCGGTCGGCGATCACGCCGGTCGGCACCTGGGCGATGAAGCAGACCGCCTCCATCAGCGTGCCGACGAGGACGAGCTGAAGCGGCGACAGTCCGACGACGGTCGCCTGGTAGATGAGGTTGAGAGTGAAGGCGGTGCGGGACGCGAACGCGCCCACCCCGCAGATGAGCAGGTAGAGCCGATAGGACGACATGCGGAAGCGCTCCGGGATCGGATGAACCCGGTGCCGCTCAACGCGCCGCTGCTGCTAAGAGGGCCATCAACCCGGCAGGAGACGCGGGGCACCGGCGGGACAGGCGATGCCGTACGCAGTTGTCATGCCGCCGATCTTCGGCATCCGCGCCGCCCGCGTCAACCCATTTCCGGTGCGGTCAGTTTCCGGTCGATCGCCCGGCTGATCCGCTGCCCGGCCCGGGTCAGTCGCAGCGTCCGGGCGTCGTCGGTGCACAGCAGGTAGCGGTAGGCCCGGCCGGTGTACTGCAGGCGCAGGATCAGCGCCTCCTCGGTCGGGCGGGGCGGGGGCGCGCGGTAGATCTGCGGGGTCGCCTCGCTCACCAGCGTGCGCCCGATCCGCCGGCACGCGCTCCACGGCGCGAACCAGGGGACGACCAGCATCAGCACGGTCGCGAAGACCACGGCGGTGACGGTGGCCGCGATCATCCACGGTTCGGTGTCCCGCCAGGTGTCGGCCTTGGCCCAGCGCACCAGGGCGATCGCGGCGAGCAGGAAGACCACCGCGTAGACGATGCTCCAGCCGGCGGCGCTGCCCGAGGGGTGCACGGTGAACTGCGTCCGGTAGGCGCCGTCGGTCTCCACCCAGGTGCCCAGGCGCCGGCCGAGCACCCAGGCCAGCCCGATCATGACGACCAGCACGACGCCGGTGGTCAGGGCGGCCCCGACGACCAGGTCAGCCGGTTCCTGGTCGGCCAGCCAGCCGGACACCGCGGGCACGCCGAACACGATCGCGGCGGCCAGTGCGGCGACGACGGCCGCTCCGACCAGCATCGGCCGGCGCCGGGACCAGGCCCGGACGAGTTGACGCCGGAAGACCACGGCCGGGCTCGGCGGCACCGCGGGCAGACTGCCCAGGATGATCAGGGACAGGGCGGCCACGGCCACCAGCAGCACGACCGAGGCGCCGCGCTGAGCGTCCTGGCCCTTGTTGCCGACGTCGGTCAGGGCGTAGACGACGAGCGGCACCACCGGCGCCAGCAGCACCACGCCGTGCAGCATCGTCCCGGTGCGCAGCGCGCCGTAGGCGAACGCACCGAGCAGGGCGCCCGCGCCGGCCGCGGCGGCCGGTCCCGAGGCCCACGCGGGCAGGCTGCCGAGCAGGGCCAGCACGACCAGGAAACCGCCGAGGCTGAAGCCGAGCAACGCCAGGAACTTGGCCACTCCGCCGCCGCCGGTGACCCCGCGGATCGCGAAGTAGGGCAGCAGGGCCGCGCCCCGGACGGCCCGGGTCACCGGTTTCAGGACGGGCAGGCCCGACCGGCCACTGTCGAGCACGGTCACCGCCACGCTGGCCGCCTCGACCGTGGTCCGCAGCAGCCGATCGCTGGCCGCCTCCTCGCCGAGCGTCTCGTGCCCGATCCCGGCCCGGTCGAAGGCGGCCAGCGCCTCGATCCCCAGGGCGGCCGGCGGATCGGGGCGGCTCAGCGTCTCCAGCAGCTTCTCGTTGGCCGACAGGAACTGCACGCCGCGGGAGCGGGGGTTCCCGCCGTCCTTCTGGTCGGTCCGGATCGCGCGGGCCAGCGGCGGCAGCTCCTCGGCGGCGATGCCCGCCTGCACCGACCAGATGGCGAAGTCGGCCACGGCGTGCAGGGCCGCGGGCAGGCCGTCCGGGGGCACGTCGGGACCGTAGATCGGGATCAGCTCGGCGATCGCGTCCCGGCGGAGGCCGACCAGCTGCGGCGGCACTCCGCCCGCGAAGGTGCTGTCGATCCGGTTCAGGAGCCGCTCGGCCAGGGCGGCCGGAGCGGTGCCGGGGAGGCTGCCGTCGAGGATGGCGATCCGCCGGAGCCGGGCCGGGTTGAGCAGGATCCGGCACAGCGTGGCCGCCGCGTCCATCCGCCCCCAAGTCCAGTCGTTGACCCGCCACGACTGCTTGAGGAAGCCGCCGAAGCGGGACAGAGCGAGCCCGGCCCCCTTGTCGGCCGGGGTCACCGAATACCTGGCGAACGGGTTCGACGTCATCAGGCTGACCTGGATGAGATCGACCGCCTGGGACATCCCGGTCTCGGTCTCCTCGGCCAGACAGGTCGTCAGCACCTCGAGCGCCAGGAGCCGCGCGAGGATCCGGGTGACCTGGTCGGGGAGGTCCCGCTCGGCCGGGACGGCGTCGGCGGTCAGCAGGTCGCGCCACGGGCCGAGCTCGCCCAGGGTGATCTGGTCGGGGCTCAGCGAGCGCAGGATCGGCTCGGTCAGCGCGACCTTCCGCGCGATCTCCTCGACCTGGGCGCGGACGGGTTCACCGATGACGGCCGGGCCCAGCATCTTGTCGCGATAGGCGTCCAACCTCTTCCGCCAGTACGCCTCGTCCGGATCGCCGGCCGCCTCGGTGTCCCACGGCCGATCCAGCTCGACCCGCAGCTTGCGCACGTGGAGCCGGTCCTCGAACAGCTTCGTCCGGTTCTCGCTCACCCGCTGGGCCGGGTCGGCGACCACCCAGGCCAGTCGCGAGTAGAGGTCGAGCGCGGTCTCGGCCAGATGCTCGGCCGTCGTGATGCCCCAGGCCCAGCCGGTGCCGCCGGTCATGATCGCCCGCGCGCACTCGGGCACCGGGGCCTGTGGCAGATAGGGCAGGCCGGGTCCGTACGCGGTCTGGGCCCGCTCGGCACACACCCGGGTGCGCTCGTAGGGCCAGTCCCGTGCCGGTGGCACCCGGGCCGCGAGATCCCGGCTGGCCCGCCGGATCCGGAGTTGCTTGTAGAGCTTGTCCAGCCGGTCGGCGGTGTCGTAGAGGTCTTCCGGGCCGCCGTCGAGGGAGGCGAGAAGCTCGTGCCGCCCGGTCCGCCGGGACGCCGCCGCCCGGTTGTGCCGGTCGATCTCCTCGACGAAGGTGCGGCTGCCCTGGCCGGACAGGGCGCCCAGCAGCAGGCCGGACGACTCGAGCACGGTCGGCATGTCCTCCGGCCGGTCCGGGGTCTCGTCCGCGGTGGCCGACGCGTGCGGATAGACCAGCAGCATCACCCGCCGTACGGGTCCGCCGCCGGGCAGACGGTCGACCGCTTCCAGCGCCTCGCGGGTCGGGGTGTTGGCCAGCAGCCCGCCGTCGACCGCGAACCGGGACCGGTCGTCGACCCCGGGATCGGCCCACGAGGCGACCGCGCTCATGTTGGGCCGGCCGAGCCCGGGCGGCGTCGCTCCCTGGTGGACCGGCACATAGGACGGTTCAAACGCGAACGGGAACGACGCCGTGCTGCGGGCGGCCAGCGCGAGCCGGTCCACCGTCTCGTTGATGCACTTCGGGTCGAAGTCGGTGGACTGCTCGACGCCCGGGGGCACCGATTCCTTGCTGTCGTGGCGGAAGTGGAACCGGCCGGTGTGCACGCTCTGCGGCAGCTTCTGCCCGAGCGCGTCCACGCTGACCGTCTGCGCGCCGTGCAGCAGGGTGGTGGTGATCGTCAGGTCGACCGGCCGTTTCTCCGGCGGGCGCCGGCGATAGTCGGACGCCAGGCGCTTGAAGGTGGCCCGCAACTGCGGCAGGAAGTACTCGTCGCCCTGCAGCAGCGAGACCGGCGAGCCGCGGAACGGCGTACGCAGCAGGGCGTCGATGTCCCCCTGCTCGGCCCACAGCTCGCGGAGTTGCCGCAGGTCGGCCGTCTCGTTGATCTGGGCCAGAGCCAGGGCGGCGCCGTTGATGCCGCCGGCCGAGGTGCCCGAGATGACGTCGGCGCGCGCCTCGGCCCCGACCAGATCGAGCAGCGCCGCGTACGGGCCGTCGCGGCGGGTGACCCGGTCGATCTCGTGCACCGCCCCGCCCATCCACACGGCGAGACTGACCCCGCCGTTGAGCACGACCGCGAACCGGATCTCTTCCTTCGGAATTTCGACCGTCATCGCCCGACCTCCTGTTTCCGCAGGTTATGACCACGGCGGGAGGGCGGCGGCGCTATGTCGCGGACTGGACAGGGTCGGTCCTCCGGAAGAGGTGCGGGGCGACCGTAAGGGCGGCCCACAACAGCAGCGTGATGACGCCCAGGATCAGGGACGCCGCGCTCGCGGCCAGGCCGATGGCGGGGGCGGCGTAGAGCATCGGGAGCAGGCGCACCGCGACGGCGCCGCCCAGCGCGCGGACCGAGGCGCTGTAGGCGAGGTCGCGGGTCACCGACTCGGGCCGGGCCTCGACGGCCACCCGGGCGTCCATGTCGCCCTCGAAGGCGGTCTGGCTCAGGCCGGCCGCGAACTGGGCCAGCAGCACCAGCGGGGCCCAGTGCGGGGCCAGGATCCAGCCCGCCAGCATGCCCAGGCCCCAGAGCGACCAGCGCAGCACGGCGGGCAGGTGCAGCCGGCCGAGGGCGGTCACCGCCCGGGTGGCCAGCAGGGTGCCGGCGCAGAAGGCGATGGCGGCCACGGCCACCCACCGGTCGCCGTGGAGTTCGGCCGTGACCGGGACGGCCAGCAGGGCCGGCCCGGAGGCGAGCAGCATGACGCCGGCCCCGGCCAGCAGCAGGCGGGGCTGGGGGAGGCGCCACGTGAAGGACACCGGCACCGACGGCGCCGGTGCGATCCGGGCCCGGCGCGCCACCAGCACCGTGGGCAGCAGCGAACCGAGGTAGACGACGAACACGGCGATCAGCAGCCCGCCGGTCGGGTAGCCGTGCGGGCCGACCGGCAGCAGGGCGGCCAAGGCGGTACCGGCCGCTTCCACGCCGGCGATCGAGACCGCGTACCGGGTCATCGAGCGGGCCGATGAGTCCACCGCGGACACCTCGGCCCGCATGCCCGCGAACCCGGCCCAGGCCGCGACGTGCTGCACCGCGACCAGCACCGCGATCAGCCACGCGGGCCAGCCGGCGATCAGGCCGAACAGCGTGCCGAACCGCAGCATCACCTCGATGCCGGCCGCGCCGCGGAGCAGCACCCGGCCGTCCAGGTGACGCGCCAGCCAGCCGGTGACCGGGGCCGACAGCACGACGCCGACCAGCATGGCGGCGTTGTAGAGCGCGGCCTCGGCCAGCCCGCCCCGGGCGGTGGCGATGAGCACCACCAGCGTCCAGCCCAGGGCCAGGCCGAACGAGTCGACCACGCCGGAGACGAGCAGCTCGCGCAGCCGCCCGGCACGACGCATGCCGCCGGGGCCCGCGCGACGGCGGCCCCGGCGGGATACGCGCGGATCAGTCACGCGTGAAGAGCGGCGTGGGTGGGGGGAAACCGTTGAAGTTCGACGCGTACGCCAGGGTGTAGCCCCCGGTGCTGCCCAGATAGATCACGTCGCCGGTGGTCAGGCCGTCCGGCAGCAGGATCCCCGCACCGATGGTGTCGGTGCTGTCGCACGACGGTCCGGTCAGCGTGTAGGGAACCAGGTCGCCGTCCCGGCCCGCCCGCACCGGGAACGACCACCCGCCCGGCGTCTGCAGCACCTCCATCAGGCCGTTGTAGGCGCCCACCTCGAGATAGAGCCAGTTCTCGTCGCCCCGGAACTCCTGCCCGATCACGGTCGCCGCGAGCACGCCGGCCTCGGCCACCAGGTTGCGCCCGGGCTCGGCGACCAGCAGCGCCGGGCGGTAGGGCAGGGCGGCGATCGCCTCGGCGGTGATCGAGCCGATCCGCTCGATGCCGGGCACGTCTTCGGTGTAGCGGGCCGGGAACCCGCCGCCCAGGTCGAGCATCTCGAGCCGGATGTCGTCGTGCCGCAGCCGGTCCATCAGCTTGCCGGCCATGTCGACCGCCTCGGCCCAGGCGTCCGGGCGCACGCACTGGGATCCGACGTGGAAGGTGATCCCGTACGGGCGCAGCCCGAGCCGCTCGGCCAGCAGCAGGAGGTCGTACGCGTCCTCGGTGTCGGTGCCGAACTTGCGGGACAGCGGGAAGACGCTGGAGTGGTCGTCGACGCGCAGCCGGACGTAGACGGCCGCGCCCGGCGCGTGCTCGGCGATCTTGGCCAGCTCGCCCGGGGAGTCGAAACTGAACCGCCACAGGCCGGCCGCGTGGGCGGCCGCGATGTGCGCGGGCGGCTTCACCGGGTTGCTGAACAGCACGTCGGCCGGGTCCACCCCGATCGCCTCGAGCACGCGCAGCTCCCCGAGCGAGGCGATCTCGAAACCGGCCCCCAGGTCGTCCAGCGTGCGCAGCACCTCGGGGGACGGGTTGCACTTCATCGCGTAGTGGACCCGGACGTCCGGCAGCGCCCGCCGGAACGCCGTGTACCGGTCGCTCACCGCGCCGAGGTCGGTCATCAGGTAGGGCGTCGGCAGGCCGAGCGGCTCGAGCCGTTCAGGGGACAGCGAGGCGGGCATCATGGTCTCCTCAGGCACGGGCGGCAGCGCCCTCGACGAACAGCCGCCCGGCCTCGCCGGCCGGCACGGGACGCGAGAAGTAGTAACCCTGCGCGAAGTGGCAGCCCATCTCGCGCAGCGCGGCGAGCTGGCCGAACTCCTCGATGCCCTCGGCCACGGTGTCCATGCCGAGGCTCTTGCCGAGCTGGACGATGGTGTCGGCCAGCGCGGTGTCGTCGGTCAGGGCGCCGAGCCGCTCGACGAACGAGCGGTCGATCTTGAGGGTGTCGACCGGGAACCGGCGCAGGTAGGCCAGCGACGAGTAGCCGGTGCCGAAGTCGTCGATGGCCAGCGTGACGCCGAGCGCCTTGAGGCGTACGAGCTGCTCGAGGTTGTCGTCGGTGTCGGTCATCAGCACGCTCTCGGTCATCTCGAGGCACAGCTGGTCGGCCGGCATGCCGGTCTCGGCCAGGATGTCCGCGACGACCTCGACCAGGTCGGCCCGGTCGAACTGGCGTACCGACACGTTGACCGCCATCTTGACCGGACGCCCGCCGGCCCGGCTCCACTCGACGGCGTGCCGGCACGCCTCGCGCAGCACCCATCGGCCCAGCGGCACGATCAGCCCGGTGGCCTCGGCGATCGGGATGAACTCGGCCGGCGGGATCAGGCCGCGCTCGGGGTGCTCCCAGCGGGCCAGCGCCTCGAACCCGATGACCTCGCTGGTGGCCAGGTCGATGGTCGGCTGGTAGTGCAGGTGCAGCTGCTTGCGTTCGAGCGCCAGGCGCAGGTCGGCCTCGAGCTCGAGCCGGGCGACCAGGCCGGACAGCATCTCGGGGTCGTAGCTGGCGTAGCCGCTGCCGCCGGCCGACTTGGCCTTGTACATGGCCAGGTCGGCGTTGCGCATGAGCTGCTCGGCGCCGTCGGCCTCGCCGCCGTCGAGCAGTCCGGCCGCGGCCAGGCCGATGCTCGCCTGCACGTGGATGTTGCGGCTGTCGCTGGCGAACGGCTCCTCGAGCACGTCGATGATGCGCTGCGCGACCTGCTCCGGATCCGTGCCGTCGGCGGGCGCCGAGATCAGCACGGCGAACTCGTCCCCGCCGAACCGAGCCACAAGATCGTTTTCCCGTACGGACGCACGCAGCCGATCGGCCACCTGAACGAGCAACTGGTCGCCGGCCAGGTGTCCGAGACTGTCGTTGACCTCCTTGAACCCGTCCAGGTCGAGGAAGAGCACGGTGACCTCGCCGTCGGCCGGCCTGTCGCGCAGCGCCTCGCCGACCCGCTCGCGGAACAGCGCCCGGTTGGCCAGCTGGGTCAGCGCGTCGTGGTACGCCTCGTGGACGAGCTGGTCCTGCAGCTCCTTGCGCTCGCTGATGTCGCGGGTGTTGAGCACCAGGCCGGCCACGCTGGGGTCGCTCAGCAGGTTCGTGATGGTCATCTCGGCCTGCCGCACGCGGCCGTCGCGGTGCTGGACCGAGAGCTCCAGCACCGTGGTCGCGTACGGGCGGCCGGCCACCTGGCGCAGCGCCTGGGCCAGCCGCAGGCCGGACTCGGGGTCGATCAGCTTGGTCAGCCGGCGGCCGTTGAGCGAGCGGGCCGGGTAGCCGAAGACCCGCTGCACCGACTCGCTCTGGTAGAGCACGTCGGCCTCCGGGCTGACCACGGTGACGACGTCCGAGCTGTGCTGCACGAGGGCGTGGAACCGCTGCTCGCTGGCGAACAGGTCGGCCGTCCGGGCGGCGACCCGGGCCTCGAGCGTCCGGGTGAGGTTGCGGTTCTCGCGGAGCGTGAGCAGCTGGCGGCCGACGATCAGCAGGATCAGGGCCGAACGGGTGTAGGCGACGAAGATGTTCGTGTGGCCGGTGGTGGCGTACCAGATCACCGACGTGAACAGGGCCGCGAGCACCGCCACGTACGGGAGAAGGATCCCGATCGGCTGCGCGCTCTCGTCGACGGTGGCGGTGGCGGGTTCCTCGGTGCGGCGGGCCGGCACGAGGGCGGCCAGCAGGATCAGCGAGAAGCCGGTGAACCAGCCGATGTCGGTCGGGCCGCCCGAGTTGTAGGCGTCGAGCAGGTTGAGATAGGCGTACGCGATGTCGGAGACCGCGAAGGCCACGATGCCGATGCCGACCAGCGCCACCTGATGGAAGGTGCGGCCGTTGCGGCGCTGCTGGGCCAGCATGTAGAGCACCATCGTCACGATCACCACGTCGCCCAGCGGGTAGGCCAGGCTGACGTAGAGCGCGAGCCCGGCCTTACCGCCCTCGAGCAGCGGCGAGACCACGAAGATCCAGGCCATCAGCACGAGCGAGGCCGCGACCATCAGGCCGTCCAGCACGCTGCGCATCCGGCTGGCCAGCGCCTGGGCGCGGCTCGGCAGTACGAGCAGGCCGGCCGAGGTGAGCACGATCATGCCGAGGTAGCCGAGGTCGGCCTCCGAGGGCAGCGGCACCTCCCGGCCGACGAGGCCGTACCAGCAGGCCACCGCCTGGCCCAGGCCCCAGCTCAGCACGCCCAGCCCGATCAGGCTCCAGCCCCAGCGCATCCGGCCGGTGAAGCGACGCCCTCGATAGAGGCACGCGACGGCGGCGGCGATCGCGCCCAGGCACAGACCGAAGTTGGAGACGGCCAGCGTGAAGCCGGGTCCGCCGGCGCCGGTGCTGAGGATGAACGCGAAGGCGATGACTACCGCGCCGACGAGTCCGCACAGGCGGGTGCTGGCTGTCATCAGACGTGTCTCCGGTTCGCCGGGGGCTGGTAGACCGAAGATCGGGAGCCCGGCGCCGGACCTTGAGGAGGGTCACGGGTGCAATTCGGTTGCCAACCCATTGACGTACGTAACTTCGTGGTGACAACGTTGTCACGGGAGGTTCACCATGCACTTGCTGCTCAGCGCTGTCCTTGTCACCGGCCTTTTCGCGGCCCCCGCGGCTCCCGCGGCCGCTGCGGAACCCGTTGATCTCGTACGGCCGTTCGTGGGCACCGAGAACTTCGGCAACACGTTCCCCGGCGCCAGCGCGCCGTTCGGCATGGTGCAGGTCAGTCCGGACACCGGCGGGCAGGGCGGCTACGACTACAAGCAGTCCTCGATCTACGGGTTCAGCCAGACCCACCTCTCCGGGGTCGGCTGCGGCGTGGCCGGCGAGCTCCCGATCATGCCGACCACCGGCGCGATCACCAGCGTGGATCCGAACGTCTACAAGTCGGCCTACAGCCACGACGACGAGGAGGCCTCGCCGGGCTACTACCGGGTCGGGCTCTCCAGGTACGGCGTCGGCGCCGAGCTCACCGCGACCGAGCGCACCGGCTGGCAGCGCTACACGTTCCCGTCCACCGGGTCGGCCAACGTCCTGTTCAACACGGGCAAGGCCAACCAGTCGGTGTTCGACTCCGAGATCCACGTGGTCGGCGACCGGACGATCGAGGGCCGGGTCGAGGCCGGCAACTTCTGCGCCGGCAAGGACGACCACACCGTCTTCTTCACCGCGTCGTTCGACCGGCCGTTCGCCTCGTACGGCACCTGGCGCGGGTCGTCCGTCTCGGCCGGCAGCCGGGATGCGGCCGGATCGGGGTCGAACGGCGCGTACGTCACGTTCAACGCCGCGTCCGACCGGGATGTCGTGGTGAAGGTCGGGCTCTCGTACACCGGACTGGCCGGGGCGCGGGCGAATCTGGCCGCGGAGACTGCTTCCTCGTACGACTTCGACGCGGTTCGGTCATCGTTGCGGGCCCAGTGGGTCACCGCCCTGAACAAGATCAAGATCGGCGGCGGCTCGTCCGACCGGCAGGCGGCGTTCTACACGGCGCTCTACCACTCGCTGCTGCACCCCAACCTGGCCGGCGACGTGGACGGCTCGTACGTGGGCTTCGACCGCGCCGTGCACAAGGCCTCGGGCTACACGCCGTACCAGAACTTCTCGCTCTGGGACACGTACCGCCCGCAGAACCAGCTGCTCGAACTGCTCACCCCCGACGTCGCGCGGGATGTGGCGCTGAGCGTGCTCGCGATCGGCCGCGACGGGGGCTGGTTGCCGCGGTGGGCGCTGGCCAACAGCGAGACCAACATCATGACCGGCGACCCGGTGACACCGTTCCTGGTCGAGGCGTGGTCGAAGGGTCTGCTGGCCGGCTACGAGTCTTCTGCTTACGATCTGCTGCGCAAAAACGCTCTGAGCGAGCCGCCCGCCGGATCGCCCTACAACGGGCGTACGGGCATCAAGTACTACAGCGAACGCGGCTACATCCCGTCCGGGCTGAAGCTGGGCACCGACTGCGTGCACAAGGGCGGCGACAACGACTGCGTGCACCCGGCCTCGGCCACCCTCGAGTACGCGGCCGCCGACGCCTCCCTCGCCCTGATGGCGGCCGGGCTCGGCAAGACCGACGACGCACGCCTGTTCGCCGGGCGCGGCCAGTGGTACCGCAACCTCTGGGACTCCTCGATCAAGCAGTTCCGTCCGCGCACCACCAGCGGCACCTGGCTCACCCCGTACGACCCGGTGGCGGCGGCCCAGCAGTTCCACGAGGGCGGGGCCTACCAGTACCAGTGGCTCGTCCCCCAGGATCCGGCCGGTCTGGTGAGCCTGATGGGCGGGCGGGCCGCTTCACAGAAACGTCTCGACGACTTCTTCGTCTACCCGAAGCTGCTGACCGATCCGTCCGGAACCGTGCGCAAGGACTGGATCGCCAGCCCGTACGACTACTACGCCAAGGCGACCTACAACCCGAACAACGAGCCCGACCTGCTCGCGCCGTACATGTATCACTGGGCCGGAGCCCCCGCGAAGACGGCGACCGTCGTGCGGGCCGCGATGACGCTCTTCACCACCGGCCCCGACGGCATGACCGGCAACGACGATCTGGGCACGATGAGCGCCTGGTACGTGTTCTCGTCGCTCGGCCTCTATCCGACCATGAGCGGGGCGAACTTCCTGGCCGTGTCGTCGCCGCAGTTCCCGTCGGCCGTCGTGTCCCTTCCGTCGGGCACCCTGACGATCAACGCTCCCGGCGCATCGGATCAAAATCGGTACATTCGGCGCGTACGGGTAAATGGTTCCTCGTTGTCGAAGAACTGGATCCCGTGGTCGGCAATCGGCTCGGGCGGCACGATCACGCACACGCTCGGCACGTCGCCGTCGTCGTGGGGCACCTCGGCCGCGGCCGAACCCCCGTCGGTCAACAAGGCGCCGCTGGACGGCCGGACGGAACTGTCGGCGGCGGTGCGCCCTTTTGAGGTGGCGCTCCCGGCCGGAGGCAGCGCTCAGTTGTCCGTCGATCTGGTCGGGCAGGCGCCCGGCAGCCTGCGACCCCAGGTCAACGTGGTGGCGCCGTCCGGATTCTCCGTCTCTGTTCGCCAGCCGGGCCCGATCGTCTCGCGACACCTGCCGACGTCGGCCTCGGCCACCATCACGGTGACCGCACCGGCGGGGGCCGCCGTAGGGTCGTATCCGCTGGAAGTGACCATCCCCGCCTTTTCGCTGCGCCGGACCGCCACGCTGACCGTCACGACGCCGTCGTCCTGTGCCGCCTCGTCGGCTGCCGGGCAGTGCGCGGTGACCCTGACGCCGACCCTCGACGGCACGGCCACGGTGGCTGCGCCCGCCTCCGGCAACTTCGACGGCGGGGGCTGGAGCTACGACGCCGACCTGATGCCCGTCGCCGGCCCCGTCACCTGGGGCGGCGTGACCTACGCGGCCCCCGACCCGACCGGGGCGGCCCTGAACTTCACCGCCGCCGCGGGCCGGACCCTGCTGCTGCCCGCGGGCTCGTACACCTCGGCCAACCTCGTGCTGACCAGCCACAACGGGCCGGTCGGGAGCTCGGTCACGATCGGCTACACGGACGGCACCTACTCGTCGGCCCCGGTCACCGTCCCCGACTGGTGCGGCACCGGCGACGCCGTTCTCGCCATGCCGCACCGCATCAAGGCCGGCCAGGGCGTGGACGGGCCGCCGGTGTCACTGTTCGGTGCGGCTTTCCCGGTCACGCAGGGGAAGCAGATCCGCTCGATCACCCTGCCCGACGACCCGCGCGTCTACGTGTATGCGTTGACGCTCGCCTAACGGGCGGACCCGCTGGAACACGGGAAACCGGCGGCGCTTTCGGGGCGGCTCGGCTTGAATCCTGTGGTGATCAAGCTGCAGGCCGTTGTGGAAGTCCCGGGCTTCGATGCCGCGTCGCGGCCGCCATGGCCGGTTGCCGAGATGGCGGCGGGTTCGTGGTTGGAGCTCGCGGCCGATTGCACGGATCGGCAGATCGGTCTCTTCGTGGCCGCCCTGGCCGATGTCGCTTCCCCTGGCGGACGTGACGAGGTCGTGGACACGCTCGTCGCCGAGGAGTGCCTCATCGTGCCGGGCGGCTTACGCCTGACCGACACGGTCACCGGGATGGCGGTGGTCCCGGGCTGCTGTGCTGGTCTGGAGGACTGGCGTGACTGGGTGCGGGCTCTCGACGGTGAGTCGCCGTGGCTGGGGCACGATCCGGGGCCGGTGATCGAGTTCGCTGATGACGGGTTGCGCGTCTGGCAGAAGGGCGACCACGGCCGACCGGCCGGGGCGAGCGTCTTCGTGCATCGGCTCGAACTGGTCGATCTTTTGCGAAGCGTGCACCGGGATCTGGTGGGGTTCCTCGCGGCGGTTGACGCATGGGCGGTGCGGATCGGGCTGGCGGAACGGGGACGGGCACTCGTCGAAGCGGTCGACCGGCACTTCGCGATCACGGCGGCTCTCGAGGTGCCGCGCGCGTAATACGTGCGTAGTACGCTGGGAGTGTGCCGTACGAGTGGGAGGACTGGGCTCTGGCCGCGCTGCTCGGGATGGAGCCCTACGAGGTGCGGCAAGTGCTCGGGGCCCGTCGGCGTTGGCCGCGGCGGGCCGTCAGCGACACCGGGGTCGCTGTGCTCAGCGTGTGGGCCCGCACGGCGGCGGGGCGGCCGCTGATCGTGGCGGTTCATCACACCGCCGGGCTGACCTGGAAGATCATTGGGGCCCGGGCGATGACGGACGTGGAGCTGCTGGAGTTCACCCGCTGGGAGGAGACGCGATGAGTCACGACGAAGACCTGCCGCAGACGCCTGAGCAGCTTGCGGCGTTCATGGAGAGACTGACCTTCGACGCACCGCCCGCGCCCGCCGACGAGGCGACCCTGCTCGACGCGTTGCCTCCGGCCGGGTCGGCGGTCATGGTGGTGCGTTCGCTGCGTCTGCCGGTCGAGCTCGACGAGGCGGTTGCGGCGGCGGCGGCCGCGACCGAGGTGCCCAAGACGACGTGGATCCGCCAGGCGATCGAGATGGCCCTGGCCGTGCAGGCCGAGGACGATCAGCCGATCTCCCGGGCCGAGGCGTTGCGTGCCCTGACCCTGCTGCGCCCGGCGAGGCACGGCACGGCCTGAGCGGTCGCCATAGATAATCGCGGCCGTGAATGAGCTCGGGCGCCGGATCGTCGAACTGCGGCTGAGCCGTGGGCTGTCGCAGGAGCAGTTGGCCGGGAAGACCGGGCTGGGTCTGCGCACGATCGGCGACATCGAGCGCGGAACGACGCGACGCCCGCACCGGGAGACGTTGCGGGTGCTGTGCGACGGGCTCGGGACGGACGCGGCCGAGCGGGCCGAGCTCTACGGCCTCGCGCGGAAGAAGGCCCCGCCGTCGACCCGGCTCAGAAAGAGCAAGCGACCCGATCTGGCCGCCGCCCCCACCGCCCTGCTCGGACGGGACGACGAGCTGGCCCAGCTGGCCGCGCTGGTGCTCGACCCCGGTGTGCGGCTCGTGTCGGTGGTCGGGGCGGGCGGCGTGGGCAAGAGCCGGCTGGCGCTGGAGGCGGGCTGGCGGCTGGCCGGCCGGTTCGACCGGGTCGCCGGGGCCGACCTCAGCGTGCTCGACGACCCGGCCGACGTGCCGCAGGCGGTGGCCGACGCGGTGCGGTGCCGAGGCGTCGGCCGGGAGCCGCTGGACGCGCTGGTCCAGCTCATCGGCGACCGGCGCTGGCTGCTCGTGCTGGACAGCTTCGAGCACGTGGCCGGGGCCGCGCGCTGGGTGGCCGACCTGCTGGGCCGCTGCCACCGGCTGACCGTGCTGGCCACCAGCCGCTCGCCGTTGCGGCTGCGCAGCGAGCACGTGCTGCGGCTGCTTCCGCTGGCCGGGGCGGACGCGGTGGGACTGCTGGTCGAGCGGGCCTCCGCCGTACGGCTCGGCTTCCGGCGCACCGACGACAACGCCGCGGCACTGGACGCCCTGTGCCGACGGCTGGACCGGCTGCCCCTCGCGATCGAGCTGGCTGCGGCTCAACTGGCGGTTCAGGAGCCGGGCGAGCTGCTGGCCGAGCTGCCCGAACTGCTGGGGGCGGCCGACATGCCGGAACGCCATCAGACGTTGCGGCTCACGGTCGAGTGGAGCACCGGACGGCTCGACGAGCGGGAACGACTGGTGCTGGGCGCGCTGGCGATCTTCGCCGGAGGTGCCGCGCCGGGCGATCTCGAGGCGGTGCTGAGCGCGGCCGGGATCACCGTGCCCCGCGTCCGTGGCTCGGTCGGGCAGCTCGCCGCGGACAGCCTGGTCACGCTGATCGACCGGGATGGAGACGCGCGGATCACCATGTTGGACACGGTGCGGGAAGTGGCCGCGGGGCCTGACTCCGTACGGGAAGCTCATGCCCTTTTCTTTCTCGCTCTGGTGCGCGCCGGGGACGATCGGGTGGACGCCGAGCGTGACAACGTCCGGGCCGCCGTGTCGTGGTCGGTGACCCATCGGCCCGAGACGCTGGACGTGCCGCTGGTCAAGGCGCTGACCGCCGTTCATGTGGCGCGCGCCCGGTTCGGCGAGGCGAGCCGCACCCTGCTTCGCATCGCCGAGGCGACAACCGCTTCTCCCGTACGGGCGTGGGCCCTTCACGGCGCCTCGATCGCGGCCAACGAGGCCGGGCGGCCCGAAGAGGCGCTCCGGCTCGCGACGCGATGCACCGAACTGTTCGACGAGGACAGTGACGTCAGTGCGGCGCTCACCGTCGCGGGCAACGCGCAGAAGTTCCTCGGCCACTACGCGGAAGCCCGCGCCAGCCACCGGGCCAGCCTCGACCTGGCGCGGGCGGCCGGCGACCGGCGACGCGTGACGATCTCGCTCAACAACCTGGGCACGCTGGCCCACGACCGGGGCGAGTACGACCGGGCCCGCGAGCACTACCGGGACAGCCTGGCCATCAAGGAGGAGCTGGGCGACCGGCGCGGCGCCGCGGTGACCCGGATGAACCTGGCCGGCGTGGAGAACGACCTGGGCGCGTACGCGTCGTCGCACGAGCATCTGGTCGCCGCGGTGGCCGCGTTCCGGGAACTCAACGACACATCTCCCACGGCGTACGCGCTCGGCATGCTCGCCGAGGCCAGGCTGGGATCGGACCTGGTGGACGAGGCCGAGGCGACGGCCCGCGAGGCGCTGGAGATGGCCCGGGCGGCCGAATACCGTCCCGGCATCGGTCTCGCGCTGGCCCGGCTGGGCGATGTCGCGCTGGCCCGCGGCGACCGGGACGCGGCGGCGAAGCTGCTGACCGAGGCGTTCGGACACGCCAACGGCCGCCCCGAACAGGCCCGGACGCTCGACCGCCTGGCCGCCGCCACGCTGTCCCGCGATTTCCTGCACCGGGCCGCCGAGCTGCGCGCCACACACGACCTGCCGGTGCCGCCGGCCGATCGCGAGCTGCACCTCTATCTGGCGGAAAAGCTGGCAGTTTCGCCCGCGTAATTCCGCCGCAGACAGACATCGGCCGCGTCCCTACTGTCGTGCCGTGCGTAGCTTCCGTGTCGTGGCGGCCGCTGTTCTGGCCGCCCATTTCCTGACTCCCACCGCCGCCCACGCGGCCACCCTCGCGCTCGGTTCCAGCCCCGCCAGCGCGGCCGCCAACAGCCTGGTCGACACCACCGTGCCCGCCAACCGCTGGCTGGTCCGCATCCACGGCGGCGACGGCTCGTGCTCGGGCGCTCTGATCACGCAGAGCTGGCTGCTCACCCGCGACGGCTGCCCGACGACCGGCGACATCGACGCGGGTGGCCAGATCCGGCGCGCCACGTTCACCGCCCGCCAGGGACGGCTGCTGCTGGCCCGGCTCGACACCCCGGTGACCGGCTTCACGGCCCGTACCCTGGCCACGCAGGACCCGGCCGCCGGCACCGACGTGTGGCGGTACAGCGGCGGCAACCGTTACCTGGACGAGTACGTGAAGCTGGCCGCCCGCACCACGGACGCCAACCTGACCGTGAGCGGCACCCCCGGCACGTTCGTCCGGGGCGACGAGGGCGGCCCGGTCACCGCGGGCGACACCCTCGTCGGCATCACCGACTACCCGTCGCGGTACACCGAGGACGGCTACCTCGACGTCACCGGCCCGATCGGCGTGCTCAGCGTCGCCCGCCACCGCCAGTGGCTCCTCGACACGATGGCCGCCAACCCGCCCTTGGTCATCAAGTTCCCGACCTGCCCCATCTTCGTCTGCCCCCGATAATCGGTGTCGCCGGGCGGTCCCGGGCCGGTACGAAGATCGGGTGGCCTTTCTCGCGCTGTTCGTCGCCGTTCTGCTGCTCGGGATCGCCGACGCGATGGTCAACAGCTACATCGTGCTCTTCGGGGCCGACGCCGTCGGACTGTCGCCGCTGCAGGTCGGGGTCTGGTCGTCGGTGTTCGCGCTCGGCGGCATCACGATCGGGTGGTGGCTGGGCCGGTTGTTCGACCGTCGACCGGCACGGACGTACGCCATCATCGTCATCCTGCTCGGCGTCGCCGGTTATGCGCTGCTGCCGCGGGTGTCCAGCTTCTTCGTGCTGCTGCTGATGGCGGCCACCGTGCTCGGGGCGATGGGCGCGGCCTTCCCGCAGTTGTTCGCGCTGGCCCGGGCCGTGCTGGGCGAGGGCACCGCCGGGCAGCGCTCGGCCCCCCTGCTGCGCGCGGCCTGGTCACTGGCCTGGGCGACCGGACCCCTGCTGGGCGCGGTGGTGCTGGCCCACGGCGGCTATTCGTGGCTGATGTGGACCGCCGCCACCGTGTTCCTGGCCTCCGCCCTGGCCGTCTTCGCCGTGCCGCGCCCCCGCGCCGTCGAACCCACCGGCAAGGTTCCCGGCGCCACACCCATTCTGCTGACCGTCAGCATCATGGTCTTCTTCGCCGCCATGTTCGCCGGCGGGCTGGCGCTGCCGCTGTTCGCCACCAGGGTCCTCGACCAGCCGCCGTCCTCGATCGGCATCCTGTTCAGCGTCTGCGCCGCCGTCGAGGTGGTAGCCACCCTGGTGCTGACCGTCCTGCCCGAACGCATCAGCCAGAGCACCCTGATCCTCACCGGTTTCGCGTCCCTGGCCGCGTTCTACGCCGTAGCCGTAGTCGCCACCGGCATGCCGCTGCTCATCACCGCCCACGTCTTCCGCGGCATCGGCATCGCCGTGGTCGCCGGGGCCGGCATCCGCTACTTCCAGGACCTGCTCGCCCCGGCCACCGGCCGCGCCACCACGCTTTTCGCCAACGCATGCACCGCCGGCCTGCTCGTCTCCGGCATCCTGGCCGGCCTGGCGGTCGAACACTACGGCTACCGCACAACGCTCATCCTCTGCGGCATCACCGCCGCGCTCGGCGGTGCGTTGTTCGCCGCGGACAATCAAAAACGCCGCTCCCGTACGCCCTCTCGACTCCCTCAACCGCAACCCACACCGAACCCGCCTCCTCGCCGGCCCGAGCGAAACACCGGGCCGTAGCGCCCGCCCGGGATGTTCCCGGTGGTCCCGCACAACGGTCCCCGCCCGACAGTCACAGCGACAGCAAGGCAGCCGAGCTCAGGTCGTGCCGTGCCGGGCTGGGCGCAGCAGGGTCAGGGCACGCAACGCCTCGGCCCGGGAGATCGGCTGATCGTCCTCGGCCTGCACGGCCAGGGCCATCTCGATCGCCTGGCGGATCCACGTCGTCTTGGGCACCTCGGTCGCGGCCGCGGCGGCGGCAACCGCCTCGTCGAGCTCGCCCGGCAGGCGCAGCTGCTCAGGCTTCTGAGGCAGGTCTTCGTCGTGACTCATCGCTTCTCCTCCCAGCGGGTGAACTCCAGCAGCTCCACGTCCGTCATCGCCCGGGCACCAACGATCTTCCAGGTCAGCCCGGCGGTGTGATGAACCGCCACGATCAGCGGCCGCCCTGTTTGTGCCCGAGCGCGGTCGGCCGGGATTTGGGCGGCGCCAGGCCGCAGAGTTATCACTCGGCAACAACCCCAAGTGGTCTCGGGGCAGCATCGGTTGTTCCGTCGCCAGTTCGAGGCCGTCCAGTGGGTGCGGCTCGGGTTTGGCTGGCACACTCGGATCTGCCGTACAACCGGCCCGTCCTCGGCCACGGTGAAGCTGCGCTGCGGGTAGCCGATCTCCACGGCGGGAGTTCGCCGGCCGATGGTGGACGTACTGAAGGTGATGCGCTCGGAGGCCGGTTCGGTGCTGCCGGCCGAGCCAGCCCCGTTCGCACCGGCCCGGAAGTCGGTGGGGTCGGCCGGCCGTCGGTGCGATACTCCGCCCGTGTTGCTGACTCCACTTCCCGGCGCTGACCGGCAATCCCTGCTGAGTCTGCTGCAAGAACGCGCGAACGAGGCTGGGAACCTGCGTAACCGGCTCGACCAGCTTCCGCCGTTCCAGACGTTCTACCAGTACCTCGAATGGGCGAGATTCGGCGTTCAGGCGTTGAGCGCAAGGGTCCGACCGCTCGAGGCGTCGGCGATGTTCCAGACGCGCCGCTGGGAACTGCTCCTCGGGGTGGGCACCGACCACGACATCGCTCGCCTTCTCATGACGCAGGAGCTGGACGACAGGGCGGTGGTCCTCAAGGCGGCCTATGAGGACCTAAAGGCGGAGTTTGAGCGCTGGACGACACCGGCGCGTCTGCTCGTGTTCGACACGGTCGTCTACATGGAGCACCCGCAGAAGCTCGAAGAACTGGACTTCTGGGGGCTGACGGGCGAGATCAACCGCGGGATCCACCTCGTCGTGCCGATTGCCGTCATCGATGAGCTGGACAACCTCAAGAACCGCGGCCACGAAGCGAAGAAGTGGCGCGCGGCGTACAGCCTCGCCGTGCTCGACCGCGTCATCAGCGGCAAGAAGAAGAACGTGGCGGGCGCCGTCTACGGCCACGTTCTGCGCGCGGCCACCCGATCCACGGGAGACGGCCCGGCGCTTGAGCGCGGCCCTGTCACCATTGATCTGCTGCTCGACCCGCCGGACCACGTCCGCCTGCCGAACACGGACGACGAGATCGTCGACCGGGCCGTGAACGTACAGGCACTGGCCGGCAAGCCGGTCACGCTCGTGTCGTACGACACCGGGATGATCATGCGTGCCCGCAACGCCGGGCTCGACGTGATCAAACTGGTCCAGGCGAAGGACTAGGACGCCGGAACGCGTGAGCAAGGCGTCGCGCCACTAGGACACCGCTGACGCATTTCAGATCAGGGCGAAGGTTCAGCCCAAGCATCATCCCAGCGTTGCAAGTCGCGCAGCCAGGCGTTGGCGTTGCCGTCCGAGGGGGCCCGCCAGTCGCCGCGCGGGGAGAGCGAACCGCCCGCCGAGACCTTCGGGCCGTTGGGCATGGCCGAGCGCTTGAACTGGGCGAACGCGAAGAACCGGCGGCAGAACGTCTCGAGCCAGTGCCGGATCTCGGGCAGGTCGTAGGCCACCCGCTTGGGGTCGGGGAAGTTCGGCGGCCACGCCCCGGACTCCGCGTCACGCCACGCGTGCCAGGCCATGAAGCCGATCTTCGAGGGGCGCATGCCGTAGCGCAGCACGTGGAAGAGGGCGAAGTCGTGCAACGCGTACGGCCCGATCGTGCTCTCGGTCGACTGCAGCTCGGCCCCCGGCACCAGTTCCGGGCTGATCTCGGTGCCGAGCACGTCGGTCAGCACCTCGCCGACCTCGTCGGCGAAGATCTTCTCGGACACCACCCAGCGGATCAGGTGCTGCATCAGCGTCTTGGGCACGCCGCCGTTGACGTTGTAGTGGCTCATCTGGTCGCCGACGCCGTAGGTGCACCATCCCAGCGCCAGCTCGGACAGGTCGCCGGTGCCGAGCACGATGCCGCCACGCTGGTTGGCCAGCCGGAACAGGTAGTCGGTGCGCAGCCCGGCCTGCACGTTCTCGAACGTGACGTCGTAGACCGGCTCGCCCTGGGCGAACGGATGGCCCATCTCGGACAGCATCAGCCGGGCGGTGTCGGTGATGTCCAGCTCGGCCGCGGTGACGCCGAGCGAGCGCATCAGGCGGTGCGCGTTGTCCTTGGTGTTCTTGCTGGTGGCGAAGCCGGGCATGGTGAACGCGAGGATGTCGCGGCGCGGGCGGCCGGCCCGGTCCATCGCCCGCGCGGCCACGATCAGCGCGTGGGTCGAGTCGAGGCCGCCGGAGACGCCGATGACGACCTTCGGATTGCCGATCGAGGCCAGGCGTTGCTGCAGGCCGGCGACCTGGATGTTGTACGCCTCGTAGCAGTCGAGATCGAGTCGCGCGCGGTCGGCCGGGACGAAGGGGAAGCGTTCAACTTTCCTGATAAATCCGACATCGTCGGCGGGCGGGGTCATCGTTAGGTGAATTGTCCGAAATGCTGCGGTGCGGGCGGCGTGCGTACGCCGGTTGTCGTCGAACGAACCCATTCGCAGCCGCTCCTGCCGCAGCCGGTCGAGGTCGACGTCGGCCACGGCCATCCGGTCGTCGAGCGGGAACCGGTCGGTCTCGGCCAGCAGCGCGCCGTTCTCGTAGATCATCGTCTGCCCGTCCCAGGACAGGTCGGTCGTCGACTCGCCCAGCCCGGCCGCGGCGTACAGATAGGCGGCCAGGCAGCGCGCCGACGCCGACTGGCACAGCAGCCGCCGGTCCTCGGCCCGGCCCACCGTGATCGGGCTGCCCGACAGGTTGACCAGCACGGTCGCGCCGGCCAGGGCGGCCTCGGCGCTGGGCGGAATGGGGACCCACATGTCTTCGCAGATCTCCGCGTGCACCACCAGGCCGGGCACGTCGTCGGCGGCGAACAGCAGGTCCGTACCGAAGGGAATGTTGTCGCCGTAGAACCCGCCGCGCTCGTCGTCGCCCGCCGCGATCTGCCGCTTCTCGTAGAACTCGCGGTAGTTCGGCAGGTACGACTTCGGCGCGATGCCCAGGATCCGCCCGCGGTGAATGACCACGGCGCAGTTGTAGATGCGGTTGCGGTGCAGCAGGGGCGCGCCGACGATCAGCATCGGCAGCAGCTCGGCCGAGCCCTCGACCACCGTCCGCAGCCCGGCCAGCACGTCGTCGAGCAGTACGTCCTGCATCAGCAGGTCTTCGATCGAATAGCCGCAGAGCCCGAGCTCGGGGAAGAGCGCGACCGCCACGCCCTGCTCGTGACACCGCCGCGCCTGGGTGAGGATCGCCTCGGCGTTGGCCGCCGGATCCCCGACGACGGCGTGGTTGGTGCACGCGGCCACGCGCGCGAACCCGTGCTGATAGATCGAGCGGAAGTTCACCCGACCATCATCACCATCCGTTCGCACCGCTGTCCCGGCAACCCCCTCCCGACGTCGAGGAGCACGTGTGGAGGATCTGCGTCAGCCGCACAGGTGACCGGGTTTCTCTTAACAACCCTTGTCATCAGACGTTCATGTTCATCAATATGTAGGAGTGAAGCGCGCCGTCCTCGCGGTTGTCACGTTCTTCGCCGTCCTCCTGAGCGGCACCCCCGCCGCCCAGGCCCGGCCCACCACCGACCCGGAGGCCGTGGTCTCCCTCCCGCTCGCCGCCGCCGTCGTCTGCTCGGTGAACTGCGACCAGCTCGACCCGTCGCGCGCCCAGCAGGACACGTTCCCCGTTCCCGACAAGACGCAGAACGGCCGCCGCATCTCTCTGCACCTCTCCGACGCCGACGCGATGGCCTGGGGCAGCATCGACAACGGCGGCGCGGGCGACTCGATCTGGCTCGACCGCACCTTCGACGGCGGCGCCACCTGGGACGGCCTACTCGGCAAGGCGTCCATCCCGAGCTCGTGGACCGGCACCCGCACCCTCATGTACAACCTCTCCGACCCGTCCCACCACCGGCGCGGCATGATCCGGGCCTGCGGCGACGCAGCCGGCGTCCAGTGCACCGACTGGGTCCGCGCCCAGGCCTGCGACGTGGTCTGCGACGGCACCACGACCGCGGTCGGCGACTACCAGCCGGTGCCGGCCACGACGCTCAGCGGCCGCACCATCGCCCTGCACATGGACAGCCGGGGCATGGGCTGGGCCACGATCAGCGGCGGCACGACCGGCGACGAGGTCTGGCTCGACCGATCCTGGGACGAGGGCGCCACGTGGGCCGGCGGCAGCTCCCTGGGTCGGGTCAGCGGCACCCGCACCGCGCTTTTCGCGACCAGAGACACCAAGGCTTTCCTGTACGGGGGTAGCCTGCGCGCCTGCGGACGAGCCGTCACCGGCAACAACGGCAGCTGTACGGCGTGGGCGCGCCCGTCCGACAACCGGGCCGCGGCGGCCGTCGACGCGCTCATGTACTCGTATCAACCGGACACGGCGTGGTGGCTGTCGAGCTGGTGGAACTCGGCCGACACGATCACCGCGGTAATGGCCTGGATGAAGCGCACCGGCCGCACCGACTACCGGTGGGCGGTCGACCGCACTTTCACCGTGAACCGGGTCGCCTTCCCGGCCGGGGTGAAGAGCAGCGACGCCATCGAGGGCCACTTCATCAGCCGGGCCGTCGACGACGCGGGCTGGTGGGGGCTGGCCTGGGTGCAGGCGTACGACCTGACCGGCGACAGCAAGTACCTGTCCGAGGCGGTGACCATCGCCAACTACGTGCACAGCTTCTGGGACACGTCGACCTGTGGCGGGGGCGTCTGGTGGGACCGGGAACGGACGTACAAGAACGCGGTGACGGTCGGTCTCTACATCCGCTTGGCGGCGGCCCTGCACAACCGCATCGCCGGCGACACGACGTGGCTGAACCGGGCCACGACCGGCTGGAACTGGTTCACCGGGAGCGGTCTGATCAACACGTCCAACCTGGTCAACGACGGTCTGACCAGTGCCTGCGCCAACAACCGGGACACGGTCTGGACGTACAACCAGGGCCTGGCCATCGGGGCCGCGGTCGAGCTGTATCGGGCCACCGGCAACGCGGCCGTGCTGACCAGAGCGCGGGCGCTGGCCGACGCCGCGACGGCCAACGGCACCCTGACCAAAAACGGCATCTTGACCGAGTCCTGCGACGCGGCCGACCGCACCTGCGACGACAACCAGAAGCAGTTCAAGGGCATCTTCATGCGTTTCCTGATGGAGCTGGCCGACGTGACCGGTGCCTACCGGGCCTACGCGCGGACCCAGGCCGACAGCATCTGGGCCGCGGACCGCGACTCGTTGAACCGGGTGGGACAGCGCTGGACCGGGGCGACGTCGTCGACCTATCCGAACGCACGCGACTGGCGCACGCAGGCGTCGGCGCTGGGCGCGCTGCTGGCCGCCACCGACCCGCCACCCGGTACCAACCCGCCGCCGACCACCCCGCCCACCACCACGCCTCCGCCGAGCGAAGCGGCGTGGGCCGCCGGTGTGCAGTATCGAGTCGGTGACGTGGTGAGCTACGACGGCCGGCGCTACTCCTGTCGGCAAGCGCACACCGCACAGGCCGGCTGGGAACCGCCCTATGTGGCCGCTCTGTGGCTTCCGCTGTGACGGCTTGCGGCGGTTGGTCATGCTGCGGTGATGGACGATCGGAATCCCGCCCGGGTGTTCGGTGAGGTGGCCGAGGACTACGACCGCGTACGGCCGCCTTATCCGGAGGCGCTCATCGACGACGTGCTGGCCTACGGTGAGCCCGGCCGGCGAGCGTTGGAGGTCGGGGCGGGCACGGGGCGCGCCACCGAGGCGTTGGCGGCGAGAGGCGTGCCGGTCGTCGCGGTGGAGCCGGATGCCGCCATGGCCGACGTTCTCGCTCGTCGCGTGGCCCGGTTCCCCGATGTCGAGGTGGTTCGGAGCAGTTTCGAGGAGTTCCGGGCCACCGAACGGTTCGGGCTGCTGTTCAGCGCCGAAGCCTGGCACTGGACCCGGACCGAAACGCGGTGGGCGTCGGCCGCGGCGGCGCTCGGCGCGGGCGGGACGCTGGCGATCTGGTGGAACACCGAGCGGATCGCCGACCCGGAGCTGCGAACCGCCCTGCTGGGAGTGTTCGCGCGGCACGCACCGTCGGTCGTCGTCAACGACCAGCCGCGCGCGCCCGAACTGGTGTGGAAGCAGTGGCCCGGCGACCAACTGTCCGAGGTCGCCGAGTTCGGCGATCGGGCGAGCCGCCACTATCGCCGCCCGCTCGCCATGCCGGCGGCCGACTATCTGGGCCTGACCCGAACCCGGTCGCAATACCGGATGCTGCCGCGCGAGACCCGCCGCGAGCTGCTGACCGCTCTGACCGACCTGTTCGACGACGAGGTTCCCCTCGACGTGTACTCGACGCTGCTGCTCGCCCGCCGCCGCGACTGGTAAGCATTCAGGTCATGAGAGTCGTCGCACAGCAGTGGATGTCCCTCGACGGATACGCCTCGGGCCCGGACGGGGAGGAGCCCCTGTTCGCGGCCATCCCGCCCGACGCCGACGCGGCCAGCCAGAAATGGAACGACAACCTGCTCGACGACGTGGACGCCGTCCTGCTGGGCCGCCGCTCCTACGAGTCGTTCGTGCAGTTCTGGCCGACCGCCACCGAGCCGATCGCCGCCCGGGTCAACACCATCGACAAGGTCGTGTTCTCCGCAACGCTCGAGTCCGCACCCTGGGGCGACCACCCGCCGGCCACCATCCACCACGACGCCGTCAGTTACCTCCGCGAGCGCCGCTCGACGGAGACCACCCTGCTCGTCTGGGGTTCGCTGGCCCTGATGCACGACCTGATGGCGGCGGGCGAACTGGACGAGCTCGACCTGTTCGTCGCCCCGGCCGCACTCGGCGCCGGCACGCCGTTGATTCCCGCCGGCACGCCCCTGGCCCTGACCCAGCTGGGCGGCGAGATCTGGCCCGGCGCCACCCACCTGCGTTACGCCGTCAACCGTCCCGCGGCCGCCGGCTGACGTCGCCGGCCGGTTGGTGCACCCGATGTCTTCTACGATGGTGCCGTGATCCGCCATGTTCTTGACGATGCCGGCGCCTTGAGCGACCGGGCTCGTGCCTTTCTCGACGAACATGGCCGACGCTCACCGATTTCGCTCGCCGACCCTGACCGGTGGTACGAGTGCACCAACGGGGACGGCTCCTCGGCGCCTGGCCCCGACGGTGGCCTGGAGCGATTGACGGCTTTTGTCACCCGGTTCGGCGGGATGACGTTTTGTCCGGAACGGCCGGGCTGCTTCGGCCACCAGCATCCGTACGAGTTCGACGGCTTCGTCTCATCCGGGTGGGAGGAACTCGACGACGGTGACTACGCGGCCGTTGTCGGGTCCAAGGACGGCTGCTCGCTCACGCTGAGCTGGTCGACCGGGCGCATCGGTGTGGTGGAAGCGGACTACTGGATAGCGGACAGCGCCACCAACCTGATCGAGTCGTGCGCTTTGGGACAGAGCGTCTACGACAGTGACGCATGGACGGAAGCTGTCGAGCTGGAGGGTAAGGGGAAGGGCTGGGGGCTGACCGCCGTCGGCTCGGATGCCTTCCGCGGTGCCGTCGGCGAGGTCGTCGAGGCGTCGTGCGAGTGGAATCGGTGGTACCTCGACGAGCACGTCGCAGTGCATGGCTGGCGCGTGACGTACGAACGGGAGCGCAACGAAGCGGTGATGGCGTGGTATCGCGATGCGGAGGGCCGCCGGCGGATCGAGGCGGTGGCCGGCCCGCTGCGGCCGGCGGACTGAACGCGTGAGGGCGTTTCGTGGTGCGGCGACGGGAGAGTCCGGCCCGGGCCGGGGAATCGCGCGGCCGGGGGTGCAGCGGGCCCTGATCGCGCTGGTTCAGGTGCTTGGGCTGGCGGTGTGGTTCTCCGCGTCGGCGGTTGTGCCGGCGTTGCGCGAGGCGTGGCAGATCAGTGATACCGCCTCCGTGTGGCTGACCGCCTCGGTGCAGTTGGGCTTTGTGGCCGGTGCCGTCACGTCGGCCGCCCTCAACCTGGCCGATCGGGTTCGGGCGCCGCTGCTGATGGCCGTGTGCGCGACGCTGGCCGCGGCATGCACCGCGGTGTTCGCGCTCGCCGTGGACGGGCTGGCCGGAGCTGTGCCGTTGCGCTTTCTCACCGGGGTGTTCCTGGCGGGTGTCTATCCGGTCGGCATGAAGCTGACCGCGTCGTGGGCGCCGCCCGCCCGGCGGGGGCTCGCGTTCGGCGTGATGATCGGGGCGCTGACGCTGGGCTCGGCGCTGCCGCACCTGATCCGCGGGCTGGGTGAGCTGCCGTGGCGCGGGGTGATGGGCGCCGCCGCCGGGTGTGCTGTGCTCGGTGCGGTTGTGGCGGCTTTCCTCGTACGGGAAGGACCGCAGTTCGCCTCTGGGGTTCCGATCCGACCGCAGCCGCGCTATGCGCTGGAGATGTTCCGCCAGCGTGGGCCGCGACTGGTGAACCTCGGCTATTTCGGGCACATGTGGGAGCTCTATGCACTGTGGACGTGGTTGCCGTCGTTCCTGATCGCCGGCCGGGGCGACACGAACGTCAGCCTGCTCGCCTTCCTGGCCATCGGGATCGCGGGAGTGGCCGGGTGCCTGATCGGCGGGTGGGCGGCGGATCGGTACGGGCGTCCGCCGGCCGCGATTGCCGCGCTTGTCGTGAGCGGGTTGTGTTGCGTGGTGTCGCCGTTGTTCTTCACCGCCCCGCCCGTTTTCGTGGCTGTACTCGGCGTGGTGTGGGGCGCAGCGGTGATCGCCGACTCCGGGGTGTTCTCGACGTCGCTGAGCGAGGTGGCCGACAAGCGCTATGTGGGGACCGCGTTGACGGCTCAGACGGCCATCGGGTTCGCGTTGACCGTGGTCACCATCCAGCTCGTCCCGGTGCTGGCGGGGGCGGTGGGCTGGCGGTGGGCGTTCTGGCTGCTCGTCCCGGGACCCGTGGTGGGCGCGCTCGCCATGCGCCAGTTCGGCCGCCGCCCGAGCCCCGTGTCGTGACGGGCGGCGCGTGCGGCAGGAGTGCGGGCGGCGCGTTCAACAAAGGGCGGGCGACACGAACCAGGCAGTCAGGCCGGTAGGTCGAGTCCTAGGCCCAGCCATTGCGCCAGGTCGCGGATCTCGGCCCGCACCGCCGCCTTGACCTTGGCCGGGAACGGCTCGTCCTCGTGGATGGCGTCGACCCGCAGCACGCCGTGGCGGCGGTCGGCGGTGGCGTCGAGCTTTCCGATCAGGCGGTCGTGGTGCAGGATCGGCATCGCCCAGTAGCCCCAGCGCCGCGCGGCGGCCGGCTTGTACATCTCGAGGTTGTAGTCGAACTCGAACAGCTCGACCATCCGCTTGCGATCGAAGATCAGCCGGTCGAGCGGGGACAGCAGCACCGTACGCCCGTCGAACGGCTGGCCGAGCTGGGCCGGATCGACCCGCCACTTGCCCCGGACCCCGTCGACCCGGGCCTCGATACCGGACGCGGGCAGGTCGCGGAACGGCCGCGCGATGCCCAGCGAGCCCAGCCGACGCTCGGCACGGATCCGCATCGCCTCGTCGTACGGGATCGTCTCGGCCGGGTAGACGCGGCGAGCCAGGTCCCACATGCGGTCGCGGCCGTCGCGGTCGGCCAGGGCGATCTCGCCCCGCACGACCAGGCATTCGAGCATCATGCCGACGTTGCGGTTGTTGTTCCAGCCGGACGAACCCCACGGCACCTGCGACGTGTCGGGGATCTCGGACTGGGGGAGCGGGCCGTCGCGGTCGAGCCGGTCGAGCACGTCGCGCCGGAAGCGGTCGTTGGCGTCGACCCAGTGCTGCGCGCCGGGCGAGCCGAACTGGGAGTCGGGCGCCTGGTGCGCGGCCATCTCGGCCCGGAAGAGCGGGATGTCGTCCATCGGGCGGATCAGGCCGCGCAGTTCGACGTACGTGCGGTCGGCCAACCCGTCGGCCAGCATCGCGGGCCGGTAGGACGATCCGAGCCGGCTCCACAGCACGAGGTCGGCGCTGGGGGCGACGGCGGCGGTCTGGTCGTATTGCAGGAACGTGAGCCGGCCGAGCGCCGCGTCAACCGAGGATGGCCGGGGGAGAGCGAGAAGCTGCGCCCGTACGGCGATACGCCGCGCCTCGTCCCGATTCAGCTCGACGACCATGGCTACGACACTAGGCCCCGCGACATGAACAGGAGCGGGGAGCAGCACAAAGAAGAGTGCGGGGCGGCGAGAGAGGACTCCCGCCGCCCCGCACCTAGGGTCACAGCTTCGAGCACTGCCCCAGTCGGAGGCCGCTGCCCGCATTCTTGAGCCCGTTGTTGACCGGTGCCGGGCTGTTACCCGTACAGGTCAATGGGCCGTTGATCGTATTGCCGGCGACCACGGTCGACGTCTTGCCGGTGGTCAGGGTGACGATTCCCCGTACGGTCGAACCCTCGATCGACACCGGCCCCGAGTTGGTGGCCGTGACAAAACCGGTCACGTTGGTGCCGAGCAGTGCGACCGTGCCGGCCCCGGTGGCCGTGAGCGCCGCCTTGAGGGTGGCGCCGGTCGCGTACACCGAAGCCCCGTTCCGTACGGTGACCAGGCCCTTGACCGTCGCGCCGGGGGCCAGACAGGTGACGCCGGAGCTGACCGTGAGCGCCCCGGACACCTCGTCCGCGATGGTCGTCGTGCAGGCCGGCGCCGGTTTCCCGAGCAGTTCGATCTCGGCGAGAGTGGCCCCGCCGTCGACCGTGATCGAGTAGTGCTTGTACCGTCCCGGCGACGCGATCTTGAACGGCCGGGTCTGCAGCCGCCAGTCGAACTTCTGGTCCTTACGCGTGTCGATCGTCGTCCAGGTCGTGCCGTCGTACGAGCCGCGCACGGTCCACGACGACGGGTCGGCGCCGGCCGCCGCGCCCGAGGTCAGCGTGTAGTACGTGGCCTGCTCGCCGGCACTGGCGAACTCGTAGGTGAACGCGCCGGTGAGACCGGCCTGTGTGGTGCTGGTGTCGTCGACCAGCGCCGGCACCGACGCCGTGCCCTGGCCCGGCCCGGTCAGGTCGCGCAGCGGGGTGGCCACCGCGTTGCCACTGGTGAGCGACGGCGGCGGCGAATCGGCACCCCACGTCGACGGGTTCGGGCCCATCTTGAAGTCCAGAACCGCGCCGTCGGCGAGTGCCGAGTGCGGGATCGACGTACCGGCCGATTTGCCGTTGATCTTCAAGTCCTGGACGTAGACGTTCGTCGCGGAATTCCCAGGCGCGTTGATGACGATCTTCTTGCCGTTCTCCAGGTTGACCGTGGCCTTCTTGAAGAGCGGCGACCCCACCGCGTACTGCGGCGACCCCATCTGCAGCGGGTAGAGGCCGAGCGCCGAGAACACCTGCCAGGCCGACATCTCGCCGTTGTCCTCGTCGCCGGGGTAGCCCTGCCCGATCTCGCTGCCCAGGTAGAGCCGGGACAACGCCTCCCGCGCCAGCTTCTGTGCCTTGGCGGGCTGCCCGGCGTAGTCGTACATGTAGATGATGTGGTGCGACGGCTGGTTGCTGTGCCCGTACTGGCCCATCCGGACGTCGCGCGCCTCGACCATCTCGTGGATCGTTCCCCCGTACGAGCCGGGGAAGGTCGCCGTCTCCGGAGTCGAGAAGAACTCGTCGAGCTTGTCGCCCAGCCCCTTCTTCCCGCCGTACAGGTTGGCCAGCCCCTGCCCGTCCTGCGGCACGTGGAACGCCATGTTCCAGCCGTTCGTCTCGGTGTAGTCGTAGCCCCAGACCCGCGGGTCGTACGACCCTGACGGCTGCCGCCACACCCCGGCCGAGCTCTTGCCCTGGAAGAAGCCGACCGACTTGTCGAACATGTTGACGTAGTTCTGAGCCCGGTTGCGGAAGTACTCGGCCTCCTCGGCGTACCGCTTCTCACCGGTCTTCTCGGCCAGCGCCGACGCCATGTTCGCGATGCCGAAGTCGTTGATGTAGCCGTCCATGGCCCAGCTCATCGCCTCGCCGGTGGCGTCGCTCGGGGTGTAGCCCTTGAAGATCGAGCTGGCCAGCCCCTTGCGCCCGACGTTCTGGTTGGGCGGGGTCACCGTGGCGTTCTTCACCGCCGCGGCGTAGGCCTCCTCAACATCAAAACCCTTCACCCCTTTCCCGTACGCGTCGGCGAACGCCACATCGGACGAGGTGCCCACCATCAGGTTGGCGTAGCCGGGCGACGACCAGCGCGAGATCCACCCGCCGTCCCGGTACTGCTGCACGAACCCGTCCACCATCTCGCCCGCCTGCTTCGGCGTGAGCAGCGAATAGGCGGGCCAGGTCGTCCGGTAGGTGTCCCAGAACCCGTTGTTGACATAGACCTTGCCGTCCTTGACCGGCGCTCCGGTCTCGGTCGGCGTGCTGGCCGGGCTGGTCACCGCCGACTGCACGGTGTGCTTGTAGACCGGCGTCTCGTTGGTGCCGGTGTTCTCGAAGGCCGAGTTCGGGTAGAGGAACAGCCGGTAGAGGTTCGAGTAGAGGGTGACCAGCTGGTCCTCGGTCGCGCCCTCGACCTCGATCGTCCGCATCTTGGCTTCCCACTGCGCGAGGGCGGCGTCACGCACCGACTCGAGCGTGGCGTCGGTGCCGATCTCGAGGTCGAGGTTGTGCTTGGCCTGGGCCACGCTGATCAGCGAGGTGGCGATCCGCATCTGTACGGTCTTGGCACCGAAGCTGACGTAGCCGGTGGACGGCCGGTTGCCGGTGGCCAGCGAGCCGCTCGCGGTCACGTCCTGGTCGAACGTCGCGTACACGAACATCCGGGTCCAGCCGGCCGACAGTCCGCCGCTGTTCACGTCGGTCCAGCCGCTGATCGAGCGGTTGGCCGCGTCGATGGTCAGGCCGGCGTTGTTGTTGACGTTGTCCAGGATCAGGTTGCCGCTGTCGCCCGGGAACCCGAACTTGAACAGGGCCGCGTGGTCGGTCGGGGCGAACTCGGTCTTGAGCCCGTTGTCGAACGTGACGCCGTAGTAGTACGGCTTGGCGACCTCGTTGTCGTGCGTGAACGGCAGCGCCCGGGCGGTGCGGGCCGGGTTGAGCGCGGTCGACGGCATGACCTGGAACGTCTGGCGGTCACCCATCCACGGGCTGGGCTCGTGGCTGGCCGAGAACGCCTGGATGGTCGGCTTGTTGTCGGCGTTGTTCTGCCGCGACCACTGATAGAGCCAGCTCGTCGAACCGGCGTCGGTCACCGGGGTCCAGAAGTTGAAACCGTGTGGGACGGCGGTGGCCGGGAAGTTGTTGCCCCGGGAGAAGTCACTGCTCGACTGCGTTCCGCGGCGCGTGTCCACGTACGCGGAAAGCTTGTCCTGGGGTCTCGCCGCTGCAACGTCACCGATGGTGATGTCGTCGAACCACGTGCGGAAGCTGGTCGGGCCGCTCGGCTTGTCGTAGCCGACGAGCACGCGGTCGATGGTCTTGCCCTTGGCCACGGCTCCGATCCGGGACTTCTTGAGGTTCCACTGGCTGGTGTAGAGCGTCTTGCTCTTGCCCTGCTCGGTGGGGCTCACCGTGATGCCGTGCTGGTCCTTCGCGTTCAGGCCGGACAGGTAGGTGCCGTCGGTGAAGGCGAGATCGACGGCCGTGTACGTGGCCGGGTTGCTCTGGTCGGCCCGGTTGAACTCGGGGAACACCAGGTAGCTGAGCTCGGTGTCGTCCTGCACCGCGATGTCGACGTCGAAGACCTTGTTGTACGCGTATCCGCGGCCCTCGGCGGTGTGCCGCCCGGCGATCTGGAACGCCTTGAGCCCGGTGTAACCCGTGTTGGCCTTGGCCGTCGGCGAGCTGGCCGGACCACCGCCGACCCGGCTCTGCATCGGGCCCTCGGCCGGTGGCGTGGTGTTGGCGTCGGCCAGCTCGAGGTCGGCCAGCTGGGTCAGGTTCCCGCTGCCGTGCGCGCTGATGCTGAGCCGATAGACCTTGAACGACGCCGGGTTCGCGACCTCGTACGTCTTGGTCTGGAACCGCTCGTCGAACGTCTGCCCGGTCTGCGTGTCGACCGTCGTCCAGCTGCTGCCGTCGGCCGAACCCTCGAGCGTCCAGTCCTTGGGGTCGCGCTCGGGCGAATCGTTGGCGCTGGTCAGCGCGTATTTGACGACGGTCTTGGCCTCGTCCAGCGTGTACTGGGCCCAGCTGCTCGGGGTGTCGACCAGCCACTTGGTCGCGGAGTCACCGTCGTTGAGGTTGTTGCCGTTCTCGCCGGAGTTGGGCTCGGCGTTCACGGCGATCGCGGTGACGTTGCCCCGCAGGCTGCCCGGCATGCCGACGGTCACGGTGCCGTCGACGCCGTTGGCCCGCTCGGTCGTGTCGGTCCAGTCGGGCTGCGGCTGGCCGGCCTCGAAGCTCGACGCGAAGCCGGGCTCCGCCGCTCGGGCCGGCGATCCCATCATCATCGATCCCACCAGACTCAAGGGCAATGCCGCGACTAACCACCGTGGTCGGCGCATCCGGGCTCCTTCGATCATTCCGCGTAACGTGCGCGACACATCGTTACTGGTAAATCAATCAATGAGCAAGGGTGAAACGCACACAATCAAGCAACGGATGACATCGATGTCAGGGCGAGCCTTGTGTCCCGTTCTAGCCCGCGTTATGGTCACTTCGGGCGGCCAGGCGACTCGGCGCTCGTGTTCGAACTTGTGCGATCCAGGGGAGCGGTCGTGAAGGTCGCCGTGGTGCGCGCGTGCCGCCGCGACGGCACCGGCGGCAGCCCCACCGCGGTCCTCTGCCACGGCGACGCCCCACCCGACCTGCCGTCCCGCTGCCGCCTGGCGTCCCGCGTCGGCGCCTCGCACACGGTGGTCGTCTCGGGCCTGGCGTCGGGCGTGGTCGACCTGCGCTTCTACACCGCCGAGGGCGAACTGCCGGCCTGCGGCCACGGCACGGTCGCCGCCCTGGCGTTCCTGGCCGACCGGGCCGGTGTCGCCGACTTCGAGGTCCACCTGCGCGTCGGCAGCCGCATCCTGCCCGGCCGGGTCGATGGCCGGCTGGCCGTCTTCGAGGAACCGCGGGTCGCCCTGCGCCTGCCGACCGCCGGCGAGCTGGACGCCGTGCTGCCCGCGCTGGGCCTGTGGCCGCTGACGGTCGGCGTGCTGGCCGCCTCGACCGGCCGCTGGCGACTGCTGATCCCGGTCGACTCGCGGGAGGCGTTGGCCGCGCTGAACCCCGACCCGTTCCGCCTGCGCGACGCAACCGAGCGACGGGGCCTGCTCGGCTGCTACGTCTACACCCGGCCCGACGACACGGGCCGGGCGGCGGCCCGCATGTTCGCCCCCGCGATCGGCGTGCCCGAGGACGCCGCCAACGCCAACAGCACCGCCTGCCTGGCCGCGGCCATACCCGGCCGCGAACTGACCGTGGACATGGGCGACGCCCTGGGCCACCCGTCCACGATCGTGGCGGTGGCCCGCCCGTACGGCATCGTCGAGGTGGGCGGCGAGGCCACCGTCACCGACTACATCGACCTCAGACCCTGACCGTCCCGCACCTGCTCGAGATCCAGCCGATAGCCGATCAACCTCCGCACGGGGTCGAACCGGATGGCGGTCACGTCCTCGCGCCGGCCCGTTCCGAGCTCCAGCCGGACGATCCGGCGTACGTGCCACCGCCGTTCGGCGCGCTGCCGCAGCTCGTCCGTGGGCTCGTACAGGTCGGTCTCGTAATACTCGGCGATGCTGAGTTCGCCCCGTACCCGGACCCACGCCCCGGACGGCGGAAGTGGCTGGGCGGCCTCACTGACGTAGATGCCGAGCCCGTTCACGTCGAGCATCCACCCGTCGGGCCAGCTGCTCTCCACCGCGACGACCCGTCCGACCAGGTCATCACCGTGCCGCTGGCCGTCGCCGGGCGCGTCGAGCACGGCCCGGTCGTGGCACTGCAGCGCGAGAGCCATCTCGACCACCCCACCGACCTCGGCCCGGAAGTCGTCACTACCGACGACATGGTCGGGAACGAACACCTCACGCCACAGCATCCTCCGATCATCCCGGCCCGGTCCGGGCCGGTGCGGTAAAACCTGATGATCTCGCCGGGACGCCGTCAGCTCTTTTCGGAGGCCGGCCGGCTCCTCGTTCTTCGAGGTCGACCGGATGGCTTCGGCGGTCAGAAGTCCCGGGAGTCGTCGAACCACGTGTTCGCAGCGGTGGTCAGGTCGCCGAGCGGCGTTGCGGTCGTCAACAAGTGGACGGCGACCGCGGCGTCCTCCCGCTCGGTTGTCTCGATGCTGGGCAGGCCGTTGATCGTGTGGACGAAACCCCGTACCGCGTCCTCAATCGTCGCCTCGGTGGTCGCGTCGCGGATCGTGGTCTCGGCGGCCCGGAAGGCCTTGACCGCGACGCGCGCGGACCGGGCCGGCCACCCGGCGAACGGCAGGCCGTACTCGGTGGCGAACCACTCCGGGGTGCGCAGCTTGGACACCGAGGAGTGGCGCCACGGGCGGTCCAGGCCGCGTAACTCGGTGCGCAGCCGCTTGCCGTCCCGGTCGCCCACGTTCCACGCGATCAGGTGGGTCAGCTCCGGCCACGACGCCAGCGGTGCCAGGCCCGGCAACTCCGGCACGTAACGCAACTGCAGCGAGTCCAGGCTCGACAACGCGGTCAGGGCGTCGAGGCCGGTGAGGCTGCCAGACAGTTCGAGGTGGCGCAGGCCGGGGAACTGCAGCAGGCCGGCGCAGTCGAACGGTTGCCGCAGCGGAGGCACCGACACCGCGACCGACGTCGCGCCGGCCAGGGCGGGCAGGGCCGGCAGCGCGTACGGCCGGTCCGGCGCGACCACGGTGTCCGGATGAAAGCGCAGTGCGGGACACGGTGCGCCCGGCGCGAGCGACGGTGTGAGCAGGCTGATGTCACCGGCCGCCGCGAACCGTCCGGCCGGCAGCACCAGACGCACGGGACCGCGGCGCAGGGTGATGGTCAGGTCGTGAATGTCGGCGTCGCCGGCGTCCAGATCGTGCGCGGCGTGCGGAGTCCACGCGAAGCCCTCGATCGGGCGGCGACCCGCCCACGCGACCCAGCCGGTGTCGTCGCCCTCGTAGGCGAACCAGCGCGGCCACGGCGACCCCGCGGGAGTGGTGAAAGTGTCGAAGACGCTCCAGTCCAGCCGGTCGTCCGGCGCCACCGGGAGGTCCGAGCGCGCGTCGCCGAGCGAGCAACTGCCGACGCCGGGCCGGCGGATCAGGCGGTGGCTGTCCGGGCCGGTCAGCGAGAGGACGGCATCGTCGCCAGCCATGTCTCCACCTCCCTGGGGGAACGCAGCAGCACGGTTTCCGGGAAGTCGGGACTGGCGTGCCACAGACGCATCCGGCGGCGTTTGCGGCCGAACGACTTCACGTGGAAGACCAGCATCGACTCGCGGTCGAGGAAGGCTCCCCGCCACGTCTCGTAGTTGCCGTTGCAGATCGAGGTGTGCCGCACGATGTTGGTGACCGTGCGGCGCAGCAGGCGGCTCCACGAACGCCAGCGCGGCAGATCGAGCCCGACGATCAGGTCGGCCCGCTCCAGGGCCAGGTCGTGCCACATCCCGTACGCCGCGTCGATCACCCACTCGTCGGCGGCCAGCAGGTCGCGGATGATGTCGCGCTGTTCCGCCTCGGGCACCGGCACCCAGCCGGGACGCCAGGTCAGGTCGTCGATCGGGTGGTAGGGCAGGCCGAGCCGGGCGCCGACCCGGGCCGCCAGCGTCGACTTGCCGGAGCCGGTCACCCCGTAGATCAGGATCCGTTGCACGGTCTCACGATAGGAGACCGTCTTCGAACGCGACGATCACCAGCTGGACACGGTCCCGTACGCCGAGTTTGGCGATCGCCCGGGTGATGTGCGTCTTGGCGGTCAGCGGGCTGATCACCAGCTCCCGGGCGATCTCCTCATTGGACAGGCCGGTCGCGACCAGCCGTACCACCTCGCGTTCGCGCTCGGTCAGCACGGCCAGCCGGTCGCCGCCGGCCGGAGCCGCGACCGGGCGGTGCGCGAACTGGCCCACCACCCGCCGGGTGACGCTGGGGGAGAGCAGCGCGTCGCCCGCCGCCACCACCCGGACCGCCTGGCGCAGACCGTCCGGGCCGACCTCCTTGGTCAGGAAGCCGCTGGCCCCGGCGGCCAGCGCCGCGAACACGTACTCGTCGGTCTCGAACGTGGTCAGGATGATCACGCGGCACGGCAGGCCCTCGGTCCGGATCGTGCGGGTGGCGGCGATCCCGTCCAGGCCGGGCATCCGGATGTCCATCAGGATCACGTCGGGGCGCAGGGCGCGGGCCGTACGGACGGCCTCGTCGCCGGTGGAGGCCTCGCCGACGACCGTGATCTCCTTGTCGCGCCGGAGCAGGCTGCGGAACCCGGCCCGGACGAGATGCTGGTCGTCGGCGAGAAGAACCGAGATCATTCGCGGGCACCGAAGGGGATCGTCGCCCGTACGGCGAAACCGGTCTTGCCCGCACCCGCCGTGAGTGCCCCGCCCAGCGCGGCCACCCGCTCGCGCATGCCCGCGATCCCGTTACCGTCGACCACTTCGCCCGGGGAATCGCCGTCGTCCTGCACGTCGACGACGACACTGGTCGGGGCGTAGCGCAACGTGATCACGACCCGTGAGGCCCCGGCGTGCCGCACCGTGTTGGTCAGCGCCTCCTGCACCACGCGATAGACCGCCGTCGCGACCGGGGCCGGCACTTCCGCCCGCTCCCCGAACTCGTTCACCGATACCGTCAGCCCGGCCCCGCGCACCTGATCGGCCAGCCGCTCGACCGAGTCCAGGCCCTCCACCGGCTCCGACGTCCCACCTTCGCGCAGCACGTCGACGAGCGATTTCAGATCAGACATGGCCTTTCCCCGTACGTCCTGAGCCAGCCGGAGAGACGACCGCGCCTCCTCGGGATCGGAGTCGAAGGCGTCGAGCGCGACGTTGAGATGCACGCCCACCACGGCCAGCGTGTGGGAGACGACGTCGTGCAGATCGCGGGCGATGCCGACCCGTTCCTCGGCCCGTCGCCGCCGCGCCTCGAGTTCCCGTTCGTGCTGGTCGGCCTCGAGCCGCAGGGCCATCTCGTTCTGCCAGCGGCGGGTGTTCAGATAGGCCGTCGTGCCGGCCAGCACCGCGGCCAGCCACAGCGCGTCGCCGCCGACGTGGGCGAGGGCCCAGTCGCCGCTGTGGTCGAGATTGACGAAGCCGTCCCAGGCGGCGCCGTAGGCCAGCGCCAGCCCGCCCGCGATCGCGGCGAACCGGAGCCGGCCGGCCAGCACGACGGCCACGAACGCGGCGGTGGCGGGCCAGACCCAGCCCGAGCCGACGAGATCCGACCCGCGCAGGCCGATCACGAACAGGAGCGAGAGCACCAGGACCGTACGGGGAAAGCGGTTGAGGAAGAAGGCCAGGATCGCCAGCCAGGCCGCCAGCGAGATCGTCATGATGGTGTCGGTGTTGCCGCCGGTGATCGCGAGCCCGGCGGGCACACCGACCAGGGTCAGGGCCGGAGCGAGGTATCTGTTCATGGCCGGGACGCTATGGCCGGTCGGGGTGGTGGCACGTCGTCTCGGAGCGGACACTTCCATCGACGCCTCCCGACTACCCGCGTGCACCAGATGGAGTATCCCCGCCATTAGGGTGTGCGTGTGACCGCCGCGGAACTGCTGGCCGCTTCCGGCCGCTTCTCCCTCACCCCCGGACTCACCGACGCGGAGCTCTCCGCCATCGAGCGCGAGTTCGAGTTCACCTTCGCCGACGACCATCGCGCCTTCCTGGCCGCCGTCGTGCCGACCGGTCGCGGCTGGCCGGATTGGCGTTCGCCCGACCGTTCGGTTCTGCGCGAGCGGCTGGCCTGGCCGGTCGAGGGCGTGCTGTTCGACGTCGAGACCAACAATTTCTGGTACGAGGGTTGGGGTCCCCGCCCCCCTGTGGTCGCCCAAGCCGTCGCGGCCGCCCGGTTCTCGCTGATGACGGTGCCGCGCCTGGTCCCGGTCTATTCGCACCGGTTCCTGCCCGCCGCCACGAACGGTCACCCGGTCCTCTCGGTCTATCAGACCGACATCATCTTCTACGGCAACGACCTGACCGACTGGCTGAACCGCGAGTTCGGCCTGGGCACCGCGGCGTCCGGCGATCCTCGCGCCTTCGCTCCGTTCTGGCGTGACCTGACGGGTTGACGACATGCAGGTAATTGCCTGCATAATGATCGGGTGAGCCTGGACCCGGTCTTCAAGGCGCTCGCCGACCCGACCCGGCGACTGCTGCTCGACCGTCTGCGCGAACAGAACGGCCAGACGCTGGGCGAGCTGTGCGAGCGGCTGAACATGGCTCGCCAGTCCGCCACCCAGCATCTCGACGTGCTGCAACGGGCCAACCTGGTGACCGTCGTGCGGCGGGGGCGCGAGCGTCTGCACTACCTGAACCCGGTGCCGATCCACGAGATCGAGGACCGCTGGATCGCCGGTTTCGACCGCCCACGCCTGCAGGTGCTGAGCGCCATCAAACAACAGGCCGAGGAGTACGCCATGACTGTGCCCGATTACGTGTACGTCACCTACATCCGAGCCGGAGCCACCGAGGTGTGGAAGGCGCTGACCGACGCCGACCTGACCGCCCGCTGGTGGGGACACGCCAACGTCAGCGACTGGCAGCCCGGCTCGACCTGGGAGCATCGGCGGGTCGACGACCCCGGCGTGGCCGACGTGACCGGCCGGGTGATCGAGTCCGACCCGCCGACCCGCCTGGTGATCACCTTTGAGGACGACCCGTCCGCGGCCCGGGAGCCGTCGGTCGTCACCTTTCTCGTGGAGGCGTACGGGGAAATCGTCCGTCTCACCGTGACCCACGAGAAGCTGGCCAACGCCGACCAGCGGGGCGGCATCTCGCGCGGCTGGCCCGCCGTGCTGGCCAACCTGAAGTCGCTGCTCGAAACCGGCGAGACCCTGCCGCAGAACCCGTGGGAGATGCACCGATGACACTGTCCGACGCCTTCGCTGATCTGCTCGTCACGGCCGCCAAGGTCGGGCCGGCGCCGTCGCCCGGGCCCGGCGAGTGGGGTGCCGAGCAGATCCTGGCCCATCTCACTGTGGTCAACGCCGTCACGATCGGCGCCGTCGCCTCGGTCGGAGCGGGTTTCCCGGCCACGTACGACATGCGGGCGGCGCACGACCCGTGGACGCTGGCCCGGGTCAACTCCCGGACTTCTCTCGCCCGGTTGCGTGATCAGGGGCAGGCGCTCTGTGCGTTGTCATCGTCCCTGTCGCCGTCCGAGCTGGACACGCTGATCCCCGCGCTGCTGATCTCGAACGGCGAGATCCTGGTCGACCAGCCCCTGCCGTTGCGCGACCTGCTGACCGGGCTGGCCGACGTCGAGCTCCCCGGCCACCGGGCGCAGCTCCTAGCCCTCTAAGGCCTCTTTCATAACTGAGGCGGGGCTACGGAGGGGCCCAGATCCCGCCTGGCGGCGTCCCGCGAAAGCCCGGTTCCAACACTGGGAGCCGGACTTCCACGGGCCACCACCAGACGAAATCTGGACCCCGCCTCACTCCCGCCCCAGTTATGAAAGAGGCCTTAGCCGTTCAACAATCTCGGCCGGGCTCAGCGCGCGGTCGTTCTCCGGGTCGTCCTGGGCCAGCGCGGTCCGGGCGACACCGGCGTAGACGTCGGCGATGGCGGTGAACAACTCCGGCGTCAGCCCCGCCGCCTGCTGGGTGACGGCCACCTCGTTCATCTCGCCGACATAGCGGTGGGCCTTGGTCGCCGCCCGGGCCACGCCGTCGCTGTCGGCCAGCCCGTTGCGCTCGAGGTCGGCCAGCACCGCATCCAGCACGCCGTGCGCGCCGGCCGTCCGCATGGCCTGCGTGACCAGTGCGGTCAGCCCCTTGTAGACGCTGCCGGTGCACATCTTGAGCGCACTGGCCGCGCCCACGTCCGGGCCGAGCACGATCGGTTCGATCAGGCCGTTCCAGGGAAGCTCGGCCACGGCTGAGGCGTGCGTGCCGGACAGATAGAGGCGGGCGCCCGGCTTGACCGTCGGCGGCGGTCCCGAGATCGACCCGTCCACGACGTCGAGCCCGCCGAGCGCCGTCCCGATCCGGCCCATGGTGGCCGGGGAGACGGCGTTGAGATCGGCGACGATCAGGGCTCCGGCTCGGCCGGCTTGCTGGGCGGCGGTGGCGATCGCGCCTGCCGTGTCGACCGCGGCGCCCGGCGGAGTCACCGAGAGCACGATGTCAGCCGCCGCCATCACGTCGACGAGCGTGGGCAGCACGTCAAGTCCGGCCTCGTCGGCGAGACGAGCCGTCCGAGCCGACCGCCCGTCGAGCGTGGTGACGACCCGGGCACCCCCATCAAGCAGAGCCCGCCCCAGGCCCGCCCCCATGAACCCGGCACTGACCAGCGCAACCGTAGTCATCGCCCACCCCTCCCACTCTTCACGATCCGCACAGGCGGGTGACAGCTCCAACCTAGGCCGCGGTGGTTCCCTTGACTCAACGGCGAGGCTTCGCAGGCTCTCGGCCCCGCCGGCAACCCGCCCCGCGGTCTCCCCGTGCCCGCGGGGCGGGATACCGCGGCCGTGCCCCGCCCCGGCTCAATCCGCGCTGTCCGGGCGTCCGGGGCACGGCCGCCCACCCGGGCTGTGGACGAAGGGCGCAGCCATCGACACTGGTGTCATACTTAGCCGTCTTGTTGCTGAGAGTGCTCGGAGCGTTATGCCCGTCGACGATGTGACCGTTCGCCGGCCTACGTTGACTCAGGTTGCCGCGCTGGCGGGAGTCAGCCTCAAGACGGCCTCCCGCGCGCTCAACCAGGAGCCCAACGTGGCGCCGTCGACCGGGCGGCGGGTGCGCGACGCGGCCGACCTGCTCGGCTACCGGCTCAACGGCATCGCCCGCGAGTTGCGGCGCGGCGCCACCTCGGCGCTGGTCGGGCTGGTCAGCGGCGATCTGACCAACCCGTTCTATTCGGCCGTGGCCAGCGGCATCGAGCGGGAGCTACGCCAGCACGGGCTTCTGCTGATCACGGCCAACAACGACGAAGACGCCATGCTCGAGCGCAGCCTGGTCGACGCGTTCCTCGAACGGCGTGTACGCGCCCTGCTCGTCATCCCCAGCGCCGACGATCACGAATACCTGGCCATCGAGGGCAACCGGGGCGTCCCCTTCGTCTTCCTCGACCGGCCGCCGGACGGGCTGTCCGCCGACGCCGTGCTGATCGACAACGCTGGTGGGGCCCGGTCGGCCGGGGAGCACCTGCTGGGCGCGGGGCACCGCCGGATCGCGCTCGTGTCCGACCTGGTGCGGATGGCACCGCAGCGGGCGCGGATAGACGGTTTCGTCGGGGCGATGCGGGCGGCCGGCAACGACGCGTGGGAGCCGTTCCTGCGGACGGGCGTGCACGACGTCCGGCAGGCCGAGCGCACGGTCCGCGACCTGCTCGCGCTCGACCAGCCACCGACGGCGGTGTTCACCACCAACAACCGGCTCACCACCGGCGCGCTGCGAGCCATGCGCGAGCTGGCCGACCCGCCGGCCCTGATCGGTTTCGACGATTTCGACCTGGCCGACGTGCTCGGCACCACCGTGGTGGCCCACGACATGACCGCCCTCGGCCGCGAGGCGGCGCGCCTTGCCTACGAACGCATCAGCGGCCATTCCGGCCCGGCCCGGACCATCGTGATATCCACATCAATCATTGCCCGAGGTTCCGGCGAGCGCCCTCCACGCTGAGAGAGAGTTCCTTCCGTACGGGCGGCACACCGTGGCCGGGGGATGTTTCAGCTCACGGCCGATCGGATGTCGCCATTCCCGCTTTCCGGCGGCGCGGGTGATGCCAGGATTCGGCTGTGGGTCCGACGAGAGGGTTGCCTGACCTGCTGGCCGAGATCGCGTCCCAAGGCGGCTACGAGTCCGGGTTCGGACCGGAGCCGGTCGTCAGCCTCGAATCGTTCTTCGAAGGGAACGACGACCTCGGGTCAATCGGCAGCAATCTCGCCGATCACCCGGGTGTGCAACAGTTCTTCACCGTCCTGCGCCATGTCCGCGAACGACCCGAAGTCCACGACGTTTGGGTCGGCATCAGCGAGGTCATGGGCGACGACGAGTGGCCGTTCAGCAATCACGTGTACGTCGTCACGAGCGCCTCGGCGGACGAGTTGCTGCGCTGGACCACGGCCCTCAGCCCCGAGCCCGAAATCGCCTCCGGCTGGTGGAACGACGTGCCGCCGCTCAAGTCGATACCGGTGTCGGCCGGAATGCGGGTTCTGACGCTCTGGTGGGACTGACGCCGCATTTCGTGGCCGCTCCGGCCGGCAGTTGGCCGGGGCTGAGCCGTTCCCCGATCTGACGCCGCGCGGCCCGACATCCGATCCCGCCCCGGGCGCCGCATCCCATCGCCCGACGTTGCCCGGGAGCCTCCGAGCTCTAGGCCCGGGAGACGCCGCGTCCTCGGCCCGGAAGACTCCGCACCCTCGGGCGTGCGCCACACCGTCACCGGCACACCGCAGCGCCGGCCCGGACCAGGGGCCGCGGAGATCGGCAACTTTCGACACAATGGGCGGGTTCTGCGAGGCGGGCTGCGCACGGGCCGCCCGACCCGTCAGAAGTGAACACGGAAGGCGGCTGGGAGCGACGCCCCGCGTACGGGAGGTGACCGAAATGCACCCACTCTGCGAGCGCTCAAAGATTTCGAAGATCACGAAAGCAGCGACCGGCGCCGATGAATGTGCAGGTCAGCGATCTTCCGCTCAGGTAACAACACAGTGCGCACGTAACGACACGGAAACAGGCGTTGACACTTGTGCGGTTGAGACGGCACGGTACTCCCCATCTGCGTGACAACGATGTCAATACTTCGATAAGGGGATAGCCATGCGTCTTACTCGACGTGCTGCGGTGGCAGCAGTCGGTGTCGCCGCGCTCCTGACCGCTGGCGCCTGTGGGTCCAGTGACGACGGGGGCAGCGGTTCGGGCTCGACCAAGGTCGAGGTCTTCACCTGGTGGGCCGACGGCGGCGAGAAGGCCGGCCTCGACGGCCTGGTCAGCCAGTTCGGCACCGACTGCGCCGGGCAGACCTTCGAGAACGGCGCGGTCGCCGGTGGCGCCGGCGCCAACGCGAAGTCCGTGCTCGCGTCCCGCCTGCAGCAGGGCGACCCGCCGGACACGTTCCAGGCGCACGCGGGCGCCGAGCTGCTCGACTACATCAACGCGGGCCAGATCGAGGACATCAGCGCCGACTACGACTCGTGGGGCCTCAAGCAGGCGTTCCCGCAGGGTCTGATCGACAACCTGACCGTCGACGGCAAGATCTACTCCGTCCCGGCCAACATCCACCGGGCCAACGTGGTGTGGACCAACAAGAAGGTCCTGACCGACGCCGGCATCACCAAGGACCCGACCGACATGGCCGGCTTCATCGCCGACCTCGACAAGGTCAAGGCCAAGGGCATCGCCGCCCCGCTGGCGGTCGGCAAGGACTGGACGCAGCTGATGCTGTTCGAGTCGGTGCTGATCACCAACCTCGGCGCCGAGAAGTTCACCGGCCTGTGGACGGGTGCCACCGACTGGAACGACGCCAGCGTCACGAAGTCCATCAACGACTTCAAGCAGCTGCTGACGTACACGAACAAGGACCGCGACGCCCTCGACTGGACCGACGCCGAGAAGCTCGTCATGGACGGCAAGGCGGCCTACCAGCTGATGGGTGACTGGGAGGCGGCCGACCTCGACGCCAAGGGCTTCAAGGACTACGGCTACTTCACGTTCCCGGGCAACGGCACCACCTTCCAGTGGCTCGCCGACTCGTTCGTGCTGCCCAAGGGCGCCAAGAACGCCGAGGGCACCAAGTGCTGGCTGAAGACCGTCGGCTCGGCCGCCGGCCAGAAGGCGTTCAACACCAAGAAGGGCTCGATCCCGGCCCGTACGGACGCCACGCCCAGCGACTACCCGAAGTACCAGCAGGCCGCGATGGCGGACTGGAAGTCGGCGACCCAGGCGCCGTCCTGCGCCCACGGCTCGGCCTGCTCGCAGGGCTGGCAGGGTGCGGCCAACTCGGCCCTCGGCGCGTTCAGCACCAACCAGGACGTCGCGGGGCTGCAGAAGGCTCTGGCCACCGCCGCGTCGGAGTTCGTGAAGAAGTAAGTCCCACACGCGGAGGGCGGGGCGGCCGTGAGCCGTCCCGCCCGAATGCGTAGAAACAAAAGAGGAGCCCTGATGCGCCGACTCCGGCACTGGGGACCGGGCCTGCTGCTGCTTTCCCCGTCGCTGATCCTGCTCGCGATCTTCGTCTACGGCCTGATCGCCTGGACGACCAAAGTCTCCGTCTCCGACGAGCACAACGCCCGGGGGTCGAAGGGCTTCGTCGGCCTCGAGAATTACACGAAACTCTTCACCAACGACATCAACGACCGGTTCACCCACTCGCTGAAGAATCTGCTTCTCTTCACGGTGGTGTTCCTGGTCGGGGCCATGTTCTTCGGCCTGCTGTGGGCGTTCATCCTCGAGCGTGGAATCAAGGCCGAAGGCTTTTTCCGTACGATCTACCTGTTCCCGATGGCGGTCTCGTTCGTGGCCTCGGGCGTCGTGTGGCGCTGGTTGATGAATCCGAACAAGGGCGACAACGCGGGCGGCCTGAACGCCGTACTGGGAAGCCTCGGTCTTGATTTTGCCCAGAGCACCTGGTGGACCAATCCGAACTGGGGCATGGCGTCGATGGCTATTCCGGCCATCTGGCAGTTGTCGGGTTATGTGATGGCGCTGTTCCTGGCCGGCTTCCGGGGCATTCCGCAGGAGCTGCGCGAGGCCGCGGCGATGGACGGCGCGTCGACCTACCGCCTGTACCGCAACGTGATCTTCCCGCAGCTCACGCCGGTCGCGCTGTCCGCGCTGATCATCCTCGGGCACATGTCGATGAAGATGTTCGACCTGATCATGAGCGTCTCGGGCCCGCAGTGGCTCACCGAGGTGCCCGCCATCTACGTCTGGCAGACGCTGCTGACCAGCGACTACGCCAAGGCGGCGGCCATCTCGATCATCCTGCTTCTGCTGGTCGCGGTGGTCATCGTGCCGTACCTGATCTACACGAACCGGCAGGAGAAGAACGCATGACCGCCGTTGCGACTCCGCCGCCGACGATCGAAACCCTGGCGCCTGCCCGGAAACCGAAGAACCGCGGTGGCGTGGGTTCGATCATCAAGTACGCCTTGGCCCTGCTGTTCCTGATCATCGTGCTGATGCCCCTGTACGTGCTGATCGTGACCAGTTTCAAGTCGGGCTCGGACATCGGCGTGGCCAGCCAGTGGAACCTGCCCGACAAATGGACCACGGCGTCGTGGGAAAAGGCGTGGACCGCACTCCAGCCCGCTTTCTTCCGTACGTTCCAGCTGGCCATCCCGGTCGCCATCATCTCGTCGCTGATCGGTGCCGCGAACGGTTTCGTGTTGTCGCGCTGGCGGTTCCCCGGTGCCGACATCGTGTTCACGCTGATCCTGTTCGGCATGTTCATCCCGTACCAGGCCGTCATGATTCCGCTGCGCGAGATCGTGACGACGCTGGGCATCCCGCCCGGCATCACGACGCTGGTCTTCGTGCACTGCGTCTACGGCATTCCGATCTGCACGCTGATCTTCCGGAACTACTACGCCACCACGGTTCCCGAGGAACTCATCGAGGCGGCCCGGGTCGACGGCGCGGGCCTGCTGCGCACGTTCGGCCGGATCATTCTGCCGATCTCGATCCCCGGCTTCGTGGTGACGATCATCTGGCAGTTCACGTCGGCCTGGAACGACTATCTGTTCGCCATCTTCCTGTCGAACACGAGAAACGGGCCGATCACGATCGCCCTGAACGCGCTGGCCGGCGCCCAGTCGCCCGACTACGCGGCGTCGATGGCGGGCGCGCTGATCACGTCGCTGCCGACGCTGCTGGTCTACGTGTTGCTCGGTCGCTGGTTCATCGGCGGCCTGATGGCGGGCTCGGTCAAAAGCTAGAGCCGTCGATGGCCCCCGGTGCGTCCGAACGGCGTGCCGGGGGCTTTCTTTTTCCCGTACGCCTCCAGCCCGCCCCCGCTCATCTCTATTCGGTCAATTCACCCTTGGCGTTAAAGACGTGGTCCATGATCACCTCTAGGCTCGACATCGTGAGCTTCACCGATCGCATGGCCTACGCCCTCGAGAAAGACCTGATCGACGACGAGCGCCACACGCGGGTCGGCCTGCGCGTCACCGCGATCACGGCGTTCTGGGCGGTCATCGTGCCCATCCTGGTCGTGTACGGGGTCACCGGCCGCCAACGGGAGACCGAGGTGCTCTCGATCGCCGCCTCCCTCACCGTGCTGCTGCCCTTCCTCGCCGCCGTGATCGCCACTCATGGACGCCGGTTCGGCATCGGTGGGGCGTACGTGGTGCTGACGCTTCTGATGGTTCTGCCCGCTGTCTGGATCGCCCAGCTGGGCTGACCGGCGCTGTCGGCGTGGCACGATGGGCGGCATGGCGGACAAGGGCGAGGAGCGCGACGGCGTCAAGCTGACCAACCTCGATCAGGAACTTTTCTCCGATGCCGGGGCGACCAAGCGTGACCTGGTCGACTATCTCGACGCGGTGACCGACCGGATCCTGCCGGTGCTGCGCGACCGTCCGCTCTCGGTGATCCGTCTGCTGCGCGGCCAAGACAAGTTCATGCAGAAGAACCTGCCCAAATACACGCCCGACTGGGTGCCCCGCACGTCGGTGTGGGCCGAGGCCAGTCACCGCGAGGTCACGTACGGGCTGTGCAACGACCACCGCACCCTCCTGTGGTTCGGCAACCAGCGCGCCATCGAGTATCACCCCGCCCTGATGCTCGCCGGTCAGACCGCACCGACTCACCTGATCATGGATCTGGACCCGCCCGAGGGCGGCGCGTTCCAGCTCGCCGTGCAGGCCGCCCGCCTGGTCCGCGAGGCACTGGCCAGTGCCGGCATGTCCGGCGCGGTCAAGACCAGCGGTGCCAAGGGCGTGCACGTGTTCGTCCCCCTCGACGGCAAGTCCGACCCCGAAGAGGTAGCCGCCGCCACTCGCGCCGTGGCCGCCCGCGCCGAGCGAATCGACCCCGAACTGGCCACGACCGCGTTCATCCGCGAAGACCGGCACGGCAAGGTTTTCCTGGACGCGACCCGGGCCGGCGGCGCCACGGTGATCGCCGCCTACAGTCCACGGGTCCGCCCCGGTGTCCCGGTGTCGTTCCCGGTCGCCTGGGACGACCTGGACAACGTGAAGCCGTCGGATTTCACCGTCCACACCGCACTGTCCCGGCTGTCCGACGGCGACCCGTGGGCCGCCGCGATGCCCGAACCGCAGCCCCTCGACCAGGGCCTGATCGACGAGGGCCGCACGATCCCGGTGGCTCGGGTGCAGGCCATGCACGAGGGCAAGCGCCGAGCCAAGGCCCGCCGAGAGGCCGGCTGACTGAGCAGCAGCAGGGCCGGCACGAACGCCCCGAACCGCGTCCCCGACGGAACACCCGCCGTAAGCACCTCCGGCTGAGTGCGTACGGGGAAACGGTCTTCAGGTTTGTCTTGATGCGGCGGTGAAGCGGGCGGCCAGCTCGGCCACGGCTGCGCGCAGCTCGGGGCACTCCTCGACGGTGAAGTCGAACGGGACGGCGGCCAGCCACTCCTGGGCGTACATGCGGGTGTTGGTGGTGCTGCCGGTCAGCACGCAGCGGTTGTCGCCGGCGGGCTCGAGGCGGCCCATCGTGGGGCGGATGAACGGGGCCACGCGGTCGTGCGGGGCGTGGAAGACGACGCGGGTCTGATATTTCCAGCCCGAGCCCAGGTTCTGCTCCAGGGACGCCACCGGGTCGAGGTCGTCGGGTGGGGTGAAGCGCTGCGCCAGCTGCTTCACGGCCCGCATGCGGTCGATGCGGTAGGTGCGGATCGCGTCGGCGCGGTGCGAGTGGCACAGCAGGTACCAGCGGCCGAAACGCACCACCACGGCCCACGGGTCGACCTCGGCGTCCCACTGGTCGCCGTTCTCGTTGGCGTACGTGACGAGCGCCCGGCGACGGTCGGCGACCGCTCCGACCAGCGTGCTCATCACGGCCGGATCGGCGCGGGACGAGCGGCGGTCAGGGGCGGCCGACGCGTACGCGCGCAGGGCGGCCGCCTGCCGGCCGACGTTTTCGGGGAGCGCCCGGATGACCTTGCTGAGGGCGCCGCCGATCAGGTCGTCGGCGTCGATCGCGGCCGGCTGCCCGTCGAGCACGGCCATGACGAGCCCGAGCGCCTGCTCCTCGGTGAACACGACCGGGGGCAGCCGCGTGCCGCGGCCCAGGCGATATCCCCCGTACGGGCCCCGGACCGACTCGACCGGGATGCCGGCCTCGCGCAGGATGCCCACGTAGCGGCGCGCCGCCCGTTCGGTGACGCCGAGCTGGGCGGCCAGCTGATCGGCGGTCGTGCCCGGGCGGGCCTGCAGGATCTCGAGCGTGCGCAGCGCCCGCGCGGTGGGGCTTTCCATCGCCCACACCGTAGCGGAAGCGGAACGTCCGGAATAGGTCCTAGGGTCGAGGCATGACGAACGGACAGATCGTGCTTCTCGGTGGCCTGTGGCTCGACGCGTCGGCGTGGGACGACGTCGTCGCCGACCTCACCCGTCAGGGGCGTCGCACGATTGCGGTGACCCTGCCCGGCCAGGGCGACGGGAACGCCACGGCGACGCTGGACGACCAGGTCAACGCCGTGCTCGCGGTGGTCGACGCGGCCGCGGGGGAGTCGATCGTGGTCGGGCACTCCGGATCGTGCACGCTGGCCTGGCTGGTCGCCGACGCCCGGCCCGAGCGGGTCGGCAAGGTCGTGATGATCGGCGGCTTCCCGCAGGCCGACGGCGACCTCTACGCCGACTTCTTCCCGGCGGTGGACGGGGCGATGGCCTTCCCGGGCTGGGAGCCGTTCGAGGGGGCGGACGCGGCCGACCTCGACGAGGCAGCGCGTCAGCGGTTCTCCGATGCGGCCATTCCGGTGCCCGAGGGTGTATCGAAGGCCGTCGTGCACCTGTCGGACGAGCGCCGCTATGGCGTGCCGGTCGTGATGGTCTGCCCCGAATACACCCCGGCCCAGGCCCGCGAGTGGATCGACGCAGGGGAGCTGCCCGAACTGGCCAAGGCCAAGCAGGTCGACCTCGTCGACATCGACTCGGGACACTGGCCGATGCTGACCAAGCCGGCCGAACTGGCCCACATCCTGGCCGCCGTCTGACCGAGAGCGCCGACGTCCGAGCGGCCGCCGACGTCCCAAGTCGAGCACCGGCGTCTGAGCGGGCGCCGACGTCTGAGCGGGCGCCGACGTCTGAGCGGGCGCCGATGTCTGGGCGTGCGCCGACGTCCCAAGCCGAGCGCCGGCGTCTGGGCGGGCGCCGACGTCCCAAGTCGAGCACCGGCGTCTGGGCGGGCGCCGACGTCCCAAGCCGAGCGTCGATGTCTGAGCGGGCGCCGACGTCTAGGCGGGATACGCCGACCAGACCTTTTTGGGCACGACCATGCGCCACGCGTCGAGGACGAGCTCGGTCATCCGATCCTCGTCCAACCGCGCCATCCACGCCTGGACCCAGTGGAAGCGCAGATCGGACTCGCGCGGCAGATGGAAGGTATCCGGCTCGGCGGCGATCAGGGCGTCACGCTCCTCTTTGGGGAAGCCGAAGCCCATGATCGTCTCGTCGCGGGAGAACGCCACATAGACGATCGCGCCGACCCGGAACTTCACGCGGTCGTGGATCAGGTGCTCGGAGCTGCGCGGAAGGTCGCGGGCGACCCGCCGGACGTCATCGACGGTGACCATGCGACGACCGTACGGCCGGGGTCTGACACTTTTCAGGGGCGGCGCGGCTTGGGCACCGGCAGGTTGGTGGTCGGCTCGTCGGGCAGCGGCGTGCTGTTCGGAACCTTCGCGCGGAACACCCGGTCGGCCGGCAGCCGATAGGTCGCGGCCTGCACCAACTCGTCGGGCACGGTGTCCTGACTTGGCTCAAGATCGCTGATCTTGGTTAGGGTGCTGGCTGTTGAGCTGATGTTTACTGGCTGCGCGGCACCGGTGCCTCATACGCCCGGCTGTACTGGGAAAGCCTCCGGCAGGTCAACGAATGGATCTCCGGGTCGGCCGGCGCGCCGGTGACCGTACCCACCGGCTGTTCGGTCTTCCCCAAGGAGCTGCAGCGCCCGTCTCGGCGGTGGGCGGAGCGCCGGTTCCCGAACGTCCGGTACTGGAACGAGCCCGGCAAGGGCGGCCACTTCGCGGCGTTCGAGCAGCTGGCGTTGTTCGTCGACGAGGGTCCGGTCATTCTTCCGGCTGGTCCGCTGATGGTCACCCATGCTCGGTAAGCGGCTGGCTAAAGATCAACAAGTGCCCATCGGGTGTCCGTACGTTGAAGTCGCGCATCCCGTAGGGCCGGTCAGCCAGTGGCTCGACGATGTCGGCGCCGCGGGCGCGCAGCTCGTCGTGGCAGGAATCGACGTCGTCGACGATAACCGTCACCCTGGCCGGGCCGACGCTGCTTTCGGCGTACAGGTGGAACTCGGCGGTGTCGCGGATCACGGCCGCGTAGCTAGGTGGGGTCTCCCAGGTGAATATGGTGTCGAATCCGAGCGCGTCCGTGAAGTACGACCGCGCTGCCTCCACATCTCGGCACGGCAGCACGGGAACCGCCACCCGCATGACCATTCCGTCACCTTAACCAACTTTGACTCAAGATCGCCGATCTTGGGTGGGGTGCTGGCTGCTGAGCTGCGGTTTCGTCGTATGAACGGCGAAAATCTGCGCACTGGCGGCCGGTTCCCGGCTGTCTCTCGTGGCGTATGTGCGCACGGTGAAGACGGCGTCGGGCGCCAGGGCGGTGCAGATCGTGCACTCCTCGCGTCGCGGGTCGCGGGACATCGAGCACATCGGCTCGGCGCATGACGATGCGGCGTTGGAGGCGCTCAAGGCGGTGGCGAGGCAGCGTCTGGCTGTGGGGCAGCCCGAGCTCGACTTTGGCCCGGACTTCGCGGCGTGCAGGCCGGCAGTGGTGTCGTTCATCCTCGGCGCGCGGATACCCGACGTGCTTGCGTGTCCGATCTACCACCACAAGCGCGAGTCGGTCGACGCGCACCCGACGGTCGTGTTCGCCGCCCTGGCCGTCAGCAGGTGGATCGAGCAGACCACCGGCTGGTCGATCAAGAAGTTCGTGCGCACCAGCCGCCGCTACCGCACCATCAACATCCAGGCCGGCGAGCACACCCTCACCACCGTCGACCCGCTACCCGAAGACCTCCGCGATGCCCTCACCCGCATCCACGACCGCGGTGCGCACTAATTTGAGCCAAGTCAGGGATCAGATGCTCGGAGCTGCGCGGAAGGTCGCGGGCGACCCGCCGGACGTCATCGACGGTGACCATGCGACGACCGTACGGCCGGGGTCTGACACTTTTCAGGGGCGGCGCGGCTTGGGAACCGGCAGGTTGGTCGTCGGCTCGTCGGGCAGCGGAGTGCTGTTCGGAACCTTCGCGCGGAACACCCGGTCGGCCGGCAGCCGATAGGTCGCGGCCTGCACCAACTCGTCGGGCACGGTGTGCTTGCCGCCCGAGCGCGCGCGAGGCGTGACCGTGGTGGCGTCGTCGGTCGCGTGCGCGCGGGGCGTGATCACGGTGGCGTCGTCGGTCGTGCGTGTGCGGGGCGTGACCACGGCGTCGTCTGTCGCGTGCGTGCGGGGGGTGACCACGGTGGCGTCGTCGGCGGTGCGCGGGTCGGGGAACTGCTGATAGGTCACGCCGCCGACGGCCGGGGGCTCGGCCACCGTGTGCCGCGGAGGCGGCGGCGGAGCGGGAAAGCCCGGCTTCTCGGTGCGCTCGGAAACAGCCGGAGCCGGAGCCGGGCCGGCGACGCCCTGGTGCCGGATCGCGCGGCCGGGATCGGTATCGGGCTCGGAAGGCGAAGCCGGCGACGGCGAAGCGGTCTCCTTCTTGGGCACAGCCGACCGGACGGCCAGGCTGAACACCCGGTTCGAGGCCGTTTCGTAGCCCTCCCGATAGGCCTCGTCGCGGTCCCGCTTGAGCTGATAGCGCTGGTGCACACGGCCGGCGGCATAGGCACAACAAGCGACGAACAAAGCCAGCAGGAGGAAAATGAGCACAGTGTCGCCCGGCGCGTTCATGCGTCGATTGTTTCGCTTTCAATAGACCGAGAGCTATGGCCCGTTTGACGTACCCCGATCGGATTATCCGGAACGCTCAGGTTCCGCTCCGATTCACCCGCCGGAGGTGGTGAGCGCGGCGGCGCAGGCGCGCACCTCCTGAATGAACAGCTCGGGCTGTTCGAAGGCCGCGAAATGCCCACCCCGCGGCGGCTCGTTCCAATAGCGGATATCGGTGAACCGGCGGGCCGCCCACCGCCGCGACGGCCGTGGATTTTCGCGCGGAAAGATCGAGCACCCCACCGGTACGGGAACCGCGGGCGCGTCGCTTCCGTCGCCGCGGAAGATCGCCTGTACGGCCGGGAAGCTCTCGTAATAGAACCGCGCGGCCGAGGCGCCGGCGCCGGGAAGCCAATACATCATCAGGTTGTCGAGCAGCTGGTCCCGGGTGAGCACATCACCGTCGGTCCAGGCGTGGAACTTCTCGACGATCCAGGCGCACAGCGCGGCCGGCGAATCGACCAGCCCGTACCCGATGGTCTGGGGCCGGGTCGACTGCACGAACGAGTAGCCGTCGCCGTCGGCCGCCGCGGCCAGGTCGTCCAGGGCCGACTGCTCGGCCGGGGTGAGCGCGCCGAACGTGGCCGGGTCGGGCGCGACCAGCGGCGGCACCAGGTGCAGGCCGATGACCCGCGACGGGTGCCGCAGGCCCAGTTCGGTGCTGACGCTGGTGCCCCAGTCGTGGCCCTGGGCGATGAACCGCGGATAGCCGAGCCGGGTCATCAGCTCGGCCCAGGCGTCGGTCGTCCGCGCCACGCCCCACCCGGCGACCGTCGGAGCCGAGCTGAATCCGTAGCCGGGCAGCGACGGGCACACCACGTGGAAGTCCGCCGAGAGCGGCCCGATCACGTCGAAGAACTCGACCACCGACCCCGGCCAGCCGTGCGTCATCAGCAGCGGCACGGCGTCCGGTCGCGGCGACCGCACGTGGACGAAGTGCACGGTCACGCCGTCGACAACGGAAAGGAACTGCGGGTGCCGGTTGAGTCGAGCCTCGGAGAACGGGTAGCCCGACGCCCAATAAGAGCATAAATCCGAAATGTGGGCTAGCGGGGTTCCCTGGACCCAGCCGGTCCGGGGCGCCGGAGAGGGCCATCGCGTCCGCGACAACCGGGAGCGCAGGTCAGCGACGTCGTCGGAGGTCACCGCGACGTGAAACGGAACGATCACCCTCAGGCTCCGCCGACGATTGCTCCGGTGGCCACCGCCTCCTGCAGTCCGCGCGCGGCCAGCCGGTCGGCCCGCTCGTTCTCGGGATGGCCGGCGTGCCCCTTCACCCAGTGCCACTGCACATCATGACGGCGTACGGCCTCGTCCAGGCGCTGCCACAGGTCGACGTTCTTGACCGGCTGCTTGGCCGAGGTCAGCCACCCGTTGGCCGACCAGCGCGGCAACCACTTCGTGATCCCGTCGCGCACGTAGATGCTGTCGGTGTAGAGCTTGACCGTCAGCTGCTCCCGGTTCAGCGTCTCGAGCGCCCGGATCGGGGCCATCAGCTCCATCCGGTTGTTCGTGGTCGGCGCGTGGGTGCCGCCGAACAGGTCCTTCTCCTTCGCGCCGTAGCGCAGCACCGCCCCCCAGCCGCCGGGGCCGGGATTGGGCACGCAGGCCCCGTCGGTGTAGATCTCCACCACGGTCATGTGAGCACCCTAACGGGGCGGCCCCGCCCACAGGCCGATGGGAAACGACGGCACGTAAAGTGGATCCGTGACGGACGAGGCGGTCGAGCTGCGCGACATCGTGGTGCGCTACGGCGACACGACGGCCGTCGGCGGCGTTTCGCTCACCGCCGGCCGGGGCCGGGTCCTCTCCCTGCTCGGGCACAACGGCGCCGGCAAGACCAGCCTGTTGCAGGTCTGTGAGGGCTTCCGGCGGCCCGACGGCGGCATCGCGCGGGTGCTCGGGCTCGACCCGATGGCCGATCACGACGCGCTGATGCCCCGGCTCGGCATCATGCTGCAGTCCGGCGGCGTCTATCCGTGGGCCACCGCGGGCGAGATCCTGCGTCTGTTCGCGTCGTTCGCCGCCACCCCGCTCGACGTCGACATGCTGCTCGACCGGCTGGGCCTGCGGAAGTTCGAGCGGACCAGGTGGCGCCGCCTCTCCGGGGGCGAGCAGCAGCGCCTGTCGCTGGCCGTCGCGCTGGTCGGCCGGCCCGAGCTGGTCTTCCTCGACGAGCCCACCGCGGGCATGGACACCGAGGCCCGCCACACCACCTGGCGCCTGATCGAGGAGCTGCGCGCCGACGGCGTGACCGTGCTGCTCACGACCCACCTGCTCGACGAGGCCGAGCGCCTGGCCGACGAGGTGGTGATCATGCGCTCGGGCGCGGTCGCCGCCACCGGCAGCCCGGCCGAGCTGACCGCGGCGGCCGGCATCGACCTGCTCGAGGTGCGGGCCGAGCCGGGTCTGGTGCCCGACGGCCGGCTGGCCGACTTCAAGGTCGTCGAGACCACCCCGGGGGAATACGCGATCACCGGCTCGCTCGACGCGGCCACCATCTCCGACGTGCTGGGCTGGTTCGCCGGCGCCGGGGCCCAGGTCACCGCGGTGAACACGCGCCGCCGCACGCTGGAAGACGTCTACCTGGCCCTGACCAGCGGCGAGAAGGTCTACCGATGAGCGGCGTCTTCGCCCCTGCCCCGGGCCGCGCGCCGATGCGCAGCGTCGTGGCCAGCCAGATCCGGATGGAACTGACGCTGACCGCGCGCCGGGGCGAGGCCGTGGTGCTGGCCCTGTTCGTGCCGCTGCTGGTGATGCTCGGGGCCGGGCTGACCGAGGCGACCAACGTGCCCGGCGACGACCGGCTCGCCTTCGTGGTGCCGGGGGTGCTGGCGCTGACCGTGATGTCGACGGCCTTCACCGGCCAGGCGATCACCACCGGATACGAGCGCAGCTACGGCGTACTGAAAAGGCTCGGGGCTTCTCCGCTCAACCGGTCCGGCCTGCTCTTCGCCAAGATCGCGGCGGTGCTCGGCCTGATCGTCGTGCAGCTGATCGTGCTGGCTGCGGTCGGCGTTGCGGTCGGCTGGCGGCCGCACCTCGAGATGCTGCTGCCCGCGCTCGGGGTCACCGTGCTGGCCACCGCGGCATACAGCGGACTCGCTCTTCTCATGGCCAGCCTGCTGCGGCCCGAGGCGACCACGGGCGCGGCCACGCTGATCTACGTGGTGATGCTGGCCGCGGGCGGCATCATGTTCGCCGCGCCCGACCTCGGGACGGCCGGCTGGTTCCTGCTGCCGCTGGCGGCGCACGCCGAGGCCCTGCGCGAGACGCTCTCGCACGGCGGCAGCGTCCCGGGCGCGATCTGGCTCAGCCTGGCCACCTGGGCCGTCGTCCTCGTCACCGCGGCGGCCAGGAAGTTCCGCTGGGAATGAGCAACGCCAGGAACGTCCGCTCGGAATGATCGGTGTCCACCGATCGGTGGACACGGGCTGACGACCGCGCGGTCGTCCCTCGGCGAGAAACAAAAAAGCACGATCAAAGGCATGACAGCCATTGAGGTGCGCGGCCTGAGAAAGGCTTATAAAAACCATGAGGTGGTCCGCGGCATCGATCTCGACGTGGCCCGCGGCGAGGTGTTCGCGCTGCTCGGCCCGAACGGCGCCGGCAAGACCACGACCACCGAGATCCTGGAAGGACACCGGTTCCGCGACGGCGGCGAGGCGCGGGTCCTCGGCGTCGACCCCGGCACGGCCGGGACCGAGTGGCGGGCCCGGATCGGCATCGTCCTGCAGGACACCGACGACGCGGCCGACCTGACCGTCCGCGAGATGGTCCAGCACGTGGCCGGGTTCTATCCGAAACCGCGCCCGGCCGACGAGGTGATCGGCCTGGTCGGGCTGGAGGAGAAGAGCAGGAGCCGCATCCGTACGCTCTCCGGCGGTCAGCGCCGCCGGATGGACGTCGCGCTCGGCATCGTCGGACGGCCCGAACTGCTGTTCCTCGACGAGCCCACGACCGGCTTCGACCCCGAGGCGCGCCGTCATTTCTGGGACCTGATCCGCACCCTGGCCGCCGAGGGCACCACGATCCTGCTGACCACGCACTACCTCGACGAGGCCGAGGCGCTGGCCGACCGGCTGGCCGTGCTGGCCGCCGGGCGGATCGTGGCCGAGGGCACCCCGGCCGCGCTCGGCGGGCGCTCGTCGGCCGGTGCGACCGTGTCGTGGCGCGAGGACGGGGTGCTGCGTTCCGAGGAGGTGCCCGACCCGACGCCGCTGATCCGCAAGCTGGTCGCGGCCGAGACCGACCTGAGCACGCTGACCGTCAGCCGCCCGACGCTCGAGGACACCTATCTGAACCTGATCGGAGCGCACCGATGAGCACCCTCTCCCTGGGCGTCAGCCGCGGCCACGTCGAGCTGCTCCAGTTCCTGCGCGACCGGACGGCCATGGTCTTCACGTTCGCCTTCCCGGTCATGCTCCTGCTGCTGTTCGGCACCATTTTCAGCGACAGCTACGACCAGCCGGGTGTGACCGCGGCCCACGTCTTTTCGGCCAGCATGCTCGCGTACGGAATCCTGACCACCGCCTTCGTGACGATGGGTTCCGGACTGGCCATGGATCGCGAGGACGGCACGCTGAAACGGCTGCACGGCACACCGATCAGCGCCACCTCGTACGTACTGGGAAAGCTCTTGCTGGTGTTGGCCCTTGTCGTCGCTGAGGCGGTGCTGCTGATCGCCGTCGGCACGCTGGTCTTCGACATGTCGCTGCCGGACGCCTCGCACTGGCTGGCCTTCGTGTGGATCTTCCTGCTCTCGGTCACCTCGTCGTCGCTGCTCGGCATGGCGGTCAGCGCGATCGTCAAGCACGCCCGCACGGCCGGCGCCATCCTGAACGTGCCGGTGGTGGCCCTGCAGTTCATCTCGGGCGTCTTCATCTATCCGGTCATCCAGCTGCCGTCGTGGCTGATCACGGTCTCGTCGATCTTCCCGGTGAAGTGGATGGCCCAGGGCTTCCGCTACGTCTTCCTGCCCGACGGCATGCGGGTCAACGAGGCGGCCGGGCAGTGGGAGCTGGGTCGCATCGCCTTGGTGCTCGGTGCCTGGTGTGTGGTCGGATTGGTGCTGTGCCTGGTGACCTTCCGGTGGACGCGGCCCGACAAGTGACCTCCGAGCCCCGCGCCCTGTTCTGGGACGCCTACCTGACGTTGATCGCGGTCGTCGTGGCGGCCGCGGTCCTCGCCGTGGACAGTTCCGCGCTCGCCGCCCGGATCGGGTCGGCCGCGGCGGTCCTCGGCATCGTGGGGGTGCATTTCGCGGTCGGCCGGCATCTGATCCGGGCCGACCGCGAGAGCGTGGTCCTGATGGGCGTCCAGCTGGGGCTGTTCGCCACCGCGGTCACCCTGGTGCCGAACGCGAACTGGCTGCTGTTCGGTGTGATCCCGCTGATCTTCCAGCTGGTTCCGCTGCGGGCGGCCACGATCGGGGTGATCGCGGCCAATCTTGTGCTGCCGGTCTCGAACCTGATCCTGCGGCCCGGCTCGCTCGGCATGGACCTGGTGATCGCGGTCATCTCGGCCGCCGGCGGCATCTGGCTCGGCTACTTCATCACCCGGGTGGTCGCGCAGAGCCGCGAGCGTCAGCGGCTCATCGACGAGCTGGAGAAGACCCGGGCCGAGGTCGCCCGGCTCTCCCGCGAGGCCGAGCGGGCCCGTCTCTCGGCCGAGATCCACGACACGCTGGCCCAGGGGTTCACCAGCATCATCGCGTTGCTGCAGGCGGCCGAGCCGGACATCGACCTGGCGGTGCGGACGGCGCGGGAAAATCTGGCCGAGGCGCGGTCGCTCGTCGCGGCGCTCTCGCCCGCGCCTCTCGCTTCAAGCTCACTTCCTTCCGCCGTACGCCGTCAGACCGACCGCTTCCACGAGGAGTCGGGCGTCCCGGCCGGTTTCCGGGTGACCGGCGACGAACGTGCACTGCCGACCGCCGTCGAGGTGGTGCTGTTGCGGGCGGCCCAGGAAGCGCTGGCCAACGTGCGGCGGCACGCGTCCGCGCACGAGGCGGCGGTCCTGCTGGCGTACACGCCCTCGTCGGTGCGGCTGGTGGTCCGCGACGACGGGTGCGGCTTCGTGCCGGGGGCGGCCGACGGCTACGGGCTGTCCGGCATGCGCTCGCGCGCGGCCCAGGTGGAGGGTGCGGTGACCGTGCACAGTGACCCCGACACCGGCACGACGATCGAAGTGGAGGTGCCGGCGTGATCCGGATCCTGCTGGTCGACGACCACCCGGTCGTGCGGCACGGGCTGCGCGGCATGCTCGAGGCCGAACCCGACCTGACCGTGATCGGCGAGGCGTCGTCCGGGCTTCAGGGCGTGGCGCTCGCGGTGGAAACACAGCCCGACGTCGTGCTGATGGACCTGCGCATGCCCGGCGGCGACGGCGTGGAGGCCACCGAGAAGATCGTCGCGCAGGCTCCCGGCGTACGGGTGATGGTGCTGACGACGTACGAGACCGACCGCGACATCCTGCGCGCGATCGAGGCGGGCGCGGCCGGCTACCTGCTCAAGGACGCGTCACCGGCCGACCTGGCCGACGCCGTGCGGGCCGCCGCCCGGGGCGAGACCGTGCTGGCCCCGAGCGTGGCCTCGACCCTCGTCCGGCAGGTGCGCAAGCCGCCGCCGCCCCCGTTGTCGGCGCGCGAGGTCGAGGTGCTGAAACTGGTCGCGCGCGGCCTGACCAACGCCGAGATCGGCAAGCGGTTGTTCATCTCGGAGGCGACCGTCAAGACGCACCTGTTGCGCGCCTTCAACAAGCTCGACGTGGCCGACCGTACGGCCGCCGTGACGACGGCCATGGAGCACGGGTTGCTCTAGGTTTCTTTCTTGACAAAAGTGAAGGTCAGCCCGGACTTGCCGGCGAGCTCGCCACCGGTGCCGAGCAGCGACACCTGTCCCTTGGCGCTGATCTCGGCACTGATCTGCACCTGCTCGAGCCGGTATTCGCCCATCGCGGCCGGCACCCCGTCGAGCACCGACCCCATCGTGGCCACGAACTGCTCGACCCGCTCGCGCAGCACCGCGGCCGGCACCTCACCCCAGCCCAGCCGCAGCTCGTCGGCCCGCCGGAACAGGCCGCGCTCGGTGCGCCCGCTCTGGCCCTCGTCAAGCCCGAAGATGCGTACCACGTCGTCGTCAGTCATGAACTCTCCCAGGGTCGGATGTGCAGATCGGGATCGGCGTACGCCGCATAGCCCAGTCCGAGCGGATTGCCGAACCGGGCCAGCAGATGGTTGCGCGCGTGGTGGACGGACTCGCCCAACGGCCGGCGCCGCAGGATGAACGCCGTGTAGAACGCGGCCGAGAACTCCGACGCGACGTCGTCCGGCACCTCGACGTCACTGCCGATGAAGCCCCGGTTCCGGTTGCCGTGCAGGAAGAGCGACGGGAACGAGAGCGCGCTGGTGGCCGCCATCCGGGACGCGCCGCAGGCGTTCATGAAGATCAACGGCATGTTTCCCGTACGGGCGGCACGCGTCATCCGCCGGTCGGTGAGCTCGATGCCGAGGTCGTCCAGGCGGGTCACCACCGTGCGCCCGTCCCCGCTGAGCTCGATCTCGTTGCCCAGCGGGTCGTCCGCCCGCGTGTGGCAGTGGCAGGCGAAGTGCTGGATCTGGTCCGGTTCGCGGCCCGCCGCGCCGGTCAGCGACAGGGCCGGGTCCCAGATCAGGTCGACCAGGCCGGGTTCGTTCTCGTCGCCGCTCGGATAGGCCCGCTCGATCTCGACGTGCTCCCGCGCCGGGCCGGTGAGCCACGCGAGTTCGGCCGCCGCGCCCGGCAGGCCGTCGTGCCGCAGGAAGCGGACCGGGATCCGGCCCTCGGCCCCCGGTTCCAGCGTCCGGCCCTGGGCCACCGGCGCCTCGGCGAACGACCGGCGGATCACGCACGAGAACCCGGCGAAGTGGCGGCACGCCTCGACCAGGCCGGCCCGGTTCGCGATCCGCCGCGTTCGGCGGGGCACGAACAGCGGGAGATACTCGATCGGCAGCAGGGTCTCGATGTCGCCGACGCATTCGATCAGTGGGGGAGTCGCGCCGGGGCGGTCGGCCATGGCCCGGGTGAAGAACTGCTGAATCTTGTCGATGTCTTCGGCCTGGTCGAACAGCAGGAGCATCATGAGCATGCCGGTCCGGCGCAGCATCTCGTACACGTCCGCGGCGTCGGCGTCGGCGATCTCCAGCTTGGGGATCGAGTCCTTGAGCTCGACGAGCAGGCGGTCCAGCGTCGCCCGGGCCTCGAGGACCCGTCCCGGGGCGGGCATCTTCAGCAGCAGCTTGCGCCGCGGGCGCCACGTTCTCGCCGGGATCGAAAACTCCAGGATCTCCCTCGACCGCACGGCGCGGATGGTCACCGCGGCCTGTGTCACTCGCCCACCGACGCCGGCTCGGCTTCCACGTCCACCGCGACGGCCTGGATCAGCCGGCCGCCCTGATAGAGCTGGAACCAGATCTGGTGCGTCCCGGGCCGTTCCGGCACGGCGAAGACGAACACCGCCTCGGCCGCCTGCTCGACGATCAGCGTCTCCCGCCCGGGTTGCGGGCGCAGGGTCGGGCTGTCGGCCACCGCCTCGAACTCGGCCAGCGGCTCGGCCCGTCCGCCCTCGATCTCGATCGGCTCGGTGATGAGGAAGGCGTCTCGCGGCGCCCCGTCCCGCACGACCGAGAACCGCATGCCCAGGACGCCACCGGCCCGCGCCCGGATCACCTCACCGGCCCGTCCGCTGCCGTCGGCGAGGTCGAGCGCCATGAACCCGGTGAAGTCGACGAGGGGCGGTCCGGTCACCGCGTCCTCGATGCTCTGCCGGACCAGCGGCTCGAGGCGCTCGCTCAGGATCTCGGCGACCGGTTCGGCCGCGCGCTGGGCGACCCGATCGGCCAGCCCGGCCAGTTGCTCCGGGCTCAGCTCGGGCGGGTCGATCCGGCGCGCCGGGAACTGCTGAGCCCGGAGACGCTCGAGCTCGGCCACGAGACTCTGCGTCGCCTTGCGGACGGCCGAGTCGTCGGCCGGTTCCTCGGACGGCACCAGCTCGGTCGGCGAGTCCACGCCGCTCAGCAGGCCGGCGGCGGCGATGAACGCCTCGGGATCGCGGGGGATCGGCACGTGCAGCTTCCGGGCCAGGTCGAAACGGTAGATCTCCACGGCCTCGGCCCGCTGATCGTACATATCGGACACTCGGTCGGACAGGTCCGCGAGGAAAGCGGAGGCCAGACCGAGGAGAGCTAGGGCGGCCGACAGCGCGAGGAGGGTGGCGAACCCGGTCAGGATCAGCGTCACCAGGCAGGCCAGAGCCGTGTTGACGGCCGCGGCGGTCACGACGCGACGCGCGGCGATCGATCGGTCGGCCCGCCGCAGGCGCGTGCGCACGTCGGGCGGAAGGACCAGCTCGATCCGGGGCCACACCGTGCCCAGGGAGAGGCCGGTGCGTTCGATGACGTCGGTGAGGGCGGCCGAGACCGCTGGCGTCCACAATGGCCGGGCGAACCCGCCGCGCCGGGCCGGGACGGGGATCGACGGCGTTCTCGTCGGCGGAGAGTCTGCTCGAGCCCGCTTGGCCCGCATCTGCCGGTCCACTTCGGCCCGTCCGAGAGCGATCCATTCATCGACGCTGACCGGTCCGGTCGCGAGCCATCCGAGCAGGGGGCGTTGCAGCCCGGCCACGACGACGGCCACCCCGACGGTGACCGCGATGGCGCTGCCCGGCTTCTTGGCCGCCCAGTCCGGACTGTTCGACACCAGGACGGCCATCGCCGACACCGTCGGTACGACGACACCGGCCAGACCATAGGGCCACGGGACCGTGTTGTCGCCGGAACGGAAGCCGACCCGGCCGAGCGCGATGAACAGGGGTAGCGCTGCCACCGCGATCAGAGTCCAGAGGACCGCCGGGCGATCGCGCAGGCCGCTCGCGACGGCGGCACTGATCGCGGCGCTCTCGAAGGCGGCCACGCACACCCAGTAGAGCCGGAACCGGGCCGTCCGGCTCCGGCTCGAAGGCCCGTACCGCATCAGTGCAAAAAGGGCGCCGACGCCGGACCGCCTGGTCGCGCTCGCGACAACGGCGGCCGCAGCCACGGGCACCAGCAGGGCGACACCGGTCGACAAAGACCCGGCCAGGACCTGGTTGTGGGCGAGCCAGGCGGTCGCGAGAGCGATGATTCCCGCCTCGAGCACTAGGAACGTGATCACGTCAGTCCGCAGCCGAGCCTGCGGGCCGGGCCAGAAGATCTGGGACGCCCAAGCGACGCCGAAGATCGCGACAAGGCACAACGCCAGACCGGAGACGAGAAGTGGGGCCCGGATGGTGGCGACCTGGTCGATGACCAGGAGCGGGCCGAGCACCGCGGCGGGTGCCGCGATCAACAGCAGAGCGACCGCCGCACCCGGCCGCCGGGGACGCTCGTGATCCGCCACCACCCAGAGATATCACGAGGGCGCAATCAAACCGTCGCGTGTGGACCTTGTGGCCGGGGTCACCCGGCGTTCACAGGAACTGCCAAGGGGAGCCACAGGTCAGGGCGAGGGGAACCCCGCAAGGTGGTTGAGGTGTCAAGCAATGGGACCGCAACGGAGGGAGACAGGGGATGAAACGGGAGACCGGTCGGCGTAGTGCCGCGCTGCTCACCGGCGTCCTGGTGGCGGCGAGCGCGGTGGGGACCGCCGCGGTGGCCGCCGCCGCGTACGCGTCCGAGAAGTCCGATTCCTCGGTCACCACGACCGATGACTCGGCCACCACCAGTACCGACAGTTCCGACAGCTCGTCGACGAGCGACTCGCCGTCGCTGTCGAGCGACAGCGGCAGCAGCGGCCAGTCCGCGACCTCGGGAGGGTCCTGAGATGCCGCTGATCGAGATGTTGCCGGTGGGCGCCGACACCGCGCAGTGGGACGTCTGGGGCACCGTGGCCCGCGTCGTCGTCACCGACCCGGCCGGCACGGACGAGGCCGCCGCCATCGTCGCCGACGAGCTGGCCGCGGTCGACCTGGCCTGCAGCCGGTTCCGCGACGACTCCGAACTGCGGGCGGCCAGTCGGTCCGGCGGCCGCCCGGTCATGCTCACCGACGTTGCCGCCGACCTCGTGCGGGCGGCGCTGACCGCGGCCCGCGAGACCGGCGGTGCCGTCGACCCGACCGTGGGCGCGGCGCTGTGCGGCCTCGGCTACGACCGGGACTTCGCCGCGCTGACCGGGCGCGAGGTGGCGCCCGCGGTCCGCGTGTTCCCGAAGCCCGACTGGCGGGCCGTACGGCTGCGCGGTCGCGAGCTGACCGTGCCCGACGGAGTGCTGCTCGATCTCGGCGCCACGGCCAAGGCGGTCGCCGCCGACCGGGCCGCCGCCAAGGTGGCGGCCCGTTGGGAAACCGGGGTGCTGGTGGCACTGGGCGGGGACATCGCCACGGCCGGCCCGGGACCCGAGGGCGGCTGGCGGGTGCTGGTGCAGGACCGTCCGGGCGATCCGGCGTGCACCGTCCGCCTCCCGGCCGGCGCCGCCCTGGCCACGTCGAGCACGGCCTCCCGCACGTGGGGCCGGCGCGGCGAGTTGCTGCACCACATCATCGACCCGGCCACCGGCCGCCCCGCCCCGCGCGTGTGGCGTACGGTCTCGGTCGCCGCCTTCTCCTGCCTGCGCGCCAACACCCTCAGCACCGCCGCCGTCGTCCGCGGCCACGACGCGCCCACCCTGCTCGGGGGCACGCCGAGCCGGCTGGTCACGCCCGCGCTCGAGGTTCTGCGGATCGGCGGGTGGCCGCAATGACCGACGCGCTCTGGTATTTCGCCCGGGGCAGCGGTGTCATCTCGCTGGTGCTGCTCTCCGTCGTGGTCGCCCTGGGCATCGGTGCCCGCAGCGGCCGTACGGCGTTCGGACTGCCCCGGTTCACCGTGAACCTGGTGCACCGCAACGCCGCCCTGCTCGCCGTGGTCTTCCTGATCGGGCACGTGGTCAGCCTGCTCTTCGACCCGTACGCCCAACTGCGCCTGTTCGACCTGGTCGTCCCGTTCGCCGGCAACTACCGCCCGGTCTGGCAAGGCCTGGGCACGCTGGCGTTCGACCTGCTGCTCGCGATCGTGATCACCAGCCTGCTGCGGCACCGGCTCGGCGCGCGCACCTGGCGGGTCGTGCACTGGCTGGCCTACCTGTGCTGGCCGATCGCCCTGATGCACGGTCTCGGCAACGGTTCCGACAACGGCACGGTCTGGCTGTGGACGATCTCGGCCCTGTGCACGGCCCTGGTGCTGGCCGCCGTCGCCTGGCGCCTCAGCCCGAGCTTCACCCGGTTCCCCCAGCGGGCGGACCGCAAGATCAACCCGGCTCTCCAGGAGGTCCGATGACCAGCGTCGCGGAAGCCCCGCCCGGCAGTTCGGTGCAGCTCCGGCTGCTCGCGGGCACGCCCGGCACCCGGCTCGATGCGCATCTCTCGCAGCACGGCCGGATGCCGGTGACCGACACCGCCCAGGTGATCGGGATGGCGCGCGACGCCGGCCTCACCGGTCGCGGCGGCGCCGGATTCCCGCTCTGGCGCAAGCTGAGCGCCGTCGCGGCGTCCGGCCGCCCGCCCATCGTGATCGCGAACGGTGCCGAGGGCGAGCCGGCCAGCGGAAAGGACAAGACCCTTCTCTCGTACGCCCCCAACCTGGTGCTCGACGGCCTGCAGCTGATCGCGTACGGGGCGAAGAGTGCTGTTCTCTATGTGCCCGCCGCGTCCCATCCGGGGCTGCGGAGCCTGCTCGACCAGCGCCGGTCGGCCGGGCTCGACCGGGTGCCGGTGCAGCTGGTCGCGGCGCCTGACGCCTTCGTGTCGGGGGAGGAGTCGGCGGTGGCGTCGGCCGTCGCCGGCCGGGGTGCGGTGCCGGCCGACAAGCTGATCCGCATCACCGACTCGGGGCCGGGCGGGGCGCCGACGCTCGTGCAGAACGTCGAGACGCTCGCACACCTGGCGATGATCGCGCGGTACGGCGCGGGCTGGTTCCGGACGGCGGGCACCTACGACGAGCCGGGCACGTTCCTGGCCACGATCGGCGGGGCGGTGGCCGCGCCGGGTGTGGTCGAGGCCGGCTACGGGGTCTCGCTCGGTGACCTGCTCACGGCGGCCGGCGGGGCCACCCGGCGACTGTCGGCGGTGCTGGTCGGTGGTTATCACGGCGGCTGGGTGCCGGCCGATCCGGGACTTCCGATCAGCCGGGCCGCGCTTACGCCGTACGGGGGAAGCCCTGGGGCCGGTGTTGTCATGGCGTTGCCGACGGACGCCTGTGGTCTGGTCGAGACGGCCCGGATCGCCGGTTATCTGGCCGGGCAGACCGCCGGTCAATGCGGTCCCTGCATCAACGGCCTGCCCCGGCTGGCGGACACGCTGACCGATCTGGCGCAACGCCGGGCCCGGCCGGGGTTGCCGGCCGAGGTCGAGCGCCTGGCCCGGCTGGTCACCGGTCGCGGGGCCTGTCGTCACCCGGACGGTTCGGCCCGGCTGATCCACAGCGCGATGCGCGCGTTCGAGGCCGACGTGGCCGCCCACCTGACCGGCCGGTGCCTGAGTGAGGAGAACTACCGATGAGAGTCCACATCGACTGGACCGCCTGTGACGGGCGGGGCCTGTGTGCCGAGTTGTTGCCGGAGTTGCTGTCCGAGGACGACTGGGGCTTCCCTGTGGCGCGCGGTGACATGACGGTGCCGCCGGCCCTGGAGCCGGCGGCACGTCAAGCGGTGGACCGGTGCCCGGCCCTGGCTTTGAAGCTGATTACTTCAGACCCAGCGCGCGCTTCATCGTGAAGAACAGGTCGGTCTGGTTGGTCACGCCGAGCACGTTGGCCGCCTGCGGGCCGCCGGCGGCGATCCGCACCTCGGTGCCGGTGTGCTGCTGCGAGCCGGCGATGTCGGCTGTGGCGTAGCTGATCGTCATGTTGGCGTCGTCGGCCGTGATCAGCGTGGCGGTGTAGCCGAGGGTCACGTCCTCGACGATCTGGCTGGTGTGACCGTGGTCGGCGGTGACGACGACCAGGGTGTCCGGGTTCTGCTTCTGGTACTGCAGCACCCGCTTGATCGCGGCGTCGAAGGCCACGGTCTCACCGATCTGACCGCACGGGTTGGCCGCGTGGTCCTGCTTGTCGATCGAGGCGCCCTCGATCTGCAGGAAGAAGCCCTTGCGGCTGTTGCGGGTCTGCTTGTCGAGCACGGTCAGCGCCTTGTCGGCCATGTCGACCAGGTGCGGCTGCGAGGCCGTACGGGCGGTGTTGACCGCGCACTTGGCCGGCTCGGTGCCGGTGCGGGTCGGCTTCGGGCCCACCCACTCCAGGTCCATGTTGTTCTTGGCGAAGGCGCCCAGGATCGGCTTGTTCGCGCTCGCCGCGGTCAGCCCCGCCGCGTCGGTCACGACCTGGTAGCCGTTGGCCTGAGCCTGCTGCGCCACCGTCAGGCCCTTGTACTGGCCGGCCTTGACGGTCTGGTCGAAGTACTGCTTGCCCCCGCCGAGCAGCAGGTCGGGCTTGGTCTGCACGAGCTGCTCGGCGATCGAGCCGGCCCCGCCGTTGACCTTGTCGTTGACCGCGCAGGTGGCCATCGCGTCCGGGCCCTTGCAGTCGCGGTTGATCACGTGCGAGCCGAGCACGGCCGGGGTGGCGTCCTGCAGTTCGGCCGTGGTGACGTCACCGGTCTTGTAGCCGGCCTTCTTGGCCAGCTCGAGGATCGTCGGCACCGGCTTCTCGTTCGGCAGCACCGAGATCGCGCCGTTGTAGGTCTTGTGACCGGTCGCCCAGCCGCTGCCCGACGCGGCCGAGTCGGTCACGTAGTCGGGCTTCGACGGGTCCGCCTTCTGCACCGCATAGGTGGTGTAGGCGCCGGTCAGCGGCAGCTTGTCCATCGACAGGCGGCCGTTCGCGCCGACCTGGTAGTTGCGGGCGATGGTGATCTCGCTGTCGCCCATGCCGTCCCCGATGAGCAGGATGACGTTGCGAGCCTGGCCACCCTTGATCGCCTGCTTGGCGGCCCAGGTGTTGTCCTGGTGCCCGTCGCCGGCCAGCGCGGCCGACGGGATCGCGATGATCGCGGCCGCCGCCACGAACAGGGCTTTCTTGGAACGCAGAGCATTCATTGATGCGCACTCCAATATGCGTTGAAGCTTGGTCGACTTCACGCCATCAGTCGACGATGACCGGTAGGTGGCCGCAACGTGACCAAAGGGCCAACTCGGGCCGCAGGGGACGTTGAACGTGAACGGGCAACAACCACGCGCTGTCAGTTTCCTGAGATCGCCGCGACTCGTAAGTGGAGGCCGATCCCCATTTGATCACGCCGTTTAGGCTCGCGGAGTGCTCAGGGTCCTGCGGCTGGTGCTCGCGATCGCGATCAGCGCGGCCGCGGCCCTCGGGGTGGTCCGGCTGGTGACTCCGGCGGACGGTGATTCCGGCGTACGGCGGCAATTGGCCTTTCTTCGTCATGAGCTCGAGTCGGGTGCGGCCGAGGACGCGCAACGGCTCTTCCCCGAGGGCTATTTCTTCCTGTACGCCCTCTACGGGCTCACCGCCGTCGACGCTTCCCGGCTGGATGATGCCCGCTGGGCGTTGTCCCGGCTGGAGTCCGACGCCGGCCGGGCACCGTTCGCCGGGGACATGCCCCTGCGGTACGGCGTCTTCTACCGCGGCTGGGTCAACTGGCTGCGCGGGGGCATCGCTTCGTTGTCCCGAGATCCGGCCGACCTGCGTGCGCTGCAGGAGGACTCGGCCGCCATCGCCGCCGCGTTCGACGCCTCGCCCACGCCCTACCTGACCTCCTACCCGGGCCAGGCGTGGCCGGTCGACTCGACGGTCGCGATCGCCTCATTGCGACTGCACGACAAGGTGCTCACGCCGGCCTACGACGTGACCGTGATCCGCTGGCTGGCCAACGTGCAGGCCCGGCTCGACCCGGCGACCCAGCTCATGCCGCACATCGTCGACGCCGACACGGGTTCGCCGACCTCGGGCGCCCAGGGCACCTCGCAGAGCCTGATCAACCGGTTCCTGCCCGAGATCGATGCCGATTTCGCCCGGCAGCAGTACACCCGGTTCCGCACGTGGTTCCTGGCCGCCCCGCTCGGCCTGGGCCCGACCGTGCGCGAATATCCGGTCGGCGTGGACGGCCCGGCCAACGTCGACTCGGGCCCGCTGGTACTCGGCACGAGCCTGTCGGCCACGGTGGTGACGATCGCCGCCGCCCGCCTGAACGGCGACCCGTCGCTGGCTCGCGGCCTGGCCCAGTTCGGCGAGGTGGCCGGCCTGCCCGTCTCGACCCCGTGGAGCAAGCGGTACGCGTTCGGCGCCGCCCCGATCGGCGACGCGTTCCTGGCCTGGTCCAAGACGGCCCGCCCGTGGGTCGCGGCGCCCCCGCAGCCGGCCTCTCGCGTGCTGTCCCGCTGGTGGCAACTGCCCCTGCTGACCCTCTTTGTGGCCGTCGGCCTCACGCCATGGCTGATCGGTGCGGCCCGTCGCCGTCACCGGCCTGCCTCTCAGGGGTGAACGGCCGTCCCTCCCAGGGGTGGCCTTGCCCGGCTTGGCCGATTTAGGCCGAAAAAAGCGTTCCGCCGCTAACGAGGCAATCAGCCGGTTAGCCTACGGAAAGCGAAACCGGATCTTTCTTCGGTTTTCGCAGCTCGGCCGGCCCAAGCCGGTTTCCCCGAGCCCGCCCATCGGTGCGGTACCCGAACAGGCAAACCCGTCGCAAGGCGGGGACGCAAAGCCAGGGGCCTCCCCCGACGGAGGCAGCCCAGCCGCCGAAGGAGACAGAAAGACATGCGCTATCCCAAAGCCCATGCAGACTCGAGCGGCTCGGTTCCGTTCGCTCTGCTTGGCTCCAAGTCCCTGCGAACAGCATTGTCGGTGACAGTTGCCGCAGCGATCGGTTTCGTACCCGCGCTGATGGTCGCCTCGCCGGCGAGCGCCGCACCGGGTGACCTCACCATCGCCGCCACCAGCGCGGTCGAGGGTGGCAACCTGACCTTCACGCTGACCCGCGTGGCCGGTGGCGGTCAGATGACCTACACGATGAGCACCACCGCCGGTTCGACCAACCCGGCGACGGCCGGCACCGACTACGTGTCGACGCCGACCCCGGTGACCGTCAACTTCAGCGACAGCGACACCACGAAGACGGTGGTCGTCCAGACGATCGACGACTCCCTGTACGAGGGGTCGACGCCGGAGACGCTGAACCTGGTCGCGACGCCGACGACCGGCTCGCCGGTCAGCGCGATCGGCTCGATCACCGACAACGACACGGCGCCGACCTACACGCTGAGCGCGTCGCCGAGCCCGGTCGTCGAGGCGACCGGTGCCAAGGCCACCATCACCGCCAAGCTGGACGCGCCGTCCGGCCTGGCCACGGTGGTCACGCTGTCCAGCGCGGACGACACCGCGATCGCGGGCAGCGACTACACCGCGATCCCGAACGGCACCACGATCACCATCCCCAAGGGCGACACCTCGGCCACGGCCGACGTGGCGGTCACCAAGGACGGGATCAAGGACGCCCTGGACCTCGAGTCGTTCACGGTCAACGGCACCGCGACCAACGTGTCGACGCCGGCCAACCGTTCGACGCAGGTCTGGATCAAAGACGTCGACGCGACGCCCGTGCTCACCCTGGGTGGCGGCGGCACCGTGGCCGAGGGCAGCAACCTGGTGCTCCCGCTGACGCTCGACCACGGGTCGGAGAAGCCGATCACCGTTCGCTGGGACGCGGTGGCCCCGTCGACTCAGCAGACCGGCCACGGTCTGGCCACGGCGGGTGACGACTTCACGTACCCGACCGCGGCGCAGCGGGTCATCACGATCCCGGCCAAGTCCACCACGGTCAACGCCACGATTCCGATCACGGCCGACTCGCTCAACGAGCTGCCCGAGGACTTTGCGGTCTCGCTGGCCGACCCGACCAACGCCACGCTGGGCACTCCGTCGAAGGTGGACGCGACCATCACCGACGGCGACTCCGCGCTCGCCCCGACCGTCGCGATCACTCCGCTCGCGGTGACCGAGGGCAACAGCGGAACCACCAGCAAGACCTTCACGGCCACGCTGAACCGCAAGTCGGGCCGGACGGTCACCGTGGACTGGAAGACCGCGGCCGCCGGCGTCGGTCTGACCTACGCCACGGCGGTCAAGGACTACATCGCCAAGAACGGCACGCTGGTGTTCCCGGCCGGGACGCTGACGCAGACGTTCACGATCGACATCGTCGGCGACACCATCGACGAGGGCACGGGCGAGACGTTCAACATCACGCTGACGGCGCCGACCGGGGACACCTCGGCCAACCTGAGCAGCCCGACCACGGCCATCACGATCACCGACGACGATGACGTGCCGACCGTGTCGTTCGACAACTGGAGCATGAAGGAGGGCAACGCCACCACGGCGCAGCTCCTCCCCGTCAAGCTCAGCAACGCGAGTGACCGGCCGCTGACGTTCGCCATCGCGGACGCCGGCTCCGGCACGGCCCTGCCGGCCACCTCGACCAGCACGGCTGTCGGCAACAACGACTACAACCTGCTCGCGGGCAACGTCGTCGTGCAGGCGGAGACCACCACCGGCTACGGCGTGGTCCTGCTCAACGGCGACATGATCAACGAGAAGGACGAGACGGCGACCTTCACGGCCACGCCGGACTCGGCTGCGGCCACCTATCTGGGCTCGGCGACGGCCAAGTCGATGACGTTCACCATCGAGAACGACGACAAGGCGCCGGACCTCGAGATCCAGAGCGTCAAGGGCGCCGAGGGCACCACGGTTCCGGTCACCGGCACGGTGACCGGCATGGCGGACGCCGCGGCCACCCTGAGCATCTCGTTCAAGGGCCAGTCGGTGAAGGGCAGCAAGGCGGCTGACGCCTCCGACTTCACCAACCCGGGTGTCAAGACCGTCACCATCGACCCGGGCACCAACCCGGGCACCGTGGTCGCCGTGGCCAACGTGGCCCTGACCGACGACACCATCCCGGAGCCGGTCGAGACGATCGTCGGCACCGGCACGGCGCTGGGCAACTTCGGCACCGTGACCGACGGCTACATCTACATCGACGCCAGCGACGGCTGGAAGGGCGACGAGCCCGGCGGCGAGGAGCCCGGCACCAAGCCGACCATCAAGGCGCCGATGAAGATCATGGGCCCCGGTTCGGTCGAGGTCGAGGGCATGGCCACGGCCGGCCAGGAGGTCCAGCTGTGGTGGGCTCCGGTCGGTGGCGGCGCCCTGAAGTGGGCCAAGAACGTGACCGCGGACAAGGACGGCTACTACTGGTTCAAGACCGACATCACCTGGGGTACCCGCTTCCAGACCATGTCGCAGAAGGTCAAGTCGGACGAGGTGACCGTCTGGGTCACGCAGGACCCGGTGTTCGTCATCTCGACCAGCACCAAGGGCCAGCTGAACCTCGGCGTCAAGGGCATGCCCTGGGCCGCGGGCCAGACCGCCGCTGTGCAGCAGTGGAAGAACGGCGGCTGGGTCACCATGTGGAGCGGCAAGACGGGCGCCGACGGCGTCTGGCGGGCCTCGCCGAAGTTCGCTTCGGGCACCAAGGTGACGCTGCGGGCCTGGGTCGCCGGTGAGCCGGGCAAGGGCACTCTGCCCGCCTTCACCGACCAGATGATGGCCACGGTCAAGTAACCAGCAACACCTGACGGAACGAAGGCGGGGGCGGCCATCTGGCCGCCCCCGCCGCTTTCTGTGGATAACTCAGGTCACCCGCTTGACATGCCGTAGTCTCCCCACCGCTCCCAGGGCGGGTGGGGGAGGCGGCGGCTGCTCACAAATGATCTTGATTTTGAGCGATCTTGGCGTCAGTCGATCTCGGCGACCGCCTGGGCGAACTGCGCCGAGTAGAGCCGGGCGTAAGCGCCGCCGGCCGCGATCAGGGAGTCGTGTGTGCCCTGCTCGACGATCTGGCCGTTCTCCATCACCAGGATCACGTCGGCGTCGCGGATCGTGGACAGGCGGTGGGCGATCACGAACGACGTGCGGCCCTCGCGCAGCGTGCCCATGGCCTGCTGGATCAGCACCTCGGTACGCGTGTCGACCGAGCTCGTCGCCTCGTCGAGGATCAGGATCGACGGCTCGGCCAGGAACGCCCGCGCGATCGTGATCAGCTGCTTCTGGCCCGCGCTGACGTTCGAGCCCTCCTCGTCGATCACCGTGTCGTAGCCGTCCGGCAGCATCCGCACGAAGGCGTCGACGTGGGCTGCCTCGGCCGCCGCCTGCACGGCCGCCATGTCGAACGAGTCGGCCCCGTACGCGATGTTCTCCGCGATCGTCCCGCCGAACAGCCAGGTGTCCTGCAGCACCATGCCGATCTCTTCGCGCAGCTGTTCGCGCGGCATGGTCGCGATGTCGACGCCGTCGAGCACGATCCGCCCGGAGTCCACGTCGTAGAACCGCATGATCAGGTTGACCAATGTGGTCTTTCCGGCACCGGTCGGCCCGACGATGGCCACGGTCTGGCCGGGGGCCACTGACAGCGACAGATCAGTGATCAGCGGCTTCTCGGGAAGGTAGCGGAACGACACGTTGTCGAAGACGATCTCCCCGCGTACGCGCCCAAGATCAACAGCGTCCGGCGAAGGGGACTGCTCCGGCGCGTCGAGCAGCGCGAACACCCGCTCGGCGGAGGCCACCCCGGACTGGATCAGGTTGGCCATCGAGGCGACCTGGGTCAGCGGCTGACTGAACTGCCGCGAGTACTGGATGAAGGCCTGCACCTCACCGAGCGACAGCGACCCCGAGGCCACCCGCAGACCACCGACCACGGCCACCAGCACATAGTTCAGGTTGCTGATGAACATCATGGCCGGCTGGATCATGCCGCTGATGAACTGGGCACGGAACGACGACGCGTACAGCTTGTCGTTGTGCTCGCGGAAGACCTGGTTGGCCTCGTCCTGCCGGCCGAACACCTTGACCAGCGAGTGCCCGGTGAACATCTCCTCGATGTGCCCGTTGAGCTTGCCGGTGGTCGCCCACTGGGCCACGAAGTTGGGCTGGGACCGCTTGCCCACCGCGGTGGTCACGAAGAACGAGACCGGCACGGTGACCAGCGCGATCAGCGCGAGCAGGGGCGAGATCCAGAACATCGCGCCGAGCACCCCGATGATCATCAACAGTGCGGTGATGAGCTGGGCGAAGGTCTGCTGCAGGGTCTGCGCGATGTTGTCGGTGTCGTTGGTGGCCCGGCTGAGCACCTCGCCGCGCGCCTGCTGGTCGAAATAGGACAGTGGCAGGCGGGACAGCTTGTCCTCGACCTCCTGCCGCAGCCGGTAGACCGCGGTCTGCACCACGTGCGCGGTGATCCGGCCCTGCAGGATGCCGAACAGCCACGCGAACACGTAGATGATGGCGACCCAGGCCAGCACGTTGAACAGCTTGTCGAAGTCGATGCCCTGCCCCGGCGTGAAGTCGATCGCCGAGAGCAGGTCGGCCTGGGTGTTCTCGCCGCGGGCGCGCAGGGCGGCGATCGCGTCGGCCTTGGTGACGTTGCCGTCGACCATCTGCCCGACCACGCCGGCGAAGATCACGTCGGTCGCGTGGCCCAACAGGTAGGGGCCGATCACCGACAGGGCGACGCTCACGGCGCCGGCCAGCATGACGAAGCCGACCAGCACCCGCTGCGGCTTGAGCCGGACCAGCAGACGCTTGAGCGAGCCGCGGAAGTCCTCGAGCTTCTCGGTCGGCGCCGGCCCGGCCATCATCCGAACCGCCGGCGGCCCACCCATGGGACGGGGTCCGCGATTGGGAGCAGTCATGCTGCGGCCTCCTGAGCGGTCAATTGCGACAAGACGATTTCTCGGTACGTGTCGTTGCTGTCCATCAATTCGGCGTGGGTGCCCGTGCCGACCACTCGGCCGTCGTCGAGCACCACGATCCGGTCGGCGTCGCGGATCGTGCTGACCCGCTGGGCCACGATCACCACGGTGGCGTCGGCGATGTGGTCGGTCAGCGCCGCCCGCAGCGCGGCGTCGGTCGCGTAGTCGAGGGCCGAGAACGAGTCGTCGAACAGGTAGATCTCCGGCTTGTGCACCAGCACCCGGGCGATCGCCAGCCGCTGCCGTTGCCCGCCCGACACGTTGGTGCCGCCCTGCGCGATCGGGGCGTCCAGGCCGCCGTCCATCCGTTCGACGAAGTCGCGCGCCTGGGCCACCTCGAGCGCCGTCCACAGCTCCTCGTCGGTCGCGTCCGGATTCCCGTACCGCAGATTGGAAGCGACCGTCCCCGAGAACAGGTAGGGCCGCTGGGGCACCAGGCCGACCAGCCGGGACAGCAGCGCCGGGTCGAGTTCGCGGACGTCGACCCCGTCGACCAGCACCCGCCCGCCGGTGGCGTCGAACAGCCGGGGCACGAGGTTGAGCAGCGTGGTCTTGCCGCTGCCGGTGCTCCCGATGATCGCGGTCACCTCGCGCGGCCGGGCCGACACGTCGATGCCGCAGAGCACCGGATGTTCGGCCCCCGGATAGTGGAAGTCGACGTCGCGCAGGTCGAGCTGCCCGTGCGCGGTCACGCTGGTGACCGCCGAGGCCGGTGGGACGACGCTCGACTCGGTGCCGAGCACCTCCTCGATGCGCTCGGCGCAGACCTCGGCCCGCGGGATCATCACGAACATGAACGTCGCCATCATGATCGACATGAGGATCTGCATCAGGTAGCTGAGGAACGCGGTGAGCGCGCCGACCTGCATGGCGCCGTCGGCGATGCGGTGGCCGCCGAACCAGAGCACCGCCACGCTGGACAGGTTCACGATCAGCATGACGGTCGGGAACATCAGCGCCATCAGCTTGCCGGCCTTGAGCGACACGTCGGTCAGCTCGCGGTTCGAGACCTCGTAGCGGTCGCGCTCGCGCTCGTCACGGACGAACGCGCGGATCACCCGGATGCCGCTGATCTGCTCGCGCATCACCTGGTTGACCCGGTCGATGCGTACCTGCATGGAACGGAACAGCGGCCGCATCCGCACGATGATCACGCCGACCGTGGTGACCAGGATCGGGACGATCACCAGCAGCAGGGCGGAGAGCGGCACGTCCTGCCGCAGGGCGAGCACGATGCCGCCGAAACACATGATCGGCGCCGAGACCATCAGCGTGAAGGTCATCAGCACCAGCATCTGTACCTGCTGGACGTCGTTGGTGGTGCGGGTGATCAGCGACGGCGCGCCGAACTGGCCGACCTCGCGGGCCGAGAACGTCTGCACCTGCCCGAAAATGGCGGCGCGGACATCGCGGCCCACTGCCATCGCCGTACGGGCGCCGAAATAAACCGCGACGATCTGCGTGGCGATCTGGCCCAGTGTCACGGCGAGCATCCAGCCGCCGATCTGCATGACATAGCCGGTGTCGCCCTTGATGACGCCGTTGTCGATGATGTCGGCGTTCAGCGTGGGCAGGTAGAGCGTGGCCAGTGTCTGCAGGAACTGGAAGAACACGACGAGACCGATGTCCCGCCGGTAGGGGCGTAAGTAGCCCCGGAGCAGTTGGATGAGCACTAGTGCGTCCCCCGTCGGATGAGCAGTCCGTCGAGCAGCAGGGAGGCGGTCTCCTCGCCGCTGAAGTTGTCCGGGTCGCCGAACGGCCCGTACGTGTTGGCGCCGCAGAACAGAAGCAGCAACGACGCCACTGCCGCGGGTGTGCGGCGGAGTTGGGCGCCGTCGGCCGCGATCACACCGGTGATCGCCGCGTGGAGCCGGGACCGGTTGTCGGCGAGTTGCAGGGCGGTGTTCCCGTCCCGCTGGCCGATGATCAGTGCCCGCGCCGCGGTCATCAGCTGAGCGTTCTCGGCGAACCGGCCGTGCACCAGGTCGGCCGCCTGCGCCATGCGGTCCCGCAGGGGCAACGCCGGGTCGATGGCGGCGAGCGCGTCGACCGTCGGTTGCGGGTCGAGGCCCTTGATCACCGAGCACACGACCAGCGACGACTTGGTCTCGAAGACGCCGAAGATGGTGCCCTCGGCGACGCCCGCGGCCTGGGCGATCTGGCGGGTGCTGACGTCGACCCCGTGCTCGTGCAGCAGCGGGATCGTCGCGGCGATCAGGGCCTCGCGCCGTTCCTCGGGCGCGAGCGCGGGCACGCGTCTCCGTTTGTTCTCCACGTCCAACCACTCTAATGAGCGAGCACTCACTCAGCCACTGACATTTGTCATGGGGCCTCCTTCGGGTGCGGGTTGGCTCAGGTTGCAGATCGGGTGGCCGATTACTGGGCCCGTGCAGGATGTCGAGATGGACGATCACACGGCCGACTACTGGGCGCGCCAGTTGCGCATCGGTGCGGCCATCGCGGCCGTGGTCACGGCGATCGGCGGGCTACGGATAGCGATGGGCTGGGACGGAGCCGGCCGCTGGTGGCTGGTCCCGGTCGGGCTGGCCGTGCTGGCCCAGATCGCGCTGCTCCGGCTGCCCTGGAACCGTCTGGTGCGCAGCCCGCGGACCCGGCGCTGGCTGACCCTGTGGTGGATGGCCGAGCTGCCGGTCGCGCTGCTGTTCGGCTGGGTCGACTCGGACGGCTGGATGCTTTACGTGCCGGCCGTGGTCCTGCTGCTGGTCTCGGCGGCGGCGCTCTGGTCGCCCCGGTTCGTCATCGCGCTCGGCGTGATCTCGGTCGGCGGCTACGCCGTCATGCTCCCGGTGCGGGCCGGCAAGACCTTCGGCACCACCTTCCTGCTGGTCGCCATGATGGGCTGCGTAGTCGGCCTGACCGCGATCTACGCCAAGAGCCGCCGCGCCCTGGACAGCCGCCGCCAGGCCGCCGAGCACCGGGCCGAGACCATGCTCGCCGCCTCGGCCGACGCGGTGATCGCGATCGGCCCGGACACCACGGTCCGCTACGCCACCGAGTCGGTCGGACAGCTGCTCGGCCTCCCGGTCGCATCGCTGGTCGGACGCACGATGATGGACCTGATCCCGGCCGACCGACAGGGCCGGGCGGCCGACTTCATGACCGCGGTGCTGGCGCTGCCGACCGGGCAGAGCCTGCGCGCCGAGTCGCAGCTGGGCGACGCCGCCGGGGAAACCGTCTTCGTCGACGTGCTCGCCACCAACTGGATGGACGACCCGGACATCGCGGCCGTCGTGGTGAGCCTGCGCGACATCGGGACCCGCCGCGCCCTCGAGGACCGGCTGCACCTGCAGGCGTTCACCGACTCGCTGACCGGCATGCCCAACCGCGCGCTGTTCCGCCGCCGGCTGGAGGAGGCCGTGACCACCGCGACGACCAGCAACCCGATCACCGTGCTGCTGCTCGACCTCGACGACTTCAAGCTGGTCAACGACAACCTCGGCCACTCGGCGGGCGACGACCTGCTGAGCACCATCGCCACCCGGCTGCGGGGCCACGTACGCCCGTCCGACGTGCTGGCCCGCCTCGGCGGCGACGAGTTCGCCATCCTCATGCACGACCTCGAGCCCGGCGACGCGGCCGCGCTGGCCGAGCGGCTGCTGCGCACGATCCGCGAGCCCATCCGGCTGGCCAGCCGTGACGTCGCCTGCTCGCTGAGCATCGGCATCGCGACCTCGGAGTCCTGCGCCGGGATCGACGACCCCAAGGTGCTCGCCGATCACCTGCTCGGCAACGCCGACCTGGCCATGTACGCGGCCAAGCGGGCCGGCCGCAACGGCTATGCGATCTTCGACCCGACCATGACGATGTCGGTGCTCGAGGAGGCCCAGCTGCGCAGCGACCTCGAGCACGCGCTCGAGCACGACGAGTTCCTCGTGCTCTACCAACCGGTGGTCGACATGCAGACGCAGAGCGTCACCTCGGTCGAGGCGCTGGTGCGCTGGGAACACCCGCGCGACGGCCTGCTCGGGCCCTACCACTTCATCGGCGCCGCCGAGGCCAACGGCCTGATCGTCCCGCTCGGCCGCTGGGTCCTGCGCGAGGCGTGCGCCCAGCTCGCCAGCTGGCGGGCCGCCTCCCCGGCCGCGGCCCGGCTCAAGATCAACGTGAACCTGTCGGCCCGCCAGTTCCAGTACGCGGGCCTGGTCGACGACGTCGCGCAGGCGCTGGCCGACGCCGGGGTCGACGCCGGCTCGCTCACCCTCGAGATCACCGAGTCGATGCTGATGGAGGACATCGAGACGGCCAAGCGCACCCTGTACGCCCTGCGCGAGCTCGGTGTCCGGCTGGCCATCGACGACTTCGGCACCGGCTACTCCTCGCTCAGCTACCTCAAGCAGCTCCCGGTCGACGTCATCAAGATCGACAAGACGTTCGTGGACGACGTGCACATCGACGCCGACGACGTGGCCCTGGTCGACGCGGTGGCCGGCCTCGGTCAGGCGCTCAAGATGCAGACCGTGGCCGAGGGCATCGAGACCGACGCCCAGTGGTCGACGCTGCGCAACCTCGGCATCGACCACGGCCAGGGATACCTGTTCGGTAAGCCCGCCGATCCCACCCAGATCCACGCACTCCTGACCGGCGTGGGCGCTATCTCAGCCTGAACCTGAACCGCGAGCCCTCACCCAGCGTGTACCTGTTGTAGGTCCCGCACCCCTGGGTTAGGAAGCTCCAAGTGTCGCTCATGAAACACGTGCGCCGTGTCGGCGGCGCCGTGCTCACACTCGCCGCCGCCGTCCTCGTCTTTCTCGCACTGGTCACGCCCGACCAGATCACCCGTCTCGCCCCGGGCAACTTCTGGGGCACCGCCCTGGTCCGCGTCCCGATCGAGGGCCTGCTCGCGGTCGCTCTGCTGCTGGCCCTGCCCGCCCGCGCCCGTCGCATCACCGCCACCGTCCTCGGCGTGCTGCTCGGCGTGCTGTCCGTCCTCAAGATCATCGACATCGGCTTCTTCGCCGTGCTGGCCCGTGCCTTCGACCCGGTCCTCGACTGGACGCTCTTCAAGGACGGCTTCAACTTCCTGACCGACTCGATCGGCACCGCCGGGGCGATCGGGGTCGCCGCCGGCGCCGTGCTGCTGGCGGTCGTGGTCCTGGGCGCGATGATTTTTTCCGTACGCCGTCTCAGCCGCCTGCTGCCCGCCGCGCCGAACCTGGTCCGGGGTGGCGTCGTCACCCTCTCGGTGGCCTGGATCGTCCTCGCCGTGATGGGTTTCCAGCTCGTCGGCGGCATCCCGGTGGCCAGCCAGACCGCGACCGACCTGGCCCGCGACACCGTGCTCGCGGTCCCGCAGGACATCCAGGACCGCAAGGACTTCGCCCGCGAGGTGCAGGACGACGACTTCAAGAACCTGCCCACCGACCAGTTGCTCAGCGCGCTGCGGGGCAAGGACGTCATCGTCGGCTTCGTCGAGAGCTACGGCCGTGACGCGGTCGAGAACCCGGCCTTCAACCAGCCGGTGGTCGAGCAGTTGCGGGCCGGTCAGCAGAAGCTCGCGGCCAAGGGCTTCACCGGAAAGAGCGGCTATCTGACCTCGCCCACGTTCGGCGGCGGCAGCTGGCTCGCGCACTCCACGTTCCTGTCCGGCCTCTGGATCGACAACCAGAACCGCTATCGCAGCCTGGTCGCCACCGACCGGCTCACCCTGACGTCGGCTTTCAAAAAGGCCGGTTTCCGTACGACCGGATTCGAACCCGGCGTCACGTTCGCGTGGCCCGAGGGACAGTTCTACGGGTACGAGCAGATCTACGACGCGCACACGCTCGGCTACCACGGGCCCATGCTGAGCTGGTCGACCATGCCCGACCAGTACGTGATGAAGAAGGTCCACGACTACGAACTGGGCCAGGACAAGCGCCGCCCGACCCTGGCCGAGGTCACGCTGACATCCAGCCACACCCCGTGGACGCCGGTGCCGTCGATGTTGCCGTGGGACAAGATCGGCGACGGCTCGGTCTACAACTCCCAGATCGCCGGGGCGGAGAGCCCGCAGAAACTCTTCAGCGAGGGCGACAAGGTCAAGCAGGCGTACGCCGGATCGATCGCCTACTCGCTCGACAGCTTGATGTCGTACGTGCAGGAGTACGGCGACGACAACCTGGTCCTGGTGCTGCTCGGCGACCACCAGCCGGCCTCGATCGTGGTCGGCGGCAACGCCACCAAGGACGTGCCGATCTCGATCGTCGCCAAGGACAAGAAGGTCCTCGACCGGATCAGCGCCTGGGGCTGGACCGACGGCCTCACCCCCGCACCCGACGCGCCGCTGTGGCCGATGAACGAATTCCGCGACAAGTTCCTCACCGCTTACAGCCCGCAAGGGGAGCCGCACTGACCGCACAGTGCCAATCTGCGAAAATCAGAAATCGACACCGATCTACCCGCGCGTAACTGACGTTCCGTAACCAAACTCCGGTTGGATACCCGTCGGCGGGTCGCGAGGGGGCGACCGCGTTTCGACGTGTGTGGGGGAGTTCGGTGAACGAGCGGAAGGGGCCATCGCGCGCGGACCGCTTGCGGCTGACCCGAATGCCGGATGTGCGCCCGCGCGACCGGTCGGCAGCACCGCCCGCCGCGCCTACGGCAGCACAGCCCGTGCCTGCGGCGGCATCGCCCGCTGTGCCTACGGCGGCATCGCCCGCTGTGCCTACGGCGGCATCGCCCGCTGTGCCTGCGGCGGCACCGCTCGCTGGGCCTACGGCAGCACCGCCTGCCGTGCCTGCGGTGGCACCGTCCGCCGTGTCCACGACAGTGCCGCCTGTGCCTGCGGCCGTGCCGTCGTTCGGGCCTACGGCCGTGCCGTCGTTCGGGCCTGCGTCGGCGCCGGATGGTGTCGCCTTGGCCGGGCGCTCGGAGTCGCGTTTTCCGGGGCGTGAGCGGGTGGCGCAACCGTCCGCCGTTCTGAGGGCGGCGCCGTCCGGGTCGTCGGCGCCGGACGCTGTCGCTCCGGCCGGGCGGGTCCCGGCTGCTTCAGCCACCCCAGTTCGTCCACGGCGTCGGGCGCGCAGGGGTTGGTGGATGATGGGTGGGCTGGTAGTGATTCTGGCGTCGGCGGGTGGCCTGGCCGTGGCTTTCCGGGCCGGGGCCGACGCCACGGTCCCGGCTCCCAGCGTCCCGCTCCTGGCAATCCCCACCAACACCGTCACCGAAGCCGACCCAGCGGTGACATCGAGCCCGTCGTGGGCCGCGCCCTCCGGCGCCGTGCCCTCGCCCTCACTCAGCGCGAGCCCGGCCGCGACGATCACAGCTCCGGGGCGGCCGGCGGTCACCGGGCGGGCCAACCCGTCCGGGGCCAACCTGGCCCTGACCGGCAAGGTGACGGCGAGCAGCATCGAGGGCAGCCCGTATCCCGCGAGCAAGGCGGTCGACGGCGACCCGTCGACGCGCTGGTCGAGCGGCTTCGCCGAACCGCAGTGGATCAAAGTAGACCTGGGCGAACGACACCGCCTGACCGAGGTCACGCTGATCTGGGAACACGCCTACGCGGTCGCCTACCAGATCGACATCTCAATCGACGGCAAGACGTGGCGCTCGATCTACACCACAAACGCCGGCCAGGGCGGCACCGTAGTAGCCGACGCCACCGGCACCGTAGCCCGCCAGGTGCGTGTGCTGGCCACCAAGCGCTCCAACCAGTACGGCTTCTCGCTCTTCGAGTTCCAGATCCGCTAGCCCCAAGCAAGCCCAACTCGAAGCAGGGCCCACCCTCCCGGGGGCCCCCGTCCACCGCCAATTATCCCGGATCTTCAAGATCGGTGCGGGGCGAAGCAGCTCTGCCTGTGGACAACTCTCGACTGTGGATAACGCGTCATTGAGCTGGCCCTCGCGGAGCGGCGGACGTGCGCGGGTGAAACGTTGCACTGCACGTGGTGGCGGTGTGCGTTTTCTGCTCACGGTGCGCGGTATCTGCACGGCTGCGCGGTGGCGGCAAGCGTTGCGCGGCACTGCAAGCGGTAACCGCGCACCGTGCGCGTAAACCACGCACGGTGCGCAGTCTCTGCGCCTGTTGCGCGCTGGCGGCGCGTTGCGGGCACTGGAGGTGGTGGCGGTGCGCGGTTACTCCCGCGGGGCGTGGTTTTTGCTCACGGTGCGCGGTATCTGCACGGCTGCGCGGTGGCGGCAAGCGTTGCGCGGCACTGCAAGCGGTAACCGCACACCGTGCGCGTAAACCACGCACGGTGCGCAGTCTCGGCGCCTGTTGCGCGCTGGCGCCACGTTGCGTGGCACTGCAAGCGGTGGCGGTGCGCGATTGCCCCCTACGGTGCGTGGTTGTCGCTCACGGTGCGCAGTCTCTGCGCGTGTTGTGCGCTGGTGGCGCGTTGCGTGGCACTGCAAGCGATAACCGCGCACCGTGCGCGTTAATCACGCACGGTGCGCAGTCGCAGCGCCTGCTGTGCGCTGGCGGCGCGTTGCGTGGCACAGCAAGCTGTGGCGGTGCGCGGTTGCCGCTCGCGGTGCGCAGTATCTGCACGGCTGCGCTGTGGCGGCAAGTGTTGCGTGGGTGGTGCGCGGTGCTCGACTCGTTGTGCGGGGGGCGGTGCATGGAGACGTACGGGAAGGAAATGAGGCGCTCCCCGCGGAAAGGACCACGGGGAGCGCCTTTGACGGTCGACTGGGACCTAGTCGACCGTCGGAGGGAGGCTTCTGGCTGCCTTCAACGCGGCGGCCGCGCTGGAATACGGGTTGTAGCTGTAGCCGCGGTCGAGTGAGCCGGGCACCTTGAAGTACGAAGCGGCCAGCTTCGCCGGATCAGTGGCGATCTCACCTCGTGCCGGAACGTCGTTGCCGTCGTCCCAGCCCCAGGGGGCGTTGGCCGAGTTGGTGCCGCAGCTCCACGTGCCCTGGCCGCAGCCGCCGGTGGTGTCTCCGGCGAATGTGCCCAGGTTGGCGAACAGGTTGGTGTTGTTGCGCTGCGCCCACAGGCCGCCGCTCGCAAAGATGTCGATCAGCTGGTAGCGCACGTCGCGGTCGTTGGGGCCGCTGGGCGCCTCGGACACGTTCGACGTCGGGAAGTAGACGACGCCGTCGCCGTTGATGTCGTATTGCGGCCAGGCCTTGAGCCCGTGCCCGCCGCGCTCCTGGGCGGTCACCGGGTGCTGGAACGAGTCGTGCGGCGACGACTTGAACTGCATTGTTCCGTCGATCGTCTCACTTCCGTTCGTCCAGTCGCTGCCGCTCGGCACGTACGAGTAGAAGTCGCTGTGCGCCACCGTGACCGCGGCCTTGAGCGTGCCGTAGGTGGAGCCGTCCTTCTGCACGATCTCGAGGACGCCCTCGCCGTCGTTCTCGTGCTCGGTTTCGAAGAACGGGTGGTCGATCCAGTCGCGCGGGTGGAAGAAGAAGTACGTGAGGTAGTAGTGCGTGCTGGTCTCGAGCACCGAATAATAGACGGCGGCCGAAGTGTTCTGCCCGGCGTTGTCCCAGTTGTCACGTCCGTTCAGGTTGCCGTCGAAGTCGTACCTCGTAATGAAGTCGCTCTTGCCCCCGAGGGCATGCGCACCGGTGGTGTCCACGTCCTGGTAGTGCACCGGCGCCCAGCGCAGCGCGAGCTCGGCCCGGCTGGGCGCGGCCTGCGCCGGCGCGGCGAGCCCGGCCGCCGCGAGCACGCCGGCCACGCCGACGGCGGCGGCCCTGCGAACGATCCCCATGTTGCCCTCCTCAAGCATTGATGATCGTAAATGTATGCGCGCCGGATGGACACGGGGAGGCTTGAAAATGACGGGCCGGCGGCGGCTACGCTGAAGCCGTGTTCAAGGTCGAATTGGGCGGGGGCGCCGAGCTCCGGCCGCTGGAACCGTGGCGGGCGGGCGAATTCCTGGCCCACATCGACCGGGCGCGGGCCTCCGTCGACCCGTGGATCCCGTGGGCGAGCCGCAGCACCGACCGCGAGTCGGCCCGCGCGACGCTGCAGAAATACGCCGACCTGCAGGCCCGCGGCGAAGGCCGGATCCTCGGCATCTGGCTCGACCGGGTGCTGGTCGGCGGCGTCATGACGTTCGGCTACGACCCGGCCTCCGGCGTCTGCGAGGTAGGCTGCTGGCTCGAGCCGTCCGGCAGTGGCCGCGGCCTGATCACCAAGGCGGCCGGCCTGCTCATCGAGTGGCTGATCCGTGAGCGGGACGTCTACCGGATCGAGTGGCACTGCCGCCCCGACAACGTCGCCAGCTCCAACGTCGCGCGCCGCCTGGGGATGAAGCACGAGGCGACGCTGCGGGCGAACTTCGTGTGGAAGGGCGCACGGCACGACACCGAGATCTGGGCCGTGCTGGCCCCGGAGTGGCCCGGCCTGGAGGACTGACGATGTCGCCCGGCGATCCGGTTCTGAGCGATCGCGCCGAGGGCGGGCGGCGGGTGCCGTTGCTGGTGTGGCGCTTGGAGCGGCCGGTGCGGTCGATCTCGTCGGCCGTGCTCGGTGGCGGCATCGGCGAATGCGACTGGCTCGTCAACGCGACCGTGCCGATGTCCTACGACCGCGACGATCCGGCCGACCATCTGCGCGAGATCGCCGCCGCACTCGATCTGCGGGGGCGCGGCGTGGGGCTGCTGACCGGCGTCGACGTGGCCGACGTGGTGCGCGCGTCGGACGGGGGAGTGCGGCTCTGGGCCACGGTCGGCTTAGGGGCACCGATCCAGGCGGCGAGCCCGCCTTCAGAGGACGAGTCAGCGACGCGCGTGGGAACGGTCAACATCGTGGCATGGCTTCCCGTACGACTCGGGGACGGCGCCCTGGTCAACGCGGTGGCCACCGTGACCGAGGCCAAGACGCAGGCGATCCGCGATCTGGGCCTGGCCGCGACGGGGACGGCCACCGACGCGGTCTGCGTGTTGTGCCCGACCGACGGACCGGTCGCCGACTATGCCGGACCACGCTCGACGTGGGGAGCGCCGTTGGCCCGCGCCGCTTACGACGCGGTGCGGCGCGGGGGAGCGGTCAACCTGACCGGCACCCAGTCGTGGTCCGACCGCGCCGATGGCGCGCAGCCGCCGCCGCACCAGGCCGGCGGCGGCGGCAAACGTCAGTGGTAGGTGAGCTCGCCCGCCTCGATGGCGGCGCTCACCGTGTTTTCCGGTGGGGCGAGCGGACACTGGTAGGCGTCGTTGTAGGCGCACGACGGGTTGTAGAGGTAGTTGAAGTCGAGGCGTACCCGCGTAGGGGAAAGGGTCTGTAATCCTCGCCCGTGGGTGCCCTTGACCGTGTCGGTGAGGTAGCGCCCGCCGCCGTAAGCGCCCCGCCCACAAGTCGCGTCGCGCACGGGCAGGAACAAACCGCCGCCGTAGGCCGCGATCCACCACAGCGACAACTCGCCGACCGGGGTCTCCAGGATGCCGGCCCGGGTGTAGTGGACCACGCCGTCGGCGCCGCCCGTGTCGATGTCGATCTCGCCGGGCGCGGGCCGCAGTTCGGCCTCGACGATCGCGTCGTCGTTGGGCGCGAAATAGCGCAGGCCCTCGAAGGTGGCCCGATCATCAAGCGCGATGGCCGACTGCGGGTGCGTGGCGAACAGCTTGTCCCGTTCGGCGCGGAACTGTTCCAGGCCGGTGTCGGCCAGATACATCCGGGCCACGGTCTCGCGATAGTCGGTGAGCTCGAGTGCCTCCATGACCCCCAAAGTAGCCCGAAAAAGAAGAGGACGATCAGGCTTGGTACGCGCGTACCTCGGTTGCCTTCACGCTGGCCCACACCTCGCGGCCGGGCTCCAGCCCCAGGTGAACGGCCGCCGCGGGCGTCACATCGGCCGCCACCGGCAGGGCGCCGCCGAGTTCGATCCGCAGGCTTCCGCCCTGGCGCGAGACCGACATCACGGTGGCGGGCCAGGTGTTGCGGGGGCTGCCGTCGGGGCGGCTGGGATAGAGCGACACGGCCGACGGCGGGAAGGCCACGAAGACGGCGGAAGCGGACGAGGCGGACGCGGTGATCAGCGTGAAGCCGTCGGGCAGCGTGACCGTCGTACCGTCGGCGCGGCCGTGGTAGAGGTTCAGGCCGACCAGGCGGGCCACGTAGTCGGTGCGGGGCTCGGCGGTGATCGTGGCGGCGTCGCCGGTCTGCACGACGCGGCCGTCCTCGATGATGACCAGGCGGTCGGCCAGCATCAGCGCGTCCAGCGGGTCGTGCGTGACCAGCACGGTCGCGCCGGGGAAGGCGGCGAGGTGGCCGCGCAGCTGGGCGCGGGTGTCGAGGCGGGTGCGGGCGTCGAGCGCGGCCAGCGGTTCGTCCAGCAGCAGCATCCGCGGCTCGGAGGCGAGCGCCCGGGCCAGGGCCACCCGCTGGGCCTGACCACCGGAGAGCTGACGAGGCTTTTTCCGTACGTGGTCAGCCAGGCCCACGCGATCCAGCCACTTCTGGGCGTTCTGCCGGGCCTCGGCGCGCGGCACCCGGCGGCAGCGTGGACCGAACGCGACGTTGTCGAGCGCGCTCAGGTGCGGGAAGAGCAGGTAGTCCTGGAACACGACGCCGATCCGCCGCTGCTCGGGTGGCAGGGGGTCGAGGCGTACGCCGTCGAGGGTGATCTCGCCCGCGTCCAGCTGCAGCAGGCCGGCCAGGGCGCGCAGGGTCGTGGTCTTGCCGGCGCCGTTCGGGCCGAGCAGCGCGACGACCTCGCCCGGTTCGGCGGTCAGCTCGACGTCGAGCGTGAAGCCGTCCCGCCGGACTGTGATGGACGCGGCCAGACTCATGCGGCGACCCACTTGTCACGGAGCGCGGCCAGGATGCCGACCGAGACGACCAGCAGGATCAGGCTCAGCACGATCGCCGCGTCCACGTCCTGTTCCAGGGCCAGATAGACGGCGAGCGGCATGGTCTGCGTACGGCCGGGGAAGTTGCCGGCAAAGGTGATCGTCGCCCCGAACTCGCCCAGCGCCCGCGCCCAGCAGAGCACCGCGCCGGCCGCGATCCCGGGGGCGATCAGGGGCAGGGTGACCCGGCGGAACGCCGTCCAGCGGGTGGCGCCCAGCGTGGCCGCCGCCTCCTCGTAACGGGCGTCGGCCCCGCGCAGCGCCCCCTCGACGGCGATCACCAGGAACGGCATCGCCACGAACGCCTCGGCCACGACCACGCCGGTGGTGGTGAACGGCAGGCTCACCCCGAACGTCTGGTCGAGCCACTCGCCGACCAGGCCGCGCCGCCCGAAGACGAGCAGCAGCGCCACGCCACCCACCACCGGGGGCAGCACGAGCGGCACGGTGACGAGCGCGCGGACGAACCGGCGGCCCGGGAACTCGAGGCGGGCCAGGACCCAGGCCAGCGGTACGCCGAGAACCAGGCACACCACCGTGGCCAGGCTCGCCGTGATCAGCGAGAGGCGCAGCGCGGTGAGGATGCCCGGTTCGGTGAGCCGTTCCGGCAGGGTCGACCACGGCGCCCGGATCAGCAGCCCGGCCAGGGGCAGGATCAGGAACGCGAGGCCGAGAACCGCCGGAACGGCCAGGGCTAACGGGATGCGGAACTTGTTCAGGGCTTCTGGAACCCTGCGTCGGTGAGGATCTTCATCTCGGGCTCGGACTGGACGAACGCGACGAACGCCTGGGCACCGGTCGCGTTGGGCGCGTTCTTGAGCACGACGATCGGGTAGTCGTTGATCGCGCCGGCCGATTCCGGGAACTCGACACCGTCCACGTCGGCGCTCGCCGCCTTGGCGTCCGTGCGGTAGACCAGCGCCGCGTCGACCTCGCCGAGCTTCACCTTGGACAGTGCCGCCTTGACGTCCTGCTCCAGCGTCACCGGGGTGAACTGGACGCCGGCCGCCTCCATGGCCTTCTTGGCCGCCGCGCCGCACGGCACCTGCTCGGCGCACAGGGCGACCTTGAGGTCCGGGTTCTTCAGGTCGGCCAGCGAGGCGATCTTCTTGGGGTTGCCCTTGGCGGTCGCGATGACGAGCTGGTTCTTGACGAAGACGGCGGGGTCACCGGCGGCGTCGCCCGCGTCGACGACCGTCTTCATGGTGGCCGGGCTGGCCGCGGCGAACACGTCGGCCGGTGCGCCCGAGGTGATCTGCTGGGCGAGACCGGAGCTGCCGCCGTACGAAATCGTGACCTTGACGTTGGGGTTCTGCGCCTGGAAGTCTTCCTTGATCTTGTCGAACGACTCGGTGAGCGACGCGGCGGCCAGCACGATCACTTCGCCGGTGGCGCCCGTGCCGGCGCTGCCCTCCGGGGAGGAACCTCCGCTCGCCGCTGAATCATTGTTGGCACCGCAGGCCGCGGTCGCCAGGACAGCGAGCATCGCGACCCCGGCCAGGACTCTCTTCATTTGTCGTCTCCTCGCTCCACGACCACTGTGGTCGATTTGATGACGGCGACCGCCGTCGAACCCACCTCGAGCCCCAGATCGTCGACCGCCTCGCGGCTCATCAGCGACACCACCCGGAACGGCCCGGCCTGAATGTCGACCTGCGCCATCACCTCGTCGCGGACGATCGCCGTGACGATGCCGCGGAGCCGGTTGCGGGCCGACGAGCGGCTCGCCCCCGGATCGGGCTGATCGGCCAGCGACCGGGCGAACGCGGCGAGGTCGGCCCCCGCGACGTGGCGGTGCCCATGGTCGTCGCGCCCGGCCTTCAAGCGCCCGGCGTCGACCCAGCGGCGGACCGTGTCCACGCTCACGCCGAGGAGGTCGGCCGCCTCACCGATGCGATACGTCGTCACAGTGGTCACTTTAGGGCCGCTTCTGCGAGGGCTCCTACCTCGTACGGCTGGCAGATGCGGAACCGTTGCACAGCTCACATGAGCGACGGCATGCTGGTGGCGTGCCCGAACGCATTGCCGAGGTCACCGCCTTCCTGGCCGAGGTGCTCACCCCGCGCGCGCCGCTCACCGTGATCGTCGACGGGGGAGACCACGGCGCGGCCGCCGTCTTCGCCGCGCAACTGGCGGCGGCGTTCCCGCCCTCGGCCCGGGCCTGGAACGTCGACGCGGTGATGGGCTTGAGCGGCCCGTCCGGCGGCGGTTTCGACTCGGCCCTCAACGTCCTCGAACCGGCCGCCGACCATGTGATCGTCCAGCTGCGCGCGGGTCCCCGCGGTTCCGGCGGCTCGGGTTCGCGCGCCCACGTCGTGATCGACCACCACGATCCGCAGTGGCCGGTGATCCGGCACGTCCACCCGCGCCTCTGCGAACCCGACCGATGGCACCTGTCGGAGAGCCGGGCCTTCTTCACCACCCGGGCCGCCGGTTGGGACGAGAAATTCGGAGACGACCTTCCCGCGTACGCCAAAGCTGTCGACGCCGCCGCCCCGGCCCCCGGCGATCTGGCCGTCGACGTCGGCTGCGGCACCGGGCGGGCGCTACCGGCCCTGTCCGCCGCGGTCGGGCCCACCGGCCGGGTGATCGGTCTCGACTGCACTCCGGCGATGCTGGCCGAGGCCCGATCCAAGGGCCGCGACCACGCGGCGGCCCTGGTGCAGGCCGACGCCCGCCGCCTGCCCCTGCCGGACGGGACGGCGGCCGTGGTCTTCGCGGCCGGCCTGGTCCACCACCTGCCCGACCCGGCGGCGGGCCTGGCCGAGCTGGCCCGGATCACCCGGCCCGGCGGGCGGCTGGTCCTCTTCCACCCGACCGGGCGGGCGGCGCTGGCGGCCCGTCATGGCCGCGAGCTGACCCCGGCCGACCCGCTGAACGAGGACAACCTGACCCGGGCGTGGGCCGCCACCGGCTGGACACCGACCCGCTACGAGGACGCCGAGGACCATTTCCTGGCCGTCGCCGTCCGCACGCCTTAGTTCTCCGGGGGCAGCCACCCGGGGGCGTCGAGGCGGACCGGCTGCGGGCCGACCAGTGCGGTGAGCTGCTTCTCCAGCTTTTCGAGCTCGTCCGCCCCGATCTGCGCCTTCCACCGCTCCCGCAAATCGTCGAAGATCGCCTCGCCCGTGCGCATCACCTCGAAGCCCAGCGCCGTGACCTCCAGCCGCTTGCGGCGAGCGTCCCGCGGGTCGGGGGCGGTCGTGACCCAGCCGCGTTCCTGCAGGTCGGCGATCGTCCGGGCCGCCGACTGCTTGGTGATGGAGAGGCGCCGGCCCAGGTCGGAGGCACTGTCGGCGCCGGCCGCGATGGCTCGCATGGCGAAATCGTGCACGGGGCGTACGTCGTAGCCGCGTTCCGACAGTTCGGCCCGCGCGGAGTCGACCAGCGTACGGAAGCCACCCAGCAGCAACAGCGCGAGGTCAGCGCCCGAACGTGACATACGAGTCAGGCTAGCGCCTGGACATTCGACAGTCTTGCTGTCTATCGTCGGTACAAGAAAGACAGTCATGCTGTCGAAATGGAGGACCCCGAGATGACCATCACCCACTACCGGGCCGAGATCAACGGCACGACGCTGCACTATGTGTCCGCGGGCTCCGAGGGCACGCCGATCCTGCTGGTCCACGGCTTCCCGGAAACCTGGTACGCCTTCCACGAGGTCATCCCGCGGCTGGCCGCCGAGCACCGGGTCTTCGCGGTCGACCTGCGCGGCTTCGGCGACTCGGCGGCCGGCGACAACGACAGCAGGACGGCCGCCGAAGACCTGCACCAGCTGATCGCCCACCTCGGCGCCGGTCCGGTGCACCTGGTCGGCCAGGACATCAGTGGCGGCGCGGTGTTCCGCCTGGCCAGTACACACCCGGAAGACGTGCTCAGCCTCACCGCGATCGAGACCGGACTGGCCGGCTTCGGGCTGGAGGCGCTGGCCGACGTCACCCACGGCGGCGTCTGGTACATCGGCGCCCTGGTCACGCCGGGCGTCCCCGAGATGCTGCTGGCCGGCCGCGAGCACGAATTCCTGAACACCCTGCTGCCGAGCGGAACCGACAAATTCGTTCCCTCGTACGCCCGTAAGGACGGCTGGCGAGGCGCGTCCGGCCTCTACCGCTCGATGCTCAGCGAAGGCGACGAACTACGGGCCCTGCCTCGCCTCACTATGCCCGTGCTCGCCGTAGGCCCGTTCGCCGAGGCCACCATGAAGCAGGTCGCCGACCATGTGACGTCCGTACATCTGGAAGGCGTCGGCCACTACGCCGCCCTGGAAGCTCCGGACCAGGTGGCCGACGCGATCCTGAGTCAGGCCCGGTGACAGACCGCTTCCAGGTTGATGCCGTGCGGATCGGTCACGAACCCGCCGTAGTAGTCGTCGTGATACTCCGGATGCACCCCGGGCTCGATCAGTGACCCGGCGCCGGCCTCGAGCGCGGCCCGATAGAAGGTCTCCACCTCGTCGCGGGTGTCCACGGTGAAGGCCAGGTGCATGTTGGTGCCGACGGTCCCGCCGTCGATGAGCCAGAAGTACGGTTTCACGCCGGCCAGCCCGAAACCGGTCATCGCGGTCGGCTGGTTCGGCGTGGCGTTCGGCGGGATCTCCAGCATCTTGACGATCCCGATGGACGCCAGCACGGGCTCGTAGAACGCCACGGCCACGCCGAGGTCGGGCACGGCCAGGTTGAGGTGGTCGATTCGGGATCCGGAACGGTCGAGTGTCATGCCCTCACCGTTCCCGGGATAGCGGTCATCATGTGACCGCTATCCCCGTCGTGTCTCAGCCGAGGGCCTTGAGCTGCTCCTCGAGACGCTCCCGGCGCTGCTCCAGCGTGTCGATGATCGCCTCGTTCTCGGCGATGCCGGTCAGCTCGGTCGCGATCTCCTCCGGCTCGATGTAGCCCTCGGAGGTGTCGCTGTCCTGCCCCCGGCGCGCGGCCGCGTCGCCCCCGACCCGGCGCAGCTCGGCGAGCTCCTGGTCGAGGTCCTTCAGTTCCTGCCGCAGCTGGTCAGCGGTCTTCTCGTCACTCATGGCGCCATCCTAGAACTGGCGGCAAGTTTCGCTGTCGGGTCATGAATATTTCATAGATCTGTTCAACTATTGCGAACCTGTGACGCGGACTGTAACGATGACCGTCGATCGACAGGAGCCCCCCCATGACTGTCACCCGTCGTACCCTGCTGTCCGCGGCCGCCCTCACGCCCGCGGTGACCCTGCTGAGCCGCCCGGCCGCGGCCGCGTCCCCGCCCGGCGACGTGGTCGGCAAGATCAGCGTCGGCTACCAGGGCTGGTTCTCGTGCCCCGGCGACGGCGCCCCGATCGGCGGCTGGTGGCACTGGAGCCGCGACCGCTTCCAGCCGCCGTCACCGGCCAACACCACGATCGTGTCCTGGCCGGACATGCGCGACTTCACCCACGCCTACCCGACGGCCTATCCGAATCTCGGCGGCGGCCGGCCCGCGACGCTCTTCTCCTCCTACGACCAGCAGACCGTCGACACGCACTTCCAGTGGATGCGCACCCACGGCATCGACACCGCGGCGCTGCAGCGCTTCAACCCGATCGGCGACGAGGGCCCGACCCGCAACGCGATGACGGCCAAGGTCCGCGCCGCCGCCGAGGCGACCGGCCGCAAGTTCTACATCATGTACGACGTCACCGGCTGGACGTCCATGCAGAGCGAGATCAAGCAGGACTGGACACAGACGATTTCCCCGTACGTCTCCTCGCCCTCCTACGCCCGCCAGAACGGCAAACCGGTCGTCTGCATCTGGGGTTTCGGCTTCAACGACGACGGCCGCCCGTTCGCGCCGGCCGCCTGCCTCGACGTGGTGAACTGGTTCAAGGCCCAGGGCTGTTACGTGATCGGCGGCGTGCCCACCTATTGGCGTGAAGGAAAGAACGACAGCCGTACCGGCTTCTCCGACGTCTACCACGCGTTCCACATGCTCTCGCCGTGGATGGTCGGCCGCACCGGCACGCTCGACGGGCTCGACTGGTTCCTGGCCAACGTCAACACCGCCGACCAGGCCGACTGCACCGCGCACGGCATCGACTACCAGCCCTGCGTGCTGCCCGGCGACCTGTCGAGCGGGCACCGGCGGCACGGCGACTTCTACTGGCGCAGCCTCTACAACATGGTCAAGCTGGGTGCCCAGGGCCTCTACGTGTCCATGTTCGACGAGTTCAACGAGGGCAACCAGATCGCCAAGACGGCCGAGACGAGCGCGTCGGTGCCGGCCGGCACGGGCATCCGGGCCCTCGACGAGGACGGCACGTTCTGCTCGTCCGACTACTACCTGCGGATCACCGGCGACGGCGGGCGCATGCTCAAGGGCCAGATCGCCCTGACCCCCGTACGCCCGACGCCGCCGGTCACCGGGACGACGACGCCGACCGGTGACCTGGCCGCGGGCCGGCCGGTCACCGCGAGCAGCGCCAACGGCCCGTACGGGGTGGCCAACGCCGTCGACCGCAATGCGGACAGCTACTGGGAGAGCGCCAACCACGCGTTCCCGCAGTGGTTCCAGATCGACCTGGGCGCTGCCTATCCGGTGCGACGGCTGGTGCTGCGCCTGCCCGGCTTCTGGGAGCGGCGCACCCAGACGATCGCCGTGGAGGGCATCGCGGCCGCGGCGACCTGCGTGTTCGACCCCGCGTCGGGCAACTCGGCCACCATCACGCTGCCGGGCACGCCGGTGCGGAACCTGCGCCTCACCTTCACCGCCAACACCGGTTGGCCGGCCGCGCAACTCTCAGCCGTGGAGGCGTACGGCTAACCCTCGACCTGGGCCAGCCGGTTCCGCAGTGCGGCGGTGACCGCCTGCTGGGAGTCCGCGCCCAGCACCAGCCGCATCGGAGCGGGTTCCACGCCGGCACTCTCGATCACGCGAGCGGCGTATTCCACCGGGTCGCCCGGGATCTCGACCAGACCCTGCTGGAGGCCCCGGACGAAAGAGGCAGGCGTTCCGTCGTACGCGGGAAGGGGTTGCCCGATCTTGAGACTGCCCCCGGCGAACGAGGTGCGGGCCCCGCCCGGCTCGACCAGAGTCACCCCGATCCCGAAGGGCGCGACCTCGCCGGCCAGGGCCTCGATGAAGCCTTCGACGCCCCACTTGCTCGCGTGATAGAGCGACGCGCCCGGGAAGGCGGCCAGCCCGGCGACCGACGAGATCTGGATGAGCCGGCCGCCGCCCTGCGCGCGCAGGTGGGGCAGGGCCGCGCGGGCGGTCTGGATCGAGCCGAGCAGGTTGGTGGCGATCTGGTGCTGCATCTGCTCGTCGCTGACCTCCTCGGCCGCGCCGAACAGCCCGTAGCCCGCGTTCATGACCACGACGTCGATCCGTCCGAGCTCGGCGAACGCCGCGTCCACGACCTCGCGGACCTTGGGCAGATCGGTGACGTCGACATGCCCGAGCCAGGTCAGGTCGAGGTCGTCGGCACTGCCTTCCCGCCGTACGGTGCCCGCAACTCGATTTTTGTCAGCCAGCAGCCGGCGCGCCATCTCGTGCCCGAAACCGCTGCTCACACCCGTGATGAACCAAGTTTTCATGCCTCCCAGCCTCGGCCGGCGGCGTGCTTCGTGGCAGGTCCCCACTGGGGTACCCCCACCGTCGCCGGCCGCGGCCTAGCGTGGATCGCATGGACAACGCCCTCGGGGACTACCTGCGCGCACGCCGTGAGCTGGTCACTCCGGCCGAGGTGGGCCTGCCGCCCGGCACCGGCCTGCGGCGGGTGCCCGGCCTGCGCCGCGAAGAGGTGGCGATGCTGGCCGGCATCAGTGCCGAGTACTACCTGCGCCTGGAACGCGGCCGCGACCGCAGCCCGTCGGCCCAGGTGCTCGGCGCGCTGGCCCGGGTGCTGCAGCTCGACGCCGAGAGCACCGCCTACCTGCGCGCGCTGGCGGCCCCGGTCAAGGTCCCACGCCCGGCCGCGCAGGAGATCCCACGCAGCATCGACCTGCTTCTCCGTACGATCAACGTGCCCGCCCTGGTCTTCAACAAGTACAGCGACGTCCTGGCCGCGAACGCCCTGGCCCGCGAACTGTCCCCCGACATGGTCCCCGGCGTGAACCGCCTGCGAACCCTCTTCACCGACCTGGACGCCCGCGCCTACCACCCCGACTGGCCGTCCTACACGGCGGCCGCGGTGGCCCACTTGCGGGCCCAGGCCGGAACCGACGTCGACGACCAGCGCCTGCACGCCCTGATCGGCGAACTGTCCTTGAAGAGCGAGCGTTTCCGCCGCCTGTGGGCCCGCCACGACGTCCGAACCGCCAGCGGCGGCACCTTCCGGATCCGCCACCCCCGGGTCGGCGACATCGAGCTGCTGATCGACAAGTTCGCCGTCCTGGGCACGAACGGCCTGGAGGCGCTCCTCCTGCACACCGAGCCGAACTCCCGCTCGGCCCAGGCCCTGGCCGAGCTGGCCACATCCGTCGCCGCCGATTAGCCCGTATGCACGTGCGTACGGGTCGTGCGCGTATCGGAGCTGGTGGCGGTCCGATTTTGTCGGTGGTCGGCGATAGCATCGCGACCATGACCGCTTCCGCGCACGACATCGCCGCAGCTCTGCGTGAACGGCTACCGGGCATCGGCAAGAAGAAACTCCACAAGCTGCTCTATTACGCGCAGGGCAGTCACATAGCGTCGTTTGACCGGCCCCTCTTCTCCGAATCGATCAAGGCTTGGGACATGGGTCCCGTCGTCGCCGAGCTCTGGCGGGACGAAGACCGGAACGAGCCGCGCCCCGAACCGCACGACCTCGGTGAGGCAGAACTGAACACCGTGGGCTACGTGGCAAGTAGATATGGCTGGCTGACCGGAAGTCAGCTCGAACGGCTCACACACACCGAACACCCCTGGCAGGCCGGCGACGCACGACGGAAGGTAGGTGACTCGAACCGCATCGAGCTGGAGTGGATCCGCCGCCACTTTGTCGCCGAGGCAGTCAACGACGGCGAGGAGGAGGAAGTCCTCGACCCATCCGTGATCTCGGCGTCCATCGCGGACACGCAGACACCGAACGGTCCCGGACGTTTGGACGACATCAGCGGCCTGATCGGCAAGCTGAGTCGTGCCTAGTCGGTCGAGCGGATGGAACCTGGCCGAGTTCAACGAATGGGTCGACCGGTGGATCGATCTGGACTCGCCTGACGACGACCTACGGTTAGCGGTACGCGCCTGGTTGCTTTCTCGCCTCGAGGATCCCTACCAGGGCGTGCGGCGCGAACCTGGCTTCGACAATCTGTGGTCGTGCGCCATCCCCGGAACAAGACGTGAGTGGACAGCCGTCGCATGTTCGTACTTCGTCTTCGAGTCGACGGGAACCGTCCGATGCAACAGTCTCGCCACCCTGAGTTGGCCGGTCTGAGATCGGCTCTGGCCCCAGAAAGTGCTGGTCAGAGCGGGAGGTTGAGCATGCTCAGGCTGGTGACCGGGCGGAAGCCGGCCCCGGTGTAGAGCGCCAACGCCCCATCGTTGTCCGGCTCGGTCTGCAGCGACACCCGGCGCGCGCCCGCGGCCCGGGCGGCCACGATGACGTGGTCGAGCAGAGCCCGCGCGATCCCCTGACGACGTGAGCGAGGCGGCACGAACAGGTCGCGCACGAGCCACGCGGTTCCCAGAGTCAGCGAGGCCGGGATGACCGTGGTGGTGATCAGGCCGCCGGCGTCGGAAGGGGCTGCGACCGCGAACCGGCCCGCGGAGATCTGCTCGGCCAGCCAGGCCTGGGTCGCGGTGGGCGCGGACGGTTCGCCGTAGTGCACGCGGTATTCGTCGAACAGGGCGGCCACCCCGGGGAACGACGCGTCGCCGGGCGTCACCCAGGTGATCACAGCGCGGCCAGCTCGGCCTCGAGCAGCCCGCGCACCCAGTGCTGCCGGTCAGCGTCGGCGTCGATGCCGCGGCTGGGGCCCTCGGTGAGCATCAGGACGTAGAGGTGCACTCGGTAGAGCGCCAACCGGACCTGCTCCTCGGCCGTGAACGACTCGATGCCGTAGCCGGCCGCGAACGGATGGTCAGCGGTGATGCGTCGGCCGAGCGCCGGTGACACGAAATCGAGCAGCGGATCCCCGTACAGGAAGCGCTCCCCGTCGACCAGGCCGCTCAGCGAACCGTCGGGGGCGACCAGCACGTTGCCGTCCCACAGGTCGAAGTGCAGCAGCGCCGGCCGGGTGACCGTCGCCAGCGCCGGCCGGTGGCGGTCGACCAGGCCGTCCAGCGGCGGCAGCGACACGCCCCAGAGCGCAGCGTCAGCGCGCAACGACTCGATCATCGCGCCGAACGCCGTCGGCCAGTCGGGGCCGGACGGGCGGTCGCCGGTGTAGCCGTAGTGCGGGCCGGTGATCTTGTGGACCCGGGCGACGGCCGTGCCGAGCTGCCGCCGGGCGAGCGGCGAGTCGCCCGCCGTGAGTGGCCGGCCGGGCAGCAGCGTCGCGATGATCCAGCCGTCGGTGTGGGCGAGAACCGTGGGGACCGGTGCCACGTCGCGCACCAGACCGAAGTACGCGACCTCGGCCGGGAGCATGCCCGCCTCGTACGCGAGAAGGGAAGCCGACGGTGGCGGACCCACCTTGACCACCACCTCGCGCCCGTCGGTGAGCGAAGCTCGCCAGACCGCCGCGAAGCCACCACCGCTGAGTTCGGCGGCCGCGGATACGACGGCGCCGAGACCGTCATGGACGATCCCGGCGATGTCAGCAGTGTCGAGCAGTGGTTGCGTAGGGCTCGGCATGAAACCGAATCTAGTGGGCGACCGCCAGCACCGGCTCGCCCGTTTCGACCGGCAGAGAGCTCGGCCGTACGACGCCCCACAGCACGACAACCGCAGCGGCCATGCCCCCGGCGACGACGATCGCCATCGCGATCGCGCTGTTACCGAGCACCCCGACCAGCGGGGCGGCCAGCGCGCCGACGCCGAACTGCACCGCGCCGAGCAGGGCCGCGGCCGTACCGGCGGCCTCGCCGTGCCGGGACAGCGCGAGCGCCGGAGCGTTCGGCATGGCCAGGCCGACCGCGGCCAGCACCAGCCACAGCGGGACCAGGATGCCGGCCAGTCCACCGAACCCGGTCAGCGCGAAGATCAGCAGCACGATGCCGGACACCGCCCCGGCGATCAGGGCGCCGCCCAGGATCTGGGTCGGCTGCCAGCGCCGGAGCAGCCGGACGTTGAACTGGGTGGCACCGATCAGCGCGACCGCCCCGGCGGCGAACACATAGGCGAACTGCTGCTCGTTCATGCCGTACTCGTCCTGGAAGATGAAGGACGAGCCGCTCACGTACGCGAACAGGGCGGAGAAGGCCAGCGCGGCAACCAGGATCAGACCCACGTACGCGCGGTCGGTGAACAGCCGGCCGTAGTCACGCAGCGTGCCCGCCGCGCCGCCGTTGCGGCGCTGCTGGACGGGGAGAGTCTCGGGCAGGACCAGGGCCGTGGCGGTCAGGATCGCGATCGAGACCACGGTCAACACCACGAAGACACCGCGCCACGAGGTCCAGTTGAGGACCGTGCCGCCGATGGTCGGCGCGAGGATCGGCGCTACCCCGACGACCAGCATCAGCCGGGAGAAGAGCTTCGCGGCGGCGAGGCCGGAGAACAGATCACGCACGATTGCCATCGCGATCACGGCCGCGGCGGCCGCGCCCAGACCCTGAAGCACCCGCAGCGTACCGAGCACGGCGAGGTTCGGGGCGATCACACAGAGCACCGAGGCCAGCACGTGGACGGCCATGCCGGCGAGCAGGGGAGTGCGTCGGCCGAATGCGTCCGAGAGCGGGCCGATCAGCAACTGTCCGAGTGCCAGCCCGAGCAGCGTGCCGGTCAGCGTGAGCTGCACGGCGGCGTCAGTGGAATGCAGGTCGGTGGTGATCGTCGGAAGCGCCGGCAGGTACATGTCGATCGTCAGCGGCCCGAGCGCGGTCAGGAACCCCAGCACGAGGACGATTCGGAGGCGGCGGCCGGAGGGCAGGAGGTCGCCAGGTGACAATTCAGCGCGCATATTCATCCGCAAGTCCTCCGGGCCCGGCATTGTTCCTGCTCGTAATGGTGATCACAGATCGGCCGAATGCTGGAAATGAGCTTGACGCGGCGGGCGCGAATGAGGTGACCGGACGCACGTGTGGCGTGGGCCGCGATCGGTTGTGACCTTCGGGCGGCCGGAGAAGGCTGGTTCCCGTACGCGTAAGAAAAGTTCGCGCAAGACAAGGCTAGTGGAAGGCGACCCCGTGCCCCTGCGTCCCCCAGCAAGGGCCTGGGCGGTCTGGGCCGTCGGCCTCGCCGCGTACATCGTCGCAGTGCTGCACCGCACCTCGCTCGGCGTCGCCGGGCTGGACGCGCAGCATCGCTTCGGCATCGGAGCCGGAGCGCTGGCCTCGTTCGCCGTCCTGCAACTGCTCGTCTACGCGGCCCTCCAGGTGCCGGTCGGGTTGCTGCTCGACCGGTTCGGTTCGCTGCGTCTGGTGGTCAGCGGCGGCGTGCTGATGGCGGCCGGTCAGGCGATCATGGCGACCACCGATCACGTCGGCGGTGCCGTGCTGGCCCGCATCCTGGTCGGCGCGGGCGACGCGATGACCTTCATCAGCGTGCTGCGCCTGGTGCCGCAGTGGTTCCCGGCCCGCCGGGTGCCGGTGATGACCCAGGTCACCGGGCTGGTCGGGCAGGCCGGGCAGGTGCTGTCGGCCGTCCCGCTGGCGGCGCTGCTGGCCGGTCCCGGCTGGGGCACCGCGTTCCTGGCCACGGCCGGCGCCGGTGTGTTCGTCGCGGTCGCCGCCCTGGTGGCCCTGCACGACACCCCGGAGCGGCGGGTCAGTCGTGGTCCCGCGATCACGATGCGGCAGGTCGGCCTCGACCTGAGCAGCGCCTGGCGGCATCCGGGCACCCGGCTCGGCCTGTGGACGCATTTCACCACCCAGTTCACCGGTACGGTCTTCGCGCTGATGTGGGGTTTCCCGTTCCTGATCGCCGGGCAGGGCCTGCCCCAGGAGACGGCGAGCTCGCTGCTCACGCTGTTCGTGCTGGTCGGCATGGCGGCCGGCCCGATCGTCGGGATGCTGGTGCAGCGGCACCCGCTGCGCCGGTCGTGGCTGGTGCTCGGGGTGATCGCGGCCAACGCGGCCGCGTGGGGCCTGGTGCTGGCCTGGCCCGGACACGCGCCGATGGCGGTGCTGGTGATCCTGGTCGTGGCGCTCGGCCTGGGTGGTCCAGGTTCGATGATCGGCTTCGACTACGCCCGTACGTTCAACCCGCCGAACCGCCTCGGCACCGCCACCGGAGTCGTGAACGTGGGCGGCTTCGTCGCGTCGCTGCTGTCGATCGAATTGATCGGGCTGATTCTCGATGCGCGTACGGGCGGCGGCGTGAACTATGACATCACCGACTTCAAAGTGGCCATGTCGGTGCAATACGTCTTCATCGTCATCGGCGTGACCGGAATCCTGCGAACCCGCAGGCTGGCCCGGCGGCGGATGGCCGAGGAGGGCATCGTGGTGCGCCCGTTGCGCGAGGTGTGGGCGGAACGGAGGGGTTTAGCGATCGCCCGTCCGGAGAAGGCAGACACCTTGTCGCGATCGAAATGACCCGGAAGGTAAGGGCAGAGGAGGACATGACCGAGCACGCACCGGCCAAGATCTGGTCCGGTATCGACGTCCCCAAGACCATCGGTGGAACCCTGGCCGCGATCACCGCGGCCGTCCTGGGTTCCTTCCTAGGAGTCGCCGGCACTCTGATCGGCGCGGCCGTAGCCAGCATCGTGGGCTCGGTCGGAACGGAGTTGTACACCAGGTTCATCCACCGCGGCACCCAGACGATCAAGTCGACGTTCGTGACCGCCCCGGCCGCGATCGGCACCCCGCCGGTGGCCGCCGCCGAGGACGAGGTCCCCTCGCAAGAAGAACCGGCGACACCGCTCAAGATGCGCTGGGGGCGGATAGCGGGTCTGGCCGCGGTCGTCTTCGTGCTGGCCATGGGCAGCGTGACGGCGTTCGAACTGATCAGCAAGCAGACTGTGGCGGACGCGGTCGGGCACAAGACCAGCTCGTCCACGACGATCGGCTCCGCGTTCAGCGGCGACGATGCGAAGAGCACGCCCGCGCCGTCCGAGTCGGCCTCGACCGAGCCCACGGCCGATCCCACCGAGACCGCGGATCCGGCCACCACGCCGACCGCGGACCCGACGACCCCGCCGACGGCCGACCCGACCGCCGATCCGACCGGGACCACGGCCCCGGAGCAGTCCGGCAGCACCGACCAGGGCACCACGCCCACCGAGGCGCCGACCGGGGAGCAGAATCAGGGCACGACGCAGGATCAGCAGGTTCAGCCTCAGGGGGAGTGATGGACGCCAAGGACGTACTGATCGAGGCCTTCGGGCGCCTGCCCGAGCTCGTCGACACGGCGGTGCGCGGGCTCACCCCGGAGCAGCTCCGGTGGCAGCCGGCGCCCGGCGCGAACTCGATCGGCTGGCTGGTCTGGCACGCCACCCGGGTGCAGGACGACCACGTCGCCGACGTGATGGGCGCCGAGCAGGTCTACGCGACCGGCGACTGGCCCGCGCGGTTCGGGCTGAAGGACGCCCGTGAGACCGGCTACGGCCACGACGCGGCCGAGGTGGTGGCGGTGGCTCCGGAGAGCGCGGAGGCGTTGATCGAGTACTACCGGGCGGTCCACGACCGTACGGTGGCCTGGATCGCCGGACTCAGCGAGGCCGATCTCGACCGGGTGGTCGACGACAACTGGGATCCGCCGGTGACGCTCGGCGTACGGCTGGTCAGCGTCTATGACGACGACGCGCAGCACACCGGTCAGGCCGCGTACGTCCGCGGTCTTCTCTGACGGAAGGCGGGCGGGTGCAGAACCCGCCCGCCACAAATCAGGCCGACGACGGCTCGGTCAGCGGCAGCCGTACGAGAAACCTGGTGTCGCCCGGCTTGGAATCGAGCTTGATGTCGCCGCCGTGGCCGTTGACCACGATCCGGTACGAGATGTCCAGGCCCAGGCCCGTGCCCTCGCCCACCGGCTTGGTCGTGAAGAACGGCTCGAAGACGCGCTTCTTGAGATCCTCGGGCACGCCCGGACCACTGTCGCCGACCGAGACCACCACGTGGTCGTCCTCGCGGTAGGTCTTGATGGTCAGGGTGCCGGCGCCCTTCATGGCCTGCACGGCATTGTCGATCAGGTTGGTCCACACCTGGTTGAGCTCGGCCGGGTGGGCCGGGACCTGCGGCAGCGTACGGTCGTAATCCTTGACGATCTTGACCCCGTTGCCGATCTTGTGGTTGAGCATGACCAGCGTGCTGTCGAGCCCGCCGTGCACGTCGATCCACTGGTGCGCGGCCCGGTCCATCTGCGAGTACTGCTTGGCCGCGGACACCAGCGACGACACCCGGCCGGTGGCGTCCTCGATGTCGGTCATCAGCTGCTCGGTCTCGAGCGCGTAGCCGATCCAGTGGATGGCCTGATCGAGCAGCTCGCGGCTGCCGACCCGTTCCTCGATCAGGGTCAGGCACTCGATGTCGATGCCGCCCTGGGCGAAGACCGGAGCCAGGTCCCACCCACCGGTGACCTGGCGTTCGTCCATCCAGTCGCCGAGCTCGTCCTCGCGGTCGGCCGTCTCCATGGCCGTGAGCGGCTTGGCCTTGGCGGCCCGCTCGATCACGTCTTCCTGAAGCTCGACCAGCGCCACCAGCTTGGCCGGGTCGACCTTGCCGGCGGCCAGCATGGCCAGCTTGTGCCGCATGCCGGCGACCCGCTGGCGGAGCGCCGCGGTGGCCCGCGAGGCGGCCGCGGCCGGGTTGTTCAGCTCGTGCATCAGGCCGGCCGAGAGCGCGCCGAGCGCGGTGAGCCGCTGCCGCTCGCTGACCGCGGCCTGGGTGTTGCGCATGCCGATGGTCAGGCCCTCGAGCAGGTGGATGGCCATCGGGAACCACTCGCGCATCATCGAGCCGAAGTCGGTGGCCGAGATGACGAAGAAGTCGCTGTCGTCCAGGGCGCGCAGGGTGGCCATGTACTTCCGGGGGACGCCGTCGTCTCGCAGGTAGGCGTTGGTGGCGCCCATGTAGACGCCGCGCTGCTCGGTGCGGTTGGTGCGGACCTCGTCCTGGCCGACCCGGCGGGTGAGCTCGATGGTGCCGGTCAGCAGCACGAAGAACTGGTCGGCCGGGTCACCCTCGCGGATCACCACGCCGCCGGCCGGCATGTGCATCGTGCAGCCGTGCTCCGAGATCCAGGTGAGCTGGTCGTCGGTCAGCTTCTCGAACAGGAACAGCGTGCGTAGCTCGTCGTTGGTGAGCTGTCCCGGCTCGCAGGGGACGAGCCGGACCTCGTCGCTAGTGTCGGTCATGGCTTTACTGCGCCTCCAGGTAACGATGGACCAGCGTGACGGCCATCGCGCCTTCGCCGACCGCCGAGGCCACCCGTTTCACCGAGTTGGCCCGGACGTCGCCGGCCGCGAAGATGCCGGGAACACTGCACTCCAGGTAGAACGGATCGCGGTCCCGATCCCATCCCTTCGGACGGGTGCCATTTGAGAGCAGATCCGGCCCGGTGTAGACGAAGCCCCGCTCGTCCCGGGCGACGGCCGTGCCCAACCAGTCCGTACGCGGCTCGGCGCCGATGAAGACGAAGAGGTAGCCGCACTCGACGGTGGTGCTCAGCCCCTCTTTGCTGTCACAGATCGTGATCGCCTGGAGGTGCCCGTCGCCCTGGGCGCCGATGACCTCGCAGCGCGTCCGGACGTTGATGTTGTCGACCGCGTTGAGCTGCTGGATGAGGTAGTACGACATCGACGCCTCGAGCGAGTCGCCCCGTACCAGCAGGGTGACACTCCGGGCGTACCGGCTGAAGAAGAGCGCCGCCTGACCGGCCGAGTTGGCACCGCCGACGATGTAGACGTCGCTGCCCGCGCAGGACGGGCCCTCGGTCGAGGCCGAGCCGTAGTAGATGCCCGACCCGGTCAGCTCGGGCACGCCGTCGGCGACCAGCGGGCGGTAGGCGACCCCGGTGGCCAGCACGATCGAGTGGGCCGAGATCTCGCCGCCGTCGGCGAAGGTCAGGGTGCGGGCCGAGCCGTCCTGCCGCAGGCCGGTGACGTCGCGGGTGGTCAGCACCTCGGCGGAGAACTTGCCGGCCTGGCGGCGGGCCCGGTCGGTCAGCTGAGCGCCCGAGATGCCGTCGGGGAAGCCGAGATAGTTTTCGATGCGCGAGCTCTGCCCGGCCTGGCCGCCGACCGCACGGCGCTCGACCAGCAGCGTCTTGAGGCCCTCGGAGGCGCCGTAGACGGCCGCGCCGAGCCCGGCCGGTCCGCCGCCCACGATGATCAGGTCGTAGAAGTCACGGTCGGGCGTGATCGAGAGCCCGACCGCCTCGGCCACCTCGGACGTGGTCGGCTGGGTCAGCGCGCGCCCGTCGGCGGTCACCACCAGCGGGACCGACTCGGGACCGACCCCGGCCGCCTCGAGCAGCCGGCGCCCCTCCGACTCGTCGGCGCCGAGCCACTTGTAGGGCACCAGGTTGCGGGCCAGGAAGTCGCGGATCTGGAACGACGGCTCGCTCCACCGGTGCCCGACGACGCGGATGTCCTCCATCTCGCGGTCGCCGGTGGCCTGCCAGGCGTCGAGCAGGGCGTCGATCACCGGATAGAGCTTCTCCTCCGGCGGATCCCAGGGCTTGAGCAGGTAGTGGTCGACGTCGACCACGTTGATCGCCTGGATCGCGGCGTCCGTGTCGGCGTACGCGGTCAGCAGTGCCCGCCGCGCGTTGGGGAACAGGTCCATCGCCTGCTCGAGGAACTCGATGCCGTTGACCTGCGGCATCCGGTAGTCGGCGAGGATGACGGCGACACGGCCGCCGCGCAGTTTGAGCTCTTTGAGCGCTTCGAGGGCCTCGGAGGCCGACGAGGCGCGCACGATGCGGTACTGGTCGCCGTAACGACGGCGCAGGTCGCGGGCGATCGCCCGGGAGACCGCGGGGTCGTCGTCGACGGTCAGGATCGCGGGGTGGCCCATGGCAGTTACCTCAGCTATCCGCAGTCGGGGTGGCCAACAGGTCGGCGAATTCGGGGTGTCGGTCCAGATATCCGATGACGAAGGGACAGGACGGGACGACCGGGGTGGCGCGGCCGCGGGCATCCTCGAGCGCGGCCGAGGCGAGACGGCCCGCCAGGCCCCGGCCCGAGAAGGACTGCTCGATCTCGGTGTGCAACAGCTCGATCTTGTCGCCGTGGCGGCGGTAGTGCAGCACCCCGGCGACCTCGCCGCCGAGCAGCAGCTCGTAGCGCTGCCGCTCGAAGGCGTCGACCACGACCGCGTCGGCCGCGTCGGGCACGCCGACCTGGGCGCTGCCCTCGACCCGAAGCTTACGTCGGGCCCGTTCGTAGAAGCTGGTGCGGCCGAGCCGGATCACCTGGGCGGCGGACGGGATCGGCTCGATCGAGAGCTGGTCGCCCGGGCCCGCGTAGCCCTCGATGATCCCGTCGACCTCGATCGCGAGCCGGCCGCTGGCCGGCAGCACGTCGAGGTCGAGCCGCTCCTGCAGGGCCAGCATGAGCGGGCGGTTGAACGACGAGTGGGCGGCCGAGGCGGTGACGATCAGGCCCTCGACGTTGGGCGAGACGATCGGGCCGCCGGCCGAGAAGCTGTACGCCGTCGAGCCGGTCGGGGTGGCCACGATGACCGCGTCGGCCGCGTAGCTCACGAAGTTCTTGCCCTCGAGGCAGATGCCGACCGCGGCCAGCCCGTCGCCCGGCACCCGCACCAGCGCGATGTCGTTGAAGGCGGACACATCTTTGCCGTCGGGCAGCGTCGTGCGGACGGCCAGGCGCGACTCGATGGTGAACTTGTGCTCGTCGATCGCCGTGAGCGCGGCCGGCAGGTCGGGCAGGTCGACCTCGGCCAGGAAGCCGAGCCGGCCCACGTTGACGCCCAGCACCGGGGTCTTGCGGCCCTCGGCCATCCGCATCGTGCGCAGCATCGTGCCGTCGCCGCCCAGGCTGACCAGCAGGCCGGCCCGCTCGACCATCTCTTCGGCGGTGACCGCGACCGCCTCGCAGTCGATCCGGTCGATCTCGTCGTGCAGCCCGAGCACCTTGACGTTGCGGCGCTCGGCCCAGTCGACGATCGCGTCGATGGCCGATCCGCAGTCGCGCCGGGGGTGCAGCACCAGGCCGACGACCTTGACCATGCCCATGCCGGATTACCGCCCGTTCTCGTAGTTCAAGAAGACAGCCTTGCACGTTCGGCGCCGGATCGGCGAGGGCAGGCGACCGAGCACACCTGGTTCGTACGGGCAGGTTTCCTTCTTGTTTCTTGACAGCGTTGTCAGAGATAGACAGTCTCCGATTTATCCCCGGTTTTCCCCGGCGCTCCGAGAGGATCCCCATGCGCCTACGATTGCTGGCCATCACCGCGGCGGCGGTCACCGTCGCCACCCTCAATCCGATCCCCGCACAGGCCGCCCCCACTCCCTCCCCGTCGACCGGCCTCGACGCCGGCATGCTCAGCGCCATGCGTCGTGACCTCAAGCTCACCGACGCCCAGATCGCGACCCGGCTGCGCACCGAGGCGGCCGCCCCGGTGATCGAGAAGCGCCTTCGTGCGTCGTTGGGCACGTCCTTCGCCGGCGCCTGGATCCCGGCGGGCAGCTCTCGACTGACGGTTGCGGTCACGTCCGCTTCAGCTGCGGCTTCCGTACGGGCGGAGGGCGCCGACGCTCGTGTCGTCGCTCGTAGCGATTCGGCGCTGACGGCCACCCGCACCCGGCTCGACAAAAAGGCCAAATCGGCGCCGTCAGCTGTCCGCGGTTGGTACGTCGACACCCCCAACAACCGGGTCGTCGTCATGGCCGCCCCCGGCTTCACCCAGGCGGCACGTGATTTCGGCGGCGCCGACGTCACCGTGGTCACGCAGGCCGAGCAGCCCCGCACGATGTACGACACCCGCGGCGGCGACCAGTACGTGATCAACGGCAACACCCTGTGCTCGGTCGGCTTCTCGGTGGCCGGCGGTTTCGTGACCGCGGGCCACTGCGGCGGCACCGGCAGCCCGACCCTCGGCTACAACAACGTGTCGAGCGGTAACTTCGCCGGCTCGTCCTTCCCCGGCAACGACTACGCCTGGGTCCGTACGAACGGCAACTGGACCTCACAGCCGTGGGTCAACAACTACGCCGGCGGCAACGTGACGGTCGCCGGTTCGCAGGACGCCGCGATCGGCAGCTCGATCTGCCGCTCCGGCCGCACCACGGGCTGGCGCTGCGGCACCCTGCTCGGCCGCAACGAGACGATCAACTATTCGCAGGGCGCCGTCTCGGGCCTGTCCCGCAGCAACGCCTGCGCCGAGCCCGGCGACTCGGGCGGCTCCTGGATCTCCGGCAACCAGGCCCAGGGCGTCACGTCCGGCGGCACCGGCAACTGCTCGAGCGGCGGCACCATGTGGTTCCAGCCGGTCAACGAGATCCTGCAGACGTACGGCTTGTCGCTGACCACCACCGGCGGCGGTGGCACCGGATCGTCGGTGATCAGCAGCCTGAACAACAAGTGCCTGGACGTGCCCAACAGCAACTTCTCCGACGGCGTACGGGTGCAGATGTGGAACTGCAACAACACGGCCGCGCAGAAGTGGAACTTCGTGAACGGCACCTTGCAGACGTCGAACAACAAGTGCCTGGACGTGGCGTGGGGCTCAACGGCCAACGGAGCAGTAATCCAGATCGTCAACTGCAGCGGCAATCCCGCCCAGCAGTGGGTGCTCAGCAGCGCCGGTGACCTGGTCAACCCCCAGGCCAACAAGTGCCTCGACATCGACGCGTGGAACGCCAACGACGGCGCAGTCCTGATCCTCTGGGAGTGCACCGGCGGAGCCAACCAGAAGTGGCGCCGCGGCTGACCTCACGCACCGCATGAACGGCCCGGCCTCGTGCCGGGCCGTTCATCGTCTGCGGCCGGGGCGCGATGGGGCAATGCGGGCGGGGATTAAGGGCGTTCGGGATGATCTTTAAGGTGCGTTTAATGCGGTGCTGCCGAGGATGATCCGGTCCGCTTACTACGGAGGCCGGTTCCACGATGCGTCACAGAAGAACGTTGCGTCACAAGCGCACGATTGTCCTCTCCACCGCGGCTGCGGTGCTGGTGGGGGCCACTACCTGGCTTGCTCTGCCGGCCTCGGCGGCGGCGCCCACGGCCACTCTGCGTACGGTCTCGGACTGGGGCTCGGGGTGGCAGAGCGAGGTGACGATCAAGAACACCGGCGCCGATGCGATGTCGTCGTGGAAGGTGGAGTTCGATCTGCCGGCCGGAGGTGCGATCGGTAGTTTCTGGGACACCAACCTGAAAGTCGCGGGCAGCCACCTGACGTTCTCCAACCGGGACTGGAACGGCAGCCTCGGGGTGGACGCCAGCGTCACGTTCGGGTTTGTCGGGTCGGGCGGTAAGCCGGCCAACTGCAAGCTCAACGGCATGCCCTGCGAGGGCAACGGCGAGGTCATTCCGACGACGCCGCCGACCGTGGCGCCGACGACTCAGGCTCCGACGGCGGCCCCGACGACGCAGGCACCCCCGGCCACGACCAAGCCGGCCGAGCCGACGAGTGAGCCCAAGGAAGACGTGCCGCCGAAGAGCGACATCCTCCCGGTCAAGGTCACCAACGACACCGGCCGCGGCGAGAACGTCTTCCTCTACATGCTCGGCACCAACCTGAACACCGGCAAGCTCGGCTACGTCAACGCGGCCGGCGCGTTCACCGACTGGACCGGGGGCGCCTCCACGCCCGTACCGGCGCCGGATGTTTCGATCCCCGGCCCGGCCAACGGGTCCAGCGTCACCATCAAGATGCCGAAGAACCTGTCCGGCCGCCTGTACATGTCGTTCGGGCAGAAGCTCGACTTCCGGCTGACCAACGACGGGCTCGTGCAGCCCGCGCCGTGGGCCGGGGCCGACCCGAACCGGGACATCCTGTTCGACTGGAGCGAGTTCACCCTCAACGACGGTGGCCTGTTCATCAACAGCTCGCAGGTGGACATGTTCGCGGTGCCGCACGCGGTCAGCGTGACCGGCGGCGACGGCAGGACGCTCACGACCGGTGCGGTCAAGCCGGGCGGTCGTCAGCGGGTCATCGACGCGATCAAGGCCGCGCCCGACTTCGCCAAGAGCGTGGTCACCCGGGGCGACGGCACGGTGCTGCGGGTGCTGGCGCCGGGCAAGGCAGCCGACGCCGGTCTGATGAACCCGACCTACCTCGACTCGTACATCACGAAGTCGTGGAACGCGTACACGAACAAGAACCTGACCGTGGTGCCGTTCGGCGACCGGCCGGACACGAAGTTCTTCGGCCGCACCTCGGGCAACGTCATGAACTTCACCGACACCAGCGGCAAGACGGTGGCCTCGTTCAACAAGCCGTCCACCGCGAACGTGTGGGGTTGCGACGGCGCCCTCGGCGCCCCGAACGACCTGGTCGTGGGTCCCATCGCCCGTACGCTGTGCGCCGCGCTCACCCGCAACACGCTGGACCGCCTCGACGTGCAGCCGAGCGGCACGGCGGCCGACTTCTACCAGGGTGACACCCCCAACGTGTACGGCAAGGTCATCCACGACAACATGGTCGACGGCCGGGCGTACGCGTTCGCCTTCGACGACGTGCAGGCCCAGGAGTCGCTGGTCCACAGTGGCGACCCGCGCCTGGCCGGGATCACGCTGAGCCCGTTCTAGGCAAGGAGCGTCCGGCATCGATATGGTGCGCGGATGTCTGATACCGGAGCGCCGGCACCGCAGCGGGAGGGGACCGCGCGGTGGCCGGCGCTCCGCGTCATCCTGAAGAACCCGTGGGTGGTGGCGGTCGCCGCGGTGGCCGTCCTGGGCGCCGCGATCTTCACGGTGGTCGGCGGCGGCGATCCGGCCGGGCCGGTCGGCAGCTTCGTCTCGGCCCAGCCAGGCGCTCCGAAAGCTGACAACACCAAACCCAAGGCAAGTTCTTTCCCCGTACGGGCGTCAGACGACCTGGCAAGAGTGTGTGAGGGCTGGTTCTACCCCGATTCCCCTCGCTACGACGGCCGGGCACCGCATCAGATCAGCATCGCCGTCCGGGACCAGTCCTCCGACACGACGCACAGGGTGAAGGCCGCCCTGGACGTCCCGCCCACACTCAGGGCGAAAACCCGCGAGGCGTGGATGCCCTCGCAGCCCGCCAAGTCACAACTGGTCGCCTGCGTGACCCTGGACAAGACCGGAACCCAGGTCAAGAAATGCGACCAGGTCGCCCTGAAGCGCGGCGTCTTCACTGTGGCGGTCTATGAGGTGGCCACCCACCGTGAACTGGTGAAGCGCGAGGTGACCGGCGACGTGGTCCGGTGCCCGAACGTGATCCCGCTGGGCACCGGCGACACGATCGCCACCACGGTCTCCGACCGCACGCTCTATCGGCTGCTGGACGACTACGTCACCGGTTGACCCGAGGGTCAGGACCGGCGTTCGCTCCGGGCGGCCAGCAGCTCGAGCCGGGACGATTTGTTCGGGCCGTTCAGGTCGTCGAAGAAATCGAGCAGCGACTGGTGGGTGAACAGATAGCCGCCGCCGACCCGGTGCAGGAAGAGGCACCGGGTGGCATGTTCCAGAGCCGGTAGGCCGGGCAGCACGAAAAGGCCGTGGTCGCGCAACACCCGCCGGATCATCGCCTGTTCGACTGCCGCGTAGAAGCCCAGGCAGGTCAGGGCGTAGGTGAAACCACCGACCCCGGCGAACAACGCGAATCGGCCCGGATCCAGATCGGTCACCAGGGCGATCGGCAACCAGGCGACGCCGGCCCCGAGCAATCCGATGACCACCGCGACCAGCGGCGCGATCCTCAGCGCGGCCCAGAGCTTGGGGCTGGGCAGCTCGGTCTCCCCCGCACGCGCTTTCAGCTGCCCCAGTGTGTGGGAATACGAGTAGCTGACCCAGGCGGTCGCGACCACCGCGACCGTGACACTGACGGCGACGCCCAAGGCCGCCGCCGATCCGGACGGGAGACCGATCAGGGCCGCGGCGGTCAGGCCGATGATCCCGGCGACCACCAGGGTTCCGGGGCTGTCGATAAAGCCCAGCACAAGTGCGGAGAAGGGAAACACCCACTCCCACGGATCGAGTTTCTCCCTTCGGTTCAACCAGCGGTTCTGGAAGTACTGCAGGGACCACGTCTCCAGGCGCTCATTTACCGGAAGAGCGAAGCACAACCCGGCAAGGACGCCGATGAGGAGGCCGGCCCCGCCGAGCAGTGCATAACCGGTCGGACCGAGAACCAGAATGCCCAGGGCGGCGCAGGTCCAACTCGCCACTCGTAGCGGCTTTCGCTCCCCGAACGGAAGCCAGTATTTGTCGATCACATCGATCGTGAAGATCGTCTGCGAGTTCGCCCGGAGTCTTCCGGCCAGGGTGACCAGGCTGCTGAGCAACGCGTGTCCGGACAGGGTCGCGATGGGATAGCGCTGGAGCATGGCGACCACAAAGGCGTGGAACAGCCGGGTCTTGGCGTCGCCCGGTCCGTCGCCGATCGACTCGCCGTGTGCGCCGTCGCCCGGAAAAGCCAAGGTCAGCACGCTGAGCATGAGTGGCGAAACCACCAGTTCACGTAACTCCTGATCACCGGCCAGCGCGGCTCGGGCGTCGGCCGCACCGGGTCCGATCCGATGAAGGAAGTCGTTCACCTGATCCGGTGTCAGCGGCTGCAGGCGCAGCGTTCCGTACAGCTTCAGCCGTCCGTGGAGTTCCTCGTAGTCGGCGCTTCGACAGCCGACCACGATGGCCGTGGTGCCGTGGTCGCGACGGAACTCGTTGATGGCGTCGACACACGACTCACGATGCGCCTCGGCCACCTCGTCCAAGCCGTCCAGCAGGAGCGTGAGCTCACCCGCCTCCAGCCAGCCCCGAACGTGCCGGCTCGGCACCTGATACCGCTCGGACACCTCGGCGATGATCCACTCGGTCAACTGCTCCTTGCGTTGCGTCCAGGAAGACAGGTTGAGCATCACGGGCAGGATCACCAGGGCGTGATTCTCCCCGTCCGGACGGTGGGCGGCGTCCGCCAGGAGGTCTCGGAGCAGTTCCAGCATCATGGTCGTCTTACCGGAACCGGGAGCGCCCAGCACGAGCATGGTGCGGTCGAGATCCTTGAACACCGTCCGCATCGCTGTCCCGGGTGGTACCGGCCGCGGCTCACCCTCCGGCTCGGCCGCCAGCACCTGCCATGGATGTGGGGCATCCACCGTGGTCTCCAGCCCGAGCTCGATGCGCGCCTGCTGATGGAAGGAGCGTTCGAGCACGCCCTGGATCCAGTAGCGGTGCATCCGTTCGAGGAGCACGGCTCGGGACTGCGCCCCGGTCGTGGGAACGTCGGGTGCGCTGTCCCGTTGCCGGCGGACCTCCAGGATGACGACCGCCAGCACGAGCACGGCCATCAGCGGCCAGGCCACCCAGAGATACGGCTGCCAGCCGTCCGGCAGGGCCGAGGTGGCCACATTGGTCGCCACGCCCAAGGCGGCGACACCCAGGACTCCGAGGACGGCGGTCGTTGCCCGCGTGCGCATGCAACGATTTGTACAGCACAGCCGCGATCCGCCGGCGAACAGTTCTGGTCAGGCGGTCTGCGGCTGCAGGTGGGTGGTCAGCCAGTCGACGGTTTCGCGGAGGTAGTCGGCTCGCGACGAGCGGTGCAGCAGCTCGTGGCCCTCGTTGGGGAACAGCAGGTAGCGGTGCGGTACGCCCCGGGCCGCCAGGGCGTTCACCACCTGCTCGGCCTCGATCACCGGCACGTTGCTGTCGTTCTCGCCGTGCACGATCATCAGCGGCGTGCGCAAGCGGTCGATCCGGGTGATCGGGGACAGGTCGGCCAGCAGCTCGCGATCCTCGAGAGGGTCGCCGTATTTGGAGACCGCGGCGGCGGCGATCCACGGCTCGGTGTGCTCGTAGAACGTGGCGAAGTTGGACATGCCGCACACGTCGATGCCGACCGCGAACATGTCGGGGAACGTGGTCAGCGCGGCCAGCGTCAGGTATCCGCCGTACGAGCGGCCCATGATGCCGACCCGGGTGACGTCGAAGGACGACTGCAGGAAGCGTACGCAGGAACGCACGTCCTCGATCGCGTCGTAGCGCAACGCGAGATTGTCGGCGTTGACGAAGCTGCGCCCGAAGCCGGACGAGCCGCGTACGTTCGGGGCGAACACCGCGATTCCGCGCGCCACCAGGGCCTGGAAGAGCACGCCGTGGCCGGGACGTTCCTGGGCCTCGGGGCCGCCGTGGAACCACAGCACGACCGGGTGCGGCCCGTCGCCGGCCGGGCGGAACAGCCAGCCGGTCAGGGTGAGGCCGTCGTGGGCGGTGAACGTCTCGAGTGTGGGGACGACCGCGTCGGGTGCGGCCGGGAAGGCCGAGACGGGACGTACACCCTCGGCCGAGGACACCCAGACGCCGTGCGGCTGGCCCGGCGCCTCGGCCGTGAAGGCCAGCGTCGAGCCGTCGAAGCACCAGGACAGGCCGCTGATCACCCGGCCCGGCTGCGGGGTCAGCGGCTGGGAGGTTCCGGCGTCGAGGTCGATCAGGTCCACGCGCGACTCGCCGCCGTGCACGTTCCACAACACCGCGGCCGTACGCCCGTCCGCCGTGACCGCGAAGGTCTCCACCTCGTCGCGGTCCGACCAGGCCAGCAGCTCGAGTTCGCCCTTGACCAGCCGGATCAGCTGGGGCAGTTCGTCGCTCTCGCTGCGGGCACAGATGGTGTCCCCGGCGAAGACGGCCTGTTCGCCCCGGGTGACGAACGTGTCGTCGCCGGTGCTCAGGTCGCGCAGGACGACCCAGCGGTCGCCGCGCGGCCCGAACCGCAGCAGCGCCTGCGTGCCGTCGGAGGAGACGTCGAGCAGGGAGACGAGCTCGCCGGAAGCCACCACCGTGCGGTCGCCGGTGACCGGGTCGACGGTGAGGGCCGTCGTCAGGTTCTCGGTCAGGGCGAGCAGCGACCGGCCGGGCAGCCAGCGCATGTTGTCGGCCGTGTCGGACCCGAACCCGGCCACCTGGTGCAGTTCGGAGCCGTCCGGCCGGACCAGCCACACCTCGTGCCGCGGCGCGCCGCCGGGAGCGGTCAGGCAGGCCAGCCAGCCGCCGCCGGTCGACCACTGCACCTCGGCGACCGGCGCGTCGCCCGTGTCGACCAGGAACTTCAGGTCGCTGCCGACCGGCTGCACCCACACCTGCGGGCGGCCGCTGCGGTCGGAGACGTACGCGGCGTGCCGGCCGTCCGGCGAGAGCGCCGGCGACCAGCTTCCGGAGACTTCCGAGGGGAAGGAACCCGTATCTATCGTCGTCCAGCCCAGGGGCAATACGGTGACGTCGACACGGTTGAGCTGACCGGTCATACGGTTCCTCCCTCGATATCTAGATGCCTTTGTCCTGCAACCACATCTCCAGCAGGGCGAGTTGCCACAGCTGGTTGGCGCCGAGCGTGGTGCGCGGCGTGTTCGGGTCGGCCAGCAGGAAGTCCACGTACTCCGGCCGGAACAACCCCCGCTCGCGTGCGGCCGGGGCCGACAGCGCGTCGCGGACCTTCTCGAGCATCGTTCCCTCGAGGTGCCGAATGCCCGGAACCGGGAAATATCCCTTGGTGCGGTCGATCACCTCGTCGGGCACGACACCCCGGGCCGCCTCCTTCAGCACCCCCTTGCCGCCGTGCGCCAGTTTCAGAGCGGGCGGGCAGGCCGCGGCCAGTTCCACCAACTCATGATCGAGGAACGGTACGCGAGCCTCGAGGCCCCACGCCATAGTCATGTTGTCGACCCGTTTGACCGGATCGTCGACCAGCATCACCTGGGAGTCGAGCCGCAACGCCGCGTCCACCGCGGTGTCGGCGCCGGGCCGGCCGAAACTCGCCGCGACGAACTCCCGGCTGACGTCCGCGTCGATCAGCCACTCGGCGTTGAGCTGCTGAGCCAGCTTGCTGTGGGGACGATCGAAGAATTCTTTCCCGTACGCATCCACAGCCTCGCCGTAGGGCACCCCGGCCAACGGCGGGTACCAGCTGTAGCCGGCCAGGATCTCGTCCGCGCCCTGACCCGATTGTACGACCTTGACCGACTTCGACACGTCCTCGCTGAGCAGGTTGAACGCGATGCAGTCGTGCGAGACCATCGGTTCACTCATCGCGGCGACCGTGCGGTCCACCGCCGGGAGGAACCTGTCCCGGCCGATCCGGATCTGGTGGTGCGTGGTGTCGAACTGTTTGGCCACGATGTCCGAGTAGGCGAACTCGTCGCCCTGCTCGCCGCCGCCCGCCTCGAACCCGATGCTGAACGTGGTGAGGCCCTTCTGCCCCTGCTCGGCCAGCAGCGCCACGATGTAGCTGGAGTCGATGCCACCCGAGAGCAGCACACCCACCGGCACGTCGGCGACCATGCGCCGCTCGACGGCGATCTTGAGCTTCTCGTGGATCAGTTCGGGCCACTCGGCGTCGGCGATGTCCGGGCGGCGGGTGTGCGACGCCTCCCAGTAGACCCGGTCGGTCGCGGTGCCGTCGGTCCGGATGATCCGTACGGTGGCCGGGGGAAGCTTCCGGACGCCGTTGATGATCGTGCGCGGCGCCGGCACCACCGAGTGAAACGTCATGTAGTGCTGCAGCGCGACCTTGTCGATCGACTTGTCCACGTCGCCCGCGGCCAGCAGCGCGGGCAGGGTCGACGCGAAGCGCAGCCGGCCCGGCGACTCGGCCAGATAGAGCGGCTTGATGCCGAGGCGGTCGCGGGCCAGCATCACCGTGCCGGTGTGGTGCTCGACGATCGCGAAGGCGAACATGCCGAGGAAGTGCTGCACACAGTCGGCACCCCAGCGGTGGTACGCCTTGATGATCACCTCGGTGTCCGAGGTCGAGAAGAACGTGTAGCCGTAGCCCCGGAGCTCGTCGCGCAGCTGCTTGTAGTTGTAGATGCAGCCGTTGAAGACCAGCGACAGGCCCAGCTCCTCGTCGATCATCGGCTGCTGCCCGGCCTCGGACAGGTCGATGATCTTCAGCCGGCGGTGACCGAGGGCCACCGGGCCGCGTGCCCAGAGGCCCTCACCGTCGGGACCGCGCGACTCCAGGCACGGCAGCATCCGGCGGACCGCTTCCTCGTCCGCCAAGTGGCCGTCGTACCGCAGCTCGCCCGCGATTCCGCACATAGTTGATGAACCTCCCTGTTGTCGGTTTCGCTTCTGTGAAGGAGCCGTAACGCCGGTGTCACCCCAGCAACCAGGTGTCCTTCGAACCGCCGCCGCGCGACGAGTTGACGATCATCGAGCCGGCCGGGGCGACCCTCGTGAGCGCGGCCGGGGCGACCACCGACTCGGAGCCGGTGAACACGAAGGCGCGCAGGTCGACGTGCCGGGGCGCGAGCTGGTGACCGTCGAACACCGGGTGCGTCGAGAGCGCGACGACCTCCTGCGCGACCCACCGGTGGGGAGCGGTGCGGATCTGCCGGCGTACGGCGGAAAGGTCTTGATCGGACGCATGGGGACCGATCACGATGCGATCGCCGCCGTAACCGTCCACCGGCTTGCAGACCAGCTGGTCGAGCCGGTCGAGCACCTCGGCCCGCTGCTCCGGGATGCCGCAGAGGTAGGTCGGCACGTCGGCCAGCAGCGGCTTCTCACCCAGGTAGTACTCGATCAGCTTGGGCACGTACGCGTACACGGCCTTGTCGTCGCCGATGCCGTTGCCGAGCGCGTTGGCCAGCACCACCGTGTCGGCGTGCAGGGCGGTGACCAGGCTCGGTCCCAGCGGCATGCCGTCGGCGCCGGGGGAGTGGACCAGGCTGTCCTCGCCCATCCGCAGATAGATGACGTCGACCGGGTAGCGCTTGCCGTCACGCAGCCGATAGACGCGGCTCTCGTCGACGAAGAGCTCCGTACTGCGTACGACGGGAACCCGCATCTCCTCGGCCAGCATCCGGTGCTCGAACCAGGCCGAGTCGTCCGGACCCTGGCTGAGCACCACGATCCGCGGGTCGTCGCCGGCGGCCGGACGGGCCGATTCGACCAGCGCGCGCCGCAGCAGCTCGGGGGTGCGCTCGATCGAGATCAGATCGTCCGGCTCGGGCAGTTCGGGCAGCACGGCCTCGGTCAGCCGGCGGTTCTGCATGGCGTAGGCGATGCCGGACGGGACGCGCAGGTTGTCCTCGAGCACGCACCATTGACCGTCGGTGTCGCGCACCAGGTCGACGCCGGCCACCTGGGCCCGCACCCCCTCGTGCGAGACGAGGGCGCCGCTCGGCCGCAGCTCGGGCGAGCCGTCGATCACCCATTCGGGGACGATGCCGTCCCGCACCACCTCGCGCTCGCCGTAGACGTCCTGGATGAACCGGTCGAGCGCCCGGACGCGCTGGACCAGCCCGCCCTGCAGCGAGGCCCAGTCGGCGGCGGGCACGATCCGCGGCACCAGGTCGAACGGGAAGAGCCGGGTGGCCGCCTCGCCCGCGACGCTGAACGTGATGCCCCGCTGGCGCTGTTCGTCGTCCCGCGCGTCCTCACGGCGACGCAGGCCACCCGAGCCCAGCGCGGTCAGGACATTGAGGATTCCCGCGTACGCCGGTGCCACGTCCCCGCTGGGGAAAGCCTCGTCCCCGGCGCGCGAGTAGGGGAACAGCCCACCCGGCACGGTCTGGCCCTCGGGGCCGATGCCGGTCGCGCCGCCCCGGGTGTCGGCCACCACCAGGTCGACCACGTCGGAGATGCGGCCGCGGCGAGCCATCGCCCGCCGCTGACGGGCGGCCGAGCTGCCCCGGCTGAGCGCCCGCACCGACAGGTCGAACACCTGCTCCCAGTCGCCCAGTTCCTCGAGCTGCGGCCGGAGGTCGCCGACCAGCCGCTCGACGGCCACGGCGGCCGGCACCGGTGCGTTGTGGTGGATGAGTTCGCCTTCCAGCCCGCTCCGGGCCGCGCGCCACATCGCCGCGCGGTGCAGCGGCGGCCTGATCTTCTGGGCCGGCCGCTCCGCGCGGTAGTCCTGCCGGGCGCGCAGCACCAGACCCCGGAACAGCCCGGCCAGCAGCACGACCGTGTCGACGTCCGGGCTGGAGTCGGTGACCCGCAGCTCCACCGTGGGCAGATGGGCCGACGGGCGTACGTCGAAATAGACCATCTTGGGATCGGTGATGGTGCCCGAGGCGAGCAGGTCGGCGACCAGTTCGTCGTAGTCGGCGGCGCTGTTCAGCTCGCCCGGGTCGCCCGCGGTCGGCCAGCGCAGCCAGACCAGCGAGCGCACGCTGGAGTAACCGGAGTCCTCACCCATCCAGTAGGGCGAGCTCGTGCTCAGCGCGAGCAGGGTGGGCAGCGCCGAGGAGACCCGCTGGGCCACGGCGACCGCCTCGTCGCGGTCGGGGACGCCGACGTGCACCTGGGCGCCGCAGATGAGCTGTTCCCGGGCCAGCAGCTGGTAGTCGTCCAGCATCCGCCGATAGCGCGAAGTCGGCGTCACGGGGAGTGACTCCAGGTCGACCAGCGGGACCGTGCCCGCGGCGACGAGGCCCAGCCCGAGCGACTCGGCGACTCCGATCGCGGTGCGCCGGCGGTCGACGATCGCCTCGCGCAGACCGTCCAGCGTGTCGGCCACCGGGGTGTTCGTCTCGACCACGGAACGGTGCAGCTCGGCCGAGAAATGCTCCGGGTTCAACTGGTCCAGGATCTCCTGCGCCCGGGGCACCAGTTCCCGGGTCACCAGGTCGACGACGTGCAGTTCCTCCTCGGCGCCGAGGTTCAGCTCGTTACCCGCCGTGGGGTCGCCCGCCGCGACGCTCAGAGACTCCGTCATGAGACCCGCCTATCCCTAGCCCGACACTCCCGCGAGCCTCGCCATCACATGTACCGATCCTGTTCCGTGCCCATTTCCTGCTTGGGCCAAGCATGACTGTGATGACACAGCGGGCGGTATGCCACGTTGTCGCGCACACCCTGTAACCTCGGGCCGTTCTCTCACCGGGAGGTTGTTTGATGAGCAGTGTCGTCGTGGTGACCGGTTCGGCCGGGCTGATCGGATCCGAGTCGGTGCGGCACTTCGCCGGCCTCGGCATGGACGTGGTCGGCATCGACAACGACATGCGCAGCTACTTCTTCGGTAAGGACGGGTCCACCCGCTGGAACCTGGACCGCCTGACCAAGGAGGTCGGTTCCCGCTACACGCACCACGAGATCGACATCCGCGACCGCGAGGCTCTGCTCAAGCTTTTCGCCTCGCTGGGCAAGAACGTCGGCCTGGTCATCCACGCCGCCGCGCAGCCCTCGCACGACTGGGCCGCCAAGGAGCCGTTCACCGACTTCGACGTGAACGCGGTCGGCACGCTCAACATGCTCGAGGCGGCCCGCTCTTTTTGTAAAGATGCGCCGTTCATCTTCACCTCGACCAACAAGGTCTATGGCGACACCCCGAACCGGCTGCCGCTGATCGAGCAGGACACCCGGTACGAGCTGCCGGCCGACCACCAGTGGTATGAGGGCATCGACGAGGACATGTCGATCGACCAGACCCTGCACTCGGTGTTCGGCGCCTCCAAGGTCGCGGCCGACGTGCTGACCCAGGAGTACGGCCGCTACTTCGACATGCCGACCGCGGTGTTCCGGGGTGGCACGCTGACCGGCCCCGGCCACTCGGCGGCCGAGCTGCACGGCTTCCTGGCCTACGTGATGCGCTGTGTGATGGAGCAGCGGCTCTACCACATCTACGGGTACAAGGGAAAAATGGTGCGCGACGCCATCCACTCCCACGACCTGGTGTCGGCGTTCGAGGCGTTCTACCGCGCGCCGCGGGTGGCCGAGGTCTACAACATGGGCGGCGGCCGGTTCTCCAACTGCAGCCACATCGAGGCGTTCCAGATCGCGTCCGAGATCACCGGTCTCGAGGCCCGCACCGACTACGTCGACCAGGCCCGCACCGGCGACCACCAGTGGTGGATCAGCTCGACGGCCCGGTTCGAGCAGCACTACCCCGAGTGGAAGCTGACCTACGACGTGCCGGCCATCCTGCGCGAAATGTACGAGGCTAACCAAGACGTCTGGACGCCCGCTGCCTCTTAGCTGTGGCTTCCCTGGGGTCCCACGCGTCGTAACGGCGGGGTAACCCAGAATCGGTACATTGCCGGAATGTCCGTCTTGAAGGCATTCCGGCAGGACGTCCCGGCCTCGGTCGTGGTCTTCCTGATCGCCATTCCGCTCTCGCTCGGCATCGCGGCCGCCTCGGGCGCGCCCCTCATGTCCGGCCTCATCGCGGCCGTCGTCGGTGGTGTCGTCGTGGGCTTCCTCGGCGGCGCACCGCTGCAGGTCAGCGGCCCGGCCGCCGGCCTCACGGTGATCGTCGCGGGCACCATCGCCACGCACGGCTTCGCCGCCACCGCCGCCATCGTCGCGATGGCCGGCCTGATCCAGATCCTGCTCGGCGCGGCCCGCCTGGGCCGGGCCGCGCTCGCCCTCTCACCGGCCGTCGTGCACGGCATGCTGGCCGGCATCGGGCTGGTCATCGCGCTCAGCCAGGTGCACGTGCTGCTCGGCGGCGACGCCCAGAGCGAGGCCTGGAAGAACCTGCGCGACCTGCCCGCCCAGATCATCGGCAACCACGGCCACTCGACCCTGCTCGGCCTGCTCACCATCGCGATCCTGCTGTTCTGGCCCCGGATCGTGAAGACGTCCCTGCTGCCCGCCGCCCTGGCCGCGGTCGCCATCACCACCGCGGTGTCGGCCTTCTTCGGCACCGACGTGCCCCGGGTCGACCTGCCCGCCAACCCGCTCAGCGAACTGACCCTCCCGCGCTGGCCCGACGCCGGCGTCGGCACGATCGCCGGCGCGGTGCTGGCCATCGCTCTCGTCGCCAGCGTCGAATCCCTGCTCTCGGCCGTGGCCGTCGACCGTATGCACGACGGCCCGCGAGCCGATCTCAACCGGGAACTCGTCGCCCAGGGCGTCGGCAACACCACCTCGGGCCTGCTCGGCGGGCTCCCGATCACCGGCGTGATCGTGCGCAGCTCGACCAACGTGGCGGCCGGGGCCAAGACCCGCATGTCGGCCATCCTGCACGGCCTGTGGATCGCGCTCTTCGTGCTGCTGTGCGCGCCGCTGCTCGAGATGATCCCGATGGCCGCCCTGGCCGCGGTGCTCGTCGTGGTCGGGTTGCGGCTGATCAGCCTGGCCCAGATCCGCACCTACGTGCGGCATCGCGAACTGCCCACGTACGTGGTGACCGCCGTCGGGGTCGTCGCCACCGACCTGCTGACCGGTGTCGGGATCGGGCTCGCCCTGGCCGTGCTGGTGATGCTGTGGCGGGTCGCGCGCTGTGAGGTGCGGGCCGACTCGCCGTCCGACGGGACCTGGACGGTGACGATCAGCGGGACGCTCGCCTTCGTCGGGTCGCAGCGGGTCGGGCGCACGCTGGCCGGCCTGCCCGCGGGCGCTTCCGTCATCGTCGAACTGCATCTCGACTACCTCGACCACGGTGCCTTCCAGGTGATCGACGACTGGCGGGAGGCGTACACGAAGGCCGGGGGAACCGTCACCGTCCGCGAGGCGCACGAGGGCTGGTTCCAACGCGCCACCAGCGGCCGCCTCGGCGCCGGCAAGACGGCCACGCCGAGGCGGTTCGGCTCGTGGACCCAGTGGCAGGACCTCGACCGTCAGCGGCGCGACGCCATGGCGGCCGGGATCCGCGAGTTCGAGCGCAGCGTGGCACCGTTGGTGCAGCCGCACCTGGCCGGGCTGGCCCGCGACGGGCAACAGCCGGAACAGCTGTTCATCACCTGCGCCGACTCGCGCCTGGTGCCCAACCTGATCACGACCAGCGGACCGGGCGACCTGTTCACCATCCGCAACGTGGGCAACATCGTTCCCCCGTACGCCTCCGGCGACACCTCGGTGGGTGCGGGCATCGAATACGCGGTCGACGTGCTCGGGGTCAGCGAGATCACGGTCTGCGGCCACTCCGGCTGCGGTGCCGTGAACGCGCTGATGACCGGCGGCTACACCCCCGACGGCACGCTGGGCCGCTGGCTGTCCCAGTCCGGCGTCCAGTTCGACAACTGCGGCGACGAGGAGGGCTGCGTAACCGCCAACGTCGCCCAGCAGCTGGTCAACCTGCGCACGTATCCCGCCGTCCAGGCCGCCGAGGCCGCGGGCCGGCTCACGCTGAACGGCCTGTATTTCGACCTGGCCGAGGCCCGCATGTACCGCGTCGACCCGGTCCTCGGCATCCGCCCGCTCGAGGCCGTGAGTTAGAGCCCACCCGCCGGTGGTTTCACGGGGTCGTTGCACCACGGTCGCGGACGTAGACGGGCACACGATCGCCGCAGTCTCGGAGCCGCCCACCTGATTGTGCGTCTTGGTCCCAGGTCAGCGAGCGTTTCGAGTGGGCGGGAAGGGTGACCGTGTGGAGCGGGGCGTGGGCTTACGGCGTGGGCGATGCACCGAGCGCCCGATGCGTAACGCCGCGGTCAAATCCCGGCGCAGCACAGGCCGTGGCCGGGACTGTAGATGACCGGTCAGCGGCTGAGCAGGTCGGCCAGGGTGGTGGCCGGGCGGCCGGTGAGGCGGGGGAGGGCGTCGCTCACGGCCTCGAGCTCGCCCGCGGCGATGGCGGTGTAGGTGCTCACCCACGCGTCGAGCTGCCACTGCGGGGCGCCGTAGGAGGCGCGGGACGCGTACGCCTCGGGAAGGCTCTCGTTCTCGAAGCGCACCTTCCGCCCGGTGGCCGCGCTGATCGTCTCGGCCACCTCGGCCAGGCTCAGCGCGGCCGGCCCGGTCAGGTCGTAGGTCTGCCCGGCGTGCGGGCCCGGCTCGCGCAGCACCGCCACCAGCGCGTCGGCGATGTCGTCCTGCGCCACCACCGCGGCTCGGCCCGAACCGGCCGGGCCGCGGATCACCCCGTCGTCACCCACCATCATCGGCAGGAAGTCGGCATACAGGTTGTCGCGCAGGAATGTGAAGGCCGGCCCGCTCGCGCGGATGTGCTGCTCGGTGGCCCAATGATCGCGCGCGAGGGTGAAGGTCGCCTCGGGCGCCGCGCCCATGAACGACGTGTAGACCAGATGCTCCACGCCGGCCGCGACCGCCGCGTCGACGAAGCTGCGATGCTCGGCGACCCGGTCGGGCGTCTCGGCCGCCGACACCATCAGCACGGTCGAAGCCCCCTCCAGCGCCCGCCGCACAGCCGCGCCGTCGCGATATTCGGCCACAGCCACCTCGGCGCCGGCCACTTCGGGAGCCCGCGCCGCATTCCGGACCAGCAGCCGCATCGGCCGTTCGAGCCGCCGGGCCACCCGTCCTCCCAGGCGCCCGGAGGCCCCCGAAACCACGATCAAGTTCATTCCCCAGTTGTACGCCTCCCCGCCCCGCTCAAACGCAACTCTCCGTCTCGGATTCCGGGCGGCGTCCCGGCTCGGTGTGTTCCACGGGTGGTGTCGGCCGATCGGGCAAACGTTGACGGCGAGAGGTGGATCCGGACGATTTGGTAGTTTGTGAGTTATATGACCGGGACATACTGCGGGGGAACGGCCCACTCGTCTCGACTTCGAGGGATCTGATGACTGCTCTTCTCCGGCGCGCCCAGGTCTGGGGTGTCGTGGCCGCCTCCGTCGCGGGCGTGGCCCTGGCCGGCGGGCCCGCGTTGGCGGCGCCCAAGAACACGATCCCCGGAGCGGGCACGTTCCTGGTCGGCAAGGACTTCAACGCCGGGGTCTACCGGTCGCCGGGCAACGATTCCTGTTACTGGCAGCGGGCCACCAACGCCAGCGGTTCGATGAGCAGCATCATCGCCAACGACATCGGCGGCGGCCAGCGGCTCGTCTACGTCAAGCCGACCGACAAGGTCTTCAAGACCAGCGGTTGCCAACCGTGGACCCGCGTCACCACGGCCGCCATGACCGCGAAGTCGAAGAAGACCACGATCCCCGGCAACGGCGTCTTCTTCGTAGGCGCCGACTTCGTGCCCGGCACCTACCGTTCCACCGGCAACACCGACTTCTGCTACTGGGAACGCTCCCGCTCCGCCGACGGCGCCTCGGCCAGCACGATCGCCAACGAGTTCGCCCAGGGCCAGCTCGTCGTGACCATCACCCCCGGCGGCCTCTTCCAGACGAGCGGCTGCAAGCCCTGGACCCGAGTAGTCGGCTGACCGTTCGCGGCAGCCGGTCGCCGCGTTCAGCTGCCAGGCAGGCGCCCGGTGGTCGCGGGAGGATCACCTCGCTCGGGATCGGCGATCGCCGGAACCATGAGGACGGCCGCCGACCTTACTGCGGAAAACCACACCCCGACGCCGGGCAATCGATCCCTGAGCAGGTCGTTTCCGTATCTGTGAGCGAAGGGCGAGCCGAGAGGGGTGTCGATGACCAAGATGACCGCGACCACGGACGGAAGTCGCCGGGTGGTCAGCCACGAGCAGGTCGTCCGGGCCGGCGTCGAGCATTTCCTCGAGCGGTCGACCCTCGACATGGAGGCGCTCGCGGGCGGGATGGCGATCAGCCGGGCCACCCTCTATCGGGTCGCGGGCAGCCGGGACGCCCTGCTCGAGGCCGTGCTGGCCGCGGTCACGACGACCATGTTCGACGAGGCGCGGGCGGTTCGGACAGAGTCCGGATTCGACGGTGTGGTCGAGGTTTCCCGGCATTTCGGCGAGCAGTTGCGCTCGCCCGTGCTCGCCCGGTTCCTGCGGCTCGACGCCGAGGCCGCCGGTCGCATCCTGTTCACCCCGGCCGGGGGCGTGCACGAGAGCGCGGTGGCGGCCCAGATCGAGGTCTTCCGCGAGACCGGGGTGGCCGCGCAACTGCCCGACGACGCCGATCTGGGCCGCATCGCCTATCTCTACGTGCGGATGGTCGGGACGTTTCTGTATTCGGAGTTCTTCACCGGTCGCCGCGCCGATTTCGACGAACTGATCCCGTCCTTACGAGCGCTGCTCAATCAGCCCGACTGAGCAGATCGCGCACGAGCGACATCCCCGTGTGCAGTTCGGTAAAACTCGTGCTCAACGGCGCCGGCCCGATCCGCAAGCCGTCCGGGCGGCGGTAATCGGGCAGCACACCCCGCTCCCAGAGCCGTTCGAGCAGTGTGTCGAACCCCGGTTTCTGCAACGTCACATGCCCGCCCCGGCGGGCCGGGTCGCGCGGTGACGCGATGGCCACACCCAGGGGGACCAGCCATTCGTCGGCCAGTTCCAGCGCGTACGCGGAAAGCCGTTGCGATTTCTGCCGGACCGCGGCGATCCCGGCCGATTCGAGCATGTCGAGATTGGCGTGCAACGGCACCATGGCCAGGATCGGCGGGGTGCCGCTCAACAGTCCCCGCGCACCCTTGGCGGGCTCGTATCCCGGTCCCATCTCGAACGACGCCCGGTGCCCGATCCAGCCCTGGATCGGCTGGCGCAATTCGGCCAGCAGATCGTCGCGCACATAGGCGAAGGCGGGCGATCCCGGTCCGCCGTTGAGGTATTTGTACGTGCAGCCGACGGCCAGGTCCACGCCCCATTCGTCGAGCTCGATCGGCACCGCGCCGACCGAATGGGAAAGGTCCCACAGGGTCAGCGCGCCCGCCGCGTGCGCGATCTCGTTGATGGCGGCGACGTCGGCCAGCCAGCCCGACCGGTAGGCGACGTGGCTGAACGAGACCAGCGCCACGTCGTCGTCGATCACGTCGGCGACCTGCGCCGGTTCGATGCCGGCGACCGGATCGGTGGTGATCCAGACCAGCTCGAGACCGCGTTCGGCCGCGATTCCCTCGAGTACGTAGCGGTCGGTGGGGAAATTGTCCTGGTCGATCAGAATCTTCCGCCGGTGCGGGCGCGCGTCGACGGCGGCCCGGGCCAGTTTGTAGAAAAGCACGGTGGTGGAGTCGGCGATCACCACCTGACCGTTCGCGGCGCCCAGGGCGATGGATCCCAGCCGGTCGCCGAGCGTGATCGGCCATTCCCACCACTCGTCGGTCCAGCCGCGGATCAGCCGGCCCGCCCACTGTTCGCGGATGAACTCGTCCATCAGTTCGGCGGTGGCTTTCAACGGGCGGCCGAGCGAATTGCCGTCCAGATAGGAGACGACGTCGGTGGCGAGGAACTGATCCCGGTATGCGGCCAGCGGATCGGCCGCGTCCAGAGCGGTGGGGTCGGTCACCCGAGAAGGCAACCACACGGCTCAGATATTGGCGAGCGATCCATCGGTGAGAATCGGTCCCCAGTACGCCCACTGGCCGTCGTTACGCACGAAACGGCTGCGCTCGACCATGTCGCCGTTCTTGCCGTGGTCTTTGTAATGGGCCCGGAACTCGACGACACCCTCGTCGTCGAACATGCCCCCACCGGTCGACTCGATGATGTCGAGACCGGTCCAGCGCAGTTTCGAGTCCGGTTCGATCCGCTCGGGCCGGGTCTTGGGATGCCAGCTGCTGAGCACGTACGCGTCGTCGTCGAGCGCGAACGCCGAATAGCGCGACCGCATCAGCGCCTCGGCCGTGGCCGGCGGCTGCCCATGGTGGGCCGGCTCGCAGCATTCCTCGTACGGCAGCCCCCGCCCGCACGGACAGAGCTTGGTCTTCTGCGCCATGAGACCCATCTTGTCAGCCACCCGTCGCTCGACGCCGATCCGGTTCCACGATCGCACCGAGCGGCCGCCCGCGCGGCGCGTTCACAAGACTCGGCACCAGGGCGCTCGGTTCAGCCGGCGGCGCGAGAGCCGAGGATCCGGCGGGCACCACGGCGCACCTCGGGCCGCGGATCGTCGAACAGCCGCGACAGCAGATCGGCCGGCACCCGTCGCTCGAAGGGCCGCAACGCCCGGGCCGCCTCCCGGATCACCCCAGCCGCCGGATCCTGCAACAGAGGCAAAAAGCGTTCCACCCGTACGGCGTCAATCGCCACGAGCGCACGCACGGCCGCGGCCCGGATCCGCGGGTCGGGGTGGCTGAGCAACGGCGTGAGCAGCGCCTCGTCGTCGTAGCGGCCGACTTCGCCCAGACCCGCGACGAGCCCCGGCGTCGGGTGGGCGGTGACGGCCGCCCGGTAGTGGGAGAGCGGGTCGGCGATCCGAGTGCGGGCGTAGGCGCGCACGAGCGGGGCCGGGTCGTCGGCGGCCGCCGCGACGTCGGCGTCGAGGCCGGAGAAGGCCATCTTGACCAGCGCCGCGATGCGGACACCGGAGAAGCGGGACGCCGCCATCCGGCGCAGATCGGCCGTGTCGGCGTGTCGCACCGCCGCCTCGGTGGCGCGCGAGCGGATCACCACGTCGCCCTCGTGCAGCGCGAAATGCAGCAGCTCGGCCGAGGTCCACCGGTCGAGCTGCTCGCCGACGCCGAAGGCGAGCCGCCGGGGCGCCGGCCGCGGAGAAGCCATCAGCAGCGGGGCGACCCGATCGAAGTTCGCCGCCGTCGCCGCGCGCACCTGCTCCATCGCCCAGCCACCCCGCATGCGCCCGGCGGTGTGGGCGGCGATCGGCACCGCGGCCGGCAGGTAGACCTCAGGTTGCTCGGCGAGCAGGGCGGCCACCGCGACTCGGGCCGGCTCCCGCACCGGGCCGACCCAGTCGCCGCTGCGCAGCACCAGGAACGGCATCACCCCGGGCGCGGGCCGAGCCGCCATGGCCAGCACCGCCTGCTCGCGCACCCGCCCGTCGCGATGCATGGACGCAAGCGCGAGCAGCTCATGCCCCAGCCCGCCGCGATGCAGGGAAGCCGGCACGGCCAGGTCACGCGCCCGCTCGTCGCGGTGTGAGGAAGCCATCTGGCGTTCGTGGCCGAAGCTGCGACGGAGGCGTTCCATCAGGCCGGGACCGGAGCCGGAGCTGGGCCGGTCGAGCCCGATCAGGGAGTCGGCCCGCTCCCACCAGGTGTGGCCGCGGAAGCGATCGTCGAGCTGCGTGACGAGGCGCGGTCGCTCGATCAGCGAGACGAGCGTGACGAGCGGGAACGGTGAGACCACGTCGGTCGGCAAGGCCGGCGAGATCGGCGAGGCCGGGGATGTCGGTGCGGCCGACGATCGGCCGAGCGCCACGAGCACGGCGTCCAGTGCCTCGCCGCCCCGCCGGGCGGCCTCGTCGAGCAACGGCGAAGCGGTCATCGGGCCATCCTGCCGGGCCGTCCGGGGATCCGTCCGCTCGTTTTCTGTGCGGGGCGTTATGGAACTGTGGTGTAAGTCGATGCCGGGGGTTTCGTTGCGGAGAGCGACGGCTTAATCGCTTCACCAGGGGACGGGCGCGCACGCCACGCAACATCGCGGAAACACTCGACCGGGCGCTTGCAGGGTGGACTGCAAAGATGAACGTCGAAATCTGGAGTGGCTGCAAGTAGCGGTTCGAAATTTGCATTGATCTGACGTAGGATTCCCGCGTGACCAAACGTCTGGCCGAGGTGGCCAAGAAGGCGGGCGTCAGCGAGGCGACCGTCAGCCGGGTGCTCAACGGGCGCAGTGGCGTGAGCGAGGCGACCCGGGCGTCGGTGCTGACCGCGCTCGATGTGCTCGGCTACGAGCGGCCGACCAAGTTGCGCGGCGAGCGTGGCCGGCTGGTCGGGCTCGTGTTGCCCGAGCTGCAAAACCCGATCTTCCCGGCCCTGGCCGAGGTGGTCACCGCCTCGCTGGCTCAGCGCGGGTTCACGCCGCTGCTGGCGGCCCGCACGATCGGCGGTGTGCCCGAGCGCGACTACATCGAGATGCTGCTCGACCACCAGGTCTCGGGGGTCGTGTTCGCCGGTGGCTCCTATGCGCTGGCCGAGGCCGAGCACGGGCACTACCGGGCGCTCACCGATCGCCGCATGCCGGTTGTCATGGTCAACGCGGGCGTTGCTGACCTGGGGTTTCCGCACATCTCGACCGATGACGCGGTGGCCGTCGAGCAGGCGTACGGGCATCTGAGGTCCCTCGGTCACGAACGCATCGGCATGGTCATGGGCCCCGAGGATCATGTGCCGTCGCGGCGCAAGCTGGCCGGGCTCGAGGGCAAGGAGTTCTTCGTCGAGCGCACGAACTTCTCGATGGAGAGTGCCCGGCTGGCCGCGGCCAAGCTGATCGACCGCGGCGTGACCGGCATGATCTGCGCGTCCGACGTGCTCGCGCTCGGCTCGATCCGGGCCGCCCGCCGGCTCGGGCTCGACGTGCCGTCCGACGTCTCAGTGGTCGGCTTCGATGACTCGGCGTTGATGACCTGCACCGATCCGCCGTTGACGACCGTGCGGCAGCCGATCGAGATGATGGGCCAGGCCGCCGTCGACCTGCTCGTCAACCAGATCGAGGGCAGCGGCGTCGAGCCGGACGAACTTCTTTTCGAGCCGGAGCTCGTGGTCCGGGGTTCCACCGCCCCGGCCAAGAAAGCGGGCTGACCAGCAAGTTTGTTTACCGAAGGGCGGGCCGATCGGCCCGCCCTTCGTCGTGTGCGCACATCTGACGGCCCGTCGAGTTTTTTCTTACATCAGTCGGCTTCTTGCGGCGACCCGTAGGACTTTGTATCGTCACCTCCACGAAACATGACGAGAGACCTGGATCACAAGGTCCTCGTCGGTAACCGTGACGACACCGCAACTCGAATTCATGGCCCTGGATAGAACCCGTTCCCGAAGGGATGGACAGATGTCCGTACCGCAGTACCGGAAGGCGGCGGCGCTCGCGCTCGCGGCCGGCCTGGGGATCAGCCTGGCGGCGTGCTCGACCAAGAGCAACGACGACTCCGGGACTGACGTCAGTGGCAAGGTCACCATCACCGTCGACTGCCAGCCGGTCGGCGCGCAGAAGGAGCTCCTGGCGAACTGGAACGCCGACGTCGAGGCGTTCCAGAAGGAGAACCCCGACATCACCATCAAGAGCGTCAGCGTCGGCGAGCAGTGCAACAACCCGCCGGACTTCACCGCCCGCCTGGCCGGCGGCACGATGACCGACGTCTTCTACGGCTACATGACCGACCTGCAGCAGGTGCTCGACTCGGGCCAGGCGATGGACATCACCTCGGCCGTCAGCAAGGACACCATCCCGACCTGGGACAGCGTCGACCCGGCGATCAAGGACGTCTTCACCGAGGAGGGCAAGCTCTACGCCATCCCGGTCAAGAACTACTCGATGGGCCTGGTCTACAACAAGACGCTGTTCAAGAAGGCCGGTCTGGACGCGGCCAACCCGCCCAAGACCTGGGCCGAGGTGCGCGCGGCGGCCAAGAAGATCGCCGCGACGGGCGGCGGCGTGGCCGGCTACTCGGAGTACAGCGCGGGCAACACCGGCGGCTGGCACTTCACCGCCGAGACGTACTCGCAGGGTGGCCGGGTGCTCAGCGAGGACGGCAAGAAGGCCGCCTTCAACGACGCCGCCGGCAAGCAGGTGCTGCAGAACCTCAAGGACATGCGCTACGGCGACAACAGCATGGGCAGCCGCCAGCTGCTGCAGTGGGGCGACCTGCTGACCAACGCCGGCGCGGGCAAGGTCGGCATGTTCATCGGTGCGCCCGACGCCACCCAGGCGATCGTCAGCCAGTTCCAGGGCAAGTACGAGGACTGGGCGATGGGCCCGATGCCCGGTCAGGACGGCCCGGCCAAGGGCACGCTCGGCGGCGGTGAGGGCTACTTCTTCAAGAAGGGCCTGAGCGACGCCCAGGTCAAGGCCGGTCTCAAGTGGATCGCCTACCAGAAGCTCACGCCCGGCAAGGGCCAGTTCGACTACGCCCGGGCCAAGCCGCAGAACTACCCGGTCGGCCTGCCCCAGCCGCTGCTGTTCACCAACGGCAGCGAGGCGCAGAAGCAGGAGCTCGACCTGCGCAAGGCCAACGCCAACATCGACACGGCCAACTTCAAGGTGTTCGAGGACAACCCGGTGCCGATCGTCGGGGAGCCGCGCAACGCCCAGGCCATCTACGCGGTGCTCGACTCGGCGGTGTCCGGGGTGCTGACCAACCCCAACTCCAACATCGACGCACTGCTCAAGACGGCCGAGACGAAGGTCAACCAGCTCCAGGCCGCCGGTAGCTGATCAACGGGGGGTGCGGGAGCCGGCGACGGCTCCCGCACCTGATGAAGGAGTTCGCCTTGGCGACCATGACCGCCCCCGGCGTCACCACGCAGCCCGCGCCGGCTCCGATCAAGAAAAGCAGCAAGACCGGCCGCAAGGTCCGCGACAACCTCACCGGGCACGCGTTCCTGATCGGGGCGGTCGTCTGCTTCGCCCTGTTCATGTGGTTCCCGATGGTCCGCGGCATCGTGATGAGCTTCCAGCGCACCCGCCGGGGTGAGACGAGCTGGGTCGGCTGGGACAACTACACCCGCATCATCGCCGACCCGAGCTTCTGGATCGCCTGGAAGAACACGTTTCTGTTCACCGCGCTGGCCCTGGTCGTCGGGTACGTGCTGCCGTTCTTCATCGCGATCCTGCTCAACGAGCTGCGCCACGCCAAGGGCTACCTGCGGATCCTGGTCTACCTGCCGGTGATGCTGCCGCCCGCCTCGGCGCTGTTCCTCTTCAAGTACTACGCGTACGACCCGAGCGACGCCGGCCTGTTCAACGCCGTCCTCAAGTTCCTGCACCTGCCCACCTCGGAGTGGATGCAGTCGCCGACGATGACGATCCCGGCCATGGTGATCGCGTCGACCTGGATGAACCTGGGCAGCGCGGTGCTGATCTACCTGGCGTCGCTGCAGAACATCCCGGGCGAGCTGTACGAGGCGGCCGAGCTCGACGGCGCGGGCGTATGGCGGCGGATCTGGAACGTCACGATCCCGCAGACCCGGCTCATCCTCGCGCTGCTGGCGATGCTGCAGATCGTGGCCACCATGCAGCTGTTCATCGAGCCGCTGATCCTGGCCAACGGGGCCGGCACGCAGGACTCGGCGACCTCGGTGGCCTACCTCATCTATCAGCACGGCTTCTTCCAGAACGACCTGAACGGCGCGGCCGCCCTCGGCGTGATCATGCTGATCGTTCTGGCCGCGTTCTCCGCCGTGTACGTGCGACTGACCACGAAGCAGGACTGAAGCCATGGCCGATGGAACCCGGACCCTCATCTCGCAGGCGCAGTTGCAGCGCGGCCGCGGCAGGTACCTCTACTGGGCGCTGCTGATCCTGGTGGTCGGCGGGTTCACCCTGGTCTTCCTGGGCCCGCTCTACTGGATGGTCACCGGCGCGCTGAAGAGCGGCCAGGAGGTAGCGCAGACCCCGCCGACGCTGTGGCCGCACGACCCGCAGCTGCAGAACTACGCCGACGCCTGGAACAACCTGGACCTGGCCAAGCTGATGTTCAACACCTTCTACTACGCGGCCGGCGCGGTCTTCTTCCAACTCGTCTTCGACACCGCGGCCGCGTACGCCCTCTCGAAGCTGCGCCCGGTCTTCGGCAACGTGATCCTCGGGGCGATGCTGGCCACGCTGATGATCCCGGCCATGGTGCTGATCGTCCCGCAGTACGTGACCGCCATCGACCTGCCGATCGTGCACGTCAACCTGCTCGACTCGCCGTGGGCGCTGTGGCTGCCGCTGATCGCCAACGCGTTCAACATCTTCCTGCTCAAGCGGTTCTTCGACTCGATCCCGGAGGACCTGATCGCGGCGGCCCAGGTGGACGGCGCGTCGCCGCTGCGCACGCTGTGGTCGATCATCCTGCCGATGTCCCGGCCGATCCTCGGCGTGGTGTCGATCTTCGCGGTGACCGCGGTCTGGAAGGACTTCCTCTGGCCCAAGCTGGTCATGCCGTCGCCCGAGACGCGCACGCTCAGCGTGGGCATCTACGCCTTCTCCGGTGGGACGCCGATGAACGTCGTCATCGCCGCCTCGGTCATCGCCGCCATCCCGACGGTGATCATCTTCCTGCTCTTCCAGCGAAACATCATGTCGGGCCTGACGTCCGGCAGCCTCAAGGGCTAGCGCGCCCGGAACGAGGCGCGCGAACGAAGCGCGCCCAAGCGAAGCGGCGCGAAACGAAGCGCGCCCGAAACGAACGAAATGGGCGGCCGTTGAACGGCCGTCGGACCCAGCGTGCACAGAAAGCGGGTAAAAGTGTCTCTCCAAGATTCCCAGTGGTGGCGTGACGCGGTGATCTACCAGGTCTATCCGCGCAGCTACGCCGACGCGAACGGCGACGGCGTCGGCGACATCGCCGGCATCCGGGCACACCTGGGACACCTGAGCGCGCTCGGCGTCGACGCGATCTGGATGAGCCCCTGGTACCCGTCGCCGATGGCCGACGCCGGCTACGACGTGGCCGACTTCCGCGACATCGACCCCGCCTTCGGCACGCTGGCCGACGCCGAAGCGCTGATCGCGGAGGCCAAGCAGGCCGGCATCCGGATGATCGTCGACATCGTCCCGAACCACATCAGCAGCGAGCACCCCTGGTTCAAGGCGGCGCTGGCCAGTCCCGATGCGCCCGAGCGCGACTACTTCTGGTTCCGGCCGGGCCGGGGCGGCAACGGTGACGAGATGCCGACGGACTGGCGGGGGGAGTTCGGCGGCACCACCTGGACGCGTACGGCGGACGGGTCTTGGTATTTGCACTTGTTCACACCCGAGCAGCCGGACCTGAACTGGGATCACCCGGACGTGCGGGCCGAGTTCGAGAGCATCCTGCGGTTCTGGTTCGACCGCGGGGTCGACGGCATCCGGATCGACTCGGCCGCCCTGCTGCTCAAGGACCCGGAACTGCCCGAGGTGCTCGAGGACAACCCGCACCCGTTCCACGACCTCGACGGCGTGCACGAGGTCTATCGGGCGTGGCGGCGCGTGGCCGATTCGTACGGGAAGGATCGGGCCTTGATCGGTGAGGTCTGGATGCCCGACATCGAGCGGTTCGCCAACTATCTGCGGCCCGACGAGCTGCACGCGGCGTTCAACTTCGACCTGCTCGGCTGTGCCTGGGATCCGCGGCTCATGCGCGAGAGCGTCGACCGCACACTGGACGCGCACAAGGCGATCGGCGCGCCGGCCACCTGGGTGCTGTCCAATCACGACGTGACCCGGCACGTGACCCGGTACGGGCGCGAGGACACCACGTTCAGCTTCGAGAACAACCTCGACGGCACCCCGGTCGACCTCGAGATGGGCACCCGCCGGGCCCGGGCCGCGGCGCTGCTCTCGCTGTCGCTGCCCGGCGCCACCTATATCTATCAGGGCGAGGAACTCGGGCTCTGGGAGAACGAGAACATCCCGCCCGAGCAGTTCCAGGACCCGATGTGGGGCCGTCGCGGGCACAGCCGCGACGGCTGCCGGGTGCCGCTGCCGTGGACCGGGGACGAGGCGCCGTTCGGCTTCACCACCGCCACCCCCTGGCTGCCCCAGCCGGCCGAGTGGAAGGACCGCACGGTGCAGGCCCAGACCGGCGACCCGAACTCGATGCTTGAGCTCTACCGCTCGGCGATCGCGCTGCGCCGCACGTCGGTTCGGGAGGCGTTCGCCTGGCTCGACCTCGGGCCGGATGTGCTGGCCTTCTGCCGCGGCCACGACTTCGCCTGCGTTCTCAACATGTCGGGCGCCCCCATCGCCCTGCCCGCTCACGATTCCGTTCTGCTCGCCAGTGGACCTCTCGACGGTGACCGCCTCCCCCAGGACACCGCCGTGTGGCTGCGCATGCATTCGTAACACCCGGGGGCTGGCCACCTTTCGAAAGGGATCCCCATGGCCAACCGAAAGTTACTGTGGTGCGCGCTCGCTGCCCTCACGGCGAGCACCGCCGTAGTCCTCAACGCTCCATCGGCTCAGGCGGCCGGGCTTTCTCCGTTCGACATCACCGGGCGGGGCGCGACCGTGCCCTTCGTCGAGATCGAGGCGGAGAAAGCCGCGCACAACGGCACGTCGACCGGCACCGACCGGACGTACGGGAAACTCTCGTCCGAAGCCTCCGGCCGCGAGGCGGTGACGCTGGACGCGGCCGGCGAGTACGTCGAGTTCACGCTGACCAAGCCGGCCAACGCGGTGACGTTCCGCTACAGCATTCCGGACAGCGCCAACGGTTCCGGGCGGGATGCCACGATCGATTTGCGTACGGGCTCCACGCTGATCAAAACAGTGCCGGTCACCTCGAAGTACAGCTGGTACTACGGCTACTACCCGTTCACCAACAACCCGGGTGACCCGCTGCCGCACCACTTCTACGACGAGGCAAGGGCGCTTTTCGGTACGACGTACCAGGCCGGCACCAAGATCCGTCTGCAGGTGTCGTCGACCGCGCAGTCGCCCACGTTCACCATCGACCTGGCCGACTTCGAGCTGGTGCCCGACCCGATCGCCAAGCCGTCCGGCGCCATCGACGTGGTGGCCGACTACGGCGCCGACGCGAGCGGCGCGACCGATTCCACGGCCAAGTTCCAGGCCGCCATCAATGCCGGCGCCGCGAGTGGCCGGGTCGTCTACGTGCCGCGGGGCAACTTCACGCTCTACAGCCACGTGATCGTCGACCGGGTCACGCTGGCCGGGGCCGGACCCTGGTACACCGTGCTCGGCGGGCGGCACCCGACCCAGCGCAACCTGGCCGCGGGCATCTACGGCAAGTACACCAACGAGGGCGGCCCGAGCCAGAACGTCGTGGTACGCGACCTGGCGGTGATCGGTGACATCCGCGAACGGGTCGACGAGGACCAGGTCAACGCGTTCGGCGGCGCGATGTCGAACTCGACCATCGACAACGTGTGGATGCAGCACACCAAGGTCGGCGCGTGGATGGACGGGCCGATGGACCGCTTCACCATCAAGAACAGCCGGATTCTGGACCAGACCGCGGACGGCGTGAACTTCCACATCGGCGTCACCAACTCGACGGTCACCAACACGTTCCTACGTAACACCGGCGACGACGCGCTGGCCATGTGGGCCGAGAACGTTCCCAACGTCGGCAACTCGTTCACCCGCAACACGATCGTGGCTCCTATTCTGGCCAACCACCTGGTCTCGTACGGGGGTCGCGACATCACGATGACCGACAACGTGGTGAGCGAGTCGGTGTCGAACGGTGGCGGCATCCACGTCGGCAACCGCTATCCGGGGGTCACCGGGGCGACAGCCGTGGCGGGGACGTGGACGCTGGCCCGCAACACGCTGATCCGGGCCGGGAATTCCGACTACAACTGGAACTTCGGGATCGGGGCGCTCTGGTTCTGGGGTGACTCGTCGCCGATCACCGGGGCGACGATCAACGTGAGCGACACGGACATCCTCGACAGCTCGTACTCGGGGATCCAGTGGATCGGCAACCAGACCAGCGGACTGAACCTGACCAACGTCAACATCGCCGGCGCCGGGACGTTCGCGTTGCAGGCCCAGGCTCCGGCATCGGCCCGGTTCACCAACGTCAAGGCGTCGGGGATCGCGCAGGCGCAGACCGTCTACAACTGCGCGGGCGCGGGGCTGCAGATCGCCGACGGCGGGGGCAACTCGGGCTGGTCGACGGCCAACTCGTACTGCGGCCCGTGGCCGGCCCCTCGATACGGCAACACGCCGACCACCCCGCCCACGACTCCTCCGACCACCCCGCCCACGACCACCCCGCCCCCGTCCACCGGCAACCTCGCGCAGGGCAAGCCGGTCACCGTCTCCTCGGCCAACGGGCAGTACGTCGGGGCCAACGCGGTCGATGGCAACCAGGCGACCTACTGGGAGAGCAGCGGCGCGCTCCCGCAGACGTACACGGTGGATCTGGGCTCCTCGCAGGCGGTCGGTCGTCTGGTCGTCAAGCTGCCTGCCAACTGGGAGTCGCGCAACGAGACCATCGCGGTCTCGGGCTCGACCGACGGCTCGTCCTACACGTCGCTTGTCCCGGCCGCCGCGTACACCCTGAATCCTCAGGCGACCATCACCCTGCCGAGCGGTAGCCGGCGCTACGTGCGGCTCACCATCTCGGCCAACACGGGCTGGCTGGCCGCGCAACTGTCCGAGCTGGAGGCGTACGGGGACGGTGGAACCACCACGCCACCGACCACGCCACCTACCACCCCTCCGGCGAGCGGGAATCTGGCCTCGGGACGCCCGGCCACCGCGACCAGTCAGGCCGACGTCTACACCCCGGCCAACGTGACCGACGGCAACGCCAACTCCTACTGGGAGAGCACCAGCAACGCCTTCCCGCAGTCGATCACGGTCGACCTCGGCGCGTCGCGAACGGTCGGGCGGGTCGTACTCAAGCTCCCGCCGGCCGCGGCGTGGGCCACCCGCACCCAGACGCTGTCCGTGCTCGGCAGCACCGACGGCTCGTCCTTCTCGTCCCTGAAAGCGAGCGCCGGCTACACGTTCAACCCGGCGAGCGCCAATACCGCCACCGTCACCCTCACCCCGGCCACCGCGCGTTACGTGCGGCTGACCTTCACCGGTAACACCGGCTGGCCCGCCGGCCAGCTCTCCGAGTTCGAGGTCCATTCCTCCTGAGCCCGTCCCGCTCTGATCCTCGAAGAAAGGTGCGCTCCCGCATGTCCAGAATGAGGCTTTTAGCCGCGGCGATAGCCGCGAGCGTCGTAGCCGCCCTGATACAAGCGCCGGCCGCCCTCGCGGCCGGACCCAACCTGGCCGCCGGTAAGACCTTCAGCGCCAGCAGCTTCACCGACGTCTACCCGGCCGGTAATGCGGGTGACGGCAACGCCAACACGTACTGGGAAAGCAACAACAACGCCTTCCCTCAGTGGATCCAGGTCGACCTGGGCACCGCCCAGCAGGTCAACCAGGTCGTCCTCAAGCTGCCACCGGCCGCCGCCTGGGCCACCCGCACCCAGACGCTCAGCATCCAGGGCAGCACCGACGGGGGCTCGTTCGCGACCCTCAAGGCGAGCGCCGGCTACGTCTTCAACCCGTCGAGCGCCAACACCGTCACCGTCGACTTCACCGCGGCCAGCGCCCGCTTCGTGCGGGTGAATGTCACCGGCAACACCGGCTGGCCCGCGGGTCAGCTGTCCGAGGTCGAGGTCTACGGCCCGGTCTCGGGCGGTGACACCCAGGCCCCGAGCGCGCCGGGCAACCTGGCCTTCACCCAGCCGGCCTCGGACCAGATCCGGCTCACCTGGTCGGCCTCGACCGACAACGTCGGCGTCACCGGCTACGACGTCTTCGCCAACGGCACGCTGCGGACCAGCGTCGCCGGGAACGTGCTGACGTACACCGACACCCAGCCCGCCACGTCCACCGTCACCTATCAGGTGCGGGCCAAGGACGCGGCCGGCAACACCTCGGCGCTGAGCAACGCGGTGACCCGCAACGGCACCACCCCGCCGGGCACCAACCTGGCGCTGAACAAGCCGATCGAGGCGTCGTCGGTCGTCCACACGTTCGTGGCGACCAACGCGAACGACGGCAACACCGCTACCTACTGGGAAGGCAGCGCCTACCCGGCCACGCTGACCGTCAAGCTGGGCGCCAACGCGTCCGTCTCGTCGGTTGTCGTCAAGCTCAACCCGGACAGCTCGTGGGGCGCGCGTCAGCAGACGTTCTCGATCCTCGGGCGAGACCAGGGCGCGACCGCGTACACGACGATCGTGGGCTCGGCCACGTACGCCTTCACCCCCGGCTCGGGCAACACGGTGACCATCCCGGTCAGCGCGACCACGGCCGACGTCCGGCTGTCGTTCACCGCGAACACCGGCGCCCCCAGCGGTCAGGTGGCCGAACTGCAGGTCAACGGCACCGCGGCGCCCAACCCGGACCTCACCATCACCGGCACGTCGTCCTCGCCGGCCGCCCCGGTCGAGACCGACGCGGTCACGCTCTCCGCGACCGTGCGGAACGCCGGTGGTCTGGCCAGCCCGGCTTCCAACGTCAACTTCTACCTGGGTACGACCAAGGTCGGCACCGCCACCGTCGCGGCTCTTGCGGCCGGCGCCTCGGCGACCGTCTCGGCCAACATCGGCGCTCGTGACGCGGGCACGTACGCGGTGACGGCCAAGGTGGACGAGGCCAACACGGTCATCGAGTCGAACGAGGCCAACAACTCCTTCACGGGCTCGCTGACGGTGACGCCGGTCAGCAGCTCGGACCTGGTTGCCTCGGCCGTCACGTGGTCGCCGGGCACCCCGGCCGCCGGCAACACGGTCACGTTCTCGGTGACGCTCAAGAACCAGGGCTCGGCGGCCTCGGCCGGTGGCGCCCACGGCATCACGCTCACCGTGCTGAACGGGTCGACGGTGGTGCGGACGCTGACCGGCTCCTACACCGGCGCCCTGGCCGCGGGCGCGTCGTCGCCGGCGATCAACCTCGGCACCTGGACGGCGGTCAACGGGCGTTACACCGTACGGACGGTGGTGGCCAATGACGCCAACGAGCTGCCCGTGAAGCAGGCCAACAACACCAGCGAGAAGTCCTTCTTCGTCGGTCGTGGCGCCAACATGCCGTACGACATGTACGAGGCCGAGGACGGCACGGTCGGTGGTGGCGCGGCGGTCGTCGGGCCCAACCGCACCGTCGGCGACCTGGCCGGTGAGGCTTCGGGTCGCAGGGCCGTGACGCTCAACCAGACCGGGGCGTACGTGCAGTGGACGACCCGGGCGGCGACCAACACGGTGGTGGCGCGGTTCTCCATCCCGGACGGCACGACCAGTTCGATCAACGTGTACGTCAACGGGACGCTGAACAAGACGCTGCCGCTCAACTCCAAGTACGCCTGGCTCTACGGCAACGAGACCGCGCCGCAGAACTCGGGCACCGGGCCGCGGCACATCTACGACGAGGCCAACATCCTGCTGACCGGTTCGTTCCAGGCCGGCAGCACGATCAAGCTGCAGAAGGACTCCGGCAACTCGGGCAGCATCGCGATCGACTTCATCAACCTGGAGCAGGTCAGCCCGAAGGCCAACCCGGATTCGGCCCGCTACGTGGTGCCGAACGGGTTCGACCAGAACGCCGTACAGGCCGCCCTGGACACCGCCCGTCAGGACAGCACCAAGCTCGGTGTCTACCTGCCGGCCGGTGACTACCAGACCGGCAGCAAGTTCAACGTGGGCGGCCGGGCCCTGCGCGTGGTCGGCGCCGGACCCTGGTACACCCGCTTCTACACGCCGTCCGGCCAGACCGAGACGGACGCCGGTTTCCGGGCCGACCCGACCGCCAACGGGTCGACGTTCGCCGACTTCGCGTTCTTCGGCAACTACACGATCCGCATCGACGGCCCCGGCAAGGTGTTCGACTTCGCCAACACGGCCAACATCACCATCGACAACATCTGGGCCGAGCACGTGGTGTGCCTCTACTGGGGCGCGAACACCGACAACATGGTGATCAAGAACAGCCGGATCCGGAACACGTTCGCCGACGGTGTCAACATGACCAACGGCAGCACCGGCAACCTGGTCGACAACAACGACGCCCGGGCCACCGGCGACGACAGCTTCGCGCTGTTCTCGGCGATCGACGCGGGCGGGGCGGACGAGATCAACAACGTCTACTCCAACCTGACCAGCACGCTGACCTGGCGGGCGGCCGGAATCGCGGTCTACGGCGGGTACGCCAACACGTTCAAGAACATCTACATCGCGGACACCCTGGTCTACTCGGGCATCACGATCAGCTCGCTCGACTTCGGCTACCCGATGAACGGGTTCGGCGCCGACCCGCCGACCGTGCTCGACAACATCTCGATCGTGCGGGCGGGTGGCCACTTCTGGGGCGCCCAGGTGTTCCCGGCGATCTGGGTGTTCAGCGCGTCGAAGGTCTTCCAGGGCATCCGGGTCAGCAACGTCGACATCGTCGACCCGACCTACTCCGGAATCATGTTCCAGACCAACTACGTGGGCGGCCAGCCGCAGAACATCGTGAAGGACACCGTCTTCACGAACGTCACCATCACCGGCGCGCAGAAGTCCGGCGACGCGTACGACGCCAAGAGCGGCTACGGCATCTGGGCCAACCCGCTGCCCGAGGCCGGTCAGGGTCCCGCGGTGGGCTCGGCGACCTTCACCAACCTGCAGATGAGCAACAACTACCGCGACATCGAGAACCCGACGTCCACCTTCACCATCAACCGCAACTGATCCTGACCCTGCTCCCATAAGAAGGAGGGGTCCGCGAACGTCCCCCGCGGGCCCCTCCGGGTGCGTATTTTCGTCCACATGGAACGTCTCGTCCTGCCCGACGGCCGTACGCTCGAATATCTGGTGGACGGCCCGCCCGGCGGCCTCCCGCTGGTGCTGCACCACGGCACCCCGTCCGGCGCGGTCCGCTACGCGCCGATCTTCGACTCGGCCCTGAGGCACGGCCTGCGCATCGTGCTGGCCAGCCGCCCCGGTTACGGCGGCTCCTCGCCCCACCCCGGCCGCCGCGTGTCCGACGTCGCCGCCGACACCGCGGCCCTGCTCGACGGCCTCGAGGCCGCCCACTTCGTGACGGTCGGCTGGTCCGGCGGCGGCCCGCACGCCCTGGCCTGCGCCGCCCTGCTTCCCGGCCGCTGCGCCGGCGCCGCCACCATCGGCGGCGTCGCGCCCTATTCGGCGCCTGGCCTCGACTGGCTCGACGGCATGGGCGCGGAAAATGTCGCCGAGTTCGAGGCCGCGGCGGCCGGCGTGGCCTCGCTGGACGCCTTTCTGACCGGCATCGCCGACCCGCTGGCCCGGATCACCGCGCCCGACGTCATCGAGGCCTACGGCGACCTGTTGTCCGAGGTGGACAAGCGGGCCCTGACCGACGGCCTCGACGACTACCTGGCCGAGTCGACGCGCTACTCGGTGTCGGCCGGCATCGCCGGCTGGCGCGAGGACGACCTGGCCTTTCTGGCCGACTGGGGGTTCCCGCTCACCGACATCCGGGTGCCGCTGGCCATCTGGCAGGGCGAACAGGACCGGATGGTCCCGCCCGCGCACGGTCACTGGCTGGCCGGGCACATCCCCGGGGCCGAGGTCCACCTGCTCCCCGACGAGGGCCACCTGTCCCTGATCGCCGGCATCGACACCATCGTCGAGAATCTGCTCGCCCACGTAACGGTCTAGCGTCGATGGCCCTCAATGGATAACTTAGAGCTTCGTCTATCCACGGGGGATATTCATGTTTTCGATCCGACGCCTCACGGCGGCGGTAGCGGTCGCCGTGGCGGTGGCCGCCACCCTGTCCGCTCCGGCTCACGCGGCCGCCGTCGCGCCGTTCGCGCTCACCGTTCCCGAGATCAGTTTCTCGACCACCGGGTCCGCACTGCCGCTGGTGCTGTCGCCGGACGCGGCGGAGATTCCGCCCGCGCTGACCGATGTCCAGATCGACGTGGACACGTCCGGCCTGGACGCCATCGCGTCCGTGACCGTTCCCGACGGCTCGATCGGCACGCTTGAGGCCGCCTCGGGCTGGCGGCTTCCCGACCTGTTCGTGAAGGCATTGCCGGAGGCGGAACTCGGTGCGTCCGGCGCGCTCGAGGTCACGCTGACCGCCGACGGGTACGAGCCGATCGTCGCCGTGGCCACGCTGACCGTGAACGACATCCACGTCTACGCCGGACCGCCGAATGCCACGTACACGGTGACCGACGGGACCGCGGTGGCCAAACCGGTGCTGCAGTTCACCAGCACCGGGGCCGTCGAGACGACCGAGATGACCTTCCGCATCGTCGGCGACCCGGGGCTGCTCTTCGTCGACCCGAAGCAGGGCGAGCTCCTCTGCTGGCGCAACACCAGCGAGGTCCGTTTCGTCGAGCGCTTCTGCGACTACTCGTTCCTCTGGATGACGCCCGGTTCGACGTGGCAGATTCCGCTCACCGAGACGCGCGCTCCGGGCGCCGAGCCGGGCGACCAGTACAACTTCCGGGCGACGTTCTGGCTCGGCACGGGTGCCCGCAACGTGGTCGAGGCGCTGAAGAAGCAGTCCGGGATGATGCGGGGCACCAGCATTCGGGGCGTGTACCCGCCGCAGAAGCTCCCGGACGGGGTCGGCGGTCCCTTCGGCACGGAGTCGTCGACGACCGGGACGATCACCGTCGGCGGCTGAGTCCCGGCGGCCGGCACCACGGCGGGGTCGTGGTGCCGGCCGGAACGGGGACTGGGCCTAGACCTCGACCGGGGTGAGTTCCGGCGTGGCCTCGGCCAGGCGCTCGGGGGCCGGTTTGCGGGCCGCCGGCACCAGCAACGCGACCAGGAAGGCGGCCGCGGCCAGCACGGTCAGGATCAGGAACGACACCGTGTAGCCGGACTCGGCGGGCAGGCCCTGGACGCCGGGGTGGCTGGTGATGATCGAGCTGACCAGTGCGGTGCCGAGCGAGGCGCCGATGGTGCGGATGTTGGTGTTCATGCCGCTGGCCACGCCGGTCTGGTGCCGCGGCACGCTCTGCACGATCAGGTTGACCAGGCTGGAGTAGACCAGGCCGAGCCCGATGCCGAAGACACCGCCGGCCACGGCGACCTCCCAGCGCTCGCCGTGCCGCAGGGCCAGCGACAGGGTGGCTACCGTGCTCAGGCCGGCGCCCCACAGCAGCTGCGCCTTGGGGCCGGCCCAGCGGGTGAGCGGGCCGGTCAGCGAGCCGAAGACGGCCATCGCGACCAGCATCGGCAGCATCAGCAGGCCGGCGCCGGTGACCGTGGCGCCGAAGCCGTAACCGGAGGCGGCGGGGATCTGGATGAGCTGGGGCAGGAACGCGAACACGCCGAACATCGCGGCGCCGAAGAGCAGGGCGACCAGGTTGGCGGTCCAGACCGCGGGCAGGCGCATCATCCGCATGTCGATGAGCGGTTCGGGGGAGCGGAGCTCGGCCACCAGCCAGGCGGCGAAGAGCGCGGCGGCGGTGGCGAGCAGCCCGAGCGTACGGGCGGAACCCCAGCCCCACACGGCGGCCTTGCTCAGCGGGAGCAGCAGCGCGACCAGCCAGCCGGACAGCAGCGCGGCCGAGAGCCAGTTGACCCGGCCCGGGGTGCGGACCGGCGACTTCGGCACGTAACGCCAGGCCAGCAGGCCGACCACGACGACCACGGCCATCGGCAGCCAGAACAGCCAGCGCCAGCTCAATGCGCCGACGATCGGACCGGCGAGCACGATGCCGAGGCCGCCGCCGGTGGCGATGACCGCGGCCAGCACACCGATGGCCGAGGTGACCCGGGCCGGCGGGAACTCGTCGCGGACGATGCCGAACGAGACCGGGAAGATCGCGCCGCCCAGACCCTGGATGACGCGGGCGACGATGAGCACGGTGACGTTGGGGGCGACCGCGGCGAGCAGGCAGCCGACGGCGATCGCGGCCAGCGCGACCAGCAGCGCGCGGTCCTTGCCGGTCATGTCGGCGATCCGGCCCATCAGGGGGGTGGCGACCGAGGCGGCCAGCAACCAGGCGGTGAGCACCCAGGTGACCGTGCCGGCCGAGGTGTGCAGATCCTGCTGGATCGTCGGGAGGACCGGCGTGACCAGCGACTGCATGAGCGAGAACGCGGCCGCGGCGGCGGCCAGGACGGCAAAGGTCGTCCGGGGCGTGCCCTGGTAAAGTCGAGGCATGCCTCCAGATTAGTGGAGGGGTGCCTCCGGTTTGCAATGTGGGGTGGGTCTCATGGCGGTCGCGGTACGCCGTCCCCAGCGCGCCGACGCGCGGCGCAACTTCGACGCGCTGCTCGTCGCGGCACGGGAAGCGTTTGCCGAGAACGGCACGGACGCGTCACTCGAAGACATCGCCCGGCGGGCCGGGGTGGGCATCGGCACGCTCTATCGCAACTTCCCGACCCGGCAGGATCTGTTCGAGGCCGTCTACGTCGACGAGATCGACCAGCTCGGCCAGGTCGCGATCGCCGTCTCCGAGCTGCCGCCGTGGGAGGCCCTCACGGCGTGGATCAACCAGTTCGTCTCGTACGCGGCCACCAAGCGAGCGGTCATCGAAGCGCTCAACCGTGAGTCCGAGATGTTCAAGTCGTGCCGGGCCGCCATGTATGAGGCGGGCGAGCCGCTCTTCCAGCGTGCCCAGCAGGCGGGTGAGGTGCGCGGCGACGCCAGCTTCGACGACCTGCTGCGCATGGTCTCCGGGCTGACCTCGGGCTCGTTCGTCGACAACATTCAGCGCGACCGAGTGATCGGGTTCGCGCTGGCCGGGATCAAAGCCTGATCGCCTGACCGCTGCGCGCGCTCTCGCGGGCCGCGTCGAGGACGGTCATGTTCCGTACGACGTCGTTCGGGTCGACCGGCAGCGGGCCCTCGCCACGCACCGCCGCCGCGAAGGCCGGGTAGTAGAGATCCCAGCGGCCGCGCTCGCTGCGCACCCGGGTGCCGTCGTCGCCGCGGTAGATGCGGCCCCACGTCTCTTCGGCCTCGACACCCCACTGGTCGCCCAGATCGGCGGGGGAGCGGCCGGCCTTGAGCTCGGCCTCCTGACCGTCGATGCCCGCGATCACGAAGGTGCCGGTGGTGCCCGCGACCCGGTAGCGCGGACCCGGGGCGCCCTGCCGCCAGCTGCCCCACAGGTGCGACTCGACGCCGTTGACGTGGTGCAGCGCGAGGAAGAAGTCGTCGTCGAGTTCGCCGCTGCCGCGGACCTCGGCGTAGGCGCGGACGGCCGGACCGTTGAGCACGAGGGCCTGGTCGACCAGGTGCGACCCGAAGTCGAGCAGGGTGCCGCCACCGGCCGGGCCCGGCTTGCGCTCGGGGGACCAGCGCTCGAAGCGGGACTCGAAACGGCGTACGGTGCCGAACTGGCCGTCGTCGATCAGACGCCGCAGCGTGCGGAAATCGGAGTCGTAGCGGCGGTTCTGATAGACGCTGAGCAGCACACCCTTGGCCTTGGCGGCGGCCACGACCTCGCGGGCCCGGGGCGCGTCGAGGGTGAACGGCTTGTCGACCACGACGTGCAGCCCGTGAGCGATGGCCTCGAGCGCCAGTTCGGCGTGCGTGGTGACCGGCGTCGAGATCGCGACGGCCTCGGCCCCCGCCTCCTTGAGCGCGGCGATCGAGTCGAACGCCGCCTTGCCCGGCAGGTTGCCGGCCAGCTCCTTGCGGCGCTCCTCGTTGGTGGTGACCACACCGAGAAACTCGATGCCGGCCGCCGAGGCGATCAGCGGCGCATGAAAGATCCGCCCACCCGACCCGTAGCCGACCAGCCCGAACCGCACCGCATCACTCATGCTCGAAAGCTTTCCACACCCCCGCACCCCGGGTCAGAGGAGGCCGGGTGCTTCGGTCGGCAGTCCGGCCGCGCGTGCGACGTCGAACATGCGCCGGTCGTAGGTAAGCAAGGTATCCAGAGAGTCGCCGACCACCTCTGGGCGCTGGCCACATAGCCTCGCAGTTCCTTCGCATGCTTGCGCCCGGAGAGCAGGGTGCCGAGGGCGGACGCGTCGACGTAGATCACCAGTCGTCCTCGTCCCGTGAGCTGAGCAGGATGTCCAGCGGGGAGGCGTCGACCGGAACGTCGTACTGCGGCAGCCGGTCGAGGTCAGCGGTCGTCGTGGCCTTGAGCCGGATGAGGCCCTTGGCGACCAAGGGGGAGTATCGGCCCAGGCTGCCGACCACGGGCAGCAGCACGGCGATCACCTTGCCGTGCCGGGTGACCTCGATCGTCTCGCCCTGCTCGACGCGGGTGAACATGGCACTCGGGTTGTAGGAGAACTCGCGAACGGAAACCGAACTCATCGGGCGCCTCTCCGTCGATGTACCTACTTCGACGGAATGTACCTACCTGAGGGCTCAGGCGGGGACGGCTGTCTTGCGCTGGGCCTTGGCTGAGTACATGGCGATGTCGGCCCGGCGGGAGAGCTCGGCCAGCGTCTCGCCCGGCCCGGTGACGGCCACGCCGATGCTGGCGCCGACGGTGACGGTGGCTCCGGAGCCGAGGTGGACCGGTGCGGTCAGGTGGGCCGACAGTGTGGCCGCCAGCTCGTCGGCCGCCGCCGGGTCGGTGACGCCGGTCAGCAGCAGGGCGAACTCGTCGCCGCCGAAGCGGCCGGCCAGGCCGCCGCCGTGCCGGGTGAGGCGGGCGGCGATCTCGATGAGCAGCTCGTCGCCGGCCGCGTGGCCGTGCGTGTCGTTGACCTGTTTGAAGTCGTCCAGGTCGATGTTGAGCAGCGCGACCGTGCCGGGCCGCCCGGTGGCCACCGCCTCGGCCGCGGCGCGCAGGAACTTGCCGCGGTTGGGCAGCTGGGTCAGGTGGTCGTGGTGGGCGCTGTGCTCCAGCTCGGCGTGGGCCAGGCAGCCGTTCTCGGCCAGGATCACCTGGTTGGACAGGTTGCGGAACGCGTCCAGCACGTCGGGCGGCACCGACCGCAGTCCGGCCACCACGATGTAGACCTCGCCGATGTGCAGCACCTCCCAGGCGCGGTACTCGGGCAGCAGGCTGCGCAGCATGTCGCGGTCGGTGACGATGGCCGGGTCCAGGCGCCGGTAGCGCAGGTCCTCGGGTGCGCCGGCCACGTTCGAGAGATAGAGGCCGTCGGCGTCGCGACGAATGATGATCATCGCGATGCCGGGGTTGAGGCGCACGATCTGTTCGCCGACCTCGCGGCCGATCTGGCGGATCCGCTTCACGTCGGTGATGCCGACCATGGCCAGGCCGCCCCGGGCCAGGGCGGACTCGCGGGCCATGTCGCGCTCCTGGCGGCGCAGGGCCAGACAGATGCCGCGGGCCAGCGCGCCCATGAGGATCAGCTGGGGCAGCAGGTTGAGCACGACGCCCTCGTGCCAGGTGACGACCCGGCCGGCCGAGTCGGGGGAGATGGCGACGGCGGACGGGATGGCCACGGTCAGGGTGGCCAGCCGGGTCAGCCACTGGGCCGACCCGCCGTACTGGGAGAAGACCGCGGCGGCGCCGAGGGCCAGGCCCGTGGTGGCGAGCGGGTCTTTGAGGCCGGAACCACCGAGCACCACCAGTACCGGCACCACCGGTACGGTCCACCAGCTCGACGAGCCACGCCAATGGGTCAGGATCAGGATGGCGAGCAGGGCCGCGATCGAGGCCCCGGACAGCTGGACGTAGCCCTCGGAGCGCCCGGCGTTGCCGAGCTGCAGGAGCTGACTGCCCGCGCCGAGGAAGCCGACGGCGAGCGCCGCCAGCCGGGCCTGGTTTCGCGCCCCGGCCGGGAGGCGCGACCTGAGTTGCCGCACGTTCGTCCATCGGCGGCCAGAGGCGCGACCTGAGTGCATGCTGTGTTCCTCGCCTGTCGGATGGGTGACCGGTCCCGTCTGCCGAGGCATCTGATGCGTCAACATTTGCCGCATGGAGCCCGCGCAGATGGAACGCACGCCGTTCGCCGACCTCGACCGGCAACCCCGCGAGATGACCGCGATGCTGCTGGCCGCACTCGAGACGATGGGCCGCCATCCGGAGATCAGGCGGGTCCGGCGAACGGCGATGGACGCTCTCCACCCGGCCGACGGCTGGCGGGTGCTCGACGCGGGATCCGGGGCGGGCGACGTGGCCCGGTGGATCGCCACCGAGGTCGGCCCGACGGGTGAGGTGATCGCGCTCGACTACTCGGCCGCCACCATCGCCGCCGCCATCGAGCGGCACGACGGCAGCAACGTGCGCTACACGACCGGTGACGTGTCGTCGATCGACCTGCCGTCGGCCAGCGTCGACGGGGTCTGGTGCGAGCGGGTGCTCCAGCACGTCGAGGACGCCGACCGGGCGATCGCCGAGCTGGTGCGGGTGACCCGGCCCGGCGGGCGGGTCTGCCTGATCGACACCGACTGGAGCTCGCTCGCCTTCGACGGGGTGCCCGCCCGGCTGGCCGGCACGGTGGTGGCCGACATGCACGGCCGGCTCACCCCCAAGCAGGTCGACATGGGTCGCACGCTGCGGCGCCGGCTCGTCGGGCTGGGGCTGGAGGACATCAGCGCGACCCCGGTGACCTGTGTCTTCGGTGACCCGGCGTCGGCCGCGGTGGTGCTCCCGATGGTCAATCCGATGGTTCCGGAGCAGGCGTGGAGGAGTGCTCCGGGCGTACGGGAAAAGTGGTTTGCGCAGGTCGACGAGGCCGGCGCCCGGGGTGACTTCCTGGCCATCCTCACGATCTGGGTCGTCGCCGGAACAACGGGGAGCAAGGCCTAAGCGACGCGCCGCCAGTACTGCTTCTTCTTCTCGTCGCGTACCACGAAGCCCATCCGGCCCAGCTCCTCGCGCAGCTCGCGGATGTCGTCCTCGTCGCCCGAGTCGAGCGCCTTCTGCCGGGCCGCGAAGATGGCGTCGGGCAGGTCGGACAGGCCGGGGACCCAGCGCCGGTACGCCTCCAGATAGGGATCCTGACCGGCCCAGGCCACGCCGCGCGCCCCGAACGCCTGCTGGAGTTTCGCGTGCGACAGATGCGACGGCTCCCGGGCCAGCTCCTGCCCGCTGCGCCCGAGCAGCACGAGCTGGTCGCGGTCGGGGAAGGCCACGGCGATCTCGCCCCGCGGCACCACCCGCCGGTGGCCGGGCCGGGTGAGCACGACCTCGAGCGTGGTCACCCGCACGGTCAGCGACTCGGCGTCGACCAGGGCGGCGAAGATCAGCCCGATGATCGCGCCGACCCCGAGCGCGACGACCAGGTCCCACGGCTCGGGCAACCGCCGCACCAGGTTGAACGGACCGCCGAAGGGCAGCCACTCGATCAGCTGCAGGACGCCCCACAGCAGGGCCGCACCGACCACGGGCAGGCAGAGCCACACCAGCACCCGTACCCACACCGGGGTGGGCACTCTCGTTTCCTGTTCCAGCACACCGATGACTCTGCCCGGGGCGGAGGGCCGCCGGATACCGACTCCGGTCGACATGGCGTAGACCAAAGTCGACTGCCCGTCCGAGCGCGCCGCCGGTAACTTCAGGGGCATGAGGAGATGGCTGGTCGACGCGGCGGTGGCCCTGGCCGCGTTCGGGCTGGGCGTCTTCTTCATGGTCAACTCGCTGTCCGACGAGGGTGCGGCGCCGGTCTGGCTCGAGCTCACGCTGGGCGTGCTGTCCGCGGCCGGCCTGGTGTTCTTCCGGCGTTCCCGGCCGGTCACGCTCGCCCTGGTCCTCATCCCGCTGGCCATCCTGTTCGCGCTGCCGATGGGAGCCCTGCCGTTCGCCCTGTTCGCGGTCGGGGTGTATCGCCGCGGCGGGGTCGCCGTCGGGCTGACCGCGCTGCACGCCGTGCTGATCGCGGTGATCTACCGCGTGGCCATCGGCGATGTCGGGCTCTACTACGAGATCGTCACGTTCCTGGTGCTGCTGCACGTCAGCATGGTCGCGGTCGGCATGCTGACCCGCTCGCACCGCAAGCTCGTCTCGTCCTGGGCCGAGCGGGCCCGGCAGGCCGAGGAGGGTCAGCGGCTGCGGGTCGAGCAGGCCCGCCTGGCCGAGCGTGAGCGGCTGGCCCGCGAGATGCACGACGTGCTGGCCCACCGCATGTCGCTGCTCGCGGTGCACGCGGGGGCTTTGGAGGTACGCCGTGAGGCGTCCCCGGCCGAGCAGGCGGCGGCCGGCGTGATCCGGGAGTGCGCGCACGACGCCCTGGAGGATCTGCGCACGGTGATCCACATGCTGCGGGACCCGGCCGAAGACCACCCCCAGCCGACCCTGGGCGACGTTCCGGCGCTGGTCGAGCAGTCCCGGGTGGCCGGCGCCGAGGTCGGCCTGGCCCTGGACAGCGGCGGTGACGTGCCCGACAGCGTGGGCCGGCACGCCTACCGGATCGTGCAGGAGGCGCTGACCAACGCCCGCAAGCACGCGCCGGGCGCGCCGGTGCGGGTCACGATCAGCGGCGACGCGGCCCGCGGCCTCGACGTGGCGGTGGCCAACAAGCTGGCGCCCAGCGGTGACCTGCCGGGCGCCGGGGCCGGCCTGACCGGGCTCGGGGAGCGGGTCGCCCTGGTCGGCGGCCGGCTCGAGCACGGCCCGACGGCGGGCGGCGAGTTCCGGGTCAGGGCGTGGCTGCCGTGGCCGGCGTGAGGGTTCTGCTCGTCGACGACGACGCCCTGGTCCGGGCCGGGCTGACCATGATGCTCGAGGCGTTCGACGATCTGGAGGTGGTCGGGGCGATCGCCGACGGCACCGAGGTGGCCTCGGCCGTCAACACCCACCAGCCCGACGTCGTGCTGATGGACATCCGGATGCCGGGCCTGGACGGACTGAGCGCCACCGAGTCGCTGCGCCGGCGCAAGGACGCGCCGCAGGTCATCGTGCTGACCACGTTCGACACCGACGAGCACGTGCTGCGGGCGCTGCGGGCCGGGGCGGGCGGGTTCCTGCTCAAGCACACCCCGCCGCGCGAGATCGCCGACGCCGTCCGGCGGGTGGCCGCGGGCGAGCCGATGATGTCGCCCGAGGTGCTGCGCACGATGATCGGGCTGGTCTCCGGGGCCGGCGCCGACCCGGGCCGCGATCAGGCGCGGGCGGCCCTGGCCCGGCTCAGCCCGGGCGAGCACGACGTCGCGCGGCTGATCGCCGAGGGCCGCACCAACGCCGAGATCGCCGCCGAGCTGCTGATGAGCACGGCGACGGTCAAGGCGTACGTGTCCCGGATCTTCACGAAGCTGACACTGACCAACCGGGTCCAGATCGCCCTGCTGGTCCACGACGCGCGTTAAGCGACCGGCATCATCCGGGCCAGCAGGGCGTCGAGCGGCACGCTGGCGAAACCGATCCGCACGTCGCTGGCCCCGTACGGCATCCAGAGCCGCCCGTCGTGCACGATCCCGCCGCACGAGTAGAGCACGTTCGGCACGTACCCCTCACGCTCGATGTCGTCCGGGTCGATCAGGCCCTCGGGCAGGTCGGCGATGACCTTCGACGGGTCGTCGAGGTCGAGCAGCATGGCCCCGATCGCGTAGCGCCGCATCGGCCCGACGCCGTGGGTCAGCACGAGCCAGCCGGCCTCGGTCTCGATCGGCGAGCCGCAGTTGCCGACCTGGATCAGGTCCCATCCGCGGTGCGGCAGCAGCAGCGGCGCCAACGGCTGCCAGCGGTGCTGGTCGTCGCGGACGGCCAGGCCGAGCGTCTCGCCGTCCGAGCGGCAGAGCGCCATCTTGCGCCCGTTGATGTAGCGAGGGAACAGCGCCACGCCCTTGTTGCGGGCGGCCGGACCGCTCATCCGGGTCACCTCGAAGTGCCGCAGGTCGCGCGAGAAGATGACCCGCCCGCTGATCTGCCGCCCGTCGTACGCGGTATAGGTCGCCTGATAGACGTGGCGCCCGTCCGGGTCGGTGACGCGGACGAACCGGGCGTCCTCCATGCCGTTGCTCTCGGCCGGAGTGGCCGGCCACATGATCCGCTGGTGCAGCGGCACGGCGCACGGGTATTCGACCGCGTAGTCCTCGGACACGATGTGCCGGATCTCGTCGATCGTGTCCTGCGAGTGCGGCCTGGCCATCAGCTCGCCCGGGATGTGGGCGATGACGTCTTCGAACTCGACGTCGGTGAACCGCTCGGGCAGGGCCGAGACGACGTAGGCCGAGGCCTCGTTGTCGATCTGGCCGTCGATCAGCGCCGCCTGCAGCTGGTTCTTCCAGTGCGTGGCGCCGACCCGCTGGCCGATCATGAGCGGGCCGGTGCGGTCCTCCATGCGCAGCGTCTCGCCCGGGCCGAGCACGGCCGAGCAGAACCCGACCGACGAGATGTGACCCTCGCCGATCTGGCGCAGGCTGATCGCCACCCGCAGCTCGCCCGGCTCGAGGCCGGCCTGGTCGGGGTGCTCGACCATCGACGGGTTGCACAGCGCGGCCGCCTCGACGGCGAACTCGTGGCTGAAGTACGCCCCGATCAGCGTGCGCGCGGTCGGCGACAGCTCGATCTCGGGCGGCACCCGGTGCTGGACCAGCTCGTAGTGGTGCTGGAACGTGCCGAGCAGGTCGTGGTGGCGTCCGCCGAAGCGGGTCAGCACGTCGTCGAGCAGGCGCCCGATCTCGGCCTCGTCGAGCTGGAGGATCCGTTCGATCAGCCGGCCCGCACGGTTCTTGACGGTCTGCGAGTCCTCGCCGGGGACGAACAGTTTGATCACGACGCGCCGGCCGTCCGGCTGCATCACGACGTCGTGCCTGGTGATCATCTGGGAAGTATTCATGGTTGCGGTCACGCTAGGCCGCCTGACGGTCGGGTCGCGCTCCGGGTCGCCAGCGTGCGGGCGTGCTGCAACGTGGAGACCAGCGCGAGGGTGGATTCGGCTCCTTGATTCACATTAGGGCCATTTGCCGTCAACCCGTCATAACATCCGCCGGTTAGGGGGTCGTACATCGGCTTCCGCCCGTCGTTGTCGCCCAGGAACCAGGCGATCGCCCGGAACAACTGCTCGTCCCAGCGGTCGTCACCGGTGACCGCGGCCGCGGTGGCGCAGGCGTCGGCGGTCGCCGCGGCCTCGATCGGCTGCTGGTCGAAGCGGTGCTTGGGCACGCCGGGCTGCCACCCGCCGACCGGCACGACCGACAGGTGCCCGTCGTGGTCCTGCTCGCGGCACAGCCAGGCCAGCATCTTCAGGCCGGCCCGCAGCAGCGTCTCGTCGCCCAGCAGGTCACCGGCCGCGATCAGCACCTCGGGCAGCGCCGGGTTGGAATAGGTGAGCTCGGGTTCGGGCCAGATCCAGTCCGGTCCGGCCGAGGGCAGGCCGATCACCGTGGCCGCGTCGGCCAGCAGCTCGCTCGCGTCCGTGCAGCGCGGGTCGGTCCGCAGCACCTCGGCCGCGCCCAGCCCGGCGAAGGCCATCGCGCGGGGCCAGGCCGACCGGGTCCGGCAGCCGACCAGAAACGCGTTGAGGGCCTCGCGCCGGATCCACGGCACGCTCGAGCGCCCGGCCGCGGTGCCCAGACCCCACAGCGCGCGTCCCCACCAGTCACCCGTCGACGGTTCGTCCTCCCAGTTCCGCCCGTACGAGAACCGGTTGCGGAACCCGCCGTCCGAACCGGCCGCGTGGGTCAGGAAGGCCAGGTAGCGCTCGGCCAGCCCGGCCAGCTGGATGGTCGGCCGCGGTTCCCGGCAGATCAGCAGCAGGCCGCGGGACACGTCGTCGACGCAGTAGCCGTGCTCGCGCCGCACGATCGCGTTGCGGGCGTGCTCGAGCAGCCCGGTGTCGTCGGAGAGCCGGGCGACATGCGACCAGTCCGGCGCGGGGGCGTCGGCGAGCTGGATCGGGGGTGGGACGAGGCGGAGCCCACCGGGGGCCTTGGTCGTCGTCACGCCGGAACCGGAGTGGCCAGCGGCGTACGGGTGGTGAGCAGGCGCGATGCGAGAGCCTGATAGCGGGCGGCGACGGCCGGCCAGCGCAGGGTCGGGCCCCCGGCCAGACCGGTCAGCCCGACCGACAAGTGCGGCTCGGCCAGCACGTGCCGGATCGCCGACGCCATCGCCTCCGGGTCCTGATGCGGCACGAGCAGGCCCGGACCGTCGGCCAGCAGCTCGACGGCGTGCGGGAACTCGGTCGCCACGACCGGGATCCCGGCCCCGACCGCCTCGATGAGCACGCCCGAGGTGACCTGCTCGGTCGAGTCGTACGGCAGCACCACCACGTCGGCCGACCGGATCAGCCGGGACAGTTCGTCCTCCTCGAGGTACGCGTCCTCCCAGCGCACCTGCTCGGTGACGCCCAGCGAGCCGGCCAGTTCCTTCAACGAGTTCCGGTACTCGTCCCCGAAATGCTCGAGCACCTTGGGGTGGGTCCGCCCGGCGACGGTGTAGACCGGTGCCGGCTCGACGTCGCCGAGCAGCGCCAGCGCCCGCAGGGCCCACTCGATGCCCTTGCCGGGTCCGAGCAGTCCCCAGCTCAGCAGGTTGGGCCGGTCGTGGTCGACGCGCGGACCGGTGCCCCGGCTGGCGGCGCCGTGCGGGATGACCGAGATCTTGCGCGGGTCGACGGCGTAGCCCGCGGTCAGTCGTTGCCGGGCGGTGTCGGTCATCGTCACGACCGCGTCGGCCGTGGCCGCGATCCGCTCGAGCACGTCGCGCTGCAGCGGGTCCGGTGAGCTGAGCACGGTGTGCAGCACGACGATCGAGGGCACGGTGAGCGCGCCGAGCAGGGGGAGCACCTCGGCGCCGGCGTCACCGGGATAGATGCCGTACTCGTGCTGGATGACCGCCACGTCGTACCGGTTGAGCACGTCGGCCGCGGCCCGCCAGCCACCCGCGGTGTCGGTGTGCCAGGTGTGCACGGTCCGCGGGGCGGCGCGGTCGAGTTCGATGCCGCCGCTGACACTGTCCTTCGCGAGCAGCCGGACGACCCCCGAGGAACTGCCATTGCCCAAGTGGGTCGCGAGTGCCGCATTGAAGGTCGCCAAACCGCATTGGGTCGGTGGGTAAGTGCTCAGAAAACCGTACGTCGCGGGCATGACTCGGCCTTTCTCGGTCTGCGGCCGACTGGTCCGCAGCACGGCTCAGCGCACGCGGACTCAGCGGTGGCGGCCGCGCGCAAACGCCATTGCGAAACACCGGATAAATACCCGGTTTAACGCGAATTTCACATTACGACGTTAACAAGAGAGGCCTATTCAGCTGACGATTTTTCGGTAAATCTCCAGGTAGTTCTCAACCATCCGGTCGCGGGAGAACCGTTCCCGGGCCCGCCGGGCACAGGCGGCCCGGTCGATGTCGCCGATCCGCTCGACCGCGGCCACGGCTTCGTCCACGTTCTCGACCAGATGCCCGGTCACGCCCTCGTCGACCACTTCCGGCATGGAGCCTTTCCGGTACGCGATCACCGGCGTCCCACAGGCCATCGACTCCACCACCGACAACCCGAACGGCTCGGCGAACCGGATCGGATGCAGAAGCGCGGCCCCGGATCCGAGAATCGTGCCGCGTTCGTCCGGCCCGACCGAGCCCCGATAGACCACGCGGTCCCCGTCGATCCGCGGCTCGATCAGCTCCTCGAAGAACTCGCGGTCCTGCACGATCCCGCACATCACCAGCCGCCGGCCGGCCCGCCGCGCGATCTCGATGGCCAGGTCGGTGCCCTTGTCCGGATGGATGCGCCCGAACAGGATCAGATCCTGGCTCGCGGTCCCCGAAAAAGGCAGCCCGTCCAGGTCGATGCCGTGGTGCACGGTGCCCAGATAGTCGAGATCGGGCGAGCGGTCGCTGTCCGAGATCGAGACGTAGGCCGACCGGCCGCGGCGGTACGCGGGCAGGATGTTCGACCCCGAGAAGCCGTGAATCGTCGTCACCATGGGTGCCCGGCACGAGGCCGAGAACGCCAGCGGCAGCCAGTCCAGGTGGTTGTGCACCAGGTCGAACTCGCCCGAGCGGGCCAGCGCGTGCCCGACGTGCAGCGCCTCCCAGACCCGGCCGTCGAGATCGGCGTTCTCCTCGTAGCCGCCCGGCACCACCCCGTCCAGGGTCGCCTTGGTGATCGAGTCGAGCGTGGCGAACAGGGTGACGTCGATGCCGCGTTCCACCAGTCCCTCGGTGATCAGGCTGGTCACCAGTTCCCACGGGCCGTAGTGCCGGGGTGGCGTACGCCAGGCGATCGGACCCAGCATGGCGACTTTCACGACAATTGCCGTGTATTGGGAGTTAACACGTGCTTAGTATGCCCAGCCGACAACCCGGCCGCCGAAGTGTTAGAGAAGAGCCATGACGGATCTCTGGTGGAAGAACGCGGTCGTTTACCAGATCTACCCGCGCAGCTTCGCGGACGCCGACGGCGACGGCATGGGTGATCTGCGGGGAATCATCGACCACCTGGATCACCTGGCCGAACTCGGCGTCGACGTGATCTGGCTGTCGCCGATCTATCCGTCGCCGCAGGACGACAACGGCTACGACATCAGCGACTACCAGGACATCGAGCCGGTCTTCGGCACCCTCGAGATCTTCGACGAGCTGCTGGCCGGGGTGCACGCCCACGGCATGAAACTGGTCATGGACCTGGTCGTCAACCACTCCTCGGACGAGCACCCGTGGTTCGTCGAGAGCCGATCGGGCAAGGACAGCCCGAAACGCGACTGGTACTGGTGGCAGCCCGCCCGCGAGGGCCTCGAGCCCGGTACGCCCGGCGCCGAGCCGACCAACTGGGGCTCGGTGTTCGGCGGCTCGGCCTGGGAGCTGGACGAGAAGACCGGCGAGTACTACCTGCACCTGTTCTCGAAGAAGCAGCCCGACCTCAACTGGGAGAACCCGGAGGTCCGCGAGGCCGTCTACGCCATGATGAACTGGTGGCTCGACCGGGGCATCGACGGCTTCCGGATGGACGTCATCAACATGATCTCCAAGGTGCTGCCGCTGCCCGACGGACGACTGGTGGCCGGTTCCGCGTACGGGGACGGCTCCCCGGGTTTCATCAACGGCCCCCGCATCCACGAGTTCCTGCAAGAGATGCACGCGAAGGTCTTCGCCGGCCGCGACGCGATGCTGACCGTCGGCGAGATGCCTGGCGTCACCGTCGACGAGGCCATCCTGTTCACCGACCCCGAGCGTCACGAGGTCGACATGGTCTTCCAGTTCGACCACGTCTGGGCCGACCGCGGCGCCGACCCGTGGCTGCTGATGCCGTTGCAGCTCACCAACCTCAAGGCGATCTTCAACCGGTGGCAGGCCGGCCTGGCCGAGGTGGGCTGGAACAGTCTCTACTGGAACAACCACGACCAGCCGCGCGCGGTCTCCCGTTACGGCGACGACAGCGCCGAATATCGGGTGACGTCGGCCAAGATGCTCGGGACGGTGCTGCACCTGCACCGCGGCACGCCGTACATCTATCAGGGTGAGGAACTGGGGATGACCAACTTCCCGTTCCGGACCATCGACGACTTCCGCGACATCGAGGCGCTCGGGCAATATGCGCAGGCGCTCGGCAGCGAGGGGCGTACGGCGGAAGAGGTTTTGACCGTGCTCCGCGCCCGCGGTCGCGACAACGCCCGCACGCCCATGCAGTGGGACTCGTCGGAGCACGCCGGCTTCACCACCGGGACGCCGTGGCTGGCCGTCAACCCGAACTACCCCGAGATCAACGCCGAGGCCGCGCGGGCCGATCCCGATTCGGTGTTCCACTACTACCGGCGGTTGATCGAGCTGCGGCACACCGAGCCGGCGATCGTGGACGGCGATTTCACCATGGTGCTGCCCAACCATGAGCAGCTGTACGCCTTCACGCGCGCCCTCGACGGCACCGAGCTGCTGGTGATCGGCAACTTCTCCGGTTCGTCGGTGCGCGCCGAGCTGGACGACGACTGGTCGGGTGCCGAGCTGCTGCTGAACAACCTGCCGACGGCCCCGGTCGATCTGACTTTGGAGCCGTGGCAGGCGGTCATCTACAAGAGGGCATAAAGATCAAGAGCCTTTTGTCCCGGCGGGGTGGTGGGTGACAGACCGTCGCTCCCGCGGGGACCCGGGCGGGGTGAGCAGGGCGCTGGCGCGCCCGGAACGCTCACCCCACCCGGGCGGCCTGCGTAAGTGGTTGCGCCCAAGGGCAAAAAACCTAGGCCGTGAGCACGGGCCACGCGTAGGCCAGCAGCGCGACGGCGGCGCCGAGCAGGGCCAGGCTGATGCCGCGGGTCGTGATCGGCAGCGCCGCCAGCACGAGCAGGATGACCGCGATGATGTAAAGAACGCCCTGGGTGGACATGGAAGCTCCTCGATTGTGGGGATGGCGGCGCACAGTTACCCCCACATCGAGGACGTTCAAACCATGGTCAACTCGAGCGTCGAACTCGGCCCGATCGTCGTCTCGGTCGGCACCAGGCGGGTCGCGCGGCCGGGTGGCTCGCCGGTGCCGTAATTGCGCAGGAAGCGCGGGTGGGCGCCGCCGCTGATCTGCACGCGCAGGCGGTGCCCGGCCCGGAACACGTGACCGGCGTGGCCGAGGTCGACTTCGATGCGGCCCGCGGCGCTCATCCGGGTCAGGCCGTCGCAGATGTTGAGCGAGCGGCCGGCCGGGTCGACGTCGCAGAGCCGAACAAAAAGGTCGCCGGACGCCGCGGTGGTCGAGGCGTCGAGCGACGCCCGTACCGGGCCCAGCACGGTCACCGGCGTCTCCAGGGCCGGGCCGGTGAAGAGCAGCACGTCGGCGCGCTTCTCGAGGGCCGCCTGGTCGACCTGGCCCTGTGTGCGGGACTGGAGCGCGCCGCCGATCGACGGGGTCGGGTCGGTGGGGTCGTAGCGGAACGTCCAGCCGCGCTCGGCGGTGAACCCGTCGAGTGGCCACGGTCGTGCTTCAGAGCCCGGCGGCGGCCAGTCGGGCAGGTCACGCCATTCGTCCACGCCGCCCACGTGGACCCGTACGGCATAAGCCGGAGGTTCCTGTCGCAGCCGGCGCATCGCCTGGGCGAACACCTCGGGCCAGTCCCGTTCGAGGAAGTTGGTGTGCGTCCACGGGCCGATCAGCAGGTCGACATCGCGCCCGGCCGCCCGCATCCGGGTGTACTGGTCGAACACCTGGTTGGGGCACAGGTCCCACCAGCCGGTGAGCAGGCTGGTCGGCACCTCCATGCCGCCGGCCACCGTGTTCAGGGTGGCGTCGCGCCAGTACTCCGGCTCGGGATGCGCGATCCACTCCTCGACCGATGGCCGCCGGCCCCCGTAGACCGACGGATAGGCGTCGAGCAGCGGCACCGCGTGGGTGGCGTGGCGCAGCCGGAACTGCATCCGGACGATGTTGCCGACCAGTTCGCGGGTGGTGACCCGGCCCTGCTTGAGGGCCAGCCCGCCGACCAGCGCCCGCTCGAGGCCGAAGGCGCCGCCGGCCCAGAAGAAGTCCTGCGGATCGGTGTGGCCGACCTGCATCACCGCGCCGCGCCACTCGGGCGGCGGGTCGACGGCCAGCGCGGCCTGGGTGTAGGCCATGTAGCTGGCGCCGACCGTGAACAGGTCACCGGTGAACCAGTCCTGCTTGCGCAGCCATTCGACGGTGGCTCGGGCATCGGCCGTCTCGTGCTGCCAGGCGTGGAACGTGCCGCCCGAACCGCCGGCGCCGCGGGTGCTCTGCAGCAGCACGTGGAAGCCCTGCTCGGCGAACCGCACCCCGAAGAACAGGTTCCAGGGAAAACCGGTTCGCACGTACGGGGCCCGCACGAGCACGGTCGGGCACGGCTCGCCGGTGACGGGCGCGTAGTGGTCGGTGAGCAGTGGGCTGCCGTCGGCGGCGGGCACCGCCACGGCCGTCTCGCGCTGGACCTGGTAGGGGGCCTTCGGGCCCCGGTCGGCGAGGAGTCGCAGGGACAGTGGCAGTCTTCTCATGGCTACCCCCGGCATTTATCGTACGTTGTACCGGAAATTCTAGCAGGAGGAATCGATGCCCCGTGGACGCCCGCCGGCGCACACCCGTGAGCAGGTCGTGGACGCCGCGATCGGGATCGCCGACGCCGAGGGTCTGGGGGCGCTGACGATGCGCCGGATCGCCCAGGATCTCGGGGCGGGGGCGATGTCGCTCTACACGTACGTGCCCGACAAGGACCGGCTGCTCGATCTGATGGTCGACCGGGTCGGCGGCTCGCTCGTCGTCGGGAAACCAACCGGCGATTGGCGTACGGACCTGATCGCCCTGGCCGGCGCTCAGCGGAAGTTGATGCTGGCGCACCCGTGGTTGCCGGCCGCGTTGCCGAACCGGAGGCTGACCGGGCGCAACATGCTCGCGTACCTGGAAACGGGTTTGGCCTGTCTCGAACCGACCGGTCTCGACGGGCCCACCAAGCTGGAGATCGTCGCGTTGATGACCGGTTTCGTGGCGTCCTTCGTGACCTCCGAGCAGGGTGGGGCGGCCCCTCAGGAGGAGCAGGTCGCGCTGATCGGTGAGGCCGTGGCCAGTGGGGACTTCCCGCAACTGGCGGCGGCCCTGACCGAAGGGGGTCAGGGCCGCGAACCCGGTTTCGACCGCATCGCCGACTGGATGATCACCGGTCTGGTGACGCAGGCTTTGGAATTCTAGGAGCGCAGACAGACGTCGAACGGGTGGCCGCCCGGGTCGAGCAGCACCCGCCAGCGGTCGGGCTGGGGCTGCTCGTCCGGCTTGGTCGCACCCAGGGCGAGGGCCTGCTCCTCGGCCTTGTCCAGGTCGTCGACATAGAAGTCGAGGTGGTAGCGCTTGGGCGCGCTCTCGGTGGGCCAGCCCGGCCCGGAATAGCCCGGGACCTGGCCGAACCCGATGCTGGTCGAGCCGTCGCCGATCATCGCGTACTCGGCCTGGGCGTGCAGCACGTCCCAGCCCAGCACGGCGGCGTAGAAGCGGGCCAGCCCCTCGGGGTCGGACGCGTCCAGATTGATCATCGCCAGTTTTGCGAATCCACTCATGCTGAACACCCTCCCCCGAGAGGCTGACACCCTCTGTCAGTTATTTCAGGTAGACCAGCCCGTCGAGTGCCACTCCCGGGCGACCCCGGGTGCCCTCGACCACGACCCGCACGGTGTGCGAGCCGCTGTCCGGCCACGAGCGGGACCAGGCCACCTGCCGCGGCGCCGAACTCGCCGAGCGCAGGTCGACCATGCCCTGCGGCCGTCCGTCGACGAACACCCCGACCCGGCCCGCCCGCGGACCCTTGCTGAAGACGAGCGCGGCCGAGGTGCCACTGAACGTCCAGCTCGCGCTGGCGCCGCGCACACTGCCGCCGACCGCCGTGCCGCCGAGGTAGCCACCGTTGCGCAGGGCGCGCCAGCTGCCGGTCCGGCGGGCCGAGACCTCCGAGACGACCCACGGCGCACGGGTGACGGAAGCGCTGTTGGCGTTGCCGGCCCGGTCGACCGCGCGCACCGTGAACTGCGTGGCCCGGTTCGGCGGCGCCGCCACATCACGGCTGCGGGCGGTGTTGCCCAGGTTGATCGTGAGCGGCCCGGTCAGGGTCACCGAGCCCATCGAGACGGCGTCGCGGACGTCCCAGCGCATCCGCAACGGCACGGCCCGGCTGCTCACCGTGCCCGGCCGCAGCGCGAGGGCCGGCTTGGCCGCGAACACCGGCGCGTCCGGGTCGACGATCACCCGGCTGCTGACGCTCGACGACCGGCCCGACAGGTGCAGCGCCCGGACCGTGACGTCGTGGCTGCCCGGCGTCAGGCGGAACGGGACCGACGAGCGCCGGGAGTTCGGCGTAGCCACCCGCAGCACGCCGTCGACCCACACCTCGAACCGGTTGATCAGCACGGTCGGCGTGGTCGTGGTCCAGGCCGGCTGGATCAGACCCCGGGTGAAGTAGCGACGCGCGGCCAGTGCGGTGCCGCCGATCCGCAGCACGTGCAGCCCGGCCGGAGCCCCACCGGCCACCGCGCGGATGTTCGGCAACTGGGCGTAGAGCGCATTGCCCGGGCACGCGGTCAGGCCGGCGTCGCGATGGCCGGCGATCCGCCAGAGCGTGGCCTTGCGGCCCAGGGCATAGCGGTTGCCGCCGCCCGAGGTGAGCACGACCCGGCCGTTCGGGGCATTCCCGTACGCCCCCAGCTTGTACGCGGCCACGGCGGCGATCACGGTGCGGACCCGCGGCGTGACCCGGACCCCGCCGTAGTTGCCGATCACGGCGATCGAGCTGGCGTCGGCGTTGAAGCCCATGGTGTGCGCGCCCAGCACGGTCCGGCCGACGCCGCCGCCGCGACCCTCGAAGACGGTGCCGCACTTGTCGACCAGGAAGTTGTAGCCGATGTCGTCCCAGCCGCGGCTGCGCACCTGATAGGCCTGGATGCCCCGGACGATGCTCGCGGACTGGGAGCAGCTGTAGCCGTTGCCGGTGGCCGTGTGGTGCACGAAGAAGACCTGGGTCGGGCCGGTGTATTCGGGCGTGCCCTTGACGATGGCCTCGTTGGCTCGCCAGCCGGCGCGAGTCACCATCCGCGGTACGGGGCGGGCCGGGAGCGCGATCTTGGCCTTGGGCGCCTGTCGGCCCGTTACCGCTCTTCGGCCCGTCGCCGCTGATTCGAGGATGGGCGTCGGGGCGTCCGGGTTGATCAGGTCGACTCGCAGGCCGGCCGGCGGTCGTCCGCCGGTCATCCGGGCCTCGACGCCGTCGGAGGCCCCCACCCACAGCGGATCGGATGCGCCGCGGGAGTCACCGGGAGCGCGCCCGTCGGTCTCGAGCGTCTGCCAGCCCGTCCACCGCCCGGACCCGGCCGCCCGCGTGCGCACCTGCACGACCCCGTCGACCGTCTCACGCGGGTTTTCCCAGGTCACACCGATCAGGCTGAACGGCTTGATCATCGGGAGCAGCCACCCATACCCCCGCCCGGCCGGGGGGCGGGACGACCCTACCGCTAGATCAACGGTCTGCAGAGCCGGGGCGACCTCGGCCCGCGCGGGCTCCCGGTCGACCGCTCCGGCCGGGACTCCGCCGGTGCCCGCCAGCACCGCGAGCAGCCCCGAGGCAGCCAGAAGTTTCGTCCGATTCCGGTGCACGTGTCCCCCCGTGGTGCTGGTTGATCGGCCAAGTGACACTGTGCCGTCCGAGGTCGGTCCCGTCCCCGGAATCCGAAACAAAGTCGGACGTATCCGTCGAAGAGCCATGCATCCTGACCGAACGTCCGGCGTGTCTGTCTTTTAAAGAGCGGCCCGGCGTGGCCGATGGAAGGGCGTGAACAAATTCCCGGCCGTGCGCTCCCTGCTGGGCCGGCATGGCTTCGGGATCCATCTGACTCTGGGGACGCTCGCGCTCGTCACGATGGCGTTCGGCCCGGAGTGGGCCCAATCGCCCGCGACCCTGGTGATCGTGGTGCTCGGCCTGTTCGCGCTGCACGCCGGACCGCGTCGCTTCCTGCCGCGCGAGGATCATGCGCCGTGGCGGTACATCCTCACCGGCGCCTACCTCTTCGTGGCCACGATGCTCATCCGCATCGTGTTCCCGGGCACGGACGCGACGCCGCCCACGCCCCTGATGCTCATCCCGGACGCGGTGATTCTGCCCGCGTACCTGTGCATCGGCGGCGCCTACGCCGGGATGCTGCGGCGCCGGCGCGCGGCCGAGGACGACCCGGCCCGGATCGACGCGGTGCTGGTCGGCCTGGCCTCGGCCTTCCTGGTCTGGACCTTCGTCATCGAGCCGGCCCTGGCCAACTCGGGCATGAGCCCGCTGCGGGTGATCGACGCGCTGTTCTCGATCTTCGACGTGGTGCTGCTCGTGCTGGTCGCCCAGCTGATGCTGGCCGGCGGCGTGCGACTGCCCGCGATGTGGCTGCTCATCGTCGGTGCGAGCGCGATGTTCCTCGGCGACACCTACTACACGCTGCGCAACGCCGAGCTGGTCGACATCTCGGCGCACACGCTGGACACACTGTTCATGGTGATGTTCGTGGCGATTCCGGCCGCCGCGTTGCACCCGTCGATGCGTACGCTCACCGAACCGCAGAACATCGTCGTGAGCGACCTGAGCCGCCGCCGGCTGTTGCTGATCGGCCTGGTCGTGTCGGTGCCGACGGCCGTGACCTCGATGATGCCGTCCGGCACGCTGGCCAACGACCTGATCCGCACAGCGCTGAGCGTGCTGCTGATGCTGGCCGTGCTGGCCCGGGTCGTCCGCTCCAACAACTCCCGGGCCCGGGCCGAGCAGGCCAGCCGCCGCCGCGCCACCCACGACGCGCTCACCGACCTGCCCAATCGCGAGATGCTGACCGAGACGGTCAGCGCCTGGGGTGACCGGGTGGCGGCCGAGCAGCTCGAGATCAGCCTGCTCTTCATCGACCTCGACCGGTTCAAGATGGTCAACGACCACTGGGGGCACCAGGTCGGCGACGAACTGCTGTGCGCCGTGGCGGCCCGGCTCTCGGCCCAGGTGCGCGCCGAAGATCTGGTCTGCCGGATCGGGGGCGACGAGTTCGTGGTCGCGCTGGCCAGCCCGTCGCATCTGCGTCTGGCCGACTCGCTGGCCGAGCGGCTGCTCGAGGAGTTCGGCCGGCCGTTCCGCCTGTCCGTCGGCGACGTGGTGGTATCCGCGTCGATCGGACTCGTGAAGTCGTACGGGGGAGCTCACGCCCTTGAATTGATCCGCGACGCCGACACCGCGATGTACAAGGCCAAGGGTTCCGGACGCAACGCCGTGGCCCTGTTCGACTCGACGCTGCGCGACAAGGTGCGCGACCGGGTCAACCTCGAGCAGGCCCTGCGCGGCGCGGGGGAGCGGGGCGAGCTGGCCGTGCACTTCCAGCCGATCGTCGACGTGGCGACCGGTGAGCTCGACGGCTTCGAGGCGCTGATGCGCTGGGAGTCGCCCGAGCTGGGGTTTGTCAGCCCGATGGAGTTCATCCCGGTCGCCGAGGAGACCGGCATGATCGTCGAGATGGGCGAGTGGCTGCTGCGCGAGTCGGCCCGTCAGCTCGTCGAGTGGTCGCTGCAGCGTGGGCCCGGCGCGCGCCCGCTGCACGTCTCGGTCAACGTGGCCGTACGGCAGCTGCGGGACAGTTCCCTCGTACGCGTCGTCGACGAGGTGCTGCGCGACACGGGTCTGCCGCCGTCGGCGCTGTGGCTCGAGATCACCGAGTCCGGCGTGATGGAGAACATCGAGTCGGCCGTGCTGACCCTGAACGCCCTGCACGCGCTCGGTGTGACGCTGTGCATCGACGATTTCGGTACGGGCTACTCCTCGCTCAGCTACCTGCAGCGTCTGCCGGTCGGCATCGTGAAGATCGACCGCTCGTTCGTCTCGCGGATCGGCGACGGCACCAACGAGCCGATCGTCCGGGCCGTGCTGGCCATGACCCACGCGATGGGCCACCGGGTCGTGGCCGAGGGCGTCGAGACCGCCGAGCAGCGCGACTGGCTGCACAACCAGGGCTGCGACCTGATCCAGGGCTGGTACTACGGCAAGGCCGAGCACCCCCGCAACCTGACGAACTGGATCCTGCCGCAGGTCCCCGCCGCTTAGCTCCACGTAGGTGGAAAGCCTTTCCGTTTCTGTGCTACGGTTCGAAACGGAAAGGCTTTCCGCATCTAGGCAGGGTGGCGAGATGGTACGGGCGGACGCGCAGCGCAACATGGACGCGCTGCTGACAGCGGCGATGACGGTGTTCACCACGTCCGGGGTCGACGCGCCCGCCAAAGAGATCGCCGACCTGGCCGGGGTGGGCGTGGGCACGCTCTACCGGCACTTCCCGCAGCGCTCCGACCTGATCGTCGCGGTGCTGCGGCACGAGATCGACGCCCTGGCCTTCCAGGCGACGACCCTTTCCGTAGCGGAGTGGTTCGCGGCCTACGTGGAGTTGCTCGCCACCAAGCCCGGGTTCGCCGCCGCGTTGCATTCGGGCGATTCCGCGTACGAGGCCCTGCCCGGCTACTTCCACGAACGCCTCGCGCCCGCCCTGCAAAGTCTGCTCGACCGCGCCGCCCCCTCCGTCCGGCCCGATGTCGACGCCGGGGATCTGCTCTACGCGGTCGCCCTCCTGTGCCAGCCCGTCGCCGCGAAGGGTCGCGCCTACACCGACCGCATGGTGGGCGTGCTGCTCGACGGCATCCGAGAAACCTAGGAGACCACCATGCAGTACCGCCCGCTCGGCCGCACCGGCATCCAGGTCAGCCCGTACGCGCTGGGAGCCATGATGTTCGGTTCGGCGCTCGGCGTCGGCAACGCCGATCACGACGACGCGATCCGGATCATCCACCGGGCCCTCGACGCCGGGATCAACTTCATCGACACGGCCGACGTGTACTCGTACGGGGAATCGGAAGAGATCGTCGGTCGAGCGCTCCAGGGCCGTCGCGACCAGGTGGTGATCGCCACCAAGTTCGGCCGGCCGATGAGTGAGGACCCGAATCAGCAGGGCGCTTCCCGGCGCTGGATCAGGCAGGCGGTCGAGGGTTCGCTGCGCCGCCTGCAGACCGACTACATCGACGTCTACCAGATGCACCGCCCCGACCCCGGCACCGACCTCGAGGAGACGCTGTCGGCGCTGACCGACCTGGTCCGCAGCGGCAAGGTGCGCGCGATCGGGACGTCCGGCCTGCCCGCGTCCGACATCGTGGAGACGCAGTGGCTGGCCGAACGACGCGGCCTGGAACGCTTCCGCACCGAACAGCCGCCCTACTCGATCCTCAATCGGGGCATCGAACGTGACGTGCTGCCGGCCGCCCGGAAATACGGCATGGGCACGCTCGTCTGGGGCCCGCTCGGCCAGGGCACGCTGACCGGCCGCATCCGCAAGGGGCAGGAGACCGACCTGCGCCGGACCCGCTTCTTCACCCACGTGTCCGACGCCCGCCGCCTCGACGTGGTCGAACAGCTGGTGCCGCTGGCCGACGAGGCCGGCCTGCCGCTGACCCACCTGGCCGTGGCTTTCGCGATCGCCCACCCCGGCGTGACCAGCGCCCTGCTCGGCGCCCGCACCATGGACCATCTCGACGACCTGCTGGCCGGCACCAAGGTGACTCTGCCCGACGACCTGCTGGACCGGATCGACGAGATCGTCCCGCCCGGCACCGACGTCGGCCCGCTCGACCAGGCCTACGTGCCCCCGGCCCTGCAGTCCACCGCCGCCCGGCGCCGCGCCCCGGCCGACCGGGCCGCCGCGTAGCCCGCCGTTACTTCTTTTCGCAGGCGACGCCGTCCTTGTCCCGGTCCAGTTTGGTGTTCAGCTTGTACACGGCCGTGTAGACGGTGAAGTTCGTGACCGGCTTGGCGCCCTTAGCCACCTTGTCCTTGCCGCCGAGCTTGGCGACGCCATGCTTGTACACCTTGTTCAGGGCGGTGCAGTTCTTGTACTTGACCGGCTTCGGCGCGGCATAGGCAGGCGCCGAGAGACCGATCAGACCGGCGGTCACGGCAACAGCAACAGCGGTCCGGGCAACAAGATTGGTCATGCGAGTTCCGTTCAACGAATGCGGATCGGACACGCCATTGAAGCCCAGCCACACTCGCCGGCGACATCCCCGCCGACCGCTTTCGGCCCCATTCCGGAGTTGATCGCCGACCGTCGAATGCCGGAAACCCTTGTGGACACCGAAGCAGAAGAACACGGCGATAGCAGAAATCAGGATGACCGTGTAATGCAGTCGTAATCCGGGAGTGTGACGGCCTCGGCCTTGGCGAAATGTTTGGCCAGCAACTGCCGGGCCGGCCACCGGTTCATCGACCGCATCGACAGCGACTTCATCCGGATCATCAGGCGCGAATGAGGGGCGAAGGCGGCCATGCCGCCCGGCGGCAGTTGGGTGCCGTCGGCGACGTAGGCGGCCATCGCGGATTGATACCGGGCGAACGCGGCCGATGGAGATGATGCCGTGGCCAGTTCGCCGGCCAGTATGTAGGCGCCGACCAGGGCCATGCTTGTGCCCAGCCCGGCCAGCGGCGACCCGCAATAGCCGGCGTCGCCGAGCAGGACCACCCGGCCGCGCGACCACTGTTCGACGTGGACCTGGTCGATCGAGTCGTAGTAGAAGTCGTCGGCGGCGGGGAGTGCGGCCAGCAGCGACGGTGCCCGCCAGCCCACGCCGGCGAAGCGGTCGGCGATCAGGCGCCGTGGATCGGTGCGGCCGGGTGGAGTCGCGGCGCGGAACGTCAGGCTGGCCTTGGCCGTGCCACCGCGTTCGGGGCGAAGGCCCGCGACCCGGCCGCCGGGGGCGTTGAACATCTCGAACCAGTTGTCCAGGTCGCCGGGATCGGGCACCGAGAAGAGGGCACCGTAGCCGCCGAGGGGGCGTACGAAATCGGCCTCGGGACCGAATGCCAGCGCCCGCACTCCGGAGTGGACACCGTCGGCGCCGACCACGACGTCGTAGCGTTCGGTGCCGCCGCTCGCGAACGTCGCGTCCACACCGTCGTCATCCGGAGAGAGGCGGGTGAGGCGATCGCCGTACCGGTAGTCGGTGAACGCGGCGGTGGCGTCGAGCAGGACGCGGGCCAGGTCGCCTCGCGCGATCTCGATCTCGGCCACGATGCCCTCGCCACCGAACTGGTCGGCCGGCATGGTCGCGATCCGCCGGCCTCGCGCGTCGACCAGGGCCCAGCCGCGTTCGTCGACGCGGTTGTCCAGGACGGCGGGCATCAGGCCCATCCGGTCGGTCACCGTGCGGGCGGCCCCGCGGATGTCGACCGCATGGCCACCGGGCCGCGGGCCGGGTGCCCGCTCGACCACGGTCACGTCGGCGCCGGCCCGATGCAGCCACCACGCCAGGGCTGGTCCGGCGATGCCGCCGCCGGAGATGAGGATTCGCATCTGCGTACTGTGTATTCGCGTGTACTAGGACGGCAAATTGCTCTAGTACGGTGGGGTGATGGGCGATGAGCGTACTAGTACGGAGGCGCCGTACCGCCGGATCGTGACCGAGATCCGGCGGCGCATCGAGGCCGGCGAGCTGCGGCCGGGTGACCGGGTCCCGTCGGCCCGGGGGATCACCCGCGAGTGGGGCGTCGCGATCGCCACCGCGACCAAGGCGCACGCCGCCCTGCGTGACGAGGGGCTGACCATCTCACGCCCGGGGGCCGGCACCGTTGTCGCCGGGCCGGTGCCGCGGCGCGAGCACGAGCTGAGCCGCGACCGGATCGTCCGGGCCGCGGTGGCCATCGCCGACGCGCACGGGATGGCCGAACTGACCATGCGCCGGCTCGCGGCCGAGCTCGACGTGGCCACGATGGCGCTCTACCGGCACGTGCCGAGCCGCGACGACCTGGTTGTCGGCATGATCGACGTGGCCGTCGGCACGATCCGGCTGCCGCCGCGCCACCCGCCGAACTGGCGCGACGGCCTCGAGTTGTGTGCCCGCGAGGAGTGGGCCGCCTTCCAGCGCCACCCCTGGCTGGGCCCGTCGATGTCGCTGACCCGCCCGCAGGCCGCGCCCAACGGCATCCTGCTCAGCGAGTGGGTGCTGGCCGCGTTCGACCGCACCACCCTCACCGCCGAGGAGCGGATGTACGTGCAGATCATGCTGTTCACGTTCGTCCGCGGGCTCTCCTCGGCGCTGGAGATCGAGCGGGAGGCCGTACGGGAAACGGGTTTGACCGATCAGCAGTGGCTCGAGACCCAGGCCGGCACCCTCACCGAGATGATCGACGCGGGGCGGCTGACGCATTTCCGCGAGCTGACCGAGCACGGCTTCGACTTCGGCCTCGATCGGCTCTTCGAGTTCGGCCTGGCCCGCCTGCTCGACGGCATTCAGCTGTTCGTGGAGGCCAGAAGCAGCACGACCTTGCCCTGACTGTGACGCGACTCCACGGCCCGGTGCGCCTCGACCACCGAATCCAGTGGGAACGCGTGCACCGGCATCACCACCTCACCGCGGGCGGCCAGCTCGACGACGCGGGCGAGCCGTTCCGGGTCTCGGCCGGCCCGCACGACGCGGGTGCCGTGCTCGGCCGCCGTCTTGTCGTCGACAATCGTGCCGACGCGATCCGGGGCGATGCCCAGCTCGAGCGACTGCGTGATCGCCTCACCCCCGGCCCCGTCCAGCGCCACCGTCGGGTGCAGACCGGTAGCGCGTACGAGAGAAACCAGATCTTTCCCGTACGACACCGGCACGGCACCCTGGCGGCGCACGCGCTCGTGATTTTCGGGGCCGGCACTGCCGATCACGGTCGCGCCGGCCAGCCGGGCGAGCTGGGTGGCTACGGTGCCGACACTTCCCGCGGCCGCGTGCACGAGCAGCACGTCGTCCGCGCCGACACCCAGCTCGAGCAGCGCGCCACTCGCCGTCTGGGATGCGGCGACCAGTGCGGCGGCGGTCGGGAAGTCGAGGTTGTGCGGCTTGCGGACGACGTTCGCGGCGGGCACGCAGACCAGCTCGGCACTGCCGTTCAGCATGGTCGACCCGAGCACGGGGTCACCGACGGCCAGATCCCGTACGCCTTCCCCCAGCGAGTCGATCACACCGGCGTACTCCTGGCCGATCGTCTGCGGGAACTCGACCTTGGCCCACGGCATGGTCCCCTCCCGCACGGCGACGTCGAACGGCTGGACGCCGGCCGCCAGCACCCGGACGCGTATCTCACCCGGCCCCGGCACCGGATCGGGAATGTGCACCACGTGCAGCACCTCGGGCGGACCGAACCGGTCGAACACGGCAGCTCTCATGCACCGGAGTCTGCAAGTTGAAGCTCGGTTCAGGTCAAGCGCGCTGCACGCGTTCTGCACGCGGGGCGGTCCACGCTCGTACGCATGAATCTGACTGAGCGTCTTCTCACCGCGTTGATCGGGGCGGCCGAGCTGTGCACCGTCGAACTGGGCCGGGAACTGGGTCTCTACGAGGCCCTGCGGGACGGCCCGCTCGACGCGGCCGGGCTGGCCGAAGCGACCGGGATCGACGAGCGTTACGCCCGGGAGTGGCTGGAACAACAGGCCGCCGCGGGCTTCCTGACCGCGGAGTTCGCGCTGGCGCCCGGGGCCGCCGAGGCGTTGCTGGACGAGGGCGGGCCACAGTTTCTGGGTACGGCCGGGGAGTTCGCGGTCGGTCTCGGACTGCTCACCCCACGGGTGATCGAGGCGTTCCGCACCGGCGAGGGCATCCCGTACGCCGACTACGGCCGCCACATCCGGCACGGCATCGCGGCGTTCAACCGTCCGATGTTCGACCACGAGCTCACCACGACCTGGCTGCCCGCCGTACCGGAGATCGAGGCTCGCCTGCGGTCCACGCCCGGAGCGCGGGTGCTCGATCTGGGCTGCGGAGCCGGCCACTCGTCGGTCGCGCTGGCCCGGGCCTATCCGGCGATCACCGTACGCGGGATCGACCTGGATCCGGACTCGATCACCGACGCCCGGACGGCAGCCGCGGCGGCCGGGGTGGCCGACCGGGTGACGTTCGCCGTGGCCGACGCCGCGTCCTCGCCCCGCGACGAGTACGACCTGGTGACCGTTTTCGAGGCCCTGCACGACATGGGCGATCCGGTCGGGGTGCTGCGCGCGGTCCGCCCGTCGCTGGCCCCCGGCGGTAGCGTGTTCATCGGCGACGAGCGGGTCTCGGACGAGTTCGTCGCGCCGGCCGGGGAGATCGAGCGCATGCAGTACGCGTTCAGCGTGCTGCACTGCCTGCCCGCTACCCGGGCCGAGAAGCCGGTGATCGCCAACGGCACTGTCCTCCGTGCGCCGACGCTGCTGGCGTGGGCGCGTTCGGCCGGCTACGAGTCACCCGAGGTGCTGCCGATCGAGAACGACTTCTGGCGGTTCTATCGACTGCGTTAGATCCGTCGCGCATCGGACAGCGCCGACCGGCCGAAGCGGGCGCAAACTGCGGCTATGGCTTCGACTGGGCGAGGCACTGAGTCGCGAGCACTCCAGCACGCCGGCTGGGCCGGCGCCGTGGCGGTCGTGCTGCTCATCGCCGGGTTGTCGATCTCCGCGACGGCCAGCATCGAGGAACCGGGCCTGTCCGACGCCGCGGTCGCCGGCCGGCTCGACGACGGTGCACGGCAGGCCGCCGCCGGCGTCGGGCTGCCGCTGCTCTGCCTGGGGCTCGCGCTAATGCTCTGGTTCGCGAGTGGACTGCGACGGCTGCTCGACCGGCAGTCCGGCGGCGACCCGCTCACCCACACGATCGTGCCGGCGGTGGCGTTGCTCGGCGGGCTGATGATCACCAGCATCTCGCTCGGCGTGGCGAGTGCGGTCGGGGCCTCCCGCGGCGAGTTCACCCCTGACCCGGCCACCGCCCGCGTGCTCAGCACGGCCGGTGGCCTGATCGGCTTCAGCGGACTGGTCGGGGGCGCGGTCCTGATCGCCGTGACCACGCGGATCGCCCACCGGGCGCGCGCCCTGCCGACGTGGGTCGCCTGGCTGTCGTACGCCGTCGCCGTGCTGTGCCTGTCCGGTTTCTGGGGCGCCGACGCGGCGGCCGCGCCCTTCTGGCTGGGGGTGATCGGCGCCGTCGTCGGCCTGCTGCGCGCCGCGCGAGCCCGGGACTGATCATGCGAGCAATCCGGATCGCGCGGCAGGGCAAGCCGACCACGCCCCTGGCCTGACCGTGCTGTCGGCTTCTGGCCTGGTGAGCGCGGATGCCGGGTCCCGGTCGTAGGGTCGGCGGCGTGCTCGTGCGGATGCTCGGGCCGTTCGCGGTGGACGGCGACGACGGGCCGGTCGTGGTGGCCGGCGCCAGCCAGCGGATCGTGCTGGCGCTCCTCGCGCTGCACGCCGGGCGGCCGGTCGGCGTGACGGCGATCGCCGGCGCGCTCTGGCCCGACGACCCGCCGCCCTCGGCCCGCAACAGTCTGCAGTCCCATGTGGCCCGTCTGCGGGCGGCCCTGAAGCAGCCTGGCCTGATCACGCTCGGCCCGGCCGGCTACTGCCTACACGGGACAGACACTGATGTCCGTACGTTCGAGCGCCTGCTGCGAGACGGCAGTGTGGACGAGGCGATCGCGCTCTGGCGCGGGGCTCCGCTGCCGGAGTTCGATCGGGAGCCGTTCCGCGGGCACGCGCAGCGGCTCACCGCCCGCTATCGGGACGCCCTGCTGACCGTCGAACCGGGTGAGCGCCTGCGGGCCGAGGCGGCGGCCGATCCGTGCTGGGAGGGCGGCGCCGTCGCGCTGGCTCGGATGCAGGCGAGTGCCGGGGAGGCGCTCGAGACGCTGCGCCGGCACGCGGACGCGGTGGTCGAGCGGCTCGGCCTCGACCCGTCGGAGAGGGTCCGGGCGCTGCAGACGTCGCTGGCGCGTGGACCCGTACGGGAAAAGGGTCTGCTCGGCCGTGATGAGGAGCAGCGGCGCCTGACCGAACTGCTTCGCGAACCCGGGCTCGTCACCGTGGTCGGGCCGGGCGGCGTCGGGAAGACCCGGCTCGTGCGGGAGACCGTGCGGGCGGGCGCCTGGATCGACGCGACCGACGGGGACTTCCTCGCCGCCGTGCTCGTCGGGGTCGGGGCGCGGGCCGGGCCGCTCGACGATCCGTACGCGCTGATCGGAAGGCACGCCCGGGAGCTGGATGTCGTCGTGCTGGACAACTGCGAGCACGTGGTCGAGCTCGCGGCCCGGGTGGTCGAGGCGATGCCGGGCGCACGGATCGTCGTGACCAGCCAGGAGCGGCTGCGCGTGGAGGGCGAGCGGGTGCTGGAGCTCGGGCCGCTCGACGAGGGTGCGGCGGCGCGGCTCTTCCGGGAACGGGCGGGCGTCGACGCCGAACCGGCCGCGGTGGGGGAGATCGTCCGGCGGCTCGACCGGCTGCCGCTGGCCATCGAGCTCGCGGCCACGCAGGCGGCGGCGCTCGGGGTCGGGGAGCTGCGCGACCGGCTCGACGACCGGCTCGACCTGCTGGTCCGGGGCCGTCGCACCGGTGCCGCCCGGCATCGCACGCTGCGCGCGGTCGTGGAGTGGTCGGCCGGGCTGCTCGACGCGCGGGAACGCGAGGTGCTGGGCGCGCTCTCGGTCTTCGCGGGCGGGTTCCGGGTCGGGCCGGCCGAGGCGGTGGCCGCCGGTCCCACGGTGGCGGCGACGCTGGCCGCCCTGGTCGACAAGTCGCTCGTCGCGCGCGACGGTCACGGCCGGTTCCGGCTGCTCGAGACGATTCGCACGTACGCCGCCCAGCAGCTCGCCGGCGACCGGGAAGCGCTGTGGAGACGGCACGCCGACGCGATGCTGGACGCCGTGCGGCGCCTCGACCGGGAGTTCCGTGGTCCGGGGCAGGCCGAGGCCGTACGGGAGCTGGATGCCCTCCTGCCCGATCTGCGCCTCGCCGTCGCGCGCCACTGCCACGTCGAGGAGCTGGCCGCCGCCCTCTACCGCTACGGCTACCGCTGCCAGCAGTACGAGGTGCTGGCCTGGGGCCGGACGGCCACGACAAACCCGGACGCCCTGGCCGCGGCGGCCACCCACGCGTGGGGGCGAGGCGATCTGGACGAGGCCCGCGCGCTGGCCGCGAAGGCGACCCGGCCCAGCTCGGCTGTCCACGAGGTGCTGGGCGACGTCGCGCTGGTGTCCTGCGATCCCGGGACGGCGCTGGCGCACTACCGGGCCATGGACGACGAGCCGGTGCACCGGGTGGCCGGGCTGGTCGGCGAGGCGCTGGTGCTGGCCTGGTCGGGCCACGCCGCCGAGGGGATCGCGGCCGCCGAGTCCGCCGTCGATCTGGCCGACGCGTCCGGCAACCCCAGCGCGCGAGCCGAGGCGCGCTACGGGCTGGGGGAGACGTTGGGGGACATTTTTCCCGTACGGGCCCTCGCGCTGCTCACCGAGGCGGCCGAGCTCGCCGCGAGCGTCGACGACCGGTTGTTCCGGGGCGCGGCCGAGTCGGCGGCGGTGGCGATCCGCAGCCGGCACGGTGATCCGGCGGTCGCGCTGGCCGCGTTCCGCGACGTCCTGGCGCTGTGGCGGCGGGTCGGCAACGACACCCTGCGGGCCGCCGCCCTGCGTAACCTGGTCGTCCTGCTGGTGCGGGCCGGCGCTGACGAGACGGCCGTGCTGGTCGACGCCGCGTTACCGCCGGCCGACGTCTATCCGGCCGAGCGGGCCCGCCTGGACCGGGCGCGTGCGGCGGCGGCTGAGCGGCTCGGCGCCGATCGTGTGGCCGCCCTGCGCCGGCGTGGCGCCCGTCTCTCCGCGGCCCAAGTGCACGACGAAGCGTCACGCGCCATCCACGCTGCGCTCGCCCGACGGGGTGGGTAGGTCACGATCGGGCGCCGCGCCGGGAACCCCGGGCGCGGCGTCGCTACGGTTAGCCCGTGTCTAACGTCCCGTGGTGGGGGTTGCCCCTCATCGCTGCCCTGTTCGCGCTGGCCGGAGCCGCCGCGGTGCAATTCATGTCCGCTCGCAACGACCATCTGCTCAGCCGTCGGCGCCGCACCAAGCGGTGGTACGAGGAGCGCAAGACGGCCTACGTGGCCCTGCTCGCCGTTTTCGAGCGCGACTTCTTCCGCCTGCGGGCCGCCTTCGACGCGGGCGAGAAGCCGGTGCCCGCCCTCGTCTACATGGACGAGGTCGGCCCGGCCCTGATGCAGGTGCGCCTGCTCGCCTCCGGGCCGGTGCGCAGCGCCGCCCTGGCGGTCCACGTTCTTTTGCAGAAGCTGCACGGCGAGATGAACCCGGCCGCCGTGATCGGGGTGCAGCCCGAGATCCACTTCCGGGAGTTGCTGACCCAGGTCCCGCTTGTCATGCAGCAGTTCGAGGCGTCCATCCGCGAGGAGCTCGGCATCGAGACGGCGCCGCCGGTCTCGCCCAACGGACGCGTTCGTTCGATCACCGCCCCTGGATGGACCCGGCGGGATCGGGCAGGATCGGATTCGTGACCGAAGACAGCGTGACCGAAGCCGTGATCCGCAGCGGGATCGTCGCGATCCTGCGGGCCCCCACGGCCGACTACTTCTCCGCCGTCGCCGAAGTGCTGGCCGGCAACGGCATCACCGCTATCGAGGTGACGTTCACCTCGAGCGGCGCCCTCGACGCGCTGGCCGGGCTGCGGCGCCAGCTGCCCGACTCGGTGGCGGTCGGGGCCGGCACGGTGCTCAGCAGCGACGACGTCAAGGCCGCAGTCGACGCCGGCGCCGAGTTCCTGGTGTCCCCGGTGCTCGACGTCGACCTGGTGCGCTCGTCGCCGGTGCCGTTCTATCCGGGCACGTCCACCCCGACCGAGATGTACGCCGCCCACCAGGCCGGCGCGCCGCTGGTCAAGCTGTTCCCGGCGGCCGGTCTCGGTCCCGATTGGCTGCGCAACGTGCGCGCCCCGCTGCCCCAGGTGCGGGTCATGCCGACCGGCGGCGTCAAGATCGAAGACATCGCCGACTACCTGTTCGCGGGTGCCTCGGCGGTCGGGCTGGGCAGCCCGCTGGTCGGCGACGCCGTCACCGGGGGCAGCCTCACCGGCCTGGCCGCCCGGGCCCGCCACGCGGTGAGCGCGGTCGCTTTCGCCCGCTCATGAGTGGTCTGTTCACGCTCGGCGAGACGCTGGGGCTGGTGGCCGCCAACGGCATCGGCCCCCTCGGGCACGCCCAGGGCTTCTCGTTCGGCATCGGCGGCGCCGAGAGCAACGTGGCGATCGGGGTGGCTCGCCTCGGCGGCGAATCGACCTGGCTGGGCCGGGTCGGGCCGGACGCGGCGGGCACGCTGATCGCGTCCCGGATCGCGGCGATGGGCGTACGCACCCTGGCCGTCACCGACGAGGCGTTCACCGGCCTGATGGTGCGGCACCGCCGGTCGGGCGAGTTCACCCAGGTCGACTATCACCGGGCGGGCAGCGCGGGCTCGCGGCTGGCCCCGGCCGACCTGCCGGCGGCCGAGCTCACCGGCGCGACGATCCTGCACGTCACCGGCATCACGCCGGCGTTGAGCGAGACGGCCCGGGCGGCGGTCTTCCAGGCGGTCGAGACGGCCCGCGCGGCCGGCGTGACTGTGTCGATCGACGTGAACTACCGGGCCAAGCTGTGGAGCCGGTTCGACGCCGGGCCGGTGCTGCGCGACCTGGTCGCGCGGGCCGACATCGTGTTCGCCTCGCCCGAAGAGGCGGCGCTGTTCGTCCCGGCCGACGACGCACCGGCCGAGCTGGCCAAGCTGGGCCCGGCCGAGGTGATCGTCAAGGACGGCGGCCGGGGCTGCGTGGCCCTGATCGAGGGCGTCCGGCTGACCCGGCCGGCGCTGCCGGTCACCGTGGTCGACCCGGTCGGGGCCGGAGACGCGTTCGTGGCCGGCTATCTGGCCGACCGGCTGGCCGGGGCGCCGGCCGACGCGCGGCTGACCACGGCCATCGCGGCCGGGGCGTTCGCGGTGACCGTGCCCGGCGATTGCGAGGGCGCACCCAACCGGGCCGAGCTGGCCGCGCTCTCCGGAGCCGACGTGCAGCGCTAGGGCGCCCTAGGACCGCGCTTGGCGCTTGAGTTCCCGCTGTTCACGGGTGTAACGCTTGCGGTTTTCGAGGTCCCGCTTCCACTGCTCGCGGGCGCCCTCGTCGCAGCCCTGCACGGCCCCCTTGGTCTGGGCCGGGCCGATCAATGACCGGAACCACCAGTCGTCGAACGTGTCGTGATACCACTTCCGCAGGCCCATGCGCGTGCCCTCCCGGGTTAGTTGCCGCACAAATAATTTGTACACCAACTAAAGGTCGATGGCGAGCCGCGGGGACTGTGCCCCGCGGCTCACTTACCGGCCTACTGCTCGGCGGCCGCCTTGTCCCGGGCGACCCGGACCAGCTCGACCAGCCCGCCCGCGTACTCCTGCGACTCGGCGTGGGCCTCGGCGAACGGCGGCTGGAACCCGACCGGGTCCCAGCGCTGGGCCGCCTCGTTCCACCGGTCGTTGCCGACCTCGAAGTCCCAGGCGTCGATCCCCAGCTCGTAGTAGAGCTGGTCGGCCGAGTTGCCGGCCGCCGAATAGAGCACGTCAGCCACCGGCCCGGTGTACGACGGCCACGTCACCGTCCCGCGCTCGGCCGAGATCGCGCCGACGATGCGCCGGGCGCTGTCGAGGAAGAACTTCGACTCGTCGATCGACGGCCGCGGCAGCGTGACCCGGCCGTCGGCCCGGTAGGCGCCCGGCGGCCACATGAAGTACCCGCCGTAGCTGTGCACGTTCATGGCCAGCCCGATGTTCGGGTGCGCCTGGGCCAGATCGATCACGTTGCGGCTCTCCGCCTCGGACAGCTCCGCCGTCCCGGCATACGTACCGGAAAGGCAGTTGGAACTCGCCCCGACATAGCCGTCGAAGAACGAGCCGACGGTGTAGTTGCGGTTGACGTCGACGCCCCACGAGTCACGATTGCGAGGATCACGCGATGTGCCGGTGCAGTGGTTGGTGAGGTTCTTGCGTTGCATGGCGTAGTCGTTGAACGAGTAGTTGGCGCCGTCCGGGTTCACCGTCGGGATCACGAACACGTCCACCGAATCGACCAGCTCCCGCGTCGCCGGGTCGGTTGCGTAGTTGGCCAGCAGCCGCTCGGCGAACTCCAGCGTCACCAGCGGGGTCGCCCACTCGCGGGCGTGCTCCTGCGAATAGGCGAGAACGCCCGGCTTCGACCCGTCGCGGACCTTGCCGATCCGCAGTGCCTGCACGGTCCACGGCGCCTTGGGGACCTCGGTGCCTTTGAGACCGTCGTCGAGGCGTACCGGATTCGTGGCCGGCATCGGAAGCCCCGCCGAGCCGTCCTCGACAAAGGCCCGGAACCGCTGGGGATAACGTGCGGTGATGAGGGCCGCCACGTCGTCCGTAGTGCTGATCACCTTGCCACCACTGTCCGTGGCCAAGGTCAAGGTCAAGACCCGGTCCCGGTACGTGGCCGACAGTGGACGGTTCGGCGCGGCCGGATCGACCGTGCGCACCTGGACACCGTTCATGCCCTGATCACCGAACTTGACCGACTCGACGACCACGGCGGCCGCGGCCGGATTGCCGAGGTAGGCCACCGCCGTACGGCGATAGCCCTGGGTCTTGTTGGGCAGGTTGATGACGTCGACGAGATTCGGGTACTGCCGGCCGAGCCGCTTGATCCGCGCCCGCACGTCCACCGGCGTCATGTACGCGTCGACGAAGTCCTTCTGATACCCGTTCGGCGTGGGCGGCGGCGTCGCGCCCGGCCAGGCCGCCGGCGTGATCGCACGCGACGTCCCGCCGAGGCTGCTCGTGGCGGTCACCTGGACGGGCTTCGCGGGCAGCGCCCGGGGCAGCGTGAAGTGGTACTGGTACTCGCCCGAGTCTTCGAACCGCACCAGGGGGAACGATCCGGTGGCGCCGTCCGCCGTCCGCCACGTGACCGTGATCTCGACGTCCGGGTCGGCGCTTGCGGTCGTCGCCACCTGCGTCTGCAAAAACGTCTTGCCCCCGGTCGTCCACCAGTAGGCCTGCAGGAACTGCAACGTGTCGGCGGCCAGCCGGGTGCTCTTGGTTGTGCCGGGGCTTTGACCTGAGCGCTGGATCACCTGCTGGACGACCGCGCCCTGGCTGGTCAGTGCGGCCAGTTGCTGATCGTCGATGACCAGGTCGACCAGTACCCTGCCGTCCTGGGTGCGGGGGCGGGCCGCGAGGTCGGCGCCGTCCCGGACGAGCTTCTGCAGCGCGGCCTCGTCGGGCAGTTGGATCCGGACCAGGGCCGGACCGCCGAGTGGCTCATCTTCGGCTTCGGCCGCCTGGGCCGGGAGCGCGGCCGGCGTGAGGGTGAGAGCGAGGACGGCGAGGACCGCCACCCATCGGGAACGAGAGGACATCGAACCCCCTGCTTCATTGAAGGATGTCGCTCTCCACCCCAACCTTTGCATGGACGATTGTCAATCGATCTGCGGCGTTCCAGCTGGCCAGCATGCGCAGTGCCTGCTGAGACGGGGATCCGGCCGGGGCCGTGTAGACGAACAGGGTCTGTTCCGGGTCTTCGGGCAGTTGCAGGGCCTGAAAATCGATCGTGATCTCGCCGGCGATCGGATGCCGGTACAGCTTGGTGCCCGACGTACGGACCAGCACCTGGTGCTCGGCCCACCAGTGCCGGAAGTGTTCGCTCTTGACCGAGAGCTCGCCGATCAGGGCCGACAACTGCGGGTCGTCGGGGTGGCGGCCCGCGTCCAGGCGCAGGATGGCCACGGTCTCGGCGGCGACCTTGTCCCACTGCACGTAGAGATCGCGGGCGCCGGGGTCGAGGAAGATGAACCGGGCCTTGTTGCGCTGCCCGGCCGGCAGCGCGTTGAAGTCGCAGATCAGGGCGCGCGCCATCCGGTTGGCGGCGAGCACGTCCATGCGCCGGCCGACGACGAAGGCCGGGGAGGCGGCGTCGTCCAGGGCCTCGAGCATGCCGAACATCGTCGGCCGTACGCGTTGGGTGCGCGGGCCGGGCGGGCGGCGGACGTGCCGGGGCTGGGCGAGGTCGAACAGATGGGCCCGCTCGGTGTCGTCGAGTTGCAGGGCCCGGGCGAGCGCGTCGACGACGCTGGCGGACGGGTTCAGGTTGCGGCCCTGTTCGAGGCGGACGTAGTAGTCGACGCTCACCCCGGCCAGTGCGGCCAGCTCCTCGCGGCGCAACCCGGGCACCCGGCGGCCGGGGAACTCGTCGGCGATACCGGCGTCGGCCGGGGTGAGCCGGGCCCGGCGGGTGCGCAGGAAGTCCTTGAGGTCGACGTTCTTGTCCACGTCTCCAGTCTCCCTCGCACCCGCGCCCGCGGGACCCGCCTGACTGGTCCGGCCAGTCCTACCCGGTCAGGACGCCTGGCGGGTCGGCATGACCGTGACCTGCTGCAGGTTGACGTGCCGGGGCAGGCCCGCGGTGAACGCGATCACCTCGGCCACGTCCTCCGGGGTCAGCCAGTCGACGGTCTCCCGGGCGCCGGCCAGCCAGGCCAGGGCGCCCGGGTCGGTGACGTGGCCCTGCAGCTCGGTGCCGACGATGCCCGGCTCGACGGCCGAGACCCGGACGTCCTTGGGGCCCAGCTCGGCCCGCAGATGCCGGGACAGGTGCGTGATGTACGCCTTGGTCGCCGAGTAGACGGCGAAGTTCGGGAAGATGTTCTGCGCCGCGATCGACGACGTGTTGATCAGGTCGGCCGGGCGGCCCTCGCCCGCGACCGCCACCAGTTGCGGCACGACGGCGCCGATGGTGTGCATGGCGGCGGTGATGTTCAGGTCGATCTGGTGCTGCCACTGGTCGGCCCGCAGTTCCTCGACCGGCGCCGGCAGCATGATCCCGGCGTTGTTGACCACCAGGTCCACCGGCCCGAACGCGGTGCTGACCTGAGCGACGGCGGACCCGAGCGCGTCGGCGTCGGTGACGTCCACCGGCAGCCCGAGCGCGGTGCCGCCGGCGGTGGTGATCTGGGCGACGAGCTCGTCGAGACGGTCCTTGCGCCGGGCGAGCAGCGCCACCTTCGCGCCGCGGGCCGCGAGCAGCCGGGCGGTGGCCGCGCCGATACCGCTGGACGCGCCGGTGATCAGCGCGACGCGGCCGGTGAGTGCAGTCATTGTTCTCTCCTTGAAGCAGGTGACGCCCTCCATGGAACCGCCGGGGAAACCTCGGTGGGCCGCCCTGTCTGGGTCCCTTCTGACCAGGTCCGTCAGACCCACCCAGCCGAAATTCGGTTGCCCGGCCGGCGGCGGTCGGGGACAGTCGGCGCATGACGTACTGACGGATGAACCCAGCCGAACGCGGATGAACCCAGCCGAACGCCTTCCCGTCATTTCGCCATTCTTTGGAGTTCTCTTTTGTCTGAGCAGCAGCTCACGCCTGCCTCGGTTCGTGTCTTCTCGTCGCCCGGCAGCTGGATCGAATCGGATGCGCGGGACCAGTGCGACCGGGTCGCCCGGCTCGACGGCATGCGGCATGTCGCCGGGATGCCGGATCTGCACCCGGGTAAGGGGGCTCCGATCGGGGCCGCCATGTTGTCGGAAACGCTCTATCCGTTTCTGGTCGGGTCCGACATCGGCTGCGGGATCGCCGTTTTCCCGGTCAAGATCAAGCGCCCCAACGCCGAACGTCTCGCCGCCCGCTTTCCCGACCTCGATCGGGCCCTCGACGCCGACGACGAGGAGTGGCCGGACGAGATCCCGGCCGGCTTTACCGACAGTCTTGGCACGGTCGGGCGCGGCAACCATTTCGTCGAGCTGGCCCGGGTCGACGACGTGATGCAAGCGGCCGTGGTCAGCAAGGGCGACTTCGTTCTCATCGTGCACAGCGGGTCGCGGGGGCTCGGCGAGAGCATTCTGCGGGCCCACACCGAGGTGCACGGCGCGGGGCCGGCCGCCGACCCGGCGGCCTATCTGAAAGCCCACGACGAAGCCGTGCGGTGGGGGTCGCTCAATCGGCGGCTCATGGCCCGGCGGGTCGGTAATGCACTGGGCGTTCAGGTCGGCGGGGCGATCGTGGACGAGTGCCACAACTTCGTGGAAATCAGGGACGGGCTCTATCTGCACCGGAAAGGCGCGGCGAACGGGGACGGCCGTACGGTGCTGATCGCGGGTACCCGGGGTACTCCGTCCTATCTGGTGGCCGGACATGCGGGCGCGGCGGCCAATTTCTCGGTGGCGCACGGGGCGGGACGGAAAATGTCGCGCGCGGACGCCCTGCGGCGCGGGAAGGCCAAGCACACCGTGGCCGAGCTCCGGCGTACGGGCGTGGGAAGTCTGGTTGTCTGCGGGGATCGGCAATTGCTGTTCGAGGAGGCGCCGACGGCCTACAAGCGCATCGAGTCGGTCATCGCGGATCTGGTGGCGCACGAACTGGCCACGCCGCTCGCGGTGACGGTTCCGGTGGTCACATACAAGACCAAGGAACGCGGATGAGGCTGCTGCTGTCGGCCGGTCGCGGGCCGCGGGAATGCGACTGGGCCCTGGCCGAACTGGTGCGACGACTGTCGGAGGAGGCGGCCGCGAGCGGGCTCACTGTGGCCGGGGAAAAGGCCGAGCGGTCGGTTCTGCTCGAGATCGCCGGCGCGGGCGCGGAGGAATTCGCGAAAGGGTGGACGGGCACGCTCTGCTGGCAGGCGCCCAGCCCGTTCCGCCCGGCGCACAGCCGCAAGAACTGGTACGTCATCGCGCAGCCGGTGCCGGACGACGATCCACGGACGACGTTCGACGAGCGGGACGTGGACGTGGTGGCGACGCGCACGGGCGGGCCGGGCGGGCAGCACCGCAACAAGGCCAGCACGGCTGTGCGCGCCACCCACCGGCCGTCGGGGATCGTGGTCGTGGTCGACACCGAGCGCCAGTTCGGGCTGAACCGGCGGATCGCGCTGCGGCTGCTCCGGGAACGGCTCGCCTCGGGGGACGACGCCGCGGCCCGGGCGGCCGTGACCGAGCGGTGGCGGGTGCACGACGACCTCGTACGGGGAAATCCGACCCGGACCGAACGCCCTAGAGCGACCGGCCGCGGAGGAAGGACACCGCCTCGGTCAGGCCGCGGTCGGTGAGCTCGGGGTCGTAGCGCGGGCCGACGTCGCGCATGAAGGCGTGCTCGCCGCCCGCGTAGACGTGCAGCTCGAGGTCTTCGTGGCCGGCCGCGTAGAGCTCGGACAGGATCTGGGCGCGGGCGGCGGCGGGCACGTGCGGGTCGCGGGAGCCAAAGATGATCATGAGTTGGCCGGTGATGCCGGCGGCGCGGGCCAGCGAGTCGGCGTGGTCGGCGCCGAGCGCACCGTTGTGCAGGCCGGTCGGATAGAAGCAGACGGTCGAGGCGACCCGCTCGTCCAGCGCGGCCCGGAACGCCAGGTGCCCGCCCAGGCACCAGCCGCCGACGTGCAGGCTGGTCACGTCGGAGCGCTGAGCCAGATAGTCGACGACCGACACGCGGTCCTCGTCGAACTCGGCCGTCGTCATCGCGGCGGCCCCGCCCAGCCCGGCCTGCTTGCCGGCGTCGTCGAACTCGAGCGCGACGCCCGCGAGCTCGCCGCGCGGATAGATCTCGGGCACGCAGACGACGAAGCCCTCGGCGGCCAGCCGGCGGCAGGTGCGCAGCGTCGACTCGGTCAGCTGGAAGATGTCGGAGTAGAGCAGCAGAGCCGGCCGGTTTCCGCCGCCGTCGGGCGTGAGCACCTTGGCCCTGATCTCGTGGCCGGAGCCGGCGATGCGGACGTCTTCCTCAAGCACCTTCATGCCGACGAACCCTACCGAAATGATCAGGCGCGGGCGCGTAACCGGCGCAGCATGCGGGCGTCGCTGAAACCGACCGCGCGGGCGGCCGACTCGACCGTGGCGCCGTGCCCGATCAGGTATTCGGCTCGTTCCACGCGCAGCAGCTGCTGATAGCGCAGCGGCGTCCGCCCGGTCGCCGCCTCGAACAGGCGGGTCAGCGTCCGCTCGCTCACCCCGGCCCCGGAGGCCAGGTCGCCCAGCGGCAGCGGCATCGTGAACTTGGCGTCGATCCGGTCCTGCACGCGGTGCACCACGTCGCTGAGGTGGCCCCGATGCCGCAGCATGGCCGAAGCCTGCTGCTCGTCGCCGTTGCGCCGGGCGTAGACGACCATCTCGCGGGCCACCCGGGCCGCGACCGCCGGGCCGTGCCGCTGGGCCACCAGGTGCAGGGCGAGGTCGATGCCGCTGGCGATCCCGGCCGAGGTCACCACCCGGCCGTCGCTGACATAGAGCACATCCCGTACGACGGTGGTTCGCGGATGATGCCGGGCGAGCCGGTCCTGCAGGTCGTGGTGGGTGGTGCAGCGGCGCCCGTCGAGCAGCCCGGCCCGGCCCAGGGCCTCGGCGCCCGAGCACACGCTGGCCACCGTGCCGCCGGCCGCGTGGTGCTCGGCGATCCGCTGCAGCAGCGCCGGGCCGACCGGGGGATAGCCCTCACGCCAGCCCGGCACCAGCACCAGGTCGTCGGCGGTCAGCGCGGGCCACTCGACCGACGCCTGCAGGGTCACGCCCTGCCACGACGGCACGGAAGGGGAGTCGGCCACGTATTCGAGGCGGTAACCGGGGGCGGTGGAGAACACCTGGGCCGGGCCGGCCAGGTCGAGCAGGTGCAACCGTGGGGTCAGCACGAACACCACCCGGTGCACCGTCTCGTCACTCTCCCAGGTAGTCGTCCACCGTACGAATGGTGGCGAACCGGCCGGCCAGCGCGTATTCGGTGCGGGCCGTCACGTCGGACGCCGCCAGCGTACGCGGATCGGCCAGCAGTTCCTCGACGGTCTGGTCGGCCGGCGCGGTCCAGTGCGGGATCGGGAACGTGCCGGTGGCGTCGGTGACGAAGGTGACCTCGTACCCGAAGTCGGAGGCGACCCGGGCCGTGGTCTCGACGCACTGCTCGGTGCGCAGGCCGCACACGGTCACCGCGGTCACGCCGGTGCTGGTCAGGTACTGCTGCAGGTTCGTGGTGGTGAACGCGTTGTGCGCGGACTTCACGACGAGGTGCTCGCCGGGGAGCGGCTTGAGCTCGTCGACCACCCGGACGTGCCCGTTCTGCGGGTCGAACACGTCACCCGTGCCCGGTTCCGCGTGCAGCACCCACACGACCCGGTGGCCGGCGGCCCGTGCCGCGTCGACGAGACGGTTGACGTTGGCGAACAGGGCCGGGTTGTCGAGAGTGCGCCAGAGCGGGCGCTGCCGGAACGATTCCTGGACGTCGATGACGAGAAGGGCGGTGGTCATGGGTCGATCGTGCGCGCTCCGAGCCCGTACGGGAAAGGCATCATCGTGACCCGACCCGGAACGATCTGGTCGTCCGCCCGAGGCGCTGCGGCAAAAGCGACGCGATAATGCGCCTGTGCAGAGTGCATACGAGTATGTCGATGTCGTCCGGCCGCCGCGGCTGCGGCCCGGCGATCATGTGCGTGTGGTGGCGCCGACCGGCCCGGCGGAACGGTCCGAGGTCGAGCGCACGGAGCAGCGACTCAAGGATCTGGGCCTCGAGGTCTCGGTCGGCACCCTGGACGACGAGGCCCGCGTTCAGGACATCGACCGGGCCCTGCGCGACCTGAAGGTCAAGGCCATCGTGGCCGTCGGGACCGGCCCGGAGGCGCACCGGATCGCGGACGACCTGGACTTCACCACCGCGGCGCACCTGCCGACGCTGCTGGTGGGGTTCCGGGAGTGCACGATCCTGCACCTGGCGTTCTGGGAGCGGGCCGGGCTGGCCGGCATCTACGGCGGGCCCGACCAGTCGTTCGTGGCGGCCGCGTTCGGCACCGAGCCGGTGGTGGTGACCAGCGAACCCGACTCGCACACGGGCGAGCTGACCACGACCGGGCGGGCGACCGGGGTGCTGCTCGGCGGCGACCAGGAACAGATCGCCACCGCCGCCGGATGGGTTCTGCCCAGCCTGCACGGCGCGATCCTGCTGCTCGAGGGGTACGGGCTGCGGCCCGAGCAGATCGACCGGCAGCTGACCATGCTGCACCGGACGGGACGGCTCAAGGGCGTACGGGGAGTGGCCGTCGGCCGTTACATCGAGTGCGGGCCGGGCAATGTGCTCGACGTTCTGCGTGACCGTCTGGCGCCGCTCGAGGTGCCGATCCTGGGCGGTCTGCCGATCGGTCAAGGGGCGATTCCGGTCGGCACGCCGGCCATGCTGGACGCCGATGCCGGCACGTTGACGATCGAGCCCGCCGTCTCCTGACGACCTTCGGCGCTACTCTGAAAAACATGGCCGGGATCACCGCCGGGATCCTGCTCGCCGCGGGCGCGGGGAGCCGCTACGGGCTGCCCAAGGCGCTGATCCGCTATCCCGACCGCCTGCTCGTGCAGAGGGGGGCCGACACCCTGCGTACGGCCGGCCTCTCGCCTGTCGTGGTGGTGCTCGGCGCCTCGGCCTCACTTGTCAAAGCGGCTGCGCCCGACCTGCCGCAGACCGTGATCAACCCGGATTGGCGCAGCGGGATGGCGTCCTCACTGAAAGCCGGGCTGCTGGCTGTAGAAAATGCTGACGCCGCGGTGATCCTGCTGGTCGACATGCCCGGTGTCACGGCCGCGGCCGTACGCCGGGTGGCCGCCCACGCCGATCCCGAGGCCCTGGTCATGGGCGGCTACGGCACCCGGCGCGGGCATCCTGTGCTGCTCGGCCGCGCGCACTGGCCGGGCGTGATCGAGTCGGCGGTCGGTGACACCGGAGCGCGGGCCTACCTCAAGGCTCATCCCGTACGCGTGGTGCCCGTCGACGACGTGGCCGACGATCTCGATCTCGACGTCCCGGAGCTGAATCCTCATGCGTGACGTACTGGACAGGCTGCTGGCCTGGTGGGAGGCGGGCGAGCCGGTCGGGCTGGCCACCGTGACGGCGACCTGGTCGAGCGCGCCCCGGCAGCCCGGCGCGGCGATGGTCGTCGGCCCCGGCGGCGAGGTGGTGGGCAGTGTCTCCGGCGGCTGTGTCGAGGGTGCCGTCTACGAGCTGTGCCGCGAGGTCATCGAGACCGGCGAGGCGAGCGTGGCCCGCTACGGGATCAGCGACGACGACGCGTTCGAGGTCGGGCTCACCTGCGGCGGCATCATCGAGCTGCTGATCGAGCGGGTCGACCGGCAGTCGTTCCCCGAGCTGCCCGAACTGGCCCGGGCGATCGCCGCGGCCCGGCCGATCGCGCTGCTGACCCGGCTCGACGGGGCGCGTCATCTGCTGATCACGCCGGACGCACGCACCGGCACCCTGGGCCACGACCGGATCGACGACGCGACCACCGACGACGGCCGCGGGTTGCTGGCTGCGGGGCGTACGGGAATGCTCCATTACGGTCCGTCAGGTGAGCGCCGGGGTGAGGGACTCTCCGTGCCGGTCGCCTCGTTCGCGCCGCCGGCCCGCATGCTCGTCTTCGGGGCCACCGATCATGCGGCGGCGACCGCGCGGATCGGGTCGTTCCTCGGCTATCACGTGACCGTGTGCGACGCCCGGCCGGTGTTCGCCACCGCGCGCCGCTTCCCGTCGGCCGACCAGGTCGTGGTCGACTGGCCGCACCGCTATCTGACCACCGAGGCCGAGGCGGGCCGGATCGACGAGCGGACCGTCCTCTGTGTGCTGACCCACGACCCGAAGTTCGACGTGCCGGTGCTCGAGGTCGCGCTGCGGTTGCCGGTCGCCTACGTGGGTGCGATGGGTTCCCGCCGTACGCACGACGACCGCAACAAACGCCTGCAAGAGGCGGGACTGTCCGATGCCGAGCTGGCCCATCTGGCCTCCCCGGTCGGGCTCGATCTGGGGGCGCGGACACCCGAGGAGACCGCGGTCAGCATCGCGGCCGAGATCGTGGCACTGCGCTGGGGCGGCTCGGGGGCGCGGCTGACCGCTACCGCGGGGCGGATCCACCCGGACTAGTCGCGTATTCGAGCAGCAGCACGCCGGAACTGAACGTCCTCGTCTCGATCGGGGTGAGGCCGAGCGTCACGTCCTCGAAGAGCCGCACGCCGTGGCCCTGGACCCGCGGGTAGACGAAGAGCCGGTACACGTCGACGAGTCCGGTCGGGATCAACGAGCGTACGAGGGTGGCGCTCCCGGTGATCGTGATGTCGGCGCCCTCGGCCTGCTTGAGGGCGGCGAGCTCGTCGGTGACCGGCCCGCGCAGGATCGTGGTGTTCTGCCATTCCGCCTTGTCGAGGTTCGCCGACACCACGTATTTGGCGACCTGGTCCAGATAGGCCGAGATCTCCCCGTCCTGCTGGGGCCAGAACCCGGCGAACTCCTCGTACGTCACCCGGCCCAGCACCAGCGCATCCGAGTCGGCGCCGTTCCGGGCGTTGACCGCGGCCAGCTCCTCGTCCGCGTCGGCGGGATCGAACCAGTCGCCGATCGGCGAGATCACACCGTCAACCGTGATGTTCTCCGTGACCACGAGTCTGCGCATGACCGACTTCTTACCCCGTGCGGCTCATCCACAACGTCGCCGTGCGCCGCATGACGAATCCGGGCCGCTCGACCAGCGGATCATCCGCCGGCTCGCGCACGGAGAGAGCCACCACGAGATCGAACGGATCTTCCGGCGCCGACACGGTCACGCCCTGGTTCTGCAGGGCCGCAGCGAACGCATCGTCGCCCCGCACCCGGATGCGCTTCGACGGCAGCTGTTCCACGGCGAGCCCGGCGAATGTCTCGTAGTGCGGCAGGACCTCCGTCACGGCAGGAAGCCACGGACGGCGGCCAGCCCCAACGCCGTACGGGGAAGATAGGCCGTTCGCCACAACCCGCCGTGCGCCGCCGCGACCGCCTCGTCCTCCCACACCGTCGCGGCGGCCGGGCGTGGCTTCCGGAGCTGGTGCACCAGCAGCAGCGCCATCAGACGGTTGGCCGTGGCCGGCTCGAAGATCTCGACGTCGAACAGGTGCGCCCCCGCATACGCCGCGGCCAGCACGCGATTGCTGGTCACCGAACGGGTCCGGGTCGGCGGCGCGACCGCGAAACTCACCACGCCGTCCCGCCGGGCCAGCGACGCCCGCCAGCGCTGGATCCGCTTGGCCAGCGCGTAGTTCGGGCCCTGCTGCGGCACCAGGCTGTCGTTGATGTGGTCGCCCGGATAGTTGGGCTGCAACAGGTTCGGGTAACGGCCGACGAGCCGGGCCAGGCGCGACCGACCGGCGAAACGCGCGTTCGCCTGCTCGACGGCGGCCGGCGGCACGGCGAAGGTGTCGGTCGGCGTGGCCAGGAAAGCCAGCGCGAGATCGTCCCGCCGCTCCCGCAGATGCACGGCCAGCGCGTCGAAGGCGACCGAGAGTTTCACGTACGCCGCACCCGGCGCATAGACGTAGTTGCCGAGCACGAGCCGCCCGTCGATGCCCGCCAGCCAGTGCGCGACGGCACCGAGTTCGGTGAGCAGGTCGGCGCCCGCGGCCCGCCCGGGCAGCACCGGCGCGATCAGCCGGCCCGCGCTGGGCACGGCGGCGACCCGCTCCCACACCTTCGGCAGGTCGATCCCGATCACCGTGCCGCCCCAGGCCAGCACGGCCGGCAGCGGACCCATCTCGGCGCCCGCACCGACCACGACGAGCCGCTGATCGGAGAGGTCGAGCCAGTCCGGATGGGCCATGATTTCCCGTACGGCCTCGGCGCACGACGGTTCGATCACACCCTTGGTGGTCCACGTGTCGAGCTGTCGCGAGAGAGCGTCGCCGCGCAGTCGTTCGCCGCGATAAGGGAGCACGACCTCCCGCTCCGGCGCCGCGTCCCCGTCGATGGTCAGGGTGTCGAACTCGCGCTCCGGCGGCTCGATCGTGACCGGCATCCGCGCGTGCACCGAGGCCAGGCCGGCGGCCGCGATGTCGTACCCGTCGTTCAGCCCCGCTTCGACCAGCGCCCGGAAATGGCGCAGGTAGCCGCGCCGCCAGTCCTTCACGTCGCGGGCATCGTTGTTCAGGGCGTCCGCGACCACATTGCGGCCGAAGGCGGAGCTGCTGGGACGGCCGGCGGCATCCGCCGTATCAGCCGGGAAGTCGATCACCTAGGGGACAGTAGTTCCTCCCTGGGTAGGAGACAGCCTCGGACCACCGGCCGCAGTCGGGGCCCGCGGACGGACGATTCGGCCGGTTATCGGCGCGACGCTGCCAGCATGACTCGCCTCACGGAAAGATGGCACCGGCCGCTGCTGGTGCTCACCGCCGCCATGCTCCTGCTGACCCTGGTCACCGTCGTCGGGATTCTCACCGACAACCGCACCCTCCTCGGCGCGCCCGTCTGGCTGAAGCCGTTCAAGTTCGCCGTCTCGTTCGTCCTCTACGCGCTCACACTGGCCTGGATGCTGGCCGTGCTGCCACGCCGCAGCCGCCTCGCCGAATGGGCCGGCACCATCATCGTCGCGGTCGCGTTCATCGAGATGGCCATCATCACGGTCCAGGCCGCGCGCGGTCATCGCAGCCACTTCAACGACAGCAACCCCCTCGACGAGCAACTCTTCTCGATCATGGGAACTTCGATCCTGGTGCTCTTCCTCGCGCACCTGGTCATCGGAATCGTCGCGCTGCTGCAGAGAATCCCCAACCCCGTTTCCGCGTACGCGATCCGCCTCGGACTTTTCCTGTCCCTGCTCGGCATGCTGGCGGCGGTCCCGATGGTCACACCCATGCAGGATCCCGGCCTGGCGGGCATCTCGGGCGCCCACGCGGTCGGCGTACCCGACGGCGGTCCGGGCCTGCCCGTCACGGGCTGGAGCACCACGGGCGGCGACCTGCGCATCGGCCACTTCATCGGAATGCACGGCCTGCAGGCGTTGCCGCTGCTGGCCCTGTTGCTGACGAGGTTCACACGCTGGACCGACCGCACACGGGCCCGGCTGATCCTGGTGGGCGGCCTGGGCTACGCCGGGTTGACGGTCCTGCTGACGTGGCAGGCACTGCGGGGCCAGCCGTTGTTGAAGCCCGACGCCGTGACGGTGATGGCCGCGGTCGCGCTTGCGGTCGTGGTCGCAGCAAGCGCGCTCCTGGTCCTCCGGCGCGAGCCGGCCGCCACCACCGCGACCGTCGACGCGTGATGCCTCATCCACGGCGCGCGTTCCCTTTCTTTTGACCCGTACGATCCGCCGGTTCTTTTGACCCGCATGACCCGCCGGTTCTTTTGACCCGCACGATCCGCCGGCATTGGACGGCATCGAGTGTCACCGTGACCAGATACTCATCGAATTCCCCGTTCGGCGCGCAATTATCAGCAAATTGACATGATCGAATACTGACGTGGCGGTAGTCGGGTGCGAAAGAATTGTTCCATGGCCCAATTGTCATTGTTCGGGCGAGCCGAAATCTCCCAGATGCGTGATCGAACCAAGGCGCGCAACTACGACCCGGACATGGACGAGTTCCGGCGCCTGCACAAGATTCGCCGTTACTACGGCCTGAAACGCCGCCATGCCGAGAAACTGCGCTACATCGAGGAGCAGCGCCGCCTCGCCCCCTGCGATGATCCGGCTCGCACCGTTCCGGCCGATCCAGCTCGTGACGAGATCGCCGCAACCAGCCGGATTGCGTCGATGGTTCCGCCGCAGACTGATCCGGCGGAGTCGGCTCAGTCTGCGCCCGCCGTGTCGCCTGCGGCCGCACCGCCGAATGGTGTAACCGGAGGTTCGACTGCTTCGGTCCGCAATGCGGGGAGTGACGCGATCTGCGATTCGCATGAGGCAGTTGTGGCTATGGGCAATGAGGTCGGCGTCCGGCGTGCGCTCGGGTGGAGGTTGAATGAGTTTCCTGGGTCGCCGAACGACGTGGTCGAGGCGACACTCGATACCGTCCTTTGCCGACGGGCCGGCGCGGGTCATCATTCGGTGGTAACGGTGAAAAGGCGGCTCTGGAGAAACTGGATGTCGCATTTCAACCGCAGGTCGATATTGCCGGAGTCCATAGGTTCTGAGCGAGGCGCCGGGTTCGATCGGTGGCGAGCCCAGCCTGGCACGACCTACCCGATCGACTGTCTGATCATGGTTGGTGAGGCGGTCGTCGGGTGCATCGATGGCCCGCTGCAGCACGCCGATCGCGAGGTTCGCCGTTCGCGGCAACCGCCACCCGCTCACCCCGACCCGCCGTTCGACGACCTCAACCGGCGCACCCCCCCGTGCGTGGCGTGGTGCAGCGAACCAAGACCGGCCACCAACGCCGCCAATCGGAACTCAGCCCGACGCGCGACTTCCAGCTCACGCCGGAGCTACTCGCGTCGGCCACGACCGGACGTTTTGCTTTGTATGCGTCGACCTCGCCCACGGGTCGCTGGCGGCTGCGCCCACGACGGTCGACGGCCGCGCCCACGATCGCCCACGGGTCGCTGGCGGCTGCGCCCACGACGGTCGACGGCCGCGCCCACGATCGCCCACGGGTCGCTGGCGGCTGCGCCCACGACGGTCGACGGCCGCGCCCACGATCGCCCACGGGTCGCTG
>NZ_JAHKKG010000020.1 GCF_018829635.1 Paractinoplanes bogorensis
CGTGTTCGCGTCGCTCTGCTGTCGCGACGTTCAACCCGCGTGGCTGCATCGCCGCATGCCGCGCTGTTTTTGCGTTGGGGTTGCGTGTTCGCGTCGCTCTGCTGTCGCGACGTTCAACCCGCGTGGCCGTATCGCCCGCTTGCCCCGCCGTTCTTGCGTTTGGGGCCGCGCGCTCGCATCGCCCACTGTCTCGAAACTGCAGACCGCGCGGAGCCGACGTCAGATGCGGCGTAGGACGGTTACCACGCGCCCGAGGATCGTGGCGTCGTCGCCGGGGATGACGTCGTAGGCCGGGTTTCGCGGAACCAGCTCGATGTGCCGGCCGGTGAGCCGCAACACCTTGACGGTGGCCTCGCCGTCGATCATGGCTGCCACGATGTCGCCGTTGTCGGCCACCTGCTGCTGGCGCACCACGACCGTGTCGCCGTCGCAGATCGCGGCGTCGATCATCGAGTCGCCCTTGACCTTGAGCGCGAACAGCGTGCCGTGACCGACCAGGCTCAACGGCAGATTGAGTTCCTCGTCGACGTGCTCATCGGCGAGGATCGGCGCGCCGGCCGCGATCGTGCCCAGCACCGGAACGGGCACGTTGGACTGCTCACCCGGAGTGCGCACGTCGATCGCGCGCGACCCGCGGGCACCCCGGCGAATGAAGCCGCGATCCTCGAGCACCTTGAGCTGATGCGCCACCGACGATGGCGAGTCGAGCCCGACGGCGGCGCCGATCTCGCGGATGGTCGGCGGGTAACCATGCTGGTCGATCCACTCACGGATCATCGACAGAACCTGCCGTTGCCGCTTGCTCAGAGGCGCGTCGTCCGTGGACATGCGGTGATGATACTACATCTTTCGATCATCTGTACGAACCCGATCGGGTGACCAGCCGTAACCTCAGCTCTCGGCCGCATCGGGCCGACGCTGCGCCGGGATCTCCGGCTCCTCCTCGGGCGGCCTCTCCATGCTCATCACGGTCATCCCCCGCTGGCCGGCACCGTCGCCGTTCCCCTCGCCGTTCTGCTCCGGCGGCACGATCCGGCTGGTCGGATCCTCGGCAAAGTTCGGCCGCTCAGCGTCGGCAATCGACACCGGAGCCGCTGGCGTGCCATAGACCTGAGCCGCCGGTGAGCCATGGGCATGAGCCGCCGGTGAGCCATGAGCCTGGGCCGACGGCGTGTCATGGGCCTGGGCCGACGGTGCGCCATAGACCTGAGCCGACGGCGCGCCGTGAGCCGGGCCCGGCGGGATGCTGGAATCCGGAGCCGTCGGCGTGCTGGAAGCCTGGACCGGCAGCCGGATGATCTCGGTCCGCTCACCCTGCGGCTCGACCGACCCCGGGCGCACAATCTGCGTACGGTCCGGGTCAAGCCTGATCACCTGAGTCTCGTCCGCTTCGGCGACCGCCGGCACACTCTCGGCCCGCCCCGGGTGACTGGCGATGCTGGCCGCAGGCACCGGCGGCATCAGCCGAAGCTCATCGGCCGAGCCCAAAACCTTCCCTGCTCCCGTACGCCCCGTCTCCCCCTCGGAAGACACCACACCAATCGCCTGCGTCCGATCAGGATCCGGCGCCCCGAACGGCCGCGTGACCTCAACGTCGTCAGACGACACGACGGTGATCGCGTGCGTTTGATCGGGGTCAGGCGCCCCGATCGGCCGTGTCACTTCGGCGTCGTCGGACGACACGACGGTGATCGCGTGTGTCTGGTCCGGGTCGGGTGCACCGAACGGCCGTGTCACTTCGGCGTCGTCCGAGCTGAACACCTTGATCGTGTGGGTCCGGTCCGGGTCGGGTGCCGTCAGCGACCGCGTCACCTCGGCCCCACTCAGATCCGGCCCCGCGACATCCGGCGCGGCCACCGACGCTCGAGCCTTGGCCGGCTCGTTGACGCCTTCAGGCTCCTCATCGACACCGGGAGTGACCTGCAGCTTCGTGGTCATCTCACCGAGATTGATCGACCGGGTCCGCTCCGGATCGGGCGCCTCGAGTGACCGCGTCTCCTCGAAGTCGGGATGCACAACCCGCGTATTCGGCGCGGGCGTAGCTTTCCCCACCACAATCAGGTTGGCGAGCTCCTCGTCGTCCTCCTGACCGTCCCCGAGTTCGCCATCCGCCGCAACGTCCGAGCCGGCAAAGTCGTCCCGGCCACCGGCGGCGCTTCCCGTGCCATCTTGGTCGGCGTCGGCGGGTCGACCGTCGACCGCGATCTCGGCCGTGCTCTCGTGCCCCAGCTCAGGAGCGGCAAGTCCAGCGTCGGCTTCGTCGTCCTCGTCAGCGGCGGCGTGGTTGTCTTTGTCGGCGGCGTCAGCTCCGCCGACCTTGTCAGCAGCGGCGAGTATGCCCCCGGCCGCGACACCGATGGTGATCTGGTTGTCCTCGTCAGCGACCGCAGCAAGTTCGCTGCCGGCGTCGCTGTCGTCGGTGGCCGATGCAGCTCCCTCGCTCGGGGCCTGGTCAATGTCGACCGCCGGTCCAACATCGACCACCGCGATGACGGCAGTCGCTTCGACGTGGGCCGCACTCGTCGACGTTCCGGGATCCGCAGTGTCGCTGGCGGTCGTGAGCGTGGGTTCGTCGTTCGTGGCCGCGCCTGCGTCGCCTTCGACAGCACCCTCCACGGCTTCCGCGTCGACGGTGCCGACTTCGCCACCAGCTGTCGGAGGCGTCGAGTCGTCGCTCGTGGTCGCTTCGGTGGCTGCCGCGAGTTCGACGTCCGCACCCGTGCTGGTGGCAGCCCGATCGCTCGACGTGTCCCCGGTGACGGCGGCGGCCTCGCTGGTCGACGTGTCCCCGGTGACGGCCTGATCGGTCGACGTGTCACCCGTGCCTGTGTCGTCGAGGCTTGTGAGCGTGGGCTCGTCAGCCGCGGCGTCCGCGGGTTCTGCGTTCGCGGTGATGTCCGCGGTGGCTTCGTCCTCCGCGGCGCCGAATGCTGATGCGTTGCCTGTTGCCGCTTCGGCGGCGCTCGCCGTGAGTGCTGCGTCGGCGGTGATGTCCGCGGTGGCTTCGTCCTCCGCGGCGCGGAATGCTGATGAGCTTCCTGTTGCCGCTTCGGCAGCGTTCGCCGTGAGTGCTGCGTCGGCGGTGACATCCGTTTTGGCTTCGTCGTCCGCGGTGGCCGAGGCTGACCTGTCGCCCGCTGTGGTTTCGGGGGCGGCCGTCGCGGGTTCGTCCTGGGTGAGCGCGATCGGGGCGGTCTCGCCGTCGGCGTCGTCTTCGCCATCTGACGCGTCTCGAGCGGCCGTGCCATCGGCTTCCACCGGTGTTTCGACAGCGGTGGCTTCGTCGTCGGCGAGTTCGCCGGTCGCGGTGATGTCGGTGGTGGCCTTGTCATCTGTGGTGGTCGAGTGCGATTTGTCGCCTGTGGCGCTTTCGGAGACTGCCGTTGTGGGTTCGTCGTGTGCGAGCGCGATCCGGGCGGTCTCGTCGTCGCCAGCGGCCTGGCCGGCTGAGGCGGCCCGGGCGGCTGTGTCGTCGTCCTCTGCCGGTGACGCTTCGACGGCGAAGGCTTCGGCCGCGAGCTCGCCGGTTGCGGTGATGTCGGCGGTGGCTTCGTCGTCGGCGGTGGTCGAGGTCGATTTGTCGCCGCTGTTGGTGTCGAAGGTGACCGTTGCGGGCTCGTCATCAGTGACGGCAATGGCGGTGGTCTCGGCGGCGTCGTCGATCGGCGCCACGCCCATGGTGGCGTCGTCTTCCTCGGCGTGCGTCGGCGCGGTCTCGACGTTGGCCGCGCTCGACGAGGGTTGGCCGCTCGCCGCAGCGACCGTCGACGTCTGATCGTCGTCTACGGCGAGTTGGCCCTCAGCAGCGGTTGTCGCCGCCACTTCTTCGTCCGGGGTGACTTCGCTGTCGGTCGCCTCCGACTCGTCGGCCGCGTCTGCCTTCTCGGCCACGGGAGTGGCCGTTGGCTCCGCGTTTTCGGCCGTGGCGACAGCGGCTGACGTCGAGGAGTTGTCCGCAGTGGCCGCGCGGTCGCCGGCGAACGCGGCGTTGTCAGTGGTTGCCGTCGTGGGCTCGTTGACGGCGGCTGCTTCTTCGTTCGCCGTGGGGGCATCGCTCCCAGCGTCGGCGGTGTCAGTGGCTGCCGTCGTGGGCTCGTTGACGGCGTTGGCTTCTTCGTTCGCCGTGGGGGCATCGCTCCCGGCGTCGGCGGTGTCAGTGGCTGCCGTCGTGGGCTCGTTGACGGCGTTGGCTTCTTCGTCTGCCGTGAGGGGCCCGCTGTCGACCGCAGCGGTGTCCTTCTCGGCGGCGGTGGGTTCGTCGGTCAGGGCCGTGACCATCTGGGCAGCCTCGGCCGTGGGCGGTTCTTCGTCCGTCGGCGTCGGCTCGTCGTCGATGATCGCAAGTGCCGCCGGCCTGTCGTCCTCGGGCGTTGCCGACGGTTCATCGGAATCGGCCGGAGGTGTGGGTAGCCCCGCCGCCGGAACTACCTCGACCTCGGTGGGCGGCGGCGTTACCCGGGCACGCCGGCTTGAGGACTCTCCGTTGGAACGCGCCGCCACACTTGCGGTTTCGTCCGCGGAGACGACGACCACTGTCTGCCGCTCGGGCCGGAAGACCGGCAGCGCGATGGTGGCCTCGTCCTCGGGCGCCACGGCGGCGACCTCGCGCAAGGGGCCCGAGATGACCGCCGGAGACTCGCCCGAGCCGGCGTGCGAGCTGGCCGACCCGCTTGCGACGGCTTCCGTCGTGGCTGCGGCGGCGGGGGAGGAGGAACTGGTCATCCGGGCGAGAGCGGCTGTCGATTCGTCATCCGTCTCCGACGCCGTTTCTGGATCCGGCGCGGGAGCCGATCGGCCGACCATGGGAGCGAGCACTGTCGTCGCCTCATCGGAATCCGAGCCCGAGCCGAAGCCGGCACTCAAGCCCGACCCCGACCCCGAGCCCGACCCCGAGCCCGACCCCGAGTCGACGCCCGAGCCCGCGCTCCAGGCCGAGCCCGAGTCGACGACCGAGCCCGCGCTCGAGCCTGCGCCCGACCCCGACCCCGAGCCCGAGCCCGCGCTCGAGCCTGCGCCCGACCCCGAGCCCGAGCCCGCGCTCGAGCCTGCGCCCGAGTCGACGACCGAGCCCGCGCTGGAGCCTGCGCTGGAGCCGACGACCGAGCCCGAACCCGAGCCGACGACCGAGCTGGGACCGGAGTCAGAAACCGGGCCGGAGCCGACATTCGGCGCAGTCGGTTCGTCAGCGGCAACCGCAGTCCCCGACACCGTCGGCTCACCCGAAGCCGAGGACGACGACGAGCCCCGACCAGCGGCAACCCCGTCGGCAAAGGGCGCCGGCATCGCCGTACCGGTAGAAGTCGGGTCGTCCGACGGCAACACCGAGGTCGCATCGGAATCGGCGGACGTGCCCGCAACCACGGCAACCGTCGCCGGCTCATCCTGGGAAGCCGGCAAATCGGCGGACGCAGAAGGAGAAGCAGCAACCGAGGGCGGACCAGAAGGAACCCGCAACACCGTCGTCGCCTCGTCGGGGCCGGGAACCACGGGCAACCGCAACACCGTCGTCGGATCCGGGTCGGTCGGCCGGGGGCCGAACCCCGGCACGATCTCTTCGGTCCGCGAAGCCGTCACCAAGGGCGGCGTCGACACGGCCGCGCGAACCCGTCCCACCGGCCCGATCAGCGGCAGCACCGGCGGTTCATAGGCCGCCCACCGCCGCGCACTCAACGCCGTGCACAGCAACGGCAACGCCAGCATCGCCGCCAGACCGTAGCCCGGCCGGCTCAGGTCGAAGCTCTCCTTGGCCACCGCGGCCGGCCACACCCCGGCATAACCGGACGGCGACACCAGCGCCCATGACGAGATGCCCAGGTAGGCCAATCCGCCCGCGACCGGCCCGGCCGGAGAGATCGGGGCGAAGAGCAGGATTCCGTACGCCGCCCCCGCCAGCACCAGGAGCAACAGCCCGGTCACCGACTCGACGGCGAAGTCGCCACGCCCCCGTGCGGTCAGGTCGTGCGTGAAGCCCACTCCGGCGAGAACCCACACCGCCGGGGCCAGCACGAGGGCATACAAGATCGACCTGAAGTGGCGCACGCTTTAACTCCCCGGACACTGGCTGCGGAAGAAACCGTACCGTCGGGGGGCAACCGCGCGGAAGGACGCCGTAACGTTCGCCGCATGAATGAGGGCCGCCTCACCAGCTATTCCAGGGTCACGCTGAGCCGGATCATGACCGCCGTGGACGTCAATCTGTACGGCACCGTGCACGGCGGCATTCTGATGAAGTTCGTCGATGACGTGGCCGGTGCGGCGGCGGCCCGGCACAGTGGCGGCACCGCGGTCACGGCGGCGATCGACGAGATCGTGTTTCTGGAGCCGGTCCGGGTCGGCGATCTCGTGCACGCGTACGCCCAGGTGAATTGGACCGGCTCGAGCTCGATGGAGGTCGGCGTCAAGCTCGCCGCCGAGCGCTGGGACGTGGTGGCCACCGAGCCGCTCACGGTGGCGACGGCATACCTGGTGTTCGTGGCCGTGGACGTGGCCGGCCACCCAAGAAACGTGCCTCCGGTGGTGCCGGAGAACGTGGACGACGAGCGCCGTTTCCGTGAGGCTCTGATCCGGCGGGAGCATCGTCTGTCCCGGCGGGCCGCCATCCAGAAGGCGAGGGCTGAATGAGCGTTAAGGTGAGGGCATGACGGGCACAGTGTTGTGGCAGCCGCCGGCCGACGTCCGCGAGACGACCCGGATCGGGCACTTCATGTCCTGGCTGGAGCGTGAACGCGGCCTGACCCACGCCGATTATGCGTCCCTGTGGCGGTGGTCCGTCGACGATCTGCCCGCGTTCTGGCAGTCGATCTGGGACTACTTCGAGGTGATTTCTCACGACCCGCCCTCGGGAGTGTTGCCCGACCGCGGGATGCCGGGCGCGAAGTGGTTCCCCGGCGCGACCCTCAACTACGCCGAGCACGTGCTCCGCATGCCTGGCCTGGCCGACGACGACGAAGTGGTGCTGGCCTACTCACAGAGCCGCGCCCCGATAAAGCTGACAAAAGCCGAGCTGAGAGAAAAAGTCCGAATGGTGCGCGCCGGACTCCGAGCGCGTGGCATCACGAAGGGGGACCGGGTAGCGGCGTACGCCCCCAACATCCCCGAGACGTACGTCCTGATGCTCGCCACCGCCAGCCTGGGCGCGATCTTCTCGAGCTGCGCCCCCGAGTTCGGCGTCCGCAGCGTGATCGACCGCTGGCAGCAGATCGAGCCCAAGATCCTGGTCGCGGTCGACGGCTACCGCTACGGCGACAAGGCGATCGACCGCCGGGACGAGGTCGCAGCGATCACCAAAGCCCTCCCGAGCCTGGAGCACGTCGTCACGATCGGCTATCTCGACCCGGCCCGGGACGAGTTCCATGAGCTGAAAAGCGACGAACCGATGGCGTACGAGGGAATGCCTTTCGATTCTCCCCTGTATGTCCTTTACAGCTCCGGCACCACCGGTCTGCCCAAACCGATCGTCCACGGCCACGGCGGCATCCTGCTCGAACACCTCAAGATGCTGGCCCTGCACCACGACCTCGGTCCCGGTGATCGGTTCTTCTGGTTCACCACGACCGGCTGGATGATGTGGAACTTCCTGGTCAGCGGCCCGGCGGTCGGCGCCGCGATCGTGATGTTCGACGGCAATCCCGGCTATCCCGACATGTCGGCGCTGTGGGACCTGGTCGACGAGGCCGGCATCACCTACTTCGGCACGTCCGCACCCTTCCTCATGGCCTGCCGCAAGGCCGGGCTCACTCCGCAGAAACCGCAGCTCAAGGGCATCGGCTCGACCGGCGCACCGCTGCCGCCGGAGGGCTTCGACTGGGTCTACGAGGCCGTGGGCAGTCGTCTTCAGCTGCAGTCGCTGTCCGGCGGCACCGATGTGTGCACCGGCTTCGTGGGATCTGTCCCGCTGCTCCCGGTCGTCGAGGGCAAGATCGCCTGCCGCGCCCTGGGAGCCCGGGTCGAGGCGTACGACTCCGAGGGCCGGCCGGTGCTCGACGAGCTGGGCGAACTGGTGATCACCGCACCGATGCCGAGCATGCCCGTCGGCTTCTGGAACGACCCCGACGGCAAGCGCTACCGCGAGGCCTACTTCGACTACTTCCCGGGCGTGTGGCGGCACGGCGACTGGATCACGATCGGCGCCGACGGCTCGTGCGTGATCACCGGCCGTTCCGACGCGACCCTCAACCGGGGCGGGGTGCGGCTGGGCACGTCCGAGTTCTATTCGGTGGTCGAGAGCCTGCCCGAGATCGCCGACTCGGTGGTCGTGCACCTCGAGCAGGAGGGCAACCCGAACGGCGAGCTGCTGCTCTTCGTCGTGCCGGCCGAGGGCCACGAGCTGGACGACGCCCTGCGCAGACGGATCGCCACCGAGCTGCGGGCGGCGCTGTCCCCGAGGCACGTTCCGGACGACATTTTTCCCGTACGGGCGGTGCCCCGAACCCTGTCCGCGAAGAAGCTCGAGGTGCCGGTCAAGCGCATCCTCACCGGCACGCCGGTCGAGTCGGCCGCCGCCAAGGGTGCGCTGGCCAACCCGGAGTCGCTGCTGGCGTTCGAGGAACTGGCGGCGCTCAGGCGACGACCTGTGTGACCTTCTCCGACGCGACCCGGCCGGTCACCTTGGCCGGGTCGAGGTTCGCGCACAGCACGATCGACGCGCCCGCGGCCAGCGGCGCCAGCAGCCAGTCGACCGGGTCGAACCGGGTGGTCGCGTCGACCAGCACCCGTCCGCCCGCGGCGATGCCGAGTTCGGCCGCCCGCGCGTGGGCGGCCAGCAGCACGTCACCGTGCGTACGGTCGTTCAGCGCGACGTCGTTCGAGGCGACCGGCTGCCCGGGGAAGTGGTCGCCGAACTGCCGCACCTCGAGCACGTAGTCACCGAAGCCGTCGGGCAGCTCCCGCAGCGGCATCGCGAACGGTAGAAGGCCCGTCGCGTACCGGTCCGAGGCTTTTGTCGTAACTTCCCGGCCCGGCGTGGTGAACAGCACGTCGGCCGACTCCGGATCGCTGATCTCCGCGGTCACCCCGGCCGACCACACCCCGAGCAGGATCGCGGCCGTCTGCCAGTGCGCCGGGAGCGCGACCGCGGCCGTGTCGCCGGACCCCAGCCCGAGACCGTCGACCAGCAGATTTGCGGTCTTCGAGACCCAGTTGTCCAGCGTCGCGGCCGACAATTCGGTGCGATCACCGCTCACGTCGTCGTAGAACGTCAGCAGCGGGCTCGCCGGGTCGCGGCGGACCGTGGCCGCCAGCACCTGCGGGATCGTCGTCTCCACACGGTCCACGATAGGAGGTGACGCAGCGTCACTGATCCTGAGCGGGCGATGAGAACCAGGAAACGTCTCGACCAAGGTGGTGTCGCGGTCACGTGCGCGATGCATTGCGGGCGTACCCTTGCCAGTGGTCGGAACCACAACCTCTTTGGGAGTTGCCTCGTGACCGCCGGTCGCCCCCCGCGAGTGCTCGTCGACGCCACCAGCGTCCCCGCCGACCGAGGAGGCGTCGGGCGCTACGTCGACGGCCTGCTCGGTGCCCTCGGCCGCGTCGACCCCGACCGGGTCGATCTGGCCGTCGTGGCCCAGCGTTCGGATGCGGAGCGTTACAGCCGCATGCTGGACAACAAGGCCGAGGTGATCGCCGGCCCGGCTGCCGTCGCGCACCGCCCGGCCCGGCTGGCGTGGGAGCAGACCGGTCTGCCCCTGCTCGCCCAGCAGGTCGGCGCCCAGGTGCTGCACTCGCCGTTCTACACGTGCCCGCTGCGCGCCGGCTGCCCGGTGACGGTGACCGTGCACGACGCGACGTTCTTCACCGAGCCCGAGCACTACGACAACACCAAGCGCACGTTCTTCCGCAGCGCCATCAAGACGTCGCTGCGCCGCGCGGCCCGGGTCATCGTGCCCAGCAAGGCGACCCGCGACGAGCTGATCCGCCTGCTCGACGCCGACCCGACCCGCATCGACGTGGCCTACCACGGCGTCGACCAGGCCGCCTTCCACGCGCCGACCGAGGAGGAGAAGGCCCGCGTACGGGCTCGTCTCGGTCTCACCGACGCCGGTTACGTCGCGTTCCTCGGGGCCAAGGAGCCCCGCAAGAACGTGCCCAACCTGATCCGCGGCTGGGCCCGCGCGGTCGCCGACTGGCCGCACCCGCCCGCGCTGGTGCTGGCCGGCGGTCAGGGCCACGACGACGAGATCGACCGCGCGGTCGCCGAGGTGCCGTCCCACCTGCGCCTGCTGCGCCCCGGCTACCTGCGCTACGCCGACCTGCCCGGCTTCCTGGGCGGCGCCCTGGTGGCCTGCTACCCGTCGTTCGGCGAGGGCTTCGGCCTGCCGATCCTCGAGGCGATGGCCTGCGCAACTCCGGTTCTGACCACGCCGCGGCTGTCGCTGCCCGAGGTCGGCGGCGACGCTGTCGCCTACACGACAGAAGATCCCGACCGCATCGCCACCGACCTGGCTGACCTGCTGCACGACGAGCCGCGTCGCCTCACGTTGGCCAAGGCGGGCTTCGACCGGGCCAAGGAATTCACCTGGGCGTCGAGTGCCGAAGTGCACGTCACAACCTGGAAACGTGTTGCGGCCCTCTGACCTTTACACTCTGTGCGCATGAGCGATGATCTCGGCGGGCTGTACGGCGTGGTGCTGGCGGGCGGGACGGGCACCCGTCTCTGGCCGTTGTCACGGGCCGGTCACCCTAAGTTCCTGCATCCGCTGACCGGCACCGAGGCGTCGCTGCTGCAGGCCACGGTGGACCGCCTCGACCTGCTGGCGCCGATGGACCGCGTCTTCGTGGTCACCGGTGTCGCGCACGCGGCCGCGGTCTCCCGCCAGCTCGAGTCCATCCCGGACGCCAACGTGCTGGTCGAGCCCTCGCCGCGGGACTCCTGCGCGGCGATCGCCCTGGCCGCGGCCGTGATCGCCCGGCGCGACCCCAACGCGATCATGGGCTCGTTCGCGTCCGATCACCTGATCGCCGACAAGGAACGCTTCACTGAGGTCATCCGGCAGGCGATGATCGGCGCTCAGGAGGGCCTCCTGATGACGCTGGGCATCACGCCCACCCGCCCCGAGACCGGCTACGGCTACCTCCAGTGCGGCAGCGCGGTCGGCGACGGCCCGGTGCTGGCCGTCGAGGAGTTCAAAGAGAAGCCGACGTACGACGTGGCCGAAGGCTATGTGAAGTCGGGTAACTATCTGTGGAACGCCGGCATGTTCGTCTGGCGGGCCGACGCGTTCCTGGCCGAGCTGTCCCGCCAGCAGCCGCAGCTCGCCGCGGGCGTCTCCCGCATCGCCTCGGCCTGGGACTCGGCCCAGCGCGAAGAGGTGCTCGGCGAGGTCTGGCCGACCCTGCCCCGCATCTCGGTCGACTACGCGGTCATGGAAGGCGCGGCCACGGTCGGCCGGGTCGGCACGGTTCCGGGCGACTTCGGCTGGAACGACGTCGGTGACTTCCACACCCTGGGCGCCGTGCTGGCCGCCGACCCGGCCGGCAACGTGGTCGTCGGCCGCGAGGTCGAGCAGAAGTCGGGCGTGCTGCTGCGCGAGACCGAGGGCCTGGTCGTGGTGCCGACCGAGGGCCGCCTGATCGCCGCCATGGGCGTCCGCGATCTGGTCATCGTGGACACTCCGGACGCCGTCCTGGTCATCCCGCGCGAACGCGCCCAAGAGGTCAAGCACCTCGTCGACGAGCTCAAGGAGCTCGGCGAGCACGGTTATATCTAGACAAACCGGTGGTGGAAGGGCTCGGTCGCTCAGGCGCCGGGCCCTTTTCCCGTACGCCTCCAGCCCGCGCGTCAGCGAATACGGGCCAGCGCGGGCGCGATCTGCCGGACGGTCCCCGAGGCGAGCGGGCTCGGCAGGTCACCGGGCGCGAACCAGCCCAGCTCGGCCGACTCGTCACTGATCCGCTCGACCGTCCCCGCCGGGCAACGCAGCAGAAACCGCACGTCGTTGTGAACCGACGGCTCAGCCGGCGCCCCCTCAGCCGCACCACACCGAACCTCGTGCACGTCGACGTCGATCGGCGTCGGGTCGAGCACCAGGCCCGAAATACCGGACTCCTCGGTGCCTTCCCGCAACGCCGCCGCGGCCAGCGACACGTCATCGGCCTCGCAGTGCCCACCCAGCTGCATCCACAGACCCAGCCGCCCGTGCAGGCAGAGCAACACCCGCCCGTCCCCGTCGACGATCAGCGCGCTCGCGGTGACGTGCCCGGCCCGATGCGCACGACTCATCGCCACCGGCCCGTCGCCCAGCAGTTCGAGCGTCCGCTTCTGGGCGAGCGCCGCCTCATCCGAGGTGGCCGCCCACCCGGTAAGCACCCGCAGAGCGTCCGCGTGCAGCACATCGATGGTCAAGAGTTCTCCCAGTAACGCCGTTTCGTCGTCCCGCAACGACGCCTGCCTCACACAGCCGACGGGGGAGCCCTCACCCTAGACGGGCACACACGGGTCACATGTGGTTGCCCCGCCCGACTTCGACGACCCCTCGGCGAAGCTCAGATGTGCCCTTCGCGGGGCCCACCCGCCAATCGCGTTTCCGCACCCGACAGCGGGCGCGGAGTGGCTCAGTGGCCGGACAGCTCCAAGCGGATGCCGTCGTCGTGGGGGAGGGACAGCGTGACGATCGACTCGGCGGCCAGGGCGGCCCGCAAGCGGTGGGCGTCGGCGCCCAGGCGCATCAGGCCGATCGGTGTCATGTCGCGCGTGGTCAGGTGCAGGGCGGCCGTGGCGCCGCTGCCGGTGATCGCCTCGGCCGGGGTGACCGTCGTGGCCGGTGACAGTGCGTCGGCCACCGCGGCCGCGGCCCGCTCCAGGGCTGCCGGGTCGATCGGGAGGCCGGGCAGGGCGTTGTCGGGCAGTTGGGCCGCCTCGCGCAGGCCGAGCGCCCGCGCCTCGGCCGTGCCCAGGCTGAACATGTCGGAGGCGGCGTCGCGCAGCAGCACGGCGGCGCCGTCGGAAGAGTCGCGGATGCCGGACCGTGGATAACCCCGCACGACCGCCACCGGCACCTGGTCACACTTGCCCTTGACCAGCTCGCCGGCCGCGGCCAGCTCGTCGATCACGGCCATCTGGGTGATTTCGAGCTCGTTCCCGTACGGATCGGTCTCGCCCCGATGGTCCCGGATCGGCTCGATTCCGGCCGCGCCCAGGGCCACGTCGGTGAGCCCGTTGCGCCAGGCCCGCCCCATCGTGTCGGAGACGATCACGCCCACGTCGAGCCCGCGCGCCCGGAAGCCCGCCCGCAACTGCCGCGCCGACGTGTCGGGGTCGGCCGGCAGCAGCACCAGGTGGGTCTTGTCGACGTTGGAGGCGTCGATGCCCGCGGCCGCCATCACGAACCCGTGGTGGGTCTGCACGATCGTCGTCGGCCCGCGCCGGGCCACCACCCGCGCCGTCTCGGACGCCAGCACCTCGCGCCGGGCGTCGTCGCGGGCCTCGCCGTCGGCCGGCACCTCGACCAGGCGGCCCTCGGCCTTCGACACGATCTTGCTGGTGACGACCAGCACGTCGCCGTCGGCGATCCACGGCGCGGCCGCGGCGATCAGCTCGACCAGGTCGTCACCGGCCACGATGTGCCCGATCCCGCGCACCGGCAGGATCTCCAGCCCGTCCGTCACGACTTGCCCCTCCAAAAACTGAACATCGAGGTCACGCGACGCCGGCCAACGACAGCGCGTCCTTCACCATCTGGGCCGTCGCCTCTTCCGAGCTCATCCACAGCGGGACCGCCCGGGTCTCGACGCCGGCCACGGACGCGCCGGCGTCGGACGAGTCGACCAGCCAGCCGTCGAGCAGGCCGCCGTCGGAGCGGGCGCCGTAGAGGCCGCCCACGCCGGCCGCCGTGACCTCGACGTCGACCGTGGCCAGGCATTTGTCGGCCATGCCGCGGATCGGGGAGTCGCCGATGATCGGGGAGACGCCGACCACCGGGGCCGAACCGCCCGCCACCGCGTCGCGGATCGCGCTCACGGCCAGGATCGGGGCGATGCTGACCACCGGATTGCTCGGCGCGACCAGCACCACGTCGGCCGCCGCGATCGCCTCGAGCACGCCGGGCGCGGGCTTGGCCGCCTCGGCGCCGACGAAGACGAACCGGTGGGTCGGCAGGTCGCCGCGGTAGCGCACCCACCACTCCTGGAAGTGGATCGCCTTGCGCTCGCCCTCGACGTCGACCACCACGTGCGTCTCGAGGCGGTCGTCGGTGGCCGGCAGCATCGTCACGCCGGGCTGCCAGCGCTCGCACAACGCGGCCGTGACCTGGGAGAGGGGGTAGCCGGCGGTGAGCATCTGGGTGCGTACGAGATGGGTCGCCGTGTCTTTGTCGCCCAGGCCGAACCACGACGGCTCGGCGCCGTAGGCGGCCAGTTCCTCCTTGACCACCCAGCTCTCGCCGACCCGGCCCCAGCCACGCTCGGGGTCGTGGGCGCCGCCCAGCGTGTACATCACACTGTCGAGGTCGGGGCAGATCTGCAGGCCGTGCATGCGCACGTCGTCGCCGACGTTGACCACCGCGGCCACCTCGGCGCCGAGCGCGCGAGCCTGCGCCCGCACGCCGACGAGGAACTTCGCGCCGCCGATGCCACCGGAAAGGACCACGATCCGCATACCGGTCATCCTCCCGCACCCGTACGACAGAAACCGCCCCCGGGTGACGAAACTCGCGGGTATGGGGAGCCGGGCCGAGGGGTAACAGTGCCAGGTCCGTCTACCCTTAGCCGACTCATTCCACGTCCGTCAGGGAGTTCCCCGTGACCAGCCAACCGCAGCCCGCGCCGGGCGAGGGCAAATCGGCCGGCCAGTTCCTTCGCCCGCTGCGCGATCTCGCGGCCTACGCGCTCGTCGGCGCGCCCGCGCTGCTGCTCTTCGTGGCGGTCATCCGGTTGATCCCGGATGGCGAGAACCAGTTCGGTTACCGCACGCAGGACAGCTTCTACGGCTTCATCAACACGGCGACCATCGCCATGCCGCTGGCCGCGGTGCTGCTGGCCGTGCTGGTGCAGCCGCGCCACGCCAAGGCGTCGCTGATCACCTTGGTCGCCGTGCTCGAGTACGCGGTGATGGCCTTCTTCGGCCTCGTGTTCGGCCTGCTCATCGGGCTGATCAACCACGCGAGCAACAACGGCGCGCGGATCGCCTTCGAAGAGCTGCTGGTCCGCGTGGCCTGGCTGGCCGTGTTCGGCGTGGCGGCGTACGCCACGTTCCGTCTCTGGCAGGGCCTGTTCCAGGTGCCCAAGCCCAAGCAGCAGCCGGGCGTCTACGGCCAGCCCGCCTACGGTCAGCCGGGCACCTACCCGGGCCAGCCCGGTTACGGCCCGCCCCCGCAGCAGCAGCCGCAGCAGCCGGGCTTCGCCCCGGGCAGCTACCCGGCCGGGCCGCCGCAGGGTCAGCCCCCGCAGTACGGCCAGCCGCCTCAGTACGGCCAGCCGCCGCAGCCGCAGCAGCCGAGCTGGAACCAGTCGGCCGTCCCGATGCCCGCCTCGGCCCCGCCGGCGCCCCCCACCTCGGCCCCGCCCGGCGCACCGCAGATGCCACCCACGTCGGTCTTCCCCGGCACCCCGCCGAACTCGGCCTATCCGAACTTCGCGGAGCCGACCCAGGCCGTCCCGCGTACGACCCAGCCGGCCGACGACCGCACCGAGAAGATCGCGGACGACCGCCCCGGTTTCGGTCCCGCCGACCAGGACCCGCCCCGCCGGTAAAAGGCCGGCCTCGTGTCCTATGCCACTGCGGTTGCCCCGGTACGCCCGGGGCAACCGCCGGTTTTCCGGCCTAGGCTGCTGGGGTGACAGAGGTCAACGCGGTCGTGAACGGTCCTACCGAAGCGAGCATCCGGCGCGCTCTGCGCCGCGCCGCCGACGGCAAGGCAGTCGACGCCGAAGAGGCGACGGCGCTGCTGGCCGCGACCGGCGATCAGTTCGACGAGCTGCTGACGATCGCCGGCCACATCCGCGACGCGGGTCTGCGGGAAGCCGGGCGGCCGGGCGTGGTGACGTACAGCCGCAAGGTTTTCATCCCCCTGACCCGGCTGTGTCAGGACAGGTGTCACTACTGCACGTTCGCCACCGTGCCGCATCGGCTGCCGGCCGCGTTCCTCGAGCGTGACGAGGTGCTCGAGATCGCCCGCCAGGGTGCCGCCCAGGGTTGTAAAGAGGCGCTGTTCACGCTGGGCGACCGGCCCGAGGAGCGCTGGCCCGCGGCCCGGCAGTGGCTCGACGAGCGCGGCTACGACTCCACCCTCGACTATGTGCGTGCCTGCGCGATCGCCGTGCTCGAGGAGACCGGCCTGCTCCCGCATCTCAACCCGGGCGTGATGAGCTGGGCCGAGCTGCAGCGGCTGAAGCCGGTCGCGCCCAGCATGGGCATGATGCTCGAGACCACCGCGACCCGCCTGTGGTCCGAGCCGGGCGGTCCGCATTTCGGTTCCCCCGACAAAGAGCCGGCCGTACGCCTCCGCGTGCTCGACGACGCCGGCCGGGTGGGCGTGCCGTTCACCACCGGCATCCTGATCGGCATCGGCGAGACCCCGGCCGAGCGGGTCGACGCGCTGTTCGCGATGCGCCGCGCCGCCCGCGAGTACGGCCACATCCAAGAGGTCATCATCCAGAACTTCCGCGCCAAGCCCGACACGGCGATGCGCGGTATGCCCGACGCCGAGCTGCGCGAGCTGGCCGCCACGGTGGCCGTGGGCCGCGTCATCATGGGCCCCCGGGCCCGCATCCAGGCCCCGCCCAACCTGATCGACACCGAGTTCGCGCTGCTGCTGCGCTCGGGCATCGACGACTGGGGCGGCGTCTCCCCGGTGACGCCCGACCACGTGAACCCCGAGCGGCCCTGGCCCCAGATCGACCTGCTGCGCGAGAAGTCGGCCGCCGCCGGGTTCGAGCTGCGTGAGCGGCTGACGATCTATCCGGAATATGTGCGCCGCGGCGCCGAGGGCTGGCTCGACCCGCGCCTGGCGACCCACGTGGCGGCGCTGGCCGGCTCCGACGGGCTGGCGAACGAGGACGCCGAGGTGATCGGCCGTCCGTGGCAGGAGCCCGACGACGTGTACGGCGGTGGCCGCACCGATCTGTTCGCGTCGATCGACACCGAGGGTCGGACGAGCGACCGCCGGTCCGATTTCGACGACGTCTACGGCGACTGGACCGAGGTCGCGTCGCACATCACGACCGAGGCGCCCCGAAGAATCGAAAGCGATGTTCTCGCCGGGCTCAAGCTCGCGGCCGACAACCCGGCTGCGCTGCTGGACGAGAAGAACGAAGACGCGGCGATGGCGCTGTTCAACGCGGACGGCGAGGCCCTCGACGAGCTCGCCCGCATCGCCGACGACCTGCGCAGACATGTCAACGGCGACGACATCACGTACGTGGTGAACCGGAACATCAACTTCACCAACGTCTGTTACGTGGGCTGCCGGTTCTGCGCGTTCGCCCAGCGCGAGAAGGACGCCGACGCCTACCGCCTCTCCGTCGACCAGGTGGCCGACCGGGCCGAGCAGGCCTGGCAGGACGGTGCTTCCGAGGTCTGCATGCAGGGCGGCATCGACCCCAAGATGCCGGTTACCGCGTACGCGGACCTCGTGCGGGCCGTGAAGCAGCGGGTCCCCGGCATGCACGTCCACGCCTACTCCCCGATGGAGATCGTCACCGCCGCGGCCAAGGCCGGCGTTCCGGTCCGCGAGTGGCTGAGCGACCTCAAGGAAGCGGGCCTGGGCACTATCCCGGGCACGGCGGCCGAGATCCTCGACGACGAGGTGCGCTGGGTGCTGACCAAGGGCAAGCTCCCGGCCAACGCCTGGGTCGACGTCGTCTCGACGGCCCACGAGCTCGGCATCCGGTCCAGTTCGACCATGATGTACGGCCACGTCGACCACCCGCGGCAGTGGCTGGGCCACTTCCGGGTGCTGGCCGGCATCCAGGACCGTACGGGTGGCTTCACCGAGTTCGTGGCCCTGCCCTTCATCCACACCAACGCCCCGATCTACCTGGCCGGCATCGCGCGCAACGGCGCCAGCTGGCGGGAGAACCGGGTCGTCCACGCCATGGCCCGGATCCTGCTGCACGGCCGCATCGACAACATCCAGTGCTCGTGGGTGAAATTGGGCGACGAGGGCACCCGGGTGATGCTCAACGGCGGCTGTAACGACCTCGGCGGCACCCTGATGGAGGAAACGATCTCGCGGATGGCGGGTTCCGAGCACGGATCGGCTCGCACGGTGGCTGAGCTGAAGGAACTCGCGGCGACCGCGGGTCGTCCGGCCGTGGAGCGGACTACGACCTACGGTCGACGCTGAGTCACAAATCGGGTTAAATTGGACTAATGCTGGCCGAGCTGCGTTACCTCCCGGTGCTCCGGAGAGATATGGCAGGAACGGGACCACGACGCGCCGAAGGCGCGCCGGGGAAACGGGCCTATTTATCAGGTTCGGCTTGACGACGCACGTCTTACACGCGTGTAATTTCGGTGGGGTTGTGAGCTGAGGGCGCAGATATGCGAATTCTGCTCGCAAAAAACACGCTGCGTGCGTGGGGGGTCAGCGTCGGCATTGCTGCCGGCGCGGAAATTGGGAGGCACGCCGATGGAAGCGCAGGTTGAAGGGGTCGACCTGCTCGGGGACGCGCCCGAGTGGCAGGAACGGGCGCTGTGTTCGCAGACCGACCCGGAAGCTTTCTTCCCGGAAAAGGGGGGGTCCACCCGGGAGGCGAAGCGGATCTGCGGTCGCTGTGAGGTCAAGGCCGAGTGCCTGGAATACGCACTGGGCCACGACGAGCGTTTCGGAATCTGGGGTGGACTGTCCGAGCGCGAGCGCCGCAAGCTCAAGCGGCGCGTGGCATGAGAATTATTCAGGGCGGCGGAGACCAAGGCGATTGAGCTGCGGCAAGGCGGGGCTTGCGGTCGGCCCTGAATAACCCTCATGCACTAGGACAGTTCGTCAGGATCCACCCCGAGCAGGTTGGCGACCTGCTCGATGATCACATCGTGGACGAGGTCGGCGAGGTCTTCGCGGTCCATCGCCCGGAATTCCAGCGGCCGCCGGTAGAGCACGATCCGTGGGGGAAGCTCCTGCCGGCCGGGGCGACCGGGCAGCAACCGGGCCAGCGGCACCTCGCCGTCCTCGAGCACGTCGGAGTCGTAGACGTTGAGATCCGGCGGCACGTCTTCGACCGCGAACTCGACCCCGGCCAGCTCTTTGGCATAGCGCCGCTCGAGCTGCTCGACGGTGTCGAGCACCAGGTCGTCGAAGATCTCCGCCTTGGTGCGGGCCAGGGGGACGGTGGCCGGTACGAGCCGGCCGCGCAAGCCCCGGCCGTGCCGGTCACGGCGGGTCGGATGACCCGGGCCGGCCTTGCGCGCCGCCCGGGACGGATCGGTGCGGCGACGTTCGGGACTGGTGGTCACTCGGCAAGCCTAGTCCTCCGACGGTGTGACACGGCGTCAGAGGAGTTACGGCGTCGTTGATTCGTCCCTTCGGGGCCTTACGCCGGTAATTCGCCCCATCGGGGGCGGCGTGTCGGCCGAGCATGGCCGAATCGTGATGCATCGTGGGTCGGCGTGTCGCGGGGCGGGAGCGCCCACACGGGCCGCCGGAGAGATAACGTGCCGCCGTGAGGTCACCACGGCGTTGCTCCCGGAACGGCTGTCCCCGACAGGCTGTCGCCACGCTGACCTACGTCTACAGCGACTCCACGGCGGTCGTCGGCCCCTTGGCGGCCTTCGCCGAACCCCACACGTACGACCTGTGTGAGCCGCACGCCCGCAGCCTCACCGCCCCCCGAGGCTGGGAACTCGTCCGCCACGACGGCGACTTCGCCCCGCCGCCGCCGACCACGGACGATCTGGTCGCTCTGGCCGACGCCGTACGCGAAGCGGCCCGCCCGCCGGCCCCGCCCCCGCGCACCGACGACGAGGAACGCCTCCCGGGCCACCAGACCGGCCGTCGCGGTCACCTGCGGGTCATCCCGCCGTCCCACTAGACCCTAGGGCCTATGGCAGCGCGACCAGCGTGTAGCGCTTCTTGAGCATCGGAATGAGCTTCCGGTACGCCGCGATGGTGTCCGGCTGCGCGTAGTCGTGCGACAGCACGATCGCCCCCGGCCGGCAGTTCCGGGCGATCTTCGAGATCACCCGCTGCTGGTGGGCCGAGTCGGACTCGCCCTTGGGGTGGTCCCAGTCGCGCGGGTCGACCTTCCAATAGATCGAGGTCATCTTCATGTCCTCGGCCACCTCGACCAGCCGCGGCGTGAAGTTGCCGCCGGGCGCCCGGAAGTACTTGATCTTCGCGCCGGGCGCCGCCTTGAGGATGGCCGAGTTGGTCCGCTGCAGGTCGGCCCGGATCTTGGCGGCCGGGTCCTTGCCGATCTTCAGGCTGTGGTTCCAGGTGTGGTTGCAGAGGGTGTGACCGCCCGCGACGATCTGTCGCACCAGCTCGGGGTGCCGCTGCGCGTTCTGGCCGACCAGGCAGAACGTGGCCTTGACGTGATGCTGGGCCAGCAGCTTGAGCAGCTTGGGCGTCTCGGCCGGGTCGGGGCCGTCGTCGAACGTGAGCGCCACGCCCTTGGTGCCGGTCAGCATGTGGCTGCCGGCCGGCCCGGCGAAGCGCGCGTTGACGACGGACTTCCGGCCGGACGCGCTCTTCGTGGGCTTCGGCTTGGGCTTGGGCTTCTTCGAGTGCGAGGGCGTAGGCGTGGGCGCCGGCGCCGAGGAGGCCGGAGCCGCCACCGGATCGGCCGGGGCGTTCGACTGCGCCGACGCGCGCCCGGTCAGGCCCACGGCGAGCACCACGACCCCGAGCAGTACGACTTTCCTGGCCCGCGACAACCGCATGAACGCCTCCCCATATCGCTCCGGGGCTGACATTGCCGCGGGGAGAGGGCTCATCGGCTCCGCCCGGTGCGACTCGGCACGGTCGGGGGAGAAGCCGACACGTTCGAGGGCCCGGCGCAGGACGGCCAGGAAGCGGCGGTCCAGTGCGGTGAGGGCGGTCAGGAGGCGTACGGGAGAAGGGGGTGGCACTTGCTGTCCTCGAAGTTGACGTCACGGCAGCAAGACGCCGCCGCCCCCATTGATACGGGACGGCGGCGGTGATCGGATCAGATTGTGGTCGGGATCAAACAACCCGATCGGCGTCTGTTTCGGACAATTCGTCGATCTCCTGCTCGGTGAGCAGGCGCGATCGGATGAGGAACCGCATGCCCTCGGGCGCCTCCAGCGAGAAGCCGGCGCCGCGCCCACGGACCACGTCCACCGTCAGATGGGTGTGCTTCCAGAGCTCGAACTGCGAGCCGGACATCCAGAAGGTGATCGGCTCGGGCACCCCGTCGATCTTCAGGGACTCGAGCAGCACATCGGACTTGCCGGTGCGGAACTCGCCCTCCAGGTAGCACATCGGCGAACTGCCGTCGCAGCAGCCGCCGGACTGGTGGAACATCAGCGGGCCGTGGGTCTCCCGCAGCTGCCGCATCAGATCGGCAGCGGCGGGAGTCACGTCAACTCGGGTCGTGGGCATGGCCTAGAAGAAGCCCATCGCCTTGGGGCTGTAGCTGACCAGCAGGTTCTTGGTCTGCTGGTAGTGGTCGAGCATCATCTTGTGGTTCTCGCGGCCGATGCCGGACTGCTTGTAGCCACCGAACGCGGCGTGCGCCGGGTAGAGGTGGTACGAGTTGGTCCACACCCGGCCCGCCTTGATCGCCCGGCCGGCCCGGTACGCCGTGTTGATGTCCCGGGTCCACACGCCGGCGCCGAGGCCGTACAGCGTGTCGTTGGCGATCTTGATGGCGTCGGCGTAGTCGGCGAACGAGGTCACCGACACGACCGGCCCGAAGATCTCCTCCTGGAAGATCCGCATCGAGTTGTTGCCCTCGAAGATCGTCGGCTGGACGTAGAAGCCGCCGGAGAGGTTGCCGCCGAGGTCGGCCCGCGCGCCGCCGGTGAGCACCTTGGCGCCCTCCTGCCGGCCGATGTCCAGGTACGACAGGATCTTCTCGAGCTGGTCGTTGCTGGCCTGCGCGCCGACCTGGGTGTCGGTGTCGAGCGGGTTGCCCTGCTTGAGGTTCTCCACCCGCTTGACGCCGGCGGCCAGGAAGTCGTTGTAGATGCCCTGCTGGATCAGCGCACGCGACGGGCAGGTGCAGACCTCGCCCTGGTTGAGCGCGAACATCGAGAAGCCCTCGAGCGACTTGTCGTAGAAGTCGTCGTCGAGCCGGCTGACGTCGTCGAAGAAGATGTTCGGGCTCTTGCCGCCCAGCTCCAACGTGACCGGGATCAGGTTCTCGGACGCGTACTGCATGATCAGCCGGCCGGTGGTGGTCTCACCGGTGAAGGCGACCTTGGCGACCCGGTTGGACGAGGCGAGCGGCTTGCCGGCCTCGACGCCGAACCCGTTGACGATGTTCACGACGCCGGGCGGCAGCAGGTCGGCGACCAGCGACATCCAGTAGTGGATCGAGGCCGGGGTCTGCTCGGCCGGCTTGAGCACGACCGCGTTGCCGGCCGCGAGCGCCGGGGCGAGCTTCCAGACCGCCATCAGGATCGGGAAGTTCCACGGGATGATCTGCGCGACCACGCCCAGCGGCTCGTGGAAGTGGTAGGCGACCGTGTCGTCGTCGATCTCGCCCGCGGTGCCCTCCTGGGCGCGGATGGCGCCGGCGAAGTAGCGGAAGTGGTCGATCGCGAGCGGGATGTCGGCCGCGAGCGTCTCGCGTACCGGCTTGCCGTTCTCCCAGCACTCGGCGACGGCGAGCTTCTCGAGGTTCTGCTCCATCCGGTCGGCGATCTTGTTGAGGATGTTGGCCCGCTCGGCGGTCGAGGTGCGGCCCCAGGCGTCGGCGGCGCCGTGCGCGGCGTCCAGCGCCTTCTCGACGTCCTCGGCGGTGCCCCGCGCGATCTCGCAGAAGTCCTCGCCGGTGACCGGGCTGGGGTTGGCGAAGTACTGGCCCTTCGCCGGCGGCACGTATTCCCCGCCGATGAAGTGGTCGTACCGGGATTCATAGTTGACGATGGCGCCGTCAGTGCCGGGCGCGGAATATACGGTCATGCCTGCCTCCGTACCTCAGGGATACGGCCGACGTTAGTTACCAGAACGTTGCAACGACGTTGCAAGCCCGTACTCCAGTTGGAGCTCCTGGATGCGGGCCGCGGCCATCGGGCGGGCCGGGTCGGTGGGGGAGAGCAGGTGGGCGTACGCCTCCCAGATCTCCAGGTCGTCGGAGCCCCAGGGTGAGTGCAGCCAGGTCTGCAGCAGGCCGCGGTCGCGGGCGGTCAGCACCGCCGAGCGCAGCCGTCCGTCGACGAGTCGCCGCAGTTTCACCACGCCCGGAGCGTCCGAGAAAGGCAGAAGCGGTCCCGCGTACGCCTCCAGAGCGTCGGCCACGCGGCCCTGCTCGAGCAGCTGGGGCACCGTACGGAAATCGGCCTGGATCTCGGCTCGCAACCGGTAGGGCCGGGACTCCATCAGCTCGGGGCCGAGCATCCGGCGCAACCGGGACAACTCCGCGCGGACGGTCACCGGGCTCGCCTCGTCGCCGTAGAGCCCGACGCCCAGCTCGTCGCCCGTGCTGCCCTCGGGATGGGCCAGCAGCAGCACGAGCAGCTCGGAGTGGCGACGGCCGAGGCGCCACTGCCGCCCCTCGAAGGTCAGCACCACCTCGTTGCGGCCGAGCGCGGACACCGAACCCGCGGTCGCCGGCGACGGCCGGTGGGAGCTGAGGAACGCCTCGGCGGCCAGCGCGGTCGCCCGGACCAGGGCCAGGCTGTGCGGGTTGGCCAGGTGGTCGCCGCCGGTGACGTCGATCGCGCCGAGCAACCGGCCCGTTCCCGGGTCGTGGATCGGAGCGGCGGCACACGTCCAGCGCTGCACGCCCCGGCTGAAGTGCTCGGTGGCGAAGATCTGCAACGGGTGGTCGACCGCGAGGGCCGTGCCGGGTGCGTTGGTGCCGGCGTGCGCCTCGTCCCAGCGGGCGCCGGGCACGAAGTTCATCCGCTCGCCCGCGCGCAGCGTCTTGGCCGTTCCCTCGACCCAGAGCAGGCGCCCGTACGCGTCACAGACCGCCATCAGGTGCTCCCCGTCCTCGGCCAGACCGCCGAGCAGGTCGCGGAAGATCGGCAGCACACTCGCCAGCGGGTGGGCCGCCCGGTAGGTCTCGAGGTCGTCGTCGCTGAGCTCGATCGGGGCGGTGGCGTCGGGCCCGGGCAGCGCCACGGCCGAGCGCCGCCACGAGTCGGCCACGACCGACCGCATCGAGGCACCCCGCGGAGCCTCGCCCGCGACGAACCGCTCGTGGGCGCGTCCGACCTGCCGAATACGCTCGACGGGGTCGGCACCGGCGTCGAGGGCGAGCCAGGGATTGGCCAAGAAGACACCTCCACAGACCTGTCCATCGTGACCCGCATCACGCGTGTCGACAAGCGCTGTTCGGCCGAGAAAATGCCGTGAGTATTTATCGCGATCGGATCACGTAACAGTGACGCCTCGTCGTTGCCACCTTGCCGTCCACGCGCCTCGGCTACTCTCGGCCCGAACATCCGGTAGGGGCCTGAGGGGGCGCAGTGTCTGACCTGTCCAAGCTTGTCAAGGCGTACGACGTCCGGGGTGTCGTCCCGGACCAGTTCGACGAGTCGGTCGCCCGGGCTCTGGGCACGGCGTTCGTCGAGATGCTGCGCGAGTCGGGCGACAACGCGGACGAGATCGTCATCGCGCACGACATGCGCGAATCGGGTCCCGGCCTGGCCGCCGCGTTCGCCCGGGGCGCCAACGCGGCCGGTGCGGCCGTGATCAACATCGGTCTGGCCTCGACCGACGGGCTCTACTACGCGTCCGGCGCGCTCGGCCTGCCCGGCGCCATGTTCACCGCCAGCCACAACCCGGCGCAGTACAACGGCATCAAGCTGTGCCGCGCGGGTGCCAAGCCGGTCGGCCAGGAGAGCGGTCTCGCCGTCGTGCGGCAGCGTGCCGAGGCTCTGCTCGACGACCTGAACGCCGGCGCCGACGGGCCCGATCGGGTCGAGACGCGCGAGCTGCTGGGGGCGTACGCGAAACATCTCCGCTCGCTGGTCGATCTCACCACCATCCGGCCGCTCAAGGTGATCGTCGACGCCGGCAACGGCATGGGCGGCTACACCGTGCCGGCCGTGCTCGGCGACCAGGTGCTGCCCGCGCTGCCGCTCGAGATCGTGCCGATGTATTTCGAGCTCGACGGCTCGTTCCCCAACCACGAGGCCAACCCGCTCGACCCGGCCAACCTGGTCGACCTGCAAAATGCGATCCGCGCGCAGGGCGCCGACATCGGCATCGCGTTCGACGGCGACGCCGACCGCTGCTTCGTCATCGACGAGAACGGCGACCCGGTCTCGCCGTCCGCGGTCACCGCCCTGGTGGCCAAGCGTGAGCTGGCCAAGTTCCCGGGCAGCACGATCATCCACAACCTGATCACCTCGCTGGCCGTGCCCGAGATCATCACCGAGAACGGCGGCAAGCCGGTCCGCAGCCGGGTCGGCCACTCGTTCATCAAGGCCGAGATGGCCACGACGAACGCGGTCTTCGGCGGCGAGCACTCGGCGCACTACTACTTCCGAGACTTCTGGTTCGCCGACACCGGCATGCTGGCCGCGATGCACGTGCTGGCCGCGCTCGGGGGGCAGGACCGGCCGCTCTCCGAGTTCGCCGCCGAGTTCGAGCGCTACAGCGCCTCGGGCGAGATCAACTCGACCGTGGCCGACGCCGCGGCCAAGGTGGCCGAGGTGCGGGAGCACTTCGCCGGGGCGACCTTCGACGAGCTCGACGGCCTCACCGTGACGCTCTCGGACGGCGCCTGGTTCAACCTGCGGGCGTCGAACACCGAGCCGCTGCTGCGCCTGAACGTCGAGGCCGCGAAGCCGGATCGCATGGCATCGCTCCGGGACGAAGTGCTGGCGATCGTCCGCAGTTAGGATCGTGACGCCTCTTCTTTCCGTTTTAAAGGAGCGTTCGGTGGCCCTCGATCCGCAGTTGTTGGACATTTTGGCCTGTCCGGACACGCATCACGCGCCGCTCACCTACGACGCCGACGCGCAGACCCTCACCTGCACCGAGTGCGGGCGCATCTTCGAGGTCCGCGACGACATCCCGGTGCTGCTGCTCGACGAGGCGCGCCCGGCGGCCGGGGGAGCAGCCTGATGGCGGGCCCGCTGGAGGGTGGCGCGGCCGGCGTGCACGGTCACCGGCACGTCGACGAGTCGGCCCTCGACGACGAGAAGTCGATGCTGGCCAACGACCCGGGCGGCATGCTGCGGGCCACGGCGTCGGCCGGGGCCCAGGTGCGCGAGGCGGCCGCGCTGGCCGCCGAGACCGACCTGAGCATGATTTCGGACGAGGGCCGCCCGCGCGCGGTCGTCGTGGCCGGCATCGGCACGGCCGGCCTGACCGGCAGCATCCTGTCGACCGTGGCCGGCCCGCGCTGCCCGGTGCCGATCATCGGCCACCGCAGCCCCGGCCTGCCCGGCTGGGTCGGCGCGGCCGACGTGGTCATCGCCGTCTCGGCCTCCGGCCGCAGCCCCGAGGCCCTGGCCGCGGCCGAGGCGGCCGCCCGCCGGGGCGCTCGGCTGGTCGCCGTCGGCAACCCCGACTCCGAGCTCGAGGCCATGGCGGCGCGCGCTCGTGCCCCGTTCTTCCCGGTGCCCCGGCGGGCGCCCGCCCGAGCCAGCCTCTGGGGCCTGGCCGTGCCGGTGCTGCTCGCCGCCCGCGCGATCGGCCTGGTCAAGGTCAACGAGGCCGACCTGGCCGAGACCGCGACCCGGCTCGACGCCGACGCCGAGCGCTGCCGGCCCGGGGCCGACTCGTTCGTCAACCCGGCCAAGGCGCTCGCGCTCGGCCTGGCCGGCTCGATCCCGATCGTCTGGGGCTCGTCCCCGCTGGCCACGGTGGCCGCACGCCGGTTCGCCGACACGCTGGCGGCCAACGCCCGCTACCCGGTGATGGCGGGCGCGCTGGGCGAGGCCGGTCGCGGCCGGGTGGGCCTGCTCGACGGCGTGTTCGGCGGTCTCGCCGAGTCGTCGCGCGACATCTTCGCCGACCCGGACGCGGACGACGACGGCTCGGCCGCCACCCGGCTGCGGCTGGTGCTGTTCCGCGACGGCGGGCTCAACCCCGAGGAAGACGCGGACGAGCCGGTCGCCGTCGAGGAACGCCGGGCCGACGCCGTGCAGACCCTGGCCGAGCGCCGCGGGGTCCGCTGCGACGTGCTGACCGCCGAGGGCGGCTCCGCGCTGGAGCGGCTCGCCTCGCTGACCGCCGTGCCCGACTTCGCCTCGCTCTATCTCGCGCTCGCGCACGGGCTCGACCCGATGGCCGTGCCCGCGATCAGCGAGATGAAGGAGCTTTCGAACCCGTTGCCCGAGGGAATGCAGTGACCCGGTTTCATCCCGACGTCATTGCGGAGTGGATAAATGAGTGCTGAAGGCGGCACCCGGGCGATCATCGCGGCGCTGGCCGCGAATCTCGGCATCGCGGTCACCAAGTTCATCGCCTGGTTGCTGACCAGCTCGTCGTCGATGCTGGCGGAGTCGATCCACTCGGTGGCCGACTCCGGCAACCAGTTGCTGCTGCTCATCGGCGGCAAGCGCTCGCGGCGCCAGGCCACTCCCGAGCACCCGTTCGGATACGGCCGCGAGCGCTACGTCTACGCGTTCATCGTGTCGATCGTGCTGTTCACCCTGGGCGGCCTGTTCGCGCTGTACGAGGCCTGGCACAAGATTCAGGATCCGCACCCGATCGAGAGCTGGCAGTGGGTCCCGGTCGTCGTGCTGATCGTCGCGATCGGGCTCGAGGGCTATTCCTTCCGTACGGCGATCAAGGAGTCGAACCACACCCGGGGCAAGACGTCGTGGGTCGACTTCGTGCGCCGGGCCAAGGCGCCGGAGCTGCCGGTCGTCCTGCTGGAAGACTCGGGCGCACTCCTCGGCCTGGTGTTCGCGTTCTTCGGCGTGGTGCTCACCCTGATCACCGGGAACGGCGTGTGGGACGGCATCGGCACCGCGGCCATCGGCCTGCTGCTGGTGGCCATCGCGGCCGTGCTGGCCATCGAGACCAAGAGCCTGCTGATCGGCGAGGGGGCGAACCCCGAGGCGGCCCGCAAGATCGAGCAGGCCGTGCTGGCCGGCGAGGGCATCGAGCGGATCATCCACATGAAGACGCTGCACCTCGGGCCGGAGGAACTGCTGGTCGCGGTCAAGATCGCGGTGCCCCGGACGGACCGGGCGGACGAGGTGGCCCGGCACATCGACGAGACCGAGAAGCGCATCCGGGACGCCGTCCCGATCGCCCGGGTGATCTACATCGAGCCCGATATCGACCGAGCGGTGGCACCCGTCGCCCCGTAAATTGGACAATCTGCGCATGAGTGTCTTTCCGCTGACCGGGAACGTCCGCCCGTACGCCTGGGGTTCCCGCACCGTCATCGCCGAGCTCCAGGGCCGGCCGTCGCCCACCGAGCAACCCGAGGCCGAACTCTGGCTGGGGGCCCATCCCGGTGATCCGGCCACGGTCACCGGCCCGGACGGCCCGGTCAGCCTCGAGGCGCTCATCGCCGACGACCCCAAGGGTCAGCTCGGCGGCCCGGTGCTCGAATCGTTCGGCCCGCGGCTGCCGTTCCTGCTCAAGGTGCTGGCGGCCGAGACGCCGCTGTCGTTGCAGGCGCACCCCGACCCCGACTACGCCAAGCTGGCGTACGCCCGGCAGGACGCCGATCCGAGCCTGCCCCGCAACTACACCGACCCCAACCACAAGCCCGAGATGCTGGTCGCGCTGACGCCGTTCGAGGCACTGTGCGGCTTCCGGGCGCCGGCCGACTCGGCCGACGCGATCGAGGCGTTCGGCCTGGCTTCGCTCGCCCCAGTGGTGGCCGCGCTGCGTGGGGGAGACCTCCGGACGGCCGTGCAGACCCTGCTCACCTGGCCCGAAGACGACCGTGCGGGCCTGATCTCGGCCGTGGTCGAGGCCGGGAAGTCGGAACTCGCCTCGCACCTGGCGGCGCACTACCCGGGCGACCCCGGCGTGCTGGTGGCGCTGCTGCTCAACCATGTGCGGCTGGCCCCGGGCGAGGCGATCTGGATGCCGGCGGGCAACCTGCACGCCTACCTCAAGGGGGCCGGGGTCGAGCTGATGGCGGCCAGTGACAACGTGCTGCGGGGCGGCCTGACTCCCAAGCGGGTCGACGTCGGCGAGCTGCTCAACGTGCTGCGCTTCGAGGTGCTCGACGACCCGATCCTGCACAGCACCGAGGTCGGGCCGGGCGTGTCGACGTGGCAGGTGCCGGTGCCCGACTTCGAGCTGTTCCGGATCGAGCTCGACGGCACCCGGGCGCCGACCGAGGTGCCCGCGAGCGGCCCGCGGATCATTCTGGGCGTCCGGGGTGACACGTTCGTGGGCGAGGCGGTCGACGGCACTCCGGTCGAGCTGACGCCGGGCACGGCGGCCTACGCCCCGGCCGACGCCGGAGTGATCAAGGTGGCGGGTACGGGGCAGGTCTTCGTCGCCGCTGTTCCCGCCTAGGCGTTCACCCTCGGTGCTCTCAGAGCTTCGGGCAAATCGGGAAATTTCCCGATTTGCTTGACACGGCCTGTGCGGAGTGTGAATCTATAAACACGCAGCGTCATTGGTGATCGGGGGGTCCCACGGACGCGCGCGGTACCAAACCGGGGGGATGAACGGGGCGGCGGGCTCAGGCCTGTCGTCCCGTTCGCTATTGCCCTTTCGCTGATGCACGTGAAAGGGCCCCGTCCGCCCGCCGGACGAGGCCCTCCCACGAAGGATCGGTGGTGTTTGCCGCCACCGCCGTCCCGTCGTCCACTCCATTCATTCACGCCCCTGACCTGCGTGCAAGTGCACAGCGTGCGCTGCAAGTTGCAGACCGCAACCTCGGGGCCGTTATGGTGTTCGCGTGGCTAGGGTGACATCGACGGCACGGCACGAGCTCGGCAACGAGCTGCGACGCCTGCGTGGCGAACGCCGGGCGGCCGACGTGGCCACCTCGCTGAGCTGGTCCGAGTCGAAGCTGAGTCGCATCGAGACGGCCCACACCGGCATCACCGAGCCCGATCTCGACCGTCTGCTGACCGCGTACGGCGTACGGGTGGAAGACCGCGACCGCCTGCGCGACCTGGCCCGTCGTGGCCGCACCCGGGCCTGGTGGACGCCCTATCGATCGTCGGTCCCCGACCCGTACGACGAATACGTCGCCCTCGAGGCCGAGGCCGTGCTGATCAGCGAGTGGGAGACGGCGGTCGTCCCCGGCCTGCTCCAGACCGACGAGTACGCCCGGGCCGTGATCGAGGTCGGTGCCGACGTCGGTGCCGCCGAGACGATCCAGCGCCGGCTCGCCCTGCGGATGGCCCGGCAGGCCGTCCTGACCCGGGAGCCGCCCCCCGAACTGCGGATCGTGCTCGACGAGGCCGTGCTGCACCGCGAGGTCGGCGGGCCCGAGGTGCTGCGCCGCCAGTTGGCGCGGCTGCTCGAGGCCAGCGAGCGCCCCGGCGTCGAGCTCCTGGTGCTCCCGTTCAGCGCGGGCGCGCACGCCGGCATGGCCGAGCCGTTCATGGTCCTGGAATTCGGAGTGGGCACGCGCGCCCCGATCGTGCACAGCGAAGGCCTTACCGGCGGTCTCTTCCGGGTGAAACCGACCGACGTCGACGTCTATCGGGATGCCCTCTCTGACCTGCGGGAACGCGCACTGTCGGCAGATCAGAGCCGAACGGCTATCGCTCAGAGGGAGGAAGCGCTCCGCTTCTTGGCCGCATCGTGAGCTGTGATGGATGAGCAATTCATCCTTGGAAGGGGACCCACGATGCAGGACGCCACTCTCACCTGGCGCAAGAGCACTCGAAGCGCGGCCGCCGGTCACTGCGTCGAAGTCGCGACCGTCCCGTCGAGCGTGTTCGTGCGCGACTCGAAGGACGCCACCGGTCCGATGCTCGCTTTCGGCGACGACAACTGGGCCGGCTTCATCGCCGGCGTACGGGCCGGGGAGTTCGACCGGCCCACCACGCACTGATTCGTACGGGCGGTCCCGACTCGGGGCCGCCCGTCCGTTTTGCCCGGAGCGGGTCCCCGATTTACGCAAGATCGGCCCCGGGGTACGTGGTGCCCGGGAGGACAGTGCAATATTGGACCGCATGAGAGCCCGGGTACTCGTCGTCGATGACGATCCAGCGCTGGCCGAGATGCTCGGCATCGTCCTGCGGAGCGAGGGCTTCCTGCCTTCGTTCGTCGCCGACGGCGAACGCGCGCTGGCCGCCTTCCGTGAGAGCCGGCCCGACATCGTGCTGCTCGACCTGATGTTGCCCGGCATGAGCGGGATCGACGTGGCGCGGGCGATCCGCACCGAGTCCGGCATCCCGATCGTGATGCTGACCGCCAAGAGCGACACCGTCGACGTGGTGCTCGGTCTCGAGTCCGGCGCCGACGACTACGTGGTCAAGCCGTTCAAGCCCAAAGAGCTGGTGGCGCGGATGCGCGCGCGGCTGCGCCGGGGCGAGGACGCCGCGCCCGAGATGCTCACCATCGGCCCGCCCGGCAACCAGATCACCATCGACGTCCCGGCCCACACGGTGTCCCGCGACGGCGAAGAGGTCAAGCTGACGCCGCTCGAGTTCGACCTGCTGGTGGCCCTGGCCCGCAAGCCGCGCCAGGTGTTCACCCGCGAGGTGCTGCTCGAGCAGGTCTGGGGCTACCGGCACGCGGCCGACACCCGGCTGGTCAACGTGCACGTCCAGCGACTGCGGGCCAAGATCGAGCCGGACCCCGAGCGACCCGAGATCATCCTGACCGTCCGGGGGGTCGGCTACAAGGCGGGCACCGGTTAGGAGCGCGAGCGGCTAACCTTGCCGCGTAATGCGCGCTCCGGCCTGGCTCCCCCGTCCCGCACGCCGCGTCCTGAGGGTCGTGCGGCGATATTGGCGTGTCCTGGCTCGCCGGTTCGCGATCTGGTCGTCGCCGGTCCGCCGGGCCTGGCGGCGCTCGCTGCAGCTGCGGGTCGTCGCGCTCACCCTGATCGCGTCCAGCCTGCTGGTCGGCGCGTTCGGCTGGTTCATCGCCGACCGCAGCGCCAAGATCCTGCTGAGCCGCGCGCAGGACGAGGTGCAGATCTCGATGCGCAACAAGGTGTCGTACGCGGAACAGCAGCTCACCATCCACCCGCAGGCGCGCGATCCGCAGCTGCCGCGCACGTTCGCGCTGATCGTCAACCAGCTCGCCGACGGTGACCCGTCCGATTCCGGCGGCTCGGTGGTCTCGATCCGGGCCGGGCTGTTCCCCGAGCTGCCGTCGATCACCTCGCCCAGCATCCCGACCGACGAGCTGATCACGCCCGAGCTGATCCGCGACGTCGCCGAGCAGGACAAGGTCGCCCGCCAGATCGTCACCGCCGACGTCAACGACCGCAGCACGAAATACCTGGTCACCGGCTCTCCGGTGCCGACCAGCTTCGGCCACGTCGAGCTCTATTACATGGTGCCGCTGACCACCGAGAACAGCGCGGCCAACCAGATCCGCACCACGGTGCTGGCCACCGGCATCGCGCTGGTGATCATGCTCGGGGTCATCGCCGGCCTGGTCACCCGGCTGGTGGTGACGCCGGTCCGGGTGGCCGCCCGCACCGCCCAGCGGCTCTCGGCCGGCCTGCTCGACCAGCGCATGAAGGTCGACGGGGAGGACGACCTGGCCCTGCTCGCCGCGTCGTTCAACCAGATGGCGGCCAACCTGCAGCGCCAGATCGTCCGGCTCGAAGAGCTGTCCCGCCTGCAGCGCCGGTTCACCTCCGACGTCTCCCACGAGCTGCGCACCCCGCTGACCACGGTCCGGATGGCGGCCGACCTGATCTTCGCCGAGCGCGACGAGTTCGACCCGGCCGTGGCCCGCAGCGCCGAGCTGCTGCAGGCCGAGCTCGACCGGTTCGAGAGCCTGCTGACCGACCTGTTGGAGATCAGCCGGTTCGACGCCGGGTTCGCCGCCCTCGACGCCGAGCACACCGACCTGGTGCCGATCGTCGAACGGGTCGCCGACCGGCTGGCCGGCCTGGCCGATCGGGTGTCGGTGACGATCGAGCTGCGCGTGCCCGACGAGCCGGTGATCGCCGAGGTCGATCCGCGCCGGGTCGAGCGGGTGCTGCGCAATCTGGTCGGCAACGCGGTCGAGCACGGCGAGGCCAAGCCGGTGGTGGTCACACTGGCGGCCGACGACGCGGCGGTCGCGGTCACCGTGCGCGACCACGGCATCGGGCTCAAGCCGGGCGAGGAGAGGCTGGTCTTCAACCGGTTCTGGCGGGCCGATCCGTCGCGGGCCCGGCAGACCGGTGGCACCGGCCTGGGTTTGTCGATCAGTGCCGAGGATGCTCGGCTCCACGGCGGCTGGCTCGAGGCGTGGGGCGCGCCCGGCGAGGGCGCCCAGTTCCGGCTCACGCTGCCGGTGCGCTCGGGTGACCGGCTGCTGGCGGCGCCCCTGCCGCTGATTCCCCGTGACCGTGCGGCCGCGCTCCCGGCCGCGCCCGGCGAAGCGGCCGAGGTGGTCTCGTGAAGCGCCTGCTGTGCGCCACCGCGGTGCTGGCCACCCTGCTGGCCGGTGGCTGTGGCATCCCCGATCAGAGCAGCGTGACGATCGTCGACAACGGCCCGTCCGGCGGCGTCTCGGGTGGCGGCGACGACCTGCCTCCGGTACAGCCCCGGCGCGAGGACACGGACGAGCCGAAGACGCTGGTCGGCAACTACCTGCGAGCCGCCGCGGGCGATCCCGAGACCGCCGTCGCCCGGGCCAAGGCGTTCCTGGCGCCCGACCTGGCCGCGAAGTTCCCGTCCGGCAACGACATCAAGGTCGTCCGTGAGACCGAGGATTCGCTGCACACCCCGGGCGACACCGACGTCACGATCAACATCCAGGTGATCGGCACCCTCAAGGCGAACGGCGTGTTCACCCCGGCCGACCCGGCCGGCTCGCAGCCGTACACGTTGCGCGTCGGCCCGGTGAGCGGCCGCGACGGCCAGTTCATCCTCGAGGCGCCGCCGATCCTGATGATGACCGACCGGGCGCTCTCCGAGTTCTACACGCCGAGCACGATCTATTGGTGGGACACGGCGAACACCAGCCTGGTGCCCGACGTGCGTTACATGCCGCTGGCCGTGCCGACCGTGCAGCGCCCCACGACGATCCTCGGCTGGCTCACCGGGGCCCCGGCGCCCTGGCTGGCCGACGCGGTCAACTCCCTGCCCCAGGGCACCCAGCTGACCAGCAACGTGCCCGCCATCAGCAACGACACGCTGCAGATCAGTCTTACCGCGCAGGCCGTGCCGCAGGGCAGCGACGGCGGGGCGCTCGACCGGCTCCGGCGTCAGCTGCAGTGGTCGATCCGGCCGCTGGTCCCGCGCACGATCGAGATCAAGATCGGTCACGACGACGCGGTCCGCACCCATGACGGCGACTATCTCGACAGCAACGCGTCCTTCCGGCTGGTCGGCGCGCCCGAGCGGTTCGCGCTCTACGGCAACGCCATCCGCCGGATGAAGGACTCGCCGCACGCCACCGATCCGGTGCCGGTGCTCAAGCCGGCCGCGAACAAGAACATCACCGCGGCCGCCCTGAGCGCGTCGGCCACCCGCGCCTACGCGGCCGTGGTGACCGGCGGCAAGCTGCGGGTGGCCCAGGCCCCGCTCGGCGAACAGGCCGATCTCCAGGCCGTGGGCGGGCTGCCCGGCGGCACCCTCGGTGCTCCGATCTGGGCGCAGACCCCCGACGGTGACGACGCCTCGGCGGCGGTCGGCCTGATCACGATCGGCGGCCAGATCTACAGCTTCGACGCCACCGGCGGCACCGCCCGGCGGGTCGAGTGGCAGGGCGGTGGCCTGGGTGCGGTCACCGGCCTGTCGGTGGCGCCCGACGGGCACCGCGTCGCCCTGGTCAGCAACGGCCGGCTCTATCGGGCGGCGCTGACCACCGTCGGCGAGGGCATCACTGTGGGCGACCCCGAACAGGTACTCCCGCCCGACCTCAAGACCGTGGCCGCGGTGGCCTGGAACAGCGAGTCCTCGCTGGCCGTGGCGGGCATGCGGCCCAACAACCGGTACGCCATCTACGACGTCTCGCTCGACGGCACGATCGCCGTCACGCGGCTCAGCGACATCGGGGCGGCGCCGGTGAAATACCTGTCGGCCTACCCGACCAACCCGGTGAACGGGGAACGGCTGGCCTCCGAGTCGTATGTGGCCGGTGGCGACGCCTGGGACGTGTTCAGCGAACCCGACAAGATCGAGCCGCAGCACCTGGCCGACGTGACCGCGCAGCCCGGGATCAACCCGACCGCGCCCTTCTACCTGGACTGAGCTTGGCCGGTCTGCTCGGCGATCTGGCCGACCTCGTGCTGCCGGTCCCGTGCGCCGGCTGCGAGGCCGAACGGGTGCCCCTGCGCTATGGCGTCTGCGCGAACTGTGCCGGTCGTCTGGAGGGGCTCAGAGTTTTCCGTACGAGTCCCGAGCCCCCGCCACCCGGACTGCCCCCGTGCGTGGCTGTGGGGGCGTACGAGGGACCGCTCCGGGGTGTTCTTCTGGGTTACAAGGAGAAGGGGCGGCATCGGCTGGCCCGGCCACTGGGCACCATGCTGGCGACGGCGGTGGCCGCGCTAGCCCCGCGCGGGACACCGGTGACATTGGTGCCCGTGCCGTCGACCGCCGAGGCCGCCCGCGAGCGCCACGGTGACCACATGACGCGACTGGCCGCACACACGGTGCGGCGCCTGCGCGCGGCCGGCTGGAACGCTGATGTCAGTCATCAGCTCGAAGCGTTACCGCGCCCCGACTCTACGTCACTGAGCGTGTCCGGTCGGCGTGCCGCAGCTGAGGATTCGCTGCGAATTCGGCGGCCCCGAATCGGCGTTCTGCGACGCGTCGCGCCCCGGAAAGGCACGCTGGTGATAGTCGACGACATCGTCACCACGGGAGCCACGCTGGCCGCGGCGACGCGTCGGCTCGAGGAGGCGAACATGCAGGTCGTAGGCGCTGCGATTCTCGCTGCCACCCAACTGCGGAGATCATCGGCAGTCGGTTTCGGCGGATTACCACCTGGGGGTAGAGAAAAGGTGGAACGTCGGGGATCTGGTATCCCGAACGAGGGGTGACGGGAGAGCATCGGCACGTTAGCGTCTTGGTGACGAGGGTATGAGTGCCGTCTCAACCCGCCCGTCCTCCAGGCGCAGCGTTCCGCGAACCGCCGCACCGGAAGGGAGTCGTCCTCTTCACAATCGGTCACGCCCGTCTTCGTAGGCGGAGGCCGAATCGCACTTCGCGTCGCAGTTCGGCGCCCCCGCACGCACACCCTTATCGCAGGGGCGTTTGCAGATGAAAAACGTTGGGGGAGGTCACGAGTGGACATTGTCGTCAAGGGCCGCAACGTAGAGGTTCCTGAGCACTATCGCGAACACGTCGCCGAGAAGCTGAGCAAGGTCGAGCGTTACGACCAGAAGCTGATCAGGGCCGACGTCGAACTTTTCCACGAGCGCAATCCGCGCCAGTCCGACAAGTGCCAGCGCGTCGAGATCACCGTCATGACGAGAGGTCCGGTCGTCCGTGCCGAGGCCTGCGCCAAAGACTTCTACGCCGCTTTGGACCTGGCCATCACCAAGCTCGACAGCCGGCTGCGGCGGTCCGCCGACCGGCGCCGGGTGCACCGCGGGCGCCACGCGCCCCTCTCGGTGGCGGCGGCCACCGCCGGCCTGCCCACCGACCTCAGCCTGGCCGCACAGGCGGCCGAGGACACCTCATCGGTAGCCACCGCCCTCGCGGAACACGACGAGGACCAGCCGTGGCGGATCGTGCGCGAGAAGGAACATCCCGCCGACCCGATGACGGTTGACGACGCTCTCTTCCAGATGGAGCTCGTCGGCCACGACTTCTATCTCTTCCTCGACAAGGACAGCGGCCGCCCCAGCGTCGTCTATCGCCGGCGCGGCTACGACTACGGAATCCTGTCGCTGGAGACCACGGGTTAGTCACCCATCAAGCCGAGGGCCTTCGGTCAGGAGGTCCTCGGCGAGGAGGACGAACTGCACGTCGTCGCTGCGCGTCCCGTCCGGGCCGGGCAGACGCGAGCGCAGGTACGCCTCCCGGTGGAATCCGGCCTTCTCGAGCACCCGCTGCGAACCCGCGTTGCTCGGCACCGCCCCGGCGATGAGCCGGGCCACGTCGGTCTCGGCGAACACCCACAACGACAGCAGTTGCGCGGCCCGGGTCGGAAAACCTTTCCCCCGGTACGCCGGCAGCATGCTGTAGCCGATCATGGCCTGCTGCGTTCCCGGGTCGTCGTAGTAGAGCCCGATGTCGCCGGCCGGCTCGCCGGTGGCCACATCCTCGATCACCAGGTCGGCGCGGGTGCCCGCCAGCCAGTGGGCCTCGGCCCGGAAGCACCGCTGCCGGATGCGCTCCGGCGTCGGCGGGACGGGCGGCACGCTGGTGGCGACCACGTCCGGCAGGCCGAGCAGCTCGCCCAGGAAGGTGGTGTCGCCCGGGCCCAACGGCCGGAGCCGCACGACGCCGTCGGTGAGCTCGCCGCCGGGCAGGCCGGGCAGCAGCCGCGGCGTGGGCTCGCCGGAATCGGTGGCCAGGCGGGTGAAGACGATCATGTCCTCGCGGCCGTCGCCGCGCCCGGGTTCGGCCCCCCGGCGTACGCCCTCCCGGGTGAAACCGGCGGCCAGGGCGACCCGCTGGCTGACCGGGTTGTCCCAGTGGGTGAGCAGCTCGAGGCGCTCGAGGCCATGGCTCAGGGCGTGCGTGCTCAGGGCGCGCAGAGCCGCCCCGGCCACCCCGCGGCGACGCGCCCACGGCCCGACCCAGTAACCCACCTCGGCCTGCCGCCGCGCCGCCACCACCTTGTCGAACCCGATGCCGCCGAGCAGTTCGTCGGTCTCCGGATCGGCGATCGCGTAGAGCACCCCGCCCTCGGCGAAGGTGGCCGCGACACGCTCGGCGATGTACCGGTCGGCGTGCGCCTCGGTGAACGGCTTCGGCATCTGGGGAAGGAACCGCTGGGAGACCGGATCGTCGAATCCGGCGGCCAGCGCCTCGGCGTCGTCGGCGCGAAACGCCCGGAGGCGTACGCCGGTGCCGTTGATCTGTGCGATGGTCACGCCCTCTCCTCTTCCGCGCTCATCCTGCCCGAACGGCTGCGCTCTCAGCGAACTTGATGCGAAGTTTCACACCGTTTGTGCGGTTAACCCGAGGCTCGGGTCACAGCTTCGGCGGAAGGGTGCCTACGATGGTTCGGCAGACTGTCTAGGGGAGCGCTGACCCGTGTCGATTTTGGAAAAGGTCCTACGCGCCGGCGAAGGCCGCATGGTGCGCCGGCTCAAGGCGATCGCGGATGCGGTCAATTCGATCGAGGACGACTATGTCGACCTGACCGATGACGAGTTGCGCGAGTGCACCCAGCAGTTCCAAGAACGTGTGGCGGACGGTGAGTCGCTCGACTCGCTGCTGCCCGAGGCGTTCGCGGTGGCCCGGGAAGGTGCCAAGCGGGTGCTCGGCCAGCGGGCCTACGACGTCCAGCTGATGGGCGGCGCCGCCCTGCACTTCGGCAACATCCCCGAGATGAAGACCGGTGAGGGCAAGACCCTGACCGGCGTGTTCCCGGCCTACCTCAACGCGTTGAGCGGCAAGGGCGTGCACATCATCACGGTGAACGACTACCTCGCCCAGCGCGACGCCGAGTGGGTCGGCCGGGTGCACGGGTTCCTCGGCCTGACGGTCGGTGTGATCCTGCCGAACCGCCCCTCCACGGAGCACCGCGCGGCCTACCTGTGCGACATCACGTACGGCACCAACAACGAGTTCGGCTTCGACTACCTGCGCGACAACATGGCGTGGTCGAAGGACGAGCTGGTGCAGCGGGGCCACAACTTCGCGATCGTCGACGAGGTCGACTCGATCCTCATCGACGAGGCGCGCACCCCGCTGATCATCAGCGGCCCGGCCGAGCACTCGCAGCGGTGGTACGGCGAGTTCGCCTCGATCGTGGCCCGGCTCCAGCGCGGCACCGACGGCGAGGGCGACTACGACGTCGACCAGGCCAAGCGCACCATCTCGATCACCGAGCGCGGTGTCGGCAAGGTCGAAGACCGCATCGGCATCGACAACCTGTACGAGTCGGTCAACACCCCGCTGGTGGGCTACCTCAACAACGCCATCAAGGCCAAGGAGCTCTACAAGCGCGACAAGGACTACATCGTCGACGAGGGCGGCGAGGTCCTCATCGTCGACGAGTTCACCGGTCGCATCCTGCACGGCCGTCGCTACAACGAGGGCATGCACCAGGCCATCGAGGCCAAGGAGGGCGTCGAGGTCAAGCAGGAGAACCAGACCCTGGCGACCATCACGCTGCAGAACTACTTCCGGCTCTACGAGAAGCTCGGCGGCATGACCGGTACGGCGCAGACCGAGGCCGGCGAGTTCAACAGCGTCTACAAGGTCGGCGTCGTGTCCATCCCGACCCACCGGCCGATGATCCGCATCGACCACCCCGACGTCATCTACAAGACCGAGAAGGCCAAGTTCGAGGCCGTCATCGAGGACATCGCCGAGCGGCACGAGACCGGTCAGCCCGTCCTGGTCGGCACGGTCTCGGTGGAAAACTCGGAGATCCTCTCGCAGCTGCTGCGCCGCCGGGGCATCCCGCACAGCGTGCTGAACGCGAAGTTCCACGCGCAGGAAGCGACGATCATCGCCCAGGCCGGCCGCAAGGGCGGGGTCACGGTGGCCACCAACATGGCCGGCCGCGGCACCGACATCCTGCTCGGCGGTAACCCCGACTTCCTCGCGGCCAACGAGCTGGCCCAGCGCGGCCTCGACCCGGTGGAAGACCCGGACGAGTACGCCAAGGCCCTCGAAGAGGTGCTTCCGGTCTGGAAGGAAGCTTGCGAGGAGGAAGCGGCCGAGGTGACGTCGGCCGGCGGCCTCTACGTCCTCGGCACCGAGCGCCACGACTCCCGCCGCATCGACAACCAGCTCCGCGGTCGTTCCGGCCGGCAGGGTGACCCGGGCGAGTCCCGGTTCTACCTGTCCCTGCAGGACGACCTCATGAAGCGGTTCCGGGCCGGTGCCGTCGAGGCCGTGATGGAGCGGTTCAACATCCCCGACGACGTGCCGATCGAGTCCAAGATGGTGACCCGGCAGATCCGCAGCGCGCAGACCCAGATCGAGGGTCAGAACGCCGAGATCCGCAAGAACGTCCTCAAGTACGACGAGGTCATGAACAAGCAGCGCCAGGTGATCTACGCCGAGCGCAAGCGTGTCCTCGACGGCGAGGACATGCACGACCAGGTCGAAAACATGATCAACGACGTGGTCAACGACTACGTGGGCGCGGCCACCGGTGAGGGCTACGCCGAGGACTGGGATCTCGAACAGCTCTGGACCAACCTCAAGCGCCTCTACCCGGTCACCATCACGGTCGAAGACATGATCGAGGAGTCCGGCGGCGAGCGGCAGTCGATCGACGCCGAGTTCCTCACGGCCCAGCTGGTCGAGGACGCCAACCAGGCGTACAAGACGCGGGAAGAGGAGCTCGGGGCCGAGGCGCTGCGCGAGCTCGAGCGTCAGGTGCTGCTCAGCGTCATCGACCGCAAGTGGCGCGAACACCTCTACGAGATGGACTACCTGCAGGAAGGCATCAACCTGCGGGCGTACGCCCAGCGTGACCCGGTGGTCGAGTACCAGCGCGAGGGCTTCGACATGTTCAACCAGATGATGGAGGGCATCAAGGAGGAGGCGGTCGGGTTCCTGTTCAACCTGGAGGTCCAGGTGCAGGAGCAGCCCACGGTGACCGTCGACCCGAGCAAGGCGGTGCCCCTGCCGGCCGGTGGCGTGATGGCCGACGGCGACTCGGACAACGAGACCGAGGCCGACCGGGTGGCGGTGCGGGCGAAGGGCCTGGGCGGCGAGAGCCGGCCGCGCAACCTGCAATACACGTCGCCCGCGATCGACGGCGAGGCCGGTGAGGGCTCGCCGCAGATCCAGAACCAGCAGCAGCCGCAGGCGCCGGCCCTGGGCATCGGCCCGGGCGGTTCGCCGGTGCCGGCCAGCCCGGCCCACACGGGCGGGCGGCGCGCGCAGGCGCCGGGCGCGGCCGAGTCCAACGGCCCGTCGCGCAACGCGCCCTGCTATTGCGGTTCGGGCAAGAAGTACAAGCGCTGCCACGGTGCGCCTGGCGCCGTCTGAGTAAGACCCGCACGACGGCCCGCCGGCATCACGCCAGCGGGCCGTCGTCGTTTCGCGCTCGGTGTCGTGTTGCGGCCGGGCTTTGGTGTCGTGTTGCGGCCCGGGACGCCCGCTGCCGAGTGTGGTCGGCGGGCGCCCCGGGGGTCTGGTCAGATCAGGCGCAGGGCGGTGGCGCGCCAGCACTCCTCGTGCAGCTCGAGCCGCAGCGCCAGGGCCCAGGTGCGGTCGCCGGTGACGAGGGCGACGGCGGCCTCCACGGCGCCGGGGCGGGGCTCGCACAGCCGGACGTGGATCACGGCGACCGGTGGGATCCGGCGGACCGGGCGGCGGCCGCCGCGGGGCTGGGACGCCCGCCGGATGTCGGCCACTCGATGCGCGGCGGCCATGCCCTGGGCGACCACCGAGCCCGCCTCCATCGGGCGGGAGAGGCGGCGTAGGTGAGCCGCCGGGCGGTGCCCTTCGAGCACCTCGACACAGGTGTGGACGAATCGTCGTACGGCCAGTTTGGCCTCGGGCGAGGCGCCGGCGATGGGGGAGTGCTGCGGCGTCCTTCTGCTCTCCGGGTCGCCTTCCGATCCGTCGTCCCTACCGCGCTCGCCGTCCCGGCCGCGCTCGCCGCCGGATCGTGGCCCGCCGTCGGGGTGCCGGGACGGCCAGTCGAGGGACAGCTGGTGAGCCGTGGCCCAGACCGTGGGCTCCAGCTCGTCGTCGAAGGGTGGCTCGCAGCGTGGGACGGGGCGCAGGGTGATCAGAGTCGAGGGTCTGGCTCGGGTTGCCTCTGCCGTTGTCTGCACCACCGCACCCCTTGTCGTTGAGTTGACCTTGCGTTTGCCTTCGTTTGCCTGTGACAGCGATTCTGAAGACAGCGCGGATCGGGGGTCAACGCGAACGGAGATCCATCTGAGCCAGATGGGAAGAGGGGCGAAACGGGCGGGCGGCTACTGCTCGCTCTCGGCCGCGTTGAGCGGGTTGTGGGCCACCCAGGTCGCCGTCTCGGCGTACTTGTCCTCGATGTACTGCTCGAGCCGGGCCCGTTCGACCCGCCACTGACCCCGGCCGCCGATCTTGATCGCGGGCAGTTCGCCGCTGCGGACCATGTGATAGACCTGCGACTCCGAGACGTTCAGCTCGGTGGCGACGTCGGTCAGCAGCAGGAAGCGCGGCTCCGCCACGGTCACCTCCGGTCGAGATTCGGCGGCCTCAGTTTGCCACCGTTTCCCTCGGAACGCGTCACTCGGGTCCGGCGACGGCTCGACCGGTGAGTGGGCTCGAGTAGACGACGCTGGTGGTGACCGCTCCGAGCCCCGAAATACGTCCGGTGACCTCCTCGAGGTGGCGCATCGAGCGGGCCAGCACCTTGAGCACGAAGCAGTCCTCACCCGTGACGTGGTGCGCCTCGACGATCTCGGGCGTGGAGCCGAGCAGATCATGGAACGGCTTGTAGTTGCCGTGCGGGTAACGCATGCGAACGAAGGCCATCACATGCAAACCGACCCTTTCGGGATCGACGGTGGCCCGATAGCCCGCGATCACGCCGGCCTCCTCCAGCCGCCGGACCCGCTCGGTGACGGCGCTGGGCGACATCGAGACGGCGCGGGCGAGTTCCGCGTACGAGGAACGCCCGTCCTTCTGCAGCTCGGTGAGCAATCGCCAATCCGTCGAGTCGAGTGCGATATCCGTGGTCATGGCGCTCATCTAAACGTGTTTCCCCGGCGCGAGGCCAGATGTGCCGGGGAACGGCCATGTCACAGCGGCGCCGGCGCCCCTAGCGTGTTGGCATGACTTCCGCCGTTGCCTTCTTCGAGGCCCAGCTGAACTTCCAGACCGACGTTTCCGACGTACGCGCGGCGACCGGCTTCGTGCTCATCGACTCCCGGTCCCAGGCCTCGTGGGACCAGGCCCACATCGCGGGCGCCCTGCACCTGCCGACCGCCGACATCCCGGCTCGCGCCGCTGAACTGCTCGACCCCGCGGTGCCCGTGGTCACGTACTGCTGGGGCCCCGGTTGCAACGGCGCCACCCGGTCGGCGCTCGCCCTGGCCCGGCTCGGCTATCAGGTCAAGGAAATGATCGGCGGCATCGAGTACTGGATCCGCGAGGGCTTCCCCGTACGCACCCCCGACGGCGACGTCACCACCCCGGCCGACCCCCGCACAGCGCCGGTCCCGCTCCTGCTGCTCGCCGGCGCGCCCCCGGAGTCCTGCGGCTGCTGATCCCGTCACACGGCCAAGATCAGTCACGGTCAAGATCAGACACGGCCAAGATCATCGGAGCAGCCGCCGCCTCCCCCGCCCACCCAGGGACTAAGGAAGTGAGGGGACCGTACTGCGCGAGAGCGGGGGTGGCTGGGTTATCCACAGTGCGGAGTTATCCACAGCCCGGCGCGCCACGATCCGGACACGACTGGTGGAATGGGCCTACCCGGCGCCGCCTCGGCGGTGTACTACGGGGACGGTTCAAACGCTGGAGGAGACGTGCCGATCACCGAGCTGGTCCGGGTCTATGTGCCGGCCACCGTGCCGATGCTTGCGGCCCTGCGCGCCGACGGGCAGCTGGGTGCCGGGGCGCTGGAGGCGCATGCGGTGACTCCGGCGCTGCGTGAGTGGTATGCCGAGGGCGACGAAGAGGAGCTTGAGTACGTCGCCTTCACCCGGGCCGCTCAGGATGCGCTTCATCTGCTGCGGCTCGACCCGGAGGCGCCGCGCCGCCGGGTCGTGGTGTCGGCTGATGTGCCATCGTCGGCGCTCGTTCGTGAAGACATCGAGCTGGGATCGAGCACTGTGCGGTTGCCGCAGGCGGTGTCGCTCAAGGAGGTCGCCTCGATCCACGTCGACAGTGCTGATGCGGCTGAGTCGGTAGCGGCGGCGGCCGAAGTGGTCGATGAGGCGGCCGCCGGCGATCCTGACGCTCAGTTCACCGTCGACGGTGCTGAGGATCACGAGCTCGAGTGGTACGCGGTCACGGAGCTGGACGAACTCGCCTGAGAAACAGCCGCCCGGACGGCTAGCCCGCGCTGTTAGCCTGGGCCGCCGCCCGTGCCGCGATCTGGGGCGCTGCGCTCGTTCAGGATGCGCTGGTGGGGCGTGCCTGTGACTTGATCGGCGCGGCGGGAGCGTCCGAGTCCGTGTCCTCGTCGGGCGCGGAGTCGTCCTCGGTGCCGGGGCTGATCGTGCGGCCCACGGCGATCGTGGCGCTGATGGCCCCGACGAAGAGGACGATCAGCGCGCTGTTGAGCCGGGCGCCGCTGAGCATCTGCTGCACCACGAGTTCGAGCTCGCTGACCCGTCCGGCCAGATCGAGCACCCGGCTGCCCGCCGTGCGGGTGAGGATCTCGGCGATGACGAGCAGCAGACCCGCGCCGGCGCCGGCCAGACCGTAGAGCGGCCACGGCACGTCCAGCCCGCCGGACCGGGCCCGGGCGCGGCGCAGCACCCGATAGGACACGATGCCCGCGGCGAGACCGCTGAGCGCGCCCTGGCCGTACGAGAACCACTGGGACGCGTTCGCCTGTGAGCTCGTCTCGCCCGAGCTGAGCAGATCGAGCAGCGGGCCCTGGAAGATGTTCAGCAGGAAGCCGACCACGAAGACGGCCACCGAGGCCCAGCCGACCGCGGTCACCACGCGGGGGATGCGGAAGCCGGCCACCGCCCCGCCGATCGTCGCCGCGGCGGCCACCGTCCCGCCCATCACGGCGTACAGCCAGCCCTCGGTGTTGATCGTGACGATGACGACGGCGCCCAGCACTCCGACGAGCAGGCCGGCGCCGGTGGCGATGATGAAACGGGTGGTCGCACCGAGCTCGCCGCGGCGGCGCATCAGGGCGAGGACCGCAAGCGCCACCGTGGACCCGGCGACCAGCGCGGCCGAGATGGCGCCCGGCAGCGCGTAGGCCGACGACGTCACCTCCATCTCGGCGTTGTCGCGGCCGGTGATGGTCTCGCGGGCCGACCACAGCATGGCGCCCAGCCAGACCAGCGTCACGAACGCCAGCAGAAGACCGTTCGACGAAGCGGCGGCGGCCGGTTTCGGGGCCGGTGTGACCTCCTGCTCAGACATGAGGCTCAGGGTACGCGGCCTCCGTCGCCCCGCGACGAACGGGAAAGGCGGGCCGTGTCGCGGGGCAGGATGCCGAAGTGGAGTCACCGCGGCGCGCCGACACGCTAAACGGAGTCGAATGTCAGGTTTGTTAGGAACGATGCTGTTCCTGAGCGGCTATCTGTCCCGTTTCGGGGGTTTCCTGCCCGGCATCGCCGTCTGACCGTTTGGCTAGGACCATTTTAGCTGGTCAAGAGCCAGATTTTCGGCAGAACGCGCCGTCTCGACACTCGTGGTCGGACTGTCCGTGCGGGACAGTCGTTTGTGGAGACGCAAAATGGACGGATCGGGCGAAATCCTGGACGTCGGCACGACAAAGTGGCAGCGTAGAAGGCATGCCCGACTCTCAAATCAATCCCACGGCTGCCGCTCTGCTCGGCCTGCTCCACGAGGGGCCGATGACCGGCGGTCAGCTGATGGCGGCTGCCGAACGCCGCCTCGGGCCCTACTGGTCGATGACGCGGAGCCAGGTCTACCGCGAATTGCCGGTTCTCGCCGAAATGGGCTACGTCCGTCTCGGCAAGCCCGGCCCCAGATCCAGCCAGCCCTACGCCATCACCGCCTCCGGCAAGCGAGCCTTCAGTCGGTGGCTCGCCGAGGCCCCGGGCCGGGACGCTCTGCGTAACCCGGTCGCGCTCCGGGTCGCCTTCGGCGATCAGCACAGCGGATCTCAGCTGCAGAGCCTCTACACCAACGCCAACGAGTACCACGCCGAGGCCATGGCCATGGCCAAGGAACAGGCGAAGGAGGCGAAGAAGGCGGGCGACCAGTACGGTGCCGCGGCCCTCGAGTTCGCCGTCGCCTATCACAAGGCCGCGCTGAGCTGGCTCAAGATCGCCCCAGCCGGCTGACGCCGGAGTGAGCCCGGCGGACGGGCCGGGCAAGCTCCCTACTCATCCTCGACCGCCCCGACCAGCTTTCTGGTCGGGGCGGCGTATTCTTGACTGTCGTGACTGCTGCCGACTATCCCGAGCAACTCAAGACCCTCGACGCCACCCTGCGCAACATCGAGAACGTCCTGGACGTCGACAAGCTGCGCGCGGACAAGGCAGACCTCGAGGAGCAGGCCTCCGCCCCCGACCTGTGGGACGACCAGGCCCGTGCGCAAGAGGTCAACAGCCGCCTCTCCTACGTCTCCGGCGAGATCAGCCGCATGGAGCGCCTGCGGTCCCGGCTCGACGACGCCGGCCTGCTGCTCGAGATGGCCGAGGCCGAGGGTGACGACGCCTCCGTCCACGAGGTGGGCGACGAGCTCGTCGCGCTGACCAAGGCCATCGAGGAGATGGAGGTCCGCACCCTGCTGTCGGGGGAGTACGACTCCCGCGAGGCGGTGGTGGCGATCCGGGCCGGCGCCGGCGGTGTCGACGCGGCCGACTTCGCCGAGATGCTCATGCGGATGTATCTGCGCTGGGCCGAGCGGCACGGCTACCCGACCGAGGTCTACGACACCTCCTACGCCGAAGAGGCGGGGCTCAAGTCGGCCACCTTCGCGGTCAAGGTCCCGTACGCCTACGGGACGTTGAGCGTCGAGTCGGGCACCCACCGCCTGGTCCGGATCAGCCCGTTCGACAACCAGGGCCGCCGTCAGACGAGCTTCGCCGGCGTCGAGGTGATGCCCGTCGTCGAGCAGACCGACCACATCGACATCCCCGAGAACGAGATGCGCGTCGACGTCTACCGTTCGTCGGGTCCCGGTGGACAGAGCGTTAACACGACCGACTCCGCTGTGCGCCTCACGCACATTCCGACGGGGATCGTCGTCACGTGTCAGAACGAGAAGTCCCAGCTTCAGAACAAGGCCTCGGCCATGCGCGTCCTCCAGGCCCGGCTGCTCGAGCGCAAGCGCCAGGAGGAGGAGGCCAAGATGGCCGGCCTCAAGCAGGACACCACCGGATCCTGGGGCGACCAGATGCGCTCGTACGTGCTGCACCCCTATCAGATGGTCAAGGATCTGCGCACTGAGCAGGAGACGGGCAACCCGTCGAACGTCTTCGACGGCGATCTCGACGAGTTCATCGAGGCCGGTATCCGCTGGCGCAAGCAGTCACAGAAGGCCGCCTCGGAGTAACGACCGGCAAGATCGTCTACGGACGGCGACGGCGCCCCGACGAACGGTGGGCCGTCGTCGCCCGGCGGCCGGGTTTCTTCACCGGACGCGCAGAATGGCGGACCCGGCGGGGTTGGCGTTTTCGTTACACCGCGTAGACTCCGTTCCCGTGATTCAGCTCGAGAACGTGACGAAGACGTACCCGAAGGCGTCTCGGCCGTCGCTGGACGATGTCAGCGTCGGTATCGAGAAGGGTGAGTTCGTCTTCTTCATCGGCCCCTCCGGTTCCGGCAAGTCGACGATCATCAAGCTTCTCCTCCACGAGGTCTCGCCGACCCAGGGCAAGGTGGTGGTGAACGCCAAGGACGTCACCTCCATCCGGTCCTGGAAGATCCCCCACTTCCGCCGCTCGATCGGCTGCGTGTTCCAGGATTTCCGGCTGCTGCCCAACCGCACCGCGTACGAGAACGTGGCCTTCGCGCTGGAGGTCATCGGCAAGACCAAGGCCGTGTCGCGGCGGGTCGTGCCCGAGGTTCTCGAGCTGGTCGGCCTGGGTGGCAAGGAGCACCGCTACCCGCACGAGCTCTCCGGTGGTGAGCAGCAGCGTGTCGCGGTCGCCCGGGCGTTCGTGAACCGGCCGCTGATCCTGCTCGCCGACGAGCCCACCGGTAACCTCGACCCGGACACCTCGATCGAGATCATGCGACTGCTCGACCGGATCAACCGGACCGGCACGACGGTCGTGATGGTCACGCACGACTCCAACATCGTCAACCAGATGCGCCGTCGCGTCATCGAGATCGAGAGTGGCCGCATCGTCCGCGACCAGGCTCGCGGCGTCTACGGCTGAGCTCCGCCGAACCCCCGACTGAAGAAGAACTGCGCGGAGTCCCGGAAGGAACCCCCCGATGCGCTTGAAGTACGTCCTCAACGAGGTCCTGGTGGGCCTGTGGCGCAACGTCACGATGACGGTCGCCATGATCATCACCATGTCGGTCTCGCTGACCATGCTGGGCGCGAGCGTGCTGCTCTACATGCAGGTCGACCAGATGAAGAACTACTACTACGGCGAGATCGAGGTTTCGATCTTCCTGCGCACCGATGTCACCGAGGCTCAGCGCACGGCGATCGACCAGGCGATCTCGTCCAACCCTCTGGTCCAAGAGCGCACCTACGAGACCCGTGAGGAAGCTCTCAAGCGGTTCCAGGAGCTCTGGAAGGACTCGCCCGAGTTCGTCAAGTCGGTCGGCCCCAACAGCCTGCCCGAGTCGTTCCGGGTGAAGCTGAAGAACCCGGAGACCTACAAGACGTTCACCGATCAGATGACCGGAATGCAGGGCATTCAGGACATCATCGATCAGCGGGCACTGCTCGACAAGGTGTTCAACATCTTCAACGCCATCCAGGTGGGTGCGCTGGTGGTCGCGGGGGTGATGGCGCTGGCCGCGCTGCTCCTCGTCGGAAACACCATCCAGGTCGCCGCGTACAGCAAGCGCCGCGAGGTCGCGGTCATGAAGCTGGTCGGCGCGTCGAACTGGTTCATCCAGGCCCCGTTCGTGCTCGAGGCGGTGGTGGCCGGCCTGATCGGTGCCATCCTCGGCTTCGTCGCCCTGTTCGTCGGCAAGATCGTGCTGTTCGACAACAAGCTGCAGGCGCTGACGAACATCCTGACCCCGATCGACAACGGCAACGTGTGGCTCATGCTGCCGCTGCTGGCCGGCGTCGGCGCCCTGGTCAGTGCGGTCACCGCCTGGGTGACGCTGCGCTTCTACCTCAAGGTCTGAGTTAAATCACGCCAACGAGCCGCCTTCCCTCTCGGGGAGGCGGCTCGTTGGGCGTTTTGGGCTGTACGACCTAGATCACCGCGTTACGGTGCTTCTCGTGTGGTCCAAACGTCGACATAACCGGAAATGTGCTCTTCTGGTGTTTTGCGCGGGACTGTTGATCGCACCGCACCCCGCTTCGGCCGAAACCGGAGGGGACGACGCCGAGCGCGCCGGTAAAGCGGTGCAGCGCGCCGAGGCCGTCCTCGAACACGCCACCGACCTGGCACGCGCCGCGGCCGCCAAGCTCGAGGTCGCCACCGCCGCGATGCCCGCCGCCCAGAAGAAGGTGGCCACGTCGCGCGGCCTGGTCGCGGCCGCCCTGAACGCCGCCAACACCGCCGAGCGCAAGGCCGAGGCCGCCCGGGATGCGTACGCGAAGGTGGCCGGTCGCTTCGCCGAGGCCCAGGACCGGGTCGACGGCGCTCGCGACCGGGTCGACGAGATCGCCACCGCCAGCTACATGGGCAGCAACATCGCCCGCCTCAACGTGCTGGTCGACTCCAGCGGACCGGCCGACATGATGGACCGGCTCAGCATCGTCGACCAGATCATGCGCAGCCAGCAGCAGGACGTCGACACGCTGGTGCTGGCCCGGCGCGATGCCCGGACCGAACAGGACCGGGCCGGACTGGCCAAGCGCGCCGCCGAGGACGCCGAGGCCGACGCCCGTGACCGGTTGACCGCGGCACGGACAGCGCAGACTGCCGCCGTACGGGCGCAACAAGCTCTTGTGCAGTTGGCCCAGACCCGGGCCGCGGCTCTGCGGGTGGCGAACTCGCAACGCTCGGCCGTGCTCGCGCGCTATCGGGCGGCGAAGGCGGAGGAGGCCCGGATCGAGGCGGCGCTGCGCGGGTATTCCCTCAAATCGGGCGACGTCAAGTACGGCGGTGGGCAGCTGCTCATGCCGGTCGCCGGCTGGAAGTCCAGCGACTACGGATGGCGATACGACCCGTATTACCGAGTGTGGCAACTGCACGCCGGCGTGGACATCGCGGCCGGCGGCGGCACCCCCATCCACGCGGCCGCGGCCGGGCGGGTGATCAGGGCCGGATGGGCCGGTGGCTACGGGCGCTACACCTGTGTCAGCCACGGCCGGATCAACGGGGTCGGCTTCCAGACCTGTTACGGGCACCAGTCGGCGTTTCTCGTGCACGTCGGAGAGTACGTGCGGCGGGGCGAGGTGATCGGGCTGGTCGGCACCACCGGCGCCTCGACCGGCAACCATCTGCACTTCGAGACCCGGTTCAACGGCGAGCCCCGGGATCCGCTCAACTATCTGCCGCGCTGCCTCTGCTGACCGGCCTAGTAACATTGCATGGTTCGGTCACTCATCAATAGGAGGTTGGCGGCATGCCACGCGAACAAGGTCGCAAGGTCGTCGCCTCCAACCGCAAGGCCTACCACGACTACAGCATCCTCGACACGTACGAGGCCGGCCTGGTGCTCACCGGCACCGAGGTCAAGTCGTTGCGGCTGGGGCGGGCCTCGCTGGTCGACGCGTTCGGCCACGAGAACAGCGGCGAACTCTTCCTGCACGGGATGCACATCCCCGAATACACCCAGGGCACCTGGACCAACCACGAACCACGACGCGTCCGCAAGATGCTGCTGCACCGCGACGAGATCCTCAAGATCCGCAACAAGCTGCGCGACGACGGCGTCACGATGGTTCCGCTCCAGGTCTACTTCCACAACGGCTACGCCAAGGTCGAGATCGGCCTCGCCAAGGGCAAGAAGGCCTACGACAAGCGGCAGGACATGGCCAGCAAGGACGCGCAGAAGGAGATCAGTCGCGCCCTCGGCCGGCGTGCCAAAGGCATGTCCTGACGGGTACCCTTCCCCTTTCTTCGCCGTCGGCGCGTTGCTCGTCGCGGAGTGTCCTGAGAGGGAATCGCGTTGGCCAAGCACTCCGTGCGCGACTTCGGCACGGCCCGGTTCGTCCTGAGTTTCGCCGTCGCGATCCTGGTGTTCCTCACCGTCTGGGTCGCGGTCCGCGCCGTCGGCCCGGCCGAGGCATCCAGGCCCCCGGTGCTGGCCATGCCCTCGGTCACACCAACACCTTCCAAGACCGTTTCCCGTACGCCGTCAGCCACGCCCTCGGCCCTCGAGTCCTCGACGTCGCCCTCGCCCTCCTTATCGCGATCGCCGTCGCCGTCGCCGTCGCCGTCGTCGCCGTCGCCTCGGCGGGAGACTCGTAAGCCCGCCCCCACGCGCAGCAACGTCGAGGCGACACTGCAGGTCGGCGCGAGCTGGGAAGCGGGCTACGTCGCAGCCGGCCGAGTCGTCAACCGCGGCGACAAACCGGTCGAATGGCGCGTGACGGTGAGCCACTCCCGCGTCCGCGACCTGCAGCTGCGCGGCACGTGGAACGCCACCGGCACCCAGGACGGCGACACCCTGGTCTTCACCGGCGGCCCGCTGGCCCCCGGCGACACGGCGCAGTTCGGCTACCAGACCTCATCCAGCGGCCGCGGCCGCGCCCACCCCGACGGCTGTAATGCGTTGGGCGGCTCGTGCCGGGTCAGGTAGGATGGCACAGTTGTTCATTGACCAGGGGGTGACTGGTTTCGACTTCGAATGTGGAGACAGGGGAAGCGAGCCGAGGAAGCCGACGTCGTCTCGAGAATCGGTCGTCGGAAATTTATAAGCGCCGATACCAATCGCGCTGACTTCGCTCTCGCCGCCTGAGGCGAGTAGTGAGTCTGTCGGACCGGGAGTACCTCCGTCCCGGATCTCCGGCATCAGCTAGGAGGTTGGCCACCAGGTCCCGGTCGCGGGGACCTCACGGCGAGATTAATCAGCGACTGGGCCCGTCACAGGAACTCGCTCACGTGATTCCAGGGGCCGAGTAGAGGCATAGTGAGCTGCGCTCGGAGAAGCCCTGACAAAGCGACGAAGGACCCGGGTTCGATTCCCGGCACCTCCACGGGAGGCGGAGGCCCCTGTCTGCGGAAAGCGCAGACCGGGGCCTCCCTCTATATCTGCTCAGGGGGCCGAGCCCCCTGAAACCCCACGGGTGCGGTTGGTTGCGCTGGGTGGGTGGTTGCGCTGGGGTGCCCGGCGCTTTGCGCGGGCTGGTGGTTGCGCGGGGGTGCCTGGCGCCTCGCGTTGGCCGGCTGGAGTCGCTGATCCTGTGGGACTGGCGCCCGCCTGTCATGTCTCTTCGAAGAGCTCGGCGGCCATGCCGGTCCTCTGTCGCTTGATGATCGGATGCGGGGTTTGGTCAGGGGTGTGTGGCGGGGGTGCGCCAGACGGCGGCTGTCTTGGCCCGGTTGGCCCAGACCTCGGCTGCGAACAAGTGGGGGCCCAGGCCCAGGACCGAAGCGACCTGGGTGTCGTCGTCGGTTGTGGGTAGGTCCAGCCAGGCGATGGGGGCCAGGCCGGCATCGCACAACAGCAGGCCGCCCTCGGTCAGCAGGAGGATTTGGTCGTTGCTCAGGTAGCAGCCGTACATGTCGATGCCGTACTCGGTGAAGCCCAGGTCGGCGCCTTTCAGGTGGCCGGCCGGCCGCTGGGCCGGCCAGTCCAGCACCGTTGCCTGGTTTTCGGACGCGGGGTGGGGGAGCAGCAACAGGTGGGCGCCGGACGGGTTGAAGCCTGAGATGGTCACGTCCGAGCGCATCGGGGTGACGGTCAGGTGGGTGTCGGCTGTGTGCACCACGAAGTTTTTGCTGCCGTCCTGGCCCAGGTCGGCGTTGAGCACGATCGAACCGTCGGACGGGTGCGGTGCCGTGAACAGCAAGGCGTCGGTCAGGTCCAGCGTGACTGTGTCGAGGACGGCGGCCGACGGCAGGTCGACCAGGCGAACGTGGTGACCGTCGCCGTAGGTGACTGCGGGGGCGGTCACGACCATCCGGGTGGTGCTGACGAGGGTTGCCGTGTCGGCGTGCTCGATGGCGACCTTCACTGTGCGGTCGTGCAGGTGGACGACCATGTGTTCGAAGCCGCCCAGCACCACCGTGGACAGATCCGGGGAGGCCGCCAGCAGGCGCCTGTCGGGCGTGACATCACGCCGGCGGGTCACGCGAAGCTGTTCGTCCAGGGCACCTGCCTGCCCGTCGGTCGACCGGGTGTAGCGATTCATCGCCCCCAGACCGATGGGGGCCAGGTCGCGGCCGGGCTGGAGGTCGGTGAGGCGATGGACGAGTTCGGCGGTGATCCGGCGCATCGCGGCATTGTGCCCCGAATTTCCGGCGCGCGAGGTCCCGGTGGGCCGGGCCGGGCCGGGGGAACGATCTAGGCCCCATAGCGCAAATCGGCGAGTCCCGGGTTAACGGGGGCTGTGTGGTTCCTGGAGATCATCTGAACGGCTGATTGACCTCGTTGGATGATCATCCGTACGTTCCCCTCACATATCAACGGGGGGAAATACTTCAATGCGTCCTGCCATCTGGCAGGTCGGACGGCCCTCTGCGCCTTCGACCGCCGGCCGGGCCCTCGCCCGGGTCTCTGCTCTCATACTTCTGGCCGGGCTCGCGCCCGCCCTCACCGCGCAATCCGCTGCCGCCACGCCGCCGAACGTGGCCCCGGCCGCGCTCGCGGCCTGTGGTTCCGAAGCGCCGACCGAAACCGCCGCCGAGGCGCTCGCGCAGCGGTGCGCCGAGGACGTCGAGGTCGCCGGTCTGCGCACCGAGCTGACCCGCACGTTCGTCGCGCCGACGGGCGAGCGCCGGTTCGAGTCGGCGATCACGCCGCAGCGGGTGCGCCGGGCCAACGGGTCCTGGGACCCGATCTCGACCACCCTCGTCCGGCGGACCGACGGCAGCCTGGGTGCCGAGGCCTCGACCGCCGACATCGCCTTCTCGGCCGGCGGCTCCGGGCCGCTGGTCACCTGGCGGTCCAACGGGTCGGCGTTCACGCTGGCCTGGCCGTCCGCCCTGCCCGCGCCGCGGCTCGACGGGGCGTCCGCGACCTATGACGAGGTGCTGCCGGGTGTCGCGCTGCACGTGACCGCGACGGCCGACGGCTTCCGGCACGCGATCGAGGTGAAGACGGCCGAGGCGGCGAAGAATCCTCTGCTCAAGACGATTCGCTATCAGCTCGGCGGCTCGGCCACGCGGCGCCTCGGCGAGACCGGCGGCCTGGAGGTCGTGGATGCGTCCGGCCAGGTGTTCGCGTCCGGCGGAGGCGGGTCGATGTGGGACTCGAGCGTTCCCGGCACCGCCGCCGCCGCGAATGCGAAGTCCAGGCTGAGCGCAGTGGCGGAGGACCTGGCGTCCGATGCCACCCGGCCGGGTGCCGCCGCCGTGGTCAAGCCGGCTGTCGTCGGCGTGTCGGGGGCCGAACTGACCGTCCAGGCCGACGCCGCGATGCTGGCCGATCCGGCGACCACCTATCCGGTCTTCATCGACCCGCCGATGAACGGGTTGCGGGAGCGCTGGGCGTGGGCCAACAACGGCAACTTCAACACCGATGTGGAGAACCGGGCCCGGGTCGGCCGGAACCCGTACGACGGAACGCTCTATCGCTCGTTCTTCAACTTCACGATCTCCAGCCTCCACGACACGACGATCCTGGACGCCGAGATCAAGATGAAGCTGGACCACTCGTACTCGTGTGACAACAGCTGGGTCTGGCTGTACCGGACGGGCGGCATCACCGTGAGTTCGGGCGCTCGGATGGCCTGGAGCACCCGGCCGTTGCCGGCGACCACCATCGGCACCTGGGAGGGCCACGCCAACGAGGCCGGCGGCTGCAGCACCATCCAGCCCGACGCCGACGCGGTCTTCGACAACGCCTCGCTGCGCTCCGACCTGCAGTACGCGGTCAACCCCGGGCAGCACTGGACCAACTATGTGGCCGGGCTCTGTGCCTGCAACGACGAGGGCGACTACGAGAGCTCGCAGGACCGGTGGAAGAAGTTCTACACCGACAAGACGTACCTGGTGCTCACCTACGACAAGGCGCCCAACGCGCCCGCACCGCAGGCGTTCAACGCGACCACCGACTGCTACAAGGCCTGCTCCGGTACGGCGACGGTGCGCACGTCGACGCCGACGCTCATCGCGAAGGCGTCCGACCCGTACGGGGGAACGCTCAAGACGACCTTCGAGGTGCGAGCCACCGCCGCCGACACGGGCACGCTGGTCGCCACGAACTCCGCCGCTCCCTACAGCGGATCGTCGGGTTCGAACGCGTCGTGGAAGGTGACGGCCTCGCTCGCCGACAACGGGACCTACTACTGGCGGGCCCGGTCGAAGGACGAGAACAACCTGACCGGCGGGTGGAGCGGCTGGCAGACCCTGAAGGTCGACAAGACGCCGCCCGGCACCCCGACGATCTCGTCGCCGCAGTACCCGTACAAGAGCTGGTCGGGTGGGCCCGGGCAGGGCGGCACGTTCGCCTTCGCCGGCGGCACCGGTGCGTACGAGTACACGTGGACGGTGGACGGCGGCAGCGCCACGACCACCACGACCGCCTCGGCCGCCTACACGCCGGCCACCGACATGGTGCACACCATGCGGGTCTACGCCACCGACGTGGCCGGCAACAAGTCACCTCTGCTGGCTCAGAACGACTATCAGTTCTGGGTCACCCCGGTGCCGAACCGCTGCTGGAACTGGCGGCTCGACGAGACAGGCGGCAGCACGGCCGCGGACACGGGTAACACCGACGCCGGCGATCCGATCTGCGCGCCGATCGGCAGCACCGTGGTCGCCCAGCCGGGCACGCTGGCCGGCGGGGTGGGCTGGGGCGCCGGATACATCGGCAACGCCGCGGTCTTCGACGGCACCGGTCAGATCACCACCGGCAGCCCCGTGATCGACTCGGCCAAGAGCTTCACCGTCATGGCCTGGGCCAAGCCGTCGTCGCTGGCCGCCGCGGCCGAGCAGAACGTGCTCAGCGCCGACGGGACGACAGCCAGCCGGTTCGCGCTGGCCTATCGCAAGAGCGCCAACGGGGGCGCGGGTGGCTGGTGCTTCGTGCTGCGGGACGCCGACTCGGCCGGCGCCGGACCGTCGTCGGTCTGCGCCACCGGCACCGTCGGGGACTCGGTCCCCCCGGCCGACAACAAGTGGGTGCACCTGGGCGGCGTGTACGACGCCGTGACCGGGACGCTCCAGATCCACGTCATGGGCAACCAGGACAGCTGTAACGGCGAGATGGTCTCCGCCCCGTCCGGTGGCACGCCGTGGTCGGCGCCGGGCTCCTTCGTCATCGGCCGGGGCCGGATCGACGGCGCCGCCGCCGGCTACTGGCGCGGCAGCGTCGATCAGGTCTACGTGCACCAGCGCGTGCTGACCGCCGCCGAGATCTGTCAGCAGGCCATCCAGTGAACCGTCCGACCACCAGTCTCCGGGGGAGAGGCCCAGTGGATACGCAGATCGTCAAGTTCGGGAGGCGCAGCCGATGGCTCGCCTTCCCGCTGGCCACGTTGCTGGCCGTCACCGTTGTCGGGCCGTCGGCCGCGCTGGGCGTGCCGGCCAAATGGGATCCGCCGAAGCCCGCCGACGTCAAGGGCGTCCGGGTCGAGGCGGTCAAGCCCAAGGCCGCCGCGCCGCTGGCCCTGCCGCCGTCGGTCGACGGCCCTCGGAAGGTGACGTGGCCCGCCGCCGGCAGCGCCGAGGTGGCCCTGTCGGCCACGGCCGTGCCCAGGACCGCGGCCCTCGCGGCCACGGCCACCCGGGCGGGCACCCTGCCGGTCCGGATCGGCACGGCCGCGGCCGACGCGACCGCGAACGGCCGCTCTCTGGCCGCCCCCGACCGGCCCTCCCGGGTGAAGGTCACCCTGCACGACCGGCCCACGGCCGAGCGGGCGGGAGTGAGCGGCCTGCTGCTCGACGTGGCGCGCACCGACCGGCCGGGAACCACCGGCGCGGTCTCGGTCACGGTCGACTACTCGAGCTTCGCCGACGCGTACGGCGGTGACTGGGCCACCCGGCTGCGGCTGGTCGAGGTCACCGGTTCGGTCCGGCGCCAGCTGAGCACGGTCAACGACGCGGCTCGCCAGACGCTGACCGCCACCGTGCCGCTGGCCGCCACCGGCACCACCCTGGCGACCGAGGCGGGCGCGTCCGGTGACAACGGCGACTACAGCGCGACCGACCTGTCGGCCGCGGCCACCTGGGACGTCTCCAAGCAGACGGGCGACTTCTCGTACTCGCTGCCGATGCGGGCGCCGCAGGCGTCCGGTGGTCCGGCACCGGCGCTGAGCCTCGACTACTCGTCGAGCAACGTCGACGGGCTCACCGGCGGCACCAACACGCAGGGCGGCTGGGCCGGTGACGGCTGGAGCATGTGGTCGGGCTTCATCGAGCGCAAGTACGCGGGATGCGCCGACGACAACCCGGATCACAAGACCGGCGACCAGTGCTGGTTCAACGAGAACGCGACGCTGTCGTTGAGCGGCCACGCCGGCGAGCTCATCCAGGACGGCTCGGTCTGGCGGCTGAAGAAGGACGACGGCACCAAGATCGAGAAGGTCAAGGACGCGGACCGGGCCAACGGCGACAACGACAACGAGTACTGGCGGGTCACCACGACCGACGGCACCAAGTACTACTTCGGCTACCACCGTCTGCCCGGCTGGGTCAGCGGGAAGCCGGTCACCGACTCGGTGTGGACGGTCCCGGTCTACGGCAACGGCGACAAGGACCCCTGTCACGCCGACAAGTTCTCCGACAGCCACTGTAAGCAGGCCTGGCGGTGGAACCTCGACTACGTCGTGGACCCGCAGGGCAACTCGATGGCCTACTACTACGGCTCGGAGACCGGCGCCTACGGCACCGACAACGACAAGGACAAGCGGACCACGTACGACCGTGGTGGCTATCTCAAGCGGGTCGAGTACGGCATGCGGGCCGGCGCCGAGTACGACCAGGCCGCCCCGCTGCGGGTCGCCTTCGACACGGCCGAGCGCTGCAAGTCGGGCTGCTGGGCGGGCGAGGCGTGGAACTCCAAGGCCAACAAGTCGGCGTGGCCGGACACCCCGTGGGACCAGTACTGCGAGGAGGGTGCCAAGTGCACCGAGCAGCTGGCTCCCACCTTCTGGTCGGCCCGCCGGCTGACCAAGGTCACGACGCAGAAGCGCTCCGGCCCGACGTCCTACGCGGACATCGAGTCGTGGACGCTCCGGCAGGACTTCCTCAACGCCGGCACCGGCGAGACGACGCCGATGTGGCTCAGCGGTGTGACCCACGCCGGGCTGCTGCGCACCGTGAACGGCGACCCGGGCACGCGCGACGCGGTGACCGATCCCGAGATCCAGTTCGGCACCGGCGCCGAGCCGCTGAACAACCGAGTCGACGCGGTCGGTGACAGCCGGAGCGGTCTGGCCCGATGGCGGATCAAGCAGGTCCGCAACGAGTCCGGCGGCGAGTTGATCGTCTCGTACTCGCCGGAGAGCGACTGTGACCGCGATCATCTGCCCAAACCGGAGACCAACACCACCCGGTGCATGCCCGCCTACTACTCGTGGCCGGGCACCGGTGACCCGACCATCGACTGGTTCCACAAGTACGTCGTCACCCGGCTGGACGAGAACGACCTGGTCACCGACCAACGGTCGAAGACCCGTTTCTTCGACTATCTCGACGAGCCGGCCTGGCACTACCTGGACGACGAGATCACCAAGGACAAGTACAAGACCTGGGGTGACTGGCGCGGATACGGCAAGGTGCGGGTCCGCGAGGGCCTCGACGGCGGCGAGCAGACCGCCGTCGACTACCACTACCTGCGCGGCATGGACGGCGACAAGACCAAGGACGGCAAGCGCAGCGTCTCGGTCACCGACTGGGGTGGCACGGTCGTCGACCACGAGGCCCTCAACGGCTTCCTGCGTCAGGAGATCAGCTACGACGGCGCGACCTCGACGAGCGTCGGCCGGGAGCTGAGCGCGACGGTCAGTGACCCGTGGCGCAAGGGCCCCACGGCCACCCGTACGCGTAACGAGGTCACCACCAACGCCTACATCGTGCAGGTCGGGAAGGAACGCACCCGGACCGCGCTGACCGGCGGCGGGTTCCGTTATCGGACCCAGACCACCACCTACAACGACGACAACCAGGTGACCTCCGAGGGGGACAGTGGGGACGAGGCGGTCACCGGCGACGACACCTGCGTACGGAACACGTACGCCCGCAACGAGGACGCCTGGATCCTGGACAAGGTCGTCCTGACCGAGAAGCTGTCGGTGGCGTGCGCCGGGGCTCCGGCCACCGCGGTGCCGGCCACGGTCATCTCCCGTACGCGCAACTTCTACGACAGCTACGTCGACGACTCGTCGTTCGGCAAGCTGCCGACCCGCGGCAACGTGGTGCGCGAGGAGATGCTCGACTCCTGGTCGGGCACCACCCCCAAGTACGTCCGGAGCGAGTCCAGCACCTACGACACGGTCGGCCGGATCAAGTCGGTCACCGACGCCCGGGGCTACACGACCAGCACCGACTACGGCACCGAGAACGGCGGCCTGGTCACCTCGAGCAGTGTGACCAACCCGCAGCAGCAGAAGGTCACCACGGTCAAGGAGCCGGCCTGGGACCTGCCGTCCACCATCACCGACGCCAACGAGCAGGTCACCACCCTGCGGTACGACGCTCTCGGGCGGCTCACCACGGTGTGGTTGTCCGGACGGCCGACCAGTGCCGCCGCGGACATGATCTTCGGCTACGACCTGCGCAACAGCGGAGGCCCGACCTCGGTCACGACGCAGAGCCTGCTGACGAACGGCACGTCGTACAAGAAATCGATCAACCTGTACGACGGCTTCCTGCGGCAGCGGCAACAGCAGTCGCAGGCCACCGGGGGCGGCCGGCTCCTCACCGACACCTTCTATGACACCCGGGGCAACGTCGACTGGACCTCGGAGGCGTACTACGACACCACCAATGCTCCGGTCGGCACCGACCTCGGGCGGCCGCAGGGGCAGATCCCGGCGATCACCCAGACGCTGTACGACGGCGTCGGCCGGGAGACCGCCAAGATCTTCAAGGCGCTCGGCGCGGAGAAGTGGCGGACCACGACCGTCTACGGCGGTGACCGGCAGACGATCATTCCGCCCAAGGGCGGGGTCGCCACGACGGCGCTGATCGACGCGTACGACCGGACCACCACGCTGCGTCAGTACAAGAACCCGGCCGACGCGGGCAGTGACACCGCCGCGCTGTTCGACAAGACCACGTACGCCTACGACGCCGACAGCAACCTGAAGACGCTGACCGACGCCCTCGGCAACGTCTGGTCCTACACCTACGACCTGCGCGGCCGCCAGATCACCGCGAAGGACCCGGACAAGGGCAGCACCACCACGACGTACGACGCCGCCGGGAACGTCGAAACGGTGAAGGACGCGAACAACTCCGTCATCGCCTACACGTACGACAAGCTCGGCCGGAAGACCAGCATCCGGGAAGGCTCGGTCACCGGCACCAAGCGAGCCGAATGGGTCTACGACACGCTGACCAACGGCATCGGCAAACAGACGAAGTCCATCCGGTACGCCGGGGGAGTCGCCTACGAGAGCCGGGTCGACGGCTACGACGTCACCGGCCACCCGACCGGCACCTCCCTGGTGCTGCCGTCGGGAGCGGGCGGCCTGTGCGCCAGTGAATCGGCCGCGCCCTGCACCTACAGCACCGCGGTCACCTACAAGCCGAACGGCGCCACCGCGACCTCCACCGTGCCCAAGGCGGCCGGGCTGGCCAAGGAGAAGCTCACCCTCGGCTACAACGACATCGGCGAGCAGACCACGCTGATCTCACCCAGCCAGATCTACGTGCAGAGCGTCACCTACGACAAGCTCGGCATGCTGACCGGGCGGGTCCTCGGCAACACCGGCTCGCGGGTGGCGACCACCTTCGGGTTCGACGAGCCGACCCGGCGCCTGAAGACGCTCAACGTGGTGCCCGAGCTCAAGGCGGAGGCAGCCGACTTCGGGTACGAGCACGACGAGGCCGGCAACATCATCAAGATCTCGGACACGCCCGAGGGACAGGCCTCGGACGTCCAGTGCTTCGCCTACGACTACCTCGCGCGGCTGGCCACCGCACGCACTTCCAACGTGGACAGCTGTGCGGCCGCGCCCAGCACGGGCAATCTCGGCACCTCGGCGCCGTACTGGCAGTCGTGGGAGTTCGACGCGATCGGCAACCGCAAGAAGGAGACCAGGTACGCCGCCGCGGGTAACACGGTGGCCGACTACACGTACCCGGCCTCCGGGGCCACGTCGATCCGGCCGCACGCGGTGACCCAGGTCAGTGAGGCGGCGCCCGGCCAGTCGGTGACGCGCGGATTCACCTACGACAACGCCGGCAACATGAAGACCCGCCTGTCCGCGGCCGGCGCCCAGCAGACGCTGACCTGGGACAAGGAAGGCAACATCGAGTCGATCGTCGAGAGCTCGAAGACAACGTCCTTCCTGTACGACGCTGACGGCAAACGGCTGATCCGTACCACGGCCACCGGCAGGACCCTCTATCTGCCCGACGGCACCGAGGTAACGCTGGCCACCGGCTCCAGCGCGGCTACGGCGACCCGCTACTACTCGCACAAGGACGCCGTCATCGCGGTCCGGTCGACGGCCGGGCTGAACTGGATCATCAACGACCACCAGGGCACCGCCGCCCTGACCGTCAACGCGAGCACGCTGGCCGTGAGCAAGCGGCGTACCTTGCCGTACGGCGACACCCGGGTCAACCCGACCACCTGGCCGGCGGTCATGGACAAGGGATTCGTCGGCGGCACCAAGGATCCGACCGGCCTGACCCATCTCGGGGCACGGCTGTACGACCCGATCATCGGCCGGTTCCTCTCGGTCGACCCGGTGATCGACCCGAAGGATCCGCAGCAGCTCAATGCGTACGCGTACGGCAACAACAGCCCGATCACCAACTCCGACCCGAACGGCGAGTTCTTCGGCGCGCTGAAGAAGGCCGCCTCCGTGGTCGCCTCGGCGGCCACCACGGCCGGCAACTTCATCGCCAAGACCGCGGTCAGCACGGTCGAGTCGATCAAGGAGGACCCGGTCAAGTTCGCGGTCGGGCTGGCCGCCGGCATCGTCGCCACGGCCGCGGTCGCCGCGGTCTGTGCCACCGGCGTGGGCTGCGTGATCCTGGCCGGCGTGGTGGCCGGTGCGGCCGCGGCCGGTGCCGAGTACGGCACCGACGTGGCCCAGGGTGACCGCGAGTTCTCGGTCACCGACCTCGGCAAGGAGATGGCGATCGGCGGCGTGATCGGCGGAGCCACCGCCGGGCTCGGCGTCGGGGCCAAGAAGCTCGCCAACGGTGCCCGAAGAACGTTGTCCGGCGGCGCGAAACAGGCCGACGACATCGCCGAGGACGCCGCCGCGGCCGGTCGCCGCACCGAGGACGCGGATGTCGGCGGCGGCTGCCCGGTGCCGTGGATGAGCTTCACGGCGGCGACGCCGGTGCTGCTCGCCGACGGCACCACCAAACCGATCGGCCAGATCCAGCTGGGTGACCGGGTGCTCGCCACCGACCCGGTATCCGGGGTCACCGCCGGCGAGCCGGTCATCGCCCTCTACCAGAGCCGTGACCTGCTGCTCGCGGACATCACCGTGGTCGACGACCAGGGCCGTACGGCGGTCATCAACACCACTCAGGACCACCCGTTCTGGAACGCCACCACCCGCACCTGGACGGTCGCGCTCGCGCTGTCGCCCGGCGACCGGCTGACCAGCGGCCGAGTGGTCTCGGTGGAGGCGCTCACCGGTGCCCGGACCATGTGGAACGCCGGCGTCAACCGGCTGCGGACCTACTACGTGATGGCCGGTGGCATGCCGGTGCTGGTGCACAACATGCCGCCGATCGAGGACCGGGTCAGCCGCAACGTCGGCACGTACGACCGCCTCGCGCCCTCCGGTCCGGGCAAGGAACGGCACCACATCCCGCCCAAGTCGACCCGGCCCAAGGGCAAGTCGATGGGCAGCGGGCCGTCGATCCGGATGGACAAGGCGGATCACCGGGCGCTCTACTCGACCGGCTATTCGCGCGAGTCGCAGGCCTGGCAGCAGTGGCAGCGCGAGCTGATCCAGCAGGGCCGGCACGCCGAGGCCATGGAGATGGAGTACCGCGACATCGAGCGGCGCTTCCCGGGCAAGTACACGGTCGAGATCGACGCGCACCGGGCGCAGTACGCTACCGGCACCTCGTGCCCCTGACCAGCACGTTTTCGAAGGAGAGGGTATGGCAGAACTGACAGTGCCGATCACGCTCGGAACCGGGCTCGGCGATCTGCGTTTCGGCATGGACGAGACGCGGGCGAGGGCCGCGCTGGCGGCGTTCGGCGAGATCAAGGACGGTACGGCGCCGGGCGGATCGCTGACGCTCTACACCGAGGGTGCGGACCCCTCGTTCTCGGTGTATGCGAACTTCGTGCCCGACGGCCGGCTGTTCACGCTGGAGATCTTCCGGCCGGACGACTCCAGCGCGGTCGATCTCGAGCTGGCCGGCGTGCCCGCGTTCGGCAGCCCGGTCGACGAGGTGCTGCAGGCCCTCCGAGCCGGTGGCTACGAGGTCGATGACGAGGACGAGTTCCACCCCGTCGTCGAGGACGGCTATCTCGGCGTCTCGCTCGAGGGCGGCGACGACGGCGAGGAGGAGGACGACGACCCCGGTCCGTCCCGCTTCATCCAGTCGCTGCTGATCGCCCCGCGCGGCTACGCCACGGAGTACACGAACGCCGCCTTCTGAACCCGCACCGAACGAAACAGCCCCGCCGCTCGGCGGGGCTGTTTCGGCATCCTCGGGCCGTTTCTATGATCCAGTCCGCGCTGGTCACGGCCTCGGGCGTACAGCCGGATCAGTAATGCCCGTTGTTCTGGAAGTAGCCCCACGCTCCGCACGGGGAGTCGTATCGGCCCTTCACATAGCCCAGGCCCCATTTGATCTGGGTCGCCGGATTGGTCTTCCAGTCGGCGCCGGCCGAGGCCATTTTCTTGCCGGGCAGGGCCTGCGGAATCCCGTACGCCCCGGAGTTCTTGTTCTCGGCCCGGTAGTTCCAGCCGCTCTCGTGTTTCCACAGCTGGTCGAGGCACGGGAACTCGGCGATCGGGAAACCCTTGTCGAGCATCAGCGCGCAGCCGATCTTGCGGCTTCCGGAGTATTCGTCGCACGAGGCGGGAATCGGGCCGTCGTACGGGACCGGGCCGCTCTCGGCCTCTTTCTTGCGCTCGGCGGCCGCCTTCTTGTCGGCGATCACCTTGGTCTCGAGTTTGCCGGCCCGGGCGGCGGCGGCCTTCGCGGCGGCGGCGGCCTTGGCGGCGGCGTTGCCCTCGGCCTCACGCTGCCAGGCGCGGGCGGCGGCGTTCTGACTCTGGTGCTGCTTGAGCAACTGCATGTCGAGGTCGGCCTGGACGGCGCTCGCGATGGGGGGTTCGGAGGTGCCCGACTGCTGCCAGTCACGGCCCAGATAAATGCCGCCGATCAGGCCCGCCACGAGTAGTCCGACCGACACCGCGCGTACGGAGACGCGGCTCCAGAGCCGATTCACGAGCGTCCCTTTCGTCAGTTGCTCGCAACACCCTGGCGTACCCGGCGCGGGAAGGCAACAGCCCGCTGTAAGAGGACGGAAAATGGCCGCTATTCCAGCGATGATGGTCGCATGAAGATTCCTGACGGTAAGCGCACGGTCACTCCCTATGTGGCCGCGAAGGGTGCCGCACGATTTCTCGCGTTCGTCGAGGCGGCGTTTGGCACCGAGCCGGCGCGGAAGGTGTTCAACCCAGACGGCACGATCGGTCACTCCGAAGTCACTATCGGCGATTCCGTCGTGATGGCCTTCGATGCCGATCCCGGCTGGCCGGACATGCCCGCATTGTTGTGCGTCTATGTCGAAGACGTCGACGACACGTTCCGGCGGGCCGTCGAGGCGGGCGCGACGGTGGTCACCGAGGTCTTCACGTCGCGGATCGTCGGCGACCGGGGCGGCCGTCTGCGCGACCCGGTCGGCAACATCTGGTGGATCCAGACCCACCTCGCCGAGCCCGACCTCGGCGCGTTCGACGACCCGGCCGAGCGGGTGATCATGGAATCGGCTCAGCGGTCCTTCGCCGACGAGATGGGCCGGCGCTTGAACGTGTAACTGAACGCGACGATGCCGTCGATGATCAGCACGAGGCCCCAGATCCGCATCACGTTCCACAGCGCCGGAGCCCGCCCCGGCTCGCTCAGGTCGGCGCCGATGAGCAGCGTGAAAAGACCCAGGATCAAGGCCGCGATCCCGTACGCCATCAGGTGCCGGAGCCACATGCGGCGCTCGTAGGCCGCGTGTTCCGGACCGCCCTTCGGGGGCTTGACCGGTGGCGGGCCGCCCGCGAAGCGGTGCGCGAACCGCTGGTCGGCCCAGCGGATCATCTGATGACCGAACGCGACCGAGACGCCCAGATAGACGGCGGCCAGCGCGTGCGCGGTGGTCGGCTCGCCGCCACGCCGCAGGTCGACGACCGAGAACGCCAGCAGCGCCACGTCGACCAGCGGCACCGAGACGAGCAGCGCGGTGCTCAGGGCCCGCGCCTTCAGCAGGTAGCGCGCGGCCAGCCCGGCCACGAGCAGCACCCAGAATCCGATCTCACAAGCGACGATCGCCACGATCATGACCAGCTCCCCGTTTTCGCACAGTCGTGTCATATCTTTTGTAACACAGGCGTGCGAGAATCGAGCATGCCCAAGATCGTGGATCACGCCGTACGCCGGCAGGAGCTGGCCGCCGCCGTCGGGCGCGTCATCGCGCGGGACGGTGTGGCTGAGGTGTCGATCCGCTCGGTCGCGGCCGAGTCGGGCTGGTCGTCCGGGTCGATGCGGCACTACTTCGCCACCCGCGGCGAGCTCCTCGCCTTCGCCTGCGAGCAGGTGATCGACCAGGTCACCGAGCGGATCACTGCGATGTCGCCGCGTGGAGACGTACGGGAAGCAGCGTTTTTGATCTTGCTGGAGACGATGCCGGTGGACCCGCCGCGACGGGCCGAGGCGGAGATCGCCTTTTCTTTCCTCGCGCTCGGGCTCGGTGATCCGGCGCTGGCCGCGGTGCAGAAAAGACACTTCGCTCAGATGTACGACCTGTGCCGGCAGTTGGCCACGCAGGTGTGGCCCGATCGCGATGGCGAATCGGCCGGGCGCCGGCTGCACGCGGTCGTCGACGGGCTCACAGTGCACGTGCTGGCCGGGCACCTCACCGTCGACGAGATGATGCGGCAGCTCGAGGACTACCTCAAGGCTTGACCCAGGTGGCGATGATCTTGCTGCTCTCGTTCGTGAACGGGTCCCGCTCCCACGACTCCCAGCGATGCTCCGGCCGCAGACCCGCGATCCGCGCCATCAGATCCATCTCGCTCGGCCACAGATAGCGGAACGGCACCGCCGAGAACTCGCCGCGGCCGTCCTCGTGCAGCGTGACGTAGTTCGACGCCATCGCCTGCGTGGCCACCTCGTAGGAGTCGAAGCCCCAGTGCGACGGCGTCACCGTGAACGGCACCACGGTCTGCCCGGCCGGCAGCTTCCGCAACTCGGGAATCATGACCTCGATCAAGAACCGGCCGCCGGGACGCAGGTGGGCGGCGGCGTTCGCGAAACAGTCGACCTGTGCTTCCTGCGTGGTCAGGTTCATGACCGTGTTGAAGACGAGGTAGACCAGGTCGAACTCGCCGTCGACCCGCGTCTGCGAGAAGTCGCCGATGGTGACCGGGATGGTGTCGTTCTTGCTCGCGAGGCGCGCGACCATGGCCCGGGACATGTCGATGCCGTGCACGTCGACGCCACGCTCGGCCAGCGGCACGGCTATCCGGCCGGTGCCGATCGCGAACTCCAGCGCGTTTCCCGCCTTGCCCGCCAGCTCGGCCAGGACGTCGGCCGTCCGGGCGATCACGGCCGGGTCGAACTCGGAGCCGGGCGCGCCGACGCCGTCATACGTCTGGGCGACGCTCTCGCCGAAGTGACCGTCCGGATCATCCATGGCCCGGACCGTACCGGCGGCCCTTCATGATCGCCCCCGAATTACGGCAGCTCGATCGGTAGCTTCAGGCCGTCATCGCCCCCGACTCAGGGCAGCTCGATCGGTAGCTTCAGGCCGTCGAGCATCGACGCGCACGGGCACGTCCGCTCGGCCGGGAGCCGGGTCACCGCGTCGAGCAGAACCGACCGCAGCCGCGCGGTGTTGTCGGCGAACACCCGGAAGACCTCCTCCTGGGTGACACCGTGGTCGCCCTCGACCCCTGCGTCGAGATCGGTGACCAGGGCGATGGAGGTGTAACAGAGCCCCAGTTCACGAGCCAGTACGGCTTCCGGGTGACCGGTCATGTTCACGATCGTGCCGCCGATCGCGGTGAACCAGCGCGACTCGGCCCGCGTCGAAAAGCGCGGCCCCTCGACCACGACCATCGTGCCGCCGTCGACCGGAGCGACCGGCACAGCCGCGGCCAGCACGGCACGGCGGCCGTCCGGGCAATACGGATCGGCGAAATTCAGGTGCACGGCGCCGGTGTCGTAGTAGGTCTGCGCGCGCCCGCTCGTCCGGTCGATCAGCTGGTCAGGCACCACGAACGTGCCCGGACCGAACTCGGGACGCAGCCCACCGACGGCACACGGGGCGACGATCTGCCGTACGCCCAGAGCCCGCAACGCCCACAGATTGGCCTGGTAAGGAATCTTGTGGGGTGGGAAGCGGTGGTCGCGTCCGTGCCGCGGCAGGAACGCGACACGACGGTCACCCACCTGGGCGACAGTGATCGGATCGGAGGGCGCACCGTAGGGCGTGGACACCTCGTGCTCGGAGGCGCCGTCCAGGAGGGCGTAGAGCCCCGATCCGCCGATGACGCCGATCTCGGCCGCTGGGTTCATGGGCAGACCTTATCGGGGGCCGGAATCTCGGGCTAATGTGCGATGCATGGCGTTGCTGGGGACGGCGTATGTATAGCGAGGGCCAGCGGATCGGAGGCCGGTCGATGGAGTCGATGACCGGTCGGCTTCTGGTGGCGACACCCACGCTCAAAGATCCAAATTTCGACCGTACGGTCGTGCTGCTGGTCGCCCACGAGACGGGCGGGGCCCTCGGCGTGGTGCTGAACCGCGCCACCGAGGTGCCCGTCGCCGACGTGCTCGGCGGCTGGGGCGAGCTGGCCGGCGATCCCGCCGTGCTCTTCGAGGGCGGTCCCGTGCAGCCCGAGTCCGCCATCTGCCTGGCCCGCACCCGCCCCGAGGTGAAGAAGCGGGTGTCCGGCTTCCACCAGGTGTCGGGCGCCCTCGGCACGGTCGACCTGTCGGCCGACCCCGAGCGTCTGCGCGAGAGCGTGGCCGGCATCCGGGTCTTCGCGGGCTACTCGGGCTGGTCCGCGGGCCAGCTGGAAGACGAGATCTCCTCCGGCTCGTGGTTCCTGCTCGACGCGCTACCCGGCGACCCGTTCATGAGCCGCCCCGACGACCTGTGGGCCATGGTGCTGCGCCGCCAAGGCGACATCCTGGCCGCGGTGGCCCACTTCCCGCCCGATCCCGCCTTGAACTGAGGGGGTCCCGGCACCTCGCGTTCAGAGGTGTGTAGTATTTCCTCCGTGCCCGGGTGAACCGGGGACGGTAAGGGGCTGTGGCGCAGCTGGTAGCGCACCACACTGGCAGTGTGGGGGTCAGGGGTTCGAGTCCCCTCAGCTCCACCCTTACAAAACACCCGGGCAGATGCCCGGGTGTTTTTGTCTTTGCCAGATCCGTGCCAGATAACCGCTCGGCCTGCTTCCGAGCCTCGCCGATCAACACATCGAGAGCGCGATGGCTTGGTCGCGTTCGCGGCTCGAATGTCCGTCGGGAGTCATGTGCTTCGCAAGTCGGGCTGCTTTGGCTGCTATCGCCTTTATATGTTGCCAGCGACTCGGAAGCGCATCGGCGAGGTAGGACTCGGCTAATCTCGCTGCCCCTCTCTGTCAGTCGCCCACCAGCCAAGCCTGACATAGATCAACTGGACGGCTCTACCGTCGTCGGGACGTCTACGGACGTCTCCCAGGAGGTGACCTATCGAGCGAAGTGCTGGACGGCTACCGGTCGGCTGTCGATCTTCTTCAAACTTTCTGTACGTTTTCAAGGCGGCCCGAAACGGGCCGCTCACGCCGCCATCAGGGCGCGAACTCGTCCCGCCGCTGCCGCTTGGGCCGAGCTCGCAGGCAGCCCGTCGGCTGGCGTGCAACAGCGGAGTCGGGCCGCAGCTACAACATCGAAGCGATTCGGTGAGTGTGCCTTGGCAGCCGACCGACACGGCCAGGGCGGCGCGGCCGAGGAGCCACGCCTGGCCGTTGTGCGAATCAAGCTCAGACGTCGTTACGGTTACTGCGCCTCCGGCGGGGGGCGCTCCGGCTCCGGGATGGCCGCGCACCCCGTCACCCTCGCCCCGGGGCAAGCCGAGCAGACCGCCGCCGGCGCCCACCGGCCTGGGTGGCTCGTGTCAAGGCCGTCTTGACGCGGCGGGCGCCGGCGGCACCCCGCTCCCACAGTGGGCGGGTCGAGGGTGACGGGATGGCTATAGCCGCTCTGAGCGAGATCAGCTATTGATAATCCGGAGAAATAACTTGTGAAGGTAGCCGAATGCCTCAGGCCCCGTTGGGCGTAACTGTTCCTGCACTAAGATTTCCAGGTCTTCGTCATCCAGAGGTATCATGAACTTCGTATCATCGTGAAATGCGTCGAGGCAGCCGCTCCAAATCCGATTCTTATCTGCGTTGCCGCGGTATATCAACATACCGAACATGCCTCTTGACGGCGCAAGCCGCGACCGAAGCTGATGAATCTCTGGATTGCTGATTGGTGCGGAGTAATTTTTGCATTCAATAAACACCTGAGGTGCTGGGTAATTATCTGCAAGCCAGCGGAAAAAGCCGTGTGGTGAGTCGTTCGTATAACTCAAATCAACGATCTCCCGGCCCTCGTGCAGGCTAGCCTGCTCAACGGGGCATACCAGGTGAGGATAAAAGAGCTCCGTCAAGAGAGCTTTGATTCTGCGCTCGTAAGCTTTCGCATCGGGCTTCCCGGCTGGCGTGTCGAGGACTTCCTGGAGTAGCTGTTCATAGTCAGGCGGAGGGCTCCCCGTGATGCTCGCTATATCGCTATGGCTCAAAGAGAAAGTGCGCGTGGAAGTCTTTTTGTCTTTGTACGTTTGAAGCAGCTCGGGATTCTCCGCGCTTATCGCGGTGTTAATTCGCTTAGCCACGCCAGGCTTCCCGGTATAAAACTTCTCCCTATATTTTCGCTCTACGGAATACTTGGTGACCGGCTTCTTTTTCACTGCAGCATTCATGGAAGAGGATGGATTCTCCCGGCTTACTAAGAAGTTGAGGATGTCGTGACGAAAGAAATCTTCTGCGTTCATATGAAGCTCTAGGCGGACGATGGCTTTCGGCACCAATAGAAGTAGTTCGTCGTTGGGTGTTGGCATGTCTGTATGCAACGAGACCCAACTTGCTTGTCTGCTATTCCACGTATACCCGGCCGCGACGTGAGGTGATAGCGGAATGCCATAGAATTGACATATTCCTTTAGTGTATTCGACAAGCTGGTCGCGGATAATATTTGTAGTGATGTCCGATATCCTGTCCCGGCCGATTCCCTCGACTAGTAGCGCAGTATCCTCTAGATCGCTGATTAAGCCGCTCTAGCGGCTGCGCTCCTGGTCAAGGCCCGCCAGAGATCTTCTGCTAGCTCATCTCCGAGTCCGCTACCTCGCGACTTCTTCTCCGAGAGTCCGAGGTGAGTCTCGTTGGGTTCGCGCAGGTTTGATAAGAGGCTTAGAGCGCCGCTATCGTCTCCTGCGTAAACTTCGTCAAGGACTGCTTGAAAGAATGATTGTATGCTTGAGACGCACCTATTGGACCAAGGAGTTTCGAGTTGCGACAACGACCGCGGATCGATAAAGAGCGGCGTGTCTCTATCAATGTGCACGTCAACAAAGTCCAGAGCGCTTTGCGAGACACCAAGATCGTAGAACTCGGAAACGCGCACCAGGCCACCCTTCGTCAGCCACTGACTCAGAGTCACGCTACAGTGACAGGTGGCTATGTCACAACGCTTGAAAGCCGGTTATGAGAGTTGGCGCGCTGGTCACTGCGCTGGCAGCCGGGACGTCGACATGGACTAACGGCTGACCTGGGCTGGAGCGGGAGGTTGGCCTTCGAGGGTGCTGCACAGCAATGAGACACAGCAACGCACCCGACCGAACCCGACCGGACTTGCGGATGCCGTCTTACCGTGAACGAGGCTTGATCGAACCAAGTCGCCGAGACTCCCCCGGGTCACGGGTCGGTGAGTGACTAACCGAGTGACAATGGAGGTGTCCGCACCCGGACGTCTACGGACTTCGGTGGACTGTTATCCCAGCTTGAGGACCATGTTGATGCTGACGGACGCCCATGATCGTTCCTTGACGCGGAAGAGGTCGACGCAGCCGGGTGCCGGGTTAGCGGAGACGTGCATAGCCCCGGCCGCACCCGACCATGAGTGTGAAGGGTTAGCGGCCTGGACCAGTTGGGCTCGCATGGTGCTGTTGGACCAGTTACGCGAAGGGCGACCCTAGTCGACAAGGGTGGCGGTGCAAGACAGCGCACCCACCGGTGCTGAGTCCAGCATTGTCGACTCCTCCACCTTGACCGTGTCGCCGGGGCGCACGTCGCGAACTCTGGTTCGATCAATGTCGATACGGTCGCCGGTGCTGTCTCGGTACTCGATGCTGATCGTGAAGCTCTTTGTCGAACTAGACGTATTCTTCACCGACATGCGCGCTGTTGCCGGAGTGAAGAAGCCGGCGTCGTCCGACGTGCAAGAGAGCACGCGCACCTCTGCGGGTTCCGCAGCGAAGATCGTTGCGACAAAGGTGGCGCCAGCGATCACCCCCGCAATGACCAACACGAACGTGAGCGGATTTCGCCTTTTCCTCTGCGGCATCGGTGAGGGCCCGTACTGAATTGGCGGCGGAGTGTGCGGCGGCAATGGGAACTCCAGGTGGGGCAATGTGGGGGCTTGTAACGGCGACTGGGTGCTCGGCAGGGTTCAGCAGCCGATAACAATTTTGTCCGCGAACGTGCGTACGCAACAGAAACTTGTCGGGAACTCAGCCATATGCTTTCTCGATCAGCCGATAAGCTTCCACTGATCGGATTAGGTGGGGCGTGATTCGGCCATCCTGGTTCGCAGCCAGTCGATGTCGGCAGCAGGTTGGACACACCCAAACACCAAGCGGCTCGGCGCGCGGTGCTGCCAGCACTGACAGCACCGGTAACAGCAACCGTCCGAGATGATCACAACCGCAGCAGAGCGGCGCTGGACGGAATCCCGAGGTCACGGACTCGCGGAGACATCGCTGGACGGGCCGCCCAGAGCTTACAGCCGAGGGTTGGCCGACAGCTCAGGGCACCTCGAGGCACAGAAGTGTCCTCTGATTTGGGTTACCCGTACATGCGTACTGCCAACGTCACTCTTTGGCAGGCTGCGACAACGGAAAGTTGACTATGTGATCGGCCTTACCCGGATGAGAGTCTAATGCGGATCTTGCGGCAGAATAAATCCGCGGTTGATCACACATCCAGCCGCTCGCGATGTTCAGGTTCACGCCGAGCCCTGACCCGGGCCTACCGTCGCGACCAAGCGGAAGAAATTAGTAGATGAGGCATCCGGGGTCAGGGACGGGGGACCCATTACCGGTCCACTCCGCGCCACCCGCTCCGGTGGTATCACGTGGAGAACCTCGGGGTGAAGTCGCGCAAGCGACCGGGCACACCTTCCCGCCCGAACCCGACAGCTAACCTCGCAGGCGTGCCGGAAGGACTTCTTCGCCGTGCGCTACGAACAGTTGGCGGCTGCTGCCGTCGTCGCCTCGCTCTGCCGTCTTACGTTTCGGCTGGCGATCATGGTACTTGCGTACCGCCTGTTCATGAAGGTCACTGAGCCAGAATCACGAGCCTTGGTCTGCGACCTGGTCCGGTCGTTCGAAGGCAGATCGCTCAACATGCGATCACTCAGTGCCATTCGTCGAACGTCTCGCCGGGCACCCCGGCAAACTCCGAACTAAAAGAACTGAGAACCACCCGGCCTCGGTGAGGCGATCCCTCAGCCGGGGCCGGGTACCTCGATCGTTCCTCGACACGGAAGCGGTGACTCGCACAGGTCCTGAGCGTCCACGTCCCCGCTGATTCTGCGGTGGTGGTGGATCAGTCTCGGGGTCGCCGAGCGTTCCGCTCGACAACCCGATTTGCATGCCAGATCCATGCCAGACGAGTCGGTCGTTGTCGGAGCGTGACGGGGAATTACGGCATCTCGACGTGCATCGTTGCTGGTCGTGGCCTACGAGGTCAGAGATTTTGGGTGAGGACCGTCCTGGCGGCGTGGGGGGGTCAGGGGTTCGAGTCCCTTCAGCTCCACGAGATCTCAGTGGGTGGATGGGCTGGAAAGGCGGCGTTGCCGCCGTTGGGCCCGCTGTGCTGACGGTCGGGTTCGTGTTGTCGATGGGGTCTGCGATCAGGACGTCAGTTGGACGTTGGTGTGGTCAGGGACTCGGCTGTCTCGTCCCAGTCGGGGGTGGGGCCGGAACGGGCGACCTGCTCGGCCGTGATGTCGCGTAGTAGCTGGGGTAGGCGCGGGTCTACGCCGGCCTGGTTTGTGGTTCTGAGGATGTGATTCTGGAACTGCAGGCACATCCCGAGGTTGGCCTCGCCCCGGTTGTAGGTGTGGGTCTCGTAGGTGTGGGCCAGGGACGGCAGTTCGGCCGCCAGTGTGCTGATGATTCCCTGCGCGTACGGGAGGTAGGCCGACGGCTCGATGCCGCGGGAGCGCGCCAGGGCCGCCGAGTGCAGAAACGCGTACATGCCGGCGAAGAAGACGTCGAGCATTGCCATGTCCAGGGCCGGCGGCACGGCGTGGTCCTCGCCCAGCACGTCGACCGTGCCGCCCAGTGCGGCCAGCACCGGGTGGGCCGAGTTGATCGTCTCGGGGCGGCCGGCGTACAGGATGAGGTTTTGATCGGTGCCGATTAGCGCGGTCGGCACCATGATGGCGCCTGTTACGTAGCTGACGCCCAAGTCGGCGGCGGCTGTGGCTGAGGTGACGGCGTCGTCGGATGTGCCCGACGACATGTTGATCACTGGAGTGCCGAGGGTGAGCGCGGGGGCGATCTGGGCGATCAGTGGGCGGCTGGCCTCGTGGTCGCGGACGCAGATCAGGACTACGTCGGCGTTCCGTACGGTGTCGGCCGGGTCTACGCCGGTGGGGGAGCGGTTCCACGTTCTGGCCGCTTGGAGGGTTCGGGCCAGCGCCCGGCCCATGGCGCCTTGCCCCAGCACGGCGACCCGGGACGGATAAGTTGGAGTGGTCATGCGTCGAGCCTCGCAAGGGCTGGCGCGGGTGACCATTACGCACTTTCACCCCCGTACGAACCTGAAGGTTAGGAGCGGCCGGTGCCCGAGCCCGACGAGATCTGTGGCGTGAACATCGCCTTCGCGGTGGTGGGCAGCAAGTGGAAGCCGACGATTCTGTGGGTTCTGGCCGGTCGGCCGCATCGGTTCGCTGAGCTTCGCCGTGCGGTCGGGGGCATCTCCGAGAAGGTGCTCGCGGCGCAACTGCGGGAGCTCGAACGTGACGGTGTCGTGTGCCGCGAAGCCGGTGCGGGCTTTCCGCTGAACGTGCGGTATTCGCTGACCCCGGCCGGGGTGACGCTCGACCGGCTGCTCGAGCCGCTGGCCGAGTGGGGGCATCAACTTCAGCGTGGCCGATGAGTTTCACCGGCTCGGGTTGTCTACGTTGCGAAATAGCAAGCGACACGATGAGCTGGGGGCACGATGAGCGTCAAGGTGTTGGTTTCGGGAGCGAGCATCGCGGGGCCGGCGCTGGCCCACTGGCTGCACAAGCATGGGGCCGAGGTGACCGTGGTGGAGCGGGCGCCCGAGTTGCGGCCGGGCGGGCAGGCGGTCGATGCGCGCGGTGTGGCCAAAGAAGTGATCCGCCGGATGGGGCTGGATGCGCCCGTACGCGCGGCCCGCACCGACACCGCGGGGGCGCACAACGTGGACGTCGACGGGAATGTGCTCGAGACGTTCAGCGCGGAGGACGACGGCGGCGACGGCTACATCTCCGAGATCGAGATCCTGCGTGGTGACCTGTCCCAGGTGCTCTACGACGACACCCGGGAGGTCGTCGAGTATGTCTTCGGTGACCGGATCGCCGAGCTCGTCCAGGCTGAGGACGGCGTCGACGTCACCTTCGCGAGTGGTGATCGGCGGCGCTTCGACCTGGTGATCGGGGCCGACGGGCTGCACTCGGCGCTGCGGGCGATGGTCTTCGGGCCGCACGACAAGTTCGTCCGGCATCTCGGGCGGGTGATGGCCTTCTACACCGTGCCCAACGAGTTCGGGCTGGACCGCTGGCTGATCGACTATCAGGAGCCGGGCACCGGGCGCTCGGCCGGCCTGCGGCCCATTCAGGACGCGACCCGGGCGATGGCCATGTTCTCCTTCAAGGCCGACGACCTGGACGTCGACTACCGCGACGTTGCGGCCCAGAAGAAACTGCTGGGCGAGCGGATGGCCGGGCTGGGCTGGTTGAGCCCGCAAATCCTGACGCACCTGGACGACACGCCGGACTTCTATCTCGACCAGGTCGCCCAGGTGCTGATGGACCGCTGGTCGAGCGGCCGGGTCGCGCTGCTCGGGGACGCGGCGTTCAGTTCGTCGCCGCTGTCGGGGCAGGGCACGTCGCTGGCGCTGGTCGGCGCCTACCTGCTGGCGGGTGAGCTGGCCGCCGCCGGGTGGGACGCCGAGACCGGGTTTTCCGCGTACGAGCGGAAGATGCGCTCCTTCGTCGAGGCCAACCAGGAGATCGGCCGCATGCACGCCGACAGCCTGGACGGCGCGGCGCCCGAGATGGACGAGGAAGCGCTGACCGACCTGGTCCAGCGGGCGATCAACGGGGTCGAACTGCCCGACTACGAAGAGAATGGGTCGTGAGCGAATCTGTCGCGGCGACTCTCAACCGGACCGAGCGGTGGTTCGTGCAGTCGGCGCTGCCGCAGCTGATCGATGACTTCTCGGCCACCGGGCAGGTGGTGCCGCGGATGGTGCCGTTTCTGAGCGGCGCCACGGTCTACTGGCTGTTGCAGGTGGGGGCGTCCCCGTCGTTCTGGTCGCTGGCCGTTCCGCTGGTGGTGATCGCGGTGGTGTGGCCGTTCACCGGTGGGCTCAACGGGCGCCGGCCGCTGCGGCTGGGACGGGTCGGGGCGGTTGTCGTGTCCGTCGTGTTCGGGGTGGTGTTCGCGGTCGGCGGCGCGCTGGTGCACATGCTCCGGCCGGGCGTGTTCCGGCTCGACGTCGTGGCGCCGACCAGCAACGCGTCGCTTCTGGTGGCCTTCATCGGGCTGGTGATCTATGTCGCCGTGTTCGCGGGCGGGTTCCTGGCCACCTCGTACGGTGTCTTCGCGGCCTTGCGCCACGCGGTCGGTGACCTGGCCAAGGGCCTGGCCGACATCCCGCGCTCGTTCGGCCGGTCGCTGCCGGTGGTGCTTTTCGGCACGCTGTTCCTGTTCTTCACCGGCGAGCTGTGGCAGCTGCTGGACAGGTTGAGCTGGCCGCGGGTGTGGCTGGTCCTGGTGCTGCTGGCGGTGATTGTCGGGCTGGCCACGTGGCGGGTGGTGAAGGGCTACGACGAGGATCCGGTGGGCCCGCCGCCGACCGCGGACGATCTGGCCGAGGCCTGCCGGGACACGCCGCTGGCCGGGATCGAGTGTCCGCCCGCGAAGGTGGAGCCGCTGGAGCACCGGCAGGAGCTGAACGTGCTGGTGCTGCTGACCGTCCGCCAGCTGGCGCAGGCCCTGATCATCGGGGTCGGCCTGTTCCTGTTCTTCGTGGCGCTGGGACTGATCACGGTGCAGTACGAGACAGCGGCCACATGGATCGGGCACGATCCGCAGCGGTCCGGCTTCTTCGGGGTGCCGGTGGCCCTGTTCAAGCTGTCCGCCCTGCTCGCGTCGTTCGGCGGGGTGTCCTTCTCGACCTCGTCGATGACCAACGCGGAGCACAAGCAGGAGTTCTTCCTGCCTGTGCTGCGCAGTGTCCGCCGCCCGATCCTGGTGCACACCGTCTATCGGACGATGCTGAGCGGCCGCTGACGGAGCTGCAGGCCGAGGGCGACCGCGGAGGCGAGGACGACGACGGCGGCGATCAAAGTGGAGCCGCCGGCCAGGACGGCCCCGAACGCCCCGAAGGCGAGGACCGATCCGAGCGAGCCGACCGAACAGACCGACAGGATCGACCCGGCCGAGAAGACCGACAGGATCGACCCGAACGAGCCGACGGACAACACCGAGTTGGTCGAGTAGACGCTCAGGATCGAGCCGCTGGACTTGTACGACAGGATGTTCCGGCTGCGAGGCATGTGTCCATCGTGGTCGCCCGGACCGTGGTGCGAATCCATCAACTGGTGGAGCGCGGGCTCCCACCGAAACGTCATCTGATCGGCGTTGGTGAATGGCCGAACGGCCCACTGCGTGGCGCCGAAGAGTGTCGTTGGGTGTTCGGTGCGGCCGAAATTCCGGCGCTTTGGGCGTTGGGGGCGACGATGAGTCATGCGCAGGTCGAGGGCGGCCGGGAACCGGTGAAGAAGTCACCCGGCTGGCCCTACGCCGTGCTGCTGGTGGCGGTGCTCGTGCTCGTGGGTGGGGTGTGGACGGCGTACGACCGGGGCCTGATCGTCGAAGACTCGGGGGTCACCGCCTGTGAGGCGATGCGCGGCGGATCCACCACGTTCAAGACCGACCCGGACGACGGCAAGCCGATGACCGAGGACGAATACCGCCGCGCCCGCCAGGTGTTCGCCGATTCGCGGCACGACGACATCCGCGATCACGGCACCCAGGTCATGGACATCGTCTGGCGGATCTCGCAGATGAAGGACGACGAGGCCGGCGCCCTGCTCTACGCCCAGCCGCTGGCCACCCAGGTGCTCGGGCTCGAGTCGGCCTGCGCCGATCAGGGCGTCTTCCTGCCGATCGAGTCGCCCGAGTCCACCGGGGCGCCGGTCCGTAAGTCCGCGGGGACACCGGTGGCCTGTGCGGCGGTGTTCAAGGCCGGGCAGGTGATCGCCAAGGGCTTCGACGGTGCCTGTGCCAACGCCGGCGGCAAGGTCCAGCTCGTGCCGGTCTTCGGCTGCAAGGACGGCCGCAAGCTGTTCCAGATCGACTCCTCCACCGGGGCGAAGAGCGGCTGGGGCTACGCGGGCGCCAAGTTCAAGGCGACCGACCCCACCGCCGATCCCGCGTATTCGACCGCGGTACAGAAGTGTCTGGGCTGACGTTCACCGAAGATCCAGTAGCGTCGGGCCCGTGATCATCGTCTTTGATCTGGAGTTCACCACCTGGGACGGAGCGCAGGACCGCGGTTGGTCCGGCCCCGGCGAGTTCCGCGAGATAGTGCAGTTCGGTGCCGTACGGGTCGACTCCGCCACCCTCGAGATCACCGGCGAGCTGGACCTGCTCGTCCGGCCCGTGCGCAACCCGTCGCTGTCCCCGTTCTTCCAGGAGCTGACCGGGATCAGCCAGGCCGACGTGGACGCTCGGGGGCTGCCGTTCCTGACCGCCCTCGACCAGTTCATCGACTTCTGCGCCGGGCACTACGTTCTCTCGTACGGGAATGACATGGTTGTCGTCGGTGAGAACCTCGTGCTCCAGGTGCCGGAGGGTCGGGCCCCCAAGCGGGGCATGCCACCCTTCGTCAACATCCGCCCGTACGTGAACTCGCTGCTCCCGATGACCCGGGGCGAATCGGCGGGGCGGATCGCGTTCGCGGCCGGGCTGACCGGTGCGGTCGACCGGGAGCACAACGCCCTGGCCGACTGCTACTCGATCGTGGCGACGCTGCGGCACCTGCGCGCGCTCGGCCACCCGCTCATCGCGGTCGAGGGTTAAGTGACCGGCAGGGTGAACGTCATCCGCGAACCGCCGTCGTCCGACGTCGTGGCGGTGATCGTGCCGCCGTGCCGCTCCACGATCCGCTTGCAGATGGCCAGGCCCAGGCCGGTGCCCAGATAGCCGGCGTCGCCGTGGGCGCGATGGAAGTTCTGGAAGATCGCCTCGTGCTGCCCCTGCGGGATGCCGATGCCGTTGTCCGACACCGAGATCCGCACGAAGCCGTCGCCCGCCACCTTGGCCCGGATCGCGATCACCGGCACCACCCCGGGCGCCGTGTACTTGATCGCGTTGCCGATCAGATTTTCCAGCAGTTGACGGGTCAGCACCGGATCCGCCCGTACGAGGGTGAGGTCTTCGAGATCGAAGCGCGGCATCGGCGCCCCGGTGCTGGCCGCGTGATCGAGGCGGCCGGTGGCGATGTCCCGCACGATCGAGTCGAGGTCGACCGGGGCCGGGTCGAGGCCGGCGTCCCGGGCGGTCGTGTACGCGAGCAGGCCGTCGATCAGGCTGCGCATCCGCTCCGACGCGCGCCGGATCCGGGTCACGCTGTCCACGGCGAAGTCGTTGTTCTCGTCGACCTCGCCCGCCAGCACCTCCGACCAGCCCTCGATCGTGGCCAGCGGGTTCATCAGGTCGTGGGCGACCACGCCGGCGAAGGAGGTCAGCTCGTCGCGGTGCCGCCGGTCGGCCGTCACGTCGACGAAGACGAGCAGGGCCTCGCGGCTGTTCGGCAGCACCGAGCCGTTGACGTGGATCATCCGGCCGCCGGGCGTCGCCGAGTTGCGGACCAGCAGGTCGGTGGGCTCGAAGGTGCCGGCCAGGATCCGGCGGTGCGGCATGTCCTCGGCGGCCAGCGGCGAGCCGTCGGCGCGGGACAGCCCGTAAAAGCCGGGCTCGGCCACCCGGGTGGTGCCGCTGGAGACGCCGATCAGCCGGCGCGCGGCCGCGTTGGCCATCCGGTAGCGGCCCTCCTCGTCGATGACGATCAGGCCCTCCTCCATCGAGTCGATGATGGTGGTCACCGTGGTGGCCTGGGCGACCGCCTCCTCCTCGGAGGCGCGCAGCCGGGCCATCAGCGCGTCCCGCTCGTCGCGGCCCAGCGCCAGCACGAGCCCGACGACCGCGATGGTGGCCACGAACAGCTGCGCCACCAGGGCGCGCAACGGGTGCGACTCGATGGCCGCGAACGGGCCGGTGCCGTCCAGCGTGAACAGGATGGCGAAGGTGCCGAAGGCCAGGGCGTGCACGACCACGTAGGTGGTGCGCAGCCGGACGCCGGCCCAGACGCTCAGCGTGATCAGCGTGAACGCCACCGGCAGCCCGTCGGTGGCGCCGAAGACCAGCAGATAGCCCAGCACCGAGGCGGTGCTCACCACCAGGTGTTCGATGCGGCAGGACGGGCCCATGTTCTTCCACGCCGTCCACAGCCGGCGCGGTCGCATCAACAGGGGCAGGGCGATGCCGACGACGACCACGCTGACCGTGTTGCGGGCCAGCCAGACCGCGGTCGAGTCGAGCGTGTGAACGCCGTTGACCAGCCACAGTCCGATCGCGCCGACGCTCGTCCCGGCGGCACTGCTGAGCAGCGCGGCCAGCAGCAGGCGCCACAGCTCGGGCATCCGGCGCACGGTGGTGCCGTCCGGAATCCACAACGTGGGTAACCAGCGCCTCAGGAGCCACGTCAGCGCGTACGCCTGGACGAGGTTGGCCGCCGCGAAGAAGCCGGCCATCAGCGGGTGGGCACCGGTCGCGAGGTTGACCACGACGGTGATCGCCACCAGCGCCGCCGGGTCGGCCCAGCGCCACCGGGAACGCGGCCGCCCGGCGAACCAGACCGCCAGCACCCCGGCCGCCGGCCAGACCAGGCTCAGGTTCGTCTGGTCGAGCACGGTGAGCCGGCCCGCGTACGTGGCGAGCACGTACAGCGCGGCGAAACCGGCCAGGCGCAGCAGGGGCACCACGAAAGGACTTTCGGCAGCCGCCGCGCCGGTCTGAGATTCTCGGGTCACCGCCCTGCGGAGAGCAGGAGCCAGCCGACCCGGCGCATCATCTCGTGCGGGCTGAACGGCTTGGGCAGGTAGTCGTCGGCGCCCGCGGCGAAGCCGAGATCGAGGTCGGCCGGGCGGCCGTTGCCGCTGATCATCAGGACCGGGATCTCGGCCGTGGCCGGGGTCTCGTGCAGGCGGTTGCAGACGGTCAGGCCGTCGATCTGGGGCATGGTGACGTCCAGGATGATCACCCGAGGACGGCGCTCGATCGCCATGCTGAGCGCCGAGCGGCCGTTGTCCGCGGTCATCGTGCGGTAGCCGGCGACCTGCAGGCGGAACTCGATGACGTCGCGCACGTCGTCATCGTCGTCGGCGATCAGAACGCTGGGCGACAGCGGTGCCGTGATCGGCCCGGAGGAGAGCGCGCGGGTGAAGGCGTCGGTGTCCATCGGCGGAGCGAGAAGCGCGGTCATGGGGGTCTACCTCCTGGTTCGGAAAACGGCTGTGGGGTCGAAGAGGTTCAGGCCGCGGGCAAACCGCGCGAAGAGATGAGCTCGCGCAGTTCGGTGACGAGACGCCGCGGGGACAGCGGTTTCGGCAGATAACGGTCCGCACCCGAGCTCAGCCCGGCGTCGATGTCGAACGTGTGCGTATGCGACGAGATCATCAGGATCGCGGCGTCGCGGCTGGCCGGATCGCGGCGCGCGAGCTGGCACAACTCCATGCCGTTGAGGGCCGGCATCCGGACGTCGGTGATCAGTCCGATGGGCCGGGCGACGGTCAGGATGCGCGCGGCGGTGTGTCCGTCCTTGGCGGCCACGGCGTGGAAGCCGGCCGACTCCAGAGTGACGGTGAGCAGGTCGCGGATGTCGGAGTCATCCTCCGCGACGAGAACCAGATTGGGGGTCACGTGTCGCCTGATCGGCGCGCGGAGTGGCGACGCGAGGAAGATCACGGTTGCGAACGGGTTGCCATGCACAAACGCGAAGGGCCGCCCTGGATGAGGGCGGCCCTACGGGGGAGATTTACTGGTCGACGAAGAGCTCCTGCTCGACGTCGGCGCGGTAGTCGACGTATATCTGCCGGTAGCGCGCCAGCGCCCCTTGGCGGTCACCCTCCTCGAGCAGGCGGATGATCGCGTCGTGGCCGTCGATCCAGCTGCGCCACAGGTCGCTCTCGGCGGTTATCGCCAGGATCCGCATCGTGCGCGCGACCACCAGGTCGACCATGGACTGGAGCTCGCGGTTGCCGCTGGCCAGGATGATGGTCGTGCTGAAGTCGGCGCCGGCCGCCCCGGCCGCGAGCACGTTGCCGGCCGCGAGCGCCTCGACGAACTCCTTCTGCCGCAGCCGCAGCAGCTGGATGTGGGTGTCGGTGAGGTTGTCGACGCCCCACTCGAAACCGGCGCAGGCCAGCACGCCCATGACGTCGATGAGCTCGAGCGCGTTCTTCTGGGTGACTTTGGTGACGTGCCGGGTGCGGTTGGGCGCGATGTCGATCAGGCCCTCGACGCTGAGCTGGGCGATGGCCTCGCGTACGGGAGTGATGCTGACCCCCAGGCGCGCCGCGAGCTCGGCATCCTTGATGAGCGTGCCCGGGGGCAGCTCGCCGGTGACGATCTCGTTGCGCAGCTGGCGGACGACCGCTGCGGTACGGGTCGGTGGGACCGCGTATGACATACGGGCAGAGTACTCAGGGTGACAATGGGTCGCTGCCCGGGGCGTTCAGGGAGCGTTCAGGAAGCGATCTGGCACCGGTCGGTGCGGTCGGCGCTGGCGCTGCCGGACACGTCCGTCGTGGTGCAGAAGGCGGTCATCGTCAGGGTCGCGGTGACCTTCGAGGTCGGCGACGACGTGGTGGCGGTCTCGTTGCCCTCCTCGGCCAGACTGATCGCCTCGAGCAGCACGGCCCGGGGCTGGATGGTCTGCAGCTGCACGAGGAACTTGCTGACGTTGGCGGCGGTGCCCGAGGCGTTCACCGAGAGCGGCATCTCGGCCACGGCCGGCACCGTGGGCGACTGCAGCGCGCTGCCGGCCGAGAGGACGGTCACGTCGACGTTCACCGCGTCGCCCGTGGTCTGCAGGGAACGCAGGAAGACCGGCATCCCGTACGTCTCGGGCAGGTTGGTCAGGAGCTTGTCCAGCTCGGCCTGGTAGGTGGCCTTCTTGGCGTCCTGCTCCTTGAGCGCGGCCACGTCCTTCTTGAGCTTGGTCAGCTGGATGGTGGTGTCGTCGGCCCCGGTCTGCACCGTGTCGGCCTCGGTGAACTTGGGCGAGATGGCGAGCAGCCAGGCCGCGGCCACGATGACCACGATGGCCACGATCCCGCCGATCAGCCAGATCCGGTCCATGCGACGGGCGTCCATCATTTGCCTCCGGTCGCGGGGCAGGCCTCGGTGAAGCGGCCGCAGAGGGCGTCCGAGGTGACCTTGATGGTGAGGGCGTAGTTCCAGATCTTGTCGTTCTTCGAGGCCGTGGTCAGATAGGGGTCGGAGAAGCCCTTCATGGCGGCGAGCTTGTCGAGGAACGCGGCGATGTGCGGCTTGTCGGGCGCGTTGCCGGTGAGGGTCACCGTCGCGACCGTCCGGGCCGCACCGGCCGCGGTGGTCCCGGTGTCGGGCACGCTGGCCGTGCTGATCTGGCCGACCGACACGCCGGCCGCCGTGGCGTTGCTGCGGATCGCGTCGGTGTAGGTGGCCCAGGGCAGGTCGTCCACCATCAGGGTCTTGATGTCGCCGGCCACGGCGTCGCGGTTGGCGATCGTCTTGGTGACGTTGTTGTATCGCGCCTTCTGGGCCTGGGCCTGCTGCACCTGACCGGTGGCGTTGTCCAGGTTGGTCTGCGCGGTGCTCAGCGCCTGGAACGCGAGGAAGTACCAGCCGGCCATCACCGCGACGACCACGACCACGGCGACGATCAGGGCGCCGCGGGTGCGGCGGGCGCTGCGGCCGGCCTTGATCTCGTCGGGCAGCAGGTTGACCCGGATCGTCAGGACGCGCGACGCCTGCGCCGGGGAGACCGCCGGGTCAACCGGCATCAAGGTGGTTTGGGTAGTCGTCATCAGGCAGCCGCTCCCAGGGTCAGGCCGATCGACACCGCGGCCGAGGGCACGAAATTGTCGAAGCCACGCTCACGGCCCTTGCGGGTGTCCCGCAGCCGGCTGGCGCCGTCGGCGTACATCACGGTGATCCGCAGTTCGTTCTGCAGGTGCTCGGCGAGCCCGGGCATGAGTGCGCTGCCGCCGCAGAGCGCGAGCCGGGTCACCGTCTTCTGCTGCTGGCCCGAGGCCAGGTAGGTGAAGGAGCTGCGCAGCTCGCTGACCAGCGGGCGGACCGCCTCCTCGGCGGCCCCGGCCGAGTCCTCGCGGCCGTCGCCGTGCAGGCCGAAGCGGCATTTGAGCTCTTCGGCCTCGGGCACGGGGATGCCGAGGCGGGAGGCGATGGCGTCGGTGATCTCCTGGCCGCCACGCGGCACGGTACGCACGATCAGCGGCTCGCCGTCGGCGTGCACGACCACGCTGGTCACGTCGAGGCCGATGTCGACGATCGCCTCGACCTGGGCGTCGAGCCGGGAGGCGGCCCGCAGCAGCGCGAACGAGGCCAGGTCGACCGACTTGACGTGCAGGCCGGCCTTCTCGACGGCCTCGACCGAGCTCATCACGGCCTCCTTGGGCATGGCGATGAGCAGGCCGCGGACGGTCGGGTTGTCGCCCGGGTCCTCGAGCGGATAGAAGTCGAGCAGCGAACGTTCCACGGCCAGCGGCAGCGCGTCCTTGACCTGGAACGGCAGGGCCTGGCGCATCTCCTTGGCGGGCAGGTTGCTGATCGACATCTCGCGCACCACCAGCTGCGGGTTGGTCACGCCGATGTTGACGTTCTTGGTGCCGAACTTGCAGGCCGCCCACAGCTGTTTGAGGGCCGAGGTGACCATCACCTGGTCCTGCACCACCCCGCCGGTGACCGCGCCGGGCGGCAGCGGCACCTGGCCGAAGTTGGACAACGCGTAGTCGTCCTTGCCGCGGCGGACCTCGACGGCACGGATGGAGGACGTGCCGATGTCCAGGCCGATCGGGGTGACGCCAGCCATCGGGTTTCCTTCCTGCAGGGGAGCGAGCGGGCTCAGGCGGTGGGGACGAGCAGCGAGGTGTACCACTGCGCGATCGGGGCTCCGGCGAAGACCGCGAGGAAGGCGCCGGCGAGCATGTAGGGACCGAAGGGGATGCGGGTCTTGCGGTTGGCCCGGCGCAGCAGCATCAGCGCCGCGCCGACGAGCCCGCCGAACAGGAACGCCGAGAACGCTCCGATCACGACCGAGCTCCAGCCCAGCCAGCCGAGGTAGAAGCCGATCAGCGGGGCCAGCTTGAGGTCGCCGCCACCCATCCCGCGCGGCATCGCGGCCAGGATGAAGTAGCCGACGTAGAGCACCGCCGCGGCGACCAGGGCCCGGCCGGCGGTCGCCCAGCTGCGCTCCACGATCACCGCGGGGGCGAGCAGGACCAGGGCGACCACGTACGAGGGGAGGACGATCTTGTCGGGGAGCCGCATGACGTCGAGGTCGATCACGGCCAGGGCCACCGAGATCGCGGCCAGATAGAGGTAGGCCGGCAGTTCCCAGGAGAACCCGAACTTGGCCGCCACCGCCACGAACAGGACGGCGGTGCCGGCCTCGACGAGCGGGTAGCGGGCGCTGATCGGGCTTCCGCAGTCGGCGCACCGGCCCCGCAGCATCAGCCAGCCGAGCACCGGGATGTTGTGCCGGTGCCGGACGGCGCTGCCGCATTCCGGGCAGTGCGACGACGGGTGGGCCAGCGACTCGTCGCGCGGCACCCGATAGATCACGACGTTGAGGAACGAGCCCACCGCCAGGCCCAGCACGGCGACCACGATCAGCAGAAAGGTCTGCATCGTGGTCCTCCAATCAGGCGGTGGGAGCCGGGTGGCGCCGCGAGCGGCGCCACCCGGTCGTCAGATCAGGATCAGGTGCAGGAGGTCATGCTCGGGGTGGCGCTGGTGAGCGCCTTCACCGAACCGCCGACCGAGCTGTCGTAGGCGTAGACCTTGCCGCTACCACCCGAGTTGGTGGAGCAGATCAGGTAGCTGGACGCGGTCTGGTTCGGGGCGGTGCCGGTCACGGTCGGGATGTAGGTGAGCACCGACTTGTCCGACAGCGTGATCCAGCCGGCCGAGCCGGCGGTGCCGCCGGAGGTGTTGAGGCTGAAGCTGGCCGCCTGGTTCTTCAGGGTGGTGGCCGTCGGGTACGAGTTGCCGTTGTCGGTGTACCACTGCTCGATCGTGCTGACCGCGCCGCGCAGGTCGGACTGCGCCGACTTGTCCGCCGCGCCCTTGCGGTAGTTGAGGTAGACCGGCACGGCGATCGCGACGAGCACGCCGATGATGACCACGACGACCAGCAGCTCGATGAGCGTGAAGCCTTCGTCGTCCTTCTTGTTGCGGAGCCGGTTGATGACGTCGTGCATTGGGGGTGCCTCCATGGCGTCAGGTGGGGCGGGCGATTGGTGTCGGGCTGGGGGACCCGGGTTTCAGTTGCTCTGGATGTTCTGGTAGATGGTGAACATCGGTAGGTACAGACAGATCACCATTCCACCGACCACGGCACCCATGACGAGCACCATGATCGGTTCGATCGACGCCGTCAGTGATTCCGCGGCGGCGTCGACTTCCCTGTCATAGAAATCGGCAACCTTGTCCAACATCTGACTGATTTGGCCGCTTTCTTCGCCGACTTCGATCATCTGCGTGACCATGGCCGGGAAGATCGCGTGGTTGCGCAGGGCCGAGGACATCGTGTGGCCGTCGCGGACGGCGGCCTGGACGTCCTTCATCGCCGCGTTGATGACCTCGTTGCCCGTGGTCTCGCCGACCACGGTCAGGGCCTGCATCACCGGCACGCCGACGTTGAGCAGCAGGCCCAGGTTGCGGGAGAAACGGCTCATGGCCAGCTTGCGGAAGAGCGAGCCGAAGACCGGAAGGCGGACCTTGATCTTGTCGACCTTGAACCGGAATTCCTCGCTGGCCCGCATCTGCCGGCGGTAGCTGACCGTGCCGCCGATGCCCAGGACGAGGATGAGCGGGCCGATCCACCACATGTTGTGGCTCGCGTCGACCAGGAACTGCGTGATCGCCGGCAGCTGGCCGCCGAGATTTTTGAACATCGCCTCGAAGATCGGCACGATGAAGATGAGCACCGCGGCGATGAGGACGAAGGTGAACGAGAGCACGATCGCCGGGTAGGTCATCGCGCTCTTGATCTTGCCGCGGAGCTCGGTGTCCTTCTCCAGGCTGTCCGCGATCTGCTCGAGAGCGCGGTCGATCATACCGCCGGTCTCACCGGCCCGGACCATGGCGATCATGAGCCGGGGGAAGATCCGGTCGTGCTTGGCCATGGTCGCCGACAGCGAGGCGCCGCCGGCCACGTCCGTACGGACCTCGCCGATCGCCTTCTTGAGCGGCGCCGAGCTGGTCTGCTCCTCCAGGATGGACAGCGACCGCAGCAGCGACATGCCCGAGGCCGTCATCGTCGCGAACTGGCGTGCGAAGACGGCGAGATCCTTGAGTTTCACCCGGCCGCCGAAGCCCGGGATCTTGATCTCCATGTCGAGGCCCTTGCCGGTCTCGACGAGCTCGAGCGGCGTCTCGCCGCGCTGCTTCAGCAGATGGCTGGCCGCGGTCTCGTTGGGCGCCTCGACGGTGCCCTTGGCCCGATGGCCGGCTCCGTCGATGCTGCTGTAGCGATAGACCTTGGTGGCCGGCATCGGATCACATCCGTCCCACGAGTCGCTTGAGTTCCTCTTGCGAGTGGCAGATCTCGAGGGCGGCCGGCAGCGTCACGATCTGCTCGCGCACCTTCTCGGCCAGGTGCTGGTCGAAGGCGAGCATGCCGTCGCCCGCACCGGCCTGCATGAACGAGGGGATCTGGTGCGACTTGCCCTCGCGGATCAGGCTCCGGATGGCCGGCGTGGCCGTGAGGATCTCGCAGATCACGGCGCGGCCCTTGTTGTCGGCCCGGGGCGCCAGCGCCTGCGTGATCACGCCCTGCAGGGACGCCGCCAGCTGCGCGCGGATCTGCAGCTGCTGGTGCGGCGGGAAGATGTCGATGACGCGGTCGATGGTCTGCGTGGCGCTCTGCGTGTGCAGCGTGGCCAGCACCAGGTGACCGGTCTCGGCCGCGGTCAGCGCGGTCGCCGTCGTCTCGAGGTCACGCAGCTCGCCGACCAGGATGATGTCCGGGTCCTGCCGCAGCGCGTGCTTGAGGGCGCTGGCGAAGTCCTCGGTGTCGGTGCCGACCTCACGCTGGTTGACCACGCTGCGCTTGTGCGGGTGCAGGAACTCGATCGGGTCCTCGATGGTGATGATGTGGTCGGCCCGGCTGCGGTTGGCCAGGTCGAGGATCGAGGCCAGGGTGGTGGTCTTGCCGGAACCGGTCGGGCCGGTCACCAGCACCAGACCGCGGGGCAGGTGGGCGAAGCGGGACACCGAGTCGGGCATGCCCAGCTCGTCCAGCGGCTTGATCTCGTGCGGGATGGCCCGGAAGACCGCGCCGCTCGAGTTGCGCTGCACGTAGAGGTTGCCGCGGAACCGCGAGACGCCGACGATGCTGTGCGCGAAGTCGAGTTCCTGGGTGTCCTGGTAGGTCTGCCACTGCTCGGCCGAGACGGCGGCCCGGGCCAGCAGCGCGGTGTCCGACGAGTTCAGGTTGCCGTAGCCGGGGATCGCCCGCAGCTCGCCGTTGACCCGGATCATCGGCGGGGTACCGACGGTCAGGTGCAGGTCGGAGCCCTTGTTCTCGACCAGGGTGACGAGCATCTGGTTGAGCACGGCCAGGTCGCCCGGGGCGGGCGCGGCCGGCTGCTGCGGCGCTGCCTGCTGGGGGACCATCTGGTCGGTTGAGTACATCTCCACCCGGCTATCTGCTCGTCTTCCAGGGACGCCCCTAAATTCGGCACTGCGGAGACCCGGTTTAGGGGCACTTCCGGCGTATTCGAGCGCGATTTCCCCGTACGGAATAAGGTCTTTCCGCCGTCAGATGGCGACCCGGGACACCTCTCGCACCGAGGTCAGCCCGCCCGCGGCCTTGGCCAGCCCGTCCGCCCGCAGCTCGTACATGCCCTGATAGAGGGCCACCTCGCGGATCTCGTTGGCCGACGCCCGCCGGATGGTCAGCGCCTCGATCTCCGGCGTGATCGGCATGACCTCGTGCAGCGCCATCCGGCCCCGGTAGCCGGTGTTGGCGCAGTTGCGGCAGCCCACCGGCCGATAGAGCGCGTCGGGCACGGACAGGTCCTCGAACGGCCAGCGCGCGCCGATCAGCTCCTCCTCGGTCGGCGCGTACGCCTCCTTGCACCAGTCGCAGAGCCGGCGGGACAGCCGCTGGGCCAGTACGCAGTCGAGCGACGAGCCGACCAGGAACGGTTCGATGCCCATCTCGGTGAGACGGGTGACCGCGCCCGGCGCGTCGTTGGTGTGCAGCGTGGAGAGCACGAGGTGACCGGTCAGCGACGCCTCGACGGCGATCTGGGCGGTGTGGCTGTCCCGGATCTCACCGATCAGCACGACGTCCGGGTCGGAGCGCAGGATGGCCGGCAGCACGGCCGCGAAGGTGAGGCCCGCCTTGGCGTTGACCTGCACCTGGTTGACCCCGCGGAGCCGGTACTCGACCGGGTCCTCGACGGTGATTACGTTGACCTCGGGCTTGCTGATCCGGCCCAGCGTGGCATAGAGGGTGGTCGACTTGCCGGAACCGGTCGGCCCGGTCACCAGCACCATGCCGTGCGGCTTGGTGAACGACTCGGAGAAGCGGTCGAGGTTGTGCCGGGTGAAGCCGAGCTTCTCCATGTCGAGGTCGATGCCGCCGGTGTCGAGCACGCGGAGCACGAGCTTCTCGCCCCACACGGTGGGCAGGGTGGCGGTTCGCAGGTCGACCGTCCGGTCGCGGATCAGGGCGGTGATGCGGCCGTTCTGCGGCACCCGCTTCTCGGTGATGTCGACGCCCGACATGATCTTGATGCGCGAGGTCAGCGCGTTCATCACGCCCCGCGGCACCAGGTCGACCTCGTGCAGCACGCCGTCGATGCGGTAGCGCACCCGCATGTCGTCCTCGGTCGGCTCGAGGTGCAGGTCGGAGGCGCGGTTCATGACCGCCTGCTCGATCAGGCTGTTGACGTAGCGCACGATCGGGGCGTCGTCCGAGGCCGAGGCCTGGGCGGCCATGTCCCCCTGTGACTCGGAGTCGTCCTCGGCGATGTCGGCCAGGTCGCTCGACTCGCGCTGGAGCCGCTCGATGATCCGCCGGACCTCGCTGCGGGCGACCACCACCGGGCGTACGGTCATGCCGGTGGCGGCCCGCACGTCGTCCAGCGCGACCACGTCGCCGGGGTCGGTGACGCCCACGACGAGTTCGCCGTCGGCCATCGAGATGCCGAGCACCCGGTGCCGCAGCACCACCGACAGCGGGATCTTCTTGAGCGCGGCCGGGTCGGGCGCGAAGCTGACCAGGTCGACGGTGTTGATGCCGAAGGCGATCGCGGCCGCCTGGGTCAGCTGCTCCTCGGTGACGACCTGGTCGTTGATCAGAACCGCGCGTACGGACCGTCCGCTGCGCTGAGCCTCCTCCGCGGCCGCGTCGACGGCCTGCGGATCGGTCCCGATCTGCTTGAGCGCGTCCAGCAGCGGGCGGAAGGTCTGGTCCATGACGTCCTTGTCGTCGGCAAAGGTGCTCGCCTATGCCTATCGGACGCCCGAGGTCAAAGCTGAGATTTGCAGGCTTATGAGGCGGATTGCACCGGTTGACGGAACGTCCGGCGGTACGCTGTGGGCGCCACGCCGATCGCCGTCTGCAGGTGCTGCCGCAGCGCCGTCGCGCTGCCCAGGCCCGAGCGGCGGGCCACGGTCTCGACCCCCAGATCGGTCGATTCGAGCAGAAGCTGAGCGTGTGCGATGCGCTGTCGCAGGAGCCACTGCCGCGGGCTGGTGCCGGTCTCCTCGCGGAAGCGCCGGGTGAAGGTGCGCACGCTCATCCGCGCGTGCTCGGCCATCTCCTCCAGGCTCACCGGCTCGGCCAGCCGGTCGAGCGTCCAGGCCCGGGTCGGTGCGGTGCCGGTGCCGTCGGAGTGCGGGACCGGCCGCTCGATGAACTGGGCCTGGCCGCCGTCCCGCCAGGGCGGCAGCACGCAGCGCCGGGCCGCCCGGTTGGCCACCTCGGCACCGTGATCACCGCGCACGATGTGCAGGCAGAGGTCGACCCCGGCGCCCACGCCGGCCGAGGTGAGGATGTCGCCGTCGTCCACGAAGAGCACGTCGAGGTTCCACCGCACCCGCGGGTAGAGCCGGGTGATCCGGTTGCCCCAGGCCCAGTGGGTGGCGGCCGGTCGGTCGTCGAGCAGGCCGGCGGCGGCCAGCACGGATGCGCCCGTGCAGATCGAGACGATCCGGGCTCCGCGAGAGGCGGCGTTCAGGAGCTTTTCCCGTACGTCGTCCCGCAGCGACCCGTCCGTCACTGTGCTCCCGGCGTCCACTCCCGGGACGACCACCGTGTCGGCGTCGTCGACCGCGCTCAGGTCGTGGTCGGGGGTGACCGTGAACCCGGCCGTGCTGCGGACCGGGCCCGGTCCGCAGACCACGACCTCGTAGAGCCGCTGCCGGTCGGCGTCCCGCGCGGCCCGGAACACCTGGCAGGCGGTGCCGAGGTCGAACGGCACGACCCCGTCCAGCACGACGACGGCGACCTGATGGGGCATGTCTTCAGTCCTTTCCTGGGTGGCAGGCGGGGCGGTTGGAGGGATGGCCCGATTCTTGCGCATGATGGCCTTCGGGCCACTCGTTTGTTCGGCTCGCGATTCGCAGAATCTGTACCGTGAGCAAGCTCCGCATACATCCCGCCTGGCTGGTCGCCGTCGTCGCGTTCGTCGCGCTGGTCGGCGCGGCCGGGTTCCGGGCCACCCCGTCCGTCATGATCCGGCCGCTGCACGACGAGTTCGGCTGGTCGCTCGGCACGATCTCGGCCGCCGTCTCGGTCAACCTGCTGCTCTATGGCCTGACGGCGCCGTTCGCGGCCGCCCTGATGGAACGGTTCGGCATCCGCCGCGTGATCATGGCCGCGCTGCTGCTGGTCGCGGCCGGGTCCGGCCTGACCGTGCTGATGCGGACCAGCTGGCAGCTGATCCTGCTCTGGGGCGTGCTGGTCGGCCTGGGCACCGGCTCGATGGCCCTCGGCTTCGTCGCCACCATCACCGGCCGCTGGTTCGTCAAGCACCGGGGGCTGGTCACCGGCGTGCTCACCGCGGGCGGCGCGGCCGGCAACCTGGTCTTCCTGCCGGTGCTGGCCACGCTGACCGAGCACTCGGGCTGGCGGACCGCGGCGCTGACCGTCAGCGGGGCCGCCCTGCTGGTCGTGCCGCTGGTCTGGTGGCGGCTCCGCGACCACCCGTCCGAGCTGGGCCTGGGCGCGTTCGGCGGCGAGTACGAGGAGCCCAAGCCGATCGCGCCCGCCGGGGCCGCCCGTACCGCGCTGGTCGCGTTGCGCGACGCGGCCAAGACCCGGCCGTTCTGGCTGCTGGCGGGCGGGTTCGCGATCTGCGGGGCGACCACCAACGGGCTGGTCGGCACCCACTTCATCCCGGCCGCGCACGACCACGGCATGGCCGAGACCACCGCCGCCTCGCTGCTGGCCCTGGTCGGCCTGTTCGACATCGTCGGCACGATCTTCTCCGGCTGGCTGACCGACCGGGTCGACAGCCGGATCCTGCTCGGGGCCTACTACTTCCTGCGCGGCCTGTCCCTGCTCGTGCTGCCGTCGCTGTTCGCCGCCACCGCGCACCCCAGCATGCTGGTGTTCATCCTGTTCTACGGCCTGGACTGGGTGGCCACCGTGCCGCCGACGGTCACCCTGTGCCGGGAGTACTTCGGCGAGCGCGGCGCGGTCGTCTTCGGCTGGGTCTTCGCGTCCCACCAGTTCGGCGCGGCGGCCGCGGCCACGGCGGCCGGCCTGGTCCGCGATCAGCTCGGGGCGTACACCTGGGCCTGGTACGGCGCCGGGGCGCTGGCCGTCTTCGCCAGCGTGCTGAGCCTGATGCTCTTCGCGGGCAAGCGCCTCAAGCCGATCGCCCCGGGCATCGGGCTGGCGACGCCCGCCGCCGTCAAGGCGTGAGCTCGACGACCTCGAGGAGTCCGCTGAGGACCAGGATCTGCTTGACCGAGCCGGAGGCGTGGGCCAGGCGGAAGCGGATCGAGGCGTCGCGGGCGCGCTGGAAACCGGAGATCAGCGCGCCCAGGCCGGTCGAGTCGATGAACTCCAGATCGGTCAGATCGACGACGATCTCGCGCGGCCCGGTGGCCAGGGCGTCGGCCAGCGCGGACCGGACCTGGTCGACGGTGAGCACGTCGACCTCGCCGCGCAACGCGACGGTCGCGGTCTCGCCGGTACGCGCCAGGCTCGTCACCAACTCGTCGGGCAAGGCGGTCCTTCTTCCACTGTGGCGATGATTCCACGTACGGTAATCGGCATCACCAAACACGTGAGGAGCGTGGTGTGCCGGTCCTGGGCGGTCTGCCCCCGCGCAATACCCGTTTCGTAGGGCGCGAAGACCTTCTCGCCCGGCTCCGCACCATGCTCGGAACGGGCCCGGTCGTGCTGCTGCCTGGCGAGGAACACCCGCTGGGCGGAACGGGGCGTACCCAGCTGGCGACGGAATACGCCTACCGCTACGCGGAAACCTACGACCTGGTCTGGTGGATCCCGGCCGAGCAGGCGGCGGGCACCCGCTCGGCGCTGATCGGCCTGGCCCACCGGCTCGGGCTGCCCGAGTCGGGCGACATCAACCGCACCCTGGCCGCCGTACGCGACGCGCTGAGCCGGGGCGAGCCGTTCCGCAACTGGCTGGTCGTCTTCGAAGACGCCAACCGCCCCGAGGACATCAAGCCCTACCTGCCCAGCGGGGCCGGCCACGTGCTGGTGACCAGCCGCAACCCACGCTGGTCGACCGAGGTGGCCCAGGCCATGCCGATCGGCGTGTTCGACCGGGCCGACAGCGTCGATCTGCTGCGCCGGCGCGCCCCCGAGCTGCCGGTGGGCGAGGCCGAGCGGCTGGCCGAGCGGCTCGACGACGTACCGATGGCGCTCGAGCTGGCCGCCGCCGTGCGGGCCGCGACCGGGCGGTCCGTCGACGACTACCTGACCCGCTACGAGGCGCGCTCGGCCGAGCTGGCCTTCCCGACGCCCGTACGGGTGGCCTGGGGTCTCGCCGCCGACGAGTTGAAGGCGGTCTCCCCGGCCGCGTTCGAACTGCTCGAGCTGTGCGCCTTCCTGGGCAGCGCGCCGGTGTCGTGGCGGCTGCTCTGGGGCGCGCGCACGCTCCCGCTGCCGCCCGAGCTGGCGCCCACGGTCCGCATCGAACGGCGGCTCAAGGCGGCGTTGCGCCTGATCGGACGGTACGGGCTGGCCGAGCTCGATCCGCCCGGCGAGCACCTGCTGGTCCACCCGCTGGTGCGCGGCATGCTGGCCCAGGAACTCAGCTCCGAGCGGCACGCGTCGCTGCTCGGCACCGTCCGGGCGATGCTGGCCGCCTCCGACCCGGGCGACCCGGACGACCCGGCCACCCGGGCGCGCTACGCCGAACTGACCCCGCACCTGATCCACTCCGACGTGCTCGGGGCCGACGCCGAAGAGGTCCGCCAGCTGGTCATCAACTGCGTGCGCTACCACTTCGCCCGCGGCGACTACGACTCCAGCCGCGACCTGGCCGCCGCGGCCGTGGCCCGCTGGCGCGAGTCGCTCGGCGAGACCGACACCCAGACCCTGCTCGCGTCGTTCCACCTGGGCAACGCGCTGCGGGCGGTGGGCCGCTCGGCGCCCGCGCGCGAACTGAACGCGCAGACGCTGCGGGCCCAGCGCGAGGTGCTCGGCGGCGACCACGAGACGACCCTGGCCACGGCCAACAGCGTGGGCGCCGACCTGCGCGTCCGCGGTCACTTCGAGCAGGCCCGGCAACTCGACGCGGACAACCTGGTGCGCTACCGCAGGCTGTTCGGCGAGAGCTTCCCGACCGCGCTCCGCTGCGCCAACAACCTGGCCGCCGACCTTCGGCTGCTGGGCGACTTCCGGGGTGCCCGCACGCTCGACGAGCAGACCCTGCGGCACCGGCAGGCCATCTTCACCGACGGCCACCCCGAGATCCTGTCGTCGCGCGCCGAGCTGGCGTTCGACCTGTTCGGGCTGGGCGACTACCCGGCCGCGGCCGAGGTCGCCGTGGTGCGGCCGGGCACGGTCGGCGAGGATCACCCGTTCGCGCTGTGGGCGGCCCGGTTCGCGGCCATGGCGGCGCGCCGGCGGGGGCAGGCGGCCGCCGTCCCGCTGGCCGAGTCGGTGGTCGAGCTGACCCGGCGGCGCTTCGGCGACCTGCACGTCGAGACGCTTGCTGCGATTGTCTCGCTGGCTAACGCCGTACGGGAGAAGGAAGATTTTGATCGTGCCCACGAGCTGCTGGAACGGGCGGTGATCCGCTACCACTCGGTGCTCGGCGACGATCATCCGTTCACGCTCGCCACGTCGGCCGTGCTGGCCGGGGTGGTGCGGGCGACCGGGCGCTATGCCGAGGCGCGGCGGATCGACGAGGAAGCGCTGAGCGGTCTGCGGCGCAGTGTCGGCCCCGATCACCCGTTCACGATGAGCTGCGCCAACGGCTACGCGACCGACCTGTTCGGACTCGGTGAGCGGCAGGAGGGCCAGCAGCTGGCCGGCGACACCTGGCAGCGGTCCCGGATGATCCGCGGGCACGACCACCCCGACACCCTCGCGTGTGCGTGGAACGCGGTGCTCGACGGCGGTGACGACGAGGCTCATCACCAGGTGTCGGCGGCGCTCACGAAGGCGTACGGGGAAGGTCATCCGATTCTGGCCCGGGTGGCCGCGGGCGATCGGCTCGAGACCGACCTGGATCTACCGCCGCTCTAGAACCGCGCCGGTCGCCTGGCGGTGCAGCAGGCCGGTCAGCTCCGACGCCGGCATCGGCTTGGCGAAGTGGTAACCCTGGGCCTGGGTGCAGGCCAGGTCGCGCAGCATGGCCACCTGCGCCTCGTCCTCGACGCCTTCGGCGACCGGGGACAGGTTGAAGGTGCGGGCGATGTGCAGCACCGCCTCGGCCACCGAGCCGTTGGCCGTCGTCTCCTGCATGGCCTGCACGAAGGACTTGTCGATCTTGACTACGTCCACCGGCAGCGCGCCCAGGTGGCTGAGCGACGAGAAGCCGGTGCCGAAGTCGTCGAGTGCGATCCGGACGCCGAGGCTCTTGAGCGAGTCGAGCACCCGGGCCGACTCGGTCAGATCGGTCAGCGCGGCCGACTCGGTCAGCTCGAGGACCAGCAGATCGGCCGGCATACCGGTGTCGGTCAGCACCGAGCGGATCTCGTCGGTCAGCTCGGGGCTGGCCAGCTGGGTGGCCGACAGGTTGACGTTGAGCTTGAAACCGGGGTGCTGCCGCTGCCACTGCACGGCCTGGACGCACGCCTCCCGCAGCACCCACAGGCCGAGCCGGTGCATCAGGCCGAGCGACTCGGTCAGGTCGATGAACTCGCCCGGCGCCAGCAGGCCGCGCACCGGGTGCCGCCAGCGCACCAGCGCCTCGACCCCGACCGTGAGCTCGCCGTCGAGGTCGACGATGGGCTGGTAGTGCACCTCGAACTGGAACTCGGCGAGCGCGCGGCGCAGGTCGTTCTCGTCGCGGCGGCGCTGCGCGGTCTCGGCGAACCGGGACGGGTCGAACCGGCGCACCACACCCTTGCCGTCGTCCTTGGCGTGGTAAAGCGCCTCGTCGGCCTCGCGCAGCAGCGAGTCCACATCGTGCTCGGTGCCCTCGGCGATCGAGATGCCGGCGCTGGCCCGGGCGGTCAGCACGAGATCGTCGACGGTGACCGGCTGCTGCAGGTCACGCAGGATCCGCGCGGCCACGGTGTCGGCGATCTCCTCGTCGGCCAGCCGGGGGAGCAGCACCACGAACTCGTCGCCGCCGAGCCGGGAGACAGTGTCGTTGGCGCGCACGTTGGCGTTCAGGCGCTCGGCCGTGATCTTGAGGAGCTCGTCGCCGGCCGCGTGCCCGTACGTGTCGTTGATGCCCTTGAACCCGTCCAGGTCGAACAGGATGACCGCGGTCTTGGTGCTGTCGGCGTCGTCCAGGGCGTCCTTGGCGTGGTCCATGAACATCGCCCGGTTGCCGAGCCCGGTCAGCGGGTCGCGGAAGGCCTGGCGGGCCAGGATCGCGCGCTGCCGGGTGAGGTCGCGCATCAGGCCCTGGTTGGTGTGCGAGCCGAGGAACTGGCGGATCAGGATGATGCCGGTGACGATCAGGGTCAGCCAGATCAGCTCGGGTCCGGAGTCGCCCATCGAGGTGCGTACGGCGGCCACCACGACGGCGGCCGAGACCGGGGCGTACTGGGCCAGCGGCCAGCGCTCGGTCGCCTTGGCCACCAGCGCGCCGATCACCACGACCGCGGCCAGCGACAGGGTCCAGCCCCACCAGCCGGCATTCCGCTGCCGCAGCGGCTCGACCAGCGCGGGCCAGGCCAGCACCATCAGCGACGCGAAGATCATGGCGATGTCCACGCCGCGTCGCACGCGGTCCAGGGTCCTGCCGAAACGCACCATGAAGCACCTCCGACGCGTTTGATCGGTCGGCATTGCCGGTACATGAGGGAAGTAGGTCACTTGCTGGACAGCCGATTTGTTGCGTCCCCGTTACGGTGGTCGTCAGGTCGGGTGACCGGCGTGCGGAGCGACGGGGTGTGCGGCACGCTCGGGGCTCACCGTGATCTCATAGGCCTGGAAAAGGCCCGAAGCCGGCAACGGAGGACCAAGTAGTGCCGAGTGGAAATCTCGAGACCCTGAGCGCGTCGGCCACGGACGAGGAAGGCGTGGTCACGGTCACCGTGGGCCGCGGCGGAGTCGTCACCGACCTGCGCCTCGACGACCGGGTGCAGTTGCTGAGCGGGGCGACGCTCTCGGCCGAGATCCTGCGGATCATGCGGCAGGCTCAGGAGGCGCTCGCTTCGTCGTCCTCGTCGTCGGACGAAGCGGAACTGCCGGTCATGCCGGCCGCGCCGCCGTTCCCCAGCTTCTCGAACACGCCGACCCTGCCGCATCAGGCGCCCGGCAACGGGTATGAGAGCGGACGTGACAGCCGTGCCCGGTGACAAGCCCCCGCTGCCCAGCCGCGGACCGGCGCCCGCCGTCGATCGGATGTCGAACGCCGAACTGGCGCGGATGGTCGAGGCGGAGCACCCGTACCGGGGGAAGGCCCTGTTCGAGCTGAGCGACCGGATTCCGCTCGACAACGACGCGGCGACCAAGGTGGCGATGCTGAGCCGGCTGACCTCGCTGCGGCGGGCCCGGCTGTTCGACCGGGTCTCGCTGGCCTGGTCGGGGATCATCGCGCTGCTCGCGGCCGAGACCGAGCACTCGCGGGCGGTGGCCTACGAGGCGTTCGGTGCGCTCGACATCGACGAGCAGCGCGACATGCTGGACTATCTCGAGGTGACGACGATCGAGGAAGCTCACCCGCGCATCGTGTGAGGCTTAATCCTCGACCTTGACGTCTTTCTTAATCCTCGACCTTGACGTCTTTCCAGAAGGCGACCCGGTCGCGCACGATCTTGGCGTCCGGCTTGGGCTCGGGGTAGAACCAGACCGCGTCGGCCGTCGTGTGCCCGTTCGACGACAGCGTGTAATACGAGGCCTTGCCCTTCCACGGGCAGATGCTGTGCGTCTCGGAGGGGGCCAGCACGTCTTCGCGCAGCGACTCGCGGGGGAAGTAGATCCTTCCCTCGACAACCACGGTGTCGTCGCTCTCGGCGATCACTTCGTCGTTCCAGATGGCCTTCGGCATAGCTCGAACGTAGCGCGCTCCGAGCCGGTAGTCCGATATGCGAGGGTTAATCGCTATCGGGAGTGAAAGTTGTGACTCGCCCCGACATTGTCGTCGTGATGTAAGAAGATCTAGAGTTGGTTTTCGCTCCTTGCCGTGTCCCTCGCCGATCTTTGTCGTGTCCCCGCCGATCCTGTCGAGACCCCCGCGGAGTGCGCCGTGAATGGTCTGAGCACGCTGCCCACCACCTCTGAGCAGGCGCGACATGCCCTGCTGCTGATCGGTGCGCCCGCCACGCCCCGGCTCGTGGCCGACGTGCACGGTGCGTTCTTCGACGGCGACCTGTCGGTTCCGGCGCTCGCGGCCCTGCGGCGCGATCCCTCGAGCGGGCTGTGCGCGGCCTTGGATCAAGACCTTTTTTCCGTACGGGGGATGATCGCGCTCGGTGACTGGAGCATCGAGCGGCGCCTGGTGACCCCGGCCGGTCGCCGCGCCGACGCGCTGGCGACCGTGATCCGGGTGGCCGGCTTCGCGGCGGTGCGACCGGCTGCGGCCCGGGCGGCCCACCTGCTGCTGCGCTCGCTGGCCGAGACGGTGCCGCACGGGCCCGAGGCGGTCGACCTGGCCGACGCCGCGCGTGACGCGCTGGCCTCGCCTTCGCTGGTGGCTGCGCTGGCCGCCGAGGAGCCGGCGCGGGTCGAAGCGGTGGCGCGGGCGCTGACCCTGCCCCGGTCGCAGCAGCTGTTCGGGCTGCCCTCCGTCCCCCACCAGCGCGGATCCTGGTGACCCTTCCCCCGGGTTCGTCTCGACTGTCCCTGTGCGGCTCCCCCGGCCTCCCTCGTGCGGGCGGCGCCTGATGTGCTCTGGCTTTCCTGGCTTTCCCTTGCCTGGCTTTCCTCGTGCGGGCGGCGCCTGATGTGCTCCGGCTTTCCTGGCTTTCCCTTGCCTGGCTTTCCCCGTGCGGGCGGCACCTGATGCGCTCCGGCTTCCCTGGCTTTCCCCCGTGTGGGCGTCGCGTCGTGAGTTTTCCTCCCGCCCGATCTAGGGTGCGTCTTGTGAATCGGGCTGTGGGGTGCGTCGCGTGAACCGGGTGGAACAGTTGCGCGGGCCCGGGCCGGGCAAGCGGCACAACGCGCGGACGGTCGCGGCGCTCACCGGCAATCCGGGCTGCACGCGGCGTGCGGTGCTGGACGCGGCCGGCGTCGACAAGGTGGGCCTGGCCGAGCGGATCGGGTTCCCGGGCGGGTTCGGGCAGTCGAGGTTCGCGCTGGCCCGCGGGAACGCCTTCGAGGCGATGCTCAAGGCGGACGACTGCGCGCTCCTTCGAGCCACCCTCGGGGCGTACGTGGGAACGTATGAAGATCTTGGAGTCGACGAGGACGGAACCCTCTCGGCCCGGCACGCCCGCACTCGGACGCTGCTCGAGGGCTTCACCGAGGGGCTGGTCGACCATCCACTGCTGACGCTCGACGTGGCCGGGCAGACGGTGTTCCTCGAACCCGACCTGATCGCCTACCAGACCGGCACCCAGCTCCAGGTCGTCGAGATCAAGTCGTTCGCGATCATCGACGGCCAGGCCGACGGGACCGCCGTGTCGGCCGCCGCCGTGCAGGCCGCCGTCTATGTGCTGGCGCTGCGCCGGCTGCTGGGCGACGACAAGGTGAGCCACGAGGTCGTGCTGGTCTGCCCCGAGAACTTCTCGCTCCAGCCGGTCGCGGTCGTGCTCGACGTGCGCAAGCAACTCTCCACCCTGCGCCGCCAGCTGTCCCGGCTCGAGTCCGTGTCGGTGCTGCTGGAAACGCTGCCGGACGGGCTCACGTTCGACCTCGCCCAGCCGGTGCCGGCCCTGGTGACGGCGCTCGAGACGGTCGACGCCCGGTATGCGCCCGAGTGCCTGTCGGCGTGCGAACTCTCGGTCTTCTGCCGGCACGAGGCGGGCGGGCGGACTTCGACGCTGGGCCGGCCGGTCCGCGAGGCGCTCGGCGGCGTCGAGACGATCGACGAGGCGCTCGCACTGGCCTCCGGCGCCGCTGACCCGGCGCCGGACCAGACCGAGGCGGCCGCTCTCCTGCGGGCCGCTCTTCGCCTGCGCGACGAGGCCCTGCTCTCCGGGCCTTCTTCCGCTCTCTCCGGGCCTTCGTCCGCCGAGTCTTCCGCGCCTTCTTCCGGCGATCCTTCTTCCGCCGGGTCTTCTTCGGTCTCCGGGGCCGGACCCCGTTGAGCACGCTTGTCGCGTTGGCCCGGGCGCAGGCGCTCGCGGCCGGGCGGGCCCAGCCGATCGCCACCGTGCGCCACCTGCACGTGCACGACCGGCCGCTGGTGCTCATCCCGTTCGCGATGGCCGGCGAGGCCAACGCGCCGCTGGCCGCGATGCTGGGCACGAGCGAATCGGAGCCGCGGCTGCTCGTGGTCGGCCAGCCTCGCAACCGCGACGAACGGTTCGCCTTCACCGCGTCGCTGGCCGAGGCGGTCGTGCCCTACCTGGCGTCGTTCGGCGAGGGCGCCACCGAGGCCGTGCCGGTCGACCGTGGCCGCGACGTCCGCCACCGATTTGTGGACGCACCCCAGGTCTGGGTGCCCAACCCCGGCGGGGTCGACTTCCTGCGGCTGCTCGGCCGGTCGACCCGTTTCCGCCGCACCGACGGTGACCACCCGGTGCCGCCGGCGGTGCCGCTGCTCGGCCAGTGGCTCACCTTCCTGGCCGCGTCGGCCGAAGTGCCCGGCTCGGCACTGCTGGTCAACGCCGTGCAGGCGCTCGGCCTGCACTGGGCGACCGGGCAGAGCGCGGCCGAGGACGCCCACCTCGGGTCGCTGTTCGCCTGGATCACCTCGGGACCGGAGGCGGCCCGGGCGGCCGAGCAGGGCCCGGTCGCGGGCCCGGCCACCGATCCCGATTTCGACAACCGGGTGCTGGCGCCGCTGATGTCCTCGGCTCCGGCCGAACTGGTCGCCGCCCTGCGGGATCTGCTGATGCCGACCTGGGAACGGATGTGGCAGTCGCTGGCCCTGCTGCGCGCCCTGCCGGCCGGAGCCCGGGTCGGCCTGCGCTGGGACACCGACCGCGACGTGTACTCGGCCTTCGTCGCCCACCTGGAGGAGGACGGCACGCCCCAGCCCCGCCGCGACGGCGCGGTGGCGGCGGCCGCCCGGCTGCAGCGGCTCGAGAACGCGGCGGCGCGCTACGCGGTGCAGCGGGCCTTCGACGATCCGCTGGTGATGGCCGAGCATCGCCTGACCGGGGCGGCTTTCGGCGGGGTGGTGTCGCTGGCCAAGGCCGACCGGATCGACGACACGGGCAAACGGCCGGTGCTGCGCCCCCGGATCATGGTGGCGACGACCGAGCCCGTACGGGTGGAGCCCGGCGCCTCGCTCACCTCGCCCGCCCGCCCGTCCCAGAAGGCGAAGGTCATCTCGGTCACGCCCACCGGCAGCGGCTCGGACGTGCTGCTGGAACTCTCCGGCGGCATGGGCCGCAAACTGGTGGCCGAACCCGGAAGCGTCCCCGTCATCGGCGAACACCTGCTGCTGACCACGTTGAGCGAGGCCTACCGGCCCGGCGCCGCCTTCCCCGATCCCGCCGACACACCCTGGACCCACGGTGGGCCGCCCGCCCACTCCTCCGCCCACCACGAGGATCCGGCCGCCGCACCCGGCTGACACCCCGCTCATCCTGGGCTCAGTGCTGGTCGGGCGGGTCGCCGCACCCGGCTGACACCCCGCTCAACCTGGGCTCAGCGGTGGTCGGGCGGGTTGTCGGCGAGGTGGCGCTCGATGTCGGCCGTCATGCGGGCGAACTCGCTCTCCAGATCGACGTCGTAGCGATGCGCGAGCACGAGCACCGACCAGAGGCAGTCGGCGAGCTCGTGCCCGAGCCAGGCGCGCGCGTCGGGGATGTCCCGCCGCCCCTCGACCGCCATGACCAGCTTGGCCAGGTCACCGACATCCCCGACGAACCCCATCATGAAGTCGTCCGGACTCCACGCACCCCGCCCGGCCGCCTCGTTGTGCCGGTCATAGAGAGCCGCCGTCTCGAGCGCGCGCTGCTGCAATCCACGGAGATCCATAGTGGAACCCTAGGCCCTGATCGGCCCAGAGCCCGGGAGTCACGTCGTTGCCCCACAGCACACCCAGCCCACGTTCGGCGGCGATGCCGGCGGTGGTGCGGACGAACGACAGGCTCAATGCCTCCCAATCCTCGGCGGTGCCGTGCGAGTTGAGGGATCGGGTGTGGAGCTCGGCCATCGCGGCGAATGTCGGCTCGTAGCGGGGCAGGTCGAGCCGGTCCAGACGTTCCGCCAGATCGCGCGTCTCGGCGCCGGTCAACCAGCCGAGCGTGCCCGAGCTCGCTTCCCACTGATAGCCGACGATCGCGCCCCGAGCACCCAGGGCGTCGAGCAACCCGCGTACGGGATCGTCGTCGGGAACTCCCCACCGCTCGAGCAGAGGCCGATAGAAGTCGGGCGAGACCGTGCGCCCGACGAACCGGGACGAACTTAGGCAGCGGGTCGACACCAAGGCCTCGTGCAGCGCGTTGAAGCCCTCGGGTCCGCCGGCGTCGTTGTCGTGGAAGAAGCAGCCCGCGCCGTGCGAGCAGGCCACGAACCGCCGGGGCAGCTGCGGGGCCGGCGTCTCGCCGAGACAGCGCAGGTCGTCCCCGAGATGGCCGGGATCGGCCGGCCGTTCGCGCGCGAGTTGAGCCATTCGCAGCCACCCCGCGTCGTAACCCCATCCGCCCTGGGACTCCGCCCGCCGGAAGATCTCCCCGAGCCAGTCGGCCACGTCACCACGCAGCAGATCGACCAGCGCCGGCACGATTTCGTCGCGGTAGCGCTCGTAGTCGAACAACCACACCTCGGCATCCGCACCCATGCCTGCACCTCCCTGATTCGGCGCCCAGAGTGTGGCCGAATCCGTGGATCAACACGGGCCCATTTCGCCGAGCCTGTGGACAACTCGCGATTGTGGACAACCCACGGATCGCCACTCGTTGTGTCAGCCTCGGGCGGGTCGGTTCAGTGCAGGCCGACGACCAGCAGGGCGATGTCGTCGGCTCGGCGCGGGGCGGCCTCGATCAGGCGGTCGCACAGCTCGTCGGGCGGGAGAGCGGCGTTGCCACGCAGCACCGAGCGGATGCGGTCGATGCCCTCGTCGATCAGATGGGCCGGGTGTTCGACCAGGCCGTCGGTGTAGAGCAGCAGCGTGCTGCCGGGGGCCGCGCGCCGATGGTGGGTGGTCCGCTGCTGACGGGGGAGCAGGCCGAGCAACGGCTCGGGTGACTCCCACCAGATCTCCACCTCGCCGTCGGGTCGCAGCAGCACCGGAGGTGGATGGCCGGCGTTGGCGAAGGCGACCGAATAGCCGTCGTCGCCGCGCCGCAGACGGGCCAGCACGGCGGTCGCCGCGGCCGGGACGTGCAGGCCGTGCAGTGCCCGATCGAGCTGATCGAGCAACGGGCCGGGGGCGTCGTCGCGGCCGTACGCGTCACCGCGCACCAGGTTGCGAACCTGGCCCATCGTCGCGGCGGCCTCGATGTCGTGGCCGGAGACGTCGCCCACGGCCAGCATCAGGGTGGCGTCGGGCTGGGCGAACGCGTCGTACCAGTCGCCGCCGACCGAGGCGCCGTCCTGCGCCGGCAGGTAGCGGCCGTGCAGGTCGACGCCGTCCACCTCGGGCAGTTCGGGCAGCATGCTGTGCTGGAGCACCTCGGCCACGTGGCGCTGACGGTCGAAGACGCGGGAGTTGTCGACGGCCATGCCCGCGCGGCGGCCCACCTCGGCCGCGGTGCTCTCTTCGGCGAGGCCGAAGCCGGGCCGGTCCGGGCCGTTGACCAGCAGCACCGCACCCTGCACGCGGTTGGTGACGGGCGACGTGATCGGCACGACGAGCGACGACTCGCAGCCCAGCCGGTCGGCGTCACCGGCGGCGAGGTGGTCGCGCGCCTCCCGGCGGATCGGGCGGCTCGTCCGCTGCACCGCCCGGATCAGGGGCTTCGCGTCGAAGCTCCGGACCAGCCGGTCCACCGCGTCGGCCTGGGCCGGGTCACGATGGGCGGCCGACACGTGGCGGATCGTGCCGCCCTGGTCGGCCAGCATGATCAGGCACCAGTCGGCCAGGCGGCCCGCGACCATGCCGCCGAGCCGCCTCATGGCCTCGTCGATGTCCATCGTGGTGGCCAGCGCGTCGGTCAGCTCGCCGAGCAGGGTGAGCTGGCCATGGGCCGACTCGGCGGCCAGGCGGGCCTCGTCGGCGATCTCGCGGGCGATGCGCAGCCGCAGCTCCGAGCTGCACACCTCACCGAGCTCCTGGAGCAGCACGATCTCGCTCCTGGTCCAGACCCGGGGCTCACGATCCATCACGGCCAGCGTGCCCAGGACCAGCCCGTCGGAATCGGTGAGCGGCACCCCGGCGAACGCGATCGCGCCCAGATCGCGGATCGACAGGTTGTCGCGCATCCGGGCGTCCTCGCGCACGTCGGGGACGATGATCGGTTCGCCGGACTCGACGACATGCCGGCTGAACGAGTGGGTCAGCGCCATCTCGCGGGTGCCCGCGATCGGCTCGGGCAGACCGACCTGGCCGGGCAGGTGCTGCCGGTCGGCGGTAAGCACCGTGACCAGCGCGACCGGCACGTCGACGAGTCGCTCGACGATGGTGGCGATGCGGTCGAAGGCCGGGTCGGCCCGGGACCCCAGCTTGAGCCGGGCGACGGATCGCAGGCGTGCGACATCGGCAAGGACGCTCGGTGGCGTCTCCGAAGCCAAGTCACCCCGCAGCAAAGTCGCTCCCCGGCAGGTCAGAGGTGCCAGGTTACCGGGCTCAGACCCCGATCATCGACCCCCGAGTGACCACAGACGCATTCCCTGCCAATCTCTGCCGCCGGGTCAGGAACCGGGGGCCGGGTCGCCGGCCGCGGTGATCTCGGCGCCGGCCGCCAGGGGAGCCCACTGCTTCGCCCACGTCTCGCGGGTCGTCTCGAAGGAGGCGTCGTCGGCGCCGAACATCGAGACGGTCACCTCGAAATGCGAGGCCGCGTGCTCGTCGAGCGGAATCCGGCTCGCCACCACGATCAGGTGGTCGTCGGCGGTGACCGTCCACGCCACACGGGGGCCGAAATGTTCCCATGGGCCGGCCGCGAGGGTCAGCGCCTGACGGCCGGTGGTCTCGCCGGTCAGATAGAGAGTGCGCCGCCGGCCCGGTGGCCGCCGGTCGACCAGGAACCGCAACTGGATCAGGAACGCCCGCCAGCCCTCCTCGATCGCGTCGTAGATCTCGGGGCCGCCCGGCGTGTTCCCCTCGCGAGCCACCCGCACCCGGGCCGTGTCGTCGCCGCCGGTCACCTCCAGATAGGACCCGTCGGCCCAGCCCATCCGTTCCGGCGCCAGCAGGGTCGCCTCGTCCAGGAAGATCTGCTTGATCTCGGCGGCGAGGCCGTCGTAGTCCCAGCCGAACCACTGATGCAGGACAGCCGGCTGCGTCACGGAGTCCCAGATCTCGTCCCGTCCGGCTGCCACGGCGATCTCGACGTCGTACGGCTTCAGCTGTCGTGCCTGGGTCATGCCCGGCCTCCGGCCGCGCGCGCATCACATATCTCGGTCCACTCGGTCATGGCCCCATTTTTGGGGCAAGAGCCGTTTCCCGCCACGTGGCGGGCAGGCGCACATGCATTCGTTATGCCACGTGGCGTCCGGATCCGTTCGCTCCGGAGCCGAACGGATCTGGAGCGAAGGGGGCGCGGCGCCCCGCGGTCAGGCCCGACCGGATCGTGCTGCGAATCTCGGCCCGGCCCAGGCCGGCGAAACGGGCCGCGTCTTCGAGCTCGCGCATCGTGTCGGCCAGGTCGAGCAGTCCGGCCCCGACGAAGCGGCCCAGCGCATACGCCGCCCGGTTCAAGGTGTCGTTGCGGGTGCCCACAGGTGCGCGGGCGACCCGGTCGGCCTCGGCCGCCAGGGCTGCCCGCGCATACCTCGTGGGGTGTGCGATCGGGCCATGCCGGTGAACCGGGGGAGGGCCCTCGATCAGCGCCCGCAGCGATGCCGGGCCGTCGGGCAGTGGCTCGCCCGGGCGGTGCACCCACCGATAGTCGCCGCCGGAGGCGTGCCTCGAGGGCGGCGCCACCACGTAACCGCCGACGCCCCGCCAGTCGAGGCCGGGCAGCAGACCCACGCGGTTGCCGAAGCCCATCGGGTTGAACCAGAAGTGCCACCCGCCACCGCCCGTGCGAACCCGGGGACCGGCCGGGAACTCGCCACCCAGGAGATGGCAGAGGCCGTGCCAGCCCTCGGCCGAATCGACGTCGGCGACATCCATCGCGACGCCGGTGCGCAGACCCACGTTCGCCTCGGGCCAGCGAGCCCACCACATGTCGATCCGGCGGGGGTCGGTCGTCGCCTCGTGGAGGCCGTGACGCGGGTGCGGATGTTTGCCGGGTCGTTCGCACGAGACTCCCTTGTCGCAGGTGCAGCCGCCGCGCGGGTCAGGCGCATGCACCGGCAGGACGGGAATCCCGTGCCGGGCGTAGGCCAACGCGGCTGTCAGCGACATTAGAACAAGCGTACGACAAAAACTCAGGGGTCGATCCGGATCGTCCGCAGGACGTGGGCGATGTGGTGCGAGGTGCTCCAGGACATCCAGCTGGCCGAGCTGCCGGCGCCCCGGGCGGTGCGGGCCCGCCGGGCGATCTCGGCGTCGCCCCACGAGAAGCGGGCGCCCGCGGCCGGCCACTGCGGCGAGGTGACCAGCGTGCGGCACAGGTCGTGGCACCGGTCGTCGCTGCGTCCGCCGCGCCGGGACCAGCGGTAGATCCACCAGTTGTGCTCGCCGGTGTAGCGCAGGGTGGGGAGCTGGCGATGCCGTTGCACGCCGTGCCGGCGTACGGGGGAAGTCACTCCGTAGTCGGCATAGCCGATGCCGGGCTCGCCGATCGCGGCCCAGACCCGCGCGTCGTGCCGTTCGATCGTCACCGGTTCGTCGGTGGGCAGTTCGTCGAGGTTGGGCGGCATGGCGCCGGAGGCAACGCTGATCGAGCGCCACGGCCGGCCGCGGGCCCAGCGCAGAATTCGCCGCAGCTGTTCCTCGAACCGCTCGGCGTGCGCCACGCAGGCCGTCTCGGCCAGGTCGACGAGCAGGTCGACCTCTTCGGTCTCCAGGCCCGCGGCGGCCAGCAGGTGCTCGACGAGCGCGTCGGCCTGTCCCGGGTTCGCCGCGTCGACGTGCGGCTGAAACCGCAGAACCGCGCGGCGCAGGTGCATGCGGGCGGCCAGGCCGTGGGCGACCAGGCGGCGACGGCTTTCGTACGCCCGCAGCACCGGCAACATGGCCACGCCGAGATCGGCGAGTTCCTCGGCCAGGTCGAGCGAGGGGGCGGCGAGGCGGTCGGCCGGTTCGGCGATCGCGCCGAAGTCGACCGCGAGCGCGCCCGTGCGCGGTGGCAGCTCGCGGATCAGCGGAACGATGCCGGCGCCGTCGTCGAGCTCGAGGATCGGCATCACCCAGGGCGCCTCGGCGGCGGTCAGGTGGCTCAGTGCCGCCAGCTCGCCCCGTCGGGGGCGCAGGATCGGCCGATAGACACCGTCCTGCATGGACCCCGCCGTGGTGAAGACCGCCATTAACTCAAAGTAGCGGCTCGTGTCGCATAGGTGACAGTCCCTTGCGCAAATAGGACAGGATCGCCTGATTCGCCTCCCAGCCATCGGGGAACTTCACCGGCACGTTGAGGTGCACCGGCTCGGTCGAGGGGTGGGCGTCGAGCAGCTCGGCGATGCCCGCACGGGCCACCACCACGCAGGCGTGCCGGTGTCGAGAAGTGAGCACACACAGGCGGCCCGACTCGAGGTGGAAAGCGGTCGCATCCTGCCGGCCGGAGAGCGGATGCAGCACGACGGTCAGGTCGTATTCGCGGCCCTGGAGCCGGTTTGCCGTGTCGACGGTCACGCCCCGGGCCTCGGGCGGGAGCAGGGCCCGGATGGCCGCGGCCTGATCGCGATGGGCGGCGCCGATCGCGATGCGGTCGGCGGTCAGCGCGCCGCCACCCGACTCGGACGAGGTCACCGCCTCGCGGGCGAGCGCCCGGACGGCGAGCCCGGCGCAGGCGGCCGCGGCCTCGGCGTCGGTGCGGATCGTAAATCGGCCAGGCAGCTCGTGCAGACCCCAGCCGGTCTCGGCGGCGACGTCGAGCACCTCGTCGAGCGCCGTCTCGGCGGGCCGGCCGAAACGCAGGTCGCGCTCGCCCGGCCCGGTGCCCGAGCGGAAGCCGGTGAAGGGATAGAAGGCCTCGGCCACGACCGGGGCGGCCGTGTGCGGCAGGCGCCACGACACGGGCAGACGGTGCACCGGCAGATCGGGATTGTGCCGGAGCAGGACGGCGACCGCGCTCTGCATCGGATCCCACGACAGGCCGGTCCAGCGTTCGACCTCGACGGTCGAGAACGGGTCGAGCTGACCCGGATCGCCCACGAACAGCGCCCGGACGAACCGCGGCGCCACGCGGAGCAGGGCGTCGGAGCGCATCTGGTACGCCTCGTCGACGATCGCCCACGGCCACGAGCCCTCGGTCACGGTGGCCCACTTCGCGGCCGTGCCGATGGTGACCGCGGGCGAGCCGAGATCGGCGACCTTGGCACCGACCCGGCACCTCGGATGCTCGCGGACCCGCTCGCTCGCCTCGTAGTCGACGGCCGACAACCGGCCCACGCCGACCTCGGGCGAACGCGCCCCGAGCCGGGCGATGAGATCGTCGACCTGCTCGTTGGTCTGGGCCACGATCATCAACGGCTCACCGGCCGCGGCCAGCTCGCCGGCGGCCCGCACGACCAGCGTCGACTTGCCGGCGCCGGGCGGCGAGTCGACCACCACGCCACGATGGTCACCCGCGCGCAGATCGCGCAGGACGGCGTCGACGACCCGCCCCGCCTCGACGGCCGGGGGCAGCAGTTGTTCCGCATTCACCGGGGCACGGTAGCGCGACCGGCCGACAGTTTCGGCTGATCATGCGGCGGTCCACTGGTCGCGTCCGGGAGTTATCCACAGGCCCCGGCGGGCTGGTCGAACGGCGCTACGGTGAGTCCCGATGTCGGCACGGGGAGGTGTTCGTCCATGTTCGACGGTCGTGATCTCGGTGATGCGGAACGGATGATCGACGACTGGCAGACCGGGATAGAGGCGCGGGCGGCCCAGGCCCGCGAGCTGTCCACGAGGCTGGCGGCGGTCACCGCGACGGTGCGCAGCGACGACGGGCTGGTCGAGCTCACGGTCGGCTCGACGGGCGATCTGGTGCGGCTCGAGCTGGGCGAGGGCATCCGCGGGCGGCCTGCGGCCGAGACTGCGCGCGACATCATGGCGACGCTGCGAGCCGCCCGCCGGGCCCTGACCGCCGAGATCACCGAGGTGACGACGGCGACGGTGGGCGCGGAGTCCGAGACCGGCCGAGCCGTGATCGAGGCGTACGAGCGGTTGCGTGGGCCCGATGAGTGAGCAGGTCGGGGTGCGGCCGGGCGACCTGGAGAAGCAGGCCGCGGCGGTGACGGCGGTCGGGGCGCGGGTGAGCCGGGCGGCGGGGGCCGGGCGGGTGGTGCGGCCGGGCGTGGAGGCGTACGGGAAAATGTGTCTGATCGTCCCTCAGGTGCTGGGCGCCCTGCAGGACACGCTGGTCGACGGCATCGACGCGGCGGCCGAGTCGCTGCATGACACGGCGGCGCGGCTCGAGACGACGGCCCAGGCCTACGCGGACACAGACGAGCAACGGGCCGCCGAGTTCGACCGGTTGAGGCGCAGGCGGTGACCAATCCCCTGGTCGCGCCCGTCGCCGACACCGCACCGAGCCCGTGGGCGGGCGTCTGGATCGCCGAAGACGTCGAGCTGATCGCGTCGGGTGTGCGCAGCGGCAGCTGGATCGACGGCACACTCGGGGTGGTCGGCGGCGCGCTGGACGGGTTGGCGCTCGCGTCCGATCCGGTCGGGGCGTTGCTGCAGTACGGCATCGCGTGGCTGATCGAACACGTCAAGCCGCTGTCCGAGGCGCTCGACTGGCTGGCCGGCGACCCGGCCCAGATCGCCGCGCACGCCCAGACCTGGCGAAACGTTGCGTCCTCGCTGGCCGGCGAGGCGGACGAGCTGGCACGGTCGGTGCGGTCCGGGCTGACGGAGTGGTCGGGCGCGGCGGCCGACGCCTACCGCACGTGGGCCGGCCGGCGCGAGCAGTCGCTGCGCACACTGGCCACGGCCGCCGAGACGATGGGCCTGATGACCGAGGGCGCGGGCGCGTTGATCGGCACGGTCCGCCTGATGGTCCGCGACGCGGTGGCCACGGTCGTCTCACGCCTGATCGTCTATGCCGCCGAACTGGTGGCCACGGCCGGTCTGGCCACACCGCTGGTGGTCGAACAGGTCGGCACGCTGTGCGCTGCGTGGGCCGCGAAGATCGCCCGCTGGCTCCGCGAACTGCTGGCCAGCCTCCGCCGCCTCCTCTCCGAAAGCGGCCGCTTGGGCAAGCTGATCGAGACCCTGAAGCGCTGGTTCTCCGAAGCCACCAACGGCGGCGGTGGGCCGGAATCTCCGAAGAAGCTCGACGAGGAGACGCGGAGGAGACAGGAGCTCGGCGCGGATCCTGCGGTGAAACGGCATCGGGCGGCCGAGGTGGAGACCGCTCTGCGGGTGGAGGAGCAACTCGGCATCGAGCTGCGTAGGGCTACGGACGGGGACATCGACTGGGTCGGCTCGGACGGGAAGACCTACGACTCCGTGGGAAACTTCGACGGCCGGTTCTTCGATCGACAGTGGCCCAACCTGCAGACTCGGATACTCGATCATGTGGAGAAGGCGGATAGGGTTCCGGTCGACGTCGCACGCTTCACTGACGAGCAGAAGCAGACAGTGCGCGAGTTCATCGAGGCGCACCGCCTCGAGCCTCGTGTCTTCATCGTGGGGGAATGATGGCCGGCACGATCAGCCTTTCACCGGAGCAGCGATGGACTGCCAGTGGCTGGCTCTTCGACTGGGCCGTGGAGTTTCTCGCTGCCAACGTCACCGAGCCCGGCCTGAAGGCGGGTCTGGAAGAGATCGTGACCGAGAATCTCGGCTGGCTGGGCCTGGGCGACTTCGGTCCGTCGGCCGAGCGCGAGATGCGGACCTTGCTCCGGACGAACCTGCTCGCTGCCGCCGACGGTTCTCTGCCGCCTGACATGGATGGCCGCCGGAGTGCACTGGACCTTTTGAGCGAGTTGGCCGCAGCCGCCGAGCCTGTTTAAGCAATCCTCGAAACGATGACAGTGGTCGCCGATCGGCGCGGGATTATCGGATGCCGCCGTCATGATCGCTTGGTGAGTGGGGCTGTTGTGTCCTGTCGGTGGAGTGAATGAATTTGCTCAGTGGACGGGGAGAAGCCGAAGCACTCGTGAGTGGTTGATTGGCGGCGCAAGGACCGTGGGAATGGCGCCAGCGTGTCATTGCTCACTGTGGTGGCTTGATTACTTCTCGTGTCGCCGGGGGATGGAAGTGTTTGCTGCCTCTGGGTTACCGGCGACGAGCGAAGTCTGCTGTGGACGGTCGTGGTCGCGGCCGCGCTGAACGGGCGAAACGGGTCTATGGCACTTATCCTCAATGGGAAGAGTGGCACTGACGGAAATCTGACAACGGGGTAGTCGGCGGAGCGCTCGCGCTGGGTCAGGCTAGGGGTTGACGGAAGACGTTGTGGCGGTGTGGCGGGTGGTGTCCGACGACCCGGGCGGGCGGGATCGCGTACGGGGAAACGGGCTTTGGGGTAGAAAAGCTGCTGGTGAGGGCACAGTGGATCGTCACTGTGAGTGGATGTTTGCGTCGTGGTCACCACCCTGAAATATCTGGGTGATTTACTGGTTCCACGGGGTGAAAAACGAGACCGACATGCAACTTGCACGTGCGGTTCGCCGTGCAAGTTGCATGTTTCGCTCGCGTTCGACCTGCTGCTCCATCGTCGTGGCTAGCTTTTGATCGTTTCGCTCGATTTCATTCACGGGCGTTTTTGGGATCTAGGAAGTGGACCCTTCCAGTCGATCACCGGAAGTGGAACTCTTCTAGCCAGCAGTAACGCCAGCGACACGGACGGTGGTGGTAACGAATGCGCCCAGACGTTCTGGTCGGTCCGAGCGAGTGGGTGGTGGAGCAGTTCGGCGACAAGGTTGCCGGCGAACTGTGGACCCGGGTGCCGGAAGCGCTGAACACCGCGATCGAACGCGAGATTCACGCCCACCCCGCGATGACGCAGACCACGGAACGAGTGATCGCGAATCCGCGATGGCCGCTTCCCTACGAGGAACTCGTGCTGTTCCTGGGCACGCTCCCCGGTGCCGAGATCATCAGCGTGCCGAAGTCGGTGTACCAGCTGGTGGTGATCAACGGGCACGTGGTGGTGCCGTGGTGTTACGGCCAGTCCGCGCGTGACTCGATGCGCGACGCACCCGTCGGGCGCTCGTTCGGCCGGCTCGCCCGCGAACTGCTGCGACGGTTCGGGCCGTCGTGGCGGCGGTCGCAAGCCGAGGCCCCCCTGCCGCTCGACGCCGTCGACGAGCGTGAGGTGGCCAAGATCTGCGCGGCGATCGCCCAGATCGACCCGAAGCCCGAGGTGGTCATCGCCGGGTTCGCCGGGGCGCCCAACCTGGGTCTGCTCCGCGCCTGCCTCGGTGAGATCAAGTCCTCCGACAACGGTTCGCTCAACTGGAGTCACCTCGACGACCTGCCGCTGCCCCCGCCGGTGATCCCGCGCCCGCGCCGCATGCAGTTCGACTGACCCATTTTCCCGTACGCGTCGACGCGCACCTCCCGACCCTTCGGAGGGTGCGCGTCCTTGCGTCCGCCCGGGGTACGCGTCCTGGCGTTGGGCAGGTGCGCGCCCCGGGCTCTTTGGCGGCGGCTCCCGCGGGTGAAGTCGGGTGGTGGCGCGCGTGGGTGAAGTCGGGTGGTGGCGCGCGTGGGTGAAGTCGGGTGGTGGCGCGCGTGGGTGAAGTCGGGTGGTGGCGCGGTTTAGTCGGGGAGGGGTCGGGCAAACGGCGTGGATGGATAGAGGAAGCGACAAGCACAGCGCTCGCGTCGACGACGAGCTGGCCCGCGAGGTGCGGGACATCGTGCAGGGCGTGGGCGGCACCCGGGCCGACGACGGGCGGGTGCCGGAGTCCCCGGCCGACGGCGAGCCCGAGGTCAGCGGCGTCCTCGACGACGGGGAGACGGACGAACTGAGTCGCTTCGGCCGGTACATCGGACGGTCGGCGCTGCCGGGCGATCGCGAGAAGCTGCGGCAGAGCGCCGAAACCCTGCTCGCCCCGGACGACGTGCTGGCCGAGATCGACCGCCTGCCGGCCGACCGGGAGTTCGCCACCGTCACCGAGATCTGGGCGGCGCTCGGCCACTGATCACCGACGTTTCCGCGCCCGCTTCGTCGCCGACGGAGCGGGCGCTGTCGTTCCAGGCGGGCTTGGCGGCGCTTTGCGCAGGGCGGGCGCGGGTGGAGCGGGCGCTGTGGTTCCGGGCGGGCTTGGCGGCGCTTTGCGCAGGATGGGCGCGGGTGGAGTGGCGCTGTGGTTCCAGGCGCGCTCGGCGGCGCTTCGCGCAGGATGGGCGCGGGCGGATGCCGTTGTTCCGTGTGCGTCCGACTGATGGGCCGGGGTAAGACGGTGGTGTGGATTCTTCAGTGGTGGTGACCGGCGGCGGGCGCGGAGTCGGGCGGGCGATCGTCGAGCGACTCCTGGCGGAATCCGACGGGTCGGTGGTCGTCGTCGAGTTCGACGAGAAGGCGCTGGAGTGGGCCGGTGAGCACATCGCGGACGGGCGGCTCGTCCAGGTGATCGGTGACGCCTCGGACGAGCGGGTGGTGGCGCGGGCGGTCGAGGCCGGCGGTGAGCTGCGCGGTTGGGTCAACAACGCCGCGATCTTCCCCGACGGCTGGCTGCACGAGATGACGCCCGCCGAGGCCTCCGCCCTGATCGCCCGCAATGTCGACCCGGTGCTGGCCGGGTGTCGCGCGGCCGTGCGGGCCTTCCTGGCCTCGGGCCGGCCGGGTTCGATCGTCAACATCTCGTCGCATCAGGCCCAGCGCGCGGTTCGGGGTGCCTTCGCCTACGCGACGGCCAAGGCCGCGATCGAGGGCCTGACCCGGGCGCTTGCGGTGGATTACGGGCGTTTTTCCGTACGGGTCAACGCCCTCGCCCTCGGCTCGATCGCCACGGATCGCTCCGACGCCCACCTGGCCGCGCTCGATCCGGCGGCGCGGGACGGGTTCGAACGGGAGATCCGGCTGCTCCAGCCACTCGGCCGGATGGGACGCACCGGCGAGGTGGCCGAGGCGGCCGCATTCCTGCTGTCCGACCGCTCGTCCTTCCTCAACGGCACGATCATCCCCGTCGACGGAGGACGTTCCGCCGTCGGCCGCGACCCCGAGGAAGTCTGACCCGCTCTTGCCCGGCATCGAGCCCGACTCGAGCAATTTCCCGGCCCCGGCATCCGACAGCCCGCCTACTTCCCGTAGGGCTGGGGGACCAGGTAGGCGGTGGAGAAGGGTTCGTGCCGGGCCCGCATGTCGGCGTAGGCGGTCAGGATCAGGGGACTGATCACGATGCTGGTGGCGATGGTGAAGGCGGTCGAGACCAGGCCCAGGAACACGTTGACGGCGACGCCGGAGCTGCCGGTCGGGTTGACGGCCGAGCTGAAGAAGCTTTCCACCAGGGCGATCGCGATGTAGAGCCCGATGATGGTGGCCGCGCGACCGAGCGCGGCGCCGAAGTTGGCGTGGAACAGGCGGAAGGCCCGGCTGATCCCCTCGCCGCGTTCCAGGAGGATGATCGGCGGCAGGATCATGATGACCAGCGCGACGTAGATGCCGGGCAGGATGCAGAACAGGAAGCCGACCACGGCCACCAGACCGGCCAGGATCTGCCAGCCGAGCAGCGGGAAGAAGCGGCGCAGGCCGTTGCGCAGGGCCAGGCCGACCGAGACCGGCTGCCCGGTGGCGCGCTGTACCAGCACGTCGAGGGTGGCCAGTTGGGCGACCATGCCGAGGACGACGGCGACCAGGCTGAACGGGAGGATCAGCAGGAACGGCGCGAAGATGTCGTTGAACGTGATCGTGTTCGCGTTCGAGTTCAGCGCCTCGTAGTCGGGTGCGACGAAGAGGGACCCGATCGTGACGGCCAGCAGGGGAATCGCCCAGACCAGTTGCACCATCGTCATCGGCTGCCAGACCGCGCCCAGCAGCGTGAAGCCGCGCCGCCACCAACCGGCGAAGTCGGCGCTGACCAGCGGGTCGTCGGGGCCGGCGTAGTAGCCGGACGGCAGGCTGTAGCCGGGCGGCGTGCCATAACCGGGCGGCATGCCGTAGGCCGCGGGGTCATACCCAGGAACGCCATACCCCGGCTGCGGGCCGTACCCGGGCGCGCCGTAACCAGGTTGCTGGCCGTACCCGGGCACGCCGTTGCCAGGCGGTTGGCCCTGACCCGGCACGCCATAGCCAGGTGCGCCGTATCCAGGTTGCTGTCCATACCCAGGCAGGCCGTACCCGGGCTGGCTGTAACCGGGCTGGCTGTAATCAGGCTGACCGTAACCGGGCGGCGGCCCGTAGGACGAACCGGTGGACGGGTCCGAGGGCGGGTTGTAGGAAGCGCCGCCGGACGGATCCGAGGGCGGATCGTAGGGCGAACCAGAAGCCGCGCCCTGGGAGGGATCGGTCGGTGGCCCGTAGGAGGAGCTGCCGGACTGATCGGAAGGCGGGCTGTAAGAGGACCCGGGCAGCGGCGTGTCGAAGCCGGGCGGCGGCTGGTTCGGGTCTTGGTAACCCGACCAGGGGTCCTGCCCAGGCTCCCACCGTGTCGGCGGATCATCGTGCGGCGACGAGGGCGGCGACGAGGGCGGCGACGAGGGCGGCGACGAGGGCGGCGACGAGGGTGGGCCGGCGGGCGACGGCGGCTGGTGCGGAGACGGCGCCGCGGTCGGGTCGCTGGGTGGCGTGCTGCCCGAGGAATCCGGGCGATTCTCGTCCGGCGTACTCGATGCGTTGTCGCTCACGTCGTCCCCGCTCCCATCAATGATCAGCGGCGCAACCATAACCGCCGCCAGCCGCTGACCACGGTAGGGGAGCGGCGCGAGCGGGGACGCCGGATGAACGAGCCGGGCCGTCCTAGACTTCGGAGGATGGCCGAGCAGCTGGAGTCGCCCACAACGATCCGGGACCGGGCCGTTGCGGTCGCCGACTATCTGCTGGCCGTACGGGCTCAGATGGAACGCCCCGCACGGACCGTGCCCACCGATGCCCTCCGTCTGGACGATCTGCCCGATCATCCGGCTTGTGAGCTGGGCCCGACCCTCGACGGCACGTCCTGGCTGCGGGTCGGTCTGCCCGATCTGCCGCCGTCGGTGAAGGTCCCGGAGGCGCTGCGCCGCCGCCTGCGCGGTGAGATTTCGGCGGCCGACGAGCCGGCCGCCGAGGAAGAAGAGGAAGAGGACGAGTTCACCACCTGGCGGGACGAGGTCTGGCGGCCTTGGGCGCACGCCACCGCCGAGGCCGAGAAGACCCGCGTCCTGCACCGCCGCCTCTTCGACCTGATGCACCAGATCGACATGACCGCCGCCACCACCGAGCTGGTCTGGGGTCACGGCCTGCTCGCGACCCTGGTCAACGGCGAACGTGTCCGCTATCCGCTGGTCGCGACCCCGGTGCTGATCGAGTACGAGCCCGACCGCTCGCTGATCACCGTGTCGCCGGCCGGTCCGTCCCGGCTGCAGACCGAGGCCCTCAACGGACTCGACGACCGCTATCTGGGGCAGCTCAAGGCCCTCGCCGGGCCGGCCGGCACGCTCGAGGTCGACCTGTGGAGCGACCTGGACCGGCGGGAGCTGTTCGAGCGGGCGCTGGGCCGGCTCGGCTACGACCGGCTGATCACCAGCGAGGAGACTTCGCAGCCGCACGTCCAGGACGTGGGCGTGCTGTTCGCGCGGCCCAAACAGCGGCTGCTGCGCGGGTTCCTGGAAAGTCTGCGCGACCGGCTGCTGTCGGGCGACACCGAGGCGGTCGGGGCGCTGGCCGCGATCGTCGCGCACGAGCCGAGCAAGCTGCGGATGCCCGGCGACGAGCCGGAGAGCTGGCAGCGGGTCGGCGAGCGGCTGCTCATGCCGTTGCCGACGAACGAGGCGCAGGAGTCGATCGCCCGCCGTCTGGCCCAGCACCGCAACGTGGCCGTGCAGGGGCCGCCGGGCACCGGTAAGACCCACACCATCCGCAACCTGATCTGTCATCTGATGGCGAACGGCAAGCGGGTGCTGGTCGTCGCGCAGAAGGAGGATCCGCTTCGGGTCCTGCGGGACGGGCTGCCCGAGGAGATCCGCTCGCTCTGTCTGGCCGTGCTCGGCCGCACCACCGATCAGCTGGTCCAGTTGCAGCTCGCCGCCCGTGAGCTGTCCGACCGCGCCGCCACTCTGGACAAGGCGGCCGAGGCGCGGCGGGTCGAGCGGCTCACCTCGCTGCTGGAGGAGGCCGAGCGCGAACTGGCCGCGGCGCTGGGCGGGTTGCGGGCGATCGCCGAGAACGAGGCGGTCACGTACGTCATCGACGGCGCCCCGCTCACCCCGGTCGAGGTGGGCGCGTGGCTGCGCGAGCGGGCGGCCACCCGGAGCGGCATCCCCGACCCGGTCGACGGCCCGCCGCCGCTGGACAGCGCCGAGTTCGATACGCTCCTTAAGCTCGCCAATGTCATAGAAAATACGGACAAAACGCGAGCACTCCAACCGCTCCCGCAAACGGACGACCTGCCCAGCGCCGCCCAGGAAACGAAAGTGCGGGACGAGCAGGGCCAACGAAAGCAAGACGTAGATGCGCTCGCTGCGCAAGGGCTCGACCTCGACGCCGTACGCAATACGAACGTCGCCGCCGTCCGGGACGACCTGCACGACGCTCTGTCCTGGCTGCGCCGCCGCGAGGGCGCGTGGACCGACCGCCTGGGCCGCCTGCTCAACGACCCGCACTGGCGCACGGTCTGGACCGACCACGTCACCGCCACCGAGGCCCGCCTGACCGAGCTCGCCGCCCTGACCAGGTCGCTCGCCGGTCATCAGATCACCGTTCCCGGCCCGTACGCGTCGGAACCGAAACGCCTCCTCACCCAGCTGGCCGAGATCCGGCAGCGTTTCGAGACCGGTCGCGGCCTCAGTCGCCTGCTCCAGTCGGGCCTGTTCCGCCTGGCCGAAGAGGTGCGGGTGGACGGTGAACCGCTGCGCACCGTCGAGGATGTCGACGCCGTGGCCGCGTGGGTGCGCCGCGCCCAGGCCCGGCAACGGCTGGGCGGCTACTGGTCGGAGTGGCGGCAGCGGCTCGCCATCGCCGATCCGCCCGGCGGCTGGGGCGACCCCGAGATCTGGGCCGGTGCCCTGCTGGCCGAGGCCGGTCAGTCCCTCGACTGGGACGTCCGTCACTGGCCGGCGCTGGCCGAGCGGCTGGCTGCCCTCGTACCGCAAACCGAACTTGACCTTGATCCTGGCCGGCTGGCCACGGTGGCCGCCCTGCTCGACGCGGCGCCCGTGGTCTATGACCTCGATGCCGCAAGTGACCGGCAAAAACGGATAGAACAGCGCCTGCAAGATTGGCCGCGCCTCGCGAAGGCCTGGACCATGCTGGAGGGCTGGGACGAGGAGCTGGCCGAGGTAAGACGGCTGGAAGGCATAGCGCCGAGCGCCCGCGACCTACGCGACAAGTTGGACATACTGAAGACGGCGGCCCCCTATTGGGCGGCCCAGATCGAGGCCGGCCACGTGCCACCGGTCAGCGGCCAGGCCTGCCTCGAGGCCTGGCAATGGCGACGCGCCCAGACCTGGTTCGACGAGGTCATCGGCACGGTCGACCCGGCCGTGCTGGCCAAGCGGGTGGAAAATGCTCGCGACAAGATCCGCCGCCGCACGGCCGACCTCGTCGTCGCCTCGGCCTGGCTCGAGGTGTCGCGCAGCTTGGACGACCGTCGCCGGGCCGCGCTGGCCGACTGGACCACCGCGCTTCGCAAGATCGGAAAAGGCACCGGCCGTACGGCCGCGGCCTGGCAGGCGCACGCCCAACGCGCGATGGAGTCGGCCGTCGAAGCCGTGCCGGTCTGGGTCATGTCGGTCGACCGGGCCATCGAGCAGTTCGCCGGCGGCGCCCGCTTCGACGTGGTGATCGTGGACGAGGCGTCCCAGGCCGACCTGTTCGCCCTGCCCGTGCTGTCGCTGGCCGAACGGGCCGTGGTGGTCGGCGACGACCAGCAGATCGGCCCCCAGCTGGGTTTTGTCGGCCAGGTCTCCGGTCTGATCCACAGTCACCTCGACGACGTGCCGTCGGCCGAGCACTTCGATCCCGAGTCGTCGCTCTACGACCACGCCGTGCGCCGGTCGCCCGAGCGGATCCTGCTGACCGAGCATTTCCGCTGCGTGCCGCAGATCATCGAGTTCTCGTCGCGGCACTACTACGACGGCAAGATCATGCCGTTGCGGGCCGACCGGCCGGCCTTCGCCCCGATCCGTACGGTGTTCCTGCCCGGCGGCGTGCGGCAGCAGCTCGGCGGGTTCGGCGACGTCAACGTGGCCGAGGCCGAGGCGCTGGTCCAGCAGGTCGCGACGATCGTGCGCGATCCCCGCTACGACGGCCGGACGCTCGGCGTGATCTCGCTGCTGTCGACCAGCGGCCAGGCGAACTACCTGCTGCACCAGTTGCGCGAAGAGATCGGCGAGGACGAGATCCAGGCCCGGCGGCTGCGGGTCGGTGACGCGTACACGTTCCAGGGTGACGAGCGCGACATCGTGCTGGTGTCCATGGTGGTCTCGGGCAACGACCCCAAGGTGGCCGCCTTCACCAAGCGCGAGTACCACCGGCGGATCAACGTCGCCGCCTCGCGGGCCCGGGATCAACTGTGGATCTTTCATTCCGTACGACCGGGATCGCTGCTCGCCGACGACGCGCGGGGACTGCTTCTCTCGTACGCGCTCAACCTCACCCCGGCCGAAGAGGTCGCCGACCTGGCCGCCCGGTGCGAGAGCGACTTCGAACGGGACGTGCTCAAGCGCCTGTCGGCTCGAGGGTTCCGCCCGATCCCGCAGTTCCGGATCGGCGCCTACCGGATCGACTTCGTGCTCAACGCCCCGGACGGGCGCCGGGTCGCCATCGAGTGCGACGGCGACAGCTACCACGGTCCGGAGCAGTGGGAGAGCGACATGCGCCGCCAGGCCGTGCTCGAGCGGGTCGGGAACTGTGTCTTCGTCCGCATCCGGGGCAGCATCTTCGCCCGTGAGCCCGAGGCCGCGATGAGCCCGGTCTGGCAGCGGATCGACGAGCTCGGCATCACCCCGCCGCCACGCCGCACCGTGCTCGAGGCCGGCCAGTGGCAGGGCTCAGGCTCGGTCAACGCGCGCCGGCTGGTCGACGGGGCGGCCGCGCTGGCTGCGATGATCCCGGCCGACCGCCGGGTGCGGGTGCCGATCGGGGAGACGCTCGAGGACAATCTGGCCGCGATCCGGGCCGCGGTGACCGACCCGCCGATGGTGACGGTCGGCGGTGACTGCGGGGTCGAGCTGGCGCCGATCGAGGCCGCCCTCGAGCGGCACGGTGACGGGTTGGTCGTGGTCTGGTTCGACGCGCACGGCGATCTCAACACGCCGTCGTCGTCGCAGTCGGGAGCTTTCCACGGCATGGTGTTGCGCACGCTGCTCGGTGAGGGACCGGCGTCGCTCACACCGCGGCGAGCGTTGCAGCCCGCGCAAGTGGTGCTGGCCGGAGTGCGGGCGCTCGACCCGCCCGAAAAAGAGTATATTTCGGATAAATCGATAGTGATGGTAGATGTGGACGACGTCGCGGCGGCCGTAAATGGGGCGAAAGCGATCTACATCCACATCGATCTCGACGTCCTCGACCCGGCCTGGTTCAGTTCGGTCGGCGCGCCCGAACCCGACGGCGTACGCCCCGAGCGCCTGGCCGCCGCCGTCCGCGCCCTGACCGACCGGTTCCCGCTGGCCGGCCTGGGGATCACCGAGTACGAACCCGGCGACCCCCGCGACCGTGACGTGCTGGCCGCTCTGATCAGGGAGATCTTCTAGAGAGCGGTCAGCTCGATCCGGGCCTTCACCCGGCAGTAGTTCGAGAGCAGCGTGACCAGCGCCGGCCCGTCGATCAGTTCGAGCGGCCGCCCGGCCAGCGCCTCGTACGCCTCGGGCTCGATGCCGCCCAGCGAGACCAGGATGCCCTTGGTCGCCCCGGCCGCCGTGACCGCGCCGGCCAGCGCGTGCACCTCGGCCGCTCCGGCCGGTGCGCCGCGCCGCGCGAAGATCACCACGGGTCCGCCGAAGACCGGTCGTGGATCGTCGGCCTCCCACCGCGAGCCCCGCTCGGAGCGCGCGGCCGGTCCCATCTGCAGTCCCATCACGCCGAACAGGTCGGCCAGCTGCTGCTCCCAGGCCGCGTCGGTCAGCGCGTGCAGGTTGGGCCGCTCGTCGATGTCGGCCAGCACGTTGAACTCCTCGGTGAAATCCCGGTCGGCGTCCCGGTCGAAATCCACCTTTTCCCGTACGGCGGTCAGCTCGTCGGGCGTCGTCGACAGCGCGCCCTCCAGGTGTTTCACGCAGGCCACCGGGTCGACCCGGCGCAGCTTGATGGCGGCGAACGTCTCCCGGCCCGTCTTGAGCGAGACCAGGCACGGCCGGACGAACCGGCCGGTGCGCCGGTCGATGGTGTCCACGATGCCGTTGAACGACACCTGCCGCACCAGCCCGCCGCGGTCGGCCTCGATCACCTCGTGGATCGTGCGCAGCGTGACCCGGGCGATCACCTCGACGTAGCGCTGGCGGATCTCGGCGTCGTCGCGCGGCACCGCGTTGAGGTCGTCGCGGAACCGGTCGTAGCGGTACTCCTTGACCCGCGGCACCACCTCGATCGGCGGCAGGTGATATTCGATCAGCAGGTGGTGCTGCTTGGGCAGGTAGGCCAGCCGGAAGTGCTGCGGGAAGTCGTCGGGGTAGACCGAGTTGCCGAGCACCATCGCGAAGTATTCGACCACCGAGGCCGGATCGGCGTCGGCCACCGCGCGGGCGAACCGGTCGACCTCGGCGTTGTAGGCCGCGACCTTGGCCTCGTGCTTGCGCAGGCTTTCCTCGTACGCCCGCTGGCGCACCACGAGCTGCCGGCGTCGCCTCTCCTCGGCCTGGGCCCAGCGGGCGCGCGCGTCGTCGAAGGCCCGCTGGGCGCTGTCGGCCTGCTGCTGGCGCAACCGGTCGCCGCCGAGGATCTTGCCGACCCCGCGCGGCTGCGGCGGCACATAGCTCTCCCAGCGCGGCTCGGGCAGCGGGCGGGCCAGCGGCCCCGGGTCGAACGGCGGCGCGACCACCGGCTTCTTGAACACCTGGAGGTCGATGTGGTCGTCGACGTCCAGGGTGGAGAGCAGCAACGCGTCGAGGTCGCTGAGCCGCGCCCGGATCTCCGCGTTGGCCGCGGCCGCGTCGGCCGTCTTGGCCTCGAGATACAGCCGCTGATGTTCGCGCTTGCGGTCGGCGTCGACCGCGGCCTGCTGGGCCGCGGCGATGGCCAGGTCGGCGTTCCGCCGGATCAGATCGCGCTGCTGTGCGGCCGCGGTGCCGGCCCGCTGGTCGGCCGCCACCTGGGTGGCGCGCTCGCGCTGCATGTCCCGAATGATGCCCATGCCTCGTCCTCGCTCCGCTTCATGGCTCCAGCCGCCACCATATCCAGCCAAAAGCGGATCTCGTTACGCGGTGCGTCACCGCGGCGACGTGGCGTGCATGACGTTGGCCGTGGGCGGGTAGCAGTCGCTCAAGGTTCCACATTCGGCACTAGCAGTGACTGTCTGTCATGGAGTTGATGCTAATTGCCCGACAGAACCACGGAGCGCAGTGGTCAACCGATCAGGTAATTCCCTACTCTGATCAGGCGAGAAAGCGCTGCTCGGGGTTTTGTTGGCGAGCTCGGCAAAACATTGGGGCAGGTATTCACTGTTATATCGACCCCGTGACGGGTCGTAATAGTTGCGGGGCTTGGGGAGCAGTGTGGGGGGAGGTGGCGGGCGCATGGCCGCACCTGAGGAGCATCAGCGCGTGCCGGCGCCGCGCGCGCCGATCGACGACCGTCCCGCCTGGTTCTCCTACACCGCCTCCGGCGACCGGATCGTATGGTCGCCCGCGCTCCGGGCGATGCTCGGCCACCCACCCGCACAAGACGAGGTCAGCCGTAAGGTGCTGGCCCGATACGTGCACCGCGACGACCACGCGGCCGCCCTGGCCGCGATCACCAAGCTGTGGGCGACCCGGGCCCAGGTGCGGACGACGATCCGCCTGATGCGCGACGACGGCGGATGGTTCGACGTGGACTGCCGCCTCGACCCGATGAAGAGTCCGGACGGCACGGTGCGCGGCATCCGCGGCACAGTGACCGATGTCTCGGCCCGCGAACGCGCCCGCCGCGAGATGGACCGGCTCGTCCGCCGGGGCGAGACCGTACGGGCGTCGCTGATCGAGCCCGACCCGGCGACCGGCCTGCTCACCCGGGCCCGGTTCGCCGACGAGATCGACCGGGCCCAGCGCCGTGGCGGGGGAGCGGTGCTGGTCATCCGGGTGCAGCCCGCACCGGCCGGTCCCGACCTCGACGACCTGCGCCTCGAGCGCAACGCCGACCTGCTGCACCGGGCCGCGCGGGTGCTCGAGGGCGTGATGCAGCAGGGGGCGCTGCTCGGCCGGGTCGGACCTAACGAGATCGGCATCCTGCTGCCCGGCACGTCCTGGCCGATGGCCCGGCGCGAGGCCGACCTGCTGGTCGAGGCGCTGCGGGCGCAGACGTTCGTGCTGCCCGACACCTGGCTGCGGGCCCGGGCCTGGGGCGGACTGGTCAGATTCACTCCGGACGGTGACGCCGGCAGCCACGAACTGCTGATCGACGCCGAGCACGCCTGGCGGCAGTCCCGCGACGGCGACGGATCGCTGACCCTGGTCGCGCACCCGGTGCCCGCCCGCGACCGGCAGGGCTCCTATCGCAGCCGGGTCGCCGACGCCCTCGACACCGACCGGTTCACGCTCTACGCCCAGCCCATCCTCGAGCTGCAGACCAACGAGGTCACCCGGCACGAGCTGCTGCTGCGGGTGCTCGACGAGGCGGACGGGCCGCAGTCGCCGATCCAGGTGCTCGACATCGCCGAGCGCCTCGACGCGGTCTTCGACATCGACCTGTGGGTGGTCGAGCGGGCCATGCAGCTGGCGGCCGACCAGCCCGGCGCCTGCCTGCAGATCAACCTGTCCGGCCGTTCGGTCGGCGATCCGCGGCTCACCGACGAGGTCGAGCGGCTGATCGAGCAGTACCGGGTGAAGCCCGAGCAGCTCACCTTCGAGATCACCGAGACCGCGCTGATCGGCAACCTGAGCGAGGCCCGCCGGTTCGCCGACCGCGTCCGCGACCTCGGCTGCGAGCTGGCCCTGGACGACTTCGGGTCGGGCTACGCGTCGTTCCGCTACCTGCGGATCTTCCCGATCGACCTGGTCAAGATCGACGGGGAGTACGTGGTCGACCTGGTCAACAGCCCGCAGGACCAGGTGCTCGTGCGGGCCCTGGTGCAGGTCTGCCAGGCGTACGGGATCCACACCGTGGCCGAGTTCGTGCAGGACGAACCCACCCTGCGACTGCTGCGCGAGCTCGGCGTCGACTACGTGCAGGGCTATCTGATCGGCCGCCCGGCCCCGGTTGTCCACGCGTTCAGCGGGTAAGTAGCGGGACCGGCAAGGCCATCGTCTCGGGCCAGACGCGAATGAAGCACGACGCCGGCATCGGCCGTGGCCCCCCAGCCGAACCGGTGCCGGCGTCGTGCCGCTCATGAGAGGCCCCCGGTCGAAGTCCTCGCGCAGCGTACAAGGGACAATGTCGCCCGTCGATCGGTTGCGCACCCGTCCGGGGCAACCTGGACCCGGATCGTGACCTGAGCAGCCCTCGCCACTAACCTTCCTGCATGACCGAGCCCTCCTCCGCGGCCGAACCCCGGTGGTTGACCGACGAGCAGCAGCAGACCTGGCGCCGCTTCGTCGAAGTGCTGATCAAGGTGCCCGCGGCGCTCGAGGCTCAGTTGCAACGCGATGCCGGCCTGACCCACATGGGTTACATCGTTCTCGTACGCCTCAGCGACCAGCCCGACCGGCGGCTCTCGATGAGCAAGCTGGCCAAGACGGTCAGCGCCTCGCTCTCCCGCCTCTCGCATGTGGTGGCCCGGCTCGAGGGCCACGGCTGGGTGCGCCGCGAGCGCGATCCCGAGGACGGCCGGGTCCAGATCGCCGTGCTCACCGACGCCGGGTTCGACAAGATCAAGGGGTCCGCCCCGGGCCATGTCGAGGCCGTGCAGCAGCTCGTCTTCGACCGGTTGTCGCCGGCCCAGGTGCGCCAGCTGGCCAAGCTGGCCGAGACCCTCCTCGATCAGCCGTTAGAGCTCCGCTGACACGTAGGCTGTGCCGCATGAGTCAGCGAGTGCAGGGCATTATCGCCCGCAGCAAGGGTGCCCCCGTCGAGCTCACCACCATCGTGGTGCCCGACCCGGGGCCCGGTGAGGCCGTGGTCGCGATCCAGGCGTGCGGGGTGTGCCACACCGACCTGCACTATCGCGAGGGCGGCATCAACGACGACTTCCCGTTCCTGCTCGGCCACGAGGCGGCCGGCGTGGTCGAGTCGGTCGGCGCCGGTGTCACCGACGTCGCGCCCGGCGATTTCGTGGTGCTGAACTGGCGGGCCGTCTGCGGCAACTGCCGGGCCTGTAACAAGGGCAAGCCGTGGTACTGCTTCAACACCCACAACGCCAAGCAGAAGATGACGCTCGAGGACGGCACCGAGCTCTCGCCCGCGCTGGGCATCGGCGCCTTCGTCGAGAAGACGCTGGTCGCGGCGGGTCAGTGCACCAAGGTCGACCCGCGGGCCCGGGCCGCCGCCGTCGGCCTGCTCGGCTGCGGCGTGATGGCGGGCATCGGCGCCGCGATCAACACCGGCGGCGTGACCCGGGGCGACTCGGTCGCGGTGATCGGCTGCGGCGGGGTCGGCGACGGTGCGGTGGCCGGGGCGGCGCTGGCCGGGGCGACCACGATCATCGCGATCGACACCGACGACCAGAAGCTCGAGTGGGCGCGCGGGTTCGGCGCCACCCACACGATCAACGCGCGCGGCGTCGACGTGGTCGAGAAGGTCAAGGAGCTCACCGGCGGCTTCGGGGCCGACGTGGTGGTCGAGGCGGTCGGCCGGCCCGAGACGTACGAGCAGGCCTTCTACATGCGTGACCTGGCCGGGACGGTCGTCCTGGTCGGGGTGCCGACCCCCGACATGAAGATCGAGCTGCCGCTGCTGGAGATCTTCGGCCGGGGCGGTGCGCTCAAGTCGAGCTGGTACGGCGACTGCCTGCCGACCCGCGACTTCCCGATGCTGACCGAGCTCTACCTGCAGGGCCGCCTCGACCTGGACGCGTTCGTGACCGAGGAGATCGCGCTCGGCCAGGTCGAGGAGGCCTTCAAGAAGATGCACACCGGCGGCGTGCTGCGTTCGGTGGTGCTGTTCTAGCTAGCCGGCTTTCGCATAGGCCGGCACCGATCGGTCGGCGAGCAGGTCGAGGGCCAGGGCGGCGGTCCAGCTGAAGGTGGGCGCGCCCAGGCCCTCGCCGTTCTTCGGGTGGAAGTACTCGAAGTGCCCGTTGCGGTGCACCAGCCGCACCATGGCAGCTCGCAGGTCTTCGGCCTCGTCCCGCCGGCCGTGCACCAGCAGGCCCCGGCGCAGCAGCCAGTTCACGTTGATCCAGACCGGACCACGCCAGTAGCGCTGCGTGTCGAAGTCGGGCGCCGTGCGGTCGTAGCTCGGCACCGGCAGCCCGGTCTCGTCGGGCAGCCCGAAGCGTTCCGACCGCGCCTCGGCCAGGATGCCCGCGACCTGCTCGGCGGGCAGGCCGGGCAGCATCAACGGCATCAGGCCGCTGACACAGTGGGCCGGGCTGAGCGTGCCGGTGCGGACGTCACGGGCGTGGAACGTGCCGGTCTCCGGGTTCCACAGCCGCTTCACGATCGCCTGGGTGATCCGCTGGGCGCGGTCGCGGTGGGCGTCGGCCTCGGCGGTCAGCCCGAGGACAGCGGCGATCTGGGCCAGCGAGAGCTCGGCCGCGCCCAGGATGGAGTTGTAGGACGGGCACTCGACCGCGAACGCGTGCCGCTGCAGCAGGCCGGTGTCCGAGTAGTCCTCGGCGCGGTAGCTCAGCACCAGCCCCACGTAGCGCGCGTAGTCGCGGTCGGTCGGGCGGTGCGACGCGTCCGAGACGTCGAGGTCGCGCCGCCGGAACGTGGTGAGCAGCGACATGTCGGCGGGCACGTTGGCCATCGCGGCGTCCCAGGCCGGGCTGTTGTCCAGACCCGACTCCCACGGGTGCACGATGCTGGCCAGCCCGTTCCCGCCCAGGTCGCGGCGGGTGGTCAGATAGGTCTGCTGGGCCACCAGACGGGGATAAAGCCATTCGAGTTCCCCGTACGCTTGTTGGACGCAGGCCGCCCCGTGCGCCGCCGCGCGCCGGTAGACCTCGTAGGCGGCCACGGCATGCAGGGGAGGCTGGACGATGCCGGTGCTTCCGTGCCGCGGCCTCGACGCGTACGCGGGAACGCTCCAGAAAGCCGGCCCCGGGAAGTAGTCGGCCTCGGCGGTGGCCGGGTCGAAGACGATGTGCGGCACCCGGCCGTCCGGCCACTGGGCCTCGAACAGGCTGCGCAGGTCGCGCCAGGCGCGCGTGGGGTTCACGTAGGCCAGCCCGACCGCGATGAAGGCGGCGTCCCAGCTCCACTGATGGGGGTAGAGGCGGCGGGACGGGACCATGTGGTCGCCCTGCCAGTTGGTCTCGAGGACGCGGGCGGCGGAGTTCCAGAGTTCAGCAGACATCTCGATCACGGGTTCTGCGGGGGGCTGTTGTTCCGGGGGCATTTAAACCTAGGACCTTTCCGCTGCGGTCGCCGACAGGCCCCTCATCGCCAAGCCGGGGCCTGGCTGAAGGAAACCGGAATCCGACTTCGGAGCACGGACTGCCGGTGCGCCGCGTGGAGGGATCTAACCTGATTCCACGTTAACGCGAGATAACGATTTGGTTTCCGGCCCACGCGCCGATCGCCGAATCTCTATGCTTCGCGCGTCTTGATGTGCGGGTCAGACCGAGGAGCCCCGATGCGTCCATCTGTTCTTCATCGTGTGCTCGCCGTGCTGGCCGCTCTGACTTTCATATTCGCCGGGTCGATGCCGGTCTCGGCCGCGCCCGCCGCCAAGGCGCGCGTCGACCTGTTCGTCCGGAGCTACACGCTGGCGCCCGGCACCGGTGCGTTCCTCTACACGCAGCTGTTCGCCGATCGGCGGGTGTCGTTGCCCCGTGGCGCCATCAAGATCAAATATCGGTTCATCAACCAGGGTCCGGGGTTCCACTTCACCGAGCCGGGCACCCCGAACAACTGCAGCTACGTGCAGCCCGACAACAACCTCGAGCTCGACTGCGCCGCTGACGCCCCGGTGCTGACCCCGGCCGGGGTCGACTCCGGCGTGTACGGGTGGATCTCGGCCGGGCGCGACGCGGTTCCCGGCAGCACGGGCACGATCACCGCGACGATGACCATCAAGGGGTACGCCCCGGTCACCCGCACCGCCAAGCTCCGCATCGGCGAGGCGGTCGCGCTCTCCGTGGACGCCGTCGACCGGGAGGTCACGTCGTCGCCCGGCCGCAACCTCGACCTGCCGGTGACGATCACCAACTCCGGTTCGGTCGCGGCCCGCGGGCTGGTGGCCCTGGGCAATTCGCAGTACGCGTTCGAGAGCCGGACGCAATATCGCAACTGCACCTACGTCGACGGCGTGATGCGCTCGTGCACCTTCGACCAGACGATCGCGCCGGGGGCCAGCTATCGGCTGGCACTGCCTTTGCGCGTACGGGCGAACACGTACGCCCCGAGCGTGCAGTACGGCTCGACGTCGTGGATGACCGACGAGGAGTTCGCCGACCTGAAGCAGTACGCGGCCAAGGGCGGCGTCGGCTACCTGCCGCTCGGCACCCCCGGGCGTGGGGGCGTGCTGCGCCTGACCGAGGTGGCCGCGGCCCGGGCCAAGGCCGACCTGCCGCAGGCCCTCAATCCCGAGTCTCCGGGGCAGCACGTCAAGCTCACGGTGACCGGCAAGCAGATCGCCGACCTGGCCGGCGTGGGTGACCGGGCCTCGGGCCGGAAGGGCGCGGTCGTCACCGTCTCGGTCGGGCTGCACAACAACGGGCCGGCCGCCATCGAGCACGCCACGTCCGAGCTGAAGTGGCCCACCACCCGGGTCTACATCCCCAAGGGCACGACCGCGGTCCGGGTGCCGACCAGCTGCTCCCCGATGACCGAGCGCGCCGGGATCGACGAGAACCGGCGTGGTGCGCCCGGTGAGCGCCGCTACAGCTGCGAACTCAACGGGCTGCTCAAGCCGGGCGGGACGACCACCGTCGACTTCGGGCTCCGGATCGACCAGGTCATCACGGGGGCGCGCGGTGCCGCCGTGTCGTTCTCGCCGGACGACCTGACCAAGACCAACGACTCGGCGCCGATCGTGATCAATCCGGCTGTCGCATCCGGTGGGCAGGGCGGCGGTGGGGGCGGTCTTCCGATCACCGGGCCGGCCGTGCTCTCGATCGGCGCGATCGGCCTGGTGCTCGTCATCGGTGGTGCGACGGCGTTCCTGATGACGCGGCGCCGCCGCACCTTCCGGTCGTGAGGGGTTTCCGATGCATCGTCGTGCGCTCGCCGCGCTGGCCGCATTAGCCTTCGTCCTCGTCTGGGCGGCCCCGGCCTCGGCCGCGGCCCCCAAGGTCGGCTTCTTCGTGAAGAGCTACACGATCGCGCCCGGGTCGGGCGCGACGATCTACACGATGCTGTTCGCCGACCGGAACCTGCCGCTGGCGCGGAACGCGGTGACGATCCGGTACAGCTTCATCGGGCAGGACCCGGCCTTCAAGCTGAACGAGGCGGGCCACCCGAACAACTGCAGCGTGGCCATCCCCGACCGGCTGGTGCTCGACTGCGGGGCGGCCGTGGACGCGCTGACCCCGGCCGGCGTCGACTCCGGGGTGGTCGGCTTCCTCGACATCGCCGCCGACGCCGTGCCCGGCACAAGGGGCACGCTCACCGCGACGATGACCGTGAAGGGCTACGCACCGATCACCCGCACCTCCACGGTCACGGTCGGCGAGGCCATCGCTCTCACTCCGGTCGACGGCGAGCAGGAGCGGTCGGCCGCGCCCGGCGCCCCGATCGACCACCCGCTCACGCTCACCAACTCCGGCACCGCGACCGCCCAGGGCGTCGCACTCCTGTCCGGCAGCCAGTACGCCTTCGACACCCGTACGCGGTACAGCAACTGCTTCTACACCGCCGACTCGCTGAGCGGGTGCACGTTCGATCAGCCGCTCGCGCCCGGTGAGACCTACCGGGTCACCCTGCCGCTGCGGGTCCGGGCCGACACCTATGCGCCGAGCGTGCAGTACGGCAGCTGGCAGTGGGCGACCGACGAGGAGTTCGCCGACCTGCGGCAGTACGCGCTCAAGGGCGGATTCGGGCCGATCGGCACGCCCGGGCGGGGCGGCGTGCTGCGGCTGACCCCGGTGGTCACCGCCAAGGCCGGTCCGCCGCAGGCCCTCCCGGAATACACCGTGCACGGCCTGAAGCTCACGGTCACCGGCAAGCAGTCGGCCGACCTGGCCGCGGTCGGTGGCCGGGCCTCGGGCCGGAAGGGCTCGGTCGTCTCCGTCTCGGTCGGCCTGCGCGATCTCGGGCCCGCCTCGATCGACCACTCCCGGATCTTCGGGAGCAAGCCGACCTGGCCGACCACCCGGGTCTATGTGCCCAAGGGCGCCACCGCGGTCCGCGTGCCCAGCCACTGCAAGCCGATGACCAGCGGCGGCGGGGTGCTGGACGAACAACCCGGGCGGCCCGGCCAGGCGCGCTACAGCTGCGACTTCTACTCCCTGCTCAAGGTCGGCGGCACGGTGACGTTCGACTTCGGGTTCCGGATCGACCAGGTCATCACCGGCGCCCGTGGCGGGGTGGCCGTCGCGCCGTCCGACGACGAGATCAACCAGGCCAACAACTCGGCCACGATCGTGCTCAACCCGGCCGCACCCGCGGACGGCGGCTCAGGCGGGAACGGCGGTGGTGGCGGCCTCCCGATCACCGGGCCGTCCGCGCTGGCCGGTCTCGTGCTCGTAGCGGCCGGTGCGGTTGCTCTGCTGATCACCCGGCGCCGGACGTCCTGATCGTCAGCCACAGACGGCTGCGGCGGCCGGGCAGGTAGGGGGAGTCGAGGCGCTTGGCCACGACTCCGGTCAGGCCCTGGGCGGCGGCCGCCTCGAGCGCGAACTCGCCGCCGCCGGGGAAGTACGGCGGGGTCTGCCAGTGGTCGCCGTTGATCGCCAGGCCTTCCAGCAGCTCGCGCCGCTCGGCGTAGCGCACCGCCTCGACCGTGCTGTGGCCCTCCAGCCACAGGAGGTCGTACGCGAGGAAATGCACCGGCGTCCGCTCGGCCGCCCGCTTGGCCGCGCCCGAATCCTTGGGTTGCCTCCGCTTCTCCAGCTGGGTGACGTCGGGCAGGGTGACGATCTCGCCGTCGAGCACGGCCTCGATCGGGGCCAGGGCCGGGCCGAGCGGGCGGATCTCCGGATACCACGACGTCACGTCGGCACCGTCGGGATCGAGGAGGCGTATGCGGCCGCCGTCGACGTACGCCGTGGTGCGCCGGCCGCCCCAGGCCATCTCGTAGCCCCACTCGTCGTCCTCAGCCGGGATCTCGGTCGCGCGCACTGCCTGCATCGGGGCCACCAGCTCGGGCATCGACTCCCAGCCGGGCTCGGGCGGGTCCATCCGGCGGACCATCCAGTCGTTGCCGCCGGTCTGGAAGAAGACGTAGCGCCCGGTCGCCCGGTCGCCGTGGAATGTGACACCTATCTCGTCGTCGCGCCACTTGCCGGTCTCGTAGGTGCCGCTGTCGAAGATCGCCATCCGGCCGCCGCCGTACTCGCCGGCCGGGATCTCGCCCGAGAACTCGAGGTATTCGAGCGGATGGTCCTCGGTGTGTTTGGCGAGGTTGTTGCGGCCCTGGTCGCGGGGCAGCCCGCGCGGCACGGCGAACGAGACGAGCACGCCGTCGCGCTCGAGCCGGACGTCCCAGTGCAGGCTGCGCGCGTGGTGCTGCTGGATGACGAACCGGCGGTTCCCGGTCTCGCCGGGTGTCTTCTCCGGCACCGGCTCCGGGGTGCGGGACGCGTCCCGTTTGCGCCGGTAGTCCGCAAGACGGTCGGTCATGCCCCTCATATTCTCCCGGGACGGGCGGAAATACACGGGTGTAGTTCGCCCGGCGCGGGAACTCACGCTGACGATCGGAACAATTCGGACTCTTCGATGATCACGGGTTTCCCCTCCCGGTGGCTCGGGGTAGTGTCTTGGCTCCGACGCGTGTCCGACGGGTGGGAGGCAAGACTGCGATGACGTTGCGCATCCTGGTGGTGGGCGCCGGAATCGCCGGGCTGGCCGCGGCGCGAGCCCTGCGCCTCGCGGGCTTCCGGCCCGACGTGGTCGAGGAGCTCCCGGCCACGATGATTCCCGGCGCGGGCATCTACCTCCCCGGCAACGCGTCGCGTGCGCTACGCCAGCTCGGCCTCGACGCGCCGCTGCGGCCGCTGGGCGATCTCATCTTCCGGCAGGTCTTCCTCGACGCCCGTGGTCGCGAGCTCTTCGAGATGGATGTGGCCGCTCTCTGGGCCGGCGTCGGCGAGTCCCGCGCGCTGTCCCGGGCCGACCTCCAGCAGGTCCTGCTCACCGGGGTCGGCGGCGAGGTGCGTTACGACACCGCCGTCCGCGACCTCGAGATCTTCGACGGTGCGGCCAAGGTCGAGTTCGCCGACGGCGCGGTCGCCGAATACGACCTGGTCGTCGGGGCCGACGGGCGCCGCTCGACGATCCGGGCCAAGGCCGGGCTGGGCGGCGACGCCGCGCCGACCGGCCAGATCGTCTACCGCTCGGTGGTCACCGGCGGTCCGCCCCTGAGCGACTGGACGGCCCTGCTCGGGCGCCGGTCGTCGTTCGTGGCGATGCCGATGGGCGGGCGCAAGCTCTACTTCCACGCCGACGAGACGGCCCCCGACAGCCCGAACCCGGAAGATCCGATCGCCCGGGTCCGCGAGCTGTTCGGCGGCTTCGGCGGTCCCGCGGCGGCGATTCTCAAGGCCATCGAGAAGGTGCAGGTCGCGCGCACCGACGAGGTCGTGCTCGACACGTGGTCGCGCGGTCCGGTGGTGCTGGTCGGTGACGCCGCCCACGCCACCGCTCCGACGCTGGCCCAGGGCGCCGCCATGTCGTTCGAAGATGCCGTGGTGCTGGGCGAGGAGCTCAAGCGGGCGCCGCAAGACGTGCGGGCGGCGCTGGAGGCGTACGAGAAACGCCGTCGCCCGCGCTGCGCCGAGATGCGCGACCGCACCCGCGAGCGCGACCGCACCCGCGACGTGCCGCCCGCGCTGCGTGATCCCATGCTGCGCCGGCGTGGCCTGCGGATCTTCTCCGAGCACTACCGTCCGCTGGTCCAGCCCGCCTGAGCGCCCAGCACAATCCGTTGTTGACCTCTTTGGTCACCCCCCGCCCGCGGGGGGTCGGCGGGGGACTATTCTGCCTGCGAGGTACGCCTTTCCTCTTGCGCGTACTGAGTGGGACGAACGAGACAACGGAGGCTATTCGTGACGACCGTTGCGCCTAAGCCGATCGTGACCCGGCCATACCCGGTCCGGCGGCAGGTCAAGGGTTCGGCACTCGCCCGGATCCTGCGCACGACGGACGCGAAGCAGATCGGGATCATGTACATGATCACGGCCTTCGTGTTCTACATGCTCGGCGGCCTGATGGCGCTGCTGATGCGCACCGAGCTGGCGCGGCCGGGCATGCAGTTGCTCTCGCCCGAGCAGTACAACCAGCTGTTCACCATGCACGGCACGATCATGCTGCTGTTCTTCGCGACGCCGATCGTGTTCGCGTTCGCCAACTTCGTGGTGCCGATCCAGATCGGCGCGCCCGACGTGGCGTTCCCGCGGCTGAACGCGTTCGCCTACTGGCTCTACCTGTTCGGCGGCACGATCACCATCAGCGGGTTCATCACCCCGGGCGGCGCGGCCGACTTCGGCTGGTTCGCCTACACGCCGCTGAGCGACGGGCTGCACTCGCCGGGCGTCGGCGGCAACATGTGGGTGGTCGGCCTGGCCCTCTCCGGTCTGGGCACGATCCTCGGTGGCGTCAACATCATCACCACCGTGCTGACCCTGCGCGCCCCCGGCATGACGATGTTCCGCATGCCGATCATGACCTGGAACATCCTGGTCACCAGCCTCCTGGTGATCATGGTCTTCCCGTTCTTCGCGGCCGCGTTGTTCGCCCTGGCCGCCGACCGTGTGCTCGGTGCCCACGTCTTCGACGTGGAGACCGGCGGCCCGATGCTGTGGCAGCACCTCTTCTGGTTCTTCGGCCACCCCGAGGTGTACATCGTGGCGCTGCCGTTCTTCGGCATCATCACCGAGGTCATCCCGGTCTTCAGCCGCAAGCCGGTCTTCGGCTACAAGGGCCTGGTCGCCGCGACGCTGCTGATCGCCGCCCTGTCGATGTCGGTGTGGGCGCACCACATGTTCGTCACCGGCCAGGTGCTGCTGCCGTTCTTCAGCTTCCTGAGCTTCCTCATCGCGGTGCCGACCGGCATGAAGTTCTTCGTGTGGATCGGCACGATGTGGCGCGGCCAGATCAGTTTCGAGACACCGATGATGTTCGCCATCGGCTTCCTCGTGACGTTCCTCTTCGGTGGTCTGTCCGGCGTGCTGCTGGCCTCCCCGCCGATCGACTTCCACGTCTCGGACTCGTACTTCGTCATCGCGCACTTCCACTACGTGCTGTTCGGCACGATCGTGTTCGCGGTGTTCTCGGGCATCTACTTCTGGTTCCCCAAGATGTTCGGGCGAATGCTCGACGAACGTCTCGGCAAGATTCACTTCTGGCTGACGTTCATCGGCTTCCACGCCACCTTCCTGGTGCAGCACTGGCTGGGCACCAAGGGCATGCCGCGGCGCTACGTCGACTACCTGGCCTCCGACGGGTTCACGTTCCTGAACACGTTCTCGACCATCGGTTCGTTCGTGCTCGGCCTGTCGACGCTGCCGTTCATCTACAACTGCTGGAAGTCGTACAAGGTCGGTCAGGTCGTCACGGTCGACGACCCGTGGGGTCACGGCAACTCGCTCGAGTGGGCCACCTCGTCCCCGCCGCCGCTGCGCAACTTCGACCGCATGCCGCGGATCCGCTCGGAGCGCCCGGCCTTCGATGCCAAGTTTCCCGAACTTGCCGCTGGTGAGCAGTCCATCGCCGGCCCGCCCGAGGGTGGGGCGCGACCGCTGACCCGGGAATCCGACGGTGGGGCGACCTATCCGGAAGACACCGGCGCCAACCGCGACTGAGATCTCACGTGAACGGCCCGCTCCCTTCGTGGGGGCGGGCCGCTTTCGTTATCCGGTCGTCAGGCGGCGGATCGTGGCGGTCAGGGCCTCGCGGTCGACGTCGTGGCCGGTGATCAGGGCCTGCAGGGTCACGCCGTCGAACAGGGCCATCACGTCGCGGGTGGCGTCCCGTCCGAGGTGCGGCTCGAGGATGTCGCGCATGCCGGTCAGCCAGGCCATGGCCAGCGGGCGGAGGGCGGGATCGCGGGCGGCGGCCACGTACAGTTCGCACTCGATCTGGGCGCGCTGACGGTCCGTGAGGTATTCCACGATGAGCCCGGCCACCGCAGCCGGGACGTCCGAGGCGGTGCGCAGCCGCTCGGCCCACACCTCGAAATCGGACTGGAGATCGGCCGCGGCGAGCTGCAGGCCGGCGGCGATCAGATCGTCCAGCGTCGGGAAGTAATAGGTGGTGGCGCCGAGCGGCAGGCCCGCCTTGGCCGCGACGGCCCGGTGTGAGGTCCGCGCCAGGCCCGACTCCGAGATCACCTCGAGCGCGGCCGCGGCGAGATCACGCCGGCGGGCCTCGGGGTCGCGGGCCCGCTGCGGACGGCGTTCCCCGTCGGCCTGGCGACGGGCCGGGCGGCCCGGGGCCGGGCTGTCGTCGTGGGCTGGGTCGCGGTCGCTGCGCCGGCGGCGGGGCCGGGCCGTGGATTCACTCAATGCGCACCGCCCAGGTTCACGGTCACTACTCCGGCGATGATGAGGCTGACTCCGACGACCTTAATGGTCGTGAGGGGCTCGCCGAGGAAGACCGCGCCGATGGCCACGATCGCGGCCGTGCCGAGGGCCGACCAGATCGCGTAGACGACGCCGACCGGCAGATCCTTCACCACGACGGAGAGCGCGGCGAACGAGATCGCGTAGCCGGCCAGGCAGCCGAGCGTCGGCCAGAGCCGGGTGAAGCCGTCCGTGAACTTGAGCATGCTCGTGGCCAGGACTTCCGCCGTGATGGCGACCAGGAGGAACACGTACGGCACGGCGACCTTCTCTCAACTTGTACGGTCGTACTAGTACGACCGTACAAGAAGCATTCCGAGCTGCCCATGGTGATCCGTGCCACGTGATCTCAGAAACGCGGCTGCGCTGCCACCCGCCTGTCCCGCGGCGTGCTGCCGTCGGCGGTTTGGCTTATCCCGCGGCGTGCTGTCGCCGGCGGTAGTGCAGTGGGGACTCGCCGATCTCGCGTTTGAACGCGGTGCTGAAGGCGCTCTCCGAGCCGTAGCCGAGCTCGGCCGCCAGCGCGCCGACGCGGACGTCGGGATCGCGCAGGGCGCGTTGTGCGAGCACCATCCGCCAGCGCGACAGGTAGGCCAGCGGGGGAGTGCCCGCGACCATCCGGAACCGTGCGGCGAAGCTGGTCCGCGACATGCCGGCCGCGCGGGCCAGCTCAACCAGCTCCCAGGTGCGGCCCGGCTGCTCGTGCAGGAGTCGCAGGGCCGGGGCGAGCGGTTCGTCGGCGAGCAGCCGCAGCCACCCGGTCGGCGGCTCGTCCTGCTCGAGGTAGGCGCGGAGCACCTCGAGCAGGATCAGCTGGCCGTTCTGCCGGATGGCGAACGCGGACCCGAGCCGCCCGCTCGAGGCCTCGGCGAACAACTGAGCCACGAGAGCGGCCAGCCGGGACGCCGCCGGTGTGCGGGCGCGGACGTGGACCAGGCCGGGCAGAGCGGTGCTGAGCAGTTCGTGCCCGGCCGGGTTGACCTGGACCCAGCCGCCGATCAACACGTCGTCGGTCGCCAGGTCGGCCGCGTCCAGTGCCATCGAGTCGAAGCTGGTCTCGGGGATGAGCTCGGTCGGCGGTCCGTCTCCCAGTCCGCCGTACGCCTCCAGGTAGGTGCGCTGATTGAGCAGCACGACGTCGCCCGGTGCCAGCTCGACCGGGCCCTGCGGACCACCAGGGCCGTCCACGCTGAGGCGCATCGAGCCGGCTCGGTCGCGAGACCACCCGCGCGCTTGCGGCCGCCGGCGCCGCGGTGACGGTTGCGGCCCGTGACCCCGAGCGGGCGGCCGCGGCGGTCGACAGCATCCCCGGCGTCCGGGTCGAGGCGCTCGACCTCACCGACCCGTCCTCGATCGAGGCGTTCGCCGACCGGTGGGCCGGGCAGCCGTTGCACATGCTCGTCAACAACGCGGGGGTGCTGTTCGGGCCGGAGAGGCGGCTCGATCGGCGCGGCCACGAGCTGACGTTCTCGACCTCGCACCTCGGTCACTTCCAGCTCACCCGCGCGCTGCTCCCGGCCCTCCGCGCGGCCCACGGTGCACGCGTGCTCTCGGTGACCTCCGGCGCGGCCCGGTTCGGCGAGATCCACTGGGACGATCTCGATCTCGCGGCCGGGTACGACCCGGTCGTCGCCTACGGGCAGGCCAAGCGGGCGAACGTTCTGTTCACCGTCGAACTCGATCGCCGCTGCGCGCCCGAGGGCATCCGGGCCTTCGCCGCGCACCCGGGGGTCATCGTCGGGCCCGGCCCGCACAGCGGCGCTCGGCTGGAGTCGCTGCGCGCGCAGGGACTCGTCGACGAGCACGGGGTCACGATCATCGACCCGGCGGCGGGCAAGAAGACCATCGAGCAGGGCGCGGCGACGATCGTCTTCGGGGCCGCGAGCCCGCTGCTCGACGGGATCGGCGGCGCCTATCTCAAGGACAGCGACGTCGCCGTGCTCGACGACGAGGTGCGCCCGCTGACCGCGGGCAGCATCCCCTCGGACGCCAACTCGGCGATGCTCGACCCCGGCGACGCGCGGCGGTTGTGGGACCTGAGCGAGAAGCTGCTCGCCTAGGTTCTGTCTCGCGGATCATGAGTGGCGATCATGGATGACGGTCGTTGAATCGGTATGGCACGTGGTGATCTGAGCAATGATGAGTGGGCTGCGCTGGCACCTTTGCTGCCGGCTCAGCCCG
>NZ_JAHKKG010000021.1 GCF_018829635.1 Paractinoplanes bogorensis
CAGCGCGGCCGACCCAAACCCCAGGACCAGCACTTCGGAAAAGTCACAACCCGAACCCGCCAACCACCAGCCTAAAACACCACCCACCACAAACCCTTGACAGAGGGGTGCCGGGAGCGACGGTCTGTACCCACCGCCCCGCTGGGACATCTAAGAAATGCAGGCGCAGACGATCAGCGCGGCGCCGAAGTGCGAAGCCGCACTCACCAGGGCACCGCCGTGGCGCTCGGGCGTGCAGATGACCTCGCCGAGCTTGCCGGGAGTCATCCAGTCGAGCACCAAAAACGCCGCGCCCATGATGGCGATGCCGATGATCCCGAAGATCACCGTCGACGCCAGGCCCTGGCCGAACGAGTCGTAGGACGTGAAGATCGCGGTGAAGACGATCGCGGCGATGCCCAGCTGGTTCGCCGCGAGCAGCAGCGACGCGTTGGGGTTGCGCTCCACGAAGATCAGGTCGCGCAGCTTGCCCGGCGTGAGCAGGTCGATGAGCACGTAGCCCACCGCCATCAGCCCGATGCCGACGAGTCCGAACACGATGCTGCGTCCAGCACCCTCGAGCAGATCTTGAAGCACGGCCTCTCCCTGGTCAGCGCGACGTCAAGGAGAGACCGTACAAGACTGGATCTACGTAGTTACAGCGCGCCCAGGTAACGCTGCCGCTCGTAGGGCGTCACCTCGCGCCGATATTCTTCCCATTCTGCCGTCTTGTTCCGGAGGAAGAAGTCGAAAACGTGCTCGCCGAGCACCTCGGCGATCAGCTCGGACTTGCTCATCACGTCGATCGCCTCGGCCAGATTTTCCGGCAGCGCCTCGTAGCCGGCGGCCTTGCGCTCGGCCGGCGACAGCGACCATACGTCGTCCTCGGCGCCGGGCGGCAGCTCGTAGCCCTCCTCGATGCCCTTGAGGCCGGCCCCGAGCATGACGGCGAACGCCAGGTAGGGGTTGGTGGCCGAGTCGATCGAGCGGACCTCGACGCGGGCCGAGTTCGACTTGCCGAACGCGGGCACCCGCACCAGGGCCGACCGGTTGAGGTGACCCCAGCTGACGAACGCGGGCGACTCGGTGATCGTGTTGGGCAGCTGCAGCGGGAAGAGCCGCTTGTACGAGTTCACGTACTGGTTCGTCACCGCGGTGTATTCCCGCGCGTGCACGAGCAGGCCGGCGATGAACGCGCGGGCCGTCTTGGACAGCTTCTGCGGGTCGTCGCCGTCGTAGAACGCGTTGCGCTCGCCCTCGAACAGCGACAGGTGCGTGTGCATGCCACTGCCCGGCTGGTCGGTGTAGGGCTTGGGCATGAAGGTCGCCCGCACGCCCTGGGACAGCGCCACCTCTTTGACCACGTGACGGAAGGTCATGATGTTGTCGGCCGTGGTCAGCGCGTCGGCGTAGCGCAGGTCGATCTCTTGCTGGCCGGGCGCGACCTCGTGGTGGCTGAACTCGACCGAGATGCCGATCCGCTCGAGCGCGAGGACGGCCTGACGGCGGAAGTCGCGGGCCACCGAGTGGGTGGTGTGGTCGAAGTAGCCGCCGGTGTCGACCGGGACCGGCACCGAGCCGTCGAGCGGGCCGTCCTGGATCAGGAAGAACTCGACCTCGGGGTGGGTGTAGAAGGTGAAGCCCTTCTCGGCCGCCTTGGCCAGCATGCGGCGCAGCACGTGCCGCGGGTCGGCCCACGCGGCGCTGCCGTCGGGGAGCAGGATGTCGCAGAACATCCGCGCGCTCTCGCCGCTGGCGCCGCCCTCGAACGGGAAGACCTGGAACGTGGTCGGGTCGGGCATGGCGACCATGTCGGACTCGTAGACCCGGGCGAAGCCCTCGATGGCCGAGCCGTCGATGCCCATGCCCTCTTCGAAGGCGGACTCCAGCTCGGCCGGGGCGACCGACACGCTCTTCAGGGTGCCGAGCACATCGGTGAACCAGAGCCGGACAAAACGGATGTCGCGCTCCTCCAGAGTACGAAGCACGAACTCCTGCTGTCGGTCCACGGTCACCCCTCGTATCTATGCCCTGACTAGCCAGTCTGGCCCGATCCAGTTACGCCGACATTACGCTGGCAGGGTGTGAAAACCTCCACTGACCCCTGACCGCGGCCGATGCCCGGGTGCGACTATCGGATCCAGACCCGGGGACCGCAACCGCGCGGCCTCGAGGGAAGGAGAAGCACGATGTCGGACATCCCGACCCTGTACGGTGGCCCGCCCACCCGACGGGTACGCACGCGTGACCTGATCGCCGCCAAGAGCCGCGGCGACCGCTGGCCGATGCTGACCTCCTACGACCAGTACACGGCCTCGATCTTCGACCAGAACGGCGTGCCCGTGCTGCTGGTCGGCGACTCGGCGGCCAACAACGTGTTCGGCCACGAGACCACCCTGCCGATCACCGTCGACGAGCTGATCCCGCTGGTCCGGGCCGTGGTCCGCGCCACCAAGACCGCGCTGATCGTGGCCGACCTGCCGTTCGGCAGCTATGAGGAAGGCCCGACGCAGGCGCTGCGCACGGCCGTCCGGTTCATGAAGGAGGGCGGCGCCCACGCCGTCAAGCTCGAGGGCGGCCGTCGCGTCGCCGCCCAGATCGAGGCGCTGGTCGGCGCGGGCATCCCGGTCATGGGTCACGTCGGCTTCACGCCGCAGAGCGAGCACACCATCGGCGGTTACCGGGTGCAGGGCCGCGAGAACGAGGGCGCCCAGGTCGTGTCGGACGCCCGCGCGGTCGCCGACGCCGGGGCGTTCGCGGTGGTGCTCGAGATGGTGCCGGGCGACGTCGCCAAGACGATCACCAAGGAGCTCGAGATCCCCACGGTGGGCATCGGCGCCGGCCCCGACACCGACGCGCAGGTGCTGGTCTGGCAGGACATGGCCGGCCTGCGCACCGGCCGGACGCCGCGCTTCGTCAAGCAATACGCCGATATGGCGGGAATGCTGTCGGCGGCGACGCAGCAGTTCGCAGCCGAAGTTCGCGGCGGCGAATTCCCGTCGTCGGAGCACACTTTTTAAGATCTTGATGTCCCCGCGGGGTGGGGCGTACAGACCGTCGCTCCCGCGGGGACCGCGCCGTGCCCCGCTGGCCGCTGGCGCGTCCAGAACGCGGGGCGCGTCACGGCGACGTGCGTGAGTGGTTGCGCCCGAAAACCCCGCTCAGGTCCGTTGCCGGCGCGCCGAACGGACCTGTGTGACTCTGTCACGCCGTACGGGCTGGCTGCTCCTGGCCGCCGCAGCCGCGATCGCGCTGGGTGGCAGCATCGCCGCCCGCCGCCGCGCCAGGCCCGCCGGCGCCGAGCCGGCTTCTGTCAGTCCGCCCGCGGGCGGCCCCGTCCGAGGAGCCGACCCGTCCCGGTCGCTCGTCAAGATGGCGATCGGGGCCGGCATCGTCGTCGTGCTGGCGATCCTCACCGTGATCGTGACCCGGCCCTCGAACCGCAACGCCACCCCGACCGCAGCCGTCGCCGCGATCCCCTACCCGTCGGAGTCCGGCGGCGGCCTCCCGTCGAGACCGCCGATGTCGCTGGCCGACTGCCAGCTCACCCTCGCTGTGAACCTCAACGCGACCGACGGCATGATCTGCGGCTACGAGACGGCCGGCTGGGACCGCGTCTACGACGAGCCGTCGGCCGACCCGAACGACCCCCGCTACGCCGGCGCCGCCCTTCCGGTCGGGATGAACACCGACGGCCGGATCTGCGTGGCCGGCTCCGAACGCCCCGTCCTCGACACCGTGCGCCCGACCCTGTCCGCGTCGTTCACGCCGGTGCCGGGGCTGCGGTACATCAAATCGACGTTCCAGATCACCGGCGTCTACGGCCGCACCGCCGAGGACCAGCTACTACCGGGCGACACCCTCGACCCGCTGAAGGCCACGCTGGAGTTCTTCCGGCACGGCGACCTGGAGCACGGCGAGTCCTACCGATGGCGGGTCCGGGGCACGCCGCCGACCATCGGGGCGGCCGGCTGGTCGCCGTGGTGCGAGTTCACGATTCCCGAGAAGACCCCGGACGACCTGGGTCTCGACGACAACCGCACCTACTCGGCCACGCTGACCGCGGCCGAGTGGAAGCAGGTGCTGGCCGCATACAACGTCACCGAGGGCAACGCCGCCGGCAAGGCCGCGATCGGGGCCGCGATCAAGGACGGCACGGCGCCGGTCACGCTCAAGGGCAGCGACTGGGTCGACCTCGTCAACTTCCTGGCCTGGACGGCCTCCGAGAACCGGGACCAGGCGACCTGGAGACTGGCCGACCTGGTCTCGTCTGCGGTGGGCGGCCCCGACCCGGTGACGATGGGCCACGAGCGTGTCTAGGGCACGAGCACTGTGCGTACGCCGGGCTCCTCCGGGGCCGACCAGGCCCGCTCGACGTCGGTCAGCGGGGCCGTGCGGGTGCGCAGCGACAGCCGGCCCGCGGTGATCTCGTCGATCAGGGACGGGAGCTCGGCCAGGTAGGCCCGCGCCGAGACCGCGCCCTGGCCGTTGCCCTGCAGGCGGAAGTTGGCCGAGCGCAACGCCACCGACGGCAGTTCGATCGTCGGGCCGGCCACCGAGCCGATCTGGATCCAGTTCAGTTCGCGGCTGCGGTCGGCGCGCGCCTTCAAGATGGCCATCATCGCCTCGGACGCGGGCGCACCCCACAGGTAGTCGAGCACCACATCGACCTCGGCCGCCACGGAAGCCACATCGGACAAGGCCACGACCTCCCCCGCCGCGCGACGGGCCGCCCCGACGACCTGACCTGCGCCGAGCAGCGACGCGACCTGCATGGCCATCGCACCCGCGTTGCCGGCGGCGCCCAGCACCAGTACCGACTGGCCGGGTTGCAACGGCACCCGGCGACGCAGGGCGACCCACGACGACATGGCCGGGTTCATGGCGGCGGCGATCCGCACGACGTCGGCGCCGGGCGGCAGTTCGATGCTGCGACGAGGGTCGACCAGCGTGCGCGTCGCCATCGGGCCGGGCACGTCGTCGTCGGCCACGAAGTAGACGGTCCGGCCGTCCTCGAGTCGCCCGACGCCGTCCACGCCGGGGATCATCGGAAGCTCCCCCGTGCTCGTGTAGTGCTGTCCCGACGCTCCGGTCCGGACCCGCGGGTGCAGGCCCACAGCCAGCACGTCGGCGACCTGGAAACCGTCGGCGACCGGCAGCTCGTACGGCTCGTAGGCGGGCGGCCGGTCGAACGAGCTCACGACCGCGGCGTGGATCTTCATGACATCCTCCCCGGATTGGTTTGTGGCACGTACTAATTAGTTTGTACCACGAACCTTCTCGGATAGGATCCCCCTGTGACGGACACCAACCTCGTCGACAACCTGGCCCGGCTCTCGTTCCTGGTGCAGAACACACTGGCCGAGCTGGCCGGGCGGCACGACCTGTCGCTGATCCAGACCCGGCTGCTGGGCGTGCTGCGCGACCACGAGCCGACGATGCAGGAGCTGGGCCGTCATCTCGGCCTCGACAAGTCGTCCATCAGCGGACTGGTCGACCGGGCTCAGCGGCGCGGCCTGGTGACCCGCACGGCGGGCGAGACCGACCGGCGCGTGACCCGGGTGTCGATCACCGCCGACGGCCTGGCCCTGGCGACCGAGGTGGCCGGCGTCTTCGCCGAGCGGATCGCCGAGTTCACGGCCGGCCTCTCCCCGGCCGAGCGCCGCACGCTGGCCGAGCTGGCCGGCCGAATCGTGAGCTAGTCCTGCTCGAACTGCACCTTCCGGGTGGCGGGGTCGGCCGAGACGAGACGGGCCTGGATCCGTACGCCCAGTGACAACGCCCCCGAGCAGCGGGCCCGTACGGCCGGCTCGTCGATCGCCACCGTGCCGCCCGGCCCCCGGTTCTTCGACGCGTCGTCCACGTCGATCACGCCCGCCTCGAACACTTCGCCGACCCGATCCTGCAGCAGCACGGCCTCGGCCAGGTCGATCGCCCCGCGGTTGGCCGAGCCGGCCAGCCGGTCGGAGTCGGACATCGCCTTGGGCAGCCGGGGCAGCGCCGCCCGGGCCCACTCGGGAACCGGGGTGCCGGCCGCCAGCGCCAGGCAGACCTCGGTCGCATACCGGTCGGCCAGCCGGCGCAGCGGGGCGGTGACGTGCGCGTACGGCGCTCCGACCCCGCCGTGCCCGGTGATCTCGGGCGGCGTCCCGTCGAACGGCGTGTACGCCGCACCCCGCAACAGGTCGGCCGCCTGATCGAGGAACGCCGCACCCCGCGGGCTGGCCGGGTCGACCGAGGCCACCACCTCGCCGACCTGGGCGCCGGACGGCCACAACACGCCCAGCGACTTCGCGGCACCCTGCAGCTTGGCGACCGCCTCGGGCTTCGGCGGCGGCATCGTGCGCAGCAGTCCCACCCCGCCGCGAAGCATCAGCTGGGCCGCGGCCATGCCGGTGAGCAGTGAGATCTGAGCGTTGTGCTCCTCGATCGCCAGCGGCGCCCGCAGCACCAGCCGCCAGCCACCGTCATGCTGTTCGACCTCCTGCTCGGGCAGCGGCAGGTTGACCGCGCCGCGATCGGACGCGCGCTTGGCCAGCAGCGTCCCCAGCTCGGGCAGCAGCGCCAGCGGCTCGGGCACCGTGCCCGCGTCGACCTGCTGCTGCACGGCCTCGTAGCTGAGCTTGGCCCGGCTGCGGACCCGCGCCCGCTCCAGCGCGACCGACGTGATCTCACCCTCGGCGTCGAGCTCGATCGTCCACACCACGGCCGACCGGTCGACGTCGGGGAACAGGCTGACCGCGTCTTCGCTGAGCACGGGCGGGTGCAGCGGGATCCGTCCGTCGGGCAGATAGATCGTCTGACCGCGCGCCCACGTCTCGGTTTCGAGAGCGCCACCCGGCCGTACGTAGGAAGCGACGTCAGCGATGGCGTAGAGCACCCGATAGCCGCCGTCCGGGAGCCGGCTCAGGTGCATGGCCTGGTCGAGGTCTTTGGACGTGGCCGGGTCGATCGTCACGAACGGCACATCGGTGCGATCGGCGCCCTCAGGCGGAGCACCCGCCGCCGCCTGTTCCGCCTCGGCCAGAGCGTCGGCCGGAAACTCCTCCGGCAGCTTCAGTTCCCGCCGCAGAGCGTCGAAGTCGATGCGCGGCGCCCACACCCGTCTGATCGGCACGGGTCATTACTACCAGCGATTTCCCCGTACGCCGAAGGGCCGCGCCCACCGGACGCGGCCCTTCGATCGAGTGATCGTGCTCAGCGCCGCCGCGCGGCCGCCTTCCGAGCGGTCGTGGTCGACGCGTCCATCATGTCGGCGGCCGGGGTGTTCCCGAGCGCGGCCTGACGGGCGGCGGCCGCGTTGGCCGCCTTGGCGACCCGGGCCCGGTTGGTGGCCGAGTTCTTGGCCGTGGCGCCGGCCCGCGGCGCGTTCGCCGATCGCGTGGCCCGGGCGCGGGTGGCGGCCGACTCGTTCGCGGTGCTGCGCTTGGCCGTCGGGGTGGCCGCGGGCTTGTTGCCGCCGCGCGACACGACCGGGCTGAGCCCGGCCACCTTGGCCACCGCCGACCGGCTGCCCGCGCCGGTCGTGGCCTTGGGGGCAACCCCTTCCACCGCCGTACGGCCGAGAGCGCGCGGCGTCGTGGTCTTCCGAGCCGCCGTCCCGGTCGCCTTGGTGGCCGCACTCCGGGCGGGGGCCGCCTTCCGGGCCGTGGTCCTGGCCGGGGCCGCCTTGGTCGCCGCCTTCTTTGCCGGCGCCTTCTTGGCGGCCGTCGCCTTAGTGGCCGTCGCCTTGGTGGCCGTCGCCTTCTTGGCCGCGGTCGCCTTGGTGGCCGTCGCCTTCTTGGCCGCGGTCGCCTTGGCCGGGGCCTTCTTGGCGGCGACCTTCTTCACGGGCGCCTTCTTGGCGGCGGTCGCCTTGCTCGCGGTCGCCTTGACCGCCGTCGTCTTCTTGGCCGCCGTCTTCTTGGCCGCCGTCGCCGTCGCCTTGGTCGCGGTCGTCTTCTTGGCCGCCGTGGACTTGGTCGCGGTCACCTTCGTCGCGGTCGTCTTCCGCGCCGCCGTCGACTTGGCCGCCGCGGCCGTCCGCTTGGTCGCGGTCGCCTTCTTGGCCGCCGCCGTGTTCGAAGCGGCCGTCTTCCGCACCGCCGACGACCTGGCCGCCGCCTTCTTGGCCGGCGTGGTCTGCGCGGCCTTGGCCGTCGCCTTCTTGGCCGCCGCGGTCGCCTTGACCCCGGTCGCCTTGGCCGCGGTCCGGTTCGCCGTCGCGGTGGCGCTACGGTTCTCGCCCGCCTTGGCCGACGAGGCCGCCGCCCGGTTGGCCGAAGCGGTCGCGCTGCGGTTGTACCCCGACCGGCTCGTCGTGGCCGCCGCCTTGTTCGCCGCGGCCGCCGCCTTACGAGCCGCCGCGCCACCGGCCGTCGCCGCCTTCGCCGCCGTGGCCGCCTTGCGGGCGGCCGCACCGCCGGCGGTGGCCGCCTTGCTACCGGCCGCGCTCTTGGCCGGCGTCGCCTTGGTAGCCGCGCGACCGGCCGGCGCCTTCTTGGCCGCGGTCCGGCTGGCCGGACCAGTCCCGCCCGCCTTGGCCGGACGCGCCGCCTTGGCCGCCGTGCCCCTGGCCCCGGTCGCCTTGACCGCGGTCTTCTTCGCCGCCGCAGCCTTGGTCGCCGTCGCCTTGGTGGCGGTCGCCTTGGTGGCGGTCGCCTTGGTCGCCGCGCTCTTGGACGCCGTGGACTTGGTGGCGGTCGCCTTGGCGGCCGTCGCCTTGGTCGCCGCGCTCTTAGCCGCACTGGACTTGGCCGCAGTCGCCTTGGCGGCCGTCGCCCTAGTCGCCGCCTTCGTCGCGGTCGCCTTGGCCGCGGTCGCCTTCGCGGCGGTCGCCTTGGTCGCGGTCGCCTTGGCGGCCGTCGCCTTGGCGGCCGTCGCCTTGGCGGCCGTCGCCTTGGTCGCTGTCTTCTTAGCGGCGCCCGCCTTGGTCGCCGTCTTGCTCGCTGTCGTCATCGCCCCAGCCTTGGTAGCCGCCGTCTTGGTGGCACCGACGCGGCCGGCCGCAACCTTGGCCACCCCGGTTGCAGTTCCCGCACTCTTGCCCGCCGCGCCCGCGTTCCCGCGAGACGCCGTGGTCTTCGACTTCGCGGCCGTGGGCCGCTTCCCCTTCGCCGACGCCGCCGACGACGTCGCGCTCCCCGCCGCCGGGTCGATGGTCGCCGTGGTCATGGCCGGCGACGTGCTGACCGCCGCCGAAGTCCGGCGAACACCCGCCCGTCCCCCACCGACCTTCGCCGCCAGCACCTTCGGAGATCCGGCCTGGGCCGCCACCGACTTACCGGTCCGCTGCCGGGGAGCAACAGCCTTCCCAGCACCCTTGGCCACACCCGTCCTGGCCGGACCCGCCTTGATCGCAGTCACCTTGACCGCGCCGACCTTGGCCGCGCCCGCCTTGATCGCAGTCGTCCTGGCCGTGCCCGCCTCAGCGGCACCAGCCTTCACCGATCCGGCCCGGCCCGCAGAAGCGGGAGTCTTCTTAGCCGTCCCCGCAGCCGCCGTAGCGGCACCGGTCTTACCAATCCCCGCGCGCCCCGCAGCCGTCTTGGCCACCCCCGCGCGACCCGCAGCCGCCGTAGCCACACCGGCCTTACCCACGCGCCCCGCAGCCGTCGTGGAAGCGCCGGCCTTGGCCACACTCGCCCGGCCCGCAGCGGTGATCGTCGTCTTGGCAGCCGCCGTCTTCACGGCACTCGCGCCCGACCCGGCCCGGCCCGCAGCCGGCTTGGCAACGGCGGCGCGGCCCGCAGCCGTCGTCGCCGTCTTGGCGGTACCCGCCCGGCCCGCGGTGGTCTTGGTCGCGGCGGCGGGCTTGGTGACGGACTTCGAAGCGACCGACTTCGCAACGACCGTCTTCGCAGCGGTCTTCGTCGCAGCGACCGACTTCGCAGCGACGGACTTCGCGGCGGAAGCGGCGGCCGGCTTAGCGGAAGCAGCGGCCCGAGCCGAAGCGGTCACGGTCTTGGGGGTCGCACCCCGAGCGGCCACCGTCCCCGATCGCGCGGCGGCGGAACGAGCAGCGGGCTCACGCGCCGGCGTACGGGAAATGCGGTTTTTGTCCGCTCTAGTGGCAAGACTGGGGGCCTTTTTGGCAGCGGCCATCTGGGGTGTTCCTCCTTGCGAATGACTGCGCGAATGGCTGCGGGCCCGTCTCCGCGCGGAGACTGCGGCGATCGGTAAACGAGCAGCGATCAGTGATTCAGGTGGTCAGCGGTTCAGCGTGGACTCGGGCGGCGGGCGCCGGCGGTCAGCCGGCCTCCCCGGTCCAACGAGCGTCCTCGGCATCCCACTCGGCATTGCGCTTCTCGACCGTCTCGAGGGCACGCGAAGCTTCGTCGGCCGTGGGGAACGGGCCTAGTCGATATTGAGCAGGACAGACGTCGTCTCCGCTCTCGACCCGATGGTGGCGAAGGCACCAGAAGTAGCCTCCGCCGGGCCCACTGTCGCTCATGCAATCACTATGTCCCTCAAACCGAACATCCGCCACCGATTCGGGCAAAAAGTCCTAGATTTCCACATTGGAGGGTGAGGCGAGCACAACAAAAACCGCCCCGGCCGGGTGGCCGGGGCGGTGAATGAGCTAGAACGCGCGACGCGCGCGCTACAGCGAGGCGGCCACCAATTCGGCCACCTGCACCGCATTGAGGGCGGCACCCTTGCGCAGATTGTCGTTCGACACGAAGAGGGCGATGCCGTTCTCGACCGTCTCGTCGGCGCGGATGCGGCCCACGTAGGACGGGTCTTGACCGGCCGCCTCGAGCGGGGTCGGCACGTCGGTCAGCACCACGCCGGGGGCACCGTCGAGCAGCTCGCGCACCCGGGCCGGGCTCAGCGGCCGGGCGAAGCGGGCGTTGATCTGCAGCGAGTGGCCGGTGAAGACCGGGACGCGCACGCAGGTGCCCGAGACGAGCAGCCCGGGGATGTCGAGAATCTTGCGGCTCTCGTTGCGGAGCTTCTGCTCCTCGTCGGTCTCGTCGCGGCCGTCGTCCACGATCGAGCCGGCCAGCGGCAGCACGTTGAAGGCGATCGGCTTGGCGAACGAGCGCGGCGCCGGGAACTCGACGGCCGACCCGTCGTGGGTGAGTTCGGTGGCGCGGTCGCTGACCTTCTTCACCTGCTCGTCGAGTTCGCTCACGCCGGCCAGCCCGGCCCCGGAGACGGCCTGATAGGTGGTGGCGACCATCGCGACCAGCCCGGCCTCGTCGTGCAGCGGGCGCAGCACCGGCATGGCGGCCATCGTGGTGCAGTTGGGGTTGGCGATGATGCCCTTGGGCCGGTTGTGGATCGCGTCCGGGTTGACCTCGCTCACCACCAGCGGAACCTCGGGGTCCATGCGCCAGGCGGACGAGTTGTCGATGACCACGGCGCCGGCTTCGGCCACCCGCGGGGCGAGCTCTTTGGAGCTGCCCTTGCCGGCCGAGAACAGCACGATGTCGAGACCGCGGTAGTCGGCGGTCGACGCGTCTTCGACCGTCACCTCGCCGCTTCCCCACGGAAGCGTGCGGCCCGCGCTGCGAGCGGACGCGAACAGACGGAGCTCACCCAACGGGAATTCGCGCTCGGCCAGGATGCGCCGCATGACGCTGCCCACCTGTCCCGTCGCGCCCACAATGCCGATCCTCATGCGCACAAAAGTACGGCCTGAACTGCGTACGGAGAAATCAGTTACCCGACCGTGTATCACATAGCGAGATTATTGTCCCACATATGAGGACGGCGGGCGTACGTTGCAAAGCATGGCGACGTACACCCACGGTCATCACGAATCGGTCTTGCGCTCCCACCGGTGGCGCACCGCAGAGAATTCGGCGGCATACGTTCTGCCCCACCTTTCCTCCGGCGTCACGGTGCTCGACGTCGGTTGCGGCCCCGGCACCATCACCGCGGATTTCGCGAGCCTGGTCACCCCGGCGAGAGTTACCGCGCTGGAGGTCACCGAGGGCGCGCTCGACCTGGCCCGGGCCGAGATCACCCGGCGCGGTCTGACCAACGTCGACTTCGCGGTCGGCGACGTGCACCGGCTCGACTTCGCCGACGACACGTTCGACGTGGTGCACGCGCACCAGGTGCTGCAGCATCTCGGCGATCCGGTGGCGGCACTGCGCGAGATGCGGCGGGTCACCAAACCGGGCGGGCTGATCGCCGTACGGGACAGCGACTATGCGGCCTTCGCCTGGTATCCCCGGTTGCCCGAGCTGGACGAGTGGCTCGCCCTCTACGAGAAGGTGGCGCGGGGCAACGGCGGCGAGCCCGACGCGGCGCGGCATCTGCTGGCCTGGGCCCACGCGGCCGGCCTGACCGAGGTGACGGCGACGTCGAGCACGTGGTGTTTCGCGACCCCGGCCGATCGCGCGTGGTGGGGCGGCATGTGGGCCGACCGCATCCTGAAGTCGGACATGGCGGCGACCGCCGAGCGCACCGGCGCCGCGACCCGCGACGACCTCGAGCGCATCTCGGCCGCGTGGCGCGCGTGGGCCGACAACGCCGACGGCTGGATGTCACTGCTGCACGGCGAGATCGTCGCGAGAGCGTAAAGGCGAGATCATCGCGAGAGCGTAAGAACGTCAGGCGGTCGGCGGCCGGTACGCCCAGTGCCAGTTCTCCCGCGGCACGTTGTTGATGAAGCCGTACTTCTCGGCGTTGTCCCGCATCCAGGACAGCGCCTTCGGGTTCAGGTCGAGGTCGGTGGCCATGCCCCAGCCGTGCTCGCTGGTGCCGGGCTTGGCCGCCAGCCCGCCCTGGGAGTAGAGACCCTTGCGGCGGGCGAGATCAACCTGTTCCTCGTACGGGCGGTACGAGTCGGTGATGCCGATGTCGACGCCCTGGGCCTTGGCGTCCTTGATCATGCTGTTGAGCGAATCGGCGGCCGGCGCCCAGAGTTTGTGCCGGGTGTCGCCGACCCGTTCGAGCGCGTTGGCCGGGATCTTCCCGTTGCCGTAAGCGGCCAGTTCGGTCGGGACGCCCTTGCTGTTCAGCGTGTAGGTCTTGTTGCTGGTCTGGGCGACCGCGCTCTCCAGGGCACTGGCGAACGACCCGCCCTCGGCGGAAGACGCCGACTTCGTCGACTGGGCCTGCACGTTCCGGCCGGCCTGTTGCGTCTGCAGCGCGATCATGCGGCTCTGGATGTCCGCGATCCGCGAATGGATTCCCTCGATCCCCACGGACTCCTGTTCGGCACCCGTGCGGAAACCTTAGACAGGCAGCGCGATTGTGTGGCCCGTGTGCGCCACCTTGGCCTCGAGGTAGCGCCGGTTGGCCGGAGACGCGTGCACGGCGGTCGGCACCACCTCGCGTACGGAAATCTGGTTTTTCCGCAGTTGAGATACTTTGTCGGGATTGTTGGTCAGCAGGTCGATCGTGGTGGCCCCGAGATCGCCCAGCATCTGCGCCGCGACGGTGTAGGAACGCTGGTCGTCGCCGTGGCCGAGGGCCCGGTTGGCCTGGTAGGTGTCGAGGCCGGCGTCCTGCAGCGTGTACGTGTCGAGCTTGTTGTAGAGCCCGATCCCGCGCCCCTCCTGCCGCAGATAGAGCAGGTAGCCGCCGGTCGCGCCGATCCGCTCGACGGATTCGCGCAGCTGGGCGCCGCAGTCGCAGCGTTGCGAGCCGAACACCTCGCCGGTCAGGCACTCCGAGTGCAGGCGCACCAGCGGGAACTCGCCGGGCGTGCCGAGCCGGAGCGCGAGGTGCTCCTTGCCGTCGGACAGGCCGTCGAAGGTGATCATCTCGGCGGACGTCGCGAAGCCGTCGGCGAACTGCAGCGGCACGGTGACTCGGGTGCGTACGGGCATGTTCCCGTGATCGGCAGGACGGGTGCCGTCGATCAGAGTTTTACCGGTTCGCGTCGTTCCGAACCTTCGAGCCGGTGCTCCAGGTCGAGGTCGACCTCGGAGGTCTGGTTCCGGCGGTTGGGCAGCATGTTGGTGATCAGCACGACCAGGCTGCCGATGCCGGCGTAGAGGGCGAGCACGATCAGGTGGCCCCGGATCTCGGCGGCCGGGAAGTACAGGTTGTCGCGGACGGCCTGCACGCCGGCGCCGGTGGGCAGGTTGGCCCCGAAGTAGCGGCCGAACGGGGGCAGGAACTCGGGCAGGATGCTGGCCCCCGAGATCACCGTGCCGAGAGTGAAGTACATGGCGCCGATCAGCGCGCCGGCCGGGCCGAAGAGGGCCACCGCACCGGCCGTGGACGCGGTGATGGCCAGCGAGATCAGCGAGAAGATGCCGAGCATGTCGGTGCGGTCGGCGGTGATGCCCACGCCGAACCAGCCCATCGACCACAGCACCGCGGCGGCCGAGCCGACGGCGTAGACGGCCAGGATGCTCACGTGCGCGACGCCCCGGCGCCACGATCGACGCGTACGGGGGATCAGGCGGCCCAGTCCCAGCGAGGCGATCGTGCCACCGAGGGCGAGGGCCTGGGTGAGGAAGCCGAGCGAGACGCCGTTGACGTCGTCGTCGGGCAGCGGCACGACGTCGGTGATCGGTGGGGGCGAGTTCAGCTGCTGGGCCTCGGAGACGGTCATCCGGTCGCCCTCCTTGGCCAGGGCGGCCAGCTGGGCGGCGGCCTGCTGCTGCACCACGCTGGTGAAGGTGGTGCGCAGCAGCGAGGCGGCGGCCGGTCCGGCGGCCGAGGCGACGTAGAGATGCGGGCGCGTGCCGGTGATGTCGACCCCGCCGTAGACGTCCCGGCGCTTGATCGCGACCTCGAGGTCGTCGGCCGTGGCGTAGTCGGTGACCTTGAAATAGCCCCGCTCGGTGAGCAGCCCGGCCACCTCGGCCCGGTCGGCCGCCGGCGACACCAGGCCGACCGGCACGTGGTGCGGCTGGGCCTTGTGCCCCATGCCGAGGTAGTACGCCGTCAGCCCGAGCTGGACGAGGACGCCGATCAGGCAGACCGCCAGCGCGAACCGCCGGAACTGCAGCACCGACTCGGCCGGTTGTTGCTCAGCCACGCCGCTCCCCCTTTCGGCCCGATATGTGAAAGTTTTACGGACGAAAGGCAATCATGAGACCGTTTCGGGCTAACCGACCTTCTCGTCGAGCAGGCTCAGCAGGGCCCGGGCCGCCGCACTGGGCCGCCGCAGCGCCGAGACGGCGACTCCGATCGGCCAGTCCAGGTCGGCTCCGGTCACGGTCTTCAGCACCAGCCCGGTGCGGTCGTCCGGCACCACGAACAACGGCAGAATCGCCACCCCCAGGCCTTCCCGTACGAAGTTGGCCCCGTTACCGATGTCGGTCACCTCGATCGCCACCTGCCGCTGCACCCCGGCCCCGGCGAAGGCCCGGTCGACGACCGTGCGGTTGCCGTAGCCGAGCGGGAAGTCGACGAACGCCTCGCCGGCCAGGTCGGCGATCCGCACCTCGGGCGCCGCGGCCAGGCGGTGACCGACCGGCAGCACGAGGTCGAGCCGCCGCGACTCGATCGGCCGGATCCGGATGTCCGCGGGCGGGCGGCCCGGCACCGACACGATCGCCACGTCGAGGGTGCCGTCGGCGAGACCGTCGAGCAGCCCGTCGGAGCCGCGCGGCGAGGCGATCAGGCGCAGCGTCACCTGCGGGTGCACGCGGTGGAAGGCGCCCAGCAGGGCCGGCACGTCGACCAGCGGGACCGAGGTCATGGTGCCTATCCGGACCGTGCCCCGCAGGCCGCCGCGCACCTCGTCGACGGCGTCGCGGGCCGCTCGTACGGCGTCGATCGCGGCCCGCGCCCGGGGCAGCAGCGCCTCGCCCGCGTCGGTCAGCTCGACCCGCTTGCTGGTGCGGTCGAGCAGCCGGGCGCCGAGTTCGTGCTCGAGCGATTTGATCACCGCCGAGACGCCGGACTGGACGACGTGCAGACGGGTCGCGGCGCGGGTGAAGCTGCGCTCCTCGGCGACGGCGACGAAGTACTCGAAGTGACGTAGTTCCAGCACGATTCGTGATCGTAGCTAGCAGAAATCATCGTTGGCGATGATGCTCGCGCGAAGCAGTCTCGGGGCATGACCACTGCTGTCCTGGAGCGGCCGCGCGCCGGCTCCACCCGCCACGGCCGGGGCTTCTGGCTGATCGCCGCCGTCTACCTGGTGGCGCTCGCCTTCTCCACCGTGCCGACCCCGCTCTACCCGCTCTACCAGCGCGCGGACGGCTTCTCCGCGTTCGTCGTCACGGTCGTCTTCGCGGTCTACGCGGTCGGCGTGATCACCAGCCTGCTGCTCGCCGGGCACATCTCGGACTGGACCGGGCGCCGTCGGGTGCTCTACGCCGCACTCGGTCTGGAGATCCTCGCCGGCGTGGTCTTCCTCACCTGGACCGCGTTGCCCGGCCTGATCGCCGCCCGGTTCCTCACCGGCCTGGGCGTCGGGATGCTGACCGCGACGGCCACCGCCTATCTGCTCGAGCTGCACAAGGCGCACCGTCCGGGGGCGGCCGGGACCCGCTTCGAGGTGGTGTCGTCGGCCGCCAACCTGGGCGGGCTCGGCGCCGGCACCCTGGTCGCCGGGGCGCTCGCGCAGTTCGTGACCGCTCCCCTCCGTACGCCGTACGTGGTCTTCCTGGTTCTGCTGGCCCTGAGCGTGATCGCCGTCGCCGCCGCGCCCGAGACGGTGGACACGCCCGCCGCCCGGCCGAAGTACCGGCCGCAGGGCGTGCGCATCGCCGGTGATCGTGGGGCGGTGGTCGTCGCCGCGCTCTCGTCGTTCGCCGCGTTCGCCGTGTTCGGGCTGTTCACCTCGCTCGCGCCCGGGTTCGTGGCCGGCGCCCTGCACCACCCGAGCCGCCTGCTGGCCGGCGTCGTCGTGTTCGTCGTGTTCGGCGCGGGCGCGGCCGGTCAGGCGCTGAGCCGCCGGTTCACGACCGGGCTGATCACCCAGGCCACCGGCCTGGTCGTGCTCGCCCTCGGCATGGCCACCACGTCGCTCGCCGGTTTCCTGGCCGGCGGGATGATCGCCGGAGCCGGAGCGGGCATCCTGTTCAAGTCGGCCGTGAGCACGGTCGCGGGCGGCGCACCGGCCGCCCGCCGCGGCGAGAGCCTGGCCGGACTGTTCCTGATCGCCTACTCCGGGCTGGTCGTGCCGGTGCTCGGCCTCGGGCTGGCCGGCCGCTACGTGGCCTCGACCACCTCGATGCTCTGGTTCGCCGGCCTGTTGCTGGCGCTGCTCTCCGGCACGGCCACCCTAAGCTGGCGGCGTGGCCGATGACCCCCTCGAACTGGAGCGCCAGGTGTGCTTCGCCCTGTCGGTGGCCTCGCGCAGCGTGGTCGGGCTCTACCGCCCGCTGCTCGAGCCGATGGGCCTGACCCACCCGCAATACCTGGTGATGCTCGCGCTCTGGCAGCAGGCTCCGCTCTCGGTGCGCGAGCTCAGCGACCGCCTCCGGCTCGACCCGGGCACCCTGTCACCGCTGCTGAAGCGGCTCGAGGCGATCGGCTACGTGGACCGGCAGCGCGACCCGGCCGACGAGCGCAGCCTGGCCGTGACCCTGACCGCCTCCGGTCGGGCGCTGCGGGCCGAGGCCGAGAAGATCCCGCCCGCGATCGTGGCCCGATTGGGCATGCCTATCGAGGAGTTGGAGTCGTTGCACGCGGCACTCACTCGGGTGATTGCGGCCACCGACTGATCGATTCCGGAATACGGTGGGAAGTGACCGGGGGCGGAAATTCCCGGTAGCTGAAATTGTTCCACCGGAACATCGACTGGCCGAAATGCGCAACGCTCATCCGAAAGGCGCAGACGACCCGATCGGCTATTGGCAAGGAACGGCAGGTCGATGGGCCGGACGCCCCTGATGCATACCCGCGTCCGGTGTGGATCATGGATATGGTGTGACACGCCGTGCGTTGACGTGCAAGTTGCACGACTCATAGTGTCGAGGCTGTAACACGGGGTATCCGTCCCGGCGTTACGAGTGCCAGCACGATCTTCATCGGCCGAGGAGAGCCTTCCCATGAGTGTCACGATCGGCATCAACGGATTCGGGCGGATCGGCCGAAGTCTCGCACGGATAGTCGCGGCGTCGCATGATCCGGGAATAACCATTGCCGCGGTAAACGACCTTGCCTCGACCGAGAAAATGGCCTACGGGCTGCGCCGGGACAGCATTCGTGGTTCATTTCCGGGCACCGTCACGGCCCGCGCCGACCACCTTGTCGTGAATGACCATGCGATCCGCACGTTCCACCATGAACGCCCGGAACGCATTCCCTGGGCCGACGCCGGGGTCGACGTCGTCATCGAGGCCACCGGGCGGTTCCGGGCCGGCTCGACGGCCCGCACCCACATCACCCACGGCGGTGCCCGCAAGGTCGTGATCAGCGCCTCGGCCGACGACCCGGACGCCTTCCTGATGTACGGCGCCAACCACCACACGTACGACCCGGCGAACCACGACGTGGTCTCCCCCGGTTCGTGCGGCGTGAACGCGCTGACCGTGATGGCCAAGGTGCTGCTCGACCGGTTCGGGCTGCGGGCCGTGAACACCTCGGTCGTGCTGGCCACCCAGGGCTGGCAGAAGCCGCAGGACACGTTCAGCGGCACCTCGCGCGACGACCCGCGCCTGGGCCGGGCCACCGCCGAGAGCATCATCCCGCACAACTACGTGGTCGGTGACCTGGTGCGGGTGGCGCTGCCCGAGATCGGCGAGATGCGCTACAGCTACTACTGCGTGCCGACGCCGATCGGCTCGCTGGCCGAACTCTCCGGGCAGACGAACCGGCCGGTCAGCGTCGAGGAGGTCAACCGGGCCATGGCCGAGGCCGCGGCCGGGCCGCTGCGGCGGGTGCTGGCCTACGACCCCGACCCCACGGTGTCGATCGACGTGAAGAACAACCCGGCGTCCTGCCTGTTCGACCCGTCCGGCACCCAGACCACGGCCGACGGCGGGGTCAAGGTGCGCGGCTGGTTCGACAACGAGTGGGGCTTCTCCAACCGATTACTCGACATCGCCCGGCTCGTAGGTGAGCGCACTCCCGTGACATCGCGACAGGTGTCCTGGAGCATCGCCTAAGGTTTCCGGGTGACATCGGTTCAGATCGACGACGTACGGGCGGCGGCCTCCCGCATCGCCGGACGCGTCCGCCGCACCCCGGTGATGCGGGCCGACGACGGAGTCTGGTTCAAGCTCGAACACACCCAGCACGCCGGTTCGTTCAAGACCCGCGGCATGGTCAACCAGATCCTCGCCGCCGCGTCGATCCCCTCGGCCGGCATCGTCGCCGCCTCGGGCGGGAACGCCGGGCTGGCCGCGGCCTATGCGGCGCGCGAACTGGGCGTGCCGGCCGAGGTCTTCGTGCCGGTGACCGCGCCCGCGGTCAAGGTGGCCAAGCTCGGCAAGCTGGGTGCCCGGGTGGTCCAGGTCGGCAACGAGTACGCCGAGGCCTACGCGGCCGCGGTGGTGCACGCCTCGTCGACCGGCGCGCTGTTCTGCCACGCGTACGACGACCCGGCCATGGTGGCCGGCAACGGGACCCTCGGGCTGGAACTGCTCGAGCAGATCCCCGACGGCTTCGACACCGTGCTGGTCGCGGTGGGCGGTGGCGGGCTGATCGCCGGGGTGATCGCCGCCCTGCACCCGTTCGTCCGGGTCGTGGCGGTCGAGCCGGTCACGGCGTCCGCCCTGCACTCGGCCCTGGAGGCGGGCGGCCCGGTCGACGTGCCGGTGTCCGGGGTGGCGGCCGACTCGCTCGGCGCCCGGCAGGCCGGCCGGATCGCGTACGACCTGGCCGTGGCCGCCGAGACGCCGTCGGTGCTGGTCGACGACAAGGCGATCGTCGACGCGCGGCGCCGCCTGTGGGACGACTACCGGCTGGCGGTCGAGCACGGGACGGCGGCCGCGTACGCCGCGCTGACCTCCGGGGCCTACGCGCCGGCCGACGGCGAGCGGGTCGTCGTGCTGCTCTGCGGCGCCAACACCGACCCGTCCGACCTGGCCTAGTCCGTACGGCCGTAGGTGAACAGGTTGACCAGGGTGCCGTCGGGATCGCGGAACAGCAGCGAGCGGTTGCCCCACGGCATCGTGGTCGGCTCCTGCACGAGATCGTCCAGGTGGTCGCGCAGACGGGCGAACTCGGCGTCCACGTCGTCGACCTGGAACTCGACGATCGCGGTCCGGTTGGCCGCCGCCTCGGCGACTCCCGCGCCGAACAGCGCGACCGTGGCCGTGCCGCCGATCGCCAGGGTCGCGCCCGGCGTGACGATCTCGGCGAAGACCGGGGTGGCGCGCTTGGCGGTCAGGCCGGTGACCAGCTCGTAGAAGGCGGCCAGACGGTCGACGTCGGCGGTGATGATGCGTACGGATGCGAGATTCATGCCCCCGACGCTAGGCCGGATACCGGACAGGTTCCGCCCGGTATTCTGACCCTCATGAGCCGGCCGACCGCGAGGGTGCTCGCCCTGCTCGAGATCCTGCAGGGCGGCGGCACCCACACGGCGGGTGATTTGTCGGTACGCCTCGGCGTGGACGAGCGGACCGTACGCCGTTACGCCGATCATCTGCTCGACCTCGAGATCCCGATCGAGTCGGTGCGCGGGCGATACGGCGGCTACCGGCTGGCCCCCGGCTTCCGCCTGCCCCCGCTGATGCTGACCGACGATGAGGCGCTGGCGATCCTCCTCGGGCTGCACACGGGCCGGTCGGCCCAGGCCGCCGACAGCGCCGCGGCCAAGGTGCGGCGGGTTCTCCCGCGCGGGTTGGGGGCTCGTCTCGACGCGCTCTTCGAGACGGCCGACCTGTCCGCGCCCGGTCCGGCCGAGGCCACCACCCTGCTGCGGCTGGCCACCGCCGCCCGCGATCGGCAACCCGTCTTGATCAGTTACACGTCCCGCGACGACCGACGCAGCGAGCGCACCCTCCACCCGTACGGCATCGTCGCCCATCACGGCCGCTGGTATGTGACCGGCGCCGACTCGGCCTCGGGTGAGGTGCGCACCTTCCGCCTCGATCGCATCGCCTGGGTGCGCCCCACCACCGGCACGTTCGAGGTGCCGTCCGATTTCGATCCGACGGCCACGGTCCTGACCGGCTTGGCCTCCGCGCCGTGGCGGCACGAGGTCGTTTTCCGCGTACGCGGTGGGACCGCTCGCCTGCCCCGATCGGTGGCCGCCGTCGCCCCGCCCGACGCCGACGGCTGGTCGACCGTACGCATGCGCGCCGAACGTCTCGACTGGTTGCCCCCGATGCTGGCCGGGCTGGGCGTCCCGTTCGTCATCGAGAAGCCGGCCGAGCTGCGCACCCTGACCCGCGAGTGGGCCGAGCAGATCGCCGCTTACGCCGCTTAGTCCAGGCCGGCTGCTCCGGCTGCGTCGCGGCGTTTGTCAGGCCGGCTGCTCCTGCAGCGTCGCGGCCAGGCCCTCCAGCTCGGGGAGCTGCTCGGCCCGGGCCAGCGATTCGGCCAGCACCCGGTCGTGGATCGGGCGGGCCTCGGTGAGCAGCGCCAGGCCCGCCGCGGTGAGCTCGGTGTAGATGCCACGCCGGTCGTCGACGCAGAGGAACCGGCCGAGCAGGCCCCGATTTTCCAACCGGGTCACCAGGCGTGTGGTCGCGCTGCTGGAGAGCGCGGCGGCGCGGGCGAGCTGCTGCATGCGCATGCGGTGCTCGCCCTGGCGGCTCAGCGCGTCGAGCACGGTGAATTCGACGACGGACCTGTTCGCGGGCAACATCGCCGGCGGCTGGGCCGCCGACCGGAACCTCCCCCGCACCCTGATCGTCACGCTGACCGCGCTCACCGCGGTGCTCGCCCTGTTCGCCCTGACCGCGAGCAATCAGATCGCCGCCGTCGCCGGCCTGCTCCTGATGGGCGGCATCGGGTTCGGCACCGTGCCCGCCCTGCAGATGCGCGTGCTGAGCCAGGCCGAGCAGGCTCCGACCCTGGCTTCCGGGGCCAACATCGGCGCCTTCAACCTGGGTAACAGCCTGGGCGCCGCGCTCGGTGGGCTGACCATCGACGCCGGCCTCGGCTACACGTCACCGCTGTGGGTGGCGGCGGCGGTCACCGCCGGGGCGCTGCTGGTCTACCTGACGGCGACGCGGCTGCCCGGCGGCGAGTTCGCGGCACGGCCGCCGACGCCCGCCCTGTCCAGCCGCTGACCGCCGCGCTCTCGCGTCGCCGATCCGCCGCAGTGCCCCAGCCGCTGACCGACACGCTCTCGCGTCGCCGATCCGCCGCGCTCTTGCGCCGTCTATCCGCCGCGCTCTCGCGCCGTCTGTCGCGCGCCGAGGTACCGCGGCGGATGACTGCGGCCCGGTCGGTCAGGCCGCGCTGCTCCACGATGGTCAACTGGAGGGCGAGCGGCGGCACGCGCACCTCGTGACCGCGCCAGTTGACCGTCTCCAGGTGGGCGCCGGCGTACGACCCGGACTCGATCGGCTCGGGCGCGGTGGCCTCGGCCGTCCATTCGAAGAGTGCGCCGTGGAAGGCCCGCCCGGTCCAGCGAGCCACCCAGTCGAGTGGACCGGTGACCGGCTCGACCAGCAGATCGTCGAAGATCCGGGCGGCGTGGTGCGACCGGGTCGCTCGTCGTCACCACGAAGATGGCGATGTCACCGTCCACGCGCAGCGTCGTCTCCAGGTCGGGGATCAAGCCACTCTCCGCACGCGTGGGTCGCGACCGAAACCCCACGCACGGCGGCCGGCAACGCGAGCAGGATTTCGGACTAAAGCGACACGGCCGAAATGTCGGGTTTGCCGAGAGCGGAGCCCGATACTCTCCCGATGACCGCAGCCGTGCACCCGCCGCCGACCCCGACCAAGGCGACCTGGACCGACGCGGACTACCCGATCATGGCGTGGCACGACTGCCGCATCCACGGGATCAGCCTGGCCGGCCACGACGAGCTCCTTTCCGTACGGCTGATGATCGACCTCGACTACATCGTGCGGTGGGTCGACCCGGTCGCGCCGGAACAGCACCTCACCTTCTGGATCGCGCCGGCCACGCTCGTGTTCGAGAACGCGTGGGGGGTGTGCGGCGAGTTCGGGCCGGTGTTCGAGCAGCTCGAGATCGCCGACATCCACCGCCTCGACCCGACCGACGACCACCCGTCCCCGTCGTGGCACGTCGAGGGCGAGAACTTCGGCTTCCATCTGCGCGCGACCGGGTTCCGCCAATATCTGCGGCGCGCTCCACAACTCGTACACCGGAAGGTTTTGACCTCGGCCGAACGCGGTGGGGTCAGCTTTGCCGAGGAGTCGTTCGGGTAAGCCCGAAATGGCGGATCGCCAGCTCGGCGACCTCGTCGGGCGACCGATTCGTATTGTCCACGCGCAGGTGGTCGTCGCGCCCCTCGAACTCGTTCGTCGAATTGAGCTGATAGGTCTCGTCGTCGCGGATCAGCCGGGCCCGGGAACCGGCGAGGTCGCGTTTGGAGGCCTTTTCGGCCAGCCGGTCCTCGCCCACGTTGCGTTCCAGGCGGGCCTGCTGCGACGCCTCGAGCTCCAGGTAGAGCACCCGGCGGCCGCGCCTTTCAAACGGTTTCCCGTACGCATCCACGACCGCGGCGTCACCCGGATGGCCAAAGGCCCACACGAATGTGAACACGAGACCCGGAAGGTCACTGGCGGCCACTTCCTCGAGCACGCTCATGCGGAAGCCGTCCACGATCCGCTGAAATGGTGGCGTGCCGAACTCGAAGAACCGCAGAGCCGGCTCGATCGCCAGGTGATTGTGGAACACGCGGAACCCGGTGCGGGCCGCGATCGCATTGCCCACCGTCATCTTGCCCACGGCGGGCGGCCCGATCACGAACAACAGAGTCATGGCTCGCTTTTTCATCAGGTCAGGTCAGGGCTCGGTAGAGCAGGAGCAGGCCGATCGCGGTGCCGAACGTGACGATCACGGCGCGCAGCACGCCGGCGGGCAGCCGCTGGGCCAGTTTGGCGCCCGCGTAACCGCCGACGATGGTAGCCGGGGCCAGCACGAGGACGGCGGCCCAGTCGACCGGGGCGAAGAACGCGAAGACCAGCACGGTGATCAGGCCGACCGAGGCCGAGAGGACGTTCTTGAGGGCGTTGATGCGGTTCAGGGGTTCGTCGAGGATCAGGGCGAGAGACGCCACGTACATGACGCCCAGGGCCGCTCCGAAGTAGCCGCCGTAGACCGCGCCGACAAAGACGACCACCTGCAACGTGATCGCTGCACGCCGCTCGGACATGGCCCGCGGATGCCCGACCAGCCCGCGCAGCCGCTGCTGAAACGCGAGCGTCGCCGCGGCACCGAGCACCAGGAACGGCACGATCAGTTCGAAGGCGCTCTCCGGCGTCACCAGCAACAGCACACACCCGGCGGCCGACCCGGCCACACACGTCGGCAGGACCCGCACGAGGCGACCGCGCTGCCCCGCCAGGTCGGCACGGCTGCCGACGACGCTGGAGACGTACCCCGGAAAGACCGAGACAGAGTTGGTGACGTTGGCCGCCACCGAGGGCAGCCCCGTGGCGATCAGGCTCGGAAAGGTGATCAGCGATCCGCCGCCGGCGATCGCGTTGACCGTGCCCGCCGCGAGCCCGGCGACAACCAGTAGGAGCACGTGTGGGAGATCCATGGCAGGCTCGAATCTACGGCCTCGTACACTGGCGGGGCGACGGACGAGTCGGCCAGGCGGTCGCGTCGGCACCCTCCGGGGTGTCGCCGAGGAACGTCCGGACTCCGCAGAGCAGGGTGGTTGTTAACGGCAACCCGGGGCGACCCGCGGGACAGTGCCACAGAGAACAGACCGCCGGCCCCTCGTGGGCCGGTAAGGGTGAAACGGTGAGGTAAGAGCTCACCAGCACCCCGGGTGACCGGGGTGGCTAGGTAAACCCCACCCGGAGCAAGGCCAAGAAAGGCCACGGCCGCAAGGCGGTGGCCGGCGCAGGCGTTCGAGGGCTGCTCGCCCGAGCCTGCGGGTAGGCTGCACGAGCCGAGCCGGCAACGGCCGGCCTAGATGGATGACCGCCCAGGGCGACGCAGGTCGCCCGGACAGAATCCGGCGTACAGGCCAACTCGTCCGTCGCTTCCAAGATTGGCGCCGAGCCGATGATATCGTGATATCATCGGCGGCTCGGAGGTGCTCATGCCTAACATCCTGATCCGCGATCTGAGCCAGGAAGCCATCGACCGCATCGATGCCTCGGCCGCCAATCTCGGACTTTCTCGTAACGAGTATCTGCGCCGCAAGTTCGAGGAGGGCCCACAGCCGACCGGTGAACGAATGGTCACCGACGAGGACTGGCAGCGATCCGCCGACGCCTTCGCCGATCTGACGGACCCCGCGGTGATGGGCGACGCATGGCGGTGACGAGCTGGCTGATCGACAAGTCCGCCTACGTGCGGCTGCAACTCGGCCAAGCGGCAAACCGCGGTGAATGGAGCGCGCGGATCAGTCGCGGACTCGTCCGGCTGTCCACGATCACCCGGCTCGAGCTGGGCTATTCGGCCCGCTCCGGCGACACCGGACGCCGTCAGTTCGCTCTGCCTCCCCTGTCCTTGATGCCGATCGAGCATCTGACACCGGCCATCGAGGACAGAGCCTTCGAGGTGCAGATGCTCATGGCCGACCGCGGCCAGCATCGCGCACCATCCATTCCCGACCTGCTGATCGCGGCAACCGCCGAGAAGACCGGGCTGACCGTCCTGGCAGTCGACAAGGATTTCGACCTCATCGCCTCGATCACCGGCCAGCCCGTCGAGACTCTCGCGAGCTGACTGCCGGCCTGGGCCGCTCCTCCGCCTGCGCGCTTGCCGGGCCCTCGCGGACCAACGCAACTTTCCTGGCCTAGATGGCCGGCGCCGGCGATGAGTAGCTTCGGCAACCGCCCGATCGGGGTGTTTACATTTCCTCCGGAAAGCGTCAGTTGCTGACTAGCAAGCGTTGACGGGCCGGCCCGCCGGTCAGCCCGGGAGGGCCGGCCGCTCCACCTTTCGACCGATGCGGGCCGACAGGGCGGGCCGATCCGGGCCGGACACACCGTCGGGCCCGGGGGCGGCGCGGCTGCCCGGGCCGATTCCGCTCAGAATCATGGTGCTCAGATAGGCGAAGGCGGCCGCCATCAGCGGGCCAACGATCTCGGGAGCGAGCAGGCTCGACTTGGGGTTGCTCCGGTAGAGGAACGCGATTCCCGCTGTCACCAGGACCAGGGGGATGAGCTGGAGAAGGCCGCCGCCGAGGCGAAGCCGTCGCCGCGGCACCTCACGCGGGCTCGATGTCTGCTCGGGAGCGCCGGTCACGTCGATCGACTCCCATGCACCCAGCTCGCCCCGGGCCGCCGAGATCAGCAACTTGGAAACGCTCTCCCGCAATTGTTCGTAATCGCCGGCCCGTGGGAGCAGGCAGCGGTGGGCAAGCACTCGCACATGGTCGGCCACTCCGGACAACTGCTGACGAACGGAGGTCTGCAGCGCCGTCCCCTCACCGAGACCGAACCATCTCGGAAGACGATCCTCCATGCAGGACGCGACGTGATTCAGGGTGCTGCCGGCCCGTATCGAGTGCCCCGCCAAGTCACCCCGAGCCCCTTGACCGTTGGACGCTTTCTCGGCTTGATCCAACCGATGAAGGACCGATGCGAGGCTCTGCACTATCTCCTGATCGGTGTACCTGGACCAGGTATGGCGATAGGTGAGAGCGATCACGACGCGAGACACCTGGGTCACCATGGCTACCAGAAGGAGGAGCGTGAACGAGAAGAACGCTCCCACAAAGATGGCTTCGCTCCAGAACGAGCCGATCCGGTAGAGGTCAAGCAAACCGTAACCGGAGGCGACCAGGATCAACGTTCCGATACCGTTCCGCCAGCTCCGTGCGGTGATGAGTCTACTTTCACTGATCAGGAGCAGAAGGAGGAAGGTCCCGAACGCGCTGGCCAGCGCGACCACCAGGTAGAGGGCTCCCAGACCCAGCCGAGACCACGAGAATTCCTGGACGACATGGACCGTGGCGGCAACAAGGCAGCCGGCGAAGGTTCCGCCGGCAACCCAGCTGAGGACGCTGTCGCTGTACTCCGAGTCGACCAGCACGTAATCCCAGACCTGGTACGAATTTATGTCGACAACCGCCCTTTTCGCGGCCTCCTCGGCGGCCCCTCCCCCGTTGAATTGGCGGATCGCCCCGACCGCCTGCGCGTATTCGGCATCGACGGTCTCGCGGAGAAGGCGCGTGTAAACCTTGCGCGCGCCCAGTATCGCCGCCGCGGATCGGGCCTTCCGGGCCGCGTCGAGCACGTCGTCATCGATCCTGGGCGGCTGCGTTTCGGCCGCCGCGGACTCATCGTTTTCCATGCGCTCTCACCCCGGTCGATCTCCCGGCGTTCCGGTCGTTCTGACGTCTCTCGGCTTAGCCGGAGCCGGGGCTTGACCACAAGCGGGATTGTTACTGTGCACTCCCGTCTGTCCGGAACAGGACCGTCAGCCCTTGAGGCCGGTGTGGGCCAGGCCCTCGATGAACTGGCGCTGGGCGATCACGAAGACGATCAGGACGGGGATGGCGGTCATGGACGCCGCCGACAGTTGGACGTTCCAGAGTTGGCCCTGGTAGGCGTCGGTGAACTGGGTCAAGGCCTGCGGCAACGTGTATTTCGTCCGGGTCGAGATGTAGACGACTGGTTCCAGGTAGAGGTTCCAGCTGTGCAGGAACGTGAAGATGGCTACCGCTCCCAGTGCGGGGCGGGCCAGTGGCAGGGCGATTTTGCGGAAGATGGCGGGGCGGCCCAGGCCGTCCATGCGGGCCGCCTCCTCCAACTCGCCGGGGAGCGTGATGAAGAACTGGCGCATGATGAACGTGGCCAGGACGCTCGGCGGGCCCAGCATCGGCACCAGGATCAGCGGCCAGTGGGTGTCGACCAGGCCCAGGCTGTTGAAGATGCGGAACAGCGGGACGATCGTCACCTCACTCGGGATGAGCAGGCCGACCAGGACGACCAGGAACAGGAAGTTCTGGCCGCGGAAACGGATGCGCGCGAAGGCGTAGCCGGCCATCGACGAGACGACCAGGGTGCCCAGCGTGACGACCACGGCGATGTAGGCGCTGTTCCAGTACTGCTGGGCGAACGGCTGCATCTCGAAGACCTGGCGCCAGGGCTCGAACGTCCACGTGGAGGGCCACAGGGACGGCGAGAAGATGTCGGCGTTCGGTTTGAAGGAACTCGTGATCATCCACCAGGTGGGGAACACGAATGGTACGCAGAGGACGAGCAGGATCCCGTACAGGAAAAGCTTGGTCCTAGTTCTCATGGAAGACCCACCTCTTGCGCATCTGCCATTGCAGGACGGTCAGGGCCAGCACGATCAGGAACAGCAGGATCGACAGGGTCGAGCCGTAACCGAAGGCGTGGAACTGGAACGCCTGCTGATACAGGTAATAGACGAGCACCGTGGTCGACGTGCCGGGGCCGCCCTGGGTCAGGACGCTGATCTGGGCGAAGACCTGCAGCGAACCGACGACCGTGATGATGGACGTGAGCAGAATGGTGGGGCTGATCATCGGCAGCGTGATGCTGCGGAAGACCCGCCACGGAGAGGCGCCGTCAACTCGGGCTGCCTCTTGCAGAGAGACGGGAACACCCTGCAGCGCGGCCAGGAAAAGCACCATGTTCAGGCCGACGTTCTTGAAGACCTGGACGATGACGACCGAGATCATCGCCGTTCCGCCGGAGCGCAGCCAGTTCGGGCCGTCGATTCCGATGGCGTTCAGAATGCCGTTCAGGCCGCCGTTGTCCTGCAGCAGGAAACCCCACACGATCGTCCAGGCCAGCAACGAGACGACGACCGGCGAGAAGAACAGCACCCGGAAGAACGTGGTGCCGCGTAGTTTCTGGTTCAGCAGCACGGCCAGCAGCAGGGCCAGGGCCAGATTGAAGACGACCAGGCCGATCGAGAAGAACGCGGTCGCGCGCAGAACGGCGGGCACGTTCGGGTCATCGGCCAGCTTGCGGTAATTGTCGGCGCCGACGAAATTGAACGTGTCGGCCAGCACGTTCCATTCGTGCAGGCTGTACCAGACGACCAGGGCCAGCGGCAGGAACACGAACGCGAGCGAGCCGAGCAGGGCCGGCGTGATGAAGACATACCCGGTCAGTTGATCGCGCCGCCGCGTGGTCCAGAAGCGGCGGCGCGTCAACGGGGTGCGAACGGTCATTTGGCGAGCAGCGGCGTGATGGCCGTGCACACGCCACTGAGCACCGCGGGAACGTCGGCGTCGGGCTTCCACAGCGGGTCCAGAGCCGCCCGTACGGCCTGATTGATCTCGGCACTGCCGGTGTGGCTCGGCTTGACCACGCCGTCGGCGATGCCGTCGATCACCACGTCCTGCAGCTGGTCGGGCTTGAGCAGCGGGTTCGCCTTGGCCAGCGTCTCGGCGTTGAGCTGGGACTTCCGGGGCGGCGGGAAGAACTGGGCCAGCTTCGCGCTGTTGGCCTCGTTGGTGAAGAACTTGACGAACTCGGCCGCGGCCGACGCGTTCTTACCCTTCTTGAGTACGCCGAGGCCGCCCTGCCCGATCACCGAGTAGTCACCGGCGGGACCGGCCGGCAGCGGCACCAGCGTCCAGCCGAAGCCGTCCTCCTTGAGCAGCGACGCCCGCGAGATCTGCGCGATCGTCATGGCCGATTCGCCGGCGAAGAAGTCGGCGGAGACGCCGGGGGCGGGCAACGCCTTGTCGGTGAAGATCGCCTTGTGCAGGAAGGTCATCGCGTCGACCATCGGCTTCTGGTCGAAGCCGCAGGTCTTGCCGTCGGCCGACCACGCCTCGGCGCCCCAGCCGCGGAAGACCGAGGTCAGGTTGGTCCAGTCCTTGTAGTCGAAGTCGCGGACCACCAGGCCCTGTTTGCCGGTCTTCTTCGCCGCGGCCGACGCCGCCGCGATGGCGTTCTCCCAGGTCCACTGGGCCGGGAGCGTCTTGACCATGTCGGTGTTGACGAAAACCCCGAACGGCGACGTCGAGAACGGGTAGGCCATCAGTTTGCCGTCGGACTTCCACAGGGCGGTCGCGGCCGGGACGAGGTCGGCGGCGTTCTCGATGCTGTCATCCAGGGGCGCCAATGCCCCCGAGGCCACGAAATCGGGCGCCGACCCCTCGAGAATCCACGCGATGTCGGGCGCGTTCCCGCCGGCGATCTGCGTGGTGACCGTGGTCGTGTAGTTCTCGAACGGCAGCGCGTCGAACTTCACGGTCACGTCGGGATGGGTCGTCTTGTATTCGGCCGCGATCGAGTCGAACAGTTTGACGTGGGCCTCGTTGGCCGACCAGGTCGTCATGCGCAGCGTGATCGGGCCGTCCGACCCGGCGTCATCGCCGCCACCGCACGCGGTGAGCGAGCCGAACAGGGCAACGGTGGCTATTCCGGCGAGAAGGCGTCGCATAGAAGGTGCTCCTTTCTGCATGAGAATCAGTAACCGCTGATGTCGGGCCAGCGCAGCTCGACACCGTCGGTGATCAGGTGGGCTTGGAATTCGGCGAGCAGATCGGGGGTGTTGCGTACGGCCCGGGGTGTCACCGACCGGTCGAGGCAGAACGCGGCCAGCGCGCCCGCCACCTCACCGGTGTTCCACTCGACCGGGTGCAGCCGATAGGAGCCGTTGGTGATGTGGGTGGTGCCGAGGTTCTTGCCGGCCGGCAGCAGATTTTCCAGGCGCTGCGGAATCAGGGCGCCGAGCGGGATCTCGAACGGGCAACTGGCCACGTCGATGTAATTGTCGCCACCGGTCGAGGGGTGCAGATCGATGCGATACATACCGACACCCACTGCGTCCCCGTATGCGACAGCGCCTTTGTCACCGCGTACGGAAAGGGAAAGATCTTGCTCGACAACCGTGTACTCGGCCCGGATGCGACGGCCTTCCCGCACGTACGGGGCCATCGCGAGCCCGTCCGCACTTCCGGTGACGTCGCCACGCAGTCGCAGACTCGGCCAGCCCGTACCCCCGTCCGGGCGCGGCGCCTCGGTCTGCAGCCAGTAGAGCACCGAGAAGGACAGCTCCCGGGCGTTGGCCTCGACGATCAAGGGATCAGGACCGTCCACGTACGGCTGCTCGAAGTAGTCGATCATCGGCCAGTTCACCAGGCAGATGTCGCTGGGGTAGAACCCGTCGGTGAAGTTGCGGCGGGCGGCGATGCGCCGGAACGTCCACAGGTTGCCGTCGCCCGGGTTGACCCGCTGGTCGGCGTCGACGAGCCACGGGTCGTCGTCCGGGTTGGGGGTGAACGAGCGGGTCGAGAGCTGCAGCGTACGGGGGTTGGGTGTCTGCCACGACAGCATGCGCGCGCCCCAGAACGGGGGCTGGTAGTCGCGCCAGAACCCGTACGAGGACGGCTTGTCGATGGTGTGATCGCCGTCGACGTGATCCACGGCGAAGCACACCGAAAGCGCCTGCATGTTGGCCGGGTCGCCGATCTCGGGGGCGCTGGGCTCGCCGGTCTCGGCCTGGGACTCAGCCCCGGTCACGTATTCGGCGCCGGTCATCGGCAGCAGGTCGCCGGTCTCGGTCGCGTCGAGGATGTACGGCGCGGTCAGCACGTGATCGTCGCCGTGGTGGCGGACGGTGACGGCGGTGACCCGGTCACCGTCCGTCTCGGCGGACACCGGCACAGCAGGTTGCAGGACGGTCAGCCGGCCCGACCCCCGGTACGGCGCGAGCATCGCCTCGAGCACGGCCACGGCGACCCGCGGCTCGTGACAGAGACGGCTCACATGGCCGGCCCCGGGGTTGAGATCGCGGGTGCGGCGGGCCCGGTCGGTGAGCGGATAGTTCGCGCGGTAGTACTCCCGGATGCCGTCGCGCAGGGCCCGGTAGCTGGCCGTGACGCCGAACCGCTCGACCCAGCTGTGCTCGTCCGGCGGCACGGCCTGGCTGGTCAACTGGCCGCCGAGCCAGGCGAACTGCTCGGTCAGGATCACCGAGCGACCGGCTCGGAGGGCGGCCAGCGCGGCCGCCACTCCCCCGAGGCCGCCGCCGATCACGACGACGTCGGCGTGCATCTCAGACATGGGCCACCGCCAGCGTCGCGCCGGCGACCGGCTCGCAGGGCAGGATGCGCTGGGTCTCGCCGCCGGTCCCGTCCAGGATCGCGGAGAGTACCTCCACCGCCTGCCAGCCCATCTCCCGTCGCGGAATGCGATAGCCGGTGAAGTCGAGATCCGTGCTGGCCGGCCGGGTGGGATCACCCAGAGCCACAAAGGACAGGTCTTCCGGTACGCGTAGTCCCCGCCGGGCGGCCTCGTCGGCGAGCACGGCCCCGTCCGCGAACTCCTCGACGAAGATCGCCGTGCAGTGCGCCGCCAGGGCCTGGTCCAGTGGTGATTCGTCGGTTTTGAAGTGCAAGCCGGTGATGCCAGCCTCCTGGGTTGCGGTGGTGAAGCCGTGGAAACGGTCGGCGTGCGACTCCGGGCCGGCACCCTGCCCGACGTAGGCGATCCGTCGATGGCCGAGCTCGGCTGCACGCCGTACCTGGGAAGCAGTTGCCTTGGGGTAGTCGGCGCCCACGTAGGGAACCGGACCGCCGGCGTCGTCGCGACGGCCGACGCTGACGAACGGCTGCCCCTCCGCGATCAGCCGGGCCAGGTCGGCCGGGTCGAGCCGGCGACCGAGCAGGACGCAGCCGTCGGCCAGGCGCAGGCGGTTGTCCTGCGAGAAGATCCGGCGGCGGCCGTCGATGACCGGCGCGCTGGTGAACAACAGCAGATCGCAGCCGATGCTCTCGGCGCACTCCTCGATGCCGACCAGGAACGGGTGGTAGAAGTCGCCCAGCCCGGCCGGGAACACCGGCTCGTAGGTGAAGACGCCGAGGAAACGGTTGCGCTGGGCGGCCAGGCGGCGGGCGATCGGGTCGGCCACATAGCCCGTACGCCGGATGGCCGCGAGCACGCGTTCCCGGGTTTCCGGCGCGATCCGGACGGCGGCGTCGTCGCGCTCGTTGAGCACGATCGACACGGTCGTCTGGCTGACGCCGGTCATCCGGGCGATGTCCTGCTGCGTCACCCGCCGGCTGCTCGATGGCACGTCGGTGTCTCCTCTGTTACGCCGCTAATACGCATTAACAAACGTGGACCGATCGTCGGGCCTGTCGATGGGGCGCGTCAAGGAATCCCCTGCACTAATACCTATTAGCGGGTTGACCGGGGTTGTTAACGGTGGTGAAACTTCTGGGCATCCCCCGCTTCTTCGTCGGCTTGGAGGCCTTCCCCATGGATCGACGCTCACTGATTCGCGGCGCTGCCGGTATAGCCGGAATCGCCGGACTTGGCGCTTTCCCGGACGCGGCTCGCGCGGCCGGACCGGCCGGCATGCCCACCTACACGTATCTGCGTGACGCGCTCAAGATGCCGCTGCGCTACAACCCGACCGGGGAGTTCATCTTCCCGTGCATCCGGGGCGTCTACGACAAGGTCAGCGGCGCCCGCAGCCGCTACTACCTGTACTACGCGCCGCACGAGAAGCCGGGCGGCATCTGCGTCGCCGGGGCCGACTCGCTCAACGGGCCGTTCTCGGAATACTCGAACAACCCGGTGATCGACAACGTGCTGCCCAGCACGACCGTCTCGCACGTGTCATCCCCACACGTGACCTGGGACGCGGCCACCAGACAGTTCTTCCTCTACTTCCACGGCGAGAACACCACGACCCGCGTGGCCCGGTCGTCCGACGGTCTCTCGTTCCGCGACGAAACCCCCATTTTGAGTACGAACCTCGTCTCCGGGCTCACCGAGACGTCGTACGCGCGGGTCTTCGAACACTCGATTCCCGGCAAGGGCAACAAGTACACGATGGTCTACATGGGAGTGCTCGGCGGGAAGCGCTACATCTACCACGGCTGGTCGCCCAACGGCTGGAGCGGCTGGCAGTTCGCACAGACACCGCTCGTACGCCCGCAAGGCGACGGGCTCACCGACATCTCGGGGCCGTCGCTGGTGTTCCGCAACAACACGGTCTACGTGGCCTACCACGGCAACGACGGCAAGATGCGGATCACCGAGGTCGGGCCGTCGTTCGACCGCGAGAACCACCTGGGCGTCTTCTACTCCCCTGCCGCTTCGGACAACGGCCGGGCGGCGGCGCCCTCCTTCGGCACCGACGGCGGGACGCAGTACATGTTCTACGAGGCCGGTCCGCGGTTGAGTGCCCGCATCTGCATCGCGCGAGCCGCCTGACGGGCCTACCTTTGGTTGATGGGTGCTGTCACGTATCCACAGATCCTGGCCCGGGCAGCAGTGCGGGCGGGCTTGACCGGCGCTTGGGTGGCGGCCGGTGAGCTCGCCCCCGCGCGGCGCCGAGCCGTACGGGCCGGCATGATCGCGGCGCGGGCCGTTGCCAGCTTCGAGCGCGGCGCCTTCGAGCGCGGCGCCTTCGAGCGTGACGCTTCCGAACGCGGCACTTCTGAACACGGCGCCTTTGAGCGCGGCGCTTCTGAACACGGCGCCTTCGATCGCGGCACCTCTGAACACGGCGCCTTCGACGGTGCTCGACGACCGACGGGTGAGCCGCCGTCGCTGGCATTCGGCGCCGCCGCTGCAACATTGGTGGTCACGTCCATCGTCATCCAGCGCCGCTTGGAGAAACGCTGGCTGGCTCGTCTGGCGGCCCAGGGTCACCCTCATCCCGTGCGCGGTCTCGCGTGGCGCGTAACCATGATCGATTTTGCCGGAAGTGTGGCCGCGCAACTGCTCGCCCGGAGCCGGGCGCGCTGATCTTGTTGCCAGGCGGGGCTACCGTCGATCCATGGCTTCATACCCGCGCGCCCTCGCGATGGCGGCTCTGCAGGCAACCCTGAGCGGCACCTGGATCGCCGCCGGCGACCTCTCACCGGCCCGGCGCCGGCTGACGCGTGCGGGAGCGGTCGCGGTGATCGGAGCGATCGGATACGCGGTGTCGCCGTCGTCCTCATCGTCTTCGTCCGCGCCGGACGGTCCGGTCTCGTTGCGTCTCGTCGCGCCCGGGTCGGAGCATTCTCTCGGCATCGCCGCCCCGGATCCCACCTCCGGCGACCCGGCCGCACCCATCGACCCGGCGTCACCCGGCCACCCGGCATCCCCCAAAAGCCTTGCATCCCCCAGCGGCCCGGCATCGTCGGAACCCGACGGATCGTTCGACAAGCGCAAGGCTGTGCTGGCGGCGGGGGTCATGGGTCTGTCGGTGGCCGCGTTGGCCGGCCGTCGCGTGCTCGAGAAGCGCTGGCGGGCCCGCCTCGCCTCGGCCGGGCACGCGCACCCGACGCGGGCGCTGGCCGTCCGGATGGCCGGGGTCGAGTTCGCGGTCCAGTTGGCCCTGCAGTTGGCCGACATGCGCAAGGCAGACAAGGCACGCTGAGGGTGTGGGCGCACTGGCGGCATCCCTGGTCGTTCTCGCGGCGGCCCTGACGGTCGACGTCTGGGTCTATCGCGACGCCCAGACACGCCAATCGCGCGGCGACACCCCGACGGTGTCGCTCGGCTCGCTCCGGATCGAGACGCCGGCTGCCTGGTTCCTAGGGTGCCTCATTCTGTGGGTGGTGTTCGTGCCGCTCTACCTGACCGCGACCGGCCGCAACCCGTTCACCCGCTAAAGGGGACAGCCCCCATCGTCCGCTGACCGGCGCGCTCTCTCCCGCTGACTGGCGCGGCGCCTTCACCCACTGACCGGCGCGGCGCCGTCCCCAGTTTGCCGGCGCGGTGCTTTCTCCCCCTCACCGGCCCGGCGCTTTCTCCCGATTGCCGGCGCGGCGCCATTTCCCGCTGACCAGCCGACGCCTTTCTACCGGCGCCAGCCCCTCCAAAGCTGACCAGCCCGACGCCATCGCCCAATGACCGACGCGACCCCTCCAAAAGCTGATCGGCCCGACGCCATCGCACGATGACCGGCGCGACCCCTCCATCAGCTGACCGGGGCGACGCCTTCTCCCCATGACCGGCGTGGCGTCGCCGGTACTCTCGCTGGATGGATCTCGATCAACGACTGGTCGATGCGGCAGTTGATCAGATGAACCGCCGCTGGCCCGCCGAAGAATACGGCGGCGCGGCGGCCCTGTACCTCGAGGACGGTCAGATCCTGACCAGCGTCTGCCTCGACAACATCAACGCCGGCGTCACCCTGTGCCACGAGACCGGGGCGATCTGCCAGGCTTACACGCTCGACAAGCGGGTGACGGCCTCGGTCTGCGTGGGTCGTGAGGCCGGGACCGCTGAGATCTTCGTGCTGGCGCCGTGCGGCATCTGTCAGGAGCGGCTGGCCCTGTGGGGTCCCGGCGTGCAGGCCGCCGTCGCCGACCCGGGCGGCTGGCGCGCGCGGACCCTGCTGGAGCTCAACCCGTACTACTGGGCGACCCGTTTCGGCGACGGGGAAAACTGGCCCTCCACCACGGCTCACACATCCTGACCGGTGTCGTTCCAGGCCCAGCCACCCGCGATGGAGCCGACCTCGGCCATCGGGATGCGGGCGACCAGCACGATCACCCTCCGACCGCCGGCGCCTCGGCTGACGATCTCGAGAATTTCCTGCTCATCGGCGGTGGCGTCGGCCAGGATGTGGAACTCGGCGTTGCCGTTCTCCTCGTTGTAGGAGTCGGCCGCGAGCTCGAGCACCGCGCCCGACCTCAGCGTCACGACCCACTTGTTGGGCGGACCGGCGGCGAATTCCATGACCGGCAAACTACCAACGCCGTGACCTCCCGGCCACGCACGACCTCGTCGCACAGCGAGTCGCCGCGCTCAGTCGACCGTTGAGGCGCCCGGTCCCGGATCGAGGAGGCCGGAAAATGGCGGCTGCGGTCACGGTGTTCATCCGGCCCCGTGGTCGGCTGAAACGCTGTCAGCAACGGAAACCGGCCCGCAGTTCCTGTTTCCACCCGCTCGGCGGGGCCAGGCCCACCCCACTCAGCCGCGATCGCCGGCGTCCAGGTGGCCGCGGCGGCGCCCGCTTCGGCCGCGCCCCGAGGTGCTCCTTTACGACGCGAGGCAGGCGCAGGAGTTCGTCTCGGTGGTCAACCAGGCCGCACAGATCTGGAACAGCCGGGCGACGAACGTGCGGCTCGAGCCGGTGACGGCCGGCGCCAGAGTGGCCCTCGTCCAGCCGCCGCGGGGGGAGAGAACGAGCGGCCTCGACCATCGCCGGCGAGATGTCGGCGCGGAGTGACGGCCCCTGATAGTTCATCGAGCCAGTCTGCGCGGAAACGGCCGCCCTGGACTGCCGTCTGTGGACAACCGCCAGCCTGTGGATATTGCCATCGGGTGGGGCTGGAAATCTGTGGCCGGGCCGGACGGTGATCAACGATGATCGACGGGTGGACGGGGCGCTGGAGCGGATGCGGCTGGCGGCCGCCCTGTGGAGTGTGGACGGCGCGCAGAACGGCCCCGAGATCATCGACGCCGCGTGTGAGTTGCTCGCGTCGGGATATGACGGGGTCAACCTGGCCGTGCTGGCCGGGGTCATGCGCCAGCACGCCGCGGACGAGGTACCGGAGTTTCTCGAGGCCGCGCTTCACGATGTCGGGCTCGATCTCTATCCGCCCGACGCGCACGAGGCCCAGGCGATTGCGGTCGGGCATCTGGCCGCCCGTACGGTCGCGGGGGAAATGTCGCCCGAAGAGTTCGTGGAGTGGGCGCTCACCGGGGCCGAGGATTTCGCGGAACCGCTTCTCGCGCTCGGCAGCGACTACGTCAACTCGGCGCGGCCGAGGCGGGAGATCGATGCGGAGGTGCTCGTGGAGGCGCGGCGGCTGGCGTTCGATTTCGAGCAGTACGCACGGCGGGTGGCCGACGGGCCCTGTTTCGTTTGCGCGACCGTCGCCGGGCACCCGGATTATCGGCACCACGTGGTGTTCGAGGACGACGAGACGATCGCCTTTCTGAACCGGGAACCGACGTTGCTCGGCTACACGCTGGTCGGCCCGAAACGGCATCTCGAAAGCTGGGTGGACGACCTCGACCAGGCGGCTTTCGAGCGCTTTCAGGGCACCGTGCACCGGGTCGCACGCGCGATCGCGGGCACCCTGCCGACCGAGCGAATGTATTCGATGAGTTTCGGCAGCCGGCTCGGGAACAGTCATCTGCACTGGCATCTGGCGCCGCTTCCGCCCGGAGTTCCGTACGAGCGTCAGCAGTTCCACGCCGTGATGGCCGAGAACGGCGTTCTGGACGTCAGCGACGAGTCGCAGGCCGAGTTGGCCCGCGAGATCCGGAGTCGAATGTGATGGAAACGCTGATCCGCAACGTCACCGAGAACTGGGGTGATGACGGGCGGCGCTGGCTGTCCGACCTGCCGGCGCTGATCGACGAGGTGGCGGCCGATTGGGACGTACGGGTCGGGGCGCTCTATCCGATGACGTTCCACTGGGTCGCGGCGGCCGCGTGTGCGGACGGGACGAAAGCGGTTCTCAAACTCGGTGTCGCCGACGGGCACCTCGCCCCGGAGGCGGAGGCGCTCCGCGTTTTCGACGGGCAGGGCGCCGTCCGGCTGCTGGCCGAGAACCCGGCCAGAGGCGCGCTTCTCGTGGAACGCGCCGATCCGGGAGGACCGGTGCCCATCGGGGGCGAGGCGGCGCTGGTCGAGGTGGGGAACCGGCTTCACCGCGTACGGGAAACCGGTTTTGATCTGCCGCATCTGCGCAAGCTACGCGGAGGATTCGAGCGTTATCAGGATGGGCCGATTCCCCGGCGCATGGTCGATCGGGCGGCCGAACTGTTCGACGATCTGTGCGACAGCGCGCCCCGGGAAACGGTGCTGCACGGCGATCTGCACCACGGCAATGTGCTGCGCGGGCGGGACGGGGAATGGCTGGCCATCGATCCGCATGGATGGTTTGGGGATCCGGGATACGACGGCGGGGCGATGCTCTACAACCCGGATCCGGAGCGGCGTGACCCGGAAATACTGGCGCGCGTTCCGGAGCGGATCGACATGCTGACGGCGTACGAGGAAAGGGAAAGAGTTGTCGCCTGGGGTTATGTGATGGGCGTTCTCTCCGAATTGTGGACGGTCGAGGCGTCGGGTCAGGCGCGTTCCCGGGCGCTCGACGTGGCCCGGATGCTGGAGCCACAACTGGATTAGCGCCGCAGGACCGAGGCGCCGGCCGTCATGACGACCATCAGGCCGACGATGATGCCGAACGAAACGGTCAGCGAGGTCGCGTGGGCGATTCCGCCGATGATTCCGGGGGCGATCAGGCCGCTTCCGTACGCGATTCCGGCGACCCCGGCGATGCTTTTCCCCGGATGTTCGCCGCTGCGCCCGGCCGCCGCGAAAACCAGCGGAACGACCACCGCGATACCGATGCCGAGCAGCCCGAACCCGGCGATGACCAGCGCGACCTGGTCGATCAGCACGACCATCAGCACGCCGATCGTGGCGATCGCGCCGCTGAGCCGAACCGTGGCGACCGGTCCGATCTTCTGCACGACCCAGTCGCCGCCGAAGCGGGCGACCGCCATGCACACCGAGAATATCGACACCGTGGCGGCGGCGGTGGCGGCCGGGCTGCCGAGCAGGTCGCGGACATAGACGGCGGACCAGTCGAGGCTGGCCCCCTCGGCGAACACGGCGCACAACGCGACCAGACCGATCGGCAGCACGGCCTTGCTGGGCAGGGCGAACGCGGGCGGCTCCTCGAGGCTGGGCGCCGGTCGGTGCGGGACGATCCCCTGCGACGCGACCAGCACCACCACGACCAGCACGGCGACCGCGATGCCGAAGTGGGCCGGCGCGCCGAGGCCCTCGCGCGCGGCGAACACGGCGATGGCCGAACCGCCCAGCCCGCCGAGACTCCACCACCCGTGGAAACCGGACATCACGGACCGGCCGTAGCGCTCCTCGACCAGCACGGCGTGCGCGTTCATGGCCACATCGGCGAGCCCGGCCGTCGCCCCGTAGACGATGAGCGTGACGCAGAGCAGCCACAACGACGTGGGCAGCGACGGCAGCATCAGGGCGAAGACCCAGGCGAGCATCAGGACGCGTACGAGGGAACGCAGGTCGAACCGATGCACGAGCCGCCCGGACAACGGCATCGCGAGCAGCGCCCCGACACCGGGCATGAGCAGCGCGATCCCCAGTCCGCCGGGCCCCACCCCGACGTGGTCGGCGATCCACGGCACACGCGCCGCAAACGTCCCCGTCACGGCGCCATGAGCAGCAAAGATCGCCGACGTGGCCACACGCGCCCGCCGGGCGTCGAAAACCTCGGTGCTGGTCACAAACCTGACAGTAGGCGAAGAGGGGCCTACGCCGGGCCCGCCTCCGGCCCGTCCTGCGACGAGATCGCCGTCGAAATCAGCGCAGGCGACACCGGCTCCACGACGACGTCCTCCGGCGACCGCAGTCGCGGCGGCGCCTGCATCCACGGCTTGAGATTCTGCAGCACCTGCTTATAGAAATCGTCGACGGCGTCCAGCACCGAGTCGATGAACGACCCACGCCCGGTGCCCCGCTTCGTTCCGGCGGCGGAGTTGGCCGCCACCCGGAATGCCTTCAACTCCTTGGCCGGATCATTGATCAGAAGACCCGGATTTTCCCGTACGGCCTTCAGCAGTTCGGTGTTTCCGGGGCCGCGCGAATAGGCGGCGAACGCCTCCAGCCGCACACTTTCCGGAGCTTGCTTGAGCTGCCGGACAAGCCAGTTCACACGGGTGGTCGGCCGGCCTTCCCGCGGCGCATCGACGTCAACATGACAGGTGATTCGCGCGGCCCGGACGTCGGCCTTGATGAAGAGAGCCCCGACCGCGCCAGGAATCCGCAGACCGGCGGTCATGGTGCCGTTCGAGGTCAGTTCAGCCACCAACGCCTGCGTTCGTACGGCGGGTTCCGCCAGTTCACGGCGACTGAGTGCGGGGACGATCTCGGTTCCCAGGCTCCGCCCGAGCTTCAGACCGGCATAGCGTACGAGCGCATCGAATCGCCCGACGACCTCAGCGGCGCCGGCATCAGTCGCGCGAAGCGTTCCGGCACCGACCGACTCCCGAATCGGAACCCAGTTCGGACCCATGTCACTGAAGTCGAGGGCCCCCGACTTGGTGTGTTCGAGGTATCGGATCAGTTCACCCAGTACCCAAGCCTGATCCGGGTCCGCGACGCCCCGATACTCCTTCTGCATCACCGCGGTCGTGAGCACCTCCGACCAGGGCAGATGATGGAGGGCAACTTTCTTGAGCCGCCGTTTGTCGACGGCCGTCGGATGCTGGCCGGGCACCGGCGGGATCTGGTTGGAAATCGTGACGACGGCGTCGAATCCTTGCTCGCGGGCTACGTCGAGGTAGTTCTCGATCTGTTCCGCTTTGAGTTCGTTGCCGCCGGTCTTGACCTCGACCAGCGCTGTCCATTCGCGCTGGCCGCGGGAGACCCGGACAAGGCCGTCCGGGAAGACTCGTCCGTCGCCGAGCTTGAAAGGCACCTCGATGTAGGCCTGGACCGTTCCGGCAGGCGCACCGAACGGCTGCGTCAGTGCCCGGCCGAATTCCCGCACCGCGCACATGACCGCAAGAAGCGCGGACGTAGCTCTTCGCTCCTGTTCGTCGGCACCGTTGATCCCCGAGGTGGGAATGAGCCGGGCGGCCAACCAGGTGTCTTCACTCATAAGTCACACCCTCCGTCAAGAACGTGCACGAAGATTACGCTGCCGTCGGCATTGCAATCGGGTCGATCGACGCGACGATCAGTTACGGGAAATCGGCCGACTGTCCACGCGCGACTGTCCACCGGTGGAACCGTTCTCATTCCGGGGACGAGCTGATCTTGAGTTACGGATGGGGAATATTTGCGCGAATCGGGTCGCGGATCGGGGGGAATGTCGGTTGAATGGGTGTGGATCAGTTCATCGACCGAGATGGGGGCTGTGTGCCGCTTCGGAGGCGTAAGCAGTGGTGGGGTGTGACTCTGGACGCTCCGGACGGGATCGAGCTCGGGCGCTTCTATTCCCGCCTGCTCGGCTGGACCTTCTATCCGGCCGACAACGGGCTCGGCGGCGCCGTCGCGCCCTCCGAGACTGCGGGATACAACCTCGGCTTTCAGACCGAGAAGAACTATGTGCGCCCGGTTTGGCCGGCCGAACCGGGTAAGCCGCAGATGTCGATGCACCTGGAGATCGAGGTCGACGATCTCGAAGAGGCCGTGGCGCACGCGACGAGTGTCGGCGCTACCGAGGCGGAGTTTCAGCCCCAGGATTCCGTACGGGTGATGCTCGATCCCGCCGGGCATCCGTTCTGCCTATACCTCGACGAAATGGAACATGCGTAACCCGGCCACGAAAGGCGACGGATCCCGGGTGAGCCGGTGCACGCCGACCCGGAAACGCGCGTCGTGCGGCTCGCAATAGGCGAGTTCCTCGAAACCGTTGGTGACGAACAGATCGCGTACGGGGGAATCGCCCGCCCGGGTCCAGACCACAGTGCTGCCGGGAGCCAGCAATGCGGGCAGAGCGGCAATCGTCCGGCCCACGTCCGCGTCCGTGATGTTGCCGAAAACGCCGCACGCGAGCAGAACGTCGGCGGGAGCCACCGCTGCGTACGGGTCGGTGATGCCCGCGTCTCCGGTCACCACCGTCACTCCGTCGGGCGCGGCACGGCGGGCCCGGTCGGCGAGTTCCGGGTCCTGCTCGACGAGCACGGCCGGCGATCCGGGCGGCAGCAGCGGCAGCACATCGCGACCGTCGCCGGCGCACATGCTGATCACCCGGCGTGGCGCCGGGAGCAGCGGCCGCAGGAAACCCCGCACCACCTCGAGCCGGCGGGCCAGCGACGAGCCGGGCACCTCGTACTCGTCATGCCATCTGATCCAGTCCCGAGCCACGACCGCCATTCAACGCGAAAGCGCCGCGCCCCGGGGACGGTGGGGCGCGGCGCTTTCTGGAGCGGGCCAGGTAGAAGGGCCGATCAGGTGGACGACTTGTGCTCGACCGCCGCCGCGACGTCCTTGTCGATGCGCGGGTCGCCCTCGTCGGCGTAGTAGTCGGACAGCGTGGTGCCGTCGACGCCGTCGGGGGTCTTCATGGCCCGCAGGATCAGGGTCACGATCGCCGCCACCAGCAGGTTGAGCAGCACGGTGACGAAACCGACGTAGATCGTCCGCTTGGTGTCGAACCCGAGGTCGGACAGCGGGAACGCCGAGCCGCCGAAGTGGGCGCGGCCGGTCGCCGGGTTCGGGATCTGCCACAGCATCCACATCGAGACGCCCATGCCGACGATCCAGCCGGCGATCAGCCCGCCGCGGTGCATCCAGCGGGTGAACAGGCCGAGGGCCACCGCGGGCGCGGTCTGCAGGATGATGATGCCGCCGATCAGCTGCAGGTCGATGGAGAACTGCGGGTCGAGGAAGACGATGCAGGCGACCGCGCCGACCTTCACCACCAGCGAGGTGATCTTCGAGACCCGGGCCTCGGCGGCCGGGGTGGCGTCCTTGCGGATGTACTCCTTGTAGATGTTGCGGGTGAACAGATTGGCCGCGGCGATCGACATGATCGCGGCCGGCACCAGCGCACCGATGCCGATCGCGGCGAAGGCGACGCCCGCGAACCACGACGGGAACTGCATGTCGAACAGCAGCGGCACGACCGTGTTGCTGTCGACCTTGCCGGTGGCCGGGTCGGTGATCGGCTTGACGCCGGACGCGATGGCCGCGTAACCGAGCAGCGCGAGCAGGCCGAGCAGGAAGCTGTAGGCCGGCAGGGCCGACATGTTCCGCTTGATCACGTTGCGGTTCTTGCTGGCCAGCACGCCGGTGATGCTGTGCGGATAGAGGAACAGCGCCAGCGCCGAACCGAGGGCCAGGGTGATGTACTGGATCTGGTTGTTGGCGTTCAGCGTGATGCCGTCGTTCGGGTTGGGCGAGGCGGTGAACTTCGCCTCGGCCGCGTCGAAGATGCTGCCCCAGCCGCCCAGCTTGTAGGGCAGGTAGATGACGGCCACGATGATCACGATGTAGATCAGCGTGTCCTTGACGAAGGCGATCAGCGCCGGTGCCCGCAGACCCGACTGATAGGTGTAGGCGGCCAGGATCGCGAACGCGATGATGATCGGCGCGTGCCGGGCGATGGCGCTGTCGCCGGTCACCCCCATCGTCTTGAGGACGGCCTCGATGCCGACCAACTGCAGGGCGATGTACGGCATGGTCGCGACGATGCCGGTGATCGCGATGAGCAGGGCCAGTGTGGGCGAGTCGAACCTCGTACGGACGAAATCGGCCGGAGTCACGAAGCCGTGCCGGTGCGACACCGACCAGAGCCGGATCAGGATCAGGAAGAACAAGGGATAAATGACGATGGTGTACGGCACGGCGAAGAACCCAGCCGCACCGGCACCGAAGATGAGGGCGGGTACGGCGACGAAGGTGTACGCCGTGTAGAGGTCGCCGCCGACCAGGAACCAGGTGATCCAGCCGCCGAAGCTGCGGCCCCCGAGTCCCCACTCGTCGAGGTGCTCCATGTTGTCCGGCCGCCGCCAACGCGCGGCGACGAAGCCCATGCCGCTGACCAGCAGGAACAGAAACGTGAAGACGATGATCTCGGTGATGTGGTCACTCATGGCGTCACCGCTTCTTCGTCATCTGGTAGACGAGCGAGGTGGTGGCCACGCCGACGAGGATGAACATGAACTGCAGCCAGTAGAAGGCCGGGAAGCCCCACAGCCGGGGCGAGTCGTGATTGAACAGGAAGGTCATCACCGGCAGCACGATCGGGATGATCAGCAGCCAGTTCCACGGGCTGCGGTCGCTTCGAGCTGCGGGTTCTGATTCGGGAGTCTCGGGCTCCGCCATCAGCCGTACCTCCTCGTAACTGTGGAGACGGTCACAGTCACGCTAACGACACACGCCCGTTACAAGCGATCATCGTGCGCCGAACGGCGTACGACCTGCGCCGAACGGTGGCCCTCGATGTCTGCCCGGCCGCCCCGCTACGATCACGGACATGGCTCAGGAGTCGCTGGACACGAACGTTCCGCAGACCGCTCGCATCTGGAACTACCTGCTCGGCGGCAAGGACAACTTCGCCGTCGACCGGGCAGTCGGTGATCAGATCATCGAAAACGTCCCGCACCTGGCCGAATACGCCCGGCTCTCGCGCAAGTACCTGGTCCGCGCGGTGCACTATCTGGCCACCGACGGCGGCGTCGCGCAGTTCCTCGACGTCGGCACCGGCCTGCCCACCGCCGGCAACACGCACGAGGTGGCCCAGGCGGCCAACCCGCGGGCCCGCATCGTCTACGTCGACAACGACCCGCTCGTGCTCACGCACGCCCGCGCGCTACTGACCAGCAGCCCCGACGGCAAGACCGACTATGTGGACGCCGACCTCCGCGACCCCGCCAAGATCCTGGCCGCGGCGTCGGAGACCCTCGACCTCGACCAGCCGGTCGCCCTGATGGTGATGGGCATCCTCGGCCACGTCGAGAGCGACGACGAGGCCCGGTCGATCATCGACCAGTTCATGTCGAACCTGGCCCCGGGCAGCTACCTGGCGATGTACGACGGCGCCGACACCAACCCCGACGTGGTCGAGGCGACCCGCATCTGGAACGTCTCGGCCAACCCGAAATACCACCTGCGCAGCCCCGAGCGGATCGCCGGCCTGTTCGCCGGGCTCGACCTGGTCGACCCGGGCGTCGTGCCGGTCACCCGCTGGAAGCCGGACGCCGAGGCCGCGGCCCAGCCCGAGATCGCCCAGTACTGCGCAGTCGGCCGCAAGCCCTGACCGAAGAAGGGCGCCCCCGGGAACGGGGGCGCCCGAGAACACTACGGGGTCCAGAGGCCGGTCGAGACCGCCTTGGTCAGCGACGCGTTGGTGTCGTCGCCGTCGAGGGACCACATCATGGCGCCGCCCAGGCCCTTGGCCCGGATGTACAGCGTCTTCTGCAGCATCATGGCCGGGTCGTCGTAGGTCCAGAACGTGGTGCCGTCGAAGAGCCACGAGTGGCCCGCCTTGAGGTCACGGTAGACCTTGAAACCGGGCAGGGTCTTGACCGTCTTGTAGTCCTCGGTGCCGGCCGCGAACTTGCCCGGCGCCGCACCCGTGGCCGGGGCGAACAGGCCGTTGCCGCCGGCCGTGATGCCGGTCCAGCCCTGGCTGTAGTAGGGCAGGCCGAGCACCAGCTTCTTGCGCGGGGCGCCGACCGACAGCCACTTGTTGATCGCCACGTCGGACGAGAAGTCCGGGTTGTCCGGCGCGCCCTTGGGCACGAACAGGGCCGACTGCTGGTTGGCGCGGGCCTCCCACGAGCCGTGGAAGTCGTAGCCCTGGACCGTGCCGAAGTCGAGGTACTTGAAGATCTTGCCCTCGAAGCCGGCGTCGACCTTGACCGGCGCGGCGGGCAGGAACGCCGTGAGGTCGTAGCGGTGCCGGGTCGTACGGGAAAGGGAATCCAGCTGCTTGCGGAATTCGGCCGTCAGCAGAGTGAAGTTCTGCTTGTCCTCGGGCCGGATGATGTTGCCGACCTCGCCCGCCGAACCGGGCCACTCCCAGTCCAGGTCGATGCCGTCGAAGATGCCGGCGCCGGTGCCGTCGGGCAGCCCGGTCAGGTTGCCCTTGATCCACAGGTCGACGCAGGACGTCACGAACTTCTTGCGCGACTCGTCGGTCAGGGCGGCGTCCGAGAAGTACTTCGAGCCGGTCCACCCGCCGAGCGAGATCAGCACCCGCAGCTTCGGGTTCTTGGCCTTCAGTTCCTTGATCTGGTTGAGGTTGCCCGAGATCGGCTGACCGGCGACGTCGGCCACGCCGTCGACGCTGTTCTCGGCCGAGAACGGGGTCTGCCAGTCGGCCCAGGCGTCGGCCGAGGCGCACAGGCCGTCGGCGGTGACCGGGCCGAACGCGTAGTTGATGTGGGTCAGACGGGACGCGGCGCCGGACTTCTGCACCTTCGCGAGCTGGAAGTCGCGACCGTAGATGCCCCACTGGGTGAAGTAGCCGACCTTGACGTACGGCTTGACGCCGGTCGCCTGTGCGGGAGTCGCGGCGACCGTCGACGCCACCGCGGCGAGAGCCGCCACGGCGACGAGACGCCGGGTAAAGACGCGCATGAGCCCTCCAGGGCCGAAACGTTGAAGAAAGTTTCCTAATCGAGGAAGCTAAACGTCTCGGCACGGAGAATCAATGCTCGTCGTCGATGGGCCCGACAGGTCCGGTTTGCGGCCCGACCGGATTTGCGCGGATCAGCGGAGATGCGCCGTTTCGTTGACCGAGCGCACCGCGATGTTGCCGTCGGGCCACACATCCATCGTGGACACACCGGCCGCGTCGAGGAACATGCGATGCAGGAACGCGTCGGAGGCGGCGAGCGCGTCGCGCAGGATCAACTTGATCGGCGAGACATGCGAAACCACAACAACCACCCCTTCTCCGTACGAGGAAAGGATCGTCGCCATCGCCCCACGCACCCGTTTGGCGGCCGCCTGGAACGACTCGCCACCCGGCGGCGCCACGCTCGTCGAGGCCAGCCACGCGTTCATCTCGGTGGGCCAGCCCTCCTGCACCTCGGCGAAGGTCAGGCCTTCCCAGAGCCCGAAATCGACCTCGATCAGGTCGTCCACCACGGTCACCGGCACGCCGCCGACCTCGGCCGAGATGTGCTCGGCGGTGCGCACACACCGGCGCAGCGGCGAACTCACGATGGCCGTCACGTCGCGCGAGATGCCGGCCACCCGGCCGCCCGCCGCCATGGCCTGCGCCTCGCCCTGATCGGAGAGCGGCACGTCACCGCGACCCGAGTAACGACCCTGCTGCGTGTACGCCGTCTCGCCGTGCCGCACCAGGATGAGCCGGGTCGCGTTGTCGAGCGACGGCGGCGCCCAGGATTTCGGGGCCGCGGGTGTCACCACCTCAGGCTCGATGCGATCAGAGACCGGCTTGCCCGCGGCCTCGTCCATCGCCCGGTTGGCCAGCGCGTCGGCGGCCTTGTTGCGCTCGCGCGGGATCCACTCGAAGGTCACCCGGCCGAACCGGGCCACCAGCTGGGCGGCCTCGGCGGCGAGCGGCCGCAGCCCGGCGTTCTTGATCTGCCAGCGCCCGGACATCTGCTCGACCACGAGCTTGGAGTCCATCCGCACGTCGACCTCGGTCGCGCCGAGCTCGTGAGCGGCCCGCAGGCCCTCGATCAGGCCGGTGTACTCGGCCACGTTGTTGGTGGTCGTGCCGAGCGCGCCCTGCCGCTCGAGCAGCACCTGACCGTCGGTGTCGCGCACGACCGAGCCGTAGCCGGCCGGCCCCGGATTGCCCCGGGACCCACCGTCCGCCTCGACGACAACCCTCACAGACCGGATTCCTTCGTACGGACCATGATGCGGCGGCACTCCTCGCAGCGCACCACGTCGTCGGGCTCGGCCGCCTTCACCCGGGCCAGGTCGGCGCCGTAGAGCTCGATCCGGCAGCCGCCGCAGCGCCCGGCCTGGAACAGTGCCGCGCCCAGCCCCGAGTCGAGCCGGATCTTGTCGTAGAGCGAGACCAGGTCGGCCGGCAGGTCGGCGGCCAGCGGGCCCCGCGAGGAGTTCTTGAACTCCTGCTCCTTGGTGATGTCGGCGTACGCCTCGTCGCGGCGCTGCTCGGCCGCCCCGCGCCGCTCGGCGGCCGCGTCGAGACGCTGCTTCACCTCGGACAGCGCCTGCTCGGCGGTCTCCCGCTGCTCCATCAGCTCGAGCTCGGAGTCTTCGAGCTCGGACTGGCGGCGGTTGAGGGTGGCCAGCTCGTGCTGCAGGCCCTCGATCTCGCGCAGCGCGCCGCCGGCGTCGAGCCGGGCCTGGTCCTTGTCCTTGCGGAGGCGGACCTGCTCGATGTCCTTCTCGAACCGGCTGATGTCGCGGTCGAGGTCGTCCACGGCGACCTGGGCCCGGACCCGCTCGTCCTCGAGCGCGGACAGCTCCCGCGACACGGTGTCGATCTCGGCCAGCTCGGGCAGCGACTTACGCCGGTGCGCGAGCTGGGCCAGGGCGGTGTCGACGGCTTGCAGGTCGAGCAGTCGGCGCTGGGCTTCCGGCGAGGCCTTCACGGCTGGGGCTCCTTTTTCTCGGGTACGTCCCGGGCGTGGACGGTCCAGGGGTCTGTGTCCACGTCGGACACGATGGTCTCGGCGCCGAACTCTTCGCGCAGCCAGGCCGCGACGTCGTCGAGCCAGGGGCGTTCGGTGGCCCAGTGTGCGACGTCGAGCAGCGCCGGGCCGGCCTCGGCGAGATGCTCGCTGGCCGGGTGATGGCGAAGATCGGCGCACAGGTACGCGTCGACGCCCGCCCGCGCCGCGTCGGCGAGGAACGAATCGCCCGCACCGCCGCAGACCGCCACGGTCCGCAGCGCCCGGGACGGGTCGCCGGCCGCGCGCACCCCGGCCGCGGTCGCGGGCAGGCGGCTCGCCGCGAAGCCGGTGAACTCGGCCAGGTCCATCGGATCGGCCAGCTCGCCGATGCGGCCGATGCCCCGGCCCTCGCCCGCCGCGGCGCCGGTGGCCGGCACGAGGGGGCGCAGGTCGCGCAGGCCGAGCCGGGCCGCGAGCGCGTCGGACACGCCCGGGTTGGCCACGTCGGCGTTGGTGTGCGCGCTGTAGAGCGCGACGTCGTGCCGGATGAGCCGGTGGATGATCCGGCCCTTGTAGGTGTCGGGCGCGATCGACGACACCGGCTTGAGAAGCAGCGGGTGGTGGGCGACGACCAGATCGGCGCGTACGTCGAGGGCCTCGTCGACCGTCTCGGGCACGCAGTCGACCACGCAGAGCACGCGCCGGACCGTACGGGAAAAATCTCCGAGCACGAGGCCGACCCTGTCCCACGACTCGGCCCAGTCGCGCGGATAGCGCCGGTCGAGAGCGTTCACCACGTCGAGGACGGTGGGTGCGGCGGCTGTGTCGGTCACGGCCGCCAACTCTATCGGGCCCCGGCCGCGGAATCGGCGGTACGGGCCCTACGCCCGTTCCACCTGGCCGCTGCTGCTCATCGAGACCGGGTTGCTCACCGCCTGGAGAGCGCGCCGCCACGGGAACTGGCCGCGAAACCGGTCGGTCTGTCCCGGCCCGCCCAACCGGCACACGTCTTCGCCGTAGAGCACGTGCACGCCCCAGTCACGGAGCTTGGCCAGGCTCTCGTGCAACGCCGGATGCAGGGCCATGACCTTGTTCGTGTACGGGACCACGGCGGTCGGAACGCCGTAGCCGTAGCCCTCGACCAGCAGACCGAGCACGAGCGTGTCGGTGATCCCGGCGGCCCACTTGTTGACGGTGTTCACCGTGGCCGGCGCGACGATCATCGCGTCCGCCGCGGGCAGCACGTCCGGGTCGCCGGGACTCTTGTAATAGGTGCGTACGGGGTGGCCGGTCTGCGCCTGGAGTGCGGGCACGTCGACGAACTTGCGGCCGTCGGGCGTGGTGATCACGCAGACCTCCCAGCCTTCCGACTGGGCCAGGTCGACCAGTTTGCCGACGTCACGGGCCATGGGTGAGCCACAGACCAGGACGTAGAGCACACCGGCCGCGGGGTTACCGGTCGTCACGTGCGGACCCCCACCGGACTGAAGGCGCCCGTCATACACCGACTCCCATCTGCTCGGCCAGCTCCGCGATGGGAGCCGGCGGAGTGCCCCGCGTCCGGCGGAGCACGTCGGAAAGAACCTCGTGCGCGAGCGGGCGGCAGCGGATCTCGGACGGGGCGAGCCGGTCGCCCTCGAGCAGCATCTCGCTGGCCTTCTCGACGTTGCCGATCTGCGTGTAGCCGCGCGCGATGTCGAGGAAGTGGTGTGCCCGGCGTTCGGGCAGCATCGCGTTGAAGCCGATCACGTCGATCTTTTCGTGCGTCTCGACCGCCGTGCGGCCGTCGCCCAGCTCGACCGCCGTGGCGCAGCGGTGCAGCTGCACGTTGGTCGGGCCGAAACTGGTCCAGTAGTGGTTGAAGTCGCCGCCCAGCTCGAGCGACGCCTGCTCGGCCCCGCACAGCAGGTCGCGGACGGTCGCGCTGTCGCCGATGCGGGCCGCCGCCATCGCCCCGTTCAGCAGCAGCATGCCGTAGACGGACAGGCGCTGACCTCGTACGTCCTGCTCGGTGAACTGGGTCGGCGCGAGCCGGTTGGCGATGTTGACGTTGACCTCGAGCGCGGGACGCACCCGGCCGAGCGCCAGCAGCGCGCTGCCCACCCGATAGCTGGCCAGCCCGGCCAGCAGCTGGTCGCCGGCCCGCTGGGAGACGGCGATCGAGCGGTCGGCGGCCAGCCAGGACAGCTCGTGCTCGCCGACCTTGCGCAGGGCGGACGACGCGATCTGGTAGACCTGCCCGAGCAGGTGCGCCGCGTCCTTGGCCTCGGCCCCGGTCGCGTACGCGCTGTCGGCCGCCTGGGCGTCCCGCAGCAGCTTGGGCAGCATCCGGGCGAGAACGCCGTATTTGGCGTGCTGATAGGTCAGCCAGGCGTGGCTGACCGCTTTGCGCATCTCGGTGAGGGGCGGCGAATGTGGCACCGCCTGGAAGAACGCGCTCATCTGGTCATAACGCTCCAGAGCGGCGCGGATCTCCTCGACCTCGACCTGGTCGATGCAGTTCTGTGTTTCCGGCCGGCGTTCCACATCTTTGCCCAGCAGCAGCTGGACATCGACCTGGAGCACGTCGGCGATCTCGTAGACGACGGAGAACTTGTCGAGCCGGCGGACTCCCCGCTCCACCTTGTCGACCCAGCTCTTGGACTTCCCGAGCCGGTCTGCGAAGACCTGCTGGGACATTTTGCGTCGGCCGCGCCAATAGGCGACGCGACGGCCGATCGGCAGCTCGTCCACGGTGCCTCCCCCGACTCACCGACGACCCCCGCCGGCAAGCCCTTGTGTCATCTGCAGTCTGAACCCTCCACGTGCGCGCACGTCGCACAGCGTGTGTGATCGCCTGCTCACCGATGCTCGTAGTTTTTGATGCAACTTGCAAAGGGTGGATCTGCCGGAACCAACGAGGTGTGTCGCGCTTGGATACGGCGTCACTGGCTGATATAGCACCGGACCACCTAGATCGGGGGTTATCGAGCCATGCAGTGGACCGTCCATCGACCGTTCGTACCGCCTGGAGTTCTCGATCGGCTCCGGTTGCGCCGGGCTGCCGCGCGCTATGCCGAGCACGGCTGGGCCGTGACTCCGGGCGCCCGGCTGAGCGGCCACCGGTTCGCCTGTGGACGCCCGGGCTGCCCGATCATGGCGTGCCACCCGGCCCTCGAGTCGTGGGAGGACACCGCGAGCGTCGACCCGGGCCAGGTGCAGGCGTGGTGGCGGCACGAGCCGTACAGCGTGCTGCTGGTGACCGGGCGGCGGTTCGACGTGCTCGACGTGCCGGCCGCTCTCGGTCTGCGGGTGCTCGGCAGCACCCGGCTCAGCCGCCGCCGGGAGGCCTGCGGGCCGGTGGCCGTGACCGCCGCCGGGCGCTGGATGTTCCTGGTCGGGCCGGGCGTGCCGCTGCGGTCCGAACTGGATCATCGGCTGGACATCGTGCGGCACCGGCGTGGCTCGTGGATCCCGGCCGCGCCGAGCCGGATGCCCGAGGGGACGGTGCGCTGGGCCGTGCCGCCCGAGCAGACACAGTGGCGGCTGCCGGACGCCGAGATGGTGCAGGCCATGCTGACCGACGCGCTCGGCACCGCCCGAGGGCCCCGGCTCACCATTCCGCGGCAGCTGTCGACCGCCCGCCGGGGTGGATGACACAGACCTCATCGAGTGACAACCTAGTGCTCCGGAGCGTGACGGTCGAGTCACTCAAACGGATGATGTTTTCTTCGGACGCGCCCGGACGTGGATCCGCGCACCCTGCGCGTCGAAGATCGACAGGAATTCCACCGCCCGGCCCTCGGCGCTGCCGAACCAGTGCGGCACCCGGGTGTCGAACTCGGCCGCCTCCCCGGCCGGCAGCACCAGGTCGTGCTCGCCGAGAATCAGCCGCAGCCGGCCGCTGAGCACGTAGAGCCACTCGTAGCCCTCGTGCGTCTTCGGGTTCGGTGTCTGCCGGTCGCCCGCCGCGATCAGATGCTTGAACGCCTGCGGACCACCCGGATTGCGGGTCAGCGGCAGAATCGTCTGGCCGAACCGGTGGATCGGCCGCGCGTAGACCCGCGGGTCACCGGTCGGCGGCGCGCCGACCAGCTCGTCGAGCGGCACCCGGTAGGCCTGGGCCAGCGGCATCAGCAACTCGAGGGTGGCCTTGCGCTGCCCCGACTCGAGCCGCGACAGGGTGCTGACCGAGATGCCGGTGGTGTCGGCCAGCGCGGTCAGGGTGATGCCCGCGTCACGCCGCAGTGCCCGCAGCCGGGGACCGACCTCGGCCAGGAAGTCTTTTGCCGTCATGGCAAAGAAGTTTCCCTCTTTCGGCCGGGCCCGCCCACGATGGGCACATGACTTACGACGTGATCGTTATCGGAGGCGGACCGGCCGGACTGAGCGGCGCGGTGGCGCTGGGGCGGGCGTTGCGCTCGGTGCTGGTGATCGACTCGGGCCAGGGCCGCAACGCGCCCGCCGAGGGCATCCACAACTTCCTGACCCGCGACGGGATGAGCCCGGCGGAGTTCCGCGCGGCCGGGCGGGCCGAGGTCGAACGCTACGGCGGAAAGGTGATCGAGGGCGAGGTCGCCTCGGCGGGCGGCGACGTCGAGCGGGGCTTCGAGGTGACCCTGGCCGACGGCAGCGTCCACCGGGCCCGGCGCCTGCTGGTCACCACCGGGCTGGTCGACCGGCTGCCCGAGGTGCCCGGGCTGGCCGAGGGCTGGGGCAAGACCGTGCTGCACTGCCCCTACTGCCACGGCTACGAGGTGCGCGGGACGGCGATCGGCGTGCTCGGCGACCCGGGCGACGAGATGACCCAGCACGCGCTGCGGCTGTGGGGCCAGTGGAGTTCCGACGTACGCCTGGTGCCGCTGGACGAGGTCGCGGCGGTGGAGAAGGACGGCGTACGGATGAAGGACGGCTCCCTGATCGAGCGGGACTACCTGGTCGCGCGGGGCCGGTTGGAAGCGCGCGCCGGGTTCCTCGACTCGCTCGGGCTCAAAGCGGTCGAGCACCCGATGGGGATCGGCACCTTCGTGGCGGCGACCGATCCGAGCGGGCGGACCGAGGTCCCCGGCGTGTGGGTGGCCGGCAACGTCACCGATCCGATGGCTCAGGTGATCTCGTCGGCCGCGGCCGGGCTGACCGCGGGCGCGATGATCAACTTCGACCTTCTGCCGCCAGTTCCCGATAAGCAGTGATGACCGCGGCCGTACGGTCGGCGAGCTCGGGGCCGGCCTCGGCGGGCCCGGCTCCGGGCTGTTCGGTCAGCCCGGCCAGCACGAGCTCGGCCTGCCGCGCGGTCTCGCCGATCTCGCGCTCGCGCAGGAACGCCTCCCCCGCCAGGGCGGTGCGGTCCAGGCTGCGCAGCAGGTGGTTGGCCCGCTCGCCGGCCTCCCGCCAGAGCTGGTCGGCCCGCTCACGCTGAGCGGCCAGCGCCAGCACGGCCGGACTGTCGGCCGGGACGTCACCGTGGCGTACGGACTCGAGCCCGGCGCGGAGCCGGCGCAGCTCCTGCCGCCGCTCGAGCAGCGCGCCCAGGTCGTCGAGGGTGCGGGTCAGCGCGTGGTCGGCCCGGTCGGGGTCGATCATGCCGGTCAGGCCGGGCCAGGTCCGCCGGATGCGGCGGGCCACCGCGGCCGCGCGCTGGAGGACGGCGCGCTCCTCGGGCGACCGCAGCACGCGGCTGCCGTCGGCGGTGGGCAGTTCGAAGCGGGCGACCTGGGCGGCGCGGGCCTGCCGGCGGGCCACCGTGGCCACGGTCGCGACCGACGCGGCGAACGGCAGCCACCAGGGCACACCGGCGGCGTAGAGCACGGCCGAAGCGAAGATCAACGGAAGGCTGAGGCGGGCGGCGAAGGCCAGACGGGCTTCGCGGCTGACCCCGCTCGGGGTGGCCGGCACGACCTCGGTCACGGAGCCCGCCCGGTGCCGGGTGGCGCGGCCGGTGCGCAGGCTGAGGGCGTACGGGGAAAGGACGGTCTTCTCGTCGTCGATCCCGATGTGCAGCTCCGACGGCATGCGCCTGTCCTCCCCTGACCCGATGGTGATGCCGTCAGCAGGGCGGGCCCGATCGCCGGGGGGATGCCGACCGGGGCCCGCCCGCCGGCGGGGCATCCCGCCGGCACCAGAAGGAATCGGTGATCGCGCGGGCTGGTTGAGGGGGCGCCCGGTTGCAGGACGGGTGCCCTTGTCCTCGTAGGGTGTGGTGCTCATGGACGCCGTACGCACCGCGATCGCCGGGGAACGTCACCGCATCGCCGACCTCCTCGACGCGCTGAGCCCGGGCCAGCTCGGCACCACCAGCCTGTGCGGCGCCTGGACCGTCCAGCAGGTGGCCGGGCACCTGCTGGCCGCGGTGGACGCCCCGCGCGGCCTGGTGCTCTCCACCCTCGCCGGCAGCGGCTTCCGCATCCACGTGGCCAACGCCCGGCTCGCCGTCGCGATCGCGAAGCGGCCCGCGGGCGAGATCGCCGACGGTCTGCGCCGGCACGCCGGCAACCCGTTCCGGCCGCCCATCGTCGGCTATCCGGGTCAGCTCACCGACCTGCAGGTGCACGGGCAGGACATGCGGCGCCCGCTCGGGCTCCCGCACGGGCTCCCGCTCGACCACCTGCGGATCTCGCTCGACTTCCTGACCAGTGGGCGGGCGGTCGGCTTCACCCCGCGCAAGCGGCTGGCCGGGCTCCGGTTCGAGGCCACCGATCTGGGCTGGGCGTACGGGGACGGTGCCCTGGTCAGCGGGCCGGCCGAGGCGCTGATGATGGCCATGACGGGCCGTTCGCAGGTGCTCGGGGAGATCGACGGCCCGGGCGTACGCATCCTGGCCGCGCGGCTCGGCTGAGAGCCGGCTGGGAGTCCGGTCCGGCGCCCCGCCGAGCGCCGAAAACTGTCGGAGGGTGGCCCTACGGTCGCTCCATGAATGACACCGCCCTCCAGTCATCCCCGATCACCCTCGACCGCCGGCTCGTGCTCGGCGAGATCGACTACCAGGTCACCGCCTTCCCGACCGACGACCACCGCATCGATCTCTGCATCGTGAGCAGCGACGGCGACGGTCATGTGGTGAGCGAGATCAGCGGCGGCATCAGCCCGGCCGACCTGCCCGCGCTCACCGATGTGCTCACCTCGACCCTGGCCGGCCTCATCGCGATGACCCAGGCCCCGCCCGCCCCGGGCCCGGCCGGCCCGCCGCCCGACAAGCGTGACCGCCACCCCAACCAGGGGGTCCGCTGGAGCCCGGGTGACGACGAGCGTCTCGTCGCCCGGTTCCGGTCCGGCGCCCGCCAGCGCGACCTGATGGCCGAGTTCGGGCGCAGCGACGGCGGCATCCGGGCCCGCCTGGAACACCTCGGCGAGCTCCCGCCCCGGGGCAGCCGGCGGTCACCGGCCGGCCCTGGCGAGCCGACGGCCGCCGAGCCGGCCGCGGGCTGACGCGGGCGGGGCCGAGCGCGTCCCGTGCGCCCGGCCCCGCTGCACGCCACCACCCGCCGGGGCGGTCGTCGGCCAACGGCCGCCCCGGTGGTGACGGGCCGGTGCGGCGCCCGGCCGCAGGCGGGCGTGGTGCCCGCGACCGGTCGCCGCATCGGCGTCTGAGATACCCGGCGGTCAGGCGCCCCCGTCCGCCGGGGGCACGGCCGCCGTCTGCAGGCTCTGCCGGGGGCCGGCCAGGCACGCCTCGACCCGGAGGATCTGCCCGTGGGTGAACATGAACATCGCCACGTCGTCGGTGTAGTCCATGTAGTTCATGAACATGTCGCCGTTCGGCCCGTTGTTGCAGGTGATCGACGGGAAGGCCGGGGTGCCGAAGTTCTGCCCGGCCTGGTTGGGCGTGTCCGCCACGTAGTCACTGCCGCTGCACCCGGTGCCGTCGTCGCCGCCGATGTGGAACAGGTTGAGCCAGTGACCGATCTCGTGGGTGGTGGTGCGCCCGAGGTCGAAGGGCGCGGCCGCGGTGCCGATCGTGCCGAAGCCGGTATAGGTGATCACCACACCGTCGGTGGCGGGCGGCCCGCCGGGGAACTGCGCATAGCCGAGCAGTCCACCGGAGAGCCGGCAGACCCAGAGGTTCAGATAGCGGTCGGCGGGCCAGGCGTCGGTGCCGCCCTGCGCGGCGAACTTGACCGCGTCGTTGTCGGAGAAGGCGCCCGCGTCGGTCTGCCGGCGGGTCACCCCGGTGGTCGGGTTGCCGTCGGGGTCGACGGTGGCCCGGCGAAACTCGAGGCGAGCGTCGGCGACCAGCCCCTGCCACACCGGGGGCACGCCCTTGACGTCGGCGTTGGTCGCGCGGAAGTCCTCGTTGAGCACCGCGATCTGGCTGTCGATCTGCTCCTCCGAGACGTTCTGCTCGTCGGTCGCATAGACCACGTGCACCACCACCGGCACGGTCACCACCTCGGCCCGGGTGGGCTGCTCCTCCCCGGTGGCGAAGGCGAAGGCGAGGTTCTCGATGGCCGACCGGTTCAGGCGGTAGTTCAGGCTCTCGTTCAGCAGGCGGCGGTGCACGTCCTCGCTGCCGCACCGGCGCCGTGCCGGGGTCTCGACGTTGTCGGCGGTGTCCATCGGGCCTCATCTCCTCGCGCTATTTGCGGATCTTCAGCACCTGCGCGTCGTGCGCGACGATGTCCAGCACGCGGGTCCCCGCCGCGTCCCGCACCCGCAGGGCGTTGCCCTCCGCGCGCTCCCAGCTGCCCCGGCCGGGCACGGCGCGGTCGGCCGGGCCCGCGGTGTATTCGAGGTAGCCGCCGCCGGGCCGGAACTCCAGGCTGGGCCGGGGTGCCCGGCTGGGCGGGAAGGCGTAGTCGCCGGGGCGGTAGACGGCCTGATCGTCGGTGTCCTCCTCGAAGGACCGATACCAGCGCCGGAACAGGTCCGGCGAGATGTCAGGCATTGTCGTGGCCGCCTCGCTGCGCGTCTGGTCTTCGCTGGTCTTGTCTTCGCTGGACTTGTCGTCGCTGGTGAGCTTGTTGTCGCTGGTGGGCTCGTCTTCGCTGGTGGAAGGCAACACTGGCAGCGCCGCCCCGGTCCGGGCCGCGTTCGGTCCGTGATCCGACAGCCCCACGTTCCCCTTAGGAACGAACGTCCGATGACCCTTGCCTACGCCCGGCGCGACGCTGCACGGCATGAGATGGAGCCGACGCACACCGGACCGCCTCGCCGCGATCGACGCCTACCGCTTCCCCGTGTCGGTGCGCCAACGCCTGGCCGCCGACAACAGCACCTTGACCAGCGCTGATCTGGACCGGATCGAGGCCGCGGCCCGCCAGTGGTTCCGCCTGGCCGCCCGCCACCCGAAGGCCGAGCTGACCATGCCGTCCCGGATAACCGCCGCCCTGTGGCTCGAACTGGCCCGACGCCAGACCGACTACGCCACGTTCTGCGCCGAGGCGTTCGGCCACATCTTCGTGCCGCCGCCCGACACACCGGGAAGCACAGCCGGCCCGGCCGGCCGCCGATACCCGGCGCTGGGCGAGACGTTCCGCCGGGCCCGGGAGGACGAGAACTGCGATCCCGCCCAGCTGCCGCTGCTGTTCCGCATCGACCAGGAGCTGGCAGTCCCGCAGGGCAACCGTTACCTGGCCGACTGCGGCGGCCGGGGCATCTGCCACGACCTGCCGGGCGCCTTATGCCTGATGCACGTCACGGGCACCGGCCGCACGCGCCGCTTCAACGGCCCGTTCGGTCCCCCTCCAGCCACCGGCTACGAGCCCGGCGGCCTCTCCTGCAGCGGCGGCTGCGGCAGCGGCTGAGGGCTTTCAGCCGATCAGGGCGGGCGCGGTGCTCTCCATCTGAGCGAAGTCGCGGTGCTTCAGCTTGGCCCGGCGGCCGTCGGGGTGATGCCAGACGATGCCCTCGAACTGGGGGTGGGCGAGCAGCCAGGTGCGCAGACCGGCGAAGTCCAGGGGAACGTCCAGCCGGTCGGCCTCGGCGTGGGCCACCAGGGCGTGCCCTCGGATGCGCTCGGGGTTGCCGTTGATCCGCTCGCCGATCAGCTCGTAGGTGCCGGCCGTGAAGCGGCCGCTGGTCAGGGCCTCGGCGTGGTAGCGGGCGTAGGACGACTGGGCGATCGGCTCCCAGCCGACGGTCTTGCCGGTCACCGGGTCCGTCATCACCGGACGGTAGCCGGGCGGACGGGTGCGGGCGGGACGCACCTCGCGGCGGCCCCACCACACACCGTCCGAGTCGAACATGACGCAGGTGCCGTCGTACTTACGCGTCGGAACTCCCTCGCCGGCGACAACCCATCCACAGTCCGGATGCACCCGCGGAAGGAGAATCTTCCGCCGCTCAGGGTCACGCAAAAACAGCGTAGGAATCTTCTTCACACAAAGATCCTCCCACCGCCCCCAACCGATTTACCGCCAAGCGCAACCGGCAGACGCAACCGGCCATAACGTGGGGTTTCAGAGCGATTTACCACCGAGCGCAAGTGGCCGCAACGTGGGGTTTCAGAGCGATTTACCACCGAGCGCGAGTGGCCGTAACGTGGGGTTTCAGAGCGATTTACCACCGAGCGCGAGTGGCCGTAACGTGGGGTTTCAGGGGGCTCGGCCCCCTGAGGAGGCATCCACGATGCCAAGGCCCGCGCTTTCCGCGGGCAGGGGGTGCCGCAGCGTGGGCGCGGTAGGTTTCGAACCTACGACCCCCCGCTTGTAAGGCGGGTGCTCTCCCACTGAGCTACGCGCCCGGCATTGGTGTAGCCGGAGTCGCCATCGTACCTAAGGTCACGCGGTCAGGTCGGCCAGGGCGGTGCGCCAGGCTTTCTGGTCGCGTGCCTCGCCGGGGCCGGTCATCTCGGCGAAGCGGACGATGCCGTCGCGGTCGATCAGGAACGTGCCCCGGTTGGCCATGCCGCCCTCGTCGTGGAAGACGCCGTAGGCCTGGGCCACCGCCCCGTGCGGCCAGAAGTCGGCCAGCAGGGGGAAGTCGAAGCCTTCCTGCATGGCCCACACCTTGTGGGCGTAGACCGAGTCGACGCTGACCGCCAGCACCTGCACGTCGTCGTTCTGGTAGTCGGGCAGGTGGTCGCGGATCTCGGTGAGCTCGCCCTGGCAGGTGCCGGTGAAGGTGAACGGGTAGAACACCAGCAGCACCGCCTTGCGGCCGTGGAAGTCAGCCAGCCGTACGGGCTGGTTGTTCTGGTCTTTGAGGGTGAACTCGGGCGCGGGAGCGCCCACCGGAACCGTCATGCGGACACCCTAACCGGACCGGCACCCGCAGGAAGCCGGTCGGTCGGGGACGGCAGCGAGCTACTTCTTCTTGTTGCCCCGGGGTGACACCAGCCGGGCACCGGTCCAGTCCTTGCCCGCGTTGACCGTCGAGGTCTGCTGCAGACCGGCCGTGGGGGCCGACTCGCTGATCTCGCTCGGTTCGACGTGGTTGTCACGGCCGGCCTTGGGGGTCAGCAGCCACACCACGCCGTTGTCGGCGAGGGGGCCCAGGGCGTCGGTGAGGATCTCGAAAAGGTCACCGTCACCGTCGCGGTACCACAACAGCACCGCGTCGACGACCTCGTCGGTGTCTTCGTCGACCAACTCGCCGACACGTTCGGTCAGGGCGTCACGGAGGTCTTCGTCGACATCGTCGTCGTAGCCCATCTCCATGACCACCATGTTCGGCTCGAAGCCGAACCGGTCCGCCAGGCTGCGTACGCCGTCGGCCTGACCAGCGGTCGCGCTCACTGTCTAAGTCCTCCTACCGTTGATTCACCAGAACTGAATTACCAAAAACCTCGGGTCAGTCCACACACTCAGGGCCTTCGGCGCAAGTGGCGCACCGGGTGTGTGGCAATTTACCGTGCCAGCAGGGCGTGGGCACCCTGTGTGATGGCATCTTCTCCTACCAGCACATGCTGCGCGGCCGGACCCACCGGAATCAGCGAATCGGCCGAGGCGATCCGCCTCGCCGCGCCCACGAAACCGCCGTCCACCAGGGCCGCCAGCACGCCTTCGCCGACGCCGCCGGAGCGCCGGGTCTCGTCGACGATCAGCACCCGGCCGGTCGCCGCGGCCTCGCGGACGAGGTCGTTGACCGGAAGCGGATTCAACCAGCGGAGGTCCACCACGCGGGAACCATAGCCCTGCTCGGCCAGCTGGGCGGCGACCCGGAGGGACATCCGGAGTCCGTTCCCGTACGTGATGATGGTCAGGTCTTGGGCGTTGCCGAGCGGATAGGTGCGGGCGCGGCCGATCGGCACGTGCTCGGTGGTCCAGGCGCCGGGGCCGGAGTAGGGCGCCAGCCATTCGTTGTCGCCCTGCTGGTAGAGGTCGCGGGTGTGGTAGAGCGCGATCGGCTCGAGGAACACGCACACGCTGCCGTCGGACGCGGCCGAGGCCAGGCAGGAACGCAGCATGGGGGCGGCGTCGCTGGGCCGGCTGGGCACGGCCAGCACCAGGCCGGGGATGTCGCGCAGCACGGCGACTGAGTTGTCGTTGTGGAAGTGGCCGCCGAAGGCCTGCTGGTAGGCCAGACCGGCCACCCGGACGACCATCGGGTTCTTGTATTGCCCCGAGGAGAAGAACGACATTGTGGCCGCCTCGCCGCGCAGCTGGTCCTCGGCGTTGTGCAGGTAGGCCAGGTATTGGATCTCGGGGACCGGGAGCAGGCCGTCGAGCCCGGCGCCCAGGGCCAGCCCGAGGATCGTCGTCTCGTCGAGCAGGGTGTCGAAGACCCGCTCGTCGCCGAAGCGCTCCTGGAGGTGCTTGGTGACCCCGTAGACGCCACCCTTGCGGCCCACGTCCTCGCCGAAGACGAGCACGCCCGGGTCGTACGCGAGGGCGTCGGTGAGCGTCGCGTTGATGGTCTGGGCCAGGGTGAGCGGGCCGGACTGCTCGGGGAGTTTGCCGCCGAACGCCCGGGAGCGGGTCGCCGCGCCGGGACCGAGGGCGCGGGTGGCCACCTCGGTGATGGCGTGGGCGGCGCGCAGCGGGCGGCGCGGGGCCAGCGGGGCGACGATCTCGCTGACGTTGGCCAGTTTGGGCTCGCCCAGCACCTCCTCGGCCACCTTGCGGACCTGCCAGCCGACCTCGTCGTAGCGGCCGATCACCTCGTCCGGCCCGAGCAGGCCCGCCTCGACGAGCAGCCGGGCCGTGCCGACCAGGGGGTCGCGCTCGAGGTCACGGCCGATCTCGTCGGGCGTACGGTAGCCGACCTCGGCGTCGGCCCCGGCGTGCCCCATCAGGCGCACGGTCGACAGGTGCAGCACGGCGGGCCGGCCCTCGCGGCGTACGTAGCCGACCGCCTCGGTCGCGGCGTCGTAGGTGGCGGCCAGGTCACAGCCGTCGGCCGCCGTGTAGCGCAGGCCGGGGCGGGACGCGAGCACGGCGGCCAGCCAGCCGTCGGGGGTGGGCACGCTGATCCCGAGACCGTTGTCCTCGCAGATCAGGAGCAGGGGCAGCCGTACGCCGGTGTGCTCGAACCAGCCGGCCGAGTTGAGCGCGGCCGTGGCCGCGGCGTGGTTGGCCGAGGCGTCGCCGAAGGTCGCCACCGCGATCGCGTCGCGCGGCCACCGGCTGTCGGTGCGCGGGCGGGCCAGCGAGAAAGCCAGGCCGACGGCCCGGGGCAGGTGGGACGCGACGGTCGAGGTGGTCGGCACGATGTTGAGCTCGGCGCTGCCGAACACCTTGTGCCGGCCGCCCGCGATCGGCTCGTGGGCCGAGGCGACCACGCCGCGCAGCACGTCGCGGGCGGCGTCGGGCAGGTTCTTGGCCCGGGCCGCGAAGAACGCGGCCGAGCGGTAGTGCAGCAGCACCGGGTCGGTGGGCAGCAGCGCGGCGGCCACCGCGGCGTTGCCCTCGTGGCCGGAGGATCCGATGGTGTAGAAGCCCTCGTTGAAGCTGCGCAGCCAGCGCGCGGCGAGGTCGAGGTGACGGCTGGCCAGCTGGGCGTCGAAGAGTTCGAGAGCACGGGAACCGGTCAGGGTGGAGCCATCTCGCACGGCGTCGCCGGGGGCGCGGCGGTCGCCGGGTTGCGGCAAGGCCGACACCGCATCCCGGAAGCGCTCGTCGAGATTCTGCGGGGTGGTCACCCAGCCAGCATTACCGACCCGCGCGAGACCCGCCATCGGCGAACACATAAGGCCTGGCAGACTCGCTTTCATGCGTACGGAAGTGATCACCGTCCGGACCGGCTCGCGCCCCGTGGTGCGGGACATCACGGGCGAGGCGGAACGGTTCGTCGAGTCCGAAGGGGACGGGCTGCTGCACGTGTTCGTGCCGCACGCGACGGCCGGGCTGGCGATCATCGAGACGGGAGCCGGCTCGGACGACGACCTGCTGACCGCGATCGGGGAGCTGCTGCCGGCCGAGGACAAGTGGCGCCACCGGCACGGCTCGAGGGGACACGGGCGCGACCACGTGCTGCCGGCCTGGATCCCGCCGTACGCGTCGCTGCCCGTGATCGGCGGCCGGATAGCACTGGGCACCTGGCAGTCCATCTGTCTCGTGGACACCAACGGAGACAACCCGGAACGCCAAGTAAGGTTCAGCTTCTTGCCCGGCTGAGTCGAAAAAGAGAAGTTACTGGTCAGTACATGTGTCGCGTATCGCGTACCCGCACGGTAGGCGTGACGATGCACACGGCTAAGGGGCAGGATGGAGCTATACCCGAGCGGGTCACACAATGGGCCGCCCGGTTCCGACACCCGACCAAGAGGAATGCCTGTGGCCACGGAGCGCAAGCGCCCGGTGATCAGCGACGGCCTGCCGAGCCAGCTTCCGGACATCGACCCCGAAGAAACCAATGAGTGGGTCGAGTCGCTCGACGGAGTCATCGACGAACGCGGCGCCAAGAGAGCCCGTTACGTTATGTTGCGCCTGCTCGAGCGGGCCCGGGAGCGACAGGTCGGCGTCCCGCCCCTGACCTCCACGGACTACATCAACACGATCCCGCCCGAGCAGGAACCCTGGTTCCCCGGCGACGAGTTCGTGGAACGCCGGATCCGGGCCTACATCCGCTGGAACGCCGCGATGCTGGTGCACCGCGCCCAGCGGCCCCAGATCGGAGTGGGCGGCCACATCTCGACGTACGCGTCGAGCGCCAGCCTCTACGAGGTGGGCATGAACCACTTCTTCCGGGGCAAGGACCACCCGGGCGGCGGCGACCACATCTTCTACCAGGGGCACGCCTCCCCCGGCATGTACGCGCGGGCCTACCTCGAGGGCCGGCTCACCACCGACAAGCTCGACGGCTTCCGGCAGGAGCTGTCGCACCCCGGTGGCGGCCTGCCGTCCTACCCGCACCCGCGGCTGATGCCGAACTTCTGGGAGTTCCCGACGGTCAGCATGGGTCTCGGCCCGCTGAACGCGATCTACCAGGCGCGCTACAACCGCTACCTGCACAACCGCGGCATCAAGGACACCAGCCAGCAGCACGTCTGGGCGTTCCTGGGCGACGGCGAGATGGACGAGGTCGAGTCGCTCGGCGCGATCGGCCTGGCCGCCCGCGAGGAGCTCGACAACCTCACCTTCGTGATCAACTGCAACCTGCAGCGCCTGGACGGTCCCGTACGGGGAAATGGCAAGGTCATCCAGGAGCTCGAGGCGTTCTTCCGGGGCGCCGGCTGGAACGTGATCAAGGTGATCTGGGGCCGCGAGTGGGACCAGCTGCTCGCCAAGGACACCGACGGCGCGCTCGTCAACCTGATGAACGTGACGCCCGACGGCGACTTCCAGACCTACAAGGGCGAGTCCGGCGCGTACGTACGGGAAAACTTCTTCGGTCGTGACCCGCGCACCCGCAAGCTGGTCGACGGCATGTCCGACGACGAGGTCTGGAACCTCAAGCGCGGTGGCCACGACTACAAGAAGCTCTACGCGGCGTACAAGGCGGCCACCGAGCACACCGGCCAGCCGACGGTCATCCTGGCCCACACCATCAAGGGCTGGACGCTGGGCTCGCACTTCGAGGCCCGCAACGCGACCCACCAGATGAAGAAGCTGACGCTGGACGACCTCAAGGGCTTCCGCGACCGGCTCTACCTCGACATCAGCGACAAGCAGCTCGAGGAAAACCCGTACCTCCCGCCCTATTACCACCCGGGCGAGAAGTCGGACGAGATGGTCTACATGCTCGACCGCCGTCGTGAGCTGGGCGGGTCCATCCCGTCCCGGCGTACGAAGGCCAAGACTCTGAAGATCCCCGAGACCAAGGTCTTCGGCGACATCAAGCGCGGCAGCGGCAAGCAGAAGATCGCCACCACGATGGCCTTCGTCCGCCTGCTCAAGGACCTCATGAAGGACAAGGAGTTCGGCGCCCGCTGGGTCCCGATCATCCCGGACGAGGCCCGCACCTTCGGCATGGACTCGCTCTTCCCGACCAAGAAGATCTACTCGCCGCACGGCCAGACCTACACCTCGGTCGACCGCGAGCTCTTCCTGTCGTACAAGGAGTCGACGACCGGCCAGATCCTGCACGAGGGCATCAACGAGGCCGGTTCGACCGCCAGCTTCATCGCGGCCGGCACCTCGTACGCCACGCACGACGAGCCGATGATCCCGCTCTACATCTTCTATTCGATGTTCGGGTTCCAGCGCACGGCCGACGAGCTGTGGGCGGCGGCCGACCAGATGACCCGTGGCTTCCTGCTCGGGGCCACCGCCGGGCGCACCACGCTCAACGGTGAGGGCCTGCAGCACGAGGACGGTCACTCGCTGCTGATCGCGGCGACGAACCCGGCCGTGGTCGCCTACGACCCGGCGTTCGCGTTCGAGATCGCGCACATCGTGGAAGACGGCCTGCACCGCATGTACGGCGAGGAGCAGGAGAACGTCTTCTACTACCTCACCATCTACAACGAGCCGGCCGTGCAGCCCGCCGAGCCCGAGAACGTCGACCGGGAGGGCCTGCTCAAGGGCATCTACCGGTACTCGGCGGCGCCCGAGACGACCGGCCCGAAGGCGCAGATCCTCGCCTCCGGCACCGGCATGGCCTGGGCCCTCAAGGCGCAGACGCTGCTGGCCCAGGACTGGGGCGTCGGCGCCGACGTCTGGTCGGTCACCTCGTGGACCGAGCTGCGCCGCGACGCGGTCGAGGCCGAGGAGCACAACCTGCTGCACGTCGGCGACCAGCCCCGCAAGCCCTACATCCAGCAGAAGCTGGAGGGCTCGGAGGGTCCGGTCATCGCGGTCAGCGACTTCATGCGGGCCGTGCCCGACCTGATCTCGCGCTGGATCCCGGGTGACTACACGTCGCTGGGCACCGACGGCTTCGGCATGAGCGACACCCGGCACGCGCTGCGGCGGCATTTCCACGTCGACGCCGAGTCGGTGGTCGTGGCCACGCTGCGTCAGCTGGCCCTGCGCGGCAAGGTGCCGACGCACGTGCCGGCCGAGGCGGCCAAGAAGTACGCGATCGACGACGTCAACGCGGCTCCGGTCGGCGAGACCGGCGGCGACAGCTAGGGCATAACCACAAAAGCGCCGGATTCCCCCGTACGGGCGGAGTCCGGCGCTTTTGCTGTCAGGCCGGGATGTAGGTCACCACGTCGACACCGGTCTTCGTCTGCCACGACTCGGTGAGGGTGAGAGCGATCTTCGTGCCCTCGGCCCACAGCTTGCGACCCTCGCCCAGCACGACCGGGAAGGTCATGATCCGGTACTCGTCGATCAGGTTGTGCCGGGTCAGATAGTTGACCAGGTCGGCGCTGCCGTTGATCAGCAGCGACGCCGGGCCGGCCTTGAGCGCCCCGACGGCCTCGGCGACCTCGCCGGCCAGGAAGCTCGCGTTCCACTCGGGCTCGGTCAGCGTGGTGGTCGCGACGTGCTTGGGCATCGAGTTCATCTTGACCCCGAAGTGGCCGGTCTCGGCCTCCATCTGAGGCCAGGCCGCCTTGAAGCCCTCGTAGGTCTTGCGGCCCAGCAGCAGCGCGTCGGCCTCGCGCAGGTTCTTGTCCTGCCAGCCGGCGAGCTCCTCGTTGAAGTAGGGACCACTCCACTGCGGTTCCTCGAAGACGCCGTCGAGCGTCACGTACTCCACCGCGACGATCTTGCCCATGAACTCGCTCCTCGGTCGGTTGCCGGTCGCTTGAGAACTATGCCAGCCGTCCGGCCTCATCACCGCCCGTGATACCGAAAGTGTTCGATCAAATGCGCTACGGAGTATGGACCGGTTGTGGCGGCTTCCGTAAGCTCCCGAGGTGGGTGGCGCTGGGGCCATTCTCCCAAGAATTTTGCACTCCTCCAGGAGGCCGAGATGGCCGTCGCTCACGGAGTTCCGGTCCTCACGGCACCGGTCGATCCTGTCCGTCGATCGTGGATCGGACTGCTCTTCGCGGCCAACCTGGGCCTCTGGATGGCGTACTTCACGCCGATCCAGGTGCTGCTGCCGGAGCAGGTCGCCGAGATCGCCCCGGCGAACAAAGAACTGTGGCTGGGCGTGGTCACCGGCATCGGCGCGGTCGTCGCCATCATCGTCAATCCGCTGGCCGGGGCGTTCTCCGACCGTACGCGGATCCGGCTCTTCGGACGCCCGTACGGCCGCCGGCACATCTGGACGCTGGCCGGCGTCATCCTCTCGGTGCTCTCGATCGCCGTGCTGGCCGAGGCCGACAGCCTGCTGACGGTGATCCTGGCCTGGTGCGTGGTCACGGTCGGCATCAACATCATGCTGGCCTCGCTGACCGCGGCCGTGCCCGACCGGGTGCCGGTGGCCCAGCGCGGGCTGGTGTCCGGCTGGATCGGCATGCCCCAGGCGCTCGGCCTGGTGATCGGGGCCATCCTGGTCACGGCGGTGTTCACCGACATCGCGACCGGCTATCTCGCGCTCGGTCTCGGCCTGGTCGTCCTCGCCGTCCCGTTCGCGCTGCTCACCCAGGACGACCCGCTGCCGCCCGGCCACAAGGTGCGGATCCGCTGGAAGATCGACCTGCGCGGGCACCCGGACTACCTGTGGGCCTGGGGCACCCGGTTCCTGGTGCAGCTGGGCAACGCGCTGGGCACGCTCTATCTGCTCTATTTCCTCGACGACGCGGTCGGGCTGGACGACCCGGACACCGGCCTCCTCTACATGATCCTGCTCTACACGGTCGGCATGATCGCCACCGCCATGCTGGGGGGCTGGCTCTCCGACCGGCTCGGCCGCCGCAAGATCTTCGTGGTCTGGTCGGGCGTGCTGATCGCGATCGCCGCCACCCTGCTGGCGATCTGGCCGACCTGGCCGATCTCGCTGGTCGCGGCCTTCCTGTTCGGCATGGGCTTCGGGGTCTATCTGGCCGTCGACACCGCGCTGATCACCCAGGTGCTGCCGGACGAGGCCGACCGGGCCCGCGATCTGGGCGTCATCAACATCGCCAGCGCCGCCCCGCAGGCGCTCGGCCCGCTGCTGGCCGCCCCGATCGTGACCAGCCTGGGCGGCTATCCCACGCTGTTCGCGGCCACCGCGGTGGTCAGCCTGGTCGGAGCCGTGGCGGTGGTGAAAATCCGTTCAGTGCCCTAGGTAGCATTGTCGGGTGACTGTTCGCGTACGCTTCGCCCCCTCCCCGACCGGCATGTTCCACGTCGGCGGCGCCCGCTCGGCGCTGCAGAACTGGATCTATGCCCAGCAGCACGACGGCGTCTTCGTGCTCCGGATCGAGGACACCGACGCCGCCCGCAACCGTCCCGAGTGGACCGAGGGCATCCTGTCGGCGCTCGACTGGATCGGCATCGAACGCGGCTCGTACGAGGGTCCCTATTACCAGTCGTCCTACGCGCAGGACCACACCGCCGCCGCCACCCGCCTCTACGGCGAGGGCAAGGCCTACTACTGCGACTGCAAGCGCGACGACGTGATCGCCCGCACCGGCAACCAGCACACCGGCTACGACGGCTTCTGCCGCGACCGGGCGCTCGGGCCGGGCGAGGGCCACGCGCTGCGCTTCCGCACGCCCGACGAGGGCGAGACGGTGGTGGAAGACCTGGTGCGCGGCAAGCCCACCTTCGAGAACAAGCTGATGGAAGACTTCGTCATCGCCCGCAGCGACGGCTCCCCGCTGTTCCTGCTGGCCAACGTCGTCGACGACATGACGATGGGGATCACCCACGTCATCCGGGCCGAGGAGCACCTGCCCAACACGCCCAAGCAGCAGCTGCTGTGGGAGGCGCTGGGCCACACCCCGCCGGTCTGGGCCCACGTGCCGGTCATCGTCAACGAGAAGCGGCAGAAGCTGTCCAAGCGCCGCGACAAGGTGGCCCTGGAGAGCTACCGCGACGAGGGCTACCTGGCCGCCGCCATGAAGAACTACCTGATGCTGCTCGGCTGGGCCCCCTCGGGCGACCGCGAGATCGTCCCGTGGCAGGTCATCGAGGACGAATACCGCCTGGACGACGTCAACCACGCGTCCGCCTTCTTCGACGTCAAGAAGCTGCGGGCGTTCAACGGCGACTACATCCGCGCCCTCTCGGTCGAGGAGTTCATCCAGCTCTGCACGCCGTGGCTGAGCGGCACCGACACGATCGACGCCCCGCCGTGGTCGCCGGCCGCGTTCGACGCCGACGTGTTCACCGCGGTGGCGCCGCTGGCCCAGACCCGCATCGCGGTGCTGTCCGAGATCGTGGACTACGTCGACTTCCTCTTCCTCGACGAGCCCCGCTTCGACGACGCGTCGTGGGCCAAGGCGATGAAGGAGGGCGCGGCCGACATCCTGGACGCCACGGCGGCCGCGTTCGACGCGCTCACCGAGTGGTCGGCCGAGCCCCTCAAGGCCGCGCTCGAAGAGGTGGGCCTGGCTCGCGAGCTCAAGCTGGGCAAGACCCAGGCTCCCGTACGGGTGGCAGTGACCGGCCGCTCGGTCGGTCTCCCGCTGTTCGAGTCGATCGAGGTGCTGGGGCGCGAGCGCACGCTCGCCCGTCTGCGGGCGGCCCGCGCGCGGCTTTGAGCCCGTTCTACCGCATTTGGGGTCCGGTCGGCTATTCGCCCGCCGCCGTAACGGTGGTGAAATCCGCTGAGCGGGTGACCGGGCCCCGTCCGGGTTGCGCGGAGTGGGTACTATCTCGCCACTGATCAACGGCCGTCATCATCTGGATTCGTCATCCTCCGGATGGCAACAATTCGTACGGCCTGAGATGCGCCCGGGCGTCGGCTCGGGAAGGCTGGAGGCCTCGGCCGCTCCGCGACTCGTCGGGGCGCGGCGGCAGGTGCGCGAAGCCATGTCCACCACGGGGCGGGGAGGCCGGACGATGGTTCGAGGTGCGATCACACGGTTGGTGTCGGCGACCGGGGTAATCGCGGTCACGGCCGCGCTCGCCCTCGGGCTGGCCCCGTCGGCCGCGCAGGCCGCGCCGAAGCCGGCCCCCAAGCCGAACACCGTGCAGATCACCGGCAAGGGCGTCGCCGACACGATCACGATCACCCAGGCCGAGAGCAAGCGGCTCTTCTCGAGCCTGCTCAGCGAGGTCAGCTGGATGTCGGCGGCCCGGTCGCAGACCTCGGCCCTGGCGGCCGACAAGCTCGGCGCGAAATACACGGTCACCGTGCTGTCCGGCAAGAGCGCCCTGCAGACGTACGAGCTGTTCCCGTCGGCCGTCGGTGGTCCCCGTGCGCACCGCCCGGCCAAGCAGCCGGGCGGCAAGAAGGCGGCCGAGGGCTGGTTCTACGGCCGGCTGACGATGCCCGAGACGCTGCGGGTCAGCGGCGTGCCGCTCAAGGCCAAGCCCGACGTGGTCGGCGGGGGCATCGGCGGCGGTGTCGGCGAAGACCTCGACGTCGAGGCCGAGGCCGCGCCCGGCGTCGACGGGGTGCTCGGCGAGATGCGCCGGCTGTTCCTGCTCAACGGCGCCGTCCTGGGCATCATCTTCGTCGGCCTGGCCGGCATCGCGTTCCTGATCCGCCGCCGGGTCTAGCGTCTAGCGCTCGACGGGTGTCCCGAAGCCGGGGCAGCCGTCGACGCAGTCCTCCGACTTGTTGAACGCGTCGAACACCCGGTCGTCGGTCGCCACCTGCTCGACCTGCATGCCGGTGAGCCCGGGCTTGCCACGCTGCGCGCCCGTGTCCCGCTCCCCCGCGGCCATCACCGCCACCACCCGGCGGTCGTCCTCGCGCCGGGCGATGGTCTGCCGGATCTGCTGGTCCGGGTCGCTCATGTTGTCGTAGCGGACGAACTCCAGATCCCCCGCACGGTCGGCCCGGGCACACGCCCCCTCGTCGGCCGCCACCGGAAAACACCATTTCTTCCGTACGTCGAACACGGCGACCGCGATCGTGCCGCGCGACCGCCCGTCCAGGTCGGCGATCGCATACTGCCGCCAGCCGTCGCCCCGCCGCGCCGCGCCTGGGACAACCCGCAACTGCCGGCCCTCGACCAGCGGCTCGATCACGTCGAGCACCCCGTCGTCGCCGGACACTCGCGGCACCGGGGCCGCGCCGGCCACGGGCGGCGGCGCGGCCACGACCTCGCCGGTCGCGGCGGTCGTGGGGATCGGGGTGACCGTCGCCGGCCGCGGCTTCAACAGGGTCGAGGTCAGCACGAACCCGAGGCCGACGATCACGGCCACGGTCACCGCGCCCAGCGCCAGCACCCCCTGCGTGCGGCGGCGGCGCAGCCGGTCGGCCCGGCGGAAGACCGCGTCGACCTCGTCGCCGATCGGCGGCTCCCCCTCGAGCACGTGCTCGAGGAGGCGGCTCAGGGGCGCGGTCATCCGGCCATCGCTGCCTCGGACTCGCCGAGCAGCCGCTCCAGGGCGGCCAGCCCGGCCCGCTCGTACGCCGAGACCTGCTCGTCGTCCAGGTCGAGGATCGCGCCCGTGGCGTCGACGTCGAACGAGTCCCAGTAGCGCAGCACCAGCACCGCCCGGCAACGCGGCGTGAGCTTGTGCAGGGCGTCCAGCAGCAGGATGGACTCGGCCTCCACGCCGGCCGCGCCCTCCGAGGCGACGAAGACGTGCTCGCGACGCCGGTTGCGGCGCCGGCAGGCCTCCATCAGGTCGGCGTAGACGAACACGTCGGGATCGGCCACCGCGTCCCGCCGGCTGTCCACGACCAGGCGGGACAGGGTCGCGCGGGTCAGTTCGGTGGCCATCTGCCAGTCGCCGCACATGAGGAAAGCCGTGCGGCGCAACTGAGGCAGGCGGCTGGTCACGAACTCGCGCAGGGCCGTGTCGATCTCGCCGGACATAGGCCCTTTATACGAGTCAAAGGGTCTTCTTCGGTGCGGAACGGCCATCACGCGACCCGTACGGTGACCTCCACGAGGCGTACAAGATCGGAAAGGTCGGTCTCGAACTCGTCGCTCTCCTCGGGGGCCCGGGTGGCGCCGGTGACCTCGCCGGTGGCGTAGCCGAGCAGGAAGGACAGGATCAGCCGGGCCATCCGCGGCACCTGCGCGTCGGCGACACCGGCGTCGTGCAGGATCGCCCGCAACGCCGCGGTCAGCCAGGACGTCGAGGGGGCGGCGGCCGGGCGGGTCAGCAGCAGCGGGAACGCGCCCGGGTGGCGGGCGGCCAGACCGCGTACGGCCCGGCCGAGCGCCCGCAGACGATGCCGCCAGTCCGGGCCGCCCTCGGACTCCACGTCGTCGCCGAGTTCCAGGTTGAGCAGGTCGACCAGGCCGTCGAGCAGGGCGTCCTTGCCACCCACGTACGGGTAGAGGGCCATCGACGTGAGCCCGACCCGCTCGGCCACCGCCCGCATCGACATGGCCGCGAGGCCACGCTCGTCGACCAGCGCCAGGGCCTGGTCGAGAATCAGCCGCCTCTTGTCGTCCACCGGTCAACCGTTCCGGACCGGCCCCCGTCGCGCCGGGACCCGCCCGGCACGACGACCCAGGCTCACCCGGTCGGGTGAGCCCTTCTCAGCACCAGCGGCCCGGTGGGCGCCCGCGTCCGGCCGCCCGGCGGCGCGGGCGCACCGCTCCGTGCAGGTGGGCGCCGGCCCAGCCCCGCAGGTCGGTCCGGCAGCCGACGCGGCTCGAGCCCAGGTCCGGCTCCTCCTGGTCGGCCGGTGGCTCTTCCACGGCCGGCCCGGCGATCGCCGGAAGGGCTACGGCCGGCGTCTCCGCCGGGTCGTTCTCGCGCTCCGTCATCTCGCCTCCCCTCAACATGTCGCGCTCATTGATCGGCAGGTAGTGGCCCGCTCTGACCCCCGGCGGGCACGAGTCTGCCGACGCTAGGACGACACCATGCCAGGTCACCGACCGAAATCGCGGCGCGGGCGCACCGCTACTCCGGACTATAAGCTCAAAGACGGACAAAGCACGCAATACGCTGTGGACAACTCGGACCGGCGCGCCGCAACCTGTGGACAACGCGCCCGATCTTGCCGCCTGGCCGCCTAAAGTCCCCCCTGCCCTGGGTGGCTGGGGGTGGCGGTGGGCACCCGTAGCACGTGGCACGCTGGGGGCGTGTCAGACAGCGCACCGCCCAAGGGCGCGGCCAAGCCGCCGCCGGCGGCCACCCTGCGGCGGATCGAGCGCCACGCCGGGGCGCTGGCCAGCTCGGCCGTGGTGCGCATGGACGAGACGCTGCCCTGGTTCCGGGCCCTGCCCGCCGACCAGCGCTCCCAGGTCATGCTGGTGGCCCAGGCGGGCGTGCGCTCGCTGGTCGAGTGGCTGCGCTCGGGCGGTGTCGTCGCGGCCGCGACCCAGGAGATCTCCGACGAGGTGTTCGCCGCCGCGCCGCGCGCGCTGGCCCGCTCGATCACGCTGACCCAGACCGTTCAGCTGATCAAGGTCACGATCGACGTGGCCGAGACCGAGGTGGCCGCACTGGCCGCTCCGGGCGAGGAGGAGCCGCTGCTCCAGGCGATCCTCAAGTTCTCGCGCGAGATCGCCTTCTCGGCCGCCCGTGTCTATGCCCGCGCCGCCGAGTCGCGCGGCGCCTGGGACGCCCGGCTGCAGGCCCTGCTGGTCGACGCCCTGCTGCGCGGCGACTCGTCCGACGTGCTGGCCAGCCGGGCCGCCGCGCTGGGCTGGGCCGATGCGCCGCCGGTGGCCGTGGTGGTGGGCCGCTCGCCGGGCGGCGACATCACCGCTGTGCTGCACGCCGTCTACCGGGCCGCCCGGCGGGCCCGCATCGAGGTGATCGGCGGGGTGCACGGCGACCGGCTGGTGGTGGTGATGGGTGGCGCGACCGACCCGATGACCTCGGCCGGCGCGCTGGCGGCCAGCTTCGGCGAGGGCCCGATCGCCGTCGGGCCGGCCGTGCCGTCGCTCGACCAGGCCACCGAGTCGGCCCGGGCCGCCCTGGCCGGCTATCGCGCCGCCCCGGCCTGGCCCGGCGCGCCCAATCCGGTGGCCGCCGACGACCTGCTGCCCGAGCGGGCGCTGGCCGGCGACATGGAGGCCCGACGGACGCTGCGCCACGACGCGTACGGGGCTCTGAGCCGGGCCGGCAGCGGGCTGATCGACACGCTGGACGCCTTCTTCGCCGCCGGCGGGGTGCTCGAGAGCACCGCCCGCGAGCTCTACGTGCACCCGAACACGATCCGGTACCGGCTCAAACGGGTCACCGAGGTGACCGGCCTGTCGCCGCTGGACGGCCGGGACGCGTTCGCCCTGCGGATCGCGCTGGCCCTCGGGCGGCTGGATCCTGCGACATAACTCACCCGACTCCTACTAGGGTTTCTCCGGCCATCAAAACCGGACAAGATCGGACGAATCTAGGGCGCGTTTGTAGGGTTCCCACAATGGCTGTCGTAGGGTTTGGTAGACGCCGTCAGCCCCTTAACCGCGACCGATCCGGAAGAGTCGAGAACGTGCTCGCCGTACTCTCCCCCGGCCAGGGTTCCCAGAAGCCCGGCTTCCTGACCCCGTGGCTCGACCTGCCCGGCGCCGAGACCAAGCTGCGCTGGTGGTCGGAGCTGTCCGGCGTCGACCTGCTGCACCTCGGCACCCGGGCCGACGCCGACGAGATCCGCGACACCGCCCGCACTCAGCCGCTGCTGGTGGCGGCGTCGCTGCTGGCCGCGGCCGAGCTGCCGCTCGAGCAGGTCGGTGTGGTCGCCGGCCACAGCGTCGGTGAGCTGGGCGCGACCGCGATCGCCGGAGTGCTGCCCGCCGAAGCCGCGATCGCGCTGGCCGGCGTGCGGGGGCGCGAGATGGCGGCCGCCTGCGCCCTCGAGGCGACCGGCATGAGTGCCGTGCTCGGCGGCGACGCCGACGAGGTGCTGGCCACGATCGACAAGCTCGGCCTGCACCCGGCCAACCTCAACGCCACCGGACAGGTGGTCGCGGCCGGCGCGCTCGACGCGCTGGCCAAGCTCAGCGCCGAGCCACCGGCCAAGGCCCGGGTCCGCGAGCTGCAGGTGGCCGGGGCGTTCCACACGCCGTACATGGCGCGGGCCGAGGCCGCGCTGGGCGCGATCGCGGGCGGCATGACCGTGTCCGATCCGGTCCGCACCCTGCTGTCCGACCTGGACGGCACCGCCCTCGAGTCGGGTCCCGAGATGGTCGGGCGCCTGGTCCGCCAGGTCACCGCGCCGGTGCGATGGGACCTGGTGATGCGCACGCTGGCCGGGCTCGGAGTCACCGGAGTGATCGAACTCCCGCCCGCCGGCACCCTGGCCGGGCTGGTCAAGCGCGAGCTCAAGGGCGATGGGGCCCCCGAGATCGTCACCCTCAACACCCCGGACGACCTGAGCGCCGCCCGTGACCTCATCGCCCGGCACAGCGGGCACCCGATCGAAGGAGCAGCACGATGACCGCGGGCACCCGCATTCTCGCGATGGGGCACTACCAGCCCTCACGGGTCGTCACCAACGACGATCTCGCGGCGACGATCGACACCAACGACGAGTGGATCAAGAGCCGGGTCGGCATCTCGGAGCGGCGCATCGCCGACAGCGAGACGGTCGCCGACATGGCCACCTTCGCCGCCGAGAAGGCGCTGGCCTCCTCCGGCCTGACCGCGGCCGACATCGACCTGGTCACCGTGGCCACCTGCTCGTCGATCGACCGCTGCCCCAACGTGGCGACCCGGGTCGCGGCCCGGCTGGGCATCAACGCCCCGGCTGCGTACGACCTGAACACCGCGTGCTCCGGTTTCTCGTACGCGCTGGGCACCGCCGACCACGCGATCCGGGCCGGTGCCTCGCGCAACGCCCTGGTGATCGGGGCCGAGAAGCTGTCCGACGTCACCGACTGGACCAACCGCACGACGGCCGTCCTCTTCGGCGACGGCGCGGGCGCCGCGATCGTCACCGGGGTGCCCGACGGCGAGCAGCCCGGCATCGGCCCGGTGCTGTGGGGTTCCGCCCCCGAAAAGGGCGACGCCCTGCGCATCGAGGGCTGGCAGCCCTACATCGAGCAGGACGGTCAGACGGTCTTCCGCTGGGCGACCACCGCGCTGGCGCCGTTCGCCCTGGAGATCTGCGAGAAGGCCGGCATCAAGCCGTCCGAACTCGCCGCCTTCGTGCCGCACCAGGCCAACACCCGCATCATCGACGGCATCGTGAAGCGCCTCGGCCTCGGCCCCGACGTCGTCGTGGCCAAGGACATCGTCTTCTCCGGCAACACCTCCGCGGCCAGTGTGCCGCTGGCCCTGTCCAAGCTGGTCGAGCGCCGCGAGGTGCCCTCGGGCGCCCCGGTCCTGCTCTTCGGCTTCGGCGGTGGCCTCACCTACGCCGGCCAGGTCGTCCGCTGTCCCTGACAGCGAACGTCCCGGCCGGAGCAGTCCCCACATCTGAGAGGAAACACCTGACAATGGCTACTCGCGAAGAGATCACCTCGGGCCTCGCCGAGATCCTCGAGGAGGTCGCCGGCGTGAACCCGGACGACGTCGCCGAGGGCAAGTCCTTCACCGACGACCTGGACGTCGACTCGCTGTCCATGGTCGAGGTCGTCGTGGCGGCCGAGGAGAAGTTCGGCGTCAAGATCCCCGACAACGAGGTGCAGAACCTCAAGACCGTCGGCGACGCCGTGAACTACATCGAGGCGAACCACTGACATGAGCAATGTCGACGTCGTCGTCACCGGGCTCGGCGCGACCACCCCGTTGGGCGGGGACGTCGCGTCCACCTGGGACGCCATGCTCGCCGGCCGGTCCGGGGTGGGTCGCCTCACCCTGGACTGGGCCGATCAGCTCACCGTGAAGATCGGCGCCCAGCTCAAGGTCGACCCGTCCGAGGTCATCGACCGGGTCCGCATGCGCCGCCTGGACCGCTCCGAGGCGATCGCCCTGATCGCCGCCAAGCAGGCCTGGGCCGACTCCGGGCTGGAAGATGCGGGCCTCGACAAGGAGCGCCTCGCCGTGAGCTTCGGCAGCGGCATAGGGGGTGCCCTCACCCTGCTCAACCAGGACGACATCCTGGAGGAGTCCGGGCAGCGCAAGGTCAGCCCGCACACGGTGCCGATGCTCATGCCCAACGGGCCGGCGGCCTGGGTCGGCATCGAGTTGCAGGCCCGCGCCGGGGTGCACGCGATGGCCAGCGCCTGCGCGACCGGCGCCGAGGCCATGTCGCTCGCCCTCGACATCATCCGCTCCGGCCGGGCCGACGTGGTCGTGGCCGGGGGCACCGAGGCGGTGATCCACCCGCTGCCGTACGCCGGGTTCGCCAACATGCGGGCCATGTCGACCCGCAACGACGAGCCCGAGAAGGCCTCCCGTCCGTGGGACAAGGGCCGCGACGGGTTCGTCTTCGGCGAGGGGGCCGGCGCGATCGTGCTGGAGCGGGCCGACCACGCCAAGGCCCGCGGTGCGCGGATCTACGCGCGGCTGGCCGGAGCCGGCATCACCTCGGACGGGTTCGACATCGTCCAGCCCGACCCGGAGTGCAAGGGCGGCATCCGCGCGATGTCCAAGGCGATCCGCGACGCCGGGCTCACCGGCGCCGACATCGTCCACGTGAACGCGCACGCCACCTCGACCCCGGCCGGCGACATGGGCGAGATCATCGGCATCAAGGCCGCGATCGGCACCCACCCGGTGATCACCTCGACCAAGTCGATGTCCGGCCACCTGCTGGGCGCGGCCGGCGCGCTCGAGTCGATCGCCACCATCCTGGCCATCCGGGACAGCGTGGTTCCCCCCACGATCAACCTGGACGACCCGGACGACAAGCTCGACCTCGACGTGGCGGCGCACAAGGCCCGTCAGCTCGACATCCCCGCCGCGATGAACAACTCGTTCGGCTTCGGCGGGCACAACGTGGCGCTGGTCTTCACCCGCCCCTGATCCGGTCGGCCTGCCCCGTTCAGCACGCTGTCCGGGGCAGGCCGGGCACCGCCACCGGAGACTTGCCGGAGGCCTTCGCCTTGCCCGCCACCACGGCCGCCAGGGCGTTCAGAGAGAGCTTGCTCGACGAGTACGTGGCCACCAGCACCGGCGACTTCGCGGCGGCCAGCAGGTAGGGCGTGTCCATCATGACCGTCACCCGGGCCGACGGATCGAGGTCGACCGCCTTGTCGCCGTAGCCGACCAGGTGCACCACCGTGCCGCCGGCCGCCTGGACCTTGAACCCCTGCGCCTGCAGCGCCTTGACCAGGTTGATCCGGGCCACCTCACGGTCGCTGGACGACGTGACGGTGACCGGCCCGCTCAGCAGCGCCCCCGAGCACGGCCCGCGGAGCAGGGTGATCGAGGCGGCGTCGAGAGCCGCGACCGCCTGCTCGTGCGGCGCCGAGGCCACCACGGTGAGCGCGGGCTGCGGCTTGGCCGCCGTCCGGAACTTCAGGGTCAGGATGCGGGTGACCGCCTGGGTCAGCCGATCCTTCTTCAGCGAACCGTCCTTGAGCCCGGCCAGGATGCCGTCGCGGGCCGCCCCGAGGTCCGGCGGCATGAGCAGCATGTCGTTGCCAGCGTTGAGCGCGCGTACGGCCGCCTCACCGGCCGGCCACTTCATCGCGGGCGGCATGTTCATCGCGTCGGTCACCGCGACGCCGGTGAACTTGAGCTGCCCCCGCAGCACGTCCGTCATGATCTTTTTGGAGAAGGTCGCCGGTACGCCCTTGTCGAACGCCTGCAGGTCGAGGTGCCCCGACATCACGACACCGGCCCCCGCGCCCACTCCGGACTGGAACGGCGGCAGATCCTGCGTGGTCCAGGCCGCCTTGCTCTGCGCCACCACCGGCAGCGTCTCGTGGCTGTCCCCGCTGGTGTGCCCGTGCCCGGGGAAGTGCTTGAGCCCGGCCGCGACCCCGGCCCCCTGCAGCCCGCGTACGGCCGCAGCGACCTGCTGGCTGTTGGCCTTGGGGTCGGAGCCGAACGAGCGCGATCCGATCACGGTGTTGGCCGGTGGGCCGAGGGTGTCGGCCACCGGGGCGAAATCGACGGTGATGCCCATCGCGGCCAGTTCCTCGCCGGCCGCGCGCCAGGCCGCCTCGGTGAGCTTGGGCTGACCGGCCGCCCCGGCCCCCATGGCCGACGGCAGCATGGTGACGCCCTCGGTGACCCGGGTGACGACCCCGTACTCCTGGTCGGTGCCGATCATCAGCGGCGCCCCGCCGGGTAGTTGACGGGCGGCCGCCTGCAGGCCGTCGGTGAGCTCGCGGACCTGCTTCGGGTTCTCGACGTTGGTCGTCGGGTTGGTGGCACCGGTCGGGTCCTTGGCGGTGAAGCCGACCAGGATCAGGCCGCCCAGGTGGTACTTGGCGATCATCTCGGCCGGCGTGTTCACCCCGGCCAGGCCCTGGTTGCCCGCGGCCGAGCCCTGGTCGACGACGGTCGCGTTGCTGCCGTACGCGTACGGCATGAGCACCTGACCGGCCAGGTCGGCGTCGCTCATCGCGGCCACCGCGGCCGCCGCCTGCTCGGCCGGGTCACCGGCCACGGCGTCGGCCGACGCCTCGGGGACCGCCGAGGGCACGACCGCCGGAGCCGAGGAGACCTGAGGTGACGCCGGCTTGTCGTCGGAGCCACAGGCCGCGGCGGCCAGCACGAGCGGGACGACCAGCGCGGCGCGCGCAAACCTGTTCACGATCGCCATTCGATCAGGGTGCGGACAGCGGGGCATCCCCGGGGGCCATTCCGGCGTTTGCCCCCTTTTCGAGCCGGCCGGGTCAGCCTGGTCAGCCGACCCGCGTCAGGAGCGTTACCGGAGCGCCGTCGCCGGCGTACCGATAGGGCTCGAGTTCGGCGTCCCAGGCGCTGCCGAGGGCCTTTTCCAGGGCATGCGAAAGGGCCTCCGGCGCTCGCGCGGAGGCCATGATCGAGCGCAACCGGTCCTCGCCGATCTGGATGTCGCCCGACGCGCCCATGATCCCGTGAAAGAGGCCGCGACCCGGGACGTGCATGAAACGCTCGCCGTCTACACCCGGGCTCGGTTCCTCGGTCACCTCAAAACGGATCATGGGCCACTGCCGGAGGGCAGCAGCCAGCTCGGCGCCAGTACCGGACCGTCCGGTCCAGCTGCACTCGGCGCGCCGCATGCCGGGGTCGACCGGCTGCGTCGTCCAATGCAGCGTGACCGGCGCGGTGAGTACGCGCGCGATCGCCCACTCGACGTGTTGGCACACGGCGAGTGGGGTCGAGTGGACGTATACGACGCCACACGTTGGCACGGTGACCTCCCGAAGACCGAGGTGCGTCTTCCCCTACGACCTCGACCGCGGTTGATCGTGTCCCATGATGCCGGTTGGTACGGATGGTGCGCCAGAGAATCGGCAACATCGACATCGGAACGGCCGTAGTGGCACACCCTGCACAACGCTTCAACCTGCTCGGACGGCACGGTCCCCCGAGCATCGTGTAGAGTTGCCACGGCCTTTTTTCTGCTTTTCCCAAGGAGTTCCGCCGTGGCGAGCAACACCTCAAAGACCGCCCGCGCATCAGTCCGCGCCGGCCAGGGATCCGGCGGCGCTCTGAGCGTGCTGGGTGAGTACAAGTACCTCATCCCCCTCGCCAACGGCACCTTCGCCTACGTGCGAAACCTGACCAACGGCAAGACCGCGCACCTCAAGACCAACTCCGACGCATTCGTCGAGGAGATCCGGGTGCTGGCCGCCGCCGGTCACGGTGCCAAGATCCGCGCCGAGCTGACCGCGCTCGACGAGGAGAACCCGACGCACGGCTGGGGTGCCACCGAGAAGCGCCTGGTCGACGCCGGCGTCTTCGAGGGCTGATCCGCTCTCAACGCAGAGGCGCCTGCCGGCTACGGCCGACAGGCGCCTTTTTGCATCTTCTGGTGATCATCCCACCGAGATCACCGAGGCAGGATATTGCCGAAAACCTGACATATCACGGCAAAAGTTCGACGACACCGGTGTCCAGGTCGTAGACGGCACCCACCACGTCGACCCGTCCGGCCGCGACCGCGTCGGCCACCACGTCGACGCCGCTCATCCGCCGGGCCGTGCGGCCCACGTGCGCCCGCATCGCCTTGTCGGACGCCTCCGGGTCGTCCACGCCGACCGCGCGGACGGCCGGGGCGATCTCGTCGACCAGATAGCCGATGTCGCCGGCCGGGATCTCACCCGCCCGCAGAGCCGCGACGGTCGCCATCACCGCCCCGCAGCGCTTGTGCCCCAGCACCATGATCAGCGGCACGCCGAGCTCGGCCACCGCGAAGCCCACCGACCCGAGCACCGCCCGGTCGACCACGTGCCCGCCCGATCGCACGACGCAGATCGACCCGAAGGTCTGGTCGAAGATCGCCTCGAGCGGCACTCGCGAGTCGATGCACCCCAGCACCACCGCGTGCGGCTGCTGGCGCCCGGACGAGGCCGCGGCGGCCGAGACCTGGTGCCCGTGCTCGGGCCGGCCGGTCACGAAACGCTTGTTGCCCGCGACCAGCTCAGCCAGGGCTTCTTTGGCATTGGTGATCGGAACGGCGGGCCCCGCCGACGGGTCGGTCGTCATACGAGTGATTCTGGCCCAGTTCGGCCCCATGAACAGTGAGTGCGAGCCAACTCACGTTCCGCAGGGGACTTTCGGCCCTACCGCGCCGTATCTCCGGTGGCATTTCGGGTGATCGTGAGTGATGCTTATTACCCGCGGGTACAGGCGGGGCGTGACTGTCCTGGAGGTGCCCATGACGCAGCGTTCGGAGTTGACGCTCGACGACGGCGTAAAGCTGTCCGTCGAGATCGACGGCCCGGCCGGCGCCGACCTCACCGTCGTGCTGCTGCACGGCTGGTGCCAGGACAAACGCACCTGGCAGCACCAGCGCGCGGCCCTGCGCCGGCTCGGCTCCCACCGCCCCCGTGTGATCGCCTACGACACCCGCGGCCACGGCCGTTCCGGCGCGACCCGGCTCGACTCGGCCACCCTGGGCCGGCTCGGCGACGACCTGGCCGCGGTCCTGGCCCGCTACGCCCCGAGCGGCCCGCTCGTGCTGGCCGGCCATTCGCTCGGCGGCATGACGATCATGGAGTACGCCCACCGCAACCCGGACCAGTTCGCCGACCGGGTGGCCGGCCTGCTGTTCGCGTCGACCACGGCCGAGGGGCACACGCACACCCGCTACGGCCTGCCCGAGCCCCTCGCCGCCCTGATGCGCGCGGGCGAGACGATCGGCGCGGGCGTGCTGGCCCGCTCCGGCGCGTGGTGCCCCCAGCGTGCCCTGCTGCCCGCCCTGCGCCCCGCGGCACGCTGGCTGCTGCTGGGCGACGGCCACCCCGGCGATGCCCTCGACATCACCATGCGCTGCTTCGCCCGTACGACGCTGCGCTCGATCGGTGGTTTCCGGGCCTCGATCGGCGCCCAGCAACGGCTGGACACTCTCGCCGCCCTGGGCGACGTGCCCGCCGCCGTGCTGGTCGGGCAGCGTGACCGCCTGACCCCACCCGCGTGCGCCGAGTCGATCGCGGCCGCCCTCCCCCACGCCACCCTGACGGTGCTGCCGCGGGCCGGCCACATGCTGCCGCTCGAACGCCCCGACGAGGTCTCCGCGGCACTCGCGGCCATCGTCAAGCAGGCGACCCGCGGGCTCGGCGCCCAACGCCGGCGCGCCGCCCGGGCTCGCCGCGCCGCGGCCCACGAGCAGGCCGCTTAGTTATCCACATTCCGGAGTTGTCCACAGGGCGCAAGCCAAGATCGCCAAATCTCGTCAGAATGGTCGAGGCCGGGGGCCCCCTGAGGGAGGGCGGGCTCTGCGAGCGCGGGCGGGCGGGCTCTGCGAGCGCGGGCGGGCTCTGCGAGCGCGGGCGGGCGGGCTCTGCGAGCGCGGGCGGGCTCTGCGAAGGAGGGCGGGGCTCTGCGAGCGCGCGATCTTCGACGACTACTCGGTCAGCGTCTTGGCCAGGGCCTCGAGCAGGTATTCGGTGCCGCCGCGGCGCTTGGTCACGTCGTCCAGGCCGTCCAGGTAGACGCCCTGCTCGGTGATCGCGAAGTCGGTGCCGCCGCCCGGCGCCGCGGCGAATTCGACGGTGGCGACCGATACCGAGATCCGGGCGCCGTTCATGGTCATCTCGTACGTGTAGACCAGCCGCTCGCCCGGGACGATGTCGGTGTAGGTGGCGAAGTAGCCGTACTCCGTACCGTCGGCGAACACGGTCACAGCAGTTTCGCGGCCACCCTCGCGGAAGTCGAACGACTTGCCCTTCTGCCGGGTGGTGCCGTCGGGCGAGCCGAACCACCGGTCCTTGGCCGCGGGGTCGGCGAACGCCTGGAACACCCGGGACGGCGCGGCCGGGTAGTGCCTCTCGAGCCGGAACGTGTCGTGCTGGGAGCTGCGCGTGGTCATGATTCCTCCAGGAAGTCACCGAGGCGGTCGAGGCGGCTCAACCATCCGGCCCGGCGTTCGGCGATCCACTGCTCGGCCGCGTTCAGCGCCGCCGGCTCGAGGTAGCACGTGCGCACCCGTCCGGTCTTCTGCGACCGCACGAGTCCGCTCTCCTCGAGCACACGCAGGTGCTGCATCACCGCGGGCAGCGACATCGCCAGCGGCTCGGCCAGCTGTTTCACGGTGGCCGGGCCGCGACTGAGCCGGTCGACCATGTTGCGGCGGCTGCCGTCGGCGAGCGCCGCGAACATCAGGTCGAGCGAGGGCGAATGGTTAAGCACTCGCTTAAGTATTGGCGTTTCGGCGCCGATGTCAAGGCCGGGTGAGACGGGACGGGCGTCGAAGGAGTAAGTTCGAGTGCTCCCTTTTACGCGAGCACGCTGCCCGAACGCGTGCACCCGGGAGCCGGAAAGAGAGATTCACCGCCTTGAGCGACGCCACCGTTCTTCAGCAGGAGATCGCGGTCGAGCAGGAGCACGTCGACCGCGTCTACGCCCGGCTCGCCGAGCTCCGCCGCGACGCCTCCCGCGCCGAGAAGGAGGGCTACCAGCTGGCCGGCGTCGGCACGTTCGGCGCGCTGGTGGAGCGGGACGCGATGGTGTTCCACGCCGCCCGCCGCCGGCACGCGCTCGACACCGAGCACGAGGGCCTGGTCTTCGGCCGCCTCGACCTGAACACCGGCGCCACCCACTACGTCGGCCGGATGGGCATCCGCGACGGCGAGTCGCAGCCGCTGGTCGTCGACTGGCGGGCCCCCGCCGCCGCCGCGTTCTATCAGGCCACCCCGGCCGCGCCGCTCGGCGTCGTCCGCCGCCGCATGATCCAGTCGAGCCGCGAGCGGGTCACCGGCATCGAGGACGACCTGCTCGACCCCGAGGCGGCACCGGCCGACATGCGCGTCGTCGGTGACGGCGCGCTGCTGGCCAGCCTGTCCAAGGCCACCGGGCACGGCATGCGCGACATCGTGGCGACCATCCAGCGCGAGCAGGACGAGGCGATCCGCTCCCCCGCGTCGGGCGTGACGATCGTGACCGGCGGCCCCGGCACCGGCAAGACCGCCGTGGCCCTGCACCGCGCGGCCTACCTGCTCTATTCCGACCGCAACCGGTTCGCCGGCGGCGGCATCCTGGTCGTCGGCCCGTCCGGCGTCTTCGTCGACTACATCGGCACTGTGCTGCCCTCCCTCGGCGAAGACACGGCCACCCTGCGCTCGCTCGGCTCACTCGTGCCCGGCTACGACGCCAAGCGGGTCGACCCGACCGACGTGGCCGCGATCAAGGGCTCCCTGCGGATGCGGCGGGTGCTCGAGCGGGCCTCGCACGACGCGGTCCCGGGCGGGCCCACCGAGCTGCGCCTGCTCTACCGCGGCACCCTGCTCCGGCTCGACCGCAACGACCTCGACCGCATCCGCCGGGCGGCGCTGCCCCGGGGTGCCCGGCGCAACGAGGTGCGCGGCCACGGCTTCGACCGGATCTTCAACGAGCTGTGGTCACAGGCCCGGCAGCACAAGGTCACCGGCCTGCCCGAGAAGCCGGACTTCGAGGCCGAGCTGGCCGACCGGACGGACTTCCGCGAGTTCCTCAAGGCGTGGTGGCCCCGGTTCACCCCGATGCGCGTGCTTCGGTGGCTGTCCGAGCCGGGGCGTCTTCGCGCGTACGCGCAAGGACTGCTCTCGAAGGACGAGATCTCCCGGCTGCAGGGGTCGTTCGACGCGCTCGCCACCGACGGCCCGACGATCGCCGACGTGGCCCTGCTCGACGAGCTGGACGAGCTGATGGGCCGCCCCCGCCAGGCCGCGCGCAAGACCAGGAACCCGTTCCACGTGCGCGACGGCATCCAGGAGCTGAGCACGGCCAACGAGCGGCAGGCGGCGGCCCGCGCCCAGCAGACGCAGCGCGACGAGGACTACCGCGAATACGCGCACGTGGTGGTCGACGAGGCGCAGGACGTCACGCCGATGCAGTGGCGGATGGTCGGGCGGCGCGGCTCGTACGCGTCGTGGACGATCGTCGGCGACCCGGCCCAGACCGCGTGGTCGGGCGACGCGGACGAACTCGAGCGGGCCCGTGACAAGGCCCTCGGCTCCCGCAAGCGCAACAGCTACGCGCTGACCACGAACTACCGCAACTCGTCGGAGATCTTCGCGGTGGCCGCTTCGGTGATCCGCCGGATCATGCCCGACCTGCCGCTGCCGACCGCCGTCCGCAGCACCGGGGTCGACCCGGTCGACCTGGTGACCGACGCCGCCCGGCTGCCCGATCTGGTCCGCGAGATCACCGAGAAGCAGCTGGCCGACGTCGACGGGACGATCGGGGTGATCACCCCGGTGCCCCGCCGCGACGAGATGGCGGCCTGGGTCAAGGGCCTGCCGGAACGGGTCCAGGTGGTCACGGCGCTGGAGGCCAAGGGCATGGAGTACGACGCGGTGGTGCTGGTCGAGCCGGGATCCCTGACCCGGAATCCGGCCGGCGTGCGCACCCTCTACGTCGCCCTGTCCCGGGCCACCCAGCGCCTGACCACCATCGGCACTCAGCACTGGCAGGACTGAGGGTTTACGGGATGGGCACCGCCACGGCGTTGTAGGTCGTGGTCGGCGTGGGCGTGGTGGTGAACCGGGCGTTGGGCAGGTAGAACTTCTTGCCGTACTCGGCGATCGTGGTCGGCACGTCGAAGGAGTCGCTGCCCGTACGGGAAACGACCTTGCCCTTGGTGGCGTGCTTGTCGAGCGACACCTTGGCGATCACGTTGAGCCGGTTCTGCACGACGTAGAGCTGGTGGCCGCGGAGCCAGAGGCCGTCGCCGTTGACCACGGTCTCGGTGCCGTTCAGCTTGATCTCGGTGCTCCGGCCGTCGTAGCCGACCCGGAAGAGTTTGCCGAGGTTGGACTGCACCACGATCAGGGCGCGGCCGTCCGGCGTACGGGAAATGCCGTTGGCGTTGTTGCCCTCGGCGTACTGGATGTCGCCGGTCAACGGGACGGCGACCGGCGCCGACTTCAGGTCGAGAGGCAGTTTCCAGAGCACCGGGTTGGCCGAGTCGGTGAACCAGGCGGCGTCGCGGGTGAGCACGACGTCGTTGATGAACCAGGCGGTGCTGCCCGGGGTCTTGAGCGTGTAGGACTTCAGCACCTGACCGCTCCGCAGGTCGATCACGCGGGCACTGCCGGCGCTGCCCCCGGCCACGAAGAGCCGGTTCCGGTCGATCTTGAGGCCGAGCGACGGGTTGCCGGCGCCGGGTCCTTCACTGAAGACCGACCCCTTTCCCGTACGCAGGTCGGCGCGATAGATGTCGCCGTCGACCCGGCTGCCGAAGTAGGCGTACGGCTTCGCGCCGATGGCGATGCCCTCGGGCTGGAAGCCTGCGGGCAGGGTGATCGTTTTTTCCTTGGCGCTGTGCGCTGCGGCCGGCGTCGCACCGGCGACCACGGCGAGCACCGTGGAGATGACAATCGCGAGGGTACGTCTGGACACGGAATCCCTTTCCAGGCGGAACTTGGCTGTCATCGGGTTCATACCCCGATCACGGCCGCCTGGTTCGAATTCGGTCGAACCTCCGGATGGTGATTTTCGATCTCGTCAGCTATGGCGATCATCACACCCCAGGGGGCAAGATCTTCACACCGGTCACCGCGTGTGCCGACCTGCGACCTGGCCTCGGCTTGATCTCTACGCTTGGTGACCATGTCATCACGGGAGGACAGAGCCATGACCACGGTCATCCACCAGCCGAGGATCGCCTTCGACGGCGCCCGCGCGATCGTGCGCGCCGCGGGCAGCGCGCACTCCGAGGGCTTCGCCGCCCGCGTGCTGAGCCGGCTGGGCAGCGAGATGTACGGCCACTTCGCCGACACCCGGCAGCGGCTGCTCACCGCGCTGGTCGAGACCGGCGGCGACCGCTACGCGGCGGACGTCGAGACCGGTAAGTGGCGGGTGCACCTGGAAGACCTGCTCCGCAGCCGTCCCGAACTGGCCCACGAGGTCATGGAGCTGACCAACGACGGGTTCGTGGTCTGATCTGCCGCCCCTTTTGTAGTAATCGACACCAACCGGGCGGTTAGCGGCAAGAATGCCCTATATGGGCGACGCTCGGGTGATGGTCTTCGCGCCGGCACCACAACTCACGGTGACCATCGAACAACAGCACAACCAGGCGGAGCTGCATGTCCACCCCGGTGGGCAGGGCATCTGGCAGGCCCGCATGATCACCTCGCTCGGCGCCGAGGTGACGCTGTGCACGGCTATCGGCGGTGAGGTCGGCCGTGTGCTCAAGCCGTTGCTCGACTTCAAGGGCGTCCAGCTGCGCACGGTTCCCCGCGAGAGCGGCAGCGGCTGGTACGTGCACGACCGCCGCAACGGCAAGCGCCAGGAACTCGCCGAGCATCCCGGCGCCCCGTTCACCCGGCACGAGCTGGACGAGCTCTACAACCTCGCGCTGGCCGAGGGCCTGCGAGCCGGCAACGCCATCCTGAGCGGGCCGGCCCACCCGTCGGTGATCCGGCCCGACGTCTACGGACGGCTCGCCCACGACCTGCGGGCGCACGGCTGCCGCGTGATCGCCGACCTGTCCGGCGACCACCTCAAGGCGGTGCTCGAGGCCGGCCTGCACGTGGTCAAGGTCAGCCACGAGGAGCTGCTCCGGGACGGCATGATCAAGGACGCCTCCGAGAAGTCGCTCACCGAGGCGCTGGTCAAGCTGCACGAGGACGGCGCCGAGGCGGCCCTGCTGTCCCGGGCCGACGCGGGCGCGCTGGCGCTCTTCAACGACCAGATCTATCGGGTCGGCGTCCCGAAGCTCTCGATCGCCGACCACCGCGGAGCGGGCGACTCGATGACCGCCGGGGTGGCCGCCGTGCTGGCCCGGGGCGGCGAGATGACCCAGGCGGTCCGCACCGGGGCGGCCGCCGGCGCCCTCAACGTCACCCGGCACGGACTCGGCACGGGACATCTGGACGCCGTCCAGGTGCTCACCGAGCGGGTCAAGCTCACCCCTCTCAAGAAGGCGACATGACGAGAATCCTGGTCACCAACGACGACGGCATCGATGCGCCCGGTCTGCGCTGGCTGGCGCGGGCGGCGGCCCGGGAGGGGCACGACGTCGTGGTCGCCGCGCCGATCACCGAGGCCAGCGGCAGCAGCGCCGCGATGACCGCGGTCGAGGAACACGGCAAGATCATCCTGCACAAGCGTGAGCTGCCCCACGCCAAACACATTCCCGCGTACGCGGTGGCCGCCTCACCGGCCTACATCGTGCTGCTGGCCCTGCGGGAGGCGTTCGGCGAGGCGCCGCAGATGATCTTCTCGGGGATCAACCGGGGCGCCAACGCGGGCGCCGCGGTCGTCCACTCGGGCACGGTCGGGGCCACGCTGACCGGCTCGTACGCGGGCCTGCACGGGCTGGCCGTCTCACTCGACGTGCTCTCACCGCGCGCCTCGACCTCGCGCAGCGGGGGTGCCGCGCTGGCCGCCCTCGACCACGAGGAGGACGAGAAGCGGCACTGGGGCAGCGCCGCCGACCTGGCCGTGCGGCTGGTGCCGACGCTGCTGCACACACCGCCCGGCACGATCTTCAACCTCAACGTGCCCGACCTGCACCTGGACGGGATCCGCGGGCTGCGGCGGGCCTCGCTGGCCCAGTTCGGGCAGGTGCAGGTGAGCATCGCCGAGGCCGGGGAGGGCTTCGTGCGTACGGCCGTGCAGGCGGCCGACGACACGCTCGAGCCGGACACCGACCTGGCCGCGCTGGCCGAGCACTTCGCGGTGGTCACGCCGATCCGGCCGCCGCACGAGATGACCGAGGTCAAGATCAATCTCGAGTCGATCCAGGTGCACGCTCCGGCACTGTGATTCCTGATACGAAAAAGGCCGGCCCCGCGCGGGGGCCGGCCTTTCGTCAGTCTTGGGGCTCAGGACACCATCGGAAGGACGGCGTCGGCCTCGCCGTAGGGCTGAGGGTTGCCGAACAGGCCGAGCAGGCCGGTCACCCACAACTGGCGGTGCGCGAACCGGCTGGGCCGGGTGACGATCAGCTTCACCTCGCTGACCTGCGCGAGCTGGAACGCGGCGACAAGCGCGCTGATGCCCACGGAGTCGATGAAGCTTACGTTCTGCAGATTGAGCTCGATGCGAGCGAGATGCCCGGTGGCCAGCTGAGCCGCCACGGCCTCACGGATCTCGTACGCGTTTTCGACGTCGATCTCGCCGCTCGGCGAGACCTCCACCACGTCGTCGGCAAGCGTCGACGTCATTATCGACAGCGTCACGCCAAATCCCTCCACCCGCCCGGAATTTCCGAGCGTCGTTCCTGCACCCGAGCCGCCCCGGGGCGATCCCAGTTCGCCCAGCGCGACTCGTGCGTCGGGGGCGGTCGAGACTGCCCCCGATAGGTTCGGTGAAACTGACCGAAAGGTTAGGCACCGAACCTGTCAGACACCTGAGTGCCTCGTGTGAACCGGGTCAAGAGTACCGGGGCACGGCAACTCGTTTCCGAAACGTGATGACGTCCACAGCGGACACGTTTGCTGAACGACGGCCGTGGGCACGGTTAACCAGGGTTGTTGAGCCGCAGGTCGGTGCGCCCAGGTCTTCACCGTCCTGGACAACCCTCATAGATCGGCGAGTGCGGGAGGTAACTGAAGATGTTCTCCAGCAAGAGCAAGACGGAGCAGACGGCCGCGCAGGCCTGGGACTATCTGTCTGCTGCCATGTCGGCAGCGGGCGACACCGCGAAGGACACCGGCGACAAAGCGGCCAAGCTGGCCGGCAAGGCGAGTGATCAGGGTCACAAGCTCGCCGGTAAGGCCGGCGGCAAGGCCGACGTCGCCTGGGGCCGGGCCAACGCCGCGGCGGCCGCCCTGGCCGGGCGCAAGCCGTCCACGCCGTGGGCCCTGATCATCGGAGTCGGTCTGCTCGGTGTCGCGGTCGGTTACGCCGTCGCGACCTCGGCCCGGGCCGCCCTCGAGAAGCAGGCCGAGCAGGACGAGCTCGAGCTGGCCGAGACGGCGGTCGTGGTCACCCCGACCTACGACGACTGACCAGCTCTTCTTCTCCGGGCGGCCGCTGTGCCGCCCGGAGAATTGTCGTACCGGACTTCTAGGCTCGGGGTATGGAGGCACAGTTCTTCGATACCCCGGCCGAGCTGCGCGCGTGGTTCGAGCAGCATCACGAGTCCGCGCCCGAGCTGTTCGTCGGGTATTGGAAGAAGGGCTCCGGGCGCATCGGCGTGACCCATCCGCAGGCGATCGAGCAGGCGCTGTGCTTCGGCTGGATCGACAGCATCGGCCGCAGCATCGACAACGACAGCTATCAGGTGCGTTTCACGCCGCGCCGCAAGGGCAGTGTGTGGAGCGCGGTCAACATCGCCAAGATCGCCGAGCTGACCGAGGCGGGCCTGATGGCGCCGGCCGGGTTGCACGCGTTCGAGCAACGCAGGCCCGACCGGGTCGCCGTCTATTCGTACGAGCAGCCGGCCGACGCCGTGTTCGACGACGCCCAGACCGCCCGGTTCCGGGCCGAGGGTGCCGCCTGGGAGTGGTTCTCGGCCCAGACTCCCTCCTATCGGCGGGCGGCCGTGCACTGGGTGGTCAGCGCCAAGCGCGCCGACACCCGGGAGCGCCGCCTGACCCAGCTCATCACCGATTCGGCCGCGGGCCGAAAGGTGCCCCCTCTGACCCCCCGCTGACGGCTCGCTCTAGGTACAGTTTCGCCGTCGCTCTCCTGTGGCTCCGCCACCCGATTAGATAAGGTCCGTTGGTGCTCACTGCCGGCCACCTCCTCGGCAACCGATACCGGTTGGACGAGCGCATCGCCACAGGCGGGATGGGTGACGTCTGGCGCGGCACCGATGTCGTGCTGGGCCGCGTCATCGCCGTCAAGGTGCTGCGCGCCAACATGATGGCCGACCCCGAGTTCGCCGCCCGCTTCTACGGCGAGGCGCGGATGATGGCCGCCTTCCGCCACCCCGGCGTGGTCGAGGTCTACGACTACGCGAGCGCCACCGAGGGCGGCGGCGACGAGGGCGTGGCCTATCTGGTGATGGCCTACGTCGAGGGCGAGCCGCTGTCGACCCGGGTCAAGCAGGGCCCGATGCCGGTCACCGAGGTCATGTCGATCGTGGCGCAGGCGGCCGAGGCGCTGCACGCCGCCCACGAAAATGGCACGGTCCACCGCGACGTCAAACCGGGCAACCTGATCGTCAAGCCCAACGGCACCGTCGTCCTGGTCGACTTCGGCGTGGCCCGCTCGGCCGCCGTGACCAGCGTGACGGCGGTCAACGCGATCGTCGGCACCGCGCTCTACATGGCGCCCGAGCAGGTCGCCAAGGGCAACGTCTCGGCCGCCACCGACATCTACGCGCTGGGCGCGGTGGCCTACCACTGCATCGCCGGCGAGCCACCGTTCGACGGCGACAACGCGCTGCAGGTCGCGCTGCGCCACCTCGAGGACGACCCCGAGCCGCTGCCCGAGCACGTGCCGGCCGACGTACGGGAACTCATTCAGCGGGCGATGGCCAAGCAGCCGGCCGACCGGTTCGCCACGGCGGCGGAGTTCGCCGAGGCCGCGTTCGCCGCGGCCGGCCCGCTCGACTGGAAGAGGCTGACCGGCACGTCGATGGTCGCCCCGCTCAGCCCGGCCGCGCCCACCCGCGCCGTGCCGGTCCCCCGCGACCTGCCGCCGCCGCTCTCCCCGGCCACCGCGGCCGGCACCGCGCTGACCAACACCGGGATCACCGCCAAGAAGCCGCCGCGCAGCCAGACCGCGCTGCTCATCGGTGTCATCGCCCTGCTCGTGCTGGCCGGCGGCATGGCCTTCGCGATCGCCCTGCGTCCGACCGACAACAAGAACACGGTGGAGAACTCCGGGCCGGGCGTCGTGCCCTCGCAGACGGCCGACGACACCACGGCCGACCCCACCACCGCGCCGAGCGAGGTAAGCACCACCACGCACTCCCCGACCCGGGGCAACCAGCCGACGCGCACGCAGAGCCCGACCCCGTCGGCCACGCCGTCCGCGACCCCGTCGGCCACGCCCACGCGCACGCCGACCCTGCGGCCGACGACCACGGCGCCCCCGCCCCCGACCACGACGGCCCCACCGCCCCCGACCACGACGGCGCCACCGCCCCCGACCACGGCCGACCCGGGCGGCGACGGTGGGGCCGCGAACGTGCCGTAAGGCCGCTTGACTCTGACACCGTGTCAGGCCGGAAGGTGATCCCATGTTCAGCATCGGAGAGTTCGCCGGACTGGGACGCGTGTCGGTGCGCATGCTGCGGCACTACGACGCGATCGGGCTGCTGCGGCCCGCGCACGTCGACCCGCACAGCGGCTATCGGTTCTACACGGCCGCGCAGCTGCGCCTGCTCAACCGGGTGACCGCCCTCAAAGATCTCGGCTTCAGCCTGCAGCAGGTGCAGACGCTGATCGACGAGAAGATCGGCACCAGCGAGTTGTGGGGCATGCTGCGGCTGCGACGGGCCGAGCTCGAGGCGCAGCGGGCCCACGACACCGCACGCCTGGCCCAGGTCGACGCGCGACTCCGGATGATCGAGAGCGAGGGGCACATGGACACCGGAGATGTCGTAGTCAAGAAGATCCCGGCCACACGCGTGGCCATGCTGGAGGCCATCGCCACCAGCTACGACGACCCGTCGTCGATCACCGAGAACCTGACACCGCTCTACCCGCGGCTGATGGAGCTGATGGAGCAGAGCAAGGTGCCGATGACCGCGGCGCCGATCGCCTACTACCGGGCCGCTCCGACCGGCCCCGGCGACGAGACGATCACCGTGCACGCGGCGTTCCCGATCGGGGATGCGGAGGTTCCCGGCAACGCGGGCTTCCAGGTGATCACGCTGCCCGCGATCGAGGAGGCGGCGTCGGCGATGCACTACGGCTCGATGTCCGAGGCGTTCCGCACGGGTCAGAAGATCGCCAACTGGATCGACGACAACGGCTACCGCGCCGTCGAGCCGGGCTACGCGGTCGAGGTCTACCTGGACTGCCCGCCCGGCGACTTCGACAAGTGGGTCACCGAGTTGCAGGTTCCCGTCAAAAGCAACTGAAAACTAACCTCAGGTCGGCCGGGGCGTGGCCGATGGGCCCGGGCGGCACGGAACTGCAACCGTGCCGCTACCGAGAGGCCCGCGATATGACAAGCCCGGTCCCGTACGCCGCGTACCCGACCACTCCGCCCTGGGGAACCCCGGCGGCGCCGCCCGCCGCTGAAGCCCTGGAGGCCATCCGGCCCATGCCGGCGAGCCGGCTGTTCGTCCGCTTCCCGGAAGAGATGGCCCGGGCGGCGCGGCCCCAGGCGCCGGCGTGGCTGCCGGTGGTCTTCTGGACGCTGCTGCTCGGCGTGCCCGGGGCGGTCTCGGCGGTCCGCCGGAGCGCCGACGCCCGCCGCGGCGGCCACGAGCGCTACCCGTACTGGATAGCTTTCGGCACCGTGCTCGCGGCGGCGGGCGTGGCTCTGACGATGCTGGGGCTTTTCTAGGGCCCCAGCAGGTCGATCAGAAACTCGATGGAGAAACCGACCCCGGCGACGTCGGCGGCGATCTCCACGCCAGCCCCGGCCTGCCACACGGATCACTCGGGCGGCATTCCGGCCCGTTCGAGTCCTGAAGATCGCGGTCGACCTGCCCGGCGACCGCGGAGACACTCCAGTCCCCTGGCACGTAGCCGGTCGGGTCAACCGGCATCGCGTTGTCGCCGAGCGTGCCGGCCCACACGTCCTCAACAACGGTCGCCTGCCACGGCGACCACCCGGCACACTCGTCGTCGGCTCGCCTGCGCTCGGTGGCCTGGTCGTACCAGCGGCCGAAGTCTCCTCGTCGACGCGGGCCTCGTACCCCGGTCGTAACCGGCGCAGAACGCCTCGGTCCAGACGAGTAGCCGTTCTTCCTCTGTCATCGCGCACCGTCCTTGCGGGCGCCGTCTCCGTAGCCATATGCGAAGCGTCGGCCTCGGCGGGCTCCCTCTTGGGGTGGTGGCGAGATTCTTGGTGTCGCGGAATTCTCGGCGCTGCATTTCGGCCTCGGCCGCCGTCGGCAACGTGTCGTGGCCCCTGATACTGCTGGGATACGCCTGATTGGCGCACCCCAGCGGATCGATCAGAACTCGATGGGGACGCCGGACCGGACGAGCTGCCAGTTTCTGGTGAAGAAGTCGGCCGGGTTGATGGCGCCCTTCGCCTGGGCCCAGTCGATCAGCAGCTGGCGGATCTCCTGCTGCGCGTTGTAGACCTGCGTCTTGACGATGCCGGGGAAGTTGCCGCCGCCGGAGCGGCGGTAGTTGTTCACCGCCACCACGAAGCGGGCCGCCGGGTCGACGTCGGCGCCGGCGATCTGCAGGCGGGTGATGCGGGAACCGACCGGCTGCGCGATGTCGATGTCGTAGTCGACGCCGGAGAACACGTCGTAGTTGTAGTCGGGCACGGCCGGATCGCTGATCGTGGCCGGGTCCACCGGGGCGCCGGGCGCGAGCGTGACGAAGTACTTGGCCGAGTACTCCAGGTACGCCTTCACCTCGGCCCCGGTCAGCACGACGGCCTCGAGCGTGTTGTCGTAGATGTAGAGCCCGGCCACGTCCTTGATCTTGACGTCGCCCTGCGGGAAGACGGCCGTACGGCTGAACGGCGCGGCGATCGAGAGCACCGGCAGGCTCGCGTACTCGGTGCCGGCCAGCGCCGCGGTGACGGTGTCGGTCTGCACCTTGTTGATGTAGTCGAGGATCGGCGTGTCCTCGTAGCGTGACGTCGCGGCCGAGAGCGTCTCCGTCGAGGTGGCGACGACCTGGTTGACGTACGCGACGGTCTTGGTGTGCTGGGACCGGACCGCCGCGAGCACCTGGGGATCGGCCTCGACGGTGTTGGTGTTGAGCGTGACCGACGACTTCGTGGTGATCGTCCAGCGGCCCCGCTCGCGGACCAGGTCGAAGTCCATCTTGGTGAGCCGCTGTCCCCACTTCGACGGCTCGGAGAGCAAAACCTGCTTTCCCGTACGCGTGTTGGTGACGAACCGCTGCGCCACCTCGGCGTGCGCGTGCCCGAACAGGATCGCGTCGATGCCCGGAACCTGCTCGGCGATCAGGGCCGACGGGTTCTCGTTGGGCACCTCGGGACCGTAGCTGGACGTGCCGCTGTCACCGCCGTGGGCCGAGATCAGCACGACGTCGGCACCGCGGGCCCGCATGATCGGCACCCACTTGGCCGCGGTCGAGATCATGTCGAGGAACTCCACCTTGCCCTCGACGTTGGCCCGGTCCCAGATCGCCGATCCCGGGTTGGTGAGCCCGAGGATGCCGACCCGCAGCGTCGGCGCGTGGCGACCGAGCGAGACCTTCTTTATGACGTACGGCGTAAAGGCGGGCTTGCCGGTCCTGGCGCTCACCGCGTTGGCGGCCAGGGCCGGGAACCCGAGCTGGCGGATCCACAGGTTGAGCAACGGCAGCCCGTAGTTGAATTCGTGGTTGCCCAGCGTCACCGCGTCGTAGTGCAGCACGTTCATGGCCCGGGCCATCGGGTGCTTCTCGCCGGTCTCGGTGATCGGCTCCTGCTTGGCGTAGTAGGTCGCCAGCGGCGTGCCCTGGATGGTGTCGCCCGCGTCGAGCACGAGCGTCGCCCCGGTCGCCTCGGCGCGCAGCTTGTTCACCAGCGCGGCCAGCTTGGCCACGCCGACGTCGTTGTGCGCGCTGTCGTCGTACTCGGCGTCCTTGTAGTAATCCCAGTTGTAGACGTTGCCGTGGGTGTCGGACGTGCCGAGCACAGTCAAGCGGTACGAAGTGGTCGGCGGGTGGGCCTGCGCCGCGCCTTCGGCCAGCATCGGGGCCGCCACGGTGGCGGCGCCGGCCGCCAGCACGGTTCGCCGGGTGAGGTTCATGACTGAGCCTTTCGGTTGTCCGGGGCGCACCTCGTGAGCACGCACAGTCGGCACCATAGCCGTCGATATAACGCCAGGTCGATGGACCTCGGGTTACATCTCGTCGGGTACCGGGATGCCCAGCAGGTCGAGGCCGTGGCGCAGCGTCGTGCCGGTGTGGGTGGTCAGCGTCAGCCGGCTCGGCGACGACCGGATCGGACAGCGCTCGTAGAACGTGGAGAACGCCGCCGCCAGGTCGTACAGGTAGACGGCCAGGCGATGCGGTTCCCGGTGCTCGATCGCGGCGGCCACGGCGGCCTCGAAGCCGTGGATCGCCAGGATCAGCCGCCGCTCGGACGGGTCGGTGATCGTCACCTCACCCGGCGAAGCCGAGGCCTTGGCCAGCAGCGAACGGATCCGGGCCACCGCGTATTGCAGGTAGGGGCCGGTGTTGCCGGTCGTGGCCAGCATCCGGTCCCAGTCGAAGACGTAGTCACCGATCCGGTCCGAGGACAGGTCGGCGTACTTGATCGCGCCGATGCCGACCGGTGGCGAGGACGCCCGGCGGTCCGCCTCGTCGAGCAGGTCGGCCAGCTTGATCGTCTCGCCCGACCGGGTCTTGAGCATCTTGCCGTCGGGACCCAGGATCGAGCCGAAGCTGATGTGTTCGGCGACCACGCCGTCGTCGAGCCAGCCGGCCGCCCGGCCCACGGCGAAGACCATCCGGAAATGGGTGCTCTGCGGTGCGCCGACCACGTAGAGCAGCCGGTCGGCCTTCAGGTCACGGGTCCGGTGCCGCAGGGCCGCGAGGTCGGTCGCCGCGTACCCGAAACCGCCGTCGCTCTTCCGCACGATCAACGGGAGCGGCTCGCCGTCCCGCCCGGCGAACCCGGACGGGAACGCGCACAGCGCACCCTCGCTCTCGACCAGCAGACCCTTGGCGGTCAGTTCGTCGACCACCGAGGCCAGCTGATCCTGATAGGAGCTCTCCCCCGCGAAGTCGTCGCTGGTCAGCGTGATGCCGAGCCGGGCGTAGTCATCCAGGAACGACCGTTCGGACTGCTCGACCAGCTGCCGCCACCGGGCCCGGGTCGGCTCGTCGCCGCTCTGCAGCGCGACCACCCGCAGCCGGGCCCGGGTGCGGAAGTCCGGATCGTTGTCGAACCGGACCCGTGCCTGCCGGTAGAAGTCGGTCAGGTCGGACAGTGAATAGGCGCCCGTCGGGTCGGACATGTGCTCGATCAGCATGCCGAACTGCGTGCCCCAGTCACCGAGATGGTTCACCCGGACGACGTCGTAGCCGGCCCAGCTGAACAGGCGGGCCAGCGCGTCCCCGATGATCGTCGACCGGAGGTGGCCGACGTGCAGTTCCTTGGCCACGTTGGGCCCGGAGTAGTCGATCACCACCCGCTCGCCGGTCGGCCGGCCCGGTTCGGGGTCGGCGGGCGCCGACGTCAGCACCGCGTCGGCGACGGTCAGATTGATGAACCCGGGACCGGAGATCTCGGCCTCGGCCAGGCCGGCCAGGTCGGCCCGGGCCAGCACGTCGGCGGCGATCTCACGCGGCGGGCGGTGCAGCGACCGGGACAGGGCGAGCGCGGCCCCGGACTGGAAATCGGCGTGCTGCGACGCCCGTACGGCGGGATCGATTTTCTCGCCGGCGACCGTTTCGAAGGCGGGCGCCAGCCGGGCGGCGAGAAGAACTTCGAGATTCATGGGCAACCCATCGACAAACGCGGGGAAGCGGGTCGACCGGATCGCGGACAGTGCGGAACCGGCGGGATCGACCCGCCGGTGGACAGCAAGACTCAGCGGCGGTCGTCGGAACGCCGGCGTCGCTCGCTGTAGGTCTGCACGGCACCACGGTAGCGCATGCCGCTCGGATCGCCGTAGCAAGATATGACGGGTGAGCTGGGTGGCCGGGGAGACCGGCGTGGTGCGACTGCCGTCGGGGCGGCTGGTGCGAGGGCGCGGGCTGCGGGAGGCGATGCCGTCCGGGCATCCGCCCGACTTCGGGGTGTATCTGCTGGGCTCGGCGCCGCCCGAGTTCGGGTGGACCAGCCGGTGGATCGAGTGGCCCGACTTCCGGCTTCCGCGCGATCCCGCGTACGCGGGAAGGGTCTTGACTGAAGCATGGGAAAGGGCCGGCGCCGAGCGGGTCGAGATCGCCTGTTACGGCGGACGTGGGCGCACCGGGACCGCCCTGGCCTGCGTGGCGATCCTGGACGGAGTGGCTCCGGCGGAGGCGGTGGCGTGGGTGCGCGAGCACTACCATCCGCGCGCGGTCGAGACGCCGTGGCAGCGCCGGTTCGTCCGTTCCTTCCCAGCTGCTTGACCCTGGGCGTGAAAAGCGTGCCGATTCACCCGAACTGGCGATTAGTCTGGAGCGGCACGCCGAGGCCTGGGGGGACTCATGATCGTCGTGGAGCGCACGTTCGCCGTGACCGTGGCCCCCGGGCCGGCGCTCGGATATCTGACCGATTTCGGCAATACGGCGGCGTGGGATCCGGCCGTCCGGCAGACGACCCGCACCAGTGCCGGGCCGATCCGGCCGGGCGCGAGCTGGCACCAGGTGTGCCGCATCCTGGGCGTCACCACCGAACTGACCTACATGCTGGTCGGCATGAGCCCGGAGCGTCTCGAGTTCCACGGGCGCAACGAGGGCGCGACCTGCGTCGACACCGTGGCCGTGCGGGCGGCGCCAGCCGGCAGTGAGATCACCTACCGGGTCGAGCTCGAGATGCACGGGCTGGCCAAGCTGGCCGCCCCACTGATCAAGATGGAGTTCGAGAAGCTGGGGACGGCCGGGGCCGCCGCCCTGACGACGGCCCTCAACCAGCTCGGCCCGCTCCGCACCACGTTCGCCGCCCCGGCGACGCCTCACCCGTTGATGCCGCCGCAGGGGCAGGAGGCCTGACTCAGGCCCGGGTCGCGATCACCTGCAGATAGGCGGACGGAATCCGGGCCGTGCCGTCGGTCGCCGTGTTGTAGCGGCCGGCCAGCGCGACCAGATCGTCGTAGAGCGGCTTGCCCCCGTCCGGGCCCAGCGCCTCGAACGCCTTGAGGGTCGGGCCGTAGTTCGCCCGGAAGTAGTCGGCGAACGCCTCGGTCGACGCGAAGCGGAACACGAACTCCCGGCGTACGGCACGCAGCTCGCTGACCCGCTCGCCGAACAGCTCCCGCACCCGCGCCTCACTCCCCCACTCGACCGGTCCGCGAATGCCGGGCGGCGGCGGGACCCGACGGCCGACGGTCCGGAACATCTCGCCGATGAAACCGTCCGGCGTCCAGTTCGCCATCGCGATCGTGCCCCCACTGCGGCAGACCCGGGTCATTTCGGCCGCCGTACGCTCCTGGTCCGGGGCGAACATCGCACCCACCACCGAGATCACCGCGTCGTAGCGGCCGTCGGCGCACGGCAGGTTCTCGGCGTCGGCGACCTCGACGGTGAGCGGCAGGTGCTCGGCATCGGCTCGCTCCCGGGCCCGGACCAGCAGTTCGGGCACGTAGTCGGTCGCGGTCACCCGGCATCCGCACCGGGCCGCGGCGAGCGAGGCGTTGCCGGTGCCGGCCGCGACGTCCAGCACCTCCGAGCCCGCCGCCAGGTCGGCCGCCTGCACGGTCTCCTCCGCCATCGGATGGATCAAGGCCGCGACCGCGCCGTAGTCGCCGCTCGCCCAGGTCTTCTGCTGCTTGGCCTTGAGGCCGTCCAGAGTAAGTTCAGTCATGCCTTCGACCGTAGAAATCCGCCGGTCCCGGCACATGGGGAGAGCTCCCTATGTTGGTCCTCAGTTTTGCAACAGGGCCTTACAGCAGGTCACGGGCGCGGGCCTCGGCGGCGGCGCGGCCGCGGGACGAGACACCGAGCTTGGTGAGCACGGCCGAGACGTGGTGGTCGACCGTCTTGGCCGACAGGGACAGCCGGGCGGCGATGTCGGCGTTGCTCAGGCCCTCGGCGACCAGCCGCAGCACCTCGCGCTGACGGCCGGTCAACCCGGTCGGGTCGGCGGCGGTGGCGGCGCGCGGGCCGCGGGGCACGCTCAGGCCGCGGTCCCGCAGGTCGGCGCGCAGGCGACGGGCCGGGGCGACGGCGCCCAGGCGGTCGAAGATGCGCAGGGCCTCGGCCGGCTCGCCGTGGGAGAGCGCACAGGCGACGTAGTACGAGCAGCCCGCCTCCCGCCAGTGCTCGGCGGCGGCCCGCCAGTCACCGTCGATCACCTGGCGGAACGGCTTGGCCGCGATCGCCGGAGCGGGAGCCGGATCACCGGCTCGCCACAGCCAGAACGCCAGCTCACCGGCGAACCACGGGTGTTCGGCCCGCAACGCCACTGTCAAGCCGCGGCGGGCCTCGGTGGCGCAGGCGTTCCGGTCGCCGGCCAGCCAGTACGCCTCGGCCAGGACGATCGCGGGCGGGCAGACGAACTGGGACTCCCCCGTCGGGTAGCCGCGCTCGGCCGCCCGCCGCGCCTCCTCGAGAGCACCGGGCTCGTCGCGCCGCACCCGCAGCGTGGCCCGCGCGACCATCGCCGGGATCAGCCCACCACCGTGCATGACCGGGCCGGTCAGCCCCTCGGTGGCGTCGCTCTCGGCCGCGGCCCAGTCGCCCCGGGCCAGGTGCAGGCGGGCGCGGTGGCCGAGCAGGTGCCGGGCGTACCCGTCGAGGTCGTGCGCGGTCAGGAACGGGATGATCCGGTCGAAGGTCAGTTCGGCGGTCTCGAACTCGAACCAGTCGACCGACTGGCTGGCCAGGTTGGTCAGGGCCCGGCCGGCGTGGTCGTCGAGCCCGGCCGCGACCGCCTGCTCGTGGGCCCGGCGCAGGTTGCCGACACCGGTCCGATCGCCCAGATGCAACTGCGCCGACCCGATGTTGATCAGAGCGTGCACCTCGGTGTCGAGATCACCGATGCGGCGGGCCAGGTCGGTGGCCCGTTCCCCCCACTCGATCGCCGACCGGTTCTCGTTGCGCAGCATGAAGAGCTGGGACAGATTGCTGTACGCGGCGGCAAGCTCGGCACCGGGCGGCTGCGACTCGAGGACCTCGACGGCTCGGAAACCGATCTCGCGGGCCTCGTCGGGGCGGCCGTTCCACCAGCTCAGCCGGGACACCCAGCGCAGGGCCACGCCGATCGGCACCGGCTCGCCGAGTGTGGTGCGCAGGGCCAGCGCGGCTCGGCTCGCGTCGAGGGCCTCGGCTCGTCCACTGTGGTAGGCGGCCTCCGAGTACTCCTCGAACAGGGCGGCCCGTTCGGCGGCGGGACGGTCGGCGGCCAGCGGGAGAACCCGCTCGTAGTGGGCTGTGGCCTGATGGTGGGCGCCCAGCGAGGCGGCGCGGCGGGCGGCGATCGGGGCCCAGCGCAGCACGGCCGCGTCGTCGCCGGCGTGGTGGGCGTGGTGGACGAGCGAGGCGGGGTCGGCTGTCTCGTTCTCGAGGGACCTGAGGATCTCGGCGTGGAGGGACTGCCGGCGTACGGGGGAAAGGTTTTCCTCGACGGCCTGACGCAGCAGCTCGTGACGGAAGGCGACGCCGGTGCCGTTGGCGGTGAGCACGCCACGGGCCAGGCACTCGTCGACCTCGGTCAACCGGCCGGCCAGCAGTTCCCGGCCCGCGCGCGACGGGACGACCGAGACCAGCTGCGCGACCTCACGGGCGGCGGGCGTCAGCATGGCGAGGCGGCTCAGCACCAGGTCCCGTACGGTCGGAGGGACGCCCTCGGCCGACGCGGCCAGCACCTCGGTGACCAGCAGAGGGTTACCGCCGGTGACCTCGTACACGTCGGGCGCCTCCCGGCCGGCGCGGTGGGCCAGCTCGGCGACCGCGGCCGGTGACAGCGGGGGCAGGCTGATCCGGCGGACGAGACCGCGAGGGAGTCCGGCCAGGACGGTGCGCAGCCGGTGCTCGGGGCCGATCTCGTCCTCACGGAAGGTGAGCACGAGCAGCGCCCGGCACAGCGCCAGCCGCCGCCCCAGGAACGACACCATGTCGAGGGTGGCCTCGTCGGCCCAGTGCAGATCTTCCAGTACGACCACTGGCCGCGCGGCCTGCGGCGGACGGTCGAGCGCCTCGAGCAGCAGGTCGAAAACCTCACCGCGCGGGCCGTCACCGATGCGGTCACGCAGCCGCCCACCAAGCCGCCGGGCGATGTCGTGCAGCGGGCCGAGCGCGCGCGGGGTGAGCAGCGGATCGCAGGCGCCCCAGAGCATCTGGGCGCGGGCCCCAGCCGCTTCGGCGAACGCAGCCACCAGACTCGACTTGCCGGCGCCGGCCTCACCGCTGACCACGGCAACCCGCCCACCGGCGGCCGAGCCGACAAGCAGGTCGTCGAGCACGGCAAGCTCGGCGAAACGCTCCAGCAGCGGCGGCACGCGCCCAGGCTAGGCACCCGTCGCCCGCGCTGCCTAGCGACTATCGGACAGGTGGGGACCGACGGGCGCCGGCGCTGCGCTTGGTGGGGTGACTCGGGCAACACCCGACGTCCGTGCTCGCCCCACGCCATCGCAGCATCGCGTCGTTATCCGCGCGGCGCCAAGCATTGCGGCCGCCCGAGCCGAGAAATTCGGATTCCGGGGTCCGGCTTCGTGTTTTCGCCCCCGGAAGAACGAGCTCGCCGCTGACCTCGTTGAGCGCGGCGTCCTCAAGACGGTGACCTCCGGGTCGCTCAGGCAAAGCTTTGCGCTTGACGTTCCGAACGGCGCCGGTTCCTTCTGAACTTCACCGTCGCTCGGCCCGCTTTCACAAATTGCGGCGTCGCCCCGAGCACGCCCGGTCATGACGGTCGGATTCTGGCACGACTCGGGCAAGACACGAACGCCGGGATCGGCCGGATCGTGAACGCCGGGCACGCAAAGATCGACGCTTTCCGGATGCGCCACCACTGCACGGACAGGAACCGTCGCCACCTTGCGGAGCAGGTGAACAGCATCCTGGTCATGGATCAGACGCGCCGCCATCTCGTGCACTGAACGTGCTGCGGCTTTCTCGAAACCGGTCGCCGCCACCTCATCACGCGCCAGACGCGCAGCCACCTCCCGGACCAGACGCGCAGCCACCTCACGCACCAAACGCGCAGCCACCTCCCGAGCCAGCCGGGCAGCCTCCTCCCGGACCAGCCGGGCAGCCTCCTCCCGGACCAGCCGGGCAGCCTCCTCCCGGACCAGCCGGGCAGCCGCCTCACGCGCCAGACGAGCCGCCACCTCCCGGACCAGCCGGGCAGCCTCCTCCCGGACCAGACGAGCCGCCGCCTCACGCGCCAGACGAGCCGCCACCTCCCGGACCAGCCGGGCAGCCTCCTCCCGGACCAGACGAGCCGCCGCCTCACGCGCCAGACGAGCCGCCACCTCCCGGACCAGACGCGCAGCCTCCTCCCGGACCAGACGAGCCGCCGCCTCACGCGCCAGACGAGCCGCCACCTCCCGGACCAGACGCGCAGCCTCCTCCCGGACCAGACGAGCCGCCGCCTCACGCGCCAAACGCGCAGCCACTTTCTCGAGTACGAGACGCGCAGCGGCCTCCTGGCGGACCAGACGCGCTTTTTCCTCAACGCGTCGGAGCCGCGCCGCCGCGGCCTCCTCGCGGATCAAACGTGTCGCCTCCTGGTGACGCTTCAGGCGTGCGGCGGCCGCCTCTTCGGGCCGCGAACATGCCGCCGCCTCCTCTTCACCGATCAGACGTAGCCGCGCGGCGTGGCGCTGGGCGAGACCCCAATTCCGGTGCCGCTGTCGCTCACGACGAAACTCCTCCATTTCCGGAGAATAGTTTCGCGCCTTTGTTCGATCCCGCATCCCGGCCAGTTCGACATTGCTGAAGAATTGGAGCTGCCGCATGCCCAATTATCCCGCGACCAAAGATCAACTGCCACCCCAAAGCCAAAGTGGATCACGCGATTTTCCGAGCAAATAAAGGACAGGAAATAGAGCTTGCTTCACACCGCCATGACGGATTCCTGCGTTACCACAACACGGCGACCCGCGCCCACCCGCACCGAACAACGGATATGAAGGATCACCCGTACCATCCACGCAGAATGACCACGCATTCATGAAAACGACACCCACCGCATGAAAGACGACCAAGATCAGACACTCAACCCAGGAAGACGTCGCGGCGGGACGTGGCGCAACTGCTGGATCGGCGCGCGGCCGCGAACAGCGGAATCACACAGCCGCGGACCGCACGGTCGCGGACCACGCAGTCACACGCTCGCGCAGGAGCGCAGGAGCGCAGGAGCGCAGTCACACGGTCGCGCAGTCGCGTGGTCGCGCGGTCCCGGTCGCGCAGACACGCAGTCGCGTGGTTATCCAGTCGCGGAGTCACGCGAAGCCGGTCGACGCCAAAGGTGTGGATGAAGGTGGTCCGGAAAGGAACGTTCGCGGTCACGCAGGAGCGCAGTCACACGGTCGCGCAGGAGCGCAGTCACACGGTCGCGTGGTCCTGTGGTCGCGGAGCCACGCGAAGCCGGTCGACGCTAAAGGTGTGGATGAGGGTGGTCCGGAAAGGAACGTTCGCGGTCACGCAAGAACGCAGTCACACGGTCGCGCAGGAGCGCAGTCACGCGGTCGCGTGGTCGTGTGGTCGTGTGGTCGCGGAGCCACGCGAAGCCGGTTGGGCTTGACCCGTTTCGGCGGACAGGGCTGGTGTGTGGATTGGTTCAGGCTGCTGTTTCGTAGGCGGTTGGGCTGCGATAGCCGAGGCTGGAATGCCGGCGGTGGGTGTTGTACCAGCCTTCGATG
>NZ_JAHKKG010000022.1 GCF_018829635.1 Paractinoplanes bogorensis
GCCGGGAGAGAGCCACACTCCGCTATATGAGTGGGCAGCGGGGGCCTGAGTTCCCTACCGATCACCTCGACCAAGCCTGGCCGGGCCGCGGTCGTACATCAAACTCTCTACAAGTAGCGGGGACCGCGCCGTGCCCCGCTGGCCGCTGGCGCGTCCAGAACGCGGGGCGCGTCACGGCGACCTGCGTAAGTGGTTGCGCCCGAAAGACTTATCCACAGCCCTGATTCGCGCGGCCCTGAGTTTCGCTAGGGTCAGCCGCGTCCCTGGGTGGGCGGGGGAGGCGGCGGCTGCTCCAGCGATCTTGAACTTCGGCCGGGCGGTTCCGGGTGACTCCGGCGCTGGCCGCGGTGACCAGCAGCAGGGCGGCGATCTCGACGGAGCCCAGGTGCTGGTCCAGCACGATCAGGCCGGCGATCGCGGCCGCGGCCGGGTTCAGGCTGACCAGGATGCCGAAGACGCGTGTCGGGATCCGGCGTAAGGCGTTGAGCTCCAGCACGTACGGGAAAATGGTCTGCAGAAGCGCCACGCACGACGCGCCGATCAGCAGGGCGGGACGCTCGACGATCGCGCTCGCACCGCCGGCTCCGAAGGGCAGGGCGACCAGGGCGGCGACGGTGAGCGAGACCGGTAGGCCGCCGGCGCCCGGCACCAGGCCGCCGACCCGCGCGGTCAGCACGATGTAGCCGGCGCCGCACGCCCCGGCCAGCGCGGCCAGCAGCAGCCCGCCGAGCGGCAATGCCGGGCCGGGATGCCAGCAGAGCAGCGCCACCCCGGCCGCGGCCATCAGCGCCCAGGTCAGGTCGAGCAGGCGCCGGGTCTGCACCAGCGCCACGGTCAGCGGGCCCAGGAACGAGATCGTGACCACCACGCCGAGCGGCACGGTGCGCATGGCCAGGGCGGAGAACAGGTTGAGGCCCGCGACCGCGACGCCCAGCATCGTCGCCGCGCGCCACGCGGGGCGCGGCCACGCCCGCAGCCGGGGGCGGACCGCTACGGCCAGCACGAGCGCGGAGATCGCCACGCGCAGCAGGACCACGCCGGTCGCGCCGAGATCGTCGAACAGGGTGCGCCCGACCGCCGATCCGAACTGGATCGACACCACCGACGCGACCACCAGCAGGGGCGCGCGGGACATGTCGTGGACGCTATCGGGAAGATCGGGGGCGTCAACCCGGGTCCGCCGTTCGGGTGACGGCGTGCGCGGATTCCCGAGGGGCTAGCCTCGTGACTGTGGCGACTGCACTAGTCATCGAGAACGACCCGACCGACGACCTGCGCCGGCTCGGCGAGTGGCTGACCGAGGCGGGCCTCGAGCTCACCGTCCGGCGGCCGCACGCCGGTGACGAGCTACCCGAGGCCCTCGACGACTACCTCGCGCTCATCGTGCTGGGCGGCGACCAGAGCGCCTATCCCGGCCCCGGCGGCGAGCCCGGCGCGCCCTGGTTCCCGGCGCTCGAGGGGCTGCTTCGCAAGGCGGTCCGCCACCGCGTGCCGACGCTGGGCGTGTGCCTCGGCGGTCAGCTGCTCGCGAGCGCCCACGGCGGGCTGGTCGAGCGCAGCACCAGCGGTCCCGAGATCGGTCCCGGCCTGGTCGCCAAGCGCGACGCCGCCGACAACGACCCGCTGTTCAAGTGGGTTCCGCTGATGCCCGACGTCATCCAGTGGCACCGCGACGAGATCACCGAGCTGCCGCTCCAGGCCGTGCTGATGGCCGCGTCGAGCCGCTACCCGCATCAGGCCTTCCGGCTCGGCGACCGGGCCTGGGGCCTGCAGTTCCACATCGAGTGCGACGCCGCGATGATCGAGCAGTGGGCGGCGAGCGACCAGGCCGGCATCGACGAGCTCGGCTACGACACCGAGGCGGTCGTGCTCGCCACCGCCGAGCTGCTGCCCGACGTCGAAGAGGTGTGGCAGCCGTTCGCGGCCCGGTTCGCCGCGCTGGCCCTCGGCACCCTGCCCGACGCCGACATACCCAACCCCGGCACCGCCCGGACCCTCCCGCTGCTGGGGCAGTGATCGTGACCAGGCCCAGCCGGCTGGCCCGGTACGGCTTCGCCGACAACGGCACCAAGGCGGCCGACCTGCTCGGCCCGGCCGGGCTGCGGCTGTGGGACCCGGAATCGCAGGCGCCGACCGGCAGCGACGCCGCCGAACTGCTCAGCTCGCTGTCTCGCGCCGCCGACCCCAACCTGGCCCTGCGCCAGCTGCACCGGCTGGTCGACGCGGCCGGGCGGGCGGCCGCGCGCGGCAACGGCGGCCGGGTCCTCGGCCCGGGCGGCGAGATCGAGATCAACGAGGGGACCGAGGCGCTGATCGGCGCGCTGGGTCAGGATCCGGGGCTGCGCCGGCGGCTGCTGGCCGTGCTGGGTGCGTCATCGGCGCTCGGCGACCACCTGGTGGCCAACCCGGCGGACTGGCGGGTGCTGGCCACCGGCAAGACCGGCCTGCCGCCCAACGCCGAGGGCCATCTCGAGGTCGAGAGCGACGAGCCGAGCGTGCCCGCGCTGCGCCGGGCCTACCGCGTCTCGCTGCTGCGCATCGCCGCCGCCGACCTGACCGGCGGGCGGGGACTGGAACCGACCATGGCCGCGTTGTCGCGTCTGGCCGACGAGACACTTGCGGCGGCGTACGCGATCGCCGTGGCCGGTCTGCCCGCGGGCACCGCCGAGCCGAGCCTGGCCGTGGTCGCGATGGGCAAGTGCGGCGGCAACGAGCTGAACTACGTGTCCGACGTGGACGTCATCTTCGTCGCCGACTCCGACGACGACCTCAACTCCGGTACGACCGTGGCCGCCCGCCTGATCGAGATCTGCGGCATGGTCGCCTGGCCGGTCGACGCCGCGCTGCGCCCCGAGGGCAGCCGGGGCCCGCTCGTCCGCACCCTGGCCAGCCACCAGGCCTACTACCGCCGGTGGGCCCGCACGTGGGAGTTCCAGGCGTTGCTCAAGGCCCGCCCGGCCGCCGGTGACCTGGCCCTGGGCCGGCGCTGGATCGACGACCTGGCCCCGCTGGTGTGGCACGCGGCCGAGCGGCCCGAGGCGGTCGCCGACGTCCGCGACATGCGCCGCAAGATCATCGACAACGTGCCCCCGGGCCTGGTCGACCGCGAGATCAAGCGGGGGCCGGGCGGGCTGCGCGACATCGAGTTCGCCGTGCAGCTGCTGCAGCTCGTGCACGGCCGCATCGACGAGACGTTGCGCCCGCCGGGCACCATCCCGGCGCTGCGGGCCCTGGTCAGCGGCGGTTACGTGGGCCGGGACGACGGCGAGACCCTGCTGCGCGGCTACCGGTTCCTGCGAGGCGTCGAGCACCGCCTGCAACTGCAACAGCTCCGCCGTACGCACACCGTGCCCGACGACCCCGGCGGCCTGCGCTGGCTGGCCGCCGCTCTCGGCTACACGGCCCTGCCCGGCCGCGACGCCGTCGAGGCGTTCCGGTCCGACTGGGTCGGTCACGCCGCCCAGGTCCGCCGCCTGCACGTCAAGCTGCTCTATCAACCGCTGCTGGAGGCGGTGGCCCGGGTGCCGGCCGAGGCGTTGCGGATGACTCCCGAGTCGGCCGGCCGGCGACTCGAGGTGCTCGGGTTCGCCGACCAGGCCGCGGCCCTGCGCCACCTGCAGGCGCTGACCGGCGGCGTGACCCGGACGTCGGCCATCCAGCGCACGCTGCTGCCGATGCTGCTGCAGGAGTTCGCCGACGCCCCCGAACCCGACCGGGGCCTGCTCAACTACCGCCACGTGTCCGACAAGCTGGGCAGCACGCCGTGGTATCTGCGCCTGCTGCGCGACGGCGGCCCGGTCGCCCGGCGGCTGGCCCGGGTGCTCAGCCTCTCGCGCTACGCCACCGACCTGCTCACCCGCGACCCCGAGGCGCTGCGCCTGCTGGCCGAGGACGCGGAGCTGCTGCCGCGCCCCCGGGCGTCCCTGCTCGACGGTTTCCTGGCCGCGGCCGGCCGGCACGCCGACGATCCGGCCCAGGCCATCGCGGCCGTCCGGGCCCGCCGCCGCCGCGAACTGTTCCGGCTGGCCTGCGCCGACATCCTCAGCCAGGCGGGCGAACTGGCCCCGGCCGAGCCGCTCGACGTCAACGCGATCGGCATCGCCCTGTCCGACGTCACCGACGCCACCCTGAACGCCGCGCTCTCCGTGGCCCGCCGGGCCCACCCCGGCCCCGAGGGGATGCGGTTCGCGATCATCGGGATGGGCCGTCTCGGCGGCTACGAGATGAGCTACCCGTCCGACGCCGACGTGCTGTTCGTCTACGAGCCCGCGCCCGGTGCCCCCGAGAACGAGTCGAGCGCGGCCGCCCACATGATCGCCGAGGAGCTGCGGCGCCTGCTCACGGCGCCCGCCCCCGACCCGGCCCTGGGCATCGACGCCGACCTGCGACCCGAGGGCCGGCAGGGTCCGCTGGTCCGCAGCCTCAACGCCTACCAGCAGTACTACGCCCGCTGGTCCCGCGTCTGGGAGGCGCAGGCCCTGCTCCGGGCTCGTTTCGTGGCCGGCGACGCGGCACTCGGCCGGCAGTTCGAAGAGCTGGCCGACAAGATGCGCTATCCCGAGGGCGGCCTGACCCGCGAGCAGGTCGTCGAGATCCGCCGCATCAAGGCCCGGGTCGAGGTGGAACGGCTGCCCCGCAACGCCGACCCGTACACCCACACCAAGCTGGGCCGGGGCGGGCTGTCCGACGTCGAATGGGCCATCCAGCTGTTGCAACTGCGGCACGCGTACGCCGTACCGGACCTGCGCAAGACCCGCACGCTGGAGGCGCTGGACGCCGCCGCCGAAGCCAAACTCGTCGACCGGGTCGACGCGGCGGCGATGACGGCCGGATGGACCCTGGCCGCCCAGGTGCGCAACGCCCTGACCCTGGTGCGGGGCCGCCCGACCGACCAGTTGCCCCGCCACGGCGTCGAGCTGGCCGGCACGGTCCTGCTGCTGGGCGGCGGCGACCCGGGCGAGTTCGTCGACCGCTACCTGCGCCTGACCCGCCGCTCCCGGGCCGCGATGGAACGTGTGCTGGAGTCCTGAGGGCGCCGACTTGTTGACGGGCCTCCGTCACAAAAGAAGAAGTCAGCCCTGACTACGGATCTTGTCGGCCGCCGCGAGCAGCACGTCGACCGGAATCTCGACGAGGCGCTCGCCGTCGGGCACCTCGACTCCGGCGGCCTCTCCGGTGGTGGAATAGCCCTGAACGATCACCGTCTCGCGATCGGTGCTGTAGACGGTGGGACACGAGCCAGCACCACATTGGCTGGCGAGGACCGTCGGTTCTTCGGTCATGGCGACAGTTTCCTCATGGGTCGTCATGACATATACGGTACGGACGGGCACAAGGCTGTTACAACGGGTCAGGCCGCGCCGGGCAGCAGCCGGATGTAACGCTTCTGGTATTTGTCCAGGATCGGGCCGATCTCGGAGACCGCGGCCGACTCGATCGCCCGGAAGACACGCTGATACTGGCGGACGATGCGCCGGCCGCCGCGCGAGTTCATGCTGCCGTTCATCAGGTCGACGATGACGTATCGATCGTCCATGAGCTCGAAGCCGTGCAGGGGCGGGAACGGCCACAGAGCATTTTCCGGTACGAGCCGGATGGTGACATTGGGCTGCTGCGCGACCTCGCGGAGCCGGTTGATCTGCCCCAGCATGTCGGTCGGCCCGCACACCTGATGGGCCAGAACCGTCTCGCTCATGATGATGTCGAAACGGCGGTTCGGGTCGTCCAGGGCCTGGCTGCGCTGGATCCGGACGGCGACGGCCTCCGAGACGGCCAGCGCCGAGTCGGCGATCTTGTCGTCATCGAGTTCGGTGCGGAACGCGGACAGGATGGCGCGAGCGTATTCGCTGGTCTGCAGCAGGCCCACGACCACGGCCGGCTGGAAGATGCGCATCTCGCGGATGGGGGCCTCGAGACGCCGGACGAAATTCTGCTGACTCGAGAGGTTCGGCGCCATCGGCTGCCAGTCGGTGCCCACCTCGTCGGAGCGCTCGGCCAGCCCCACGAGACGATCCACCTCGTCCGGTGACAGGTCCAGGGCCTCGGCGATCAGACGCACGTCCTGCGGATCGGCCGGGGATGCTCCGGTCTCCAGGCGGGAGATCTTGGCCTGGCTCATGTTGACCAGTTCGCCGAGCGCGTGGCCGGAGAGCTTGCGTCGCTTCCGCCACCGGGCCAGGACGGCACCCACCGGCTCGTCGGCGTCCTCGTCAGGGAGGGGCAAGTCGTTCATCACTCACCCCCTCCTGTCCTCGTCATGCCTGGCCGGCCGCCCTCACCGCCTCGGCGAGAAGGTCGGCGGGAATTTCCACCAGTTGCTCGCCCGGAGGGAGGTCCAGCCCGGCGTTCTCGCCGGTCACGGTGTAGCCCTGGACGACATATGTATTGCGATCGGTGCGGTAGACGGTCGGGCAACTTCCCGATCCACAGAGCGTGGCAACGAAAGTCAGTTGCGGCGCCGCATCCTTAACGACCGTTAAAGGCTGATTTGTCACAGGCGCACAATACTACGCCGGTCAAGGCCCTATGCACGAGACTTGCATAATGCCCATGTAACCACGCGGTGGAGTGTATGGGTACCCGCGCCCAACCGTCCCGGAAAAGCGAGAGAAGAATATTCACGTCGCGGGATCACGCTTGCATCCTCGTGCATAGACGTGGATATTCAGAGTGAGGGTCACAGAGAGGTAACGCGGTCGGCTCGTTGAGTAACCGAGCCGACCCCGCTGTCTCTCCGGACGACGGGGTCAGGCCCTCTTCGAGCCTTAGTTCCGTCGGACGGGAGGCCCTCGATGACCGTCAACGTGCTCGCCGGGATCGTCGCTCTGCTGGTGCTCGTCATCGTCCTCAGCGAGGTCGTGTCGGCCGTCCTTCCCCTGATCATCGTGCTGACCTGCGTGCCCGAGCGGGACCGGGAGGCGCTCGCCCGGGTGCTCGCGGCCCTCGACTCGTCGCGACGGCTGCGGGCCTGGCCGGCTCTGCGGCTGGCCGTGGCGATGCGGCGGCAGGAACGCCGAGTCGCGCGTGCCGCCCGCGATCCGCGGCGCAACCCGTACGCCCACCTCAACGAGCATTTCGCCAACATGCCGGGGGATGCGCCGCTCAACCCCTCCTACGAGCGGGCCGAGCCGGTCAGCCCACCCGCTGAGTGATCAGGGTTCGGGCCGCCGTGCTCGGGGTGCCGCCGTCCCGGGCGGCCATGGCGAAAATCCGGCCCAGGGTGTCACCGATGCCGTCCAGGCGGGCTGCGACCTGGGCCGGGGTCTCGTGGCGGAGTTCGACGGCGGTGGCCGCGATGACGCCGCCCGCGCTGACCACGTAGTCGGGCGCCCACAGGATGCCGCGGGCGTGCAGCAGGTCGGCGGTCGACGGGGTGTCCAGCTGGTTGTTGGCCGGGCCGGCGACCGCGGAGCAGCGCAGTGCCGCCACCGAGGCCGGGGTCAGCACGCCGCCCAGCGCGGACGGAACCACGACGTCGACGGCTGCGGTCAGGGCCTCGTCGGGGGTGGCCCAGGTGGCGCCCACTTCGTCGGCGAGCGCCCGCCGAGCCGGGTCGACGTCGGCGACGACCAGTTTCGCGCCGGCCTCGGACAGGAGCCGCGCGACGCGTCCGCCGACCCGGCCCAGGCCGAGCACCGCGAACGACCGGCCGTCGAGCGCGGGTGAGCCGAACCGGGCGGCGCACACGGCCCGGAGTGCGGCGACCGTGCCGACGGCGGTGCCGGGGGAGGAGTCACCGCTGCCGCCCGCCGAGGTCGGACGGCAGAAGACATTTCCCGTACGGGAACCGATCGTCACCATGTCGTCGGGGCCGGTGCCGACGTCGGGGCCGGTCGCGTAGATCCCGCCCAGATCCTCGATGACCGTGCCCACGTCGTGGAGGGCAGCCTGCCGCATCGCGTCGTCGGGCGGTGAGCTCAGCGCGACCACGGTCTTTCCGCCCCCGTTGGGCAGTCCGGCCAGCGCGCACTTGTCGGTCATCGCGGCCGAGAGGCGCAGCGCGTCGGCCAGCCCGTCCGCCCAGTCGGGATACACGGCCAGGCGGCAGCCGCCGAGCGCCTGGCCCAGAGCCGTCGAGTGCACGGCGACGATGATCGGCAACCCGGACTCGGGACCGCGTCGAATGATGATCCGTTCATGCGAGAACATAGGCCGACGCTAAACGGATGTCCGGCTCCTGCAGGCGTACGGCGAAGGAAGTTCGGTGTTACCCCGGAAAGGCAGGACCGTGGACGACATTGATTCGGCGATCGTGCGGGAACTGCAGTCGAACGCCCGGCAGACCAACCGCGACCTGGCCCGTGCGGTCGGGATCGCGCCGTCGACGTGCCTGGAACGGGTGCGGCTGCTGCGCGACCGCGGGGTGATCACCGGCTACCACGCCGAGATCAGCCTGCCCGCGCTCAACCGGCATGTGCAGGCGTTCCTGCACCTCCAGGTACGTCCGATGAGTCGCGAGGTCATCGAGAACCTCAAGACGTACATCTCCGGGCTGCCTGAGGTGTTGTCGGTCTTCGTGGTGGCGGGCGGTGACGACCTGATGGTGCACGTAGCCGTCCCGAGCGTCGACGGGCTGCACTCGTTCCTGATGGACAAGTTCACCCAGCGGCGCGAGATCGTCGGCTTCCGCAGCTCGGTGATCTATCAGCACAACCGCAATCGGGTGCTGGGCGAGATCTCCTGAGCGGGGAGCGGGGTGGCCCGGAAGACGCCGTCCGGGTCGTAGCGACGCTTGGCCGCCAGCAGACGGTCGCGGTTCGGGCCGTACGCGTGCGCGATCTGCTCGGTCTCGTCGTCGGCCAGCAGGTTGACGTAGCCGCCGGGCAACGCTTCCGGGCGGAGCGCCTCGGACAGGTCGCGGGCCCAGCGGCGGTGGCGGCCGGCGGCCGGGTCGCCGGGCTCCCACATCGCGATGTTCTCGATCATCAGGTGCGGCTCGCGCAGGCCGAACGCGGTGGCGTCCACCGGCGTCCGGGTGGGAACGCCGTGCAGCGAATGCACCGAGATCGACGACAGCGGCGAGGTCATGGCGTCACCGGCGGCGACGATGGCGGCCACCGCGGACGGTGTGAGGCCGGGCAGATTGCGCGGGCGGATCTCGACGTGCCGGCCGAACGGGAACATGGCGTCGATGCCGGCCATCATCTGCGGCTGGGTGGCCGGTCCGACCTGGACCATGAGGGGGTCACCGGCCGCGGCGACCCCGGCCAGGGCGCGTTCGCCGGCGTCCGGGTCGCCGCACCACGTCGGGGCCGCGAACACCGCCGGGTTGCCGTCCGGCCCGGCGAAGACACCGCACTGGATCGTCAGCTCGTCCGGGGCGGCCGGCATCTGCTCGCCCAGCGCGGTCAGCACCGTCGTGGCCTGCGCCCAGGGGAACAGGATCATGCCGCCGAGCAGCGAGGGCACCCGGTGCAGGCGTACGCGCAAGGAAGTGACCACGCCGAAGTTGCCGCCCCCGCCGCGCAGAGCCCACAGCAGCTCGGGGTCGTCTTCCGTGTTGATGACCGTGCCGTCGGCCCGCACCAGTTCGGCCCCGAGCACGTTGTCGGCGGCGAGCCCGAAGCGCCCGGACAGCGGGCCGTAGCCACCGGCGAGGCTCAGGCCGGCCAGACCGACCGCGCCCGCCGTGCCGGTCGCGACGACGAAGCCGTGCCCGTGGGCCGCGCGGGCCACGTCGGCCGAGGTCGCGCCGCCGCCCACGTCGGCCACGCCGGCCTCCGCGTCGACGGTCACGTCGCGCATGCCGGAGAGATCGAGCGTGACGCCGCCGTCGGCGAGGGCCGCCCCGGTCCAGCCGTGACCACCACCGCGTACGGAAAGGGGCTGTCCGGTTTTGACGCCGGCCTGCACGTCGGCCGTCCCGGCACAGGGCACCACCGCGGCGGGCCGATGGTCGACGGCACCGTTCCAGAGCGCACAACAGGAGTCGTAGACCGGTCCGGACGTCAGCACGTTGCCTCCCGAGATCAGCTTCCGCTGGTCACCGTATATCGGCCGGGACGCGGAATCCGGACGACGATCCAGTCGCCTTGCCGACTCAGGGACGCGCCATTGTCGACGGTCAGCCAGCGGTTCCAGTGGATGCGTACGGGGACATCTCCGGCCGTCCCGGCGTCGAAGGTCAGCGCGGCGGCGTCCTGGGTGACGAGCGTGCCGGGCGCGGTGACGATCGGGCGGGGATCGGTGACCGCGTAGAGCCGCCAGTGGGCGTCGCTCCAGACCTCGGTCAGGTAGGGCAGGCCGGTCGCGACGAGTTCCGCCTCGGGGCGGCCGGACCAGGTCAGCTCGGCGTCGGGCACGGCCACGAACTGGACCGCGAGCTCGTCGAGCCAGGCCCGGTAGCTGTCGGCGGTCAGGGCGACACCGGTGCCACGAGCGCCGGGGATGTGCTCGAAGAAGAGCGGGTTGCGGTCGATGTCGGCCTGGCGCAGCCATCCGCGGGCGAGCGGCACGTCGCCCATGTGCGCGGCCTCCCAGTAGGCGCGGGTGGCCGGGATCTCGACCCGGCCGGTCAGCCGTTCCTGCGCGAGCCGATCGCGGAGCGGCCGGAAGTAGGCGGGATCGGCGGTCGGGTTCCCGATGTCGCGGACGTCGGCGGTCACCACCGCGGGTTGCCACCAGCCGGCCGCGGCCACCAGCAGGACGACGCCCCAGGTGGGCGTGCGCGTGCTCCGGGGGAAGGTGGCGTAGGCGGCCAGCAGCGGAAGCGTGAACATGACGGCCAGGCGGGTCGCGTTGAGGCCGACCGGGGTGTGGACCAGGGCTGCGGCCAGCACGCCGGCGGCCGAGAGCAGCGCTCCGATGCGGACCGGGCGGCGGGGGACCAGGGCCGCTACGAGCAGGCCGGCCACCACGGCCCGTACGGTGTCGGTCCGGCTGATGTTCATCCAGCCGCCGTCGCCGAAGAGCAGCGCGCTGAGGGCCAGGGGGATCGTCGCGGGGAGGGCGAGGAGCAGGCCCGTTCTCTTGGTGTTCAGCAGAAGTGCTGTGCCGGCCAGGCCCAGGAACAGCGCGACGACGGGGCTGGTGGCGGCGGCCAGCAGTGCGAGCAGCGGGGTGAGCCAGGTGCGTCGCGAGGTCGTGAGGGCGACCAGGGCGGCGAGACCCAGGCACACACCCAGCCCGTACGTGACCCGGCCGCTGATCAGATTGCCGGCTATGCACGCCGTGCCGATGACCGAACCCAGGACCGGGCGCGGGGCGTCGGTGCGGCGCAACAGCACGGCGAACAGGACCGCGGACGCCAGCAGGGCCAGGGCCCCGGTCACGCGGACACCGAGCAGGGCCATCACGGGCTGTGAGGTCAGGCTGTAGCCGAGCTGGTCGACACCGGCATACCAGCGGAGGTCGATCGGGGTGTAGCCGTGCGCGGCGAAGAACCCGGCCCGCGCCTCCTGAGCCGCCAGGTCGGAGCCCATCGGCGGGAGCACCAGGTAGATCACGCCGAGGACCGCCGCGAGCACGGCGGTGACCCACTCCAGCCGGTGCCGAGCCCACACGCGGACAGACCCTACCCGTACGCACGGTAGTGTGCCCCTCATGCCCCGCCCCGCCGTCGTCCGCTATGCGGGCCTGGCGGGCAGCGTGTCGCTCGCCCTGGCCGCGTGGCTGGGCGGCGCGACGAACCCGTGGCAGCCGACGATCACCCCGCGCACGATCTTCGCCGGCGAGAACGGCGTCCTGCTTCCCGTCGCCTGGCTCGCGGGCACGGCTCTGCTGATCGCCGCGTGGATCGTGGGCCTCCGGGTCGAGAAGACCGCGCGCTGGGCCTACGTGACGGCGGCGTTGTGGATGCTGCCGTTGCTGGCGTTCCTGCCGTTGGGAAGCTACGACGCTTACTCGTACGCGTGTCAGGGATGGCAGCAGAGTGCCGGGCTGGACCCGTACGGGGGAGGGGTCGATCTTCTCGGTTGTCCCTGGGCCGATGCGGTGGCGCCGACCTGGCGGGATGCGCCGGCGCCCTACGGTCCGTTGTTCCTGGTGCTGGCCGGTGTCGCGGCCAAGACGGGCACGCTGACCGGGACGCTCGCCGGGCTGCGGATCATCGCGCTGCTCGGAGTGGCGCTGATTGCTGTGTCGTTGCCGGTGCTCGCGCGGCGTGGTGGTGTTCCGGTGTCGCGCGTGGTCTGGCTGGTGCTTGCCTGTCCGCTGGTGCCGATCCATTTGATCTCGGGCGCGCACAACGACGCACTGATGGTCGGGCTGATGGTGGCGGGGCTGGCCGTGGCGGTGGTCGGGAAGCGGCGGGCTGCTCTGCTGACGGGGGTGCTGCTCGGGCTCGCGGTGGCGGTGAAGGCTACTGCTGTGGTGGTGGTGCCGTTCGCGCTGCTGCTTCTGCTCGACCGGCGGCGCCGGGCTGCGGGGCCGGCGATTGTCGGCGGTGATCGAGCCGTGGACCGGGCGGCGGCTGCTCGGCAAACGGAAAAAGCCGACGAAAGGTACTTTGGGCTGCGTGCGGGCTGGCGGCCGGCTGCGGTTCTGGTGGGTGGGATGGTTCTGGCCACCGCGGCGATCTCGCTGGTCAGTGGGCGTGGGCTGGGGTGGGTGACGGCGCTCAGCGGCAGCGGCGTCTCGGTGCAATGGACCTCGTTGCCGACGGCGATCGGCATGACCCTCGAGCTGGTGGGCGCGTCGGGGGCGGTAGCCGTCACCCGCATCGTCGGGATTGTTGTGCTGGCGGTTCTGCTCGTCCGGCTGTGGTGGAGGGCGCACGAGAGGGATGCGCTGCTCTACGCGGGCTACGCGCTGGCGGCGACTGTGTTGCTGGCTCCGGTGTTCCATCCCTGGTACGCGTTCTGGCCGCTCGCCGTCCTCGCGGCCACGATGAGAACGAAGCTGAACTGGCTGGTCGTCCCGTGTGCGGTTGCGGCTGCCCTCTGTCTGCCCGACGGGTACAACCTGGCCCTGGCCGTGAAAGCACAGGGCGCGGTCGCGATGACGGTCTTTCTAGCCTGGATGTTGGTACATGAAGCGAAAAGTTGGACTGCTGAGCGTCGCGGCGCTGGTCACGCTCCTGATCGTCTATCTCGCCGAGACACGTAACGGCTACTTCGACTCCAAGGTCTACTACGGCGCGATCCAGTACTGGTACCGGGGCGATGGCGGCATGGTCTACGACTGGCTGCGGCCCGGCACCCCGTACGGCTTCACCTATCCACCCTTCGCGGGACTGGTCATGGCGCCCATGGCGTTGCTCCCGTTCGGGGCCGTCGTGGTCATCGCGGTGGTCGCCACGGTGCTCACCACGGCACTGCTCACGTGGTGGTTCACGAAGGATCTGATTCGGCGGAAGCAGTGGACCGTCTGGTTCGCGTACGGGATCGCGGTCTGCCTGGCCCTGTCTTTCGAGCCGATCCGCGAGACCATCACGTTCGGTCAAGTCAACACGCTGTTGCTGACGCTCGTGGCGGGTGATCTGCTTTTCGGGCTGAGCCGGAACAAGAAGTGGGGCGGGGTCGGCATCGGGCTGGCCACCGCGATCAAGCTCACGCCGGGCATCTTCATCGTCTATCTGCTCGTGACCCGTCGCTGGCGGGCCGCCGCGACCGCCGCCGCCACGGCCGCGGGCGCCACACTGCTCGCCGCCGCGATCTTTCCGAACGAGTCGCGCGAGTTCTGGACGTCGGCATTGTGGGACACCAACCGGGTCGGCGTACTGTCCTATTTGTCCAACCAGTCCGAGCGGGGCTTCCTGGCCCGGCTGCCGATCCCGCAGATCGAATCGAAGGTCTGGATCGTCCTCGTGCTGGCCACTCTCGCGTTCTGGGCGTGGCGCGTGGCCAAGGCGCCCGACGACATCATGGGTGGACTCGCGCTGACCGGCATCGTGGGCTGCCTGATCAGTCCGGTGACGTGGATCCATCACTGCGTCTGGCTGCTGCCGGCGATCGTCCGGTGCGTCGAGACCAACCGCCGAGCACTGGGTATCAGCGCCTATCTGGTGATGACCAGCCGCGTCACGTGGCTGTGGGAGAAACGCCCCCGGCCCCCGCTCGAGCTCATCGGCAGCAACCTCTATGTCTGGTTCAGCCTGGCCCTGCTGATCTGGACACCCATCGGCACCCGTCGTTCAACCGAAGTCCATGAAGAGGACAAGATCCTCACGTAGTCAGAGCGCATGCGTAAACGCTCGGCAATCGCCCTGCTCGGCCTGGCCGCGACATTCGTCGCCGCACCCGCGCAGGCCCATCAGCGGGACACAGAATTCAAGCGGCTTTCCACGTTCCCGGCATATCTGAACTCGTCGATCGACGACACGGCCGCCGCCGAGATCTCCACGGTCACCGAGGACGGCCGTACGGTCGTCTACTCCGACAGCCCGGGCAAGCGCCTCGGCTTCGTCGACATCACCAACCCGGGCCAGCCGAAGCCGGCCGGCACCCTCGCGCTCGACGGCGAGCCCACCTCGGTCGCGCACCTCGGCCGTCTGCTGCTGGCCGGCGTCAACACCAGCGCCAGCAAGGTCGACCCGTCCGGCAAGCTGGTCGTGATCGACGACCGCAGCCGCAAGATCGTCCGCACGATCGACCTGGGCGGCCAGCCCGACTCGGTCGCGGTGGCGCCGAGCGGCCGCTACATCGCGGTGGCGATCGAGAACGAGCGGGACGAGGACGTCAACGACGGCGCGATCCCGCAGCTGCCCGCGGGTTACCTGTCGGTGATCGACACCAAGACCTGGAAGGCCTCCAAGGTCGAGCTCACCGGCCTGGCCGCGGTCGCCCCGACCGACCCGGAGCCCGAGTACGTCAGCGTCAACTCCCGCGACGAGGCGATCGTCTCGCTGCAGGAGAACAACCACTTCGCGATCGTGTCGCTGGCGTCGAAGAAGGTCGTCAAGAGCTTCTCGGCCGGCGAGGTCACGGTGTCCGGCGTGGACACCAAGGACGACGACAACATCACGCTCGACGGCACCATCACCGCGCGGCGCGAGCCGGACGGCGTCACCTGGATCAACGACTACATGTTCGCCTCGGCCAACGAGGGCGACTGGGTCGGCGGCACCCGCGGCTGGACCATCTTCTCGCGGGACGGCCAGGTCATCTGGGACGCGGGCAACTCGCTCGAGCACATCGCGGTCGAGCACGGCCAGTACCCGGACAAGCGCTCGGACGCCAAGGGCATCGAGGTCGAGAACGTCGCGTTCGCCAAGATCGGCCGGACGCCGTACGTGTTCGTCAACTCGGAGCGCGGCAACTTCACCGCCGTCTACGACGTGTCGAACCCCTGGAAGCCGAAGTTCGAGCAGCTGATGCCGACCGTGAACTCGCCCGAGGGCGTCGTCGCGGTGCCGTCGCGGGGTCTCGTGGTGGTCTCCAGCGAGGAGGAGAACCCGGACGCCAACATCCGCGGCGCGATCCAGATCTTCGGCGTGGGTTCCCCGAACAAGGGGAACGAGATCGTCTCGGACAACCTGATCCCGTTCGGCACGCTGTCGGCGCTGTCCGCGGTTCCGGGCACGCGCAACCAGCTCGTGTCGGTGACCGACTCGGCCTACACGCCGACCCGGATCCTGACGATCGACACCCAGTCGCGTCCGGCCAAGATCTACAAGCAGCTGACCGTCACCAAGGACGGCAAGCCGGTCGGTTACGACGCCGAGGGCATCGTCGCGCGCAAGGCCGGTGGCTACTGGCTGGCCAGCGAGGGTTCGGCCACGACGCCCAACCTTCTGGTGCGGCTGGACGACAAGGGCCGGACGCAGCAGGAGATCCCGCTGCCGGCCGACATCGCGGCGGCCGTCACCACCAACGGTTTCGAGGGCGTCTCCGAGGTCGGGAACAGCCTGTGGGTCGCCGTCCAGCGCCCGCTCAAGACCGACCCGGTTTCCCAAACCAGGATCGGCCGGTACGACCTCAAGACCGGTACGTGGTCGTGGCTGCTCTACCCGCTCGACACCGCCCCGATCGGCTGGACCGGCCTGTCCGAGATCGTCGCGGTCGACGGCAACACCTTCGCCGTGATCGAGCGGGACAACCAGCGCGGCCCGCAGGCGTCGATCAAGAAGATCTACAAGTTCGACGTCCCGGCCACCTGGACCGGCACCCCGACCGTCAAGAAGAAGCTCGTCAAGGACCTGCTGCCGCTGCTCAAGGCCGACCACGGCTGGGTGCAGGACAAGGTCGAGGGCCTGGCCATCGCCGGTGACGGCCAGACGTACGCCGTGACCGACAACGACGCGCTCGACGACGCCACCGGCGAGACCGTCTTCCTGCGCCTGGGACGGCTCTTCTAGATGAGTGACGCGGCGGTGGCCATCGTGGTCCCCGCTGCTGATCGGTAAGACGAATCGAAGCCCGCGTCGCCCAGTGCGGCGCGGGCTTCGAACGTGAGGCGCTCGACGTCCGGCACCGAGAGATCCCGCGATCCCCGTACGGCGTCCGACGCACCCAGAAGCACGGCCGCCCGCTCGAAGTCGCCCTCACGAACCGCCAGATCGGCCAGCCCAACCAGGGTCAGCGCGATGACCGGGGAATCCTTCGACTCGACGGCCGTCCGCACCGCGTCGGAGTGTTTCGCCCGGGCGGCGTCGAACTCGCCGGCCGCGGCCAGAATCAGCCCCTGGGTGTGCATCGCCATCGCGTAGAACTGCGGGACCGCGGCCGGGTGATTCATGGTGGCCAGGGCCATCTCCATGCTGCGGGCGGCCTCGTCGAGGTCACCGTCCATCCGGGCGAACATCGCTGTCCCGTACGCCACCGAGGCCAGCACCTCGGGCAACGCGACCTCGTCGGCGCCCTGCTGGGCCTGCTTGAGCGTGGCCCGGGCCTCGTCGAACTCGCCGGACAGCCACAGCTGGTGGGCGAGCTTCACGTCCATCTGCGGCAGGTCTTCGCGGATGCCGACCTCGCGGACCAGCGCGATCGCCTCGCGCTGCCAGGTCACGGCCTGCCGGAAGTCGCCCCGAGCGGCCGCCATGTCGCCCAGCGAGCTCAGCGCGAACCCGATGCCCCACCGTTCGCCGATCGCCCGGAACCCGTCCAGCGCCTCACGCATCTCGGCCTCGGCCACCTCGGCGCTCTGCCCGAAGTTGAGCCGCAGCTGGGCCACGAACAGCTTCGCGACCGAGCGCAACCACGGCTCCGGATCGTCGAACAGCGGCTCCACCATGGCGAACCCGGCCATCGGGTCGTTCTCGTCGTCGAACATCGCCGAGAGCGGGGGGATGAGCCGCAGCGCCGGATGGTTCGGGGTGATGCCGGCGGTGAGCTCCCGGGCCGTACGGAAATAGGCCTCCACCCGGCTGACCGGCAGCCCGCCTTCGAGACCGTTGATCGCCGCGTACGCGTTGGTCAGCGCGATGTCTTCGACCTCGGCGTCGCCCGGCATCTCGGCGACGGCGGCGGCCAGCGGCGCGCCCTCGGACCGGTGCCCGCTCAGCCACCAGTACCAGCCGAGCCGGGCCACCAGCGCCGACGCGGTCGCCCGGTCGCCGGCCAGGATCGCCGCGCGTACCGAGCTCTGCAGGTTGTCGTGATCGGCGGCCAGGCGGGCCAGCCAGACCAGCTGGTCACGGCCCCGCAGCTCGGGATCGGCGGCGCCGGCCCGGGCCAGCAGCCAGCCGGCCAGGGCCAGGCGCTGCGACTCGGACTCGCCCGCCTCGGCCAGCCGTTCCAGCCCGTACTCGCGGATCGTCTCGAGCATGCGGTAACGACCGTCCGGCCCGAGCACGAGCAACGACTTGTCGACCAGCCCGCCCAGTGCGTCGAGGTCGGCCCGGCACACCTGCTCGGCCGCGTCGAGGTCGGCGCCGCCCTGGAACAGCGCGAACCGCCGCCACAGCCGCCGCTCGGGTTCGGCCAGCAGATCCCAGCTCCAGTCGACCACCGCGCGCAGCGTCTGGTGGCGGGGGAGCGCGGTGCGGCTGCCCCCGGTGAGCAGGCGGAACCGGTCGGTCAGGCGGTCGGCCAGCACGGCCACCGGCAGGGTGCGCAGCCGGGCCGCGGCCAGCTCGATGGCCAGTGGCATGCCGTCCAGCGCCCGGCACACCCGTACGACGGAAGGGGTGTTCTCCTCGGTCAGCACGAAACCCGTGGCGCGATCGAGCAGGAGGCGTACGGAGGGAAAAGCGGAAGCGGCCGACGCACCCGCACCCACCGGCGGGAGAGCCAGCGGCTCGACCGGATAGAGCCGCTCGCCGGTGATGCCCAGCGGCTCGCGGCTGGTGGCCAGCAACGTCAGGCCGGGCGCGGCGCGCAGCAGATCGTCGGCGACCTCGGCCGCGGCGGCGATCAGATGCTCGCAGTTGTCCAGGATGAGCAGCATCGTGCGGCCGGCCAGCGACTCCCGCAGCCCGGAGCGGGCGCTGTGACCGGGCCGGTCGAGCACGGCGTGCCCGCGCATGCCCAGGGCGCCGAGGATGGCCTGCGGGATCTCGGCCGGATCGGTCACGGGGGCCAGCTCGACCCGCCACACCTCGCCCGGGACCGTGCCACCGGCCTCGACCGACAGGCGCGTCTTGCCGCTGCCGCCCGGCCCGAGCAACGTGACCAGGCGATTGTTCTCGAGCAGCCGCCGCACGGCGGTGACGTCACCCTCACGGCCCACGAAGCTGGACACCTCGGCCGGCAGGTTGCCGCGTTTCGGTTCGGCGCCGCGCAGCACCGAGACGTGCAGCGCGCGCAGGTCGGGGGACGGATCGGCGCCGAGCTCGTCGGCCAGGCGGGTGCGGAACGCCTCGAACACCTCGAGCGCCCGCCCCGGGTTGCCGGCCGTCTCGTGCGCCCGCATCAGCAGCGCCACCAGCGACTCGTCGAGCGGGTTGGCGGCGAGCATGCTCTCCACGTCGGGGACGACGTTGCGCCGGCCGAGGTCGGCGGCCAGGCGCTGTTTGAGCGCGATCAGGCGCAGCTGCTGCAGGCGTACGGCCTCGGCCCTCGCCACCTCGGGAAACTCCAGGTCGCCGCGCCACAGGGCGAGCGCCCCGGCCGGATCGGTGGTCGCCAGCCGGGTGAAGACGTGCGCGTCGACCTGGTCGGGCTCGACCACCAGGCGGTAGCCGTGCGGCGCGGCCTCGAGCACCAGCTCGGGCTCGGCCCGGCGCAGCCGCGACACGAGCGCCTGCAGCGCGTTGGCCGCGGCGGCGGGCGGATCGTCGCCCCACACGCCGTCGATCAGGCGGTCGGCCGAGACGACCCGGCCCGGTTCGAGGGCGAGCAGAATCAGCAGCGCACGCAGCCGCGCACCCGACACGGTGCGGCCGCGCAGCTCCAACGGCCCGAGCACCGCGATTTCCACGGGTCCGATTCTGCCCCCTCACGTCACGCCGGTGCGCGCCGTGTCGCTCTCGTCTCCAACAGCGTCGGCATCAGGAGGACCACCGCGACCGCCGTGACGACCATGCCGACGATGACCGAGACGCCGACCCAGCCCGGCGCCGAGTCGTCGAAGAACGCGCCGATCCCGAGCAGGGCCGACACCGCCCGCGAGACGACGACGGTGAGCAGACCGGCCCGGCTCCCGCGCCAGGCCGGCACCATCGCGGCCAGCGTGGCGAGGCCCAGCACCAGACCCGCGATGATCACGCCGACCGGAGGCACGGCGCCACCGATCGGAACGGCTCCGGCCAGGTCGAACAGGGCGAGCGCGATGCAGATGACCAATCCGGTGGTCTTCATGGGTGAGTCCTCCCAGTGATGTCGCTGACACCGGGGAGGGGCGGGTCACCTCAGCTGGATACCACCGGCGGTTCCGACGACCACGGGAAGTCGATCCATTTTCCCGTACGCGACCAGACGTACTCACACCCGACCAGCGAATGCGGCTTCTGGTAGATCACGGCGATCCGCGCGTCGGCCACGTGCCCGGCGCAGAAGTCGCGCACCAGTTTGAGCGTCTCGCCGGTGTCGGCCACATCGTCGACGATCAGCACCTTGGCCCCGGTCAGATCGGCCGGCCGAGGCGACGGCGGCAGCAGCACCGGGGTGTCGAGCCGCTGGTCGACCCCGGTGTAGAACTCGACGTTGATCACGTGCACGTTCTTGACGTCGAGCGCGTAGGCGACCGACCCGGCCAGGAAAAGCCCACCGCGCGCCACCGCGAGCACCAGATCGGGCCGGTAACCGTCGTCGGCGATCTGCTGGGCCAGTTCGCGACCGGCCCGCCCGAAGCCGGTCCAGGTCAGGGTCTCGCGCTCCGCCATGGAGATCACTCTAGAGAGCGCGGCCGGGCTACTGTTCGCGCATGCCCGCGGCGCTGCTCATCACTGGAACGGTGGGGGCCGGCAAGACCACGGTGGCCGAAGCCGTCGGCGATCTGCTCACCGGGCGCGAGATCCCGAACGCGGTGATCGACCTCGACTGGCTGCGCCGCGCATGGCCCGCGCCGCCGGGTGACCGGTTCAACGGCGCGCTCACCCTGCGCAACCTGGAGGCGGTGGCGGCGAATTTCGTGGCGGCCGGAGCTTCCCGGCTGGTGCTGGCGGGCGTGCTGGAGTCGCGGGCGGAGCTGCACGCGTACGGGAAAGCCTTGGAAATGCCTTTGACTGTGTGCCGCCTGAGGGTAGCCCTGCCGACGGTGCGGGAGCGGCTGCGGCGCCGGCATGCGCTGGATCCGGCCGGGCTCGCCTGGCATCTCGCGCGTTCCGGTGAGCTGGATGCCATCCTGACCGACGCTCTGGTCGAGGACTACGTGGTTGACGTCGTCGGCGAGACACCCGCGCAGGTCGCCGTGGCCGTGACCCGTGATTGGATGGCCGGGTGAAGATTTCCGACGTGCCTGACAAGGAACGCTTCGAGGCGCGCGACGATGAGGGCACCCTGCTCGGCGTGATCACCTATCAGGTCACCGGCAACGTCATCGCCTATACGCACACCAAGGTCGAGCCGGAGTTCGAAGGCCACGGGGTCGGCGGCGAACTGGCCCGCGCGGCCATGGAGGACGCGCAGGGGCGTGGGCGTACGGTCGTGCCGATCTGCCCGTTCCTGAGTAGCTGGCTCGACGAGCACCACGACTACGACAAGATCGTGGTGCGCTCCCACCGCCGGGTCAAATAGGCTCAGGAAAACGGACTTTCCGGGCGCTGCTGTGGTTCGCCGTCGACGACGACGTCGACCCGCTCGTCGAAGAAGCAGAGCAGGTCACGGATCTTCGGGATCTCGCCGATCGGCTCCGGGTAGCTCCACGCCGCGTCGGCCAGCGCCGGATGCGACCAGTAGCGGGCCACACCCTTGTACGGGCATCGGCTCACCGTCGCGCTCGCGGTCAGCAGTTCGGTGCGCACGTCGGCGAACGGCAGGTAGTAGCGCGTCGGCAGGGACGTCTCGAAGAGCAGCACCGGCCGTACGCTGTTGGCCACCTCCTGCCCGTCGATGAAAACCTGGACGCGGCGCGAACTGTGCAGCGTGTCGACCCGGTGGCGCGGCGAGCGGGCGTGCACGAAGACCTGCTCGTCCTCCTCGTACCAGTCGAACGCCGTCCACGAGAACGTGACGTGCCCCTTCAACTCGTCGAACCGATCGTCGGTCTTGGCCGCGGCCCGGCTGTCGAGCACGTCGTCGACCGGGATGAAGTAGGTCGGGAAGCCGTGCTCGCCGATCTCGTCGAGCAGCAGGGCACGGGTGCTGTCGGCCACGACCTTGCTGCCCCGGCGCACCCGGATGCGGCGGGGCGTGGGCTCGATGACCGCCGGCGGCGGCCGGAATTCCACCATGATTACGGCTTACACCCGACACGGCTTAAGTTCCACTGGTGGCCTACGACGCGCTGGCGGAAAGCGTGCGGTTGATCTCGCTCGGTCCGCCGCTGACCTTCGCCGCCCTGAGCCGCCGGCACCGCTTCGCCCCACTGGCCGTCGACGTCGACGGCGACATTGCCGCGACCCGCTTCCTCCGCCGCGGGGTGGCCTGCTGGTGGGACGACATTCACCTTCTTTCCCGTACGGGCGATGGCCGCTGGACCCTCCACGGCGGCGGGGGAGGCTCACACTCACCAGACGACTTCACGGCCCGCGACAACTTGGCGCCCGACGCCTTGGCGATCGAGGGCGGCGCATCCGTGGCGGCCGCTCAGTGGCTGCATTCCGCAACGCTGCTGGCGGGTCCCGCATTGACCACAATCCGAGTCGGCGGTCGCCGCGACCTGACCGTCCCGTCGCACGGCCGCTTGGTCGTCGTCTGGGCCGGAGATGTTGGACCTTCTCTGTCCGCCCACGGCCCCGACGGGCGGGCGCTCGCGACCGCCACTCTTTGAGGAACTGCTCAGGTGTGACGGGCGCCGGCCGACATGACGGCTTGTCTTTCGCCTGTGCCGCCGAGGAGTTCCGTGTCAACGAGGAGAAGTCGGTCCACGATTGTGCTGATCGGGATTGCCGCGGTGCTTTCGCTGCAGTCGAGTCTTGCGTGGGTCAGTCAGGGCTACGACGGTGACGTCTATGCCGGGGGTGTCTACGACGGTGGCGGGTCCTATCACCCGTGGGCTTTCGTGGTCGGCGGCGTGCTCGGGACGGCGTTCGTCGCGGGAGTCGTGGCCCTGGTCGCCTATCTGCGCCGGTCGCGGGTCGTGGCTCGGCGCAGCCTGGTCGTCGCCTGCTTCGCGGCCCTTCCGGCGGTGGTGCCCGCCCTGATCGGTGCCTTCGCCTACCGCCGGCTGCGGAACGAAAGATCAGCGTAGGGGCGGGATCAGCGCGGCGATCGCGGCCTGACCCGCCGCGTTCGGGTGGTCGCCGTCGGGGGCCAGCAGGCCGGTCGGGTCGTCGGTGCCGTCGTCGCCGTGGAAGGCCTCCGCCGTCGACACGTAGGTGCCGCCGGACGCGGCCGCGGCCTGCTGCAACGCCTGGTTGATCAGGGTGGTGGCGCGGGTGGCGTCGGCGACGCCGTCGGGGCCGTAGTTCGCGGCGCCGACCTGGCCGTCCTGCACCACGTTCCAGTAGCCGAGCACGATCACCGGGATCTTCCGGGCGTCCCTGATCTGCGTGACCGAAGCGGCCACGTTCTGTTCGACCTCGGAGGCCACGTCGGCGTACCGGGACGGGTCGTCGAAGACGTCGGCGATGTCGTTGGCCCCGATCATGATGACCACCTCGGCCGCGGACGAGAGCACGGCCCGCTCGGTGGGCAGCGCGGCCCGCACGTCGGCCGAGGTGGTGCCGGGGACAGCCCGGTTGACGTCCGTGGCGTGCTGGGTGGTCGCATAGAGCGCGGGAAACGGCGTACATCCGCAATTGCTGCCGGCCGGGACCGAATCGCCCACGGTGACCACCGACGGGGTGGCGGGGGCGGCGCAGGCGGCCAGGACGAGAACGGCGGCGGCCGGCACGGCCGAACGGAATCTCACGACAGCGGCCCCGCGAGGTGGGCCGACAACCAGTCGAACGCGGGCGCCTCCATCTGCCGCCACACCGCGCTGCTGTGCCCGCCGTGCGCCACCATCGCCGTGGTCAGGGCGAGCGGGGCGTGGACGGCGGCGGCCAGGTGGCGGGAACCGGCGGCCGAACCGCGGTCGTCGGCGGCCCAGCCGACCCACAACGCGGCCGCGGGCTGCGGCAGATGGCGGAGGCGCCAGACGTCGTTGTTGGTGGTGAGCTGCGAGCCGTCGCCGACGTCGATGCCGGGCGTGGCGTACCCGGCCAGGCTGGCCGCCGCCGCGTACCGGCCGGGGTGGCGCAGCAGCAGGTTGGCCGCGCAGTAGCCGCCCGCCGAATAGCCGGCCAGTCCCCACGCGGCCGGGTCGGTGCGGATGCGGTAGTGGGCGCGGGCGTAGGCCGGCACGTCGACGGTCAGGAACGTCTCGGACTGGGCGCCACCGCGCAGGTCGGTGCATTCGGTGTCGAGCATCGGCTGCGGGGTCTGGGTCGGGAACAGCACGACCGTCGGCGCCATCCGGCCCGCGTTGATCTCGCCGTCGAGTGTGGCCTGTACGCGGAGTTTGCCCAGCCAGGTCTTCGGCGTGCCGGGATAACCGTGCAGCGCCTCGATGACCGGGAACCGCTCGGCCGGGTTGTTGCGGTAGGCGGCGGGCAGGTAGACGTACATGGGCACCGACATGCCATGACCGCTCACCGGGACCTCGACGATCTCACTGCCGTAGGCCGAGATGCCGGACTTGTCGAGCGCCGGGAACGCGCCGCTGATCCGGTTGACCTGCACGCCGACCGTGGCCGCGACGCTGAGGACGGCCCCGGCCACCAGGGCGACACGCCCGATCACGCGAACCCTGTCCCACCCCAGCGCGAGCGCGACGGCCGTGATGAGCACGGCGGCGATCGTCAGAACGGTCGTCATGTGAGCACTCCCGCGGACGGCAGGGTCATCGGCGCGGCCAGCGCGGGCGGCACGTCGGCGGCCGATCGTCCGGCCGTGCCCAGTCCGGCGCTCACCACCGAGGAGCCGAGCGGTCCGGCCGGCACGACCCAACCGCTGCCGGTCACGCGCAGGTCGCGGCGGAGTTCGAGGGCGAGGGCGAGCAGGTCGGCCGGTGTGGTGGCCGAGGTGGGCGACATGGTCACGGTTACGGCTTCCCCCGTACGGGCGTAGTCCGTCCCGAGACACAGCACCACCGGAAACGCGACAGCGGGTCGATCCCGGTAGTCCGCCGGCAACGTGACGCGCGGCGGCCCGGCCAGGTGCCAGGCCGGGTACCCGCTCGGCCGCCAGGTGAACGACTTCGCCGCCAGGTGCGCGTCGAGCAGCCCGGCCCGGACCCGTCCGGTGTGCGTGGCCGTCCCGGTGTCGCCGCCGAGGGCCTGCCACGACGGATAGAACTCCTCGTGCCGGTTGACCGCCAGCCCCACGGTCAGCACGGCCAGCGTCTCGACCAGCAGCACGCCCACGACCCGGGTGAGCCGGCCGCGCGACCACCACCGTACGAGCGCCGCCCCGGCCACCACGGTGACGACCGCCGCCAGCAGGATCAGCGGTATCCCGGTGAGCTTCATTTCGGCTCCAGCGCCCGGACGCGCGCCCGGCCGAGCCGCTCGGGCAGGAACGCCTCGGCGGTCAGCGCCGCGACGGCGATCCGGGGCAGGTCGCGCGCGGTCGGGAAGCACAGGTAACGCGGCGTCCACGTCGGCAGATAGCGGGCGTTGGACCGGTAGAGCGACTCGATCTGCCAGAGCCGGGACGCCGCCCGCAACACCCTGTCCCACAGCCGCAGCACCGGACCCGCACCGAGCTCGTCGGCCCGCGCGAACACCGAGCGCAGCACCGCGAAGTTCAGCGACACACGGCGTACGCCCAAACCTGGTCCTTGCTCCAGGACGGCCGTCACCATGAACTCGGTCAAACCGTTCTCCGCGCTGCGGTCGCCGCGCATCAGGTCGAGCGACAGCCCGTCGGCACCCCACGGCACGAACTGCAGCAGCCCCCGCAGCCTGCCGTCGGCGTCGTGGCACAGCACCAGCAGGCAGTCGCCGTCGCGCGGGTCGCCGAGCCGGGACAACGCCATCGAGAAGCCACGCTCCTGCGGGCCGTCGCGAAAAGCCTCCGCCGCCCGTACGGCGTCACGCAGCTCCGATTCCCCGAGGTCGCGCTGCCGGACCAGACGGCACGTGTAACCGGCCCGCCGCACCCGGTTGACCGCCTGCCGCACGCCGCGCATCGGCCGCCCCGCCAGCGAGAACGCCGCCGTGTCGACGATCGCCTCGTCCCCGAGTTCCACCACGTCGAGACCCGCTTTCCGGTACGCCTTCCCGGCCGAGTTCCCGCATCCCAGCACGGCCGGCGTCCACCCGTGACAGGCGGCGTCACCGAGCCACGTGCCGATCGCGCCCGGCCACGCCGACTCCGGCCCGATCGGGTCGCCGGAGGCCAGGGTCACCCCGTTCACCACCCGGTAGGCGATCACCGCGGCCCGGTCCGGTGACCACATCAGCGACTTGTCGGCGCGGGCGGCGAAGTAACCGAGGGAGTCCTGACCGCCGTACCGGGAAAGCAGCTCGCGCAGACGCTCCTCGCTCTCGCCGTCGCGGTGCGGACGGCGCGAGCCCGGCCGCAGCAGAAGCACCAGCGTGACCGCCACGGCGAGCAGCCCGCACGCCCCGGTCGTGTAGGCGACCAGCTCGGCCCCGAACCGATGCCGGAACTCGAGCGGCCCGTCCAGACCGACCAGCCCGAGGGCCGCCTGCTCGGTCCAGGCGACGACCCCCGGGGTGCCGACGAGATGGTTGGCGCGGGTGGCGATCTCGAGAAAGCCGAGCACGAACCCGGCCGCCCCGAACCCGGCCAGCGCGCGCAGCGCAAGCCACCGGTTGGCCGGATCGGCGATCGCGGTGAACCGGTCGTGCGTCACCAGCAACATGATCAGCAGAACCGCGGCCACCCCCGCGGCGTCGTAGTCGAGCGCCTTGACCAGATGCAGCGCGATCGACGCCGCGGCCAGGACCACCGCGACCTGCCAGGCACGGCGCTTGCCCCGGCGCAGACCGGCGCCCAGATAGATCAGCAGCAGCCCCACGACGACCGTGCCGGCCCGCGCGGTGAGCACGCCCGCGGCCGGCACGAACTCGGCCACCCACGCCATCCGCCCGTGCCGCGGCGGTGCGATCCCGGTGACGACATCGAACAGCCCGGCCACCTGCACGAGCCGCGCGATGGCCCGCCTGGACAGCGGCGCCGGTTCCAGCTTTCCCTGCACCATGGCGCCATCTTCTGTGCGCCCGCTGTGGAATTCGCTGAAAGCCACCTGTGTCTCCGCTGCACGCCCTTACCAGGGCGGTGGTAGGCCCTCCCCGAAGATCCGGCTGTTCATGTACGAATCACCGCCGACACGTACTTGACGGATCATCTCCGCCGCCAGGTCACGCAGGTGCTCGGCCACTTTGTCGCGCGCGGGCAGGATGGCCACGATCGCGCGGCGCGCCCGGAGATCGTCGGTGGCCAGAAACGCACGAAGGCACGCCTCGTCCCACGGCTCCCACAGATCGTCGACCTGGTCGAAGCCCGCGGGCCGGCGGTCTTCCGGAATACCGTCCGTGAGATAGGACATCGGCACGTACGACTGGTACCACGCATAGGCGGCGCCGGCCCGATCCGCCTCGGGACCGCTGCGCATGACGTCGATCAGGGCCAACCGCACCCGGCGCCGGCCGAAGTCGCCGACCAGCGGAAAGACGAAGCGGGCGTTGAAGCTCGGGTCGGGGTGGTGGATGGCGGCATTCATCACCGGCGCGAACAGGTCCTCCGCCAACGGGCGACGCTCCTTGATCGCTTCGAGGACGAGCCGTTCGACCGCCCAGCTGCTCTCCCGGTCGGGTTGAGCATCGGCCGGAACAGGCACGTCGAGGGCGGTGGCCAGGTCGGTCAGGCTGCGCATGAACGGCGCCCACGGATTGCGTCGCGGGCGCGGTTTCTCCGGCTCCAGGGTCACGCGCAAGAGAATACGAACACCTCTCCCACTGGGGTGTGCTTGGGAACGGCCGTCCATGTCATCCGGCGGTCACATGAAGACGGCTTGCGGGGCGCTTGTGGTCGTTGAGCAGGACGGCACCTCTTCAGTCGTGCAGAAGGCCGAGGCAACGGCGGCGGCTTTCCCCGGTTGGCAACCTGCAGTTCGGCGATGATGCGGGAGACGTGGACGCTCGTCGTTTAGGTGAGACGAGACGCGGACGCTCGCCGTCTTGGGTGGGATGTAGAGGCCGGCTTGTCGCTGTGGCCTTCGGCGATCAGGCGTAGCGCTTCGCGTTCCCGTGCTGTCAGCAAAGGCGGATCGCTGGTGGTGTCCGTCAGTCGTTCAGGAGGCCCAGGCGGCGGGCGACGGCGGCGGCCTCGCCCCGGTTGGCGACCTGCAGTTTGGCGATGATGCGGGAGACGTGGACGCTCGCCGTCTTGGGTGAGATGTAGAGGCTGGCGGCGATGCGGCTGTTGCTGTGGCCCTCGGCGACCAGGCGTAGCACCTCGCGTTCCCGGGCCGTCAGCAACTCGTCGCGCTCGGCGGAAGCCGCGGCCGGCCGGACACCCACCCGGCGCCCCAGCGTGTCGGCGGCGGCCAGCAGCGGCGCGGCACCCAGCGCGGAGGCAATGGCCACCGACTCGGCAATCGTGTCGGCCGCCTCGGCCCGGTGACCGGCGGCGGCCTGGGCCTCGGCCAGGCTGAGCAGGGCGCAGGCCAGCTCGTGCCGGTGCCCGTCGGCCCGCCAAGCCGCGACGGCCGTCAACCACAGCGGCTCGCCACCCTCGAGCACAGCCCGGGTCTCCGCCGCGAAGGCAGCCTCAGCCGGATAGCGCGCCGCCAGAGGCCCGCGAGCGCTCGCGGCCGCCCCAACACCGGACGCGGCGTCGGCTCCGACACCGGACGCAGCGCCGGCTCCGACACCGGACGCGGCGTCGGCTCCGACACCGGACGCGGCGACGACGTAAGGACCGGGCGCGGCGCCGTCTTCAACGCCGGACCCAGCGCCGACTTCGACACCGAACGCGGCGCCGCCTTCAATACCGAACGCGGCGCCGACTCCGACACCGGACCCAGCGCCCATTCCGACGCCGGACGCGGCACTGGCTCCGACACCGGACCCAGCGCCCACTCCGACGCCGGACGCGGCACTGGCTCCGACGCCGGACCCAGCGCCGCCTCCGACGCCGGACCCGGCGCCGACTTCAGTACCGGGCGCGGCGCCGCCTTCAACGCCGGACGCAGCGGCAGCGCCAGGCTCAGCAGCAGCGCCAGGCGCAGCGGCGGCGGGCCTGGCAGCGGCAGGCGCAGCGGCGGCGACCGGCCCGGCAGTCGCAGGTGCGGCGGCGAGTAAGGCGCCCACCTGCCCCGCCAACGCGGCGTCGGACGCTCGCACCGCGGCCCGCGCCGCATGAGCCACGATCGACCAGCCGTAACGGGGCAGGGCCGTCAACCCGGGATCGGCCAGGGCCACCCGGGCGGCGTCGGCGGCCACCCGGGGGTCGGTGTCGTCGAAGGCGGCCAGCAAACTGAGGTCGAGCGTGGCGAGGCGCCCCTCGATGCTCAGGTAGGGGCGGCGCAGGAAGGCCATCGACCGGCTGACCAGCGTCTGTGTGCCCTCGCGGCCGCGGGCCAGGCGGATCCGGGCGCGCAGGCGCAGCCAGGGGAGCGCCATCGTCTCGGGCGGGTCGAGGCGGGCGGCCTCGGCCAGGCGGGCGTCGGCCTCGTCCCAGCGGCCCAGGGCGATCAGCGCCTCGGCGTAGTTGGCCAGCAGGTAGACGCCGGTCGTGCGGCCGACGCCGATGCGGCCCGCGTCGGGCCGGCCCTCGGCCGCGGCGGACGCCGAGTCTTCGTAGCGGCCCAGCTCGAACAGCGAGTCGGAGACGCTGACCAGCCCGCGCGTGAAGCTCGGGAAGTCGCCGGCGGCGCGGGCCCGGTCGGCCGCCTCGCGCATCACCGGCAGCGCCTCGGCGGCGGGCACCCGGCCCGAGCAGGACGACCCGTAGGCCACCTCGGCCGAGACCATCGCGATCAGGTCGCCGGACTCGGCCGCGTCGGCCATGGCGAGGCGGGCCACCTCGGTGCCCTGCTCGGGGTCGACGGCGGTGATCAGGTGGGCCAGTTCGGCCAGCAGGCGCACCCGATCGGGACTGCGGGGCGCCCGGGTGAGCAGGCGCAACGCCTCGTCGCACTCGGCCGTGGCGTCGGACTTGCCCGCCGTACGCAGCAGTTTGGCCCGCCGCACCAGCAGGCGCCCGGCCCGCAGCGGCTCGGCATCGGCGTCGAGGTCGCCCAGGGCGGCCCGGGTCAGGGTGAGGGCGCGCATGTTCTCGCCCGAGTCGATCGCGGCCAGCGCCGACTCCTCGAGCAGGTCGAGGTGGCCGAGGCCGAGCCGGGACTCGGCGTCGGGCACGTCCTCCCAGAGCTGGAGCACGCGGTCGAGCAGGCGGGCCTGCTCGGAATAGGCGAACCGGGCCTTCGCCTCGTCGGCGGCGATCTTGGCGGTGACCAGGGCGCGCGGGTGGTCGTGGGCGGCGTGCCAGTGGTGGGCGATCTCGGCCGCCGCCCGGCCCGCGGCGACCAGGTGGGGCTCGGCCTCGACGGCCTGGGCGTAGCGGGCGTGGAGCCGGGCGTGCTCGCCGGGCAGCAGGTCGTCGTGCACCGCCTCGCGCACCAGGGCGTGGCGGAACTCGTAACCCCCGTCGGCGTCGACGACCACCACGAGCTGGGCCGCCACCACGGCGCGCAGGGCCGACTCGAGCGCGGCCTCGTCCATGCCGGCGACCCGGGCCAACAGTTCGTGGCCGAACCGGGTGCCACCCACGGCGGCGACCCGCAGCACCCGCTGGGCCGCCTCGGGCAGCTGGTCGACCCGGGCCAGCAGCAGGTCGCGCAGGGTGGCCGGGATGTCGCCGCAGGCCGGGTCGGCCGTGGCGGCGAACTGCTCGATGAAGAACGGGTTGCCCTGGGCGCGTTCGTTGACCGTGTCGACCGTACGGGGATCGGGCTCGGCGCCGAGCAGGTGGCCGAGCATCTGGGCGGTGCCCTCGCGGTCGAGACGGTCGAGCTCGAGGCGCAGCACACCCCGGACGCGGTCGAGCTCGCCCAGGAACGGCCGTAACGGGTGCCCCCGGTGCAACTCGTCGGTGCGGTAGGTCGCCACGATCAGCAACTGGGGCAGGTGGGCTGCGCGTACGAGGAAACCGATCAGGTCGCGGGTCGAGCGGTCGGCCCAGTGCAGGTCTTCGATCACCAGGACCAGCGGCTGCTCGCGACTGAGCCGATCGAACAGCGCGGCGACGGCCTCGAACAGCAGCCCCCGGCGCCCCTCGGCCTCGGGCGGCGGGCCCAGCTCGGGCAGCAGCCGGGCGAACTCGCGCTCGTGCCCGTCGAGGACCGCGGGACCCTCAGCCCGTACGAGCTCACGCAGCGCCCCGGCGAACGGCGCGAAGGGCAGACCCTCCTCACCCAGCTCGAGGCACTGACCGGAGAGCACCCGGGGCAGACCGCGGCAGAACTCCTCGACCAGCCGGGTCTTGCCCACCCCGGCCTCGCCGCCGACCAGCACGGTCGACGGCTCGGCGTGGCGGGCCCGTTTCAGCGCGTCGCGCAGCACGGCCAGGTCAGCCTCGCGGCCGACGAGCACCTCGCTGTGCGCATGCACCGTCATGAGTTCGAGGATGCCATGCGGGTACGACAGATTTACCGGCCCGAGACCCCCGTACGCGGCCGTCGTCACGCGGCGACCGCGGCCCGGGCCGGAGACTTCGACCGGCGCGGCCAGCGACCGTACCGGCGTACGGGGGAAGGGTCTCGCCGCACCTGACGGGCGAGCTCCTCGACGTGCTGCTTGTGCAGGTCGAGCATGGTGTAGGGGTCGTTGTAGGGAAACATCCCGGTCTCCTTCGAAGAGTCGTTCTCGCTGACTTCGACTCTTCGCCGGAAGGCCCCGGCCCGGCATGGGGCGACTTCCTCATCTTGCGCGTCCCGGCCTCCTTACCCGGGCGCCCCGGCCGGAGTAAGGAGCCTGAGGCCTCCCGGCCCGCGTGGGAGTGGCTCGTCCCACTACACTTTCGGGTATGGCAAAACCCCAGGAGAAGGTGTCGTTCGGCGAGCGCCTGAAGCAGATCGGCCAGGTGTTCTCGTTCACGGCGAAGCAGGACAAGTGGTTCGTACCGCTGCTGCTGGCAGCCGTGCTCATCCCGCTTGCCCTCACCGTCGTCCTGGTGATCATCCTGGGCTGGATCTACCTGCCGATCGGCATCATGGTCACCCTGCTGGCCGCGGTGATCGTGCTCAACCTGCGCTCCAACGCGGCGATGATGAACGCGGCCGAGGGCCAGCCCGGCGCAGCCGCCTCACTGATGGAAAACATGCGCGGCGACTGGCGCGTACGTCCCGCCGCCGCGTCGACCACGCAGTTCGACATGGTGCACGTGGTGATCGGCCGCCCCGGCGTGATCCTGCTGGCCGAGGGCAACCCGCAGCGCGTCCGCGGCCTGCTCGGTCAGGAGAAGCGCCGCCTGGCCAAGGTGATCGGCAACGCCCCCCTCTACGACTACGTGATCGGCAGCGAGGAGGGCCAGCTCCCGGTCCGCAAGCTGCGCACCACGATGATGCGCCTGCCGCGAAACCTCACCGGCAAGGACGTCAACTCGCTCGACAAGCGCCTCGGCGCGCTGATGGCCCGCCCCCAGATGCCGAAGGGCGCCATCCCCAAGAACATGCGCCCGAGCAAGGGCGCGTTCCGCCAGCAGCGCCCTCGCTGACAGCGCCAAAAGACAAAACCGCTTTTCCCGTACGCGTCCAAGCGCGCTCGCTAGCACAAACTCGCGGGCGTGACGGTGTTGTCCACAGACGCGGCCCGATCCACAGCGCAGTCCACGCGCGCGCGTGAAGATCGCTCCAAAACGCGACAATGGTGCGGGGGCCGCCCCCTTGGGAGGGCGGGCTCTGTGATCTTGCGTTTGGAGAGGTCTGCCGGCGCTTGGGCCGCGACGCCGACTCTCGTGACCGCGTGACCGGCGCTTGGGCCGCGACGCCGATGCCCGTGACTGCGACGCCGATGCCCGGGAGCGCGACGCCGATGCCGGGACGAAGTGACCGACGAGTGCGAACGGCTGGCCGGCCTGCGCGAACGTTCGGCGGACGCTCGCGACACGGTGATCGGCGGGCGCGAGATCGCCGCTGAGATGGTCCGGTGGGGGGATTCGTCGGCGCGTGGAGGCGTACGGGGAAACGGGGTTGATCTTCAGGCTCGCTGGACCATGACTGACTTGGCGGCTCGGTCGTGCAGGCCTCGGCCGTCGCCGTCGTTGATCATGGCGGGGATTGCCAGGGCCAGCAGCAGGGCTCGCAGGATGGCTCTGGGCAGGCCGATCGCGCCACCGTCCGTTATGGAGATGCAGCGGATGCGGGCCAGCGCCATGCCTAGCGTCTGTCCGAACAGGCCGACGAAGAACGCGTGCGCCAGCACGAAGACGCCCAGCTGGGGCCACGGGTTGGCGCGCAGGTCGTCGACCATCAGCGCGGCGATCACGGTGGCGACGGCCCAGTCGATCGCCAGGGCGCCGAGCCGGCGGCCGAACGACGCCGTCGTGGTGTCACCGAGGTCGAGTCCGCTCACCGTGCCAGCCATGCGACCAGCGTATCCGGGGCGGTTTCGGTGACCCGGCACGCGGGCCCGGTCGAAGCGATAGCCTCGCCTTGGCCGTGCTGTTCGTCACCGACGCCGTAACACGACGGAAACAATAGGGATACGCCTGGGCAACTCCCGCCCCATAGCGTCGCGACCAGCCTAGCCATGCGGCGGAACCACGCCGCCCCGGTATTGAAATCCTGTGCCAGGAGGACGTGTTGTTCGCCAATCCCGAGGAACTCCTGCGATACCTCAAGGACGAGGACGTCAGGTTCGTAGACGTACGGTTCTGTGACCTGCCCGGCGTGATGCAGCACTTCAACATGCCGGTCGAGTCGTTCGACGACAGTGTCGTCACGGACGGTCTCGCCTTCGACGGGTCCTCGATCCGCGGGTTCCAGGCCATCCACGAGTCCGACATGATGCTTCTGCCGGACGTCACCACGGCCTTCATCGACCCGTTCCGGATCCAGAAGACGCTGGCGCTGAACTTCTTCATCCACGACCCGTTCACCCGCGAGGCCTACTCGCGTGACCCGCGGAACGTGGCCAAGAAGGCCGAGACCTACCTGGCGTCGAGCGGCATCGCCGACACCGCGTACTTCGGTGCCGAGGCCGAGTTCTACATCTTCGACTCGATCCGCCACTCCACGTCGGCCAACGAGGCGTTCTACCACATCGACTCGATCGAGGGCGCCTGGAACTCCGGCAAGGAGGAGGAGGGCGGCAACCGCGGTTACAAGACCGCGTACAAGGGCGGTTACTTCCCCGTCGCGCCGCTCGACCACTACAGCGACCTGCGTGACGCGATGGTGCAGCGCCTGCTCGGCGTCGGTTTCACCGTCGAGCGCTCGCACCACGAGGTCGGCACCGCCGGTCAGGCCGAGATCAACTACAAGTTCTCGACCCTGCTGCACGCCGGCGACCAGATGCAGATGTTCAAGTACATCATCAAGAACACTGCCTGGGAGCACGGCAAGACCGCCACGTTCATGCCGAAGCCGCTCTTCGGCGACAACGGCTCGGGTATGCACACCCACCAGAGCCTGTGGCTGAACGGCGAGCCGCTGTTCTACGACGAGACCGGCTACGCGGGTCTGTCCGACACGGCCCGCTGGTACATCGGCGGCCTGCTGCACCACGCGCCCAGCCTGCTGGCGTTCACCAACCCGACCGTCAACTCGTACCGGCGCCTGGTGCCCGGCTACGAGGCCCCGGTCAACCTGGTCTACTCGCAGCGCAACCGCTCGGCCTGCACCCGCATCCCGGTGACGGGCAGCAACCCGAAGGCCAAGCGCGTCGAGTTCCGCGTGCCCGACCCGTCGTCGAACCCGTACCTGGCGTTCTCGGCCCAGATGATGGCCGGCCTGGACGGCATCAAGAACAAGATCGAGCCGCCGGCGCCGATCGACAAGGACCTGTACGACCTGCCGCCGGAGGAGTGGGGCAGCGTCAAGCAGGTGCCGGGTTCGCTCGACGCGGTGCTGAACAGCCTCGAGGCCGACCACGAGTTCCTGACCGCCGGTGGCGTCTTCACCGACGACCTGATCTCGACGTGGATCGACTGGAAGCGGACCAACGAGATCGACCCGGTCCGCCTGCGCCCGACCCCGCACGAGTTCGAGATGTACTACAACGTCTGACCTGTTCCACGGGCGGCGGTCACTCCGGCTTCGGCCGGGGTGGCCGCCGTTCCTCGTTCGGGTGGGTCTTTGGGGGTTCTTTGGCGGGGCTCTTCACTCTGTCTGCACAGGTCAGACAAGGAGAAGACAGAAGATGCTCAGCGCTCGACGAACCGCCTCGACCCTGATGGCCGCGTTGGTGTTCGCCGGCCTCGCCGCCTGTAGCAACACCGCGGAAGCGGAAGGACCCGGCCCGATCTATGACACCGGCCCGCCCGGAAGCGAGATCTCCGACGAGGTGTACAACGCCCTCGGCCCGCTGCTGGTCATGAAGTTCGACATCACCGGGGCGGCCACCGTGAAGGGCACGACCACCGCGACCGCGCCCTCGGGTGGGCGGGGGCCGCTGGCGACCTGCTCGGAGTATGCGGGCGGTACGGCCGACAACGAGTACATCATGGCCGGCGAGCTCGACGAGTCGGTCGGTGACGTCGGGGTCAGCATGGAGTTGCGGATCGCGAACTACGCGGGGCCCGGCACCTACCCGAAGAGCCAGCTCGTCGCGGCGGAGGGTCGTCGCCCGAGCATCTGGATCGAAGATGACAACTACGACATCTCGCGCGACAGCACCACGGGACAGGTGACCACCGACGGCAAGGGTGGCGGCAAGTGGACCTTCACGAACCTGGCCAGTACCCGCGGCGGCGACACCATCACCGGGACGGTCTCGTGGACCTGCGAGAAGCGTAAGCCCCGCAAAACAAGTTGACCGTGATCGTTACGCTGAGGCCATGTTGGACTGGTTCCGGCGCTGGCGGAAGCCGCGCGAGCTGACCAAAGAGGAGCGTCTCCGGCGGGCCCGGCGGCTCAGCACGCAGGTCTCGCGGGAGAGCCGGAGCCGGCTGGGCAAGCGCAAGAGCCTCGACCGCAGTGGTGGCGAGGACTATCACGCCACCGACGCGGCGTCTCAGAACGACTGACGCTCAGACGGGCTCGCGGATCGCCTTGATCACGCGGGTCAGCAGGATGGCGCCGCCGCCGATCAGGACCAGGCCGAAGGCGATCGCGATGATGCTGCCCATGCTCATGCCCTTCTTGGTGGTGGCGGGCGCGGGCGCTGCCGTAGTGGTGGGGGCCGCGTAGACCAGGCCGGGCGCGTCCGTCGTCGCCGCCGCCGTCGCGGGCACTGACGCGAGGCCGGGGACGGAAGGCGGCAGTGGTGCCGCCAGCTGGGTGGTCGGGACCGCGGAAGCTGGGGGAGTGGTGACGGTGGTGCAGCCGATGGCGGGCGGGCGCCAGGTTCCCACGTACGACGTGAACGCGCTGTCGCGGATCGTCAGGGAACCGCCCTTCACGCCGTCGACCGTGGTCGAACGGCCGGGGGCCAGGCGCAGCAGTCGTCCGGCGACCAGGAACGCGGCGCTGACGTTGGCGTTCGCGGCGTTCGAGAGGGTGGCCGTGTACGAGCCGTCGCAAGCGCTCGTGAAGGCGACCTTGGGGGCGGGCGTGCAGTCGGACGAGCCGCCCCGGTAGTGGGCGGGCGGGCCGGCCGAGCGGCTGCCGGCGGCGCCCAGGGTGCGGGAGCCGTACGGGTTGTCGGAGCTGGTCGCCTCGTCGACCAGCTCACTGCCGAACACGGCGTCGACCTGGGCGTAGCACGGTGGCACCACGACGTCGAGGGTCACGCTGCGGGTGGTCGAGGTGATCGTCGCCCGGTCGGTCGAGTAGACGAACTGGCCCGCGTTCGCCGTGCCCGCCGTGTAGGCGATGAGCGCGAAAGACTGCTTTTGTCCGTCGCACAACGGGCGTACGGGGGAAATGGTGGTTTGACCGGAATTGCCGTCGAAGGTGTGGCGGTAGGTCGCGGAGTCGGCGGCGCTGCAGGGCGCGGCGGCGAAGGCAGGGGCGGCGGGCGCGATGATCAGGCCGGCGGTCGCAATGGCGAGCAGGAGCAAGGATGGGCGCACCTGTGGACCTCCCGCCGTCGGTTCGACTCCCTAATTCCCCAATCGGCGCAAATATCCGACTTGCTTAGCGCGGAGCTGGCGGACGGAGGCAGCGAGCGAAAGCGGCGGGCGGGCCCGAGCGAAGGCAACGAGCGAAGGCAGCGGGCGGAAAGACAAACAGCCCCGGTCCGCAACGGGACCGGGGCTGAAGGAGGACGACGTCAGTTACGCGCCTCGAGCGCCTGCTTGTAGAGGCGACCCGCCCGGTAGGACGACCGCACCAGCGGCCCGCTCATCACGCCGGCGAAACCGATCTGCTCGGCCTCTTCGCGCAGCTCGACGAACTCTTCGGGCTTGACCCAGCGCTCGACCGGGTGGTGCCGCGGGGTCGGGCGCAGGTACTGCGTGATGGTGATCAGCTCGCAGCCCGCGTTGTGCAGGTCGCGCAGCGCCTGGGAGATCTCGGCGCGCTCCTCGCCCATGCCCAGGATCAGGTTGCTCTTGGTCACCAGGTCGGCCGCGCGGGCCTGGGTGATCACGTCGAGCGAGCGCTCGTAACGGAAGCCGGGCCGGATGCGCTTGAAGATGCGCGGCACGGTCTCGACGTTGTGCGCCAGCACCTCGGGGGTCGCCCCGAACACCTCGGCCAGCTGGTCGGGGTCGGCGTTGAAGTCGGGGATCAGCAGCTCGACGCCGCAGTCGGGCTGCAGCTTGTGGATCTGGCGGACGGTCTCGGCGTAGAGCCAGGCGCCGCCGTCGGGCAGATCGTCGCGGGCGACGCCGGTGACGGTCGCGTATTTCAGGCCCATCGTGGCGACGGACTCGGCCACGCGGCGGGGCTCGTCGGCGTCGAACTCGGCCGGCTTGCCGGTGTCGATCTGGCAGAAGTCACAGCGCCGGGTGCACTGGTCGCCGCCGATCAGGAAGGTGGCCTCGCGGTCTTCCCAGCACTCGTAGATGTTGGGACACCCGGCCTCCTGGCAGACCGTGTGCAGGCCTTCCTTCTGCACCAGCCCGCGCATCTGGGTGTATTCCGGGCCCATCTTGGCTTTGACCTTGATCCACGGAGGTTTCCGCTCGATCGGAGTTTCGGCGTTGCGCGCTTCGATGCGCAGCATGCGGCGGCCCTCGGGAGCAATAGTCACAGGGTCGAGGTTACGCCTGAATAGGTCTCTGCCTAGACAGGGGCGACGAGGCTCACGTGGCGGTCTGTGTGACCGCCGCCACATGAAACGTGTTAAATCGCTTTCGCCCGTTCGTTGCCCGTTGTTAATCTCGCCGGACGGTAATGAGGGAACCGAGTAGCGCCCTGGGGGAGCCGGTCGAGAGAGCCACCGAGAGCTGTGAAGGTGGCCCGTGCGCCGGGGCGTGAAGACACTCCTGAACCGCAGCACGACAAGAGGCGCCCGCCGACAAAACGGGCGCGAAGGTGTGGTGGTACCGCGAGGATCCCGCTCGCCCACGCCTCCCTGGGGCCGCGTTGCTGCTCACCAAGGAGGTTCACGCCATGCAACGCATCCTCTCTTCCCAGCTCACGGCGCACGTCCACGAGACTGTGACGATCGCCGGCTGGATCCACCGCCGACGCCTGCTCAAGTCGGTGGCCTTCCTCATCGTCCGCGACGCCGAGGGACTCAGTCAGGTCGTCGTCGCCGTGCCCGAGACCCGCGCACAGCTCGAGGAGCCCACGTTCGTCGAGGAGAGCGTCGTCGAGGTGACGGCCACGGTGACCCCGAACGAGCAGGCGCCGGGCGGCGTCGAGCTCACCGCGCCCAAGATCCGGGTGCTCGCCACGGCCGCGGCTCTGCCTTTCGAACTGCACCGGCCGGCGATCGGGGCCACGCTGCCGACCCAGCTCGACCACGCCGCCCTGGCCCTGCGGCACCCGGCCCGGCGAGAGGCCCTGCGGATCTCGGCGGCGGTCGTGGCCGGCTTCCGGGCCGGGCTGACCGAGCAGCGGTTCGTCGAGATCCAGACGCCCAAGATCGTCGCATCGGCCACCGAGTCCGGCGCGAACGTGTTCACACTGGACTACTTCGGTCGGCCGGCCTATCTCGCGCAGTCGCCGCAGTTCTACAAGCAGCTCATGGTCGGCGTCTTCGAACGGGTCTTCGAGGTCGGACCGGTGTTCCGCGCCGAGCCCAGCGACACCGCGCGGCACCTGGCCCAGTACACGTCGCTCGACGCCGAGATGGGATTCGTCTCCGACCACCGCGACGTGATGGCCGCGCTGACCCGCACCCTCGCCGCGATGACGGCCTTCCTCGACCGGCCGATCGTGCCGTCGGAGATCCCCGCCGTCCACTTCACCGAGGCGCTGCGGATCGCCGGCGCTCCGGCCGACGAGCCCGACCTGGCCCCGGCTCACGAGCGTGCGCTGGGCGAATGGGCGCGGCGCGAGCACGGTTCGGACTTCGTCTACGTGACGGGTTATCCGATGCGCAAACGGCCCTTCTACACCCATCCCGACCCGGCCCGTCCCGAGTATTCCAACGGTTTCGACCTGCTCTTCCGCGGCCTCGAAATCGTGACGGGCGGGCAGCGCCTCCACCGGTACGAGGACTATGTGGAGGCTCTGGCCCGGGCCGGGGAGCCGCTGGAACCGTACGCGGGATATCTGGACGGTTTCCGCTACGGCATGCCCCCGCACGGCGGTTGGGCGATCGGCCTGGAACGCTTCGTGGCCCGCCTGACCGAGACCGCCAACGTGCGCGAGGTGACCGCCTTTCCGCGCGACCTCCACCGAGTGATCCCGTAATCGGCCCCGGGCCGGGCGTAAAGTCCCGTCCGTGCTGATCGACCTCGACGTCGCGCCGCCGAGCCGGGAACCGGTCCGGGCGGTCAGGTCGGCCGGATACGCCGTGGTCGCCCTCCTGGTGCTGGCTCTGCTGGTGCTGGGCGGGTCGGCCGCGCCGGCCCGCGGGTCGGGGCTCGTGCAGGTGCTCAAGGCCGACGGCCAGGGGCTGTCGGCGAGCCTGCTCACCACCGAGTCGGTCTATGTCGCCCGGTCGGACGGGCTGGTCGAGGCCACGCCCCTGTGCCCGGGGTGCCCGGCGTGGAGCACGCAGACCACCGCCGGGCAGCGGCTCCAGCCCGGCGGCGACGGCACGCTCGTCCTCGACGCCAACGAGACCGGGGTGGCCACCTTTCTCGACGCGCGCACCGGGGCCGTGCTGTGGAGTCAGAACGGTTTCCCGGTGGTGCACCTCATCGGCGGACGGGTGGCCGACTGGCATCCGGACGACGGCGCGCTGCGGTTGCGCGATCCGCGGACCGGGCGGCTGTTCTGGAAGCGGCCGGCCGAGGCGTTCGTCGGCGACGAGAACCGCATCGTGCTCATCAACGACGCGAGAGCGGCCGTCTACGCCGCCGGCGACGGGCGTGAGATCACCGGGCCACGCGGTCTCGACGTACCGGGGAATCCGGATTTCGCGGCCCCGGGCTGGTCGGCACTGATGGTGGGGGAGAGGCTGATCGTGTTCGGCGGCGGCCATGTCGCGGCCTTCCGCGCCGATGGGCTGGTGCGGGAGTGGCTGATTTCCCTTTCCCCGTACGCGGTGGCGGGGTGCGGCATCGGCCTGCTGTGCACGGTCGGCGTGCAGGGAGTGACCGTGCTCGACCTGGCCACCGGGCGGACGCGCTGGACCGGGCCGCAATGGCAGGTGGTGACCGAGGACGGAATGCTCACCGACGAGGCCGGCCGGTCCGCGCGCGTCGACCTCGCCACCGGCCGCATCGAGCACGACTTCGGACGTGGCCGGCCGGCCGACGGGCTGGTCCTCTATCCCGAAGGCGACCGGACGACGCTGGTCGGGGCCGCGGACGGCCGGGTGCGCGGCGTCATCCCGCGGGTTACGCCGGACGCCTGCTCAAGGGCCGGCGACCTGTTCGCCTGCCTGCGCTACGACTCGACCGTGACGGTGTGGCGGCTGGGCCGCCCCGGATAGCTACGACAGAACAGCGATGGTCATGCCGATGACGATCACGGCCGGGATGATCGTGGTGGTGACCAGGATGACCCAGGCGATCGGATGGCCGAAGTTGAGCGCCACCCCACCGCCCCGCTTGGGCACGAAGACCCGCTTGTCCTGCGGATCGCGATAGAGCGCCATCAGAGCAGGGTAGTGAGGTGCTTCTCGACCACCGGCAGCACCTCGGCCACGGTCACGTCACGGCCCAGTTCGGCGCTCAGCGACGTCACGCCGGCGTCGCGGATGCCGCACGGGGTGAAGCGGTCGAAGTTGGCCAGGTCGCAGTTCGCGTTGATGGCGAAGCCGTGCTGGGTCACGCCGCGGGCGACCCGGATGCCGATCGCGGCGATCTTGCGGTCGGGGCCGCGCTCGTCGGCCAGGACCCAGGCGCCGCTGCGACCCTTGATGTCGGAGCGGGCCGCAGTGACCCCGAACTCGGCGCACACTTCGATCAACATTTCTTCCGTACGGCGTACGTAAGCCACCACGTCGATCGGGTCGGGCAGCCGGAGGATCGGGTAGCCGACCAGCTGGCCCGGGCCGTGCCAGGTGATCTTGCCGCCGCGGTCGACGTCGACCACCGGGGTGCCGTCGAGCGGCAGGTCGGCCGGCTCGGTGCGCTTGCCCGCGGTGAGCACGCTCGGGTGCTCGAGCAGCAGGACCGTGTCGGGCCGGGTGCCGTCCACCACGGCGTCGTGCAGGCGCCGCTGCTCGTCCCAGGCCTCGCGATAGTCGACCAGGCCGGGCCGCAGGACAGTGAGCGTGGAAGTTGTCACGCGCTCCACGGTAGCCCCATTCCTACTGGTCGACCGGATCCACTCCGGGACGGATGCGCCACACCAGCACGTCGTCGACGCGCTCGGGTTCGCCCAGCAGTTCGGTCGCGGTGATCTCGACGGCCGAACGGAAGAGCGGACCCTCGGGACCGGTGATCTCGTCGGTCAGGAAGAGCGCGTTGATGCCCCAGCGCTGGAAGTCGGCGCGGGCGGTGGCGCGGTCGGCGTTGCTCAGGTCGGCCAGATAGCCGTAGAGGGCGGCGCGCAGGAAGAGCCAGTCGGTGGCCCGCGGGACGGCGCCGATCCGGCCCTTGCCCTCGGCGCCGTCGATGTCGGGGCCGAGGAAGTAGCCGTCGGGGATCCGGAACATCTTGCCGCCGCGGGCCATCGTGTACGCCTGCCAGCGCTGACCGTCGGCGGCCACGTTGATCGCGAACGGCAGCGCGCTGATCGTCCCGCCGTCGGGCACGTACTTCTCCCAGGTGCCGTCGGCGATGAACCGCGGCTCCGGCGTGCGGTGCCGGTATTCGAGCGGGATCGGGAAGATCGGCAGGAGTGCGACCACGAGCCCCATCGTGAACAGCGGGCGCGGGCGGGTGTCACCGAACGCCTGCTCGCACGCCATCGCCAGGACCACTCCGAACACACCGACCAGCACCAGGGCGAAACGGGCGGGCAGGGCGGCGTCGAACAACGGCAGGTGCTGCAACGGGGCGTACAGCAAGGGAATGTCGCTCTCCCAGCCGCCGACCCGCAACCTGGGGCCGAGCGAGATGAGGAAGAACAGCCCGCCCACGATGATCAGGGCCCGCAGGGTCGCGCGGCGCTCGTCGTCCGCGCGCTGGAAGAGCATCCGCAGCGCGACGACGATCAGCACCAGGAAGGGCAGGCCGAAGAAGCTCTGCTCCTCGGTGCGGTTGGCCGCCAGGTGGTTGCTGAGCCCGGCCCAGCTGGCCAGCGAGCGGTCGGCGAACGCGAAGAACGAGAGCAGGTCTTCGGCGTAGTGGCGCTGGTTGAAGCCGGTGCCCTTGAACGTCTGCGGGCCCGCGAAGTGCATGTAGAGCGGGTAGGCGAGCAGGGCGCCGGCCACCACGGCGGTCACGCCCAGCCCGGCCAGGAACTTCGGCAGCGCGGCCCGCGCCTCGGCCCGGTTGACCGGAGCCGCCGCCCAGGCGATGACGAACACGCCGCCGGCCAGCGCCGCGAAGAACAGTCCCTCGGCCGCGATCGAGAAGCCGAGAGCCAGGGTGAGACCCAGCAGGAGGCCGTTGCGCAGCCATCGGCTCGAGTCGCGCATCTTGAGCAGACGCCACAGCACGAGCGGGGCGATCCAGCCCGACGTCCAGTTGAGGTGACCGTTGGCGTGGGCGACGAAGCCGGGCGCGAAGCCGCAGAACAGACCGGCCAGCGCGGCCGCGGCCCGGTTGGCGGTGATCCAGCGGCCGAGGAAGAGGTACCAGGCGAAGGCGGAGCCGGCCAGGTTGAGCGTGAGGACCGTCAGGAACGTCACCTGCGGGCCGGCCAGCCAGGTCAGCGGCGCGAACAGGATCGCGTACACCGTGATCGAGGTGTTGGCGGCCAGGTTGACGCCGTCCGGCACGTTGAGCAGGTCGGTGAAGAACGGGTCGCCGCCGTGCTGGATCAGGTGGACGCCGTACGACAGCACCCACTCGAAGAACGCCTGGTCGCCCACGTTCTCGGCGACGGCGTGCTGAAACGGGTCCGACCAGAGCCGGCTGATCACATAGGTGGCCAGCACGAGCGCGGCGAGCGCGACGAACAGATGCGACCGCCACCGCCGGGTCGCCACAGGGGCGTCGGGCGGGGCCGGCTCATCGGCGGCGGACGTGGTGGTGGGAACGGCGACGGACATCAGCCGCAGGTTAGCAAGCCGACGCCGTCGCTCAGCGGGATGCCGCCGGTTGTTGTCCGACCGCCGCTTGCAGCGCGGACTCGATGGTCGGGTGGGTCCACCGGAAGCCGCTGCGTTCGAGCACCCCCGGAACGACCCGCGTGCTGCGCAGGGACTCGCCGGCCAGCTCGCCCAGCACCAGGTGCAGGGCCGGGCTCGGGACGCTGAGCAGGGCGGGGCGGTGCACCGCGTCGGCGAACGCCTTGGTGAACTCGTTGTTGGTGGCGGGCTGGGCCCCGACGATGTTGACCGGGCCCGAGATGTCTTCGCGCTCGAGCAGGAACTCGGCCGCGCCGAGCCAGTCGGGCGCGGTCGACCACGGCATCCACTGCTTGCCACCGCCGAGCTTGGCCCCGCCGCCCAGCTTGAACACCAGCAGCAGCCGCTCGACCAGGGTCTCGACGGCGATGCCGGTGCGGAGCAGTACGACCCGGACGCCGGCGTCCTCGGCGGGGCGGGCGGCGGCCTCCCAGACGCGGCACAGGTCGGCCAGGAACGTGCTGCCGGCGGGCGCCTCTTCGGTGACCGGGTTGTCGCCGGTGTCGCCGTACCAGCCGACGGCCGACGCCTGCAGCAGCGTGCGCGGGCGGTCGGCCTCGGGGAGCTTGCTGATGGCCCGGGCGATCGTGCCGGTGGTGTCGACCCGGCTCGACCGCAGCTCGCTCTTGTAGCCGGCGGTCCAGCGCTTGGCGCCGACGTTCGCGCCGGACAGGTTGATCACGACGTCGGCCGCCGCGACCAGGTGGGGGTCGAGCTGACCCTGGGCGGGCTGCCAGGACGCCTCATCGGGCTTCTGAGCGGGCCGGCGCACCAGCCGGGTCACGTCGTGGCCGCTGCCCCGCAGGCGCTCGACGAGGGGAGCGCCGAGAAACCCGGAACCACCAGAGATCAGGATCCGCATGGTTCCCATCATGCCCCGAAGTGAACCCGTTCAAAACGAAGAGGGCGCCCCGAACGGGACGCCCTCTCCGACTTGCTTTTGTTACGCGATACCGAGGTCACCCTCGAAGTGCCCGGCCTCCAGGCGCTCCTTCATGGTGACCAGGAAGCGGGCGGCGTCGGCGCCGTCCACGATCCGGTGGTCGTAGCTGAGCGCCAGGTAGACCATCGAGCGCGGGACGATGATCTCGCCCAGCTCGGGGTCGGTGATGACCACGGCCCGCTTGACCACGGCGCCGGTGCCCAGGATGCCGACCTGCGGCTGGTTGATGATCGGGGTGTCGAAGAGCGCGCCCCGGCTGCCCGTGTTGGTCAGCGTGAACGTGCCGCCCGAGATCTCGTCCGGCCCGATCTTGTTGTTGCGGGTGCGGTCGGCCACGTCGGCGATCCGCTTGGCCAGGCCGGCCAGGTTGAGGTCGCCCGCGTCCTTGATCACCGGGACGATCAGGCCCTTGGGCGTGTCGACCGCCATGCCGAGGTGCTCGGCGTCGTGGTAGGTGACCGTGCCCGCTTCCTGGTCGATCGACGAGTTCACGACCGGGTGCTGGCGCAGCGCCTCGACCGCGGCCAGCGCGAAGAACGGCAGGTAGCTGAGCTTGACGCCGTTCTTCTGCAGGAAGTCGGCCTTGGCCTTGTTGCGCAGCTGGGCGATCTTGGTCACGTCGACCTCGACCACCGTGGTGAGCTGGGCCGAGATCTGCAGCGACTCGACCATGCGGCGGGCGATCACCGCGCGGGTGCGGGTCAGCTTCTCGGTCCGGCCGCGCAGCGGGCTCGCCTCCGGCTTGGGCGCCGGGGCCTTCGCGGCGGCGGGGGCAGCAGCGGCGGGGGCCGGAGCCGCCTTGGCCGCGGCGGCCTTGTCGGCGGCGTCGGTGACGTCCTGCTTGCGGATGCGCCCGCCGACACCGGTGCCGGTCAGGGTCGACAGGTCGACGCCCTTGTCGGCGGCCAGCTTGCGGACCAGCGGGGTGACGTAACCGGCGTCGCCGGCACCGTTCGGGCTGGCCTGCTCGACCCGCGGCTGGGACGGCGCGGGCGGCTCGGCCTTGGCCTCGGCGGCCACCGGGTCCTTCGCGGTCTCGGCCTCGGGGGCCGGGTCGGCGTAGGACTCGCCGGACGGCGCGAAGTCGGGGGCCGGAGCCGACTCGATCTTCGGCGCGGCCTGCTGCTGGGGCGCGGGAGCCGGCGCGGGCTTCTCCTCGGCGGGAGCGGAGGCCGGGGCGGCCCCGGCAGCGCCGATGATCGCCAGGTCGGCGCCGACGTCGGCGGTCTCGTCCTCCTGCACCTTGATCTCGAGCACGGTGCCCGCGACCGGCGAGGGGATCTCGGTGTCGACCTTGTCGGTGGAGACCTCGAGCAGCGGCTCGTCGACCTCGATCGTGTCGCCGACCTGCTTGAGCCAGCGGGTGACGGTGCCCTCGGTGACGCTCTCGCCGAGCGCGGGCATCTTGACCGCGGTGCCCTCGCCGCCGCCGGTGGGAGCGGCGGTCTGCGGGGCCGGGGCCTCCTCCTCGACCGGCTTCTCGGTCGAGGGGGTGTCCAGCGCGGCGGGCTCCGGCTCGGGCTCGGGCTCGGCCTGCTTCTCCGGCGCGGGGGCGGCCGCCTCTTCGCCGTCGCCCGAGATGACCGCGAGCTCGCTGCCGACGTCGGCCGTCTCGTCCTCGCCGACGACGATCCGCGTCAGCACACCCGCGGCCGGCGACGGGATCTCGGTGTCGACCTTGTCGGTCGAGACCTCGAGCAGCGGCTCGTCGGCCTCCACCCGCTCGCCCTCCTGCTTGAGCCAGCGAGTGACGGTGCCCTCGGTGACGCTCTCACCCAGCCGCGGCATGGTGACCGATGTCGGCATGTCTCAGAACTCCTTAACCGCTTCGTTACGACAGATCAGCTGTGGGCGTGCAGGGGCTTGCCGGCCAGCGCCAGGAACGCCTCGCCGAGCGCCTCGTTCTGCGTCGGGTGGGCGTGGATCAGCTGGGCGACCTCTTCCGGGAACGCCTCCCAGTTGTAGATCAGCTGGGCCTCGCCGACCAGTTCGCTCATGCGGGCGCCGACCATGTGGACGCCCAGGACCGGGCCGTCGTTGAGGCGGACCAGCTTGATGAAGCCGGCGGTCTTGAGGATCTGGCTCTTGCCGTTGCCGCCGAGGTTGTAGTTGTACGTCGAGATCTTGTCCGCGCCGTACTGCTCCTTGGCCTTGGCCTCGGTCAGGCCCATCGAGGCGACCTCGGGGTCGGAGTAGGTGACCCGGGGGATGCCCGCCTCGTCGATCGGCGCCGGGCGCAGGCCCGCGATCTCCTCGGCCACGAAGATGCCCTGCTGGAAACCGCGGTGGGCGAGCTGCAGGCCGGGCACGATGTCGCCGACGGCGTAGATGTTGCCGACGCCGGTGTGCAGGCGCTCGTTGGTGATCACGAAGCCGCGGTCGAGCGTGATGCCCTGCTGCTCGTAGCCCAGGTCGGCCGTCGTCGGGCCGCGGCCGACCGCGACCAGCAGCACCTCGGCCTCGACGGTCTCGCCACCGGCGATCGTCGCGCGCACGCCGTTGGCGGTGTGCTCGACCTTCTCGAACGGCTTGCCGACCTTGAAGTTGATCTTCCGCTTGCGGAACGCCCGCTCGACCGCCTTGGAGATCTCCTCGTCCTCGGCCGCGACCAGGCGGGGGAGGGCCTCGAGGATGGTGACGTCGGCGCCGAAGGCCTTCCACACGCTGGCGAACTCGACGCCGATGACGCCGCCGCCGAGCACGATCGCGGACGACGGCACGCGGTCCAGCTTCAGCGCGTGCTCGCTGGTGATGACCCGCTTGCCGTCGACCTCGAGGCCGGGCAGCGAGCGCGAGTAGGAGCCGGTCGCCAGGATCACGTTGCGCCCGGTGTACCGCTTGCCGTCGACCTCGACCGTGTCCTGGGCGACGAGCTTGCCCGCACCCGGCACGATCGTGATCTTGTCCTGCTTGAGCAGGCCCTGCAGGCCCTTGTAGAGGCGCGCGACCACGCCGTCCTTGTAGGCGTTGACGCCGGCCATGTCGATGCCGACGAGCTCGGCCTTGACGCCGAACTGCTCGCTCTCGCGGGTCTGCTCGGCGACCTCGGCCGCGTGCAGCAGGGCCTTGGTCGGGATGCAGCCGCGGTGCAGGCAGGTGCCGCCCAGCTCGGCCTTGTCGATCAGCGCGACGGAGAGGTTGAGCTCGGCCGCGCGCAGGGCGGCCGCATAACCACCGCTGCCGGCACCGAGGATGACGATGTCGAAAGTTCCGCCGTTCGGCTGGCTCACGTTGACTCCAGTGTTCGCGTCGTTGCCATGCGGGTCACACAGGGAAACGGGTCACAGTACGTCCTGGCCATCTTGTCACTTGACGATCCCGCGGACGCAGTCAGGCTCCCCGCCACGGGCGTGCTCGAAGTACTCTTGCCGAAATTGAGCAGAAGGAGCGAGCGGTGGCCTGGTTTCGGCGTCGCCAGGAGCCGCGTGCTGCGGCCGGACGAGCGGTGGACCGTGCCGATCTCGAATATCTCGCGGAGTTCGTCCGCTCCCGGCGCGGAGTCGAGGCGTTCATCGAGCCGCGGACGACGGTGACCGAGACCACGGTGTTGCTCGTGGCACACGACGGCGAGTGGACGCGCCGGCGCACCGAGACTCCCGAGATCGCCCGGCGGTGGGCTCATCAACTGAGCGTTCCCATCTACGACGTGCGGCTCATGGGCTATCCGCAGCGGATGCGTGACTACAACGAGCGCCAGAAGCGGCGCCCCGCCCAGGAAAACTGACACGGTTCCGGGCGCCGCGCGCCCGGAACCGGAAATAATCAGCCCAACTGGTCGATAACCGACAGCAGGGTACGAATCGGGACGCCCGTGCCGCCCTTGGTCCAGTAGCCCGACGGCTCGCCCGTGTGGTAGCTCGGGCCCGCGATGTCGATGTGCGCCCACTCGACGCCCTCGGCCACGAACTCGCGCAGGAAGACACCGCCCTGCAGCATGTGCCCGGCCCGGTCGAGGCTCGTGTTGGTCTGCGAGATGTCGGCGATGTCGGACTCCATGCCCTTGCGCACCTCGTCCGGCAGCGGCATCGGCCAGGCCGGCTCGCCGACCTCGTCGCCCGCCCGGCGCACCCGCTCGACCGCGTCGTCCGAGCCCATCAGGCCCGAGATGCGCTTGCCCAGCGAGATCACCTGGCCGCCGGTCAGCGTCGACGTCTCGAACACGTAGTCGGTGCCGTCGGCGCAGGCCCGGGCGATCGCGTCGGCCAGCACCATCCGGCCCTCGGCGTCGGTGTTGTACACCTCGGCCCGCTTGCCGTTGAACATGGTGATGACATCGCCCGGCCGGTACGCCGTACCGGAAGGCATGTTCTCGGCCATGGCCAGATAGGCACTCACCGCGACCCGGGGCTTGAGCGCGGCGACGGCCAGCATGGTGGCGCCCACCGCGGCCGCGCCGGCCATGTCGGACTTCATCTCCCACATGCCGGCCGACGGCTTGATGCTGATGCCACCGGTGTCGAACGTGATGCCCTTGCCGACCAGCGCCACCCGCTTCGGCGACTCGACCCCCTCGGGCGTGTAGGTCAGCTTGACCAGGCGTGGCGGGGCCTCGGAGCCCTGGCCCACGGCCACGATGCCGCCGTAGCCGCCCGCCTTGAGCTCGTCGAAGTCGAGCACCTCGACCTCCAGCCCGGTGCCCTTGGCCGCGGCCACCACGGCGTCGGCGAACTGCGGCGGGCGCAGCATGTTGGGCGGGGTGTTGACCCAGTCACGGGTCAGGCGCACCGCGCGGCTCACGGTCTCGGCCCGGGTCACCTCGGCCGCGGCGGCCGCGTCGCTCGCGTCCGGCACGTGCACCTGCAGGGCCGACACCGGGTCACGCCGGTTGGGCTGCGGCTTGGTCTTGTAGCCGGCGAACTTGTACGACCCCAGCAGCGCGCCCTCGAGGATCGCGCGCAGCACCGACGGCGCGTCCTCGTCGTCGGGCAGCGGCAGGGCGAGCGCGACGGTGGCGCTGCCGGCCAGCGAGCGCACCGCGGCACCGGTGCCCCGGCGCAGCGTCTCCAGGTTGGGCGCCGACCCGGACGGCTCGTCGCCCAGCCCGACCGCCACCACCAGCGGCGCGGAGATCGTGCCGAGGGTGGCCAGCTTGGTCACCTCACCGGGCGCGCCGCTCGCGCCGAGCAGCGCCAGCGTCGACGTCAGCTTGCCGTCGAACGCGGCGGCGATGCTCTCGGCACCGGCGGCCGGCAGCAGGGCGCCGCCCTCGTCGGGCTGGCTGTGCAGGCCGATGACGATGGCGTCGACGGCCAATTCGGCCGGGTCGGTGTCGACCAGGCTGAGGCTGGGCTGGCTCACTGAAGGCTCTCCGCGGACTTTCGGGGCCGGGCCGCCTCATGGGCCGCGCCGACTGGTCGTGGGGTGTCCCCGCGACTCTAACCACATGCAAGGTCACGGGTAAGTTGACTCTCATGTCTGCCGACGCCCTTTCTCGTTCCCCGTTGCACGAGCGTCATGTCGCCCTCGGTGCGAAGTTCGCCGCTTTCGGGGGCTGGGAGATGCCGCTGGAATACGCGGGCGGCGGCGTCATCAAGGAGCACACGGCCGTACGGGAAGCCTCGGGTGTGTTCGATGTTTCCCACCTGGGCAAGGCGCGCGTACGCGGTGCGGGTGCCGCCGCCTACGTCAACGCGTGCCTGACCAACGACCTCGGCCGCATCGCCCCCGGCCAGGCGCAATACACGCTGTGCTGCGCGTCCGACGGTGGCGTGGTCGACGACCTCATCGCCTACCTGATCTCGGACGACGAGGTCTTCCTCATCCCCAATGCGGCGAACACCGCTTCCGTCGTACGCCTCCTCGCCGCCGACGCCCCGGCCGGGCTCACGGTCACCGACGAACACCGGTCGTACGCGGTCCTCGCCGTCCAGGGCCCGCAGTCGCCCGCGGTACTGGCCAAGATCGGTTTCCCCACCCCCGACGACTACATGGCGTTCGTCCCGTCGGGCGACCTGATCGTCTGCCGAACGGGTTACACCGGCGAGCACGGCTACGAACTGGTCGTCCCGTGGGACTCCGCGCCCGAGGTGTGGGACTCACTGATCGACGCCGGGGTGCGCCCGTGCGGCCTGGGCGCCCGCGACACGCTGCGCACCGAGATGGGCTACCCCCTGCACGGCCAGGAGCTGACGCTCGACATCACGCCGGTGCAGGCCCGCTCGGGCTGGGCGGTCGGCTGGAACAAGCCGGCGTTCTGGGGGCGCGAGGCGCTCACCGCCGAGAAGGCGGCGGGTCCGCGGCGCACGCTGCGCGGCCTCGAGCTGACCGGCCGCGGAATTCCGCGCGGACACATGCACGTGTACGCCGGCGAGTCGCTGGTGGGCGAGACAACCAGCGGAACGTTCTCACCGACCAAGAAGATCGGGATCGCGCTGGCCCTGATCGACACGGCAGCCGGCGTGAACGACGGCGACCTGCTCGAGATCGACATCCGGGGCCGCCGCACCGAGGCCCGCGTGGTGAAGCCCCCGTTCGTGCAGCCGTCGGTCCGCTGAGGCCGGTCTGAATACGGCCGTTCATGGCTGCAGCACCATTCTGTGCCCGAAATAGGGCACCTCGACGCCGGCATGGCGAGCCACGTTGCCACCGCGAGGCCTGGACTGTGGAAGGTCTGTGCGACGCTGCTAGGGCAGAAGCTGTCGTGGGCGTCAAAGTCCGAGGAGCGCTCGGATGCAGGCGCGCTGCGAAGCGCTGAACATATCGGCGACGGTGCCGGCTCCTTCCTGCGGCGGTAGCAGGTCGGCCGGGGTGAGACTCACGTTGGCCAGCTGGTCGACCGGGGTTTCGCGCATGGTGCTGTTGAGCAGTTCACACATCGGCGGTAGGAGCCGATCCAGCAAGACTCCGGGGTCGGCATGGAACTCGTTGGCGCGTACCGCCTCGATGCCCCAGTCCGCGGGGTCGCCCAACGCGGTGACTGCCGTCATGAGTTCGGCCTGCTTGGCCCGGGGCAGACCCATGAGCGCTCGCCGTGGCTTGCCGCCTCCGTCGTGGACGCCGAGGCCTTGCAGGGCGATGCCGTGGATGGAGTTGCGCAGATGCTGCGCCACCGTCAGGGCGTGACGAAGCGGCGTACCGGGCGCCACGAGAGCGGCGAGGTTTGCCGGGAGCTTCGTGACCCAGCCTGGGTTCTGCCAGCCGGCGTGCCGATCCGATCCGCTGATTCCCAGGACGCGGTGAGCGACCACGGCGGTGAGGTCGAGGGTGGCCACGAGCATCATCAGTGCGTTTTCGAAGGCGTGGATGGCCTCGCTGCCGGCCCGGCCGCGAAGTTGGAGCTGGTTGAGCTCGCGATGGACGTCGTCGCGGCACTTTAGAACCTGGGCCAGACGCTCAGGTGCGGACAGCGCGAGGTAGAGCAGGCTGTCGTCCTGAGCGCTTCGCACGTGCTGGGAGCATGCTGTGACCCAGCGCCAGGCCTCAGGGAGAAGTTCGCGGGCGCCTACCCAGAAGAACATCTCGCGGTCCAGGTTGACGGTGTACCAGCCGTCGGGGTCCGACCAGATCCGGTGGTCGTTCTGGCTGCGCAGGTACAGCCCGATCATCGCGAGCCCACCGCGCAGGTCGCACATGGTGAGTCCGCGGGCGGCGAAGGCGCGGTCGAGCAGGTGGGCGCGGTCGGTGATGAACAGGTCTGGCTTGATCGTGCGTGCGGTCGCCATCGCGGCGGCGTCGCTTCGGCGTCGTCGTTGTGTGTCATCACCGGTGAGGTCCGCGTATGCGGGCGTGATGGTGGTGCTGACCCAGTCCGTCAGGCTTGATTCGTATCCGGTGAAGACCAGGTGGTCGCCGTCGGAGTACCAGAAGTTGGTGCCGTCATTCGCCGGCGCCGTGGCCGGGGTGACCCACCCGATCGCCTTCGGTGTGCCATGGGGCACTTCCTGGGTCGCGACGTCGGGCGGTGGCCCGTCGTCGCTGTAGCGGACTACCTGGAGGTAGGGATGGCTGAGCAGTCCTTGCAGGAGCCTCTCCCGCGACCACTGGTCCGTGTTGCCGCCGTCGAGTACCCGAGCGTCCACCACGACCCTCAGGCGCCGCAGCGGCGGCCGCGGCTTGAACGGCGAGCGGGGAACCCGGTCGGGGTCGGCGGGCCAGCCTCCCCGCAGGTTCGAGGTGACGCTGATGAAGTCGAGTCGGGGGATCACGGGCACCTGGTCTCCGAGAACGGCGGTCATCGGGCGATCCATGATGGCAGCGGACGGGCGGTCGCAGCCCTCCATTTTCATGGCGAGCTAGCAGGCGTTCCCGTGTTCCCGGCTGGGTTCCACAGTTGCCGAGCAGATCGGGGACGGGATTCAAGGCTTGCTCACTGGGATCAGGTCGGCCAGCGGCGCCTCGTTACGGGTTTGATCTCGTGGTCGGCGGCAAGGTGGCGTCGCTAGCTAGCGCAGCGTCAAGCCGATCAGCGTGAGTGTGGTGGCGATCTCCACGGCGGCGCCCAGCACGTCGCCAGTGATGCCGCCGAAACGGCGTACGGCGTGGCGCACCAGCGCGACCACCGCCAGCAGAGCGACGGCGACGGTGACAGGTCCCTGCCACGTCTGTGCGGGGAGAGCGGCGGCCGCTGCGATCACGACGGCCGCTGCGACGGTCGCCATCGGCAGCGGGACTGTGCCGGCCACCAGCGCGCCCAGGCCCTCGGGACGGGCCGCCGGCACGCCCCGGCAGCAGGCGAGCGTGATCGCGGTGCGTCCCGCCGCGTACGCGACGACCACTGCCGCGAGCGTGGACTCGGACAGGATCGCCCGCTCGTACAGCGCCGACATCGCCGCCGTCTGGATCAGCAGCGTCAGCGCGATGGCCGCCACGCCGAACGGCCCGATGTCAGACTTTTTCATGATTTCTAGGGCGGCCTCGCCCCGGCGATAGGAACCGAGGGCGTCGATCGTGTCGGCCAGGCCGTCCAAGTGCATGCCCCGGGTCAGCAGGGCGGCCGCGGCCACCGTCACGGCGGCGGCCACCAGCGACGGGGCGTGCGCCTCGCGTAGCAGCCACAACAGGGCGGCCAGGATCAGGCCGAGCACCGCGCCCACCAAGGGGGCCACACTCATCGCCACGGCCGCCACCGACCGATCGATCCGGCCGGGGCGAACCGGCAGGACCGTCAGCGTGGTCACCGACAGCCTGATCCCGGCGCCGAGGCTCACTCCGGCTTCGAACCGGCGCCCGGCTCGTACGGCTCCGGCGTCGTGCTGGCCGGGCCCGGTCCGGCCGGTTCCGGTTCGGCGAAGTCGACGTCCTCGTCGTCGTTGGGCACGATCTCGTCGGTCAGGCCCGCGTCACCGTGCTCGGCCAGCATCGCCGGGTGCACGCCGACCGCCGAGGCCAGACCCACCGCCGTACGCAGGAGGGGGAGCGCGGCCAGCGCATTCGCCCCCTCGCCGAGGCCCAGACCCAGGTCGAGCACCGGGGTCAGCCCGAGCACGTCGCCGCCGTGGCGCACCAGTTCGAGGTTGCCCGCGTCGACCAGCATCGACCAGTGCCGGGTCTGACCGGCCAGGTCGCGGGCGACGAGACCGGCCGCGATGCCCAGCGGCCCGTCGAGCACCACCGGCAGGCGCCGGGCGGCCGCGCCGAGCAGGGCGCCCACGGCCACCGCCACGTCCGTGCCGCCGAGCTCGCGCAGCAGGTCCTTGGCGCCGCGCGGCTCCCGCCGGATCCGGTGCAGTGCGTCGCGCACGGCGGCGCAGCGGACCATCCACGCCTCGTCGTCGAAGACCCCGCCCGGCAGCAGCACCCGGGGCAGCACGGCGACCGCCTCGGAACCGGTCGAGGCCACGCTGATCGCCGCCGCGACGGCGTCGGTGCCGGTGCCGATCGAGGCGATCACGAGCAGGTCCTTGCCCGCCTCGCCGGCCGCGTCGGCCAGGTGCCAGCCCTGCAGCAGCGCGCGCTCCACGTCGGCGTCGGTGGTGGCCGGGCCGTCCTCGATCGGGGCCGCCTCGGCCGTCCGCAGCACGGCGATGTCGGCCCCGGCCGAACCGGCCAGGCGGCTCAGCACGCCCTCGCCGTTCTCGACCTGGGCGACGCGGCGTTCCACGTCGGCGACGTCGTCCCCGGCCGCGGCGCCGCCGGTGTGCCGGCCCGAGAGCAGCAGCACGCGCGGGGCTGACCAGGGCTGCGGTGTGACCGTGCCCTGGGTGGCGGCCGCGAACTCGACCGCCTCGACCAGGCGGCCCAGACCGGCGCCGGCGAAGTCGACGTTCGTCAGGCGGTCACGGGCGTCGGGGCCGGTCTCGCTGTCCGGCAGGGGCAGTTCCATGCCCTGTTCGATAACTGTGCGGGAGGCCACGAGCGGGAGGATCTGGGTGGGCTCGTCCAGCACTCCCGGCGTACGGGAAACTGGTTTTTCTTCTTCAACGACGGCAGGGCTGACGACGTGGGCCTCAACCTCGACCGCCGGAGGCTCGACGACCGAGGGTGCGATCGAGGGCGCGACCGCCGCCGCGCCCAAGTCGGACAAGTCGGAAAGGTCGGAGGCGGGCTTCAGCCAGACAGCACGACCGGCGACGACCAGCACGACCCGGTCACAGGCGTCGGCCAGGGCCTGGTTGGTCGTGCCGAGCGCATCGGCGAACGCACGCCCCACCGGCGTGGTCGGCACGAGCGACAGCCCGACCTCGGGACTCACCAGCACCACCCGGGCCGGGCAGTCCCGCACCGCCGCCGCCAGCGCCGCCACATCGGCCTCGTCGTCGTTGGGCTGGCGGGCCGGATCGAGCAGCGCCACCACCCAGCCCCCGAGGTCGTCGACCAGCAGCGTGTCGTCGGGCTTGGCCTCGGTCAGCAGCTCGGTCAGCCGGGCCGGGTCGGCGCCGCTCTCCTCGGTCGACCACGACTGCGGCCGCCGCCGCTGATGGGCCTCGATGCGGGCCAGCCACTCGGGGTCGTCCTCGCCACCCGCCGCGGTCGCCACATAGCGGACCGCGGGGGCCCCGGCCACCAGCGATTCGGCGAACGCGGACTTGCCGGAACGGATCCCACCGAGCACCAGGACCGTCTGCCACCGATCATCGGACATGCCCCGTACCTTAGAGCCGGGCCGCACAGCCGGACGCCGTAGGGTGGAGGCGCACCGATCTGAGACGTGAGGGGGCGGCGCATGCCGTGGAGTTGGCGGTACGAGAACGTCGAGGGCAACCCGGTGGCCGGGCCGCAAGAGACGTTCAGCAGCCAGGCCGACGCCGAGTCGTGGATCGGCCAGGAGTGGCGGCAGCTCGCCGAGCAGGGAGTGGCCGGGGTCGTGCTGCTCGAGGACGACCGCGTCGACTACCGGATGAGCCTGCTCCCGGCGGAATGACGTGACTTACGAACCGGTCTACACCCGGACGCCGCGCCACGCCTTCGTGCCCAGCCCGGTCTTCGTGGGCATCGTCGCCGTCTTCGCGGTCAGCGGCTGGATGACCTGGACGGGCTTCGGCAACGTCCGGGTCGACGTGTTCCTGTTCGTCGTCTCGGGCTGGCTGGTCTCGCTGTGCCTGCACGAGTACGCGCACGCGCTGATCGGCTACTTCTCCGGCGACCACTCGGTGGCCGAGCGCGGCTATCTCAAGCTCAACCCGCTGAAATACACCAGCCCGCTGCTGTCCATCGTGCTGCCCGTGGTCGTGGTGATCCTGGGCGGCATCGGCCTGCCCGGCGGCGCGGTCTGGATCGACCATCGGCACATCCGCAGCAAGGTCAAGGAGTCGCTGATCAGTGCGGCCGGCCCGCTGACCAACGTGGTGCTGGCGCTGTTGTGCGCGTTCCCGTTCCTGATCGGCGTGGCGGGCGAGCCGTTCGTCGCGACCGCGAGCGGCTACGTCTTCAACACCGGCCCGGGCGCGCACGCCGAGTTCTGGTCGGCCCTCGCGGCGCTGGCATTCCTGCAGGTCACGGCGACGATCCTCAACCTGCTGCCGATCCCCGGTCTGGACGGCGGCAGCATCCTCACGCCGTGGATGAGCCCGGCCTATCAGCGGGCGTGGAACCTTTTCGCGCCGTACGGGTTCATCCTGCTCTTCCTGCTGCTGTGGCAGACGCGGATCGGCGACTACTTCTACACGGCCGTCTTCTGGATCACCGACAAGCTGGGCGTGTCCGAGGTCCTGATCCAGGTGGGCCTGCAGTTGATGCGCTTCTGGTCCGGCAGCTGAGCTGCCGGACCAGCTTCGCCTAGGGGCGGCGGGGCGGCGACTGGGTCTTGGCCGGGTCGCGCTCGACGACCGGGTCGAGGGCCGCGTCGATCGCCTTCATCAGGTCGGCGTCGAGCTTCTTGCCCGACGCCACCGCGTTGTCGCGCACCTGCTCGGGCCGCGACGCGCCGATGATGGCGGCCGAGACGTTCTGGTTCTGCAGCACCCAGGCCACGGCCAGCTGAGCCATCGACAGCCCGGCCTGCTCGGCCAGCGGCTGCAGTTCGGCGACGGCCGACAGCACCTCGTCGTTCAGGAACCGGGAGATGAAGTTCGCGCCCGACTTCTCGTCGGTCGCCCGCGACCCGGCCGGCGGCTGCTCGCCCACCTTGTACTTGCCGGTCAGCACGCCCTGTGCGATCGGCGAGAACACGACCTGGCCGACACCGAGCTCGATCGAGGTGGGCACCACCTCGGCCTCGATGACCCGCCACAGCGCCGAATACTGGGGCTGGTTGGAGACGAACGGGATCTTCAGATCCTGGGCCATCTCCCAGCCCGCGCGGATCTCCGAGGCGGTCCACTCCGAGACACCGATGTAGAGCGCCTTGCCCTGTCGCACCACGTCGGCGAACGCCTGCATGGTCTCCTCGAGCGGCGTCGAGTAGTCGTACCGGTGGGCCTGGTAGAGGTCGACGTAGTCGGTCTGGAGGCGGCCCAGCGACGCGTCGATCGACTCCATGATGTGCTTGCGGGACAGGCTGCGGTCGTTCGGGCCGGGACCGGTCGGCCAGAACACCTTGGTGAAGATCTCCAGACCGGCGCGGCGCTCGCCCTTCAGCGCCCGGCCCAGCACCTCCTCGGCGCGCCCACCGGCGTACGCGTCGGCGGTGTCGAAGGTCGTGATGCCCACGTCGAGGGCGGCCCGCACGCACGCGACGGCGGCCTCCTCCTCGACCTGGGAACCGTGGGTGATCCAGTTGCCGTAGGCGAGCTCACTGATCAGCAGGCCGGACCGGCCGAGATGACGATGTTCCATGTCCCCGACCCTATGCCCTCTCAGAGAACGGGCCGTGTGTCCTTGATCAACTTATCGATCTCCTCGAGCACGTCGGCCCGCTCGCGGTACTTGAGCTCGACCATCGGCTCGCCCTTGCGGTCGAGCGCGCCCCACAGCCCGAACCGGTCGGCCACCAGGAACGCGGCCGGGTGAATGAGCAGCGCGGCGTGCACCGGCTGGACCAGCAGATGCCCGGCCCGGTCGACCACGCCGTAGACCTCGCCCGCGTCGACGACGGCGAGCCCTTCCTCGGTGAAGCCGTCGACCGGCTCACCCGAGGCCAGCATCGTCGCGAACGCCCGGTAGTGCGGCTGCACCACGGTCCGCGAGTGCCGGTCGATGACACCCCAGCCACCACGGCGTACGAGCGCAAGCCCGTTGTGGAACGGCCGCGCATCGTCGAACCCGCCCGGAACGATGACCCGGTTCTGCTTGTCGACGGCGTACCAGCCACCGGCGTCGTCCCGCGACACCCAGGCCAGTCCCTCGGCGAACCGTCCCGCCGCCCGGTATCCGGCCGACGCGTCGATCAGCAGCGTGCCGGCCTCGTCGATCAGCTCCCAGGCCTGCGCCTCGGGCCGGCGCACCCAGGCCACCCCGTCGGCGAACGGCTGCGCCTGAGCGAACCGCGCCGGCAACGATCCCGGATAACCCAGCAGTCCCGTGCTCTCATCCCGCGCCGGCCGGGCCGGTTGGCCGTCTCCGACGATCTCTTCCCGCGTACGCGGATAAGGTCCCCACCCCGCAGCGGCGTGCCCGGTGATCGTGTCGAGAGCCAGCTCGATCCGCTCGACCAGATCCGGATCGGCCCCCTTGCGCAGGTCGAGAGCGCTCTCCAGGTGGTTCACGGCCTCGAGCCAGCGTCCCTGCTCGAACGCGGACCGCCCGGCCAGCTCATGGATCTCGGCACTCAGCCGCGCGGGCAACTCCGGCGAATCGGCCTCGGCATAGATCCGGTCCGCCTCGGCGAACTCGCCCCGCCACTGCAACACGTGCGCCAACCGGGCCTGAACGGTCGCCACGCGCACCAGATCCCCGGTCGCCTCGGCGTGCCGCAATGCCGCGCGCGCGTCCTCGAGAGCCGGATCCAGATCGTTGAGCAGCCGCGACGCCACCGCCCGCAGACTCAGCAGCCGCGCCCGGTCGGCATCCCGCTCGGCGAACTCGAGCTTGTCGGTGAGCCGATCGATCACGACCCACATCGGCTCGGTGTCCTCGATCCGCTCCCGCAGCGTCACCGGATCGAACATGACCGGATACGCGGCCAGGATCTGCTCCGGATCGGTCCGCCGGTTGCGCGGGTCGGCCTGCTGCTCGCGCTTCTGCCGGATCGGCTGCGCCGGGCCCCGGACGATCGCTTGCGCCTGGTTTCCCGCTTGCGCCCTTTCCCCGTACGCGTCGTCGTCCGTCGTGGCTGTGCCGGCGTCCGTTTCGGTGCCGTCGTCGGTCGCGATCGTCGCGTCGCCCGTTTCGGCTGCGGCGCTGCCGGTCGCGACGTCTTCTTCCGCCGTGGCGGTACCCGACCCGGTTGCGGTGCCCTCAGCGTCACTCGCTGACTGGGCGGCCGGGTCGGTTTCGGCGGCACCCGCCTCCGGCGTGACGCTGCCCGTTCCGGTCCCGGCGTTCACCACATCGGTGGCGAAGTGGCTGCCTGCCGTGTCGTCCGGTGTTGTTGCGGTGTCGGTCGGCCGGGGTGTGGTGTTGCCGGCGTCGGTGGGGATGTGGCCGTCGCTGCCTGCCGTGTCGTCCGGTCCTGGTGCGGCGTCGGTCGGCCGGGGCGTGCTGTGGTCCGCGTCGGTTGCTACGTGGCCGGGGCGGCCCACCGCGTCGTCCGGCTCAGTCGTGACGTCGTCAGTTCCGGTTGTGGCGGCGCTCGGTGCCGTAGTGGTGTCGCCGGACCGGCTCGGTCGGCCGGCCGGGTCCGTGGCGTCGTCAGTTCTGGTTGTGGCGGCGCTCGGTGCCGTAGTGGTGTCGCCGGGCCGGCTCGGTCGGCCGGCCGGGTCCGTGGCGTCGTCAGTTCTGGTTGTGGCGGCACTCGGTGCCGCGGTGGTGTCGCCGGGCCGGCTCAGTCGGGCGGCCGCGTCGTCGGAGTGGATCGTGGTGCTGCTCGTATCGGCGCCGGCGGTCGCGGTCGGGGAGGCGAAGACCGGCTCATTCGCCTGATCGGCCGTGCCGGCCCGCCGCGTGCCACCGTCGTCGTACCCGCCGTCGGCGGACAACGGTTCGCTGTCGTGTGATCCGGCGTCGGTGTGGCTCGGCGCAGAGGTGGCGTCGGATGGCCTGTGCTGAGCGTTCCGGGGCACGGGCGCGAACGGCTCGGCCGAAAGAGCATGCGTGACCGAGGGCGCTCCGATCGCGCGCGGCTCGTCCTCGACGAGTTCGGCGTCCACGATGTCGTCGTCGGTGGTCGCCTCGGCCGGCGTAGCCCACCGGTCGGCGCCGGTGACCGAATCGAGCAACTCCGCCTCGACCGGTTCCGTGTCGTCGTGCGGGCCCAGGGCCGAGTCGGCATGGAACCGGGCCTCGGGCTCGAAGTACTCACCCGAGTACCTGTCGCCGTGCCCCGACCGCTCGGCATCGCGCGGAGGCTCCGCGATCAGCGGCGTCCCGAGGGCGTCATCGCCGGGTTGCGAGGACACGGGTTGCGAGGACACGGGTTGCGAGGACACGGGTTGAGCAGACACCGGCCGAGCGGCGACCGGTTGCGCGGAAACAGGGTCGGCCGAAACCGGCTGCGCCGAGACGGGCTGTCTGGAGAAATGTCCTGCTGTGGCGGGCGGCGCGGAGCCGGGTGGCCCGGAATCGGGGTGCGTCGAGACTGACGGCGCTGAGACGGGTTGCGCCGATACGTGCTGCGCGGTGACGGGTTGCGCGGACTCGGGCTGCGCTGAGACGGGTTGCGCCGATACGTGCTGCGCGGTGACAGGTTGCGCGGACACAGGCTGCGCGGTGACCGGTTGCGCGGACACGGGCTGGGCTGAGACGGGCTGCGCAGAAACGGGTTGCGCAGACACGGGCTGGGCTGAGACGGGTCGCGCTGAGACGGGGTGCGTCGAGACCGGCTCGGTTGAGACGGGTTCCGGCGGTAGCTGCTCGGCTATGCGCGGCTGCGTCAGGATCGACTGGACCGCGATCGGCTCGTCGTAATCGGCGTAGGGGAGGTCGGCGAACGGACGCGTCTCCGAGCGGGACGGCTCGTCGTGCGGTGAGCCGCTGGTCGGTCCCGCGGCCGGGCGGTTGGGGACGATGACCGGCTGCGCACCGGACGGCGCGAACCAGTCCTGGGTGCCGGGCACCGCGCTGACCGGTGCGGCCTCGGCGTCCGGGTCCAGCTGGGCCGAGGGTTGGCCGGGCCGAGCCCAGGGCGAGTCCTGCGGGGTGGGCTGGGCCGAGACCGGTCGGGGGCCGCTTGGCTGGGCCGAGACCGGTTCTGCCGGGGCTGGTCGCGAACTGACCGGCTGTGCGGAGACGGGCCAGGTGGAGTCCGCGTGGTCGGGGACGGCGGGCTGGGCGGAACTCGTGGGTTGCGCCGAGACCGGCCGGGCGCCGGCGAAGGGTGAAACCGGTGTCGTGGGCTGGGCCGAGACCGGGACGGCGGAGGTCGAGGCGGCGCCCGGCGGCGGCCCGGAGACTGCGGCCGGGTCCGGATCCACGATGGGCTCGAGGACGACCGGGTGGGCCACGGGTGGTTCGTCGCCGGCCTGCGGTACCGGAGGCGGCAGCGGTGTGACCGCGCCCAGGCCGCTCTGCGAGAGCAGCCAGCCCAAGCCGTGGGGTTCCTCGGCGGCCGGCGCCGGGGAATCCCACGCCGAGCCACCGGTCGGCGACTCCGGACTCGAGACGGCAGGCGGCGCGGTGACCGGTTCGACGTTCTCGGCGCGTGCGGACGGCCCGGTGGAAACCGGCCCGATCGACGGATCGTAGGGCTCCTCCGACCCGGACGAACTCGTCACCGCACCGGCGGTCTCGGCGTCGAGCCCCGGTCCGTGGTCCCGCCGATACGAACCCTCGAACTCGTCACGACGATCCCGGCCGTCCTCGGGACGCCATGTTCCCGGCGCGGAACCGCCGCCCGCCCCGGCCGAAGTCTGGTGCGGCGACACCGGCATCCCGGACGCCGGGTGGACGCCTTCAGGCTGCCCCGACGTCGGACGCGGCGCACCCGAGTAGGGCTGTCCGGATGCGGGGTGGACGCCCTGGGGCTGCCCCGAGGCCGGGCGTGGTGCGCCGGAGTAGGGCTGCGCGGAGGCTGGGCGAGCGCCGCCGGGTTGTCCTGCGCCGGGATAGGGCTGCGCGGATGTGGGGTGGGTGCCGACCGGCTGTCCCGAAGCGGGACGAGACGTGTCGGGGCGGGTGCCGTAGGGGTTCCCGGCCAAGGGCTGAGCGCTCTCCGGGTGTCCCGGCGAGTACGGCTGCTCCGAGGCGGGGCGGGTCGGCTGCGGCGGGGCCTGGTAGGCGTTCTGGGGCTGACCGGAGACCTGGCGGGGCGCGGCCGGGTAGGAACCGTGCGGCCGGCCGGAGTCCGAAGGCGAGCCGGGGCCGCCCGACGTGGGGCGTCCCGCGCCCGGTCGCATCGCCGGCGGATAGGGACCCTGCGGCGGACCGGAAGCATGCGGCGCCGCCGAGCCGGACGGGTGCTGGGCTGCCGGACCGTAGGCGCGCTGGCCCGCAGGGCTGGACGGGTGCTGAGGCGCGGGGCTACCCGGGTGCTGGGGCGAGCCAGGACCGGAAGCCGGCTGGCCCGACACCGGATGGGTCACGCCCGGCTGCCCGGGCACGACCGGACCCGAGACCGGGCGGGTGGCCGGGCCGGGCCCGTTCGGATAGGCGGGCGCGGGCGCTGCCGTGCGCGACGGGGTCACCCGGGTCGGCTGGGGCGCCGGACGGGCCTGGGCCGGCGTACCGCGTTCGGGCGGCGCCGGGCGCAGGTCGAACGGAGCCTCGCCACGCTGACCGGGAGTGGGGCGGGACGGGAGTGACCCGCGGGACGGGAAGGCGTCCGACGGCGCGGGCCGGGCGCTGCCGTAGACACCGGCGGGCGGCGACACCGGGCGCGGCGCGGGCTCGTCGGGCGCCGGCCGCCGACCGTATTGGGGTGCGGGCGAGCCCGGACCCGACGACGGTGATTCCGGCCGGCCCGAGGTCGCACGGCCCGGCGGGTAGGAACCGGAACCCGGATTGACCGGCACCGACGGCCCGCCCGAGCGGAACTGAGCCGGGGGCGGCGGCGCGGCCTCCCGCATCTGGGCCTCGCGGAACTGCACCGCGTCCCGGTACGACCCGCCACCCGGCTGGCCGGCCCCGGAACCGGTCTGACGGCCGTAGACGGGCGCCGAACCCCGCTGCTCGGGCAGAGCACCGGCCGGCCGGTTCCACAACGGCTCCTCGCGCCGGGAATCCGAAGCCGGACGGCCATCCGAAGCCGGAGCCGGACGGTCAGCACCACGGATGGGACGTGCGGGAGCCGGCGAAGAAGCGTACGGGGAACGCTCCTGATCCTCGGACGGACCGGACCAGGAGGCCGGCGCCGAAGCGGAACCCGAGTCGGACGCCTCGTAGACCGGGGTGTGCACGGCCTTGCGGCGCCCCGGATCGCCCGGATAGCGCTGGCCGGGCTGCGCCTCCCACTCCCAGGTGATCTCGTAGACCCACGCGGGCTCGTCGGCCCAGGAGCCCCAGCCGCTCATCGGGCGCTCACGGGGAGGCCCGGCGAATGGCGACGCTCCGTCACGGCTACTTCCACTTCTGGTCGAAAATGCGTCCCGTATCCCGGGTAGAGTCGCCCGGCCCTACTGCAAGGTAGGAGATTAACGGCGTGGACGGGGGTGACGCCAGGGTGCCGACGATCTCTCCCCGTCGTCCGTTGAGCGCCTCCGCCGCTACTTTCGGTGCATTGATGTGGTCGGGTTTCCGGCGCTACGCGACCTATCGGCAGGCCACGGTAGCCGGATCGTTCACCAACATAGTCTTCGGGTTTCTTCGCTGCTACGTGCTCCTGGCCGTAGCCGCCGGGGCGACCGCGGGGGCTCCCGGCGGATACGACGTCCGGCAGCTGGCAACCTTCGTCTGGGTGGGCCAGGGGTTACTCACCGTAGTCGGAATCTGGGGCTACTCCGACCTGGCCGACCGGATCCGGACCGGTGACATCGCCTCCGACCTGCTGCGGCCGGTCGCGCCGGTGACCGCCTATCTCGCCGCCGACCTGGGCCGGGCCGGTTATCAGCTGATGACCCGGTTCGTGCCGCCGGTGGTCGTCGGGGCGATCGCGTTTCCGCTGTTCGCGCCGGCGCGCTGGCAGACCGTGCCGCTTTTCGCGGTTTCTGTACTGCTCGCCGTGATCGGCAGTTTCGGCTGCCGCTATCTGGTCAACGCCACCGCCTACTGGCTGGGCGACGCGCGCGGCCCGCTGATGTTCTGGACCCTCGGCTCGGGGGTGCTGGCCGGCCTCTACTTCCCGCTGCGGCTGCTGCCCGAGTGGCTGACCATCACGATCTGGGTGGCGACCCCGCTGCCGGGGCTGTTGCAGACCCCGCTCGACGTCCTGGTCGAGCGGGACGGACCGGGGTTGCAGGCGGGGCTGGTCGCGCTGCAGGCGGTGTGGGCCGTGATCATGGTCGCACTCGCCGCCGTGGTGCAGCGCCGGGCCGAGCGCAAGCTGGTGGTGCAGGGTGGCTGAGTTCCGCGCGTACGCCGCACTGCTCGGCGGCCGGCTGCGCAGCGCGACCGCCTACCGGGCGTCGTTCGCGGTCGAGATCATCACGAACGCGGGCGGCACCGCGATCGACGTCAGCACCGTCTTCGTGCTGTTCACGGCGACCCGGCTGCTCGGCGGCTTCACGCTCGGCGAGGCGCTGATGATGACCGGGCTGACCGCGGCCGGATTCGCGCTGGCCGATCTCACCGTGGGCAACATCGACCAGCTCAAGACGTACGTGCGTCTGGGCACGCTGGACGCCGTACTGGTGCGGCCGCTGGCGGTTCTGCCCCAGCTGGTGATCGCCGATCTGCCGTTGCGCAAGCTGCTGCGGTCCGGGGTCGGACTGGCCGTGCTGATCGTGGCGGTGGCGAGCAACGACATCGTGTGGACGCCGGCCCGGGTCGCGTTGCTGGTCACGGCCCCGCTCAGTGGCGCGGTGTTCTTCGGTTCGATCTTCGTGCTCAGTGCCAGCCTGGCGTTCTGGTGGGTCGAGTCGGGCGAGGTCGGGTCGGCCTTCACGTACGGTGGTCGCGACTTCACGTCCTATCCGATCAGCGTCTACGGTGGATGGTTCCGGGCCGTGTTCGCGTACGGGCTGGGCTTCGCCTTTGTCAGTTATCACCCGGCCCTCACGTTGCTCGGCCGGGCCGATCCGCTCGGTCTGCCGGCCTGGTCGGGATATGTGTCTCCGCTGGTCGCGCTGGCCGCCGCGGGCCTGGCCGGAGTCGTCTGGAGGATCGGCGTGCGGCGCTACCGGAGCACCGGCTCATGATCGAGATGAAGAACCTCCGCAAGGATTTTCCCGTACGCGTGAAAGCGGGCCGGTTCCGCCGGGAGAAACGGGTTCTGACGGCGGTCGACGGGGTGAGCCTGTCGATCGCGGCGGGCGAGATGGTCGGTTACATCGGGCCCAACGGTGCCGGCAAGTCGACCACCCTCAAGATGCTGACCGGGGTGCTCGCGCCGTCGGCGGGTGAGGTGTCGGTGTGCGGGCTGAGCCCGGTGGCGCAGCGGACCCGGCTGGCGCTGCGCATCGGCGTGGTGTTCGGGCAGCGCTCCCAGCTGTGGTGGGATCTGCCCCTGCGCGAGTCGTTCCGCCTGCTCAAGCATGTCTACCGGGTGCCCGCAGCCGAGCACGAGACCCGCCTGCGCCGCTGCCGCGAGCTGCTCGATCTCGACGCGTTCATGGAGACGCCCGTACGCCAGTTGTCGCTCGGCCAGCGCATGCGCGGGGAACTCACGGCGGCCCTGCTGCACGGTCCCGAGGTGCTGTTCCTGGACGAGCCGACCATCGGGCTGGACGTGGTGAGCAAGCAGGCGGTCCGCTCGTTCCTGGGCGAGCTGGGCCGCGGCGGCGATGTCACGCTGGTGCTGACCACTCACGACCTGGCCGACATCGAGCGGCTGTGCAAGCGGCTGGTCGTGATCGACCACGGGCGCGTGGTGCACGACGGGACGATCGAAGACCTGCATTCCCGGTACGGGTCCAGGCGCCGTCTGGTGGCCGACCTGGACTCGCCGTTGCCGCCGGGCTTCGCGCTGCCCGGTGCTGTGCTTTCCACCGTGGAGGCGGACGGGCATCGGGTGACGTTCACGCTCGAGTCGATCGCGGCCGGGGCGGCGGTGGCTGCGCTGGTCAACGCTGCTTCCGTACGGGATCTGTCGGTCATCGAGCCGGACATCGAGGACGTGGTGGCCCGCCTCTACCGGTGTTCCATCACCAGCACGGCCCAGGACGGTTCGAGCGCCTCGTAGTGGTGGTCGACGTCGCCCGGGAAGGTCACGTAGTCGCCCGGGCCGAGCTCGACCTGCTCGCCGACCGGACCGGCCTTGATCCGGCCCGACGCCAGCACGATGTGCTCGATGCTGCCCGGGATGTGCGCGAGCGCGTCGCGGGCCTGACCCGGCTCGAGCTCCATCACGTAGAGGTCGCGCCGGGTGTGCGGCGAGCCCGCGGCCAGCAGCGTCGCCACGAAGTCGGCCTCGTCGGCCTGCAGTCGTGGCCCCTCGCCGGCCCGGATCACCCGCACCTGCGCCTCGGGCGGCTCGACCAGCCGGCTGAACGGCACGCCGAGCGCCACCCCGAGCGACCAGAGTGTCTCGATGCTGGGATTGCCGGTGCCCGACTCGAGCTGGGACAGCGTCGACTTGGCCAGACCGGCCCGGCGGGCGAGCTCGGCCAGCGAGATCCCGGCCCGCTCCCGTTCCCGGCGCAGGGCGGCCGCGATCGTGGCGAGCGGGGGCGCCGGTTCATGCACTGTTCGCTCCATCGATCGAGTTGTTCGGTTTGACGAACGCACTTCACGTCGTTCAGTATTTCGAACTATGCGTACGATACAGCGAACACTGCTCCGGGACGCGGCCGCCATCGCCGCGGCCATGGTGGCGGTGGGCGCCTCGTTCGGTGCCATCGCCATCGCGTACGGGCTGCCCACCTGGGTGCCGTTCCTCATGTCGACGGTCGTGTTCGCCGGGGGATCGCAGTTCCTGGCCGTGGGCCTGCTCGCCGCCAGCCCCGTCGCCGCCGTCCTGGCCGGCCTGCTGCTGAACGCCCGCCACTTCCCGTTCGGCATGGCGATCGGCAGCGTCATGGGCAACCGGTGGCGTGACCGTCTGATCGGCAGCCACGTGATGACCGACGAGGTCGTGGCCTTCACCCTGGCCGAGCCCGACCCCACCCAGCGCCGCCGCACGTACTGGCTGATCGGCATCACGCTGTTCACGTCGTGGAACATCGGCACCGCCCTGGGCGTGCTGCTGGGCACCGCCGTGGGCGACTACGAGTCCCTGGGCCTGGACGCCGCCTTCCCGGCCGCGCTGCTCGCCCTGATCCTGCCCTCGATGCGCGATCGCCCGACCCGGATCGTGGCCCTGGCCGGCGCCGCGATCGCCGTCGCCGCCACCCCCGTGCTCCCTGCCGGCCTACCGGTCCTGTGCGCCCTGCTGGGCTTGCTGACTTTAATCCGCCGCCCGTCCTCTTCGCGCCTGTCCTCGGAGGCTGAAGCATGATGCTCGCCGCGATCGTGATCCTCGGCCTGGGCACCTACACGATGCGTCTGGGCGGCGTCCTGCTGCGCTCCCGCGTAGGGCTCTCCGACAGCCTGCAACGCCTGCTCCCGATGGCCGCCGCCGCCCTGCTCGCCGCCCTGGCCGCGACGTCGACGTTGATGGCCGGCGCTGCTTTCGCGGGTTTCGCGCGCCCACTCGGTGTCGCCGTCGGTGCCGTGCTGGCCTGGCGCAAGGCCCCGTTCGTAGTCGTCGTCGTGGCCGCCGCCGCTACTGCCGCCCTGCTACGCCTGGCCGGCCTGGAGTAGGCGTCACCTATCCCCCCGGACACTCGCCTCAGCGGCGGCCCTGCCAGACGGTGCGCTCGGTTCGGATGGTCAGGTCGTCGCGGGTGCCCAGGCCGGTCACCAGCTTGTCCAGCTCGGCCAGCTGAGCGTCGGCCACTCGGCCCTCCAGGCGGTGCCGCATGCGGCCCAGCGACACCTCGGCATAGCGCGCCGCCGCCCGCGGCAGCGGCCCCGGCAGTTCGATCTCGAAGTGCTTCTCGGACACGCCGCTGAATCCGGCCTCGGTGATCCGGTCGAACCAGTTCTCGTGCATGTGCAGGCCCGCCTCGTGGCGCATGCGGTCGGCCTCGGTGTGCACGAGGGCTTCCAGCGGCTCGTCCGGCGTGCCGGTGAGGAAGCGCGGGAACGAGTCGAGTTCGGCGATCACCAGCAGGCCGCCGGGGCGCAGCGCCTCGCGGGCCGCGGTCAGGGCGCGGGCCGGGTCGGCCATGTGGTGCATCGACGACGCGGCCCAGATCACGTCGACCGGGCCGAAGTCGGGCCACGGCTGGTCGAGGTCGGCCTCGACCGTGCGGATCCGATCGTCCAGGCCCTCCTCGAGCGCCCGTCCGCGCAGGTGGGCCAGCATCTCGGGGGAGACGTCGACCGCGGTCACCCGGGCTCCGGGCAGTTCGCGGGCCAGGGCGAGCGAACCGGTGCCGCTGCCCGCGCCCAGGTCGACGATGTGCGGGTGGTCGCCGGCCTCGGCGCCGACGACGGCGATCAGGTTGCGGTGGTAATCGCTCAAGACCTCGGCGTCCAGGTCGAGCATTTCGATCATGTGGTCGTGTGCCATGTCTCGACGGTAGCCAAGCATTGCCCCTGGGGCATAGCATCTTGCGTATGAAGCAAGAGGAACCCGATGTGGAGAGCCTGGTCCGTCAGCGGATCCGCGGACTGCGGGTGGCCCGGGGCTGGTCGCTCGACGAGCTGGCCACCCGGTCGCTGCTCAGCCCGTCCACGCTCAGCCGCCTCGAGACCGGCCACCGGCGGATCGCCCTCGACCAGCTGACCGCCATCGCCCGGGCCTTGGGCACCACACTCGACGAGCTGGTCGAGTCGGGCTCCGACGACGACGTGGTGATCCGCCCGCACCACAGCGAGCAGCGCGGCGTCACGACCTGGCTGCTCTCGCGGGGCAGCGGTCAGACGGTGGCCAAGATGCGGATCACCCGCACGGTGCCCAAGGATCTGCGCGTGCACCCCGGCCACGACTGGTTCACCGTGCTCAGCGGCACGGTCGAGCTACGCCTCGGCGAGCGCACGATCCTGGTCGGCACGAACGAGGCGGCCGAGTTCTCGACGATGGTCCCGCACGCCTTCGGGGCGTACGGGGGACCGGCCGAGGTGTTGTGCATCCTCGACCACGAGGGCGAGCGAAGCCACCTGGCCCCGGAGAAGGAGCCCGGGAAAGGGGAAGACTAGACGGCCTGGCCCAGCTCGACCCGCGGCTTGGGCACCCGCATGCGCCGGAACGTCAGGGCCCGCATCACGCCGTAGATCTGCAGCGACCCGACCCGCTGCGTGGTCTTGGCGAAGCGCTCGTTGACCAGCTTCTTCACCTTGCGCGCGATCAGCACGCTGTCGATCACCACGCCGACCGCCAGGATCAGCCAGAGCAGGTTGCTGGCCAGCTGGACGGCCGGGATCTGCACGGTGGAGCCGATCAGCACGATCAGCGCGCCGCCGAAGAAGTAGGTGCCGACCGTGCGGCGGGCGTCGACGATGTCGCGCACCAGGGCGCGCTCGGGACCGCGGTCGCGGGCCAGCAGGTAGCGCTCGTCGCCCGCGCGCATGCCGGCCGAGGCCTCGGCCCGCTCGACGCGCTGCCGCTCGCGCATCTGCTTCATGTGCTCTTTGCGATTGGCCGGCGCGGGCTCGGCGGCCCGGCGCCCGGTGGCCTGCCGCTTGGGCGTGGTCTGCCCGAGCTCGCGCTTGCTGGGCGTGTAGCTCTTCGGGCGCGACTCGTCGGCCGTCACCTCCTCCTCGAGGACCTCGGGGGTGGCGACGTCGGACTTATTGCGGCGAAAAAGCGAGGGCACGCTAGGAGAGTAGCCAAGCGGCGCGGTGTGTCACACACCGCGCCGCTGATAAAGCTGAAACAGGCAGGGACTAAAGGCGCTCGACGTGGGCGCCGAGCGCGGCCAGCTTGCCTTCGAAGTCCTCGTAGCCGCGGTTGATCAGGTCGACGCCGTAGACCCGCGAGGTGCCCTCGGCGGCCAGCGCCGCGATCAGGTGGGCGAAGCCGGCCCGCAGGTCGGGGATGACCAGGTCGGCCGCGTGCAGCTTGGACGGGCCGGCGATGACCGCCGAGTGCTTGAAGTTGCGGCGGCCGAACCGGCACGGCGTGCCGCCCAGGCAGTCGCGGTAGACCTGGATCGTCGCGCCCATCTGGTTGAGCGCGTCGGTGTAACCGAGCCGCTGCTCGTACACCGTCTCGTGCATGATCGACAGCCCGCGCGCCTGGGTCAGCGCCACCACCAGGGGCTGCTGCCAGTCGGTCATGAAGCCGGGATGCACGTCGGTCTCGAGCGCGACGGCCTGCAGCTCGTGGCCCGGGTGCCAGAACTTGATGCCACCCTCGGCGCCGGTGACACCCGCGCGGGCGACCCGGTCGTCGGTGATCTGGAACTCGCCACCGATCGAGCGGAACACGTTGAGGAAGGTCATCATGTCGGCCTGCCGAGCGCCGAGCACCTCGATCTCGCCCTTGGTCGCCAGCGCGGCGGCGGCCCAGCTGGCCGCCTCGATCCGGTCCGGGATCGGCTTGTGCTGGTAGCCGTGCAGGCGCGGCACACCCTGGATCTCGATGACCCGGTCGGTGTGCACCGTGATGATGGCGCCCATCTTCTGCAGCACGCAGATCAAATCGATGATCTCGGGCTCGATGGCCGCGTTGCGGAGTTCGGTCACCCCTTCCGCCCGTACGGCGGTCAGCAGCACCTGCTCCGTCGCACCGACACTCGGATAGGGCAGTTCCAGCTTGGCGCCCTTGAGTCCGTTGGGCGCGCTCAGGTGCATGCCCTCGGGGGTCTTGTCGACGACCGCGCCGAACTCGCGCAGCGCCTGGATGTGGAAGTCGATCGGGCGCGGGCCGATGTGGCAGCCGCCCAGGTCGGGGATGAACGCGTGCCCGAGCCGGTGCAGCAGCGGGCCGCAGAACAGGATCGGGATCCGGCTCGAGCCGGCGTGCACGTTGATCTCGTCGGTGGTGGCGCTCTCGACGTTGGTCGGGTCCATCACGATCTCGCCGTCGTCGGCGCCGTCGCTGACCTTGACGCCGTGCAGCTCGAGCAGGCCGCGGACGACCTCGACGTCGCGGATGCGCGGCACGTCGAACAGACGGCTCGGTGACTCGCCCAGCAGGGCGGCCACCATCGCCTTGGAAACGAGGTTCTTGGCGCCACGGACCCGGATCTGACCCTGCAACGGCGTACCGCCGTGCACGACCAAGACGTCGTCGGTCAACGTAACCTCCAGCCGGCGGGCGTCAGGGGCGCCCGAAAGATGATCGAGGGGGCAGCGCGGGCAGGGGGCGCCCGCGATCTGCAACCGGGGAAGCATAGCCCTGAGTGACAGCCGCGCCAGTCGGCAAACGCCCGGGCTGGCACGAAACCCTGATGATTAAGACAACAAAAAGGTTGTCTCCGGCAGAGCGGATCTTTCCGGCTACGGACCGTTACGGCAGCGCGAGCATCTGGTCGAGCGCGACACGCGCGTTGGCCGCGGTCTGCTCGTCGACCGTGATCACGTTGGGCACCCGGCCCGCGACCAGTTCCTCGAGCGTCCACACCAGGTGCGGCAGATCGATGCGGTTCATGGTCGAGCAGTAGCAGACGGTCCGGTCGAGGAACATGATCTGCTTGTCCGGGTGGGCCAGCGCCATCCGCCGGACGAGGTTGAGCTCGGTGCCCACCGCCCAGGCTGAGCCGGCCGGAGCCGCGTCGAGCGCCTTGATGATGTATTCGGTCGAGCCCACCTGGTCGGCCGCCCGCACCACGTCGTGGCGGCACTCCGGGTGCACCAGCACGTTGACGCCGGGCACCCGCTCGCGCACCTCGCGCACGCTGTCGATGGTGAAGCGGCCGTGCACCGAGCAGTGCCCCCGCCACAGGATCATCTTGGCGTCGCGCAGCTCGTCGTCGGTCAGGCCACCGCCGGGCTTGTGCGGGTCGTAAAGAACACAATCTTCAAGATCAAAGCCCATTTCCAGTACGGCCGTGTTGCGCCCCAGGTGCTGGTCGGGCAGGAAGAACACCTTGCTGCCCTGCTCGAACGACCAGGTCAGCGCGCGCTTGGCGTTCGATGAGGTGCAGACGACGCCCTGGTTGCGGCCGACGAACCCCTTGATGTCGGCCGACGAGTTCATATAGGTCACCGGCACGACGTCACCGGCGATCCCGAGGTCGACGAAGCGCTCCCATGCCGTCTCGACCTGACCGAGAACGGCCATGTCGGCCATCGAGCAGCCGGCCGCCAGGTCGGGCAGGATGACCTGCTGCTCGGGCTTGGTCAGGATGTCGGCGCTCTCGGCCATGAAGTGCACGCCGCAGAACACGATGAACTCGGCGTCGGGCCGGGCCGCGGCCTGCTGGGCCAGCTTGAACGAGTCGCCGGTGACGTCGGCGAACTGGATGACCTCGTCGCGCTGGTAGTGGTGGCCGAGTACGAAGACCCGGTCGCCCAGGGCGGCCTTGGCCGCGGTGGCCCGCGCGACGAGATCGGGGTCGCTCGGGGCGGGCAGGTCACCCGGGCAGTCCACGCCGCGCTCGGAGGCGGGATCGGTGCCCCGGCCCAGCAGCAGCAGTGCGGTGGCGGTGTTCGAGGGTTCGGTCCAGGTCGACGTCACATTCGTCATCGTCGCACAGCGCGGGACGGCCATCCCCTACGAGAAGAGTGGCCTGCCACACTCGATCCGTGCGCGTTTTGATCTGTCCGGACAAGTTCGCCGGCACGCTGTCCGCCCCCGAGGTCGCCGAGGCTGTCGTCGCGGGATGGGCAAAACCGGACGAGCTGGTCAAAAGGCCGCTGAGCGACGGCGGGCCCGGGTTCATCGAGGTGCTCGCGGGTGCGCTCCCCGGCCGGCGAGTCCCGGTGCCGACGGTCGACCCTCTCGGGCGGCCGGTCGAGGGCGAGATCCTGCTGTCCGGCACGACGGCCTACGTCGAGAGCGCGCACGCCTGCGGTCTGCACCTTCTGACTGCCGAGGAGCGAGACCCCAACAGCGCTTCCTCGTACGGGCTGGGCCTGCTCCTCCTGGCGGCGGTCGAGTCGGGCGCGGGCGAGATCGTGATCGGCCTGGGTGGTTCGGCGGTCAACGACGCCGGGGCGGGCATGCTGGCCGCGCTCGGCGCTCCGCCGGTCGACATCGCCGGCTACGCCCTCCCGTACGGCGGTGCCTACCTCAACGCGGCCGCGGCGCTCGGTGGGGCGCCCCGGTTGCGGCAGGTCAGCCTGGTCGCGGCGACGGATGTGGACAACCCGCTGACCGGTCTGCAGGGAGCGAGCAACGTCTTCGGTCCGCAGAAGGGTGCGAGCCGCGAAGACGTGTATCGACTCGATGCCGCGTTGGAGCAGTTTGCCGGCGTACTGGAAAAGGCCTTTGGGGTGGAGGATCTTCAGCGTGTGCCCGGGGGTGGTGCGGCGGGCGGGATCGGAGCGGCCCTGATCGCCCTCGGCGGGCGTGTGGTGTCCGGAATCGGGCTGGTCAGCACGGCCATCGGGCTCGAGAAGGAGCTCGACGCGGCCGACCTGGTGATCACCGGAGAGGGATCTTTTGATCATCAGTCGCTGCGCGGCAAGGTGGTGGCGGGCATCGCCAACGCCGCGCGCGACCGTGGACTGCCCTGCGTCGTGGTCGCCGGGCGCAACGAGACCGGCTACCGGGAGGCCGCGGCGGCCGGCGTGACCGAGACGTATTCCCTGACCGAGCACTTCGGCAGCACCGAGACGGCGATGGCCGAGCCCGCCCGCGGCATCCGTGAGCTGGCCGGACGCCTGAGCGAGCAGTGGAGCCGCTAGAGCGGGGTGAACTGGACCACCCGGATTGGGAATCTTCCGGAATGGGGCTAGCGTTGGCCAGTACGGCAGATCTGTCCGCACCTGCAGGGAGATATCGCAGTGACCACTGAATCGCACACCGAGTCGGCCGAGGCGACCGCCCCGACCACTGTCCTTTTGACCGATGTCGCCGCGGTGAAGGTCAAGGCCCTGATCGAGCAGGAAGGGCGCGACGACCTGCGCCTGCGCATCGCCGTTCAGCCCGGCGGGTGCTCCGGCCTGCGCTACCAGCTGTTCTTCGACGAGCGCTCGCTCGACGGCGACATCGTGAACGAGTTCGGTGACGTCGAGGTCGTCGTCGACCGCATGTCGGCCCCCTACCTGGCCGGCGCGACGATCGACTTCGCCGACCGGATCGACGCGCAGGGCTTCACGATCGACAACCCGAACGCGCAGAACTCGTGCGCGTGTGGTGACTCGTTCCACTGAGTTCCCCAGAAACCCCTCAGCAGGCCGCTCCGTTAACGGGGCGGCCTGCTGCGCGTAACCAGCCGGTAGGCTGCTGTCGTAAGCCCCCCGTTCCCAAAAGCTCCCGAGGGCCCTCATGAAGATCGCCGTCACCGGCTCGATCGCCACCGACCACCTGATGCACTTCCCCGGGCGGTTCGCCGACCAGTTGATCGCCGACCAGTTGCACAAGGTCTCCCTGTCCTTCCTCGTCGACGACCTGGTGGTCCGGCGCGGCGGCGTGGCCAGCAACATCTCGTTCGGCATGGGCAAGCTCGGCCTGCGCCCGATCCTGGTCGGCGCGGTCGGTGCCGACTTCGCCGACTACCGGTCCTGGCTCGAGCGGCACGGCGTCGACTGCGACTCGGTGCACGTCAGCGAGGTGGCGCACACCGCCCGCTTCGTCTGCACCACCGACGACGACCTCAACCAGATCGCCTCGTTCTACGCGGGCGCGATGTCCGAGGCCCGCAACATCGAGCTCGCCCCGGTCGACCAGCGGGCGGGTGGCCTCGACCTCGTGCTGATCAGCGCGAACGACCCGGCCGCGATGATCCGCCACTCGCAGGAGTGCCGGGCCCGCGGCTTCAAGTTCGTCGCCGACCCGTCGCAGCAGCTCGCCCGCATGGACGGCAGCGACGTGCTCACGCTGATCAGCGGGGCCGAGTTCCTGATGACCAACGAGTACGAGCGCTCGCTGCTCGAGACCAAGGCCGGCCTCACCTCCGAGCAGGTCCTCGAGCAGGTCAAGATCCGGGTCACCACGCTCGGCAAGGACGGCGTCGAGATCACCGGTCGCGGCATCGAGCGGATCCACGTACCGGTCGCGCGGGACGTCATCGCCGAAGACCCGACCGGCGTCGGCGACGGCTTCCGGGCCGGCTTCTTCAGCGGCGTGTCGTGGGGCCTCGGCCTCGAGCGGGCGGCCCAGGTCGGCTCGCTGGTGGCCGCGCTCGTGCTCGAGTCGGTCGGCCCGCAGGAATACGACATCCGCGCCGAAGACTTCGTCAAGCGTTTCGCCGACTCGTACGGTGATGAGGCGGCCGCCGAGATCAAGTCGTTCCTGCCCGCCGCCTAGCTCCGGGGGAAACAAGTGGTGCTGGCCGTCTTCGCCGGGTTGCCCGGTGTGGGAAAGAGCACGCTCGCGGCGCGGGTGGCCACCCAGCTGCCCGCCTGCGTGCTGGCCGTCGACACCGTCGACTCCGCTCTCCAGCGCTACGAGGTGACCGAGCCGAGACCCGGGTTCGCCGCGTACGGGGCGGTGGCCGCCCTCGCCGAGGTGCAACTCGGGATCGGCCACCACGTGATCATCGACGCGGTGAGCCCGGTCAAGGCGGCGCGGCAGCTCTGGGTCGACGTCGCCGAGCGGGCCGGGGTGCCGCTGCGGGTGGTCGAGGTGGTGGTCGGCGACGACACCGAGCACCGGCGGCGGGTCGAGAAACGCTACGAGTCCCGCGACCACGACGGCGTGCCCGACTGGGTGCGGGTGCTCGAGCGCCAGGCCGAATACGAGCCCTACCTCGGCCCGCGCCTGGTCGTCGACACCCACCTGGCCAAGGAACCGGTCGAGGCGATCGCTCAGTACCTCATCAATTGAGCCGTCGCACCTCGAACGCGTCGGACTCGGGGGAGCCCAGGTACTCCTGTTTCTTCATCCGGCACCAGGCCGGGATGTCGTTGGCCGCGGCCGGGTCGTCGGCCAGCACCCGCACGACGTCGCCGACCTCGACCCGGCCGATGTTCTGAGCCAGCCGGATCACCGGCAACGGGCACTTCTGGCCCCGACAGTCGAGCTCGATCACATCCCCGCCTCCCGCCGGATCCGCTCGACCAGCCCCGGAAGCACGGCCAGAAAGCGCTCGACGTCGGCCTCGGTGGTGCCGCGGTGCAGCGAGACCCGCACGTTGCCGTGGCTGAGCACGCCCATCGCCTCGAGCACGTGGCTCGGTTTCAGCGTGGACGCCGTGCACGACGAACCGGACGAGACCGCGAAACCGGTCCGGTCGAGCGCGTGCAGCAGCGCCTCCCCGTCGACATAGAGGCACGAGAACGTGACCAGGTGGGGGAGCCGCTGCTCCGGGTCCCCGACCACCTCGACGTCCGGCACCAGCTCGGGGACGCGCGCGCGGATGCGGTCGACCAGCGCGCTCAGGCGTACGGCCTCGGCCTGGGAATCGGCCTGAACCGCGCGCAGGCTCGCCGCGGCCGCGACCACCGCCGGCAGATCGACACTCCCCGGGAGGCCGGGGCGATAAAGATCATCCTGCGGGTACGGGGAGATCCATCGCACACCTTTGCGCACCACCAGCACGCCCACTCCCGGCGGACCGCCCCACTTGTGGGCGCTCGCGCTCAGCAGCGACCAGCCCGCCGGCACCGCGGCCCGGCCGACCGACTGCGCGGCGTCGACGAACAGGGGCACCCCGGCCTCGCCGCAGTAGCCGGCCGCGGCCGCGACCGGCTGCACCGTGCCCACCTCGTGGCTGGCGCTGATCAGCGACGCGAGGGCCACGCCGGGCGCGGAGACGGCCGTGTCCCAGGCGCTGAGGTCGAGGCGGCCCAGGCGGTCGACGCCGACCTCGACGGCCTTGCCGCGGCGGGCCGCGTGCAGGACGGCCGAGTGCTCGATCGCGGAATGCACCAGCGTGTCGCCACTGCGGGCCCGCCCGGCGAGTGCGCCGAGGACGGCGGCCTGCGCGGCGGTCGTACCCGAAGGCCAGAAGGACACCTCGTCGGGGCGTACGTCCAAACTCTCCGCGAACGCCGCCCGGGCCGCATCGGACAGTTGCTGGGCCCGCCGGCCCGCGGAATAGAGGCGCGCCGGGTCGGCCCAGCCGTCGGCGAGCGCGGCCAGCCAGGCCTCGCGGGCCACCGGATGAAGCGGAACAGCGGTCGCTGCGTCAAGGTATGCCGCCGGACCGGCGGGATCGCCCGTGTATTCCACCCGAGGAACGGTATCGTCCGTTTGTTGAGGGGTATCCACGCATGCTCGAAGATCGGACCCCGAAACGGTGTGACAGGGCCTGGTCGAGTAGTGTGCGACCGTCGGTAACGCCTGGCCACTCGTGTCCGAATCAGGGCGGGAGGCGGCGGTGCTAAGGAGGCAAAAGCAGGTGAGCGCAAAGAGTTCAGCCGCGCGATCGCGGGCTGCAGTCCGGATCTCCGGGCTCGGTCTCAGCGGGGCGGCGCTGCTGATGCTGCTCTCGGGATGTTCCCTCGAGGGGGTCGGGAACGCCTTCGGCCACTTCGGATGGCCGGGCAAGGGCATCACCCTGCAGGCGCACAAGATGTACGACCTGTGGATCGCCTCGGTGATCGCGGCGCTGATCGTCGGCGTCTTCGTGTGGGGCCTGATCTTCTGGTGCATCATCCGGTACCGCAAGCGCGGCGACGAACTGCCCGTGCAGACCCGGTTCAACATGCCGATGGAGGTGCTCTACACGGTCACCCCGGTGCTGATCGTGGCGATCCTCTTCTACTACACGGCAATCGTGCAGACCGACGTGGACAAGCTCTCCAAAAACCCCGACCAGGTCGTCGAGGTCGTGGCGTTCAAGTGGAACTGGCAGTTCAACTACCGCGACGGCATGGGCGAAGAGGCCAACACGGTCGCCTCGACCGTCGGCTCGTCCGACGTGATCCCGATCCTGGTCCTCCCGACCAACGAGAAGATCCGGTTCGAAGAGACCAGCAAGGACGTCATCCACTCGTTCTGGGTCCCCGAGATCCTGTTCAAGCGGGACGTCTTCCCGGGCAACGTGCGCAACACCTTCGAGATCACCCTCGACAAGGAAGGCCGCTACGTCGGCCGGTGCGCCGAGCTCTGCGGCACCTACCACGCCTTCATGAACTTCGAGCTGGTCGTGGTCTCGCCCGACCGGTTCAACACGTTCCTCGAGGCCAAGAAGTCGGGTTCCTCCACGCAGGAGGCGATGGCGGCGATCGGCTACACCGGTGACGCGGCCTACGCGACCACCACCGAGCCGTTCAACACGCGGCGCCAGAAGAACGGCTGGAACCAGAACGGCGCGGTCGCCGCTCCGGCCGGCTCCGCCGTGACGACGGCCGGGAAGTAGGGATACAGCGGTGCGTACCGAATACAAGATCTTCGCGGGTGTCGCCGTCTTCCTCTTCGGCGCCTCCGTGGTCTACGGCTTCTACACCCACGGGGCCACCGGGCATCTGGAGTGGATCGGCACGGTCGCGCTGATCCTGTCCGGACTGCTCTGCTCGATGTGCGGCGGCTTCTTCTGGTTCGTGGCCCGGCGCATCGACCTCCGCCCGGAAGACCGGGAGGACGGCGAGATCGCCGAGGGCGCCGGCGAGATCGGCTTCTTCAGCCCGGGCAGCTACTGGCCGTTCGGCATCGCCCTTTCGGCCTCGGTCGCCGGTCTCGGCCTGGTGTTCTGGCTGTGGTGGCTGCTCGCCCTCGGCCTGATCCTGGTGATCGCCTCGTCCAGCGCCATGATCTTCGAGTACTACACCGGCACCCGCCACCCGGCGGAGCATTAAGAAGAGTGCGCCGAAGCCCGCGTCCCCTGGGGGACGCGGGCTTCGTTGTTTTCTACGCGGCTCGGCGCTGCTGCGGCAGGTGTCGCGGCTGGGCCGGCCAGAGGTGCGCGACGATCGGCGCGACCACCTCGGCGGCGCCGCAGCGGGCGCAGACCAGCTCCTCCACCTGACCGTCCGCGGTGGCCGGCACCTCGAACATCATGTCGTTGTCGCAGATGACGCAGCGGGGCTCATGATCCGACACGGGTGGCTCCTCTCTTCGCCGGAAGGTGGATTACCCGAAACTGATTCCGACGCTGCCACGTAAAAGCGGCATAAGGGAGCATTAACGGCGGCGTGTCCGCTGTGAGTTTGCCCGCGGGCCCCTACTCGGCGGCCTTGGCCTTCTGGGCCGCTTCGACCCAGCGGGCCAGCTGAGACGTCGCCGCCCCGGAGTCGATCGTCTCCTGGGCCCGGGCGATTCCGGCCCGCAGCGTGTCTCTCAGGTCGCCGGGGAAGCCTCCGTGCGCGGCCAGGGCGGCCGCCGCGTTGAGCACCACCGCGTCGCGGACCGGGCCGGGCTCGCCCGCGAACGTGCGGTGCGCCACGTCGGCGTTGAACGCGGTGTCGCCGCCGCGCAGGGCGTCCGGCGCGCTGCGCGCCAGGCCCAGCTCGACGGCATCGATCACGTGCTCGGTGACCTGGCCGTCCTTGGCCTGCCAGAGGCGGGTCGGCGCGGTCGTGGTGAACTCGTCGAGACCGTCCTCGCCGCGCATCACCAGCGCCGAGTCGCCCCGCAGGGCGAACACCGCGGCCATGACCGGAGCCATCCGGATGTCGAAGCAGCCGACCGCGGCCGCCGTGGGCCGGGCCGGGTTGGTCAGCGGGCCGAGCACGTTGAAGAACGTGGGGACGCCCAGTTCGCGCCGGGTGACCGCGGCGTGCCGCATGCCGGGGTGGTAGCGGGCGGCGAAGCAGAAGCCCATGCCGGCGCCGGTGACCGTGCTGGCCACGCCCTCGGGGCCGAGGTCGAGCGGGACGCCGAAGTGCTCGAGCAGGTCGGCCGTGCCGGTGGTGGAGGAGGCCGACCGGTTGCCGTGCTTGACCACGGTCACCCCCGAGGCGGCGGTGATGATCGCCGCCATCGTCGAGATGTTGACCGTGTTGGCCCGGTCGCCGCCGGTGCCGACCACGTCGACCGCGTCGGTGCGTACGTTTTCCGGCAGCTCGACCAGCGTCGCGTTGGCCAGCATGGCCTGGACCAGGCCGGACAGCTCGCCCGGGGTCTCGCCCTTGGCCCGCAGCGCGATGGCGAAACCGGCGATCTGGGCCGGCGTGGCGTTACCCGACATGATCTCGCCCATGGCCCAGGCGGTGTCGGGGGTCCCGAGCTCTTCGCCCCGCAACAGGGCACTCGTCAGGTTCGGCCAGGTGCGTGCGCCCACGTCGGGGGCCCTTCTTCTATGAGTCTCTTAACCGAGGGTGCCGAGGGTGCCCAGCGGGATCGCGCCGTCGCGGCGGGCGCGGAGCATGGTGGCGATCGTCTGGCCGGTGGTGACCGGGTCGAGCGGTGCGACCAGGGTCTGGTCGACCTGGGCGTAGGCGGCGAGCCAGCGGTCGGCGGCGCGCGCGACGACCACGCAGACGGGCGGGGGAGTGGCGTATTCGTCCTTGGTCTGCCGGGCGATGCCCATGCCACCCGCGGGGGTCGCCTCGCCGTCGAGCACCATCAGGTCGATCTCGTACTTGTCGAGCAGGTCGCGGCAGTCCTCCCAGGTGGAGGCGTCGGCGAACTCGACCCGGAGGTCGGCGGCGGGTCGCACGCCGATCGCCAACCGGATGCGATCGCGCACGGCGGCGTCGTCGCTGTAGAGGAGGACCGTGTATTGCGTCGGTGCGTCGCTCATGAATGTGCCCCGGTTCACGTCGTAGGTGCCCGCCGATCGTAACGGACCGGTTTACAAGCGGTCGGACCCCGGTCCGGTGTCGCCGGGGGCGCCGTTTGTGATCTTGGCTGCATCCTGGCGGGCCTGCTCGGCCGCCTCCTCGGCTTCCTGCCGGTCCAGGGCCCGGTCGATGCGCCGCGCCTCCCGCTCGGACTGGCGGATCCACTGCATCACCAGGATGCCGAGCATCGTGACGCTGACGATCTCGCCGCCGGCCCACAGGATGCCCCCGGCCGTGACCTGGTCGGCGACCGGATCGGTCCAGCTCAGCCCCAGGTTCGGGTAGTAATCGCCGGCCAGCAGCGTCTTGCTCTGCATGATGGTCAGCCCGAGCACGGTGTGGAACGGCACCGACAGCACCATCAGCAGCGCGCGCCCCGGGTAGGGCCAGCGGTTGGGCAGCGGGTCCAGGCCCAGCAGCGGCCAGAAGAACAGGCAGCCGGTGACGATGAAGTGGATGTGGATGAACTCGTGCAGCCACGGGTGCAGCAGCGTCTGCCGGTAGAGGTCGGTGAAGTAGAGGACGAACGGGTTGGCCACGAACAGGCCGAAGGCGAAGAGCGGGAAGGTCAGCACCCGTACGACCCGGCTGTGCACCACGGCCAGCAGTCGCTTGCGCGGCACGGCGGGCAGCGTGCGCAGCGCCAGGGTCATCGGCGCGCCCAGCGCGAGGAAGATCGGCCCGACCATGGACAGGACCATGTGCTGGACCATGTGTACCGAGAGCAGCGTGGTGTCGTACGCCTCGATGCCGGTGACCGTCACGGCCGCGATCGAGCCGAGTCCACCGACGACGAACGCCACCGTGCGCCCGGTGGGCCAGTGGTCGCCCCGCTGGCGCAGCCGATACACGCCGTACCCGTAGAGTGCTCCGGCGATCAGCAGGAACAGCGCCACCAGACTGCCCAGATGGATCTCCGTGAAGATCACGCCCGGGGTGAACGGCGGAAGAACAGTATCCCCGCCCTGAGCGGCGAGTGTGGGCGTTTCGGCTAGCTGCACCACTCGAGGCTAGGCCTATCCGGTCGGTACCCGTTCTTCCGGGCTGCAACTCGTGCCGGAATTCGACCCCCGCAGCACGTTGGACTGATCGCGGGGCAATAATGAGCCCGTGACAGCGGCCTCAGCCATCGACAAGAGCAGGATCCACTCGTTGACGCGACCGAACATGGTCAGCGTCGGCACGATCGTGTGGCTCTCCAGCGAGCTCATGTTCTTCGCGGCGTTGTTCGCGATGTATTTCTCGATCCGTGCGGCGGACTACAGCATGTGGGAGGAACACACCCCGCATCTGGAGCTGCCCTACGCGACGACGTTCACGGTGATCCTGGTTCTCTCCTCGGTCACCTGCCAGCTCGGCGTGTTCGCGGCGGAGAAGGGCGACGTGTTCGCGCTGCGGCGCTGGTTCACGATCACCTTCGTGATGGGCCTGATCTTCGTGCTGGGCCAGGCGAACGAGTACCGGACCCTGGTCAGCGAGGGCATCAAGCTCAACGCCGACGGCTACGGCTCGATGTTCTACCTGACCACCGGTTTTCACGGCCTGCACGTCACCGGCGGTCTGATCGCCTTCATCGTCTACATGATCCGTACGACGATGGGCCGGTTCACACCGGCACAGGCGACGTCGGCCATCGTCGTGTCGTACTACTGGCACTTCGTGGACATCGTCTGGATCGCACTGTTCGCCATGATCTATTGGCTGCAGTAGAGACCGACTTCGTCCATGAGCTTCTGGTCAAAACTTAGAGGGACACAGCCCATGACTTCAGACACCCCCGCCGGTCGGCGTTTCCGGGTGTTCTCCCGGCGGCGTGGCGCGCCGAGCCGGACGCGCCGGCGTCTCGGGGCCGCGGTACGCATGATCGCCGCGCTCGCGCTCGCCGGTGGCGTCTACACCGCGTTCGCTCCCGGCGCGTTCGCGGAGGAGCCCCGGCAGCTCTCCGCCACCGCACTCGAGGGCAAGCAGCTGTACGACAACAGCTGCATCACCTGCCACGGGCGCGACGGTCAGGGTGTCACCGACCGCGGTCCGAGCCTGATCGGCGTCGGCTCGGCATCGGTCGAGTTCCAGGTGGGCACCGGCCGCATGCCGATGACCCGCCAGGAGGCTCAGGCCGAGGAGAAGAAGCCGCAGTTCGACAAGAACCAGACCAAGCAGCTCGGTCAGTACATCCAGGAGCTGGGTGGAGGCCCCCAGCTGCCCTCGGGTGAGCTGGTCGAGAACCTCGAGGAGAACCCCGAGGCGCTGGCCCGCGGCGGCGAGCTGTTCCGCGTCAACTGCACGTCCTGCCACAGCTTCACCGGGGCCGGCGGCGCGCTCAGCTCGGGCAAGTTCGCCCCGGCGCTGCACGACGCCACGCCCGAGACGATCTACGCCGCCATGCTGACCGGCCCGCAGAACATGCCGGTGTTCGGTGACAACCAGCTCACGCCGGACGAGAAGCGCGAGATCATCACCTACATCAAGGTGCAGCTGCAGGACGACCGCGACCCGGGCGGTATCTTCAACCTAGGTGGTTACGGTCCGTCGACCGAGGGCATCGCGATCTTCGTGGTCGGCATCGTGCTCCTGGTCTTCACGGCGCTGTGGATTGCGGGGAAGTCATGACCACGCTGCACCACGACAAAACCGACGCACCCGAGCCGATCGACGTCGACGACCCGCGGCTGAGTCGTCTCGACATCGTCAAAGAGGGCCTGCGCCGCGACGAGATCGAGATCATCACCTACGAGTCGCAGTTCCAGGGCACAAACTCGAAGGCCGAGAAGCGGGTCGTCCGCAACATCGCCTTCCTGTTCATCATCGCCGGCCTGGGCGCCCTGGCCTTCCTCGGCTTCTACATCTGGTGGCCGTGGCGCTTCGAGCTCGGCGAGACGCTGAGCGACTTCTACACACCGGCGCTCGGCATCTCGCTCGGCATCTCGCTGTTCGCCCTCGGCCTGGCCATCCTCGCCTGGGCCAAGAAGCTGCTGCCGCACGAGGTGTCGATCCAGGCCCGCCACGACGGCCCGTCCGCGTCGGACGAGCAGAAGATCACCGGGCAGACGATGATGTTCGTCGCCGACGAGCTGGGCAACGGCGTTCAGCGCCGTCCGCTGCTCAAGGGTGCGATCGGCTTCGGCCTGGCCCCGATCGGCCTGGTCGCCGCGGCGCCGCTGATCGGCGGTCTGATCGAGAACCCGCACAAGGACGAACTGCCGATCATGTACACCACGGGCTTCAACCCGGGGTTCAACGGCGGCAACCTGGTGCGGCTGACCCGCGACGACGGCAGCCCGATCCGCCCCGAGGACGTGAGCACCGGCGGCCAGATGACGGTCTTCCCCGGCATCCCGCACGGCGCCACCAACGAGTACGCCGACTCGCCGACGCTGCTGATCCACCTGCGGCCCGACGACGCGCAGAAGACCCGCGAGGCGGCCGACGCCGACCGTCGCAACAAGGGTTCGATGTGGGGCGACTACGTGGCCTACTCGAAGATCTGCACGCACGCCGGCTGCCCGGCGAGCCTCTACGAGCAGCAGACCAACCGCCTGCTGTGCCCCTGCCACCAGTCGCAGTTCCTGATCACCCGCAACGCGCAGCCGATCTTCGGTCCCGCCACCCGGCGTCTGCCGATGCTGCCGCTCGGGGTGGACGAGGAGGGCTACTTCGTGGCAACGTCCGACTACAAGGACACCGTCGGACCTGACTTCTGGGAGCGGCCGTGAAGCGCCGGAAAGTAGACCTCCAACAGGCGCCCATCACGGCTGCCAAGGGCGTCGACGAGCGGTTCCAGGCCGCTACGCCACTGCGCGCACTGCTCAACAAGGTTTTCCCTGACCACTGGTCGTTCCTGCTGGGCGAGATCGCGCTCTTCTCGTTCATCATCCTGCTGCTCACCGGTGTCTTCCTGACGCTGTTCTTCGACCCCTCGATGTCGGAGACGGCCTACGACGGCGCCTACTCGGCGCTGCGGGGCACCGAGATGTCGCAGGCCTACGCGTCGTCGCTGCACATCTCGTTCGAGGTGCGCGGTGGTCTGTTCATGCGCCAGATGCACCACTGGGCAGCACTGCTGTTCATGGCATCAATCGTCATCCACATGGCGCGCATCTTCTTCACCGGCGCCTACCGCAAGCCGCGCGAGGCCAACTGGGCCATCGGCATGATCCTGTTCCTCCTGGGCTTCCTGGCCGGCTTCACCGGCTACTCGCTCCCGGACGACGGGCTCTCCGGCACCGGCCTCCGCATCGCCTCGGCGATCATGCTGTCGCTCCCGGTGGTCGGCACCTGGATCTCCGCCTCGATCTTCGGCGGCGAGTTCCCGGGCCACCTGATCATCGGCCGCTTCTACATCGCGCACGTGCTGCTCATCCCGGGCGGTCTGCTCGCGCTGATCAGCGTCCACCTGGGCCTGGTCTTCAAGCAGAAGCACACGCAGTGGCCCGGCCCGATGCGCACGAACACCAACGTGGTCGGCGAGCGCATGTTCCCGCGTTACGCGCTCAAGCAGGGCGGCTTCTTCATGGCCGTCTTCGGCACGGTCGCGCTGATGGCCGGTCTCTTCCAGATCAACCCGATCTGGCTGTTCGGCCCCTACCGGGCGTCCGAGGTGTCGTCGGCATCGCAGCCCGACTGGTACGTCATGTTCATGGACGGCCTGGTCCGGCTCATGCCGAACTGGCAGATCTACATCGGCGACTACAGCATCCCGCCGCTGTTCTGGCCGGCCGTGGTCGGCCTGGGTGCCCTCACCACCGGCCCGATCTTCTGGCCGTGGATCGAGGCGCGCAAGTCCGGCGACAAGCGGATCCACAACCTGCTCGAGCGCCCGCGTGACAACCCGGAGCGGGTCGGCATCGGCGCGATGGCGTTCACCTTCTTCATCATCGCGACGCTGTCCGGCGGCAACGACGTCATCGCCGACAAGTTCCACATCAGCCTCAACGCGATGACGTGGGCCGGCCGCATCGGGATGCTGGTGCTGCCCCCGCTGGCCTACTGGATCTCGGTCCGCATCTGCCTGGGTCTGCAGCAGCACGACCGTGAGGTGCTGGCCCACGGCGTCGAGACCGGCATCATCCGGCGCCTGCCCAACGGCCAGTTCATCGAGGTGCACCAGCCGCTCGGCCCGGTCGACGAGCACGGCCACCCGATCCCGCTGGAGTACGGCGGCTGGGTCGTCCCCAAGAAGATGAACCGTGTCGGTGCGCTGGCCCCGGCCGTGAAGGGCTTCTTCTTCCCGGTCGAGAAGCCGGCCGAGGCCCCGGTCTCACCCGGCATGCCGCCGATCAGCGGCGACAGCCGCGAAGAGATCACCTCCGGACGCAAGTAACACGAGCACCGCAGTCGAGAAGGGGCCCGCTTCGGCGGGCCCCTTCTTCGTGCGCCGGATAGCATGGTCGCGACTGTCCTGCCTGCATAGCCGAGGAGCTCGCGTGAACACCGCGATCGTGCACATCGACTGCGCCACCGACTCGATCCCCGAGGTCGCCGAGGCGCTGGCCGCTCTGGACGGGGTGAGCGAGGTCTACTCGGTGGCCGGCAACGTCGACCTGATCGCGATCGTCCGGGTCGCCAAGTTCGAAGACATCGCCGAGGTCATCGCCGGCAAGATCTCCAAGACCGAGGGCGTACTCAACACGGAGTCGCACATCGCGTTCCGGGCCTACTCCAAGCACGACCTCGAGGACGCGTTCGCGATCGGCCTGCCCGACGCCGACTGACCGGCGCTCAGCCTTTCCCCGGCGGGGCTGCCTTGGTCTCGCGCAGCAGTTCGCGCACCTGGTCGGCGGCGCGCATGATGCTGTCGCTGATGAAGTCTAGGAAGCGCGCGATGTTCTCGAGCCGGGCCGCGGCGGGCGTGTCCGGCCCGAGGACGGCCGCGCCCGCCCGGGCGGTGGCGACGAGCTGGTCGTTGGATCGGGCACCGGCCACCGTCGCCTGATAGAAGAGCTCCTCATCGACGACGTAGCGGTCGCGGCGGCGCTCGTCGCGTTCCCGCCGCACCAGGCTCTGCTGGTCGAGGAAGGCGATCGCCTTGGATACGGACGCCGGGCTGACCCGCAGGCTCTCGGCGAGCTGGGCCGCGCTGAGGCTGCCCTCGTCGGTGATCAGCAGACAGGCCAGCACCCGAGCGGCCATCCGGGACAGCCCTGAGACCATCAGCGCGGTGACGAGGGTGTCCTCCAGCTCGGCCACGGCCCGGGCGTCGCGCCCGTGCGCCGGCGGTGCTGACGCCGGCCCGCGGACGGTCGTGGGCCGCCGCCGGTGCGCCCGGCGTTCGGTGGCGCGGTGGGCCAGGTCGGCCCGGTAGGCGTTGGGGCCGCCGTTGCGCATCACCTCGCGCGTGACGGTGGAGGTCGGGCGGGCGAGGCGGCGGGCGATCTCGGCGTAGGACAGGTCGTCGGCCAGCCCGGTCGCGATCTGCTGGCGTTCGGGTTGGGTGAGTCGGCCGCCCGGCATCCTGCGCCTCCTGGGTTTCGTGGCCGTCGGGTTCGGTTCTGGCCGCCGGCCTTCTGATCGCGTCCACCATAGCGTTCGATTCACACCCATTGCAACGAACGGGGTAAGTCTCGTTGCGTTATCTCACTGTCCATTGCAATGATAAATGTACGTTGAGCTGCTCTTAGGGTTTCTGCATGCAACATTGCTGTTGCCCGGATCTGGAAAGGCAACGTAGCGTTTCCAGCATCGAGAAAGACAGTGATCACGTGGGGAGAACGACCATGATGACTGACCTGAGGGCATGGACCGGCATGGTTCCGGTCGACGACACGGCGCTCGCCGTCACCGACACCGGCGGCCCGGGAGTCCCGGTGCTCTACCTCAACGGCCAGTTCGCCACGCAGGGCTACTGGCGGCGGGTCATCGACGAGCTCGGCCCGCAGTGGCGACACGTCACCTTCGACGAGCGGGCGCGCGGACGGAAGTCGAAGCGCTCGGCCGACTACTCGTTCGAGGCCGCCGTACGCGACGTCGACGCCGTTCTCGCCGCCCGCGGCGTCGAGCGGGCGCTGGTCGTGGGCTGGTCGTACGGCGCGGTGGTGGCGGCGCACTGGGCCGCCCGCAACCCGGAGCGCGCGGCCGGTGCGGTGCTCGTCGACGGCGCCTTCCCGTACGACTGGCTGGATGACGCCATGGAGCAGCGGATCCGCACGATGTTCAAGCGGATGGGCTGGTTCCTGCCGCTGCTGCGCCCCACCGGCATCACCCCTCGGATGAACCCCGAGCAGCTGGCCGAGAGCAACATCGAACTCGGCCGGCTCTCGCGGACGAGCGAACTGGCCCCGGTGCTCGACTCGCTCGCCGTGCCGACGCGCTATGTGGTCGCGTCGGGGACATCACTCGGCAGCCGCGGGAACGAGCAGGAGCGCATCCGGGAGGGGCTGGACGGGGCGATCGCCCGCAACCCGCACATCCGGCTGGCCGCCAAGGTCACCAGCAACCACGGGGCGATTCTGCGCAAGGACTTCCGAGCGGTGGCTGACGCCGTACGGGAAATGGTTTAGGTCTGGGAATTCAGATGTGGACGGTGAGGTCGCCGGGGGCGCGGATCGCGTCGGTCAGGGGCTCGCCGGCGTGCACGGTGGCGCCGGGCCAGATCACGGACCGCGTCACCGGCGCCGCCACGGTGGCCCCGGCGCCGATCACCGAGGCCGTGACCGGCGCTGACACCGTGGCGTCGGGGTCGATCAGGGACCCGGACCCGGCCGCGTGCAGGTTGGCTCTCAGGTAGTCGGCCGGGGTGCCGGTGTCGATGTAGGTCCCCGGGTAGTCGACGAGTTCGAGGGCACCCTCGGCCTCGGCGGGGCGCCACACCGTGCGCACGAGGTTGCCGTGCTCGGTCGAGAGGTCGCGGACGTAGCGCCAGGGCAGCAAGGAGAACCCGGTGAACCGACGGCCGCTGAAGCCGCCGGTCGTGCCGGGCCGATTGGGCTTGGTGAGCATGCGGACCGTGTCGCCCGACCAGCCGTCGAGCAGGGCCGCGATGTCCTTGCCGGGGTCGCGGGCCGGGTCGGCCAGGTAGGCGTCGGCGTTACCGACCAGGGCACCGCGGCCGTCGATCCAGCCCTTGAGCCGGCCGACGCCGCCCGACGTGCCGAGCGGGTCGCCGGGCTCGACCGACAGGTGGGCGCGCTCGCCGACGTGGCGGACGACCTGGTCGCCCAGGTAGCAGGCGTTGACCGCGACCGTCGCGGGCCCGGCCAGGCCGAGCGCGGCGAGCCGGAAAAGGGCGCGGTCGAGCAGGGCGACGTTGCCGACCGGGCACAGCGCCTTGGGCAGATGCTCGGTCAGGGGCCGGAGGCGCTGACCCTCGCCGGCCGCCAGCACCACCCCGGCCGTCTCGATCATGCTTTGCGGCCGATGTCGTAGCGGGCCAGCAGCTGGGCCGTGTTGCGGGTGAGGCGGGGGAGGTCGTCGACCGGGAACCAGCCGGCCTCGAGAATCTCGCCGCCGTCGACGCGCAGTTCGGTGCTCGAGGCGGGCACGCGGCCGAACCAGACAGTGTCGACCACGCCCACCGGGTGGATGATCGCGTTGGGGTTGCCGGGGGTGAGCTCGCCGGGGTCGATGCGCACCCCGGTCTCTTCGAACAGCTCGCGCGCGGCGCCGACGGCGGCCGCCTCGTGGCGCTTGAGCAGCCCGGCCGGCAGGCTCCAGCCGTGTTTGGTCGGCTGGCGCAGCAGAAGCAGCTGCCCGGGCTCCGCGGACTCCGAGTCGTGGATCACCGCGACGGCGCCGACCAGGTATTTCGGGGCGACCAGGCTGGCCACGGTGCGGCGCACGGAACTCGGCATGCGATAGAACGTCTGATAGGCGTACGCCCGCACGCGCCGAGGAATGCTCACGAAGGCCAGGCTATCGGGCGCTTTCCCGCGGGCATCAGTCCGGGTGATCGACGAGGGCGATCAGCTGCTCGACCACGGTGTCGGGCTCGAGGGTGCGCTCGCACACCGCGACCAGCATGGTCTCGAGGTCAGGATAGCCGAGTTCCTCGGCCAGCCGGCGCAGCGGCACCTCGCTGGCCAGGCCCCGGTCGTGCTTGCGCAGCGTCAGCCCGATGGTGGCCCGGCCCAGTCGCACCTTGTCGGCGATGCTGATGCCGGGCTCGTTCTTCTCGTCGAAGTAACGGTTGATCTGGAGCTGGGCCTGGCTCGATTTCACGAAGCCGAGCCACTCACGGCGCGGGCCGCGAGGAGCGTTCGGCTCCACCTCCACGTGACCGTCGGTCTCGGAGAAGATCTCGACCACGTCGCCGTCGCGGAGCTGCGAGCTGAGCGGGGCCAGCCGGCCGTTGATCGTCGAGGCCAGGCACTGGTCGCCGGTCTCGGGGCCGAGCTCGTAGGCCAGGTCGACCGGGGTGGAGCCGCTCGGCAGCTCGAACGCGTGCCCGTGGGCGAAGACCGTGATCTGGGCCTCGGCCAGGTCGCAGCGCAGCGACGCGAGGAACTGGGCCGCGTCGGTGTCCTGCTGCCAGTCGAGCACCCGCTTGAGCCAGGTGAGCTGGTCGGCGCCCGAGGCCTCGGCGGTCTCGGCGTATTTCGGGTAGCGGTAGGTCGTCGCTACGCCGTACTCCGAGAAGCGGTGCATCGCGCGGGTGCGGATCAGCACCTCGACCAGGCGCCCGTCGGGGCCGGTGACCGTCGTGTGCAGCGAGCGGTAGAGGTTGTTCTTGGGGGAGGCGATGAAGTCTTTGAAGCGGCCCGCGACCGGGCGCCACTGGCCGTGGATCGCGCCGAGCGCGGCGTAACAGTCGGTCTCGGGGCCGTCGACCACGACCGCGATGCGCGGCAGGTCGAAGGGCACGGTGTGGCCGCCGGCGACCGTGTCCTTCCAGATCGAGTAGTAGTGCCGCGGGCGGGGCCCGACCTCGGCGGTCACCCGCTGCCGGCGCAGTGCCGAGCGTGCCTTGGTGCTGACCTGGTCGAGGTAGTCGTCCCAGCCCGGGCGATTTTGTACGTGGTCGTCGATGCGCGCGTAGGAGTCGGGCTCGAGGTGATAGAGCACCACGTCGTCGAGATCGCGCTTGAGGGCCTGGATGCCGAGCCGGTCGCAGAGCGGGACGAGCACGTCGAGCGTGGCCGTGGCGATGCGGGCCCGGGAAGCAGTGGAGCGGGCGTCCAGCGTGCGCATGTTGTGCAGGCGGTCGGCCAGCTTGATCACCAGGACGCGGACGTCCTTGCCGGCGGCCACGATCATCTTGCGGATCGTCTCGGCCTCGGCCGCCTTGCCGTAGAACGCTTTGTCGAACTTGGTCACCCCGTCGACCAGGTGGGTCACCTCGGGTCCGAAGTCGCCGTGCAGCGCCTCGAGGGTGTAGCTCGTGTCTTCCACCGTGTCGTGCAGCAGGGCGGCGACCAGAGTGGTCGTGTCCATGCCCAGCTCGGCGCAGATCTGCGCCACGGCCAGCGGGTGCGTGATGTAGGGATCGCCCGACTTGCGCATCTGGCCGCGGTGCATGTTTTCCGCGATGGCATAGCTGCGCCGCAGGACGCCCGCGTCGGCCGACGGGTGCACGGCACGGTGCGTGCGCGTGAGGACCGTCACCGGGTCGTCGTCGTTGCCCGGGAAACTCAGGAAGGAACGTAGCCGCTGAGTGATCGACATGTCGCGCTGGGTTGTTGGCAGGGCACGTCCAAGGGCGGCGCCGTGGCCGGCGTCGACGTCCACTGGACACCCCCTCACCGCTGGGCCGACGGACTCTCGCGCGGGGGACCGCGGGAGCCGAGGGCCAAATCGTCGTGAAGCCCCGCGAACCAGTCCCGAGAATCCACTTGCCTTACAGCCTAAGCGAGCGAGCGTCATCCGAACGGTCAGTTACGGATGAGCGAACGGACGAGTCTTTGCCCGATGCCGCCGCTTCTGCCCTGTTGAGCAGGGAGGTGAAGCGCGCGGCGCCACGAACCGGTGACACCCAGTCGCCAGAAGTTTCCACCAAGCGGGTGTCGGGTTGCTCGAGCCAGGCCAGGATCCGCTCGGTCTCCTCGGCCGTGGCGGACGGGACCGGACCCGGTCCTCCTAGGACCGTCTCGGCCGTCATCCGGGCCGCGTCGAGGGTCGGTCGTGGGTGTTCGTAGGGCGGCGAGGTGGCCGCCGCTGCCAGCCGGCCGTGCCGGACGACGGAGATCTCCCAGCCGCCCACCGTGTCGCGGCGCGCGGCCACGATCTCCGTCAGACGGGTCAAAGCGGACAATCGCTGCATCCGGACAGTGGCTCGCAGGAGGGCGATGAGCCGGGAGCGCAGCACCGCCGCCTCTTCGTAGCGGCGCTTGTCGGACAGCGCCTCGATGCGTTCCATCAGGGCCCCGACCACCACCTCGGGGTCACCGTGGATGGCCGACCGGAACGGCAGTGCGGCCGTGGCCGCGTAGTCCTCCGGGGTGATCTTGTGTTCGCACGGCGCCGGGCAGCGGCCCAGCTCGGCCAGCGCGCAGGCCGGCGTGGGGCTGCGGACCGAGAGCTTGTGGCTGCACTGGCGCAGGGGGACGGCATCGTAGACCCCGGCCGCGGCCAGTTCGGCCGTGCGGCGCGACGAGAACGGGCCGAGATAGGCCGCGTCGTCGTCGGCCAGGGCGCGGACCACCGACAGCCGCGGATAGGCCTCGGCGGTGAGCTTGAGCCAGACGACCCGCTCGGGATATTTCGAGCGGCGGTTGTAAGGCGGGGAGTGGGCCGCGATCAGCCGCAGCTCGCGCACCTCGGCCTCGAGCGGGTGGGCGCACTCGACGGCCTCGACCCGGGTGGCCGCGCCCAGCATCTCGGAGATGCGCGCCCGTTTCTCGCTGGCGGTGAAGTAGCTGCGGACGCGGGTGGCGATGTCTTTGGACTTGCCGACGTAGAGAGCGCGGTCGTCGGCGGCGCGGAACACGTAGACCCCGGGCACGTGGGGCAGGCCGTCGGCCAGGTGCCGCTGGCGGCGCTGGGTCGGGGTGACCGCCTTGGCGAACTCGATCGCGTCGCCCAGGGTGTGGACGCGGAAGCTACCCAGCCGCTCGATCAGCCCGTGCAGTACGTCGACGGTGGCCCGGGCGTCGTCGAGCGCGCGGTGGGTGGGCTGGACCGTCGCGTGGAAGAACTGGGCCAGCGTGCCGAGCTTGCGGTTGGGCACCTCGTCCTTGGTCAGGGCGCGCCGGGCGACGGCGGCGGTGTCGAGCACCCGCGGGTTGGGCCACGTGTAACCGTGCCGGGCGCAGGCCGCCTTGAGGAAGCCGACGTCGTAGGGCGCGTTGTGCGCGACCAGCACCGCGCCGCGCAGGAACTCGAGCAGGCTGGGCAGCACCTGCTCGATCGGCGGGGCCGGGGCCAGCATCGCCTCGGTGATGCCGGTCAGCACGGTGATGAACGGCGGCAGCCGCTCGCCCGGGTTGACCAGGGTCGCGAAGACGCCCTGCTCGGAGCCGCCGCGCACCTTGACCGCGCCGATCTCGGTGATGCCGGCGCCGTCGGCCGCGCCGCCGGTCGTCTCGAGGTCGAGCACCACGAAGGTGGTGTCGGCGAGCGAGAGCGCGGCCGGCTCGACCGACCCGTCGGCGCTGAGGAGGGTGTCCAGAGTGCCCTGGACATATGCCGGTTGTGCCACGGCGGGGAGATTAGACAGGGGGTACGACATAAACCGCGAGGGGCGCTTGAAAAGATCACTTGCTTCGACAAGCTTTTCGGTGGTCCGCGGTGGGAGAATGGGGAGATGTCAGAGCTCCTGCCGTCCGGCGACCGCCCCGAGGAGGCGGCTGTCCAGGATGCGGAGTTCGCCCCCGAGCCCGTCCTGCCCGAGCCGGTCCGTCAGCGGGTGATCGCGCTGGCCGCCGCCGCGCTGCCCGCGCTGCCGGCCGACGAGATCCCGCTGCCGATGCGCCGGGTCGCCCGGTTCGCCCCCAATCGCCGGGCCCGGCTCGGCGGCCGCGAGATCGCCGCCCAGCTCACCGCCGACCCGCTGTTCCGTCAGCGGATCAGCGGCCGGGTCGTGGAAGACGCCCGTGACCTGGGCACCGCTATCGCCTCGGGGGTGGCCCCGGGCGCCGCCGACCCGGTCGAGGTGGCCGCGCTGGCCTATCTGGCCCGGCCCGACGGCTGGCGCGAACTGATCGAGGATGCCGGGCACGCCGTCCAGGCCGAGGCCGACAGCGCCGCGATCGCCCACCAGGTGCGCGACGCCGAGCATCGGGCCGTCCGGGCCGAACACGACCGTACGGTGGCCAAGGTCGAGGCCGACAAGCTCCGCGACGAGCTGGCCCGGGTGCGGGAAGAGCTGGGCCAGGTGCGTGAGGAGGCCCGCTCGGCCGGCAAGGCGCTGCGCGAGGCCCAGGCCGCCCAGAAACGGGCGAGCGACCTGCTGGCGACCGAGAAGGGGCGCGCGTCCCGGGTCACCGCCGACCACGACGCCGAGGTGCGCCGCCTGAAGACCCGGCTCGCCGAGGCCGAGGCGCTCGCCGCCACCGGCAAGGCGGCGGCGAAGGACGCCCGGGCCGCCGACGACGCCCGGCTCTGGCTGCTGATCGAGACGATCGGTCAGGCCGCCTCCGGGCTACGCCGTGAGCTGGCGCTCAACCCGGCCGACCGGATGCCGGCCGACCTGGTGGCCGACGCCGCGGCCGACCGCCCCGGCTCGCCCGAGCGGTCCCAGGCCCGGGCGCAGGACACCGACGACCCCGGCCGTCTCGACCAACTGCTCGCCCTGCCCCGGGCCCACCTGATCGTCGACGGCTACAACGTGACCAAGCGTGGCTTCGCCGAGATGTCGCTCGAGCAGCAGCGCAAACGCCTGATCACCGGTCTCGGCGGCATCGCGGCGCAGACCGGCGACGAAGTGACCGTCGTGTTCGACGGCGCCGAGCGGGTGCACGGCCTGCCGCCGGCGCCGCGCAACGTACGGGTGCTGTTCTCGCGCAAGGGCGACACCGCCGACGAGCTGATCCGCCAGCTCGTCCGGGGCGAGCCGGCCGGGCGGCCGATCGTGGTCATCTCGTCCGACCGCGAGGTGGCCGACGGCGTCCGCCGGCACGGGGCCTATCCGATGGGTGCCGACTCGCTTTTGCGCCGGCTCTCGCGGTCCTGACCTGCGGCGACCGGTTTTTGTCATACCCCGCCCCTAGCGTTGTGGTCACCGATGGTGGTCGGTCCGCGACGGTGCTTCCCCCGTTGACGTCGCGCCGCCACCCGGGGGAGGAGGAGTGATGATCATCGACTGCGGTCGCTGCGACCGGACGGCTCGCGAGTGTCGTGAGTGTGTGGTGGGTGCCCTGCTGACCACGCCCGACGGCATCAGCGACCTGACTCCGGGCGAGCTGCAGGCGATCGAGGTGTTCGAGCTGGCCGGCTTCGAGGTCGAGCTGCTCGAGACGCCCGAGCCGCCCGTCGTGGTCCCGATGTTCCCCCGCCGCCGTCACGTGGCGTGATCACGACTCTCTAGGATGGGCTTTCATGGCAACGAATCGGGTCTGGGCGATCGGCACGCTGGTGGTGCTGCTCTCGGTGCTCGTCGTCGTCGCCTGGCAGACCATCCCGTGGCATCGGCCGCCGTCCGCACGGTCCGACCAGCTGGCCGCGCTCGGCCAGTTGCCGGCCGAGCAGGTGGCCCGGGCCCGTGAGTTCCACGCCGAGCTGCGCCCGGGGTCCTACGCGTCGATGATCCTGACCCTGGTCATCGCGCTGGTCATCGGGCTCACGCCGCTCGGCGCCTGGCTGGTCACCCAGGCCGGGCGCCCGTTCGGTGGTCACTGGCTGGCCCAGGCGGTCGTCGGCGGGTTCGCCGTCGTGCTGGTGTCCGAGGTGGTCACGCTGCCGCTGGCCGCCTGGCGGCACACGATCGTCGTCCGCTACGGCATCTCCACCCAGTCGTGGGGAGCCTGGACGGTCGATCTGCTCAAGTCGTTCGCGGTCGGCGCGGTGATCGGCGGGCTCGTGCTGGCCGGCTTCTACACGGTCACCCACTTCGCGCCGCGCTGGTGGTGGGCGTTCGGGGCGGCGGGCGCGGCCGGGCTGGTCGTGCTGCTGTCGTTCGTGCTGCCGGTGCTGGTCGAGCCGGTGTTCAACAAGTTCACGCCGATGGCCGACGGTCCGCTGCGGACCGAGCTGATGCAGTTGGCGGCCCGTGACGGCGTACCGGTGAAGGATGTTCTCGTCGCCGACGCCTCCCGCCGCACGCGGGCGGTCAACGCCTATGTCTCCGGCCTCGGCCCGACCCGGCGCATCGTCGTCTACGACACGATGCTCACCGAGGCCGAGCCGGCCGAGGTCGTCTCGGTGGCCGCCCACGAGCTGGGCCACGCCAAAGACGGCGACGTCCTGACCGGCACCATCCTGGGCGCCTTGGGCACGGCTGCGGCGGTGATCGCGCTGTTCCTGCTCGGCTCGTGGCAGTGGCTGCTGAGCCGGGCCGGGGCCGACACGATCGGGGAACCGCGTGCCATCGGGCTGCTGATCGCGTTGGTCACCCTGGCGGGCCTGGTCGCCGGGCCCGCACAGGCCTTCGTGTCGCGGCGCATCGAGGCCCGGGCCGACGAGCACGCCCTCGTGCTGACCGGCGACCCGGCCACGTTCGAAGCCATGCAGCGCCGCCTCGGCACGGTCAACCTGTCCGACCCCGATCCACCCGCCTGGGAGCACGTCATGTTCGCCTCACACCCGTCCACCGTGGAGCGGATGGCGGCCGCCCGGGCCTTCGCGCGGGGCGAACGCTGATGGGCCGCACCCTTCTGGTCACCAACGACTTCCCGCCCCGCCCCGGTGGCATCCAGCAGTTCGTGCACAACCTGGCCGTCCGGCAGCCGTCCGGCTCGGTGGTGGTCTACGCGTCGAGCTGGGCCGGCGCCGGGAAGTTCGACGCCGAGCAGCCGTTCGAAGTGGTGCGGGAAAAGACCGGCATGCTGCTGCCCACCCCGGTGGTGGCCCGGCGCGCGGCCCAGATCGCCCGGGCGCACGACTGTGACCGGGTCTGGTTCGGGGCGGCGGCGCCGCTCGGACTGCTGGCCGAAGGCCTGCGCCGGCGGGCCGGCATCACCCGGGCGGTCGCACTCTCGCACGGCCACGAGATCGGCTGGGCCGCCCTGCCCGGCGCCCGGGGGCTGCTGCGGCGCATCGCCCGCGGCAACGACGTGGTGACCTACCTGGGCGACTACCAGCGCGTCCGCCTCGACCGGGCGTTGCACGGGCTGACCTCGCTCGAGCGCCTGGCCCCGGGGGTCGACGTCGACGCGTTCCATCCCGGCGTCGGCGGCGGCGAGGTGCGCGCCCGGCACGGGCTGACCGGCCGCCCGGTGATCGTCTGCATCTCGCGCCTGGTGCCCCGCAAGGGGCAGGACATGCTGATCCGCGCGCTGCCGGTGATCCGGCGCCGGGTGCCCGGGGCGGCCCTGCTGCTGGTCAGCGGCGGCCCCTACCGCAAGACGCTGGAGCGCCTGGCCCGCGAGCACGACGTGGAAAGCGACGTCGTGTTCACCGGGTCGGTGCCGTGGCCCGAGCTGCCGGCCCACTACGCGGCGGGTGACGTCTATGCCATGCCGTGCCGCACCCGGGCCGCCGGCCTCGACGTCGAGGGTCTCGGCATCGTCTATCTGGAGGCCTCGGCCACCGGCCTGCCGGTCGTCGGCGGCGACTCGGGCGGGGCGCCGGACGCGGTACGCGAGGGCGAGACGGGCTATGTGGTCGGCGGCCGCGATGTGGCCGCCCTGGCGGCGCGGGTGACCGATCTGCTGACCGATGCGGCGCTGGCCAAGCGGATGGGTGCGGCCGGGCGGGCCTGGGTCGAGCAGGAGTGGCGCTGGGAGACGCAGGCGGCCCGCTTGAGCCGGCTGCTGGGCGCGACCCCGGGCACACCCGGTGCGGGCGGCACGGAGGGCGCGGCAGGCGCGGGCGTGACGGGCTGATCGCGGCGGGGCCGGGCGCGGCGGGCGCGGGCGTGACGGGCTGATCGCGGCGGGGCCGGGCGTGACGGGCTGATCGTGGCGGGGCCGGGCGTGACGGGCTGATCGTGGCGAGGGCCGAGCGTGGCGGGCGCTGGCGTGGCGGGCTGATCGCGGCGGGGCCGGGCGTGGCGGGCGCGGGCGCGGCGGGCGCGGGCGCGGCGGGCTGATCGCGGCGGGGGCCGAGCGTGGCGGGCGGGGCGTGGCGGGCTGATCGCGGCGGGGCCGGGCGTGGCGGGCGCTGGCGCGGCGGGCGCGGGCGCGGCGGGCGCGAGCGTGGCGGGCTGATCGCGGCGGGCGCGAGCGTGGCAGGCTGATCGCGGCGGGCGCGAGCGTGGCGGGCTGATCGCGGCGGGGGCCGAGCGCCGCGGGCGTGACGGGCTCGGATGCGACGGATGCCGGCCCGACTGGTGTGGGCGGTCCGGGGTCTCCGACGGGGTGTGGCGTCCGCGCGAGTCCGGGTCTACAGATGGCGGCGTGCGTTGAACGAGCCGGGTGCGGTGGGCAGGTTTGCGAGAGGTGGCTGGTAGGTGTGGCCGGGGGCGTGAGTGAAGGCGTGACTCGATAGACGAGTGTCGGCGCCGGGCGTAGGAAGGGCGAAGAGCTTTTCGTGACGCCGAGCGGAGCCGACGATGCCCGACGCCGACACCAACTCGCACATCGCCGCCGATGCCCGCGCTGGTGACGACGCTCGCGCTGGTGACGATGCCCGCGCTGGGAGCGATGCCCGCGCTGGGAGCGATGCCCGCGCTGGTGACGACGCTCGCGCTGGTGACGACGCTCGCGCTGGTGACGACGCTCGCGCTGGGAGCGATGCCCGCGCTGGTGACGACGCTCGCGCTGGTGAC
>NZ_JAHKKG010000023.1 GCF_018829635.1 Paractinoplanes bogorensis
TGCTGGCCGCGGCCTGGTGCGTGCTGGCCGCGGCCTGGTGCGTGCTGGCCGCGGCCTGGTGCGTGCTGGCCGCGGCCTGGTGCGTGCTGGCCGCGGCCTGGTGCGTGCTGGCCGCGGCCTGGTGCGTCCCGGTCGGGACCTGACGGAGTGCCGCGAGCACCTCGGTGGACGTTCCTGAGCGAGTCACCGCGACCACCCGGTCGTAGTGGCGGCGCGGCCGGTATTCGGAGGCGCAGACGGCGTCGGTTTCGCCGAGACCCGCGCTCTCACGCAGTTCGGCGATGCTCTCGGCGACGAACCACGACGTTCCGCACCCGAGGATCAACATGCGCTCGCCGGGCGCGGCGAGCGCTCGTCTTGCGTCGGCGGAACGCTCCGCGACGGCGCGGGCCCAGATGTCCGGCTGGCTGGCAATCTCGGCCGACGTCGCATTCATGTCTGCGGATTATGCTCGTTTCTGCTCGGCTCACAAGATACGAGCATCAAACGAACACTCATGAATGAGCGTTTCCGCTGCCACCGCTGGTCGGCGCGCAGCTGCGGACAGATGGACGACTCGCGCAGTCGACGGACGACTTGTGTGGTCAGCGGAGGGCGGGTGGGAGCAGGTCTCCGTGTGCGGCGGTCAGGTCGTCGCAGAGTTGCCAGATCTGTTTGACGGTCAGGGTGGCGGCGGTGTTCGGATCGACCATCGCGGCCTGGCGGACCATGCGCGGGTCGCCGGTTATCGCGGCCTGGACGGTCAACTCGCCGACGCTCACGAACGCGCGGTTCAAGGCGGCACATTGCGGGGGCAGCGCGCCGACGACCTCGGGACGCACGCCCAGGCGGTCGACCACGCAGGGGACTTCTACGGCGTACGCGGAAGGAAGGTTGGTTATCAGGCCGTGATTGGGGACGTTGGCGTGGATGCGGCGGCGCTCGCCGGTGACCATGCTGTGGATGACCTGGGGCGCGTACTCCGTGGCCTCGCGGGTCAGGTCCAAGGGCTCGCCGGCCAGTAGCGCGCGGCGTGTCTCGTGGTATTCCGTGACGTTGTCGGCGCTGATGCGCAGGTAGTCGCCGACCGGGATGCGCAGGCGGGCGATCTCGTCGTCGTGGTGCAGATACCACGGAACGTACTCCGACGAGTGCTCACTTGTCTCGGTGGGGAAAAACCCTAGTCGCTGGTACATGTCCATGCGGACCCGGCGGCGGAGCTGTGGATAACTTTCGAGGAGCTCGTCCAGCCGTGGATACAGTGACTCGCCCCGGTGCTCCAGGCGCAGCAACCAGGCCTGATGGTTCACGCCGGCACCGGTGTAGTCCACTTCGTCCAGCGGTACCTCGAGAAGGGCAGCGAGATCGTGGACCGTCCAGAAAACCGAGTGGCAGAGACCGGCCACCTTCAGCCGCGGCGCCGTCGCCGCCAGGTAGGCGACGTTCATGGCCATCGGGTTCGTGTAGTTGAGAAGCCACGCGTCGGGACAGAGCTCGAGCATGTCGGCCGCGATGCCGTCGAGCGCCGGAAACGTGCGAAGCGCGCGAAAGATGCCGCCCACCCCGAGGGTGTCGGCGATCGTCTGGCGAAGCCCGTACCTGGCCGGGATCTCGAAGTCCCGGACGGTCGCCGCGTACATGCCGACCTGGATCGAGTTGATGACGAAATCGGCGCCGTCGAGGGCTCGCCGGCGGTCGAGGTGCGCCGTGATCGTCGGCGACGCGCCCAGCTGCGCGGAAGTCCGCCGCGCGATCATCTCGGCCGTTTCCAGTCGCTCCGGGTCGATGTCGTGCAGGGCGAGCGTGACGTCACGCAACTCGTCGAAGGACAGGATGTCGGCCAGCAGCTCACGGGTGAAGACGACGCTGCCGGCGCCCAGGAAAGCGATCACCGTCATGGCGGGATTGTTCGGCCGCGCTCACAACCGCACAAGACAGGTTGGTCATATGAATGGAAACGAACTACTTTAAATGCGCGTTTGATCAGTCTCTTGTTTGTGGGGATCCGCGTGTCGCACCGCCGAACCGAACGTATGACGGCCATCCTCGATCAGCTCGCCAGCAGCGGGTCGGTCGACGTCGGCGAACTGGCCGAGCAGTTCGAAGTCTCGCCCGCCACCATCCGGCGCGACCTGCAGGCGCTCGAGGACGGGCGGCTGTTGTCGCGCACCCATGGCGGCGCGGTCGCGGCCGACGTGTCCTTCGAGGTGCCGGTGCGCTACCGGTCGGGGCAGCACCGCGAGGAGAAGGTGAAGATCGCGCGCAAGGTGATGGCCATGCTGCCGTCGGGGCCGTTCACGCTCGGCCTCACCGGCGGCACCACCACGCACCTGCTCGCGCGGTCGATGGCCACCCGCGTCGACGTGACCGTGGTGACCAATGCGCTCAACATCGCTCATGAACTGGTCATGCGGCCACGGATCAAGCTGATCATGACGGGGGGAGTGTCGCGGACCCAGTCCTACGAGCTGGTCGGGCCGCTGGCCGACCAGGCGTTGAACGGGCTCTACATGGAGGTCGCGGTCGTCGGGGTCGACGGCATCAGCGCCCGGGGTGGCCTCACCACGCACGACGAGATCGAGGCCAACACCAACGCGACGATGATCCGGCGCGCGGGCAAGGTGATCGTGGTGGCCGACGGTTCCAAGATCGGCAAGATCTGCCTGGCCGGCATCGGCCCGATCACCGACGTGGCGACGCTGGTGACCGACGCGACCGCCGACCCGGCCGGCGTCGAGGAGATCCGCCGCACGGGAGTCGACGTCCTCGTCGTCGAGTGAGGCGAGGGATCAGGCCGTGGCGGAGCGGATCGCTTCGGCCATCAGGTCGGCGGTGACCATGCGCAGGTGTTCGAGGTCGACCTCGGTGGACAGCTCGCCGGTGGCCAGCGCGACCACGGCGTCGCCGTCGTAGCTGGTGTGCGCGGGGTTCAGGGCTCGGGCGAAACCGGTGTGGCCGCTCTGAGCGAGCAGGTTGCAGGCGTTCTTGTCGAGTTTGGCGTCGGTCAGCACCACGGCGATCGTCGTGTTGGTCCCAGGTGCCGCGCCGGACGGCGGCTGCAGTGCCGCGCCGGACGACGGCTGCGTGAACGGCGACGGCTGCGGGGCCGCGCCGGATGATGGCTGGGCGAACGGCGACGGCTGCGGGGCCGCGCCGTGCGATGGCTGGGTGAATGGTGACGGCTTGGGGGTCGCGTCGGACGGTGACGGGCTGACCAGCGCCTGCCCGTCGGGGCCGATCACGTCGCCCCAGGCGTTGACCGCGGCCAGCGTCACGATCGAGGCGGCGCCCGCCCGTCCGCGGGCCAGGCCGATGCCGCTCGGGTCGAAGCGGCCACGCCACTTGCCGGTGGTCGCGCCCGTGCCCGCGCCGACGCGCCCGGTCTCGAAAGCGGCGCCGGACAGCGCGGCCTCCAGGGCGGCCCGGGCGCCGGGGGAGTAGTCGGGCGGATCCACCACGGCGGCGTCGAAGAGCGACATGCCGACCACGATCGGGACCGGACCGGCCGGTGTCGCGAAGCCCAGTCCGCGCGACCTCAGCTCCCGCATCACGGCGTCGCCGGCGGCCAGGCCGAACGCGGATCCGCCGGACAGCACCACCGCGTCGATCCGGTCGACCAGGCGGGTCGGTTCGAGCAGGGCGAACTCGCGGGTCGCCGGGGCGCCGCCGCGCACCTCGCCCGACCCGACCGTCCCGGGCGGCGGGACGATCACGGTGACGCCGGTGCCTTCGCCGGTCCAGTGACCGGCCCACGCCGACAACAACTGCGGTGAACTCATCCACCCATGATCCTCCAACCCGCGGGAGGAAGAGGCCGGGAGAGAGCACCACCCGCGGGAGGAAGAGGCCGGGAGCGAGCGCCACCCGCGGGAGGAAGAGGCCCGGGAGGGAGCGCCACCCGCGGGAGGAAGAGGCCCGGGAGGGAGCGCCACCCGCGGGAGGAAGAGGCCCGGGAGGGAGCGCCACCCGCGGGAGGAAGAGGCCCGGAGCGAGCGCCACCCGCGGGAGGAAGAGGCCGGGAGCGAGCGCCACCGGCGAGAAGAAAAGGCCGGGAGAGAGCGCCCGCGAAGAGCGCCCCGGACGAGTGCCCGCGGACAGCGCCGGGGAAGAGCGCCCGCGGAGAGCAGAGCACCCGCGGAGGGCGCCGGGGATGAGAGCCCGCGGATAGCGCCCGCGAAGTGCCGCCAGGGGGGCAGCCGGATCAACCAGACACAAGGAAAACGGAGTGGCGCCAGGAGCGAGATCGACCCCGGCCGAAGCACCCCGCCAGAGCCGTCGAGTCAGCGCCATTGACACGCCGGTAACGCGGCGGCAATCTCAATGCATCGATTTAGCAGGCCGCGCCGGCCGAAAAATCGCCACCCCGGAAAGGGGGAGCCGCGTGAGAGACGCACTCGTGGCCATGTCGGCCGCCGGGGTCACGGTGCTCGTCGACACCGCCGGCCCGGGCCTTCCGGTCATCGCGTACTGGGGGCCGGAGCTCCCCGGCCTCGACCAGGCGGGCGCCGCCGCCCTCCTGCGCACCACCGAGGGCGTCACCGGCAGCAACGCGATCGATCTCCCCCCGCGGGTCGCCGTCCTGCCCGAGCACAACGCCGGCTGGCCCGGCCGCCCCGGCCTGCTCGGTTCGGCGGGCGGCACCGGCTGGTCACCCAAGTTCCAGATCAAGACCGTTTCCGCGTACGGCGTGAGCGTGCGCGACTTCGCCGCCGGCGGTCCCGGGCTCGTGGAGATCGCGGCCGACGACGAGAGTGGCCGACTGTCCACGACGATCGAGATCGAGCTGCTCCCGACCGGACTTCTGCGGGCCCGCGCCACCGTCACCAACCAGCACGAGGACACGTACGGGCTGGAAGATCTGGTCCTGTCTTTCCCGATCCCGGCCGAGGCCTCCGAGCTGCTCGATTTCGCCGGCCGGCACAACTTGGAGCGGGTGCCGCAGCGAGCGCCGCTGAACACCGGCACGCACCTCCGGGAGAACCGGCGTGGCCGAACCGGAGCCGACAGCGCGTATGTCCTGCACGCCGGCGTCCCCGGGTTCGGCTTCGCCCGTGGTCGGGTGTGGGCGGTGCACACCGCGTGGAGCGGTAACCACACCCATTACGCCGAGCGGGTCTGGTCGGGCGAGCAGCGTCTCGGCGGCGGCGAGTTGCTGCTGCCGGGCGAGATCCGGCTCGCGCGCGGGCAGAGTTACACCTCACCCTGGCTCTACGGCTCGCACGGCGACGGCCTGGACGAGGTGGCCCGGCGGTTCCACCGTCACCTGCGCGCCCGCGAACGGCCGATCTCCAGCGAGCGGCCGGTGTCGCTCAACGTGTGGGAGGCCGTCTACTTCGACCACCGGCTGCCCAAGCTGCTCGATCTGGCCGAGCGGGCGGCTCAGGCCGGCGCCGAGCGCTATGTGCTGGACGACGGCTGGTTCGGTTCGCGCCGCGACGACACCTCGGGGCTGGGGGACTGGGTCGTCTCGCCCGACGTCTGGCCGGACGGGCTGCACCCGCTGATCGACCGGGTCAAGCAACTCGGGCTGCAGTTCGGGTTGTGGTTCGAACCCGAGATGGTCAATCCGGACTCGGATCTGGCCCGCGAGCACCCCGAATGGATCATGTCGGCCCGTTCGGACTGGCCGGTCGAGTCGCGGCGCCAGCAGGTGCTCAACCTCGGGATCCCGGGCGCCTACCAGCACGTACGGGATCAGATCTTCGCGATTCTGAGCGAGTACGCCGTCGACTACATCAAGTGGGACCACAACCGCGATCTGATCGACGCGGGTACGCAGCCCACCGGTGCGCCGGGGGTGCACGAGCAGACGCGGGCGTTCTACCGCCTGCTCGACGAGATCCGGGCCGCCCATCCGGATCTCGAGATCGAGTCGTGCTCGTCCGGCGGCGGGCGGATCGACCTCGAGGTGCTCACCCGCTCGGACCGGGTGTGGGTGAGCGACAACATCGACCCGCACGACCGTCAGCAGATGCTGCGCTGGAGCGGTCAGCTGGTGCCGCCGGAATACCTCGGCTCGCACGTCGCGTCGGGGCAGAGCCACACCACCGGCCGTCGGCACGACCTGGAGTTCCGGGCCGGGACGGCGGTCTTCGGCCACCTCGGCGTCGAGTGGGATCTCACCTCGGCGACGCCGGAGGAGCTCACCGCCCTGGCCGAGTGGATCACCATTTTCAAGGACGAGCGCGGGCTGCTGCTGGCCGGCGATCTCGTGCGGATGGACGGCTACAGCGACGACCTGCTCGTGCACGGCGTGGTCGCGCCCGACCGCTCGCGTGCGCTGATCGCGATGGTCGCGCTGGCCAGTCCCTACCCCGATCCGCCGGCCCGGCTGCGGTTCCGCGGCCTCGATCCGGCCCGTTCCTACCGCATCCGCCCGCTGCGCCGCGCCGGTCACGCACCGCCGTGGTGGGGCAGCGACCTGGCCGGTGACGTGCTCACCGGCGCCGCGCTCGAGCACGTGGGCGTGGCCAGCCCCAGTCTCCACCCCGATCAGGTAGTGCTCTATCAGGCTGATGCCATGTAGGGAGCTCCGATGGCCGCCACGACAGCCACCCCCGTACGAAAGAAGCGTCCTGACGACACCAAATTAGCGATCCTGTTCATCGCGCCCGCGCTCATCGGCTTCCTGGTCTTCATGATCTGGCCGACGCTGCGCGGCATCTACCTCAGCTTCACCAAGTTCAACCTGCTCACCCCGCCGGAGTTCAACGGCCTCGACAACTACATCCGGATGGGGCAGGACCCGGTCTTCTGGAACTCGCTGGTCGTCACCCTCTACTACGTCGTCGTCAACATCGTCCTGCAGACGGCGCTGGCCCTGGTCATCGCGGTGATGATGCAGCGGCTGACCAAGCGGACCTGGCTGCGCGGGATCATCCTGACCCCGTACCTGGTGTCCAATGTGGTCGCCGCGCTCGTCTTCCTGTGGATCCTGGACTACCAGCTGGGCATCGGGAACAAGGTGATCGAGCTGATCGGGCTGGACCGGATCGCGTTCCTGGCCGACAGCAACTGGGTCATCCCGACCGTCGCGCTGATCAACGTGTGGCGCCACGTCGGCTACACGGCCCTGCTGATCTTCGCCGGGCTGCAGACCATTCCCGAGACCCTGTACGAGGCGGGCCGCACCGACGGCGCGTCCGAGATCACGATGTTCCGGCGCATCACGTTGCCGCTGCTCCGGCCGATCCTGGCCCTCGTGCTGATCATCACCGTGGTCGGCTCGTTCCAGGTGTTCGACACCGTCGCCGTCACCACCCGCGGCGGGCCGATCGACTCGTCCCGCGTGCTGCAGTTCTACATCTACGACATGGCGTTCGGCCGCTTCCAGTTCGGCTACGCGTCGGCCATGTCGGTCGCCCTGCTGGTGGTCCTCGTGATCATCACCTTCCTGCAGTACCGGCTCAGCCGGGCCGAGCAGTCCGACCTGGCCTGAGGAGGCTCCCATGGCCACGGCCACGCAACCTGTCGCAACCACCGCCCCCGCAATCGTCGAAGAGTCGCCCAAGCCCGGCTTCAACATCGGCCGTGCGGTCGCCTGGGTCTTCATGGTCCTGGTGATCCTGGCGTCGCTGTTCCCGTTCTACTGGATGCTGCGCACCGCCCTGTCCAGCAACAACGCTCTCTACGCGGGATCGGACAGCCTGCTGCCGGTCGACGCCTCGTGGGGCGGTTTCGAGCGGGTCTTCGGCCTGCAGACCGGTCAGGAGGCGATCGACGCCGGCGGCGCCGGGCAGCCGATCAACTTCTGGCACTACCTGGCCAACTCGATCATCGTGTCCACCCTGGTCACCGCCGGGCAGGTCTTCTTCAGCGCGATGGCCGCCTACGCGTTCGCCCGGCTGCAGTGGCGGCACCGCGAGAAGGTCTTCGGCTTCTTCCTGGCCGGTCTGATGATCCCGGCCATCTTCACCCTGCTGCCCAACTTCGTGCTGATCAAGCAGCTGGGCCTGATCGACACGCTGCTCGGCGTCTCGCTGCCGACCATGCTGATGACGCCGTTCGCGGTGTTCTTCCTCCGCCAGTTCTTCCTCGGCATCTCGCGCGAGGTCGAGGAGGCGGCGCTGGTCGAAGGCGCTTCCAAGGTACGGGTGTTCTTCCGCCTGATCCTGCCGATGTCCTCGGCCCCGCTGGCCACGCTCGGCATCCTCACCTACATCACCTCGTGGAACGACTACTTCTGGCCGCTCATGGTCAGCTACACCGACCGGTCGCGGGTGCTGACCGTGGCCCTCGGCGTCTTCAAGTCGCAGACGCCGCAGACCGGTCCGGACTGGTCCGGCCTGATGGCGGCGACGCTGGTCGCGGCGCTGCCGATGCTCATCCTGTTCTTCCTCTTCGCCAAGCGCATCGTCAACTCCATCGGCTTTAGTGGGATCAAATGAGAGCGCGACTCGCGGCACTTCTTTCGGCAGTACTGGTCGCCGGCTGCGGCTGGAGCGGCTCCGACGCGGCCACCACGGCTACGGGTGGCGGCGGCACGATCGAATACTGGCTCTGGGACTCGGGGCAGCAGCCCGGATACCAGAAGTGCGCGGACGCCTTCGCGAAGGCGAATCCGGGCCTGTCCGTCCACATCAGTCAGTACGGCTGGGACACCTACTGGTCGAAGCTGACCGCCGGGTTCATCGCCGACACGGCCCCCGACGTGTTCACCGATCACCTGGCCAAGTTCGCCCAGTTCGTCGATCTCAAGGTGCTGCGCCCGCTGGACGACCTGGCGCCGACGGCCGGCATCAACGACGGCGACTACCAGGAGGGCCTGGCCGAGCTGTGGAAGGGCCAGGACGGCAAGCGTTACGGCTCGCCGAAGGACTGGGACACCATCGCCATGTTCTACAACCCGGTCTCGTTGCAGAAGGCGGGCATCGACCCGGCGACACTCAAGGATCTCAACTGGAATCCGCAGGACGGTGGCACGTTCGAGAAGACGATCGCGCACCTGACCGTCGACGCCAACGGCGTACGGGGAGATGAACCCGGCTTCGACAAGAACAACGTGAGCCAGTACGGGATCGGCTCGGACGGTTCCGGCGGGGGCGGCTGGGGGCAGACCCAGTGGTCCAACTTCGCCGGCAGCGCCGGATGGCAGGTGACCGACAAGAACCCGTGGGGCACCCACTTCAACCTCGACCAGCCCGCCTTCCAGGACACGCTGAGCTGGTACTACGGCCTGGTCCGGAAGGGTTACATGCCGAGCTTCGCCGAGATCGGCGGCAACAACCCGGTCGGGCCGGACAAGCAGATCCAGTCCGGGCTGGCCGCGATGGCGTTCGACGGCTCGTGGAAGATCTCCACGTTCACCGGGCTGACCGACACCGCGGGCAAGAAGCTGGAGATCGGCATCGCGCCTACCCCGATCGGGCCCACCGGCAAGCGGGCCTCGATGTTCAACGGGCTGGCCGACTCGATCACGTCGCTGTCCAAGCAGCCCGAGAACGCGGCCAAGTGGGTCGCCTTCCTGGGCGGGGCCGAGTGCCAGGACATCATCGGCGAGTCCGGCGTCGTCTTCCCGGCCCGGCCGCAGGGCACCGAGAAGGCGATCGCGTTCAACCGCGACGAGCGCAAGCTCGACGTCACCCCGTTCACCGACCAGGTCAAGGACAAGACCACGTTCCTGTTCCCGGTCACCAGCAACGCCGCCGACATCACGGCGCTGCTGCAACCGAGGATGGACGCCGTCTACATCGGCGACGCCCCGGTCTCGTCCCTGTCCACGGTCAACAACCAGCTGAACGACCTGTTCAAGGTCGCCCAGTAACTATTAGCTACGCAGCGCCTTGAGGGCCGGGGCCACCCGGGCGAGCTCGTCGAGCATCGTGGTGGCCGCGGCCGAGGTGATGTCGGTCGGCTGGAACTGGCCCTCGACCACATTGCTGTGGACGAACGGGATGTTCACGGCGGCCGGCAGCAGCCACATCCGCAGCGCGTACGCGGCCCCGGTCAGCGCCAGCGCCGAGCGGGTGCCGGCCGAGACGCCGCCGTAGCTGACCACGCTGGCCGGCTTGTAGTTCCACTCGGCGTGCAGGTAGTCGAGCGCGTTCTTGAAGGCGGCGCCGAGGCCGAAGTTGTACTCCGGGATCACGAACACGATCGCGTCGGCCGCGGCGACCTTCTCGCTCCAGCGCATGGTGTGGTCGTTCTGGTAGTTCTGCAGCCGGGGGTGGTGCGGCTCGTCGAGCAGCGGCAGGTTCTCCTCGGCCAGGTCGGCCACGGTCACCTGGAAGCCGCCGTGCGCCTTGGCGACGTCGACGAACCACTCGGCCACGGTCGGGCCGACCCGTCCCGGACGGGTGCTTCCGACGACCACCAGCAGGTTGAGCTCGCTCATATCGTTCCCTCGGACGCGAAGTATTTGCTTCGGCAACATTAACGACCGGCCGGCCCGAACGATGCCGGAAGTCGGAAGCATCACACGCCTATGTTTTCCCGTACGCAGCACGACTCCCGATGTTCGATCGACGCCGGCAGCCGCACCGTGCGGGACTCGCGTCGCGGATCGTCGAGGCGTTGCAGCACCATCTGGACCGCCCGGTTGCCCATCGCGTGGAACGGCTGGGCGATCGACGTGACACTGGGCGAGACGATGTCGGCCCACTCCAGATCGTCGAAGGCGACAACGGCCAGATCCGACGGCACCCGTACGCGTTCCCGCCGGATCGCCCCCAGCAGGCCCATCGTCATGTTGTTGTTCCCGCAGAAGACGGCCGACGGCGGACGGGGTCCGCGCAGCATCTCCTCGGCCGCCGCGAACCCGCCGCGCACCGTCGACCGGCCGTCCCAGATCAGTGCCGGGTCGACCGCCAGGCCCGCGCTCTCGTGGGCGAGCCGGAAGCCGGTCTCGCGCTCGCGTGACGTGGACAGCCCGGTGAGCCCGGTGATCATGCCGATCCGGGTGTGCCCGGCCGCGATCAGGTGCTCGATCAGGTGCCGGGTGGCCAGGGTGTTCTCCGAGCCGACCTGGTCGAACCCGCGGTCCTCGAGCCGGTCGGCCAGCACCGTGGGCACCCGGGCGTCGCGCAGCAGCGGGCGGGTCCGGTCGCGCCAGCCCGCGGTCGGCACCAGGATCAGCGCGTCGACGTCACGGTCGAGCAGGGCCCGTACGGCCGCCGCCTCTTTGGCCGGATTCTCACCCGAGGCGCTCAGCAAAACGGTCGCACCCCGGCGGGCCGCCTCGGCGTCGATGCTGTCGATCAGTTCGCCGAAGTACGGGCTGGACATGGCGGGCAGCACCACGCCGATGGTCAGCTTGCTCTCCTTGGCCCGGTCGACCCGCTGGTCGTAGTAGCCGAGCGCCTCCGCGGCCTCGAGCACCCGGGCACGGGACTCCGCGCTGACCCTCCGGGTTCGGTTCAGCACGTGCGACACCGTCGTCAGGGAGACTCCGGCGGCCGCGGCGACAGACGACATCGTGACCACGACGTCCGTGTTACCCGGCGGTGAAAGCCTTGCGCAAATCTTTGCGCAAGCGGTGGAGCGACGTCCGTCCCGATTCTTAGCCTCGACGCAATCCGGACGACAGCGAGCAGCGCAAATGCGCTTGCCCCGTTTGCGCAAGAGGAGTCGAGAAGATGTCAACCGAAGTCCAGCGGGCCATCGACGAGGTCGCGACCGCCGTCGAGAGCGTCACCGAGTCCGAACTGGACGCCATCGTCGACGAACTGCTCGCCGCCCGGCGGATCGCCGCTTTCGCCGGTGGTCGTGAGGGTCTGGTGATGCGCGGCCTCGTCATGCGGCTGTTCCACGCCGGGCTCGACGTGCACTACCAGGGCGAGATGACCACCCCGCACGTCGGCGAAGGTGACCTGCTGATCCTGTCCTGCGGGCCGGGGAACATCTCGATGGTCGAGGCCCTCGCGGGGGTGGCCAAGCGGGACGGCGCGCGGCTGCTCTACCTGACCGCTCAGCCGCAGAACGCGCCCGCCGGCCAGGCCGACGTCGTGGTCAAGATCACCGCTCAGACGATGGCCGACGACACCGCCTCGCAGGCCGTGCTGCCCATGGGGTCGGCGTACGAGATCGCCCTGTTCGTCCTGGTCGACCTGATCACCAACCGGGTGCGCGCCCGCCGGCAGGAGTCGGCCGAGGAGCTGCGCTCGCGTCACACGAACCTCGAATAGATCTTGTTAAGCGCACATACAGGAGATATCGCATGAGAATCAAGCTTGCAGTGACCGCAGCCGCGGCCCTCTTGATCAGCGGCTGTTCGGTCGACTCCGGCGGCACCGGCTCGAGCGGCAACGCCGCCGCCGGCGCCGCCAGCCCGGCCGCCAACTGCGCGATCGCCACCGCCGCCGACCCGGGCAACTCCCAGCCCGCCGACGGCACCCCGGTCGCCGAGAACGCCCCCAAGCTCGCCCAGAAGGACACCTACCGGGTCGCCTTCAGCCAGAACGCCAACAACGGTGCCTGGCGCATCGCCGAGACCCAGAGCATGCAGGACGAGGCCAAGCGCCTCGGCTACCAGATCCAGGTCACCGACGCCCAGAACAACCAGTCGAAGCAGATCCAGGACATCCGCAGCCTGATCGCGCAGAAGCCGGACGCGCTGTTCGTCGCCCCGATGACCGAGGAGATCGGCACGGTCATCGGCGAGGCCAAGTCGGCCGGCATCCCGGTGTTCCTGATCGACCGTACGGTCTCGAACGCGCAGGCCAAGGCGGGTACGGACTACGTGACGACGATCGTCTCGGACTTCGTGCAGGAGGGTAAGCGCGCCGCGTACGCGATGGCCAAGGCCACCGGCGGCACCGGCAAGGTGATCGCGCTGGAGGGCACCACCGGCTCGTCGAGCGCCGTCGACCGCAAGAAGGGCTTCGAGGACGCGCTCAAGCAGTGCCCCGGCCTCGAACTGGTCGCCACCCAGGACGCCGACAACCAGCGCGCCCGGGCCCAGGACATCACCGAGTCGCTGCTGCAGGCCAACCCGGACGTCACCGCGGTCTACGCGCAGGGCGACGACATGGCCATGGGCGCGATCGCCGCCATCCGGGCCGCGGGCAAGGTGCCCGGCAAGGACATCCTGGTCGTCTCGGGTGACGGTTCCAAGGAGGCGCTGCAGTCGATCGTGGACGGCGCGATGGTCGCCAACGTCGAGTGCAACCCGCGCTTCGGTCCCAAGGCGTTCGAGGTCATGAAGCAGTACGCGGCCGGCGACGAGGTGCCGACCAAGATCCTGAACGAGGACCGGCTGTTCGACGCGTCCAACGCCGCCGAGTTCGTGTCCCAGGCGTACTGAGTGCGATGACCGACACCACACCCGAGGGCCCGCTGCTCGAGATGCGCGGGGTGACCAAGTCGTTCCGCGGCGCGCGGGCCCTCGACGACGCGACCATGACCGTGGGCCGCCACCAGATCCGGGCGCTGATCGGCCAGAACGGGGCCGGCAAGTCCACCCTGATCAAGATCCTGACCGGCGTCTACCGGCGGGACGGCGGCGAGGTGCGGCTCGACGGCCGACCGGTCGACTTCCGCTCCACCGCCGACGCCCAGAAGTCCGGCGTGGTCACCATCTATCAGGAGGTGAACCTCGTCCCCAAGCTGTCGGTGGCCGAGAACATCTTCCTCGGCCGCTTCCCCCGGCGGCGCGGCCTGGTCGACTGGGCCACCATGCGGGCCGGGGCCCGGGACGCGCTGGCCACGCTGTCGCTCGACATCGACGTGACCCGTCCGCTGGGCAGCTACCGCGTGGCCACGCAGCAGATGACCGCGATCGCCCGGGCCGTCTCGCTCGAGGCCCGGCTGCTGGTGCTCGACGAGCCGACGTCGTCGCTGGCCGAGCGCGAGGTCGAGACGCTGTTCGGGGTGATGCGCTCGCTGCGCGACTCCGGCGTGTCGATGGTGTTCGTCTCGCACCGCATGGACGAGCTCTACGAGATCTGCGAGGACGTCACCGTGCTGCGCGACGGCCGTACGGTCGCCGAGGAATCTCTGGCCTCGCTCAACCAGTACGAGCTGGTCAGCAAGATGCTGGGCCGTGCCGCCGAGCAGGTGGCCTCGGGTGCCCGGCCGGCCGCGCGTCCCCGGCAGCAGGCCGAGCCGGTGCTCTCCGTGACCAACGCCGCGTCGGCTCCCCGTCTGCGCGACGCCTCGATCGACGTCTACGCCGGTCAGGTGCAGGGTGTGGCCGGCCTGCTCGGTTCCGGACGCTCCGAGCTGTTGCGCTCGGTGTTCGGCGCCGACCCGCTCGACTCGGGCGAGATCAAGGTCAACGGCGACAGGCCTTCCCTCCGTACGCCCGGGGAAGCGATCGCGAATCGACTGGCCTTCCTGACCGAGGACCGCCGTGCCGAGGGGATCGTGCCGCACATGTCGGTGCGCGACAACCTGACTCTCGCCCTGCTCCCCAAGCTCACCAGACGGGGCATCGTCGACCGCAAGCGGCAGCGCCAGATCGTCACCGACTACATCGCCCGGCTCGGCATCAAGGCCCAGGCCGACCAGCCGATCGTCGAGCTCTCCGGCGGTAACCAGCAGAAGGTGCTGCTCGCTCGCTGGCTGGCCACCGAACCGGCCGTGCTGCTGCTCGACGAGCCCACCCGTGGCATCGACGTCAGCGCCAAGGCCGAGATCCTGGCCCTGGTCGACAAGCTGGCCGCCGACGGGATGGGTGTGCTGCTCGTGTCGTCGGAACTCGAAGAGGTGGTCAGCGCCTGCGACGACGTGACCGTGCTGCGCGACGGCGTCTCGGTGGCCCGGGTCTCCCTCGACCGGCTCTCCGAGGAGTCGCTGATGGCCGTCATGGCGAGCGGCGAGGCTGTGCCGTCGTCCGATGTGCCGCAAAAGGACAACGCTGATGACTGATCTCGCCACCCGGCCGGCCGCTGCTTCCGTATTGCGGAACACCGACTGGCCGTCCTTCATCCGGCGCTACGGCGCGGCGATCGTGCTCGCCCTGCTGGTGCTGTTCAACATCATCTTCACCGACAACTTCCTGGACCTGCGCAACATCCTGTTCGTGCAGCTGCGCCAGGCCGCACCGACCGCGATCGTCGCCCTCGGCATGGCCCTGGTCATCGCCACCGGCGGCATCGACCTCTCGGTCGGCGCCGTGGTCGCCCTGTCCGGTCAGGTCACCGCGGTGTTCCTGCTCGACGGCGTGCCGCCGCTGGTGGCGCTGCCGATCGGCATCCTCGTCGGCGTGGCCGCCGGCCTGTTCAACGGCACGCTGGTGTCCCGGTTCGGCATCCAGCCGATGATCGCGACGCTGGTGCTGTTCACCGCCGGGCGCGGGCTGGCCCAGGTCGTCACCGGCGGCCGGATCCAGACCGTGAACCAGCCGATCGTCGAGTTCCTCGGCCTCGGCGTGATCGCGGGACTGCCCATCTCGGTGTTCTCGCTGATCGTCATCACGATCGCGATCGTGCTGGTCACCCGCTTCACCCCGGCCGGCACCAAGCTGCTCGCGGTGGGCGGCAACGAACGCGCGGCCGGTCTCGTCGGCATCCGCACCAAGCGGGTCAAGACCATGGCGTACGTGGTCGCGGGTGGCCTGGCCGGTTTCGTCGGCCTGCTCGAACTGGGCCGGATCCAGGCCTCGGACGCCACCAACGCCGGCCTCAACATGGAGCTCGACGCGATCGCCGCGGTCGCCGTGGCCGGAACGACACTCGCGGGCGGCACGTTCTCGCCCGGTCGCACGATCATCGGCGTCCTGATGCTCCGGCTCCTGCAGAACACCCTGGTGGCCCACGGCATCCCCCGTGAGGTCGCCCAGATCGCACAAGGACTCATCATCGTGGCTGCCATCTATCTGCTGCGCCGCTCGCGGGACGCGCGATGAGCGCCGCCACCGCCGACGTGGCCACCATCGGGCACCGGCTCGCCCTGCAGCGCCGCGGCACGGTCGCCGTGCTCGTGCTGGTGGTGCTGCTGGCCTCGCTGCGCTACGGCGACGCGTTCTATTCCGGCATCAACCTGACCTCGTACTTCGACGACGCGGTCAAATACTCGCTGATCGCCCTGGGTATGACCTTCGTGATCATGACGGGCGGCATCGACCTGTCGGTCGGCTCGGTCATCCTGCTGGCCGGCGTGGCCGGGGGACTGGCCAGCCCGCACGGTGCGGTCGTGGCCGTGCTGGTCGGCGTGGGCACCGGCGCCGCCGTGGGTGCGGTCAACGGCCTGCTGATCGCGCACTCCCGCCTCGAACCGTTCGTCGTCACGCTGGCGACGCTGCTCTGGGCGCGCGGGCTCGGCCTGCAGCTGGCCGACACGCAGACCGTCGTCTACGGCACCGGCACGCTGCAGTCGCTCGCCCGAGACAAGATCTTCGGGCTGACCACCGGGTTCTGGCTGATGATCCTGCTGTTCGTGCTGGCCGCGGTCGCGCTCAAGTTCACCCCGTGGGGGCGTACGGTGCTCGCGATCGGCGACAGCGAGGAGTCCACCGCGCTGCTCGGCGTGCCGACCCGCCTGCCCAAGTTCTCGGTCTACCTGCTCTCCGGGGCGCTGGCCGGGCTGGCCGGGGTCGTGCTCGGCTCGCAGACCGGCTCGGTCAGCATGGACACCGGCGTCGGCTGGGAACTGATCGCGGTGGCGGCCGTGGTCGTCGGCGGTACGCTGCTGACCGGCGGCGTCGGCTCGATCGGGGGCACCCTGGCCGGCCTGCTGCTGCTCCAGGTCATCTTCACCATCATCAACTTCGAGAACGGGCGCGGCGGCATCGAGATCAACTCCTACTGGCAGAACGTCGTCCGCGGCGCCTTCCTGCTGGTCGTGGTGCTGCTGCAGACCGGCGTGGGCCGCGGAAGGAAGAAGTCATGACCGCGACCGTCGGGCCACCGGCCCTGCCCTGGGACACGACCACCCTGCACGCGCTGCGCGGGCGGGTCGAGGAACGGCTGCTCACCCAGAACCGGGTGCTGATCGGGCTGACCGGCCCGCCCGGTGCCGGCAAGTCCACCATCTCCGAGCTGATGGTCACCGGCCTCGACGAGCACCTGCCCGGGCAGGTGGCGCTGGTCCCGATGGACGGCTACCACCTGGCCCAGTCGGCGATCGAACGGATGGGTCTGGCCGACGTGAAGGGCGCGCCCGAGACGTTCGACGGCGCCGGCTACGTGGCCCTGCTGCAGCGGTTGCGGTCGGAGAGCGACACCACGATCTACGTGCCCGAGTTCCGGCGCGCACTCGACGACGCCGTGGCCGCCGCCATCGCCGTCCCGCCGCGGGTCCGCGTGATCATCACCGAGGGCAACTACCTGCTGCTGGACCGGGCACCCTGGAACGGCGTACGGGAAATGCTCGATGAGGCCTGGTACGTCGAGCTGGACCACGGCACGCGCATAGACCGTCTGGTCGAGCGGCACGTCCGCTTCAAGGACGACCTGGCCACGGCGCAGCGCCGGGCCACCGGTTCCGATCAGCGCAACGCCGAGCTGGTGGCCCGCTCCAAGGACCGAGCCGACCTGGTCCTCGTCCACGGGTGACGAGGGTTGTTCAGGGCCTGCCTGTACCGACGACAAGCGGTAGCTCGACGCCAAGGTCTCTGCCGCCCTGAACAACCCTCGTCTTACCTCCGAGGTAATCGATCGGATGCAGTCATGCCCCGCACGATGGGGGGCATGACTGCTTTCGCGATGGCGCACCTGCGGACGACCAGCACCCACGACGAGGTCTTCGAATACATCGAGACGATCCAGAGCACCATGGATCCGTACGGGGGAAGGTTCGTCGCCCACGGTCCGCAGGTGGAGGTGCTGGAGGGCAGCTGGCCCGGCACCCTGGTGATCCTGGAGTTCCCCGACCTCGAGTCGGCGCGGTCCTGGTACGACTCGCCGGCCTACCAGGCGATCCTGCCGCTGCGAACCCGCCACATCGAGGGCGACACGCTCATCTTCCCCGGTGTCGGCCCGAACTACGACGCGCGCGCGACGGCGGCCGTGCTCCGCTCCGCGGCGGCGGCCTGACAGGCGATATCTTCACTGCGTGAACCTGGGTCTCGAACTGCGGGGGGCATTGCGGGCGTACGGGTTCCCGCCGCTGTCCAAGGCGCGCCCCGACGGGCTGCTCGCGGTCGGGGGTGACCTCGGGCCCGAGCGGCTGCTGGTCGCGTACGCGAACGGGATCTTCCCCTGGCCCTCCGAAGGCTCGGACGTGCTGCCGTGGTTCTGCCCGAGCCCGCGGGTGGTGCTGGTGCCGGGGCAGATCAACGTCAGTCGCAGTCTGCGCAAGGTGATGCGCCACGAGCCGTTCACGATCACCTACGACCGGGCGTTCGGTGCGGTGATCGCGGCCTGCGCCGAGATCCACGGGGCGAACGGCGGCACCTGGATCTCCGACGCGATGCTCGAGGCCTACTCGCGGCTGCACGAGCTCGGTTTCGCCCACTCGGTCGAGGCCTGGAACGGTGATCGGCTGGTCGGCGGGCTCTACGGGGTGTCGCTGGGGGCGGCCTTCTTCGGCGAGTCGATGTTCCGCCGTGAGTCCGACGCATCGAAGATCGCGCTGGTCACGCTGCTGTCGCAGTTGCACGCGTGGGACTTCGAGCTGGTCGACTGCCAGATGATGACACCCCACGTGGAGCGGCTGGGGGCGGTCGAGTGGGAGCTCGGCCATTTCCAGGAGCGGTTGCACAAGGCCCTCGAGCGGGAGACCCGGCGGGGCCCCTGGTCGTCCCTGGTGAGCTGACCGGTCAGGCCCTCGTCATCAGCGCGGCGATCCGTTCGGTGAGATCGGCCGGAGGATCGTCGACCCGGACGAGCTTGTCGCGGCTGGTGGCGCCGGCCTTGAGCGACAGCCGCGCCGGGCGGACGCCGATCGCGGCGGCCAGGGCACGCAGGGCGGCTTCGGTGGCACGGCCGTCGACCGGCGGCTCGCGGACCGCGACGACGAGAGCCGGCCCGAACGAACCCTCATGGGCGCCGCCGACGGCCGGACGTGAGGCGCCCGGCTTGACCCGGATCGCGATCGTGGCCACGCCCTATCCTCTCAGGCCGGGGCGGGGCGGGTGGAGTCGCGATCTTCTCAGGCCGGGGCGGGGCGGGTGGAGTCGCGATCTTCTCAGGCCGGGGCGGGGCGGGTGGAGTCGCGATCTTCTCAGGCCGGGGCAGGGCCGGTGGAGTCGCGGACGATCAGGGTGTGGCCGGTGGAACGGCGGCGGGGGCGGGCCGTCGGCGCGCGCAGGGCGAGGGCCAGCGCCATCTTGCCCATGTCGGTCATCGGCAGGCGGATCGTGGTCAGGCTGGGGGCCAGGTCGGCCGCGACCGAGACGTCGTCGAAGCCGACCACCGACATCCGTTCCGGCACCGGCACCCCGTGGGCCCGCAACGTGGAGAGCGCGCCCATCGCCATGGCGTCGTTGAGCGCGATGATCGCCGTCGTTTCCGGGTGGTCGCGCAGGATCAGTTCGGTCGCGGCCACGCCGCCGTCGCGGGTGAAGTCGGTGTGCACGACCGGCAGGTCCGCCATCGCGAGCCCGGCCTCGGTCATGGCCGCGGCGACGCCGGCCATCCGGTCGACCACCGTGTTCAGGTCGGGGGTGCCGCAGGCGATCGCGATCCGGCGGTGGCCCAGCTCGAGCAGGTGGCGGGTCAGGTCACGGCCGCCGGCATCGTTGTCGGGCAGCACCGCGTCGACGCCGAGCGAGTGCCGGCCGATCACCGCGACCCGGCCCCCGCCGCGTACATAGGCCGAGAGTTCGTCGCGGGCCGCGGTCTCGTGGCGGGTGTCCACGAAACCGGAACCGGCCACGATGATGATCCGTACCCGCTGGTTGATCAGATGGCGGATCTGGCGCAGCTCGTGCTCGGGGTCGCGCCCGGAGTGGCAGATCTGCACGAGCAGGCCCTGCTCGTCGGCGACCCGGATGACGCCCCCGGCGATCTCGGAGAAATACGGGTCGTCGACCTGATGCACGACCAGCCCGACGGTCGAGCTGGCGCCTCCGGCGAGGGTTCGCGCGTACGGGTTGGCGACGTACCCCATCTCCTCCGAGATCTGCCGGATGCGGGCCGCGACCTCCTCGCTCACGCCGTCGCGACCGGCCAGCGCCCGCGAGGCGGTGGCCAGCGAGACGCCGGCACGTTCGGCGATGTCGACGAGGCGGAGCCTCACACCGGGCTTGGGCATGAATCAACTCTCCACGAGCCGGAAGCGGGCCGGATCAACGGGTCGGATCGTCTCGGCCGGACATCGGGCCGACTGCTAATAAGTTTCCGGGGTGTTGCATGTGACGCATCGATCACTTTAGGCTACGTAAGCGCTTTCGCAAGCGCTTACGTCCCGGCAAAGGAGCTGCGAGGATGCGTTCACCCGCGAGACGTACAACCTGGGCCGTCGCGCTCAGCGCCATTCTCACCCTCGCCGCCTGCGGCGGGGGTGGGGACTCCTCTTCCAGTGCAGACGATCCGATTGTCGTCGGCATCTCCCTGCCCCTGACCGGCGACTTCTCCGAGCCCGGAAAGGGCGTCCAGGAGGGGTACGAGGCCTGGGCCAAGATAACGAACGACAAGGGCGGCCTCCTCGGCGGCCGCAAGATCGAGCTGAAGATCCTCGACGACCAGTCCAACGCGGACCGGGTCGTCGCCGACTACGAGCAACTCATCGGCAGCGACCAGGTCGACCTGGTCGTCGGCCCGTTCTCGACCCGCCTGGTCGTGCCGTCGGCCCGGGTCGCGCAGGAGTACGGCATGCTCTTCGTCGAACCCGCTGGCGCGGCCGCCGAGGTGTTCAACCAGGGCTTCAAGAACCTGTTCTACGCGGCCCCCGCGGTCGCCGACGACCACTACAACCACCTGGCCGAATACCTGCTCGCGCTGCCGGCCGGCCAGAAACCGGCCACTGTGGCGTACGCGGCCATGGACGACCCGTTCGCGCAGGGTACGGCGTACGGGCTGAAAAAGAAGTTGGAAGCCGGCGGCGTGAAGACCGTGGTCGACGAGGTCTATCCGCCCAACACGACCGACTTCGGCAGCATCGCGGCCAAGATCGCGGCGGCCAAGCCCGACATGGTGGTCGGCGGCTCGCAATATCAGGACGGCGTGAACCTGATCGTGGCCCTGCAACAGCTGAACTACCAGCCGAAGCTGGCCGCGTTCTCGACCGCGCCGACGAACCCCGAGTTCGCCAAGGCGATCGGCAACAAGACCGAGGGCATACTGTCGCCGACCGGGTACAGCCAGGACGCCCCGTACGAAAGCAACAAGGAGTTCGTCGAGAAGTTCACCGCCCAGTTCGGAAAGGCGCCCGAGGAGGATCAGGCCAACGGTTACACGACGGGCCAGGTCGTGGCGGCCGCGGTCGAGGCCGCCGGATGCGCCGAACAGGGCGACTGCCAGCAGAAACTGATCGACTGGCTGCACGGCAATACGGTCGACACCGTGGTCGGCCCGCTGAAGTGGGACGCCACCGGCAAGCCGCAGGGCGCCCACATGATCCAGCAGTGGGTCGGCAACGACATCAAGATCGTGCTCCCGGCCGACGCCAAGGAGGCCGACCTGGTCTACCCGAAACCGGCCTGGTGATGCTCCTCCTCCAGAGCGTCATCCTCGGGCTGCTCCTCGGCGGGCTGTACGCCCTGCTCGCCGCGGGGCTGACCCTCTACTTCGGCATCATGCGGGTGGTGATGATCGCCCACTCGGCGTTCCTCATCCTGGCCGCGTACCTGGCCTGGTGGACCAACGACCGCCTCGGCATCGACCCGCTGCTGTCCCTGGTGGTGACCGTGCCGCTGTTCTTCGGCGCCGGCGTGCTGCTGCAGCGAGGACTGTTGTCGCGACTGCGCCCGGCGACCCTGACGATGATGTCGGTGCTGATCACGTTCGCGATCGCCCTGATGATCGAAGGCCTTCTCGGGTACGCCTTCTCGGGCACCCAGCGCCGCATCCAGCTCGGCTACGGCACGGCGAGCTTCGACCTGTTCGGGGCTCGGGTCGCGGTGGTCAAACTGATCGCGTTCGGCTTGGCCGCGGTCTCGCTGGCCGCGCTGTACCTGCTGATGAAACGCACCCAGTTCGGCTGGGCGCTGCGGGCCACCATCCAGCACCGCGACGCGGCACGCCTGGTCGGCATCGACACCGAACGTACGGCGGGCTACGGCTTCGGGCTGGGCCTGGCCACCGCCGCGATCGGCGGGACGGCGCTGTCCCTCGACACCACCATCTACCCGTCGCTGCACTGGCACTGGATCGGCCCGCTGATGGCGATCATCGTGGTCGGCGGCCTGGGCAGCGTGGCTGGCGCGGCGGCGGCGGCCCTGGTGCTCGGCCTGGCGCAGAGCCTGCTGCAGATTCCGATGGGCGCTACCTGGGCGCAGACCGTGTTCTATGTGGCGCTGTTCGCGACGCTGGCCGTCCGGCCGCAGGGATTCTTCGGAGGCCGCCTTGCCCAACGTTTCTAAGCCCGGCGCTTCGGAGGCCGGCAGCGCATCCCCGGGTCCCAACGTTTCTAAGCCCAATGCTTCGGGGGCCGGCAGCGCATCCCCGGGTCCCAGCGTTTCTGGGCCTGGTGCTTCGGGGGCCGGCAGTGCTTTGCCGGGTTCCAGCGTTTCTGGGCCTGGTGCTTCGGGGGCCGGCAGTGCTTTGCCGGGTCTCAGCGTTTCTGGGCCTGGTGCTTTGGAGGCCGGCAGTGCACTGCCGGGTCTCGGCGTTTCTAAGCCCAGCCCGGGTCTCGGCGTTTCTAAGCCTGGCACTCCGGACGCTGGTTCGGCGGGGCCGGGGCGGTGGTTGCCGCTGGGGGCCGGGCTGGTGCTGGTCGTCGCGATCCTGGTGTTTCCGAGTCTGGCGCCCAATCCGTACATCCTCAGCTCGGGCGTGATCGTCCTCAACTGGGCCGTGCTGGCGACGGCGTGGAACTTTGTCGGCGGGTTCACCGGCTACATCTCGCTCGGCCACGGCGCTCTGGCCGGGCTCGGCGGCTATGCGACCGGTCTCCTCATCACCAAGGCCGGCATGCCCAGTTTCGGGGCGCTCATCGTCGCCGCGATCCTGATCGCCGCGCTCGCCGTTCCGATCGGTTTCGCGGCGCTCCGGGTGCGAGGCGCCTCGTTCGTGATCGTTTCGATCGCTCTGGTGCTCATTCTGTTGCTCGTTTTCCAGAGCTGGTCGTCCGTGACGGGCGGTTCGCGCGGTCTGGTCGTCCCGCGGCCGTTCCCGGGCATGCTGCGGCCCGAGCATCATCGAGTCTTCTTCTTCCTGTACGGCGGCCTGCTCGTGCTCGCGTTGCTCACCTGGTGGCTGCTCGACCGTTCCCGTTTCGGTATGGGCCTCAAGGCGATCCGCGAGGACGAGGACAAGGCGGAGTCGCTCGGCACGCCCACGTTCGCCTACAAACTGACCGTCTTCGTGGTGTCCGCGGCGTTCACCGCCTTGGCCGGCGGTCTCTACGCGCTGTGGTTCGGTGACCTCGACCCGGTGTTCCAGTTCAGCGTGCTGACCGGCTCGTACATCGTGCTCATGGCCCTGCTGGGCGGCGTGCGCAACCTGTTCGGCCCGGTGCTCGGCGCGATCGTCGTCGGCGTGGCGCTCGAATATTTTAAGGCCGAGTTCGGAAGCTCACCCCTGCACCTGGTCACCACCGGCCTGCTGCTGGCCCTGGTCGTGATGTTCATGCCGGACGGCGTCATCCCGTCGGTGACCGCGCTCGTCCAGCGGCTGCGCAAACGCGAACAGAGCTCCATCCGCGAGGTAACCGCAGCCGACCTGGCCGAGCAGCGAAAGCGCGACCGAGAGGAGGCGAACACATGACGCTCAACCCAGCACGCGGCCGCGACTGCGCGATGGTGCGCGTGGCGCGCAGTCCTGCACGCCGTCGCGACCGCGCGATGGTGCGTGGGGCGAGCAGCCCCGCACGTGGTTGTGGCTGCGCGAAGGTGCGCGTGGCGTGCAGTCCAGCGTGCGGTCGTGGCTGCGCAGAGGTGCGCGTGGCGCCCATTCCGGGACGGTGGCTGGTGCGCGAAGGAGTGGGCGCATGACGTTGACGACGAGCGGGTTGCGTAAGGCGTTCGGTGGGGTCGTGGCGTTGGACGGTGCGGACGTCGAGTTCGTGCCGGGGAAAGTGAACGCGCTGATCGGGCCCAACGGGAGCGGCAAGACGACGTTCTTCAACTGCGTCACCGGCATGATCAAGCCGGATGCCGGCCGGATCACGTACGGGGGGAAGGATCTCACCGGGCGGGCTCCGCACGTGGTGGCGCGGGCCGGAGTGGGTCGCACGTTTCAGCTCTGCCGGGTGTTTCCGCGCATGACGGCGGTCGAGAATGTGCTCGCCGCGGTCCGGCCGGGTGGGCTGGTGCACGGTTTGCGGAGCGCTCATCGGCGCGCGGAGATCGAGCGTGCGCACGGCTGGCTGACCCGGCTCGGGATCGAGCATCTGGCCGGGGCGGAAGCGCGCAACATGTCGTGGGGGCAGCAGAAACTGCTCGAACTGGCGGGCGTTCTGATGGCCGAACCGAACACGATTCTGCTCGACGAACCGGCCGGTGGCGTCAATCCGGCGCTTCTCGACCGGATCGGCACGCTGGTGCGCGACCTGAACGCCGAGGGCCGCACGTTTGTGATCGTCGAGCACAACATGGACCTCGTGATGAGCATCAGCGATCACATCGTGGTGTTCGACCGTGGGCGGCCGATCGCCGCCGGGCCGCCGGCCGAGATCCGCGCCGATGAACGAGTGCTGGGGGCCTACCTTGGTGTCTGAGATCGAGCTCGTCGACGTCCAGGCCGGTTACGGACGGGCGGCCCCGGTGCTGCGCGGATTCAGCGTCGCCGTCCCGGCCGGCACAGTCGTCTGCCTGGTCGGGCCGAACGGGGCCGGCAAATCCACGGTGCTCAAAGTGGCCGCCGGACTGCTCGCCCCGCGCACCGGCCGGATCCTGGTCGGCGGTCAGGACATGACCGGCGCCGGGCCACAGAAGATGCTCGCCCAGGGCGTCGCGCTGGTCCTGCAGGGCCACAGCGTCTTCCGTGAGATGACCGTCGAGGAGAACGTGCTGCTCGGCGGATACACGCTCACCGACAAGAGCAAACGCGCGAGACGCGCAGCTTTCGTCAAGGAACTCTTCCCGGTGGTGGGGGAGCGCTGGCACTCGCTGGCCGGGCTGCTCTCAGGTGGACAGCAGAAACAGGTCGAGTTCGCGCGTTCACTCATGGTCGATCCGAAGGTCGTGCTGCTCGACGAACCGTCCATGGGACTCGACCCCAAGGCCACCAGCACCATCTTCGACCAGGTCGTGCGGATGCGCGACGCCGGGACGGCCGTGCTGCTGGTCGAGCAGAACGCCCGGCGCGCGTTGGAAACCGCCGATCTCGGATGCGTGCTCGATCTGGGGCGCGTGCACATCTCCGGGCCGGCCGCCGATCTGCTGGCCGACCCCCAGCTCGGCGAGCTCTATCTGGGCGGCCGCCCCGCCGAGAAACCGCCCGTTCCCTGACCGCTTCGCTCACCCGCACGACTCGCTCAAGTTCGCTCACCCCGCACAACCGTCAGCGGGATCCGTGGCCGGAGCGGGACTCGCACGACTCGCTCAACTTCGCTCACTCGCACGACTCGCTCAAGTTCGTTCAACCGCACAACTCGCTCAACTTCGCTCATCCAGGCGGCTCACTCAGTCGCTGATCCGCACGACTCGCTCACCCGCACAACTCGCTCAACTTCGCTCACCCGCGCGACTCGCTCAATCGCTGATCCGCGCGACTCGCTCATCCGGACGACTCGCGCAAACGTGCGGCTCGTTCAGACCGCAACAGCGCAACACGCTCAAGCGCCACCTGTCACCACCGATGAGAGGTGTTCACATGCGCAAAACAGGAGCCGTTGTCGTCTCCGCTGTCCTCGCGGCCACCCTGGCCGCTTCGCCCGCCGCGGCCGGTGACCACGGCCCACGCGACGTCCACCCGTCCCTGCGGCCGCACCTGGTCGCCTTCTACGACTTCGACCATCCGATGCCGGGCGACGCCGCGCTCGAGCAGGACCAGGGCCGCTCCAGCACCGAGATCGAACTGGTCAACGGCGGCGCGGCCATGCGGGTCGCCGACCGTGCCTATCCCGGGGGCGGGCGCGTTCTGCAGACCCGGCAGGTCAACCCGGGTGTCACCGGCAATGACGACTGGAAGGCCGGCACCTGGTCGTCCAGTGGTGTCCGTACGTTGCGCGCTTTCAATGCGGTCGAGGGCTCCACGGTCATGGGCTGGTTCAAGCGCTCGATGGACGGCCCGGCCGCCGGCTACAACGCGATCGGACTGGCGGGCGTCCTGACGGGTGATTCCGACGGTCACGGCGTACGGGCGCTGCTGGAACTGATCGATGTGAACGGTGAACTGAAGCTGGTCGCGCTCGGCCGGCGGATCGACGGCGGGAACTCGCAGACGTTCGCGGCGAACGAGGACTGGCGGACGCTGCTACCCAAGGACAAGTGGGTGCATCTGGCCGCCACGTTCAACTTCACGAACGGCACGATGGCGCTCTACCGCAACGGTCAGGCCGTGCCGGGGTTCTACACCCGCGACGACGATCCCTGGCTGGTCGCCGGTCCCGGTCCGCACGTCACCACGGCGACCGACCCGCGCGGCATCAAGATCGGCGGGAGCTTCCCGCAGAACACGCTCGAACGTAATCCGTGCGACTGCCGGATGGACGCCCTGATGTTCCTCGATCGATCGCTGACGCCGCGTGACGTCGCGAACCAGTACCGCACGATGACCCGCTGACCGTCCTGCCGAGGAGTAACCATGCGCAGATTGGCCATCGTCGCCGCCGGCGCGATGCTTCTGTCCACATTGGTGGGCGCGCCCGCCCGTGCGGCCGAGCCCGCCATCTACGACCCGATCCCGACCGAGCCCGTCACCTCGAAGCTCGGGCTGGTCCTGACCGAATACGCCCAGTTCCCCAAGTCCGAGACCAACCCACCGCTGGTCGACCAGCGGCTCAACCGGGTGGCCCGGATCAACACCATCATGGAACTGCCCGACGGCTCCGGCCGGCGCGCGGTGCCCGATCTCAACGGCAACCTGTACGTCGTGAAGAACGGTGTCCCGAGCGTCTACCTCGACGTCGCCGCCACCTTCGCCCCGCAGTTCTTCTCGGGCCGCGGGCTCGGGCAGGGCTTCGGCTACGTGGCGTTCCACCCGGACTTCCGGCGCAACGGCCTGTTCTACACGATTCACACCGAGCAGGCGTCGGCGACCACGGCGGTGCCCGATTATGTTCAGTCCGGCGTGATCTACCACGGCGTGATCAACGAGTGGAAGGCCACGAATCCGGCCGCCGACACGTTCGCCGGCACGCACCGGGAGTTGCTGCGGATCGGCTTCGGCGGCCAGGTGCACGGCATTCAGGAGATCAACTTCAACCCGACCGCGCGGCGCGGCTCGCCCGACTACGGCAAGCTCTACCTAGCTGTGGGCGACGGCGGTCTCGGCGTGAACAACACCGACCCGCAGAACCTCGCCATCCCGCACGGCAAACTGCTGCGCATCGACCCGGCCGGTACGAACTCGCCCAACGGCAAGTACGGCATCCCGCGCGACAATCCGTTCGCCGATCAGACGGACAAGGCCGGCGAGATTTTCTCGTACGGATACCGGGATCCGCACCGATTCAGCTGGGATCGGGCCACCGGCAAGCTCTACCTGGGCCACATCGGCGAGCATGCCATCGAAGCCATTTACGAGGTGAAAGCCGGCGACAACATGGGTTGGAGCGAGCGCGAGGGAGCGTTCGTCTTCGACAACACCTCGGCCAACCCGTGCGACCGGCTGTTCCCGCTGCCCGCCGGCGACAGCGGCTACACGTATCCGGTGGCCGCCTATGACCACAACCCGGCGGCGAACTGGAACTGCACGTCCGACGTCGGCGTGGCCGTCGCGGGTGGATTCGTCTATCGCGGCAAGGACGTTCCGGCGCTGCGCGGCAAATACGTCTTCGGCGACCTGGTCGACGGCCGCATCCTCTACACCGAGGCGTCCGAGATGCGCCGCGGCCGGGCCCCCGCCACGATTCACCGGCTCAACCTGTTCAATTCCGCCGGTACGCCCGTACGGATGCAGGATTTGTCCGCGCCGGGCGCGCCGGGCGATCCGAACCGCGTCGACCTGCGCTTCGGCACCGACGCCCAGGGCGAGCTCTACATTCTGGCCAAGGCCAATGGCAAGATCTGGAAGGTGACCGGAACCCGAGTCTTTGCCGCGGCCTCGGCCGGGCCTTCCCGGATCGCTCCGGCGCCCCGCGCTTCGAACTGGGCGCCCGTCACGCCGTCGAAGTGGCAGTTCACGAACGGGCAGGTCATCCTGGCCGAAGCCGGCAGCGAACGGCCCGGTCCGCGCCGGCCCTTCGAATACGCCGTGCTGAGCGCCGGGCCGGTGTGGGGCGCGGTCGACATCCGGGCCCAGGTGCGCCTCGACGAACCGGTCACGCTCACCAACCGCGACGTCATCATCGTCTTCGGCTATCAATCGGACACGCAGTTCTACTATGCGCATTTCTCGACGGACAACACGATCCTGCCGCACAACGGCATCTTCAAAGTCAACAATGCCGACCGGGAGCGGATCGACTATCAGTGGAACGGTCGCTCGCGCGGCGCGAACCCGGCCATCGTCGACGAGCGGTTTCATTCCGTACGGGTAAAGCATCTTCCCGCCACTGGTGAAATCGCGGTCTATGTGGACGGGCGGTCGGATCCGCTGATGACGGCGCGCGACACGACGTTCACGTCCGGGCGGGTCGGGTTCGGCTCGTTCGACAATCGGGGCCGGCTGCGCGACCTGACCGTCACGGGGACGCCCGCTTCATGACGGAAACCCGTGTCTCCTGCTCGTCGCTACTGCGGTGTCGATGATGCCTCTGAAGCGACGAAGCTTCCTTCGGCGGTCGTGCTGATGGGCGTGAAGGAGGTCCCGGCCCGCTTCCTCTCGTGTCGGCGGCTGCTTGTGCGATCTGTTTCGCCAGGCTGCTGGTCGCGCTGACGACGGGCCGGTCACCCTTGGTGGGGTTCCGGCCCGTTCGCGTACGGCTGTGTGGTGGTCAGGGATTGACCCCTTCCTCCGGGGAGCCGGCCGAACCGTTCAGGGTGCTGTCGGTGCCGGTCGTGTCGATGCCGTTGGTCTCGTCGGCCAGGGACGGCTCGGTGGCGGCGGGCTCAGCTGTGGGCTCGGTGGCAGCGGGCTCTGTGGCCGGCTCGGCGGCGGGCTCAGTGGTGGCGGGCTCGGCGGTCGGCTCTACAGCGGGCTCGCTGGTCGGCTCGGCGGCGGGCTCAGCCGCGGGCTCGCTGGTCGGCTCGGCGGCGGGCTCAGCCGCGGGCTCGCTGGTCGGCTCGGCGGCGGGCTCATCCGCGGGCTCGCTGGTCGGCTCGGCGGCGGGCTCAGCCGCGGGCTCGCCGGTAGTGGGCTCGCTGGCTGTGGGCTCGGCGGCCGGCTCACTCGGCGGCGGAATCGTGGGCTCCGGGCTGGCGGTCGGGGTCGGCTCCGGGTTGGCGGTGACGGTCGGCTCCGGGCCGGGGTTGCCCGCCGGGCGTGGGGCGGGCTCGGGTTCCGTGCTCGGCGGCGGGCCGGCCGGGCCGGGTTCGCCCACCGGGCCGGGCTCGCCGACCGGGCCTCCGGGCGGGGGCGGCGGTCCGGCCGGGCCTCCCTGGGGGCCACCCTGCGGCTCGCCAGGCCATCCGGCCGGCGCCGCGGGCCAGGCCGGCATCTTCGAGATGTCGCCCATGATGATCACGATGATGTTCGGGTGTCCGGGCGGGCCGGGCAGGACCGCCGGACCGCCGTAGGGGCCGGCCGGGGCGGGTCCGCCCATCGGTCCGGGCGGCGGCGGCTCGGCGGCGAACGCGGTCGTCGTGGGGCCCATCGCGAGGACGGCGCCGGCCAGCAGGCAGGCGCCGGCGAACAGTTTCTTACGCATCGGATTTTCCTCCCGGAACTACGTCAGGTCCCGCACAGCGAAGCACGGCCGACGGCCCGTCACAGGCAATTCCGGCGAGAACGAAAACGAGGTTCCGGAGACCGGAAAGCACCCCGGTTAACAAGGGTCACCGGGGGGAATACAGGTAACACGGTGCGGTTTACTCCGGCGCCGTAAAAGGGAATGGAATGCCCGATCGTGACCGGCCGAATGCCGACGCGCTGTTTCGGTGAACAACGCCCGGTGTTTCCCGTTTCGCCCTCGGGGTATCGCTGCCGGACGGTACAGATGCACCGGCCGGTTCGGTGGTGGTGCGCGGCCGTTCCGCGCTGCGGGGAAGAAGGTCGACATGGCCTGGGTGGACGAGGTACGCGCGCGGGCGCAGGCCCGGCTCGAGCAGGCGCGGCAGGGGACCGGGGCGCCGCCGTTCCGGGAAGATCCGGCGACCCCGGTGGTGATGGTCGACGCCTCGCCGCGCGACGAGGACGGCATTCCCCGGCCGGTGCGGATCGCCGGTGCGTGGGCCTGGCGCATCGTGCTGTTCTTCGCCGTCGGCTGGCTGCTGCTGCAGGTCGTCTCCCAGCTCAGCGTGGTAGTGATCCCGGTGCTGGTGGCGGTACTGCTGGCGGCCATGTTCCAGCCGGTCGCGGCCTGGCTGCGCAACCGGGGGATGGGCCGGTCGCCGGCTGCCGCGCTGGTGCTGGTGACCGCGCTGATCGTGGTGTTCGGCGGTCTCGGCCTGATCATCAACACGTTCGTCTCGCAGATCGACACGCTGGGTTCCCAGGTCGGCGACGGTGTGCGCCAGGTGCAGGAGTGGCTCGCCCAGGGCCCGCTGCACGTCACCCAGCAGCAGATCGACGACGCGATCACCCAGGTGCAGAACTCGATCACCTCGAACCGGGGCGCGCTCACCTCGGGTGCGCTGACCACCGCGACGACTGTGGGCGAGATCGGCACCGGCTTCTTCCTGACGCTCTTCACGTTGTTCTTCTTCCTGCGCGACGGCGACCAGATCTGGCGGTTCCTGTGCCGGTTGCTGCCCGGCGCGGCCCGCACGCCGACCGCCCGCGCCGGTCACTACGCCTGGCACACGCTCGTCTCGTACGTCCACGCCACGGTCCTGGTCGCCTTCGTGGACGCGATCGGCATCGGCATCGGGCTGTTCGTGTTGCGCGTTCCGCTCGCCCTGCCGCTGGCCGCGCTGGTCTTCCTGGGCGCGTTCATCCCGGTGATCGGTGCGACGGTCAGCGGCGCCGTGGCCGTGCTCGTCGCGATCGTGACGGTGGGCCCGGTGAAGGCGTTGATCCTGCTCGGTGTCGTCATCGCCGTGCAGCAGCTCGAGGGGCACGTGTTGCAGCCGCTCATCATGGGCCGGGCGGTCGCACTTCACCCGCTGGCCGTGATCCTGTCGATCGCCGCCGGCGTGGTCCTGGCCGGCATCGTGGGCGGCCTGATCGCCGTGCCGCTGCTGGCGGTCCTCAACACGGCCGTGCGCTACCTGGTCGCGCATCCGAGCGGCGATCCGACACCCGACCGCGAGCCGCCGGGCACAAAACCGGTCGACGACGACGAGCCCGAGGTGCCGAACGACGTCCCGCCGGCCCGCTCCTCGCTCGGCGACGACCAGGCCGACCCCGGTCCCGCCCCCGCGTAACGGCCGAGCCGCGGCCGACCCTGGTCCCGCCCCCGCGTAACGGTCGAGCCGCGGCCGACCCTGGACCGGCGCCCGCGTCACGGGCCACTATGGCGGAATGCTGGAACTGCGGCTTCTCGGCGGCTTCGAGTTGCTCGCCGCGGGGACGCCGGTAACGCTCACGTCCGTACGCGCTCAGGCCGTGCTCGCATTCCTGGCGTTGCGCGGCGGGAACGCGTACGGGAGAAAGCAGTTGGCCTTTGCCCTCTGGCCCGACTCGGCCGAACACCAAGCGCGCACCAATCTGCGGCATGTATTGCACACTTTGCGCGCGGCCGTGCCCGGGATCGATGCGCATTTGCGCACCGACGCGCAGTCTGTGGCGCTCACGGACGTCCAAGTGGACATCGCCGGTCTGAGCGGAACGACCGTCGCGCAGTTGACCGCCGCGGCCGACAGCTATCGCGGTGATTTGCTGGAGGGCTGGTACGACGACTGGGTTCTGGCCGAGCGCGAACACTTTCGGCGCACGATATTGGACGTTCTTGTGCGTTTGGTGCCGATGCTCGAGCGGGACGGCGATCCGGCCGCCGCGATCCGTTACGCCGAACGGCATCGCGCGCTCGACCGTCTCGCCGAGGAGCCGTACCAGGCGCTGATCCACCTCTATGACCGGCTCGGCGATCGCGCGCGGGCCGTCCGGACCTATCACGAATGCGCGGCCACGCTGCGCGACGAGCTGGGCGTGTCCCCTTCGGAGAAGACCCTTTCCGCGTACGCCGCCCTGCTCCCCGCCGCGCCCGAAGTGCCGCGGGAGAGCGTGTTCGTCGGCCGGCGGGACGAGCGCCGCACCCTGATCGACCTGTGGAAACGCGACCCGGCCCACCTCGTGGTGATCGGCGGCGAACCGGGGATCGGCAAGTCCCGTCTGGCCGCCGAGTTCCGGCACTGGGCCGCCGGGCAGGGCGCGGTCACGGCGTCGGCGCGGTCCTATCCGGCCGAGGGTGAGCTCGCGTACGGGCCGATCGTCGCCTGGATGCGCGAACTTGGCGTCGGCCGGCCCGATCCCGCCGCCTCGGACGACCGCCTGCGGCTCTTCGAGGCGATGGTGCACGCGTTGCGTCCCGGGCCCGGCGGTTCGTTGCTCGTGGCCGACGATCTGCACGCGGCCGACCCGGCGACGTGCCAGTTCCTTCATTTTCTCGTACGCGAATCGCCCGGCCCGCTCCTCGTCGTGGCCACGGCCCGGCTGGCCGAGATGGATCCCGGGCACCCGGCGCACGTCCTGCTCGACGGTTTACGGCTGCTGGGCCGGTGCACCACCGTGCCGCTGGCCCGGCTCGATCGGGCCGCGACGGCTGCGCTCGCCGAGCGTCTCGGGCACCGGCTGGTCGCCGCCGACGTCGAGCGGCTCTTCGCCGAGACGGAGGGGAACCCGCTGTTCGTCGTGGAGTCGCTCCGGGCCGGTTCGCTGGCGACTCCACGGGTGCAGGCCGTGCTCGAGGCCCGGTTGCGGCAGCTGTCCCCGGAAGCGCTCGAGCTGGCCGGCATCGCGGCCACGGCCGGTTCGTCCATCCCCGTCGGCGTGTTCCCGGGCGACGCCGCGGCTGGGTTGGACGAGTTGTGGCGGCGGCAGATCCTGGTCACGGGCGCCGGCGACACGTACGACTTCAGCCACGACAAACTGCGCGAGACGGCGTACGGCATGCTCCCACCCGCCCGGCGGCGCCAAAATCACGGGATGATCGCCCGGGCCCTGTCCGCAGCGGCCGGCATCCCGCCCGCGCTGGGCGTTAGCTCGTCCGCGACTCTGTCCGCTACGGACACCATCTCGTCCGTTTCGGGCGGCATCTTGTCCGCGAGATTGTCCGTGGCGGACGAGAACGCAGGTCGGATCGCGGTGCATCTGGTCGAGTCCGGGGCGCGCGCCGAGGCTGTCGGCTGGTTCGTGCGTGCGGCGCGCGTCGCGCAACGGGTCTATGCCGACGCCGAGGCCGCTGCACTCCTGCTTCGTGCGGCCGAGCTCGTCCGCGGCCAGGACCGTGAACTCGATGTGCTGACCTCGATCCCGGGGCCGCTCAGCTCGGCCGAGGGCTATGCCTCGCCGCGCCTTCGCGAGGTGCTCGACCGCGCACTCGCGTTGGCCGGTCCCGAACCGGCCGCGCCGCTGCTGCGGGCCCAGGCGATGGCTGTGCTGTCCCGCGGCGAGTTCCACGACGCCCTGCGCTTCGGTGCGGCCCTGCGAGAACGGGGTGAGCAGGTCGAGGGCCATTTCGTGCAGGGCGTCGGGGCCGCCTGGCGAGCCGACCACGAGACGGCACGTGAGCACCTGGCCGCCGCGATCGCTCACTATCGTCCGGAAGACCGTGGCCAGCACCTGCTCGTGTTCGGGCAGGACCCGCTGGCGCTGTGCCATGTGCGCCTGGCCCACGTGCACATCCGGCTGGGCCGCGCCGAGGCGATGCGGCCGAGCCACGGTGACGGATCGGCGCGCGACAGCGGCCGTTCGCTGGACCGCGACGATGAGGCGCGGCGGCTGCGTGACCGCGGTGTCGGGCTGGCCCGTAGCGGCGGGCATCCGTTCACCCTGGGCGGCACGCTGTTGTTCGCCGCCGTGTGCGACCTCGACCTCGGTGACTGGGACGCGTTGCGGGACCGCGCCGCCGAGCTGAACGGGCTTCGCGACAAGGCTGCTCCCATCCGGCTCTTCAGCGAGGCGCTGAACGGGCTGCTGGACGGGAACGCCCTGGCCCGCATCGACACCACCCTGGACGACCCTGGCCGGTTCACCGCGCCCGGCGTGCCGGCCATGCTGCTGCGCCTCCGGCTGGAAGCGGCGCGATCACAAGGCCTGGCGGACGAGGAGCGCGCGACGGCCCGGCGGCTGCTGGCCGACGGCGTACGGGTGTGGGATCCGGAGGCCCGGGCCGCGCTGTCGCTCGACTGACGAAAGAGGTGCGGTGGGGGTACGGGGCGGCGCTCGCGATGTACTGACGGCGCGACGGTGTTCGGAAGCCTGCGTCGTGTTTGAGACGGCTGACGGCGCTCGTTGTCGATGCAGCCCGACGCCATCAAAGCGCTGCCCGCGAGCGCCGCGACGTTCGTGGAACGCTTGTGGAACGGGTGGCGGTGCACGCTGCCCGCCATGACTTCAACGATGCATCGCAGCGCCTTCGGGCGGTTGCGCGCCGAGTTTCGCGGGGCCCTGCTGCGGCCCGGTGAGGAAGGCTACGACGAGGCCCGGCGACTGTGGAACGGAGCCTTTGACCGGCGGCCTGCCCTGGTCGCCCGTTGCGCGGGGGCCGACGACGTGCAGAGTGCCGTCCGGTTCGCTCGGGAGAACGATCTGCCGATCGCGGTTCGTGGCGGTGGCCATTCCGTTCAGGGGTACAGCATGGCCGACGGTGGCCTGACCGTCGACCTGTCCGCCATGAAGGCTGTCGCCGTCGATCCCGGCGCGCGCACCGCGCGGGCCGCGGCCGGGCTGACCTGGGCCGACTTCGATCTGGCGACCCAGCGCCACGGGCTGGCCACCACCGGCGGTTCGGTCAGCTCGACCGGGATCGGCGGGGTCACGCTCGGCGGCGGGTTCGGACACCTGATGCGCAAGTACGGGCTCACGGTCGACAGCCTGCGCGGGGCCCGGATGGTCACCGCCGAGGGTGAGCTCGTCCGCGCCGACGATGAACTGTTGTGGGGCCTGCGCGGCGGGGGCGGGAACTTCGGCGTCGTCACCGAGTTCGAGTTCGACCTGCATCCCGTTGGGCCGATCGTGCTCGGCGGGCCGATCTTCTGGCCGCTCGACCAGGCCGCGACGGTGCTCGAGTTCCTGCGCGACTGGGCGCCCGACGCCCCGGACGAGCTCGGGGTCGGCATCGTCGCCACGCACAATCCGCCGATCCCCGACCTGGCCGGAACGCCCCTGCTGGGCCTGATCCCGGTCTGGTGCGGCGACCTCGACCGCGGCGCGCAGCTGCTCACCCCGTTGCGCCGGCTGCGGAAGCCACTGGCCGATCTGGTGCGCCCCCAGCCGTACCGGGCCGTGCAGTCGATGCTCGATCTGGCCGCGTCGCCCGGGTTGTCGTCGTACTGGCGGTCGCACCGGCTTCCGGCCCTGCCCGGTCCGGCGATCGATGTCATCGGTGACCTGATCGCTTCGCTGCCCACACCGCAGTCGTTGCTGAACGGCTGGGTGATCGGTGGGGCCGCGTCGCGGGTCGCGCCCGAGGCCACGGCGGTCGGGCCGCGGACACCCGGCTTCGAACTGCGCGTCATCGCCAACTGGGCCGGCGGACCCGGGCACCACGACTGGGTCCGGCGCGGCTGGGAGCGGTTGCGCCCGTACGCCGACGGTCAGTACGCCACTTTCCTGTCCGACGAGGACCCCGCGACGGCGTACGGGAGATCGCTCGAACGGCTCACGGCGGTCAAGGACCGCTGGGATCCCGGCAACGTGTTCCGTCTCAACCCCAACATCCAGCCCAGCTCTAGGAGTTCACGATGACCGTTCTGGTGACCGGCGCGACGGGCAATGTCGGCGCGCATCTTGTTCGTTCGCTCAGTCAGCGCGGTGCGAAACTGCGCGCGGTCGGCCGCGACCTCGATCTGAGCGGTGGTGACCGGCTGTTCCTGGCCTGCGGCAACGTGCCCGAGCAGGTGGCGTTCGAATGCGCGGCGATCGACGCGGCCGTCGCGGCGGGCGTCAAACTGATCGTGAAACTGTCCGGTCCGGACGCCTCCGTGCACTCGCCGCGCATCTTCGAGCGGTGGCACGGTGAGATCGAACAACATCTTGCGCGCTCCGGCATCCCGCACGTGTTGCTGCGGCCACGAGCGTTCATGACAAACCTTTTCGCGTACGCCCCGGCCGGCACCCTGTTCGCTCCGGCTGGAAACGCGCAGATTTCGTTCATCGACCCGCGCGATGTGGCCGACGTGGCGTCCGTAGCGCTCACCGGCGACGGGCACGACGGGAACGTCTACACGCTCACCGGTCCGGCGGCGATCACCTTCGAGCAGGTCGCGGCCGAACTGTCCACGGTCTGCGGACGTCCGGTCACCTACGTGCACGTCACCGACGACCAGGCCCGCGAGGGCTTGCCGCCGTTCGTCGCGGACGCGATCGTCGGCATCTTCCGGTCGCAGCGTGCGGGCAGCATGAGCGACACGACCGACACCGTGCTGCGGCTGACCGGACACGAGCCGCGCTCGTTCGCCACTTTCGCGCGCGATCACGCCGCGGTGTTTAGGGGCTGACTGGACGTGGGCCGTGGTCGCGGTCGCGCCGCGGTGTTTCGGGGGCTGAGCGGACGCGGGCCGTGGACGTGGGCCGCGGTCGCGCGCGATCACGCCGCGAATCCCGGGGGTGTGAGCGGGGCTGGAAATCGCTCATCCGGCTGCGAGTTTGCGCGCTCGCCGCCAGGATGAAGAGGGGAAACGCGTTGTCTTCACGTATGTCAATATTGAAGATCTGCGATTTGCGCCCTAGGTTCTCTTGTCAACGGGGATCGGCGGTCTGACCAGGCCTGCCCTCCTCGCCGGAGCACGACCCGGATCACGAGCCGGATCGACTAGGAGGACACCTTGGACACGCACCCGCGCAGCTCATCGGTGAGCCGCAGGCGCATGCTGACCATCGCGCTGGGCGGAGCGGCCACCGTCGCGCTGCCGACGCCGGCCTGGGCCGCTACCGGGCAGCGGCCCGGCGCCGCCCTGCCGCCTACGCTGACCGGCCGCGACATCGATGTGGCGAAGCGGGTCTCGGCCCAACGCGCGCTCGAGCACCTCAAGGTGCTGTCGATCGGTATCGGTCCGCGCATCGGCGGCACCCGGTCGGAGCGGGTCGCGGCGGGCTACCTGTCGGGCGTGCTCGACAAGCTCGGCTACGACGTCGAACTGCAGCCGTTCCCGGTCGCCGACAAGTTCCTGGCCCAGCTCAGCTCGCCCCGCGGTCTGCCGAGCGACCTGAACTGGCAGTGCGGCGCCTCGCCGCACGCGGCCCTGGACACCAAGGTGCGCGGCGACGTGCTCGACGCCAAGCTGGGCGGGGAGGCCGACTACCCGGCGGACGTACGGGGCAAGATCCTGCTGATCGACTACGTGGCCGACACTCGCGAGACGGTCGTCGCGCTCGCCGTGGCGCGCAAGGCCGCGGCGGTCATCTTCCTGCCCGCCGACCTGGTCGAGCCGCGCCGGGCGTCGGCGTTCAGCCCGCAGCTGCCCGGGCTGGCCACCACTCCCGCGCCCATTCCGGTCGTCGGTGTCGCGCAGGCCCAGAAGCACCGGCTGCGCGAAGCGTGCAAGACGCGCAAGTTGCCGCTCACCTTGTCGACCGTTGCGCACCGCGGACTGACCTCGAACAACGTCATCGCCAACACGCCGCGCCGTTCGTCGACCGGGCCGGTCGTGATGGTCAGCGCCCACTACGACACCGTGATCGGTGCTCCCGGTGCGAACGACGACGGCTCGGGCACCGTGCTTTGCCTGGAACTGGCCCGTGTGCTGCGCAAGTTGCCGGCGACCGCACAGGTCCGGTTCGCGTTGTGGGGGTCGGAGGAGCAGGGGCTGATCGGTTCCCGCTACTACGTGGCCCAGCTGCCCCAGGCCGAGCGTGACCGCATCCTCGCCGTCTATCAGAACGACATGGTGGCGACCAGCTGGGACCCGGCCACCCGCTACTGGCTGTTGTCGTTCGACGGCCTGGCCAACCGCGCCACCGACGAAGTGACCGCGGCTGCCGTCCGTCTCGGCTACCAGCCGCGCATCTCGCCGGTCACCTTGCGCGGTTCGAGCGACCACCAGTCGTTCCAGGAGGTCGGCATCGCCGCGGCCAACTTCTCGTGGCGGGGCGAGGAGTCGCCGGCGCTGCTCGAGCCGCCGTACCACAGCCCCGAGGACACCATCGCCAAGAACATCAGCCTCGAGCGCCTCCAGGTCTCGCTCGAACTGATCGGTTCCGCCGCCTACGCGACCGCAGTCTGACGAGCTGCGCTCCGCCGCCTCTTTCCCGAGCCGGCGGAGCGCAAGTCAGGCGCTGACGTGGCGGACGGGGTCCGGCGTGGCGGTGAACGTGTCGCCCCGCTGCCTGCCCGACCCGCGCTTCCCCGAGACAGTGCTGAGCCGCTACCGGCTGATCGCGTGAGCGACGACCTCCGCGCCACAGCTGGCCGAGTTCGCCCGGCGGGTGAAGTTGTCCAGGCCGACGAAGTCGCCACGAGGTGCCTTGGTGGTCGTATGTCAACCGCTGACGTGGCGGAGGACGGCCAGGACGCGGCGGTTGTCGGTGTCGGAGGCGGGCAGGCCGAGCTTGGCGAAGATGTTCGCCACGTGCTTCTCGACGACTCCGGGCGTGATGACCAGGGCGGCTGCGATCCCCGCATTGGAGCGTCCCTCGGCCATCAGCGCCAGCACCTCACGCTCGCGAGGCGTCAGCGAGGCCAGCCCGGCCGTGTCCCGGCCCGCTCGCATCAGGTGGCCGACCACCTCGGGGTCGAGGGCAGTGCCGCCGGACGCGACCCGGGTCAGCGCGTCGACGAAGTCGGCGACGTCGGCGACCCGGTCCTTGAGCAGGTAGCCGACTCCCGTCGGGCGGTCGGCGAGCAGGCGGGTCGCGTAGCGGGTCTCCACGTATTGCGAGAACACCAGCACTCCGACGGTGGGGTGGTCGCGCCGGATGTCGATCGCGGCGCGTAGGCCCTCGTCGGTGTGCGTGGGCGGCATCCGGATGTCGATGATGGCCACGTCGGGCGGGTCGGCCTCGATCGCGGATCGCAGGGCCTCCGCGTCGGCGACGGCCGCGGACACGTCGAAACCCCGGTCGGTGAGCAGTCGGACCAGGCCTTCGCGCATCATCGCGGCGTCCTCCGCGATCACCACCCGCATCTGTCGTCTCCGTTCATGCGCTGAGGGGAGGGTTCTATGACGATTTCACACGCGTCCGGGCGCATGGGCGGGACGAAGCCCCGCACGGAAGGAAGTAGCGCGCGGGAGGAGGCAGCGGCACGCGAACCAGCAGCGAGTACTCGGGCCAAGTCATACGTGAGTGGGTAGCTCGATGACGATCCGGGTCGGGCCGCCGACGGGGCTCGACACCTGCATGGTGCCGTCGACGACGGCGATGCGGCGGGCCAGGCCGGACAAACCGGGGCCGTTCGCGTCGGCGCCTCCTGTGCCGTCGTCGGTTGTGGTCAGGGTCAGGTGGTCGGCTGTGCCGTTGACGGCCAGGGTGATTCTTTGGGCGCGGCTGTGTTTGGCCGCATTGGCCAGGAGTTCGGCGGCGCAGAAGTAGGCGATGGTTTCGATCGCCGGTGCGGGGCGGTCCGGCAGGCCGACGCGTACGGAAACCGGAATTGCACTTCCTGTCGCGAGGGTTGTCAGCGCGTCGGCGAGCCCGTTGTCGAGCACCGGCGGATGGATTCCGCGTACGAGGTCGCGCAGCTCGGCCAGGGCGTCCTTGGCGCCCTGGTGGGCGAGCGCCACCAGCTCACGAGCCTGCGCCAGGTCGGGCGCCGGGCCGTCGGTGCCGAGCTTCTCGGTGGCCATGCCGAGGTTCATGGCCAGCGTGGCCAGGCGGATCTGGGCGCCGTCGTGCAGGTCCCGCTCCAGGCGGCGCATCATCGCGGCGGCGTCGTCGATCGCCTGGGCCCGGCCGGCCTGCAGCCGGCGAAGCCGTTCGTCGAGTCCGCGCGGGCCGAGCAACCAGCGCATCGAGGCCACGTCAAGCACCGTGCCGGCCCGCATCAGCCACGGGGCGATCAGGAGCATGGCCAGTCCGGCGGCGGCGATGACGAACGTACGGGAAAAGGTCTGTGCCTCGAGAAAGCCGAACGGGGTGAGGGCGCGCACCGGTTCGAGGGTGGTGCCGGGTGGATGGTTGCGGAAGAGCGGCCACCACACCGGATAGCTGAGGTTGACCACCCCGAAGACGTAGCAGAACGCGCCGTAGCCCTGGGGGATGGCCAGGGGAATCTTGAGCAGGCTGTAGCCGACGGCTCGCCAGCCCGGCCGGGGGACCGCGGGCTCGACACGCTCGCCCAGCAGGCGGTCGGCCAACGCGCGCTGCGCCGTCCCCATCGCGCGCCCGAGCGGGGCGGCCAGGAAGGCCAGTGCCACCAGGGTGAGCGGGAACAGCACCAGGAACACGGGGGCGACTACGGGGGCGGGCTCCTCGTCGAAGGCCCCGGTCACCTGGAGTATGAGGGCGGCGGCGGACGGGATGAGCGCGGGGACGGCCAGCACGGCGACGGCGCCGACCACGCCGGCGACACAGAACACCAGCCGGCGCAGGGCCAGGGTGGTGAACGGGGCGCGCAGCGCGGTCATCGGTCCATTCTTGCCGGTCACGCGTCTCGGCGGCGGAGCAGGACGGCGCCGAACAGGACCAGCGCCAGCGCATACCCGCACATCAGCAGCGTGCTGACCGGGCCGGAGAACAGCCCGGGAGTGGGTGTGGTGACCGCGATCGCGTTGAGCAGCATGAGCAGCGGGACGAAGCGGCCGACCGCGATTCCGCTCTCGCCGAACAGGCCGGCCGCGATCGTCGGCACGAACATCAGACCGAACAGGATGCCGATGGCGGCGCCCGAGTGCCGCACGACGGTCCCGATGCCGACCCCGATCAGTGCCGTTGCGGCCAGGTAGACGCCGGTCAGTACGACCGCCCGCAGGTTCGCGGCGTCGCTGAGGGGAGCGGACGGGATGGCGGTGCCGGTGATCGCGAGCTGCCCGCCCAGGTAGCCGGCGAAGCTCGCGGTCATGCCGGTGAGCAGGGCCGCGCCGCCGCCCACGATGACCTTGGCGGCCAGGACGGTCCGGCGCCGGGGGACCGCGGCGAACGTCGAGCGGATCATCCCGGTGCCGTATTCGCTGGTCACGACCAGGACGCCGATCGCGCCGAGGAGCAGCTGGGCCAGGATCGCGCCGCTGAGGCTGTTGTTGAAGATCTGGGCCGCGGTGGCGACCGGCGTGTGCGACCGGTAGCCGAGGCCCACCCCGACCCCGGTCGCGGCCATGGCGACGACCGACGCGATGGCCAGCCACCAGGTCGACCGGACGCTGCGGAGCTTGATCCATTCCATGCGGGTCGCGTTCTTCATGCTGCTTCCGTTCCGTGGTAGTCGGTGGCGCTTGCGGTGAGCCGGAAGAACGCGTCCTCCAGGCTGTCGTCGACGGCGGCCAGTTCGGCGACGGTCGTCTCGGCCAGCAGCCGGCCCCGGCCGATGACGATCAGCCGGTCGGCGGTCAGGGCCATCTCGGCGATCAGGTGGCTGGACACGAAGACCGTCCGGCCCTCGGCCGCCAGCCCGCGCAGCAGGTCCCGGATCCAGCGGATGCCCTCCGGGTCGAGCCCGTTGACCGGTTCGTCGAGCAACAGCACACCCGGGTCGCCGAGCAGGGCCACCGCGACGCCGAGCCGCTGGCGCATGCCGAGCGAGTAGGTTCCGGCCCGTCGCCCGGCCACGTCGGACAGGCCGACCGTGCGCAGCACCTGCTCGACCCGGGAGCCGGGGAGGTCGTTGCTCGCGGCCAGCGCCGAGAGGTGGGCGCGGGCGCTGCGGCCGGGATGGAACGCCCCGGCGTCCAGCAGCGCGCCGACGGCGGTCAGCGGGCGGGGCAGGTCGGCGTAGCGGACGCCGTTGATCAGGGCCTGGCCGTGGTCGGGGGCGTCCAGTCCCAGGATCATGCGCATCGTCGTCGACTTGCCGGAGCCGTTCGGTCCCAGGAACCCGGTCACCACACCCGGCTGCACCCGGAAGCTCAGTCCGTCGACGGCGACCTGGCGGCCGTATCGTTTGGTCAAATCCCTCAGTTCGATCACGTCATTGACGCTAGGGACCGGCGCGGGCGCTCAGAAGCCGGAAACCATCCGACTTCGCCTGGGGGTTTTCCCCGGGGTCAGGGCTTGCGGGCCACGGCCCCGTACTCGTCGGTCGGCCGCTGCTCATCCCCGGCCGGGCGCCAGCTCGCACAGGGGACCAGTCCCGGGTCGAGCACTTCCAGGCCGTCCAGGAAACGGGCCAGCTCGTCCGGATGGCGCAGGTGGTAGGAGAGCGGCGCGTTGGCGTTCCACACCGCGATCGCCGCCTCGAAGGCCGGCCCGTCCACCACGTTGGTGCCGTCGGCGGTGACCAGGTAGCTGCCGGACGGCAGGGTCTGCATCAGGGTGCCTACGACGTCGACCGCCTCGTCGAGGTCGGGGATGTGCCCGAGGATGTTCATCAGGATCAGCCCCACCGGTTGCGCGAGGTCGAGCCCGGACGAGGCGATGACCGAGGCCGGATCCCGTACGTCGGCATCCACGTAGACAGCCTCAGCCGACAACACCGTGTGGGCATGGGCCAGCACGAGCGGATCGTTGTCGACATAGACCACCTGGGCATCGGGCGCGATCGCCTGTGCCACCTGATGCGTGTGCTCGGCCGAGGGGATGCCCGTACCCAGGTCGAGGAACTGGCGGATGCCGGCCTCACCGGCCAGGAACGTGACCGCGCGCTTGAGGAACGCCCGCGAGCTGCGCGCCACGACGACGATGTCGGGATAGAGCTTCGCGAACTCGTCGCCGACCGCGCGGTCGGCCGGGAAGTTGTCGGTGCCACCGAGCCAGTAGTTCCAGACCCGGGCCGAATGCGGGACACCGGTATCGAGCTCCGTCATTCTCTTGACTCTAGTGTGGACGGGCCGCCACCGGGACCCGGCTGAGGACGATCCCGAAGTTCTCCCGGTACGCGGCGAGGACCTGCTCGTCGGTGTCCAGCACGGTTTCCGTACGCTCGCCGCCGCCCGTCCTGATGAGGGTGCGCCCGCTCAGCGAGACCCGGCCGTCGCCCTCCCTGCGCGAGCACACCGGGGAGCGCCCGAAGTGCGACTCCGGTGACGTCGCATGCCACCAGCAGGTCGGGGCGAAGTCGGTCAGCGCCCGGGGCCGCCGCTCGATCCGGTACTGCGGTTTGCCGTCCAGCGTCACGTCGACGTCGTCGCCCGCCGGGACCATGGTGAACACGCCGCCGGGATCGCTCTGCGGCGACGAGAGACGGAAGTCGAGCGGATCGGTGCTGTGCCGGCCGAACCCGACGTCGGCCAGCCACGGCCCGTCACCGCCGGGGGTGGTGACGAGCAGCGCCAGGTGGTCGAAGGGCGGGCCGAGCCGCTCGCCGTGCACGCGGGCGCCGACCCGTTCGACGCCGTAGCCCAGCTCTTCCAGGAGCAGCGCGAACAGGCCGTTGAGCTCGTAGCAGAAGCCACCCCGGCGGCGCCGGACGACCTTGTCGAACAGGGCGTCCGGCTCGAGCGAGATCGGTTCGCCGAGGTGGATGCTCAGGTTTTCGAACGGCACCGTGCTCAGGTGGGCCCGGTGCAACTCGCGCAGCCCGGTGACGCCGGGGGAGAGTCCGATCCGGGTCAGATACGCGTCGACGTCCATGACCTGACCTTAGGCGCGCATCACCGTCGCGATGGGGATGCCGGCCGCGCGCAGGGCCGGGATGAACCCGCCCAGCACGCCCGCGACCAGGCCGGCGATGATGCCGGCGACGCCCGCCTCCCAGGGGAACTGGACGTCGGACAGGATCGGCTGCGAGTTGCCGACCACCATCGACACCACCTTGAGGCCGGCCACGCTGGCCCCGATCGCCGCGGCCGCGGTCAGCAGCCCGGTCAGCAGTGTCTCGGCCAGCACGATGCCGGCCAGCAGCATCCGTGGGGTGCCGACGGCCCGGCGCAGGGCGAACTCCTCGACCCGTTCGCCGACCGTGGCCAGGCCGACGTTGAGGATGCCGGCCACGCCGATCAGCAGCACCAGCCCGGCCATCGCGAAGAAGACCAGCCGCATCAGGGCGAGCTGCTTCTCCTGATCCTTGCGGGACTCGACCGTGAACACGTACGGCTCGTTGCCCAGCGCCTTGAGCTTGGCCGAGACCACCGGCTCGACCGGCGAGCCCTGGGTCATCATCAGGCGCATCTCGCCGCCGGTGTTCGGGTCGGCCAGCCGCGAGGCCGGGAGCCAGGTGGTGAGCTCGTCGAGACGTACGTAGGCACGGGGTTGCTGGTCGCCGTCGTCCACCACGCCGACGAACCGCGGGGTCACGTTGCTGGCGGCGCCGTTCACGCGCATCTCGGCCGGCACCTTGTAGCGGTCGAACGCCTTGGCCGCCTCGCGGTTGAGCACGAGCCGGGGCGCCATCGCGGGCACGGTCGAGAAGTCGAGCCACTGACCCGACACGGCCCGGAACGGCCGGAACCGCCGTACGTCACCGGAAAGCGCGGTCAGCCGCACCTCGACCGCCTGCCCCTTGACACCCGGCGCCGGTTCGCAGCCGGTGTCGTTGCAGACCATGGCCGGTCCCCAGTCCTGGTCGATCGGGGCGCCGCCCGGGTTGACCGGCAGCACGCCGGGCTCGCCGACGATGCCGCTGACGCCGAGGATCGCCACCGCGTCGTCGCGGCCCTTCACCGTGTCGGCCAGGAACTCGGTGGCCTCCTGCTGCAGCGGCATGTCCATCACGCGGGTGCCGTCGTAGCCCTGCTGCAGCTCGAGGTCGGCCAGCAGCGCGCGCTCGGCGATGCTGGCGCCGGCCTGCACGACCACCACGGCCAGCACGCCCAGGAACAGGCTGATCATCGAGAGCAGGGTGCGCAGCTTGCGGGCCCGGATGCCCTGGATGCCGATGATCAGCGAGGACCGGAACCGCCCGGACAGCCGCCTCATCGGGCCGCCACCCGCTCGGTGAGCACGCCGTCGACCAGGTCGTGGGTGCGGCACATGCGGGCGGCGTGGTCGCGGTCGTGCGTCACCAGGATCAGGCCGCAGCCACGTTCGGTCGCCGACAGCAGCGCGTCGATCACCAGGGTTCCCGTCTCGATGTCCAGCGCCCCGGTCGGCTCGTCGGCGAGCAGAACCTTCGGGTCCCGTACGAGGGCACGCGCGATCGCCACCCGCTGCTGCTCGCCGCCCGACATCTTGGCCGGCCGGCTCTTGGCCAGATGAGCGATGCCGACCTGGTCGAGCGCCTCCATCACCCGGCTCCGGCGCTGCCGGCGCGGCAGCCAGCCCTGGCCGTTGACCAGTGCCATCGCCACGTTCTGCGACGCGGTCAGGTGCTTGAGCAGGAAGAACCGCTGGAACACGAACCCGAAGTGCGAGCTGCGCAGCTTCGCCGCCCGCCGTTCGGGCAGCTTGGCGATCTCCTGCCCGTCGAGCCGGTAGCTGCCGGAGTCGGGCCGGTCGAACAGGCCGATGACGCTGAGCAGGGTGCTCTTGCCCGAACCGGAGCGCCCGACGATGGCCACGCTCTGCCCGGCGTTCACGGTCAGGCCGACGCCGTCGAGGATCGTGCGGGGCTGTTCCTGACCCTTGAGCACCTTGGTGATGCCCTCGAGCTCGATCAGCGTGCTCATCCGGTCGGGCCCTGGCCCGCCTTGTCCGCGGGCAGGTCGGGGCCGGGCACGGCGATGGTCTCGTCGCCCTTGAGCCCCGACTTGATCTGCACGACCTTGCCGTCGGTGAGCCCGAGTACGACGTCGACCGTCTTGCGCTGCTGGTCGGCGCCGACGATGTCGACCTTGCCCTTGCCCTGCACGCCGGCCACCGCCTCGACCGGCAGCACCATGACCTTGGCCGCCTTCTCGGTGACGACCTGCAGGGTGACCGAGGCGCCGTTGATCAGCTTGACCCCGCTCGCCGGCACGCAGACCAGCCGCATGCCGGTGGCCTCGGAGCCGTCGCTGCCGCCGGTCTCGCCCTGCGGGGCCGTCTCCTGGACCACCGGGGGAGCGCCGGACGCGCCCGGAGCCGGGGTGGCCACGGGCGGCGGCGGGGGCTCAGGGATGGTGCCGGCCGGCAGCGCGGCGATCGTGCCCAGCGCCTCGCAGGCGAACGGACCCGGCCCGTTCTTGATCTGGGCCCGTACGTCGGTGACCGCGCCCGAGACCCGGTAGGCCTGGGCGCTGTCGATCTCGGCGACGATGCCGTAGCCGGAGTGCTTGGCCGAGACGATCGGCATGCCCTTGGTGACGTCCGCCCGGTCGTCCAGCAACCGGCCGGCCAGCACCGAGTCCTTCGGGATGTACACCCGGCGGGGATCGCGGTTGTCGTCCCAGACCGTGGCGACCCATTTCGGCCGTACGGCGGGAACGGTCGACGGTTTCTTGTCGAGATAGCGCAACTCGCCGTCGGCCGGGGAGACGATGCCGAACACCGGGTTGATGGTCACGGTGCCGGACAGGCTGATCTGGTTGCTGAGGTCCTGCCGGGTCGGCTTGACCGTGGTGAGGACGGTGCCGCGCGCCTCGAGCCCGGGCGTCTCGGCGGATTCCTCGGCCGCGCCGCACCCGCAGAGCCCCGCGGCGATCAGCGCCGCTACCCCTATTCCGGCTACTCTGCGTGCGCGCACCTGTACCCCTTTTTGCCTGACTTGCTCGACCTGGCCGGGCAGAGGTTACAAGGCGCGCGCAACCGTCGATGTCCCCTCGCTCCGAAGCGGACATTGATCACCGTAACGGCGGCGTCAGTCGCGTCCCCGGCTCGCGGGCCTCCCGTCGCCCTCCCACGTGCGGGCGGCGGGACGACCGTACGGGAAATCAGATCTTGCCTGTTCCGGCGCCGGCGGTGACGGTGGCCTTCACCTTGTCGTTGGCCTCCGGGGTGTAGGAGTAGGGGATCGCCGCGACGGACGCGCCGTTGCGGACCTGCTCGGTGCCCGAGTTGACCTTGTAGTTGTTGAGCACCTTGATGTTGCCGGGATCCGAGTCGCCGGTCTGCGTGACCGTCGGGTTCTTCACGTTCTCGAAGTAGTTGCGCTCGACGAAGACGCCCGCGTTCTCGGTCGACGCCACGCCGTACGAGCCGACGTTGCTGTAGTAGTTGTTCAGCACGTGCACCGGGTTGGCGAACCGCACCCGCGGGTGCCGCTGGTTGGTGCCGTCGAACCAGTTGTGCACGTACGTGACGCGCAGGTGACCGAGATCCTGGGAACCGTTGTCGTCGCTGTGACCGAGCAGCATCGACTTGTCGTGGTCGTGCAGCCGGTTCCACGACACGGTGATGAAGTCCGAGCCGCGCTTGATGTCGATCAGCCCGTCGTAGCCGTTGGCCAGGTCGTTGTGGTCGATCCAGACGTTGGTGGTGCTGCTCTGCACGTTGATCGAGTCGTCGCTCGCGTTGCGGAACACGAGGTTGCGGATGATCACGTTCCGGACGCCGGACAGGTTGAGCCCGCCGCCGGTGATGCCCGAGCCCGACCCGACGCCGATCACGGTCTTGTTCGAGGCGACGTTGTACATGCCGGAGATCGAGATCAGACCGTTTACCCGTACAGTCTGGGACGTGCTCGCGCTGAGCGCGGTCTTGAGGGCGGACGCCGAGGTCACGGTGACCACGGTGCTCGACGAGCCACCGGACGTGCCGCCGTTCAGACTGGCGAACCCGACCGGGCTGCTCTCGGCGGCCGACGCCTCGAGCTGGCCGACGGCGAGCATGCCGCCGACCACGAGGACGGTGGCCGAGACGGCGGAGATCAGCGTCTTGCGACGCCTTCGAGCGGACATGAGTTCCTCCGTACGTGGGGGTGTGGCGGGACCTCGCCCGGTGGCGGCTCGGTCCAGGTAAGCGCTTACCTTACGCATTTACGGATATCAATGTCAGAGGTTCGACCGATTCGGGTACCTGTGAAAACTTTCGGCGGATCTTTGCAGTCGTTGTGCTTCAGCCCGCGCTCGTGCCGCCGATGGGGCGCACATGCTGCTGCGCTGCTACGCCTTCGTGTCCTGGGCGCTGGTGGCGTCGTACCTGGCCTGGCCGGTCGACCTGCGGCAGTGGCCGTTCCTGGCCGTCACGCTGGGCGCCGCGGTCCCGGCCGTGATCCTGGCTCTGCGCCGGGCACCGGCCGGCGGCCGTACGCCGTGGTGGGTGATCCTGATCGGGCTGGTGCTCTACAACATCGGCAACCTCATCTGGATCGGGCTGACCACCTTCGGCGGACGGGTGACCGGCGACGGCAGCCTGGCCGACCTGTTCTACGCCGTCGGCGGGATGTTCGTGCTCGGCTCGGCGATCGCCCTGGTGCGGCAGCGTGGCCGGGGCGACGTCGGCGGGGTCATCGACTCGGTGATCACCGCGGTGGCCCTCGGCGGCGTGCTCTGGGACGCGGTGCTGCTGCCCGCGCTCACCGCCCAGCACGTCGCCGCCGGCCGCCAGGCCTCGCTGTTCGTGCTGGTCCTGGTCATCTCGGGCACGCTCGGGGCAATGGTGCGGGTCTCCCTGACGTCGGCCTCGGTCCGCTTCTTCACGGCCGGGGTGGCGCTCACCCTGGGCGGCAACGTGGCGTCGGCGCTGACCGTCGACGCGTCCGGGGCCCGGCCGGACTGGACCAACGTGCTCTTCATGGCCGCGTACGCCGCCCTGGCCTGCGCCGCCGTACACCCGTCGGTGGCCGACGTGACCACGCCCGGCGCGGCGCCCAAGGACGACCTGAGCCGGGGCCGCCTGACCTTCCTCGGGGTGATGCTGGCGCTCACCCCGCTGGTCGGCGGCGGGCGGGCGGTGCTCGGCCTGCCCACCGACGGGGTGCTGATCGCGGTGTCGTCGGCGGCGCTGGTGCCGCTGGTCATGGTGCGCATCGCGCGGCTGGCGTCGCAGCGGCGGGAGGCCGAGCAGGCTCTGCACCGCCTGGCCACGCGGGACGCGCTGACCGGCCTGCCCAACCGGGCGGCGTGCTTGGCCGAGCTCGATCAGGCGATCTCCTCCGCCTCGGCACCCGGGCCCATTGCCGGCTCCCGATCCGGTGCCGGTGATCTGGCCGTGCTGTTCTGCGACCTCGACGGGTTCAAACCGGTCAACGACCGCCTGGGGCACGCGGCGGGCGACGAACTGCTGGTCGCGGTGGCGGCTCGTCTGGGTGCCTGCGTCCGCGAGGGCGATCTGGTGGCCCGCTTCGGTGGCGACGAGTTCGTGCTGCTGTGCCGGGGCGCCGACGCCGTCGAGGCGGTCAGCGCGCGGATCGCCGACATGACCGCGCGGCCATTCGTGGCCGGAGGCGTGCTCGTCTCGGTCGGGGTGAGCATGGGCGCGGCCCGGCTGATCGTCGGCGAGACGACCGACGCCGTGCTGGGCCGAGCCGACCTGGCCATGTATGAGGCCAAGAAGTCGAAGTCGGTCGGCGCCCTGAGCCTGGTGCTCGCGTAGGAGCGTTCAGCTGATCTTGGTGCCGAACGACGACCTGAGCCGGGGCCGCCTGACCTTCCTCGGGGTGATGCTGGCGCTCACCCCGCTGGTCGGCGGCGGGCGGGCGGTGCTCGGCCTGCCCACCGACGGCATCCTGATCGCTGTGTCCTCGGCCGCCCTGGTGCCGCTGGTCATGGTCCGGATCAGCCGGCTGGCGGCGCAGCGACGGTCGGCCGAGCAGGCCCTGCACCGGCTGGCCACCCGGGACACGCTGACCGGCCTGCCCAACCGGGCCGCCTGCCTGGCCGCGCTCGACGCCGGCCTGAACTCCGGCGACCTGGCGGTGCTGTTCTGCGACCTGGACGGATTCAAGCCGGTCAACGACCGTCTCGGCCACGCCGCGGGCGACGAACTGCTGGTTTCGGTGGCGGCCCGCCTGCGCACCTGCGTCCGCGACGGCGACCTGGTGTCCCGCTTCGGCGGCGACGAGTTCGTGCTGCTGTGCCGGGGTGCCGACGCCGTGTCGGCGGTGACCGCCCGGCTCAGTAGGGCGGGGGCTCCCGGGCTATCGACGTACCCGGGAAGTTCTGGTTGAAGATGTACTTCACGTGCTTCGGCTCGGCCGGCTTGATCCGCTTCTTGTCGGCCCGTTCATACCAGTTGTCGCCGTTTGTGCACACCACGAGTGTCGCGTCCCCACGCCGCCCGTTCTCACTGACCCGCCGATAGACGTGCGGTTCGAGCAGCTCGCCCGCGACCAGGAATTTTGTCATGCCGCCATGGTCCGCTCCGCGCGTGACCGCGTACCTCCATATCGACAAACGCCGCCGCCCGGTCCGTTCGCGGAAGAAGTTTCCGGGTGGCTGTCACGATGTGGGCGCGGCCGGACATGGGAAGTGACGTGAGCATCGAGGACGAGGACCGCTTCCGACAGGTCTACGAGGGTTCGTTCGAGCGGCTGCTGGCGTACGCGCTGCGGCGGGTCGAGCAGCCCGCGGACGCGGCCGACGTGGTGGCCGAGACGTTCCTGATCGCTTGGCGGCGTGGCCGGCAGATACCGGACGGGGATGAGGCGACGCTGTGGCTCTACGGCATCGCCCGCCGGGTGCTGGCCAACCACCATCGGGGCGGGGTACGGCGGGAGAGGCTGGGTGAGCGGCTGCGGCAACGCCTCCGCGAGGCCGGCCCCGCCGACCCCGCCCAGGTGGTCTCCGATCAGCTCACTGTGCGAGGTCTGCTGAACCGGCTGGCCGAGCCGGACCGCGAGGTGCTGATGCTCTCGTTCTGGGAGGGGCTCGAGCCGCGCGAGGCCGCGGTCGTGCTCGGGGTGAGTTCCACGGTGGCGCGGGCGCGGCTCTCGCGGGCCCGGGGGCGCTTCCGCGAGCTGGTGGACTCGTCGAACTCGATCATGGCCGTGCGGGAGGAGAAGTGATGACGGGGAACGCGTACGACCAGATGCTGCGCGACGCCGACCCGCAGCGCACCGCAGTCCCGGTTCCGCCCGACGAGGTGCTGCTGGCCCAGATCCTGGCCGAGCCGCAGGGGCGGCACGTGCCGTACCGGCTGGCCGTGATCGGGGTCGCGGCGGCCGTGCTGGTCGCGGCGGTGGGGGTCGTCGTCGCGGTGAACCGGACGTCGGGGCTGGCCGAGATTCCGGCCGCACCATCGCCGTCGGTGGCGTCGCCGTCGGCGGCCCCGTCGGCGTCCGCACTGCCGGCCGCGGCGGGTTCTCTGCTCGAACCGGATCAGGTGCGCCGAGCGGCCAAGGAAGGTCCGCGCATCGTGCCCGCCGCCGGCTGGAAGCTCATCCACGTCGTGCTGTCCGGCGATCGCCTGGGCGAGATGGCGTGGAAAAAGGACGGCCAGGTGGTGGATTCCTCCTGGTACTCCACGGCCCGGTACAAGTTCCAGCGCCCGGCCCAGAAGGACGCGGTGAAGGTGCGGGTCGGCTCGCTCACCGGCTGGATGATCAGCGAGGGTTCCGGCCGTTACGTCGTGACGACCGAACCCCGGGCCGGTGACGGCGTCTGGGCCACCATCGACAGCGGGTCCGGCTTCGGTAAGGCCGAGTTCCTGAGCTTCCTCGCGAAGGCGCGCACGGTCGGCGTGGACGCCTGGATCAAGCTCGTGGCCTCGGGCCTCACCGTGGAGGGAGCCGCGGATGACCGTACCTACCGGATCTTCATCGAGGGCGGCCTGCCGCAGCCGCCGAACTGGGACCACCCAGCCATCGCGCGGATCGCGACCAGCGATGTGCGTGCGTTCGACACGGCGCTGACCAAGGTGGTCGCGTGCGGCTGGCTCACCGAATGGCAGCGGGCGACCGCGAAGGGCGACCCCAGGTTCATCACGCCGGCCCGGGACGCGCTGCTCGGGAGCGGGAGCTGGCCGGTGCTCGTCAACCTCGAGAAGCAGGGCTCCGGCCTGCGGAAAGAGATCACCGGGATGGCCGAGCACGTGGTCAACGGGGGTGCGAGCGAGGCCGAGGTGGAGGCGTACAAGAAGACCCTCTGCTGAGGAAGTGTTATCCGGCGGGTAGCTTTCGGGACTGCTTGGCGCGTACGGACGTCGACGAGCGGAGCGGTCAGTGAGCAGCGAACTGGATGACGACCTGGTGGTGGCGGCCCGCGGTGGTGACCCGGCCGCCCGGCAGGAGCTGGCGGCCCGGTGCCTGCCGCTGGTCTACACCGTCGTGGGGCGGGCCGCCGAGCGGGACCTCGACGTCGACGACATCGTGCAGGAGACGATGGTCGACCTGATGACCGGGCTGCCGGGGCTGCGTGAGCCGGGGCGGCTGCGGTCGTGGGTGGTGACGGTGGCGTTGCGGCGGCTGGCCGACGCGCGCGGGGCGGCCCGGGAGCAGCGGCTGGCCCGCGCGGGTGGGCTCACCGAGCTGAGCGAGCGGCCCGACCCGGCGTCCGACTTCAGCGGGTTGGTCATTCTGCGGCAGGCGCTCACCCGGGAACAGCGGGACGTGGCCGAGGCGACCCGGTGGCTCGATCCGGCGAACCGGGATCTGCTCTCGCTGTGGTGGCTGGAGATCGGCGGGCACCTGACCCGGGGCGAGGTGGCGGCCGCGGTAGGCCGGCCCGCGTCGCATGTGGCCGTGCAGGTGCAGCGCATGCGGGAGCAACTGGACACCTCGCGGCGGGTGGTGGCCGGGCTGCGCGGGGGTGACTGCGCGGTGCTGGCCGACGTGACCGAGAGCTGGGACGGTGAGCCGGATCCGTTGTGGCGCAAGCGGATCGCTCGTCATCTGCAGTCGTGCCCGGCCTGTGCCGAGGGCGGGCGACGGCTGATCGCCCCCGAGCGGCTGCTGGCCGGCCTGCCCCTGCTGGTTCCGCCGCCGGGCTCGGCCACCCTGGCGGCGGCGACGACCGCGAGCGGCACGGCGAAAACGAGCGGCGCGGCGAGCACTAGCGGCGGCGCGAACATCGGCCACGCGGCTACGGGCGTACGGGCGGGAACTTCGCTTTTGAAGTTTGCCCTGCCCGCAGTGGCTGCGATCGGTCTCACGGCCGGAGTGGTGGCGTGTCGTCCCGATCAGGGTGGGCCGACCGAGGCCGCGCCGCCGCCGGTCGCTGTCGTGACTCCGAGTACCAGGACCACGACCGAGGCGCCGAAGCCCAGTCCGACGCCGACCGGGACGGCCACGACGGCACCCGCGACGAAAGCGCCGAAATCGACCGGCTTCGTCTATCCGGCGCCGGGCGATCGGGCCGAGGCGGCGGGCCGGCTCCCGGCCCGCGCGACCAAGAGCGAGAACCTCGGTCAGCAGAAGACCAACCTGGGCACGAACATCATCCGCGACCTGGGCTTCTCCGGCGTGGTCAGCGGGCAGAGCCTGTGGACGTACGGTGACACGATCCTCGACAAGGAGATCAACGGCATCAAGCCGATGGCGTACGACGCGGTGGCGCTCGGCATTCAGGACGACCCATCGAAGATCAACTTCAAGAACCTGGGCGGTTTCGGTCAGCCCGACAACTGGGTGCCGCTGACCGCGCGGGAGAACGCGACCGGCGGTGTGAGCAGGTTCGCGATGGGCGGCACCAACGTCATCGAGTACGCGCCCGGCCAGGGGCTCGTCTACTACCTCAAGAACGACCGGCAGGGCGGCGTCAACCGGCTGCTCGGCGCGGGCGTCGCGCGGGTGAAGGCCGACAAGACCGGCGCCACCGCGACCCGGACCAGGCCGGTGCACAGCGCGAACACCGGGGAGGACAAGGACACCCTGCTCTGGGGCCCGGACGATCCCTGGTACGGCGACATCGGCATCACCTACGACCCGCGCGACAAGAAGGTCTATGCGTACGGGAACGGGCCGGACAAAGGGATCTACCTGGCCCGGGTGCCGGCGGCGAGGGCCGACGACGTGACCGCGTACGAGTACTGGGACGAGAGCCGCAAGGCCTGGTACACCGGCCTCCGGAAGGTCGGCGAGAAGCAGGCGATCTTCGGGCTGTACGAGAACTACGGGCAGTCCAACGCGTTCTGGAGCAACCACTACAACGCCTGGATGTACGTCACCTCGGGCGACTTCCTGGGCAAGACGATCGCCGTCCGCACCGCCCCCAAGCTCGAGGGCCCGTGGACCAGGCTCACCAAGGTCTCCGACGCCTGCCCGGCCGGTGACGGCGCCTGCTACGCGGTGGCGCCCCACCCCGAGTACGACGAGACGGGCCGGACGGTGCTGGTCAGCTACACGCAGGTGGCCGGCGACAAGATGACGCTGCATCTGCGCCGGGTCACGTTCGAGTAGTCCCGTTTCATCATCCGCCCACGGGGGAAGAGGATCACGAACCGTTTCATCCGATTCGAGGAGATGTGATGAGTGCTGTAGCTGATCCCGCCACCGTCAGCGAGTGCCTTCGCGCCGGGGCCGGATTCTCGCAGGGCGACCTGAACTGGCTCGCCCAGCAGTTCGTCACGCTCGACGCGCGGCTCGCCGCCTTCCACGCCGACTCGACCGAGCTCGAGGTGTCGGTCAAGGACCGGGACGCCCGCGGGCAGAAGGTCACGCTGGAGTGCTGGATCGCGGGCCGCCAGAAGATCGTCACCACCTCGACCGAGGAGGACCTGCACGCCGCGATTCTGGACGTGCGGGACGACATGCGCCGCAAGCTGAACGACTCGAAGACCAAGCAGGAGCCCCGGCACAATCGGCACCTGCGCGAGGGCGGCGAGCCCGAGACCGACGGTGAACTCGTCGAATAACGCTCTACCCCGGCCGCCGGTCGCCCTCGTCCAGCAGTCTCGTCGCGATGTTGTCGAGCGCCTGGTCGAGGAGCGCCCGGTCGGCCGGATCGGTCATCGTCACGTCCTCCAGACGCGCGTCCAGCCAGTTGCGCCACGCGCCCTGCACACGATCGAGCTGTTCCTGACCCGAATCGGTCAGGTGCACCCGGTCGCCCTCCAGGCGCGCGAACCCGGCCTCGACCAGATCGGTGAACGCGGGCTCGATGACTTCGGGCGGCATTCGGTGCGTACGGGCAATGGCTGTCATCTCGGCATGACCGCGCGCCCGCGTGTGCAGGTGGGTCTGCCCGACCGCCCACAGCTGGGCCGGCGGAAGGCTGGTGCCCGACTCGGCGACCAGGCGTTCGATCTCGTCCCGGTCGTCGCGGGCCTTGAACATGGTGTCGCTGATCGCCCGCTCGAGCTGGGTGAGCCGGTCGGCCGGTTGCGGCGGCGAGAAGCCCTCGCCCACGTCGGTCGCGGCGGCGCGGGCGCTGTCCCGCAACGGCAGTTCCTTGAGCAGCCAGGCGACCAGGAACCCGAGTATCGCCACGGGGACGACCCAGCGGAAGACGTAGTTGATCGTGTCGGCGTACGCGGAAATGATCGGTGCCGCCTCGGCCGCGCTCAGCCGGTGCAAAGCTTCCGGGCTGGCCGCCGCCTCCGGGGAGGCACCGGCTGAGGCGAGATTCGGCGCCAGCTGACTGGTGAACAGCGTGCCGAAGATGGCGGTGCCGAACGAGCTTCCCAGCGTACGGAAGAAGGTGACCCCGCTCGTGGCGGTGCCCAGGTCCGCATACGGGACGGTGTTCTGCACGACAATGGTCAGCACCTGCATCGACAGACCGATCCCGGCGCCCAGCACGAACATGTAGAGCGACTGCAACCAGGGGCTCGTGCCGGGTCCCATGGTGGACATCAGCCACAGCCCGAGCGACATGACGGCGCCGCCCGCGATCGGGAACGCCTTGTAGCGCCCGGTGCGGCTGACCACGTTGCCGGAGAGGATCGAGGTCACGAACAGGCCGGCCACCATGGGCAGGGTGCGGACGCCGGAGTCGGTGGCCGACACGCCGTCGACGTATTGCAGGTACGTCGGCAGGAACGTCATCGCGCCGAGCATCGCGAACCCGACGATGAAGCTGAGCGTGGAGCAGACGGTGAAGACCGAGTTGCGGAACAGATGCATGGGCAACATCGGTTCCCGTACGCGTAATTCGACCGCGACGAATCCGCCCAGCAGCACCACGGCCGCCGCGAACAGTCCGAGGATCACCGGCGAGTCCCAGTCGTACTCGTTCCCGCCCCACGACAGCCCCAGAATCATGCTGGACGCACCCGTGGCCACCAGTGCGATGCCCGCGTAGTCGATGATCGGCCGGGCCGCCGACCGGATCGACGGCAGCGCCCGGGCCGACATGGCCAGCACGACGATCGCCACCGGCACGTTCACGTAGAACGCCCAGCGCCAGCTCAGATGGTCGGTGAACAGCCCGCCCAGCGTCGGCCCGACCACGGTCGTGATGCCGAAGACGGCCCCCAGCGCACCCTGGTAGCGCCCCCGCTCACGCAGCGGGATCACGTCGGCGATCAGCGCCATCGCGGTCACCATGAGACCACCACCGCCGATGCCCTGGATCGCCCGCGCCCCGATCAGCATGATCATGTCGTGCGCGAGCCCGCACAGCACCGAGCCGCCGACGAACACGACCGTGCTGACCTGGAAGACCAGCTTGCGCCCGAACAGGTCACCGAACTTGCCGGCCAGCACGGTACTCACCGTCTCGGCCAGCAGGTAGGCGGTCACCACCCACGACATGTGCCCGGCGCCGCCCAGGTCGGCCACGATCGTCGGCAGCGCGGTCGACACGATGGTCTGGTCAAGGGCGGCCAGCAGCATGCCGAGCAGGATCGCCGTGAAGACGACGTTGATCTGCCGCCTGGTCAGCACCGCGGGCGGGGCCTCTTCGGTAGCCACGGCCATGGGTTCAGTCTTTCGCCGCGCTCCGCCTGGTGTGCCACTTTCGGCGTAATTTGCGCGGTTGTGCTGGCTGTACGGCCATCCCTAGCCCCCACCCGCCCTGGGGAGAGGAACGGACGTTACACGCTGTCAAGCCGATCGCCAGGGTTATCCACAGGCCGGGGCCGGGCCAGTCCCAGGTCGTAGGCGACGATCGTGGCCTGCACGCGGTCGCGCGCGCCCAGCTTCGGCAGCAACGCGTTCACGTGTGCCTTGACGGTGCCCGCGCCGATCCCGAGCGCCGCCCCCACCTCGGCGTTCGACAGGCCCTGGGCCAGCTCGACCAGCACCTCCCGTTCGCGCGGGGTCAGACTGCTCAGGCGCGGATCGTCCTCTCGTGGGGCCGGGAGAGCCGCGAAGGTGTCGATGAGGCGTCTGGTCACCGTGGGGCTGAGCATGGCCTCGCCCGCGGCCACCGTGCGGATCGCGTCGATCAGGGTGCGCGGATCCGAGTCCTTGAGCAGGAAACCGCTCGCACCCGATTTGAGCGCCTGGAACACGTACGCGTCCTGGTGGAAGGTGGTCAGCACGATGACCCGGGGCGGATCGTCGAGGGCGGTCACCTGCGCGGTGGCGGTCAGGCCGTCCATGCCGGGCATGCGGACGTCCATCAGCACCACGTCGGGCCGCTCGCGGGACACGAGGGACACTGCCGAAGCGCCGTCCCCGGCCTCGCCGACCACCTCCAGGTCGTCCTGCGAGCCGACGATCGCGCACACGCCGGCGCGCACCATGACCTGGTCGTCCACGACTACGACACGGATGGCGATGACGGGACCTCCTCTTTCGCGGCGGACGGGCGCAGCCCGTCCAGCAGACCACGCATCGCGGCCAGGGCTTCGCGGGCCGCGTCGAGGGCACCGTCCAGATCGCCGGCGTCGGCCCGCTGCGTGACCCGGGCCGCCGAGGCCAGCACCGAGGCCTGCAGCCCGGCGGCCACCCGGGCACGCTCGTCGCGTGCCCGCAGTTCCGCCTCGGCCGACACGACGGCCACCGCACGGGCCTCGTGGTCGAGGCGGCGCTCCCGGCGGCGACGGGTCAGGAAGCCGGCCAGCCAGCTGCCGGCGAACGGCAGCCCCAGCACGAACCAGGCGAAGACCATGCCGAAGATCAGCAGGCCGGCGGTGGTGCCCGGGCCGGTGGGCAGTTCCGGATCGTCCGGCCCGGCCACGGCCAGCAGCACGCCCACGACGGCCGAGGCCGAGAACAGGGCGGCGGCGACCCCGATCCAGGTCAGCCGGGGCCGGGATCCGTACGCGGCCACGGCGTAGACGGCGGCGAACTCCGCCCCGGAGCTGAAGAGGAAGAGCCAGGCGTCCGCGGCCGGCGTGACCCCGGTGGCCACCAGCACCGGCCCGAGCCACGAGGTGAGCAGGACGGCGGCCAGTACCGGCCACGGCCATCGGCGCCGCCACAGCAGCGGCACCGAGTGCGCGGCCACGGTGAGCAGGATCAGGGTCAGGGCCGCAGGGGACACCGCACCCTCGTCGACCAGCGCACTCACCCCGGCCAGGGGCATCAGCAGGGTCAGCAGGAGCAGCGCGGCATCCAGCACGACCTGGCTGCGCAGCCAGACCCGCAGCCGGGCCGGGTCCTTGTCCGCCCCGGCCTTCAGCACGGCGCGAACTTCCCAGCCGCCCTCCCGGGGACCGGCCGTGACTGTGCCGCCGAAGGCCGCCGCGCGCTCCCTCATCCCGGTCAGGCCGCGACCGCCACCCAGTCCGGTGGCCGCACCGGAGGCGGAGGCGCCGTCGTCGGCCACCACGAGCGTCGCGCCCGCCTCGTCGTAGGTCTGCGCGATGCGGACGGTTGCCCCGGGCGCATACCGCAGGGTGTTGGTCAGGGCCTCCCGTGCGATGCCGTGCAGGGCCTCCCGCATCTCCGCGGGCGCCGTTCCGGTCACCGAAAGGTGCACCACCTGGCCCAGTTGCCGGAAGTCGTCGGCGAGATCGTCCAGGCTCGCCGATGCCTGTACGGCCGGCAGCACGGCGACGAGCCGGCGCAGCGCCTCCAGGGTCTCGCCGCCGGCCCGGGCGGCGAACGCCAGTGCCTCGGCCGTCAGTTCGGGCGTGCCGACGAACTGGGCCGCCGAGCCGTTCACGACGATCGAGGTGAGGTGGTGGGCCGTCACGTCGTGCAGTTCGCGGGCGAGCCGGCGCTGTTCGGCGGCCGCCGCGTCGCGCCGAGCCTCCTCGGCCTCGGCCAGCCGGTGGGCCGCCGCTGTGCGGTCGTCGAGCCAGCGCCGCCGCACCCGGGCCGCCGCGATGACGATCGCGTAGGAGAACACCGAGGTCAGGATGTCGAGCGGCTCGTCGTCGAAGAGCAGCGCGGCCTGGACGACAAGCAGGGCGCCCACGACCAGGACGGTGGTGCGGCGGTCGCGGCGCAGGGCGACGTGGAACAGGGCGACCAACTCGGCGACGGCGAGCACGAGCAGCGCGTCGCCGGGGAAGAAGTATTCCTGCTGGGGCAGCGCCCACGTGCCCAGGGCCAGGCCACCGGACACGATCGCGATCGCGGTGACCGGCCGGTCGCGGCGCAGGCACAGCCCGGCGGCGACCACCACGATCAGGGCCGCGCCCGCCGCGTCCAGGGTCGAGGACGGCACCGAAGGCCAATAGGCGAGCTGGGCCGCGGCGAGCAGCGCGGGCAGCAGCCAGACCTTCCAGCGGGACACGAGCCGAAGCCTATGCCCTGGGGCAGGGGCCGGGTTCCGCCCGTGGCCGGAAGCGTCGCCGGACGGCCGTCGACAGACTTGGAGACATGCCTGCCACGGAGTATCACCGCGTCGCCCGCACCCCGGCCCACCGCTGGTGGCGCCCGGTTCTCGGCACCCTTTTCATCCTGGCCGGCGGTGCGTTCGTCGCCCTGGCCGGCTATCTCGCCGTCACGGTCGCGGCCGCGCTGGCCGGACAGCCCGACAATGTGGACGGACTGCCGAGCTTCGGTGAGCGGGCCGACCTGGTGGTCGCGTTTCTGGCGATCGCGGTGCTGCTCCCGTTCACCCTGCTCGCCGCCCGCTGGATCCAGCGCCGCCCGGCCGGCACCCTGTCCTCGGTGACCGGGCGGCTGCGCTGGGGTCTCCTGCTCAAGCTGCTGCCGGTCGCCCTGATCGCGGTCGTGGTGTTGATGGCGGGCAGCCTGGCCGTGGTCGACGAAACCGTGGTTGATGGCACCACTGCCGACGATGCGCTCGTCGGCTGGGGACCGTTCGCGCTGTCCATGCTCCTGCTATTGATCGTGGTCCCGCCACAGGCCGCCGCGGAGGAGTACTTCACCCGGGGCTGGCTGCTGCAGGCGACCGGCGCCTGGTTCCGCACGCCGTGGGTGCCGATCGCATTCCAGGCGCTGGTGTTCGCGGCCGCTCACGGCTGGGGTACGCCGTGGGGGTTCGCCGACCTGTTCCTGTTCGGTGCGGTCGCGGGCTGGCTGACCGTGCGCACCGGCGGGCTCGAGGCGGCGATCGCCCTGCACGTCATGAACAACCTGGTCGCGGCCGGGCTCGCGGCCGCCTACGGTCAGCTCACCATCACCGAGACGGCGGCCGACATGCCGTGGCAGATGGCCGCGATCGACGTCTTCGTGCTCGCCGGTTACGCCTGGGCGGTGCTGAAACTGGTCCGTCAGCCGGAGCTGGTCAGCGCCGACCGCTCGTAGCGCAGAGCGGCGGGCACGGCCCGTTCCACCGCCGCGACGACCTTGTCGGTCCCGGCGATCAGGTCGGGGTCGATCGGCACCTGGCACCCGTTGGCGCCGAACACGGTCAGCTCGGCCCCGTCCCGCTCGACGGCCACCACCTCGGGCCAGCGCACGACGTGCACGTCGCCGTCCGGATCGCGCAGCGCCACCCCGTCGTCCATCAGGATCAGCCGGATCGCCCGGGCCTCGCGGGCCAGCAGCTGGGCCAGGAACGGCGGCTTGAACACCCGTCCGGGCGGATCTTCGCGCACCCGCGCACAACCGCCCTCACCGACGCCGGGCAGGTGCACGTCGACCTCGTAGGGCACGACGAGCTGAGCGGTCGGCAGGGCCTCGGACACCGTTTCCCGTACGACCGCAGGCGTCACCTCGGCCAGCCGGGCGAGCCGTTCGTGGCGCGGGTGGTGCGGGATGCCGAGCAGCAGCGCCTCGGCCGCGTGGGCCAGTTCGACCGGCACATAACGCGGATCGGCGTGCAACTCCTTGATCTCCTCGTACGTGAGGGAAAGCTCCTCCGCAGTCGGACCGCTCGCCGCGAGCCGTTGCACCTCGGCCCACACGATCCCGGCCACCGCCGCCTCCTGCCCCTCGCGGGCGTCGAGCGTGACGGCCAGCAGCGCGCGCTCGCCGCCCAGCTGCAGGCCCTCACCGCTGACCTGATAGCTGAGGCCGTGGTCGTGGCGGGCCGACTGCTCGAGCCGCTCGGCCAGGATCGTCATGGCCGCGGCCCACGCCGGGTCGCGCCGGCCCAGCAACGACACGCCGACACCGGGCACCGCGGCGCCGACGACGGTCGGGCCGGACTGGGTGCGCGGCTCGTGCCACTCGTGCTCGATCAGCGGCCCCGGCGGCAACGGCAGGGTCAGACCGGGCGGCGGGGGGCCGGTCAGCTGGAGCACCGCGTTGCCGGACACGAAGAACCGGGCCGCGTGGGCGAGCACGTGCTCGGCGGTGAGGCGGTCGTAGCCCGGTCCGACGTAGACGGCGAGGCCGGGCCCGCGGCCGCCGAACCGCTCGTGCAGCAGGCCCTCGACGGTCGGGTCGGTGTAGTGACCGCCCTCGGCCGCGAGCACGCCCGCCTCCTTGCCGAGCCGGTCGACCGGCAGCGCGCCGAGCACCCGGCAGACGCGCTCGAGGAACTCGGTCACCTGCTCGGGGCGGGCGCACACGGTGAACTCGGTGACCGTCATGTCGACCGACGCGTTGACGTCGTAGTGCACTCGGGGCAGCGCGCCCATGGCGAGATGCTCGACGAGATGGGTGACGCCGATCGTGCGGAACGTCTCGTCCCGGGCGCCGACGCCGAACGTCAGCGTGGCGCGCAGCGGCTCGGGACCCGGTTCCCACAGGACCGGCACGCCATCGATCTCGGTGCGCTGCATGCGCGCAGCATACGACCGTCAGCGGGCGCCGCGGTGGGCCCGGTGTGCGGCCATCCGGACCGGGTCGTTGGCGAAGCCGTAACCCCGGTAGCCGCCGGTCCGCTCGACCACCTCGAAGAAGACGCGATCGCCGACCACCGGTGTGAAGAGCTGCTGGTAGTGGCCGTGCTCGTCCTGATCGTGGAGCGCGTTCCGCGGCAGCGGCGGCGGATCCAGCCGGGCGGCCAGGTCGTCGTAGTAGTTCCCCGGGATGTCGACGGATTCCATCGCCCCGGCCACCGCCGCCATGTCGTCGGTGACAAAGGTGATGTGCTGCGGGTGCGGGACGGCCGGGGCCCAGTCGCCCCGGCGCAGCAGCGGCACGCTCAGGCCCAGCCGCACGCTGCGGTCGTCATTGCGGAGGGCGAGGGTGCGGATCAGCCCGTACGGCGCGGCGAACTCGCTCGCCTCGTCCTCGGTCAGCCCGAGCACGGTGCGGTAGAACAGCGCCGCCTCGTCGTAGCGGTCGAACGGCTGGGCCAGCGACAGGTGATCGATCCCGGTGACGAGCCCGCCCTTGACCGGGGATTCGCCGGTGGGCAGGAAGTCGTCGAGCCAGCCGTGGTCGTCGCGGCAGAAGAACACCTCGGTGCCGTCCGGCGCGGCCACCGCGGTCAGATCGGCCTCGCTCGACCGGCGGCGACGGGGGAGCGGGGTGGCCAGCAGTTCAGCCGCCCGCCGGGCACTGGCCGCCGGGTCGGTGCTTTCGAGGGCGAACGCGCGGATGCTCGCCGCCCCGGTCGCGCCCGCGTTGAGCAGGATGCGAGCGGTTCCTTGTTCCCACAGCTGAACGGGCTTCGAGCGGTGCTGGCCGGTGTGCGCGAAACCGAGCGTACGGAGAAATCTCTCGAGCTCGGGGCCGGACCCGGCGTCCACCGACAGCTCGGCGAAGGCGATGCCGGTGAGGCGCGGGGCCGGGGTCAGCCCGCCGGTCAGCGCCGTCAGGGACCGGCGCGCGTCCACCGCCGTACGATGCGGGTCGGATTGCCGGAAGACGTCGTTGAACACCTCGAGCGAGAGCGGCCCGCGATAGCCCGCCCGCAGCACCGCACCGGTGAATCCGGCCAGGTCGAGACGCCCCTGCAACGGGAACAGCCGATGGTGCCGGCTCCACTGCAGCACGTCCATGTCGAGCCGCGGTGCGTCGGCCAACTGGAGGAAGAAGACACGATCACCAGGGATTTCCCCGTACGCGTCGGTGCGTGACAAGACGTGGAAGCTGTCCAGGCACAGGCCGAGGGCGGGGTGATCGGCGCGCCGGACGAGGTCCCACGAGTGCTCCCAGGTCGAGACGTGCCGCCCCCAGGCCAGCGCCTCGTAGGCGATCCGCATGCCGCGCGCGCCCGCCATCCCGGCGAGCCGGCGCAGCTGCCCGGCGGCGAGTTCGTCGTCGTCGATCGTGTCGGGCGCGACCGACGAGCAGATCAGGATCATCTCGGCGCCGAGCCGGGCCATCAGGTCGAGCTTGGCCCGGAACCGCCGCTCGACCGCCGCGAACCGGGCCGGGGGAGCGCCCTCGGCATCCCGGAACGGTTGATACAGCTCGATGGTGAGGCCCAGATCCCGTACGCGGGCCCGGATCTCCTCGGGCGACCGGGCCGAGCCGATCAGGTCGTTCTCGAAGATCTCGACCCCGTCGAACCCGGCCGCGGCCGCCGCCTCGAGCTTCTCGTCGAGCGTCCCCGACAGGCAGACGGTCGCGATGCTGGTGCGCGTCATCGCCTCAGTATGTACGAACTGGTACGTTCACTCCAGCCGGAGCGGGGCGAAGGTGTGCTTCCGCCAGATCTTCCGCGACGCCTGCTCGGGATAGGGCGTGACCGCGTCCGGCATGTCGAAGATCCGGGTCAGACGCTCGTCCTGCGTACACAACGGCCACCCGGGATCGCCGGTGGTCGCGAAGGCGGTCCACGCCCGCCGCATCCGGGCCGACAGGTCGGCGACCTCCGGGGTGACCTCGCCGAGCAGCATGGCCGGTTCGTTCGACGTCAGGTTGCCGAAGACCAGCGGGACGTCGAGGCCGTGGCACGCCCCGAGGACCGGCGCGGCCCAGGTCAGCTCGTAGAACCAGGTCGGGCCGCGATGGGCGTCGGCCAGGTGCAGGCTCGGCATCCGGAACAGCCAGTCGGAGAGGACCAGTTCGTCGAGGTCGGCGCCGGGGAAAGCGTCGCGGTAGGCGTCCGCGGACGGCGCGAACCTCGCCAGCGCGCCGGTCGCCGGGCCCGCGATGGCCGTGAACAGCCGGTGCTCGTCGCGGGTGTGGCCGGCCAGCAGCGCCACGTCTGCGGAGGTGCGGGCCTCCCACGGTGTGGCCGGCAGGATGTCGCCGTCGACGACCGGGGCGAACAGGATCGAGCGGTCGGCGGCGAGCCCCCAGCGGGCCTGGGGCGTGAGGGCGTCGACGGCCGCCACCAGTTGTGCGGGATCGGCGTCCGCGTCGAGCGACGCGGCGATGTCGGCGGCCAGTTCGGGGGAGAAGAACGTGCCGGGCACGCTCTGCGCGATCGCCCGGTGGAAGAGCCCGGCCGCGCGCGGCATGGCCAGCAGCGCGGCCACCGACCCGCCGCCCGCGGACTCGCCGAAGACCGTCACCCGGGCGGGATCGCCGCCGAACGCCGCGATGTTGTCGCGCACCCACTCCAGTGCGGCGACCTGATCGAGCAGCCCCCGGTTCGGCGGAGCCCCCGGGAAGGAGGCGAATCCCTCGGCTCCGAGCCGGTAGTTGAGCGTCACGACCACGACCCGGCCGTCGCGGGCGAGGTTCCCGCCGTCGTATTCGGGCCGGCTCGAGCTGCCGATCATGTAGCCGCCGCCGTGGATCCACACCATCACCGGCAGAGCGGCCGCGCCGAGGTCGGGTGACCAGACATTGACCGTGAGCCAGTCTTCACCGCCGTGAAAAGGGCTCTGTGGCACCGGCGGGCCGAAGGCGAGGGCGGGCCGCACCCCGTCCCAGGGCTCGGTGGGCTGCGGAGCCGCGAACCGGTTCGCGCCGATCGGTGGGGCTGCGTAAGGGATCCCGCGGAACACGGCCACATCCGATTCCCACTGCCCGCCCAGAACGCCCGACGAGATTCGCACCTCAACCATGGCCGCATCCTCACGTGGGCGGCCCGGATGCGCCAACGATTAACCGCGCCAGGGCGCGAGCGCCTGATCGACCGCGGCCTGCATCGCCTCGTGGAGTGCGGCCGGCTCGCGGCGTTCCGGCTCGGCGAACAACGCCAGCAACGCCCCGGTCACGGCCCCGACGAAGGCTCCGGTCAGCGCCGCGGCCGACACCAGGTCGAGCTCGCCGGGAAACGCGGCCGCGAGGTGACGCGCGATCTCCAGCTGGGCGTCCTGCTGCAGTTGGAGACCCTTTCCCCGTACGGACGGAACCGTGCGAATCAGATCGAGCCGGAGTGCCGCCATCGGACTGACGATCTCGTCGCTCTCGGCCGACACATGGCGCAGCGAGACGAGCAGCACGTCGGCCGGCCGGTCGCCGGGCGCGCGATCGGCGATGGCGTCGAGGGCCGCCTGCAAGCGTGCCTCGGCCTCGGGGAAGAGCAGGTCTTCCTTGGCCGCGAAGTAGCTGAAGAAGGTGCGGGTGCCGATCTCGGCCGCGGCCGCGATGTCGGCGATCGTCGTGCCGTCGTAGCCCTTGCTCTCGAACAGCTCGGCGGCCGCGTCGACCAGCGCCTGACGGGTGCGGGCGCGCTTGCGCTCACGAAGGCTCACCCCGTCACGCTATCGCATCAAATGCAAAACCGCACTCGTTGCAATTCTGCACTGAGTGCGGGAACCTGGATCCATGCCCACAGTTCTCATCTCCGGAGCCGGAGTCGCCGGCACCACCCTCGCCTACTGGCTGGCCCGCCACGGCTGGCAGCCGACCGTCGTCGAACTCTCCTCGGGCCTGCGCTCCAGCGGCAATCCGGTCGACGTCCGGGGGCCCGCGCTCGCCGTGGCCGAGCGGATGGGCCTCATGGCCGAGATCCGCGCCGCCGCGACCCATGTCCGAGCCCTGGCCCTGATCGACGAGCAAGGTCAGACCCTTTCCCGCGTACGCCCTCCGTCCGGCACCGAGATCCCCCGCGCTGACCTGGCCCGGATCCTCTTCGACTCCGTTCGCGATCGGGTCGAGCTGATCCTCGGAGACACCCTCACGGCGGTGACCCTGGATGCGGGCGGCATCGACGTCATCTTCGCCCGGTCCGCGCCGCGCCGCTTCGACCTGGTGGTGGGCGCCGACGGTCTGCACTCGACCGTACGGCGGCTCGTCTTCGGGCCCGAGGAACAGTTCGTCGACCACCAGGGCCTCTATGTGGCCACGCTCCCGCTCGGCGAGCCCGCCCGGACGCCGGGTGTGGTGCAGCTGCTCAACACCGCGGGGCGGCTGCTGGCGGTCCATCCGAACCGGGGCGAGGAAGGTGTGGCGTTCATCTTCCGGCACGCCGGCATCGGGGACGCCGACCCGGCCGGGGTGGTTACCGAGGCGTACGCGGGAATGGGGTGGCGTGCCCCGGAATTGCTGGAGCGGCTCCGGGATGCGGAAGACTTCTACTTCGACGGGGTGAGCCGGGTGCGCGTGCCCGAGTGGTCGCGTGGCCGGGTGACACTGGTGGGCGACGCGGCGACGTGTGTGTCCCTCTTCGGCGACGGTTCCTCGATGGCCATGGCCGGCGCGTTCACGCTGGCCGAGGAGCTGGCCCGGCACGTCACGCCGGCCGGGGAGGTGGGCCCGGCCCTGCGCGCCTACGAGTCCCGCCACCGCCGGGTCGTCGCCCCTCGGCAGCGGGCGATCGGCGCCACCGCCCACCTGCTGGTGCCGAGCACCCGGTTCGGTGTGGGCCTGCGCAACGCCGGCGCCCGCCTGGTGCGCGCCTGAGGCCTCAGATCCACCCCTGCTCGCGGGCCAGACGGGCGGCCTCATGCCGGTTCGCGGCGCCCAGCTTGCCGGCCGCGGCCGACAGATAATTGCGGACCGTGCCGGGCGAGAGGGCGGCGCCCCGGGCGATCTCGTCTACCGGAGCACCCGAGGCGGCCAGCTCCAGCACCTGGGTCTCGCGGGCGGTCAGCGGGCTCTCCCCGGCGCTGATGGCCTCGGCGGCCAGCTGCGGGTCGACGTAGCGGCCGCCCGCCGCGACCGTGCGGATGACGCCGGCCAGCACCTCGGCCGCCGCCGTCTTGGGCAGGAAGCCGCGCACGCCGGCGGCCAGCGCGCGACGCAGATGGGCGGGCCGGCCGTGACTGGTGACGATCATCGTGCGGCAGACCGGGACGTCGCGGTGCAGCGTCGCGGCCACGTCGATCCCGTTGCGGTCGGGCAGTTGCAGGTCGAGGACGGCGACGTCCGGGCGTAGCGCGCGGGCCATGGCCAGGGTCTCGGCTCCCGTGGCGGCCTGGGCCGAGACGGTCAGATCGTCCTCGAGGGCCAGCAGCGCGGCCATCGCACCCCGGATCAGATGCTCGTCGTCGGCGAGCAGCACCCGGATCACAGTTCGGCCCGTAGCTGGAATCGGCCGGGTTCGATCCTTGTGGCGGTGACCGTGCCGCCGAGGGCGGCGATCCGTTCGGTCAGGCCGGTCAGCCCGGTGCCCTCGTTCGGTGGCCCGGCAACACCGTCGTTCACCATCGTCAGCGTCACCTGGCCGGCCTCGGTACGCAGGGTGAGGTGGCATTCGCCGGCCTCGCTGTGGCGCAGCACGTTGGTCGTCCCCTCCCGGACGACCCAGCCGAGCGCCTCCTGCACGTCCGCGGGCAGGTCGATGCCGGCGCCCTCGACGTGCGTGGTGATGCCGGCCGACTCCAGCAGGGACCGGGCCCCGGCGAGCTCGGCCGACAGGCCGGCCGCACGATAACCGGCGACCACGGCGCGGACCTCGGTGAGCGCGTCCTGCGCGATGCGGCGAACCTCGAGCATCTCGTCGGCCGCCTCCGGCCGACCCCGCCGGACCAGGCGGGCGGACAGTTCGGCTTTGAGGGCCACGACCGAGAGCGTACGCCCGAGCACGTCGTGCAGGTCGCGGGAGATCCGCAGGCGCTCCTCGGCGACGGCGAGCCGGGCCTGACGGCGCCGGGCCTCGTCGAGCTCACGCACCAGCCCCAGCGTCCACAGGGTGACCCGGGCCGCGGGCACCAGGAAGAGCAGGATCGCGGCCAGCACCAGGGCCGGCCCGGGGTCGCGCTGCATCACCATGATCGCCGCGATCCCGGCGATCCCCACCGTGCCGAGGACGACCATCGGGCGGACCAGAGTGCTCAACGCGATCGCGAAGAGGACGACAACTTCGATCAGGACCGCGGCGGCCGGGCTGTCTCCTTGTCCGTACGTCGCCAGACCGGCCGCCGCCGCGACCACGGACGACACTGCGCCGGCCACGATCAGCCGGACGGGCAGCGGGCCGCGGCCCGGGTAGACGGCGATGCCCGCCCGCATCAGCAGCACACAGAGAACGAGATGGACGACAAGAGCGGCGGCCACGGGCACCAGCTCGAGCCCGACCCGCTGCCCGTCGAGCACCGCCCCGCCCACAAGAAGCGGCCCGAACGCGACGTTGCTGTAGAGGGTGCCTTTGATATAGAGCTCGAAGCGATCCGTCTGACTGCGCACGACCCCTCCGATCCGTCGCCCACCATGGTGGCGGTTGTCCACAATTCCGCGTTGCCCACAGGCGGCGCCGCTGTCCCAAGAGATGTGTCAGTCGGTTCAGGCCGTGGGTGGTGTTGTCCGTGCTGCTGGGTATGGCTTCTCGGCGGCATGTCATGAACCCGCTGGATGTTCAGCTGGCGGCGGGGATTGCGGTGAGCGCGGCCGGGTTCGCCCGAACCCATGGCGTGTCCGAGCGCACCGTCTACCGGCATCAAGCCCGGATCCGGGCCGAGGGTCAGGGGCAGCCACTTTCCCGGCGCCCGCACCACAGTTCCCCGGGCGATCCCGGCGGATCTGGAAGTCTGGATCTGCAAGCTGCGGCCGAGATGAGCCCGGACAACGGGGCCGGCTTCATCCGTGATGCTCTGGCCAGTGTCCGGCAACGCGGCGGGCCGGCGTGGCCGGTGCCGTCGCGTTCGACGATCATCCGCGACAACGGCCGTGTCACCGTCTACCACCCCGACGGCCGACCCCTCGGCCACTCTCACCTCGAACCCGACCGCAACTACATCGCCCTCACCCCAACCGCATGGTCAACAACCACTGACACATGTCTCGGGATACGACACACAGGCGGCGCCGCGGTCTACTCCCAAGATCGCTCAGATCGGCCACCATGCCGGTGGACGGGGGCCCCTGAGGGAGGGCGGGCCCCGTCCACCGGCGGCGCCGGAACTCAGTGGGGGAAGCGCATCTCGGGATATGCCGGCGACGGGCCCGTCAGCAGCGTGCCGGGGCGGTGGCGCAGGTAGCGGTCGAGGAAGGCCCGCACATAGGGGCGCTGGACGGCGATCGAACGGTCGCCGTCGATGGTGCCGATCAAGGGCTCGGCCTGCTCGGCGGGGGTGTTCATCTGCGGCAGCAGGGTCTGCAGGTCGGTGAAGGACAGGTGCCGGGTGTTCTGCAGCTCGAGCCAGTGCCGCGGACCGCGCAGCTTGGTCCACATGCGGGTCCAGGTGCCGTCGTCGCCGGTGGCGGCGCCCAGCATCAGGAACGGGCGGTCCAGACCGGTGTCGAGCACGCGACCGAAGAACGTGCCGTCCAGGTTGAGCCCGGCCCGCACGCGGCGGTCGACGCGCATCGTCTCGGCCGCGGTGGCGCCGCCCATCGAGTGGCCGACCATGGCGACCCGGTTCAGATCCAGGGCCCGGGGCAGGCCGCGGGGCACCGAGGGACCACGGCCGCGGGCGATCGCGGTCAGCGTGTCGAGCACGAAGCGGGTGTCGGCGACGCGTACGGCCAGGGCCTTGGCCAGCATCGCCTTCTCCTGGGTCTCGTCGGTGGGGACGGGCAGGGCCAGGGTAGCGATCCGGCCGTCGGGGAACTCGACGAAGTTGGCGTCGTGGGTGTGGTCGATGGTGACGACGACGAAACCGTGCGAGGCGAGGTCTTCGACCAGCGCGGTGGCCGTGGTCCGTTCCATGCCCAGGCCGGGGGAGAAGAGCACGACCGGGCGGCGTCCGGGCGCGGCGGGGGCGCCGATGTGCCCGTCGGTGACCGGCACGGTGAAGCCGGAGCCCGGCGGGGCGAGCTTGGCGGCGATCCCGGGGGTGACCCAGTCCGCCCGGCGGTAGCCGTCGACCGTGGCGGCGGGGTACCAGATCTGGGCCATCAGTTCGCGGCGTTTCTCGGCCGGCACCCAGGGGTCGCCGCGCGAGGCGTCGACGAGGTGCAGCGAGACGGTTCCGATCCGGTCGTGCCCGGTCGGTGCGGGCAGGGTGAGCCGGACGTCGGCGGCGACCGGCGCGGCCTGACCGGCGGTGGCGACCGGCGCGGCCTGACCGGTGGTGGCGACCGGCGCGGGCTGGCCGGCGGCGAGGGTGGCGGCGAGGGCGAGAGCGATGATCCTCATGCCGTCGAGACTTCCGTCCGGGGCGGCACGGTCGTAGTGCCGCCGGTCATCGGTTCAGGTACGTCTTGCACGTCCCGGCGATGACATCTGTCATTCCGGCAATTACTCGCCGGTAATTTGCCGGCCATTCTGTCTGACATTTCCGGGACGTGTCATCGGCCTTTCCGGCGGTGGAGTGGCGAGTGAAGGGAAACGCTGTTTCCTATTGATACGTCTCAATCACTTACGTGGGCGGACCGTCGAGTGCCCGCCACGCTGCGTCCACAACCCACAGTCCAAACCAGACCGATTGTGCTGCCGTCGTGGATCCCGGCAACACGTTCAAGTCGGGCGTTTGGTGATCTAGCCTGGCGAACCCTATGTAGATAGCTGATCTTCGATGGGTGGAGGAGTTCGCGAAAATTGTTAACGAGCCATTACCGGTGGATCGTGAAATGGCTTGTCAGGGCGATCATGCGGACTGTCCACGATGTTTAGACGCCGATCTAAGGACGGTTCCGGATAGCACTGCCGTCGATGGGCGTCAACGACCTGGAATGGTCGTTGTGGAGACACGGCGATCGACCCCCGGCGATCCTTAATTTTTGCTTAGACTCGCCGTCGGTCCCCTCCACCGGGGCCTGATCCGTGCCGCACCGCCAATTCATCTCCCGTCGTCCTCCGTGGAGGTTGCTCGATGGTCGCTGCCCGCATGCCCGCCTACCGCCGTGCGGTACGCGCCCTGGTCGCCGCACTGTGTGCCGGCGCGCTCGTGACCGGGGCGCCTGCGGTCGCGAAACCTGCCAAGCCCAAGGCCCCGCCCCAGGTTCCGGGCTACGGCCAGGTCGCCCGCCCCCAGGTCAAGCCGCCCGCACCGCTGCCCAAGCGGGCCGGCAAGGTCGCGCTGGCCAAGCCGGCGGCCGCGGCCAAGCAGAAAGCCCCGGCCGCAGCCCTCGCCGGCCTCAACGACAAGGTCGCCCTGCGCGCGCTGGTCGTCGCCACCAACACCGACGACTTCGGCGTGCCGACCTGGAAGACCACGCTCGACCGGCTCGGCGCGGCCTACGACGTGCTCTACACGGCGACCACCCCGGTCACCGTCGACACCCTCGTGCGGCCCGACGGCACCGGCAAGTACAACGCGATCCTGCTGACCAACACCATGCAGGTGTACGCCGAGGGCAGCTCGTACCTGAACGGGCTGGACAGCAACGAGTGGAACATCCTGTGGGCGTACGAGCGGAACTTCGGTGTCCGTCAGGCCTCGCTCTACACCTCGTACGGCTCCTGGCCCGAGGACTACTGCCTGCGCTCGGCCGGTGAGACCTCGGTCGGCGACACCCCGCTCAACGTGTCGCTCACCGCGGCCGGTGCCGGCGTGTTCGACTACCTGAAGGCCGACGCCGCTATCCCGGTCGTGCAGTCCTACGTCTACAAGACGAGCATCGCCCCCGGCTGCGCCGCCGAGTCGATCGCCACCGACGGCACCAACGTGCTGGGCGTGCGCTCGACGTCGGTCGACGGCCGTGAGCGCCTCGCGCTGACCTTCACCCTCAACCAGTACCTGCTGCAGTCCGACGTGCTGGTCTACGGTCTGGTGCGGTGGGCGACCAAGGGCCTGTTCCTGGGCGAGCAGCGGCACTACCTCAACGTCGACATCGACGACTGGTTCAACACCGCCGACCACTACTACCCGGACGGCCACATCGAGTACGACCCCGGCTTCCAGGTCTCCGGCCACGACATGGTCAACCTCGACCAGCGGCAGGACGCGATCGGCAACGGGTTCAAGTTCAACCTGGCCTTCAACGGCGCCGACATCGACCCGTTCGCCGGCAGCCAGTGCAGCCCCAACGGCGGCATCAACGAGCTGACGGCCACCACCAAGTGCCTGAAGAACGACTTCCGGTGGCTCAACCACACGCTCAACCACCCGGAGCTCAACAACACGAGCTACGCCGTGACGAAGGCCGAGATCCTCGACAACCGCAACGCGGGCGCGGCGATCGGGCTCAACGAGTCGGCCGGGGTGCTCAAGACGCCCGAGTACTCGGGTCTCGGCGTCTACACGGTCGACCCGGACGACGACACCGGCGTGCCGGTCGACCACGGCCTGGAAGGTTCCAACCCGAACCTGCTGCAGGCGGCCAAGGACCTGAACATCAAGTACCTGCACGGCAACATGTCGTTCGCGAGCCACAAGCCCGCGCACTTCAACGCGTCGATCGTGCACCCGCTGGAGCCGGCGGTCGAGGTCGTGCCGGACTGGCCGACCAACTTCGCCTACTTCTGCACCACGCCCGAGGAGGAGACCGCGTTCTACAACTCCTTCTACGGCCCGAACGGCAAGTTCCCGTACTGGCCGACCAACCGCACCTACGCGCAGATCCTCGACTACGAGACCGGGATCGCGCTGCAGCACGTGGCGTCGGGCGGCATCAACACGCACACCCTGCACATCGCCAACGTCCGTGACTACGGCAACGGCCGCACGCTGGCCACCGACTGGACCGAGGCCACCGTGGCCAAGTACAAGGCCATCTACTCGGTGCCGCTGCTGAACCTGGACTGGTCCGAGATCGGCGCCTACACCAGCGTCCGCACCAAGCACTTCGGGCAGCTGGCGGCCGGGGCCGACGCGGTCTACGACCGGTCCGCGGGCACGGTCACGGTCACCTCGCCGGCGGCCGGGACGCTTCAGGTCAGCGGTGTCACGGGAACGGCCTCGACCACGTACGGGACGGATGTCACGACCCCGGTGGCGATCACGGCCGGCACCCCGGTGACCGTCCCGGCCACGCCGCGGGCGTAACACCATGCGGATTGCACTCGTGTCCGAGGGGACCTACCCCTACGCGATGGGCGGCGTCAGCATCTGGTGCGAGCAGCTCATCAAGGGGATGCCCGACTACCGCTGGGAGGTCGTGGCGCTCACCGTCGACGGCTCCGAGCAGTCCGTCTTCGCCGCACCGGCGAACCTCGACCGGGTGCACTCCGTGCCGCTGTGGGGCGGCCGTGACCGCGGCCGCCCCCGGCAGACGCCCGGCCCGGCCTTCACCGGCCCGTACGAGATGTTCCTGCGCGCGCTCATCACGCCGCTCGACACTCTGCGCCCGGAACAGGGCCGGGGGCTCTTCCTCCTCGCGCTGAGAGGCCTTTACGAGTACGCCGCGTCGGGCGGTGACCTGGGCGAGGCGCTCGTCTCCAACGAGGCGGTCACGATGATGCTCGACGCGTGGCACGAACTGCGCGTCGAGCAGACCACCGAGGCGCCCACGGTGGCCGACGCGATCCAGGCCACCTGGCTGCTCGAGCACATGCTGCGCCCGCTGAGCGCCCCGGCCGTCGAGGCCGACATCGTGCACTGCTCGATGAACGGGCTGTCCATGCTCGTGGCGATGGTGGCCAAGTGGCGCTACGGCACGCCGCTGGTGATGAGCGAGCACGGCATCTATCTGCGCGAGCGCTACATCTCCTACCTGCACGACGACGCACCCCACGCCGTACGGGTGATGGCCCTGAGCTTCTTCCGCTCGCTCGCCGGGGCCGCCTATCTCATCACCGACGTGCTGGCGCCGCACTCGGCCTACAACCGGCGGTGGCAGCTGCACAACGGCGCCGACCCCGAACGCATGTGGACGATGTACAACGGCGTCGAGCCGGCCGAGTTCCCGGCCGCCTCCAGCGAACCCGACGTGCCGACCATCTCGTTCATGGGCCGGGTCGACCCGCTCAAGGACCTGCACACGCTGATCCGCGCGTTTGCTCTGGTCCGCGAGCAGATTCCGAACGCCCGCCTGCGCATCTTCGGTGGCACCCCGGCCGTCAACCGCACCTACCACGAGTCATGCGAGGCGCTCATCGCCGAACTGGGACTCGAGGGCGCAGCCGTGCTCGAGGGGCGCATCGCCCGGGCCGTCGACGCCTACCACGCCGGCAGCATCGTGGCGCTCACCAGCATCTCCGAGGGCTTCCCGTACACGGTGGTCGAGGCGATGGCCTGCGGCCGGCCTTGCGTGTGTACGAACGTGGGCGGCGTGGCCGAGGCGGTGGCCGACACCGGCCGGGTCGTGGCGCCGCGCGACCACGTGGCCGTGGCCGAGGCCTGCATCGAGCTGCTGAAGGACGACGAGCTGCGGCACAACCTCGGCTTCGCGGCCCGGGCCCGGGTGCTCGAGCATTTCACCCTGGCCCAGTCGCTGCAGATGTACCGCAACGTCTACGAGGGCCTGGTCACCCCGCTCGAGGCGGGCGAGCAGCCGCGTCACCTGCGGCCGTCACGGGTGCCGGCCCCGCGCCTGCGCCCGGCCGCACCGGCGTGGATGGGCCGCCGATGACCGTCGAGGACAAGACGGTGAGCGCGCCGCCGACCCACCCGGTGGTGCTGCCGCGCATCTCCACCGACCCGCTCGACATGCTCGTCGACCGGATGCGGCCCGCCCTCGGCCGGGCCGTCGAAGCGCTTCAGGTGGCCGCCGCGCTGGAGGCCGACGGCGTCACCGACCGCATCGCCCGGGTCGAGTACGGCTTCCCCGACGTGTTCGCGTTGGCCTCCGAGGTGTTCCGCCGCCTCGGCCCGCCGTCCGACGACCCGCCCGCCCCGGCCGCGGCCGGGAACAGCCGGCGCCGCACCCTCCGGCTGCTGCTCCACGGCCCGCTCTACGCCCTGCCCAGTGCCGTCTTCCCGGCCGTGCTGGCCGTACTCGGGCACCGCAACGCCCTGATCACACTGACCGTTGCCGGGGTCATCGGCTGGGCCTACGCGGGCACGGTCGCCTTCGCCGCCTACCAGTTGCTCGGTTCCAACCGCCCGCACCGGGCGGCCCGGCTGCTGCGTTTCTCGGCCCTGGCCGCCCCGCTGCTGGGCGCCGCCCTCGGGGCGAGCCTGGGCGACTGGCGGCTCATCGTGCTCGCCGCGGGCCAGCTCGCCTACCAGCTCGCGGGCACGGTCCTGATGTTCTACCGCCGCGAGCTGTGGCAGGTCGTGGCGATGGCCCCGGCCGTGGTGGCGGGCGTGGCCTATCTGCTCAGCCCCTCGCTGCGCGACGCCGCCCTGATCACCGCGGGCGCCGGCGTCACGATCGCGTTCACCGTCGCGCTGCTCTGCACCTTCCGGAAGGGGAGCCGGGACGAACCGGCCACCCGGCTGCCGTGGCGGGCGCTGAGCGGCGTGACCGCGTACGGGATCCTCTCGGCGGTTCTGCTCCTGCACGCCGCCCTGCCCTACCTGCCCGACCGGCTCGACATCGCGATCGCCGTGGCCCCGCTGATCCTGTCGATGGGCTTCGTCGAGTGGCGGGCCGAGCAGTTCCGCGCCCAGGCCGTCGGGCTGACCCGGGGCAGCCGTCGCCCGGCCGACTTCGAGCAGGGCGTGGCCCGCGCGATCGGCCGCGAGATCCTGCTCTGCCTGGCCGTCCCGGCCGTGCTCGGCGTCGCGCTCCTGGCCGTGCTGGGCACCACCGACCCGGCCGTGGTCGTCATGGTCGCCGCCCACGTCCTGCTCGCCGGCGCCTACTACGCCGCCTTCCTGCTGGCCGGGTTCGAGCGCTTCGGCCACCTCTGCGCGTCGCTGGTCGCCGCGCTGGTGCTGCACCTCGGCGCCGTGTTCCTGCTGGGCGGCCCGGTCACCCCACTGGCCGACACCGTCCTGTTCCTGGGCAGCGTGCTCGCGCTGCTCGCGCTTTTCCTGCTCGGCCTGGCGCCGTCCGTCCGCCAGGTTCGCCACTACCGGTAAGTCACAAGGGGGAGATCTGCATGCACGCGGTGATTCTCGCCGGCGGCAAGGGGGTGCGGCTGCGGCCGTACACCACCACGCTGCCCAAGCCTCTGATGCCGATCGGTGACAAGCACGCGATCCTGGAGATCGTCCTGGACCAGCTCGCGGGCTGCGGCTTCACCTCGGTCACCCTGGCCATCAACCACCTCGGGCCACTCATCCGCGCCTTCGTCGGCGACGGGGCGCGCTGGGGACTGACCGTCGACTACATCGAGGAGGATCGTCCCCTGTCGACGGTCGGGCCGCTGTTCGGGCTCAAGGACTCGCTGCCCGAGCACTTCCTGGTGATGAACGGCGACGTGCTGACCGATCTCGACTACGCCGACCTGCTCACCCAGCATGCCCTGAGCGGGACCGGGCTGACCGTGGCGATCGCCGAGCGCACGCACAAGGTGGAGTTCGGGGTGCTCGACGTCGAGGCGTCGCAGATCGTCGGGTTCCGCGAGAAGCCGAGCCTGCGCTACCAGGTCAGCATGGGCGTGTACGGGATGAGCCGGCGCACCCTGGCCCCCTACCCGGCCGGTCTGTCGTTCGGCTTCGACGAGCTGGTGCTCGATCTGCTGGCCCGCCGGGAGAACCCGGGCACCTATCCGTTCACCGGTTTCTGGCTCGACATCGGGCGGCCCGAGGACTACGACGAGGCCAACCGCAGCTTCGAGGAGCTGCGGCCCAAGCTGCTGCGCGACCGCGCCGGAGAGCCGGTATGACGGTGGCTGTCCGCGGTTCGCGCTCGTGCTGGGGCGGCCCGCGATGAGGATCGTGCTCTTCGGCTCGTCCGGGTTCATCGGGCGGCACGTCCGGGCCGCTCTCGACGACGTGGGTGAGCTGGTCACCCCGGGCCGCGATCGGCACGACCTCGTGCACGGCGATGTCGGCGCGCTCAAGGCATTGATGCGCGCGGAGAAGCCGGACGTGGTGGTCTGCTGCGTCGGGGCGCTGACCGGCACGGCGGCCGAGCTGATGCGGGCCAACGCGATGGTGGCGGCCAACCTGCTCGAGTCGGCTCCGGAAGCGCGCCTGGTACGGCTCGGATCGGCGGGGGAGTACGGTGTCGTCTCTTCCGGTCGCGCGGTGGCCGAGGACGACCGTCTGGAGCCCGTGGGAGCCTACGGGGTCAGTCACGCGGCCGGGACCCGGCTGTTCGCGCTGGCGTCGAACACCGTGTCGCTGCGGGTGTTCAACCCGATCGGGGCGGGGCAGCCGGCTTCAACCGTGCTGGGGCGGGTGGCTGCGCAGCTGCGGGCCGGGGAGCCGGCGCTGTCGCTCGGTCCGTTGGGCACTCACCGGGATTTCGTGGACGTGCGGGATGTGGCGTCGCTGATCCGGGCTGTGGTGACGGCTGATTTGCTGCCGCACAACGTCTACAACGCCGGCAGCGGGCGGGCGGTGACCGTGCGCGAGACGGTCGGGATGCTGGCCGCGCAGGCCGGCTTCACCGGTGCGGTTCACGAGGCGGGGGCCGGGCCGCAACGGTCGGCCGCGGTCGACTGGATCCAGGCCGACATCTCGCGGGCGGCAGCCGATTTCGGGTGGGCGCCGGCGTACGACCTGAGCGCCTCGGTCAAGAGCATCTGGGAAGACGCGTGAGAGGGGCGGTGGCGGTCCTGGCTTCTCTGGCGGCGGCGATTCTGACCGTCACCGCCTGTACCTCGCCGTCCGATGACGAGCGAACCGACACCATCGAGCAGTCGCCGCCCGCACCTGCTCGTTCGCGCACTCCGGCGCCGACGCGCACTCCCGCGCAGTCGGCGCCGGCGCCATCGCTCACCACCGCTCAGCCCCGCGCGGGCTGGGCGTATCAATTGCAGAACTACCGGGACGGGCGCCTCGACCAGCTGGCGTCCGGCCCGTACGGCACGGTGGTGATCGACCTGGCCCGGGACGCGCACCGGGACTGGTTCACCGCGGACGAGATCGCGCATGTTCGCGCCACCGGCAAACGGGTTCTTGCGTACTTCGAGATCGGCAGCATCGAGGACTTCCGCCCGGAGTACCGGGGCCTCGACCGTGACCTGATCGGGAACGAGTGGGCCGACTGGCCGGGCGAGTACTTCGTGCGTTTCTACGACGAGCGATGGTGGCAGAAGGTTGTCCGTCCGCGGGTCGACCAGGCGCTGCGGGCCGGGTTCGACGGCGTTTACCTGGACACGCCGCTGGCGTACGAGGAGATCTCGCTCAGAAACGTGCAAGGACGTGACCGGGACACGCTGGCCCGGGACATGGCGTCGCTCATCGCGCGCATTTCCGCGTACGGGAAAGCTCGTCGCCCTGGCTTTTTGATCGTGCCGCAGAACTCGCCGGAACTGCGGCACCAGCCGGGCTACACGGCGGCGATCGACGGCATCGGCATGGAGGAGCTGTTCTTCCAGGCCACCGACAAGCGCTGCACCGAGGACTGGTGCGCCGAGAACCTGGCCGAGACCCGTGCCCTGCGCGAGGCGGGCAAGTTCGTGCTCAGCGTCGACTACGCGAGCCGGCCGGACGACGTGCGCGCCGCCTGCAAGCACTACGCAAACGAACGCTTCACCGGCACGGTCACCGTGCTCGAACTGGACCGACCGGGTCCGGTGTGTCCCCGTGAATAAGGAGAACCGCATGCCACAGACGATCGGAGTCGTCGGCCTCGGCTACGTCGGTCTGACGCTGACCGCCGCGCTGGCCGACAAGGGCTACGTCGTGCACGGCGCCGACGTGTCGACCCACGTGCTCGACACCCTCGCGCAGGGCCGGTCGCACATCTTCGAGCCGGGCGTCGAGGACATCTTCGCCGCCCACGTGGGCAGCCGCATCCACGTCGCGCCCGACCTGCCGCGCGACACCGTCGACGTGGCCGTGATCAGCGTGTCCACGCCGGTCGACGAGAACACCCGCCGGCCCAACCTGGCCAACCTGGCCGCCGCCGCGCGCAACGTGGCCGCGACGTGCAAGGCGGGCACCCTGGTGGTCGTGCGCAGCACCGTGCCGGTCGGCACCAGCCGCCGGGTCGTGCTGCCCGAGCTCGAAGCGGCCTGGGGCGCGGGCAACGTGCGGCTGGTGATGGCGCCCGAGCGCACGATCCAGGGGCAGGCGCTGCGCGAACTGGTCGAGCTGCCGCAGGTGGTCGGCGGGCTCGACGACGCCTCGCTGCAGGCCGGGCTGGAGTTCTTCGGCGGCCTGGCCAACACGGTGCACCCGGTGTCGTCGCTCGAGGCGGCCGAGCTGACCAAGCTGTCCAACAACTGCCACACCGACCTGATCTACTCGTTCGGCAACGAGATCGCGCTCATCGCCGAGCAGCACGGCCTCGACCCGCTCGAGGTGATCCGGGCGGCCAACGTGGACTACCCGCGGCCCGACCTGTCCAAGCCGGGCTACGTCGGCGGCGGCTGCCTCAGCAAGGACCCGTACATCATGCTGGACAGCGCCGGAGACTACACGCCGTTCCTGGTCGGCCAGGCCCGCGCGCTCAACGAGCACCTGCCCAAGCACGTGGCGTCGACCGTGGTCAAGCTGCTGTCCGAGCTGCGCGGCGAGACCCGCGGCCTGCGCCTGGCGGTGCTCGGATGGGCGTACAAGGGATGGCCGCCCACCGACGACATGCGCGGGACGCCGATCGCCACCATGATGCCGATCTTCTCGGCGGCGGGCATCACGGTGACCGGTCACGACCCGATGGTCACGCCGGAGGTCATTCGCCAGTACGGCGGTGACCCGATCAGCCTGGACAAGGCGTTCACCGACAGCGACGCGGTGCTGGTCATCAACGACCACCCGGACTACCGGGCTCTTTCTGTCGAGGATGTGCTCGGCGATGCCCGGCCTTCGCTGATCTTCGACTCGTGGCGCATCCTCGACGCCGATGCCGTTCGCGCGGCGGGCATCCGGTACGCCGGCCTCGGGCTGGTGGCGGCATGAGGGCCCTCCTGCTCGGCGGCGCCGGTTTCATCGGCGCCCACCTGGCCCGGCGACTGGTCGCCGACGGCCACGACGTCACGATCGTCGACGACTTCTCGCGCGGGCGCTCGGACGCCGATCTGCAGGAGCTGGGCGCCACGATCGTCTCGGGCGACCTGACCGATCCCGCCTTCTACGCCGGGCTCGAGCACGGCTGGGACCAGATCTACCTGCTCGCCGCCGTCGTGGGTGTGCGCAACGTGGAGAAGGACCCGGCCCGCGTGGTGCGGGTGAACACGCTCGTGGCCATGCACCTGCTCGACTGGCTGGAGCCGGGGGAGCGGGTCTTCTTCGCGTCGACCAGCGAGGTCTACGCGGGCGGCGTCGACGCGGGCATCGTGCCGGTCCCGACGCCCGAGGCCATCCCGACGATGATCTCGGACATCACGGCACCGCGTTTCGCGTACGCGGTCAGCAAGCTCCTCGGCGAGGCCGCGTTCCTGCACACGGCCCGGGCCCGCGGCTTCGAGGCGGTGGTCGGGCGCTTCCACAACGTCTACGGGCCGCGGATGGGCGCCGACCACGTGATCCCCGAGATGTCGTTGCGGGCGCGCGGCGGTGAGGACCCGTTCCGGGTGCCCGGGGCCGACCAGTTCCGCGCGTTCTGCCACGTCGACGACGCGGTCGAGGCGATGGTCCGGCTGATGGCCACCCCGGCCGCGGCCGGGCAGATCGTGCACATCGGCAACGACCGCGAGGAGACCAACATCGGCGACCTGGCCAAGCTGGTCCTGCGGGTGGCCGGGGTGAGTCCCGCCATCGAGACCGCCGACGCCCCGCCCGGATCGGTGCGGCGCCGCTGCCCGGACCTGTCGAAGCTGCGCGAGCTGACCGGGTTCGAGCCGACGGTCACGCTCGAAGAGGGCGTCCGGACCACGTACGCCTGGTACGCGTCACACGGGAGGCCGTCATGACTTCACCTGAGCGGGCGCCGATCTGCTTCTACTACGGCAACGGGCGGCTGGTCGACCTGGCCGAGTACCCGCGCGTGGTGCTGCAGCCCGACTTCTACAACGCCGAGGAGATCGCCTTCCTCAAGGCCAAGGGCGTGCACGTGCTGGCGTACCTGACCCTCTCCGAGGACACCGGGCCGCCCGCCGAATGGCAGCGCACCGAGGTCAACCCGGACTGGGGCGGCAAGTTCGTGCACGTCGGGCACCCGGACTGGGTCTCGCACGTGGTCGGGCAGGCCCGGGACGCGCTGGCGGCCGGGTTCGACGGCTTGTTCCTCGACACGCTCAACGTCGAGCTGACCTTCCCCGAGGACGTGCCGCACCTGCTCACCCTGGTGGCGGCGCTGCGGGCCGAGGCCGGTTCGGCGTACATCCTGGCCAACCGCGGCTTCGGGATGCTGCCGCGGCTGGCCGAACTGGTCGACGGGGTGGTGTTCGAATCATTCTCGGCGCGGTGGACCGAGCAGGGGTACGCGGCCTGGCCGGCCGACACGCTGGAGTTCCACGCCCAGATCGCCGAGCAGTTGTTGCGGTTGCAGCTCGACCTGTACGCGCTGGACTACGCCGACGACCCGGGCCTGACCGACTTCGCCGTCCGTCGCGCCCGCCAGTTCGGCATGGAGTGCATCGTCAGCGACCGGGCCCTGTCCCGCGTCTGATCCGCCGGCGCGCATTGCGAGCGCCGGATGCCCGCTTTGCGCGCCGGGCGCTGTCTGAGCCGTCGGCGCGCATTGTGAGCGTCGGTTGCTCGCTTTGCGCGCTGGGCGCGCTGTCTGAGCCGCTGGTGCGCATTGCGAGCGCCGGTTGCTCGCTTTGCGCGCCGGGCGCTGTCTGAGCCGGCGGCGCGCATGGTGAGCGCCGGTTGTCCGCTTTTGCGCGCCGGGAACTCACAGCGCGCGGTAGAGCGCGAACGTGGTCCGCTTCCGCAGTCGGAAACCGATCGACTGGTAGAGGCGGATCGCGTTCGTGTTGGCCGCAGAGGTGTGCAGGAACGGGATCTCGCCGCGCTGCCGGACTCCGAACGCCACCGCGCGCACCAACTTTGTGGCCAGCCCCTGCCCGCGGAACGCCGGATCGGTGCACACCGCGCTGATCTCGGTCCAGCCCGGCGGATGCAACCGCTCACCGGCCATCGCGATCAACCTCCCGTTCCGCCGCACGCCGAGATAGGTCCCCAGTTCGATCGTGCGCGTGCGGAACGGGCCGGGTTGAGTGCGTTCGATCAGGTCCAGGATCTCGGGCACGTCGGCGGCGGTGAGCGCTCGCGCATCTTCGAACGGTTCCGCGCGCAACCAGTCGTCCACGAACTGCACGCCCGGCACCTCGCCGACCAGTTCCCATCCGGGATGGGCGGCCGGGATCGGCCCGGCCACCGCCACCTCGACGGCCGGACCGGTCAGCTCGGCGTCCGGGCCGCTCAATCTGGTGTTCGGACCGCTCAGTTGGGTGTCCGGGCCGCTCAATCTGGTGTTCGGACCGCTCAGTTGGGTGTCCGGGCCGCTCAATCTGGTGTTCGGACCGCTCAGTTGGGTGTCCGGGCCGCTCAATCTGGTGTTCGGACCGCTCAGTTGGGTG
>NZ_JAHKKG010000024.1 GCF_018829635.1 Paractinoplanes bogorensis
AGAGCCACACTCCGCTATATGAGTGGGCAGCGGGGGCCTGAGTTCCCTACCGATCACCTCGACCAAGCCTGGCCGGGCCGCGGTCGTACATCAAACTCTCTACAAGTAGCGGGGACCGCGCCGTGCCTCGCTGGGCGCTGGCGCGTCCAGAACGCGAGGCGCGTCACGGCGACCTGAGTGAGTGGTTGCGCCCAACCCAACGTGCCGGTCATTCGTCTCAGCTTCCGGATCGACTCCGTCGAGCCCGCCGACCGTGGCCGGCGTCTCGAGGGCAAGCCGGACTTTCACGTGCGGCACTGGGCACGACCAGGAGAACGGTTCGACGTCATGACGCGTGAGCACGGACGTCACGAACGAGAGGTCGACCAGCCCTCGGCGTCACTCTGCCGCGCGACTACAAACAGTTCGTCGGCGCCCACGGGAACGGCGTCATCGACGACTGCGTGATCATGCACGGTCCGGGCGGGCGGAACGACCTCGTCGAGGAGAACCGGTTCGCGCGGGCGCTGGTGCGGATGGATTTCGGCGACCCGGACGCGTGGTCGGAGGAAGCGGATTGGCCGCTCGGCGATACCGCTCATTGGACATCTGACCGGGCGGGTTCGCCGCCACTCTGGCCGCCCTGCTCGCCGGCGACCTGCAGAGCAGATACCTCAGTCGGCGGCTCAGCGGACCGCACACCTACCGCCGGCGTTGAAGTAGACGAGGGCCGGCTGGGGTTGGGCGCAACCACTTACGCAGGCCGCCCGGGTGGGGTGAGCGTTCTGGGCGCGCCAGCGCCCTGCTCACCCCGCCCGGGTCCCCGCGGGAGCGACGGTCTGCAACCCACCACCCCGCCGGGACATCCAGATCTTGACCTTGACCTTTAGCCAATCCCCTTCAGATACGCGCCGTTCTGGTTCTGGAACTCGTAGCCGTAGAACTTGTCCCAGTTGATCGACCAGGTCATCAGGCCCCGGAAGTTCGGGTTGGTGCCGCTGCGCAGGGTGTACGAACCGCAGCCGGTGTTGCGGATCAGGCAGTTGACCGCCGACTGGATCGCCGAAGGGGCGACGTAGCCGTTGCCGGCGCTGACCGAGGACGGGGCACCGAACGCGATCTGGTCCTCGCGCAGGGCCGGGAACATGTTGGCGGTGTTGCCGGCGACCGGGAAGCCGGCCAGCAGCATGTCGGTCATGGCGATGTGGAAGTCGGCGCCGCCCATCGAGTGGTACTGGTTGTCCAGGCCCATGATCGAGCCCGAGTTGTAGTCCTGGACGTGCAGGACGGTCAGGTCGTTGCGCATCGCGTAGATGACCGGCAGGTAGGAGCCGGCGCGCGGGTCCTGGCCGCCCCACGGGCCCGAGCCGTAGTACTGGTAGCCGAGCTGCACGAAAAACGTCTCGGGGGCCATGGTCAGCACGAAGCCGGCGCCGTAGCGGGCCTTGAGCGACTTGAGGGCCGAGATCAGATTGACGATGACCGGGGTGGTCGGGTTCTTGAAGTCGGTGTCGCCGGTGTTCAGCGACAGCGAGTGGCCTTCGAAGTCGACGTCGACGCCGTTCAGGCCGTATTTGTCGATGATGGCGCTGACCGAGCTGACGAACTTGTCCCGGGCGGCGGTGGTGGTGAGCTGCACCTGGCCGTTCTGGCCGCCGATGCTGAGCAGCACCTTCTTGCCGGCGTCGCGCTTGGCCTTGATGGCGGCGATGAAGGCGGCCTCACTCTCGACGCCGGGGCACTCGGTGGCCGGGCAGAGCGTGAACCGGATGTCGCCCGAGGTGGCCGACGTGGGCTCGCCGAAGGCCAGGTTGATGATGTCCCAGTTGGCGGGTACGTCGGACATCTTCACGTAACCGGAGCCGTTGGCGAAGCTGGAGTGCAGGTAGCCGATGAGCGCACGCTTGGGGAGTCCCGTGTTGGGCGGCGTCGTGGGTGGGGTGGTCGGCGGCGTCGTGGGAGGCGTCGTCGGCGGAGTCGTGGGTGGCGTGGTGGGGGGAGTCGTCGGCGGCGTGGTCGGGGGTGTGGTGCCGCCGCAGACCCCGTTGTCGATCCAGACGTCCCACTGTCCGCTGTGGGTGGACGGCTGCTCGTTCTGGGTCCACCACTTGGCGGTGTAGTTGTGGCCGCTCTGCGAGGCCACGTTGTCTTTCACATAGACGGCGGAGGCACTCCACGCCGGTGCGCACGCGGCGGCGGCGCTGGCGGTGGAAGCGAGGTAGACGGTGCCACCGCCGGCCGCGAGAACCGCGGTCATGGCGAAGATCATCGATCGGCGCATACGTGATTATGAATACTGTAAAGTTTATTTGTAAATAGCTAGCTGCCTCCGTGCAGCCACTCCGCGCGGTCGAGGAAGCCGTCGCCGTCGTCGTCGAACATGCGCTTCTCGAAGACGCCGTCGCCGTCCTTGTCGTAGTCGGCGTAGTCGACCTTGTTGTCGAGGTCGAGGTCGGTGCCGATGAAGTCGGCGTTCCCGTCACCGTCGAGGTCGACCACGATGTCGACGCCGCCGTCGGCGCGGCCCTGATAGGTCGCCTCGTCGAGCGTGCCGTCGCCGTCGGCGTCGACCTCGTTGGCGTAGCCCTCGGGCGGGGACAGGTCGATCGCCAGCTCGTCGGCGACCTGGGCGACGCCCGCGCCGAGCGTGATGTCGGGCAGGCCGTCGAGGTCGAGGCCGCCGGAGGGCGAGCCGAAGCCGGTCTCGACCGCCTGGTCGAGCGTCTCCGACGTGTGACTGGCGACCATGCCGGACACCGAGCCGAACTCGGACCAGGCACCGAGGTCTTCGTAGCCGTCGTTTCGAGCCATTCCCTGAAGGTACGGCCTCTAGTCCAGTTCCGGCATCGCCACCGGGTGTGGTCGTGGCCGGCAGGTGCCGCACTGCACCGCGTCGTCCACCACCAGCGACTCCGCCCGCCGCCGGGTCTCGGACCGGCTCACCTGCAACAGGTAGGGCCCGAACCGGGCGTGGTCGGCACAAACCCCTCGTCCGCAGAAGCGGCAACTAGCCCGGGCCGACTCGGCGCAGAACCAGCAGAGCATCGAACCTCCTGACGTGGCGGGCGTCCGGCGCCCGACACGTCAGTCGGACGGCGCGGGGGTGTTCTCGGGAGCCTGCGTCTCTGGTGGGGTCGTCTCCGGCGGGGGCGTGTTGGCCGGCGGCGTGGTGGCGGGCGGGGTCGTGGCCGGCGGTGGCGTCGTCGGCGGCCGCGGGGACGCTGGAGCGGTGGTCGGCCGCGGGGTCGGCCTGGTCGTAGTCGGGGCAGTGGTCGGCGCCAGGGTCTCGCCGCCACCGTTGTCGTCGCCGTCACCGGGGTCGACTGTCTGTGTCGGCGTGACTACAGTATCGGTAGGTGAGGGTGTCGCGCTCGGGGCGATCGACGGATTGATCGATTCCGAATCGGACGGTAGAAGGTCGTCGCTCGGGAACGGCTCGGGGCTGCTCGACGGCGGCGCCTCGACCGGCACCCCGTCGGCGCAGGCGAGCTGGTCGCCGGTGGCCGCGGTCGTGGTTCCGCCGACCGAGACGGTGCCCTGCGAGACCACAACGGCCTCGGACTCGACCGAATACCAGGCGGCACCGGTGTTGGTGACCGTCGGCTGGTTGCGGTCGATGGTCAGGGCGAGCGGTTTGTACGCCCCGCTGGTGCTGCCCGTGCCGGCCAGGATCCGGCCCGTCTGCAACGACACGGTCGCCTTCGGACTCTGGTCACGGCCGTTGCCGGTGCTCAGATTGCCGATGCCGAGCCGGGTGTTCGCGCAGAGCAGGGTGGTCGCCCCGCCCGCGAAGGTGAGCTTGGCCGAGGCCCGCGCCGGCACCTCGATCACTTCACCCTGGTCGAGATACCGCTCCGCACCGGCATCGAGATTTTTCGGTACGCCGTTCATCGTCGCCGTCACCAGGCCCTGCTCGATGGAGAGCAACACCCGGTCGGCCGGCATCTCGGCCCACGCCGGGCCGGGCCGGAACGACATGCCGGTGAGGAAGAGCGCGACCGTCAGCAGCACCACGACCAGCCAGGTCAGCCCGCGCTCGAACCGCCGGTCGGCCGTCTGATCGCCGGGGCCGTCGGGCGGGCCGGGCGGCATGGTCAGCGGCGGGTAGGCCGCGCCACCGCCGGGGACGCCCGGACGCAGCGAGCCCTTCACGGTGACGACCGGCATCGGCGAGCCGGGCCGGTGGGTGGCCCCGACCAGCGGGGGCAGATCAGAGGCGTCGGGCAGGACCCACAGCCGTACGGGGGTGATGGTCTGCGCGACCATGCCGGGGCTGCCGTCGCCGACCGGGCCGACCAGCGTGCCCCGCCGCAGCTCGACACCGTCGGGCAGCGCGATCACGCCGGACTCGACGACGACGGCGTGGGTCGGGCCGGGCAGGATCACCGGCGCACCCGGATCGAGGTCGACCGGGTGGGCCGAGGCGATCAGGGCGAGCCGCTGATCGGTGGCCAGGCCGGCCAGGGCCGGGGTGTCGGCGAACAGCGACTCGGCCTCGGTCCGGTCGTGCGGCGGCGGACCGGGCAGCGGGCCGACCACGGTGGCCACGGTGGCGGTCGGGATCGACAGCAGCGTGGTGCCCGCGGTGTGCCAGTCGAGCTCGGTCGACCGGCCGGTGATCGCGTTGACCAGGCCGACGACGGCGCCCGGGCCGACGTGGTGGCGGATCGTGCCGGGCGGGTCGCCGGGCCGGCGGGCCTCGAGCGCGCCCTCGACGACGACGTAGACGGCCTGCTGGGCGCCACCGGCAGCGATGACCTGACGGCCGGTCGGCGGGTGCACCCAGCGGGCCCGGGAGGCCAGCCCCTGCAACGCCGGCTCGGGCAGCCCACCCAGGTCGGAGGCCCGCAGCGCGGCCAGCCGTCGGGGACTGTCGGCCTCGCGGTCGTTCTCGGCGCGGCGCAGCCGGGAGAGGCCCCACCAGCGGGTCAGCCGGCTCAGGAGGAAGTAGACGATCGGGGCGGCCAGGCCGAGCGCGACGGCGATCAGCAGCAACGCCCCGGCCGCGCCCTCGTGCCACAGGCCGGTGGCGACCCCGGCCAGCCGGTCCTCCCAGATGCGGACGGCCACGTTGGCGGCCAGGGCCACCCAGCAGACGGCCAGGAAGCCGTACAGGGCGATCAGCCGGCCCTCACGGTCGAGCGAGCCCCAGGCCGGCGGACGACCGCGCAGGCGGCCGCTGACCCAGGCCAGCGCCCGGTTGCGCAGTTGCGGCACCTCGAGCCAGTTCATCAGCAGGAGCTGACCGTCGAGCGGGAGCAGCGGGCTCAGGTGCACGAACGCGCTCAGATAGCTCAGGAAGGCCAGCTTGAAGGCGACGTCGGCGACCGGCGGCAGGGCCAGCCCGACCAGTTGGGCCAGACCGCCCAGCAGCAGCGCGCTCATCGGACCGGCGGCCGAGACCAGCAGCCGGGCCCGGCGCCCGGCCATCCAGACGTCGCTGGTGTCGACGAACAGCGACGGCAGTCCGAACCAGACCAGGAACCCGGCGGCCGGCACCTCGCGGCCGGTGTGTTTGGCCGCCATCGCCCGCGCGTATTCGCGGACACCGACCACGACCAGGTTGAGCAGCAGCAGGGTGATCGCGCCGAACAGGTAGGAGTCGCCGGTGAGGAAGAGCGAGCGGCTGCCGCGGGTCCAGGTGGCCACGAACAGGCCCAGGCCCAGCACGGAGAGCACGGCGGTCACGATGCCGACGGCCTTGTTGAAGAAAAGCTTGCCGCCGGCCCGGTAGAGCGCAGTGACCAGACCGTCGACGTTGACCAGCAGCATGCGGCGGCCACGGGCGGCGGCGAGCAGCGAGTTGCCGACCCGCTCCCCCACCGGGCGGCGCCGCAGCTCCTGCAGCGGGCGGAAGGCGTCCATCGGCAACTCGTCGAGCATCCGGTTGCCGGCCAGGTCGGCCACGACGCGGCGCACCTGGTCGGGGGCGAGCCGGCCGGCGATGCGGGCGAACTCGGCGACCAGCCGGGCCACCGTGTGCTCGCCGTCCATCAGCAGCGCGAGCTCCCACTCCTCGGGGGTCAGCCGCAGGTAGCTGGCGCGCTCGCCGTCATCGGGCGACCGCAGCATGATGTAGTCGCCGCCGCGGACCGCGGTGAGCTGGACATACTCGACTCCGGCGCGGAGCACGGGACGGGCGCTGGTCGGATTGAGCCGATCGACGACCGCGCCCCACAGCCCAGGATCGGCCGGGCCGGACGGCTCACCCGGAGCTCGACCTGCCAGCGCCTCCCAGACGTTCATCCGGGTCTCGACGTAGGTCAACCTGGTGCCTCTCACTGCCGGGATACCGCCGATGACGAAGGGAGATTAGGCGGTCAGCCAGCACCATGGCGAGTCCCCCGTGCCATTTTCGGCCGTTTCCTCCGGAAGTCGGAGAATCACTCCGTACAAACGTACGGCGGGCGGTGTGACAACCCCCCTTGTCACACCACCCGCCGTAGCGAGAGGGGTAAAGCCTGTTTACTGCGCCTCGGTCAGCGTCACCGTGACCGACTTCTTGGCCCCGCTGCGGGTGAACTCGATGACCATCTGCTGGCCGACCGTGCCCGCCTGGACGGCGGCGATCAGGTCTTCCGAGTCGCCGACGGCCTTGCCACCGGCCGAGGTGATCACGTCGCCCTGCTGGAGGCCGGCCTTGGCCGCGGCGCTGTTCGCGGTGACCTGGCTGACCAGGGCGCCGCCGTTCTCCGCCTCGGTCACGCTGACGCCGAGCGCGGGGTGGCTGACCTTCTTGCCGGCCATCAGGTCGTTGACCACCTGCTTGGCCTTGTCACTGGGGATCGCGAAGCCCAGGCCGATGTTGCCCGAGCTGCTGCCCTGGGTGGCGATGGCCGAGTTGATGCCGATGATCTCGCCGTTGGTGTTGACCAGGGCGCCGCCCGAGTTGCCGGGGTTGATCGGCGCGTCGGTCTGCAACAGGCCGGACATCGTGGTGGACGAGCCCTGCTGCTGTTGCTGCTGGCCGAACGGGCTCTCCTGCTGGCCGCCGCCCTCGCTGCTGGACGTGATGGTGCGGTCTTTGGCGCTGATGATGCCGGCGGTGACCGAGCCCTCGAGGCCGAGCGGGCTGCCGATCGCGAGCACCGTGTCGCCCACCTGCATCTTGGCGCTGCTGCCGAAGGTGGCGGGCTTGAGGTCGGAGACGCCGGAGACCTTGACCACAGCCAGGTCGGTCCGCTCGTCGGTGCCGACGATGGTGGCGCTGGCCTTCTTGCCGTCGGCGAAGATGACCGTGACCGTGTTGCCCGAGGCGCTGGCCACCACGTGGTTGTTGGTGACGATGTAGCCGTCGGCCGAGATCACGACGCCCGAGCCCTCGCCGCTGCCGGTGGTGATCGAGACGACGCTGTCCTGCACCGCGGCGGCGATCTGGGCCAGCGACGAGCGGTCGACCACCCGGGTGACCGACGAGTTGCCGGTCTGCACCGACGGGGACGAGCCGTTGTCGCCGAAGGCGAGCGCGGTCGCCGCGCCCACCCCGCCCGCGGCCAGCGCGATCACGACCGCGGCGGCGCCGGCGACGAAGATCTTGCGACCCCGGCCCGGGTTGCGCGGTGGCTGGTCGACCGGCTGGGCCCACGCGGGCTGGCCCTCGGTGCCGGGCGTCCAGGCCTGGCCCTCGCCCCAGGCCTGGCCGCCCTCGGTGATGCCGAGCGGCTGCGTCGTGTGCTGCTGGGTGTGCCCGGCGGCCCAGCCGCCGGCCGCGGCGCCCGCTCCGGCGTAGGCCGACTGGTGGCCATGACCGCCGTAGGGCTGCTGCTGCTGCGGATAGCCCGACTGCTGCCCGTAGCCCGGGTGGGGCTGCTGGCCCGGGTGGGGCTGCTGGCCGGGGTGCTGCGGCTGCTGATAGCCCGCCTGCTGCCACGGAGACTGCGGCGCGGCGGGCGGCGGGTTGTGCGGCCACTGCGGCGCGCCGGACTGGGGAGCACCTGACTGGGGGATGCCGGACTGCGGGGCAGCTGCCTGGGGAGCGCCCGGGTGGGGAGCGCTCGACACCGGCCGGGCCCACTGGGGGGCCTGCGGGGCCGCCGGCTGGGGAGCGGCGGGCTGCGCGGCGGTCGGCTGCTCAGACTGTCCCCGCTCCGGGCTGCTGCTCTCAGAGGAGGCGTCCGCGGGTCGCGGGTCGGTCTCGTTCTCGTTCATGCCACCAACCTTGCCCCGTCGCTCTCGGATCGACCTGTGTTAGTCCTGGATGTTTTCTGTGAACCCTTTATCCGATTTTACGGTGGGCAAAGCGACCTTAAAGGTGGCTCCCTGCCCGGGTTCACTGATCACCTCGACGCTTCCTTGGTGCGCCCGGACGATCGCCGCCACGATGGCCAGCCCGAGACCGGTGCCGGTCGCGGTGCGGTCGGTGTTCCGGGTGCGGGCCTCGTCAGCGCGATAGAACCGCTCGAAGACGTGGGCCCGCTGCTGGGTCGAGAGGCCGGGCCCGGTGTCCGACACCTCGACCACCGCGCGGTCCTCCCCCTCGGCGTAGAGCCGCAGAATCACCTTGGCGTCGAGCGGGGTGTGCACCAGCGCGTTGGTCATCAGGTTGCCGATCACCTGGCGCAGGCGGGCGTCGTCGCCCAGGGCCACCAGCTGCTCCGGCTGGTCGCGGACCTCGAGCTCGATGGTGCGCTCGGGGGCCATCGCCTCGGCCGCGTCGATCGCGTCGAGGGCCAGCACCGGCAGCTCGACCGGGCCGAGGGTGAGCGGGCGTTCCCGGTCGAGCCGGGCCAGCAGCAGCAGATCCTCGACGAGCAGGCCCATCCGGGCCGCCTCGTCCTCGATCCGGCGCACCAGCCGGGCGACGTCGTCGGGATCGGTCACCGCGCCCTGCCGATAGAGCTCGGCGAAGCCGCGGATGGTGGTCAGCGGGGTGCGCAGCTCGTGCGACGCGTCGGCCACGAACTGCCGCATCTTGCCCTCGGACTGCACCGCCCGGGCCTCGGAGGCCTGCGCCGCGTCGGCCGCGTCGACCGCGACCACCTCGGCCGCGCGGGCCGCCGCCTCGGACTCGGCGCGCGCACTGAAGGCGGCCTCGATCTGGGCCAGCATCGCGTTGAGCGCCTTGGCCAGCCGGCCCAGCTCGGTCTGCGGTTCGCCGTCGTGAGCCTCGGGGTCGGGCACACGTTGGGTGAGGTCGCCGGCCCCGATCGCCGCCGCCGTGCGTTCGATCTGCAACAGCGGCACCAGGCTCTGCCGCACGATGGCGGCCCCGATCGAGGCCAGCGCGATCAGCACGCCCACGCCGACCAGCAGGTCGACCCAGACCATCTGGTTGACCGCGAGCCCGATCACCGAGAGTTTCTCGCCGACCTGGATGACCTGGCCCCACTGGTCGATGACGATGACCACCCGCCAGGTGACGTCGCCGCTGGGCGAGCGCACCGTGTAGGGCTCGCCCAGCAGGGCGTTGATGTCGTCGGAGCCCTTGACCAGCGGCGGCACGTCGTCGGGGTCGAGGTCGAGGTCGCCGATCACCGGCTTTTCCGAGCGGACTCCGTCGACGCTGCTGGACGAGACGTAGTAGTCGCTCGGCACCGGGATCTCGGAGCCGGACCGGGCCTTGGCGATGGTCGCCGCATAGATCGACAGCGAGGTGTCGAGCCGGTCGAGCAGGTAGTTGTGCAGCGCGTAGGTGCTGGCGGCGCTGATCGCGGTCAGCGCCGCGAACACCAGGATCAGCACGGACGCCACGAGTTTGACCCGCAGCGACACCTTGCGCAGGCTCGGCTGCGGCGGTATCGACCCGCGAACCCGCTCGGTGAGCGTCACGACGGGGCTCAGACGGCTGGTTTGCGGAGCACGTAGCCGACGCCGCGGAGCGTATGGATCAGTCGCGGCTGCACGTTGTCGACCTTGCGGCGCAGGTAGGAGATGTAGGACTCGACGATGTTGTCGTCACCGCGGAAGTCGTATTTCCACACGTGGTCGAGGATCTGCGCCTTGGAGAGCACCCGGTTGGCGTTGAGCATCAGGTAGCGCAGCAGCTTGAACTCGGTCGGCGACAGCTGGACCCGCTGGCCGGCCCGGTAGACCTCGTGGGTCTCCTCGTCGAGCTCGAGGTCGGCGAAGACCAGACGGGACGGCTCGTCGTCGCCCTGGGTCGTGCGGCGAAGCACCGCCCGGATGCGGGCGGTGAGCTCTTCGAGGCTGAACGGCTTGGTGACGTAGTCGTCACCGCCCAGGGTGAGACCACGGATCTTGTCGTCGGTGCCGTCGCGGGCGGTCAGGAAGACCACCGGGGTGCGCTGGCCACCCTCGCGCATCAGCCGGATGACCTCGAAGCCGTCGAGGTCGGGCAGCATGACGTCGAGCACGACGAGGTCGGGCGTGGTGTTCTTCGCCGCGCTGACCGCCGCGCTGCCGCTCGTCGCGGTGCTCACGTCGAAACCGGCGAAACGAAGGCTGGCGGAGAGAAGCTCGAGGATGTTCGCATCGTCCTCGACGACGAGCAGTTTCGCCTCGCTCTGCTTGGGCTGGGTCTGGGCGGCCATGCGCACCATTGTTTATCAGCCCGCTGCAGCTTGCCTGCACGGTGCCTGAAAGTTTTCTGTGAAGAATCAGGCAGCCAGGCGGTAGCCGCTCACTCCCATCGAGGACTGGGCGGCCCGGGCCAGCGCCCTGCGGTCGGCGCCGGGCGCGGGGCGCAGCGCGGGGGCGGTCACCAGGGTCACCGTCAGCGACCGTAGCGCCGCCACCCGGCGTACGGAATCGAACAGGGTGTCGTCGCCGATGAAGGCCGCCGCCGTCGAGTCGTAGCAGATCGAGGCCGGCACCACGGGTGCGCCCGCGTCGACCGCGGCCTGGAACAGCGCCGGCCGGAAGCGACCCTGGTTGGCGCCGCAGAACGTCGTACCCTCGGGGAAGGCGGCGACCGTACGACCGGAGCGCAGTGCCGCGGCCACCTCGGCGACCGTCCCGGGCAGAGCCTTGGGCCGGGAGCGGTCGATGAAGATCGCCCCGGACAGCCCGGCCAGCGATCCGATGCCCGGCCATCCACCGACCTCGCCCTTGGCCACCAGGCTCATCGGCGCGACCGCCATCAGCACCAGGATGTCGAGCCAGGAGACGTGGTTGGCGACCAGCAGGCTGCCCGGCTTGAGGGCCGGTCCGCGGCGGACCAGCCGGATGCCGAGCACCCGTAGCATCGCGCGAGCCACCCCGCGCAGGGCGAGTCCGCGCAGGAACGGCGCCAGCAGCATCCCGCCGACCAGGACGAACCCGAGAGCGACCATGCGCAGCGTGCCGGCGCCGGGCGTGGCGTGCCGGTCGCCGCCGTCGCGGCACTGGTCGCCGCAGCCCGAGACCGGCTGCCAGAGCCCGGTCAGCGCACCCCCGGCGATCATCGCGCCGCTCCGAGGAAGTGCCGGCGGTAGCGCGGGTCCATCCGGTCCATCGAGAACAGCACGTAGAAGTCGGCGCAGTTGAAGTCCGGGTCGTAGGCGGGCCGGCCGCAGACCCAGGCACCCAGCCGCAGGTAGCCCTTGAGCAGCGCGGGCGGCTGCACCTTGGGGTCGCCGACGATGTCGGTCTCGGCCAGCCAGTCGCGGCGCGGGGTGACCCGCATGGCGGGCGGAGCGAGGTGCCTGGCCTCGACCCGGGCCCACACGCCGGCCGCGGTCACGCCGCCGTCGTCGAGCGGCACCGAGGCGCAGCCGGCCAGCCAGCGCAGGTTGTTCAGGTGCAGGTAGCGGGCGATCCCGGCCCACATCAGGTTGATCACCGAGCCGGACCGGTGGTCGGGGTGCACGCACGAGCGGCCGGTCTCGACCAGCTGGTCGCGCAGCGGGCTCAGCGCGGACAGGTCGTACTCGCCGTCGCCGTAGCGCCGGCCGGCCCGTTCGGCGGCCTTCGGGGGAAGCATCCGGTAGGTGCCGACCACGGCGCCGGTGGCGTCGTCGCGCACGATCAGGTGGTCGCAGAAGTCGTCGAACTCGTCGACGTCGCGCCCGTCGGGGGTCGCGCCCGCCAGCGTGGCGCCGAGTTCGCCGGCGAACACGTCGTGGCGCAGGCGCTGCGCGGCGGCGACCTGGCTCGGGTCGTCGGCGATGAGCAGGGTGTAGCCGCTGGTTCCGGTGGGGGCGGCGGCAGTCAGCAATACGGCCATGTGATGTGTGTAAGGGCGACACCTGCCGATGGAATGTCGCCTCAGGAGGCGATTCATGGCTACAAAATGAACGGCTTGTGCGAGCCTTCCTCATGTGGATGCCTTCAGTCGGGTCAGGGGTGGCGGTCGGGGCGGTCGGATGGGCATTCCGACACGGTTCAACGGTCCGCCCGGATCCGGGAACGGCGGGTGGTCGGCCGGTCTGTTCGCGGAGGCGGCCGGGGCCCGGCTCGGCGGTCCGGCCCTCGAGGTGACCCTGCGCGTGCCACCTCCGCTCGAGACCGCGATGACGTACGCCGAGGGCGCCGTCCACCACGGTGACGTGCTGGTGGCGACGGTGGCCGAGGCGACCGGCGACATCCCGGCGGTGGCGGCGGTCGACCCCGGGGAGGTGGAGACGTACCCGGGTTTCAGCCACCACCCCTTCCCCACGTGTTACGTGTGCGGTCCGGACCGGCCGGACGGGCTGCGCATCTTTTCGCGGGCGCTGCCGGACGGGCGTACGGCCGCGCCCTGGTCCGTCCCGGCCGAGGTCGATCTCAAGGTGCTGTGGGCGGCGCTCGACTGCCCCGGCGGATGGGCCGCGCTGGGCACCGGGCGCACCTACGTGCTGGGCCGGATCGCGGTCACCGCCGACGCTCTGCCCGAGCCGGGATCGGCCTGCGTGGTCACCGGCGAGGCGGTCGAGTTCGCCGGGCGCAAGGCGATGGTCCTGTCCACCGTTCACGGCCCCGACGGCCGGGTGCTGGCCAAGGCCAGGGCCACGTGGATAGCCACGACCTAGTAAGTTGACCTTTCACCTCAGGGGGAAGGGAGCGTTGTCGATGACCGCGCCAGGCACCGACGAGATCGTCGTCGATCGCCTCACCAAGCAGTACAAGAAGCTCCGAGCCGTCGATGATCTGTCGTTCCGCGTGCGATCGGGGCGGGTCACCGGCTTCCTCGGTCCCAACGGCGCCGGCAAGACGACCACGCTGCGCATGCTGCTCGGCCTGGTCACACCGACCGCGGGCACGGCCACCTTCGGCAACCAGCGGTACGTCGACATCAAGGACCCGCTGCGCGAGGTCGGCGCGGTGCTCGAGGCGTCGAGCGCCCACCGCGGCCGCACCGGTCGCAACCACCTGCGGATGATCTGCAAGGCCGCCGGGCTGCCCGACACCCGGGCCGACGAGGTGCTCGAGCTGGTCGGCCTCACCCCGGCCGCGTCCCGCAAGTTCAAGGGTTACTCACTGGGCATGAAGCAACGCCTGGGCATCGCGGCCGCCATGCTCGGCAACCCGCGGGTGCTGATCCTCGACGAGCCGGCCAACGGTCTCGACCCCGAGGGCATCCGCTGGATGCGTGACCTGCTCAAGTCGCTGGCCGCCGAGGGCCGCACGGTGCTGGTCTCGAGCCACCTGCTGGGCGAGATGCAGCTGCTGGCCGACGACGTGGTGATCGTCGCCGCGGGCAAGCTGATCCGGCAGGGCCCGGTCGACGAGGTGCTCGGCGCGATGAGCGGTGGCGCGAGCGTGCGGGTCCGCACTCCGCAGGCCGAGGCCCTGACCGCCGCGCTCTCCGAGCTCAACGCGACCGTGACCGCGACGCAGGACGGCGTTCTGCTGGTGCACGGGGCCGAGGCGGCCGCGGTCGGTCACGCCGCCTTCAAGGCCGGGGTCGAGCTGCACGAGCTGTCCGCCGAACGCGGCGATCTCGAACAGGTCTTCCTGCAGCTCACGGCCGGAAAGGCGGGCATCCGATGAGTCTGGTCAACGCCGAGCTCTTCAAGGTCCGCACCACCTCGCTGTGGTGGATCATGGGCATCATCCTGATCCCGCTGTACGCGGCCAGCGTGCTGATCAACTGGGCCCAGGCCAGCGCGGGCGCGCCCCCGGCGGACGCGGGCGTCTCCGACTCGCAGAGCGCCACCATCGAGGCCGCCCTCGAGCCGATCAACGTGGCCACCAACCTCTACACCAGCGGCCAGTACATGGGCATCCTGGTGGTCCTGCTGCTCTCGGCGATCATCGTGACCAGCGAGTTCTTCCACCTCACGGCGACCACGACGTTCCTGGTGACGCCGCGCCGCGAGGCGGTCATCCTGGCCAAGTTCGGCGCCGCGGTGATCATCGGCGTGATCGTCTGGCTGTTCACCACGATCCTCAACCTGATCGTGGTGCCGCTGATCCTCAACTCGCTCGACGTCGGCGGCTCACAACTCGGTGAACCGGCCGTCTGGCGGGCCATCGGGCTCAACGCGCTGGCCTTCGTGCTGTGGGCGATCCTCGGGGTCGGCGCCGGCGTGCTGATCCGCAGCCAGATCGCGGCCACGCTGATCCTCGGCATCGTCTACGTGGTCGGCACCTCGGTCATCAGCCTGATCTTCTACCTACTCAGCGAGTACGTGGCCGAGTGGATCAACAACCTCCAGGTGATCATCCCGACCACGGCGTCGGCGCTGATGATCTCGGGCACCGATCTGCCGGGCAGTCCGCCGCGCTGGGTCGGGGCGGTCGTGCTGATCGGGTACGCCGCGGTGCTGGGCTTCTTCGGCACCTGGCTGACGAAGCGGCGCGACATCAGCTGAACCGGGTTACGAATCAGATCCCACGTCACAATGTGACGTGGGATCTTTCGTCACCCCGTGGGACGTGCCAGGAGTAGGCGCGGGGAGCACGGCGTAGCCTTGACGCCGAATCCTTCCCGTCCCATGTGACGAAACAGTCGCGTGCTGACAAACATGGTGAAAGAGGCGAACACGGAAGTGTCGACCCAGCAGACTTCGCACGAGAACCCCCTCGCGGACTTCGGGCCGAATGAGTGGATCGTCGACGAGATGTATCAGCGCTATCTGGCCGACCCGACCAGCGTCGACCCGGCCTGGCACGACTTCTTCGCCGACTACAAGCCCGCGATGGCCACCGGATCGATCGTGACGCCCGACGAGGCGAAAGCCGCCAACGCGACCGCTTCGGCGGCGCGGGCCGGCACCGACGCCCCGGCCGCGGCCACCGTCGCCCCGGTCAAGCCGACTGTTCCCAGCACGGAGTCTGCCCCCAAGGCCAAGCCCGCGGCCACACCCGCGCCCAAGCCGGCCGCCAAGCCCGCGCCCGCCGCCGCGAACGGCAAGGCCGAAGGCGCCAAGGTCACGACGCTGCGCGGCGTGGCCGCCAAGATCGTGCAGAACATGGACGCCTCGCTCGAGGTGCCGACCGCCACCTCGGTGCGCGCGGTACCCGCGAAGCTCATGGTCGACAACCGCATCGTGATCAACAACCACCTCGCCCGCGGGCGGGGCGGGAAGGTCAGCTTCACCCACCTGATCGGCTGGGCGATGGTCCGCGCGGTCGTTCAGCACCCCGAGATGAACAACTCGTTCGCCGAGGTCGACGGCAAGCCCGCGATGGTCCAGCCCGAGCACGTCAACCTGGGCATCGCCATCGACCTGGCCAAGAAGGACGGCTCGCGCACCCTGGTCGTGCCGTCCATCAAGAACTGCGAACAGATGGACTTCCGCAAGTTCTGGCAGGCGTACGAAGATGTGGTCCGGCGCGCCCGGCGCAACGAGTTGACCATGGACGACTACTCGGGCACCACGATCTCGCTGACCAACCCGGGCGGTCTGGGCACGGTCCACTCGATCCCCCGCCTGATGAACGGCCAGAGCGCGATCATCGGCGTCGGCGCGATGGAGTACCCCGCGTCGTACTCGGGGATGAGCGACGAGATGCTGACCGAGCTCGGCGTCAGCAAGATCACCACGCTGACCAGCACCTATGACCACCGGGTGATCCAGGGCGCGCAGTCCGGCGAGTTCCTCAAGGCGATGAACGAGTTCCTGCTCGGCGAGCACGGTTTCTACGACGAGATCTTCACCTCGCTGCGGATCCCGTACGAGCCGGTCCGCTGGGTACGGGACGTCGCGCGCACCTCCGAGGGGCAGATCGACAAGGCGGCCCGGGTCGTCGAGCTGATCCACGCGTACCGGGTCCGCGGTCACCTGATGGCCGACACCGACCCGCTCGAGTTCGAGATCCGCCGGCACCCCGATCTCGACGTCCTCCAGCACGGTCTGACCCTGTGGGACCTCGACCGCGCGTTCCCGGTCGGCGGCTTCGCCGGCAAGCAGCGGATGAAGCTGCGCGACGTGCTGGGCGTCCTGCGCGACACGTACTGCCGCCGGGTCGGCATCGAATACATGCACATCCAGGGCCCCGAGGAGCGGCGCTGGATCCAGGACCGCATCGAGATCAAGTACACCAAGCCCGACTCGGACGAGCAGAAGCACATCCTCAACCGGCTGAACGCGGCCGAGGCGTTCGAGACGTTCCTGCAGACCAAGTTCGTCGGGCAGAAGCGGTTCTCGCTCGAGGGCGGCGAGTCGCTGATCCCGCTGCTCGACGCCGTGCTCGAGTCGTCGGCCGACGCCGGGCTGGACGAGATGGTCATCGGCATGGCCCACCGCGGCCGGCTCAACGTGCTGGCGAACATCGTGGCCAAGCCGTACGAGAAGATCTTCAACGAGTTCGAGGGTCAGATGGACCCGAAGTCGGCCCACGGCTCCGGCGACGTCAAGTACCACCTGGGCCAGTCGGGCAAGTACACGACGCCCGACGGCGAGCACTCGACCACGGTCAGCGTGGTGGCCAACCCGTCGCACCTCGAGGCGGTCGACCCGGTGCTCGAGGGCATCGTCCGGGCCAAGCAGGACCGCCTCGACCTCGGCCTGCACGGCTACACGGTGCTCCCGTTGCTGGTGCACGGTGACGCCGCGTTCGCCGGTCAGGGCGTGGTGGCCGAGACGCTCAACCTGTCGCAGCTGCGCGGCTACCGCACCGGTGGCACGGTCCACGTGATCGTCAACAACCAGGTCGGCTTCACCACGGCTCCGGAATACAGCCGTTCGTCGATGTACTCGACCGACGTGGCCCGGATGATCCAGGCGCCGATCTTCCACGTGAACGGTGACGACCCCGAGGCCGTCGTCCGGGTCGCGAAGCTCGCCTTCGAATACCGCCAGGCGTTCAACAAGGACGTCGTCATCGACATGGTCTGCTACCGCCGCCGCGGGCACAACGAGGGCGACGACCCGTCGATGACCAACCCGCGGATGTACGAGATCATCGACCAGAAGCGCTCGGTGCGGAAGCTCTACACCGAGGAGCTGATCGGCCGGGGTGACATCACCGTGGACGACGCCCAGGAGCAGCTGCGCGACTACCAGTCCCAGCTCGAGCAGGTCTTCAAGGCCACCCGTGACGCGGCCGGAACCCCGCCGCGCCCGCGGGTCATCTCCGAGGAGCCCGAGCCCGAGGTCGACACCGCGATCGACGCCGCCGCCGTCCGCGCGGTCGGCCAGGCGCACGTCGAACTGCCCGAGGGCTTCACCCCGCACAAGCGGGTGCAGCAGCTGCTCGAGCGCCGGGCCAAGATGGGCACCGAGGGCGGCATCGACTGGGGCTTCGGCGAGCTGATCGCATTCGGGTCGCTGCTCGCCCAGGGCGTCACCGTGCGGCTGGCCGGGCAGGACTCGCGCCGCGGCACGTTCGTCTCGCGGCACGCCTCGATCGTCGACGCCAAGACCGGCAAGGACTTCCTGCCGCTGTCCACGCTGACCACCGGTTCGGCCCGCTTCTTCGTGCACGACTCGCTGCTCAGCGAATATGCGGCGATGGGCTTCGAATACGGCTACTCGGTCGAGAACCCGGAGGCGCTGGTCCTCTGGGAGGCGCAGTTCGGCGACTTCGTCAACGGCGCCCAGTCGATCGTGGACGAGTTCATCTCGTCCGGCGAGGTCAAGTGGGGCCAGCAGTCGTCGCTGGTGCTGCTGCTCCCGCACGGCCAGGAGGGCCAGGGTCCCGACCACTCCTCCGGCCGGCCCGAGCGGTTCCTGCAGCTCTGCGCGCAGGACAACATGCGCGTGGCCAACACGACGACCCCGGCCAACTACTTCCACCTGCTGCGCCGCCAGGCCCTGTCGAGCAAGCGCAAGCCGCTGGTCGTCTTCTCGCCGAAGTCGCTGCTGCGCCACAAGCTCGCCGTGTCGTCGGTCGCCGACTTCACCGAGGGCACGTTCCAGCCGGTGATCGGCGACGCCGGCGTCAACGGCGCGCCGCTCGACAAGGGCTCGGTCAAGCGGGTGCTGCTCTGCTCGGGCAAGGTCTACTACGACCTGTTCCAGGCCCGGGCCGAACGCGGCATCACCGACACCGCGATCGTGCGGATGGAGCAGATCTACCCGCTGCCGGTGGACGAGCTCAAGGCGGTGCTGGCCCAGTTCCCCAACGCCGAAGACTTCGTCTGGGTGCAGGAGGAGCCGGCCAACCAGGGTGCGTGGTCGTTCGTCGCGCTCAACCTGCTCGAGCACCTCGAGGGCGTACGGCTGCGTCGCATCTCGCGTCCGGCCGCGGCGGCGCCCGCCGTCGGTTCGGCCAAGATGCACGAGGCCGAGCAGGCGGCCCTGATCGAGGCCGCGCTGCCGCGTCCGTGATCTGCTGAGAAGGGGGCGCTCCGCTACGGCGGGGCGCCCCCTTTTAGTATCCGGGCATGTACTTCACCGATCGTGGCATCGAGGAACTCGTCGACCGGCGCGGCGAGGAGAGCGTGACGCTGGAATGGGTGGCCGACCAGCTGCGCACCTTCGTCGACCAGAACCCGGAGTTCGAGACCCCGATCGAACGCTTCGCGACGTGGCTGGCCCGCGCGGACGACGAGGACGACGAGTAGGGCCCCGCGTCTCCTGAGCCGGGAGTCCTTATCCGGCGCTGATCTGGCCGGCCACTCGCGCGATCTCGGCGGCCTCGGCCGGTGAGCTCAATCCGCTGCGCGTGGCCGTGTCGCTGCGCAGGAAACGTCGCAATCCGGCCGTGAGCAGGCCTTCCGGCAGTACGCGGAGCGCGGCGAACCCGGCCGGGACCGTCTCCGGCAGAGCGGACATCTGTCGTCGCATGTGGTGGACCATGTCGCGGACCGCGGCCGGATCGCCGGCCAGTGCCTGCGGGCCACCGGCCGCGACCACCGCCTGGCCCAGTGGCACCGTGAACGCGGCGTGCGTCCGGAGCCAGGCCTCCATGCGCGGCTCGGCCTTGGCGTTGATGCCGGCGGCGCGGAATGTCCGCACGATCCGGTCGAGGCGCGGGGTGGCGCGGCCGCCGGGTTCGCCGATCGGCATCGGGACGCGGCGGGTCAGCAGGCTGGGCGGGCGGTAGCGGACCACGTCACCGTCCATCACGCCGCCGGTGGGCGGGAAGCCGAGCAGCACCCGGCCGGGGCCGATCACCGCGCCCAGCGGCTCCGCGCCGGCGGCCCAGTTGACCAGGAACAGCACGTCGCCGTCGACGTCGGCGATCGACCGGAGCACCGGGTCGACCTGGTGGGCGCGGACGACGACGGTGATCAGGTCGTAGCCGCCCTCGGGACGCTCGATCACCGGAACCGGCACACGGGTGACGTTCGTGCTGTCGCCCTCGGCCACCAGCACACCGCCGTGCCGTTGCAGGGCGGTCAGCCGGTCGCCGCGAGCCAGGAGCGAGACGTCGTGGCCGGCCTCATGCAGCCGGGCCGCGAGGAGACTGCCGCAGACCCCGGCGCCATAAACGAGAAGTTTCATCTCGCGCCCTTCCATCATACGATCGTTTGAATCAAACGTTTGTTAGAGTACCTGCCCATGGCGCCCCTCGACACCCGCACACAATTGCTGGACGCGGCCGAGCGCCTGTTCGCGGAGCGCGGCTTCCGAGGCACGTCGGTCCGGGCGATCACCGACCTGGCCGGCGCGAACCTGGCCGCCGTCGGCTACCACTTCGGCTCGAAGGCCGAGCTGCTGTCCGCGGTGGTCCGCCGGGTGATCGAGCCCATCACCGCGGCCCAGCTCGCCGGCCTCGAGCGACTCGGCTCGGAACCGACGATCTCCGAACTGGTCGAGGCGTTCGCGGGCCCGCTGTTCGACGAGATGCGAGCCGACACGTCCCGGCTGATCGTGCGGATCTTCGGCGACCCGTCCGAAGAGATGCGCGACTGGACCGGCTCGGCCGAGGAGCAGGTCCGCGACCGCTATCGGGCGGCTTTCGCACGGGCGCTGCCTGATCTGCCGGCGGAGGAGCTGTGGTTCCGGATGCGGGGGATCCTCGCCGTGGCCGCCGTCGATCGGGTCGACCGGCACAACCAGCCCTGCACGCCGAACCCGACCGAGCCGGCTCGTCGCTGGGCGGTCACCTTCCTGGCCGCGGCGATGAGCGCACCGCCGACAGGCTGAGGTTTTGAGCGCAACCGCTCACGCAGGTCGCCGTGGCGTGCTTCGCGTTCTGGACGCGCCAGCGGCCAGCGGGGCTCGACGCGGTCCCCACGGGAGCGACGGTCCGTCACCCACCACCCGGCCGGGACATGAAGCTCTTGATCTTGATTCTCCGGTGTCCGACGTCATCGGGAGTTAGGACTTTCGACCCGGCGACGACAGGGAGCGGCCGGTAGGTTGGGCTCGTGGCACGAAGCGTCTATGTGGCGGGTCTGGGGCCCGGTGTCGGCAAGGGCACCGTGGCGCTGGGGCTGGTCGAGTTGTTGTCCCGGCAGGTCGCGCGGATCGGGGTGTTCCGGCCGCTGGTGTCCGGCGACGGTGATGATTCGCTGCTGACGCTGCTGACCAAGCGCTATCCGGTGGTCGCGCCCTATGCGGAGTCCTACGGCGTCACGATGGCCGAGGCGAGCGCTCTGGTGGCCGACGGCAAGTGGGAAGAGCTCATCTCGCGGATCGTCGAGCGCTATCGCGAAGTGGAGCGGCACGCGGCGTCCGTGGTGGTGATCGGCAGCGACTTCGCGGCCGCCGGTGGCGCCCGGGACCGCGACGAGATCCCGCGCGAGCTGGCTTTCAACGCACGGCTGGCCACCGAGTTCGGCAGCGTCGTGGTGCCGGTCGTCAGCGGCGAGGGCCGATCGGCCGAGTCGCTGACGTCGGCGGTTCGCAGCGCCTATCACGCGCTCGCCGATCTCGACGCCACCGTGGTCGCGGTGATCGCCAACCGGGTGTCCGAGGGGCCGCCGGCCGACGGCGGTCTGCCGGTGCCGATGTGGTCGATCCCGTCGGTGGCCGCGGTCGCGGCGCCCACGGTGGCCGAGGTGGCCGCCGCCTTGGACGCGACGGTGGTGTCCGGTGGGGATGGTGCGCTCGATCGCGACGTGCTCGACTACGTGGTCGGCGCGGCTCATGTGCCGACCGTGCTCGACCACCTGACCGACGGCGCGCTGATGATCACGCCGGGCGACCGGGCCGACCTGCTGCTGGCCGCCAGTGCGGCGCACGCGGCGGGCAACGTGACACTGTCGGGGCTGGTGCTGACGCTGGGTGAACCGCCCGACCCCCGGGTCGTCCGGGTCATCGAAAAGCTCAACACCGGCCTGGCCATGCTGCTCGTGGACGCGGACAGCTACCACACGATCGCGGCCGCCTCACACATCCAGGCCCGTCTCGGCACCGCCACCCCACGCAAGATCGACGCGGCGCTGGGCGCGTTCGAGGAACACGTCGACACCGCCGAGCTGACCCGGCTGCTCGACGTGGCGCGGTCGAGCCGGGTGACGCCGCTGATGTTCGAGAACGATCTGATCGACCGGGCCCGGGCCGAGCGCCGCCACCTGGTGCTGCCCGAGGGCACCGACGAGCGCATCCTGCGGGCCACCGAGACCCTGCTGCGGCGGGGCGTCGCCGACCTCACCCTGCTCGGCGACCCGGCCGAGATCGCCCGGCGGGCCCGGGAAGTGGGCGTCGAGATCGGGGCCGCGCGGCTGATCGACCCGGCCGCGAGCGAGTGGCGCGACCGGTTCGCCGAGCGGTACGCCGAACTGCGCCGGAAGCGGGGCGTCTCGCTCGACCTGGCCTACGACGTGGTGCGCGACGTCAACTACTTCGGGACGCTGATGGTGGCCGAGGGGCTGGCCGACGGCATGGTGTCGGGGGCCAACCACACGACGGCGGCCACGATCCGGCCCGCCTTCGAGATCATCAAGACGGTCCCGGAGGTGTCGGTGGCGTCCAGCGTCTTCTTCATGCTGCTGGCCGACCGGGTGCTGGTCTACGGCGACTGCGCGGTCAACCCCGACCCGGACGCGGCCCAGCTGGCCGACATCGCGCTCTCGTCGGCGCGTACGGCGGCCGCCTTCGGCATCGAACCGCGGGTGGCCATGCTGTCCTACTCGACCGGCAGCTCGGGCGCGGGCGCCGACGTCGAGAAGGTCGCGGCGGCCACCGCTCTGGTCCGCGAACGGCATCCCGACCTGCCGGTGGAGGGCCCGATCCAGTACGACGCGGCCGTCGACCCGGCGGTGGCGGCGACCAAGCTTCCGGGCAGCGCGGTGGCCGGCCAGGCGACGGTGCTGATCTTCCCCGACCTCAATACCGGCAACAACACGTACAAGGCGGTCCAGCGGTCGGCCAACGCGGTCGCCGTCGGGCCGGTCATGCAGGGCCTGCGCCGGCCGGTCAACGACCTGTCCCGCGGGGCCACGGTCAAAGACATCGTCAACACGGTGGCGATCACGGCGATTCAGGCGGCGGCGCGATGACCAGGGTTCTGGTGCTCAACAGTGGCTCGTCGTCGGTCAAGTACCGGCTCTTCGACGGCGCCGAGACGCTGGCCAAGGGGCTGGTCGAACGGATCGGGGAGAGCGGCGGCGAGGTCGCCGACCACCGGGCCGCGCTGCAGGGAATCATGGACCAGGTCGACCTGTCCGGGCTGGCCGCGGTCGGGCACCGGGTGGTGCACGGCGGGGCCGAGTTCACCGGCCCGACCGTGATCGACGACGAGGTGGTGGCCCGGATCGAGGCCCTCGTGCCGCTGGCGCCGCTGCACAACCCGGCCGCGCTGACCGGCATCGAGGTCGCCCGCAAGCTGCTGCCCGACGTGCCGCAGGTGGCCGTGTTCGACACCGCGTTCCACGCGACGATCCCGCCCGAGGGGGTCACCTGGGCTCTTTCCCGCGAGCTGACCGAGCGATGGCAGATCCGCCGGTACGGATTCCACGGCACCTCCCACGCGTACGTGTCCCGCCGCACCGCGCAGGTGCTGGGCCGCGACCCGGCGGACACAAACGTGATCACCCTGCATCTCGGGAACGGGGCGAGCGCCTGCGCGGTCGAGGGCGGCCGCAGCGTGGCCACCTCGATGGGCATGTCCCCGCTGCCCGGGCTCGTGATGGGCACCCGCAGCGGCGACGTCGACCCGACGGTGATCTTCCATCTGCACCGGGTGGCCGGTCTGCCGCTGGACGAGATCGAAGACTCGCTGACCCGGCACGGCGGGCTGCTCGGCATGACCGGGGTCAACGACCTGCGCTCGGTGCTCGAGCGGCGCGCGGCCGGCGATCCGGACGCGGGGCTGGCGTTCGACGTCTACTGCCGGCGCATCCGCGAATACGTGGGGGCCTACCTGGCCGTGCTCGGCCGGGTCGACGCCATCACGTTCACCGCCGGTGTGGGCGAGAATTCCGCGGCCGTACGGTCGTCTTCGCTCAGCGGTCTCGAGCCGCTCGGCATCGCGATCGACCCGGAACGCAACGAGCGCCGGGACGAGGTGATCTCCCCGCCCGGCGCTCGCATCCCCGTCTGTGTGATCCCGACGGACGAGGAGTTGGAGATCGCCGACCAGTCCCGGACGGCGCTCTCGCCGGCTACTACTGAGCCAGCCAGATGATCGCGGCGACGACCACCACGGCGACCGCGGCGATGCCGATGATCAGTGGGGTCTTCGAGGCCGCCGCGGGCTCCTGAGGAGTGCTCTCGGTGAAGGCCCGGAACGCCTCGGTGTTGCCGCTCGGGTCCACGCTGTTGTCAGACATGGCCAAGACCATAGCCGCACCATGCACTTCCACGGAGTCCCGTATCTTAGCGGTCACAGCTCCGACCAGGACAAACGTCATCCGTCCGGGGGAATTCACCCCATTGAGGCAGCCCGCAGCACAATGGGTCGGGTGCATCGCCGAATTCTCGCCCTCGCTCTGGTGCCGGCGTTCCTCGTCGCGTGCTCGTCTCCCCCGACGCCCGCCCCGTCGACGCCCGCCCCGTCAACGCCGGCCACGACAGCGCCCGTCCCGACGGCGCCCACCACGGCGGCGCCCACCCGCTCATTCGAGGTCGAGACCCGCACTCTCCGGCTGCAGCGCGGCGCCGACCGCCCGCTGACGACGACGGTCTGGGTCCCCCGAGGCGACGGCCCGTATCCGCTGATCCTGTTCAGCCACGGCCTCGGCGGCAGCCCGGCCGACTATCGCGAGCTGCTCACCGCCTGGGCCCGGGCCGGGTTTGTGGTCGCCGCCCCGGCCTACCCGTTCACGTCGCGCACGGCGGCCAAGATGAACGTGCTCGACGTGCTCAACCAGCCCGCCGACGCCGGCTACGTGATCACGCAGACGCTCGGGGAGATTTCCAGCGCCGACCCCGATCGCGTCGCCGCGGCCGGGCATTCGGCCGGTGGGGTGACGACGCTGGGCCTGTTCTCAGGTGCCCGCGACGAACGCCTGCGCGCGGGCGTGGTGCTGGCCGGCCGCCAGGTGTTGCCCCAGCCGTTCGTCGGCCCCGAGGCACCCATGCTGTTCGTCCATGGCCGCAAGGACCCCACGGTCGCCTATGCGGACGGCCGGGCCGCCTACGACGCGGTGACGTGGCCCAAGGCGTTCGTCAGCATCACCGACGGCGGGCACCTGGCCACCGGACGCGCCCTCGACGTCGTCGCCACCACGTCGACCGACTTCTGGCGCTGGACGCTCTATGGCGACAAGAACGCCCGCGCCCGCCTGAAAGCCGACGCCACCCGCGGAGATCTGGCCACATTCGCCGACCGCCTGTAGGGGTCAGTGCAGGAAGTCGACCGCCACCTTGCCGAAGACGTCGCCCGACTCGAGGCGGGCGAAGGCGTCGGCCACCGCGCTGAACCCGTACGTCGAGTCGATCACCGGGCGCACCTCCTGGGCCACCATCAGGTCGAGCAGCGCCGCCAGATCACTCCTGGTGCCCATCGAGCTGCCCAGAATGTCGAGCTGCATCGCGAACACCCGCCGCAGATCCACCGTGGCCAGGTGCCCGCCGGTCGCCCCGCACACCACGATGCGGGCGCCGGGCGCGCTGCACTTCATCGAGTGCTCGAACGTCGGGACCCCGACCGACTCGATCACGATGTCGACCCGCTCGGGCAGCCGCGCCCCCGGTTCCGCCGCCGTCGCGCCCAGGGCGGCGATCTTCTCCCGTTTGCCCGGGTCGCGGCTGGTCGCGTACACCCGTTTGCCCATCGCGACCGCCAGCGCCACCGCCGCCGTCGCCACTCCCCCGCCGGCGCCCTGCACCAGCACCGAGGACGCCTCGTCGGCCCGGCCCCGGGTCGCCAGCATGTGGTACGCGGTGAGCCACGCCGTCGGCAGGCAGGCCGCGTCGAGGAAGGACAGGCCGGCCGGTTTCGGCACCAGATTTTCCCGGGGCACGGCGATGCGTTCGGCCAGCGTGCCCGGGTACCGCTCGGAGAACATCGAGTAGCCACGCGGGTCGGCCTTGTCCTCGACCACGGGATAGACGACGACCTCGTTGCCGTCGGGGTCGACGCCGGCCGCGTCGCAGCCCAGGATCATCGGCAGCCGGTCGGCGGGTAGGCCGACGCCGCGCAGCGACCACAGGTCGTGCTGGTTGAGCGAGGCGGCCCGCACGTCGACGGTGACCCAGCCCTCGGCCGGGACGGGTTCGGGCTGCTCACCCACCTGCAGGGCGGAGCGGGGGTCGGTCGGGGCGGAAGCTATGGCGTAGGCGGCGCGCATAGCCCCCGACCATAGTGGTCTTACGGCAGAACGGCCGCGCGCGGCTCCGGGGCGGGGGCCGGGGCACGGCGAGCCACCCCGTCGGCGTGCGCGGCCGCGGCCACGGCCGCGGCGACCGCGGGGGCGACCCGCGGGTCGAGCGGCGACGGCACGATCGCGTCGGCGGTCAGGTCGTCCGAGACGACACCGGCGATGGCGTCGGCCGCGGCCACCTTCATCCGGTCGGTGATCGTGGTCGCCCGCACGTCGAGCGCGCCCCGGAAGATGCCCGGGAACGCCAGCACGTTGTTGATCTGGTTGGGGAAGTCGCTGCGCCCGGTGGCCACGATCGCCGCGTACTTGCAGGCGATGTCCGGCAGCACCTCGGGCGTCGGGTTGGCCATGGCGAAGATGATCGCGCCGGGGGCCATGCCGGCCACCGCGCTCTCCTCGATCGTCCCGCCCGAGACTCCGACCAGCACGTCCGCACCGATCAGGGCTTCCGAGATTCCTCCCGTACGCCCGGAGAGGTTGGTCGTCGCGGCCAGCTCGGCCTTGATCGGGGTGAGGTCGCCGCGCTCGGCGTGGATGATCCCCCGCGAGTCGCAGATGATGACGTTGGCCCCGTCCACACCGGCCGCGATCAGCATCTGGGTGATGGCGACCCCGGCCGCACCGGCCCCGCTGATCACCACGCGGAGGTCGGCGAACCGGCGGCCGAGCAGCTTGGCCGAGTTGCGCAGCGCGGCCAGCGTGACCACCGCGGTGCCGTGCTGGTCGTCGTGGAAGACCGGGATGTCGAGTTCGGCGTCGAGCCGGCGCTCGATCTCGAAGCAGCGCGGCGCGCTGATGTCCTCAAGGTTGATGCCGCCGAACGAGGGCGCCATCGCCTTGACCGCGGCCACGATGCCGTCGACGTCCTGGGTGTCCAGGCAGATCGGGATCGAGTCGACCCCGCCGAACTGCTTGAACAGGATCGACTTGCCCTCCATGACCGGCATCGCGGCCTTGGGGCCGATGTTGCCGAGGCCGAGCACGGCCGAGCCGTCGGTGACCACGGCGACCGTGTTGGCCGTCCACGTGTAGTCGGGGTAGAGCTCCGGGTCGTCGGCGATCGCTTCGCAGACCCGGGCCACGCCCGGCGTGTAGGCCAGCGACAGGTGGTCGCGGCTGGCCAGCGGAACGGTCAGGTTGATCTCCATCTTGCCGCGTTTGTGCAGGTCGAAGACGGGATCGGCGGCGAGGGCGGGGTCGAGTTCGAAGCTGAAGAAGGACACGGGGACTCCAACCGGCATGGCGATGGTGGTCGAGGAGGCGCTCATCGATCACAGCAGCGATTGGGCGGCGGATCAGAGAGCTGCGCGGGGATCACCCGTGAGAAGCAACCGCGAAGCGCGAGTGTGCGCCGCGGTTCTGCGACCCTAACCTAGCCGACCGAGCCGCGGATAGTAGCGAATCCACACCCGGCCGATGACATCCGCCACCCCGTACGCCCGGCTGTCGTCCTCGACCAGCTCGTTGTCCCCCTGTATCCACCAGCCCCCGTCCTGCGGCCTTACCGCTCGCTTGACGACCAGCAGGTCAGGCCGGGATCGAAAGCGCGCGACCACAATGTCGCCCGCGCGCACCCGTCCGCCGCGGCGCACCAGCAACGCGTCGCCCGAGCGCAGAGCAGGCGCCATCGACGGCCCGTGGACCAGCACCGCGAACAGTGGTAGTTGCCACCTCACGGCATCAGTCCTCCTCGGCGTTACGGCCCGGATGTAAGGGGTAGTGTCAACCACGGATCATCGCAAAACTCTATGGAGGAGTCCTGATGCGACTTCCGCGTTTCCTCACGCCTTCAACCGTGGTCAGCGCCCACTGCGACCTGCCCTGTGGCGTCTACGACCCGGCCCAGGCCCGGATCGAGGCCGAGTCGGTCAAGGCCATCGCCGAGAAGTACCAGGCGAACACGGACCCCGAGTTCCGCACTCGGGCCATCCTCATCAAGGAGCAGCGGGCCGAGCTGGTCAAGCACCACCTGTGGGTGCTGTGGACCGACTACTTCAAGCCCCCGCACTTCGAGAAGTACCCGAACCTGCACCAGCTCTTCAACGAGGCCACCAAGCTCGCCGGTGCCTCCGGGGCCAAGGGTTCGGTCGACCCGGCCGTGGCCGACCAGCTGCTCGGCAAGATCGAGGAGATCTCCAAGATCTTCTGGGAGACCAAGCAGGCCTGAGCTCCGAGCAGCACTACCGGCCGGTACGCCCACCCGGGCGTACCGGCCGACTGCGCTCAGCGACTAGAGTCTGCTGGCGGTGGGAGGAGCAACGGTGACTCAGCGGACGGACGCATACCCGGACCCGGCGATCGGCGACGACATCGTCATGCTGACCGTGCCGGCCGACGGCGGCTATCTGGGCGTTCTCCGCACGGCCACGGCCGGCCTGGCCGCCCGGCTGCATTTCGCCCTCGACGAGATCGAAGATCTGCGCATCGCCGTCGACGAGGCGTGCGCGATGCTGCTGGCGATCGCGACCCGCGGGGCCGAGCTCGAGTGTCGCTTCGCCGTGACCGAAGACGCGTTGACGGTTGAGGTGACGGTCACGACCGTACGGGGAGCGAAGTTGCCCGCCGAGTCGTCGTTCGCCTGGAAGGTGCTGACCGCGCTGACCACGTCGGCCGCCGCGGAGGCGACCGGGCAACGCGCGACGATCCGGCTCGTCACCCGGCGTACGGGAGCCTGAAGCTCTTCTTACCGGACCACGGCCGAGATGTAGTCGATGTGCTGGGTGGCCGCCCTGGTCGCCGACTCGGCGTCCCGCATGACCAGGCAGTCCAGGATGAGGCGGTGGTCGGCGTCGATCTGGCGCCAGTAGCCCGGCGGCAGGTTGTCGGTGACCTCCTCACCGAACTGGGCGTGATAGAGCGGGCGCACCACCAGCTCGAACAGCGGATTCTGCGTCGCCTTGGCCACCGCCATGTGGAACGCCGCATGGGCCGCCATCATCGTCTCGAACTCGTCGACCGCCGGATCGAACAGCGCCCCGCGCATCTCGATCAGGTGACTGTCGTCCCGGCGCAGCGCGGCCAGCCCGGAGGCCGGCACCTCGAGCGCCCGGCGCAGCTCGAGCAGATCGGCGAAGCCCACCCCGTCCGACTGGGTGAGCAGCGTGAACCCGGTCGTCAGGGTGTCGGCGAGCTGCTCGGCGTCGGGATGCGCGACGAAGCTGCCGCCGGTGACCCCGCGGGTGGTGACGATCAGATGCTGACTCGCCAGAAGGCGCAGAGCCTCCCGTACGGTGCTCCGGCTGACTCCGGTCTTGACGCACAGCTCGGGCTCCGGGGGCAGCCGCTCACCGGGCTGCAGCCGGCCCGAGGTGATGTCTGCCCGTAACTCGTCCGCCAGCAGCTGATATGCGGGCGGCCGCACCGTTGATCCGGTCACTTCCACAGGGTAGGCCCTGCCCCGCCGGATGAGGGCGATTAATCGATGCCCAACGCCCTCGTGCTGGCCGGCAGCACGATCAGCAACCCGGTCAGCACCCCGAGCACCATCATCAGTACGCCCAGCCAGAGCGGGCCGACCTGGAGCAGGAAGCCGCCGGTGGCGATGGTGAAGAGCTGGATGACGATCGCCGGGCCGCGCGCGCCCCGGGTGCGGCGGCCGAGGCCCCGCGCGACGAAGAAGATCGCCGCCACGCCGAGAGCGGCAAACACCGTCAATGCCACGGCCATCCCGACGTTCTCGGAACGGCTCGTCAGATCGAGAACCACCAAATACACCGTGAGCCCGGCCAGGGCAAGACACTCCAGATAGAGCAGCCGCACCGCCCACAGCAGGGTCGTGGGGTTGTCAACGACGGACTTCTCACCGGTCACACCAGCACCATACCGACAGTGTTTTCGCGCGCTCTTGGGTACAGTGCCGCGCATGCGAGCGTTACTGCTGGTCAACCCCAAGGCAACGACCACCAGCGAGCGCAGCCGGGACGTCCTGGTCAGAGCACTGCGGAGCGCGGTCGAGCTGTCGGTGGAATACACGACCCGCCGGGGGCACGCCGCCGCCCTGGCCCGGTCGGCCGCCGAGAGCGGGGTAGACGTGGTCGTCACGCTCGGTGGCGACGGCACCGTCAACGAGGCGGTGAACGGGCTGATGACCGCCGAGGCCGTGCTGAGCGGGCTGTCCGGCCCCCGCGCCCAGGTGCTGCCGGCGCTCGCGGTGGTGCCGGGCGGATCGACCAACGTCTTCGCCCGCGCGCTCGGCCTGCCGCGCGACTGGGTCGAGGGCGTCAGCGTGATCCTCGACGGTCTGCGCGACGGGCGGCACCGGGTGATCGGTCTCGGCCGGGCCGACGACCGTTACTTCACCTTCGCGGCCGGCATGGGACTCGACGCGGCTGTGGTCCGCCGGGTCGAGCAGGCCCGGTTGCGCGGCCGCACGTCGACGCCTGCCCTTTACTTCCGCTCGGTGGTCGGCCAGATGATCAGCAAAGAGGACCGCAAGTCCCCGCCGCTGACCATCGAGCGCCCGGGCGAGGCCCCCGAGCCCGACCTGGGCACCGTGATCGTGCAGAACACCGCGCCGTGGACCTATCTGGGTGACCGGCCGATCAACCCGAGCCCCGGCGCCTCGTTCGACCGTGGCCTCGACGTGATGGCGCTGCGTGGCCTGGCCGTCACCAGCACGAGCCGGACGATGGCCCAGCTGGCCCTGCGCCGGGCCGAGCCGCACGGCAAGCAGGTGGTGCACCTGCACGACCAGGACGAGTTCACCGTGATCGCCACCCGTCCGCAGGCGTTCCAGCTGGACGGTGACTATCTGGGCGAGCGGCAGAAGGTGCACTTCGTGTCCGTCCCCGAAGCTTTGCGTGTGATCTGCTGATCGCTGGGTACCGGAGATCACGATCAGTTACAGAAACGCGATCAAAAGGTCGGCAGGAGGGCACGGACCGTACTACATTGATAGGAGCGTTGGTCACCCGGTGCTGCCTGCAAGCCGCAGAACCGGACAAAGAGGGCGTGAGCCAGCTCACCCGCCCGGAGAAACTTCCGGCGCTACCCTTGACATCGCGAGAGTTCGTGAAAGCATTCACAAGCGATAAGAAGTAACCGGTAGCCGGTTGCGCGCGTTTCCAATCCAGAAGCGCCGTACGGCTTCCGATAACACAAAAGCTTGCTACGCATGGCGAGCCGCGGGTCACTCACCGCCGGACGCCACCGCGAACGCATAGGTAAACCAGTAACGCAATTCATTACCCCATCCGAAACAAGGAGTGTTGCCGCCATGGACTGGCGTCACGATGCGATCTGCCGCGACGAGGACCCGGAGCTGTTCTTCCCGATCGGGACGTCCGGCCCCGCGCTCCTGCAGGTCGAGCAGGCCAAGGCCGTGTGCCGGCGGTGTCCCGTGACCGAGGACTGCCTCACGTGGGCCCTCGAGTCCGGTCAGGACGCCGGCGTATGGGGCGGGATGAGCGAAGACGAACGGCGCGCGGTCAAGCGTCGCGGCGGCCTGCGGGTCGGAGCTCCCACCGCCTGAATCAATCCCCCACAGCATTTACGCCCCGGGCCGTTCGGCACCGGGGCGTCTTGCTGTTTCCGGCCGACTACTCAGCGCGTCGAATCCTGAGAGCTTCGTGAGAGGTTCGCCGAACGCGCTAATTCGATCACGTTGGGTTTCATCGAGAATCCACGAAATGATCTCGAAATTGCGCGACGACCACCAATGGTCCACATTCCCCGCACGCCGCGTGGCGATAGGCGGAGCGCACAACGCCCGGTAACGCAGAGCCACCAATTTAGGGTTGCCTTACCGATCCTCTTAGGAGATTCCCGGTAGTTTGCGCGGTATACAGCGGCGAACGCCCAACTGGCGAATCGAGCAGCGCTCTCTCAGGCGGCGGCGTGCAGGCTTCGGCCGGTAGCGGCCAGCACGCGGGCGGCCACGAGACGTACGAGCTCGGGCGCATCACCCAGCGGTGGCGCCACCGCCACGGCGCCGGCCCCCAGAGCCGAGCGCACCGCCACGTCGTACAGGAAGCCCGGAGCGAGGAAATAGGTCGCCATCCCGATGCGGCGGGCACCGGACGCCCACAGACGGCTCACAGCCGCGCCGGGGTCGGGCGGGGAGGCCGAGGCATACGCGGGCACGCACGGGACGCTCAGACGGGCACTGAGGGCGTCCGCGGCCCACATGATCGTTTCCCGGGCGACAGCGTCACGTGTGCCGGCCGCGGCCAGCACGACGCCATCGAAAGAACCGGGCAGCAGTCGTACGAGACCATCGATGAGACCGGCCGGCCCCAGGACGTCGGCCAGCGTCACGTCGACGGGCAAAGAGGCGGCGTCGTCGAGGATGGCCGGCACGTCGACCCGCCCGTGGTAGGCCGCCGTCAGCAGCAGCGGCACCAGCACGGCCCGGCGACCCGGCAGCGCGGCCAGCACGTCGAGCGGACGCGGCCCCGCGTGATCGAGGAACGACGCGTGCACGTCCCACGACGGGTGGGCCCGGCGCACCGCCCGGGCGAGCGCGTGAGTGGACTCGGCCGCCCGCGGGTCCCGGCTGCCGTGAGCGACCAGGACGACCGCGAGACGGTCGGTCAGACGTGCAGACCGCATTCGGTCTTCTCGAACATCGCCCAGCGGCCCGCGCGCGGGTCCTCGCCGGCCTTGGTGCGGCGGGTGCACGGCCAGCAGCCGATCGAGCCGTAGCCCATCTTGAACAGCTCGTTGACCGGCACGTTCCACCGGCTGATGTAGCGGTCCACATCGGCCTGGGTCCAGGCCGCGATCGGGTTGACCTTGACCTTGCCCTTCTTCGGGTCGAAGGCCACGACCGGCGTGTTGGCCCGGGTCGGCGACTCGTCACGGCGCAGGCCGGTGGCCCACGAGTCGTACTCGGACAGGGCGCGCTCGAGCGGCTCGACCTTGCGCAGGAAGCAGCACTCGTCGGGGCTGCGGGCGAACAGCCGCGGCCCGAGCTCGCCGTCCTGCTGGCCGACCGTCTGGCGCGGACGGATCGAGCGGACGTTCACGTCCATGGTCGCGGCCACGATGTCGCGCACCTTGAGCGTCTCGGGGAAGTGCAGGCCGGTGTCGAGGAAGACCACGTCGACGCCCGGCGCGACCCGGGAGAACAGGTGCGCCACGACGGCGTCGGCCATCGAGCTGGTGACGCAGAACCGGTCGCCGAAGGTGTCGGTCGCCCACTTGGCGATCACCTCGGCCGGGGCGCCCTCGAGGTCACGGCCGGCGTCGCGGGCCAGCGCCTCGAGCTCGTCGCGGGAGCGCCGGCCGGGGTCGACGGCAGCACTGCCGAAACCCAGGTTGACGAGATTGAGAGAAGTGGCAGCCACGACTGTCATCGGTTCACTCCCTTGGAAAGCAGCCCGTTGAACTTGACCGTGAAAACCCGTGCGCAGGAGTGGCACTCCCACGCGCCGTGCGATGCCTCGTTGGGGTACAGGTCTTCGTCGCCGCAATAGGGGCAGTACAGGGGGGTCGACCGGGCGTCACTCATTTGATGAGCTCCTCGTCCGCGCGGACCACCCAGTTGGCGAATGTCTCGTCGGTCGACGAGCGGTCGGCCAGGTAGTTGCGGGCCACCCGCTCGACGTACCCGGGAAGCTCCTCGGCCGTGGCCTTGAGCCCGCGGACCTTGCGCCCGAAGCCGGCCGTCTCGCCCTTGGCCATGCCGAGCGCGCCGCCGAGGTGCACCTGGAAGCCCTCGACCTGCTCGCCGTGGGCGTTCATGACCAGCTGGCCCTTGAGCCCGATGTCGGCCACCTGGGTGCGGGCGCAGGCGTTGGGGCAGCCGTTGATGTGGATCGAGATGTCGGCGTCGAAGTCGCGCAGCCGCTCCTCGAGCCGGGCCACCAGCTCTTCGCCGCGGGCCTTGGTCTCGACGATCGCCAGCTTGCAGTACTCGATGCCGGTGCAGGCCATGGTGCCGCGCCGCCAGGCCGACGGGCGCGCCTCGAGCCCGATGTCGCGCAAGCCGCGCACGAGACCCTCGACGTTGTCGTCCGAAACATCCAGGACAAGCAGTTTCTGGTACGCCGTGAGCCGTACCCGGTCCGACCCGGCCGCCTCGGCCAGATCGGCCAGCTTCGCGAGTTGCCCGCCCGAGGAACGGCCGACCACCGGCGCCGCGCCGACGTAGTTACGCCCGTCGACCTGCTTGTGCACACCGATGTGGTCGATCGGCTTCTCGGGCAGCTCGGGCGGCGGGCCGTCGAGCAGGGTGCGGCCGAGGTACTCCTTCTCGAGGGTCTCGCGGAACTTGGCGACACCCCAGTCGGCCAGCAGGAACTTCAGACGGGCGCGGGTCCGCAGCCGGCGGTAGCCGTAGTCGCGGTAGATCCCGACCACGGCCTCCCAGACGTCCGGGATCTCGTTGAGCGGCACCCACACGCCGAGCCGCTCGGCCAGGCGCGGGTTGGTCGAGAGCCCGCCGCCGACCCAGAGGTCGAAGCCGGGGCCGTGCTCGGGGTGGTCGACGCCCAGGAACGAGATGTCGTTGACCTGGTAAGGCGTGTCGACCAGCCACGAGATGGACGACTTGAACTTGCGCGGCAGGTTGGAGTAGCGCGGGTCGCCGATGTAGCGCTCGAGGATCTCGTCGATCGCCGGGGTCGGGTCGATGACCTCGTCGACCGAGACGCCGGCCACGGGCGAGCCGAGCACGATGCGCGGGCAGTCGCCGCACGCCTCGGTGGTCTGCAGGCCGACCGCTTCCAGGCGCCGCCAGATCTCCGGCATGTCTTCGACCCGGATCCAGTGCAGCTGGATGTTCTGCCGGTCGGTGATGTCGGCCGTGCCGCGGCCGAACTCCTCGGAGATCTGCGCGATGGTGCGCAGCTGGGCCAGGTTGAGCGCGCCGCCGTCGATGCGGACGCGGAGCATGAAGTACTCGTCCTCGAGCTCGTGCGGCTCGAGCACCGCCGTGCGCCCGCCGTCGATGCCCGCCTTGCGCTGGGTGTAGAGCCCCCACCAGCGGAACCGGCCGCGCAGGTCCTGCGGGTCGATCGACGCGAAACCGGTGTGGGCGTAGATGTTCTCGATGCGCGCGCGGACGTTGAGCGGGTTGTCGTCCTTCTTGATCCGCTCGTTGGGGTTCAGCGGCTCGCGGTGTCCGAGCGCCCACTGACCCTCGCCACGCGCCTTGCGGGGGCGGGCGGTGGGGCCTGCTGGGGTGCTGCTGGGCGCCATGTCGGCGATCCTCCGGGTTTCGTGGGCGCGGCTGGACGCTCACGGCGGAGGCTCGTGACTTCAGTGTCAGGAGAGGCCGGGCGTCTCGCGCGCCCGGAAATGAAAACGGACGGCGTCAGGACGCCGGACACATCGCGCTGCGAACACGGCCGTAATCAACGTGGCGGCGAGCCACGAAGCGGCGGTTCAGAGCAGCGGTCATGTCGGCAAGCCTCTCACGGCATTCGAATCTGGGCCAGTGCGGTCCAGATTTCGGGAGTGTGTCGTTCACCGCTTGCCCAGCGGCACCACCAGCACGGCCTCGGTGCCGCCGCCGGCCCGATTCCGCAGCTCGATGCTGCCGCGCAGCTCCCCGGTGGCCAGCGCGCGCACGATCTGCAGGCCGAGCCGCTGGCTGTCCGGCTGGAAGTCGTCGGGCAGCCCCTGCCCGTTGTCGGCCACCGTGACGTGCAACTGCTTGCGGAACCGGTGGGCCGAGACGACGACCTCGCCGTCCCCTTCCGTGTCTTCCGGGGGGAGATCGTCCTCGCCGGCCGGGAAACCGTGCTCGACCGCGTTGATCAGCAGCTCGTTGAGCACCATGACCAGCGAGGTGGCGATTTCGGCGGGCAGCACGCCGAACGTGCCCTCACGCCGCATCTTCACCGGCACGCTGGTCGCCGCGACCTCGGAGGCGGCGGTGGCGACCCGGTCGACGATCCCGTCGAACTCGACCGCCTCGTCGCTCGACATCGACAGCGTCTCGTGCACCAGGGCGATCGAGGCGACCCGGCGCACCGACTCCTGCAACGCGATCTTGGCCTCGGGTGCGTCGACCCGGCGGGCCTGCAGGCGCAGCAGCGCGGCCACCGTCTGCAGGTTGTTCTTGACCCGGTGGTGGATCTCGCGGATCGTCGCGTCCTTGGTCATCAGGGCACGGTCGCGGCGGCGGACCTCGGTCACGTCGCGGACCAGCACCAGCGCGCCGATCGGCACCCCGGCCGGCATCAGCGGCAGGGCCCGGATCAGCACGGTCGCGCCGCGGGCCTCCATCTCCTGCCGGGGCGGGGACTCGCCGCGCAGCGCCGAGAGGATGCGCTCGGCGGTGTCGTTGCCCTCCAGCGGGTCGGCCGCGAGCCGGCTGGTCAGCGCCGAAAGCTCCTCGCCGACCAGGTGGGCGTTGAAGCCGAGACGCCGGTAGGCCGACTGGGCGTTCGGGCTGGCGTAGGTGACCTTGCCGCTGGCGTCGAGCCGGATCAGGCCGTCGCCGACCCGGGGCGCCGAGGTGGTCTCACCCGGGTGACGGGGCGGCGGGAAGGTGCCGTCGGCGACCATCTGGGCCAGGTCGTCGGCGGTGGTCAGATAGTTGAGCTCGAGCTGGCTCGGCGTACGGGCGGTGGACAGGTTGGTGTCCCGCCCGATCACGGCGACGACCTCGCTGAAGCCCTCGTCGTGGTCGTTGAGGTCGCGCAGGCGTACGGGAATCGCCTCGTGCCGGGCCGGGGTGTCGCCGTACCAGACCGGATCGCCCTCGCGCCAGATCCGCTCCTGGGCGAAGGCGATGTCGAGGTGGGCCACCTCGGGACCGCCGACGATCTTGCCGACCTGGTCGTCCTGGTACGCGGTCGGGGCGGTGGTCGGCCGCACCTGCGCGACACAGAGATAACGGCGCGGCTGCCCGTCCTCGCCCCGCACCGGCACCCACATCAGCAGGTCGGCGAAGGAGAGGTCGGACAGCAGCTGCCAGTCACCGGCGAGCCGGTGCAGGTGGTCGATGTCGGCCGGCCCCAGACCGGTGTGTTCCTCGGCCAGATCACGCAACGTTGACACGCAGCAAGCGTGCCACGTCACTGTTACTGAGCGGCTAAGGCGGCTTCGCCGCACTGCAATTAAATGGGTTACAGAGTCGTGGTCACCTTCTTCAGCCCCCGGGGCGCGTCCGGGTCCTCGCCGCGGGCCAGGGCCAGGGCGAGCGCCAGCTTCTGCAGCGGCAGGATGTCGAGCAGCGCGCTGTAACGCTCGTCGGTCACCGCGGGCACGGAGAGCCGCCCGGCCGCCCCCGGCACGTCGGTCGCGCCGATCGTCACCACGTCGGCCCGCCGCTCGCCGAGCCGGGTCACCACGTCGCGCATCGACTGCCCGCCCGGGCCGTCGCCCACCACGGCGAGCACCGGCACGTCGGGGTCGGTCATGGCCAGCGGGCCGTGCAGCAGGTCGGCGCCCGAGAAGGCCAGCGCGGGCAGGTACGACGTCTCCATCAGCTTCAGCGCGGCCTCGCGCGCGGTCGGATAGGCGTAGCCGCGGCCGGTCGTCACCATCCTCGACGCGAACCGGTAGCGCTGCGCGAGGTCGTCGGCGGTCCGGTCGGCCAGCGCGTCCTCGGCCAGCTGGGGCAGCTTGTCGAGGGCGGCCCGCTCGTCGTCGGGCAGCGTGCCGTCGCCGGCGCGGATGCCCTCGATCAGCAGCAGAAGGGCGAGAAGCTCGGCCGTGTACGTCTTGGTGGCCGCGACCGCCCGCTCGTGCCCGGCCGCGACGTCGATCGACAGCTCGGCCGCCCGGGCCAGCGGCGACTCGGGGTTGTTGGTGACGGCCAGGGTGAGCCCGCCGGTCTCCCGGGCCACCTGGAGCACACCGGTCAGGTCGGGCGACCCGCCGCTCTGGCTGACGCCGACCACCAGAGTGTCGGTGAAGTCGGGCCGGGCGCCGAAGAGCGTGATCGCGCTCGGCGAGGCGCTGGCCACCGGCAAGCCGAGCCGGATCTCGGTCAGATAGGCGCCGTAGAGCGCGGCGTGGTCGGAGGTGCCCCGGGCCACGAAGACGACATTGCGGGGCCGGCGCCGCGCCACCTCGGCCGCCACCGCGGCGATCGCCCCGGCGTGCTCACCCTCGAGCAGCCGCGCGAATCCGCCCGGTTGTTCCGCGATGTCCGCGGCCATCCCGTGGCCTCGTGCTGTCACGTGTTCCTCCCCTGACGACCTTGATGAGCGACTCTACGCTCGATTCGTGCGCAGTCTTGCAAGAAAGAGCTTACTTGGTCAACGTTTCGAGCACTAATGCGCAGCCGGTCTCCTACTGACAGGAGAGACGGTTTCCCCTACTGTCTTGCATCGTGGATGTACGCCGCGCCGCCGACCGCGCTCTTGAACAGGCAAGATCGGCGCTGGCGGCGGATCAGCCGGAGAAGGCCGCCGATCACCTGGCCGGCGCGCTGGCCCACGCCCCCGCCCTGCCCGAGGTGCACGAGGTGCTCGGCCGGCTGGCGGCGCGCCCCGGCGGCGGCCTCGATCTGTTCCGCGCCGGTCCGCACGCCTCCCCCGGCCGCCTCGCCGCCCGCGCGCACCTGCTGGCCGCGGCCGGCCGCCCCGAAGACGGTCTGCCCCTGCTGGCCGCGGCCAGTGGCCAGGCTCCGATCGGTGACTGGGCCGGCATCCCCTGGGTGGCCGAGCCCGCCCTCGGCGTCCGCATCGATCCCGGCCTGCTGGCCCAGGTGCTCATGCGTCTGTGCACCCGGGTGGGCGAACCGGCCCCGCCGACCCTGCGCCCCTATCTGACCGTGGCCCGGCACGCGGTGGCCGCCTATCCCGAGCACGCGATGCTGCTGGGCGCCGGCTCGGCCCTGGCCCGGCGGGTCGGCGAACACGAGCTGGCCGTCGACTGGGCCGCCCGCGGCTCCCGGGTCCGGCCGTCCAAGCTCGGCGAGATCTGGCTGGGCTACGCCTACCGCAGCGCCGGTCGCCTGCCCGAGGCCCTGGCCGCCCTGCGCCGGGCGGTGGCCCACGACCCCGACGACCTTTCCGTGTACGCCGACATCGCCGGCACCCTGGCCGACAACGGCCGGCTCGACGACGCGTTGAGCTGGGTCGACCGGGCCCTGGAACGCGACCCCGACTACGACTGCGCCGTGCACACCGCGCACCGGCTGCGGCACCGGGCCGACGGCGACCTGATGCACCTGGTGCGCCTGGCCGACTACATCCGCGACCACCCGGACGAGTCGCATGAGCACACCGACCTCGCCGACTGCTGCCGCGACACGTCCTGGCTGAGCGGAATCCCGGCGTCGGCGTCCCTGCCCCGCGGGCACGCGCCGGCGTCGGACGAGCCGGGCGACGAGGCCGTACGCCGTCTCCGCCAGGTCGCTGCGCTCTCGTGGGCGCATCCACCGGCCGCTTACGACGCGGCGCTCCCGCTGATCATGGTGTCGCCCGCCGACCTGATGGCGCTGCTGGCCCACCCGCCGGCCGACGTGGCCGCCGCCGAGATCTGGGCCTGCCTGGGCCTGCTGCACCAGCGTCCCGAGGAGCCCTGGCTCGACTCGGAACGACGGCGGATGCTGCTCGGGCTGGTCGACGGTGCCGCCGACCGGGTCACCGAGGCGGCCCTGTTCGCGCTGATCGTGGCGGCCTGGATCGACCCCTCGGCCCGAGCCGACGTGGCCGAGGTGGTCACCGCCCGGCTCACCGAGGTGGCGCAGCGGCCCGGGGCGCGCTCGTTCGCCGAACTGGCCCTGGCCACGCCCGCCCTCGATGTGCCGACCCGGCAGCTGGCCGCGGCCATGACCCGGGTGCCGGCCCTGCCCCGCCAGCGAGGCCGGAGCCGCTTGTTGCTGCGATGGCGCCGAGGCTGAGTTTTCTCCGCCCCGGACTCAGCCCTGGATGATGGCGATCAGGTCGCCTTCCTGCACCACGTCACCCTCGTGCACGCTGAGCTCGGCCACCGTGCCGTCGGTCTCGGCGACGACCGGGATCTCCATCTTCATCGACTCGAGGATCACCAGGGTGTCCCCCTCGGCGACCGTGTCGCCGGTCGAGGCCACGACCTTCCACACGTTGGCCACCATCTCGGCGCGGATCTCGTCGGCCATCGAGGAACCCCTTACGCTCACCAGTTGGTATGCGCCATCAAACCACGGATCGGCTCCGGGTGAGTCCGAGGCGGCCGGACGCGCCGACTACGATCGACGGCGGGAAACACCGCACGAACAAGGAGTCACACCATGGCGAAGAAGGCCCGTAAGAAGAAGGCCCGTAAGAAGAGCAGCGCGAACCACGGCAAGCGCCCCAACAGCTGACACGAAAAAGGCCCCGCCTCGGCGGGGCCTTTTCTCACGGCAGATATTCCCTGGTCTCGACCTGCACCTCGAGCTGATCGAGCTTGATCCGCAGCCGCTCACGCAGCTCGCGCGGCGCCTTCTCGTCGCCGCAGCAGCGGGACACCAGCGCCTTCACCTCGTGCTCGATGCCGTATTCGCGCAGGCACCCGTCGCAGTCGTCCAGATGCTTCTGGATCAGCGTCCGGCGGTCCTCGCTGCACTCCAGGTCGAGGTAGAGGTAAACCTCGCTGATGACGATGCCGCAGTCGGTCTCGTGATCCTCACCGTTCAGGCCGCTCATCGCTTCCTCACGCCTCCTGCGGTTCCGACGCGGTCCGGGTGATGCCCCGGTCGGCGGCGTACTGCTCGAGGGTCTTGCGCAGGTTGCGCCGCCCGCGGTGCAGTCGGGACATGACGGTGCCGATCGGCGTACCCATGATGTCGGCGATCTCCTTGTATGAGAAACCCTCGACATCGGCGAGGTAGACGGCCAGGCGGAAGTCCTCCGGCAGCGCCTGCAGGGCTTCCTTGATATCGCTGTCGGGCAGCCGGTCGAGCGCCTCGGTCTCGGCCGAACGCAGGCCGACCGACGTGTGCGACTCGGACGAGGCCAGCTGCCAGTCGGTGATCTCCTCGGTGGGAGCCTGCACCGGCTGACGCTGCTTGCGCCGATACGAGTTGATATAGGTGTTCGTGAGGATGCGGTACAGCCACGCCTTGAGGTTGGTGCCCTCTTCGAACTGGTGGAACGCGGAGAACGCCTTGAGATACGTCTCCTGCACCAGGTCTTCCGCGTCGGCCGGGTTGCGCGTCATCCGCAGACCAGCAGCGTAAAGCTGGTCCACAAAAGGCAACGCGTCCCGCTCGAAGCGCGCACGGCGCTCCTCGGTCCGTTCTGTCTGGGCCACCCTGAGCTCTCCCCTCGACCGCCCCGCCGAGGATACGGGCACTACCCCTTCAGTGGCTTCGAAAACCGCCGGTGTGCTGACACTCACCGATGCGGCGGTGTTCATGGTCTCGGTGGCCGGCCATTCCGGGGAACCCAGCAGGTTCCGCACCCGGTCGACGTCCCGGCGCTCGATGCTCTCGGTTCCGGCTCGCACCAGAAAAACCCCTTCCGACTTTCATGCTCCGGGGCTAATAACGTCGGCGGCGCAACTTGCATTCCTTCACTTCACCTCACCCGTTGCCGACCCCCCAGCCGTGCTTGCGCATCCAGCCGACCGCGAGCTCAGCGGTGCCCTGCACACCCTTACGCAGGTCGTGGGTCGCCCCCGGCCGCACGATGACCTCGACGGCGGCGGTCGGCGCGGGCACCCCGAAGGCGTCCCGGTCCCCGTTGAGCACGAGCGTGGGCAGCGTCACGGGCAACTCGTCGGCGCGACTCTTGTCCGGTTTGCCCGGCGGATGCAGCGGAAAGGCCAGCGCAAGCACACCCGACGCCCCGAGATCACCCGCGGTCCGGCACGCCACCCGCGCCCCGCTCGACCGCCCACCGAGAATCAACGGCTTTCCCCGTACGTCGAGACCGCGCACCACGGCCGACCAGGCTTCGTCGAGTTGCCCGGCCGGCGCCGGCGCGCGACGACCGGCCACGCGATAGGGCTGCGTCACCAGCACCACGCGCACACCCGCGGCGACCGCGGCGTCCTGCACGGCCTGAATGTCCGGCGCGTCGACCCCGCCACCGGCGCCATGCCCCAGCACCAGAACGCTGACTACGTCACCGACCGGCTCGGTGACCCGGATGCGGGCCGGGCCGCGGGGCGTGTCGACCTCGATGTCATTCACCGCACCATCAAACCAGGCCTTGGCACTCGACAAGGGCCAACCAGCCCTGACCCGCCCACCCAGGGGGCCACCACCCTAAGACAGTGGCGTAAACAGCACGCGGTTATCCACAATCCACAGGCCGGCCCGCCGCTGGTGGCGGGCCGGTCGGTGTGGACGTTATGGTCAGCGGCTGATCGGCGTCAGGCTGAGCAACCGGCGGTCTTCCTCGTCGGTGTCGTCGTCGACTTCCTCGCCGTTCGGGCCGACGCGTTCGCGCCAGGCGACGAGCATCGCCCGGCGTTCGCGGGGCGTGGTGCCGCCCCAGACGCCGTGGCAGTCGCCGACCTGCAGTGCCCAGGCCAGGCAAGGCCCCTGGACGGTGCAGGTGCCGCAGAGCGAGACGGCACTCTCGGACGGCTCATTGGGCGCCGGAAAGAACGTTTCCGGGTCGACCGTGCGGCACGCGCCGCGGGTCCGCCAAGCCTCGTCGGTGCGGCGTTCTCCGATGGCTTCGATCAAGCGCGGATCACGCCGCGCGATGGCTACCTCATGTGGACGCGGCATACGAGCCCGTGTCATCAGCCCACCTCCCCCGTGGGACCGGTCGTGCATGTGGCGAAGGGTCCGCACCGTGCGAACCTGCACCACTCCGGCGCAGTTTTGTATCGCACGGTAGGAGATCAGAACAAGGGTCTTATCTATCTTGAAACAAAGTTGCCAATACAAAATCGTGACATCGCCCAACGAAACCGTCTCTTGATCTTGCGGTTTCACGGAACCGGTCCCGGCTCGCTCGACCACTCGAAAGAGGGCCGGTCAGACTCGAAAGAGGGCCGGTCAGAACAGCGTGGCGGCCTCGGGCGTAGGCGGGGGCTCAAGCAAGTGGGGACCGTTGTTGCGGACGTTGCCCACATCGTTGCGTACGGGACGGATCTCGATCTTCTCGAGCTCGGCCGGGGTCAGCGGCGTCAGCAGGCCGGCCGGATCGCCACCCCCGGCCAGCCAGGACGGCCAGCGGTCGCGGGGCAGGATCAGCGGCATACGGTCGTGCACCCGGGCCAGGCCGCCGAGCGCCGCCGTGGTCAGCACGCTGCAGGTGAGCACGGCGTCGGGGCCCCACGTGGTCCACAGGCCGGCGAAGGCGAGCGGAGACCCGTCGGCCGGGGTCATGTAGAACGGCTGCCGCTGCTTGCCGTCGCGGACCCACTCGAACCAGCCGTCGGCCGGCACCAGGCAGCGGCGCTGAGCGAACGACTTGGCGAAGGCGGGCGAGGTCGCCACCGTCTCGGAACGCGCGTTGATCATGCGGGCGCCGGCCCGCAGATCTTTGGCCCAGGGCGGCACCAGGCCCCAGCGCGCACGGTCGAGCACCCGGGCCTCGCGGGACGCCGACATGCGCACCACCGGCACCGGATCGGTGGGTGCGACGTTCCAGCTCGGCTCCCGGTCACCGGCGACGCTGACCGCCTCGAACAGGTCTTCGAGGTCGGCCTCGCTCCGGGTCGTCGCATACCGCCCGCACATGTCCGCACACGCTACCCGTCCCGCCGGACGGGAAACGTCCGGGAAATTGTCGGACTCCCCCGGCACAATGGCCCGCGTGACTGCAGAACCTCGCCCCTGGCTCGCCCCGTCCGCGTCCGCCCCGTTCTCGGCCACCGTGCGGCTGCCCGGCTCCAAGTCGATGACGGCCCGGGCCCTGGTGCTGGCCGCGCTGGCCGACGGGCCGTCGGTGATCGAGCGCCCGCTGCGCGCCCGCGACACCCAGCTGATGACCGCCGGTCTGCGCGCGCTCGGCGTCACGGTCGACACCGCCGACGACGAGCGCTGGCTGGTCGAGCCGGGCCCGCTGCGCGGTCCGGCCCGGGTCGACGTCGGTCTCGCCGGCACGATCATGCGATTCCTGCCGCCGGTCGCGGCGCTGGCCGAGGGCACGGTCGAGTTCGACGGCGATCCGCATGCGCGCAACCGCCCGCTCCGGCCGATCATCGAGGCGCTGCGCTCGCTCGGCGCGTCGATCGATTCGTCGCCCACCGGCGGGCTCCCGCTCACCGTGCGCGGCGCCGGCCTGATCGAGGGCGGCGAGGCGGTGATCGACGCGTCCGCCTCGAGCCAGTTCGTGTCGGGTCTGCTGCTGTCGGCGCCGCGTTTCACCAAGGGGCTGGTGCTGCGGCACGAGGGCCCGCCGGTGCCGTCCGCGCCTCATCTGCGCATGACCACCCACATGCTGCGGGCCGCGGGGGCCGTGGTCGACGAGTCGGTGCCCGACGTCTGGGCCGTCGAGCCGGGTCCGATGCACGGGCGCACGTGGGTGATCGAGCCCGACCTGTCCGGTGCGGCCCCGTTCTTCGCCGCGGCCATGGTCACCGGCGGCGCGGTAACGCTCAGCGGCTGGCCGGCCGAGAGCTGGCAGCCGGTCGGGCGGCTCACCGAGTTGCTCACCGCGATCGGCGCCGAGGTCACCCAGTCGGGTGACGGGCTGACCGTCCGCGGCACCGGTCAGCTGCACGGCATCACGGCCGACCTGTCCGAGGTCAGCGAGCTCACCCCGGTGCTGGCCGCCCTGGCCGCGCTGGCCGACGGGCCGTCCGAACTGCGCGGCGTCGAGCACATCCGGGGCCACGAGACCGACCGCATCGCCGCGCTGGTGGCCGAGCTGAGCAAGGCCGGGGCCGAGGTCACCGAGTTCCGCGACGGCTTCCGGGTCGAGCCCCGGCCGCTGCACGAGACCACCTTCGAGACCTACGCCGATCACCGCATGGCCCACGCGGCCGCGGTAATCGGACTCGCCGTGCCGGGGGTCTCACTGACCGACGTAGCGTGTACCTCGAAGACGCTGCCCGAGTTCCCCGAACTCTGGGCGGGACTCGTAGCCGGCGTTGAGAGCTAGGAGCCAGACCTGCCACCTCGCAAGCGGGAGTACGACGAGGACGATGTCCGGGTCCGGCCCGGTCGTTCGTCACGCCCCCGTACCCGGACGCGCCCCAAGCACGACGACGCCGTCGACGCCCTGGTGATCACGGTGGACCGGGGCCGTTACGGCTGTGTCCGCGAGGACGCGCCGCCCGACAGCCCGATCATCACCGCCATGCGCGCCCGCGAGCTCGGCCGCAAGTCGGTCGTGGTCGGTGACCGGGTCGCCCTGGTCGGCGACGTGTCGGGCGACGCCGGGGCGCTGGCCCGCATCGTGCGGATCGCCGAGCGCACGTCGGTGCTGCGCCGCACGGCCGACGACGACGACACCACCCCCGAGGGCCGGCTCGAACGGGTCGTGGTGGCCAACGCCGACCAGCTAGTGATCGTCAGCGCGCTGGCCGACCCGCAGCCGCGCACCGGGTTCATCGACCGGTGCCTGGTGGCGGCGTACGACGCCGACATCGAGCCGCTGCTCTGCCTGACCAAGGCCGACCTGGCCGGCCCCGAGGCGGTGGTCGACTACTACGCCGAGCTCGACCTGCCGTACGTGCTGGTCCGCCCGGACAGCGACCTGACCGAGCTCCGCAAGCGGCTGGCGGGCGCGATCTCGGTCATGGTCGGACACTCCGGCGTGGGCAAGTCCACGCTGGTCAACCGCCTGGTGCCGGACGCGCTGCGCGCCGTCGGGGTGGTCAGCGCGGTCGGCAAGGGCCGGCACACGTCGACCAGCGCGGTCGCCCTGCGGCTGCCGGTCGTCGGCAAGAGCCGCAAGGATCCGGGCTGGATCATCGACACGCCCGGCATCCGCAGCTTCGGTCTGGCCCACGTGAGCGCCGAGAGCCTGCTGCACGGCTTCCCCGATCTGGTCGAGGGCACGCTCGACGACCCGCCCAACTGCGGCCACACCGCCGCCGACGTGGACTGCCACCTGGACGCGTGGGTCGCCGCCGGCAAGGCCGACCCGCGCCGCCTGGAGTCCTACCGCCGCCTGCTCGCATCCCGGGCCGGCGAGACCGATCCGCGCGAGAACAGCGGCGGGGACGACGAGCCGGGGGCGATCATCGGCTAGCGTTCGGGCATGCCCGGTTACGCCGACGATCTCGCGCTTGCCCATCTGCTCGCCGACACCGCCGACTCGATCTCGATGAGCCGGTTCCGGGCCCTCGACCTGCGGGTCGAGAGCAAACCCGACCTGACCCCGGTCTCCGACGCCGACACTGCGGTCGAGCAGGCGATCCGTTCGACGCTGGCTCGGGCGCGGCCGCGCGACGGCGTGCTCGGCGAGGAGTTCGGGCTGACCCACGCCGCGGCCGGGCCGGGCAGCCGCCGCTGGGTGATCGACCCGATCGACGGCACCAAGAACTTCGTGCGCGGCGTGCCGATCTGGGGCACGCTGATCGCGCTGCTCGAGGGCGACACCCCGGTCGCGGGCCTGGTCAGCGCCCCCGCCCTGGGCCGCCGGTGGTGGGGCGCGCGGGGCCACGGGGCGTACGCGGGAAAGCATCAGCACGCCGCCACGCGGATCAAGGTCTCCGGCGTCGGCCGGGTCTCGGACGCCAGCGTCTGTTACGCCAGCCTCGACGGCTGGCAGCAGATCGGGCGGCTGCACAAGATCGTGGATCTGAGCCTGGCCGCGTGGCGCAGCCGGGCCTACGGCGACTTCTACGGCTACATGCTGCTGGCCGAGGGCGCCCTCGACGCGATGGTCGAGCCGGAGCTGTCGCTGTGGGACGTGGCGGCGCTGATCCCGATCGTCCAGGAGGCCGGCGGCACGATCACCGACCTGTCCGGGCGCCCGGCCGCCGACAAGTCCTCAGTGATCGCCACCAATGGGCTGCTGCACGAAACGGTGCTCACCGCGCTGACTCGGTAAACGGACAAAAAGCCCAGAAGTCATAGCGCTGAGTAAGCGGACAAACACCCCACGACGACAGTGTCCCCCGAACCGCTGATGCCCGGGCTGGGCTGGTCTATCGTGCGTCAGGTGGTGTCCTCGGGTTGGTGCTTCCTCGCCGCCATGATTCTGGCGTACGGGGTGGCAAACCTGTTGCAGTCGGCGGCCGCAGCCCGCACGACGGTCCACCACACCTTCGACCCGAGCCTGCTCGTGCGGCTGGCCGGCCAGCGGACCTACCTGCTCGGCCTGGGCTGCCAGGTGCTCGGCTTCGTGCTCGCCTTCCTCGCCCGCGGCGATCTGCCGCTGTTCCTGGTGCAGGCCAGCGTGGCCGCCGGACTGGGCGTGACGGCCGTGCTCGGCGTCGTCTTCCTCAAGTGGTCGCTGCCCGCGGCCGAGGTCGTGCTGCTGGTTCTGCTCATGGTGGGCATCGCCGCGCTGGTCAAGTCGGCCCAGCCGGCTCCGGCCCGCCCGCTCGGCGCCGCCGCCATCATCGGTCTGACCCTGGCGCTCCTGGTCATCGGTGGTCTGGGTTATTTCGCCGTACGCCTCCAGGGCGCCCTCGGTTCGGTAGTGCTCGGCTCGCTGGCCGGGGTCGGCTTCTCGGCCGCCGCCATCGCCGCCCGCCCACTGGCCAACGAGCACTCGGCCGTCGGCTTCTTCGCCAACCCGCTGCTCTACCTGCTGGTCGTGCACTCGCTGGTGGGCCAGTTGCTGCTGGGCCTGGCGATGCAGCGCGGCTCGACCACGGCCGCGGTGGCGGCGATGGACGCGGCCGGCGCGGTCCCCGCGGCGATCGTCGGCCTGCTTCTGCTCGGCGACCGCATCGAGCCGGGCAAGGAGTGGCTGGCCGGGCTCGGGTTCGTGGTCACGCTGGCCGCGGTGATCGCCCTGACCCGTTATGCCGAGCCGCAGCACCACGCCGCCCCGGCGCCGCCCGAGCGCCGTCGCGAGCCCGCGCCGCTGCGCACCCCCTCGCCCAGTCGCTGAGCCGCCGCGCGAGAGGAACTCCGGAGTTCCGAAAAGCTTGAGCATTTCTGGAGCTTCACGGGGCATGAGACATGCGACCCCGGGTAATTGCTGACCATGCCGCTGGCGGATGTTATGTCCCGATAAATTCCGTGAGACTCGCGTCGGAAGGCGGTCCGAGGTCCCCCAGGCACGCGGGAAATGCGAAAAGGGGACACGTTATGCACAATGGAGCGATCATGGCGAGCGAGGTGCGACACCTGGTCGATCGCGGGTCGGAGTACCCCCTGGTGCGGTTGACCGGGGCGTTGGACGCCGGCACCGCGCAGGCGATGCGCGCCGCCCTGCTGGATGTGCTCGCCGAGCAGCCCGAGGCCGTTCTGGTCGACGCCAGCGAGCTGATCCTGCCCGCGCCCGACGCCGTGAGCGTGCTGCGTGATGTGCGTCAGGAGACGGCCGACTGGCCCGCCGCCCACCTCGCCCTGTGCGACACCCGGGGCGCCGCGGCCTGGCCCGGGATCGGCTGGCCGGTCTGGCCCGGTCCGCGTGAGGCCCTGGCCGACCTGGGCCGTCCCGACCCCGACCACCGGCTCCACCTGGCCCTGGAACCCGCGCTGGGCGCCGCCCGCCGGGCCCGCGAGCTGATCACCGAGGCGTGCGCGCGCTGGGACCGGCCCGAGCTGGCCGGCCCGGCCTGCATCGTCGTCACCGAACTGGTCAACAACGTCGTGGTCCACGCCCGCACGCCGATGGTCGTGCTCGTCGCGACGCACGGCAGCGGGCTCAGCGTGGCCGTACGCGACCACTCGGGCATCGTGCCGACGTTCACCGGCGGACCGGTTCCGCCCACGGCGTACGGGGGCCGGGGCATGCTGCTGATCGATTCGGTGGCCGAGCGCTGGGGCAACCTGCGGCTGGGCGAGGGCAAGGTCGTCTGGGCGCTGCTGCCGGACTCCGAAGACCCGGAATCGGCAAGCATGTAAGACCCCTTCCGCGGGTAGATTGCGCTCATGCGAGACAACGACTATCCCGCCGAGGTGTCCGACCCGGAAGCATCCGGTCTGCCCGACACCGCGGATGACGATTCGACCGCGTACGACCAGGTGGAGAGCTCGCGCTGGGCCGACGGTCCCGATCCGGCGGCGCTGGCCGGGGTCGGACCGGGCGGGTCCAACCGCTTCGGCGACACCGCCGAGGAAGCGCGCGAGGGCGAGTCCCTCGACCGCCGTCTGCGGCAGGAGGAGCCCGACGTCGGCTCGGACGACTCCGACGACACCGACGACGAGACGGTCGGCAACTCGGAACAGCGCAACTTCGACGCCGACGTGTGGGGTGCGAGCCCGACCTCCGACCCCGACTCGCAGGTCTCGCTCTATGACGACGGCCAGCTCGACGACGACGACCCCCAGACCGTGGGCCGCCTGGTCGCGCCGGACGAGGGTTACGGCTTCGACGACGAGGCCGACAGCGTGGCCTACGACGCGGGTGCGGCCGGCGGCGGCGCGAGCGCCGAAGAGCTGGCCATGCACGAGACCAACGCCCCGCGCTACGAGTAGGTCAGTCGAGCCCGTTCTCCAGGGCGTATCTCGTCAACTCCACGCGGTTGTGCAGCTGGAGCTTGCCGAGCGTGTTCTGAACGTGATTCTGCACCGTGCGGTGGCTCAGCACGAGCCGCTCGGCGATCTGGCGGTACGACAGCCCCTTCGCCACCAGGCGCAGCACCTCGGTCTCGCGTTCGGTGAGCTTCGGCGCCGCATCGTCCGGGCCGGCCGGGGGCGCGGTGGCCAGCCTGCGGAACTCGCCCAGCACCAGCCCGGCCAGACCCGGCGTGAAGACGGTGTCGCCCGCGGCGGTGCGGCTCACCGCGTCGAGGAACTCGGCCTGGGCGGCCGACTTGAGCAGGTAGCCGGTGGCGCCGGCCTTCATGGCGTCGAGCACGTCCTGCTGCTCGCCGCTGGCCGAGAGCATCAGGACGCGTACGCCCGGAACCTCGGTCTGCAGGCCGTGAATGACCTCGACCCCGGACACATCGGGGAGCTGGAGGTCGAGGATCACGACGTCGGGCCGGGCCGCGGCCGCGATGCGCACCGCCTGCCGGCCCTCGCCGCTGGTCGCGACCACGTCGTAGCCGGCGGCGGACAGGTCGCGGCTGACGCCCTCGCGCCACATCGGGTGGTCGTCGACCACCATCACCCGGATCGCTGTGGTCATGCCCGTCACGATATCGGGGTCCGGGGCAGCGTCATCTCGACCTCGGTGCCCTCGCCGGGCTCGGAGACGATCCGCACCCGGCCGCCCAGGTCGGTCAGCCGCCCGCGGATCGACTGGGCGACGCCGAGCCGGCCCTGCGCCTCGGCCTGGGCCAGCCGGTCGGGGGCGATGCCACAACCGTCGTCGCGGACGGTCACCACCACCTCGCCCGGCTCGTCCTCCACGAACAGGTAGACCTTGGTGCCCGGGTCGCAGTGCCGCGCCACGTTGTCGAGGGCTGCGGTCACGGCGGCCAGCAGCTCGCGGGCAGCGTGGGCGGGGAGAAGCACCGGGTCGGCCGGACCTGAGACGGTGACCTCGGGTGATGCGTACGGGGAAAGCATGGCCATGAAGTCGAGATCGTCACCGGCGATGACCGGTTGTTGCCGTCCCGCCACCAGGGTGCGCAGCGCCGCCTCCTGCTCACCGGCCAGCCGGGCCAACTCGCCCGCTTCCCCGTCGAGACCGGCCCCGCGCCGCTTCACCAGCGCCAGCACCTGCAGCACGGAGTCGTGGATGTCGCGGGCCAGCCGTTCCCGCTCGCGGGTGGCCGCCTCGAGCTCGATCGCGCGTTCCAGCCGCTCCTGCGCGACCTCGGCGATCCGCACCAGATAGCCGACCGCGATGGCGGCCAGCAGCATCAGCACCGTGCCGGTCCAGGCGGCCTGGTCCCAGTGCGCGCGGACGATCAGGTCGACCGCACCCATGGCCAGCGCGGCCGTGATGCCCGCCCGCCGGCCGCCACCGACCGCCCAGCACAGCACCGGCGAGACGTGCCAGGCGACGGTCAGGGTGGGCGTGCCCGCGGCGAGCTCGTTCTCACCGACGACGAACAGGCTCGAGGTGAGGGCGGCCATGGTGACGAGCTGGTCGGCCACCAGCAGCGGCAGCCGGCGACGGTTCGGGTCGGCGTAGCCGTACGTGGTGAGCACCGTCCACGCCGCCATCGCGGCCAGCACCGGCCACGCCCACACCGGTCGCGCGTAGTCGCCGGCGTTCGCGATCACCAGGCCGGACGCGTAGGCCAGGGCGGCGATGCGATAGACCGCGATCGCCCGCCACAGCGGTGCCTCGAGGCCGCTGTTCCGCACGGGGAGCATGCGCCGACCCTCCCACATGAGATGCGCCACCATCGGCCCGCCCTGCGGGAAGATCAGGCGTGGCCTACCGTCGGAGGCATCGGCACCGACGTTCTGCTCTCCCAGACCTTCGACCGCGACGCCATCACGACGCTGCGGCACTCCGTCACGTCCTGCGCCGGGGCGGCCGGACTGAGCGGTGACCGGCTGGCCGATTTCGTAGTGGCGGTCAACGAGTTGCTCACCAACGCGGTGCGGCACGGCGGGGGTCTCGGCCGCGTCGTCATGTGGGCGGCCGAGGGCGCCGTGGTGTGCGAAGTCAGCGATTCCGGGGCCGGGCTGACCGCGACACGGCCGGAGCCGGCGACCCGCCCGGCGGCCGATCAACCCGGCGGCTGGGGACTGTGGCTGGCCGAGGAACTGACCGATACTTTCGAGCTCATCACCGGCGATGCGGGCACCACGGTTCGGGTGTCCAGCCGGTCTTCTTTAAGCAACCCTTAACTCTGCCGCTCCGATCTTGCGAGAACATCTCACCTCTCCCAAAGTCGTGCCTGCTGTTACCTGAGGGGGCAAAGGGTGGGCGAGGCGCGGCACCGTACCGGCACGTCGTCGTGGAGGATCCGGCCGCGTGCTCTGGTCGCGCTGGGCGCGGCGAGCGCCGGCCTCGCGGCGGCCGTCATCTTCACCGGTGGAGGCGGCGTCGCGGTCGCGTCCGAGCACCGGCCGATCTTCGCCGACGACTTCGGCGGACGGCGGGGAGCCGCGGTCGACCTGGACAAGTGGCGGCTCGACGGCGACAACCGCAACGGACGGCTGGACGGTGACGGCCGCCTGGCCGTGGACCGGCTGATCATCACGAAGCAGGCGTTCGCGGAGCCGTACGGGCGCGCGGAGGCGCGGATCAAGGTGCGCCGCGCGGCCGGGCCGTGGCGGGCCTTCGGCGTGGTCGACAAGTACGGCCGGGTGTTGCGCGGCAACGTGGAGACCCTGAACCGGCGGGCCGATCCGACGTCCGGGCGGTCCTTCCACACGTACGTGATCGACTGGTCGCCGGAGTCGGTGATCTGGTCGGTCGACGGGCGGCCGAGCCTCAAGCTGACGCCGGACGAGCCGGGGCTGCCGATCGCGCTGGTGCTCAACCTGGCGACCGACGGGCGGCGGCCGGCTTCCATGCTGGTCGACTTCGTGCGGGTGACGGCCGGGTCGAAGCCGATGCCCGTGCCCACCGACCCGTCCGTCGAGCCCACGGAGACCGCTTCGGCCCCGCCGCCGACGACGGCCCCCACATCCGAGCCGCCAGCCACCACTGCGCCCCCGGCTACTACTGCGCCGCCGGCCACCACCACTCCGCCCAAGCCGCCCACGAAGGCGCCCACCAGCGCGCCGCCGAAGCCCAAGCCGGCAGCCAAGCCGTGGAAGGCGTTCACCGCGTACAAGGCGGGCGATCTGGTGACCTACGGAGGCGCGACCTACCGGGTCAAGGAGGCGCACACGGCGCTGCCCGGTTGGGAGCCGTCCGCCCTGCCCAATCTCTTCGAAAAGTTGTAAGAAAAGGCGTTATCCGGGGTTCCGGGAACGGTCTCCATTGACTGCACGACGTCAATCTATAAAGACTGTTTCCGATACGCACCTCTTCCCCCGGAGGCATCCCCCCATGCGTAAGGCAAGGGTTCTTCTCGCCGCGGCCGTGATCGCGACGACACTCACGGGCGGCCTCTTCGCCGCCTCCCGCAACGACACCGCCGAGGCCGCGGTCGGAGGAGTCACCTTCTCCGACGAGTTCAACGGCGCCGCCGGCCCGATCGACGGCAGCAAGTGGAAGTTCGACATCGGCGGCAGTGGCTGGGGCAACAACGAGCAGCAGTACTACACCAACTCGCAGAGCAACGTCCGGGTCAACGGCGCGGGCCAGCTCGAGATCACCGCCCGGCGCGAGAACCCGGCCGGCTACCAGTGCCACTACGGCTCGTGCCAGTACACGTCGGGTCGCATCCTGACCGCGGACAAGTTCTCGCAGACGTACGGCAAGTTCGAGGCCCGCATCAAGATCCCCAAGGGTCAGGGCATCTGGCCGGCGTTCTGGATGCTGGGCGGCAACAACTGGCCGCAGACCGGCGAGATCGACATCATGGAGAACGTCGGTAAGGAGCCGAACACCCTGTACGGCACGGTGCACGGCCCGGGCTACTCCGGCGGCGCGAGCATCGGCGGCAACCGGGTCAACGGCGCGCCGCTCGGCAACGACTTCCACAACTACGGCGTGGAGTGGTCGCCCAACCTGATCCGCTGGTTCCTCGACGGCTCGGAGTACTTCCGGGTCACCCCGTCGAACCTGCCCGGCAACTGGGTCTTCGACCACAACTTCTTCATGATCCTGAACGTGGCCGTCGGCGGTTACTGGCCCGGCTACCCGGACGGCAGCACGCAGATGCCGCAGACCATGCTGGTCGACTGGGTGCGGGTCAACGCCTGGAACAACGACGGTGGCACCACCCCGCCGCCCTCGACCGGCGGCACGATGCTGAAGAGCAACTTCAGCGGCCGGTGCATCGACATCCCGAACGGCAACGCGTCCGACGGCGTCCGGATCCAGATGTGGGACTGCAACGGTTCCGGGGCCCAGAAGTGGACGTTCAACTCCAACGGCACGCTGACCGCGCTGGGCAAGTGCTTCGACCCGGCCGGTGGCGCGCTCGGTAACGGCACGCCGATCCAGCTGGTCACCTGCAACGGCAACCCGGTGCAGCGCTGGACCCTCTCGGGTCAGGGCGACCTGGTGAACATCTCGGCCAACCGCTGCGTGGACATCAAGGACTGGAACGGCGGCAACGGCGCGCAGCTCCAGCTCTGGGACTGCGCCGGCACGAGCAACCAGAAGTGGACCAAGGCCTAGCCTGCATTACCGCGCTGCTCACCTGACTATGCGATACGGGTCTCCGTAGACCTGCCAGGTGAGCGGCGCGGTCAGGTCCAGATTGCTGCGCCGCAGGAACAGGCGCTGTGCCGTCTCGATCCGGCTGACGTCCTCGTGCGCCGCCTCCGTCCGCATCTCGGCCACCCGGGCGTTGAGGAACGCGTTGAGATAGCCCATCTCGTCCCCGCCCTGGGCCGGTGTCCGGGCCGTCCGCATCGCGTTGGCCCGGATCGTCCGCAGCCCCGACAGCCCGTGCACGACGGCCGCGTCGAAGTAGGCGAACTGCCCCAGGGCCCGTAGACCGTCGGCCCGGGCGACCCTCATCGACGGGTTGAAGTAGTACGTGTCCCGCGCGGCCTCCTGCACCCGCTGGAAGAACGGGTCGCGGGCCGCCGTCCGCCAGGCCGTGACATAGCCGGGGTCGAGACCGGCGTGCGAGTCCGAGCCGTCCACCGCGCGCAGGGCGGGCAGGTATTTCGCCAGTACGTTGCCGGGCTTGCGCTTGGTGTATTCGGCCACCACGGCCAGCATGTCCGAGGTGCCCGAGGTGAAGCCGACGATCCCGGCCGTGTAGCCGCGGCCGTCGCCGATGTCTTCGATGTAGCTGAACGAGCGCCGCCAGCTCAGCGTGGAGTTCTCGGCGCTGGAGACGAGCTCGAGTGCCCGTTCCTTCTTGCGGGTGTCTTCCAGGCCCGACACGAGCGAACCGGTGGCCGGGGCGGCGGCCGGCAGGGCGGTCGACTGCGGGCCCCACGCCCGGACGTCGGCCAGGGTGTATCCGCCGGTGGCCCGGGCCCGCTGAGTGGCCAGCACTCGCAGGAAGCGGCCGTTGCCGCTGAGCTTCTTGAGGTCGTCGGCGCCGCCGTTGCCGGCCCAGGTGGTGTAGAGGTCGGTCCAGTTCGAGCCGTCCGACGACACCTGCAGGCGATAGGACCGGGCGTAGGTGCTGCCCCAGCTCAGGCGTACGCGCTCGATCCGCTTGACCGAGCCGAGGTCGATCCGCACCCACTGGGTGCCCGGCCCGGCCGCGCTGGACCAGCGGGTGACCGTGCTGGCGTCGTTGGCCCGGGTCGCGATCTCACTGCCCAGGTTCGACGTCGCGAGGGCCGGGCGGCCGCGCGAGATCACCACCGTGTTGTCGGCCCCGGCGGCCACCGAGATGGCCAGCGGTGCGCAGAGCACCGCGGCGAGACCGACGCCGAGCGCGACCGTCCTGACGTGGTGAGGGCGGATCCGCATCCTTCAACGCTAGGTCGCGCTCCGCCATGATCGCCGGGGTATCGACAATCCCTCACTCCCGGTTACGGGCGCTTGTTCCGCTTGTTCCGCTGCACCAGCACGATGACCAGCACAATCGCGGCCACGACGAAGAGGCAGCAGACGCCGCCGAAAAGTCCGAAGAAACCGAACCCACGCCGGCCGCGACGCGATTTCGCCGCCTCGATCGCCACATCGGCCACACCGTTACTCGCGGCCCACGCGTGCACGGGCACGACCAGGGCCAGCGTCGCTCCGGTCACCGCGGCGGCGAGACGCGACCACACCTTCATTGCTGCAGACATGTGCTCCATCCTGCCCCTCCCCCGCAACCGGCCGTCCCCCTCCCCGGACTACCCCGCCATCGGGCAGGGTAGGAGTCAGCGACGAAGGAACGAGAGGGGCCCGGATGGACGCCGATCTGGCGGAACTGGCGACCGCACACGGGGTGGCCACCTGGTACGAGGACTGGCACCGGGAACGCAAGGACGTCGCCGACGTATCGGTGATCGGGGTTCTGGGTCTCCTGGGGGTGGATGCGTCCAGCCCCTCGGCCATCCGGGAGGAGCTTTCCCGCGTACGGGAGAAGGAAGCTCTCGGCCTCATGCCCGGAACCGTGGTGGTGCGCGAGAAGAGCACCCGAGAGCTGCCCGGACCGGCCACGATCAGGCTGGAGGACGGCACCTCGCGCGACGTCACCGAGATCCCCGGCGACCTGCCCCTGGGCTGGCACCGGCTGCACGTGGGCGAGCAGGATCTGACGCTCGTCGTGGTGCCGGTCGGGCTGCCCGAACCGCCCGCGACGTGGGGCTGGATGCTGCAGCTGTACGCGCTGCACTCGGCGCGCTCCTGGGGTATGGGCGACCTCGGCGACCTGCGCGAGTTCCTGAGCGTCTCGGGCGACCCGGGGCTGGTGCTGCTCAACCCGCTGCACGCGATCACCCCGACCCTGCCGGTGCCGGCCTCGCCGTACTCGCCGTCCAGCCGGCGCTTCGCCAACCCGCTCTATCTGCGGATCGCCGACACCGACGAATACCGCCGCGCCGATCCCGATCTGCGCGCCGCCGTCGACCGCCTCAAGCCGGCCCCGACCGCCGACGGGCTGATCGACTACAGCGCGGTGTGGCAGGCCAAGCGGGCCGCGCTCGACCTGCTCTGGCCGCTGGCGGGCGAGGTCGACCTCGAGTCCGACCCGGGACTGACCGACTTCGCCCGGTTCTGCGCGCTGGCCGAGCGGCACGGCCCGAACTGGACCGAGTGGCCGGAGGAACTGCGCCGTCCCGACTCGCCGGCCGTGCGGGCGTTCGAGAGCGACCGGATCGCCTACCACGCGTGGCTCCAGCGGCTGCTCAACGCCCAGCTCCAGGCGGCCAACGAGACGGCCCGGGCCGGCGGCATGCCGGTCGGGGTGGTGCACGACCTGGCCGTGGGCATCGACCCCAACGGCGCCGACGGCTGGCTGCTGCAGGACGTGCTGGCCGCGGGCGTGCACACCGGCGCCCCGCCGGACGCGTTCAACCAGCTCGGCCAGGACTGGGGGCTCGCCGCGTGGCGGCCCGACCAGCTCGTCGCGACCGGCTACGCGGCCTACCGCGACATGCTGCGGCGGATCTTCCAGCACGCGGGCGGCCTCCGCGTCGACCACGTGGCCGGGCTGTGGCGGCTGTGGTGGGTGCCGCCGGGCCTGGGTCCGGCCGAGGGCACCTATGTGCACTACGACCCCGAGGCGATGCTCGGCATCCTGGCCCTGGAGGCCTCCCGTGCGGGTGCGGTGGTGATCGGCGAAGATCTCGGCACGGTGCAACCCGCGGTGACCGAGACCCTCGAGCGGATGAACATGCTCGGCTCGGCCGTCCTCTACTTCACTCGCGAATGGACGCTCGACCAGCAGCCCTTCGTGCCGGCCGAAGACTATCCGCGCAACGCGCTGGCCTCGGTCTCGACCCACGACCTGCCGACCGCGGCCGGGTTCCTCACCGGCGAGCAGGTCCGGGTGCGGGCCGAGCTGGGCCAGCTGGCCGGCACGGTCGAGGAGGAGCAGGCTTCGGCCGGGCGCGACCGGGATGCCCTGCTCGCCGTCCTGCGGTCGGACGGGCTGATCACGGCCGATAGCACGACCGACGAGGTCATCGTGGCGATGCACGAGTTTCTCGCCCGTACGCCGTGCCGATTCGTCACCGCTTCGCTTTATGACGTGTTGGGTGAGCTCGCTCAGCCCAACCTTCCAGGCACTATGAACGAGTACCCGAACTGGCGGATGCCGTTGACCGCCGGTCTCGAGCAGATTGCCGGGGATCCGCGCGTCCGTACGGTCGCCGCGATCCTCGCCGACAGAAAGGCTCTCCGATGAGCTTCCTCGACAAGGCCAAGGACTTCATCGACAAGAACGACGAGAAGGTGGACCAGGCTCTCGAGAAGATCGGCGACGAGGTCGACAAGCGCACCGGCCACAAGCACAGCGCCCACATCGACCGGGCCGTCGACGAGGCGCAGAAGCGGACCGGGGAGGGCGACACGCGCCCCTAGCCCTTAAATGGCGAGCGGCGGGGGCGGCGGGTCGTCGTCCACCGCGTGCAGCATCGGGTGCAGCGGGACGTACGCGTCCCGCTGCCGGCACAACAGCGGCGGGAGCAGGGACGACCGGTGCTCCGGGTGCTCGGCGCAGTGCCGGGTGGCCCGGTTGATCGCGTCCGAGTGGTGCCGTCCACCGCCGTACTCGCCGCAGTTCGCGCAGTCCCAGCGCCAGAACGCCGGGCCCTCCTCGGAGAGGTGCCGCCGGATCTTCAGCGGCGGGCCGGCCTCTTCCTGAGCCGCCGCCAGGATCGCGGGCATGTCGCCCGCGGCCGGGGGATTCCCGGGGCGTCGCGGCTGCTCGCCGATCACCTGCGTCAGCACGTTGCTCGTGGACACGGCTCTACCTCCTCTGTCGCGCGGATCTCAGTGTTGAGGGACTTTCGCCGTTTCTGCGCCGTTTTCCGGGAAATAGCCGCCTTCGGGGGCCCGGACGACCATGGATACTTGCGGGGTGGCGCAGCGCAAGAGGTCGGAACGGCTCGTCGAGACGGTCGCCTCGGGAGTCGCCGAGCTGCTGCCCGACCCCGACCGCGACACCGCCTTCACGCTGCTGCTCGACGGCGCCCCGCAGTCCCACGTCGACCTGGCCGACCCGACCCACCTGCAGTTCGAATACGTCCGCCGGATGGCCGCGGCGATCGACCTGCTGGCCCCGCCCGGGCAGCCGTTACGGGCCCTGCACCTGGGCGGCGGGGCGCTCACCGTGCCCCGCTATCTCGCGGCCACCCGGCCCGGCTCTCCGCAACGGGTCGTCGAGATCGACGGGCCGCTGGTCGAGTTCGTCCGGCGCGCGCTTCCGCTTCCGGCCAAGGCAGGCATTCGCGTACGGGTGGAAGACGCTCGCGCCGCGGTCGAGGGCATGCGGGACAGCGGCTACGACCTGATCGTGCTCGACGTCTTCGCCGGCGCCCGCACCCCGGCCCACCTGACGTCGGTCGAGTTCGCCCACGCGCTGGCCCGGGTGCTCGCCCCGACCGGCCACCTGATCGCCAACATCACCGACGGGCCGCCGCTGCGGCACGCGCGGGCCCAGGTCGCCACGATCCGCGCCGCGCTGCCCGAGGCGTGCCTGGTCGCCGACTCGTCGGTGCTGCGCGGCCGCCGCTACGGCAACGTCGTGGTGATCGCCGGCCGCACCCCGCCGCCGATCGCCGGGCTGGCCCGCCGAGCGGCCGGCGACTGGTTCCCCGGACGCCTCGAGACCGACCTCGAACGCTTCGCCGGTGGCGCGACCCCCGTCACTGACAGTGTCGCCGTGGCATCACCACCACCGCCCGCGGGCCTGTTCGGTAACCGTGCGTAACATCCTCTCGGCCGAAAGTGCAAGTATTTTCGGCCTGTCGTGTTCCGGTCAGGAAATCCGGTGTGATTCGCGGCTGCAACCTTGTTTGCGGGATGACACACGGTTGTAATCGGTAACGGTCGCGTTTATCGGGGCGCGGCGTCAGTGGGGGGAAGCACGACATGCCCGACCGTTACGACGTGGCCGACACCTACCTGTTAGCCGACGTACCGGCGCTGCGCGACACGATCGCGAGCGCTTCCGAGCGTGTGCTCTGGAGCGGCCATACCGCCGTGGCCGAGTACGCGTTCGACGAGCCCGCCTCGCTGCCCCGGTGGACCCTGCCCAAAGAGACCGAGGTCGTCATCACCGACCAGCGCGTCCTCTATCGCGGGCCCGGCGCCGCCGACTCCGGCGAGCTGCGCTGGCCCTGGCCGCAGCATCTGCGGGTGCAGCCCGGCAGCCGCGATTCCGGTCGCCAGGCCACCGTCACGCAGATCCAGCTGGTCTGCGCCGGACCGGCCGGCTCCTTTCCCGCCCTCGTCTTCGCGGGTGGCGATCTGACCACGGTGAGTGACGCCGACCGTCTCGCCAACACGTTGCGGCAGACCATCGCCCGCTACCGGGTGGAGCACGCGGACGAGCTGGGCATCGCGCCGCCGCAGGTCCGCATGCTGTCCCGCCTGGTGATCGGCCCCGAGTTCACCAACTTCCAGGGCGGCGAGGGCCAGACGGTGTCGCTGATCGGCGCGGTCTCGGTCGACGCCACGCCCACCTCGGGGGTGCCCGCGCCGGCTCCCGGCTACGCCGCCGTCGCCCAGCCCTACTCGGCGCCGCCCGTGGTTTCCGCGCCACCCGTGGTGTCCGCGCCGCCCGTGGTGTCCGGGCCGCCGGTCGTGTCCGGGCCGCCGATCGTGTCGGGTCCGCCGGTTCCCGCCGCCGCCGACTGGCGGTCCGCGGTGCCGGCCGCCTCGAACATCCGCCCCTCGATCGACGACCTCCAGCCCGCTCGCCCCGAGATCGACGTCCGCCCCGAGGTGCCGGCACGGCGGTCGTGGTCGGCCCGTCCGGCCGACGAAGCCACCCTCAACGGCCGGCCCGACCTCGAAACCCGCGCCGCCGACCTCGCGGCCCGGGTGGCCGACCTGGTCGCCGGTGGCGCCGGGTTGGGCGCGGCCCCGCTGGCCGAGTTCGAGAATCAGACCAACCTCTCCGCCTATCTCGACGTGCCGCCGGCCACGGCTCCCCGGCCGCGCAGCGCCGCCGACGAGTGGCCGAGCGAGGCCGGCGACCGGGCCGAGTCGGTCCGTCGCACGGCCGCCCGATTCGCCGGCAACGCGGCCCGCGTGCGCAGCAGCGCCGCCCGCAGCGACGACGAAGTGGGCACCAGCGGACGGGGCAGCCACCGCCAGGGCTGAAGTGGACCGGGCCGTCTCGGGGCGGCCCGGTCTTCCGCTGATCTCTACTGCTTCTCGGCGCTCTTCAGGGGCGACTTCCCCATCGGTGCGCCCGCCGGCACGAAACAGGTGCCGTTGGCGACCCGCTCGTCGTGCGTACGGTGGGCCTTGCCGAGCAGCTCCATGAGCTCGTCCTGAGCCCGGATCCGTGCCCGGTACTTCTCCGGCAGGCTCTTGAGGTGCGCCTCCTCCACCAGCAGCCGGTGGAAGATCTCGTCGCAGTAGGCCGGGTCCTTCTCGATGTCGAGGAACTCGTTGGCGTGCCGGCGGGCGGCGGCGACGTAGGTCTGCGCGCGGCCCTTGGGGCTCAGCAGCGACGCCACCACGGTGACGAACAGGATGCCGATGATCAGCGAGAGCGACATCGCGGTGGAGATCTCGACGACGTTGACGTGCTCGCCGTCGTTGATGAACGGCACGTTGTTCTCGTGCATCGCGTGCAGGATCAGCTTGACGCCGATCAGGGCCAGGATCGCGGCCAGCCCGTACGAGAGATAGACCAGCCGGTCGAGCAGCCCGTCGATCAGGAAGTAGAGCTGACGCAGGCCGAGCAGCGAGAACGCGGTCGCCGTGAAGACCAGGTAGACGTTCTGGGTCAGGCCGAAGATGGCCGGGATCGAGTCGAGCGCGAACAGGATGTCGGTGCCGCCGATCGCCACCATCACCAGCAGCATCGGGGTGAGCACCCGCTTGCCGTCCTGATAGGTGAACAGCTTGTCGCCGTCGTACTCGTCGGAGGTCCGCAGAACCCGGCGGGCGATCTTGATGACGAAGTTGTCCGGCGCCTCGTCGTCGTCGCGCTGCTCGCGCAGCAGGTTGCCCGCGGTGACGAGCAGGATCAGCCCGAAGATGTAGAACACCCAGGCGAACGAGTTGATCAGCGCCGAGCCGAGGAAGATGAAGCCGGTGCGCGCGAGCAGCGACACCACGATGCCGACGAGCAGCACCTTCTGCTGGTCGGCGCGGGGCACCTTGAAGCTCGAGAAGAGCAGCAGGAAGACGAAGAGGTTGTCGACCGACAGCGCCTTCTCGGTGACGTAGCCCGCGAAGTACTCGGCGCCCATGTCGCTGCCGCCGAAGATGAACACGCCGACGCCGAAGAGGATGGCGATCGAGACGTAGACGATCGTCCACCGGGTCGCCTCGCCCAGCGACGGGATGTGCGCCTTGCGTACGTGGAAGAAGAAGTCGTAGAGCAACAGGCCGATGATGCCGAGAACGGTCAGCAGCCACACCAAGCCCGACACATCCTGCATGCGGTCATCCTAGGGGTGATGTGTTTCTATCCACCCTCCAGAACGGCGGCGCGACGCTGCGATTCGGTGAAGAACAAGACTCCGGTCAGGTCGGCGCCGCGAAGATCGGTGCCCCGCACATCGGCCCCGGTGAAGTCGGCGCGGCGCAGGTCGGCGTCGCGCAGGTCGGCCCCGATCAGCAACGCACCCCGGAAGCTCGCCCCACGCAGGTCGGCCCCGCGCATCCGGCGGCCGATCAGGTTGGCGCCGCGGTGATCCGGGCGGCCCCGGACTCCGGATCGGGCGAGCTCGCTTGCCCGCTGCAGCAGCGGATTGACCCGGCGCCGGTGCGCGTCGAGGTCGAGCGCGGTCAGTTCGGCCGGCGAGCCGGCCGCGAGGTGGTCGGTCCGGGCGAGAGCGTCCCGCAGTTTCCGATGTACGGGCGCGGCCTCGTCCAATTTCAGTGCCTCGGTGACGTACCACATCAGCTCGTGGAGTTGCCGCATGACCGGCAGGGCGGCGAACATCGGGCCGGCATTCTCGGGTGCCGCCCGCCAGTCCCGGCCGCCGAACGTCTCCTGGGTCAGGCGCTGCCCGGCCCCGAAGCAGTCGAAGACGACGCAGCCGTGGAAGCCGCTCGCGTCCAGCCGCTCGTGGACCGTGCACCCGAAGTCGTCACCCAGATTGCGGCAGGGCGTGCCGGCCGGCTTGTTGATCGCGAAGTCGGACGATTTGGCGAAGGCCGGCGCGACGCAGCAGAGCGCGGCGCAGCGGGCGCAGTCGGCGTGGAGTTCTCGGTCACCCATCTCCCCCCAATTGTCGCAGATCGTCGGTGGATCATGAACACCAGGCGAAAGAACCGTCACGGCATACAACTATTTCCTAACGGTTCACCCGAGCCCCACCGGCAACCATTCTTTCGTCCTGCGTGACTGGCTAATCACACACCGCGACACATGCTGCTCGCACGAACCGGACCTGCGGAAAGTCTGCGGATAAATCGCCCGCACTCATCGAAGGACGGCATCCTCGCCATTGCCCCGACGGTTGTCCGCAATTGTCCTACCGGGCCATCCGGCGACCCGTGGATATCACTACACTGCTGCGAATGATCTCCAGGCTCGTGACCAAGGCCGTCGTGATCGGGGTCGCGGCGACGTTCGCCATTGCCGCTCCCGCCTCCGCCGCCGCCACCCCCACGCTTACCGGTCCGGAAGAAGTCGTCGGTTACGGCGAGTTCACCATGACCGGCACCGCCGACCCGGGCACCACGGTTGACCTCTGGGAGACCGCGATCGGCTGGAACGACATGCAGCGCGCCCGCGACTGGGCGACCGACAACGGCTATGTCTCGGCCACGGCCGACGCGGCCGGCAAGTTCACGATCAGGCGCTACCTCGACTCCGGCTTCTACTTCGAGGTCCGCCAGGGCAGCGTCAAGTCCGCCCGTTACACGGTCTACAGCCGGATCAAGGCCGACTTCTGGGTCGACCGGGCCACCGCGGCCGGCACCGGCGTCGCCGGCATCAGCGTCAGCCCCAACCAGCCCGGCCTCGACGTGCAGGTTCAGCGTAAGTCGGGCAGCAGCTGGGTCAACGTGACCACGATGCAGACCGGCGAAGACTCGGTCACCAAAACCATCACCGGTCAGCCCGGCGGCGACCAGACCTTCCGGGCCGTCGTCAGCGGCGACACCTCGCAGGGCGTGCGCGGCACCACCTCGTCCGAGCAGACGCAGTGGATCGCGGGCGGCTCGACGCCGACCAACCCGCCGACCACGCCTCCGGCGGGCACCCCGGGCATCGGCTCGGTCCAGTTCACCAAGATCCAGTACGACGCCCCCGGCACCGACTCGGGCAGCAACGGCAGCCTGAACACCGAGTGGGCCAAGCTGACCAACACCACCAAGTCCACCATCAACATCAAGGGGTGGACGGTCCGCGACCAGCAGAAGATCATCTACACCTTCGGCAGCTACAACCTGGGCGCCGGCGCGTCGCTGTTCATCCGCAGCGGTAAGGGCGTCAACTCGGGCAACCAGCTGTACTGGGGTCGCGCGGGCCAGGTCGGCTACGTCTGGAACAACACCGGCGAGACCGCCTACCTGAAGAACCCGGCCGGCACCAACATCGACACCTGCAAATGGACGACGGTGTCGCCCGGCTACACGAACTGCTGATCCCCTTTCCGTCACAGAAGCCCGGTTCCCCTGCGGAACCGGGCTTCTGTCATGTCAGGCCGGCCGCGCCCAGCAGCGTCTCGGCCATCCGGACGCCCTCGCCGTCCAGCCCGTCGCCGTGCATCACGGCCCACGCGCTCGCCCCGTCGAAGGTCATGGTCAGCTGCCGGGCCAGTCGCTCGGGGTCGGCCACCCCACCTGCCGTCGCCTCGTGCCGGAAGAACTCGGTGAGCCCCTCCTTGTAGCGCCGCGCCACCGCCCGGGCCGGGTGGCCGGGCTCCTTGATCTCGATCGAGGTGGCCACGAACGGGCAGCCGTGGAAGCCGGGCCGCCCGGCCACCTCGTCGAGCACCCGGAAGACGTGCAGGATGCGCTCGCGCGGGGTCTCGCCGGTGTCACCGGCGGGCAGCAGGCTCGCGTTGAAGCCGGGCCCGATCCGCTCGAGACTGGCCGCGATCACCTCGTCCTTGCTGCCGAAGAGCTGGTACATCGACCGCTTGGACACACCGGCGGCCCGGGTCAGCGCCTCGACCCCTACGCTGAGGCCTTCGCGATAGAAGAGGTCGGCCGCCGCGTCGAGCAACCGTTCCCGGGTGTCGGTCATAACACCAGACTACCCGGTCTGGAAACTGATCGGTTTCCTCGGTCACATCCCCTTGGCACTCGAAAACTGATCGGTTTACCTTCAAACAAAACCGATCAGTTTCCCGTACGGGGAAAGGGTGTTCCCATGACCACGATCAAGGACTCGGTCGTCCTCGTCACCGGTGGAAGTCGCGGCATCGGCAAGGCGCTCGTCGAGGAGTTGTTCCAGCGCGGGGCGGCCAAGGTCTACGCCACCGCCCGCGACCCCCGGACCGTCACGCACCCCGACGCGATCCCGCTGCGACTGGAGGTCACCGACGAGGATTCGATCGCTGCGGCCGCCGCCGTGGCCTCCGACGTCACCATCCTGATCAACAACGCGGGCGCGGCGGCCGGTGCGTCGTATCTCGAGTCACCGCTCGCCGACGTACGGCGCGATCTGGAGACCAACTTCTACGGCCCGCTCCTGGTCACCCGGGCGTTCGTACCGGTGATCAAGCACCTGCTCAACGTGCACTCGGCGCTGTCCTGGCTGGCCGACGGCGGCCCGTACAGCGCCTCCAAGGCGGCGCTGTGGTCGCAGACCAACTCGCTGCGACTCCAGCTGCGCGAGCGGGGCATCAAGGTGACCGGCCTGCACGTCGCGTACGTGGACACCGACATGACAGCCCGGATCACCGCACCCAAGGTCAATGCGGTCGACGTGGCCGCGGCCGCCCTCGACGGCATCGAATCGGACGCGTACGAGGTGCTGGCCGACGACGTCAGCCGCCAGGTGAAAGCGGGCCTCGCCGGAGATTTGACGCTGCTTTATCCACAGCTCACCGCCTGACCCCGGTTTTTGTCAGGGGCCGTTGCTAGGGTCTCGCCCGTGACGATCAGTTCGAAGATCAGCACGTTCGCCGGCCTGCCGATCGTGGCCTGGGATGCGGACGAGACCCCCGACGACCCCACCGCCGTCGCGTGGCGGCTCGAGCTCGAAGAGTTCGACGCCTCCGAGGCGGAGTTCGAGGCCGCCCTCGAGGCCCTGCTGAAACGCACCGGCGAGGGCGGCCCGGTCGCGCTGATCGTCGGCGAGTGGGGCGAGTCCTACGAGCGCACCATGCCCCGAGATCTGCTGGTGCGCAACGCTCCCCGGCTGAGCCGGCTGCGCTCGCTGTTCGCCGCCGAGCTCACCTTCGAGCAGTGCGAGATCTCCTGGATCAAGCAGACCGACATCACGCCCCTGCTCGAGGCGTTCCCGCAGCTCGAGCGCCTGTGGGTGCGCGGCGCCGAGGGTCTCGAGCTCAAGCCGGTGCGTCACGAGGCCCTGCGCGAGCTGGCCTTCGAGTCGGGCGGCCTGCCCGCCGAGATCGTCCGCGCCGTCGCCGCCTGCGACTTCCCGGCCCTGACCCACCTCGAGCTGTGGCTGGGCGTCGACAACTACGGCGGCGACGCCCGCGCCGACGACCTGGCCCCGATCCTCTCGGGCCGCTCCCTGCCCGCGCTGACGTCGCTGGCCATCCGCAACGCCGAGATCGCCGACGAGGTCGCCGAGGCCCTGGCCGCCGCCCCGGTCGTGGCGCGGCTGACCCGCCTCGACCTGTCGATGGGCGCCCTGTCCGAAACCGGCGCCGAGGCCCTGCTGGCCGGTCAGCCGCTGACCCACCTCGAGACCCTCGACCTGCACCACCACTTCCTGAGCGAAGACCTGGCCGCCCGCCTGGCCGACGAATTCCCCGGCGTGCGGGTCGACGTCAGCGACCGCCAAGAGGAAGAGGAGTGGGGCCGCTACACCGCGGTGTCCGAGTGATACGCCTGGCCATCGTCGGCAACCCGGCCAACCGCCGGGTTGCCCTGGCCGCGGCCGCCGCCGAACGAGCCGGCCTGCCCCCACCCACGATCTACCCCTGGCGCGGCATCCTGACCGGCGGCCCGATACCCGGCCTCGGCGAGACCGTACGCATCGACTCCCCCGGTGAAGACGCCGACGTCGACCAACTGCTCCGATTCCTGGGCCACGCAGCGCCGGCCACCTCCGCGCGTGCGGGCTCTCCTACGCCGGCGCGGGCTGACTCTCCCTCGACTGCGCGTGCTGACTCTCTCTCGCCGGCCCGAGCTGACTTTCCGTCGACTGCGCGTGCGGGCACTTCCTTGCCGGCGCCCGCCGACCTTCCCTCGACTGCGCGTGCGGGCACTTCCTTGCCGGCGCGGGCTGACTCTCCCTCGTCTGCGCGTGTGGGCGCTTCCTTGTCGGCGCCTGCGGAGCTTCCCTCGCCTGCCCGCGCCGGCGAGATCGTCGGGGGTGCGGATGCCTATGCGGGGCTGGCTGTGGCGTTGGCGCGCGTGGCGGCCGGTGGTGGGCGGCTGCTCAATCCGGTCGGCGACATTCTGACGATGAACGACAAACGGCGTTGCCACGCGCTGCTGGTGGAGGCGGGTGTTCCGGTGCCGCCCGCGCTGCCCGACGTGGGCTCCTACGTGGATCTTCGGGCCGCCATGACGGCGTACGGGTGGGGAAGGGTCTTTGTGAAACCGGCCCACGGCTCTTCGGCCTCGGGCGTGATCGCGCTGGCCGTCTCGGGGTCTCGGGTCATGGCGGTGACCTCGGTCGAGATCGGGACGGACGGGCGTCTCTACAACAATTTGCGTGTTCGCCGCTATGACGACGAGGCCACGGTCGCCGGGATCGTCGACCGGCTCGCGCCCGACGGACTGCACGTGGAGCGCTGGTTTCCCAAGGCGGGGCTGGGCGATCGCGTGCTCGATCTGCGCGTTGTGGTGATCGCCGGCGAGCCGTCGCACGTCGTCGCTCGCACCAGCCGGACGCCGCTGACCAACCTGCACCTGGGCAACGCCCGGGGTGACGTGGCCGCCGTGCGCGCCGCGGCCGGGCCCGCCGCGTGGGGCAACGCCATGCAGACCTGTGTCGCGGTCGCGCGGTGCTTCCCGCGCAGCCTGCACGTCGGCGTCGACCTGATGTTCCGCGCGGGCTGGCGTACCCACGCCGTGGCCGAGGTCAACGCCTTCGGCGACCTGCTCCCGGGTGTGCTCGCGCCGACCGGCAACGACGGCGCCGGTTCGGCCGGGCTCGACACCTACGAGGCCGAAATCGCCGCGCTGCTCGACGGGCGCTATGCCAATTGGGCCGGCTCGTGCGTGCGTTGATCCCGAGCCACGACCTGCTCTTCGTCACGCTCGACACGCTGCGCTACGACGTCGCGGTGGCCGAGATGGCGGCCGGGCGCACGCCGACGCTCGAGAAGCACCTGCCGGACGGCCGGTGGGAGCGCCGGCACACGCCGGCCAGCTTCACCTATGCGGCGCACCACGCGTTCTTCGCCGGGTTCCTGCCCACGCCGGTCACGCCGGGGCCGCACGAGCGCCTGTTCGCGGCCCGGTTCGCGGGCAGCGAGACGAGCGGACCCACGACCTACGTCTTCGACGCGGCCGATCTGCCCGGTGGACTCGCCGCCGACGGCTATCACACTGTGTGCCTGGGTGGCGTGGGCTTCTTCAATCCGGGGGCACCGCTCGGGCGGGTGCTGCCGGGATTGTTCGCGGAATCGCACTGGGAGCCCGCCTTCGGCGTGACCGCGCCCGACGGCCTCGGTGCCCAGATCGAGCGGCTCGACTCCATCGTCGCGGGCCTGCCGGCGACGCGCCCGCTGTTCACCTTCGTCAACGTGTCCGCGCTGCACCAGCCCAACCAGCACTACCTGTCCCCGGCCGGCCACCACGACGACCTGACCAGCCACGCGGCGGCTCTGCGCTATGTGGACGGCCGGCTGGAAGATCTCTTCTCGCTCGTCACGAGCCGCGGGCGCCCGTGTCTCGTGATCATCTGCTCGGACCACGGCACGCTCTACGGCGAAGACGGCCACGTCGGCCATCGCGTCGCCCACGAGGCGGTCTGGACAGTTCCCTACAGCCACTTCGTTCTGGAACCGCGATGAAGCTCGACGAATCCCCTTACCAGGGTTATCTGTACGCCTACCCGCACAAGACCGCGTATCGGCGACTGGAACCGAGGCGCCCGCTCCGCGAGGTGTGGGCCGGCGAACGGCAGGACGCCCTTTTCGGGTACGTGCATCTGCCGTTCTGTGAGATGCGATGCGGGTTCTGCAACCTCTTCACCCGAGCCAATCCGCCCGCCGAGCAGGTAACCGAATACCTGGCGCAATTGCGGCGGCAGGCTACGGCCGTACGGGAAAGCCTGTCCCCGGAGGCGGAATTCGCCCAGCTCGCGATCGGTGGGGGCACGCCGACCTATCTCACCGCGCCCGAGTTGGAGACGCTGTTCGAGATCGTCGCGCTGGCTTTCGGCGAGGGCACCCGGCCGCTTTCGGTCGAGACGTCGCCCGCCACCGCGACCACCGATCGGCTCGCCGTTCTGAAACAGCGCGGCACGACCCGGATCAGCATGGGTGTGCAGAGCTTTCTCGACAGCGAGGCGCACGCGGCCGGACGCCCGCAACGGCTCAGCGAGGTGATGGGCGCGCTCGAGATAATTCGTACGGCGGACGTTCCCGTGCTCAATGTGGACCTGATCTACGGCATCGACGGGCAGACCGCCGCTACCTGGCAACATTCGCTCGACGAGGCGCTGAAATGGCGGCCCGAGGAGCTCTATCTCTACCCGCTCTATGTGCGACCGCTCACCGGGCTCGGCCGCCGGACGCACAGTCGCGACGGCTGGGACCGGCAGCGACAGGAGCTCTATCGGCAGGCGGTCGAGGTTCTGACCGGGGCCGGCTATGTGCAGCAGTCGATGCGCCAATTCCGCCGGGCCGGTGCGCCGGTGGTCGACGGGCCCGACTACTGCTGCCAGGACGACGGCATGGTCGGCCTGGGCTGCGGCGCGCGTTCCTACACCTCGTCACTGCACTATTCGTTCGACTACGCGGTCTCGGTCACCGAGGTGCGCGCGGTTCTCGACGATTACCTGTCCCGGCCACAGAGCGATTTCTCGTACGCGGAAATCGGCTTCGACCTCGACCACAGCGAACAGAGGCGGCGCTGGTTGTTGAAGTCGCTGCTTCGCCGGGAGGGCATCGATCCTGTCGCTTATCGGTCGCGCTTCGGTTCGGCTCATGCCGACGATTTCCCGCAGCTCGGCGATCTGGTCGAACGCGGCTGGCTGAGCGATGACCGGTGCACGCTGACGGCCGACGGACTGGCCCAGTCGGACGCGATCGGACCGTGGCTGGTGTCCGGGCCGGTGCGTGACGCGATGGGGACGTACGTCGTCCGATGAACGATCTCTACGTCCTCTATCGCGGGCCGCTGGCCAGCTGCAACTACGACTGTCCGTACTGTCCGTTCGCCAAGCGCGTCGACCCACCTTCGTTGCTCCGCGCGGACAAGTCCGACCTCTTGCGCTTCGCATCGTGGGTCGAAGAGACGACCGATCGACGCCTGTCGGTGCTGTTCACGCCGTGGGGCGAGGGCCTGACCCGCAGCTGGTACCGCGAGACAATCGTGCGTCTGTCCCACCTCCCGCATGTGGCCCGGGTCGCGATCCAGACGAACCTGGCCGCCCGGGTCGACTGGCTGTCCACTGCGGACCTTTCGGTGGCCGCGCTGTGGGCGACCTACCATCCCGGGCAGGTGACGCGGGAACGGTTCCTCGCCCGGTGCCGGCAGCTCGACTCGCTCGGTGTGCGCTACTCGGTCGGCGTGGTCGGCGTGCCGTCCCACTATGAGGAAGCGGCGGCGCTGCGATCTGCGCTGCCGCCCTCGGTCTACTTGTGGATCAACGCCGCCGAGGGGCACGCCTACAGCGCCGACGAGGAGCGGCGGTGGACGGCTCTGGACCCGCGTTTCGGCGACAGTGTGCGGCCGCATCGGTCGTTGGGGCTGCCCTGTCACGCCGGTGAGACGGCCATTTCGGTGTTGGGTGACGGCACCGTACGCCGGTGCCACTTCATCTCCGAACCGTTGGGCAACCTTTATGACGGGTCGTGGCGGGCGGCCCTGCGTCCACGTCCGTGCACCAACATCACCTGCGATTGCCATATCGGATATGTCCATCTAAAGCCGTTGGGTCTTCGTGACGTCTATGCGGATGGGCTGTTGGAGCGGGTCCTACCCGCTCCGACCTCCTCGGCGGTCTCGCTGCCGTTCCCGGTGGCCCGCGGAAATGTCGTACCCGGACGCTAGGGTTTCGCCGAATCGGTGACCACAGCACGCTTTGGGGAGGGCTGATGTATCGGCAAGGAGACGTGTTGATCGTGCCGGTGGCGGAAGGTGCAGTGCCTTCATGCACGGCCGTGCCCCGCGATCGGCAGGGCCGGATGGTGCTGGCCCGGGGCGAGGCCACCGGTCACGCGCACGTGGTCGGCGGTCCCGGTCTGCAACTGCTCGCCGACGTCGACGATCCCGAGAGCATGTTCGTCGAGGTGCCGTCCTACGGGCGGGTCACCCACGAGGAGCATGGCCCCATCTCGCTGCCCGCCGGGCACTATCGCGTGGTGCGACAGCGGGAATATGTCCCCGGCTCGTTCCGCCCGGTCGCGGACTGAGAGGCCGACGCCATGCGATTGACTGCCGAACAAGAGACGATGGCCGCCGCCGTCGAAGACCAGTGGCTGGCCGCTGCGCTCGAGACCACACCCGCCGACCGTCCGGCGGCCGAGGCCGGTGTACGCGAGGCCTACCGGCTCGCCGGCCGGCCCGAGCCGGAGCAGATCTTCTGGCTCGGCTCCCCGCGGGCCGGTGCGGTGGCCGCCGCGTTGCTGGCGGGCGCACCCGCCGAGGGCCCCGCCTGGGTCCACGAGGTGCACGACGCCTTGCTGACCCAGGGCTGGTCCCCGCGTCCTTCCCCTGGCGGATCGGTTCGGCGGCAGGTTCGCACCGAGCCGTGGGCCGCGGCTCGCGAACGCGTCTCGACCGTGCTGGGCGCCGAGGGCTGGGCTCAGCTCGGCGCCGCGGCGGGCCGCCGGTCATGGGCACTCGTCATGGACCGTGTTGCCGGCCGCCTGCGACTGCGGCTGGGCGAAGACCTGACCGCCGACCTGCCGACCGACCTCGCCCGGGCGGCCCGGTCCCGGCTGCTCGACGCGGTCTACGGCCAGCACGACGGCGTCTGGCTGGCGACTTTCGAGGCGGCCGACCGTCTGCAACCCGACGCCGCCCTGATGACGGGCCTGTCCGGTCTCGCCGCCGTGGCCCGGCACAGCGGCTGGTGGTGGGCCGGTTCGCAGTTCGCGATTCTCACCGAACGCCCGACCAGCCTGTCCCGCGACAACGTCGGCCGCCTGCACCGCGGCGATGGCCCGGCGATGGCCTACCCCGACGGTTACGCGCTGTGGGCCTGGCGCGGCATGCCCATCCCGACCGCCTTGGCCGCCGAACTGCCGACCCTGACCGCCGACCGCATCACAGCCGAGACAAACGCCGAGTTGCGCCGAGTCATGCTCGAACACTTCGGCTACGACCGTTACCTGCGCGGCGCCGGCGCCCGAGCCCTGCACCAGGACGAGACCGGCACCCTCTGGCACCTACCTCTCCCCGGCGACGAGCCCTTGGTCATGGTCGAGGTGGTCAACGCCACCCCCGAGCCCGACGGCACCAGCCGCATCTACTGGCTACGAGTCCCACCCACCACAACCACAGCCCGAGAGGGCGTCGCGTGGACGTTCAACCTGACCGCCGACGAATACCACCCGCAGATCCAGACGTAGCCCCGGTCGCCTCTGAACGTCTCCGTGGTCGTCACATTTCTGATCGAACTGTGCGCCGGCCCGCAGACGCGTCTCGCGATCGCCCAGTCGAACGGCGTGGTCGGGGAAAGGCTCGAGCCCAGTAGCGCTCAACCCGAACCCGCCCATCCGGATCGGTCCGCAGGATCTCCAAAACCGCATCTGCGATCACTTCGCGCCAGGTCACCTCGGCCACTGCGTCGTGTGCCGCTCGCCGGCGATCCTCCAGGCCTCCGGCCACTACGGCGTGTGCCACTCGCCGGCGATCCTCCAGGTCTTCGGCCACTACGTCGTGTGCCACTCGCCGCGATGCTCCAGGTCTTCGGCCACTACGTCGCGTGCCACTCGCCGCGATCCTCCAGGCCTTCGGCCAATGCCGCACGAACTCGCCGAGGCGAGCCGGCTCAGCGGCAACCGTCCGTCGATTCGATCATCGCCGACTCAGCCAACGACAGCCGCCGCCGGAACTGGATTCCCGATGCCTCGAGCCGATCGACCGCGAATCGCACAAGCGCGTTACACATGCCACCCGAATCGAATTTATCGAGCGCTCCAGAACGTGTCCTCGGCGCGCAAGAAACCCGATCATGAATACACGGAAGGCACCAGGCGAAAAATGTTTATTTTAGGATGATCCAATACTGACACCACACGACGGCCGACTGGAACAATAGCTCCATGACACAACTCTCCCTGTTCAGCCGGGCGCAATTGTCCGAGATGCGCGATCCCACCAGGGCCCACAATTACTCACCAGACCGTGAGGCCTTCCGCCGCGACCACGCCCGGCGCCGCAACCACGGAAAAGCCCAACGCCACGCCCGCCGCATCTACGAGACGTACCAAGCGTCCAGCCCCGAGCCACCACCCCCACCAGCAGGATCCACACAGCCAAGTCCCCAAACGGCCAGCCAGCGCCAACAACCGTCAGATCCAGCCCTCAAGTCAGCCAACAACCTCCGCTGACCCGCAACACACCGCGGGCCGGGCGTCGGCCGCGGCCCAGGTGCTGCGCGCCAGCACCTCCACAAAGGAGCGACGCAGCCTAAAGACGCGCAGAGATTTCACCCATCATCAAAGTCCACACTCGGACAAAAATCCGCCCACACCACACAAAGATCAGCACCCCGCACGCATGACACCCATTACAGCCACCACCAATTAGTCGTTCCCAACTTTCACCAAGCCCGGATCGACACAGCAACAAAATCGTCATCACCCCAGACCTGACGCCAAGCATCGAACAACCACAAACCCAAATACACAGCGACCATCAGGCCTTACCACCCGCGCCAAAATTCCAGGCCCCACCGCCGTCGTCCTCAGATCCAGCCAACAGACGAGCGTCCCGCGGCGTGCACCGGCATGCACCGGCATGCACCGACGGCAAACGGCCCCCACGGGCGTCGGGCGGCAGACACGCACGCAACAGGCGGGATCCCACGGGCGTCGGGCGTCGGGCATGCGGCAGGCGAACGAGCCCAGCGGCCGTCACGCGGCAGGCGGGCAGCCCACCGGCGCTGTGCGGCGGGCACGCGGCAGCCGAACGGGCCACCCGACCGTCACGCGACGGGCACGCGGCAGGCGGGCAGCCCACCAGCGCCATGCGACGGGCACGCGGCACGCGGGCAGCCCACCAGCGCCATGCGACGGGCACGCGGCAGCCGAACGGGCCACCCGACCGTCACACGGCAGGCACGCGCGGCAGGCGGGCAGCCCACCAGCGCCATGCGACGGGCACGCGGCACGCGGGCAGCCCACCAGCACCAAGCGACAGGCACGCAGCACGCGGGCAGCCCACCAGCACCATGCGACGGGCACGCGGGCAGCCCACCAGCGCCATGCGACGGGCACGCGGCCAGCGTGCAGGCGACAGGAAGCGGGCCCGCGACCATAGCGCGGCAGACACACGGCCGGCGGGCAGCCCACGGGCGCTATGCGACGGGCAAGCGGCGTGCACGCAGCAGACGCCCATCCCCGCGACAGGCAAGCGGCTCGCACGCAGCAGACGCCCCGCGGCCAGGCAGTCGAGAAGCGTGTTGCCGGCTGACGAACGGGTGTTTCATGGGCGAACGTTCAGGCGGGCGCCAGGCAGTATGTGAGGGACTGCCGGCGGAAATCTGCAACGCTGCCCCAACCCCGAAGGGTCAGGTCGGCAGCGACAAAGTCGCCAAACCCGACCGCGACGCCAGTCGCAGGACCAACCCGCCAGTCGACAGCGACAAAGTCGCCAAACCCGACCGCGACGCCAGTCGCAGGACCAACCCGCCACCGACCCACCAGCCGCAGGCACCGGAACGTGGGGTCTGGGGGCTCGGCCCCCAGGCAGAAATGCGAAAAGTCCCCGGTCCGCGCATTCGGCGGACAGGGGACTCCCGGACTTGTAGCGGGGACAGGATTTGAACCTGCGACCTCTGGGTTATGAGCCCAGCGAGCTACCGAGCTGCTCCACCCCGCGTCGGCTTGTATAGCTTACCTCGGGGGGTCGGGTGGTGTCAGACCGCCCCCGATACGAGCCTCCAGCCGCTGGCCCGGGTGCGTTCGGACCAGAATGCGGCGTAGCGTCCGCCGGCGGCCAGCAGCTGATCGTGGGTGCCTGTTTCGGCGATGCGGCCGTTGTCGAGGACCACGATCTGGTCGGCTGAGCGCACGGTCTGCAGGCGGTGGGCGATCACCAGCAGGGTGCGGTCGGCGGTCAGGGCGGCCAGCGCCGAGCCGATCGCTGCCTCGTTGTCGGGGTCGAGGGCCGCGGTGGCCTCGTCCAGCAGCACGATCGGCGCGTTTTTGAGGATGGCCCGGGCGATGGAGATGCGCTGGCGTTCGCCACCGGAGAGGCGTGCGCCGCCTTCGCCCACCATCGTGTCGTAGCCGTCGGGCAGCCGGGTGGCGATCTCGTCCACCCGGGCCAGCCGGGCCGCTTCGAGGACTTCGTCGTCGGTCGCTTCGGCCCGGCCGGCCCGGATGTTGTCGGTGATGCTGGCGTCGAACAGGTAGACGTCCTGGAACACCACCGAGATCTGGGCCATGAGTTGTTCGGTGGTGAGGTCGCGGACGTCGCGCCCGCCGACCCGTACGGTGCCTTCGAGGGTGTCGAAGAAGCGCGCCACCAGCCGTACGACCGTCGTCTTGCCCGATCCGGACGGCCCGACCAGCGCGGTCATCGAGTGGGCGGGAACGGTCAGGCTCAGCCCGTCGAGCACCCTGCGGTCGTCGTAACCGAACGTCACCCCGTCGAGTTCGATCGAGCCGTCGCTGGAAAACGAGGACGCAGCGGACGGCTCCGGCAGTACGGGCGTACGCAGAAGTTCGTCCATGCGGTCCAGGCTGTTGCGGGCCATACGCAGGGCCGCACCCAGGTCGGCCGCGGCTACGAGTGGTTCCGCGAACCGCACCGTCAACACCAGCAACGCCACCAGTGAGGCCGCGTCCACGGTGGTGCCCACGGCCACGGCCACGCCGGCCACGATGACCACCGTCACCGAAAGTTGCACCATCAGCGCCGAGGCGACCAGTCCGGGCCCGCCTTTCAGGAGTTGCCGGCGGTTGGCCCGATCCACTTCGGTCAGGGCCGCGTCCAATTGGGCAAACCCCTCCCCCGTACGCCCGTACGCGCGCAACACGGCCTGCTGCTGCGCGAACTCCACGATCCGGTTCGACGCCTCCACCCCGGCCGTGTCGACCACCACATCGGTGGCTGCGAGCAGCCGCGCCGACCAGCGGAACACGAGCACGATCAGCGGCACCGTGATCAGCGCCGCCACGGCCAGACGCCAGTCCACGAAGAGCATCGCGAGGACCACCACGGCCGGGCTCACGTACGCCGTCACGACCGGTTGGAGCAGGTGCGCGGGTACGCCCATCACGTCGACGACCCCGGTGCTGCTCATCCGGGCCACCCGTCCCACCCGGGCCGGCGTGAACCAGCCCAGTGGCAGCGCCGCGAGATGGTCGCCGATGCGGTGGTGCAGGGCGCGCGACAGCGCCATCCCGAGCCGGTACCCGAGTTGCGCCTGCACCCAGTAGGCGACCGCCGTCGCGAGCACGACCACGGCCAGCACCCCGAGCCACGGCTGCGCGCCGTCCGTGTCGCCGCGAAGGAGTGGTCGCAGCACGGGCACGAGTAGGACGAAAACCAGGCCCTGCAGGACGGCGTACGCGAGAACGCCCGCGAGATGACGTCGGAGCGGACCGGCGTAGGGGGCGCCGAGCACCCGGGCGAGCTGGCGGATCATCGGGCGGCCTCCATGGTGGTCGCGACCATCGCGGCGTAGCGCCCGCCGGCCGCGAGCAGGTCGTCGTGGGTGCCGCGTTCGACGATGCGGCCCTGATCGAGTACGAGAATCTGGTCGGCACCGGCGATCGTGTGCAGCCGGTGCGCGATGACCAGCAGCGTCCGCCCGGCAACCAATGTGGACAGGGCGTCCTGGATGGCCGCCTCGGATTCCGGGTCGGCGAACGCGGTCGCCTCGTCGAGCACCAGGATGGGCGTGTCGGCGAGCAGCGCACGGGCGATCGAGACGCGCTGGCTCTCCCCGCCGGACAGGTGCGCGCCCTCGCCGACGACCGTGTCGTATCCGTCCGGCAGTTCGGTGATGCGGTCGTGGATCTGGGCTGCCCGGGCCACCGCGATCACGTCGCCGTCGGTGGCTTCGGGCCGGCCGAGCGCGATGTTCTCGCGGATCGTCGCGCGCAGCAGGCGTACGTCCTGGAAAACGAACCCGACCCGCCGGTAGAGGTCGTCCGGGTCGATCGAGCGTACGTCGGCGCCGCCGATCGTCACCGAGCCCGCGGTCGCGTCGAAGAAACGCGGCACCAGGCCGGCGAGGGTCGACTTCCCGGATCCGGACGCGCCGACCAGCGCGGTCACGGTGCCGGGTTCGAGCACGCAGTCGATACCGGACAACACTTCCGTACGCCCGTCGTAGCTGAACGCCACGCCCTCGAACCGGACGTGGTTGCCCTGGGGTTCCTGGTCCCTGGTGATCGGCAGGGGCGGCACGGCCAGCACCGTCCCGATCCGGTTCGCGGCATCCCGAGCCTGACGCAGGCTGTTGGCGCCGTAGCCCAGGCTCAGCACCGGCCCGGTCAGCCCCACGCCGAGCAGCACGAACGGCAACACGTCGACCGGCGCCAGCCACCCTTGAGCCACGAACCAGGTGCCGCCGCCGAGCACGACGAGCACCATCACGGCCGGCGAGATGAGCGCGCTGGCGACCGCCTCGACCCGGATCATCGACCCGGCCCAGCTCCCGAAGAAGTCGGCGAAGTCGTCGGTCGCGCGCAGGAACCGGCGGTGGGCCCGGCGCGCCTGTCCGAACGTCTTGACGACCGCGATGCCCTGCACGAACTCGACCACCGCGGAATTGATCCGGCCGAGCGCCGCGGTGTGGGCCGCCATCTTTTCGGGATAGCCGCGCATCATTACCGCGTACGCGGAAAGGAACAGCGGTAGCACTCCCAGCACCAGCAGGCTCAGCCGCCAGTCCAAAGTGAACAGGTAGACGAGGGCCGCCACGGGCGTGACCACCGCCGCGACCAGATCGGTGATCGCGTGCCCGACCAGGTGATGCAGCGCGCCCACGTCATCCTGCGCGGCCCGCTTCACCTCCCCCGACGATCGCGCGTCGAACCAGCCCAGCGGCACTGTCCCGAGATGACGGGCAATTTCCCGCCGTACGTGGTCCTGGAGCCGGGCGTCCGCGAAATGCGTGATCCCCGTGCTGGCCATCATCGTCACCAACCGCACGAGCAGCCCGCCGACGGCCCACCAGGCCACCGTCCACAGTTCCGAGGTCTCGCCGGCCAGCAGGCGACGCCCGATCTCGGCCACGGCCAGGAACGGCACCAGCCCGGCCACCGCGGACACCACTTGCAACGCACCCGCCATCACGAGCGCCCCACGTACCGGCCTCAGCAGCCCGCCCAGTCCCGACTCCATGCCGCCTCCTGCGTACGGTGTAAACGTTGGTTAGGCTTCCCTAACTAAGACCGTCCGTCAAGAGCCGGTAGGGTCGCGATCGTGAGGCGGCCACCACTGACACGCGAGGCCATCGTCGCCGCGGCCCGGCAGCTCGCCCAGGACGGCGGCGTCGAAGCGGTGACCATGCGCCGGGTGGCCGCCGCCCTCGACTGTTCGGCGATGGCCCTCTACCGCCACGTCACCGACCGCGACGACCTGCTGTTGCTGGCGCTGGCCGACCTGGCCGAGGGCATCGACATCACCGTCCCGCCCGGGCCGCCCGCCGACCAGGTGCAGGCCCTGTTCGAGCGCATGTTCACCTTTCTGCGGGCCAACGGCTGGGCGGTCGACGTCCTGCGCCGGGGCGAGCTCTTCGCTCCCCGCGCTCTGCATTTCGTCGAACTGGCCCTGGACGCCCTCTCCCGCGGCGGCCTGCCCCCGGCCGAGGCCACGGCCGGCTACCTGGCCTTGTGGAACTTCACCATCGGCAGCCTCTGCTCCGAGCGCCCCACCACTTCCGAGGCCCTCGCCCGTCGCCAGTCCGTGGTCGACCAGGCCCCGCTGCAGCAACTTCCCCACGTGGCCACGGCACTCCCGATCCTGGACGCCACCTCCCGCACCGACGCCTACTCGCACGGCCTGCGAGCCCTGATCAGGGGCCTTCTCCCCCTATAGTGCCGGGCATGACCTGGTTCGACGCGCCGTCCCTGATCGAGGGGACCGAGTTGGCCGTACGCATCCTCCGCTCGGCCGGCACGCCGATCGACATACGCCCGACCGGTGTCCGGGTCCACGCCGGCACGACCGTCAGCCAGGATCTGGGGCTGACTCCCGACGATCTCGGTCTGCAGCAGCTGAGCGTCGTCTTCGAGTCCCCCGACCCACCCGCGGTGCGGGGATTCTGGCAGCGCGTGCTCGACTACACGCCCACAGAGGACGGTCTGTCGGATCCGCTCCGACGCGACCCCACGATCCATATCCGCCCGTCGACCGAGCCGCGCCCATTACGGAACCGCATCCACCTCGACGTGGTTCGCCCCGCCGCCGCGGTGGCCCAGGCCAGCCCCGGCGAGCCTTCGGGCCCGTACGGCGTCTGCCACACCGACCCGGACGGCAACGAGGTCGACCTGGTGCCCGCCGAGCCGCTCGCCGGCGCCCCCGACTGGCACACGGCCTTCAGCGCGATGGCGTGTTATCGCACGTCTTCGCCGGCCCAGCAGTGTGCTTTGGCCACCGCCGCGGCCGCGCTGGCCACCGAGGCGGGCTTTCCGCTGCTCATCGACCTCCGTCCCGGCTTGGTGATCCTCGACAGCGGCAAAGACATGTGGGAGCCCCACGCCCACGGCCTGGACCTGGACTTCGCCACCCTGGCCGCCGCCATCTCAGCCGCCGCGCGGGGCCTGGGCGTCGCCGCCGACCCCGGGATGCCACGCTTCACGCAGCTCTTCCTGGACGCAGCCGACGTTCCCGCCGTACGCGCGTTCTGGCTGACCACCCTCAACTACGCCCCAGACCGCCGAACAGGCTTAACCGACATCCACGATCCACGCCACCTGAACCCGGTGCTGGTGTTCCAGCCCTTGGACGCCTCCGACACACCCCGCCGCAACCAGCGCAACCGCATCCACTTGGAGCTGACCGTCCCCACCACCCAGGCACAATCGCGGGTAGCCAAAGCAATAGCAGCCAACGGCCACCTCTTGGACCAGTCAGAAAGCCGCTGGCACCTGGCCGACCCCGAGGGCAACGAGCTGGTGATAACCGAACACAGCTGAGACCCGGCCAGGCCGACAAACGGCAAGAGCCAAAGCGCAGCCACCAAGGCCACAGCGCGACAGACCAACGCGCTACGCACCGAAAGCGCAACACACAGGATCGGGCCAACGAGCACAGGCCGACGAGCACCGAACCAAAGCCGTCGGCACCAGGCAACAGGGCGACGAGTAGGGGGCGACAGGACCTGCCGACCGCGACGAAGTCGCCAACCCCTACCGCGACGCCAGTCGCAGGACCCAGACCTGTCGGTCGCGACGAAGTCGCCAACCCCAACCGCGACGCCAGTCGCAGGACCCAGACCTGTCGGTCGCGACGAAGTCGCCAACCCCAACCGCGACGCCAGTCGCAGGACCCAGACCTGTCGGTCGCGACGAAGTCGCCAACCCCAACCGCGACGCC
>NZ_JAHKKG010000025.1 GCF_018829635.1 Paractinoplanes bogorensis
TCGGTCGCGACGAAGTCGCCAACCCCAACCGCGACGCCAGTCGCAGGACCCAGACCTGTCGGTCGCGACGAAGTCGCCAACCCCAACCGCGACGCCAGTCGCAGGACCCAGACCTGTCGGTCGCGACAAAGTCGCCAACCCCGACCGCGACGCCAGTCGCAGGACCAACCCGCCACCGACCCACCAGCCGCAGGCACCGGAACGTGGGGTCTGGGGGCTCGGCCCCCAGGCAGAAATGCGAAAAGTCCCCGGTCCGCGCACTCGGCGGACAGGGGACTCCCGGACTTGTAGCGGGGACAGGATTTGAACCTGCGACCTCTGGGTTATGAGCCCAGCGAGCTACCGAGCTGCTCCACCCCGCGTCGGCTCGTTAACACTAGCGCAACCCTGCCGTTGGCTGCAAAACGGCCCCTGGTGACCCGCGACACCGCGGGTCACCAGGGGTTTGCTGTCAGCCGCTGGGTGTGGGGGTGGGTGCGGCCGAACCGGACGGGGTGGCCGAGGCGTTGGGCGCCGGCGTGCCGTTGGCGGCCTTCTGGGCGTTCTGGAAGTTGTTCATTGCCGTGTCCAGCTCGGACAGCGCCTTGCCGTAGGCGGCGAAGTCGCCGGACTGCTGGGCCGACTTGACGTTGGCGATGGCCGTGTCGAGCGCGGCCGCGGCCTGGGCCAGTTCGCCGGTCAGGTTGGCCGGTGGCGGGTTGTCGGTGTTGCCGGGCGGGTTGTTGGTGTTCCCGGTGTTGTTGTTGCCGCTCTGTGCCGCCTTGCCCTGCTGGACGAGCTGTTGCAGACCGTCCTGCAGGTTGTTGGCCAGCACGACGTAGGTGCCGCCGTCGCCGTACGACATCAGGATCTTCTGCAGCTGTGGGGCCGCGTTTTCCTGGTTGCCGGGTTTGACGTAGACCGGCTCCACATAGAGCACGCCGCCCTCGACCGGCAGGGTCAGCAGGTTGCCGTAGAGCACCTGGGACTGCGAGTTGTTCGACAGCAGGGTGATCTCTTGTCGCACCGACGCGTTCGCGGTCATCTTCTGATGGACCTGGACCGGGCCTGGTGTGACCGTCTGGTCGGGTAGTTCGAGGACCTGGATCACGGGTTTGTTGTCGACGTAGGAGCCCGAGATCAGCGCGGCCAGGTTTTCGCGGTTGGCCGGTGTGACGCCGGCCGTCAGCTGGAACCGGGTCTGTTCCTGTTCGGGCATCTGCACGTTGAGGTAGAACGGCGGCTGCTTCTGGTTGCTGGACGGCGCGTCGGGCGCGTTGGGCACCTGCCAGAAGTCCTGGCCCGAGAAGAACGCCTGCGGGTCGGTCACGTGGAACCGGGTGAGCAGGTTGCGCTGCACCTTGAACAGGTCTTGCGGGTAGCGGAAGTGCGCCGCCAGCGAGGCCGGGGTCTCCGCCTTCGGGATGATCAGGTCACCGCCGAAGGCCTTGTTCCAGGCCTTGAGCACCGGGTCGTTGTCGTCGAACTCGTAGAGCTTGACGGTGCCGTCGTATGCGTCGACGGTCGCCTTGACCGAGTTGCGCATGTAGTTGACGTCGTCACGGGCCAGCGCGAACTGGCCCTGGCCGGTGAGCTCGTCCTGCGTCTCGGTGGCCAGGTTGATCTTTTGCGCGTACGGATACGTCGCCGACGTCGTGTAGCCGTCGAGGATCCACACGATCCGGCCGTCGACGGCAGCCGGATAGGGGTCGCCGTCGATCGTCAGGAACGGCGCGACCTTGGCCACCCGCTCGCGCGGCTCACGGATGTACATGAGCTTGGAGTCGGCGTTGACCGCGTCGGAGAGCACGAAGTTGCTCTCGGTGTTCTTGATCGCGAAGACGAGCCGGCGGAAGAACGAGCCGATCGAGACGCCACCCGAACCGGTGTAGGTGTAGAGCTCCTCAGCGTTGTTGTTGTCTTCCTGCGGGCGGTCGAACTCGACTCGGCGGTCTTTGTTCTCCTGGCCGACGATCGCGTATTCGGTCGACTGCTCGCCGTAGTAGATGCGCGGCTGCTCGACCTTGATCTCTTCGGTGGCCGAGGAGCAGCCGGTCGGGCGGTCGTCGCCCAGGAACCCGGAGACGAAGCAGGGCAGACCACCGCTGAACCGGTTGGCCGGGGCCGCCACCAGGCCGTAGCCGTGGGTGTAGACGGTGTGCCGGTTGAGCCAGTTGCGCTGCTGGGTGGTGAGCTTGTCGTCGTTGATCTCGCGGACGCCGACCACGTAGTCGCCGGTCTTGTTGTCGACCGTGTAGCGGTCGACGTCGAGCTTGGCGCCGAAGTCGTAGAAGCCGCGGGACTGCTGCGACTGGGTGAACGCCTGCGAGACGAGCTGCGGGTCGATCAGGCGGGCATTTTGCGCGCTGGTGTTGGCGGTCAGGGTGCTGGGTGGCACCACGGTGTTGGCCCGGTAGGGGGCAACCTCGGTGTTCTCCAGCCCGAAGGCCTGCCTGGTCGCGTCGATCGAGCGCTGGATGTACGGCGCTTCCTTCTCGCTCAGGCTGGGCTTGACCGAGAAGTTCTGCACCGCGAGCGGGTAGATGCCGCCGATCGCCACGGCCGAGATGGCCAGCAGGGCGAGCGAGACACCGGGCCATACCAGGTTTCGCATGCCCGCGTTGGAGAACACGATGATCGCGATGGCCACGACGATCGAGATGTAGGCGAGGATCTCCTTGGCCGGCATCAACGCGTTGACGTCGGTGTAGCCCGCGCCGTAGAGCCCCGGTGACACGTGCTGCTCGAGCAGCAGGGCCCGCCGGTCGAGCACGTAGGCCACCGCCTTGAGCAGCACGAAGAGCGCGACCAGGGAGGTCAGGTGAGCGCGGGCGCCGGTGGTCATCCGGTCGCCGACGCCCTGCAGGCGGACGCCGCCGAAGATGTAGTGCATGGCGAGCGAGCCGAGCACCGAGAGCACCACGACGGTGAAGGCGACGCCGAGCACGTAGCGCAGCATCGGGTAGTCGAAGATGTACCACCCGACGTCTACTTTGTGCTCCGGGTCCTGGACGCCGAAGCTGCCGCCGTTGCGGAACAGCATCCAGTCCTTCCACCGGCCCTGGGCGGACAGCCCGGCGAAGAAGCCGATGATCACCGTGAGCACGGCGATCCAGGTGCCGAGGCGCGGCGCCAGGATCATCCGGTAGCGCTCGAGGGTGGCCTGCTCGGCCGAGTGCGGACGAAGAAGGGGGCGCAGCCGGTAGGCCAGATAGAGGTTACCGGCGATGATCAGCGCGACCGCGAGGCCGATGACCAGGAAGAGAAGGAGTCGGGTGAGCAGAACACCGGAGAAGACGCTGGTGAAGTCGACCTCGTTGAACCACAGGTAATCGGTGTACGCGTCGATGCCCCACCCGAGCAGCGTGAAAAGAAGGAAGACCCCGACCAGGACGCCGACGGTGACGCGACCGCGCCGGCTCATCCTCGGTAGAGGGCTGTTACGCATAACCAACGGAGGCTCCACAATTCAGTCGGGCCGGTGTCTCACCGTACGTCATCTGTCACGCAGCCGAGCACGGCTTGGGGGTGCCACCACCGGTGAAGGTCTTGAGCGCGGTGAGCGCGTCGTCCACGGTGGCCACCTCGGCCATCGGAAGGCCGTCGACGGCGTTCCGAAGGGCCTCGGCGCAGTTGTCCTTGGGCACGAGGAAGAGTTGAGCGCCGGCTTTCTTGGCGCCGACGAGTTTCTGCGGGATGCCGCCGATCGGGCCGACGTTGCCGTCGTTGTCGATCGTGCCGGTGCCCGCGATTATCTTGCCGCCGGTGAGGTCCTCCGGCTCCAGCTTGTCCATGATCCCGAGGGTGAACATGAGACCGGCGCTCGGACCGCCGATCTTGTCGAGGTCGATCGACACCTTGAACGGGGCGTCCTGCTTGGTGCCGATCTCGATGCCCAGCCGCGGGGTGTTGTCGTCGGCCGAGGCCTTGGTGGTGACCTTGGCCGTGGCCGCCTTGCCGCCCCGCGTGTAGGAGATGGTCAGCGCCGTGCCGGCCGGCTTGGCGCGGACCAGTTCGGTCAGTTTCCCCGGGCTGTCGACCTTGGTGCCGTCGACCGCCGTGAGCACGTCGCCGGCCCGCAGGATGCCGGTCGCGGCGCCGCCCTCGGTGACCTTTTTGACCACGGTGAGCACCGGGTAGCCGAGTTTGGTCAGCGCGACCGTGACCGCGCTGTTCTGCGACTCGGTCCACTCCTCGGCGTTCTGCTGCTCGACCTGCTTCTCGGTGCGGTCGGGCGGATAGATCAGCTCGCGCGGCACGACCGCGTCGGACGAGCTGAACCAGCTGCTGATCGCCCAGACCAGCTCCACCTGCGACTGCACGTTGACCGTGGTCAGGCGTAGCTGCCCCTTCGACGTGGTGGTCTTCTCGCCCGTCACCTGGATCACCTCGGCCCCGTTGTCCGACCCGAGCGTGTTCACGGTCGGGCCGGGCTTGAGCACGACGTAGGGCAGGGGTGCGGCCATCACACCGACGGCCAGCAGGGCGGTGATCAGGGCGCCGAGGATTACGGTGACACCACGACGTCTCATGCGCGTGAGACTATCGCCCCTCCCTGAGTTCTCTCTGAGCTGACACCGCCATCGGTCCGGAGCGGGCTTTTCGCGCGTACGGTTGACCACGTGCCTGATATCCCGTTCGGCTTCAGCCTGCCGGGCGCCCAGCCGCCCGACCCCTCCGACCCGCAGCAGCTGCAGCAGTTCATGGCGCAGTTGCAGCAGATGTTCTCCGGCCCCGGCGACGGCCCGGTGAACTGGGACATGGCGCGGCAGGTGGCGGCAAGCCAGCTGTCCGCCGCCGGCGATCCCGCGGTGAACATGTTCGAGCGTCACCAGGTGGAAGAGTCGTTGCGGCTCGCAGACCTGTGGCTCGACCCGGCCTCGGCGCTGCCCAGCGGCATCCGCACGGCCGCCGCCTGGAACCGCAACGAGTGGATCTACAACACGCTCGACGTCTGGAAGAAGCTGTGCGACCCGATCGCCGGCCGCATGATGGGCGCCATGGGCGACCTCGTGCCGGACGAGGCGAAGTCCCAGCTCGGCCCGATGCAGTCGATGATGTCGACGCTCGGCGGGGCGCTGTTCGGCGGCCAGCTCGGTCAGGCCCTGGGCCAGCTCGCGGCCGAGGTGCTCTCGGCGGGCGACATCGGTCTGCCGCTCGGCCCCAGTGGCACCGCCGCTCTCGTGCCGGCCAACATCAAGGCGTACGGGGAAGGCCTGGAAATCCCTGAGGACCAGGTCCGCCTGTACGTTGCCTTGCGCGAGGCGGCCCACCAACGGCTCTTCGGGCACGTGCCCTGGCTGCGCGCGCACGTGCTGAGCGCTGTCGAGACGTACGCGAACGGCATCACGGTGAATCGTGAGGCCATCGAAGAGGCGATGAGCCGCGTCGACCCCGCCGACCCGGAGTCGATGCAGGCCATGGCGCTCGAGGGCATCTTCACGCCGGAAGACACGCCGCAGCAGAAGCAGAGCCTGGCCCGCCTCGAGACGGCGCTCGCGCTGATCGAGGGCTGGGTCGGTCACGTGGTCGACAACGCGGCCGGTGACCGGCTGCCTTCGGTGGTGCAGCTGGGCGAGGCGTTCCGGCGCCGGCGCGCGGCCGGCGGCCCGGCCGAGCAGACGTTCGCGGCGCTGGTCGGCCTCGAGCTGCGGCCCCGGCGGCTGCGCGAGGCGGGCGCGCTGTGGGCGGCGGTCACCGAGAAGCGCGGCGTGCAGGGTCGCGACGCCCTGTGGGGTCACCCCGACCTGCTGCCGACCGACGACGACTTCGCCAACCCGCAGGTGTTCGCCGAGGGCAGCGCCGACTGGGACATCAGCGAGCTCGACAACCTGGGCCCGGGCCAGAGCGAGGGCACGGACGCCGGCGAAGACAAGGACAAGTGAGAAGGCTCGTAGCGGCACTGCTGGTGCCGGTGGTGTGGAGCCCGCCCGGGACAGATCTGGTCACGTGGCGGGCCGCACTGGCCGAAGACGTGGTCGACCTGCTGGCCCGGCTGGCCCAGGCCGAGGCGGCCATCGCGGCCACCAGTGACGATCTCAAGCTGGCGGACGAGATCGCCTGGCCCGGCATGCGCATCTACGAGGTGCCCACGGCGACGTATCGACCGGTGCTCGAGGCGGCCGCGGCCGACGGGTTCGAGCAGGCCGCGGTGATCGCGGCCGACGCTCCCGACCTACCCGGGATGATCCTGGGCAAGCTGCTGCGGCCGCTGGAGAGCAAGGCGGTCGCGGTGGCCCCGGGCGGACCCGGCAACGGGCTGCTGGGCCTGGCCACGAGCCTGCCGGCGCCCGCGTGGCTGGCCGATCACGATCTCGACTCGGCCAGCGCCCAGGTGATCCGACGGGATGCCCCGCGGCCGGGTGACGTCTCGTCGACGCCCGAGTGGCGGCGACTGCGCGGGCCGGCCGAGCTGAGCACCCTGGACCCGGCCCTGGAGGGCTGGGAGAACACGAGAGCACTACTGGGTGGGTGATCACAGCCGGCGAACAAGGCTGATCAGTCGTCGGCGAGCACCAGTCCGGTCGCGGCCGAGATGCCCTCGAGGTAGCCCCGGGCCCGTTCGGCCTTGCCGAAGCGGTTGACCAGCTCCCAGAAGTCGGCGTTGTGGCTGGGCACGACCAGGTGCGACAGCTCGTGCAGCAGCACGTAGTCGATCACCCAGTCGGGCATCTCCTGGATCCGGTGCGAGATGCGGATCGTGCCGTCGTCGGGCGTGCAGGAGCCCCAGCGCCCGTTCTGGTTGGTCACCCAGCGCACGCTGGCCGGCTGCACCTGGTCGGCGTAGTCGGGCAGGTAGCGGCTGGTGAGGCGCCGGGCCCGGGCCAGCAGCTCGTCGTCGGTGCGCTGAACGCGCTCCTCACGGGCGGCCAGACGGGCCAGCATCCGCTCGACCCACTCGGTCTCTTCGGCCCGGGAGAACCGGTCGGGAATGAGCACGACCACGCGCTCACCGTCACGGTATGCGGACACTGTGCGTCGCCGGCGCTGGCTGCGCCGCACTTCCACGACAGGCTTGCGCGTCCGGGCCATTACCGGCTCGCGCGGCCCAGATTCGGGTTCACGTTGAGACGCTAATCCGTGAGACCCATGTCACCGCAAGGGTACGCACGATGACACGTGCCAGATATGGGCGCTTCGCCCCGGTAAGACCGAAAAAATTTTCCATCGCTGCAACATCGACAACCCAGCTCACCACGCGGACTCGTCGGCAACGCGCTCAACGTCCCTTTTCGCCTACTTTGATGGCAACATCCGGCGTGTTGCGACGCAATCTCCCAAAAAGGGCGATTCGGACGGGCACACTCAGCGTCGTCGGTGACACCGCCGACGTCGAGCTGACATGGAACAGGCTTGACCTGGGTAGTGACCGCCCCGACGGGTGGCCACATCCGCGTGGTCGGAGCGGTCCCAGCGGCTGACACAGGTCGCGGCCTGCCCACCGCGAGCAGGCATAGGGCCGATCCGGCCGACAATACGACGAGGAGGAACCGTGGCCGACAACACGTACAACGGCTACTGCGTGAAGTGCAAGGAGAAGCGCGACTTCCAGGGAACCGTCGAGGTCTCCAAGACGGGCATGAACATGGCCAAGGGCAAGTGCCCGGTCTGCGGTACGACGGTCAACCGCATCCTGGGCAAGGCCAAGGTCTGACGACGGACGGCCCGCAGGCTCTGCCCCACTAGGCCAACATCGAGCCTGCGACAAGGCCGTTCACCCACCCGGGGAGGGCAGTTCGCCCTCCCCGGTGCATTACTCCCGCACAACGCATCCGGATGGTTGTCCACACGTTGAGTGAGGTTGTGGATAACCCTCAGCGCCTGTGGATAACTTGCCCGGGCCTGTGGACAAACCGTGTCACGGGCCGTCGGGGCCTGTGGACAACTGATTCGCTCCGCATCGCTGTGGTGACATCCTGTGATGCGTGAACCGCCCCACCCTCATCCCCGGCATCCCCCGCGTCTGGCGTAACCGCCATGAGTTGCAGCTGGGCTCCGACCCCGCTTGCGCGGTGGTGCTGCGCCTGCCCGATCCGCGCGCGGCCCGGGTGCTCGACCTGCTCGACGGCAGCCGGCCCGAACGGGTGGTGATGCTCGAGGCCGTGCAGGAGGGCGTTCCACCTGACGACGCGCGAGCCGTTCTCGACGCTCTGGACGCGGCCGGGCTGACCGTGCCCGCCGCGGCGCTACTGCCCCCGACCCGCTCGGCCGGCCGGCTGACCGGCGAGGCCGCCGTGCTCGCGCTGCGCGGCAGCACCTCCCGCACCCCCGCGTCCCGGTTGCGCCGCCGCCAGGCCGCCCGGGTCGTGATCAGCGGGCGCGGCCGGCTCGGCGCCCCGATCGCGGTGGCGCTGGCCGAGGCGGGCGTCGGCCACATCCATCCCGATCTGCCCGGACGGGTGCAGCGCAGCGAACTCGCAGGCGGCCCGCTCCGCGCCTCCGACCTGGGCAAACCCCGCGGTGCGGCGGTCATCGAGGCGCTCCGGCGCTCCGTCGAGGGGATCGAGACCCAGGCCGTACGCGGTCAGCCCGCCACCCTGGTCGTGCAGCTCGACCCCGACCGTCCGGTCACGCTGGTGTCCGCGGCCCACGCCAGTCGTCGCCAGCCACACCTGGCCGTGACCATCCGCGACGGTGCCGCGGTGATCGGCCCCCTGGTCCCGGCCACCGGCGGCCCCTGCCTGGGCTGCCTCGACCTGCACCGCCGCGACCGTGACTCGGCCTGGCCGGGTCTGCCGCCGCACACCGCCCCCGAGCCGTGCACCGTGGCCACCCTGCTGGCGGCGACCGCCCTGGCCGTCGAAGAGGTGCTGACCTTCATCGACGACGGCGACCCGATGACCGCGGGCGCCTCGATCGAGTTGACCACCGCGTCCCGCCAGCGCCGCCGCACGTGGCCGCAGCACCCCGAATGCGACTGCGCCCGGCTCCGCCGACGGGCCAAAGGTCTGCGGACTTTTCCGTCCGAGTCCGGGCAAGCCGGGTAAGGCGGGCCGTTCTTCGTCCCGGAGTCGGTCACAATGATCTGGTGAGCGACATTCCGCGGCGTGCGGCGGCCCGCACGGCCAAGCTGGCGGCGTTGCCGCTGGGGTTCGCGGGGCGCACCGCACTGGGCCTCGGCAAGCGCGCCGTGGGGATGGCGTCCGACGTCATCTCGGCGGACATCCAGCAGCGCACCGCCGAGCAGCTGTTCAGCGTCCTGGGCCAGCTCAAGGGCGGCGCCATGAAGTTCGGGCAGGCGCTCAGCGTCTTCGAGGCCGCGATGCCCGAAGAGATGGCCGGGCCCTACCGGCAGGCGCTGACCAAGCTGCAGGAGGCGGCGCCCCCGATGCCGGTGGCCAGCCTGCACAAAGCGCTGGCCGAGCAGCTCGGGGAGGATTGGCGCTCGCTGTTCGCCGAGTTCGACGACAGCCCGGCCGCCGCGGCCAGCATCGGCCAGGTGCACCGCGCCACGTGGAAGCTCAAGCCGGCCCGCAGGAACGCCAGGCCGAAGACGATCGCCGTCGCGGTCAAGGTGCAATATCCGGGCGCCGGTGACGCGCTGCTGGCCGACCTCAAGCAGCTGTCCCGCCTGGCCCACATGTTCAAGATCATCCAGCCCGGGATGGACATCAAACCGCTGCTGGCCGAGCTCAAGGATCGGATCACCGAGGAACTCGACTACGCGATGGAGGCGGAGACGCATAGCGCCTTCGCCGAGGCGTACGCGAACGATCCGGAGATCTTCGTCCCCCGCGTGATCACCTCGGCGCCGCGGGTGCTGGTCACCGAGTGGGTCGACGGCACGCCGCTGGCCCAGGTGATCGCCGACGGCACGGTCGAGGAACGCGACGAGGCCGGACGCCTGATGGCGACGCTGCACTTCTCGGCGCCGGCCCGGGCCGGTCTGCTGCACGCCGACCCGCACCCGGGCAACTTCCGCATGCTGCCGGACGGGCGCCTCGGTGTGATCGACTTCGGCGCGGTGGCCCGGCTGCCCGGCGGGCACCCCGAGGCGATCGGCCGGCTGGTGCGCCTGGCCCTCGACGACGACGCCCAGGGCGTGGCCGACGGGCTGCGCGAAGAGGGCTTCATCAAACCGGACGACGAGATCGACGCGCGGGCGGTGCTCGACTTCCTGCGCCCGATGATCGAGCCGGTCGCGGTCGACCAGTTCCGCTTCACCCGGGCCTGGCTGCGCGCCGAGGCGACCCGGCTGAGCAGCCCGAGGTCACCGGCCTACCAGCTGAGCCGCAAGCTCAATCTGCCGCCGTCCTACCTGCTGATCCACCGGGTGACGCTGGGGTCGATCGGCGTGCTGTGCCAGCTCGAGGCCGAGGCGCCTTATCGGGCGATCCTGGAGAAGTGGCTGCCGGGCTTCGCGCCGGTGTCCTGAGCCGTCATGATTCGATGGCGGCATGGATGCGACTGCCCACATCGATGATCTGGCCGCTTTCGTCTCGGCGTCGCCGAGCTCCTATCACGCGGCCGCCGAGGTGGCGCGTCGGCTGACCGGGGCGGGCTACCAGACGCTCGACGAGACGGCCGACTGGACCGAGGCCGTACGCCCGGGCGCCCGCCTGCTGATCGTGCGGGACGGCTCGGTCATCGCCGTCGCTGTGCCTTCCACAGCCGGCCGGGGCACCCCGTTCCGGATCCTCGGCGCGCACACCGACTCGCCCGGCTTCAAGCTCAAGCCGAAGCCGACGACCGTCGCGTTCGGCTGGTGGCAGGCCGGGGTCGAGGTGTACGGCGGACCGGTCGTGCCGTCCTGGTTCGACCGCGAGCTCGAGTTCGCGGGGCGGGTCGTGCACCGCGACGGCACCACGCACCTGGTCCGCACCGGTCCGTTCGCGCGCATCCCGCACCTGGCGATCCACCTCGACCGTGGGGTCAACGACTCCTTCGCCCCGGACAAGCAGCGCGAGCTCCAGCCGATCTGGGGCGCCGGCGACACCGCGGGCGCCGATGTCGTCGGGCATCTGGCCGGACTGGCCGGCATCCCGGCCGACGACCTGGCCGGCTACGACGTGATCACCGTCGACTCGGCCGCCCCGGCCCGGTTCGGGGCGGGCGCGAACCTGTTCGCCTCGGCCCGGCTCGACAACCTGTCGTCGGTGCACGCCGGTGTGGTGGCCCTGCTCGGTGTGGAGAACGGTGACGCCATCGCGGTGCTGGCCGCCTTCGACCACGAGGAGATCGGGTCGGAGAGCCGCTCCGGGGCGGCCGGCCCGTTCCTGGCCGACGTGCTCGAGCGGGTCACGGCCGGGCTCGGCGGCGACCGGTCCGACCTGGCCCGGGCCGTCGCGGGCTCGTGGTGCCTGTCGTCCGACGCCGGTCACGCCGTGCACCCCAACCGCTCGGAGAAGCACGACCCGGTCAACCGCCCGGTGGCCGGGGCCGGCCCGCTGTTGAAGATCAATGCGAATCAGCGCTACATGACCGACGGGGTCGGCGCGGCCCTGTGGGCCCGCACGTGCGCGGCGGCCGGAGTGCCCTACCAGGAATTCGTGTCGAACAACTCGGTGCCGTGCGGGTCGACGATCGGGCCGATCACCGCCGCCAGGATCGGCATTCCGACCCTGGACGTGGGCACGCCGCTGCTCTCGATGCACTCGGCCCGCGAGATGTGCCACGTCGACGACCCGGCCTATCTGAGCAGCGCCATCGGGGTGTTCCTGTCCGCCGGGGCGTGATCGCGGCGCGGCAGCAGGAACGGGGTGGCCAGGAGCAGCAGACCGGCGATCGCGAGCGCGGTGCGCAGGCTGGTGAGGGTGGCGAGCAGGCCCCACAGCGCGGTCAGGGCGGCGACGGTGACGCTGCTGGTGACCGACCAGGCCGACAACGTACGGGCGACGCGGTCGGACGGGGTCCGGTCGAGGCGATAGGTGGCGAACACCGGGTTGAACACGCCCACGCAGGCGACCAGCCCGAACTGGACGGCGATGACGAGGACGAGTCCGGCCGGGCCGGGACCGACGAGGACGAGTCCGAGCGGCCAGCAGGCACGCAACGCACCGGCGGTGAGCAGGATCCGGTGTTGCCCGAACCGGGCGGCGAGAGGCCGAGCCAGCCGTGAGCCGATCAGCCCGCCCAGGCACGGGAGACCGAACGCGAGGCCGTACTGCCAGGGCGCGAACCCGAGCCGGCCGAGCATGAGCACGGCCAGCACCGGCGCGGTGGCCAGGATCAGGCCGTTGACCAGGACCGTGTTGAGGAACAGGGGCCGCAGCGCCGGGTGGGCCAGGATGAAGCGCCATCCGTCGAGCAGATCGCCGGCCTTCAGCCGTACGCCCTCGGTCCGCTCGGGACGCGGCTCCGGTCCCCCGATCGCCCGGATGCTCAGCGCCGAGAGCAGGAAGCTGACCGAGTCGACGGCCACGGTCACCACCGGGCCGAACAACCCGATCGCGGCGTTGCCGAGCGGTGGCCCGACCACGGTGGCGGTCCAGGTGGTCGCCTCGAACCGGCCGTTGGCGGCGAGCAGATCGGCCCGCGGGACCAGGGTCTTGAGGTAGGCGCCGCCGGCCGCCTTGAAGGTGATGTCGGACGCCGCGGCAATCACCGATACAACCACGAGTTGTGCAAAGGTCAACCAGCCGAGTGCGTAGGCGACCGGGACGCTCATCAGCGCGGCGCACCGAACGAGGTCCGTCGCGATCATCACCGGCCGCTTGCGGCGAAAGTCCACCCACGGGCCGAGCGGCACCGCGAGAACCGCCCCGATGGCCAGGCCGGCCGCCGACAGCAGCGACACCTCGACCGGGCCGGCGTGCAGCACCAGGATCGCGATCAGCGGAAACGCGCCGAATCCGAGCCACGTGCCGAACGTGCTCACCGTGTACGCCGTCCAGAGCCACCGGAACTGTCGCCCCACCGATCATCACCACCCCGTGTCGGCTCAGATCCCATCAGGCGGTGGAGCCGGTGAGCAAACAACCGCCACGCCGACCGTCAACAACTCCCGGTTGTGACGGTAGGGTCGGTCGGCATGGACTTCGACGCCGTACGCACCTTCGTGGCCGTCGCCGAGGCGGGCCAGTTCCAGGACGCCGCCGCCGAACTGTCGGTCACCCAGCAGGCCGTCTCCAAACGCGTCGCCGCGCTGGAGCGCAGCCTCGACGTCCGGCTGTTCACCCGCACCCCGCGCGGGGCCGAACTCACCCTGGACGGTCAGGCGTTCCTGCCCCATGCCCGCGAACTGCTCCGTGCGGCCGACCGGGCGATCGCCGCGGTGCGCCCCGGCCGCCGTTCGCTGCGGGTCGACGTGATCGCCTCGCGCATCGCCCCGACCGACCTGGTCCGGGGCTTCCACCAGGCCCATCCCGAGATCGCGCTCGACGTGCTGAAACTGTTCGACGTCGGTACGGCCGTCGCCGCTCTGCGGTCCGGGGCGATCGACGCTTCCTTCCGGGCCGTCGCCATGCCCGGCCCGGCCGTTCCCGAAGACATCGAGACGCTCCGGGTGCTCGACGAGCCGCTCCAACTGCTCACCGGTCCGGCCCATGCGCTGGCCTCGGCCCGGTCGGTGACGATGGCCCAGCTCGCCGGGCACCGCATCTGGATGCCCGGACTCGCTCCCGGCACCGAGTGGACCGCCTACTACGACGCCCTGGCCGCCGAGTTCCGGCTCACCATCGAAGCGACCGGCCCCAACCTCGGGGCCGACGCGCTGCTCGACACCGTCGCCGACACGCCGGCGCTGGCCACCTTCATCGGGGCGCGCACCCGCCTCGTCTGGCCCGTCGGCCACGGCCTGCGCCGCATCCCGGTGAGTGACCCCACGCCGGTCTATCCGCACTCGCTCCTCTGGCACCGTGACAATCGTCACCCGGCCCTGGCCGCCCTCCGCGATCACCTGGCGGCGTCGGCGGACGGCCACGACCACCCCGGGACCTGGGTGCCGAGCTGGGCGCGCGGACAAGCGTGAAGCCCGTCCGCATACCGCGGACGGGCTTCACGAATTCAGATCTTCAGTTGTCGCGGGGATCAGAAACGCCGGCCACCGAGTTCGCGCGAGGCGGTGTGACGTGCCTCGATGGCGATCTGGCGTGCGGGTCGGTGTGCCTCAGGTGTGTAGTCACTCTGAGGCCGACGCGTTCGAGCCCGGGATAACGCTTCTTGGAGGATTCTCATCTTGGTTTCTCCGTTCGAGGCCATCGCGAAGGTCTGCTTCCGGTTGTCGGTGAGGTTGGTCATGTCAGGCCGCCAGTCGGACGGCGTTGCGGGAGTCGAGTCCGTTCGCGGCGAGCCGCTCCTCGACCTCATGGGCCAGCTCGGCGTCACGCGCCACATCGACCTTCCGAGGACGGCCACGCGGCCGCTTGCGCGGAACCACGGCACCACGCTCGAAGATCTCGCCACCCCAGACACCCCAGGGCTCGTTCCGCTCGACCGCGCCGGCCAGGCACTCGACGCGCAGCGGGCAGTCCCCGCAGAGCGACTTGGCCAGTTCCAGCTGGGCCGGGGAGTCCGAGAACCAGAGGTCCGGGTCGAACTTCCGACAGGGCAGGTTTGCCTCGATCTCGACGCTCACGTCGAGTGGGGCCAGCGCCAGACTCATAAAGCCCGGTCACCTCTCTCTTCTCATCGATCTCTTGGATCGCCGTTCCGGATCGTGCACCGGCGGGTGAGCCGGCAAAAAATTAAGGCCGCGGATCCCGGTTACGGGTTCCGCGGCCTCGAGGTGAGCCGGAGGTCTGTTGATCAGACCGGCCTTCCTCGAGGCGGGACACCGCTGCCATCCGTGTAGCGCTTGGCGGAGACATTGATGCCCTTGAACCCAGTGCTGCCCTTGACCTGCAGAAGCTCCAGCGCGCCACCCAGCTCGGCCCGGGCGGAGACCTGGTGCACCTGCGAAGCCGGAGCCCGCTCGGCCGCCAGCACCGGCACCGTGATCGGCGCAGTGGTGGCTTCGAACGGAGCCCGCTCGACGGTCGCCGGCGCCCACACGGGAGCGGCGATCAGCGAGGCGGACGGAGCGCAGGCACGGGTCAGCGGCATCGACGCTTTGGTCAAGCTCATCGTGTAGATCTCCATCGGTGCCACCTCCTCCATTTGCGTTGCGCTCGTAGTTGCCTCGGCCCGCCGAACATCCCTGCTCGGCGAGGTGTGAACTGAGGCTATGCCTGCCCTACAGGAGGGCGCAAACGAATTATCCAAAGTTTTTTTGAGCGACTTCGGAAGCGCTTGCTCCGGCCACCAACGCGAACACGGATTCGCCGTACTGACCCAGCTTGCGGGGCCCGATCCCGGCGATCGCGAGCAGCTCGGCGGGCGACGACGGGCGGCGCTCGGCCATGGCCACCAGCGTGGCGTCGGTGAAGACCACGTACGCAGGAACTTTGAGCTCGGCCGCGGTGGCCGCCCGCCACACCTGGAGTCGCTCGAACAGCTCTTCGTCGAGGTCGGACGGGCAGGTCGGGCAGCGGCCCAGTTTGCGGTCGGCGCCGGCCAGCAGGGTGGCCCCGCAGATCCGGCACGAGGACACCTGCGGACGCCTTCGGTCGGGTTTCCGACTCCGGTCGCCGGCGCGCTCGGTCGACGACGTCCGCTCGAGCTGGGGCAGGAACCGGCACGGGCGGCGAGCCCGGCCGCCCGGCGAGCGGGATTGACCGTACGAGAGCCAGAGCCACTGCCGCGCCCGGGTGACCCCGACGTAGAGCAGGCGGCGCTCCTCCTCGAGCTGGTCGGGCGTCTTGGCGTAGGTCGTCGGCAGCGTGCCGTCGGCCAGCCCGACCAGGAAGACCGCCTCCCATTCCAGCCCCTTGGCCGAATGCAGCGAGGCCAGGGTGACGCCGGAGACGGTCGGGGCGTGCTGCTGCTCGGCCCGGCGGGCGAGTTCGTCGTTGAATGCGGTGAGCGTCACATCGCGCTGCACGGCACCGGCCTGCCCGATCGGTTCGAGGGCGGGCGCCCGCGCGTAGTCCTCGGCCAGCGCGACCAGCGCGGCCAGCGCCTCCCACTGCTCGCGGGCCGAGCCGCCGGGCGGGGGCTGCTCGCGCTGCCAGCCGGTCGCCGCGAGCGCCTCGACCACGGCCTGCACCAGCGGGGTCTCGCCGGGCGTGGACCGGACGGCGGCCCGCAACGCGATCATCGCCTGGCGGATCTCGGGCCGCTCGAAGAAGCGCTCGGCCCCGCGGACCACGTAGGGCACCTCGGCCTCGGCCAGTGCCTTTTCGTACGCCTCGGACTGCGCGTTCGTCCGGAACAGCACCGCCAGCTCACTGGCCGGCGTGCCGGACGCGATCAGGTCGCGGCACCGGCGGGCCACCGCGACCGCCTCGCCCGCCTCGTCCGGAAAAATCTTGAGCTCGGGCTCGGCCCCGGGCGGCCGCTGCCCGACCAGCTCGAGCCGCAGCCGGGCCTCGCTGCCCCGGGCCTGCCGGATCACCGCGTTGGCCAGGCCGACCACCTGTGGGGTGGAGCGGTAGTCGCGGACCAGCCGGACCACCACGGCCTCGCGGCGCTGCCGGGGGAAGTCGATCAGGTAGGCCGAGGTGGCGCCGGTGAACGAATAGATGGTCTGGCTGGCGTCGCCGACCACGGTCAGGTCGTCCCGCCCGCCCAGCCAGGCGTCGAGCAGCCGCTGCTGGAGCGGGTTGACGTCCTGGTATTCGTCGACCACGAAGTGGCGGTACTGCGAGCGGATCTGCTCGGCGACGTCGGGGTGCTCCTCGATGCCCCAGACCGCGGCGCGCAGCATGTCTTCGAAGTCGATCACGCCTTGGCGGCGCTTGAGCGACTCGTAGGCGGCGAAGACCTCGGCCACCTTGGCCGGCTCGAACGGCGGCTCGCGCAGCGCCTTCTTGGCCGCGACGGCGTATTCCGACGGTTCGACCAGCGACGACTTGGCCCACTCGATCTCGCTGGCCAGGTCGCGGGCGCCGGTGCGGTCGGCGCGTACCCCGGCCCGAGTGGCGGCCAGGCCGACCATCCGGGCCTTGCTCTCCAGCAGCTCGGGCATGGCCCGGCCCTCGAGCAGCCGGGGGGCGAAGTAGCGCACCTGACGCAGCGCGGCGGCGTGGAACGTGCGCGCCTGCACTCCGGCCGCGCCCAGCTCGGTGAGCCGGGTGCGCATCTCGGCCGCGGCCCGGGCGGTGAAGGTGACCGCGAGGATGTGCCGGGGGCTCACCTCACCGGTCAGCGTCCGGTAGGCGATCCGGTGGGTGATCGCCCGGGTCTTGCCGGTGCCGGCGCCGGCCAGGATGCAGACCGGGCCGGCGGGGGCGGTCACCGCCGTCCGCTGATCCGGGTCGAGCCCGGCCAGCACCGCATCAGTCCGCACAACAGGGAATCATGGCACCCGGGTCCGACGTTGTGCCGGAAGGCGCACTGCCATGTGACCCAGCCGAAGGGATTCCCGACCGATGTTGACCATGTACTCGACGTCCTGGTGCGGCTACTGCCACCGCCTCAAGTCGCAGCTCGATCGCGAGGGCATCGCCTATGAGGTGGTGGACATCGAGCAGCTCCCGGACGCGGCCGAGTTCGTGATGAGCGTCAACGGCGGCAACCAGACCGTGCCGACGCTGAAGTTCGACGACGGGTCGGCGCTGACCAACCCGTCCATCGTTCAGGTGAAGGAGCGGCTCGCGGCGCTGGCCGCCAGCTAGCCCCCGGTCTCGGCGATCCGGTCCACGGCGAGCTCCTCGGCCTCCACCACCAGGCCTTCGAGCTCGCCGTCGGTCAATGCCAGCTCGTCGACCAGACGGGCGAAGAGCAATAAATGCGCTCCCGTACGCACGGAGTCGTCGATCTCGTCGACCGGTACGTCCTCGCCCAGCGCCGCCCGGATCAGCATCTCGACCGTGAGCGGCGGCAGCACGACCGCCGAGTGCAGCTGCAGGGTCGCCGACACGGTGCGCCGGATCTCGGCCAGCGGGCTGTCCGGCTCGAACCGTCGACGGGCCGCGAGTCCGAAAGCGATCTCCCACACGTGGCGCGTGGCGGACGTCGGCGACTCGCTGCGCGCCGGGGCGTCCTCGTAGGCGACACGCTGCAGATAGCGGCCGGCGGCGGTGTGGATGCCGTGCACCGGCGAGAAGATCGGGCTCATAGCGACGGCCGGTCGAAGCGGGTGACCCGCCATTCCGCCTGATGCACGAGCGCGACCAGTTCGGCCGTGGGCACACCGGGCGGCCGGACCAGGTCGCCCACCACGAGGCAGATGACCTCGGAGCGGCGCCGTTCGGGGATGGTGCCGGTCAGCTCGGGCTCGCCGAGCGCGGCCCGGATCACGGCCTCGGTCTCGCGGGCCAGCTCGCCGCCGGTCGGCAACGACTCGTACTCGAGCAGATCGCGGACGTACGCCGTCACGTCGCGCGGATCGCGGCCCACGAAGCTGCGGCGCACGGCGACCGTGAAGAGTTCCCGCAGGAGCCGGCCGGCCCGCGGTGAATCGGTGAGACGTGCCAGCGACCGCGCCGGGCGCTCCTCCCCCAGAGCCTCGAGGAGAAGCCGGCCCGCCGCGGTCGCCGTCTTGTCTATTGTCCCGGTTTGCCCCACATATGCAGGATATCGGGATGTCGGGTGTTACGGGATGAGAGCCGGGATGCTGGAGTCGAGCAGGCCCCGCTCCTTGAGCGCGCCATAGAGCGGCGTCGTCTCGGGGTAGTGGCCCCAGGCGTGGTCGCCGCTGCCGTCGCCCTGCGGGCAGTGGCCCAGCAGCTGCTTCTGCACGTCGTTGAAGCCGGCCCACTCCGGGGTGTTCGGCAGGTCGGCGACCTCGTCGCGGCCGGCGATCCAGCGGAACGTGTAGCCGAAGAAGGCACCCACACGGGTGACGTCGGAGTAGTTGTCGGAGCGCGCGTGCCAGAGGCGGCGGTCGAAGACGACCAGGTCACCCGGGTTCGCGGTGATCTGCAGCGCGCCCTCGGGCTGCGGCCACGGGGTGCCCCGGGTCGGCGGGCCGGGCAGCCAGTTGGTCTTGTGGCTGCCGGGCAGCACGGTGAAGTTGCCCCGGCCGGTCTCGCTCACGTCGGACAGCCAGTAGGCCAGCTTGACCGACAACGTCGGGCGCGGGTCGGTCTCGATCTCCCGGTTCTGGCGGCCACCGTCCTGGTGCCAGTGCCACCATTCCTTCTGCTGCTCGTGGATCTGCGGGTGCACGTCGATGTGGGAGTGGTAGACGTGCACGTTCCAGCCGAGCAGCGACCAGATGTAGCGGAACGCCACCGGGTGGTCGAGCAGGAAGGCCAGCTCGGGCAGGGACGTCACCGCGGAGAGCTGGTGCAGCGCACCGGTCGAACCGAGCCCGTGCCCGCCGGGTTGCCCCGCTCGCTCGAAAGCGCCGAGAACCGCGTTGCGCGCGATCTCGATCTCACTGGGGGACAGCACCCCGCGCACCACGAGGAACCCGTCCCGGTCGAACTGGGCCCGCTCGTCGGCGGTCATCGGGGCCCATGCGGGTGCTTGCACCTGCGTCATCGATCTTCCACCTCTCGGTCTTTGTAAACCGAGACGCGGCAGAGGGCCGATCTGGTTACTCGCCGAGCCGAAAATCTCTCTGATTTGATCAACTTGAATCCGTTACCCGGCCAAACCGCCCAACCAGCGCTCAATCAGATAGAAAGCAATGGAGGCGGGCATCGGTAGTCCCATCGGGACACCTGTGCCGGGATGGTGGTAATCCCCCACGATCATCTTGGCGATGTCGTCGCGGGTGAACCAGTGCGCCTCGTCGATCTCGGCCGGGTCGAGGCGCATCGGCTGGGCCGGGTCGGCCGTGGCGTGGAAGCCGAGCATGAGCGAGCCCGGGAACGGCCACGACTGGCTGCCGGAATATCGCAGCGAGGTGAGGGTGAGCCCGACCTCTTCGCCGACCTCGCGGGCGACGCAGGCCTCGGCCGACTCGCCCGGCTCGACGTAACCGGCCAGGCACGAGAAGCGGGTGCCACCGTCGGCCGCGCGACCCCAGGCCGAGTTGTGGCCGAGCAGGCAGCGGCCCTCGGGACCGGCGACGCCGTCGTGGACCAGCACGATCATGGCCGGGTCGGTGCGCGGCCACATCAGGTTGCCCTCGGTGTCCTTACGCGCCCAGCCCGCCTCGACCGAGGTGGTGGGCAGGCCGGTGCGCGGCGAGAACTTGTGGCTGGCGTGCCAGTTGGCCAGGGCCACGGCCGTGGTGAAGACACCGGCGTCGCGGGCGTCGAGCAGGTGCCCGATGTCGCGCAGGGTCACCCCCTCGGCGCCGTCGATCTCGGGCAGCGGCGCGTCGACGGCCCACAGCGGGGTGCCGTCGAGGTCGACCCCGAGGAACCAGCGCTCGGCCTCGGGTGCCTCGGCCGCGGGCAGCAGGACGAGCCGGCCGTCGTCGGCCAGGGTACGGCCGCCTTTGCTCAGGTCGACGACGACGACCTGGCCGCGACCCCAGGCCGCGGCCAGCCACTCGTCGTCGGTGCGGTGCTCGGCGGCCCGGTCGAGGGTGCTGCGCGCCAGGGGTGGCGCGTCGACCTGCGCGCCCGGTTGTTCCCGGACGTCAGGCTCCTCGGGGGCGCTCACTCCGCGCTTCGTTCCACCGCGGTGAGCGCGGACAACGGGCCCTGCACCTTTTCGGCGTCGCCGAGCACGACCGTGACCGCCCGGGTCGGGGCGAGGAAGCGGGCGGCCGCGTCGGCCACCTGCTCGCGCGTCACCGTGGCCAGCGCGGCCGAGTACTGCGGAAGGTGGTCGAGACGCAGGCCGAAGTTCGCGTACATGCTGGCCAGGCTGGCCAGGCCGCCCTGGGTCGACATGCCCAGCCGCAGCGTGCCCAGGGCGTAGCGGCGGGCCTGTTCCAGCTCGTCCTCGGCCGGCGGCAGGCTGGCGATGCGGCCCAGCTCGTACAGGGTCTCGAGCAGGGACGGGCCGGTCACCTCGGTCGCGACCTCGGCCGAGACCGTCAGGGTCGAGCCGGCCAGGTAGTGCTCGATCGCGGTGTGCGGGCCGTAGGTGTAGCCCTTGTCCTCGCGCATGTTCTCGACCCAGCGCGACGAGAAGTAGCCGCCGAAGATCAGGTTGGCGATCTGCAGGGCGGCGTAGTCGGGGTCGGTGCGCTCGACGGCGGGCAGAGCCATGCGCAGCGACGACTGCACCGCGCCGGGCCGGTCGACCAGCAGCAGGGCGCCGGGTTCGAGCGGCGGGGTGGGCGGCATCTCGACGGTCTTGGCCGGGCCGGTCCAGCTGCCCAGGGCCTTCTCGGCCGCGTCGATCGCCTTCTCCGGGTTGAGATCGCCGACCAGCACCAGCACGGCACCCTCGGGGCGGACCCGCTCGGCGTGCAGGGTGCGCAGCTGGGCCGGACGCACCGCGCGCACCTGCTCGGGCTCGGGCGTCTGCACCGCGTAGGGGTGCTTGCCGAACATCCGCTTGAGCAGGGCCGTGCGGGCCAGGTGGGACGGCTGGGTCAGCGCCACCTGGATGTGGTCGACCAGCCGGTCGCGCTCGGTCGCCACCTCTTCGTTGGGGTAGGCGGGGTCGGTGAGCACCGCGGCCAGGATCTCGAGCATGCGGTCGAGCCCCGAGGCCAGCGAGTTGCCGCTGACGACCAGCCGGTCGGGGTCGAGCCCGGCCGACAGTCCGCCACCGACCGCCTGCAGCTCGGCCGCGATGTCGATGCTCGACATGGTGCCGGTGCCGGTGAACAGCGCCTGGGGCAGCAGAGTGGCCCGGGCCAGCGGGGCCTTGCCGAACGGCACCCGCAGGCGCAGCTCGACCAGCGGCACCGAGGTCCGCCGGATGGCGATCACGGTGAGGCCACCGGCCAGCGTGCGCTCGGCCTGCTTGGGGAGCTTGAGCTTCGCGTCCGGAATCAGGTCGGGCAGGGTCTTGGTGCTCATGCGGCAGCTCCGGGGATGACCTCGACGGTGGCGCGCCGCTCGGGGCGCAGGGTGGCGGCCGCGGCGACGATCTGCGCCTCGGTGACCTCGCCGACCAGCTTGGGCAGCTCGTTGAGCATCTCGGGACGGCCGCGCTGGAGCTCGAGCACCGCCATCGGCAGAGCCCGCCCGAGCACCGCGTCGGTGTCGCGCAGCAGGTGGGTGGCGATGCGGGCCTGGACCCGCTCGAGCTCGCCCGGCTTCAGCCCGTCGGCGGCCAGGCGGTCCATCTCCTCGTCGACCGTGCGGAGCACCTTTTCGGCGTCGCCACCGGGCGGCATGTGCGCCTGCAGCAGCATCGCGGTCGGGTTGCGGACCTGGAACTCGTCGCCCATGAAGCCGATGTAGCCGCCGATGCTGGTGACCGTGCGGTCGCGCTGCACCAGACGCTCGACCAGGCGGGACGCGTCGCCGTCGGTCAGCACCTCGGCCAGCACGACGAAGGGCAGGTAGTTCTCGAAGTCGCCGATCGGGTCGGGCACCCGCCACGCGCTGGCCACGCCGGGCAGCGGGGCGAGCTTGTCGGTGTAGACGTCGCGCTTCTCGCTCGTCAGGTCGGGCTCGTGGAAGTCGGGCAGCGCGGGGGCCGGGCGGGCCGGGACGTCGCCGAAGTGGCGGTGGATCATCTCGGTCGCCGTGGCCACGTCGAAGTCACCGGCCACGGCCAGGGTCGCGTTGCCGCAGGCGTAGTAGCGGTCGAAGAACGCCTGGGCGTCTTCCACCGTCGCGCTGTCGAGATCGCCGAACGAGCCGTAACCGTCGTGCGCGTTGGGGAACGTCGAGAACATCACCGGAGGCAACCGCAGCCACGGGAAACCCCCGTACGGACGGTTGAGGACGTTGACCCTGATCTCTTCCTTGACCACGTCGATCTGGTTGAGCAGGTTTTCCTCGGTCAGGCGCGGCCCGCGCATGCGGTCGGCCTCGAGGAACAGCGCCCGCTCGAGGGCGCCCGACGGCAGCACCTCGAAGTAGTCGGTGTAGTCGAGGTGGGTCGAGCCGTTGAAGGTGCCGCCGGCGCCCTGCACGTGCCGGAAGTGGGCGAGCTTCTCCAGGTTTTCCGAGCCCTGGAACATGAGGTGCTCGAAGAGGTGGGCGAAGCCGGTGCGGCCCTCGGGCTCGGACCGGATGCCCACGTCATAGACGACGGCGACCCCGACGACCGGGGCGCTGCGATCGGGGGTGAGCACCACCCGCAATCCGTTGGCCAGGGTGAATCGCTCCACCGGGTACTTCGTCGCGGGGATCTTGATTCTGCGCGCCACAAAATGACATTAGCGCCTTTGCAGGTCAGCGTCGCGACTGCAGGTCACCACGCGGCCACCCGGAGACGTCGATCTGCGGGTTGAGCTTGACCAACTGCCCGAGCACGTCGTTGCGGGCAGCCGGAAAACGCAAGCGGCCGCGGGAGACGTACGGGGTCCCGGTCGCTCTCGCCACCACGTCGGGCAGCAGGCCGGTGAGGATGAGCACCACCCCGGCCACACCGAACACCCCGAACAGGCCGCCGGGCACATCGAGCGATCCGAAGCGGCCCCAGAGGAGCAGCACGTCGGCCACCACGAAAAGCAGGATGATCGTGGGCGCCACCCCGTACCCGAAGATCTTGCGAAGCCGGGTCACCCGCGCGATGCCGCCCTCGGCGCTCTCCCCCAGCGGCACCTCGACGGCGGCCGTCGACCAGGGCAGGCGCGGCAGCGGTACGGCGATCGGGCGACGCGGACCGGTGCCGCTGAGCGGCTCCTTGGGCCAGCGCAGACCGTCGAGCTCATGCAGGCCGACGTGCACGGATGTCGTCTTCTCGTTCCCCACGGCGCGCAGGGTACCCCGGACGAGTCCTCCCGCATCGCGGATCGGCCTTGACGGCAATCCCCACTTAGACCATCATTCCTATCCACTAGATAGGTGAACGCGGGTTTCGGCGGACAGGGGGAAACGTGTACGTCTCGGCACGTACCGATTACGCCGTGAGGGCCATGCTCTCGGTCACGGCGGAACATCCCCGCCTGGTCAAGGCGGCCACCCTCGCCGCCGCCCAGGAGATTCCGCTCAGCTTCCTGCAAGGCATCCTGCTCGACCTGCGCCGCGCCGGCCTGCTGCACAGCCACCGCGGCGTCGACGGCGGATACGCGCTGGCCCGGCCGGCCGAAGAGATCACCGTGGGCGACGTGGTCCGGGCGGTCGGGGGCGCCCTGGCCACCGTCCGCGGTCTGCCCACCACCCATGCGACCTACCACGGAGCCGCCTTCGGGCTGCACGACGTGTGGGTCGCGGTCGAGGAAGCCATCGAGGGCGTCGTCGACCACAAAACGCTTGCTGAACTCTCCACCATCAAGGAGTCCGCATGACCTCCCGCACCATACGTGCGCTTGCCGTCGCCGCCACCGCCCTGCTGTCCGCATCGTTGCTGGCCGCGTGCGGTGGCGATGACGAGGCGGCGGGTGGCAGCACCGACGAGGCCGCGAGCATCCGCCTGGGGTACTTCCCCAACATCACCCACGCGCCCGCCCTGATCGGCGTGAACAAGGGCTACTTCCAGACCGCGCTGGGCAACACCAAACTCGAGACGAAGACGTTCAACGCCGGCCCGGCGGCGATCGAGGCGCTGTTCTCCGGTGCCATCGACGCCACGTACATCGGACCGAACCCGGCCATCAACGGCTGGGCCCAGTCCAAGGGCACCGGCCTGAAGATCATCGCGGGCAGCACCTCGGGCGGCGCCGGCCTGGTGGTCCGGGAGGGCATCAACTCCCCGGCCGACCTCAAGGGCAAGAAGATCGCCACCCCGCAGCTCGGCAACACCCAGGACGTCGCGCTGCGCGCCTGGCTCAAGGAGAACGGCCTCAACGCCGACCAGCAGGGTGGCGGCGACGTGTCGGTGCTGCCGCAGGACAACGCGACCGCGCTGCAGGCCTTCGCGCAGGGCTCGATCGACGGCGCCTGGGTGCCCGAGCCCAACTTCAGCCGGCTGATCCTGGAGAGCAAGGGCAAGGTGCTGGTCAACGAGAAGGACCTGTGGCCGTCGGGTCTCTTCGTGACCACCCACCTGATCGTCACGCAGGAGTTCCTCAAGAAGTACCCGGCCACGGTCAAGAAGCTGCTGCAGGGCCACCTCGAGTCGCTCGACTACATCGAGAAGAACAACGCGGACGCCCAGAAGGCCGCCAACGAGCAGCTGAAGGCGCTCAGTGGCAAGCCGCTCAAGGACGACGTACTCGCCGCCTCGTTCAAGAACCTGACCTTCACCGCCGACCCGGTCGCCTCGTCGCTGTTCACCAGCGCGAAGCACGCCGAGGACGTCGGCCTCCTCAAGCCGGTCGACCTCAAGGGCATCTACGACCTCGGGCCGCTCAACGAGCTGCTCAAGGCCGCGGGCAAGCCCGAGGTCAGCGACGCCGCCGCCTGAAAGGCCTGAGCCATGAGCCTCCTGCAAGAGAAGACCGAAGCGGTCGTACGGCTGGAGAACGTCTCCAAGAGCTACGGCGATCTGCTGGCCCTCGACCGGGTCTCGCTGAGCGTTCGCCAGGGTGAGTTCGTCTGCCTGCTGGGCGCCTCCGGCTGCGGCAAGAGCACGCTGCTGTCGCTGGTGGCCGGTCTGGACGCGATCACCGGCGGTGCGCTCGACATCGGCGGCCGCAAGGTGTCGCTGATGTTCCAGGAGGCCGCGCTCTTCCCGTGGCTCTCGGTCCGGGGCAACGTCGAGCTGCCGCTGCGGCTGCAGGGCGTGTCCCGGGCCGAGCGCCGCAAGCGGGCCGACGAGTTGCTCGACATCGTGCGGCTGCGCGGTTTCGGCGACAAGCGCCCGCACGAGCTGTCCGGCGGCATGCGCCAGCGCGTGGCCCTGGCCCGCGCGCTGGCCCAGAACGCCGACATCCTGCTGATGGACGAGCCGTTCGGCGCGCTGGACGCGATGACCCGCGACATCCTGCACGACGAGCTGGAGCGGATCTGGCGTGAGCAGCAGCTCACCGTTCTGTTCGTGACGCACAACGTGCGCGAGGCCGTCCGGCTGGGCGACCGCGTGATCCTGCTCAGCAGCCGGCCGGGCCGGGTGATCGAGGACTACCCGATCACCCACGAGCGCCCGCGCCGCATCGACTCCCCCGAGGTGTCCGGCCAGGCGGCCGAGATCACCGACCGGCTCCGCGCGGAGGTCGCCCGCCATGCCCAGTAATCTCCCGCCCGCGGTCGAGGCGCCGGTTCAACGCACACCGGACAAGCGCGAGGCGAACGAGGTCGCCGGGCTCGACGCGCTCGAACTCGGGCCCAAGCAGGTCCGGCCGAACCCGGGCAAGCGGATCTGGAAGAGCACCTGGCCCAAGCTGGCCGCGATCGCGATCGTGCTGCTGGTCTGGCAGATCGTGGTCTGGTCGGAGTGGAAGCCGATCTACGTACTGCCGTCGCCCGAGACGGTCTTCACCGACCTGGGCAACGTCATCACGACCGGCGACTTCTGGAACGGCGTACGGGTGACCATGACCCGGGCCTTCACCGGCTTCCTGCTGGCCGTGGTGATCGGCACCGTCATCGGCGCGCTGGTGTCCCAGTTCGCGCCGTTGCGGGCGGCGATCGGCTCGCTGATCACCGGCCTGCAGACGATGCCCTCGATCATGTGGTTCCCGCTGGCCATCCTGCTCTTCCAGCTCAGCGAGAGCGCCATCCTGTTCGTGGTGATCCTGGGGGCCGCGCCGTCGGTGGCCAACGGTCTGATCAGCGGCATCGACTACGTCCCGCGTACGTGGTTGCGGGTCGGCCAGGTGCTGGGGATGCGGGGCTTCGCCAAGTACCGGCACCTGATCCTGCCCGCGTCGCTGCCCTCGTTCATCTCGGGGCTCAAGCAGGGCTGGGCGTTCTCGTGGCGCAGCCTGATGGCGGGTGAGCTGCTGGTCATCGTGCCGGGGGCGCTGTCCATCGGCGTACGGATGCAGCAGGCCCGTGATCTCAGTGACTCGAGCCTGGTGATCTGTTACATCATCGTCGTGCTGATCATCGGCATCATGATCGACGTGCTGTTCAACGCAGCCGACAACGCTCTCAGAAAGCGCTGGGGGCTGGTCTAGATGGCTCCGCTTCGCTCCGCGGCAAGCGCCTTGTAACCGGTGAGATGGCAGGCGATTTTCCGCCGTCTGCAAACCCCGCAGCCGTCGAAAAATCGACTGCCATCTCACCGGCGGCGCTTGCGATTAGACGGGGCGAACAGACGCAAGGACGTCGTCGATCACGTAGTCCCACTGTTTGTGGGTGCCGGGGATCGAGATGTAGAGGACGGCCGCGGTCGTCTTGCCGACGTCGATGACCGCCACCGCGGAGAGTTCCTCGGTGGCGGTCAGTCCGGGCGCCGTGAAGTGCAGGCGGAACTCGCTCACGTAGGCCGGCCGCCCGCCCACCGTGGTGAGCTCGTCGCGGATCGGGTCCATCGTGTTGGGCTGCGGGTAGTACTCGGCCCGCACGTCCGCCGCGACCTGCCGGCCCACGCATTCCAGGTTGAGCGTCACCGCGTCGTTGTCGGCCGCGGGCACCGCCGCCGACAGGATCGAGGCGTGGTAGCTGCCGCCGCTGTACTGCTCGGTGACGAAGTGCTGACCCACCTTGTAGGGCACCTCGAGGGTCCCGGCGCGCCAGGTGTCGGTCCATGGTTCCCAGGGCGGCCCGTACGCCTTGTACGAGATGCCGGCCTCGGTGTCAGTGGTGCGCGCCCCGGTCTCGGGCGGCAACGCACTCGGCGTCTGGGTCGGCGCGGCACTCGGCGAGCCGGTGGGGGCCGGGCAGGCCTGAGCCAGCGGCGGGCGTACGTCGGTCGGGGCGGACGCCTTGGAGTGGAACGGGTCGTCGCCCGAGAAAGCCAGAATCAGCACAATGGTCAGACCGATGGCCAGGATCGCCCCCGCGATGCCGCCGAAGATGAGCATCTGCTGACGGCGCCGCCTGGGTCCGTCCGGACGTTCCGGATCTTCCGGCGGGGCGGGCGGCGGCGGGGGCGGCGGTGTGCCCGGAGCGGTGGTGACCAGGCCGGAACCGAACCGGGAACCTGGCGGTATCTGCTCGGACATGAAACCCAGTGAACACCACGAGCCTGGGGATCAGGTCACGGCGTCGGCGTGGTGCCGGCCTCGGCCGCGCCGAACAAAGCGGTGACCTGCTGCCACATCGTCGGGCTGACCTCCGGTGAGCTGCCGGGCACCGGATACCACGGCGCGAAAGCGACCACGAGTACCAGCGCCAGGCCGGCCACGGCGAGCGCGAGTACGAATCCGAATTCCCGGCGGGCGGATGGTCCGCGCATGCCGGTACCTCCAAGATCAAGTGCGTTACATAAACAGCCGATAATTCTTTAGACGCACGATCGGGCTCCGGCGTTGCACCTGACCCAGGAGAAGTTCAGCGAGTTCGGCTACCGTCTTGCCATGGAACTCGTGTATCCGCCGGTCGTCGCCCTCGCCAAGACGATGTTCCGGGTGCTCGACATGAAGATCGAGATCGACGGCGCCGAGAACATCCCGCGCGAGGGCGGGGCGGTGCTGGCGAGCAACCACGTGAGCTATCTCGACTTCATCTTCTGCGGTCTGGGTGCTCAGCCGGCCAAGCGCCTGGTGCGCTTCATGGCGAAAAAGGCGGTCTTCGACCACAAGGTCAGCGGCCCGCTGATGCGCGGCATGCGGCACATCCCGGTCGACCGCGACGCCGGTGCCGCCTCCTTCCGCGAGGCCAACGAGGCGCTGCGCAACGGCCAGATCGTCGGCGTCTTCCCCGAGGCCACGATCAGCGAGTCGTTCACGGTCAAGGAGTTGAAGTCGGGCGCCGTCCGGCTGGCCCGCTCGGCCAAGGTGCCGCTGATCCCGATGGCCGTCTGGGGTCCGCACCGGCTGTGGACCAAGGGCCGCAAGAAAGATCTGACCAAGCGGCACGTGCCGGTGATCATCAAGATCGGCCAAGCCATCGAGATGCCCAAGGGCACCTCCCCCGACGCGCTCACCGCCCTGCTCAAAGACCGTCTGAGCGAACTGCTCGACGCGGCCCAGAAGGCGTACCCGGAAAAGCCCTCGGGTCCGGACGACCGCTGGTGGCTGCCCGCCCACATGGGCGGCACGGCCCCTCTGCCGCAGGCCGCGGCTGTTTGACGGGACGAAAAAGCGCCGCACCCCCGAGGGGATGCGGCGCTTTTCAGTTACTTCAGAGCGGGCGGATGTTCGCGGCCTGCGGGCCCTTCTGGCCCTGGGTCACCTCGAACTCAACACGCTGGTTCTCGTCCAGGCTGCGGTAGCCGGAAGTCTGGATAGCGGAGAAGTGGGCGAAGACGTCGGCGCCGCCGTCGTCCGGGGTGATGAACCCGAAGCCCTTGTCCGCGTTGAACCACTTCACAACGCCGGTAACCATGATCGTCTCCTCGACGGTCGATCGCTCTCGCCCAACATGGACGGGAACGAAGTAATAAGACCCACACTTCGCGAGTCTCGTGCTGCCGTACTGATCGCCCGTACCGGAAGACCCGGGTTACGACAAAGAGCGCCTGGGGCAGACTTCCCCACAGGCGCTCCTACGTGCTTGGGAACCAAACTGACAACGCGGAGAGCCTAACACGTTCAAGGAGGCCTGACGGTGATCGGCGTACAACTCGCACAGCAGCTCAGGGAAGCCGGTCTGACCTGGAAGCCGGCGATCGGCGATCGCTTCGCCATTCCCGACCGCGATCTGGACGAAGAAGTGTTCGTGCTCAGCAACATGACGATCGAGGTCTACTCGATGCCGGAGGGGAGGGTGATCGGTTTCAACGGCACCACCGAGTGGGCCATGGACGACGTCGAACTGGACGAAACGGTCTGGCTGCCCCGGGAGGATCAGCTGCGGGAACTGCTCGGCGGCACATTCCGCTCACTGGCCCGGGGGCCGGCCGGCTACGAGGTACGGATCGACCTGCTCGGCGAGGAACGCTCGTTCGCGGGCGAGAACGTCGAACAGGCGTACGCGGCCGCGCTCCTGCACCTGCTGGCGGCGGCCGGCGCTGCCTAAATCACTCGTTCGGGAAGCCGCTCGACCAGGGCGGCGAGCCCGTCCGCGTCCAGCAGGTCGACCGGGCGCACGGTGACCTGGTCACGGACGTAGTGGAAGCCGGCCCGCACCCGGTTGAGCGGCACGTCGGCCAGCGAGGCCCAGGCCAGCCGGTACGCGGCCAGCTGCACCGCGGCGGCGTCGGCGTCCGCGCCCTCGGGCCGGCGGCCGGTCTTCCAGTCGATGACGTCGAACCGGTTGGCGGTGTCGGCGTAGACCGCGTCCATCCGGCCGCGCACGACCACCCCGGCGATCGTGGTCGCGAACGGCACCTCGACCTCGATCGGGGTCCGGTCGGCCCACTCGCCGGCCAGGAACGCCTGCTGCAGGGCGATCAGCTCCTCGTCGCCGGCCGCGTCGTCGTCGGCCGCGCCCGGCAGCTCGTCGATGTCGATCAGGCGGACCGCGCCGAACCGCTGCTCGAGCCACGCGTGGAACGCCGTGCCGCGCCGGGCGTGCGGGATCGGCCGGTGCGGCAGCGGGCGGCGCAGTGTGCGGGCCAGCGCCTGCGGGTCGCGGCGCAGCACCACCAGCTGGGAGACCGACAGGTGGGCGGGCAGGGCCACCTCGAGCGGGCCGTCGCGGCGGGTGCGCTCGTCGCGCTCGGCCAGCAGCAGATCGGCCTCGCGGCGCCAGCGCTCGATGTCGGCGTCCTCACCAGCCTCGTTCTGCCGCGGGAGGCCGACCAGTTCGGCGGCCAGGCCGGCCCGGCCGGCGATCGACGGGTGGTCGGCGGCCAGATCGGCGAACGCCTCGGCCGCCTCCGGATCGGGCGCGCTGATCATGCGGCGGATCAGGTCGGCCGCGGCCGCCATGGCCGGCCGGCGCAGGCCCAGCGGGTCGAACGGCCACTGCACGCTGACCACCACCTCGGCCGCCGGGTTGGTGGCGTCGGGTGCGGGTTCGGGCGTCCAGACGTCGACCACGCCCGCGCCCTCCTCGCAGGTCGCGCGGATCTCGTCGAGGAACACGGACGGGCCGCGCGGACGCTTCACGCCGTCGCCCCACCAGTAGCCCGAGGCCAGCAGCAGCCGCCGCGGACGGGTGACGGCGACGTAGGCCAGCCGGCGCTCCTCCCGCTCGTCGTGCTCGCGCCAGGCCGTCCCGAAGGTGGAGACCGCGGTCAGCACGCCCTTCTGATCGGTCGCGGGGTCGAGGTCGAGCCGTGGCAGCCCGTCGGAGTCGCCGCGCAGCGGGAACGGCAGCACGCCGATCCCCATCAGGTAGTGGTCGGAGTTGCGGACCAGACCCGGCCACACGCCCTTGCTCAGGCCCGCCACCGACACGACGTCCCACTCCAGGCCCTTGGCGGCGTGCGCGGTGAGGATCTGCACCGCGCCCTCGACCACGTCGACCTGACCCGGCTCGAGACCCCGCTCCTCCTCCTCGGCCGCGGTCAGGAAGGCCAGGAAACCGGCCAGGGTGCCCCCGTCGGTCTCGGCCGAATAGCGGGCGGCGGTGTCGGCCAGCGCGTCCAGATGCCCGCGGGCCAGCCCGGCATCACCGGCCGCCCACCCGCGCACGGCCACCTCGACATCCAGCCCGATGGTGCGTTCGATGTCCGCCACCAAATCGGGCAGAGGCTGATCGAGACGCTGCCGCAAAGAGCTGAGTTCCCGCCCGTACGCGTGCAGGCGTCCGAATCCCTCGGCCGAGTACTGCTGCGGCGCGCCCAGATCGGCCATCGCCTCGACCAGCGTGGCGTCGTCGAGCCGGTCGGCCACGATGTCGTCGGGCTCGGCCCCGGTGACCACCGCGGCCCGGGCGGCGGCCAGTCCGCGCGCCCGCCGGTGCAGCGCCACCAGGTCGCGCGGGCCGATCCGCCAGCGGGCCCCGGTGAGCAGGCGCAGCAGGGAGGCGCCGTCGGTCGGGTCGGCCAGCACCCGCATCGTGCAGACGACGTCGCGTACCTCCGGGGTGTCAAGCAGGCCGCCCAGGCCGACCACCTCGACCGGCAGCCCGCGTTTGCGCAGCGCGTCCTCGATCGCCGGGATCTGGCTGCGGACGCGCACCAGCACGGCACTGGTCGGGCGCTTCTCGACCGGGATCTCCTCGGGCAGCGCGCGGGGCATCCCGGCGGTGATCCGCCAGGCGGTGAGCATCGAGTCGCCGATCCAGTCGGCCTCCTCGGCGAACGTCGGCAACAGAGCGCAGGCCACCGTACGGCCACCGACCGCCCCCGACACCCGCTCGGCCGCCCGCAACTCGGTCACCCGGGCCCCGAACGCGCGCAGCGGGGCCGACAGGGTGTTGGCCACCCGCAGGATCTCGGGGCGGTTGCGCCAGCTGCGGGTCAGGCTGCCGACCCGGGCCGGATCGCCGCTGGGCAACGTGAACTCGTCGGGGAAACGGTCGAGCGTGCCCGCCGAGGCACCCCGCCAGCCGTAGATGGACTGGCACGGGTCGCCGACCGCGGTGACCGGGTGACCGCCGCCGAACAGCGCGTTGAGCATGGTGACCTGGGCGTGGCTGGTGTCCTGATACTCGTCCAGCAACACGATCTTGAAGCGGCCGCGCTCGATCTCGCCGACCTCGGGATGGTCCCGGGCGACCAGCGCCGCACGGGCCATCTGGTCGCCGAAATCCATCGCCTCCAGATCGAGTTTGCGCTGCTCGTAGAGGCGGACGAGGGGCAGCAGGGTGAGCCGCTGGCGCTGCCGGGACAGCACGTCGGCCACATCCTTGTAGACCTTGCCCGGCCGTTCCTGCACCTCGGCGAAGAACCGGCCGGTCCACGCCGACAGGTCGTCCGGCGAGACCAGGTGCTCGGCCAGCTCACCGGAGAGCGCGAGGACGTCGTCGGTGACCGTGCCCGGTGCGCGGTTCACCCCGGTCATCTCGCCCGTGTACGAGCGCACCAGCGAGTCGACGATCTGCCAGCGGGCGGCCTCGGTGAGCAGCCGGGCCGACGGTTCGAACCCGGCGCGCAGGCCGTGCTCGGTGACGACCCGGGCAGCGTACGAGTGGTAGGTCGAAATGGTGGCCTCACCCGCGAACGCGTCGTCCCGGCCGAGCCGGCGGATGAGCTGACCGAGCCGGGTGCGTACCCGGTGGGCGAGCTCCCCCGCGGCCTTACGGGTGAAGGTCAGACCGAGGATCTCGTCGGGGTGGGCATAGCTGTTGGCGACCAGCCAGACGACCCGGGACGCCATCGTCTCGGTCTTGCCCGAACCGGCCCCGGCCACCACCAGCAGCGGCTCGACCGGCGCCGAGATGATCTCGGACTGCTCCGGGGTCGGCCGCGGCAGCCGGAGCAGCCGGGCCAGCTCCTCCGGGGTGTAGCGCGGGCCCGAATCGGCACGGCGGCGGGGCGTCACCGGTTCGTCGGCGAACAGACTCGGTTGGGTCACTTGCCTTCATCCACGATCTGTCGGCCCTTACCGGAAATCGGGCAGCTCGTGCGGACCGGGCACACCCGGCACCGGCTGTTGGCGACGGCCGAGAAAGTGGCGGCGGCCATCGTCTCGGCCGTGCGCTTGACCATCTCGTGCGCCCACTGCGGGTCGGTGGCGTCGGCCAGCGGCAGCTGCATCTGCTCGCGGGCATCCTTGCCCGGGCCGAGCTGCACCAGCGCGGCGCCGCCGCTCTCGGCCCCGTAATCGGCGAACGCACCGGCCGCGACGGCGGTTTGATAGCCGGCCAACTGGGCGTGCTCGGCGACCTCGGCCGCGGCCACGGCGGTCGACTTGCCGGTCTTGAGATCGATCACGACCAGCCGGCCCTCGTCGTCGATCTCGAGCCGGTCGACCCGGCCGGTGAGCTGGATCGGGCGTTTCTCGTCCTCGAGACGCACGGTGAACTCGTGCTCGATGGCGAGCAGCCGGCGCGGGTTGACGGCCAGCCAGCGCAGCAGTTTGTCCACCATGGCCTGCGCGCGCTCCTGCTCCGGACCGGCCAGCCAGCGGGCGGCGAGCTCGATCGCGTCGAACCGGGCGCTGACGTATTCGACCAGTTTCTCCCGGTCGGCGTTGGCGTCCTCGGCCAGCATGGCGGCGGCGTGCACCAGGTTGCCGACGCCCTGCGCGGGTCCGGGCGGTGCGGCCCCACCGTGCCGTTCGAGCAGCCAGCGCAGGCTGCAGCGCAGGGCACTCTCCATCGAGGACGGGGTGACCTTGACCGGTTCGCCCTCGTCGACCAGCGGGCGGTCGTCGGAGAGCGGGCGCAGGCCCCACCACTCGTCCGGGTGGGCGCCGGGCACGCCGGCAGCGGCGAGCTTGGCGAGTTCGGCGGCGGCGGCACGCTTGCGGGCGGGCGTCTGGTCCGAGCCGACCACCACCGTACGCAGTTCGGCCACGAGCGCGGCCAGCGTGAGCGCGCGCGGCGGCCGGGCCACGGTCAGTTCCTCGGGCGCGTCGACCAGCGCCGCTTCCCCCGGGTCGTCGTCGGGCGGTTCCTCCGCGGCCTCGGCGGCGGCTTGAAACAGGTCGGGCGGACCAGCGAGGTCGGTGCCGTCCGAGCCGAGCTCGGCGTGCGGAGTGCTGCCCGATGCGACGTCAGAGCTGGGCACGGCATCGGACCTGGGCACGGCATCGGACCTGGGCACGTCGCCGGACCTCGGCGCGTCGCCGGAGCTAGGCGCGGCGTCGAAGCTCGGCGCGGCGTCGGACCTGGGCACGTGGCCGGAGCTGGGCACGTCGTCGGAGCCCGTCGCGGCGTCGGAGCCCGTCGCGTCCTCGGGGGTGGCGTCGGAGTCCGGGGTGTCGTCGGGGGGTGGGGTGCCGTCGGGGTCGGTGTCCCAGAGGTCGGGGCCCGGGGGTGGGGGTGGGTCGGTGGGTGGGGGTGCGTCGGGTGGGTGTGGGGTGCCGGAGTCGTCGTCGGAGAGGCCGAGCTCGCTCAAAAACCGACTGGGCTGCTCTTCGCCCTCGGAACCGCCGACGCCGGCCGAGGCGACCGCGGTGACGATGAGCTTGTGGCGGGCGCGGGTGGTGGCCACGTAGAAGAGCCGGCGCTCCTCGTCGAGCAGCGCCGACGTCTGACCGACCACGGCCGCCTGGCCCGAGGCGGCCCGGCCGGCCAGCACGTCGACCAGGCGTTCCGAACCGAGCAGGCTGCCCCGCAGGCGCAGGTCGGGCCAGATGCCCTCCTGCACGCCGGCCAGCACCACGACGTCCCACTCCAGGCCCTTGGCGGCGTGGGCGGTCAGCAGCCGGACCGCCTCGCCCCGGTCGGCGCTGGGCGCGATCGAGTCGGCCGGCAGGTCCTGGCCGAGCACGTGGTCGAGGAAGACCTCGGTGCGTGCGCCGGGCAGCCGGTCGACGAAGCGGGCGGCCGCGTCGAAGAGCACGACCATCGAGTCGAGGTCGCGGTCGGCCGCCTCGGCCCGCCACTGCCGGGCGCGGGCGACATCGGTGTTGTCGGCCATCGGGGCCGAGCGGGTGCTCATCGCATACCAGCGGTCGGCCAGCCCGCTCTCCCGCCAGACCGTCCACAAGGCCTGCTCGGCCGTGGCCCCCGGCGCCGCGGCGGCCTCACGCGCGGTCGCCAGCAGCCGGGCCACCTGCTGAGCGGGCGCGGCCCAGCGGCGTTCCACCATGTCGAGCCCGGCCGGATCGCGAACGGCGTCGACCAGCAACTCGCCCGACGGACGCCGGTCACCGGCCGACAGCGCCAAGGCCCGCAGCCCCTGCCGCAGCCGCCGCTCGGCCAGCGGGTCGGCCCCACCGAGCGACGAGTGCAGCAACGCGACGGCGGTCTCTTCGGTGAGGGCGTCGGGGTCGAGCGCACACCGCAGAAGCAGCAGGAACGGCGCCACCGCGGGCTGGAGATGCAGCGGCAGGTCTTCGGCGTAGGTCACCGTCGGCACACCCGCCGCGGCCAGCGCCCGCTGCAACGACGGCAGCTGCAACGACGTGCTGCGCAGGACCACCGCCATCCGCGACCACGGCACACCCTGCAGCAGGTGCGCCTCGCGCAGCGCATGGGCCACATAGGCCGCTTCGGCGGTGGCCGCCCGGAATGTCCGGACCACGGCCTCGCCCGCGGGAAGCCCGCCCGACCGATCCCCGCCCACGCGCCTCGCCGCCCCGGACGCCTGCCCAGGCACAGACCCGGGCACAGACGCGGCCCCGGACTCGCGGGGCGACGCCAGCCCAGGCACAGACCCGGGCACAGGCGCGGCCCCGGGCTCGGAGGGCGACGCCAGCCCAGGCACAGACCCCGGCACAGACGCAGCCCAGGACTCGCGGGGCGACGCCTGCCCAGGCACAGACGCGGGCTCGGACGCCTGCCCAGGCACAAGCCCAGGCACGGACGCGGCCTCGGGCTCGGACGCCTGCCCAGGCACAGAGCCCGGCACGGACGCGGCCCCGGACTCGGACGCCTGCCCAGGCACAGAGCCCGGCACGGACGCGGCCCCGGGCTCGGACGCCGACGCCTGCCCTGGCACAGACGCGGGCTCGGACGCGGCCCCGGACTCGCGGGGCGACGCCTGCTCGGGCACAGACCCCGGCACAGGCGCGGCCCCGGACTCGGACCTCGACGCCAGCCCAGGCACAGACCCCGGCACGGGCGCGTCGGCGTCGGGATCGCCGGGAGCATCCGCGCGATCGGGGGAGGTGGTGGACGAGTCGGCGGCAGGAGTGGCCTGAGCCGGCACGCGGAAACGGGGCGTGGGCGCGGACTTAGCGGACGAGGCGGGCAAAGACCCAACGCCGACGGCCGGTGTGGACAAGCCGGCAGACGGCGCAGGTGACCCGGCGGGCAGCGAACCGGATGCGGGGGTGTCGGCGGGCGGTGGGGGCTCGGGGCCGATGAACGGGGCCGGCGGGTGCATCGGGCGATGACTGATCGGGCCGCGCATGCGGCGGGCCACCCGGGACGTGGCCGAGAGCAGGGGCGCCGGCGCACGGTAGTTCGTGTGCAGGGTCAGAGTCTCGGCGAGCGCGCCGGACGGCGTACGGAAAAGGGTGGGGAAGTTGGCCACGGCCGCCGGGTCGGCGCCGCGGAAACCGTAGATCGAGGCGTCGGGGTCGCCGAAGGCCACGAGGGGCTTGCCGCCGCCGGCGACCAGGGACAACAGCTCGATCTGGGCCGGGTCGGTGTCGGCCAGTTCGTCGACGTAGACGTAGTCGAGGCGGCGGCGTTCGTCGTCGAGCAGGGCCGGGGTGTCGGCGAGTAGGCCGGAGGCGGCGCGGACCAACTCGGCCGGGTCGTAGGCCGAGGAACCGCGGGTGGTGATGTCGCGCAGGGCCAGGACGGCCACGTATTCGCGGAGGAAGCGGGCCGCGGCCGGCCAGTCGTCGCGGCCCAGGCGCTCGCCCAGGCGGGCCAGCTCGACCGCGCCGATGCCACGCTCGGCGGCACGCTGGAGAAGGTCGCGCAGCTGCTGGGCGAAAGCCCGGGTGGGCAGCGCGGGGCGCAACGCGGGAGGCCAGCCGATGGGGTCGTCGCTCGGCACAGAGGAGCTCGGCACAGAGGAGCTCGGCACAGAGGAGTCCGAGACGGAGGCCGCAAGCAGCTCGCGGATGATCAGGTCTTGCTCGGGGCCGGTGAGCAGCCTCGGGGACGGCTCGCCCCGTTCGGCCGCGGCCCGGCGGAGCAGGCCGAACGCGTACGCGTGGAAGGTCCGCACCAGCGGCTCGTGGACGATGCGGCCGGGATCGCCGGCGATGCGCGCCTCGATGCGGTCGCGCAGGGCGGTGGCGCCACGGCGGCCGAAGGTGAGGACCAGGATGCGCTCGGGGTCGACGCCGTCGGCGATGCGGGCGGCGACCGACTCGACGAGCGTGGTCGTCTTGCCCGTGCCGGGGCCGCCGACGACCAGCAGCGGACCGTCGACGTGGGCGGCCACATATGCCTGGATCGGATCGGTGAGCAGCGGCGGCACGACGGTCGGCGGGCGCCGGACCAGGCGATAGGCCGGGCGGCGAACCGCGGCGGGGGAAGAGGCCGGCGTGCTCACGGCAACAAGGAAACCATGCGGGTACGACGTTATCGAACTGGCGGTTTACCGATCGAGTCGCGCCGCCGCACCGGCATCGGCAGGCGGGACACGGCCGGGTCGGAGGGCGGGCCGAGCAGTTTCTCGACCGCCTGCCATCCGAGTTGGTAGTGCGGCAGCGAGATGCTGGTGAGTTGCGGGCGCAGCCACGCGGCCAGCTCGGAGTCGTCGAACGAGATGACCGACACGTCGTCCGGGATGGATCGGCCGGCCTCGCGCAGGGCCTGGTAGGTGCCGAGCGCGATCCGGTCGTTGAGGCAGATCAGCGCCTGCGGGTTGAGCCCACCGGCCAGGGCGCGGCTGACCGCCTCGTACGCCGGTTCGGGCCACCAGTCGCACTCGATGGTTCCCGCCAGCCTGGTGTCGGCCGCGGTCAGACCCTCCCGGATGCCGGCCAGCCGTTCCTTGCCGGCGAACGCGCCCGGGCTGCCGACCAGGTGGATCCCGCCGCGGTGACCCGACTCGATGAGGGTGGTGGCGGCGCTCCAGCCGGCCGCGAGTTCGTCCGGGATCACCTGGTGCTGTGCCGGACTGGGACCCCGGGTCAGGCAGTTGAGCAGCACCACCGTCCGTCCCTTGAGCTGCTTGGGCAGCCGGACGTAGCGGGTGGACATGCTCGCGTACAGGAAGGCGTCGACCTGCCGGTCGAGGAAGTCGGAGATCAGCTTCTCCTCGATCACCGGGTCGCCCTCGCTCTCCCCGATGAAGAGCAGGTGGCCGTGGGCCACGGCGGCGGCCAGGGCACCCTGGATGACCCGACCGGCGTACGGGTCGGAGGCCAGCGTGTCGGAGACCAGCGCGATGGTGCGGGTCACCTTCGTACGCAGGCTCCGCGCCATGAGGTTGGGCCGGTAGTCCAGCTCCTGGGCGGCCCGGAGAACCCGTTGCCGGGCGTCTTCCGAGATCCTCATGTCCAGGTGACGCCCGGCCAGGACGAAGGAGGCCGTGCTGCGGGACACGCCGGCCCGCTGTGCGACCTGAAGCAGGGTCGCCCGTTGCGGGGGCATGGTTCGCAGTGTTCCACGACGCCCCGATCGAGCACCATGCGCACGTTCGCAGATGCTCAATTGACGTTGACCGACTTCCCGGAGCAATGTCGGGCTCAACCGATCCAGCATGCGCGTCCCCGGCGGGCGCGACGCCGTCGGCGAGGCGGAGCGAGCGCACCGGCGTGTCCCGGTGAGAGCGCGTCCGGCGCGCCCCCGCGACGTTCGGCGGGCCCGCCGGGGCCCTGGTCACGCCGGGTGGGTGTGGTGACACCCATCCGGCGTGACGCCTATCGCGCGTTTACCCGTTCCTCGATGACATCCAACGCCGAGCCGATCGACTTCACCACGGTCACCCGTTCGAGGGCCGAGGTTCGCACGAACGCGGTATCGGCGAGCTGTCCCAGCCAGGCGAGCAGGCCGTCGTAGAAGCCGTCCGGGTCGAGCACCACGATCGGCTTGTCGTGCAGATCGAGGGTGGCCGTGGTCCACACCTCGAAGAGCTCGTCGAGGGTGCCGAGGCCGCCGGGCAGCGTGAGGAACGCGTCCGACCGCTCGATCATGATGTTCTTCCGCTCACCCATGTCGCCGGTGACGATCAGCTCGTCCGAGGCCAGGTCGGCCACCTCGAGATCGACCAGCGACTGCGGGATCACGCCGAGGGTGTGCCCGCCGCCGGCGCGGGTGCCGTCGGCGACCGCGCCCATCATGCCGACGCAGCCACCACCCGACACCAGACTGTGGCCGCGGGTGGCCAGCTCTTCGCCCGTACGGGAAGCAAGGTCCAGGTATTTCTGTTCGAGGGTGCTCGACGAGGCGCAGAAGACGCAGATCGCGGCCACGTCAGCGGGTCCCCTGGGCCTCGGCGAGGGCCGCGTCGGCGTCCACGATGATCTGAACCGCCTCGTCGACGTCGTCGGTCAGCTGGATCAGTTCGAGGTCGCTCTCGCTGACCTTGCCGTCGGCCAGCAACGTCTGCTTGACCCAGTCGAGCAGGCCCGACCAGTAGGCCGTGCCCATCAGGATCACCGGGAAGCGGGTGACCTTCTTGGTCTGCACCAGCGTGACCGCCTCGAACAGCTCGTCGAGCGTGCCGAAGCCGCCGGGCAGCACCACGAAGGCCTGCGCGTACTTCACGAACATGGTCTTGCGCACGAAGAAGTAGCGGAAGTCGATGCCGACGTCGACCCAGTCGTTGAGGCCCTGCTCGAACGGCAACTCGATGCCGAGCCCGACCGACATGCCGCCGGCCTCGGTCGCGCCGCGGTTGGCCGCCTCCATCACGCCGGGCCCGCCGCCGGTGATCACCGCGTAGCCCGCCTCGGCCAGGGCCGCGCCCAGGGCGGCGGCCATCTCGCACTCGGGGCTGTCCGGGTGGCTGCGGGCCGAACCGAAGACGCTCACCGCCGGCGGCAGGTCGGCCAGGGTGTCGAAGCCCTCGACGAATTCGGAGAGGATGCGCAGCGCCCGCCACGCGTCCTTGGTCTTCCACTCCCGCCGGTGGTGCGAATCGAGCAGTTTCTCGTCGGCCGTACTCGGCGGAATCGATTCACGCCGCAGCGTGACCGCGCCGCGATGACGCTCCGGCGGACCGCTGCGTCGCCCGTTGGTGCTGTCCGTCATGCCTAAAAGGTAGTGCGGACGGCCAGTGACCCGGTGAACAACCGGGTGGGTTTCGGTAAGAGGATTGCGGCTCGGCGACCTTTTTGCCAGATTGAAGCAACGGACGGTAGCTCTCAGGCGTCTGTTCAGTTACCAGATCCGATACGGCAACGATCGCACGGCGCCCGGTTTGTCCGGGTCCCCGGGCCTAAGGAGCCACCGTGACGTCACGATACGAGCGCATGAAAATGCAGCGCCGCATGCAGCGCCGCATCCAACTGGTGGTGGAGGAGCGCCGCATGGCGTTCGGCGATCGACCGCGGCCGGGTTTCGACCCCGAGGCCACGATGGAGATCCCGCCGATGAAGGTGGCCCGGGCGATCGGACGAGTGGCTGTCCGCCCGGCTCTCTAATTAGAGCCCGAGCCAGCGGTGCAGCGTCGCCGCACCGTCCCGGATCTTGCCGATCTCGACGTGCTCGTCCTGGGCGTGGGCCAGCAGTGGATCGCCGGGACCGTAGTTCAGCGCCGGAATGCCGAGCGCCGCGAACCGGGCCACATCGGTCCAGCCCAGCTTGGCCGCCGGTTCCGCCCCGACCGCGGTGAGGAACTCGCGGGCCGGCGCCGCGGTCAGCCCGGGCAGGGCGCCCGGAGCCGAGTCGGTCAGCTCGACCTCGAAGCCTTCGAAGACCTCGTGGACGTGCTCGAGGGCCTGCTTCTCGGTGCGGTCGGGAGCGAACCGCATGTTGACCTCGACCACGCACGCGTCCGGCACCACGTTGCCGGCCACGCCACCGGCGATCTTCACGGCGTTGAGACCCTCACGGTACGTACATCCGTCGATCGTCACCGTGCGCGGACGGTAGTCGGACAGTCGCTGCAACACCTCGCCCGCGGCGTGGATCGCGTTGCTGCCCCGCCAGGCCCGCGCGGTGTGCGCCCGGCGCCCGGTCGTCTTGACCAGCGCCCGCAGCGTGCCCTGGCAGCCGGCCTCGACCACCCCGTACGTCGGTTCGAGCAGCACGGCGAAGTCGGCCAGCAGCCACTCCGGCCGGGACTCCGAGACCAGGTGCAGGCCGTTGTACTTGGAGTCGATCTCCTCGGCCTCGTAGAACAGGTAGGTCAGGTCGTAGCGCGGGTCGGGCAGGGTGGCCGCCAGATGCAGCGCGAGCGCGACGCCGGACTTCATGTCGGAGGTGCCGCAGCCGTAGATCAGGTCGTCGACGACGGTGGACGGGAAGTTGTCGTTCAACGGCACGGTGTCCAGATGGCCGGCGAGCACCACGCGCTGTTCGCGCCCCAGATCCGTCCGGGCCATCACGGTGTTGCCGAGGCGGTCCACGCTCAGGTGGGCGGCGTCGCGGAGCACCTCTTCGACGTGATCGGCGATCGCCTGCTCGTGGCGGGAGACGGACTCGATGTCGACCAGGGTGCGGGTGAGCTCCACCGGGTCGACCAACACGTCCGGGGTCAGCGGGTTGGCCATAGCGCGCACGATACCGGCCGGACGTGAATCATCGCTTCGCCTGGGGCTTTAGTAGTGTCGGGACGTGGACACCTCGATCTCGACCTCGCCCGCCTGGGGCATCGGCCTGGCCACCGTCACCGCCGAGGGCCAGGTGCTCGACACCTGGTATCCGGAGGGTTTCCTCGGGCTGGGCGACCCGCCGGCCGAGGCCCCGGTGCTGCCCGCCGGGCTGACCGGGCCGCGCACTCTGCCCGGACTGTCGACGGTCGTGGTGCCGACGACGATCGCGTCGCTGGCCGACCCGATCAAGGACTCGGCCGACGCGTACCTGCGCCTGCACCTGCTGTCGCACCGCTTCGTGGTGCCGAACTCGCTCAACCTCGACGGCATCTTCGGCGCGCTGGCCAACGTGGCCTGGACGTCGGCCGGCCCGTGCCCGCCCGACCGGGTCGACGAGCTGCGCTTCCTCGAGCGCGCGGCGGGCCGCCACCTGGCCGTCTACGGGGTCGACAAGTTCCCGCGCATGACTGATTACGTGGTGCCGTCGGGCGTCCGGATCGCCGACGCCGACCGCGTGCGCCTCGGCGCCCACCTGGCCTCGGGCACGACGGTGATGCACGAAGGATTCGCCAACTTCAACGCGGGCACGCTCGGCACGTCGATGGTCGAGGGCCGCATCGTGCAGGGCGTCGTGGTCGGCGACAGCTCCGACGTCGGCGCCGGGTCGTCCATCATGGGCACGCTCTCGGGCGGCGGCAAGGACAAGGTGCGGATCGGCGAGCGCAGCCTGCTCGGCGCGAACGCGGGCATCGGCATCTCGCTCGGCGACGACTGCGTGGTCGAGGCCGGCTGCTACATCACCGCCGGGTCGAAGATCACACTGCCGGACGGCCGGGTGGTCAAGGCGCGCGAGCTCTCCGGCGTCAACGGCCTGCTCTTCTGGCGCAACTCGGTGACCGGGGCGCTCGAGGCCAAGCCGCGCAAGGGGCAGGGCATCGAGCTCAACGCGGCGTTGCACGCCAACTCTTAGGGCGCGTCTGGCGGATCACGCGGGTCTGCGGTGCGGTCCAGGTGGTGGCTGACGTCGGCCGCAGGGCGGTCGCATACCGGTGATGCCCCTATGGATGTCAAGCGGGTGTGGTGATGGCCTGGGTGATGAGTTGGTAGAGCTCTCGGGCTA
>NZ_JAHKKG010000026.1 GCF_018829635.1 Paractinoplanes bogorensis
TGCCGGTTGCCCGCCGTGGGGCGCAGCCTGTCGCGCGGATCGGAATGCCGGTTGCCCGCCGTGGGGCGCAGCCTGTCGCGCGGATCGGAATGCCGGTTGCCCGCCGTGGGGCGCAGCCTGTCGCGCGAATCGGGACGCCGGTCGCCCACCGTGGCGGCCGGCGTCCCGTGTCTTTCCGGCGCGTGGTCACCGAAGACCCGCTCGACGTGTTCCCGCCCGCGTCACCCGGCCGGTTGGCGGCCGGCACCCCGGCCTGGCCGCCGCTGCCCGTCCGGTGGTGTCGTCGCGTTCGCCGGTATTCGCGGCCTTTCGGAAAGCATTGACAAGCCTGAAATCCATAGTTAACTTCTGTGAACGTTAACAACACGATCCATGGCTCCAGCAGCAACCGGTTCACCGTCCGGCTGCTTCGCATTTCAGCGAAAGGCGCATCATGGGTAAAAGAACCTGGCGGACAGCCCTCGCCGCCACTGTCCTCGCGGCCGGCGCCGCCCTCTTCGGCTCGGGTCCGGCCCAGGCCGCGGGCACCGGGCCGTGCGATCTCTACGCGAGCGGCGGCACCCCCTGCGTGGCCGCGCACAGCACCACCCGCGCGCTGTTCGGCTCCTACGGCGGCTCGCTCTATCAGGTGCGGCGCTGGTCCGACGGCGCGACCTCGAACATCGGCGTGCTCAGTGCCGGCGGTTATGCGAACGCGGCGACGCAGGACTCGTTCTGCTCGGGGACGTATTGCACGATCGTGCGCATCTATGACCAGACGAGCCGGCACAACGATCTGACGATCGCGCCCGGCGGCGGCGCCAACCCGACCGCCGATCAGGGTGCCAACGCGGCCGCCCTGCCGGTGACGGCGGGTGATCACAAGGTCTATGGCGTGTACATCTCGGCCGGGAACGGCTATCGCAACAATGCGACCAACGGCATCGCGACCGGCAGTGCGCCCGAGGGCATGTACATGGTCACTGAGGGCACGCATGTTAACGATCGCTGCTGCTTCGACTACGGTAATGCGGAAACCAACAACATGGACACCGGGAACGGTGACATGGATGCGATCTATTTCGGGAACCTGTGCTGGTTCTCGCCCTGTTCGGCGGGACCGCGGGTGGCCGCCGACCTGGAGAACGGGTTGTTCGCGGGTGGCAACGGATCGTGGACGGCGAACACGGGACGCAACAGCGCGTTCGTCACGGCCGTGCTGAAGAACAACGGCACGTCCACGTACGCGATCAAGGACGGGAACGCCCAGTCGGGTGGGCTGGCCACGCGCTACAACGGAGCGTTGCCGACGCAGTCCGGCTACAACCCGATGACCAAGCAGGGCGCGATCATCCTGGGCATCGGCGGGGACAACAGCAACGGCTCGGTCGGGTCGTTCTTCGAAGGCGTGATGACCAGCGGTTACCCGAGTGACGCGACGGAGAACTCGGTGCAGTCCAACATCGTCGCCGTCGGTTACAGCAAGAGCGTCACGTTCCCGGTGAACGGCGCCACCTACCGGCTCACCAACCTCGCGGCGGGCAAGGTGCTCGACGCCGTCAACTGCGGCACCGCCAACGGCACGGCGATCCAGGTGTGGCAGTCGCTCGGCAACTCGTGTCAGCAGTGGCGCTTCAACAGTGTCGGCGCGAACAAGTGGACGATCACCAACGTCAACGCGGGCAAGGTGCTCGACGCGGTCAATTGCGGTCAGGCGCTCGGCACGGCCGTCAATCTGTGGCAGTCGCTGGGCAACACGTGCCAGCAGTGGGCGGTCATTCCGGCCGGCAACGGGCGTTACGAGCTCGTCGTCGAGAACAGCGGCATGGTGCTCGACGACCAGAACTGCGGCACCGCCAACGGCACCAAGGCCCAGCTCTGGATGTGGCTCAACAACACGTGCCAGCTCTGGTCGATCGCACCCTGAGCAGTCCAGCCGGCGACGTGACGTCGGGTCGGCTCCGGCTATGCGCGTCGTCGCCGTGCGTGACTGCGTGGCCGGGCTTGAGGTCGAGGTCGAGCAGGGCGGTCCGGATCGGCCTCGGCATCACGATCAGCGTGGGAACGCCGGGCACGGCCGGTCGAGGTCGAGGGTGACGGCGTGGTCGAGCTTTACGTCGAGGTCGAGCTGGTCGCGGCCGGGAGCAGCTCGGAAGCCGGATTGGCAGTAGCGTCGGGGAAATGATCTCGGCGCTCTCCGGATTCGCGGTCATCGGCGTGATCGTGCTCGCCGGATGGGTGGCCGGCCGCTGGGGCCGGCTGCCCGCCGGGACCGAGGCCGCGGCCGGGCGGCTCGCGTACACGGTCCTTTCGCCGTGCCTGCTCTTCGTCAGTGCCGCGGCGTCCGATCCGGCCGCGCTCTTCACCGAGCCGCTGCTGATCTCGGCCGCCGCGGCACTGATCTGTTTCGGTCTGCACACGTTCACCACGCGTGGCCGCGACCTCGGTACGCGCATCGTCGGGGCGCTCGGCGCGGGCTACGTCAACGCGGCGTTCATCGGGATCCCGGTGGCCTCCTACGTGCTGCACGACACCGCCCTGGTGGTGCCGATCATCATGCTGCAGCTGCTCGTCTTCATGCCGGCCACGGTGACCTTGCTCGAACTCGCCACAACCGGTCACACGTCCTGGCGAACGTCACTCACCGTGCCTCTGCGCAGCCCACTCACCGTGGCTGTCGGGCTCGGGATCATCGTCTCGGTGACGGGCTTGCGAGTGCCGTCGGTGCTTCTCGAACCGATCTCCGCGATGGGCAACTCGGCCGCCCCGGTGGTGCTCGTCGCCTTCGGCATGTCACTCTCCGGCGGCCGCCTGCTCGAGCCCGGCCCCGACCGCGTCCCGATTCTCGCCGCCGTCGTGCTCAAGGCCGCGATCATGCCCGCGCTCGCGTTTCTGCTCGCTCTCGTCGTCGGTCTGGCTCCGGAGGAGGTGTACGCGGTCACCGTGCTGGCCGCCCTTCCCGCAGCTCAGAACGTTTTCCTGTACGCGCAGGCCTTCAACACCGGACTCACGCTCGCCCGGGATGCGGTGTTCCTGTCCACGCTCGCCTGTCTGCCCGCCCTGCTGACAATTGCGATCTTGCACACGTTGACCTGAACCGCGGTTGAGGTTCTACGGTTTGTCGTGTGTTCAGCACCATCGACAGCTTCAAGGCGGCTTTCCGTCGCTACCCGACCGGCGTCGCGATCATCTCGGCCGCGGGCCCGGTCGGCCTGACCGCGTCGAGCGTGGCCTCGGTGTCGCTCGATCCGCCCGCGCTGTCGTTCTCGGTCATGGATTCGCCGTCGGCGCAGGCCCTCGTGCGCGCGCCGAGCTTCGTCGTCAACCTGCTCGGCCCCGAGTCGATCAGTTTGGCGCGGGCCTTCGCCGGTCCGGGCGGGCCGCGTTTCACCCCCGACCAGGGCTGGGAGTATCTGCCCGACGGCGAGCCGGTCCTCACCGGAGCCCTGGCGTCCCTGCGCGGCACCCCGCTGCAGTTGGTGCCGGTCGGCACCTCCACCGTAGTGATCGCCGAGATCCACGAGGTCCTGCTGGGCGAGCCGGGCGGCCACCTCGTCTACCACGACCGTGACTTCATCGCCTCCCCACGCCGCTGACCAGGCCGCCGCCCGCCACCCTGGGAGCAGTCGTTCGTTCAGCGAGATGTGCTGGAGCGGGTGGCCGGAAGCCGCGTGGAGCGGGTGGCCGGAAGCCGCGTGGAGCGGGTGGCCGGAAGCCGCGTGGAGCGGGTGGCCGGAAGCCGCGGTGGGACAGTCGGGAGCCTGGGTGCGGGCGGGACGCTTCGGCCGTACGGGAAACGCATTGATGATTTAAAGCATGCGCCGCAGGGCGGTCTCCACCGCATCGATCAAGGGATCGCCCGCGGTGCGCGGATGCCGCGTCAGGCCGAGTTCGACGTCCGGCAGGGGCGGCAGCGCGGAAGTGTCGTGGCCGACCATCGACGGTTCGAGGTTGGCCGGCATGAGCGCGCCGACCCCCAGCCCCGCCCGTAACGCGGCCTGCACGCCGACCAGGCTGTTGCTCTCGAACGCGACCCGCCACCGCCGGCCCGAGCTCTCCATCGCCGCCAGCACCGCCGTCCGCCAGGCGCAGGTGTTCGAGAACAGCACCACCGGCAGCGGATCGGCCCGCAGGTCGACGCCCGGACCGATCGCCCAGGCCAGCGGCCGCCGGACCGTCCAGCGCGGCGCCTCGGGCAGGTCGGGGACTTCGTCGAGAACCAGATGGACCCGGCTCGTCTCATACGCTTCGCGCATAGCTGCCTTCGACGTGCACAACACCTCGAGCGTCGCCCCGGGATGGAGCCCGGCCAGGTCGGCCAGCGCCTGCGGAAGCCGGGACGCCGCCAGATCTTCGAGCAGCCCGACACCGCAGTGACCGGTCAGCGTCCGGCCCGTCTCGGTGAGAGCCTGGGCCGAGAGCGAGAGGATCCTTTCCGCGTACGGAATAAGCTCCTCCCCGGCCCGCGTCGGCGCGACACCCGACGGCGACCGGTGCAGCAGCGGACGGCCGACGACACTCTCGAGCCGGCGTAACTGCTGGCTGAGCGCCGGTTGCGTGACGCCGAGCGTGCTCGCGCCACGACTGATGCTGCCCGCACGCACCGCCGTCACGAACGACCGCAACAACCCCGTCTCGAGCTCTCTCCCCATAACGATTCATTATGTCTGGCCTTAGCAAGGCTGGTCTTCCTATCAACCGGGCTCGGTTCTAGCGTCGGGGGATGACCGGATACCGGCAGGTGCTCACCGTGCCCGGCCTCGCCTCGCTACTGTGCGTCTCGCTGCTCGCCCGCACCGCGATCACGGCCGATGTGATGGCGCTGACGCTCTATGTCGTGCTCGGCCTGAACCTCAGTTACGTGGCGGCCGGCGGCATCACGGCGGCACTGACCGCGGGCGTCGCACTCGGCGGCCCGCTGCTCGGCCGCCTGATCGACGCGCGGGGTGTGCGCACGGTTCTGCTTCTGACCATCCTCGCGCAGGTCGCGTTCTGGGCGAGCGTTCCTTTCCTCCCGTACGCCGTACTTCTGCCCGCCGCCCTCCTGGCCGGACTGCTGATGGTGCCCGCGCAGTCCGTGACCCGGCAGGCGATCACCGCCACGGTTCCGGCCGGCCGGCGGCGGGCCGCGTTCGCGCTGGAATCCGTGCAGGGCGAGTTGTCGTACATCATCGGCCCGGCCCTGGTCATCCTGGGCGCGGCCACGTTGTCGCCCGATGTCATGGCCTGGGTCGTCGGCGCGACGATCGTCGCCGGGGGAGCCGGCATCGCCCTGCTCAACCCACCCGTACGGTCGGACGGCGAACGCACCGCCACCCGCATCCCACGCCGCCGGTGGCTGCGCTCCGGCATGATCGCCGCCCTGATCATGGCCTTCGGCGCGACCACCCTGCTCAGCGGCGTCGACCTGGCCATCGTGGCGACGCTGCGCGAGTCCGGTCAGGTGTCGTGGGCCGCCGTGGTCGTCGTGGTCTTCGGCGTGTGCTCGATCGCCGGCGGCCTGGTCCACGGGGCCCTGACCCGCCCGCTGCCCACCTGGCTCCTGCTGGCCCTGCTCGGAATGCTGACGATCCCGGCCGCCCTGGCCCACGACTGGCGCTGGCTGTGCGTAGCCGTGGTCGGTGCCGGACTGCTCACCGCACCCACGCTGGCCACAGTCGCCGACTCGGTCAGCCGGCTCGCTCCGGCCGGCGTGCGGGGCGAGGCCACCGGCTTGCAGTCGTCGGCGCAGAGTGCCGGGTTCGCGCTGGGTTCCCCGCTGGTCGGAGCCGCGATCGACCTGACCGTCCCCGCGGGCGGCTTCGTCACCGCGGGGCTGGCCGGCCTGATCGCTGCCGTGATCGGCTACGCACTCAGCCGCCGAACCCGCGCCGGAACAGGCACGCCGCCCGCCGCGGACACCCGGCAGGCCATGGTCCACCTCTGACCCGATCCGCGGGTGCTCAGGATTCCAGGAGGCTTCGCGCGACCTGCAGGTCGGTGATCAGCACGTTGGCCCAGCCACCCTTGACGGCGGCCCGGATGGCGTTGCTCTTGCGCAGGCCGCCGGCCACGGCGACCCGCCGGGGGACCGCGCGCAGCGTCGACGAGTCGATGCCCAGCACCCGGTCGTCGAAGGCGGACGTGATGTGCTCCCCGTCGGCGTCGAAGAAGCGCATGCAGACGTCACCGACCGCGCCCGCCGACCGCAACCCGGGCAGCTCGCTCTCGGCGAAGGCGTTGCCGCTCTCGCGCAGCAGCGGCGACGGCTCGATGCTGCCCACGCCGACCAGGGCCATGGTCAGGTCTTCGCACGCCTTGAGCACCGGCTCGATGTTGGGGTCGGTCACGAACATCTGCCGCATGTCGCCCGACGCCAGCAAGCCGGGCGCCTGCAGGTAGACCGCCTGGGCGCCGGTCAGCGCGGCCAAGCGGCCGGTGATCCGGGTGGCCTGGGTCTGCGCGGTCACGTTGCCGACCCCGCCCAGCATCTGCACGACCTGGTCGGCCACCGGGGTCGGGCGGGGGTGCATCGCCTCGACGGTGGCCAGGATCGTCGAGCTCCACGACGACACCCCGATGCGCTCGCCGCCCATCAGGGTCGTCTCCAGGTAGACCGCGGCCGCCGAGCCGAGCGCGCGCAGCACGTGACCCTCGTCGGCGTGGTCGTCGGTGTCGGCCACGATCACTTCGGTGAGCCCGTACGCCTGCTCGATCTGTTCCTCGAGTTCCGCGTAGACGCCGCGCGGCGCGATCACCGTCGTGCGCACGATGCCCAGCTCGACCGCGCGCTTGAGCAGCCGGGACACGCGCGGCTGGCTGATGTGCAGCTGCTGCGCGATCTGCGGCTGGCGCATGCCCCGCTCGTGGTACATGCGGGCGACCTTGGTGAGCAGCCGGATCTGGTCGGTGGCCAGCTCGTCGACCGGGTAGCGCTCTGCCACTGACGTCCTCCCGTGCCTCGGCAAGTCCCGAGAATACTTATTCAACCCTGAAGCCGCCGACGCGCCCTGGCGAAAACAACCCCGTTGACAAGCGCGACATCGACCATTCACAGTAGGTGCATGCCCAATCGCCTATGAATGGATATTCAGCATGACGGCGGTGACCCGCAGAACGGTGGCGACTCTGGTGGCGGTGCTGGCGATGACCGCGGCCTGCTCGAAAGTGCCGGGTGTCTACGTGTACGAGAAGGACGGACAGGCCGCAGCCGCCGCCGCAGCCACCGATCCGGCGACGTACGTGAACGACAACTGGGCGCAGAAGATCGTCCCGACCGTGCACGACAACGCGAAGGACGTCGTCGAGGTCGCCGCCGCCATCGCGAAGGACCCCGAGGCCGCGGGCCAGCAGTTCGGGCATCAGGCGGGGACCGGCAGCCCGTACGCGTACATGGTCAAGGGTTCCGGAAAGGTCACCGACGTCGACTCCTCGGTGCCGACCGGCCCGGTCACCGTCGAGGTCCCGCAGGCGGGCGGCCAGCCGCTCAAGGTCACCATCGCCACCGGCCCGGTCATCGCCGGCACCGCGATCCGCGACGCGGTCGGCTTCATCTCGTTCGGCGACTTCACCAACCAGATCGACTACGCCGAGGTCGGCAACCAGATCAACGACCACGTGAAGACCGGCGTCATCGCCAAGATCGACAAAAGCGGACTGAAGGGCCGGACCGTCGACTTCTACGGCGCGTTCTCCGCGCTCGCCCCGGGAACGATCTTCCTGGTGCCGACCGAGCTGGCGGTGAAGTGATGCCGGAGATTCTCGAGGCGCATCACATCAGCAAGAAGTACGGCGGCGTACGGGCGCTCAAGGATGTCACCTTCACCGCCTACCGCGGCCAGGTCAACGTGCTGGTGGGGGAGAACGGCGCCGGCAAGTCCACGCTCATGAAGATCCTCTCCGGGAGCGAGCAGCCGACCAGCGGCGAGATCCTCCTCGACGGCGAGCCGGTGCAGCTGGGCAGCCCGCGCGAGGCCCAGGCCCGCGGCATCGGGATCATCCACCAGGAGCTCAGCCTCTTCCCCAACCTGACGATCGCCGACAACCTGTTCGCCGGTCGCGAGCTGCGCCGGGGCGGCCGGTTCGTGGACGCCGCCGCGCAGCGCCGCCGGGCCCGTGAGGTGCTGCAACGTCTCGGCCAGGACCGGCTCGCCCCGGACACCCTGGTCGGCGACCTGCCGATCGGTCAGCAGCAACTCGTCGAGATCGGCCGGGCCCTGCTCACCGACGTACGCGTCCTGATCATGGACGAGCCGACGTCGGCGCTGTCCAACCACGAGGTCGACGTGCTCTTCGGCGTGATGGCGGAGCTGCGCCGCGACGACGTGACGGTCATCTACATCTCGCACAAGCTCGACGAGTTCCGCCGCATCGGCGACTGGGTCACCGTCTTCCGCGACGGCGGGCTCGTCGCCCACGAGTCGATGAGCCGCACCGACACCGGGTGGATCGTGCGCCAGATGGTCGGGCGGGACCCCGATTCCCTGTACGCCCGCAACAGCGCGCCGGTCGGTGACGTGCTTCTCGACGTACGGGGTCTGACCGTCCCCGGCCCGGTCCAGGTCGACGACGTCTCGCTGACCGTGCGCGCGGGCGAGGTGGTCGGCATCTACGGCCTGATGGGCGCGGGCCGCACCGAACTGGTCGAGACGCTGATGGGTATGCGTCGGCCGAGTGCGGGCGACGTGGTGATACGCGGAACGCATGAGCCGAAGGGCACCGTGCAGGCCCGGATGGCGGCCGGCCTGGCCCTGGTGCCCGAGGACAGGCAACGCGACGGACTCGTGCCCACCATGTCCGTACGGGAAAACATTCTCCTGGCGACTCTGGCCCGGATGACCCGTGGTGGCTTGCTGAACGGCGGCACCGAGCAGCGCACGGCCGACGGCAAGGTCGGCGAGCTGGCGATCAAGAGCCCCGGTCTGGGCGCGCTCGTCACCGCGCTGAGCGGCGGCAACCAGCAGAAGGTCGTGCTGGCCCGGGCCCTGCTCACCGACCCGGTCGTGCTGCTGCTGGACGAGCCCACCCGCGGTATCGACGTCGGCGCCAAGGCGCAGATCGCCGCGCTGATGGCCGACCTGGCCGCCCAGGGCTTCGGGGTGCTGTTCATCTCGTCCGAGCTGGCCGAGGTCATGGCCATGGCCGACCGCGTGCTGGTGATGGCCCGCGGCCGGGTCACCGCCGAGTTCACCGCCGGCTCCGTCACCGAGGAGGCCCTGGTGGCCGCGTCCGCATCCGACAGCGTCCTGGAGGCGACGAAATGACCGACACGCACGTGGCAGCTCACCGCCAGGCGGCCGCGCCTCCGCCCGACGCGCCCCGCCACACGGCGCTGGCCCGGGCCGCGCTGCTGCTCCTGCGTGGGCGCACGCTGGTCGTCCTGGTCCTGCTCGTGATCATCTTCAGCTCGATCTCGTCCGAGTACCTGACCCAGAGCAACCTGATCCTGATGACCAAGCACGTGGCCATCAACGCGATCCTGGCCATCGGCGTGACGTTCGTGATCCTGACCGGTGGCATCGACCTCTCGGTGGGCTCGATCGCGGGGCTGGCCAGCATGGTGTCGGGCGGCCTGCTGTTCAAGGGCCTGAACGTCCCCGGCGGCACGATCTTCTTCTCGGTCGCCGTCGTCATTCTCATCGGCATCGTCGTCGGCGCACTGGTCGGCGCGGTCAACGGCCTGCTGATCACCCGCTTCCGGGTGGCGCCGTTCATCGCCACGCTCGGCATGCTCTACGTCGCCCGCGGCGCCGCGCAGTTGCACAGCGACGGCGGCACCTATCCCGACCTGGCCGGCACCGAGGCCCGCGGCAACACCGGCTTCGGTTTCATCGGCGTCGACAGCATCCTCGGTATTCCGGTCGCCGTATGGATCATGGTGATGGTCGCGGCCGCCGCGGTCCTGGTGACGACCAAGACCCCGTTCGGCAAGCGCATCTTCGCCGTCGGCGGCAACGAGCGCGCGGCGGTGCTGTCCGGCATCAGGGTCAACCGCATCAAGATTTCCGTGTACGTGATCTCGGGCGCATGTGCGGCGCTGGCCGGCCTGCTCCTCACGTCGGAACTCGGCGCCGCCTATCCGGACACCGCCACCACGTACGAGCTCAACGCCATCGCCGCCGCGGTGCTCGGCGGAACCGCCCTCAGCGGCGGCCGCGGCACGATCATCGGCACCGTGATGGGCGCCTTCGTCATCGGCTTCCTCAGCGACGGCCTCGTGCTGGTCGGCGTCTCGACGTTCTGGCAGTCCGTGGTCAAGGGCGCCGTCATCGTCTTCGCCGTCATCACCGAGCAGGCGCAGCAGCGTCTGCAGTCCACCCTCACCCGACGCACCGCCTGACCGCACCCGCCTTCGCACCGCCGCTCTCGCCTTCGCGCCGCCGCTCCACCCCCCGCTCCGTCGCTTGTGAAGGGATCAAACTCCATGAGATATCTCCCGTCCCGCCGAGCTTTCCTCGCCGTCGGTGCCGCCTCCGTCCTGGCCCTGTCCGCCTGCGGGGGCAGCGATGACTCCTCGTCGTCATCCTCGTCCGGCTCGAGCGCGGCCCCCGCCGCGTCCAAGCTGATCGTGATCATCACGCCGTCGCCCGACAACGTGTTCTTCAAAGCCGAGCAGGAAGCCGCCGACGCCCAGGCCAAGAAGCTCGGCTACGAGACGCTGGTGCTCAGCCACGACGACGACCCGACCAAGCAGAGCCAGCAGTTCGACACGGCGATCTCGCGCAAGGCGGCCGCGATCATCCTGGACAACGCGGGCGCCGACGCCTCGGTGACCGCGATCCAGCGGGCCAAGGACGCGCAGATCCCGACGTTCCTGATCGACCGCGAGATCAACAAGACCGGCGTCGCGGTGGCCCAGATCGTCTCCAACAACGCCCAGGGCGCCGGGCTCGGCGGTCAGGAGTTCGCCAAACTGATGGGCGGCAAGGGTGAATACGCCGAGCTGACCGGCAAGCCGACCGACACCAACGCGGGTGTGCGGTCGAAGGGCTACCACGGCGTACTGGATCAGTATCCGGACCTCAAGATGGTCGCCCAGCAGAGCGCGAACTGGGACCAGGCCGAGGCGCTGCAGAAGACCCAGACGATCCTGCAGGCCCACCCGAACATCAAGGGCATCATCGCCGGCAACGACACGATGGCCCTGGGCGCGTACGCCGCGGTGCAGGCCTCGAACAAGAAGGACATCATCGTCACCGGGTTCGACGGCAGCCCGGACGTCGTCTCCTCGATCCTCAAGAAGGGGATCAAGGCGACCGTTCTCCAGCCCGCCAGCAAGATCGCGGAGATGGCCGTCGACCAGGCCGACGCGTACATCAAGAACGGGAAAGCGGACCAGCCCGAGAAGCAGTCGATCGACTGCGTGCTGGTCAACCCGGACAACGCCGGCACGGTCAAGAACTTCGCCGTCGCCGGTTCCTGAGCGTCACCATCCTGAGAAAGGCACAACCCATGCTCGTCGCCGACCCCCGTACCGCCGCCGCCTGGCGCCTCTTCCGGCAGGAGTTCGCCGACGCCGGCCCCGAGCGCCGCCGCGAGATGCTGCGGACGCGGGCCAACCAGTCCCGCACCGCCGATCTGCGGATGATCGGCCGGGCCAAGCTGGGCCACGTGGGCGGCGACATGTCCGTCCTCGACATCCTGACCACGCTGTTCTTCGGCGTGCTGCGGGTCGACCCGGAGAAGCCGGAGTGGGCCGACCGGGACCGGTTCGTGCTCAGCAAGGGACACACCGCCGGGGCCCTGTACGCGACCCTGGCCGCGGCCGGGTTCTTCCCGGAGGCCGAGCTCGACACGTTCGCGGGGCCGCTCTCGGCGCTCAACGGTCACCCCAACCGGGTCAAGGTGCCGGGCGTCGAGACCAACACCGGCCCGCTCGGCCACGGCCTGCCGGTCTCGGTCGGCATGGCCGTCGCGGCCCGGCTGTCCGGGTCGTCGCGGCACGTCTACGTGGTGCTCGGCGACGGCGAACTGCAGGAGGGCAGCAACTGGGAGGCCGCGATGACCGCCGGGCATCGCGGCCTGGCCAACCTGACCGCGGTCGTCGACCGCAACCGCCTGCAGCAGGGCGCCCGCACCGAGGAGACGAACACCCTGGACCCGCTGGACGACAAGTTCCGCGCGTTCGGGTGGGACGTGCTCGAAGTCGACGGGCACGACCATCTCGCGCTGTTCGAAGCGCTCACTTCACCGCGCGGATCCCGGCCGACCTGCGTCATCGCCAACACCACCAAGGGAAGGGGCGTCTCGTTCATGGAGGACCGCGTCGAATGGCATCACAAGGTGCCGTCGGCCGAGCAGATCGTCACCGCGACGGCGGAGCTGGCCCGATGAGCGCGCCCGTCCTCTCGTCTCCGGAGGCTTTCGACTGCCGGGTCGCCTTCGCCGACGAGTTGGCCGCTCTGGCGCGCGAGGATGAGCGAATCGTCGCCGTGTGCAACGACTCGGTCGGATCGAGCAACCTCGTGCAGTTCCAGAAGGAGTTCCCCGACCGGCTGATCAACGTGGGCATCGCCGAGCAGGACATGGTCGGGGTCGGGGCCGGCCTGGCGCTCAGTGGTTACATCCCGTTCGTGTGCGGCGCGTCGCCGTTCCTGACCGGGCGCGCGCTCGAGCAGATCAAAGCCGACGTCGCCTACAGCCAGTCCCCGGTGGTGCTGTGCGGGATGAGCCCCGGCATGGCGTACGGGGAACTGGGCCCGACCCACCACTCGATCGAGGACCTGTCGTGGCTGCGCGCGATCGCCGGCCTCGACGTGATCGTGCCCGCCGACCCGGCCGAGACCCGTTCGGCGGTGCGCTGGGCGGCCCACGCGGCGCGGCCCGCGTTCCTGCGCGTCGGCCGGTTCAAGGTGCCCGCGGTGACCGGGGAACGGCCGTTCACGTACGGCGCGGCAACCACTCTGCGCGATGGCACTGATGTCACGGTGGTAGCGGCCGGAACCATGGTCTCCCGCGCGCTCGACGCCGCCGAGGAGGCCGCCGAGCAGGGAGTGTCGGTGCGAGTGCTGAACATGTCGACGATCGCGCCCCTCGACGAGGAGGCGATCCGCGCGGCGATGCGCGAGACCCGCGGCATCGTCACCGCCGAGGAGGCCACCACCACCGGAGGCCTGGGCGCGGCGGTCGCGGCCGTCGTGGTCACCGAGCGCACCCCCGTGCCGATGCGCCTGCTCGGCATCCACCGCGAGTTCGCCCCGACCGGCACGACGGCGTACCTGCTCGAACACTTCGGCCTGACCGCCGCCGACATCCGGGCGGCCGCGCTCACGCTGGCCCGCACCGATGCCTGACACCCACTCCGGCGACCCGGATGGCGGCGCCGTCCGCGAGCCGGGTGCCGTGCCCGAGCGGGGCGCCGGCGGTGAGCTGGGTGCCGTAGGTGATCGGGGCGTGGGTGACCTTGTGCTGGCGATCGATCAAGGCACCAGCTCGACGAAGTGCCTGCTGGTCGACGCGGCGGGGGCGGTGGTGGCTACGGGGTCGGCGGCGGTGCCGATCCGGTATCCGCGGCCGGGGTGGGTCGAGCAGGACGCGGGCGAGATTCTGGACAGCGTGCTGGCAGCGGCTTCGGAGTGCCTGGCCGGCGTGGATCCGGGGCGGGTGCGGTCGATCGGGCTCAGCACGCAGCGCGAGTCGGCCGTCGTGTGGGACAAACGGACGGGTGAGCCGGCCGGGCCGGTGCTGGGCTGGCAGGACCAGCGGGCCCAGCCGATCTGTGATGCATTGCGGGACAAGGGCGAGGCTTCCCGCGTACGGGAAATCTCGGGTCTTCCGCTCGATCCGATGTTCAGCGCGGCCAAGTTGCGATGGCTGCTCGACCGGACGCCCGGCGCCGCCGTCGGCACGGTGGATGCGTGGTTGCTGTTCGCGTTGACCGGCCGGCACCGGATCGAGTCGGGCAACGCCTCGCGCACGCAACTGCTCGACGTGCGGGCGGGGGCGTGGAGCCCGGAACTGCTCGACCTGTTCGGGATCCCGGCATCCGCGCTTCCGGCCATCACGCCGTCATCGGGGTCGCTCGGTGTCGTCGGTGCGCGCGGGGGAGTGCTGGACGGCCTGCCGATCACCGCGGTGCTCGGGGATTCGCACGCGGCCCTCTACGCGCACGGCACCCTGGCCTCCCGCGGCGTCAAAGTCACCTACGGCACCGGGTCGTCGGTCATGCGCCTGGGCGCCACCGATGACACCGGTGTCTGCCTGACCGTCGCGTGGAACGACTGCCTGGCCGCCGAAGGCAACATCCGGTCGTCGGGCGCGACCGTGGCCTGGCTGGCGTCGGTCACCGGTGTCACGGCGGCCCGGATCGCCGAGCTCGCGGCCGAGTCCAGCAGTGACGGCGTGGTCCTCGTGCCCGCGTTCGGCGGTCTGGCCGCGCCCTACTGGGACGACAACGCCGTCGGGCTGATCAGCGGCCTGACCCTCGGCAGCGGTCCGGGCCAGCTCGCCCGCGCCGCCGTCGAGTCGATCGCCCACCAGGTCACCGATGTCATCGAAGCCATGACACCGAAAGACACAAGTCCCGCCGCCGACTCCTCGCGCGCGGCTGACTCGTCGAGTTCCGGCCGCTCGCCGCGCTCCGGCGGCTTCTCGCGCGCCGCCGATTGTCTGCTCGCCGATGGTGGAGCGGCCGGCAACGACACCCTCATGCAGATTCAGGCTGACCTCACCGGGCTGCCCGTCTATCGGGCCCGCACCACCAACCTGTCCGCCCTCGGCGTCGCCTTCCTGGCCGGGGGCTTCACACCACCGATCGAATACGACGAGTTCCATCCACAACCCGGCGACTTCACCGCCCAGCGTTCCGCCTGGCGCGCCGCGATCGCACGCTCACGTGAGCGCGGCGCGAGCATCTGAACGCCGCGAAGCCGACCCGGACCCGTACCCCTCGTGATGGGAGCACAGCATGACCGAGTACCCCCGCTTCGGCGCCGGGCTGTGGCACTTCGCCACCTACGTCGACCGGTATGCCAGTGACGGCTACGGGCCGGCGCGCACCACCCTGGACGCGATCGAACTGGCCGGACAGGTCGAGGATCTGTCCGTCGTCGACCTCAACTACCCGTTCACCCCGGGCGTCGGGCTCAGCGAGGTCAAGGACGCCCTGGCCGCGCAGGGACTGTCGGCCATCGGCATCACCCCGGAGATCTACCTGCGTAAATTCAGCCGGGGTGCGTTCACCAACCCCGATCCCGGCGTACGGAAAACCGCTCTTGATCTGATGCACGAGGCGGCTGGGATCGTGCGGGAGCTCGGCGCCGACTATGTGAAGATCTGGCCCGGTCAGGACGGATGGGACTACCCGTTCCAGGTCGACCACCGGACACTGTGGAAGCTCGCCGTCGACGGCATGCGCGAGCTGGCCGGTGCGCACCCGGACCTGAAGTTCGCCATCGAGTACAAGCCGCGTGAGCCACGCGTCAAGATGACGTGGGACTCGGCCGCCCGGTCGCTGCTCGGCATCCAGGAGATCGGGCTCGACAACGTCGGCATCCTGCTCGATTTCGGGCACAGCCTGTACGGCGGCGAGTCCCCGGCCGACGCCGCGCAGCTGATCATCGACCACGGCCGCCTCTACGGCATGGACGTCAACGACAACCTGCGTGGCTGGGACGACGACCTCGTGGTCGGCACGGTGCACCTGACCGAGATCTTCGAGTTCTTCCACACGCTGCGCAAGAACAACTGGGAGGGTGTGTGGCAGCTCGACCAGTTCCCGTTCCGCGAGGACAGCGTCGACGCCGCCAACACCGCCATCGGCACGCTGAAGCGGATCCACCGGGCGCTCGACCGGCTCGACACCGCCGGGCTGGCCGAGGCTCAGGACCGGCAGGACGCGATGGCCGCCCAGCGCATCGTGCAGAACGCGCTGTTCGGCGCCGTAGAGTGACCGGATGCGGGAGTCCGTAACGGCCGTCCACGACCTGGTGTCCCGGTTCTCGCCGGCCGACGAGCTCGGCGTCGAGCACCGCGCGTCGGTGCTGGCCTGGCTGGCAAGCACCGACGACGTGTTCCGGCGGGTCAAACCGGCGTCGCCGGCGCAGCATCTGGTGTCGTACGTGGTGCCGGTCGCCACGGACGGGCGGATCCTGCTGGTCGACCACGTCAACGCCGGGCTGTGGCTCCCGCCGGGCGGTCACGTCGAGGTCGACGAGGACCCGGCCCTGACCGCGCGCCGGGAGATCGAGGAGGAGCTCGGCCTGGGTGATGAGGGTCTGTCGCCGTCGCCGGTCTTCCTGACCGTCACGCGTACGGTCGGACAGGACCACGGCCACACCGACGTCAGCCTCTGGTACGTCCTGGCCCGCACCGGCGACGAGGAGCTGCGCCCGGACGCCGGCGAGTTCCGTGCGGTCCGCTGGTGGAGCCGGGCCGAGCTGGCGGCGGCCGATCCGGGCCGCTTCGACCCCCATTTCTTCCGCTTCCTGGCCGTCTTAGACCGGGACCGGGACGTTTCGGCATCCGGCGACGTGTGAGCGGCCGCACCGGATGCCGGCGGTCACCAGCTGCCGCCGGTCACCAGCTGCCGTTGAAGAAGGCCAGCAACGCCGAAGCCGGATGCGCCGCCGTGGTGGCGTTGGCGATCGTCACCGCGCTCATCACCAGGGCCAGCAGCGCCGACAGCACCCCGGCCACGGCCAGCAGGCGGCGGACCGGCTTGGCCGCGCGGTCGGTCGTCCGGAAGCGGCGCCACAGCCGGACGGTGGCGACCAGCATCAGGATCGCGGCGAACCCGGCGATCGGGACCATCACGGCGTGGTACCAGCCGAAGTCGTCGACCATCACCTGCAGGGACGCCGGTGCGGGAGTGCCCTCGTGCAGGGCCACCGACAGTTGCGCGCCCGCCTGGGCCAGCGTGGACGCACCGGAACTGGTCTCGCCCACCATCGGCAGCAGCGACGACAGCGGTGCGAGGGTGCCCTGCACGTTGGCCATCAGGGCGGCCGCCGTCACGAGGGCCAGCGTCGTCACGGCGGATGCCGTCGCCCACCGTGTCTTCTTCCAGAGCGGAACGGCCAGCGCGACGAGCACGACCAGCAGCAGCGCCGAGATGGTGCCCTTGACGATGTGGAAGGCGTACCAGTAATCGACGATCCGCTGCAGGCTCGCATCGAGCGCGCCGCCGCCGGCCTGCCAGTAGCCGGCGAACGCCTCCTCCGACGCCTGGACGAGACTGCCGTGCGAGGTGATCCCGTTCCCCGTCCACGTCGCGGCGAGCAGGGGCGGCGCCAGCACGAAGGCCGCGATGAGGGCCGCCGCGAGGCCGGCCAGCAGGTGAGGTCGGCGCTGATCCCAGATGTTGATCGTCACGCGGGGCACTGTAGCCACCGCAGTCACGTGGGGGTCAGCTCAGCTGGGCGAGCAGGCGGGTGGCCCGGTTGCCGGGGTGGGCGGTCAGGCGGTCGAGCAGCACCTGGGTGTCCTCGGTCCAGTCGGGACCGGGCACCAGGATCTTGCCGGGCGGCACGTCGTCGCGCCGGTCGTCGAGGGCGGCGGCCCGCACCCGTTCCGAGGTGATGCCGCGGGCCAGCAGACCCTCGCCGCCGCCGTAGGTCCCGCCGCCGGACAGGTGCGGATAGGCTCGCGCCACCTCGTGCGTGACCAGCAGGGCGAGCAGGATGTCGTCGGTGCGGGTGGACCGGCCGGCGGTCCGGGCGCGTTCGTCGGCCTCGAGGCGGGTCCAGGTGACCGCGCGGTCGCCGTGGTTGATCTGGCGGGCCAGCACCGAGAAGAGCAGCCGGTCCTTGAGGCCGCGCCCCCGATAGCGGACCCGGCCGATCAGGGCGTCGCGGGCGGGCCGCAGGTCGGGCGCCAGGCGGTCAGGCTGAGGAGCAAGATTTTCCCGTACGGCGGTCAGGTCCACACCACAATCCCGGATCACGGCCGACGCCTCGGCCCCCGGGTCGTCGAGCAGACGGTCGAGCAGCGCCGCCCGCGAGTCGTCGGTCACGCCCCGGAGGGCCGCAGCCGCGTTCGCCGTCACCGCGAGGACCCGGTCGTCGGCTCCTCGCGCCGAGTCGTCGGACGCCTCGTCGGCTGTCGCCCGGCCCGGCGTGGCCAGGACGGCCCAGACGACCACCGGGGTGATCTCGAAGGGATCCAGTCGCGGCGCCACGTCCTTGTCGCCGGCCAGCGCGAACAGCAGGTGCCCGGTGCCGATCGGCCCACCGCCGGCCGCGCCGCGGGCACGGGCCAGCGTGTTGGTCAGCCGGTCACCCACCGCGAATTCGTTCGCCATCTCGTCTCCTCGAATACCGTCCGTCGGTCGCCTTGATCACGGTAGAGATCGCGCTGGACGAGGTCATCCGGCCCCGGACCGAGTCCGGCCCCTACCACAGGGCATAGGCCGCGGCGTCGTCATCCACAGTCGTCGCCCGTCCACAGGGCGGGTCCGTCCGCTGCCCCGACGATCTTGAAATCCGCCACAATGGCCCGGGACGGGGGCCCCCGGTGGTGGGTGGGCCGCGCGGCTGGGGCGATCTTGGAGCTTGTTACCGCTCGCGGCGGCGCAGCAGGATGTCGGCCAGCCAGGCCAGCATGCCGACGCCGAACAGGGCGGCCAGCCAGCCCGCCACCTCGATCAGGACGATGACGACCGCAGTGGCGATCATGATGGCCCGGGCGGCCACGGCGGCCGGAGCACCACGGCGGGTCCGGCGGGTCGAGGCCGGAGCCAGGGCCAGCTGGGCGGCCAGCTCGCCGAACTGGCGGGCGCCGTCGCGGACCAGCAGGCCGTCGCACAGGTCGCGGACGCCGTCGGTCTTGCGGACGACCGCGGTGAGCGAGTCGTACACCTCGGGGCTCTCCACCGTGCCGGTCAGGATGACCACGCCGTTCTGCACCTGGACGGCCACCGGCTGCCTTCGGAAGCGCTCGTCGGCAGCGAACGTTTCCGCAACACGGCGCGCGAGTTCGGCGTCGTCGCCCATGGTGGCCTCCTCACCGCCGGTCGTCGGCCTCGCGCAACTCGTCGAGCACGAGCAGGTCCTTGCGGGCCAGGCCGGCCCGGTAGCCGGCCCGGCCGATCATGTGGGCGGCGACCGGGGCGGTGGCCATCGAGAAGACGGCGACCAGCAGCAGTGTGGTGATGTCGACCGCGTCGCGCAGCCGCAGCGCGCAGCCGGTCAGCACCAGCAGCAGGCCCAGCACCTGCGGTTTGGTGGCGGCGTGCATGCGCGAGAGCAGGTCGGGGAAGCGCATCAGCGCCATCCCGGCCGACAGGCTCAGCAGCGCGCCGACGATCAGGCACACCCCGGCGACGACATCCAGCACGCCGGTCACGAGCGGTCCCCGGCGGAAGGCGAGCGCCGGATCGCGAACCGGGCCACACTGACCGCCCCGGTGAAGCCGAGAATCGACAGCACGGCCAGGATCGGCAGCACGGTGGCGTCCCGCGAGAAGGCGGCCTCGGTCGCGAGCGCCATCACGATGACGGCCAGCAGCACGTCGGTGGCCACGATGCGGTCGAGCACCGACGGCCCGCGAACGATGCGGATCAGGGCGAGCCCGGCGCCGACGGCGAGCAGGCTGGTGACCACGATGGCCACGGCGGTCATGCCGGAACCTCCCCAAGAGCGTGACGCTCGGCGGGCGAGCCGAACGCGTGGATGATGCGGCTTTCCAGGTCGAGCACGTCCTGCCGGAACCGCTCGACCGAGTCGGGACCGGACACGTCGAGCACGTGGACGAACAGGATGCCGCGCTTACGGTCGACGTCGACGATGAGGCTTCCGGGCACCAGCGACAGCGCCTCGGCCGTCATGGTCAGCCCGAGGTCGGACGGCGCCCGCAGCGGCACGGCGATGACGGCGCTGCGCGGCACGTGCCCGAAGCGGAACGCCAGCGCCGCCACCTGGGCGCTGGCCAGCACCATGTCGGTCAGGAACCGGCCCGCGAAGCGCAGCACGCTCAGCGGGTGGATGCGTCCGGCGTAGGTGACCGGCGGCAGCGGGAAGACGGTCAGCACGATCACCGCCACCACCACCCCGCCGACCATGGTCAGGGGCGTGAACGAGCCCCACAGCAGCACCCAGATCACGGTCAGGCCGAGCGCGGCGACGCCCCGGTCCCGCCAGCGTCCGCCGGTCATGGCGTACCTCCACCGAAGACGGCCTCGACGTAGCCGCTGCGTTCCATCAGCGTCGACGCGGCCTGGTCACCGACGTCGAACAGCGGACCGGCCACGAACGTCAGGCCGGCGCCGAAGAGGACCAGGGCCAGCGTCGGCCCGACCATCAGGGCGGGGAGCCGGCCGGTCGGCATGGACTTGTGCGGCGTACGCCAGAAGGCCAGGTTCCACACCCGGGCCACCGCATAGAGGGTGAGCAGGCTGGTCAGGATGCCGCCGCCGACCAGCAGCCAGGCCAGCACGCCGCCGTCGGCCACCCCGGCCTGCACCAGCCCCAGCTTGCCGATGAAGCCGGAGAACGGCGGGATGCCGGCCAGGTTGAGCGCGGGCACCAGGAACAGGACGGCCAGCACGGGGGAGAGCTTGGCCAGGCCGCCCAGCTTGTCCAGGGCCGTGCTGCCGCCGCGTTTCTCGATCAGGCCGGCCGCCAGGAACAGCGTGGTCTGGATGGTGATGTGGTGGACCACGTAGAAGATGGCGCTGGCCAGTCCGAGCTGGGTGGTCAGCCCGACCCCGAACAGCAGATAGCCGATGTGGCTGACCAGGGTGAACGACAGCAACCGTTTGATGTCCGACTGCGCCACCGCGCCCAGGATGCCGACCACCATGGTGAGCAGGCCGGTCACGAGCAGCACGACCGCGGCCCGTCCGCCCGGGAACAACAGCGTTTCCGTACGGATGATCGCGTACACACCCACCTTGGTCAGCAACCCGGCGAACACGGCCGTGACCGGGGCGGGCGCCGTCGGATAGCTGTCCGGCAGCCACGACGACAGCGGGAACACGGCCGCTTTGATGCCGAACGCCAGCAGCAGCATGGCCTGCAGGATCAGCCGCAGCCCGTCCGGCAGCGCGTCGAGCCGGTCGACCAGCTGGGCCAGGTTGAGCGTGCCGGTGGCGGCGTAGATGAGCCCGATCGCGGTCAGGAAGATGACCGACGACAACAGGCTGACCACGACGTACGTGGAACCGGCGCGGATCCGGTTCTCGGTGCCGCCGATGGTCAGCAGCACGTAACTGGCCACGAGCAGGATCTCGAACCCGACGTACAGGTTGAACAGGTCGCCGGCCAGGAACGCGTTGGTCACGCCGGCGGTCAGCACCAGGTAGGTCGGGTGGTAGACCGACAGCGGCGTCTCTTCGTGCCCGTCGGCCATGCCCTGCCCGATCGAGTAGACGAGCACGCACAACGTCACCGCGGCCGAGACGACCAGCATCAGCGCGGCCAGCTGGTCGGCGATCAGCACGATGCCGAGCGGCGCGGCCCAGCCGCCGACCGCGACCACCTGCGCGCCTTCGGTCGTGGACAGATAGAGCAGCGCGCACGAGACCAGCAGCGTGGCGGTGAGAACGGTCAGGCTGACCGTCCGCTGCGCCCGCGGCTTGCGCGCCATCATCAGCGTCAGCGCCGCGCCGAACAGCGGCATGACGACGGGCAGGGGTACGAGCCAGGTCATCGGTTCACCCCGTGGTCGACGTCGTCGATGCCGGAACCCTGGTCACGTTCGGCCAGCTGCATGATGCGGCGGTCCTCGACGTCGTCCTGCACCTCGTCGTGGCCGGACATGGCCCAGCTGCGATAGGCCAGGGCGAGCAGGAACGCGGTCATGCCGAGGGTGATGACGATCGCGGTCAGGATCATGATCTGTGGCAACGGGTCGGCCATCTCCTCGTCCGGGCCGAGACCCACGATCGGCGGGGTGCCGGCCTTGCCGCCGAGCAGGATCAACAGGTTGACGCCGTTGCCGAGCAGGATCATCCCCATCAGGACGCGGGTGAGGCTGCGTTCGAGCACCATCGAGACGCCCGCCGCGAACAGCACCCCGATCACGACGATGTAGACAAGATTCGGAGTCATCCGACCGGCTCCTTCTGCTTTTCCAGGGCTCGTTTCTCCTCGCGGGTGGCGGCGTCGTGCTGGCGGTCCAGCTCGGCGCCCAGGCTGCGCAGGATCTCGAGCACGAGCGCGACCACGATCAGGTAGACGCCGACGTCGAAGAACGCCGACGTGGCGAAGTGCAGGTGGCCGACCACGGGCAGGTGGAAGTCGAGCAGCGCGCTCTGCAGCACCTGACCGCCGGCCACCATCGCCACCGCGCCGGTGCCGACCGCGACCAGCAGGCCCGCGCCGAGCAGCAGACCCGCGTCGACCGGGGCCGCCGCGTTCAGCTCGCGGCGCCCGCCGGCCAGATAGCGGGTGGTCAGGGCCAGCCCGGCGACCAGGCCGCCGGCGAACCCGCCACCCGGGGCGTTGTGCCCGGAGAACAGCAGGTAGAGCGAGAACAGCACGATCGTGTGGAACAGCAGGCGGGCCACCACCTGCAGGATGATCGACTGGCGGCGGGCCTCGGGGTTGTCGGCGGCGCGCATCCAGGAACCGGTGCGGGCGGGCTGTGTACCCTGCTCGGCGCGGCGTCGTTGCAGCGCCCCCGAGCGCCGGAAGATGAGGCTGGCCACGCCGGTCGCCGCCACCACGAGCACCGAGATCTCGCCCATGGTGTCCCAGGCCCGGATGTCGACCAGCGCCACGTTCACGATGTTGTGGCCGCCGCCGTACGAGACGGCCGGTTCGGCGAAGTCGGCCGAGATCGGGGTGGCTGTCCGGCCGCCGACCGCCACGTAGGCCATGGCCGAGGTGACCAGCCCGGTGGCGACCGCCAGGACGTTGCGGATCATCCGGCTGCCCCGCAGCGGCCGGGCCGAGAACCGGATCGGCAGGCGCCGCAGCACCAGCACGAACATGACGATCGTGACCGTCTCGACCAGGAACTGGGTGAGAGCCAGGTCGGGCGCGCCGTGCAGCACGAAGAGGACGGCGATGCCGTAGCCGCACACGCCGACCAGGATCATCGCGGTCAGCCGGCGGCGGGAGCGGGCGGCGACCAGCGCGGACGCGACCACGGCGACGCCGACCACCAGTTGCAGGGGGGTGTCCCACAAGCGGATGCCGGCCGGCCAGTTCACCCCGCCCAGCAGCAGGGTGCTCGAGCCCAGGATGACCAGGACGACCAGGATGATGCCGAGCGAGAACGGCAGCGACCCACGCTGGGTGGCCCCGGTGACCTCGACGGCGGCCCGGTCCACGGCGCTCATCAGTCGCATGTAGACCGACTCGGCCTGCGGGATCCGTTGCCGCGGCCACGGCCGCCCGTGCAGCTGCGTCGCGAAGACGATCCCGCCGATGGCCAGGACCGCGGCCGACAGCAGCAGCGGCAGCCCGAATCCGTGCCACAGCGCCAGATGTTCGCCTTCGCCACCAAACATTTCCCCGTACGGGGTCAGCACCCGGTCCAGCCACGACGCGCCCAGCCCGGCGGCGAGACCGGCCACGGAGAGCAACCCGGCCGGCGCCACGAAGGCCCGCCCCGGCTTCTTCCAGGCCACCTCGGGCACACCCGGCTTGACGGCGAACGCGCCCCACAGGAAGCGCAGCCCGTACGCGACGGTCAGCGCCGACCCGGCGACCAGCGCGATCAGCACCAGCCGGTCGGTCGTCCCGCCGTGCTCGAACGCCGCGAACAGCGACTCCTTGCCGACGAACCCGGCCAGCGGCGGCACCCCGGCCATCGAGGCGACGGCCAGCCCGGCGATCGCGGCCAGCACCGGGGTTCGCCGGGCCAGCCCGCTCAGCTCGCGCAGATCGCGGGTGCCGGCCCGGCGGTCGATGATGCCGACGACCAGGAACAGGGCCGCCTTGAACAACGCGTGGGCCAGCAGCAGCGCGGCTCCGGCGAGCGCGGCCGTCCGCCCGGCCGCCCCGAACGCGACGGTGAGCAGACCGAGCTGGCTCACCGTCCCGTACGCGAGAAGAAGTTTGATGTCGTTCTGCCGCATCGCCGCCCAGCCGCCGAGCAGCAGGGTCACCACCCCGGCGACGACGGCCACCGGGCGCCAGGGTGCGGCCTGGGCCAGCAGCGGGCCCATCAGACCGAGCAGGAAGACACCGGCCTTGACCATCGACGCCGCGTGCAGATAGGCCGAGGCCGGAGTGGGCGCGGCCATCGCGGCGGGCAGCCAGAAGCTGAAGGGCCAGATGGCCGACTTGCTGAGTGCCCCGGCCAGGATAAGCACCGCGGCCACGGCGCTGCCCTCGGGCAACGGCCCGGCCGCGATCTCGGACCACCGGTAGGTGCCGGCACCGTGGCCCAGCATCACAAAGCCGACCAGCATGGCCAGCCCGCCCGCGGTGGTGACCACAAGGGCCTGCATCGCCGCGCGCCGCCCGGCCGCCTGCTGACCCTTGTGCCCGATCAGCAGGTACGAGAAGACGGTGGTGAGCTCCCAGAACACGTACAGGAGAAGAAGGTCGTCGGAAACCACCAGGCCGGTCATCGCGGTGGCGAAACCGAGGAAGACGCCGGCGAAACGGCCCAGCGACTCGTCGCCCCGGTCGAAGTAGCGGACACAGTAGACGAGCACGACGGCCCCGATGCCGCTGACCACCAGAAGCATCAGCCAGGACAGCGTGCCCAGGTGCAGGGCCAGATCCATGCCGAGGTGCGGGACCCACGGATAGGTCTCGCTCATCGGCGCGCGGTGCAGCAGGGCCCAGACGAAGGTGCCGCCGGGGACCAGGGCGAGCAGATAGAGGGCACGGTTACCCAGGCCCCGCACCAGGAACGGGGCCAGCAGGGCGGCCACGGCGTGCAGGACCAGGACGGCGAGCATCACGGTTCGATCAGCCCCGCCCGGATCGCGTACCGGGTCAGCTCCTGGCGGTCCTTGAGGCCCAGCTTGGTCAGGATGTTGGACCGGTGGCGCTCGACCGTCTTGACGCTGATGAACAGCAGCTCGGCGATCTCGCGGGTGGAGTGCCCCTCGGCGACGAGCTTGAGCACTTCCTCCTCGCGTTCGGTGACCGCCCGGTCGGGGATCTCGGCTCCGGTGCGGGCGCGTTCCAGATAATCCCGTACGAGGGCAGTCTCCGCCCCCGGATAGAGGAACGGCTCGTCGCGCATGGCGGCGTGGCAGGCCTCGACGAGGTCCCGGTCGGCCACCGACTTCAGCACGTAGCCGGCCGCGCCGACCCGCAGTGCCTCGAAGAAGAACTGCTCGTTGTCGTACATGGTGAGGATCAGGATGCGTACTCCCGGGTGGGTTCTGGTCAGTTCGCGGGCGGCCTGCAGGCCGGTCATCCGCGGCATGGCGATGTCGAGCACGGCCAGATCGGGTGGCTCGGCCGCGGCCAGGGCGAGCGCCTCGGCACCGTCGGCGGCCTCACCGATCACCTCGAGATCGGGTTCGGCGTCGAGGATCAGGCGGACCCCACGGCGTACGAGGGCATGGTCGTCGGCCAGCAGGATGCGGATCACGCCTTCACCTCCAGCTGGACCGCGGTTCCGCCGGTCGTCCCGGATTCCACCGTCAGGTGCGCCCCGATCAGCAACGCCCGTTCTCGCATCCCGCGGATCCCCGCTCCCTCCGCGGCGCCGCGCAGGCCGCGCCCGTCGTCCCGTACGCACAGACGCACGCCGAAGTCGGTGCGGGCCAGCACCAGATCCACGTGCTGGGCCGCCGAATGCCGGGCGGCGTTGGTCAGGCTTTCCTGGGCAACCCGGTAGACGACCAGCTCGACGTCCTTGGGCAGCACCGGCAGATCGGAGCCGACCTGGCGGCGCACCGACAACCCGGCCGTGGTGAACTCGCCCGCCAGCGCCCGTAACGCGCTGGCCAGGCCCAGTTCGTCGAGCACACCCGGCCGCAGCCGGCGGGCGATCCGGCGGATCTCGTCCAGGCTGTTCCGGGTGCTCTCCTGCACCTGCAGCAGCTGGTCGGCGACCGGTTCGGGGGCCGCCTTGGCCACCCGCTTGAGGTCGAGCAGCACCGCGGTCAGGGTCTGGCCGATCTCGTCGTGCAGTTCCTGGGCGATCCGGTGCCGCTCGGCCTCCTGGGCCGACAGGGCCCGCCCGGCGCTCGACGCCCGCTCGGCCTCGAGCCGTTCCAGCATCGAGTTGAACGTGGTGATCAGCTGGGCGATCTCGCCGTGCCCGCGGGCGCTCAGCCGGGTGCCCGGCTTGAGCAGGTCGATCGTCGTCATCACCCGGGTCAGCCGGGCCAGCGGCGACAGCCCGACCCGCAGCATGGCCGCGTTGGCGACCAGGGTGAGCGCGGTGCCGGCCAGGATGATCAGGGCCTCGGCCAGCCGCGCCGTCGCCGACACGGTGACCGGGGCGAAGAGCAGCACGAGGGCCGCGACGGTCAGGACCGCCGCGTTCAGCGAGAAGATCCGCCAGAACAGCGACACGTGGGATCACCGGCTCTCAGGAGAAAACACTTCCTCCTGAGAGACTGCCTGGCCACCGGGGGTGTTGCCATCGGGTCTGACACCCACATGGGCGGTCAGGTCACGTGAGGCGCACCACGCGGGGCAGGGGAGACGCCTGAGGCGCGTGGGCCGGGCGACGACGGTATTCCTGCGGGCTGATGCCGCGTTCGCGCTTGAACGCCGTGCTGAGGGCGAACGCGCTGCCATAGCCGACCCGCCGGGCCACCGACTCGAGCGTGGTGTCGCCCTGCCGCAGCAGATCGGCCGCCAGGGTCAGCCGCCAGCTGGTCAGATAGGCCATCGGAGACTCGCCGACGACCTCGGTGAACCGTCGCGCCAGCGAGGCCCGCGACACGCCCGTCCTCGTCGCGAGAGAGGCCACGGTCCAGCCGTACGCCGGATCGTCGTGCACCAGACGCAGCGCGGGCCCCACCACGGGATCCGTCTGGGCCCGCTGCCACCCCGGTGCGTCGTCGGACGGCGCGGCCAGCCACGACCGCAGCACGCTCACCAGCACCAGGTCGAGCAGCCGGTCGAGCACCAGATCCTGGGCCGGCTCGGTGCCGTTCATCTCGCGCACGAGCAGGTCGATGAGCGCCCGGTCGCCCGCCTCGGCCGGCCGGATCAGCAGGCCGGGCAGCGCGTCCAGCATGCGGCGGCTGACCTCGCTGTGCATCTGGTAGGTGCCGCTGATCATCACGGTCGGGGCGTCCGGGCGGGTGCCCCAGGTGCGGACGCCCTGGCCGGTCAGCTTCACCTCGGTGCCGTCGGCCGCCTCGCACCGCTGGCCGGGATGGATGATCACCTGCGGGGCGGTCCCGGGGTCGTCGGCCACCACATAGGGCTCGACACCGTTGACCACGGCGACGTCGCCGGCGCCGATGCGGGCCGGGGCGGTGTCCTGTTTGAGGATCCAGGCCTCGCCCCGCACCATCGTGAGCAGCGAGAGCGGGGAGCCGTCCTGGATCCGCAGCGACCACGGCGGATCCAGGACCGAGCGCAGCAGGAACGCCCCGCGGGCCCGGGGCCCGTCCAACAGCCCGGTCAGCGCATCCATGCGCTCAAATTACCGGTCAGCTCCAAGCTCCGGCGTCGACCGCCCCCGCGGCGTACGCGGGAAAGGTTGTCGCCGGTCGTCCCAGCGCGCGTCGCACACCGTCGGCGGGCTCGGCATTGCGGCCGTCGAGGATGCCGCGGAACATGTCGGCGAGCTCGACCGGCAACCCGGCCGCGCGCAGAACGTCCTCGTACTCGGAGAAACTGATCGGGGTGTAGCGGATCTCGCGCCCGGTCGCCTTGCTCAGCTCGGCCGCGACCTCGGCGAAGGTCAGCGCCCGGGGCCCGGTCAGCTCGTAGCGCTGCCCGCGGTGCCGGGGATCGGTGAGCGCGGCCGCCACCACCTCGGCGATGTCGTCGGCGTCGACGAACGGCTCGGCCACGTCGCCCGCGGGCAGCCGGATGTCGCCGCCGAGCACCGCGTCGACCAGGAAGTCCTCGCTGAAGTTCTGGGCGAACCAGGCGCAGGTCACGATCGTCCAGGCCGCGCCGGAGTTCTCCACGCGCAGCTCGGCCTCCCGGGCGAGTGGCTCGCCCCGGCCGGAGAGCAGCACGAGGTGCTCGACCCCGTGGGCCGCCGCGAGATCGGCGAACGCGCCGACCCGGTCGGCCGCGCCGGGCAGGCCCAGGTCGGGATAGAAGGTGATGTACGCGGACCGCTCGCCCTCGATCGCCGGCCGCCAGGTGCTCTCGTCGTCCCAGTCGAACCGCGTCTCCGATTTGCGCGAGCCGATCCGCACGGTCTCGCCCCGCGCGGTCAGGCGCTCGGCCACGCGTCGTCCGGTCTTGCCCGTACCACCGATGAGAAGTGTCATGCGTTCAGTACAACGGCGTACGGTGAGACTCTGAATGGGTCAGAGCCTCATTAACATAAGCGAGGCGCTCACTTTTTCGCCGGCAGGCCGTTGGCGATGGCCAGCAGGATCACCAGCGTCCCGACGACCTTGCCGTTCCAGGCGACGCCGAGCTGGTCCGCGTAGGCGAGCGCGTACGGGGCGATGATCAGCCAGACGCCGATCACGGCCGCGACGGCGCTCAGGGCGAGCGACCGGCGGGGGAGGACGACCTGGGCGGCGCTCATCGCCAGAAGCACGAGGCCGGCGATGACGTCGTTGATCCACGGGTAGACGCCGTGATCGATCACGATCGGCGTGATGACCAGCCACACTCCGGCGACGGCGATGAAGGCACTGGGAGTCAGGGCGAGGTCACGGCCGAGCCGGCGAGCGACTCGCGTCCGTACGGCTTCAGCAGGCATCTTCTGATGGTGCGGCGCCCGGTTGGCGGCTTCTTCCCGGTGCCATGACGATTGTGTGACGACCAGCCGGGTACGTTCGGGCCGTGACGATCTTGCCTGAAGGGCTGCTCGACCTGCTTCGCGGCCCGAGCCCCTGCTTCATCGCGACCACCGACCCGGACGGGTCGCCCCAGCTCACCGAGACCTGGGTCGGCACCGACGGCGAACACATCCTGATCAACACGGTCGAGGGTTTCCGCAAGGTCCGCAACGTCGAGCGCGACCCGCGAGTGTCAGTCATCGTGACGAACCCTTCCAGCGTGGCTGACTACTACTCGGTGAAGGGGCGCGTCGTCGACGTGACGCCCAAGGGCGGTGCCGAGCACATCGACGAGCTGGCCCAGAAGTACCTGGGCGGCCCGTACCCGTGGTTCGGCGGCCGCGACCAGGTCCGCCTGATCATGACCATCGCCGTCGACAAGGTCATCCACGCGCCCTGGGCCTAGGCTTTTTCATCTACGCCCAGCGGGGTATACGGCGGCCGTGGACGAAGTGATCGGTGCGATCGGGGTCGCGTTCGGCAAGCGGACCCTGCCCGGGATGGCACCCGGCCTCTTCGTGACCGATCCGGACGGCTGGATCCCGGCGTCCGCCCTGGCCGGCGACGACATCGGCCTGCTGCTGGCCGCGGCCGGCCGGCGCTGGCCGGCCCGGCCGCACGTCTCGGCGGCGCTGATGTGGAAGGCCTACTCGTACTGGCTGTCGCTGCCGGTCGCCTTCGGCTGGGTGGTGGCCCGCCGGGTGCCGCACGTGACGGCGGCCCAGGTGCTGGTCAAGCTGGACGCTCCCGACGCCCCGGTCCGGCTCGGACTGCGACCCGGCACGCCGATCTCGGTGTTGCCGGACGACCCGCTCACCCGCGGCGTCGCGGCGGCCGACGAGACCGCCCTGCTGGCGACGGCCCGGCGGGTGCTGCTCGACGAACACGTCCTGCCTCTGCTGGACGCCTTCCGCGGGGCGGTCCGGATCAGCCGCCGCCCGTTGCTGGGCTCCCTGTCGGCCGGCATGGCCCACGCCGCCCGTCACGCTGTGCGAGCGGTCGGCGGCGCTTCACCGGACGACATCACGACGCTGCTGGGCACCCTGGGCCTGACCGACCTGATCGAGTGGAACGGCGGCCGCCTCCGCCGCCGGACGTGTTGCCTGGCCCTGACCCTGCCCCAGCCCCGCATCTGCTCGGACTGCTGCTATCTGCCCGCCTGATCCTTTGCCGCGTCCCTCGCCTTGCTTTCGGCTTCCTTCGCTTTGCTTTCGGCCTCCCCGCTCAGGTTTCGGCTTCCTCCGCTTTGCTTTCCGCTTCTCCCGCTGGGCTGAACGCCTGCCGGAAGCGCTCGAGGGCCCGCTCGGAGTCGCCGTCCGATGCCCATCCCTCGAGCCCCACGACGCCGTCGTACTCGATTCGCCGCAACGCATCCGCCACCGCCGGATAGTGAATCTCCCCGGTGCCCGGCTCCTGTCGTCCCGGCACATCGGCGACCTGGATCTCGCCGATCAGCGGCCGGGCCCGTTCGACCAGCCCGATCAGATTCCCCTCGCCGATCTGGGCGTGATAGAGATCGAGATTCAGCCGTACGTACGGACTCCCGACCGCCTCGACCAGCGCGATCGTGTCCGCGGCGCGGGCGAACGGCGTTCCCGGATGGTCGACCGCGGTGTTCAGATTCTCCAGAGTGAACACCCGCCCCGCCCGCTCACCGAGCTCGGCCAGCCGACCCAGGGTGCGAGCCGCGGTGAGCCACATCCCCGGCGTAACGACCGCGGCCGGCGCAACGGGCAGGCCACGCTCATCGAGCCCGGTGCCGTGCACATTGAGCCGCGGACAATCAATCCGCTCAGCAGCTTCCAGTGACAGGCGCGCGGTCCGGACCAGTTCGTCGCCACCGTCCGGGTCGCCCAGGGAACCACGCAGATACCCGGTCATCGACGAAATCGTGACACCGGTGTCAGCCAGTTCCTCAAGATCCTTGCCGGCCCAGCCCCACATCTCGGCCTCGAACCCGAGCGCCCCGATCCGCCGAACCCGCTCCGCAAACGGCAGATCAAGAAACACCATCTCAGCGCAGACGGCCAGCCGAAACCCGCTCATCGTCCGGCCCCGGCCCCGGCCCCGGCCCCGGCCCCGGCCTCAGCCCCGGCCTCAGCCCCGGCCTCAGCCCCGGCCACGGACTCAGCCCCGGCCCGCGCCTCCGCTTGCGCCCCTGCTCCGTCTGCCCCCGACACAGCCTGTCCAGCACGCACTGACACAGCCTTCCCCGTACGCACCGACTCCGCGGCCGCCAAGGCGATGGCCAGCGCGGCCCGGGCGTCCTCACCGGTCGCTCCATAGCCGTCATCCCCGCGGTGCCGGTCGTCCCCGCTCACCCTGCTGTCCGTCCTGCTCACGCCGTTGTCGGGTCCGCTCACGCTGTTGTCCGTCTCGCTCAGCTCGTTGCTCGCCGGCCGGTTGACGCCACTGTTTGCTCGGCGGTGGATGTCGTTGTGCGCGTGGTCGCTCGTTTCGCTCAGTTTCTTGTTCGCTTGGGCGGCCGCAACGGCCGATACGAAGGCGGCCAGTTCCGCGGTGTAGGCCGCCCCGAACAGTTCCTGGTCACTGCGGGTGGTCTCGACGAGGCGGCCGGCCGCGCCCGAGAACGTCAGACCGGTTCGGCGGCCGTCGCCCATGGCGACCATTCCGCCGTCGCCCAGTACCTCGCCGCGGACGTCGTAGCCGTAGCTCGCCTCGAAACACGCCTCGGCCGTCCCGACCGCACCGTTGTCGAACCGGACCGTGACCACGGCCGTGTCCAGTAGCCCACGGTCCCGCCAGGCCGGCTCGACCAAGGCGTCGGCCACCGCGAAGACCTCGACCGCCTCGGCCCCCGGGTTGAGGAACCGCAGTGTGTCGAAGTCGTGGATCAGCGTCTCGTTGAAGATGGTGCCCGGCGCGATGCGGGCCGGGTCGAAGCCGCCCGGATCCCGGGTGAGCGACCGCAGCAGCCGCGGCGTGCCGACCTGCCCATTGTCGATCAGCCCACGGGCCGCGACCCAGTCCGGCACGAACCGCCGATTGAAGCCGACCCGCAATACGACCCCCGCACTCCGCGCCGCGTCGATCACCCGGTCCGCGTCGTCCAGGGTGAGGGCCATCGGCTTCTCACAGAAGACATGCTTACCGGCCCCCGCCGCCGCCACCGCCAACTCCGCGTGGAACCGCGCCGGCGCCGCGATCACGACGGCCTCCACCTCGGCATCGCCCCACACCTGATCGGCATCCTGATAGGCCCGGCGGGCACCCAGCCGTCCGGCCAGGGCCGCGGCCGCCCCGGGCGCCGGATCGGCCACGGCGACCAGTTCAACCCCCGGCAGCCGCCGACTGAGCGTCTCGCCGTGGAACGAGCCCATCCGGCCGCTCCCGATCAACGCAACTCCGGTCATGCGCTACTCCTCTTCATCTCATGTGGAACGTTCCAGCTTGGGCGTGCACTCAGCCGACGGCCGCGTGCGTTGCCGTCGGTGTGTTGTGCGGGCGGTTGCGTGCTGCACCACGGGGCGTGTGCAATGCCGCATGCCGGTCGTGCGTGCTGCCGACATGTCGGCGTCTGGTCGGCCCCGGGGGCATGCCGGTCGTGCGTGCTGCTGGCATGTCGGCGTCTGGTCGGCCCCGGGGGCATGCCGGTCGTGCGTGCTGCTGGCATGTCGGCGTCTGGTCGGCCCC
>NZ_JAHKKG010000027.1 GCF_018829635.1 Paractinoplanes bogorensis
ATGCCCGCGCTGGGAGCGATGCCCGCGCTGGTGACGACGCTCGCGCTGGTGACGACGCTCGCGCTGGTGACGACGCTCGCGCTGGGAGCGATGCCCGCGCTGGTGACGACGCTCGCGCTGGTGACGATGCCCGCGCTGGTGACGACGCTCGCGCTGGTGACGATGCCCGCGCTGGGAGCGATGCCCGCGCTGGTGACGACGCTCGCGCTGGTGACGACGCTCGCGCTGGTGACGACGCTCGCGCTGGGAGCGATGCCCGCGCTGGTGACGACGCTCGCGCTGGTGACGACGCTCGCGCTGGGAGCGATGCCCGCGCTGGTGACGACGCTCGCGCTGGTGACGATGCCCGCGCTGGGAGCGATGCCCGCGCTGGTGACGACGCTCGCGCTGGTGACGATGCCCGCGCTGGGAGCGATGCCCGCGCTGGTGACGACGCTCGCGCTGGGAGCGATGCCCGTGCCCGGAGCGATCCACGCGCCGACGCTGATGACTGCGCTGGGAGCGATGGCCGCGCCGACACCGATGGGCGGGCCGGGGATGGCGGCGGTGAGTTTGACGCGGCGGAGCTTTCGCTGCCGCACTGGCTGGTCAGTGCTGAGGAAGCGGCCAAGGCCAGCTTTCCGCAGATGGCTCGGCGGCTGCCTCGGCTGCTCGGGCAGGCCTGGCTGCTGGCCTGGCGGGCCGATCGGCGGACGAGTGTGGCTCTCGTTGTGGCTCAGATCGTGGGTGGCGTGGCCAGTGCGGTCGGGATGATCAGTGTGGTCGGGGTGCTCGACGGGCTTTTGCGGGACGGGCCCACGCCCGAACGGGTGCGGGCTGCCGTGCCGTCGCTGCTGCTCTTTGTCGGGGCTTCGGCGGTGCGCAGCGCCCTCGAGTCGGCCGGTGCCGCGGCCAACGGGCGGCTCACGCCTCAGGTGTCGCAGGAAGCCGAGATGCGGCTGCTCACGCTGACCACTCGGGTCGAGTTGTCCACGTTCGACGATCCGGCCTGGCGGGACGCCATGCAGCGGGCCCGCAGCCGCGGTGCCTCGGCGGCCGCGCAACTCGTCAACCAGGCCATTCAGCTCGTCACCAACGTCGTCGGGCTGATCGCGGCGGCCGGGGTGCTCGCCGTGCTGCATCCGGTGCTGCTGCCGTTGCTCGTACTCACGGTGCTGCCGGTCGGGTGGGCCGCGGTGCGGTCGGCGCGGCTCGATCACCGGCGGTTCGTCCGGCTGATCGCGGTGTGGCGCCGCGAGTCGATGCTGTCGGGGCTGCTGGCCGATCGTGAGGCGGCGCCCGAGTTGCGGGCGTTCACGCTGCGCACCTATCTGCTGGGCGAGGTGCGGCGGATGATCGGGATCTCGACCCGCCAGGAGATCCAGGTCGCCGCCCAGCAGGTACGCACCCGGATGGCGGGCGCGGCTCTCGGCGCGGCGGCGACCGGACTGACGTACGGCGTCCTGCTCTGGCTGCTGTGGACCGGGCGGATGGATCTGGCGGTCGGCGGCGCGGCGGCGTACGCGATCAGCCTCGGCATCAGCCGGCTGAGCCAGATCACGTACGCCGCCAACACCGTGTTCCAGCAGGGCCTCTACTTCGCCGATTTCGAGGGCTTCTGCGAACTGTCCCGCGCCCGGGCCGAACCCGAGCCGGGGGGAGTGGCCCCGCCGGCGTTCCACGAGATCGAGTTGCGCGATGTCACGTTCAGTTATCCCGATGCCGAGCAACCGGCCGTACGGGAAATGACTCTGACCCTGCGTCGCGGGGAGGTGATCGCCTTGGTCGGCGAGAACGGGTCGGGCAAGTCGACGCTGGCCGCGCTGCTCGCGGGGCTGTACCGGCCGCAGGAGGGCGCCGTGCTCTGGGACGGGGTGGATGCGGCGGGATTCGATCCTGAGTCCGTACGGGAAAGGGTTGCGGTTGTCATGCAGGAGCCGACGCGCTGGCCCCTGACCGCGCGGCAGAACATCGGGATCGGGCGGCAGGAGCGGGTGGCCGGGATGGCCGAGGTGCGGGCGGCGGCGCGGGCCGGGGACGCGGACGAGTTCATCATGGAGCTCAAGCGGCGGTACGAGACGTTGCTGTCGCGGCACTTCACCGACGGCGCCGATCTGTCGGGCGGGCAGTGGCAGCGGCTGGCGGTGAGCCGGGCGTTCTATCGGGACGCGCCGCTGCTGATCTGCGACGAACCGACCGCGAACCTGGACGCCCGGGCCGAGCACGACGTCTATCAGCGGCTTCGGGAGCTGGCCGCGGGGCGGACGGTGGTGCTGATCACGCACCGGATGGCCAGTGTGCGGGAGGCGGACCGGATCTACGTGCTCGATCATGGGGTGCTGGCCGAGCAGGGCGGTCACGCCGAGTTGATGGAGGCTGGGGGGATTTACGCCCAGATGTTCACGTTGCAGGCGAGCGCGTACCAGTCGGCATGAGGTGATCGGCCGCCGCCGTGGCAGAGTTGACCGATGGATTCGGTAGGGGTTGGGGCGGTCGTCGCGGTGCTGGTCATCGGCGTCGCGCTCGGCTTGTGGCGCCGCCGGACGGACGGTCGCCTGCGGGTAGCGTTGGTCCCCGACGACAGGGAGGAGCCGGGCGTGATCGACACCGATCCCAGTGCCGCCGGCCAGAAGCTGGACGCTGCCCTGCTCGCCGACCTGGGTGTCGGCGAGGCCAAGGCCACTCTGCTGCAGTTCTCGTCCGCCTTCTGCGCGCCGTGCCGGGCCGTCCGCCGGGTCAGCTCCGAGGTCGCCGGCCTGGTGCCGGGCGTTCAGCACGTCGAGGTCGACGCCGAGAGTCACCTCGACGCGGTCCGCGCCCTCGGCATCTGGCGCACCCCGACGCTGCTCGTGCTCGACGCCGACGGCCGCGTCACCCGACGGGCCACCGGCGTCCCGGCGAAACCCCAGCTCATCGCCGCGCTGGGCGAGTTGCTCTAGAGCGGCGCCAGCTCCGGCTCCGGGCTCGGCGGGGCCGGCGTGGGATGCACCCGGGTCAGCCGCCGCGTCCCCGGGATGAGCAGCTGGACCGCAGCCGACACGAACAGCACCCCGGCACACACGATCAAGACCCGGTCGATCCCGTACGCCCCGGAAAGCGGCCCGGCCAGCACATTGCCCAGCGGCATGGCCAGGAACGAGGTCAGGTAGTCCCAGGACGACACGCGCCCGAGCATGCGCTGCGGCACGTGGTCCTGGATGGCCGTCTCCCAGGCCACGTCGAAGAAGATCAGTCCGGCGTACCCGATGATCGCCCCCGCGATGACCGCGATCAGCTCGGCCGGCCAGACGTAGGCCAGCGCCCACACCGGCATGAGCAGCAGCGTCAGCCAGCCCGCCCGCAGCAGCCGGCGCGGCTTGAAGCGCAGCGCGATCGTGGCGCCGACCAGGCCACCGAGCCCTTCGGCGGCGGCGATGAACCCGGCCGCCGAAGGGCCACCCAGCCGCTCGATCGCGACCACCTGCACGAGCACGAGGATCACGCCGTTGGCCACGTGGTAGACCGTCGCGCCGAACAGCCCGCCGAGCAGCCAGTCACGCCGACTGATCTCGCGCCAGCCTTCGGCCAGCTCGGCGATCATCGACGTGCGGGGGCCACGCTCAGCCCGTACGCGAAGAAGCAGTGCCGCCACCATCGAGGCCAGGAAGCTGAGCGCGTTGACGGTGAAGCCGGCCGACGCGCCGAAGGCGGCCACCGTCACGCCACCGAGCGCCGGGCCTGCGATCTGACTGCCGGTCTGCAGCATGCTGAAGGTGGCGTTGGCCGACTGGCGCTTCTCGGCCGGTACCAGTAGCGGGCGCAGCGCCCCGAAGGCCGGGTCGAAGAAGCTCGCGGCCCCGGTCGAGACGGCGGCCAGTGCGCACAGCAGCGCGAGGTGGTAGCCGCCGCTCAGGAACATCACGGCCATCGCGGCCGCGGCGAGCAGCCGCACCAGGTCGGAGCCGATCATCACGCGCTGCGGCTGCAGCCGGTCGGCCCAGACGCCGCCGAACAGCGTGCACACGAGCCGGGCCGCGATCGACGACGCCATGACCAGGCCGAGATCGCCCGGACCGCCGTCGGCCAGCACGACGGCGACCGCCAGCGCCACCGTCTGGAAGCCGTTGCCGACCCAGGAGAGCGTCTGCCCGGCCGCGAGGAGCCGGAAGTCGGAAATCCGCATAGCCGGAAACTAGTTCACCATCTAACTATTAGCAATCGAAAAGTCAGATGGTGGCAGACTGGGTCTCATGAGCATTCCCGCGTACGGGGTAGGAGCCGGCCAGGCGCAGGACAGCGTCGACCATCACGTGGCGCGGTGGGCGGCGTTCTGGAAGGACGAACCGGCCTTCGCCCCCGAGGTCGAGGGCGCGCTGGTGCGGATGAACTACCTCGGCCGGGAATCGCGCCGGGCCGACGCCGCCGCCTTCGCCGAGTCCCGGGAACTGACCGCCGAGGACTACAAGACCCTGCACGTGCTGATGATCCAGCCGTGGCCGATCGAGGCCACGCCGGCCCAGCTGGCCGAGGCGTCCAACGTGACCCGGGCCGCCATGACGAGCCGGCTCGATCGCCTGGTCACGGCCGAGCTGGTGACCCGGCAGAACGACGACACCGACCGGCGGCGGGTACTGATCCGGCCCACGGCGGCGGGGCGGGCGATGTGGAACAAGTACATCTTCGAAGGTATGGCGCGTGATCAGAGCTTGTTGCGGGCGCTCACGCACGAGGAGTTGATCCAGCTCAACGCGCTGTTGCGCAAGGTGCTGCTCGACCTCGAGGGGTGATCTTGGGCTTGACTCCGGCCGGGCTTCACCTCCGGCCGGGCTTCATTCCGGCCGGGCTCGGTTCGGCGGGCCGGAAAGTCGACCTGGGCGCCGGTGATGCCCCTCATAGGGGCTGGACGGTGGTGAAAGCGCTGGTCAGTGCGACGCTGTGCGGATGGAACTCGATCCGCGTGGTCAGCGGTTCGCCGCCGCGGTGACCAGCGTCGTCCTCATCGTCGTGCTGGCGACCGGGTGGGGGTGGCTCGCGCTCGCGCAGGCCGTCGTCTTCGCGATCACGGCGTACGACCCTCGCCGTGGGCCGTACGCGTACGTCTTCCGCGCTCTGCTGCTGCCCCGGCTCGGTCCGCCGGCCGAGCGGGAGCCCGCGGCACCCGTACGCTTCGCGCAGTTAGTCGGATTTAGCTTTCTGGCTGTCGCGAGTGTCGGCTACCTTTCGGGCCTGACCGCGCTCGGGGTCGTCTGTGCGGCTTTCGGGCTGCTGGCGGCGTTCCTCAATGCCGCCTTCGGCCTGTGCCTGGGCTGTGAGGCGTACCTGGCGTTCAAGCGCATGAGCGCCCGCAGCGCTTAGCACGTCCGGCCGGGTGTTGCGACGTTGTCCACAATTCGCTGTTGTCCACAGGGCCCGCCCCAAGATCGGCCAGTTTCGCCAGACTCCTGGTAGCGGTGGGGGTCCCCCTGGGAGGGCGGGCTGTGGGCCGACCAAATGCGGTCTGCGGGCGTGCGGGCGTGCGGACCGGCGAGCGGGGATGCGAGCGCGGGGGCTCGGCGCCCGGCCGGGGGAGAAACACGACACGCCCGGTTGGGGGGGACCGGGCGCTGACGTCGTGGGGATGGGGTGCTGGGTTAGAACTTCGGGGCGTCGGGAGCCTCGAGCAAGCCCAGCCGCAGGGCCGTCATCAGGGCCTGCGCCCGGTTGGCGGCGCCCAGCTTCTCGTACAGCTTCGAGATGTGGGTCTTGGCCGTCGACTCGGACACGAACAGCTGCTTGGCGATGCCCGCCACGCTCATGCCGTCGGCCAGCAGGCGCAGCACCTGACCCTCGCGGGGGGAGAGCTGCGGGCCGGACGGGGCGAGCCGGCGCTTCATGGCCTCGGCCAGGTCGGCCGCGGTGAAGGCGCTGGGCGCGGAGGCGGCGTGCCGGGCGGCCGCGACGACCTCGTCGGCGGGCGCCGTCTTGGGGACGAACGCGCTCGCGCCCGCCTCGAGAGCGCCGAACAGCTGGTCGTCGCCCGCATACATGGTGAGGACCACGATGCCCATGTTGGCGTTGTTCTTGCGGAGGGCCTTGGTCGCCTCGAGACCGCTGCCGTCGGGCAGGCGCAGGTCCATGATCACGACGTCGGGCTGCAGGGCGCCCGCCTGGCGGACGGCCTCGGCCGCCGTGGCGGCCTCGCCGACGACCTCGAACTGGCGGTCGCGCTCGAATGCGTGTCGCAGCCCCTTACGAATCAAGTCATGATCGTCGACAAGGAGGACCTTGGTGCGCGTCGTCGGCGCCGGACTGGTCGACATGCTCGGGTTACTCCCCTTCTGGAGCGGAAACGCTATCCCGCACGCTATCGCGCCGTGCGGAAGATCCCAGCACTACGGCAACGGTTGTCCCGCTGGGGTGTCGTGGCGTGATCTTCAAACGGCCCCGGATCCGTTCGGCCCGCTCGGCCATGATGGTCAGACCGTAACGACCGTCCGGGCGGTCGTCGGCGAATCCCCGGCCGTCGTCGGAGACCTCGATCTCGGCGAACGGCGGATCAACAGTGCAGGTAACCCACAGATTAGAGGCTCCCGCGTGCTTGCGCGCATTCGTGATCGCCTCTTGGGCGATGCGGAGCAGTTCGGCCTCGGTGGCGGCGGGCAACCGGGCCGTCGACTCGTCGAACGTGAAGTGCACCCGCAGGCCGGCCGAGGTGCCGAGCGTGCGGGCGTATTCGGCGATCGCGGCGGCCAGACCGCCGTTGCGGTCCACCTCGGAACGCAGCTCGAACAGGCTCAGGCGCAACTCGGTGATCACCCGGGTCACCTCGGCCCGCAGGGCGCGCAGTTCCTCGGCCGTCTCCTCGGCCCCCTCGGGCAGGGTGGCCTGGGCGTTGTCGATGCCGTAGCCGACCATCACCAGCTCTTGCGCGACCCCGTCGTGGATCTCGCGGGCGAGTCGCTGACGCTCCTCATTGGTGGCCAGCGACCGCACGTCGTCGAAGAGCAGCGCGGCCTCCAGCCGCAGGGCCGCGGCCTCGGTCACCCAGGTGATCTCGCCGACGGTTTCCTTGGGGTACGCGTTGGCGACATCGCTTTCCAGGATGACCAGCCCGATCGTGCGGACGCCGGCGACCAGCGGCACGACCAGCGACGACGTGTCGCCGCGACGGCTCGACCGGGCCTGTGAGCGGCTCGCGACCTGCGGCTGCTGGCTGGCCCAGGCGTCGGCGATGGCCGAGTCGGCGTCGAGCGTGACCTCCCAGTCGACCCGCTCGACCCCGGTCTGGGCGAGCACGACGAGCCGGCCACCGCCGCTGGCCGACAGCACCGCCGCGCGGTCGGCCGGCTTGACCAGGCGCAGCTCCTCGAGCAGGTGCTCCGAGATGCCGCCCGGGTCGAGCGTGGCGCCCGGCAGCGACCGGGCCACGCTGCGCAGCTGGGTGAGCAGGCGGGTGGCTTCCGCGTACGGCTGCGGGGTGGGCTCGGCCGGCTGCATGAACTGGCGCATGGTGTCGGCCGCGAACGTGATGATCGCGCCGAGCACCAGCCACTGACCGCCGGCCGCGAGGAACCCGGGCTCGAGGATCACCCGGCCGACCAGCGTGCCGCCGACGACCAGCGAGACCGCGGCGACGCCGAGCAGGGCCGCACCCTCGGTCGGGCGCCGTCGCAGCGCGGCGGTGAGCAGCGGGACGGACAGGTAGGGCAGCACGGCCCAGGCGCCGAAACCGGCGTCCAATGTGCTGTTCTGAATCGCCGCCGAGGCGATCGACCCCGCGGCCAGGCCGGTGACGACGACCTCGGCGAACCGGCCCAGCGGGGCCGAGACGTGGTCGGCCGGGGCGATCACCGCGGGCAGCGAGGCGACCACGAGCAGGGCGATCCAGAGCAGCTGGAGGGGCTCGCCGGTGACGATCAGGGTGAGTGCCGCGACCAGCGCGAGCATGACGATGCGCGCGGCCACCGCGAGCGGTTGGACGCGCACGGAGACGCTGGCTAGACCCGGCACCTGACGGATGGTAGCCGTACCGGCGCCCGGCGGCTCGTCGCGCCCGGCCCGGCCGCCGGGAATGTCGCAGCCGCGAGGTAGCCTCCGAGCATGGCGGATACCTCCACCCAGTCGATCCAGGTCCAGGCGCCCCTCGACCGAGTGGCCGCGGTGATCAGCGACTTCCCGCGCTACACCGAGTGGGCCGAGGCGATGAAGCAGGTGGAGGTCCTCGAGGAATACGAGGACGGCTACGCCTACCGCGTCCGGTTCGTGATCGACGCCGGGGTGATGGCCGACGACTACACGCTCGAATACGCGTATGCCGACGACCTCTCCCGCGTCGAGTGGCACCTGATCGAGCCGTCGAAGACGCAGAAGTCGCAGCGCGGCTCCTACGACCTGGCCGAGGGCACCGACGGCACCACCACGGTGACCTACACGCTCGAGGTGGAGCTCTCGATCGGCATGCTGGGCATGTTCCGCCGCAAGGCCGAAAAGATGATCATGGACACGGCGCTCAAGCAGCTCAAGCGGCGCGTCGAGAGCCTGCCGAGCTGACCGTGACCGGAGGTTTGTGATGGCTGGATCAGCCCGCGAGGAAGCGGAACGGCTCGTCGCGGCGGTGCTGGCCCGGGCCGTCACCGGCCAGGCCTTCAACGACCGGCGATGGGCGACGGGCGACCCCGAGTGCTGCGTGTGCCCGGTGTGCAAGGCGATCGCGGCCATGCGTGACCCCAGGCCCGAGACGGCGGCGAAGCTGGCCGGCAGCGCGAGCGATCTCGCGGGTTCGGTGGCGAGCCTGCTGCGCGGCGTCTCGGCGATCGTGGGCGAGAAGCCGAAACCGGCCCGGCCCGCACCCGTCACGATCCAGCCCGGCAACGCCGACCAGACGTGGTCCGCCGTCACCCGCGCCGACGCCAACACCGCGGATTCCGCGTGGGCGGCCGCGACGAATGCCGTCGAGGCGGGCGCGCCGGACGGATCGGACGATCCGTGGGCTGCGGCGACGACGGCGAGTGCGAGCGCCGTGGCTGAGGCGCACGCGGCTGAGCTGGCCGAGCGACGTGCGGCGGCGTTGGCAGCCGCGGCGGAGGCCGAGCGGCGCGTGGCCGAGGCGGCGGCGCTGGCCAAGGCGCGGCGGGAAGCGGCCGCGGCGGAGATCGCTGCCCGCGCGACCGGCGACGCGGGCAGTGGCGGCCCCGGCGGCATCGGCTCGGGCGCGGGCGGCAGCGGTGGCGGGGAGACCGGGGACACTGCCGGGCGGGTGGCCGCCGGCGGGGGAGCGCCTCGAAGGTTTGATGTCTGGGCTGCGGCTACGGCCGATGCGGGTGTCAGGTCCGTGGCGCACGGGGCGACCGTGGATCATGATGTGGCGGGTGCGGGCGTGCCCGACGGGACAGGCGATGATGAATCGGGCGACGACGCCCGTGCCGGCGGCGCTGAGCAAGCAGATACATGAGGGGACGGGCAGCGTGACGCTGACCATCGGAGTCGACGTCGGCGGCACGAAGGTGGCCGGTGGAGTGGTCGACGAGCACGGCACCGTGCTCGCGTCGAACCGGCGGAGCACCCCGGCCGAAGACCCGGCCGGCACCCGGGACACCATCGTCGAGGTCGCGGCCGAGCTGGCCCAGCAGTTCCCGCAGGCCACCGCCGTCGGCATCGGCGCGGCGGCGTGGATCGACGCACCCGGCGCCACCGTGCTGTTCGCCCCCAACCTGGCCTGGCGGGACGAGCCGCTGCGCGACTACGTGAGCAAGGCGGTCGGCCTGCCCACCGTGCTCGAGAACGACGCCAACGTGGCCGCCTGGGCCGAGTTCCGCTACGGCGTGGCCCGTGAGGCCGACGACTCGATGGTCATGATCACGGTCGGCACCGGCATCGGCGGCGGCATCGTGCTGGGCGGCAAGCTGTGGCGCGGCGCCAACGGGATCGCCGGCGAGCTCGGCCACATCCAGTCCGTGCCCGACGGCCATCCGTGCGGGTGCGGCCGGCTCGGCTGTCTCGAGCAGTACGCGAGCGGCAACGCGCTGGTCCGGTTCGCCCGGGCCGGGGCCCGGCAGGAGCCGGAGAAGGCGGCCAAGCTGCTCGAACTGGCCGGCGGTGACCCGCTGGCGATCAGCGGCCGGCAGATCACCGAGGCCGCCCGGGCCGGCGACGGGGTCGCGTGCGACGCGTTCGCCCAGATCGGCTACTGGCTCGGCGTCGCCATGGCCGACCTGGCCCAGAGCTTCGACCCGCAGATCCTGGTCGTCGGCGGGGGTGTGGTCGACGCCGGTGAGCTGCTCATGGCGCCGACCCGCAACACCTACCGCGACCAGCTCAAACAGCGCGGACGGTTCCCGGTCGCCGAGGTGCACGCGGCCGAGACGGGCAACACGGCCGGCGTGGTCGGCGCGGCCGACCTGGCCCGGCGCATCTGAGGGCGGCCCCGCGATGTCCGGCGCCTCGCTGCGGGTGGTCAGCTACAACGTCCACGGTCTGAAGGACGATCGGGCCGCGCTGGTCGGTCTGATCCGCGACCTCGCCCCCGACGTGCTGGTCGTGCAGGAGGCGCCGCGCCGGTTCCGGTGGCGGCACAAGTGCGCCGCGCTGGCCGACGACCTGGGCATGGTGGTGGCCGAGGGCGGGCTGCCCTCGCTGGGCAACCTGCTGCTGGTCAGTCTGCGGGTGCGGGTGCACGAGTCGTGGAGCATGCGTTACCCGCTCACGCCGGGACGGCACCTGCGCGGGGCGGCGTTCGCCCGGGGATCGGTGCGGGGCGGTGACTTCACCGTCTCGGGCTCGCATCTGGCCACCGACCCGGCCGAGCGGCCGAGTCAGGCGGCGATCTGGAAACAGGAGCTGAGCAAGGTCGAGGGTCCGGTGATCGCGGCCGCCGACCTCAACGAGGGCCCCGGCGGCAGCGCGTGGCGGATGGTCGAGGACGGCCTGGTGACGTACGGGGAAGCGCCCTTGACCTTCCCCGCCTCGCTGCCCAGCCGGCGCATCGACGGCATCTTCGTGACCCCCGACATCACCATCGACAAATACGACATCGTCGACTCCGACCAGGCCCGCCGAGCCAGTGATCATCTTCCGGTCGTGATCGACCTCAGACTCCCTTCCGAATAAGGCTCAAGTTCTGGCAATATCGCCGGGTGCCCGACACTCCCGACATCGCCGACCGTCACGACGCCGTGTGCGTCATCGGGGCCGGCGCCAGCGGTCTCGCCGCGATCAAGAACCTGCGCGAGCACGGGTTCGAGGTCGACTGCTACGAGCGGGAGACGTCGGTCGGCGGTGGCTGGAACTGGCGGCACGACCGCAGCCCGGTCTACGCCGGCACGCACCTGATCTCGTCGCGGCCGCTGACCGAGTTCCCCGACTTCCCGATGCCGGACACCTGGCCCGACTATCCCGACCACCGGCAGGTGCTCTCCTATCTGGAGCGGTACGCGCGGCATTTCGGGCTGGCCGACAGCGTCTGGTTCGGCACCGAGGTCGTCTCGGTGGTGCCGGTCGGCGACGGACGCTGGGACGTGACGACCCAGTCCACCGGCGGCGGGTCGTCCCGGGTGCAGCGTTACGCGGGCGTCGTGGTGGCCAACGGGCACAACTGGTCGCCGGCCAAGCCTGAGATCCCGGGCGACTTCCGCGGCCAGGTGATCCACTCGGCGCAGTACAAGGACCCGGCCCAGCTGCGTAACCGCAAGGTGCTGGTGATCGGCGGCGGCAACACCGGCTGCGACATCGCGGTCGAGGCGGCCCAGCAGGCGAGCACGGTCTGGCACTCGACCCGGCGGGGTTACTGGTACGCCCCCAAGTACGTGCTCGGCCGGCCCGCCGACCAGGTCAACGACCGTCTGCTCAAGCTCGGCCTGCCGTTGCGGCTGCGCCAGTGGCTCTATCGCCGGGTGCTCGGACTGACCACCGGTGATCTGACCCGCTACGGGCTGGCCGCGCCCGACCACCGGCCGTACGAGAGCCACCCGATCGTCAACAGCCAGCTGCCCTACTACCTGGGCCACGGGCGGATCACGGCCGTGCCCGACGTGGTGAGCTTCGACGGCGCGTCGGTCGTGCTCGCCGACGGCCGCCGCATCGAACCCGAGCTCGTGATCACCGCGACCGGGTACCGGCCGCGGTTCGAGTTCCTGGCCCCCGAGCTGCTCGGCGTCGGCGACGACGGCCGCCCCGATCTGCACCTGCACGCGCTGGCCCGCCAGCACCCGACGCTGGCCGTGGTCGGTCTGGTGCAAGCCGACTTCGGGTTGTTCCCGCTGGCCCACTGGCAGAGCGTGGCGATCGCGCGGTGGCTGCGGCTACGCGTGTCCGACCCGCAACGGGCCGCCGCCGTGCAGCAGAAGGAGTCGACCCGGCCGGTCGCGAGCTGGTCGCGGCGCCGGGTGGTGCCCACCGCGCGGCACTGGTTCGAGGTCGATCACGCCGACTACCTGCGGGCCGTCGAGGGCCTTCTGCACGAGATGGAGCCCGCCCAGTGAAGTCCTCCCCGGTGCTGCGCTTCGACGACTGGACGGACCCGGTCCGGCCGGTCGAGCGCGAGCTGATCTCGCTCACCGAGGACGCGAACAAGGACCTGCCGCCGGTGCTCTTCGTGCCGGGCCTGGGGCACGGGGCGTGGGCGTTCGCCGAGCACTGGCTGCCCGCGGCGGCGGCCCGGGGTTTCGCCGCGCACGCGCTGACCCCTCGGCCGGGCGGTTCGCGGCGGGCCCAGGTGCACGACGTGGTGCAGGTGGCGGCGTCGCTGCCCCGCCAGACCGTCCTCATCGGGCACGGGGCCGGGGCGCTCGTGGTGGCGTACGCGATGGGTCGTTACCCGGTCCGGGCCGCGGTGCTGGCCGCGCCGGTGATGGACGGCTGGCCGACGCTGTGGACGGCGCTGAAGACCAACCCGCTGGGCACGCTGCCGGCCGTCTTCGGGGGCCGGCTCCGGCTGAACCGCAAGCAGCTGTTCAGCGCCGGTCTGCCGGACGAGCGGGCCCGCGAGATCCTCGACCGGGTGGTCGCCCGGCCCCGCCGCGAGCTGGTCGTCCACGATCCGGCGCCGCGACCGGTGGGGGATCCGCCGGTGCTGGTGGTGGGCAGTCCCGACGACCGGGTCGTGCCGCGTTCGTCGCTCGACCGCACCGCGACCCGCTACGGCGGAGCGCCGCTGCTCTTCCCGGGCATGGGCCACGATCTGATGCTCGACGTGGACCAGGCCGAACCGATCGAGGCGATCCTGGACTGGCTGACCAAGGAGCTGGGCACCGGCGGTTGAGAGAGGCTTTTTCCCGTACGGGGAAATGGTGTTGATCGTCAGACGGCCGGCACCCGCGACTCGTGCAGGGCGGTCAGGTAGGCGCGGGCCCAGGCGTGGATGTCGTTGCTGGTGATGTAGTCGCGCATGCCCTTCATCCGGGTCGCCAGGTCGTCCGGGTCGGCCGCCAGCGCGTGCAGCAGTGTCTCCTTGAGGCCGTCGACGTCGTGCGGGTTGACCAGGAAAGCGTCCTCGAGCTCGGCCGCGGCCCCGGCGAACTCGCTGAGCACCAGCGCGCCGTTGTCCTCGCGCCGGGCCGCCACGAACTCCTTGGCCACCAGGTTCATCCCGTCGCGCAGCGGGGTCACCACCATGACGTCGGCCGTCTGGTAGAGCGCGGCCAGGTCGGCCCGGTCGAACGGCTGGTTGAGGTAGTGGATCGCGGGCTCGCCGACCCGCCCGTACTCGCCGTTGATCCGCCCGACCTCGCGCTCGATCCGGTCGCGCAGCCCGCGGTAGCTCTCCACCCGCTCGCGGCTCGGCACGGCCACCTGCACCATCACGGTGTCGCGGACCTTGACCCGGCCGTCGCGAATCAGCTCCGAGTACGCGGTGAGGCGGTGCTCGATGCCCTTGGTGTAGTCGAGCCGGTCGACGCTGAGCAGCACCCGCTTGTGCGCGCCGAGGTCGTGCCGCAGCTGGCGGGCCTGGTTGACCACGTAGGGCCGGGCCGACAGCGAGCGCATCTCGGCGACGTCGATCGAGACCGGGAAGGCGCCGGTGAGCACGACCCGATCGTCCAGGAGGATGCGCTCGTCGGCGCCGCGGGCCCCGAGCAGCTTCTGGGCGAGCTGGGCGACGTTGTGCGCCGCCTGCGGCCGCTGGAATCCGACCAGGTCGGCCCCGAGCATTCCGCGCAGCAGCTCGATCCGGCGGGGGAGCTGCATGAACAGCTCGGGCGGGGGGAACGGCACGTGCAGGAAGAAGCCGATCCGTACGTCGGGGCGCAGCTCGCGGATCATCTGCGGGACCAGCTGCAGGTGATAGTCCTGCACCCAGACGGTGGCGCCGGGCTCGGCCACCTCGGCCGCGGCCTCGGCGAAGCGCCGGTTGACCGTCCGGTAGGTCTCCCACCAGCCGCGGTCGAAGACCGGCTGCTCGACGGCGTCGTGATAGAGCGGCCAGAGCGTCGAGTTGGCGAAGCCCTCGTAGTAGCCGGCCAGTTCGTCCTCGCTGAGCGACACCGGGCGCAGCCGCAGGGTGCCGATGTCGGGCAGATCGCGGGCCGGGCCCACCCCGCCGCCCCAGCCGACCCACGTCGCCGGGGTCTGCTCGAGGATCGCGTGCAGCGCGCCGGCCAGGCCGCCGGGGCTTCGCCGCCACTCGCACGCTCCGTCGGGCGCGGCGTTGTCATCGAGGGGAAGGCGGTTGGCGACGACGACCAGCGAGCTCTGGCGCATCACCGAAGGTTATCGGATGGCTACCCAGATATATACCGACCGTGGTCTATGGAACATTTCACACCGACAATTCAGACGACTGCGCCGTCGTCGTAGTCGTCTTCGTCGTCGCCCGACCGCAGGCGCCAGACCAGCATCACCGCGCCTCCCACGATCGCCGCGAAGCCGAGCAGGACCACGTAGTCGCGGTCGATCGGCAGCATCGTCGGGAACAGGAAGAGCAGGAAACCGACAATCACGCCGAGTACGCCGATGACCGCGTACTTCGAGATGCGCGGCAGCGGCGGGGGCGGCGGCGGGACGTAGCGCTCGTCGTCGTCCTCGTCGTCGGGCAGGTCGTTGCCGAACGTGTCGAGGCCGTCGAGCAGCGACGGGTCTTCGGCCGGCTGGTCGGTGCGCCGCCGGTTGAGCGAGACGCCGGAGAAGTCGGCCGCGTTGGACAGACCGGCCGCGCGCGGCGGGTCGGCCGGCTTCTCGATCCGCTCCGAGGCCGGCCACGGTTCGGCGGTCGGGTCGACCGAGGTGTGGAAACCGGCCACGATCTTGGCCCATTCCGCCTCGACGTCGACGTTGCTCGCGGGCGGGACGGCCGGGGCCGCGGTCGGATCGGCGGGCGGGGTCGGCGGCTCGCCGCCGGTCACCTTGTGCAGATGCTCGCGGGCGGCCTCGAGATGGGTCCGGTCGACATAGAGCCGGTCGATCGGCCGCGCGGGCAGGGTGGTGGCGCGCAGGATGGGATTGAGATCGGCCGTGGGCTGCAGATATGCCGCGATGCCGCCGGCCGCCAGCACGTCGAGCATGTGTTCGCCGACGCGCGGATCCACGTCGCCCGCGACCGCGTAGTCGGCCGCGTCGATCCCGTTGTCCCGCCGCCCGCGGCGGGCACCACCCGCTGTCACCCCTGCACACTCCCTCGCCGACCGTGCCTTGAATGGTGACACGCCAGGGACAGGTTGCGGGAGTGCGTTGTGGCGTGCCGTCCGACCTTCGTAGGCTTCGATGACTCCTACGCCCGCCGGAAACGAGGACGCCAGTGTTCTATTGGTTGCTCAAGTACGTGGTTCTGGGACCCGTGCTGAAGCTTCTCTTCCGCCCCGACGTGCGCGGTCTGTCTCACCTGCCCCGCACCGGGCCGGTCATTCTGGCCTGCAACCACCTGTCGTTCTCCGACTCGATCTTCACACCACTCATCGTGGATCGCCGCGTGACGTTCGTCGCCAAAGCCGAATACTTCACCGGCAAGGGCATCAAAGGCTGGCTCATGCGCCAGTTCTTCAGCGGAACCGGGACGATCCCGGTCGACCGTTCGGGCGGCAAGGCGGCCCAGGCGGCCCTCGACACGTTGCTGCGGGTGCTGCGCGAGGGCGGGGTCGCGGGCATCTACCCCGAGGGCACCCGGTCGCCCGACGGGCGGCTCTACCGCGGTAAGACCGGCGTGGCCCGGCTCGTCCTCGAGAGCGGGGCCGTGGTGGTGCCGGTCGCGCTGCTGAACACGGACGAGATCCAGCCCACCGGCACCCTGATCCCCAAGATCAAGCGGGTCCGGATGCGGTTCGGCGCGCCGCTCGACTTCTCCCGCTACGAGGCCTCGAAGGGCGACCGCTTCGTCGAGCGCGCCATCACCGACGAGATCATGTTCGAGCTGATGGCCATGTCAGGCCGCGAGTACGTCGACGTCTATGCCAGCAAACTCAAAACCACCATCAGTTCAACATCCCCGCCCGGCGCCTCAGTGCCTGCAGATCGGTGACCACGATGCGGCGGCCCTCGGTGCGCAGCCAGCCGCGGCTGGCGAACGAGCCGATCGCCTGATTCACGCTCTGCCGCGAGCCGCCGGCCATCTCGGCCAGCTGGCTCTGGTTGAGCTCGATCGTGATCATCGGGGCCTGGCTCTCGCCGGCCAGCCGCACCAGCGTCTTGGCCACCCGGCCGGGCAGGTCGAGGAAGACGTGGTCGGTGTTCTGCTCGGTCAGCCGGCGGATCAGCGCGCCGACCGAGCGCATCACCGCGTCGAGGATGCGCGGGTTGGCGTGCACCAGGTCGATGAACGCGGACCGCGACAGCGTGAGCGCCTGGCAGTCCTCGATCGCCTCGGCCGACGCGCTGCGGGCCGACGCGTCCAGAAGGGACACCTCGCCCAGCACGTCGGGCGGGCGGACGACGGTGAGCACCGCACGTTCCCCGGTCGGGGCCGTGCGGAAGATGGCGACAGCACCACGCTTCAGGATGATCAGGGATTCGCCGGGGTCGTGCTCGACGAAGATGATCTGTCCTTTGCGGTAGTTGCGCGGGACGGCCGTGGCGATGACCCGTTGCCGGACGTCCGGCTCCAGGCCGGCGAACATCTCCACGCCGGTCAGCGCGTCGCCGTTGTCCGACATGCGATGGTCCACGGCGTCATCCCTCCCCCGGTGGGGGCCCGCAGCGGCGAGTGACCGCGCCGGCCCCACGACGCGAACGATCACTCTTAGCACACAGCAACCCACCGGCGCCATTTCTGCGCACCTGTACCGCCGGCGCCTCATAGGATCATGTCGCGCCGGTCGCTATCTGTAAACCTCTGAATGCCTTGAGTGAGATTCCCTCGGTTTCGGGGGCCGCCCATCCTGTCCGTCACATTTGCGAACTGCGCCGTGATAATCCCGCCGTGCCGGATGCCGACTTCCTGACCTCGACGCTGCGGGACGAGTGGCATCTCGTGCCCGCCGGGATCACCCCGCTCGACGACGTGCTCTTCTCCCGCGCCTGGGAGGTGAAGGCCGGCTCCGACCCGTACGTCGTCCGCCTGTGCGATCCCGAGGCCCGCCCCGCCGTCGAGGCCGGACTGGTCGCGGCCGAGCATCTGCGGGGCCGGGGCGTGGCCGCCGGGGAACCGGTGCGCACGCTCTCGGGCGGTCTCACCGCGCAGACCGATGCGGGCGCGTTCGCCGTGCTGCGCCGGGCCCCCGGTCGCCGGCTGGACGGCCGGGACCCGATCGACCAGCAGTTCTGGGGCGAGCGTCTGGGGGCCGTGCACCGGGCCCTGCACGGCTTCCACCACCCGGGTCTGCGCCCGTGGCAGCCGTTCGACCCCGAGGCCGCGCACCGGGGCGGCGAGCCGTGGCTGCGGGACGTGGTGGCCGACGCGTCCGCCGCGGCCACCCGGCTTACGGTGACCGACCGGCTCACGTACGGGGTCCTGCACGGCGATCCCGCCCCGGGCGTCTTCGTGGTCGACCCCGGCACCGGCCGTGCCGGGCTGCTGGACTGCGGGGCGATCGAGGTCGGGCCGCTGGTCTACGACGTGGCGGCGGCCGTCGTGTACGCCGGGGGCGTGGACCGGGCGGGCGAGCTGATCGACGGCTACCTGGCGGCCGGCACGGTCGAGGCGGGCGAACTGGAGGCGGCCCTGCCGGTGCTGTTGCGGCTGCGCTGGGCCGTGCAGGCCGACCGGGCCGCGCGGTGGGGCTGCCCGGACGCCCTGCGCCGCGCGCGGGAGGCGTTGGCCGACGTGCCAGGATAGGGCTCGATGAGCTACCGCTATTTCTACGACTGTGAGTTCATCGAGGACGGGCGCACCGTAGACCTGGTCTCGATCGGTGTCGTCGACGAGTTCGGCCGCGAGTTCTACGCGGTCAGCACCGAGTTCGACGACAGTCGTGCCATTCCCTGGGTACGGCGCAACGTGCTGGACAAGCTGCCCTCGCCCGCCGATCCGGCCTGGCGGTCGCGCGAGCGGATCCGCGACGACCTCTACGCCTTCCTGACCGAGCCGGTCAGCGGCCGGGGCGAGCAGATCGAGTTGTGGGCCTGGTTCGCCGCCTACGACCACGTCGCCCTGGCGCAGCTGTGGGGGGCGATGCCGGCCCTGCCGCGCGACATCCCCCGCTTCACCAAGGATCTGCGCCAGCTCTGGGACGACAAGGGCAAGCCGACCCTGCCGACCATGTCCGGGCGGCATGACGCGCTGGTCGACGCCCGGCACAACCTGGCCCGTTGGCGCGCGATGGGTGGCTGATGCCCCGTTTGGTCGGACCTGTCCCGGGCACTGCTGAAGGCGTACGGGAAAAGGGTCTTGATCGGAAGGGACTACGCCAAGGCGGCCGTTACCGGAAAGACGCCGGAGGCGGGCGAGAACGAAACAGTCCGGCTTTAGCGGGGCGGCTGCGCCGGGGTGCCGGACGGCGACTAGAGTTCGGGTCGCGGCCCCGCCCCGGGCCTGGGCAGCGCTGCTCCCTGGGGCTCGACGGGCTATCTGCTTCTCGCAACCCTCAACAGGGAGGACGAGCAAAACATGCGTATCGGCGTGCTCACCGGCGGCGGCGACTGCCCCGGTCTCAACGCGGTGATCCGGGCGGTGGTGCGCAAGGGCGTCGCCGCTTACGGTCACGAGTTCGTCGGCTTCCGCGACGGCTGGAAGGGCCCGCTCGAGGGTCTGACGAAGCCGCTCGGCATCGCCGAGGTCCGGGGCATCCTGCCCCGTGGCGGCACCATCCTGGGCTCCTCGCGCACCAACCCGTTCAAGATCGACGGTGGCGTCGAGAAGATCAAGGCCAACCTGGCCGAGCAGGGCGTCGACGCGCTCGTGGCGATCGGCGGCGAGGACACCCTCGGCGTCGCCACCAAGCTCAACGACCTCGGCGTCAACGTCGTCGGCGTGCCCAAGACGATCGACAACGACCTGAACGCGACCGACTTCACGTTCGGCTTCGACACCGCGGTCAACATCGCGATGGAGGCCATCGACCGGCTGCACACCACGGCCGAGTCGCACCACCGCACCCTGGTCGTCGAGGTCATGGGCCGGCACGCGGGCTGGATCGCGCTGCACGCCGGTCTGGCCGGTGGCGCCAACGTGATCCTGCTGCCCGAGCGCCCGTTCGACGTCGACCAGGTCGCGACGTACGTGACCAAGCGTTTCCAGGTCGAGTACGCGCCGATCGTGGTCGTCTCCGAGGGTGCGCACCCGCTCGAGGGCCAGATGGCGCTGCAGAGCCAGGAGAAGGACTCGTTCGGCCACGTCCGCCTCGGCGGCATCGGCCAGTGGCTGGCCGAGCAGCTGGAGGAGAAGACCGGCAAGGAGGCGCGCACCGTCGTCCTGGGTCACATCCAGCGCGGTGGCACCCCGACGGCCTTCGACCGGGTGCTCGCCACCCGGTTCGGTCTGCAGGCGATCGACGCCGTCAACGACGGCGATTTCGGTAAGATGATGGCGCTGCGGGGCACCGACATCGTGCGCGTGCCGCTGATCGACGGCACCGGCGAGCTCAAGACCGTGCCGCTGTCGCGGTACGAAGAGGCCGAGGTCTTCTTCGGCAGCTAGGTCGAGCTTTGACAGGGGGCGGCCACGTGTGTGGCCGCCCCCTGTTTCTTTGGTGAGGGGCGGGTATGACGGAGCACAGTGTCGCCGTGATCGGCGCGGGCAAGCTGGGTGAGCTGGTGCTCTCGGGCCTGCTGCGCTCGGGCTGGCCGGCCCAGCGGCTGCTGGCCACCACCCGGCGCCCCGAGCGCGCGGCCGAGCTGGCCGAGCGCTACGGCATCCGCCCGGTGCTCAACCTGACCGCGGTCACCCAGGCCGACGTGCTGCTGATCGCGGTGAAGCCGCAGGACGCGGCGAAGCTGCTCGACGACTTCGGCATGAAGGTGCCGCCGGACCGGCTGGTCGTCTCGCTCTGCGCCGGCCTGCCGACCAGCTTCTTCGCCGAGCGGCTGCCCGGTGGCATCCCGGTCGTGCGGGTCATGACCAACACCCCGGCCCTGGTCGACCAGGCGATGACCGCGATCTCGCCGGGGCCCTACGCGACCGACGAGCACCTGGCGCTGACCGAGACGATCTTCCAGCCCCTCGGCCGTACGCTCCGGGTGCCGGAGAGCCAGCAGGACGCGGTCACCGCCCTGTCGGGTTCCGGTCCGGCCTACCTCTATCTGCTGGTCGAGGCGATGATCGACGCCGGCATCCTGCTCGGGCTGCCGCGCAACGTCGCCCACGAGCTGGCCGTGCAGACCGCGGTCGGCTCGGCGGTCATGCTGCGCGACTCGGGGGAGCACCCCGTCAAGCTGCGCGAGTCGGTCACCTCGCCCGGCGGCACCACCGCCTCGGCGCTGCGCGAGCTCGAGAAGCACGGGCTGCGCGCCGCGTTCCTGACGGCGCTCGAGGCCGCGCGCGACCGGGCCCGCGCGATCGCCGGTGAGATGACCGCCAAGAGCTGAGACTGTCAGCAGGATCACCGGCGGTGGCCTGTGGACAACCCGGATTTGCGTTTGCTCGCGCCGTAGCGTTGGCCAGCCCCCAGGGCGGGTGGGGTCAGTACCAGATGGCGATCTTGGAGCCGTTGTTCTCCTCGGGCGGGCTGGGGTGGCTCAACGCCGTCCCGGTCGCCATCCGGTGGGCCGACCAGGCGACGGCGGCCGCGTCCAGGATGTCGTCCGGCGGAGCCTGACCGGCCGGTCCGATCTGGTCGGGCAGCACGATGCCGTTGCGGGCCAGCAGCTCCCGCCGGCGCGCCTGCCCGGTCCACGTCTTTTTGGCGTACTGCAACGGCTCGCCCGCCATGGTGCGGAACGAGACCTCGGGGTGCGCCTCGAACAGCAGGCCGGGATGCCGTTCCCAGATCGCGTTGGCCTCGAGCAGCTTGGGCCGTAGCGCCCACGACTGCCGGCTCAGCCCGGCGCCGGTCAGCTCGCGGCAGAGCCGGTTGGCCGCCGTGAAGTCGCCCTCCTGCCAGACCGCGCGCGGCGGCACCCGGAAGACACTGCCGCGGCGGGGACCCAGCTGATCGGCCGCGAGCGTGTCGGCCGCCCGCCAGCGGTCGGGGAGCATGCCCAGCGGGATGTCCACCCCGATGACCGAGGCGCCGGAACTGCCGGCCACGATCTCGTACAGCGTGGAGGCCAGCACGGCCCGGCCGAACGCGCCGTCGCGCAGCTCGACACCGACCCAGCCGAGCGCGTACGCATCGACTCCTATTACCCGGACACTCATCGGCGGCGTGCGGCCAATCGGACAACGACGTCGGAGATGGTCATGACGGCAGACTACGCGCAGTATCCGTCAGTGTGCACCCCGTAGCCGTGCGCCCGACAAAGTTAAGCCTTTGCGGAAACCCTCGTCACTATCTTGACGAGTGTGAATACCTGTGACTACGGTCTCCCTCAGCGAACTTTTTGGAAAGTTTCCTAACTGTTCTAAAAGGAGACCCAGTGCAGAAATCCCTCCGCCGCGCCACCTGGGTGTCGGCGATCGTAGTGGTGGCTGCCACCGCCGCGATCCCCGCCTCCCAGGCCTCGGCTGCTGCGGCCTGTGCCCCCGCGTGGTCCTCCAGCTCCGTCTACGTCAAGGACAACCAGTCCTCCCAGAACGGCAAGAACTACACCGCCAAGTGGTGGACTCAGAACGAGTCGCCCGCCACGCACAGCGGACAGTGGGACGTCTGGATCGACAACGGAGTCTGCGGCGGCGGCACCACGCCCCCCACCACCCCGCCCACCACGCCTCCGACGACGCCCCCCACCACCCCGCCGACCACGCCTCCGACGACGCCGCCGACCACGACCCCGCCGGGCACCAGCGGCAAGAACGTCGTCGGCTACTTCGCCGAGTGGGGCGTCTACGGCCGCAACTACCACGTCAAGAACCTGGTGACGAGCGGCTCGGCGTCGAAGCTGACCCACCTGCTGTACGCGTTCGGCAACACCACCGGCGGCCAGTGCTCGATCGGTGACGCGTACGCCGACTACGACAAGGCCTACACCGCGGCCGACAGCGTCGACGGCGTCGCCGACACCTGGGACACCGGCGCGCTGCGCGGCTCGTTCAACCAGCTGCGCAAGCTCAAGAAGGCGTACCCGAACATCAAGGTGATCTGGTCGTTCGGCGGCTGGACCTGGTCCGGTGGCTTCACCCAGGCCGCCGCGAACCCGACCGCGTTCGCCAACTCCTGCTACAACCTGGTCAAGGACCCCCGCTGGTCGGACGTCTTCGACGGCATCGACCTCGACTGGGAGTACCCGAACGCCTGTGGCCTGAGCTGCGACGCGTCCGGCCCGGCCTCGTACAACAACGTGATCACCGCGGTCCGGAACAAGTTCGGCAACAGCTTCCTGGTCACCTCGGCCATCTCGGCCGACGGCTCCAACGGTGGCAAGCTCGACGCGGCCGACTACGCGGGCGGCATCTCGAAGCTGAACCTGGTCTTCCCGATGACGTACGACTACTTCGGCGCGTTCGCCCCGCAGGGCCCGACCGCCCCGCACTCGCCGCTCAACTCGTACGCCGGCATCCCGCAGCAGGGCTTCTGGTCCGACGCGGCGATCCAGAAGCTGAAGAGCAAGGGCGTCCCGGCCAGCAAGATGCTGCTCGGCATCGGCTTCTACGGCCGTGGCTGGACCGGCGTCAGCCAGGCCACCCCGGGCGGCACGGCGACCGGCGCGGCGCCGGGCACCTACGAGGCCGGCATCGAGGACTACAAGGTGCTCAAGAACAGCTGCCCGTCCACGGGCACGGTCGGCGGCACCGCGTACGCCAAGTGCGGCAGCAACTGGTGGAGCTACGACACCCCGTCGACCATCGCCGGGAAGATGGCGTACGTGAAGCAGCAGGGTCTCGGCGGAGCCTTCTTCTGGGAGTTCTCCGGCGACACCAGCAACGGTGAGCTGATCACGGCCATCAAGAACAACCTGTAAGCCTGCATCTCCTCAGTAATAAGAAGCGGGGCACCCGGCGAAAGCCTGGTGCCCCGCTTCCGTAGGCTTCCCCCATGCAGCGAGAGTGGCATCAGCTCAGCTACCCGGGGGTCGGCAACCCGTCCCTGCAGACGTCCCGCCCGTCCACCGACTCGGCCGAGGACGAGGCCCTCGGCCTCGACCGCTGGCGCAGCCTGCCGCGGTTGCAGATGCCGCCGTGGGCCGACATGGACGAGGTCGCCTCGGTCTGCCAGGTGCTCGACAACGTCCCGTCGATCGTCGCGCCCTACGAGGTCGACCAGCTGCGGGTCAAACTGGCCGACGTGTGCGAGGGCCGGGCGTTCCTGCTGCAGGGCGGCGACTGCGCCGAGACGTTCGCCGACAACACCGAGAGCCACCTGCTGGCCAACGCGCGCACCCTGCTGCAGATGGCGGTCGTGCTGACGTACGGGGCCTCGATGCCGGTGGTCAAGGTCGCGCGGGTCGCCGGGCAGTACACCAAGCCCCGCTCGTCGGCGACCGACTCGCTGGGCCTGCCCGCCTACCGGGGCGACCTGATCAACTCGCTCGACGCCAACGAGGCGGCCCGCGTGGCCGACCCGCAGCGGATGATTCGCGCGTACGCGAACTCGGCCGCCGCGATGAACATGCTGCGCGCCTATCTGGCCGGCGGCCTGGCCGACCTGCACGGGCTGCACGACTGGAACAAGGACTTCGTGCGCGCCTCGCCGGCCGGCGAACGCTACGACGCCATCGCCCGCGAGATCGACCGCGCCCTCGACTTCATCCGCGCCTGCGGCATGACCGACAGCGAAGCCCTCCGGACGGTGTCGCTCTACTGCTCCCACGAGGCGCTGGCGCTCGAGTACGACCGCGCCCTGACCCGGGTCAGCGACGGACGGGCGTACGGGCTCAGCGGTCATTTCCTCTGGATCGGCGAGCGCACCCGCCAGCTCGACCACGCGCACATCGACTTCATCAGCCGGATCGCCAACCCGATCGGGGTGAAGCTCGGGCCCGGCACCTCGCCCGAGACCGCGATCGAGCTGTGCGAGAAGCTCAACCCCGACAACGTTCCGGGCCGGCTCACGCTGATCAGCCGGATGGGCAACGGCAAGGTCCGCGAGGCGCTGCCGCCGATCGTCGAGAAGGTCAACGCGTCCGGGGCCAAGGTCGTGTGGCAGTGCGACCCGATGCACGGCAACACGCACGAGTCGTCCAACGGTTACAAGACCCGCCACTTCGACCGGATCGTGGACGAGGTGCTCGGCTACTTCGAGGTGCACCGCGGCCTCGGCACCCACCCGGGCGGCCTGCACATCGAGCTGACCGGTGAAGACGTGACCGAGTGCCTGGGCGGGGCGCAGGGCATCGAGGATCTCGATCTGCCCGACCGGTACGAGACGGCCTGCGACCCGCGGCTCAACACCCAGCAGAGCCTCGAGCTCGCGTTCCTGGTGGCGGAGATGCTTCGTGGCTGACTTCCGTTCGGACACGGTCACCCGGCCCACTCTTTTGATGCGTCAGGCCATGGCCGCGGCTGAGGTCGGCGACGACGTCTTCGGGGACGACCCGACGGTCAACTCGCTGGAGTCCTATGTCGCCGGCCTGTTCGGGCATGAGGCGGCGCTGTTCGCCCCGTCCGGGTCGATGGCCAACCAGATCGCGTTGCAACTCCACGTGCAGCCGGGGTCGGAGTTGCTGGCCGGCGGGGACGCACACGTCGTCACCTATGAGCTGGGGGCGGCCGCGGCCATCGGGGGGATCACCACCCGTACGTGGCCGTCGGTCGGCGCCGACCTCGACGTCGAGCAGATCGGGGCGATGATCCGCCCGCTCGGTTATCCGTCGGTGCCGACGCGCGCCATCGCGGTCGAGCAGACCCATAACCTTGGCGGCGGTACGGTCGTGCCGCTCCCGGTTCTGGAGTCGCTTCGTTCCGTGGCCGACAAATCGGGCATTGCCCTCCACTGCGACGGAGCTCGGATCTGGCACGCGCACGTGGCCGACGGGGTGCCTCTCGCCACGTACGGCGCGCTGTTCGACACGCTGTCGGTCTGCCTCTCGAAGGGACTCGGGGCGCCGGTCGGATCGCTGATCGTGGGCAGCCACTCGCGGATCGCGCAGGCCCGGGTGCTGCGCAAGCGGATGGGCGGCGGCATGCGGCAGGTCGGCATCCTGGCCGCGGCCGGGCAGTACGCGCTGGAGAACCACATCGAGCGGCTGGCCGACGACCACGCCCGGGCCCGCCGGCTGGCCGAGGCGCTGGCCCCGCTGGGCGTCGTCGACCTGGCGAAGGTCCGCACCAACCTGGTGATGATCGACCTGTCGAAGTCCTCGCTGGACGCGCCGGCGCTGACCGACCTGGCGGCGAAGCAGGGCGTGCTGATCTCGCCCATGCTGCCCGACCTGGCCCGGGTCATCACCCACCTCGACGTCGACGACGAGGGCGTGGACCGCGCGATCGTCGTCCTGCGAGACCTGCTCACCGACGCCGTCTGAAGCTTTCGCGGTCTTGTTGCCGGGCGTCACATGGTGGGCAGGTCGTTGTCCGGGTCGAAGTCGGGATAGTTCTCGGTCGAGCCGGGCCAGCGCATGCTGCTCCTTCTTGATGTCCTCGTCGCTGGGCGGGCCAATCGGCGACCGACGGCGACGGCGCGAGGCCGCCGGCGCCTGGGCTTCCTCGTCGCGGCGCCGACGAAGAGGGCGTTCACCGTCAGCTCCTTCACCAGCCACGCGCCCAGGGGTGCGGCGGCGATCGCGGCGGCGGTCGCCACGCCGATCACGATCGCAGTGTCGCGGAAACCCATCGGGTCGGGTTCCGGGTGCGGCGCAAACCGGGACGACCCGAACGGCGGGCCGGTCTGACCGGCCAGTGCTTCCTTGGCGTCGGTCGGCAGCAGCGTCACCAGCACGGCTTTCGCGGTGTCGCGCTGGAGCCGCATCTCGGCGACGACCCGTTCGTCGCGGCCCTCGCCCGATCGGCGCTCCGCCGCCATCAGGAGAACGAGGCTTTCCCACTCTTCATCGGTCAACGCATATTCTCCGCATGCGGATCGTCCGTTAGCGGATTATCTGTTACGGTCGGGTGCATGACTACTTTGATGAGTCGTCGGGCGGGGGCGCTCGCGGTGCTGTGCGCGATGTCCCTGATGATCGTTCTGGACAGCACGATCGTGGCGGTCGCGGTGCCGGACATCCAGCGTGATCTCGGGTTCTCCGACGCCGGGGTGTCGTGGGTGGTCAACGGCTATCTGATCGCGTTCGCCGGGCTGTTGCTGCTCGCCGGGCGGCTCGGTGATCTGGTCGGGGCCTGGCGGGTCTTCCTGGCCGGGCTGGGCCTGTTCACCGTGGCCAGCCTGCTCTGCGGGTTCGCGCCGACGTCCGGGATGTTGGTCGCGGGCCGGTTCGTGCAGGGGGCGGGTGGCGCGCTGGCGGCGGCGGTCGTGATCGGCATGATCGTGCGGCTCTTTCCCGAACCGGCGGCGCAGGCCCGGGCCATGGGCATCTACAGCTTCACGCAGGCGGGCGGGGCCGCGGCCGGGTTCGTGCTCGGCGGCATGCTGACCGACGCGCTCGGGTGGCCGGTCATCTTCCTGATCAACGTGCCGATCGGCGTGGCCGTCTACATCGCCGGGCGCCGTCTGCTGCCCCGCGAGACGGGTCTCGGGCTGGGGCGCGGGCTCGACGTGCCGGGCGCGGTGCTGATCACGGGCGGTCTGTCGCTCGGGGTCTACGCCATCGTGCGTACGGATGTCCTGGCCGGCGCGGCGGCCCTGCTCCTCAGCGGCGGCTTCCTGTTCCGGCAGCGTGCAGCCCGGACCCCGCTGATTCCGCTGAGCATCCTCGGGCGCCGCTGGCTGCTGACCGCGAACGCCGCCGTGATCCTGGTGTTCGCCACCGGGATGGGCTTCCAGTTCATGAACGCGCTGTTCGTGCAGCGGGTGATGGGCTACGACGCGCTCGGGACCGGGCTGGCCTTCCTGCCCACGCCGATCGTGATCGGGCTGGTCTCGCTGTTCGTGGCGCCGCGGCTGACCGGGCGTCTCGGGCCGCGGCCGGTGCTGATCGGCGGCCTGACGCTGCTGTTCGCCGGGCTGCTGTTGCTCGGGCGGATGCCGGTGAGCCCGTCCTACCTGGCCGACATGCTGCCGGCGCTGATCGTGATGGGCCTCGGGGTCGGGGTCACGGTGCCGTCGATCATCATGCTGGCCATGGCCGGGGCGGCGCCGGCCGACACCGGGATGGTGTCGGGCCTGAGCAACACGGCGCAGCAGGCGGGTGGGGCGCTCGGTCTGTCGGTGCTGGCCGCGGTGGCCGCGGATCGCACGGCCGCCCGGTCCGGCCTGCCGGAGGCGGCGGCGCTGCACGCCGGGTACACGCTGGCGTTCCTGGTCGCGGCCGGTTTCGTGCTGACCGCGCTGCTGATCACGGCGCTGGCCCTGCGCCACGCCCCGGCCGCTCCGCAGCCGGGCCTCCCCTCGGCCTCGGAACAGCCGGTTCACGCTCCGGCCGCGGAGCAGGTGCGCCATTCCATGGCCGCGGAGCAACCGGGTCTTGCCCCGGCCGCGGAGCCGCCGGGCCACGCTGCGACCGCGGAGCAGGTGCGCCATGGCATGGCGGCGGAGCAACCGGGTCTTGCCCCGGCCGTGGAGCCGCTGGACCACGCTGTGGCGGCGGAGTCGCTGGGGCACGCCTCGGTCGCAGACCAGTCGGATCTCGTCGCGGACCCGGAGCCGGTGGCCGACGAGTCGCGGGGCGAGTGCGTCGCGAGCGGTCGGTGCGCGGCGACCTGATCTGGCGGGGCGGGCGTCTGCCATGCGGACGGGAAGGCTCGTCCGGTCCGTCAGTAGTCGGCGACGGCATCGGGACCGACGGATCGGGGCAGCATGAACGGGGAGTGGGCGCGGGCCTACCCGCCCAGCGCGGGGCGGTGGGGCGTCATCGCGTGGGAGGCCGCCGGGCTGGCCTATCTGCAGTGGACCACGGTCCGGCTGTTCGAACTGGGGAGCGTGGCGGCCTGGCTGCTGGCCGTCACGTTCGGGCTGGCCTGGGCCGTGGGCTCGTGGCAGGTCGCGCGGATGGGTCTGTATCTCAGCGACGCCGCGCTGCGCATCCGCGGAGTGTTCCGCACGCGCACGGTGCCGTGGAGCGCGATCGGGGCAGTGAGCGTAGAGGACGTCGCCTACTGGCGGATCCCGGCCGGCCGGGCCGTCGTGCTGACGCTGCGCGACGGGACCCGACTCAACACCTCGCTGTGGGAGCGCGGGATGGACTTCCACGGCCGGCCGCAGATGTTCAGGTCGGTCTGCCGGGACCTGCGCCGCCGGATCTAGTCAGGCCTTGTGTCGAAGCGGGAGCCGGGTTGCGGGTGACCCAGCCGCCGTTCGGCCGCACGCCTGTGGCGCACACTCAGCCGCCCGTTCGGCCGCACGCCTCTGGCGCACCTCCGGCGATCCGTCCGGCTGCACGGCTGTGGTGCACAGTCAGCCGCCATCTGGCCGCACGCTCGGCTGCACG
>NZ_JAHKKG010000028.1 GCF_018829635.1 Paractinoplanes bogorensis
CGGCGTTCGGCCTCGGCCAGATCGCCCGTCAGGTAGGCGAGGTTGCCGAGCTGGTGGTAGCTGCGGGCGGTGCCGGCCCGGTCCCCGAGGTCCTCGAGGATGGTCAGGGATTGCTGGTAGCGGCGTTTGGCCTCGGCATAGTCCCCCCGGTTCTGGGCGAGCATGCCGAGCTGGTGGTAGCTGAGGGCGGTGCCGGCCCGGTCCCCGAGGTCCTCTTTGATGGTCAGGGATTGCTGGTAGCGGCGTTCGGCCTCGGCCAGGTCACCCGTTAGGTAGGCGAGGTTGCCGAGCTCGTGGTAGCTGCGGGCGGCACCGGCCCGGTCCCCGAGGTCCTCTTTGATGGTCAGGGCTTGCTGGTGGCGGCGTTCGGCCTCGACATAGTCCCCCCGGTCCTGGGCGAGCATGCCGAGCTGGTGGTAGCTGAGGGCGGTGCCGGCCCGGTCCCCGAGCTCCTCGACAATGGTCAGCGATTGCTGGTAGCGGCGTTCAGCCTCGGCCAGGTCACCCGTCAGGTAAGCGAGGTTACCGAGTTGGTGGGTGAAAGCCGCAGTGTCGTAGCTGGTGGCGGGGAGCCAGGTGAGGGTTTCCTGGCAGATGCGTTTCTCCCAGTCCCAGGCTGACCAGCCGTCGAGCTGATCACGGATGTCGTAGCTGAGGCTGATGGCAGCGGGTAGGTCTCCGGCGGTGTGGTGGTGGTAGCGGGCCTCGATCCGGTCGTACAGATCCTCCACCAGGCCCTGTGGGCGGTACTGGATACGCCAGGTGTAGTAGGCGGCGGCACGCTGGTGGGCCTGCCGGGTGGGCTCGGGGTAGAGGCGGGCCAACGCCGTCGCGGTCCACCGGTGCACGCTGAACAACCCGCCATCCGGGCCCGGGCGCGGATCTGACGGGGAGTCGGCGGGCGTCGGGGTGATCAGACCGAGCCCGCCCAGGACCGCAAGCACAGCCGGGTCGACCACCGTCGCGGTCAGCGGCGGCCGCCGCATCGCAGCCAGATCCGCTTGCAGCTGGGCGAGATGCTCGGTCGTGTAGCCCTGCTCGTCGAGACCGGTCGGTCGGCCCTCGCGGGCGGCGGCGGTCAAATCCTGGCCGAGCCGGTGGAGTCGCTGGTCGCGATCAGGATCGTCAGGTATCGGATCGGATTGGGCGGTCTGCCAGGCCAGGGCAAGCTGGTCGGCCGGGTTGCGGTAGACGGCGGCACCGATCAGCAGTGCCCGGGCGGCAGGGTCGAGCAGGCCGACCAGGTCATGGAGCAGGGTGTCGTTGACGGTCACCGTGACCGCTTCGGCCAGCGCCCGGTCGAACGACGGCACCCCTTCTGGCGAGGGTTCGCTGCCGGGCTCGGCCGTCCACCCTTCGGGAGAAATGCCTTCCGCGTCGAGCAGCCGTTCCAAGCGTTCGGTGACATCCGGGAACCGGGCCTGCCCCTGGCGCAACAACGCGTCCAGGTACTCCATCGTGCGCGGATGCCCACCGACCACGGTCCAGGCCTGCTGCTGCTGGACAGCGGTCAACGCGTCGAGAGTCGGCAGTCGCCAGATCAGCTTCCGGGTCTCCGCCAACGACAACGGACCAAGATGATGCACAGTCAACCGCTTGTGCGCTTCGGCGGGAAGCGTGAATGGGTAGCGGGACGTGATGACTGTGCGGTGGACGCCTGGTGTGCGGATCCATTGCGCTAAGAGTTCGGCGAGGGTTTCGTCGACGATGCGGCCGGTACCGTCGGGTTGCGGCTCGAGGTTGGTTTCGAAGTTGTCGAGCAGCAGGGTGACCGGCCGTTCGGCGAGCAGGGCGAGTGCTGTGCTCAGCCGGTCTTGCCAGGGTTCGGACGGCGTCCGCAGGAAGGTGGCCAGTTGCCGGTCGGGATGGCTGTCGGTTTGGCCGGTGGCTAAGGCTTGTGTGAATAGGGTCCGGCCGAATGCGTCGAGGAGTTGGTCCGCGGTTGTGGCCCCGACGACTGACACGACAAGGCCGATGTCGTCGTTGAGGGCTCGGAACAGTTCGGCGGTGAGGCTGGATTTGCCGACGCCGCCGATGCCGTGCACCAGCACCCCGGCTCTGCCGGGTTTGCGCATGGCGACGGTGAGGGTGTGCAGGTCGCTGCGGCGGCCGACGAAGTCTCCGAGCGGCCGTAACGGTATGCCAGCGGCCAGGGTGGGGCTGGTCGGCTCGGTGATTTGCTCAAGTCCGGCCGTGGGGTCGTACAACGGTAAGGGGCGGCCGCGGAGAAGGACGGTGGGGGTGGCCCACTCGACCAGGTGAGCTTCGAGATGTTCGGCCGGTAGTGCTTGGCGGGCGTCCTCGACCTGCTGGCGGGCCACGGCTGTTGCAGCGATCACGGACGGCGTCGGTGAGAGGGCGAGTTCGCGGTAGAACTGGGCGCCGAACCGGGTGGCGTAGCGGTCGGTGACCGGTGCGGTCATCGCCAGGACTTGAGGTATCCCGGCGGCGATCAGCTTGCGGGCCAGGCCCGGCAACGCGCGGGTCGGGTCATCAGAGTTGCGATTGTTCTGTGCGGTGGAGCAGCCGGCCAGGACGATCAATGCCGGGGCCTTGTCGTTCGGGATGGCCTTGATCAGGTCAGGAGCGGTGACCGGGTGCGGGCTGCCATCGGGCTTCTCCAGGAGCAGACTGTCCGGCCCGGCGTGGCTGGAGATGTGCAATACGTGGAACCGCTGGACGGTCAGGGCTTCACGGATCGCATCGAGGGTGCCGGTGTTGAGGACGCGGACGTAGGCCCTGGCTTGTTTGCGGGCGGGTTCGACCGCGTCCAGGATGGTGGCGAGTTCGTGTTCGGTGTCCAGCACCGGCCCGCTGTCGCGGCCGAACGGTGCTGCCAGTACAGCGAGGACACGCAGCGGAGCGGGAATGCTGAGCGCGGGTGTGGGTCCGTCGACGGTGACGCTGCGGAAGAGTTGGATCGTGGGGTCAAGCGCGAGTGGTCTCGGACCGTCGGGCGGGATGAGGGCTTCCCACGGAAGGTCTTCGAGGTCCCCTTCGGCGTCGACCTCAAGCTGCAGGCTGACGTGCTGGCCGCGCGCGTCGCTGGTCAGTGCACTCAGAGCCTGCCCGGCCGCTCCAGGGGTGTACACCCGGCCGAGTAAGGCCCCGACCTCATGCAGAGATCGCTGCACCGGGATGTCCGTGGCCGCGCTGTCCAGCTCGTCTCGGCGGGTGACCCAGCCGCGTCGAGCCTGCCGGGCATGGTCGAGGTCGCGCAGCCTGTAGATGAGATTCCGGTCCGGTTCGGGTCGGACGGTGACCGTCGTGTCACGGTCGAGATCGATCAGTTCTACCTGACCGTTGGTGACGGTCAGCCGGGCCCGGCGCGGCCCGGCGGGCCGAAACGCAGAGCCGGGTGCCACCAGCAGGTCTCTGTCCGTTGGTGGCCGGCCGGGCGGCTGCCCGCGTATGGCACCAATCAGACGGGTCAGTGCGGTGTCGTAGGCGGGGCCGTCGGCGTGGCGGAAGTCGACCCATACCCGTGTCGCCAGCAACGGCGGTACCTCGGCGTCCTGGTAGATCACGGGGATGAGCCGGCGGCCTTGGTCGACGGCTTGGCCGAGCAGGGCGGCGTACTCCTCCCGGACCCAGGATGAGCCCATCGACTGCGGGCTGACCACGAGAATCCCGGCCGTGGACGCCAGGATCGCGTCGTCCAGGCTGTGGACGAGCACGTCGCCGGGGGTGATCTGCCATTCGTCGAGGAACACCTGTAGGCCAGCCTGGTGTAGACGGCCGGCGAGGATCCGCACCCAGTCGGCGTCAGCGTGGGCGTAGGACACGAACACGTCGAACCGAGGCGCGTCGACACTGGACCCACGGACCGGATCAGACATGAGACCAAGTGAACCCCACGCGTGCCTGGGTCACATCCGGAGCGAGTCGCCCGAACGGGTCAATCGACTCGCATGATCAGCCGACCGGTCAGGTGCGTAGCGCCTGTGCCAGCCGATCGAGGTTGGCGTCGTCGTGGCGGCGGTCGGTGAGATCGAGAGGCTTCCTGATCCGGGCGAACGGCGGCAGATCGACGTCGTCGATCAGGACGGGCACGAACCGGCGGCCGGTGGTGTGCACGCGTTCCAGGAGCGCGGCGTACTCCTGGCGGATATCGGGCTGGGTCATCGTGCTGGTGCTGAACAGCAGCACGCCGTTGGCCGTCGCGTCCAGGGCCCGTTCCTGCTCGGCCTGCTCGATGAGACCGGGTCCGACCCATTCCTTGAGAAAGACCTGCAGGCCACGGGACTGCAAGCCGTTCGCGAGCCAGGTTGCTCTGTCCTTGTCGTCCTCGGCGTACGAGACGAACACGTCGTACGAGCCGGTCGGCGGTGCAATCTTGGACAACGTGGTCTTACGGCGGCGGACCCTTCCGCGGACGGCGACATAGGCCAGCCAGGCTGCTAGGACACCGGCGATCATGCTGATGATCGCAACGATCAGATTCCAGTCCACGCCCGCACGATAGCCGGGCCCACCATGGACGCCGTCAACCTTTCCGGTGATGCCACGGTGGACGCTCTGTGCCATCGTCACGAGATCAGGGCCGATCACCGCGGCCCGGAGGTGGAGGCCCACCGGGATGAGCGACGACGTCACGACGGATCCGAACAGGTCCGGCTTCGGGTTCGATGTGTTCATCTCCTCCGCCCCGCAAGATCAGCAATGGGTGAACCAGTTGGCCAACGACCTCAAAGTCGCTGGCCTACGGGTGTTCCAGGAGTCGCAGATCATCCCGGGTGACGTGCGGGTGCACGCGATCGAAGCCGGCATCGCGCAGTCCCGGTGCGGCATTCTCGTCTTCAGCCCGCAGTCGATCGACTCGGCCGAGGTCATGCAGCAGTACGCGGCCCTGCTGGAACGGTCGGTCGAGGTCGACAGACGGTTCATTCCGGTGCTCTACCAGGACGTCGACCTGCCCGAGTTCGCTGCCACCCGCCAGCCCGTAGACTTCCGGCTCGCTGCTGGACCGGCCTATAGCGCCCGGCTCAGCGACCTCATCCGCGCCCTGAACGACCTCCCGCCCGAACCAACCGGCGCGAGCGCAGCTGACACCTACCTTGTCCCCGCACCCCGCAGCGCCCGGCTGACACTCACCACCGAGCGTGTCAGCGTGTTCGACCGTGACAGCAGGTCCGAGACCGAGGCCCGACCGGATGCGGCCACGCTGCGACGCGTCCCAGCTCGGTTGAACGATCTGCACCGGCTCCGCCACGCTCGCGGCGCGTCGATCACTCGCGGCGCTGCCGGCACACCCGCTGCGGCCATGCGGCAAACACTGCAGGACATCGGTCACCTGCTCGGAGAGGCCTTCACCCCGGCGCCGGTCGCCGACGAACTCACCCGCCTAGCCGGCGACGCCCGCCGCCGCGGATCCGCATTGCGCCTCGGTCTCGACCTGGCCGGCGACTTCGCAGACTGGCCGGTCGAAACCCTGATCCCCGCCGAACCGTGGAGCCGACTCGACCCCGGCCAGCCAAAACCGCTGGCCCTGACCTTGCCAATGCAGCTCTACCGCATCCTCGACGCTGACCAGCCCGTGCCCGCGATCACCATCCCGGCCCCGCTACGCATTCTAGTCGCGCTGGCCAGCCCCGAAGGCTCCGACGGTGGCGCCCTGCTCGACGTCGAACGAGAACTGGCCGCCATCATCGACGCCGTCGAACCCGCTCGGCACAAAGCCCGGGCCTATGTACGGGTGCTCAACACCGGCACCCGCACCGCGATCCGCGATGCCCTGAAGGAACAGCGGTTCCACGTCCTGCACCTGTGTTGCCACGCCGCGCCCGGCCACCTGATCCTCGAGACCGACCAGGGCAGGCCCGACCGGGTCAGCGCCGACGAGTTGATCGCCGCGATCCCGCACGACCGTCGCCCTGCCGCCGTCGTCCTGGCAGGCTGTTCTACCGCCCTCACCTCGCACGCCACTACCGACACGAGCGAGGCTCTTCCTGGACTCGCCCGGCAACTACTCACCGCCGGAGTCCCCCAAGTCATCGCCATGACCGCACCCGTCACCGACCGCTACGCAATCCGACTCGCCCAGCAGCTCTACCACGAACTCGCCACCGCACCCGAACCACACCTGGTCGACGCGCTCACTCACGCCCGGCACACCGTCGAGACCAGCCAACTCGCCGCGGAACAGCAAACCGGCAGCGCGGCACCGCCGACGGAATGGGCCACACCCGTCGTCCTCACCCGCGGCGAACCCCTTCCCCTCTACGACCCAGCCGACGGCGCCGAACCGATCACCGAACCACCCGCACCGATGCTCGCCGCCGACGTACCGCTGAGACCCGTCGGTGACTTCGTGGGCCGTCGCGCTGAACTAAGCACCCTCGGCGCCGTCCTGCGCGAGCCTCGATCCTGCGGAATCCTGGTGCACGGCATCGGCGGCGTCGGCAAGTCAAGCCTGGTCGCCGAACTGCTGCGGCTGCTCGACCACACCCGCGGACTGGTCGTATCGGTGGTCGGCGAGGCAGGCCCAGAACGCATTCTGGAAGCATTTGCCAGGACGCTCTTCACGGACGCGCTACGCCGACAAGCCGGCGACGATGACCCGCACCGGCGGCTCAGCGCCTACTTGCGCAACCCGTCCGAGCCCTGGCAGGAGCGGCTGATCACAGCCCTGACCGTACTCACGGGCGCACCCGTCACCCTGCTGCTCGACAACTTCGAAAACAACCTCCAGCCACAAGCCGACGGCACCGGGCTCCTCGCCGACGACACCCTGGCCGAGTTCCTTACCGCATGGATCCGCACACCCGGCCCTCACCGGCTGCTGATCACAAGTCGCTACCCGTTCCTCCTACCAGGCAACACCCAGCGGCGGCTCACCATCCACCACCTCGGTCCATTGTCGTTGGCCGAGACCCGCAAGCTGATCTGGCGACTGCCCGCCCTCGACAACCTGACCCCAGAACAGCAGCAGCGGTCCTGGACCGACGTCGGCGGACACCCTCGCACCCTCGAATACCTCGACGCCCTGCTCCGCATGGGACAGGCCCGCTTCCCCGACGTCACCGAACGCCTCGAAACCCTCCTCACCGACCAAGGCATCACCGACCCCCACCAGTGGATCAGCACACTGCACAAACCAGCGGAGTCCGACGACCTCGCACCACGCGACCGATTCGACCGGGTGCTGGCTGAGGCGGTCACGCTGACCGTCAACGACACGCTGCTGCACCAGCTCGTCGACCTGCTCGACCCCGATACCCAGACCCTGCTGATCGGCGCCGCCGTCTACCGCAGCCCCGCCGACCAACTCGCCCTGGCCTGGCAAACCGCCACACCCGACCCGACACCTGACGACCCAGGACGAGACCAGCGCCTCGCCCAGCTCAACGACGCATTGCAGGCTGCTCGACGGGCGGGCCGACCTGCGGGGCTCGATCAGCTCGGCTACACCACCGAACAGCTCACCCAGCTGCAAACCGACCTCGACACACTACGACGGCCACCGCTGACCACGACCACCGCCGATCCCGCCGCTCTCGCTGTCCTGAGCGGGCTCGGCCTGATCACCCCCACTCCCGCCTCCCAGGAAGACGACCTCGGCGAAGGCCTGTTCGTGGTACATCGGTGGACCGCGACCGCGCTGGCCCGCCTCTACCCTCAACCCACTCGGCAAGCCCACCAACACGCCGCCGCCTACCACGCCTGGCGCGTCGACCGTCGTCCGCAGGATCCGATGGCTGATCTGCACGATCGGATCGAAGCCCGCTACCACCACCACAGCGCCGGTGACCTGCCCGCCGCCATCGACCTGAGCTACCAGATCCGTGACCAGCTCGACGGATGGTCAGCCTGGGACTGGGAGAAACACATCTGCCAGGAAACCCTCACCTGGATCCCCACCGACAGCTACGACACCGCAGCCTTCACCCACCAGCTCGGCAACCTGGCCTACCTGACCAGCGACTACGCCGAGGCCGAACGCCGCTACCAACAAGCGCTCACCATCGCCGAGGAGCTCGGCGACCGGGCCGGCACCGCCAGCGGCTACCACCAACTCGGCATGCTCGCCCAAGACCGCGGCGACTACCGCGAGGCCGAACGCCGCTACCAACAAGCGCTCACCATCAAAGAGGAGCTCGGCGACCGGGCCGGCACCGCCGGCAGCTACCACCAGCTCGGTAACCTGGCCTACCTGACCAGCGACTACGCCGAGGCCGAACGCCGCTACCAACAAGCGCTCACCATCGTCGAGGAACTCGGCGACCGGGCCAGCACCGCCCGCAGCTACCACCAGCTCGGCATGCTCGCCCAAGACCGCGGCGACTATGGCGAGGCCGAACGCCGCTACCAGCAAGCCGAGAGCATCTTCGAGGAGCTCGGCGACCGGGCCGGCACCGCCAGCAGCTACCACCAACTCGGCATCCTCGCCCAGCGCCGCGGCGACTACCACGAGGCCGAACGCCGCTACCAACAAGCGCTCACCATCTTCGAGGAACTCGGCGACCGGGCCAGCACCGCCCGCAGCTACCACCAACTCGGTAACCTGGCCTACCTGACCAGCGACTACGCCGAGGCCGAACGCCGCTACCAACAAGCGCTCACCATCTTCGAGGAACTCGGCGACCGGGCTAGCACCGCCAGCAGCTACCACCAGCTCGGCATGCTCGCCCAGGCCCGGGGCGATTACAGCGAGGCCGAACGCCGCTACCAACAATCACTGACCATCAAAGAGGAACTCGGTGACCGGGCCGGCGCCGCCCGCAGCTGTCACGAGCTCGGCATCCTCGCCCAGGCCCGGGGCGATTACAGCGAGGCCGAACGCCGCTACCAACAATCACTGACCATCAAAGAGGAACTCGGTGACCGGGCCGGCACCGCCCGCAGCTACCACCAACTCGGCATGCTCGCCCAGGATCGCGGCGACTACGCCGAGGCCGAACGCCGCTACCAACAATCACTGACCATCCTCGAAGAACTCGGCGACCGGGCCGGCACCGCCAGCAGCACCAGCCAGCTCGGCATCCTGCGCACCACCACCGGACAGCCCGAACGGGCCGTACCCCTGCACTGCACTGCCCTGGCCATCCGCCTCGACCTCGAGACTCCCGAAGCCGGAATCGACCTCACCGAACTCACCCGGCTCCGCACCACACTCGGCGAAACGGTCTTCCGCCACGCAGCCGCCACCGTCCTCGACGACGAGGCAATCACTGCACTCACCCAGCTCCTCGACCAATGGAGAAGCAGAGTCACGTAGCCGCCGACATCGATGGACCAATTCGGCGAGGATTGCCGGTGCTCCGTGGATGCTCGAACTTTCACGCCTCTGCACGGATTGCAGCACTCCGGGCCGGACACGGAGGTGGTCGTCGATGCTTCGGTGTGCGTGAGAAGTCGTTGCAGTCGACTTCAGCGGGTGTCATGACGTGCATGTATGCGGCCTGCCTGCACCGGGCCTTAAAAGCTTCGCCGTGCGATGGATCCGCGCGGGACATCGGTTGCGCCCATCGCCGGAGTATTCGCACTCGGACGGATAGGACTTGACTGTAGCGCGACACCTTGACTAGCGCCTATAGTCATGAGCATGAGTCAACACCTGATGGGACCTGGTGAGATTCGGGATCGGCTGGGCGGTATCAGCCGCCAACGGGTCTACCAGATCACCTCTGACCCGACCTTTCCGATGCCCTACGACAGCCTGCTCATGGGCAAGGTCTGGCGCATCGAAGATGTCGAGAGCTGGATCCTCAACCACGCCCACCGCAGGCGCTGAAGGGTCTCAGTCGCGCTGCCAAGTCTGATGGGAAGGGTCGTACTCGGCTACCGGCTCCAGCGACGCATCTCCCACGATCACGCTGCCGTCGGTCTCGTAAATGTGTTCCGATGCCGCGTCCGGATGTGACCGCCGTACGTGTTCGATCAGGTCGTTCTCGGACGAGCCGCACAGATTGCACATCGATGCCATCAAGATCCGCCTCCCAGGCGATGCCGTAACGCATAGCTTGCCGCCTCGGTTCGGTTGCGCGCACCAATCTTGGCGAAGGCGTTGTTGATGTGCGTCTTCACCGTCGCCTCGGTCACGAACAACGCCGCCGCGATCTCCCCGTTCGTCCGCCCGAGCGCGATCTGCCCGAGCACCTCCGCCTCCCGGCGAGTGAGTCCGTCGGGAAGCGAACGCGCCGATGAAGGCGAAAAAGCCGACGCCAACCGCGCCGTCACCGCCGGGTCGAAAAGGGCGTGACCACCCACCGCCGCCCGCAGTGCCAGCAGAATGTCGGCCCGGCCGGCGTCCTTCGTCAAATAGCCGCGAGCGCCCGCCGCCAACGCCCCGGCAATCGACTCGTCGTCGGCGTAGGTGGTCAGCACCACCACCGCCACGTGCGGAAACGACTCCCGCACACGCGACGTCGCGGCTATGCCGTCGAGCACCGGCATTTTCAGGTCCATCAGCACCACGTCCGGCGCGTGCTCGGCCACCATTTCCAGCGCCCGCTCCCCGTCCCCGGCCGACCCGACGACTTCGATCCCGTCGGTCAATTCCAAAAGAGCGGTCAACCCTTCCCGTACGAGCTGCTGGTCATCAACCACAAGCACTTTCATCCCGGCACCTCCGCGGTGACCAGCCACGCGCCGTCGATGACGCCCGCCTCCAATGTGCCACCGACAAGCGCCAATCGTTCCCGCGCGCCGACCAGTCCAAAACCGCCACCCACAAGCGGAGACGAAGCCGGATTGACCACGGAGAGCCGAACCGACGACGCGCCGAATTCCAACGTGACCCCGACCGGCCCGGGCGCCCCGTGTTTGGCCGCATTGGTCAAGGCTTCCCGAGCCGTACGCAACAGCGACACCTCAGCCGCCGAAGCCAATCCGCGCGGGCGACCCTCGATGCGCAAAGTCACCGAGGCCGCGTGGTTCTCCCGGTGTCGCCCGACCAGATCGTCCAGCGCCTGCGGCAGCGGCGGCACATCCGAGCGCAGCGCCGCGACCGCCGATCGCGCCTCGACCAGGCCGTCCGCGGCGAGCCGCCGGGCCCGGCGCACCCGCTCGGCCGCCGCTTCGATGTCACCGCGGACGGTGAGCTGGGCTTCGGCCACTTCGAGCTGCACACCCAGCGCCCCCAGCGAGTGGGCGAGCACGTCGTGCAGTTCCCGGGCGATGCGGGCCCGCTCGTCCAATGCGGCCGCCCGCGCATGAGCCTCCTGCAGCAGCCGATGCTCCCGCCGATGCAGGCTGAACAGCACGACCAGGATCACCAGGGCGGGCTGGGTCAGCATCGCGGTCGGACCGTGGCCGGCCACCCGCAACGCCACCACCAGGGTCACGACCAGTGCACCGGTGAGCGACCAGATCGCCCACAGCGGCATGCGCGGCAGCAGGACGAAGGTGAACAACGCCCCGTACAGATAGAGGTGTGCTGCACCGTTGTGCTCGAGTGCCGTCACCGAGGCCGGCAAGAGCGCCGACAGACCCAGGGCAGCTCTGGCCGGTACGGGAAAACGGTTGTCCGCCAGCGTCCAGAAGACCCAGGCGGCCAGGCTCACCGCGAGCACCGGCCGGGCCACCGTGTCGATGCCCGGCCAGAACACCAGCGCCCACACCAGCAGCGCGGTGATGACGATCCGCACCAGCCAGCCCGTCTCCGGGTCGTCGGCCTTGAGCAGCCGCAACCCTCGGCGGGCGAGCCGGCGCAGCATCAGTTCTGTTCCCGCAGCACGGTCAGGATCAGGTCGAGCACGAGCAGACGGTAGGCGACGAACGCGATCCCCACCACGGCCAGCACCACCAGAATCGCCACGACGACACGTCCGGTCACTTTCCCGCCCTCCTGATCCAGCACCTTGCCCACGACGACCTCAGCGACACGTCCGGTCCGCCCGCCCCGGCGACCGGCCAGGTGGGCAGCGGTTTCGACAAGATTTCTCATGGCTCCGACGCTACGAACGGCCCGGGTGGACCCGGCACCATCGGAGGGTGGAGATCCGGGTGGAGAAGAAATGAACCTCGGCGGCGCGGGCCCCGTGGTGGCTGTGAATCAGTCAGCACCACCCTCAGGAGAGCCACCATGAAATCTCGTCTGATCGCGTTCGGCGTCGCCGCAGCGGTTACCACCGGGCTGTGGGCCAGCCCCGCGCAAGCGATCGTCGGCGGCGACAGCCCCGTCGTGGACGGCGTCGACCCGCTGCCGTCCATTGTCAAGATCTACAGCGTCCGGGGGTTCTTCGACGACGGCGAGAACTGCACCGGCACGCTGGTGTCGCAGACATGGGTGCTCACGGCGGCGCATTGCCTGGCGAAGTCCGATGACGGCGTCTCCGACGGCTACCTCGCGAAGGAGGTGAAGATCTCGTTCCGGAAGGGCCCGGGTAACTCCGCCTTCTCGGTACGTCCGGATCAGATCGTCATCATGCCCGGCTACTCCGGCACGTCCTCCGCTGAGAACGACGTCGCCCTGCTGCACTTGCGCAGTCCGATCAAGGACGTGCCGCCGATGCCGATTCTCAGTGGTTCGCTCTTTTCCTCGGTCAGCCAGGTCGAGCGGTGGGGATTCGGCACCACCTCACCCACCGGAGGCGGCGATCCGACCAGGAACGTCCGGCGCTCGGTCGAGGTCAGGAACGACGCCAGTGACAGCCTGCTGGTGACCGACAGCGTCCGGGGCGGTGGTGCACATGGCGACAGTGGCGGTGCCGTGCTCTTCCGGTTCCCGAGCGGCAGCTACGGCCTGGTCGGTGTCACGATGGGCTCCTGGAACAGGCTGGGCGGCAACGACGACGACCCGGCCGCGCCCGGCTGGCAGGGTCTCGCCAACCGGGTGGACACCGCCAGTCTGGCCTGGAGTTTCGTCACGACCCACGTCGCCGACACTCTGATCATCAGCTGAGGCACCCAACGACGAAGCGTGGCGCCCGGCCGAGGGCCGGACGCCACGCTCACAAAAGCCGGCACAAAAGCCGGCTCACAAAAGCCGGCTCACCAACCTGAGGTCAGTCGGCGATCTTGATGTCGTCGACCAGGCCGCGGTAGCCGCCCGTGTTGAGCGGCTGGTCGTAGCCGACGATCAGCGTGGTGACCTTCTTGCCGGCCAGCGCGCCGAGCGGGACCACCACTTCGTTCCACTTGCCGACGGTCAGCTTGTTGCACTGGTACGCCGGGTGGGCCCGGTTGCCCTTGGTGTCCTTCAGCTGGCTGTCCCGCAGGTTCTTGCCGTCGCTGAAGATCAGGTCGATGGCGACACAGGTGCTGTTGGCCGGCTTCACCTCGGGACGAACCGTGTTCGTCTGCGGATAGATCCAGTAGCTCAGCTTGGTCGTCGACTTCACCGTGATCCGGCTCAGAGCCATCGACTTCAGATAGGCGAACGACTTGGTGGTGCTGTTGTCGAGGCCCGCGTACATCAGCGACGTCGTGCCGGTGTGGCCGGCCTCGGACCGCACGCCCAGCTCGGGACCGGTGAGCTTGCAGCAGATACCGGCCACGTTGGTCACGCCGTTCGTGAACGCCACCGTGTTGGACCAGCTGGGCGCGACCTCACCCGTACCGAAGCTGGTCGACAGCGACAGGTCGTACTGGCCGACCCGCAGGAACGTGTCGAGGTCGGTCGGCGTACCGGCCAGGGCCTTGTTCGTCCAATAGACGAGGTTCAGGTCCTTGTTCTTGGTCGCCGTCGCCTTGATCGCCTCGGCCGCCGCCTTGTCGGCCTGGTACTTGCGCTCGAGCGCGATCTGGATGTCGCGGTCGACCGCGGTGTGGATGCCGGTGTCGATGAACGCCTTCCACACCACCGGGTCGAGGCTGCGGGTGGCGGCGATCGCGGCCGCCTGCACCTCGGTGCCGTCCTCGGTGAAGTTCCAGACCCGGATGATGAAGTCGCGGTCGGGCAGGTTGAGCAGCTCGTCCGTGACCGTCATGCCGATCCGGTTGGCGGCCAGTTTCTTGGACGCCCGGGCCCGCTCGAGCGCCTTCTCGGCCTCCGTCTTGGCCTCGTCGGCGGCAATCCGGTCGTCGATGTCGACGCGCGCCGCCGCGGCCATCCCGGTCGCGATGAACGCCGTGCGGTCGGCATCGCTGCCGTCCCGCGCCGTCCGGGCGGCCGCCTTGACCTTGGGCCACTTGGCGTCGTCGGAAACCCTTTCCCAGATCAGCCGTACGAAGTCAGCATCGCTCCCGTTCAGGAGGGCAGCGTCGGCCACCACGTCGATGCTGGCCGCAGCGGCCGTTCGGGCCAGGTCGCTCTCCCGTTTGGACGCGGCTTCCTGCCGTTCCCGCTCGACGTCACGGTCGAACGCGGCGAACACCTCGGTCGCGATGAACTCGTAGCAGAGCTGGTCGGTCTCCTCGACCGCGGCCGCGAACGCGGTCTCGGCCGCCACCCGTACCTCGACCTGGTCGGGGTTGTCCTTCACGCCGTCCCAGATCGCGATCACGAAGTCGCGGTCGGCCAGTTCGAGCAGCGACGACTCGTCGCCCCGCCCGAACTTCACCGCCACGGCGAGCTTCTGCTCGAAGGTCGCCGCCGAGGCCGCGGCGAGAGCCTGGACTGAGGGTGCGGGCACCGTCGCAGCCGAGGCCGCGGACGGCGCGAGCACGACGGTCACCGCGAGGCCCGCAGCAAGAGCAAGCTTCCTCATGACGGGCTCGGCGCCATCTTGAAGGTGGTGAACGGCGCCGAGACCGCGCCGTCGTTGACGTAGCCGACGCCGTCGTTGGCGATCCGCGCGATGCGGTTCGTCTCCAGCGCCATGGTGTACGAGTTGGTGCCGACCTGGGTCCAGAGCGCGGACAGGCCGCCCTCCTTGACCCGCACGATGCCGTCGGTGTGCACGACGCCGATCCGGGTGCCGGCCAGCGCCAGGTACGCGACCGCGTTGTGCTCGTTGACCCAGCCCGCGCTGAGGCCGCCCTCCTTCACCCACGCGATGTTGTCGGTCCGCAGCACGCCGATCCGGGTTCCCGAAAGCACCAGCTGCTTGACCGAGGTGTGCTCGGTGGCCCACCCGGTCGAGGCGACCGTGCCCTCCTTGACCAGGGCCGCCTTGTCGGTGCGGAGCACACCGATCCGGGTGCCCGACATCGCCAGCTGCGTGACGCCGCTGTAGACCTTGGTCCACAGTGCGCTCAGGCCGCCCTCCTTGACGTACGCGGCGTTGTCGGTGCGGATCACGCCGATCCGGTTACCCGAGAGCACCAGCTGCTTGACCGCGGTCTGCTCGGTGACCCATCCCGCGCTCAGGCCACCCTCCTTGACCAGAGCGACGCCGGCCGTGGTGAGCACGCCGATCCGGTTGCCGGAGAGCGCGAGCTGCTTGACGTTCGTGTACATCTTCACCCAGGTGGCGTCGATGCCACCCTCCTTGACGTACGCGGTGCCGTCGGCGGTGAGCATGCCGAGCCGCGTGGTCGTGAGGGCGAACTGGGTGACGTCCTGGCCGACCTGGTACTGACCGACGCGCAGGAAGTCGGCGACGGCGGCCGCGTCCCCGGCCAGCGCGGCCCGGGCGGCGGTGGCGAGGCCGCGCTGCGAGTTGGCGACCGCCCGGTCGACGATCGCCTGCACCAGACGCCGGTCCTCGGCCTCGGCCTTGGCCAGGCCGATGGCGATGTCCCGGTCCTTGGCGGCGTGAATCCCGGTGTCGATGAACGCCTTCCAGACCGCCGGGTCGAGGCTGCGTGCGGCCACGATCGCCGCCGCCTGCACCTCGGTGCCGTCGTCGGCGAAGTTCCAGACCACGGTCACGAAGTCACGGTCGGGCAGGCTCAGCAGCTCGTCGGTGACCGGCATGAGGATCCGGTTGGCGGCCAGCTTCTTGGCCGCCCGCGACCGCTCGGCCGCCTTTTCGGCCTCGGTCTTGGCCTCGTCGGCGGCGATCCGGTCGTCCACGTCCTGTCCCGCCGCGGCGGCCATGCCGGCGGCGATGAACGCGGTGCGGTCGGCGTCGCTGCCCTCCCGTGCCGCGCGGGCGGCCGCCTTGACCTTGGGCCACTTCACATCGTCGGAAACCCGTTCCCAGATCAGCCGTACGAAGTCCGCGTCGCTCCCGTTGAGCAATGCGGCGTCGGCGACCACGTCGATGCTGGCCGCAGCGGCCGTCCGGGCCAGGTCACGGGCCCGCTTCTCGTCGGCTTCGCGCTTCACCCGGGCCACATCCCGGTCGAACGCGGCGTACACGCCGGTGACGATGAACTGGTAGCAGGCCTGGTCGACCGAGTCTTCCTCGACCGGCTCGGCGCTGAACGCGGCCTCGGCCGCCAGCCGCACCTCGGCCTGGTCCGGGTTGTCCTTGACCAGGTTCCAGATCGCCACCACGAAGTCGCGGTCGGCCTTCTCGATCAGGGCAGAGTCGTCACCGCGGCCGAACTTCACCGCGACGGCGAGCTTCTGCTCGAAGCTGGCCTCGGCGGCGAGAGCGGCGCGAGCAGAGAAACGGGTGGGAGCGGGAGCGGCCTGCGCGGGGCCGGCGGCGGTCGCGGTGAGGGCGGCCACCGCTACACCGGCAGCCAGCAGCGGCCGCACCCAGACGGCGCGGTTCATCGATGTCATGTAGTTGTCCCCGTGGTTGGTTCGAATGCTGCACACGCCCCCGGTGCAGCCTCCGACCTGCTGCTTCAGCGCAGGCGTCAGCCACGAGAGAGGCATGGAGATCGATGTCGGCCGTGACGTTAGCGTTTCGTCACCGCTCGGCACAAGGCCGCGACGCTGTGACCAACGTCGTTGCCTCGCACCCCCGTGCCCCGGGCTTTCGTGCTTCAATGCACCGATCGATACAGGGAAATGCGTTCACGGGGGAAACTGAATATGCGTACGCGTGCAGCAGCGCTCGCGCTGGCCGCGGCGATGGTGGTCGTCGCCGCACCAGCCGCATCCTGGGCGGCCGTGTCGCCCACCGGCGCGGTCACCAGCAGCGCCGACGACTGGGATCCGGCCGCGGCCGATCGCCTGTTCGTGCAATGGTTGTCGGTCGAGGAGCCCCGCCCCGCGGTGCGCAGCGCCGCCCGCAGCGCCCTGCTGTCCAGCCTGGGCGAAAAGGCGATCACCGACTTCCTCAACACCGGGTGGGACGCGGCCATCAACCGCGCCGCCCAGACGACCGCCCGCAACATCGACTTCACCACCCGCATGGTGCGGACCCACCCGGCCCAGTACTACCCGCGGGTCAACGCCGGCGGCCAGCGGGCCCTGGCCGGCACGGACGCGATGCTGCAGGAGTACGTCAGCACCGGCTACGCGAAGGCGCTCGAACTCGACCGCAAGGACATCGACGACGACAACGACGCCGCCGAGGCCATCCGCCAGGAAGACCGTGCGTTCATCACCCTGCTGAGCACGGACGACCCGGGGGCCCAGGTCCGCGCGTGGGCCGGTCGCGCCGTCGCGCCGGGCACCACCGACGCCGACGTCGTCGAGTTCTTCCGCTACGGCTGGGTCACCGCCTACGGCCTCGACATGCAGAAGTACCGCACCAGCCTGGCCGACCAGGACCGCCGCTGGCGGGTGGCGATCCAGAAGCTGGTCGCCGACGCGCAGGCCGCCGAGAAGGCCGCCCGCGAGACGGCGGGCGAGGCGCAGGCCCAGATGCGGGCCGCCGCCGCGCGGGCGTGGGGCGAGGTCAGCGCGGGAACGGGTCCGGCCCGGGTCGCCTGGGCCGACGCCGAGCAGGTCGCGCTCCGGCAGGCCGAGACGTGGCTGACGATCTCGCAGGCGGCGGGCACCGCCACCAGCACGAACTGGGACACGATCGCCGCGACGTCGGTCGACGCCCGGGCCGACTGGCTGGCGGAGCAGGAGAACGCCCGCACGCAGGCCGCCACCTGGAGTGCACTCTTCCAGCAGGCCGTACGGGCCGAGGCCGCGATGAGCGAACCGATCGAGCCGACCCCCACCGAGCCGGCCAACCCGTAGTCCCCATAACGCATCGGGTGCCGAACGCGTTATGCGTCCGGCACCCGATCGGGGACCTGCGGGGAGTTAATCAGCAGAATTGTTTCCGGGGCGCCTCCTCATTCATCGCGGAATGCTTTGAAGAAAAATCAGCGGTGCCCGCGGTGGTGACCCGGCCGGTTCCAGCCGCCGTTCCAGCCACCGCCCCAACCCCGCTGCTCGACCTCGAGGGCGAAGACACCCCGGCGGTCGAATCCACGCCGCTGGTAGTCGCAGTCGTAGTCGTCCCACTTGCCGAACCGCTCGCCGATGCGTCCGGCCAGGTCACAGGCGCGGTAGGAGCGGTAGTAGCCGACCACCACGTCACGATCCCGGTGCCGGTCGGCCTGCTGCGTCGCGCTCGTCGAGGAGGCCGCCTGGGCCGGCCCGACACCGAAGGCCACCGCGGCCAGCACACCCATACCGGCCGTCGTCAGGAGCCGCGTCATCTTGTTCATGCTATTTCCCTTCTCCGCCAATACTTTCCGGCCGTGCTTCCGATAACCGGACTTGCATGATCAGGAAAGCACTTCGGCGGCATCCGACACGGCATTCGACACACCTAGTAACTCGGATGATCGACAACCGAAAAGCCGAGTGGCACTAATACGTTTCGGCGGCCGATAAGCGGAGAAGAGAAAGAAAACACGTGCGTATTACTGCGGCTGGGTAACCGCCGCGACCGACGTGTGATGGGCCGCGAGGAAGCCGTCGACCGCGCTCGACCAGGGAAAACGCTCGGCCTGGGCGCGTGCCTGAGCCCGGCGGGTCGCTTCCGGTCGCGACAGCAGGGTGCGGACCCCGTCCGCGTACGCCGGACCCTCGCCCGGAGCCGCTATCCCGGCCGTGCCGATCACCTCGGGCAGGGCGCTCTCGCTGCTCACCACCACCGGGGTGCCGCTGGCCAGCGTCTCGAGCGCGGACAGACCGAACGTCTCGATCGGCCCGGGTGCGATGGCGACGTCCACTGTGGCCAGCAGTGCGGCCAGCTTCGTGTGATCGGTGAGGTGCCCGAGGAAACGTACGGGAAGACCTCGGTCGGCCGCCTCGGACTGCAACGCCGTGCGCATCGGTCCATTACCGGCCACGATGAGCACCGCGGGCACGCCCGACCTGCGCAGGGCGGCCAGCGTCGCGAGCGAACGTTGCGGCTTCTTCTCCGGCGAGAGGCGCCCACAGTGCAGCAGCAGCACGTCGTCGGGCGCGGACCAGAGCGTCCGCATCCGCGGGTCGTGGTTGGCCGGCGTGAACCGTTCGAGGTCGACCCCGAGCGGCACCTGCCGCAGATTGCGGACGCCGAGCCGGGCGAACTCCTGCGCCGCCCACTGGGTCGTGCAGACGATCTGGTCGTGCTCGGCCGCCGTCCGCGCGTTGATCAGGTCGCCCGCACGCCGGCTGACCCCGGGCCCGAACAGGCGCAGCAGCCCGTCCAGGCTCTCGTGCGAGACCATCATCGACCGCACACCCCGGCGTTTCGCCCAGCGGCCCAGCCAGCGCAGCGTCGACCGGTCGGACACCTCGAGGCTGTCCGGCCGCAGCCGGGCCAGGGTCGCGCTGAGCCGGCCGCGGTCGAGCATTACCCGATAGCCGCCCATGCCGGGCACCAGGGGGCCGGGCAGCGTGATCACACGGCCCTGATCGGTCATCTCGTCGGATTCGGTGGCGCCCGGAACGACCAGCACGGGCTCGTGTCCCGCGGCCAGATATCCGGCGCCCAGGTGGCGCAGGGCCGTTCGCAGACCTCCGGACCGGGGAGTGACGAAGTTGGCCACCCGGACGATCCTCACGCAGCCACCGCCCGGCGCTCGACGTAACCGACGTTGCAGGCCTCGCCGTAGTGGCCGAGCAGTTCCTCGCCCACCGCGAACCAGCTGCGCCCCTCGATCGCCTGGCGCCCGGCGGCGCCGAAGCTCGCCCGCTTGGCCGGGTCGGCGACCAGATCCCGTACGGCCGAGGTGAAGCCTTCCGACTCGAACGGCGGCACCAGGAAGCCGGTCCGCTCGTGGGACACCAGGTCGACCGGGCCTCCCGCGTTCGGCGCGACGACCGGCAGCCCGCTGGCCATCGCCTCCTGCACGGCCTGACCGAACGTCTCGTACGGGCCGGTGTGCGCGAAGATGTCGAAGCTGGCGTAGAGCGCGGCGAGTTCCACCCCACGTCGTACGCCCAGAAAGGTCGCCGCCGGAAGCGCCTTGTGCAGCTGGGACGCGGCCGGACCGTCGCCCACGATCACCAGCCGGACGCCGGGCAGACGGCTCACATCGGCGAGCAGGTCGATCTGCTTCTCGACGGCGAGCCGGCCGACGAAACCGACCACGACCTCACCGTCCGGGGCGAGCTGACGCCGTACGTCCTCGGTCCGCCGGCTCGGGTGGAACAGCTCGTCGTCGACGCCGCGCCGCCACAGGTGAACCCGCTCGACACCGTGCGTGTCGAGGGCGGTCGCCGACTCCGACGACGGCACCAGCGTGCGTGAGGCCAGATTGTGGACCGTCTTGATCCACTTCCAGGCCGCGCCCTCGGTCATCCCGACCTTGTAGGCGCGGGCGTACGCGGCGACGTCGGTCTGATAGACCGCGACCGTCGGCAGGCGCAACGTCCGGGCGGCCAGCATGCCCCATGCACCGAGCACGAACGGGCTGGCCAGGTGCACGAGGTCGGCGCCGAAGGCACGCAGCGCACCGGTGAGGGTGGGGGTCGGCAGCCCCAGCCGGATCTGGGGATAGCCGGGCATGGGCAGGGAAGCGACACGGACCACCGGATACGGCACGTGGACCGGGGTGTCGCGCACCGCGGGGGGTGGTTGCGGTGCGATCACCATCGGTTCGTGCCCACGGCGCAGAAGGTGTTCGGCCGTGCGCACCACCGAATTGGCGACGCCGTTCACATCGGGGAGGAACGACTCCGTGACCAGAGCGACTCGCATGCAGTCACGATGGGCGTCGTCTATGTCCGGCACACCGTACGTGTCGTGGCCGGATCTCAAACGCTGTTCAAACGACTAGGAGAAGCCCGCACCGGGTAACCCCATCCCGTGCGGATCCGGACGATGTCCCTGGTGCTGGTGGTCGGCCTGCTCGGCGGGTGCGACTGGACCGGCGGGGACGGCCGCGACCACAATCCGGAGAACCGGCCCGGTTACGTGCTGGGTGAACGCCAGGGCACGCGGCATGAGATCCGCGGCGACGGCGACGTGTCCTCGTTCCTGCTGTTCGGCGGCACCGACGCGGTCCGGGTCCGGCTGGGCGACCTCGGCGGCGATTTGTACCAGCTGTCCACCCCGGACGACTCGAAGATGGTCCCGACCGCCGCCATCGAGGGGATCGACCTGGTGGCCGGCCTGCGCGACACCGGACGGGGCGGTCCGGCCGTGCTCGACGTGGTGCTCAGCGACGACGTGCGGTGGCAGATCCGGCTGGCCGGCGGCGCCCAGGACGAGTCCGTCGACCTGTCCGGCGGTCGCGGCGGCGATGTCGACTTCAGTGCCGGCACGGCGCGGGCCTCGGTGGTGCTGCCCGCCGCCGACGGCACCCAGAAGGTCACTCTCGGAGGCGGAGCGAGCCTTCTTTCCGTACGGGTGGCCGGCCAGGCTCCCATCCGGGTCGCGGCGAGGGGCGGCGCGGGCAGCGTGACGGTCGACGGCCAGACCCACACCGGTGTGGCCGGCGGATCGGTCTGGACCCCAGACGGCTGGGACACCGCGCCCGCCCGCTACGACATCGACGCCACGTCCGGCGTCGCCACGGTCACGGTCGAGCGCTTCTGACCCGTTATGTTTCCGTGACCTGATCTCGAGAACTACTCTGCCCGGGTCCGCATCGCACTGAACGAAACAGTCATGCGATGAACGAGAACGGGGACCCCTTCCATGCGTACGCCTCTCCTGGCCGTTGCCGCCGCCACCGCCGTCCTGCTGAGCGCCTGCACCGGCGGCGTCGAGCACGTGAGCGGCGCGGCGGCTCCGGCCGTCCAGCCGCCGTCCTCGGCCGCCACCCCGGCGCCGGTTGAGACGACGACGACGGCCCCCGCCGCGACCACGGCTCCCGCTCGGACAAAGACCAAGCCGCCGTCGAACAGCAACCCTCAGGTTCTCGGCTCCCTGGGCCTCGGCGCGCTGAAGCTGGGGCAGACCCGCGCGCAGGCCACGGCCACCGGGCTGATCACCGACTGGTTCGAGGTGCCGAGCGACCAGTGCCCCTACCGGGCGCACCTCAAGAACGGCCCGGCCGAGCCCGACGGCATGATCAGCCAGGTCTTCTGGAACAAGGACGGCGGTGTCTCGGCGATCGCCGTCTACGGCACCATCCACACCCCGGACGGCATCCGCATCGGCAGCCGGCGGTCCGACGTGCTGCTCGCCTACAACGAGTGGAGCAACATCAGCGACCTGAGCAGCCGCACCGGCATCGGCATCGTGGGCGGCTCGCAGGGACTCGAGGGCAACAAGGGCGCCGAATACCGCATCGACATCTCCCGCACCGAGAAGGTGCAGTCGCTCACCCTCCAGTCGAAGAAGTACGGCTGCTACGAATGATCCGCACGCCGCGCAGCACCGCGTCGGTGCGGTCGACCGCGTCCGCCTGCCTGATCTGCAGATAGACGCCGCGGCCGTCATTCGAGATCAAGACCGTTTCGCTGTACGACGTCACGCCGCCCCCGCACCCCGTCCAGCGCTGCACCCGACCGGTCAACCCGTCCACCACGACGCGCCGGTCGGGTGCCCGCGTGCAACCGTCGTGCCCGGGCGATCTGATGCCGGCCGCGGCGCCAAGTCCGGCGAAGACTCCTGGAGACGTACCGGAAGGATCGGAAAAGTCTTTGAGGTCTTCGCCCACGGCCAGCCCTGGTGCTCGTCCGGCGGGCAGGCCGACCGACGCCGGATCCCAGCCCCCGTCGGCCAACTGGTGGGCCCACGACGCCGGAACCGCCACCGAGAGCGCGCCGGTCGCGTCGGTCACCCGGCGCCAGCCCTCGGCGGTCGGCTGGGCCAGCGCCGCGCCCCCGATCGCCAGCACCGCCGCCGTCGCCACGGCCGACCCGATCACCCGCCCCGGCCAGCGTCTCGGAGCCCGGGCCGGCATCGCGGCCTCCTCCAGCGCGTCGGCCAGGGCCTCGGCCGACGGCCACCTCTTCGCGGGATCGGTCTCCAACGCCCGCTGGACCACCCGATCAAGCGCTTTCGGTACGGCGGCCCGGCTCCCCAACATCCGGGACAGGATGGCGCCGATCGCGTGCACGTCGGCTCGCACGTCCAGCCCGCCGCCCGGCCGCAGCTGCTCCGGAGCCATGTATCCGGGTGTGCCGGCCACCACGGTGAAGCCCGACGCGTGGGCGATCTCCTTGGCCAGCCCCAGATCGGCCACCAGCACCCGCCGCCGCCCGCGTACGGTGTGGAAGAGAACGTTGGACGGCTTGAGATCACGGTGCAGAACCCCGGAGTCGTGCAGGACGGCGACCGCCCGCGCGATGTCCACGGCGATCTGCACCGCTTCCCGCACCGGCAGGGGACCCGCGTCGATCCGCTCGTCCAGGGTGCCCCCGTCGGCGTACGTCATCACCAGGTAGGGGCGGCCGTCCGGGAGTTCGCCGATGTCGAGCACCCGCACCAGCCGCTCCGAGTCGGCCCGCCGCAGAATCTGGGCCTCCTGCTCGAACCGGGCCCGCACGTCGGGGTGGTGCGCCCAGTTGTCGGCCAATACCTTGATCGCGACCCACGACTCGAGCGCCTCGTCCTCGGCGAGCCACACGGTCGCGAAGGCACCGGCACCGAGCCGTCGCTCGACGAGGTATCGACCGATCTTGCTGGGCACAGACACGCCCGCCATTATGAGGCCGACAAAGATCTTTTACGGGGGCACTATGCGTTTCGAGGACGTGGAACAACTCGCACTCCGGGCCGCCCGGGGTGACTCGGCCGCGCTGGAGCAACTTCTCGGCGCCATCCGGCCCGACGTGCTGCGGCGGTGTGCCCGGTTCCTGCCGTGCTGGCAGGACGCCGAGGAGGCCACCCAGGACGTGCTCCTCCAGGTGGCCCGCAACATCAACCGGTTCGAGGGGCGGTCCAAGTTCTCGACGTGGCTGCACGTCATCATCGCGAACTGTTCCCGCCAGACGTACCGCTCACTGAAACGCCGCGCGGCCGAGCAGGCCCACGCGCTACCCCCGGTCGACGTGGCCGACCCGCGCACGACGAGCGTCATCGCCGGCTCGCGGCTCGACCTGCTGGACGCCCTGGAGCTCCTCGAGTCGGACCGCCCCGAGCTCGTCGCCCCGCTCGTGCTGCGCGACATCTGTCAGCTCGACTACGCCGAGATCGCCGGCCACCTCGACCTGCCCGAGGGCACCGTCAAGTCGCGCATCCACGCGGCCCGTACGCGGGTGCGGGCCTCACTTCTTCAGTGAGTCTTCTTTAGCGAACGCCAGTCGACGTACTTGAAGTTGGTGCTGACCCGGCCGCCGTCCGGCTTGTTCTCGCCGTCGTGCAGCACGAGCAGCCCCTTCGGATAGCCCGGCAGCGCCACACTCGTCGCCGCCGCGCCGTCCGAGTGCTGCACACCGTCGGTGCGCCCGCCGTCGACCACCTGGAAACTCTCGACCGGCCGGTTGGTGCGGCGGTCGTACACGTAGAACTTGCTGTCACCCTGACTCGAGACGATGAGGAAGCCATCACGCTTGTCGGTCGGGTAGATCGTCGCGCCTTCGACGTCGGCCCGGATGCGCCCCGCCTCGGGAGCGGGCTGCCCAAGCGTGCACTCCTCGGTCTCCGGGTCATAGGTGCCCGGCGCCCCGAACTCGGCCACCCGCTCGACCACCCTCGGCACCCCGGCGAACTGGTCGCGGTCGAGCCGGATCTTCCACAGCGCCACGTCTTCCTGAGCCGCGTAGAGCACACCCGCGTCGGCGTCGACGACCATGCCCTCGATCTGCGGTTCCTCACCCGGCTCGTTGCACGGCGTCCAGGTCGAGCCATCGGCGAGCCGGAACTGCTTAGGCAGATCGAGCGTGTCGGTGACGCGGTAGCTCACCGCACCCTTCCGCTCCTCGAGCCGGAAGATCCCCAGACGCGTGGTGTGCCGACGACTGACAACGGCATATCTCCCGTACGTAGCCAGCCCGTACCCGGTCGCCTGCGTCTCGACTTCGCCGGCGTCCTTGGAGAAGAGCAGAGGCGCGTCGGCCGCGGTGACGTCGGTGAGCTTCCCCGACGCCTCGATCCGGTAGATCCGAAGCTGGTCGAGCCCCCGATCGGTAACAACGGCATAGTCACGCCGCTGCCGCCCGAACCCGGTCACCAGGTCGACGTTGTTGAACCGCCCACCGGCCGGCGGAAGAATCGACTGAACTTCACGGCCGGCCAGGTCATAGACCCGAAGCCCACCGTTCTTGGCCGTCCCGATGACCCGGCTGCGAGCCCGGTCGGCCCGGTTGACCCAGATAGCCGGATCATCAGCGTCCGCATCCCCGCCGGCCTCATCATCAAACAGCGCCGGCGTCTCCACGGCGGCAGTGATCTCGAGGTGCCGGTCCTCTTTCTCCCCGGCGTGCGCCGGCACCGCAACGGCAGTGCTCAACGCAACAAGAGCAACGATCCCCACGGTACGGCGCATAGCCAGTGACACTCCCCGATAAACCTGGCGCACGGGTAGCCGCCGGTTGAACTCCCGACCGTAGCCCGCCCAGTCGACCCCCGCCCACCTGGCTCCGCCGACTGCCGTCCGTGATCGATGCTGACGGCCTGGCGTGGTACCGCTTCGAACGAGGACATCTGGCGATACGACAAACTCGACGCGTCACACCGGCTGCGCGCCAACGACCACACGTTCGTAGCCGCGGCTTCACTGGCCGAGCTCCTCGAAGCACAAGAACCAGGCGGGCCAGACGCGGTCATCGCCTACGACTTCAGGTATGGCGGTGTCGCCCTGGAGCACTTGTTCAGTTCGGCAGGATCGGCGTCACCTTGGAACGCGTACTGAGTGCGGCGCCGTGAAATGGTCCGGAAATGACAGTAGGCCCACCCGATCGGGGTGGGCCTACTGTTTCACGTTGAGTCCGGCGGCGTCCTACTCTCCCACACCCTCCCGAGTGCAGTACCATCGGCGCTGGAGGGCTTAGCTTCCGGGTTCGGAATGAGACCGGGCGTTTCCCCTCC
>NZ_JAHKKG010000029.1 GCF_018829635.1 Paractinoplanes bogorensis
TGCGTCCCCGCTCGTTGCTGCGTCCCCGCTCGTTGCTGCGTCCCCGCTCGTTGCTGCGTCCCCGCTCGTTGCTGCGTCCCCGCTCGTTGCTGCGTCCCCGCTCGTTGCTGCGTCCCCGCTCGTTGCTACATCATCGTCTTTTGCTGCATCGTCGGCCGTTGCTGCATCGTCGTCCGTTGCTGTGGGGTCGCCCCACGTGTCGTCCGTGCCGTCGTCCCACATGTCGCGCGTGTCGTCGTCCCACGGGTCGGTCGGCGCCGCGCCGGCTTCTGTGCGCGTGGTGGTGCGCGGGTTCGTGCCGGCCTCCGTGCGCGGGGTCACGCCGGCGAAGGCGACGTAGCGCTTGCGAGCGGTCGCGCCGACCGTGGTGAAGTCGCCGACGACGCTGATCGAGCCGAGCTCGCGGCTGGTCGCGATCTGGCGGGTGCCGACCACGCCGTTGGCCTGCGGCGCCCACTCGAGCAGGTTGCCCTGGGCGTCGACCGCGGCCAGCTTGCCGCGCGGCACCGAGCCGTCGGTGCACACGCCCTTGACGCCGTTGTTGGTGGTCGTGCAGGCCTTGTCGAAGTGCCCGCCCACATAGGTCGTGCCGTCCAGCACGGCGATCGCCTGCGCGTCCCCGTCGAACACGCGCGTCCACCGGGTGCCGCCGGCCGGGGTGAACGACACCGCGCGGCCGCCCTGCCCGCCCAGCGCGGCATAGACCCCCGAGTCGTCGGCCGCGACCGCGAACACCTGCGACACCGGCTTGGGCAGGAACGTCTTGTCGAGCGCCCCGGTGCCGGGATCGACGGCCGACAGCCGCAGCGTCGAGCTCACGTTGTTGGTCTTGTGGAAGCGCCCGCCCACGTACAGGCGGTTGGTCGTCAGCGCGATCGAGTTGACCACGTCGTCGGTGGTCGGTGCCCACGTCTCGAGCCCGCCGGTGGCCAGCGAGAAGGCGGCCAGGTTGGACCGGGTCTGCCCGTCGACCGAGGTGATCCGGCCACCCAGGTAGAGCCGGCCGTTGCCCGCGGCGAGGGTGTTGGGCTGTCCGAGGATCGTGTGCCGCAGCGGGGTGAGCTGCCCGTTGGTCGCGCCGATCCCGGCCACCGCGTCGCGGGTGGTGCCGTTCACGTTGTCGAAGTCGCCGGCCGCGTACACGACGTCACCGGCGACGGCCAGGGCGCGGACGTTGGCGTCGGCGGTCGGCTTCCAGTCGAGGAGCGCTCCGGTACGGGCGTCGAGCGCGGCCAGACGCGTACGGGAAACGGTTTTACCGTTGACGATCGCGCTGGTGAAGTTGCCACCCACGAAGACGGTGGAACCGCGGTACGCGACGGCATAGACCGGGCCGTTGAACGACGGCGAGGACACCGGATCGGATGTGACCACCTCGGCCAGCGCGACACCGCCGGCCGCGATCATGACCCCGGCCACCGTGACCGTCAGGCTACGACGTAATACGCTTTTTCGGATGTTGGGCACATAGCCGGTTAACTACGGTCCCCCGATGAGGTTGCGCCCCGTTCACCCCTCGGTGCGGGCATCGACGACCGTTACCATGTGCCGGGTGAAAGCTCGCCTGCTCCCCCTGATCTTGACGGCCGGGCTGCTCGCCGGGTGCTCGGTCGAGGTGACGCCCGGCTCGATCCCGGTGCCGATCAGCATCGCGCCGGTGCCCTCGGCCTCGGCCGGCGTGCCGAAATACGTGTGCTCGGCGGCCTACAAGATTCTCACCGAGGGCGCCGTACGGCTGGCCGGATACGCGGCCGGCAGCGGGGACGACGCGGCGGCCGGCATGAAGCAGACGCTGGCCGACATGGCCGCCAAGGTCGAGCAGGAACGCGCCGCGGTGACCGATATCGGACTGCTGGACGCGCTGCAGAAGATCAGCGTCGAACTGCGGGCGGGCGCCGACCGGCCCGACCCACTGGCCTATGTGAACGGCGATTTCCAGACCGTCGGGCAGAAGCTCGACGGGCACTGCTGATCCTTTACACGAAGACGCTGAGCAGCATCACGCAGGCGAAGCCGACCACCGAGATGATCGTCTCCATCACCGACCACGTCTTGATGGTCTGCCCCACGGTCATCCCGAAGTATTCCTTGACCAGCCAGAACCCGGCGTCGTTGACGTGCGAGAAGAACAGCGACCCGGCCCCGATGGCCAGCGCCAGCAGCGCCACCGTCGGCTTGTCGAGCGACTCGGCCAGCGGCGCCACGATGCCGGCGGCGGTGATCGTGGCGACGGTGGCCGAACCGGTGGCGAGCCGGATGCCCACCGACACCAGGAAGCCGAGCACGAGCGCGTTGATGTTCGCGTCCTTGGCCGCGTCGGCCACCACGTTGCCGACCCCCGCGTCGACCAGCACCTGCTTGAAGCCGCCGCCCGCGGCCACGATGAGCAGGATCCCGGCGATCGGGGGCAGCGACCCGCCGATCACGGCCGACGTCTGCTGACGGTCGAAGCCGGCCCGCTTGCCCAGGCTCCACATCGCCAGCAGAAGCCCGGCCAGCAGCGCGACGACCGGCTCGCCGATCACCTCGAGGGCGCCGCGGACGCTGTTGCCCTCGGCCAGGGTCAGCTCGCCGACGGCGCGGGCCAGCATCAGCACGATCGGCACGAGCACGGTGAGCACGGCCGGCCAGAAGCCCGGGTTGCGCCGCTGCCCCAGCCGCTCGTCGACCAGCACGTCGGGCTTCTCGCCGGCCGGGTTGGCCACGTCGTCGCGGTCGACGAAGTCCTGCCCGCCCTGAGGTCCGCTGCCCGGCCGGTCATCACTACGCGCCAGCAGGGACGGCACCTCGATCGGCACCCGCTTGGCGATCCAGTTGCCGAAGACCGGGCCGGCGATGATCACCGTCGGGATCGCGCAGATCAGGCCGAACATCAGGGTCAGGCCGAGGTCGGCGTTCAGGTTGGCGATCGCGACCAGCGGCCCCGGGTGCGGCGGCACGAGACCGTGCAGCACCGACAGGCCGGCCAGGGCCGGGATGCCGATCCGGAGCAGTCCGATGTCCGTACGCCGGGCCACCAGCAACACGATCGGCACCAGCAGCACGACACCGACCTCGAAGAACAGGGGCAGACCGATCAGCGCGGCCACCCCGGCCATGGCCCAGGGCAGGGCCGAACCGGTGACGCTGTTGACGATCCGGTTGACGATGCCGTCGGCGCCACCCGACTCGGCGAGCAGCGCCCCGATCATCGAGCCGAGCGCGATCAGCAGCCCGACGTTGCCGACGGTGCTGCCCAGCCCGGCCGTGAACGAGTCGATCGTGTCGCCCGGCGACGCCCCCGCGACGATGCCCAGCGTGGCCGATCCGAGGATCAGGGCCAGGAACGGATGCCATTTCGCCCACGCGATGAGCAGGACCACGACCACGATGCCGAGAACGGCGGCGAGGACGAGCTGACCAGTTCCGGCATCGGTGATGGCCTCTGCTGCGACAGGCGTCATACCGCGCGGCGTACCCCACGTGAGGAACTTTCAACCCTGCGGACCGGTCACCGGCTCAGAGGCGGTCGAGGTGTTGCCGCAAGCCGATCAGGGCCTGCTTGACCCGGTCGAAGTCGTGGGCGGTGAAGCCGCCGGGGCGGCCGGGCGGCAGGAACGTCAGCGCGACCCCGACCACCATGCCGGCCAGCGAACGGGCGCCCTCGTCCTCGGGTGGCACGCCCAGGCGTTCGGCGATCACCGCGCTCAGCATGTCGAGCGCGCTGACGGTCTGTTGCAGCTGGCGGGCGGTCAGCTCGGGCACGGTGCGGAAGAGTCGCTGGCGGCGGTTCTCGCTCTCCCACTCCTCGGGGGTCAGGTGCTCGAACACCTGCCGCATGCCGACCAGCACCGCCTCGATCACCGGCATCCCGGCCGGCTGGGACCGGATCGCCTCGACGATCAGCGGGTCGTAGTCGTCGGTGAGCACCACGTCTTCCTTGGTCGGGAAGTAGCGGAAGAACGTGCTCGGCGACACCTCGGCCGCCTCGGCGATCTGCTCGACCGTGGTCGCCGCGTAGCCGTGCTCGGTGAAGAGCAGCATCGCCGCCTCGCGGATGGCGGCCCGCGTCTTCGCCTTCTTCCGCTCCCGAAGCCCGGCCGACGCTCCCAGCGCGCCCCGGGCGCCCGACGCCCCAACAGCGGCCGACGGCCCAGCAACGGCCGACGCCCCAACAGCGGCCGACACACCAACAACGGCCGACGCCGCACCAGCGGCCGACGCGACCGAGATCGTCGAATCGGACCCGGGGGCGGCGTCTGCGGTCATACGAGCGATTCTGCCAGCACCTCCGACTGCTCCCCGGCGGGCCGCGCGGGCATGACGAACAGGGCGAGCACCGCCCCCACCAGAGCGAGCGCCCCAGCCACGAGCAGAGAGCGGTCCATCCCGTACGCGAAAGCCGCCCGCACCGATGCACCCAGCGCCCCGTCCCCGGTCTGAGCGGCAAAGGCCACACCCGGCGTCACGCCCTCGCGGACGACCGCCGGGGCCGCGGCCAGATGCGACCGGTAGGCGGAGTTGAGCACGGCGCCCAGCACGGCCACCCCGACCGCGCCGCCGACCTGGCGCAACGCCTGCAGGAGCGCGTTCCCGATCCCGGCCCGAGCCGGAGTCAGCGCCCCGATGGCCGCGTTCAGGGCCGGCGGCATGGTCAGCCCGAGGCCGATCCCGGTCAGCGTGATCCACACTGCGATGTAGCCGTAGCCGGTGGTGGCCGTGGTCTGCGCACCGAGCAGCGACGCCACGGCGATCAGGCCGAGCCCGCCCGCGATGACCACCCGCGCACCGAGGCCGCCGGCCAGCTTCTCCCCCACCCGGGCGCCCAGGATCAGGCCGCCGATGACCGGGAGCAACCGGAGGCCGGAACCGAACGCGTCGTGCCCGCCGACCGCCGAGAACAGCTGGGGCAGCGAGAACAGCAGGCCGAGCATCGCGAAGCTGGCGATCGTGGCGAACACCGCCCCGCCGGTGAAGGCCCGGTTCCGGAAGAGCGCGAGGTCGACCAGCGGCGACGCCGCCCGCCGCTGCCGGAGCACGAACGCCGCCAGCAGCACCACCCCGGCGCCGACGGCGATCAGCGCCCGCGGGCCCCAGGAGGAGCCGGCTTCGATGATCCCGTACGTGAGCGCGACGAGCCCGGCCGTCGACAGCGCGACGCCACCGACGTCCAGACGCGACGAGACCCCGCGCGACGACGGCAACCAGATCGCCAGCGCGAGCACGCCCGCGATCACGACCGGCACGTTGATCAGGAAGACCGAGCCCCACCAGAAGTGGTCGAGCAGCCAGCCGCCGAGCAGCGGGCCGAGCGGGATGCCGAGCGCGCTCGCGGTGACCCAGATCGACATGGCCCGGGCCCGCTCGGACGAGTCGAACAGCGTGGTCAGAACGGCTCCGGAGAGCGGCATGATCACCGCTGCGCCCAGGCCGAGCACGGCGCGGGCGGCGATCAGCAGACCGGCCGAGGACGCGTAGGCGCAGGCGACCGAGGCGACGCCGAAGAGCACGAGCGCCCCGATCAGCATCCGTTTGCGGCCGAGCCGATCGCCGAGCAGCCCGGCCGGCAGCAGCGCGGCGGCCAGCACGAGCAGGTAGGCGGTGGTGAACCACTGCAGCTCACCGGTGGAGGCCTCGAGATCACGGGCGAGGGTGGGCAGGGCGACGCTCAGCACGGTGGTGTCCAGGCCCACGGCGAGCGTGCTCAGCGCCATCGCGGCGAGCGCGTACCAGCGCGAAGTGGAAGTCAACATTTTTTGATAGTAGCTGTCAGTTCGGAGCGACTGTCAAGATGTAGAGTGAGGATGTGCTGGCCGACATCCACACCCATTTCCTGCCCCCGCGCATGCAGCGCCGGGTCTGGGCCCACTTCGACGAGGCCGGTCCGCTGATCGGGCGGCCGTGGCCGATCACCTATCGCGGCGACGAGCAGGAACGGGTGGCCATCCTGCGCGGCCTGGGCGTCACGATGTTCAGTGCGCTGGCCTACGCCCATCGCCCCGGCATGGCGGCCGAGCTCAACGACTGGACCCTCGACTTCGCGGCACGCACCCCGGGCTGCCTGCCGAGTGCCACGTTCTTTCCCGAGCCGGGCGTGGAGGCGTACGCGGGGAAGGCTCTTGATCGTGGGACCCGGATCTGGAAGCTGCACCTGCAGGTCGGCGGCTTCGATCCGCGGGTCGCCGAGCTGGAATCGACGTGGGGCATGCTGGCCGAGGCGGGCACGCCGGTGGTCGTGCACGCCGGGTCGGGTCCGGTGCCGGCCGGCTTCACCGGGCCCGGGCCGATCGGCGAGGTGCTGGCCCGGCACCCACGACTATCGGTGATCATCGCGCACGCGGGCGCGCCCGAATACGCGGGTTTCCTCGAGCTGGCCGAACGCCACGAGCAGGTGCGGCTCGACACCACGATGGCGTTCACCGACTTCTTCGAAGAGATGGCGCCGTTCCCCCGCGAGCTCCGCCCCCGGCTTCGTGACCTCGGGCTGGCCGGCAAGGTGCTGCTCGGCAGCGACTTCCCCAACATTCCGTACCCCTACGAGCACCAGCTCGAGTCGCTGGCCCGCCTCGACCTCGGCGACGCGTGGATGGAGGCGGTCTGCTGGTCGAACGCACATGCCTTGTTCCCGCCGCGCGGGTGAAGGTGCGCGAAAGACGTGCGCGGACGTGCCACGATCATGTAAGCAGTCGGCCGGACGCGGAAGGGAGCCGATCTCATGAAGAAAGCCCTCGGCTGGATCGTGCTCGTTCTCGTCATCTTCTACATCGGCACCAACCCCGGACCGGCGTCGGACATCGCGCGCGGCATCGGGGACGGCATCGCCGAGGTGTTCCGCAACGTCGGAGTGTTCGTACGCGAACTCGCCACCTGACCGACCCGCATCGGACGAGTGTTCCTGTGCGAACCCGCCCCCGGAGCAGCGAGCACTGACCAGACTGGCGGGATGGCGCACTGGCTTCTCCAGCACAACCCGGCGCGCGGCGCGTGCGGCAGCGGCGACTGGGTGATCCGCCGCTACCGCGATCTGATCACCGCCGGCGACGACGTGGCCCTCTGGCACAGCGGGCGTAGCGGCGGCGTGGCCGCGGTCGGCACCATCACCGAGGCCCCGCGCGATTCGGTGATCGTGGTCAGCTTCGCGCGGATGTTCGCCAACCGGCCCATCCCGCGTGAGGTGCTCAAGGCGGACGAGCGTTTCCGCGACGCGCTCGTGCTGCGCATGGCCGGCGGCGGCAACCCGTTCCCGCTCACGCCCGCGCAGTGGCAGGCGATCACCGAACGCATCCCGCCCGAGCACCAGTTCGTCGCGGCCACCGTGCGGGGTGCGGCGGCGCTGGCGGCGGCCGGAGCGACGGCGATCCGCGAGGCGGTACGCTCGGTCGCGGAATGATCCTCTGCGTCGGGCTGGCCACCGTCGACCTCGTCTACCGGGTCGATCGGATGCCCGGCGTGGACGAGAAGGCCCAGGCCCGCTCGGCCGAGGTCGCCGCGGGTGGTCCGGCCGCCAACGCCGCGGTCACGGCCGCCGCGCTGGGCGCGCCGGTCACACTGGTCACGGCGATCGGGGCGCATCCGCTGGGTGCGCTCATCCGCTCCGATCTGGAGGCTTCCGGCGTCCGCGTCGTCGACGCGGCCCGGCATTCCGACGCCCTGCCACCGATCTCGACGGTCGTGGTCGTCGACGGCACCGGCCAGCGCACCATCGTCAGCCGCAACGCCGGTGACCTGGCCTACGGCGTACCGGAAGAGGGTCTGCCGCCGGCCGCCGTGACCCTGGTCGACGGCCACCATCCGGTGCTGGCCACGGCCGCCGCCCGATCCGCGACCAGGCTGGTGGTCGACGCCGGTTCGTGGCGACCGGTCTTCCACGACATTTTCCCGTACGCCGAGGTGGTCGCCTGTTCGGCCACGTTCCGCCACCCCGCCGCGGAAAACCGGCCGGCCACGGAAAGCCACCGGAGCACGATCGCGGGAATCGACGCCGCCACCGCCACCGCGATCGGCGCCCCGACCGTGGTCGTCACGCACGGCCCCGACCCGGTCGCCTGGTTCAGCGGTCCCCGGTCCGGAACGGTGCCGGTTCCGCCCGTCGAAGCGGTCGACACGGCCGGCGCCGGAGACGCCTTCCACGGCGCGCTGACCCACGCACTCTGGACGAACGCGCCCCTGGAAACGGCACTGCGCGAAGCGATCCGGGTCGCCGGAGTGCGGGTGCGACACTCCGGCGCCCGGAACTGGCTCAGCGCCCTGTAGAACCGTCCAGCTTCCCCACCCGTACGGGAAAACGGTCTTGTCAGACGGTCTTGGCCAGGCGGTCGGCCAGCAGCTTGGCGAACCGGGCCGGGTCGTCCAGGTCGCCGCCCTCGGCCAGCAGCGCCGTGCCGTAAAGCAGCTCGGCCGTCTCGGGCAGCGCCGGATCGTCGGCCCGCGCCTCGTACGCCGTCCGCAACCCACTGACCAGCGGGTGGTTCGGGTTCAGCTCGAGGATCCGCTTGACCCGCGGGCCCTCCTGCCCCATCGCCCGGTACATCTTCTCGAGCGCCGGCGTGATGTCGTCGGTGTCGCTGACCAGGCAGGCGGGCGAGCTGATCAGGCGGTGCGACAGGCGCACGTCCTTGATCTGCTCGGTCAGGCTCTCCTTGAGGAAGGTGAGCAGCGGCGCGAAGTCACCCTCGGGCTCGGGCTCCTCGTTGTCCTTGGGCAGGTCGACCGAGCCGCGCGCGATCGACTGGAGCTTCTTGCCGTCGTAGTCGGGGACGGCCTCGACCCAGATCTCGTCGACCGGGTCGGTGAGGATCAGCACCTCGTAGCCCTGCTGCTGGAACGCCTCCATGTGGGGCGAGTTCTCGACCTGGGAACGGTTCTCGCCGGTCAGGAAGTAGATCTCGTCCTGGCCCTCCTTCATCCGCTCGACGTAGGCGGTGAGGGTGGTCGGCTCGGTGCCCGCGGTGGACGAGAACGTCGCGACGTCGAGGATCGCCTTCTGGTTGTCGGAGTCGTTGAGCAGGCCCTCCTTGACCGCCCGGCCGAACTCACGCCAGAACGTGGCGTACTTCTCCGGGTTGCCGGCCAGCAGGTCCTTGATGGTCGAGAGCACCTTCTTGACCAGCCGGCGGCGGATCATCTGGATGTGCCGGTCCTGCTGGAGGATCTCGCGCGAGATGTTCAGCGACAGGTCGGCCGCGTCGACCACGCCCTTGACGAAGCGCAGGTAGTCGGGGATCAGCTCGCGGCTGTCGTCCATGATGAAGACGCGCTTCACATAGAGCTGCAGGCCGTGCCGGGAGTCGCGCTGGAACAGGTCGTGCGGTGCACGGGACGGCAGGAAGAGCAGCGCCTCGTACTCGAAGGTGCCCTCGGCCTTCATGTTGATGATCTCGAGCGGCTCGGACCAGTCGTGGCTGATGTGCCGGTAGAACTCGTGGTACTCCTCGTCGGACACCTCGGACCGCGGCCGGGCCCACAGCGCCTTCATCGAGTTGAGCGTGTCGTCGCCCATCCGGATCGGGAAGGCGATGAAGTCGGAGTACTTCTTGACGATCTCGCGGATCTTCCAGTCATCGGTGTAGTCGTAGAGCGCGTCCTCCTCGTCCTTCGGGCGCAGGTGGACGGTGACCGTGGTGCCGATCGGGGCGTCCGGCTCGTCGTCGATCGAGTAGGTGCCCTCGCCGGTCGACTCCCACCGGGTGCCGTGGCCCTCGGTGCCGGCCTTGCGGGTGACCAGCGTGACCTTCTCGGCGACCATGAACGTCGAGTAGAAGCCGACACCGAACTGGCCGATCAGTTCGGGGCTCTCCTTGGCCTCGCGCAGCTTGGTCAGCAGCTCGGCCGTGCCCGACTTGGCGATGGTGCCGATCAGTTCGACGACCTCGTCGCGGGTCATCCCGATGCCGTTGTCGCGCACGGTCAGGGTGCGCGCCTCTTTGTCGGCGGCGAGCTCGATGTGCAGGTCGGAGGCGTCCGCCTCGATCCCGTCCTGCAGCGTGGCCAGGCGCAGCTTGTCCAGCGCGTCCGAGGCGTTCGAGATGAGCTCGCGCAGGAAGATGTCCTTGTTCGAATAGATCGAGTGGACCATCAACTGCAGCAACTGCCGAGCTTCGGCCTGAAACTCCAACGTCTCCATGCCCCGATGTTACGAAAACGCCCCGCCGGAATTCCGGCGGGGCGTCATCGGGTCGTTCGAACGGCTCAGCGCTTGTCGATCGCGATGAACTCGCGCTCGGCGGCACCGGTGTAGAGCTGCCGCGGGCGGCCGATCTTGTTGGCCGGGTCGTTCATCATCTCGGTCCACTGCGCGATCCAGCCGGGCAGCCGGCCGAGCGCGAAGAGCACCGTGAACATGGTGGTCGGGAAGTTCATGGCCTTGTAGATCAGGCCGGTGTAGAAGTCCACGTTCGGGTAGAGCTTGCGCGAGACGAAGTAGTCGTCGTTGAGCGCGATCTCTTCCAGCTGGAACGCGAGATCGAGCAGGGGGTCGGGCTTGTCGAGGGTGGCCAGCATCTCCTGCGCGGCCTTCTTGACGATCGCGGCCCGCGGGTCGTAGTTCTTGTAGACCCGGTGGCCGAAGCCCATGAGCTTGACGCCTTTTTCCTTGTTCTTCACTCGCGTGACGAACGAGGCGACGTCGCCGCCGTCCTTCCGGATCTGCTCGAGCATCTCGAGCACCGCCGCGTTGGCCCCGCCGTGCAGCGGGCCGGAGAGCGCGTTGATGCCGGCCGAGACCGAGGCGAACAGGTTGGCCTGCGCCGAGCCGACCAGCCGCACGGTCGACGTCGAGCAGTTCTGCTCGTGGTCGGCGTGCAGGATGAACAGCATGTCCAGGATCTTGGCGATCTTGGGGTCGACGTCGTACTGCACGGTGGGCAGGCCGAACGTCATCCGGAGGAAGTTCTCGACGTAGTCGAGGGTGTTGTCCGGGTACGGCAGCGGATGGCCGATGGACTTCTTGTAGGCGTACGCGGCGATGGTCGGAAGCTTCGCCATCAGCCGGATGCCCGAGATCTCGACCTGCTCGGGGTCGAGCGGGTCGAGCGCGTCCTGATAGAAGGTCGAGAGCGCGGTCGTCGCCGACGACAGCACCGCCATCGGGTGCGCGTTGCGCGGGAAGCCGGAGAAGAAGGTGCGCATCTCCTCCTGCAGGAGCGTGTGCACCCGGATCTTGTCGGCGAAGTCCTTGAGCTGCTGCGGCGTCGGCAGCGCGTCGTGCATCAGCAGGTACGAGACCTCGAGGAACGACGACTTCTCGGCCAGCTGCTCGATCGGATATCCGCGGTAGCGGAGGATGCCGGCGTCACCGTCGATGTAGGTGATCGTCGACGTGGTCGAGGCGGTGTTGACGAAACCCTGGTCAAGGGTGACGAAGCCGGTCTCCTTGAGGAGGGCGCTGACGTCGATGCCGCCCGGACCCTCGACCGCTTCGCGCACGGGCATCGACAGCTGACCGCCGGGGTGGTCGAGCTTGACATCCGTCATGTATTTCCCTCACTTCACCGGCAGATGTCCCAGAAATTGTGAAGTTCACCGTAAACCCTCAACCTGAATGGGTCATCAGGCGGCTCCCTGCTGAGGGATTGATCACGAAGAGTGGCGAACCTGTATAGATAATGGTTGTAGTCGAAGGCGGAGGTGCGCAACGATGCCTAATCCGAGTCCGTCACCTGTTGTCGTCGGGGTGACCGGCACGTCGGCCGGACTCGCCGCCGTGCGCCTGGCCGCCCGCGAAGCCGTCTCGCGCGATCGTGACCTGCGGATCGTGCACGCCTTCACCTGGAAACATCCCAGCCTCGAGCAGATCGACCACCGGGCCCGCCGGACGGCCGCACGCATCGTCGACGCGGCGGTCGCCACTGCCCAGCGTTCCACACCCGGCGTGCGGGTGACAGGTCAACTGGTCGACGGGTTGCCCGACCGCACCCTGCTGCGCCTGGGCCGCACGGCCGAGATGCTGGTGCTCGGCGACGACGACCTGGCCACCACGCCGTGGCTGCCGTCGGGTTCGGTGCTGGTGCAGACCGTGGCCCGCGCCTGGTGCCCGGTGCTGGTGGCGCGCGGGCCACGCCCCCAGGCCGGTCCGATCCTGGCCGCGGTGGACGGCTCGGAGGCCGCGCTGCTCGGCCTTCGCCTGGCCGCCGCCGAGGGCGCACGGCGCAACGTGCCGGTGGTCGTCGCCCACGTCATCGAGGACGACGAGGAGCAGGCCCGCGAGATCGTGGACCGGGCCGTCGAGGCTGTCCCCGAACTCACCGACTACTCGGTGCGACTGCTGACCGGCGCGGTCGGCCCGACGCTGGTGCGGGCCACGAGCCGGGCCCGGGTGACCGTGCTGGGGCCGCGCGGCACGCACGACGCGGGGCTGCTCGGTTCGGTCGCCCGGACGGTGCTGCGCCGTGCGGCCAGCCCGACCCTGTTCGCCCACGGCAGCCCGCTCCCGGCGCCGGCGCCCCGCTCAGTTACGGAGGTGTACAACCGAACGGGGAGTTGATGACCGAAAAGTGGCGGCTGTTCGCGGCAGCCGGGCTCGCGGCGTCCGTGGCGTACCTGGTGAGCTCGAACCCCACGGTCGATGCCGCCTGCGTGCTGCTGATCGGTGCGGGCACGATCACTGCCTGTTTCACCGGGCCACGCCGGCGGGGCGCCGAGCCCGCCGTGGCCTGGCCCCTTCTCGGCTCGTCGGCCCTGCTCTGCCTGATCGGCGTGGTCCTGCGCCCGCTCGTCGACGACCTGCCCGGCCTGTGGCCGATGCTCTCCGATCTGGCCACCGTCCCCGGTTACGTGCTGCTCGTGGCGTTCCTGGCCGTGCTGCTGCGCCAACGGCAGAGCCTCGAACGGCACGCGCTGCTCGACGGGCTGATCGCCTGCGTGGCGGGCGCGCTGGTGGTGATCCTGCTGCTGGCCGCGCCGGCCGCCGCCGTCACCGGCCGTCCGGCGGCCGAGTCGGTGCTGGCCGGGCTCTATCCGCTGGTCGACGTGGTCGTCGTGCTGCTGGTGGTCAACCTGACGTTCACCACCACCACCTGGCCGGTCAGCCTGGTCACCCTGCTCGGCGGGATGATCTCGCTGCTGGCCGGGGACCTCGCGTACGCGATCATCGGCATCACCGGCCTCACCTACGCCTCACCCGCGTTCGACGTGCCCTTCCTGGTGGCGTACGTGCTGATCGGGGTCACCGCCCTGCACCCCTCGGTCACCCGCCTCGGGCAGGCCTCGCGACCGCCCGTGCAGGCCTGGTCGGCCGGCCGGATCGCGCTGCTGGCCCCGGCCCTGGCCAGCCCGTTCGTGCTGCTCCTGGTGCTCGCCGACAGCACCCGGGCCGAGCGCGTGACGATCGCCGTAGCCGGCACCCTGATCGCGGCCCTGCTGCTGGCGCGGGCCGTGACCGCGGTCCGGTCCCAGGTGGCGGCCCAGCGGCGGGCCGAGCACCAGGCCATGCACGATGCGCTGACCGGCCTGCCCAACCGCTACCTGATCACCGAAGAGGTGGCCCGGATGCTGGGCGGCTCCGAGCCGGTCTGGGTCTTCCTGCTCGACCTCGACGGCTTCAAGTACGTCAACGACGGCTGGGGGCATGACACCGGTGACCAGCTGGTCATCGAGGTCGGGCGGCGGCTGCGCGAGTGCGTGCCGGACGATGTCGCGGTGGCGGCGCTCGGCGGCGACGAGTTCATGCTGGCCGCGCTGCGCGACGAGGAGCACGCCCGCACTTTGACGGCCGACATTCAGAACTGCTTTTCCCGTACGTTCGGAGTGCGCGGCACCGAGCTGACCATGACCTGTTCGATGGGGATCGCGTCGGCCACCGGTGCGGCGGGGCGTCCGGGCGACGTCGCCGAGGCCCTGATGCGCGACGCCGACACGGCCATGTACCGGGCCAAGGCCGAGGGCGCGGGCAGCACCACGGTGTTCGACGCGGCCATGCACGACCGGGTCCGCGAACGGATCGAACTCGAGGTGTCGCTGCGCCAGGCGCTCGAATCAGGGCAGCTCAGCGTCGCCTACCAGCCGATCGTCGACCTGGCCACAGGAGTGCCGGCGGGCGCCGAGGCGCTGGTCCGCTGGACGCATCCGGAGCGCGGGCCGATCTCGCCGGCCACGTTCATCCCGATCGCCGAGGAGGCCGGGCTGATCACCGCCCTGGGCGACTTCGTGCGGCAGGAGTCGCTGCGCCAACTCGGCGAGTGGCGCGCCGACGGCACCGTCGGCGACGCCTTCTACGTCTCGATCAACGTCTCCGGGCGTCAGCTCACCGACCCCCGGCTGGCGCTGATGGTGTCGTCCGAGATCCTCCGGTACGGCGTACCGGCGCGCTGCGTCGCCATCGAGATGACCGAGTCGGTGCTGGTCGACGCGTCCGGCGTTCCCGGGCGGGTGCTGTTCGAGCTGCGCGAACTGGGCTGCCAGGTGCTCATCGACGACTTCGGCACCGGGTTCTCGGCGCTGGGCTACCTGCGGCGGTTCCCGATCACCGGCATCAAGATCGACCGCTCGTTCGTGATCGGGCTCGGGCAGAGCCCCGAGGACGACGAGATCGTGCGGGCGGTGGTCACGATGAGCTACGCGCTCGGGCTGACCGTGATCGCCGAGGGCGTCGAGACCCGGCTGCAGCGGGACGCGCTGGCCGCGGTGGGCGTGACCAGGGGGCAGGGGTGGCTGTGGGGACCGGCCGTGCCGCCGGCCGAGTTCGCCCGGCACTGGCACGTGGCCGGCACGGCTGCCTTGACCGGCCGGGACTGACGCTGTCGCCGAACTCGTACATCCCCGTGCTTCATCCCGCCGGGACTGACGCTTTCGGGAGCTCGTACATCCCCGTGCCTCACCCCGCCGGGACCGGCGACTTGGGGAACTCGTACATCCAGAAGGACTGCGAGTCGATCCGGGTCGACACGGCGTGCCCGGCGATCCGGTCCAGCACCTTGCCGATCATCTCGGGCAGCTCGTGCACGTCCTCGTTGTAGGTGCAGACGTCGATGAACACCAGCCCGTCGGCCGCCTCGACCGGCTTGTACATCTCACGCATCAGCTTGATGAACACCCCGCGACCCCGGCTGCCCTGCCGTACGCCGACGAAGTGGACGAAGAACAGGTTGTTCTCGGCGTACCGGGTGGGCCAGTGGTGCCGGAAATAGTCGGGTGAGATCAGTGGCGCGGCATGCAGGTCGGTGGTCATCACGGCGAGCCCGACGACACCCTCGTCGTCCTGGACGACGTACTTGTCGTTGCGCTTGTCCGCCATGAGCTCCTCGAACTCGTGGCGGTAGAGCATGTGCCGGTTGACCGCCAGGACCCGCAGCTCGTCGAACGTGTCCCGGTAGAACTCCCAGGCCGCGTCGAGGAGGCAATCGGGCAGCGCCGGCGTCGCGTCCACTCGCATGCTGCCAAACCTGCCATCACGACTGGCATCGTGTGCGCGACTCGGGCATTATTCGCTGACCGGGATCTCGCAGTAACGCGGATCACACGGCACACGGGGTTCGTGCTCTGATTCGGTCGTCCTTGGGAGACACAGCATGGCGACACTGGTCGGCTCCGAGGGGGCCGTGGTGTGGATGGTCGCGGTGTTGTTCGCGCTGATGCTGGGTCTCGGCCTGGCACTTCTGGCCGCCACCCGCGCGACTCGCCGGTTCTGAGGCGGCGCCCGGCCGCCCGATGGGGCAGGCTGGGCGGATGCGCTTCGCCACATGGAACGTCAACTCGGTCAAGGCCCGGCTGCCGCGCCTCCTGGAGTGGCTCGGCACCACCAAGCCGGACGTGCTGTGCCTGCAGGAGACCAAGGTGGCCGACGACGCCTTCCCGTCCGCGGAGGTTCGCGACCTCGGGTACGACGTGGCGGCGTACGGGCAGGGACGCTGGAACGGGGTCGCCCTGCTGTCGCGAGTGGGGTTCGACGACGTTCGCAAGGGATTCCCCGGCGAACCCGGCTTCCCCGATCCGGAAGCACGCGCCATCAGCGCCGTGTGCGGCGGAATCCGCTTCTATTCGATCTACGTGCCGAACGGGCGCACGCCCGACGACCCGCACTACACGTACAAGCTGTCCTGGCTGGCCGCGCTGCGGGACGTCCTGGCCGGCGAGGTCGACGCCGGCCCGCTGGTGGTGGCGGGCGACTACAACGTCGCCCCGACCGACGACGACGTGTGGGACCCGTCGGTCTTCGCCGGCGCCACCCACGTCACCCCGCCGGAGCGCGAAGCGCTGGCCGGATTGCGAGCCGTCGGCCTCCAGGACGTGGTCGGACGCCCTCTCAAGGGTGACCACCCGTTCACCTATTGGGACTACCGGGCCGGAATGTTCCACATGAACAAGGGCATGCGGATCGACCTCGTCTACGCCACTGCCTCGGTGGCCGGACGGGTCACCGATGCGGTGGTCGACCGCGAGGCACGCAAGGGCAAGGGCCCGAGCGATCACGCGCCGATCGTGGTGGATCTCGACTCCGGATCGAACACCTGACCGAGCCGATCGGTCGATGAGCACGTAGTGTCGCGGTCAAGAGGTTCGCCGGGCGGGGAGAGACAGGGGGAATCATGACAGCGCAATCGCCGGCCGTGGCCGGCGAACGGCTGATCGACGGGCCCGCGCCCGCTCTGCTCCGCGCCACGCTGCTCCGCGCCGCGCTCGACGCCGCGAGCGAGGCGGTCCTGTTGTGCGACGCCGCCGACGACACCATCCTGATGGTCAACGCGGCCGCTCAGCAGCTGGTGCCGGGCCTGACCACGGGGGTGACGGCCGTCGACGGCCCGCTGCCCGGTCTGGCCGGTGCGCTCGCGGCCGGTGACGACTCCTTCACCGACGTCTACGCGGACCGCCACCTGCACGGACGCCGCCGCGCGCTCGGCGACGACCACTACGGGTGGTATCTGCGCGACCGAACCGATGAGGTCAACCGGGCCGACGCGCTGCGGGCCGAACGGGCCCGCACGGCCTTCCTGGCCGAGGCCGGCCGCCGCCTCTCCTCGACCCTGCACCAGGGCCGCTGCCAGCGGATCACCGCCGAACTCGCGGTCGCCCACCTGGCCGACGCGGCCGTGGTCGTGCTGCCGGTCAACCGGCGGCAGAGCCAGTGGGTACGCCTCGTGGCCGGCGGCACGATCGAAGAGGGCACCCTCCGCGAGAAGGTGCTCGGCGAGGTGCCCGGGCTGGTCGAGGCGCTCGGCGGGTTCCCGCCCATCCCGAGCAAGTGGCTCGACGCGTCCCAGGCGCCCGACTGGCTGCTGCCCGGCGAGTTCGGTGCCCTGCTGGTCACTCCCCTGCCCGGCAACGCCGAGCCGGCCGGGGCGCTGATTCTGGCCCGTCGCGGCGCCGGCGCCGAGTTCGGCCCGGAGGACGAGATCCTCGCCCGCATCTTCGCGGCCCGGGCCGGCGCCGCCATCTCGGCCGCCGGGCTCTACCGCGAACAGGTCGACACCACCGCGGTGCTGCAGGCCGACCTGCTGCCACCCGACCTGATCCAGCCCGACGGCTTCGAACTGATCGGCTCCTACCAGGCCGCCCGCGAGGCGCTGCGCATCGGCGGCGACTTCTACGACGTGTTCGGCCCGACCGACAGCAGCGACGACACGGTGATCGCGCTCGGCGACGTCTGCGGCAAGGGTCCCGAGGCGGCCGTGCTCACCGGCAAGGTGCGCCAGACGCTGCGCGCGCTGCGGCTGGTCGACGCGGCCCCCGACGAGATGCTGCACGTGCTCAACAAGGCCCTGCTCGAGTCGGGCCGGCAGCACCGGTTCGTCACCATGGTGGTCGGCTCGGTCAGCCGGGTCGAGCACGGCCGGGTACGGCTCACCCTGGCCACCGGCGGGCACCCTCCGCCGCTGGTGCTGCGCGGCGACGGCCGGGTCGAAGAGGTGCCCACCAGCGGCACCCTGATCGGCGCGGTCCCCCGCACGGTGGTCAACCCGGCCCAGGTCGAACTCGCCCCGGGCGAGTTGTGCCTGCTCTACAGCGACGGCCTGACCGAGGCCCGCGGCGGCCCGACCGGCGACGAGCAGTTCGGCGAGGCCCGGCTGCGCGACGCCCTGGCCGAGTGTCAGGGCCTGCCCGGCGTGGCCACCGTCGAACGCGTACGGCAACTGGTCAGCGACTGGGTCCACGGCGGCACCCGCGACGACATCGCGATGCTGGCCGTCCGCGCCCCGGCCCGGGCCCAGCTCAGCCTCTACAGCAACGCCTCGCCGTTCGCGATCGACGAACGGCGCGTGCGGGCCCGCTCATGAGCGTCGCCGCCCGCCGGTCCCTCGACGACCCCGGCCTGCACGACGAGTTCCTCGGCCTGGTCGGCGAGGGCGACGAGTTCGGCGCCGTAGAACTGGTGACCACGCTGCTCGACGACGGCGTCACCCCGCAACGCGTGATGATGGAGCTGATCGCCGGCACCCAGACCCGGGTCGGCGAGCTGTGGGCGGCCAACGAGTGGACGGTGGCCCGCGAGCACGCCGCGACCGCGATCAGCGAACGCGCCTTGGCCGCGGTGGCCGCCCGCAGCACGGTCCGGCCGACCCGCGGCCGGGTGGCGATCGCCTGCGTCGACGGCGAATGGCACGCGCTGCCGACCCGCATCCTGGCCGAGATGCTGCGCCTGGACGGCTGGCGGGTCGACTACCTCGGCGCCAACGTGCCCGGCCCGCACCTGATCACCCACCTGCACCAGACCGGCCCCGACGTGGTCGCGCTGAGCTGCATGATCGCGACCCGGCTGCCCCGCGCGCACGCCGCGATCACGGCCTGCAAGGCGGCCGGGGTGCCGGTCATCGCGGGCGGGCGGGGCTTCGGCCCGGGTGGCCGCTATGCGCAGCATCTGGGCGCGGACGCGTGGGCGGCGGGCGCCGAAGAGGCGGTGCAGCGACTGGCCCGGCACTGGCCCCCGCACCAGCCGGACCCCCAGCTGTCGGCCTACCTGGGCGACGAGGAATACACGTACGTGGTGCGCAACCGCCCCGAACTGATCAGCACGGCCATGCACCGGCTGACCGAGGCGTACCCGGCGATGCGCGACTACAACCAGCGGCAGCGGGACTCCACCGCCGAAGACATGGCGCACATCGTCGACTTCCTGGCGTCGGCGCTGTACGTGAGCGAGACCTCGATCTTCACCGACTTCGTCGAGTGGACCAACGGCGTCCTGCAGGCCCGCGGGGTGCCGCCGGTGGCGCTGCGGGTGGGCCTCGAGACGGTACGCGCGCAGCTCCGCGACTACCCCACGGCCACGGCCGTGATCAGCGCCGGAATCCGCGTGCTGGGCGAGTAGCGCGGCGCTGAGCCGAACCGGCGCGCTGAGCCGAACCGGCGCGCTGAGCCGAACCGGCGCGCTGAGCCGAACCGGCGCGCTGAGCCGAACCGGCGCGCTGAGCCGAACCGGCGCGCTGAGCCGAACCGGCGCGCTGAGCCGAACCGGCG
>NZ_JAHKKG010000002.1 GCF_018829635.1 Paractinoplanes bogorensis
GACGCGGGCCAGGCGCGGCACTTTCCAGTCAGCGCTGGCCAGGCACGGCACGGGCCAAGCGCGACGCGGCACGGGCCAAGCGCGACGCGGGCCAGGCGCGGCACTTTCCAGTCAGCGCTGGCCAGGCACGGCACGGGCCAAGCGCGACGCGGCACGGGCCAAGCGCGACGCGGGCCAGGCGCGGCACTTTCCAGTCAGCGCTGGCCAGGCGCGGCGCGGCACGGGCCGGGCGCGGCACTTTCCAGTCAGCGCTGGCTAGGCGCGGCGCGGCACTTCTAGCCGGCGCCGGCCAGGCGGGCGTCGGACGGGCGGCGGCCCAGCTCGGTCAGCACCTCGCGGGCGTCGGCCAGCAGCGGCTCGGCGTCGGTGTGGGTGAGCGGGCCGGTCTCGGCGCCGTCGATGCGGCCGCCGCGGACATGCAGGCGGAACAGGCCCCGCGAGCCGATGACGACCTGGATGGCGGGCTGCTCGCGGCCCTCGTCGATCAGGCGGTAGGCCTCGGCGATGCGTCCGCGCGCGGTCTCGTGGACGTCGCCCCGCGCGACCAGCGGCACCAGGGCCGCCTGCATGCGGGCCGCCTCGAGCGCCTCGATCAGGCCCGCCGCGACGCGGGCCGGGCCCAGCGCCGGCCACCAGCCGGGACGCAGCCCGATGTCGATGAAACGGCCGACCGGGTCGACGACCGCAAAGGCCGTGCCCGTGCGGTCGAGACCGCTGATCCTCATGTGAAGATTGGCATTCACCGGCGCTCCCCCGATCTCCGGTGCCACCGAGCGTAGCTCACACATTCGGTGCGGCGAATGCCCGAGTCGGGGGATCGACTCGCCACTGATCAGGAACTTCGGCGTACCCGAAGCACCATCAGCCCGGACAGCCCGGCCACCAGCACGAGCACCCCGCCGATCACGATCAGCAACGAGGGCACGCCACTGTCGTCGGTGGACGTTGTCGCTTTTTGCGCGGCGGCGACGACGCGCGGCGTGGTCAGGGCGGCCGTTGGAGATGAGCAGATCGTCGTTGACCAGCCGGATCGGCATGACCGTGCTGCGCGGCGCGACCCCGAGCAGTCCCCGCCCGCGTCCGGCGATCAGAGGCGGGAGACCGCGGCGGCGACCCTCTCGTCGGTGGCGGTCAGCGCGATCCGCACGTGCTGCTCGGCGGCCGGGCCGTAGAAGGCGCCCGGAGCGGCCAGGATGCCCCGCTCGGCCAGCCACTCGACGGTCTTCCAGCAGTCTTCGCCGCGCGACGACCACAGGTAGAGACCGGCCTCGGAGTGGCTGATCTCGAACCCGGTCCGGGTCAGCGCCGCTCGCAGTTGGTCACGCCGGGCCGCATAGAGCGCCCGCTGCGCAACCACGTGCTCCTCGTCGCCCAGCGCGGCGATCATGGCGGCCTGCACCGGTGCGGGCACGATCATTCCGGCGTGCTTGCGTACGGCCAGCAGCTCGGCGATCAGCGCCGGGTCACCGCCGACGAAGCCCGCCCGGTAACCGGCCAGGTTGGACCGCTTGGACAGCGAGTGCACGGCCAGCACACCGGTGTAGTCGTCGCCGGTGACCTCCGGGGAGAGCACCGAGACCGGCTGCGTCTCCCAGCCCAGCGACAGGTAGCACTCGTCGCTGACCACCACGGCACCCCGCTCGCGGGCCCACGCGACCACCTTGCGCAGGTGCTCGACGGGCAGCACCTTGCCGGTCGGGTTGGACGGCGAGTTGAGCCAGACGAGGCGTACGGAGGAATCGGGCCCGACCGACGTCAGCGAGTCGGACCGGACCACCCGGGCGCCGGCCAGCCGCACACCGACCTCATAGGTCGGGTAGCCGATCGACGGGATCACCACGGTGTCGGCCGGGCCGAGTCCGAGCAGCGTGGGCAGCCAGGCGACCAGCTCTTTGGAGCCGATCGTCGGGAGCACGCCGAGCCGTCCCGACGCGCCGCACTCGCGGGCGAACCACTCGGACAGAGCAGTACGCAGGGCCGGCGTGCCCGCGGTGAGCGGGTAGCCGGGCGAATCCGACGCGTCGGCGAGGGCACGCCGGATCAGCGGCGGCACCGGGTCGACCGGGGTGCCGACCGAGAGGTCGACGATCCCGTCGGGGTGCTCCGCGGCTCGGGCCTTGGCCGGCTCCAGCAGATCCCACGGGAAGTCGGGCAGAGCGGCCGAAAGACGGCTCATTCGGCCTTCGGCGGGAGGCCGGTGATGAACGGGGTGTCCTTGTCGATCTTGCCGACCTTGGCGGCGCCACCGGGCGAACCGAGATCTTCGAAGAACTCGTAGTTCGCGGTCGTGTAGTCCTTCCACTGGTCGGGGACGTCATCTTCGTAGAAGATCGCCTCGACCGGGCAGACCGGCTCACAGGCCCCGCAGTCGACGCACTCATCGGGGTGGATGTAGAGCATCCGGTTGCCCTCGTAGATGCAGTCGACCGGGCATTCTTCGATGCATGCCTTGTCGAGCACATCGACGCATGGCTCAGCGATGATGTAGGTCACGGGTCTTTCCCTCCAAAGCCACGCCGCGGGGACCGCCGGCGACAGTTGCAGAGCCTAGTATCCCCGTCGGAGGAGGTGACACGTGCTCCGTCGGCAGGATGTGGGACATCGGGTTGTCGTACGCCGAATTGTAGGCGTTTCTCACGACCGGACGCTCTTCACGGATGCCCTGGGTGAGCTGGTCGACCTCACGGAGACCGATCTCACCATCGCGACCGAGAAGGGCACGCTGCGTGTCCCGCTGCGTGAGGTGCACCGGGCCAAGCGGGTTCCGGCCGCCCGGCGCCCGCCCGCGGCCCAGGTCGTCGCGCTCGAACTGGCCGCCAACGAGGCCTGGCCGGCCCCGATCGAGGCCCGTCTGGGCAGCTGGATCCTGCGGGCCGCGGAGAACTGGACCGGCCGCGCCAACTCGGCTCTCGCGGTCGGCGACCCCGACCGTCCGCTCGAGGCGGCCATCGACGCCGTGATCGAGTGGTATTCGGCACACGGCCAGCGTCCGCTGATCAATGCGCCGATGCCGCTGGCCGCCCCGGTCAATGCCACCCTCGACGCCCGCGGCTGGGGCGCCCGCCCGCTCACCCTGCTGCAGACCGCGCCCCTGACCGGCATCGGCGGCAGCAAGAGCGATCTGCCGCCGGTCGAGCTGGCCGACTCCCCGAGCGACGACTGGTACGCCATGGTGGCCGAGCACAAGGGCACGCTGCCGCCCGCCGCCGCCCGCATCCTGACCGCGCCCGCCGAGGTCGTCTTCGCCCAGGTCCACGACGCCGGGGGCGAGCTGATCGCGATCGGCCGCGGCACGGTCACCGGCCCCGACCGCTGGCTCGGGGTCAGCCTGCTGCAGACCGCTCCGCACGCCCGTCGGCAGGGCCTGGCCCGGCACGTGCTGCACGCGCTCGCGCTGTGGGGCGCCCAGCACGGCAGCGCCCGCGCCTACCTGCAGGTCGAGGAGCGCAACACGGGCGCGGTCGCGCTCTACGGCCGGGCCGGCTTCACGACCCACCACACCTATCTGACGCGGGAAGCGCCTAACAGCTAGCGGCGGACGACCTTGCGCGGCTTGGCCTGGCGGGTCTGGGTGTAGGCCTTGAGCGACCGCGACCGGTAGTCACGGCCCATCGCGACCGAGACCCAGTAACCGATCAGCGTGCCGGCGCCGGCGAAGGCGGCGTACAGCGCGATCTGGGCGAAGAAGTGGTCGGACCCGCCCGAGAACGGCTGGTCGCCGCTGACGAACGGTCCGACCAGGAGCGTCAGGATCATCGCGGCGGCCACCCCGGTGACCCAGTCGGGGGCCAGCCACTGCGACGCCGGACGGTGGTGCGAGGCCCAGAAGGCGTAGCCGGCCAGCACGACGCCGATCAGGGCGAACATGATGACCGTGGTACGCGTCTCGGCCGCGTCGTTGTCGGCGAAGGCGAACCGGGTGACCAGGCGGGCCACCACGTTGATCGCGAACAGCCCGACCGCCAGCGCCGCGATCGGGAACCAGCGCTGCTGCCTCATATGCCCTCCCGGGAACCTGCCCGGCGGCCGGTCAGTCCTGGCCGCCGCAGACGAATCGTGGCTCGGGATCGTAACGCCAAGTGAACTTCTCGCGCTCGACCTCCTGGCCATCCTTGCGGATGACGCGCCATGCGTCCTGGGTGAAGCCTGGGAGTCCGCTGGTAGCGATGCATCGGGGCCCGGCCTCGCGGTTGACCGTGGGCGGGCTGGTGACGTTGCGACGGGGGCCGTAGACGGTCTTCACGCTGTCGTAGACCTTGGTGCTCCACATCGACACGGTCACCGAGCGCCCGGTCGTGGCGGTGTCGATCAGGATCCCGTACGGCGTGGTGTTCTTGAACTTGAGATCGAGGGTCGGATAGAAGATCGTCGACTCGATGACCGACGGGTAGCGGGAGAAGTAGAACGAGTGCGGCTTGTGCTCGACGTCCTCGAGACCCGCGTAGTAGGCGGCGTTGAACAGCGTCGTGGTGAACTGCGAGGCACCGCCCCCGACGCCCGGCTCGAGCACGCCGCCGACGATCACCGGAGCGTCCTTGTAGCCCTTCGCGTACGTCCGTTCGCCGGTGTGCCCGTTCAGCGAGAAAGTGGCGCCCGGCTGCACGATCGCCCCGTCGACCGCCTTGGCCACCGTGATGATGTTCTGGCTGCGCGGTGAGCTGCGGCCGCCGGTGAAGTAGGTGGTGAAGGTGGAGACCCGCTCCTTGATGCCGAGCTTGGTCACGGCCGCCTCGTCGACCTCGGAGTCGGTGGTCGCGAGCACGCCGGTGACCGCGCGCGGGGCCGGCTGACCCAGCACGGCGAGCAACTCGGGGCCGAGCTTGGCCAGGTCGACCAGACGCCCCGGAGCGCCCGCCACGACCTGCGGCCGGCCACTGACCAGGCGTACGGAAGCCGGTTTGGCCGCCGTCTCGACCGGCCGCAACGCGGTGGCCGCGGCCGTGCGCAACCGGGTGGCGTCGATCGCCGGGGCCAGCTTGCCCGCCGCGTCCGGGCGGAAGACCAGGCCCTTCGCGAGGGCGGCCGGGGTCAGCTGCAGCGTCTTCGCGCCGACGGTCACGGCCACCGGTGCGGCCACGGCAGGCTTCGCGACATCGGCCACCAGCGTGTCGACCTGGGCGTCGGTCATCTCGGGGGTGCGCGTGGTCAGCGGCACGTCGGCCACGTCGCCGGTCGGCCACGCACCCTTCACCCGATCCGCGGCCAGACCACGATCAAGATCAAGACCGGGTTTCCCGTACCGGGTCACGGGCTCGGTGCCCTGGAAGGCGATCGCCGGGCGGACCATGGTGATCCGCTCGGGGGCCACCTGTTTGCGCAGCTCGGACTCGAGTTTGGCGGCGTCCAGGCGTACGGCGGGAAGGATCTGCCTGGTCCCGAAGAGACGCAGACCGCTCGCCGCCGCGGCTTCGACCGTGGCCGCCACGTCGAAGGCGAGACCGATCGCGTCGGGTTGGACGGCCACATCCTTGCCGTCGAGACGGACGCGGGCCGGCTGGGTCGACCGGGTCGCCACGTGATCGCCGAGCGCCTTCTCGGCCTCGTCCCGGGTCAGCGCGCCGAGATCGAGTCCGAGCACCTCGGTGCCGCGCGGAATGTCCCCGGCTGTCGCATAGGCGGCCGAGCCACCCGCGGCGACCACGAGCAGGCTGGCCACACCGGCCGCGACCAGCCACTTGCCGCGCTTCCGGGGCTCGGGAGCCGGGGGTTCCGGTTCCGCGGCGGGAATGCGCTCGAGAGCCGGCACCTCGCGCGGTACCGGCGGCATGATCATCGTGTGTGAACTGGCCGGCAGGATCACTGTGGCGTCGGCCTCATCCGGAACCGCGACGCTGCCGTCGGACAACTCGTTGAGGATGACGGTGTCGTCCGGTCTCGGCCCCTGAGGGGACGGCTTGCCGAACCAATCGGACCCGGACGTCACGAGCTCACCTCACCGTGGCGTTACTGCGGCAACCGGCCTTTCAAGATCAGCCGATAGGAATAGACAGCGTACGCGAGGCTGCCGACCAGGATCATCACGAGTGCGATCCAGTTTTCGCCGCCGAGCAGGTAGTCACCCTCGTCGGTACGCACGCCCGCCGCGAACAGCATGAGCAGCGTCCACAAGGCCCACGGCGGGCCGAGCGACCAGCGGCGACGGGTGGTGGCGACGGCGAACCAGGCGATCGCGTAGTTGAGCACCAGGGCCAGCAGGATCGACAGGCCGAGCAGCGGGCCGCCGCCGGAGCCGATCGCGTCGCCCCGCCAGATCGTCACGAGGTCACCGGCGCGCAGGGTGCTCAGGTTGATCTCGAGGAAGCCGCTGACCAGGGCGGCCAGGATCGAGACCACGACCCCGCCCGTACGGATGATCGGGTCCCAGCCGGCCCATGGCGGTTTCGCCTCGGGCGCCATTCCGTCGTCGGGCGCCTTCTCGTCAGGCGCCTTCTCACCGGGCGCCTTCTCACCGGGCACCCTGTCGCCGGGCACCCTTTCGCCGGGCGCCGGAAGCTCGTCCGTTGGCGGGTTGCTCACCGTGGCCTCGTCCGTGCTCATCGGGATGCTTCGTCGGCGCCCGCCGGCTGCTCGAGGCCGAGGCCGCCGAACAGGTCGCTCTCCCAGTTGTGCGGGCCCTCGCCCGGGCCGCGCTCGCCCTTGGCGATGGTGAAGTATTCGACGCCCATGAACTCGCCGCCGAAGTCGCCCGCGATCCCGTAGAGCCACGAGTTGTCGGGGATCTGGGTGGCGTGGGCCCGCATGGCCGCCATCTTCTGCTGGTAGTAGTCGGTGCCGTCCATCCGCGCGGCGATCTCGTCGTCGGCGTGACCGAACGGCAGATCCTCGACGTTCTCGACACCGGCGAACGGGTTGTCGGAGAGCTCGCGGAACGCGTCCATGCCGTCGCGCAGCACACTCAGCGGCATCGCCGTCCAATAGATCTTCTGCGGGGCGTCGGCGCCGGCCAGCTCGGCCGCGCGCATGGCCACCCGGTGGGCCTGGATGTGGTCGGGATGACCGTAGAACCCGTTGGGGTCGTACGTGATCATGACCTGGGGTTTGATCTCGCGGATGATCTCGACCAGGTGGGCCGCGGCCTCGTCGAGGTCGGCCCGCCAGAACGCCCGCTCGTGGTCGTTGGTCGGCAGACCCATCATGCCGGAGTCGCGATAGCGGCCGGCGCCGCCGAGAAACCGGTGGTCGGTGACGCCGAGCTCGGCGCACGCGCGGGACAGCTCGACGAGACGGTAGCCGCCGAGCTGATCGGCCTGAGCCGCCTCGAGCTGGGCCAGCTCGGGGACGTGGATCTCGCCCTCTTCGCCGAGCGTGCAGGTCACCAGCGTCACGTGGGCGCCGGTGGCGGCGTAGTGCGCCATCGTCGCGCCGGTGCCGGTGACCTCGTCGTCGGGGTGGGCGTGCACCAGCAGCAGGCGGCGCGCGGGCAGGGCGTCAGTCACGCGCGCAACTCTACGCGCGCGTTTGGGGCGCGCGAACACGCCTTGATCAGCGATGCTGTCCGGGTGGACTTCCCTCGGCTCGTGGAGCGCACCGGCCACTTCCGCTACGGCGCGCCGCATTCGGTGACGGTCGGCGGGGACGGTCGGCGCGTCGCGTTCCTGCGTTCCACCGGTCCCGAAGATCCGGCGTCGTCGCTGTGGGTGCTCAACGTGTCCACCGCGACCGAGTCCCTGGTGGCGGCGGGACCTCTGCGCGCGTACGCCACCGACCGCGACGCCACCGTGGCCGCGTTCACCCGCGAGGGCCGTCTGTTCCGGGCCGACCTGGCCCGGGGCACGGTGACCGAGGTGCCGACCGGCGAGCCGGCCGAAGATCCGCGACCCGACCCGCTCGGCACCCGCATCGCGTATGTCAGCCGGGCCGCCGGCTCGCCGTCGCTGCGGGTGGTCGGGCCGGACGGCGACCGGCTGCTCGCGGGCGAGTCCGGCAACGCGTGGCGCGAGCACGGCGGCACCATCGGCTGGGGCGTGGCCGACGAGGCCGCGCGCCGCTTCGGCCGGGACCGCGGCTGGTGGTGGTCGCCCGACGGCACCCAGATCCTGGCCGCGCGCACCGCCGCCTCGACCAGCCTGCACCTGCTCGACCTCGACTTCGGCTGGGTCGACGTGCATTGGGACCGAGAGACTTATCCGTACGTGGTCAGCGTGCGCTGGGCCGACGGCGGCGGACCGTTGATCACCGTGCTGCGCCGGATGCAACAACACGGTCTGGTGCTGGCGGTCGATCCCCGTACGGGAGAAACGCAGGTCCACGCCGAACTGGCCGACGCGCGCTGGGTCGAACCGGTGGCCGGCACGCCGCGGCACCTGCCGGACGGGCGCGTGCTGGTCGGCGGCGAACTCGCGCACGACGGTTTCGACGCGCGCTGCCTGTTCGCCGACGGCAGCCTGCTCACCCCGCCCACCCTCTATGTACGACGCGTCGTCGGCACGGTGCCGCGGCCCGGCAACCCGGCCCCCGACCTGATCGTCGAGGGCACCGACGGCGACCCGGCGGTGCAGTCGGTCTTCCGGGTCCGCACATCGCTCGGCGGCGGCGGGGCCGAGGCGCGCAAGGTGACCGGGACACCCGGCTGGCACCGGGCCGAGACCGGCGGCGACGTGCTGGTCGTGGACGACGTCGTGTGGCGCGGCGAGGCCCGGGTGGCGGCGCTGGGCAACCTGGCCGCACCACTCCCCTACGCCCCGCAACCGATGCTCGAGCGGGTCACCGACCGGCGACTGCCGGCGGCGGTGCTCTATCCGACCGGGTTCGTCGGCGGCACCAAGATCCCGGTGCTGGTCAGCCTGGGCGACGGGCCCGGCCGCCAGCAGGTGGTGACCGATCCGGCGGCGTGGCAGGAACGGCAGTGGTGGGCCGACAACGGGTTCGCCGTGGTGAGCATCGACGGGCGGGGGACGCCCGGGGTGGCGCCGAGCTTCGAGAAGGTGGTGCACCGGCGTCTGGTCGACGTGTCGCTGACCGATCAGGCGGATGCGTTGAAAGCCCTGCTCGGCAAGCACCCCGACCTGGATCTGGGCGCGGTGGCCGTACGGGGAAAAGGTCTTGGGGGTTGGCTGGCCGCCATGGCTGTGTTGCGCCGGCCGGACGTGTTTCATCGGGCGGTGGCCCGCTCTCCGATCGTCGACTGGTTCGACGAGCCGGCGCCGTTGGCCGAGCGTTACCTGGGCGATCGCCGCGACTCGGCCGACGTCTATGCCCACCACAACCTGGCCGAAGCCGACCCGACCGACGCCGTCCTGCTGGTCGGCGCGACGGTCCCCGGCCTGCCCTCGGTCACCACCGCAAACCTTGTCGAGGAGCTAGCCTTCCTCCGCGCCAGCTAGTCGACAGGCCAGTTGACTCACGCCCACCATGGGCACTCGACCACCAGGGCCGGTGAGTTCCTCCGGCTCAGCGAACCTGTTGCCATAGATCTCGACCCCGGCACACTGTTGCCGCGGCGGGATTGATCACGCGGTCGAAGTTCTGTCGTACCGGTCCCCTAGGGTCGGTGCATGAGCCACTTCGATGAGGCGTACTCGGCGGTGCAGGCCGCTCTCGACGCCGGGGCGCGTTATGCCGACTGCCGCATCATGGTGCGCCGCACCGAGTCGATGACCGCCCGCGACGGTGACGTCGAAGAGCTCGGGTCGGGCGAGAGCGCCGGTCTCGGCGTCCGCGCTCTGGTCGGGTCGTCGTGGGGCTTCTACGCCGTGCCCGATCTGTCCGACTCGGCCGCACGGGCGGCCGGGCGCCGGGCCGCCCAGATCGCGCAGGCCAGCGCCACCGTGCCGGGGCCGCCGATCGACCTCGTGCCGACCGGTGCGGGCGAGGCCAGCTGGGCCAGCGCCTGCGAGGTCGACCCGCTGAGCGTCTCGCTGTCGACCAAGGGCGACCTGCTGGTCGGGGCCACCGCCGCGGCCAAGGCGGCGGGCGCCGACCTGGCCGAGGGCATCTACCAGATCTGGGACACCCGCAAGTGGTTCGTCTCGAGCGACGGCCACCGCATCGACCAGCACACCCGCGAGTGCGGCGCCGGTCTCACGGCCAGCGCGTACGGCGACGGCGAGATCCAGCGGCGGTCGTGGCCGTCGCATCGGGGGCAATACGGCACGAGCGGCTGGGAACTGGTCGACAGCCTCGACCTGATCGCCAACGCGCCGCGCATGGCCGAGGAGGCGCGGGCCCTGCTCACCGCCCCGCTCTGCCCCAGCGGCGAGACCACCCTGGTGCTCGGCGGCGAGCAGCTCGCGCTGCAGATCCACGAGTCGGTCGGCCACGCCATCGAGCTCGACCGCATCCTCGGGTGGGAGGCCGCGTTCGCCGGCACCAGCTGGCTCGACCTGGAAAAACTGGGTTCGCTGCGCTACGGCTCCGAGCTGATGAACATCACCATCGACCCGGGCCTGCCGGGCGCGCTGGGCAGCTTCGGTTACGACGACGAGGGCACCCCGGCGACCAGACGTGACGCCGTACGGGACGGCATCTGGGTCGGTGTGCTGGCCGGTCGCGATTCGGCCGCCGTGGCCGGTCTCGACTACGCGGGCAGCGTGCGTTCCGACGGCTGGGCCCGGCTGCCGATGGTCCGGATGACCAATGTGGGCCTCGAGCCCGGCCCGCACACGCTCGACGAGATCATCGCGAACACCGAGGACGGCGTGTTCATGGACATCAACCGCTCCTGGTCGATCGACGACCGGCGGCTCAACTTCCAGTTCGGGTGCGAGATCGGCTACGAGATCAAGAACGGCAAGCTCGGCCGGATGCTGCGCAACCCGACCTACACCGGGATCGGTCCGAAGTTCTGGCAGTCGATGGACATGCTGTCGTCCGAGAGCGTCGCCTGGGGCACACCCAACTGCGGCAAGGGCCAGCCCGGCCAGGTCGGGCACACCGGTCATCCGGCGGCGCCGGCCCGGTTCACCAACGTGCGCGTGGGGGTGCGGGGATGAGTCTCGACATCGTCCGGACGGGGGCCGAGCTCGAACTCGCGGCCCGGGTCGTCGAGCTGGTGCGGTCGGTCGCCGGGCCGTCGGCCGAGGCCGAGGTCATGGTGCAGCACGACGCCGAGGCGCTGACCCGCTTCGCCAACTCGATGATCCACCAGAACGTGGCCGACGCGGTCACGACCGTACGGCTGCGGCTGCACCTCGACGGCCGTACGGCGTCGGGGTCGACCACGGTCGTCGGCGCCGACGGGCTGCGCGGCCTGGTCGAGCGTACGGTCGCCGCGGTCCGGCTCAGCCCGCCCGACGCGACGTGGACCGGCCTGACCCCGCCGACCCCGCTGCACCACTCGGCCGGCTATCACGGCTCGGGCCCGCAGTCCGGGCTCGACTTCGGCTTCGACGAGGCGACCGCGCGTGCGACTCCGGCCGAGAGAGCTTCCCGCGTACGCGATTTCGTGCGCGCCGCCGAAGGACTGGAAACCGCCGGATACTGCCGCACCACGTACTGCTCGGCCGCCTTCGCCAACAGCGCCGGCCAGGCCGTCGAGGGCCGCACGGCCGAGGCCGCGATGGACGGCATCGCCCGGGTCAACGGCTCCGACGGCGTGGCCCGCCGGGCGTCCGGGCGGATCACCGACCTCGACGGCGCGGCGCTCGGCGCCCGCGCGGCGGCCAAGGCCCGGGCCGGCCAGAGCCCGATCGAGCTGGCGCCCGGGCGCTACGAGGTGGTGCTCGAGCCCGAGGCGGTGGCCGACGTGCTCGACAACCTGGCGCTGTTCGGGTTCAACGGGAAGGCGTACGCGCAGAAGCAGTCGTTCGCCGAGCTCGGCGCCGACCAGTTCGACCCGTCGGTGACGCTGGTCGACGAGCCGCTCGGCAGCCGGGCCGAGCCCGCGCCCGGCCTGCCGTTCGACGACGAGGGCACCCCGCGTGAGTCGCTGGTGCTGGTGCGCGACGGCGTGACCAGGGCGGTCACCCACGACCGCACATCGGCCGCCGAGGCCGGAGCCACCTCCACCGGTCACGCGTCGCCGGCCTCGCGCAGCTGGGGCCCCTATCCGACGCACATGCGGCTGGAGGCGTCACCCGCGGCGACCGAGCCCACCCTGCCGCCGGCCGGCCCGTCGAGCCCGACCGCCGAGTCGGCGCGCCCGCTGGTGGCCCGGATGGAGCGCGGCCTGCTGATCACCGACTTCTGGTACACCCGGGTGCTCGACCCGAAGACGCTGGTCATCACCGGCCTGACCCGCAACGGCGTCTGGCTGGTGGAAGACGGCGAGGTGACCGCGGCGGTGGGCAACATGCGCTTCACCCAGTCCTACGCACAGGCCCTCGGCCCCGGCCAGGTGCTGGGCATCGGCAGCGAGTCGGTGCTGCTGCCCGACCGCTGGACAGGCACGCGCTACGCGGCCCCGGCCCTGCACCTGGCGTCGTGGAACCTGACCGGAAACGCCTCCGGCTGAGTTATCCACAGGCCGCCAACGATCTTGCGGGCTGTGTCGTAGGCTCGCCCGCGGCCCCGGGCGGGCGGGGGTATGTGGCGGTTGCTCCCGAGATGATCACCAAGCCGGATCTTGCGAGCGGCGGCGCATTGACCGGCGTGTTTCACTTGGCCCGTGAGCGACACGCCGCGCGACGCTGACCACGACTCCTCCACGACGAGCGCCGGCCCGCCGACCGGTTCGCCCCGGCCACGCGACACCGGCTGGGCGGCGTCGTCGGCGAGCAACGACTCAGAGCCGAACGACACCGGCTGGGCGGCATCGTCCGCGAGCAACGACTCAGAGCCGAGCGACACCGGCTGGGCGGCGTCATCCGCGAGCAACGACTCAGAGCCGAACGACACCGGCTGGGCGGCATCGTCCGCGAGCAACGAAGCGGAGCCGAACGACAGCCCGCCGGCGAGCGCCACCACGCGGCCCAGCGACCCGCAGGCCGGCGACAGCCCGCAGCCCCGCGACGTCCCGGATCAAGAGCAAGCCCCGGCGAAGCGTCGGCTGCTGAGCGTCGGCGACTCGCCCAAGACCCCGGAGGACCAGCAACGCCGCCGCCGGCGGTGGTGGGTCGCGGGGATCTCGATCGGGGCGGCCGTCGTCGTCATCGCGCTCTGCGTGGGCGGGCTCTCGATCATCAGCGCGGTCAGCGGGATCCGCGACCGCGCCGACGATGCCCGCGAGGCCCGGGCCCTGCGCGACCAGAACTGCCTCGACCTCGAACGCCGCCTCAACCAACTGGTTCCGCCCGGCGCGACCACCACCCCCAAGGCTCGGGCGACGGCGATCCGCGACGAGAACGCGGCCGTACGCGTCTATCTGAACGACGTCCGTGACGAGCGCATCCAGGACGCGTGGCGCCGGATCATCGACGCCCGCACCGTCTACGGCGACCTGCTCGAGCGGCTGGGCGCCCCCTCGACAGCCTTCTACCTCTACCCCAAGGACGACACCGGCCGCCCGCTGGCCGAGGTGCTCGCGGACTGGTCGCCCGCCGCCTGCGCCGGCCCGATCCGCCGAATGGCCGCCCCGGATCTCTGAGGCCCCCGACCTGCGCGTCCACCTGCTGCCCGGGTGTCCGTTTCGGATCAGCGCGACCAAGATCCATTAGCGCTTGTCGGCCTATCGATGTGATGGGGGTCGAAATTTGTGATCCATACCCCATCCCTGAGCGCGAAACTGCTAGACCTCCGGCGTAACGTGTGCCCCACATCACGGAAACATGGCGGCTGCCGGGCTCCCCCTTCGCTCGCCGGCCGGGTCACTTGAGACAGGCACGTCAGGAGATCGAATGACGACGACGGCAACGAGGCCGGGCGTGGGGCCCTCCGGTCCGCGACGATCACGCGCGGCGATCACCGCCAAGACGTTGCGCACCGACCGGTGGTGGCTCCCCCCGCTGATCACCTTTCTGGGGCTCGGGGCGTGGGTCACCTACGCGACCGTCCGGGTCTTCATGCACAAGTGGTATTTCGTCGAGGAGTTCCACTACCTCACGCCGTTCTACTCGCCGTGCCTCACCGACCGCTGCGTCGAGGGTTCGTCGCTGTTCGGCACGCCTCTGCCCAGCTTCTGGCTGATTCCCGAGGCCGCCTTCACGCTGCCGTTCCTGCTGCTGTTCCGGCTGACGTGCTACTACTACCGCAAGGCGTACTACCGGGCCTTCTGGCTGTCGCCGCCGGCCTGTGCGGTGCCCGACGGCCACAAGAGCTACTCCGGTGAGACCCGCTTCCCGCTGATCTTCCAGAACGCCCACCGGTACGCGTTCTACGCCGCGATGATCATCTCGCTGATCAACACGTGGGACGCGATCATCGCGTTCCGCAGCGGCGACGGTGGCTTCGGCTTCGGGCTCGGCAACGTCATCCTGGTCGGCAACGTGGTCATGCTGTGGGCCTACACGTTGTCCTGCCACTCGTGCCGCCACATCACCGGCGGGCGGCTCAAGCACTTCTCGAAACACCCGGTGCGCTACCGCGTCTGGACCTTCGTGTCGAAGCTCAACGTGCGCCACATGCAACTGGCCTGGATCACGCTCGGCACCCTCGCGCTGACCGACTTCTACGTCATGGCGCTGTCGGCCGGCTGGTTCTCCGATCTGCGATTCATCGGATAAGGGGCGCACACACGATGAGCACGACTGCACGAATCGAACGGCACCTGTACGACGTCGTCGTGATCGGGGCCGGCGGCGCCGGTCTGCGCGCGGCGATCGAGGCCCGGCTGGCCGGCAAGCGTACGGCGATCATCTCGAAGTCGCTGTTCGGCAAGGCCCACACGGTGATGGCCGAGGGCGGCGCCGCGGCCGCCATGGGCAACGTGAACTCCAAGGACAACTGGATGGTCCACTTCCGCGACACCATGCGGGGTGGCAAGTTCCTCAACAACTTCCGGATGGCCGAGCTGCACGCCAAGGAAGCTCCGGAACGCATCTGGGAACTGGAGACGTACGGGGCGCTTTTCGACCGTACGAAAGACGGAAAGATCTCGCAGCGGAACTTCGGCGGGCACGAATATCCGCGGCTCGCGCACGTCGGCGACCGCACCGGCCTCGAGCTGATCCGCACCCTGCAGCAGAAGATCGTCTCGCTGCAGCAGGAAGACTTCGCCGAGACCGGCAGCTACGAGTCGCGCATCCGGGTCTTCTCCGAGACCACGATCACCGAGCTGCTGCTCGACGGTGACCGGGTGGCCGGCGCGTTCGGCTACTACCGCGAGTCGGGCGAGTTCCTGCTGCTCGAGGCGCCGGCCGTGATCCTGGCGACCGGTGGCGTCGGCCGCAGCTACAAGGTCACCTCGAACAGCTGGGAATACACCGGCGACGGTCACGCCCTGGCCCTGCGGGCGGGCGCGACGCTGATCAACATGGAGTTCCTCCAGTTCCACCCGACCGGCATGGTCTGGCCGCCCAGCGTCAAGGGCATCCTGGTCACCGAGTCGGTCCGTGGTGACGGCGGCGTCCTGCGCAACAGCGAGGGCAAGCGCTTCATGTTCGACTACGTCCCCGACGTGTTCCGCAAGCAGTACGCGGACACGGAGGAGGAAGCCGACCGCTGGTACACCGATCCCGACAACAACCGCCGCCCGCCCGAGCTGCTGCCCCGCGACGAGGTCGCCCGCGCGATCAACTCCGAGGTCAAGGCCGGTCGCGGCACCAAGGCGGGCGGCGTGCTGCTCGACGTGTCGACCCGGATGCCGGCCGAGACCATCATCAAGCGGCTCCCGTCGATGCACCACCAGTTCAAGGAGCTGGCCGACGTCGACATCACCAAGGAGCCGATGGAGGTCGGGCCCACCTGCCACTACGTGATGGGCGGGGTCGAGGTCGAACCGGACACGGCGGCGGCCATGGGCACGGTGCAGGGCCTGTTCGCGGCGGGCGAGGTGTCCGGCGGCATGCACGGGTCCAACCGGCTCGGCGGTAACTCGCTGTCCGACCTGCTGGTCTTCGGCAAGCGGGCCGGCGAGCACGCGGCGGCGTACGGGGAAACGCTCTCGAAGCGCCCCAAGGTGAGCACGAAGGATCTCGAGGCCGCGGTCACCACCGCTTTGGCTCCTCTGCAGCGGCAGAGCGGCGAGAATCCGTACGGGCTGCAGCAGGATCTTCAGGCCGTGATGGGTGACCTGGTCGGCATCATCCGGCGCGAGGGCGAGCTGACCGACGCGCTCAAGCGGATCCAGGAACTCAAGCTACGGGTGGCCAACGTCGGCGCGACCGGCGGGCGGCGATACAACCCGGGCTGGCACCTCGCGCTCGACCTGCGCAACATGATGATCGTGTCGGAGTGCACGGCCAAGGCGGCCCTCGAACGGGAGGAGTCGCGCGGCGGCCACACCCGCGAGGACTTCCCGGCCATGAGCCCGCAGTGGCGCCTGGTCAACCTGGTCTGCTCGCTCGACGACGGCGGCGACGTGCACCTCGAACGCAAGCCGCTGCCCACGATGCGCGACGAACTGATCCAGCTGTTCGACCGCACCGAACTGTCGAAGTATCTGACCGAGGACGAGATGTCGCGGTTCGACGCGAACGCCGAGAGCACGGAGGCGAAGTAATGGGCACCAAGCGCCACTTCCGCGTCTGGCGGGGCGACGAGTCGGGCGGCGACATCCAGGACTACGACGTCGAGGTCAACGAGGGTGAGGTCGTCCTCGACATCATCCACCGGCTGCAGGCGACGCAGACGCCCGACCTGGCCTGCCGGTGGAACTGCAAGGCGGGCAAGTGCGGTTCGTGCTCGGTCGAGATCAACGGCAAGCCGCGGCTGGGTTGCATGACCCGGATGTCCACCTTCGAAGAGGACGAGACGGTCACGATCACGCCGCTGCGCACCTTCCCGGTGATCCGCGACCTGGTCACCGACGTGTCCTTCAACTACGAGAAGGCGCGGGAGACGCCGGCCTTCGCGCCGCCGCCGGGCGTGGCCCCCGGCGAATACCGGATGCAGCAGGTCGACGTCGAGCGGAGCCAGGAGTTCCGCAAGTGCATCGAATGCTTCCTCTGCCAGAACACGTGCCACGTCGTACGCGACCACGAGGAGAACAAGGAAGCCTTCTCCGGTCCGCGCTACTTCATCCGCGCGGCCGAGCTCGACATGCACCCGCTGGACGACCGCGACGACCGCAAGCAGTACGCGCAGGCCAACCAGGGTCTCGGCTTCTGCAACATCACTAAGTGCTGCACCGAGGTCTGCCCCGAGCACATCAAGATCACCGACAACGCGATCATCCCGATGAAGGAGCGCGTGGTCGACAAGCGGTACGACCCGCTGGTCTGGCTCGGTCGCAAGATCTTCCGCCGGGACGAGCTCGAACAGGAGGTCCCGACCCCGGCCGGAGCGGCGGCGCCGTTCTCCAGTGCGCGGCGGGCCGAACTCCCGGACATCCGCGAGGACGGCAAGATGAACGTCACCGAGATCACGCTGGACACCCAGGGCGGGCCGTCCCCGTTCGGTGACCAGGAGTTCCCGATGCCGGCCGACCGGCTCAGCTATCACAAGCCCGAGCCGCAGGACTGATTCTCACGGCGCGCCTCGATGGGTCTCGAGCCATGACTCGAGCCCATCGAGGATGCGTTCCAGGCCGAAGGCGTACGTCTCGTCGATCAGCTTTTCCGGGTCTCGCCGGGTCGCGCTGGTCTCCTGCCGCCACTTCGCATAGTTCGGGTTGTCCGGCGACAGCTGCTCGAGGTGCGGCTCGATCTCGACGGCGACCTCGGCCGGAGTCTTGCCGCTGCGGGTGAGCGCCGACCGGATCGCCGCGTTGGAGGTCGCCGAGCCGATGGCGTGGGAGAACAGCACAGCGCTGGCGTGGGACACCGCCATGCCCTCGAAGCCGGCCGCCGTGAAGAGGGCGACGCACCGCTCGCTCAGGCGCATGGCGTTCGGCCCCAGCGTCGGATGCCGCCCGAGCAGGCCGAGCACCCACGAATGCCGCATGAAGGCGGTGTGCATCCCGGCGGCAACGATCGAGGCTCCCGTACGCCAGCTCGCGTCGCCCGGTTCGGGCACGTAGACCTCGCCCAGCACCTCGTCGACAACCAGTTCGAGCAACTCGTCCTTGTGCGCGACGTGCCAGTAGAGCGAGGTCGCGCCCGCTCCGAGCCTGGTGCCGAGCCGCCGCATGCTGAGCCCGGCCAGGCCTTCGGAGTCCAGGATCTCCATCGCCGCGCGGACGATCTGCTCACGGCTCAGTGAGGGCTGAGCACCGCTCTGGGTACGCGGCGGCTTCAACCACACCGAACTGGTGAACGAGTCCATCCAGCGATCTTATCTGCTCTCGTACAGTGTTCGAGATCAATGGTACGGTGTTCGAGCCAATCGCACACTGTACGAGAGAGGTCGTCATGACCGAGCGGAATCCGCGGCGCTGGCTGATTCTCGGGGTGCTCTGCCTGAGCCTGCTGGTGGTCGTCGTCGACAACATGGTGCTCAACATCGCGATCCCGTCCCTGATCCGCGACCTCGGCGCCAGCACGGCCGAGATCCAGTGGATCATCGACGCGTACATCCTGGTCTTCGCCGGGCTGCTGCTCACCGCGGGCAGCCTCTCCGACCGGCACGGACGACGCCGCGGCCTGGTCATCGGGCTGGTCGTCTTCGGCGGCGCCTCGGTGCTGGCGACGCTCTGTCAGACCCCTGAGCAGCTGATCGCCGTCCGCGGTCTGATGGGCGTCGGCGCGGCGTTCCTGATGCCCGGCACGCTCTCGATCCTCACCACCGTCTTCGCCGAAGACGAGCGCAAGAAGGCGATCGCCATCTGGAGCTCGGTGCTGATGCTCGGCGCGCTCGGCGGCCCCAGCCTCGGCGGACTGCTGCTCGAGCACTTCTGGTGGGGCTCGATCTTCCTGCTCAACGTGCCGATCGCCGCCCTCGGCATCGTGGCCGCGCTGGCCATCATCCCCGAGTCGCGCGGCACGGCCAGCCGCCCCGACTACGTGGGCGCGCTGCTGTCCACGATCGGCATGGCCGCCCTGGTGTGGGGCGTGATCTCGTCGACCCACGACGGCGCAAGCTCGGTGGCCGGATTCGCGGTCGCGGCGGTGGCCCTGACGGCCTTCGTCCTGTGGGAACGCCGGGTTGCCGAGCCCATGCTGCCGATGCAACTCTTCCGCGACCGCAACTTCGCCGGCGCCAGCCTGTCGATCGTCCTGCTGTCCTTCTCAGCCGGCGGCGTCCTGCTCGCGCTGACCCAATACCTGCAGTTCGTGCTCGGCTACACGCCCCTCAAGGCCGGCACGGCGTTCATCCCCATGCTGGTCACCGCCATGGTCTTCAACGGCGTCGGGGTGGTGGTCGACAAGAGGTTCGGCACCCGTACGGCGTTGGCCGCGGGCCTGCTCCTGATGGCGGCCGGATTCGGGATCCTGGCCTCACTGGCCCCCGGCGACGGCTACCTCAAGCTGGCGATCGCGCTGGTCGTCATCGGCATGGGCAGCGGCACCACCGGACCGGCGGCCTACGGCACGCTGATGTCCGCGCTGCCGCCCGACCGGGTGGGCGTGGGCTCGGCCGTCAACGACACGGTGCAGCAGGTCGGGACGGCGCTGAGTGTCGCCGTGCTGGGCAGCGTGCTGACGGCGACCTATCGGGCCGCGATGCCGGCCGACGTCGCCGCCCAGGCTCGCGAGTCCATCGGCGACGCCCTCGCGATCGCAGCCGCGACGGGCGACGCGGCCCTGGCCCGGGTCGCCCAGGAGTCGTTCGTGTCGGCGATCGCGTCGACCTCGCTGATCGGCGTGTTCGGCGGGATCGCGGCGGCCGTGGTCGCCGTGGCCGTGCTGCGCCCGAAGCGGCAGGCCGACGTGCCGGCTGCCGCCGCCGAGACGCCGCCTTCGCCGGATACCGAAAATTCCAAGATCGTCGGAGCAGCCACCGCCTCCCCCGCCCGCCCTGGGACGGGAGACGATGGCGCACACGAAACGGGCGACGCAACCGGATTTGTGGATAACCGCTAGCGCGGCCGCACGCTCAACCCGTCGAGGATCAGGGCCAGGATGGACTCCGTACGCTCCGGAGCAGCCCGCCACAAAGCGCCCGTCAACTGCAGAAAGTCGCCCGGCTCGGCGTCGGAACGAATGACTCCGTCGCGCTTGCCCGCGTCGAGCAGAGACGTGATGGCCTCGATCACCGGGCCGTAGCTCTGCTCGGTGATCGCCTTGTGCGCGGCCGGGCTGAGCGCGTCGCCCAGGCCGTTCTTGGCACGCATGGCGGCCACCAGGTCGATCGTCCAGAGCCGCAGCGCCTCGACCGGGGGCGACGCGGCCAGCAACTGGTCGACCGAGCCGGTGAGCCGCTCGATCTCCTCCTGGTTGATGGCCAGGACGAGCGCGTCGCGGTTCGGGTAGTTGCGATAGAGCGTGCCCGGCCCGACCCCGGCCCGCTGCGCGATCTGGTTCATCGACGTGTCGCCGTCCTCGGCGAACGCTTCCCGGGCGGCGGCCAGGATGCGGGCCCTGTTCTCGCGGGCGTCGGCGCGGACCAATGTCGTCTCCTTGCGATCTGGAGAGGTCTCCGTTAACGTAATCGGAGACCTCTCCAGAACACGATAGGGGACAACTGTGCGCTACATCAAGCTCGGAACCACCGGCCTCGACGTCTCGCCCATCGCCATCGGCGCCATGACCTACGGCGATCCGCAGCGCGGCCACCCGGTCTGGTCGCTCGACGAGGAGACGAGCCGCCCGCTGATCAAGCACGCGCTCGACGCCGGGATCAACTTCTTCGACACCGCGAACATGTACTCGTACGGCTCCAGCGAAGAGATCCTCGGCCGCGCCCTGAAGGACTTCGCCGACCGGGACGACGTGGTCGTCGCCACCAAGCTGCGCCACCCGATGCGCCCGGGGCCGAACGGGCGGGGGCTGTCGCGTAAGGCGATCATGACCGAGGTCGAGCACAGCCTGCGCCGGCTCGGCACCGACTACATCGACCTCTACCAGATCCACCGCAACGACCACGAGACGCCGTGGGAGGAGACCCTCGAGGCGTTGCACGACCTGGTCAAGGCGGGCAAGGTCCGCTATCTGGGCGCGTCGTCGATGCACGCGTGGGAGTTCGCCAAGGCCCTGCACCTGCAGAAGCAGCACGGCTGGGCCCGCTTCGCGACGATGCAGGACCACTACAACCTGCTCGCCCGCGAGGAGGAGCGCGAGATGATCCCGCTCTGCCTGGACGAGGGTGTGGGCACGATCATCTGGAGCCCGCTCGCCCGCGGCCGGCTGGCCCGCGCCTACGACGAGGCCAAGACGACCGCCCGGGCCGAGACCGACGGCGCGTTCGCCGACATGCTCTACAGTCCGGCCGAAGAGGCGGCCAACCGCGCGATCATCGACGCCGTCGGCAAGATCGCGGCCGGGCGTGGCGTCACCCGGGCCCAGATCGCCCTGGCCTGGCTGCACAGCAAGCCGGTTGTCACCGCTCCCCTGGTCGGCGCCAACACAACGGCCCAGATCGACGACGCCGTCGCCTCGCTCGAGATCGAGCTCACCACCGACGAGCTGGCCCAGCTCGAGCGCCCGTACACGCCCCGCCACGACTTCCAGGGCGTCTCCGACGAGGCCGAGATGCAGAAGATCCGCGACAGCATCCCGGGCTACGCCAACGCCTGAGATCGAACAGGCGTACTAAGATGGCGGCATGAGTTATCAGCCGTCGATGTTCGACACCGTCGCCGCCGGGGTCGGTGAGCTCGGTGGTCGCGTCACGCGCCATCGGCTCACCGCCGGCGCCTGGGTCGACGTGCTGCCCGGCTGGCTGCACGGCTCCGACGCCGTCTTCGAGGCGCTGCTGGGCATCGACTGGCGGGCCGACCGCCGCCAGATGTACGACGCCGTGGTCGACGTTCCCCGCCTCCTCCGCTGGTATGACGGCGACGAAGAACTGCCCCATCCCGCACTGACCGCCGCCAAGCTCGCACTCAACGCGCACTACGCCGACGAGTTGGGCGAAGAGTTCGTCACCGCCGGCATGTGCCTCTATCGCGACGGCAAAGACAGCGTGGCCTGGCACGGCGACACGATCGGCCGCTCGGCCCGCCACGACACCATGGTCGCGATCGTCTCGCTCGGCTCCCCGCGCTTCCTGTCGCTGCGCCCGCGCGCCGGCGGTCACGACACGCTGCGCTTTCCTCTCGGCCACGGCGACCTGATCGTCATGGGCGGCTCCTGCCAGCGCACGTGGGAGCACGCGATCCTCAAGACGGCCAAGCCGGTCGGCCCGCGCATCAGCGTCCAGTTCCGCCCGATCAACGTCGCCTGACCCGTCAACGCGAAAACCCCAGAGCACAAAACCGTTTCCCCGTACGCCGGGGAGCCGCCGCCCGCGCCCGCCGCCCGCACCCGGCGCCGGTCCGTTTCAGCTGTCCAGCTCCGCCCGCTTCGAGCCGCGCCGCGCATCTCGGGAAACAACGAGCCGCTCGGCCCGCCGCCACCGAGCCGCCACCGAGCCGGCATTGAGCCGCTCGACCCGCCGCCACCGAGCCGCTCGATCCGCGCACCCCGCAAAGCCGAGACGCTCGACCCGCGCACCCGAGACGCTCCACCCGACAGCGCCAAGCCGCTCGACCCGCGCACCCGAGACGCTCCACCCGACAGCGCCAAGCCGCTCGACCCGCGCACCCGAGACGCTCCACCCGACAGCGCCGCGCCGGTCGGGCCGCGCACCCGAGACGCTCGACTCGACAGCGTCAAGCCGCTCGAGCCGCACACCGCAAAGCCGGGACGCTCGACCCGACGGCGCCGAGCCGGGCGGGCCGCGGTCCCGCAGTGCCGGCTGTTCGGGCTGGCCAGGGGCTCCTTCGCCATGTGCTGAACACGCAAGGAAACAACTTGGAAACAGCCGGTTGACGCCTGCGCGGAGAAAGTTACACTGCCAGTGTAAATAGTTGACCTTCACGCTCCACAGAGGACGCCACCCCGAGCCCCGAGGTGACCATGTCAACGGAATCCGCCGATCCTGGATTGGCCCTGCACCACATCACCGTCCGATTCGGCGGGCTGCTGGCCCTCGACGACGTCTCGCTCCGCGTACCGCCCGGCCGGGTCGTCGGCATCATCGGGCCCAACGGCGCCGGCAAGACCACGCTCTTCAACGTCATCTGCGGCTTCGTCACGCCGCAGTCAGGGGCGCTCACGCTCGACGGGCGCCCGTTCCGGCCCCGGCCGCACCAGCTCAGCGGCCGCGGCATCACCCGCACCCTGCAGGGCGTCGGCCAGTTCAACGGCATGACCGTGCTCGAGAACGTGCAGGTCGGCGCGCGCCGCCGGGACGACGACGCCTGGGCCGCGCTGGAACGGTGCGAGGTCGCCGAGCATGCGCATCGGAGACCGGGCGAACTCCCGTACGCGAAAAGGAAGCGAGTCGAACTGGCCCGCGCTCTCGCCGCGCGGCCGCGGATCCTGATGCTGGACGAACCGGCGGGCGGCCTCGACACCGACGAGATCCGCTGGCTGGCCGACCTCATCCGCGACACCGAGAGCACGGTCCTGCTGGTCGAGCACCACATGGAACTGGTCATGTCGGTCTGCGACGAGATCCTCGTGCTCGACTTCGGCAAACCGATCGCGCTCGGCACCCCGGGCGAGATCCGGAGCAACGACCGGGTCGCCGAGGCTTACCTGGGAACGGCCGCATGAGCGCGCTGCTCGAGGTCGAGGGGCTGACCGCCGGTTACGGAGCCGCCCCGGTGCTGCACGATGTCAGCCTCACCGTCCAGCCTGGACAGATTGTGGCCGTGCTGGGGGCCAATGGCGCGGGCAAATCCACCCTTCTCCGTACGCTGTCCGGCCTCCTTCGCGCGCAGAAAGGACGAATCGCGCTCGAGGGTCAAGACCTGACGAAGATCAAGGTCGAGCATCTCGTACGCCACGGCATCGCGCACGTCCCCGAGGGCCGGGGCGTCGTCACCGAACTCACCGTCGAGGAAAATCTGCGGCTCGGCGGCCTCTGGCGCAAACCGCAGCCCTCCCTGGAACCGATCTACGAGCTGTTCCCCCGCCTGGCCGAGCGCCGCCACAACGAGGGCCACCAGCTCTCCGGCGGCGAACGGCAGATGCTCGCGCTCGGTCGTGCCCTGGTCGCCCAGCCGAAGCTGCTGCTGCTCGACGAGCCGTCCCTCGGCCTGGCCCCCAAGATCACGGCGCAGATCATGGCGCTGCTGCGAGACCTGCGCGACCGTACCGGCCTGGCCGTGCTGCTGGTCGAGCAGAACGTCCGCAGCGCCTTGTCGATCGCCGACGAGGGCATCGTGCTGTCGCTGGGCCGCATCGTCACCCGCCACGACGCCGCGACGCTGGTCGACGACGCCGACCTCCGGCACGCCTACCTGGGGTTCTGACATGGACAGATTCGTCTTCCTGACGTTCGACGGCCTCAGCCGGGGTGCTGTCTACGCCGCGTTCGCGCTGGCCCTGGTGCTGATCTGGCGGGCCGCCCGGATCGTCAACTTCGCGCAGGGCGCCATGGCCGTCGCCACCGCCTACGTGGGCTATTCGGTGGCCGACGCGACCGGCTCGTACTGGCTCGGGTTCGTCGTCGCGATCGTGGCCGGCCTGCTGCTGGGCGCCGGGGTCGAGCGGGTGGTGATGCGCTTCGTCGACCATTCGTCCCCGCTCAACGGCGTGGTCGTCGCGCTCGGGCTCGTGCTGATCATCCAGGGCGTGCTGGGCATGCTCTACGGCAACGAGTTCCGCCCGGCCGCGGCCCCGTTCAGCCGCGACGCGTTCGAGATCGGCGGGGTCGCGCTGCTGTCCCGCTACGACCTCTTCGTGTTCGCCGCTGTGGGTGCGGTGGTCGTGTTGCTCACGCTTCTTTTCACCCGTACGCCCACAGGTCTGCGCATGCGAGCGGCGGCGTTCGCGCCCGACGTGTCAAGGCTGCTCGGCGTCTCGGTCGGCGGCATGCTCACGCTCGGCTGGGCCTTGGCCGCCGCCGTGGGCTCGCTGGCGGGCATGCTCGTCCTCCCGACCGAGTTGGGCCTGCACCCCACCGCGATGGACGTCGTCTTCATCTCGGCCTTCACCGCGGCCGTGCTCGGCGGTCTCGACAGCCCGATCGGTTCGGTGCTCGGCGGCCTGCTGGTCGGGTTGCTGCTCTCCTACATCAGCGGCTACCTGGGCGCGACGGTCGCCCCGATGGCCGTGCTGGCCCTGCTCGTGATCGTGCTGCTGAGCCGCCCCGACGGCTTGTTCGCCCGCTCGAAAGCGAGAACAGCATGAGCGCCTCCGCAGCCCAGCGCCCGATCCGGGCCGGCGCCTCCACGAGCCGGCGCCCGATCCGGGCCAGCGCCTTCACGGTCCAACGCCCGATCCGGGCCAACGCCTTCACGGGCCGGCGCCCGATCCAGGGCGAGAGCAGCACAAGTGCATCCCACGACCGACGCGCGATCCGGGGCGTGAACAGCACGAGTGCATTCCACGGCCGACGCCCGATCCAGAGCGAGAACTACACAAACGCTTTCCGCGGCCGACGCGCCATCCGGGGCGAGAACAGCACAAACGCTTTCCGCGGCCGGCGCCCGGCCCAGGACGAGAACAGCACGAGCCCGACCGCCCGATCGGAAGCGAGGACCGCGTGACTGTGATCGGAGATCGGGTCGCCCGAGCCACCAGAACGGCCGCGCCGCGGAGGAGCCGGCTCAGCCCGTTCATCGTCGTGGTGGTCGGGGCGGTGATCGTGGTGGCGCTGACCTACACGTTGCCGCCGTTCCGCACCTATCAGCTGGCGACCGTCGGCGCCTACCTCTGTGTGACGGCGGGGCTGACCGTCCTCACCGGACTCAACGGGCAACTCTCGCTGGGCCACGGCGCGCTGATGGCGACCGGGGCATACACGCTGGCGCTCTGGCAGAACAAGTTCAACCTGCTGCTCCCCGGCATCCTGGTCGCGATCCTGGTCACCACGGCCGTCGGGGCAGTGATCGGGCTGGCCGCGGCGCGACTCCGGGGGCCCTATCTGGCCGGTCTGACGCTGGCCGTCGCGGTCGTCGTCCCCAGCATCACCAGCACGTTCGACGAGACGTTCAACAGCGACCAGGGCCTGTCGGTCATCCTCAATCCGCCGCCCGACTCGATGACCGTCGAGCAGTGGCAGGCCTGGGTGTGCTGGGGCGGCGCCCTGATCACGGTGCTGGCCCTGGCGCTGCTGACGCGCGGTCGTTTCGGGCGGGACATGCGGGCCGTACGCGACGACGAAACCGCGGCTCGTCTTGCGGGTATCAGCGTCGCCCGTACGCAAGTAACCGCCTTTGTCATCTCCGCTGCCTGCGCCGGTCTCGCGGGCGCCCTGTTCGCGATCATCGCCCAGAGCGTCTCTCCCGGCGCCTTCCCGCTCACCCTGTCGCTGTTCCTGCTGATGGCAATCGTCATCGGCGGGCTCGGCCGGCTCACCGGCGCCCTGCTCGGCGCGGTGCTGCTGGTCGCGCTACCCGCGGTCGCCCACGAGATCGGCGTGGCGGCCGGCTCGCAGCGCCTCGAGGGCAACCTCGCACTCACGTTCTTCGGCGTCGTCCTGGTCGTCGTCATGCTCGCCGCCCCCGGCGGGCTCGCCTCCTTGCGACTCCCCACCCGTCGCAAACGCGTGGAACCGCCGCCGTAAGCCCGCGCAGCATCCACCCCCGTAAGCCGCGCGGCATCCACCTCCATAAGCCCGCGCGGCATCCAGCCCCGCAAGCCCGCGCAGCATCCACCTCCATAAGCCCGCGCGGCACCTGCCGAAGCCCTTACTGCGATTGCCGACGTAAGCCCCGTGGGCCCGCCGCGCAAAGCCCGACCCGGCCTCCCGACCACCATCCGACCGTCCAGGGCACTCGACACCGAAACCCGGCCGTCCCCACACATACCCAGATCACAAGCCAACCGCCCGCACCGCGAGTCGGCCGTCTCACACACCCGCACCGCGAGTCGGCCGTCTCACACACCCGGGTCACAAGCCAACCGCCCCCCATACGCGCACCAACCGCCGTCGCCAGCGCCGAATCGCGCGAGCGACGCACCCACCCCGCCACCCCCAGGCGGCCCGAAATGTTCCAACAGTCCCGATCGAACAGGTCGGCATCCCGGATAGACACCGCGCAGAAAGGCCGATGATGAAACGCACCGCGACCATCCTCACCGCCGTGCTGCTGGCCGCGGCCGGCTGCAGCAACTCGGGCGGCAGCAGTGGCGGCAGCAGCAGCGCCGACACCCCGGGCGTGACCGACACCGAGATCGTGGTCGGCACGCACATGCCGCTCACCGGTCCGGCCGCGGCCGGCTACTCGAAGATCGCGCCGGCCACCAAGGCCTACTTCGATTACGTCAACGCGAACGGCGGCGTGCACGGCCGCAAGATCACCTACAAGATCATGGATGACGGGTACAACCCGGCGAACACGCAGCAGGTCGTACGGCAGCTGGTGTTGCAGGACAAGGTGTTCGCGATCCTCAACGGCCTCGGCACCCCGACCCACAGCGGCGTGCTCGACTTCCTCAAGACCAACCGGGTGCCCGACCTGTTCGTGGCCAGCGGCAGCCGCAGCTGGAACCAGCCCGACAAATATCCGGGCACGTTCGGGTTCAACCCGGACTACACGGTCGAGGGCAAGATCCTGGCGACGCACATCAAGGAGGCGTACGCCGGAAAGAAGGTCTGTTTCCTCGGCCAGGACGACGATTTCGGACGGGACAGCCTGGCCGGCGTCGAGAAGGTGCTCGGGGCGGTCGCGGCGAAGCAGACCTATGTGACCAGCAACCCGAACGTCGGCCCGCAGATCGGTGCGCTCAAGGCGGCCGCGTGCCAGGTCGTCGTGCTGGCCACGGTGCCCGGTTTCACCGCGCTGTCGATCGGCACCGCGGCCAAGATCGGGTTCAAGCCGCAGTTCGTGGTGAGCAACGTCGGTTCCGACCCGACCACGCTGGCCAAGACGCTGGGTGACGCGGCTCCGCTGCTCGAGGGGGTCGTCGCCGCGAACTATCTGCCGCTGGCCAACGACACTCAGAACCCGTGGATCCAGCTCTACACCAAGGTCAACACGCAGTACAACGCCGGCGCCGAGATGGACAACAACGTCGTGTACGGCATGTCCGTCGCCTATCTGTTCGTCCAGGCTCTGCAGGCGGCCGGCAAGGATCTGACCCGCGACGGCATCACCGCTGCGGTGGCCAAGGGTGGCTTCACCGGACCGGGTCTGGTGCCCGTCCGCTACTCGGCGACCGACCATTCCGGGTACGCCGGCGAGCAGCTGACGACCATCGAGAAGGGCGTCGCCAAGTATTTCGGCAAGCCGTACCGCACCGACGACGGTGACGGCGCGGTCGAGGCCTACGAGGCGGCGGCCGTGGCCCCGCCTGCAAACGGCATCCCCGCTGCTTAGGGTGTAAGAAGTTAACTGATCAGTAACCGACTCGAGGGAGCGTCGATGGCGGACCAAGTGGCGATCGTGACCGGGGCCAGCAGGGGGATCGGGTTCGCCATCGCGCAACGCTTCGTGGCCGACGGATACAAGGTCTGCATCACCGGCCGCGACGCGGCGGCGCTCGACTCGGCGGCCAAGGATCTGGGCGGCGCCGAGGTGGCGATCGGGGTGGCCGGCAAGGGCGACGACCCCGATCACCGGGCCGCCGTCATCGACACCGTGCTCGGCCAGTTCGGCCCGGTCACCGCGCTGGTCAACAACATCGGCATCAACCCGGTCTACGGGCCGCTGGCCGAGCTCGACCTGGCCGCGGCCCGCAAGATCTTCGAGGTCAACGTCGTCGGCACGCTCGGCTGGGTGCAGGAGGGGCTGCGCGGCGGGCTGTCCGAGGGCGGCTCGATCGTCAACATCTCGTCGGTCTCGGGCGTGCGGCCCGCGCCCGGCATCGGCTTCTACGGGGTCACCAAGGCCGCGTTGATCCACCTCACCGAGGAGCTGGCCGTCGAGCTGGCCCCCAAGGTGCGGGTCAACGCGGTCGCCCCGGCCGTGGTGAAGACGAAGTTCGCCAGTGCGCTGTTCGAGGGCCGCGAGGAGAAGGTGTCGGCGGGCTATCCGCTGGCCCGGCTCGGCGTCCCGGAAGACGTCGCGGGCGCGGTCGCGTTCCTCAGCTCGCCCGACGCCGCCTGGATCACCGGGCAGACCCTCGTCATCGACGGTGGCGTCACGTTGACCGGGAAGATGCAGTGAAGCGGGTCGTGGTCACCGGTGCCGGCGGCGGGATCGGCGCGGCCCTCGCCCGCCGGTTCGCGGCCCAGGGCGCCGAGGTCATCGTCAACGACGTCGACCCGTCGGCGGCCGAGGCGGTGGCCAGCGAGATCGGCGGCCTGCCGGTGCCCGGAGACGCGGCGAACGAACAGGACACCCAGCGCCTGATCGACACGGCCTGGAACGAGCTGGGCGGCATCGACCTGTTCTGCGCCAACGCGGGCGTGCTGACCGCCGGCGACGAGAGCACCCCGGACGAGGTGTGGACACGCGACTGGAACGTCAACGTGATGTCGCACGTCTACGTCACCCGCGCGCTGCTGCCCCGCTGGCTGGACAAGGGCGACGGGCCGAAGCGCCTGGTCATGACGGTCAGCGCGGCCGGGCTGCTCACTCTGCTGGGCAGCGCGCCCTACGCGGTCACCAAGCATGCCGCCCTCTCGTACGCGGAATGGCTGCGCGCCACCTATCACCACCGCGGGATCACCGTGCAGGCGTTGTGCCCGCAGGGCGTCCGCACCGACATGCTGACCCGGGGCAGCGAGCGCGGCAGTGCCAGCGCGGCCCTGCTGGCCGACGGTGCTCTCGAGCCGGACGAGGTCGCGGCCAAGGTGGGCGAGGCGCTCGAGGGCGACAGCTTCCTGATCCTGCCGCACGCCGAGGTGGCCGACTTCTATCAGTTGCGGGCGACCGACCCGGACCGCTGGCTGGGCGGCATGAACAAGATGCAGCGGGCGTTCGAGGGTGGCCCGCGATGAAGGGCCTCGACCTCGCCCGCCTGCAGGCCTATCTGAAGAGCGGCGAGCTCACCGGGCGGATGTTCGCCGGCGGAAGATCCAATTTGACGTACGCCATAACCGATGGCGACCAGCGCTGGGTGCTCCGCCGTCCCCCGCTGGGCCATGTGCTGCCGACGGCCCACGACATGGCGCGCGAACACCGCGTGCTGGAGGCCCTGTCCAAGGCCGGCTTCCCGGCACCGCGCCCGGTGCTGATGTGCACCGATCCCGACGTGATCGGCGCCCCGTTCTATCTGATGGAGCACGTCGACGGCACGATCTACCGCGACGTCGCGGCACTGGAGGCGCTCGGCCCGGACGCGATGCGCACGCTCACCCTGTCGCTTGTGGACACGCTGGCCGACCTGCACGCGCTCGACCCGGCGGCGATCGGGCTGGCCGACTTCGGCCGCCCCGAGGGCTTCAACCAGCGGCAGGTCAGCCGGTGGAAGAAGCAGCTCGACGCGTCCCGCAGCCGCGACGTGGCCGGCATCGACGAGCTGCACGCCCGGCTGGCCGTCGACATCCCGGCCGGCGGACCGGGCACCGTGGTGCACGGCGACTTCCGCCTCGACAACGTGCTGATCGGCGACGAGCTGCAGGTCAACGCCGTGCTCGACTGGGAGATGTCGACGCTGGGCGACCCGTTGAGCGACGTCGCGCTGATGTTCGTCTACGCCGACCTGCCGCTCAACGTGGGGGCCGGTGGCCGTCCGACCGCTCCGCTGCGGGTGCCCGGGCATCCCAGCCTGACCGAGCTGGGCGCCCGGTACGCCGAGCGCAGCCGGCGCGACGTCAGCGATCTGCATTGGTACGTGGGATTCGCCGCCTTCAAGCTCGCCGTGATTCTCGAAGGCGTGCATTACCGATACGTTCAGGGCCAGACCGTGGGTGGGGGTTTCGAGTCGATCGGCCAGATGGTCGGCCCACTGGTCATGCGCGGCCACGAGGCGCTGGAGGGACACTGATGGACTTCGCCTTCGACTCCACCACCGAGGATCTCCGTAAGCGGTTGCTCGCCTTCATGGACGAGCACATCTATCCGGCCGAGGCCGGCTTTCACAGCGATTCGTGGTCTCCCCCGCCCGTGCTCGAGGATCTCAAAGCCGCCGCCAGAAAGGCCGGGCTGTGGAACCTGTTCCTGCCCGGCGAGCACGGCGCGGGCCTGACCAACCTGCAGTACGCCCCGCTGGCCGAGATCACCGGGCGCAGTCCGGCGATCGCGCCCGCCGCCCTCAACTGCGCCGCGCCCGACACCGGCAACATGGAGGTGCTGGCCGAGTTCGGCAGCGACGAGCAGAAGGCGCAGTGGCTGCAACCGCTGCTCGACGGCGAGATCCGGTCGGCCTTCGCGATGACCGAGCCGCAGGTCGCCTCGTCCGACGCCACCAACATCGGCACCCGGATCGAGCGCGACGGCGACGACTACGTGATCACCGGGCGCAAGTTCTACATCACCGGCGCCATGAACCCGAACTGCAAGATCTTCATCGTGATGGGCAAGACGGACCCCGATGCCGCCCGGCACGTGCAGCAGAGCATGGTGCTCGTCCCCCGCGACACTCCCGGGGTGACGGTCAAGCGCGGCATGACGGTGTTCGGATACACCGACGGCGATCACGGTGGGCACGCCGAGGTGCTGTTTGATTCCGTACGGGTAAACCGGTCGAACCTGATCGGCGTGGAAGGTGGCGGCTTCGCCATCTCGCAGGCGCGACTGGGACCGGGCCGCATCCACCACTGCATGCGACTGATCGGCATGGCCGAACGGGCCCTCGAACTGATGTGCACGCGCGCGCTGGCCCGCACCCCGTTCGGCAAACCGCTGGCCGAGCAGGGCGTGGTGCAGGAGTGGATCGCCGACTCGCGGGTGCGGATCGAGCAGGCCCGGCTGCTCGTACTCAAGGCGGCCTGGCTGATGGACACGGTCGGCAACAAGGGCGCGCACACCGAGATCCAAGCCATCAAGATCCTCGTGCCGCAGACGGTCGAGTGGATCCTGGACAAGGCGATCCAGACCCACGGCGCGGCCGGCGTCGGCCAGGACACTCCGCTCGCGGCGCTGTGGGCCGGAGCGCGTACGCTGCGACTCGCCGACGGCCCGGACGAGGTACACAAACGTTCGCTGGCCCGGCGGGAGTTGAACCGCTACCGGAGCGCAGCCTCGTGACCTCATCTGGCCAGCCGCGGGTCGACGGCCGTACGGCCCGATCCGAACGCACCCGCACCGCGATCGTCGACGCCCACCTGCAGCTGATCGGCGAGGGTGACCTGCGCCCGACGGCCGACCGCATCGCCAGGACGGCCGGGGTGTCGCTGCGCGCGCTGTGGAGCCACTTCGCCGACATGGAAGCGCTCTTCACCGCGAGCGGCAAACGCGTGCTCGAGGTGCGCGACGCCGCCCACCGGCCGATTCCGGTCGAGCTGCCGCTGGCCGAGCGCATCGACGCCTACTGCCGGCAGCGGGCCCGCCTGCTGGAACAGATCGGCCCGACGGCCAAGGCAGCCGCGATCAAGGAGCCGTTCTCCGAGACGCTGCGCCGCTATCGCCGCATGCACGTCAAACGCGTGCGCGACGAACTGTCGGTGCTGTTCGCGGCCGAGGTGAAGGGCAACGACGAGCTGCTGGACGCCCTGACCGCGGTCAGCATGTGGCCGACCTGGGCGACGTGGCGGGAAAACATGGATCTGCCGGTGAACGCGGCCCGGGCCACGCTGCAGCGGACGATCACGGCGCTGCTGGCCGGCGCTTAGCGTTGCGCAGGCGGATGCCGCTGAAGCCGAGCGTGCTGCCGACGACCTGATCCCAGAACGGCCACAGGTTGTCGAGCACGCGCAGCTGAATGCCGGCCTCGGCGTGATGCGCGAACAGGTCGCCGACCGGATCGGGCGGGCCCAGTGGCTCGACCGGTTCGGTCGCGACCAGCGCCTGCGACTCGGCTCCGATCGGTTGGAACGGCGCGGCCGGCAATCGATAGGCGTAGAGCCGGGTCGACCGGATCCGGTCGAGCCACGCGTATTCGACCGCGTGCACCCGCACCCCGCACCCGGCCCCGACGATGCGGTCACGGTCTCTGTCGGACGTGCCGTCGACCACCCAGGCCATCGCGCGCGGGCACTGCCGGGGAAACCAGTAGTCCGGTGCCCGATCGGGACCTACGGCCCAGACGTACGCCCCGGCCTCGCTCGACGTCGGCGCGACGTGCGGCACGAAACGGGCGATGGTCGGGTCTTCGCTGAAATGCAGCACCTCACCGTCGCGGGGACGCATCGCTCACATCTGCTCGATGTTCTCGCGCCCGTCCGGCCCGATGATCCGCTCGCCGCACCAGAACAGGACCGCGGCCAGGACCATCACGGCGGCCACCAGCATCCAATCGACCATGCTCGCCCCTCCCCCACGTCCGACCCCATCCTCGAACGGGAAGAGTCGGCAGAGGTCGCACTCAGAGTCCGGTTTCCCGTACGCGGCGTGTCGACCACAGGGATGATAGCGCTCGACATAGACGATCGTCAGTCCCGATTCAGCCCACCAGGGCGCGCTCGTAGCAGACCGAGAGGTCGGACCCGGCGTACGCGCCGAAGAGGGGGATCGGGCGGTAACCCTCCCGCTCGTAGAAGCGCATCGCGTCGGGCTGGGCGGTGCCGGTCTCCAGGCGCAGCGTGGTCCAGCCGCGGGTCACAGCGGCCTGCTCGAGGGCCCGCAGCACGGCGGTGGCGACGCCGCTGCCCCGTGCCGCCGGGATCCTCGATGGTCGTCATCGCGACTCCGCGTCGCCGGCGATCTTGTTGAGCACGGTGGCCAGGTCGCCGAGGTCGAGGCCGCCCAGGTGGTCGAAGATGTGCCGCCGCACGCTCGCCAGGTGGGTCGGCCAGGCCTCGCGCAGGCGGGCCAGGCCGGGATCGGTCAGCACCGCGTTCCAGCCGCGGGCGTCCTCGTCGCACTTGACGCGCTCGACGTAGCCGAGCGACTCCAGTTTCGCGGCCAGCCGGGTCATGCCACTCAGCGACATGTCGCAGGCCTGGGCCAGTTCGCTCATCCGCATCCGCCGGTGCGGCGACTCGGACAGGTGACGCAGCACGCTGTACTCGCTCAGCGACATGCGCTGCTCGACCTCGAGGTCGGCGTTCATGGCGCGGGGCAGCACCATCAATATCCGGCCGAACGCTCGCATGACCGCCTCCTCGGAGCCGGAGAGCGCGGTGAGACCCGGCGGGAGGGCCGGATCGGGTGATGTGGCGGACATGACGTTGATCGTAGGCTGCCTGTGCCGGAATAGTTGCTTGACGAAGCAAGTTAGCGAGCACGGACACACCCGAGCACGGACACACCCGAGTTGCGGAAGCACACCACAGGCCGCGGCTACCCCCCACAGGCAAGGAACTGACATGACCAAGATCGGAATCATCCTCGGCAGCACCCGCCCGGGCCGCAACGGCGAGGCGGTGGCCAAGTGGGTCTACGACGTCGCCGCCAAGCGCACCGACGCCGAGTTCGAGCTGGTCGACCTCCTCGACTACAACCTGCCCCACCTCGACGAGGCGATCCCGCCGTCGATGGGCCAGTACTCCCAGCCGCACACCATCGAGTGGGCCAAGAAGATCGACTCGTTCGACGGCTTCGTCTTCGTCACCCCGGAGTACAACCACTCCACCTCGGGCGCCCTGAAGAACGCGATCGACTTCCTCTTCAAGGAGTGGAACAACAAGGCGGTCGGCTTCGTCGGGTACGGCTCGATCGGTGGCGCCCGCGCGGTCGAGCACCTGCGCCTGATCGCCGGCGAGCTCATGCTGGCCGACGTGCGGGCCCAGGTCCTGCTGTCGCTGGCGACCGACTTCGAGAACTACAGCACGTTCCTGCCGAGCGAGCGTCAGGAGCAGGCCCTGGCCACCGTGCTCGACCAGACGGTGTCGTGGAGCAAGGCCCTCGAGACCGTCCGCAAGGCCGCCTGAGGCATCGGCCAAGAAGTAACGCAAGACCGTCCGAAAAGGGCGTAATGCACAAACGGCCCCCGGAGGTGCTTGCATCCCGGGGGCCGCGGCGCACAATGCTTGGGTGCAAACCACGACAACTAGTGACTCTCTTCAGCAATTGCTCGAAATGCCACGAAAGTCTTGGTGGGCCCGTCTGCCGTTCGGCGTCCGGATGACGGCCGGGACCAGCGCGCTGCTCATCGCGATCGGCGGCGTCGCTGTGGGTGTCGGCATGCTCACCGGCGACGACCCGGCCGCGCCACGGATCGTGACGGCGATCGGCCAGGCGGGCGGGGCGCCGCCGGTCGACCCGCAGGCCAGCTACGAGACGCGTCCACCGGGATCGATGGGCCTGGGGGCCGACTCGGCCGGATCGGTTCCCGTGCCCGCGGGTGCGGTGGCCGGAGCCGCCGGGCCTGCGCATCGGGCCGCCGGGACGACCACCCCGGCCGGGACGACCCCCCGCACGTCGGACAAGGCGGACCGCACGGGAACGCGCGCGCCCCGGCCTCCGGCGAAGGCATCGCAGGCCGGGTCGCCGGGCCGGCCGGGCTCGGAGGCGCCGACCGCCGCCATCCCCCCGGGACCTCAGGTCACCACGCGGACGGATGTCGAGACGCGCGAGGTTCCGTTCCAGACCCGGTTCGTACGGGATCCCTCTCTTCCCCGCGGGACTCGGAAGGTGCAGGCCGAGGGTGTGGCCGGCGAGGAAACGCTGCGCTATCTGGTAACCCTGACCGACGGCCAGGAGACCAGCCGCAAGCTGATGGACATCGTGGTGACCCGGCAACCGCAACACCGGGTGATCGCGTTCGGGGGACGGCGTGGCTTCGACGGCCGGTGTGACGACAAGGGCCTCGACCTCTGCGTGCCGCTCGGTCGCCAGGCCTGCTCACCCGAGAGCGGCTCGATCAACGTGCTCGACCAGGACGTCCAGCTGCTCAACGGCGGCTCGGTGGGTGAGCTGCCACAAATGAATTGCGGCCGGCGCTGACCGATCGCAGACTGCGCGGGTGACGACCGACTTCGGCCCGGTCCCCGGCTTCACGGCCGGGAAATATCGGGAACAGTTGCGCGCGGTGCACGACCGGATCACCGTGGAGGGCATGTCCGTCTCGCACGCCACCCGGGTTCTGATCGAGGCCCGCTCCCTCGGGGCGCGCACGTGAGCCTGAGCGACGCCCGGCTGGGTGAGATCGCGGCCGAGGTGGCGCGGGTGCCCGGCGTGGTCGCCGTGGTGCTGGGCGGCAGCCGGGCCCGGGGCACGCACACGCCCGACTCCGACACCGACCTCGGCCTCTACTACCGCCAGCCGCTCGACATCGGCCGGCTGGGCGAGGTGGCGCGCTCCTTCGCGGGCGAATCGGCTCAGGTCACCGGGCCCGGTGGCTGGGGGCCGTGGGTCGACGGGGGCGGGTGGCTCGAGGTGGACGGCGGCGCGGTGGATTTCATCTATCGCGACCTCGACCGCGTACGCGGGGTGGTGGCCGACGTCGAGCAGGGCCGTTACGCGTTCCACGAGCAGGCGGGGCATCCTCTCGGGTTCGGCTCACACGCGTACGCGGGGGAACTTGGTCTTTGCCGTGTTCTGAGCGACCCGACCGGGGAGGTCTCGAAACTGCGGAGCCGGCTCCGGGTCTATCCCCCGGCGCTGGCCCAGGCCCTGGTCGCCGGGCTGTGGGAGGCCGACTTCCTGGTCGCCAATGCGCGTAAGGGGGTGAGCCGCGGCGACACCCTCTATGTCGCGGGCTGCCTGTTCCGGCTGATCGGGGTGTGTGCGCACGCGCTGCACGGCGCGGCCGGCCAGTGGCTGATCAACGAGAAGGGTGCGGTGGCCGCGACCGACCGACTGCCGGGTGCGCCGGAGCGGTTCGCCGAACGGGTCGACCAGGCGTTCGGCGCGCTCGAGGGCGATCCGCTGCGATTGCGCCTGGCCATCGACATCGCGGCCGACCTCGTGCTCGACACCGCGGACGCGTGCATGATGATGGTCCGGTGACCGCCGACCAGCCCACGATCCTGGCCACCAGCGCGTTCTTCGAGGTCGGCCGGTTCGGCGGCCACGACTGGCGGCCCGGCCGGATCCATCGGCTCGCGGCCGAGCTGGCTCACGCCGAGCGGCCGCGGATCTGCGTGCTGACCCAGGCCACCGGCGACCCGGAAGAGGTGATCGGTGCGCACTACCGGGCCTTCGCGGGCACCGAGTTCGTCGCGTCCCACCTGCAGCTCTTCCCGATGCCGAACGTCGCCGACATCCGCGCCCACCTGCTCGGACAGGACATCATCTGGGTGCACGGCGGCAGCGTGGCCAACCTGTGCGCGGTGTGGCGGGTGCACGGCGTCGACCGGATCCTGCACGAGGCGTGGCAGTCCGGCGTCGTGCTCGGCGGGGTCTCGGCCGGTTCGATCTGCTGGCACCAGGGCGGCAGCACGGACAGCTTCGGGCCCGAGCTGCGCGGCTTCACCGACGGGCTGGGCTGGCTGCCCTATTCGAACGGCGTGCACTACGACGCCGAGGAGCAGCGCCGGCCCAAGATGCACGAGCTGATCGGCGACGGCACGCTGGGCGACGGTTACGCGACCGACGACGGTGCCGGGCTGGTCTATCACGGCACCACCCTGGCCGAGGTGGTGGCCGACCGGCCCGGGCCGCTGGGCTACGCGCTGACGCGCTCGGCGGACGGCTCGGTGATCGAGACGCCGCTGCCGACCCGTGTTCTATGACGCGTAATGCAGGATCACGTTGTGGACGTGGTGGGTCTTCTCCGACCCGCGGAACTCCACCTCGTACGTGTGGGTGCCGACCGTGATCGCGATGGTGCCGGTCGAGAAGAACTGACCGGCCCAGCTCTTGTTGCTGACCACGCTGACGCTGCTCACCTTGGAGTACGGGATGCTGGTGATCGCGAACCGCTTCCCGACGAACGACTTGTCCTGGATGATGACGCGCCGGTTGGTGAGCCCGATGAAGCCGGTGCCGGCGCCGATCGCGTCGTAGACCGCGATGATCTGCTCACCCTCGAGCAGGCCGCTCTCGATCTGCTGGAGCTGGCCCTTGTTGTCGTAAACCACTTCGCTCATGGCCCGAGGGTAGCGATCAAGGGCTATGCGGACTTGTCACCGTGCGGTAGAAATCCTCGATCCGGGCGGCCAGGGTGACCTCACCGTCCGTGAGGGCGTCGCCGTCGCGGTCACCCAGACAGATCTGAGTGTGACCGTCGGTTCGCCGGATGCTGGGGCGTATGCGCAGTGTGTCCGCCGCCACCTTGATCCGTTCCGTCAATGCGGCATGCTGACTGTCGTCGCACGCCAGCTCACGCTTGAGCTGGACGCCGTCGCGTTCCCAGCCGCTCAGCAGCGTCAGCGCGTCGCTGAGGTAATCGGAGCGGTTTCCCCGCTGTTTTCTGACCCGCATCGCCGCACCCCCTAGGCGTCGTTGCCGGCTTGTGGCCAAACTGTCGCCGTGTCGTCATGGTCGGTGCCCACAGTCTTGCCTTCCATGACAAACATGTCCACGCCCACATATCCGTGTTTGCGTGACGATCGGGACGCCTCGGGCACCATGAACGGTAAACTTTTGTGGGAAGCTTGTGAATCATGCCGCCAAAACAGCACGTCAAGGCACAGAGGTCACGCAAGGTAATCGTGGCCGCGGTGATCATCGCCGATGGACGGGTTCTGGCCTGCGAGCGCTCGGCCCCGCCCGAGGTGGCCGGCCGGTGGGAGTTTCCGGGCGGCAAGGTCGAACCGGGCGAAACCGATCAAGAGGCACTGGCCCGCGAATGCTCCGAAGAGCTGGGCGTCCGCGTCGAGGTCGGTGACCGGGTCGGCCCCGACGTCCCCCTCGCGCACGGCCGGGCCGTGCTGCGCGTCTTCGCCGTACGCCTTCTGGAGGGCGACGTGCCGCGGGCGCTGGAGCACACGTCCATGCGCTGGCTCGCCAAGGACGAGCTGGACAGCGTGCACTGGCTGCCCGCGGACAAGCCGATCGTCGCCGAGCTACCCGGTCTGCTGATCTGATCCGTACGTCTTCCGCAACTCCCGCTTGAGCACCTTGAAGCTCGGCCCCAGCGGCAGCGTCTCGGCGAACCGGATCTGGCGCGGATATTTATGCTTGCCCAGCTTCTCGCGCGACCACTCGATGAGCTCCTCGGCCGTCACGCCGCCGGCGTCGGGCACGACCACCGCGCAGATCTCCTCGCCGTGCACCGGGTCGGGCACGCCGATCACCGCCACCTGCTGCACCGCCGGGTGCCGGGCCAGCGCCTCCTCGACCTCGCGCGGATAGACGTTGAAGCCGCCCCGGATCACCAGGTCCTTCTTGCGGTCGACGATCGAGATGAAGCCGTCCGCGTCCTTGATGCCGAGGTCTCCCGTACGGAACCAGCCGTCGACGACAGCCTCGGCGGTCGCGTCCGGGTTGTTGAGATAGCCGGCGAACACGTTGTGCCCCCGGATCACGATCTCGCCCAGCTCGCCGTCGTCCAGCAGCTCGATCCGCTCGTCGATCTCGGCCCGCGCGATCTCCACGTCCACGCCCCAGATCGGGTGCCCGACGCTGCCCGGCTTCGCGCCGAACGCGGGCTGGTTGGTGGTCGCGGTCGGCGAGGTCTCGGACAGCCCGTAGCCCTCGTAGATCGTCGCGTGGAACGTCTCGGTGAACTTCTCCAGCACCGCGACCGGCAACGACGCCCCACCGGAGACGCAGATCCGCAGATCGGGCAGGGCGTCCGCCTTGGCCGCGGCCTCGAGCAGGCCGATGTACATGGTCGGTACGCCGTGGAAGATGGTCACGTTCTCCTTGACCATCAGCGGGATCGCGGCCTCGCCGCTGAACCGGGCCATCAGCACGATCGTGCCGCCGAGCCGGAACGTGCCGTTCATGCCCACGGTCTGGCCGAATGTGTGGAACAGCGGCAGGCAGCCCATCACCACGTCGTCGTCGTACAGCTCATGGACGTCGAACACGTTGACGATCGTGTTCATCACCAGGTTGAGGTGGGTGAGCAGGGCGCCCTTGGGTTTTCCGGTGGTGCCGCTCGTATAGAAGACGACCGCGACGTCTTCGGCCTCGCGGCTCACATAGGTCTTGAGCGGCGTCCCGCCCCGCAGCGGTTCCACTCCCGGCACCTCGGGGCCGACCGAGACGACCGGGATGCCGGCGATCTTGGCGGCCGCGGTGGCCCCCTCCAGCTGGCTGGCGTGGGCCACCAGCAGTTTCGCGCCGCTGTCCTTCAGGACGTACGCGTTCTCCTCGGGCGTCAGGAGCAGGTGCATCGGGACGATCGTGCCGCCGGCCGCCAGCACGGCGTAGTAGACCCGGGGGAAGTCGGCCAGGTTGGGGATCTGGACGGCAACCACGTCACCGGGCTGGATGCCTTTGTCGCGCAGGCTTCCCGCGTACGCGAGGGTCTGTCGCCAAAGGTCTTTATAGGTGACTCGTTCGGTGGTGGCCGAGTCGATCACGGCAAGTTTGTCGGGATACTTCCGGGCCGACTCCGCCAGGACGGTGGCGAGCGACAACTGGGTCATGCCAAGTGCCCTCCGATCTTGGTGTACCCGCGGAGCAGGTCGCGGGAGATGATCAGACGCTGCATCTCATCCGTACCCTCATAGATACGCATAAGTCGCACCTGGCGGTACCACCGTTCGATCGGAAGCTCGCGGGTGTACCCCATGCCGCCGTGGATCTGCATGACCCGGTCGACCACGTCGTTGACCATCCGCGCGCCGAACAGCTTGGCCATCGACGACGAGTGCCGCGGGTCCCAGCCCTGGTCAACCGTCCACGCGGCGCGCAGGATGAGCCAGCGGGCGGCCTCGATCTCGACCTCGGAGTCGGCGATCATCCACTGGATGGCCTGATTCTCGCCGATCTTGCGGCCGAACGTCTCGCGCGTGTTGGCATAGTCGACGGCCATGCCCAGGGCCCGCTCGGCGATGCCCAGCGCGTTCGACGGGATCAGGTAGCGACCCTTGCCGATCCACTTCATGCCCAGCTCGAAGCCCTGACCGATCTCGCCGAGGATGTTGCGCGCGGGGACGCGGACGTCCTCGAAGATCAGCGACGCCGGCCCGCCCTCCCCCATGGTCTGGATGAACTCGGAGCGCCAGCCCATGGCCCGGTCGACCAGGAACGCCGTCGTGCCGCCGCCGCGTACGCCCTTCTCGCGATCGGTCACCGCGACCACGATGACGAAGTCGGCGTCGTTGCCGTTCGTGATGAACGTCTTCTCGCCGTTGAGGATCCAGTCGTCGCCGTCCGGGCGTGCGCTGAGCTTGATATTGGCCGCGTCCGAGCCGGCGCCGGGCTCGGTGATCGCGAAGCAGGAGATCCGGTCGCCCTCGATCGTGGGGATCAGGAACTCCGCCTTCTGCTGGTCATTGGCGTAATAGAGGATGTTGTCGGCCTCGCCGCCAAACTTGAACTGCACGAACGTGCGGCCCACCTCGGTCCAGATCAGCGATTGCAGTACGGCGGGCAGGTTCATGCCGCCGTACTCCTCCGGTGTGGACAGGCCCCAGAAGCCGAACTTCTTGGCCTTTTGCTGCAGCTCGCGCAGTTCGCTGTGGTCGAGGCCGGGCTCGTGCCGGCGCTCGCGGAGCAGCGCCTCCTGCTCCAGCGGCATGACCTCGCGGGTGATGAACTGGCGGGCGGTGTCGCGAATCGCGCGTTCCTCGTCGGTGAGCTCGAAGTCCATGTCTCGTAAACTAGCGGTGTAAGTTTTTACACGTCCAGTGCTAGTTTTCGCTCAGTCCGCCTCGCTTTTCGCTCAGTCCGCCTAGCCAAGATCGACTGCGACCCCGAGGAGACCCGCATGGCCCGCCCCCGACAAGCCCTTCTCACCCGGGAGCGGATCGTCGAGGCAGCCGCGTCTCTGGTCGATGCCGAGGGGTTGGACGCGCTGTCCACCCGACGGCTCGCCACCGAACTGGGCGTGCAGGGACCGTCTCTCTACAACCACTTCGCCACTAAATCCGACATAGTGGACGCGGTTGCCGACGCCGTGATCGCCGACGTCGACGTGTCGGCGTTCGGGCTTTGTGAGTGGCCGGAGGCGCTGCGACGCTGGGCGCGCTCCTACCACGCGGTGCTCGTCGCCCACCCGAACATCGTGCCCGTGCTGGCCCAGGGGCCCGGGCGCCGGCCGGGCGGTCTGGCCATGGCCGAGGCCGTGTACGGCGCCCTGGTCGACGCCGGATGGTCCTACGCCCGCGCCACCCACATCGGTGCCCTCATGCGTTACCTGGTCACGGGCTCGGCGCTGGGGTCGTTCGCGCTCGGGTTCGCCGCCGATCCACAGCTCTACGAACGTTATCCACACCTCGGCCACGCGCCCCGGCTCGCGGAGCATCATGAAGCCGTGGACGAGGGCGCCTTCGAACTCGGACTGGACCTGCTGATCACCGGCCTCACGGCCCGATACGAGATGGGGACCCGCTGATGACATCGCTCGACCGACCACACCTCTACATCGGCGGGGAGTGGGTCTCGTCCTCCTCCCCCGCCACGATCGCGGTGGAAAATCCCGCCACCGAGGAGGTGCTGGCCCACGTGCCCGAGGGCACGGAGGCCGACGTCGATCGAGCGGTCGCCGCCGCCCGGGCCGCCTTCCCGGCGTGGGCTGTTTCCTCCGAGCGGGCTGCCGTCCTCGACCGGCTCCATTCCTCTTTGAGCGCACGAGCGGCCGAGATCGCCCGGGTCGTCGGGCTCGAGCTGGGCACGCCACTCAAGGTCGCCAAGGCGGTCCAGGCCGGACTTCCGCTCACGGTCCTTCGCTCGTACGCCGATCTCGCCCTGCCCGGTCCGGAAACGATCGGCAACTCCACGGTCGTCCGAGAGCCCATCGGCGTGGTCGGCGCGATCACCCCGTGGAACTATCCGCTGCACCAGGTCGTGGCCAAGGTCGCCGCGGCGATGGCGGCCGGCTGCACGGTCGTGCTCAAGCCGAGCGAGCTCACCCCGCTCGTCGCGTTCCTGCTGGTCGACGCGGCCGCCGAGGCCGGGGTTCCGGCCGGGGTGCTCAACGTCGTGACCGGCACCGGGCCGGTCGTCGGCGCCGCGATCGCCGGGCATCCCGACGTCGACATGGTCTCGTTCACCGGCTCGACGGCTACCGGGCGGGCGATCACACACGCCGCGGCCGACCGGATCGCCAAGGTGGCGCTCGAGCTCGGCGGCAAGTCGGCCAACATCATCCTGTCCGACGCCGACGTGACCCGAGCCGTGAAGGTGGGGGTCGGTAATGCGTTCCTCAACTCCGGCCAGACCTGCACGGCGTGGACCCGCATGCTGGTGCACCGCAGTCTCTACGACGAGGCGGTGGCCCTGGCGGCCAAGACCGCGGGCGGCTACACCGTCGGTGATCCGTTCGACGAGTCGACGCGTCTCGGGCCGCTGGTCTCGGGCGCCCAGCTTTCTCGCGTGCGCGGCTTCATCGAGCGGGCGTCCGCGCGGCTGGTCGCCGGCGGCCTTGACGTCCCGTTGCCACCAAAGGGACATTTCGTCGCTCCGACCGTGTTCGCCGACGTCGACCCGGACAGCGAACTCGCCCAGGAAGAGATCTTCGGGCCGGTGCTGTCGATCATCCCGTTCGGCGACGACGACGAGGCGGTCGCGATCGCCAACAACTCGAAATACGGACTGGCCGGCGGTGTCTGGGGCTCCGAGGAACGCGCGCTGTCGGTGGCGCGGCGGATGCGTACGGGCCAGGTCGATATCAACGGCGGCGCGTTCAACCCGCGGGCACCGTTCGGTGGTTACAAGCAGTCAGGTGTCGGACGTGAGCTGGGCGAGCACGGCCTCGCCGAGTTCCAGCAGGTAAAGGCGATCCAGCGATGACTGCTTTCTTCAACGGCCTGGTGCTGCGCGACTCGGGCGCGCGTCCCGAGGTGACCGAGCTGCATCGGCCCGAGGTGGGTCCCGGCCAGGTTCGCGTACGGGTCCGTGCGGCCGGCGTCTGCCACTCCGACCTGTCCATGGTCAACGGAACCATTCGCCCCTCGTTTCCCTTGGTGCTGGGGCACGAGGCGGCCGGCGAAGTGGTCGAGGTCGGTGCGAACGTTACCCGCGCCGCCGTCGGTGACCACGTGGTGCTCAACTGGCAGCCGGCCTGCCGCACCTGCTGGTTCTGCGCGAACGGCGAACCGTGGCTGTGCTCGACCTCGTCGGGCGTCGCCTCCCTGGAGAACGGCATGACCCTGGACGGCGCGCCGGTGCACGTGGCCCTCGGCCTGGGCGCCTTCGCCGAGCAGGTGGTGGCTCCGGAAAATGCGGTCATCCGGGTGCCGACGGCCCTGTCGCTCGAGCTGGCCGCCCTGCTGAGCTGCGGCGTGCTGACCGGCGCGGGCGCGGTCCGCAACACGGCCCAGGTGCAGCCCGGCGAGTCGGTGGTGGTGATCGGCCTGGGCGGCGTGGGCCTCTCGGTCGTGGCGGCGGCCCGCGCCGTCGGCGCCGCCTCGGTGATCGCCGTGGACGTCAGCGAGGCGAAGAAGGCCCTGGCCGAGTCGGCCGGCGCCACCGACTTCGTCGTCTCGTCCGACACTCTGTCCAAAGAGATCCGCACCCGCACCGCGGGCCGGGGCGCCGACCACGCCTTCGAATGCGTCGGCCGCTCCACCACCATCCGCGCCGCATGGCGAGCCACCCGCCGAGGCGGCAAGGTCACCGTGGTCGGCATGGGCTCGAACGACGACCAGGTGTCGCTCTCCGCGCTCGACATCTTCTCGTCGGCCCGCACCCTGCGCTCCTCGGTCTACGGCTCAGCCGACCCCGACCTGGAGATCCCCCGCCTGGCCGACGACGTGCTGTCCGGCCGCCTGTCCCTGGACCACCTGATCACCGACCGCATCACGCTGGCCGAGGTGCCCGACGCGTTCGACCGCATGTCCCGAGGCGAGGGCGCCCGCTCGGTGGCGTTGCTACCGTGACAGCCATGACCGCGGTGCCCGAGTGGATGCGCCCGCCCCGCCCCGAGGGCTGGTTCGCCGACGACCTCGACCACCTCCCCGAAGCACCCCGTCATACCGAATTGATCGACGGAGCCCTCGTCTTCATGATGTCCCCCCAGCGGAACTGGCACGGTCGGCTCGTCACTGCCTTGACGCTCGCTCTGGCCGAACAGGCACCCCCGGGCATTGAAGTCGAGCGTGAGATGACGATCCGACTCGACTCACGAAATCGCCCCGAAGCAGACCTCCTGGCCACGACGGCGCCGTACGAGCCTGACCGGACCTTCTTCACACCCGATCAGGTGCTGCTCGTCGTAGAAGTGGTCTCTCCCGAGTCGGCGCACCGCGACCGGACCGTCAAGCTTCGCAAATACGCCGAGGCGGGCATCCCCAACTATTGGCGGGTTGAGGATGAGGAGGGAGAGCCGGTAGTTCACGCCTACGGGCTCGACGGGCCTACTCGCCTCTACGCGCCGACAGGAATCCATCGCAACGAACTGCACGCCGCGAAGCCATTCACGATCGAGCTTGAATTGGACCGGCTGTTGCCCGCTCGCCGCGACCGAGGCTAGGAGCGGCCAACCAGCTCGTTGGCGGCGGTGCAGGTCGACTCCAGATCGGCGTGCACCGTCAGCTCCGGACGGGCCAGTCCGAGCTGCTCGACCACGTCGAACCGCCGCTCGTAGCCCGGATCAGCTCCAACGGCGAGCGGCTTGTCCGAGGCCGCCCAGCGCCCCAACTCGTACAGAACAATGGGTTGGATCGTCTCGAACGAGAACCAGAACAGCACGGCATCGGCCACCGCGAGCTGCTCGAACTCCCACCGGATCTGCCGAGCGCCCGCGTCGTCATCCCCCATCGGAAAATCAGCACGACGCGGGTTGTAGACAACAGGCCAGACCGGTTTCAGCCACTCGATCGCGTCCCGCTGCCAGTCACGGACACCACTGATGCCCCCGGCCAGAAAAATCCCCGGCCCGAGCGGTGAGGCCGGTCGCTCCGGCGCCACCACCTCGATCACACCGCCACCAGCCGAACGCGAGCACCGCATAGTTTGGCCATGTCATCGACGTCAGAGGTCAGCATCACCACCGGCCCGGGCAAACGTAGCGCCACCTCGGCGACCATGGCATCGATGGCGTATTTGTGGCCGTGCAGTCCTGCCGCTTTCAGGAGCCCCGCACTGCGCCGGGCACTTTCCTTCGTCACCGCCTCGACCCGGATCTGGGACAGCAGCCAATTCAGTCGGGCCATGTCCACACCGGAGTGGGAAACCTCGATGATCGTTGCGGCCGAGACAGCAAAGTCAGCCCCGTCCCGCTCCGCCTGCTCCAGCAGCCGCATCACCTTGCGGTCGCGATCGATCCACGACGACAAGCCCTGCGAGTCGAGCACCAGTGACTCGAGACTCACGCCGCGCGCCCGGTCTCCTCGACGCCGTGCAGGAGCGCCCGAGCCTCAGCCATCTCTTCGTCGCTGAACGCCCCGAACTCACTCTGGTAGAGGTCAAGCTCTTCGCGCAGAGCCCGGCGACGCTCGGCCCGCTCAGCCAGCTCGGTGAGATAGCCGGAGACGTTGTCGGTGTGCGACTTCATGCTTTCCAGCAGCTCCACCGGCAACGTGATCGTCACCTTCTTGGTCCTAGCCACAAGTCGACCATACCACGGTATTACCGCCGTCCAAGGCCACGCATACCGCCGCCGGAACTCGGACTACGGCCGTCGAGTTGCAGTCGGCGACGTTGATTCACAACTCAGACGTTGAAGCGGAACGTCGCGTACCGATTCCCTGGCCTGGCCATTCTCACCGACGCCCTACCTGAGCTGCGCTTACTACGTTTGGTTGCGTTGAGCAACGTTGACCGTCTTCGAGCACTCTGCGGACCACATGCGGACTGCCGCGGACCACCCCGGTCGGCGTGCCACCCCCTCACAGACCCCAAACCAGGCGAGCCCGGACGCGGTGATCGCAACACCGGCCGGGCTCATGAATCGCCCCAGGAGGCGACCCATGAGCATCATGCCCGAATACAACGGCGACCGGATCAACGACAGCAGGCCACCCGTCCGCTGCGCCGTGACCGAGCCGCACGAGCCGCACCGCACGACCTTCGCCCCCGCGACCGGCCTCCCGAACGGCCCGTGCCCCGGCGTCAGTGGCCGCCCCGAGAGCTGCCCCGACTGGTGCATCGAGGACCACGGCACCGACGACCCGAGCGACCCGTTCAACGGCCTGGTCCTGCACATGGGCGGCGACCACACCGACAGCCACGTCCGCAAAATGCTCGACCTCCACCCCGGCGGCGGCACCAACCTCGACCTGCGCGTGACCCGCACCGACAACCGTGACGAGGGCACGGTGGGCGTGCCGAACCTGTACGTCCGCATCGAGCTGGAGCTGACGACGTGGGAGCAGGCAGCCGAGCTGGCCCGCACGATCCTCGACGGCTTCGGCTACCTGGACGGGGCCGACCGATGAGCGGCCGGCGCCCGCAAGACCTGCCCGGGCGGGGCTCGCGGGTGGTACTGGTGACCAGTCGCGACGGCTCAGCGCCGGAAGGTCGCCTGGCCGCGGCGCTCGACAGCATCGCCGCGTACGGCTGGACGGTGTCGGCGATCATCGACCCGGAGCAGCACCTCGACGCTCTGAGGATGGTGCTGGACGGCATGGCCGACCTGGTCGTGGGGATCGAGCCGCAGGACGTGCCCGTGCTGCACCTGGCCGCTGACCTGAGCCACCGGACGCGATCCGGGGAGTTCGGACCGCCGGAACGCCGCACGCGCATGTTGCCGAGGGCTGCCGCCGTACCCGCTCTGGATCACCCATGGCGGGAGCCGATCAGCGAGGGCCAGCGTGATCTTGCACGACAGGTCGAACCCTTGCCGGACGTCGAATCCTTGCCGGACGGTCGGACGCGGGTGATCCGCACCGAGCGGATCCCGGCCGAGTCCCGGCGGCCGCGACTGATTCGCCGCGGCGACGACGCGTCGGCGGACGAGGGCCGAGCCGACGAGAGGTCGGCCCGCGACGCACGCACCCGACCGATCCGCCGGACGGGCTGAAGTCCGTCACCGCCCGTTCGCATTTGCGGCCCGCTCCCCAGCAGGGGGGCGGGCCGCATTCTTGTGCGGCACGATTCGGCATGCGGTTGCCGAATTGCGCAAGCGCCTGCGCGATTTCTGCAGCCCGAGTCACCACACCCAGCGAGCGCTGGTGGTCCCCTCGATGCGGTACTCGATGCCGTCGGGCGAGCCAGTGGCCGGCGCCTCGAAGGCGATCCAGCCCTTGGCGCACTTGCCCTCAGCCAGGGACCGCTCGACGAACGCGGGCGAGGGCAGGCCGCCACCGATGACGGTCACGTCGACGAGCTGCTCGCCGTCGTCGTACGACAGCAGCCACGGCCGCTCCGAAGCCGTGAACGGGATCTTGCCGCGGTTGCAGGTCCGCACCTGCACACCCTCGACGTCATCGGCACGGCGATGCGCGAGCGCCGTGACGGCCGCGACGTATCCCTCGCTGTCGGTGAAGCTGTGGGTCTGGCCAAGCTTCAGCGCCTTCGTTGCCGGCGGCGTAGTCGGCGACGGTGAGGCGGCCGAGCTCGCGGCCGACGGTGACGAGGGGGCGGTGACGACCTGAGCGGCGGGGACCGCCTCTGAGCGGCTCGAGGCGGCCGCCCAGCCGCCGGCGGCACCGACGCCGAGGGCGGCGACCAGGGCGAGCAGCCAGGGCCAGATCGGGCGTCGTACGGACGGTGCTCGGAACTCGGTCATGCGGGGATCCCAGGGGCGGTGGAGGGTTGGGACCACAGGGTGAGGGCTGCGTGCCACCGTGCGCACGCCTCGGAGAGCTAATTGGATGATCGGCGGCGAACCCCGACCGATGGCCTCAAGCCGTCCGGGGTTGACTCAGCCGTTCGGCCTCCAGGATTCCGCCAACCACGTGGCGGGATTGCGCACGCGCCTGCGCAATCTGAAACCCGTGAGCGGCGCACGGATTCGGCCATGACGTGGCCGAATTCCGCCAGCGGCTGGCAGGATTTAGTCGCCGTCGCCGTCGCCGTCGCCGTCGCCGCGGTCGGGTCGGTGCTCGGCGATCCAGGCCTCGACGTCGGCGGTAGCCCACACGTAGCCGCCCTTGAGCTTCCATGGCGCCGGGAAACCCGGCCGGAGGGTGAGCCGGTAGACCTTGTAGTAGTCGGTGCGCCGGTCGAGGCCGAGACGCATAGCGATCTCGGCGCGACCCATGACCTCGGGTGCTGCCATACCGGGCAGCCTAGGCCCAGAAGATGCGGTGCTCGGGGTCCTTCTCGGCGTACCAGACGCCGTCACCGAGTTGGACCAGGTCCGGGGTCGCTTCGAGGATCTGGCGGACGAAGGTGCGCCGCTCGGCGGTCTCCTCGTCGACGTCGACGTAGCTCCGCCGCTCGTCCTCGCACCACTCCCGGGCAGCCTCGACTGCGCCCTGGTGCCGCTCTTCGGGTGTCGTCACGGTCCGCCTCCCCAGGTCGCACGGCTCCGATCAGCAGGTCGGGACCGTGGGCGGCGACGGCCCCCGTCCTCCCCGACAAAAGAGCCGCCGCCGTGATCGCGACTGGTCCAAACGGACCAGTTGGGCGGCGGCGGCCACCGTGCGTCCACGGGGGAAACGAGTACCCGCTGTCTCAGTAGCCGCCGCCGTTACACAGAAAGCTAGGACGGCCACAGGGACACGGCGGGGACAGTTTCTCCCCCTAGCCGACGTATCCCCGATCTCCCTCGAGGCCGATCACGAGGGCGAGTTCTCGGGCGTCTTCGCCGACCACACCGGGCCGGCCGACGAGCTCGACGACCGCGGCCCGGGCGATCGGGTGATGGCGGGTCGTGTCGAGCGACTCCCGCAGCGCCTTGCCGAGGAAGTACACGACGCCCACGTCGTCCTGCTTGCCCCGGCACCGGCGGGCCTGCTCAATCAGGAAGAAAGCCCGTCGGGTGTGCGACGGCAGCGCCCGGTAGTCGGCGTTCCTGGCCACCTGCTCGGCCTCACCGAACCGGCACAGGTCGGCCTCGACGGTGATCCGGTAGACGTCCACGGCCGCGACGCCGAACAGCAGCCACGGATGGGTGTAGCCGGCCGGGAGACGACGCGCCACATCGGAGGCGGTGTCCCAGTGGCCCAGAGCGGCGCCGGCACGGCCGGCCTTGGCGTGCGCCAGGGCGAGGCCGAGGTGCACGATCCCCAGAACGGAGCGGGAGGCGGGGTCGTCGCCGGGCGCCAGGCGGCCGAGTGCCTCGGTCAGCATGTCGACGGCCATGTCCGCCTGGCCGGCCGACCGGTAGAGGTGCGCGTAGTACCAGGCGGCGATGGCCTGAGCGTCCGGGTCGTCGGCCTCCTGCGCCGCGGTGTACGCCCGGTCCGCGGACAACCAGGACAGCTGCTCGGCGGGCTGGTAGGCGTTGACGAGCTGGACGAGGTGGTACACGCGGGCCAGCTCGGCGCGGGCGCGGCGCCGGTCGAGGCCTTCGGTCGCCTGGGTGGTGGCGCGGGCGGTCCCGACGAGGTCGGGCAGCACGGCGGCGATCGCGGTGCGCTCGGTGGTGGATCCGTGCCACACACCCCACGCCATGTCGACGCGGCCGACGAGCTCGTCCACGACGATCGGGTGCGTGGCCGTGGTCGGCTTGAGCAGCGCCTGCGTGACCGCGTCCATCCCGGGCACCGGGGCCTTCGTGATGCTGCCGAGCGGGATGCGGTGGCTCCCGGTGAGCTGGGAGAGGTCCTGCACGTCGAGCGCCTCGGCGAGCCGGACCAGCATCGGCATGCGGGGTGTGAGCAGCCGGCCGTTCTCCAGCGCTTTCACCCAGTCGCTCGACCGGCCGACGAGGCCGCCGAGGACAGGTCTGCTCTTCCCCGACCGTTCGCGTAGGGCGCGCAGGCGTGCGCCGAATGCCAGCTCGGACAGTTCCGGTTCGGACATGTCGTGCTCCCCTGGTAGCGGTCAGGGTGGGCGGCCGGCCGCTACAACCGGCCGCCAGACATCGACGGTACTCCGAGACGATGAACTACTAGGTAGTCCTGATTTCCACGCCGTCCCTGCCGACGATGGATCCGCCAGCCCTGAAGTACGGTTCCAGTGCTCTCGCGATAGCAGCCCCGACCTCGACCGGGTGCGAGCCGACGGGGATCTTCGGCTCGATCCGGATGTTGTAGACGCTTCCGCCGCCGGACCCGGCACCCGGGCCCGCGCCCATCGGGACGACCCGCTCCGGCCGGTAGCCATCGCCGAAGCTGTAGCTGCGTCCGCTCGCGCCGATGCCCAGCACCGGCTCGCGGATGACGCCGCCGTTCTGCATGGCGATGTGGATGTGGTTGCGGTGCGCGTTCATCAGGGCCTCGTTGAAACTGCCCTTGTTGACGCCGCGGGTGTAGGCGTAGTCACGTCGGCTGGTGCGGTGGATCAGCTCGAGAGGGCGCTTGCTGGCGAGGAACGATGCGAGGGCGTCCTGGTTGTAGCCCATCCAGTCGACGGCCCTGCCGCTCCCGTGCCATTTCGGGTCGCCCGGCCTGTACCCGTTTCCGAAGCTGCCGGACAGCGGGCCGGTGCCCTTGATCAGCTGCACGACCTTGCGCCACGCCGCCGCCAAACTGGGCGCTCACCTGAAAGAGCACCCCGAGACCCAGCGCGCCATCAAGGAAGTCACCGACTGGGATCTCTCCGCCGACCAGGACATCCGCGCGTACGCCGAGAACCAGATCGCAATCGCCGAAGGCCTTGGCCTCGACGAGAAGGCGGCAGACCGTGGCAAGCGTTAAGAAGCGCCCTGACGGCAAGTGGCGAGCCCGGTACCGCGACGAGGCTGGCAAGGAGCACGCGCGCCACTTCGCGCGCAAGGTCGACGCCCAGCGCTGGCTCGACGAGGTCACCGCGGCCACCGTCACCGGGACGTACGTCGACCCGAAGGCCGGGCTGATGACGTTCGCTCGCTACTTCGCCGAGTGGTCGGAACGGCAGGTGTGGGCGACGGGCACCGGCCGAGCGATGCGGCTGGCTGCGGGGTGCGTGACGTTCCCCGACGTGCCGCTGAAGGCACTGCACAGGTCGCACGTCGAGGCCTGGGTCAAGGCGATGGAGGCCCGCGGCCTGGCACCGGGCACGATCAAGACCCGCGTGCAGAACGTCCGCACGGTGCTTCGCGCGGCGGTCCGTGACCGGCTGATCGCCAGCAACCCGAGCGACGGCGTGAAGCTGCCCCGCCAGCGCCGGGCCGAGGCGGCGATGGAGATCCCGACGCCCGACCTGGTGCGCGCGATCCTCGAGGCGGCGCCCGCCTGGTTCCGCGTGTTCATCGCGCTGGCCGCGTTCGCCGGCCTGCGCCTGGGCGAGCCGCCGCCGTTCAGGTGCGCGACATCGACTTCCTGCGCCGCACGCTGCGGGTGACCCGGCAGGTTCAGCGCGGCGACGGTGGCACGATCGAGATCACGCCGCCGAAGTACGGCAGCGAGCGCACAGTGTTCCTCGCGACCGGGCTCGTCGAAGCGCCTGTCCGTCCACGTCGGCAGCATGGCCGCGAGCACGCCCGGGTGGCTGTTCCTCGGCGAGGGCGAGAACCCGCCGCACCAGAACACGATCGGCTACTGGTGGCGCAAGACGTGCAAGCTGGCCGGCGTCGAGGGCGTGACCCTGCACGACCTCCGGCACTTCTACGCCTCGGGCCTGATCGCCGCAGGGTGCGACGTGGTGACCGTCCAGAAGGCGCTCGGCCACGTGAAGGCGACCACGACGCTCAACACGTACGCGCACCTCTGGCCGATGACCGAGGACCGCACCCGCAAGGCCGCAGACGAGCTGATCGCCGAGGTGACCGTGGCGGTGGCCGCCGCGGCGCTTGCGGACTCCTCGCGGACCGCCGCTCCGGTGAAGGTGGGCTGACCTGCGATGGAATGCCTGAACTACACGTTGAAGCGGAACTCCACCACGTCGCCGTCTTTCATGATGTAGTCCTTGCCCTCCATGCGGACCTTGCCGGCGGCCTTGGCCGCCGCCATCGTGCCTGCCGCCATCAGGTCGTCGAACGAGACGATCTCGGCCTTGATGAAGCCTCGCTGGAAGTCCGAGTGGATGACGCCCGCCGCCTCGGGGGCGGTCGCGCCGACCGGGATCACCCAGGCCCGCGCCTCCTTCGGGCCGGCCGTCAGGTAGGTCTGGAGGCCCAGCGTGTTGAAGCCGATCCGGATCAGCTGGTCGAGGCCGGGCTCGGTCTGGCCGGTGGACTCGAGCAGTTCCTGGGCCTCGTCCGCCGGGAGGTCGATCAGCTCGGACTCGATCTTGGCGTCCATGAAGACGGCCTCGGCCGGAGCGACCAGGGCGCGCAGTTCGTCGAGGAACTCGGCGTTGTTGAGTTCGGCCTCGTCGACGTTGAAGACGTACAGGAACGGCTTCGTGGTCAGCAGGTGGAGTTCGCCCAGCAGGGACACGTCGATGTCGGCCGCGGCGGCCCCCGCGTGCAGCGTCACGCCGTCGTTGAGCAACTTGAACGCGGCCTCGGCGGCGGCCACGACCGGCGCCCGGTCCTTCTTGAGCTTCGCTTCCTTCTGCAGGCGGGGCAGCGCCTTCTCGACTGTCTGCAGGTCGGCCAGGATCAGCTCGGTGTTGATCGTCTCGATGTCGTCGGACGGGGACACCTTGCCGTCGACGTGCAGCACGTTCGGGTCGCTGAAGGCGCGCACGACCTGGCAGATCGCCGACGCGTCGCGGATGTTGGCCAGGAACGCGTTGCCGCGGCCCTGCCCCTTCGACGCGCCGCGGACCAGGCCGGCGATGTCGACGAAGCTCACCGGAGCCGGAATGATCTTTTCGCTGCTGTAGAGCGAGGCCAGGCGCGGGAGCCGCTCGTCGGGCAGCCCGACCACGCCGACGTTGGGCTCGATCGTCGCGAACGGGTAGTTCGCGGCGAGCACGTCGTTCTTGGTCAGGGCGTTGAAGAGGGTGCTCTTGCCGACGTTGGGCAGGCCGACGATTCCGATGGTGAGGCTCACGGAACGCCAGTCTACGCAAGCCTCACCCGAAGAACTTCCGCAGTTCCGCCGCGACCAGTTCCGGCTTGCCCCGATCGTCCGCCGCGAGGTGGCCGACACCGTGCAGGGTCACGCGACGCACCTGCGGCAAAACCCCTTCCAGGCCGGTCAAGACCCGTTTCAGGTACGCCGGTGAGCGGTCCCCGCCGAGCAGCAACGTCTCCGCGCCGACGCCGGCGAAACGGGTCAACGGCCCGGCCGCCTCTTCGACCACGGTGGCGTCCTGACTCATCGTGGGCACGAGCCGCCCCAGCGACGTGTAGTCGGCGGGCCGGTTGCTGCGCCCGTCGAGCCGGATCCCCAGGCGCACCAGGGGCGTGATCGCGGCCCGCGGCACCCCGCGCAGCCCGCCCGCCCCCTTCACCGTGGTGACGAAGGCGGACGCCGTACGCCCGGCCGCCAGTTCTTTCTCGAAGCGGGGACGCCACGCCACCGGGTTGGTGGTGTCGTGCCAGATCGGCGGCTCGTACAGGGCCAGGCGCCGGATCTGCGGCAGCTCGAGCGCGGCCTGCAGCGCGATCACGGCGCCCGAACTGAGCCCGAAGATGTATCCGGCCCCGGTCTCGTCGAGCACCGCCCGCAGATCGTCGACCTCGCCGTCCAGGCCGTAGCCGGCGAACACCGGGCCACTCAGGCCACGCCCGCGACGGTCCGGGACGTACACGGTGAAGGAACTGGCCAGTGCTTGCGCGAGCCGTCGGAAGTTGCGGGACGTCTGCAGCCCGCCGTGCAGCAGCACGATCTTGGGCCCGCCGCCCCCGAAGGTCCGGTACCGGATGTCGAGCTTCGCCGAAGTCTCCATGCGTCAACCGTAGTTGACATCGAGCGACCCGTCAACCAAAGTTGACACGCCATGGCCATGTCCGAATCCCGCCAGCCACGCGAACGGAAACGCAGCAGAATTCAGGGCATGGAACTGGACTTCGAACGGTGCTACCGCGCCGTGGACAGCCGGGACCAGCGCTTCGACGGCTGGTTCTGCACCGCGGTGACCAGCACCGGCATCTACTGCCGGCCGTCCTGCCCGGCGATGACCCCGAAGCGGGCGAACGTCCGCTTCTATCCGAGCGCGGCCGCCGCCCAGCGGGCCGGGTTCCGCGCCTGCAAGCGCTGCCGTCCCGACGCGGCACCCGGGTCGCCCGAGTGGGACGTACGGGCGGATCTGGTCGGACGCGCGATGCGGCTGATCGGCGACGGCGTGGTCGACCGCGAGGGCGTGCCCGGCCTGGCCGGTCGCCTCGGCTACACCGAGCGGCACCTCAACCGGCTGCTCACGGCCGAACTCGGGGCCGGTCCGCTGGCCCTGGCCCGGGCCCAGCGCGCGCAGACCGCCCGCATCCTCATCGAGACCACCGACCTGGGCCTGGCCGAGATCGCGTTCGCGGCCGGGTTCGGCAGCGTCCGCCAGTTCAACGACACGATTCTCGAGGTGTACGCGCAGGCGCCGAGCGGGCTGCGCGAGCGCCGCAAGGTCACGCCGAACGAGGCCGGGACGATCAATCTCCGGCTCGCCTACCGGTCGCCGTTGCACGCCGCGTCGCTGCTCGATTTTCTCGAGACGCGGGCACTCCCGGGTGTGGAGGAGCGCGTCGGGAACACGTACCGGAGAGGTCTGTCTCTGCCGCACGGAAGCGCGACCGTCTCGCTCAGCCCGGCCGACCGCTGGGTCTCGGCCACGCTGCGGCTCAGCGACGTGCGTGACCTGGCGCCGGCCGTGGCCCGCGCCCGGCGACTGTTCGATCTGGACGCCGACCCCGAGGCGGTCGACGCGACGCTGGGCGCCGATCCGGCGTTCGCCGAGATGGTGCGGAACGAGCCCGGCGTCCGCGTGCCGCGTTCGGTCGACGGCTTCGAGATCGCCGTCCGGGCGATCGTCGGGCAGCAGGTCAGCGTGGCCGGCGCACGCACCACGCTGGGCCGGATGATCCGGTCGTTCAAGAAGCCGGGCGAGCTGATCGGGTTCCCGGCCGCGGCCGAGATCGCCGAACTGCCGGACGACGCGTTCGGGATGCCGGTGGCCCGCCGCGACACGATCCGGGCGCTGGCCGGCGCGGTCGCCGACGGCAAGATCGACCTCGACCCGGGTGCGGATCGCGACGAAACGGTCGCCCGCCTCACCGAACTGCCCGGCATCGGCGCCTGGACCGCGGGTTACGTGGCCATGCGGGCGATCGGCGATCCGGACGTCTTCCTGCCCACCGACCTGGCGGTTCGCCGGGGCGCCAAGGCTCTCGGGCTGCCCGACGACCCCAAGACCCTTTCCGCGTACGCCGAGAGGTGGCGCCCGTGGCGGTCGTACGCCCTCATCCGCCTGTGGAAAGCGGCGTAGTTATCCACAGGCCGTCCCCACGCCCGGCGCGAACGGGCCAAGCTGTGCCGCAACCAAACTCCCTGGAGGACATCATGTTGAAGTACCGCACCCTCGACACCAACGCCGGCGCGTTCACTCTGGTCATCGCCCCGACGGGCGCCGTACGCGCCGCCGGCTTCACCGAAAACGTGGGCGAACTGCTCGACCTCATCCATCCCGAGTTGCAGGCCCCGGCCGAACAGGCCGACGACGTGGGACCGGCGGCCGGGCACATCCGGTCCTATTTCGACGGTGACCGCACGGCCCTCGACTCGATCGTGGTCGAGCAGCACAGCGGCGGCGAGTTCATGCGCCAGGCCTGGAAGGTCATGCGGGACATCAAGCCGGGCGCCCCGGTCACCTACACCGAGTTCGCCCGGCTCAGTGGCCGCCCGGCCGCCGTGCGGGGTGCGGCCTCGGCCTGCGCGCGCAACCCGGTCGCGCTGATCACGCCGTGCCACCGGGTGCTGCGTTCCGACGGGTCGCTCGGCGGCTACCGCTGGGGCCTGGCGGTGAAGCGGTTCCTGCTCGACTTCGAAGAGGCGAAGGCTTAATCACAGGTCGAAATCGGCGGGTGGACCTAACATTCAGCCATGACTGATACGGGAACGACCGGACGCGCCGGTCTCCCCGAGCGGCCGTCGCTCGACGGCCTCGAGGACAAGTGGGCGCGGACCTGGCAGGAGGAGGGCACGTATGCGTTCGACCGCTCGAAGGAGCGGGCGGACGTATACGCGATCGACACGCCTCCGCCGACCGTATCGGGCGAGCTGCACATGGGGCATGTCTTCTCCTACACGCACACCGACACGGTCGCGCGGTTCCAGCGCATGCGCGGCAAGGCCGTCTTCTATCCGATGGGCTGGGACGACAACGGCCTGCCGACCGAGCGGCGGGTCCAGGTCGTCTACGGCGTCCGCTGCGACCCCGCTCTCCCTTATGACCCCGACTGGCAGCCGCCGGCCAGTCCGCCGAAGCAGGCGATCGCGATCTCGCGGCGCAACTTCGTCGAGCTGTGCGGGCGGCTGACCGCCGAGGACGAGAAGGCCTTCGAGGCACTGTGGCGGCGGCTCGGCCTGTCGGTCGACTGGGGCCTGACCTACACGACGATCGGGCGGCGGGCGCAGTCCGTCTCGCAGCGTGCCTTCCTCAACAACCTGGCGCGCGGTGAGGCGTACACGGCCGAGGCCCCGACATTGTGGGACGTCGGATTCCGTACGGCGGTGGCGCAGGCCGAGCTGGAAGACCGGGAACGCCCCGGCGCCTACCACCGGCTGCGCTTCCACGGCCCCGACGGCCCGGTCGAGATCGAGACGACCCGGCCCGAGCTGCTGCCGGCCTGTGTCGCGCTGGTCTACCATCCGGGCGACGAGCGCTACGAGGACCTAACCACGGTCCGCACGCCGTACTTCGACGTCGAGGTCCCCGTCCTGGCCCATCCGATGGCCGCGAAGGACAAGGGCACCGGCATCGCCATGGTCTGCACGTTCGGCGACGTCACCGACGTCACGTGGTGGCGTGACCTGCAGCTGGAGACGCGGGTCGTGCTCGGGCGCGACGGCCGGTTCCTGCCCGACCGCCCGGCCGGGGTCTCCGACGCGGCCTATCGCGACTTCGCCGGGCTGACCGTCAACGGGGCCCGGCGCGAGATCGTCCGGATCCTCACCGAGACCGGTGACCTGCTGGGCGAGCCCCGGCCGATCACGCATCCGGTCAAGTTCTACGAGAAGGGCGACTCGCCGCTCGAGATCGTCACCAGCCGGCAGTGGTTCTTCCGCAACGGCGGGCGCGAGCCACGCATCCGGGAGGAGATGATCGCCCGCGGGCGTGAGCTGCGCTGGTTCCCCGAGCACATGCGGCACCGCTACGAGCACTGGGTCAACGGCCTGACCGGCGACTGGCTGGTCAGCCGGCAGCGGTTCTTCGGCGTGCCGATCCCCATCTGGTACCGGCTCGACAACGCTGGCGAGCCGGATTACGACAAGTTTCTCATACCGGATGAATCATCACTGCCGGTTGACCCGTCCTCGGAGTGTCCGCCCGGCTTCGACGAGTCGCAGCGCGACGTCCCGGGCGGCTTCACGGCCGACCCCGACGTCATGGACACCTGGGCCACGTCGTCGCTGACACCGCAGATCGTGGGTGGCTGGCACGACGACGAAGACCTGTTCCGCCGGGTCTTCCCGATGGACCACCGCCCCCAGGCCCACGAGATCATCCGTACCTGGCTGTTCTCCACGGTCCTGCGGGCCGACCTGGAAAACGGCGTGCTGCCGTGGCGCTCGGCCGTCCTGTCGGGATGGATCCTCGACCCCGACCGCAAGAAGATGGCCAAGACCAAGGGCAACGTCGTCACCCCGGTGGCCCTGCTCGAGCAGAACGGGTCCGACGCGGTCCGCTACTGGGCGGCCAACGGACGGCCCGGCGCCGACCTGGCGTTCGACCCGGCCCAGATCAAGGTCGGGCGGCGGCTGGCGACCAAGCTGCTCAACGCGTCGAAGTTCGCGCTCGGCCTGGGCGCGGCCGAGGCACTGCGGCAGCCGGTGACCGAGCCGCTCGACCGGGCGATGCTGGCCCGGCTGGCCACGGTGGTGACCACGGCGACCGAGGCGTTCGACCGCTACGACCAGACCGACGCGCTGCAGGCGACCGAGACGTTCTTCTGGACGTTCTGCGACGACTACATCGAGCTGGTCAAGGAGCGGGCCTACGCGACCGGTCCGGCGGCCGACTCGGCGCGGGCGGCGCTGGCGGCCGGGCTGTCGGTGCTGCTGCGGCTGTTCGCCCCCTTCCTGCCCTACGTGACCGAAGAGGTCTGGTCGTGGTGGCGTTACGGGTCGGTGCACCAGGCGACCTGGCCCACGCCGTACGAACTGACCCGGGTCGCCGGCGAGGGTGACGCCGAGCTGCTCGACCTGGCCGGGGAGGCGCTGCGGCAGGTCCGCCGGGCCAAGTCGGACCGGAAGCTGTCGATGAAGGCGGACGTTCCCCTGGCCGAGGCGCTCGGGCCGGCCGAGTTGCTGGAACGGCTGGCGCTGGTCGAGGGCGACGTCCGATCGGCCGGCCGGATAGCAAAGCTCGACATGCTGCCCGGCCGCACGACCGAGTTGGTCATCGCCAGCGCGTTCTGACCCGACGCCGTTTCTGCCGGCGGGGCGGCTCAGCTCTGCCGGCGGGGCGGCTCTGGTTTTGCCGGCGGGCGGCTCAGTGCTGAACAGGGGTCCCGGCTCTGGCCAAACGGCCGGAGCCGGGGGCCTCGACAGGGCAGCATGAGGGCATGCCGATCGCGCCCGAGCAGGTCGAGGCGCCCGCCCGCGATGCCGTGCTGTTCAAGTCGTCGCCCGTGCGGACGTTCGTCGCCCTCTTCTTGTTGCTGATGATGTCGTTCGCCCTGGTGTCGCCGATCGTCGCGCTCCTCGGCGAGGGCGGGGCGGGCAACCGGTGGTGGCAGACGGCGCTGCAGGCCGTCGTGGTGGCGGCGCTCGCGGCCGGCGCCTACGCCTATTCGACCCGCGGCTCGCTGCGCACCTGGGTGCGCGTCTCGGCGGGCGGGCTCGAACTCGCCTCCCAGGAGAGCGACCCGATCCTGCTCGACTGGGCCGACATCAAGCACGTGACCGTACGCCGGGAGGGCTTCAAGAACCTGCTCGAGGTGACCCCGATCGACATGGACACGGTGCACCCGGTGCAGGGCGAGGAGGCCGGGCCGCCCGCCCTGGCCGAAACGCCGGACGGGCAGTCCTTCACCGCCGACCTCAGCGAGGTGTGGCCCAGCCCGCGACGCCTGCGCCGCGAACTGGCCAAATATTTGCCGGCTGACGGAACAGCCGCGAGCTAGCCGGCCTCGGTTCGGTGGTGAGCCGGCTGCGCGATGAGATCTCCCGCCGCGCCGACTTCAGCGGAGCCGACGTGCCCACCCGGGTGGCCCGGGTGCTGCTGGCGCCCGCCGACCGGCACGCTGCGACGCTCAGGCGAACCCCCGCCCGAGCTAACGCCGCGCGGTCGAGCCGTCGCCCGAGCTAACGCCACGCGGTCGAGCCGTCGCCCGAGCTAACGCCGCGCTGTCGAGCCGTCGCCCGGGGCGAACCCGCTCCAACGGCGATCCGCGGCCCGAGCGAGCCCGCCGCCCGGGCGAATCTGGATCAGAAGTCGCCGCCGAAATCGCCGCCGAAGTCTCCGCCGCCGCCCCAGTCGCCGCCGCCGAAGTCGCCGGCCGAGTCACCGCCCATGTCGCCACCGTCGCCGCCGAAGTCTTGCGCCGCGTCGGCGTAACCGTCGGAGAAGCCGTCGCCGTAGCCCATGTCGCCGAAGCCGGGCGAGAGCAGCGCGTCGAAGATCAGCATGCCGCCGAGCACACCCGCGCCCGCGCCGAGGGCCGTCTTCCAGACCGGCGTCGAATACCAGCCCGAGGGCACCGGGCGCCCCTGCACGCGGCCGCCGGGGTAGTAGTAGGGGGTGTCGGGGCCCGGCTGCGGACCGGCCTTATAGGCGTGGCCCTGCACGTTGACCTCGCGCTCCTTGGTGATCTGGCCGGTGCCCTGAGCCGAGGCGAGGGCCGGCAGCTCGGGGCCGGGGTCGATGCCCATCGCGACCCGGGCCGCCCGCACGTATTGCAGGCCCTCCAGCGCCGACTCGCGGGCCAGGGCGAACTGCTTCTCGGTCTTGGCCTGCTGCAACTGACCGCCGGCGGCGTTGTAGCGCTCACCCGCGTCGGACAGCGCCTGCCGGGCGGCCGCGTCGTCGCCGTGCAGGTTCATCAGCTGGCCGCCGAGGCGCTCGTACCACCGCTGAGCCTCGGCCCGTGCATCCTCGAGCCGGGTCTTCTGTGAGGCGGCGCCGCCGCGCTGAACCGCGACGATCACCAGAAGGACGACCAGGACGATGCCGATAATCAGCAACACGCTCATGTTCCAACGGTACCCTCGCCGATCACGTCGAGCCCGTCTGGCAGGCTCCGCTATGTGACTGTTTCGACGCTGCTCGTAGTGCTTGTCTGCTTGGTCGTCGGCGCAGCCCTCGGATGGCTGGCCGCGCGGCTGCGGGCGGCCGCCGACATCGCGCGGCTCGAGGCCACGGTGCAGGCCCGGGCCGACGGCGAGGAGCGGCTCGAACAATCGCTGCGCGCGCTGTCCTACGAATCCACGGCGCAGTCGCAGGAAGCCGTCGCGCGGGCCGTCGCGCCGCTGCACGAAACCCTGCGCCGCTATGAGGAAAAGGTCGCTGACCTGGAGCGGGAGCGGGTCGACGCGTACGCCGAACTGCGCGAGCAGGTGCGCACGATGAGCGCGGTCTCGGGCGAGCTGCGCACCGAGACCCGGCAGCTGGTGTCGGCCCTGCGGACACCGCAGACGCGGGGGCGGTGGGGCGAGCACCAGCTGCGCCGCATCGTCGAAGCGGCCGGCCTGCTGGAACACTGTGACTTTGCTGAGCAGGTCACGGCGGCAACCGACAATTCCGGCGTACGCCCCGATCTCGTCATCCGCTTGCACGGCGGCCGGACCGTGGTGGTCGACGCCAAGGCGCCCCTGGAGGGCTATCTGTCGGCGCTGGAGGCCCGCGACGAGCGCAGCCGCGACGGCTTCCTCGACCAGCACGCCCGGCACCTGCGCGCGCACGTCGACGCGCTGGCGGCCAAGGAGTACTGGACGGCGTTCGACTCGTCGCCCGATTTCGTGGTGCTCTTCGTGCCGGCCGACCCGTTCCTCGACGCCGCTCTGCGCCACGACCCGACGATCATGGAGCACTCGTTCCGACGGAACGTCGTGCTGGCCACGCCGGCCACGCTGATCGCCCTGCTGCGCACGATCGCCTTCACGTGGCGGCAGGAAGAGCTGGCCCGCAACGCCGTCGAGGTGCACACGCTGGCCCGCGAGCTGCACGCCCGGCTGGCCACGCTCGGCGACCACGTCGGCAAGCTCGGCAGCGCACTGGGCGGGGCCGTGACGGCGTACAACCGGGCCGTTGGGTCTTTGGAATCCCGCGTGCTGGTCAGTGCCCGCAAGCTGGCCGACATGGGCGTCTCGGACGACGAGATCCCGACACCGATCCAGCTCGAGGTCGCGCCCCGCCAGCCCCAGGCTCCCGAGTTCGACGAGCTACCACAGTCGCCGAACCGCTGACCGCGTTTCCACAGTCCCGAGTTATCCACAGGGCTGGGCGACGGCCCGTCAGCTCCGTCGCTTTTTCTTGGATAATGGCTGTGGGGGCCGCCCCCTTTGGGAGGGCGGGCCCTGACTTGCGGCGTGGCCATGATCGAGGTGGCACGCTCTCAGGCCTTGGCCGCTGCCGCCTTCATGTCGCGGCGCAGCTCCTGCGGCAAGGAGAACGTCAGGCGTTCTTCGGTGGTGGTGAACTCGGTGACCTCGCCGAAGCCGCGGGTCGCGAGATGGCCCAGCACCTCCATGACCAGGTCTTCGGGCACGCTCGCGCCGGACGAGACGCCGACCGTGGTCGCGCCCTCGAGCCACTCGTCCTGGATCTCGGAGGCGTAGTCGACCAGGTGACCGGCCCGCGCCCCGGCGTTGAGGGCGACCTCGACGAGGCGTACGGAATTGGAGGAATTGGTCGACCCCACGACGATCACCACGTCGCACTCGGGGGCGATCTCCTTCACCACGTGCTGCCGGTTCGACGTGGCGTAGCAGATGTCGTCGCTGGGCGGCGACTGCAGCAGCGGCAGCCGGGTCTTGAGCCGGGCCACCGTCTCCATCGTCTCGTCGACCGAGAGCGTGGTCTGCGACAGCCAGACGACCTTGGACGGGTCACGCACGACCACCTGGTCGACCGAGTCGGGACCGTCGACCAGCTGGATGTGTGCCGGGGCCTCGCCGGAGGTGCCGATGACCTCTTCGTGGCCCTCGTGACCGATCAGCAGGATGTCGTAGTCGTCCTTGGCGAAGCGCTTGGCCTCGTGGTGGACCTTGGTCACCAGCGGGCAGGTCGCGTCGATCGCCTTGAGGTTGCGCTGCTTGGCCTGCTCGTGCACCTCGGGCGCGACGCCGTGGGCCGAGAAGACCACGGTCGAACCCTCGGGGACCTCTTCGTTCTCTTCCACGAAGATCGCGCCGAGCCCCTCGAGCGTGCTGACCACGTGTTTGTTGTGCACGATCTGTTTGCGCACGTAGACCGGGGCGCCGTAGAGCTTCAGCGCCTCCTCGACGGTCTGCACGGCACGGTCGACGCCCGCGCAGTAGCCGCGCGGCTTGGCCAGCAACACACGCTTCCGGGGTTCGCTCACCCGGCCATGGTACGTGGACCTGGTGAACCCGCACCGGGCTGCGATCAGCGCCACATGGGTGGTCGACCGGATCGGCGTTCATCGCCATACTCGTCGGGTGCTTGCTGAGGATCGACGGGACGAAACCATCGAAAAGGCCCCATGGTGGGCCGCGGCCGGCCGGGCGCTGCGGTTCCTGCTGGGCGCGCTGTCACTGGTCGGCGGGCTGCTCTGGATCCTGCTGAACCTGCACGCCGCGACCGCGGTGCTCGACCTTGCGGTGGGTGTGGTGCTCGCGGCCGGCGGCCTGGTGCTGCTCATGCCCCACCGCATCCGCCTGCCACGCGTCGTGACCGGCGTCGTGACGGCCGGGTTCGCGCTGGCCGGCACGGCGGCCGGGTTGCTGGTGGAGCGTTCCCAGGCGTACGGCCCGAACACGTACGTCATCGACCGCGGTTTTCCGTTCCACTGGGTGCAGCGCGGGGCCGTGGCGGTCGACACCGAGACCGCCCACACCGTGGCCCGGTCGGCCTCGCGAACCATCGACCTGCTCTCGATGGCGGCCAACCTGCTGATCTTCGCGTACGTGGGCCTGCTGATCGTCGTGGTCGTCGTGCTGATCCGCCGCCCGAGCGGGGCAAAGTAGGGCGAATCGGCGGTCACGCGCCGAAATTGCCGAGATACTCGGACGCATGCCTCCGGCCGCCGAGGTCGATCCCGGCCCCCTCGCCTCGCTGATCGCGACGCTCCGCCTGATCGTGGGCTGGGCCTGTTTCGCGCTCGGCGTGCTCAACCTCGCCATGGGTCTGGTCTCGGCGTCCTACGTCGTGTTCCACGTGGTGCTGATCGTCACCGGTCTGCTGCTGCTGGCGACGGGTCGTCTGCGGCGCCGGCCGTCCGTCGTGGCCCACGCCGCGGGCGGGGCGGCCGGGGTGCTCGGGCTGGTCGGCACGGCGATTCCCCGGCTGGCCGTGGAGTGCTGTTCCGGCGCGTACGGGATCCGGCACGGTTTCCCCTTCACGATGCTCGCCCGCGATCCCGGCGGGTGGCGGTTCGACCTCGCCCGTACGGTGGCCGACCTGGTCTTCTGGATCTGTGCCGGCTTCATCGTCACGGTCGTCGTGGGCCAGGTGCGACCGGCACCGGACAAGCCCGCGGGCCGGCGGCCGGTCGAGTCGCCGTGGCGCACTCCCGGGCACTCGGAAGGTCGCAACGTCGGTCGGCACGCCCGCGAGGCCCGGACGGCGGACGACGAGAATGTCGGTGGCCTTCCGTAGTCTGGCCGGGTGAGTGAGCCCGAGACCGCAGCGGCGGCGCCGAAGAGTTCGGCCGACGAGCCCTGGCCGGTGCGCGTCGTCAGCCAGAAGGTCGGGGCCTGGATCGCCAAGCTCGGCTGGGTCTGGGTCGACGGGCAGGTCGCCCAGATCAGCCGCCGTCCCGGCTCCACGGTGGTCTTCCTGACCCTGCGCGACCCGTCGGCCGACCTCAGCCTCACCGTCACCGCCCATCGCGACGTGCTCGACAGCGGCGCCCCCGGGCTGTCCGAGGGCGCCCGGGTCACCCTGCACGCCAAGCCCGAGTTCTATCCGGCCCGGGGCACGCTGAGCCTGCGGGCCGACGAGATCCGCCAGGTCGGGCTGGGTGAGCTGCTGGCCCGCCTCGAACGGCTGAAAAAGCTGCTGGGCGCCGAGGGGTTGTTCGCCCGCGAGCGCAAGCGCCGGCTGCCGTTCCTGCCCCAGCGCATCGGCCTGATCACCGGGCGGGCCAGCGCGGCCGAGCGCGACGTGCTGATGAACACGCGCCGCCGCTGGCCCTCGGTCGACTTCCGGGTGATCAACGCGCCGGTCCAGGGCCCGACCGCGGTGCCCCAGATCATCGACGCGCTCAAGGTGCTCGACAACGACGACACGGTCGACGTCATCGTGATCGCCCGCGGCGGCGGCAGTGTGGAAGACCTGCTGCCGTTCAGCGACGAGGCGCTCTGCCGGGCTGTGTTCGGCGCCCGCACCCCGGTGGTCAGCGCGATCGGCCACGAGACGGACGCACCGCTGCTCGACTACGTGGCCGACGTCCGGGCCTCGACCCCGACCGACGCGGCCAAGCGCCTGGTGCCCGATCTGGGCGAGGAGTCGCAGCTCATCGAGGTGGCCCGGCGCCGGCTCGACCGTGCGGTGCTGACCCTGCTCGACCGGGAGAGCAACCGCCTCGAGTCGTGGCGCTCCCGGCCCGCGCTGGCCCGGCCCGAGCTGCTGGTCGACCAGCGCGCGGCCGACGTGACGGCGCTGCGTGACCGGGCCGTGCGCAGCCTCGAGCATCGCCTGCGCCGGGCCGACGACGAGCTGCGGCACACGGTGGCCCGGCTGCGGGCACTGTCCCCGGCGGCGACGCTGCAGCGGGGTTACGCGATCGTGCAGCGGGCCGACGGGCACGTGGTGCGGGCGGCGGGCGAGGTCGAGATCGACGATGTGGTGCGGGTGCGGCTGGCCGAGGGCGAGCTGCGAGCAGGCGTACGGGAGAAGGAATGAGCGACGACAAGCTGAGTTACGAGCAGGCCCGCACCGAGCTGGCCGGGGTGGTCGAGCGCCTCGAGCAGGGCGGCAGCTCGCTCGAGGAATCGCTGGCCCTGTGGGAGCGCGGCGAGAAGCTGGCCGACGTCTGCCAGCGCTGGCTCGACGGCGCCCGCGAGCGGATCGACGCCGCCCGGGCCGCCCGCAGCGAGGAATAGCGAGGACTGACGCCTAACGCAGTGCGCCGGCCAGTGCTTCCAGGTTGCTGACGTCGGTCTTGCCGACGATCACGACCGTGCGGGTCTGGTCGGCCAGCACCAGCGCCTTCTCCCCCGGCCGGGCGCTGTACCAGCGCCACACCCCGGCCGGCGAGCGGAAGTTGCCGGCCGGCTTGGCGTCCTTGGTCAGCTCGGTCGGCAGCAGCGTGTCGCTCGGGATGTTGCTCTCGACCAGCTGGATGGGGTCTTTGTCGGGGTCGACGTAGCCGATCCGCAGGGTCGCGCCGTTCTCGGCCCGGCGGAAGGTCGAGCTGGTCGCGTGCCAGTCGTCGCCCAGGCCCTGCGGAGCCAGCACCGGGAACAGGCCGGCCCGCTGCGCCTCCTGGATGGCCGGGGCGGTGTCGACCGAGACCGGCTTGTCACCGTCGAGCACCAGCCGATAAAAGGTCAGCAGCAGCGCGATCGGGATGAGCAGGACGGCGAGCGACATCGCCATGTCCTTGGGCGAGCGCTCCTGGCCCCGGGTGAGTCGGGCGGGAGCTTCGGGCGCGGGCGCAGCTGGTTCCACCCACCCATTGTTAACCATGTCGCTGACGCGGGACTTAACGCATCCGCGCATGTGAGGATCGGTTCATCTACCAGCCCCGCATCGTCGCGAGGAGGCGCCCATGCCAGCACGGGTCCCGCAAGATCTCGACCGCAACATCGCTCTCGATCTGGTTCGTGTCACCGAGGCCGCCGCGATGGCGGCCGGACGCTGGGTCGGGCGCGGCGACAAGAACGGCGGGGACGGCGCCGCCGTCGACGCCATGCGCAAGCTGATCAACTCGATTCAGATGCGCGGTGTCGTGGTGATCGGGGAGGGCGAGAAGGACGAGGCGCCCATGCTCTTCAACGGGGAGCAGGTGGGTGACGGCACCGGCCCCGAGGTCGACGTGGCGGTGGACCCGATCGACGGCACCACGCTGATGAGCAAGGGCATGCCGGGCGCGGTGGCGGTGCTGGCCGTGGCCGAGCGCGGTGCCATGTTCGACCCGAGCGCCGTCTTCTACATGGAGAAGATCGCCGTCGGCCCGGACTGCGCCGACGTCATCGACATCAACGCCGGCACCACCGAGAACCTCAAGCGCATCGCGAAGGCCAAGCGCTCGAGCATCTCGGACGTGACAGTCTGCATCCTCGACCGGCCGCGGCACGCCGCGCTGGTGGAAGAGGTGCGGCAGGCCGGCGCGAACATCAGGTTCATCTCCGACGGCGACATCGCGGGTGCGATCGCGGCGGCCCGGGGCGAGTCCGACGTGGACGTGCTGATGGGCATCGGTGGCACGCCCGAGGGCATCACCGCGGCCTGCGCGATCAAGTGCCTGGGCGGCATGATCCAGGCCAAGCTGTGGCCGCAGGACGACGCCGAGCGTGACAAGGCGCTGGCCGCCGGGCACGACCTCGACCGGGTGCTCACCACCGACGACCTGGTCACCGGCGACAACTGCTTCTTCGTGGCGACCGGCGTGACGTCGGGCGACCTGCTCAAGGGCGTGCGCTACCGATCCGGCGGCGCACACACCCAGTCGATCGTGATGCGGTCCAAGAGCGGGACGATCCGGGTGATCGACTCGTACCACCGGCTCGAGAAGCTGGCCATGTACTCGGCCGTCGACTTCGACGGTCACCTGCCGACGATGTCGCTGGGCGACAGCGAGCCCGTTATCTGAGAATCTGCTGTGGCAGGCCCGCCGGTTTGGCGGGCCTTGCCGTTGCCTGGAACTATCGAAAGATGAGTTACGGGGCAGACGCAGCGCGAGCCGAGGCAGCGGCCAAGTTCGGCACCGACGCGTTCTACGCGTCGCTGGGCCGGGCCTTCGTGACGATGTGCGCCGTGATCCCGGTGCTCTTCCTGATCGAGGCGATCGACGTCGGCATCGGCGCCGGTCAGCTCGACGTGGCCGGCGGCATCATCCCGCACCGGATCGACGGGCTCGACGGCGTGCTGTTCAGCCCGTTCCTGCACGCCGGGTGGGATCACCTCTACGGCAACGCCGTACCGCTGATCCTGGTCGGCACGTTCGCGCTGGCCGGGGGCACCAAGCGGTTCATCTGGTCGACCGCGGTCATCATGCTGGTCAGCGGTCTGGGCGTGTGGTTCGTGGGCGACCCCAACAGCGTGGTCGTCGGGGCCAGCGGCGTCATCTTCGGCTATCTGGGCCTGCTGGTCACCCGCGGCCTGGTCGAGCGCTCGTGGTGGAACTTCGGCGTGGCCGCGTTCATCGGCCTGCTGTACTGGTATCAGCTCTACAACATCCTGCCGACCGATCAGCCGGTCTCGTGGCAGGGCCACCTGCTCGGCCTGCTGGGCGGCGTCATCGCGGCGGTCCTGTTCCGCCGCAAGCGTCCCCGCCCGGCCAAGCTCGACACCACGCTGAACTTCTAGCGCAGCCGGCGGAGCGCCGCCTTGATGGCCGGGCGAAACGTCGAGAGCTGCGTATAGACACCCGGGTAACCGTCGCGGGCGCAGCCCAGCCCCCAACTCACGATGCCGACCTGCACCCATTCCCCGTGCCGGCCGTGGCCGATCATCGGTCCGCCGCTGTCGCCCTGGCAGGTGTCGACACCGGGCGACCCGGCGCACATCATCTCGTCCGGCACGAGCTTCACACCCGCTTTCTGGTACGCCGCAGCGCACTTCGCATCCGGCACGGTGGGCACAGTCGCGTAGTGCAGCTGTTGTTCCTGCTGGATCGAATCCTCGCGGGTCTGCCCCCAGCCCATCACCACGTACCGGCCGGTGCCCACCGCGTCCTCGGCCAGCGGCAGGGTCGGCAGGCGGAGCGGCCGGTCGAGCCGGATCAACGCCCAGTCGTCGCCGCGCGTCTCGTCGATGAAGCCCTCGGCCCGGATCACCCGCTCGGACCGGGCCGTCTGGGCGCTGCTGGACTTGAGGTCGGACACCCCGGCGGTGACCTCGATGTGGTCGTTCTTTCCGGTGCCCTCGACGCAGTGGCCGGCGGTGAGCACGATCCGGGGTTCGGTCAGCGCGCCGCCGCAGCCCATCGACAGTCGCACCGCCCACGGGAACTTGCCCTGCGGTGCCACCAGTCCACCCACGACCGGCTGGGCCTGCAGGCCGGCCCGAGCGGCGGGCTGATCACCGAACGCCAGCGTGGCAGCCACCAGCACGGCCAGGACCAGCGAAGCGGCATTTCGGACCATAGCCACATTTGACCACAGCAAAACGGGCCGCGCGGTTAGCCGCGCGGCCCGTCTACTTGAGACTCAGTACCAGCCCACGTCCTGCGAGTGGCCCCACGCCCCGCACGGGGTGTCGTAGCGGCCCTCGATGTAACCGAGGCCCCACTTGATCTGCGTCGCCGCGTTGGTCTTCCAGTCCGAGCCGGCCGAGGCCATCTTGCTGCCCGGCAGAGCCTGCGGGATGCCGTACGCGCCGGAGCTGCGGTTGGTGGCCTTGGGGTTCCAGCCACTCTCCTTCTTCCACAGCTTCTCGAGGCAGGGGAACTGGGAGATCCCGAAGCCCGCGTCGAGCATCATCGCGCAGCCGGTCTCCCGGGTGCCGCTGTATTCGGCGCAGGAGGCCGGAATGTCGCCGGTGTAGCCACCCGAGCTGCCCGAGCCCGAACCGGAGCCCGAGTCCTTGGCGGCGGCTTCTTCCGCCTTCTTCTTGGCGGCGGCTTCCTCGGCGGCCTTCTTCTTGTCGGCGATCACCTTCTGCTCGGCCGCGTGGGCCTTGCCCGCCGCAGCCTTGGCCGCGGTGGCCGCCTTCTCGGCGGCGTTGCCCTCGGCCTGACGCTGGAACGCGCGGGCCGCGGCGTGCTCGGTCTGACGTTGTTTCAGCAGCTGGGAGTCGTCGACCGCGACCTGCGCGACGGCGCTCGCTTCGGAGCTCTGCTGCTGGACTTCCCGGTCCTGTCCGAGGTAGATACCGCCGGTCGCACCCGCTACCAGCAGGCCGACCGAGGTGACTCGTACTCCGACCCGGCTCCAGAGCCGATTCACGAAGTATCCCTTCGTCGGGGGCAATGACGCGGCCGCTCCACCGAGAAATCGGCGGTGAAACTGCCGCGAGCACCGCGACCCCAACCAGGGCCGGCAGAGGTTGCGAAGTCGATCTACGACGACGATGACCACGCATGGCGCTCGTCAGACACCATGGCTCACCGTGAAGTGGATGTGAAATGACGAGACCGTGTTGTGAACTTGCTCACACGAATTTCACGCTCAAACCGGGTGAAAAAACCCAAGAATCGGGTCACTCCGACGGGGAACCCGTGCTCACCGCACGGATTCCCCTTATCACTCAGAGTGGGATTTCCTCGAGCAGGTCGGTGACCACCTCGGCGATCGGGGACCGCTCGGAACGGGTCAGCGTGACGTGGGCGAAGATCGGGTGTCCCTTGAGAGCCTCGATCACCGCCGTGACGCCGTCGTGCCGGCCGACCCGCAGGTTGTCGCGCTGGGCCACGTCGTGGGTGAGAACGACCCGCGAGCCCTGGCCGATGCGGGACAGCACGGTCAGCAGCACGTTGCGTTCGAGCGACTGGGCCTCGTCGACGATCACGAACGCGTCGTGCAGGCTGCGGCCGCGGATGTGGGTCAGCGGCAGCACCTCGAGCATGCCCCGGGCCATCACCTCTTCGACGACGTTGGCGTGCGCGACGGCGCCCAGGGTGTCGAACACGGCCTGCGCCCAGGGCGACATCTTCTCGTTCTCGGAACCGGGCAGGTAACCCAGCTCCTGGCCGCCCACCGCGTAGAGCGGACGGAAGACGATGACCTTCTTGTGGCGGTTGCGCTCCATGGTGGCCTCGAGACCCGCGCACAGCGCCAGCGCCGACTTGCCGGTGCCGGCCCGGCCGCCGAGCGAGACGATGCCGATCGACTCGTCCATCAGGATGTCGAGGGCGACCCGCTGCTCGGCCGAACGGCCACGCAGACCGAACGCCTCCCGGTCACCTCGCACCAGCCGTACGGACTTGTCGGGGGTCACCCGGCCCAGCGCGGAACCGCGGGTCGAGTGGATCACCAGACCGGTGTGGCACGGCAGGTTCTCGACCTCCTCGAGTTCGAGCTCGTCACCGGCGTACAGGGAATTGACCTGATCCTCGCCGAGCTTCAGGTCGGCCATACCCGTCCAGGTCGGGTCGCTGGCCTGGCCGTGCCGGTACTCGTCCGCCGTCAGACCGACCGACGCCGCCTTCACCCGCAGGGGCATGTCCTTGCTGACCAGGGTGACCTCCCGCCCCTCAGCGGCGAGCCCGAGGGCCACCGAGAGGATCCGGGTGTCGTTCGAGTCGTTGCGGAAGCCCTGCGGAAGCACACTCTGGTCGGCGTGGTTGAGCTCGACCCGCAGCGTGCCGCCCTCGTCGTTGCAGAGCACCGGCTGATCGAGCCGGCCGTACTTGATCCGCAACTCGTCGAGGAAGCGCAGCGACTGCCGCGCGAACCAGCCCAGCTCGGGATGGTGCCGCTTGCCCTCCAACTCGGAGATGACCACCAGGGGAATGATCACCTCGTGGTCGGTGAACCGGCGGAACGCCGCCGGGTCGGACAGCAGGACCGAAGTGTCCAGAACGAAAACACGGCCCGTCGGGGCCGGTTCCGCATCAGCGTGCCTGTCCCGGGACTGCCGTCCCGTACGGGCTCGACTCGTGGAGACTTCGACGGCCGTGTCGAGGGAAGCGACGTCGGCGTCAGATCGGCGAGATGTCACAGGCCTGCTCCAGCGGCGGGCGTGCAACCCGGTACGCCCGCGGTCCGCCACCTCCGGCGCCCGTTTCCATGCACGGGGTCGGATTGCGGGGCCCCGTGGCGCACTTGTCGCAGGTCCGGGCCGGCCGGCTGGCTCGGGATGACCCCGTGCCATGACTCAAACGCTAGCGGTCAACTGCCCTACGCGGTAGTACGCAAAAACGGGTGACGCTCAACTCTCGGCGAATTTCTCCGGCATGAAACCCGACGTGGGGCGGGTAATCTGACGACGTGGCACAGACTCCGCGTCCGACCCATCCGCTGAGCATCGACGAGGCTTGGGCGTTCACCGCCGATCATGCGTCGTCGACCACCTTCTTCTTCGACTTCGACGGCGTCCTCTCCCCGGTCACCGACGACCCGGACGCCTCCCAGCCCGTCTCCGCCGTGCCCGGCGTCCTCGAGCGGCTCGCCGAGTCCGTGCAGCGGGTCGCGATCGTCTCGGCCCGGCCGGTCAGCTTCCTGCGGTCCCGGTTCGCCTCGCTCGAGCGCGTCGACCTCTACGGCCTCTACGGCCTCGAGGTGTGGCACGAGGGCCAGGTCGTCACTGAGCCCGCCGCCGAGCCCTGGGTGCCCGCCATGGCCGAACTGGCCGAGCGGGCCCGGGCCGAGCTGCCGTCCTCGATCCTGATCGAATACAAGCGCCTGTCGGTGGCGCTGCACTACCGCACGGCCCCGGGCGAGGCGTCCACGGTCGAGCGCTGGGGGCACGAGCAGGCCGAGCGGCTCGGGCTGCGCATCCAGGCCGGCCGCATGGTGGTCGAGCTCAAGCCGCCGGTCGACCAGGACAAGGGCATGGTCATCACCGAGGGCGTCCGCAACGCGGGCTGCGCCTGGTATTTCGGTGACGACATGTCCGACATCAAGGCGTTCGACGCGCTGCGCGCCCGCGAGGCCGTCGATCCGGCGTTCTTCGGGGTCGCGGTCGCGGTGGCCAACCCCGAGACCGGCGCCGAGGTGTCCAGCGCGGCCGACCTCACCCTCGAGTCGCCCGACGAGGTGGCCTCTTTCCTCAGCCGCGGCCTGGAAAGGTTCTAGGCGCCGTAACGGCGCTGGCGGTTGCCGTAGGACCGCAGCGCCCGCAGGAAGTCGATGCGGCGGAAGTCGGGCCAGTTGGCGTCGTGGAAATAGAACTCCGAGTGCGCCGACTGCCACAGCAGGAAGCCCGACAACCGCTGCTCGCCGCTGGTGCGGATGACCAGATCGGGGTCGGGCTGCCCACGGGTGTAAAGGTGCTCGGCGATGTGCTCGACGTCGAGGATCTCGGCCATCTCTTCGATCGTGCGGCCGGCCGCGGCCTGCTCGTGCAGCAGTGACCGCACGGCGTCGGCGATCTCGCGGCGTCCGCCGTAGCCGACCGCCATGTTGACCTCGACCCCGACCGTACGGTCGCGGGTCTTCTCCTGTGCGGCCTTGAGCGTCGCGGCGGTGGCCGCGGGCAAGATGTCGAGCGCACCGACCATGCGCAGCCGCCAGGGGTTGCCGTCCTCGGCCAGCTCGGTGGCGAGATCTTCGATGATCTTTACCAGCGGATCGAGCTCGGCCGCCGGGCGGCGCAGGTTGTCGGTGGCCAGCAGATAAAGCGTGACGTGCTTGATGCCGGCCTGGTCGCACCAGGTGAGCAGCTCTTTGACCCGGGCCGCGCCGACGCGGTGGCCGTCGTTGGGGTCGACGAAGCCCATCTCGCGGGCCCAGCGGCGATTGCCGTCGCACATGACACCGACGTGTTGAGGCACGGGCTTGCCGGCCAGCTTGCCGGCCAGCCGCCGCTCATACACGCGGTAGAACGGGGTGACGATCAGGGACTTCAGACTCATCGCCTCAAACCCTAGCCCTCACGGGTGGCGACTCAAGGGGTGGCCGGGTGACGGTGGCCTAACCGGGAGACGATGCGTCCGATCGTGCGAAGGTCGAAAACCCCGTCACCGAGGCCCAGCTCCACCATCCGGTCGAAGACCGCACCGTCCGAGTCGGCGGCGGCCACCGCAGCGTCGACCACACGCGGCTGACGGCTGATCCAGGCCGCGAACCTCGAGTGCCGCAGGTGACGGCCGAGCCGATCGCGCAGGGCTGTTCTATATGCGGTGCCGCCGGCGGCGGCCTGCCCGGCCAGCGATCCGGAGAGAACCGCGTAGAAGATGCCCTCGCCGGTGAACGGGTTGATCAACGAGAGTGCGTCACCGGCCAGCAGCACCCGCCCCCGCGAGGCCGGCGGTCGCCAGGTCGAGAGCGGAAGATGATGCCCCCGTACGCCGTCGGGGACCGCCCCGGGGATCAGGACCGAAAGGCGTTCCAGCAGGTACGCCCGGGTCAGCGGCTCGCCGCGCAACACCTCCCCGTAGCCGACGTTGGCGGTGCCGTCGCCGAGCGGGAATTCCCACGCGTACGCCGGCCAGCGCTGCCGCGTCGTGACGATGACCTGCTCGTCGGTGTTGGTCGTGGGTGCGTATCCGCGAATCGCGACGGCCAGGTGCCCCGGCGGGTTGACCGGATGACCCAGCGCCCGCCGCACCACCGAGCCGGCCCCGTCGGCCCCGATGACCGTTCCGGCCCGGAATCGGTCGTCGACCGTCACCACGTCACCGTCGTCCCGGATCGAGCGCACGGTGTGCCGGCGCAACTCGGCCCCGGCCGCGACGGCCGCTCGCACGAGCCGCTCGTCGAACACCCGCCTCGGCACCGTGTGCGCCACCCGCGGCAGCTCCCGCGCCACCGCCGACCCACCCGGCCCGACCAGCCGGAGGCGCCCGATCGCCGGATAGCCGTCGGTGACCCCGTGCACGCCGAGTCCTTCCAGGACGGTCACCGCCTCGGCCGCGATACCGTCGCCGCACGGTTTGTCGCGCGGGAAGCCGGCGCGGTCGAGCAACAGAACCCTCGCCCCCGCACGACAGGCCGCGATCGCCGCCGCCGACCCCGCGGGCCCGGCACCGATGACGGCGACGTCGAAATCCAGCACATTCTGAGCCTAACCAGAAGGGGACGACACCGTACCGTCGTCTATGGCATGATCGCGCGCGCACCTCTCCTTTTCGCCGCGGGGGATTCATCATGTTCTCTCTGTTCAAACGATCTCGCCTGGTCCGCGGGCTGACGCTGGCCGGGATTCCCGTGCTGCTGCTGGGCGCGGGGGTCGGCGTCGCCGCCGCTGCCACCAGCACCCTCACCGTCACCGTGATCAACCGGAACGGCGCCAAGGTCAGCGCGGGCGTCAAGGTCGTCGACGTGCGGAGCAGCCAGCTCTACTCGGTGCGCTCCGGCACGGCCCGGAAGCTGCCCGCCGGCACGTACGCCGTCCTGACCTCGATCACCACCGGCGACACGGTCACGCTGTCGGGCAAGGCGGTGAAGGTGTCGGGCTCGACCAAACTGACGGTCGACGCCCGCCAGGGCAAGTCGGTCGGGCTCGGCCTCAGCCCGGTCCCCAAGGGTCTGGATTATCAGCTCAGCATGCGCGTCTGCACCCGGACCAGCGCGAGCGAGGACGTCGAGATCTCGGCCACGCCGCCCACGAAGCTCTACGTCATCCCGCACTCGTCGGCCTACCTCGGCTTCGCCGCGCTCGGCTCGTGGAGCGACCACAACGGCGGCCCGGCCGCCTACTCGGTGATGCACCAGACCACGGGCGTGCCCGGCGGCCTGGGCCGCACCTTCGCCCAGAAGGACCTGGCCAAGATCCGCGTGGTCCAGAAGCGTGGCCCGTCCGGTTCGATCTACTCCGACCTGGCGATGCAGCCGCTCACCAGCGGATGCGGCAACGACCTGTACGCCGGGCTCGGCGGCACCGACAAGCCGACCATCACCACCGTCTACGCCTCGCCCGGCACGTGGGACGTCCGGGTCAGCTCGTCGGCCCCGACCAAGACCGGCGAGACCTGGAACATCGGCAGCTACTTCGCCAAGCGCACGGTCGCCTCCGGCAAGTCGTACAACCTGAGCTTCTTCAACTCCGCCTGGGGCCCCAGCGCGCGGCTGCCGCAGACGATCAACGGCCGGATCCAGTACAACCTGAACGAGGGGTTCACCGATCCGTCGTTCCCCCGCGACGGCTCGGTCGAGGGCGGCGACAAGGCCCTGACGACCGTGCAGTTCGAGGGGAAGACGGTGACCACCAAGCAGGACAAGGGCTGGGAGCCGGAGTCGACCGACCTGTACTACACGGTCAAGAAGGCCGGCTGGTACACGCTGACCAACACCGCCACCCGCTACTACCCCGAGATCACCTTCCCGTCGTCGATGATGTCCACGACCACCCGGGCGACCTACCGGTTCCTGGCCAAGCCGGGCGCCAGCGAACTGGCCGGGGTCTACTCGGTACAGATGTTCCCGACCGGCCTCAGCATGACCAACCGGGCCGCGCCGAGCAGCACCACCAAGGTCGCGATCACGATGCTCCGCGGCACGTTCGACCCGGACGCCAACCTCGGCACCAACCCGAAGCTGAGCAAGCTGACCGCGCAGATGTCGCCGGACAGCGGTAACACGTGGCGAACGGTGCCGGTTCAGAAGATCGGGGCCACCTGGTACGCCCTCGTCCCCAACTCGAAGAGCAGCTTCGTAGCCCTCAAGGTTCGCGCCACGATGACCACGGGCGCGTACACGGAAGCCACCGTCTTCCGGGCGTACGGAATCGGCTGATCAGGAGGGGCGGCCAGCGCGTGCAGCACACGCGGCCGCCCCACCTCGATCGTTGTCACCTCAGCGGATTACCCCGCTGATCAGTCCTGCAAGCGTGCGCGCAGCGCGTCCAGTTCGGACCACAGGACGGCCGGCAACTTGTCGCCGAACTTCTCGAACCACTCGGTGACCTGTGGGATCTCGGCCAGCCACTCGTCCCGGTCGACGCGCAGCACCGCCTCCAGGGCCTCGTCCGAGATGTCGGATCCCGTACGGTCGATGGCCGCGACCGTGGGCACCAGGCCGATCGGCGTCTCGACCGCCTCGCCCCGGCCGTCCAGGCGCTCGACGATCCACTTGAGAACGCGGCTGTTCTCGCCGAAGCCGGGCCACAGGAAGCCGCCCTCGTCGTCGCGGCGGAACCAGTTGACGTAGAAGATCTTCGGCAGCTTGCCCGCGTCGCCCGGCGCACCCTTGGCCATGTCGATCCAGTGCTGGAAGTAGTCGCCGGCGTGGTAGCCGATGAACGGCAGCATCGCCATCGGGTCGCGCCGCACCACGCCGACCTGGCCGACGGCGGCCGCGGTGGTCTCGGACGACAGGGTGGCACCCATGTATACGCCGTGCACCCAGTCGCGGGCCTCGGCGACCAGCGGGATCGTCGTCTTGCGGCGGCCGCCGAACAGGATCGCGTCGATCGGGACGCCGCGCGGGTCGTGGTACTCGTCGGCCAGGATCGGGCACTGTTCGATCGGCGTACAGAAACGGCTGTTGGGGTGGCTCGAGGTTTTTTCGCTGTCGGGAGTCCAGTCGTTCCCGCGCCAGTCGACCAGGTGGGCCGGCGGCGTTCCCATGCCCTCCCACCAGATGTCGCCGTCGTCGGTCAGGGCCACGTTGGTGAAGACCGAGTTGCCCCGGGCGAGCGTCCGCATCGCGTTCGGGTTGGTGTGGAAGTCGGTGCCGGGCGCGACCCCGAACAGCCCGAACTCGGGGTTGGTGGCCCAGAGCCGGCCGTCGGAACCGAAGCGCATCCACGCGATGTCGTCGCCGACCGTCTCGACCTTCCAGCCGGGCAGGGTCGGCTCGAGCATGGCCAGGTTGGTCTTGCCGCAGGCCGACGGGAACGCGCCCGCGATGTAGCGGACCTGCCCCTCGGGTGAGGTCAGCTTCATGATCAGCATGTGCTCGGCCAGCCAGCCCTCGTCGCGGGCGGCCACGCTGGCGATCCGCAGCGCGTAGCACTTCTTGCCGAGCAGCGAATTGCCGCCGTAGCCGGACCCGTACGACCAGATCTCGCGGTTCTCCGGGAAGTGCGAGATGTACTTGGTCTCGTTGCACGGCCAGGCGACGTCGGCCTGACCGGGCTCGAGCGGCGCCCCCACCGAGTGCAGGGCCGGAACGAACTCGGCGTCGGTCCCCATCGCCTCGAGCACCGCCGTACCCATGCGCGTCATGATCCGCATGCTGGCCACCACGTACGGGCTGTCGGTGAGCTCGACGCCGAACATGGGTTGCGGCGCGTCGAGCGGGCCCATGCAGAACGGCACCACGTACATCGTCCGGCCGCGCATGCAGCCCCGGTACAGCTCGGTCATGGTCGACCGCATCTCGGCCGGGTCCATCCAGTTGTTGGTCGGACCGGCGTCGGCCTGGTCGACCGAGCAGATGAACGTGCGCTCCTCGACCCGGGCCACGTCGTTCGGGTCGGTGCGGGCCCAGAACGAGTTCGGCTTCTTCTCGGGGTCGAGGCGCACCAGCGCGCCCGACTCGACCAGGGCGTCGGTGATGACGGTCCACTCGTCCTGCGACCCGTCGCACCACACGATGCGGTCGGGGGTGGTCAGGGCGGCCACCTCGTCGATCCAGGCGAGAAGGCGGGGGTGCTCGGAGGGCTGCGTCAAGGCGGATCTCCTTCGGTCGGCACTGACCAAATGGCCACGAGGGCCGGTGAGTTCGCTCAGCTTAGGGGCCGAACACTGTCAGTTCATCGGCCGTTGCTGTGGATAACCGCACAATCCTCGGCCTCGGTGCGCATAGACGATCGATCCTTCGCCGAAGGGTGCAGTTCCGCGCAACATCGTTATCGAGCGGTCATACCCTCGACTTTCACAAAACGGATTAAGCGCCGTAAGCTGGGTGGTATCGGGCTTTCCTCTTACTCCCGCCGCAGGAGGCAGGAATGACGATCCCGGAGCCACCGGACACGGATCTGCTGAGTGCCGTCCGGGCCGGTGACACCGCGGCGTACGGGACGCTCTACGAGCGCCACCGGGTTGCGGCCCGCCAGCTCGCGTACGGGCTGGTCAGCGACCCGGCCGACGTCGACGACCTGGTCGCCGAGACGTTCGCCAAGGTCTTCGCCTCGCTGCGAGCGGGCCGCGGCCCGCTCGTCGCGTTCCGCGCCTATCTGCACACGACCATGCGACATGTCTGCTATCACCGGGCCCGACGTGACCGGCGTCTCGAATTCACCGACGATCTTTCCCGGTACGACGCGGGGCAGCCCTACACCGACCCCGCGCTCGACCGGTTGGAGCGGACGTACGCGGCGGCCGCGTTCCGCCAGCTCCCCGAGCGCTGGCGTGACGTGTTGTGGCAGACCGCCGTTGAAGGGAACAGTCCGGCCGAAGTCGCCGGAATGCTGGGCATGACACCCAACGCGGTAGCCGTGCTGGCGCACCGCGCCCGGGAGGGGCTACGCAGCCTCTACCTGCAACAACACGTCGCAACAGCCAAGCATCCGGAGTGTCGCTGGGCCGCCGACCGGCTCGGCGTCCACCTGCGCGGGCGGCTCGCCCCGCGGGACAGCAACCGGATGCGCATACATCTGAGGTGGTGCGGTGAATGCCGCGAGAGAGTGGCGGAGATTGCCGAGATCAGTGAGATCCACCCTCCGTACCGGCAACGTCACCATGCGGGATCGGGGGGTTAAGACTCGCCAACGAAAACAGCGGGTAGTGATTGCCCCCGGTACTCTCGGGACCGTGCCCGAATCCTCGCGCTTGCGTTCCCGATTGAGGGCGCTCGTCCGTGAGCTCGGCAAGTTCGGCATCGTCGGCGGCATCTCGTTCACGATCGACGTCGCGATCTTCAACGTGCTGCTGCAGGCCGACTACGAGACCCTGATCGCCAAGACCATCTCGACGGTGATCGCGACCACGTTCGCCTTCGCCGGCAACCGGTTCTGGACGTGGCGCAACGCCGCCCACACCCACATGGCCCGGCAATACACGATGTTCTTCGTGCTCAACGCGGTCGGCCTGGGCATCGGGCTCGCCTGCCTGGCGATCAGTCACTACGGTCTCGGCCAGCTCTCCCCGATCTTCCAGACCAAGCTCGCGGACAACATCTCGGGGCAACTGGTCGGCACCGCCGCCGGCTCGCTGTTCCGCTTCTGGTCGTACCGCCGGTTCGTCTTTCCGGCCCCGACCCCACCGGATGCGCCACCACGACAGGAACACCGAGCGGCGGGTGTGACGCCGCCACCTTCCCCCATTCGTGACTCGGCGTAACCGCCACTCTCCCGTAAGGTTGTCCAATGCCTTCAGCTCGTGCGCTGACGGAACACTTGCGCCGTCTCGCTCCGGAAGTCCTGGCGTTCGGCGTCATCGGTGCCGGAAACACGCTGCTCTACATGGTGATCACGTGGGTCGCCCTGCCGATCGGCGCCGTCAAGGCCAGCGTCATCGCCACCGTGGTGACGACCACATTGGCCTACATCGCGAACCGGTACTGGACCTACCGCAACCACAGCCGGACGGCGCTGCGGCGGGAGTACACCCTGTTCTTCGGCTTCAATCTGGTCGGCATGGTCATCCAGTCCGGGTCGATCGCCATCGGTAAGTACGGCTTCGGCCTGACCGAGGCCAACGACGCGCACGCCTTCATGGCCGTCACGGCGGCCGGCATCGTGGTCGCGACGGTGTTCCGCTTCTGGGCCTACCGCACGTTCGTCTTCCTCAAGCCGCCGGTCGACGGGCACGAGGCCGACCTCGCCGAACTGGACGCGGTGGCCGGCCTGGCCGAGCTGAGCGCCGAGGATCCCCAGCCCTCCCGCTGACAGATTCGATGTTTATGTAAACAGGCTCGTTCTCCTCGAAAAGTCAGACCTCTTGCCGTAGCGTCTCGGAGGGTTTTCGAGAGGGATGCGACATGGGGATGTTCGGGTTCACCGACAACTATTCCGACCACTCGACGCAAGAGGGCTACCAGTTCGAGTTCTTCTGCGAGCGCTGCGGGAACGGCTACTCGTCGTCGTACAAGCGCTCGGTGACGAACTTCGGCGGCAAGCTGCTGCGCATGGGCGGCGACCTGATCGGCGGCGAGTGGGGCCGGAAAGCCTCCGACCTCGGCTACAACGCCACGTGGTTGAACGACAGCCGCGGCCCGGCCCGCGACAAGGCGCTGCAGGAAGCGGTCGAGGAGATCCGCCCGCACTTCCACCAGTGCCACCGCTGCGGTGAGTGGATCTGCGGCCCGGTCTGCTGGAACGCCGAGCGCGGGGTCTGCGTGACCTGCGCCCCGAAACTCGACCAGGAGATCGTCGGCCTCCAGGCGCGGGCCCAGGTCGACCAGCTCAACGACCGGATCCGGCAGACCGACTGGACCCAGGGCACGGTCTATGGGCAGCCCGCGGTCGGCCGATGCCCCAGTTGCTCCGGCGAGACCGGCGGCGGCAAGTACTGCCAGCACTGTGGAACTCCGCTGGCGGCCGCGTCCGAGGCCAAGCGCTTCTGCGGCCAGTGCGGCACCCAGGTCGCCGCGAACGCGATGTTCTGCACCGGTTGCGGTTCGCCCACTACCTAGGGGTCGGCCTTCTTCCTTCCGGCGCTGGCCTTCCTCCGGGCGCTGGCCTTCCTCCGGGCGCCGGCCTTCCTCCGGGCGCCGGCCTCCTTCGGAAAAGACCCTTTCGCTGTACGGGGACCTCGGGCTCGTCCTCGTCCTCATCGTCCTCGGGGTGGCGCACTCGATCCTGCTCGATCAGCTCGTAAAGCAGGTTCTGCACCTGCTGGGCCTTCGGCACCGCGGCCAGAATCGCGGCCTGCTCGCCGATCGAGTCGACCTTGAGGGTGCCCGATCCGAACAGGCGGTCGAGCACGCTCTGCGTCACCACGTGGTCGTTGATGCGGTTGAGCGGCAGATCCCGCCGCTCCCGCGCGATCACCCCGTCCTGCAACAGGATCCGCTCGTCGGTCAGCACGTAGTGGGTGCACCGCCAGACGACCAGCGGCACCACCCCGTACCGGATGCCCTGATAGGCCATGATCGCGGCGACCACGAGGAACGCGATCCAGCCGTCGCTGGGCAGCATCACCCAGGCCACTGCGGTGACGACGACCGCGAGCAGCACGAGCAGGCCCGGCCGCAGGGCCGCCTTCCAATGGGGATGCAGGTGCAGGACGAGTTCTTCCTCGTCGACCAGCACTTCGTCCGGGAACGCCACGCGGTCAGCGTACGTGCAACACGTCACCCGCCGAGACGCGATGGGTGGCGCCGTCCGCCGTCCGGACGACCAACTGACCGTCCCGATCCACCTCGGTCGCCTCGCCGGTGAGGGTCTGTCCCGCGGGCAGCAGCACCCGGACCTGCTGCCCGATCGTCGCGCACCCGCGTCGGTAGGCGGCGAGCAGCCCGGACATCTCCGCGTCGCCGGCCGCCTCACGCCAGCCCGCGTACCAGGAAGCGAAGTTTCGCAGCAGAGCCCGCAACAGTGGGTCGCGATCGGTGACGGCGGCGCCCGCCACCCGCAGTGACGTTGCGGGCAGGCCCGTGGTCTCGGGCAACTCTTCGGCCCGGGTCGTCACGTTGAGGCCGAGGCCGACCACGACGGCGTCGCCGGACACCTCGGCCAGGATGCCGGCGCACTTGCCGTCGTTCACGAGCAGGTCGTTGGGCCACTTCAGGCCCGCCTCGACCTCGGCCACCCGCTCGACCGCCTCGAGCAGGGCCACCCCGGCCAGCAGCGGCAGCCAGGCGAACGACGCGGGCGCCAGGGCGGGCCAGTCCCGCTCCCGGTCGGCCAGCCCCGGGCGCAGCAGCACACTCAGCGTGAGCCCGGCCCGGGCCGGCGAGGTCCACTGACGGTCACGACGCCCCCGTCCGGCGGTCTGCTGCTCGGCGACGACGACAAGACCCTCGGGCTCCCCGCGCACTGCGGCCGCGGTGACGTCGGCGTTCGTCGAGGCGGTCTCGGCGCGCACGTCGATGCGCGACCACAGGCTGCCCGGGGTGACCAACGCGCGCTCGAGCGAGCGCGGCGACAGCGGAGGTCGGTCGAGATCGGTGAACGGCGAGACCATTCACCGAGCGTAGCGTGCTACCTTTTCGGGGCCGTGTAACAGACCGAGGAGGTGGTACCCGTGAACATTTCGACGTGGGTGCTCCCCTCAGGGGTCACGGTCGGGCGATAGGTCGTCCGGGAGCGCCTGAATCGCTTTCGAAAGGCCTGGCCATGCAATTCCATTCTGAGCAGCGCTTCGACGACGGTGTTCTCGAGCGCCAATTCACTCTCGGCGACATCAACGGCATCCTGTGGACGCCGCCGGTCGCCGCCCCCGCGCCACTCATCCTGATCGGTCACCCCGGCGGTCTCGACCGGATGCACTCCCGGCTGGCGGCCCGGGCCCGGCACTCCGCGGCCCAGGGGTTCGCCGGCATCACCATCGAACTCCCCGGAGCCGGCGATCGGCCCCGGCTGCCCGCCGTCGACGAGGCCCGCGCCGACCTGCAACGGGCGGTCCGAGCAGGCGAACCGGTCCACGACGAGATCGTCGAACGCCTGGTCCTCCCACTGGTCGACCAGGCGGTGCCGGAGTGGCGGATCACCCTGGACGCGGTCCAACAGCAGCCCGAGATCGCCGACGGACCGGTCGGCTTCGCGGGCGGGGTGCTCGCCATCGGCGTACGGATGGCGCTGGTCGAACCCCGCGTCGCGGCGGCCGTCCTGTTCGCCGGCAGTTACGTGCCCCGGGTGATGTTCGCCGAGGCGCGGCAGGTGACGATCCCACTGCACGTCCTGCTGCAGTGGGACGACGAGGGCAACGACCGGCAGCTGGCCCTGGACCTGTTCGACGCGTTCGGGTCCAAGGAGAAGACGTTGCACGCCAACATGGGCGGGCACACCGGGGTGCCGGCGTTCGAGGCGGACTCCGGAAACCGGTTCTTCCAGCGACACCTGGGCTGACACCGTTCCGCCGCCTCGCCCTTCGCGGCGGGGCGGCGGTCGCGTGCGCCTCGCCCTTGTGGCGCGGCCGCGGTCGCGTGCGCCTCGCCCTTGTGGCGCGGCCGCGGTCGCGTGCACCTCGCCCTTGTGGCGGAGCCGCGGTCCTGTGCGCCTCGCCTTGCGGCGCGGCGGCGGTCCCGTCACCTCGCCTTGTGGCAGGGCCGCGGTCCCGTCACCTCGCCTTGTGGCGGGGCCGCGGTCCCATGCGCCTCGCCTTTGCGACGCGGCGGCGGTCCCGTGCGCCTCGCTTTTGCGGCGGGGCGGCGGTCCCGTGTTCAGCTCGGCGGGGGCTCGGCCGCATGGCGGCTGACGTACATCGTCGTGGTGCGGTCCGTCGGCTCGGCGGAAGCACGCGGCCGCGGACGGGGGCGCCGCCGGTCGGCCGGGGGCGGATCGTCGGGTACGGCGGCGAACAGTTGAGTGGAATCGCCGCGGCGCCGGCCCTGGGTGGATTCGTTCTCGACCCGCCACTCACGGGCGGGTGGCTCGTCACCGTAGCCGTCGTGCTTCTCGTCCCGATCGGACCAGCTCCGAGGCAGCCGCACCCGATTGCCCCGATCTCCGCGACCTCGCCGGGCCCGCCCGGTCGGCAACGCGGTGACAACCTCGGTCGGTTCGTGCTCGACCGGCGCCAGGTCAAAACCCGTGGACGGCTCGTAGTCGGGAACGGACGGCAACCGTTCGACCGGCATCGGCCAGCCGTATCCCTTGGCCGACGGCTCGGGATCAGCGTCCAGCTCGACCGGAATCGGCGTCCAGTATTCGCCGGACGGCGGCTCCTCGGGAACGTGCTGATACTCGGGGCGCACCCAGCCCGCGATCCGATGGCCGTAACGCTCCTCCGGGTGCCCCGGCTGTTGGGTGTCGTTGCGCGCCGCCGGCCGCTGAGCGAACGAACGTCCGTCGAGTGCGTACTCATCGAACGAACGCTCATCGCGCACATAGCCGACGCTCGTCTCGCGGTCTTCGAACGCAAGCTCACCCGGCATCGGTGCGCCGGACGCACCCGCCGTGCGCGCATGACCACGTTCACGGCGGGCGCGTTCGTTCAGTGCACCTTCGACGTGCACATAGCCACCGTCAGCCATGGTCTCGGTGCCGTCGCCACCAAACGCGCGACCGTTGTCCACCGCTCGGTCTTCCACGCCGCCGGCACCAAACGCGCGACCGTCGTCCACCGCTCGCTTTTCCACGCCGCCGGCACCAAACGCGCGACCATCGACGCCGCCGTCGCCCAACGAGCGACCACCGACATAGGCGTCACCGTCTGCGCCGTCGTTACCAAACGCACGGCCGTCGGACGGATCGTCGTGGCGCGAACGGTCGAACCGGCGTCCCTCGAAGACCCGGTCGCCGACGTCGGCGCTGGTCACACCGGTCAGCTGCGAACCGACCAGTCGAGCGTCGAACGAACGGCGTTTGGGGGCTCGCTTTCCACCGGGGCGACCACCGGCCGAACGCGCACCGGCGAGCGGTTCACCAACGGCCGGCTCGCCGAAAACACCGTCGGCGAACGCTCGTTCGCCATGCTCGCCGCGGACGAAATCGCCCTCGTCGGATGAACGCTCGTGCGGGCCGCCACGGGACATTTCGCCGGCAAACGCGCGATTCGCAAACCCGCCACCGTCAGGAAAGCGCTCGCGCGGACCGCCACCGCGGGACATTTCGCCGGCGAATGCGCGATCGTCAAACACATCGTCAGAAATGAGCTCGTTCAAGCCTTCGACACCGGCCGCCCCCTCGGCGAACGCGCGATCGCCGAGCCGGTCGCGGTCATCGAACGGTCCATCGCCCACACCACGAACCCCGCCCCCGCCCCCGCCCCCGGCTCCGGCTCCGGCTCCGGCTCCGGCTCCGGCCCCACGGTCGACGGCCGGAGTCGTGTTCGCTCCACGCGGTCCGCGCACCCGCACGTTGGCCATGCGCGCATCGAGGAAACGCCGGTCGACACCGCGTTCACCGGGTGCGCGTTTCATGACCGGACGCGCACCGGCGGCCGACTCCTCCGCGGCGCCGACTAAAGGCCTCTCCGCAGCGTCGGCTACAAACCTCTGCGCGGCGCCGGCTACAGGCCTCTCCGTAGCGCCGTCCTCGATCGCGCCTCCGTTGAACGCACCACCGTCAAACCCGCGGGTACTGGGCGCACCGGCATTCGCTCCGCGCCGGCCTCGTCCACGCCCGCCGCCCGAACGTCCATCCGACGAACGCTGCCGGACCGCACGCCGGGCCGTCGATCGATGACCGAAAGCAGAACCGTCCATCGCGCGCTCATCCGACGCCAAGCCGCCGATCACCGGCTCACGGGCGTCGAGCGCCGGCCCCCACGCATGCTCGTCGACCACGCCGTCGGTCGGCCCGCGCTCATCCAGCGTTCGAACGTCCAACCGGCGCTCATCCAACCCGTGACCTTCGAGTGCCTGCTCGTCCGCCACAAGCCCGTCCAGCGAGCGCTCAGCAAACGCAGGATCGTCCAACTCGCGGTCATCAAACGCGCGGTCGGCCAACGCACGATCACCAAACGCAACATCGTCCAACTCGCGGTCATCAAACGCGCGGTCGCTCAACGCACGATCACCAAACGCAACATCGTCCAACTCGCGGTCATCAAACGCGCGGCCGCTCAACGCACGATCACCAAACGCAACATCGTCCAACTCGCGGTCATCAAACGCGCGGCCGCTCAACGCACGATCACCAAACGCAACATCGTCCAACTCGCGGTCATCAAACGCGCGGTCGCTCAACGCGCGATCGGCCAACGCACGATCACCAAACGCAACATCGTCCAACTCGCGGTCATCAAACGCGCGGCCGGCCAACACACGGTCACCAACCGCAGCATCGTCCAACTCGCGGTCGTCAAACGCGCGATCGTCCACCGCACGATCACCAAACGCGCGATCGGTTGGCGCGTGCTCACCGGCCGCAGAACCGCTCAGCTCGTGGCCGTCCGCCTGTTGCTCGTCGGGGGCGAGATAGCCGTCCTCGTACGGGGAAAGCTCTTGACGCTCGTCCTCGTCGGCCAGGCCGATCAGCGCCAAGCCGCCACCGTCCTCGGCCGGCGAGATCTCGGCCGCGTGGCCCCGGCGGCGACCCGATCGGGACCGGGATGACGGGGGCTGGATATCGGCGGGCGGTTCGGTGGTCTTTGTCCGGGATCGCCGGCCGCCACCGAAAAGCACGGAGCGGAAACAGACCAGTGTGGCGAGCCCCCCGGCGATGAGGGCGATGCCGGCCGCGGTCATCCAGTTGGTCACGACACAGGTAACGAATGGGGCATTGCGTGCGAAACGCGCACGTCCCGCCATCGGGTCTGCTAGCGCCGGACGGCCCGATCGCGCGGGATCGGCAGCACAGGCTCCGGGCGCACTACGATCAACTACTGACGAGTAGAAGCCCGGCGAAGCGTGAGGAACGAGCGTGACCACCCACCAGGACGACGCGGTCCAGGCCGACATCCACACCACCGCCGGCAAGCTCGCCGACCTCGCCCGGCGCGACGACGAGGCCGTGCATGCCGGATCGGCCCGCGCGGTCGAGAAACAGCACGCCCGGGGCAAGAAGACGGCCCGCGAACGCATCGAGATGCTGCTCGACGAGGGCTCGTTCGTCGAACTCGACGAGCTGGCCCGGCACCGGTCGACCAATTTCGGGCTGGAGAAGAACCGCCCGTACGGCGATGGCGTGGTCACCGGCTACGGAACCGTCGACGGCCGGCAGGTCTGCGTGTTCTCGCAGGACTTCACGGTGTTCGGCGGTTCGCTGGGCGAGGTGTTCGGCGAAAAGATCGTCAAGGTGCTCGACCTGGCCATGAAGATCGGCTGCCCGATCATCGGGATCAACGACTCCGGCGGCGCGCGCATCCAGGAGGGGGTGGTCGCGCTCGGGCTGTACGCCGACATCTTCTTCCGCAACGTCCGGGCCAGCGGCGTCATCCCGCAGATCTCGCTGATCATGGGTCCGTGCGCGGGCGGCGCGGTCTACTCCCCCGCGATCACCGACTTCACCGTGATGGTCGACCAGACGTCCCACATGTTCATCACCGGCCCCGACGTGATCAAGACGGTGACCGGCGAAGAGGTCGGCATGGAGGAGCTGGGCGGTGCGCGGACGCACAACACGCGCAGCGGAAACGCGCACTACCTGGCGTCCGACGAGGACGATGCGATCGACTACGTGCGCGCGTTGCTCTCCTATCTGCCGTCGAACAACCTCGACGACCCGACCGTGTTCGAGATGCCGGCCGATCTCGCGCCCTCGGACGAGGACCGCGCACTCGATTCGCTGATCCCGGACTCGGCCAATCAGCCGTACGACATCAAGAAGGTCGTCGAGACGGTCGTCGACGAATTCCTCGAGGTGCAGCCGCTCTACGCGCAGAACATCGTGGTCGGTTTCGGCCGGGTCGAGGGCCGCCCGGTCGGAGTGGTCGCCAATCAGCCCATGCATTTCGCGGGCACGCTCGACATCGCCGCCTCGGAAAAAGCAGCCCGTTTCGTCCGTACGTGCGACGCCTTCAACATTCCCGTCGTGACCTTCGTCGATGTGCCCGGATTCCTGCCCGGCACGTCGCAGGAGTGGGACGGCATCATCCGGCGGGGAGCCAAGCTTATTTACGCGTACGCCGAGGCCACGGTCCCCAAGGTCACGGTGATCACGCGTAAGGCGTACGGCGGAGCCTATGACGTCATGGGGTCGAAGCACCTCGGCGCCGATCTGAACTTCGCCTGGCCGACCGCCCAGATCGCGGTGATGGGAGCGCAGGGCGCGGTCAACATCCTGTATCGCGGCGAGCTGGCCGCAGCCGACGACCCCGCCGCGCGGCGGGCCGAGCTGATCCAGGAGTACGAGGACACGCTGGCCAACCCGTACATCGCGGCCGAACGGGGCTATGTGGACGCGGTGATCATGCCGTCGGAGACTAGGGCGCAGATCACGCGGGCGCTGCGGACCCTGCGGACCAAGCGCGAGACCCTGCCGCCGAAGAAGCACGGCAACATTCCGCTCTGACGCTTCGGCCGGGTCGGGACGGCCCGCCGTTTTCCAGCGCCGCCAGCCGTGCGCCGTTTTCAAGCGGCAGTCTCGCGCCGTTTTTAAACGACAGTCAACCTCGCGCCGCTTTCAAGCGACAGCCTCGCGCCGCTTTCAAGCGGCAGCCAGCCTCGCGCCGCTTTCAGGCGACAGCCAGTCTCGCGCTGTCAGAGGTGCAGCAGTTTGACGCCACCGTAGATCAGGGCGGCCATCGCGGCCAGCCAGAAGAAGGCCAGCCAGACGACGTCGCCGAGCAGGGTGAGGCGCTGCATGACGGCCGCGTCCGAGCCCTTGTCGCCATTGCGGACGCCCCAGAACAAGCCGGTGATCGTGCGAGCGCCGCCGATCAGCAGGAACCAGACCCAGGCGTACGTGAAAGCCAATTGTGCCTGGTCGGACCAGTGCGTGGCGACGTACCAAAGCACCACGCCGGTGCCGATGGCGGCGACGAATCCCAGCGGATTGCCCATCTTGAACACCAGCAGCCCGAGCATGACCACGCTGATCCAGAGCACCCACTCGGCTCGGTCGTGGAGCAGCAGGAACACTCCGCCCAGCCCGACCGCGGACGGCGCCAGATAGCCGGCCAGCGTGATGAGAACGTCGGCGAGCCAAGGGATCTTCGGCGGGAACCCGGTCTCGCCGCCACCATCGCCGTTGACCTTGATGCGGCCGACCTTGACGCCGGTGAGCACGCCGAGCAGGGTGTGGCCGCCCTCGTGCGTGACCGTGATCGTGTGCATCGTGAAGCGCCCCAACGGCACGGCCGCGACCCACGCCACCAGGGCGGTTGTCCAGGCCAGGCCCAGGGGTTCCATGGCGTGACGGTAGGCCGAACCCCATCACGGAAGGTATCGGTGGATTGCCTGCGCGTAGTGCCCGATCGGCCGCTACCGATCCGGTTACCGGCTAGCCGGCGGACACCTCGGGAAGCCACTGGCCGGCCAGCAGGAACGCGCCGATCACCAGGGCCACCAGGTTGACGATCAGGAAGACGCCGACCCAGAACAGCGCCGGCACGTGCGTGATGTGGGCGAGCTGATCGGCGTCCGACTCGGGCATCCGGCCGCGGCGGCGCAGGCTCTGCAACTCGAAGACCGGTCGCACACCGCCGAAGAGCAGGAACCAGACTCCCGCGTACGCGAAAATCGCCTGCACCTGTGGAGATGCGTACCACGAGACGGCCAGGACGATCGCGCCGGTGATCACCAGCGACAGGACGCCGAACAGGTTCCGAATGTTGATCAGCATGAGGAGCAGCAGCACCACGGCCAGCCAGAGCAGCAGCGTGATCCGGTTGCCGCCGAGCAGCCAGGCGCCGAGCAGGCCGACCAGGGACGGCGCGATGTAGCCGCCGAGCAGGGTCAGCATCATGCCCGGACCGGTCGGACGACCCGACGACAGGGTCAGGCCGGACGTGTCGAACTCCAGCCTGATGCCCCGCAGCCGACGACCCGTGAGCAGGGCGAACAGCGCGTGGCCACCCTCGTGGGCGATCGTGACGGCGTTGCGGGCGACCCGCCAGACCGGACGAAACGCCACCGCGACCAGCCCCGCCAGGGCGGTGAGCAGCACGAGCAGGCCAGGCGGGTCGGGCTGGGCGCCGAGCAGCTTGTCCCAGAGGTCAGTCACACCGTCGATCACAGCGCGGAACTTTATCCGATCCGGCTATGTGCGGCCTGTTACGCCCGGCGTCGGGCTACTTCGTCTGGGCGCTTAGTGAGCTGCCGGGCCGCCATCACCCCGCCGGCGAACACCGCCAGCAGCGCAACGATCGTGAGCATGACCAGTGCTCCCGTGGCCGCCGTGAGGATGGCCAGGTCAGCAACGGCCACCAGCATCCACAGGGCCAGCGTGGACTTCCTGCCGTGTCGTCGGCAGCTCATGTCGCACCTCCGTCCGTGACAGGACATGAACTACCCATTCATGTCCGTTGTCACTCACGGGAGTTACTTCTTGGGCTGGAAACCCTGGTAGATCAGCTTGAGATCGTTCTGGGAAGGTCCCCAGTCTTCGGGCGAGACATACCAGGAGATCGAGTACGCCTGGCTGTCGCTCACGATGATGTTGCGCTTGACGGCGTGCTGCCGATTGCCGGTGCTGGTCGTGTAGTAGAACTCCCAGTCGGCCGCCTGCTCGAAGTAGTTGTCGACCGCGACCAGCTTGACCTTCTGATAGTTCCGGTACGAGCTGCCGGCCCGGTCGCGTTCCTGCTGCTTCCAGTCCTCGAGAGCGTCCGGCTTCGGCTTGTCGGTCTGGTCGATCAGCAGGTAGCGGTTGTTCCACCGGATCTGAGTCTCGGTATCGGACCGCGAGATCGACGCGCTCTTGGGCAGCGGCATCTTGAAACCGCTGCTGTCGGTGTACATACGCCAGGTGCTGGGGAGAGTCAGCCCGGCCGGGGTCGTCGGGGCGGCCGACGACGGGGCGGTCGTGGCCGTCTTCGAAGGCGTCTGAGAGGCGCCGCCGCTGGGAGCCGCAGCACCGGCCGAGGCGGTCGGGACCACGGCGTTGGCCTGGCCCTGATCGCTGCCGCTGTCACCCGCACCGCGCGCGATGATCACGGCCACCAGCACGATGATCAGCAGGATGACACCGCCGCCGATCGCGGCCTGGCCATAGGTGAGCCGGGTGCCGAAGACCGTGATGCCGGGCGTCTGACCCACCGGCATGGGCACCCAGGCGGGCCGGCTCGGCCGGTTGAACGCCGGAAGCGGCGCCATCGCGTCATCGTCGTCCGGCGTATCAACCGGCGCCGCGATCTTGGTCGTCCGGTCGGCCAGCGCGGCGGCCGCGAGGGTGGTGGTGGCTTCGACCTCGTCCGGCTTCGGCGCTTCGGTCTTCGCCTTGCTCCGCTGGGCCGGGGCCGTGGTGCCGGCGGGCCGCTTCGGGTGCTTGGTGGTCGCGTCGTCGCGCGTCGCCGCACCGGCCGAAGACTCACTCCCACGGCTCGTTTCGGCCGGGGTGGCGTCGTCTGCGCTCTCGTCCGCGGGGGCGGTGCCACCCGAGCCGGCATCCGCTCCGGCAGCATCGTCGATGTCCACGCCGAACTCACTGGCGTCGCTCGCGCCGACACCCGCGCCCGGCCCGCCAGCGTCCGACCGGCTGGCGACCTCGCTGCTGCCGGGTGGATTCGACGCGGCACTTGAGGCAGTCTGGTTCGCCGTGCCGCCCGCGCCGGGTCCGTCCGTCGCGGTACCCAGAGTTGTCTGATTCGCCGCGCCGGGTCCGTCGGTCGCCACGCCGCTCGCGTTGGCCGCGCCGCTCGCGTTGGCCGCGCCGCTCGCGTTGGCCGCGCCGCTCGCGCCGGACTCGTCCGTCACAGCACCCGACGACGCCCGGCTCGACGCACCAGTCGCGCCGGATCCATCCGTCGCGACATCCGAGGCCGCCTTGTCGGCCGCGCCGCTCGTGTTCGCGCCGCTTGCCTTAATGTCGCTCGCGCCGGCGTCGACCGCGGTTTCGTCGGTGATCGCGTGCTCGGCATTCGACCGGTCGGAGCCGGCCGAGACGCCCGAGGGCGCGGTCGGACTGGTCTCGACCGATATCGCCGGATCGCTCGAACCGGTCTCTCGCTCGTGCCCGGCCGACGGGCCCGTCGCATCAGGCTGGTCGTCCGCGTCATCCGTGACCGGCGAACCGGACAGCGCTGTTACGCCCGGAGCCGCCTCGTCATGCGAGGTCTTGCCGTCGGACGCCGCCGGTCGATCGCTCGCGCCGACACGGTCGGACACACCACTCGTGGCTACCGAGGGGCCTGCGCCCACGCCGCCGTCAGACCCGGTCGCTCGGCCGGCGTCGGTGTCGCCGGCGGCCGGTGTCGACTTCTCGGCCGTGGACTTGGCCGATGTGGACTTCGTGGGCGTGGGCTTGGCCGGCGCCGACTTGGCGGGCCTGGTCTTGCCGGGGCTCACGACCTGGGTCGCGTCCGTCCGTCCGGCGCTCGCGGGCTTGGCTTCCGGAGCGGCGCCGGGCTTCCGCGCCGGTTCCGTGATCTTGGTGGTCTGGTCGACCGGCTCGGAGATCTTCGTCGTCTTGTCGGCGTCGGGCGCCCGGCCCGGTGCGGACTTCGCCTGCGGCGTCGACTCGGACGGACGGTTCTTCAGCGGGAACGCGATCCGGGTGGTCGGATCGGCCGGTGGCTCGTCCTTGACGCGCGGGATCAGGCCGGTCGCGTCGGACAGGGACTTCTCGTGCTCGGGGGCGGCCTTCTTACGCCGGTTGGCCGCGACGTCGGCGGCCGTGAACCCGGGTTGCGCTCCACGAGACGTACGGGAAAGGCCTCCGGTGGAATGTGGGGCGGGTGAAGACTGCGTACCGAAAACGGTGGTTTTGTCGTCTTGAACCGGCGGACCATCGACGCGCGTGGCATCGACTCGGGGGCCGTCGACGCGGGTGGCATCCATGCGCGGGGCATCGATCTTGGGGCCGTCGACCCGGGTGGGCGTCTCGGCGGCCGGACGGTTGCGCGTCGGAGGTTCGGCAGCGGGACGGCGACGAGCGGGCGGCTCGGGCGTGGGACGACCCACCGGCGCCTTGCCCGGCGCGAAGATCGGCGGCCGGCCGTCACCGGCACCGGCCGGACCAGGGTTGACCGGCGGACCCGACGGACGGGCGACCGGAGGCCGCGGACCAGGCACGACAGGCGTACCGACAGTGCCTCCGGTGAGCGCCGTGCGGTCGCGGCCGACACCGGGACGGCGCATGGTCGGGCTCATCGGGAAGCTCAGCTTGGAACGCCGGCCGGCCGCGCGCAGCAGCAGGCGCTCGGCCTCTTCGGCGTTGATCCGGTGCGTCGGGTCCTTGCGCAGAAGGCCGTTGAGCACCGGCTTCAGCGGGCCGGCATTGCGCGCGGGCGGCGGATTTTCGGTGGCGAGCGCGGCCAGCGTGGCGATCGCGGAGGGACGCGCGAACGGCGAGGCACCCTCGACCGCGGCGTAGAGCGTGGCGCCCAGCGACCACAGGTCGGCGGCGGGGCCGGCCGAACCGTCGCGGGCCCGCTCGGGCGCGATGTAGGCCGGGGAGCCGAGCACGAGTCCCGTACGGGTGACGTTGGGGTCGCCCGGCACCGTGGCCAGGCCGAAGTCGGTCAGCACGACACGACCGTCGGCACCGATCAGCACGTTGCCCGGTTTGACGTCGCGGTGCACGACCCCGGCCCGATGCGCGGCGCGGAGGGCGTTGAGAACACCGAGACCCATTTCCGCCGTACGGACCGGGCTGAACGGTCCATCGGCGGCCAGCGTGTCCTGCAGTGACCGGGACGGAACGTATTCCATGACGATCCACGGGTCGGCGTCGGTGCGCAGCACGTCGAACACGCGGACCACGTTGATGTTGTTGAGCCGGGCGATCGCACGCGCCTCACGCAGCGACCGCTCGCGCATCTCCTGGCGCTCACCCGCGGTCAGACCGGGCGGCGGCACCAGCTCCTTGATGGCGACCTCACGGTGCAGGACGACATCGGTCGCCCGCCAGACACGACCCATCCCGCCCTGACCGAGCGGCGCGACGAGCCGGTAACGGTCAGCGACTACAAGCGGGGGAGAGGAAGACATCACGGAGAAAATACCCGGTCATGTCGAGCCACAGCGAATCGATCAGCCGAGTGTGGGATGCGTGTCACCGCCGGTGGGTGCGAACGTCGTACGCTCTGTCTATGGATGAGGAACCGCTGGTCAGCGTCGTGCGAGGCGAACCGACCCCGGCTGAGCTGGCCGCCTTGGTCACCGTGCTGGCCGCCGCATCCAGCAAAGTTGATGACGCCGCGCCTCCACCGGCGTCCTCGACGTGGTCGAGATCATCACGGCCCTCGATGGGTCCGCGCTCATGGAAAGCCTCGGCCCGGCCCCGCTAGATCATCATTCGTCACTGTCCACAGGGTCCCCCGGCGCTGGCAGTGACCGACTACTCTCACAGACGCTTCGCGTACTTGTGATGGGTTTTCGGATTCGGGGGTGACGCGGATGATTCCGCAAGAAGACCTGGGCCCCGCGTGGCTGCGTGACTACGGCACGACCGACTTCGGCGCCATCGAGGCCGACATCCAGGCGATGGAGAAGTTCGCGGCCCAGCTGGCCGCCAACGTCCAGGACAGCTACGCGCCCCACATGGCCAGCATCTCCGAGTCGATGGGCGCCGAACTGCCCCACCCGCCCGGCGAGTTCGTCGAGCTGACGTCGTTCCTGACCGCGCACAACATGGCGCAGGACGTCACTCATCAGAACGTCTACAACTACGCGAACGGCACCCAGAGCTTCGCCACGGCCGCGTCCGAGGTCAGCAAGCAGTACAGCGGCACTGACGCCTTCTCCCACGCCCGGGTCTCGGACGTGAACAAGGCCCTCGACGACGTGGGCATCCCGGCGCAGGGCACCTACTCGGTGCCCAGGACCAACGAGGGAGACCTCTGATGCTGGTCGCAGCAGGCGGCGGCGGGGCCGGTGGCACGCCCTGGGGCATGATGACCATGCAGCAGATGCAGGCCAACATCCAAAACCCCGACACCGACAAGCACTACGAGTTGCTGACGGGCTGGAAGCGCTCGGCCGACCTGATCAACGAGCACCGCTGGCAGGTCCAGAACTACCGCGACAACCTGGCGGCAGCCTGGCCGCCGGCGACGAACAAGGCTTCCGAGGCCTACATCAGCCGCCTGAACGAGCTGATCGCCAACCTTGAGGAAACTTACGAGGCCGCGATCGCCAACCACGACGCCTTCGCCTCAGCAACGCTGTCGATCAGTCTCGCCCAGAAGAAGATGGACGAGATCGCCCGCGAATACCTGGGCAACGAGCAGGCGCTGGCCGACTTCAACGCAAAAAAGGCAAACACGAGCGGTCAGCCCCAGCCTTCTCCCAGCCCAAGCGGCGAGCAGCCACCTTTCGCGCCGGGCCGTCAAGAGGAGCTCCACCAGCAGGCAGTCGTCTTGCTGAGCGGAGTGAGCGGAGATTTGGCGCAGGCTCAGGTCAGCATCCGAACCCCCACGCCGTACCGGCAAATTCTGACCGACGACACCAAGCACATTAACGAAGGCCAACCGTATACCGCTCCGCCAATCCCGCCAATCACGCCCGTTTATCCAGGCGGGAGCGCGAGCGCACCCTCAACTCAGCGCCCCTCAACAACGTTCCCCACAAATACTCTGCCGCCGGCAGCGACAGCACCGCCAGTGACAAGTGGTGCGCAACCGGGTCTCGTCCTAGGCGGAGCCAACCAGGTGCCGCTGGCGCCGTCGCTTACGCCGCCCGGCATCAACGGGGTTCCGTCACCATCGCCTAGTGGCGGCGCACCTGGCCTCATTGGGAATACCGGCATGCTGCCGCCTGGCAACGGCTACCTTCCTCCGGCTAACCCGTCTGCCGTTCCTCCAGTATCCAATCTTGGCCGCAGCGTTAACGGACCTCGAGAGGGATTTATTCGCCCCGGAAACGCAATTTCGGGCGGCGGGCTGCACGCAATGCCACCTGGTGGTTTAATCGGCACTGTTCCGGGTGGCGGAATCGCGCAGCCAGGTTCGACGAGGTCGGCAATCAACCGAGTTAACCCTGTCGGCGGCATGATCGGCGGCAGCGAGCCACAGACTCGGTCCAGCACGCACTCGAATGCGTTGTCAGGACATCTCAGTGGAACCACACCCCTCGGGCACGTCGGCGGACGGAGAGGGTCAAACGGATCGGAATCTGAGTCGACGAACTGGGATCCAGACAATCCGTGGGAGACGGCCGAAGGAGTGGCTCCCGTGGTCCTACCCCCTCGCGAAAAGCGCATTGACCCCGGGCCAGCGATCGGCCTTTAACATGCGGCGCTTCTTTGGGCTCTTGATACTTGTAACCGTACCGGCGATTGGACTTCCCGCCGGCACAGCGCGAGCTGACAGTTTTCGCGACGATCAGTGGCACCTAAAATCTCTCAAGGTCGCCCAAGCTCAGTCCTTGAGTCTTGGATCAGGGATCACCGTCGCGGTCATTGACAGTGGCACATACCCTCATCCCGACATTCAGAAAAATCTTCTTTCCGGCATTAGCTTAGTTTCGGGAGAATCCGGAAAAGGGCAGAACGATCGAGTGGGCCACGGGACCGAAATGGCAGCTCTAATCGCCGCACACGGACGCGGAAGTCGCGGCGTTCTCGGAATATCTCCCGCAGCCAAAATTCTTCCCGTAAAAATTACCAACACAACAGCGGCCCCCGCTTCGGAGATGGCAAAGGGCATCGATTGGGCAGTGTCGGAGAAGGCCGACGTAATCAATATATCAGCCGCCATTGGCCCCTCCTTTGAGGTACAAGATGCGGTTCGAAAGGCAATCGCCGCAGATGTGCTGGTGGTTGCATCCGTCGGAAATAGATCAAGCTCGGCAGTAGTCGGATACCCGGCGGCGATGGACGGCGTACTTGCAGTCGGAGCCAATGGCAGAAACGGGAAGTACTCACCCTCTTCATTTAGGACGCCAAAGGTGCAGATCTGCGCACCCGGCGTGGATATAACCACTGCGGAACCCGAAAATAGATACGCCGACGTCGGGGGAACCTCGCCAGCAACGGCGATTGCCGCTGGCGCGGCCGCGCTCGTGAGGGCCAAGTTTCCCAACCTCACAACCAAAGAAGTAATCAATCGACTGACCTCCACGGCCGACGATATTGGGCCCGCCGGGCGCGATGACGAGTGTGGGTTTGGGCGGCTCAACATTGTTAAGGCGTTGACCGCGAACGTTCCGCCCTTAGAAGGCGGGGCCGCCTCGGGGCCCAGCGCTAGCGATGGGCCGCCGGTCGGTGATGGGGTCTCGTCGGCGCCTGTGGCTCGGCGGCCTGAGTTTGCGTCGCCTGCTCCTACCGCGGCCGCGAGTGAGCCTGCTGGCAACAGCAGTGTGCTGCTCTTTGGTGGGCTTGCTGGAGTCGTGGCGGCCGGTGCTGTTGTGCTTGCGCTTCTGTTGCGGCGTCGGGGGCGTGGGGCGCGCTGATACCGGCGAGCTATCGGTGGGTATCAGGGGGTGCGCCCAAGTTTGGGGCTGAAACGCCGATGTGTGTGCACCTCGAATGCGAAACAGCCTTGTAGCCTCGCTTTGTGGAGAAGGACATCGCGTACCGGTTGATTCTTGCCTCGGCCAGTCCTGCGCGGCGGGGGCTGCTTGACGCCGCCGGTATTGAGGCTGAAGTGATGGTCAGCGGCGTGGATGAGTCGACGGTGGTGGCTGAGGATGCGGCCACGCTCTGTCTGGCCCTGGCCCGGATGAAAGCGCGCGCCATCGCCGCCCAACTGGACGCCGATCCGGGGGTTGTGGTGCTCGGGTGCGATTCCGTGCTGGCGTTCGAGGGCGAGATCTTCGGCAAGCCGGCCAACGCCGAAGAAGCCACTCAGCGCTGGTCCCGGATGCGCGGGCGGTCCGGCGTGCTGCACACGGGACATCACGTGACCAGCCTGGTTACCGGCAAGCAGGCCGAGGCCGTCGGGCTCACCACCGTGCACTTCGCCGATGTCAGCGATGAGGAGATCACCGCGTACGTGGCCAGCGGGGAGCCGTTGCACGTGGCCGGTTCGTTCACGCTGGATGGGCGCGGGGCCGCCTTCGTCGATCGGATCGAAGGCGACCCCGGCAATGTGATCGGGCTGTCGCTTCCGCTGCTGCGCAACCTGCTGGCCGAGATGGGCGTTCCGTATATCGCCCTGTGGAACAAAAAGTAGGTCAGCGGACGCTTTTGGCGAACAGCCGCGCCGCCCAGGCTACGGCCAGCACCGCCAGGACGGCCATGATGAGCAGGCCCTGCCAGACGTCGGGGGCGCCCAGGTCGCCCCGGAACAGGGCCCTCGTTCCGTTGACCGCCCACGAGAACGGGTTCCAGTCGGCGACCCCCTGGAGCCAGCCGGGGGCGTACGTCATGGGAAGCAAGATGCCACTCAGCAGCAGCAACGGCTGGGCGACCGTGTTCATCAGCGGGGCCAGTGCGTCCTCGCTCTTCACGACCAGGGCCACGCCGTAGCTGACGGCCGAGGTCATCAGGGAGATCAGGGCCAGCATCAGGTAGGCCAGGAGCAGGTTGCCCAGGAACACGCGCAGGTCGAAGGCCAGCGCCAGCAGCGTGATGATCACTGCCTGGGCGATCAGGGACACCGTGTCGCGCAGCGAGCGGCCCAGCAGCAGCGCGACCCGGCTGACCGGGGTCACGCGGGAGCGTTCGATCACGCCGGCGCGTAGTTCGGCGATCAGGCCGAAGCCCTGGAACAGGCCGCCGAAGATGGCCAGCAGAACGAGCAGGCCGGGCACGAAGATCTCGTACGCCTCGGCGTTGGTCCGCACCCCGAGGGCCGGCTTGAGTAGCGGGGCGAACAACAGCAGGTACATCACGGGCTGGAAGACGCCGACGACGATCCACACCGGATTGCGGAGCAGGAGCTGCATCTGCCGGTTGAAGATCAGTGAGATGTCGCGGAACAGTTTCATGCGTCAGCTCTCCCGCAGCGATCGGCCGGTCTTGGTGAGGAACACGTCGTCGAGGCTGGGGCGGTGCAGCTCGATCGTGCCGAGCGGGACCCCGGCCGCGTCGAGGGCGCGCAGGATCTGCGGGATCGCCACGGCACCGTCGTCGACGTAGAGGCGCACGTTGTCCTCGTACGTCTCGAGCTTGTAGGCCTCCAACGCCGAAGCCGCCGCGGACACGGCCGAGACCGGCAGCCCGACCCGGACGACGTCGCCCGAGATCTCGCGCTTGAGGTCGGCCGGCGTGCCGGAGGCGACGATCTCGCCGTTGTCCATGATGGAGATCCGGTCGCAGAGCGCGTCGGCCTCGTCGAGGTAGTGGGTCGTGATGAAGACGGTCATGCCCTCCGCACGCAGCCGTCGCACCTCGTCCCACATGTGGGCCCGGCTCTGCGGGTCGAGGCCGGTGGTCGGCTCGTCGAGGAAGACGACCCGCGGCTCATGGATGATGCCGAGCGCGATGTCGACGCGCCGTCGCTGGCCGCCCGAGTAGGTCTTGCACTTGCGGTCGGCGTACTCGCTGAGCTGGAACGACTCGAGAACGTGGGCCGACCGCGAGAGGGCCTCGGCCTTGGACGCGCCGTACAGCCGGGCCTGGAGAACGAGTTCTTCCCGGGCGGTCGAATCGTCCCAGGTGCTGCCGCCCTGGGCGACGTAGCCGATGCGTCGGCGCACCTCACCGGGGTCGGCGCGGAGGTCGGCGCCCGCGATGGTGGCGGTGCCGTCGTCGGGCTCGATCAGCGTCGCGAGCATGCGGAGAGTGGTGGTCTTGCCGGCACCGTTCGGGCCGAGGAAGCCAAAGATCTCGCCTTCGGCCACGTTGAGGTCGACACCGCGTACGGCCTCGACGGTTTTCTTTTCGCGCCCCTGGCGCGAGATGAACGACTTGCGCAACCCGCGAGTCTCTATCATGCGGGCAGACTACGACCCTAAACGTTGATTAGTCAAAGTTGACTATTCCGAGAACCAGTCGCCCTCGTGCGAGGAAATCCGCGTCGCCGTCTTCTCGCACCAGGCGATCTCGGCCTCGGCCATCGCGATGTTGCGCTCCCACATCCACTTCACGTAGATCGGCTTGCCGTCCGACCAATCCGCTGCCGACATGGACTCGAGCTGCTGAACGCCGGCCCGCAACTGGGTCGCCCGGTTACGCAGCGCGGCCGCGGTCTCCTCGGACGGCAGACCGGGCAGGAACGAGAACGCGGCCATGAACGGGTCGGGCCCGGGCGCCAGCGTCCACCACCCGTGCCGGAGCAGCGATTCGAACTCGGCTTTACCTTTTTCCGTGATCCCGTACGTCGTACGGGCTGGGCGCGCCCCGACCTGCTCGGTGGAGACCTCGTGCAACAGCCCCTCGTCGGTGAGCTTGCGCAGAGCATGGTAGATCGAACCCGGCTGCACGTTGGCCCACTTGTCGGCGCTCCAGCTCAGAAGCTCACGCCGTACGTCGTAGCCGTGCACCGGTTCCATCCAGCCGACCAGTCCAAGGATCATCATGCGCGTCGCTGACACCCGTTCAGCGTAAGCTCAGGCCGTGCGCAAGGTATTGATCGCCAACCGTGGCGAGATCGCCGTCCGGGTCATCCGGGCCTGCCAGGACGCCGGACTGACCAGCGTCGCCGTCTACGCCGACAGCGATCGCGACGCGCCGCACGCCCGGCTCGCCGGGGAGGCGTACGCGCTCGGGGGTGAAACGGCCGCCGAGACCTATCTGCGCATCGACAAGCTGCTCGACGTCGCCGCGCGCAGTGGGGCCGACGCGGTGCATCCCGGCTACGGGTTCCTCTCCGAGAACGCCGAGTTCGCGCAGGCGGTGCTCGACGCGGGGCTGACCTGGATCGGCCCGACCCCGCAGGCCATCCGCGACCTCGGTGACAAGGTCACGGCGCGGCACATCGCCCAGCGCGCCGGTGCACCGCTGGTGCCGGGCACGGCCGAGCCGGTGGCCGACGCGTCCGAGATCGTGGCGTTCGCCGAGGAGCACGGCCTGCCGGTGGCGATCAAGGCCGCGTTCGGCGGGGGCGGGCGCGGGCTGAAAGTTGCCCGTACGCTCGAGGAGATCCCGTCCCTGTTCGAGAGCGCGACCCGCGAGGCGGTGGCCGCGTTCGGCCGGGGCGAGTGTTTCGTCGAGCGCTATCTCGACCGCCCCAGGCACGTCGAGGCCCAGGTGCTGGCCGACACGCACGGCAACGTGATCGTGGTCGGCACCCGCGACTGCTCACTCCAGCGCCGCCACCAGAAGCTGGTCGAGGAGGCGCCGGCCCCGTTCCTGACGGCCGAGCAGCGGGCCTCGATCCACGACAGCGCCAAGGCCATCTGCCGCGAGGCCGGCTATCACGGCGCGGGCACGGTCGAATACCTGGTCGGCCAGGACGGCACCATCTCGTTCCTCGAGGTCAACACGCGTCTCCAGGTCGAACACCCGGTGAGTGAGGAGACGGCGGGACTCGACCTCGTACGGGAACAATTCCGCATCGCCGCCGGTGAAACGCTCGAGCTCACGTCGGATCCGGAGCCGCGCGGCCATTCGATCGAGTTCCGCATCAACGGCGAAGACCCCGGCCGCAACTTCCTGCCCGCGCCCGGCACGGTCGAGACGCTGGTGTGGCCATTCGGCCCGGGCGTCCGGGTCGACGCGGGCGTCGAGGCGGGCAGCGTCATCGGAGGCAACTTCGATTCCCTCCTGGCCAAGATCATTGTTTCCGGCCGTACGCGGGAAGAAGCCCTCGAACGCAGCCGTCGGGTGCTCGACGAAACGGTTGTCACGGGGATCGCGACCGTGTTGCCGTTCCACCGGGCGGTGGTGCGGGACGAGGCCTTCACGTCGGAACCGTTCACCGTCCACACGCGATGGATCGAGACCGAGTGGGCGGGCGGGGTGCCGCCGTTCGCGGGTGCCGGTGCGGCCGACGCGGGCGAGGACGAGCGCGAGACCGTGGTCGTCGAAGTCGGCGGGAAACGGCTCGAGGTGCGGTTGCCGGCCAAGTTGCTGCAGGGCGGCGGAAGCGGCCCGGCTCGGCGGACGCCGGCCCGGCGTACCGGTGGCGCGACCCAGGGGCAGGCGGGCGGCGCCGCTTTGACGGCACCGATGCAGGGCACGATCGTCAAGGTCGCGGTGGCCGACGGCGACTCGGTCTCGGAGGGCGACGTCATCGTGGTGGTCGAGGCGATGAAGATGGAGCAGCCGCTGCAGGCCCACAAGGACGGCACGGTCTCGGGCCTGTCGGTCAAGGTCGGCGAGACCGTGACCTCGGGTTCCGTGGTCTGCAGCATCGAGTAGCGGTTATCCACAGTTCCGCGTTGTCCACAGGCCCGCTTCGAAGATCGACAATTCTCACTAGACTCGCCGAGGGTGGCACCCCCGGTGGTGGGTGGGCCCTGCTTGCGCCGGCTAGCCGATCATGACGGCGACGGCGGCGCCGATGAAGAGGACCTGCATGGGGATGCGCGCGCTCAGCGGCGTCACCGGCAGGTGACGGCGGGCCGCGGAGACGTTGGCCGGGAACATCAGCAGCATCAGCAGGGCCAGACATGCCGCCGCCAGCCGGGCCGTCGCGGGCAGCAACAGACCCGCGGCGCCGGCCAGTTCGAGCACGCCGGTGACGGTGACCAGCAACGCCGGGTTGGGCAGCGACGGCGGGACCATCGCGATCAGGCCTTCGCGACGGCCGAGGCCGAAATGCGCCAGCCCGGTCAGCACGAACATCAACGCCAGACCCACCCGCAGGGCGGGCCACCAGCCGTCGAGGGCGTCGACGCCGAGAAGTCCGACGAGCCGGGCGAGCACGCTGCCAGCGATCAAGGCGATCAGGGGTGCCATCTCGTACTCCAATCTTGTCACTGCCAAGATGCACCTAGTGCCGCCATCTTGTCAATGACAAGTTAGAGTCGGCAGCATGGCCTACCACCATGGCGACCTGCGGCGGGCACTACTCGAGGCGACGGCCGAGGCGATCGACGAGCACGGCGTCGCGGCGCTGAGCATGCGCGACCTCGCCCGCCGGGCCGGGGTGTCGCACGCGGCGCCGACCCATCACTTCGGCGACAAGGCGGGGCTGCTCACGGCGTTCGCCACCGAGGGGTACGAGCAGTTGGCGGCGGCACTGGTGACCGACAGCTTCCTCGAGATGGGGGTCGCCTACGTGCGGTTCGCGTTGTCGCGGCGGGCCCAGTTCGAGGTCATGTTCCGGCCCGACCTCTATCGCGCCGACGACCCGGAACTGGTGGCCGCGCGGACGAGGTCGGGCGCCGCGCTCTACACGGGAGCGGGCGAGCGCAGTAAGGGGCAGGCCGCCTGGTCGATCGCGCACGGGTTCGCCACGCTCTGGATCTCGGGCGCGTTTCCCGGCCGAGATCAGGATCCGATGGTGGTTGCGCGGTCCCTGTTCGCGCAGCTCGGCCAGGATGCCACCAACGACACCGGGGCCGCCGGCTGACTGTGGATAACTGGCGATTGTGGATAACCGGCTCGGGTCGCGCGGCGCGAAATAGGGTCGTGGGCACTCCCCCAGGGCGGGGGGTCCGGGTTGGGGGAGGGTAAAAAATCAGTCAGTCAAAATCCAGTAGCGCAGCTTCTCGTCCCGGCGATCGGCGCGTACGCCGCCATTGCGCTCGATCGCGCGCCTCGACGCCTCGTTGTCCCAGTCGCAGGTCACCAGCACCTTCGGCAGGCCCAGCGCCGCCGCCAACGGCCGAGCCGCGGCCAGCATCGCGGTTGCGTGACCGCGCCGCCGGGCCAGCGGCCGCACGTCGTAGCCGATGTGACCGTTGCGCTCGCCGGCCTGGCCGGGCGCCAGCCGGTGGCGGATGTTGAGCCGGCCCAGGTATTCGGGGCCGTCGAGCCACCACAGCACCGTCGTCGGGACGAAGCCGGGCGGGCGGGGCGTCTCTTCGAGGCGTTGCGCCACCAGGTAGTCGACGAAGCGGGCGAATCCGGCCGGTGAGCCCCAGGTGGATCCGTACGCGCGAAGGTCGTTGCCGATGTTGCTGAAGTCGTCGAACCCGCCCCGTCCGTCGGCCAGGTATTCGGCCATGGCGGCGAGGAACGAGGCGTGGACGTCGACGGTGGGCGCGACGAGCGAAGGCACCCGCTCAGCGTAGGCGAGTGATCGTCACCTCGACGCCCTGGCCGGTGCTGGCCGGTCCGGCGTAGACGCCCTTGAGCGGCGGCACGTCCCCGTATTCGCGGCCCCGCCCGACCACCACATGCCGTTCGCCGACGGGGACGCCGTTGGTCGGGTCGAACGCCGTCCACCGGCCGACCCACCACTCGACCCAGGCGTGACTCTGACCGATGACGCTCTCACCGATCTCGGCGTTGGGCGATGGGTGCAGATAGCCCGAGACGTAGCGCGCGGGCAGGCCCATTTCGCGCAGCAGGCCGACGGTCAGGTGGCTGATGTCCTGGCAGACGCCTTTGCGCTGCTCCCAGGCGTGCAAGGCGTCGCTCTGCACGCCGGTCGCGCCGGGCTGATAGGTGACCGATGACCGCACGAAGTCACAGACCGCGAGCGCCGCCTCATGCGGACTGCCCGATTTGTCACGTAGGTCGGCCGAGATCTCGACCAGTTCCTCGTTCAAGCGAGTGCGCTGAGTGGGAAGCGTAAATTCATACCAATTGTCGGAAGGAGACGAAGTCCACGACGTCTCGGAGAGCGGATCGAGGTCGCCCGGAGGCAGCGTCTCCACAGTAGAGGTCGCGGTGACGGTCAACGACTCGTGCTGCGCGTGCACGTCGAAGGCGGTCACCACCGTCCCCCAGTAGTCCTCGTAGCGGTAGGTGCGCGCCGGGGGCCACACCTCCACCCGGGCGTCGAGCACGGCCTGCCGGGATCCGTTCCGCGGCCACATCCGGGCCTCGTTGTAGGACGACGACACCGGTCCCGCGTAGTCGTACCCGGTCTTGTGCTGAATCTTCAGCCGCCAACTGTCGACCACGCCTAGGCCACCGCCCCTCGCACCCAGTTGACCGCCGTCGTCTGACGGAAGTAGCGCCGCGACACCGCGTCGTTGACCTGCGAACACGTCTTCTCCAGCCGGCTGAGTACCGCGGGCAGGTCACCGATCAGCTCGTCGGCGCCGCGGAACTCCAGGTTGGTGCGCGCCCGCCCGACGATCCGCTGGGCGTCGGTCGCCACACCGGCGCGCCCGGGGTCGGGTTCCAGGTCGGCCAGACAGCCCTCGGCCGTCGACAGCGCCGCGAACACCGACCGCGGGAACAGCCGGTCGAGCAGCAGGAACTCGGCCGCGTGCCGATCGTCGAGCGAGCCTCGATACGTACGGAGGAAGGTCTCCCAGGCCCCGGACGAACGCAGCAGGGTCAGCCACGACGGGATGCTGCCGCCGGCCCGCTCGTGGGTGCGCAGCAGCCGGGCCGTCATGTCGACCCGCTCGATGTTGCGGCCGAGCACCAGGAACATCCAGCCCTCGTCGCGGCTCATGGTCGCCTCGGTGAGCCCGGCCATCACCGCGCAGCGCTCGCGCACCCAGCGGAAGAACGAGTGCACGCCCTGCTGCTCGACGCGCCGGCGGGCGTTCGGCAGACCGTGCCACGTCGAGTTCAGGCACTCCCACATCTCCGACGAGACCGTCTCACGACAGCCGCGAGCATTTTCGCGGGCCGCCGCCAGCGCACCCACCACCGAGCTCGGGTGGCGGTCGTCCAGGCCGAGCAGGTCCATCACCCGGGCCGAGGTCACCGGGCCCTCGCCGGGGTCGGTACCCATCACCGCGAGCAGCGCCCGGCAGGCCATGTCCTCCTGCGTCCACGGGTCGGCCGCCATCCGCTGCAGGTGCACGTCGAGGATGCGGGCGGTGTCCTCGGCCCGTTCGACGTAGCGACCGATCCAGTAGAGCGACTCGGCGATGCGGCTCAGCATCGGGACACCCCCTGCTGCTGTTGTTGTTGCTGTTGCTCCTCGACGACCAGCGCGCCGGGCCCGAGATCGGGACTGGCGGCGGGCGTCAGCGGCGCCGGATCGGCCGGCAGGTGCGGCACCTCGAACGGCACCACGTCGTCGTCCGCGGCCAGCACCCACGTGTCTTTCGAGCCGCCACCCTGGCTGGAATTGACCACCAGCGCCCCTTCGGGCAGCGCGACCCGGGTCAGACCGCCGGGCAGCACCCAGATCTTGTCGCCGTCGTTGACCGCGAACGGCCGCAGGTCGACGTGCCGCGGCCGCAGCCGGTTGCCGATCAGGGTCGGCACCATCGACAGCTTCACCTCACGTTGCGCGATCCAGCCGCGGGGATTTTCCAAGACCTTTTCCCGTACGTCGGACAGCTCGGCCGCCGTGGCCTGGGACCCGATCACGATGCCGGCTCCGCCCGCGCCGTCGACCGGTTTGACCACGAGCTGGTCGAGCTGCGGCAGCACGATGTCGAGCACTCCCGGGTCGTCGAGCCGGTAGGTGTCGACGTTGGGGAGCAGCGGCTCCTCGTTCAGGTAGTAGCGGATCAGGTCGGGCACATAGGTGTAGAGCAGCTTGTCGTCGGCCACCCCGTTGCCGACCGCGTTGGCGATCGTCACCCGCCCGGCCCGGGCCGCGTTGAGCAGTCCGGCCACGCCGATCACCGAGTCGGCCCGGAAGTGCACGGGATCGAGGAAGTCGTCGTCGATACGCCGGTAGATGACGTCGACGCGCTGCTCCCCGGCCGTCGTCCGCATCAGCACGTCGTTGCCCACGCAGACCAGGTCGCGGCCCTCGACCAGCTCGACGCCCATCTCGCGGGCGATCAGCGCGTGCTCGAAGTAGGCCGAGTTGTAGACGCCCGGGCTGAGCACCACGACGGTCGGTTCGGGCACCCCGCTCGGCGCGGCCGCCCGCAGCGCGCGCAGCAGCATCGCCGGGTAGGACTCGACCGGCAGGATGCGGGTGGCCGCGAACACCTCGGGCAGCACCTGGGCCATCGCCCGCCGGTTCTCCATCACGTAGCTGACCCCGGACGGGATCCGTACGTTGTCTTCGAGCACCCGGAACGTGCCCTGCTCGTCGCGGATCAGGTCGACGCCGGCGACGTGGATGCGGACGCCGTTGGGCGGGTTGATGCCGGCCGCCGCCCGCAGGAAGTGCGCGCTGGTCGCGATGATGCGCCGCGGCACGATCCCGTCGGCCAGCACCTGCCCGGCGCCGTAGACGTCGGCCAGGAACGCCTCGAGGGCCCGGATCCGCTGGGCCACACCGAGCTCGACCGAGCGCCATTCGGCCGCGGCGATGATCCTCGGCACGATGTCCAGCGGGAACGGTCGTTCGACCCCTTTGAGGGCAAACGTGATGCCCTGATCGAGGAATGCCCGGGCCAGCACTTCGGCCCGTATGCCCAGTTCCGCGCTCGACAGCGGCTGCAGAGTGGCGTTCAGCGCCTCGTAGCTCTCCCGGGGCATGCCGGGTGCGCCGAACATCTCGTCCCAGCCGGGGCCGAGGCGGTAGTCCTCGAAGAGATCCGCCATGCGGTGAATCTACGCACGGGCCATTTCACTGGTGTAACAAACGAAACGCGCTGGTGGCAGGGGCGGGCCGCCCGTACGGGACCTACGGACGGCCCACCTGCCGGCTCACCGAGAACGGGGGACCCGGCGTTCCGGCAATCTCACGGTACGCCCGCTGCGCCCGGACGAAAAACCAGCTGGACGAATGGGTTCATCTCGCCCTTACGAGACGGGAGCGACCCGAAAATGGGCGGCGGCCGGGAGATCGAGACACTACCGTGTCAGGCATCACCCACGACCGGGTCTGATCAGGGAGCATGCTGAACACAGCCCATTCTCAGGTGCCCTGCTCAACAATGGCGGGGTCCCCGAACGCCGCGAGGTGGCACGACCGATGACCGAACTGTTGACCATGATGGCAACACCGGCATGGGCGTACCTTGCTCTTTTCGGCTTCCTCGCCGTCGACGCGATGATTCCGGTCGTGCCGATCCAGGCGATCATGATCACATCCGGGGCTCTGACTGTCTACGGCAATCTCGACCTCGCGCTGGTGATCGCGGTCGGGGCGCTCGGCATGTTCACCGGCGACACCATCGCCTTCGTGCTGGGCCGGTCGTCGGGCGACCGGGGCGCGGGCCGGCTGGCCGCGTTACGCGCCAAGTACGGCCCCAAGCACGATGACGACGACGCCCGCGAGATCTCCCGCACCAAACAGGCTGCCGCCCGCTTCACCCGCGGACTGCGCCGACCGGGACCGCTGGTGCTGTTGCTCTGCCGGTTCGTACCGGGCGGACGGATGGCGGCCGGCTTCTACGCCGGCCGCCGCCGCTATCCGATCAAGCTCTTCGTGCTCTACGACGGCCTGGCCGCGCTCGCCTGGGGTTCCTACGGCGGCCTGGTCGGCCACGTCGGCGGCACGGCGATCACCCAGTCGGCCTGGCGGCTGTTCGCGATCGCCGCCACCGCCGCCGTCGTCTTCGGCACGGCCGGCTGGATCCTGGCCCTCTTCGGCGGCCGCAAGGACGAGGAACTGCAGGCCGCCGCGGCGGCCGGCTACAAAGACGTCACTGCAGCTCGTGCTGCATCAGCTGACGCGCCGCTTCCGCGATCGACCCCGACAACGACGGGTAGATAGTGATCGTGTGGGCCAACTGGTCCACGGTCAGGTTGTTCTCGATCGCCATCGTGATCGGCAGGATCAGCTCGCTCGCCTTGGGCGCCACCACCACGCCGCCGACGATCTGACCCGTCGCGGGCCGGCAGAAGAGCTTGACGAAACCGTCGTGCAGGTCGGCCATCTTGGCCCGGGCGTTACCGGTCAGCGGCAGCATCACCTGGCGGGCGGGGATCCGGCCCGCGTCCACGTCGTTCTGCGAGACACCGACGGTGGCCAGCTCGGGGTCGGTGAAGACGTTGGCCGAGACGGTACGCAGCCGCAGCGGGGCCACCGCCTCGCCCATGGCGTGCCAGATCGCGATCCGGCCCTGCATGGCGGCCACGCTGGCCAGCGGGAGCACGCCCGTGCAGTCGCCGGCGGCGTAGATGCCGGGCACGTTGGTGCGCGACACCCGGTCGACGGTCACGTAGCCGCCGTCGCCGACCTGCACGCCGTACTCGGCCAGGCCCAGCTCGGCCGTGTTCGGGATCGCGCCGACCGCGATCAGGGCGTGCGAGCCTTCGATGATGCGGTCGTCGCCCAGTGTCACCCGTACGCCGGAACCGGTGTTCTCCACGCTTTTGCCGCGGGACTGGCTGAGGATCGTCATGCCCCGCTCGCGGAACACCCGCTCGATCGCCATCGCGGCGTCGGCGTCCTCGTGCGGCATGACCCGCTCGCGGCTCGAGACCAGCGTGACCTTGACCCCCATGGCCAGGTAGGCGCTGGCGAACTCGGCGCCGGTCACACCGGAACCGATCACGATCAGGTGCGACGGCAGCTCGGTGAGGTCGTAGAGCTGACGCCAGTCGAGGATGCGCTCGCCGTCGGGCCGCGCGGTGGCCAGCACCCTCGGGGTCGCCCCGGTGGCCAGCAGCACAGTCGTGGCCTCCACTGAATAGGAAGCACCCTCGTGCGGCGTGATCAGCACCTGGTGGGTGTGGCCCAGCGTGTCCTCACCCAGACGCGCCCGGCCGTGCACCACGTCGACCCCGGCCTTGACCAGCTTGGCCTGGATGTCGCTGGACTGGGCCAGCGCCAGCTTCTTGACCCGCTCGTTGACCGCGACCGCGTCGACCGTCACGCCCTCGAGCCCTGACGAGCGGATGCCGAAGCGGTCGTTGTGCCGGTAGCCGGTCATCACCTCGGAGCTGGCGATGAACGTCTTGGAAGGCACGCAGTCGGTCAGGACGCAGGCCCCGCCCGGCCCGTCCGCTTCGACGAGGGTGACGTCCGCGTCGAGCTGGGCGGCGACCAGCGCTGCCTCGTACCCGCCCGGTCCCCCACCGATGATCACGATCCGACTCACGACGCTTCAACCTCTTCCCGCATGGCAGATGTGCCGACACGCACTCCTTGTATTCTCCACCACCGCCGGATCCGGCTATCGTCATCGCCGTGCGTCATTACGCCGCGTATGGCTCAAACCTCGATCCGGCCCGCATGCGGGCCTACTGTCCGCACTCGCCCATGGTCGGCGTGGGGTGGATAGAAGGCTGGCGCCTGACCTTTGCCGGTGAGGGGGAATTGGGCTGGGAGGGCGCGGTCACCACGATCGTGGAGTCACCGGGTGACCGGGTCTTCGTGTCGCTCTACGACGTGCACCCCTGGGACGCGGCGCAACTCGACGAGGTCGAGGGCGTGACGGCCGAGGCCTACCAGAAGGTCACCGTGCGTGTCTCCACGCTCGAGGGCGAGTTCAGCGCCTGGGTCTACGTGTTCGCCGGCTACGAGGGCGGCCTGCCCACCGCCTGGTATCTGAGCGAGATCGCGAACGCGGCGGAGAAGGCGGGCGCCCCCGACGACTACGTCGAGGAGCTGCGCCGCCGCCCCACCGGCACGGCCGGCCCCGAGAACTAGACGATCTTCTGGTAGATGTTGGCCTCGTAGAGCGGCTTCATGCCGACGGCGAGGTAGAGCCGGGCCGCCTTGGTCGGGTTGGCCATGTCCACGCCCAGCCCGGCCTTCGCGCGCCCCTGACCGGCATAGGCGGCGAAGGCCCGGCGCAGAAGAGCTTCCCCCAAACCCCTTTTCCGGTACGCCGCCAGCACGCCCAGCCGTTTCACCCAGCCCTCGTCGTTGGCCGTGTCACTGTCGTACGAGGACTCGAGCGCCCCGGCCACCACACCGTCCACCTCGGCCACGAACCACTCGTCGAAGGCGCTGGCCTGCTTGCGCCACGCGTCGTAGGCCGCGGCCCGGTGATCGGAGTCGAGGAAGGCCTGCTCGATCACGCCGTGGAAGGCGCGCATCTCGTCCTCGTCGTCCACCCGGACGTTACGGATCGTGACGCCCTCCGGCGGCTCGGGCGGGGTCGGGGAGACGCCGTCGAGTGAGATCTGCATGCGCGCGTGCTGTTTGAGGAAGCCGAACCCGGCCGCGGTCAGCTCCTCGATGTAGGCCGTCTCGCTGGGAACGGCGCCGGCGCGTACCTCGTACGGGGAATGACCGAACTCGGTCCCCCGCTCGGCCGCCCGGGCCAAGATCAGCTCGAGCAACGGCCGGATCGCCGGTCGGCCCCGCTCAGGCCAGGTGTAGACCTCGATGAAGTCGCGACCGGAGCCGGTCGCGTTGCTCGGATAGGCCCATCCGACGATCCGGCCGTCCGGTTCGAGCGCCACCCAGCAGTCGCGGGCCAGGTCGGTGTTGGCCTCGGTCAGCGCCTCGTGCAGGTCCTCCGCGCTGTAGTCGGGATAGCCGACCGCGGCGATGTCACTGGCGTGCACGAGCTCGAGGAGCGCGGGCTGGTCGTCGAGGGTGGGCCGGCGCACGCTCCAGCCGTCGGGAAGCTCAGTCACCCCGGCATCGGATCACGACAACCGCCGATGTGGCGAGCCCTTATCGCTTCAGACGGTGGCGCAGCGACTCCAGCAGGCCGATCAGCTCGACCCGTTCGCCCAGATCGAGCGCGGCGTAGGCCTGACCGGCCAGGGCGTCGGCCACCGACTCGGCCCACATCAGCCGGCGCACGATCGGGCCGGCCGGCGGATAGGGCGGCTGCCACCCGAACGCCACCGCGCCGGTCTCGCCCTCGGGACCGGCGATGATCGCCTGCAGCGGGGTCAGCCCGCTCGCCCGCACGGCCACCAGCTGGACGCCGAGCCGGTGCTCGTGCAGCAGGTGGAGCAGCACCGCGGCCTGGGCCCCGGGCGCCTGGTCGGGCACCGGCATCGCCCGCCACGCGGCGAACAGCGGCAGACCGGCGTAGTCGATGGCGATCACCACCCGGCGGACCAGCTCGTGCAGCCGGGCCAGCCGGGGAAAGCCGCCGAGCTGCTCGACACCCCACGTGCAGAGCTCGTGCAGGTGCCAGGTGGCCACCTCCATCGGGGCCGAGGTCTTGGCGGTCGCCTCCCAGCCGTCGATGACGGCCTCGGGCGCGATGAGGCCGATCGAGGCGGCGACGGTCTCCGGGCGCACGTCGCCGAGCGCACCGGCGCGCGCGGAGACGTGATAAGCCCAGCCGGAGAGACCCAGCAGGCGCGCACGGCGCAGTGTCTGGGGTGACTCGGCAAAGGCACCCACGATCGTCGCTAGCCCCGTCTTGGCGTTGGCGGCTGCCTGTTCGGGGGTCACCCGCCCGATTCTGCTCTCCCGTGCCCGTTCTGGAAAATATTCTTCCCGTCCACACCGGCGAATCGGATCATTCCGGCTCGTCCGATTCAAGATCCTCCAGGGCGGCCTGCACGTCGCCGACCTGCCGCCGGGCCGCCGCGGTCTCCCGTTCCGCGAGGCGGCGCGCCTGCTTGCGGCGGGCGACGTCGGCCTGGGCCTCGGTACGGCGGCGTTCCAGTTCGGCCAGCTCGGCGTCCAGGTCCTCGACGAGGTGACCAGCGTCACGTTCGGCCGCCTCGGCGCGTTCCAGTTGCTCGTCGGCCCGTTTCTCGGCCGCCTGCGCGTTGGACAGTTCCCGCCGCAGCTCCCGATGACGCTGCTCGTACTCGCGGCGGCGGCGTTCGGCGGCCCGATCGGCGTCTTTCTCTCGGGGGAACTCGACGACCTCGCCACCCTCGTCGCCTTCGTCATCGTCCTCGGCGTGGGTGCCGGCCTCGTCGGTGACCAGGCGGAGACGCGGGCGGGGCACCTCACCGAAGCCGGCGTAGGTGGCGGCCCGGATCAACCTTCCCGTACGCACCTGGGCCGCGATCTCCGGTTCGGCCAGCGCGGCGGTCAGCGTCGCCTCCACCTCGCCGAGCGGCAGCTTGATCGACGGCTCCTCGGCCCGGGCCAGCATGCCCGCCGCCGACACCAGCGCCGACACCACCTGGCGGCGCTGGTTGGTGAGCTCGCGCAGGGCGGCCCCGTCCAGCCCCCGCTGAGCCTCGCGCAGCGCGGTGGACAGCTCGACCAGTTCCTCGATCAGCTCCGGCCTGCGCAGCGCGAGCAGATTGACCACCCAGGCCGCCACGGTCGGCTTCTTGAGCGCGGCCAGGCGCTTGGCGGTCGCCCGGTCCCCCGCCTTACGGGCATCCTCGATCGCGGCGCTGCGGCTCGCGACGAAGCCCTCCGGCGGCGCCTCGTAGAGCCGCTGGATCAGATCATCGGTGGCGCTGGGCACGTCAGGCGATGATCGTGCCGGGCGCGACGTGGGCGTATTTCGTGCCGCCGAGCCGCTCGAGATGACCGTCCGACACACCCGCCCCGATCGGCGTCAGCAGAAAGTCGTGCAGCGCGAAGGCCCGCCCGGGTTTCACCGCACGGACGAAGTCGATCGACTCGGAAAGCTTCATCCACGGAGCATTCAACGGCGCGAACAGCGTGTCCACCGACGTGTCCTCCGGCACGGTGAACGAGTCTCCCGGGTGGTAGAGATTGGCCGCCCCGTCGGAGACCAGATAGCCCACGTTGGCGATGCGGGGGATGTCCGGGTGGATCACCGCGTGCTGACCGCCGTGCACCCGCACCTGATAGCCGGCGACATCGAGCTCGTCGCCCGGCTCGACCGCGGTCGACACGTCGGCGAAGCGCGGGTGCTGGGCCAGCACGTCCGTGTGGGCGTACAGGCGAAGCTCCGGCCTCTTCCCGAGTGCCTCGGTGAGCGCATCCGGGTCGAGGTGGTCGATGTGCTCGTGCGTGATCAGCACCGCGTCGGCTCCGTCCAGCGCCTCTCGCTCACTGAACGCGCCCGGATCGATGACGAGGACGCCCGCGCCCTCGACCCGTACGCAGGAATGGGTGAACTTCGTGATCTGCACGGGACCCCTCCGCCGCCGATTCGTAATCGCTCAACACGCAGTCTGCCGGAACCGGAATACCAATGCCGCACGTCCCAGGAGCACACCGAAACGGGGATGGGAGAAACATGCGCGCGATTCGTACGCGATCGACATATCTGCTGGGAACAGTTCTACTCGCCGGAGTTCTGCTGGCCGGATGCGGGGACGGGGCCACCGACAACGCCTCGTCCACGTCCGGCGGTGCACCCGCGGTCGGCGAGGCCGCACCGGCCCCCAACGAGGCCGCCGACCAGGCCGCCGGCAAGGACGCCCCGGCCCAGGCCCCTGACCTGCAGGTCGACCAGCGCTCGATCATCTATCGGGGCAACACCACCGTGCGGGTCGACAACGTCAACGCCGCCGCCGGGCAGGCCACCGGCATCGCCAAGACGGCCGGCGGCTTCGTCAGCGGGGACAACCGGAGCAGCGGCTCCGGCGCCGACACCGCGACGATGGAGCTGCGGATCCCGGCCGACAAGTTCGCGGCCGTGGTCGACCAGCTGTCCAAGCTGGGCACCGAGGAGCAGCGTCAGATCAACACCGAGGACGTCACCGACCAGACCGTCGACCTGGACGCGCGGATCACCGTGCAGCAGGCCCGGGTCGACAGCGGCCGCAAGCTGCTGGCCCAGGCCAAGTCGCTGAACGACCTGGTCATGCTCGAGCGCGAGGTGGCCACCCGCGAGTCCGACCTGGCGTCACTGCAGGCCAAGAAGCGGCACCTGGCCGACCTGACCGCCCTCTCGACGATCACCGTCACGCTGCTCGACCCGCAGGCCGAGGTGGTCACCGACGACGGTCCGCCCGGATTCCTCAGCGGCTTCGGCGCGGGCTGGGATGCTCTGCTGGCCTCGCTCAAGGTGCTGCTGACCGTGCTGGGCGCGCTGCTGCCGTGGCTGATCGCGTTCGGCCTGCCGATCTGGGCGATCATCTATCTCGTACGCCGGTTCAACCGCTCCCGCCGTCCCGGGGCCGCGGTCTACGCCACGCCCGCCGGGCCGCTGCCGCAGCACCCGCCCGTCTCGGGCCCGCCGGCGTCCGGTCCGCCCGCGCCGCCGCAGCAGCAGCCTTAGAACGCGGCCGTCGCCCTCAGCGACTCAGACGGCCTAGGCGGTGTGGACCATGACCCGCACCGCCTAGGCCGACCTCAGACAGCGGCCGTCGCCCTCAGCGACTCAGACGGCCAGGGCGGTGCGGACCATCACCCGCACCCCCTGGCCCGACCTTAGAAAGCGGCCGTCGCCAGGGCGGCGAGAGCGGTGTGGACCATGACCCGCACGCCGTAGCCGATGCAGCTCTCGTCCACATCGAAGTCGCCCTGGTGCAGGTCGTGCTTCTCATCCGACCCGGGCACCCCAGTGCCCAGCCGGATCATCGCGCCCGGCACCTGGTCGAGGTAGAACGCGAAGTCTTCCCCGCCCATGCTGATCTCGGCCTCGACGACCCGCTCGGGGCCGAGCGCGGCACCGGCCGCCCCGGCGATGACGGCGGCCGCCATCCGGTCGTTGATCACCGGCGGGACACCGCGCTGGTAGGACACCTCGACGTGCGCCCCGGTCGGCGCGACCACGTCCTTGATCAGCTGGGTGACCAGTTCGGGGGCGGTGCGCCAGGCCTCGCGGCTCAGGATCCGTACGGTGCCGCGGGCGTGGCCCTCACCCGGGATCGCGTTGAACGCCTCGCCCGAGTGCACCGCGCCCCACACCATGGACAGGCCGGCCCGCGCGTCGACCCGGCGGCCGAGCAGGGCGGGCGTGTCGACGATGACCTTGCCCAGCGCGTACACCAGGTCGGCGGTCAGATGCGGCCGGGCGGTGTGCCCGCCGGGGCCGGTCAGCGTCACGTCGACGGTGTCGGCGGCCGCGGTGAACGGGCCCGAGCGCACCCCGACCAGGCCCGCGGGCAGCTGCGGATAGCAGTGCAGCGCGTAGATGGCGGAGACGCCCTTGAGCGCGCCGGCCGCGATCAGCCTGGGCGCTCCGGAGGGGACGCTCTCTTCGGCGCACTGGAAGATCAGGCGGATCCGGCCGGGCAGCCGGCCCTCGCGGTGGAGCTGCTGGAGGGCCAGGCCGAGGCCGAGCATCACGGTGGTGTGCACGTCGTGCCCGCAGGCGTGGGCCACGTTGGGCACCGTCGACTTGTAGGGCACGTCCTTGAGGTCCTGCAGCGGCAGCGCGTCGAGGTCGGCCCGGAAGGCGATCACCCGGTCGCCCTCGCCGATGTCGCAGATCACGCCGTTGCCCTCGGGCAGCAGGCGCGGCGCCAGGCCGGCCACGGCGAGCTCCCGGGCGACCAGGGCCGCCGTCTCGAACTCGTGGTAGGACGGTTCGGGGTGCGAGTGCAGGTGCCGTCGAATGGCTACGAGCTCCTGGCCGTGCGAGGCGAGCCAGCGGTCGAGCTGGCCGGGCAGGGGCTCGGCACCGGGCAACGGCCCGGGCCACTCCTTCTGGGCCGCTGCGGGCTCCGTCAGAGTAGTAGTCACGTCGGCTTCCGTATCGCTCTAGATGTTTGTCGGGTTTTCGCGATGCGCGACAGCTTAGACCGTTTTCGGTGACGCTGTGCAACGCCATTCCCGTACGCGCTTTATCGCTCACGGTGACGAAATCCCTGATGGGGACACTTGGTCAACAGTGACACGGCATGCGAGTGATGGGCACGCCGCGTGTGTTCTAGAAGCGTTCCACCGGGTGGTAAACGCCCCATACACCGCGCAAGGTGTGGCATACCTCGCCCACAGTGGCACGAAGACGCAACGCCTCTTTCATCAACGGTAAGACGTTCTCGGTTCCCCCGGCGCCCTTCGCCAAATCCGCCAGCGCCGCCTCGACCGCGTCGTTGTCCCGTTCGGCCCGCAGGGTGGCCAGCCGGGCGACCTGGGCGGCCTCGATCGCCGGGTCGACGCGCAGCGGCTCGTAGCGCTCCTCGGCGTCGGCCGCGAACCGGTTGACCCCGACCACGACCCGCTCGCCGCTGTCGATCTCGTTGGCGATCCGGTAGGCCGAGGCCTCGATCTCCTGTTTCTGGAAGCCCTGCTCGATCGCCTCGACCGACGAGCCGTAGGAGAAGACGCGCTCGATCAGCTCGGTGGCCTGCCGCTCCACCTCGTCGGTCATCGCCTCGATGGCGTACGACCCGGCGAACGGGTCGACCGTGCCGGTCAGGCCCGACTCGTAGGCCAGCACCTGCTGGGTGCGCAGGGCCAGGCGGGCCGACTTCTCGGTGGGCAGCGCGATCGCCTCGTCGTAGGCGTTGGTGTGCAGTGACTGGGTGCCGCCGGCCACCGCGCCCAGCGCCTGGATCGCCACCCGGACCAGGTTGACCTCGGGCTGCTGGGCGGTGAGCTGCACGCCCGCGGTCTGGGTGTGGAAGCGCAGCATCAACGACTTCGGGTCGCGGGCGCCGAACTCGTCGCGCATGATCCGGGCCCACATGCGCCGGGCCGCGCGGAACTTGGCGATCTCTTCCAGCAGCGTGGTGCGGGCCACGAAGAAGAACGAGAGGCGGGGGGCGAAATCGTCCACGGCCAGGCCCGCGGCGAGCGCCGCGCGTACGTATTCGATGCCGTTGGCCAGGGTGAAGGCGATCTCCTGAGCGGGCGACGCGCCGGCCTCGGCCATGTGATAGCCCGAGATCGAGATCGTGTTCCATTTCGGGATCTCGGTCCGGCAGTACGCGAAGGTGTCGGCGACCAGGCGCAACGACGGCTTCGGCGGGAAGATGTAGGTGCCCCGGGCGATGTATTCCTTGAGGATGTCGTTCTGGATCGTGCCCTGCAGGGCCGAACCGGGCAGCCCCTGCTCCTCGGCCACCAGCTGATAGAGCAGCAGCAGCACCGAGCCGGGCGCGTTGATCGTCATCGAGGTGGACACCTGGTCGAGCGGGATGCCCGCGAACAGGGTGCGCATGTCGTCGATCGAGTCGATCGCGACCCCGACCTTGCCGACCTCGCCGTGCGCGATCGAGTCGTCCGAGTCGTAGCCCATCTGGGTCGGCAGGTCGAACGCGACCGACAGGCCCATCGTGCCCGCCGCCAGCAGCTGGTGGTAGCGGGCGTTGGACTCGGCCGCGGTGCCGAAGCCCGCGTACTGCCGCATGGTCCACGGGCGCTTGGTGTACATCGTCGGGTACACGCCACGGGTGTAGGGGAACTCGCCCGGCTCCCCGATCGGCGCGTCCGGCGGGACGTCTTCCGTCCGGTAGACCGGCTTGATCTCGAAACCCGATTCCGCGTCCACACCCCGGATCTTAAGCGCAGGAAAGCTAGGGAAGAGTGAGGACTTTTGCACTCTGCGTCCGAAACTGTCCACACAATGCGATTTCGCGGTCACCTACTGTCGAGTTCTCCGGAACACGGTGCCCGCGACTTTCAAATCCGGGTGGGGGCACGGCAAGATAGCGGGGTTCTCCTCGACGGCCCCTACACCCCTCGGTGGCAGACTCAGTGACTCAGATTCCGACGTGGAGCGGTGGCAACAACGCTCCGACCAGCGGACGCGCAGCCCCGGGCACGCTCATCGGCGGGCGGTACACCCTTCGCGCCGCGGTCGGCCACGGTGGCATGGGCACGGTGTGGCGCGCAGCCGACACCCTGCTCCGCCGTGACGTGGCGATCAAGGAGGTCATCCTCCCGCCCGGCCTCGCCCCGAGCGACCGCGACGCGATGTACGAACGGACCATGCGCGAGGCCCGCGCCGCGGCCGCCCTGCAGCACCCCGCGGTCGTGCAGGTCTACGACGTCGTCCACGAGAACGGCCGGCCGTGGATCGTGATGGAGCTGCTCGACGCGCGCAGCCTGGCCGACATGGTGATCGAGGACGGGCCGGTCTCGGCCCGCGTGGTCGCCAAGATCGGCATCGCGCTGCTGGGCGCGCTCGAGGTCGCCCACGCCCATGGCGTGCTGCACCGCGACGTCAAGCCGGCCAACGTGCTGATCTGCAACGACGGCCGCTGCGTGCTGACCGACTTCGGTGTCGCCCGCATGCCCACCGACGTGCAGCTGACCACCCCGGGCATGGTGCTCGGGTCGCCCCACTTCATCTCGCCCGAGCGCGCCATGGGCAGCTCGTTCGGCCCGCCGAGCGACCTGTTCTCACTGGGCGTCACGCTCTACACCGCGGTCGAGGGCCGGCCCCCGTTCGACAAGGGCGACCCGATCGAGACCATGCATGCCGTGGTCGAGGATCCGCCCGCCCCGGCCGTCCGTGCCGGTTCGCTCACCCCGGTGCTGATGGGTCTGCTGGAGAAGGACCCCGACCGGCGGATGGACGTCGGGACCGCCCGCACCATCCTGCGCCAGCAGCTGGCCGGCCCGCTGGCCAGCACCAAGCCGCCGCACATGATGACCGACCCCTACTCGGTCGTGCCCGCTCAGCGCCCGCCGGCCGCGCCCGCCGAGACCCAGCCGATCCCGCCCAGCACGAACGGGCAGATCGGCGGCCGGGCCATGCTCGCGCCGGGCGACTCGCTCACCGACCACTTCAACCGGGTGCAGCAGGGCAACACGCACACCCCGGGCACGGCCCGGCGGCGGGCGGCGCAGTCGACGCCGACCGGCATGATGCCGGCCACCGGTGTGCCGTCGTCCGGTGACACCACGAGCATGCTGCCGCCGCGCGAGGCCTGGAACGGCGCGCAGGCGGCCGGCACCGTCTCGGGCAGCTCGGCCGCCAAGCACAAGGCCATGCTGGCCAAGGCCGTGGCCACGACGAAGGACACCACCGGCCGCGCCGTCGAGACGGTGCAGGGCTGGCCGCGGAACAAGCAGCTGATCGCCGGTGGCGGTGCACTGGCCGTGGTGGTCCTGCTGATCGTGGTGTTCTCGCTGGTCGGCAGCGGCAAGGACGACACCGGCGCCCCGGTCGCCGGTCCGCCGGGCAGCGCCGCGGCCCAGCCGGCCGCACTGCCCACCCAGCAGTACAACGACCGCGGGATCACCGTGCTGGTGCCCAAGGCGTGGGCCCGCAAGGCCGGCGGCAACTGGGTCGACTACGTGGATCCGGCCGACGCCAAGCGCAAGGTCCGCATCCTGGTCGAGCCGGCCTCGTCCAAGGCGACTCCCCAGTCGTTCCTGGGCGTCGCCGAGAACACGCTGAAGACCCGCTCGGCGAGCTGCGTCGACCCGTACGCGCGGGTCGGCGTGACCGACGCCAAGATCTCCGGCCGGGACGGCGCCGTCCTCGAATACACGTGCGGAACCGGCGACACGGCCCGGCACGGGCTCTGGGGCGCGATCATCTCGGGCGGCAAGGCCTATTCGTTCTACCTGACCACCAGCGAGGCCCAGTTCGGCACGAGCAAGCCGATCTTCGATCAAATGATCAAGTCGTACGCCCTGGCCTCCTGACCCGCCCGGTCGTGCTATCAATCCCTGATGGCGCCTGACGACGATGTACGTGCCCTGGCCGATGCGTGGTTGGCCGACGACCCCGACCCGGCGACCCGGACCGAGCTGGACCGGCTGATCGCCGGGCTGCCCGGCACCGAGGCCGAACTGCGCGACCGGTTCGCCGGCCCGCTCACCTTCGGCACCGCCGGGCTGCGGGGCCGGCTGCGCGCGGGCCCGAACGGGATGAACCTCGCGGTCGTCACCCGCGCCGCCGCCGGGCTGGTCACCTGGCTGGCCGCCCAGGGCGGCGAGGGCCCGCTGGTGATCGGCTACGACGCCCGGCACGGATCCCGCGAGTTCGCCGAGCAGACCGCCCGGGTCGCCACCGGCGCCGGGCGCGAGGCCCTGGTCATGCCCGCGCTGCTGCCGACGCCCGTGCTGGCGTACGCGGTGCGGGCCTTCGACGCGGTGGCCGGGGTCATGGTCACCGCCAGCCACAACCCGCCGCAGGACAACGGCTACAAGGTCTATCTGGGCCGCGCGCTGGGCGGCCCCGGTGGTGACGGCGCCCAGATCGTGCCGCCGGCCGACGCAGGCATCGAGGCGGCCATCCGCGCCGTCGGGCCGATCGCCGGCATCCCGCTGGGCGCGCCGGGCACGCTGATCGACGACAAGATCCTTTCCCGGTACGCCCAGAGCGCCGCCACGGTGCTGGCCGAGGACGGCCCCCGCGACCTCGCCGTGGCCTACACGCCGATGCACGGCGTCGGCGGGTCGACGCTGGTGGCCGCGTTCGCCGCGGCCGGCTTCCCGGCTCCGGCCGTGGTGGCGGCGCAGGCCGAGCCCGACCCGGAGTTCCCGACGGTCGCGTTCCCCAACCCGGAGGAGCCGGGCGCGATGGACCGGCTGCTCGCACTGGCCGCCTCGACCGGGGCCGACCTGGCCATCGCCAACGACCCGGACGCCGACCGGTGCGCGGTGGCCGTCCCGACGGCCGGCGGCGGGTGGCGGGCGCTGCGCGGGGACGAGCTGGGCGTGCTGCTCGGTGACCACCTGATCCGGCGGGGCAGCGGGGGGACGTACGCGACCACGATCGTCTCGTCGCAACTGCTGGGGCGGCTGTGCGCGGCCCGGGGCGTGCCCTACGCCGAGACGCTGACCGGGTTCAAATGGATCGTGCGGGCGGCCGAGGAGCTCGCGTACGGCTACGAAGAGGCGCTCGGCTACTGCGTGGCGCCCGGCCTCGTACGGGACAAGGACGGCATCACGGCGGCGCTGACCGTGGCCGAGCTGGCGGCCGGGCTCAAGGCATCCGGGCGCACCCTGGCCGACCGGCTCGACGAGCTGGCCGTCGAGTTCGGGGTGCACGCAACCGACCAGCTCTCGGTGCGGGTCGACGACCTGGCCGAGATCGGGGCGGCGATGACCCGGGCCCGGCAGGCACCGCCGGCGACGCTGCTCGGGCTGGCGGCCGGCACGACCGATGACGCCGCCAACAATGTGCTCACCTTCCGCACCTCGTCGGTGCGGGCGGTCATCCGGCCGTCGGGCACAGAGCCCAAGCTGAAGGCGTACCTGGAAGTGGTCGAACCTGTCGCCTCGGGTGACCTGGCCGCCGCCCGCGCGAGGGCCGGCGACGGCCTGGTAGAGCTGCGGCGCGAGATCGCCGCAGCTCTGGGTGTCTGATCAGGCCGGCTTGGGCGTGCCCAGGGCCGCCTGGATCGCCTTGCTGAGCGTGGCCACGACCAGCGCCACGCTCGGCCGGACGATCGAGTCCTCCATGTTGCCGCCGGCCATGAACCCGGCACCTGAGGCGATCTGCTCGAGCCGGTCGTGGGCCCGGGCCGTCTCCTCCTGAGGCAGGCGCAGCGCGGGCTCCATGCGGCAGGAGAACAGCAGGGTGGCCAGTGCGGCGGTGCGCTCGTCGCAGATCGCGCCGGTGGTCAGCGCGTCGGCCAGCCGCTTGCGGATCTCGGCCTCGAAGGCCGGGTCGGTGGTCGGGTAGCGGTGCACGTGGATGACGCCCATCTGGGTCTCGTCCACGTCCTGCACGATGCCCCGGGCGACCAGGTCTTCGAGCACGCGGGTGCGCAGCCGGTGCCGCATGCGCTGCAGCCACTGGGCGGGCGTGTGCGGCTCGGCCTCGGCGGCCTTTTCGAGCACGAGGTCGGCGATCGGCTCACCGGTCGGGGTGGCGTCGAGCACCTTGAGGAAACCGTCGACGTACGCGATGCGCCCCGCCAGCGCGAGGTCGACCAGCACGGCGGCGGCCATCCCGAGGTCGAGGCCGATCCGGGATCCGGTCGCCTTGCCGGTCTGGTCGTCGTACGCGAGGAGGAGCAGTTCCTCGGCGAGAGGCATGGAGGTCATGGATCGAAACGATAGTGTCCCCAGTCACGCAATCAGATCGCCAGGTCGGTTATATCCAGGTTGTAGTGGTTGGCTTAAAGTCGCAGCCGTGCAGGCGATCATCGCGACTCTCGGTTACGTGTTGTCCCCCGATCGGCACGAGGTGTTGATGGTGCGGCGGGACACCCGTCCGGATGATCTTCATTTCGGCAAGTACAACGGGTTGGGCGGCAAGCTCGAGCCGGATGAGGACGTGGTCAGCGGCCTGCGTCGCGAGATCCACGAGGAGGCCGGCCTCGACTGCACGACGGTCGAGCTGGCGGGCACGATCTCGTGGCCCGGCTTCGGCCGCGGCGGGGCGAACTGGTTCGGCTTCGTGTTCCGGATCCCGTCGTGGACCGGCACCCCACCGGCCGGCAACGACGAGGGCAGCCTGCACTGGGTGCCGGTCAAGGACGTGCTGGCCGGCAACGTGCCGATGTGGGAGTCCGACCGGCACTTCCTGCCCCTGGTCTTCGCCGACTCCCCACAGGTCTTTCACGGGGTCATGCCGTTCGCCGACGGCAAGGCCCTGAGCTGGAGCTTTGTCTCTTAAAACCTTCTCATTCCGCCGAACTGGCGGTCGCCGGCGTCGCCGAGGCCGGGCACGATGTACATCTTGTCGTTCAGGCCCTGGTCGATCGAGGCGGTGACCAGGCGCAACGGCAGCCCGGACTCCTCGAGCCGGCGGATGCCCTCGGGCGCGGCCAGCACACAGCAGATGATCACGTCGGTGCAGCCGCGGTCGACCAGCAGTTGGCAGCAGTGCAGCAGCGAGCCGCCGGTGGCCAGCATCGGGTCGAGCACCAGCACCGGCTGACCCGCGAGGTCGCCGGGCAGCGACTCCATGTAGGCGCGGGGTTCGAACGTGTGCTCGTCGCGGGCCAGGCCGACGAAGCCCATCGACGACTCGGGCAGCAGGGCCAGCGCCGAGTCGGCCATGCCCAGACCGGCCCGCAGCACCGGCACGATCAGCGGCGGATTGGCCAGCCGGATGCCCTCGGTCGGGGCCACCGGCGTGGTGATCGGGTAGGTCTCGGTGGCGAACAGGCGGGCCGCCTCGTAGACCACCATCGTGGTCAACTCGTGCAGGGACGCCCGGAAGACGCCGGAATCGGTGTCCGTCTTCCGCATCGCAGTGAGGCGGGTCTGAGCCAGCGGGTGATCTACGACGAGTACGTCCACGTCGACAACCTACCGGTCAATCAAGATCAACTGTCGGGGGGCTGCGTAGAATCCGATTCATGACTGCGACAGCGACGTCGAGGCTGTCCCACCTGGCCGACTCCCCCGCCGATCTCCGGACCTTCCTGCACGGTCTGCCCGGGGTCGACAAGGTGGGCATCGAGGCCAGGGCGGCGGCGCTCGGCACCCGATCGGTGAAGACGACCAGCAAGGCGCAGGCGATCGACCTGGCCATCCGGATGGTCGACCTCACCACCCTCGAGGGCGCCGACACCCCCGGCAAGGTGCGCGCGCTCTCGGCCAAGGCCCTGCGGCCCGACCCGGCCGACCCCACCTGCCCGCCGGTCGCCGCGGTCTGTGTCTATCCGGCCATGGTCCCGACGGCGGCCGCCGTGCTCGCCGGCTCCGGGGTCCACCTGGCCAGCGTGGCCACCGCCTTCCCGTCCGGCCAGGCCCCGCTCGAGGTCAAGCTGGCCGACACCCGCGACGCGGTGGCCGGCGGTGCCGACGAGATCGACATGGTGATCAGCCGCGGCGCGTTCCTGGCCGGCGACTACGCCAAGGTCTTCGACGAGATCGTCGCGGTCAAGGAGGCGGCCGGTCCGGCCCACCTCAAGGTCATCCTCGAGACCGGTGAGCTGGCCACCTACGACAACGTCCGCCGCGCCTCCTGGCTGGCCATGCTGGCCGGGGCCGACTTCATCAAGACCTCGACCGGCAAGGTCGGCGTCAACGCCACGCCGCCGGTCACGCTGCTCATGCTCGAGGCGGTACGCGACTTCCGCGAGCGTTACGGACGCCAGGTCGGGGTCAAGCCGGCCGGCGGCATCCGCACGACGAAAGACGCCATCAAATATCTGGTGATGATCAACGAGACGTGCGGCGACGACTGGCTCAGCCCCGACTGGTTCCGGTTCGGCGCCTCGTCGCTGCTCAACGATCTGCTGATGCAGCGCACCAAGCTCACCACCGGCCACTACGCCGGCCCTGACTACTTCACGCTGGACTGAGGCCGATGCCGCTCTTCGATTACGCTCCCGCCCCCGAGTCCCGCTCGATCGTCTCCCTCGCCCCGTCCTACGGGCTGTTCATCGACGGCGAGTTCACCGAGGCCAAGGGCACCTTCAAAACGATCAACCCGGCCGACGAGGAGGTGCTGGCCGAGGTCGCGCTGGCCGCTCCGGAAGACGTCGACCGCGCCGTGGCCGCCGCCCGCCGAGCCTTCGAGAGCTGGTCGGCATTGCCCGGTTCGGAGCGCGCGAAATACCTGTTCCGGATCGCCCGCATCCTGCAGGAGCGGGCGCGCGAGTTCGCCGTGCTCGAGTCGCTCGACAACGGCAAGCCGATCAAGGAGTCGCGCGACGTCGACCTGCCGCTGGTCGCCGCGCACTTCTTCTACTACGCGGGCTGGGCCGACAAGCTGAAATACGCCGGCCTGGGTCCCGACCCGCGCCCGCTCGGCGTGGCCGGTCAGGTCATCCCGTGGAACTTCCCGCTGCTCATGCTGGCCTGGAAGATCGCGCCCGCGCTGGCCACCGGCAACACGGTGGTGCTCAAGCCGGCCGAGACCACCCCGCTGAGCGCGCTGTTCTTCGCCGACGTGTGCCGCCAGGCCGACCTGCCGCCGGGCGTGGTCAACATCGTCACCGGCGCCGGCGACACCGGCCGTTATCTGGTCGAGCACCCCGACGTCAACAAGGTCGCCTTCACCGGCTCGACCGAGGTGGGCCGCCAGATCGCCCGCTCGGTGGCCGGCACCGGCAAGAAGCTCACCCTCGAACTGGGCGGCAAGGCGGCCAACATCGTCTTCGACGACGCCCCGATCGACCAGGCCGTCGAGGGCATCGTCAACGGCATCTTCTTCAACCAGGGGCACGTCTGCTGCGCGGGCTCGCGGCTGCTCGTACAGGAGTCGATCGCTTCTCCTCTCCTCGAGGCCTTGAAGCGGCGGATGAGCACCCTGCGTGTGGGTGACCCGCTCGACAAGAACACCGACATCGGGGCGATCAACTCGAAGGCCCAGCTCGATCGGATCACCGAGCTGGCCGGGGTCGGCTCGGACGAGGGCGCGGAACGCTGGTCGCCGCCGTGCGAGCTGCCCGACCGCGGCTTCTGGTTCGCGCCGACCATCTTCACCGGGGTCACCCAGGCCCACCGGATCGCCCGCGAAGAGATCTTCGGCCCGGTGCTGTCCGTGCTGACGTTCCGCACGCCGGCCGAGGCGGTCGAGAAGGCCAACAACACGCCGTACGGACTCTCGGCCGGCATCTGGTCCGACAAGGGCTCGCGGATCCTGGCCGTGGCCGACCAGCTGCGCGCCGGTGTGGTCTGGGCCAACACGTTCAACAAGTTCGACCCGACGTCGCCGTTCGGCGGCTACAAGGAGTCCGGTTACGGCCGTGAAGGCGGCCGGCACGGTCTGGAGGCGTACCTTGCCTAAGTCTTCGACGTCGTCCCGCCTCGCGGTACGCAAGACCTACAAGCTGTACGTCGCCGGGAAGTTCCCGCGCAGCGAGTCAGGACGGACCTATCTGGTGGACGGCGACAACGTGGCCCTCGCCTCCCGCAAGGACGCCCGCGACGCCGTGGTCGCCGCCCGCGCGGCCCAGCCCAAGTGGGCCGGCGCCACGGCGTACAACCGCGGCCAGGTCCTCTATCGCATCGCCGAGATGCTCGAGGCCCGCCGGGGCGAGTTCAAGGCGCTGGGCGTCGCCGGCTCCGAGGTCGACGCCGCGGTCGACCGCTGGGTCTGGTACGCGGGCTGGTCCGACAAGATCGCCCAGATCGCGGGCGGGGCCAACCCGGTGGCCGGCCCGTTCTTCAACATCTCGGCCCCCGAGCCGACCGGCGTGGTCGGCGTGATCGCCCCCGAGACGCTCCTCGGTCTGGTCAGCGTGATCGCCCCGGCTGTCGTCACCGGCAACACGGTGGTCGTGGTCGCCTCCAACCCGCAGGCGGCGATCACCCTGGCCGAGGTGCTGGCCACCTCCGACGTGCCCGGCGGGGTGGTCAACGTGCTGACCGGGCGGGCCGCCGAGATCGCGCCCTGGCTCGCCTCGCACGACGACGTGAACGCGCTCGACCTGTCCGGCGTCGGCGACTCCGAGCTGGCCACCGAACTCGAAAGAGCGGCCGCCGGCACCCTGAAGCGGGTCGTCCGACCCGTTTCGGGCGTTGACTACTCGGAAGACCCGGGCACGGGTGCGATGACCGCCCTCCTCGAGATCAAGACGGTCTGGCACCCGAAGGGTTTCTGATCGTTCGCACCGGTCAAAGGGGAAGTGCGGGGGACGGTCAGCCCACGCCCAGGCACGCCCATTAGGGTGTGTCGGCAGAATCACCCGTCCCGCAGACAGCAGAGATCCCGGAGGTCACCGTGACCAGCCAGTCCGACGAGCCCGAGGCGTCCGCGCCCGTGGCCGCGCAGTCCACTGCGCCGGCGAAGTCTGACGACGGGCTCTCCGGGCGTGAGCTCTGGGACTCCGTCGGCGTCGAGCCGGTCGAGATCGCGCTGCCCGGCGGCGTCGCGCTCACCCTGCGCGCCTACCGTCAGGCCTCCACGCTGACCCCGACCGAGGTCGAGGTCGACGAGGACGACCCCTTCGAGGCTCGTAAGCGCCGCGCCCAGTCGGAGCCGGACGACGATGACGAGGAAGAGGTCATCGTCGACGAGGAGTTCCAGGCGCTGCTGGCCGAGGGCGAGAAGGACGAGGACGGCAAGGACGCGAAGGCGGCCGACGAGCCCGACCCGGCCGACTTCGACGACGAAGAGGACGAGGCCGCCGCCGAGGCGGAGGACGAGGAAGTACCCGCATTCCTCAGCCACAAGGGCCGGTTGATCGCCTTCAAGACGCCCGAGTCGCTGGTCTCCTTCATTCGTTCGGGTGCACCGCACGATCTCGCACAAATCGACTCCTGGGGCACCCTGGCCGACCGGGTACAGTCGACCGACATCGACCCGCTGCCGGAGAACCGCTACGAGCTCGACCTCGTGGTGGAAAACCTGCGCGGCGGGCACGACACGTGGGACCTGCCGCTGCTCATCGCCGCGGGCGAGGTGGCGCGTGACCTCGGTCACGCTCTCCGGCTCAAGCCGGTGATCCTGGCACTGTCGCCCGGTTCGCCGCTCGACGACCTCGACGAGTCCCTCCGTGCCGCGGAAAACGGTGGCATGGGTGGTTTCTTCGGTCGACGGCGACTGAAGAAAATCGGGGCACAACAGGCAAGTCTCGGCTGGCGCTCGGTAATCGGCAAGATCTCTGCAGCTGTGGACTGGCGCGACTGACCCCTCACCAGGGACCATCAATCCTTGGTCCACCGACAGCTGTCCCAGGGGAGGAGACGACGCCGTGGCGCTCGTGCGCGTGTACTGCGGTCTGGCGTCGGCCGATGACTCGGTGCGTGGGGCTTCGGCCGCACACCTGACCATCGCCGTCGTGGATGACGCAGGACGACTGCTCGGCGTTCACGAGATCAGCGACGATCCCGGCGGTTACGCCGAGCTCGGCGCGCTGCTCGTGGAACGGACGAGTGGATTCACCGACGCCGCGGTCGCCGCCGACAGCGACGACCACCTGGTCACCTCACTGCTCACCGCGGCCGGCCGGCCGCTGGTGGTGGCCGACGACGACACCACCGACGACTTCGCCGAGCGGTTCGCCGACGACGACTCTGTCGACGAGATGCAGGCGCCGCCGGCCGCCCGCCGGGCCGTCGGCCTGGCCCGCGCGCTGCAGGCCGGGGCGCTCGCCGCCGGCAGCCTGCCGGTGCCGCGCGACCTGGTCAGCTACAAGCCGGTGCTGGCGGCGCACGTCGCGCTGCTCACCGGTCGGCACGCGGCCGCCATCGCCCTGCGCGAGGTGCTCCGCGAGCTCTACCCGGCCGCGCTGCGGGCCTACCCCGACCCGGCCCACCCGCTCGCCCTCGCCGTGCTCGACGCGCTGCCCGAGCCGGGGCGGCTCACCGCCCTGGGCGAGCCCCAGCGCGTCGCCGAGCAGGTCGCGGTCGAGCTCACCCGGGCCGGCGCGGGCACCGAAGACGAGATCATCGCCGCCGTCACCGCGCTCCAGGTCGCGATCAGCGAGTCGCCCCGCCGCGGCGGGGTCAACAAGTCGCTGGCCCCGGCCGCGGGCGAGACGGTCCGCCAGGCAGTCGCCTCGGTGCGCGCCTGCGACGCCGCCTGCTCCTCCCTGATCGGCACCATCGCCGCCCGCAGTGCCCCGGCCAACCGGCGCACCCGCCGCACCACCGAGCAGCCCGCCGCGCTGCAGTCCGTGCCCGACGAGGGCTCGCGCTTCGGTCGCCGGCTGCGCCCCGAGCCCGCCTCGACCGGCACCGGCCCGGTCATCCCGCGGCCGCTCACCACGCCGCCGGTCGCGCCCGACCCGGTCATGCCGCCGCCGCTGGCGCCCCGCCCGGTCACGCCGCCGCCCGCGGCTCCCGCGGCCGCCGCCGCGTCCCTGTTCCCCAACCGTGGTCCCGTGCCCGGCAACCGGCCGATCTCGCAGCCGCCGTTGCCGCCCGGCATGACGCCGATCACGCCCGGTTCCCGTCCGGTCTCGCGCCCGCCGACGGGCAGCCCGACCGGCACGGTGTTCCCGGCCGCCTCGGTCTCGCCGGGCACCATGCCGTCGTCCGGCGTGCCCACCTCGGGCGTGCCCACTTCGGGCGGGCCCGGTGGCACGTCGCCGGCCGACACCGGCCAGCCGTTCCGGGCGACCCTGACCAACGCGGCCATCAACAACGCCCGCGCCGAGCGTCAGCGCACGGTCATCCCGCCGCGCCCGACGACCCGCCCCGGGGCCCCGACCGGCGAGGCCACCGACTACTCGCTGCCCATGCCGGCCCAGCGTCCGGGCGGGCAGGAGGCTCCCGAGCCCGGCTCGCGGGCCAACTGGCCGCTGATGAACACCGGTGGGAACGACGACCTCGCCACCCCGGCCGCCTCGGCCAGTGCCCCGCCCGCCGACGGCCGGGTGCGGCCGCCGTGGCAGGACATGCCGAAGGAGCCGCCGGCCCTGCGCCTGGTCGAGTCGCAGCTGGCCAACGGCCTCAACGCCCCGGTCGCCGACCGCCCGTCGATCTCCGACCCGCCGTCGCTACGGCTGGTCGAGGGTCGCAACGGAGTCCGTCGCCCGATGTCGTCGCCGTCGACCACGAGCAGCAAGCTGACCGCGCTCGACCGCAGCATCAACCCACCGGTGCCGGCCGACAGCAACGACACCGACCTGCTGATCTTCGCGGCGGCCCGCTCGGCCTGGTTCACCGGCCACAACGAGCAGTCCGACAAGATGGACTGGACCAACCCCAACGACTCGGGCTGGCGCGCCGCCGAAAAGGCGTCCATCCCCGAGGTGGCGGCCGAGACCGCGGCCGGTCTGCCCAAGCGGGTTCCCCAGGCCAACCTGGTGCCGGGCTCCCCGCTGCGCGACGAGCGCCCGCTGCGCATCGTCCGCGACGCGGCCAGCATCGCGGCTCACACCACGGGCTACTTCCGGGGCTGGCGGCGAGGTCAGGAGATCGGCGGCTTCGCCATGGGCGGCCGTCCGGGTCGCGAGGCGGCCGGCGGCTGGGACTTCACCCGTGACCGCGAGGGCGCCGACGACTTCCGCAACAACGCGGGGTCCAGCTCGCGCTAGGCCCACGACCAGACCGTTACGGCCCGGCCCCGCGTAAGCGGACGGCCGGGCCGCGGCGTTTCCCCGTTTTGCCAGTTTCAAACAGGAAAGACGCCGACGATGGATCGGTGACCACTCCCCCGCTGGCAGCCAGCCTCATCGTGCGCGACGAAGAAACCGAACTGGCGGGCTGTCTGGCCTCGCTCGACGGGGTGGTCGACGAGATACACGTGCACGACACCGGCTCGACCGATCGAACGCCTCAGATCGCCGCTGAGCTCGGCGCGACGGTTACCCGGGGGCAGTGGACCGATGACTTCGGTTCGGCCCGCAACGAGGCGCTGGCGGGGTGGAGCGCTCTCTGGGTGCTGACCGTCGACGCCGACCAGCGCTACATCGGGAACCCGCGCCGGCTGCGGGAGTTCCTGGACCGCACGACGGCCGACGTGATCGAGGTCGTCGTGGACAACGCCCACGACGAACTGCCGTACACGAACACCGCTGTCCACCTGCATCGCAAGACGGCCGCCCGATGGACGGGCCGGGTGCACGAGCGTCTGGTGACCGGCGACGGTCGTACGCCCCACGTCGTCGCCGCCCCGCGTGAGGCGATCGTGCTGCGGCATCACGGTTACGCCGACCCGACGACCCGTACGGGCAAAGCCCTCCGCAATGCCGCGCTGGCCCGGCAGGCCCTCAGCGACGCGGGCACCGACCGCGTTTTGGTCGCCCGCGCGCTGCTCGACCTCGGCCGGAGCCTGATCGGCGCGGGCCGCCGGCAGGAGGCCGCGAACACCCTGGAGACGCTGCGCGAGCTGTTCCCGGGCACCCCGGAATGGCTGCAGGGCACCGACTTCCTGGCCCGGCTCGTGCTGGCCGCCGGCTGCGACGACGTCTGCCTGGTGCTGGTCGAGCAGATGCGGGCGGCGGGCGCGACCCGGCCCTACTGCGACTGGCTGGCCGCGCAGGCCCTGGTCCAGCTGGGCGAGGTCGGCCACGCCGTCCGGCTGCTCGAGGGCATCCGCGAGGTGGTGGACACCGGCGGCCGGCGCCTCGACCCGCGCGCCCTGACCGAGCTCCGCAGCTTGATGGGACGGCTAGTCGCTGTCGGCTGACCCGCCCCGGCTCTGCCAGGTGCACAGGCACACGCGGTTGCCCTCGGGGTCGGCCAGCACCCAGAAGGCCGGCGCCTCGGCGTCGCTGACCAGTGTGCCCCCGGCGGCGATGGCGGCGTCGATGCGCGCCTGCACGTGGGCCGGGTCGAGCCAGAGGTCGGGGTGCCAGCGCTGCCGCGGCTCCTCGTCGCCGGACTCCTGGAACCACACCGTGGGGAGCCGGTCGGACGGGTCGACCACGTCGTTGTCGCCGGAGTCCTCCATGGCCAGCACCGCGGCCCAGAACGGCGACACCGTGGCCTGGGCCGGAGTGTCGAGGGCCCACTCGATCCGGGACACACCGGCCACCGACAGCCGCAGACCCAGTCCGTCCGCCACCACCGAGATCGCCCGGGCCATCCGCACGTCGCGGTCGGTCACGCCGCCCACGTCATGGCTGGTCAGACGGATGTCGACGGCCGGGTAGCGCAGGGTGACGTCGGGGTGGTGATGGTGCTGCTCGGCCACCTCGGCGACGGCGTTCACCAGCGCGACCCCCGTGCCGAAGTCTCCGGTCTCGATCCTGGTCTGCAGCCCGGCGGGCACCAGGACCCACCCGTCGAGGTTCTCGTCCGCGATCTGCTTCACATCGAGCTTCGTCATGCCCTCATCATCGCGCCGGAGCGATCCGGTTGTTGCGGATGTGCTCGTAGACGATCGACGTGCGTACGTCGGCCACCTCGGGTCGCTGGGTGAGCCGGTCGATCACGAACTCGTAGAGGCTGTCGTTGTCGGGGACGGCCACGTGCACGATGAAGTCGTCGGTGCCGGTCGTCACGTAGAGCCCGAGGGTGTCGGGCCGGGTGCTCACCCACTCGCGGAAGGCCTCGATGTTGCGGCGCGACGGCGGCCGGATCCGGATCGCGATCAGCGCCTGCACCGGACGCCCGACGGCTTTGAGGTCGACGTCGAGGATCGCCCCGCGGATGACCCCGCGCTGCCGCAAGGCCCGGGTGCGGTCGAGGGCCGTGGTCGGCGAGACGCCCACGGCCGCCGCCACCTCCCGGTTGGTCCGCCGTGCATCCGACTGCAGTTCCCGCAGGATCGCCTTATCAAGTTCGTCCAGGTCAGCCAATTCGGGCGCTCCTCCGATACAAGTACGGAATCATTGCCGCCGAACCTAACACCTGCCTAGCATTTCCTCCGAACACTGAATGAAGCACGGAGGAAGCCAGCGATGATCGGATTTGACCCGGCCGAGATCGACCCGAACGCGCCGACCCGGGCCGCCCGCCTGAAGTGGGTGGTCGTGGTCGACGCCGACCTGCCGGCCGGGCGGGCCGCCAACGCCACGATCTGCGTCGCCGCCGCCACTGCCCGCACGGTGGGCGGCCTGCTCGGCGACGACGCGGTGGACGCCGACGGCCACACCCACCCGGGTCTTCCGTGGGCCGGGTGCACGGTGCTCGCGGCCGACACCGAGACGCTCCGGACGATCCGGGCCAAGGCCTCGGCCCGCCCCGACTTCTTCGTCGCCGACATGCCCGCGGCCGCCCAGCACACCCGGGTCTACAGCGAATACCTCGCGTCGGTGGCCGAGACCGGCGCCGACAAGATCGAGTACTACGCGGTCAGCGTCGTCGGGCCGCGAAACCCGGTCGACAAGCTGGTCGGCAAGCTGCCGCTACTGCCCTGAGGCGAGCGCCTTCCGGATGTTCAGTTCGGCCAGGTCGAGCATCCACCGCCGATTCGGGAAGTCGGTCGTGGCGATCCGCAGCGGGCCCTCGATCAGACCGATGACCTGCGCGAACCGATAGAACTCGAGCCGCGCCGGATCAAGATCGAAAGAGCCGAGTTCCCCGTACGCCTCCTGAAAGCGCAACTGGACGAACGCGTGCTCCCATTCGGCGTCGAAATAGGTCACGCCCTCGATGTCGATCACCACCGGCTCGCCTCCGGGGCTCATCATCACGTGGTCGGCGCCCAGCTCACCGTGCACGAGCGCGTACTCCCGGCGCGGCCTCACCTCGGCTCGCAACCCGCGCAGATGCCCCTCGATCCGCCCGTGCGCCGCGGCCAGCCGCTCGTCCTGGGCCGCCACCGCCCGCAGGTGACTCAGCGCCCGCCCGAGCACCATCTCCTCCGGCGGCCGGGTCTGCACCCGCCGCTCGGCGGGCAGTCCCCAGTCCTCGCCCCGAACTGCCTGCATCCGGCGTAGCGCCGCCCCCAGCTCGGCCACCGGCCGGGCCGCGGCCACCGGGTCACGCTCCATCAGCGCCTCGAGCGTCTCGGTGCCGGCGTCCTCGGCCAGCACCAGATCGGGCCCGGCCAGCAGGACTTCCGGTACGCGGACGCCCGCCCCGGCCAGGGCCGCCTGGCCGCTGACGAAGAGTTCGGCCCCGGACGCACCGGTGAACGGGTCGTCGGGCACGGTCTCGGACGGCGGCCAGTAGTTCTCGGCGTCCGCCCACAGATAGAGGATCACCGAGCGCCCGTCGTCGAGCCCGAGCCGGTAGACGCCCTTCTTGGTGCCGCCGGTGAGCCGGTCGAGCGAGGTGACGCGCTCGGCGTCCGCCCATCGGCCGGCCAGGATCGGGGACACGTCATCGATCGTCAGGAAAGCGCGCATTGCACGGTTTCTAGACGGCGAACCGGCTCGGCACAACTCATATAGGCACGGCAAAGCCCCGCTCCGGCATCCGGAGCGGGGCTGAAACCGTCTGTCAGGCGGGCGCCACCGCGCGTGTCCGACGCATCGTCAGCACATACTCGACCAGCGAGATGAGGACGTTCTTGGTCGACTCACGGTTACGGGCGTCGCAGCTCACCACCGGGACGTCACTCGAGATCGCGAGAGCGTCCCGAACGTCCTGAGCGTTGTGATACTGCATGCCGTCGAAGCAGTTGATCGCCACCAGGTAGGGCAGGCGGCGGTGCTCGAAGAAGTCGATCGCGGCGAAACAGTCGGCGAGACGCCGAGTGTCCACCATGACGACGGCACCGATCGCGCCCCGCACCAGCTCGTCCCACATGAACCAGAAACGCGTCTGGCCCGGGGTTCCGAACAGGTAGAGGATCAGGTCGCGGTCGATACTGATGCGGCCGAAGTCCATGGCGACGGTGGTCGTCATCTTCCCCGGTACCTGCCGGTTGTCGTCGACACCCACACCGGCCGAGGTCATGATGGCCTCGGTGGTCAGCGGGGTGATCTCCGAGACCGAACCGACCAGCGTCGTTTTACCGACGCCGAACCCGCCGGCGATCACAATCTTCGCCGACGTCACGCGCCCCGCAGCGGGACGGTGCGACATGTCAGAGCCTGCGAAGTCCACTCAGCACCCTTTCCAGCAGTTCCGTGCCTACCGCGTCGGTCTCGTCGTCCAGCGAGGTGGGCTCATATACCGCGACCAAGCCATCGTGGGCCATGTCGGCAACGATCACACGAGCCACACCGAGCGGCAGTTGCATGCGTGCGGCGATCTCGGCCAGCGACTGAACTCGGCCGCCGTCGCACATCGCCGCGATGTACTGATGCTCGCTTCCACCCTGCCCGCCACGGATCCCAGTTCGCCCGCGAACGGTTGTCTCGACCAGCGCTTCCAGCGCTATCTCAAGCTTCGGTCGGGTCCGACCGCGGGTTACGGCATACGGCCTGACCAGCGCGCCGGTCGGCTCATCGCGTTCGGGCATCGTCACCGCTCACCCCTTCCTCGAACCCTTAGAAGTGTCTCTAGTTTTCAACTTTTTGAACAGCGGCCGAATACTTCGGCCGGCTGCCCGTTCAGCCGAGGACCCCGGCGGCCGAGCGCGGTGCGGGGGGTCAGGGCCTCGCCGACGCGGTCGACCAGGAGGGCCATCTCGTAGCCGACCTGTCCGACGTCGCAGCTGCGAGCCGCGAGCACCGCGAACGACGAACCGTCCGAGATGGACATCAGGAAGAGGAAACCGTTGTCCATCTCGACAACCGTCTGGAGCACGGCGCCACCCTCGAAGCACCGAGCGGCGCCCTGAGTGAGGCTCACCAGGCCCGAGGCGATGGCTGCCAGCTGATCGGCGCGGTCCCGGGGAAGGTCCCGTGAGGCCGCCAGGAGCAGACCGTCAGCGGAGACCGCGATCGCATGTGCGACGCCGGGAACGCGGTCGGCGAAGTTGGCCAGGAGCCAACCGAGATCCTGCGTAGATGTCATGCCTCATGCTCCTTGCCAGCCTGCGAGGACTGCTGCCCTCCCGGAGTCTCCTCCGGGTTGGTCGATTCTTTGGTGCGCCCGCGCTGCACACCTCGGTGGTAAGCCGAGAGGAGACCGCGGACACCTTCGGGAGTGCGACGCTGAACGGACTTGTCGCCGCGGTCGACGCCACCTGGAACGAGCTGCGCCATGGGGGTGCGCTTGGGCAGACCCGCCGTGGTCGTGGTGTCGACGTGCGCCTCCGCCGCCGCCTGAGCAGCCGTCCAGCCCTCATCGGCGGCCGTCTGCCAGGGGTTGCCGGCGACGCTGCCGTTGGAGCTGCTGCCGTTCGAGGCGGCGCCGTTGACGGCACCGGCACCAACAGTAGCCGGGTCACGGTCGCGCGACTCGGGCGAGACGGCCTGCTGCGGCACACCAACCGTGCGGGACGGCTCACCGGTCGGGATCCGCTGCGAGCTGACCGGCTCGTCGAGCGGGCCCGACGAGGGCTTGGTCTCGGCCGGACGGGCCGTGGTGAACCAGGCCGACTCGAGCTCGCGGAAGATCGGCAGCTCCATCGTCTCGTCGGCGAACTGGCCCTGCTGGCTGTCCCGCTGACGCGCGGCGGCCTGGGCCGCGGCGATCTGCGCGGCCGCGGTGGCCTGAGCCTCGGCGGCCTGCGCGGTCGCGGCCTCGTGAGCGGCCCGGGCCGCGGCGGCGGCCCGCTGGGCCTCACCGCTCGGCACACCCGAGGTGGGCGCCGACGACACCGGACTGGCCGGCGGCGCGGAGGCCGGGATCGGCGCGGTCTGCGGGTTGGTCGGGCGCTCGACGTGCGGGTCGGTGCGCTGGTCGGCCGGGCGGTAGCGCGGGAGCTCGGCCGTCATGTCGAGCGCGGCGGCGAGGCTCTCGGGCACGTGCGGCGGCTGGCTGTCCCGCTCGGGCGCGACCGGCGGCCAGGCCGGCGGGGCGATCGAGCCGGACGGCGACGACACCGGGGTGTTGGTCGGCGGGCCGGAGACCGGCGGCTCCGATCCGGGCGGGGCCGAGATCGGGTGACCGCCGTAGGGCGGGCCGGACGGCACCGGAGGAGCCGAGATCGGCGGAACCGGCGGGGCCGAGACGGGCGGGACGAACGGGGTGCGGCCCTGGGTCTCGGGATTGGCCGGGAGCTGACGCGGGATGGTCGCGCCGAAGCCGTTGGTGTCGCCGTCGGGGCGGTCGCCGTTGCGGCGCTGCGGCAGCCCGTCGGGACCGGCGTAGCCCTGCGGCGACGACGGCTGACCCATCGGGCCGGAGGGCAGCGGCGGGATCGGCTCGTTGCTGCGCGGGCCGTAGAAGCCGTTGCTGCCGTTACTCCCGTTGCTGCCGCCGTTGAGCCCGTTCAGCGAACCGTTCGAGCCGCCGAAGCCGTTGGACGGGGCGCCGGTGAGGTCGGACCAGGCCGGAACCGAGCGGCCGTTCGTGCCGAGCATGCCACCGGAGTTCATCGGCGGGTTCGGGTCGAACGGGCGGCCGGTCGGGTAGCCACCGCGGCCACCGCTCTCGAGCGCGAGCGGCTCGGGCATGCCCGGACGGCCCTGCTCGTCGTAGCCGGCGCCGACCTGCATGCGGCCCTGGCCCAGAGCGGTCTGGCCCTGGCCCGGCGTGAGCACCGACAGCGGCAGGCCGACCTCGGCCACCGTGCCGCGCTCGGTGTCGGCCGGCCGCAGCTCGACCTTGACCGCGTGGCGGTTGGCCAGCCGGGCGACCACGACCAGGCCCATCATGCGGGAGACGGCGACGTCCACCATCGGCGGGTTGGCCAGCCGGTCGTTGAGTTCGCGGAGCTGCTCGCGGCTGATGCCGATGCCGCGGTCCTCCACCGTGAGCAGCGATCCGTCGCCCAGCTTGCGGGCCTCGACGATGACCGTCGAGTTGGGCGGCGAGAAGGCGGTCGCGTTGTCGAAGAGCTCGGCGACCAGGTGGACCATGTCGTTGACGGCGTGCGCCGCCACCTCGATGTCCCGGTCGATCATGCCGAACTCGATGCGTGTGTAGTGCTCGACCTCGGACTGGGCGGCGCGGAGCACGTCGATCAGGGCGGCGGGCTCGCGCTGCACGCGGGTCGAGTCGGCGCCGGCGAGAACCAGGAGGTTTTCGTCGTTCCGGCGCATCCGGGTGGCCAGGTGGTCGAGCTGGAACAGCTCGGCCAGGCGGTCCGGGTCTTCCTCGCCGCGCTCCAGCCGGTCGAGGTGACCGATGAGCCGGTCGACCAGGATCTGGGAACGGCGGGCGAGGTTGACGAACATCGTCGCGACCGAGGCCCGCAGGGCGGCCTGCTCGGCCGCGGTGCGCACCGCTTCGAGGTGAACCGCGTTGAACGCCTCGGTCACCTGACCGAACTCGTCGCGGCTGCGGACCGGAAGGGGCTCGGCGATCTGGTCGGCCAACTGAGCCGGGGTGAGCGAGGTGGACAGCTGCGGGTCACGCAGCCGGCTGACCGCGTGGGGCAGACCGAACTGGGCGACCGAGAGGGCACCCTGGCGCAGCTCGCGCAGCGAGCGGGCCATCGACCGGGCGACCAGCCAGGCGAACAGGATCGCGAGCAGCAGCATGGCGAGCAGCACGCTGGTCTCGATGAAGACCCGCCGGTTCACGTCGTTACGCAGGCCGGTGGCCTGGTCGACGATCTCGGAGTCCATCTTGACCTCGACCGAGCGGAACTCCTGGCCGTAGCCGGAGAGCGCGGTGTCCCACGAGTCGGTGGTGAACAGGATCCGGCGGGTGTTCGGGCCCTGGGCACTGGGCAGCGGCCGGGTGAAGTTCGTCGCGGCGCGGCCGGCCTCGGTGTTGTCGATGTTGTTGAAGGCGGCGACGTCGGCGGCCGAGCCGACCGACTGCAGCGAGTTGCCGGCCAGCGTGTAGCCGAGCTGAGCCTCGAGGAACTCGCCGCGCAGGGTGTTGGTGAGATCGCCGGCCGCGATGATCTTGTGGCCGACGTCACGCTCGCGGGCGATGTATTCCTTGGCCCGGGCGACCGCGGCGACCGAGCGGAGGTGGTCGCTCAGCGCGGTGTCGCTGGCCAGCTGAGCGGCCGCGTCGCGCACGGCGAGCAGGTCGTCGATCAGCTTGGTGTAGGTCTCTTCGGGCTCGGAGCCGGCCCGGTCCTTGGCGATCTGGCTGCGCTTGGCGGGCAGGTCCTCGAGGTTGCGGTCGAGGCGCAGGAGCAGGGTGCTGACGTTGTCGGGGACGTCGTCCAGCGCGGCCTTCTGCTGGGCGTAGGGGACCTTGGCCGCGTCGACCTTGGTGGTCTCGGCCTGGTAGGACTCCTGCGCCTTCTTCTGCGCGGCGCTGCCGTTGTCCAACGTCGTGATCATCAAGCCGAAGGTGCGTTCGTTCTGCAGGTGGTCGACCAGACCACCGGCCGCCTCCGACAGCACCGAAAGGGTGCGGGCGCGCTCCGCGTTGTTGGCTTCGTCGATGTGGTCGACCAGGCCGCTGACGCCGACGATGATCGTCGCCAGGGTGGGAACCAGCATGATGAGGCCAAGCTTCGACCAGATCGGCAGATCTCGCAGCCGATCGGCCGGGCGACGGAGACGCGACATGACGCCGGTCGCCGTCTTGGGGCGCTTGCTCACGTCACCGTCCTCCTGTTTCGGGCCCCGGCACTCGGCTCGCCGGGCGCCGCACACGGCCGACTGCCGCGTCGAGCCCCCGAGATTCCATCACGACGAGTGTCAAAGAGAAAGGGCCGCCGGACACGGACCGGTTGTGTGACGCGATGTTGCTCCGCCGAAGCGGGGACGTCGCCGGTCGATATCACGGGTTGTGTATGCGCCATTTCCTCAGCGTCACTTGTTCAGCCGGATCGACGCGGGGGTTACGTCGACCAACCGGCCCGATCGTAGAGGATCGCGGCAGGAGGAACGATCGCGCGGTTGCGAACTATCGGCAAGGTGAGATGCCGGATTTCGCAGTGTTTGTAGGGACCATTGTGGCCGAACGGATGATCAGTGCCGCCGAACCGCCAATGTCGCATGCACTGGCGCTGGTTGTAACAAGTCTGTGTCGTCAGCCGATCAGTTTGGCGTACCCCGGCTTGATCACATCATTGATGATCGCCAGTCGCTCGTCGTACGGGATGAAGGCCGACTTCATCGCGTTGATCGTCAGCCACTGGAGCTCACTCCAGCCCCAGCCGAAGGCCTCGGACAGCAGGGCCATCTCGCGCGACATCGAGGTGCCGCTCATCAGCCGGTTGTCCGTGTTGACGGTCACCCGGAAGCGCAGATCGTGCAGCAGCCCGATGGGGTGCTCGGCGATCGACGCGGCCGCCCCGGTCTGCACGTTGGACGACGGGCACAGCTCGAGCGGGATGCGCTTGTCCCGCACATAGGCGGAGAGCCGGCCGAGCACCACGTCGCCGCCGGCCGGGGTGCCGGTGATGTCGTCGACCAGTCGCACACCGTGACCGAGCCGGTCGGCCCCGCACCACTGCAGCGCCTGCCAGATCGACGGCAGCCCGAAGGCCTCGCCGGCGTGGATGGTGAAGTGGAAATTCTCACGCTGGAGATATTCGAAGGCGTCGAGGTGCCGGGTGGGCGGAAAACCGGCCTCGGCGCCGGCGATGTCGAACCCGACCACCCCGGCGTCCCGATAGCGGACGGACAGCTCGGCGATCTCCTGCGAGCGGGCGGCGTGCCGCATCGCGGTCAGCAGCACCCCGATCCGGATCGGGGTGCCGTGCGCGGCCGCCTCGGCCATGCCCTCGGTGAAGCCGGCGTTGACCGCCTCGACCACCTCGTCGAGGCTGAGGCCGGTCTCGAGGTGCTGCTCGGGCGCGTAACGCACCTCGGCGTAGACGACACCGTCGGCGGCGAGGTCGAGCGCGCACTCCTTGGCCACCCGGTGCAACCCCTCGGCGGTCTGCATGACCGCGACGGTGTGCGCGAACGTCTCCAGATAGCGTTCCAGCGAGCCGGAGTCGGCCGCCGCGACGAACCACTCGGCCAGCGCCTCCGGCTCGGTGGCGGGCAGCTCGTGCCCGACCCGGGCGGCGAGCTCGATGATCGTGGCGGGGCGGAGTCCGCCGTCGAGGTGGTCGTGCAGCAGCACCTTCGGCGCCGGGACGATGTCGGAGAATGCGATGGCGGCCATCAGCAGAGCCTAGAGGCAGGGGACCAATGATCGACGGAGCATTGCCGTACCTGCGATGCCCGGTTTGCCGGCGGGGCCTCGAGCGCGTCGAGCGGTCGCTGCGCTGTCCCACCGGTCACAGCTTCGACATGGCGAAACAGGGGTACGCCGACCTGACCGCGGGCCGGATGCCGCATGTCGGCGACACGGCCGAGATGGTGGCCGACCGGGCCGGCTTCCTGTCCGCCGGCCACTACGACTTCATCGCGGACGCCCTGAGAGTTCAGCTGGACGGCTTGATCGTCGACGCCGGGGCCGGCACCGGGCACTACCTGGCCCGGGTGCTCGACTCGGCGCCCGCCGCGACCGGGCTGGCCCTCGACGTCTCCAAGCCGGCCCTGCGGCGGGCAGCCCGGGCGCACGACCGCGCGGCGGCGGTGCTGGCCGACCTGTGGGGCCCGCTGCCGCTGGGCGATGGGACGGCCGAGGTGATCCTCAACGTGTTCGCCCCGCGCAACGGCCCGGAGTTCCACCGGGTGCTGCGCCCCGGCGGCCGCCTGCTGGTGGTGACGCCGGCCCCCGACCACCTGCACGAACTGATCGCCGCCCACGGCCTGATCCAGGTCGATCCCGACAAGGCGGCCCGCGTGGAGGACGCCCTGGGCACTCATTTCGAGGCCGAGACGTCGGTGAGCCTGCGCCGCGAGCTGGACCTGACCGCGACCGAGACCGCCACCCTGATCGGCATGACCCCGAGTGCCCGCCACGTCTCGGATCTCGCGGCCACCCCGGGCCGGGTGACGGCGTCGGTGCGGCTGACGACCTACCGGGGTTTGCCACTCACGCACGTCGCCCGGGTGCTCTGAGCGCTCTGGACGCGCCAGCGGCCAGCTCGGATCGCCCGGGTCCCCGCGGGAGCGACGGTCTGTCACCCACCACCCAGCCGGGACATGAAGCTCTTGATCTGTCTTAAATGGAGAGATCAACTTCTTCCCATTCGGCGGGTTTGTCGTGGTACGGCCCAATCAGGACGATCGCCCACTCCAAGGCCCACCTACGCTGGCCGATCGCGTTCCCGTCGATCTCTCCCGGTAGAGGAGAACCGGCCTGCTCAGCCTCCTGGAACGCCCAGTCGAGGCAGTAGTAGAGGTCCAACAGGACGGCGGCCTCGATCGGGTCGCGGGGCGACATCAGCGAGCGCGACCGCCAGTGCCCGTACGTCTCCTCGGCCGGCAGATCCGGCATCTGTGACATCAACCTGTCTTCGGGCGGCGCCGTCGGGTCGAGGTGGCGGCTCAGGCCGAGCACCCAGGCCAGCGCGAAGACGGCGTCGTGATGCAGCACGAACGAGCGGTGATCACCCTTGGCACCGATCACGAACTGCCACTCGGGCGGGGTGACCAGGTCGACCAGGTGTGATCCGAGCAGCCAGCTCATGGCGAGCTCGGTCGGCATCCCGAAGCAGCGCGCCACCACCACGTGCAGCACGGCGGCGCGCGCCTCGATCTCGGCCGTGGGACGCAGTTCGATGCTGTCGCCCGGTTCCCAGATGAGCGGGAAACCGGGCGGCGGCAGCGGCAGCCCGAGCCGGTCCAGTTCGTCGAGGCTCGCCTCGCGAACGGCGCGCGGGTCGGGTGCGGCCTTCTGCATGGTGCGTCAGGCTATGCGGTCGAGCACCAAATTTGTAGAACTGGGTTGCGTGGAACCGATGACGACCGCCTCGGCCGCGGTCGCGCGGGCCGCGGGGATCCGGGCCGGATCGTCGGCCCGCAGCTCGAGCAGCACGTCGCCGGCGCGTACGGCGTCGCCCGGCTTGACCTTGAGCAGCACGCCGGCGCCAAAGCTGACCGGGTCCTCCTTACGGGCCCGGCCGGCACCGAGACGCCAGGCGGCCACCCCGATCCCGTACGCGTCCACCGCCCCGACGATCCCGTCGGCTTCCGCCCGCAGCACCTCGGTCTCGCGCGCGACCGGCAGCGTCGCGTCCGGATCGCCGCCCTGGGCCCGGATCATCGCGCGCCACGTGTCCATGGCCGCGCCCGACTCGAGCACCTTGGCCGGGTCGGCCTCGATCCCGGCCGCGGCCAGCATCTCGCGGGCCAGGGCCAGAGTGAGCTCGACCACATCGGCCGGCCCGCCCCCGGCGAGCACCTCGACCGACTCGGTGACCTCGAGCGCGTTGCCGACGGCGAGGCCGAGCGGGGTGTTCATGTCGGTGAGGAGCGCGATCGTGTTGACCCCGCTGTCCTGACCCAGCCGCACCATCGTGCTCGCCAGCTCGCGCGCGGTCGCCAGATCTTTCATGAACGCGCCGGAACCGACCTTGACGTCCAGGACCAGCGCGCCGGTGCCCTCGGCGATCTTCTTGCTCATGATCGAACTGGCGATCAGCGGGATGGCCTCGACGGTGCCGGTCACGTCGCGCAGGGCGTAGAGCTTGCGGTCGGCCGGGGCCAGCCCGTCTCCGGCCGCGCAGATGACCGCGCCGACGTCCTGGAGCTGCCGCTTGAACTCGTCGTTGCTGATCGAGGCGCGCCAGCCCGGGATCGACTCGAGCTTGTCGAGCGTGCCGCCGGTGTGGCCGAGCCCGCGGCCGGAGAGCTGCGGCACGGCGGCCCCGCAGGCGGCGACCAGCGGGGTGAGCGGCAGCGTGATCTTGTCGCCGACGCCGCCGGTGGAGTGCTTGTCGGCGGTGGGCCGGGTGACCGAACTCAGGTCCAGGCGTTCCCCGCTGGCGATCATGGCGGCGGTCCAGCGGGCGATCTCGGCCGGGGTCATCCCGCGCAGCAGGATCGCCATGGCCAGGGCCGACATCTGCTCGTCGGCCACCACCCCGCGGGTGTACGCGTCGACCACCCAGTCGATCTGGGCGTCGCTCAGCACGGCGCCGTCCCGCTTGGCTCGGATCACGTCAACTGCGGCGAACTCACTCATCGCCGTCCTCCTTCCACGTCGCCGGGATGCCGTCGGGGGCCGGTCCCTCGCCGGCCCACGCGAGGGCACCCTCGGCGTCCACGACCACGATCCGCGGCGTCCGTACGCGTCCCCAGGCCACCGCCTCGGCCACGGTGGCGAAGTTCGGGCCCTCCTCGAGTACGCCCTTCTCGGCGTCGGCGCTGCCGCCGGACCGCTCCCAGTAGCCCGTCCAGATAGTTTCGCCGCCGGACAGGTCGGGGTGCACGAAGACGGTGCCGCGGCCGCGCCACTTGGCCAGCTCGGTGGGCACCTCCGGCGTCTTCAGAGCCCCGCTGACGCGCTCCAGGTCTTCGAAGCCGAACGCGTGCGGCAGCAGCTCGGCCATCCGCAGCGGCCCGGTGTGCCACTCAACCAGCATCTCGGGACCGCCGTTCTCCCACAGCAGCTGGCGGCAGCGGCCGCACGGCATCAGCGGGTTGCCGGTGGCGTCGACGCACGAGAACGCCACCAAGCGCCCGCCGCCGGTCATGTGCAGCTGACTGACCAGCCCGCACTCGGCGCACAGGCCGACGCCGTAGGACGCGTTCTCGACGTTGCAGCCGACCACCACCCGGCCGTCGTTGACCAGCGCGGCCGCCCCGACCGGGAAGTCGGAGTAGGGGGCGTAGGCGTGCCGCATCGCCTCGATGGCCGCGGCCCGCAGCCCGGCCCAGTCGATCTCCATGGTTCTCAGCTTTTCACGTAGGGCACACCGTCGGCGGCGGGCGCGCGGACCCGGCCGACCAGACCGGCCACGGCGACGATGGTCGCGATGTAGGGCAGCATGTTGAGGAACTGGTTGGGCACCGGGCTGCCGACCGCGCTCAGGTAGTTGGCCAGCTTCTGGGCGAAGCCGAAGAACAGGGCCGCGCCGAGTGCGCCGAACGGCGTCCACCGGCCGAAGATCAGGGCGGCCAGCGCGATGAAGCCGGCGCCGGCGGTCATGTTCTTGTTGAACGCGCTGGTCGACACGAGCGTGAAGTAGGCGCCTCCGGCCCCCGCGACCACGCCGCCGAGCAGCACGTTCATGTAGCGCAGGCCGCGCACCCGGATGCCCACCGTGTCGGCCGCCGTCGGGTGCTCGCCGACCGCGCGGGTGCGCAGGCCCCAGCGGGTGCGGGTGAGTCCGAGGTGGATCACCACGACGAGGATCAGCGCGAGCCAGACCAGCAGGTTGGTCTCGAACAGCACCGGTCCGACGACCGGGATGTCGGCCAGCCCCGGGATCCGCCACTCGGGGAGCCGGGGCGGCGAGTTGTACTTCAGGGCGTCGGGCTGCATCAGGCGCTCGTACAGGAAGCCGGTGACGCCGAGCGCGAACAGGTTGAGCACGATGCCGACGACGACCTGGTCGACCAGGAACCGGATGGCCAGGACGGCCAGCAGCGACGCGATGATCACGCCGCCCACGATCGCGCTGACCACACCGGCCCACACGCTGGTGGCCAGGGTGCCGACCAGGGCGGCGCCGAACGCGCCCATCAGGAACTGGCCCTCGATGGCCACGTTGACCACACCGGAGCGCTCGCAGAGCACGCCGGCCAGGGCACCCAGGATGAGCGGCAGCGCCAGTTCGAGCGAGCCGCTGGCCGTGTCGACCAGCGGCAGGAACTTGCCCGCCACCTGCCAGCACAGGAACGAGAAGACGAAGGCCACGATGCCCAGGCAGAGCAGCAGCGTCTGCCAGCGCTTGGCCACTCCGGCCAGCAGCGCGCCACCGGCGGCCACGGCGATCACGCCGAACAGGATGGCGCCGAACTGGCCGTTGATCGACAGCGCGGCGCCCTCGGCGTCCTCGCTGAGCGTGAAGCGGGCCGTGGCCGACTCGGCCAGCGAGCCGAAGATCACGGCCGCGATCAGTCCGATGATCACGAGGGCGGCGCCGAGGCGGCGCTGCCTGCTCCAGAACCGGTCCGGGGCGGTCGCCTCGGAGAGATCCTCCGCCGTCGCGGTCGACACGCCGCTCACCAACCCTTCGCCATGGACGTGCCGAGCCGTGCCGAGCGGGCATCGCGCAGCTGGAAGATCGCCTTTACCAGAGCCGGGGCGGCGATGAAGATGACGATCAGGGCCTGCAGGACGGTGACCAGCTCGAGCGAGATGCCCACGTCGACCTGCATCAGGTTGCCGCCGGCCCGCAGGGCGCCGTAGAGGATCGCGGCGAACAGCGTGCCCCAGGGCTTGTTCCGGCCGAGCAGGGCGACCAGCAGGCCGTCGAAGCCGATGTTGCCGGCCACCTGACCGGTCAGCTTGTCGGCCGTGCCGAGCACCTGCACCGCGCCGCCCAGGCCGGCCAGGCCACCGGCCACGACCATGAGCATCGTGTACGTCTTGGCGACGCTCATGCCCGCGGTCTTGGCGGCGTTCTGGTTGACGCCCACGGCCCGCAGCTCGAAGCCGAACGACGACCGGTTGATCAGCCAGGCCACCCCGGCGGTGACGATCACGGCGAGCACGATGCCCAGGTGCACCCGCAGCGGCGCGGGCATGGCGGGCAGGATCGCGCTCGAGTCGACCGTCTTGCTGATCGCGTCGGTACGCTCCGGGTCACGGATGCCGTTCTGCAGGATCAGCCAGCCCAGGAACAGCGTGGCCGTGTAGTTGAGCATGATCGTGGTGATCACCTCGTGGGCGCCCGTGCGGGCCTTGAGCAGGCCGGGCAGGAAACCCCAGAGCGCGCCGCCGATCAGGCCGGCGGCCAGCGCGACGACCAGGTGCAGCCCGGCCGGCAGCCCGATGGCGAACCCGGCCACGCCGGCCGTGATGCAGCCGATGACCGCCTGGCCCTGACCGCCGATGTTGAACAGGCCGCCGCGGAAGGCGAGGGCCACCGACAGGCCGGTGAAGACCAGCGGGGCGGCGTAGGTCAGCGTCTCGGACAGCGGGTTGAGCGCGGTCTTCCAGTCGCCGGTGCCGTTGAACAGGGCCTGGATCGCGGCCGGGTCGAAGATCGCGCCCTTGAACAGGTCGGCGTAGGCCCGGCTGATCAGATCCCAGCTGCCGGTCAGGGCGTCGCTGGGGCGGGCGGTGAAGTAGGAGAAGGTCGACAGCACGGCCGAGTCGGAGACGACGATCAGCACCGCGCCGATGACCAGGGCCAGGAAGATCGACAGGATCGTCACCGTGACGGTGTTGGCCGACCACAGGTTGTGCAGGAAGAGCCCGAGGAAGGACTCCTCCTTCTCCTCCTTCGCCTTCTCTTTCTCCGGAGGCGCGGCGGGGGCTTCGGTGGTCACTCGCTGTCCTCTTCCTGCGTGTCGCCCGTGATACCCGCCATCAGCAGGCCGATCTCCTCGCGGGGCATGTCGGGCGAGACCGTGGCCAGGATGCGCCCGCGGTACATCACCGCGATGCGGTCGGCCAGGCCGACCACTTCGTCGAGCTCGCTCGACACGACCAGCACGGCGGTGCCGACGTCGCGCTCGTGGATGATCTGGTTGTGGATGAACTCGATCGAGCCCACGTCCACGCCGCGGGTCGGCTGCGACGCGATCAGCAGCTTGAGCGGGCGGGACATCTCGCGGGCGACGACGACCTTCTGCTGGTTGCCGCCGGACAGCGTGCCGACCGTCGACTGCGGTGACGGCGTACGGATGTCGAACTGACTCACCCGCTCGGCCGCCGAGTCGGCGATCGCCTTGAGGTTCAGCTTCAGGCCGCTGCCGAACGGCTCGCGGTCGTACAGGTCGAGCACGAGATTTTCGGCGACGGTGAAGTCTTTGACCACGCCGTCGAGGCTGCGGTCCTCGGGGATGTAGCCGACCCCGGCCCCCAGCACCTGCTTCGTGCTGCGGCCGGCCAGGTCGGCGTCTTCGAGCTCGACCTTGCCGGCGCGGGCCAGGCGCAGACCCATGATGGCCTCGACCAGTTCGGTCTGGCCGTTGCCCTGCACGCCCGCGATGCCCAGCACCTCGCCCGAGCGCACCACCAGGTCGACGCCGTCGACCACGCGGACGCCCCGGTCGTCGTCGACCACCAGGCCGGACACCTTGAGCACCTCACGGCCCGGGTCGGCCGGGGTCTTGGTCACCTCGAGGCTGACGTCGCGGCCGACCATGAGGGCGGCCAGCTCGTCCTCGGAGGTGTCGGGGGTGGCGGTGCCCACGGTGCGGCCGCGCCGGATCACCGTGATCCGGTCGGCGATGGCCTTGACCTCGCGCAGCTTGTGGGTGATGAAGACGATCGACTTGCCGGTCTCGGCCAGCGAGCGCATGACCGACAGCAGCTCGTCGGTCTCCTGCGGGGTGAGCACCGCGGTCGGCTCGTCGAGGATCAGCAGGTCGACGTCGCGGGTCAGCGCCTTGACGATCTCGACCCGCTGCTGCGCGCCGACCGGCAGGTTTTCCACCAGGGCGTCGGGGTCGACCGGCAGGCCGTAGCGCTTCGAGGTCTCGAGCACGTCGCGGCGGTTGCGCCGCCGGTCGAGCCAGCCGAGCGGGCCGCCGCGGGTCTCCTCGGCGCCGAGGGCGATGTTTTCCGCCACGGTGAACACCGGGACGAGCATGAAGTGCTGGTGGACCATGCCGATGCCGGCCGAGATGGCGTCGCGGGGACTGCGGAAGACCTTGGCCTCGCCGTCCACCAGGATCTCGCCCTCGTCCGGCTGCAGCAGGCCGTAGAGCTGGTTCATCAGGGTCGACTTGCCCGCGCCGTTCTCGCCCAGCAGGGCGTGCACCTCGCCGGGCTCGACGGTGATGTCGATGTGGTCGTTGGCCACCAGGTCGCCGAAGCGCTTGGTGATGCCGCGCAGTTCGAGTCTCAGCGGAATCTCCAGACTTCGACGTCATACAAGGGGGAACCGCCGCCCGGTCGCGAGCAGAACTCACGACCGCGCGGCGGCGATGTTACCTAGCGAACCCTCAGGCCGGAGCGGCGGCCGACTCGACCTTGATCGTGCCCGCGATGATGTCCGCCTTCAGCTTCTCGACCTCGGCCTTGAGCTCGGCCGGGACCTTGCTGTCGAACTGGTTGTACGGCGCCAGCGAGACACCGTTGTTCTCCAGCGTGCCCAGGTAGCCCGGGGACGCGGTCAGCGGCTGACCGGTGGCGCCGGCGACGACCGCCTTCTCCACCGCGTCGGTGATGTTCTTGACCACGGTGGTCAGGAAGACGTCACAGTCCTGCGACGCGCTCTTGCAGCCGTCCTGGTCGACCCAGATGATCGAGACCTTGCCGCCCGAGCTCTTGGCGACCTCGGCCGCGCCGAGCCCGGTGCCACCGGCCACCGGCATGATCACGTCGGCCCCCTGGGCGACGAACGTGCTGGCCAGCGCCTTGCCCTTGGCCGAGCTGGCGAAGTCTTCGGCGAAGCTGCCGTTCTGCTTGGCCTTGTCCCAGCCGAGCACCTGGACGTTCTTGCCCTTGGCCTTGTTGTACTGCGCGACGCCGTCGGCGAAGCCGTCCATGAAGATGGTGACCGGCGGGATCTTGAGACCGCCGAAGGTCGCCACCTTGCCCGACTTCGAGTAGCCCGCGGCCAGGTAGCCGGCCAGGAACGAGGCCTGGTGGGTCGCGAACTGCATCGGGTAGACGTTCGAGGCGCCCGCGATCGAGCTGTCCACGATGCCGAACTGCTGGCTGGTGTTCTGCGCCGCGACCGCCTTGGTCGAGTCGCCCATCAGGCCACCGACCGACAGGATGAAGTTGCACTTCTGGGTCACGAAGCCGCGCAGGTTGGGCTCGTAGTCGGTCTCGGCACTCGACGCCACGTACTTCGGGTCGACGCCGGGGGCCTCGGTCTTCGCGGCCTGGATGCCGGCCCACGCGGAGGCGTTGAAGGACTTGTCGTCGATGCCACCGGTGTCGGTGACCATGCAGGCCTTGTATGCAGCCGCGGCGGCACTCGAACCACCGGCGCTAGGGGTCTCGTCCGGAGCGTCGCTGCAAGCCGCGGCGGCGAGCGTCAGCCCTGCCGTCGCGAGAATCGCCACGATCCGGTTCCCACGTACTGGGCGCAAGACGCCCTCCTTCCAACGCACACCGACACTTGTCGGTGAGTCTTCAGTGCGGGAGCGTAGCCGCAGGCCAGGGTGCGGGCGGCACTTTGGACCGGACTGTTGGCGCACCGTTATCTGCGCGCAATAGGGGAGCCCCCGGCTCGTGGCTTCTATCCGTTACTGCGGCAAATCATCGGCCTGCGTGGTAACGCGCCAGAAACCTTCCGGCCGGGTCCGGCGCCGGGCCGCGCTTTTACACCGCGGCGGTCAGGCGGGCCGCTATCCGGGACCAGCCCTCGCGCACCTCGGCCTCGGTCGGCGGACGGCCGGGCCGGACGCGCCGGGTCTCGTGCTCCTCGGTGAAATCGTCGTCGGGCGCCTCGACCGCGGCGCGGGCCAGTTCGATCTCGTCGCGGATGGCTTCGGCGTCGGGGCGGGGCAGCAGCGGCTCGACGACCGCCATCAATTGCTCGTCGGCCACCACGGCCTGCGCCAGTGCGAGGGCGTGGGCCCGTTCGTAGGGTCCGCAGACCACGGGTTCCCAGTCCTCCTCGTCGCCGAGCGAACCGATCGTGATGACCCAAGGAAGGTCGGCCACCGGCGAACCGACCGGCAGATCCAGCGTCACGAGAGTGCCCACGGGGCCATCATTCCGGGCCGGTGTGCCGAATCCAGGTGTTTTGCCCCACGGGGGCATTTTTATCGTCAGCTGACAGGTCCACCACGCGACCGTGCGGGCTGGTCGCCGCCCAGGCCGCTCCGAACAGCAGCAGCTGATTGAAAACGTACAGGTAGACCAGCACACCGACGGCCGAGCCGACCAGCCCGTACGCGGGATTGCGCTGCACCAGGTCGACGAAGGACTTGCCGACCGTGTTGAGCAGCATCAGCCCGATGCCGACCTGAAGCACCGGCGGGGCCATCCGCCGCACGGTCATCCGCAGCCTCGGGACGGCGGCCAGCAGGGCCGCGGCCAGCAGCACGTTGACCGCGACCCGGAGCAGGACCTCGACCGCGGACTGGATGAAGCCGTCGGCCATCCAGTCGAGCAGCAGCTCGAGCCCGTAGACGGCGAGCTGGGACAGCGCGAGCAGGGCCAGCACGCCGAGCAGCACCAGCAGGTCGAGCGCCTGCCGGACGCCGATGTAACCGGGCTGCTCGTTGAGCTGCCAGATGAGCCGCTGCGAGGAGCGGATCGCCTCGACCCAGGCGATGCCGGTGAAGGTCAGGCCGACGATGCCGACGATGCCGACCGTCCGGCCGCTGGACAGGATGGCCTGCACGTCGAGGAAGGGCAGATTCTGCCGCAGGAAGTCGCGGACGATGTCGAACAGGTCCTGGTTGCTGTCGAGCAGGATCCCGAAGATCGAGTAGCCGATCAGCAGCAGGGCGAAGACGGCGAAGAACCCGTAGTAGGCGATCGCCGCGGCGAGCCGCCCACCCTGGACGTCGATGTAGCGCACGACGGCCCGGCACAGGTGATCGAAATACGGCGACCAGTGGCGCAGCCGCATGATCTGGGCCTCGGCCGCGTCGTAGGCCCGATCGATCGGATTCACGCGCAGACCGTAACCGACGTCACGCCGGGCAGCGTTCAGACTCCCGGTTCGACGCCCAGCTGATAGTCCCGGCGTGGCCGCCACGGGCCCTCACCACCGTGCGAGAACAGGGTGAACGCGGGCACGTGGAACTTGGCCGAGAAGCCGGCCAGGTCGTCGAAGGCCGCGTCCAGCGCCGCGGCCGGCACGTCCTGCGCGATCGTCACGTGCGGGTGGTAGGGGAAGCGGGAGCCGCGGACGATGTCGTCCGAGCTCACGATCGCCTCGGCCAGCAGCTCGCACTCGCTGATGCCGACCGCCAGGGTCACGAAGACCACCTCGGTGACCGGCCGGAACGTGCCGGTGCCACGCAGGTGGATGGTGAACGGCACCTGGGCCGCGGCCACCGCCTCGAGGTGTTTCTCGATGCGGGGCAGCGCGTCGGTGCGCACCTCGGTCGGGCCGAGCAGCGTCACATGGGCCGGGGTGTAGGCCGCCTGCGGGTCACCGGCCGCGGCCCGGCGCTGGGTCAGCTGCTCGCCCCAGGGCTCGGGCAGATCGATCGCGACGCCGATCCGGGTCGTATCGATAGGGGTTTCACTCACCGGGGACTCAGGCCCCGCGGACGGGGCTGAGGAAACCGATGTTCTGGTACGCCTCGGCGAGCGTCACCGAGGCGACCGCGCGGGCCTTCTCGGCACCGATGGCCAGCACCTTGTCGAGGTGGCCGGGATCCTCGAGATATTCCCGGGTGCGTTCCTGCACCGGCCGCACGAACTCGACGACGATCTCGGCCAGGTCTTTCTTGAGGTCGCCGTAGCCGCGGCCCTCGTACTGCTCGAGCAGCTCGTCTATGGTCCGCATGGTGAGCGCGGCATAGATGGTGAGCAGGTTGCTCACGCCGGGCTTGTTCTCCTCGTCGTAGAGGATCTCGCGACCGGTGTCGGTGACCGCCGACTTGATCTTCTTGGCCGAGCGGGCCGGGTCTTCGAGCAGCTCGATGATGCCGTTGGGCGACGACGCGGACTTCGACATCTTGGACGTCGGGTCCTGCAGGTCGGTGATCTTGGCAGTGTCCTTGAGGATGAACGGCGCGGGGATCGTGAACGTGCGCCCGTAACGGGTGTTGAACCGCTGCGCCAGGTCGCGGGTGAGCTCGAGGTGCTGCCGCTGGTCTTCCCCGACCGGCACCTGGTCGGCCTGGTAGAGCAGGATGTCGGCGGCCTGGAGGATCGGATAGGTGAACAGGCCCACCGTGGTGGTGTCGGCGGCCTTGGCCGACTTGTCCTTGAACTGGACCATGCGGCCGGCCTCGCCGAACCCGGTGATGCAGCTCATCACCCAGCCCAGCTGGGCGTGCTCGGGCACGTGAGACTGGACGAACAGCGTGCACCGCTCGGGGTCGAGGCCGAGGGCCAGCAGCTGGGCGGCCGAGATGCGGGTGCGCTGGCGCAGGGCGGCCGGGTCGTGCCCCATGGTGATCGCGTGCAGGTCGACCACGCAGTAGTACGCGTCGTGGGTCTCCTGCATCGCCACCCAGTTGCGCACGGCGCCGAGATAGTTGCCGAGGTGGAACGAGTCGGCGGTCGGCTGAATGCCGGAAAGCACGCGGGGGCGGCGGGCGACATCGGACATGCCGACCATTGTGTCAGGCGCCGCGAAGAGCGCACTCGCCCGGGATCAGTGTTCGAAAGTGTTGACTTTTGATTGAAGATGGTGGAACGTACGCTTGTTGCCAGGGAACTTCAGCGAAGGGGTAGCGCGCCGTGAAACTGCTCGTCACCGGGGGTGCCGGCTACGTCGGCAGCGTCACCAGCCGACTGCTGCTGGACGCCGGACACGACGTCACCGTCCTCGACAACCTGGCCACCGGCTTCCGGTCGGCGGTCGCGCCCGACGCCACCTTCGTCGAGGCCGACATCGCCGACGCGGCCCAGGTGCTGACCCCGGGCTCCGGGTTCGACGCGGTGCTGCACTTCGCCGGACTGATCGCGGCCGGCGAGTCGATGGTCAAGCCCGAGCTGTACTGGCACGACAACGTGGTGAAGTCGCTCGCCCTGCTCGACGCGGTACGCGCCGCCGGAGTGCCGCGCCTCATCTTCTCCTCCACCGCCGCCGTCTACGGCAACCCGGTCGAGCTGCCGATCACCGAGAGCGCGGTCAAGGCGCCCACCAACACCTACGGCGCCACCAAGCTGACCTTCGACCACGCGCTCACGTCGGAGACCTTCGCGCACAATCTGGCCGCCGTCTCGCTGCGCTACTTCAACGTCGCGGGAGCCTACATCGCCGGCGGGCACGAGATCGGCGAGCGGCACGACCCCGAGACCCACCTCATCCCGATCACCCTGCAGGTGGCCGCGGGCAAGCGGGAGAAGCTGCAGATCTTCGGCGACGACTACCCCACGGCCGACGGCACCTGCGTGCGCGACTACATCCACGTGCACGACCTGGCCCGGGCCCACCTGCTCGCGCTCGAGGCGGCCACGCCCGGCGAGCACCGCATCTACAACCTCGGCAACGGCAACGGCTTCTCCAACAAGCAGGTCGTCGAAGTGGCCCGCGAGGTCACCGGCGTCGAGCTGCCGGTCGAGATCGCGCCGCGCCGCGAGGGCGACCCGGCCACGCTGGTCGCGTCGTCCGACAAGGCCCGCGACGAGCTGGGCTGGGTGCCGGAGAAGAACACGCTCCAGGCGATGATCGGCGACGCGTGGACCTTCTACCGCGCGCACGTCGCATGAACGCCCACGAGGCCTTCGTCAAGGAGTACGGCGTCGAGCCGGCCGGACTGTGGGCCGCGCCGGGCCGGGTCAACCTGATCGGCGAGCACACCGACTACAACGACGGGTTCGTGCTGCCCTTCGCGCTGCCGCAGCGCACCGTGGCCGCGGTGGGTCCGGCCCCGGACGATTCGTTCACGGTCTGCTCGACGTTCGAGACGGACAAGGTCACCTTCGGCTTCGATACGCAGCCGGGCGAGGTCACGGGCTGGGCCGCGTACGTGGCCGGGATCGTCTGGTCGCTGCGCGACAAAGGCTTCGAGGTGCCGGCCGTACGCATCGCGATCGACTCCGAGGTGCCGCTCGGCTCGGGCCTGTCGTCGTCGGCCGCGCTGGAGTCGTCGGTGCTGACCGCGCTGATCGACCTGGGCGGCCTCGACGTGCCGGTCGAGCAGCGCCCGGTGATCGCCCAGCGGGCCGAGAACGTCTATGTCGGCGCCCCCACCGGCATCCTCGACCAGTCGGCCTCGATCCGCTGCCGCGAGGGCCACGCGCTGTTCCTCGACTGCCGGTCCTACGAGGTCGAGCAGATCCCGTTCGACCTGGCCGGCCAGGGCCTGGCCATCCTGGTGATCAACAGCAACGCCCCCCACCAGCACGTCGACGGGGAGTACGGCGCCCGCCGCAAGTCGTGCGAAGAGGCGGCCCGCATCCTCGGTGTGCCGGCTCTGCGCGACATCTCCGGGGCCGAGCTCGACGACGCCCTGGCCCGCCTCGACGACGACGTCATGCGCCGCCGGGTGCGGCACATCGTCACCGAGGACGACCGGGTGCTCGAGACGGTCACGCTGCTCAAGGCGGGTCAGGTCCGCGAGATCGGGCCGCTGCTGACCGCCTCGCACGCCTCGATGCGCGACGACTTCGAGATCACGGTGCCGCAGGTGGACATCGCCGTCGAAACCGCCCTGGCGGTGGGTGCCTACGGGGCCCGGATGACCGGGGGCGGCTTCGGGGGCTGCGTGCTCGCGCTGATCGACGCGGACAAGGCGGACGTGGTCACGGCGGCGGTCGAGGAGGCGTACGCGGAAAAGGGCTTCACCGCCCCGACCGCCTGGACCGTCACGGCGGGTCCGGGGGCCACGAAGCTTTAACCGCTGGCGGCTCGGGTGTCCGGCGGTCAGCGGGGCGCCTCCTGCGGGTCCGCGGTCGGACCGTTCACGACGGGACGGCCGTCGACCCAGTCGACGTGGTCGAGCCACAGCTGCCGGCCCGGGGTGACGCTGCCGATCGATTCCGGCGGCCACGCGTGGTAGAGCAACCACGACTGGCCGCCGGGCGTGGTGACCAGGAACCCGTGCCCGGGCCCGGCCGCTGCCGGTGACGTGTGCAGGATCGGATTTTCGGCCGCCTTGGTGCACGGGCCGAGCGGCCCCTCGCAGGTGGCGTAGCCCAGCGCGTACTCCTCACGGTCGAACGCGTTGGCCGAATAGAACAGATAGAGCTTGCCGTCGTGGCGCACCATCTGCGGCGCCTCGATGACGTGCGCCTCCCACGCGGCGTCGTTGACCAGCAGCTGCTTCGGCTCCCCGCTCATCTTCTGCCCGTCGTCGCTCAGCCGCGAACCGTACAAATAGGTCGGCTGCCCGATCGCGTTGCCGTCGTTCTTCCAATAGAGATAGCGGTCGCCGTTCTCGTCGGTGAACGGGCTGGCGTCGATCGAGCCACCCTCGGCGGCCTGGCACATGAGCGGATCGTCCCAGTCGTCGACGAAGGGACCACCGGGCTCCTTCGCGACGGCGACCCCGATGCACTGGCGGTCGGTGACGGTCGAGCGGGCTGTGTAATAGAGCAGGTAGGTGCCGCCCGGGCCGGCGATCACCTCGGGCGCCCAGGTGTTGCCGGGCGTGGCCCACTTCCCGACCTGCGGCAGGGCGTCGGCGGCAGGCGTCCACGTCACGAGGTCGGGCGAGGTCAGCACGGGCACGTTGCCACTCGGACCGTTCGTCCCGTACGCGTACCAGGTCTCGCCGACGCGGAGCGCCCCCGGATCGGGGAAGTTCTCGTAGTGAACCGGATTGGTGAACGTCATTGCCTCTCCCGCTTCCGACATTTCCGATTTGCCGACATCGGGTGAGCCGTCACCGCCGATGGGCGCGGAACCGCCGTCACCACTGCACCCGCCAACCAACAGCGCGCCGACCAGCAGCAACCGAGCCCCCACCCGCCGCGCCGCGTGACCGCCTTGTGTCACCGCGGGACGAGCTTCGCCGCCGGCTCGCGGCGCTGTCGGACGCGCCGCGTGACCAGCCCGCCTCACCACTTGTAGAACCGCAGGTAGTCGAACGACGCGGTCACTGCGGGCGAGGCGCCGCCGTGGGCGATCAGGCCGATGCGCGGGCTCGTGCCGGCGGGGAGTGTCCACACTCCACCCCAGGTCCAGTGCTTGCCGTCGCGGCTCACCCCCGGCCGATATTCGTGCTCCCCGTTGACCGGGTCGACGTGATGGGCCAGCCGCAGCCACGTCACCGTTTCCCCAGGTGCGCCGACGATAGTGCCGCCGTACGACAGTTTCCCGGCGTACGGCATCTCCTTGCCGAACTCGACCTGCCGCGTGTTCCAGATCGCCACCGCACTGAGCCGCGCGAAGAGATCGTCATCGGCGTAGGCGATCAGCCCGGCCTGCTGGTAGTTGCGCACGGTGTCCTCGCCGAGCGGCAACGCCACCCTGGTCTCGGCGATCCAGCTCCCCTCCGGCGGCTTCCGCAGCAGCACACCGGCGTCGTTCCCGCTGCCGGTGAGGTCGGCGCCCTGCACCGGCCACCGCAGCGCTCCCCCACTGACGGTCACCGCCGGGTCCGGCCTTACGAACTCCCATGTCGGACCGAGATCAGCGAATTCGTCCGACACGAGCAGCCGGCCCGGAACCGGCGTGGGCGGCGGCCGATCATGCCCGTCGGAAGCCCACGCTCCCCCGTTCACCGTCGGCCAGCCGTTGAGCCAGTCGAGGCGGTCGATCAGCATCGGGCGCTCGTTGATCCCGTACGGCTCGTCCAGGAACGGATCGTCGCGGTCGATCGCGTGGTAGACGAACCAGTCCTGGCCACGGCGATCGGTGACCAGTCCGTTGTGGCCGGTGCCGACCCAGCGGTTCCCGTTCGGCGCGATCACCGGCGTACCCCCGGCCCGCGACACGTCGAGCCGCAACCCGTCACGGTCGGTGAACGGGCCGAGCGGACTGCGCGACCGCCCCACCGACACGGAGTATCCGGTCGTCGGACCGGCACAACAGTTGGCCGACGACGCGAAGAGGTAATAAAACCCTTCCCGCCGTACGACGTACGCGCCCTCGAACTTGTTGTCGATCGCGACCCGCGTGGCCGGCCCGGTGACGCGCAGACCGTCGGCGGTGAGCTCGCTGACCCAGATGCCGCCGAAGTAGCTGCCGTAGTAGAGGTACTTGCGCCCGTCCGGGGTGGTCAGCTGGGCCGGGTCGAACGTCCACCACCAGCCCCCGCCCGGCGCCGCACGCGGGGGCACGGCCGGCTCGGGCGCCCAGGTCCACGGCCCGGTCGGGGTGGGCGCGGTCGCCACGCCGATCGCCGACGCGCCCGCCCCGGCCGACGTCTCGGTCACCGTCGCGTAGAGAACCCATCGGCTGCCGATCCGCCGGACGTCCGGGGCCCACAGCGACGCGCTCGTGGACGCGTACGGGGGAAGGGTCTTGAACGCATCTCCCACATAGGTCCAGCGCTGGAGGTCGGACGAGCGGGCCATCGGGATGCGGTGCGTGACCTTCTCGCCCTCGCGCAGCGGGTCGGACGTGCCGTACGCGTAATAGAGCCCGTCGTCGCCGCGGACGATGACCGGGTCGGCGAACGTGTCGGCAAACCCGGCCGAGACCGGGTTACGCGAAGCCGTAATCCCAGCCGTGGCCGGTGCCATGCTCCAGCCGATGGTGGTGATTGCCGCGGCAAACACGGCGGCCGAACGCCTGAGCATCGTCACCGAGGTCCGTCGCATGGTCATCCCTTCAGGCCGGATCGGGAGACGCCCTCGATCACGTAACGCTGGGCGACCATGAACAGGATCAGCACCGGGATGCTGGCGACCAGCGCGCCGGCCATGATGACCGGGTAGTTGATCGTGTAGGCGCCCTGCAGGATGGCCAGGCCCGGCGGCAGGGTGAACTGGGACGGGCTGAACAGCACGTAGACCGGCCAGATGAAGTCGTTCCAGTTGGTCAGGAAGCTGATCACGGCCAGGGTGGCCAGGGCCGGCTTGGACAGCGGCAGCACGACCCGGGTGAAGATCTGCCAGGCGTTGGCGCCCTCGAGCACGGCCGCCTCTTCCAGTTCGCGCGGCAGGCTCAGGAAGAACTGCCGCAGGAAGAACACGCCGAACGCGCCGGCCGCCCCGGGGATGATCAGCGCCCACAGCGTGTCGAGCATGCCGAACCGGTCGACGATCAGGAAGTTCGGGATGATCAGCACGAAGCCGGGGATGAACAGCGTGCCGATGATCATCGCGAAGATGACGCGTTTGCCGCGGAACTCGAGGCGGGCCAGGGCGTACGCGGCCATCGAGGCGACCGCCAGCACCAGGATCGCCTGGCCGGTGGCGGCCAGCACGCTGTTGAGGAACCAGCGCAGCACCGGCGTCTGCGAGTTGCCGAGCAGGGTGTCGAAGGCGCCCGCGGTCGGCTCTTGCGGGAACACCGTGGGCGGCACCCGGGTCGCCTCGCCGGGGGTCTTGAACGCGGTCAGCAGCATCCACACCAGCGGCGCGATGAAGATCAGGCTGAGTCCGATCAGGACGGTGTACCAGGCGACGGGCTTGACACGGCTCATGCGTCCTTCTCCCGGAACAGGCGGAACACGAGCAGGCTGATCACCAGCAGGCCGGCCGTGAGCAGGTAGCTCATGGCGGCGGCGCTGCCCATCTTGAAGTCGGCCAGGCCGGTCTGGGCGATGTACATGATCGCCGTCCGGGTCTCGGTGCCCGGCGCGCCCTGCGTGATCAGGTAGGACTGGCCGAACATGTTGGCCGACACCAGGATCGTGTTGACGGTGACGAACAGCAGCACCGGTCGCAGACCGGGCAGGGTCACGTGCCGGAACTCGGCCCACCGCCCGGCGCCGTCGATGCGCGCCGCTTCGTACAGCTCGCGCGGGATGTCCTGCAGCCCGGCCAGGTAGATCACCGCGTTGAAGCCGAGCGTCCACCACACGGTGACGCCGACCAGCGTGACCCAGCCCCACGGCAGCGCGGTCGTCCACGGGGTGTCGCCGGGCAGCCCGACCGCGCCCAGGATCGCGTTGACCACGCCCAGGTTGGGGTCGAGCAGGAAACGCCAGAGCACGCCGATCACCGCGACCCCGAGCACGTACGGGGCGAAGTAGATCGCGCGGAACAGGGTGCGTCCCCGGAACCGGCGGTTGAGCAGCAACGCCAGGGCGAGCGGGACGGTCAGCAGCAACGGCACGCTGAGCACCGTGAAGATGCCGGTCGCCGACATGCTCTCCCAGAAGAAGCTGTAGACCGCCGAGTTCGAGTCGAAGAGGGCCGAATAGTTGTCCAGCCCCACGAACGGCTTGCCGGGCAGCAGGTAGTCCCAATCGTGCAGGCTGATCCAGATCCCGTACGCGGCGGGCGCGATCACGAACGTGGCGAAGACCACCGCGTACGGGAGAAGGAAAAGATAGGGAGTGAGCGGCCCGTGACGGCGCACCCTGGTGGCGGTCTCAGCTGCCATATTTCTTGGCGTTCTGCTCCAGGAGCTGATCGGCCTTGGCGGCGCCGTCGCTGAGCGCCTTGGCCGGGTCCTTGCGTCCCAGGACGGCCTCGTTGATCGAGGTCACGACGGTCGCCATGACGTCGGCGATGCCGGGCTTGGGCGGCAGGAAGTGCAGGTAGTCGATCTGCGTGCCGATGGCCGACTGCTCCGGCAGGGCCTTGAAGTCGGCGCTGTCGCGGATCTCCTTGCGGGCCGGCACCTGACCACCGCGGGCCCATTCGATCGAGTGCTGACTGATCCAGTTGATGAAGACCTTGCCCGCGGTCAGCTTGTTGTCGTCCTTGGTCTTCTGCTTGAACTGCACGAAGTTGTGCGAGCCGGCCCAGGCCGCCTTCTGGGTGCCGATCTGGGGCAGTGCGGACACTCCCCATTGGAGGTTCTTGTCCTCCTTGAGCGTGTTGATGGTCCAGATGCCGTTCCAGTTGAACGCGTTCTTGCCGTTGCGCAGCGCGATGATGTCGGCGTCCTGGGCCACGTTCTTGGGGCTGTAACCGTTCTTGACGTGGTCGGTCATCCAGGTCAGGGCCTGCACGCCGGCCTGCTCGGCGAACATCGCCTTGGTCGCGCCGTCGTCGAACAACTGGCCGCCGAACTGCCAGAGCAGCGACTGGAACTGCATGCTGCCGGTGAACTCGAACGGGGTGACCCAGTCGCCCTGGATCCCCTTGCCCTTCATCGCCTCGAGCGCCGCCTGGTACTCGTCGTTGTTCGTCGGCGGCTTGTCCGGATCGAGCCCGGCCTTCTCCATCACGGCCTTGTTGTAGAAGAAGCCGAGCGGGTGCACGTCGAGCGGGATCGCGTAGCGGGTGTTGTTGTAGATGCCCGCGTTCCACACCGGCGGCGAGAAGTCGTCGGCGGTCAGGTTGAGCGCCTTGGACAGGTCCTCCAGCGGCAGGATGACGCCGCGGGCGGCGTTGGTGGCGACGTGGTCGACGTGCATGATGCCGACGTCGGGGCCGTTACCGGTGGCCACCGCGGCCGGCACCTTCTGGTAGTAGTCGGCCCACTGATAGGTGTTCATCGACACCTTGATGTTCGGGTGCTCGGTGTTGAACTGGTCGACCAGCTTCTTCATGAACGGGCCGTCGCCGCCGGTGAAGCCGTTCCAGAAGGCGAGCGCGACGTTCGGGCCGGTGTATTCGGTGGCGGCCGGCGCGGCGTTCTGGCCACCGCCGGTGACCTTCTCGTTGGGGCCGCCGTCGCTGCACGCGGCCAGGAGCATGACGCCGCCGGCGCCTATCAGACCTCGTCGTGTCAGGTTCACTATGACTCCTCGGGATGCAGGCACAGGGCGTGCCAGGAGACGGGCGGGAGGACGATCTCGTTTCCGTTTGCCGCCGGCTGCTCCGAGCCGAGCGTCAGGTGCTGCCGGATCCGGTGCCGCGGGAAGGCCCGCAGGTCGACGGTGAGCGGCACCGGCTCGGTGCCGCGGTTGACGACGAAGACGGTGAGCGCTCCCGACTCCTCGTCGTGGGTGGCGACGGCGTCGACCGCGGGCACGTCGCCGAACCGGCCGGTGGTCATCGCGGGGCCGGTCAGCGCGGGCCGCAGCACGGTGCCGCGGGCCAACCGGGCGGTGTGCGCGAACGGGTGGAAGATGGTCTGCCGCCAGGCCCGCCCGCCGGCCTCGGTGCGGATCGGCGCGATCACGTTGACCAGCTGGGCCTGGCAGCCGACGGTGAGCCGGTCGGCGTGCCGCAGCATGCTGATCAACAGGTTGCCGACCACCATCGCGTCGGTGTCGTTGTAGTCGTCCTCGATCAGGGCCGGGGTGTCCTCGATCGGCCGGTCCTCGGGCTCGGTGAACCGGGACTGGTACCAGACGTTCCACTCGTCGAGCGAGAGCTTGATCCGCTTGGTCCGGCGCAGTTTCGCCCGTACGTGGTCAGCCGTGGCCACCACGTCGTCGATGAACCCGTCGAGGTCGACCGCCGACGCCCGGAAACTGGCCTCGTCGTGTTTCTCGGGGTCGTAGTAGGTGTGCAGCGAGATGTAGTCGACCTGGTCGTACGCGTGCTCCAGGACGGTGGCCTCCCACGCCGCGAAGGTCGGCATGTCCGAGTTGGAGCTGCCGCAGGCGACCAGTTCGATGCTCGGGTCGACGCGGCGCATGGCCTGGCCGGCGCGGGCCGCCAGCCGCCCGTACTCGTCGGCGGTCAGGCTGCCGATCTGCCACGGGCCGTCCATCTCGTTGCCCAGGCACCACAGCCGTACGTCGTGGGGCTGCGCGACGCCGTGCTTGCGGCGCAGGTCGGCCGCCGCGGTGCCGTCGGCCAGGTTGCAGTACTCGACCAGCTCGGCCGCGGCTTCGATGCCCCGGGTGCCGAGGTTGACCGCCATCATCGGCTCGACCCCGGCCAGCGACGACCAGCGCATGAACTCGTTGAGCCCGAACGCGTTGCTCTCCAGGCTGCGCCAGGCCAGGTCGAGCCGGCGGGGGCGGTCGCCGCGCGGGCCGACCCCGTCCTCCCAGCGGTAGTTGGAGACGAAGTTGCCGCCCGGGTAGCGGACCGTGCTGACGCCCAGCTCGCGGACGAGCTCGAGCACGTCCTGCCGCAGGCCGTCGTCGTCGGCGGACGGGTGACCCGGTTCGAAGATGCCGGTGTAGACACAGCGGCCCATGTGCTCGACGAACGAGCCGAAGAGCCGCCGGTCGACGGGACCGACCACGAAGGCCGGGTCGAGAGTGAGGTGCGCCACTGCCATGCCAAGTTTTTACAACGTTGGATTCAACGTTGTAAAGAGATCACCGTCAGGTTCTCGAAACATCGCCGAAATGAGTGGGTCTCAGGTTCCCCGCCCCGCAACCGATCAGCACCAGAGACGGTTCGTGCGAGCGGGAGGACACAGCCTTGTCGAGCACCGAAGATCTCCTGGCCGAGCTCAAGAGCCAGGTCGAGGCGTACGAGCGAGGGTCGGCCACGGCCGAGTACGACCCCGAGGGCCGGCTCCTGCGGGCCAACGACGCCTTCGCCGAGCTGGTGGGCGTCGATCCGGCCGCGATCGCCGGCACCGACCACCGTTCCTTCGTCTCCCCCGAGGTGGCCGGGTCGGCCGAGTACACCGAACTGTGGGAGCAGTTGCGGGCCGGCAGCAACCTCACTGGTGAGTTCCGGCTGCTCTGGCAGGGCGGCCGCGACCGGTGGATCCGCTCCAGCTGGGTGCCGGTGAAGAACCGCGCCGGTGCGGTGGTCAAGGTGATCGAGCACGCCCTCGACGTGACCGCGGGCAAACGGGCCGCGGCCGACGCGGCCGGCAAGATCCAGGCGATCTCCCGGTCCCAGGCGGTGATCGAGTTCGACCTCGAGGGCCACGTCCTGGACGCGAACGACAACTTCCTCGACCTGATGGGCTACCGCCTGGACGAGATCCGCGGCCGGCACCACCGGATCTTCGTCGACGCCGACGAGGCCGCCCGGCCGGAATACCGGGCCTTCTGGGAGAAGCTCGGCCGGGGCGAGTTCCACTCCGCCGAGTACCGGCGCATCGCCAAGGACGGCCGGGACGTGTGGATCAGGGCGACGTACAACCCGATCCTCGACCCCGACGGAAAGCCGATCAAGGTGGTCAAGTTCGCCAACGACGTGACGGCCGAGAAGCTGCGCAATGTCGAGTTCGCCGGGCGGCTGGCCGCGATCGACCGCTCGCAGGCGGTGATCGAGTTCGATCTGGACGGCCGGATCCGTACGGCCAACGAGAACTTCCTCAACACGGTCGGATACACGCTGGACGAGATCGTCGGCCGGCATCATTCGATGTTCTGCACCGACGAGTACGCCCGGTCCGAGGAGTATCGGGATCTCTGGGCGGATCTACGCAACGGCGAGTTCCGCTCCGGCCGCTTCCACCGGCTCGGCAAGGACGGCCGGGACGTGTGGATCCAGTCCAGCTACAACCCGATCCTGGACCTCTCCGGGCGCCCGGTGAAGGTGATCAAGTATGCCTATGACGTCACCGCCCAGGTGCGGCTGGAACAGCAGCTCAAGGTCGCGGTGTAGCTCCCGTCGTGCTCTCCCGCACGATCAGCCGGTGATCCACGCGTAGCTCGCGCGGCGCGCCCGCCGCGGCCGGCCCGTCGCCCAGGCGCTCGGCCAGCAGGTCGACGGCGAGCTGGGCGATGCGTGGTGCGTCCGGCGCCACCGTGCTCAGCGTCGGCGTCGAGAACCGCCCGTCCTCGATGTCGTCGAAGCCGATCACCGCGACGTCCTCCGGCACCCGCACCCCGCGCGACAGCAGCGTGCGCAGCGCACCCAGGGCGAGCAGATCGTTGAAGCAGAACACCGCGTCCGGCGGTTCGGCCGCGTCGAGCAGCCGGGCCATCGCCGCGGCGCCGTCGGCCCGGTGGAAGCCCTCGACCGGCATCTCGAGCGCCGGGTCGGTCCGCAGGCCGGCCGACGCCACGGCGGCGCGATAGCCGGCCAGACGCTGGTGGGCGGTCACCGCCGACGCCCTGTCCTGCACCCCGATCGCGGCGATCCGGCGCCGGCCGAGCGAGGTCAGGTGCCGGGTGGCGTCGGACGCGGCCGCGGTGTTGTCGATGGCCACGTGGTCGGCCGGTCCGTGCCAGACCCGCTCGCCGAGCAGCACCATCGGGGTGCCGTCGCGCTGGGTCAGTTCCTCCCCGGCCAGGGCCAGCGGGCTGAAGATCAGGCCGTCGATGGCGTGCCGGCGCAGGCCCGCGACCAGGTTGCGTTCGCGTTCGGCCTGGCCGTCGGTCTGGTCGATCAGCACGGTCCACGAGCGGCGCTCGGCGGCCTGCACGATCAGCCCGGCGATCTCGGCGAAGTAGGGCGACTGGAGCTCGGGGACGGCCAGCGCGATCACCCCGGACCGGCCGCTGCGCAACTGCCGGGCGGCGAGGTTTGGCACGTAGCCCAGTGCGTCGATGGCCGCCTGCACCCGGGCGCGTGTCGCGGGGGCCACGTGCACATATCCGTTCACGACGTTGGATACCGTCTTGATGGAGACACCGGCCCGCGCGGCGACATCCTTCAGGCCCGGCGGCACGGAGAAGGACTATACAACGTTGCAGTACTTTAATCCGATCACCCGCGTGAGCTAAGGGTGCGCTAAACGATCTGTAACCGCGATTACCGTGGCCGCATGTCTCTGAGCGCAGCGTGTCTGCCTTTGAAGGAGTCCGCGGTGCACCTCGAGTGCGATGTCGACGCGTCCGTCGTTCTGCTGACGGTGAGCGGGCGGTGGGATCGGGCGCTGTGGCAACGCACCACCGAGCGGCTCACCAAATGCCTGGCCGAGCATCCCGAGGCGCTCATCGTCGACCTCACCGGGCTCGACGATCCGGCCGGCGCCAGCGCGACCACCTGGATGACGGCGCAGCGCAACGCCGCCGCATTGGCGCCGTCCGTGCAGCTGGCCCTGTGCATCCCGCCCGACCTGCCGCTGGCCGACCGCATGCAGCGTCTCGGCGCCCGGCGCTACCTGCCGATCTATGCCAAGGTGCGGCAGGCCCGGGTGGCGATCGCCAGCCGGCTGCCGATGACCGAACGGGCCGTGCTGACGCTGGGCGCCGGCCCGGAGTCGCCCAGCCTGGCCCGCAATCTGGTCAGCGACGCCTGCCTGGCCTGGGATCGGGTCGAGCTGCTGCATCCGAGCCGGTCGGTGATGAGCGAGCTGGTCAACAACGCGATCGAGCACGCGGGCACCGAGATGACGGTCGTGGTCAGCCTGCGCGGGGCGGGCCTGCATCTGAGCGTGGCCGACGGCGTCGCCGCGCCGCCCCGGGTGATCAAACTGAGCCGGGTCCGCCGGGATCAGCCGCTCGACGAGCGCGGTCGTGGACTGCAGGTGGTCAGTGCGCTCGCCGTGGCCTGGGGATCGCTTCCCACCCGTACGGGAAAGGTGGTCTGGGCGACCCTGCAACCACCTCTCGCCCCGGCACCGAAGCAGCCGCGGAACAGAGCTCCGCGGCTGCCGTCGACCGTCCGTAACGAGGGGCCTACTGGGCCTCGATGATCATGCCGGCACCGACCGTCCGGTTGGTGCTCTCGTCGATCAGGATGAAGCCGCCGGTCGTGCGGTTGCGGCGGTACTCGTCGGCCAGCAGCGGCACGGTCGTGCGCAGCCGCACCCGGCCGATCTCGTTGAGCTGCAGCTCGCCCGCCTTGTCGTCGCGGTGCAGGGTGTTGACGTCGAGCCGGTACTGCAGACCGCGGACCACCGTGCGGGCCGAGCGGGTGGTGTGCTTGATGGCGTACTTGGCGCCGACCCGCAGCGGGGCCGTCTCGTCCATCCAGCAGACCATCGCCTCGATGTCCTGGGCGACGGCCGGGGCGTTGTGCGGACGGCAGATCATGTCGCCCCGCGAGATGTCGATCTCGTCGTTGAGCCGCACCGTGACCGACATCGGCGGGAACGCCTCGTCGACCGGACCGTCGGCGGTGTCGATGCTCGCGATCGTGCTGGTCATGCCGGACGGCAGCACCATCACCTCGTCACCCGGCTTGAGCACGCCCGAGGCGACCTGGCCGGCGTAGCCGCGGTAGTCGGTGACGGTGGTCGACTGGGGACGGATCACGTATTGCACCGGGAACCGCACGTCGACCAGGTTGCGGTCGCTGGCGATGTGCACGTGCTCGAGGTGGTGCAGCAGCGACGGGCCCTCGTACCACGGGCTGTTCTCGCTGCGCGACGCGATGTTGTCGCCGTTGAGCGCGGACACCGGGATGATCGTCAGGTCGCCGATCTCGAGCTTGGCCGCGAACGAGGTGAACTCGTCGGCGATCTTGTCGTAGACCGATTTGTCCCAGTCGACCAGGTCCATCTTGTTGATGCACAGCACCAGGTGCGGCACCCGCAGCAGCGACGTCAGGAACGCGTGCCGGCGGGACTGCTCGACCAGGCCCTTGCGCGCGTCGACCAGGATCAGCGCCAGGTCGGCGGTCGACGCCCCGGTGACCATGTTCCGGGTGTACTGGATGTGCCCCGGGGTGTCGGCGATGATGAACTTGCGCTTGGGCGTCGCGAAGTAGCGGTAGGCCACGTCGATCGTGATGCCCTGCTCGCGCTCGGCCCGCAGGCCGTCGGTGAGCAGCGCCAGGTTCGTGTACTCGTCGCCGCGCGACGCGCTGGCCGTCTCGACCGCTTCGAGCTGGTCTTCGAAGATCGTCTTCGTGTCGTACAGAAGCCGGCCGATCAGGGTCGACTTGCCGTCGTCGACGCTCCCCGCGGTGGCGAACCGCAGCAGGTCCATGCGCGCGGACGGCGCCGCCTCGTTCTCCAGGACGGCCTGACTCATCAGAAGTAACCCTCTCGCTTGCGGTCTTCCATCGCGGCCTCGCTGACCTTGTCGTCGCCGCGGGTCGCGCCGCGCTCGGTGATCCGGGTGGCGGCGACCTCGTCGATCACCTTCTCGACCGTGTCGGCCTCGGAGAGCACCGCCGCGGTCTGGGAGGCGTCGCCCACCGTGCGGTAGCGGACCCGGCGGACCTCGGAGGTCTCGCCGTCACGCAGCCGGATGAACTCGTTGACCGCGTAGAACATCCCGTCGCGCTCGACGACCTCACGGTCGTGCGCGTAATAGATGCTCGGCAGCGGGATGCGCTCCTTGGCGATGTAGTGCCAGACGTCGAGCTCGGTCCAGTTGGACAGCGGGAACACCCGGATCGACTCGCCCGGGTGGTGCCGGCCGTTGTAGAGCGCCCACAGTTCGGGCCGCTGGTTCTTCGGGTCCCACTGGCCGAACTCGTCGCGGAAGCTGAACATGCGCTCCTTGGCGCGCGCCTTCTCCTCGTCGCGCCGGGCGCCGCCGAACAGGGCGTCGAAGCGGTACTTCTCGACGGCGGCCAGCAGCACCGGGGTCTGGATCCGGTTGCGGGTGCCGTCGGGCAACTCCCGCACGTGGCCCGAGTCGATCGCCTCCTGCACGCTGGCGACCACCAGGTTGAGCCCCAGGCCGGCGACCCGCTGATCGCGGTAGTCGAGGACCTCGGGGAAGTTGTGGCCGGTGTCGACGTGCATGACCGGGAACGGGATGCGGGCCGGGGCGAACGCCTTCTCGGCGAGCCGCAGCATCACGATCGAGTCCTTGCCGCCCGAGAAGAGCAGGACGGGACGCTCGAACTCGGCCATCACCTCCCGCATGACGAAGATACTCTCGGCTTCGAGAGCATCAAGGTGCGAGGCGCGGTAGGGCTTCGTCTGGCTCATCGGTGGGTTCCAGACCTCTCCGGGGGTTTGCGGCCGTGTTGCATATAGGGGGAACCGTCATTCTGACGGAAGGTGACGCTGCAACGCTGCAAGCAACCGAGGAGCGAGATCCTTACGGCACACCACCAGGTCCGGCAACTTAGGGTCGGCCTCGTTGTATTTCAGCTCAGAACCGTCGATTCGGCTAGCGTGCAGGCCCGTGGCCAACGCCACAGCGACCGGCGCGGCCGAGTCCCACTCGTACTGCCCGCCCGCGTGGACGTAGGCGTCGGCGTCCCCGTTGATCACCGCGGCGATCTTCACCCCGGCCGACCCCATCGGCACCAGCTCGGCCCCGATCTCCTCGGCCAGGGCGGTGACGAAGGCCGGCGGGCGGGTCCGGCTGGCCGCGATCCGGATCGGGCCGCCGGTGGCGGCGTTCAACGGCAGCGGCGGGTACGCCGGAGCGTGATCGGTGGCGATCGTCCGGTGCTGGGCCGGCATCGCGACCGCGCCCGCGGACAGGCAGGCCGGGCTCGAACAGTCGGCCGTCCACAGGGCGACGTGCACGGCCCAGTCGGAGCGGCCCTCCTCGGAGAACTCGCGGGTGCCGTCGAGCGGATCGATGATCCACACCCGGGAGGCGCCCAGACGCTCGGGCCGTACGGTGGAATGCTCGCCCTCACGCCACGCGTCGCGGGCGTGATCGTCTTCCTCGGAGAGCACCGCGTCGGCCGGGCGCCAGCGGGCCAGCTCGGCCCGCATCAGGTGGTGCGCCGCCTTGTCGCCCGCGGCCTTGAGAGCCTTGCCGTCGGCGAAGCCCGTCTCGTCCCGCACCTGCAGCAGGATCTGCCCGGCGCGGTCGGCCAGCCATCGGGCGAAGGCCGCGTCGTTCACCGGCGGGACACCGCCGTCACTGCTCTCCCGCTGGGAGGTTACGCGCGCCGACGTCTCTGTCCGCTCGCCCATGCTGTTCGTCTCCCCAAGTTCAGTACGCTCCCGACGACCGCACCACTGCGGTCATGGTGCGCAACAGGATGACCAGATCCAAACTGAGGGTCCAGTTCTCCACATAGCGCAGGTCCAACCGGACCGCTTCCTCCCACGGTAGGTCGGAACGTCCAGATACCTGCCACAGCCCGGTCATGCCCGGCTTGACGGCGAGCCGGCGCCGCACGTCGTCGGCGTACGCCGCCACCTCGGAAGGCAACGGCGGCCGCGGCCCGACCAGCGACATCTGCCCCAGCAACACGTTCAGAAGCTGCGGCAGCTCGTCCACCGAGAAACGGCGCAGATATCGCCCGATCCGGGTCACCCGCGGATCGTCACGCATCTTGAAGAGCACACCGTCGTGCTCGTTGAGATGCCTCAGCTCGGCGAGCCGCGCCTCGGCATCCACATACATGCTGCGGAACTTGAAGATGCGAAACAATCGGCCGTCCCGACCGACCCGCACCTGACGAAAGAGTACCGGCCCCCGTGACGTGCATCGCACCCCCAGTGCGACGGTCAGCAGCAGCGGCCCGAAGATCAGCAGAAGGGCGACCGCCCCGAGCCGGTCGAACGCCTCCTTGACCAGCCTCGATCCGCCGTGCAGACGCGGGTGCTCGACGTGCAGCATCGGCAATCCGTCGAACGGCCGGATCGTCGTCCGGGCACCGGCCACATCGACCAGCGCACTCGCCACCACCAGGTCGACCTCGTCGCGCTCGAGCCGCCAGGCCAGCCGCCGCACGGCCGCGCCGTCGAGTTCCGGACAGCTGAGCACCACCACGGTGTCGGCGTCGGCCTGCTCGACCGCACCGGCGACATCGTCGAACGTGCCGTACACGGTCAGACCCTGCGGCCCGCCCACACCCACCCCGTCGTGGCCCGGCGGCAGACACGCGCCGACCACCTCGAGCCCGTGATAGCGCTCCCGCTTCAGCTGCCGGCTCATGCCGATGACCGACAGCTCGTGCCCGACCAGGATGACCCGGCGCATGCTCTCGCCCCGGGCCCGCGTCAGATGCAGCCGCTTGCGCAGCGCGAACCGCAGCACCACGGACGAGACGATCGCGGCCGGCAGCGCGGCCAGCACATAACCCCGGGCCAGATCCAGACCGAGCCCGTACGAGACCAGCGCCACGCCCGCGATCAGGCCTACCCCGCCGCGCAGCACCCGCTGATACTCGTCGGTGCCGACGAACAAATACCTTCGCTCGTACGCCCGGGAGACCGCGAGGACGGCCAGCATGAGCACCGGCAACAACGCCGAAAGAATCATGTACGCGAGGTTGTAGCTGGTCACCTCGTCGCCGAATCGCAGCCCGAAGGTGACCGCGCCGGAGGCCGTCGCCGCGGTCAGGTCGCACAGCACCAGCGACCGCACATAGCTGCGCTCCCAGCGCTGCCGGCGCGACATGGCCGCATGCCGGCCCCTGACCCGGACGAATGGGCGGGTCAGGGGCCGGGCTGCGGCCGACTTGCTGGGACGGTCCGACCAGTGCCGGTCGATCGCCTTGTTACGGGCCGGTCCACCCTGGGCCGCCCGGGGCGGGGCGTTGTCCGGCTTGCCGGCGCTCTTCGGACGCGGCCGGGCCGTCGCACCCGCCGGCGGCGGGTTCAGCGGCGGGTTCAGCGGCCGGGTCGTCGCCGCTCCCGCCGGCGGCGGGCTCTGCGGAACGTTGGGGGCCGGGATCCGGGTGCGCAGCGGGCCGAAGTTGGCCGGCGGGTGATTGGCCCAGCCGTAGCCCTCCGGCGGGCACACCGTCCGCGTCCCCGACTCCTCGCTGTCGTGCGTACGCACCGTGCGCACGGGTCGCACCGCCGGCAGCAACACTGTCGGCTGCGAGAGCACCGCCTCCGTGGAGGACAGATCCCGCCGCATCCCGAACCTCCCCCACCCGCCGGTCAATTCGCACCGAACCGGTGCATACGTGTGACCAACGGTCGGACGGTCGAAGGCGACACGGGGCCGTTAGGCGGACAAAACCGCCCAAACGATCTATCGGTTTCGACCTCGTGAGATCAACCGCCGTGGTATTTGTTCTGCGCCCACTCCACGCCCTCGAGCACGACCGCCTCGACCACATCAGCCGCCCGGTCGACGAGAAACTCCAGCTCCTTGCGCTCCGCACCGGAGAAGTCGGAAAGCACGTAGTCGGCCGGATCCTGCCGGCCCGGCGGACGGCCGATCCCGAACCGCACCCGCGCGTACTCCTTGCTCGCCAACGACTTCGACATGGACCGCAACCCGTTGTGGCCACCCTCACCACCGCCACGCTTGGCCCGCACCTGCCCGTACGGCACATCCAACTCATCGTGCACGGCAATCACGTTCGCCACCGGCACTTTGAAGAACTGTGCGAGCGACACCACAGGCGCGCCGGACAGGTTCATGAAGGTCAGCGGCTTGATCAGCACCAGCTTCGGCCCACCGAAGCCAAGCCTGCCCTCGGCCACCTCGGCGTGCGCACGCTTCGACCGGCCGAACTTCGCGCCCACCCGCGACGCCAGCAGGTCGGCCACCATGAACCCCACGTTGTGCCGGTTCCCGGCGTACTCCCGGCCCGGATTGCCGAGCCCGACCACCAGCCACGTCGAATCGTCGACCACAACAACTCCTTACATGCGTCTGGGGAAAGTGCCGTCCGGCACTTTCCCCAGTCACTGCTCGTACGCCGACCCGGCGTCCTACGGCCTTACTCCGCGGCGGGAGCCTCTTGCGACTCGCCCTCGGTCGCCTCGGCGGCCTCGCCGCTGTCACCCTCGAGCTGCTCGGCGGTCTGCGCCTGCGAGATGATCGCCAGCACGAACTCGGGCTCGACGGCCAGGTCGACACCGTTCGGCAGCGTCACGTCGGCCGCGGTGACCTGCGAACCCGCCTCGAGGCCCTCGATGGACACCTCGAAACCGGACGGCAGGTGCATGGCCTCGGCAACCACGGCCAGGGTGGTCGACTCGTTGACGACCAGGGTGTTGCGGGCGGCCTCACCGGTCAGCGTCACCGGGACGTCGACCTGGACCTTCTCGCCACGCTTGACGATGATCAGGTCGATGTGCTCGTAGGTGTCCTTGATCGGGTCACGCTGGATCGCCTTGGGCAGGGCCAGCGTGGCGCCCGAGGCACCAGCGATGTCGATGGTGAACACGGTGTTGATCCCACCGTGCCGGATCGCGGCCGCGAACTCACGGGCCGGCAGCGCGATGTGCACCGGCTTCTCGCCGTGGCCGTAAAGCACGGCGGGCACCAAACCGGCCCGGCGCGTGCGGCGGGCACCACCCTTGCCGAACTCGGTGCGGGGCTCGGCGCTGATCTTTACCTCGGACACGGGGAAACTCCTGAAACTCTTGGATCGGGCTGCGACGTGGTCGGCGAACTGGTCCGGCAGTGTGGGTAACGCAAACGGCCGCCGTCGGTGCTGGAGGCCGTCGTCGGCGCTGCCGGGCAAGGGGGCGCGCTGGGCACAGGCCCGGAGCACCGCGTCGATCACGGTGCCCCCGAAATGGCTGCGAACCTCAGCAGACCGCGGGGCACCCTCGCCGTGGCAACCGCACTAGCTTACCTGCTACGTGCACGCACGCCTCAGCGGGTCCGCCCCGCTCAGGCAGTCTGCGCAAACTTCACCCGGTCGGATGCAAGTTGCAGGCTCTGCTTTTAACTCAAACCGCCGAACAGGGTCGTCACCGAACCGTCGTCGAAGACCTCACGGATCGCCCGCGCCAGCAGCGGCGCGATCGACAACACCGTGATCTTGTCGAGCCGCTTCTCGGGCGGCAGCGGCAACGTGTTCGTCACCACCAGTTCGCTGATCCGGCTGTTCTTCAACCGCTCGGTCGCCGGATCGGACAACAACGCGTGCGTCGACGCCACGATCACATCAGCCGCGCCCTCATCCCACAGGATGTCGGCCGCCTTCGTGATCGTCCCGCCCGTGTCGATCATGTCGTCGACGATCAGGCACACCCGGCCCTCGACCTCACCGACCACCCGGTTGGCCACCACCTGATTCGGCTTCAACGGGTCACGGGTCTTGTGGATGAACGCCAGCGGGCAGCCACCCAGCCGGTCGGTCCACCGCTCGGCCACCCGCACCCGGCCCGAATCCGGCGCCACCACGGTCATCGGCCGGCCCGCGTACTTCTTCTGCACGTGCTCGGCCAGGATGTCCATCGCGAACAGGTGATCGACCGGGCCGTCGAAGAAACCCTGGATCTGGGCGGTGTGCAGGTCGACCGTCAAAATCCGGTTCGCACCCGCGGTCTTCAACAGGTCGGCCACCAGCCGCGCCGAGATCGGCTCACGACCCCGGTGCTTCTTGTCCTGCCGTGCGTACGGATAGAACGGCAGGACCACGGTGATCCGCTTGGCCGAACCCCGCTTCAACGCGTCGATCATGATCAGGGTCTCCATGACCCACCGGTTCACGCCCTCAGTCATCGACTGCACGACGAAAGCGTCGGACCCACGAACCGAATCCTTGAACCGGACAAAAATCTCACCGTTGGCGAACTCGTATGAATCCGCCGGGGTCGGTGCCACACCGAGCACCTGGCCGATCTCCTCCGCCAGCTCGGGGAAACCCCGCCCGGAGAAAAGCATCAGAGACTTGCGGTTCTCCGCGACGATGCTGCCCATCGGCTCGCTACTCCCGTTGGATCGAGGGGGTGGGGATGTGACCGGAGTGAAGTATCCCCCGCGGCCACTCCGCCGCCACGTTCCGACGGCCCCGGGTGGCATGCCTCACCCCACCAAGACCCGCCAGCTCAGACACCATCAGGAACACAACGGCAAAGCTGTCGGATACCCGGCAGTAGCCCTACCGCAACCTCCAGCTAACCACTTCCCGCGTCACTCGGCGGCAGCATCCTTCTCGGCCAGCGCCCGCTCGGCCGCCGCGGCCGACACCGTGCCCGGCCGCTTCCGTGCCACCCAGCCCTCGACATTGCGCTGCGGCGCCCGCGTCACCCCCAGGCTGCCCGCCGGCACGCCCTTCTGAATGGCGCTGCCGGCCGCCACATATGCACCCGGCTCGATCTCGACCGGCGCGATCAAGACGGTGTCGGAACCCACGAACGCGGCCTCACCCACGGTCGTGTGACTCTTGTTCACCCCGTCGTAGTTGGCGAAAATCGTGCCCGCCCCGATGTTGGCCTTCGCGCCGATCGTGGCATCACCCACGTACGACAGATGCGGCACCTTCGCGCCGTCACCCAGCTCGGCGTTCTTCGTCTCGACGAAACCGCCGACCTTCGCCTTACGGCCCAGCCGGGTGCCCGGCCGCAGGAACGAGAACGGCCCCACCGTCGCCTCCGGCCCGACCTCGGCCCCGATCGAATGCGTGCGCAGAACCACCGCGCCCGCACCCACCGTGGTGTCGATCAGCGTCGAGTCCGGCCCGATGATCGCGCCCGCGGCCACCGACGTCGCCCCCAGCAACTGCGAATTCTGGTCGATCTCGACATCCGGCTCCAACGCGACGGTCACATCGATCCAGGTGGTGGCCGGATCGAGGATCGAGACACCCGACCGCATCCACGCCTGATTCACCCGGTCACGCAGCAACGCCCGCAGACTCGCCAGCTCGGCCCGGTCATTGCAGCCCAGCGTCTCGTCGGCATCCGGCGCGACAAAGACACCGACCGGGTGCCCGACCGAAGCCATGATCCCGAAAACGTCGGTCAGATACTCCTCGCCCTGGTCGTTGTCGGTCGACAACTTCGACAGGGCCTCCCGCAACGACGCCAGGTCGAACGCGTAGATGCCGGCGTTGATCTCCCGGATCGCCCGCACCTCAGCCGACGCGTCCCGCTCCTCGACGATCCGCTCCAGCCCACCGGACGCGTCCCGCACGATCCGGCCCAGGCCGGTCGGGTCGCCGACCTCGGCCGCCAGCACGGTCGCCCCACGCGCGCCCGACTCGTGCGCCTCGATCAGGCTCGCCACCGTCTCGGCCCGCAACAACGGCACATCACCGTTCAGCACCACGACAGTGCCGGTCGCCTCCGGAGCCGCCTCGAGAGCGATCCGCACGGCGTGACCGGTGCCGTTCTGCTGCGCCTGCAGAACCGGAGTGACACCAGGCGCGACCTCGGACAGGTGCGCCTCGACCAGGTCGGCCTTGTGCCCCACGACCACGATCGTCTGCCCGGCCCCGGCGGCCGACGACGCGGTCAGCACGTGACCGAGCAGGGTGCGGCCGAGCAGCGGGTGCAGCACCTTGGGCGTAGCGGACTTCATCCGCTTGCCCTCCCCGGCGGCAAGAACGACAACGGTACGAAGAGGGGCCTGACTCACGCGCAACTCCATTGCTAGCAGTGCCGACGCGGCGCCAACCCAACCGCTCGCCCATACCACAAGATTGCTCGGCTGTCAGGACTCGAACCTGAAATAGAGAAGTCAAAGTTCCCGGTGTTGCCAATTACACCACAGCCGATTGTGCTCGATGGCCAGACTAGCGCCTGCCGGCCACGGCCAGAATCTACTATCCCAGCCGACGTCGGCTTGCCCCGGCCACGATCCCACCCATGACTGCCTCGACCTCCCAGTAGAGCCTGCTGGATTTGGGCACGTAGACCATCAGGCAACCCCGATAGGAGTCACCGACGTTCAATCGGACGGTGGATGGGTTGTGCTTCTTGAGGGTTGCCCGGCGAAAGTCTTCGACCGGCACGCCCACAACGTCGGCCCACCAACGAGTAGCAGCCGGGATGTCCGCGGTCTCGTGAATGCTCAATCGATACGTCAACTTCCCGCGCTCCACGCCGAGCAGCTCGACATATCTCAGGAAGAGCAGAATCAGGCCGGGATCACTGTTGATGTACTGCAGGCCCTTCGAGGTCTTACCCCACGGCTTCTCCTTCGCTCCCTCGCACCAATACGCGACGGCGCCGGTCAGGATCAGCTCGCGGTCGGTCAGGTCACCCACCCAGGCCTCGAGCCGCTCGCCAGTCGCCGCCCGCGCCGCATCGCGTTCCTTCCGATGAGGCTCCCATCGCACCTCGTCCATCCGTGCGACCCGTCGCCGCTCTCGCTCCGCCGCCTGCTCAGGCGTCTGGTCCAACGGCAGATGTTTGGTCCACTGGTAGGCAGTGGACTTCGAGACGCCGACCTCCAAGGCAATCGCCGGAACCGTGGCACCCTCGAGCCGGAGCTCGATCGCCCTCTCCTTGAGGTCGTCTTTGGCGTTGGGCCGGCGCGTCCACTCCGGCGGATTGATGCCGCTGAGCCACTCGCTGAGCGTGCCGTTGCCTACCCCGAACCGCTGCATGAGCTGCGACCTGGACAGACCTGGATCGATACGGAGCCGCCGCGCCTCCGCACGCCGCGGATCCTCTACGTTCTCGCTTGTTGTCATGTACCTACATTAGGACGACCTGATGACGTCCGGTAGATATGTAGATGCGCAGATGCCGCCACACCGCCGATTTCCGGCATTCATCGCGGGCTGCTGGCTTCCGGACGGACCTGGCAGGATTGTCCGGTGACCGATTCTGGCGACACCGACGGCAAGCAGCGGCGTTCCCGCCCGCCCACCACGAGGGTGCGGATGTCGGCCGCTCAGCGCCGCGAGCAGCTGATCGCGATCGGCCGTCAGTTGTTCGCCGAGCGGGGCTACGACGCCACCAGCGTGGAAGAGGTGGCGGCCCGGGCCAAGGTGTCCAAGCCGGTCGTCTACGAGCATTTCGGCGGCAAGGAGGGCCTGTACGCGGTCGTGGTCGACCGGGAGGTGCGGGCTCTGCTGGACCGGATCGCGGCGGCTCTGACGGCGGGTCATCCGCGGGAGCTGCTCGAGCAGGCGGCTCTGGCTCTGCTGGATTACATCGAGGAGGAGCCGCACGGTTTCCGGGTGCTGGCGCGGGAGTCTCCGGTGTTGTCTCCGGCCGGCACCTTTTCGAGTGTCATGAACGACGTGGCGCACCAGGTGGAGCACATTCTGGGGGCCGAGTTCAAGTCGCGGGGGCTGGATCCGAAGTTCGCCGAGCTCTATTCGCAGGCTCTGGTGGGCATGGTCGCGCTGGTGGGCCAGTGGTGGCGGGAGGCGCGGAAGCCGAAGAAGGAGATGGTGGCCGCCCATCTGGTGAATCTGGCGTGGAACGGCCTGTCACATCTGGAGGCGAAGCCGGCGCTGCTGACCCGGAAGATCCGGTAGCGGCGCCGGCGGGGTGTGCCCAGCGATCAGGCGGGGCGGCCTTCGCGCACCTGGCGCGGGGCGCCGGCCTGCCCGGTGGGGGCGGTCTTGAGGTAGAGGCTGGCGGTGATCAGGATGAGGCCGACGAGGTAGGTGACCACGACGGTGGACATGCTGAAGCCGAACAGGTTGGCGTCGGTGCGGTTGGTGGCGAGTTCGTAGCTGCCGGCCACGAGCAGGGCCCAGCCGAGGTATTTGTCGGCTTCGGTGTCGAGGTTGCGGCCCATGGCGCTGGTGGCGAGCACGATCACGCCGACGGCGAGGGCGATGATCGACCAGAGCAGGTTGGTCTCCTGGCCGAGCACCCGGACGCCGGTGATACCGGTGAAGCTTTCGCCGGAGGTCTGGATCAGGCCGACGATGCCGAAGACGACCAGGTAGGCGCCGGCGACGAAGCTGAGCGCGCGGTAGAGAGGCCGCAGCGGGTGGTTGACCGGCGTGTGCGCCATGTGTCCGTCTCCAAGGTCGGTTGCTGTACTCGCCGATTCTCGCGTATCCCGGTCAAGCGGCGCAGGCACACCCCCCGGATCAGTTTCCGGGCACCTGTTCGGCCAGTTCGAGCCAGGCTTCTTCGACTTCGGCGCGTTCGTTCTGGGTGGCTTTGAGCTGTGCGTCCAGTTCCATGATCTTGTCGTAGTCGCTGCCGTGGTCGGCCAGCTTCTCGTTGATCTTGACGATGCGCTCTTCGAGCTTGGCCAGTTGCCGTTCGAGCCGGGCCAGGTCTTTCTTGGCCTGCCGCAGATCTCCGGCGGAAAGACCAACCGCGGTTTCCCGTACGCCGTCAGGCGCGGAAACGCCGGGCATCGTGCGCGACGCGGTGCGGGCGAGGTATTCGTCGACGCCGCCGGGCAGGTGCACGAGGCGGCCGTCGCCGAACATGCCGTAGGCCGTGTCGGTGACCCGTTCGACCAGGTAGCGGTCGTGGCTGGCGACGATCATGGTGCCCGGCCAGGAGTCGAGCAGGTCTTCCAGGGCGGCCAGGGTGTCGGTGTCGAGGTCGTTGGTGGGCTCGTCGAGCAGCAGCACATTGGGCTCGCCGGCGAGCAGGCGCAGCAGCTGCAGCCGGCGCCGCTCGCCTCCGGAGAGATCGCTGACCGGGGTCCAGATGCGCTTGTCGGTGAAGCCGAAAACCTCGGCCAGCTGGCCCGCGGAGAGTTCCCGGTCGCCCAGCTTGACCCGCTTGGCGACCTCTTCCACGGCCTCGAGCAGGCGCAGGTCGCCGGGCAGCTCCTTGAGTTCCTGGCTGAGGAACGCGGCCCGGACGGTCGAGCCGGTCACCAGGCGGCCGCCGTCGGGGCTGGTGGTGACGCCGGCCAGCAGGCGCAGCAGGGTGGTCTTGCCGGCCCCGTTGGCGCCCAGGATGGCGAACCGGTCGCCCGGCCCGACCTGCCAGGTGAGCCCGTCGAGGATGGTCTTGGGCCCGGCCTTGAGCGTGACGTTTTCCAGGTCGTAGACCTGCTTGCCCAGACGCGAGGTGGCCAGCCGCTGCAGGCTGACCTGGTCGCGGGCGGGTGGGACGTCGGCGATCAGCGCGTTGGCGGCGTCGATGCGGAACTGGGGCTTGGAGGTGCGGGCGGGCGGGCCGCGGCGCAGCCAGGCGATCTCTTTGCGGAGCAGATTCTGCCGGCGGGCCTCGACGACGGCGGCGACCCGCTGGCGTTCGGCCCGGCTGAGGATCCAGGCCGCGTAGCCGCCCTCGTAGGTGTGCACCTGCTCGTCGACGACCTCCCAGGTCGCCGTGCAGACGGCGTCGAGGAACCAGCGGTCGTGGGTGACGACGGCGAGGGCGCCGCGGCGGGTGAGCAGGTGGCGGGCCAGCCAGTCGACACCGGCCACGTCGAGGTGGTTGGTGGGCTCGTCGAGGATCAGCAGGTCGCTCTCGCGGACGAGCAGGGCGGCCAGCGCGACCCGGCGGCGCTCGCCCCCGGACATCGGTCCGACGGGCGTCTCGAGGCCGAGATAGCCCATGCCGAGGCCGTCGAGGATGGCGCGCACCCCGGCGTCGCCGGCCCATTCGTGCTCGGCGCCCATGCTCTGGGCCAGCCAGGCGGTGCCGAGCACGACGTCGCGCACGGTCGCCTCGGCGGCCAGGTCGAGCGTCTGCGGCAGGGTGGCGACGCGCAGGTCACGGCGGTGGGTGACCCGGCCGGAGTCGGGCTCCTCGCTCTTGGCGAGCAGCCGCAGCAGGGTCGATTTGCCGGCCCCGTTGAGGCCGACGATGCCGAGCCGGGCATCGTCGTCGAGCCCGAGAGAAACGTCGGTGAGCAGCTGGCCGGCGGCGCCGTAGCCCTTGCTCACCCGGTCCAGGTTGATGATGTTCGCCACGATGGCTCTAGGTTACCCGCGCGCCGGGCATCGGGCCCCGCGCGGTGACCGCCTCGCGGCACACCCCGGCCGCGTTGAGCTCGGCCGCGACCCGGCCCGCGTGGGCGGCGTCGGTGGCCAGGAACACACAGGTGGGCCCGGAGCCGGAGACGAGCCCGGTGACCGCGCCCGCCTCGTTGCCGGCCTTGAGCACGTCGGCCAGCTCGGGCCGCAGGGCCAGGGCGGCGGGCTGCAGGTCGTTGCCGAGCGCGGCCCCGAGCACCTCGGGGTTGCGCTGGCGCAGGGCGGCCATCAGCTCGTCGGGGTCGCCCAGGGCCTTGGGCGGTTCGGCGCCGGCGCGCAGCTCGTCGAGTTTGCGGTAGACCTCGGGGGTGGACAGGCCGCCCTCGGCCACCGCGACCACCCAGTGCCAGGTGGTGGGGCGGGCCAGGATGGGGCTGATCGCCTCGCCGTGGCCGGTGCCCAGGGCGGTGCCGCCGTGCAGCAGGAACGGCACGTCGGAGCCGAGCCCGGCGCCGATCTCGGCCAGTTCCTCGCGGGTCATGCCGGTGCCCCAGAGCAGGTCGCAGGCGACCAGGGTGGCCGCGGCGTCGGCGCTGCCCCCGGCCAGGCCGGCCGCCAGTGGGACGGTCTTGCGCAGGTGGAGCCGGGCGTAGGCGGGCACGCGGGCACGGGCCGCGAGCGCCTTGGCCGCCCGCATGATCAGGTTGGTCTCGTCGAGGGCGAGCGAGCCGGTGCCCTCGCCCTCCATGGTCAGCGTGAGGGTGTCACCGGGCCGGGCGGTGAGCTCGTCGAACAGGCTGATCGCGTGATAGACGGTGTTCAGCTCGTGAAATCCGTCGGACCGCAGCGGACCCACCCCGAGATGCAGGTTGATCTTGGCGGGCACCCGCACCTTGACCGGTCCGTGATGCCGGCGCGGCTCGTCGTCGTCCGGTCCCCAGGCTTCGGTCACGGAGTGATGTCCCGGATCGGGAGCTCGAGCGGGAACGGCGCCGAGAGAACCAGTTGCTCGGCCGAGTCGGCGACCAGCTCATAGCGGCCGTCGACGAGGTCGTACGCGTACACGTGCAGAGGGTTCTGCTCGACACGCCAATAGTGCCGGATGCCGGCCGCGGCGTATTCGGCCGGTTTCTCCAGGCGGTCGCGCTTCCGGGTGCCCGGCGACACCACTTCGACAGCGAGAACGACGCTTCTGGCCAGGGCGTAGTGGCGGTTGCCCTCGAGTGCGGCGTCGACCAGCAGCACGTCCGGTTCGAAGGTGGTGTCGAGTGACAGCGCGACACCGGTCGCCATGCTGGCGCGAAGCCCCTCGGGCGCGTGCCGTCGTAGCCAGTACCAGAGCAGGCCCGCAATGTCCTGATGGTCGTAGGTGGGGGAGGGAACCACGATCATGACTCCGTCGCGAAGCTCGACGCGGGGAGCGTCGTCGGGGAGGGCGAGGACGTCCTCGAGGGTGTGCACGGCGAGGCGTTGCCGGATCGGGTCGGGCGACCACATGACATGACCAGTTGCTTCCGCGGTCATGAGTCCACCTCCTCGGGCTGCGCGTCGGACGGGGTGAGCTTACCGCCGGGGGGCGACACTGTGGCCGCGCCCGCGATCGCCACGAACTGCTCCACGGTCAGTGACTCCCCGCGCGCCTGCGGGCTGACCCCGGCCGCGACCAGCACCTTCTCGGCCCGGTCGGCGCCACCGGCCCACCCGGCGAGCGCCGCCCGCAGGGTCTTGCGGCGCTGGGCGAAGGCGGCGTCGACGACAGCGAAGACGGCCGATCGATCAATATCACCCGGAGGGGTACGGCGGGTGAAGGCGACCAGCCCCGAGTCCACATTGGGCACCGGCCAGAACACGGCCGGGGGCACCTTGCCGGCCGAGCGGGCCTCCGCATACCAGGCCAGTTTCACCGACGGGACGCCGTAGACCTTGGAGCCCGGCCCCGCGACGAGCCGGTCGGCCACCTCTTTCTGCACCATCACCAGGCCGCCGCGCAGCGAGGGCAGTTCGGCCAGCAGGTGCAGCACCACGGGCACGGCCACGTTGTAGGGCAGGTTGGCCACCAGCATCGTGGGCGCGGGGTCGAGGTCGGCGCCCCGGACGTGCATGGCGTCGGCCCGGTGCACGCTCAGGTGGGCCGCCGTGACCGTCTCGGGCAGGGCGGCGGCCAGCCGGGGGTCGATCTCGACCGCGTGTACGTGCCGTACCGCGCCGACCAGGCCGAGGGTGAGCGAACCGAGCCCCGGGCCGACCTCGAGCGCGACGTCGTCGGGCCGCAGGCCGGCCGCGGCGACGATGCGGCGGATCGTGTTGGGGTCGTGGAGGAAGTTCTGGCCGAGCTTCTTGGTCGGGGCCACGCCGAGGCGGGTCGCCAGTTCCCGGATCTCCGCCGGGCCGAGCAGTGCGTCAGCCATGATTTCCCAGCCTAGTCGGGCCGCCGTCGCCTACTGCCACGGGCCGAAGACCCGCTCACCGTTGGCCGAGATCGCGGCGCACAGTTCGTCGACATCGTCGCCGCGGGTCTCGGCCAGGAAGCGCACGGTCAGCGGGATCAGGTAGGACGCGTTGGGCCGGCCGCGGTGCGGCATGGGCGTCAGGTAGGGCGCGTCGGTCTCCACCATGATCTGCCCGGGCGGGGTCAGGACGGCCGCCTCGCGCAGGTTCGCGGCACTGCCGAAGGTCACGGTGCCGGCGTAACTGAGGAAGAAGTTTCGCCGTACGCACTCAGCCGCGAACGCCGCATCACCGGAGAAACAGTGCATCACCACCGTTTCGGGCGCGCCCTCCTCGTCGAGCACCCGCAGCACGTCCTCGTGGGCGTCCCGGTCGTGGATGATCAGCGCCTTGCCGTGGCGCTTGGCGATCGCGATGTGCGCCCGGAAGCTGGCCTCCTGCGCCGCGCGGCCTTCTTCTCCCGTACGGAACGTGTCCAGCCCGGTCTCGCCGATCCCGCGCACCCGGGGCTCGGTGGCCAGCGACTCGATCACCCGCAGCGACTCGTCCAGATCGGACAGCCGCGGCGCCTCGTTGGGGTGCAGGGCGACGGCGGCCAGCACCGACGGGTGCCGGGCGGCCAGTTCGGCGCCCCACCGCGACGACGCCTCGTCCACCCCGACCTGCACGATCCGGTCGACGCCGGCCTTGGCCGCGGCCGTGAGCAGGGCTTCCACCGGGTCGGCGTCCGTCCCGCCGGGCACGCCGGCCTCCTGCACGGTGATGTCCAGGTGGGTGTGGCTGTCGAAGACCGGAACGGCGAGCGGCTCGGGGGCGGCGGGGAACTCGCCCGCCCTCCGGCGTGCCTTCTCCCGGCGGGATTCAGATGGCGCTGATGACATGTGAGACATTCTGCACTTCCCCCTTTCGGCCACTGTTTGTTCACCTCATGTCCACCGCTGTTGTCTAGTTTCCGACCGTGACAGTCGAGGACCGACCGTGACCGTGACCGGTGAGGACAGCGTGATCGACACCGATCCGCTCGAGCCCCCGCTCTCCGCCCCGCTGCGACGCGACCTCGGCTGGGCCGAGGTGCAGCGGATGAGCCAGTCGGCCGGCTACCGGGACGATCCCGTGCTGCGCCAGATCCGCGCCACCGCGTCGGTCCACCGGGGCACCCGGATGACCAAGGTGCTCTCGCCGGCCCAGGTCTCCGGCCATCTCGGCGGCTGGCTCCCGTACGGATTCTGTTACCGCGCCTGCGACCTGGCCCACCTGACCGACCCGCGCGACCTCAACCTGCTCGGCACCGACGGCGTGACCGAGTCCGAGGTCGCCTACGCGTTGCGCTGGCGGGCCGTCGACCCGCTCGACTACGAGGTCCCCGGCGGCCCGGCCCAGCCCGAGCTCGCGCTGATCCAGGCCCACCAGCGGATCGGGGCGATGATCCTCGGCACCGGCTTCTCGCCGAGCACCGACGATCTCATCCCCGAGTTCGTCACGGCCGGTTTCGCCGACCTGCCGATCCCGGCCAACTCGCAGATCATCGCGCATGTGCCGGGCGGTGAGGAGGTGCTCCTCTACAGCTACCAGCCCGAGCAGAACGGCTGGCTGCGGCTGGCCGGCCCGCGCTGGCGGGGCCTGCTCGACAACCTGCCCGGGGTGAGCCCCGACCGGGAGTACGTGCCGTGCACGACGACCGGGTCGGCCAAGCTGGTCGGGCAGATCAAGGGCAAGGAGTACGAGGCGGTCGCCGACCCGCCCGAGGAGTTCCGGGTCCGCGCCCTGACCCGGGCCGCCCGATACCCGGTGTCGACGCTGAGCCGGCGGGCCGAGCAGGCCCTGTGGCGCGGGATCCCGTGCTGGGTGCTGCAGCGCGACGAGGCCTGGGCCCGGTTGCGGCTGGTGCGCCCCGACAACGACTCGCTGTCGGCCACCGGGGCGCGCTGCTACGAGCGTGGCGTCTACGAGTCGTGGGCGCCGGTGGGCGAGCTCCTCGACCACCACATCGCCGACATCCCGTACGCGCTGTAGGGGAACACGAAAAAGCCGGCGCCACCCCTCGCGGGGTGACGCCGGCTTCGACGTATCAGGCGGCGATCAGCTGAGCGTCCGCTGGTACTCGACCGACGGGCTGTCGTTGTCGGCCCAGTCGTACGCGATCACGTCGGTGATGAACCGGCCCTTGGGCGTACCGACCAGGGAGATCGAGTACTTGCCCTTGGAGGCCTTCACCGGCACCACGCAGTTCATGATGTTGGTGTTGTTGGTGATCGTGATCCACTTCTTCTTGGCCGTGTAGCAGACGACCGAGCCGTTGCTCTTGCCGACCATGGCCAGGATGTACATCTCCTTGATGCCGGATCCCTTGTCGGTCACCGTGCCCTTGAGCGCCTTCCAGGACGACGCCCGGCTCGGGTTCGACGGCTTGGTCAGCTTGACGACCGGACGCCAGCTGTCCCGCTTCAGCGTGACCGTGCCGACCGAGATCGCGGTGGCGGCGCCGTACTTGTTGTAGACGGTCGCCTTCAGGGTCTTGGCGCCCGGCGTGATGATCGCGCCGTTCGACGGGTTGTTGTAGTAGTACCGCGTGACCTTCTGCTTCTTGGCGGACATCGCCGTCGCGCGGTTGTCACCCCAGTTCACGGTGACCTTGGTGGCACCGGCCGGCACCTGGGTCATCTCCCAGACGAACTTCTGACCGTGCCAGACCGACGTGGTGCTCAGCTTGTACTTGAGCGCCGGGACGGAGACGGTCGGGCCGGACGACTTGGAGACCGCCTTGTTGCCGGCCTCGTCGGTCACCGTCAGCGTGATCGGCTTCTTGCCCGACGACTTGTACGTGTGGGTGATGTTCTTGGCGGTCCAGTGCAGCTCCTGCGAGGAGCCGTCACCCCAGGTGAGCACGCGCTTGATGTTCTGCGGCGCGCTCACGTTGTCGGACGCGGCCGCAACGGTCACGGTGACCGTCTGACCGGTGAAGATCGACCAGCGGTTCAGAGCGGTGATCCCACCCTTGGGCGGGGTCTTGTCGGCCGCCGGCGGCGGCGTCGTGGTGGGCGGCGCCGTCGTGGTCGGCGGCGCGGTGGTGGTCGGCGGAGTCGTCTCGGGCTCCGTCGTGACCGGCGGAGGCGTCGTCGGGCCAGGCGTGGTCGACGGCGGCTCGGTCGTCGCGGGCGGCGCCGTCGTGGCCGGCGGCGTGGTGGCGGGCGCAGTCGTCGTCTCGGTCGCGTCGGGCAGAGGCGGCGGCTCGGCGAGCGCGGGCGCGGCGAACATGCCCGCACCGGCGAGGAACGCACCGCTGACGACGGCTGCGAGCAGCGGGCGCGAGAGGCGAGTGTTCAAGGAAATGCTCCTTCGAGGGGGATCAAACCTCACGAAGGGGACATGGTCGAACCGGCCCGTCGTCGCGACGGAGCCGTTTCGATGTAACGCTAGTGTTCCCCCGTGGAGCGCGAACGCTATCGGATCAACGGAGGATCGATCAATCCCATAAACGGACGAGGCTCGTTCGCACCTTTCGTGCCAACGAGCCTCGTCGATAAGACCAGTTCAGCCTGCTAGACGCGCCAGCTCCTCATCGATGACCGACGGTTCGAGCTTGCGGAAGACCGGTTTCGGCGCGGCCAGCGGCGTCCCTGTGACCAACGGCACTGACGCCCAGCGGGCGCCGACCGTGTAGTCGCCCGTGAGCACCGGGTAGGACGGGCCACCGTCGAGGTCGTCGACCTCCTCGATCCGCGGCATCGGCGCGTGCACGCCCTGACCGCCGAGCAGCTCGAAGACCTTCTGCGCCGAGTGCGGCAGGAACGGGGTCAGCAGCGTGTTGGCGTCGCTGACGACCTGCAGCGCGACCGCGAGGACGGTGCCCTGGCGCGGCTTCTCCGCCTCGGTCTTGAGCTTCCACGGGGCCTGCTCGGACAGATATTTGTTGGCCTCGGCGACCACCTTCATCGCCTCGCCGATCGCCGCCTTCTGACGGTGCTTGCCGATCAGCTCGCCGACGGTCGCGAAACCGGCTTTCGCGTACGCGAGCAGGGCCTCGTCCTCCGGCGTGAGTTCGCCCAGCTCGGGGATCGTCCCGAAGTTCTTCGCGGCCATCGACACGCACCGGTTGACCAGGTTGCCCCAGCCCGCCACCAGCTCGTCGTTGTTGCGCCGGACGAACTCGGCCCAGGTGAAGTCGGTGTCGTTGGACTCCGGCCCGGCCACGGCGATGAAGTAGCGCAGCGCGTCGGCGTCGTAGCGCTCGAGGAAGTCGCGGACGTAGATGACCACCCGCCGCGACGAGGAGAACTTCCTGCCCTCCATGGTCAGGAACTCGCTCGAGACCACCTCGGTCGGCAGGTTGAGCCGGCCCAGCTCGCCCGGCTCGCCGCCCTTGTCGCCCTCGCCGGAGTAGCCGAGCAGCAGCGCCGGCCAGATCACCGAGTGGAAGACGATGTTGTCCTTGCCCATGAAGTAGTAGCCGGACGCGTCCTTGCCCTGGGCGTCGGCCGACCACCACTGCCGCCACGCCTCGGGGTCGCCGGAGCGGCGGGCCCACTCGATCGAGGCCGACAGGTAGCCGATGACCGCGTCGAACCACACGTAGATGCGCTTGTCGGAACGGTCGCGCCAGCCGTCGAGCGGGATCGGCACACCCCACTCGAGGTCACGGGTGATGGCCCGCGGCTGCAGGTCGTCGAGCAGGTTGCGGCTGAACTTCAGGACGTTGGGGCGCCAGTTCTCCCGCTGGTCGAGCCAGTTGCCGATGGACTCGGCGAACGCGGGCAGGTCGAGGAAGAAGTGCTCGGTCTCGACGAACTCCGGGGTCTCCCCGTTGATCTTGGAACGCGGGTTGATCAGCTGCTCGGGGTCGAGCTGGTTGCCGCAGTTGTCGCACTGGTCGCCGCGGGCGCCGTCGTAGCCGCAGATCGGGCAGGTGCCCTCGATGTAGCGGTCGGGCAGGGTGCGCCCGGTCGACGGCGAGCGCGCCCCCAGCGTCGTGCGCTTGACGATGTAGCCGTTGCGCTCGAGGGCGGTGAACAGCTCCTGCACCACCGCGTAGTGGTTGCGCGTGGTGGTGCGGGTGAACAGGTCGTAGGACAGGCCGAGGCCGTGCAGGTCTTCGACGATGACGCGGTTGTAGCGGTCGGCGAGCTCGCGCGGGGTCACACCCTCGGCGTCGGCCTGCACCTGGATCGGCGTGCCGTGCTCGTCGGTGCCCGACACCATGAGCACGTCGTGGCCGGCCATGCGCATGTACCGGCTGAAAACGTCGGAGGGCACCCCGAAGCCGGAGACATGACCGATGTGGCGCGGGCCGTTGGCATAGGGCCAGGCGACCGCGGCGAGAACGTGACTCATGGGGTACAAGCGTAGTGAGCGGCCCGGCCGCCTCGCGAACGGATTCGTTCCGCCACCCGCGAGATACTCATTTATCACGACACGCCCGTTTCGGAACGCGGTCATCGCGCGGCCGCGTAGTCCAATGGAGCCGTGCTCGGAGACACGCCACAACCAGGGGAAACGCCGCGCGGCGAGGGCGACCCGTGGTCGCTGCCCGATCCCGACGCGGCCTGGTGGCGCGGCGAGACCGACCGCTCGGCCGACGACCGCCCGCGGCGGCCGGGCGCCGAACCGGCCGCCGGCACCGGGGTGCTGCTGCCCCCGGCCGCTGTGCCACGCACCGGCGAGGCGGCCGCGGCGCACGCCTCCGGCGCCCAGGACGTGGCCGAGCAGCTGGCCCCGAAGTCGCGGGCCGAGCGGCCCCTGGACGCGGTCGTGCCGCTCGTCCGGCCGGCCGTCAAACCGCCCGCCGCGGTGGAACGCGACCACGACCGGCCCGACCCGCACCGTTACACCCCGCTGCGGCCGCCGGCCGGGCACACCGCGAAAGCCGACGCCGGGCACACGGCGAAAGCCGAAGCCGGGCCCACCGCGACAGCCGACGCTGAGCCCACCGCGAGAGCCGGGCAGAACACCAAGACCGACGCCGGGCACACCGCCCGGGCCAAGGCCACCGTCACTCCCCCGCCGGACGACGTGATGGTGCTGCCCGAGCCCAGCCTGCACCACCGGCCGACCGTGCCGCTGGAGCAGCCCATGCCGGCCCGGCCCCGGCAGGCGGGCGACGCGACCGTACGCCCGACCGTGCCGCTGCCCCTGCCCACCGGCAGCCCGGCCACCGATGCCCGCCTGGAACGACTCGAGAACTCCGCGTTCTGGCGCGACCCGGTCGACGACACGATCGAGGTCGCGCCCGGCGAGGAACCGCCCCCGGTGCTCACCCGGGCCCGGCACCGCGGCACCGGCCGGGCCCGCAAGACCCCGGCGGCGTCCGGCCGGCCGCTCTCGGCCCAGGTCTCGCTGGTCGCCCTCGGCCTGGTCGCGGCGTTCTTCGCCTGGGTCAGCGCCGAGCCGTTCTGGCTGGCCGTCGGGCACGGCGACCAGGGGTACGCCACCACGACCACCTGCGTCGGCGACGGCGTGACCCAGCGCTGCGCCGGGCGCTTCGCGGCGGCCGACGGCACCTACACGATCACCCGGGTCCGGCTGCTCGGCGTCGAGGGACAGGCCCGCATCCCCGGGGCGGTCACCCCGGCCCGGATGGTCAGCCCGGACAGCCGGCAGGCGTACATCGGCGGCACCGGAGTCCTGCTCCAGCTGCGCTGGCTGCTCGGGTTCGTGCTGGTGCTGCTGTGCGGCTACGCCATCTCGGGCGTGACCCGGGCGCGGCGGCTCGAGACGGCCCGGGCCCGGCGCGGCGCCGTCCTGCTCAGCCTGGCCGGCCCGCTGGCCCTGCTGGCCGGTTTCCTGGCTGCGGCGTATTAGCCAGCGCGTACACCTCGCGCTTCTTCAGGCCGTACTCGTCGGCGACCGCCTGCACGGCGTCGCGCCGCGACAACCCGGCCGCCTCACGGGCGGCCACCGCGGCCAGCAGATCGTCGTCGGTGGGTCGCTCGGCCGGGCGCGGCGGGGCCCCGCCGACCACCACGGTGATCTCGCCCCGGGGCTCCGCGCGCCGGGCCCAGGCGGCCAGCTCGACCGCGGTGTCGCGCCGGATCTCCTCGTACGTCTTGGTCAGCTCGCGGCAGACCGCGGCGGGCCGCTCGTCGCCGAACGTGGCCGCGAGATCGTCCAGCATGCCCGCGATCCGGTGCGGGGCCTCGAAGAAGACGAGGGTGCGGGGCTCGGCCGCGAGCTCCCGCAGACGCGCGCGGCGGTGTGATCCCGTACGGGGAAGAAAGCCCTCGAAGACGAACCGGTCACTCGGCAGGCCGGAGAGCGCGAGAGCGGTGGTGACGGCGCTCGGGCCGGGGGCGGCGGTGACCGGGAAACCGGCGTCCAGAGCCGCCCGCACCAGGCGATATCCCGGGTCGGAGACGCTCGGCATGCCCCCGTCGGTGACCACGGCGACGACCGAGCCGGCGGCCAGGGCGTCGACGAGTTCCGGCGTACGCCGCTCGTCGTTGCCCTCGAAGTAGGAGACGACCCGCCCGCCGACCGTCACATCCAGGTCACGGGCCAGCCGGGCCAGACGGCGGGTGTCCTCGGCCGCGATCACATCGGCCGTGGACAGCACTTCCCGCAGCCGGGCCGAGGCGTCCCCGACGTTGCCCAGCGGCGCGCCGACCAGCACGACCCGTCCCTGTTCATTGGAAACCACGGCAAAAGTCCACCACACGGGGCCACGGCGAGCGCAGTGGGACAGGTCAACGCCCTACGATCGCGGGGTGACTACGGCGGCGACCACGGAGACAGAGCCCACCCCGGACCCGCCGGAGGCGGACCAGCCCCGCGGCGTCCCGCAGATCGTGCGGCGGCGCCTGGCCACCCTCGACAACTGGCTCAACCCGCACTCGTGGCTGGTCACCGCGGTGGTCGTGACGATCGCGGCGATCCTGCGGCTGAACGGGATCAGCAACCCGAAGGGCTACATCTTCGACGAGGTCTACTACCCGACCGACGCCTGGGACATGCTGCAGCACGGCGTCGAGTGGGACGAGAAGACCAACGGCCCGGCCTACGTGGTGCATCCACCGCTCGGCAAGTGGCTCATCGCGCTCGGCGAGATGATCTTCGGCAACAACGAGCTGGGCTGGCGTTTCCCGGCCGCGATCGCCGGCACCGTGATGATCCTGATCCTGATCCGGGTCACCTACCGGCTGTTCCACTCGGTGCTGCTGGCCGGCCTGGCCGGGATGCTGATGGCCCTCGACGGCTTCCAGCTGGTGCTCTCGCGCACGTCGCTGCTCGACATCTTCCTGGGCACGTTCATCCTGGCCACGTTCGCCGCACTGGTGCTCGACCGCGACCACTACCGGCGGCAGTGGGTGCGGGCGCTGGAGAACGGCTACGACCCGGCCCAGACGCCGACCGTGCCCCGGATCGTGCCGTGGTGGCTGCTCGTCGCTGGGGTCACCTTCGGGATGGCGTGCGGGGTGAAGTGGAGCGCGCTGTTCTTCGCCCCGTTCCTCGCCGCCCTGGTGATCCTGTGGCGGGTGCAGGCCCGCCGCTCGGCCGGGGTGCGCGGGCCGTTCCTGGCCGGCATCCTCGGCGACCTCGGCTGGCTGCTGCTCAGCTTCGGCCTCACCTTCGTCATCTATCTGGCCACCTGGACCGGCTGGTTCGTCACCGACACCGGCTACTTCCGGCACTACCGCGAGGCCAACGGCATGAGCGAGCCGCCGGTGATCGGCGCCCTGCTCAACCTGTGGCACTACCACCAGGAGGCCTACCGGTTCCACAGTGGCCTGACCGAGCGGCACGTCTATCAGTCCTGGCCGTGGCAGTGGCTGCTGCTCGGCCGGCCGGTCGCGTTCTACTGGAACAACTCCGGCGACTGCGGGGCGCCCAGCTGCGCCCGCGAGATCCTGCTGCTGGGCACGCCGATCCTGTGGTGGTCGTTCCTGCCCGCGCTGGCCGGGCTGATCTGGTTCGGCCTGGCCCGGCGGGACTGGCGGGCCTGGGCGATCCTGGTGCCCACCGTGGCCGGCCTGCTGCCGTGGTTCTACTACGCGGTCAAGGACGGCCGCACGATGTTCTCGTTCTACGTCCTGCCCGCGCTGCCGTTCCTGATCCTGGCCGTCGTCTACGTCCTCGGCGCGATCATGACGCCACCCGACGGGATAGCCCAGGGCAAGTCTCGAACCGACCGGCAGCTCATCGGCACCGTCGTTGCGGGCGCCTACCTGGTGCTGGTCGCGGTGTGCTTCGCGTACTTCTACCCGATCTTCGTCGGGCATCTGATCCCGTACGAGAGCTGGTCCGGCCGGATGTGGCTGGGCGGGCGCTGGATCTAGCGCGGTTGAGCGTCACGCGCGGCTGAGTCATCTTTGCGCTGGAAATAGGGCGCGCCCCGATCGCCTGCCACGGGGGAAGCGGGCGATAGGGGCGCGCACCTCGAAGCTTAACGACCTCCGATGGCAGGCACAACGGGGCGCCGGGGGAACTTTCAAATTTCGATCAAGCGTATTCGACAATACGGACATAGCCGTATATTCTTTGCGTAAGTAATATAACGCCGCGCGAATAAGCTTCGGCCTTTTGCCTCTTTCACTGTCGGCGATGCGACAGGAAAACATTTGGCGAAACCGCGTAACCTCGTCCCGTTGCGCTATTCGCCGCAGCTCAGCGACGCATTGTTGACCATGGCACATATGCGACGCTATCTGGTCAAACGTAAACGCTCATCATTTCGGTTGATTTCCGGGAAACGATCATCCGTCATGCGTAAGAGTGAGCGTTTTCAAGATCGGCGTTTATGTTTTTAAGCTCGCCGCGTGACTTCGCAGGAGCAAGAAAACCCGCATTCCGTCGCATCCGACTATCCCGAGACCGAAGTGATCTCGGTCGAGACACCCGCACCGGTGTTCGTGGACAGCACCGGGCGCCGCAGCCGGTTCCTGCGGCGTATCGCGTACGGCTTCGGCGCGCTCGTCATGCTGTACGGCGGCCTGATCAGCGTCAGCCTGGCCGGCGGCCCGGTGCGCTCCAGCGCCGTGCTGCCGCTGCCCGGTCTCGAGCCCGAGAAGAAGGCGACGCCGGCCCCCAAGCCGCCGAACCCGACTCCGGCGCCCACCCCGACGACCCAGGCGGCCCGGGCGTTCACCATTGCCGAAGCCCAGCCGCGCCGGACCACCCGCCCGCCGGCCCCACGCCTCGAATCGACCCGGGCGCCCGCGACCCGGACGCCGACCCCGACGGTGACGCCGAAGCCGTCGAAGTCGACGCCGATCACCGAGTCGGTCCCCACCAAGCCGGTCAAGCCGACCACGACCCCGCCCACGACGCCGAGCGCGACCCCGCCCACCACCACCCCGCCGCCGCAGGTCGATCCGGTCGTGCCGGCACCGCCGGCCCCGCCCGCGGTGACCGGCGGGACGGCCGGAGCCGGCGGAAGCGGCGGAGCCGGCGGCGGATCAGGGGGCGCACCAGTCGTCGACAGCCCTGCGAGCCCGAGCCAGCCCGGCTCGGGCTCGTCCGCCTCCGGTGGCGCCGGCGGCAGCAGCGGGAGTGAGCCGAGCGGTTCCGGGGGCGCGGAGGGCCCCGGCAGCAGCCAGACCAAGCCCGCGACCACGACCCAACCCCAGCTCGCGGCCGCGAGCGCCGACGTCCCGGCCAAGACCCCCGAGATAACCGCTGTGCAGGCCACCGACCTGGTGCTCACCGACTCGATATCCCTCACGAGCAAGGTGCTTCAGTGACCCCCCACACCCCGGCCCATCAGGCCCCACCCCCCAACACCCCACCCCCGATGCCACCGCGGAAGGCCCGCACCCGCGGCCGCGGGCCGGTCCGGCGCCGCCTCCTGCCGCGGCCCCGCATCCTGCTCGGCTCGCTGCTGGTGCTGGTCTTCGTCGGCATCCTGGTCGTGCAGGCCTACATCAACGCCGAGTTCAAGAGCGACCACCTCGACTCCGAGGTCGGCGACCAGGACCCGGTCCCGGCCGCGATCCTCGACGGCGGCCCGGTCATCAACACCACCGGCGGGCAGGCCAGCACCAGCCGGATGCCCCCCAAGACGATCGCGCTGACCTTCGACGACGGTCCCGATCCGACGTGGACACCGAAGGTCCTGGACGTCCTGAACGAGTACGGCGCGCACGGCACGTTCTTCGTCATCGGGTCCGAGGTGTCGCGGCACCCGGCGCTCACCAAGCGGATCACCGACGACGGGCACGAGCTCGGCCTGCACACCTTCACGCACCCGAACCTGCAGCGCATCGCCCCGTGGCGGCGCACCCTGGAGCTCTCCCAGACGCAGGTCGCGATCGCCCGGGCCACCGGCGTGCACACCAACCTGGCCCGGTTCCCCTACTCGTCCAAGAACGCCGCGATCGACGACGTCAACTGGAAGATCATCCAGGACGCCGGCCGGCAGGGGTACCTGGTCGTGGTCAACGACCTGGACAGCGAGGACTGGCAGCGCCCCGGCGTACCGCAGATCATCCGGAACGCCACCCCGGCCGGCGGCGCCTCGGCCGTCATCCTGTTCCACGACGCCGGCGGCGACCGGGCCCAGTCGGTCGAGGCGTTGCGCCAGTTCATCCCGGCCATGCAGGCCCGCGGCTACACGTTCACGACGGTCACCGAGGGGCTCAACGGCACCATCGAGCAGAGCAAGGCGAACGTTCCGGAACTGGCCGAGAACCCGGCGGCGCCCGGCACCGACGTGTGGCGCGGCACGGCGGTGATCTGGACCGTACGGCTGGCCGACGGGCTCGTCTGGTTCATCGCGATCCTGTTCCTCGTGGTCGGGGCGCTGACCATCGGGCGTACGGCGTTGCTGCTGCTCCTGGCCACCCGTCACGCCCGGCAGCGCCGTAAGAAGAGCTGGAGCTGGGGTCCGCCGGTGCTCGAACCGGTGTCGGTCATCGTGCCCGCCTACAACGAGAAGGAGGGCATCGAGGCGGCCGTACGCTCCCTGGCCGGCGGCGACTATCCGCACATCGAGGTGGTGGTCGTCGACGACGGTTCCACCGACGGCACGGCGGCCCTGGTCGAGCAGATGCGGCTGCCCAACGTACGGGTCGTCCGGGTGCCCAACGGCGGCAAGTCGAACGCCCTCAACACCGGGATCGCCCTCGCCCGGCACGAGCTGATCGTCACCGTCGACGGCGACACGATCTTCGAACCGGACTCGATCCGGACGCTGGTCCAGCCGTTCGCCGACCCGACGGTCGGCGCGATCGCGGGCAACGTCAAGGTCGGCAACCGGGAGAAGATGGTCGCGGCCTGGCAGCACATCGAATACGTGATCGGCTTCAACCTGGACCGCCGGCTGTACGAGGTGCTCGGCATCATGCCGACCGTGCCCGGCGCGATCGGCGCGTTCCGCCGCAAGGCCCTGGCCCAGGTGGGCGGGATCAGCGACGAGACGCTGGCCGAGGACACCGACGTCACGATGGCGATGCTGCGGGCCGGCTGGCGGGTCGTCTACGCCGAGGACGCCAAGGCCTGGACCGAGGCCCCGGCCACGCTGGAGCAGCTGTACCGGCAGCGTTACCGGTGGAGCTACGGCACCATGCAGGCGATGTGGAAGCACCGCCGGGCCCTGTTCGACAAGGGACCGTCGGGCCGGTTCGGGCGGGTCGGACTGCCGTTCCTGGCGCTGTTCGGGGTGGCGTTGCCGATGCTCGCCCCGGTGGTCGACATCATGCTGCTCTACGGCCTGGTCTTCTGGGAGCTGCAGGAGACCGTGATCGCCTGGCTCGGCATGCTGGCCCTGCAGCTGTTCACGGCGGCGGTGGCGTTCCGCTTCGACCGCGAGTCGCTCAAACCGCTGTGGCGGTTGCCGCTGCAGCAGTTCGCCTACCGGCAGCTGATGTATCTGGTGCTCATGCAGTCGGCGACCACCGCCCTGACCGGCGGCCGGTTGCGCTGGCACAAGCTGCACCGGGCCGGTCTGGGCCAGCGCGCCGCCGAGATGCCCCCGGCGCCGCCGCTCGCCCGTGAGGTTGCGCCGATTGTGGACACTTGGCCGTCGACGCTGGGTCAGGCCCGCGACGACGGGCATCCCGCGGCGGGCCGGGCCCTGGCCCGGCCGGTCGTGCCGGCCCAACCGGTCCGCGACGAGCTCGGACCCGAGGATCTTCCGTCAGCCGGCTCGCCCCCGGGTGGCGGTTCCGGCCCGGTCTACACCGGGTGAGACGTCGGTCCGCGCCCGCTCGAACTGCAGCCGAGCGGGCGCGGACCGATGTGCTGATCAGGCGGCGATCAGGTCGTCGAGCAGGGTCGACGGGGTGGGTGCGGCCGACGGGAACACCACGTGCAGCGAGGTGCCGTCGCCCGGCCGGTCCGAGAGCGCCACCGTGGCGTGGTGCGCGTCCAGGATCTTCTTGGCCACGGCGAGCCCCCGGTCCGGCCCCGGCACGGTCGCCGGGTTGGCGATCGCGCCGTAGTACAGATGCGGGAACAGTTCGGGCCGCATGCCGTCGGGCAGGTCCATGTCGTCGAGGCGTACGGCCGGACCCGACTCGATCTCGGTGCCGACCCGCACCCGGCCGCCCGACGGCGTGTACTTCACCGCCGCGAACAGCAGATGGGTGAGCACCTGCTCGAGGCGTACGGGATCGGCAATGATCGGCAGAGCCGGACCGCCGGCCTGGTTGAGGATCCAGATCTGCTTGGTCGCCGCGATCGGGCGCACGGCCTCGACCGCGCGCTGGGTGATGCGGGTGAGGTCGATCTGGCGCATGTGCAGGCTCTCGGTGCCGAACCCGGCCTCGGCCATCTCGGTCAGGTGGTGCAGCAGATCGAGGAAGCTGCGGATGTGCCCGGCGGTGGCGCGCCCGATCAGGTCGGCCGTCTCGGCGTCGTGGTGGCCGGTCTGGCCGAGCTTTTCCAGGTACGACCCGATCAGGCGCAACGGTGCCCGCAGGTCCCCGCCGATCAGCCCGGCCAGGTCGTCCTTGCGGCGCTCGAGCTCCTGCAGCCGGGCCGTGGTGTTGGCCAGCGCGACCGCGTGCCGGCGCAGCTCCATCTGTGATGTGACCTGGCGGGCCAGCGCGCGCAGGGCCTGCAGCTGCTCGATGTCGAGCCGCCGGGGCACGTTGTCGACCACGCACAGGGTGCCCAGCGCGAACCCGTCGGTCGTGACCAGCGGAGCTCCGGCGTAGAAGCGAATGCCGTCGGGCCCGGTGACGTGCGGGTTGTCGGCGAACCGGCGGTCCTTGGTCGCGTCCGGCACCACCATCAGGTCCTTGCCCAGCACGGCGTGCGCGCAGAACGACACGTCCCGGTCGGTCTCGGTGTCCTCCATGCCGATCCGCGCCTTGAACCACTGACGATCGGTGTCGAGCAGAGTGACCAGAGACATCGGTGTTCCGCAGACGTTCGAGGCCAGCGCCACGATGTCGTCGAAGTCCTGCTCGGGCTGCGTATCGAGGATGTCGAGCGAGTAGAGCGCGGCGAGCCGGTCGGTCTCGTTGTCGGGCAGGGGAGCTTTCATGGGTCACCTCCGAGGCTGCCTCAAGAGGTACCACACAAAAGTAGCAATCCTCATGTTTCGGACTCTCCGGTTCACGCCGATCGATCTTTCAAGAAATAAGCGTTCCCCGTACGCATATGTCGCGCGCGGGGTAGAGCGATCGATCCCCGCCGTGGTATCCACTGAGGACGCCATCGACGACATCACGGGGGAACGTCTTGAAACGTTGGGGTGCCGCGCTCGCGTGCGGCCTGATGCTGGCTCTGAGTCTCAGCGGCGTGGCCGGCGCCGCGCCGTCCGCACCCGCACCAGCCGCCACACCTACTGCTTGCGCACCACTGCGCGAGGGCAACTTCGGCCCGCTCGCCGCCGATCAGGCCGGCTCGGCCGAGGTGCCGTCCGGCGCGACCGGCTGCCACCAGGTCACCCTCACCGCCGGGCCGCACTACATCCAGGTCCGCACCACCATCCAGACCGGGCTGCGCATCACCGTCCGTAACGCGGCCGGCGACGAGATCTGCACCGGCGGCGACAACTCGATGCAGTGCGACATCCCGGCCACCGGGGTCTACACCGTCGAGGTGCCCAACCACTACGCGCAGGCGATCAGCTATCGGGTGGCCGCGATCCTGCAGGACACGGCGCACTGCACCACCCGGGTCAGCACCCGGTGGAACGCGACCACCACGCCCGTGCCGAGCACCGGCATCGAGGCGACCTGCGTGCGCTTCACCGGATCCGACGCCGAGAAGGTCTACGTCTTCAACCCGCGCGGCGCCAGCAACGTCCGCAAGCTCGACGGATCGCTCGTCTGCGCGCTCCCGACGCAGTACAACGCGCCGTGCCGGCTCACCGGTGACGGCACCTTCCTGGCCATGACCGCCACACCGCCCGGCGTCACCAGCAACGAGATCGAGGTCCGCTCGGTCACCAAGCCGGTCGGCTGCCCGACCCACGCGCCTAAGGCGTTCGGCTCGCACAACAGATTCAGCGATGTGCGCTGCCGTGTGCTCGAGGTGCCGGCCGCCGGCACCTATTTCGTCCAGTCCCGGACCCTGCAAAACTCCGGCCAGCTCACCGGCGTCTTCGACCCGACGGGCAAGCACATCTGCACCACCGGCCCGCTCCCGGTGCTGCAGCAGGACGTCTGCGCGTTCCCGGCCGCCGGTCGCTACCTGGTCATCGCCGACACCCTGAGCAACCGCGTGGTGCGCAAGTCCTTCACCACGACGATCACCGCGATGGACGGGCCAGGCTGCCGTCCCACCACCGTTCAGGGTGTCACCGGGGGCAACATCCGCGGCTCGTTCCGCGCGATCGGCCAGGTCGACTGCGCGGAGTTCACGGTTCCCTACGGCGTCGAGACCGGCATCGTGCTGCCGCCGAACGCGTCCGGGGCCGGTGTGCCGTTCACCCGGATCTTCGACAGCAACAGCAACCTCGTCTGCTCCACCTCGGAGTGTGACCTGCCCGGCCCGGCGACCTACCGGATGCTGCTGACCGCACCGTCCGCGGCGCCGACCGGCGACTACATCCTGGCCCTGCAGGACCGCTCTTCGCTGCAGAACTGCAAGCCGTGGAACGAGTCGGTGACGGCGACCTTCCGCCCGGGCAGGTTCACCGAGTGCTTCGAGTTCGTGCCCGAGACGAGCACCGACCTCAAGATCGCAGTGGAGCGGCTGACCGGCTCGGGCACCATGCACGCCACCGTGAAGCCGTCCGCCGGAGCGCCCTGCGACGGCGGCGACCAGGCCGCGTTCACCTGCGAGGTCTACGTCAGCAACACGACCCGGCTGCTGCTCACGGCCGACCCGGCCGCCGCGTCCTACCGGATCACCCGCGAATACGCGACGCCGCCCGGGCCGGATCCCGGCCCCGACCCGACGCCCGGTCCCCTGCCGACCCCGACCAGCTGCGCGCCGCTGACCGAGGGCAACTACGGGTTGCTCGCCGCCGACCAGATCGGCACGGCTACCGTGCCGGTGGGTGAGGTCGGCTGCCACAAGATCACGCTGTCGGCCGGCTGGCACTACATCCAGGTCCGCGGCACCGCCATGAACGGGGCCACGACCTACCTGCAGAACGCGCAGGGCAGCCGCACCTGCATGAAGCAGGCCGGCATCTACTGGAACTGCCTCGTCCGAGAGCCGGGCGTCTACACCCTCGAGGTGATGAACAACTGGGGCACCGAGCCGGTCAGCTATCGGGCGGCCGCGATCCTGCAGGACGAGTCCCGCTGCACCACGAAGATCAGCACGGCGTGGGACGCGGAGCCCGTACGGCTTCCGCAGGGCGACCCGCTCGAGGCGCACTGCGTCACGTTCGACGGCACGGCGGGCGAGAAGATCCTCCGGTTCTCCGAGTCGGGCACCTTCGGCGTGATCGACGCCAACGGCAACGGGGTCTGCGGAAACCCGTGGCGTCACAACCCGCCGTGCGTGCTGACCGGCGAGGGCCCGTACACGGTGTCGACCCTCGCCCCGTCCGAGGGCACGAGCGACGAGATCCAGATCCGCTCGCTCACGCCCGCCGTCGGCTGCCCGACGGTCACGGTCGGTGGCACCGATCAGCCGAGTGACGTCCGTTGCCGCTCGCTGACCGTGCCCGCCGCGGGCACGTACGACGTCGCCGCGCTCGGCACCGGCGGCGACACCCGCACGATCGCCATCTACGACACGACCGGTGTCTCGCCCTGCGAGTCGGCCGGGCGCGTCCCCAACGGGAGGTGCACGTTCCCTGCCGCCGGCACCTACACCCTGGTCGACGACGGAGCCTCCGCCGGCATCCATGACTACGGGCCGTACACGGTGAAGCTGACTCCGGTCCCGGCCGCCTGAGCGCGTGTTGCCGGGTCGCCCCGCCAGGTGGCCCGGCAACACGCTTCCCGCTTTGCCCCTTTTCGTCCGTTCCTGGGTACCGTGATCTCCCCACCGACGGACGGAGGTCCCCTTGCGAGCACGACGCCTGCTGGCCGGCGCAGCACTTCTCGCCGCTGCGGCCCCGGCGCCCGTCTTCACCGACGGGTTCGAGACCCCGGTCGTCGCCCAGGGCTTCACCCGCTATGCGACGGGAGCACAGCTCGGCCCGTGGACGGTGACCGCCGGCAACGTCGACCTCAGCACCACCCACCTGTGGTCCACCGCCCAGGGCCGGCAGAACCTCGACCTCGACGGCGACCGGGCGGGCGCGGTGGCCCGCACGATCACCACCACACCGCTGCTGACCTACCGCATCTCGTACGCGCTGGGCGGCAACTACGTCGGCGGGCCGGCCGTCAAGACCGGCGAGCTGCGCGTCAACGGCCAGGTCGCGCAGAAGCTGTCCTTCGACACGACCGGCAAGTCCCGCGACAACATGGGCTACACCCGCCACACCGCGTACGTGCTGGCCAAGGGAACCTCGATGCGGATCGAGTTCGCCAGCACGACGACACCGTCGGGCTACGGCCCGCTGATCGACGACGTCCGGGTCGACAAGTGTGTGGCCGTCCTGTGTTCCGCCCTGCTCAGCGGCGCATGACGATCTGAATCAGGTTTCCGCAGGTGTCGTCGAGCACGGCGGTCACCACCGGTCCCATGTCGAGCGGCCCCTGGGTGAACTTCACGCCCAGCTCCTGCAGCCGCTCGTACTCGGCGGGCACGTCGTCGACCGCGAACGAGGTGACCGGAATGCCGTCGGCCACCAGCCCCTCCTTGTACGGCCCGACAACCGGATGCCCGCTCGGCTCGAGCAGCAGCTCGGGCCCGTCCGGCTGCTCGGGCGACACGACGGTCAGCCACCGGGCATCCGGCCCCAGCGGAATGTCGTCCTTCACCCGGAATCCGAGAACCTCGGTGTAGAACTTCTCCGCCTTGGCCTGGTCGTCCACGAACACGCTGGTGATATAGATCTTCACGGTGCCTGCCCCACGTCGTCGGTCGGCCACCGTTCGGCGATGGCCCGCAGAGGCGTCGTGTCGAGGCTGTGAAACTTGTAGCGCCCCTCGCGCCGGGACCTCACCAACCCCACGTCTTCGAGCACGTCGAGATGCTGAGACACCGCTTGCCGGGACGAGCTGACCCCATGCTTCATGACCAGTCGCCCGCACAGCTCGAACAGCGTCTGCTCCCCGCGTTCCCGCAGCTCATCCATGATGAGCCGCCGAGTCGGATCGGCCAACGCCTTATACACGTCCGCCACACCCCAACCATAGGCAAGCCCCCACTTGCCTGTCAACGCACAAGGCACCGTCACCAGAGAGCGAGAGTTTCGGCTCCGGCGAGACGGCCGGCTTCGAGGATCTGGGCGACGGTTATCCGCGACGCCAGCCCGCGAGCCTCGTGGACGCCGTCGCCGCTCCCGACACTGAGCATCGCGAGGCACCAGCGCAGCGCCAACACAAGATCGCCCGGCCCAGACTCACAGAGCAAGAATCCACAACGCGGGGCACGCAACGCGGGGCCCGCAACGCGGGAACCGACCCCACCGCAACCACGCTCAGAGCGCAAGAATCCGTAACGTGGGGGGTTCGGGGGGCTCGGCCCCCCGGCAGATATGACGCGCGCCCCGGTCCGCGTGTAGTCACGCGGACACAGGGCGCCCAAGCACGTGGAGCTGTGGGGATTTGAACCCCAGACCCCCTCGATGCGAACGAGGTGCGCTACCAGACTGCGCCACAGCCCCTACAGCCCGCGGACCGAAGTCCGTGGAACCGACGCAACATTAACAGGTCAGGCGTCCGAGTCGCGAACCGGCCCCACCTATGCGGTGTGGTGTCGGCCGCCTGCCTCGTAGGCTCGGCCGCGCAGGCCGCCGGCCCGGCGGTAGTAGACCGAGGGCGCCGTCGCCGGTGGCTCGTCGCGGTCCAGGCCCATCGCCGTTCGGCGGGCCGCCTCGCGCTGGGCCGCCAGCTGCTTCTGCTTCTCGCGCCGGTCGCGGGCCCGCCGGGCCTGTTCACGGCGCACCATGGCCTGCTGGGCGGCCAGCCAGGCGGCCTCGCGGGCCTCGATGCGACGGCGCCGGCGGTCGGCCAGGGCGCGGTTGCGCAGGTGCACCAGGTCGACCGCGAGCAGCGCCCCGGTCACCGCGAAGCCGATCCAGAAGCCGGGACCGACTGCGGCCACGCCCACCAGCTCGATGATGTTGAGCAGCAGCAGGGCCGCGAAGACGCGTCGACGCCGTACGACCGCGGGGGTGTGCCGCCGGGCCGGTGGGCGCCGGGCCGGGCGCCGGCCGGTCTTGACCAGCCGCAGGCGGCGGGGCGGCGAAGAGGTAACAGCCGGCGCCGGGACCGTAACCGAAACGAGCCGGCCGGGGTTGATCGGGCGTCGTCCGGGCACGGTTCGACGACGGCGGTGGCGCTGCAGCACCCTCGCCGTCGACGACGCCCGCTCCGCGGCCAGGCGCTCGGTGGCGTCGTACCGGCGCACGAGCGCAGGCGCGAGGGCGAGCAGTCCGGCCGCGGCGAGGACGGCGAGGAGCACCGAGGTCGGCACCCTCTCCCCTTCCGCCAGCTTCGAACGGCCCGCCTCGGAGTGGAGAACAGAGCGGACCGCAAGACCCAATCTCCCCGAGGCTACGGCCGCGAGCTGCGGAAATGCGCTCGACGCGCCGGGCGTGTCGAGCTGTGCGGATCAATAAGGCACACCGGGTTCAGGCCCGGACGCGCCGCCACCGGGCCATCAGGCCGCCCTCGGCGGCGATCTCCTCGCTGGTCAGCGCATATCCGAGGTGGTCACGCCAGCCGCCGTCGATGTGCATGTAGCGCTGGTGGTACGCCTCTTCGCGGAACCCCAGCTTCTCGACGACCCGGCGGGACGGCCGATTTTCGGGGCGGATGTTGACCTCGATGCGGTGCAGTCCGCCGGGGCCGAAGGCGTGGTCGACGGCGAGCGCGAGGGCGGTCGGGATCACGCCCTGGCCGGCGACACGATGGTCGACCCAGTAGCCCGCGTACGCGGAACTGAAGGCTCGCCGCACGATGTTGCCGAGGTTGAGGTGGCCGACGAGCCGTTCCTGGCCGTCGGATTCGCGCAGGCAGACCGCGAACGGCATGCTGTCGCCGCGGCGGCCGGCCCGTTTCATGTCGGCGTAGACGTAGCTGAAGGCGCGGGTCGAGTTCATCTCGGACCACGGTCCGGGCGGCGCCGATTCCCAGGGGGCGAGCCACTTCTGGTTCTCGATCCGCACTTCGGACCAGGCTTTGCCGTCGCCGCGTTTGTAGGGTCGCAGCAGCACCGGACCGTCCGCCAACGTGGCGGGCCACCCGGGTGTGGACCCCAGCATCTATCGCCTCCGGTCGAGGAGCAGCACGTCCACGGTCGAGCCGGCGGCCGCCGTGGTGACCCGCTCGCCGAGCACCAACAGTCCGTTGGCCTCGGCCAGGCCGGAGAGAGTGTACGGCCCACCGGCCAGCGGTTGCACCGTATGTCCGCCGCCGCGCCGTTCGGCCACGTGCGCGGGACGGAATTCGCGCAGCCCGCCGGGCGACGACACCGTCTCGAGCAGGTGTGCCTTCACACTGGGCCGGAACACCGGTTCGGCCCCGGCCAGCAGCTGGACGACCGGGCGGGCCAGCACCTCGAAGCCGATCAGGGCGGCGCCGGGCTCGCCGGGCAGGCACACCACCGGCACCTCCTCGCCGCCGACAGTGCCGAAGCCGAGGGTCGCGCCCGGACAGAGCGCGACGTCGGTGAACTCGACCGCGCCCCGGCCGGGGATGGGCCGGGAGAGCACCCGCCGCAGCATGTCGCCCGGTCCGGTGCCGGTGCCGCCGGTCGTGATGATCAGGTCGGCCCGCAGGGTCTGGTCTTCGAGCAGCCCGCGCAGCCCTTCCGGGTCGTCGTCGCAGATGCCGATCCGGTACGCGAGGGCGCCCGCCTCGACCGCGGCCGCCGTCAACGCGTGCGAGTTGGCGTCGACGACCTGGCCGGGCTGGCTGGGCCGGCCCACGTCGACCAGTTCGTCACCGGTCGCCACGACCACCACGCGTGGGCTGGGCCGCACCACGACGTGGCCGATGCCGGATGCGGCGAACGTCGCCACCATCGCCGGGGTCACGTAGGCCCCGGCCGGTGCGAGGACCTGCCCGGCCTGGATCTCGTCCCCGGCCCGCCGCACACCCGAGCCCCGCTTGGGCGCGTGCAGGATCTCGACGGCGGCCATGCCCTGGTCGGTCCAGTGCACCGGCACGACGACGTCGGACCCGATCGGCAGTGGTGCCCCGGCGGCCACCGAGAAGCAGGTGCCGGGGCTCAGGCGTACGGGACGCCAGCTCGCCGCCCCGAGATCGCCCACGACGTTGAGCCGGACCGGCCGCGGCCCGCCCTCCATCCGCCCGAAGGCGGGATGGGATCCGACCCGCCCCGCCCCGGACAGGTCTTCCCAGCGGGCCGCGAACCCGTCGATCGCGGCCTGGTCGAAAGCCGGGAACGGGTGCGGCGCCAGCACGTCGTTGGCCAGCACGTTGCCGTGGGCCTGGGTCAGGTCGAGGTCGAGCGGAGGCAGCGCTCGCAACCTGCGCAGCACGCTGCCCAGGTATTCGGCGAGAGGCATCAGCTCGTTGGCGGCCGCCTCGGCATCGGCCGTGGCTGTCATCCCTTCGCACCGCCGGCGACGAACTCGGCCAGCCAGCTCCGGAACTCCTCGCCCAGATCGTCGCGCTTGGACGCCAGCATGACGACGGTCTGCAGGTAGCCGAGCGGCATGCCGGTGTCGTACCGGTGTCCGCGGTAGATGATGCCGTGCACCGGCACCCCGTCGGCGAGCAGCTGCGCCATGGCGTCGGTCAGCTGGATCTCGCCGCCGCTGCCGGGCTTGGTGTTGTCGATCGCCTCGAAGATCGACGCGGGCAGGATGTAGCGGCCCAGCACGGCCAGGTTGCTCGGCGCCTCTTCGGGCGCGGGCTTCTCGACGAGACCAGTGACCTCGACGATGTCGGTGCCTTCGGAGGACTGGTTCACCGACGCGATGCCGTAGCGGGACGTCTCCTCCGGCTTGACCTCACCCAGGGCGAGAACGATTCCCCCCGTACGGGCCTGGAGGTCGAGCATCGCGGGCAGGAGCGGCTTGTCCTCCTCGACGAACTCGTCACCGAGCAGGACGGCGAACGCGTTGTCGCCGACGTGCGAGGCAGCCGTGCCGACCGCGTGACCGAGACCGAGGGGCTCGCCCTGACGCACCGTGTAGATGTCAGCGAGCTCACTCGTACGGCGTACCTCCGCAAGCCTTTTCTGATCGCCCTTCTCCTCGAGCCGGGCCTCGACGTCGGGCCGGCGATCGAAGTGGTCGACCATCGAGGTCTTGCCGCGGCCGGTGACGAGCAGGACATCGGTGATGCCCGCGGCGGCCGCCTCCTCCACGATGTACTGCAGCACGGGACGATCGACCACCGGGAGAAGCTCCTTCGGCACGGCCTTGGTGGCCGGCAGGAAGCGGGTCGCCATCCCGGCGGCCGGGATGACGGCCTTCACCGCCCGTCGGCCGGACGCGTGCGCGTTCGTGGTCATTCAGGTCACCGCACCTTCGCTCAGTCGTGCCCGTGGTATGCCCGCGAGACTATCGGCCACGCCTGTGCTGCTGCGGCCGTAACCCGCCCGGCACCGTCGTCGCCTGATCAAAGTTTCCTTCATGATCGCTGGAAGAAACCGAAGACTTCGTCACATCGACGGGTTCGGCCAGCCGATACGTGTCACGGCCGGCGTTCTTGGCCGCGTACAGCGCACGGTCGGCCGAGCTGAGCACCTGGGGTGAATTCTCACCGTGCTCGGGATAGACCGCCACTCCGATCGAGACGCTGATCGGGATCGACTCGCCCTCGACGATCACCGGACGACCCCGTACGGCCGCACCCAGCCGCTCGGCGACGATCGCACCCCCGTACGCGTCGGTCTCGGGCAGCAGCACCACGAACTCCTCGCCGCCCTGCCGGAACGCCACGTCGACCTCGCGCAACCCGACCCGGATACGCCGCGCGAACTCGCTCAGGACGGCGTCTCCGGCCGCATGCCCGTACGTGTCGTTGACGTCTTTGAAATGGTCGAGATCGAGCACCAGCACCGCCAGCATGCGCCCGAACCGGCTCGCCCGCTCCACCTCCCGGCGCAGCGATTCCCGCAGGTAGCGGTAGTTCCACAGCCCGGTCAACGGGTCGGTCAGCGACAGCCGCTGCGCCTCCTCGTGCATGCGTACGTTGTGCACCGCCACCCCGGCCTGCCCGGCGAATGTCCGCAGCGTGTGCAGGTCGGCGTCGTCGAACGGTCCTCCACCGACCCGGTCGTAGAGGGCCAGCACTCCCAGCGTCTCGGTCGTCGCCGGCGGCTCACCCGGTTCCTCGGCGACCATCGGCGCGCAGATCGGCACGGCGACGTAGGTGAGGCAGGCCGGCTCGGCCCCGGTCGGCGAACCCTGCCCGCGCCGCGGCTCGCCGGTCGCGGCGACCGCACCGAGCACCCCCTCGCCCACCGGAAGCCGCCGTTTGGGCAGGTCGGTGTCGGGGACGTCCCAGTTGCCGGACAGGCCGACCCCGCACCGCGGCACCAGCTGCCCGGCGGCCGGGTCGATCAACAGCACCAGCCCGGCCCGGGCGCCGGTCGCGGCCAGCGCCGTGCGCAGGATCACCTGAAGTATGCGGTGCAGGTCGTGCGTGCTCGATAGCGTCTCGCCGAGGATCGCCAGGTGCCCGCGCAGCTGGTCCCGGCTCGCGGTCAGCGCCTGCACGTAGGCCTGCAACTCCCGCGTCATCCGGTTGAAGGTCGCGGCCAGCCGGCCGAGCTCGTCGGGCCGCAGGATCGGCACGCGGGTGTCCAGGTCTCCGTCGGCGACGCGGTCGGCGGCCCAGGCCAGGTCGCCCAGCGGACGGGTGGTCGAGTAGGCCAGCCAGCGCGCCACCAGCACCGCGGCCAGGGCGGCGACGAGGACCACGACCGGGAGTGCGGCGTACAGGAAGGTGGGCCGGCTCGGCGGCACGGTCAGCGTGAGGCCCAGCGGCTGTCCGGCCTCGGCCCGCACCAGGCGGAACTCCCCGACCGCGGCGCTGCCCGCCGTGAGCGCCACGTCGGTGCCCCCGGCCGCGGCCAGCCGCTCGAAGAATTCCTGGTCGACGGCCTGCGCGGCGGTGATGTCGACCCCGCCCGCGACGGCCCGGGCCGCGATCGCGGTGGCCGGTCCGCCGGCCGGGGCGGCGCAGTCCTGCCAGCCGCCGACCTCGGTCGTGCTCTCGCTTCTGCTTTTGCTTGAACGTGCAAGCGGAGCGCCGATCCGGATGTCCGTGGCCAGACCGCGAGCGATCAGCTGGTCGGCCACCGCCGGTCGATCACCCGGGGCCACCACCGCCACCGCGTCGGCCGCCGCCTGAAGCTGCCGGCAGGCCGCCGCCATCGAGGTGCGTACGGTGGTCGCGGCATGATCGAGTCGCTCGGCCGTCCGATCCCGGCTCACCGTGGCCACCGTCAGCGCGACGAAGATCGACCCGAGCAGGACCGGACCGAGCACGACCACCAGAAACGCGGTGGTGAGACGGCCACGCAAAGTCACGCATCCTCCCGGCGGTGCCCGGCTCGAGATCTGTGGCCTTCTCTACAGCTGCGGCCGTCTTTGGAGCGATGCTGACATAGTGTGCACCGTTTGCCGCTTTTCAAAAGGGGGTGTTGCGTGCCCGATTTAACCGGTGACGCGGAACGATCACGCGCCGACAAGATCGCACTCCGCGATCGGCTGCTCACGTCACGTCGCGCGATGACATCCACTGCACTAGCTTCGGCGGCCGCCGCCATTCAAGATCAAACCCTTTCCCTCGTACGCCGTGAGCAGCCCGCAACCGCAGCCGCGTACGTCCCGATCGGCCGTGAGCCCGGCGGTCCCGACCTGGTGGCGGCGCTCGCGGCCCACGTGCGGGTCCTGTTGCCCGTCCTCCTTCCGGACAACGACCTCGACTGGGCCGCGTATCCCGGCACCACCCGTCCGGGCCGGTACGGCCTCGTGGAGCCGACTGGTCCCCGCCTCGGTGTCTCCGCCGTCGCGCAGGCCAGGATCGTCTTCGTGCCCGCCCTCGCGGTGGATCGCCGGGGCATGCGGATGGGTCGCGGCGGCGGCTCCTACGACCGAGCGTTGTCCCGCCTGCCGCTCGTTTCCGGCCCGCTGGTGGTGGCCCTGCTCCACGACGGCGAGCTGATCGACCACGTCCCCGCCGAGCCGCACGACCGCCCGGTCCACGCCGCGATCACCCCCGGCGGCGGCCTGACCGTTTTCGCCAACTGATCTCAGCCACCCCGTCGAGTGGACGAAATGACCTCCGATGGCGCAACATTGGCACTCGGAGTTGGCGAGTGCCAGCAGCCGACCAGATCCGGAGGAGCCGTGCCCACCTACCAGTACGCCTGCACCGAGTGCGGACACCAGCTCGAGGCCGTGCAGTCGTTCTCCGACGCCGCCCTGACCGAGTGCCCGAACTGCCAGGGCAAGCTCCGCAAGGTCTTCAACTCGGTCGGCATCGTCTTCAAGGGCTCCGGCTTCTACCGCAACGACTCCCGCTCCGGCAACGTCAGCGCAGAGAAGTCCGGCGCCAACGAGTCCGCCAAGAAGGAAAGTACGTCGACAACCTCATCCTCGAGCGAGTCGTCGTCCTCGTCTTCTTCGACCCCGTCGACGCCATCGACCAGCTCGTCGTCCACGACGTCCTCGTCGTCGTCCTCGTCGTCCAGCAGCACGAAGACGCCCGCCGCGTCCTGACCCGCACTCTCAGACCGCGCCGGCCCGCCCGGCGCGGTCTTTTGTCGTGCCCGTCCCGGGGTCAGCCCTGCGCAGGTCCCCGCCCCGCCCCGCCGCAGGTCCCGCCTCCGCCGCAGGTCCCCGCCTTCGCCGCAGGCCCGGTCCGATCTGCAGCAGGTCACGCCTCTGCTGGAGAGCTGCCCCCCACCCGGACCACCCACCCGGGGGGCTTTGTGAAACTACTCCGCCGCCGCGCGCCGAAGCCGGTTATCCACAATCCCGAGTTATCCACAGGGCCCCAGGCGCCAACAGCCCCGCCCGCCTAACGTTCGAGCCCGGCGCCGCCACACCGCGACGCCAGAGCGAGCGGGAGGGGCATGGCCATGGGCAGATCCGGCAGTTCACGGTTGGGTGACGCCCTCCCCAAGGCGCAGGGATCATCCCGCGGCGACGGCCGCCTCGATCCTGTGCGCTGGCGCCGACCGGCTCGCGGCACGCTGCTACGCCTCGCAGTGGTCGCGATCCTGTTGGGCACCGCCGCTCTGGTGTCGTGGTCGCCGCCGCCGAGCTGCGAGTCACCCACCTACACCGTGCCGGCCGCGAACTCCCCGAGTGCGTCCGCCCCGGCGACGAACCAGGTCGTGCCGCCCGGCAACGTCGGCGTCCCGGTCCGGCTGGCCGATCCGGCGGCGCTTGCGCTGGTCGAGGCGGGCAACCGGGTCGACCTGCTTCGGCTGGAGGGCGGCAGCAGCACCCAGGTGGCCGACGCGGCACTGGTGCTGCAGGTCAGCGGGTCCGACGACCCCACATCAGGCGGCCTACTGCTCGCTCTGACGCCCGACGAGGCCGAGCGAGCGGTGGCCGGCCCCGGTCAGAGCTTCGCCGTCCTGATCCGCCCAAGCTGAGACCGGCCGGCAACGCCAAGCAGAGACCAGCCGGCAACGCCAAGCTGAGACGGGCCGGCCACGGCAAGCGAAGACCGGCCAGCCACGCTAAGCGGAGACCGGCCCGGGCGTCGATCACCAGTGCGGCGGACGATCCTCCATCAGGCGGTCGTCGTTGTCGTAGGACCGCTCGCCCCAGCCCCGCTCGGTGTCGTCCCGGGTCTGGTCGGGAAGGACGGCCGCCTCTTCCGAGTCGAAATCGACCTCACGCTCGGCGTCGTTGTCGCGCTCGGGCTCTTCCAGGATGTCCACGCCTACGAGGGTAGGCCCGCTCCGCTGCGGAAGTCTTCCCCCTCCGGCTGTACCGTCGGTGAACGTGAGTTCCCCCACCGGCGTCCCGGACGACGCGTACTGGCAACGACCGGATCCTGATTCCGCCCGGCCGGCCCCGGAGCCGGAGGCGCCTCGACCCACACCCGAGCCCGAATATCAGGGTCCGCCGCGCACCGGCCGGCCGTCGGCGAACTGGCGCCCGCCCACGATCGCCCATCCCCCGCCGCCGCGCAGCCTGCCGCCGCAGAACATGGACGCCCTGGACGAGGCGGAGGGCTCGGCCCGCACGGTCACCTACGGCGTGGGTCTGGTCGCCGGCGCGATCGCGCTCATCCTGTTGTGCCTGCTCTGCGCCCGCATGATCTTCTGACCGAAGCAACGATCGGGACGGAAACAACGATCGCCCCGGCACCAGCACCGGGGCGATCAACACAGCACGCGACTTAGTAGGAACCCCACACCGCGGTAGCCCCCGAGTCACCCGTCTTGTAGACGTAGTAGCCCGACACCGCAGCCAGCACGATCAGCGCCACCGCACCCCCGACCTCGCCGATCATCGGCAGCCGGTTCCCCTCCCGGCGCCAGGTCAGCACGACCATCACCAGGCTGACCACGCCGAGCGCGAGGGTGAACCAGAACGTCATCGTCCCGAACCCCATGTGGTCGTCCAGGATCTCTTTGCCCGGCCCGCTCATGCCCTGGCCGAGCAGGCGGTTGTAGAGCTGCGTCCCGGAGAGTTTCGCCACCAGCGTGGCCGCCGGCGCGGCGATCGCGAGCAAGCCCAGCGCCCAGGCCATCCGGGGCCGCCATCGGGGCACCAGCGCGTAGACCACCGCCCCCACCGCCAGCAACGGGACGAAAACGACCGCGGCGTGCAGCACGAGCACGTGCACCGGCAGGCCGTTGATCTGGTCGAACACGACGCCTCCTCAGGAACAGGTTCGGGGTCGCCAGCCTAGAGATATCTGACGACGCAAGCATCTTGCCTATCCGCATACGCCTGCGAACGTGCCCCGGTTCAATGATCCAGTAGTTGGGGATCGGCCGGTTCCGTGTTGTCATGGACCGATGTCCACCGGTGCGGAACTGCTGCGCGAGCACGGCCTGCGGGTCACCAAGCCGCGCCTCGCCGTGCTCGACATTCTGGCCGAGGGCGGTCACCTCGAGGTCGAGGACATCGCCCGCCGCGCCCGCACCCGGCTCGACTCGGTCTCCACCCAGGCGATCTACGACGTGCTCGGCGCGCTGTCCCGGGCCGGCCTGGCCCGTCGTCTGGAGCCGGCCGGCAGTCCCGCCCGCTACGAGGCCCGCGCCGGCGACAACCACCATCACATCGTCTGCCGGGGCTGCGGCGAGATCGCCGATGTCGACTGCGCCGTCGGCGAGCGCCCGTGCCTGATCCCGAACGGCACGCACGGCTTCGAACTGGATGAGGCCGAGGTGACTTTCTGGGGCCTCTGCCCGGCCTGCCAGTCCCGACGGGCCGCCGACGCAGCATGAAAAGCGGCGCCAAAGAGCCGATTCAAACCTGAACAAGTTCAATTTCCCCGTACGCGCGTGGCAGTCTGGAAACCATGAGCGTCGACGTCGGGCTGTTCGGGCCGGATTCGGTCACCTGGAAGCTCCACCGCGACCCGATCCTGCTCCTCGGCGGCCTGCGCTCGCTGTATCTCCAGGCGCTGCACCCGCGGGCGGTGGCCGGCGTGGTGCAAAATTCCGGCTATCGCGCCGACCCGTGGGGCCGTCTCAACCGCACGTCCGAATACGTGGCCACGGTCGTCTACGGCACCACCGACGAGGTCGAGCTGGCCGCGAGCCGTGTGCGCCGGATGCATGCCCGGATGAGCGCCACCGATCCCCGTACGGGCGAAAGGTTCCGCATCGACGAACCCGACCTGCTCCGCTGGGTGCATGTGGCCGAGGTCGAGTCGTTCCTGACCACCGCCGTCCGGGCCGGGGTCACGTTGACGCCCGACGAGATCGACCGCTACTACACCGAGCAACTCAAGTCGGCCGAGTTGGTCGGCCTCGACCCGGCGACCGTCCCCGGCACGGCGGCCGAGGTGAACGAGTACTACGGGTCGATGCGCCCCGGACTCTCCCTGACCAGGGACAGCGCCGAGACCGCGTTCTTCCTGACCGTCCCGCCCGCACCCGACTGGGGTCCGCGCGCGCTGCGCCTGGGCCTGAGCCTGGGTCCGACGCGCTGGGCCTACCTCGGCGTCGCCAGCACGGCCGTCGCCCTGCTGCCGCCATGGGCACGGCGCCTCTACGGCGGGCTGGGCTGGCCCACCACCGACGTCACGGCCAACCTCTCGGCCCGCGGTCTGCGCCTCCTCCTGTCCACCGTGATCAACTCACTGCCCCGCAAATACCGGGTCCCACCGATCCGCAAAGCCGCCCTGGCCCGAGCCGGCATAGCCGAGGACTGAGGCCTGTTTCATAACTGAAATGGGGCTGCGGAGGGGTCCAGATTTCGCCTGGCGGCGTCCCGCAAAGACCCGGTTCCAACACCGGGAGCCGGGCCTTCACGGGCCACCACCAGACGAAATCTGGACCCCGCCTCGCTCCCACCCCAGTTATGAAACAGGCCTAAACCGTCAGGTGCTCCACGGCGGCCCACGGCTCCTTGGCCACGACCTCCTGCCCCGCCGGGCACGTCTTGCGGAAATCGCACCACGAACAGAGCGCCCCCGGATTGGTCGGGAACTCGCCATCCGGATCGGCCCCCGCCTTCACCGCCCGCTCGGCCGCCATGATGTCGCGCGCCGCATCCTCGGCCCGCCGCACCTGACGGGCCAGCGACTCCTCGGTGTGCTCGTGGGCGGCCACTGTGCCCGAGGGCAGGTGATGCAGCTCGACCCGGTAGCTCGGACGACGGAAGACGCGCTGGGCCGCGTACGCGTAAAGGGCCAACGCCCGCGACCCCCGCGCATCGTCGGCGTCGAGCCCGGTGCGGCCGGTCTTGTAGTCGACGATCACCGCCTCGGGCCCGTCGGGACCCTGGCGCGCGTCGATCCGGTCGGCGCGCCCGTTGAACGCCAGCACCGACGTCTTGGTCGCCACCACCCGCTCCACCCCGAGCGGCTCGTCGTGCGGGTCGAGCCCGCGCACGTACGTCTCGAGCCAGCGCAGCGCCGCCCGATAACCCACCCGCTCCTGGTCGACGTCGCGGTAACCCTCACGCACCCAGGTCGCCTTGAGCAGCCCGGGCAGCGCCTCCGGTTCGCGACGGTCGGCGGACACGGCATACCAGTTCTTCAGTGCGGTGTGGACGCTCGCGCCCAGCGAGTTGTGCGCCCACGGCGGCCCCTTGGGCGGGGTCGGCCGGTCGACGTAGGAATAGCGGTAGCGCCTCGGACAGTCCTCGTAGGCCCCGAGCTTGCTCGGCGTACACACGAAAAGCCTCTCCGGCATGCCGTCGAAGCCGAGCTGCTCGGGGATCGCGCTGCTGCTGTTCTTGGTGGGGGGCACAATCCAATCCTGCCAGCCGGGTACGACAAAAACCTCGTCAGGGCGCCGCGATGTAAAGCTGCACAAAAGCGTCGACAGCGTCCGCGATCAGCTGCACCGCGATGGCCGCCAGCAGCAGGCCGGCGATCCGGGTGAGCACCTCGATCCCGGCCGGCCGCAGCAGTTTCACGATCACTCCGGAGAACCGCAGCACGAGCCACACGGTGACCATTACGAGCAGGATCCCGATGCCGATGACCGAGTACTCGCCGGCGCCGTCGGCCCGCTGCACAAAGAGCATCGTCGCCACGATCGCGCCCGGTCCGGCCAGCAGCGGCGTCCCGATCGGCACCAGGGCGACGTTGGTGGTGCCGCCACCCTGCGTCGAGGGCTCGTCGGCCTTGCCGGTGAGCAGCTGCAACGCGACCAGGATGAGCAGCAGCCCACCCGCGCCCTGCAGCGCGGGCAGCTCCACGTGCAGATAGTCGAGCAGCGTCTGCCCGGCCACCGCGAACCCGACGATCACGCCGAGCGCGAGCAGCACGGCCTGGGTGCCCGCCTTCATCCGGGCCCGGCCGTCCATCGTCCCGGTCAGTGCGAGAAAGACCGGCACCATGCCGGGCGGGTCCACGATCACCAGCAGGGTCACGAAGACCTCGCCGAGCAGCTTCAGATTCACCCGATCAAGGTAGGGGCCAGGCCGCCCGAGCGCAGTCCAGTGCGTCCGGAGTCACCCCAGCACGCCGACACCGGTGGCGGCCGAGACGATTTTCTCGTACGCCTCCGGGTCGGTCGTGAAATCACCCAGCTGCACGGTCTTGTGCGTGCCGTGGAAGTCGGACGACCCGGTGACCACGAGTCCGAGGTCGTCAGCGAGCGCGCGCACGTGTTCCCGCTCGACCGGCGAGTGGTCCTCGTGGTCGGCCTCCAGCCCGAACAGTCCGGCGTCGGCCAGTTCGACGATCAACCGATCAGGCACGACCCTTCCCCGTACGGTGGCTCGGGGGTGCGCAAACACAGCTACCCCGCCGGCCGCCCGGACGGCTCGAACGGCCTCGAAAACATCAAGATCCGCTTTCGGTACGAAGTAACGCGCGCCCAGCCACCGCGACGCGAACGCCTCGTTCGTGGTGCGCACGAGTCCCGCCCGGATCAGCGCCTGGGCGATGTGCGGCCGTCCGACCGAACCGCCCTGCGCATATTCGTGCACCTCGTTCCACGTGATCGGCACACCGTCGGCACTGAGCCGGTTCACGATCTTCTCGGCCCGCTGCTCGCGGTCGTTGCGCAGCCGGGCCAGGTCGTTGGCCAGCCGCGGCTCGGCCGGGTCGAACAGATAGGCCAGCATGTGCAGAGCGATCGGCCACTCGTCGGCACCGTGCCAGCGGCAGGACAGCTCGGCCCCGCGCACCAGTCGCAACCCGTCCGGCCGGGCCTCGGCCGCCGCCTGCCAGCCGCCGGTGGTGTCGTGGTCGGTGATCGCCATGACGTCGAGCCCGGCCGCGGCACCCGCCCGGACCAGCTCGGCCGGGGTGAGCGTGCCGTCGCTGGCGGTGGAGTGGCAGTGCAGGTCGATTCGGGTCACCGCAAAACGCTACCTTGTGCGGATCAAGCGTCGTCGCCGTCGCTGTCCTTGCCGAGACGCGCCTCGACCGCCTGCGGCTCGTACATCTCCTCGACCACACGCAGATAGAGCTCGTTGGGGTTGGGCAGGTGCTTGACCTCGCGGAGCGCCTGGTCCTGACCGGCCGACTCGAGCACGAACGTGCCGTAGCTCAGCATGCGACCGAGCGCGGTCTGCTCGTACTTCATGTCGGTGACCCGCAGCAACGGCATCATGGCGACCTTGCGCGTGATGATGCCGTTGACCACCATCACTCGTTTGTTGGTGAGGATGAAGCGGTCGAAATACCAGTCGAAGACCTTCCAGGCGACCCAGCTGATCACGCCGAGCCAGATCAGCACGGCCACGGTGACCAGGCCGTTGATGTTCTGCCGGGTGAGGAATCCGGCCAGGTAGCCGAGCAGGAGGGTGGCACCCGCACCGATGCTCAGTGGCGTCGTGAGGTGGATCCAGTGCCGCTTCCACTCGCCGCGATAGCGCTCGGTCGGGAAGAGATAGCGGGCGACCAGAGTGGTCGGTTCGTCCTCGAGCGGGAGCACCCGGCGTGGACCGCCGCCGCCACCCTCGGGGCCGAGCCCCTCGAGCTCCTCCTCGGTGAAAATAGGAGGCTCGTACTCGTCGCCGCCGTCGTCGTAGCCGCCGTCGCGATAGGAGGAGCTGCGCGCGTAACCGGCATCCTCGGAGTAGCCGGCGTCGGGGGAGAAACCTGCGTCCGGATTGAAGCCGGGACCGTCCGAGTAGGGCCGGCGCCGACGCGTACGGTCGGGGTCCTCATCGAACGCCGGGTCGTTGTACCCGAAGTTCTCGTCGTCGTCCCGAGGGCGCCCGGCGCCCTCGCCTCGAGGCTCGTGCGGCTCAGCTGGACCACCCATGTGGTGATGCTAAGCGACGAGGTTCGTGAAGAAGGTGCCGAAGCCTCGGGCAATGTCGGCGATAGTGCCTCCGAGTGAGGAGAACACCGACGCCGCCGAGTTCGGGTTGAAGGCGATGAAAAAGATCAAGAATGCGATACCAAGCCAGGTCAGAACCTTCTTGATCATGGCGGGCCTTCTCCTGTGGGTGCGGGTGACGGTCAGCGCCGCGGCAGTACTGACGGTATCAGCTTCGTCGCTCGGTGTGAACAATGTGGCCGAAAAGCCGATTCCAAACCCGCAGGTCAGGGGCCAACTTGCCTAGGCCTTGCCCTGCAGGTAGGGAGACGGCGCTCCGTACACGAGCTCGGGTGGCACCCCGTCGGAGAGGTCGTGCAGGACGACGTGCTCCGCCAGGAAGTAACCCGCGCTTGCCGGCCAGGCTATCGCATAGAGCCACATTCCCTTCGCCTCACTCACGTACGCGCTTCGATCTTCCGGGGACTTGACGCACCACAATGGAGTGGGGTGACCGGCTGCCTTGATCTTGGCATGTGGACCCGGATGACCTTGCCCGTCGGCCAGGGCCTCGGCGATCAGGTGCCCCGGGTCGAGACCGGGGATCCCGGCGAACCTGGTGCCGAGCCCGACACCCGGCTGCTCGGCGATCAGCACGACGTCGGCCGGCCCGCCACCGAGCGGCTCGGGGCCGCTGCACGCCACCGCGGTGGCCCGTGCGCCCGTACGCTCGTCGCCCGCCCACCCGACCCCGGTGACCATCCAGCCGGTCGGAAGCGGCCACGGGCACCAGAACGGCGTCTGCTCGGACGCGGTGGTCCGGTTGTGCAGCATGCTGTCGACGATGTCGGCGTTGATGTGCTCGGCGACATGGAACGGCGGCACCCCGCCACAGTTGTCACAGCGCCAGTCGCTGTGCATCAGGTCGGGCTTGCGCACCTGTGCACCACATCTGGGGCAACTCACTGTGACACCCACGCCCTTTACCGTGCGGCCCCGGGGAGGCCGCGTCAAGCGGATCCGCAGAACCCGGGCTTATCAGCGAGATTCACCCGGGCGGGGGTCCCGCGTGCGCGCGTATCCATGCGTGCATCGCGATTCCGCTGGCCACGCCCGCGTTGATCGAGCGGGTGGAGCCGTACTGGGCGATCGAGAAGAGTTCGGAGCACGCGGCCCGGGCCGGCTCGGAGAGCCCGGGACCCTCCTGGCCGAACAGCAGGACACACCGCCGCGGCAGCGTGACCGTCTCCATCGGCCGCGAGCCGGGCAGGTTGTCGATCCCGATCACCGGCAGGTCACCTTCGGCGGCCCAGGCGACGAACTCCTCGATCGTCGGGTGGTGCCGCACGTGCTGATAGCGGTCGGTCACCATGGCGCCGCGCCGGTTCCAGCGCCGCAGCCCGACGATGTGGACCTCGGCGGCGAGAAAGGCGTTGGCGTTGCGCACCACGGTGCCGATGTTGAAGTCGTGCTGCCAGTTCTCGATGGCGACGTGGAAGTCGTGCCGCCGGCTGTCCAGATCGGCCACGACCGCTTCGCGACGCCAGTAGCGGTAACGGTCGACGACGTTGCGGCGATCACCCTCGGCCAGCAACTCGGGGTCGTACCGTGGGTCGTCGGGCCGCGTACCGGTCCAGGGTCCGACGCCGACCTCGGTGGACTCGTCGTCTGCGGCAATCATGAGTGGTTACGCTAGCGCCCCGCTCTTGCGCTCCATCAGGAGACGCAATGAGCGGCGGGGCCCTCCCCGGCACCCGCCGCCCACGCTTTGATGGATATGAGTTTGCCTTACCCTGCGTATCCACGTGAAGGAAATTCGAGTGTGACCCGGGTCACATTTAACAAAGTTGCCTATTACTGTCGGCGAGGACGTCGCCCCAGCTCACCGGCAGTTCCGTCCGACCGCAGCAGCCATGTCCGGATTCCTCGGCGCAAAACGGACGTTACAACTTGCTCGGTAAACGAGAGCGCTCTCCTCACTTATCGTTACGATGGGTTGCCCCAACCCCACACGGTGTCCCGATCAGGTGCTCCAGACCACGTGTCGTCCGGCCTTGCAGAGGGAATTGCTGGTGTGAACTATGGGTTTCACCGCACGAAAGCCAATTTCCCGTGGACGGAGACAACATGGCGACGGTTGCGCTGACCGCTGAGAACTTCGACGAGGTCACCGGCAAGGACGGCATCGTTCTGGTCGACTTCTGGGCGAGCTGGTGCGGGCCGTGCGTCCGCTTCGCTCCCACCTACGAGCGGTCGTCCGAGAAGCACACCAACATCACCTTCGGCAAGGTCGACACCGAGGCCGAGCAGGCGCTCGCCGCGAAGTTCGACATCCGCTCGATCCCGACGATCATGGCCGTCCGCGACGGCGTCATCGTCTTCTCGCAGCCGGGCGCTCTCCCCGAGTCGGCCCTCGAGAACCTGATCGAGCAGGTCGAGAAGCTCGACATGGACGAGGTACGCCAGCAGCTGGCTGCGCACAGCCACTAAGGTTTCACAACTAGCTTTCGCAGCTAGTTTTTGCTGCTCAGGGCCCGTGGACCGGTTCGGTTCGCGGGCCCTTGGCGTGTTGCCGGCCCGTCCGGGCGACACGCCCACGGCGGACTGGACAAGCGGATCGAACATGTGTTCGAATCTCCGCCATGCGATGGTCCAACCTGTCGGCCCCTTCCGACGGCGGCTCGCTCCTGGACAGGGCAGCGCCGGCGGCTCCACCCCTGCCGTTGGCGCTGCCCGGCGCCGCTGTCCGCACGTTCGACACCCCCGGCTTCGCCGGCATGACGTTCTACGAGATCCGGGCGAAGAGCCTGATCAACCGGGTGCCCGGCGCATCCCGGGTGCCGTTCGAGTGGACCGTCAATCCCTATCGCGGTTGCTCCCACGCCTGCGCCTACTGCCTTTCCGGCGACACCCCGATCCTGATGGCCGACGGCAGCACGCGGCGGCTGGCCGACCTGCGACCGGGCGACGCCATCATGGGCACGATGGGCGCCGGCGCCACCCGGCGCTACGTGCCGACCACCGTGCACGACCACTGGTCGACCACCAAGGCCGCCTTCCGGGTCACGCTGGCCGACGGCACCCGTCTGGTGGCGAGCGGCGACCACCGCTTCCTGACCGATCGCGGGTGGCGCCACGTCAGCCCGGCCGAGTCCCACCAGCCCGCGCTCGCCGTCGGCGACCTGATGTTCGGGGTCGGCCACTTCGCCGAGCCGCCCAAGGAGTCGCCCGACTACCAGTCGGGTTTCCTCTGCGGCCTGATCCGCGGGGACGCCGGTCGTGGCGATCCCGGCCGCTACGAGCCCGACCGCACCTTCGCCCGGCGGCCGGAGTCGGGCCGGGGCGACCACGGGGGCGTCCCGGCCCGCGAGGGTGACGCCTGGATCCGGGCCGACGGCTATCTCGAAGACGTCCCCCTGCACGAGGCGCTGCGCTGGCCCGACCTGCCCACCACGGGGTGGTATCGGGGTTTCCTGGCCGGGGCCTTCGGCGCGGTGGGCCGGGCCGACCGGCTGGCGATCAGCTTCACCACCGGCGACCGGCTGTTCCTGTCCCGGGTCATCGAGGCGCTCACCCACCTGGGCCTGCCCAGCCGCACCCCGGTGCGCCCCCGCGGCGGCGCTGCGGGCACGGTCGAGCTCGATCGCGACCTCTGGGCGGCGCTGCGCTTCCGGCATCTCACCGGCATCGACGGCGCCCCGCTCGACGCGTCCGGCGCCGGGGTGCGGGCGGGGCGTCAGCTCGCCGTGGTCGACATCGAAGACCTGGGCCTGACTCTCCCGCTCTACGACATCTCCACCGGCACGGGCGACTTCATCGCCGACGGCGTGGTCAGCCACAACTGCTTCGCCCGCCACACGCACAGCTACCTCGACCTCGACACCGGCCACGACTTCGACTCCAAGATCGTCGTCAAGGTCAACGCGGGTGACTTGATCCGGCGTGAGCTGGCCGCCCCGCGGTGGTCGGGCGCACCCGTCGCGATGGGCACCAACGTCGACGTCTACCAGCGCGCCGAGGGCCGCTACCGGTTGATGCCCGAGATCCTGGCCGCCCTGCGCGACCACGCCAACCCGTTCTCGATCCTCACCAAGGGCACGCTGATCCTGCGCGACCTCGAGCTGCTCACCCAGGCGGCCGAGGTGACCCGGGTCGGCCTGTCGTTCTCGGTCGGGTTCATCGACGAGCGGGTCTGGCGGGCGGTCGAGTCGGGCACACCCAGCCCGCGCCGCCGGCTCGACGCGGTCCGCCGCCTCACCGACGCCGGCTTCGAGATCGGCGTGCTGATGGCCCCGATCCTGCCCGGCCTCACCGACACCGACGAGTCGATCGACCAGACCGTCGCCGCGATCGCCGCGGCCGGGGCCACCAGCGTCACCCCGCTCCCGTTGCACCTGCGCCCCGGCGCCCGCGAGTGGTATGCCGCCTGGCTGACCCGCACCCACCCCGACCTGGCGCCGCGCTACCGCGAGCTCTACGGCAACGGCTCCTACGCCCCACAGACCTACCAGCGCGAGATCACCGCACGCGTACGCATGGCGGCCCGCCGGCACGGCCTGCACCGCCCCGGCCCGGTCGAGGCCCGCCGCGTGACGCCCACCGACGAGCCCCGGGAGGATCGCCAGCTGACCTTGCTCTGACCGGCCGCAGGTGGCCACTGCGGCGGCGGCCCTCAGGAAGCGGGCTGATGTCGTCGGGTCGGTCTATCGGGCGGCTGGCGTGGCGTCGGTGACCGACAGCCAGACAGACCGGTCTGATTGTGGCGGCTCACTCGCGGCACGACGGTCGATTTTCCGATCGCCTGACTACAGTCGATGGCATGAGGAGTGCACAGCAGATCCTGGCCGAGGCGAACGTGATCGCCGTGGTCGGGGCGTCTCGGGATCCGTACAAGCCGTCCCACTCGGTGCCGCTCCAGATGCTCCGGCACGGCTGGCGGATCATCCCGGTCAACCCGTTCGTCGACGAGGTGTTCGGGGTCAAGACGGTGCCGACGCTGGCCGACCTCGACGAACCGGTCGACCTGGTCGACATCTTCCGGCCCGCGCACGACGCGGTCGAGGTGGTGCGGCAGGCGGTCGCGATCAGGGCACCAGCGGTCTGGCTGCAGAGCGGCATCGTGTCGGCCGAGGCGCGCCGGATCGCCGAGGAAGCCGGCATCGACTACGTGGAAGACCGCTGCCTCGCCGTCGAACGCGCGGTCGGCCAACTGACCAAGCTGCACTGAAACCCGGTTCCCCGGTGACGCAAGATCGGGCAAGATCAGTCCGATAGCCGTCGCAACCTGCGGACACGTCCACCTGTGGTGTCCTCTCCTGTGGCCCGGCTAGTACCGTGCCGGGGAACGAGGAGGACCTGATGACCTATCCACCCGGTGGAACACCGGATCCATATCAGCCGCAGCAGCCGTACGGGCAGCAGCCGTACGACCCCACCACGCCGTATTCGGCCGAGCCGTCGAGCGGGCAGCCCTACGGCTCCCAGCCGTCGAGCGGCCAGCCTTACGGTCAGCCGTACGGGGCTCAGCCCTCCAGCGGTCAGCCGTACGGGGCGCCGGCCAGCGGCCAGCCCTACGGGCAGCCGGCGGCGGCGTACGGGCAGGACCCGTACAAGCAGTCGTACGGTCAGCAGCCCGGCTACGGCCAGCCTTACGCGGCGACCACCAACACGATGGCGATCCTGTCGCTCGTGTTCGCGTTCGTCTTCGCGCCGGCCGGCATCGTGATGGGCCACGTCGCCCGCAAGCAGATCCGGCAGACCGGCGAGCAGGGCGAGGGCCTGGCCACGGCCGGCCTGTGGGTGAGCTACATCTTCACCAGCATCTACGCGCTGATCTGCGCCTTCTACGTGATCATCGCAATCGTCGCCGTCGGCAGCGCCAGCACCAGCCCGTAAGCACTGCCAAGCCGCACCGCGCGCGCCGGCCGGTCGGGAAACCGACCGGCCCGCCCGCAGCGCACACAAGGCCCACCCTCAGCACGCGCAGCCGCCCCTGAGACGCGGCGCGCTCCGCCACGGCCGTCAGCCGGTCCCACGCGACGTCGGGTAGTGAGTACTCACTCAACACGACCGCCAGCCAGCTCCGTGGCGATGGCTTGTGAGTACTCACTCAAAACAGCCGCCAGCCAGCTCTGTGGCGCTGGTTTGTGAGTCCTCACTCAACACGACCACCAGCCAGCTCCGTGGCGCTGGTTTGTGAGTACTCACTCAACACAGCCGGAGCCCGCGCAGGCCGCTGACAGTGCGGAGATAAGCACTCACTCAATACACGGCCACTAGCCGGCCGCCCGCGGCGTTGAGTTTGTGAGTACTCACTCACCAAAGCTGGTGCCGACGCAGGCCGCTCACAAGCAGGGAAGTAAGCACTCACTCAACGCGGGTGGCAGCCCGCCGCTCGCGGCGATGGGTTGTGAGTACTCACTCACCAAAAATGGTGCCGGCGCAGGCCGCTCACAAGCAGGGAAGTAAGCACTCACTCAACGCGGGTGGCAGCCCGCCGCTCGCGGCGATGGGTTGTGAGTACTCACTCACCAAAGCTGGTGCCGGCGCAGGCCGCTCACAAGCAGGGAAGTAAGCACTCACTCAACGCGGGTGGCAGCCCGCCGCTCGCGGCGATGGGTTGTGAGTACTCACTTACCTTGTCAGCGGAACTCGGCCTCGCGGACGCTGTTGCCGCCGTCCACCACCAGCATCTGGCCGGTGATGTAGGACGCGGCCGGGGAGCAGAGGAAAGCGATCGCGGCGGCGACCTCGTCGGGGGTGCCGGGGCGGCCGATCGGTGTGCCCAGGCCCTGCTTGATCTCGGTGACCGTAGAAGCGGCCGTGTAGATCGTGCCGGGCGCCACGCAGTTGACGTTCACGCCGTCGGCCACCAACTCCATCGCCAGCGCCCGGGTCAGGCCGACCACGCCCGCCTTGGCCGCCGCGTAGGCCGCCTCGGTCGGCAGGGCGTTCACCGGGCCCGCGGTGGCCGACAGGTTGACGATCCGGCCCCAGCCGCGCTCGGCCATGCCGCCCTGGAAGGCGCGGCTGCACAGGAACGCCGTGCTGAGGTTGCGGTCGATCTCGGACTTCCACTCGTCATAGGTGAGCTGGGCGACCGGCCGCAGAATCTCCGGGTTGGCCCGGCTCGTCAGACCCGCGTTGTTGACCAGCACCTCGACGTCACCCAGGTGGTCGGTGACGGCGTCGGCGAGCGCGCCCACCTCCGACTCGTCGGTGAGGTCGGCGACGAAACCGGTGACTCCCAGCTCGGCGGCCCGTTCGTGGATGCGCCGCGTGGTCGACACGATCGCCACCCGCGCTCCCAGGTCGCGCAACCGGCGGGCCGTCGCATATCCGATGCCGTCGGGGCTTCCCGCCCCGGTGACCAGGGCGACCTTCCCGTCCAGTCGCAACGTGACCGGTGCTTCCTGCGGCTCCGCAGCCTCCACCTCGACCCCCTCCGGCTCGGGTGATGCGGCCTGGCACGGCAGCCACGTCGCGCATCCCGGGGCACATCCTCTCAACCCGGTTCCAGTCCCGAGCCCGGAGGTCGCCCATTCCACCCTTCACCGGCACTTTCTCGCCCGATGAGCCGACCCCACCCGAGCCACGCCGCCCGAGCCGACCCCACCCGAACCGGAGCGTGCCGAGCGGAGACTGGGCAGGTCGCAGCCGGCCAAGCCGCGGCCAGGCAAGCCGCAGCCCGCCAAACCGCCGCCGGGCAAGTCGCCGCCGGGCAAGTCACAGCCTGCCGAGCCAAGCGGCATCCCACCGAACGAAGCCGCGGCCAGCCGACCAAAAGCCGGCAGGGCCGAGCCGAGGCCGACCAAAGCCGGCAAGGCCGAGCCGAACTCGGCCTGACCGCAGCCGACCGAGGCCGACCCGAAGAACCCGAGACTCAATCCACCCGAGCGCACCCAGCCGGCACGAGAGCCAGACGGAAGAAAGGCGATCAGTTCAGGCGCGGAGTGGCGGTCGGATTGGCCAGGGGACGCACCGGCGCCTCCTGGACGAACAGCAGCGGAGCCTCCGGCCCGTACCGGGCCGGCAACTCGGTGCGCGCCCGGTCGAGATCCTGGGTGCCGATCTCGACCCCGGCGCCGTCGTGGCGCGCTCCGACCGAGACGATCCGGACGCCGGAGTGGGTCCAGAAGTCGAGGTCGGCCAGCACCCGGTCATGCCAGACGGCCAGGTCGGTGGCGGTGTGGGCGGCGTCGCGGACGACGATGCAGGTGTCTTCGGCGGCACGGCGGATGAAGTTGTCGAACTCGGCCGAGGGCACGCGGTGCACGATGGCCCGCGCGTTCTCCTGGTCGACCTCGAGACCGGCGAAGCTGCCCGCGAACTCGGTCTGGCCGGCCTTTTCGATGCGGTCCATTGCGCCCTGCAGATCGGCTGGGGTCACCGGCATGGGTACGCCGGCGACGGCCATGTGCTCGGGCAGGCGCAGGAACTCGCAGCCGGCCGTGCTCCAGCCGCCGGTCAGGCCCGGGGCGTCGGCCGCCGGCTGGTCGGACGAGTCGGCCGACTCGGCGCAGCCGCCGATCACGAGCACCGCCGCGAGTACCAGGAGACAGCCGATTCGGAATCGAGCACCGTACATCGCATTCCCCCTATCTACCCCGCCGCGGCGTGAACCGCCAAGCGAAGACCGGCCGGAGCGAGCGCCCCGCCAGGGCTCAACGAACGAAAGCCGCTAAGCGCGCAAGTCCCTTGGCCGACTGGCACGACGGCCGCCGAGCAGGAAGACGGCGACACCGGCCAGCAGCAGGGCAACGCCGGGCAGCGCGGCCGGTCGCGGCTGCTGGCCGAGCCACACCCAGGCCAGCAACGCGGCGCCGGGCACTTCGATCAGGGCGACGACGCTGACCGTGGTGGCCGAGATGCGGTGCAGGGCATAGCTGAACATCGAATGGCCCAGCAGCTGGGCCCCGACGACGAGGGCCAGGATCGCCAGCCAGGTGCGGTTGTCGTAGCCGCCGAGGGGCAGTCCGGCCAGCAGACAGACCCCGGCCAGCAGGACGGCACACGTGCCGTAGCAGATCCAGGTGTACGCGACCGTGCTCATCTCGGTGCGGGCCCGCTCACCGAGGGCGGTATAGACCGCGGCGAACATGCCGCCCGACAGCGCCAGGACGTCGGCCAGTACGGCCTGCCCGGAGACCCCGACGTCGGCACCGGTGGCCCAGGCGGCGCCGGCCACGGCCAGACCGATGCCGATCCAGCCGGCCGGCGGTGGACGACGACCCTGGAACGCCGCGATCACGCCCTGCCACACGGGCTGGGTCGCGACCAGGGCGGCCGAGGTGGCCACCGAGCCGAGCTGGACGCTCGGCATCCACGTGGAGAAGTGGGCCGCGAGCGCCAGGCCGGCCAGAACGGCGAAGAGTCTCGTACGGGATGAGGAGCGACTGGACCCGTACGCGAAAGGGGTCAAAGCCACGGTGGCCAGGGCGTTGCGCCAGAACGCGATGGCCAGCGCGGGCGCGGCCGCGAAGGCGATCAGCGGTGCTGACGACGAGACCGCGACGACGGCGACGGCCACCGCGAGCATGGCGCGTTGGTGCGATGAGCGCTCATTCATCCCCGGCCGTCGCTTCTTGCGGACTTCTGCGCCACAGTTTGCCGACCCCTATTGAACGGAAAGTGATGGTGTCGCTACAGTCACCGACGTTTGCTGACCCTTTTAACCCTGTCGATGCCCTGGGAGGCGTTTCGCCGTGCCCGCATACCGTGCGGTCGTGTTCGATTTTTTCGGCACGCTGACCCGATCCGTTCAACGGGGACCCCAGCACGCCGAGATCGCCCGAGCCTTGGGCGCCGATCCGGAGGCGGTCCGCGGGGTGCTGGACCGCACGTTCCGGGCCCGGGCCAAGGGCCGTTACGGATCGGCCGAGGCCACCCTACGGTGGGTGATCGAGCAGGCCGGGGGCCACCCCCGCAGCGATCAGGTGCGGGCCGGGGTGCCGGCCCGGGTGGACGCGCTCAAGGCCGACACGCGGTTGCGGGCCGATGCGGTCAGCGTGCTCGCCGCGATCAAGCGGCGCGGTCTGGCCACGGCCCTGATCAGCGACTGCACGCACGAGCTGCCCGCGTTCCTGCCCAGCCTGCCGGTCGCCCCGCTGCTCGACACAACCATTTATTCCGTACGCCTCGGCGTCTGCAAACCCGACCCACGGATCTATCTGGCCGCGTGTGAGCAGCTCGACGTGCATCCCACCGAATGCCTGTACGTGGGCGACGGGGGCAGCCACGAGCTGACCGGCGCCGCCGCCGTGGGCATGACACCGGTCCGGCTGGCCGCCCCCGACCTGGCCAACCACCTGGTGTTCGACGCCGACACCAATTTCGCCGGCCGTACGGTCCGGTCGCTCACCGAGGTGGTGGGTCTCGTCGACCACGCCCGCCTGGCCGGCGCCGAGGCAGCCGCTTAGTCCGTACGATGACGGTTGTGACTTCCGCGGTGCTCGACGAGGCGCTCAAGAAGGCCGCCCTGGCCTGGATCTCGGTCGGCGACGGCCCGGCCCTGGCCCTGTGGGTGCTGCCGCTCGACGGCACGCTGATCGTGCTCAGCGGCCCGGGCGAGCAATTCGCGCCCGGGCTGGCCGAGGCCGCGCAGGTCACCGTGCGGCTACGCGGCGACAACGGCGGCCTGATCGTGGTCACCGAGGCGGCCGTGACCCGGTTGCTGCCCGGCAGCGACGTCTGGGACGAGGTCGCGCCCCAGCTGGCGGCCAAGCGCCTGAACGCCTCGGGCGCGGCCGACGACGTGATCGCGCGCTGGGTCACCACGAACTGCGCGGTCGTCCGCCTGACACCGGTCGACGAGCAGGCGGTCGAGCGGCCGAACCTGCCGTCCGACTCCGGCGCCGCCGAGCCGCGGGAGACACCGGCCCGGGTCGAGACGCGCCGCCCGTTCCGCCTGCACCGCGTCAAGCGGCGCTAGTCAGCCGATGAACGGCGGGACGGTGATCTCGCCTCGGGCTATCGGGACCACGTGACCGGTCACGGTGGCGAGGGTGGCTACCCCGTCCACGGCGGTGACTGTGCAGTCGAGCAGGGACGGGCGCTTCATCTCGATGCCCTGGTGGACCCGGTAGGACGACGTGCCGTCGGGTGGGAGCAACCCCGCAGCCACCAGCCACAGGCCCAGGCCCAGCGCGGCCGAACCGGTGGCGGGATCTTCGGGCACCGCCGTCCCGGGGATGAATACCCGGGCGTGGGCCTCGGACGTCTCGGGCGACCAGGAGAACACGCTCAGGTCGGTGACGCCCGCCCGTCGCGCCGCGGCCGTGTCGACTTCGATGCGGGCGAGCGCGTCACGGCGTACGGGAAGAAAGATCCAGTCGAGACCACCGCCGGCCAAGCGCGGAGGCAGGCCGGCGAAGTCGTCCTGAGTGAGCCCGACCACGCCTAGCAGCGGCGCCGGATCCAGTGGTGGGCCCAGCTGCGGGGTTCCGCTGGTCAGGGTGGCCGAGCCCGAGGCGCGCACGGTGATCGGCAGCAGCCCCGCGCCGCATTCCTGCACCACCTCGGAAGGAGGAAACAGGTCTCGGCGCATCGAGGTGACCGCGGCGCCCACACTGGGATGACCGGCGAACGGGATCTCGCCCTCGGGCGTGAAGATCCGGGCCCGATAGGTCGCCGACGAATCGGTCGGCGGGAGCACGAAAACGGTCTCGGCCAGGTTGAATTCACGAGCGAGGGTATGCATCTGGTCGGTCGCGAGATCTTCGGCGCCGTAGACCACCGCGAGCGGGTTGCCGGCGAACGGGCGATCTGTGAAGACGTCGACGATCTCGTACGCCACTCCTGACATGTCCGGACCCTAACCTAGTGTGGAGTCGTGACCATGGGGACGAGGGTTTATCTGGCTCGGCTGGCCGGCCTGCCTGTCTTCGATCCCAACGCCGACCGGGTCGGCCGGGTCCGCGACGCGGTCGTGCGCCTGCGCACCACGAACCGGCCGCCTCAGGTGGTCGGGCTGGTGGCCGAGATGGCGCTGCGCCGGCGCATCTTCCTGCCGATCGGGCGGGTGACGTCGATGGACGCCGAGGGGGTCGTGCTGGCCAGCGGCTCGCTCAACCTGCGCCGGTTCGAGAAGCGGCCCAACGAGCTGCTGCTGGTCGAAGACCTGCTCGACCGACGGGTGACGATCCTGCCGGACGACGGCGACGGCCCGGGCACGACCGGCGCCGTGGTCGACATCGGCATGGAGCTCAACCGCAACAACGAATACCTGGTGACCCGGGTCGCCGTCCGCGAGCACACCGGCCGGCTGGCCCGTCGCGGGCACATCTATCAGGCCGAGTACGACCGGGTCCGCGGGCTGATCGGCCCGACCGACACCCAGGGCACGTCGAACCTGCTGGCCCTGCTCGAGCAGATGAAGCCGGCCGACATGGCGAACGCCCTGCAGGACCTGCCCGACGCCCGCCGTAACGAGGTGGCGGCAGCGCTGAGCGACCGCACGCTGGCCGACGTGCTCGAGGAGCTGCCCGAGCACGATCAGGTCGAGATTCTCGTACGCCTCGATCGCGAGCGCGCCGCCGACGTGCTCGAGCGGATGGACCCGGACGACGCGGCCGACCTGCTCGGCGAGCTGCCCCAGGCCGAGCAGGCGGTGCTGCTCGACCTGATGGAGCCCGAGGAGGCCGACCCGGTCCGTCAGCTGCTCAACTACCGTCCGGGCACGGCGGGCAGCGTGATGACCTCGGAACCGGTGATCATGACGCCGGACGCCACGGTGGCCGAGGCGCTGGCCCGCATCCGGGAACCGGAGTTGTCCCCGGTGGTCGCCGCGCAGGTCTTCGTCGCGCGGGCCCCCTCGGCCACCCCGACCGGCAAATATCTGGGCATGGTCCACTTCCAGCGGCTGCTGCGCGAGCCGCCCGCGTCGATCCTCGGCGGCATCGTCGACAACGACCTCGATCCGCTGCGCCCCGAGACCACGCTCGCCGAGATCATCAAGCGGATGGCCACGTACGACCTGGTGGCCATGCCCGTGGTCGACCCGACCCGCCGGCTCCTGGGGGCGGTGACGGTGGACGACGTGCTCGACCACTCGCTGCCCCGCGACTGGCGCGACCGTGACCTGCATGAGGACGACTCGCAGGAGGTGCGGTTGTGACCGAACCCCGCCGCGACCGCCTCGACCAGCCCGTCGAGCCGGGCCGGGTACGTCTGCCCCGGTTCGACCCCGAATCGTTCGGTGCGTGGTCCGAGGGCATCGCCCGCTACATGGGCACGGCCCAGTTCATCGTGTGGATGACGCTGGTGATCGCCAGCTGGTTCGCCTGGAACACGCTGGCGCCGAGCGAGACGCGCTTCGACCCGTACACGTTCACGTTCCTGACGCTGATCCTGTCGCTGCAGGCGTCCTACGCGGCGCCGCTGATCCTGCTCGCGCAGAACCGGCAGGCCGACCGCGACCGCCTGGCCGCCGAGGAGGACCGCCGGCGCGCGGCGATGCAGAAGGCCGACACCGAATATCTGGCCCGCGAGATCGCGTCGCTGCGGATCGCCATGGGTGAGGTCGCCACTCGCGACTTCCTGCGCTCCGAGCTGACCCGGCTGGCCGGCGAGCTGGACGAAGCCGCGCACCGGCGAGAGAAGCGGACTAAGCGGGAGAAAAAGCCCCGCTCGGACTGGGCGGACGATCGCACGGACTTCGACGAAGCCCGCTGATTACCGCGACGTAGCATGGGCATCATGTCCGCACCCGCCTCCACCATCGAGGACGCGATCCAGGCCGCACTGGCCACCGTCGACGACCCCGAGATCCGCCGCCCGATCACCGAACTCGGCATGGTCAAGGGCTTCACCGTCGCCGGCGAATCGGTGCAGGTCGAGCTGCTGCTGACCGTGGCCGGTTGCCCGCTGCGCGACAAGCTCAACAACGACATCACCACCGCCCTCACCTCGATCCCCGGCATCTCGTCGGTGAGCGTCGAGTTCGGCGTGATGGACGAGGAGCAGCGCAAGGCCCTGCAGACCACGCTGCGCGGGGGCGGTGCCGCGGCCGAACCGGTCATCCCGTTCGCCCAGCCCGGTTCCCGCACGCGGGTCTACGCGGTGGCCAGCGGCAAGGGCGGCGTCGGCAAGTCCAGCGTCACCGTCAACCTGGCCGCGGCCCTGGCCAAGCGCGGGCTCTCGGTCGGCGTGATCGACGCCGACATCTACGGCCACTCGGTGCCCCGCATGCTCGGCGTCGACGGCCGCCCGACCCGGGTCGAAGACATGATCATGCCGCCGCAGTCGCACGGCGTGAAGGTGATCTCGATCGGGATGTTCACGGCCGGCAACGCCGCGGTCGTGTGGCGCGGGCCGATGCTGCACCGCGCGCTGCAACAGTTCCTGGCCGACGTCTACTGGGGCGACCTCGACGTGCTGCTGCTCGACCTGCCGCCGGGCACCGGTGACGTGGCCATCTCGCTGGCCCAGCTGCTGCCCAACGCGGAGATCCTGGTCGTCACCACCCCGCAGACGGCCGCGGCCGAGGTGGCCGAGCGGGCCGGGGCGATCGCCATGCAGACCCACCAGCGCCTGGTCGGCGTGGTGGAGAACATGTCGTGGCTCGAGCTGCCGGACGGCTCGCGCATGGAGGTCTTCGGGGCCGGCGGCGGTCAGGCCGTGGCCGACTCGCTGACCACCACCGTGGGGGCCTCGGTGCCGCTGCTCGGGCAGATCCCGCTCGACACCCGGGTGCGTGAGGCAGGCGACGCCGGTGACCCGATCGTGCTGGCTGCGCCCGACGCGCCGGCCGCCCAGGCTCTCGACGCGGTGGCGAACAAGCTGGCCGTACGCCGTGAGTCGCTGGTCGGCAAGCCGCTGGGCCTGATGGTCAACGCGCGCCGCTGAGAAACACCGCTGACAGACTCGGCGCCGCCTGCGTGATCAGGTGGCGTCGAGATCCAGCTGGCGGCGGGCCGGAGCCGCCGGGGCGGCCGGGGTCGCAGCCGACGCGGAGCCGGTGTTCTTGATGTCGGCGGCCGCGGCGACCTCGCCCAGGTCGTTCTTGACCCCGTTCAGGTCCTGCTTCACGTCTTCGAAGAGGCCCTGCAGCGGCTTCCGGATCGCCGCCTCGTCCTCCTCGCTCAGCAGATGCTTGCGGATGAACGCCTTGGGGTGCAGATCCTGCAGCTGGAGGTCGGTGCCGAGCTCCTTGTTGAGGTCGCTGGTCGCGTTCTGCGCCATCGCCCGCAGCCCGCGCAGCATGCGCAGGCCGTCGCCGATCACCTTGGGCAGGCGCTCACCAAAGATCAACAGCGCCAGCATGAGCAGCGCGCCGATCTCCCACCAGTTCAGGTTTTCGAACATGTGGCCCTCCCAAGGTCCCGGCCCAGCCTACGCACGAGAGCTGTGCGACGGCCATCCGTCCGCCCCGCCTACCGTCAGAAACCCGGCTGAAGACTTCGCGAATTGACGGCGATCAGTTGGAGTCGGCCACCAACGTCACCGAGGCGGTCTGGGTCTTCGTCCCGCGACGGTACTCCACCGAGACCGTGGCGCCGGGGGCGTACTTGCGGACCAGGGCGACCAGGTCGGTGCCGTCCTCGAGCACGTGCCCGTCGATCTTGGTGACCACGTCGTTGGCCTTCAGACCGGCGGTGGCGGCCGGGCCGGCCGGCTCGACCGAGCGCAACCGGGCCCCCGACGTGCTGTTGCCGCCCTCGACCACGGTCGCGCCGATCACCGTGCGCCGGGCCTTGCCGTGGTCGATGATGTCGCCGGCCACCCGGCGGGCCTGGTTGATCGGGATCGCGAAGGCCAGGCCGATGTTGCCGGCCTCGGTCTCGTTGCCGCCGACCGAGCGGATCACCGAGTTGACGCCGATGACCTGACCGGCCGCGTTGACCAGCGGGCCGCCGGAGTTGCCCTGGTTGACCGCGGCGTCGGTCTGGATGGCCGCGTAGTAGCGGGTCTGGCCCGCGTCGCCGGCCTCGATGGTGCGGTCGAGGGCACTGACGATGCCGTACGTGACCGTGTTGCGCAGGGCCAGCGGCGACCCGAAGGCGAGCACCGGGTCGCCGACCGCGATGGCGTCGGAGTTGCCGATCGCGACCGGGGTGAGACCGGTCTTGGCGACCTTGATCACAGCGACGTCGGACTCGGGGTCACGGCCGACCAGCTCGGCCTTGGCCGTGGAGCCGTCGCTGAAGGCCACCGACATGGTGTCGTCGGCCCCCTCGACCACGTGGTCGTTGGTGATCACGTAACCGTCGGTGGACACCACGAAGCCGGAACCGATGGCACCGGTGACCCGCACGGTCACCACGCTCGGGAGCACCTTGGCGGCGATCCCGGCCAGCGAGTCGGGGGCCCGGTTGGCCGCGGCCGGCGGGTCTTGAGCGGTCGCGCCGAGCTGGGTGCCACCGCCGGTGGCGACGCCCCCGCGGACCGCGAAGACATAGCCCAGCGTGCCGCCCAGACCACCCGCGAGCAGGGCCGTGACCAGGCAGATGGCAAGAATCGGCCCGTACGAGCGCCGGGGCGCGTCGGGGTCGGTGACCGGCTCGGGCGGCGGGCCGGTGGTCGCACCCGGCGTCTCGACCACGACGGCGGTCGGCGCGTACGGGTCTCGCCAAGGGTCGGCGAGCGCATCAGACCACCAAGGCGACCCCGGCGGGGGTGGTGGTGGCTGTGGCGGACGCGCGTTCCAGCCGTCGGTCACGTCGGTGCCTCCACTCGATTCCTCCCGGGCTCCCCCTCCAGAATGACACGGATCCCGGATGACGCCCCGCCCCGGCCCGTTTCGTACGGACCGCTGAGCCATCGACGGCCCCGCTACCCTTCTATCCGATGTGCGCGGCAGAATCCACGTGCGTCCGCAAACCGCACCGGAGGTCGTCATCGTCCCGTCAGCCCGTCCGAGCGGCCCGAACGGCCACGCTCAGCAGTTCGCCGAGGCGTACGCCGACGAAGACGTCGTCCTGCAGACCGCCCGTGCCCTCGCGCACGAACTCGGCCTCGACTGCGTCACCCCGGCTGCGGGGTCGGTGCTGCGCCTGCTGGCCGCGGCCGGCAGCGCCAAGGCCGTGGTCGAGATCGGCACCGGCGCCGGGGTGAGCGGCGTCTGGCTGCTCCGCGGCATGCGCGCCGACGGCGTGCTGACCACGATCGACGTCGAGAACGAGCACCAGCGGATCGCCCGGCGGATCTTCGTCGAGGCCGGCTTCGCCGCGTCGCGCACCCGGATCATCACCGGCCGCGCGCTGGACGTGCTGCCACGGCTGGCCGACGGCGCCTACGACCTGGTGTTCGTCGACGCCGACGTGACCGAGTTCGGGGCCTGCGCCGAGGCCGCCCTGCGCCTGCTCCGGCCGGGCGGCGTGCTGCTGGTCAACGAGGCGCTGGCCGGCGGCCGGATCAGCGACCCGTCGGCCCGTGACGTCGACACGCTGACCATCCGCGAGACGGTGCGCTCGGTGCGCGACTCCGAGGAGTGGATCCCGGCGATCATTCCCTCCGGGGCCGGGCTGCTAGCCGCGGTCAAGCGCTGAGATAAACCGCAGCAGCGTCCGTACGCCCCAGCCGGTCGCGCCCCGGGTGAGCTCGAGTTCCGACGTCTCGGCCCAGCACGGCCCGGCCATGTCGACGTGGACCCAGCGGTCGGCGTAGTCACCGGCGAACTCGCGCAGAAACAGCGCGGCCATCCCCCCGCCGTGGGTGGGCGAGCTGTGCCGGTCGGCGACGTCGCTGCGCAGCAGTTCGCGGTACTCGCCGGGCAGCGGCATCCGCCACATGCTCTCGCCGGCCGCCGACCCGGCCGCGATCAGGCCGGTCGCCAGCTCGTCGTTGTCGCTGTAGAGCGCGGCCGTGCTCTTGCCGAGGGCCACGACCGCGGCCCCGGTGAGGGTGGCGAAGTCGATCAGCACGTCGGGGGCCAGCTCGGCGACGGCGTAGCCGAGCGCGTCGGCCAGCACCAGGCGCCCCTCGGCGTCCGAGTTGGTCGACTCGCTGGTCGTGCCGTCGTAGTGGGTGATCACATCGCCCGGCCGGTAGGCCGAGCCGCTGACCGCGTTCTCGGCCAGGGGCAGCAGCGCGGTGACGCGTACGGGCAAATCAAGATCGGCCGCCCCCAGCGTGGCGGCGGCCACCGTGGCCGCCCCGGCCATGTCGTTCTTCATCCGTTTCATGCCCTCGCGGGTCTTGATCGAGATGCCGCCGCTGTCGAACGTGATGCCCTTGCCGACCAGCACCACATGGGTCGTCGCGCCGGGCGGGGCCCAGGTCAGCTCGACCAGGCAGGGCCGGAACCGGGAACCACCACCGACCGCCCGCAGGCCACCGAACCGGGCCAGATCGTCGCCCGCCACGATGCGGACACCGACCCCGGCACGCTTGGCCGAGGCGCCGGTGACCTCCTCGGCCATCCAGTCCGGGTTCTTCAGCGAGGGCGGCGCATTCGTCAGATCGCGGGCCAGCCAGGTCGCCCGGGCCGCCACACGGGCCAGAACCAGGCTCTCCCCGTACGCCTCGGAGTCGTCCACGACGATCCCGACCTCGGCCGAGCGGGGTTCCTGCTGCGCGTCGCGATAGCGGTAGCCGCCGAGCCAGAGCCCCTCGGCCAGGCCGCGTACGGACTCATCCGTCTCCACCGACCTCAGGTCGAGCTGGGCCGGCTCGTCGTCCTCCAGAGCGCGCGCAACGGCCGCCCCGGCCGCTCGCCAACCGGCCTCGTCACCCGCTCCGACGTGCACCAACAGCACCCGGGCGGGCCGCCGCAGCGGACGCGGGAAGTCTTGCACCGAACCGGCCCGCCGATCCGTCTCGGCCAGTGCGGCGATCTCGGCTCCCAGGTCGCCACCCGGGTGCGAGAGTGGACCCGGCGTACCGATCGGCACGATGCGGGTCAGGTCGTCGTCGAGGTGGTCGGTCAACCGGATCGGAAACACGAGAGCGTGACCTTTCTCGAAGACGTGGAAAGCCCGCCGGTACGGGCGGTACCGTACCGGCGGGCTCGCGTGAAACGTCAGCCGGCGATCGACTTCAACGCGTCACCCAGCGCGCTGGCCTCGTCCGGAGTCATCTCAACGACGAGACGGCCACCACCTTCCAGCGGGACGCGCATGACGATGCCCCGTCCCTCCTTGGTGACCTCCAGCGGACCATCGCCCGTCCGCGGCTTCATCGCCGCCATCTTGTCTCCCCTCAGACCCACATCAGGGTGTCGGTGGGTTACCCCACAGCCACTGCCACAACGCCACGTGCTCAGCCCCACGTGACGCGGTACCTCGTTTCCGACCGGCGGCCAGACGGGCCTTTGCGCGTGCTGACGCGACCCGGCCCACCGTGCCGATCAAACATTTTCCCTGATGAACACCGGCGAACCCAAACCCAGCCCGGGCGGATGTGACAGCGTCTAGCATATCGCCTTTCGGGCTGTCACAATGTGCGGTCATGCAGGCGCGGTCGGCACTCTTCGACCTGTACGGCGACTATCTCCGCCCCCGAGGCGGCCGGGCGCCGGTCGCGGCCCTGGTCAGACTGCTTGCGCCGCTCGGCATCGCCCCTCCCGCGGTGCGCACCGCGGTGTCCCGGATGGTGCGCCAAGGGTGGCTGCACCCTATGCGATTGGTCTCCGGACCCGGCTATCTGCTGACCCCCAAGGCCGCCCGGCGACTCGACGAGGCGTCGGCCCGGATCTACCGCACCGGGCGCGTCAGCTGGGACGGGAAGTTCGATCTGGTGCTTTTGCACGATCCGCTGGGCAAGCGCGACGCCGGTCGGCTCGCCTTCCTCGGCTACGGCGCACTCGGCGACAACGCGTGGGTAGCGCCGCGACCGGCCGACGAGGCCGACACCGTGCTGCGCGAGGCCGGGGTCGGCTACGAACGGTTCACCGCCAGCCACGCCGCCGGGTCACCCGGTGCCGCCGACGTGGTCGGGCGGGCCTGGGATCTGCCCGAACTGGCCCGCTCGTACGAGGATTTCGTGGCTGACCTGCGACCCGTGGTCACCTCGGTCAACGCACGCAGCAGCGACGAGGAGGCGTACGCGGCCCGCTTCCACCTGGTCCACTCGTGGCGATCGTTCCTGTTCCGCGATCCACAGCTGCCCGCCTCGTTGCTGCCCGCACGCTGGCCCGGGGTGAGCGCGGCCGGTTTCTTCGACCGGCACGCGACCCGGCTACGGCCCGCGGCCGACCGCTACGTCGAGCGATGCCTGCACTCGGTGAGTCGCGGCCGTGTGGGATTCTCAGACGCATGACCGCCGTCCAACCACCCCACCCGCCGCCCATGACCGGACTGAAGACCGAATCATTGCTCGTCGACCGCACTGACGCGGTCGTCACGCTCACGCTCAACCGGCCCGAGGCGATGAACGCCCTGACCGTCGACCTCAAAGAGGCCCTGCGGGACACGCTGGCCGCGCTCGAGAGCGACAAGTCGTGCCGGGCGATCGTGCTGGCCGGGGCGGGCACCGCGTTCTGCGTCGGGCAAGACCTGCGCGAGCACGCCGAGCAGCTGGAATCAGGCAAAACCGATCTGGATACCGTACGGGTCCACTACAACCCGATCGCCCAGCGCCTGGCCAGCATGCCCAAGCCGGTGGTGGCGGCCGTCCGCGGCACGGCGGCCGGGGCCGGGGCGTCGTTCGCGCTGCTGGCCGACTTCCGGATCGGCGGGCCGAAGACGAGCTTCCTGATGGCCTTCGCCAACGTCGGACTGGCCGGCGACAGCGGCGTGTCGTGGTCGCTCCCCCGCATCGTCGGACACGCTCAGGCGCTCGAGATGCTGCTGCTGGCCGAGCCGGTGCGGGCCGCTCGTGCCCTGGAGATCGGGCTGCTCTCCCGCCTGACCTCCACTGACGACGAGGTGCTGCCGGCCGCGCAGGAGCTCGCCGCACGCCTCGCGGCCGGTCCGACGGTGGCTTACGGGGCGATCAAGCGCGAGCTGTCGATCGGCGACGCCGGCACGTTGTCCGACGCGCTCGCCGCCGAGGCCCAGGCCCAGGCCATCTGCGGCGCGACGGCCGACCACAAGGCCGCCGTCAACGCCTTCGTGAACAAGCAGAAGCCCGCCTTCAACGGCAACTGAGTGCCACTGAAGGCGGGCGCACCGCTCTGGCCTACTGCTCTGGCCCACCGCCCTGGCGCACCACTTCTTGGTGAGTGAGTACTCACTAACGCGGGGTTTGTGAGTGCTCGCTCACCGGTCGGTGGTCAGCCGCCGAGGCTGGTGGCGGCGCTGCGGATCGCTGAGGAGAAGTAGCTCACCTGGGTGTAGACGCCGGGCTTGTTGCGGCGGGCGCAACCGTCGCCCCAGCTCACGATGCCTACCTGGATCCAGGCGTTGGCGGCGTCGCGGCGGAACATCGGGCCGCCCGAGTCGCCCTGGCAGGTGTCGACGCCACCGGCGGCGTAGCCGGCGCAGATCTCCTCGGCGGCGATGACCTGGCCGCCGTACATCGAGGACGAGTTGCAGGTGGAGTCGCTGACGAACGGCACCGTCGCCTTGAGCTGGTAGCGCTGCTGCGCGCCGCCCTCACGGTTGGCGCCCCAGCCGGCGATCGTGAACGTGCCCGAGTCGTAGGCGGTGCTCGTCGCGATCGGCAGCGTGGCCAGCGTCGTCACCGGGCTGGACAGGCGGATGAAGGCCCAGTCGTCGCCGTTGCCGTTGTAGCCGGGGGCGCGGTAGACGTAGTTCGAGGTCCGGGTGATCCGGCTGCTCGACTGCAGGTCGACCGTGCCCAGCGTGGCCGTGATCGACGTGTTGGCGCCGGTACGGCTCACGCAGTGCGCGGCCGTGAGCACCAGGTTCGGGCTGTAGAGGGCGCCGCCGCAGCCCATCGACAGGCGCACCATGAACGGGAACTCACCCTGCGTGGCGCGGCTGCCGCCGACCACCGAGGGGGACACCACACCGTCGCCGGGCGGCGCGGTCGGCGCTGCCTCAGCCGTCGTGCCCCACGCCGCCACGGTCAGCGCGGCCACCGCCGTGCTCACCAGAATCCGCCACTCGACCATCCGGTCCTCCCACCAACGAGTTGTTGGAGGGAGCCTAGGCATTGAGATCTATATATGTGACGATCCCAAAACCGTCATATCGCGCAGCCACACAGCGCCGCAACCAGAGTCAGATCAAGCCATCGGCCTGTAGCGGCGAAATCCCGAAGCGGCGACCAGAGTCGGATTTCGCCCGTCGATGACTTGGGCGCCGAAAACGGCTAGCGGAGCGAGGCCGTTTTCGGTGCCCAAGTCATCGGCCTGTAGGGGCGAAATCCCGGAGCCGCGGAGCGGCGACCATAGGCTCAGTCTTCTTCCTCGGGGTCCTGATTTGCCTCATCGCCGAGGACGAAGGCCTGCATGGCCAGCTCGTTGCCGGAAGGCCACACGTAGGTCGGCAGCTCGACCGGGCCCAGCTCGTGCACGTGTGACCAGAACTGACGCACGGCGTCGGCCGGCGTGGCCGCCTCGATCGGGAGCGCGACGCTGACCAGCCACGTCTGTTTGTCGGCGGCTCCGCCGAGCGTGCCCGCCAGTGCGCGGAAGACCGCCGGGTCGAGCGAGACGATCCGGGCGTCGTCGTCGAGGGCCAGCCCGGCGGCGGACACCGGTGCGTCGAACGCGCGCCGCACGTAGGCCAGCGTGAGCTCGTCGCCCTCGCCGGGCACCGCCTGCGCCAGCGCGACCACGTCGCCCTCCGCGACGAGCAGCACCTCGTCGTCGGGACTGACCGGGCCCGCGCCACCCGACACGGTCACCGTGTCGTGGTGGAAGAGCCGCTCGGTCGCCCACTGATCCGCCGGAATGATCACCGCCCACTGCGCCATGCGGTCAATCTCATCACGCGCCCGGATCGGCCCCGCCAGGTGGGACCCAGCAGCCCGCCAAGTGGTCGTCGACCATGCCCGTCGCCTGCATCAACGCATAAGCAGTGGTGGGGCCGACGAAGCGGAAACCGCGCTTCTTGAGGTCTTTGGCCATCGCCTTGGACTCGGGTGTGATGGCCGGGACGTCGGCCCGGGTGGCCGGGCGGGGCGGTTTCGGCGCGGGAGCGTAGGACCAGAGCAGCGCGTCGAGACCGTCGGGCAGGTCGGCCGCGACCCGGGCGTTGGCCAGGGCGGCGTCGATCTTCATGCGGTTGCGGACGATGCCGGCGTCGGTCATCAGGCGGGTGGCGTCGGCGTCGGAGAAGGCGGCCACCTTGGCGATCGAGAAACCGGCGAACGCGGCCCGGAAGGCGGGGCGTTTGCGCAGGATCGTGATCCAGGACAGGCCGGACTGGAACGCCTCGAGGCACATCCGCTCGAAGAGCGCGTCGTCGCCGCGCACCACGCGACCCCACTCGGAGTCGTGGTAGGGCACGTAGTCAGGCGTGCTGCCGCCCCAGAAGCACCGCGCCCGGCCGTCGTCGCCGACGACCAGACCGGCCTCGAGAAGGTCGGCCGGGGCCACGCCGGGCTGCGGAGCACCGAACGCCGAGGTGTCTGTCATGCCGCCCACCGTAGAGGCGGGGTCTGACAGAAACTCAGGGCAGGCGGCCCTGTTCGACGAGCCGGCCGAACTTCTTCAGCGCCCCGGTGAAGCCGAGCTTCGATCCCGGCCACAGCAGCGGCCAGGCCACCTTGCCGACCGCGGCGGGCAGGTGGAACCACTCGTGCAGCACCACCTGGGTGCGGTCGCCCGACATCGGCGTGCAGCGCATCGTGCCCGGTCCGCGGAGCACCTTGCCGCAATGCACGACCCTGACCTCGTACGGCGGATTGATCTTGACCACGCGCAGCTCGTCGCGCAACGCGGCCGGGCCGAGGGCGGTGATCGCCTCGACCAGGCTCCCCTCGCCACCGTCGCCCTCGACCACCCGGACCTTGGTGAACGGGATCCAGTCGCCCTGCTTCTCCCAGTTGAGGAAGGCGTCGAAGACCCGTTTGGCGGGGGCGTTCACGATCACGGTGGCGGTCACTTCGCCGGTGCCGGGGCGGGCGGCGTCACCCAGCCCGTCGGCCGGTCCGGTCGCGCTCACCGCGGCTCCGCCGACTGGCTGCTCGCGACCGGAGCGTCGTCGGGGACTGCCTGGGCCCCGGGGGCGGTCTTCGCCTCGGGGGAATCGCCGGCCGAAGCCTCGGGCGAAGCCTGGCTCACCGCGATCTGCAGGTCGCCGGCGGCCGGAGCGGGCGACTCGCCGGCCTCGGACGGCGCGATCGCCGCCTCGCGGGCCTTGCGGAGCACGTCGGCGTCGGCCGTGCGCCCTTCGCGCAGCGCCGTGACCTCGGCCTCGAGCACGCCGATGAGCTCGCCCTTGTAGCCGATGTCGTAGGCCGCGCGCTGCAGCGCCTGGTCGACCTGGGACATGCGGTAGCCACGAAAGGCGGTGTCGAACTTCGTCCGGACGACGTCCTCCTCACCGAGTGGCCGGTCGCTCGGCAGCGGCACGGCCGCACCGTCCGGCTCGACCGGCGTCAATGCGTTGTCGCCGCCGCCGATCATCACGGTCACGCCGAACACGATCGCTGCCACGACCAGTGCCACGACGATGAAGAGGAGAAGCTGACCCATGCGCTGAATGTTGGCATGTCGGACAGCGCGTGGCGAGCCCGCCACCCCGACGCGCCCGGGAGCGGGGCGTTAAGTCCAGGTCAGGATCTTCTTGCGCCAGGCGTAGAGGATGCCCAGCGCGAGGACGGCCACGAAGACGCCCATCTCGGTCACCGTGGCCCAGCCGAAACCGGGAAGGTCGTAGACGACCGCCCACGGAAAGAGAAAAACGGCCTCCACGGCGAAAAGCACATAGAGGTACGCGTATACGTAGTACCGGATCTGCGCCTGTGCCCAGTCGCCGCCGACCGGGTCGATGCCGCTCTCGTAGGCCACGAACTTGCCCGGCGGCTGAGCCGGAGCGGCCGGGCGCAGCAGCTTGTTGGCCCCGAAGGCACCGACGAAGACGAGTACGCCGGCCGCTGCGACCAGGCCCAGCGTCGCGTAAGACCCGAGATAGGAGTCCACGACGCGACAGCCTAGCCGGATAGTGGACTCCGGTGGTTCCACTAAGCCGGACCTGGCTACTGTGGTCCAAGTCTCGTTCCCGGCTCGTAAGGACCGGCGACGTACGCTGGAGATGACTGTCTCGGCCGGGCCGCCGGTGCCTTTGGGAGGTTGCGAACGTGTCCGCTGGAGCGAAGCGAGTCGAACAGCTGGACCGGGTGGTCATCCGGTTCGCGGGCGACTCGGGCGACGGCATGCAGCTGACCGGTGACCGATTCACCTCGGAAACCGCCCAGCTCGGCAACGACATCTCCACGTTGCCCAACTTCCCGGCCGAGATCCGCGCCCCTGCGGGCACCCTTCCGGGCGTGTCGAGCTTCCAGGTGCACTTCGCCGACTACGACATCCTCACGCCCGGCGACTCGCCCAACGTGCTGGTCGCGATGAACCCGGCCGCACTCAAGGCCAACCTGTCCGACCTGCCCGCGGGCGCCGACATCATCGTCAACACCGACGAGTTCACCAAGCGCAACCTGGCCAAGGTCGGCTATCCGGCGAGCCCGCTCGACGACGGCTCGCTGAGCGAATACGCCGTGCATCCGGTCGCCCTCACCTCGATGACGGTGGGCGCGCTGGCCGAGCTCGGCGTGGCCAAGAAGGACGCCGAGCGCGCCAAGAACATGTTTGCCCTCGGCCTGCTGAGCTGGATGTATTCGCGGCCGTTCGAGTCGACCCTGCGGTTCCTGGAGTCGAAGTTCGCCAAGCGCCCCGACCTGGTCGCGGCGAACAAGGCCGCCTTCCAGGCCGGGTGGAACTTCGGCGAGACGACGGAAGACTTCGCGGTCCGGTACGAGGTCAAGCCGGCTCGCATGAAGCCCGGCACCTATCGCAACATCACCGGCAACCAGGCGCTCGCGCTCGGGCTGGTGGCGGCGTGCGTGCGGTCCAAGCTGCCGCTCTTCCTGGGGGCCTATCCGATCACCCCGGCCTCCGACATCCTGCACGAGCTGAGCAAGCACAAGAAGTTCGGCATCACGACGATGCAGGCCGAAGACGAGATCGCGGCGATCGGCGCTGCGCTCGGAGCCTCGTACGGGGGAAGCCTGGGTGTCACCACCACCTCGGGTCCCGGCGTGGCGCTCAAGGGCGAGACGATCTCGCTGGCCATCGCGCTCGAGCTGCCGCTCGTGATCGTCGACGTGCAGCGGGCGGGCCCGTCCACCGGCATGCCGACCAAGACCGAGCAGGCCGACCTCAACATGGCCCTGTACGGGCGGCACGGTGAGGCGCCGCTGGCGGTGATCGCGCCCAAGTCCCCGTCTGACTGCTTCCACGCGGCCATCGAGGCGGCCCGCATCGCGCTGAAGTACCGGACGCCGGTCATCCTGCTCTCGGACAACTACGTGGCGAACGGCTCCGAGCCGTGGTTGCTGCCGTCGACCGATGAGCTGCCCGACATCTCGGTCGAGTTCACCCGCGAGGCCAACGGCGACGACGGCCGCTTCCTGCCCTACCTGCGCGACCCCGAGACGATGGCGCGGCCGTGGGCGATCCCCGGCACGCCCGGCCTCGAGCACCGCATCGGCGGCCTGGAGAAGGCCGACAAGACCGGTGACATCTCGTACGACCCGGCCAACCACGAGCACATGGTGCGTACCCGCGCCGCCCGTGTCGAGGCCATCGAGGTGCCCGACGTCGAGGTCGAAGACGCGGATGAGAACGCGCGTGTGCTCGTGCTGGGCTGGGGTTCCACGTACGGGCCGATCGGTGCCGCCTGCCGGGCGCTGCGGCAGCGCGGTCTGCCGATCGCCCAGGCCCACCTGCGGCACATGGCGCCGCTGCCGGCCAACCTCGGTGAGGTGCTGGCGGCGTACGACAAGGTCGTGATCCCGGAGATGAACCTGGGTCAGCTGGCCCACGTGATCCGCGCGAAGTACCTGGTCGACGCGGTCCCCTTCAACCAGGTCAGCGGCCTTCCGTTCACGGCCGCGACCCTGGAGAGCATGCTCGAGGACGTGGTCAAGAATGGCTAGCCCCACCGTCGAACTGAAGCTCACGGCCAAGGACTTCAAGTCCGACCAGGAAGTCCGCTGGTGCCCGGGCTGCGGCGACTATTCGATCCTGGCCGCGATGCAGCGGTTCATGCCCGAGCTCGGCATCCCGCGGGAGAACATCGTGTTCGTCTCGGGCATCGGGTGCTCGTCCCGTTTCCCGTACTACATGAACACGTACGGGATGCACTCGATCCACGGCCGGGCCCCGGCGATCGCCACCGGCCTGTCGGTATCGCGGCCCGATCTGTCGGTGTGGGTCGTGACCGGCGACGGCGACGCGCTGTCGATCGGCGGCAATCACCTGATCCACGCGCTGCGCCGCAACGTCAACCTCAAGATCCTGCTGTTCAACAACCGGATCTACGGCCTGACCAAGGGGCAGTACTCGCCGACCTCCGAACTCGGCAAGATCACCAAGTCGACGCCGGCCGGCTCGGCCGACTCGCCGTTCAACCCGATCTCGCTCGCGCTCGGTGCCGAGGCCACCTTCGTCGGCCGGACCATCGACTCGGACGCCAAGCACCTGCAGTCGGTGATGCGGGCGGCGGCCGAGCACCAGGGTTCGGCGTTCGTCGAGATCTATCAGAACTGCAACATCTTCAACGACGGCGCGTTCGAGCTGATCAAGGACGCCGGCACCCGTGACGACCACCTGATCCGGCTCGAGCAGGGGCAGCCGGTCACGTTCGGCGCCGAGGGCCGCTTCGCGGTGACGCACCCGGCCGGCGGCTTCGGCCTCAAGGTGGAAGAGGGCGGCGAGGCCATCGTCCACGACGCCACGGTGGAAGACCCGGCCTACGCGTTCGCCCTGAGCCGGCTCTCCGGTTCCGACCTGGGCACGACGCCGATCGGCGTGTTCCGCAACGTACGGCGTCCGTCCTACGACGAGCTGATCACCAAACAGCAGGTCGACGCCAAGGCCCAGGCCGACGGCACGGCCGAGCAGATGCTCGACAACCTGCTGAACAAGGCCGACACCTGGACGATCATGTAGGGAGGCACCGCCGTGGCCGACGAGGTCGCGCACTCCGCCCGGGTGTGGAACTACCTGCTCGGCGGTCACGACAACTTCCCCGTCGACCGTGAAGCCGCGGAGTATGCGCTGGCCCTGATGCCCGAGCTGGTGCAGTCGGCGCGGGCCAACCGTGAGTTCCTCGGTCGTGCGGTGCGGTTCCTGGTCGGCGAGGCGGGCATCCGCCAGTTCCTCGACATCGGCACCGGCCTGCCCACGGCGAACAACACGCACGAGGTGGCCCAGGCCGCGGCTCCCGATTGCCGGATCGTCTACGTCGACAACGACCCGTTGGTGCTGACGCACGCGCGAGCGCTGCTGACCAGCACGCCCGAGGGCGCCACCGGCTACCTCGAGGCCGACCTGCTCGACACCGGCCGGATCCTCGAGGCGGCCGCCCGCACGCTCGACTTCGGGCAGCCGGTCGCGGTGATCCTGTCCGGCATCATCAACTTCGTGGTCGACGACGCCGAGGCCGATGCGGTGGTCCAGCGCCTGCTCGACGCGGTGCCGCCGGGAAGCTATCTGCTCCTCTCGCATCCGACCACCGAGGTCAACGGCCCGGCGGTCGAGCAATCGATGCGGCAGTGGAACGAGAGCGGCGCGGCGCCGATCACGGCCCGTACGCGGGACGAGATCGGTGCCTGGTTCGCCGGGCTCGAGCTGGTGCCGCCCGGCGTGGTGACCTGCTCGGCCTGGCGGCCCGACCCGTCTCGGCACGAGATCACCGACAAGGTGTCCGAGTTTGCCGGGGTCGGGCGCAAGGTCTAGACGGCGAGGTCGACCGCGCTGCTCTCGTCTCGGATGTAGACGATGAGGTCGCCGGTCTCGATGGTGACCTTCTGCTCGCCGCCGAGCGGCAGCACCTTGCCCCGGCGGATCAGCGCGACGGCCAGCGTCGCCAGCTCGCGCGGGTTGCGGCCCACCTCGGAACGCTCGGCGCTGCGCATCGCCAGGGCCATGCCCTGACCGGGGGTGAGCAGGTCTTCCACCACGTCGATGAGCGGCGGCGCGGTGGTGGTCAGGCCGAGCAGCCGGCCCGCGGTCGCCGACGACACGATGACGTGGTGGGCGCCGCTCTGCTTGAGGAGGGCGGCGTTCTCCTGCTCGCGTACGGAAGCAATGATCCGGACCTGGCCCGCGGTCAGCTGACGCACGGTCAGCGTGATCAGCACCGACGCCTCGTCGCTGTCGGTCGCGATGATGACGGCCTTGCAGTTCTTCACGTCGGCCTCGAGCAGCACGGCCGAACGGGTCGCGTTGCCGTCGATCACCGCCAGCCCGTTCGCCTGGGCCTGGCGGACGCCGTCGGGACGATTTTCCACCAGCACGATGCGGGACTTGTCGTAGCCCGTCTCGAGCAGCGCGGCGACCGCGGCCCGGCCCTTGGTGCCGTAGCCGCAGATGATGACGTGGTCCTTCAACTTTCGCCTCCACCGCGTGACACGCAGGCTGTTGCGGTACTGATCGGTCAGCACCTCGAGGGTGGTGCCGACCAGGATGATCAGGAAGAGCACGCGGGCCGGCGTGATGAACAGGACGTTGATCAGCCGCGCGTGCGGGGTGACCGGCGTGATGTCGCCGTAGCCGGTGGTGGAGAGCGAGACGACCGCGTAGTAGAAGCAGTCGAGCAGTGTCAGGCCGTCTTCGTTGACATCTCGGTAGCCGTCTCGGTCGATGTAGATGATGGTGACCGTGACCAGGACGAGCGCGAGCGCGAGCCCCATTCGGATGCCCAGCGCCCGCAGAGGTCCCTGTCGGACCCTCGGCAAATTGATCATGTGATGCCCCGCACGGTGACACCATAGCGATCGAGCCTGGGACGACCACCCAGGACATCACATTAATCAACGTTAAGGGAACATCAACTAGGCATCTCGGCACGCTTCGGAAAAGCGGGATAGACGACGTTGTATGCCTGGGAGTCCGGTTCGAAAACTGCAGTGATGACCCGACGCATCGCTCTCGTCCTCGCCCTGGCGCTGGCTCTGCTCGCCCCCGCCGGGATCGCCCGGGCCACCACCACCGACAAGGCGACCGTGCTGGCGAGCTGGACCCAGCCCACCCCGGCCAGCGCCGCCGCCTGGAACGCCGCCCGCGTCGACCGCGGACCCTGGGCCGACTACGGCTTCGACTGGTCCACCGACTACTGCACGGCCAGCCCGGAGAAGCCGCTCGGCTTCGACTTCAGCAACGCCTGCTGGCACCACGACTTCGGCTACCGCAACTACAAGGACCTGGGCCGGTTCCCGGCCAACAAGGACCGCGTCGACGACACCTTCTACGCCGACATGAAGCGGGTCTGCGTCAAGTACAGCGTGCTCGTGCGCCCGGCCTGCTACAGCGTGGCCTGGATCTACTACCAGGCCGTGCACGTGTTCGGCTCGGTGTCCTTCGTGCGCAAGGCCGACCTCGATCGCGCCCAGAAGTTGAAGGAACGCTAGCCCTGGAGGGTCTGCGCGAAGCGGGCGGCGCCGTCCTCGAGGTCGGGGTGCTCGACGGCCAAGGCCATCGCGACGATCCGGTCGAAACCGAGACCCACCCCGTCCGCGTACGCGGCGTCGAAGGCGGCATCGCCCAGCGCGGACCGTACGGCGATCTGCTGATCCGACCAGAACCGCCCGAACATCTCCGTACGCCGGGCCCCGCGCGCCGCCTCGGCCCCGCCGAACAGCACGGCGGCGGTCGCGGGGTCACCACCCATGGCACAGCGCACGGCGATGGCCGCCACCGCATCGGCCGCCGGCCCGCTGAACCCGTGCCGCAGCCGTGACCGCAGCGCGACAACCAGGTGGTCGTGCCCGGCCACCAGGTCACCGCGTCGCAACGCGACCATGCCGAGCAGCCAGTCGACCGTACGCTTACCGCGGTGCTCGGGGCAGCTCGCCTCGGCCTGCCGGGCCCCGCCCAGCAGCTCGGCCGCCGACGTCAACGCGTCGCGCCGCCAGAGCAACTCGGCCAGCGCGATCACGGCCGGCAGCGCCGACTCGGCCACCCCGCCGCGCTCGGCCTCGGCGATCACCTCACGGCACAGCTGCTCGGCCTCGGTGAACCGGCCCGCCGCGACCAGCGTGGACCGGTGACCGGCCCGGGAGCGTACGAGAAGCTCGCGGTTCTCCTCGACCCGCGCGATCCGCTCGGCCCGATCGAGGAACCGGGACCGCTCGGCCCGATCGTCGGTCAGCCCGGCGTGCACCAGGTGGACGTAGCCGAGCGTGGCCGGGGGCACGTCGACCCCGTCGAGCCGCTGGTAGAGCCGGAACAGCAGGTCGCGTCCCTCGTTCGCGCCGCCGTGCTCACGCCACCACGGGTCCAGGGCCAGGGCCAGACATAAGCCGGTCCGTACGCTGCCGTGGGTCGCGGTCCAGTGCAGCGCGGTCTGCCATTCGGGTACGTAGGGCGCCATGTCGGTCAGCGAGGTCGTGCGCGGCTGCCCGTCGGTGTCGATCGCGACCGACTCCAGTGTGTGCAGTGCCCAGGCGGCGTGCCGGTCGCGGGCGGCGTGCTCGTCTCCGGCGGCGGTCAGGCGCCGCGACGCGAACGACCGCACCTGACCGGAAAGCCGGTAACGCGGTCCCGGCACGACCTCGACCAGCGACTTGTCGGTCAGCTCGGACAGCGCACCGAGCGCCTCGGTGCCGCACCATTCCACCGTGGCCAGATCGACCGTGCCCGCGAACACCGCGAGCCGGCGGAGCAGACCGGCGGCCGGCCCGCTCAACGTCCGATAAGACCAGTCCAGGGTGGCGCTGAGACTGTCGTGGCGATGCTCGGCCGGAGCCTCGACCGGATCGAGCGCGGCCAGCGGATCGTCCAGGCGGGTGGCCAGCTGCGCCGCCGACAGGGAACGCAAGCGGGCCGCGGCCAGCTCGGCCGCCAGCGGGGAGCCCTCCAGCCGTACGGCGATGTCGGCCAGATCGGCGTGCTCCCCGATCGGGCTCGGCCGGCCACCCCGGGCCTCGGTGGTGCGCTCGTCCAGCAGCATGAAAGCGTCGGCGGGGGACATCGGCGGGATGCGCCAGACGACCTCGCCGGGCACGTTCAGCGGCACCCGGCTGGTGACCAGCACCCGCACCTGGGGGCAGCGCGCGAGCAGGCGGCGTACCAGGGTGGCGCAGGCGGCGGGCGCGGCGTCGGCGGTCTGCAGGACGATCAGCAGCCGCCGGTCGGCGCACCGTTCCAGCAGCGTCTCGAGCACCGGACGGCCCGGCTCGGTGCGCACCCCGAGGGCGGCGGCCAGCGCGGGAGCCAACCCGTTCCGCGCCTCGGCCACATCGACGTTCCAGACCCCTTCCCCGTACGCGGGAAGAAGGTCCTCGCCGACCTGAAGCGCGAGCCGGGTCTTGCCCGCACCACCCGGACCGGCGACGGTGACGATGCGATGCCCGTGGACGAGTTCGCTGACCTCGGCCCGCTCGCTGCGGCGGCCGACAAAGCTGGTGAGCGGGGTGGGCAGGTTGTGCAGCGCCGCCCCCGGCGTGCGCGGGCGGGGGAAGTCGCGGTCGAGGCCGGTGGCCAGGATCTGGAAGAGCTGCTCGTCGTCATCGAAGCCGCGGAGCCGGAAGGGGCCGAGGTCTAAAAGGTCGAACTCCGCCCGCTGCTCTTTCTCCTGGCTGGTCAGCGCGAACGGCACCTCTGTGCCCTTGGTGATCAGGCTGAGAGCGGTGGCGCCGGAACAGAGGATCTGGCCGCCGTGCGCGGCCGCGGAGACCCGGGCGGCGCGGTGGACCTCGGCACTGGCGTACTCGTCCCCGATCGGGCGGGCCCAGCCGGTGTGCATGCCCATCCGGACGCGAGGCGCCACGTCCGGGCTCGGCCAGTCATGTGCGGACAGTTGCCGCTGAGCCTCCACACAGGCCGCGACGGCCGCACCCGGATCGGGAAAAGCAATGAAGAAACTGTCACCCTCGGTGAAGAGCTCGACACCATTGAAGTAACTCAGCGCAGCCCTCATCACCGATCGGTGATCGCCGAGGACCGAGCCGTAGTCGTCGCCGAGCATCCGGGCCAACCGCGTCGAGCCCTCGATGTCGGTGAACACAAAGGTCACCAGCCCACTCGGCAGCTCGGTCCGTCCCGACACGGTGGAACCTCCGCCCCCTTTGGGAAGTCGCGCCTCATGCTGCCGTATCACTCTGTCACCGACCATCGTAGAAACGGACGGTAACCATGCTCCCGTCACGGCCGACCCTGGACGATGGATATCGGGGGCCGCGTTAAGCACTACGCGTGACGTAACGAAATGGATCGAGCCGAGTCACGCCGCGGTTGGCCACTTCCGGCCGCCCGTTCGGGGGTCCCCGTCAGTGTCCATTTGTGCGACGTTGTTCGGTCACCATTTGCACCGCTAGATGATCATATTTCTGGTGGCGTCGCCGCAGGTCGCACAGGTGGTCCGCCATTGGGGAAGATCGGCGTGGAATTCCCTGAGCGGGTGCATGATCGGGCAATCGGTCCCGCTATGTGGACGGGCTTTCGGCTTTGGGTGTTTTCGCAGGTGGTGGCGCTTGCCGCTGAGTCCATCGTTTCTTGCTCTGGGGTCGTCGCTTGGTGCGGCGCGACGGTTACTTGCTGCTACCCGGCGGCCGCCTGCTGCTGGTGCGGACTGTCGCTTGTTGCTGGTGCGGCCCGTTGCACGCTGTTGGCGCGGTCGTCGCTTGGTTGCTGTGCGGTCCGTCGCTTGGTTGCTGTGCGGCCCGTCGCTCGCTTGCTGTGCGGCCCGCCGCTCGCTTGCTGTGCGGCCCGTCGCTCGCTTGCTTTGCGGCCCGTCGCTCGCTTGCTTTGCGGGGCCGCTCAGCAGCCGCAGGCGCCGCCGCAACAACCGCCACCACCGCCGCCGCTGGCCGGGGCCGCGGGGCGAGTGGGCGCGCTGCCGCCACGACCGGTGAACGCGACCGTCGAGAGCAGCTTGACCGTGTCGCCGTGGCCCTGCGGACACGACGTGGGCGCGGAGGCCTCACTCATCGGCCGGTTGACCTCGAACGTGTCGCCACAGGCGCGGCAGCGGAACTCGTAACGCGGCATGAGAGCAGCGTAGGCCCTCCCCCACCCACCGGAACAGCCAGCCGCTCCCCGACACGTCACCGCCTGGCCAGCACCCGCAGCGTCAGCGCCAACCCCGGCTCGATCCCCCCAGCGTCGGCACATACCCAGCTCGGTCCTCGGAGCGGTCAGCAGGCACCCAACTCGATCCCCGCAACGTCAGCAGGCACCCAGCTCGATCCCCGCAGCATCGGTGCTCCTGCCGGCCCGATCTTGACGCGTCACCAGCCCACCCCGCCCAACCAGGGGGCGGGCCCAGAGACTACGCAAGATCGGGTTGGCGCGGCGCGGGTTGTCCACAGGTCCGACATCGAGGCCTGAAGTTATCCACAGGCGTCGACGCGGGCACTCGCCGGTGGGCTCGGGTTGGGTACTGTCGTCGGCGTGGTGGAGCGGGAGGAAGAACCGGTGGCACGGCCCGAGCTGAGAGCTGCGGCGCCCCATCAGGGTGGTCCGCTGGCCAGCTCAGGGGCGGCTCCGCTCGAGCCGACCGCGACGGACGCCGACAGGCCTCCGGCACCACCCACCGCCGATGCCCCTCGGCCGCCGGAACCGTCGCCCATCGCAGATGCCCTCCGGCCACCGACACCCACCGCAGACACCGCGCGGCCACCGACGCCCACGCCGATGCCCGTTGCTACCCGGACGCCGACGCCCACGTCTGACTTCGCCAAGCCGTCGATACCGACGGGCGAGCCGAGCGCGTCGGCACCAGCGGCCACGCCACGACCGGGCATGCCGGCAACAGCGGGCACGTCGAGACCGGGCGAGCTGGCTACAGCGGGAATGCCGGGCGCCAGTAACCCAGCGACAACGGGCACCCCGAACGCCGGCACGCCGGCGACAACGAGCACCTCAAGCGCCAGCACGCCGACAGCGAGCACGCCCGCAACAGCCGGAATGCCGAGCACGAGCAACTCAGCAGCAACGAGCACGCCAAGCGCCAACACGCCGACAACAGCAAGCACGCCGGGCGCCAGTACGCCAACGACAACGAGCAAGTCGGGCGCCAGCACGCCGACAACAGCAGGCACGCAGGACGCCAGCACGCCAGCAGCAACGAACACGCCGGACGGCAGCACGCCGACAACAGCAAGCATGCCGGGCGCCGGCACGCCAGCGACAACGGGCAAGCCGAGCGCAAGCGCGCCCACAGCAACGGACAAGCCGGGCACGGGCGCGACAGCCAAACCAAGTTCGGGCACGCCGACTGCGACCGCCACGCCGGGCGCGGGCACACCGAGCGCGGGCACGCCGACCGCCAAGCCGGGCGCGACGGGCACGGGCGCGACGGCCACGGGCACGCCGGGCGCCAAGCCGGGCGCGACGGGCACGGGCGCGACGGGCACAGGGACGCCGGCGGCCAAGCCGGGCGCAAGTGCGGGTGCGGCGGGCGCAGGTGCGGTGGCGGGCGGTATGAGCGAAGTGGAGCGCGCAGCCCGCCTCAAAGCCGAGTCGACCACGAAAGCCGCCAAGCCCCCCGCAGAAGAGAAGGACAAGACAAGCGCAGGCCCGCCGCCCGAGGTGAGCAAGGGCAGCACGGTTGGCGCCGCGCTGGCCCCGACCGCCACGGTGGGGACTGCGGTTCGGCGCGGGAACGGCCGCTTCGGGGCGGTGGGGCGCGCAGGCCGGGGCGCCGCCGCATGGGCCAAGCGACCCAGCGGCCGGCTCATCGTGCCCGCGGTCATCGCCGTCGTGCTGCTCGGTGCCGCCGGCACAGCGGGTGCCTATCTCGTGCCCGAGGCACTGCAGTCGGCTCCCTCGCCCAGTGCGACGCCGGGCTTTCCGCTCGACGCCGCGGGTGGGATTCCCTCGGCCGGTCAGCCGGGCGGGCTGCCGGACGGCACCGGTCAGTTGCCCAGCGCCTCCGCGCCGGTGGGGGCCGAGACCATCGCGCCGACCGTTGCGGCGCAGACGCAGGGGCGGCCGGCCGATGCGCTTGCGGGCTGGGCGGGGCAGATCGGTACCCGGGTCGGCATTCCGGTCGTCGCCGTTCAGGCGTACGGGTATGCGGAGCTGGTCACGGCCAAGACGATGCCCTCGTGTCACCTGAGCTGGACCACGATCGCCGCTATTGCCAGTGTGGAGTCGTCGCACGGCAGCGCCAACGGGGCTGTTCTCTCGACCGACGGCATGGCGATGCCGCCGATTCTGGGGCTGCCGCTCGACGGCAAGGGCGGCCGGCAGCTGATCCCGGACACCGACCGCGGCGCGCTCGACGGCGACACCACCTATGACCGGGCCGTCGGTCCACTGCAGTTCATCCCGGCGACCTGGAACTCCTTCAAGGTGGACGCCGACAACAACGGTGTGGCCGACCCCAACGACATCGACGACGCGTCGCTGACCGCGGCCAAGTACCTGTGCCAGAACGGGCGGGACCTGTCCAAGCCGGAGTCGTGGTGGGACGCGATCCTGTCGTACAACGCCGTGCGGCCCTATGCACAGAAAGTGTTCGACACCGCGAACGACTATGGGAAACGGTCGCGGACCTGACCTCAAAGTTGCACGCAGTGTGACGATACCTACACATTTACGTGCGGAGCACTTCCCAGACGGAACGCTTACCGGCAAGCTGTATGGGTGAGGGTGCGTGAATGGGATCCCCGGAGCGCCTCGGCGGCGGAGATCCGGTCGCTCGTGGAGACGGTGAACGCGGTGCTCGCCACCGATCTCCCCGACGACCCGCCGTGGGTCGACGGCCAGGTCCGCGACTACCTCGCCGAGACGATGCCCGGCGAGCGCCGGATCAGCTGGGTGGCCGAGGACGACCGGCTCCCCGAGGGCGAGAGCGAGATCTTCGCCCACATCAGCATGCTGCTGCTGGGCGACATCGGTGTGCTCGAGGTGCTCGTGCGGCCCAGCCTGCGACGGCGGGGTCTGGGCCGGCAGCTGGTGGCGGTCGCGGCTCGACGGGCGTACCTGGAAGGCTTTTCCAGCATCGGGGTCGAGGCTATCGGCGGCACTCCGGCGATCGCGTTCTACGAGTCGCTCGGGTTCGAGCGGGAGTATGTCGAGACGCGCAGCGTGCTGACCCTGTCCGGGGTGGACTGGCCCGCCTTGACCGTGATGGCGAACGGCATCGGGAGCGGCTATCAGGTCGAGTTCCATCCGGGTGGGCCGCCCGACCACCTGCTCGAGGCTTATGCGCAGGCCAAACTGGAGGCTCAGGACGATGACGACGACCTCGACCTGGCGCCACGTTCGTCCGACCCGCAGCGGCTGCGCGACTCGCTCGACACGCTGCACCGGCGCGGCCTGACGGCGTACATCGTGCTGGCCCGGCACGACGAGAGTGGCGTGGTCGCCGGGCTGACCGAGGTCGTCGTGCCCGCGCATCACCCCGAGCGCGCCGATCAGTACGACACGATCGTCGTGCGCGACCACCGCGGTTACGGCATCGACCGGGCGATCAAGGCGCGCATGCTGTTCGAGCTGCGGTCGGCCGAGCCGGGGCTGCGTGAGGTGCAGACCTGGAACGCTCAGCACAACGAGTCGATGCTCAAGGTCAACGCTGAGCTGGGCTATCAGGCCGACCGCGACTGGTACGAGTATGGTGCCGACGTTTCGCAACTTGTTCAAAGCCTCGAGTCCATCGACTAGGCTCAACCTCTGCGACCGGACGACGGTCGGCCGAGGCGGACCGGGGACGGTCGACTGACGCCGGCTCGAGGATGGCCGGCCGGGAGCGCCGGTCGGCGGAAACCGGTCCGGCGTGGAGGCATTGTGCTGGGTCGCCGAATGCTGACGCTGCTCGTTGCTCTCCCGATGCTGCTGTTGTCGAGCGGGGCAACGGCGTACGCGCAAACCGCGGTTGACCCTCTGACGGTCGGCGCCGTCCAGGGCACAACACCGCGTTCCCCGTACGCCCCGACGACCGGCAACGGTTCGAGCAGCGCGAAATACCAGGTCCGGGGCGTGGTCACCCAGCTCACGCTCGCGCACACGAACACGGGCGCCGAGCAGCACGGCTTCTTCCTGCAGAGCCGCACGACCAACACCGACGGCGACCCCGCCACGTCCGACGGCGTGTTCGTCTACATGGGCACGTTCACGACCTTGATCGGCGGTTACGCACCTGTCGTCGGCGACGAGATCGTCGTCAGCGCACGGGTCGCCGAATACTTCGACCTCACCCAGCTCACCAACGCCGAGTGGATCACCACCCTGAGCACTGCGGTCAGCGAGATCCAGATCGACGACGCAGTCCCGCCGGCAGAAGACGACCTGTTCTGGGAACGGCACGAGGGCATGCAGCTGCGGGTGCGAACCGGCTCAGGCGTGGTGTCGGGCACCAAGACCTATCCGGCCACCGGGGACGCCGAGGTGTGGCTGGTCGACCGCGATGATCCGGTGATGAAGCGCCCCGACCCGTACGGGAGAAGGGGTGGAAACCGGATCATGCTCGGCCCGATGGGGCTGAAGGCGACGGACGGGAACCTGCCGACGGCTCGGACGTTCGACACCACCAGCGGCGACGCGGTCGGCGGGCTGTATTACGCCTTCGGCAAATACGGCATCCAGGTCGCGGGCATCGGCTTCACCCCCGGCACCGACCCGGCCGCGAACAACCCGCCGAAGCCCGCCGACCGGCAGCGCGAGGTGTCGATCGCGACGTTCAACGTCGAAAACCTGTACGACTTCCGCGACGACCCGCACGACGGCTGCGACTTCACCGGCAACGCGGGCTGCCCGGGCGTCACCCCGCCGTTCGACTACGTGCCGGGCAGCCAGGCCGACTACGACGCGCGCCTCGGACGGCTGGCCCGCCAGGTGACCGACAGCCTGCACAGCCCCGACCTGATCCTGGTGCAGGAGGCCGAGGATCAGGATGTCTGCCGCGTCGTCGGGGCCGCCCTGAGCTGCGGCGCGGCCGACAACGCGGACGGCCGGCCGGACACGTTGCAGGAGCTCGCGCTGACCATCGCGCGGAACGGCGGTCCCGCGTACGACGCAGCCTCCGACCGCAGCGGCGCCGACGCCCGGGGCATCGTGTCCGGGTTCCTCTATCGCACCGACCGGCTCGCGCTGGTCACCGCTACTCAACTCAAGCTGCAGGTGGACTATCGGGGCGCTCCCCTGCCGGGTAACGCCGACGAGTCCAATCCGAAGGCGTTCAACGCCGTGCTGCCGGCCGACGTCGACCGTTCCACCGGCGTCGACGGCAGCAACGTCTATACCCGAGCGCCGCAGGTGGGCCTGTTCGAGGTGCGTGCGGCGGCGGACAGCTACCGGCTGTGGGCGATCAGCAACCACTTCTCCTCCGGCCCGGAGACCCGCGTGGGTCAGCGGACCGAGCAGGCCGCATACGGCGCCGCGATCGTGGACGCCATCGGCACGCAAGACGGCGCGCAAGAACGGGTGGTATTCGGCGGCGATCTGAACATCTACCCGCACGACGCCCAGCTCGCCCCGCTCGACAAGCTGCACAACCTGTGGGACAACCTGACCGCCGATGCACCCACGGCGGCGTACTCGTATGTCTTCCAGGGGCAGGCGCAGACGCTCGACCAGCTGTTCGTCAACGACGCGCTCCACGGCGACCTGATCCAGATGCGCGCGGCACACATCAACGCCGACCACCCGGATGCCGTGAGCGACCACGATCCGCAGGTGGCGCGGTTCCAGTCACGGGCCGGGCTGTCGGTCGGCGACGCGCGGGTGATCGAGGGCGACTCGGGCCGGACGCCGCTGGTGTTCCCGGTGACGCTGACCCGCCCGATGAGCCGGGCGCTGACGGTCTGCGCGGCCACCGTGCCGGGGACGACCACCTTGCCGTACGCCGACTTCGACCCGTACCTGGGCTGCCGCACCGTTCCGGCCGGTTCGACCCGGGTCGACTTCCCGGTTCAGGTGCGCGGCGACCGCCTGCGCGAAGGCGACGAGCAGTTGACGCTGGAGATCGCGGCGCCTTCCGTACGCGTCGTGGACGGCCGGGGCACCGGAACGATCGTCAACGACGACTAGAACTGACGGAGCTTCTGGGCGACCTCGGTGGCCCAGTAGGTCAGCGTGATCTGGGCCCCGGCCCGCTTGATCGAGGTGAGCGACTCGAGCATGACCCGCTCGCGGTCGATCCAGCCGTTCGCCGCGGCCGCCTCGACCATCGCGTATTCGCCCGAGACCTGGTAAGCCGCGACCGGCACGGTGACCCGCTCGCGGATCGCGGCGATCACGTCGAGGTAGGGCAGGGCCGGCTTCACCATGACGATGTCGGCGCCTTCGGCCACGTCGAGGTCGACCTCGCGCAGGGCCTCGCGCAGGTTGGGCGGGTCTTGCTGGTACTGCCGCCGGTCGCCCTGCAGCGTCGACTCGACCGCCTCGCGGAACGGGCCGTAGAACGCCCCGGCGTACTTGGCCGAGTAGGCCAGCACCGAGACGTCCTGATAGCCCGCTTTGTCGAGAGCCCGGCGAATGACCCCGATCTGACCGTCCATCATGCCCGACGGTCCGACCATGTGAACGCCCGAGGAGGCCTGGGCTACGGCCATCTGGGCGTAAAGATCCAAGGTGGCGTCGTTGTCCACCGAGCCGTCGGCCGCCAGAACACCGCAGTGCCCGTGCGAGGTGAACTCGTCGAGACACAGGTCGCCCATGACGACCGTGGAGTCGCCCACCTCGGCGATCAGGTCACGGATGCCGACGTTGAGGATGCCGTCCGGGTCGAGGCCGGCCGAGCCGGTAGCGTCCTTGTTCTCCGCGGTCGGCACGCCGAACAGCATCAGCCCGCCGACCCCGGCGGTGACCGCCTCGTGGGCCGCCTTGCGCAGCGACTCACGTGAGTGCTGCATGACGCCGGGCAGAGAACTGATCGGCCGCGGCTCGGTCAGCCCCTCCTTGAGGAAGAGGGGCAGGACCAGCTCGGCCGGCGCCAGCCGGGTCTCCTCGACCAGGCGGCGCATGGCCGGGCTGCGGCGGAGCCGGCGCGGACGGACATCCGGGAACGACATGGGAAACCCCTAGCGGAATCGAAGAGCCGTAGGTCCCTGCACCTTGGAGCCCCGGCGCTGCTTGGCCGGCATGGCGGCCAGCTTCTCGCGCAGTTCGACCGCGTACGACGCCAGCGCCTCGACCAGATCCGGCACCGAGGCGTGCTGGGGCTGGACGTCGACCCGCAGGCCGAACTCGGTGGCCGTCTCGGCGGTCTTGGGGCCGATCACCGCGACGACCGTACGGGCGTGCGGCTTGCCGGCGATGCCGACCAGGTTGCGAACGGTGCTGGACGACGTGAAGAGCACGGCGTCGAAGCCACCCGACTTGATCGCGTCGCGGATCTCGGCCGGCGGCGGCGCGGCGCGGACCGTGCGGTACGCGGTCACGTCGTCCACCTCCCAGCCCCGCTCGATCAGGCCGGCGGCCAGCGTCTCGGTGGCGATGTCGGCCCGGGGCAGCAGCACCCGGCCGACCGGGTCGAGGATCTCGTCGTGCGGCGAGAACTCGGCCAGCAGGCCCTCGCTCGACTGCTCACCCTTGGGCAGCAGCTCGGGCTGGATGCCGAAGTCGCGAACGGCCGCGGCGGTGGCCTCGCCGATGCAGGCGATCTTCACGCCGCCGAAGTGGCGGGCGTCGAGACCGTGCTCGTCGAACTTCTCCCAGACCGCGCGGACCGCGTTGACCGAGGTGAAGACGACCCAGGCGTACCGGCCGTCGACCAGGCCCTTGACCGCGCGCTCCATCTGAGCCGGGGTGCGCGGGGGCTCGACCGCGATGGTCGGCACCTCGCACGGGATGGCACCGTAGGCCCGGAGCCGGGCACTCATCGCGCCGGCCTGCTCCTTCGTACGGGGGACGAGGACCTTCCACCCGTACAGGGGACGGTTTTCCCACCAGCTCATCGAGTCGCGCTCGGACACCTCGGTGCCGACCGTGAGGACGACCCGGCCGGTGAAGCCGAGCGCGGCGGCCACGAAGCTGTCCACCGTCGAGGTCGTCGTGTACTGCGTCTCGCCGGTGCCGTCGCCGGTCACCGCGACCGGGATGCCCGGCTCGACACCCGCGGCGAGCAGCCCGTCGCGTACGGCGGCGAGGTCACCGGCGTCGACCGCGACCGCGAACGAGCCCTTGATGGCCGCGGTGGCGAGCGCCTCGAAGTCGAGGGCGGACACGTCACCGACGTCGGCCGTGACCCGGACGCCGGGCAGCGGCACACCGGCGTAGGTGGCCACGCCCTCGGCCTGGCCCAGGCCGGGCACGACCTCGAAGTGCACCGCGGTGCGGGCGACCGCCTGCACCTCCTTGACGACGGACTCGTGCCCGAACGGGTCGCCGGCCACGAGGTGCACGGCCGACAGCCCCGACTTGGCCGCGGAGAGCAGCACCTTGGCGACGTCGCCGGGCGCTCCCTCGGCCGGGCTGAACTGGGCGTCTTCCTTGGCCTCGGACCGGATGGCGGCCAGCAGGGACTCGGGGACACCTCGGTCGTAGACCACCTGGTCGGCATCGGTCAGCGCGGCGTGCGCGCGGCGGGTCAGCAGTTCCGGGTCGCCGGGACCGGCGCCGACGAACGCGATGCGTCCTGCTGGCTTGCGGGCGGTGCGGGTGGTCATTCTGTGCTCCCGATCAGGGTGTCGGCGCCGTTCTCGAGGAGCTCGGCGGCCAGGGCCTTGCCGATCTCCGCCGCGTCGGCGGGCGTTCCGGTGCGCGACAGCCGGATGGCTCGAACCCCATCCGGGCTGATCACCGCACCGCGCAGGTAAATCTCGTCGCCGGTCTCGCCCTCGGCGAGTTCGGCGTGGGCCGCGACCGGGGCGGAGCACCCGGCCTCGAGCGTGGCGAGCATCGCCCGTTCCGCCGTGACGGCGGCGCGGGACGGTGCGTGGTCGAGTGCGGCCAGCAGTTCGACCAGGTCTGAGTCGTCGCCCCGGCACTCCACGGCCAACGCGCCCTGGGCGGGGGCGGGCAGCATGAGCATCGGGTCGATCGTTTCCGTGATCTCGGCGGCCCTGCCGAGACGCACCACGCCGGCTCGGGCGAGAACGACGGCGTCGAGATCGGCCTCAGGTCCGTGCACCCGGGCGATCCTGCTGTCGACGTTTCCGCGAATCGGCGTGACCTGCAACTCTAGGCCCAAAGCATGCAGTTGCGCGATTCGGCGCACCGCGCCGGTTCCGATGACCGAGCCGGGCGGGAGTTCGGCCAACGTCAAATCACCCTTCGCGATCAGCACGTCACGCGGGTCCTCGCGCGGCGGGACGGCGGCGATGTGCAGGCCCGGGTGGATGGCCGTGGGCAGGTCCTTGTACGAGTGCACGGCGAAGTCGATCTCGCCCGCGAGCAGCGCGTCACGCAGGGCGGAGACAAATACACCGACCCCGAGCTGGGCCACCGGGGCCGACGAGCGGTCGCCCTGGGTGACGATCCGGACCAGCTCGACCGGGCGGCCGGTGGCCGCGGTCAGGGCGTCGGCGGTCAGCTGCGACTGCGCGAGGGCCAGGGCGCTCCCGCGGGTGCCGAGACGAAGGGCGGTGCTCACGCGTCTCCTCCGATCTCGGGCACTGCGTTGGCGGGCGTGGCGTGGGGGACGTCCAGGTCGAACAGTTCACGCAGCAGGGCGGCGTACTGGTCGCCACCGGGCTCGGCGGCCAGCTGTCGCACCCGTACGGTCGGCGAGTGCAGCAGCTGCTGGACGACGCGATGCAGCGTACGGGAAACGTCGGCCCGTTGCTCCTCGGAGAATTCGGAGCGGCGCGAGTAGAGCTTGCGCAATTCGGCAGTGACTACGTCTTCGGCCCGGGTGCGCAGCGCGGCCACGGTCGGCGCGATGTCGGCCCCGCGGAGCCAGCCCAGGAAGTGATCAACCTCGCTGGTGACGATCTGTTCGACCGCGGCCGTCTCGGCGGCGGCCGGCATCGAGCGGCGGGTGGCGGCCAGGCTGTCGATGTCGATCACGGTGACGCCGGGGATGCCGGTCGCATCCGGAGCGACGTCGCGCGGCACGGCCAGGTCGAGCACGACCAGCGGCGCGGCCGCCTCGAGACGTTCGCGGGTGAGCACCGGCTCGGTCGACGCGGTGGCGGAAACCACCAGGTCGGCCTCGCGCAGGGCGGCATCCAGCTCGTCGTAGGGCACGGCCACGGCCCCGTACGCCTCGGCCAGCCGATCGGCCCGGGCCGCGCTCCGGTTGGTGATCCGCAGCGGCCCGACCCCGGCCCGGGTCAGCGTGGCGACCGACAGCGCACCCATCGCACCCGCGCCGATCACCAGCGCCCGCCGTCCGTCCAGGTCACCCAGCGCGGCCTCGGCCACGTCGAGCGCGGCGGTCACGACGCTCTGACCGGCCCGGTCGATACCGGTCTCGCTGTGCGCCCGCTTGCCCACCCGCAGGGCCTGTTGCATCAGCTCGTGCAGCAGGCGACCGGCCGTGTCGGCCTCGGCCGCCGCGTGGTAGGCGTCACGCAGCTGACCCAGGATCTGGGACTCGCCCACCACCATGGAGTCGAGGCCGCTGGACACCTTGAAAGAGTGCAGCACGGCCGCCTCGTCGTAGTGCACGTAGAGGTGACCGGCGAGGTCGGTGGCCGGGATGCCGGAGACCTCGGCCAGCACGTTGCAGATGTCGCCGAGCCCGCCGTGGAACGTGTTGACCGCCGCGTAGATCTCCACCCGGTTGCAGGTGGAGAGCACGACCGCCTCGCCCACGAACGGCTGGGCCACGAGCTTCTCGAGCAGCCCGGGCACGGCCTCGTCGGCGATCACGAGCCGCTCGAGCGTGGCGACGTCGGCGGTGCGGTAGGACGCACCGACGCTGAGGAGATTCACGACCCGACCGCCTCCTGATTGCCCGCCGACGCGGCGGACCGGCCGCCCGGCAGCGCGGTGAGCGACGCCTTGCGGTGTTCGTGGAATGAGAGAATCTGCAGTTCGATGGCCAGGTCGACCTTGCGGACGTCGACGTTGGCGGGCACCGAGAGCACGCACGGGGCGAAGTTGAGGATGCTGGTGACGCCCGCGTCGACCAGCACGTCGGCGACGGCTTGGGCGGCCAGAGCCGGGGTGGCGATCACGCCGATGGCGATGTTCTCCTCGACCGCGACCCGGCCGAGGTCTTCGATGTGGCGTACTTCCAGGCCCTGGATCAGCTCGCCGACCTTGGACGCGTCGGCGTCGAAGAGCGCGACGATCTTGAAGCCGCGGCTGGCGAACCCGTCGTAGCCGGCCAGCGCGTGGCCGAGGTTACCGAGACCGACCAGGCAGACCGCCCGGCGCTGGTCGAGGCCGAGCACGTACTCGATCTGCTCGATCAGCAGCGTGACGTCGTAGCCGACCCCCCGGGTGCCGTACGACCCGAGGTGCGAGAGGTCTTTGCGGAGCTTCGCCGAGTTGACCCCGGCGGCCGCGGCCAAACCTTCGCTCGAGATCGTGTCGGCCGCCGCGTCGCCCAGGTTGTGCAGGGCGCGCAGGTATTCGGGCAACCGTGCGATCGTGGCCTCCGGCAGATCCGGGAAGGCCGGAACGGCACCGGCGCGGTCGCCTGGGGCATTACCGGGCGTGACTCCGTGACGCTGCTGGCTCATCTGACTCCGTGCCGACGAGGTGGCGAACCTGCGAACCCCCGGGCGCCTGGAAATCTTCCGGCGTGCTACCGGGGCTCTTCGGCATCAAAGACTAGGCGCTTGTGAAGGCGTGCACAAATCGCGATCTTGGTAGCGCAGCTGGACAAAGATCATCCAGCGTGTTAAACGGCAATTTACAGAGTACGCGCGAGAGCGACCGCTTCGACCAGAGTGTCCGCGACCGGACGTCCCGAGGCGCGCAGCCGGGACGGGTCGGTGAACCCGCCGGTGTAGAGCACGATCTGCCCGCCCACCGCGTCGGCCGCGGCCGCGTCGTCGAGCGAGTCGCCGATCAGCACGACCTGGTCGCCGGTGAGCCCCAGCCCGGCCAGGTGCTCGGCCAGGTGACCGGCCTTGAGGTGCCCGCCGATCTCGGTGCGCAGCCCGTCGACCCGGGTGAAGACCCCGGCCAGCCCGTACGTCTCGACGGCCGGAACGAGCTCGGAGTGGAACCACATGGACAGCAGCGACTGGGAGCCGGGCCAGTCCTTGAGCGCGGCCGTGGCGTCGGCGGCCAGCGTCATGTCGGTCAGACCGAGCCGGTACGCGTCGTGGAAGATCCGGTCGAGCCGGCCGAACTCCTCGTCGTCGACCGCCCGCTCGAGGATCTCGGCGTAGAACTCGGCCACCGGGCGCCGGAACCGGCTGCGGTGCTCGTCGGCGTCGACCAGGCGCCCGCCGACCGAGGTGAAGGCCGTGTTGGTCGACGAGACCACCAGGCTGAGATCGTCGAGCAGGGTGCCGTTCCAGTCCCAGACCAGGTGAGTGCGCGCCACGGCGAACAACCTACCGGTCGAGGTCGCGAAGCAGGCGAGCCTCCTCGACCCGCCAGTAGCCGTGTTCGGCCCCGTCGAGCAGCACCACCGGCACCCGGTCGCCGTAGTCGCGTTCGAGCTCGATCGACGACGCGATGTCGACCCGTACCCACTGACCGGGCAGGATCCGGTCGAGCACGGCCTCCGCCTCCTCGCAGAGGTGGCAGCCCTCGCGGCTGATCAGAGTCACACGGCTCATAGGGGCAGCTCTCTCTTACGCACCTTGCCGGTGGCCGAGTGGGGAAGCTCACGCACCAGCTCGACGGTCGGCAGCTTGAACCGGGCGAGGTGCGCGGCGCAGAAGACCTGCAGCTCGGCCGGGGTGGGCGGCGGGTCGATGGCGGCCACGACGAACGCGTGCGGCCGCTGCCCGGAGTCGTGATCGGGCACCCCGACCACGGCGGTCTCGGCGACACCGGGATGCGAGTCGAGCACCCGCTCGATCTCGGCCGGATAGACGTTGAAGCCGTGCACCAGGATCAGCTCGTCGATCCGGTCGACCAGATGCAGGTCACCCTCGCCGTCCGCGTAGGCCACGTCACCGGTCGCCCACCAGCCGTCGGCATCCGGGCCACCGCGCCCGTCGGGCCAGTAGCCGGAGAACAGGTTGCCTCCGCGCACCTCGATCTCGCCCGGGTCGGTGCCGGCCACGTCTTCCACCGAGAGGTCGAGCTCGGCCAGATCCTCATCGGCCGAGGCCGTGCCGTCGACCCAGAGCAGCTGCCCGGCGGCCGAGCGCAGCCGCAGCGACACCCCGGGAAGCGGCCGGCCGATCGAGCCGGGCTTGCCCCGGTCACTGACTGCCGTGGTGGTCAGCACGGGCGCGGTCTCGGTGAGTCCGTAGCCGACGATGATGCTCTGCCCGGTCGCGGCGCCGAAGCGGGCCATCTCGTCCGGCACCAGCGGAGCCGCCCCGCACACCGAGCTCCGCACACTGCGCAGCGCCGTGCGTACCTCGGGCTGCCGGGACCAGGCCGCATACATGCCCGGCACGCCCACCACTACGGTCACGCCACGCTCGGCGATCGCGGCCAGGGAGGCGGCCGGGTCGAACCGGTCGATCAGCACGCCGGTCGCCGCGTGCCGGGCGACGCTGCCGAGCCCGGTGTTCAGCCCGTAGGCGTGGAACATCGGCACGGCCAGCAGCACGACGTCGTCCGGGCCGACGACCGGCGGGTCGATCGCGTCGAGCTGGTCGTGGTTGGCCGCCAGCGCGGCGTGGGTGAGCATGGCGCCCTTGGGCCGCCCGCTGGTGCCCGAGGTGTAGAGCAGCACGGCGAGGTCACGCGCCGACACCGACGGAAGGTCACCCTCCGTCACTTCTTCATCCAGATTTCCCCGTACGCGGGGAGGCCCGGACCCGGTGTCCCCACCGCCGACGATCAGCGCCGCCCCCGAATCAGCGATCACCCAGTCGAGTTCATTTGCGGTGTACCCGGGGTTGAGCGGCACGGCCACCCGGCCCGCCCGCAGCACCCCGAAAAAGGCCACCACGAACTCCACGGAGTTGCCCAGCACAATCGCGACGCGGTCGCCCGGCGCCGTGCGGGCCGTGATCCGATGGGCCGCGGCGGTCACCCGCCGATCGACGTCGGCCCAGGTCAGCTCGGTTTCGGTGGTCATCAGCGCGAGGCCGTCGGGCCGGCGCGCGGCCGCGGCGGCGACGAGGTCGCGGGCAGCTTCGTCCACGAGGCACGAGTCTGGCACAAACATCCACGGAAGTGGACAGCGGACAGGTTGTCCGTCGCGCAAACACCCGTGTCGGTCATCGTGGCAGACGTTCCTTGTGTCTTGTCTGCGCCACTTCGTACTATTTTTGCGCAGCGCACACAGAGTGCGACTCCGTGTGTTCGGAGCCCGTGATACTTCGCGTCTGAGTAACGGACTCCAAAGCCCTGGGTGAGGTCGGTCTGGCAAATTGCGGGCCACTTCACCCGTTTTGCTATGAGTGATCACCCCTCATCCCGAGGAGGCCGCTGTGCCACAAAAAGCACGGAAACACTGCCGATCCCTGTCTGGCGGGACGGATCAGCAGTCGGAACAGCTCCGCCGGGTCGAGGAGGCGCAGTGAGTCATGTTTACGCCGGGGATCCGTACCGCTCCTCCCTCGCCGACGGGCTGACCGGGCTCGTCAACACCATCCGGGGCGACGGGCCGAAGCGGACCCGCAACCGCCCGCACGTCAACGAGGCTCCGGGCCACCGGATCCCGCCGACCGGCAACACCAAGCCGATGCCCGGAGGCGGCCGGGTGGCCGTGCCCGGGCGACCGGCGATGCCGGCCCAGCCGACCGCGGGCCAGCGCAGCAACCTGCCCGAGGCACCGATCGGCGATCAGACCGTCGTCGTGCCCGCACAGAGCACGACCGGACCGCAGCGGGACGCCGAGCCGCCGAAGTATCCGGCCCGGCCCGACCGCAGCGATCCCGCGGCCGAGGTCTGGGCGCTGGTCGAACGGGCCCAGGCCGGCGAGGCCGAGGCGTTCGGGCTGATCTACGACCGGTACGTCGACACGGTCTTCCGCTTCGTCTACTTCCGGGTCGGCAACCGGCAGTTGGCCGAGGACCTCACCTCGGACACGTTCCTGCGCGCGCTCAAGCGGATCGGCAGCTTCACCTGGCAGGGCCGCGACCTCGGGGCCTGGCTGGTCACGATCGCCCGCAACCTGGTGGCCGACCACTTCAAGTCGGGGCGCTACCGCCTCGAGGTGACCACCGGCGACGTGCTCGACGCCGACCGTGAGGCCCGTGGGCCCGAGGGCAGCCCCGAGGCGTCGGTGGTCGACCACATCACCAACGTCGCCCTGCTCACCGCGGTCAAGCAGCTCAACCCGGAGCAGCAGGAGTGCATCGTGCTGCGCTTCCTGCAGGGCTTCTCGGTGGCCGAGACCGCGCAGACCATGGGCAAGAACGAGGGCGCGATCAAGGCCCTGCAGTATCGCGCGGTTCGAGCACTCGCCCGGCTTCTGCCGGACGGATTCCAGGCGTGACGGGCCTCTCTATTACCCGATGCGCGCCGATGTGGCCCGTAACCGGGGACGCGTGTCGCGCGTTTGTCCGAGTGCGACCCCGGGCGGCCCTGCCGGCCACCGGTTTCGTCGCGACCGCCGGCACTGCTGCCGGCGAGACATTCACGAGCGAGGGGAGGTGCCCGCGGTGAGATTCGACTTTCTGGACCGGCGGAGCGCCGAGCGCTTCGCGGAGCTTCTCGACGAGACCAGCGGCGGCCGGCGGCATCACACCCGCGGCCCGGCCGACGAACAGCTCGCCGAGCTGGTCGCCATCGGCAGCAGCCTGTCCACGGCACGCCCCGGCGCCCGGGTCGATGCCGAGTTCCGGACCGGGCTGCGGGCCATGCTGGTCGCCACCGCCGAGCGCGACGGCATCGGCCGCACCGCGAGCGCCGTCGACGAGCCCGCCACCACTGCACAGCCCATGGCGGCCCGCGCCGGCCGTCTCGGGCACGGACTGCTCGGCCACGGCGGCCGCATCCGGGCCCGCGGCGCGATCGTCATCGGGGTCGCCGCGGGTGCGCTCGCGGTCTCCGGAATCTCCGCGGCCAGCGAGAACGCGTCACCGGGAGACGCCCTTTACGGGGTCAAGCGGTCGACCGAGCGGGCCCAGCTGGCCATGGCCGGTTCGGACGTCACCCGGGGGCAGCTGTCCCTGGACTTCGCCCGCAACCGGCTGGCCGAGGCGGTCGCCATGCCCGGCAACGACACCGGGTTCGCGGGTGTGCTGGACGACATGGACGCCGACACCCGCAAGGGCGTCAAGCTGCTGACCACCTCGGCGGTGGCCCGCAAGGACATCAAGCCGCTGGCCACCGTCGACACGTTCGTCAACCGGCAGCGGCAGACCCTGACGCCGGCGCTGAGCAAGATGTCGTCGGCCAACCAGGAGCGGGCGCAGACCTCGATCTCGCTGCTCGACTCGGTCAGCGATCGGGCCGAGTCCCTGCGTACTCGTCTGGGCTGCGACACCGTCGTACCGGCGGGCTCGGACGCGCTCGGGCCCAAGCTCAAGGGCTGTGCGGCCGGCGACGATTCCGACAGCCAGTCGTCGCGCCCGTCCGGGACCAGTGGCAAGCAACCGGCCACCCGGCCCGGTGGCGGGGCGGACGGCGCGAAGGCGGACCCGAAGGCGAGCGACCCGGCGGCCACTCCGGCCACCACGGCCGACGTCGCGGTTCCGGGCAAGCGGGCCCAGACCAGCGCCCCGTCGCTGCCCCCGGGCGGAACGCCGGTGCAGTCGACCCGACCGGCCGACGAGACCTCGCAGCAGCAGAAGCAGCAGGAACAGCCGGCCCCGGACGAGGACGACGACGTGCTCGGTGGCCTGCTCGGCGGCATCTTCGGAGGCGGCAACTAGTCGGCTCGACGAAGCGCGGACATGGCGAGGGGCGGTTGCCGGGTGTTACCGGTGCCGCCCCTCACTTGTCACTATAAACACACTAGTCGTGACTATCCAGTCACATTCAGTCACAGGCCGAAGGCGTCCGGCCGCTTCTCGAGCAGCTCCAGGAGCGTGGCCTGGATCGTCTCGCGCACCTGGTCGGCCAGGTTGTAGACGACCATCGGATCGTCGGCCAGCTCGGTCAGATGCTCGGTCGGGATCGGCGGGCAGAACTGGATGAGCCACTTGCTCGGCAGCGGCACCAGACCCAACGGGCCGAGCCAGGGGAAGGTCGGCGTGACCGGGAAATAGGGGACGCCGAGCAACCGGGCCAGCGGCTTGATGTCGGCCAGGATCGGATAGATCTCTTCGGCGCCGACGATGGCCACCGGAACGATCGGGGTGCCCGTGCGCAGCGCCGCCTGGACGAACCCGCCCCGGCCGAAGCGCTGCAGCTTGTAGCGGTCGGCGAAACGCTTGCCGATGCCCTTGAAGCCCTCGGGGAAGACGCCGACCAGCTCACCCGTGCTCATCAGGCGCTCGGCGTCGGGGTTGCAGGCCACGGTGGCGCCGGACTTGCGGGCCAGCTCGCTCAGCACCGGCATGCGGAAGACCAGATCGGCGCCGAGCAGACGAAGATGCCGCTCCTCGGGATGCCGGTCGCGGATCGCCGTGCCGAGCATCAGCGCGTCGAGCGCCAGCGTGCCCGAGTGGTTGGCCACGACCAGGGCGCCGCCCTTGGCCGGCACGTTGTCGATGCCGAAGACCTCGGTGCGGAACCAGTCGTGGTGCAGCACCCGCAGGATCGGCTGGAACACGGCGTCGTTGAGCTCGCGGTCGAAGCCGAACTCGTCGACCTCGTAGCCACCGGTCAGACGCCGGCGCAGGAAGGCGAGGCCACGGGCCACGCGCTGATCCCAGACGTCGAGGACGTCCACCTCGGGCTCTTCCGGAGGCGGCGGGTGGTGCCCGTTCCCGTTCATCGACGGCACCTCCGGGATCGGACGACGGCCGTTGACCCGCTTCGGCTCGGCCGGCCGTGGCAGCGTGAAGTCGGCGTGCCCCGGAAGCATGTCGCGAAACTCGTCCTGGCTCAATGCCGGTCACCTCCGGCACCGGCGCCGGAGCGCACCCGGCGGATCCCGTCGAGGATCGCCTTTTCGGCCGCGGCGAGCCGGTCGGAGGTGAGCGAGGACCCGTTGGCGTGGCCGCGGATGAAGTCGTCGAAGGCCTCGGCCGTGCTGCGCGGGGTGAACCCGAACTCGCGGACCAGATGGGTCGTGTCGACCACCCGGCCGTGCACGAAGAGGTCGATCTGGTCGAAGCCGATCTGGCCGATGCCCACGTTGCGGGCCACACCGGCCAGCGTGGACAGCGTGCCCTCGGGCAGCGGCACCGAGATGCGCCCGGCCCGGCGGATGGCCTGGGAGAGCGCGAGGATGCCGGCCCCGGCCACGTTGAACGTGCCGGAGTGCTCCTCGATGACCGAGCGGTGCAGGATCTCGAGGGCGTCGTCGACGTGCACGAACTGGAGCCGGGCGTCACGCCCGAGCACGGTGGGCACCACCGGCTGGGCGAAGTAGCGGGTCAGCGTCGTGTCGGCCGTCGAGCTGATGAACGGCGCGAAGCGCAGCACGGTGGCCGCGACCTCGGGGCGGCGACGCCGGAACCCGCGCACGTAACCCTCGATGTCGAGGATGTCGCGCGCGAACGAGCCCCGCGGCACGGCCCGGGGCTCGGTGTCCTCGGTGAAGACGCCGGGATCGCGGAAGGACGCGCCGTATGCGGCCGTCGACGATCGCACCACCAGCTTGCGCAGCCGGGGTGCGGCCTGGGCGGCCGCGAGCAGCTGCATCGTGCCGATGACGTTCTGCTCTTTCATCGCGGCGCGACCGTGTTGCACGTCGGGCGCGCTGGTGACCGCGAGGTGCACGATCGCCTCGGCACCGAGGTCGGCGATGGCGCCGGACGCGGCACGCGCGTCAGCCCGGATCAGCTCGACGTCGGCCAGCAGCTCACGCAGAGCCGTGGGCGGTTCGTGCGGATCCAGGCCGACGACACGGTCGATCCGGGAATCTGCGGCGAGACGGGCGGCCACCCGGGCGCCGAGATATCGGCTGACTCCGGTAACCACGACGACGCTGGGCGGAGAGGCCACGGGCGCACCTTCCGATGCGAGCGAGGTGCGAATGGCAAGTGCTCTGTCGGCCGGGTGGAATCACCCGGCCACAGGTCACTTGCCCAAACGGCGACGCTGGACGCGGGTCTTGCGCAGCAGCTTGCGGTGCTTCTTCTTCGCCATACGCTTGCGGCGCTTCTTGACCACGGAGCCCATACGGAATGCCTCTCGAAACCTGGTGGCTCGGACCGGGCGCGCCCACTGGCACTGACCCGATCCGACTTGAATCGACTGTCGGAGACACATCGAGCCTCCGGGAGCCAACCGCACCAGCGTACCGGCCCGGCCGCGGCCGGGCCAAAACGACCCCTGGGCCCGCTCTACGCGGTCTGCGAGAAAGCGCCCCGGAGATATTCGTGCACCGCGTGCTCGGGCACCCGGAAGGAGCGCCCGACCCGTACGGCCGTGAGGTCACCGCCGTGCACAAGCCGGTAGACCGTCATCTTGGAGACCCTCATCAACGCGGCCACCTCGGCCACGGTCAGGAACCGCACCTCCGAGAGCTTTTCCTCGGTCTGGGCTGGACCCGTCATGTGTCGCACCGATCCTTTCGCAGGCACAACCGCGGTGACCAGGGTGGCCGTGGAGGCCGTGGACGCGGGTGGCTGACGTGCGTGTCTCTAGGACGGTATCGATACGGTTGTGACCAACGCGATACGTTCCGTGAAAATGGTCAGAAAAAGTCAAGGCCGACACGCCGGATCTGTTGGGTTTTAGCCCGAATTGTGACCGGTGTCGTGACTATCGACCGATCAGCGAGCGTCCGAGAACGGCCACATTGGCGGGGCGCTCGGCCAACCGGCGCATCAGGTAGCCGTACCACTGCTCCCCGTACGGCAGATAGACGCGCACGACGTTGCCGCCGGCGGCCAGTCGCGCCTGCTCCTCGGTGCGTACGCCGTGCAGCATCTGGAACTCGTACTCGTCGGCGGTGCGGTCGAACCAGCGCGCCCGGTCTTCGGCGATGGCGATCAGCCGCGGGTCGTGGGTCGCCACCATCGGGTAGCCCTCGCCCGACATCAGGATGTTGAGGCAGCGTACGAACGACTTGTCGATGTCGAGCGCCGACTGGAACGCCACCGACTCGGGCTCGGCGTACGCCCCCTTGCACAGCCGCACCCGCGACCCGGCCGTGGCCAGCTCGCGGCAGTCCCCCTCGGTGCGGCGCAGATGGGCCTGCAGCACCGCCCCCGTGCCCGGGTGGTCCTTCCGCAGCTCGGCCAGGATCTCGAGAGTGGAGTCGGTGAGCGTGTGGTCTTCGGCGTCCAGCGTCACCGTGGTGCCCGCCTCGGCCGCGGCCACGCAGACGGCCAGGGCGTGCTCGTAGGCCAGCTTCTCGTCGAGCCGCTGGCCCAGGGCCGACAGCTTCACGCTGACCTCGGCCGCCGGGACCAGGCCGGCACCCTTGAGCCGGCCGAGCAGCGCCCGGTATTCGTCGCGCACCGCGACCGCCTGCTCCGCACTGCGCGTCTCGACCGCCAGCAGGTCGAAGGTGATCGCCAGACCGTCGTCGACCAGGGCGCGACCGGTGGGCAACGCCTCGTCGATGTCGCGGCCGGCCAGGAACTTGCGGACGGCGTTACGGCCGGCCGGGGCCGAGCCGGCGAGCCGGCCGAGACGGTCCGAACCGGCGGCGGCCAGGAGCAGGGAACGGAGCATGACCCGAGGGTATCGCCCGGAACACCCGCCATCGCGGGAGAGCCACGTGCGTGGCGATGACCCCCTCGAGTGCGTGTGACCACAACGCTTATGTTCGACCGGCGCGGGGGCGGCTACCTTTGTCGGGTGAACTTCGATGCGTACGCCCGCACCGCGGTCGACCTCGTCAACGCGGACATGGGTGATCTCGCCGGGCTGCGGGCCCTGTTCGGTGACGAACAGGCCTGGATGCGCGACGAGGTCGCCGACAAGGACGTCGCTGTGTTCCGCCGCGCCCAGCGCCGTCTGCGCGAGGTCTTCGAGAACGGCACGTCCGGTCACGACGGCGACGCCGTCAAGGAACTCAACGCACTGCTCGAGATGTTCCCGGTGCAGCCGCGCATCTCCGGGCACGACGCCGCCGACTGGCACATGCACGTCACCAGCCGCGGCTCGTCGGTCAGCGCCGAATACCTGGCCGGCGCCGTCTGGGGCCTGTCGGTGTGGCTCTGCGAGTACGGCAGTGCCCGGTTCGGCATCTGCGCCGACGAGCGCTGTGGCAATGTCTATCTGGACACGTCGTCCAACAACTGCCGGCGCTTCTGCTCGGAGCGCTGCGCGACCCGCTCCCATGTGGCCGCGCACCGCGCCCGCAAACGAGCTGAAATGGCTCAGCCCCAGGCTCAGCCTCGGGAGATGGCGGGTGTGGCCGAGTCGGCCGGCGCGAGGTAGCGACGGGCGAACTCGAGCGACTCGCGCAGGTCGGCCTCGCGGGCCGCGCGGCTCGGCGCCTTACGCGTGGAGACCTCGAGAGCCACCGATCCGGTGAATCCGCGCGCCGAGAGCGACCGCAGCAACTCGGCGCACGGCTGATTGCCCCGGCCGGGCACCAGGTGCTCGTCGCGGCCCTCGCCGGTGCCGTCGCCCAGATGCACGTGCTTGAGGCCGGCGCCCATCTTGTCGGCCATGCCGAGCGCGTTGATCCGCGACGCCGCGCAGTGCGAGAGGTCGAGCGTGTAGGCGTCGAAGCCGGTCTCGGTCGGATCCCAGCCCGGCGTGTAAGGCACGAACCAGCGACCGGCCATCTTGACCGGGAACATGTTTTCGATCGCGAACGCGAGGTCGGGGAACCGGGCCTGCACCTTGGCCAAGCCGCCGGCGAAGTTCTTGGCGTAGTCACGCTGCCAGCTGAACGGCGGGTGCACCACGACGGTGGGGGCACCGAGCGTCTCGGCGAGCTGGGCGGCCCGGTTGAGCCTCTCCCACGGGTCGGGGCTCCACACCCGCTGGGTCACCAGCAGGCACGGGGCGTGCACCGAGAGCACCGGAAGGTCGTAGTGTTCGGACAGACCTTTCAGCGCGCCGGCGTCCTGGCTGACACGGTCGGTCCACACCATGACCTCGAGGCCGTCGTAGCCGGCCGAGGCGGCCAACTCGAACGCGGCGGCCGTCGGCTCGGGGAACACCGACGAGCTGGACAGAAGCACGGGGACTCGGGAACTCACAGGGTCAAGCGTAGACCCGATTGTCGCGGGCGCCTCCTCCTCGACCGGGTATATGCGGCCATACCGGGCGTCGACGCGGCGTTGGTCACCGGCGCGCGTACGCTGTCGCGAGTGAGCCGCCGTACCCCGATCCGCATCACCCTCGACCCCGCGGCCGCCGAGCGGGCGCCCGAGGTCGACCTCGACTTTCCTCGTGAGTGGATCGAGTTCCTCGACCCCGGCGACGAGAAGCACCTTGTCCGGGCCGATCTGACCTGGCTGCTGTCCCGGTGGACGTGTGTCTTCGGCTCGGCCTGTCACGGCATCGTGGCCGGTCGCGCGCAGGACGGCTGCTGTTCGCACGGCGCGTTCTTCACCGACGCCGACGACGAGAACCGGGTGAAGGCGGCCGCCCAGAAGCTGACGCCGGAGAACTGGCAGCACTATCGCCGCGGGTTCAAGAACTACACCGAGGTCGACACGATCGACGGATCGAAGCCGGCCCGGCGCACGGCCACACAGTCCGAAGACGGGCCGTGCGTGTTCCTCAACGACGCCGACTTCGCCGGTGGGGGCGGGTGCGCGCTGCACGCCCAGGCGCTGCGCGACGGCAAGCACCCGCTGGAGTACAAGCCCGACGTCTGCTGGCAGCTGCCGGTGCGCCGGGAACAGGACTGGATCAAGCGGCCGGACGGGTCGAAGCTGCTGCAGTCGACGTTGACCGAGTTCGACCGCCGGGGCTGGGGTCCGGGCGGGCACGACCTCGACTGGTGGTGCACCTCGTCACCCGAGGCCCACGTGGGCAGCGATCCGATGTACATCTCGTATGCGCCCGAGCTGACCGCGTTGATCGGCCAGGCGGCGTACGGGAAATTGGCGGAACTCTGCGACGCCCGGCTGAAGGCCGGTCTCGTCGCGGTGCACCCGGCGACCGTGGCCGCCGAGAAGCGCGGCGGGAAGTAACCCGCCGCGCCATGTCGCAGCCTTCAGTCCGTTCAGGGGCGGCGGTGGGGCGGTTGGATGGGGGATCAGGGCTCGAACTTGTAGCCCAGGCCACGCACGGTGACGATGTAGCGCGGCGCCGACGGCTCCGGCTCCACCTTGGACCGCAGCCGCTTGACGTGCACGTCGAGGGTCTTGGTGTCGCCGACGTAATCGGCGCCCCAGACCCGGTCGATCAGCTGGCCGCGGGTGAGCACCCGGCCGGCGTTGCGCAGCAGCAGCTCGAGCAGCTCGAACTCCTTGAGCGGGAGCTGCACGCCGGCGCCGTCGACGGTGACCACGTGGCGCTCCACGTCCATCCGCACCGGACCGGCGGCCAGCGTCGGGGTGGTGACCTCGGCGACGTCGGTGCCCTGGCGGCGCAGGACGGCCCGGATGCGGGCGACCAGTTCACGCGGCGAATACGGCTTGGTGACGTAGTCGTCGGCGCCGATCTCGAGCCCGACCACCTTGTCGATCTCACTGTCCCGGGCAGTGACCATGATGATCGGCACGGCCGAGCGCTGCCGCAACTGGCGACAGACCTCGGTGCCGGACATCTCGGGAAGCATGAGGTCGAGCAGCACGATGTCGGCACCGGTCCGGTCGAACTGCGTCAGCGCCGAGGTCCCGGTCGGGGCGACCGACACCTCGAAGCCCTCCTTGCGCAGCATGTACGACAGGGCGTCGGAGAACGACTCCTCATCCTCGACCACGAGCACGCGGGCCAATGTGGTTCCTTCCATCTTCCGGCTTCCGGGACTAATGCCCGGACGCACCGGACTCGATCTCAATTGCCGTCGGTAACGGCAAGGGGGCTTCGGGGGGACGGGCCGGTAGGCGCAGAGTGAACGTCGAGCCGTCGCCCAGGGTGCTGGTCACGTCGACCCGGCCCCCGTGGTTGGTCGCGATGTGCTTGACGATCGCCAGGCCCAGGCCGGTGCCGCCGGTGGATCGGGATCGGGCCTGGTCGGCCCGGTAGAAACGCTCGAAGATGCGGTCGACGTCGTGCGGGGCGATGCCGATGCCCTGGTCGGCCACGTCGATCTCGACCCAGTCGTCATCCTGACGCAGAGTCAGCTCGACCTTGGTGTCTTCGCCCGAGTAGGCGATCGCGTTTTCCACCAGATTGGTCACCGCGGTGGCGACCTGACTGTCACTGCCGTAGACGGTCGAGCCCTTGGGACCGTTGTAGACGACCTCGATGCTCTTGGCCGACGACGTGGTGCGGGTGCGGTCGATCACCTCGGCGATCACCCAGTCGACCGAGACCGGCTCGGGCGTGGGCAGCGGCTCGGCGCCCTGGAGCCGGGTCAGCTCGAGCAACTCGTTCACCAGGCGCCCCATCCGGGCCGACTCGTGGTGGATGCGCTCGGCGAACCGGCGGGCGGCCAGCAGATCCTCGTTCGGCTCGTCGGTGGGCTCGGCGGCGGGAAGTTCGGTGGCGTCGAGCAGCGCCTCGGCCAGCAGCTGGAGCGCGCCGATCGGGGTCTTGAGCTCGTGACTGACGTTGGCCACGAAGTCGCGGCGGACCCGGGCCAGCCGGTGCGACTCGGTGACGTCGGCCGCCTCGACCGCGACGTGGGTCTGGTTGAGGGCGACCGCGCGCAGGTGCAGGCCCAGCGGGGCGTGCGCGGCCCCGGCCCGGCCCCGCGGAAGATCAAGTTCGACTTCCCGCCGTACGCCCGTACGCCGCACCTGACCGGCCAGCGTCCGCAGGATCGGGTGGGCCGCGATCGTGCCCGGCGCTCCGCCCGACCGCAGTAGTCCCATCGCCCGGGCGGCCGGATTGACCAGCACCGGATGGTCCTCGGCGTCGAGCACCACCACGCCGACGCGCAGCGAGTCGAGGCTCTTGCGACCGAGCCCCTTCATGCCGTGCTTACCGGTGTGGCCTTCGTCGGTGTCGATGACGCGTCCTCCCTCGTGCGGCCCGCCGGCAGTCTTCTCAGCGGCCCCTGTCGGCCTGCGAACGCGCGCCACCACCAGCCCCGCGCCCACGCCGACGACGAGCGCGACGAGGATCAGAGGGATGCCGTACGCCAGGTCCACGGTGCGATCGTAGGGTCATTGTTTACCTGGCTCCTACGGTGATCCGGACAAACCGGGCGCGTGTCGAATAAAGTTCACCACTGCGCCCGGCGTCGTTCATCGCCGTTCACGAGCGCGCTTCCGGGCGCGCATAGTTTGTAGCCAGCCACTACGGTCGTGCCCTGCCCTGGGACGGCCCCACCCAACCCCGGGACGAGGACATGCGCGAGGAGTTCCAGGCCGACCTCAACGAGGTCAGCCGCCTGATGGTCACCATGGCCGAATCCGTGCGAGAGGCGATGCGCAAGGCGACCAAGGCCCTGCTCACCGCTGACCTGCAGGCGGCCGAGGCCGTGATCGAGCGCGACCAAGAGGTCGACGAGCTCAACAGCCAGGTCGAGGCCAAGGTGGCCGACACCATCGCCCGCCAGGCGCCGGTCGCTTCCGACCTGCGCATGGTCATCACCGCCCTGCACATCTCGGCCGACCTGGAGCGGATGGGCGACCTGGCCGAGCACGTGGCCAAGACGGCCAAGCGTCGCCACCCGTCGCCCGCCGTGCCGGCCGAGCTGCGCCCGGTCTTCCAGGGCATGGCCGAGGTGGCCGACCGGATGGCCGAGCAGATCGCCAGCCTGCTGGCCAAGCCCGACGCCGAGCTGGCGGCCAAGCTCGAGACCGAGGACGACGAGATCGACGAGCTCGAGCGTCAGCTGTTCAAGATCATGCTGGACGACTCGTGGCCGTACGGCGCGGAGACCGCGATCGACGGCGCGCTGCTGGGCCGCTTCTACGAGCGGTACGCCGACCACGCCGTCAACGTGGGCGAGCAGCTTGTGTACCTGATCACCGGAGAGCCGGTGAGCGACCAGAGCTGAGCTGACGCTCGCCTGGTCGCGCAGAGGCCGGGACGCCACGGGGGCGTCCCGGCCTCTTGCTGTCCGCGGGAGGGTCAGCGGCCCTGGTTGGCGACGGCAGCTGCCGCTTCCTTCGCCGCCTCGGGGTCGAGGTATTCGCCGCCCGGCTTGAGCGGGCGCAGGTCGTCGTCGAGGTCGTAGCGCAGCGGGATCCCGGTCGGGATGTTGAGCTTCGAGATCGCCTCGTCGGAGATGTCGTCGAGGTGCTTCACGAAGGCGCGCAGCGAGTTGCCGTGCGCGGCGACCAGCACCGTCTTGCCGGCGCGGAGGTCCGGCACGATCTCGTCGTACCAGTAGGGCAGGGCCCGGACCAGCACGTCCTTGAGGCACTCGGCCTTGGGCTTGGCCTCGGACGGCAGGAAGGCGTAGCGCGGGTCGTCGAACTGCGAGAACTCCGAGTCGGCCTCGATCGGCGGCGGCGGTACGTCGTAGGACCGGCGCCAGAGCATGAACTGCTCCTCGCCGTACGTCTCGAGGGTCTGCTTCTTGTCCTTGCCCTGCAGGGCGCCGTAGTGGCGCTCGTTGAGGCGCCACGACCGCTTCACCGGAATCCAGTGGCGGTCGGTGATGTGCAGGGCGATCTCGCTGGTGCGGATGGCGCGGCGCAGGACGCTGGTGTGCACCACGTCCGGCAGCACACCGCTCTCCTTCAGCAGCTCACCACCGCGGCGGGCCTCGGCCTCGCCCTTGGCGTCGAGATCGACGTCGACCCAACCGGTGAAGAGGTTCTTGGCGTTCCACTCGCTGTTGCCGTGTCGCAGCAGCACCAGAGTCCCAGTCATGACCTCCATCCTGCCGCAGCCGCTCCCCACCCGGGCACGGACCCTCAAGTGGCGACCACCACGTGGAAACCCGATTGCGCAGCCCCTTAGGTTGTAAGGCGACGAGGCTTTTCCAGTGCTTACGGGGGCGAAACGTGCGGGGTTGGTTCGGCCAGGCCGTGGGCGGGTTGCCGCGGCAGTTCTGGCTGCTCTGGACGGGCACGCTGATCAACCGGCTGGGCTCGTTCGTGGTGATCTTCCTGGCCATCTATCTGACCGCCGACCGGCATTTCTCGCAGAGCCGGGCCGGTCTGGTGATCGGCCTGTACGGCGTGGGTGGCGCGATCGGCACGACGGTCGGCGGGGTGCTGGCCGACCGCTGGGGCCGCAAGCCGACGATGCTGACCGCCCAGTTCGGGGCGGCCGCTCTCATGCTGGCGCTCGGCTTCGCGCACGATTACGGGCAGATCCTCGCGGTGACGTTCCTGCTCGGCGTGTTCACCGAGGCGGTGCGGCCGGCCTTCTCGGCGATGATGGTCGACGTCGTGCCCGACCGCGATCGCGTCCGCGCGTTCTCGCTCAACTACTGGGCGATCAACCTGGGCTTCGCCCTCTCCGCGGTCGGCGCCGGGCTGGCCGCCAAGGTCGACTACCTGCTGCTCTTCGTGGTCGACGCGGGCACCACCCTGGTCACCGCGCTGATCTGCCTGATCTTCCTGCGTGAGACCAAGCCGACGGTCGTCGTGAAGCAGCGCGACTCGGGCGGCATGATCACCGTGCTGCGCGACCGCGTCTTCATGACCTATCTGCTGATCTCGGCGGGCGGCATCGTCGTGATGATGCAGCACATGTCGACGCTGCCGATCGCCATGACGTCGGAGGGCCTGTCGGCGGCCACCTACGGCTGGGTGATCGCGGTCAACGGCGTGCTGATCGTGCTGGGGCAACTCTTCGTGCCCCGGCTGATCGACGGGCGCTCCCCGGCCCGGGTGCTGGCGCTCGGCTCACTGATCATCGGCGTCGGGTTCGGGCTCACCGCCTTCGCCCACGCGCCCTGGTTCTTCGCGCTCACCGTGATCGTCTGGACCCTGGGCGAGATGATCCAGTCGCCCAGCAACGCGACCACCGTGGCCGCCCTGTCGCCGCCGTCGATGCGCGGCCGCTACCAGGGCCTGAACTCGCTGGGCTGGTCGGCCGGCACCGCGCTGGCCCCGATCGTCGGCGGCCTGACCCAGGAGCACCTGGGCAACGCGGCGCTGTGGATCGGCTGTTTCGCGGTGTGCGCGCTGGTCGCGGTCGGGCACCTGGCCGCCGCCCCGAGCCGCGAACGCCGGATCCGGCTGCTGGGCCCGGTCGAGCCCGTGCTCGACGAGCCCACGATCCCGGTGCCGGCCGTCGCCGAGCCGGTCGCCGACGCGCCGCCGTCGCACGCGCGTTAGAGCCGTCCGGGGTACGGAAACGTCAGCTCGCCGAGCCGCCATCGGGCCGGCCCGTCGAGCACCGGCCAGCCTTCCTCGCGCATCCGGCGGCAGGTGGCCAGCCAGCGCTGACGGGGCCCGAACGGGGTCGCCTCGGTGTCCCAGGCCCGGCCCAGTGCCAGCAGCAGCTCGTGCACCGGCTCGCCCGGCACGTTGTGGTGGATCAGGGCCTTGGGCAGCCGCTCGGCGAACGTCGCGGGTTGGTCCAGATCGGACAAGCGGGCCGAGAACGTCAGCGAACCCGGCACACCCGCCTCGACCACGGTCCACGTCGCGATCCGGCCCAGCTCGTCGCAGGTGCCCTCGACCAGCACGGCACCGCTCGCGGTCATCGCCGTCCAGGCCGCGGCCACCTCGTCCTCGGCGTACTGCCGCAGCACGTTGAAGGCGCGGACCACCGTCGGGCGCAGGCCGGCCAATTCGAAGCCCCCGCGCCGGAACTGCAGGTGCGGAGGGTCGGCGTGGGGCTGGGCGGCCTGCACGCGTACGGGATCAATCTCCAGACCCACCACCGTGACGTCGGGGCGGACGGTCGCGGCCAGGCGGGTCCGCAGCTCGACGGCGGTGACCGGGGTGGCGCCGTAGCCGAGGTCGATCACCAGGGGATCGGCCGCGGCCCGGAGCAGATCTCCGCAGCGGTGGGCGATGTAGTTGTCGACGCGGCGCAGCCGGTTGGGATTGGTGGTCCCCCGGGTGATCGCGCCGACCGCCTTCACGACTTCAGCTCTCCCGGTGGACCTTGTGCTGGGCCGCCTGGGCGATCGGGCGCACCACGATGCGGTCGAGATTCACGTGCTGAGGGCGGGTCGCGGCGTACGCGATGATGTCCGCGATGTCGTCGGCCACCAGCGGCTCCTTGACACCCTGATAGATCGCGTCGGCCCGGGCCTGGTCGCCGCCGAAGCGCTTGAGCGAGAACTCGTCGGTCCGCACCATGCCCGGATCGACTTCGATGACCCGCACCGGCTTTCCCGACAGTTCCAGCCGCAGCGTCCCGACCAGGGCATTCTGGGCGTGCTTGGCCGCCGTGTAGCCGCCACCACCCTCATAGACCGTGAACGCCGCGGTCGAGCCGACCGTCACGATCGTGCCCGCTCCGCTCGCCACCAGGGCCGGCAGCAGCGCCTGGGTCACCCGCAGGGTGCCGAGCACGTTCACGTCGTACATCCACTGCCAGTCCGCGACCGAGCCGGACTCGACCGGGTCGAGCCCCTGAGCACCGCCGGCGTTGTTGACCAGCAGCGTGACCGGACCGCCGAGGGCGGTCACGGCGGCCGCCAGCGCCGCCACCGACTCGTCGGACGTCACGTCGCCCTCGACCGCGGTGGCCGATTTCGCGCCGATCTCGTCGACCAGGGCGGCCAGCCGATCGGCCCGGCGAGCCACCGCCACGACGTGGAATCCCTCGGTGGCGAGCCGGCGGGCGGTCGCCGCCCCGATCCCGCTCGACGCGCCCGTGACCACTGCGATGTTCTGCATGCCCCCATCTTTCCCGATGACTTGGGTCACCCCCGAGCGGCGGGATAGTGGTTCGTGGCTTCGCGGCGGGGAAGATTAGTGACTGCGCAACTATCTGCGCGTCCGTAGTCCAGGAGGATTGATCGTGGCTGAGTGGCCGACCCCGCGGCGCATCGCCACCCTCTCGGTTCACACGTCGCCGCTAGAGCAGCCCGGCACCGGTGACGCCGGCGGCATGAACGTGTACATCGTCGAGGTCTCGAAGCGTCTCGCCCGGCTCGGCGTCGAGGTGGAGATCTTCACCCGCGCCACCCGCGGCGAGCTTCCCCCCGTCGTCGAGATGGTTCCCGGCGTGACCGTCCGGCACGTCACCTCCGGCCCGTTCGAGGGCCTCTCCAAGGAGGAACTGCCCGCCCAGCTGTGCGCCTTCACCAACGGCGTGCTGCGGGCCGAGGCGGCCCACCCGCCGGGCCACTACGACCTGATCCACTCGCACTACTGGCTGTCCGGCCAGGTCGGCTGGCTGGCCCGCGAGCGCTGGGGCGTGCCCCACGTGCACACCGCGCACACCCTGGCCAAGGTGAAGAACCGGCTGATCGCCGAGGGCGACCGGCCCGAGCCCAAGGCCCGGGTGATCGGCGAGGAGCAGGTGATCGCCGAGTCCGACCGGCTGGTGGGCAACACCCGCTTCGAGGCGCAGGATCTGGTCGCCTACTACGACGCCGACCCGGCCCGCACCACGGTCGTGCAGCCCGGCGTCGACCTCGAGCGGTTCCGGCCCGGCCCGGCCGAGCGCGCCCGGTTCGGGTTGCCCGAGCGGGGCAAGGTCATCGCCTTCGTCGGCCGGATCCAGCCGCTCAAGGCGCCCGACGTGCTGATCTCGGCGCTGGCCGCGATGAGCGAGCCGGACACCACCCTGGTCATCTGCGGCGGCCCGAGCGGCACCGGCCTCGACAAGCCGAGCGCGCTGATCGAGCTGGCCACCTCGCTCGGGGTGAGCGACCAGGTCGTCTTCCTGCCCCCGCAGAACGGTGCCGGCCTGGCCGCCCTCTATCGCAGCGCCGACCTGGTCGCCGTCCCGTCCCACAACGAGTCGTTCGGCCTGGTCGCGCTCGAGGCCCAGGCCTGCGGCACGCCGGTGGTCGCGGCCGCGGTCGGAGGCCTGGTCACCGCCGTACGGCACGGGTTGAGCGGGGTGCTCGTCGACGGGCACGACCCCAAGGAATGGGCCCGGGTGCTCGACGACCTGCTGGCGTCGCCGGGTGAGTTGCGGCGCCTGTCGGCCGGGGCGGTCGCGCACGCGTCCGACTTCTCGTGGGACCGTACGGCCGAGGGGTTGCTCCGGGTCTACCGTGAGGCCGTGACCGAGCACCGTGCCCTGATCGCGCAGCGCCTGGAGGCGTACGCATGGTGACCGACCTGATCGAACGGGTGCTGACCGACCGCGAGCTCGAGTGGGAGCCGACCGGGCCCGGGGCCTACGTGGTCACGCTGCCCGGCACGCACAAGCTCAAGACCGCGGTGAACCTGATCGTGGGCGAGCACGCGCTACGCGTCGAGGCGTTCGTGATGCGCCGGCCGGACGAGCGGCACGAGGAGTTGTGGGCCTGGCTGCTGCGCCGCAACGCCCGCATGTACGGCGTCTCGTTCTCGATCGACGCGGCCGGCGACGTCTATCTCACCGGCCGGGTGGCGCTCGGCGGCCTCGACGAGGACGAACTCGACCGGCTGCTGGGATCGGTGCTCACCTACGCCGACGAGTCGTTCGACACGATGCTCGAGATCGGCTTCGGCTCGTCGATCCGGCGCGAGTGGGAGTGGCGGGTCAAGCGCGGCGAGTCCCTGGCGAATCTGCAGGCATTCAAGCATCTCGCCCCACCTTCGCCGTAATTGTCCACTTTGTGCGGCGCAGTCTTTTCGGCAGACTCAAATCTGGCTGGTCACGCGACCGGAGGTGCTAGCGGTCATCCGCCGATCGGCCAATTGTCGATGACTGTGATGGTGCAGACAGATGGCGGACAGCCAGTTGGCTTGTCTGCCTTGACTGCCCCAACTAGCGTAATCAATGGACGTCGGACCGTTAGTTCGGGGAACTGGTTGATCGGAGACGATCGCCGCGGCCGGCGTTTGGGGACGGGTGGCATAAGCCGTTGGGGGACGGCGCGACCCGAGACCGGCGGTTAGTGCGGGCGACGCCTATGGGGATGGGCGTCGTCCGCCGCCGCCGGTGCCAACCAACACGGCCGTCAGGGGCCGTTTTTTTGTGCCCAGAGAGACGTGCCCTCAGGAAGACGTGCCCCCAGGAAGACTTGCGCCCGCAGGAAGACGAAGTCGGGCCGGTCCTCCGCAGCGGACCGGCCCGACCTCAGGGGGTGAGTAACGTCTGCACCCCAGAGTGGGGTCGCCCGGGTGCGACGTCGGTGGGCGGGTCGTTGCGTCGAAGTTGCGTGCGAAAAGGCGCCGCCGTGCGGGACACGGCGACGCCTGGATGCGTACGGGAAACTAGGAATCTTCTCCCAGCACCGAGCGCAGGGTCTGCACGAGCACCTCACTGCTGAAGGGCTTCTTGACCAGCAGCGCGTCCTCGCCGATCAGCCCGTCGGCCACGGCCAGCTCCTTGGGCAGCCCCGAGATGTAGACGACGCTCATCTCGGGCCGCAGCTGGGTGGCCGACCGGGAGAGCTCACCGCCCGAGACCCCGGGCAGCCCGAGGTCGGTCACCAGGATGTCGATGTCACCGGGGTGTTCCCGGCAGGCGGCGATCGCCTGTTGTGAGTCGCCGGCGATCAGGGTGGCGAAGCCGCGGCGCTCGAGCATCCTCCGCATGATGTCGCGCAGGTCCTCCTCGTCGTCGACAACCAGGACCGTGGGGCGTGACTCGGGTGCGGGCGCCTGCGACATGGATCCTCCCGGTGGTTCTGCGGTCACGTTCCGTACGGCTTCCGGAACCTCACGCTATCCGCAGCAGGTTGCACGGTCCGGCCTTTTCCGAACCCGTTCCGTCCGGGCACAGTCATGCGTTTCACCCTCTCGGAACTGCATGGCGGCCGCCGGTTGCGGGAAGATTGGGGGCGACCCGGTTGCACTCGGGTTGCAACACCTCCGAGGCCGCACCCAGGGCTTGGAAGATCGACAGAGAACCGCTAAAGCCGCGGAGCGGGGCGCCGATTGACCCGGCGTACCGCTACACACCGCCACTGAGCAAGGAGAGCGATATGTCCAGCGTGCTGTCGCCCGAGATCACCACCGTCCCCGCGATGACCGAGCGCTGCGACCGCTGCAGCGCCGCCGCCAAACTGGTGGTCACCCTGTCCACCGGCGGTGAGCTGGCCTTCTGTGGGCATCACGGCAACCGCCACCACGAAGACATCGTGAAGGTGGCCGAGCGCATCGTGCTGGAGGACGGCTACGAGTGGGCCGGAAAGTAACCGCTTGATCCGCTTACGCCGCGTTATGCTCGTTTCCTCGGAAATTGAGGGGATTACGTGCGTGATGCGGCGCGTGATTTGGGCAGGCTCTCCCGGCTGACCGCCGGGTGCGCCGGCGTCGCGGTCGCCGTCTTCGGCACCACGGCCCTGCTCCTGTCACTGAAAGGCGCTCCGCCGGACGGCTTCCTCGCCGATCCGGCGGCCGCGCTCGTCCCGGCCGGACTCGCCCTGCTGCTGCAGGCGACCCCGGTGGTCAGCCGGAACGCCGGCCGGGTCGTGCACGGCCTGGCCGCCCTCCTGACGATCGCCGCCGTGGCGATCTGTGTCGCCACGTTCGCCCGGCACACCGCCGCCTCCGTCGCCACCTTGCTCGCCCTGGCCGTCCTGCTGCTGCTCGGGCACTTGATCCGCACCCTGATGAGCGCCGACCGCCGGCAGCGTGAGCTGGCCGGCTTCACCGACACGCTGGCCCAGTCGATGAACGAGGCCGTCGTGGCGAGAGACACCAACATCGCCGACCGCAAACGGGCCGAAGAGGCGCTGAGCGAGCACGCGGCCGAGCTCGAGCGGGGCAACACCCGGCTGCGCGAGACCAACACCCGGCTGGAGAACGCGCTCACCTTCAAGAACGACCTCACCTCGATGCTGACCCACGACGTGGCCCAGCCGATCAGCTCGATCGCCAGCCTGGCCGAGCTGCTCCACCAGGACTGGGACGATCTGCCCGACGACGTCCGGCACGAGCTGGCCACGAAGATCGACAAGAACACGCAGCGGCTGATCAAGATGATGAACGACCTGCAGCTGCTGTTCCGGCTCGACATGGGTTCGGTCACCGCGCGGCGGGTGCCGGTGCCGCTGCACGAGGTGGCCGAGACGGTGGTGGCGGGGTCCGCGGCCGGCCCGGGCGAGATGCTGATCGAGATCGACGCCGAGACGTCGGTGCTGGCCGACCGCGGTCACGTCGCCGCGGTGCTGCAAAACCTGATCAACAACGCTCTCGCGTACGGGGTGGCACCGACCCGGGTGACCGCGAGGCGGCACGGCGAGCAGGTCGATCTCGTCGTGCAGGACAGCGGTCCGGGCATCCCGGACGAGTTGCTGCCCAACCTGTTCGGGCGGTTCATGCGCGGGGCCGGGCTGGGGTTGTTCATCGTGCGCCACCTGGTCGAGGCCAACGGGGGCGAGGTCCGCTACGAGCGGGCCGATCCGCACGGCGCCCGGCTGATCGCCACCTTCGAGAGCGGCCCGGTGTGACCGGACACGACAAGGGCCGGCTCACCGGGAGCCGGCCCTCACGTCGTACGGGGAAACGCTCTTAATGATCGTGGGCGCTGCCCCGGTCCTCTTCGTTGATCATGCCGTCGCCCCAGGTGTCCTTGCGGTTCGTGCGACCACCCATGCGGGCGCTGGCGCCGATGCCCGACGGACCTCCGCTGATGGTGCCGGCGGTCGAGATGCGGCGGCCGGGGGCCAGCACGTCGTCGAGATCGTGCGAGCTGCTGATGCCGGGGGCCGAGGTGATGTCGACGCGCGTGCCCATGGTCGACGCGGACAGGCCGTGATAGGGCAGGTCGGCCCGGCTGGCGTTGCTCTGCTCGGCGGCGCTGGTGCCCCAGCCGGCACCGGGGTGGGCCCGATTGCGCGCCCGGGCGGCGACCGCGGCCGGTGTCGGCACCGGGCGGGCCAGCTTCTTGGTGCTGGCACCCCGCTCGACCAGGCCCTTGAAGGCGCTCAGGTCGGCCTTGAGGCGCTTGTTCAGCGACGCCTGTCCGTGTCGGTCGTTCGGCATGAGGAACGCGACGTCGGCCTCGAGCTGGGCCACCACCTGGGTCTTGGTCTCGCCCATGGGCCGCAGGGTGATGGTCTCGGCGAGCAGCGGCCCGTCGACCGTCGCCCAGGAGACCCGCTCGTCCATCGTGCGCTCGGTGATCTGCGCGTCGAACTCGCGGCGGTGGCCCTCGACGTCCATGACCCAGTGCGTCTGGTCGGGGCCGGTCGGGGTGACCTGCCGTACGCCACTCATGAACTGCGGGTAGTTCTCAAACGCGGCAAGCTGCTCGTACACCGTGTGCAACGGCGCACTCACCTCGATGGCCTGCTGAACCATACTCATCGCAACTCTCCCATGCCTAGGCGTGATGACTACGGGCATGACCGAGAGTACGGAGACGGCTACTTCGAGCGGCCGGTTTCGCTCAGACCCGGCGCACGTACTGCCAGTGGCCGACCTCGGTGGCGTACCGGGCGTCACTCGCGGGGACCATCGCCACCCCCGCCGCACGCAGCATGGCCACGACCCGGGCCGACGGCGAGCGCCAGGCCTCGCTGATCTCGACCACGGTGCCGGTCTCGCGGCAGGCGGTGGCCAGCGCGGCGATCAGGTCTGGGGTCAGCACCGCGTCGTCCAGGCCGACCTGGGCCAGCAGACCGAGCGGACGGGCGAGCTGGGTCGGCGCGTAGCGGGAGGCCCGCTCGATGCCGCGGACCGTCGCGTCGAGCAACTGCTCGGCCACCTGGTCGGCGGTGACCCGGCCCTCGGTCAGCTGGGCGCGCACCTCACGCGGGCCCACCACGCCGGCGTCCTGCGGCAGGCGGGAGACGGCGACCGAGAGGGCCTCGAGCGCGCTGATGTCGGGCGGCAGGGCGAGCCAGCCGTCCGGGCGTACGACCTCGACCTCGGCCGCGATCCGGAGGTTGATCTCCGTACGGGACCGGGCCCGCCGCACCGAGTCGGCGTAGGTGGAGAGCCAGGTGGTCTCCGGGCCGGCCTGGTCGGCGAAGGTGATCGAGGAGAGGCCGGCCAGGTCAGCCGCCGAGACGACGACTCCGACGGCGTCCCGCCCGGCCGAGAAACCGGTGTGCACATGCGCGTCGGCCGTCAGGTCCAGCGCGACGCCGATGACTGATTCCCGATCCGCGCTCACAGTCTCTCCCCGGTCCTTCAAGCTCGACGGGCTCTTCCCGTCTGACCAGAAGAGTGCGGGGGCGGCGTTGTCAGCCTCGGTCCGCCTCCGGTGCAGTCCGGGTGCTTAGATCCGGAACGAGCTGACCAGGGCGCGCAGGTCGTCGGCGGTGCGGGCCACCCCGGTCGAGGCCTGGCGGGTCTGCTCGACCCCCTGCACCGAGGCGGCGCTCGCGGTGGAGACGTCGGCGATGTTGGTGGCGATGCGGGCCGAGCCGTTGGCCACCTCGGCGATGCTCCGGCTCATCTCGCCGGTCGTCGCCGTCTGCTGCTCGACCGCCGACGCGATGGTCGTCTGGAACTCGTTGATCTGGCCGATCACCTCGCTGATCCGCGAGATCACCTCGACCGCCCCACCGGTGTCCTGCTGGATCGCGGCGACCCGGGTGCCGATGTCCTCGGTCGCGCGGGCCGTTTCCTGGGCCAGGTCCTTGACCTCGCTGGCCACCACGGCGAAGCCCTTGCCGGCCTCGCCCGCGCGGGCCGCCTCGATCGTCGCGTTCAGCGCGAGCAGGTTGGTCTGCTCGGCGATCGAGGTGATCAGCTTGATGACGTTGCCGATCTCGGCCGACGAGTCACCGAGCTGGCGGACCGTCTCGGTCGCGCGGGCCGCCTCGGACACCGCGATCGACGCGATCTGGGCCGATTCGCTGGTGTTGCGGGAGATCTCGCGGATCGCCAGGCCCATCTCCTCGGAGCCGGCCGCGACCGTCTGCACGTTGCGCGAGATCTCCTCGGCCTCGGCCGACGCGGCCGCGGTCTGGCGGTCGGTCTTACCGGCCGCCTCGGCGATCTGCGCGGCCACCGACGACAGTTCGCCCGCCGCACCGGCCAGCGCGTCCGCGTCCCGGCCGATCGTCTCGAGCGATCCGCGGATCGACTCCAGCGCGCCGTCCAGGCCGGCCGCCATCCGGCCCAGCTCGTCGCGGGTGGTGATGCCGCTGCGCCCGGTCAGGTCGCCCTGGGCGAGCCCGTCGATGACCGCGCCGAGCGTGCGCACGGGCACCAGGATCGAGCGGGCCAGCGGGATGGCCAGGCCGACGAGCAGCGCCAGCCCGATCAGGGCGACGACGATCGAGACGGTCCGGGTGCGGCTCACCGTCCGGGCCATGTCGCCCTCTTCGGTCGCGACGGCGCCGGCGACCTTGTCGATCAGGTCGCCCAGCGCGTCGTCGGTGGCGTTGTTGCGCTCGGCGATCTCGGCGATCCGGGTGCGCTTGTCGGCCGACGCCACGAAGTCGGAGATGAAGGTGCTGAACTCGACGAAGGCCGGGCGGTCCTGGGCGAACGTCTGGGCCACGTCCGGAGACACGCAGGACGCGACCACGGCGTCCGCGGCCTCGGTGGACGACTGCACGTCGTCCTTGACGTCCTGGGTCACGTCCTGACCGAGGGCCGACCGGTACGCGTCCACCTTGAGCTCGCTCTGCCGGGTGTCGAGGTGGTTGAGCGCGGCCTGGCACGCCTGCAGCTGCGAGACGTTGTAGCCCTGATTGGCCAGCTGGTTCTGGCCCAGCAGCCCGATCGTCGCGAGCGCCCCCAGCATGACGGCACCCACCACCACGATCATGGCGAGTCGTTTGGCGATACCGAGTTCGGCCAACCGCGACATCGATCCCCCTTCGAAGCCGGAACAGCACCGCTCGCGCGGTAATGAACATCTTTCAGTTATTCCGGTGGGAAGACGGCGGATTTCCACATTTACGTACGAAGACGACGTACGCCCCGTCGCGCGGCGACGGGGCGTACGGGAAAACTCTTTGGATCCTATGTGGCCGGCGGATTCAGCAGATCGCTGACCGCCTGCACCTCGTCCTGTGTGGGCGAGGCGGCCTCCCGATTGGAGGCCTGCAGCTCCCGGTACACCTCCTCGCGATGCACCTGCACGTCACGCGGAGCCTGGATGCCCAGCCGGATCACGTCGCCACGCGCTTCGAGCACGGTGATGACGACATCGTTGCCGATCATCACGCTCTCCCCGGAGCGCCGGGTCAGTACGAGCATCGTCGGTGCCCTCCTCCATCCGTGGACGGACAGCATCGCGAGACAGGCGCGGCCGCGAGCCCGCGACCGCGCCCTCGGGACGTCAGTAGACCGGGTTCATGACCGCGCGGACCGGGAAGCCCGAGCCGCTGAGTACCACCTGCATGGCCCGCATGCTGTCCCGGTCGACGACGATCGGGGCCATCAGGTTGGCGGTGGTCTCGTTGGTGCCGGCCGTGATGACGGTCAGCAGCAGCAGACGGTCGGCGTCCCGCGTGTTCAGCGCGGCGAAGACGTCGGCCTCGATCTCGGGCGCGTAGTCCGGGAAGAAGGGCTCCGGCGGCGCCACCAGGAAGCGCAGGTCGGGGTCCTCAGTGGACGTGAACGCGTAGAGCAGGCCGTCTTCGTTGAGTCGCACCAGGACGAACTCCCGGTGGGCCGGGAACCCGGGCATGGGCACGGCCATGGTGATGGTCGGCAGGCCCAGCGACGTGTCGGTCAGGGCGGACTCAATCGGTCGGGCAGCGGTACGAGTAGACATGGTCACCTCAGGAAATCGATGAGCGAGGGCTGGATCACCTTGGCCGAGGCGGCCAGGGCGGCCTGATAAGACGTCTGCTGGATCTGCAATTCCATGATCGCTTTAGGCAGGTCGACATCCTCGATATCGGACAGCTGCGACGTCACGGACAGCAGGTGATCATCAGCGGACTGCTTCATCTGCGTAATCCGATTATATCGGGCGCCAACGTCCGAAAGGGTGGACTTTAGTAAATCGTGGGCCGTATCGAGGTTGGCCAGCCCTGCATTCAGCGCATCGTCGTCATTGCCGCGAAGCGCCGCGGAAATGTCACCCAGCACCTTGAAGAGCTGAGTGGGGCTACCGTTCGCGCCGTACGCTTCGGCGCCTGTCGTGTCGATCCGCACCTTGGCGTTCGGTCCGACCGTTCGCGTGGTCTGTCCGTCGTTGCCGACATAGGTGCCGGTGGGGTCGAACGCGACCTTCCCCGGTGTCGTCCCCCCGAAGATGGGCCGGCCCAGGTAGCTGGTGTTGGCCTCGCCGATCATCTGCTGCCGGATCTGGTCGATCTCGGCCGCGATGGCGTCCCGCGATCCGCCGTTCATCGCGCCGCTCAGGCCCTGCACGGTCAGGTCGCGAGCCCGGATGATCTGACCGGAGGCGTCGCCGAGCTTGTCCTGAATGGACCCGAGCCACCCGAGGCCGTCGTCGGCGTTGCGCCCGAACTGCTGGGTCGCCCGCACCTCGCCGCGCAGCTGCAGCGACGTGACGGTGCCGGTCGGCGAATCGGAGGGCTTGCTGAGCTGCTTGCCGCTGGAGATCTGCTCCTGCAGTTTCTGCCCGCGGGCCATGCTGCGGTTGAGGTCGCCGAGCATGCGGTGCCGCATGCTCGAATCGGTGACCCGACTCGGAATGGTCATGATCTATCCCCTACCGGCCGACCATGCCAGTGCGGTTGATCAGCTGGTCGAGCATCGAGTCGATCGTCGTCAGCACGCGCGAGGCGGCCTCGTAACCCCGCTGGTAGGTCAGCAGGTGGGTCATCTCCTCGTCCAGGTTGACCCCGGACTCCGCCTCGCGCGAGGTGTCGACCTGGTCGCGGACCGTGTCCTGGATCTCGCTGCGCCGCGACGACGCCTGCGACGCCACGCCGAGCTGGCCGATCATCTGCTGGTAGGTCGCGTCCGGGCCGTTCTGCGAACTGCCCAGCGCGACCAGCGCGTCGGCCTGGTCGTTGTCGATCGCGGCCACCTCGGGCGGAACCGCCTTGGGGTTGCCGGCCGAGAAGGCGACCTGGTCGGGATCGGTGATCGCGACGGCGATGTCCCGCGCGCCGGTGCCGGAGAAGAAGGCGGCACCCGGGTTCCCGTTCACGTCGTAGCCCGAGGTGGTCAGCGCGTTGACGCTGGTCGCGAGCGAGTTGGCCACGGCGTCGAGCTGGCCCGAGATGCCGGGGATGATGGTGTTCATCGTGTCCATCATCGAACCCATGGTGCCGCCGACGGTCGCATTGGTGTCGGTGCCCGACCACTTGAGCGCGACCTGGGTGGTCGGCGTCCACGAGTCGAGGTTGGGCGGCCCGGAGAGCTCCAGCTTGCGCGTGGAGAAGTCGCTGACCAGGGGCGACGATCCGACGTAGACGTTGATCGCACCGTTGGCCTTGGAGATCGCGGTGGCGCCGGTCAGCTCGGACAGCTTCATTACGGCGACGTCGCGGGAGTCCTGCAGCTCGTTGGCCTCGAGGCCGGCCGCCTGGGCCACCACGACCTGGTTGTTCATGTGCGCGATGTTGTCGGCCAGCGTGTTGACCTGGTCGACGTAGGCGCTCATCTCGTTCAGGTTCGCGCCGAACTGACTGCTGAGCGACGCGCGGGTGTCGTTCAGGGTGATCGCCACGGTGCGGCTCTTCTCGAGCAGCGACGAGCGGGTCGAGGGGTCCTGCCAGTTGTTCGCGACGTCGTTCCAGCCGTCCCACATGTCGTGCATGCGGGCCTGCAACGCGGTGTCACTGGGTTCGGCCAGGACGCTTTCGATCTGCCCGTACGCGGCCTTCTGGCTCTGCAGGTAGGCCGAGTTCGCGTGTTCGGTGCGACCCCGTTCCTCCAGGTACGCGTTCCGGCCGCGCTCGACGCCGGCCACGGTCACGCCGTTGCCGACCTGCGTGGTAGTCGCGTACACACCGGGGTTGAGGCTGCCGGTCTGCGAAGCCATCCGCACCCGCTGCTTCGTGTATCCCTCGGTGTTCGCGTTCGCGATGTTCTGGCCCGTGACGTCCAGGCCCCGGCGCTGCGCGTAGAGCGAGGTGAGCGCCGTGTTGATACCGCTGAAGGAACTAGCCATCAGATCGCCTCATCCACCAGGCTGGAGCGGCGGATGCCGCCGGAAACGGTCTGCCCCTGTGGTCCGTAGGTTTCCACAGTTTCGGCGAACGCGAGCATGGTTTCGCGTGCTGCGCGTTGCCCGGCCGTGAGCAGGTCTCGGTTGACGTCGGCGAGCGCGCTGATCTCGGAGGTCAGCAGCAGGAACGCCTTGCGGTGCTGGTGCAGCAGGTCGGACCAGGGAGCCGGAGCGACGTCGGCGAGCTCGCCCAGCGACGCCTCGGGCGACAGGCCCAGCTCGACGGCGACGTCCTGGGCGTAGGCGGCGCGGATGACCTCGGTCTGCCGGATCTGTTCCAGCACCACCTCGACCTCCCGGGTGGCGTGGCTCAGCCAGCGGGAGCGGCCGGCCGCGAGAAGCAGCTGCTCCTCCTCGAGCTTGAACAGCAGCATCTCCAGCAGCTCACGTGAACGCCACAGGACGCTGGCCAGGTCGGTCAGGCTCACCCTGGACCTCCGTCTCGCTTGCGGTCGGGCCCGCCCCCTCGACGAACCCGCTCATTCGGACAGGTCGGCACGTCTGCGGCACCGCTGAGGAATTTCCCCCGATCTGGCCCTTTCAGGTGGAGTTATGAACTCGGCTCGGATTTCTTGCAGTTCGCCGGAAAAGGGCGAAGAAATCTCGCAGACTGCTGGTGAACCGTCGGCGCCACGGCTCCATGGATTGGGCCGGCATCAAAGACCCCTCAAGGAGGAAGCACTCATGGGTCTTCGTATCAATCAGAACATCGCCGCGCAGAACGCCTACCGGAACCTGTCGGTCACCGACAACCAGATGTCGAAGTCGCTGGAGAAGTTGTCCAGTGGTTTCCGCATCAACCGGGCGGCCGACGACGCGGCCGGTCTCTCGATCTCCGAGGGCCTGCGCTCGCAGGTCGGCGGTCTCAAGGTCGCCGTCCGCAACACCCAGGACGGTGTCAGCGTCGCGCAGACCGCTGAAGGTGCGCTCAACGAGACCACCGCGATCCTGCAGCGTATGCGTGACCTCTCGGTGCAGGCGGCCAACTCCGGCGCCACCGACACGGCGGCCGCCGGCGCGGCCAACAAGGAAATGTCGGCCCTGAACGCCGAGCTCAACCGGATCGGTGACACCACCGCGTTCGGTAAGCAGAAGCTGCTCGACGGCACCTTCGGCGCCACCAAGCAGCTGGCCGGCACCCAGCAGGCGGCCAACGCCGACGGCACCGCGGCCGCCATCCCGACCGCGGCCAACAGCGACTTCAGCTTCACGCTGGAGTCGGTCGGCGGCAAGACGACCGACCCCAAGGGCAACAGCATCTCGACCACCAGCACCCCGCCCGGAACGGGCATCACGGTCAACGTGAAGGCACTGCCGGCCGGTGCGACCGCGCAGGACCTGGCCTCCGCGGTCAACAGCGCCATGGAGACCGCGCTCAAGGAGCACGGCTTCCAGGGCAACGAGGTCACCATGTCGGCCAAGACCGACATGCAGAACAACACCACCTTCAAGGTGGCCGGCGCGGGCGACTTCAAGATCACCGGTGACACGGTGCTCACCGCCGCCGGCATCGACACCACCCAGGCGACGACCGACACCGGCGGCAACACCGGCCGCTTCCAGGTCGGCTCGAACGCCAACCAGAAGATCGGCATCTCGATCGGCGCGGTCGACTCGGAGACGCTCGGCACCGCGTCGCTGGACCTCACGAAGGACCCCGACAACGCGATCTCGGTGATCGACAAGGCTCTCCAGTCGGTCACCGACAGCCGCTCGTCGCTCGGTGCCATCCAGAACCGCTTCGAGCACACGATCAACAACCTGAACGTGGCGGTCGAGAACCTGTCCGCGTCGGAGTCGCGTATCCGTGACACCGACATGGCCCAGGAGATGGTCTCCTTCACCCGGTCGCAGATCCTGACCCAGGCCGGCACCTCGATGCTGTCCCAGGCCAACCAGTCGGCGCAGAACGTGCTCTCGCTGCTCCGCTAACCAAACTGCCACCGGTAGCAACTGAATCTCTACTGCAAGTGACCGAATAGGTGGGGGTAGCCGTCACAAGCGGCTGCCCCCGCTTGTTTCCAGCGAAAGGCAGGCTCCGGTGAGCTCATCTTCGGTCGACGGCCTGGTCAGTGGTCTCAGCACCAGCTCCATGATCAGCTCGTTGATGCAGGTCGAGGCGGCGCCGCAGACCCGGCTCAAGAGCAAGGTGAGCACGGCCCAGACCGCGGTCTCCTCCTACCAGGCAGTCAACTCCCGGCTGGTCGCGCTGAAGAACGCCGCCACCGACCTGGGCGCGCTCAGCACGTGGCGCGCGGTCAAGCCGACCTCCAGCTCGACGACCGTGACCGCGACCGCCGTCACCGGCACCAACGCCGCCTCCGGCACCACCGTCTTCGACGTCAAGAGCCTCGCGAAGAACCAGGTCACCACGGCCAAGGTGAGCGCGGACGGCGCCATCACCTCGGCCGGTTCGCTGCAGATCACCGTCGGCCCGCTCGACGGCAGCGACAAGGACAAGCTGACCACGGTCACGCTGGGCGACGACAAGTCGGCCAAGGGCATCGCGGCCGCCATCAACGCGGCCGGCCTCGGCGTCAAGGCCACCGTCGTGAGCACCGGCGGCACCAGCAACATTCTGCAGCTGAGCGGGGCCAAGACCGGCGCCAACGCGGCGTTCAAGATCGACGGGCTCGACGGGCTCGCCTCGCCGCTGACCAACGTGGCCAGCGCGACCAACGCCCGGCTCGACATCGGCGGCGGCGACGCCAACTCGGCCGCCGGCGGCTACAGCGTCACCAGCGAGACGAACACGTTCACCGCCCTGATGCCGGGCGTCTCGATCTCCGTGTCGAAGCTCGAGGACGGCGTCACCGTCACCGCGGACTCCGACGTCGACGGCATGGCGAACAAGATCCAGGCGATGGTCGACGCGGCCAACTCCACGCTCTCCGAGATCAGCAACCAGACCGCGTACGACGCCAACACCAAGCAGAGCTCCCCGCTGACCGGCGACTTCTCCGTTCGCAACATCTCGCAGGTGCTGCTGAGCAAGGTGAGCCTCGGTCTGACGTACACCAATCCCTCGTACGACTCGACGCAGCCGAGCGACCCGGCCACCAAGACCAACCTGGAGAAGATCTCGATCTCGCTGGCCAAGATCGGCGTACAGCTCGACCGCTCCGGCAAGCTCGTGTTCAACAAGGACGACTTCACCGCCTCCTACAACGCGAACCCGACGCAGACCCAGGCGGCCGGCATCGAGTTCGCCGACCAGACCCGGGCCATGGCGTTCGACCAGTCGCGCAACATCACCTCGGTGATCACCGGACGCAACAACGAGATCGACAGCCTCAACAGCCAGATCAGCAACTGGGACGTCCGGCTCGCGGCCAAGAAGCTGGCCCTGCAGAAGACGTACTCCGACCTCGAGACCTCGCTGGGAAAGCTCAAGAACCAGTCGAGCTGGCTGTCCGGCCAGTTGTCCAGCCTCTGACCCTGACCTGCCGCTCTGATTGGGGAGACCGATGACCGCGCCGAATCTTCGTAACCGCTACATGCAGGACTCCGTCAGCACCGCCTCGCCCGCCAAGCTCCTGCTCATGCTGTACGACCGCCTGATCCTCGACCTCGGGCAGGCCGAGGAGGCGCTGCGGGCGGGCGAGCGCGAGGTCGCCCACGAGAAGATCACGCACGCCCAGGAGATCATCATCGAGCTCCAGGTCAGCCTTGATGTCGAGGCCTGGTCGGGTGCTCCGGGCCTGGCCAACCTCTACGGCTACCTGCTCACCGAGCTGATCGGGGCGAACATCGCCCGCGACGCCGACCGGGTCGCGGTCTGCCGAGGATTCCTCGAGCCGCTGCGGGACGCCTGGCGAGAGGCGGCCGCCTCGGCGGTCGCCCACTGACGGGCGGAGGCCGGCGTGAGCGGCGGTGAGTGGCGGGACGCCTGGAGCGCGGCTCTGGACGAGCTCGAGCTGGACGTGGCCTCGATCGAGGCCATGCTGGAGGACGAGCACCGGCACGCCGAGCACCCGCCCGCCGACATCTGGAAGCCGCCCACCGAGCTGGGCGCCCTGCCGCTGGAGCTCCGGCCGAGGGCCGACGAGATCCTCACCCGGCAGCTGAAAGCAGCCGAGGAGATCGCCCGCCGGATGACCGCCACCCGGCAGCAGATGACGATGACCACCAAGATCGAGACCGGCGAGGCGGTCAAGCGGCCGGTCTACGTCGATCGGGCCATGTAAGCGACACACGATGACGTCCCGGGACCCCAGGTGGGTGCCGGGACGTTTTCGCGTGCAACCAGTCGGCAACCGTCTGACGCTCAGCGGATCGGCCCGCCCGCCGAAGGGCAGAGTACGAGCGACGGATCGCTTACCAAAAAGCCACGGATCGGCACCTTGGAACTCGCACAAGGAGCTGCTGTGTTCGACGATGTCTCGTCGTCCGCGCTGCGCGTCGCGGTCACCGGCCTCGCGGCCCGCCAGAGCGCTATCGCGAACAATATTGCAAACGTCGAAACCCCAGGCTATCGGGCTCGTAAGGTGGAGTTCGAAGAGGCGTTGCGCGGTGCCGTGGCCAAGGGTCTGTCACCGCTCGGAGTGGCCCCGCAGACGGCGACATCGCTGGAGCCGACCCGTCTGAACGGCAGCAACGTCAACCTCGACGAGGAGACGCTCTCCCACATCGACACGACGATGCGTTATCAGCTGACCATGCGGGCGCTGGACTCCAAGTACTCGATGATCCGCGACGCGATCAAGGGAGCCTGACGATGAGCACATTCAACGCGATCGGCGTCGCCGGCACGGGTGTGACCGTCTACCGCAAGTGGCTCGACGCGGTGTCCGACAACATCGCCAACATGGACAACACGAGCCGTACGTCGGAGAAGGCGTTCCAGGCCCGTTACGTCATCGCCCAGGAGGCCCAGGACGGCAACGGCGCCCAGGTGGGTGGCGTGGCCCTCGGCAGCGCCGAGGGCGTGCTGGTGCACGACCCGGACAACCCGCTGGCCGACAACCAGGGCTACGTGCGTAAGGCGGACATCGACCTGAGCTCGCAGATGGCCCAGATGATGATGGCGCAGCGCGCCTACCAGGCCAACCTCGCGGTCGTCGACCGCGCCAAGGACTCCTACACCGCCGCGATCAACCTCGGGAAGTGAGGTAGGCGATGACGTCTCCGATCAGTCCCATCAGCGGCTTCTCGCCGGTCTCAGGTCTGCAGGCGGTCACCGGGGTGGGCTCCACCGACGCGATCTCCGGCACCGACCGGGCCACCGCGGCCCAGGGCGCGCACGAGAGCTTCGCCAGCATGCTGTCGAGGGGTCTCGAGAGTGTGCAGTCCGCGCAGGGCAAGGCCGACGACCTCGCGGTGCAGGCCGCGCAGGGCACGCTGACCGACCCGGCGCAATACACCATGGCCGCGAACGAGGCCCAGCTCGGCATGCAGCTGACCCTCGCCGTACGCAACAAGGCCGTGGAAGCGTTCCAGGAAATCATGAGGATGCAGGCCTGACATGACTGACCGCCTTCCCGCTCCGGTTCGCCGCGTCACGGACATGTTCCGGTCCTTCACCCCGGGACAGAAGGCCGTCACGATCGCGGCAGTCATCGCGCTCATCGTGGGCGCCTACTTCTTCGCCACGTGGGCGTCCAAACCTTCCTACTCGATCCTGTTCAACAACCTCTCGTCCAAGGACGCGAGCGCGATCGTCGAGTCGCTGAAGAAGACCGGCACGAGCTACGAACTGGCCAACGAGGGCCAGACCATCCTCGTGCCGCAGGACCAGGTGAACGACCTGCGCCTGTCGCTGAGCGGCGAGGGCCTGCCCGGCGACGCCGGCACCGGCTACGCGCTGCTCGACCAGCAGGGCATCACCACCAGCGACTTCATGCAGCAGACGAACTACCAGCGCGCGCTCGAGGGCGAGCTCTCCAACACCATCAAGTCGATCGACGGGGTCGAGGCGGCCACGGTCCACCTGGTGATCCCCAAGAAGGACGTCTTCGCCGACGAGCAGGACAAGCCGACCGCCTCGGTGCTGGTCGCCTCGAGCGCCACCCAGCCGCTGAGCGGTGATCAGGTGCAGAGCATCGTCCACCTGGTCGCGTCGAGCGTCGAGGGCCTCGACCCGACCGAGATCACGGTGGCCGGCGCGGACGGCAAGATCCTCTCGACCGGTGGCGGTGCGGCCATCGGGACGGGTGGGGACAGCGGGGCCGACTCGCAGACCGTCGCCTTCCAGAACCGGATGAACCAGTCCATCCAGAGCATGCTCGACAGCGTTGTCGGTCCGGGCAACTCGTCGGTGGTCACGACGGCCACGCTCGACTTCGACCAGACGCAGACGACCAGCAAGACGTACAACGCCGACCCGTCGGTGCCCGCGCTCAGCGAGCAGAACCAGCGGGAGGCCTACAACGGTGCCAACAACTGCGCCGGCGGTGTGCTCGGCCCGGACAACATCGCCGGTCCCGGCTGCTCCACCGGCAGCGGTGGCCCGGGGCAGTACGAGAACAGCAGCAACGTCAAGCAGAACGCGGTCAACGAGGTCAACGAGGTCCGCAAGAACGCGCCCGGTGGCATCAAGAAGCTGAGCGTGGCGGTCCTGCTGAACAGCGCCACGGCCGGCACCATCCAGCCGGCCCAGGTGCAGCAGCTGGTCACCGCCGCGGCGGGCATCGACACCACCCGGGGCGACACCATCGCGGTCTCGGCCATGCCGTTCGACCAGAGCGCGGCCCAGGCCGCCCAGGCCGCCCTGAGCGCGTCCTCCGCGGCTGCCGTCGAGGCCAAGCAGATGTCGATGTACAAGACCGCCGGACTCGCCGGACTCGTGCTGGTCCTGCTGTTCCTGGCCTGGCGGTTCAGCCGCAAGAGCAAGAAGCGCCGGGGCCTGACCCCCGAGGAGCGCAAGCACCTCGAGGACATGCAGGCCGCGCTCGAGGCGCAGCGCCTGGCCGAGCTCAACCAGGCCATTCCGGCCCAGATGCTGGAGGCCGGAATGGCGATGGACGACTCGAACGTGCAGGCTCGCGAGGAACGCCAGCGGGAGATCGAGCAGATGGTTAAAGATCAACCTGACGAGATGGCGGTGCTGTTGCGCGGCTGGCTGGCCGCCGATGTGACGCGCTGACCCCTTCGTGCGGCGGCCGGCCCGGGTGCCGGTCGCCGCGTTGATTCTCTGCTGACGGTCCGAGGGAGTACGCGTTGAGCACACCGGCGCTCACCACCATGTCGATGACGGGCGTGCGCAAGGCCGCCATCATGCTCGTGCAGTTCGGCAAGGAGCAGTCCGCGCACATCATGTCGCAGATGTCGGAGAAAGAGGTCGAGATGATCTCGGCCGAGATCGCCCGGCTCGGCAAGCTGGAACCGACCCAGGTCGACGACGTGATGGACGAGTTCTACGCCATGGCGACCACCCGCTACGCGGGTTCGGGTGGCATGGACTACGCCCGGGAACTGCTCGAGGCCTCGCTCGGCAAGGACCGCGCGGCGCTCATCCTGGACCGCCTCGAAGCGTCGATGAACGACATCCCCTTCAACTTCCTCAGCCACGCCGACCCCCGGCAGCTGCTCTCCTACGTGCAGTACGAGCACCCGCAGACGATCGCGCTGGTGCTCGCGCACATCCCCTCGGCGCTCGCCTCGTCGATCCTGGCCGGCCTCCCGATCGAGGTGCAGACCGACGTCGCGCACCGGATCGCGGTGATGGACCGCACCTCCCCCGAGATCATCCGCCAGGTCGAGGCCGCCCTGCAGCGCAAGCTCTCGTCGGTGCTCCAGCCCGACGAGCTCTCCACGGTCGGCGGCCTGCAGCCGCTGGTCGAGATCATCAACCGCGCCGACCGGACGACCGAGCGGCTCATCCTGGAGGCCCTCGACGCCCGCAGCCCCGAGCTGGCCGAGGAGATCCGGCGCCGGATGTTCATGTTCGAGGACATCATCAACCTCGAGGACCGTGCCATCCAGCTCGTGCTGCGCCAGGTGGAGCCGGCCGACCTGGCCACCGCGCTCAAGGGTGTGCCCGACACCGTGCGCGACAAGGTCACCAAGAACCTGTCCGAGCGCGGCCGCGAGAACCTGCTCGAGGAGATCGACCTGCTCGGCCCGGTCAAGGTCAAGATGGTCGAGGAGGCCCAGGCCAAGATCGTGTCGGTGATCCGCTCGCTCGAGGAATCCGGCCAGATCGAGGTCCAGCGCGGCGGCGAGGCCGATGACCTCATCGCCTGAGAGCACCAGCCCGGTCCTACGGGGTTCGTCGGCCAAGTCGGTCTCGGCCGCCCGGTTCGGGGTCGACCTGCGCACCGGCCTGCCCGTCGACGGCGACTCGCTCGAACGGGCCAAGCAGCAGGCCCGCACGTCCGGCTACGCCGAGGGCTGGGCCCAGGGGCAGCGCGAGGCGGCCGCGGCCGCCGAGGGCGCCGCGGCCCGGGCCCAGGCCGCCGAACAGGCCCACGAGCAGCGCCGGTCGCATGCCCTCGGACAGGCCGTGAACGCGCTCGGCCGGGCCGTGACCGACCTCGAGAACCAGCTCATGCCGACCTTCGCCGAGCTGCAGGAGGTGCTGCTCGCGCACGCCTTCGAACTGGCCGAGGCGATCGTCGGCCGCAGCCTGGACGACGCCGAGGGGCGTACGGCCGGTGCGGTGCGCCGGGCCATGCAGGCCGTACCCGAGGCCGGGCAGCTGGTCGTGAGCCTGCACCCCGACGACTACCACACGCTGGTCGGCGAGGGCGGCGACACCGAGTTCGAGTACGAGGGGCGCCGGGTCCGCCTGCGCCCGGACGCGACGCTGCACCCGGGCGACGCGGTCGCCGAGACCGGCATGGCGACGGTGGACGCGACCATCGCGGCCGCCGTGGCCCGCGCCCGGGACGCGCTGCGCATCCACTAGGAGACACACATGACGGATGTGTTCCGCCACCGCATGTCGGCGGCACTCGAGGCGGCCCGCCCGCTCACCCGCGGCAAGGTGACCGGTGCGGTCGGCCTGCGGGTGACGGTCAGCGGCGTCGACGCCCGGGTCGGTGACCTCGTGCAGATGGGCGAGGGCCCGGAGGCGGTCTTCGCCGAGGTGGCCGCGATCGACGGCGAGAAGCTCTCCTGCCTGCCGCTGGGCCCGATCGCCGGACTCGGGGCGGGCACCCCGGTGGTCAGCACGGGTGGACCACTGCGGGTGGCCGTGGGGCCCGACCTGCAGGGCCGGATCCTGGACGGGCTGGGCCGCCCGATGGACGGCGGTCCGCCGCTCAAGGGCCACCTGGTCGGCATCGACGCGGCGCCCCCGTCGGCCATGGAACGCCAGCTGGTCGACAAACCGATGAGCCTGGGCGTACGCGTCCTGGACACGCTCGTGCCGTGCGGGCGCGGGCAGCGCATCGGCATCTTCGCCGGCTCCGGCGTCGGCAAGTCGACGCTGATGAGCATGATCACGCGAGGCACCTCGGCCGAGCTGAACGTCGTGGCGCTGGTCGGCGAGCGCGGCCGCGAGGTGCGCGAGTTCATCGAGCACGACCTGGGCGAGGAAGGGCTGGCGCGGTCGGTGGTGGTCATCGCCACGTCGGACACCCCTCCCCTCGTACGCCTCCGGGCCGGCGCCGTGGCCACGAGAATCGCCGAGTACTACCGCGACGAGGGCGCCGACGTGCTGCTGATGATGGACAGCGTGACGCGTGCGGCCATGGCGCAGCGCGAGGTCGGCCTGTCGGTGGGCGAGCCGCCGGCCACGCGTGGCTATCCGCCCTCGGTGTTCGCGATGCTGGCGTCGCTGCTGGAGCGGGCCGGGCCGGGCGCCCGGGGCAGCATCACCGGCCTCTACACGGTGCTGGTCGAAGGTGACGACCACAACGAGCCGATCGCCGACGCGGCCCGCTCGATCCTCGACGGCCACGTCGTGCTCGACCGCAAGCTGGCCACCGCCGGCCACTTCCCGAGCATCCAGGCCCTCGACTCGATCTCCCGCGTCGCCAACAAGATCACCACGAAGGAGCAGCGCTCCGACGCCACCGAGCTGCGCCGCATGATGGCCGCCCACCGCGAGGTCCGCGAACTGGTCGAGATCGGCGCCTACGTGGCCGGCACCAACCCGGACGCCGACCGGGCCACCGCGATCTGGTCCCACATCAACGCGTTCCTGCGCCAGGGCCTCGACGAACGGGTCACCGCCGACGAGGCCTGGGGCCAGCTGCGAGCCCTGATCGCCGCCTCCTGACAGCTCAGTTGCGGCTTGGGTGCAGCAGCTCAGCGAAACGGTTATCGGGCCGACCGGGAAGGGTGAGGCCCGCGCTAGGAGGCAGAACGTGAACCGATTCTTCCGGCTCTCTCCCGTGCTCCGTGCCCGCAAGGCCCAGGAGGACGCGGCCAAGGGCGCCGTGATCCAGTCCCGCGCCCAGATCAAGGACGCCGAGGACCTCGTCCGGCGCAAGCGGCTCGACCTGGTCGGATCGGAGGCACCCACCGAGGGTTCGGCCCGGGCCATCGTCGCCGGGCTGGTCGCCCGCCAGTCGCTGGCCGGCGCCCTGATGAGCGCCCAGCGCATGGTCACCGAGGCCGAGGATCTCGAGCGCGAGCGGATGGCAGTGCTGGCCGAGGCGGCCAAGCGCCGTCGCGCGGTCGAGATGCTGGGCGAACGGCACGCCGAGATGGTGCGCGCCAACGACCTGCGCAAGGACCAGGCCGATCTGGACGAGATCGCGGTGACCACCAAGGCCCGCAACGCCGCCCGCGGCGGAGGCGCTGAATGATCGGTGTCACCGGGGTGCTCAACCGCATCCAGGAGCTCCAGGGCCAGCTCGGCCTCACCCCGGTCAACCCGGCGCCGGGCGCCACCGGCACGGTCAGCACCAACGGCAGCACCGCGCTGGGCGACTCCTCGTTCGCCTCGGCCCTGGCCGGCGCGACCGGCGGGACCGGCACGATCAAGCTGAACAATCAGGCCTCCGGGTCCGACGTGGTCGACGCGGCCAAGAAATACCTGGGTACGCCGTACGTGTTCGGCAGCACCGACCCGGACAAGGGGCTGGACTGCTCGGCCCTGGTGCAGCGGGCCTACAGCGACCTCGGCATCAAGCTGCCCCGGCTCTCGCACGAGCAGGCCAAGGCCGGCACCAAGGTCGACAGCCTGGCCCAGGCCAAGCCGGGCGACATCCTCGCCTTCGACTCCCCGGTCGACCACGTCGCCATCTACCTCGGCGACAACAAGATGATCGCGGCACCGAAGCCCGGCGACCACGTCAAGATCCAGAGCGTGTACGAGAAGCCGACGCACATCCGGCGGGTGGTCTCGGACTTCGCCGCACTGCCGGCCCAGAACGTCGCCTCCGTCCGCCCGGCCAGCCTCCAGGGCAGCGGATCGCTGCCCGGCGTGCCCTACGGCGACCTGTTCGTGCAGGCCGGCAACCGCTACGGCGTCTCGCCCAAGCTGCTCGCCGCCGTGGCCAAGGTCGAATCCGGATACAACCCGCAGGCGGTCAGCAAGGTCGGGGCCCAGGGGCTGATGCAGCTCATGCCGTCGACCGCCAAGGGCCTGGGCGTCAAGGACTCCTTCGACCCGGAGCAGGCGATCAACGGCGGGGCCAAGCTGCTGTCCCGCAACCTGCGTGAGTTCAAGTCGCTGCCGCTGGCTCTGGCCGCCTACAACGCGGGCGGCGGGGCGGTGCACAAGTACGGCGGTATCCCGCCGTTCTCGGAGACCCAGGCGTACGTCCCGAAGGTCCAGAAGGCTCTCGCCGCGCTCGGCGGCTGACCCCACCGACCGGCCACAACCTGAGGAGGACCGCATGAAGTCGCCGAATTCCGTCGGACAGACGGACCGCACGTCGATCGCCGACCTGCGCCGCCCCGGCGCGAAGCGGGGCGAGGGCGGGGAGGAGTTCGGCTCCGCGCTCGAGGCCGAACTCGACCGGCCCGGCCCGGACGACGCCGCGCGGGCGGACGACAAGCGGGTGGCGGATCGGGCGGCTCAGCAGCGGGCCACCGAGCAGCGGGCCGCGGACCGGGCGGCCGACCGCCAGGCCGACGCGGCCGGGCGCAGCGCCCTGCAGCGGGATGCCGCCGACCGCGCCGACCAGCGCCGGGCCGACCTGGATCGGAGCCGGGCCGACCGATCCGATGCGGACCGCACCCGGGCCGACCGCTCGGAGACCGACCGGGGCCGGGCTGACTCGACTCGCGCCGACCGTTCGGAAGCCGACCGGGCCCGGGCTGACACGGCTCGCACCGACCGTTCGGAAGCCGACCGGGCCCGCGCTGATCGCGCCGAGACCGACCGGACTCGGGCCGACGCCGACCGCCGTGCCGACCAGGCCGGGGACCGTGACCGGGCCGCCCAGAGCGGCCGCGCCGACCAGGCCGACGACACCAAGTCCTCGGCCGATGACCGGGTCGGCTCCGATCAGAAGGGCGACGACGCGACCAAGGGCGGCGACTCGAAGGCGACCGCCACGCCGACGCCGGCCACGCTCGCGCAGATGATCGCGGGTCAAGCGGCTCAGCCCACGCCGACGCCGGGCTCGCCGGAGGCTGCCCAGGCCGCGGGCACGGACGCCGTGTCCCTCGCGGGCGGACCGGCCAAGGCCGCGGTTCCCACCCCGCCGGCCACCGGCCAGTCCGCCACCCCGGACGCGCCGACCGGGACGACTCCGGGTGCTACCGGCACCGGCGCACCCCTCTCGCCCGCGCTGGCCGCACAACTCGCCAAGGCCACGCAGACCGCACAGACCGGCCCGGGCCAGGGCGCCGCTCCGGGCCCAGGCTCCGCCACCGGCGGCCCGGACACCGGCACCGGCACCGACCCGACCGGCACCGCGACCCCGGCCGGCCCGGCCGCGGCGGCCGACGCCGCGGCTGCCCTCACCGCCTCCGGCGACACCCCGGTGGCCGGACCCCGCCCGGCCGGTCTGGCCCCGCCGGCCGACCAGGCAGCGGCCGCCGGATCCACGTCGAACCCGGCCGAAGCCGCATCGCCGGACGCGGCCGCGGCCCAGCCCGGTGCGCTGCCCGATCAGGCCACCCCCGACGCGACCGCCGCCCCCGCGACCGCCAACCCGGTCAACCCGGCGGCGGCCCCCGGCGTGGCCCCGGACGGCACGGCCAACCCGGGCGCGCTCGGCCAGGCCGGTCTCGCCGGCGTCACCGGACCGCAGGCGACCGCACCGGCGGCACCGGCCGCCGCCACCCCGCCGCCACCGGCCTCCTCGCAGCCGTTCCAGACGCCCGCGGCCCAGGTCGCGATGCGGATCGTGCCGCTCAAGCTGGACGCCGACGGCATCCACCGGCTGACCGTGCACCTGCACCCGGTCGACCTCGGCCCGGTGCAGGTGGTGGCCGAGATCCGCAACGGCGACATCAACGTGCAGCTGACCAGCCAGACCGACGCCGGCAACGACGCCCTGCGCAATGCGCTGGACGACCTGCGGCGCGAGCTCAACGACGCCGGTTTCGGCAACACGTCGCTCGACCTGCGGCAGGGCAACGCCCAGCAGGAGCAGGCACGGCAGCAGTTCGGCCCGTCGGGCCTGCCGGGACGCCGGGACGCGGGGAACGGCCCGGTTCCGGCCGAGACGACCGCGCCGACGATCCGCCGCGCCGCCCCGGGCTCGAGCCGCCTGGACACGACCGCCTGACACGTACGGCAAAGGGGGGTGACCGCCTCGGCGGCCACCCCCCCTTTTTATGTACCGGTTTATGTACCGGCGATCAGGCCGGCTTCTCGTCCATCGGAGTTGGTGTCACCGGGGTGCCTTCCGGCTTCCCCTCCGGCCGGCCGTAACCCGCGGTGACGAACCTCAGCCCGGCCAGAAGCAGGGCGGCGAGGGGCACAGCGATCACGAACCGGATCAGTACCTCGGTGACATCGATCTGGTCGAGCACATAGCGATACAGCGCCGGCGCGCTCATCAGGAGCGCGAACAACAGGACCGACGGACGGATCACTGCCGCGCCGATCGGGTGACGCGGCGCGGGGCCGCGGCGACCGGCATGACGTCGGACGCGATCCGCGCGCAGAGCATGGCGGCCCAGGCGTGCGGAGTGGCGGGCTTACCGTCCAGCGAGTGGATCGGCAGCTCGAGGCCGAGCACCGAGGCCGGGTCGGCGGTGAGCTCGACGCCGTGCACCACCAGCGACTCGACCTCGCCGAGGGTGCGCAGGTGGCGTCCCGTGTCGGCGGTCTTGCGGGTGGCGTCCACGATGGCCCAGAGCGCCGTCGCCCCGATCGCGTCGCACATCTCGTTGACCCAGATCGGGTCGGTGCCGCCGACCGGTGCCTCGAGCACGACGACCCAGGGCTCCTCGGCACCGTGCAGCTTCTCGGCCCGGGTCTCGGCCGCCTCCGGGGTGGAGATCAGCCGGGACGAGTGCAGCCCGGTGCCGGCCGTCGACTGCGCGGCCAGCAGCAGGTGGTTCTCGGCCACCCCGATCGCGTCGAGCAGCTGGCGGCCGATCAGGACACCCAGGTTGATGTCACCGGCGAGCACCAGGATCTCGCCCGGGCCGTCGGGGATGCCGGGAGCACTCGGCCGGGCGGCCAGCACGCTCAGCACCCCGGCGTACGTGTCGCTGCCGGTGATCTGCCGGGCCATGGTCTCGGGCATGCCGACCGACATCAGGTTGCGGACGACCGGCTCGTTGTCCGCGGCCGGTTCGGCGATGTGCACCGGGGTGGCCGGGACGGCCGAGACCGGACGGAAGCCGTACGTCTCGACGGGCGCGGGCTCCGGCTCCGGCTCGACCACCGGCTCGTCCTCGACCTCGACGGTGGCCGCCACCAGGCCGCCGATCCGCTCGGCGAGGCTGGGCGCGGGCGAGACCGGAGCGGCCGCAGGCGACACCTGGGCGGCGATCGGAGCGGGCGGCGCCGGAGTCTCAGCAAAAGCGGCCGGAGTCTCAGCAAAAGCGGCTGGAGTCCCCGGGAAGGCGGCCGGCGGCATCGCGGCGGGCGAGATCGGCGCCATCGCGGGCGGCGTGGGCGTACGCGCGATGTTGACCGGTGACTCGCTCGCGGCGGCCGGGCGGAACGGCCGTACGGTCGGCGTGTCCTCCTTCGGCGCGGGCTTGGGACGCGACGTGAGCCGGTCGGCCGCCGGTCCCGCGTCCAAGCCGGCCATCAGCTCGGCGAACGCGGCCCCGGTGTCCCCGAGCGCGGCACTGCGCCCCTCGTCGGCCCCGAACCCGTTCTCGGGCGACGGTGCCGGCGTCGGCCGGGCCGCCGTCCCGAAAATGTTCTCGGGCGTCGGACGAGCCGCCTGCTCGCCCGGCCGGGTCATCCCGAACGACGCCGGCGTCACCGACCGCGGCGAGGACGTGCCGAACGGGCGGTTGGCGCCCCGGCCGGGTTCCTCCATCCGGTCCTGCGACTCGGCCCGCTCGAGCAGCCGTTCCAGGCTGTGCTGGCCGGTGTCGGCCGTCTTCGTGCGCTGTGCCATGTCACTCCTGTCCTCATTCGGGTCCGGAACTTCGACCGACAGCTCGTAATGCTGTTTCGCGAAGAACCCACCGACGCCGCCACTGCGGACCTTGTCGGCGGAGATGATCCGGACACGGGAGCCGTACTCATCGCGCACCTGAGCCAGTAGTGGCTCGATGGCCGGTCCCTCAAGCAGCACCCGCGTAGGCACCGTTCACCACCCCAATCGTCTCGATCTGTGCTGTGGAACCAGAGATTTCGCCGTACGACAGCACCTGCACCCGGCGCGACCCGGCGCGCAGTAGTCGCATCAGTGGCAGCCGCAGCTGTGGCGAGCAGGCCAGCACTGGGGCCAGGCCCTGCTGTTCCGCGGTCTCGGTGAGCCGGGCCGCTTCGCTGACGATCGCCTCGGCACGCATGCCGTCGATCGCCATGAAGGCCCCGGTCTCACTGGGCCGCAGAGATTCGAGCAGTTGCTGCTCGAGCATCGGGTCGAGCGTGATCACCGTGAGCCGGCCGGCGGTCGTGTACTGGGCCGCGATCGCGGGACCCAGCGCCGCACGGGCCGCCTCGACCAGGCTGTCCTGGTCGACGGAGACCTTCGCCTTCAGGGAGAGCGCCTCGAAGATGCGGACGAGGTCGCGGATCGGCACACCCTCGTCGAGGAGCGCCTGCAGCACCTTCTGGATCTGGCCGAGGCTGAGCACGGCCGGGGTCAGTTCCTCGACGACCACCGGGTGGGTGCGCTTGACCGTCTCGGTCAGGGCTCGCACGTCCTCGCGGCCGAGCAGGCGGCTGGCGTTGGTGCGGACCACCTCGGCCAGGTGCGTGATGATCACGCTGGCCCGGTCGACCACCGTCGCGCCGGAGAGTTCGGCCTGATAGTGCAGCTCGGCCGGCACCCACTTGCCGGGGAGGCCGAAGACCGGCTCGATCCCCGCCGAACCGGGCAGGCCCTGGAGCCCGTCGCCGATCGCCAGTACGGTGCCGGGCGGCGCCTGGCCGGTGCCGGCGTCGGTGCCGGAGATGCGGATGGCGTACGAGGAGAGGGGCAGGTCCAGGTCGTCCCGGGTCCGCACCGGCGGCATGATGATGCCGAGCTCCATCGCCATCTTGCGGCGCAGCGCCCGTACGCGGTCGAGCAGGTCTCCACTGCTGGCGTCGACCAGGTCGACCAGGTCGGGTGAGAGCGCCAGCTCCAGCGGGTCGACCCGCATCTCGCCCAGCAACTGCTCGGGCGAGTCGGCCGGTGGCATCTCGGGCGCTTCGGCGGCGGCCGCGGCCGCTGCGGCCTCCTCTTCGGGCACCGGGTCCTTCATCTTCTGCGCGGCGATCAGGATGCCCGCGCCGACCACCAGGAACGGCAGCTTGGGCAGGCCGGGGATCACGCACAGGGCCAGGGCGGCGCCGCCCGCGATGCGCAGCGCGAGCTTGTTCTGGCCGAGCTGGGTGGTGACCGTCGAGCCCATGTCGCCCGAGGTCGCCGAGCGGGTCACGATCAGACCGGTGGCCACCGACAGCAGCAGGGCCGGGATCTGCGAGACCAGGCCGTCGCCGATGCTCAGCAGGCTGTAGTGGTTCATCGCGTCGCCGGCCGCCATGCCCTGCTGGGCCACGCCGATGGCGAATCCGCCGACCAGGTTGATCAGCGTGATGATGACGGCGGCGATGGCGTCGCCCTTGACGAACTTGGAACCACCGTCCATGGCGCCGTAGAACTCGGCCTCGGCCCCGACCTCGGCCCGGCGCTTCTTGGCCTGGTCCTCGTCGATCAGACCGGCGTTGAGGTCGGCGTCGATCGCCATCTGCTTACCGGGCATGGCGTCGAGGGTGAAGCGGGCGCCGACCTCGGCGACACGCTCGGCACCCTTGGTCACCACGACCATCTGGACGATCACCAGGATCAGGAAGATGACCAGGCCGATGACCAGGTTGCCACCGACGACGAAGCTGCCGAACGCGTGGATCACCTTGCCGGCGTCGCCGTCGCGCAGCACCAGGCGGGTCGCGCTGATGTTGAGGGCGAGGCGGAAGAGGGTGGCCACCAGCAGCAGTGCCGGGAAGACCGAGAAGTCGAGCGGTTTCTGGACGAACATGCTGGTCAACATGATCAGCAGAGCCGCGGTGATGTTGAGCGCGATCAGCATGTCCAGCAGGAAGGTCGGCATGGGCACGACCATCATGAGGATGATGCCGACGACCCCGACGGGCACGGCGAGTTTGCTGATGTTGCGGTTCTTCACGACACCTCCCCCACCAGCCGATCTTCCCTCGTAAGAGGTACCTATGTGAGGAAATCTCCTAACTTCTTAGTTAAGAGACCTCTGTGGCGGAATGTGGGTTGCGGTGCAGCCCGGCCGCCGAACCTCGCGCCTTCAGGCTCATCACGAACGCCAGCACCTTGGCCACCGCGCCGAAGAACTCGGCCGGAATCTCGCCGCCCACATCGACGCCGCCGTACAGCGCCCGGGCCAGCGGTTTGTCCTCGACCAGCGGCACCCGGTGCTCACCCGCGAGCTCGCGGATCTTGGTGGCGAGCGGCCCCTGACCCTTGGCCACCACGCGCGGCGCGCCCTTCTGCGGCTCGTAGCGCAACGCCACCGCCACGTGGGTCGGGTTGACCATGACCACGTCGGCGGTCGGCACGTCGGCCATCTGCCGGTTGCGGGCCATCTGCATCTGCCGGGCCCGGATCTGCGCCTTGATCAGCGGGTCACCCTCGGAGTTCTTGTACTCCTGCTTGACCTCTTCCTTGGTCATCCGCAGCTGCTTGTTGGTGCGGCGGCGCACGACGAAGTAGTCGGCCGCGGCCATCACGATGCCGGCCACCGAGGCGGCCCGGATCAGGTTGAGGGCCGCGTCCACCACCGTGCCCAGCAGCGACGCGATCGGCAGCTGACCGGCACTGATCAGGGCCGGGAAGACGTTCTTGGTCGTGGTGTAGAGCACGGCGGCCAGCACGGCCGTCTTGACCAGGGCCTTGGTGCCCTCCCAGAGGGCCTGGGGGCCGAGCATCCGCTTGAGGCCGGGCCACGGGTTGAGCCGGTTGAACTTCGGGATGAACAGCTTGGTGGCGACCCGGATGCCGCCCTGGGCCCCGGCCGCCGCGACGCCGACCGCCATCATCGTCAGGGACAGCGGCAGCACGGCCCACAGCGTGCCCATCATGGCCTGCTTGAGCAGCGCCATCGCCTGCGGCACCTGCGGGTCGGCGATCACGTCGGGGAACTGGGCCACCAGCTCCTCGGCGTGCTTCAGCGCGGCCGCCAGGGTGCGCGGCAGCATCACGCTCGCGGCCAGCATCCCGAACCAGGCGCCGATGTCCTGCGTACGGCCGATCTGGCCCTCGCGCTTGGCCTTCTTGAGTTTCTGGGGTGTGGGTTGTTCTGTCTTCTCGCCGGACATCTCACCCCCCAGGCCTCAGGTGCCGCTTACGTGCAGGACCGCGTTGACGGCCTGCTTCACGATCGAGTCGACCACGCCGGGCAGGGCGGTGACGGCGATACTGGAGACGATCAGGACCAGGAAGATCTTGGCCGGGAAGCCGAGCTGGAACGCGTTGAGCGCGGGGGCGACCCGGTTCAGCAGACCGAACGCGACATCGGTGAGGAACAGGACGGCGATCAGCGGGCCGGCGATCTGGATGGCCGCCACGAACAGGTCGCCCAGCCCCTTGAGCAGCAGCTCGGTGAACGTGCCGGAGTCGAACGTCCAGTTCAGCGGCACGGTCTTGAACGTCTGCAGGAAGCCGCGCAGCACCAGCTGGTGACCGTCGGTCGCGAACAGCAGGGTGACCGCGACGAGGTTGTAGAACCGGCCGAAGATCGAGCTCTGGTTCTGCGACAGCGGGTCGTAACCCATGGCCAGCGTGAAACCGCCGAACACGTCGATCATGTCGCCGGCCGCCTGCAGCGCGGCGAACAGCATCGCGGTGATGAAGCCCAGCCCGGCGCCGACGAAGACCTGGATCAGGATGCTGAAGATGATGTCCGACGTCTGCAGCGACGGCAGCGTGCCCCGCAGGTAGGGGAACATCGGCAGGGTCAGCCCGATCGACAGCAGGGCCTTGACCGTGCCCGGGATGAGCCGCGAGTTGAACGGCGGGCACATCATCATCCACGCGCCGGTGCGGGCCGCGCCGAGCATGAGGGCGAGCAGCTCGGCAGTGGGGACGCTGAGGTTCATTTGTACGAGGCCACCAGCGCCGTGAGGATCAACCCCCACCCGTTGACCAGCACGAACAGTAGAAGCTTGAAGGGTAAAGCAACTGTCACCGGTGGCAGCATCATCATGCCCAGCGACATCAACGACGCCGAGACCACCATGTCGATCAGCAGGAACGGGATGAAGATGACGAAGCCGATGATGAACGCGGCCCGCAGCTCGGACAGGATGAAGGCGGGCACCAGCGTGGTCAGCTCGACGTCGTTGCGGTTGCGCGGCGGCTTCTGACCGGAGAGCTTGATCATCAGCGCCACCTCGTCGTCCCGGGTGGTCTTCCACATGAAGTCGCGCAGGGGCTGCACGCCGTCCTTGAAGGCCTGCGACTGGGTCTTGTCGCCCTTCAGATAGGGCTGCACGCCCTGCTCGTTCATGGCCGACACGGTCGGGCCCATGATGAACAGGCTGATGAAGACGGCCAGGCCGGCCAGCACCTGGTTGGGCGGCATGCTGGTCATGCCGAGCGCGTTGCGGGTGATGCCCAGCACCATGAAGATCTTGGTGAAGCACGTGCACAGGAGCAGCAGGGCCGGTGCCACCGAGAGCACGGTCAGACCCAACATGATGATCATCGACGTGGCCGGGCGGCTGCCGTCCGGGTTGGTGCCGTTGATGTTCACGTTGATGTTGGGGCGGGTGGGCCGGGCCGGCGGGGACGGCGGGGCCGGGGCCCGCTCGGGCAGGGCGACCACGTGGACGACCGGCGCGCGTTCCGGTGCTGACGGCGTACGGGAAGGCTCAGCTTGTGCTGCTCCGGGAAGCAGCACGAAGGCCAGACCGAAGCTCGCCAGCAGAAGGAGGAACGCGCGCTTGATCATCGGTGACTGGTCCGATCTCGCAGGACTTCGAGCGCCATGCGCCAGGTGCGCGGCGAGAGGATCGAACCGTCCAGCCGGCCGGGCGCCGTGGCCGCCGGATGCCGCTTGGGCAGGTCGGGACCGGCCGCCAGCTCGTCGGCGATGTCCTGATCCAGCTCCAGGTGGTCGCGGTGCTCGGCCGGGTGGTGGTCGAACAGCTCGACCTCGGCCTCACCGAGCAGGCTCACCTGCTGATCGGTGACGCCCAGGATCACGGCCCGGTCGGCCACCTTGACCACGGCCACGGCGGCGCCTCGGGACAGCTGCTGACGCTCGAGCACGACCAGCTGCCCGTGCCCGCGCCCGAGCAAGGGACGGCGCACGAGCCGGGCCAGGCCCCACATCATGCCGAGGATGATCGCGAGCGAGAAGCCGATCCGGAGGACGAGCTCGAACAAGGCCGTTACTCCCGCTCGGTGCCGGGAGTGACGATCTCGGTGACCCGGATGCCGAAGTTCTCGTCGACCACGACGACCTCGCCCCGTGCGATCAGGCGACCATTGACCAGCAGGTCGGCCGGACTGCCGGCGGCCCGGTCGAGCTCGACGATCGCCCCCGGGGTGAGCGACAGCAGCTCCCGTACGCTCATCCGGGTGCGGCCCAGCTCGGCCGACACCTCCATCTCGACGTCGTGCAGCATGTCCAGCCCACCGCGGAGCTGGATCGAGGGTCCGGCCGAGTCGCGGCGGGCCACGTTGCCGCCCGCTCCCGGTCCGTCGCTCGGCCACGGGCTCAGCGACAGCGCCAGCACGGCCCGGATCTCGTTGCCCTCGACCAGCGGCACCGCCACCGCGCCGTCCTTGGCGGCCAGCGCGCTCAGCGCCACCTGCGGCTCCATCACCTGGCCGGGATCGAGCACGACCGGCCCGAAGACGCGGGCCGCGGCCTCCAGGGCGGGCCGGACGGCGGCGGTCAGGTCGAGCTCGCCGAGCGGGCTCTCCTTGAGCGCGTCGGCCAGGTCCTGCCCGACCACCACGACCACCTCGCCGGCGGCCGCCCCGCTGAATCTGGCGGTGACCGCCTGACCCTCGATGAGCACGTCGGCCGAGGCGGCGATCGGCTCGGCGACGGCCAGCGGACGGCTGGTGGGCAGGACACCCAGCGCGGCGTCGGCCGCGTTCCGGGCGAGCGCCAGCTGCGGCGCGGTGATGGTGGGCGCGGTCATGGGCGACCAGACTCCTTGGGCGAGGCTTCCTGGGGGGCCGGCACGATGAGACAGGCGAGCCGGGCACCCTGATTACCGGGCACTGCGTGGGCAAAAACGGTCTCGTTGACCTTGACCTCGAGCGGCTGCGTGGTCGGGTGACCCAGCGGGACGACGTCGCCGGGCTGCAGGTCCACGATGTCATCGGTCCGCATCCGGATGGGCTGGAATCGGACGGCGACGTCGAGCGGGGCCGACGAGAGGCCGGCCGTCAGGTTGCGCATCGCCATGTCCTTGGCCGACCGCTCGGCGTCGCTCAGCACCACCGTCTCGGTCTTCGACAGCACCGGCAGGATCGTGTTGAACGGCAGGCAGAACGTGTGCGCGGTCTCCTCGGCCCCGATCTTCATGTCGAACGAGGCGATCACGCAGGCGTCGCCCGGCTGGTGGGCCCGGAGGAACTGCGCGTTGTACTCGATCTCCTTGAGCTTCGGGTGCAGCTCGACCAGCGTCTCGAAGCCGTAGCGCAGCTCGCCCAGCATCCGCTCGAGCAGACCGCGGAGCAAAGGCATCTCGACCTCGGTCAGCGGGCGTTCCGGCTGGGGACCGCCGGGGCCGCCGAGCATGTGATCAATCGCGGTCATCGACGCCGAGGACGAGATCTCCATGAGGGCCGTGCCGGGCAGCGGGTCGAGGCCCACCACGGCGATCACCGTGGGGTTGTTCAGGGCCGCGACGTACTCGTCGTAGTTCAGCTGCTCGATCGAGGCGAGCGTGACGTTGCTGACCGCCCGCAGCCGCGTGGTGAGCAGAGTTCCGCAGCTGCGCGCGTACGTCTCGAAGGCGATCTGCAGCGTGCGGATGTGCTCGCGGGACAGCTTGATCGGCTTGCGGAAGTCGTACGCGGTCGGCCCTGCGCCCTGACCACGGCGGGACAGCCGGCCCGGGGAACGTGCGGCGTTGGTCACGTTGTCCCCATCGGCTCGTTTCCGGATCGGCTGAGCCCGAGCGACCTAACTTGCCCTATTAACGAGGAATGGGCGGGTTCACCGGAGTGAACCCGCCCGTCTCGTTACTCTGACCTGTTGCTTACTGGGTCACGAAGGACGTGTAGTAGACGCCCATGACCATCTTCTTGCCGCTCTCGGTGTAGGCCTTCACGATCTTCGCGGTGAGGTCCGACTTGATCTCCTCGCGGCTCTTCTCGGTGGAGAGCTGCGCCAGGGTCTTGCCGGTGTACTCGTCGATCGCCAGCTCCTGCGCCTCGCTGGTGTCGACGTCCTCGGCGGCGTCGGTGGTCTGCTGCAGCGAGAAGTTGAGCTTCAGGTAGTGGCCGTCAGCCAAGTTGATCGTCAGCGCGTCGTCGAGCGCCTTGACGGTGCCCTTCGTCGGTGCGGCCTCCGCGCTGTCGCCCTTCATCATGAAGAACGCGCCGGCCCCGCCACCGCCGAGCAGTACCACCGCCGCGATCACGATGATCATCAGCATCTTCTTGGACTTCTTCGGCGCCTCGGCCGGGGTGATCTCGTTGGTGCTCATATTCGAGGTCCTCTCAGTCGTGCGTCGTGGTGTCGGTGTTGGAATCGGCCGTCGTACCGGCCCGCTTAGCGGCAGCTTCGGCCTGGGCCGAGGTCTCACCGGAGTGCAACTTTGCGTCTTCGCCGGCCGCCGAGGGCAGCAGTGCCGCCTGGTCGGCCGTGAGGGTGGTCAGTACGACGATGTCGACGCGCCGGTTCATGGTGATCGAGCGCGGGTCCGACGGGTTGATCAGAGGCTTGGTGTCGGAGTTACCGACGGCGGTCATCCGGTTCTTGGCCAGGCCGTGGTCGATCAGGTAACGGACCGTGGTCGAGGCGCGGGCGGCGGAGAGCTCCCAGCCGCTGGGGTAGAAGGTGGTCTTGGCCTTGAGCTGGTTGGTGTTGCCGTCGACCTCGATGTTGTTGGGCAGCTTGACGAGCGACGGGGCGATGGCGTCGAGGATCTTCTTGCCGCCCGGCTGCAGGTCGGCCCGGTTGCCGTCGAAGACGACCTCGTTGGTCACGACGGTGACCACCAGGCCACGCCGGTCGATCGTGAACTTGACCGAACCGAGCAGCTTCTGGGCCGCCAGCGCGTCCGAGATCTTGTTCTCGATCTTCTTGAAGTTCTCGGCCTCCTTGGCGGCCGCCGTGGCGTCCTGCGACGCCTTCTTGCGCTGCTCGGCCGCCATGGCCGCCTTGACCGCGGCCACCTGCTGCGAGGTCAGGCTGGACGTGCCGGACTTGCCGTCACCGGGGTTGGCGCCCGGGTCGATCTTCACGATCTCGGTCGCGTTGCCGGCGCCGTCCATCGGGCCGGTCTGACCCTGGAAGGCGACGCTCTGCGCGCCGAATCCCGAGGACAGACCGGAGGCCAGCTGGGCGAACTTCTTCATGTTGACGTCGCTCATCGAGTACAGAACCACGAAGAGAACGAACAGCAGGGTAAGCATGTCGGCGTACGACACGAGCCAGCGCTCGTGGTTAACGTGCTCCTCGTGCTCCTCATGGCGCTGCTTGCGCTTGCCGCCGCCTGAACTCATCTGCTTACGCTGCCTTCTTCGTGTTCGCGGCCGCCTCGGCCTTCTTCGCCTCGTCCGGCGGGAGCAGGCTGCGGAGCTTCTGGGCCACCAGACGCGGGTTCGAGCCGGCCTGGATGGCGAGGACACCGTCGACGACCAGCTCCATCTCCTCGGCCTCGACCGCGCTGAGGCGGTTGAGGCGAGCGGCGACGGGCAGCCAGATGACGTTGGCGCTGAGCACGCCCCAGAGGGTCGCGACGAACGCGGCCGAGATGGAGTGACCGAGCGACTCGGGCTTGTTCAGGTTCTCGAGCACGTGCACGAGACCCATGACCGTGCCGATGATGCCGATCGTCGGGGCGTAGCCGCCCATGTTCTCGAAGAGCTTGGCGCTCGCCTTGTCGGCCTTCTTCTTGGCCGCGATCTCGGCGTGCAGGATGTCATGCAGCTCGTCCGGGTCGGTGCCGTCGATGGCCAGCTGCAGACCGCGCTTCAGGAACGGGTGCTCCACGGTCTTGACCGCGTCCTCCAGGGCCAGCAGGCCCTCGCGGCGAGCGCGCTCGGCCAGCTTGACGACCTCCTCGACCAGCTTGGTGGGCGGGGTGACCTTGGCCAGGAACGCCTTCTGCAGGGTCTTGCCGGCGCCGGTCGCGTCCTTGAGCACGCCACCGGCCATACCGGCCATGAACGCGCCGCCGAACACCAGCAGCATCGAGGGGATCAGGATGATCGAGGCCGGCGAGCCGCCCTCGAGGATCTGGACGGTGAAGATGATGATGAGGCCAACGACCACACCGACAATCGTTGAGATATCCATCAGCGACCATTCCGGTGCAGCGGGAGCACCTTAGCGTCGGCGTCGTCGTCGGACGACGGGGCGGAGGAGTGGGTGTTGGTGGGCTCGGCCTCGAGGCGACTCGCTTGGGCGATCAGTGAGGCGCGGTAGTGCCGCACTGAATCGATGAACTCGGGCACGGACTCGGCAATGACGTACTTAGTGCCGTCGACCAGCGTGACGACCGTGTCGGGCGTGCAATCGGCACGCTCGATCAGGTCCGGGTTCAGGGCAAACACGGCACCGTTGATGCGGGTTACGAGGATCACGAACGTCCGTCCTTGGTGGTGGTGTGGTCCTAAGCCGGCAGGCCGTCCGTGGGCCTTCGCTATGTGTTTCGGCGTGATGCCGGTTGCCGCTGATAGCCAACCGGTCGCCGTACAGGTGCGAATGATCCGCAAAAAACGGACGGCCGGGACAAGCCGCACGGGCTTGCCCCGGCCGTGGCCGGTCCTGCACGCTCGTTGGCGTCTAGCGCTTCATGCTGACGAGTTCTTGGAGCAGCTCGTCCGAGGTGGTGATGATGCGGGAGTTGGCCTGGAAGCCGCGCTGGGCGATGACCAGGTTGGTGAACTCCTGAGCCAGGTCGACGTTCGACATTTCGAGCGCACCGCTGATCACCTGCCCCAGGCCGGCACTGGTGGGCGTGCCCACCTGGGCCAGACCGGAGTTCACGGTGGCGCGCCACTGCGAGTCTCCGGTCTTCTCGAGGCCGTTGACGTTCTTGAAGGTGGCCAGGGCGACCTGACCGAGCACCTTCTTCTGACCGTTGCTGAACGCGCCGATGATCTGGCCGGTGTCCGACACCGTGTACGAGAGCGAGGCCAGGGTGCCGGCCGCGTTGCCGTTCGAGTCGGAGACCCGGGCCTCGGTGAGGCCGTGGAACATCGTCAGGTCCCCGGCGTCGACGGTGAACGTGTCGCTGATGTTGGGGTCGATCGCGGTCGCCCCCGAGAAATTGAGCGTCGCCCTCGTCGCCGGCGGCGTGGCGACCGGCTTTCCGTCCTTGAACTGGATGGTCGCGGTGATCGGCGTGGCCGGCCCGGCATCACCCGACTTCGTGAGGGTCACCGTCCAGTCCTGGGTGTCAGCGGTGGGATCGGTGGTGGTCCGCGTGAATTTCGCCGAGAGGCTGATCGGGTTGCCCGTCTTGTCGAACGCCTTGAACGGGATCTCGATGGCCGGGATGGTGGTCGGGTCGGTCACGCCCTCGGGCATGTCATTGGTCAGATTGCCCTTCATCTCCACCGTGCTGGTCGCTACCGGCGAGATGCTCTTGCCCAGGGGCATCTTGATGTCGCCCGGCTTGGCGGCCGGGTTCACCACGCCGCTCTCATCGGCGGTCCAGCCCTGCACCGGCTCGCCGGTCGCGGTGGCCAACGTGCCGTTGGCGTCGAAGAAGAACGAGCCGGCCCGGGTGTAGAGCTCCTCGTTGCCGCGGCGGGTCATGAAGAAGCCGTCACCCTGGATCATCATGTCGCCGGCCTTGCCGGTGGTCTCGGCCGAGCCCTGGCTGAAGTTCGAGGTGATGCCGGCGTTGCGGACACCCAGACCGACCTGGCCCGGGTTGGAGCCGGCCTGGCCGTTCTGCGGGGCGCCGGCGGCGGCGGTCATCTGGCTCAGCGTGTCCTGGAACTGGACCGAGCTGGCCTTGTAACCGACGGTGTTGACGTTGGCGATGTTGTTACCGGTGACGTCCATCATCTGCTGGTGGGCGTGCAGGCCACTGATGCCGGAATAGAGCGAGCGCAGCATGGATCGTTCCTTTGCTCGAGGAGAGGGCTTAAGACTTGGGAGCGTCGGTCGCGGTCTGACCCTGCTGCTCGACCTGAGTGACCTTGGATAGCGGCACGTCCACGTTGCCGACCCGGAGCAGGGGCTCGGCGTCGCCGTTGAGCTTGGCCGCCGAGATGGTTCCGGTGAGCCGTACGCCGTCACCGGTCATGTACTCGACGTTCTTGCCGACCAGGGAACTAGCAGTGATCAGCTGCTGCCCCTTCATCATGTTCATGATTCCTTCGAGCTTCTCGACCTGGGTGAACTGCGCCGTCTGGGCCAGGAACTGGGTCGAGTCGGCCGGCTTGCTGGGGTCCTGGTATTTCAGCTGGGCCACCAGCAGCTTCATGAACGTGTCTTTGTCGCCGAGGTCCTTGCCGTCCTTGCCCTTGGAGGCGCCGGCCGCGCCGGCGGCAGCCGCCAGCGGATTGGCACCGGAAACACCGGGAAAGGTCATGGCTTACTCCCGTCCGTCGACAACAGGGCTCGTCCTTTGCTTCGACCGGATCGGCAATTTGCTTAGCCCCGAACTGAACCCGTCCCGCAACCGAGAAAGCGGGCCCGCCAGGGAGGCGGACCCGCTTTCTTGACGTACGCGGAGATCAGGGCGCGAGGGAGAGGCTGAACTTTCCCTTGCCGTAGCGGTTGACCTCGACCAGCAGGTCGACCCGGCGGCCGAGCGCCATCAGGTGGGCCCGGGCGTCGCCGGGCAGCGGGTCACCCGGGTAGATCACCTGGTAGAGCTTGATGTGCGGGCCACCCTCACGGTTGAGCAGGCTGGTCAGCACGTTGCAGAGCTCGAAGACGTTCTCGGCGAGGTTGGGGAACAGCTGCTTCTCGTCGATGCTGTCCTCGGCCGCACCGGCCGGCAGCAGACCCAGCGCGGCGCCGGCGTTGGCGGCCAGGGACAGCGACATCCCGAGCACCGCGTACACCTTCTGCGCGGAGTCGGTGAAGATCGCGACCGTGGAGGTGGGGACCTCATCTGCGCTGAGGGGCTCACCAGGACTGACGGTCACCTCACGGCCGAGCAGGTCCTCGAAGAGGTTGCGAACGGCCAGGGTGCCAGGGAGAACCGAGACGTCGGACATGTCGTAATCATCCCAAAATAGGAGCGAAGACTTCATCGAATCGCTCAGCTGAGAACGGCTTCACGATGAAAAAGAGAGCACCCGCGGCATCCGCCTGGTCCTTCATCTCGGGCGTGCTCTCGGACGTCACGAAACCGAACTTGACGTCGTTGCCGGCCGCACGGAGCTGCCGGAGGCACTCGATGCCGTTCATCTCCGGCATGTTCCAGTCGGACAGCACCAGATCGGGGCTCTCCGAGTTGACCATGTCGAACGCCTCGCGCCCGTTGGCCGCCTCGATCAGCTCGTGATCACCGAAGCCGGCCTGACGCAGGGTGCGGACCACGATCTGCCGCATCACCCGGCTGTCGTCAGCGATGAGAATCTTCATTCCGCGCCCTCCTTGTTGTGGTTGTCTCCACGGCTCTGCCACATGGAGATCGACACCGGCTCGCCGTCCCAGACCCCGTAGACCCCACTGATCCGGGACGTGTTGGGAAAGCGCGCCGTAGCTTCGGGGGCGAGTACCACCTGCGGCAGCGACAGAAGCGCACCCGGCGGCAGCATCGCCTTGACGTTCCCGCCGACGATGTTGGCGAGTTCACCGAGCACGTCGGAGAGGTCCTCCTCGCTCACCTCGTCCGGCTCCATGGCCAGGAACGCGGCGGCGGCCCGGCGGGCGGCCAGCGTGGAGGACGCGTACACGATGTGCCCGGTCCAGGAACCGGTGATGGAGACCGAGGAGTGCACCTCGGACGGCTGGTTCTCGTCGTAGGTCGGGATCAGCGGGTTCACACCCTCGGGATCCAGATACGACTCCCACACCTGCTCCACCATCTCGGCGAGGTCGTTCTCGTTGACCTCGACTTCGACGCTCATGAGTTCGCTCCGGTCGGGACAAGGCCCAGCAGGGCCAGCTTTTCGATCATGGCGCCCTCGGTGAAGGGCTTGATCACGTATTCGTGGGCACCCGCGGCGAGGGCCCGGACGATCTGGCTCTGTTCGCTCTCGGTCGTGACCATGACCAGCGTCATCTCGCGCAGCCGCGGGTCGGAACGGACCGCCGTGACGAACTCGAGCCCGTTCATGTTCGGCATGTTCCAGTCGATGAGGGCCAGCTCGGGCACCTCGGTCATCGAGGTCACCAGGTCGAGCGCCTCCTTGCCGTCGCCCGCCTCGATGGCCTCGAAATTGAGCTTGCTGACGATGCGTTTGAGGATCATCCGCATCGCGCGGGAATCGTCGATCACCATGGCGCGCATGGGTGTCATCCCCTTCTGGCGGCGCCCACGGACGCCCCGCTTCGGACTCGGTAGGCGGACGTGCGGCCGGCGGCCACCCGCTCGTAGTTGTCGTCGATCCCGATCGTGGTCTCGGCCGCCCCCAGGAACAGCCAGCCGTCGGGGCGAAGCAGCTTGGCCACGTTCTGCAGCACGGTGCGCTTGGTCGCGACGTCGAAGTAGATGAGGACGTTGCGCAGGAAGATCACGTCGAACGGCTGCATGGCGGGCAACGGCGCGGTGAGGTTCATCAGCCGGAACGACACGTTGCGGCGCAGCGCCGGGGTGATCCGCCAGTGCGCGCCGGCCCGCTCGAAGTACTGCACCAGCTGAGCCGCGGGCAGGCCGCGGTTGACCTCGACCTGGCTGTATTCCGCGGTCTCGGCCCGCTTGACCATCTCGGTCGAGATGTCGGTGCCCATGATGTCGTAGCCCCAGCCCGGCGGCAGGTTCTCCTGCATGGTGATGGCCAGGCTGTACGCCTCCTGCCCGCTGGAGCTGGCGGCCGACCACAGTCGCACCTTGCGCGCGGCCGAGCGCGACTTGACCAGCTCGGGCAGCACCACGTCGGTCAGGGCCGCGAACGGCTCCCGGTCGCGGAACCACGAGGTCTCGTTGGTGGTCAGCGCGTCGATGATCTTGCGCTGCTTGGCCGGGTCGGGCCGGCGCTGCAGGTCGGCCAGGAACTCGTTGACCCCGGCAGCGCCGACGGCCCGGGCGACCGGGATGAGCCGCGCCTCGACCAGATACTCCTTGCCCGGGGCGAGCACGATCGAGGCCTCACGCCGTACGAGCTGGGCCACGAAGTTGAACTCGGACTGCGACAGCGTCATCGGGCCACCGCCGCCGATCGGCCGGACTTCACCCGGTTGACCAGGTGAGCGGCGATCCGGTCGAGCGGCAGGACCTCGTCGGCCAGCCCCGCACCGACAACGGCGCCCGGCATGCCCCACACCACCGAGGTGGCCTCGTCCTGGGCCAGCACCTCGGCTCCGGCGTCTCTCAGCACCTTCGCACCACCCCGTCCGTCGCTTCCCATTCCGGTGAGCACGGTCGCGTACGCCGACGCGCCGTAGAGGGCCGCGACCGACCGGAACATGACGTCCACGGCCGGGCGGCAGGAGTTCTCCGGCGGCGCGCTGCTGAGCTGGGTCAGCGTGGCCGTGCCCCGGCGGTGCAGGACCAGGTGCTTGTCGCCGGGTGCGATGTAGACCCAGCCGGCGGTCAGCTCCATCCCGTCGCCCGCCTCGACGACGTGCAGCGGCGTGCCACGGTCGAGTCGCTCGGCGAACATCTTGGTGAAGACGGGCGGCATGTGCTGCGTGATGACGATGGGTACCGGCAGGTCGGCCGGGATGCCGGTCAGCACCTTGGTCAGGGCGTCCGGTCCGCCGGTGGACGAGCCGATGGCCAGGATGTCGACCCGCCCGCCGGCGGCGGTGCGCCGCGGGGCGGCGGCCTTGACCGGGGCGGCGCCGGGCCTCGCGAGCGGACGGCCCGCGACGGGTGGTGGCGTGACGGCCCCGGGACGGGTCAGTGGGCGGGCCGCGGACGGCGGCGGGGCCACGGCGGGCCGGGCCGGTGGGGCCGGTGGGGCGGCTCCCGGGCGGCGCTTACCGGCCAGGGCATAGATCTTGGGGACCAGCTCGTCGCGGACCGCTTTGATCGACTCGTTGACCGAGCCGACGTTGCTCGGCTTGGTGACGTAGTCGGTCGCGCCGGCCGAGAGCGCCTCCAGGGTGGCCGACGCGCCCGAGGCCGACAGCGTGCTGAACATGATCACCGGGACCTGCCGGTGCCGCTTGCGCAGCTCGCGGACCGCCGTGATGCCGTCCATCTGCGGCATCTCGATGTCCATCGTGATCACGTCGGGCTTGAGCTGGTCGATCTTGGCCTGGGCCAGCAGGCCGTTGGACGCCGTGCCGACCACCTCGATGCCCTCGGCGCCACCGAGGGCGTCGACGATCAGGCGGCGGACGACGACCGAGTCGTCGACGACGAGGACCGAAATCACCTGGCCTCCTCCTTGTCAGCCCAGCCACGCCGGGCCGAGAGCCGCCACCACGGGGGCGAGCAGCCGATGCGCGGTCGAGGTGTCCAGCAGGTCTCGTACCACGAGGGCCTGCACCGCGCCGCTGAGCATGTTCCACACCCCACCGGCCCGGTCGGCCAGCGGAATGGCGGCCGTGTCGACGGCCTGTACCAACAGCATCTGCGCCGCGGCGGCGGTCCGGACCCGATCCGACAGATAGGCCGCCCAGGACGCCGAATGCACCGCCGGGGACCAGCCGCCGGCGTTGCGGCGCGCGTCCTCGGCCGAGGCGAGAAGCCGGCTCAGATCGCTCGATCGCAGCGAACGCAACCGGTCGAGCAGCGCCGACACCGTGTAGTGGTGCGGGCCGAGGTCGATCGGCGCCCCGACCGGCAGCTTGCGCATGGCCGCGACCCAGCCCGCGCCGAGCCCGCGGCGGGTGTCGGCGTCGAGCACCTCGCGCAGATAGCTGGCCACGGCGGCGTCACAGATCAGGGCGGTGGCCGCGGCCGCCACCTCGGACTGCTGGGCGTCACGCCCGGTGCCGGTCCAGGTCCAGGCCATCACGTCGTACCGCACGCAGGTGAGCAGCGCGTCGACCGTACCGATGGGAGCGCGCTCGACCAGGGCCAGACTCCCGGCCGGGTCGTCCTTCGACATACCCTTGAGCGACGGCATCCGGCGGGCCGCGCTCTCCACCTCGACCCAGAGCGGGCCGCGCACACCCTCGTCCGGCAACCGCTCGGCGAGCACCGGCAGGTCGGCGGCCTGCAGGCGTAAACCGCGCAGCATGACCTCGGCCGTGGCCGACCCACCGGTGAGGCGGGTCAGGTCGAAGCCGAGCACCGGGGCGCTGACGAGGCTGTACATCAGGTCGTGACGCGGAGCGTGTCGACGGCGGCGTTGACGTCGAGGGCGAGCATCAGCCGGCCGTCCAGCTTGAACGTGCCCACGACCAGGTCGCGGGTCGGTCCGCTGAGCGTGTCGGGCGGTGGCTCGAACGTGTCGTCGTCGAGGTCGACCACCTCGCCGATCCGGTCCACCACCAGGCTGACCGGCTCGCCGTCGCCGCGCAGGATCACGTTCATCACCTGGCCCTCGAGCGCCTTGCGAGCCATGCCGAGCTGCACCCGCAGGTCGACCGCGGCGATCACCTGACCGCGCAGGTTGAAGAGCCCGCCGATGGCCGGCGGCGCCAGCGGCACCGGGGTGTACTCGCTGTACGAGAGCACCTCCTGCACCGTGTGCACCTCGACCCCGAAGAGCTGCTCGGCCACCTCGAACGTGGCGAACTGACGGCTCGCCATCTCAGGCCTCCACCAGCAGCTCGTCGTTTTCCAGGTCGGTGTAGAAGTTCGGGTCGGCGGCCAGGATCGCGCGCCGGACGTCCAGCAGCTCGGTCACCCGTTGCTGGATGACCGCGGTGCCGACCAGACCGTCCTCCTCGGCGTCCCGGCGGGCCGTGGTCGAGTTCTCGGCGATGTCCACGATCCGGTCGACCACCAGCGCCACGCTCCGCGCTCCCTCGCTGTAGACGACGACCGAGACGGTGTCGCCCTCGGGTTCCTCCCCGTACGCCCCGAGCAGGTGCGACAACCGCACCAGGGGCAGGATCTGCCCGCGGTACTGCACCACCTCGCGCGATCCGGCGTGCTCGATGCGTTCGCGGGGGAACTCTTCGAGCCGGGTGACGGTGTCGAGTGGGATGGCGACCCGTCGTTCGCCGACCGCGGTGACCAGCAACCGTTCCCCGCTGCCGCCGGCCCCGGCCGCCCGCGAGGACGCCTCCAGGTTCTGCCGTTCGGCGTCGGCGGTCAGGTGGCTGCGGCGGGCCAGCGACGAGACGTCCAGGATCAGTCCGACCTTGCCGTCGCCCATGATCGTCGCGCCGGCGTACAGGCCGATGTCCTTGAACCTCGAGTTGAGCGCCTTGACCACTACTTCTTCGGTGTTCAGCACGCGGTCGACGACCAGACCGAAGCGCCGGCCGTCGGCCTGCAGCACCATGATGTAGACGCCCTGGTCGCCGCCCACGTCCAGACCGAGCGCGCGATCGAGGCGTACGAGGGGAAGAAGTTTGCCCCTCAGGCGATAGACGGGCGCACCCGAGGCATATTCGATCTTGGTGGACTGGCCGTCGATGAAGACCAGTTCGAGCACCGCGACCTGCGGGATGACGTACCGCTGATCGCCGCAGTCGACGGTCAGCGCCTGGATGATGGCCAGGGTCAGCGGGATGGTGAGGCGCCAGACCGTGCCCTCACCGGGCTTCGAGTCGACGCTGACCGCGCCACCGATGTTCTCGATGTTGGTCTTGACGACGTCCATGCCGACGCCGCGGCCGGACACGTTGGTGACCTTGGCCGCGGTCGAGAAGCCGGGCTGGAAGACCATCGCCATGATGTCGCGGCGGTCCATGTTGGGGATCTGGTCGGGGCGCAGCAGGCCGTTCTCGACCGCCTTCTGCGCGATCCGCTCCACGTTCAGGCCGGCGCCGTCGTCGGCGACCTCGACCGCCACATGGCCGCCCTCGTGATAGGCGCGCAGCGTGAGCGTGCCCTCGGGGCCCTTGCCGGTGGCGATGCGCTGGTCCGGGTTCTCGATACCGTGGTCGACCGCGTTACGCACCAGGTGGGTCAGCGGGTCCTTCACCGCCTCGAGCAGGCTGCGGTCGAGCTCGGTCTCCTTGCCCTGCATGACCAGCTGGACCTGCTTGCCGAGCGACTGGCTGAGGTCGCGGACGACCCGGGGCAGCTTCGACCAGATGTGCTCGATCGGCTGCATACGGGTCTTCATGATGCCCTCTTGCAGCTCACTGGTGATCATGCCGAGGCGCTGCGCACTCCGTACGAGGGTGGCGTCGCCGGTCTCCATCACGCCCCGGACCAGCTGGTTCCGGGCGAGTACGAGCTCACCGACCATGTTCATCAGGGTGTCCAGCAGGTCGACGTCGACCCGGATGGCGCTGTCGGCGATGCTGCGCTTGGGCGTCTGGGCCTGCAGCGCCTCGCTGACCGCGGCCGGCTGGGCCTTGCCCTCGTCGAGCAGGATCGTGCCGAGTTTGCGCTCGTCACCCTCGATCTGCTGGGCCAGCGCGGAGCCGACGTCGGAGGCCTGTGCGGCGCCGGTCTCGACCAGGATCTCGCCGATCGGCTTGCGCTGGTTGTCGACCGGATCGGGAGCCACGCGGGCGGGCACCTCGGCCAGCGGCTCGGGCGCCTCGGCCTCCGCGGCCGGCGCCGGTGCGGCCGCCGGGGCCTCCTCACCCGCGTTCATCTGCGCGTTGACCTGGGCGATGATGGTGTCGATGTCGACGTCGCCCTCGGCCTGCGTCTCCTCGATGGCGGCGAGGATCGAGCGCACACCGTCGATGGTGGCGAGCAGCGTGGTGATCGTCGTCGGGGTCACCGGCATGACGCCGTCGCGCAACTTGGAGAGCAGCGACTCGCCCGCGTGGGCCAGCTTCTCGAGCCGGCTGAAGGCCAGGAAGCCGCTGGTGCCCTTGATGGTGTGGATCGACCGGAAGATGCGGGAGATCAGATCCCGGGAGTTGGGGTCCTGCTCGAGCTCCACCAGGTCGCGGTCGATCTGATCCAGATTCTCGTGGCTCTCCATGAGGAATTCGCCAACGATCTCACCAAGGTCTTCCACGCTTGCTACCTCCTGCTCGGCGTTCCAAGGCCCTCATCGACCCGTACGTGCCTCACCTGAGAACACCGAAGGACTCAGGCCTCTCCGCCGGGCCGGCGGTAGCGGTAACCGAAGCCCCGGACGGACTCGATCGGCGAGTCGTCGGGATCGGACCAGCCGAGCTTGCGGCGAAGTCGCAGCACGGCGAACTTGACCCGTTCCTGGCCGATGCCGGTCGGGTCGTCCCAGGCCTGAGTGAGCAGCTGGTTGGGACTGAGCACCGCCCCGGCGTGCCGCACCAGAGCGTTGAGCAGCCGGAACTCGGTCGGGGTGAGACGCTTCTCGTCACCCTTGACATAGACCCGGCGCTTGGTCGGGTCGAGGTGCACGAGCCCGTCGTCGTAGACCTGACTGGCCCAGCTGTTCTGGCCGGTGGACGAGCGCCGGAGCAGCGCCTCGACCCGGGCCAGCAGTTCGTTGTTGGCGAACGGCTTGGTCAGGTAGTCGTCGGCACCACCGCGCAGCCCGCGCACCTTCTCGGCCTCCTGGCCGTGCGCGGTCAGCACCAGCACCGGCACGTCGGAGACGTCGCGCAGACGCTCCAGCACCTGCCAGCCGTCCATCTCGGGCAGGCCGACATCGAGCACGACCAGGTCGGGGTGCTCGGCGTACGCCTCCTTGAGGCCGGTACGACCGTCGCCGGCGTGCGCGACCTCGTACCCCGCACGGCTGAACAACAGCCGGAGCGCCAGTGCGATGTCCGGATCGTCCTCGACGACGAGTAGGCGACTCATTCTGTGCTCACCCTGCCCCACCCCTCGTACACGCTCGGGTCCGGACACGACCGCGCTCTCGGAAAGGTGAGGGGTCGGTGTCGGCGGCGGAATCATCCGCAAAGCCACGATAGCGTGATGTCACGGACTATTTACGGACAGTGACAGATTAGCGGGCTATCTGCCCTCCGGGGCCGGGTCCGGGCGGATAACCGCGAGGTCCCCGACGTCCCGATTCCGCCAATCCCCTCAGAGTGACACGGTGTCCGACCGAGTATCCGGTTTCCGTCAAAGATGGGACGTACGGCTAGAAAACGGATCCGATATTCCCAGACGCCTGACTGCTGCTGGGATTGGAGCCAAGCCGTGTTGCGACGCCTTCTGCTGCTCGTGGCCGCCCCGGTGATCGCCCTCATGGTGGCCTCACCGGCGCAGGCCGAAGTCCCGGCCCCACCGGCAGCCCCGGCGGTGGTCGCCCCGAAGGTTCTGATGTCGCAGGTCATCACCATGACCAACCAGCAACGCGCGGCCAACGGCTGCAAGCGCCTGCTGGCCGTCGACCAGGAACTGGTGGTCGCGTCGGTCCGGCAGAGCGTCTACATGGCCCGCACCGGCCTCTTCAGCCACGTGTGGCGCGACGGCACCACCTTCGTCCGGCGCTCGCACCTGGCCGGGTACGCGCAGCCGTCGGGCGAGAACATCGCCTGGGGCTACCGCACCGCGACCGAGGTGATGGACGCCTGGATGGCCAGCCCGCACCACCGGGCCAACATCCTCAACTGCGGCGCCAAGTCGATCGGCTCCGGCGTGGTCTACGCGGCCAACGGGACGCCCTACTACACGCAGGTCTTCGGCTGGGAGTGACGCCTTTCAGAGCGCACAGTTCACCAGTACGGGCTCCGGGTGCAACTCGACCCCGAAGCGCTCGCGTACCCCGTCCCGCACGGTGCGAGCCAGGTCGAGCAGGGCCCCGGTCGTGCCCGAGCCGCGGTTGGTCAGCGCCAGGGTGTGCTTGCTCGAGATGGCCACCCCGTCACCGGCGAAGCCCTTGCCGAACCCGGCGTGCTCGATCAGCCAGGCCGCCGGGATCTTCACCGTGCCGTCGTCGCCCGGCCAGTGCGGCGCGTCCAGCCCGAGCTCGGCCCAGCGGGCGGCGCTGACCACCGGGTTGGTGAAGAACGAGCCCACCGACCAGGTGTCGTAGTCGTCCGCGTCGAGCACCATGCCCTTGCCCTCGCGCAGCTTGCGGACGGTGTCGCGGGCATGCTGCAGCGGCACCCGGTCACCCGCCTCGACGCCCAGGTTACGGGCCAGTTCGGCGTAGCGGATGGGCGCCGACTCGGCCGAGCGGGCCAGCCGGAAGTCGACCTCGAGCACCACGTAGCGGTCGTTGTGCTTGAAGACGCTGGCGCGGTAGGCGAAGGCGCACTCGGCCGGGGGCATGACGCGAATCGAGGCGGTTTCCCGGTCGTACGCGTGCACCGCGACGATCGTGTGGGCAACCTCCTGCCCGTACGCCCCCACGTTCTGGATCGGTGTCGCGCCGGCCGAACCCGGGATGCCACTCAGGCACTCGACACCGGAGTAGCCGTGCTCCACCGCGTACGCCACGAAGTCGTCCCACGGTTCCCCCGCCGCGACCCGGAGGACGACCGATTCCTCGTGCTCCTCGACCACGCGCACGCCCCGCGTCCGGAGCAGCACCACGGTGCCGTCGAAGCCGCCGTCACCGATCACGACATTGCTTCCGCCGGCCAGAAGGAGGATCGGACGGCCATCCTCGGTGGCATTACGCACGGTAGCCACCACTTGGTCCGTTTCGGTGGCGACCGTCAAGATGCCGGCCGGGCCGCCAAGGCGTAGCGTCGTGTACGCCGACAGGTCGGTTTGCGGAGCGACGGTAACGTCTGACACGCCAACCACCCTAGGCTCAACGGGTTCGGGGCATCTCATCGGCGGTCCGCTTCCCGGCGGGTCGTCCACAGCGGCGGTCCGCTTCCCGGCGGGTCGTCCACAGCGGCGGTCCGCCTGCCTGGCGGCTCGTCCTCAGCGGCTCGGTGGAAGCGGAGAGCATCGCGATGAACAGGCTGCACGCGACGAAGGACTTCTGGATGGCCGCTCTGCGCGCCGACAGTCCCGCGTTGCAGGACGCCGTGGCCCAGTCCGGTCCCGAGGCTGTCGTGCCCGGCTGTCCCGGCTGGACGGTCGCCGACCTGGTCGAGCACCTCACCTCCGAGCTGCACTGGGTGCGTGAGATCGCGCCCCGCGGGGTCACCGAGCGTCCCGGCCAGCCCGAGGTGCCGGCCCGCCCCGAGTGGGACGCGGCGCTCGACGGCCTGCGCCGCGAGCTCACCGGCACGATCGAGACGCTCGAGGCGCTCGACGCCGACTTCCCGGCGTGGAACTGGGCGCCCCAGGCCAAGAAGGCCGCGTTCTGGCAGCGCCGGATGGCCCACGAGATCTCGGTGCACCGGTGGGACGCCGAGTCCGCGGCCGAGCGCCCGACCCCGATAGAGACCAAGCTGGCCGCCGACGGGGTGAGCGAGGTGCTCGACACCTGGCTGCCCGCCGGGCGCCGGCAGGGTCCGACCGACCTGCACGGCGTGGTCCACCTGGTGGCCAACGACGCCGGTTACGAGTGGTTCGTGCGACTGCGTGGGGCCGGGGTGGCGCTGCTCGACACGCTCACGATCCTCGACACCGACGATCACCACGCCCGCGCTCAGGCGACCGGCACGGCGAGCGATCTGCTGCTGATGCTGATGGGCCGGGTTCGTCCGGATCGCCTGGTCGTGACCGGCGACCCACGCCTGGTCAGCGCCCTGCGCACTGGCTGATTACCGTCCTGCGCTCAGGCCGGGACCCCGTCCAACCACGCCGGCCAACCGCCCCTTGCCTGACTGAAGACTGGCTTACATTCGACTTACCGGTATTCCGCCGAATGTTTCGGCCCCTATGATTAACCGGTTAAGTTCGAGCTTCTCGCTTCGTGAGCGACTAAGGGGAACGTATGACGGCCACCGTTACGTCAACGTCGGCGCAGCCGGCCCTCGCCGCGATCACCTTCCCCGACGACTTCATCTGGGGCGCGGCCACCGCGTCGTACCAGATCGAGGGCGCGGCACGGGAAGACGGTCGCGGCCCGTCGATCTGGGACACCTTCAGCCGTACGCCGGGACGGGTCTACAACGGCCACACCGGCGACATCGCCTGCGACCACTACCACCGCTACGTCGACGACGTGGCGCTGATGGCGGACCTGGGACTGGCGTCGTACCGGTTCTCGATCGCCTGGCCCCGCATCCAGCCCGACGGCACCGGCCCGGTCAACGTCAAGGGTCTCGACTTCTACGACCGGCTGACCGACGAGCTGCTCGGCAAGGGCATCGACCCGGTCGTCACGCTCTATCACTGGGACCTGCCGCAGACCCTGGAAGACCTGGGCGGCTGGGCCAACCGGCTGACCGCCGAGGCCTTCGCCGAATACTCGCAGATCGTCCACGCCCGCCTCGGCGACCGGGTCAAGACCTGGACCACGCTGAACGAGCCTTGGTGCTCGGCCTACCTCGGCTACGGCAGTGGCGTGCACGCGCCCGGCAAGCAGGACCCGGCGGCCGTCTTCGCCGCGGTGCACCACCTGCTGCTCGGCCACGGCATGGCGGCCCGGGCGCTGCGCTCGGCCGGCGCCCAGAGCATCAGCATCACGCTCAACCCGAACGTCGCGCTGCCGGTCGACCCGACCAGCGCCGCCGACCTCGACGCGGTCCGGATCATCGACGGGCTGTCCAACCGGATGTTCCTCGACCCGCTGGTCAAGGGGCACTACCCGGCCGACATGCTCGAGCACATGTCCCGGTTCACCGACCTGTCGTACATCGCGGACGGCGACCTGGCCACGATCAACGCCCCGATCGACGTGCTGGGGATCAACTTCTACCAGCCCGCGTACGTCTCGGCGAAGCCCGGCACCCCGTCGTCGCTCGACCAGCCCGGCAGCGAGGGCATCGCGTTCCACGCCCCCGACGGCCCGGTCACCGACATGAACTGGCGCATCGAGCCGTCCGCGCTGACCGGCCTGCTGACCCGGATCAACGACGACTACCCGGGCATCCCGCTGATGATCACCGAAAACGGCGCCGCGTATCCCGAGGTCCCGTCGGCCGACGGCGAGGTGCACGACGCCCGCCGCGTCGACTACCTCGACGGCCACCTGCGGGCCTGCCATGATGCCCTGGCGGCCGGAGTCGATCTGCGTGGTTACTTCGTCTGGTCGCTGATGGACAATTTCGAGTGGGCCGAGGGGTATCGCAAGCGGTTCGGGGTCGTGCACGTCGACTACGCGACGCAGGCGCGGACGCTGAAGGACAGCGCGAAGTGGTACCGGGAGGTGATCCGGCGCAACGGCATCGCCGCGCCGGGATCCGACGAGGGGTGAGATTTTGTGGTGACGCGGGAGCGGCCGACCCTGGAAGCAGTGGCGCGCCGCGCCGGGGTGTCCCGGGCGACCGTCTCCCGCGTCGTCAACGGTTCGACCTCGGTGGCCGCCTCCATCCGTGAGGCGGTCACCCGCGCCGTCGACGAGCTGGGCTACGTGCCCAATCAGGCCGCCCGGAGCCTGGTCACCCAGCGCACCGAGTCGATCGCACTGATCCTGCCCGAGACGGCCAACCGGGTCTTCTCCGACGACCTCTTCTTCCCGGCGATCATCCGCGGGGCCGGCGTCGAACTCGAACTGGCCGACAAGCAGCTCGTGCTGATGATGGCCGGCTCGGTCCGCAGCCACGACCGGGTCGAGCGGTACGCGGTGGCCGGTCACGTCGACGGCGTGATGTTCGCATCCATGCACGGCGCCGACCCGCTGCCCGGCACGCTGGTCCGCATGGGCATTCCGGTGATCTGCAGCGGCCGCCCCATCGGGACCACCGAAGTCCCCTATGTGGACGTGGACCACTTCGGCGGAGTCGCGGCCGGCGTACGCCACCTGGTCGCCGGGGGCCGCCGCCGGATCGCCACCATCGCCGGCCCGCAGGACATGGTGGCCGGCATCGACCGGCTGGCCGGCTATCGCGCCACGCTCGACGAGGCCGGCCTGGCCCAGCACGTGGCGTTCGGCGACTTCACCCGCGAGTCGGGCCTGGCCGCGATGCGCACGCTGCTGGCCGACGACCCGGCGCTGGATGCCGTGTTCGCCGCCTCCGACATGATGGCCCACGGCGCGCTGCTCGCCCTGAAGGAAGCGGGTCGCCGCGTGCCGGCCGACGTGGCGGTGATCGGCTTCGACGACTTCGAGATCAGTCGCTACAGCGATCCGCCGCTGACCACGGTCCGCCAGCCGATCGCCGACATGGGCCGGACGATGGCCCGCCAGTTGCTGGGCCTGATCAACGGCGAGGCCGGGCTGCCGGACGCCGTGGTGCTGCCGACCGAGCTGGTCGTACGGGAATCGGCTTAGACCTTTATCGCCTCGATGGAGTGGCCGAGCGACTGACGGGCCAGCAGGGTCGCGCCGGCGATGGCGGCCGGCATGAGCAGGATCGCGCCCAGCGGAATCAGGAAGCAGCAGAACACGGCCACGCCGAAGCCGAGGGCCAGCGGCCGGTTCGCCCGCAGCGCGGCCCGCCGCTGCTTGAGCCGTTGCCCCCGCCGCTGGAACGGCACCCCGGTGAGCTCGACGGCCAGGAACCAGCCACCGACCGCGCCACCCAGCACCGGGATCACCGTCTGCCCGACCACCGGCAGGAACCCGAGCAGGAACAGCGGAATGCCGACCAGGATGGTCAGCCCGATCAGGCGCAGCGAGTCGACCAGGCTGCGCCGCAGCGACGGCCAGAAGCCCACCTCGACAGCGTCCGGCACACCGCCGAACCGATCCTCGACCAGCTCCGAGATCCGCTCGTAGAACGGATCCCCGATGAGCAGCGTGACCGCGGTGAAGGTGAGCACGCCGAGCAGCGCGGCCACGCCGACCAGAGCCAGGCCACCCAGCACCTGGACGAGGTCACGAGCCCACTCCGACCACCCGTCGGCGAACCAGGTGACCGAGCGGGACAACTCGGGCAGATAGTCGAGCAGGAAGAACAGTGCCGTGGCATAGATGACGCCCGAGATCAGCGCCGGCACCAGCCCGAGGCCGAGCAGCTTGGGACTGCGCAGGATGATGCCGAGCCCCCGCCCGAGCAGCCCCGCACCGAAGAAGAACTGCTTGACAGCACCGAGCGGTTTGCCGTGATCCGCGTTCACGCCCAGCAGCGTAGAGCAGCCGCGCCCCCGCCACTCACCCCTGAGGGCCACGACTCTGGCCGACACCGACCGGGGCTGGAGAGCGACGATCAGTCGTGCGGCAGGCCGTTCATCGAGGCGCTCCCAGGTGCTCGGGGTGTCGGACGGCCGGAGGCGCCCAACACCCCGGTCAGCCCGCCGCCGTGTCCTCGCCAGCACCTTCGGCGTCGTTGTCCACAAACTCCACCCGAAGGTGCCCGGCCTGTGGATAACCGGTCACCTCGACTTGACAGCCCCTACCTTCAAAACGGCTGCCCCCGGGTGGGTGGACGGGGAAGGTGGCGGGCCTTTCGGCTACCACCTCACGGAAAGGACGGCGCGGGCTCGCTCGGGGGAACGGAGGGCGGCACCTCGGAATCGGTCGGATCGGGGTCGGGGCCGGGACCCGGGTCGGTAGGGGTCGGCACCGGGGGCAGGGTCAGCGGCGGCAACGTGTCGGTCGTCGTCGCTGACGGGGTGGGGGACGGCGAGACCGTCGGTGTCGTGACGCCTGCCGTGGGGGACGACGACGAGGCGGGCACCGGGGATGTGGCCGGCGCTGGGGGGACGCTTGTGGACACCACCGGGGACGGGCGGTAGGGCTGCGCCGAATACCGGACCGGCACCGGGCCGGTCCGGGCCGTGGCCGGGGCGGCGCCCAGGCCACCCCAGCCGTTGGGAGCGCCCACTGCAGCGGGGCGCTTGGCCGGCGTGGCGAGGCTCCAGCCGATCGTGACGGCGACCGGCAGGCCAATCGCCACTAGTCCGACAAAGACTGATTTAGGGGAAAGCCGCACGATGTAGACAACGCGGTCACAGGTGAAGAAGGTTACGGCCCAACTGGTAGAACGGGCTTGATCGATGAGGCGGGTCACCGGTACTGTCCCGAGGCTCCCTCACTGTCGGGTCGGGGAGGCACATCAACGGGGGACAGATGAAAATCGTTTACCGTCGCGCCCTACCTGCGCTTTTCACCGCGGCCCTCACGGCCGGCGTGGTCGGCGTGGGCGCGCCCGCCCTGGCCGCCGGCGAGGCGCCGACCGGCACCTTCGCGCTGAACGGCACCGCGGTCTGGGCCGGCCAGACCGTCACCCTGACGCAGACCGCGCTGGCCGACGACGACATCCCGGTCGAAGAGATCAGCCGCGTCATCACCTGGGGCGACGGCACCGCCGCGCAGACGGCCGAGGCCGGCTCCACGAGCTGGACGCACACTTACGCCGCCAACGGCACCTTCACGGTGAGCGTGGCGCTGAACGACGGCACCGTCGCGGGCACCGGCACGCTGGCGTCCGCCGCCGTCTCGGTGACCACCCCGTCGGGCAGCCTGGGCTGGCAGAAGAGCACGATCTACACGAACACCTACACGTCCGGCGGCTCCACCTACGACTACCTGGTCGAGGGCGTCTTCGCGCCGTCCGGCATGCCGGCGACGGCCGACGAGGCCTGGACCGAGTGGGGCGACGGCGAATACACCCTGCTCAAGCAGGACGCGACGGCGACCACCGTCCCGCACTACTTCGACCAGGGCACCTTCACGCCGAAGGTGCAGTTCAGCAACGAGCACGGCAAGGCGACCGCGCGCAACGCGTCGACGCTCAACGTGCTCTACGACAAGACCGCGCCCAAGGTGGCGATCAAGTACCCGTCGCCGCCGAACAAGGCGAGCCTGTGGTCGACGATCCGGGGCACCGCGAGCGACTCGCAGTCCGGCATGGACTACGTCAGCCTGATCGTGCTGAAGTGGAACAACGCCAGCGGCACCTACATGTACAACTTCGACGCGAAGTCGTGGATCAAGTACACCGGTCAGCCGCTGTCTTCGATGCCCTCGGGCATCGAAGACACCCCCTCGGTCGCCTCCAACGGCACCTGGGCGTCGCGCCCGGTGACCGGGCTGGCGAAGGGCTGGCACCTCGAGATCTGGCCGGTCGCGCTGGACAAGGTGGCCAACTACAGCAACCCCGAGTACTACGTTCCGGTCTGGCTCGCCAGCTGACTTGAGCCGTACGACATCGAGGCCTCTCCGGGGAAACCCGGGGAGGCCTCAGTCATTCAACGAGGAGTTGAGGAAGGTCGAGATCCGCTCGCGCAGCTCGCGCCGGTTGTTCCACAGCACGGCGGGCCGGTCGTAGACGTGCAGGTCGGCGCCGGGCAGCAGGGTGGCCAGGCGCTCGGCCCACGAGGCCGGGTGCACCTCGTCGCCCAGGCAGCCCAGCACCAGCGCCCGCCCGCGGAAGGCCCGCAGCAGCGACTCGTCGGCCACCGCGGGCTCGTGCCAGAGCGTCGTCAGTTCGGGCGCGAGACCGTCACGCTGCAGTTGCTCGACCCGCTGGCGCAGGTAGCTCCACCCGGTCGGCGTGTTGCGCACCGAGGCCGGCAGCTCCGTCTCCACGGCCGCGGCGATCGACGCCGCCTCCCCCGACTCGACCGCGGCCAGCAACCGCTCGACGCGGGTCTCGGCGACCACCGGCCGGGTGCCGTCCCACGGCGCGGGCAGATAGAAGACGACCCGCTCGAACCGGTCGGGCGTCTCGCTGATCAGCCGGCACAGCGCGCCCGCGCCCATGCTGACCCCGAGCGCCCGGGTGGCGCCGGACAGGTCGGCTATGCCGCGCAGGTCGGCGGCCAGGTCGCCGAAGCTCCACGGCCCGACCGGGGCGTCGGAGCGGCCGTGACCCCGGAAGTGGAAGAAGACCCGTCGGCCGGTGACCGCACTGCCCAGCGGGCGGGTACCGGAGATGTCGCCGCCCAGCCCGTGCGCGAAGACGGTCACCGGGTCACCGACGCCGGTGGTGAGCTCTTCGATCCGTACACCGGAAGGGGTGGTCTTGATCTCGGTCGGCGCCCCGGGAAGGGTGGGCCGGCCCGAGCGGGGGCCGGTCGGGTCGGGACGATGCAGACGGGGCCCGCCGTCGGGCGGTGGCGGGCCGAACCGCCTCACCAGAAGCCTTTGCCGTCCGACAGGTCTTTGAGGCCGGGCCGGACGTCGAGCAGATAGATCAGGGCGGCCGCGATGCCGATCAGGCTGAAGATGCCGACCGGACCGCTGATCAGCAGCGTGAGCACGATGCAGATGGCGAGAATGGCCGCCCACGCCCCCTTGGGCAGCGTGCCGATGGCCTGGAATCCGTCGCCCCGCTGGGTCAGGCAGTGGATCAGCGCGATCGCCTGGACGACCAGCGAAAGAACAAGCAGGAGCAGGTTGAGAAGAGAAACGACGTCTTGATAGAAGATCGGCGCGGAGGAGGCCATGACGGAGAGTCTATGCCGCGGGGCCCAGCCGATGCCGGGCCCCGCTGATCATGTGTTGCCGGGTCGTCACTTGGTGGCGGCGCGCTTGCGGGGCTTCGGGGTGGGCTGGGCCTTCTCGGCGGCCTCGATCGCGGCCGGCTCCTCGGTGGTGGCCAGGTCGGCGTTCACCACGTCGGCGGCCTCGACGACACCGGTGCCGACGACGCGCTCGCCCCGGGCGACCAGAGCCGTGTAGGCCGCGACGGCGCGGTCCTGAGCGATCTGGGCGAACGAGGTGGCGACGCTGGCGGCGTTGCCGCGCAGGGCCTCGAAGTCGGTCGTGGAGGCCTTGTCCCGCAGCTCGGCGGCCTTGGTGCCGGCCTGCTCGTTGTAGGTGCGGAAGTTGGCGGCGGCGCGCTCGCTGATCTCGGTGAGCACGGCGGGCAGCTTGCGCAGCTGCTCGACGGCCATGTCACCGGCGCCGGCGGCGGCGTAGAGCGGGGCGGGGAAGCGGGTCTTGGTCTGCTCGGTCATTTCTGCTCCTCGGTAGCTTCAGAGGTGGGCTGGGTGCGAGCGTTCTCGTTGCGGAACGTCTCGTAGATCTGGGTCAGGGACTGCTTCTGAGCGATCGTGAGGTCCGGATCCGCCGCGATCGCGGCCAGCACACCTTGCTGACCCTCGCTGTCGAGCAGGCCGGCGCGCAGGTACATCGCGGGCGTCGACACCCGCAGCGCGCTGGCAATCTGCTGCAATACCTCGGCACTGGGCTTACGCAGGCCACGCTCGATCTGGCTGAGATACGGGTTGCTCACGCCCGCCTTGTCGGCGAGCTGACGCAGCGAGATCTTCGCCGTCTGCCGGAGATCGCGGATGAAACCGCCGATGTCCTCAGGCAGATCCTTCGGTGTGGCCATGCATCCGAAGTTAGCTCCGAGTGCTAGCTCTTGCAAGCAAAACGCTAACTCCAGCAAGCGTGAAACGAGTCACCGTAGGGGTCTTACCTGACCCACCGGCTCTCCCCCGCCCAGCACCAACTCGTTCATAAGCGGCACGTCGACGCCCAGTTTACGCAGCTCATCGAGCAGAACGGGGGTACGTGCGCGCATCCCGCCGTCGTCGATCTTGATGGTCACGGCACCGATTCCGGGCACGGCCACCGCCACCACGCCCTCGGCGCCGCCCTTGGCCAGCAGGCCCGGCACCGCCGCCATCAGCACGGTGTCGTCGGCCCCGGTGCCCGCCACCAGCTCGGGGTGGGCCCGCATCTGGTCGGCCACCCGGCGCTCGGGACTGCCCGGCTCGGCCTCGACCAGACGCTCGAACGCGCGGGCGAGCCCAGTCAGCGACAGGGCCAGCACCGGCGCGCCACAGCCGTCGACACCGACCGCGGTGATCTTCTCGCCGGCCAGGTCGGCCACGGCGTCGGCGATCGCCACCTGCAACGGGTGGCCGGCGTCGCGGTAGGTCTCGAGCGGCCAGTCGTTGGCCACGCAGGTCGCGAGCATGCCGGCGTGCTTGCCCGAGCAGTTCATCAGCACCCGCTCGGCGGTGCCGCCGGCGCGCAGCCACTCGTCGCGGACCGGCTCGGCCAGCGGCAGGGAGGTGGGGCAGCGCAGGGCACCCTCGTCCAAGCCGGCCGCGGCCAGGATCTCGCGCGTGCGGCGCACGTGGAACGGCTCGCCGAAGTGGCTGCCGCTGATCAGGGCCAGATCGGCCTCGTCGCGCGGGATCAGGCCGGCCCGCAGCATCCCGACCGTCTGCAACGGCTTGTTCGACGAGCGCGGGAAGATCGGCGTCGTCACGTCGCCCCGGCTGCCGCCCGGGCTGAAGACCGATCCGTGGTGAACGCTCTCGACGAAACCCGAGCGGACGACTTCGGCGATGATCATTTAGCCGGAACTCCTAGCAACTCACGGGCCTCGTTCGGGGACAACGGCGGGCGCTGGGCCAGTTGCGCGAACCCGACCGCCCGGGCCACCAGCTGCATGTTCGACTCGACCGGGCGACCCGGACCGTACATGATCGTGTCTTCCCGGCCCACCCGCAGGTGCCCGCCCAGGCTCAGCGTGGCCAGGATGACCGGCAGGGTGCCCGCGCCGAGCCCGGTGGCCGAGAACGTCGTGCCCTCGGGCAGCCGGCGGACAGCCTGCTCGCACTCGACGAGCGCGGCGGCCGTGGCCGGCATGCCGCCCGGCGCGCCCAGCACCAGGCCGACGTGAACGGCCTGGTCCACCAGCCGGCCCAGCTCGACGATCTGGGCCGGGTCGGTGATCTCGTATTCCGGCACGATGCCGGGTTTCCCCAGGCTGCCACCCACCGGACAGACCGCCATGTCGGGCTGGACCTCGAGGGAGCCGGAGGCGAGCTGCACGATCAGACCGGTCGCCGCGCGAAGGGCCGGCACGGCCTCGGGATCATGCACGCGAATGACGGCCGCGCCGAGCGCCTCGCACTCCCGAGCGGTGCTCACCAGGTCGTCGAGGGAAGAATCCCGGCCGGTCGGAGCAACGGTGATCACGGTCCCGGTCATGGAGCTGACCTTAATGCGGGTCGACCGCCACCACGGACTCGCCCACCATCAGCTCGTCGGTCGCGTTGCGCTTGAGTACGGCCAGGGCGATCAGACCGAGCTCGTGGTGACGCACGGCGGTGCCGACGAAGCCGACCTCGCGCCCCGCCCGCACCACCGGAGTGCCCTTGGCCGGCGGCTGGTCGGTGGCGATGCCGTCGAAGTGCAGCAGCGCGAGGCGGCGCGGCGGCCGGCCCAGGTGGTGCACCCGGGCCACCGTCTCCTGCCCGCGGTAGCACCCCTTGTCGAGGTGCACCGCCGCGGCCAGGAACTCGGCCTCGGCCGGAATCGTGCGGTGGTCGGTCTCCCATCCCAGCCGGGGGATGCGGTGCTCGACCCGGAGCGCCTCGTAGGCCCACAGACCGGCCATCGGCACGCCGAGTTTCTCGATCACCGCCGCCTTCTCGGCCCGCGGCACCAACAGGTCGACGCCGAGGGGCACCCTTCGGGCGAGACCAAATGCGGTTTCCCGTACGGGATAAAGGCTCGTCGCCCCCGACGGCACCTCGCCGGCCGCGAACTTGGCCCCGGGCACCACGTTGATCCGCGGCTCGCCCAGCCCGCCGATGACGTCGGCCGCCCCGGGCCCGACCAGGGAGAGCGCGGCCAGCTCACTCGTGGCGTCGCGCGGCTCGACCCGGGTGAAGAACCGCATCATCTCGAGGTATTTCAGCAGCCCCGCACCCGCCCCGGGCTCGGTGTCGAGCCAGGCCGTCGTGCCGTCTTCGGTGACCAGCGCGTGCTGCTCGACGTGCCCGTTGGGCGAGAGGACGAGCAGCTCGGTGCCCTGATCCTTGGTCAGATCGGTCAGGTGCTGCGTGGTCAGCGTGTGCAGCCAGCTCGCGCGTTCCTCGCCGGGCACGGCGACGACGTCGCGGTTCGAGCGGTCGACCAGGCCGACGGCGGTGGCCAGCGTGCGTTGCTCACGCATCGGGTCGCCGTAGTGCGCCGGCACCCCGGCATCGGCGGACGAGGGGTCCAGGTCCTCGACCATCACCACGGTCATGTCTCTACTCCTTGCAGTCCCCGCACACACCGAAGAGCGAGACGTGACCCACGTCGACCCGGAAGCCGCGTTCGCTCAACAACCGGTCGGTCACCGGTTGCATCACACTCGGGTCTACCTCACTGATCGACCCACATCCACGGCAGACGAGGTGAACGTGCTGATCCTCACCCGCGGTGTGATAGGTCGGTGAGCCGTGCGAGAGGTGCGTGTGGTTGACGAGCCCGAGCTCCTCGAGCAGCTCGAGCGTGCGGTAGACGGTGGTGATGTTGACCCCGGCGACGCGCTCGCGCACGTGGTTGTGCACCTGCTCGGGCGTGGCGTGGCCCAGCTCGTGCACGGCCTCGAGGATCAGCTGGCGCTGCGGGGTGAGCCGCAGCCCACGCTCGCGGAGCATGGCGGCAAGCGAAGAGGCGGACACGTTACGAGATTACGCCCTCGACGCCACGACGCCCGTTCCCTCAGCCGCCGATTCTGATCAGGCGGGCCGACATGTGCGGCCGAAGGTCACCCTTGTCGATCGACACCTCGTGGGCGTAGAGCAGTGCGGCGTCGACGATGCCGAAGAGCCGCTGCGAGCCGGTCAGGTGCTGGCCCGAGGGGGTGTAGGCGATGGCGTCGGCCTCGATCTCGAGGCGGGTCGGGCCGACGGTCTTGCCGACGTAGATCTCGGCCACGCCGTCGGGGTTGACCATGACGGCTTCCATCTCGTCGGTGGCCCGGCCGGCGTCGTCGAGCACCGGACGCCAGAAGCCCGACTCGGTGACCCACTCGCCGGCCGGCTTCGACTCGGGGTCGAGCAGCCAGCTGCGCGACTCGAAGCGCAGGAACGGGCGGCCGTCGTGGCTGATCCGCACCTCTTGGGCGAAGTCGTAGTCGGCGTCGGCCGGGAACCCGCCCTGACCGCGCCCGCGCCACAGCCCGACGAAGGGCAGCAGGCCCAGCAGCGCCGGGTGCAGGTCGGCCCCCTGCCGCAGGTCGTGCGTGTCTTCGTAGGGGTAGGGGTCGACCGGAGGCGCGTTGAGCCACGGGGGTGGGCCCAACGGGTTTTCCTGATCGCTCACCAACGCCCCCTCGACACGCGCACAGCCAGATAGCCGATGCCGCCCGCCAGCGCGCCGAGACCGGCGACCAGCAGACTCACGAACCCGATTTCGGTAACCATGACCGGCCCATCTTATGCCGGGCGGTTCTGACCTAGGCTGGCCGCCATGGCTCGTTTGCTCGTCGTCAAGGCAACCGCGGGAGCCGACGCTCCCGAGCGCTGCTCGCAGGCCTTCACCGTCGCCTCCACCGCGGTCTCGTCCGGGGTCGACGTCTCGCTCTGGCTGACCGGCGAGTCGACGTGGTTCGCGCTGCCGGGCCGGGCCGCCGAGTTCGAACTCCCCCACGCCGCGCCGCTGCCCGACCTGCTCGATCTGCTGCTCTCGGCCGGCCGCGTGACGGCGTGCACCCAGTGCGCGGCCCGGCGCGACATCACGCCGGGCGACGTCCTGCCCGGCATCCGCATCGCCGGCGCCGCCGTCTTCGTCGAAGAGATCATGTCGGACGGCGCGCAGGCGCTCGTCTACTGACAGGGCGTGCTGACGGTGACGCGGACGCTCGCGCCGTCGGGCACGATCACGATCGAGTCGCCGTCCTTGCGGTAGGCGTGCTCGCTGTCGTCGTCCCGGACGATCTCGGCCCCGTCGGCCACCGTCCGCAGGCCGGTCGCGAGATCTTTGGTCCGGCTGACCGGCCCGACCGAGTAGGACGCCGCGACCGCGCCCGACGGACACGTGACGGCCTGCACCTTGGGCGCCCGCCACTGGATGCCCAGGGCTCCGAGCGTGTCGGCCAGCACAGCGGGTGCCACCGGGGCCTGGGCCGTCGCCGGATCGTCCCGGGCCGGCGTCTCGTCGCCGTCGACGGGCCGGCAGCCGGTCGACAGTCGCAGCGAGAACGTGCGCGCCGTCGACTCGGTGCTCATGTCGACGCCGATGAAGTCGCCGGCGTCGGCGTGGAACGACACCCGGGTGCCGCCCCGGCCGTCCCACACGTCGGCCTCCCACGCCGCCGGCAGGGCGTCGGCGATCGCCGCGGCCACCTCTTGGGCCTCACCCTCGGGCACGTGGACGGTGACGTTGCGGAACGCGCCCAGCCCCGATCGCACCGGCGTCACGGAACACCGCTTGAGCGGCTCGAGCCCGCCGAGCACGACGGCCCGGCCCTCCCCGCCGGCTGCGGCGTAGACGACCCCGGCCGCGCGCTGCAGGTCGGGCACGGCGAGCGCGATGTCGCGCTGCTCGGGCACGGTCGCCTTCTCGTGGCCGACCGACCAGACGGCCAGCACCGCGACGACGACGATCCAGGCCGCGACGATCCCGCCCAGCCACCATCTCTTCGGCCGGGTCAACGGGCTCACGACTGCCCCGCATGGAGCTCGGCGTAGGCGGCCGAGGCCAGGAAGTGGGTGATCATCTCGGCCGTGCCCGGGGTGAGCTCGCGGGCCGCGGCCTCGGCGGCGGGGACGAAGAGCATGGCGGCACCCTCACCGAGGACGACGTCGGACTGGACGGCGCTGGTGGGGGCGAAGAAGTAGTGCTTCACGCGCCCCTCGGCCGGTAACGGCTGCGTGGCGAACAGCTGCAGCGGGACGTCGGGGCGCAGCGACGTCTCCTCCCAGAGTTCACGTTCGGCCGCCTCGACCGGGGTCTCGCCGGGCTCGACCGAGCCGCCGGGCAGGCCCCACACGTGCGGGTAGTAGGGCGCGTTGCCGTCACGCAGCTGGAGCAGCAGGGCACCGGACTTGTCGACCAGGAGGGTGCAGGCGATCCGGCGCAGGTCGGTGCTCACTGGCCGCTCCCGGCCAGGCGCGTGAGGGCACCGACGGCGACCTCGGGGCGGGTCGTGTACCAGAACGGGGGCAACGACTTGCGCAGGAAGGCGCCGTAGCCGCGGGCCGTCTCGAGCCGGGAGTCGAGGACGGCGACGACGCCCTTGTCACCGGTCGAGCGGATCAGCCGGCCGACGCCCTGGGCCAGCCGGATCGCGGCGATCGGGACGCTGACCGAGGCGAAGCCGGAACCACCACCGGCGTCGACCGCGGCGGCGCGGGCCGCGGCCAGGGGCTCGTCGGGGCGCGGGAACGGCAACCGGTCGATCACCACCAGCTGACACGCGTCGCCGGGGACGTCGACGCCCTGCCAGAGCGACATGACGCCGAACAGGCAGCTCGCCTTGTCTTCCTTGAACCGGCGGACCAGCACCGGCAGCGCCTCTTCGCCCTGCAGCAGGATCGGCAGGTCGGTGCGGGCGCGCAGCAGCTCGGCGGCCTGGGTGGCGGCCCGCCGCGACGAGAACAGGCCCAGCGTGCGACCGCCGAGGGCCTCGACCAGCTTGACCAGCTCCTCGCCGGCGCCCGCGGGCAGGCCGGACATCTGCGGGCGGGGCAGGTGGGCGGCGACGTAGAGGATGCCCTGGCGCGGATAGTCGAACGGGGAGCCGACGTCGAGCGACGTCCAGCCGTCGCCCGAGGCCGGGGACTGCGGGTCGGCCGGTGCGGCGGGGACGGCCGCGGGCAGGCCGAGCGAGCGGGCGACGGTGTCGAAGCGGCCGCCGAGGGTGAGGGTGGCCGAGGTCGCCACCACCGTACGGTCGGAGTAGAGGCCCTGGGCCAGCGTGCCCGCGACCGAGAGCGGGGCCACCACCAGCGCGCGGCGCCCGCTGCCGGTGTCGGACTTCTCGACCCAGGCGACGTCGAAGGCGGACTCCTCGAGCAGCCGCTGGGCCGTGTCGTTGAGGTCGCCCAGGGCCGCCTTGGCCTGCTGTTTACGGACCGGGTCGGGATCGTCGCCCTTGACCTCGCCGATCGCCGTCAGCCCGGCCCGGGTGGCCGACTCGGTCAGCGTCACGGCCTGCTGGATCAGCTCGGGCAGACCGGCCGTGATGCGGCCGGCGGGCGTCTCGGCCAGGCCCACGGTGAGCGCGTCGGCCGCTTCGGCCAGCGACTCGGCGACGTCGGCCGGGATCAGTGTGCGGGCGCGGCGGGACGACCGCTCGACCGCCTCGGGGGTGAGCTCGGCCTGTGACGCCGAGGAGACCCGGTCGGCCAGTTCGTGGGCCTCGTCGATGATGAGCAGCTTGTGCGGCGGGACGATGTGACGCTCGGCCAGCATGTCGACGGCCAGCAGGCTGTGGTTGGTGACCACGATGTCGGCCTCGCGGGCGCGGGCCCGGGACGCCTCGGCGAAACACTCGGCGCCGTAGGGGCAGCGCTGCGCCCCGACACAATCGCGCGCGGGCATCGACACCTGCCGCCACGCGGTGTCGTCGACGCCGGGGTCGAGCTCGTCGCGGTCGCCCGTGGCCGTCTTGTCGGCCCAGGCCTGCAGGCGCTGGATCTGCTTGCCGAGCCGGCCCGCCTCGCCCAGCCATTGGGTCGTCTTGGGCGGCGCGTCGTCGAAGAGCGTGTCGGTCGGCGCTTCTTCATCGGCGTGTTCCATCTTGGCCACACACAGGTAGTGGTGCCGGCCCTTGAGCACCGCGAAGGTGGGTCTGCGGCCGAGCACCGGCTCGACCGCCGCCGCGAGACGGGGGAGGTCGTGCTCGACCAACTGATTCTGCAGCGCCAGGGTGGCCGTGGAGACGACCACCGGCCCGTCGACCAGCAGCGACGGCGTGAGGTAGGCCAGGCTCTTGCCGGTGCCCGTGCCGGCCTGCACCAGCAGGTGTTCACGCTCGCGGATGGCCTTGTCGATGGCCGCGACCATGGCCTCTTGACCGGGGCGCGACGAGCCCCCGGGGACGGCGCCGACCGCGGCCTGGAGGAGTTGGTCGGCCTTCACCGCTCCGTTGGACTTACCTCGGGTAGGCACCGTCTTCTTCTCCGTTGCAGCGGGCACGCGAAGACGGTACCCGCCACCACCGACAGAAGCCGACCACCGTTAGGGTTCTTGCATGCCGAGTGACACGGTCCGGGTCGTCTACACGAAGTACGACGGTTCGGCCCATCGGGACTATCCCGCACGCCGATTCGACTCCGACGACCTCGGCGTCTGGGTCGGCGTCACCCGCGGCACCGAGTCGGTCTACCACGGCCGCCAGTCCGTCGAGCAGATCCCGTTCGTCCTGCTCATCCCGCATCACGCCTGGTGGACGGGCATGTTCAACCCGCCCCCGCGGACCAGCGAGGTCTACTGCGACATCACCACCCCGGCCCGCTGGGAGGGTGACACCGTGCACATCATCGACCTCGATCTCGACGTGGTGCGACGGCGCGCGACCGGGCTGGTCGAACTGCGCGACGAGGACGAGTTCGACGAGCACCGCACGCAGTTCGGTTACCCCGATGATCTCGTACGGGAAGCGCATGCCGCGGCCGACAAACTGCTGGTGGCGCTGGGTGACGGCAGCGAGCCGTTCGCCACCCGCTATCACCAGTACCTACAGAAGGTCGCTGACTAGCAGCTTCTCCGGGTTGAGCTGCTGAAAGAGGCCGGTGATCCGGCCGTCCGACACGGTGACGCCGAGCGCGCCCGAGATCGCTCCCCGGACGAAGACGCCGGCCGTCCCGTTGATCAGCACGGGCTCGAGCACGGCGCCGGACATCCGGCTGCCGTGGGCGATGCCGACGAAGAAACGGGCCACCTTGTCGGCACCGACGATCGGGCGCAGGGCCGTGCTGGTGAAACCGCCGCCGTCGCTGATCGAGACCACGTCGGGGGCGAGCACATTGGCCAGTGCCTGCATGTCGCCGCTGTTCACGGCCTCGATGAAGGCGGTCAGCACGCGGCGCTGCTCGGCCAGGCCGGCGGTGTGCCGGATCCCGCCCTCGGACGCCGCTTTGCGCCCGCGCGAGGCGTGCTGGCGTGCGGTCACCTCGGTGCTGCCGAGCACCCGGGCCACCTCGTCGTAGGGCACCGCGAACACGTCGTGCAGCACGAACGCGACCCGCTGCTCGGGGCTGAGCCGCTCGAGGACCACCAGCAGCGCGAGCCCGACCTGGTCGCGCTGCTCGGCCTGAGCGGCCGGGCCGGCGTCCGGGTCCACGAAGTACTCCGGCAACCACTGGCCCGTGTAGGCCTCGCGCGACACGCGGGCCGACTTGAGCACGTCGAGGCAGAGCCGCCCGGTCACCGTGGTGAGCCAGCCGCGCAGATCACGGATCTCGTCGTCACCGGCCCGCGTGTACCGCAACCAGGCCTCCTGCACGACATCCTGGGCCTCGGCCACGCTCCCGAGCATCCGGTAGGCGACGGAGACGAGATGCGGGCGCTCGGCTTCGAAGGCCGCGGCGGAGGGTGGCATGAGGGGAATTCTGCGCGAGATTCCTGGGGCGGGGTAGCAGTTGTGACACAGTAGAGAACGGCATTTCGTACGAATCGGGCGGTGAGCGTGAACGACGGGCTGGTGATCGCGGGTGGCCTCGCCGGGGCCGCGGGCTTGACCGGAGTGATCGCGCTCCTGGCCCGCCGCAAGGCGTCCTACCTGCCGGCCGGGCACGGACTGGTCCGCCCGGACGATGTCGACCCGCTGCCGGCGGTGCTCCGGCGTGGACTGGGCGGGCTTACCGTGCCGGTCACGCCCGGCCCGCGTGGCGAGCTCTTCCTCGGCGGCGGCGCGCCCCAACCGGGCCGTACGCTGCGGCGGCTCGTCCTCTCCCCGCTCTTCGCCCGCGCCCGCGGCAACGGCGGTCGGCTCACCCGCGACCAGCAGGTGCCGTTCCGGCTCGTGGTCGAGTTCGCCGGTGCGGTCCGCGACGCCGAGACCCTGCTGCGGGCGTACCGGGTGCTCGACAAGCAGCTGCGCGACCACGCCGGGCTGCTCAGCCAGTGCGACGGCGACGACCTCCGGCCGGGCGCGGTGACCGTCTCGGTGACCGGCATCGTCGACGTGCGGGAACTGCTCGCGACCGAGGACGTGCGGTACGCGTTCGCCGAGGGCTCGTTCGACGACCTCGGCTCCCGCTCGGCCCCGCCGTCCCTGGTCCCGATGATCAGCGAGCCGTGGAGCCGGCGGTTCGGCTGGGACGGGCTCGAGCCGATCCCGGCCGAGGAACGGCACCTGCTGCACGCGATGGTGCGGTCGGCCCACGACGACGGGCGTACGGTGCGCATCTCGGGTCTGCCCGACGGCCCCCGCAAGGCCCGGGCCGCGATCTGGACCGAGCTCGGCGCGGCCGGGGTCGACGTGATCGCCGACGCCGACCTCAAGGGCCTGGCCCGGCACCTGCGCAAGCACCCGGTGACCCGCTGGGTGGCCCGGGAACCGTTGCCCACGCGGGCCGTCCGGCGCGGTTCGCCGCGGCCGCATCCGCCCCGCCCGGATCGGCGTCGCGAACCTGTTTAGCAGGCGAACGACAGGTGAACTTGGAGAGGCCTTAGCATTCCAGGTGATCATCCCAGTCTGTCGATCGAGGTCCGAGCCGTGAAGTTCTCCTTCCGTCCTGTCGAGGGCGCCTTCTACGACCTGTTCACACAGGCCGCGAACAACCTCGTCAAGGGCACCGAACTGCTGAACGAGCTGGCCCTGCCGGGGGTCGACGTGCAGTCGGTGAGTGAACGGCTGACCGACGTCGAGCACGACAGCGACCAGATCACCCACGACCTCTACAAGAAGATCAACTCGACCTTCATCACGCCGTTCGACCGGGCCGACATCTATTCGCTCGGCTCCCAGCTGGACGACGTGATGGATCACCTCGAGGCGGTCGGCAACCTTCTTTACCTGTACGGGCTGACCGAGCTCCCGTCCCTCCCGCGCGAGATGCACGAGCTGGTCACCGTGCTCGACCAGCAGGCCCGGATCACCGCCGAGGCGATGCCGAAGCTGCGCGCCATGAAGGGCCTCGACGAGTACTGGATCGAGATCAACCGGCTCGAGAACGACGGCGACCGGGCGTACCGGATGCTGCTGGTCCGGCTCTTCTCGGGCGAGTACGACGCGCTCACCGTGCTCAAGATGAAGGAGGTGGCCGACGAACTGGAGGCCGCCTGCGACGCGTTCGAGCACGTGGCCAACACGGTCGAGACCATCGCGGTCAAGGAGTCCTAGACCTTGTCCCCCGAACTCATCGCGGTGCTCGCGGTGATCATCGCCGCCATGGCCTTCGACTACACCAACGGCTTCCACGACGCCGCCAACGCGATCGCCACCAGCATCAGTACCCGCGCCCTGACCCCGCGGGTGGCCCTGGCCATGGCCGCCGTCGGCAACTTCATCGGCGCCCACCTGGGCGGCGAGGTGGCCAAGACGGTCGGCGACGGCCTGGTCGACCTCAAACTCGGCATCCCGAGCCTGGCCGTGGTCTTCGCGGGCGTGGTCGGTGCGATCGCCTGGAACCTGATCACCTGGTACTTCGGGCTGCCGTCGAGCTCGTCGCACGCACTGTTCGGCGGCCTGGTCGGCGCCACCCTGGTGGCCGGTCCGGCGCTCGGCACGGTGAAGTGGGCGACGATCGTCGAGAAGGTCCTTATCCCGATGGTCGCGTCGCCGGTCGTCGGGCTGCTGCTGGGCTTCGGGGTGATGGTCGCCATCATGTGGATCTTCCGGCGGGGCAACCCGGGCCGGCTCAACCGCGGCTTCCGCATAGCGCAGACGATCTCGGCCGCCGCGATGTCGGTCGGCCACGGCATCCAGGACGCGGCCAAGACGATGGGGATCGTGGTGCTGGCGCTCTACGTGGGTGGTTTCCAGTCGAGCTCCACTCACATCCCGTGGTGGGTCTACATCACGACCGCGACGATGCTGGCGGCCGGCACCTACTCCGGCGGTTGGCGGATCATCCGTACGCTCGGCCGCAAGATCATCGACCTGGGCCCGGCCGAGGGCTTCGCGGCCGAGACGGTGGCCAGCTCGGTGCTCTTCTTCAACGCGTACGTGCTGGGCGCCCCCATCTCGACCACCCACACGATCACCTCGGCGATCATGGGCGTGGGCGCGACGAAGCGGCTGAACGCGGTCCGCTGGAACGTGGCCGGCAACATCCTGATCGCCTGGGTCACCACGTTCCCGGCGGCCGGCCTGATCGCCTGCCTGTGCTACTTCGTGTTCCGCCCGGCTTTCAGCTGACGAGGTTCTCGTCCAGGTCGGGCAGCAGGCGGTCGTTGGCTCGCTCGAGGACGGTCAGCAGGATGCCGCGTTCGGCGCCGGTGCTCGCGCCCAGGATCTGGTCGGCCAGGTCGGACCAGACGCTCTCGATCTCGGGCACCAGGGCCCGGCCGGCGGCGGTCACGACGATGCGTACCTGGCGGCGGTCGCCCGGCACCGGCTCGCGGCGGAACCAGCCGCCGGTGCCCAGCCGGGCCAGGCTGCGGGTCACGGTCGGCGGCTCGACGCCCAGCCGGGCCGCCAGCGCCGTCACGGTCATGCCGTCCGGCTCCTGGGCCAGCAGCCACAGCAGCGTGTCCTGCCCCGGGTGCAGGCCGAGGGCGGCCAGGCGACGGGCCTTGGCCGCCCGGTAGAGCTGGCTCATCTTGTTCAGCGCCCGGTTGACGCGCATGACCTCGGGAAGATCCACATCGACGAGCTTAGGCGGCTAACCAACCAGCGGCACGCGCTCAGTAGATGACGCCGATCTCTTCGCGGATCGTGTCCAGCAGGGTCATGATCTCGAGGGTGGTGGCGTGCGGCATGAGCGGGCTCTCCAGCTCACCGGCCAGCAGGCAGCGCTGCACCTCGGCCGCCTCGAACTGGTAGCCCCGGCCCGGGAAGTCGAACTCGAACGTCTCGGGCTCTTGACCCGTACGCCGCAGCACGAAGGACCGCGGCGCGAAGAAGCCCTCGGGCAACTCGATCCGGCCGTCCGTGCCCGTGATCGTCGCCTCGTTCCGGCTCGGGCCGTTGATGCTGCAGGTCAGCGCCCCGACCGCGCCCGGTTCCCAGCCCATCAGGACGCCGGTGTGCTCGTCGACCCGCTCGGGGGTCAGATGCGCCCACGCCTGCACCGAGGCCGGCGCGCCCACAATCAGGTGGGCGAAGTTGATCGGGTAGACGCCGAGGTCGAGCAGCGCCCCGCCGCCCAGCGCGGGATTGCGCAGCCGGTGCTCGGCGTCGAACGGGCCCTGCAGACCGAAGTCGGCGTGGATCGTGCTGACCCAGCCGATCGTGCCGTCCTCGACCAGCTCCTTGATCTTGCGGATGGCCGGGTTGAGGCGCATCCACATCGCCTCCATGAGAAAGACGCCCTTGTCGCGGGCCGCGGTCACGAGCCGCATGGCGTCGGCCAGGTCGAGGGTGATCGGCTTCTCGACCAGCACCGCCTTGCCGGCCTCGATGCAGAGCAGCGCCGCCTCGGCGTGGAACGCGTGCGGCGTGGCGACGTAGATGACGTCGACACCGGGGTCGGCGGCCAGATCGGCGTACGAGCCGTGCGCCCGGGCGAATCCGAACCGCTCGGCGAACTCGTCGGCGGTCGCCTTGTTGCGCGAACCGACGGCGGCCAGTTCGGCGCCGGGCACGTGCGCCAGGTCGGCGGCGAACGCGGCGGCGATCCCGCCCGGACCGAGAATTCCCCAGCGAACCTTCTGTTCCGTCATGATCGCTACGGTATCGTCCGCGCCGCCACAGGTGTCAGGATCGTGGGGTGACCGATCCCATGCGGCTTCCCCCGGCGATGGTCCGGCGTGCGCGCGAATTCACCGGGCCGCCGGCGCCCGTGCGAGACGCGGCCACCGTCGTACTTCTGCGGCCGGACGAAAAGGCATTCCAGCTGTACGTGATCAGGCGCGCGACGACGATGGCCTTCGGCGGCCTGTACGCCTTCCCGGGCGGCGGGGTCGACCCCACCGACCGCCCCGAGACCATCCGCGACGACTGGCCCGCCCGTCTGGGCGTCGACGAGGAACGCGCCCGGGCCGTGGTCGGGGCCGCCGTACGCGAACTCTTCGAAGAGACCGGCGTGCTGCTGGCCGGCCCGGCGGAACAGCCCGACCGCACCCTGGCCGACGTCGGCACCGAGGACTGGGAGGCCGACCGCGCCGCGGTGCTGGCCCGTCAGCTGACGTTGAGCGCCCTGCTCGCGCGACGGGGCCTGCGGATGCGCGACGACCTGCTGTTCCCGTGGGCGCGCTGGATCACGCCCGAGTTCGAGCCGAAGCGCTACGACACCTGGTTCTTCGTGTCGCTGCTGCCCGAGGGCCAGATGCCGCGCGACGTGTCGGGCGAGAGCGAGCACACCGCATGGATCGACCCGGGCGCGGTCGACGGCCTGGCGATGCTCCCGCCCACGAGGAGCACCGTGGACTCGCTCGCCGCGTACGGGGAAATGGCTGAGGTGATCGCGGCCGCAAGCCGCCGTGACGCCGCCACCCCGGTCATGCCTCGCGTGGAACTGACCGACGACGGCGGCGCCCAGCTGCACATGCAGTAGAGCGCCGCCGCCAGAAATCGCTACTGTGCCTACCCCGCCCGCCCAGGGGGCTGGCCTAAACTACGCCGCCGGGAAATCGCAAATCGACTTATCCACAGGCTGTGCGAGCAAGAAGCGGGTGAGATGCACGACAGACGGCCCGCCGGTCGAGCACGGGCCGTCTGCAGTGTCGCGAGCCAGACTCAGCCGAAGCGACCGGTGATGTAGTCCTCGGTCTTCTTCTCGGTCGGGTTGCTGAAGATCTTCTGGGTGTCGTCGTACTCGATCAGGCGGCCGGGGTCACCGGTCTTGTCGATCGAGAAGAAGCCGGTCTTGTCGCTGACGCGAGCGGCCTGCTGCATGTTGTGCGTGACGATGATGATCGTGAAGCGGTCCTTCAGCTTGAACATCAGGTCTTCGATCGCCAGCGTCGAGATCGGGTCGAGGGCTGAGCAGGGCTCGTCCATCAGCACGACCTGCGGCTCGACCGCGATGGTGCGGGCGATGCAGAGACGCTGCTGCTGACCACCGGACAGACCGGCGCCGGGCCGGCCCAGGCGGTCCTTGACCTCGTTCCACAGGTTGGCCGACTTGAGCGACTGCTCGGCGGCGTCGTCGAGCACCGACTTCTTCTTGACACCGTTGAGCTTGAGGCCGGCGACCACGTTCTCGTAGATCGACATCGTCGGGAACGGGTTGGGCCGCTGGAAGACCATGCCGATCATCCGACGGACCGCGGTGACGTCGACGTCCGGGTCGTAGATGTTCTGGTCGTCGATCGTGAGCGAACCCTCGATGCGGGCGCCCGGCAGCACCTCGTGCATGCGGTTGACCGACCGGAGGAAGGTGGACTTGCCACAACCCGACGGGCCGATCAGGGCGGTGATCGTCTTGGGCTCGACCGTCATGGAGACGCTGTCGATCGCCTTGAAGGAGCCGTAGTAGGAGGTGACGTTGGTCGCCTCGATGCGCTTGGCCATGGGGTTACCTCTCTACTTCGACAGACTGTTGCGACGGGCCAGCAGCTTGGCGGCGATCGTCAGGATGAGCACGATGGCGACCAGGGTCAGCGCGGCCGTCCAGGCCCGTGCCGGAGCGTACCGGGAGGCGTCGCCCGCCTGCTGGTACACGTAGAGGGCGAGCGACGACTGACCGCCCTCGAACGGGTTGAAGTTGATCGACGCCGCGCCACCCGCGACCAGCAGCACCGGGGCGGTCTCGCCGGCCGCACGGGCGACGGCGAGCATGACACCGGTGACGATGCCGGGCAGGGCGGTCGGCAGCACGACCTGGAGGATCGTCTTCCACTGCGGAACCCCGAGCGCGTACGCACCTTCGCGCAGCGGCCCCGGCACCAGGCGCAACATCTCCTCGGTGGAGCGGACGATCGTCGGCAGCATCAGCACGGTCAGCGCCAGTGAGGCGGCGAAACCGGAGAACCGCGGGGTCCCGTTGTTGAACCACGGGCTGACGATCAGCACCCAGAAGGAGAGGATGAACAGACCGGCGACGATGGACGGGATACCCGTCATGACGTCGACGAAGAAGCGGACCGTGTTGGCGAACCGGCCCCGGCCGTACTCGACCAGGTAGATCGCGCCGAGCACACCGAGCGGAACGGCGATCAGCGTCGCGACGCCGACCTGCTCGAGCGTGCCGATGATGGCGTGGTAGGCGCCACCCTCGGGGTCACGGGCGCCGATGTTGTTCATCGACGAGCCGAAGAAGTTGCCGTCGAGACGCTGGACGCCCTTGGAGACGAGCGTCCACACCACGGAGGCGAGCGGCAGAACCGCGAGCAGACAGGCGGCGTAGATCAGCGTCTTCCACATACGGTCGCGTGCGGTGCGGGGGCCCTCGATCCGGCCGGCCACGATCTGCAGGCCGATCAGGTAGAAGACCACGCCGAGCACGACGACGAGCACGTAGTTGCCGATGCCGAAGCCGTAGACCACGGCGGCCGCGATGGCCAGCCCGGCCACGGCGATGCCGAGGTTGACGGCGAGCGGCAGGCGCTTGGTGCGGATGTTGTCCGGCGTCATGACAACGCCGGAGGCCTCGCGATCAAGAAGGCTCATGCTGCACTGTCCCGGAACTCGCGCCGACGGTAGATGATCGCCCGCGCCGCCATGTTGACCACCAGGGTGATCGCGAAGAGCACGAGACCCGAGGCGATGAGCGCGCCGCGACCGGTCTCGTTGGCCTCGCCGAAGGCGTTGGCGATGTTGGCGGCGATCGAGTTACCGCCGTTCTCGATGATGTTGAACGAGATGTTGAAGACGATGCCGAGCGTCATGGCCAGGGCGATCGTCTCGCCGAGGGCTCGACCGAGGCCGAGCATCACGGCGGCGATCACACCCGGCTTGCCGTAGGGCAGAACCGCAGTGCGGATCATTTCCCACTTGGTCGAGCCGAGGGCGAGCGCGGCTTCCTCGTTCATTCCCGGAGTCTGCCGGAAGACCTCACGCGACAGCGAGGTGACGATCGGCAGCACCATGATCGCGAGGACCAGGCTGCCGAGCAGCACCGAGCGGCCGAACGGGCCGTCGCCGCCGAAGATCGGGATCCAGCTGAAGTATTTGTTGAGCCAGCCGGAGAACTCGCGGACCGGCTCCATGAAGACGTCCCGGCCCCAGAGACCGAAGACGACACTGGGCACGGCGGCGAGCAGGTCGATCACGAACCCGAGCGGCGTAGCCAGCCGCTTGGGTGCGTAGTGCGACAGGAACAGAGCGATGCCGAGAGCGATCGGCACCGCGACGAGCAGCGCGATGATCGAGGTCAGCACGGTGCCGAAGGCGAGGACCGCGATACCGAACCGCGGCTCGGTCTCGTTCGGGAACCACTGGTTGAAGGTCAGGAAGTTCTCGTTGTCGGCCCGGATGGCCGGCACGGCCTTGGAGATCAGGAAGATCGCGATGGCGACGATGATGACCAGCACCATCGCGCCGGCCGCCACGGAGAGGCCCTTGAAGCCGGCCTCCATGCCGAAACGGGCCTTCTTGGGCAGGGCGCCCCCGCCGCCGATTGGGGGGTCATCGTGACTACTCGGTGAAACACCGGTGCCAGCGCCCCGGGTGTGACGTCCGGTCACACCCAGGTCGCTGGCGGTGGTGTTCTCCGAGCGGGAGGAGGGGTTGTCACCCATCTGCTCGCTCGCTGTCGTCTCGGAGGGATGTGTCAGTCAGATCAGGAGATCGAGGCGACCGCGGTCTCGACCTTGCTGCGGATGGTCTCCGGCAGCGGGGCGTAGCCCAGGTCGCCCAGCGCCGTCTGACCACCGGTGCTGGAGGTGTAGGAGAAGAAGGCCTTCAGCGAGGCGGCCTTCGACGAGCCCTTCGAGCAGACGATCTCGTAGGTCACCAGGACGATCGGGTAGGCACCCGCGGTCGTGGCGGCGTAGTCGATGCTGAGCTTCAGGTCGTTGCCGGTGCCCTCGATCTTGGCGCCCTCGATGCCCTTACCGGCGCTCTCGCCGGTCAGCTCGGTGTACTCACCGGCACCGTTCTTGATCTTGGCCTTCGACAGGTCGCTGTTCTCGGCGTACGAGAGCTCGACGTAGGAGATGGCGCCCGGGGTGCCCTTGACGGCGGTCGCGATGCCGTCCGACTTGGCGGCACCGGTGCCACCCTTGGCCTTCCAGGCCTTGGCGTTGCCGTAGGTCCAGTCGGCCTCGGCGGTCTTGCTCAGGTACTTGGTGAAGTTGTCAGTCGTGCCCGACTCGTCCGAGCGGTGCACAGCGGTGATGGCGGTGTCGGGGAGCTTGGCGCCGGTGTTCTGCGCCGCGATCGCCGGGTCGTTCCACTTGGTGATCTTGCTGTCGAAGATCTTCGCCAGGGTGGGGGCGTCCAGCTGGAGGCCGTCGACGCCGTCCAGGTTGTAGACGACCGAGATCGGGCCGACGACCATCGGGAGGTTGAGGGCGGTGCCACCGGCGCACTTGGCGTCGGCCTGCGGCTGCTCCTCCTCCTTCAGGGCCGAGTCGGAACCCGCGAAGTCGGCGGTGCCCGCGATGAACGCCTGGATGCCGGCGCCCGAGGCGGTGCCCTGGTAGTCGACCTTGGCGTCAGCGCACTGGGCCTGGTACGTCTTGATCCACTCGTCCATGGCGTTCTTCTGAGCCGACGAGCCCTGAGCCGTCAGGCTGCCGGCGACACAGTTGCTAGCCGCGGCGGAGTTGCCGGCGTCGCCCGAGGGCGACTCGTTGTCCGAGCCACACGCGGTCAGCGCGAGCGTCGCAGTCAAAGCAATGCCGGCTGCCAGAAAACCGGACCGCTGGAGCTTCACAATATTCCCTTCGGTGGTGTGCACGCCGGCATCGCACCGGCACCACCGAAGCTAAGAGTGAGAGGTAGCCGGTTTCCCCGGGCCAAATGAACGCGCGGTGAACACGTCGACGCCCCCATGTGGCCTTCCCCTGAGGGCGAGTTGTCCGTTGCGTGAACTGAGTGACTAGAGACCGACATGTCGGACTTATGGGGGCGGTAGTTACCGCCCTGAGACATGCCCTTGTCCGGGTTGTTACTGGTGGGACGAGCCCCCCGTGACGGGCGCCACTACGGCCGAAGGTAGTTGATATCGGTCTTGTAGATCACAAAACCAAGCCGCTGGTAGAGGGCCACGGCGGCGGCGTTCGACTCGTCGACGTAGAGGTTCGAGACGGTCAGTCCGAGCCCGGCCAGGTGACGCAGACCGGCCACGCTGAGCGCGGCGCCCAGACCCTTGCGGTGACCGGCCGGGTCGACGCCCAGCACGTAGATCTCGCCGATCGCCGGGTCGTCGCCGGCGGCCGGGTGCACCTTGGTCCAGTGGAAGCCCAGGACGGTGTCGGCGATGTCGACCGCCAGCAGGAAGCCGGCCGGGTCGAACCACGGCTCGGCCTCGCGCGCGAGCAGGTCGTCGAGCGTCCAGCGGCCCTGCTCGGGGTGGTGGGCGAAGGCCCGCGAGTTGACCGCGAGCCAGGCGTCCTCGTCGGCCCCGGGGCGGAAGCTGCGCAGGGTCACGCCCTCGGGCAGCGCGATGTCGGGCAGGGGCTCGGTCAGCGAGCGGCGCATCTGCCACAGGACGCGTACGCGCGCGAAGCCGTTCTTTTCCGCGAAGGCCCGCGCGCCCGGGTCGTCACCGTGCGCCCAGATCCGCAACTCCCCCGGGCCGAGCTCGGTCAGCAGCGCGGTGCCGATGCCCCGGCGACGGTGCGCCGGGTGAACGACCAGCTCGCCCTCGGAGAACGCGTAGCCGGCCAGAACTTCGTCGTCGGTGTAGGCCAGAAAATGCCGGTGCGCGGCAGGGGAACCCCCACCGCGCACTCGCAGCACTACATCTTCAGATAGCGGGTAGACCCCGTCGGACTCCTCGGCGGCACCGGCCAAGGCCAGCACATCCGCGGCCTGAGCCGCACTCAACCGGTCAATGGAGTGGACGGAAGTCATGCCCCCGACATTAGACCGGAAGTGAGACGTGCTCGTTGTCGGGCAGCTGGCGCCCGTTCGGCGGAACCACGAACTTGTAGCCCACCTGGCGCACCGTGCCGATCATCGACTCGTATTCCGAGCCGAGCTTGGCGCGCAGGCGACGCACGTGGACGTCGACCGTGCGGGTGCCACCGAAGTAGTCGTAGCCCCAGACCTCGCGCAGCAGCTGGTCGCGGGTGAAGACCCGGCCCGGGTGCTGGGCGAGGAACTTCAGCAGCTCGAACTCCTTGTAGGTGAGGTCGAGCGGGCGGCCCTTGAGCTTCGCCGCGTAGGTGTCGGGGTCGATGTTGAGCTCACCGGCCCGCACCGAACCACCGGCGCCGGCGGTCGCGTTGTTGATGCGACCGGCGCTCAGCCGCAGACGCGCCTCGACCTCGGCCGGACCGGCGCTGGCCAGGATGACGTCGTCGACACCCCAGTCGGCGTTCAGAGCGATCAGGCCCGCCTCGGTCACCACCGCCATGAGCGGGACGCCGATGCCGGTCGCGTGCAGCATGCGGCACGTGGCGCGGGCCTCGGAGAGCTCGGAGCGGGCGTCCACCAGCACGGCGTCGGGGCTCGGCCCGGACACCAGCGTGCGGACATCGCGAGGGGCAGTGCGTACGGAGTGGGGAAGCAGATCCAGCGCGGGCAGCACGGCGGAAGGCTCGCCGGCACGTGCCGTCACCAACAGAAGGATTTCCACACTCACCTCCGTCCTTGCGGCTCTTGGCCGCTCGGGTGACTCGATGGCGTTCATAATCATTCCGCCATCGGCGGACAGGTCCCGGCGTCACCGACGGGTGGGCTGGGCTTACCTTAACCGATGCATCGCTCGGAAAGACTCGATCGTTTGGTCGAGTGATGCAGTGAACGCCGCTACGACGCCTAAATGGCGGTTTAGTAACAAGGCTTTAACAAACGGCGGGGATTCAAAGGTTGTTCAGCGCCGAGGATGACCCCACCAGCGCGCTGAATGGCCTTTGTTGGGCGGAGGGCGCGTCTCTGGCACGATCGCAGGCGTGTTTCCCTCCATGCCGCAGGACGACCCCTGGGACGCCGACGCCTCGCGTGAGATCGCGCGGCCCGGCGGCAAGCGGCCGCCGACCGTCCCCGACGATCGCGCGACCGGCCCCGAGGAGACGCCGGACGAGGAGGAATTCGAGGAGATCGAGGTCGTCCCGGTACGCCGGGAGCTGTCCCTGGCCATCGCCGGGTTCGCCGGTCTGCTGGCCGTCGGTCTCGCCCTGGGCGCCCTGACCTCGGCCCCCGACTCCCGGATGCCGTACGCGATCGTGCTCTTCGGGGTGCAACTGCTCTATCTGCTGGCCTGGGTGATGGCGCTCAACCCGCCCGCCGCCGGCGCCACCGCGGGCGTGTGCGTGGCCGTCGCGCTGGTGGCCGACTATCTCGCCGTCTCGAGTGCGCAGGCCGAGCTGATGCCGTTGGTCTACGTGACCGCGGGCGGGTTCGTGGCGGCGCTGATCGGTCAGGTGTTCCGGGCCGAGGACAGGGCCAGGCTGACCGACTCGTGGCGCACCACCCTGGCGATCGTGGCCGGCGTGGTGGCGTACGCGATCCCGATCGTGCTCACCCGCCAGGAGAACGGCACCCAGACCCTGATCGTGTGCGCCGCCGCGGCCGGTGTCGCGCTCGTCGTGGCCCGTGCCACCGACGCCGCCTTCCCCAAGCCGCGGATCGCCGCCCAGGTGCCGCGGGGCGTGGCCGGGGTCGTGCTCGGCGCGATGCTCGGCACGCTGGCCGGGGCCGCCCTGGGCAGTTTCCTGGTGCTGCCGTTCACCCCGGCCAAAGGCGCGGTCGTCGGCCTGATCGCCGTCGTGGTGGCCCACCTGGTCGACCTCGCGGTCAACTTCGGGCAGGCGGGCCGGCAACTGGCCGGGGACGCGCCGACGTTCTGGGTGGCCCGGCACATGCAGGGACCGCTGGGCGCGTTCGCCCTCGTCGCCCCGGCCGCGTACGCGCTGAGCCACTGGTTCCTCTGAGCGCGGTTTCAGGGAGTCCTCGCCCCGGGCATGTACGGTTCTCGGCACCTTTCGTGATGTCAGGAGGACCGCGGTGAGCGGCGAGGTCTACGGCACGGCACGTCCCCGCAAGAAGCGGCGGGGGCGGCGACTGCTGATCACGTTCATCGTGTTCCTGGTGCTGATCCTGGGCCTGCTGGTGGCGCTGGACCGGTTCGCGGCCGGCTACGCCGAGCGCACCATCGGCGACCGGGTCTCGCAGCAGATCGCCGATCAGAACGCGACCAGCGAGAAACCCGACGTCACGATCGAGGGCGTGCCGTTCCTGACCCAGGTGCTCGACGGCAACTATCAGGAGATCCGGATCCAGGTCGGCGACCTCACCGGCCCGGCCGGCAACAACAAGACGGTCCGGGTGGCCGGTCTCGACGTGCGCGCCCACGACGTGGCGGCGCCGCTCGACACCATCCGCAACGGCACCGGCGACATCGTGGCCAAGACGGTCACCGGCACCGGCGTGATCGACTACCCGCAGCTGGCCGAGCTGATCGGCCAGCCCGGCCTGAAGCTGTCGGAGAAGGACGGCAAGCTCATCGGCAGCGCGCCGATCCAGGCGCTGGGCCAGACCTTCAACGTCTCGGGCGCGGCCACCGTCGCCGTGCAGAACGGCACGGTGCAGGTCCGGTTCTCCGACGTCACCGCCGACGGACTGCCCGACGTGCCGCTGATCCGGTCGCTGCTGGCCTCGTACGTGCAAAAGATCTCGGTCGACCTGCGCGTCCCCGAACTGCCGCTCAAGCTGGCCGTGCAGAAGGTGGAGCCGCAGCCCGACGGCCTGCGGTTCACCGCCGGGGCGGACAACGTGTCACTCAATGCGGGCGGCCTGTGACGGCGGCCATCCCGTCCAACCACCCCGACCACCGCCCCTAAAGATGACTAAAGACTCAATCCCGGATCGTGGTCGAGCCTGTTACCAGTACGTGAACCGCTGGTAGGGTCCCATCTCATGAGCCCGTTGCTCACCAAGAGGCGTGCGGTCGACCTGTGCCGCACGGCCACCTGCCTGTGTCGCCCCGTCATCTGACGGGGTCACCTGTGCTGGGCGCCTTCTAGCGCGCTCCTCCCCCTCCGGCAGTGCAGCCGGGTTCGTGGCTCCGTCGCACGACAGCTCGAGATCCGTTTTCCATCTCCACTGGGTCCCGCGCGCGGTGCGACTGGCAAATCTCCGTGCGCTGACTCACCCCCATCTCTCACCTTGATCAGGGAGTGAACCGATGAGTCGCGACACCGCACTCGTCTCGGCCGACTGGGCCGAGCAGAACCTCAACACCCCGGGCCTGGTCTTCGTCGAGGTCGACGAGGACACCACCGCCTACGACGGCGGCCACATCCCGGGCGCCATCAAGCTGGACTGGAAGAAGGACCTCCAGGACCCGGTCCGCCGTGACTTCGTCAACCAGGAGCAGTTCGCCGCCCTCCTCTCCGAGCGCGGCATCTCCAACGACGACACGGTGATCCTCTACGGCGGCAACAACAACTGGTTCGCCGCGTACGCGTACTGGTACTTCAAGCTGTACGGCCACGAGCAGGTCAAGCTGATCGACGGCGGCCGCAAGAAGTGGGAGCTCGACGCGCGTCCGTACTCGAAGGACGTGCCGGTCCGGGCCGGGACCTCGTACGTGGCGCAGGCCCCCGACCTGTCGATCCGCGCCTTCCGGGACGAGGTCGTCGAGGCCATCGGCGTCAAGAACCTGGTCGACGTCCGCAGCCCCGACGAGTTCGCGGGTCGCCTGCTCGCCCCGGCCCACCTGCCGCAGGAGCAGTCGCAGCGGGCCGGCCACATCCCGACCGCGATCAGCGTGCCGTGGAGCAAGTCGGCCAACGAGGACGGCACCTTCAAGTCCGACGAGGAACTCGCCAAGATCTACGGCGAGGCCGGTCTGGACGGCAGCAAGGACACCATCGCCTACTGCCGGATCGGCGAGCGCTCCTCGCACACCTGGTTCGTTCTGCGTGAGCTCCTGGGCCACGAGAACGTCAAGAACTATGACGGCTCCTGGACCGAGTACGGCTCGCTCATCGGCGTGCCGATCGCGCTCGGCGACGAGCCCGGGAAGGCGTGATCACCATGACGTCACCGAACATCGCGGCCGGATGCGCCGCGCCCGACCAGTCGGCCCCGATGCCGGCCAGCGTCGACCTGACCACCGAGACCGTGCTCACCGGCATCGTCTCGACCGCCGAGGGTGAGCCGGTCGGCGGCGCCTACGTGCGTCTGCTCGACTCGTCCGGCGAGTTCACGGCCGAGGTCGTGTCGTCGCCCGAGGGCGTGTTCCGCTTCTTCGCGGCGCCGGGCTCGTGGACGCTGCGCGCGCTGAGCCGCAGTGGCAACGGCGAGGCCGTCGTGGACGCCACCGTCGGCGTCAACGAGATCGGGCTCGCGGTCGCCCCGGCCTGACCGGTCCACTTTTCAAGATCAAGAGCGAGTTCCCTCCGTACGCGGGAACTCGCTCTTTTTCTTTTGGTGTTTCTCCGCTGTTCCCGGTCGACTTTTGCCGTCGTCAGCTGCTCCCGGTCGTCACGACAACCGCGGTCGGCGGGACCTCGGGGCGACGGCGGGTCAGGCGGCGGATGCCGGTGTTGAGGACGGCGATCAGCGGCACCGCGACCAGCGCGCCGATGATGCCGGCCAGCACCACTCCGGACGCGATACCGATGATCACCGCGAGCGGGTGGATGGCGACCGCCCGGCCCATGATCAGCGGCTGCAGCAGGTGACCCTCGATCTGCTGGACCAGGATCACCGCGCCCAGCACGATCAACGCGTAGACCCAGCCCTGATCGACCAGCGCGACCAGCACGGCCACCGCACCCGACACGCTGGCGCCGACGATCGGGATGAACGCGCCCAGGAAGACCAGCGCGGCCAGCGGGAACGGGAACGGGATGTCCAGGATGACCAGGGCAATGCCGATGCCGACGGCGTCGATGAACGCGACCAGCACGGTAGCCCGCACATAGGACCCGAGCGTGACCCACGAGGCGTCGCCGGCGTCGGCGATCGACCAGCGGGCGTTGACCGGGAAGAGGCGTACGACGAAACGCCAGATCGACCGACCGTCACGCAGGAAGAAGAAGGTCGAGAAGAGCACCAGCAACATGCCGGTCAGCACCTCGAAGACCGTGGCCGCGGTAGCTATGCCGGTGGAGGTCAGCGACGCGCTGTGCGTGTTGATCCATTCCTGCGCGTTGTCGATGGCCTGGTTGACCTGGTCGTCGGAGAGGTGCAGGGGGCCGGTCTTGGCCCACTCCTGAATCTGCCGGACACCCGCGGTCGCATTTTGCGTCAACTGGGGCAGGCCGTCGAGGAACTGGCTGATCACCAGCGTGAACGTGCCCGCCACGGCGGCCAGCCCGCAGATCAGCACCAGGAACGTGGCCAGCGAGGGCGGCAGCCGCAGCCGCCGCAGCCAGCCCACGGCCGGGGCCAGCAGGGCCGAGAGCAGCAGGGCGATCGCCAGCGGGATGACGACGACGCTGATGATGCCGATGAACCGGAGCAGCACCCAGCCGACCAGGCCGACCACGATGAGGCGCCAGCCCCAGGCCGCGGCGATCCGCAGCGAGTGCGGCACCTCGGCGTCGTCGCGGCTGTTGGTCGAGTGGTGTACGTCGTCAGGCACCGGGGGCGGCGGGGCGAACTCGACCTCGTTGTCCGGTTCCGGCGCCGGTTCCTCGCGCGCCATCCGCACCGAATCGCGGCCCGTTTCATAGGCGCGCTTGAGATTCTCCCGGACTCGCTGCAACCGGCTCACGGCATACAACCTAGTCTCCGGCCGCTCCCGCACGGTGGCCGCCACGTCGGGCGGCGTACCGTCTGGGCGTGAGCACCGACACCCGGACCGAGAGCGGACTGCCGATCCGCATGCTGCACGACCGTGTGCTGGTGCGGCAGGACGGGAGCGAGGGCGAGCGCCGCTCGACGGCGGGCATCGTGATTCCGGCGACGGCGTCGATGGGCCGCCGGCTGTCCTGGGCGACGGCGGTCGGCGTCGGGCCCAACGTGCGTTCGATCGTCGTGGGCGACCGCGTCCTTTTCGACCCCGACGACCGGTCCGAGGTCGAGTTGCACGGCAAGGGCTACGTGCTGCTGCGCGAGCGTGACGTGCATGCCGTCGCGGCCAGCCGGGTCGAACCGGACGGCACCGGCCTCTATCTTTGACCTGTTGATGATCCTCCGGGACGGCCTGTCCTCGTTCGGGTGACTACTCTGGCTGCATGGCCGACGTTTCGCCCGACGCTGACTCCACCGCGCACGCCGGCCCGGTCTCGTCTCCCGCTGCTTTGTCCGGGCCTCCGCCTACGCCCGTCGGGCCGGTCCCGGCCGGGGTGGTCGTGCCCGAGGCCGGACATTTCGATCCGCTCGCCCCGCTGTCGCCCGGGTCGCTGCCGGTCGCGCGCGCCCGCAAGACGGGTTGGCGGCGCTGGCTGCCCATCGCCGGGGTGGTCGCGTTCCTGCTGGCCGGCGCCATCGGCATGCTGCTGTTCCTCGGCGTCAACATGGGTGGCACCAGCCTCGCCATCGGCCTGACCGCGGCCATCGTCCCGGTCCCGCTGCTGGTCGCCAGCTTCCTGTGGCTCGACCGCTACGAGCCCGAGCCGATCAAATACCTGGCCTTCAGCTTCGCCTGGGGCGCCGCGATCGCCACCGCGGTCGCGCTGGCCGTCAACACCGGTTCGGCCCTGCTCTTCGAAAAGCTCGGCCTGCCCGACGCGCTGGTCGCGGTGCTGGTCGCCCCGTTCATCGAAGAGCTGATGAAGGCGGCCGGCCCGATCCTGCTCTTCTGGCGGCGCCGCGCCGAATGGTCCGGCATCACCGACGGCATCGTCTATCTGGGCATGTCGGCGCTCGGCTTCGCCATGGTGGAAAACGTGCTCTACCTGGGCGAACACGGCTACGCGGCGGGCGTCGAGCAATACGGCCCGGCGACCGGCCTGCAAAACCTCTTCGCCATCTTCATCGTGCGAATCCTCTTCACCGGCTTCGCCCACCCGCTGTTCTCGGCCATGACCGGCATCGGCCTGGGCATCGCGGCCCGCTCCGGCGACCGCCGGGTCCGCTGGCTGGCCCCGATCGCCGGCCTGCTGCTGGCGATGATCCTGCACGGCACGTTCAACCTGCTGCCGACGCTCTCGGTCAACCTTTCCCAACCCCTGATCATGCTGTACGGCTATCTCGGCTTCATGGTCCCGTTCTTCTTCGCCGTCGTCGGCTTCGCGATCGCGCTGCGCAGCTGGGAAGGCCGGCTGACCGAGCGGGTGCTGCCGTTCTATGTGCGTACGGGCTGGTTCTCACCCCCCGAAGTAGCCGCCCTGGGCAGCCTGGGCCGGCGCTATTCGGCCCGCCAGTGGGCCCGGCGGGTGGCCGGGCAGTCCGGTCAGAAGGCGATGCGAAGCTTCCAGTTCGCCTCGACCCAGCTGGCCCTGCTCCGCGACGGCATGAACCGCGGCCTCGACCGCAAACCGGCCGACATCGAACACGCCGCCGCCGAGGAACAGCGCCTGCTCGCCGAGATCCTCGAGCACCGGGCCGCCTTCACCGGCCGCGATCCGCAGGCGCCGCAGGCCTTCTGGGACGGCGACAACTACCAGATAGCCTTCCCCGACGGCGTGACCCGCACGGTCCCACCACCGAGCGAGCCGGTGGTGCCGCTGCCGATCCGGGTGCCCGCTTACGCCGGCGCGCCTGCTCCTTACGGCTACGCGCCACAGCCCGGCCAGTGGCCCGGCGCACAGCAGCCCGCATACGGTTACACCGCTCAGCCCGGCTACAGCGGCGCTCAGCCTGGTTACGGCGGCGCCCAGCCCGGCTACAGCGGCGCTCAGCCTGGTTATGGCGGCGCTCAGATGGGTTACGGGGGCGCCCAGCCCGGCTACAGTCCGCAGCCCGGTTACGGCGGCGCTCAGTCTGGCTACACCGCTCAGCCTGGCTACACCGCTCAGCCCGGGTACGCCCAGCCTGGTTACAGCACGGTGCCTGGGTATGGCCAGCCTGGTTACCACGCTCAGCCTGGCTACGGCCTGCCCGGTTACGGCGGCGCTCAGCCTGGCTATGACCAGTCTGGGTATGGCAGCCAGCCTGCTCAAACTCCCCAGCCGGGCAGCAACGCTCAGCCCGGCTACGGCGGCACCCATCCCAGCGACGGAGCCCAGCCGCCCGCACCCCAATCCGGCTACGGCCCCCAGCCCGGCCATGGCAATGCCCAGCCCGGCTACGGCAATGCCCAGCCCAGCTCCGGCGCTCAGCCCGGCTACGGCAGTCCCCAGCCCAGCTCCGGCGCTCAGCCCGGCTACGGCAGTCCCCAGCCCAGCTACGACCCCCAACTCGGCTACGGCAGTGCCCAGCCTGGTCACAGCACCCACTCCGGGTACGGCCAGCCTGGCTACAGCCCCCAGCCTGGTTACAGCCAGCCTGGTTACGGCGGCCAGCCTGGTTACGGCGGCCAGCCAGGCTATGGCCAGCCGGGGTATGGCAGCCAACCTGCTCAAACTCCCCAGCCGGGCAACAACGCTCAGCCCGGCCACAGCGGCACCCATCCCAGCGACGGAGCCCAGCCGCCCGCACCCCAATCCGGCCAGGGGTGGCAGCCAAGCCAGAGCACCGATCCCGGCTACGGCACACAGTCGCCCGCGATCCAACCGAACCCCAACACGGAGCCGGGCCACAGCTCGCAGCCGACCACGCCCCAGCCCAGCCAAAGCGCACAGCCCAGCCAAGACACACAGTCGCACGCGCCTCAGCCCGGCCAAGGCACGCAGCTCAGCCCGAACGCAACCCAGCCCGACGAAGGCACGCAGCCCGGTTACAGCTATCAGCCGGGTTACAGCTATCAGCCCGCCTACAGCTACCAGGACGGCTACAGCTACCAGCCGGGCTCAACCCACGCTGACCAGGGCGCACAGCATGACCAAAGCGCTCAGCCCAGCGACGGCGCCCAGCCGGCCCACGACAGCCAGCCGACCATCGGCGCCCAGCCCGACTACACCTACCCAGCCAGCACCGGCCAGCCGCCGACCTCCGGTTTCCCGACTCCGCCGCCCTTCGCGCCGTCGCCCGCCGATCCCGCTGCGACGCCCCCGGACCAGGACGGACGTTCCACCAGCGAGAACCCGCCGCAGCAGTAGCCACGCACACTCACCCTCACGACCGGTTCGGTCCGAGCCGTGTCACCACATGCCCACAGCCAACCCAAGCCCCACGAACGGTCCAGCCCTGGGCCGGCCCAGCACGCCATCGGCCCAGCGCACGGTCGGCCCAGCCCACGACCAGGCCAGCCCACCATCGGCCCAGCCCACGGCCAGCCCAGCACGCCATCGGCCCAGCGGACGGTCGGCCCAGCTCACGACCAGGCCACCATCGGTCCAGCCCACAGTCAGCCCGCCATCGGCCCAGCCCACAGTCAGCGCAGCCCACCATCAGCCCAGCCAGCGGTCAGGCGAGACCATGGTCGGAGCAGCCCCCGGGGTGGCCGGTTCGGACCTGGGCGCGGCGAGGTGGTCAGCTGTGGGAGCCTTCGGGACGGTTGAGTCCTGTGCGGGAGGCTGGTTTGCGTCGGCCGGAGCGTGAGCGCCCGTGCCAGCCGACCGCGCGGCGCACCAGGCGCGGCGCCTCGGCATGTTCCACCCCGCTGGCGCGCAGCAGGTCGGTTGCCGTGGTTCGTACTTGCGCCACGATCACCCCGCCGGAGAAACCGACCCCTTCCTCGTACGCCTTCCCGCACTCCGCCGCCGCCCGCAAAGCTCGCTCCCGGGCGGCTTCCGGCTCCACGCCGCGCGCCCACTCCTGGCGCAGCAGGTCGACTGCGTCCCCGAGCAACCCCACCGACACCGGCAGCACATCGGGGATCGTCTCGTCGTCGCCCAGCGCCGTGTCCGCTCGGCGGCTCATCACCCGGCAGTTCCGCAGCGCGTACGTGATGTGGCTGGCCCCGTCGACGTAGAGCGCCAGCGCCCCGCGGTTTCGCCAGCGCGCCGGTGCGAAGGCCACGTTTTCGCGCGCGGCGGTGACCGCAGCCGAGAACGCGGCGAAGTCTGCCTCGGCCTCCCGCAGGTGGGCCAGCGCGTCCTGGATCGTCTCCCGGTCCCGTTCGGCCATGCCGATCCCGACCTGGTGCAGTCCGTCGGCCAGCGCACGCAGGGCCGGGTCGGCCGCCCGGCGCACCACGTTCAGCGGGTTGAGCGGCAGCAACAGTGTCATCACGGCCAGCCCGACCCCGCCGCCGACCAGCGCGTCGAAGAACCTCGTCCAGGGCAGCCCGGTTGTCGACGTCAGCGTCGCGACCAGCACGGCCGACGACGCCGACTGCACCACCAGTGGCGTGCCCCCGCCGACCGCGGTCGCCACCAGTACGGCCAGCAGCACGATCAACCCGATCTGCCACGGTCCGCTGCCGATGAGCAGGATGAGCGCGTCGCCGATCCCGATGCCGATGGCGACGCCCAGAACCAGTTCGGCCGTACGGCGTACTCGCTGCCCGACCGACGACGCCAACGTGATCACGGCCGCGATCGGGGCGAAGAACGGACTGGGCCGTCCGATCACGTCGTGCGCCACGAACCACGCGATTCCGGCCGCCACCCCCGCCTGCACGGCCAGCGCCAGCCCGTACCTCGTCCGCCGCAACCCCTCCCCGAGCCCGCCGAGCGCCCGCTCCACGTTCCGCGCGATCCACCCCGGCGGCCCTGCCTCACTCATGCCCAAACCCTAGGCCCAGCGATGACACGGAACCCGAAACGAGACAACGCCCACGCGACGCAAAGAGACAACGCCCGCCCGAAGCGAACGACCCGACGCCCGCATGGAGCAAACGAGGCAACGCCCGCAATGGGCAAACAGAGCAAACTACGCGACGACCACGCGGCGCAACCCGGAAAGAACGACGCGACGCCCGTACGAAGGCCTCAGCCAACCGGTGTCAGGATTGCCGCGTGGAGAATCTTGTTGAGGGGTTTCGGGATGCGGCCCGCCAAGCCGGCGCAACAGTCGGCGACGACGACCTGGTAGCAGCGGCCGGCTACCTCCTGCAACGCTGGTCCGAACCCCAGCGGCAATATCACACCGTTTCGCACCTGCAGGCCGTTCTGGACGTAGTCGACCAGTTCGGGCAGCTGGCTCCGCATCCCGAGCGGGTTCGCCTGGCCGCCTGGATGCACGACGCCGTCTATGACCCGCGCGCGCTCGGCGACGCCAACGAGCGGGACAGCGCCGAGTTCGCCGAGGGCCTGCTCAGCACGCTCGGCGTCCCCGATGGCAATGCCCGCGAGGTGGCCCGCCTGGTCAGCCTGACCGCCGGGCACGCCACCGAGGAGGACGACCCGGACGGCGAGCTGCTCTGCGACGCCGATCTGGCCGTGCTGGCGGGCGACGACGACGCGTACGGGAAATACACCGCCGCCATCCGCCGCGAGTATGCGCACGTCCCGGAGGCCGATTTCCGGGCCGGCCGCGCCCAGGTGCTCAAGGCCCTGCTCGAGCTGCCCTCGATCTACCGTCTCGAGCCGCTGCGCGAGCAGTGGGAGGAGCGAGCGCGGCGCAACATAGCCAAGGAGCTGGAGGGCTAGGAAAACAGGTGCTTGGGCCGCCGCAACCCGGCGGCCCGCAACCGGGACGCCAGCTCCCGCGACGACACCAGCTCGGCACCGAGCCAGAGCGCACTCCGGAACCGGAACGCCGGAATGTCGTAATGGTCCCGGTCGAAGGCCCGCCGGGGCGCGCCCAGCATCTCGGCGAACACGTGCAGTTCCTCGTACGACAAATCGCTGACCAGGTGTGACCAGAGCCGTCCGCGCCCCGGCCACACCGGTTCGTCGACGAGGATCAAAGGTCGATCTGCATCAGGTCGATCCCGCGGTCGGCCGCGAACCCCCGGACGTCGGGCGAACCGACCCGGGCCGCGTCGGCCGCCGCGTCGTCCGGCATCGTCTGGGACTGCCGTTCCGCGGCCACCCGGGCCAGGTAGTGCTCGACCTCGCGCTCGCGGACCACCTTGTCCCAGCCGAGCGCGTTGCCCATCACTTCGGCCGCGTGGGCGGCCGATTCGGTGCCGCGGTGGGCCGTCTCGATCGAGATGCGGGTGCGGCGGGTGAGCACGTCGTCGAGGTGCAGTGCGCCCTCGGCCAGGGCGGCGTAGGCCACCTCGGCCGCCAGGTATTCGGGGGCGCCGGCCAGCGGGACGGCCAGGTCGGGATCCGCCTTGATCATCGCGAGCAGGTGGACGGCCAGCGTGCCGTAGCGCTCGAGCAGGTGCTCGATCACGCCCGCGGTGACGCCGTGGCGGCGGGCCGTGTCTTGCCGGTCGCGCCAGGCGGCGTTGTAGCCGTCGGCACCCAGCAGCGGCAGCTGGTCGGTGCGGGACTCCGGAAGGGGGCCACCGAGCCGGGCCACCGCCCGGTCGATGACGTCGGAGGCCATCACCCGGTAGGTCGTGTATTTGCCGCCGGCCACCAGCAGCAGGCCCAGCATCGGCTCGACCACCGCGTGCTCGCGGGAGAGCTTGGACGTCGAGTCGGCCTCGCCGGACAGCAACGGCCGCAACCCGGCGTAGACGCCCTCGATGTCGTCGGTCGTCAGCGGCCGGTCGAGCACCGTGTTGACCTGGTCGAGCAGGTATCGGATGTCACGGGCGGAGGCGGCGGGGTGGGAGCGGTCGAGCTTCCAGTCGGTGTCGGTGGTGCCGATGATCCAGTGGCCGCCCCACGGGATGACGAAGAGCACCGAGGTGGGCGTGCGCAGGATGAGCCCGGCCTCGCCGGTGATGGCCGAGCGCGGCACCACCAGGTGAACGCCCTTGGAGGCGCGGACCCGGAAACCCGGACGTACGCCCACATCGCGCAGCATCTGCGACATGTCGTCGCTCCACACGCCGGTGGCGGCCACGACCGTACGGGCGCGCACCTCGAACTCGGGTGAGTCGGGTGACTCGAGGTCGCGGACGCGCACCCCGACCACCTCGCGGGCCTCGCGGACGAAACCCACCACGCGGGCGCTGGTCACCACGGCCGCGCCGAGGCTGGCCGCCGTGCGGGCGAGCGTCACCACCAGCCGGGCGTCGTCGACCTGGCCGTCGTAGTAGCGGATCGCCCCGGCCAGGGTGTCGGCCCGCAGGCTCGGGAACAGGTGGCGGGCGCCGTCGCGGCTCAGGTGCTTGTGCAGCGGCATGCCCCGGCCGGTGCCGAAGACACCCGCGAAGACGTCGTACGCCGCCACGCCGAGCCCGTAGTAGGCCCGCCGGCCGACCCGGGCGGCCGGATTGCCGGTGGGCAGCGGCACCAGGATCGGCACCGGCCGCACGAGGTGGGGCGCCAGCCGGGTGGAGAGCAGGCCCCGCTCGGTCAGCGCCTCGTGCACCAGGTGCAACTCGAGCTGTTCCAGATAGCGCAGGCCACCGTGGATCAGCTTGCTGGAGCGGCTGGACGTGCCGGCCGCGAGGTCACGGGCCTCGACCAGGGCGACCTTGAGGCCACGGGAGGCGGCGTCGAGGGCGGCGCCGGCGCCGGTGACCCCGCCGCCGATGACGAGGACGTCGAACTGTTCGTCACGCAGACGCCGGATGTCGGAGACCCGGCGGATCGGGGAGAGACGACCGGCCGCGTAACGGGAGACGGAGGGTTCGCGCACGCGTCCCACGTTAGCGCCCGCAAGCGCTCCCGAACCCGTTGCTGTGTGCAACCGAACCGCACCCGACGGTCCCTAGCGTCAATCCTTGGCCCGGATCACTGGAGTTCGGGTGCCGCCTCGAGACGACGGGGATCTTGATGCTTCGAGCCGTTCTGCGGTCCAAGGGCTACCGAACGCTGGTTCTGGCGGTGGTGGCCGCCGTCGCCATGACGGTGACGATCACGATCCTCGGGAATCGGGCCGACGCGGCCATCACCACCGCGTTCAGCTCCCGTTTCCAGGCGAACGTCAACGGCTCGATCCTGCTGCGCGGTAACACCAACATGGTGTGCCCGCCGGCGGCGACCGGCTGCACCGACGGTCAGAACGGCCTGGCCACCGGCTCCGGGCTGGCCACGCTGAACAACAACAACTACGTCATGCAGTACGCGGACGCCGATGGTGACGCCGGCACGTTCAACGACAGCACGGCGACCATCACGCTGCCCGCCAACAGCAAGGTCCTGTTCGCGGGCCTCTACTGGAGCGCCGACACCTCCGCCGGCACGAGCGGCGCCGCGGCTCTCAACGCCGGGAACAAGGGCAACGTCCGTTTCCGTACGCCGTCAGCCTCGTCCTGGAACGCAGTGACCGCCTCGACGGTGTTCACCAACGGCACGAACTCGGCCTACCAGGGCTTCGCCGACGTCACCTCGCTCGTCTCGGGCGCGGGCAGCGGCGTCTACAGCGTGGCCGACATCCAGGCCGGTACCGGCAAGGACCGGTACGCCGGCTGGGCGCTCGCGATCGCGTACCAGAACGCGAGCGAGGCCATGCACAGCCTGCGCATCTTCGACGGCTTCGGCGTGGTCAGCAGCAGCGACACCAGCGTCAAGATCCCGGTCAGCGGCTTCCAGACCCCGCAGAGCGGCACCGTGCACGCCAGCGTCGGCACCGTCGTCTACGAGGGTGACCTGGGCCTGACCGGCGACAACCTGATGCTCGACAACCAGAAGATGTCGGACGCCGCGAACCCCGAGGACAACTTCTTCAACAGCACCGTGAGCGAGGCCGGCGCCAACATCACCAGCGGCCGCTCGCCCGGCAACAAGAACCTGATGGGCGTCGACGTCGACCAGTTCGACGCGACCGGCAAGCTCGGCAACAACGTGCAGAACGCCGAGCTGACCCTGACCACCGGCGGCGAGACCTTCTACCCGGGCGTGGTCACCTTCACCACCGACCTGTTCGCCCCGGACGTGCAGTCCACCGTGACCGGCGCCGACCTCGACGGTGGCGACCTGCTGCCCGGCGACACGATCGAGTACACGATCGTGGTGAAGAACGACGGCACCGACACCGCGCTCAACACCGTGATCAGCAACGCGATCCCGACGCACACCACCTACGTGCCCGGTTCGCTCACCGTGGCCGGTGCCCCGCGGACCGACGCCTCCGGTGACGACAACGCCCAGTTCGGCAGCGGCACCGCGACCTGGAACGTCGGGACGCTGGCCCACAACGACACCACCACCCTCACCTTCCGGGTCAAGGTCGACAACGACACCCCGGCCGGCTACTCGATCGTCAACCTGGCCAACAGCTCCTACACGGCCCAGTTCACCGGCATGGCCGTCAACGGCGTGCCCGCCGCCAGCACCATGACCGTGCAGCAGCCGCACGCCGACCTGTCGGCCGCGCTCACCGTCTCACCGACCGCCGTGCAGCGCGCCACCTCGCCGAACGGCCTCACCTACACCGTCAAGGTCACCAACAACGGCACCGACCTGGAGCCGGCCGCCACGGCCGAGCTGACCCTGCCCACCGGCGTCACCACCGGCCCGATCCCGTCGGGCTGCACGCTCGCGGGTTCGGTCGTCACCTGCTCGGCGGGCGCGCTGCTCAAGAACACCGCGGCCACCTTCACCATCCCGGCCTCGATCGCGTCGAATGCCGACCCGAGCGCGGTGGCGGTCCTCAAGGTCTCCGGCACCGGCGCCGACTCGGTCGTGCCCAACAACACCGCTTCGGCCGCCGTACGCGTCAACGCCGCCCCCACCGCGGTCGCTGACTCGGCCGGCACCACCAACGGCGTCCCGGTGACGATCGACGTCCGCGCCAACGACAGCGACCCGGACGACGCCCGCGCCGACCTCACCGTCACCCTCGGCACCCCGCCGACGCACGGCCAGGCCGTCGTCAACGCCGACAACACCATCACCTACACGCCCGACCTGGGCTGGACCGGCGCCGACTCGTTCGGCTACTTCGTCTCCGACGGCCGCGGCGGCAGTGACACCGCGACGGTCACCGTGACCACCGCGAACGCCGCCCCGGTGGCGGTCGACGACACCCGGGCCACCCCGGCCGGCACCCCGATCGACATCACCGTGCTCGGCAACGACTCCGACCCGAACAACAACCCGATCCACGTCGCCTCGATCACCCAGCCGGTTGCCGGCAAGGGCAGCGCGACGCTGAACGGCGACACCGTCACCTACACCCCGCCCGCGGGCTTCGCCGGCACCGCCACCTTCACCTACGTCGTCGAGGACAGCCTCGGCGCGCAGTCGACGGCCAACGTCACGGTCACCGTCGGCAACGCCAAGCCGGTCGCCGCGAACGACCAGGCCACCGTCGCCTACCGCGGCAACGTCACGATCGACGTGCTGAACAACGACACCGACGCCAACCACGACACCCTGACCATCAAGTCGGTCGGCACCCCCGACCACGGCACCGCGACCATCACGGCCGGCAAGATCGTCTACTCGGCGCCGGCCGGGTTCTCCGGTGACGCCACCTTCACGTACGTCGTCACCGACGGCACCGACGACGACACCGCGACCGTGACCGTGACCGTGGCCAACGCCGCGCCCACGGCGGCCGACCAGTCCGTCCACACGGCCACGAACACCGCCGTACGCATCGACGCGCTCCAGGGCGCCACCGACCCGAACGGCGACACCCTGACCGTCAGCGGGTTCACCAACCCAGCCAACGGCAGCCTGGCCCGTAACGCCGACGGCACCCTGACCTACACGCCCGCCACCGCCTACGCCGGCAACGACAGCTTCACCTTCACCGTCGACGACGGTCACGGCGGCACCGACACCAAGACGGTCAGCATCGTCGTCACCAACGGCGTCCCGACCGCCGGGCCCGACTCGGTCACCGTGCCCGCGGGCACCGTCGCCACGATCGACGTGCTGGCCAACGACACCGACCCGAACAACGACCCGCTGACCGTGACCATCGACCAGGCGCCGTCGCACGGCACCGCCACCGTCGGCGCGAACGGCAAGGTCACCTACACGCCGGCCGCCGGCTACGTCGGCAGCGACTCGTTCCACTACACCGTGGACGACGGCAAGGGCGGCACGGCGGGCGCGACCGTAACCATCGGCCTGGTCAACACGGCTCCGGTGGCCCGCGACGACGCGAGCACGACCGACACGGACACCGCCGTGACGATCACGCCGCTGGCCAACGACACCGACGAGAACGGCGACGCCCTGACCGTCACCGCCATCACCAACCCGGCCAAGGGCACCGCCGTCCTGGCCGCCGACGGCACGATCGCGTACACCCCGAACGCCGGCTTCTTCGGCACCGACACCTTCACCTACTCGATCCGCGACGCGCACGGGCTCACCGCCACGGCGATCATCACGGTCACCGTCCGCAACGCCGCGCCGATCGCGGTGGACGACCGGTTCGTCGTACGCCCCGGCGTGACCACGAAGCTGGACCTGCTCGCCAACGACCGCGACCCGAACACCGGCCAGGTGCTCAGCATCGCCACGCTCGGCACGCCGGCCAAGGGCACGGTCACGCTCAACGCCGACGGCACGGTCAGCTACCGTCCGAACCCGCTCACCCAGGGCACCGACACGTTCGACTACGTGCTGACCGACGACCTCGGCCTGACCGACACCGGCACGGTCACCATCGTGATCGACGCGCTGCCGGTGGCCGGCGCCGACACCGCCACCACCCCGGGCGGCCAGCCCGTGGACATCGCGGTGCTGACCAACGACACCGACCCCGAGGGCGGCGTGCTGACGCTGGTCTCGGCCGGCACCCCGGCTCACGGCACCACCAGCGTCGTCGGCAACAAGGTCCGCTACACGCCGGCCACCGGCTTCAGCGGCACCGACACGTTCACCTACGTGGTGCGCGACGCGGCCGGCAACGACGTGACCGGCACGGTGACCGTCACCGTGGCCAACTCGGCCCCGGTCGCCGCCGACGACTCGGCCGCGGTGCTCGCGGGCAAGAGCGTCGACGTGAACGTGCTGGCCAACGACACCGACCCCAACACCGGCCAGACGCTGACGGTGACCGCGGTCGGCACCCCGGCCCACGGCACGGCCACCATCGTCAACGGCAAGGTCCGCTACACGGCGGCCGCCGACTACGCCGGCACCGACACCTTCACCTACACGATCAGCGACGGGAACGGCGGCACCGCCCAGGCGACGGTCACCGTGACGGTCAGCTCGGGCGCGGCGGTCGCCGTGGCCGACGAGCGGACCACGCCGTACCAGCAGCCGATCACCGTGGCCGTGCTCGGCAACGACCTGGACCCCGACGGCACCCTGACCCTGAGCAGCGTGACCACGCCCGACCACGGCACCGCGGTGATCGAGGGCAACAAGGTCAAGTTCACGCCGCCGGCCGGCTTCACCGGTGTCGCCACGTTCAGCTACACCGCTGTGGACGGCGACGGCAACCACACCACCGCGACCGTCACCATCACCGTGGGCGCCCCGCCCGTGGTGCCGGACAAGTCGCTGACCGCCAAGCCGGGTGTCGGCGTGAAGATCACGCTGCCGACGGTCGACCAGCACGGCGTGCCGGTGACGGTGAAGTCGATCGGTCAGCCCAAGCACGGCACGGCCAAGCTGAACGCCGACGGCACGGTCACCTACGTGGCGGCCAAGGGCTTCAGCGGCACCGACAGCTTCACCTACCAGGCGGTCGACGAGGCCGGCAACGTGGCCGAGGGCACCATCACGATCAAGGTGGCCGGCGTGAACACCAAGCCGGTCGCGGTCAACGACAACGTCTCGGTCGACGCCGGCGACTCGGTGGTCATCACGCCGCTGAAGAACGACAAGGACGCCAACGGTGACAAGCTGACCGTGGTCAAGATCGGCAAGCCGAAGCACGGCACGGCGATCCTCAACCCGGACGGCACGGTCACCTACGCGCCCAACCAGAGCTACGCCGGCGGGGTGGACTCGTTCACCTACACGGTCAGCGACGGTCACGGCGGCACCGCCACCGCGATCATCACGGTCACCGTGAAGGCGGCGGCGACCGACGTCGGGGCGGGCAACGGCAAGCTGGCCAAGACCGGCGCCGACATCATCTCGGTCGTGGTCGCGGGCGGCATCGCCGTCCTGATCGGCGGGTTCCTGCTGATGGCGGGCGGCGACCGGGTCCGGCTGGCCGGCGCGGCCCTGGGCCTGCACGGTCCGGGCCGGCACCGCCCGGGACGCCACCGCGGCTGACCCCGACATGAGGGCATGAAGAAGGGCGGGTCGCCAGGCGACCCGCCCTTCTTCTGTGTAGCTGGGACTGGACTCAGAAGTCCATGTCACCGCCGCCCGGGGCACCGGCCGGAGCCGGGGTCTTCTCGGGCTTGTCGGCCACGACGGCCTCGGTGGTGAGGAACAGCGCGGCGATCGACGCGGCGTTCTGCAGCGCCGAGCGGGTGACCTTGGCCGGGTCGATGATGCCCGCGGCCAGCAGGTCGACGTACTCGCCGGTCGCGGCGTTGAGGCCGTGACCCGCTTCGAGGTTGCGCACCTTCTCGACCACGACGCCACCCTCGAGGCCGGCGTTCACGGCGATCTGACGCAGCGGGGCGTCGAGCGCGACCTTGACGATGTTGGCGCCAGTGGCCTCGTCGCCGACCAGGTCGAGCTTGTCGAACGCGGTCTTGCCGGCCTGCACCAGGGCGACGCCACCACCGGGCACGATGCCCTCTTCGACGGCCGCCTTCGCGTTGCGAACGGCGTCCTCGATGCGGTGCTTGCGCTCCTTGAGCTCGACCTCGGTGGCCGCGCCGACCTTGATGACCGCAACGCCGCCGGCCAGCTTGGCCAGGCGCTCCTGCAGCTTCTCGCGGTCGTAGTCGGAGTCCGACTTCTCGATCTCGGCGCGGATCTGGTTGACCCGGCCCTGGATCTGCTCGGCGTTGCCCGCGCCGTCGACGACGGTGGTCTCGTCCTTGGTGATGACGATCTTGCGGGCCTGGCCCAGCAGGCTCAGGTCGGCGTTCTCCAGCTTGAGGCCGACCTCTTCGCTGATGACCGCGCCACCGGTGAGGATGGCGATGTCCTCGAGCATGGCCTTGCGACGGTCACCGAAGCCGGGGGCCTTGACGGCAACCGACTTGAAGGTGCCGCGGACCTTGTTGACGACCAGGGTGGCCAGGGCCTCGCCCTCGACGTCCTCGGCGATGATGACGAGCGGCTTGCCGCCCTGCATGACCTTCTCGAGGACCGGGAGCAGGTCCTTGACCGCGGAGATCTTGCTGTTCGCGATCAGGATGTAGGGGTCGTCGAAGACGGCCTCCATGCGCTCGGCGTCGGTCATGAAGTAGGCCGACACGAAGCCCTTGTCGAAGCGCATGCCCTCGGTGAGCTCGAGCTCGAGGCCGAAGGTGTTGCTCTCCTCGACGGTGATGACGCCTTCCTTGCCGACCTTGTCCATGGCCTCGGCGATGATCTCGCCGACCGTGGAGTCACCGGCGGAGATGGAGGCGGTCGAAGCGATCTGCTCCTTGGTCTCCACGTCCTTCGAGAGCTGCTGCAGGCCCTCGGAGACGCTCGCCACGGCGGCCTCGATGCCCCGCTTGAGGGCCATCGGGTTGGCGCCGGCGGCGACGTTGCGCAGGCCCTCACGGACCAGCGCCTGGGCCAGGACGGTCGCCGTCGTCGTGCCGTCACCGGCAACGTCGTCGGTCTTCTTGGCGACCTCCTTGACCAGCTCGGCGCCGATCTTCTCGAAGGTGTCCTCGAGCTCGATCTCCTTGGCGATCGACACACCATCGTTGGTGATGGTGGGAGCGCCCCACTTCTTCTCGAGCACGACGTTGCGGCCCTTGGGGCCGAGCGTCACCTTGACGGCGTCGGCGAGCTGGTTCATGCCCCGCTCGAGGCCGCGACGAGCTTCCTCGTCAAATGCGATGATCTTGGCCATACGGCTGTGTCCTCCTGGACATTCGAGGTGCTGGGCCGCGTGGCCCCGCCCCCGCACGTGTGCGGAACTCTGCGGACGTCACCACCTGGCGTCGTGACGTCCTCAGGCCGAGCCGGATAGCCCGCGACGACCGGTCCCGTGCCCCGGCGCCGATGGCGGCACCGCGACCGAGACCCCACCGTCCCGACCTGCTTGGCACTCAGCAGTCGCGAGTGCCAATGACTTGTTTAGCACTCTGGGGGTGCGAGTGCAAGAAAACCTGGTTTCACTCCTCGGGGGCGTTCAGCTCGGCGAACAGCGAGCGGCTGGTCACCGGCTCGGCCGCCCGGCGGGCCTGGGCGTAGGTCACCAACGCGGCGATCGCCCACAGCTGAACCAGCACGACTCCGGCCGCCGTGGCGGCGAACCCGCCGAGGTATGCGTCGGCGACCCGCGGGACCACCGTGACGGCGGCCGCGGCGACGATCAGCCCGGCCGGCCGCGACTGGGCCAGCAGGTGGGTGGCGCGCCGGGGGCCACGCCCACGCTCGATCAGCGCCACGCAGCCGAGCAGGCCGGTGAAGGTGAGCACGGCGGTCGAGACGATCGAGAACAGGACCGTGATCGGGCCGGCCCGTTCCTCGGTCGCCAGCAGCGACATGCCCCCGGTGACCAGGCCGAACGCGGCGAACCACAACCACAGCGCGCGCAGCCGCTCGGCCACCAGCCGCCAGACCCGCCGCGGCCGCGGCCGGACGCCCTCGGCGGCCCACGGGATCAGGACGCCCACGGCACCGGCCAGGCACAGCACCGGCGGCAGCGCGGACACCGCGAGATAGGCCAGCCACATGGCCGGGAGCAGCAGCAGACCGAAGCCGCCGACGAGGTCGGCCAGCGCGGGCGCGGCCACGATAGTGTCGTCGACCCGGCCCACGAAGAAGTGCATGGGCAGCGCGGCCAGCACCATCACCGGCAGCAGGGCGACCCCGTGCCGCGAGCTGAGCCGCCCGAACCGCCGGGCCCAGACCGCATGCCCGGGACCGGCCACCAGCGGGTCGTCGATCGGCGGCGGAGCTGGGAAGACATGGTGGCGGCTGAGGTCGGCGGTGCGCCCGTCGGGGTCGACCGGGTCGGCGGCGGCCACCACCGGTTCCTCGACCATGAAGAGGGGTGCCTCGCCGGGGTCCACCGGGACACCTTGCCCCAGCACCGGGCTCGCCCGCCACCCCGTCCGATTCCCGGCAACCGGCTTGCCGCGGGGGCCCGCCCAAGGTAATCAGGACGGCATGGCGAGCTGGAACGTACGCAGAGTGACATCGCAGGACGCGGCCCGAATGCGCGCCCTGCGGCTCGAGATGCTCGCCGACAGTCCGCTCGCGTTTCTCGAGACCCTGGCCCAGGCCGCCCAGCGCTCCCACGAGTCGTATCGGCAGCGCATCGCCCAGGCGTCCACGGGTGACAGCGTGGCCCAGTTCGTGGCCGCCCCGGCCGACGACGGGCGGCTGATCGGGCACGCGGGCGGCACGGTCGCTCCCGACTTCCCGGGCGAGACGGTGATCTTCGCGGTCTACGTGACCCCGGCCTACCGCGGCGGCAAGGTGGTGGCCGACCTGATCGAGGCGGTGACCGACTGGTCGCGGGCCGCCGGACGCGACCGCACGCTGCTCGAAGTCGTCGTCGGCAACGATCGGGCCCTGCGGGCGTACGAGAAACTCGGCTTCTCTGACACCGGCGAGCGCGTGCCCCATCCGGTGATCCCGACGCTGACCGAGTTGCGCATGCGGCGGACCGCCTGATGGCCGCCCGGCACGTGACCCGGGGCGTGCTCACCGCGCTCAACGGCACCACCGGGGCCGGGCTGCTGGTCGCCCTGGCCACCCGGGCCAAGATCCGGCGGGGCCGGCACGGCGTGCTGATCGCCGAGGGCTACCGCCTGCCGATGCCGCCCGCGTCCTGCTTCACGGTCGGGTCGGTGATCCTGACCCGGCGCAGCGCCGACTGGCTGCTGGCCGACGAGCGCCGCGAGCTGTTCGAGCACGAGCATCACCACGCCAAGCAGTACGCGGTGCTCGGACCGCTGTTCTGGCCGGCCTACTGGGTCGCCTGCGGCTATTCCTACGCGACGACCGGCTCGTGGGGCGCCCGTAACTTCTTCGAGCGCAACGCCGGACTGAAGGCCGGTGGCTACCCGACCGACCTCCCGCTGCGCCCCTGGGTGCGGCGGCTCACAGGTCCTTCTGCCACCCGGTCCAGACGTCGGCCGCCCGGAAGCCCATCGCCCGATTGACCTTGAGCATGTAGGTGTTGGCGGCCGCGTTGAAGGTGTCGATCGCCTCCAGGGCCGGCTTCTCCGCCCGGATGTGGGCCAGGTTCTCCAGCTTGACCAGCAGCCCGAGCCGGTGGCCGCGGTGCTCCGGGTCGACGATCGTGGTGCTCTGCCAGGCGTGCACCGGTTGGTCGACCTCGGCCACGAGCCACGTCCAGGCGACCACCCGGCCGTTCATCAGCGCGCCGGTCTGATAGCTGCGGCGGCCGCGCGCCTCCCGCGCCCGATGGTCCTGGCGGAGGCGGTCGGCGTCCACCTTCTCCGGCTCGAGGGCAAGGTCTCCGATCGGTGCGTCGGCGTTCAACCGGCCCTCCAGGTACGCCACGTCGTCGATCAGCTCGTCCGGCGGCACCCCCGTCCAGCGCCGCAGGGTGTAGCCCTCGGCGTGTTTCTCGGCCTCGGCCCGCAGCTCGGCCAGCCGTTTCTCGTCCAGCGCGGTCACGTCGAGCCGGCTGCGCAGATCGGTCAGGCCGACCTTGGCCCCGACCGCCTCGGCGAACGCGGCGCCATCGGGATGCCGGTCGACGGTCTCGCCCATCAGGTGCGTGCGGTGGTGTGCCCCGGCCCGCTCGACCGCGAGCTCCATCAGGGCCCGTCCGACGCCGTGGCGCCGGCGGTCGGGCCGGACCATCAGGTCGATGCCCACATTGTCCAGGTTGTCGAGTTGCGGGAAGCCCAGCTCGAGATAGCCGACCGGCTCGTCGTCGAGATAACCGAGATAGCGCTCGATCAGCGTGCCCGGAGGCGGATTGTCGAAGGCCGCGAGGAAATTCTTCCGGATCGAGAAGGGAATGTCCGGATGGTCGTGATGCGCCGTCACGCTGGCGATGTCGTAGACGATCTCGTGGGACGTCAACGGCCCCGTAGATACACGCATGGCCGTCACCCTGACGGGCGACGGCCATGAACGCGAGCGAATTACCGCCCGGAAGTTGGTCGGGAGGACGAACGCACAGCGCCTCCGGCACTGGGTCGTTGGGTCCCTCGAGAGATTGTCGCCAAGCTCGAAGGTGAGGGGCCACGTACGGCGTCGCGCCCTCCCGCAGAGAGCATCCTGCCGATCCGGAGATCGGTGCGCAAGTCCTCAGGCGATGGAATTCTCACTTGACGCCAGACCGGCGATTACTCACCGTCATCCCAGCAGGCCGGCCTCGCGGGCGCCCTTCAACGACGGCTTGATCGTGTGGGTCGGCCCGACCAGCTCCGAGATGGCGTCCAGCGTCTTGAGACCCTCGCCGGTGTTGTAGACGACCGTCTCCTTCTCGGGGTCGAGCTTGCCGCTCTCGACCAGCTTCTTGAGCACCGCGACGGTGGTGCCGCCCGCGGTCTCGGCGAAGACGCCGGTGGTCTCGGCGAGCAGCCGGATGCCGGCCCGGATCTCGTCGTCGTCGGCGTAGTCCATCCAGCCGCCGGTACGGCGTACGGCCTCGATCGCGTACGCCCCCGCGGCCGGGTCGCCGATGTTGAGCGACTTCGCGATGCCGGTCGGCTTGACCGGGGTGATCTCGTCGGTGCCGCCGTGCAGTGCCGTGGCGATCGGGTTGCACCCGGCCGACTGCGCGCCGAACACCGTCCAGCCGCCCTCGGGCGCCTCGACCAGGCCGATCTCGACCAGCTCGGCGAACGCCTTGTCCACCTTGGTCAGCAGCTCGCCCGAGGCCATCGGGATGACCACCTGGGCCGGGATGCGCCAGCCGAGCTGCTCGGCCACCTCGTAGCCGAGCGTCTTGGAGCCCTCGGCGTAGAACGGGCGCACGTTGACGTTGACGAACGCGGTGTCTTCGAACTCGTCGGTCTCGACCAGTTCGCCGCAGAGCCGGTTCACGTCGTCGTACGAGCCTTCGATGGCCACCAGCTCGCCGCCGTAGACCGCCGTCGTGACGACCTTGCCCTGCTCGAGGTCGTACGGGATGAAGACGATGCTGGGCGCGCCGGCCCGGGCCGCGTGGGCGGCCACCGAGTTGGCCAGGTTGCCGGTCGAGGCGCAGGCGAAGCGGGTGAAGCCGAGGCCGCGGGCCGCCGTGAGGGCGACCGAGACGACCCGGTCCTTGAACGAGTGGGTCGGGTTGGCCGAGTCGTCCTTGACCCACAGCGGGGCCCGCAGGCCGATCGCCGCGGCCAGGGCGGGCGCGCTGACCAGCGGGGTCAGGCCGGGGTCGAGGGTGACCCGGGTGGCCGGGTCTTGGCCGGCGGGCAGCAGACCGGCGTAGCGCCAGATGTTCTGCGGACCGGCTTCGATCTGCTCACGGGTGACCCGCGCGAGGAGCTCCTGGTCGTAGGCCACCTCGAGCGGGCCGAAACACTCGTAACACGCGTGCTGGGCGACCAGCGGGTATTCGGCACCGCAGGCGCGGCAGACCAGACCCTTGGCGGGCGAAACGGAGGTAGCAGTGGGTGCATTGACGGTAGACGTCATCGAGGCCTTCCCTCTCATCTTTCCCCGGGATCGGGGACGGAATTAGCACCTGCCGCGCGCAAAGGCCTCGTCATCGAGACATGCGTGGTGGTTGCCGGGGCTTCATCGGGCCGTGTCCCTCTGCCCCTCTGGATGAGGTATTCAGTTGTGTTTCCAACACCTTACGACGGGATCGCTTGATCAGGCGCGTGAGATCCCGAGGTGTGAGCCACACCAAGTCACGAGGTGACGTCCTTGCGCGTGAAGCGCCAGAACGCTATGCCCCAGCACAACGTGGCGTAGGCGACCGCGCTGATCGCCCCCTTGACCAGGTCGTCGACCTGGGCCGGGGTGGACAGCAGGCCCTGCCAGGCGTCGCTGAAGTGGGTCGGCAGCAGGTAGCGCAGATTTCCCAGGGCGGTGATCTGGTCGAGGATGCTGGACAGGATCCAGATCATCACCGCGCCGCCGACCGCGCCCAGCGGCGCGTCGGTCAGGGTGCCGAGCAGGAAGGCCAGCCCGGCCACGATCAGCATCGTGACGCCCAGATAGGCGGCGATGCCGAGCAGCCGCAGCAGGCCCGGCCCGGGGGCGATCTCGGCCGCCACCGTGCTGCCCAGCGGGTGCCAGCCGTAGCGCAGCGTGCCGGCCAGCAGGCCGACCCCGGTCAGCACGACCAGCGCCGCCGCCGAATAGGCCAGCGCGACGATCAGCTTGACCGCGAGCAGCCGGGCCCGCGGCACCGGCACGGCCAGCAGATAGCGCAGGCTGCCCCAGCTCGCCTCGCTGGCCACCGTGTCGCCGCAGAACAGGGCGACCACCACGACCAGCAGGAAACCGGCCGAGACGGCCAGGCAGAACAGCGCGAAGTTGAGCCCGCCCGAGGTGGCCAGGTCGACCAGGCTGCCGAACGCGCCGCCGCCGTTGCCGTCGTCGCCCCCGCCGCTGTCGAACTCGAACGCGACCAGGACGATCAGCGGCAGCACGGCCATGAAGCCCAGGCCCAGCTGCGTGCGGCGCCGCGACGCCTGCCGCCGCACCTCGGCCCAGATCGGCAGGGTGCGCGACGGGCGATAGCCGACGGCTCCGGCTGAAGTCTCGACGCTCATCGGTCTCCGCTCCCCCGCGTGTTGTCCCCGACCAGGGCCAGGAAGGCGTCCTCGAGCCGGCGGCGCGGCACCACCCGGTCGACCGCCACCCCCGCCCGCACCAGCGACGCCACCACCTCGGAGCGGGGCGTGCCGTTCATATCGACAATCAGGCCGGACGGCCCGTCCGGAGCCACCGAGCGCACGCCCAGCTCGTCCAGCACCCGCTCGGCCGTCGGCACGTCGGACACCTCGAGCTGCACCGACGGCGAGTCGCCGACGATCTCGTCGACCGGCCCGGACGCGACGATCCGGCCCTTGTTGACCACCACCGCGTGCGTGCAGGTCTGCTCGACCTCGGCCAGTAGGTGGCTCGAGACCAGCACGGCCCGGCCGTCGGTGGCGTAGCGCTTGAGCACCCGGCGCATCTCGGCGATCTGCGGCGGGTCGAGCCCGTCGGTCGGCTCGTCCAGCACCAGCAGCTCGGGCAGGCCGAGCATGGCCTGGGCGATGGCCAGCCGCTGCCGCATGCCGTGGCTGTACTTCTTCGTGCGCCGGTGGACCGAGTCGCCCAGCCCGGCGATCTCGAGAGCCTCGTCGAAACGGGCGTCCGCCCACGGGCGGCCGGTGGCTTTCCAGTACGCCCGCAGGTTTTCCAGCCCGGTCAGGTGCGGCAGGAAGCCCGGCCCCTCGACCAGCGCGCCGACCCGCGACAGCACCGGTGAGCCGGGCACGAGCCGGTGGCCGAACACCATCGCCTCGCCCGCGGTCGGCATGGTCAGACCCATCAGCACCCGCAGCGTGGTGGTCTTGCCGGCACCGTTCGGGCCGAGGAGACCGACCACCTGCCCCCGCTCGACGGTGAAGCTGATCTCTTCGACCGCGACGAAGCCGTCCCCGTACGCCTTCCGCAGTCCCCGCACGACGAGCGGGGTGTCCGCGTACGCGGGATCGGTCGGATCGTGCCGCTTCAGCGCCCGCCGCCGCCCGACCAGCAGCACCACGGCCAGCCCGACCACGATCGCCGCCAGCAGCCCGGCCAGCACGTAGCGCCACACGGTCTGCGGGTTGGCGATCGGCGTGCCCACCACGGTCGGCAGCTCGAGGGCCGGCTCGACCTGCACGGTGTAGGTCGCGGGCTGCACCGGCGACAGGAACGCCTGGTCGGTCGTGGCGACCACCACCCGTACGGTATGACCGGCCTCGATCCTCCGCACGATCGCGGGCAGCTTGATGGTGCGCTCGGGCGCCTGCTCCAGCGACGCGGGCAGGTCGGTCAGCCGCACCGGGGCGACCAGGCCCGCGCTCAGCGTCTCGGCGCCCGACTCGTCGACGTCGTAGAGCTTGACGAAGAGGGTGGCCTCCCCGGTCGGCGAGGCGGCCTTGATCTTCACGGTCGGCGACCCGACCACGTCGATCGACGTGCTCACCGGCGCGGTCTCGAAGGTCGCGTGCTGGCCCGGGATGTCGGCCGCGACCCCGGACAGCAGCTCGCTCAGCCGCCCACCCGTGCCGGGCAGCGACGACAACGCACCCGGGTTGCCGTTGGGCGGGTTGGCGATCGGCTGGGCCGGCCCGGCGAGCTGCAGCGACGTGGTGCCGGTGCCGGTCAATCCCGGGTAAGCGTCGGCTGAGTATCCGTTGGTGACCAGGCCCCGGTCGAGCGCGCTGAACCCGGCCACCCGCGAGTACGTGAAGCTGTCGGACGGCGTCTCGCCCTCGCCCTTGAGGTAGTGGTCGAGCCACTGCGCGGTCAGGAACTTCACCCTGTCCTGATCCGTCTGCGGCCCGACCCCGCCGTCGTGGCCCCCGGTGAACCAGGCGACCCGGACGGTGGTGCCGGCCGCGGCGATCGACCGGGCGTTCGCGTCGGCCTCGCTGAGCGGGAACAGCGTGTCGACCGCGCCCTGGATGAGCAGCGTGGGCGCCTTGATCTGCCCGATCGTCGCGGCCGGGCTCGACCGGCGCAGCAGGTCGAGCGTGTTCTGGTCGGGGTTTCCGCTGGTGGCCAGGTCGAAGTAGGCCTTACAGACGTCGGCCGCGAACCGCCCGCAGGCCGGATCCAGATTGATGCCGGTCGGTGGACCCTTGGTCAGGTCGGTGGGAACGGCCCCGGCGTTGCCGAAGAAGACCCCGGCCCAGCCCTTCTTGAACACCCCGGGGGCCGAGGTGTCGGCCGACTGCTGCAGGAACACGTTGGTCAGGTCGTTCCAGGTGATCGACGGGACGATCGCGTCGACCCGCTGGTCCTGCCCGGCCAGCATCAGGGCCAGGGCCCCGCCGTACGAACCCCCGGCCACGCCCACCCGGGGGTCGCCGGCCGAGTCGAGCTGGACCTCGGGCCGGGCCGCCAGCCAGTCGAGCAGCCCCTGGGCGTCGCGGATCTCGTGGTCGGGGCTGTTCAGGTGGATCTGCCCGCCGCTGCGCCCGAAGCCCTCGGCGGTGTAGGTCAGCACCGCGTAGCCGCGCCCGGCGAGCGACTCGGCGTCGTCGTTGAGTGCGTCTTTGGTGCCGCCGAAACCGTGTGCCAGCAGCACCGCGGGCACCCGGCCGGACCGCTCGCGGGGCAGGTAGAACCGGGCGTCGAGCGTCACGTTCTCGTTGCGCTCGGGCCCGCTGACCACGGTGATCATCTGGTCCTGCGACGTCCAGCCCGCGCGCTCGGGCCACACACCCCAGCCGACCAGGCCGGCGACGACCACGACAACGGCCGACGCCGCGATGACCCGTCGCCGGGTGGGCCGGGGCAGCCGGCGAGTCCAAGACATGCCAGGAACGCTAGCCCGGGACGTCTGAGCGATGCCTGTGAAACCTCTCAGCTGTGCCGGGACGATAGCGTGGACCATGGGAATCCGACGCTCGAGGGAAGGCCGCCGGTGGACGAGGAACTGAAGCGCACGGTGTCGGTACGTGACACCGGGCTCGACGCCCGGCGCGGCATCGTGCGGCTGCACCCCGAGGTCATGCGGGCGCTGGCGATCAGCAAGGGCGATCCCGTACGCCTCGGCGGCGTCACCACCACCGCCGCCCTCGTCGCCGAGTCCGACCCGACGACCGGCGTCCAATACCTCGTCATCGATGACGTCACGCGCAGCAACCTGGGCGTGCGCGACGGCGCCGAGGTCACCGTGAGCCGGTTGCCGGCCGTCGCGGCCCGCCGGGTCACCCTGGCCGGCCCGGCCGGTCTGCAGGACATCATCAAGCCGCACACGCTGCAGATGGCGCTGCTCAGCAAGGTCGTCACCGCGGGCGACAAGATCGCGCTGGTCCCTCAAGACGTGCTCCCGAACGTCGGCCCGCACGACCCGAACGTCAAGACCAGCCTGTACAACCAGGTCGGCTCGGAATGGCGGACCGCGCTGCTCGACGTGGTCGAGGTGGTCGGGGCCGAGTCCGCCGTCATCTCGGCCGACACCGTGCTCGGCTGGCAGGGCGGCCCGATCGCCTCGCCCGTGCCCGGCCCGACCGCGGAGCCCGAGTCGCTCGCCCCGGCCGACCCCGAGGTGCCGCCGCTGAGCATCGAAGACCTGCCCGGCCTGCGCACCCAGGCCAAGGAACTCGAGGAACTGCTCGACCTGGGCTTCAACCACGGCGAGGTGCTGGCCCGGCTGGGCACCTCCGTCTCGCTCGGCGTGCTGATCTCGGGCCCGGCCGGATCCGGCAAGTCGGCGCTCGTCCGCACCGTCGCCGCCCAGGTCGAGGCCCGGGTCATCCAGGTGTGGAGCCCGTCGCTGGCCGCGCTGACCAACACGGCGGCCGCCGGTCGGCTGCGCGAGCTCGCCCGCGAGGCCCGCGACGGCGGCCCGACCGTGCTGCTCTTCGTCGACGTGGACGCGCTCGCTCCCCGCGACGAGCCGGGCCCGATCTCGATCGTCTTCCGCGAGGTGATGCAGGAGATCCTGCGCGACGGGGTGGCGGTCGTGGCCACCACCAACCGGCCCGAGGCGGTCGACACCTCACTGCGGTCACCCGACCTGCTGGCCCTGCAGCTCGTGGTGCCGCTGCCCGACGCGGCGATGCGGCTGGAACAGCTCCGGGTGATCACCAAGCGCATCCCGCTGGCCACCGACGTGGTGCTGGACACGATCGCCGGCCGTACGCCCGGATTCGTCGCCGCCGACCTCGGTGCCCTCGCCCGTGAGGCCGCGGTCCGCGCCGCGCTGCGGCAGACCGGTTCCGCAGACGAGCCGCTGTCCGACGACGACGCCCAGAAGGTCACCATGGCCGACTTCGAGGCCGCGCTCGACGTGGTGCGACCGACCTCGATGGCCGAGTCGACGCTCGAGGTGGCCGCCGTGACCCTCGACGACGTGGGCGACATGGTCGAGGTCAAGCAGGTGCTGACCGAGTCGGTGCTGTGGCCGCTGACCTACCCCGACACGTTCGCCCGGCTCGGCGTCTCACCGCCGCGCGGCGTCCTGCTCTACGGTCCGCCCGGCTGCGGCAAGACCTTCCTGGTCAAGGCGATCGCCGGCACCGGCAAGGCCAACGTGCTCTCGGTCAAGGGCGCCGAGCTGCTCAGCAAGTGGGTCGGTGACAGCGAGAAGGCCGTACGGGAACTGTTCCGCCGGGCCCGCGAGGCCGCACCCACCCTGGTGTTCCTCGACGAGATCGACGCGCTGGCCCCGACCCGCGGCCAGGGCACCGACGGCGGCACGGCCGACCGGGTGGTGGCCTCGCTGCTCACCGAGCTCGACGGCGTCGAAGACCTGCGCAACGTGGTGGTGATCGGGGCGACGAACCGGCCCGACCTGATCGATCCGGCGCTGCTGCGGCCCGGCCGGCTCGAGCGGCTGGTCTACGTGCCGCCGCCGGACGCCGAGGCCCGGGCGGCGATCCTCAAAGCGTCGTCCAAGTCGGTGCCGCTCGACCCGACGGTCGACCTGGTCGCGCTGGGCGAGGAGCTGGAGGGTTTCTCGGCGGCCGACTGTGCGGCGCTGATCCGTGAGTCGGCGCTGGCCGCGATGCGCGACTCGCTCGAGGCGACGACCGTCACCGCGGAGAATGTGGCGACCGCGCGGCAACGCGTACGGGCGTCGCTCGATCCTGATCAGGTGGCGTGGCTCGAGGCGTACGCGGAAAAACGGCAGGCCTAGCGTCGGCGGGTGCGGGCCCGGGTTGATCGCAGGCGACGCAGCCGGCCGATCAGCACCGGGTCGTGCTCGAGGGCGGCCGGATTGTCGAGCAGGGTGTTGAGCAGCTGGTAATAGCGCGTCGAGGACAGCTCGAACGTGTCGCGGATGGCCTGTTCCTTGCTGCCCGCGTGCTTCCACCACTTCGCCTCGAATGCGAGTATCTGCTGCTCACGATCGCTGAGCTTCGGCTCCGGTTTTGGTTCAGGCTCGGCCTCGACACGCGGCGCCGGGATGTGCTGCTGCTCTTCGGACGGGTCCGCGGCGGGCTGCATGACGCTCCAAAGATGAGAACGGGGACCGTCAGCATAGGTGCTGACGATCCCCGCTTGCACGCCTAGACGGCGTTACGTCACGTAATGTCGCGACTACGCATGGTCCACATAGCCAGGCCCACGATCAGTACGAAGACGCCGGCGAGAATGCCGCCCGCCATCGGCCAGGTCAGCGTCAGCGAATCCGGCTGGCAGCCCCCCGCCGACGAGAAGTCGCACGAGTTGTAGTCCTCGATCTTGATCTCCTTGTCCATCCAGGCGACCATCCAGACCGGGATGAGATAGGCCTCGGCAAACTTGACCTTGGCCAGCGACAACACCGTGCCCAGTCCGAACTGGAACACGATCACAGCACCGATCGTCACGCCCAGCGCCATCGCGGTGTGCCGGCCCAGCGAGGCCAGCCCGAACCCGACCGCGGCCCCCACCAGCACCAGGGCCAGACCGCGCAACTCCATCAGCCCGATCGACTGCCACGCGCCCGACGTCATGCTGTCGGTGCTGCCGCGCAGTTCGGCGATGCCCACGAATAGCCCGGTCCAGACGGCCGAGAAGACCACGGTCAGCGCGGTGAAGAAGACCAGCAGGGCGGCCAGTTTGGTGCCGAGCACCTTGAGCCGCTGCGGCCGCCAGAGCAGCAGGTTCATCATCCCGCCGCTGCTCCACTCGGCCCCCACGAACGACGCGCCCACGATGAACGCCACCAGCGCGAGCAACGCCGCCAGGGTGGTCACCATGTTCGGGAAGTTCTCCCGGAAGTCGAAGGTGGGCGGCATGTTCCACTGGTACTGGAAGTCGTCCTGGGTCGGCTCGTACAGGCCCTCGCAGTTGGTCGGCCACCGGCCGGCGTTCGGTGTGCCCTGGTCGGCCTGACACTGGGTCTTGTCCTGGTTGTACTGCTCCACCGCGCGCTGATAGTCGGCCTGGGACTGGGCCTTGGCCGAGGCGATCTGCTCGGGGCCGGCCTTCTGGTTGACGAAGAACATGCCGGCCGCGATGGCGAGCAGGATCAACGTCATGCCGAGCAGGAACAACCGGGTGAAGCGGCGCTTGGTCAGCCGCTTGGTCTCGGCGCTGTAGAGGCTCACTGACCCCACCCTCCAGCCGGCGCGGACACCACGCTCTGATCGACCTGACGGTTCTGCCCTTCGACCGGCGCGGTGCCGGTGAGCTGCAGGAAGACGCTCTCGAGGTCGGCCGACATCGGCGTCAGCTCGCTGAGATAGATCTCGCGTTCGGCCAGGATCCGGGTGATCTGGGCCGGGTTGCCGGCGTTCCCGACCGTGAAGTGGTCGTGCTCGACGCTCACCTGGGCACCGTTCGCCCGCAGCAACTCGACGGCCGCGCGCATGTCGACACCCGGCTCGAGCCGCACCTTCACGCCGGCCGAGCTCTGGCTGGCCAGCACGTCGGCCACCGACCCGGCGGCCACCCGCCGCCCACCCGAGATGATCGTGACGCTGTCACAGATGAGCTGGATCTCGCCGAGGATGTGACTGGACAGCACCACAGTCATGCCGGACTCGGCCAGGTTGCGCATCAGTGAGCGCATCTCCCGGATGCCGCCCGGGTCGAGACCGTTGGCGGGCTCGTCCAGGATCAGCAGCTTCGGCTCCTTGAGCAGCGCCGACGCCACGGCCAGGCGCTGCTTCATGCCGAGCGAATAGGTCTTGACCCGGTCCTTGGCCCGGTCGCGCAGCCCGACCAGCTCGAGCACGGCGTGCACCCGCTCCTTGCGGACACCACCCGCCTCGGCCAGCAGCGCCAACGTGTCCTGCGCGGTGAAGTTGCCGAAGAACTGGGGACTCTCGACGATCGCACCGACCTGGCCCGCCACCTCGGACAGGTGCTCGGGCACCTCACGGCCGAGGATCGCCATCCGCCCGCCGTTGGGCCGGATCAGCCCCAGCAGCGTCCGCAGCGTCGTCGTCTTGCCCGACCCGTTGGGCCCGAGAAAGCCATGAACCTGACCCGCCTCGACGACCATGTCGAACCCGTCGAGCGCTCGGCGCACCCCTTTACGGCTGCGATACGTCTTCTGCAGCCCCGCTATCTCCAATACGGCAGTCACGCGAGGACTTTAAGCAGAGCCGTCAATACATGCAGCTCCGGAACGCGGAAATGTCCCCCTGCAGGTCCCGGTCAACCTCTTCCGGGGGAACCGCCGCAATCACGTCGTTCATCCTCCGCACCTGATCCGGATGGCCACGCCAGTGCTCGGCCGGCAGCCGCAGCACCGACACGAGCAGATCGCCCGGATAGAAATCCCCCTCGGCGAGCGGATCGTCCTCGAGCCGATCCAGCGCCAACGGCACCAGCACCTCGACGCCCACTTGTTGTCCGAGCAAAATGCGCAGGTCTTCGACCTCCAACGTCCCGATCGGCCGCCGGCGAAGCTCGAGCACGGTGCTGATCAGTCGGGTCGCATCCGGCTGAGGGTCACCCCAGTCGTTGCCCTCGATCTCCTGAAGCGATCGCTCCAAACCCGGCACGTTTCCACCTTCCGCATCGCGGCCATCCTAGGGCCGGGGAACGAACTGCTCGGAATGATCGAGGAGGCGACTCGCCTCGGACAGTTCGGACTGATAGTCGGCCTTCTCCTCGGCCGAGAGACGGGAGTCGCCCAGCAGCCGCTTGAGCGCGCGGCGACGCGTCCGGCCTGATCGACCTGCTCACGAGCAAGGGCCAGGGTGCTTCGCCGCCCGGCCGACGCCTGATCCGCCGCACGATAGGCCCGGGATCTTGTCAGGCGGTGATGACCTGGACGCCGGCCTCGCGGAAGCGGGCGACCGTGTCGGCGGAGGCGCCGGAATCGGTGACCAAGGTTTCGATCTTGGTGATGGGGCAGATGCGGGCGAATGCGTGCCCGCCCAGCTTGGACGAGTCGGCGATCACCACGACGCGCTTGGCCCGGGCCACCATCAGGCTGTTCATGGCCGCCTCGCCCTCATGGTGAGAGGCCGCGCCCAGGTCGACGTCGACGGCGTCCACGCCGAGCAGCACGATGTCGAGCGTGACCTCCTTGAGCAGCGCCCCGCCGAGCGGGCCGACCACCTCGAAGGACTGCGGCCGCACCACGCCGCCGGCCACCACGATCTTCATGCGCGAGCGGACCAGCAGCTCGTTGGCGATGTTGAGGGCGTTCGTCACCACGGTGAGCTGGGAGCCCTCGCCGCCCGCGTTCAGATCAGGACGCACCGCCAGGGCCCGCGCCACCTCGGTCACCGTGGTGCCGCCGTTGAGCCCGACGACCGTGCCGGGGGTGACCAGGCCGGCCGCCGCCTCGCCGATGCGCTGCTTCTCGGCCGAGTGTTTGGCGCTCTTGTAGCGCAACGGCAGGTCGTACGAGACGCCGTTGGCGACCGCTCCCCCGCGCGTACGCGTGATCATCTGCTGCTGGGCCAGCTGGTCGAAGTCGCGGCGGATGGTGGCCTGCGAGACGTCGAGGCGCTCGGCCGCGTCCTCGACGCTGACCCGGCCACTCTCGGCGAGTAACTCGAGCAGGGCATTCCACCGCGCGTACCGGTCCACCCAGACTCCCAGATGCACATTACGTGATAAGAGTGTGCACATTAGTGCGCGAAAGCCCGGGAAGCAAAGCTCAGCCCTGCGCGGTGCGGCGTCAATGGTTGCGTCTACGCCGACGTTCCACGCAGAATGGCGCTCGAAAGTCCCCGGTACTGAGCGCTTATGCGCAGCACAGCACGTGGTGAAGGGTGGCCCATGACCTACGTCAAGGCGGAGATCGCCTCCCAGCCGGAGTGCTGGCGCCAGGCCGCGAAGCTGGCCGACGCCCCGGGGCTCCCCGAGCGCGGCGAGCGCGTCGCGGTCGTCGGCTGCGGCACCTCCTGGTTCATGGCCAAGGCCTACGCCGCCCTGCGCGAGCAGAAGGGCCACGGCGAGACCGACGCGTTCCAGGCGTCCGAGTTCCCGCGCCGCCGCCGCTACGACCGGGTCGTCGCGATCACCCGCTCGGGCACCACCACCGAGGTCCTCGACCTGCTCAACGACCTGGCCGGCGGCACTTCGACCACGGTCATCACGGCCGACGAGGCCCAGCCGGCGGCCCGGATCGCCGACCAGTCGATCGTGCTCGACTTCGCCGACGAGGAGTCGGTGGTGCAGACCCGGTTCGCCACCAGCACCCTGGCGCTGCTGCGGGCCCACCTGGGTGAGGACATCGAGTCGGTCGCGGCCGACGGCGAGGTCGCCGTCCGCCTGCCGCTGCCGGTGCACCCGGCCCTGGCCGAGCAGATCACCTTCCTGGGCCGGGGCTGGACCGTCGGCCTGGCCGAGGAGGCCGCGCTGAAGTGCCGCGAGGCCGCCATGTTCTGGGCCGAGGCCTACCCGGCGATGGACTACCGGCACGGCCCGATCTCGATCGCCGCCCCGCGCCGCGCGGTGTGGGCGTTCGGCGACGTCCCGACCGACCTGGCCGAGCAGGTCGAGGCGACCGGCGCCCTGTTCGTGCACAGCCGCCACCACGGCGGCTACGCCGCGCTGGGCAGCTGGTGCGGCGGCCGGGCTCCGCTAGACCCGATGGCCGACCTGGTCGTGGCCCAACGCGTCGCCGTGCTGCTGGCCACCAGCCAGGGCCTCGACCCCGACCACCCCCGAAACCTGACCCGATCCGTGGTTTTGCAGTGAATCGAGTGGTGGTCGCCCTCGATGTGGGCGGGACGGGCATGAAATGCGCACTGGTCCGCCCGGACGGGACGGTCCACCACGCGGAACGGCACCCCACCCAGGCCGAACGGGGTCCGGAGGCGGTCCTCGGCACGATCCTCGACGTCGCCGCCGGCCTGGCCGGCAAGGCCCGCGCCGACGGCCTCGAGCCGGTCGCGGCCGGTGTGGCCGTGCCGGGAGTGGTCGACGAGGAGAACGGCATCGCCGTCTGGTCGTCCAACGTCGGCTTCCGCGACGTCCCGGTGCGGGCCGCGCTCGAGCAGCGCCTCGGCCTGCCCGCTGTCCTCGGCCACGACGTGCGGGTCGGCGGCACCGCCGAGGCCCGCCTGGGCGCCGGTCGCGGGCACCGGCACGTGCTGTTCGTGGCGATCGGCACCGGCATCGCGGCCGCCCTGATCGTGGACGGTGCCGGCTACGGCGGCGCCCACGGTGGCGCCGGCGAGCTCGGCCACATCGTCGTCCGGCCCGGCGGCCCACTCTGCCCCTGTGGCCAGCGCGGCTGCCTGGAGTCGCTGTGTTCGGCCCGTGCCATCGGGTTGCGTTACGCGGAGCTGGCCGGCCTCCCGAGAGCGACCGCACTCGATGTCGTGACCCGGGCCGGCGAGGGCGACGCCCTGGCCCGCACGGTCTGGCGGGAGGCGATCGAGGCCCTCGCCGACGGCATGGTCATCGCGCAGGCCCTCTACGACGTCGGCGTGTTCGTCATCGGCGGTGGGCTGGCCGAGGCCCGCAACGAGCTGTTGCAGCCCCTGGAGCAGACATTCCGCGAGCGGATCACCTTCCACCGCGTGCCGGAGTTCGTCCGCGCCGGCCTGGGCGACGAGGCCGGCTGCATCGGTAGCGCCCTGCTCGCCCTCGACCACCTGGAGAAGCAGTGACCCGCATCGGCGGCCGCATTGTCCGGCCCGGAGCCGTCGTCGAGGGCTACGTCGAGGTCGACGGTCCGGCGATCCTGTCCGTCAACGCCGAGCAGCCGAACAGCGACGACATCATCGTCCCCGGCTTCGTCGATATCCACTGCCACGGCGGCGGCGGCCACACGTTCACCACCGGTGACGCCGATTCGGCCCGCGGAGCAGCCGCCTTCCACCTCGCCCACGGCACCACGACGATGCTGGCCAGCCTGGTCAGCTCCCCGTTCGAGCTGATGCGCGACGCCACCGAGGCCTACCGCCCGCTGATCGAGGCCGGGTTGATCGCCGGCGTGCACTACGAAGGTCCCTTTCTTTCCCACGTACGCTGCGGCGCCCAGAACCCGGAGTTCCTGCGCGACCCGTCGATCAAGGAACTGACCGAGCTGATCGAGATCGGTGGCGTCCGCCTGGTCACGATCGCCCCCGAGCTGCCCGGCGCGCTGGAGGCGATCACCTTCCTGCGCGAGCGGAACGTCGCCGCCGCGGTTGGGCACACCGACGCCACGTACGAGGAAACGCTCTTGGGGGTCAAGGCCGGCGCCTCAGTCGGCACGCACCTGTTCAACGGCATGCGCCCGCCGCATCACCGCGAGCCGGGCCCGGTCGTGGGCCTGCTGTCCTCGCCGGTGGTGTGCGAGCTGATCGCCGACAACATCCACCTGCACCCGGGCATGCTCAAGTTCGCCGCCACCACCGCCGGTCCGGACAAATCCGCCCTGATCACCGACGCGATGGATGCCACCGGCATGGCCGACGGCACCTATGACCTGGGTGGTCAGGCCGTCGTGGTGGCCGACCGGGTGGCCCGGCTGGTGCGCGACGGTTCGATCGCCGGGAGCACGCTGACCATGGACGCGGCGCTGCGCAACACGGTCGCGGCCGGCATCGCGCTGCCCGACGCGGTGCTGATGGCCTCGACCACGCCGGCCCGGGTGCTCGGTCTCGGCGACGAGCTGGGCGCGCTCGAGGCCGGGCTGCGCGCCGACCTGGTCGTGCTGTCGAGCGACCTGCGGGTCAAACGCGTGATGCGAGCCGGTCGCTGGGTCTGAACCCGGCCGGCCGTTCCCATCCACCCAGCCGGGGCAGCGGGACCCGGTCGAACGGGATCCGCTCGATCAGCCGGGCCAGCACCACGCCGAGCAGCGCGCCCGCGATCGAGTCGGTCAGCCAGTGGAAACCGGTGTAGACCGTGGTCACGAAGACGATCACGACGGGCAAGACCCTTATCCCGTACGTCTCCAGCCGGCTCAACGGCCGGTGCAGCAGTGCGACGGCGAGCAGCGCGATGACCGCGTACCAGACCAGCGAGTTGCCCAGGTGGCCGGACGGGTAGCTCATCGCGTACACGCCCGTGGCGTCCGGGTTGTGCATGATCACCGGGTTCGGGCCCTCGAATCTGGGTGCGGCCCGGCCCGCCCAGATCTTGAGCGGCCCGATGGTCAGGTAGGTGAGCAGGAACCCGGCCGCGAACGGGAACACCGCCCGCACCGAGCGGGTGCGCCAGGCCAGCAGCCCGGTCAGGATCAGCGAGACCGGCATCAGCACCTGGCCGCCCTGCCCCAGATAGTTGAACACCCGGGCGGTCCAGTAAGGCAGCCACGGCTGGTGCGACAACGACCAGTCGGCCACCCGCTCGTCGAGCCGGAGCAGGTGACCATTCAGCAGCGCGACCGTCAACGCGACGAACGCCGTCACCAGGACGACGTCGAGCCACCAGGTCTTCGGTTTCGGCACGCCTACAAAACTAGAGGTACTTGGCGAGCTTCGCGGCGAGCAGGTCGGCCCGCACCCCGGAATTGGGGCAGCCGCCGAAGTGGTGCAGCGCCACGACCTTGTTGGTCGAGCGGGAGAGCACCGGCGAGCCGGACGAGCCGCCCTCGGTGTCGCAGTAGTAAGCCACGTCGGATCCGGTCGCGTAGCCGTCGTAGCCCGGGTCGGCGACCGAGCAGTTGCCGGCCTTCTCGCCCAGCGATCCGGCGATCCGGGTCGGCTCGCCCGCCGGGTGCTGCGGCACGTACAGCTCCTGCCCCTTGGCCGGGCGCTTGGTGTCCAGGCTCAGGTAGCCGAACTTCTGGACGTCGGCGAACTTGTCGACCGTGAACAGGGTGAAGTCGTACGTCTTGTCGGTGGCCAGCACGGACGCGCCCCACACCTTGGTCGGCTGGTAGACGTCGTACCCACCGCACTTGGCGCACTGGTAGTTGAACCAGACCTCGGTGTCGTACGCCTCGGACGAGGTGGTGAAGCAGTGGTTGTTGGTGAGCATGCGGTTCTGCGCCCCGACCCGCCAGCCGGTGCACAGCTCGGTTCCGTTGATCAGCAGCCGCGCGATGGCCTTCGACTTCGTGTACGCCACCGGGTCGGACGACCGGTAGCAGGCCGCATCGGCCGACGTGTCGGCACCGCAGACCGATTCCTCGCGACCGGTCCGACCGGGGGCGGTGAGCTGCTTCTCGGGCTGACGGGCCTGTTCCGTACGGCTGAACCCGCGCGCCACCCGGTCCACGTCCACTCCGGGACCGCCGAGCAACTGGCCGAGCCCGAGCAGGTCGCTCGCCCCGCGGTGCACCTCGAGCACGGCGGTGTCGCCGGTGACCGACATCGCCCACTTGTCGGTGTCGGTCCCGCTCTCGGGAGCCTCGTACCGGTAACTCTCGGTGCCGTCGGCGTTGGCCACGGTCACGTAGTCGCCGGGCATCAGGGCCATGCGCGAGAAGTGCAGCTTCACATAGGACGCGCCGGGGTAGCGGAACGTCTCGGTGCGCGGCTTGCCCCCGAGATAGCTGAGCAGCTTGCGCACGGTGAGCAGCTCGCCGACCTGCTGGCGGCCGTCGGCGGCGGTGGCCTTCTCGATCGGTCGGCCGGCACTGCCCGGGGCCTCCGGGACGGTGGCTTTCTCGGTCCGCGGCGCGTCGGTGGGCTGCACCACCGGACTGCCCGGCGTGGGTTCCGCATCCGGGGAAGATGGCGCATATCGCGGCTTTTGTCCGGTCTGCTGATCGGCCGAGACCGGCGTCCGAGCCGCTTCCGGGGCGTCGTGCCAGGTGCCGATCGGCTTCCCGGTGTCGCCGGCCGACCGCCAGGCGACGGCGCCTGCCGTACCCGCCAGCATCAGGGCGGCGCACGCCCCGATCGCCATGCCTGCCTTACGTCGACCGGTCTTCAGGGGCACTGTCGTCATCCCGCCATTCGCGTCATATCAGGGACATATGTACTAATCCGGCGTTCTCGCACCTGTGTAACGAGCCACCTGTGGCAGCGACGCGGACCGGGAAGCGTGCACACTGGTTGCGTGCGCATCACTTCCGCCGTCGTCGACCCGGCGCTGCTGGATCTGCCGTGGGGCATTCCGCTCGAGGAGTGGCCGGCCGATCACCTGGTTGCCCTGCCCCAGGGCATCTCGCGTCACATCGTGCGGTTCGTGAAGCTCAACGACGTGGTCTACGCATTGAAGGAGACGCGCGAGCGGATCGCCGAAAAGGAGTACGACCTGCTGCGCGCGCTCGAGCGCATCGACTTCCCGGCCGTCGAGGCGGTGGCCATCGTCACCGACCGCGAGACGCCCGAGGGCGAGGCCCTGGAAACCGTGCTGATCACCCGGCATCTCCAGTTCTCACTGCCCTACCGCGCGCTGTTCTCGCACACGCTGCGGCCCAACACGCTCAACCGCCTGCTCGACGCGCTGGCCGCCCTGATCGTGCGGATGCATCTCACCGGTTTCTCGTGGGGTGACTGCTCGTTGTCGAACACGCTGTTCCGCCGCGACGCCGGTGCGTTCGCGGCCTATCTGGTCGACGCCGAGACCGGCAACCTCTATCCGCGACTGTCCGAGGGGCAGCGCCTCGAAGACATCGAGATCCTGCGGCTGAACATTTTCGGCGAGCTGCTCGACCTGCAGGCGGCCGAGCTGCTGCACGAGTCGATCGACCCCGAGCAGGTGGTCGACGACATCGTGGCCCGCTACGAGCGGCTGTGGCACGAGGTGACGTACGAGCAGGAAGTGTCGCGTGATGCCCGGCACGACATCGAGGGCCGCATCCGCCGCCTCAACGAGCTCGGCTTCGACGTGGCCGAGGTGGCGATGTCCACGGTGGACGGCGGCTACCGCATCCGCCCCAAGGTCGTCGACGCCGGTTATCACACCCGTCGCCTGCTCCGCCTGACCGGCCTCGACGCCGAGGAGAACCAGGCCCGCCAGCTGCTCAACGACCTGGACACCTATCGCGCCGAGAGCCTGCTCACCGACGAGCAGCAGGCCGCCCACCGCTGGCTGACCGAGGTGTTCGAGCCGGTGGTCCGGGCCGTCCCGGCCGACCTGCGGCACAAGCTCGAGCCGCAAGAGATCTTCACCCAGATCATCCAGCACAAGTGGCTGCTGTCCGAGCGCGCCGGCCGCGACGTCGGCATGGCCCCGGCCGTGCAGTCCTATCTGACCGACGTGCTCACCCAGAAGCCCGACGAGCAGGCCGTGCTCGGCATCGAGGTGGGCTCACTGGCCGGCGGCGGGGTCGCCTGACGGGCTCGCCTCCTCGAGCAGGGCGCGCAGCCCGGCCCGGCGGGCCACCACCATGATCTCGTCGTCCGGCGCCAGCACCCGGCGGCCGTCGGGCAGCCAGTCGACCCATTCCGAGCCGGCCGCCGTCATCCCGATCACGCGGGTGCTCGCGGGCCGTTCGGCCGTCGCCAGCGCAGCGCCGTCGAGCGCCGAGCCGGGAAGCACCCGCACCGCGGCCACCAGCAGCGCGTGCCGCTCGACCGGGATCGTGGCCAGCACCTCGCGCTCGAGCATGGCGGCGGCGAAGGCAGGCGCGCACAATCGCGAGACGCTGCGGGAGATGTTGACGTTGAAAGCGGTCTGCACCCGCTGAGCGAAATCTTCGTCGTAGAGCCGCAGCACGACGCGGATGTCTTCGCGAGCGGCCCGGGCGTGCAGCGCCGCCTGCAGGTTGACCGCGTCGTTGGTGGACACCACGACCAGAGCTTGACAGTGCTGGATCGAGGCCGCGACCAGCGTCTCCTCCTGCGCGGCGTCGCCGGTGACCACCGGTACGCCCAGCGACTCGGCCACCTTGACACCGCGCGCCTTGGGGTCACGGTCGATCGCCACCACGTCCAGGCCCAGGTCGATCAGCTGGCGCAGCACCCGGGTGCCGACCGTGCCCAGCCCGACCAGCACGATGTGCCCAGTGTGGACCTTGAGCACGGCGCCCCGGTCGAGCGCGAGCCTGGTCTTGACCACGCCGTCGACCACCGCGGCGGTGATCAGCGGCAGCAGCGCGACACCGGCCACGGTGAGCACGAGCTGCGCGGCCTGTGCCCCGGCCGGGTTGTCGGGCTGCACATCGGACGATCCGACCATGGTCAGCAGCGTCACGTAGATCGACGTCCAGAAACCGTCGACGCCGGTGAAGTGGGCCAGCAGGGTGCCCGACACCACCGTGAGACCAAGCGCGACCAGCACCGCGATGCCCAGTTTGCGGGTCAGGCCGGCGCGCACGGCCCGGCCGATCGACAGCCACGGACGACGGCGGCGGCCGGCCCGGGCCCAGCGGCGCGCGGTCACCGCCTGCGCCGCCGGGCGACCGGTGGCCTCGGCGAGCACCAGGTCGGCCGGCTTCCGGTCGGGCGGGCCCGGTTCGGCGGGCAGCACCCGGATGCGGCCGCCGTCGTCGAACGTGGCCAGCGTGAGCAGGGCGGCGCTCTCCGGTACGTCGCCGCGCTCGGCCACGGTGAGGGTGCGGGCGGCGTACCGGAAATGGGTCGGCGCCACCTCACCGAGCGCGGCGGCGACGAACGCGGGCGCGGCCATCGCCGCATCGGAGAGCACCGCGCAGTCGGCGAAGAGGCGGCGGACCCCGTACGCGAGATTGGTGGTGAACATCCGGATGACCAGCCGCAGGTCGCCCTCGACGGCGCGGGCGCACAACGCCGCGTGCAGGTTGACCATGTCGTCCGGCATCACCAGGGCCAGCGCGGCGGCGCCCTCCAGGCCGGCCTCGCGGAACGTGCGCTCGTCGAGCCGCGCCGCGCTGATCACCCGGACCCCGCGCGACTTCAGATCGTCGAGATCGGGCACCGACGGGCGCAGGTGGGGCGGCGTGATCACGGTCAGCCGGATGCGCCCGGAGTTGGCGAGTTCGTCGGCCAGCGTATAGACGAGCGCATCGGATCCGCAGACCACGAAATGCGGCCGGGCGTCGCCGTTTCGCTCGCGCAGCCGGGCAACGAGGGATCTGCGCGCCGAATCCGTAGCCACGCTCGCGATCGTAGTCAGCCGGAACCGGTGCGCGGGGCCAGTCGTTGCCCCATCCGACGCCTTTCGTCCGAATTCGGGGGGATAGCAAGATCCCCGATCATTCCAGGAGGAGAACAGTGCGCAAGTTCTGGTATGCCGGAGCCGCCATCGCCGGTGGGTTGTTCCTGTTCGCGGCCGCGCCCGCGCAGGCCGACCTGCTTCCCGGCGCGGACACCGCGGCCCAGCAGGCCGACGAGCGGCTCGCCGACCTGCTGGGTCAGAGCAACGGGGTCAATGTCGACAATCCGCTGCAGTACAGCTCGCTGAACGACAGCCCGCTCGCCCGGGTCCCGGTGGCCCAGCTCAAGCCGGGTCAGAACTCGACCAACCTGCGCGGCGCGCTGCCCCAGGTCAACAAGGCCGAGGCGGCCGGCGAGGAGCGCCCGCAGATCCTGCCCGATGCCGACGTGGTGCGCGGGTCGACCCGTACGCTGCCGGTCCGCAGCCTGCCGATCTTCGGGTCGAACGGGTTGCCGCTGCTCACCGGCATGATGCCGAACGGCCAGGTCGGCGACTTCAACTTCGACGACCTGCCGGGTTCCGGCCGGTCCACATCGGACCAGCCGGCCGCGGACCAGTCGACCGAGTCGTTCGACGGCGGGATCCCGCTGCTCGGCGGCCTCGGCGGGCTGCTGCCGGCCAACCGGCAGCCGCGGACGCTCCCGGCCACCGACAAGCCGGATGTTTCGGGCATGCCCGGCGGTGGCGTGGCGATCATGCCCGCGGCCACCGACGGCTCCCCGGTGCCGACGACGACCACGCCTGCACCCACGGCCGCCCCGGACGACCCCCGGCTGCACGAGGAGCCGATCGACCCGGACACCACCACCGAGCATCGCCCGTTCACCAACGACGGCCGCCCGGTGGCCGGAGTGGACCAGCAGTACAAGTAGGACAAGCGAAAGGCCCGCCCGGCAGGTACACCGGGCGGGCCTTCTCGTTGGCGCTGATTACGAAGTAACGGCCGAGATGATGATCGGGCCGCGGCCGACGACCGCACCCTCGTCCGTCACGATGGCCACCTCACCCGACAGGGTCCGGCCGGCCGGCGGCACCGACAGTGCGGTGACCGTGCCGGAGACCGTCGTCGACGCGCCGTTGGCCAGCTTGACCGGCGTCGCCGGCACGGAGACCGAGCCGAGGGCCGGGCTGAAGTAGACGTCGAGGTAGTCGTACTCCGTGGTGCCCGCGGGCACCGCGTAGCCGTCGACCACGGCGGTGTAGGTGCCGGCCGCCGGGTTCGCCAGCGAGACCGACTCCTCCGAGTCGCCGTCGGCGCTCTGGCCGACCAGCGTGTCACCCAGGTAGAGCGACAGGTCGAGGTCGGCCGAGGCGTCACTCGTCTTGCCGATCGCGACGTCGAGGCGCGAGGAACCCTCGGGCACGACGATCGTGTATTCCTGGCTGGCACCGTCCGCGATGGACGGACGCTGGCGGTTGGCGCTGCCGAGCGGGCCACCCTGCGCGGTCACCGTCACCGGACCGAAGTCGTTCTTGACGGTGAAGCTGACCGGCGCGGGCACGTTGGCCTGGATGCTGGGCAGCGTGACGGTCGCCGGGGTCAGCGTGACGCCCTGGACCTTGGCGGTCAGGTCGAACCCGTTGCGCAGCGTCGGCGACGTGCGGCGCGACTCGACCTCGAGCTCCCAGATACCCGGGATCGGGTTTTCGTAGGAGCGCTCCTCCGGCTTGCAGACGGCCGCGTCGGAGAAGTTGGTGTAGCACGCCGTGCTGGCCGTGCTCTCGACCGGGACACCCCACGGGTTGATGGCGATGAACCGGGTCTGCGAGCCGGCGGCGATGCCGGACAGGTCGACCTGCAGCGCCTTGGCACCCTCGGGCACGGTCACGTAGAACGACGTGGTCGAGTTGCGGTCGACGGCGCCCGTGTAGGACTTCGCGAACGAAGGCTTCTTGACGTCGTCGCCCACGATCACCGTGTTCAGCACCTCGAAGTCGACCACCGGGGTGGCCGGGTCGTCGACCTTGAGGATCGCGGTGTTCAGTCCTTCGTCGGCCGTCACGATGACCGGCACGGTGACGGTCTTGTTGAGCGGCAGCACGACCGTCGAGGCCGACTTGAAGTTCCGCTTGTCACCGATCCAGCTGAGCTTGTGCAGCACCGGGTAGGCCGGGCCGGACGTACGGGTCAGCTTGATGTTGACGACCTTGGACTGGCCCGCCTTGAGGCCACCCGCGCCGGCGGCGCAGCGGTTGTAGTAGCCGGTGCCGACGTTCGGGGTCGCGAACCCGCCGGACAGCGGGGTGCAGACCGGCGCCGACGACGTGTAGTCCTTGACCGGCGACTTCTTGGTCAGCAGCTTCCAGGCGTCCGGCACGCTCATCTGGCCGTAGCCCTGCTCGTTGACGTCCTCGTCGGCGATCATGTCGGCCGTCGTGTAGAGCGCGCGGCGCAGCGACGCCGGGGAGACCGTGAGCTTGTTCTGCTTCGCGGCCGAGAGCAGCAGTGCGGCGCCACCGGCGGCCTGCGGCGAGGCCATCGAGGTGCCGTTCTGCATCGAGTAGCCCGGCGGCAGGACGTAGGGCACGGTGGTCAGACCGGGGACAACCTCCCAGGTCGGCGACAGCGAGACGGCCGAGCCGGGCGCCGCGATGTTCGGCTTGAAGCCGCCGTCCTCACGCGGGCCACGCGACGAGAACGGGAACAGCTGCAGCTTCTTGCGCGTCTCCGAGCCGTAGTTCGACAGCCAGGTCTCCTTGGAGATGCTGGCCGCGACGCTGACGACGTCGCTGGCGACCGACGGGTCACCGATCGTGTTCACACCCGGGCCGCTGTTGCCGGCCGAGATGAACATCTGCACGCCGTACTTTTTGATCAGGTCGTTGTAGAGCAGGGCGCGCGCGTTGTTGCCGTCGTTGTTGGCGGGCAGGCCGCCGATCGACATGTTGATCACGTCGACGCCCCGGTTGACGACCAGGTCGACCATGCCGGTGGTCAGCGCGGCCGCGGTGCAGCCACCGCCCCACGAGCAGGCCCGCGACGACACGATCTTGGCGCCGGGCGCCTGACCGTCGAACGCCTTGTTGCCGAACAGGTCGTTACCGGCGGCGATACCCGCGACGTGCGAGGCGTGCAGGCTCTCCGGGACGCCGATGTTGACGAAGTCGGCGGTCTGACCGGGCAGGCCGGCCGGGGTGAGGTCGACGTCCTCGCGGTACTCGACGACGAACGGCATCCGCTCGACCACCGCGGTGGCGGGGTTGTCGGTGCCGAAGTGACCGACGTCGAACTTCTCCTTGTACGGCCGCATCACGGCGTCGTCGGTGAAGTCGAAGTTCTGGTTGGTGTCGACCCGGATGTCGTGCGTGACCGTGTCGTAGAGGATGCCCCACGTGTCGGTGGTGTCACCGTCGCGGTTGAAGTCACCGGCCGCGTCGGAGGCCGCCGAGATCGACTCGGCCACGCGGTTGATCCGGTAGTTGCCCGCGGGCGCCTTCCAGGTCGAGCCCGCGTACGTGAAGGACGGGCCGGCGACCGCGGTCAGCATGGCGCGCCACGAACCGTCGCCCTCGAGCAGCGGGTCGGTCGCGGTGACCCAGTCGGTGATCTTCCGCTCGCCGGTGGTCGTCTTGGCCAGCGCCGGGTGGTCGATGTCCACACCGGAGTCCATGATGCCGATCGTGATGCCACGGCCGTCGTACTTCGGGTTCTTCTTCTTGAAGCCCTCGGAGCCGATCTCGTCGTTCGGCATGTACGGGTTGACGGCCTTGGTGTCGGGTCCGGGCGGCGCCAGGGTGGCCGACGACTTCGAGCCCTTGCCGGAGAGGTCGGCCTCGGGCAGCTTGATCGTCTCGTCGAGGTCGATCGCCTGGATGCCGGGCAGGTTGGCCGCGGTCACCACCTTGGCGATCGGCACCGAGGCGAGCACATAGCCGACCTGGTCGAACTGCTGGGTGACGACGCCACCGAGGGCCTTGATCCGCGCGGCCACGTCGGCCGACTTACCGGCCTCGGTCGCCACGATGACGGTGACGAACTTCTTGTTGGCGGCTTCGGCCTTGGCCAGCAGCTCGGCGTCGTGCGCACCGAGGGTGTCGGCCGGCGCTTCCTTGGGCGTGGCGGGGCTGGGGGCCGCCTTCTGCAGGGCCGCGGGGACGTCGTCGCCCGGCGCCGCGAAGGCCGGAACCGAACCGCTCAGCGTCACACCGGCGGCGACACCGACGGCAAGCACAGAGGTGAAGGTTCGCCGGCCCCAAGTGAATTCTTGTCTCACGTACGGGTCCTCCGGAAGGAAGGCGCCCAGCGGGGGTTCACTGAGCGCATCCCACGGATCTTCCGATCGATCGGCATTAAAGTCACTACGCTCGATGACGTTGTGACTAGCCCGTGACATTCGCCCGTACGCATCTATGCGCGATGATTTCCTGCGAGTTACCGCAGGTCACGGAAATTCTTCGCCGACGCGCGACTATCGGGGCATGGGAAGGCAAATGTCCATACTTGAATGGACACGCTGCGTTCCATACTCCGGCGGCCATCCGCCCCGGGTTATGCGATCGGATCGGGAGTGCGCCGGCCGACCGTGATCATGACCGCCACGAGTGCGACCAGCACCGCGGCGATCAGCTCGATCGAGCCCGGCACGAACGGCAGAAGCAGAATCACGACCACGACGATCGGGTACGCGTACCGCAGCGTCCCGCTCTGATGCGGTCGCAGGTGCAGCAGCCAGACGAAGAACAGGTAGACCGCGACCGGAACGGCGATCGCGTACGCGGCCAGGGTCGAGGAGATCTCGGCGTGCTCGGTCACGTGGTCCACCGCGACCGACAATCCGGCCCCGACCGCCGCGGCCGCCCCGAAGATGAAGTAATGGCCGTAACCCCACAGAATTGACGTCCGCAGCGAGGTCAGCAGGCCATGCGCGGATCGATCGAAATAGATCCACCAGAGCGCGAAGACGATCAGTACGCCGGAGATGGCCAGCCGGGTCAGCCCGGCGGTGAATTCCGCGCGTTCGTTGTACGCGTCGTGGAATGCCACCACCGCCGCCATCACCGACTCGCCCAGCACGATCAGCGTGAACAGCCCGTACCGTTCCGCGATGTGGTGCGGGTGATAGGTGGTCGGCCCGCCCCGCGCGTTCTCGGCCCAGATCGGCACGGCCAGTTCGAGCAGCACGAGCCCGAGGAAAACCGGAACGGTGAGCGCGGATTCGGCCGGCAGCAGCAACCGCAGAAGCCACAGCACCTGCACAGCGGAGATGCCGATCGCGTAGCGGTACGCCGTCGGCCGCCGCTGCGGGTCCGACCGCGCGGCCCGCAGCCACTGCGCGACCAGGGCCAGCCGCATGATCACGTAGCCGATGGTGATCTCGGTGAAGTCGGAGTGCTCGAACGCGGTGTCGACGCCGGCCGCCAGCACCAGCGCGCCGGCGATCTGCACCAGCGTGGTGATCCGGTAGACGTCGTCGTCGGTGTCGTAGGCCGAGGCGAACCAGGTGAAGTTCATCCAGGCCCACCAGATCGCGAAGAACACCATCAGGAAGCCACGCAGAGCCACCAGCACGTGTCCCTCGGCCAGGCTGTGGTGCAGCGGCAGGGCGGCCTGCGACACCGCGACCACGAAACAGAGGTCGAAGAACAGCTCGAGCGGGGTCGAGGCGCGGTGCGGCTCGTCGGACGACCGGGCCCGCATCGGGGTCAGCCAGCTCATCGCTCTCCCTCGACCAGCAGGTCCCAGTTGAGCAGCACGAACGGCGCCTCCTCGGACGCGCCCGCCTTGCGGTAGGTGCCGAGCGCGGCCTCGTTGTCCGGCTCGGTGCCGACCCACATGCCGTAGCACCCGTTGCGCCGGGCGATCGCCGCCAGCTCGGTGACCAGCGCGGTCGCCACCCCTTGCCGGCGCGCGCTCTCGGCCACCGAGAGCTCGTAGACGAACATCTCCGTGCCCTTGTCCGGATGGGTCATCTCGACACCGGAGATCATTCCCAGAGCCAGACCCGTTTCCCCGTACGCCATCAGCAGGTGGTGCCCGGGGCTGGCCAGAAACCGCTCGGTCGCCTCGGCCAGGGGAGGCGCGTCAAACAACTCGGAGGCCGCGTGCACCGCCGCCGCCTCCGTGATCCGATCGATCCGCATGCAGGTCACACTAGAGAGCCGATGGGGCTGGTCGTACCCGGGCACTAGCATGACGCCCGTGACGGATGGGTTCGTGCTGGGCGTCGACCTGGGCACCTCACACACAGTGGCCATGCTGCGACGGCCGGACGGGCGCACTCGGCCGCTGCTGTTCGACGGGCGCCCCCTGCTGCCGTCCGCGGTCTATCTCGACCCCGGCGGCCGGCTGCACGTGGGCGTCGACGCGCTGCGCCTGGGCCAGGCCGACCCGGCCCGCCTCGAACCGCACCCCAAACGCCACGTCGACGACGAGACAGTGCTGCTCGGCGACGGTGCCGGCGTGCCGACCGCCGACCTGCTGGCCGCCCTGCTCGAGGCGGTCGCCCGCGAGGCCGTGGCCACCGCCGGTTTCCTGCCCCCGGCCACGGTCACCTACCCGGCGTCCTGGGGCGCGCCCCGGCGCGCGGTGCTGACCGAGGCGCTGAGCCGCGCGGGCTGGCCGGCCGAGACGGCGCTGCTGACCGAACCGGTGGCCGCCGCGCGCTACTTCGCCGAGGTGCTGCGGCGACCGCTGCCGATCGGCTCCTCGCTGGCCGTCTTCGACTTCGGCGGCGGCACCCTCGACGTGGCGGTGGTGCGCCACGACGGGCCCGGCGCGGCCTTCTCGGTGACCGCCTCCGGCGGCATCGACGACCTGGGCGGGCTCGACCTCGACGCCGCCCTGGTCGACCACCTGGGCAAGTCGCTGGCCGGGTCGGAACCGGCGGCCTGGCAGGCGCTGACCGAGCCGGTGACGCTGGCCCAGTGGCGGGCCCGGCGGCAGTTCTGGGAAGACGTGCGCGGCGCCAAGGAGATGCTCTCGCGCAGCTCGTTCGCCCCGGTGCCGGTGCCCGGCGTCGAGCAGGCGATCCACCTGACCCGCGACGAGCTCGAGGCGGCGAGCAATCCCCTCGTACGCCGTGGGGTGGCCGAGGCGGGCGCGGTGATCGCCGCCGCCGGTCTCAAGCCGGCCGACCTGGCCGGACTGTTCCTGGTCGGCGGCTCGTCCCGGGTGCCGCTGGTGGCCCGGCTGCTGCACAGCGAGCTGGGCATCGCACCGACCGTGCTCGAACAGCCCGAACTGCCGGTCGCCGAGGGCGCCACCCTGAGCGCCGCCCGTTCCTCCAATCCGGACGCCACCACCGCCGCGTCGCCCGATCTGTCAGATGCGCCGGACCACACCGCGGCCGCTGACGGGCCCTTGACCGCCACCATGGCGTCGACCACCCCGACGCCGTTCCCGGCCGCGCCGCCCGTTCCGGCTCCGGTGCCGGCGCCCCCGGCGGCCGGGCCGCCGGACGACCGCAACTATGCCGAGCCGGTCGACCCGTGGGCCACCGGCGAGGCCGCCTCGATCGCCGCCGGCGAGCACGCGTACTCCGGTTCGCCGTCAGTTCCCGGCACGCCGTCGGGGCGTGGCACACCGACACCTTTCGGGCCGCCCAGCAACGAGTCGTGGCTCGCCTCCAACGAGACCTCGCCGCCCGGCGGCCCCGCCGCGCCCGCGGCCAAGCCCCGCCGGGGCCGTCGCCGCTGGATCGCGGTCGGCGCCGCGGCGGTCGTGCTCGTGCTCGCCGCCGGGGCCACCGCGGCCTGGACGCTCTGGCCGCGCAACCCGTCCCTCGACTATCTGGCGCAGCTCGGCGAACCGGTCGACATCGCGTCCGCCGTCCCGATGAACTCGGGCTGGAAAGACGCCGTCGTCCGGGGCAACCGCGCCTACCTGGGCAACGCCGACTACGAAACCGGTAAGGCCGGTGTCGTCGCCATCGACACCGACGCCACGAAGCCCGCGTGGACCAACTCCGACGCGGGCACGGCCAAGGGCTGGGAAACCATGATCGCCCTGCCGGTCGGGGTGGCCCTGATCAGCCAGGACGACTACCAGACCAGCACCCGTTACCTGGTCGTGCTCAGCGCCGACAAGGGCGAGAAGCTCTGGGACCGCACCCTGGGCGGCGACGACGAGGTCTGGTTCACCGGGGAACGCGCGGTCGTCGACGACCGCGCGAACAAGCGGCTGCTCGGCCTCGACATCGCCACCGGCGCGGAGAAGTGGAGTCAGGACGACCCGGCCGGCACGTCCGCCCCGGCGCTGGCCAGCGCCTCCACTCCGGCCGACCTGTCCGGCCCGGCCGGGCCCACCGGCCGCCCGCTCAACCCCGACCTCGACGACGACCCCCGGTTCGTGCAGATCGGCGGCGACCGTTCGGCCCGGGTCATCGACGGGAACACCGGCGAGATCAAGGCCACCCGCCCCAACGTGGCCGGCACCAACGACGAGATCGTGGCCCACAACGGCCGGCTGATCGTGCGCGAGTCGGAGGGCGCCCACCGCCTGGTCGCGTACGGGCTGGACAAGCTCGACGGCGTCGACATCATCTACACCGCGTCCAGTTCCGACGCGCGGTTGTTCCAGCTCACCCCGTGCGGCGACGACCGGGTCTGTGCCATCGAAGGCACCGGTGCCGGCGACGAGAACGCCCAGGTCATCTCGGTCAACGTGACCGACGGCAAACTCGTCTGGAAGACCGCGGCCCCCGACGCCGGCGTCCTGGTCCCGGTCGGCGAGGCCGTCATCGCGAGCTACTCGTCGGCCACCCGCCTGATCGACGCGAACGGCAAGGAGGTGTGGGCCGGCACCCGTGCCGCGGTCCGCCTCGACCGGACGAACGTCCTCGAGTTCAGCAAACCGCTGGCCGGTTACGACACCGAGCCTGCCCTGGCCGGCCGCCACCTCGGCGACGACCCGGCGCAGCTGGGTGCGCTGCCCGACGCCTACACCGAGACCTGCTCGTGGAACACGACGCGCCTGGTCTGCGCCACCGAGAAGGACTTCGTGATCCGCCAGTTCGCCAAGTAGTACAACGAGAACCGGGCGGCTCCCCCTCGCAGGGGAACCGCCCGGTTTCTACCGCTCAGTCGTTCAGATGCGAATGCCGGACTCCGCGTTGAACACGTGGATGCCGGTCGTCTGCGGCTTGATGTAGACCGTCTCGCCCATGTTCGGCATGCTGCGACGGTCGGTGCGGACCACGAAGCGCTCCTGCGAGCCGTCGAGGTCGGCGTGGCCGTAGACGTTGGCGTCCGAGCCGAGGTCTTCGACCAGGTCGACGACGATCGGCAGCGCGCCGGCCGCCTCGGTGGTCAGCTCGGCCGCCTCGGGACGGAAGCCGACGGTGACCTTGCCGCCACCGCTCTGCGCGGCCGCGACCTGCTCGCGGGTCAGCGGCACGGTGAAGGCACCGAACTTGCCGCCGGTCTCGGTCAGCGGAACGGTCTTGATGTTCATGGCGGGCGAGCCCATGAAGCCGGCGACGAAGACGTTGCCGGGGGTGTCGTACAGGGCGCGCGGGGTGTCGCACTGCTGCAGCTCACCGTCGAGCATGACGGCCACGCGGTGACCCATGGTCATGGCCTCGACCTGGTCGTGCGTGACGTAGACCGTGGTGACACCGAGCTTGGCCTGCAGCGACGCGATCTGCGAACGGGTCTGCACACGGAGCTTCGCGTCGAGGTTCGACAGCGGCTCGTCCATGAGGAACACCTGCGGCTCACGCACGATCGCGCGGCCCATGGCGACACGCTGACGCTGACCACCGGAGAGCGCCTTCGGCTTGCGGGACAGGTACTCGTCGAGCTGCAGGAGCGCGGCGGCTTCCTTGACCCGGCGGTCGATCTCGGCCTTGCTGGTCTTCCGCAGCTTCAGGGCGAACGCCATGTTCTCGTACACCGACATGTGCGGGTAGAGAGCGTAGTTCTGGAAGACCATCGCGATGTCGCGCGACTTCGGCGGCAGGTTCGTGACGTCCTTGCCCTCGATCAGGATGCGTCCCCGGTCGACATCTTCGAGCCCGGCGAGCATGCGCAGCGAGGTGGACTTGCCACATCCCGAGGGACCAACCAGAACGAGGAACTCTCCGTCGCCGATCTCGAGGTTCAGCTCGTTGACCGCGGGCCGCTCAGAACCCGGGTAGATGCGCGAGGCCTTGTCATAGGTGACCGTAGCCATGGTGAATCGACTTCCTTTCCACCGGCAGGAACGTGCCGGACGATCCGAGTAGAAGGAACAGCCCTGTAAACGTAAAGGTTTTTACAGTCCATGCCAAGACAGCCAGCAAGTTCACAGCCGTTATGCTGGCATCCACGCCCCTGTAGCTCAGTTGGCCAGAGCACCCGTCTTGTAAACGGGAGGTCGTCGGTTCGACCCCGACCGGGGGCTCGTCGGGGGCCTCCCTGTGCGCAAAATGCGCGCACCGGCCTCCTCGCATTCGCACCTGGGGGGCGACCCCCCAGACCCCCACGTTACGGGCGCAAGGTCGGCGAATCGCTCACGGCTGGTTGGTCGTGCACGACCACACACCAAGTTCGGCTTGGGGGTTCTCCTCGCGACGGCCGCTCGCACTCATCGTGAAGTGAGGGAGGGCGCAACCGGTGTTTGGTTGCGCCCTCCCTCACTTTGCGATTCGCTCTGGCTGCCGCCGCGAGGAGAACCCCCAAGCCCCCCCGCCCCGCCCCATCTCCTTGTGATGCGCCGGGGTCTGGGGCAGCGCCCCAGGGTGTCGACCTCTAGGACACAGCCCGGCTAGGACACAGCCCGACGCCGAGCCACTTCGGCAAGCGTCACAGCCGCAGCCACGGACGCATTAAGCGACTCAACATCCGAAGCCATCGGGATCGACACCTTCATGTCGCACGTCTCTCCGACGAGTCGGGACAAACCACGCCCCTCGGATCCGACCACGACGAGCAGCGGCCCGGTAGCCGCCTCGAGCGAGTAGAGGTCGGTCTCCCCGTCAGCATCCAGACCGACGGCGATGAACCCAGCCTCCTGAGCCTTCTTGATAGCGCGGGTCAGGTTCACAACTTGCGACACCGGCACCCGAGCCGCTGCGCCCGCCGATGTCCGCCACGCCGTAGCCGTGATGCCGGCCGCGCGACGCTCGGTCATGAACACGCCCTGACCACCGAACGCGGCCACCGAACGGATGACGGCGCCGACGTTGCGCGGGTCGGTGACACCGTCAAGGGCGACCAGCAACGGGGCCCGAGACTCCAGCGAGGCAGCAACGAGGTCATCGAAGTCTTCATAGGCGAAGGGCGGCACCTGCAGCCCGATGCCTTGGTGCAGCACCCCACCGGTCATCCGATCGAGCTCGTTCCGCCCGATCTCGAGGATCGGAATCCCCCGGTCCCCAGCGGTCCGGACGATCTCGTTGACCCGATCGTCGATGTCGATCCCCTGAGCGACATACAACGCCGTAGCCGGCACAGCGGCCCGCAACGCCTCATTGACCGGGTTACGCCCGAGCAGCAGCTCCGGCCCTTCCTTGGTCGGGTTGGACCGTCGACCGGGCGCCACACGCGGACCACCACGACCACCGACGGACCGACCGCGCTGGGGCGCCTGCTTGCCATAGGCCCGGCCACCCCCACGACCCCAGGTCGTGTCCTTGGACCCGGGCACGCCAACCTTGGGCGCCCGCCCCTCAGCAGCCGCCGCCCGGCGCTCTTTGTCCTGCTTACGGGCAGTCTTGTCCGGCAGCTTCTCGGTGCCCGAGTATCCCTTGTGCCACGGCCGCTCGTCGGCCGGCAGCGTCTTGCCGCGCCCCTTGAGACCCGAGCGGTTCTTGCCGCCCGACCCTCCGGCGGCACCCTTCTTGGTGGTGGTCCGCTTGCTCGCGTTCCACGAGTTTCCTGGCATCAGTGCTGCTCTCCTACCGTCCAGCGCGGCCCGGCCGGAGTGTCCTCCACCTGAATTCCCGCGTTCTTGAGCTGGTCGCGGACCGAGTCGGCCGCCGCCCAGTCCTTGCGTGCCCGCGCCTGCGTCCGCTGTTCGAGCGCGAGCTGGACCAGCGAGTCGACGACCGGCTTGAGGTCGTTCTGGGTCTGCTTGCCGGTCCAGGCCCCGTCGAGCGGGTCGAGACCGAGCACCCCGAGCATCGCGCGGACGGCGGTGATCGCCCCACGGATGCTGGGCTCGTCACCGGCGGCGAGGGCGCTGTTGCCCTCGCGGATGGTGTCGTGCACGACGGCCAGCGCGGCCGACGTGTTGAGGTCGTCGTTCATGGCCGCGGCGAACGCGGGCGGCACGTCCTTGGGGCGGCCGGGACCGACGACCTCGGTGGCCCGCTGCACGAAGCCCTCGATGCGCCGGTAGGCCACCGCGGCCTCGCGCAGCGCCTCGTCGGAGTAGTCGATGCGCGAGCGGTAGTGCGGCGTGCCCAGGTAGTAGCGCAGCTCGACCAGGCGGATGCCCATGGCCTGCACCGCGGCCACGTCGATCACGTTGCCGAGCGACTTGCTCATCTTGGCCTCGCCCAGGTTGAGCAGCGCGTGGTGCACCCAGTGGCGGGCGAACGGCAGGCCGGCCGACTTGGACTGGGCGATCTCGTTCTCGTGGTGCGGGAACGTGAGGTCGAGCCCACCGCCGTGGATGTCGAACTCGTCGCCGAGGTAGCGCCGGGCCATGGCGGAGCACTCGATGTGCCAGCCCGGGCGGCCACGGCCCCACGGTGACGGCCAGGAGGCGTCGCGCGGCTCGTCGGACTTGACGCCCTTCCACAGGGCGAAGTCGCGATAGTCGCGCTTGTCCTTCTCACCGCCGTCGGACGGTGGGCGCATGTCGTCGGGGTTCTGGCCCGAGAGGTGGCCGTAATCCGCATAGGACGGCACGTCGAAGTAGACGTCGCCGGTGCCGCCGGCCGCCGGGTACGCGTGACCGCGCTCGATCAGTTCCTCGATGAGCTCGTGCATCTCGGGGATGTGCCCGGTCGCGAGCGGCTCGTAGGTCGGCGGGATGACGTTGAGGTCGCGATAGTTCGCGTCCAGCACCAGCCGGTTGGCGTGCGCGATCGCCCAGAACGGACGACTCTGCGACCCCGCCTTGTCGAGGATCTTGTCATCGACGTCGGTGATGTTGCGGATGAACGTGACGTCGTAGTTGGTGTGCAGCAGCCACCGGCGCAGCACGTCGTAGTTGACGGCCGAGCGCAGGTGCCCGATATGGGGCACCGACTGCACGGTGAGCCCACACAGGTAGATACCGACCTTACCGGGCGTCATCGGGACGAAGTCCCGAACCGATCGGGTCGCGGTGTCATACAAGCGCAAACTCACCGTACAAGGGTACCGGCCTTGCAAAGCGGGTTCAGGGTCGCGTCATCCGCAGCACATCCAGGGCCTCGTCGAGCTGCTGCTCGGTGAGTTTGCCGTTCTCCAGGTGGCCGCGTTCGATCACTACCTCCCGGATCGTCCGGTTCGAGGCGAGGGCGGCCTTGGCGATCGCGGCGGCCTCGTCGTAGCCCAGATAGCGGTTCAGCGGGGTGACGATCGAGGGCGACCCTTCCGCGTACGCGAGAGCCACCTCGACGTTCGCCTCCAGCCCGTCGATGCACCGGTCGGCCAGCAGCCGGGCCGCGTTGGCCAGCAGCCGGATCGACTCGAGCAGGTTGCGGGCCATCACCGGCAGCATCACGTTGAGCTCGAAGTCGCCCTGCGACCCGGCGAACGACACGGTGGCGTCGTTGCCGATGACCTGCGCGGCGACCTGACGGACGGCCTCGGGCACGACCGGGTTCACCTTGCCCGGCATGATCGACGACCCCGGCTGCAGGTCGGGCAGGCGCAGCTCGCGCAGGCCGGCCCGCGGCCCCGAGCCCATCCAGCGGATGTCGTTGACGATCTTGTAGAGCCCGACGGCGATCACCTTGAGCTGGCCGGACGCCTCGACCAGCGCATCCCGGGCGCCCTGGGCCTCGAAGTGGTCGCGGGCCTCGGTGACCGGCAGCCCGGTGGTCTGGCGGAGTCGTTCGATGACCGCGGGCGCGAACCCGGGCGGGGTGTTCACGCCGGTGCCGACCGCGGTGCCGCCCAGGGGCAGTTCGGCCAGCCGGGGCAGCGTGCCGGTGAGCCGTTCGATGCCGTTGGCGACCTGCCGGGCGTACCCGGAAAACTCTTGTCCCAGAGTCACCGGCGTGGCGTCCATCAGGTGGGTGCGGCCGCTCTTGACCACCTCGCGCCAGGCCTCGGACTTGGCCAGCAGCGCGGTGCCCAGGTGTTCCAGGGCCGGGATGAGCTCGGCGGTGACCGCCTCGGTGGCGGCCAGGTGGATCGATGAGGGAAAGACGTCGTTGCTCGACTGCGACGCGTTGACGTGGTCGTTCGGGTGCACCGGCCGGCCCAGCTCGCGGGCGGCCAGGGTGGCGATCACCTCGTTGGCGTTCATGTTGGACGAGGTGCCCGAGCCGGTCTGGAACACGTCGATCGGGAACTGGTCGTCGTAGCCGCCCTCGGCCACGTGCGCGGCCGCCGTCACGATGGCCTGCGCGAGATCTTCCTCGAGCACGCCGAGCGAGGCGTTGACCTGCGCGGCCGCGCCCTTGATCTGGGCCAGCGCCTTGATGTGGGCGGGTTCGAGGCCGCGCCCCGAGATCGGGAAGTTCTCGACCGCCCGCTGCGTCTGCGCCCGCCACAGGGCGTCGGCCGGCACCCGGACCTCGCCCATCGTGTCCTTCTCGACCCGGTATCCGCTCTCGTCAGTAGTCACGACTCCATCGTCTCTCTGCCCGAGCGGCTCCGCAGATGATCCTCACCACCCGTGCCGCCCAGCTCGGCCAGCGACTTCTCGACGTCGGCCAGCTCGGGCGCCTCGAGCGCGGCCAGCTCGGCGCGGGCCTGGCCGAGCAGGCGCCGGGCGGCGGCCGGGTCGTCGGTGATCAGGCAACCGCCGAGCCGGGCCTTGGCCACCGCGATCGGATGGGGCAGGCCCGAGGCCAGCCCGGCCTCCAGGGCCCGCTCGAACAGGCTGCGTGCTCCCGTGCGGTCGCCGGCCCGCATCCGGGTCGAGCCGAGACCGCAGAGCATCCGTGCCTCCTGTTCCCGGTTGCCCATGCGCTCGGCGATCGTGATGCCCCGTTGGTGCGCGGTGGCCGACTCGGCTGTCCGGCCCTCGTCGGCGAGCAGCAACGCCAGGGCATGCTGGGCCTCAGCCTCCTCGTGCGGCAGGCCGGCCCGTTCGATGAACCGCAGCGACACTTCGACCTTGCGCCGCGCGGTGGCCAGGCTGATCAGGCCGAGCCCGTGCTTGACCACGGCCAGGTTGAGCAGGGTGTCGCCCAGCCGGGTGGGATCGCGGATGTCGAGCTGGGCCATCAGGCGCAGGCGGTGGTAACGCAGCGCCTGCGGATACTGGCCGAGGCGCTGGTAGTTGTTGGCCAGCACGTTCAGCTCGTCCCGGCCGTGCCGGGGCACGGAGGTCCGCCGGACCTCGAGCGCGATCTCGTTGCTCTTGATCCACAGCCCGGCGTCGGAGTAGAGGACGGCGAGGTTGACCAGCGCCGAGGCGGCCGCGTGACGATCGCCGATCTCCTGCCGCAGGGCGATGCACCGCTCCATCATGCGGATCGCCTCGTCGAGCCGGGCCGAGCGATAGTGCACCGACGCCAGGTAGTTGAGGACGGTGGCGATCGCACCGCGGTTCTCCCCGTCGTCGAGCGCGGACAGCGCCCGCTCGTTGGTGCGCCGGACGTCGTCGAGGTAGCCCCGCTCGAACAGGAAGCGCCAGGCGGCCCGGGGCAGCTTCCACGCGTAGTCGATCAGCTCGGGGACACCGGCCGCGGCCTCCACGTAATCGACCAGGTGCGGGCGTTCCCGGTCGAGCCGGGCCGACGGGTCGGTCACCGCCGCGAGCAGGTCCGGACGCATGGGGGTGAGCACACCGATGTCCCGTTCCACCGCGCCCCGAAGGCCGGGCCGGACGGTTGCCGCCGCGGCGTGCAACTGCTGGTCGAGCAGCCCGCGCAGGGCCTCGGTCCGGTCGGCGGCCGGGATCTCGGCGGCCAGTGCGGCGGCGAACTCGCGCAGCAGGTCGTGCAGCCGGTAGACACCCGGTTCGGGTTCCTCCACCAGATGCACGTCGACCAGCTCGTCCAGCGCGTCCTGCACGGTGGGCAACGGCAGGCCGGTCAGGGCGGCCGCCGTGAGCGCGTCGAATTCGTTCGCCGGGCCGACGCCGAGCAACCGGAAGACATCCCGCACGGGATCGGGCAGGTGGCCGTAGGAGACGGCGAACGCGCTGGCCACCGACCTGTCCTCGGCGGCCAGCTCGGGCAGGGCCGAATCGCCGAGCCGGTGCACCAGATCGGCCACCCGCCAGCGCGGCCGGTGGGCCAGCCGCGACCCGGCCAGCCGGATCGCCAGCGGCAACGCACCGCAGCGGCGCACCACCTCGGCCGCCGCCTCGGGTTCGGCCCACACCCGGCTTCCGGCGATGCGGGCCAGCAGAGTGACCGCCTCGTCGGCGTCGAGCACCGGCAACGACTCGGTCTGCACCCCGTCCAGACCGAGCAGGCGGCGCCGGCCGGTGACCAGCGCCAGGCTGCCCGGCGCGGTCGGCAGCAGATCGGCCAGCTGGGCGCTGGAGGCGGCGTTGTCGAACAGCACCAGCACCCGGCGCTCGGCGAGCTCGGTCCGCCACAGGCCGACGCGGTCGACGAGGGCGGGCGGGATCCGTTCGGCGCTCACCCCGAGTTGGCGCAGCAGCACGAGCAGGACGGCCGACGGTTCGAGCGGCTGCTCGGCGCTGTGCCCGTGCAGGTCGACGAAGAGGTGCGCGTCGGGATAGCGGTCGCCCAGCAGGCTGGCCACATGCAGGGCGAGCGTGGTCTTGCCGCTGCCGGCCATCCCGTCGACCACGGCGACGATCGGCCCGGGGCCGGCCTGCTCGATCGCGGTGACCATCCGCTCGACCAGCGCCCGGCGGCCGGTGAAGTCGCCGACCGTACGGGGAAGGCAGCGGATCGGCGGGCCGGCCCGCGACGGTGGGTCGAGCCGGCCGTGCAGCATCGCGTCGTGCAGTTCCCGCAGCTCGGCACCGGGGTCGAGGCCCAGGTCGTGCCGCAGCGCCGCGGTGACCCGGCGGAACTCGGCCAGCGCCTCGGCCTGCCGGCCGGCCTGGTGCAGGGCCCGCATCAGCTGGCCGCTCAACCTCTCTTGCAGCGGGAACCGGTCGACCGCGGCGATCAGCCGTCCGATCAGCCCCGGCTCCGGCCCGGCGGCCAGTTCGAGGTCGGCCCAGTCCTGCACGGCGGCGACGTGCTGCTGGTCGAGAACGGCCGCGGCCAGCCGTACGGCGTGACTGTCGATGCCGGTCAGCGCCTCGCCGTGCCACAGGTCGAGCGCCTGCCGGTAGAGCACCGGGTCGCGCTGCTCGCGGGCGGCCGTGACAAGCCGGGCGAACTCGGCGGCGTCGAGCTCGCCGGGACCGGGAACGAGCCGGTAGCCGGCCGGGTCACTGTGGATCGCGCCGGCCGGGAGCATCCGGCGCAGGCGGGACACACAGGTCTGCAGCTGGCCCCGCGCGGTGGCCGGCGGATCGGCGCCCCACAGCGCGTCGGCCAGCACGCCGACACCGAGCACCCGGCCCGGATGGAGCAGAAACATGGCCAGCACGACGCGGTCACGACTGGCCGTGACCGCGACCTCCTGTCCGTCCACAGTGACGGACAGCGGCCCGAGGATGCGATAACGCATGCCCGTCCCCCAAGCCTGGGCGTTGACGAACATCGAGACTACCGAGCGTCAGCCGGACTGACCTCGGCATTTCGGCTCATAAAGCGGCCAGCGCCTTCTCGACGTCGCGCAGTTCCGGGGCGTCCAGGGCGGCCAGCGTCGCGCCGGCCCGGGTGAGCAACCGGTGGGCCTCGGCCGGATCCGCGGTGACCAGGCAGGCGCCGAGCCCGGCCTCGGCCAGCGCGATCGGATAGGGCACCTTGGTCTGCCGGCCCAGGGCCAGGGCCCGCTCGAACATGGCCCGGGCGGCCGGTTCGTCGCCGGCCAGCTGCAACGTGGTGCCGAACCCGTGGCAGAGCCGGGACTCCTGCATCGGGTCGTGCAGCCCCTCGGCGATCTCGATGGACCGGCGGTGCTCGTCGGCCGCCTCGGCGAACCGGCCGTCGGCGGCGAGAAGTTGCCCGAGCTCGTTGCGCCCCTCGGCCTCGCCGTACGGGTGGGCCGCCCGCTCCAGCAGCCGCAACCCGGCCCGCACCTGACGCCGGGCCCGGGCGTTGCTCACCGCACCGAGCCGGTGCTTGACCACCGCGATGTTGATCAAACTGTCGCCGATCCGGGTCGGGTCGCCGATGTCGAGCTGCATCAGCAGCCGCAGCCGGTGGTAACGCAGCGCCTCCGGATAGCGGCCGAGCCGCTGGTAGCCGAGGGCCAGCACGTTCAGGTCCTCCTGACCGCGCCGCAGCGGTGAGCGCCGGACCTGCGCCGCGACCTCGATGCTCTTGGCCCACCGTCCCGCGACGGCGTGCACCCCGGCCAGGTTGACCATGGCCGCGCCGACCGCGTCCCGGTCGCCCAGCTCCTGACGGATCGCGATGCACTGCTCCATCAGCCGGGCCGCCTCGTCCATCTCGGCCCGCCGGTAGTGCACCGACGCCAGGTAGTTGAGCACGGTCGCGGTGGCCGCCCGGTCACCACTGCGCTCGGCCGCCGCCCGGGCGCGCATCTGCAGGTCGTAGACGTCGTCGAAGTAACCGCGCACGAACAGATGCCGCCACGTGGCCCGGGCCAGCTGCCAGGCGTACGGGGAAAGCATCTGATCCTCGGCGGCCGCGTCGATGTAGCGGCTGAGCTGCGGACGCTCGCGCTCCAGACGGGCCGTGGGATCGGTCAGCGCCGCGATCAGGTCGGGCCGCAACGGCCGGGGATCACCCAGATCACGATCAAGAGTTTTCCGGTACGCGGGCAGATGGGTCGCCGCCGCCGCGTGCAACTGCTGGTCGAACATCCGGCGCCGGGCCTCGACGCGGTCCTCGTCGTCCATCTCGGACGCGAGCGCCGACGCGAACTCGCGCAGCAGGTCGTGCAGGCGGTAGACACCCGCCTCGGGCTCGTCGACCAGGTGCACGTCGACCAGATCGTCGAGTTCGTCCTGGGCGTCGGCGACCGGCAGTTCGGCCAGCGCGGCCACGGTCAGCGCGTCGAACTCGGACGCCGGGCACAGGCCGGTCAGCCGGAACACCCGCTGCGACGGCGCGGCGAGCTGCCGGTACGACACGGTGAAGGCGTGCGCGACCGACCTGTCCTCGGCGGCGAGCTCGGGCAGCGCGGTGTCGCCGAGCCGTCCGACCAGATCGGACACCCGCCACCGCGGCCGATGGGCGAGCCGGGCCCCGGCCAGCCGGATCGCCAGCGGCAGGCCACCACAGCGGCGCACCACCTCGGCCGACGCGTCCGGCTCGGCCCACACCCGCTCGCCGGCGATGCGGCCCAGCAGCACCAGCGCCTCGTCCGGGCTGAGAACGGGCAGCGACTCCGGGAGCACGCCATCCAGCCCGACCAGCCGGCGCCGGCCGGTGACCACTGCCAGGCTGCCGGGGGCGGTCGGCATCAGTTCGGCCAGCTGGGCGCTCGAGGCGGCGTTGTCGAACAGCACCAGCGTCCGGCGCCGGGCCAGCTCGGTGCGCCACAGGCCGACCCGTTCGAGCAGGCCACCGGGGATCCGCTCGGCCTCGACCCCGAGCTGGCGCAGCAGGATGAGCAGGGCGGCGGCCGGTTCGAGCGGCCGGCCTTCGCTGTGGCCCTGGAGGTCGACGAAGAGGTGGGCGTCGGGGTAGCGGTCGCCGAGCCGGGCCGCCACGTGCAGGGCCAGCGTGGTTTTGCCGCTGCCGGCCATCCCGTCGATCACGGCGACGACCGGTTCGGTGGCCGGGGCGTTCTCGATCGCGCCGACCAGGCGGCGAATCACCTCTACGCGGCCGGTGAAGTCGCCGACCGTACGGGGAAGGCACCTGATTCTGACGTCCGGTTCTCTCGTCGCACCGACCGGGGCCGCACCGACCGGGGCCGCGCCGTTCAGCAGCGCGGTGTGCAACTCCTGCAGCTCACGGCCGGGGTCGAGGCCCAGCTCGTCGCGCAGGGCAGTGCGGATCCGCCGGTAGTGGGCCAGCGCGTCGGCCGGCCGCCCGGCCCGGTGCAGCGCCCGCATGAGCTGGCCGCTGAGCCTCTCTTGCAGCGGGAACCGGTCGACCGCGGCGGTCAGGCCACCGATCAGGGCCAGTTCGTGCCCGGCGTCCAGTTCCAGCTCGGCCCAGCCTTCGAGCGCGGCGACGTGCTGCTGGTCGAGGGTGGCGGCGGCCGGCCGTACGCCGTGACTGTCGAGGCCCGCGGCCGCGTCCCCGCGCCACAGGTCGAGCGCCTGGCGGTAGAGCTCCGGGTCCCGCCCGTCCCGGGCGGCGGCCACCAGCCGGGTGAACTCGGCCGCGTCGAGCTCGCCCGGACCGGGAGCCAGGCAGTAGCCTGCCGGATCGCTGCGGATCGTGCCGGCGGGCAGTGAGCGCCGCAGCCGGGAGACGCAACTCTGCAGCTGGCCACGGGCGGTCGCGGGCGGCTCGGCACCCCAGACCGCCTCGGCCAGGGTGTGGACGCCCAGCACGCGTCCCGCGTGCAGCAGCAGCATGGCCAGCACGATGCGATCACGCCCCGCGGTGATCGGCACGTCCTGTCCGTCGACGGTGACGGACAGTGGCCCGAGGATGCGAAAGCGCATGCCGCCCCCAGCCCTGTGAGACATAGACCATAGCCGAGGCCGTGAGAGCGGAACGAGAGCGGAATGACAGCGCCGTACGCCAGTCTGTTACCCGCAGCCGTCGCGCCGTGGATGTCTCGACATCGCCCCAGCACGGCGCGGCGGCCCAGGTTCACGGGGGAACCTGGATGTACGGGGGACCTGCAGCCCGTCCGCATTTCCGATCGGGACGCGGACGGGCTGTTGGTATTCGCCCGTTGGTATCGCACTGGTCACGCATAGTTGGACGTGGCGCGGGACGGAACGTACCGTCGGGCGAGCGTTTTCCGTCCCCGACCGAAGGAACCCTCATGCGACGCGCCCTCCTGGCCGTGCTCGCCGGCGGCCTGCTGCTGACCGGCGCCGCCTGCGACAGCGACGCGAACAGCACCGAGGCCGACGCCCCGGCCCCCACCGCGCCCAGCACGGCTCCGAGCAGCGCGGCGCCCGACTACACGGCCGACACCAAGCAGGTCTGCGCCAAGCTGCAGACGATGTACACGGTCGAGTTGAAGGACTTCGGGGCCGCGATGGGCAAGCTGATCACCTATCGCGAGGCCAAGCAGACGGCCGAGGCGGCCAAGGCCGAGACCGCCGCCGCGACCGAGCTCAAGCAGATCGCGACCAAGATCCGCAAGGACACCGCGGAGGCCGAGAACCCGGAGTTCAAGGCGGCCGGCCTGACCTCGGCGGCCAAGATCGACGCGAGCGCGGCCAACCGCACGTACATCAAGAAGACGACCACGATGGCCACGCTCGACAAGACCATCGAGGGTCAGCTCAAGGGCTGGCTGAGCCCGGTCACCGGCTACTGCGCGGCGTGACCTAGGGCTTCGCCCCGATCCGCAGCAGCGGGTTGGGGCGGGTGACGTCGGCGAAGAAGTCGTTGCCCTTGTCGTCGACGACGATGAAGGCGGGGAAGTCCTCGACCTCGATCTTCCAGACGGCTTCCATGCCCAGCTCGGGGTATTCGAGCACCTCGACGTGGCGGATGCAGTCCTGCGCCAGGCGGGCCGCCGGGCCGCCGATCGAGCCCAGGTAGAACCCGCCGTTGGCGTGGCACGACTCGGTCACCTGGCTCGAGCGGTTGCCCTTGGCCAGCATGACCAGCGAGCCGCCGGCCTCCTGGAAGCGCTTGACGTAGGAGTCCATGCGCCCGGCCGTGGTCGGCCCGAACGAGCCCGACGCGTAGCCCTCAGGGGTCTTGGCCGGTCCGGCGTAGTAGACAGCGTGGTCCTTCAGGTACTGCGGCATCGGCTCGCCCGCGTCCAGCCGCTCGGCGATCTTGGCGTGCGCGATGTCACGGGCCACGACCAGCGGGCCGGTCAGCGACAGGCGGGTCTTGACCGGGTATTTCGACAGCTCTTCGCGGATCTCGGCCATCGGGCGGTTGAGGTCGACGTTGACCACCGGCTCGCCGCCGAGGTCGACCTCGGGCAGGAAGCGGGCCGGGTCGGTCTCGAGGCGCTCCAGCCACACGCCGGACGGGGTGATCTTGGCGACCGCCTGGCGGTCGGCCGAGCACGAGACGGCGATCGCGACCGGGCAGGACGCGCCATGCCGGGGCAGCCGGATCACCCGCACGTCGTGGCAGAAGTAGCGGCCGCCGAACTGGGCGCCGATGCCGAAGTCGCGGGTCAGTTCGAGCACCGCGGCCTCGAGCTCGACGTCGCGGAAGCCATGGGCCGACATGGTGCCGTGCCGGGGCAGGTTGTCGAGGTACTTCGCGCTGGCCAGCTTGGCCGTCTTGAGCGCGTACTCCGCGCTGGTGCCGCCGATGACCACGGCCAGGTGGTAGGGCGGGCAGGCCGACGTGCCGATCAGGCGCAGCTTCTCGTCCAGGAACTCCATCATCCGCGCCGGGTTCAGCAGCGCCTTGGTCTCCTGGTAGAGGTACGACTTGTTGGCCGAACCACCGCCCTTGGCCATGAACAGGAACTTGTACGCGTCGGGGGCGCCCCCCGGGTCTTCGGCGTAGAGCTCGATCTGGGCCGGCAGGTTGGAACCGGTGTTGCGCTCGTCCCACATGGTGAGCGGCGCGAGCTGTGAATAGCGCAGATTGAGCCGGGTGTACGCCTGGTAGACACCCTGGGCGATGGCCTCTTCGTCGGTGCCGTCGGTCAGCACGTGCCGGCCGCGCTTGCCCATCACGATCGCGGTGCCCGTGTCCTGGCACATCGGCAGCACGCCGCCGGCCGCGATGTTCGCGTTGCGCAGCAGGTCGAGCGCGACGAACCGGTCGTTCGGCGACGCCTTGGGGTCGTCGATGATGGCGCGGAGCTGGGCCAGGTGGGCCGGGCGCAGGTAGTGCGCGATGTCGTGCATGGCCTCGGCGGTCAGCTGGGTCATCACGGCCGGCTCGACGGTGAGGAACCGTCGCCCGCCCGGGCCGTGCACCACGTCCACGCCCTCGTCCGTGACCAAGCGGTATTCGGTCAGGTCGTCGCCGGTGGGCAACAGCGGCGAGTACGAGAATGCGGCGCCTCTGCTCATGAGCGGCAAGCCTAGGACAGCGGTCGGGGCATGTGCGAACCGCTCCGGGGCTCGGCACATACCAGTTCGGTCAAGTAAACGGGAGATAGGCCATATCCCGCCCAGACACGGCGATCATTCCGCCCGGTCCGACGGCGAAAACCTCGGCTCCCGTACGCACATCCGACAGCACCCGCCCGTTGCTCGGCGAGACGGCCACGACCCGCTCCGGCTTGCGACTGGTGAGGATCACCGCGTACGGCGTAAGAGCCGCCCCCACCCCCTCGCCGGCCGCCCGTGACCAGGCCGTCCGACCTCGGCTGAAGCTGTAGGCACGCACCGTCCGCGAGTCGGCGCTGCGGATCACCCCGAAGCTGTCGTTCACGCTGAGCACGGTCTCGCCGCGCGCCCCGCGCCACAGCAGCCGACCGTCGTGCCCGGCCAGCAGCTCCTCCCGGCCGATCGGGTCGACGCCCAGGATCACGTCCTCGCCGCCGGCCGGGTCGCGGTCCTGCTTGCAGTCCGAGCCGTTGTCGGCCGTCCGCAGGTTGAGCCCCTCGCGCAGCCAGACCGGCGACGACGACGGCGGGTCGGTCGCGATCACGTTGTAGTAGCAGGTGCCGTCCTTCGCGATGCCGGTGACGGTGAGCACCCGGCCGCCGGCGATCGCGATCCGCTGGTCGGCCGCCGGCTCGGCGACCTGCACGACCTTGCCGGTGGCGGTGTCGATCACGCGGACCTTGCCGTCGTCCGGCAGCCCGATCAGGCTCGGCATCACCCGCGGGCGGGCCACGTCGTCGTCGACCCGGTCGGCGGTGAGCTGGCGGGTGTCCGGCAGGTCGGGGTTGGCCGCGTCGAGCACGAAGCCGATCCCGCCGGTGTCCACGGTCCAGAGCGGCGTGGTGCCGCGCGGGGCCCAGGCGGTCAGCCGGCAGTCCCCGCCCTTGGCGCAGTGCAGGTCGAGCAGCCCGTTGCGATAGGTCCAGACCGCCGTGGCCGTGGTGTCGGCGCGCAGCTGGGCGCCGCTGCGAGGGTCGAGCACCTGGTAGCCCTTAGTCAGCAGCCGACCGGTGGCGACCACCGCGTCGTTGCCGTCACCGGCGATCGCGGCCCAGTCGGCGTCGTTCTTCCAGAGCTGCACCCCGGCGGTCAGCCCGTACGCCTCGATCGACGTCCGGTATTCGACGACCACCGCGTCGCCGACGATCGAGACGCTCTGCGGGCTGCCCCCGATCCGGGCCTGCCAGCGGGCCTGATCCCCGGCGATCGGCTTGCTGGTGTTGACCCACGACCAGACCTTGGGCCACGGGTTCCACACGCCGGTGGTGGCCAGCACGACCACGATCACGATCGCGACCAGCCCGTACCCCTTCCAAGGGCTGCCACCCGACGCCATGCGCGACACGCTAACCAGGTCAATCACCCGGACGATGGATCTCCATGCGCCCGTGTCGATGGGATTTGTCAGGTTATTTCCGACTGGACGTTCGCCGGGTTGTGCAAATTGCACCGGCCGCCGCCGGGTGCCGCGGTGCGAGCGGGCAGCCTGCGCAACCGCGCGAACAACTGTTGAAACCGCCCGTGAGCTGCGACAACCTCAGTCAATGACGCAGACGATGGCACAGGGGACCCGCACCGACGACGTCTTTCCGGTCAAGGGCGTCGACCACCTGAAGTTCCTCGTGGGCAACGCCAAGCAGGCGGCCCACTACTATTCCACGGCGTTCGGCATGACCTGCGTGGCCTACCGCGGGCCCGAGCAGGGCTACCGCGACCACGCCGAATACGTGCTGACCAGCGGCGGCGCCCGCTTCGTGCTGGTCGGGGCGGTGCACGCGGGAGCGCCCGGGGCCGACCACGTGACCCGGCACGGCGACGGCATCCAGGACATCGCGATCGAGGTGCCGGACGTCGACAAGGCGTACGCACACGCCATGTCGGCCGGCGCCCGCGGCGTGAGCGAGCCCCACGACGTGAAGGACGAGCACGGGACCGTGCGGTTGGCGGCCATTGCGACGTACGGGGAAACGGTTCACACCCTCATCGACCGGTCCGGCTACGACGGGCCGTTCCTGCCCGGTTTCGTCACCCGCGCCCCGATCGTCGACCGGCAGCCCGCGATCGACGCCGGCCTGCAGCCCAAGCGCTTCTTCCAGGCCGTCGACCACGTGGTCGGCAACGTCGAGCTGGGCCGGATGGACGAGTGGGTCGAGTTCTACGGCCGGGTCATGGGCTTCACCAACATGGCCGAGTTCATCGGCGACGACATCGCCACCGACTACTCGGCGCTGATGTCCAAGGTCGTGGCCGACGGCACCCGCAAGGTCAAGTTCCCGCTGAACGAGCCGGCCGTCTCGCAGCGTAAGTCGCAGATCGACGAGTACCTGGAGTTCTACGGCGGGCCCGGCGCCCAGCACATCGCCGTGGCCACCAACGACATCATCGCCAGCGTGGACGCCATGCGCGCGGCCGGCGTCCAGTTCCTCGACACCCCCGACTCGTACTACGACGACCCCGAGCTGCGTGCGCGCATCGGCAACGTACGGGTGCCGATCGAGGAGCTCAAGAGCCGCAAGATCCTGGTCGACCGGGACGAGGACGGCTACCTGCTCCAGATCTTCACCTCGCCCGTGCAGGACCGGCCGACGGTGTTCTTCGAGCTGATCGAACGCCACGGGTCGCTCGGTTTCGGCAAGGGCAACTTCAAGGCGCTGTTCGAGGCCATCGAGCGGGAGCAGGAACTGCGCGGCAATCTGTGACACTGTTCGCGTGACCCAGCCACCTCCGGGGTACGGGCCGCCTCCGCCGGGGCCCGGCCACCCCTATCCGCCCGCGTATCCGCCGGGCTATATGTACGCGCCCGGACCGCCACCGCCTCCGCTCAGTCCGGGCGGAGTGCCGCTCGCCGAGTTCCCGCAGCGGCTCGTGGCGTACATCATCGATTCGGTTCTGCTGTCGGTGGTGGCCATGATCGTGGCCATCCCGGCCTTCATCGTGCTGTTCCGCAGCTTTCCCGACCCGGTGACCTACACCGACAACTCCGAACCCGACTTCAACGTCTTCTTCGGCGACTTCCTGGTGCCCCTTCTGCTGCTCGAGGCGGGCCTCTTCGTCCTGATGTTCCTGCTCTACTACGTCTACGTGGTCGAGGTCATGTACCGGTCGGGCCAGACCCTGGGCAAAAAGATCATGAAGATCCGGGTCGTCCCGCTCGACCCCGAGGGCAAGCTGACCCGGGGCATGGCGGCCAAGCGCTACCTGGTCGAGTTCGTGGCCGGCGGGCTCGTGCCGTTCTTCAGTTGGGTCGACGGACTGTGGCAACTCGGGGACAAGCCGTACCAGCAGACCCTGCACGACAAGTTCGCTCAGACCGTGGTCGTTAAGGTTTCTCCATGAGCTCGCTGCCTGCCGGTTGGTACAAGGACCCGGCCGACCCCGACACTCAGCGTTACTGGGACGGTGACGGCTGGGTCGGTAAGGCCATCGCGGCCGACGCGGTTCCACCGGACGGGCCACCACCGGTCGAGGAAGTTTTGGTTGAGGAGGCCCCGCCGGCCCCGGCCCCGGCCGCGCCGGTGCCTTCGGGGCCGCCCGCGGGCTGGGGTCCGCAGCCGCCCCCGCCGCCGGGCTGGCAGCCGCCGCCCGGGTGGCAGCCCCCGCCGGGCTGGGAGCAGATGCCGCCGGCCATGCGCGCGGGCATGTATCCGCCGGTGGCCGCCCGCCCGCACGGCTACGCACTGGCCGGCCTGGGCCCGCGCCTGGTCGCCCGGCTGCTCGACATCTTGGCCGTCCTGCTGCTCAACGTCGTGGTCAACGGCTACTTCGCGTACGAGTTCGCCAAGGAATTCGTGCCCATGTACCGGGCCAGCCTCGACGAGATGGCCAACGGGGGCAGCGCGTTCGACGTGCAGGCCTCGGGCCGGATGGACGGCCTGCTCTGGGCCATGCTGATCGTGGCCACCCTGCTGTGGCTGCTCTACGAGGCCCCGTCGATCGGCAGCACCGGCCAGACGCTGGGCAAACGCCTCATGCGGATCAAGGTGATGGCGGTCGAGAACACCGAGCCGATCGGTTTCGGCCGCGCGTTCGGCCGGTGGGCCCGCCTCGGCCTGTGGACCCCGGCCTGGGGCTGCGCCGGCATCGGCTTCGTCCTGCAGCTGATCGACTGCGTGTCCCCGATCTTCGACCAGCAACTGCGACAGGCATTTCACGACAAGACGGCCCGTACGGTCGTGATCGCGCTGCCGCCGGACGACCGCCAGCCCGTCGACGCCACCACCGGCGGCGGCTCCAACGGCTCCTCGGAGGGACAACGATGACCCGCCTAACCCGCGCCGACCTAGACAACCTGCCCGCGTACGTGCCCGGTCGCAACCTGGCCGACCTGACCCGTGAGCTGGGCATCGCCGAGGCGATCAAGCTGGCCAGCAACGAGGTGCCGTACGGTCCGCTGCCCGGCGTGGCCGAGGCGGTGGCCGACGCGATGCGGCAGTCGCACCGCTACCCCGACATGGGCTCGGTCGCGCTGCGCGACACCCTGGCGGCCAAGCTGGGCGTAGCGCCCGAGCGCATCGTGACCGGCTGCGGGTCGGTGGCGCTGGCCGAGATTCTGGTCAAGGCGACCTGCCTGCCGGGCGACGAGATCGTCTATTCGTGGCGGTCGTTCGAGGCCTACCCGATCATCTCGGCCGGCGCGGGGGCGACCAGCGTGCGCGTGCCCAACACGGCCGCCCACGAGCACGACCTGCCGGCCATGGCCGCCGCGATCACCGAGCGGACCCGGCTGGTGATCGTGTGCAACCCGAACAACCCGACCGGCACGAGCGTGCGCAAGGCCGAGCTCGACCGGTTCATCGCGTCCGTCCCGTCCGACGTGCTGATCGTGCTCGACGAGGCGTACCGGGAACTGGTGACCGATCCCGAGGTGCCGGACGGCGTCGAGACGTACGGCGACCGGCCCAACGTGCTCGTCCTCCGCACCATGAGCAAGGCGTGGGGGCTGGCCGGCCTGCGGATGGGTTACCTGGTGGCCCAGCCCGAGGTGGCGGCGGCGATCCGCAAGGTGCTGACCCCGTTCTCGACCAGCATCGTGGCCCAGGCGGCGGCGATCGCGGCCCTGGGCCAGGAGGCGGAGGTTCGCCGCCGGTGTGCCCTGGTGGTGGCCGAGCGCGACCGGGTCACCGAGGCGATGCGGGCGCTCGGAGTCGACGTGCCCTCGAGCCAGGCCAACTTCGTGTGGCTGCCGCTGGGCGACGGCTCGGCCCCGTTCGCCCAGTCCTGCGAGTCGCGCGGGGTCATCGTGCGGCCGTTCCAGGGCGACGGCGTACGGGTGACGATCGGCACCGCCGAAGAGAACGACGCCTTCCTGGCCGCCGCCGAAGTGGCCCTGAAGAGCTAGTTCACCAGTTGTGCTTCGGTGCGGTGATGGTCTTCCTCGCTCAGGCGGGCGGGGAAGACCCGGCGCCCCACGGTCAGCACCAGCACCACGGCGACGATCGCCAGTCCGGCGGTCACCAGCGGCAGCGTCCCCAGGTGATCGGCCCGAACCATCCGCTCGCCGAGCAGCGCGCCGCCGCCGATGCCGACCTGGAACGCGACCACATAGAGGGCCGAGGCCGCGTCCCGGGCCCGCGGCGCGATCCGCAGCGGCGCGGCGGCCAGGATCACCGGCATGGCGGTGAACGCCCCGCCCCACAGCAGCGTGACGATCACGGTCGGCACCAGGCCCAGCACCGGCGCCAGCAGCCCCGCCGAGACCGCCAGCACAGCCAGCAGGACGGCCAGCATGGTGCCCGGCCGCCGGTCGACGTGCCGGCCGACCGCCCAGTTGGTGATCAGGCCGACGACGCCGTAGCCGAGCAGAAGCAGGCTCAGCCCCGCCCCCTCGAGCCCGGCGTCGCGGCGGACCAGCGGGGCGATGTACGTGTAGGCCGCGAAGTGCCCGACCACCAGCACCGCGACGATGAGGCAGAGCAGCACGACCTGCCGGTCCCGGACGACGGTGAACGCCGCCCGCAGTTGGGCGGCCGGCCGCAGCTCGAGGTCGTGCGGCCGCGGCGGCAGCTTGGGCAGCACCTTGAGCAGCCCGAGCACACAGATCGCGCCGCCGATGGTCACCGCGCCGACCGCCGCCCGCCAGCCGAGCCACTGCCCGAGCGCGGTGCCCAGCGGCACACCCAGCACGATGGCCAGCGAGTTGCCCACGAAGACCAGCGCGGTCGCCCGTCCGGCCTGCCCCGGCGGCGCCAGCCGGGCGGTGACCGGTCCGATCACCGACCAGAACACCCCGTGGGCCAGCGCGCAGATGAGCCGCGCCCCGGCCAGGATCTCGAAGGTCGGCGCGAACGTGGCCGCGGCCTGCGACACCACGAAAATGGCCATCGTGATGGCGATCAGCTTGTGCCGCGCCACCCGCATGGTCAGCGCGGTCAGCGGGATCGTGCTCAGCCCCGCCACGACGGCATAGCTGGTCAGCAGCAGGCCGACGTCCGCCTCGCTGACGTCGAGACCGGTGGCGATCTCGGGCAGCAGCCCCACCGGCAGGGTCTCGGCGGTCACATAGAAGAACGCCGAAGCGCCCAGAATGGCCAGAGCCGGACGGTTCATGCTCACGCTCGCAGAATAAGCTCTTGATCCGAGCAAAAGAAGGGAGACCACTGTGACGACGCGCTCAACCGAGCTCCTCCGGGTCGTCCACGCCCACCCCGGCGTGACCCGGGCCGACGCCGCCCGCCGGCTGGGCATCGGCACCGGCGCCGCCACCGAGGTCGTCTCCCGCCTGGCCCAGGCCGGCCTGCTGGCCGAGACGCCGGCCGCTCCCAGCGGCACCCGCGGCCGCCCGACCACCGTGCTGGTGCCGCATCCGTCCGGCCCCCTCGTGCTGGCCGCCGAGATAACCCACGAGTCGTGGCGGGTCGACGTGGTCGAGCTGGGCGGTCACACGCTGACCTCGGTATCGGCTCCGCACGCGGGCACGGAGTGGCCAACCGTGGCGGCCGCGATCGCATCGCACATTCCCCCGTACGGCAGCCGCCTGCGAGCGATGGGCGTCTCCGTCCCCGGCACCGTCTCGCCCGCGTTGCACCTGGACGCGGCCAACCTGGGCTGGCACGACGCCGACCTGACCGCCCTGTGGCCCGGCGTGCCGCTCCTGGTGGCCGGCAACGACGCGAGCCTGGCCGCCGCCGCCGAGTCGGCCCGAGGCGCCGCCGTGGGCGCCACGGTGGCCCTGCACGTCCGCATCGAGGGCGGCCTCGGCGGCGCGGTGGTCGACGGCGGCCACCTGCTGATCGGCGCGTCCGGCGCCAGCGGCGAGTTCGGCCACATGCCCTTCGGCGACCCGGCCGTCATCTGCCCCTGCGGCGCCCGCGGCTGCTGGGGAACCGCAGTCGACGGCACGGCTCTGGCCCGCTTCCTGGGCGAGCCGCCACCACGCGACCCGGTGACCTACGCGAAGCGGGTCATCGCCTCGACCGCCCCGGCCGAGCGGGCCGCCGTGGGCGTGGTCGCCGCCGCCCTCGGGCGCGGCCTAGCGGGCTTGGTCAACGGCTTGGACGCCGACCTGGTCACGCTGGGCAGCATCGCCGCCGACCTGCTGGCCGCCGCCCCGGCCGAACTCCACTCGGCCTACCAGTCCGGCCTGATGGCCATCCGCCGCAAGTCACCGCCCCCTCTGGTGCCGGCCGCCCTGGGCCCCGACGGCCCGATAGCCGGCGCCGCCGAAAGCGCCTGGTCAACCCTGCTGACTACCCTCGGCTGACTCCGGCCGGCATCCAGACTCGCAACCCTAACTACTTAGAGTGGTTGAATTCCACCCATGTAATTTCACGTCTGCGGCTCAAGACTTGAAATCTGACCGGGCGAATGCCGTTGCGCTTGAAAAGTGGGCGGCACTTTTCAAGTCTTTCGCGCTTTGCTTCAAATCATGGATGGCGCAATGTCCCAAACGTCGCCAGTGGGATCTCTTGTCCGAATCACTGGCTGGGACTCCCGGTACAACGAGGACTACGACTGCTCCGCATTCGTCCCCGACCCGCTGCCGACCCAACTCAACTTGGCACAGGAGACGTACCTGGCGGTCACCGATGCCGCAGTCGCGGTAGCTCGCCTTGACCAGGTCGCTTTCCGCCTTCCGAACCCCGGCCTTCTCGCACGACCGGCAATCCGGCAAGAAGCTGTCAGCACCTCCGCACTCGAAGGCACCTACGCGGCCCTCGATGACGTCCTGGAGGCCGACTTCCTCAACCGCAGCCAGCTCACCGCGTCGGTCGCCGAGGTTCACAACTATGTCGAGGCGGCCGAGCTCGCGTTCGACTGGATCAAGGACAAGCCGATCACGGTCGGCATGCTTGAGCAACTGCAGAAGATTCTCGTCCGAGGCACCCGGGGAGATTCGCACGACGCGGGACGGATCCGAACCACGCAGGTCTTCATCGGCGCCGGTGGCGGACGTGTGGAAGATGCGCGATTCGTGCCGTCACCGCCAGGCGATCAGCTTCGCGCGGGCGTCGACGCATGGGCGACGTGGATCACGGCCGACGACACCATCCCCCTAGTGATCAAGATGGCTCTCGGTCATTACCAGTTCGAGACCCTGCACCCGTTCAACGACGGCAACGGCAGACTCGGCCGGCTCGCCTGCGTCCTCCAACTGGCCCATCGAGGCGAACTGCGGGTTCCGGTGCTGAATCTTTCTCCGTGGCTAGAAGGAAGACGACGCATCTATCAGGATCATCTGCTCGCGGTCAGCGCAACCGGTGACTTCGAGCCCTGGATCCGGTTCTTCTCCGAGGCCGTGCGCGCGCAGGCGGTTCGCAGGGTGGAAAAGATCGATGCCCTGCACGACTGGCGGGACGAGGCCCTGGCCCAGTTGCTTGATGCCGACGTCCGAGGCGTCGCGGTCCGGATCGTCGAGGATTTGCTCGGCTATCCGTTGATCACGGCCAGGCCGACCGCTGAGAGGTACGGCGTCTCGTATCAAGCCGCCAACTCCGCGATCAGGCGTCTCGTTCAGCTCGGCATTCTGGAGGAGCGCACGGGTCGCAGGTATGGGCGAGTCTTCGCGGCGCGACGGGTTCTGAACATCATCAACGCCGCCTGACCGGCTAAGCGGAGCTGCGCAGGGCGGTCAGCACGGCGGTGACCTCGGGGCGCGGTGCCGACGGGGAAGGCCGGCGCGCCGCCGCGGTGATGCGCCGGGTGACCGGTGGGGAGAGTGGCCGCGTGACCACCCGGTAGCGCGGATCCACGGCCAAGCTGGGCAGCAGCGTGATCGACTGGCCGAGCTCCACGTGCTGCTGCGCCAGCATGTAGTTGTTGAAACGGCACACCACCGACGGCTCGAAGCCGGCCTCGCGGCAGAGCCGGGTGGCCAGTTCCGACATGTACGAGCCGGCCCCCTCGAAGGTCCACCGCTGGTCGGCGCAGACCGCCAGCGGGACCGCTTCCAGCCCGGCCAGCGGATGGTCGAGCGGCAGCACCACCACGACTTCGTCCGAGGCCAGCGGCACAAGGTCGATGGCCGGGTCGAGTTCGGCGCCGACGAAGTCGGTGGTCGTGATGATGACGTCGACCTCGCCGCGGCGCAGGGCGGGCATGCTCTCGTGCGGTTCCATCTCGAGCAGCACCACCGTCACGTCCGGGTGCCGGGCGGCCAGCCGCGACACCGCCTGCGCGGCCAGCCCGGGCAGCGCGCTCTGGAAGGCGCCCAGCCGCACCGTGCCCGCCGGTTCGAGGGCCAGGCCGCGCAGAGCCGCCTCGGCCGCGTCCATGGCGGCCAGGATCTCCCGCGCCCGGCCGGCCAGCAGCACCCCGGCCGCGGTGAGGCGGACTCGGCGGCCGGTGCGTTCGAGCAGGGCCGTGCCGGTTTCGCGTTCCAGGGTGGCCAGCTGTTGCGACACCGCGGACGGGCTGTGGTTGCCGCGCTGGGCGACCGCTCGCACCGTTCCGTACGTCGCCAGGTCGACCAGCAGACGCAGGCGCCACGGGTTCAGCATTGTCCAACTTTACTTAACAGCGACGGCGAAAAAGTGAGATGGACCGGCACAGCGATCGCGTCTTAGCGTCGAGGCATGGCTGATGAATTCTGGTCCGACGCCGAGCGCCACCTGGTCCGCTACTCCGGTGCGGGACGCTTCGTCCCCGAGATCATCGAGCGCGCCGAGGGCAGCTTCGTCTACACCGCCGAGGGTCGCCGCCTGCTCGACTTCACGTCGGGGCAGATGAGCGCCATCCTCGGCCACTCGCACCCGGCCGTGGTCGAGACCGTGCAGCGCTCCGCCGCCACCCTCGACCACCTGTTCAGCGGCATGCTCAGCCGGCCCGTGGTCGACCTGGCCCGCCGCCTGGCCGAGTCGCTGCCCGAGCCGCTGAGCAAGGTGCTGCTGCTGACCACGGGCGCCGAGAGCAACGAGGCCGCGATCCGGATGGCCAAGCTGGTCACCGGTGGGCACGAGGTGATCTCGTTCGCCCGCTCGTGGCACGGCATGACGCAGGCGGCCGCGAACGCCACCTACAGCTCGGGCCGCAAGGGCTACGGACCGGCGTCGCCCGGCAACTTCGCCATCCCGACCCCGAACGCCTACCGGCCCGACTTCACCGGCGCCGACGGCGAACTCGACTGGCGGCGCCAGCTCGACTTCTCGTTCGAGCTGTTCGACGCGCAGTCGGTGGGCAGCCTGGCCGCCTGCATCGTCGAGCCGATCCTGAGTTCGGGCGGCGTGCTCGACCTGCCGCCGGGTTATCTGGCCGCGCTGCGCGACAAGGTGCACGAGCGCGGCGGGCTGCTCATTCTGGACGAGGCACAGACCGGTCTGTGCAGGACCGGCGACTGGTACGCGTTCCAGCGCGACGCCGTCACCCCCGACATCCTGACGCTGAGCAAGACCCTGGGCGCCGGCCTGCCGCTGGCCGCGATCGTGACCAGCGACGAGATCGAGCGGACGGCCCACGAGCGGGGCTTCCTGTTCTTCACCACGCACGTCTCCGACCCGCTGGTGGCCGCGGTCGGCAACACGGTCCTCGACGTTCTGGAAAACGACAAACTGGACCAAAAAGCAAGGGAGCTCGGCGCCTACCTCAGCACAGGCTTGAGCGACCTGTCCAAGAAACACGAAGTCATCGGCGACGTACGCGGACGCGGCCTGCTGGTCGGACTCGAACTCGTGCAGGATCGCGAGACCAAGAAGCCGGCCGACGCACTCGGGGCCGCCGTCACCCAGCGCTGCCTGGAGCTCGGCCTGCACATGAACGTGGTCCAGCTGCCCCACATGGGCGGCGTCTTCCGGATCGCCCCCGCGCTGACCTCGACGACCGAGGAGCTCGACCTGGGCCTGTCGATCCTCGACCAGGCGATCACAGAGGTGACAGCAGCGACGCGATGATCACGGTGTCGACGGTGAAGTAGTGCTCGGGCGCCCCCGGATCGGCCGGCCCGTCCCCGGTCAGGCGCTCGATCGCCACCCAACCGTCGGTCACCTGCCACAACCCCGGCTTCCAGTCCAGCCGCTCACTGCCCACGGCCAGCGGAAAGTCGGCCACGACGTGCCCCGACCGCAGCACCTGCAGATGCCGGTCCGCGGTCAGCACCACGAGTCGCCCCGAGGAAACACCGAGCACCTGTACGCCCGATGGCACACGCTCAAACGCACCATCAACGACCGAAATGTCCGAGTCGTCCAGCTCAACAACACGGCGAGGCGTCACACCGGTGGTGAGAAAGCCCTGCCCCCGGGCATCCCGCATCCCCTGACACGCCGACACGGCAACACCGCAGGTCAAAGGCGTATAAGGGCCTTCCCCGTACGCCGGCAGCGCCACCCCGGTAACCGCATCGAACCCGCCGGTGGCACAGAAGTACTGCCCGCCCAGAGTCGTGAACCCGTCTCCGCACCCCGCCGGCACGGTCACCGTCCAGAGCAGCGCCCCGCTGTCCACCTCGTACGCGGAAAGCTTCTGATCGGCCTGCACCAGCACCGAGTCGGCGGCCACGTGCAGACCGGCCGGTGCCCACACGGTCGACGCCCCGGTGCGATGCCCGTCGAAGGCCGGCGCCGGCCCGCTGTTGACCCGCCAGCTCTCGCGACCGCTACGGGCGTCGACCGCGACCAGCACCCCGTCCGACCAGCGGCTGATCACCGTGGTTCCGGCCGCCACCACCCCGGACACCGTGGCCGGCCAGCGCCGCAGCGACCAGCGGGCGGTGTTCACGGTCTTGGCGTCGACCGGACCGTCGGCGCGCACCTGCCGCTGACCGGCGTAGACCCGGATCCGCTGGTCGACGATCAGCGGCGCCACGTTCGTCCGCCCGGTCACCTGCGCCGTCACGACCGAGGGCAGCGGATAGGGCGTCGCGGCGGGCGACAGCACCTCGGCCGGGGCCAGCACCCGCCAGCCGATCAGACCGGCCGCCGCCACCAGCACGAGCGCCACCAGCGATCGCAGCAGCACCCGGGACACCCGGGAAGCGTATGTCAGGCGACCGCCGCCAGGTCGTCGAGGTCGCGCCGCAGCACGCCCTCGGCCGTCTCAGCGGCCAGCCCGCCGAAGATCAGGGCCAGGATGCGGCCGGCCGGCGCGGTCGGGGCGCCCTCCTGCTTGACGGTGACCATCGTGCCGCCGCGATGCCGTCCGGAGATGACCGGGACGAACGAATAGGTCATCCGGTAGTCGGCGCCGATGCCCGGCGAAGAGACGACGAACCGCTCGGGCACCTCGCACTCGCGTACCCGGAACTCCTCGGTGACCTCGCCGCCGTCGGCCATCGCGCGCGTCTCCCGCCAGACCGTGCCCGCGTCGAACGGCCCGTGCGTGCGCACCTCGACCCGGGTGACGGCGGTGAGCCACTCGCGGCGCCGGCTCAGATCGGTGAACACCTGCCAGACCGCCGCGACCGGCGCGTCGATCAGGCGGGTCACCACGACCGTCGACATAGCGTCACCCCCGCGTACACGTTACGACATGTTCTAGGTGACGATAGTGCCGGAAACCGAGCCCAGGGAGATCTCGGTGCCGGCCGCCGAGCGGGCCGTGCCGCCGATGCGCACGTGGTCGCCGTCGAGCAGGAAGCCGCGCTCGGTGCCGTCGGCCAGCTTGACCGGTTCGTCGCCGTTGCGGGTCAGTTCGAGGAACGAGCCGGCCTGGTCGCGGGCCGGCCCCGAGACCGTGCCCGAGGCGTAGAGGTCGCCGGTCCGTACGGAAGCGCCGTTGCTGGTCAGATGGGCCAACTGCTGGGCCGCGGTCCAATACATCGACGCGAACGGCGGCGTGCTGACCAGCGTGTCGTTCCACTCGACGGTCAGGCGCAGGTCGAAGGCGGGCCCGGCCGGGCGCAGGTAGTCGAGCGGCTCCGGATCTTGCGCGGGTGGGGGAGCGGTGGCCAGCGCGTCGAGCGGCGTCACCCACGGCGACACCGAGGTCGCGAACGACTTGGCCAGGAACGGCCCGAGCGGACGGTACTCCCAGGCCTGCAGGTCGCGGGCCGACCAGTCGTTGACCAGGGTGACGCCGAAGACGTGCTCGGCGAAGTCGGTGGTCGCGATCCGGCGGCCGGGGCGTCCGACGACAAAACCCACCTCGGCCTCGACGTCGAGCCGCCGGGTCGGGCCGAACTCACCCGCCCCGAGCTGACCGTGCGGGCGCGGGATCGGCGTGCCCGAGACGACGACGGTCGCCGAGCGGCCGTGATAGCCGATCGGCAGGTGCTTCCACTGCGGCGACAGGCCGGGTGACTCGGGCCGCAGGATCGACGAGACGTTGAGCGCGTGATGCTCGGACGAATAGAAGTCGGTGTAGTCGGCGACCGCGAACGGCAGGTGCAGGGTCACGTCGCGCAGCGGGATCAGCGGCGGCCCGGCCGTCACATGGGCCACTACCTGCTCGCGCGCGGCGGTCCACTCCCGACGACCGGCCGCCATCAGCGGGTCGAGCGACCGCGCGGAGAGGTGCCCGCCGAGCGCCGACAGATCAACTACGTCGGTTCCCAGCCGTACGCCGATGCGCCGCTCGCCGTTGGGCCGGCTGAAGACGCCGTACGGGAGATTGTCGAGACCGAACCCTGCACTCATTCGTACCCACCGTTGATCAGTCCGAGGCGCACCAGTTCGGTGAGCGGTTCGACGACGTTGGCCGCGCCGAAGCCCACGAACATCGGGCGCGGATCGCTGCGCCGGGCCCGGCACGCCTCGACCAGGGGCACCGGGTGGGTCGCGGCCAGCACCTCGGCCACCTCGGCGACCTCGGCGCCATCGGTCGCGCTGACCGAGGCGGCCAGCACGTTGAGAAAGCCGTGGTGGGTGAACCCGGTCTCGGGGTCGGTGTGCCGGATCGCATGCCGCAGCCCGGCGGCCAGCCGGAACGGCAGCTCCCGGTCGCGGCAGGCGCAGAGCACGGCGGCCAGTTCGACCGGCGTGGGGAACAGTTCGGCCGCGAGCCCGCCGACCCGGAACTTGGGGGCCATCCGCACCCCGGCCCCACGCGCCTCGGCCACCGTGTCCAGGGCGCCGAGCAGTCCCCAGCTGAGCGGGATCTCGGCAAAGACCGGCAGACCGTCGCGCTCGGCCAGCCCGCGCAGGTCGGCCAGCCCGGGTTGCGGATCTTCCCCGCGGCGGGCGACCGCGGCCTCGAGGTGCTGCACCCGGCCGCCGGCCGCGCGTAGCTTCTCCACCGCGACCGGCACCGCGCCCATGCTGACGTCGCCGACCAGGGCGACCGGCAGGTCGTCGGCCCGCAGGTCGGCGCCGATCAGCGACGCGGGCAGCAGCAACGGACCGAGCAGACCGGCGAACCAGCCCGCACGGTGCTCGTCGTGCTTGGCGACGGCCTCGGCCGCGCTCGTGGGGCTGGGCGGCAGCAGCGAGGCGTCGTCCACCAGCCCGGCGAAGAGCGGAGGAACCGACGTTGACACGAATCCGAACCTAATAGACGCTTCGGATAGTGGACAACCACGTCCGCTATGTCGGTTTTGCCAACGAGGTATCACCCCAGGTGGGAGGCAACGGTGCCCTACTACCGCAGCGTCGGCGAGGTGCCGCACAAGAGGCACACACAGTTCCGGCGCCCGGACGGCGGTCTCTACTCCGAGGAGCTGATGGGTCAGGAGGGTTTCTCCTCCGATTCCTCGCTGCTCTATCACCGGTATCCGCCGACGGCCATCGTCTCGGCCGACACCCACGAGTCGCCGGCCGTGAAGCGTTCTCCGAACCTGCCGCTGAAACCGCGCCACCTGCGGACCCACAAGCTCGACGCAGGCCCGGCCGACGCGGTGCTGGGCCGTCGCGCGCTGCTGGCCAACGACGACGTCCGGATCGGCTACGTGGTCGCCGACCGGCCGTCCCCGCTCTATCGCGACGCCGTCGGCGACGAACTGCTCTACGTCGAGGACGGCCGGGTGGTCGTCGAGACGAGCTTCGGTGCACTCGAGGCCGGTCCGGGCGACTACGTGATCGTCCCGACCTCGGTCGTGCACCGGATCGTGCCGGTGGACGGACCGGCCCGCCTGCTGACGATCGAGGCGAACGGCCACATCGGACCGCCGAAGCGCTATCTGTCGGTGCGCGGCCAGTACCTCGAGCACGCGCCCTACTGCGAGCGTGACCTGCGCGGCCCGTCGGAGCCGCTGCTGGTCGACGAGACCGACGTCGAGGTGCTGGTCAAGCACCGGGCCGGCTGGACCCGGCACGTCTACGCGCACCATCCGTTCGACGTGGTCGGCTGGGACGGCTGCCTCTATCCGTGGGCGTTCTCGATCCACGACTTCGAGCCGATCACCGGCCGCGTGCACCAGCCGCCGCCGGTGCACCAGACGTTCGAGGGGCCCAACTTCGTGGTCTGCTCGTTCGTCCCGCGCAAGGTCGACTATCACCCGCTGGCCATCCCGGTGCCGTACAACCACCACAACGTCGACTCCGACGAGATGATGTTCTACACCGGCGGCAACTACGAGGCCCGCCGCGGTTCGGGCATCGAGCAGGGCTCGATCTCGCTGCACCCGTCCGGCTTCACCCACGGCCCCCAGCCCGGTGCGGTCGAGCGGGCCCTGGGTGTCGAGGCGTTCGACGAGCTGGCCGTCATGGTCGACACGTTCCGCCCGCTCGACCTGTGCGACAACGCGCTCGCCGTCGAGGACACCGCCTACGCCTGGACCTGGAACCGCTAAGCGGACAGGACCGACAGCTCGACCAGGAGCTTGGCCGGGAGCGGCTTCTCGTCCGGAAAGGACGGCACCCGGAAGACCACCGTGCTCGCGTCCTTGTGCAGGCAGTAGGCGCGGCCGGGGGTCAGCTGCAGATAGTCGCCGGAGTACTGCACGCCGTTGGCCTCGGCGCAGGCGGCCGGGTCGGCGAACGGATCCCCGGTCGCCGGCCCGATGGTCGCCCGTCCCTCGAGCGGCTCGGCACTCCAGACGCGCTGGTCGCCGCCCGTGCAGTTCTGTACTTTCTCGTCCTTGCCGGGCGTCGAGCAGAGCAGCGAGATGTCGCCGGTGTAGGCATCGGTGCCGGGGCGCGGGGGCAGCAGCCACAGGGCGCCCTGCGGGTATTTGTCGCCCGTACCCATCGGAACCTCGATCTTCAGGATCGCCGTCCCGAGCCCCTGCCGGGCCGGCGCCGACGACCCGATGACCTTGGGGAGCGCGGCCGGTTCGTCGCCGGTCTGGCTGCGATAGAGCGCCACCGCGAACGCCCCGGCGGCCACCACGGCCACCGCCAGCGCCCCAGCCAGCGCCGCGTGGCTGATCCGGTCACGCCGCACGACCAGAACCGCGACCGCGATCAGCACGACGACCGCGACGACCGCGATCACGAGATCCACCATGCCCGATAAGGTACTCACCACCCTGTCGAGGCCGGGCCGGGGACGCCTAGTGTTCAGCGACGTGGGGTTTGTCGTCGATGTCGCGCTGCTGGACCGGCTGGCGTACCTGGGCGGCAACATCTCCGCGCTGCACCGCGAACTGGTGGCGGAGGCCGGCGGCGCCCGGGTACCGAGCCTGGCCACAGTGCACCGTGCGGTGACACGGGCGCTGGCCACCGACGGGCCGGCGGGCCCCGGGCCGGAACCGCCCGAACCCGGCGCGGCGATGACCGTGGACGAGCTGGCCGAACGGCTCGGTGCCCTCAAGGTCTGGGCCGGTGATCCGTCCTACGCACGGATCACCACGCTGGTCAACGCCTTGTGGGGCGACGGCGAGCTGGTCGGGCGCACCACCGTGGGCGACTGTTTCCGGCCCGGGCGACGCCGGCTCAGCTCCGACCTGGTGACGGCGATCGTCCAGGTGCTGCATCCCGATCCCGGCTATCGGGCGCGCTGGCAGCAGGCTCTGCAGGCGGTCGCCGGTCGCCGGGAGGCCGGTGCTCAGGTCCGCGTCTACGACACCCTGCCGCCGGAGCTGCCGCTGTTCACCGGCCGGGCCGACGAGTTGCGCCACCTGCGGGACGCGCTGTCCACGGACGGCCCGGTCGTGATCGCCGCGATCAAGGGGATGGCCGGAGTCGGCAAGACCGAGTTGGCCGTACGGGCGGCCCACCTGCTCCCGCACGAGCGGACGCTCTTCGTCAGCCTGCGCGGTTTCGATCCCGACCAGCCGCCGGCCGACCCGATCGCCGTGCTGGACGGCTTCCTGCGGTTGCTCGGCGTGCCCGGCTCGGCCGTCCCGCACGACCTCGACGCCTGCCGGCGGCTCTACGACGAGCGGCTGGCCGGCACCCGGACGTTGATCGTGCTGGACAACGCGGCCGACGCCGACCAGGTCCGGCCGCTGCTGCCGGCCACGCCGGGCTGTTCGGTGCTGGTCACCAGCCGACGCAGCCTCGACGCTCTGCAGCCGGCCGTCTCGCTGACGCTCGAGGTGTTCGGCCGCCCGGAAGCTCTGCGGTTGCTGTCCGACGAGGTCGGCGCGGCCACGGTCTGCGACGACCTCGACGCCGCGGTCCGCATCACCGAGCTCTGTGGACGGTTGCCCCTCGCGCTCGGCCTGGTCGCGGCGCAGGTGCGGGCCACACCCGGCTGGAGCCTGACCGACCACGCGGACCGGCTCGACGAGCATCGCCGGGCCGGGCGCCTGGACGACGGCGTGGCCCTCGCCCTCGACCGGTCTTACCGCAACCTGGACGACGACCGGCAGCGGCTGCTCCGGCTGGTGGCGCTGCACCCGGCCGGAGACTTCGACGCCTACGCCGCGGCCGCATTGACCGGCGACGACCTGGGGACGGTCCGCACCGGGCTCCGGCAGCTCTACGACGATCACCTGATCCAGTTCGTCGGCGACGACCGCTACTCGCAGCACGACCTGATCCGCCTGCACGCGGCCGACCGGGCCCACGACCAGGAGCGACCGGCCGAGCGCCGGGCCGCCCTGACCCGCCTGCTCGACCACTACCTGGCCACCAGCGTGGCCGCGATGCGGGTGCTCTATCCCACCGGCGCCGACCGTCGCCCGCAGGCCCCGGTGACGACCACCGCGGCGCCGGCCCTGCCCGGCCCGGATGCCGCCTCGACGTGGTTGAGCGCCGAGCATTCCACGCTGATGGCGCTCGCCGCGTACACCGCCGGTCACGGATGGCCGACGCACACCACCCGGCTCGCCGAGACGATGTTCCGGCACCTGCTCAACACCAGTTATCGCGACCTGCTGGTGATGAACGACCGCGCGGTGGAGGCCGCCCGGTCGGTCGGCGATGTCCGCGCCGAGGCCACCGCCCTGTCCGCCTTGGGCGTCGCTTACACCAACCTGGGCCGCAACGAACCGGCCGCCGACCGTCTCCAGCGATCGGCCACGCTCTTCGCGAGCATCGACGACGTCCGCGGTCAGGCCCACGCGGTGCTCAACCTGGCCAACATCGAGTTCTACCGACGCGGCCCGGCCGCCTCGCGGGTGCACTACGAGAAGGCGCTCGCCCTCTATCGGGCCGCCGGCGACCGGATCGGCGAGGCCCGGGCCCTGGACAACCTCGGCTACGGCGAGGGCACGCTCGGCAACTTCGACGAGGCGCTCGACTTCCTGACCCGGGGGCTCGCGGTCCACGTCGAACTGGCCGACTCGCACGGCATCGCCAAGGGCCTGGCCAACCTGGCCAACATCGAGGCCCGGTGCGGTCGGCTGGACGAGGCCGAGGAGCACTGCCGCGAGTCGCTCGGTCTGTGCCTGCGGCTCGGCAACCGCAGCGTCGAGGCGGATGCGCTGGACGCCCTGGGCCTGGTCTGCACCCGCCGCGGCGAGCCGGAACGCGCCATTCACCTGCACGAACAGGCGCTGGCGATCACCCGGGAGTCGGGCGACCGGGTCACCGAGGCCGACATCCTCAACAACCTCGGCGAGGCGGCCCGGGCGGCCGGCCGGCTCGAGTCGTCGGTCGCCCACTTCGAGGCGGCGCTGGCCATCGCGGCCGAGAGCGGGATGGCCGAGCAGCGGGGACGGGCGTACGCGGGTCTCGCGCGCACCCGGGAACGGCAGAGCGGGGACGCGCAGCCCAACGATGACGCCGTAGGCGGCGTGCGCCATCGTTTCCCCCGTTCGGCTACCCGTTCCCGCTCGTCCGCATCGATCATCGCGGGGCGTTCGGAGCCAGCGCGAAATCCCGACCAACTCCGACCGTTTCTCAAGCGTTCGGGGTGACGGGGCCGAAGCCGGGCAGCTTCGGCCCCGTCGGAGGGGTCAGCCGATGTGGAAGGCCTCCCCATAGACTGCGAAGTCCAGCGGCGTGTTCAGGTCGAAGTTGCCGTTGTTGAGGAAGCGGCGCTGCGCGGTGTCCACCCGGGACGTGTCCGAGTGCGCCTCCTCCTTCTTCATCTCGATCACGCGCTCGTCCAGGAACGCGTTCAGCCACGCCCGCTCATCGCCGCCCTGGGCCGGCGGCTTGGCCCGCTTGAGCGCCTGGCTTCGGATCGCCCGCATGCCCTCGTAGCCGTGCATCACGGCCGCGTCGTAATAGGCGAACTGCCCCAGCGCCCGTACGCCGTCGCTCTTCCCGTCCCGCACCGACGGGTTGAAGTAGACGCGGTCACGTTCCGACTCCTGCGCGGCCTGGAAACGCGAGTCGGCCGCGGCCGTCCGCCAGTCCGCCGGGAAGTTCGGGTCGAGCCCCGCGTGCGAGTCCGTCCCGTTCACGTTGCGCAGCGCCGGAAGGTACTTGGCCAGCACGTTTCCGGGCACCGCGTTCGTGTACGCCTGCACGAGCTCGAGCATGTCGCCGGTCCCCGAGCAGAACCCGATGATCCCGGCCGTGTAGCCGCGCCCGTCGCCGATGTCCTCGATGTAGCGGAACTGGGCCCGCCAGTCCAGGGACGAGTTCTCGGCGGCCGACACGATCTGCATCGCGACGTCCTTCTTGGCCGGGTTGTCCAAGTTGGTCCCCGACGGTGCGGTCGTGGGCGGAGTGGTCGGCGTGGTGCCGCCGGGCAGCGTCCACCGCTGGTTGGCCGAGTTCGAGCAGGTCCAGATCTGCAGGCGGGTGGCGTTGGCGGTGCTGCCACCGGTGACATCGAGGCACTTTCCGCTGCCCGTATTCACCAGACTTCCGCCCGAGGCGGTCCACTTCTGCGCTCCGGTGTTGTTGCAGTCGTACAGCTGGATCTTGGCGCCGTCGGTGGTCGACGCAGCCGTCACGTCGAGGCATTTGCCCAGCGCGCGGATGCTGCCGTCGGTGTTACCGACGGTCCACTGCTGGGCTCCGGTGCCGTTGCAGTCGTAGAGCTGGATGGCGGTGCCGTTGGCCGAGTTACTGGCCGCCACATCGACACATTTGCCGCCCAGCCCCTTGATCGGGCCGGCCGACGCGGCATTGGCCGGGAGCAGCCCATAGATCAGGGCGGCTCCGGGGACGGCCAGGGCGACGGCGGCGTAGAGGGCTCTCCTTGCGCGTTTCATGGCGCTCCTCATGGGAGGGGGAAGTCATGGGGGATGGCGCGCGCGACGAGGTGAGACGCTACAACTGTTAAAAAGGTTTATCAATAGGCGTCTATAGCTTGTTCTAAGCTGGCGATCGGGCCCTTGACACCCTTGATCCGCCCGCCTACCGTCCGGGCTAACTGTTAGTCAGTTTGCCAATCAGCCGCCTCGATCCGAGGAGCCGCCGTGACCCGTCTGGCCGGTTCGTCCAAACTGCTGCGCGCCATGAACGAGAGCGCGGCACTGGCCCACCTGCTGGATCCGGGCATGCTCACGCGCGCCGACCTGCGCAAGCTCACGGCCCTGTCGACGCCCACCATCTCCGAGGTGCTGCGCCGGCTGACCGAGGCCGGGCTGGTCAACGTCGTCGGCCACAACAGTGGCCGGCCGGGGCCGAACGCCGAGATCTACAACGCCAACCCCGACGCGGCGTACGCGGCGGCGGTGTCGGTCCGTGACATCGGCGCGAGCGGTGCCCCGTCGGTGGTCGCGGCCCTGTGCGATCTCACCGGCACGATCCGCGGGCGCATCGAGTCCCGCATCGACTTCCTGACCGCCGACCCGCTGACCGCCCTGGTCGAGGTCGTCGCCCAGCTGCGCAACGAGGCCGGGGTGCCCGCCGAACGGATCCGCCACGTGCAGTTCGGCGTGGCCGGCTCCTACGACCCGCACACCGAGACGATCCGGCACGTCGACGTGCCCGGATTCGGCCGCACCGGCCTGGTGCCCCAGTTGGCGGCCGCGCTCGGCACCGAGGTCGGCGTGGACAACGACGTCAACCTGGCCGCGATCGCCGAGCGGCGGCGCGGCACCGGACGTGACGCCGAGGGCTTCGCCCTGCTCTGGCTGGGCGAAGAGGGCCTCGGTCTGGCCATCGACATGGCCGGCACGCTGCTGCGCGGCGCGCGGGGCGGGGCCGGCGAGATCGGCTACATGCCGCTCTACTCCCCCGATTCGTCCCACCGCAAGCTCGACCTGCAAGACCTGTTCGGCGGCGCGGCGATCCTCGAGCTGGCCCGGGACAACGGCGTTCCGGGTCCCACCCCGGCCGCGGCCGTCCGGGCCGCGGCGGCCGACCCGGCGACGGGCGGCGACTTCCTGATCGCGCTGGCCGACCGCATCGTGATCGGTCTGGCCGCGGTCATCGCCGTACTCGATCCCTACCTGGTTGTTCTGGCCGGCCCGATCGCCCAGGCCGGCGGTGACACGTTGCTGTCGGCGGTGAATTTCGCCGTACGCCGTGCCGCCCCGCTCGAGAGCACCATCGCCGTCACCTCGATCGACGACGACTCGGTGCTGCTCGGCGCCCTCGACGCCGGCCTGACCGCCGTGCACGAAACCCTCATCGCCTCGATCCGCGACAACTGACCACCGGCCACCGCCGGCCCCGCACCTGCGCCACCCTGCTCCTGCGCCACCCGCCCGAATCCGGTCCTTCGATTTCTCGCGTTTTATCGCTTTATTTCGTTTCTTCGCCAAGCCGAACCCTGAGAGGCCACAGTGAACAAACGGCTCCCACGCGCCCTTTTTGCCCTGATAACCGCCACCGCCCTGGCGACGGCCTGCACCCCGGCGCCCAAGGAAACCAAGATCGCCGACCCCGGTACGGAGGTCTCCGGCACCGTCGAGCTCTGGCACTTCTTCACCGAGCGCGAGGCCGACGCCATCGCGACTGTGGTCAAGGACTTCGAGTCGACCCACCCCAACATCAAGGTCACGATCAAGAGCGGCCAGGACGATTCCAAGGTCACTCAGGCCATCGGTGCCGGCAACGGTCCCGACGTCGGGCTCTCCTACTCGACCGACATCGTCGGCAAGTTCTGCTCGTCCGGCGCGTGGGTCGACCTCAAGCAGTACATCGAACGCGACAAAGTGGACCTGAACCAGCTCAACGCCACCACCCGCTCGTACACCGAGTACGACGGCAAGCGGTGCGCGATGCCGTTCCTGGCCGACGCGTACGGCATGTTCTACAACAAGGACCTGTTCGCCAAGGCCGGACTGAGCGGACCGCCGAAGACGCTGGACGAACTGACGGCGTACGCGAAAAAACTCACCGTGAAGAACGCCGACGGGTCACTCAAGACGGTCGGGTTCCTGCCTCTCTACGACTTCTACGAGAACGCGGCGTCGCACCTCGCCCCGGCTGTCGGGGCCAAGTGGCTGACCGACGACGGCAAGTCCGCGATCGGCTCCGACCCGGCCTGGAAGACGCTGATGACCTGGCAGAAGGACCTCGTCGACTGGTACGGCTACGACAAGCTGACCAAATTCCGGGCCGGCCTGGGTGACGAGTACAGCGCCGACAACGCGTTCCAGAAGGGCCAGGTGGCGATGAACATCGACGCCGAGTACCGCCTGGCGTTCGTCAAGGACCAGACCCCGAACCTGAAGTACGGCGTCGCGCCCATCCCGACCAGCGACCCCGCCCGCTACGGCGGTGGCTACGTCACCGGCAACATCCTCGGGATCAGCAAGAACGCCAAGAACCCCGAGGCCGCGTGGGAGCTGATCAAGTATCTGACCACGAATGACCAGGCCGTCATCAAGCTCTCCGGGCTGCTCAAGAACATCCCGACCACGACCGCGTCGATCGCCGACCCGGGTCTCAATGCGGACGCCGATTTCAAGACGTTCATCGACATCTTCACCAACCCGAACTCGTCGACCACGCCGCCGTCGTCCTCGGGGCCGGCCTACCAGGAGACATTCGGGCAGTTCCTCAACAGTTATCAGTCGGGCAAGGTCACCGACCTCGACAAGGGCCTGGCCGACGCCGACAAGCAGATCAACAGCGTCATGAACCTGGGCGGTTAGAAGATGACCGCCAGACCTTTGGGCGTACGGGTCCGGAAGGGCGCGACGACCCTCTCGTTCCTCGCGCCCGCGCTGATCGGCATCGCGGTGTTCTTCCTCTACCCCTTGGGTTCGGCGGTCTACTTCTCGTTCACGAAGTTCGACCTGCTCTCCGTGCCCGAGTGGGTGGGCCTGGACAACTACCGGCGGATGGCCGACGACCCGTTCCTGCTGCAGTCCATCCGCAACACGCTGTGGATGGTGGTGGTCTTCGTTCCCGTACGCATCATCGGGGCGATCGGCCTGTCCATGCTGCTCACCCAGCTCAAGCGCGGGGCCGGGTTCTTCCGGACGCTGTTCTACCTGCCCGCGCTCGTGCCGCCGGTGGCCGCCACCATCGCCTTCGTCTACCTGCTCAAACCCGGCACCGGCCCGGTCAACCACTTCCTGGAAAAGGTCGGCATCGACGGCCCGCTCTGGTTCAACTCGCCCACCTGGGCCAAGCCCTCGCTCGTCCTGCTCGGGCTGTGGGCCATCGGCGACCTGATGGTGATCTTCCTGGCCGCGGTGCTCGGAGTTCCGTCCAGCCTGTACGAAGCGGCCGAGCTGGACGGCGCCAACGCCTGGCAGCGGTTCCGGTCGATCACGCTGCCGACGATCCAGCCGGTGATCCTGTTCGCCGCGGTCACCGGCGTGATCTACACGTTGCAGTACTTCGACCAGGCCGCGGTGGCCGGCTCGATCGCCAGCGGACAGGCCACGGTCGGCGGTGGCATCTCGTCCAACTTCGGCTTCCCCGAGGGCTCGACCTTCACCTATCCGCTCTGGCTCTACACCGTCGGCTTCCGCTACAGCGCCCTCGGCTACGCCAACGCGCTGGCCATCGGGCTCTTCGTGGTCGCGCTCGGGGTCACCCTGATCCTGTTGCGCCGGGCCAAGGCCTTTACGGGGGAGGAGGCGTGACTTTAGTGGCGTCGCCGGATCGTCGCATTCACCGGCAGCGGCGGCTGGCCTGGATCGGTAAGCACAGCATCGCGATCGCACTCGGCATCATGTTCGTGACGCCCGTCGTCTATCTGGTGCTGCTCTCGCTGATGACCAGCGATCAGGCGCTGACCAGCGACTACTGGCCCAACTCGTGGCACCCGGAGAACTACGTCCGGGTCTTCGAGGTGACCCCGTTGCCGCGCTATCTGCTCAACACGGTCATCTACGCGGTGTCGTCGACGGTGCTGGTGCTGTTGTCGAGCGTCCCCGCCGCGTACGCGCTGGCGAAGTTGAAGTTCCGCGGCCGCAATCCGCTGTTCCTGCTCGTGATCTGCGTGATGATGCTTCCGCCGCAGGTCGTGACCGTGCCGCTCTACCTGATGTGGGCCCGCTACGGCCTCACCGGCTCACTGGCCCCGCTGATCATCCCGGCGCTGTTCGGCGACGCGTTCTGCATCTTCCTGCTGCGTCAGTTCCTGCTCACCATCCCGAGCGAATATCTGGACGCGGCCCGGGTCGACGGCTGTGGCGAGTGGCGCACGTTGCTGCGGGTCGTGCTGCCGATGGCGCGTCCGGGCATCGCGGCGGCCGGGCTGTTCCAGTTCTTCTACTGCTGGAACGACTACTACGGCCCGCTGCTCTACACCAGCGAGAACGAGAGCTCCTGGACGCTGTCGCTCGGTCTCGCGTCGTTCCACAGTGTCCACCACGTCGACTGGAACCTGGTCACGGCGGCCACCGTCCTGGCGATGGCGCCCCTCATCGTCATCTTCTTCTTCGCTCAACGTGCCTTCGTCCAAGGCATCACTCTGACGGGATTCAAAGGTTGAAAATCGCGGTCATCGGCGGTGGATCCACCTACACGCCGGAGCTCGTCGACGGATTCGCCCGCCTCGGACCGATGGTCACCGAACTGGTGCTCATCGACCCGGCGGCGGAACGGCTCGACGTCGTGGGCGCGTTCTCCGCCCGCATCCTGCAGCACTACGGCCACCCGGCGAAGATCTGGTGGACCACCGATCTCGACGCCGGCGTGACCGACGCCGACGTGGCGCTGATCCAGTTGCGCGTCGGCGGCCAACAGGCCCGGATCAACGACGAGACGTTCCCGCTCGAGTGCGGCTGCGTCGGTCAGGAGACCACCGGGGCCGGGGGCCTGGCCAAGGCTTTGCGTACGGTTCCCGTCGTGCTCGATGTGGCCGCGCGCGTGCGCGAGCGGGCCAAGCCGGGCGCGTGGATCATCGACTTCACCAACCCGGTCGGCATCGTGACGCGTGCGCTGCTCGACGCCGGTCACAAGGCGGTCGGGCTGTGCAACGTGGCGATCGGGTTCCAGCGGCGGTTCGCCGGCCACCTCGGAGTGTCACCGTCATCGGTCGTTCTCGAGCATGTCGGCCTCAACCACCTGACGTGGGAGCGGGCCGCCTATGTGGACGGTGTCGACCGGCTACCGGGGTTGCTGCAAGATCATTTGGAGTCCCTGGCGGCCGAGGTCGATCTCGCGCCTTCGGTTCTCCAGTTGCTCGGCAACGTCCCCTCGTACTATTTGTCGTATTTTTACGCCCACGATCGGCACGTACGGGCTGCGGCCGGCGCGCCGACGCGGGGGTCCGTCGTCGCCGCGCTCGAGGCGTCTCTGCTCGAGATGTATCGGGATCCGGCGCTGGTCGAGAAGCCGGCTCTCCTCGGTGAACGCGGGGGCGCCTACTACTCCGAGGCAGCGGTGGGGTTGATCGCGTCGCTGCACGGGTTCGACTCGTCGTCGGTGCACTCGGTAAACGTACGGAATGAAGGTCTTCTGCCGTTTCTGCCGTCTTCGGCGGTGATCGAGGTGTCGGCTCGGGCCTCTGTGGACGGTCCCACGCCATTGCCGATGACTCCGCTGCCGCCCGATCTGTCCGGACTTATCGCTCATGTCAGCGGCTACGAGGAGTACGCACTGGACGCGGCCCTGCGTGGTGGTCGATCGCGGGTCTATCGGGCGCTGCTCGCGCACCCGCTGATCGGCCAGCACGAGATCGCCGACGACCTGACCGACCGGCTCATCGCGAGCGGACGGGCGCATCTGGCGTGGTCGCGGTGAGAGCGCTCTATCTGGCCATCGACGGCGGCAACTCCAAGACCGACGTGGTGCTGGGCACGTCGACCGGGGAGATTCTCGGATACGTACGCGGGGGAACGTCGTCCCCGCACAACATCGGCCTCGACGGTGCCGTCGCCGTGCTCTCTCATCTCGTGCGTTCCGCTTACACCCAGGCGGGCATGGCTTTCGGTACGCCGGTCGACGTCGTCGCGGCCTACCTGGCCGGCGCCGACCTGCCCGTCGAGGTGACCGCGCTGCACGGCGCGATCGCGGCCGAGGGCTGGGCCCGGCGCACGATCGTCGACAACGACTGCTTCGCGCTGCTGCGTTCCGGCACCTCACTGCCGGACGCGGTGACGGTCGTCTGCGGCGCCGGCACCAACTGCGTGGGCCGCGCGGCCGACGGCCGGACCGCGCGTTTCGTCGCCCTCGGCCCGATCTCGGGCGACTGGGGCGGCGGCCACGACCTGGCCGACCAGTCCCTGCACCTGGCGGCCCGCGGCGAAGACGGCCGCGGCCAACCGACGGCGTTGAGCGCGGCGATCGCGGCCCACTTCGGTCGGCCCACCGTGGAGGCGGTGTCGATCGCGCTGCACTTCGGCGACATCCCCCGCGACGAACTGTCGGCCCTGTCCCACCTGCTGTTCGAGGTGGCCGCCACCGGTGACGAGGTGGCGAGTGCCCTGGTCACCCGTCAAGCTCAAGAGGTGCTGGCCCAGCATCGGGTGGCCGCCACCCGCCTCGACCTGCTGGACACCCCGCACACGCTGGTGCTGGGCGGGAGCGTGCTGCGGGCCCAGCACCCCCAGTTACATCGCCAGATCGTCGCCGGGGCGCAGCGGCTGGCACCCCAGGTGCAGGTCACCGTGCCCGACGCCGCACCGATCGCCGGGGCGGCGCTGCTCGCACTCGACGCCCTGGATTCATCCGCCGCCGAGGCAGTGGTGCGAGCCGAACTGGCCACGATGACCCCGCAAGCGCTCGGTTCCGCCCTCCCGCGTCGAGCGGCATAGTTTTTGTCTCAGCTGAACCGTCGCCCCGGGCCAGGACTGCGAATGATTCCGAGGACAAGCGGTGCCGGCTGACCGGGTTTGTGGGGGAGTGCCTTAGCGGCGGGTCAGGATCAGGATCTCGGCCACGGCGGCCAGCACCAGCGCCGCGACCAGCGGGATCACGCCGCCGACGAGGGCGTAGACGAAGAGCAGCAGCGGCGCGACGAAACCGACGTAGGCCGCCGCGGCCAGGGGGCGATCGTGCGCGCGCAACCGTCCGAGGGCGGCGGCGAGCGGCTCGGGCACGGCCCGGTTCAGCGCGAACACCACCCCGACGAAGATCAGGATGCCGATCAGGCCGCCCCACATCCGCGAGATCCCCGGGCTGGCCAGCGTCATGAGCCCGGCCACCAGACCGGCCACGAGCGTGCCGTTGATGCCGTAGAGCACATGCCGGCGTACGGCCTCGGCCGACGACTCGGACGGGTCGAGCACCGGGCCGACGGGCTTGCTGATCGCGGGCTGTCCGGTCCAGCTCGCCGACGTGTGCGCCGGCGGCTCCTCCGGATCGGGCCGGTCGGGCGCCGGGTAGGGGCGCGGGAAGGGCTCCGGATATGGCTCGCCGTCATCGGGAACGGGCTCGGCCGCCGTGGGCAGCGCCGCCTCATCGGCCAGCGACTCGAGCGCCTGGGCCCAGCGCCGCCGCTCGAACCGCACGATGCCGACGTCCCGCTGCGCGTCCCCGATCTCCGGATCAAGGTCAAGTGCTTGCGCGTACGCCCGTTGGGCCAGGTCGAACAACCGCAACCGCGCCGCCACGACCGCCAGGACCAGGTGTGCCTCGGCCTCGGCGGGCGCCACCCGAACCCCGTTCCAGGCCGCGTTGAGCGCCTCCTGCCCGTTCCGCGACTCGCTGAGCAGCGCCGCGCCGGTCCGCTGCGCGTAGGCGTCACCCGGCCAGGTGCGCAGAATCTCGGACGCGACCAGCGCCGCCTCGCCGTACTTCTGACTGTCGGCCAGCGCCATCGCCTGCACAACCAGGTTGGTCAGCGTGCCCGGGGCGGCCTCGGTCGCCTTCTGGGCCGCGCGCAGGGCCTCACCGGGCTGCTCGGCCGCGAGGTGGATGCGGGCCAAAGTGGCGAGGAGGTTGGGGTCATCCGGGGCGGTCGACAGCCCCGACGCGATCTCCTGAGCCGCCTCGTCATACCGCCCGAGGTCGGCCAGCAACAGCGCACGCTGCCGGTACTCTTCCGGCGTGGTTTCTGGTTCCAGGGGCGCGGCCACGCTCCGAGAGTAAGCGCTGCCACGAAATCCCCCGTTGCCGGGTGACCGCCTCCGATGCATCTTCCAGCGCACTCTCAGCCACCCGTGACCAGCCCGCAGCCGACACCCTCAGACGTGCGCGCCCGACACCCTCAAGCGTGCGCGCCCGACGCTTTCGAACGTGCTCGCCCCGCGCCCTCAAGCATGCGCGCCCGACGCTCTCAACGTGCGCGCGCTGCGCCCTTAAGCGTGCGCGCCCGACGCCCTCAAGCGTGCGCGCCCGACGCTCTCAGATGTGCGCGATAAGCGCGATCGCCGTGGCCGCCAGGCCCTCGCCGCGGCCGGTCAGCCCGAGACCGTCCGTCGTGGTTCCCGAGACCGTGACCGGCGCCCCGACCGCGGCCGACAGCACCCGCTGAGCTTCGTCACGCCGCTTGCCGATCTTCGGGTGGTTCCCGATCACCTGGATCGACACATTCACGATCTCGAAGGACGCGGCCCGAACCAGCCGCGCACTCTCGCTCAGCAGAGCGACCCCCGAAGCCCCCGCCCATTCCGGCCGCGAGGTGCCGAAATTGCTCCCCAGATCACCCAGCCCCGACGCCCCGAACAGCGCATCGCAAGCCGCATGAGCAGCCACATCGGCGTCCGAATGCCCAGCCAGCCCAACCTCGTCCGGCCAGAGCAGCCCCGCAACCCAGCACTCCCGCCCGGCCGCAAAGGCGTGCACATCCGTCCCGATCCCGACCCGCTGGTTGATCACGAAACCACCCTACCGAGCCGCCTGATCGAACAGATCTCCTGGCGAGCTGCCCACCGAGCGGCGGATGTGACGCGGTGCCGGAGGATGAGTCGATGTCGAACGCGCACGTCCTCGTCTCCCCATCGCCGCTCAGCGTGCGTGCGCGGGGCTTCCTGAGTGCACACGCGCATGCCGGGCCGGGTGACGACGATTGCCGGGCGATGATGCGTTCTGTACTCGGATCTAGCGATGAGGATGCGCTGGCCATGTTCCGGCGTGTCCAGCGTCGATATGCGGGACTGACCTACTTCAGCCGGTTCCGCGATTCCGAGATCGTCTTCGAGCCTGCCTTCGAGGTCGATCCCGGCACCGGGCAGATCAAACTTCGACTACGCCGTCTCAGACGCCGCGCCCGACGGCTGCCGCTACGGCTTCGTCCGGCCCGACGAGACGCTGTGGTTCGGCTTCCTGGGCGTCGAAGTGCCGGCCTTTCCCTCGCTTGCCCACTTTCTGGAATGCGACGCCCTGCTGCAGCACGTCCGCCACGAGCGCGTCGTCTCCGCCGAGACGCCCACGGATGCCAATGCCTACCTGACCGAACTCCGCGCTCGGCACCCACGTCTGCGGCCGATCGACTCAGCGAGTGGCTTCTCGGTCGGGTGGTGGACCGACGACGAGCGACTCGTGTGCCTCAACGGCTTCGAAGCGCGGCTGGCGTCGGACGGCCGTGGCACGAGCCCCGTGCCCACCGTCGTGACGATCTGGCACACCGGCAAACCCCTGCAGTAGCCGCTCGGGATCAGGGGAGGTTGAGGAAGGCCTCGGCGAGGATCAGGTCTATCGGGCGGGTGATCTTGAGGGCCAGGTCGGAGCCGGGGACGCAGGTGACCTGGATGCCGGCCTTTTCGGCTAAGCCTGCGTCGTCGGTCAGCGGGTCGGTGGCGGCGGCGTGGGCGGCAGCCAGCACGGAGTGCTGGAAGCCCTGCGGAGTCTGCACGCTGCGTAGCACCGAGCGGTCGACCGTGCCGAGCACGGCCTCGTCGGCGTCGACCTCTTTGATGGTGTCGACAACCGGAAGCACCGGGATCACCGCGGGCCGGCCGGATCGGACTGCGGCGGCCACCGACTCGATCACGTCGGGTGGGGTGAGGGCGCGCGCTGCGTCGTGGACGAGCACGATGGGGATCTCGGCGGGGACTGCCGCCAGGGCCAGTGCGACGGACTCCTGACGTTCGGCCCCGCCGGCCACCACGGTGACCGGCGCGACCGGCGTCAGGAGTGTGCGCACCGCCTCGACCTCGGCCGCGGGAGCGGCGACCACGATCAGGCGGACCGACGGCGACGCCGCCACCCGGCGAACCGCGTGCACGAGCAGCGGCTCACCGGCAAGCAGACGCAGAGCTTTGGGACCGCCCGGGCCGAGCCGCAGGCCGGCACCAGCCGCCGGAACCAGGACCGCGACGTCACCGCGGGCATTCAGCTGCGCGGTCACGTCGCGGTCCTGTGCGAACACATCATTCTGTTGTTCGAGGTGGGGGGTGGATCAGGCCTCGGTGAGGACCTTGTCGAGGAGAACCTCGGCCTCGTCTTTGGTGCTCTTTTCCGCCAGAGCGACCTCACCGACGAGGATGTCACGGGCCTTGGCGAGCATGCGCTTCTCTCCGGCCGAGAGACCACGCTCACGCTCACGACGCCAAAGGTCACGAACAACCTCGGCAACCTTGAGGGGGTTACCCGAAGCAAGCTTCTCGAGATTGGCCTTGTAACGCCGCGACCAGTTCGTCGGCTCCTCGGTGTGCGGAGCGCGGAGGACGTCGAAGACCTTGCCCAGGCCTTCCTCGCCAACCACTTCGCGCACGCCGACGATCTCGGCGTTCTCAGCGGGCACCCGCACGGTCAGATCGCCCTGAGCGACGCGCAGCACGAGATACTGCTTTTCTTCGCCCTTGATGACCCTTGTTTCGATTGCCTCGATGAGTGCGGCCCCGTGGTGGGGGTAAACAACGGTCTCGCCGACACTGAAAACCATAGGTTCGAAGCCCCTTTCGCTGTGTCTAGGGTAACACGCTCAGGCAGCTATGTCCCGCCCAGCCGGTGACTGTTAGTGCAGCTCAGAGCACCTGTGATGGGCGTTTCTGCGGCTTGACAGACGGGCCGCGAGCTGCCTCGGTAACGCTGAGTGACTAACCGGTTACGCCAACCCGGATCGGGGAGTCTGGGCGGGTCGGATATTTCGTACCTACGGCGTTTGTGAGGTCAAGCTTATCGCTAAGGTCCGGAAGCGCGCACTACTGGTGTGCGGGCCTTGGTTAAGGGAGGCTGGACGCAAGGTCCCCGACCGAAGAACGAATGGGTCGGCCCGGGGGGAGGGTGAGTCATGGCTGGTGCGAGCAACAGTGGCGGATGGTCGCCGGACGACCTGCCCGACCTGCCCGAGGAGTGGGGCGTCATCGTCATTCCGGACGACCTCTCCGAGCTTTCCGACGAGGTCGATGCCGTCCGGGCTGAGCTGCGGCTGGCCGATCCACCGACCGGCTGGCAGCGCTTCACCGGCCGGCCCGCGGTCCGCCGGTTCCGCCGGTTCGCGGTCACCACGCTCCGCGCTCCCGTACTGATCATCACGCTGGCCGTCGTGGTCACCGTGGCCAGCCTCTTCGCCTCGGCGTGGCCCGGCCCGCCGCGCCAACCGGCCACGCAGCGCACCGCCAGCACGACACCCGAGGTGGTCACGACCCTGCCGGCGCTCGAGCTGGTCGCGGCCGACGGGCAGACGGTGCCGCTGCGCGGCCGGCTACCCGCTGTCATCCTGCTCATCGACGGCTGCGCCTGCACGGCGCTCATATCCGACACGATCGACGCCGTCGGCCCCGAGATCGCCGTGATCACCGTCTCGGCCGCGACCGCGTCGGCTGCCTCCGCGGCCACGCCGCCGACCGGTGCCACACCCCCGGCGAATGGCAAGACTGTGCGGATGCTGAACGATCCGACCGGCAGCCTGCGCACCCATCTGCGTCTCGGCGCCCCCGATTCGACGGCCGCCGCGGTGCTCGTCGACCGCGGCTCCCAGATCGTCCGCCGGGTCCCGCGCACCGTCTCGGTCGACGACTTCCGCGCCGACCTCGCCCGCCTCTGAGCCCCGCGCGCACGCGCGCGAGCCGCTGAGCACGTGTGAGCCCCGCCGCGCACACGCGCGAGCCGCTGAGCACGTGTGAGCCCCGCCGCGCACACGCGCGAGCCGCTGAGCACGTGTGAGCCCCGCCGCGCACACGCGCGAGCCGCAAAGCACGAACCTCGCCGCGCACACGCGCGAGCCGCTGAGCACGTGTGAGCCCCGCCGCGCACACGCGCGAGCCGCTGAGCACGTGTGAGCCCCGCCGCGCACACGCGCGAGCCGCAAAGCACGAACCCCGCCGCGCACACGCGCGAGCCGCTGAGCACGTATGAACCCCGCGTGCACGCGGGCGAGCCGCAGAGCACGTGGGCTTCGCCGGCGAGCCGCTGAGCAGGACCGGGCGCGCGAGGCTCAGTCGATGACTCGCTGTATCGAGTAGCGGAAGATGACCACGCCCTCGTCGCCGACCCGGACGTTCAGTCGCATGGCGCCGGCCAGCCCGACCTCGAAACTGTCCGGTTGCCGGCCCTCCGAGCAGGGCACACCCATACCCGAGTCCGGCCCCGAGCGGCTCATGCTGACCCGCACCGACGTGTCGGACGCGCCCCGGCAGATCAGCGAGATCCGGTAGGAGGCCGTGTCGAGGGGCTTCGACTCGATCGCGTTGTCGCTGCCCGCGGCCAGGGTCAGCGTGCTCGCGTCGGCCTGGCCGTCGACGTCGGGGAGCAACTGTTCGACCGTGGCGCGCCGCTGGTCGAGCGGGTCGTCGCTGTGTGACGGCGGCGCCGCCAGGGTCCACCACGTCGCCCCGCCGGCCACCAGCACCCCGGCGGTCGTATAGAGGATCGCCCCGCGCGTCCGCTCACCCGTCACGGCCGTGACTTTAGCCCGCAGGACCAGATCAGCAGCGTTCCGCAAGAGCCGCACGACCCGATCAGCAGCGTTCCGTAAGAGCGCACAACCCGATCAGCAGCGTGCCGCAAGAGCCACACGACCCGATCAGCAGCGTTCCGTAAGAGCGCACAACCCGATCAGCAGCGTGCCGCAAGAGCCACACGACCCGATCAGCAGCGTGCCGTAAGAGCCACACGACCCGATCAGCAGCGTGCCGCCGAGACTCAGGAGCGGAGCAGCAGCGTGCTGTAGAGCGTCAGACCCGGCCCGAAGGCGAGCATCACGACGTGTCGCGGGGGCGCCGCCCGGCGACGGAGTGCATCGAGAACCAGCAGGACGGTCGGTGACGAGCAGTTCCCGTACGCGGAAAGCACCTCATGCGAGGCCGACAACGCCCCGCTGTCCAGGCCGAGCTGGTCCTGGACCACGTCGAGGATCTTGGGCCCGCCCGGGTGGACGGCCCAGCCGTCGACGTCGCCGATGCTCAGCCCGTGCCGGTCGAGCAGGTCGTCGACGAGCGTCCGGACGTGCAGTTCGAGCACCGCCGGCACGCGCGGGGACAGCCCCATCCGGAAGCCGACATCGGTGACGTCCCAGGTCATGTGGTCGGCCGTGGTCGTGTCGGTGACCGCGGCGACGTCCTGCACCACGTAGCCGGGGCCGCCCGGGGTGACCACCACGGCCGCCGCCGCGTCGGAGAAGAGCGCGTGCGACACGATCTGCTGGAAGTCGGCACGGACCCCGGCCGGTTGCAGGTGCAGGCTGGTCAGCTCGGCGCAGAGCAGCAGGGCGGGCCGGCCCCGGGCGGTCACGAAGTCGGACACCGCGCCCAGCCCGGGCAGGGCCGCGTAACAGCCCATGTGACCCACGAAGAGGCGCTGGACCGAGGGCGACATGCCCAGGTCACGGGCGAGCAGGATGTCGAGTCCGGGGGTCGCGTAGCCCGTACAGGAACAGACCGCGAACAGACCCAGGTCGCCGGCACCGAGGCCGGCGTCGGCCAGGGCGCGGCTGACCGCCTCCTTGCCGAGCGGCACGGCCTCGATCTGGTAGCGGCGCATCCGCTGCTCGGTCGTCCAGTCCGACACGTCCTCGAGCAGCGGGCTGACCGCCGCCTGGCGGGTACGCACCCCGGAATTCTCGAAGATCCGCTTGGCCAGCGTCCGGCGGGCGCCGGTGTAGTGCTGCGCGAAGTAGTCGTCCCACAGGTCACTCTGCGCGGTCGAGGGCGGCAGAGCCGTCCCCAGCCCCGCGATCGTCGCGTTGCGATTCACTTGTGCCTCCTAGGCCCCGAACCCCGCCGCCAAAATCCGTTACCAGCGCGGCGCTGACCCCTCCGAGTCCGCGTCGCCGCCGAGCGCGTCCACTCCCAGCCAGTCCGCACACACGTCGCTGGTGGCCGGCTGCAACGACCCGGCCCGGGCGTCCCGATAGAGGCGCTCGAGCGGGTGCCCGCGGCGCATCGCGGACGTGCCCGCGGCCTCCAGCATCGAGGCGGCCACCTCGGCCGCGGTGGTGCCGGCCAGCAGCTTGGCCCGCCACACCCAGCGGGTCGTCTCGGCCTCGCCGGGCCGCTCGTCGACCCGCCGGGCCGCTTCCATGACGGCCAGGTGGGCGGCCGCGACGGCGGCGTCGGCCCGGCCGATGCGGGCCCGGACGGCCGGCAGGTGGCCCAGCTTGCGCTCGTTGACGTGCTCGACCGCGGCGTCGACGGCGGCCCGGGCCACCCCGACGTAGACGGCGGCGTAGCTGGCCACCATCCAGTGCGGGGCGATCTGGGCCACGACCAGGGCCAGGCCCTCGACCCCGCCGAGCAGCGAGCCGGCCGGCACGGTGACGTCGACGTGCAGGTCGTGCGAGCCGGTGGCGCGCATGCCGAGCGCGTCCCACGTCTCTTCGACCCGCAGACCGTCGCCGGCCGGCACCAGGAACTGGGACACCTGAGACGGATCGGCGGCGCTGCGGGCGGCGACCAGGTAGGCGTCCGCGTGCCCGGCGCCCGAGCAGAACGTCTTGGAGCCGTGGATGCGGTAGCCGTCGTCGACCGTCTCGTACGACGTGGTCAGCTGGGAGAGGCGCGAACCGGCGCCGCGTTCGCTCATGGCCACCGCGTACCAGCTGCCGTCGGCCGCGGCCTGCAGGGCGTCGTCGCGGGCCTGGAGTGCCTCGGGCGGCAGGCCCAGGGCGTCGGCCAGTTCGTCGGTCACGCCGGCCAGGGCACCGGTCACCGAGGCGTGCATGTTGAAGATCAGCGCGGTCGCGCCGTTGCCGCGGGCCAGCTCGTAGGCGGTCGCCGCGTACTGCGCGAAGCTCGCCCCGGCACCGCCCAGCCGGGCCGGCACCATCAGGCCGAACAGTCCGGCCGCGCGCAGGTCGGCGAAGTCGTCGGCGGGGAAGCTGCCGTCCCGGTCGTGGGCGGCGGCGCGGGCCGCGAACCGGGGCGCGAGGCGCCGGGCTTCGGAGATCATGCGGTCTCCTTACGACCGCGCCCCTGATAGAGCACGGCGGTGGACGGGGTGGGAACGATGCGGCCCCGGGTCGGGCCGTGCGGGCGGAAGCGCCAGCGGAGCACTCCGGGGACGCTGGGGCGGGCGCCGCGCACCTGGAGGCGTACGCCATGGGAATCGCACTCCGCGATGAGCCGGCGCGGATCGACGAACAGTGCCGGATCGTGCAGGCCGACCGGGGCCAGCCCGATCAGCTCGCCCAGCGTGACCGTGATGAAGCGACTGAGCGCGTTGTCGTTGACGGTGTCGAGCACGAACAGTCCGCCCGGCGCGAGCACCCGGCACAGCTCGGCCACCGTGCCCGGCAGGTCGGTGACGTGTTCGAGAATCTCGCCCGCCACCACCACCTCGGCCGATCCGGTGGCCAGCGGCAACGCGGTCACGTCGCCGCGTACGGCCCGGACGCCGCGGGCGGCCGCGTGCCCGAGCGCGGGCGTGGACAGGTCGACGCCGACGTGGGTGTAGCCCTTGCCGGCCAGGTGCGGGGCCAGCAGGCCGCCGCCGCAGGCCGCGTCGACCAGCAGCGCCCCGGCCGAGCGGGCGGGCGGGATGAGCCGGGCCCGGGCCGCCGCGAGCCAGTGCAGCAGCTCGAACTCGCCACCCGGGCGCCACCAGGCGTCGGCGAGGTCGTCGTACTGACGCGGATCGTTACGCCCCATCGACGGCATGTGATCGAGCGTGGCATGCATCCGGCACACCCGCCACACTGCTCGCATGTCCCGCGCGCTCGCTGTGCTCAAGTCGTCCCATCCGGAACCCGGCGGCGCCGTCACCGTGGCGATGACGCTGCTGGCGATCGGGGTGGGGCATCGGGGCTGGGCGATCCTGGGCGTGTTCGCAGCGGTGGGGGCGACCCAGCTCGCCGTGGGGTGGGTCAACGACTGGCTGGACGCCGATCGCGACGCCGCCACCGGACGTACGGACAAGCCGGTTGCGTCCGGTGCGGTCTCCCGCCGTACGGTGGGAATCGCGGGTTTGATCGCGGCCCTGACCATCCCCCTGCTCGGTCTGCCGTTCGGCCCGCTCCCGACGCTCCTGATCTCGCTGGTCGGGGTGTTCGCGCTGTTGTACGACTGGCCCCTGAAGTCCACCGTGTTCTCGGTGGTGCCCTATCTGGTGGCGTTCGGGCTGCTGCCCGCCTTCGTCGTGGTGGCGCTGCCCGGGCATCCCGCTCCGCCGGTCTGGCTGGTGGCGGCGGGGGCGCTGCTGGGCGGGGGCGCGCATTTCGCGAATGTGCTGCCCGACCTGGCCGACGACGCGGCCACCGGCGTGCGGGGACTGCCACACCGGCTCGGCGCGACCGGCTCCACCATCGCCGCCGCGTTGCTCCTGCTGGGTGCGACACTCACGCTGGTCTTCGGGCCGGACGGACCACCGTCGTGGGCAGGCTGGGCGGCCGCCTCGGCCTCCGTCGTGGTCCTTCCGCTTGGTTGGTACGCCACCAGGCGCGCTCAAGGACGTGGGGTCGCCATGTTCCGGGCCGTGATCGTGGTGGCCCTGATCGACGTCCTGTTGCTGATCTTCAGCGGGCGGGTGGTGTGAATGGACGGGTCGGCGCACGCGCCCGATCACCGACCTCTAGGCTGAACCCGATGCCCTGGGTGTCATCGCTGTTGGGGCTTGATCAGCTTGGAGGATCGTGATGCGCTCGCTGGGAACCCGCCGCGTCACACTGGCCGCGGGTGTCGCCACGGTTGCCGTCATCGCGCTGGCCGGGTGCTCGGCCGGTCAGGTCGCCGAGACCGCCATGCTCAAGACCCCGATCTCGGGTCTGAACACACAGAGCCCCGACGGGAGCCTGCAGATCCGCAACCTGCAGGTGATCTACAACGACCCCGATGGTTACCCGGCCAACGGCCAGGCGCCGATCGAGCTCGCGCTGTTCAACCACACGACCACCGAGATGACCGTCCTGATCAGCAGCAAGCCGCTGCAGGACGAGATCGCCGGGGTCGTGTCGGCCCAGCAGGTCGGCCTCAGCGGCGGGAGCGTCGCTTCGGCCGCTCCGTCCGCTGCTCCCTCGGCGGGTGCGTCCAGCGCTCCGTCCGAGCCCGCGGCCCCAGCCCTGCAGCCGGCCCGCATCACCATTCCGGCCCTGGGCAGCGCGAGCTACCTGCCGGAAGACGACACCAAGCTGATCGCCACCGGCCTGAGCGACGAGCTCGTGCCCGGCCACTCGCTGAGCCTCGTCTTCGAGGTGAGCGGCCAGTCCCAGCCGATCGAGCTGACCGCGCCGTTCGGCATCCCGCTCTCCCCCGCGTCGCGCGCGCCGGGCGAGACCGGGGAGAACCACGAATAAAATGTCGTACCGTCCCGCTAGTTTTGCGGGGTGACGACGTCCCGCACGGCCGCGAAGGCCGCCCGACCCGCCTTCGTCTGCGATGCCTGCGGTTTCCAGCCGCCCAAGTGGCTGGGCCGCTGCACCGAGTGTGGTGAGTGGGGCTCGGTCATCGAGTCCACGGTGTCTACGCCGCTCGGCTCCGGCCGGGTGGTCAGCTCCCGCATGCCGGCCGAGCCGGCCCGCCCGATCGCCCAGATCAGCGCGGCCGCGGCCAAGGCCGTACCGACCCAGGTGGGTGAGCTCGACCGGGTGCTCGGCGGCGGCATGGTGCCGGGTGCGGTGGTGCTGCTCGCGGGCGAGCCCGGTGTGGGCAAGTCCACTCTGCTGCTCGACGTGGCCCAGCAGTGGGCCGCACACTCGGGCACACCGTCGCTCGTGGTCAGTGGCGAGGAATCGGTGAGTCAGGTGCGGCTGCGGGCCGAGCGGCTCGGCGCGCTGCACGAAAAGCTCTACCTGGCGTCCGAGAGCGACCTCGGCGCCGTGCTCGGCCATCTCGACGCGGTCAAGCCCGGCCTGCTCATCGTCGACTCGGTGCAGACGATCTCCGCCCCGGGCACCGAGGGTGTCTCCGGCGGCGTCACCCAGGTGCGGGCCGTCACCGCCGCGCTGGTCGGGGTCGCGAAAGAGCGAGGCATCGCCGTCGTGCTGGTGGGCCACGTCACCAAGGACGGTCAGGTCGCCGGTCCCCGCGTGCTCGAGCACCTGGTCGACGTCGTCCTCCACTTCGAGGGCGACAAGCATTCGTCGCTGCGTCTGGTGCGCGGCGTGAAGAACCGGTATGGGGCGGCCGACGAGGTGGGCTGCTTCGAGATGCACGAGAGCGGCATCGTGAGCCTGCCCGACCCGTCCGGCCTGTTCCTCACCCGATACAACGAGCCCGTCCCCGGCACCTGCGTGACCGTGGCCATGGAGGGCCGGCGCGCACTGGTCACCGAGGTGCAGGCGCTGATCGGGGCCGAGGTGCAGGGCTCGCCGCGGCGTACGGTCTCCGGCCTCGACAGTGCCCGGCTGGCCATGGTGCTGGCCGTGCTCGAGCGGCGCACCAAACAGCTCAAGCTCTACAACCGCGAGGTCTTCGCGGCCACGGTCGGTGGCATCCGGCTGATCGAGCCGTCGGCCGACCTGGCCATGGCACTCGCGGTCGCGTCCGGCGGGCTCGATCTGGCCATGGCCCCCCACCTGGTGGCGATCGGCGAGGTCGGCCTGACCGGCGAGATCCGGCGGGTCGGGGCGGTCGGCCGGCGACTGGCCGAGGCGGCCCGGCTCGGGTTCAAGGTGGCGCTTGTGCCGCCCGGCTGCGCCCCCGAGGCCCCGCGCGGCATCGAGGTCATCGAGGTGGGCGATCTGCGCTCGGCGCTGCAGTCCGCGGCCCGCGCGTCGGCCGCGGCCGGTGGTGACCGTGGGTGACATTTGATCACGCTACGGAGCATTCATCGAACCACGCCTCGTTGGGCTGGATGACAGTCCGTAGAATGTCCAGGTGCCGCTCGACCGCGATGCTTCCAAACCCGCCGCCAGCCAGACACCCCGACCGGGTGTCAACGGTTCGGCGCATCGTCCGGCGCCGGCCCCCGTCGGCGGCCCCGGCCTCACGGGCGGGGGCGTGAGCGCCGACCCGCTCCGCGCCAATCTGGCCCTGATGGCGCCGGGCACAGCCCTGCGCGACGGGCTCGAGCGCATCCTGCGCGGCCGCACCGGCGCGCTGATCGTCCTGGGTCACGACGCGGTGGTCGAGGGCATCTGCACCGGCGGCTTCCCGCTCGACGTCGAGTTCTCGGCGACCCGCCTGCGTGAGCTGTGCAAGATGGACGGCGCGGTCGTCATGTCGAGCGACGGCACCCGCATCGTGCGGGCGGCCGTCCACCTGATGCCCGACCCGTCGATCCACTCCGAGGAATCCGGCACCCGGCACCGCACGGCCGAGCGGGTGGCCAAGCAGACCGGCTTCCCGGTGATCTCGGTGAGCCAGTCGATGCACATCATCGGCCTCTACGTGAACGGTCAGCGCCACGTCCTCGACGACTCGGCCGCCATCCTCTCGCGGGCCAACCAGGCGCTGGCGACCCTCGAACGCTACAAGCTCCGGCTCGACGAAGTGTCCGGCACGCTGTCCGCGCTGGAGATCGAAGACCTGGTCACCGTGCGTGACGCCGTGGCCGTCGTCCAGCGGCTCGAAATGGTTCGCCGCATCGCCGACGAGATCTCGGGCTACGTGGTCGAGCTCGGCACCGACGGCCGGCTGCTCGCCCTCCAGCTCGACGAGCTCATGGCCGGCGTCGACGCCGACCGCACCCTGGTCATCCGCGACTACCTGCCGACCGGGCGCAAGGCCCGCACGCTCGACGAGGCGCTGGTCGAGCTCGATCTGCTGACCGCCACCGAGATGATCGACCTGGTCGCGGTGGCCAAGGCGATCGGCTACCCGGGCGCGTCCGACTCGCTCGACGCGGCGGTGTCGCCGCGCGGGTTCCGGCTGCTGGCCAAGGTGCCGCGCCTGCCCACCCAGATCGTCGACCGGCTGGTCGACCACTTCGGGAGCCTGCAACGACTGCTGGGCGCCACGGTGGAGGATCTGCAGGCGGTCGACGGGGTGGGCGATGCGCGGGCCCGGGGCGTACGGGAAGGCCTGTCCCGTCTGGCCGAGGCGTCGATCCTGGAGCGCTACGTCTGAACCTGGTGCCGTGGCCCACGCGGCTCATCGTCGGGACCGCAGCAGGTGTCTTCGCCTACGGCACGGGTGCGCATGTCGTGCAGCTGCTGGTCGGCGGCCTCAACCCCTATCCGGCGATGCCGCGGTGGCTGGCGATCTACTTCGTGTCGCTCACCGTGCTCGACGCGCTGGCCGTGGTGCTGCTGTGGCGCCGACCGGTATTGGGGCTGGTCTTGGGCTGCGTCATCCTGGCCACCGACGCGGCGGCGAACGGCTACGCCAACTACGTCGTCGACGACTCTCCCGGCGTCACCGCGGGTCGCATCGGTCAGGCCTTGATCACGCTGCTGGCCCTTGCGCTGGTCGCCTTGACACCGCGTACGGTGCGCGCTCTTCGTCACCTCTGACCAGCACGATCGGCTCGTTGCCGGGGGCGCGACGGCCCTGGGATCGATCTTTTGGCTGATGGATTGGGTGGCTGGTCTGTCCGCGGTTCGATGTGGGGACGGGGGTGGCGTCCGTACGATCGGCGATCATGGTGATCAAGCGGATGGCTCTGGCCGCGCCGGTGGCGGGGGTGCTGCTGGGGGTCCTCGACTTTGTGTGGATCAAGTTTGTGCCGGCGCCGTTCGGCGGGCTCGGGAACTCGATCGCGGTCTGGGCGGTGGTGGCGTTTCTGCTGACCTTCCGGAATCGCTGGAGTCTTGTGGTCAGTGTGGTGGGGGCGGTTGTCTGCCTGGTGGTGGCGGTGCCGTTCTATTACCTGGCGGCGACCGTGATTCAGAACGATGACCTGTCCAACGCCTACAACTCGACCGCGCTGCTGTGGATGGGACTGGGCGTTGCGGCGGGGGCCGTGTTCGGGGCGGGCGGTGCGATAGCCCGCACACCTGGAGTCCCGGCAACAACCGCGGCTGCGGCTATGGCTATGCCGGGAGCCGTGTTGTTCGCCGAGGCCGTGATCGAACTGCGCCGGATCGGGGACCCCAGCTACGGCGCGGGCGAGCTGATCGCGTACGCGGGAATCCTCATCGCTCTCGGCCTGATCGTCACGGCACTCGTGGCGACATCGTGGAGCCGCCGCGGCCTGGTCCTCCTGATCAGCCTGCCGTTGACCGCGATCGGCTATGTGCTGTTGTCGCTGACCGGGTTCCGTTAGAGCGGCACATCGATGCCGTTTGCGTGGTCGGTGACGCCGGCCCCGGTGACCGTGGCTCGCAGCGGCAGCATCTCGAGGCAGCGCCGGATGGCCGGGCCCATCTGCGGGTTCGGCACGCGCATCGAGACCGTGCAATGCGGCACCCAGCGGCCGGGTTGGTAGAGATCCCACGTCTCGACGCCCGCGGCGGCCAAGCGGGCGTGCACCTCAGCGTGATGTTTCAGCAGTTCAGCGGTCGGGGTGACGCCGAGCCAGAGCACCCGGCCGACGAACTGGCCGACGAAATCCAGGTCGAGCGTCAGCCCGCGACCGACCGGCAGACCGTCCAGCGCTTCGATGATCGGAGCCGGCGACAGGGTGCGGGCCGCGGCCAGTGAGACGTGCGGGCGGTGCTTGTCGTTCAGCAGGGACGCCAGCGTCGGGATGCCCTCGGCCTCCAGGGCACGCCACAGCGTCCGTACGCGGCGGGTGGCGTCCACGTCCAGGTAGAGCTCGAGGGCGGCGACCACTCAGGACGTGATCGTCAGCTTGACCGGGTTGCTGACCAGCGTGCCGAGGCGGGCGCGGAGTTCGAACTGGCCGGGCGGCGGGTTCGGGCCGGCGGGCGAGCCGCCGGTGCAGGTGCTCGACTGGCGGCCGTTCCAGGTGACCTTGTACGTGAGTTCCTGGCCGGCCGGGAGCTGACGGACGTCGCCGCCCTTGGCCGTGCTGCACGTGTCGGACGACCAGTACTTGAAGGCGCCCTGGTCGATGTAGAGCTCTTGCGGGTCGGCGCCGACGTCGCGGGAGCACGTACGGGCGCTGTTGTTCTTGATCTTCAGCTCGATCTGGACCGACTGGCCGCGCTTGAGGTTCGTCGAGGCCGGAATCGGGGTGACCGCGATCTCGTTGTCGGCGCAGGAGCCGTCGGCGGGTGCGGTGACGTTGTTGTTCGCCCCGGTGCCCGTACCGGCGCCGGGGTTGGCGCCTCCGGTCGGCGGCAGCGTCTCCTCGTCGTCGCCACCCGTCGGCTGGCTCTGCAGGTCGCCGGGGGCGGGCAGCGACGGGCCGTTGGCGCCGGGCTGACCGTCGAGGAACGACGGCTCGGGCGAGCCGGGCTCGGGGGTCGGGTACTGCGACGAGTTCGACGTCGGAGTCTGCCCCTGTTTCTGGCCCTTGTCGTCACTGCCGCCGGAACACGATACGAACAGCACGATGATGCCGAGCAGTACCGCACCCAGCACGACCGCACGACGCCGCCAATAGACGGCGGAAGGAAGGGGACCAACCGTCGCTCGCATAGTGGGCCCCACGGTAGACCCGCACGCGCGCGAGACGATCGCGACGCGCCGACGTTATGCGACACCGGCTCACAACAAAAGAGTCAGAGGTAGACCTTACGCTGGTAGATCGCGTGCGCCCCGGCGACACGGTCGAGAAAAAGCTTGCCCGCGCAGTGGTCGATCTCGTGTTGCAGGGCCCGCGCCTCGAACGCGTCGGTGGTGACGGTGACCTCTTCGCCGCTGCCGGGCAGGGTCGCCGCGACCACGATCCGGCCTGCCCGCTTCACGTCGCCGGTCAGGTCGGGCACCGACATGCAGCCCTCGCGGCCGGCCTTCCAGCGGCTGGCCTCGATGATTTTCGCGTTGCACAGGACGAAGACGCCGTGGGTGGTCGCGGCCTTGGGGTGGCCGGTCACGTCGACCGCGAAGACCTGGGCGCCGACGCCGACCTGGGGCGCGGCCAGGCCGACGCAGCCGGGCGAGACCTTCATGGTGGCGACCAGGTCGGCGGCCAGCTGCACGACGGCCGGGTCGGCCGGGTCGACCTCGTCGCCGACCGTGCTGAGCACGGTCGAGGGCGCAGTGACGACGGGGAGGACCGAACCCGAAGGGCCGTCCCAGGCGATCACAGGAGCTCCGAGTCGGCGTGCCGCAGCGAGACCTCGACGCCCAGCTCGGCCGCGGCCACGGCGAGCTGCTCCGCGAGCTCCTCGGCGGCGCCGTCGGCCAGGTCGATCTCGGCGATCAGCACGTAGAGGGTGCCGGTCAGACGCGTACTCAAATCGGTGATGTTTCCGCCTGCCGCCGACACCACGCGGGTCACCGCCGACACGATGCCGAGCCGGTCGGCGCCGTGGACGCTGACCACATACGGCTGCCCCTTGTCCGATTTGTCGGACTCAGGGGATACGGAACGCACTTCCCAGACAACGTCCACGAGCCCCGAAAGCGCTTCCCGTGCTTCCACGAGAGAGGGCCCGTTGCAGATCAGGGTCATGGTGAAGTGGCCCCGCAGGCGGGTCATGGTCGAGTCGGTCAGGTTGGCCCCGACGCCGGCCAGCGCCTCGGCCACGTCGGCGACGATGCCGGTCCGGTCCGGACCGATGACTGTGATGGCGAGCTCATGCACCTGCTTACAGTAAGACCTGCCATGACTCTTGCCGATGACGCCATCACGTGGTTCGACCACAATGCCCGCGATCTGCCCTGGCGGCAGCCCGACACCACCGCCTGGGGCGTGCTGGTGAGCGAGGTGATGCTCCAGCAGACCCCGGTCGTACGGGTGGAGCCCGCCTGGCGCTCCTGGATGACCCGCTGGCCCACCCCGGCCGACCTGGCCGCCGACCCGCCGTCCGAGGCGATCCGCATGTGGGGACGGCTCGGCTACCCGCGCCGGGCGATGCGTCTGCACGCCTGCGCGGTGGCCATGGTCGAGCGGCACGGCGGGCAGGTGCCGTCCGATCTCGATCAGTTGCTGGCGCTGCCGGGGGTGGGCACCTATACCGGGCGGGCGGTGGCGACCTTCGCGTACGGGCAACGCCACCCCGTGGTCGACACGAACGTCCGCCGGGTGGTGTCGAGGGCCGTCGAGGGCAAGCCGGACGCCGGGCCCAACACGACCGCGGCCGACCTGGTCGCGATGGCCGAACTGCTGCCTTTCGAGCCGGCGCGTGCGGCCCGGGCGAGCATCGCGTTCATGGAACTCGGCGCGCTCGTCTGCGTGGCCCGCTCACCCCGCTGTCACGAGTGCCCGTTCGAGGCGGTCTGCGCGTGGCGGCTCAACGGGTCGCCCGCGCTCGAGGGGCCCAGTCGCAAGCCGCAGCGGTACGCGGGCACCGATCGCCAGGTGCGCGGGCTGCTGCTCGAGGTGCTGCGGCACGCGACCGCGCCGGTTCCGCGGCAGCGGCTCGACTCGGTGTGGAACGACGACGTGCAGCGGGCCCGGGCGCTCGCCGGACTGATCGAGGACGGGCTGGTCGAGCCGCTGAGCGAGGACGTCTTCGTGCTCGCCGGCGACGGTCCCCGCGTGTCGCCGCAAGCTCTCTGACACCCCTGGCCTTCCCTCGGGCTTGCCTCTATGGTGAACGCTAACATCGACCACTCTCACGTAGACGCACGCTCTTTGCTGCGGCAATGGATCCACCGCCCACGCGGCTAGAAGGCGAGTGTTTGCGCGAACAAGGGAGGAAATCCCTCGTGGCCCGCTTCCGAACCGTCGGCGCTCTGATCGCCCTCCTTGTCGCGGCGGCCCCACCGGCCGCCGTCGCCGCCCCGACACCCGACTACACGATCACGGTGAACTCGTCCGCCAACGGCCCGGCGATCGACGACAAGATGTACGGCGTCTTCTTCGAGGACATCAACTACGCGGCCGACGGCGGCCTCTACGCCGAACTGGTCCGCAACCGCTCCTTCGAGTTCCAGGCCGCCGACAACCGTGCCTACACCGGCCTGACCGGCTGGACCACGACCGGCACCACCGTCAACGACGACTTCCGTTTGAACGAGCGCAACCGCACCTATCTGCAATTGACCGGTCCGGGCAGCGTCACCAACGCCGGCTACAACAGCGGCGTCGCGGTCACGCGGAACGCCGCCTACGACTTCTCGATCTGGGCCCGCTCCGACTCCGCCTCGCCGCTGACGATCTCGCTGACCAGGGCCGACGGCACCGCGCTGGCCACCCCCATCAAGATCAACGTCAAGAGCAACACCTGGTCCCGGTACGCGGGCAGCCTGCGCGCCACCAGCACCAGCGACGCCGGCCGCCTGACGGTGTCGAGCGGCGGCTCGGGCACGCTCCGGCTCGACATGGTGTCGCTGATCCCGCGCGACACCTACAAGGGCCACGGCCTGCGCAAGGACCTGGCCGAGAAGGTCGCCGCCCTGCGCCCCGGCTTCGTCCGCTTCCCCGGCGGGTGCCTGGTCAACACCGGCAGCCACTACGCGTACGACGCCGCCTCGAACTTCCCCCGGGCCCGCTCCTACCAGTGGAAGGACACGGTCGGCCCGGTCGAGACGAGGCCGGCCAACGCCAACTTCTGGGGTTACAACCAGAGCTACGGGCTCGGCTATTACGAGTACTTCCAGTTCAGTGAGGACATCGGCGCCGCCCCGCTGCCGGTCGTGCCGGCCCTGGTCACCGGCTGCGGGCAGAACCGGGCGACGGACGATCCGGCCCTGCTGCAGCGGCACATCCAGGACACGCTCGACCTGATCGAGTTCGCCAACGGCCCGGCCACCTCGACCTGGGGCAAACTGCGGGCGCAGATGGGCCACCCGAAGCCGTTCGGGCTGACCATGGTGGCCGTCGGCAACGAGGAGAACCTGCCCGAGGAGTACTTCGCCAACTTCCTGAAGTTCCGCGACGCGATCAAGGCGAAGTACCCGGCCATCACGGTGATCAGCAACTCCGGGCCGGACGACATGGGCGTCACGTTCGACAACCTGTGGGCCAAGAACCGGGCGGCCGGCACCGACATGGTCGACGAGCACTACTACAACAGCCCGAACTGGTTCCTGCAGAACAACGAGCGCTACGACGCGTACGACCGCAGTGGTCCCAAGGTCTTCCTCGGCGAGTACGCCTCCCAGGACGCGAAGTTCTCCAACTCGCTGGCCGAGGCGGCCTACATGACCGGGCTCGAGCGCAACGCCGACGTGGTCAAGATGGCCTCGTACGCGCCGCTGTTCGCCAACATCGACAACGTGCAGTGGCGGCCCGACCTGATCTGGTTCGACAACGACGAGTCGTGGGGCTCGACCAGCTATCAGATGCAGAAGCTGTTCATGACCAACGTGGGCGACCGGGTCGTGCCGTCCTCGGTGACGGGTGGACGGGTCGTGCAGCCGCAGCCGATCACCGGACGGGTGGGGCTGTCGACGTGGCGTACGGCCGCCCGATACTCCGACTTCCAGGTCACCGCGACGGACGGCACGGTGCTGGTCGACGGGACCTTCGACGGGTGGACACCGGTGGCCGGCCGCGGCAATTGGGCGGTCACCGGCGGGGCGTACGCGCAAACCGACGTCGCGGCCGAGAACACGATGGTCGCGGCGGCCACGAACATCACCGCGACCGACTACGACATCAGCGTCAAGGCCACCAAGACGGCCGGCGACGAGGGCTTCCTGATCCCGTTCGGCATCAAGGATTCGGGCACCTGGTACTGGTGGAACCTCGGCGGCTGGAACAACACCCAGGGCGCGATCGAGAAGGCCACCGGGTCCGCCGCGGCCAAGGAGCAGCTGCTCACCCGGCCCGACACGGTCACCACGGGCCAGACCTACGACCTGCGGATCCAGGTACGCGGCACCAAGGTCACCCTGATCCGCGACGGCGAGGTGTGGGGCTCGTTCGACGACAACGCGGTCACCGAGCCGTTCGCCCAGGTCGTCACCCGCGACGCGCGCGCCGGCGAGTTGATCGTCAAGGTTGTCAACGCCTCGGCCGAACCCGCCCTCACGAAGGTCGACCTCGGCGGACTACGCGTGGCCCCGACCGGACGCATGACCGTCCTCGTGGGCGACCCGGGCGAGCAGAACACCCGGTCGGCCGAGCCGATCCTGCCGGTCACCTCCACTGTGCGCGGGCTCGGCTCGACCTTCACCCGCGAATTCCCGGCCGGCTCGGTCACCTTCCTGCGTTTGGAGATCCGATGAAGAGGCGCACCCTGCTGGCCACCGCGGCCGGCGCGAGTGTCGCGGGGCTGTCCGGGGCCGGTACCGCGAAGGCCGCCGAACCCCGCACCGATGCCGAGATCTACGGCGTGCCGACCGTTCAACCGCTGGTCACGCAGCGGGCCGACCCGTTCATCACGCCGCGTACGGCCGGGATGTACTACTTCACCGGCTCGGTACCCGAATACGACCGGATCGCCCTGCGCGGCGCCTCCACCCTGGCCGGACTGTCCGGCGCGGCCGAGACGGTGATCTGGCGGCGCCCGGCGAGCGGCCCGATGGCCGGGCACATCTGGGCGCCGGAGCTGCACCGGATCGACGGCAAGTGGTACGTCTACTTCGCGGCCGGCGACTCCGACGACGTTTTCCGCATCCGCACCTACGTGCTCGAGTCGCCGTTGGCCGACCCGCTCGACGCGAGTGGCTGGCAGCTCAAGGCGAAGCTGATGACCGAGTGGGACGGGTTCACGCTGGACGCGACGACCTTCGCGCATCGAGGCCGGCGCTACCTGGTGTGGGCGCAGAGCGAGCCCGAGATCGCGGTCAACACCAGCCTCTACATCGCCCGGATGGGCACCCCGTGGTCACTGGCCACCAAGCCGACCCGGATCACCACGCCGACCCGCGACTGGGAGATCCAGGGGTTCCGGGTCAACGAGGGGCCGGCCGTGCTGATCCGTAACGGGCGGGTGTTCCTGACCTTCTCGGCCAGCGCGACCGACGCCCGCTACGCCATGGGCCTGCTCACCGCGGACACATCCGCCGACCTGCTGCGCCGGGAGTCGTGGGTGAAGACGCCCGACCCGATCTTCGTGACGTCGGCCGCGACCGCCCGCTACGGACCGGGGCACAACTCGTTCACGGTGGCCGAGGACGGGCGTACGGACGTGCTGGTCTACCACGCCCGCGACTACCGCGACATCACCGGCGATCCGCTCTACGACCCGAACCGGCACGCGCGGGTCCAGCGGCTCTACTGGCATCCGGACGGGACGCCGCTCTTCGGCATCCCGGTGGGCGACGGCGGCCCGATCGTGCGCCTTTCCCCCACCGACAAACCCGATTATTTCGTACGCCACCAGGACGGCTCGCTCGTGGTGCAACACACGCCGCACGACCTGGCGGCCACCCAGTTCCGCTTCGAGGCCCGGCCCGACGGCACCGAGGTGCTGCGCTCGGTCGACCACCCCGACCAGTTCGTGGGGGCCGGGCTACGGCTGGACACAACCCCTTTGCCCGTACGCCGTGAGACCGCTCGGACCGGCATCAAACTGCGCACGGAAGGCGGCTACCTGCGGGTCAGCGGCTCGACCGTCTCGATCGGCTCCACCGGGACCGTCTTCCGCCTGAGCTGACTTCGTCCACCGAACGACGCCCGCCGCCGTCGCCCCCACCGCGCGGCGGGTAACCGAAAAGGGAACGGCCCGGCTGCTCAGCAGCCGGGCCGTTCTCAGTGCATTTAGCGGCTTACTCCTCGGAGGCGGTCGCCCCGAGGTCGGCCGGAACCGCGTCCGGCACCGCGACCCCACGGTCAGCACCCGTGAAGGTCAGCTTGGACTTCTCGACCTGGTCGGGGTCGCCCTCGCAGTCCACCACGACGATCTGGCCGGGGCGCAGCTCGTTGAAGAGGATCTGCTCGGACAGGGTGTCTTCCAGGTCGCGCTGGATCGTGCGACGCAGCGGCCGCGCGCCCAGCACCGGGTCGAACCCCTTCTTGGCCAGGTACTTCTTGGCGTTGTCGGTCAGCTCGAGACCCATGTCCTTGTTCTTGAGCTGGCCCTCGATGCGCGACGTGAAGATGTCGACGATCTGCAGGATCTCTTCCTGGCGGAGCTGGTGGAAGACGATCGTGTCGTCGATGCGGTTGAGGAACTCCGGGCGGAAGTGCTGCTTCAGCTCGTCGTTGACCTTGACCTTCATCCGGTCGTAGTTGCTCTCGACGTCTTCCGAGGCCTGGAAGCCCAGGGAGACCGCCTTGGCCACGTCGCGGGTGCCGAGGTTGGTGGTCAGGATGATGACCGTGTTCTTGAAGTCCACGATCCGGCCCTGGCCGTCGGTCAGGCGACCGTCCTCCAGGATCTGGAGCAGGGTGTTGAAGACGTCCGGGTGGGCCTTCTCGATCTCGTCGAAGAGGACCACGGAGAACGGCTTGCGACGCACCTTCTCGGTCAGCTGGCCACCCTCGTCGTAACCGACGTAGCCGGGAGGGGCACCGACGAGGCGGGACACCGTGTAGCGGTCGTGGAACTCGGACATGTCGAGCTGGATCAGCGCGTCTTCCGAGCCGAAGAGGAACTCGGCCAGCGCCTTGCTGAGCTCGGTCTTACCGACACCGGACGGGCCGGCGAAGATGAACGAGCCGCTCGGGCGCTTCGGGTCCTTCAGACCGGCCCGCGTGCGCCGGATCGCCTTGGAGACGGCCTTGACCGCGTCTTCCTGGCCGATGACCCGCTTGTGCAGCTCATCTTCCATGCGGAGCAGACGGGACGTCTCTTCCTCGGTGAGCTTGTAGACCGGGATGCCGGTCCAGTTGCCCAGGACCTCGGCGATCTGCTCGTCGTCGACCTCGGACACGACGTCGAGGTCGCCGGCCTTCCACTCCTTCTCCCGCTGCGCCTTCTGGCCCAGCAGCTGCTTCTCCTTGTCGCGCAGCTGCGCGGCCCGCTCGAAGTCCTGCGCGTCGATCGCGGACTCCTTGTCGCGGCGCACCTGGGCGATGCGCTCGTCGAAGTCGCGGAGGTCCGGCGGCGCGGTCATCCGGCGGATGCGCATCCGGGCGCCGGCCTCGTCGATCAGGTCGATCGCCTTGTCGGGCAGGAAGCGGTCGGAGATGTAGCGGTCGGCCAGCGTCGCCGCCGCCACCAGCGCGGCGTCGGTGATGCTGATCCGGTGGTGGGCCTCGTAGCGGTCACGCAGACCCTTGAGGATCTCGATGGTGTGCGCCAGCGACGGCTCGCCGACCTGGATGGGCTGGAAGCGGCGCTCGAGAGCGGCGTCCTTCTCCAGGTGCTTGCGGTATTCGTCGAGGGTGGTGGCACCGATGGTCTGCAGCTCGCCACGGGCCAGCATCGGCTTGAGGATGCTCGCGGCGTCGATCGCGCCCTCGGCGGCACCCGCACCCACCAGGGTGTGGATCTCGTCGATGAACAGGATGATGTCGCCCCGGGTGCGGATCTCCTTGAGCACCTTCTTGAGGCGCTCCTCGAAGTCACCGCGGTAACGGGAACCGGCGACCAGCGCACCGAGGTCGAGCGTGTAGAGCTGCTTGTCCTTGAGCGTCTCGGGCACCTCGCCCTTGACGATCGACTGGGACAGACCCTCGACGACCGCGGTCTTGCCGACGCCGGGCTCGCCGATGAGCACCGGGTTGTTCTTGGTGCGGCGGGACAGCACCTGCATGACCCGCTCGATTTCCTTCTCGCGCCCGATGACCGGGTCGAGCTTGCCCTCGCGGGCGGCCTGGGTCAGGTTGCGTCCGAACTGGTCGAGGACCAGGGACGTCGACGGCGCGGCCTCGCCCGCCGCCGCTCCGGCCGCGGCCGGCTCCTTGCCCTGGTAGCCCGAGAGCAGCTGGATGACCTGCTGGCGCACCCGGTTGAGATCGGCGCCCAGCTTCACCAGGACCTGGGCGGCGACGCCCTCGCCCTCGCGGATCAGGCCGAGCAGGATGTGCTCGGTGCCGATGTAGTTGTGGCCGAGCTGCAGCGCCTCGCGCAGCGACAGCTCGAGAACCTTCTTGGCGCGGGGCGTGAACGGGATGTGCCCGCTCGGCGCCTGCTGACCCTGGCCGATGATTTCCTCGACCTGCTGCCGCACTCCCTCGAGAGAGATGCCCAGGCTCTCCAGAGCCTTGGCGGCGACGCCCTCACCCTCATGGATCAGGCCGAGCAGAATGTGCTCGGTCCCGATGTAGTTGTGGTTGAGCATCCGGGCCTCTTCTTGGGCCAGGACGACAACCCGTCGCGCTCGGTCGGTGAACCGCTCGAACATGCCCTCGTGCTCCTCACGTGCCGTGCGCCAATAGTCTGGCGGGGCCAGCGCACGGGCATCGGTGATACCCGTACTCGTAACTCTATCGCCGCCGGGTGGTCTTGCTGGGTCCTCGCGGCCCCTTGAAACCTTCCGCAACGTTGATTTAGCCAACTTCGCACGCTCAGAGCCTGTTCCCCCAGCCGAACGGCTACGCGGACAGCGAAATCGCGAACCCGGCGTCCACAGCCTGTGGACAACGTTGTCCCCACCTGTGGATAACCCTACGGTGGCAACCCGAAGCTCCACCGAAAAAGCAGGGGACTGTGTCATAGCGTCGCTTCGCGCCGCGGGCGGGCGCCTTGTAACCGACGAGGGGACGCGCTGCTACATGGCGTCGCTTCGCTCCGCAGGCGTTCGCCTTGTAACCGACGAGAGGGCGCGCCGGTCGCAGCGACTGCAAACCCCGCAGTCGTTGCGACCGGTGCGCCCTCTCGTCGGCGGCGACCGCAGTATGTCCTGTTCGGGTCAGTTGCGACCCGGTCCCTTCGCGTGGAACTCGTCCACGATCTCCTGCGGGATCCGGCCCCGGTCGGAGATGTCCTTGCCGGCCTTCTTGGCCCACTCCCGGATCGCCTTGTTCTGCTCCCGATCGGCGGTCGCGCCGCCCCGGCCGCGAGCGGCCCGGCCGCCCACGACGACGCCGCCCCGAGCGACCTTGGAACCGGCCACCACATAGGGGTCGAAGAGCTCCCGCAATTTGGTGGCGTTGGACTCCGAGAGATCGATCTCGTACTGAATCCCGTCGAGGGCGAACTTCACCGTCTCGTCGGCGTCGCCCCCGTCGATGTCATCGACCAACTTGTGAATGATCTGCTTGGCCACGCGGCGTAATCCTCCCGAACACAGGTTCTCCCCACAGCAACGCACAGACAATAACGCCAAGGCGCAGTCGTCCGTCAATGGCGGTCGGAACATTTCCGGGTTTTGAATGCTCTACTGTTGTTCTTCCGCCATACCGGCCCCGAACTTACCCGCCCGCGCCTTACCGGGAGTGACTTTCCGGCGCCGACTTACTCCGGCCGGACGAGCGGGAAGAGGATCGTTTCCCGAATGCCGAGGCCGGTGAGCGCCATCAAGAGCCGGTCGATTCCCATTCCCATGCCACCGCTCGGCGGCATTCCGTACTCCATGGCCCGCAGGAAATCCTCGTCCAGCTGCATCGCCTCGGCATCGCCGCCGGCCGCCAGCAACGACTGGGCCAGCAGCCGGTCGCGCTGGACCACCGGGTCGACCAGCTCGGAATAGGCGGTGGCCAGCTCGAAGCCCCGCACGTAGAGATCCCACTTCTCGGTGAGCCCGGCCGTTTCGCGGTGGGCCCGGGTCAGCGGGGCCGTCTCTTCGGGATAATCCCGTACAAAAGTCGGCTCCTGGAGGGTGTGCTGGACCAGGTGCTCGAAGAGTTCCTCGACGAGCTTGCCCGGACCCCACTTCGGATCGACGGAAAGGTCGTGCTTTTCGGCATAACGCGTCAGTTGCGAGATATCGGTGGACGGCGTCACTTCTTCGCCGAGCGCGTCGGAGAGCGATCCATAGAGCGTGACCGTCGCCCACTCGCCGCCGAGATCCAACTCGGTGCCGTCGAAGTGCGTCACCACGTGTGATCCGGTGACTGCGAAGGCGGCTTCCTGAATCCACTCACGGGTCTGCTGTTGCATGACGTTGTAGTCCGCATACGCCTGGTAGGCCTCGAGCATCGCGAACTCCGGCGAGTGCGTCGAGTCCATACCCTCATTGCGGAAGTTGCGGTTGATCTCGAAGACGCGGTCGATGCCACCGACGACGGCGCGCTTCAAAAACAGCTCGGGCGCGATTCGCAGATAGAGATCGGTATCGAGAGCGTTGCTGTGCGTCACAAACGGCCGGGCGGTCGCGCCACCGTGCAGCAACTGCAACATTGGCGTTTCCACCTCGAGATAATCGCGGCGGAACAACGATTCCCGAAGACTGCGCACCACCGTGGCCCGGGTGCGAACGGTGTCGCGGGCCTGCGGGCGGACGATCAGATCGACGTATCGCTGACGCACCCGCGTCTCTTCGGAAAGCGGCTTGTGCGCCACCGGAAGCGGCCGCAGGGCCTTGGCGCTCATCGCCCACGAATCGGCCAGCACGGACAGCTCGCCGCGCCGGCTGGTGATCACCTCACCGGTGATCGAGACGATGTCGCCCAGGTCGACGAGCTGCTTCCAGTCGGTCAGCCGGGCCTCGCCGACCTTGTCGAGCGAGAGCATGGCCTGCAGCTCGGTGCCGTCGCCGTCGCGCAGGGTGGCGAAGCACAGCTTGCCGCCGTTGCGGATGAAGATGATCCGGCCGGTGATCGACGCCGTGTCGCCCGACGCCGTGTCGATGGCGAGCTCGGCGTACTGCTCGCGGACCTGCTTCAGCGTCACCGTCCGGGGGACGGTCACCGGATAGGGGGACACCCCTTCGGCGAGCATCCGGTCCCGCTTCGACCGGCGGACCCGCATCTGCTCGGGAAGGTCCTCGGCGGGATCAGGGGCGGGCACATTCTGCTCGGTCACGTCACGACTCTCTGTACAGATGGATAGGGCCGCTAAAGCCTACTCAGCAGCCCGGGTGACGTTCCGCTCATATACCATCCGCAGCCCGATCAGCGTGATCATCGGCTCGTGCGCGGTGATCGTGCGGCACTCGTCCTTGACCAGCCAGGCCAGTCCACCGGTGGCGATGACCGCCTTGACCGGGCCGATCTCGTCGATCATGCGCGAGACGATGCCGTCGACCTGGCCGGCGAACCCGAAGTACATGCCCGACTGCAGGCACTCCACCGTGTTCTTGCCGATCACCGACTTGGGCTTGGCCGGCTCGACCTTGCGCAGCTGGGCCGCACGGGCGGCCAGCGCGTCGAACGAGATCTCGATGCCGGGCGCGAAGGCGCCGCCCAGGAACTCGCCCTTCTCGCTGATCACGTCGAAGTTGGTGGTGGTGCCGAAGTCGACCACGATCGACGGACCGCCGTAGAGGGCGTGCGCGGCCAGGGTGTTGACCACCCGGTCGGCCCCGACCTCCTTGGGGTTGTCGATGGCCAGCTGCACGCCGGTCTTGACCCCCGGTTCGACGACCACGTTGGGCAGGTCGCCGTAGTAGCGCGCCAGCATCGTGCGCAGGCTCCGCAGGGCGGCCGGCACGGTCGAGCAGGCCGCCACGCCGGTGATCTCCACCGCGTCGCCGGCCAGCAGGCCGCGGAACATCAGCCCGAGCTCGTCCGCCGTGGACCGGGCGTCGGTCTTGATCCGCCAGTTGTGCACGAGCTTGTCGCCGTCGAAGGTCGCCAGCACCGTGTTCGTGTTGCCGATGTCGATGCAGAGCAGCACGGGTAACCCTTCTTCGGGCCCCGGCGATCAGCGGGGGCGCAGGTCCATGGCTATGTCGAGAATGGGGGACGAGTGGGTCAGACCGCCGACCGACAGGTAGTCGACGCCGGTCGCGGCGTAATCCGAGACTGTCTCCAAGCGTAGGTTGCCCGTCGCCTCGAGCTCGGCCCGGTCACCCACCTCGGCCACGATCTCGCGCAGCTGGTCGGGTGTCATGTTGTCGCACAGCAGGAAGGTCGCGCCCGCCTCGACCGCCTCGACCGCCTCGGCCTTGGTCTCGACCTCGACCTGCACCGGGATCTCGGGGAACTTCTCGCGCACCAGCCGGAAGGCGGCCGTGATGCTGCCCGCGGCCAGCTTGTGGTTGTCCTTGATCATGGCGACGTCGTAGAGGCCCATGCGCTTGTTGGTGCCGCCACCTACCCGTACGGCATATTTCTCGAGGTAGCGCAGGCCGGGCGTGGTCTTGCGAGTGTCCAGCACGGTGGCCTTGGTGCCGGCCAGGGCGTCGGCCCAGCGCCGGGTGTGGGTGGCCACTCCGGACATCCGGCTGATCAGGTTGAGCGCCGTGCGCTCGCCGGTCAGCAGCGCCCGGGTCGGGCCGGTGATCACGGCCAGCACGTCGCCGCGCTTGACCCGGTCGCCCTCGCCCACACTCTGCTCGAAACTGGCCTGATGGCCCGACGTGTCGTTGAAGACGATCGCGGCCACCGGCAGCCCGGCCACCACGCCGTCGGCCCGCGCGACCAGCTCGGCCGTGTCGACCTGGTCGGCCGGGATAGTCGCCTCGCTGGTCACGTCGTGCGCCGGAGAGCCGAGGTCCTCGGCCAGCGCGGTGCGGACGATCAGTTCCACCTCGGCGACGTCGAGCTCGTTCATGGTTCCCCCTGTGTGATCAGGCCATCTCTTCGAAGGACTGGTGCAGCCGGGCCCGGTCGAGCGTGTGCAGCAGGTGACCGCGCCACTCGTCCTCGGCGACCGGGAAGTCTTCACGCCAGTGACAGCCGCGGGTCTCACGGCGGGTGCGCGCCGCCGCCACCAGCACAGTTGCGACCGTGAGCAGGTTGGTCGCCTCCCACGCGGCATTTCGGGGGGTGTCGCGCTGCTCGGCCAGACGGGCCAGCTCCTTGGCCGTGGCGTCGAGCGAGTCGGCCGAGCGCAGCACGCCCGCCCCGCGGGTCATCGAGCGCTGCAGCTCGGCGCGGACATCCGGCGGAACGACCCAGCCCGGGCCGGCCGTGTCGGGGGCCGGTTCGGCCTGCGGGGGCAGCTCACGGGCGATGTCGTCGGCGATGCGCTTGGCGAAGACCAGACCCTCGAGCAGTGAGTTGCTGGCCAGCCGGTTGGCCCCGTGCACACCGGTGCAGGCGACCTCACCACACGCGTACAGGCCGGGAATGCTTGTCCGCCCTTGAAGGTCGGTGCGGACGCCCCCGGAGGCGTAATGGGCGGCGGGGGCGACCGGGATCAGCTCGGTCGCCGGGTCGACGCCGGCCGCGCGGGTGGAGGCGACGATGGTCGGGAAGCGCTGCTCGAGGAACTCGCGGCCCAGGTGGCGGGCGTCGAGATAGACGTGGTCGGCGCCGGTGGCCCGCAGCACCCGGTGGATGCCCTTGGCCACCACGTCGCGCGGGGCCAGCTCGGCCAGTTCGTGCTGACCGACCATGAAACGCTTGCCGGTCTCGTCGACCAGGTGAGCGCCCTCGCCGCGCAACGCCTCGGAGATCAGCGGCCGCTGCACCGAGTTGACCGTCGACGTGACGAACGAGGTGGGGTGGAACTGCACGAACTCGACGTCGGTGACCACCGCGCCGGCCCGCAGCGCCAGGGCTACGCCGTCGCCGGTCGAGACCGACGGGTTGGTGGTCGAGGCGTAGATCTGGCCCATCCCGCCGGTGGCCAGCACGACCGCCCGGGCCAGGATCGCGCCGACGCCGTCCTCGCTGCCCTCACCCAGCACGTGCAGGGTGATGCCGCAGGCCCGGCCGTCGGGGGCGCGCAGCAGGTCGAGGACGAGCGCGTGCTCGACCAGCCGGATCCACGGGTCGCGGTGGACCGCCTCGTGCAGGGCCCGCTGCACCTCGGCGCCGGTCGCGTCGCCACCCGCGTGGATGATGCGGTCGGCGCGGTGGCCGCCCTCGCGGGTCAGCATCAGCGAACCGTCGGAGTTGCGGTCGAACGAAGCCCCGAGACGGATCAGTTCCCGTACGCGCGCAGGCCCCTCCTCGACCAGCACGCGCACCGCCTCGGGATCGCACAACCCGACGCCGGCGATCTCGGTGTCGTTGGCGTGCGCGGCCGGGGTGTCGAGCGGGTCGAGCACCGCGGCGATGCCGCCCTGGGCCCACCGGGTCGAGCCGTCGTCGATATTGACCTTGGTGACCACGGTGACGTGCAGGCCCTGCTCGCGCAGGTGCAGCGCGGCGGTCAACCCGGCCACGCCGGAGCCCACGACGAGCACATCGGTGGTCTCGTTCCAGCCCGGCTCGGCGGCGGCGAGCCGGCGGGGCAGCTCCGGAAGGTCGGCGACATCCATCCGCTCAGTAGATACCGCGGGTACGACACTCCGCGGGCGGGGTGGGACATTCGTGGTCACCGTTACTTGTACTGCACCGGGAGGCTCTTGATGCCCTTGCCCTTGAGCGACGACGTCAGCTCCACCCCGTCCAGCCACATGTAGCAGCGCACACCCCGATCGCCCTGCGCCCAGACGTCGGCGCCGCCCGGGAGCGAGACCACGCCCGTACGGTATTGCAGGTCGGCGTCCTTGGGCACGCCGACGTAGTCCGCGATCAGCGCCCGGCACCCGTCGTGGAACTTGGCCCAGGTGGCGTCGTTCTTCGGATAGTCGAGATCCTCGGCGTACCAGACGCCGACGAACTCGCCGTTGTGCTTGGCCGTGCAGTTGACCGCGGGCATGGTGGCGATCGCGCCGTTGCCGTCGAGCTGGATGGCGTAACAGGTGAGCATGACGTCCGAGCTGCCGCCGGCCAGCGTGTCGCGCAGGCTGCCCGAGCGCTGCACGAGCACGCCGTCGTCCTCGACCGAGTTGAGTTCGAGCACCTCGCAGCGGTACCACCGGGCGCCGCCGCTCCAGGCCGCCTCGGTGGGGTGGGTGACGCCGATCCACAGCCGCGCGTTGCGCCACGGGCCGCCGACGAAGGTGGTCGTCTTCTGGTCGCAGACCGAATAGGCGGCGCGGGCACCGGCCGAGCCGTCGATCGGTGGCACGTCGGCGTCGGCCGCGGGCGACTCGTAGGTGCCGACGAAGACGGTCTCGGTGCGGTGCTTGGCCGAGCAGTCGACCTCGTCGTACGTGCCGCGCGGGCCGATCGGGTTGAAGTTCGCGTTGTGACAGGCGCCGACATTGGGTTCGAAACCGGTCGCGGGCTCCATCGCGGCCCACCCGTTGGTCAGGTCGCCGTCCACGCCGCCGGGTTTGCCGCAGCCCGAGACGAGCAGCACCATGCCCAGGACGGTGACGATTCCCGCCCTGATGCCCGACTTACCCGCATGCCTGAGATGTCCGATTTCGCGATCATATGAGGAACCGGGACATTTCGCGGGATCTTCAGGTCGCCGGGCCCAGGGTCACCGGCACGTTGTCGATCAGACGGGTGGCTCCGACCCGGGCGGCGACCAGCAGGCGAGCTGGGCCGGCGACGGGCGCGTCACCCAGGTCGGCTCCGGTGAGGGCGAGGTAGTCGACGCGTACGGCGGGCTCGTCGGCCAGGATCTTGCCCGCGGTGGCCAGCACGGCCGCGCTGTCGGTGTGCGCCGCACCCTCCCGCAACGCCTGGGAGAGAGCCAGGGCCGCCCGGCGCTCCTCCGGCGAGAGATAGCGGTTGCGGCTCGACCGGGCCAGACCACCATTTTCCCGTACGGTCGGCACGCCCACGATCTCCACGCCGAGTTCGAGATCGCGCACCATCCGGCGGATCAGCGCGAGCTGCTGGAAGTCCTTCTCGCCGAAGAACGCCACGTCGGCCCGGGTGAGCATGAGCAGCTTCTGGACCACGGTGAGCATGCCCGAGAAGTGGCCGGGGCGGCTGGCCCCCTCGAGGATCTCGCCCAGCGGGCCGGCGTTCATCGTGATCGAAGGGGCGCCGTCCGGATAGACCTCGTCGCGGCTCGGCGCGAACACGACCGAGACGCCCTCGGCCCGGCACGCCTCGAGATCGGCCTCGAGCGTGCGCGGGTACTTCTCGAAATCCTCGCCGGGCCCGAACTGCAGCGGGTTCACAAAGATCGTGACCACCACGAAGGCGGCGCGGGCCCGGGCCTCGCGCATGAGCTGCCGGTGCCCCTCGTGCAGGGCGCCCATGGTCATCACGACCGCGATCTCGCCCGGCACCGCGGCCAGGTCGGTGGCCAGTTCGGCGCGCGTGTGGACGACGTACGTCATGCCGGGCTCCCGATCTTGCTTTCGAGTACGTCGAGAAGCGGTCCCGCATCCTGGGGGCGCAGACGCCCGGCGGCGATAGCACGGTCGGCCGTGCGGCGGGCCAGGGCCAGGTAGGCGGCCCGCGACTCGGGCGGCATGCGGTCGAGATGCCTGCCGACGGTCCCGGCGTCGCCGCGGGAGACCGGCCCGGTCAGGGCAGCGTCACCGAGGCGCAGCGCGTTGTCGAGCGCGGCGTGCAGCAGCGGCGACAGCACCCGGGACGGCTCCCCGATGCCCGCCGCGCGCAGCAGGTCGGCGGCCTCGTTGACCAGGGTGACCAGGTGGTTGGCGCCGTGCGCGAGGGCGGCGTGGTAGACCGGCCGGGCGTCCTCGGCCACCCACTCGGGCACGCCGCCGAGGTCGGCCACGAGGCGGGCCGCGAACACCCGGTCGGCCGTGGTGATGCCCCAGGCGATGCCCGGCAGCCGCTCGAGGTCGGTGTCGGCGCCGGTGAAGGTCATCGCGGGGTGGAGAGCCAGGCCCTCGCCGCCGAGGACGGCCAGGCCGTGGGCGCCCGAGGTGTGGGCGATCCGCTGGCCGGGACGCAGGGCGCCGGTGGCCTTGAGACCCGACACGACGCCGGCCAGCGCGTCGTCCGGAACGGCGAGCAGAAGGAGATCGCGGGCGGCGCGGGCGACCTCGTCGGCGGGGAGGATGGCGGCCCCGGGCAGCAGGCGGGCGGCCCGCTCACGAGAAGCGGCGGAGACGGCCGCGGCGGCGACCACGTGGTGGCCGGCGGCGGTGAGGGCGGCGCCCAGCACGGCCCCGACTCGTCCCGCTCCGACAACGCCGACGATCAGCGGCGACGATGCGCTCATATGCAGATCCAGTCCTCGAAAGGGGTACCGGTCGGGGCAAGTATGCGCCGCCGTAACACGCCCGTGACAAGACCATGTGAACAAGCCCATGCCGCGTCTCGATCTCGATCTTGCGCGAACCCCGCGGGCCCTCCCCCGTGACGATTGTCCCGGGTTGGCCAAGATCGTGGGGGCGGGCCTGTGGACAACGGCCAATTGTGGATAACCGCGCCTAGGGTGAGCGGTGTGACGGGGTGGCGGGCGGCTATGGAGAGCGGGCTCTACGGGCCCGGCGGGTTCTTCGTGCGCCCAGACGCTGGGCCGGCCGATCACTTTCGGACCAGCGTGCACGCCTCGCCGCTGTTTGCCGGTGCGCTGCTGCGGCTGATCGAGCGGATCGACACCGCGCTCGGGCGACCGGCGACGTTTGACCTGGTTGACGTCGGTGCGGGGCGGGGCGAACTGCTGGCCACCCTGCGTCCGTTGCTGCCTGAGCGCGTACGGCTGACTGGGGTTGAAGTTGCTCCCGCGCCACCTGCTCTTCCCGGGGGCATTGCGTGGCGGCGGGACATTCCGGACAACATAGTGGGGCTGCTGATCGCCACCGAATGGCTCGACAACGTGCCGCTGGATGTGGCCGACCTCGACGACCACGGGCGGATGCGCCAGGTGCTGGTCGACCCGGCCACGGGCGCCGAGACGCTGGGCGGGCTGGTCGATGCGGCCGACCTGTTCTGGCTGCGACGCTGGTGGCCGGAGCCGGGGCGGGTCGAGATCGGGTGGCCCCGGGACGCGGCCTGGGCCGACGCCGTGCACCAGGTGCGCCGCGGGTACGCGCTCGCGATCGATTACGGGCATGTGCGCGCGGAACGACCGATGCTCGGGACGCTGACCGGCTTCCGGGGTGGACGGCCGGTGACGCCGGTGCCGGACGGGAGCTGTGACGTGACGGCGCACGTGGCGATCGATGCGGTGGCGAGTGCGGCCGGGACGCCGTACGGGCTGATCCGCCAGCGGGACGCCCTCCAAGCGCTCGGGATCGACGGCGCCCGGCCACCGCTGGCTCTGGCCCGGACCGACCCGGCGGGCTATGTGCGGGCGCTGAGCGCGGCCGGAGCCGAGGCTGAGCTGATCGAGCCGTCGGGGCTCGGCGGGCACTGGTGGCTGCTGCACAGCGTGGGACTCGAGGATCGTGGGAGCATTCTCGGGTGAACGACGCCTTGCGGGAAGTTGTGGTCGGGACCGGTGCGGGTCTCGAGACCGCCGACATGGTGCTCAACATCGGACCGCAGCACCCGTCGACGCACGGCGTGCTGCGGCTCAAGCTCAACCTCGACGGTGAGCGGGTGGTCGCCTGCGAGCCGATCGTCGGCTACATGCACCGGGGCGCCGAGAAGCTGTTCGAGGTGCGCGACTACCGGCAGATCCTGATGCTGGCCAACCGGCACGACTGGCTGTCCGCCTTCTCCAACGAGCTGGGTGTCGCGCTGGCCGTCGAGCGGCTGATGGGCATCGAGGTGCCCGAGCGCGCGACCTGGCTGCGGATGGCGCTGGCCGAGCTCAACCGGGTGCTCAACCACCTGATGTTCCTGGGCTCCTACCCGCTCGAGATCGGCGCCATCACGCCCATGTTCTACGCGTTCCGCGAGCGCGAGACGCTGCAGGCGGTGATGGAGGAGGTCTCCGGCGGCCGCATGCACTACATGTTCAACCGGGTCGGCGGTCTCAAGGAGGAGGTGCCGGCGGGCTGGACCGGGCGGGCCCGAGAGGCGATCCGGACCGTTCGCGAGCGGATGCCCGATCTGGACAATCTGATCCGGCGCAACGACATCTTCCTGGCCCGTACGGTCGGAGTCGGCGTGCTCACGGCCGAACAGGCGGCCGCCTACGGCGCCTCGGGTCCGGTCGCCCGGGCCAGCGGACTCGACTTCGATCTGCGCCGCGACGAGCCCTACCTGGCCTACGACCAGCTGGACGTGCCCGTGGTGACCCGGAAGTCCGGCGACTGCCACGCCCGGTTCGAGGTGCTGCTCGAGCAGGCGTACGTGTCGCTCGACCTCGCCGAGCAGTGCCTGGACCGGGTCGACACGATCTCGGGGCCGGTCAACGTGCGGCTGCCCAAGGTGGTCAAGGCGCCCGAGGGGCACACGTACGCCTGGACCGAGAACCCGCTCGGCATCAACGGCTACTACCTGGTGTCGCGGGGCGAGAAGACGCCGTGGCGGATGAAGCTGCGCACCGCGTCCTACGCGAACGTGCAGGCGCTGGCCACGTTGATCCCGGGCTGCCTGGTGCCCGACCTGATCGCCATCCTCGGGTCGATGTTCTTCGTGGTCGGCGACATCGACAAGTAGGGCGGCGGCTCAGCGGCGGCCGTGTCCCCGGTCGGGCGGGTAACCGCCGTAGCCGGCGAAGTCGCTGAGCGAGCCCACATTGGTGTCGTTGGCCGACGGGCGGTGCCGGCGGGCCTTGTAGGTGGGATCGCCGGTCACGGTGCCGGGTTCACGGTGCGGCGGCTCGTCGTATCCGTCGGCCGGGCCGTAGGCACTGTCGTCGGCGTAGCCCTGGTCGGCGTCGTAGCGGGGGGCGCCGTAGCCGTTGTACTCGTCGGAGTCGTAGTCGCTGCCGCCGGTCGGTGCGCCGTAGGTGCCGCCGGGGGCGCCGTACGTGTTTCCGTTTCCGGGCGCGGGAGCACCGTAGACGCCGGGCACCTGAGCGGCACCGGACGCGTGTGCGGCACCGGACGCGTGTCCGGCGCCCGGCGCTTGGACGGCGTAGCCGGTGCTCGCGCCGAAGTCGTCGGCCAGTGAGTCGGGCTGACCCGGGAACGGGCCGCCGGGGCGCACGGAGGCCGACGCGCGCGGCGGCGGGGGCGGCGGGACCGAGGCGGCACCCCGCTGGCGTGGGATCGGCGGGGGCGACACCGAGGCGGCACCGGAGACGACCCGGCCGCCGGTCGAGGTGCCGGGCTCGCGGGCTCCTTGCGGGTTGATCTGGCGGCCGCCGGTGGACATGCCGGGGCCGGTCCGCGCCGGTGGACGCACGGCGGCCGAGGCCACGGGTGCGGCCGGTTTGGTGCCGGGCAGGTTCGGCACACTGGCCCGGCCACCCGAGGGCGGGCGGGCCGTGCCGGTGGGCGGCGGACCAGGCGGCGGTCCGGGCGGCGTGAACTCAGGCTCGGCGGCGAACGGATCCGGGACGTCGGCCCGCATCGCGGCGAAGAAGCCGGAGTCCATCTCCTGCTGGACCGCCGGCGCGCCGTGCGGATGCATCGGGCCCGAGTCGTACTCAAGCTGGTCGTACTCAGCCTGCTCGTACGAAGGCTGTTCGTACTCGGCCTGGTTGTACCCGCCCTGGTGGTTAACCTGGGCAAACTCGGCCCGCAGCTCGCGGCGCAGCGCGGCCACCTCTTCGGCCACCCGGTCCTCGACGTCCATCCGGCCCAGCACCGGGTCGCTGCGCACCAGCACCGAGGCGCCGATGAGCACCACGGCGACGGCGATGAGCAGCACGGCGAACCGCACGGTGTTGGAACTCTGGCCGAGCAGCACGACGGCCGCGGCCAGCGGAGCGAGCAGAACGCCCGCCCAGATGAGGCCGCGGAGCAGGCGTGCGTTCCCCGCGAGGGATTCCCGGTCCGGCATGGCCGCCGATACTACCCAGACGCCCCGATCGGGCAAATGTTCGATCGACGGGCTTCAGATGGCCCGAAACCCGGCAATTACTACTATTTAGCAGCCAGCGCCGGGTCGGAACTGAGCACCGAACCCACGCTGACGCCGCCCGTTCGGAGAGCGTTCACCAGGCCGCCCTGATCGAGGCTGCTGAACCGCCCGGCCTGGAACCCGTACCGCTGCACCAGCCCGAGCTGGCAGTTCGGGCGCTGCGGGCAGGTTGCCGGACCACCGACCACGGTGGCCGCGCCGGAGCACTTACCGGCCAGGTCGGAGAGGGTTTTCAGGCCGTGCCGGTCGGCGAACGCGGCCGTGACGGCGAACGCGTTCTGGTGCTGCGCCTCGGCCGGCCGCCCGAAGACCAGGCCCCGCTTGCGGCCCAGGGCGGTGAGGTCGGTCATCACGGTCTGCAGGTCGGGTGAACCCTTGGCCCGGCCGGCCAGATAGGTGGCCAGCGAGGCCGCATATTCGGGCAGCACGTCGATGTCGCCCCTGACCAGGGCCGGTTCGGCGGTCTTCCGGGGTCCGGCCTTCCGCACCTTCGCCGTGTAGCCGGCCGCGGTCGCCGCCACGGCGTAGAGCTGGGCGAGGGTGGCGCTCTCGGCCGAAACGCCCGCCCCGATGATCACCTGGCCGCCGGAGCCCCGGACCACGCCGGTCGTCAAACTGTTCGCAGCTGCGAACTCTTGGGCGGCCGCCTTCGACGTCTTCCGGTCGACCGTGACCGCCTTGTTGAGGGCGATCAGCTTGGTGGTGTCGAGCGCGGCCGAGACCCGGTCGAGCGCGGCGATCAGCTCGGGCGAGGACGCCTCCTGGTTGATCGCCGGAACGATGTTGTCGGCGTCCTGCATCCGCTGGTCGTCCTCGAGGACGACCAGGGCGTCACCGGCGACCGGGGCACAGCCGGCGGTCGGCGACGGCTTCTCGGCGGCGGGGGCGGTGCACCCGGCGGCCAGCACCGCGGCGGCGGTGATCAGGATCAGGCGTCTCACCCGGCTACATCTACCGGCTCGCGAGACGGCTTTCGGCGAACTCGGCGTGCGCTCACCCGGCCGGGAGACCAGCCGGGTGAGCGGCCGGGGTCACTTCGTGCCGCGATAGCCACCGAGTGTGGCCAGGCCGACGATGATGCCCACGAAGAAGCCGTAGCCGGCGCCGCTGCTGGCCGACTGGAACGCGCCGAGCAGCGAGGGGTTGGCCAGGAACAGCGTGGTGAGCAGGGCCGCGAAGGCCCCGGCGAAGATGTAGGACGCCCAGCCGGCGAAGAACTGGCTGATCGTGCCGCGAGCCCGGGCCAGCTGTGAGCCGGGCAGCAGGAACAGGAAGAGGGCGGTCAGCACGACCAGCAGGATCGCCTTGAGGTCGCCGACGATGATGTCGCGCAGGGAGTCGCTCGAGTCGAACGACCAGCGCGGCCAGGAGAGCAGGCGCAGCCACCAGCCGCCCGCCGTGTCGGGGTTGGTGTTGTTGGTCACCCAGTCGGCGTACCAGGGGCTGCCGAAGACGAGGACCAATATGAGCGCAGCAAGAGTGCCTGCACCAGTCACAGACTTGTACCGGTTACCGAGAGCCATGCGCCGCTAATTCCCAGCGCGGCTCACGTTTCAAACGACGGTGATAAATCAGTGCTTCTGCAGGTAATCGATGAACGCGGCGCGTAGCAGCGGCTCGTTCTCTCCGTAACCGTGGCCCTCGAGCTCACGCCACAGGGCGACCGCCTCATCGACCGTCGGGCCGATCGAATTGGGCGCGCCGTCGAGCTGGGCCGCCTCGTCGGCGTCGGGCAGGTGCTTGAGGACCGACCAGAAGAAGCCGATGTCGCGCCGCTCCCGCGCCCGGTGGAAGGCGCGCTCCCGCAGCTCCTCGGTGGGCAGGGCGTCCAGCTCGGCGAAGCTCGGAGTGGTCATGATTCACAGCATAACGATCAGCGGCTGGTGCCCCACGGCCCGGCGTCCCAGCGGTCGGCACGCGGGCTCGAGGTGGTCGACTGCCAGGTCTCGGGCAGGTCGGGCGACCAGCTGGCGGCGGCCGTGGTCGGCGCCGCGTTCCAGTCGGCCGGGCCGGCCACCGGCAGCGGCCGCCCGTACGTCTCGACGAGCCGGGTGACGACCAGTCCACCCGCGAAGACGCAGGCCGCGATCGCGAACAGCGCGATGTCGAAGTTGCGGCGGGCCGCGTAGTCGAGGAACAGCGTCAGCGCGGCGACCGCGAACAGGGTGCCGAACAGGCCGCCCCGCCGCCCGTAGGCGCTGGTGCCGGCGAGCAGGGCCAGGCCGATCGCGATGCCGGTCCACTCGAGGCCGGTGCCGGGCACGACCGGCGCGTCCGACTTCGCGGCGAAGAGCATGCCGGCGGCGACCGCGAAGACCGACGAGAGGATCAGCGAGCCGAGCACCGGGACGGCGACCGCCGCGCCCCGGCGCCGGGCCGGGTCGCCGGTCGGGCGCATGCGGCCCAGCCAGCGCCGGACCGGGGTGGCGGCGCCGAGGGCCCCGCCGAGTACGGCCAGCAGGGCGAACCCGCCGAACAGGAAGAACGCCTGGCCGGTCGGGTCGTAGGTGCCCTGGACGGCGACCGGGGCGACCCGCAGTTGGTCGAAGACGATCACGCCGAGGGCCGCGGCGAGCGTCGCCGCCCAGCCGGGGACGTGCAGCACGAGGATGAACATCGCGATCACGATGGCGCCGGCCACCGCGAAGACCAGCGCCGGGACCCCGGCTCGGAGCAGGCCCTGGTCGCCCTGCTCGGCGTACTGAAAAGAGGCGGCCAGGGCGATCGGGCCGAGAGCCAGGTTGGGCACGCCGGCCCGCAGGGTCAGCCCGGCCCCGAGGGTGAGCAGGCCGATCGCGGCGCCGGTGATGAGCAGCGTGTCGAGGGCCGGGCGGCGCAGGCTGTCGGGGTCGAGGCGCCAGAGCAGGAAGCCGATGGCGGCCGCCGCCACCAGCAGCACGACCTCCCAGCCGAGGTGGATGCCGAGGCGGTCGCGGCCGTCCTCGTCGGCCTCGGCCCGGCGCAGCACGTCGGCCGTGGTCTCGCCGACGGCGTCGAGCTCCTCGGCCCGCCGGCGCTGCTCGGCCGCGGCCAGGGTGTTGGCGCGGTAGGCCGCCGGATCGGTGGGAGTGGGCTCCTCGGTCTGCCGACGGTAGGTCGCCTCGTCGTACGCCATCGCCGTGCCTCCTCGTGTGCGTCCCCCGTGCGGTGAAAGACGCACGCCGATTTCCGCCGGGCGCGTGCCCGTACGCAGAGCATACGGATACGAGAGGTGCTCAGTTCAAGACCGAATGTAGGGGGTTAGAGCAAGCCCGTCGGGCGGTCCGAATCGTCAGCATCCTTGCTGTCCGGCTGCTCCGGAATGCGGCACGCCCGCTCCAACCACAGCGCGGCCCCGATCAGGGCGGCGGCCGTGATCACTCCGCCCACCGCGACCGGGATGTCGCTGTGTGCGGCCTCCGTCGGCTCCATCGCGAGCCAGGCCAGCAGCCCGGCCGAGAAGCCCACCGAGATCGCCCCGACCAGCGAGGAGGCCTTGGCCAGGGCGACGTAGCGGGCGACGGCGAGCGCGTCGACCCGGGGCGCTCCCGGCTTGCGCTGGATGCGGGCGGCCGTGTTCTGCGCCAGCAGGCCCTCGGCCACCGCCAGCACGCCCAGCACGATCACCGGCGACCAGGGCAGGTCGGGCAGGTTGGAGTAGGAGAAGCTGAGCAGCAGCCAGCCCACGGCGGCCGCGGCGAGACCGGCCACGATCAGCACCGAGATGCTGGTCGGGCGCATCGAGGGGTCCGACTTCGGCGCCTGCGGGTTGCTGCTCACGCCTTGAACTCTAGTGCGAGATCGGGCCGGGGGGTCATCGCGGCGAGGTCGTCGGCCAGACCGGGGACGGCGAGCAGATCGGTGATCGGCGGATGCCCGGGCAGTTCGGCGGCGGGCTCGAGGTCGTGCCAGGGCCGCAGCACGAAGGCCCGCAGATGGGCCCGCGGGTGCGGCAGCGTCAGCTCGGGGTCGTCGCTGAGCACCGGCCGCCCGTCCGCGTCCCACACGGCGATCACGTCGACATCCAAGGTGCGCGGGCCGAACCGGCGCTCCGGGTCCCGCACCCGCTCGGCGTCGGCCTCGGCCCGGTGGGCGCGCTCGAGCCATTCGTACGGGCTCGCCTCGGGGTCCTCCACGATCAAGACCGCGTTCAGGTACGCCGGTTGGTCGGCATCACCCCACGGCGGTGTCTCGTAGACACCGGACACACGCTGGACGAAGGGGCTGAGCGCCCGGACCGCCTGTCGCAGGTGCTGTTCGCGGTCTCCGAGGTTGCTGCCCAGCGAGAGAAGCGCCCGGCTCACGCGCGACTCCGGCGCAGCGTGACGGCGACGTCGGCGAACTCGAGCGGGATCGGGGCCTGCGGCTTGTGGACGGTGACCTCGGCCGTGGAGACCCGCGGATCGGCCAGGCAGGCGTCGAGCAGACGGTCGGCCAGCGTCTCGATCAGGTTGACCGGCTCACCGCCGACGATCTCGGCCAGCCGGCCCGCGAGCTCGCCGTAGTGCACCGTGTCGGCCACGTCGTCGCTGGCCGCGGCCGGGGCGAGGTCGAGATCGAGGCGTACGTCGATCACGAAATCCTGCCCCTGCTCGCGCTCGAAGTCGAAGACGCCGTGGTGGCCGCGCACGCGCAGCCCGGTCAGCGCGATCCGGCCGTCCATCTGCTCACTCCCGCTCATTCATCCGCCTTCCTCGCCACCCTGGGTGACCCGGTCGCGCGCCAGACCGCGAGCGCGTCGACGGTGGCGGTCACGTCGTGCACGCGTACGCCCCAGGCCCCGGCGGCGACGGCGAGCACCGAGGTGGCCAGGGTGGCCGCCTCGCGCTCCTCGACCGGGCGTGGAGAGCCGTCCGGGCCCGCCAGCAGCCGGCCCAGGTAGGTCTTGCGGCTGGCCGCGAACATGACCGGGTAGCCGAGGCCGATCAGGACGTCGAGGTGGGCGCTGAGGGCCCAGTTGTGCTCGGCGGTCTTGGCGAAGCCCAGGCCCGGGTCGAGAATGATCTGTCCGGGGTCGACCCCGGCCGCGAGCGCCTCATCGACGCGGGCCAGGAGCTCGTCCCGTACCTCGGAAACCACGTCCCGATACACGGCGAGCTCGGTCATAGTCCTCGAGTGCCCACGCCAGTGCATGAGGATCCAGGGGCACCCGGCCTCGGCGGCGACGCCGGCCATGCCCCGGTCGGCGAGTCCACCCGAGACGTCGTTGATGGCCACCGCCCCGGCCTCGAGCGCGGCCCGGGCGACCGCCGCCCGCGTGGTGTCGATGCTGAGCGGCACCCCGGCCCGGGCGAGTTCCCGGATCACCGGTACCACGCGGGCGATCTCGGTCTCGGAGTCGACCCGGCCGGCCCCGGGGCGGGTCGACTCACCCCCGACGTCCACGATGTTCGCACCTGCGCGGTAGAGCTCGATGCCATGCTCTACCGCGGCCGCCACGTCCGTGTATCGGCCGCCGTCCGAGAAGGAATCCGGGGTGACGTTGAGAATGCCCATCACGACCGGGTGATCCACATGCATCAACGCGCGGCCCGCGACCTGCGCATCCGTCGGCTCCGTCGTCACCGCACGAGGGTACGGCGGGCGGGGTTGTCGCACGTGCGTACGATGGCCGGTAACTCATTTTCACGCACGCCATCACCTTGCGTAACGTTTCGGACGCTTGTAGCCAAGAAGTACGGGCCGTACTCTTCGGAACTGGGCATCATTTGTAGGAACCGGAGAGAGCAGACGAGCATGGCTGTGCCCGAACGGCTCACTCGACGCGCAGGGTGGGAAGTAGCACGATATGGGCGGTGCCGTGAGGCTTCACCACTGCAGCGTGCCCGGAACCCCCTAGCCGGGCACGGGGAGGTTTACCAATGATCGCCACTGAGCTCGTCACGCAGGCCGCGGCCGCGCTTCAGCAGGCCACACTCGCCGCGCCCGAACCCAAGGGCATCAACACCGAAGGCATCGTCACCTTCTTCGCCAGCAACATCGCACCGATCCTGCTCGCGGTGCTCGGCGTGATCTTCATCGGACGGGCCAGCCGCGGTGAGATCTCGAAGGTCCTGACCAGTTCGGCCATCGCCATCGTGGGTCTGGCGTTCATCGCCGGAGCCGCGACCCTGTTCTTCGTCGGCGACGCGCTGATCAAGCTGATCTTCAACTGAGATGCGGCTTCGTACCGACGACGACATCTACCGGGCGCGCCTGGTCTATCTGGGCCCGCCGGGATACACCCTGCCCATCCACCTGCCGTACGCGCAGTACGGCATGTTCGTGGCACTGGTGCCGTTGTTCATGTTCCTGCACTACCTGATGACCTTCGAGTTCGATCCGTTCCCGGCCTGGGAGATCGCGCTCGCCATGGTCACCACGTCCTACGTGTTCCGCCATGTCGACCCCGACCGTCCGGCCCGGGTCGTCATCCGGACCGCCCTCACCGACTGGCGCCGCACCCGCGAGCCGGCGGTCGAGCGCCGCGATCCGAGACTTGTCGCCACTCGCATCCGGGTTCGGGAGGAGTTGGTATGACCAGTTCCATCGCGCACTCCCACGAGGCCGGCGCATGACCGGACCGTTTCCGCACGGGCATCCCCGCGCGGATGCCGACACCCAGGGCAGGCAGAGTAACGGAGTGCGCTCGAACGGCTACCCTCCGGCTGACTCGGGGGAAGAAGAGGTCGTGGCCGCTCCGGGGCACGGCGCGGTCGGGGTGTTCCAGTCGCCCCAGCCCGTACGTCCGCGTAGCGGGCCGGTCGACACCACGCTCGACATCGACTCCCCCTTCCTCGACCTGTTCGGCGGGGCGGCGCCACCGACGCCGGTCTCGTCGACTCCGGCGAGTGATTCCGCGGCTTCCGAGCCGTCCGACCTCGACTTCGACTTCGGGTTCGATTTCGACGATCGGCCGACCGTGGTGCCGCCGTCGTCCGCGCCCCCGTCGTCTACTTTGCCTGCGGCGCCTTCCGAGATTCTTCCCGTACGCCCGGAGCCGGTCGAGCTTCCGCTGGAGGCACCCGCTCCGACGCCGGTTTCCTCGGCTCCCGCGCCCACGCCGGTCTCCTCGGCGCCCGCTCCTACGCCGCTCTCCTCGGCACCCACTCCAGTGCCGGTCGACGAGCCGCCCGTTGCGGGGCCGCCCGCTCCGGCGCCGCGCGTGCCCGATCCCGACTTCGACGACGGCCCGGACGGCGCCTGGGGCACGCCCGAGCCGTTCAGCCGCGCGCCGATCGGACCCAAGGCCGACTTCTACCAGGAGACAGGTGCTCCCGCGGCCGAGCCCGGCTTCGACGAGTGGCCCGACTTCGACAACTGGCCGTCGACGCCGCAGGTGGGCTCCGCGTCCGCCCCGCCGGCCGCCCCGGTGGCCGAGACACCGGTGTCGACGCCGCCGCTGTGGCAGACCGTCGGGAACCAGGCACGACCGCCGCAGGCGGGACCCGTGGAGGCGTACGGGAAACCGCTTGAAGAAATGCCGACCGAGGCCGCCCTGCCGGTGCCGGCAACGGAGAAGGCGCCGGCCCGCCGCAAGGAGAAGTCTCCGGCCCGGCGCAAGAAGGAGAATCTGCCGGCCCGGGCCGACAAGCTCAAGCAGCCCAAGCCGGTGCAGCTGCGGCCGAACAAGCTGAAGTTCAACGACCGTGACCCGGTCATGGAGCTGGAGATCAGCGAGATCGCCGGCCACCTGACCTTCACCCAGAGCACCGTCACAGCTTGGTACTACCTGCCGGAGGTGCGCTGGGCGTTCCGGCCCGACGCCGAGCGTGAGGCGCTGCTCAGCGCGATCTCCGAGCAGTACGCCGGGCTGGCCGGTTTCCGCTTGCACCTGCGTCGCACCAACCGGCCGTTCCCGGCCGACGAATGGGCACGCACGGTCGACTCGTTCACCGCCAAACCGCTTCCCGACGTACGCGGTGGCACCTCCTGGTCGGATCACCTCGTCGCCGCCCAGCGGCACCTGCTGTCGGTCAACCACGCCGAGGGCCAGACCTATCTGGGCGTGACGTTCGCGCGGCGCTCGCTCGGCGACACCTTCTCCGAACGCATCCTGCGGATGTTCGGCAAGGGCACCTCGGACGGCGAACGGCGCAAGCTCAACCGGGCCGTCGAACAGTTCGACGAGGTGCTCAACGCGTTCGGCATGCGGGGCCGGCGGGTCAACCCGCAGGAACTGGAATGGCTGCTGTTCCGCTCGGTCGCGCTGTGCATGGCGCCGCCCGGACCGCTCAGCCCGGTCACCAACGGGCAGTGGGACACCGGCGACCTGCTCGCGCTGACCGAGCAGGTGGAGCGCTACCGGACCCCGTACGGGTCGACGGTCAAACTGGTCAACCGGATGACCGGCGAGGAAAGGCACGTCGCCGTCCTGTCCGTCGGCCGGATGGAACCGCTCGAGATCCCCGAGAAGCACGAGCCGTGGATGCACTTCCACGAGCGGCTGCCGTGGCCGATGGAGATCTCGTCCCGGATCGACATCCTCGGGTCGGGCAGTTCGTTCAAGAACCTCGAGCACCGGCTCCGGATGATCCGCTCGCAGCAGCTCGACTACGCCGAGCACGGCATCGACGCCCCGCCCGAACTGGAACGCCTGGCCAAGCGGGCGCTGGTGATCGGCGACGAGATGACCACCGGCCTCCCCGTCGAGTCGGCCCGCGCGCACGGCTGGCACCGGATCGCGGTCGGCGGCGCGACCCGCGAGGAATGCCTGGAGCGGGCCCGGCGCCTGATCCAGCTCTATTCGCGTGAACTGCGCATCTCGCTGCAGCACCCGAAGAACCAGGATCAACTGGCGCGCGAGTTCATTCCGGGTGAGCCGATCGCCAACACCGGTTACGTACGCCGAATGCCGGTGAAACTGCTGGCGGCGGCGCTGCCTCAAGCCGCTTCCACGGTGGGCGACCGGCGTGGTGACCTGATCGGGCGTACGGCGGGAACTTGTCGTCGTCCGGTCTTCCTCGACCTGCACTTCCCGATGGAGGTGCGCGAACGCTCCGGCCTCGGCGTCTTCGTGGCCGAGCCCGGCGGTGGCAAGTCGACGCTGATGGGCGCGCTGGGCTACCTGAACGCCCGCCGTGGCGTGCAGGTGACGCTGCTCGACCCGTCGGGACCGCTGGCCCGGCTGTGCCAGATGCCGGAGCTGCGCCCGTACTCCCGGGTGCTCAACCTGACCGGTTCGGAACAGGGCACGCTGGCGCCGTACGCGTTGATCCCGACCCCGGTCCGCTCCGAGTTCGCCACCGGGCCGGGCGGCGACCGCGAATACGAGATCGCCGTCTCCAATGCCCGGGCCGAGCGCCGCATGCTGGTGCAGGACATCTGCTCGATGCTGGTGCCGCCCCAGGTGGCCAAGGAGGCGTCGACGGCGACCCTGCTGCGCCACGCCGTACGGCAGGTGCCGGCCGAAGAGACGTCCACTCTCGACGACGTCGTACGCACCCTGCAAGGCCTCGACGACGACGAGGGACGCGAGCTCGCCAACCTGCTGCTGGACACGGCCGAGATGCCGCTGGCGCTGCTGTTCTTCGGCTCGCCACCCCAGCACCTGCTCGGCGCCGACGCGGCCCTCACCGTGATCACGATGGCCGGCCTGCGCCTGCCCGACCTCAAGATCGAGCGCGAGTACTGGTCGGCCGAGGAATCCCTCGCCCTGCCGATGCTGCACACGGCCCACCGGCTCGCGGTGCGGCGCTGCTACGGCGGCTCGATGTCGTCGCGCAAGATGGTCGGGCTCGACGAGGCCCACTTCATGGAGGGCTGGCGGTCCGGGCGCTCGTTCCTGGTGCGCCTCGCCCGCGACTCCCGCAAGTGGAACCTGGCGGCGCTGGTGGCCTCGCAGAACCCGCGCGACATCCTCGGCCTCGACGTGCAAAACCTGGTGTCGACGGTCTTCGTCGGGCGCATCGCGGAAGACCAGGAAATCGCGTCCGAAGCCCTGCGGCTCCTGCGGGTGCCGGTACACGACGGGTACGAGGCGACGCTGGCCTCGCTGTCCCAGGTCGACACGTCCTCGCAGTCGCGGCTCGGGTTCCGTGAGTTCGTGATGCGCGACGTCGATGGTCGCGTCCAGAAAGTACGTGTGGACGTGTCGTACGTTGAAGGTCTGCTGGAGCACCTCGACACGACGCCTACGGCTGCCAAGGCGGCTCCGGCGATTCCGATGTCGCCGTCCGACCTGGAGGTTTGAGATGGTGCGGCGGGGGTTGGCGCTACTCATGACCATGTTCGTCATGGTCGTGGCGTCGATCGTGTGGGCGGTGGCGGCGCCGCCGGCTTCGGCCGCGCCGGCGAAGGCCCCCGGTGGCGCATGCAGCGTCGAGGAGTGGCAGAAGGACTTTCGGTCTTGCGTCAACCGCCTGACCGAAGTTGGCGCCGACCGCGCTCAGTGCTTGACCCCGCCTACTCCAAGTACCCCTGACTCCGGGCTCGCTGGTTGGTTTGCTGAGCGGCCGGATTCTGCTTCGGCTCAAGGTACGCAAGGCATTTACAGTCAATACGGATACGCAGGCTACAGCTATACGACATACGACCTTGATAGCGGCTGCGCATCTAGCGTCATTGATCCGGACTACAAATTCGAGACAACGGTCGCGAATGGCGAGTTCATGATCGCGACAGCTGTCATCGGCGCATCCAACGCGCTCCGGGAGCGCGCGTGGGATCCGCAAGCTCTTTGGGGATGGGCCGACCCTCTAGTCGACCAGGCAACGAAGGCCGTCTACGAGAAGGTCTTCAGCGTCTTCGGCGTAATCACCTTGGCTATCGTTGGCCTGTACCTGATTTGGCGTTCGCGTCAAGCAGAGATGGGAGCGGCGACAACGACGGCCGGCTGGGCAATTCTCGTCATGGTGGCCGTCACTGCCATCGCGGCTTGGCCGGTTCGCTCGGCCAACATTGCCGACCAAAGCCTGGTCAGCACATTGGGCGTCGTGCACGACGCCGTTGGTCCCCGCCCCGTGGAGTCCGACGCGAGCAACTGTGTACTCGGGGATCCCGCGGCCTGCAAGGACAACCGACCACCTGCTGTCCGCGCAAGCGACACTGTCGCCGAGACCATGCTCTACCGAAACTATCTTCGCGGGCTTCTTGGATCGGCTGACAGCGACACGGCAAAGAAGTACGGACGAGCCCTTTATGACGCGCGATCCTTGTCGTGGACTGAGGCTCAGCGACTTCGCGACAACCCTGAGACCCGCGATGGCACATTGGACCGCAAACGCGCCCAGTGGGAGAAGGTTGCCGAGCAGATCAAGCAAGAAGACCCCGAGGCATACGAATACCTACAGGGCGTCAACGGCATGGACCGTATCGGCGCTGGATTCATCGCCGTTCTCGCTGCCGTCATGTTCGCCATGTTCGACCTGACCGCGTCGATCCTGGTTCTCCTCGGCTTCCTCATTTTCCGATGGGCAGTTATCGCCGCACCCATCCTGGGAACTATCGGTCTGCTGCGTCCGGCGAACGCAGGCATCAAGCGACTCGGCAATGCCGTGGTCGCGGCCGTCTTCAACATCGCCATATTTGGCACCGGAGCCGCGATCTATCTGTTCGCCGTCGATCTGATCATGAACACAGCAAGTCTGCCCGGCTGGCTTCAGGTGGTGCTGGTCTGGCTGGTCGGCGTCGTCGGCTGGCTGCTGCTGCGCCCCTACCGAAGAATCACCCAGCTCGGCGGCAAGGACGGCGCGCGGACGATCGCCGCGGGCTCCTGGCACCGGAACTTCTTCCGGGACATGCGGGAGGCATCCAAGCTCAACGTGGCCGACGCCGGCGACGGAGGACAGGTGGTCGGCAAGGGCAACGCACGCACGGTCTTCGTCGATCAGGGCAACCTGCGCCCCGAGGCACGTCTCGAAGACCCGTCGCAGGCCTCGGCGACCCGACCGGCCCCGCTCACACCGGCCCCGGTCGGTGGCGGCGGCCGCACTCAGCCGACCCGGCCCGACGGGCGGGAGCCGACCGTTCCGGACGAGGCACCGGCGCCGGCCCGCACGGCCACACCGGCTCGCACACGCCGCCCGGCCGGCGGCGGCTGGACCGAGCCGGACGTGTCCGAGCAGCCGTCCTCCTACGCCATCTATCGGCCCGAGACCGGCAGCACCACGGCCGAACCGGCGCCGCCTCGTATCCGCTCCGAGGCCAAGTGATCGCATGCCTCGATCTCTCGAACTCGGCCTCAACCGAATCTTCCGGTCGCGGTGGGGCGTCGCCGTGGTCCTCGCCGTCATCGTGCTGGCCATCATCGGTGTCGGACGGCTGTTCGCCGGCGGCAACGACTCGCCCTCGCTGGGCGTAGCCTCGCCCGGCCCGACGGTCAGCGTGGACCCCAAGGACGACGACAGCATCATCGAGACAGATCCGCCGCCGAGCCCGTCGACCAAACCGGGACGGGCGCAGCCCGAGGCGGTGGCCTACGCCTTCGCCTCGGCCTGGGCCGATCACCAGAACGTCACCCCGAAGGCCTGGCGGGCCCAGCTGCTGCCCAACTCCACGACCAAGCTGGCCGACGAACTGGACGGCGTCGATCCCAGCTCGGTCCCGGCCGAGCGGGTGATCGGCCGGCCCAGCCTGGTGCCGGTCGGTGAGACCGTGGTCAACGCGGTCGTCACCATGGACACCGGGAAGCTCAGCCTGCGCCTGATCTCGCCGGACGGGCACTGGCGCGTCGACGGAATCGACTGGGAAGCCACGTGAGCATCCCCCGGCCGCGGAAGATCGCACTCCTCGTCGCGCTGGTCGCGACGCTGGTGCTGCTGTGCTGCGGCGGGAGCGTCACCGCGCTGCTGGTCGGTGGTTTCAACAACGACGACAAGAACGCCAACCTGAACGCCTCGGGCGGCGGCTGCGGCAAGGGCGGGCCGGTCGACCCGGACACCCAGTTGCCACGGATCCGTCCCTACGGGCCCGAGCAGATCCGGAACGCGGCGATCATCATCAACGTCGGCGCCGACCTCAAGATGCCGCCCCGGGCCTGGGTGATCGCGGTCGCCACGGCCATGCAGGAGTCCCGGCTGAACAACCTCGGCGACCTCGGCGCCCGCAACGACCACGACTCTCAGGGCCTGTTCCAGCAGCGGCCGAGCAGCGGCTGGGGCACGGCCAAGCAGGTTCGCGACCCGGTCTACGCGGCCACGAAGTTCTACAACAAGCTCAAGACCATCTCGGGCTGGGAGCGGATGTCGCTCACCCGGGCCGCCCAGCGGGTGCAGATCAGCGCCTACCCAGACGCGTACGCGAAGCACGAACCCATCGCCACCCAGATCGTGAACCAGCTGGCCGACGGCGCCGCGAATGCGGTCGGCAACTCGGTGGCGATGCTGTGCGCGTCCGCTGGCCAGATCGCCGCCTCGGGATGGACGCTGCCGGTCGGAGCGGCCGTCGGTTCCGGATTCCGAACCGCATCGAGGCCCACCCACCAGGGCGTCGACCTGATCGCGGGCAAGCAGACCCCGATCTCGGCCGCGGCGAGCGGCATCGTCTCGAAGGTCAAGTGCGACGAGGACCACCGCGGCCGGCGCACCTGCAACGTCGATGGTTACCCGGGTAAGGGTGGCTGCGGGTGGATGGTGGAGATCCAGCACGCCGGGAACATCATGACAAGGTACTGCCACATGGTGGTGAAGCCGTTCGTCCGCGAGGGGCAAGAGGTGACGGCCGGTGAGATCATCGGTCGGGTGGGCAGCAGCGGCAACTCGTCCGGGCCTCACCTGCACTTCGAGGTCCACCTCAACAACGACCGATCCAGCGCGGGAGCGATCGACCCGGTGAAGTTCATGCGTGAGCAGGGCACACCCCTCGGTGGGGCCGGATGAGCCGCGAGTCGTTCCCCGACCCGTTCGCCGGGCACCCCGAGTGGGAACTCGAACCGCCCCGGCCGATCGTGCCGACGCCGGCCACGATGAGCGGCCAGTTGCGCGGACGCCGCGTGCTGATCGGCCTGCCGGGCCACGGCTGGCGCGGCGATCTGCGTGCGGACGAGAAGGTCGTGCAGGGCAGCCGCACGTTCGTACCGGTCATGTCGGAGGGCGAGTGGTATCGCGCCGAGGCCGAGCAGACCGAGATCTTCGCGCCGCTGGTGCCGGTCGAGCGGGTCTGGGTCGAGGAGTACGGCGTTGCCGGCATCTCGCTCGCGGCCGACGACCTCACGTCGCGGCTGGTTTCGATGGACGAGCCCGCGCGACGTACGCCGGTGGCCGCCGTCGACGCCGCATCTCTCTCCGGACGCCGGGTCGTGCGACTGCTGGATGACGGCGGTGAGGAACGCGACCTTCGTGCGGTGACCGAGCTTCACACCAATGGTCAGGGCGAGGTCTGCGCTCGCGTCACCAAGGAGCTGGACTGGTACCGCTGGGGTTGGAGCGGCCACGCGCCTCGGACCCTAGAAGTGGCAGCCCAACTTCTCTGGGCGGAGTAGCTCCTACTTCATCTCGGCGGCGCCGCAAACCCGCCAGCCGTCCTGGTCGGTCAGAGCGAATCGCCAAGGCTTAGTGACGCTCTCGTTGCCGTTCGAAGTGGCTTTGGTGAGATCGGTGACTACCTCGGCCTGCTTGCCGTTGGTAGTCACCGAGAAGCTGCCCCAGCTGACGTTGATCCCAGCCGAGAACTGCTGCTCCCTCTGAACGATGTCGGCTCGGAAGGCACCCAGTTCAGCCAGGTCGCCACCCGACTTACATTGATAGAGCTCCGCTTCTTGATCGTTTCGACTGACCAGGTAAGCGCCCAGGAAGTTGTCAACGACCGCGTCGGGGGCGGTGCGCTCGATCTTTGTTTCGTCGTCGTAGAGCAGGACCGCCACCCCGACCCCACCGAGGCAGAGCAACGCCACCACCCCCGCCCCCAGGGCCAGCCACAACCGCAACCGGCGGTTCCGCGGCTTCTTGCCCGGACCCACCGCCGGCGTCTCCACGCCCGCCGGCGGGGCCGATTCTCCGGTCACTGGCTCCTGCGGCTGCACACTCACGACAGTAGTGCCTCCACACACCTTTGCCCCCGGACCGGGCGTCGGCGGCACAAGCCCGGACGACGCGGACATCGAACCGGCCACCGGGAACGCGAACCCCGGCGCTGTCTGGGATAAGTTTTACCCGCGCACACAGGAGGTGAGAGCGGTGGTGGATTCGGCTTTGCGGGTCCAGCAGGCTGCCGCTTTGCACCGGCAGGCCGTCGCCCTGGCCGAAGCGGCCTCGATCGCGCTCGATGCCGACGCCGCGTCGCCCGATCCGCTCGAGCAGCATCGCCTGGCCGAAGACCTGCGGGCCGCGGCCGGCGCGCTGGCTCCGGGCTGGCTCGGCGCCCCGCTCGACGCGCAGTCGGTGAACACTCCGCTCGGCGGTGTCTACCCGCCACAGTTCGTCCGGCTCGGTGCCGCCCAGTTGCTCGACGACGCCCGTTTCCCGGCGATCGTCCCTCTACTCGGCACCGGCCATCTCACGATCGACGCGACCGCCACCGATTCGCGCGTCTTCGGTCTGCTCCGGTCGGTCCTGTTGCGCCTGCTCGCGGCCGCTCCGGCCGGTTCGTTGCTGGTGCGGGCGGTCGACGGCATCGGCGGCGGCGAGGTGTTCGCCCCGTTCGCCGATCTGCGCGACGCGGGCCTGATGTCGCCCCCGGCCACCGATCGGCAGGGTCTGCGCGACGTGCTCGCCGAGGCCGAGAAATGGCTGCGTCCCGGCCGTGGTGTGGCCCCGCGGCGCACCCGGCGCGACCGGATGATGCTGATCGTCATCGCGAGCCTGCCCGAGCTGACCGAGGGCGAGGAACTGCGCCGCATCGCCGCGCTGGCCCAGCAGGGCCCCGATTCCGGCCTGCACCTGATCGTGGCCGGTTGGCCGCCGCCCCCGCTGACCGCCGAGACCACCCAGGCGCCGCTGCCGCGGACGACGATGGTGTCGGTCCGCAACCCTTACGCGGTGATCGGCGACCCGCCCGGGGCATCGTTCGGTTCGACGCCCGACGTGTCGTGGCTCAACGCTCCGGTCTTCCTCGACGAGGATCCCCCGCCCCATCTGGTCGACTCCGTGTGTCGCGAGCTCGCCGCCCACTCGGCTGCGGCCTCCCGGGTCACGCTGGCCGATCTGCTCCCCGAGCCGGGCGAGCCGACGTGGACGGGCGATGCCGGCGAGGGTCTGAGCACGGTTGTCGGCCACGACGGCGAGACCCCGCTGGCACTGCGGTTCAACGACCTGACACCACACTGGATGGTCGGCGGACGGTCGGGCGCGGGCAAGACCGCCTTCCTGATCAACGTGCTGTACGGGCTGGGTGCCCGGTACAGCCCGTCCGAGCTGGCTCTCTACCTGCTCGATTTCAAAGAGGGCGTGACCTTCGCCGAGTTCGTGCCGACGCAGCGTGACCGCACGTGGCTGCCGCACGCGCGGGCGGTCGGGGTCGAGACCGATCGTGAGTACGGTCTGGCCGTGCTCCGCGAGCTCAACGCGGAGATGTCCCGCCGCTCGACGGCGTACGAGAGGGCGGGTGTCTCGACCCTCACCGAGCTGCGTGCCGCCGCGGCCGAGGACGGGCTGAACCGGCCTCTGCCCCGCATCCTGTGCGTGATCGACGAGTTCCCGGTGCTGCTGGCCGGGGGCGATCCGGTGGCGACCGAGGCGACGGCGCTGCTCGAGTCGCTGGCCCGCACGGGTCGCTCGTGCGGCATCCATCTTGTTCTGGCCAGCCAGAACGTGACCGGCATCGCCTCGCTCTACGCCAAGCGTGACTCGTTCTTCGGCCAGTTCCCGGTGCGCATTGCGTTGCCGGGCGGCGGCGACGTGCTCGAGCCCGCGAACGACTCGGCGGCCGGCCTGCCGCTCGGCACCGCGGTGGTCAACACCGCGGGCGGGCTGGGCGGTCCACGCGGGGCGACCCGGGCGCACGAGCGCATCGTCCGCTTCCCCGACCCGCATGCCGACGACGAGTTGCTCAGCGACCTGCGACACAAGCTGTGGGGCGCCCGCGATCCGGAGTCGCCGCCGCCGCGCATCTTCGCCGGCTACGCCCATCAGCACCTCGCCGACGACCCGACCTACCGGGCCGCGCTGGCCGGTCGCGGTGGCAGCCCGGCCGCGCTGGTGGGCCGGATGCTCGACGTGAACCTGTCCACGGCGTCGTTCCCGCTCGGCCCCGAGCCCGGGCGGCACCTGGCGATTTTCGGGTCGCAGGCGTCGGCGTCCGAGGTCCTCGACGCGGCCGCTCGGAGTGTGGCCGCGTTCCACTCACCGCGTACGGCAAAATTTGTCATCGCCTCCCTAGTCGCCGAGGGTGACCGTCTGGCCGAGGCTCTGGCCGCCGAGATCGGGCATCGGCAAGAGGTGGTGGTCGTCGACCGGACCGGGTTGGCCGCCGCGTTCGATCCGGAGCATCCCGGCTATCGCGTGGTCTTCGGCATGGACGAGGCGGCCTTCGAGGCGCTGCCGGCGTTCCTGCGTGACGGACCGTCCCGGGGCGCCCATCTGCTCTCCTGGTGGCGTGATCCGCGCCGGTTCACCGAGCGTGACAACGTCGCCGGTCTGCTCTTCCTCAACGTGCCGCCGGCCGAGGTCGCGGCGACGATCGGCCGGCCGGTGGAGTGGCAGGCCCGGCCCAATCGCGCGCTGCTGCACGACCGTGATTCCGAGCGCACGGTCACGCTCGTGCCGTTCCTCGATCCCGGCGTGGGTGATGAGTCGTGACCGACCAGCAGCAGACGACGACGCCGATCCCGGCTCAGCCCGCCCCGCCCGCGCCCGGCCCGTGGGCCGACTACCTGGCGGCGGCTCAGCGACTCGATGCCGTGCGCCGGGCCGCCAGCGCAGCCTCGGCCGACCACCAGGCCGCGGTCGCGTCGGCACGTCAAGAGCTTTCCGCCGTACGGGCAAGGCTCGCCGCCCAGGAATCCCGCCTGACCCACGAGCAGGCCGTTCCGGTGCTGGAACTGCGCCCACAGCCGGCCGACCTCGAGGTGGCCACCCAGACCGCCGCCGGTGGCCCCAAGGCCGCCCTGTCCGCGTTGCAGCAGGCCCGCCGCACGGCCGACGCCGGCGACGCGCTCCTGACCGAGGCCGCGCCGACCCGCCGCTGGCGCCCGTGGGCCCGCAACCTGCTCATCTACGGCCCGTTCGCGGCCGTGGTGCTGATCGTCCAAATTGCTCTCTACCTGGTCGCCGACCCCGGTTCGGTGCCCACCTACGCCCTGCTGTGCGGCCTCACGATGCCGGTGATCGCTTTCGGTCTGGGTTGGTTCACCATCGGCTTCGTCTACGGCGGCGACCCCGAGGGCGTAGACCGCACCCCCATAATCGGCGCCATAGCGTGCCTGGTCCCAGTCCTGCTCACCTGCATGGGAGTCGGCTTGGCATCCTTCTTCCACAGTGGCGGATAGCGCTTTCCGCCCTCACCCCAAAACGCGGCTGCGCCAGGCCGATGGAGCTGTCACAGCGACGCAGCCGTATACGCGCCAACGATGGCGTCACGGCAGCGCGACCGCCTGCGGCGAAGGTGGCCTCGAGCAGCGGGGACAAGAGGCGACGCCGTGCCGACGTTGGCGTCAGGACAGAGCAGCCGTCAGGTCGACCTCGACCAGCTGACCCGAGAAGCCGAGCACGGTCACGCCGAGCAGGGTCGACGCGGTGGTGAAGGCGGGCGCGAGGGGCGAAGCGTTGAGCCGATCCCAGACCGCGGCCAGTTGCGCGCTGTCGTTGCTCACCACGTAGATCACCGAGCGCACCACATCACCGGGCGTGGTGCCGGCCGCGGACAGCACGGCGAGGCAATTGGCGATCACCTGGTCGGTCTGAGCGTCGAAGTCACCCGGCTCACCGACCACCTTGCCATCCAGGTCGAGCGGACACTGCCCGGCAAAATGAGCAAGCGGCCCAGACGACGAGATCGTGACGTGCGTATAGCCCGGCGGCTCATGAACGGTGGACGGATTGAACTTCTCGATCATCCCGCCAGTATCCCGGCCGCCGATCGGCCTCGACACCGATTAACGGCAGCCAGCCCACCCTCCCGGGGGCCCCCGTCCCACCCCATTGTGGCGCGGTTGGCCGATCTTGGGCGCCGGGCAACGCGCGCCCTGTGGACAACCTTGAACTGTGGATAACCCGTCAGCCGAACCAACCCGGTACGTCTACCGGGAAACCGGCCGCGGGCACGACCCTGCGCAGGGAACTCTCCAGGGCGGCGACCAGTGGAGCGCCCAGCTCGGCGACCCAGCGGGCCCGCAACTGGTCGAAGATTTCGGCTGACTGGATCAGCATGTCGAGGCCCAGCGGCGTCAGCCGGATCAGTTTGCGCCGGGCGTCGGCCGGGTCGTCGGCGCGTTCGACGTAGCCGAGGGTGGCCAACCGGTCGACGGTTTTGCCGGCGGCCTGTTTCGAGACGCCCAGCCGCCGGCCGATCTCGCTGGCCGACGCGCCGTCCGGGCCGATCGCCTGGAGCGCGAAACCATGCACCGGCCGCACGTCGGGATGACCACGGGTGGCCAGTTCGGCGTGCAGCGAGTCGATGAGGGTTCGGAAGCCGGCGAACAGCAGCAGCGGCAGCTCGAAGCCCGGCGGGTCAGGATTCGGCATTGGCAAACTCGACAACCTGGTTTACGGTTTCGACAACCACGTTGACGATTCTAGCCATGGAGAGATCATGTTTGTGAGTCACACCCTCGAGTCGGCGCCGGTCGGCTCCCGGCCCCTGATCGAGAACACCGTCGAACACCTGGGTCACGTGCCCGAGGCGGTCGCCAGGCTGGCCGAGTCGCCCGAGATGCTGGGCGGCTTCCTGCAGGCCAGCCAACTGTTCGAGGCGAGCACGCTCGACCCGCTGGCCCGCGAGGTGGTCGTGATGGTGATCGCGGCCCGCAACGACTGCCGGGTCTGTCTGGCGATGCACACCGGGCGGTTGCGGGCCCTGCACGCCGACACGACTTTGATCACTCACCTGCGTACGGGAAAAAGACCTGATGATTCCCGGCTGGCGGCCGTGCACGATTTCACGCTGCGGGTGCTGGCCACGGCCGGCGAGGTGTCCGAGGAGGAGATGGGCGAGTTTCTGGCGGCCGGCTTCACCCGGCGCAACGCGCTCGAGGTGGTGCTGGGCATCGGGACCTACACGATGTCGACCCTGGCCAACCGGATGGTGCGCGCGTAGAAGGGTCAGCGCGCGTTGATCAGCGCCATCGCCTCGGCGCGCACCTTGGCGTCGGTCTGGTAGGCGCCGCGCACGGCCGACGTCACCGTCCGGGCGCCGACCTTGCGGATGCCGCGCATCTCCATGCACAGGTGTTCGCACTCGAGCACCACGATCGCCCCGCGCGCGTCCAGCTTCTCCATCAGCAGGTCGGCTATCTGCGACGTGAGCCGTTCTTGCACCTGGGGCCGGCGGGCGTAGACCTCGACCAGCCGGGCCAGCTTGGAGAGCCCGGTGATCCGCCCGTGCGGGCCGGGGATGTAGCCGATGTGCGCCACGCCCTTGAACGGGAGCAGGTGGTGCTCGCACATGCTCATCACTTCGATGTCGCGGACGAGCACCATCTCTTCGTGGTCGGCCTCGAAGGTCGTCCGCAGCACGTCGGCCGGGTCGACCCGCAGGCCGGCGAAGAGCTCGGCGTAGGCCCGGGCCACCCGGGACGGGGTACGTTCCAGCCCATCGCGGTCGGGGTCTTCGCCGACCGCGATGAGAATCTCGCGAACCGCCTTCTCGATACGGCCGAGGTCGACGGCCTGCTCGACCGGGGAACCGGTGAGCTTGCCGTCGACCAGGCGGGCCGCGAGATAGTCCAGCCCATCGTTTTCGCTGATCAGTTGCTGCTTTCCGAGGAGGAGCTGCTGCCGTTCGGGTTGGGCCCGACGGCGATCTGACCATCCGCCTCGGCCTGCGCCTTGAGCTTGTCGCGCTCGGCCGGGGTGAGCACCGGGGGCGCCTCGGAGGGCAGGCGCTTGCCGAAGCCGTTGAACGGCGACATCGGCGGGCGCTTGGCCACCCGTACGCAGATCCGGTCCATGTCTTCCCGGGTGATGGTTTCCTTCTCCATCAGCTCGAGAACCATGCTGTCGAGGACGTCGCGGTACTCGACCAGGATCTCCCACGCCTCGTCGTGCGCCAGCTCGATGAGCGCGCGCACCTCGGCGTCGATGTCAGCGGCGACCGAGTCGGAGTAGTCCCGCTCGTGACCCATGTTGCGGCCCATGAACGGCTCGTCGCCGCTGGTGCCGTACTTCACGGCGCCGAGCTTCGAGCTCATGCCGTATTGGGTCACCATGGCCCGGGCCAGGCCGGACGCCTTCTCGATGTCGTTGCCGGCACCGGTGGTGGGCTCGTGGAAGACGAGTTCCTCGGCGGCCCGGCCACCCAGCGCGTAGGCCAGGGTGTCGATCATCTCGGCGCGGGTCTGGGTGTACTTGTCTTCGGTCGGCAGCACCAGCGTGTGACCGAGCGAGCGGCCACGCGGCAGGATCGTCACCTTGTGCACCGGAGCGGAGTGCGGCAGCGCGTAGGCGACCAGCGCGTGTCCACCCTCGTGGTACGCGGTGATCTTCTTCTCGTTGTCGCTCATGGCCCGGGTGCGGCGCTCGGGGCCGGCGATGACGCGGTCGATCGACTCCTCGAGGAACTCGTTGGAGATCGCCCGCTTCTCGTTACGCGCGGTGAGCAACGCGGCCTCGTTGATCACGTTGGCCAGGTCGGCGCCGGAGAAGCCGGGCGTGCGGCGGGCCACCGAGTCGAGGTCGACGTCGGGCGTGAACGGCTTGCCCTTGGCGTGCACCCGAAGGATCGCCTTGCGGCCCTCCATGTCGGGGTTGTCGACCGGGATCTGCCGGTCGAACCGGCCGGGACGCAGCAGCGCCGGGTCGAGGATGTCGGGCCGGTTGGTGGCCGCGATCAGGATGACCCCGCCCTTGGTGTCGAAGCCGTCCATCTCGACGAGCAGCTGGTTGAGCGTCTGCTCGCGCTCGTCGTGACCGCCACCCATGCCGGCGCCGCGGTGCCGGCCGACGGCGTCGATCTCGTCGACGAAGACGATCGCCGGCGCGTTCGACTTGGCCTGCTCGAACAGGTCGCGGACCCGGCTCGCACCGACACCGACGAACATCTCGACGAAGTCGGAACCGGAGATCGAGTAGAACGGCACCCCGGCCTCGCCGGCGACCGCGCGGGCCAGCAGCGTCTTACCGGTTCCGGGCGGGCCGAAGAGCAGCACACCCTTCGGGATCTTGGCGCCGAGAGCCTGGTACTTCGCCGGGTTCTGCAGGAAGTCCTTGATCTCGTGCAGCTCCTGGACCGCCTCTTCCGAGCCCGCCACGTCGGCGAACGTCGTCTTCGGCGTGTCCTTGGTGATCATCTTGGCCTTGGACTTGCCGAAGTTGAGCACCCGCGAGCCGCCACCCTGCATCTGCGACATGAACAGCAGCAGCAGGATCACGAGGATCGCGATCGGAAGCAGGTTGATCAGCAGCGAGAAGAGGATGTTGTCGCCCGAGACCGTGGCGTTGATCGTGCCGGTGATCCGGCCCGCGGTCTTGGCGTCCTGCACCTCGTTCCAGATCGTCTGCGTGACCTCGTACGGATACTGGGTCTCGATCTTGTCGACGGTCTTCCCGTCGAACCGCTCGGGCGAGGCGAGATCGATCTGGAGCGTCTGCTCCTTGTCCTTCTGGACGACCTTCTCGATGCCGGGCTGGTTCAGGCGCTCGAGCGCCACCGAGGTATCTACGCGCTGGTAGCTCGGACCACTGGTGAAGAACGAGCTCAGCGCAATCACGCCGATGATCACCAGAATGATCCAGACCACCGGGCGGCGGAAGAAACGCGTACGTTCCATACTGTTGTCGGGCGCCAAGCGCCCGGACCCTCCTGATCGGCGTCCTGGTCACCTCAACGAGCCGCCCGCCCCCACCGCGTACGACAAAATCGCGGTGAAGAAATCGGACCGGCCCCTCCGGCACTTGTCACACTGCGCCATCGGTCACTCGACGGTACACCGTGGGTGCCGCTTGCGAACCCGTGAGCCCGTTGGCCGGACATCATCCAGCCCTCGGCCGTTCACTCGGCTTTAGTGGCAAATCCGCCCATAAGGACGGATTTCTGAGAAGAGGCTGAGAAACGGTTCAGCTACGGGCGTACACCTCAGGCCTCAGCACCCCGACGTAAGGCAGCTCACGGTAGCGCTCGGCGAAGTCGAGACCGTAGCCGACGACGAACTCGTTGGGGATGTCGAACCCGACGTACTTCACCGGGACCTGCACCTTTACCGCGTCGGGCTTGCGGAACAGCGCAACCACCTCGACGCTGGCGGCCGAGCGCGACTGCAGGTATTTCATCAGCCACGAGAGCGTCAGGCCGGAGTCGACGATGTCTTCGACCACGACCACGTGCCGGCCGGTGATGTCGCGGTCGAGGTCCTTGAGGATGCGGACGACGCCGGACGACGTGGTGCCCTGCCCGTAGGACGAGACGGCCATGAACTCCATCTCGGTGGACGGACCGTGGTTACCCAGCGCGCGGGCGAAGTCGGCCATGAACATGACCGCACCCTTGAGCACGCACACCAGCAGGATGCCGTCCTCCGCCTCGGCGTGGTCGGCGGAGACCTGCTTCGCCAGTTCGGCGATCTTTTCCCGGATCTGTTCCTCCGAGATGATCACGTGGTCGATGTCGGCGTCGTACCAGGACCCGTCAGCCATGGCCCCAGCGTGCCGTATGAAGGTTGCCGACCGCCGCACGGGGCAGTGCTCAACTCACCTGGAACCGCAGGAAAATGGCCGGTTCCGCCCGCACTGACCAGCGAAACCGACACTGCGAGTGACAACTCTCACAGCACGTCAGGGCACTCGAACGAGTGCGCCTCGCTCACGGACCACCTGAATACCGCCCGGAAGGTGCACCGCGCCCTGACCGTGCCAGTCGGTGATGAGCGCGTCGAGCGCCTCCACATGCCGGTGTGACAGCGCACTCCCGGGCGCGCCGAGCTCACGCGCCCACATATGCAGCACCCGTCGTCGAAGCGCTGGCCGCATACCCGACAAATCCGAAACGTCAATTTTGAGCAGCCGCCGCCTCCCCCGCCCACCCAGGGACGTCGACGGGGAAGCTACAGCGCCGTCAAGCGGATCGGAGCCGGCTGTCCACAGGGAGGCGGCCCCGGGCGTGTCCGCCGGCCCACTCGTCCACAGGGCGTCCAGGGCATCAGCGGCCAACCCGTCCAGCGCCTCATTGTCCGCGGCGATCATCGAGGCCGACCGGGCCAGGTTCGCCACCACGGCCGGGCCGAGAGCCTCGATCAAAGACGGAAGAGCGTTTCCCCGTACGCGGGAACGCGCGTAAGCCGGATCCGAGTTGTGCGGGTCTTCCCAGGGCACCAGCCCGAGCGCCGCACAGGCCTTGCGCGTGTCGGACCGGGCCACGTCGAGCAGCGGCCGCACCAGCAGACCTTTGCGCGCCGGCATCCCGGACAGCCCCCGCGGCCCGGCTCCCCGAGCCAGCGCCAGCAGCACCGTCTCGGCCTGGTCGTCGCGCGTATGTCCCAGCAGTACCGCGACCGCCCCCGTACGGGCCGCCGCCGCCGACAACGCCGCATATCGAGCCGCACGCGCAGCCGCCTCGGGCCCGCCGGGCAGCCCGTCCACCGATACGGTCTCGACCAGCACCGGATCGAAGCCGGCGCCGGTCGCCCAAGCCGCTAGCGAGGCCGCCCGCGCCGCCGACCCCTCCTGCAGGCCATGGTCGACGGTCACCAGACCCACCGAGGAGCCCACGAAGCGGGCCGCCGCGGCCAGCGCCAGCGAATCCGCCCCGCCCGAGCACGCCACCAGCACCGGACCGTCCGCCGGCATCGCCCGGCGCACGGCCAGTCGCACCGCGGCGACCGAAGGCGGGATCCGGGCCAACTACCCGCCGATCGCGGGCTGCGACCCGTGCACCCGGGTCACCCAGGCGTCGGGGTCGCCGAGCTCGTCGAGACGCGGCAGGGTCAGCGGCGAGTCGAAGATCTTGTTGAAGCCGTCCATGCCGACCCGCTCGACCACGCCGTGCACGAACTTGCGGCCCTCGGCGTACTGCCGCATCTTGACCTCGATGCCGAGCAGGCGCCGAACCGCCTTTTCCAGCGGGTTGCCGGTCTCGCGGCGCTGGTTGAACTTGGCCCGGATCGACTCGACGCTCGGGATGACCTCGGGGCCGACGCCGTCCATCACGAACTCGGCGTGCCCCTCGAGCAGCGTCATCAGCGCGGTCAGCCGGTCGAGCACCGCCTTTTGCGCCGGGGTCTGCACGATGTCGAGCACGGACGAGCGCGAGTCGGGGTCGCGCAGCGCGTCGGAGAGCGTCGACACACCCCGGCGGAGGCGCTCGAGGATGTGCTCGCTGTTCTGCGAGGCGTCGACGAAGGCCTGCACCTCGCCCAGGAAGTAGCCACGCATCCACGGGACGGCGGTGAACTGGGTGCGGTGGGTGACCTCGTGCAGGCAGACCCAGAGCCGGAAGTCGCGCGGGTCGGCGCCGAGCTTGCGTTCGACCTCGACGATGTTGGGCGCGTTGAGCAGCAGCTGGCCGGGGTTGCCGCTGAAGACCTCGTATTGCCCGAGCACGCGGCCGGAGAGGTAGGCCAGGATCGTGCCGGCCTGGACGCCGGTGACCCGGGAGCCGATCGCGTCGGCCAGCCCGCCCGGCTGCTTGTCACCGGAGAGCCGGGTGACCAGCGGGATGATCACCTGCTTGAGGCCGGCGATGTTGACCGCGGCCCAGTCCTTGCGGTCGACCACCCGCACCGGAGGCACCTCGACCTGCGACGACAGACCGGTGTAGGCGGCCACGTGGCCGGCCGCCTCGTCGGTCAGATTGCGCAGGTCGGTCACCACCGCCATCGCGTCGTCGTAGGACACCGCGGGCCCGGATTTCGACAGCGCGCCCGCGGTGGCGGCGGCCAGATCCCAATCAACGAACTGCGCCATGCCCACCACCGTACCCGCGCAAATCGAGCCCCCACCTCAGGAGAAACCCGGAGATCAGCACCCGCACGCAACGAGACGCGCAGCCACCTTGTCCAGCGCCGCGCGCCCGGTACCCGCGCCGGGCGACCCGCTCGCCATGATCGCGAAGACCAGCAGCCGCCCGTCGGCCGTGGTCAGCACCCCGGCCATCGTGTTGACCCCGCTCAGCGTGCCGGTCTTGGCCCGCACGATGCCCTGCCCGACCTGGTTGGGCTGCGGCGAGACGAACCGCTTGAGCATCGTCCCCGACCAGCCGGCCACCGGCAGCCCGCCGAACATGCTGCTCAGAGCCGGTTGCTGCCCCGACGCGGCGAACGCCAGCAGCTCGGTCAGCAGCGTCGGGCTGATCCCGTTGTTCCGCGACAGCCCACTCGCGTCGTAGAGGTTGGCCTCGTCGGACGGCAGCCCGAGATCACCGACCCGCTTGATGATCGCCTCGGTGCCGTCGTCGAACGTGCCCGGCTTGCCGTCCGCGATCGCGACCTGACGCCCCAGCACCTCGGCCGCCGTGTTGTCGCTCATCCCGAGCATCCAGTCGGTGAGCTGCACCATCGGCGGCGACTGGACGACGCCGAGCTGATCGCCCGGGGCGATCTCACCGGTCGACGAGGGTGGGGTCGACGCCGTGGCCGGCGCGGTGCCCTTCTTGACCGCCGAGGCGGGCACGCCGAGCATCCGGGCGAACGCCTTGGCCGCCGCGTCGGCCGGGTTGGACGAGCGCGGGTCGCCGCCGAACTCGTTGTGGATCGGCCGGACCCGGCCCGCGTTGACCATCAGCGCCTGGATCCGGGACACCTGCCCGTACGCGATGTCGTTGGAATCCCAGCCCCGGGCCGTCTCGGGCCCGCTGAACAGCGAGATGTCGTACAACAGACTGGTCGGTCTGGTCGTTCCCAGCGCCTTTTTGACCTGGTCGGCCAGCAGGTCGAGCCGGGCCGCACCGGGGAACAGGGCGTTCTTCGCGGTGGCCAGCGTCGGATCGCCGCCGCCGATCAGCACCACCTCGCCCGGCGTGCTGCCGGCCACCACGCGCGTGCTCAGCCGGTAGGACGGTCCGCGCGCGTCCAGCACGGCCGCCGCGGTCAGCAGCTTGGTGGTCGACGCGGGCGTGGTCATGGTGTCCGCGTTGCGGGCGTAGAGCACCTGGTCGGAGGCCACGTCCAGCACCGCGACGTGCACCTTGGTGCCCAGCGCGGGCGACTTCACCAGCGGGTCGATCGCCCTGGTCACGCTCTCGGGCGTGGGTGCGGTTCCGCCGCCGGCCGCCGCGACCAGCACCGGTGTGGGCGACGGGTCGGGCGTCGTCGGCGATGGGGCCGGCGCGCTGGTCGTTTCGGCCGAGAGCCATTTGTCGACCGGTCCCGGGCGCACCAGGCCGACGATTCCGGCGGCCAACACCAGAAAAATCACGATCGACAGAGCAACAACCCATTTAGTACGTTTCCCCGTACGCGTCCCCGCCGCACCAACCGCAGCAGCCGCTTTCACGGGCGGTTCAGGTGGCGCGGCCGCAGGCACAAGCGGCGAAGGTGGCGTAGCCGCAGGCACGGGCAACGCAGGCGGCGCGGCCGCATCCTTGGTGGCACCGCCCGACGGGTTGTCCGGCGCAGCGGCACGCATGGTGTTCAGCGGCACCGACGCCCGCCCATAGGTCCCGCCCGCGGCCTCGCCCGGCGCACTGGCCCACGCGCCCTGGGCCCGCTCCGCCTCGGCTCCGGTGGTTATTTGGGCGGTTTGTTCCCCTGACTGAGGTTCGCTGTCAACCTGTGCCCGACCGGGCGCCGATTCCGGCCGAACGGGTACCGCCGGGACGGTCGCCGGACCACCCGGACCAGCCGGTTCGGGGGACTGCTGAGGCTTTTGTGCGGTCACGCGCCCACTGAGGTCGACGGTGGCTCCGAACTCCGGCGAAGAAGCGGCCCCGCCACCCGTCGCCGGGTTACCGTTTCCGGAGCCCCGAAGCGACTCGGACACGCCGTCGTACCCGGGACCATCGTGTGAATCTTGCCTCCCCACAAAGCCCCTCCTGGAACGCGGCGTCAGACTTAGGGGAGACTAGCGACATCCGGCACACCGACGCGCGCGGATCCTGTCGGCCGCTACCGATCGGCCACAGTTTTCCCCGCCCGTGTGACCGGTCTATCTCTCAAGCGGGCGAACAAGGGAGCACAACATGGATTTCGACGTAGTGGTTGAGATCCCCAAGGGGCACCGCAACAAGTACGAGGTCGACCACAAGACGGGCCGCATCCGGCTCGACCGCACGCTGTTCACCTCGACCCAGTACCCGGCCGACTACGGCTTCATCGAGGGCACGCTGGGCCAGGACGGTGACCCGCTCGACGCGCTCGTGCTGGTGCAGGAGCCGACCTTCCCCGGCTGCCTGATCCGGGCCCGGGCCATCGGCATGTACCGGATGACCGACGAGAAGGGCCGCGACGACAAGGTCCTCTGCGTGCCGTTCGAAGACCCCCGCCAGGAGCACCTGCGCGACATCCACCACCTGGGCGAGTTCGACCGGATGGAGATCCAGCACTTCTTCACGGTCTACAAGGACCTCGAGCCGGGCAAGTCGGTCGAGGGCGCCACGTGGACCGGCCGGGTCGAGGCCGAGGAAGAGATCCGCGCCTCGTTCAAGCGCCAGGAGGCCGCCGAGGCCGAGGGTATCGAGCACTGATCTGACGACGCCGTCGCCCGCCGACGTCACGCAGTCCCGCGCGGACGGCTCCCACCCGGGGGCCGTCCGCGATGCGTTTCAGCCGCTGATGTTGCCGACCGCGTCGTAGAGCCCGATCACCGCGCACGCCACCGGGATCACCGAGACGACCACGAGCGTGTCCAGCAGATCGGCCGCCCGGCCCAGATAGGGCGACGGCGGCTTGCGCGAATAGGTGGCGCCGGCCACGACCGTGATCAGCGCCAGCACCAGGGCGGCCCCGGTCACGCCGAGCAGCACGGTCGCGTTCGCGCCGCCGAGCAGGTCGAGCCCGAGCGCGGCGATGCCGGCCAGACCGCCCACCACCAGCGGCACCCGCTGACGCAGGGTGATGAACAGCCGCGAACGCAGCAGCAGGGCCGCCGCCGACACGGCCATCAGGATGCGGGCCGAGAGCGTGCCCGCCGCGGACAGGACGGCGAACCCGGCCACGGCCAGCACGGCGTGGCCGAGCAGCATGCCGGCCAGCAGTTCCTCGGTGCGGGTGACGGCCGCGAAGACGGTGGCCCGGTCGGGTCGTTCGCGGGCCGCCTCGAGCGCACTCGACGCACTGACCCCGGTGAAGCCCTCGGACGCGTCGGCGCCGGTCGGCAGCGTGACCGGTGGCATCGGGACCTTGCCGAACCGGATGGCCAGCAGCGGCAGGGCGCCGAGGCCGCAGACCAGAATCGAGATCAGCACCGCGGCGGCGCCCGCGGCGGTGGTGACCATGCTGGTCAGTGCGGTGATCGCGCCGAGCAGGCCGACCACGGCCCCGGCCGTGAACAGGCGTAGCTGCCCGGCCACCCCGACCGCGCCCAGCGCGGCGACGAGCAGCAGCGCGACCGAACCGGCCAGCAGTTCCGAGCCGCCGAGCCAGGGCAGCACCCCGAACACGCCGACCCGGTCGCCCGAGGCCACCAGCACCGAGCCGCCGGCGAAGGCGTACGGCATCGCGTACGCCCCGAGGGCCGCCCCGGCGCGAGCGTCCCCGTACGCGCGGGAGGCCGTCACCCCGGCCAGTGCGAGCAGTATCGCCAGCCCGAGCCCGGCGAACGCCGCGCCCGACCACCCGGGGCCGGCGGCCAGCACCGCGACCAGACCGAGCGCCAGCAGCACCCCGGCCCCGATCAGGGTGGCCGTGCGGGTCGAGGCCGGCGTCCACGCGTTGCCCCGCCGGCGGGCACCCTCGGCGATGGCCTCGACGACGTCGTCGTACTCGAGTTCGGGCCATTCGTCGTGCGCCGGGACGAGGTGGAGCACCTCGCCGTCGCGTACCCCCTGCGGGAAAAGACCTTGAGCCGTGGCCAGCGCGACGCCGTCGGTGCGCCGCAGCACCCACCCGCCGTGCTTCTCGCCGTCGTCGGCCAGGCCCTCGCCGGCGTGCCGCAGCACCTCGGGCAGCAGCTCGGCCAGCGGCACGTGCTCGGGCAGCGCCACGTCGATGCGGCGCTGTGGAGCGCTGATCGTGACGCGCGCCAGTCCGATGCTCATGGACACTCCCCCATTTTTGTGCGCTCGCGTACATCGACGTCGACGAGGCTGCGGGCGCAAGCGCACTTTACCTACCATGAGGCAACGCAGCGTCGCGCTGCGGAAGCGCCTTTGTGGACGAAAGGGACAATCGGCGAATGAGCACGACAGTGATCAAGAGGTCGGCCCGGCGTCCCGCGCCGGAGATCCCGACCGGAGAGATCGCTGTCGAGCCGCCGCCCGAGATCCCGCAGGCCACCGGCGGCCGCTGGCAGCAGGCGATGATGGCGCTGCCGATGCTCGGTGGCTCGGTCGCGATGGCGATGATGATGGGGCAGGGCCGCACCGGGCCGTCGTCCTATGTGATCGGTGGGCTCTTCGGCGTCTCGTCGATCGCGATGATGGCGACCAGCTTCGGTTCCAACGGCTCGCCCAAGAAGGCCGAGATGATGGCCGCTCGCCGCGAATACCTGCGGCATCTGTCCGGCCTGCGCAAACGCGTACGGGAAACGGCTCGTCGGCAACGTGTCGGGCTGCTCTACCGCCATCCCGATCCGACCAAGCTCTGGTCCACCGCGGGCAGTCATCGGGTGTGGGAACGCCGCACCAGCGACCCCGATTTCGGCGTCGTGCGGCTCGCGGTCGGACCGCAGACGCTGGCCACGCCGCTGCTGCCGCCGGTGACCCGCCCGCTCGACGAGCTCGAGCCGATGACCGCGGGTGCGCTGCGCCGCTTCCTCGATGCCTATTCGGTCGTGCCCGATCTGCCGGTGGCCGCCTCGCTGCGCGGCTTCGCCCGGGTGTTCCTGCGCGGCAGCGGGCCGGGCACCGCCTCCGACGTGCAGGGGCTGGCCCGCGCGGTGGTCGCCCAACTGTCCACTTTCCACGCCCCCGACGATCTGATCGTGGCCGTCTGCGCCGGTCCCGAGCGCCGCGCGTCGTGGGAGTGGGTGAAGTGGCTGCCGCACAACCTGCATCCGGCCCGCACCGACGCGCTCGGCCACGTCCGGCTCGTGGCCAGCACCGGTTCGGAACTCGAAGCCCTGCTGGAAGACGTGATCGGCAACCGCCCGCGGTTCAACGGCGGGCACAGCGTCAGCACGCCGCACGTGGTGATCGTGCTCGACGGCGCCGATCTCAAGGGCGCCACCCAGCTCGACGACGGCATCGACGGCGTCACCGTGCTCGACCTCGACGAGCAGCCGCCCCGCCTGCTCGACCGCTCGCTGCTGGTGCTCGAGGTCGCCCATCACGGCGCGCGGCGGGTGCTCAACACCTATTCGATGGAGCACGAGGCCGAGGTCGGCACGCCCGACCGGCTCAGCGTCGAACAGGCCGAGGCGGTCGCCCGCCGGCTGTCCCCGCTGCGCCTGGCCGCGATGTCGAAGTCGGCCGACACCCCGCTGGCCGCCGAGATGGGCCTGGCCGACCTGCTCGGCATCGGCGATCCCGAGACGTTCAGCGTGGCTCAGGCCTGGATGCCCAAGCCCAACCGCGACAAGCTGCGCGTGCCGATCGGCGTCGGGGCCGACGGCGCCCCGGTCGAGCTCGACCTCAAGGAGTCGGCGCAGGACGGCATGGGCCCGCACGGCCTGCTGATCGGCGCCACCGGCTCGGGCAAGTCCGAGCTGCTGCGCACGCTGGTGCTGGCGCTGGCCACGACGCATTCGTCCGAGACGCTGAACTTCGTCCTGATCGACTTCAAGGGCGGCGCGACCTTCGCCTCGCTCGACCGCCTGCCGCACACGGCCGCCGTGATCACCAACCTGGCCGACGAGTTGCCGCTGGTCGACCGCATGGTCGACGCGATCGACGGCGAGATGATCCGGCGGCAGGAGCAGTTACGCAAGGCGGGCAATTACGCCAGCCTGCGCGACTACGAAAAGGCCCGGGCCGGTGGGGCCGCGCTGCCGCCGATGCCGTCGCTGCTGGTGATCTGTGACGAGTTCTCCGAGCTGCTCTCCGCCAAACCCGACTTCATCGACCTTTTCGTCCAGATCGGACGGTTGGGGCGATCGCTCGGCGTGCACCTGCTGCTGGCCAGCCAGCGGCTCGAGGAGGGCCGGCTGCGCGGGCTCGACACCCACCTTTCTTATCGGGTCGGTCTGCGGACGTTCTCGGCGCTCGAGTCGCGCGCCGTGCTCGGCGTGCCCGACGCATACGAGCTGCCCCGATCGCCCGGCCACGGCTACCTCAAGTTCGGCACCGAGCCGCTGCTGCGGTTCAAGGCCGCGTACGTCTCGGGAGCACTGCCCAAGGCGCGCGCCCGGGCCGCCTCCGGAGGCGCGGGGGCCGATCCGCAGGTTTTGTCGTATTCGACGCGCTACGTCCCGGCGCCGAAACCGGTCAAGCCGGTCGAGCCCCAGCCCGAAGAGCTCGCGGCCGGCGAGAGCGTGCTCGACGTGATGGTCGACCGGCTCGGCGGCCAGGGACCGCCGGCCCACCAGGTCTGGCTGCCACCGCTCACCCAGTCGGCGGCACTCGACGAGCTGCTCGGCCCGGTGGTCGCCGACCCGGTGCGCGGGCTGGCCTTCGCCAACCCCGAGCTGCACGGTGCCCTGCAAGTGCCGATCGCGATGGTCGACAAGCCGCGCGAGCAGGTCCGCGACGTGATGTGGCTGCAGCTGTCGGGCGCGGCCGGCCACGTCGCGGTCGTCGGCTCGACCCTGAGCGGCAAGTCGACCGCGCTGCGCTCGATGATCTGCGGGCTCGCGCTCACCCACACGCCGGCCGAGGTGCAGGTCTACTGCCTCGACTTCGGTGGTGGCGCGCTCGGCACACTGCGCGATCTGCCGCACGTGGGTGGCGTTTCGGGCAGGCTTGACGCGGTGGGCGTACGCCGCACGGTGGGCGAGATCTCCACGCTGCTGACCGAGCGCGAGGCCCGGTTCGGCGCGATGGGCATCGACTCGATGGCGTCCTACCGCCGGCGGCGGGCCAACACGGCCTCGCAAGCCGCCGACAACGATCCGTTCGGCGACGTGTTCCTGGTCGTGGACGGATGGTCCACATTGCGCAAAGAGTACGAAGAGCTGGAACCGGTCATCACCGACATCGCCACCCGGGGTCTGTCGTACGGCATCCATGTCGTGGCCGCCACCTCTCGGTGGATGGACTTCCGGCCCGCGATCCGTGACCTGTTCGGTTCCCGGCTCGAGCTGCGCCTGGGCGACCCGAGCGACTCCTCGGTCAACCGGCGGGCCGCGATGACCGTGCCCGAGAAGCCCGGCCGCGGCATCATCGAGCACCCCACCGACAAGAACAAGTTCCTGCATCTGCTCACCGTGCGACCCGAGCTGAGCACCCTGGCCGACACGTCCGACCTGGTCAAAGAGGTCGCGACCAACTGGCGCGGAGCGGTTGCCCCGCGCGTGCGGTTGCTTCCGGCCCAGGTCCCGTACGGGGAAATGGACCTGCAACGCAGCTCGGGTCTGCGGCTGCCGATCGGCATCAGCGAGGCCGACCTGCAGCCCGTCGAGATCGACTTCGCCTCCGATCCACACTTCCTGCTCTTCGGCGACGCCGAGTGCGGCAAGTCGACGTTCCTGCGGGCGCTGGCCACGACGATCACGCAGCGTTTCGCGCCCGAAGAGGCCCGGCTCATCCTGGTCGACTACCGACGCTCCCTGATGGACCTGCCGGAGTCGGACCACCGCATCGGCTACGGCATCCAGGCGCAGAAGACGCTCGAGCTGATGCAGTCGGTCGCCGGCTACATGGAACGGCGGCTGCCCGGCCCCGATGTGACCGCCCAGCAGTTGCGCGAACGCTCGTGGTGGACCGGGCCCGAACTGTTCGTCCTGGTCGACGACTATGACCTGGTGGTGGCCGGTCCGACCAACCCGCTCACCCCGCTGCTGGAATACCTGCCGCAGGCCCGCGACGTCGGCCTGCACCTGATCATCACGCGGCGGGCCGGCGGGGCCGGGCGGGCCCTCTACGAGCCGGTCATCCAGCGGTTGCGCGAGCTCTCGGCACCGGGTCTGGTCATGTCCGGACCGTCGGACGAGGGGGCCCTGGTCGGCCCGGTTCGACCGTCGCCGCTACCACCGGGCCGCGGCCGTCTGGTCACCCGCCGTGAGGGGGTACGACTCATCCAGTTGGCCCATCTCGCGCCGTACCGAGATGCGTGAAGATTTAACAGACAAGCAGTGCGACTGGCATCGAAGGATCACCGCCGCAACGCTTGGTTTCGGAGTAATCTGCATCGACATTCTCCCGGCCTTTGGAGGCGGTGCGCCTTGGTGAGTGGTCGCCGACTGGCCGCTGCCGCGACGGCTGGACTGTTCGCGCTCGGCGTTCCGGTCACGCCGGTCTCCGCCGCCCCCGCACCCCGGGCCGAGCCCGCGCCGCTGCTGGGCGATTCGGTGCGCGCCGACGAGTGGCACCTGCAGACGCTCAACGTCGCCGAGGCCTGGACCTATGCCAACGGCGCGGGCGTCACGGTCGCGGTCATCGACTCGGGTGTCGACGCCGACCATCCCGACCTGCAGGGCCAGGTGCTGCCCGGTCTCGACCTGGTCGACGACAAGGGCGACGGGGACACCGATCTGGTCGGCCACGGCACCACGGTCTCCGCGATCATCGCCGGCCGCAACGACGATGCCGCCGGTGTCGTGGGCATCGCCCCCAAAGCCAAGATTCTTCCCGTACGCGTCCTCGACCAGGACAACCGCTACAACGACGCCCTGATCGTCGCGCAGGGCGTCCGGTGGGCGGTCGACAAAGGAGCCCGGGTCATCAACCTGTCGCTCGGCGGCAGCGGCAGCAGCGAGGCTCTCGCGGCCGCCCTCGACTACGCGTTCGCCAAAGACGTGGTCGTCGTCGCCTGCACCGGCAACACGAGCGCGTCCTCGTCGACCGGGGTGTGGTATCCGGCCCGCGAACCCGGCGTGATCGCGGTCGGCGGCATGGAACGCGACGGCAACTCGCTGTGGTCCGGCTCGATCACCGGCAAGGAAACGGTCGTCACGGCCCCCGCGACCCAGCTGGTCGGCGCCAACACCGGCGGCGACTACTGGAAGGTGCAGGGCACGAGCTTCGCGGCCCCGATGGTCTCGGCCACCGCAGCCCTGATCCGGTCCCGCTGGCCCGAGATGCCCGCCGGCGAGGTGATCAACCGGATCATCCGTACGGCCAAAGACAAAGGCGTTCCCGGCCGCGATCCGGTCTTCGGTTTCGGCCTCGTCGACCCGGTCGGCGCCCTGACCGCGTCGGTGCCGCCGATCTTCGAAAACCCGTTGGACGACTCGCCGTCCCCCGGCATCGCCCGTTTCGGCAGCGCGCCCGTCCCCGGCCAGGCCCAGTCGGCCCCCGAGGGCACAACCCGCGAACTCCTGCCGGTCGCCCCCGAGGCCGACCCCGGCACCGGCGCCGCCCCGCTGGCGGCTCCCGCCGACTCGACCCGCCGCGGCTGGTGGGCCGCGGGTGCGCTGTTCCTGCTCTCCGCGGTGGCGGCCGCCCTGACTATCCGCCGTTTCGCCGCCTCGACCTGACCACCTAGTCGTGGCCGGCCTTGATACTTCGCCGGCTCGGCCTCTTGCCGGCTCGACGTGCGTCGGCATGGCTCGGCGCCTGGTTGATCCCGGCTTCGTCAGCGGCGGTTCGCCTAGTGGGCCACGGTCGCTTTTGGTCGGCCACGGTCCGCGCTGGAGCGACTTTCGCGGACGGCTCTGCGCGTTACGGCGTACGGGAAGAAGCTCGTTTCCTTTGGTTTTCGCCGTCTATCGTGGCTTTTGCTCGGGTTTCAGCCGATAGGCAGCTGGACCGATCGGGGGTCGACGGTCGAGATGCCGGCGGCGGTGTGCACCTCGAGCCGACTGCCGGTGGGCTCGCCGCGATCGCTGGGCCACCACACACCCCAGATTCCGCCGCGGAGGGTCGCGGTCACCCGCAGACCGTTGGCCAGCACCAGGTCGACACCGGTGACATCGGCGCCGCTGAGGCCGTAGAGCTGATACGCCTGAAGCTCCCCGCGGGCCGGGGCCGGAGTCGCCTCGACGTTGCCGCCGAGCACCAGCACCGCACGGCCCCTCGGTTCGGTGAAAGGCTTGTCCGAGACCGTGCTCCACATGCTGTTGAGGTCGTCGGACTTCAACCCGGACAGCGCGATCAACGGATCGGCCGCCGTGCCGCTACCCATCGACACGTCCACGCAGTAGGTGAATCCACCCCGCCGGTCGACCAGCACCTCACGGCGGGCCGCCGCGGCCCGCCCGGCCGGCACCCCCTCGATCCCCACCCCGCCGACGCCGAGGTCGCTGCATTTCGACGCCCACTTCTCGATATCCTCGTCCGGAGCCGTCAACGGAGGAGCCGCCTGCGGAACGGCCGTCCAGGGCCCGTGGTCAGCCGGCCGATCGGGATAGGTCGCAACGCCCACCGCCCCCGTCCCGACAACGGCCACGGCCAGTGCGCCGGCCAGCGCCATCCGGTGCCTTGTCGGTGCCGGGCCAGCGGCTGCCTCAGCCATCACCATGTGCCGGATTTGGGCCCGGCGCCGCGGGTCCAGCCGACTCTGCAGCTCAGTCATGTCGTCTCCTGTCGTCGAGCCACGTTGTCGCACGGAACCGAGGCCGCATCCGCCTCAGCCGTCGTCTCGACAGCCGCGCTCTCGGTTGCTGCGCTCTCGGTTGCCGTTCCAAGGCGGGATCGCGCGCGGGCCAGCCGGGAACGGACCGTGCCGACGGGGACGCCGAGCGCGACCGCGGCCTCGGTATAGCTCAGGCCCTGCCAGACGCAGAGCACCAGCACGTCACGGTCGGCCGGTCTCAGCTTCTCCAGGGCGGCCCGCACTCGGGCTATGTGCCGTTCGTCGTCGAGCCGGGCGGCCACCTCGTCGGCGTGATCGGGGGCGGCCGGTGCGGACGGCAGCCGGTCGAGCGCCCGCCGATGTCGCCGGGCTGTGCGCCAGCGGTGTTGCATGGTCCGGCGGGCGATGCCGTACAGCCAGGGCAACGCATTGCCGTCGATCAACTCGACGTCGTCCCGCCGCCGCCACGCCTCGAGGAACACGATCGACACCAGGTCGTCGGCCGCGTCGACCGACCCGAGCCGACGCGCGCAGAAGGCCCGGACCGCTTCGGCATACCGATCAAAAATCACACCGAAACACTCGGCGTCACCGGCACGCGCCCGCTGCCACAGCTCGTCGTCTGTGTGGATCCCGTCGGCCGTGTCGCTCACACCCTCTTATGACCGCAGCGGCCCCGGAGTTCCCACATTCCGGCGACTTTCTTATGGCGCAGCAATGCCGCCCGGCACGACAGCCACCGCCATTGACGCGACTCCACTGCTGGCATGAGAACCGCCGCCGACACGAGAGCACGAGAGAGCAACCGCCAATGGCACGCGCAACCGTCGTGAACTCAGGAAGTTCCTTCAACGACCGCTGCCGGCACGACAGCCACCGACCGACAACCGGCCCTCGCAAGAGAACAGCATCCAGCCACGCGTCATAGAGAACCACCAACTCAACAAGACGACATCCGACCCTGGTGACACCAACCTGCCCCAGCACAACGCCGACCAGCCCTGGCACGACAGCATCCCGCCCAGCACAACTCCGACCGACCTGCCGGTCGTGCGTGGCTCGGCGCTCGAGGCGCTCGAGGGCGACAAAGGAGTGGCCCGCCAAGCTCCTCGAGCTGGTCCCGGCACGACAGCATCCAGCCCAGCACAACGTCGACCTGGCACGAACAGCACCCAGCCGCACACCGACCGACCGGCCCACTTCATGGCGGCGACCGCCGCCAGCCAGGCGGAGCCGCCGGTCAGGCGGAGCCGCCGGTCAGGCGGAGCCGCCGGTCAGGCGGAGCCGCCGGTCAGGCGGAGCCGCCGGTCAGGCGCAACCGCCGGTCAGGCGCAACCGCCGGTCAGGCGCAACCGCCGACACAGCCGCCGGTCAGGCGCAGCGCCACCGGTCAGGCGCAGCGCCACCGGTCAGGCGCAGCGCCGCCGGTCAGGCGCAGTCGCCGGTGCGTACTCCGCGGGTGCGGGACTCGCCGGCCTGGGCCACCGGTGCCGCTTCGGCCGCGGTCAGGGCGAAGCCCGTGTTCTTGTCGTCGGCCGCCGCGGCGAAGATCACGCCCAGCACCTGGCCGTTCGTGGTGATCAGGGGGCCGCCCGAGTTGCCGCTGCGGACCAGCGAACGGATCGTGTAGATCTCGCGCGTCACGTCGCCCGAGTCGTAGATGTCGGGGCCGGTGATGCGGCCGACGTCGCGGACGCGGGCGGACTGCGCGTCGTACGGACCGTCCTGCGGATAGCCCAGCACGATCGCGCTCGCCCCGGTCGCCGCCTTCTTCGTCACGAACGGCATCACCGGCGAGGTCAGGTCGGGCACGTAGAGCACCGCCAGGTCGCGGTCGGGGTCGTAGACGACGACCGTCGCGTCGAGGCGGCGGCCGTTCACCTCGACCTCGGTCTCGCGGGTGCCGGCGACGACGTGCGCGTTGGTCATCACCCGTTCCTGGGCGTAGACGAAGCCGGACCCCTCGATGCGCCGCGAGCAGCTCGGCGCCGTGCCCAGCACCTTGATGACCGAGCGCTTCGACTTCTGGACGATCTGCGAGCCCTTGAGCGCCGGGTCGGGTGCCGCCACCTCTTTGGCATCGGTCGGGGTGAGGCCGCCGAACACGTCGGGGAAGCCGCTGGTGTCGAGCGTGTCGCGCAGCGCCGACGACAGCGCCTGCGCCTGGTCGGGCATCACGCTGTTGATCCCGCCGAGGATGGCGCTCTCGCGGACCTCCTTGTTGAGCGCCGGGAACGGCGTCGAGCCCAGCGGCACCGCGATCAGCCAGGCCACCAGCAGCACCGCGACCAGCGAGATGGCGGCGCCGCCGGCATCGTCGAGCCGTTGCAGTGGGCGGCTCTGGATGGCCCGCCGCAGGTGGGTGCCGAGCCAGCCGGCCAGGGTCTGCCCGAGGACGGCGAGCGCGAAGATCGTCACCAGCGACACGACGAGCCGGGCCGTCGGGTCGGTGAAGCGGTCGGCGATCAGCGGGCCGACCTGCAGACCGATGAGCACTCCGCTGAAGAAGCCGCCGAACGAGAGCGCGCCGATGACGAAGCCCTGGCGGTAACCGCTGATCGCAAAGACCAGCATGAGCAGGATCAGGATGCCATCGACCACGGACCCTCACCCAGCGTAGGAATCGACAACGGACACGAGCCCAGCGTAGAGATCGACAACGGACACAGACCCAGCGTAGAGGCGCGGGGCCACTGACCGATCGCGGCCGAACCGCGGCCCAGTCCCAACGCGGTCACGGCAGCACCTCGTCGGGGGCGCCACCTCGGGCGGCGGGCACCGGAGCGCTCGCGTCCGGCAGGTCGACCAGCGCGCCCGGCTCCCACGGTTTGGCCCAGCCCGCCATGTCGAGCAATGTCGAGATCACCCCTGCCGTGAAGCCCCAGACGAGCAGTCCCCGAACTGCGAAGGCTGGACCGATCCAGCCGCTGGGGTGCCGCACCCGAATACGGTTCTGCGGGTCGACGAGTTCACCGATCGGCAACCTCGCCACGTGCGCCACCTCGGCCGGCTGATTGGGGCTGACCGGATGCGGGCGCCGCCACCAGGCCAGCACGGGCGTGACCACGAACGAGCTGACCGGGATGTAGAGGTCGGGCAGCAGCGCGAGCGGCTCGGCGCTGGCCGGGTCGAGGCCGACCTCCTCGTTCGCCTCGCGCAGCGCGGTGGCCACGGCGTCGGCGTCCTCGGGGTCGGTGCCGCCACCGGGGAAAGCGGGCTGCCCGGCGTGGTTACGCATGGTCGCGGCCCGCTGGAGCACCAGCAGGTCGGGGCCCGACTCGCCCTCGCCCAGCAGCACCAGGACGGCGCTGGGCCGACCACCACCGACGGGTGGGCGCAGCGTCGTGAAGTCTTCGGTGCGGCAGTCGCCGGCCCGGGTCAGCAGCGGTTCGAACCACGACGGCAGCCCGTCCGGCCGCGCGATCACCCGTCCCTGGCTCACGGCGTCACCGTCACGCCGGTGTGTTTGCGCACCTGCTCGGCGAGGCCTTCGGCGTCGAGGGGCAACGGGTGCACATATGACTTGCCGTTCGCGTCGAGGAAGACGGTGACCGGCAGGTTGATCCGGCCCAGGGAGTTGAGCAGGGTGCTCTTCTCGTCGAACAGGGTCGGCATGCGCACGCCGGCGTCGCCCGCGAACGAGGCGCCCTTGTCCCGGGTGTCGCCGGTGTCGACTCCCACCACGGTGAGCTTGCCCTGCGCGTTGTCGGCCAGGCTCTGCATCACCGGCAGCTCGGCCCGGCACGGCCCGCACCAGGACGCCCACATGTTGATCACGGCGGGCCCGCGCAGCGATCGCAACGACACCTGGTCGTCTCCGTCGAAGCACGGCAGCGCCAAATCCGGTAAGTCGGAAATGGCGGACGGGGCCGACGGAGCGGTAGAGGGAGGCGGCGAGGTCAACGCGGAACAGTCCGCGAACGGCGAGGCCACGGCCGGCTCATCACCGGAGCAGGCCGCGATGCCCCCGACAAACAGCACCGCCAGCGGTGCCGCGATCACCGAGCGGACGACAGGACGCAGTCGCGACGGCCGCGCCAACGACCGAACAACACCCAGCCACGAACGCCACAGGCGAGGAGGCAGACCAGCCGAACCAGCGACACAAAGCCGGCGAGCAGCGGAAGGAAGGCCCGCCGCGGAAGGAGAACCCACCGCGGGACGAAGGCCCGCCACGGAGGGGACGTGAGCCGCGGGACGAAGGCGCGAGAGCCAGGCAGCGGCGAGCCGCCGCGGGAGCGTCACGGAACGTCCGGCGCGGCGACCGCCGCGGCCGGAACGAGCGCCGGATCGACCCCGGCGGCCACCGCCAGCTCACGAGCCCGCGGCCCCTTGAGCAGCTTGGCCGCCGCGGCCGCCTCGGTCGGCCCGGTGCCGTAGGACGGGCACATCGAGGCCAGCGTGCACGCCCCACAGGCCGGCTTGCGGGCGTGGCACACGCGCCGGCCATGGAAGATCACCCGGTGCGACAGCATGGTCCAGTCGCGCTTCTCGATCAGATCGGCGACCAGGAACTCGATCTTGACGGGGTCTTCCTCGGTCACCCAGCCGAAGCGGTTGGTCAGGCGCCGGAAGTGGGTGTCGACGGTGATGCCGGGGACGTCGAACGCGTTGCCCAGGATCACGTTGGCCGTCTTGCGGCCGATGCCGGGCAGGGCGACCAGCTCGGCCAGCGTGGCCGGCAGCACCCCGCCGTGCCGCTCGATCAGCGCCTGCCCCAGTTTGATCAGCGAGTCGGTCTTGGCCCGGAAGAAGCCGGTGGGCTTGAGCAGCGTCTCGAGCGCGGAACGATCGGCGGCCGCGTAGTCGTCGGCGGTCTGATAGAGCTTGAACAGCTCGGGGGTGACCTGGTTGACCCGGACGTCGGTGGTCTGGGCCGACAGAATCGTGGCCACGGCCAGCTCGAGCGGGGTGGTGAAGTCGAGCTCGCAGTGCGCGTCGGGATGCGTCTCGGCCAGGACGCGGGCCATCTTGCGCGCCCGCCGCTTGCGCCCGATGGGCGTTTCCGCCGCGAACCGTTTCGCCGAACGCGTCACCACCGAAGTCACCGCATAAGAGTACGTCGCCCCTACGACAGGTTCCGATCACGCGGACGGGGTGATCGACCCGTCCGATCCGATCTTGACGCCGGTGTCCGGGAAGTCGGCCGCGGAGAGGTCGGCGACCAGCTTGCGGCCCTGCTCGTCCGAGGCGTCCCGGGTCGGCAGGCCGTTGGAGTTCATGTACGTCGAGAGCAGCTTGCCGCCCGCGTACGACCCGTCCTGACCGAGCGTGACGTGCAGGATCCCGCCGTATTTGAGCACCCCGCTGCGCGAGAGCGTGCGCCCGCCGCCCGCGAAGTTGCCCAGGCTGTAGGCGATCAGCTTGCCGTTGTAGAACTCCATGCCCCGCAGCACGTGCGGCCCGTGCCCGACGACCAGGTCGGCGCCGGCGTCGATGACCGCGTGACTGAACTTGATCGGGTCGCCCCGGTTTTCGCCGTGGAACGTCTCGGTGCCCGGCTTCACGTGCTGCATCCCCGAGCCCTCGGCGCCCATGTGTACCTGCACGACGACCAGATCGGCCTGCTCCTTGGCCTTCTCGATCACGGACCGGGCCTGGTCGAGATCGATGAGGCTGTTGGCTCCGGCGTACGAGGAAAAGCCCACGACAGCTACCTTGACCCCGTTGACCTCGGTCACGGTGATCTCGTCGGTGTTGCCGGTGGCCAGGATGCCGGCCTCGTCGAGCACCGCCCGGGTGTTGCGCGCACCCTGCGTACCGAAGTCCTTGGCGTGGTTGTTGGCGGTGTTGACGAGGTCGAATCCGCCGTCCGAGAGGTGCTTGACGTACGACGGCGGCGAGCGGAACGCGAAGCAGTTGGACGACCCGGCCCCGCACTTGGAGGCGCCCGTGTTCTCGGTGAGCGGCTGCTCGAGGTTGCCCATCACCAGATCGGACGCGAGCGACTCCTTGACCGAGTCGAAGAAGCCGTCGCCGTCGGCGGGCGGCATCCGGTTCGGCGCGTTGCTCATCATGATGTCGCCGGTGGCCGAAAGAGTGACCGTGTTCGCGACCGGGGCGGATTCCTCACGAGGAGCGGAGGGAGACGACGCGGGCGAGGACGAAGGCTGCTGCCAGGAAGACGCGGAGGACCCGCGGTCTCGGTTCGCAAAAGCGACACTTCCGACGCCAACCGCGGCCAGCACCGCCAGGACAATAGCGACAGTAAGAACAGGTCGCCCGAAAACGCCCGGACGTCGATGTGGGGGGTGGGAATTCATCGATGGCGACGATACCGTCAGGTGGCGACGCGGACGAACCGTCGAAAGGCTTGTCGTTGCCTCCTCCTGGCGACGAAAAATACTGCCCGTCACGGCGGGACTGGTTACCCTGCGGTATCTAGATCAAGGGGTGCCCGCCCGATTCCCGCCCGCGTGCGCCTAGACTGATCGAGCGCAGGCGTTGCGCGTTGTTCGGAGGTGCGAACGATGGATGAGGTACTGGCGCGCAGCGGGATCTTCCAGGGCGTAGACCCGGAGGCCGCCGAGGCGCTCGCCAAAGAGATGGACACGGTCGAGGTCCGCAAGGGCGACGTCCTGTTCAACGAGGGCGAGGCCGGTGACAGCCTGTACATCGTGCTGTCCGGCAAGATCAAGCTCGGCCGGCGTGCGGCCGACGGCCGGCAGAACCTTGTCTCGATCATGGGCCCGTCCGACATGGTCGGCGAGCTCTCCCTCTTCGACCCCGGCCCCCGCACGGCGACCGCGACCGCGGTGACCGACGCCCGGATGGCCCGGCTCAAGAAGACGTCGCTGCGCCCATGGCTGAACAACCGGCCCGAGATCGCCGAGCAGCTGCTCCGCGTGCTCGCCCGCCGGCTCCGGCGCACCAACGACGCCCTGGCCGACCTGATCTTCACCGACGTGCCCGGCCGGGTCGCGAAGAACCTTCTGCAGATGGCCGGCCGGTTCGGCACCCGCGACGGTGGTGTGCTGCGCGTCACGCACGACCTCACCCAGGAGGAGCTGGCTCAGCTCGTCGGGGCGTCCCGCGAGACGGTGAACAAGGCGCTGGCCGACTTCGCCTCGCGAGCCTGGCTGCGGCTGGACGGCAAGAGCGTGATCATCCTCGACCCGGAGCGTCTCGCGCGGCGCGCTCGCGTCTGACCTGGATTGACTGAAAAGGGGCCGTCTCGTCGAGACGGCCCCTAAAAGTCGTCCTTTACCCCACGAAAAGCGGACAAACCACCCTCTTTAGCATCCGTGTCGCACCTGCTTGACCACTCGTTACGGAGGTGGTCGAGAGGCACCGGCGGATACGAGAGGGCGCGGCTTTGAACATGGTGGGGGGCGTACAGCGCATCGGGGTGCCGACGTGACCGTGCTCGACACCGCCGTCGACCCGCGCACCCCCGGCTATCCGGAGGCCCGCAACGCCACCCTCGACCGGCTCGACCGGCTCGAGGCGGCGCTCGAGGAGGCCCGCTCGGGCGGCGGCGAGCGGGCGGTCACCCGGCATCACGCGCGGGGCAAGCTGCTGCCCCGGGAACGCATCGAGATGCTGCTCGACCAGGACGCCCCGTTCCTCGAGCTGTCCCCGGTGTCCGGCTGGGGCACCGAGTTCCCGGTGGGTGCGGGCGTGGTCACCGGCATCGGCGTGGTCGAGGCCGTCGAGTGCGTGATCATCGCGACCGACCCGACCGTCGAGGGCACGGCGGCCAACCCGTACGCGGTGGAGAAGATCCGCCGGGCCGCCCGGATCGCCTCGGCCGACCGGATGCCGCTGGTCAACCTGGTCGAGTCGGCCGCCGAGGCCCCGGGCGCCGCGTCGTCGCCCGGGGGCAGCATCGCCCGGGACCTGAGCCGCCTGTCCACCCGGCGGGTGCCCACGGTGTGTGTGGTCTTCGGACCGGCCACCGGTGACGTCGCGTATCTGCCCGCGCTCTCCGACTACACGATCATGGTGCGCGGGCACGCCAAGATGCTGACCTCCCCCCGGCCGCGGAACGGGTCGAACGGCGCCGACGTACGCCCGTCGGTCGCCCCCGCCGATCAGCTGGCCGAGGACGAGCGGGACGCCCTGCGCCTGGCCCGGCAGTGCGTACGCCGTCTCAACTGGCGCAAGAGCGGTCCCCCGCCGCGCACCACCACCCCGTCCCCACCCAAGTACGACGTCGAGGACCTGCTCGCCCTGACCACCCTCTTCGACCCGCGCGAAGTGCTCGCCCGCATCCTCGACGGCAGCGAGTTCGACGAGTTCAAACCGGCCGTCGGCGCCGCCGTGCTGGCCGGCTGGGGCGAGCTGCACGGCTATCCGGTCGGGGTGCTGGCCGCCGCCGCCGGTATCCCGCAGACCGCGGCCGACAGCCAGAAAGCGGTCCACTTCATCCAGCTGGCCAACGCCACCGACACGTCGTTGCTGCTCCTGCAGCGCGACGAGACCGGCACCCTCGGTTCCCCGGCCGTGGACGCTCTCGCGCATTCCACCGTGCCGCTGCTCGCCCTCAACACCGGACGCACCGGCGACCCCCGCTTCACCTTCAGCTGGCCGGCCGACGGCCCGGTGGCGAACGCGGACGACGACGGCGTCATCGACCCCCGTGACACGCGCACCGTGCTCGGGCTCTGCCTCTCCGCCGTGCACAGCGCGGTCGTCGAGGGCGCCGGGCACGTCGGCGCCTTCCGAGCCGGAAAGGTAGACCAGTGATCCGACGTCTTCTGGTGGCCGACCGTGGCGAGACCGCCCGCCGGGTGTTCGCCACCTGCCGCCTGGTCGGCATCGAGACGGTCGCCGTCTACTCCGATGCCGACTCCGATGCCCCGCATGTCGGAGAGGCCGATTACGCCGTACGCCTCGACGGCGGCACCCCGCGCTCGTCCTACCTGCGCGGCGACCTGATCATCACCGCGGCCCAGCGCTCCGGGGCCAACGCGATCCACCCCGGCATCGGCGAGCTGGCCGAGGATCCCGACTTCGCCTCGGCCGTGGCCGACGCCGGGATGATCTGGGTCGGCGCCCCGGCCAAGACCCTCGGCGTGCTGCGCAGCAAGCGCGAGACCAAGGCGCTGGTGGCCGAGGCCCGGGTGCCGGTGCTGGCCAGTTTCAGCGACCCGGCCGAGGTGCCCGGCTTCCCGGTGCTGATCAAGCCGGACAGCGGCCACGGCGGCGCCGGTCTGCGGGTCGTCCGGGACGCGGCCACGCTGGCCGAGGCGCTCGCCACCACCCGGCGCGAGGTGGCCGGTGAGGTCTACTGCGAGCCGTTCGTCGAGGACGTGCGCCACATCGAGGTGCCGATCCTGGCCGACGAGCAGGGCGCGGTGATCCCGTTCGGCGAGCGCGAGTGCTCGATCCAGCGCCGCTATCAGAAGATCATCGAGGAGACCCCGTCGCCCGCCGTCGATCCGGGGCTGCGCGAGGAGCTCTGCCGGGCGGCGATCGTCGCCGTACGGTCGCTCGGGTTCGTCGGTGCGGGTGCGGTCGAGTTCCTGCTCGACCCGAACGGGGACTTCTGGTTCCTCGAGCTCACCCCGACCCTGCAGGCCGAGCACGCGGTCACTGAGTGTGTGTCCGGCTACGACCTCGTACGGCTGCAACTGCTCGTTGCCGAGGGTGGGAGCCTGCCCATGCCGGGCCCGCCGCCGATCCGCGGTCACGCCATCGAGGTGCGGGTCTGTGCCGAGGATCCCGCGTACGCCTGGCTGCCCGCGACCGGCACCCTGCACCGGTTCGCCGTGCCCGACGTGGCCGGCCGGTTCCGCCCGTTGCCCGCGCCCGGCCTGCGGCTCGACTCCGGGGTCGAGAACGGCTCGGTGATCGGCGTGCATCACGACTCCACGCTGGCCAAACTGGTCGCCTGGGCGCCGACCCGGCAGGAGGCGGCCCGGATGCTCGCCTCGGCCCTGACCCGGGCGCAGATCCACGGCGTGGCCACCAACCGCGACCTGCTGGTGCGGGCGCTGCGCCACCACGCCTTCCGCACCGGCGACGTGGACACCGGCTTCCTCGACCGGCGGCCCGAGGTGTTCGCCCCGCTGCTGTCGGCGGTCGACGCCGTCCGCCTCTCATGCCTGGCCGCTGCCTTGGCCGGCGCGGCCGCCCGTCGTGCCGCCGCGAACGTGCTCGGCACGCTGCCGTCGGGCTGGCGCAACGTGCCGTCGGGTTCGCAGACCGCGGTGTACGACGGCCCGGCGGGCCCGGTCGAGGTCGGCTACCGGATGAACCGGCACGGCGAGCTGGCCGGCTGGTGGGTGCGCACGGTCGACCCCGAGGAGCTCGACCTGGCCGGTCTGGGCCAGGCCCCGGTGGCCGCCGACTATCCCGAGACGGTCGTCGTGCAGGCGGGCGACGAGCGGGTGGTGCTCGACGTCAACGGCATCCGGCTGACCTTCAACGTGCACCGGGTGGGCGAGGTCTCGTACGTGGACAGCCCGGAGGGCTCGGTCGCGCTCCGTGCCCTCTCCCGGTTCCCGCTGCCCGCGCCCGACGCCGTCGAGGGATCGCTGATCGCTCCGCTGCCCGGGGCCGTACGGCGGGTGCTCGTTGTTCCGGGTCAGCGTGTGCGGGCGGGCGAACTGCTGCTCACGCTGGAGGCGATGAAGCTCGAGCACCCGGTGCACGCGCCGAGCGCCGGGGTGGTCGCGTCACTGCCCGTGCATCCCGGCACCGAGGTCGACACCGGAGAGTTACTGGCGGTTCTCGACCCGGAGTAAGAGGACACCCTCAGCGCTGCCCGAAGAACCACTTCTTCTTGACCTGCCGCGGGTTCCGCACGGTCGGGGTGTCGTCGTGCGGGGTGTAGCGCGGCGGCGGCACATAGATCGACGGGGTGAGCTGCACGTTCGTCAGCAGTTCGTGCAGCTGCTTGGCGGTGGGCCGGGCCGCCGGATCGTTGGCCATGCCGTAGCGCACCACCTGGATCAGCTGCGGCGGGATGCCCGGCAGGTCGGGGATGGGCTGGTGGAACAGGTCCATCAGGGTGACCAGGCTGGGGCTGCGGTCGCCGTCCCAGCGCGGCGGACGGCCCCGCATCACCGCGTAGAGCGTCGCGCACAGGGCATAGACGTCGACGGCGCCGCTCGGCTCGTCGTGCCGGAACATCTCGGGCGGCGCGTAGGCCGGGGTCAGCACCTCGAGGGTCACCGACGAGTCGCGCATCTCGCCCAGCACGGCCAGCCCGAAGTCGGCCAGCACGGCCGAGTTGAAGTGCGAGTAGAGAATGTTGGCCGGCTTCACATCGCGGTGCAGCACCCCGTTGGCGTGCGAGTGGACCAACGCGTCGGCGATCTTGATGCCCAGGTCTTTGGTCTCGGCCGCGCCGAGCGGGGAGCGGCGCATGCGGTCGAGATACGACCCGTCGCACAGCTCCATGATCAGGTAAGGGTGCTGGTCGACGGTCACACCCACGTCGAACAGGTCGACCACATGTGGGTGCGACGACATGCGCCCGGCGGCCCGCGCCTCACGGAGGAAGCGGGCCTGGTCACGGTCACTCTCGAGGCGGCGATTTTCCACCTTGATGGCGACCTCGCGGCCGACCGAGTCCTGCATCGCGCGGTAGACAGTGGCGTACCCACCACGGGCCATCACTGACAACCCGGACATCCCAGGCACGTACGGGACGGGAATCGCCCCGCGCGGTGTCTCGGTCATCGGATGCCGGTTCCTGTCATGGCCTCGAAAATACGCCAGGTATCGCGGAGATCATCCAGGCATCTCCGACGCGTACGCGACACTTGCCCCTTCAGGCGCCTCGACGCCGGTGGTCTGGAGGGCCGCGCGCAGTTCCTCGGCCGCCATCCGCTCGCTGGTCTGCTCGGTCGAATAGGCCAGCAGCACCGCCTCTTCGGCCGCCGCCCGGGCCGGTGTGCAGTCGTCGGCCGCGGCCAGCACCCGGGCGTGGACCATGGCGGCCAGCACGCCGCTGCGGACGTCTTCGGCGTTGACCTCACGGGCCCGGCCGATCCAGGTGCGGGCGGCGTCGACCTGACCGTCGGCCAGCAGCGCCGACGCGTACGAGGCCAGGGCGTGCCGCCGTGAGAACAGCAGCGACGGCGTCCCGGTGTCGGTCGCGATCGGTGCCAGCAGCCCCATCGCGGTGTGCGCGTCACCCGCCCGCAGCCGCGCCTCGGCCAGCAGCACCCGCGGCCCGACCTGGGCCGGTGCCATCGGGTTGTGCGGCTCGACCGCCGTCATCACCTTGCGCGCGTCGGCCTCGGCCCCGGCCAGGTCACCTCGGTGCAGGGCGACGAACCCGCGCAGCGTGCCCGCCATGCCCAGCAGCAGCGGGTGGCCGGTGCGGTCGGCGTAGGACAGTCCGTCGGAGAGCAGGTCGTACGCGTGGTCGAACTCGCCCAGTCCACGGGCGACCGCACCACGCACGACCAGGGCCAGCCCGCGGCCCCAGTCGTCGCCGACCGCGTTGAAGTCGCGGTAGGCCCGGCGCGCCTCGCCGTCCGCCTCGGCCAGCTCGCCCAGCTCGGAGGCCGCGTACGCCTCGACCGCGCGCAGCGTGCCGACCGCCCAGGCCTCGCCGACCCGGTCGCCGAAGGGCAGGAACACCCGGGCCAGCCGGCGCGACTCCTGCAGACGGCCGGCCAGCAGGCGCGCGAACGCCGTGGTGCCGCGCAGCCACGACCGCCCGACCGGATCGCCCAGCTCGGCGAAGAGCCGGGCCGCGCGGCCGAGAACGGCGTCGGTGCCCGCGAAGTCGCCCCGGGTGGTGGTCACCCAGGCCAGATTTTGCAGCGCCCAGGCCTGCCCGTGCCGGTCGCCGGCGGCCAGTGTGACCTGGTAGGCGGCGGCGAACCGGCTGCTCGCCTGACTCAGCCGGCCGGCCAGGAAGTCGGCCATGCCGAGCCGGCGCATCGCGTTGGCCCGCTCCGGCAGCAGCTCGGCCTCGGTGGCCACCTCGAGCGCCTCCTGCCAGGCGGTGACCGCCCGGCTGGTCTCGCCCATGGCCTCCTGAGCCCGGCCGACCACCAGCAGCGCCTCGGCCCGGTTGACCGGCTCGTCGGCGGCCGCGGCGGCGATCTTCTCGCCGTAGTTCAGCGCCTCTTCGGCCCGGCCCAGGCGCAGCAGCGCGCGGGCGTGCACGAGCTGATCGGGCAACGGCAGGCCCTCGGGGGCGAGCGCGGACGCCCGCTCGGCGTATTCGATCGAGGCGGCCGGTTCGATGTTGGCCAGCGCGCGACGGGCCAACCGGCCCAGCGCGGCCACACCGAGCGGGGCCACATCGCGTACGGAAGCATCGGGTCTCAACCGCACCGCATCGGCCAGCTCGACCGCGCATTCGGCATGCGTCGCGACGAACGCGTCCCGCTCGTTGTCGGTCAGGTTGAGCCGGGCCATGGTGTCGTAGCCGCTGGTCGCCATGTGCTCGGGCGCGGCCCAGTGGGCCAGGTAGGCGTGCCGGTCGGCCAGGTCGGCCTTGCCGATGCCGGAGTAGGCGGCCTCCCGCATGAGCGGCGTGGTGAACGCGTAGCCGCCGCGCGACCGGTGCAGCATGCGGCGCTGGAGCAGCTCATCGATCGACCGCTCGAGCTCGACCGCGGCCACCGCCCCGGGACGCGCGTCGGTCGTGGCCCGCCGTTCCCGCAGCGCCTCGATCACGCCGGTCGGCACCGCGTCGCCCACCACCGCGGCATCCCGCAGCACCGACCGCGGCTCGGGCGGCAGCGCGTCGATGCGCGCGGCCAGCACGGCGGCCAGGTCGCGGGAGAGCAGCTGCCGGCCGAGCGAGCCGTCGGCCAGCATCCACTTGCCGGCCGCGTTGGCGCCCACGGCCGGGGTCAGCGCGCCCCGCTCCATCAGCAGCGTGACCATCTCGGCGAGATAGAACGGGTTGCCCTGCGCGGTGGCCAGCAACCGGTCGGTGTCCGGCTGCGGCAGCTTCCCACCGTTCAGATAAGAGGTGAGCAGACGGGACGCGTCGGCCCCACGCAGCGGCGGCAGCGTGTGCACCTCGGCGTCGGCCAGGCGGGTCAGGGCCCCGGCCGTACGCACCAGTTCGGGCCGCCCGAGCAGCAGCACCACGACCGGCCCGTCGAGCAGGGACAGGGTTCGGCCCAGAGCGTCCACGGTCGAGGCGGTGGCGTCGTGCAGGTCGTCGACGATGACCACCAGCGGCGCCTCGGCGGCCAGCGCGGTCAGCAGGTCGGCGACCGCGGTCGACAGCGCCTCGGCGTCAGCCCGCTTACTGCTCGGCTGCCAGTCCGCGCCGGTCGCGGGCCCGACCGGGTTGGCCGGGGCCTCGCCGTAGCCGAGCAGCGCCAGCAGCCGGTCGAGGTCGATCGGGGCAGGCTCACCGTCGCGGCCGAGCCGGTTGGCCAGCTTGCGCAGCCTCTCTTCGACCACCGTGCGCCCGACGGTGGCCACCACATCCTTGGGCAGACCCACCGATTTCCGTACGAGGTCAGCCAGCGGAGCAAATCGCCGACGCTCGCCGAAGGCCCGGCACCGCACCCGCAGCACCCGCGCCCCGGTGTGTGCCGCATAGCGCCCGTTGCCCACGTCGTAGCCGGCCGCGAGTCGCTTGACCTCGCCCGCGAACCGGGACTTGCCGATGCCTGCCTCGGCCGTCATCACCATCACACGCGCGGTGCTCGAGTCGATCGCCTCGGCCAGCCGCCCCGCGACCCGGCCCAGCTCGGTCTCGCGGCCCACGAAGGGTGCCTCGTCGCCCAGGCCGGACCGGGTGCCCGGCGCGTCGTGCAGGCCGAGCAGCTCGAACGCGGGCACCGGCTCGCGCTTGCCCTTGAGCCGCAGCGGGCGCAGCTGCCGCCACGAGGCGACGTGCCGCGTGCCGCCGCTCGTGCGGGAACCCGCGTAGACGGCACCGACCGCGGCCGCGTCGGCCAGCCGGGCGGCGGTGTTCACGGTGTCGCCGATGACGGTGTATTCGATGCCCGCCTGCAGACCGGCCACCACCTCGCCGGTGTTCAGGCCGACGCGCAGGCCCAGCGGGGCGCCGCCGCCGCGCTCGTCGTCGAGCACCCGGCGCACCGCGCGCTGCATGCTCAGGGCGGCCCGGACGGCGCGCTCGGCGTCGTCCTCGTGCGCCACCGGGGCGCCGAAGACGGCCATGATGCCGTCGCCGGTCAACTTGTCGACGTGGCCGCCGAACGTCTTGACCGCGCCCGCGAGCGCGGCCAGCACCCGGTCGGTGACCGCGCCGACCCGTTCGGGGTCGAGGTCTTCCGACCAGGAGGTGAAATCGGACAGGTCGCCGAACAGCACGGTGACGATGCGCCGCTCGGCCGCGGGCAGGCTGGCCGCGGCGGGCAGGGCCGCTCCACAGTTGTGGCAGAAGCGGGCGCCCGGAACGGCGACGGTTCCGCACACAGGACAGGTCACAGCGGATCCAACCTGCCTGCGGGTGTTCCTGATTCCCCGATTTTGTGATTCAGGTAATCCAGTTGCGCGGCGGCCGACCAGATCGCCGCGAAACGGACGGCCGGGTCGATGTCCGGATAGACCACGTCAACGACCTGTTCGGCGGTCCGCGCGCCGGCCGCCATCGCCGCCTCCACCTGCGCCAACCGCTCGCGCCGGTGGGTCAGATATTCGCCCGCGACCGCCGAGACGTCGGTGCGCACCGGTCCATGGCCGGGCAGCATCGAGATTTTCCCGTACGCCTCCAGGCGCTCGAGGCTGTCCAGATAGGCCCCGAGGTCGCCGTCCGGGTGGGCGACCACGGTCGTGCCGCGGCCGAGAATCGTGTCGCCGGTGAACATCAGCGAGGTGTTCCCGTACTCGACGAGAAAACACACCGAATCGGCAGTATGTCCTGGTGTGTCCACGACCTGGATCTGGAACTCGCGCGTGCCCAGCTGTTCCGCCGGATCCAGGGGCTCGCCACCGATGCAGTGGGCCGGGTCGGCGGCCAGCACGTGCGTGCCACCGAGGATCTCGGAGAGGCGGGCGGCGCCCTCGACATGGTCGTGGTGACCGTGCGTGATGAGGATGAACGCGTACGGACCCTGCTCGGCGATCCGGGCCAAATGCCCCTCGTCGAGCGGGCCCGGATCGATCACGACACCGTGGGACTCACCGGGCGCACGCAACAGCCACGTGTTGGTGCCGTCCAGCGTCATCGGCCCCGGGTTGGGCGCACGCAGCAGCGACACCCAGCCCGGCAGCCCGTCCAGCGCAGCACCCCCCATACGCGAAATCCTACGTCGCGCGGGGGGTTCTCCGAGAGGACCAGATGTGCGATCTCAGTGCCCGCTCAGGTAACGCTTAGCAACCGCTTCGGCGGAACCGGTCACGCGATCTCGACGATGATCTCCACCTCGACCGGGGAGTCCAGCGGCAGCTCGGCCACGCCGACGGCGCTGCGGGCGTGCCGGCCCTGCTCGCCGAAGACCTCGCCGAACAGGTTGGACGCGCCGTTGATCACCGCGGGCTGGCCGGTGAAGCCGGGCGCCGAGTTGACAAAACCGGTCAGCTTCACGACCTTGACGACACGCCCGAGACCGACCAGTCCCTCGATCGCGGCCAGACCGTTCAGCGCGCACAGGCGCGCCAGCTCGGTGGCCCGCTCGGGAGCGACGTCGGTGCCGACCTTGCCGGTCTGCGGCAGCTTGCCGTCGACGAGCGGGAGCTGGCCCGAGACGTACACGTAATTGCCGGTCTGCACGGCCGGGACGTAGGACGCCAGCGGCGGCACGACCTTGGGCAGGGTCAGACCCAGTTCAGCGAGCTTCCCGTACGCGTCCACGCCGCCCTCACCCGCGATCGGCGTCGTCACGACTTCGGCCGCTTCAGATAAGCCACCAGCTGCTCCGGGTTCGGACCCGGAACCACCTGGACCAGTTCCCAACCGTCCTCGCCCCAGTTGTCGAGGATCTGCTTGGTCGCGTGGACCAGCAGGGGCACGGTCACGTACTCCCACTTCTGCATCGCGCGTCTACTCCCTAATCGTCGGTACCGGGCCAGCTTAGGGCCCGCGGACCGGTCGGTTTGGCTAGGCTGAGCGAGCCGCGGAGCCGGACGGTGACCGGGAGAGCACGGAGGGCAAGATGACGCACCCGCAGGGCGGCGTACCGGGTGATGACGAGTCCGCGCCCCCGTCGTTCCCGGTGTCCGGGCCCCCTGGCGAGTGGCCGCCGCCCGCTCCCGGACCCGGACCCGGACCCGCTCCCTCTCCCGCTCCTGTGACCGACTTCATCGACGCCGGGCCGGCTTTCGTTGATGCCGCGCCGGCCGACAGCACCCAGGTGATCCCGCCGGTCGAGACCGGTGGCGGATGGACGGCACCGCCCGCGACCCAGCCCTGGCACGCCCAGCACGAGGCCCCCGGCGAGTGGCAGACCACCCCGCCCGAACATCTGGCCTGGCAGCACTCGGTGCCCTCGGAGGTGCCGGCGCCCCCGCTGCCCGAGCCGATCTGGGCCGGTCCCCAGCCCTACCAGGTGCCGGCCGCCGCCCCGGCCGCCCGGCGCCGCGGCGGACTCTGGATCTCGCTCGCCCTGGTCGGCACGCTCGTCCTCTGCGGTGGCGGTGCCGTGTCGGCCTATTTCCTGCTCCGTGACGCCGACAACCCGGGCTCGACCGACCCGTCGACCGCCGTCACCCGCTTCCTCACCGCCGTCTACACCAACCAGGACGCGAAAGCCGCCGACGACCTGGTCTGCCGCGAGGCCCGGGACGAGACGAAGATCGCCGACCGGGTGTCCGACATCAAGGCGTACGCCGACGGCTACACCGACCCGGTCTTCCGCTGGGCCGACCCTGAGGTGACCGAGAACAAAGATGACCAGGCACGGGTGTCGGTCGAGCTCACCATGTCGACCGCGGACGAAAAGACCGCCTCGCAGCAGCTGGAGTTCACGGTGATCCGCAAGACCGGCTGGCTGGTCTGCGAAGTCACCGGCTGATCGGTCGTCGTACGGTTTAGGGATGGGCGAGTTCGTCAGCAGATGGCCGGCACGGCTGCACGTGGTGACCGGCAAGGGCGGCACCGGTAAGACCAGCGTCGCCGCGGCGCTGGCTCTGGGCCTGGCCGCGGGCGGCCGGCGCACGCTCCTGGTCGAGGTCGAAGGGCGGCAGGGCATCGCCCAGCTCTTCGAGACCGAGCCGCTGCCCTACAAGGAGCTGCGGATCGCCAAGGTGGCCGGCGGCGGCGAGGTGCGCGCGCTCGCGGTCGACCCCGAGGAGGCGCTCCTCGAATACCTCGACATGTTCTATCACCTGGGCGCGGCCGGCCGGGCCCTGCGCAAGGTGGGCGCGATCGACTTCGCCACCACCATCGCCCCGGGCCTGCGCGACGTGCTGCTCACCGGCAAGGTCAAGGAGGCCACGACCAGGTCGGCCGACGGCCGGCGGGCGTACGACGCGGTCGTGCTGGACGCCCCGCCGACGGGCCGCATCGGCCGGTTCCTCAACGTGACGGCCGAGACGGCGAAGCTGGCCAAGATGGGCCCGATCAAGACCCAGAGCGAAGGCGTCGCGTCACTCCTGCGCTCGCCGATGACCTCGGTGCACGTGGTGACTCTGCTCGAGGAGATGCCCGTACAGGAAACGCTGGATGCGATCGCCGAGCTGGACGCGCTGAACATCCCGGTCGGGCGGATCGTGCTCAACGCCACCCGCCCCGCCCTGGCCACGGCCGGCAAGGTGACCAAGGCCGAGCTCAAGCGGGGCCTGGCCGAGGCCGGGCTGCCGACCGACGCGGCCACCGTGAACGGGCTCGCCACCGAGGTGAAGGCCCACCTCACCCGCCAGGAGCTGGAGGAGGGGCTGCGGGCCGAGCTCGCCGACGCGGGCCGGCCCCTGGTCGAGCTGCCGTTGCTGCCCCGCGGGGTCGATCAGGGTGGGCTCGACGAGCTGGCCGCCGCTCTTATGCGTGCGTGACCCGCCACAGTCCGCGTGCGCTCGATCTCGTACGGATTACGCTTGAGTAGTGGCTGATGTGAGCGCTGAACGACTCGATGTCGACGGTCTGCTCGCCGACCCGTCCACCCGCATCGTCGTGTGCTGCGGTTCCGGTGGGGTGGGCAAGACGACAACCGCGGCCGCGCTCGGGCTGCGGGCGGCCGAGGTGCACGGGCGGCGCACCGTCGTGCTCACCATCGACCCGGCCCGCCGGCTGGCCCAGTCGATGGGCCTGAGCGAGCTCGACAACACACCCCGCCAGGTCAAGGGCATCGACGGCGACAACGGCGGCGAACTGCACGCCATGATGCTCGACATGAAGCGGACCTTCGACGAGGTCGTGCAGCAGCACACCACGCCGCAGCGGGCCGCCGAGATCTTCGCGAACCCGTTCTACCAGGCCATGAGCTCGACCTTCGCCGGCACGCAGGAATACATGGCGATGGAGAAGCTGGGCCAGCTGCGGTCCACCGACGAGTGGGACCTGATCGTGGTCGACACCCCGCCGTCGCGCTCGGCGCTCGACTTCCTCGACGCGCCGGCCCGGCTGTCCCGTTTCCTCGACGGCCGGATGCTGCGGATGCTGCTCGCCCCGGCACGCGGCGGGAAGAGCATGTTCAGCCTGGTCACGGCGTCGTTCGGGCTGTTCTCGCGGGCGGTGCAAAAGATCCTCGGCGCCCAGCTGCTGACCGACCTGTCGGGCTTCGTGGCGGCCCTCGACTCGATGTTCGGCGGCTTCCGGCAGCGCGCCGACCAGACATACCGCATCCTGCAGGACCCGCAGACCGCGTTCCTGCTGGTCGCGGCGCCCGAGCGGGACGCCGTACGGGAAGCCGCTTATTTTGCCGAACGACTGGTGGCCGAGAAGATGCCGCTGGCCGGGTTGGTGCTCAACCGCATGCACAGCTCCGAGGTGCCGGCCCTGGCCGCCGACGCGAGCGAGGCCGCGGCCGACGCGCTGACCGCCGCCGGTGATCACCCACTGACCGCCGACGCGCTGCGCATCCACGCCAACCTGGTCCGGCAGACCGAGCGTGAGCTGCTGGTGGCCGCGAACTTCACCGACGCGTTCCCGGCCGTGCCGACGGTCTCGGTCACGGCACAGCCCGCCGACGTGCATGACGTCGACGGGCTGCGGACGATCGGCGCGCTGCTCGCCTGAGCTCTCGCCGCTTTCTGATTCTCAGCGGGTGGGGACGAGCACCTTGTCGGCGCCCTTCTCCCGCATGGCGGCCTCGAACATCTTCCGCCAGCTGGCCACGTGCGGGTGCCGGCGCAGCAGCGCCCGTCGCTCCCGCTCGGTCATACCGCCCCAGACGCCGAACTCGATCCTGTTGTCCAGGGCATCGGCGAGGCATTCGTAGCGAACCGGGCAGCTGCGGCAGATCCTCTTCGCCACGTTCTGCTCGGCGCCCTGCACGAAGAGCGCGTCAGGGTCGCCACTCTGACACGCCGCCATGCTGGGCCAATCGCTGATCATCCCCATGTGTAAACGTCCCCCCTTGCGTTACCCCCCTCGACGCCCAGTGGCTTCTCGTCCCCCAAGCCGTACAGACGTCGTGCGACAAGCTCGCCGGACCATCATGCTCTGTAGTCGGGCGATTACGCAACGTTGTACCTGAAATATGTACAGCCCGGTGGTTCCGGGCAAACACCACGAAGGCCACGGGAGCGCTTCGGGGAAATGGTCGCAAGAAGTACGCCGTCGGGGCACAATTATCGGGGCGAAGCGTGACCATCCAGACGGGCGGTCTCGTGCTCTTGTCGCGTACCCTGCTCAGGTGACTTCCTGGATGCGCCGACGCGATCACAACATTTTCGCGAACGCGACCTCGTTGGTGATCTGCGGCCTGCTGGCCGGCGTCGTCGTCGCGGCCGCGGCTTTCCCGGCCGCCGCGATGTCCGGGCTGGCCGCCAAGGCCGGGGGCGAGACCTTCGCCCAGCTGCCCAGTGAGCTCAAAGACTTCAGCTCCCCGCAGATCACCCGGATCTACGCGTCGGACAACAAGACCCAGATCTCGCAGTTCTACGACGAGTTCCGCAGCGACGTGCCGCTGAAGGACATCGCCAAGCCGATGCGGGACGCCATGGTCGCAGCCGAGGACAGGGAGTTCTACAACCACAACGGCGTCGACCTCAAGGGCGTTGCGCGCGCGTTCGTCAACAACAGCGGCAAGTCCGACTCCAAGCAGGGCGCCTCGACCATCACCATGCAGTACGTGCGGATGTCGCTCGCCTACTCGGCGACGAACCCGCAGGAGGTCGTCGACGCGACCAAGGACACGCCCAAGCGCAAGATCACTGAGATGAAGTACGCGCTGCAGGTGGAGAAGGAACTCAACAAGGACCAGATCCTCGAGCGCTACCTGAACATCGCGCCGTTCGGCAACCAGGCCTACGGGGTCTTCGCGGCCAGCCAGGTCTACTTCAACAAGAAGCCCAAAGACCTGACGGCCGGCCAGGCCTCGATGCTGGCCGGCATGGTCAAGGCGCCGACCAGCTTCAACCCGACCACCAAGGACGGGTACGACCAGATCAAGCAGCGCCGCGACAACTACATCCTCCCGGCCATGGTCGAGATGGGCGCGCTCACCCAGGCCCAGGCCGACAAGGCCAAGAAGGAAGCCATCCCGCGCCAGGTCAAGCCGGTCGGCAACGGCTGCGTCTCGGTGGCCAACAACAACTGGGGCTTCTTCTGTGACTACTTCTACCGCTGGTGGATGAGCCAGGAGGCCTTCGGCGCGACCCCGTACGACCGGGAGCGCCGCCTCAAGAGCGGTGGCTACCGCATCACCACGACGATGGACATCGAGGCCCAGAAGGACGCGCGCGCCCGGATCGCCGACCACATCGCCGAGAAGGACAAGAACGCGCTGCTGCTGGCCGCGACCGAGCCCGGCACCGGCAAGGTGCGTCTGCTGGCGGCCAACCGGAAGTACAAGCTGCCCGACGCCGCCAACCCGAACCCGCTCTCGTCGGACAAGAAGAAAGCCGACCAGGGCGTACGCGCGACCTACCCCAACACGACGAACCCGCTGCTCAGCGGCGGCGGCGACATCCAGGGCTACCAGGCCGGCTCGGTGTTCAAGATCTTCACGATCATCGCCGCGCTGGAAAAGGGCTACCCGCTGGCCTACCCGATCAAGGCCGAGAAGCGGTTCAAGTCCGACTACATCGTCGAACGCGGCAGCCCGTCCGCCTGCGCCGGCACCCACTTCTGGTGCCCGAGCAACTCCGGCGGCGGTGGCGAAGGCATCTACAACATGTGGACCGGCTTCGGTAAGTCCATCAACACCTACTTCGTGCCGCTCGAGCAGCAGGTCGGCGCGGAGAACGTGGTGGCCGTGGCCAAGCGGTTCGGTGTCCAGTTCCGGGTGCCGCGTGAGAACGAGTGGGCCAACAACACGACCGCGGCGAACCAGTGGGGTGCCTTCACGCTCGGCGTCTCCTCGTCGACGCCGCTCGACATGGCCAACGCGTACGCCACCCTGGCCGGCGACGGCATGTACTGCGAGCCCACGCCGATCGAGCAGATCTCGACGCAGGACGGCGACAAACTCGACATCGGCAAGCCCCGCTGCATCCGGGCCACGAGCAAAGATGTGGCCCGAGCGGCGATCGACGCGGCCCGCTGCCCCGTCGGCGACTCGGCCCAGCTGGGCCGCTGCAACGGCGCGACGGCCCGGGCGACCCGCTCGACGGTCAAGCACCCGGTGTTCGGCAAGACCGGCACCACCGACCGCGACAAGACGGCCGCGCTGATCGCGGGCACCACGTCGCTGGTGGTGGCCGGCTACATGGCCAACCCCGACTGGCCCGACCACCGCGACCGCATGTCCCACGACGTGGTCAACCCGGCGGTCTACCAGACGTTGGCCGACTACATGAAGGACAAGCCCAGGGAGCAGTTCAAGGAGCCGGAGAACCGCAAAATCGCCTTCGGCGATCAGCGCTCCATCCCCGACGTGACTTGCGACTCGCTCGACGACGCCCGCAGCCGCATCGAGGACGCCGGCTTCGACGCTTCCATCGGCAGCGAGGTCGAGTCCGACTGCCCGGTCGGCACCGCAGCCGGCACCGACCCCGACGGCCGAACCATCAAGGGCGGTTTCGTCATCATCCACCCGTCAAAGGGCAAGGCCCCGGCCGCACCGCCGGCCGGTGGTCAGCCTTCGGGCCCGCCCAAGCCGCCGGGCCGCTGACCCAGCGAGACACGTAAAACGGGCGGGACATCACACGATGTCCCGCCCGTTTTCGTTCGCTACGGTCACACCGCCGTGGGCTACCGGATCGTGGGAGTCGCGTGCCCGTAGTGGTGTTGGTGCACCAACGGGTCGGTCTCGACCACGAAGTCGATCACTTTCCAGAATTCGCTGATCTTTGGGTGAGAAAGCGCTTCGGCTCGAGTGAGCTTGTGTCCGTAGAGCGGACCATCCGGCGCCACGGCGGCAGCGTCTACCGCTGTGGCAGCCGGCAAGTCGCTACCTGCCACTGGGCCGAAGCGGCAGCCGAAGGTGATGTGGTCGTCGTAGTCGGTGCCTTGGTGCCGCCGCGCGACCGCCACATAGTCTGAGAGATAGCGAAAGGGCCGCTTCCATCACTGGAAACGGCCCTTTCAACTGGTCGGGGTGGCCGGATTTGAACCGACGGCCTCTTCGTCCCGAACGAAGCGCGCTACCAAGCTGCGCCACACCCCGAGCTGCCAGGAAATACTATCCGACGCCGGGGCCCACGCGAAATCGGTATCCCCCTAACCGCAAAACCGCAGGTCAGCGCGGGATCAGGGTGAGGATCGAGGCCTCCGGCGGGCAGCTGAAGCGGACCGGGGCGGTGGGGTGCGTGCCCAGGCCGGCCGAGACGTGCAGCCACGCGTCGGAGCCGGGCCAGCGGTGGACGCCCTTCGCCATCGACTTGGGCAGGTCGCAGTTGGTGGTCAGGGCGCCGTAGAACGGGACGCAGACCTGGCCTCCGTGGGTGTGGCCGGCCAGCAGCAACTCGAAGCCGTCGGCGGCCATCGCGTTCAGCACCCGCGACGCGGGGGTGTGGGTTACGCCCAGGTGCACGTCGGCGTCGGGGGCGATCGGGCCGGACACCGACGGGTAGTCGTCGCGGCTGATGTGCGGGTCATCTACGCCGACCAGTTCGATGGAGCGGCCGCCCGCCTTGAGGTGCGTACGGGCGTTGTTGAGGTCGGCCCAGCCCGCGTCGACCAGGGCCGCCCGCAGGTCTTCGGTGGGCAGGTTGGGCCGCTTGAGCTGGTCCTCCTCGTATTCGGAGGAGGGGCGCACCAGGTAGGCGAACGGGTTCTTGAGGCGGGGGCCGCGGTAGTCGTTCGAGCCGAAGACGAAGGCGCCGGGCAGGTGCAGCAGCGGGTCGAGGGCGCGCAGCACGCCGGGCACCGCTTCGGGGTCGGAGAGGTTGTCACCGGTGACGACGACCAGGTCGGGGTCGAGACCACCCAGCGCGGCCACCCACTCCTGCTTGCGTCGCTGCTCCGGCATCATGTGCAGATCGGAGAGATGCAGGATGCGCAGCGGTTCCGCATCGGGCTCGAGCACCGGCACGTCGAAGCGCCGGAGCGTGAACATATTGCGCTCGATCAGGGAGGCGTAGGCGAAGGTGGCGGCGCCGGCGGCGAGGATGCCGGAGCCCAGGGCGAAAAGGGAGCGCTTGCGCATGGAAAGCAAGGGTAGTTTCTCCGTCCATGGGAACGTTGAAAGACCGCCTGAACGATGACCTGCACGCCGCGATGAAGGGCCGGGACGAGCTGACCACGGGGACGCTGCGAATGGCGCTGGCCGCCGTACGCAACGCCGAGGTCGCCGGCACCGAGGCCCGTGACCTGTCGGACGACGAGGTGCTCGCGGTGCTGTCCAAGGAGTCGAAGAAGCGTCGTGAGGCGGCCACCGCCTTCGCCGACGCGGGGCGGACCGAGCAGGCGGCCAAGGAGCGCTCGGAGGGCGAGGTGATCGAGCGCTACCTGCCGCGGCAGCTGACCGATGAGGAGATCGCCGGGCTGGTGGCCGAGGCGCTCGCGGCGGGCGGCTTCACCGGCAAGGGGCAGATGGGCCCGGCCATGAAGGCGGCGCAGGCCGCGGTGGCGGGCCGGGCCGAGGGCGGACGGGTCGCGGCCGAGGTGCGTAAGCAGCTGGGTTAGAAGACTCATCTCCGACGGTTGCAGGTCGATTGCTGAAGTCGACCTGACACCCCCGGAGAAGAGTGTCCATGACCTGCATGAACTGTGGCTCGGCGGCGGTACAGCCCAACGGCTGGTGCGCCAACTGTGGCCAATCGGCAACACCCCCGGCGGCGGCGTGGCCGGCGCCGGGCGCGCCCGCGCAGCAGCAGGCCACACCGGAGTGGTCGTCACCCAACGCCTCATGGCAGTCGACCGAGCCGTCGTGGGCGGCGGTGGAACAGCAGCAGCAGTCATGGGGAGCGGCCGTCGAGCAGCCGCCACCGCCCTCGTGGGCGACCGACGCGACGTCGACCTTCACCATGCCCGCCGGCCCGCCCATGCCCGCCGCCCAGCCCATGGCCGGATACCAGCCACCCCAGGCACCGGCCTATCCGCAGCACCAGCAGCCGATGGCCTATCAACAACCGGCGGCCTACACCCCACCGCCGTACAGCACGGAACCGCCGCCCTACATGGTCAACACCCAGGTCCCGTACGCGTCGGCCAACAGCACCGGCAACACGTTCAGCATCGTCGCTTTCGTCATGGCGGCGATCGCGGTCGTCATCCTGCCGATCGTGTTCGCCCCGGTCGGCGTGATCTTCGCGGTCCTGGGCAAGCGGCGCCAGGAACGTCTGTCCCAGCTCGCGCTGATCCTGTCCCTCGTCGCGGGGCCGGTCGGCTTCGCGATCGGCTTCGCTATCGGCCTGATGAGCGCCTGAACAAGTCGAACTGAACAGTGCGGGGGCACGGCGCAACGCCGTACCCCCGCAAGCTTTTGATCTGGAAGGAAATTGCCCTAGATGGCCAGCTGAGGCCGCACCGGAACAGCCGTGACCGCCGGCGACGCGTTGCGCCCGGGCAGCTGCTGCTGGGGCACCGCGTAGGGCCCGAGCATCGACTCGATAGCGGGGGCGATGGCCGGGCGGTCGTTGAGCTGGATGAGACGTGCGGCGCGAGCCAGGGAGCCGGTCTCGCCGTCCCGGAAACCCTCACGGTAGCCCTTTTCGTAGCGCTCGCCACGGCCGAGGGCCCGGCCGAGGGCGAAGCAGGAGGAACCGGCGAGGGCGAGCAGGAAGAGCAGCGCGAAGGGTGTCACCGTCTATTTTCCTTCCGGGGCAAATGTACTAATTAGCCGAAAAGTACCCCTAGAGCATGACTCATGCGGTAGAGCGGTGATCAAGTACGCCAACGGGTGACCCGGACAGTCGTTCCAGCACGACCTCGGGATCGACCGGACGGCACAGGTGGTAGCCCTGGCCGTAACCGCATCCGAGGCCGCGCAACGCCGCCAGCTGGGCCGCATTTTCGATACCTTCGGCCACCACACGCAGACCCAGGATCTGTCCGAGCTCGACGATCGTGCGTACCAGGGCCAGATCTTCGCTGGTCAACTCGGCCCGAGCGATGAACGCCCGGTCGATCTTCAGCTCGTCCACCGGCAGCTCGCGCAGGTAGGCCAGCGACGAATATCCAGTGCCGAAGTCGTCGATCGACAGCTGCACGCCCAGACCGCGCAGCACGTGCAACGCCGACATGCCCAGGTCGGGCTCGCTCATCAGCACCGACTCGGTCAGCTCGAGCGTCACCGCACTCGACGGCAGGCCGGCGATGGCCAGGGCCCGCATGACGTTGTCGGCGAACCGCGGATGGACGAGCTGGTGGCCGGACACGTTGACGTTCAGCGTGAGGTCGGGATGGTCGCGCCGCCACTTGGCCACCTGCACCGCGCTGGTCTCGAGCACCCACTGCCCGATGTCGACGATCAGCCCGAACTCCTCGGCGATCGGGATGAAGTCGACCGGCGAGACGAATCCGCGGGTCGGGCTCTGCCAGCGGATCAACGCCTCGACGCCGGCCGCCTGACCGTCGGCGAGCCGGATCAGCGGCTGGTACTGCAGCCGGAACTCCCGTTCGCGCAGCGCCCGTTGCAGGTCGCCGCGCAGGCTCAGGCGGTCGAGCGCCTCGGCGTGCATGTAGGGCTGATAGACCAGCACCCGGCCCGGACCGTCCTTCTTGGCCCGGTACATGGCCACGTCGGCGTTGTGCAACAGCTCCTCGGACTTCTGCTCGGACTCGCGCGAGATCGCGATGCCGACGCTGGCACCGATGAACACCTCGCGACCGGCCACCCGGAACGGCTCCTTGAGGGCGGTCACGATCCGCTCGCCCACCACCTCGGCGGTCTCGGCCGGCGAGTCGTGCACGAGCGCGGCGAACTCGTCGCCACCGAGGCGGGCCGTGGTGTCACTGGCCCGTACGCATCCACGCAGCCGCCGCGCCACGAGGGCGAGCAACTGGTCACCGGCGTCGTGACCGAGGCTGTCGTTGACCGCCTTGAACCGGTCCAGGTCGATGAACAGCACGCTGGTCGGATCGCTGCTGGTGACCCGGGAGGCCAGCACCCGGTTGAGGATCTTGAGGAAGAGCGCCCGGTTGGGCAGCCCGGTGATCGGGTCGTGGTGGGCCTCGCGCACCGCCTCGACCGTGCGCGCGTCGGTCAGGGCCAGACTCACCTGCTGGGCGAACGCGGCCAGCTGATCGCGCTGCTCGTTCTGCTGCCCGGCGACCCCGGGCAGGTGCGCGACCAGGCTGCCGGCCATCTCGCCGGTGACCCGCACCGGCGCCGCGATCATCCAGCCCGCCCCGTCCGGCCGCACGACCACCGCACCGCCCGCCATCGCCGCGCGGGCCAGGCTCTCGGGTGGTGACACGTCCTCGCCCTGCTTCGAGGCGACGGTCAGCCGGCGGTCGGTGCCGCCCTCGGCCAGCATCAGCGTGACCGTGGCCCCACCCAGCAGGTCGTGCGCTCCGCCGGTGACGGCGTCGAGGATCTCGGGCAGCGGACGCCGGGCCGAGATCGCCCGCTGGATGGTGAGCAGCGACTCGACCAGCCGCTGCCGGGTCTGCGCGGTCGACGCCTGACGCTCCTGCTCGGCCCGCATGTGCCGTTCCGCGGCGAGCACCCGGATGCTGCGCAGCGCGAGACCGAGCACCTGACCCATGCCCTGCAGCATCTGCCGCTCGGCCGGCTCGAAGGGCTCGGACAACCGGGCCACGATCAGGGCGTCACCCGTCTCGGAGCCGAGCGGATTGCTGACCGCGTGCAGTTCACCGACGTACGGGACCTCGAGCATCGGCTGACCGGCGGCCACCTCGTGCAACGCGGTCTCGGGGACGACCGGACCGAAGCCGTACGCCCCGAAGACCCGGCCCTCCCGCACCACCGCGCCCACTTCGGCCTCGACCATCTCGGTCGCCCGTTCCACCGCGCTGGCGATCGCCGACGTCTCATCGGCCGCGGCGTTGACCGCGGCGAAGTACTCGGTGAGGAGGTGGGACGACCAGCTCGGCATGGTCAGGCCAGAGCCAGGGTGACGAGGGTCAGCGCGTGGGTGCCCATCGCGCCGCGAACCCGGGCGATCTCGCCCAGCGTGTAGAAGCCGGCGAACGGGGCGTCGCTCAACGCCGTACGCATGGCCTGGATCTCCTGCTCGAGACCGCCCTCGACCAGCCCGGCCCAGCGACCGCCGCAGTCGAACGCGAGCACCCCGAGCGGGGGCAGACCCTCGAGCCGGGCCACCGCCTCGGTGCACGACCAGGCGGCACCGTCCAGCAGCGACTGGCGGTCGCCCTCCATCAGCCAGACCAGCGCGCCCTGCGGCACGTCGGCCGTTCCCCACACCGACCGGGCCTCGTCGTCACCCGCGTGGATCACCCGGATGTCCTCGCCGCTGCGCCGGGACAGTCCGAGCGGCTGCAGCGAATGCCCCTGGCTGAAGAACTCGGCCGCCGTACCGTCGAAGTTGTTGCGGCGCAGCAGCACGTCGAGCGCCGGTTCGTGGTCCAGCTCGTAGATGTGCGGCCCGGTGGCCTTGGAGACCATCATCGGTGGCTCGGTGCGGCGCCAGCCGTGCGCGACCCCGATGCCCATCGGCCCGTCCGAGCCGAGGGCGAGACCGATCACGGCCTCACTGAGCACCTCGTCGTTGAAGAACTGGTAGGTCTTGGCGAACTGCCGGTCGTCGGCGGCGAACCCACCCACCAGGGGCACGCTGGCCCCGATCGCCGAGTACGCCCCTCGGACGATCTCGTGCGTCTGCCGCGCCAGCCCGTCGGCCAGCAGGATCAGCACCTTGTGCTCGTCGTCCATGTCGTGCAGAGCCTCGGCCGCCGCGGCCCCGGCCGCCCGCGGGTCGGACTGGTAGACGTGGGCCGCCCGGGCCTGCACGGTGAACCCGTCGCCGCCGAGCGCCGCGACCGAGAGCCCGCCCACCGTCGTACCGGCGCTGCCCAGCTCCCCCATGGTGGTGGCGCCGACGATCTCGGCGTCCGGCCCGGCCTCCATCCGTACGCCGCGAAGCAGTTCGGGCAGGTCGTGAGTGACCGACGCGAAGACGAAGACGGCCTTGGCCTCCCGTCCGCCGATCGCCTCGGACGCGGCCTCGGCCCCCGCCTTGCGCGAATCGGGCGCACTGCTCTGGCCCACGCCGAACCACCGGTGCGGGTTGGTCTGCATGACCCTCTGATCGGCATGGTTTGTCGGTTGCTGAGTGGTTGCGTGTGGGGTGCCGTCGGGTGTCCGGGAGTGGCCTGACAGGCTTGCTCCTTGTGACTGACTCTGACCTCGCGCGGCAGGTCCGCGACGTGAGCCGGCTGACCGGCGAGTTCACCCTGCGCTCCGGGCGCATCGCCAACGAGTACTTCGACAAGTACCAGTTCGAGGCCGACCCCGAGCTGCTCGACAAGCTGGCCGAGCAGATGGCCGTCCTGATCCCCGAGGGCACCGAGGTGCTGGCCGGGCTCGAGATGGGCGGCATCGCCGTGGTGACCGCGCTGGCCCGGCACGCCAAGCTGCCCACCGCTTTCGTCCGCAAGGAAGCCAAGAAGTACGGCACGGCCCGCCTGGCCGAGGGCGCCGAGGTGGCCGGCCGGCGCGTGCTGGTGGTCGAAGACGTGGTGACCTCGGGCGGCCAGGTCGTCATCTCGACCGGCGAGCTGCGCAAGCTCGGCGCGCACGTCGACCACGCCCTCTGCGTGATCGACCGGCAGGAGGGCGGCGCCGAGGCACTGTCGGCCGAGGGCATCCAGCTGCGCGCCCTGCTCACCCGGGCCGACCTGGCCTAGCGGTTTACATATGTAAGTGGATGACATATGTTGGCTTCGTGAGGGAGCCGACGTATTTCATCCTGGCCGCGCTGCAGGACGGGCCTGGCCACGGTTACGCGATCATGAGCCGGGTGGCCGAGCTGTCCGACCAACGGATCAGCCTGGCCACCGGCACGCTCTACCAGGCCCTCGACCGCCTCACGCGCGAGGCGATGATCGAGGTCGTCCGCGAAGAGATCGTCAACGGCCGGGCCCGCCGCCACTACGCGCTGACCCCTTCGGGTCGTTCCGCTCTGCGGGCCGAGGCCGTCCGCATGTCCGAGGCGGCCCGCGTCGTACTGCGTCCCGGGCTGGGCACCGCATGAAGACCTACCGCACGCTGCTGCGTCTCTATCCGGCCGACCACCCGCGCGACGAGATGCTCGACGTCCTGCTCACGGCCGGCCGGCCGATGCGGCGCGAGCTGCCGGCGCTGGTGCTCGGCGGCCTGCGGGCGAGACTCTCAGATCAAGACCCTTCCCGCGTACGCTGGCAGGCCGCCCTACGAACCGCAGCCTTGATGCTGCTCATCGCCGGGGCCGTGGCGCCGTTGAACGACCTCTATTACGGCACCCAGCTCCGCAGCAACCTGACCATCGCGACCTGGATCGTCGCCGGCCTGGCGTCGGTGGCCGTGATGATCGGTTACCGCCTGCCCGCGCTCGGCTTGGCCGTGGCCGCCCTGCTGCTCAGCGGCACCGACCAGATCAGCATCCCGGCCACGTCCGCTTTCGCCGTGGCCGCCGTCTTCCTGCTGGTCCCCGGCCCACGCCGCCCCGTCCTGCACCCGCTGGCGATCCTACTGCCACTGGCCTGGGCCGGGGATTACCACTTGCCCGCGGGCGTGCAGCTCGCCTTGGTGGTGGCGTTGGCCCTCTGGACCGTGGTCGACGAGCGCCTTTTGCTGGCGACCGGCCTGGCCTTGAGCGCGGGCTTGATCGTCGCCACGGTCGAGGTAGCCGAAATCGACGACACCCGTGGCCTGCTGATCCTCGCCGCGTGGCGAATCGGCCTGCCGGCCGCACTGGTCGCGGTAGCCGCCCTCCTGCTCCGCCGCCGGGCCACCGTGTGAGGTCGGCTACGAGAGCGTGACCTGGGGCGGGGGCGCTCCCTACGGTGATCGGGTGCTGCTGCGTGATGCCCTGGTCCTGGTGGCCGGTGGTGTCGGGGGTGGGCTGACCGGGTCGATCGCCGGTCTGGCCTCACTGGTCAGCTATCCGGCTCTGCTCGCCCTGGGAATTCCACCGATCGCGGCCAACGTCACGAACACCGTGGCGTTGATGTCGGTCACGGCCGGCACGGCGGTCGGGGCCCGGCCGGAGCTTCGTGGGCAGGGGCGGCGGCTGGCCAAGCTGTGCGCGGTGGCCGCGGTCGGGGGCCTGGCCGGGGCCGCGCTGCTGCTGGCCACGCCGTCGTCGGCGTTCGAGCGGATTGTTCCGGTGCTGGTCGCGCTCGGATCCGTGCTGCTGTTGATGCGCGATCCGCTGCGGCGGTGGGGCGGGCACCGGTCGATGCCGGCGGTCGCCGTGGGTGTCGCGGTTCTGCTGATCGGCGTCTACGGCGGATATTTCGGGGCGGCGGCCGGCGTGCTCATGCTGGCGGTTCTGTCGGTGGCCGCGACCGAGCCGCTGCCGGTGACCAACGCGGTCAAGACCATCGCGCTCGGGGCGGCCAACCTGGCCGCCGCGGTCATCTACGCCGTGGTCGCGCCGGTGAACTGGGCCGCGGCCGCTCTCATGGCGATCGGGTGCCTGGCCGGTAGCTGGTTGGGCTCGATCCTCGTACGCCATCTGCCGGACCGCCCGCTGCGCATCGCGATCGCCGTCGCGGGGCTGGGCCTGGCCGCCTACCTGTGGTGGAGCGCCGGCCGCTGACTCGCGCGGCCGCAGCCTCCGGGCCGTCAGGCGAGCGTCGTCTCCGCGCGGACCCAGTCGAGATAGGCGGGGTTGCCGGCGACGATCGGCAACGCCAGGACGCACGGTACGTCGTACGGGTGCTCGGTGTTGGCCCGCTCGACGATCCGGTCGACCAGGTCGGCCCGGGTGTGCAGGGCGACGCGAGCCTCGGGGTCGTCCTGCACCGCGCCGTCCCAGCGGTAGATCGAACGGATCGCCGCGATCTGCTGACCGCACGCGGCCAGACGGTCGTCGACCAGCCGGCGGGTGAACGCGGCCAGCCAGTCGGGGTCGGAAGCCGTGATGACGACCTCGACGACGCCGGTCACTTGGACAGCTCGGCCGCGATCAGCTCGGCGATCTGCACCGTGTTGAGGGCGGCCCCCTTGCGCATGTTGTCGCCGGTCACGAACAGGTCGAGGGCGCGCGGGTCGTCCATCGCCCGGCGGATGCGGCCCACCCACGAGGGGTCGGTGCCGACCGCGTCGATCGGCATCGGGAACTCGCCCGCCTCGGGATCGTCGACCAGGATCACGCCGGGCGCGTTGCGCAGGGCCTGGCGGGCGCCCTCGGCGTCGACCTCGGAGCCGAAGACCGCGTGCACGGCGATCGAATGCCCGGTCACGACCGGTACCCGTACGCAGGTGGCCGAGACCTTGAGAGCCGGCAGCGCGAGGATCTTGCGGGACTCGTTGCGCAGCTTGAGTTCCTCGGACGACCAGCCGAGCGGCTCGAGCGCACCCGACCACGGCACCACGTTGAGCGCGAGCGGCGCCGAGAACGGGCCGAGCTCGTCGCCCACCGCCTGGCGCACGTTGCCCGGCCGGGAGCCCAGCAGCCGGTCGCCGGCCACCTTGCTGAGCTGGTCGTGCAGCGTGTCGACGCCGACCTGACCGGCTCCCGAGGCGGCCTGGTAGGAGGCCAGCACCAGCTCGCGCAGACCGTACTCGCGGTGCAGCGGCGCGATCGCCATCATCATCGCCATCACGGTGCAGTTGGCGTTGGAGACGATGCCGCGTGGGCGTTCGCGCAGGTCTTCCTTGTTGACCTCGGGCACCACGAGCGGGACACCCGGGTCCATGCGGAAGGCGGCCGAGTTGTCGACCACGGTGACACCGCGGGCGGCCACGACGGGCGCCCACTGCAGCGACACCTCGTCGGGCACGTCGAACATCGCGACGTCGACGCCGTCGAACGCCTCGGGAGTCAGCTCGGCCACCGTCAGCTGTTCGCCGCGGCAGCTCAGCACCTTGCCGGCCGATCGCGCCGAGGCGATCAGCCGGATCTCACCCCAGACGTTGCGCCGAGAGGTCAGCAGCTCGAGCATGACCGTCCCGACGGAGCCGGTCGCCCCGACGACGGCGAGCGTGGGCTGCGCCATGGCCGGGCTTACCGGCCGGTCCCGCCGTAAACCACCGCCTGCTCACTGCCGCCCAGCTCGAACTGGTCGTGCACGGCGCGGACGGCGGTGTCGAGGTCGCTGTCGCGGCAGACCACCGAGACCCGGATCTCGGAGGTGGAGATCATCTCGATGTTGACGCCGGCCTCGCCGATGCAGGCGAAGAAGGAGGCCGCGACGCCCGGGTGCGAGCGCATGCCCGCGCCGATCAGCGACACCTTGCCCACGTGGTCGTCGAAGAGCAGGCTCTTGAACTTGATCTGATCTTTGATCTTGTCGAGGGCGGTCATGGCGGTCGCGCCGTCCGCCTTCGGCAGGGTGAAGGAGATGTCCGTACGCCCGGTGCCCTCGGTCGACACGTTCTGCACGATCATGTCGATGTTGATCTCGGCCTGGGCCACCGTGTTGAAGATGTGCCCGGCCGCGCCCGGCTCGTCGGGCACGCCGACGATCGTGATCTTGGCTTCGCTCCGGTCGTGCGCGACCCCGGTGATGAGCGCTTGTTCCACGTCAGGGTCCTCCATCGATCCAGTGACCAGGGTGCCGGGCTTGTTCGAGTATGAAGAGCGTACGTGGATCGGCACCTTGAAGCGCCGCGCGTACTCCACGCATCGCAGCATGAGCACCTTCGCTCCGCCGGCCGCGAGTTCGAGCATTTCCTCGTACGTGATCTGCTTGATGTGCTGCGCGTCGGGGACGATCCGCGGGTCGGCCGTGAACACGCCGTCGACGTCGGTGTAGATCTCGCAGACGTCGGCGTGCAGGGCGGCGGCCAGAGCCACGGCGGTGGTGTCGGAGCCACCGCGGCCGAGGGTCGTGATGTCCTTCGTGTCCTGCGAGACGCCCTGGAAGCCGGCGACGATGGCGATCGCACCCTCGTCGAGCGCGCTGCGCAGGCGGCCGGGGGTGACGTCGATGATGCGGGCCTTGCCGTGGGTCGACGTGGTCAGCACGCCGGCCTGCGATCCGGTGTAGGACCGGGCCTCGTAACCCAGGTTGTGGATGGCCATCGCCAGCAGCGCCATCGAGATGCGCTCGCCCGAGGTGAGCAGCATGTCGAGCTCACGGCCGGGCGGCAGCGGGCTGACCTGGTTGGCCAGATCCATCAGTTCGTCGGTGGTGTCACCCATCGCGGAGACCACGACCACGACGTCGTCGCCGGCCTTGCGGGCCCCGACGATGCGCTCGGCGACGCGCTTGATGCGCTCGGCGGTCGCGACCGACGAACCACCGTATTTCTGCACCACCAATGCCACGGCGAAACCCAATCCTTCGGCTGAACGTACCGGCGGCGCCGGTCAGGACAATCGCCACCACAGTAGCCGCGACCGGGTTCCGAACCGACAGCCGATCCCAGATTCCGGCCGCCGGCCGGCCGGACACGCGCGACACGCCGAACGCGCGAACGGCCCGTCGGTCCGGGCGTTACGGCCGAAGGAGGCGAGAATGTCTCGGTGCGCCCACCTTCGATGCTTGTCGTGTCCGCCGCGTTGCTCCTGTCCGGGGTCGCGGCGTGCTCGGGCGCGTCCGAGAGCGCTCCGACTCCCAGCCCGTCGGTGTCGGCGTCAGCCCCGCCTGACACGTCGGGCGCGCGCGGTGAGCTCGTCGGGCTGGCCGCGCTGGCCCTCGACAAGGCGTACGCGGCCCTCTACACCTTCGACGACGGTGACGGCCAGGCCCGCAACGTGGTCGCCACGGTCGGCCGGGACGGCACCTGGCGGGTCGATGTCAGCGGTGGCGCGCTCGGCGGCACGGCCGACGTGAGCATCCTCTCGACGGCGGCCGGCGTCTTCCAGTGCACCCTCGGCTCGCAGACCAACCCGATCAGCCCCACCTGCGTCAAGGTCGCCAAGCCGGGCAAGAAGGTCCCGGCCGACTACTCCCCCAAGGTCGAACGGCTCTTCCGGCAGTGGCTCAGCGTCTTCACCGACAGGCAGTCCGCCCTCGCCGTCGGCGACGTACCCCCGCTGACCGGGGCCAAGGGCACCTGTTTCTCGATCGACTCGATCTCGGCCTCGCTGGCCGCCCCGGTCGACGTCGGCATCTACTGCTATGCCGACGACGGCGTGCTGACCGCCGCCCGGGTCGGGTTCGGCGAGGTCAAGCTGACCAACCAGATCGCCGGCCCGGCCACCGTGACGCTGCCCGGCCCCGAGGTCGCCGGCCCGCCGATGGGCATGGACGCCCCGCCGCCGCCCCCGGTCGTCGAGCCGTCCGGGGTAGTCCCCTCGTCCTGACCTTCCCACCATCCGGGCGTAGTGCTGGCGACGCCTCGACCGGTCACGTAGGGTCGATTTCGACATGTGGCAGGCGCTCCTTCTTCTTAGCTGCCGCGACGAGGCCCCATTCGAGGCCGGCACCTCGTCGCGGAGCTGACGCGCGCCGCCTTCTCGTCTTTCTCTCCCTTGGAGCAGTTCCACATGTCCACTTCTGCCTTCGAGACCCAGCGCTCCAGCAAGATGCCGTTCGAGCGCTACGTCCCGTACGAGAAGCAATTCGCCGTTGATCTGCCCGACCGCCAGTGGCCCGCCCGGCACGTCGAGGCCGCCCCTCGCTGGTGCGCGGTCGACCTGCGCGACGGCAACCAGGCCCTGATCGACCCGATGTCCCCCGAGCGCAAGCGGCGCATGTTCATGCTGCTGGTGCAGATGGGCTACAAGGAGATCGAGGTCGGCTTCCCGGCCGCGTCCCAGACCGACTACGACTTCGTACGGCAGCTGATCGAGCAGGACCTGATCCCCGACGACGTCACCATCCAGGTGCTGGTGCAGTGCCGGGAGCACCTGATCGACCGCACCTTCGAGTCGATCCGCGGCGCCAAGCGCGCCATCGTGCACTTCTACAACTCGACGTCCACGCTGCAGCGCCGGGTCGTGTTCGGCCTGGACAAGGACGGCATCACCGACATCGCCACCACCGGGGCGCGGCTCTGCCAGAAGTACGCCGAGATCCACACCCCGGACACCGAGATCTTCTACGAGTACTCGCCCGAGTCCTACACGGGCACCGAGCTCGAGTACGCCCTGGAGATCTGCTCGGCCGTCATCGACGTGATCGACCCGACGCCGGACCGGCCGCTGATCATCAACCTGCCCGCCACGGTCGAGATGGCCACGCCCAACGTGTACGCCGACTCGATCGAATGGATGCACCGCAACCTGCCCCGGCGCGAGTCCGTGGTGCTGAGCCTTCACCCGCACAACGACCGCGGCACCGCCGTCGCCGCGGCCGAGCTGGGCCTGCTGGCCGGCGCCGACCGCATCGAGGGCTGCCTGTTCGGCAACGGCGAGCGCACCGGCAACGTCGACCTGGTCACGCTGGGGCTGAACATCTTCTCCCAGGGCATCGACCCGATGATCGACTTCTCCGACATCGACGAGATCAAGCGCGCCGTCGAGTACTGCAACCAGCTACCCGTGCACGAGCGTCACCCGTACGTCGGTGACCTGGTCTACACCGCGTTCTCGGGCTCGCACCAGGACGCGATCAAGAAGGGCTTCGCCGCGCTGCAGGCCGACGCCGACGCGGCCGGGGTCGACATCGACAAGTTCACCTGGGGCGTGCCCTACCTGCCGATCGACCCGAAGGACCTGGGCCGCAGCTACGAGGCCGTCATCCGGGTCAACTCCCAGTCCGGCAAGGGCGGCGTGGCGTACATCATGAAGGAAGAGCACAAGCTCGACATGCCGCGGCGGCTGCAGATCGAGTTCTCCGGCGTGGTGCAGCACCACACCGACGAGGAGGGCGGCGAGGTCAGCCCGCAGGAGATGTGGGACATCTTCGCCGGCGAATACCTGGTCGACCACCAGGCCCGCAAGGCCTTCACCATCGAGGACTACACGACCACGGTCCGCGACGGCAAGGTCGAGATCGACGTCGAGATCTTCCACCGTGGACAGCGCCGGCCGCTGGTCGGTGTCGGTAACGGCCCGATCGACGCGTTCGTGCAGGCCATCGCGCCGCTGGGGATCAAGGCGCGGGTGCTCGACTACAACGAGCACGCGCTCACCTCGGGTGGAGACGCGCAGGCCGCGGCGTACGTCGAGGTCGAGGTCGGCGATCGTACGGTGTGGGGCGTCGGCATCGACGAGAACATCGTGAGCGCGTCGATCAAGGCCGTGACCAGCGCCGTCAACCGCGCGGGCTGATCTTTCACCACCGTTCGCCTCGCGGGACGATCCGCGCACGGGCGACGACTCGGGCACAAGGGGCACGCTTCTCCTACGCTGGGGAGCGTGCCCCCTCGTACCCCTGCATTGATTCTGGCCGCCGCCGTGCTCACCCTCTCGGGCCTCTCAGGCTGTGAGGGCGTCTCCCTCGAGCCCGCCCCCGCACCCACCAGCACCGGCGGCTCCACCAAGGACGCGACCACCTCGTCGTCCGAGCTCGACTCGCTCAAGGTGGTGACCCGCGCGGGCTCGATGAGCGGTTACAGCCGCGAGAAGTTCCCGCACTGGCGCAGCACCGGCTCCAACTGCGACGTCCGCGACTCGGTACTGAAGCGGGACGGCAAGAACGTCAAGACCTCCGGCTGCAACGTGGTCGCCGGCTCGTGGGTCAGCCTGTACGACGGTCAGAAGCTCACCTCACCCACCAAGGTGGACATCGACCACATGGTGCCGCTGGCCAACGCGTGGCGGTCCGGCGCCTCGAAATGGACGACGGCCCAGCGCGAGGACTTCGCCAACGATCTCGACGACCCGCAGCTGATCGCGGTGTCGGCGTCGTCCAACCGCTCGAAGGGCGACCAGGACCCGTCCACCTGGAAGCCGACCGAATCGAGCAGTTGGTGTGAATATGCGCAAGACTGGATCGCGGTGAAGGTCAAGTGGAAGCTGACGGTCACCACCAAGGAGAAGACCGCGCTCAAGGACATGCTGGAGACCTGCTGATGACCACGCCGACACCAGACTCGGAAGCGCCCGCCGCGGAGGAAGCGCCCGCCCCGGAGACGTCCGCCCCGGAGACGCCCGCCCCGGAAGCGCCCGCCGGGCCCGAGACCGCCGCCGAGCCGCTTGCTGCCGAGGCCGCACCCGACGCGGCCGCACCCGAGGCCGCGCCGGCCGCCGATCCCGCAACTGTGACGGAAGCCGCACCCGCCGCGGCACCGGCTCCCCTCACGACGGACATCGTGGCCGGCCAGGGCGGCGTCATGACCGACGAGGTGGGCGTCGTGACCGGCGACCTGACCCTGCGCACCGAGGTCACCGGCTCCGAGGTCGTGGTCCACGTCCAATACAAGGACGCCGACGAGTGGTACGTCGTCACCGGTGCCAAGGCCACCCTGCGTGACCCGGCCGATATCGAAGCGGTACACGCCGTCGTGGTGGGCATCCTGAATCGTCCGGAAGGCTGACCTATCGGGGCGGTACGGGACAGCGGAACGCCCCCGTATCGCCCTATGATCTCCAGGCTTCGTGAAATCCCCTCACGTAGCGCAAGCCTAGGAGAACCAGCCGTGAGTAAGCGCAAGACCTTCGTCGCCGGTGTGCTCGGCGTCGTCGGGGTCGCCTGGACAGCCGTCCCGGCCGAGGCCGCTACCTCCGGCACCGTCTCCAAGGTCAGCGGCAACGTCGTCGTCTACACGGCCGCGCCGGGCAAGGCCAACAACGTCAGGCTTTCCCGTACGGGCTCCACGCTCACGGTCGACGACATCTACGGCCTCAAGGCCGGTCCGGGCTGCGCCGCGGTCAAGGGCGACGTCACCCGGATCACCTGCGCCGGCGCCGTCTGGATCCGCGCCGACCTCGGCGACGGCAACGACACCCTGGTCAACAACAGCGGTCTGGGCATGACCGCGTGGGGTCGCGGCGGCAACGACAAGATCACCGGCGGTCCGGCCCGCGACGACGTCTACGGCGGCGACGGCAACGACGCGATCTGGGGCCTCGGCGGCAACGACGTGCTGCGCGGCGAGGCGGGCAACGACGCCCTGTCCGGCGGCGACGGCAACGACACCATCGCCGACGGCACCGGCAACGATCGCCTGCTCGGCGGCAACGGCGACGACGTGTTCATCAACCAGCAGGGCAACGACGTCTTCGACGGTGGCGCGGGCAACGACTCGTTCAACACCCCGACCGACTATCCGGCGGGCACCGACCGCGACTCGTTCACCGGCGGCCCGGGCACCGACGTGGTCGACTACCAGTCCCGCAAGAAGCCGGTCACGGCCGACGCGGACGGGGTGGCCGGCGACGACGGCTCGGCCGGCGAGGGCGACTCGATCAGCTCGACCGTCGAGGGCCTGGGCGGCGGCGACGCGGCCGACCGTCTGCTCGGCACCACGCGCGACGAGGGCTTCTTCGGCGGCCCGGGCAACGACGTGATCGCCGGCAGCACCGGCGACGACCTCCTCTGGGGCGAGGACGGCAACGACTATCTGAACGGCGCCGGCGGCTACGACGCCTGCGTCGACGCGGCAGCCGGCGACACCGTCCTCAACTGCGAGGAGTCCGGCTCCGCCGTCACCACCCTCACCAGTGCGCGCCCGACCGGCGCCACCCGGATGGAGCTTCTGATCAAGCTCCGCACATCGTCCTGAAAGGACAGACTGTGAGTATCCGCAAGAAGTCCGTCATCCGCGGCGGAGTGGGCGTGCTCGGCGCGGCCGCCGTAGCCGGTGCCGCCTGGATCGCCCTCCCTGCCGAGGCTGCGACCACCGGCGTCGTCTCGGTCGTGAGCGGCAACATCGTGACCTACACGGCCGCCGCCGACAAGGCGAACAACGTCGTGGTGACCCGCTCGGGCAACACGGTCACCGTCGATGACATCTTCGGCCTCAAGGCCGGCGCGGGCTGTTCCGCGGTCAGCGGCGACGTGACCAAGATCCGGTGCGCCCTCTCGGTCGCGCCCGTCTGGGTCCGCGTCGACGTCGGCAACGGCAGCGACACCGTGGTCAACAACAGCGGCCTCGGCATGACGGCCCGTCTCGGCAGCGGCAACGACAAGTTCACCGGCGGCCCGCTCAGGGACGACGTCTACGGCAACACGGGCAACGACAACATCTCGGGCCTGGGCGGCGACGACGTGCTGCGCGGCGAGAGCGACAACGACGTCGTGTCCGGCGGCGACGGCAACGACGTGCTGTCCGGCAGCACCGGCAACGACACGCTGCTCGGCGGCAACGGCGACGAGACGATGTACGGCGGTCCGGGCAACGACCGGCTCGAGGGCGGCGCGGGCGAGGACGAGCTGCAAGGCAACCAGGGCAACGACATCATGTACGGCGATGCCGACGACGACGTCTTCGTCGAGGACGCCACCGACTACCCGGCCGGCACCGACTCCGACTCGTTCATCGGCGGCGACGGGGACGACGCCGTGTTCTATTGGAACCGCACCAAGGCCATCACCGCCGACAACGACGCGGTCGTCGGCGACGACGGCGCAGCGGGCGAGCGCGACTCGATCTACCAGTCGGTCGAGAGCATCTGGGGCGGCTACGGCAACGACCGGATCACCGGCTCGGACCGGGCCGCCGAGGAGCTGCTGACCGGTGGCCCGGGCAACGACATCCTGCGGGCCGGCGCCGGGGACGACGCCGTGTGGGGTGACGGCGGCATCGACAACATCGACGCGGGCGCCGGCTACGACTTCTGCGCCGACGCGGTCGAGGCGGGCGAGACGGTGGTCGGCTGTGAGTACGGCGACGGCGCGCCGCCGGTGACCGCCTCGCAGCGCCGCAACACCCCGGACAACGGCAACGTGCGGGAGTCGCTGCCGAAGAACCCGGTCGAGGCCATGAAGGCGCTGAAGCGTCTGTCGTCGAAGACCAAGTAGCCACAACGAACAAAGGCCGTCCCCGCGTACGTGACGCGGGGGCGGCCTTTTCGTCGTACGGGAAAAGGAACTCAGGCCGGCGTGGCAGCCGGACGGCGGCCCGCGACGGTCTCATCGTCGACCACCGGGAAATGACAGGCGGTCAGGTGCGACTGCGGGTCCTCGAGCCGGACGGTCAGCGGCGGCTCTTCGGTGGCACAGATGTCCTGCGCCTTCCAGCAGCGGGTGCGGAACCGGCAACCCGACGGCGGGTTGATCGGGCTGGGCACGTCGCCGGTGAGCAACACCCGGTCGCGCTGCGCACGGTCCCGGCGGGCCGGGTCGGGCACGGGCACGGCCGACATCAGGGCGACCGTGTACGGGTGGCGCGGATTCTTGTAGAGGTCGTCGCGCTCCGCGATCTCCACGACCTTGCCCAGGTACATGACCGCGACCCGGTCCGAGATGTGCCGCACCACCGACAGGTCGTGCGCGATGAACACGTAGGTCAGGTCGAACTCGCGCTGCAGATCGTCGAGCAGGTTGACCACCTGGGCCTGGATCGACACGTCGAGCGCGGACACCGGCTCGTCGGCGACGATCAGCTTGGGCCGCAAGGCCAGGGCCCGCGCGATGCCGATGCGCTGCCGCTGACCGCCGGAGAACTCGTGCGGGTAGCGGTTGTAGTGCTCGGGGTTCAGGCCGACCAGCTCGAGCAGCTCCTGCACGGCCTTCTTGAGGCCCTGCGGGGTCGGGATGTCCTGGATCTGCAGCGGCGCCGAGATGATCGCGCCGACCGTGTGCCGCGGGTTCAGCGACGAGTACGGGTCCTGGAAGATCATCTGCACGTCGCGCCGGAGCGGCCGGAGCTGGTTGACGTTCTTGTGCGAGATGTCGTTGCCCTCGAAGACGACCTTGCCGCCGGTCGGTTCCAGGATCCGGGTGAACAGGCGGCCGGCGGTCGACTTGCCGCAGCCGGACTCGCCGACCAAGCCCAGCGTCTCGCCCGCGCGCACCTCGAGGTCGATGCCGTCGACCGCGCGTACGGCACCGACCTGACGCTTGAACAGGCCCTTGGTGATCGGGAAGTGCTTCTGGAGTCCGGAGACCTCGAGCAGGTTCTCGCTCATCGTCAATTCACTTCCGCTCAGAGGTTCGGTAGAACTTCCTGCTGGAAGATCGTGGTGCGATCGTCCGGAGGCAGGTGGCAGGCGACCTTGTGCACGTCGCCGCGCAGCATGGGCACCTCGGTGAAGGACCGGTTGCCGTTGCGCCCGGCGTAGGGGCAGCGCGGGTGGAAGGCGCAGCCGTCGGGCAGGTTGATCAGGCTGGGCGGCGTGCCCTTGACCGGGTTGAGCCGGTCGCGCACCTCACGGTCGAGGCGCGGCATCGAACCGAGCAGACCCCAGGTGTACGGGTGCTGCGGGTTCTGGAAGGTGTCGATCGCCGGCCCCTTCTCGATCACCTTGCCGCCGTACATCACCAGGACGTCGTCGGCGAGCTCGGCCACCACGCCGAGGTCGTGGGTGATCATGATGACCGCCGACCCGAACTCGTCCTGGAGGTCGCGGATCAGGTCGAGGATCTGCGCCTGCACGGTCACGTCGAGAGCCGTGGTGGGCTCGTCCGCGATCAGCAGGGACGGGTCGTTGACCAGCGCCATCGCGATCATCGCGCGCTGCCGCATACCGCCCGAGAACTGGTGGGCGTAGTCGTTGAAGCGCCGCTCGGGCTGGGGGATGCCGACCCGCGCCAGCATGTCGATCGCCTTCTCGCGGGCGACCTTCTTGTTCGTCTCCGGGTGGTGCACCCGGTACGCCTCGACGATCTGCGATCCGACCGTGAAGTAGGGGTGCATCGCGCTCAGCGGGTCCTGGAAGATCATGGCCATCTTGCCGCCACGTAGCTTGCGGACCTGCTCGTCGGTGGCCGTCACGAGTTCCTGGTCGTCGAGCCAGATCTCGCCGCTCACCTTGGCGTTGCTGCGGGTGCGGTGCAGGCCCAGCACGGCGAGCGAGGTGACGCTCTTGCCGGAACCCGACTCGCCCACGATGCCGAGCGTCTTGCCGCGCTCGACGCTGAAGGACGAGTCGGTGACCGCCTGGACGATGCCGTCGTCGGTCTCGAACCGGACGTTGAGGTCCTTGACCTCGAGGTACGGGCGAGCGATGGGGGTGGACACGTGTGACTCTCCCTCAGGCCAGCCGGACGCGAGGGTCGATCCACCCGTAGACCAGGTCGACGATCAGATTCGCGAAGACGATGAAGAACGCGGCGATCAAGGTGACGCCGAGGATGATCGGCAGGTCGTTCTGCCGGATCGCGGTCAGGGCCTGGTAGCCGAGACCACGGAGGTTGAAGACGGTCTCGGTGAGGACGGCGCCGCCGAGCAGCGCGCCAAGGTCGAGACCGAAGATCGTGACGATCGGGGTGAGACCCGAGCGCAGCGCGTGCTTGCCGATGACGACCCGCTCGGTGAGGCCCTTGGCCCGGGCGGTCCGTACGTAGTCCTCGCCCAGCGTCTCGAGCATGTTGGCCCGGGTGAGGCGGGCGTAGGTCGCCGCGAACAGGAAAGCGAGCGTGATCCAGGGCAGCAGCAGGCCGGTGAACCACTCCGCCGGATTTTCGGTGAAGGGTACGTATTGGCCCTGTGGCAGCCATTCCAGCCAGTAGATGAAGATGGCGGAGGCGAGCAGGCCGGTGAAGTAGACCGGCAGCGAGACACCCGCCAGCGCGGTGGTCATCGCCGCCCGGTCGATGAACGTGCCTCTTCGCAACGCGGAGATCACGCCGAACGAAATGCCGATGATCAGCCACAGGACGGCCGCGCCGAGCGCCAGTGACAGAGTGACCGGCAGGTCCTCCATCAGCAGCGGCGTGACCTCCTGGTCGGTCGAGAACGAGTAACCGAGACACGGCGCCGGGCAGTGGGTGACGTCGGGGCCGTTGGCGTAGTCGCGGCCGGCCACGATGCCCTTCAGGAACTTGCCGTACTGCACGATGATCGGGTCGTTGAAGCCCATCTTCGTCCGGATGCCCTCGATCGCCGCCGGGTCGGACTGCTTGCCGATATAGAGCAGCGCCGGATCACTACCGGTGGCCTTGGGGATCGCGAAGAAGATCGCGAAAGTCACCGCGGTCACCACAAGCAGCGTGATGATCGCGTTGAACAAGCGACGAACGATGTATGCCAGCACGACTTTCGGCCGAGTGACGGGCGGGCATCTCTCGATACCCGCCCGCCGGGGGCGGCCTTCACCAACCCTTCGATTTACCCGTTGTTACCAGGGTGGAACGACGTCACTTGCCGTCGCTGGTGCCGAGGGCCTGGAAGTCGACCATGCCGAAGGCGTCGTGGATGTAGACGTTCGTCAGCCGCGGGTTGCGGTAGTTGAGCGCCTTGTCGACCACGAACGGCAGGAGGTACGCGCCTTCCATGGTCTTCTGGTTGATCTGCGCGTAGATCGCGGCGGCCTTGGCCGGGTCGGTCTCGCCGGCCGCGTCGTCGAACAGCTTGTCGATCGCCGGGTCCTTGACTTCGGCCCGGTTGAAGTTGCCGTTCTTGGTGATGTAACGGCTGTCGACGATCGGCTGCATGTAGCCGGCACCAGTCGGGAAGTCGGCGCCCCAACCGGTGATGATGATGCCGTAACCGCGCTGCTTCACGATCTCGGGCGAGCCACCGATGGCCGAGTCCTGCGCACCGTCGTACTGGTCGATCTTGGCGATGATGCCCACGGCCTTGAGCGAAGCCTGCAGGGCCTCCGCCGTCTTGACCTCGGCGTCACGGTTGTTGCGAGCCGCGATCGTCACGTTGAAGCCGGTCGGCTTGCCACACGCGGCCAGGGCCTCCTTGGCCTTGTCGACCTGCGGCTTGCCCTGCTTGCGGTTGTACGGGTCGTAGTTCGCGTCCGAGCCCGCGATGTTCGGCGGGAGGATGCTGGTGCCGATGTCGCCACCCGCGAACTCGCCACCACGGGCCGCCTGCAGTGCAGTCGGGTCGGCGGCGTAGATGACGGCCTTACGGCAGTCGATGTTGTCCATCGGCGCGACCGGGGTCATGTCGGCGAACCGGAGGAAGCCCGTGGTCGGGGCGTCCGAGTTGGCCTTCAGGTTCGGGTCGGTCAGCAGCTTGGTGCGGGCCGCGGCCTGCACACCGGTCTGGCCGACGTCGAGGTCCGCCGTGCCGGCGAGCAGACGGTTGTCCAGGTCGTCGGCGTTGGTGGTGATGGTCAGGTTGATCGCGTCCGGCAGAGCCTTACGGATCGGGTCGGTGGCCGGGTCCCAGTTCGGGTTACGCACCCACGACACGCTCTTGCCGGGCTGGATGTCCTTGAACATGTACGGGCCCGAGGCCGCCGGCTTCGAGCCGTACTTGGCACCGGTGTCCCGCTTCTGCGGCACCGGGCCGGAGCCCGGCATGGCCAGCAGGTAGAGGAAGTCGGAGTACGGCTTGGCCAGCTTGAACACGATGGTCGAGTCGTCGGGCGTGGTGACCGACTTCAGGCCCAGCTTGTCCGGGGCGGTGTCCTTGTAGGGGCCGGTGTACTTCTGGCCCTGGTCGAGGACGTTCGGCAGGTAGTACGGGCCACCCGAGATCGTGTCGGTCGCCCACACGCGCTCGATGCCGTACTTGATGTCCTTCGACGTGATCGCGCTGCCGTCGTCGAACTTGATGCCCTGGCGCAGCTTGAAGGTGTAGGTCAGCTTGTCCGCGCTGATCTCCGGCTCGGCCTCGGCCAGGTCGGGCTGAAGCTTCAGGCCGTCCTTGCCCGGCGTGGCGGCGTAGTCCACCAGCTTGCGGGTGTAGAGACGGTTGAGGTTCCAGACGAACGCGTAGTAGCCGCGCGCCGGGTCCCAGCTGTCCGCGTCCTGCGACGACCAGAGGTTGAGCGTGCCGCCCTTGGTCGTGCTCGCGTTGACAACGCTCGTGATGGCCGCGCCGAACTCCGACTTGCCATTCGAACTGCTGCTGTTCTTGTTGTCGTCCGAGCCGCCACCGCACGCGGCGGTGGTGAGCCCGAGTGTAAGTGCGACGCCTGACGCCGCCAGCACCCTCATCTTGCGTGCCACCAGTTCTCCTACCTCCTCGAACAGCGAACCCGGCCGGTCCGCGGAAAAAATTGCGGTGGTGATGCCCGATCCCGCGGCTCAGCGAGCCTTGGGGTCGAGTGCGTCGCGCAGGCCGTCGCCGAACAGGTTGAAGGCCAGCACGGTAATGAAGATCACTCCACCCGGAATGATCATGTACATGGGGTCGATCTGGTAGAAGGTGACCGCGTCCGACAACATGCCGCCCCAGGACGGGTTCGGCGGCGGGATACCGACGCCGAGGAAGCTCAGTGCCGCCTCGGTCAGGATGTTGGTCGGGATGATCAGCGTCGTGTAGACGAGGATCGGGGCGGCCAGGTTCGGCAGCAGTTCGCGGAACAGGATGCGGCCGGAACGGGCGCCCAGGCTGCGCGAGGCTTCGACGAACTCGCGTTCGCGCAGCGACAGCGTCTGCCCGCGGACGATCCGGCCGATGTAGGGCCAGCCGAAGAAGCCGATGACGCCGACCAGGACGAAGACCCGGGACCAGCGGTCACCGAGCCCGAAGAACGTGTCGGGCAGGACCGACAGCAGCGCGATCGCGAAGAGCAGCTGCGGGAAGGCCAGCAGGAAGTCCATGATCCGGCTGATCACCGAGTCGACCCAGCCACCGAGGAAGCCGGCCATCAGGCCGAAGACCGTGCCGAGGATCGTCGAGACGAAAGCCGAGAGGAACGCGACCGACAGCGTGGTCTGCGCGCCGTAGATGATCCGGCTGAAGATGTCGCGGCCGGACTGCGGCTCGACGCCCAGCAGGAACTCCCGGCTGATGCCGCCGAGCTTGCCGAGCGGCGTGCTCAGGGTGGGATCGAGCTGATCGATGTGCGGCTCGTCGAACGGATGGCCGAACCATTTGATCAGCAGCGGGGCGAGAACCGCCACGAGGATCAGGAAGATCACGACGCAAGCGCCGGCGATCGCGACCTTGTCCTTCTTGAGACGGCGCCAGGCGATCTGCTTCAGCGATCGTCCGGCAATAGCCTTCTCACCGGGACGTTCGGCCGCGTCGGCGGTCGGAGCCGTCGACTCATCCGTGATCGACGCCTCTGGGCCTAGCGACATCTAAGCGCCGGTCCTCTCCCGGCGGCCGGACGAGCATGAGGTCCACGGCCACCGGCGCGCAGAAGAGACGAACCCCCCGCACTGACCGGATGACGATGGCCCACGCAGCGAACGGCAACCGATCGGTTATCGCATGCCTCGAGTGCCCGACCCTCGTCGCACCGGTCAGATCAGACCGCTGCCACGAAGGCACTCGACGGCGGGTGTGCCGCCATCGGAGGAACACTCACCTACTGCGGTGCTTCAGGTCAAGTTCACCGACCGCACACGCACGGTTCCGTGTCCCCGTCGTGATGTGACCGTGACCTGCCGCTCCGACCAAACGGAAACTACCGTGTAGATGTCTTTTGAGGAGCGATTCCCGACCAAAACGCTATCTCTTCGTGATCATACGATCACGTTATGTACCTCTAAACGGCGCGACGACCCTCGAAGGCGCGACCGAGGGTAATTTCGTCCGCATACTCAAGGTCACCACCAACCGGCAGACCACTTGCCAATCTTGTGACAGCAATCCCCATCGGTTTGACCATCAGTGCAAGATAGGTCGCGGTGGCTTCACCCTCCGTGTTCGGGTCGGTGGCCAGGATCAATTCCTTGACCTCTCCCGTGCCGAGCCGCAGGAGCAGTTCGCGAATGCGCAGATTGTCCGGCCCGATTCCCTCGAGCGGATTGATCGCCCCACCGAGCACGTGATAGCGGCCCCGGAATTCCCCGGTCCGCTCGATCGCCACCACATCCTTGGGCTCCTCCACCACACACAACACCTCGTTGGTGCGGCGCGGATCGCGGCAGACCCGGCACTGCTCCGACTCGGCCACGTTGAAGCAGGTGGTGCAGAACCGCACCAGCTCCTTGACCTTGCGCAGCGCAGTGGACAGCCGGTTGACGTCGGCCGGGTCGGCCGACAGAACGTGGAACGCGATCCGCTGGGCGCTCTTCGGGCCCACGCCCGGCAGCCGCCCCAGCTCGTCGATCAGATCCTGGATGGCGCCCTCGTACACGCGATCAGAACCCCGGCAGGGAGAGGCCGCCCGTGGCCGGCCCCATCTTTTCCTCGGTGAGCTCCCGCTGCGCCTCGGCCGCGTTGTGGATCGCCGCCAGCACCAGATCCTCGAGAGTCTCGACATCATCGGCGTCGACCGCCTTGGGGTCGATCTTCACCGACTTGTACTCACCGAGCCCCGTCACGGTCACGGTGACAAGCCCGCCGCCGGCCGTGCCGGTCAGCTCGGCCTCGGCCAGCTCAGCCTGCGCCTGCGCAACCTGCTGCTGCATCTTCTGCGCCTGCTTCATGATCTGCTGCATGTTCGGCTGTCCACCGGGCCGCATGGCACCGCTCCTCAAACTCTGCTCGGAAGTCACTGATCTGCGCTGAAGCCCGTCGATCCCACCCGGGTCACCACAATCGCCGCCCAGCGTAGCCGCCGCGCACGCACACGACACCACACGCCACTCGAGACCAAACCCCTCTTCCCGTACGGGTCCAGGAGCGAGACAACCGCACCATCAGATACGGATCACCGGTTCCTCCGGCGCCGACGAGGCCCGCGACCTGGCCCCGCTGATCCGGGCCGAACCGGGCCCAGGGACCGGCATCCGCAATGCTCACGCGGGCGTGGGCTGCTCAGGCGGGCGTGGGCTGCTCAGGCGGGCGTGGGCTGCTCAGGCGGGCGTGGGCTGCTCAGGCGGGCGTGGGCTTCTCACGCGGGCGTGGGCTTCTCACGCGGGCGTGGGCTTCTCACGCGGGCGTGGGCTTCTCACGCGGGCGTGGGCTTCTCACGCGGGCGTGGGCTTCTCACGCGGGCGTGGGCTTCTCACGCGGGCGTGGGCCCGGACGAGCCGGACCGCGGCACGGTCGCCGTGCGGTCAGCTCTCGCCGATCTTCTCGGCGCCGAATGCCTCCTGGAGCAGCCGCATCGCCTGCTGTTCGCTGCTCTCGCGGGCGGTCTTCTCGTCGACGACGTCGTCGAGCGGCTCGTCCCCCGGGTCGAAGCCCTCGAACCCGCCGCCGCCCCGCTTTCCCGGCGGACCGTCGAACTCGGGGTCGTAGGGCGCCTCCTCCGCGGGCGAGCCGTCGGACCAGGCCTCGTCCGCCGGTTTGGCCGCCGGCCGAGTTCCCGCGGCTCCCCGGGCTGCCGCCGCCCGAGCCGCCGCGAGCCCACCGGTCGCCGCCGCGCGGCCTCCAGTCGCCGGGGCAGGCGCAGTCCCGCCGCCGGTAGCACTGGACGTGGTCGCGCCGCCGGCCACAGTCGTCCCCGGGCCCGTGGCCCGCGCACCGGCAGCACGGGCCGCAGCCCGCGCCGCGGCCATGGCGGCACTCCCTGAAGCGGCTACGGCCGAAGCGCTTTCCGGACCAGCCTCAGACGTGCTTGCCGCTTGCTCACCGGCGGGGATCCGGGCGGCATCGCCGTTCGCCAGGCCGGACCCGCCCGCCACGCCTCCATCAGTGGTCGAAACGTCGACCGCCGACTCACGAACAGTCCCTCCACCCGGGACCGCGCTGTCGGTACCACTGGTTCCGACCTGTTCCCCGCCCGGTCCCGACCTCACGTCGTCAACACCGTTCGGCATCTGCGCCCCGGGCTCGAGGCCGGCGGCGGCCCCCTCAGCCGCGTCGCCTGAGCCCATTCCGCCGGAAGCGGCACCGCCCCAGGTGGCTTCACCGGGTGTGGCGTTGTCAGGCGCGACATCCCAAGCGCCATCAACGGCACCGCCCGAGACTGCACCGCCCGAGACTGCAGCAGCCGAGACAGCATCGCCCGGAGCGGCACCGCCGGAGATGGGAGCAGCGGCAGTCGAGGCTGCGATGCCGGCGCGGCCACCTACATCGGTCGTCGACGAGGCACCCGCATCGGACGGACCAGTCGGGATCGCGCGGACCTCCGGCCAGCCACCGTCGTCGTCCTCATCATCCTCGACGGCTGAGGCGGATGGCCGGGCCGAGGCGCCGCCCGGCCGGGCCGGTTCTGGCCAATCGTCGTCGCCGTCCGAGGACGCCGGCTGCGGACGCTGGGCGTCCGGCGCTCGACCGGCCGACGCGGGCCCACCCGGCCACTCGTCATCGCCGCCGGAGGACGCCACCTCCGGTTGAGGCTGTGGGGTGTGCGGCACTCGCTCGGCCGACGCAGGCCGATGGTCGCCGCCGGAGGACGCCGCCTCCAAATGCGAGCGCTGAGTGTCCGAAGCTCGACCATCGCCGTTGGAGGCGGCCGGCTGCGAACGCTGGGCGTCCGGCGCTCGACCGGCCGACGCGGGGTGACCTGGCCAATCGTCGTCACTGCCGGAGGACGCCGCCTCCGGCTGGGGACGCTGGGTGTGTGGCGCCCGGCCGGCCGGCGCGGGCTGAGCGGCGGCTGCATCGGGGCGAGCCTGGGCCTGCCGTGGCGCGGGCGCGTCGGGGCGCTGCGCGGCCGTGGTCTGGTTGCGTCCTGTCGGGCGGCGTCCGCCGTCGCGGCCCGGCCCCTCGGAGCCGGCCGCGATCGCTCCGGCCTCCCCGGCCACCTCGCACCGGATCTCCCAACGGCCACCGAGCACCTCGTAGAGCGCGTTGGCGATCAGCTCGGCACCCTGGTTGATCGCCTGGGCATGGGCGGGCCAGCGGGCGGTCAACACAACGGTGTGACCGTCGAGCGCGCTCACATTCGTGTCTCGGGCCATGGCGTGCACCCGCACGGCCCCGCGCTGCTTCTTCACCTCGGCGAGTACCTCGGGCCAGACCTGTCGGACTGCCTGAACCGTCAACTGCCCCGGACCGGCCGCGGCCGCCTCGACCGCCGCCGCCACCGGTTCCTCGGGCGCATCCGGAATGACTCCGACCGGCTCCGCCCCGGCCGCAGCAGCGGGCGACACCGGCCGGGCGGCAGAAGACCCGGCCGCGGCGACGGGCGAGACCGGGCGGGCGGCTGCGGACTCCGGCTGTGCGGAGGACACGGCAGCGCCCTCGGGTGTCGACGGGCCGGAACGCTCAGGTGCCGCGGCGGCGACGGTCGGCTGCGCCTGGGACACCGACGCGGCGACCGATCCGGCCGTGGCCGCGGTGCTGGCGGAGGCTGCGGCGTCGTAGTGCGGCTCGTCCGGCTCCGGCTCGTCGTCCCATGGCGGGTCGTCATAGTTGTCGGCATCAGCACCCGGCATGGGTCCGCCGTCGGCTACGGCATTCCAGTTGGGTGCGGACGGATCGACGGCGGCACCGGGCACACCACTTACCGGCGTGGCCGCGTCGGGGGCAGCGCTGACCGGCATGGCCGATACCGGAGCCGCCGACGACTGAGCCGCTGCGGGCGCAGCTGACACCGGAGCCGTGGGAGTGACGCTTACCGGCGCGGCCGACACCGGCACGGCGGGAGCGGAGCTCACCGGCGCTGCAGGTATGGCACTCGCCGGAGCGGCCGACACCGGTGCTGCAGTAGGGGAACTCACCGGTGCGGTGGGAGCGGCGCTCACCGGCGCGGTGGGCGTGGGCACGGAGGTGTCGGCCTGAGCCGGCGACCCGCCGTCGGCCGGAGCGGCCGCGCCCGCCGCACCAACGGGGCCTGCGGCCGGGACCGCGCTGGCCGGGGCGACCGAACCGCCCGCCTGCCCCCGCGCCGTGGAACCGCGGGTAGCTGCGGCACCCCGCTTGGCCGCAGCCATGGCGGCCGCCTTGGCAGCGGACCGACCGCCGCCGTCGCCGGCCGGAGCGGCGGGCGCAGCCGCGACGGCGGGAGCAGCGGGAGCAGCGGCCGCGCCCCCCGGAGCTGCCTCGGGCAAGGTCAGCGGCTCGCCACCCAGCGCGAACCGCCGCTCCATGCGCTCGAGACGCTGCAGCAGGGCGCCCGTCGAATCTTCGGCGCCGGGCAGCAGCATGCGCGCCGTGATCAGCTCGAGCAGCAGCCGCGGGGCGGTCGTGCCGCGCATGTCGACCAGGCCGTTGTGCACGATGTCGGCGCAGCGCGACAGCATCGCCGGGCCGAGGCGGGCCGCCTGGGCGCCCATCGCCTCGAGCTGGTCGGCCGGGCCGTCGATGAGGCCCTTGGACACCGCGTCGGGCACCTGCTGCAGGACGATCAGGTCGCGGAAACGCTCGAGCAGGTCGGACGCGAACCGCCGCGGGTCGTGGCCGGCCTCGGCGACCCGGTCGATCGTCGAGTAGGCCGCCGCGCCGTCGCCCACCGCCAGGGCGTCGCACATCTCGTCGATCAGCGTGACGTCGGTGACTCCGAGCAGCGCGACCGCCCGGGCGTAGCTGACGCCGTCGGGACCGGCGCCGGCGATCATCTGATCGAGAACGGACAGCGTGTCGCGTGCGCTGCCGCCGCCGGCGCGCACCACCAGCGGCAGCACGGCCGGCTCGACCTGAACGCCCTCGGCGTCGGTGAGCTGCTGCAGATAGGGCCGCAGGACCGCGGGCGGAATCAGCCGGAAGGGGTAATGGTGGGTGCGCGACCGGATGGTGCCGAGCACCTTTTCCGGTTCGGTGGTGGCGAAGATGAACTTCACGTATTCCGGCGGCTCTTCGACCAGCTTGAGCAGCGCGTTGAAGCCGGCCGACGAGACCATGTGGGCCTCGTCGATCACGTAGATCTTGTAGCGGCTGTTGGCCGGCGCGAAGAACGCCTTTTCGCGCAGCTCACGGGCGTCGTCGACACCACCGTGGCTGGCCGCGTCGATCTCGATGACGTCGATCGAGCCGGCGCCGTCGTTGGCCAGCGAACGACACGAGGTGCAGACCCCGCACGGCTCGGGCGTGGGGCCCTGCTCGCAGTTGAGCGAGCGGGCCAGGATGCGCGCGCTCGACGTCTTGCCGCAGCCGCGGGGGCCGGAGAAGAGGTAGGCATGGTGGATCCGGCCACTGCGCAGCGCCTGCGACAGCGGCTCGGTGACGTGTTCCTGCCCGATGACCTCGGCGAACGTGCGCGGACGGTACTTGCGGTATAGCGCGAGTGCCACTGGTGCCCCTCCTCGACGACCGCGCCATTGTCCGTCGGGGGTACGACAAGAACCAACCCGGGCCCCCGGACGGGGAGCAGGCAGAGGGAGACAAAAAAGGGCTCCCCGTGCACCCGTCAGAGCCCGCTTATCCTTGCTGCCTTCCGGCCCTGGGGAGGTTCACGAGATACACGCCGCACGAGGAGCTACCAAGAGCGTACCCGGTGCCCCGGACCGATGAGGCGGGGACCCATGCGTCCGTCGACCCACGTGTCTGTATCCTGGCTCACGGAGGATTCGCCTAGAGGCCTAGGGCGCACGCTTGGAAAGCGTGTTGGGTTCACACCCTCACGAGTTCGAATCTCGTATCCTCCGCCAAGCGGGAGCCAAAGCCGAAGCAGCAGCTGAAGCCGAAGCATGCAAAGAGCCGGACCCCAGAGGGGCCCGGCTCTTGTCGTAGAGGGCGACGCTGAGATGCGCAGAGGGCGACGCCGAGAAGTAGGAGCCGACGGCCAGAAGCAGGAGCCGGCCGGGGTCAGATCCGCGCCGCCGCGATCGCGTCGTCCACCTCGGGAAAGATGGCGAAGTATCGGCTCAGGCCGACGGTCTCCATCAACTGGGTGAGGAACGGGTTGGCGCCGGCGAAACTGAGCCAGCCCCCGCGCGCGTCGATGACCTGCTTACAGGTGATGAACGCGCTCAGCCCTACCGAATCGCAGAACTTGAGGTCGGTGAGGTCGACCACGATCCGGGGGACCGGGCGTTCCAGCAGGTCGGCCAGCAGCTTGTGGAGCTGACTCGCGGTATCCGAGTCGAGTTCGCCGCGCAGGTGGAGAACGGCGACGTCGGTGCGGTGATCGGTGTCTGTGGCCAGCATGCGAATCGCTTCCTGAGGCGCTGTTGATGGCAGCTCAGGCTAGATCCACGCGGACAATTGTCACCGGACAAACAGTCCGCCGGAAACAGGAACGCAATAAGAGCCGGATCCCGAAAAGGATCCGGCTCTTATGCAAAGTATGGCTGGCCGATGGGGTCAACGTGCGGCACAGCCTGGGCTCCTGGCGCCTAGAGCTTGCGCCACTGCCAGCGTGGACCGCGCCACGCGTCAGCCAGGATCATGGCCGAGGCCCGACCTGGACACGTTTGCACCTTGGACTTGCCCTGCGGTCCGCCCATCTGAGCTTCCACTTCCCAGGACTCGCCATCGGTGCGGACGTAGACGTCACGGCGCGCAAGCCGGACGTCACCATTCCACCAGTGACTCTCAACTCTCACCAGTCAAATCTAGGACAGTTCTGAGAGATCGGCGTAGGGCAATCTTGTGAAAGTTTCTCACCAGGCGGTTAAAGGGCATTGTCTGATCCGGTGGTTTTCGCCTGCGTGACTTGCGCGACACCGAAGGTATTTGGGCCGTCCCCATCTGGTCACCGTGAGTCATCGCTACAGCTCGTGAATGAGCCGAGGGGACATCGAAACGGCGGCGTTACGTGCACGATACCTGATCATGGAAAAGAACCGATCGGACGACCCCGTCCCGGACCGTACGGCCCACCCGCGAAAAGCAACGCAGAGTGACCGCCACTCGGGCAACAAAAAACCGGCGGCTCCGTGATCGCGGAGCCGCCGGCTTGATGGCGGTGGTGAAGGGATTTGAACCCTTGGAGGGCTTGCACCCTCACACGCTTTCGAGGCGTGCTCCTTAGGCCGCTCGGACACACCACCGGGAAGTACGTTACCGGACGCCGATCAGCGCTCGACGCCGGGTCGCCCATTGCCGCGGCCGCTCCGGACAAGTCCGGCCGCCACGGCCGAACAAGCAGGCCCGACCTGGCAGGATCGGGGCATGAACGAGCGAGAAGAGACGCGCCGATGAGCGTGCACATCGGCGGACAGCCGGGCGACATCGCCGAGCGGGTCCTGCTCCCGGGCGACCCGATGCGGGCGAAGTGGATCGCCGAGACGTTCCTGCAGGACGCCAAGTGCTACACCCAGGTCCGCGGGATGCTCGGCTTCACGGGCACCTACCAGGGCGTTCCCGTGTCGGTGCAGGGTTCCGGCATGGGCATGCCGTCGGCCTCGATCTACACCCACGAACTGATCAACGAGTACGGCGTGAAGTCGGTCATCCGGATCGGCTCGTGCGGTGCCCTGGCCCCCGACCTGCAGCTGGGCGACGTGATCGCGGCGATCGGCTCGGCCACCGATTCGAACATGAACCGGTCCCGCTTCGACGGCCTCATCGACTACGCCCCGGTGGCCGACTTCGGTCTGCTGCGCACCGCGGTCGAGGTGGCCGAGCGGCAGGGCACGTCGATGCGGGTGGGTCCGATTCTGGCCGCTGACGCGTTCTACACCGACCGGCCCGATCTCTACGACGCGCTGGCCGACTACGGCGTGCTCGCGGTCGAGATGGAGTCAGCCGCGATCTACACGATCGCCGCCCGCTACGGCGCCAAGGCCCTGACCATCCTGACCGTCAGTGATCACATCAAGACCGGCGCCAAGATGGATTCGGCCCAGCGCGAGCAGGGCTTCGGCGACATGGTCCGGATCGGACTCGAGACCGCCATCGCCGGCGCCTCCTGACGATCAAAGACCCAGTTCCTTCCCGTACGGGATGAGCCGCGCGAACGCACGCAGGAGCGCAGCCCACGCCCGTACGGGAAAGAAGCCACGCCACGCACGCAGGTGCGCAGCCCACGCCCGTACGGGAAAATGGGGTCAGCGGAAGAAGTTGCGCATCAGCGCGGCGCACTCGTCCTCGAGCACCCCCGCATACACCTCAGGCCGGTGGTTGAGCCGCCGATCGCGCACCACGTCCCACAGCGACCCCACCGCGCCCGTCTTGGGCTCCCAGGCCCCGAAGACCAGAGCCGCCACCCGGGCCAGCACCAGCGCCCCGGCACACATCGTGCAGGGCTCCAGCGTGACCACCAGCGTGCAGCCGTCCAACCGGGACGTACCGGCCTGCGCCGCCGCCCGCCGCAGCGCCAGGATCTCGGCGTGCGCGGTCGGGTCGCCGGTCGCTTCGCGTTCGTTGCCCGCCGCGGCCAGTTCCCGCCCGTCCGGGTCGAGCACCACCGCTCCGACCGGCACGTCGTCGCCGGTGGCGGCCGCGACCTCGAGGGCCCGCCGCATCCAGGCCACGTGTCGCGGCGAGACGGCCAGGCTCACGCGTCGCGCAGCTCTTCCATCTCGTCGCCGCAGCCGATGCGCTGGCTGATCTCGGCGGTCACGTCGGCCGGCATCATGCCTTCGAGCCCGCACAGCGCGAGCAGCCGGTGCGCGTTGATCCCGAGGTCGTTGAGCAGGTCGGCGTCACCGACCGGATCGGCGTCGGGGTCGGCCGACGGCTTGTCGTCCTCGTCGTCGTCGCCCTCGGCGGTCAGCTCGTCGATCTCCAGCGCGGGCGCCTCGATCTCGCCGAGCAGCACCGAACCGATCCGCGACTCGTCGGCGAAGGCCGAGTCCGAGCCGAAGATCCGCAGATCCTCGTTCTCGTCCAGCCGCAGGATCGCCAGATATTGGTCGTCGCTCTCGACGAAGAGCAGCGTGACGTCGGCGTCCGCCTCCACGTCGCGCATCGCGTCGACCACCTCGTCGATGTCGGCCAGTCCGCTCAGGTCGAGCTCGGACGCCGTCCACCCGTTCTTGCCCCGGCCCACGGCGGCCGCGAATGTCGACAACTTTCCCCCCACGCGACGATTGTCTTCGCGAGTGACGGTAGCGCCCGGAACGGCGAGCGCCGCGCGCCACGCCTTGCCCGGCCGACGAAGTCAGTCAGCAGGCGACCCCGGCCGAGGAAACCGGCGGGGCCGGCCGAGGAAGCAGGCCGCGCCGGCCGGGGAAGCAGGCCGCGCCGGCCGGGGAAATCAGTTCACCAGGCGGCGGCGCATCGCGATGAGCTCGCGCAGTCGTGCCTTACGCAGCCGCTGCGGCTGTGTGTTCTCCCGCGCCGACTTCGCACTCGCGAGCGCGGCCAGCAACTCGAGCCGACGCCGACGGCGATCGGGATCGAGCCGATCCGGTGAGGGGGGCATGGACCCGAGGTTGAACCTTTGCTGGACCTTAAGTCAAGGCCGTGTGCGCACCGCTACGGAGACGGCACATCTGGTCGCCGACAAGAGCGGTCAAGATCGGACAATCACCACAGCGGCCAGTTCTGCGTGGTGATCCACCTCGCACCGACGAAGCCCATGGCGATCGATAGGCCGAGGCCGCTCGAGAGGGCCACGCCGGCCGCGGTGCCGCGATCGCCGATGAACGTCAGGACGAGCGCGACGGCCCAGGCGCTGACCGCCGCGGCGATCGTCCACCAGGCATATCCGGCCAGGTCACGGGCGAGCGCGCCGAACAGCGCCATCCACGCGACGCCGGCGCCGAGGCCGGCCAGCAGGGGGACGACGGTGATCGGGTGCGGTTCGCGATAGGTCGGCCGGGACGGACCGGGGAACAGCCCCGACGGCGGCCGCATCGGCATCTCACCTCGAGGCGGCTTCGCCTGCCAGTCGGTCGTCATACGTGCCAGCCTATCCAGCGCGGGTCGGCGGGAACGGCCGACTTCTGCCACCATGGCTCGGTGCGATTGCTCCGTACCCTCTCCGGTTTGACCGTATTGGCCGTCTGCCTGGCCGGTTGTGGCAGCCCCACCGGCGGCGATGTGTCGGTCGGCGCGACCCCGCAGTTCGTCGAGCCCTCGGCGACGTCGGAGGCGGCGCCCGCGCCGAGTGCCACCGCGCCGAGCCAGCCCGCGGCCACGTCACCGAGCGCGTCCGCGAGCGTCAGCCCGTCGGCGTCGGCGTCCGCCACCGGCTCGGCGACGATCACGACGGCGAAAAAGGTGAAGTACGTCTTCCCGGTCAAGGCGTCGAACGTCGACTGGCACACCACGCACTCGAAGTACAAGGCGACCGACATCTTCGCCGACTGCGGCGAGTCGGTGGTGGCGACGACCAGCGGCGTGATCCTCGAGATCAGCCTCAAAGACGTCTACGTCAAGGGTTCGCCCGACGGCCCCAACAACGGTGGCCTTTCGGTCTCGCTGCTCGGCGACGACGGCGTGCGCTACTACGGCTCGCATCTGAGCAAGGTGCAGACCGGCATCAAGAAGGGTGTCCGGGTCACCGCCGGCCAGTTGCTGGGCAAGGTCGGCAAGACCGGTAACGCGAACGGCGTCTGCCACCTGCACTACGGCATCTCGGCGCCGTGCGCCAAGGTCGGCGACTGGAAGGTCCGCCGCGGCGTGGTCTGGCCCTATTCCTATCTGGCGTCGTGGCGCAAGGGCGGCAGCAAGAGCCCGGTGGCGGCCGTCGTGGCCTGGAAGAAGTCGAGCAACTGCAAGGCCTGAGGGCATAGCGCAAGGGGCCGCACCCTCGCCCGATGGGTGCGGCCCCCTGCCTGCCGGGAGAAAAGTCCAGTTGTTGTCGCCCACTCACGGTAATCGCCGGCACACCCATCTCCATCTGTTCGAAACGGACAAAAGCCCCTGGCCAAACGGCTGATCATGATGGGCCGTGTGGGAGAGTTCCGGCGTGAACATCGCGGTCGTGGGGCTCGGACTCATCGGTGGATCGTTGCTGCGGGCGCTCGTCGCGGGTGGGCATCGAGTGGTCGGCTATGACGCCGATCCGGCCACCCGCCCGCTGGCCGCCGAGGCGGGCTTCGAGGTCGCGGACGACGTGGCCACCGCCATCGCCGGCACCGAGCTCGCCGTGCTGGCCGTGCCGCTGCCCGCGCTGCCGTCGGTGCTCGATCAGCTGACCGGCTACCCGGGGCTGGTCACCGACGTGACGTCGGTCAAGGGCCCGGTCCGCGACCTGGCCGCGAAGCACGGCGTCCGGCGGTTCGTCGGCGGGCATCCGATGGCGGGCAAGGAGAGCTCGGGGTTCGCGGCGACCGAGGCGGGCCTGTTCGACGGGTGTGCCTGGGTGCTGACCCTGGAGGCGGAGACGGGTCTCGACGACTGGCTCGTGCTGGCCGGCCTGATCACCCGGCTCGGGGCGCGGGTCGTACCGCTCGACTCGCTCGAGCACGACCGGGCGGTGGCCCAGGTGAGCCACGTACCGCATCTGTTCGCGGCGGCCCTGGCCGGGCAGCTGCGCGACAACCCGCCCGCCGCCGCCCTGGCTGCGGGCTCGTTCCGCGACGGCACCCGGGTCGCGGCCACCCGGGCCGAGCTGATCGCGGCCATGTGCGGCGGCAATGCGGCCGCGGTCGGCGCCACGCTCGACCGGCTGCTGGCCGAGCTGCACGAGATGCGGGCCCGGCTGGACGAGCCCGATCCGGTCGCCGCGCTGGTCCCGGCCCTGCGCCCGGCCGGTGAGCTGCGACGGGCCTGGCCCCCGGCGCCCGGGCCGTCGGGGGACCAGCCGGCCGACGCGATCGCGCTGCTCGAACTGGGCCGGGCGGGAGGCTGGGTCACCGCGGTCGCCGAGGATCGCTCGAAGGTGTCGACAATCCGGCCGGAAAGTGGCCGCAATCGGCCCTAGCGTGGTGGGTGACAGCGAAACCGCGAAGGAGTCCACGATGCCCGGTCAGGTCGGTTCCATCGACAATGAGCAGCAGGGCCTGCTCGCCTACCTCGCCCAGATGCGCTACGTGCTGCGGCTGACGGCGTACGGCCTCACCGACGAGCAGCTGCGGGCCACCCCGTCGGCCAGCGAGCTCAGCGTCGGCGGGCTGATCAAGCATTGCGCGTCGACCGAGGCGGGCTGGATGAGCCAGGTCCGGGGCGAGAAGCAGGAACTCGACTACCAGGCCTACGCCGAGAACTTCCGGCTGGCCGAGGGCGAGAGCATCGACGACGTGTTCGCCCGCTACGACCGCGTCGCCGAGCAGACCGAGAAGACGGTGACCGAGCTGGACGACCTCGGCCACCGGATCCCGATCGACCACTCGGTGCCGTGGAACAGCAAGGACATGACCCACTGGACGCTGCGGTGGGTGCTGCTGCACCTGATCCAGGAGACGGCCCGGCACACCGGCCACGCCGACATCATCCGGGAGACGGTCGACGGCGGCACGGGCTACGCGCTGATGGCCGCGGCCGAGGGCTGGCCCGAGACCGACTGGCTCAAGCCTTGGACGCCCGCACAGGGCTAGACGCGATCGCCGCGGTCGTGGCGGATCACCCGGTGGTCGGTCACGATCGCGGTCACCAGGTCGTGCGGGGTCACGTCGAACGCCGGGTTGGCCGCCGGCGCCCACGGCGTGACCTCGGCCGAGCCGCGGTCCTCGATCGTGACGTCGTCACCCGAGGCGGTCTCGAGGTCGACCGTGGACTCGGGCGCGACCACCACGAACGGCAGTCCGGCCCGCCGGGCACCGAGCGCGTGCGAGTAGGTGCCGATCTTGTTGATCACGTCGCCGTTGGCACAGATCCGGTCGGCACCCAGGATCACCGCGTCGACCTCGCCCCGGGCCATCAGGAACGGGCCGGCCGAGTCGACCGCGACGCGGTGCTCGATGCCCCACCGGGTCAGCTCCCACGAGGTGAGCCGGGCGCCCTGCAGCAGCGGCCGGGTCTCGCTGGCCACCACCCCGGCCAGCTGTCCGCGCTGGTGCAGCTCGTGCACGACGCCGAGGGCGGTCCCGACGGTCACCGCCGCCAGTCCACCCGTGTTGCAGTGGGTGAGCAGCCGGGGCCGCGCGCCGCAGAGCTCAACCATCAGATCGGCACCACGCACGGCCATCGCCTCGGAGGCAGCGATCTCCTCATCCCGTACGCGGAAAGCCTCCTCCAGAACAGCCGCAGCCCCCTGAGCCAGCAGTCCGGCCGCGCGCCGAGCGCCCCGGGCCAGGTTCACCGCCGTCGGCCGGGCGTTCTCGACCCGCTGCACGGCCTCGTCCCGGGCCACGGGGTCGTCGGCGTGCACCCGGGCGGCCAGGGCCACCCCGAACGCGCCGGCCACCCCGAGAGCGGGCGCCCCGCGTACGGCCAGGGACTGGATCGCCGCGACGAGTTCCGGCACCGTGCGCAGGCGGAGGATCTTCACCTCCCCGGGCAGCACCGTCTGATCGATGATCTCGACAGCGCCGTCCACCCAGTCGATCGTCCGCATGCCCGCGATGCTAGCCAGACGCACCCTAGGCTTACCGCATGGCTTCCCCTCGTGATCCGGTCGCCGACCTGCGGCGCATCGCCTTTCTGCTGGAGCGCGCGAACGAGGCGACCTATCGGGTGCGCGCGTTCCGCTCGGCCGCCACCAAGATCGCCGAGATCTCCGACGAAGAGCTGACCGCGCGGGCCGCCGAGGGCACGCTGGGCGAGATCAGCGGCGTCGGCACCGTCACCGCCCGGTGCATCGCCGAGTCGCTGGCCGGTGAGGAGCCGGTCTACCTGCGCCGGCTGGGCTCGACCGAGGGCCTCGACCTGCCCGGCGCGGCGGGCAAGCTGCGCGACGCCCTGCGCGGCGACCTGCACTGCCACTCGGACTGGTCGGACGGGGGCTCGCCGATCGAGGAGATGGCGCTGGCCGCCGTCGAGCTGGGTCACGAATATCTGGTGCTCACCGACCACTCGCCACGGCTCACCGTGGCCCGCGGCCTGACCGCGGCCCGGCTGCGCAAGCAGCTCGACTACGTGGCCCGGCTCAACGACCAGCTGCCGGACGGCTTCCGCATCCTCACCGGCATCGAGGTCGACATCCTCGACGACGGCTCCCTCGACCAGGAGGACGCGCTGCTGGAACGGCTCGACGTGGTGGTCGGTTCGGTGCACAGCAAGCTGCGTGACGAGTCGCCGCGGATGACCAAGCGGATGGTCAACGCGATCGCCAACCCGCACCTCGACGTCCTGGGGCACATGACCGGTCGCAAGGTGGCCGCCCCGGGCGAGGGCGACCGCGGGCACCGGGCCGGCCGCACCCGGCCGCCGAGCACGTTCGACCTCGACAAGGTGATCGCGGCCGTGGTCGAGCACGGCAAGGCCATCGAGATCAACTCGCGGCCGGACCGGCTCGACCCGCCCAAGCGGATGCTGACCGTGGCGGTCGAGGCGGGCTGCCTGTTCAGCGTCGACACCGACGCCCACGCGCCCGGGCAGCTCGACTGGCTCGGGTTCGGCTGTGAGCGGGCCGCGATGTGCAACGTGCCGATCGATCGGGTGGTCAACACCTGGTCGATGGATCGCCTGCTCGAGTGGACGGCGGACCACGCCGGAAAAGAGGCGTGACGGGCGCGGGCGAGAACGTAGGGTCGGCCCGTGGGACGAATTGATGACCTCGCTGACCGTTATGTCGAGGAGTGGGCGGAACTCAGCCCCCTCGGCGCCACCTACGTCGGCATCTCGGGGCACGACTCCAAGACCGACGACTTCTCCCCCGACGGCTTCGCCGCGCAGACCGAGCTGGCCCGGCGCACGCTCAACGATCTCGATGTGATCGAACCGGAACACGAGTCCGAGGCCGTCGCCAAAGACGCGATGATCGAGCGCGTCGGTCTCGAGCTGGCCCGCGACGAGGCCGGCTTCACCAAGAGCGAGATCAGCGTCATCAGCAGCGGGCTGCACGCGCTGCGCGGCGTCTTCGACGTGATGCCGACCGAGGGCGAGGAGGCGGTCGCCAACATCGCGACCCGGCTCAACGACCTGCCGCGGGCTCTCGACCAATACCGCCGCACCCTGCTCGAGGAGGCCGGCCGGGGCCGGGTCAGCGCCCGCGCGCAGCTGCTGGCCGTGGCCGAGCAGTGCGACGCGTGGACCGACCCCGACCGCGACGACTTCTACCGCGGGCTGGCCGGCCGGCTCGACGCCACTGGGGCGCTCGCGGCGGAACTGACCCGCGGCGCCGAGGCGGCCACCGCGGCCACGGCCGACTTCGCCGAGTTCCTGCGCCGCGACCTGGCGCCCCGGGGCCGCGAGAAGGAGGCGGCCGGCCTCGAGCGCTACGAGCTGTCCTCGCAGTACTTCCTGGGCGCCAAGGTCGATCTGCAGGAGACGTACGAGTGGGGCTTCGCCGAGCTGTTCCGGCTCGAGGAGGAGATGCGCGCGACGTCGGCCCTGATCGTCGGCTCGGGCGCCTCGATCGACGAGGCGGTGGCCGCGCTCGACGCCGACCCGGCCCGCAACATTCCGGGTAAGGAGGCGTTCCGCGACTGGATGCAGGAGCTCGCCGACAAGGCGATCTCCGAGCTGAACGGCACGCACTTCGATATCGAGCCACCGGCCCGCAAGATCGAGTGCTGCCTGACCCCGACCAGCGACGGCGGCATCTACTACACCGGCCCGAGTGAGGACTTCAGGCGCCCCGGCCGCATGTGGTGGGCGGTGCCCGAGGGCGTCACCGAGTTCTCCACCTGGCGCGAGGTCACCACGGTCTATCACGAGGGCGTGCCCGGTCATCACCTGCAGGTGAGCCAGACCCTGCTGCGGGCCGACACACTCAACCGCTGGCAACGTCTGCTCTGCTGGTGCTCGGGCCACGGCGAGGGCTGGGCGCTCTACGCCGAGCGCCTGATGGACGAGCTGGGCTACCTGTCCGACCCCGGCGACCGGCTCGGCATGCTCGACGGCCAGGCGCTGCGGGCGACCCGGGTCATCGTCGACATCGGCATGCACCTCGAACTGGAGATCCCGCGCGACAACCCGTTCGGCTTCCACCCGGGCGAGCGCTGGACGCCCGAGCTGGGCTGGGAGTTCCTGCGGGCGCACACGCGCATGGAGGAGAAGACGCTGCGCTTCGAGTGGAAGCGTTACCTGGGGTGGCCGGGTCAGGCGCCGTCCTACAAGATCGGCGAGCGGATCTGGCTCCAGGCCCGCGAGGAGTCCCGCCTCCGCAAGGGCGCCGATTTCGATCTGAAGACCTTCCACCGTGACGCGTTGAATCTCGGTTCGCTGGGCCTTGATCCGCTTCGGAAGGCTCTCGCCCGGATTTGACCCGTTTCGGGCTTTTCCTCGGTTTGTGCCGGGGAAAGCCCGGAACAGATCCACCGATTGGCCAGGAATGGCGTGAGGACTCCGCTACTCAAAGTCACTTCTTGCACAGAGCAATCGTGTCGCTACCGATTGTGGAATCGATATCGGTCGTAACGGTCACCGATTATGAATCTTGTGACTTCTCGTCCGGCCACTCTGCCGTTAACATCGCCGCGGTAGCTTTCCCGCGATCCGGAACCGGGTGGACTAGGGCTTTCACCAGCCGGTCGCTTGTTACAACGACGACAACAGCACTCTGTATCCCCCGATCAGCCGAGAGAGATGTGACCCTTGGAAAGGAGTTTCTTGAGGGTTTCTCGGATAGATTGGCCCGGATCCGTGCGACCTGACGGCTACGGAACGTAGCCGAAATAGCGGCTCATCGCGCGTGCATGGCGGAGGACGGAAGTAATGAACAGCCGGCGAACTCGTTTAGGCTCCGCAATCGCGGTGATTTTGACGGTTTTGGTGCTTGTACCGACCGGGGTACTTTTCGGTCGGGTGTGGACCGACAACGCCGACCAGCGTGACCGTACGCAGCTGGAGAAGGACGGCGTGGAGTTCCTCACCGCCCTCTCCCCGCTGGTCAGCGCGCTCGCCGAGTCCCAGTCGACGGCCGTCCAGGGAGTCACCGAGCCGCCGCCGTCGCTGGCCGCCGCGGTCACCGGCGTCAGCACCGTGGACGCCAAGTTCGGCACCGCGCTGCGGACCAAGGAGCGCTGGGCTGACCTCAAGGACAAGATCAGCAAGCTGCCGAAGACCACCGGCGCGGCCAACATCCTGAACGCCCACATCGTGGTCACCGACCTGACGCTGGGCCTGTACAACGCCGTGCGGCGCAACTCCGAGCTCAACCGCGACCCCGACAGCGACATCTCGAACCTGCAGCAGGCGGCGGCGGTCGACATGCCGACGACGGTGGTGCGGGTGAACCGGATGGGCGACTACGCCACCCTGGTGCAGAGCCTGCCCGCCGCGAGCCGGGCCCCGGTGCAGGCCCAGCTCTTCCACGAATACCTCACCGTGCAGGACCTGGTGAAGCAGCTGACTGAGAACCTGCAGGCCGCGGTGGACAACACCAAGAGCCAGACGCTCAGCGGCAGCCTGGTCAGCTCGCTCGACGCGTTCCGGCGCCGGATCGAGGACATGAACCGCGGCGCCGACCCGATCGGCGGAGCACCCGCCATCGCCACCATCACGACCGCGCAGTCCACGCTCCAGGCCGCGCTCGGCAACCTCGCGGGCATCACCCTGGGCGAGATGGACCGGATGCTCGACGAGCGGCTCGACTCGCTCGACTACCGCCGCATCGAGAGCATCGTGATGGCCGGGCTCGCGCTGCTGCTGGTGACCGGGGCCGTGCTCTGGCCGGCCCTGAGCCGGCGCCGCGACCCCGAGTCCACCCCGGCCCCGGCCGACCGGCCGATCGGCGAGTCCACTCGCGACGTCGCGCTGAACCGGCCGATCGGCGGTCCGGGCGGATACGGCGCACCCAGTCCGTACGACCAGGCGCCGGGCTACGGCGACCTCGACCCGACACGGCGGGAGCGGTCCGGTGCTGTTCGGTAAGTTCCGCATCCTGGGCAAACTCGCCCTGCTGGTGCTCGTGCCACTGCTCGGCGTCGTGGCGCTGAGCGTGCCGATCATCGTCAACCGCATCCAGGCCGCCACCGACGCCCAGAACGTCTCGGACCGGGTGGCCCTGGCCGGTCGTCTCGGTACCGCCGTGCAGGAGCTCCAGGAGGAGCGCCTGCTCTCGGTGGGCTACCTGTTCCAGTTGGTCACCCAGAACGCGCTGGTGGTGCAGAGTGCGGCCGCGCGCGACGCGGTGGCCCGGGTGGACGACGGCAGCGGCGCCGTCTCCCGCGAGCTGGCCCGCGCACTGCGCAATACCTCCAAGTTGGACATCACCCGGCAGAACGTGCTGAACCAGTCGATCCTGCCCCCCGACATCGTCAACGACTTCACCAAGGTCATCACGCCGATGATCAACGGTCTCGGCCTGTCGGCCAACGCCGACCTGCAGACCGGCGTCGGCCGGCAGATGTTCGCCCTCGAGCAGGCCCTGCGCAGTGACGACCTGATCAGCCAGGCCTCGGGTCACCTCACCGCGGCCGTGATCACCAAGAACGCGGGCCTGATCGGTCTGTTCACGCAGGCACTGATCCAGCTCCAACAGGTCATCGCGAACGCCGAGACCTTCTTCACCCCGAGCCAGTACCGGCTCTACCTCGGTGCGCAGGAGGCGTTCTCAGGTCGCGTCGGCGCTCAGTTCCTGCAGGAGGCGGCGACCGACCCGAACACCGCCATCTCGCGCCTGCGGATCCAGACGCTGTTCCCGTCGTTGCAGTCCGTGCTCGTCCTCGGCGGCTTCGTCGAGAAACGCGTCGGCGCGGACGTGGACGCGATTGTCACCAACAACCGCGACACCGCCATCCGGGACGCCTTCCTGATCGGTGGCGGCTCGTTCCTGCTGCTGCTCATCGTTATCGCGCTCAGCCTGTTCATGGCCCGCGCGGTGGCCCGGCCGCTGCGCCGCCTCACCACCTCGGCCGACCGCATCGCCCGAGCCGCCGAGGCCGAGCTCGAACGTGTCGCCGACGACGACGTCGAGTCGGTCCGCCCGATTCGACTCGACCCGGTCGACGTCGAGGCCCAGGACGAGATCGGCGACCTGGCCCGCGCCTTCGACCGGGTGCAGACCACCGCCGTCCGGCTGGTGGAACGTCAGGTGCTCGGCCGGCGCAACACCGCCCAGATGTTCGCGCACGTCGGACGCCGTACGCAGAACCTGGTCGGCCGCCAGCTGGCCCTGATCGACAACCTGGAACGCCGCGAGACCGACAGCGAGCGCCTGGGCGAGCTCTACCGGCTCGACCACATGTCCAGCCGTCTGCGCCGGAACGCGTCCAGCCTCGTCGTGCTCTCCGGTGGGGCCGGCGCCAACGAGCACATGGCCCCGCTGCCGCTGCAGGACGTGGTCCGCCTCGCCCTCGGTGAGATCGAGGACTACACCCGCGTCGACGTCGACGTGCCGGAAGAGATCGTGGTCGTGCCGGCCGTCCTGGCCGACCTGACCCTGCTGCTGGCCGAGCTGATGGAGAACGCCACCGCGTTCTCGCCGCCGCACACGCGGGTCGTGGTCAGCGCGAACGAGCTGCGCGGAGGCGCCCGCCTGGCGATCATCGACCAGGGCCTGGGCATGCCGCCCGAGCGTCTGGTCGAGGAGAACGCCCGGCTGACCCGTCGCGAACGCCTCGACCTCGCCCCCAGTGAGGTGCTCGGCCTGTTCGTGGTCGGCCGGCTCGCCCGCCGGCACGGCGTCGAGGTCACCCTGACCGAGACGCCCGGCGGCGGCATCACCGCGTGGGTCGACCTGAACCCGTCCCACCTGATCGCGCGGATCGTGAACACCCCGGTGCCCGAGGTGCCGCCGTTCCCGTCGGTCAACGCCCCGCAGCCGGGCTATCACACGTCCGAGTTCGCCCAGGTCATGGGCGCTTCCGCGGCGCGCGCCTCGGTGCCCGGCAGCCAGCAGCCGTTCGACGCCAACGTGCTCCACCGCGCCACCCGGACCCTCGAGACCGGACAGTCGTGGAACGCCTTTGCTCCCGTACGGGCTACAGCTCCGGCGATCGAGGGACGGCCCGACGCGTACGCGGGACAGCCCGTCTACGACGCCGAGCCGGTCTATTCGCCCGGGCCCGCCTATCAGCAGCCGGTCGCCTACCAGCAGCCGGTCGTCACCGGCGACTACGACCTGAACGCGCCGGTCGCCGGTCGTGTGCCGGCCGCGATGCCGGAGCTGCCGGCCGCCGGTCCGAGCGCGTGGCACCAGCAGCCGGAGCCGCCGCAGGCCACCTGGACGCAGCCCGCCGCCCCGCCCGTGCCGGCTCCGCCGACCGGATGGGCGCAGCCGGCCGTCGAGCCTCCGCCCGCGATGCCCGCCATCCCGCGGCAGCGCACGCCCGAGGAGGACTACCGGTACGCGCCGCAGGCCTACCAGGCGCCGACTCCTGCGCAGCCCGAACCGCAGCAGCCCTACCCCCAGCAGCGGCCGCTCTATCCGGAGCCGCAGGAGCAGGGATTCGCGGAGCCGCATCCGAGCTCGGACGCCACCGTCCCGCTGCGCCGCCGGGTGCCGGGCAGCCAGTTGCCCGTCGAGGGCGGCACCCCGCTGCCGAGCCGCACGCCGTCGCAGGACGACGCGATGGCCGCCCGGGCCGCGTTCGACGACTTCGAGGCCGGGGTCAGCCGCGCCCAGTGGGACGTCGCCGAGACGCACATGTCCTCGCCGCCGTCGGCCGGACACGCTCCGCTGGCTCGCCGGGTGCCGGGGGCCACCCTGCCGCGCGACGAGCCCAACTATCCGCCGCCGGCCTCGCCGAGTCTTCCGCTCGACCCGGAGGAAGCCCGAGCCCTGATGGAACAGTTCGAGTACGGAGTCGCACTCGCACTGAACGAAACTCAGCCACAACCCGAGGGACAACCGCGATGACTTCCCCCTACAGCACCGACACCGGTCACGGCTACGCCCAGTCCCAGCTGAGCGCCGAGGCCAAGACCTTCAACTGGCTGCTGGACTCCTTCACCTCCGGTACGGCCGGGGTGATCGAGGCCATCGCGGTGTCCTCCGACGGCCTGCTGATGGCGATGTCGGCGATCAAGGACCGGCCGAACGCGGAGCGCCTGGCCGCGGTCGTCTCGGGCCTCACCAGCCTGGCCGGCGGCGCCGCGAGCTGGTACCGACTGGGCTCGCTGAACCGCGTCATCATCGACATGGCCGACGGCTATCTGCTGGTCACGGCGATCAGCGCCGGATCGGTGCTGGGCGTCATCGCGGACCGCTCGGCCAACCTGGGCACGCTCGCGTACGAGATGACGCTCTTCGCCACCCGGGCCGGTGGCGCTCTCAGCCCGCGCCTGATCGCCGAGTTGAAGAACGCCGTTCAGCAATGACCTATCCGGACCCCGACGACCCGGCACACCCGGCTCGGCCGAGTGTCCGCCCCTTCCTGCAGTCCGGCCCGCTCTCGGCCGGCGGTTACCGCCCCGCGCCCCGCGAGGAGGAACCGCCGGTCGTCGAGCAGTCCGCTGCCCTGCGCCCGTTCGTCATCACGTCCGGGCGTACTGACGGCACCGATCCCGACATCGGGATGGAGACCCAGGTGACCGTCAACCCCACCGCCGGCCCGGTGCGTCTCTCACCCGAGATGCGCGCGATCGTCGGCCTCTGTTTCGAGCCCGTCTCCGTGGCGGAGATCTCCGCCCGGCTGCGCCTGCATCTCGGCGTCACGCGCATCCTCGTCGGCGACCTGCGGGCCGCCGGCCAACTGGACGTCCACGTGCTGGACAACGAGACCCCCGACCCTGAGACCATCATGCGAGTGATCCGTGGACTACGAGCAATCACCTGACCGCATCGTCGGCACCGCCGCGGTGGGTAGCGGCGGCGCCCGGCCGAAAAAGGCACCGGTCCCGGTAAAGATCATCGTGGCCGGCGGCTTCGGGGTGGGAAAGACCACCACCGTGGGCGCCATCTCGGAGATCTCACCGCTGACGACCGAGGCCGAGATGACCTCCGCCTCGGTCGGCATCGACGACCCGGGGCAGGCCACCGCCAAGACGACGACGACCATCGCGATGGACTTCGGCGTGCTCACCATCGACCAGACGCTGAAGCTCTACATCTTCGGTACGCCGGGGCAGTCGCGTTTCGCCTTCATGTGGGACGACCTGATCAAGGGGGCCCTGGGTGCCCTGGTCGTGGTCGATACCAACCGGATCGACGACTGTTATCCCGCCGTGGACTACTTCGAGCGCGCCGGGCTTCCGTTCGTCGTCGGCGTCAACACGTTCAACGGGCAAATGAGCTACAGCCTGGATGAAGTGCGCTGGGCTCTGGCCGTACGGGAGGACGTTCCGGTGCTCTCGTTCGACGCCCGTTTCCGCGGATCGGTGCGAGACGCGTTACTCGTCGTGCTCGATCAGGCACTCGACAAGGCCATCCGGCAGAAGTCCTCGTACCCCTGACGGCGGGTGTACGGGCGGGTTGAGAAGATCGAGGTTCCCAAATCGGCCTCCGAGCGGGCAGAGTGGTAACCGGCGAGACCCGCTAAGGAAGGACGGTCAGGTGCGAGGCGGATTGGATGACGCCCTCGACAAGCTCGCGCGACGCGATGAGCTGCGCCGACGTGCCTCCGGTGAGGCGGGCGGCAGCACTCCGGCCGCGGTGAACGAGCTGGTCGAGGCGATCGCGGCGGTGGTCGGCCGCCATCCGGAGCTGGGCGTGAGCGTGGGCGTCGAGGGTGCCGGCGAGCCGCTGCTGCTGCACTTCTTCCTGTCCGACGACGGCCAGGTGCAGGTGAACGCCGAAAACGCGGCCGCCCTGACGCCCGACGAGGCCGCCCCACGGCACGCCGACTTCGACATCGAGGCCGACGAGCCGCCCTATTCGGCACCACCCGCGCCACCCGCCGCGTCCTTCGCGCCCCGGCCCTCGGCCGACTCGGTCGGCGGTGACACCCGGCGGCTCAGTCAGGACGATCAGGACAGGTTCGGCCCGGCCTTCTATGGTGAGTCCGACACGGCCGAGCGCACCTACGGATCGTTCGAGCCGGCGGCCCAGGCGTCCGATCCGCGCTACCCCGAGCGCGATCCCGGTGAGTCCTCCCGCGATCTGGGGGCCCGGCTGCGCGATCTCGGCATGGCCTCGGGTGGTCAGCCGATGACCTACCCCCCGCACCCGTACGCGGCTACGCCGCCCCCGCCCGTGCCGCCTACCGTGACCCCGCCGCAGCAGCGCGCGCCGCACGCCGACACGGCCGGCACGACCCGCCGCATCCACCCCGAGCAGCACCGTGCACCGGCCGAGCCGTCCGCGGCCGAGCGCGGCGTCCCCCCGCGGGCTCCGGTGCCCGAGCAGCGCGGCATGCCGAGCCCGCTCCCCCATCCGATTCCGCTGCAGGTCGAAAAGCCGGAAGAGACCGAGATGGCGGCCCGGCGCCTCGCCGCCCTGCTCCGCGACGACCCCTCGCTGCTCGACAATCCGCGCGGCTGACACTCAGCGTAGTTGTTACGTTCGCACGCTGCGTTCATCCGTGATGCCCGGTTTTCTCCGCGAATGGCCCGCCTGAGATGTCTGGGTTGGGCCATTCGGCCATTTCCACGCGCAGACCTTGTGTGACGCTGAGTAGTTGAAATAGCGTCCAAGCCGTTCCCCATTACGGCGCGTGACCTCCACCGGTTCGCGGCCCTCCTGCGTACGCACACGGAGTGATCGATGTCGCAGCCCGAAGTCCACCTGGTCGCCGGCACCCCCGCCGAGGCCGTGCGGCTCGCGCCGGTCGCGCTCGCCATGCGCGAGCAGGGCCGGCTCACCCCGATCCCGGTGGCGACCGGCACCGACCCCGACGCGATCGGCGTGGTCCTCGACTCGTTCGGGCTCGCCCCCAAGATCACGCTGCCGTCGTCGGTCGACGACGCCGAGACGATGCGCCGCTTCGACGAGCTGTGGGCCGCCCGTACGCCCGCCGCTGTGGTCGTACGGGACGGACTGGCCCCCGCGCTCGCGGCGTTCTGGCGGCGCGTCCCGATCATGCAGATCGACGCCGGACGGCGCTCCGGCGAACTGGGCTCGACCTCGGCCCTCGAGGCGCAGCGCCGGCTGCTCGCCCAGATCACCACGGTGCACCTGGCGGCCACCCCGCTGGCCGCGATGAACCTGCTCGACGAGCGCGTGATCCCGGGCGACACCCTGCTCACCGGCGGCACGGCCCAGGACGCCGCCCAGTTACTGGCAGCGAAGACGCTCGCGGCTACTCCACGCGACCGCCGTACGGTCGTGCTGGGCGTCCCGGCCGAGCGCGCCGAGGCGATCGGCCCGGCCCTGCGCTACCTGGCCGGCCGCTACCCCGACCTCGAGGTGGTACGCGCGGCCGACTTCGCGCCCGGGCTGGAGTTCGCCACACTGCTCACCCAGGCCTACGCCGTGGTGACCGACGACGAGGATCTGGTCGAGGATGCGCTGGCCGCCTACTGCCCGGTCCTGATGATCGGCCTGGAGGCCCGGCACGCCGAGGCGCTGCTGGCCGGCAGCGCCCGTCTGGTCGCGCCCGATCCTGCCGCTATCACCAGCGAGGTGGCGTCGCTGATGGAGAGCCGGGTGCGCCGCGACTCGATGGCGCTGGCCGGAAACCCGTACGGGGACGGCCTCGCCGCCTACCGCGTCGCCCAGGCCACCGCGGCCCTGCTCGGCCACGGCCAGTTCCCCGACCCCATGCCCGCGAAGCCCACGGCGGGAGTGCCGCGATGACCTCGAAGGAGAAGCCGATGGACGTCGTGTCCTTCTGGACCCGCTCGTGGACCAGCGACGACCGGGTCGCGGTGCGGCAGATGCTCGCCCCCGACGCCGAGATCGAGTGGAACCTGGACGCCCCGGTCGACGACGAGGAACTGGTGCAGGTGCTGCACCGGATCGCAGCCTTCGCCGACGAGGTCACCGTGGTCGGGCGGACCACGGCGGACGACGGCGCCGCACTCGTCTACGACCTGGCGGCACCGTTCGGCACCGCCCGCATGGTCGAGTTCCTGACCATCGCGGACGGGCGGATCACCGAGGTGCGCCAGGTCTACGACGTGACCGCGACCGACCGGTTCTTCCCCGGCCTGTACGCGAACTAGCTGCGCTTGGTGCGCTCGAGCAGCGCGAACAGGTTCTCCCAGTGCCGCTGCTCGCCTTCCGGGTGGTGCATCGCGGTGTCGGACATCGTGAAGCCGTGCGGCGCCCCGGTGTAGACCTCGGACGTGTAGGTGACGCCGGCCTCGCCGAGGGCCGACTCCAGCGCCTGGATCTGATCGGGCGTCATCGACTGGTCGTTGTCGGCGTGACCGAAGTAGACCTCGCCGCTCAGCGACCCGACGGCCAGGTGCGGGCTGTCCGGCTGATCGGTGACGACCCGGCCGGCGTGGAAGCTGGCCACCGCGTTGATCTGGTCCGGGTGCGCCTCGGCCGCCCGGAGCGCGTTCGTGCCACCCATGCAGTAGCCGACGATGGGCACCGGACCGGCCGCCACACCCTGCTGCGCGTGCAGGAAGCCGAGGTAGGTGGCGCTGTCGGCGGCCACCCGATCGGCGGTCAGCCCCTGGATCATCGGCATCAGCCGGCCGAACGCGGCGCCCCGCTTCTCGTTGTCGGCCAGTTCCTCGGGTGAGACCAGCGGCGACGGGCCGCCGCGATACAGAATGTTCGGCGCCAGGACGGCGAAGCCGCGCTCGGCGATCCGCTCCGCCATCTCGGCGATGCGCGGACGCAGTCCGAACGCGTCCATGAAGAGCAGCACCCCCGGGAACGGGCCGTCGCCGTCGGGCCGCACGAAGTACGCGTCGGCCGTCCCGTCCGCGGTGGGAATCTGCACGTTGATCGTCTCCATGAGCGCGACGTTAACACCAACCGGGGAAGCCTCCCCGGTGCCGTCGGTACCCTGTCACCCATGGCAGATCGACTGCGGGCGGACGCGCAGCGTAACCGGGCCGCGCTGCTGGCCGCGGCGCGCGAAGTGTTCGCCGAGCATGGGCTGGACGCGTCGCTCGACGAGATCGCGCGCCGGGCCGGGGTGGGCAACGCCACCCTCTACCGCCGCTTCCCGACCCGCCGTGATCTGATCGCCGAGGTCTTCGCGGGGCAGATGACCGGGTACGTCGAGCTGGCCGAGGACGCGCTGGCCGAGCCCGATCCGTGGACCGGCTTCGTGGCGTACGTGAAAAAGCTCTTCGAGATCCAGGCGACCGACCGTGGCCTGTCCGAACTGCTCGTGACCACCAGCTTCGACGACGACGAACGGCTGGCCGAGCTGCTCGCGACGGCCCAGCGCGGCGCCACCCAGGTGATCCGCCGGGCGCAGGCCGCGGGCCGGCTGCGACCCGACTTCGCCCGCACCGACATCAGCCTGCTCATGCGGGGCAACGCGGGGGTTCTGCGCAGCTCACCCGACCCCGACGCGTGGCGCCGCTACATGACGCTCGTGGTCGACGGATTGCAGGTATTTAAGGATGTTTAAGGCTGCCCGCAAGACTGTTTAACACGGCCCGGCCGAGACTCGATTCCGTTCGACACCCCCTTCGATCGGAGTCACCCATGCAACGCAGCCGTCTACGCCTGGCCATCTATGCGTCTGCGGCGGTCGTCGCCGTGGCCGGCGGAGTCGGATTGGCCGCCGCGGCCACCAATCCGGCCCCGACGGCCGCGGGCGCCCTCAGTGCGACCTTCACCAAGGAGAGCGACTGGGGTACGGGCTACCAGGCCCACTACACGATCACCAACGGCACCGGCGCGGCCGTGAACGGGTGGTCGCTCGCCTTCGGTCTGCCCGCGAGCGCCAAGCTGGGCAGCTTCTGGGACGCGAACGTCACCACCGCCGGTGGCGTGTCGACCGCGAAGAACCCGGCGTACGCGCCGAGCATCGCGGCCGGCGCCAAGGCCGAGTTCGGGTTCATCGTCAACGGCAGCGGCGCCCCGACCAGCTGCACGATCAACGGCGTCTCGTGTGGAGGGTCGGCCCCGACTACGGCTCCCACCACCAAGGCCCCGACTGCCGCGCCCACCACTAAGCCGCCGACGACCCCGCCGACCACGCCGCCTACGACTCCTCCCGCTTCGTCGGGGCGGGTGCTCGTGGCCCCGTACGTGGACATGGGTCTGCTCTCCAACGGCACCACCACCCTGGCCCAGCTCGGCACGAGCGGGAACGTCAAGTCGTACAGCCTGGCCTTCGTCACCAGCACCGGCTGCAAGGCGAGCTGGTTCAACGCCTTCGATCCGCGAACCCAGCAGTTCAAGGACCAGATCGACGCCGTACGGGCGAAGGGTGGTGACGTGAAGGTCTCGTTCGGTGGCGCGACCGGCATCGAACTGGCCCAGGCGTGCACCAGTGTCACCGCCCTGCAGGCCGAATATCAGGCGGTCGTGTCGGCGTACGGGCTGAAGTACATCGACCTCGACATCGAGGGTGCCGCGGTGGCCGACCCGACCACGATCGCCCGCCGCTCGACCGCGCTGGCCGCCCTGCAGAAGGCCAACCCGGGCCTGAAGATCTCGCTGACGCTGCCGGTGCTGCCCGAGGGCCTGACCGCCGACGGCCTCAACGTGGTGCGCTCGGCCAAGAACGCGGGCGTCGACCTCGACCTGGTCAACATCATGGCGATGGACTACGGCCGGGCCGGGCAGGACTACGGCGACCTGGCCATCCAGGCCGTGAAGTCCACCAAGGACCAGATCAAGTCGGTCTACGGCAACAGCGACGCGGCCGCCTTCAAGATGGTCGGCGTCACCCCGATGATCGGCGTCAACGACGACCAGGGCGTCTTCGGTCTGGCCGACGCCCGTGACCTGGTCGCCTTCGCCAACCAGAACCACATCGGCTTCGTGTCGTTCTGGGAGACCAACCGCGACAAGAACGCCTGCAACGGCGCGCTGTTCCAGTGCACCAACATCGCGCAGTCGCCGTTCGAGTTCAGCAAGATCTTCGCCGGCTTCACCGGCTGACGCTTCACCGCATCCCCAAAAGGAACACGGCGCGACTCCGGGCCCCCACCCGGAGTCGCGCCGGCCTTAGTTCTGGGCGAATCCGCGGCCCGCCTCGGCCAGCGTCTCGCTCACCAGCTCCCACAGATTGGTGCCGGGTGGCCGGTCGAGCCAGATGTGCAGGCCGACCCGCAGCGACGCGAGGAAAGCGGCCGAGGTCATTTTTACCCGTACGCCGGTAGGGTCGTCGCCGGATCGGGCCGCGATCTCGCTCGACAGGTCACGCTCGAGCGCCGCGAACGTCTGCACCTGAGCCGCCACGAGCGCGGGCTGGGCGCGGACGAGCCGGCTCTGCGCCACCCAGTGCGGGTCGAGGTCGCCGAGCTTGAGATAGAACTGCTGGGCCGCCGCGGTCAGCGCCACCCACGTCGGCTCACTCGCCGGACGGGCCCGCACCTGCTCGATCAGCAGGGTGATGCGCAGGTGCTCGCCATAGAGCAGGGCCTCTTCCTTGCTGCCGAAGTAGTTCGAGAACGTACGCCGGGAGACACCGGCCTCGTCGGCCACCGCCTCGACCGTCACGCGGTCGAAACCGTGCTCGATCGCCAGGCGCATCGCCGCGGTGTGCAAGGCCTGGCGGGTCGCGGCCTTCTTGCGCTCGCGCAGACCGGGCTCGGCAGTGGTGCTCATGAGATGAGCGTACCGGCGTGTGATTCGCTTCTCAATGAGCAAACTTGCGCAATAGGCAAGCATTCTCGATAGTTGTATGAAGCAAATACTTCCTCCTCGAGAGGCGGCCGCGCGCATGAGCGCCACCACCGTCGGCACCCGCCCGGGCGCCATGTCCCACCGCCAGATTATGGAGGCCCTGTCCGGCCTCCTGCTGGTGCTCTTCGTCGCGATGGCCAGCTCGACCATCGTCTCCACCGCGCTGCCGAAGATCATCGGCGCTCTCGACGGCAGCCAGACGCAGTACACCTGGGTGGTCACGGCCACGCTGCTGACCGCCACCGCCTCCACCCCGATCTGGGGCAAGCTGGCCGACCTCTACAGCAAGAAGCTGCTGGTCCAGATCGCGATCGTGGTGTTCGTGGTCGGCTCGATCATCGCCGGCTTCTCGCAGACGGCGGGTCAGCTGATCGCCGCCCGCGCGTTCCAGGGCCTGGGCATGGGCGGCGTGCAGGCGCTGGTGCAGGTCGCCATCGCCGCGATGATCCCGCCCCGCGAGCGCGGCCGCTACAACGGCTACCTCGGTGGCGTGATGGCCCTGGCCACGGTCGGCGGCCCGCTGCTGGGTGGCCTGATCGTCGACTCCACGCTCGGCTGGCGCTGGTGCTTCTTCATCGGCGCGCCGATCGCGGTGATCGCCCTCGTCGTCCTCCAGAAGACCCTGAACCTCGAGGTCATCCGCCGGGCCGACGTGAAGATCGACTACCTGGGGGCCGGTCTCATCGCGGCCGGCGTCAGCACTCTGCTGGTCTGGGTCTCGTTCGTCGACAGCACTTTCGCGTGGCTCTCCTGGCAGACCTTCGCCATGGTCGGTGCAGGCCTGGTGCTGCTGGCCCTGGCGGTCTGGGTCGAGTCCCGGGTCGCCGAGCCGGTCGTCCCGCTCGAGATCGTCAAGCAGCGCGGCACGGCCCTGGCCATCGTGGCCAGCCTCGCCGTGGGCATGGCGATGTTCGGCGGCGCCGTCTTCCTCGGCCAGTACTTCCAGATCGGCCGCGGCTACAGCCCGACCGAGGCCGGCCTGCTCACCATCCCGATGATGGCCGGCATCCTGATCTCGTCGACGGTCTCCGGCCGCATGATCACCAAGAGCGGCCGGCTCAAGCCGTACATCCTGACCGGCACGCTCGTGCTCGTGGCCGGGTTCGCCATGCTCTCCTTCCTCGACCACGAGACTTCCCTCTGGTACGTCGGTGTGGCGATGGCCCTGGTCGGCGCCGGAGTCGGCATGTCGATGCAGAACCTGGTGCTCTCGGTGCAGAACACGGTCTCGCTCAAGGACATCGGCGCGGCCAGCTCGACGGTGGCGTTCTTCCGCTCGCTCGGCGGCACGATCGGCGTCTCGGTGCTCGGCGCGGTGCTCGCCCGCCGGGTCAGCGATCAGATCACCTCCGACCTGGCCAACGCCGGGGTTCCGGCCGGCAGCACCGGCGGGAGCAGCACCCTCAACCTGGCCGCTCTGCCCGACTCGATCCAGCACATCGTGCGGGCCGCGTACGGCGACGCCACCGGGCACATCTTCCTGATCAGCGCGGCGATCGCGGTCGTCGGCGTGGTGGCCGCGGTGCTCATGCGGCCGACCACCCTGCGTTCGACGGTCGACCTGTCCCCGGCCACTCCGGTCGTAGGCTCGACCCCCGCCGTCTCCTCTGCGGCGCTCGTCGACGAAGAGGTGCAGATCCCCGCCCTCCGTCGCTGACCCCGTGCTGCATCGGCGCCCGCCCGCCCGGCCCTCCCGGCCGCGGCGGGCGCTGTTGCTTCTGTGACCTTGAGTGGCGAGATTGCTCACGTCTGTGACCATGGGCTCGCAGTCTCACGGAGAGCTAACCTTCGAAAGCGGAGAGCGCCGATCATGGCGGTTTCCTCAACCGTCGGGCGGCACAGCCGATCAAGGGGGCCAGAAGCGGAAGGGGGTTGGCCACGTGTTTGCGGACCGAGAAGTGCTCGACGCCGAGCAGTTGCACATCGCCCTGCTGGAGATCGAGGACGAGATCCACTGGGACGCGGCGACCACGCTCGAGAGCGCCCAGCGCTACGAGCGTCAGGCCCGCCTGCTCGGTGACGAACTGCTCGTCACCCGGGCCCGGCTCTGCCAGGTCAACATGCGGATGCGCGCCGGCGACGTCGCCGAGGCGGCCCAGCGCATGTGGCAGATCCACCGCTGGGCGGTCGACAACAACGCCCGTCAGCTGACCGCGCGCACCCACCTGGTGTGGGCCGCCATCCACCGCCACCTGGGCGATGCCGCGAAGAGCCTGGACAACGCCGTACGCAGTGTGGAACTGCTGGACGAGACGGCCACCGGCTTCATGCACATCTGGCACCGCGCCAAGCTGGCCGACTCCCTCGCCTTCGCCGGCTCGATGGAGCCCGCCCGCGAGCGGTTCGCCCAGGCCGAGCGCCTCACCATCGAGCTCGACCGGCCCTTCCTGCGGCTCTACGTGCTCAACAACTACGCCTACTCGGAACACGCGGCGGGCAACCACGAGCTGGCCGCCCAGGTCGCCGTGCGGCTGCGCGCGCTCTCGGCCGAGCACAAGTTCGAACTCGACGCGACCGTGCTCGACACCATCGGCGCGATCGAGATGAGCAACGGGCACTACGCCGAGGCCGAGCAGACCATGCAGGCCTGCATCGAGAAATACTCGTCGTTCCGCCGGCACGACGCCGACGCCATGCCCGAATATCTGCTCAACCTGGCCCGGGCCCAGCGCGGGCTCGGGGCGTACGAACGGGCCCAGGCCAGCCTCGACGAGTCGCGCCGGCTGTGTGCCGACCGCGAGCTCGGGCACTTCCTCGTGCAGACCCACCAGGAGCAGGCCGAGTTGCACGCTGCCCGGGGTGAGTTCGCCGAGGCGTACGCGGCGCACAAGGTCTTCTTCGCCGCGTACAACCGTCTGCAGTCCCGCCAGCGCGAGGCCCAGGCCCGCACCCGGCAGGCGATGTTCGAGACGACCGAGGCCCGCAAAGAGGCCGAGCGGTTCCGCGAGCAGGCCCGGCGCGACCCGCTGACCGGACTGCGCAACCGCCGCTACCTCGACGAACAGCTCCCGCGACTGATCGACACCGACCCCGACGTCACCGTCGCGATCGTCGACCTCGACCACTTCAAGCGGATCAACGACCAGCTCTCGCACGACGTCGGCGACCAGGTGCTGGTGCAGGTGGCCAAGCTGCTCGAGACGGAACTGGCGGCCGTGTCGCCCGACGGGTTCATCGCCCGGATGGGTGGCGAGGAGTTCCTGATGGTGCTGCCCGGCTGCCCGTCGTCGCGGGCCGCGCGCGAGCTCGACGAGATCCGGCGGACCGTCGGCGCGTACGACTGGGGCGATCTCACCCGCGGCCTGCCGGTCACGGTCAGCATCGGTGTGGCCGGCCTGGGCGAGGCGGAGAGCCCGACCCAGCCCGGCCTGTTGTCCACAGCCGACCGCAACCTGTACGCCGCCAAGCACGGTGGACGCGACCAGGTGGTATCCGGAGTACCCGGTCCGGATAGGACCCGTTCGTACCGAGATCGGGCATCTGCGGCCTGACCTGCGACTTCTCTTGGTCAACGACAGGTCTGAATTTCCTCACCTCCGACCGCTATTCTTGTCGTCCGGACGGACAGTCGACCCGGTGCGGGTCGGGCGAGGAGGCGGTCGAGTGGAGTCGGTGCCCGAAGTCGCGCCCCCCGGCGTCAACATCAACGTGCCCCACTCGGCGCGCATCTACGACTACTGGCTCGGCGGCAAAGACAACTTCGCCGTCGACCGGGCCGTCGGCGAGGCCATGATCAAAGCGATCCCCGGCATGCGCTACATGGCCGCCGAAAATCGCAAGTTCGTCCACCGCGCGGCCCGTGACCTGGTGGAAAAGGAGGGGGTCCGCCAGTTCCTCGACATCGGGACAGGCATCCCCACCCGGCCCAACCTGCACGAGATCGCGCAAAAGATCATCCCGAGCGCCCGCGTGGTCTATGTGGACAACGATCCGATCGTTCTGGTCCACGCCCGCGCCCTGATGGTCAGCACACCCGAGGGCCGCAGCGAATACATCTCGGCCGACATCCGCGATCCCCGCTCGATCCTCGACGACAAGGTCCTGCGCGACACGTTCTCGTTCGACGAGCCGATCGGCCTCACGCTGATCGCGATCCTGATGCTGATCGCGGACGACGACGACCCGTGGACGACGGTGGCCGCCCTGCGCGACGCGATGCCGTCCGGCAGCCTGCTCGCGATCACCCATCCGACGGCCGATTTCGCGCCCGACGAGGTCGGCGAGGCGGTCACGGCGGCCACCAATGCCGGCATGACACTGGTGGCGCGGCCGCGGGCCGACGTGGAGCGCTTCTTCGGCGACTGGGAGATGCTGTCGCCCGGCCTGGTGCCGGTGTCGAGCTGGCGCCCCGACGAGCCGGTCGACAATCCCGAGGCCGCCTACTACTGGGCCGGGGTCGCCCGCAAACCCTGACCCGGGACCACCACACCACGCCGGCGCCCGCTGAGCCACACTCCGAAGCCGCCCGACGCGAACTTGGCCGCGAATCACGATGTGTGGCCGGCGTCGGCGCAGATCCTGACCCGGGGCCACCACACCACGCCGGCGCCCGGCGAGCCACACTCCGGAACCGCCCGACGCGAGCCTGGCCGCGAATCACGATGTGCGGCCGGCGTCGGCGCAGATCCTGACCCGCGGGCTGCCCACGAACCGGGGCGTGGGCCTTATCGGTGCGCACGGCCTGGTCGGGGACGCGGGAACATCCCGGTCGGGCGCTACGGCCTTTCGTTTCGCCTCGGTCGCCGCGGCAGCCGCCGAAGGCGGGGTTCACGCTGGTGCGGTTGTGGCATTTGTCGAGGCGTACATCTGCGGTCTTCGTCTTTGATTTCGGCTACGCCAACCGCGCCGGCCTCTCGAACGCCACGGCTCGTCCTGATCGGAACGTGCAACGGGCGGGCGGAACGCCAACCGGCCGGGCCGCCCGGCACGGGGGAACCGGACGACCCGGCCGGAGCCGGCCGGCGCCTCATCGCGCGAGGCGCCTAATATTTATTAGCTTGCAGCTCAGCAAGCATCTCTCGATGACCGTCCACATAGCCGCGACGGTCCGTTACGACGACTCGGCCACCGCCCGGAAGGCGCCGCGCCGGTAGCTTCCGCTACAGAAAGTGATCACTGCTGACGCGCCGCTGCGATCAATTTCGGGCATCGGAACCTCCGTCGTCGGTCGTCGGCCGCGGCCGGGCCCCGGGGCGGAACAGCGCGTGCCGGACCCCGCCGAATCGGTGCGTCACCACGGTGGCACGCGTGGTGGCAGCACTGACGTCGTCGGTGAGCGGCACGTCCCGGCAGAGCGGCGCGGGGTTGCCCATCCGCAGCTCAACCGCGAACGAATCGCCCTGGTCGAAACGCTCGGGACCAATGTTCGGAACGGTCATCTCGTCACCCCTCGCTAAGGACGCCCCCGCCAAGGAGCCTTGCGTCGAGGCCGCGAACACCGTTCCGCGACCGGTCAGTCACTCAAAGATGTCACCCTTAGTGACACCCGCGAGTGTGGTACGTGCGTTATCATGCTCACAATCCCGTGAGTACGCAAGGCCAGATGCACGTGCATTTGCACCACCTGTAAGGCATCGGTCGCTCATTGGGAGAACAGTTGGCTTCGGACGATCCCCGACCGGAGCAAAACCAAGGGAGCAAGAAATGACGTACGCGGTCAACGGCATCCCCGCCGGCCAGTTGGAAGGTGTCACCTGGCAGAAGAGCCGGCGCAGCAACCCCAGCGGCAACTGCGTCGAGTGCGCCGTCCTCCCCAACGGTGAGGTCGCCATGCGCAACTCCCGCGACCCTGAGGGCCCGGCTCTGATCTACACCCCGGCCGAGATCGAGGCTTTCCTCGGTGGCGTCCGCGACGGTGACTTCGACAACCTGCTGGGCTGATTCGAGAAAAATGGGTCTGCCTAGCGGCTCAAGCCAGGCAGACCCTCAACAACGGTGATGCGGTCTCGTTCACGGTCGTCGGCAGCGGGCGTGAACGAGTCCTCCCCGTCAAGGAGAGTTGGCCGAGCGTACCGCCGGTTGACGCGTGACTCCAGACAGTCGCCGAAGATCAGGCCGGACGTCCGACCTCATGCAGAAGTTTGCCCAAAATCTCCGGCGTGTGGTTCGGCGGCTCGGCGTCGATGCAGACCCGCTCCATCGCCATCGCGTACTGATCCACGTCTTCGCGCTTGTCGAGATAGATCGCGCTCGTCAGCTGTTCGACATAGACCACGTCGGGCAGCTCGGGCTCGGGGAAGCGCAGGATCGCGAACGGGCCGCCCGCCGCGGCGTGACCGCCGGCGTGGAACGGGATGATCTGGAGCCGGATGTTCGGCTTCTTGGACGCCTCGATCAGAGCCTCGATCTGCGCCTTCATCACCTCGACGCCGCCGATCGGGCGGCGCAGCACGGCCTCGTCGATGACGGCCCACACCTGCGGGCCCTCGGGCCGGTCGAGAATGGCCTGTCGCTGGCGGCGCAGCTCGACCCGCTTGTTCATCTCTTCCGGAGTGACCCCGGCGTGACCCAGCATGATGACCGCGCGCGCGTAGTCGGGCGTCTGCAGCAGACCCGGCACGAACTGGATCTCATAGGTGCGGATCAGCGTCGCGGCCGCCTCGAGCCCGAGGTAGGACTGGAACCAGCCCGGCATCACGTCGCTGAACTGCTGCCACCAGCCCGGGTTGTTGGCCTGGCGGGCCAGGACGAGCAGCGCCTCACGCTCGTTCTCGGCGACCACGCCGTAGAGCGTCAGCAGATCGCTGACGTCACGCTCCTTGAAACTGACCCGGCCGAGCTCCATGCGGCTGATCTTCGAACCCGAGGCCCTGATCTCCCACCCGGCGTCCTCACGGGTGATTCCCTTGGCCTCGCGCAGCCTGCGGAGTTGAGTGCCGAGCAGAATGCGCAGAACGGTGGGGCCGCCGGTCGGGGCCTCCTCCTGCTGCGTACCCGCGCTCACCTGGCTCCTCACATCGCTGGTCAAAGGGGCTGCCGGCCGCAGTCCCCAAGCATCCTAAGGGGGAGATCGTCGACTGCGAAACAGCCCAAGCACTCGCCCGAGCGTCTGCCCGCTGCGGATGCACGTGCATCCGGCCTTGCGAACGCCTTAGTACGCGAGCATGATAGCTGACAGACACGCACCGCCTGCTGACTCAGCGTGGCGGAAAGTTCGGCTTCTCGGCCGGCACGCACGGCTCGGTGGCTTCCCCCGCCACCCGGACGACCGAGTCCCCGAGATCATGGAGGGTCATCTCGATGTCCACGGCACCGACGTCCGCCCCGACCATCGCCCCGCCCCAGCGTGACCCGGCGGATGTAGCGCCCGCCGACAGCTACCACCCCTCCGACCGCGTGTGGGTCTACCGCGACGGCTGGCGGGCCGGAGTGATCGAGGCGGCTTCCCCCCGCGCGGTCACCGTGACCTACCGCCCCGGCGCCCACCTCGGCACTGGCGTCGACACCTTCACCGCGCCCTATGTGACGGCCCGCTCGGGCGAAGACCCGGCCGTCGACCGTCGCCACCTCGGACGCGGCGTCTACACGCCCACAGGCCTTCCGGTGCGCGGTTCCGCGGCATGACCGGCGCCATTGCCGTCGCGGCTCTTGTCGGCCTGCTGAGCCTCTTGGCCGGCGTAGCCCTGGGATGGCACATGCGGCGCACCAATGACTGGTGCCCGTCCTGCGGCGACCAGATGGGCTGTGCGGCCTGCTCCACGGTCGCCCCCTGATTCACTCTTCCCTTTTCGGCCCGGGACTGTCCCGGGCCTTTTTTGTGCCCTTTCCGTGACAGCGTCCTTTCGTTCCGTGATCCACTGTGGCCTTCGGCGTAAATTGTTACCGCCGGTGCAATAATCTTCGCCGCTCCACCGCCCCTGGCCTGGGAGTTCGTCAAAAATCAGGAACGGCGACGCTCCCGTTCGCGGACCGGCCAAATCGGACTGTTAAAGCGGTTCAGAATTGCCGTCGGGCGCCTTTTCCGACCACGCTTCGTAAGCACGTCACGTCCCCCATTCGAGGAGACGATCCATCCCTCTTACATCACCTTGTCGGAAATTTCGGGCACGGGAAGTTCGGTGATGGGCGCGAATAGCAGAGGGCTGGTTTTGGCCTTGTCCAGCTAACTCGGGCCGGAACGGTTCGTTCAACTGTGAGTGGCGTCGCGGGTTACCGCGCCGCAACGGTGGGTATCAATGCGCCTGCCGAGCAGACCGGCAGGCGGAGGTACCTCTCGTGCTCGACCCCAAAGACAAAGCCACGTTCGACGGCCTGGTGACGGAGCTCCGCTCGGCCGACCCCAAGTTCTGCCGGCGCGTCGACCGACTGGGCACGCCCAAGCCACGCCTGTACACGGCACTGGCCTACCTGCTGTGGTTCCTGGCTCCCGTGTGCATCGTGCTGGGCGGTTGGACCGGTGCCATCTTCGCGCTGATCGCCACCGCGTACGGGATCCGCCTCTATCGCAAGCGCAACGGCAACGCGCCCCAGCCGGCGTGGTGGGTCGCCACCCGGGGCCGCGTGCCGTAGGCCCTTAGCGCCAGGTGTCCCCGGTGAGCCGCTCGTAGACCTCGACGTACCGGTTACGCGTGGCCTCGACAACTTCGTCCGGGATTTCCGGCCCAGGCGCCGTACGGTCCCAGTCGGTCAACGACGACGACCAGTCCCGCAGGAACTGCTTGTCGAGATACCGCTGCGTGCCCCCCGGCTTCCACTCGTCGGCAGCCCAGAACCGCGACGAATCCGGAGTGAGCAGCTCGTCCCCAAGAGTGAGCACGCCGTCTTTCGTCAGACCAAGCTCAATCTTGGTGTCCGCGATGATGATGCCCTTGGCCTTCGCGATCTCCTGACCACGGCGGTACACCTCGAGCGTGATCCGCTTGAGTTCGGCGGCCTGCTCTTTGCCAACCTTCGCTTCCACATCCGCGTAGGTCATGAACTCGTCATGCCCCTCACCAGGCGGCACCTTGGTGGTAGGCGTGAAGATCGGCTCAGGCAGATCCGACCCTTCAATCAGCCCCGGCGGCAGTTCGACACCGCTCACTGCCCCGTCCCGCTCGTACTCCTTGAGCCCAGAGCCGGCCAGGTAACCCCGCGCGATGCACTCGACCATGACCATGTCGAGCCGCTCACACCTGACCGCGCGCCCCGCCCACTCAGCCGGCACGTCGGTGCTGGAGATGACGTGGTTCGGGACTACGTCGGCCAGCTGCTCGAACCACCAGAGGGAGAGCTGGGTGAGGATCTTCCCTTTGTCCGGAACAGGCGTCGGAAGCACAACGTCGTAGATAGAGATCCGGTCAGACGCAACCAGAAGGATGTCCTGGTTGTCCGCGTAGACCTCACGGACCTTCCCCGAGTGCAACAGCTCCACGTGCTCCCCTTAGCTCACCAGGCATACGGGGATCACGCTATCCGACTGAAAGTCGGGAGGGTGCAGAGCCCAATCCCCCCTCGGGCTGCACCGCAAGTCCGGCACACTGACCCCGTGGCCGATCAAGTTTCTGCCGGACTCCTGCAGGTGAACTCTTCCGATCTGTCCCTCGGACCCCGCGCAGCAACCGTTCCCCCGTTGGTGGCTGGCACCTCATCCGACTCGACCGCAAGCCTGGCACACCATTTAGCTCAGCAGGTTATTCATGCGCTCGAGTCAGTACCGCTCGAGGATCGAGCTGTCTTGGGCGCGGAAGTAGTCCAAATCCTGACTAAAGCCCTCCAGAGCCAGGCAGCAGTCGGACTTCGCCTCGAGCCCTTCCAGGAGCGACTCCTGGAACTGATCGCGATCTCCCGGCTGAACGGCTACCGCAGCAACCTGCTGGTGTCGGCGACAGGTACCGGCAAGACGGTCATGGCTGCCGTGGACTACCTCCGGCTCCGCAATCGTCTCGGTCACGCACGCCTACTTTTTGTCGCACACCGGAAGGAGATCCTGAGCAAAGGCTTGGCGACCTTCCGGCAAGCGCTAGGAAACGACACGTTCGGCGAGCTTTGGGTTGGTGGAGAACGGCCAACGCGCTTTGACCACGTCTTCGCTTCAATCCAGAGTCTTGCCAGCGAACGCCTCGACCAGTTCGCTGAGGACCACTTTGACGTGATCATCGTCGACGAGTTCCATCATGCCGCGGCGAAGTCGTACGCCAAGCTGCTTAATAGGTTCAAACCACAGGAGTTGCTCGGGTTGACGGCGACTCCCGAACGGACCGATGGCTTACCGATCCTTCACTGGTTCAGCGACCGCATTGCCGCCGAACTTCGGTTGTGGGACGCGATCGAGCAGCATCGCTTGACGCCGTTCCTCTACTACGGGATTCACGACGGCATCGACCTTCGGGACGTGCCGTGGCGCCGTGGGCAGGGCTATGACGCTGATGCGCTATCCAACAAGTACGTTCGGGACGGCAACTGGGCACGGTTCGTGTTCCACCAACTCGCTGACCGCGTCGGCGACATAACGAAGATTCGCTGCCTGGGGTTCTGCGTAAGCATTACTCACGCCCAGCACATGGCCGAGCAGTTTCGTGAGCTTGGGCTCGCTGCCGTCGCGGTCTGGGGTACTACCTCCGAAGCCGACCGCGCAGCCGCCCTGGCCGACCTCGAAGCGGGTCGCTTGCAGGTCTTGTTCTCCGTCGACCTTTTCAATGAAGGGATAGACCTACCCACGGTTAACACCTTGTTGATGTTGCGTCCGACCGACAGCGCCACGCTCTTCCTGCAGCAACTCGGACGCGGCCTACGCAAGTCCATCGGCAAGACGGCATGCACCGTGCTCGACTTTGTCGGCCAGCACCGTCGAGAGTTTCGCTTCGATCGACGCTACCGGGCGTTCCTCGGAGGCAGCCGGCGCGACCTTGAGACCGCAGTAGCGGAACAATTTCCTTACCTGCCAGCGGGCTGTCACATGGAACTCGACGCCGTCGCGCAAGAAATCGTCCTTCGCAACGTCCGTGACGCTGTCCCAACGAGGTGGTCCGCCAAGGTTACCGAGCTCCGGGCACTCCATGAGGCGCGCGGCGAAGCATCGCTCGTCGAGTATCTCCACGAGACCGGCCTCGAACTTCTCGATCTCTACGAAGGAAACCATTCCTGGTCAAACCTGCGCCAGGATGCTGGGTTGCCTGTAGAGGCAAGAGGCCCAAACGAGGAGGCGATGCGTCGTGCCATCGGCAGGCTTCTCCACGTTGACGATCACCAGCGCCTTGGCACATACCTCAAGTTTCTGACCGCCGACCCTCCCCGGGTCGCGGCCTTGGAGATCATCGAACAGCGACTCCTACGCATGCTGGTGGCCAGCATGTGCAACCAGGTACTGGCCAAGCACGACAGTTTGCAGCAAGCGACAGATCTACTGTGGGCTCATCCGCAGGTGTGTGCCGAGCTACGCGAACTGCTCACGGATCTGCAGGACACGCCGAACCATCTCCACCATTCAGCGCTGCCAGATGTCCCGCTACAGGTTCATGCGCGCTACACGCGTATTGAGATCCTCGCCGCCATCGGCGCGGGCAGCGGAGCAAAGACTCCCGAGTGGCGGGAGGGGGTGTACGACGCGGCGGGCATCGGCGCCGACGTCTTCCTCTTCACGCTCGACAAAACCAGCAAGAAGTTTTCACCGACGACCCGGTACCACGACTACGCGATCAGCCCGGAGCTGATCCATTGGGAGAGCCAGTCCGGGACCACCTCGAACAGCCCGACGGGTCGGAGATATCAACAGCACGAAGCGATGGGTCGACACATCCTGCTCTTTGCGCGGAGCAGCGTAAATGACCGTGCGTTCTGGTTCCTCGGCCGCGCCTCCTACGTGAGCCACCAGGGAGAACAACCGATGGCAGTGACGTGGCGCTTAGAGACTCCGCTGTCCGGCGACCTCTTTGCCACCTTCGCCGCGGCGGTCGCCTGACAGCCTCCGCCTACACGAGAGCTTCTGATCACTCGTTCCTCGCAGGTCTCGCATATCACTGTCCTGAGTAGCGCCATGCCAAGATCGGCCGGCCGGCCGGGCATCGGGCTCGACCGGCCGATGGCTCGTCATTCGTTCATTCCAGATCTGTAGATCATTTTGGATGAACGGATAACCGCGATGGCGAGGCGACAACGACATTTCCTGTGGTAAAACCTAAAAATGCAGCGCCAAAATGGCCTAACCGAGATGTTTGCGCAAGCTTGTGAGCAGCTGGGGATGAGAGCGTTCACACCCAACATAAGCGCCTGGCCGGATGTTGTGGTGCTCGACAGTAAGCGGTCATTACTTGCGGTTGATGTTGTTGATGAGACGATTGAGCCCCGCGACCGTACAGCAACGGTCTCGCTTAACCGGAAAATATCGAACCTCCGTGACGACATCCCGATGATCGCCGACCTGCAAATGGTCCGCAGAGTACTAATGCCCGGCTCCTCCGTAAGCGGCACGGTCCTCCTCGGCGCCGATGACGTTGCGGCCGGCATCTGGCTCGAGGGCTGGCCCCAGGTGGAGGTCTCCATCGAGGCGCTAGACGAGGTGGAGCGCAAGCTGACCCCCGCGCTCCAGTTCGCCGAGGTCCCGATACGGGCGGTGACGGACGCCGGTGCTGACGCCCGCGCTGACCGCAGGCTGGTCCTCGACAGCCGCCAAGCCGACATAGCTACTCGAACCATTACCGATGTCGCCATTCTCCGAGGCCCGCCGGGAAGTGGCAAGACGCTGGTTCTAGCCGCCCGGGCACGTTGGCTCGCCCAAAATAATCCGAACTGGGTAATTCAGATCTTGTGTTTTAACCGCCTTTTAGTCCCTTATCTGCGCAGCCTTGTCGAGGAAAAACCAAACGTGCACGTCAGCACTTTTGGTCGATTCGCACGTGCACAGGGCCACAGCCTCAACCTCAGCGAGGAAGCAAAGGCCGACGCGGATCTCCAAAAGTCGATAAACCGCGGGATCGTACCCACACTCGACGCCTTACTGATAGACGAATGGCAAGACTTCCTTCCGGCCTGGACAACATTCGCTTTCGCCACTCTCCGCCCGCACCGAGGCGGAGCGCTCTTGGCCGGCGATCGAATCCAGGCGCTGTACTGGGACGCGGACAACGACAAAGCGCTCGCTGAGCGGGCGGTCGAAGAGATCGACCTGACCCAGCCGTACCGCTGCACTGCTCCCATCCTGCACGTGGCCGAAGCACTCGATCCCGCTTACACCGTCACCGGGATCGATGATGCACCCGATGGCGAGCCGGTCGATCTCGTTTGGGCCGACTCACCGCGCGATCAGGCCGATGCCGTCGCTGCGGACGTGAAGCTCTTGCTAGCCGATGACCGCCGACTAGACGAAATCGGCATTTTGGTTACTTACAAGCGATTGGTCGGCGCTGTGTGTCACGCGTTGGCGGATCGCGATATTCCGTACCGCCTGGTCAAGTCCAGCGGTGCTGACGACTACCAACACGGCTTGCCAGCGGTCACCGTGATGACCGTGCACTCGGCGAAGGGCTATGAGTTCGCTGTGGTGTTCCTCGTAGGCCTGGAGGGCCTACCTCGGCCGGACACCGCCGAGAACGCCCGTTGGGGTCGAGTCGGTTATGTGGGCGCCACACGCGCCAGAGACCAGTTGGTGATCACCTATTCCAAGGACGGCCACTACCTCGACCGCCTGCGCGCGCTGCCTAACCACACGCGCCGTTGGACGTGGCCTGACGACTACCCCGAAGGAGCCTGAGACCGTGGCCGAGCTACTAGTTCTTGGGGACTGGGAAGGGCCTGGAGAGGAACGGACGGCTAAGAGTCTCGCCGCTGAACTGCCGCCGAGCTGGGAAATCATCGCGGGGCGCAAACTCCCCGGCAAGGACCGAGACGACGTCGACCTGTTGGTTGTCGGCGAGCAGTTGGTCTTCTTGCTCGAGGAGAAGTCCTGGGGGCCGGCGATTGTTGCTGGCGATACGCGCTGGGAGGTCAAAGGGCAGTACCGTCCGAACCCGTTGGATCGCGCGAACCACCTTGCCCGTGTTGTCGCTGGGTGGCTTCGCGACAAGGTACCGAATTGGTCGGATGCAGCTAAGAAGCAGAAACGCGTAGTTGCCGGTGTAGTGCTGAGCCATCCGCACCTTCAACTTTTCGCAGCGAGAGAGCACGACCCACGGGAGTTGATTCTGCCGTTGTCGACGGCGGCGCGAACTCTCGTCGACCTAGACAAGGCGGCGAGCCCTGGCCTGACGCCGCTACGTGCTAGAGCTCTGGCTGTCCTACGCGGGCTAGGCCAGCGTGGACCTCGGATTCAAAACATCGGGTCCTACGTCGTGCAACAGGAGTTGGCCCCAATTGGCCGCGCGCGGTGTTTCCGTGCGCACCAGGACGGGCAGGAGGTACTCCTCCGGTGCTACCCGCTTTATGGGTGGGACAACGACGATCCCGAGACGTTCATCCGCCGTGAAGAGCATGCGATTCGGACTCTCGCCACCCAGGGCCGTGCTACTCAGGGACGGACATGGCAAGCCCAACCGGTGTTTAAAGACGAAGACCATCAGTGGCTTGTCGTGGTGGTGGTTCCACCGGTGGAGACGCGAAACCTCGCGGTCTCGGTGGCTGAAGCGGACCCGGCGCGACCGCTCCCTACGGATCTGGCCCGAGGCGTCATACAGGACGCGTTCCAGGCGCTCGCCGAAGTGCACGAGACCGGGATTACCCACCGGGCGTTACACCCCCGGCGGATCTGGCTCGGCCGGCAGATGCGGGTCTGCTTCAGCGACTTCTACTGCGCACGGATTGCCGGAGCGCAGAGCATCGCGTTGTTCGTTGACGACGGCGATCTCGGCCAGCCATATCGTGCCCCCGAGTGCGAAAGCAGCCTCGTACTCGCTACGTCTGCATCCGATGTCTATTCGCTGGCACTGTCGTTAGCCGGTTGGCTCATGGGTGAGACGTCCGATACTCCGAACGCCGTGGCAGTCGCCGAGGCGCTGAGCAGCCACGATCTCGTCGGTGAATTACTCATCGAGTGTCTGAACACCAATCCGAAGAGTCGACCAACAGCCGTGGACGCCGTGGACCGGCTTAGGCCGGAGACTGCTGTCGAGAGTCCTCCGCGACCGGAAACCAATGTCTTCGCCGTCGGTCAGACGATTCAGGAGCGGTATCAAATCAAGAGGCAGCTCGGTCAGGGCAGCTACGCCACCACATGGCAGGCATGGGATGTCGATCGCCAGCAGACGATGGTGTTGAAGGAGTTTCACAGCGCCCGATCAGCAGCACATACCGAGTATGCGTTCGCCGACAAGTTCCGGAACAACTCGTGCGCCAAGGTCTATGACGTCCAGCTCAAGACTCCTCCAGGATTCCTGGTACTCGAATACATCGATGGCGAAAATCTTCGCGACCGGGCACGCCTGGCCCCCATCGATTTGGGCCTGGCCCGCCGGATCGCCAAGCGGATCTTGGACGCGCTGAGCTACATCCACGGCCTTAACCGCGTCCACGCGGACGTCAGCCCCGGGAACATCATCGTCAACCCCGATGACGAGGCCTTCCTCATCGACTTCGGGCTGGCGGCGGTCGTGGGGGAGCAGGGGAGCGTCGGCACGCCAGCCGTGATGGCACCGGAGGTTCTCGACGGACAGCACGTCTCCACCCAGAGCGATCTGTATTCGTTCGCGGCGAGTCTCGCAATGGCCATGCTGGGCCGAGCGCCCTATGTCGGAGACGCATCGGACGGCGCCATGCGGGATAGTACTCCGGCCCCTCCCACGCCGCGCGAACGCGAGTCGTGGGGTCCGGAAGGCGCAGCCTTCCTCGACGCACTGTTCCGAGCCTTGGACCCGGCTCCGGCCAATCGGCCGGCCGACGCGAGAGAGCTCGACCGGCTACTCGACATCGCCCAGCCGAACGTCCCCGCGTCAGGAAAGGAACAGATCAACCCCACCGTCAACGATCTGCGAGCACTCTATCGGGGCAGCTCCGGAGGCAACGCCGGAAATCGAGGTCTGGACGATCCATTCGCCGAGGACACCTACGTGCAGACCCGGCTCGACAACGAGCTGCTGCCCGCGATCCTCGACGGTCAGCTGCAAACTCTTCTTTTGACCGGGAACCCGGGTGACGGAAAGACGTCGTTCCTGGCCAAGGTCTATACGGAGCTTGTCGCTCGAGGCGGCGTCGCGGTACGGAAGGATCCGGCCGGCTGGCAAATCGATCGCGACGGGCGATCCTTCTTCGCGGTCTACGACGCAAGCGAGTCCCATGAGGGCGCCTCATCCGACGACCTCCTTCAGGCGGCGTTAGGCGATCCGGCGGAAGCTAGTAATAGGACGACGCTCATCGCGGCCAACGACGGCCGGCTACTCCAGTTCTTCGAAGACTTCGATGACGTGTACGGGGACATCGCGCACGAAGTCCGTCAGCAGATCCACCGGGGCGCCTCGGCCACCCCCAAGGTCACTGTGGTTGATCTCAAGCAGCGTGCCCTCGCCAACCTCGAGCGTCAGGGCCTGGCGGCCGACATCATTGACAACTTCGTTCAGGACCACCGCTGGGAGATCTGCTCGACATGTGCATCACGCGACATGTGCCCCATTCGCAAGAACGCGGACGGGCTGCAGAACGATGCCCGGGAAGCGGCGGTCGAGCTCATCCTGATTAGCCACCTTCGGCGACGACGGCGGGCAACCTTCCGAGACGTACGATCCGCGATCGCCTGGCTCATCACAGGCGACCACACCTGCGCCGAAGTCCACGAGGCCCGCCAACAGGGACTCGACCTCTCTCGCGATACCTCCTATCTACTGGCCGACCTCGCCTTTGACCCGGACTGCGGTGACTATCTCGTGCGGGAATGGACTGACATGGACCCGGCGCTGGTAGCCGCGCCCGAGGTAGAACGAGCGGCGAGGATGGACCGAGCGCTGCATTCCGACCCGGCACTGTTTAATCCCCGAGCGGCGATGGCCGCCTTCCGAGGCCTCTTTATGGGCACCTGGTCCGCCGACAACATCACCACACGCGATCGAGTCCGCGCCTACAGGTACCTGCCCGATTTCATCGACATGCTTCTCGACCCGACAAGCGGTCGATACCTCGAGCGCATTCTCCTAGGAGCGAGCCGACTGGTCGGAGCCCCGCTCTATGACAAACAGGGGCTGGCCATCCGGGAAGGGGATCTGAGCAGCGGATGGGCTGTCCTGAAGTCGATCCCCATGGACCAGTTCACGCTGCGCGCTGACGGCGGCGGCCAGGAGTTCGTCGAGTCCATACCCGACCGACTGACCCTGCGGCATGAGGCCGGCCCGAGTACCCCGCTCACTCTTGACTCGGTCGAACTGCTCCTACGCGCGGCCGACGGCGAGATTCTCAACGACGTCCACTCCGACGCGGTGCGACAAGAGCTCGACGGCTTCGCCGCCCAATTACGGCGGCAGAGCGCCACGATTGTGCAGATTATTGATCCGGCCGGATCAACCGCGGTGGCAACCCGGCTCGGACAGCGAATCCACCTGGATGTCCAATGACCTTTACGATTCCAAGGGGCCTGAAGGATCTCAATAGCCTGGGCTTCTGGCTGTTGGTTCCGTGTGAGCTCAGCGACGTCGATATCGATCGCATGATGACACCGATCCTTGAGATGGCGGTACGACAGGGTCGAAAGGGCACAATCAGACCAGACAAGCTTGGTTATCAGTACTATCTGCACGAGCTGAGCACGTCCGAAGACCTTGAAGGATTCAGGACCCCGGAAGGGCGTGGATTTCTGGACGGGTGGGTGCGGACGTCAGTCATGAAAGTCAGCGCTAGCGAGAAGATGGAGTATATGCAGCCGCTGACTATCGCTACCTACAGGTCCGGCTTGGTCACGCGCATCAGGAATCGGCAGGCCGACGACCTTGCTTATAAAAGCATGGTGGCGTCGCTACAACGTCAGGGTAGCGAAAATCCCACCGCCGAGATCAAGCAGATCTTTATGGATGTCTTCGGTCGCGGCGTCGAGCTAGGCCCCATGCCGTCCGCCACTCCGGAATACGATCGTGTGACCGAGATCGACATCAACAGCCTGCTGCAGCTGGTCATGCTCGAAAAGTTCGAGGGAAGCCAGAAGTTCCCGCCGCAGCGAGAGAAGGTCGATAAGGGATTCGCCGTTCCCGGAGCCATTCTTCCCATCGGCTCCGACATTCTTCGATTGCTTCGATTCTACGGCCCCAAGATGCCTCCGGCCGAGGCTATGTCACTCCTCATCTCGGTGCTGTCGGTTCGACTCTTCCAAATGCCCCTCAGGCTTGGAGCAGCGGCTCGCAAGCTCCTGCGCGGCGAAAGTTGCGAAGACCTCGAAAACGCGGATGCGGACAATCCCCTGGAAATCTTCTGCGACTTCACCAGAGAAAAGGGTGGCCCTTCCGACGAGCTATCCAAGCGTTGCATACGGCGCGATCTGGACAACATGAGGTCATTCTTCACCGACCGGCTCCTCATCCGCACCCTCCACGAATCTGTCGGATTGATGGTCGACGAGAAGCCCGACCTGAGCAAGATGACTTCCTCAGAGGAACTGAAGGTCGCCTGCAGCCTGCGGGACAATCTGTACATGAAGGTCGCCCTGCGCACTCATTTGATGCGTATCCAGAGAGCTCTCGAAGATGAATCAGGTGACGAAGGACTCGCCCTCTTAGCCGAGGTCGAGGACGCCGGACTCAGTCCAGCCGACCAACTCGCTGCCGTTCTCGTGGAGGGCCTGCGCGCGCGTGGCCTTAAGAACCAGACACTTTGGTTTTACACATCCGGGGGAATAAGTAAGCCATACGGAATCTTGTCTGGCTCGATTCGAAGCCGCGCTTCGTGGCGCTACGCGCCGAGCGACGAGTTGCTCACCGCCCTTCTTGCCCTCTGCTTTGTCGAGCCCGGCGGAAGGCGAACGGTCAACCGGCTTCCGATAGGTGAGGTGTTGGCCCGCCTAGAAAGCCGTTTTGGAATCTTGGTCGCGAAGCCGCCCGCAATGTTCGACGATCCAGACGCGCGTGCCGGCGCGGCGGCGAACCTCGAGGCTTTCACGCGAAAGCTTCAATTGTTGGGTTGCTTCCAGAGTCTTTCCGATGATTTCAGCGCTCAGTTCGTGAACCGTCCGAGGGAGGCTGCCGCATGAGCAACCACGACATTGGCCTCCTCACCGAGGCCATCGCGGCCGAGCTGATCTCTGGCCTGCAAGGGGTTCGCCCAGGTCACTGTGCGCGAGTTGACGACGTCGACAATGCGATGGCGACGGCCCTTGCGGAGATCCTCCGATCGAACTTGCCGGACATGGATGTCCACGTGCTCGAGCAAACGCCAACAGGCAAGCACAGCATTGACTCGGACCGTGCGGTCGAGCTGCGCAACCGAAAACTCCGGCCGTTGCTTCTCTTGGTCCCCGCGGGCGAGGGACACGCGGCCAGCTCGCTCGACAACTCCTTTGACCGGCTTCCGTTGGTCGGTCTCATGCGTCAAGCCGCGGAGACGTTGGACCGCGGCTTGCGGCCTTCGGAAGTCTCGAACGAGGTGTTCGCGCTACGCCGTCTCATCTCCGCGCGGGCAGGTACTGCGGCCTGGTCAGAGTTCCTGGCCGCAATCAGCAGCGATCCAACCGAGCCCACCGTCGGCCGCGAGCTCTGGCGGCTGGGACTAATCCCGGACCACGGCACCTCGATCATTAGCCGACTGGAGAAAAACGAAAGGGCGGCCAGAGCGATCGCGTTCGCCCGTCGGTCGAATGCATCGATCGGCGAACGGCTGGTGGATGCCGGCATTCGCGAATCGACCGAGCGGTCACACTTGCGGGCGTTTCTGGAGACGGTCGGAGTGCCCCTGTCGAATCCGCGGCAGTGGACATACCGGCTCGCGTCACAACGCGACGGATCGCTAACGTTCGATAAGTGGCCTCTGGCCGACGACGTCGAAACCAACCTCGGTGCGGTCAGCATCGCACCCTTCCTCAAGGCCGACCAGACTCTCGACAAGCAGTGCAAGCTCGAGATCGGTGACCAGAATGAGCTGATCTGCCGAGTGCCCGAGGATGGCGAAGGTGTGGTCGTCGTCAAGTGGACAACGGACCCGCCGAAGACCGACGCGGTGGACAAGTGGCTCCTGGAGGTTTTGCCGCCCGAGGACCAACGCACGGAAGAGACAACGCCGATCGGGAGCGCGAAGGCAGCCGGCGATCGGCGGCGCGCGACCGTCAAGGTAAGCGCCACCGAGGACGATCTCGCGAACGGCCGCCAGTTTGTCGTGCACCTCAAGGCACTAGACAAGAACGGTGACAGCGTTCTTCTATCGGACTATTCGCCGGCGGTGGCGGACAGCCAATGGTTCGAGGTCTCGGTCGTTGATGCTCAAACGCCGGACCAAATCCGCAAGTCGTCGGCTCATTCGTTGCCCGAAGCGATCGTCGACGCAGCACTCAGCGGCCTAGATGACCATACCGAAGACGTCGGCCGATGGGATCCGGCCGGCCAGATCTTCGCGCTCCGCCTGGGGAGTCGGCGTGTCGTTCAGGTGCGGGTTTCTGAACTCTTGGTTCAGTTGCAGCAACGTGCCACAAGCGAGCCCGATCAGCCGATGGTGTTGGCCGCCGAGTCCAAGCCCGGCATTCCGCTAACCGCGGACGATGTCGTCGGTGAACCCATCGAGCTGCCCCGTACCCTGGGCGAGAGGCGGACAAAGCTGCTACGAGCCTTTGGCGAGGCAATCACCCGGAATACCGCTGAGTCGGTTATTTGGACGACCGAGCTCCACCAGCAGGTGGCCGAGTATCTCGCTACTTATCGGCGCGCGCTCGATGCCAACCCCGAGCAAGCGCCTGCGCTACTTCGGCTGGAGACCTTGACTGTCCGGGCCCGGGCTGCGACGGGTCCGGTCGTCGGAGTAGTCCTCCTGCCTCTTCACCCTCTGCGTCTCGCGTGGATCGCCGCCCACGACCAACTTCTGCGGTCGTGGGCGGAAGATCTGACCGATCTTCCCAAGGCGGCGCGCCCGACCAGCGTCGATGCTGCTCTAACCCGTCGTATCTCGCCGGCAAATATGCCTTTTATGGTCTTAGGCGACGACGACATCCCGATGCTGTACGACTCGGAATTGACTCACGGGAGCGCTCTCTACCTGCCGATCGACGAACCGGCCCGAGAGTCGGCGGCCGAGGCCATCTGCGATGCATTACGTGTAACTCGGGACGCTGGGCGCGTTCGAACGACCTCCGCCCTGCTGCGCGAACGCATCACGGCGTTCCGACGCGGCCATCCGGGTGGAACCGCCTTGCGCCTTCTCGCTGTCAACCCAGGGCGCGGCGATGTGGTTGCCGATGCGATCCGTCCGCTCGTCATGCCAGATGACGAGGAGGACGGGGCCGAGGGCACTCGGCTGGAGGTGACCGCCTATACCGATCACGTCTCCTTCATCGAGCCGGTCAGCCTCCTCCAAGATCTTCAGCGCAACCTTCGTCTATCGGCACGCGCATCACGAGCTAGTCATCTATCGCCACCGTTGTCGCTCTCTGTCCGGCCGATGTCTGCCGCTGCCTCGGACGACGCTGGAGCCCACATCGCGATTGTGCAGAATCTCCCCACCTCAGAGCGCGGCTTCACCACCCAGACAACTGGGCGGACAGCCTCCTTCCGCGACCTGCTAACACCGACAACGACACGCCTGGTTGACGGTACGGGCGAACTGCGACGGTGGAGCATCATGCCGGCCTTGCACACACGCCCAAACACTGATCATGGCGAGCTGTCTATGGCGCACCGCGTCCACCAGACGGCCCTAGCCCGCCACCTAGGTCTCGGCGCCGGCACGCCCACAGTGGAGATCACTGTCGACTCGACTCGAACAGAAAATCTCCGCCGACTCCATCAGCGAGCCGACTGGATCCTGACCGTAGACCGCTTCCTCGGCATCAACCTGTACGAGCAGGCTCTTCAAACCGGTGGGCGGGATGAGTATCTGTTGGATTACGCCCCAGACTTCATCGAGGGCATCGGCGACCGTCTCACTGTTACGACCGCCCATCGAGGAGAGGTCGCCTCGCTGCTAAGCAGCGCCATGAAGGAGATCGACCTTGCGCCGTTCGATGCGAGCGTGGGCGACCTGCTTCGAACGCTGTCTGTCGTGTCGGGCCGTCTTGCGCTACGACTGCTGGGCGAGGACAACCTCGCCCGAGAAGCGGTCAGTCTTGGCGCTCTCGTGATGCACCTGTTGAAACAGGGAGAGCTCGACAATACGATCATCATTCCGGTCGATGCCCATCCGGAGATCTTTGGCTCCGGAACCGGAAACGACCGTACACGGCGCTGTGACATGCTCTTGGTACGAGTGAGCCAGCGCGCGTTCCGCATCGAATGTGTTGAGGTCAAGGCGCGTCGAGAGGCGGCATTGCCACAGGCCCTTGCCGACAGCATCGCCGAGCAGTTGACCGATACCAAATCTCTGCTGGTCACACGCTTTTTCGCCATCGACCCCCCACGCATCGACGGCGAGCTGCAGCGTGCACGCCTCACCAACCTCCTCCATTACTACGCCGATCGGGCCGCCGCGCATCATCTAGTCGACGCCAATCGCATTACCGATCTCCACAAATGGATCGACCGAATCGAAGAGCAGCAGGAGAACCCCGAGATCACCATGCGGGGATACGTCATCGCGCTGGGCGGCGACGAAGGGTTCCCGGCCCGGCACAACGACATTCCGATGACCGTCATCACGGCTCGCGAGTTGGGCAAGGTGGGCTTCAGCACTATCTACGAGGCACCTCCGCCGAAGAGCAGCCAAGGTGGCGGAGCATCGGCTAAACCGCCCGCTACGACCAAGACGAGGGCGGCCGCCCGACCCGATTCAAACGACGCCCCGACGCCGCCAACCCCCGAAAACGTAACGCCTGGACCGCAACCTCCGACGGTGACGAACGAGCCAGCGCCTCGTGACAGACGGGCGAACGAGGAGTTGGCGAACACGGCAGCCCCCAAGGACGACGTTCAGGCGGAGGAGCGGAAGTCGGGTGTGGAGTCAGTTGAGGTGACTCTCGGCGACGACTCGACGGGAGCTGCCGCGACGTGGCGGATCAGCACCAAGGGCAGTCCGCACGCATTCATCGTGGGGATTCCAGGGCAGGGCAAATCGGTCACCACGCGCAAGATCATCTCTGACTTCGCCGACCAGGATCTGCCTTCGCTGGTGTTCGACTTCCACGGCGACATGGCCGCCAACCCACCATCCCAGGCATTGGTGGTTGACGCGTCACAAGGATTGCCATTCAACCCGCTCGAGGTCCGGGCCGACGTCGCTCGACCAGCGAACAACGCATCGTGGGAGATCGCCGAGGTCATGGCCTACGTGTCTGGGCTGGGTGAGATCCAACGCAATCACGTCTACAAAGCCCTCCTGCAGTGCTACGGCGATCTCGGTTGGCGAGAAAATGAGGTGGGCAGCGCACTTCCTCGCCTGGCCGACTTCGCCACCGCCCTTGAGGCAGTCGAGGCGCAGGCTCGGGGACGTAATGCTCGAGATCGACTGCGTCCGCTGACCGACTTCGGGTTGTTCCGCGACGACGCAGAAGGCACGTTCGACCCCGCTTCCACCGGCGGAATGATCGTCGATGTCAGCGGCCTGGGCCTTGAACAGGTGCAACTGGCGGCCGGCGCGTTTCTGCTGCGCAAGGTCTATCGGGACATGTTCAGGTGGCCCGAAGACGGCACCATGCGGCTCGCCGTGGTACTCGACGAGGCACATCGCTTGGCCAAGGATGTCACCTTGCCCAAGCTCATGAAGGAGGGTCGGAAGTACGGGGTGTCGGTCGTGGTCGCCAGTCAGGGTGTTGACGATTTCCGCCGCCAGGTACTGGACAACGCCGGCACCAAAATCATCTTCCGGACCAACTTCCCCGGCTCGAAGACCGTGGCGCAGTATCTCCGCGGGCGCACCGGCCAGGATCTCAGTCAGCAGATTGAGCAGCTCGGGGTCGGGCAGGCCTATGTCTCAACACCCGAGCACGTCCAGGCTCGCAAGATCTACATGAGACCGAGTTAGAGGATCGATTGGGCGGGCATGACCGACCAATCTTGCCCGCCCTGGCCATCCATCGTTCTCCTCCGGACCCAACCCAGGTGCCACAGACACCATTTGATGAGGAGTTCAAACCTAGTCGCGTGTAACGTTGTCCCGTATGCGCTAGGCAGTTGCCTAATTCTTTTAAAGTTTCAATCTTCCTCATGCCTGAGAGGACATACGGGGAGATCACCGGGTTCCCGATTGGATCCACATTTAACAATCGCCGCGAGCTTCATGAGGCCGGAGTCCATCGGCCGACGCAAGCCGGCATCTCCGGCGGCAAGGACGGCGCTGACTCGATCGTCGTGTCAGGCGGCTACGAAGACGACGAAGATTTTGGCCACGTAATTATCTACACCGGGCAGGGCGGCCAAGACCCTGATACGCGGGAGCAGATCGCGGATCAGGTGCTGACCCACGGCAATGCCGGGTTGGCACGCAGCAGCATCGAGGGCCACCCCGTGCGGGTCGTTCGCGGCGCGGGCGGCGACGCTGAGCACTCACCCGCAAGCGGTCTCCGCTACGACGGCCTCTATCGCGTGGCCGATTTTTGGCATGCCACGGGTAGAAGTGGATTCCGGGTCTGGCGCTTTCGCCTAGTGGCTGACGGCGAAACGGACCCAGCGCTCGACAACGACCAAAGCGATGGAAGCGATGAACCCGCGGCGCGTGCGCAGGTCACCATCCAACGCATCGTGCGCAACACCGCCGTCGCGCAACACGTGAAGGAACTGCACCGTCACGCCTGTCAGATTTGTGGGATCCGCATCGTGACCCCCGCTGGCCCATACGCGGAAGCAGCGCACATTCGGGGATTGGGTAAGCCGCACCACGGCCCTGACACTCGCGGGAATGTGCTGTGCCTATGTCCCAACCATCACGTCATGTTCGATACCGGCGCTATCTATATCGAGTCCGACTGGACAGTGCGCGACAGCCTCACCAACGATGTCGTCGGCAAATTGCGACGCTCCCCGTCTCACGCTATCGATGTGAGGCAGTTGGACTATCACCGCGAGCACATCGCCCTCTGACGCACGTAGGTGTGCTGCTCTTGGCGGACATCACCGGCGTGGGGCGACGGCCGTTAACTTGCCAGCTTCGGCCAAGTAGATGGAACCGCCCGTCACAACCTGCGCCCCACGAGCGATACCCGGACTCACTACGACGCCCGAAGCTGCGGACAAAATTGGCCCACCGACATAAACCAATCCGCCTGCGCGTACTGGCTGGGTGGCTGGTGTGGCGAGGGTTCGGGTCCAGACCACGCGACCGTCTCGGATGTCTAGGGCTGAGACCTTTCGGCCGACTGCTCGGTAGACCCGCCGGCCGTCGGTGGCCAGCAGCTTGCTCTGCTGGCCGGGGGCTGTCCAGAGCAGCGCACCCGACGCCGCATCGATCAGTGAGAGGGCGGCCCCGTCAGTGGTCAGGAAGCGTGTCGGCGTAGCGCTCTCGGCGTACATGGAACGCGGTTTTGTCCACAGCACCGCTCCCGACGGCAGGGTGACCGCCGTGGTCGTGGTGCCCTTGGTCAGCAGGAGACGGCCGGCGGACGCGGACGACGACGACAGGTAGCCGACCTTCCGCCACATCTGGCGACCATCGGCCACGCGATAAGCGACCGTGGCCGTTTCGTCGGATTCGGAGCTGCCGGAGATGACTGCCACGCCTCGGTCCACCACAAACGAGTCGACCGGCATGTCCAGGTCGTGCCGCCACCGAACGCGGCCCGTCGCCACGTCGAGGGCGACCAACCGCCCGTTCGGGTCGCTGGCTGAGTGGCAGTCGCCGTTGGCCAGCAGCAGCAAGCCGGACGCCACGGCCATCGACGGCGTGGTCGAGTCCTCGACGTCGTCCCAGTCGAAAGTCCAGGATCGGCGACCGCTGGACGCCTGGTAGGACGCGACCCCGCGGGCATCCGTCGCGATGACGGCACCGTCGGCGACCAGCGGTGCTGACGGGCCCGAGCAGGACGGGGACGAGCTGCGCAACGGCACCGACCAGCGCTGGGTCAACGTGTTGATCGTCGAAGCGTTGATCTGTGACTCGGCCGGGTTGTAGTAGCTGTCCTCGGCGTCGTAGCCGGCGTGATCCCAGCCGGGCACCAGTAGAAGCGAGAGAAGCGCAGCTAGCAACATAGGCTTACGAAAGCACATGAAAACGCCGAAAAGGGCAGCCCCGCCAGGCTGCCCCTCCGGAGAACGAAAGTACTACCCGTTCATCAGCTTCAGCATCTGCTGGATCTCGCCCTGCCGGGACTGCTTCACCCGGTCGGCGAACTTCTTGGTCTCCTCGTTCTTGCCGCCGGCGGTTTCGATCTTCGACATCTCCATCGCCTGGTGCTGGTGGGCGAGGAAGAGGTTCAAGAACGCGGTGTCGAACGACGCGGCCTTCACCGTGGTCAGGGCCTTGATCTCGGCCGCGCCGGTGCCGGGCAGTCCGCCGTGGTCGGCGTGCAGGCTCGGCGCCTTGTCGACCTCGGTGTCCGCGCCCCAGCCGGACAGCCAGCTCTGCATCATGGCCAGCTCGTCCTTCTCGGTGACCTGGATGGCCTGAGCCAGCGTCTTGAGCTCGGGGTTCTTGGCCCGCTTCATGGCCGTCGACGTCATCTCGAGGCCCTGCTTCTGGTGGAAGACCAGCATCTGCAGGAACATCACGTCGGTCTCGTTGTGCTCGTCGCCAGCCTTGATCTCGGCGACCGCCTCGGCCGCGACGGTTGCTTGGCTGGCCGGCGGCGGCGCCGAGGAAGGCGCGGTGCCGCACGCGCCGAGTGCAAGAGGCGCGACGATCATCAACCCGAGAAGGCGGCGCTTCACAGCGGAAGCCAGAGCGCGAGCGTGTAGATCGACGGCTCCCAGCTGTTCAGCGAGGTGTGCGACTGGCGGCACTGGTACTTCGCGCCGTTGAAAGTCACCACGTCGCCCGTTTTGTACGCAGTGCCGGCAGCCCACGAGCCACCACCAGCGGCCGGAGGAGCAGTAGTAGTACCGGCCGGCGGAGCGGGCGGAGTGGTCGGCGCAGCGGTCGGCGGGGTGGTGGGAGACTTGGTCGGCGGCGTGGTGGCCGGCGGCTGAGTCGGGGTACCGCCACCACCGGAGGAGCCGCCGCCCACGTTCAGGTCGACGCAGTTGTAGAAGGCGTTACCGGTGTCCGCGATGTTCCACACGGCCAGCACCTTCTGGCGTCCGGGGAACTTGCTCAGGTCGATCTTGTGGTTGACCACCGCGGCCGGCTGCGCGCCACCGTCGTCGATCGAGGCGACCCGCGTGCCGCCGATGAAGTACTCCCAGGTCGAGGTGCGGTGGCGAGCCGTCAGCACCCAGCTGAAGTCGACCGTGGAGCCAACCGCCTTGGCCGGCCAGTTACGCGACTCGTCGGCCAGCACCGAGAAGCCGGCCACCCCGCCGTCGCAGGACTTCAGCCCCTTGGGGCCCTCGACGCTCTGCGGCTCGAACTGGATCTGCCCGCAGTTGGCCACGGCACCCGACGCGCACAGCGCCTGGCGGCTCGGCGGCGACGACACGTACCCGTGAGCGGAGGCCGGTGAGACGACCCCGAGGGTGGCACCCGCTGTCATTCCGAGGGCAACCAAGGGGTAGGCGATCTTCCTGCGCATATCCACTCACTCCGTACTGTCTCGTTGCGGCAGTTACGGCGGGGACGCTATTGGCAGGTTCCATAACAGAGCCTTAAAGGGCCCGAAAACAATCATGAAGCCGTACGGCGGGAGCGGCGCGGTCTGACCGGGGCCACGGCCGGCGACTGCAGGTAGATGCCGACGCGGGCGCCGCCGAGCGGGCTGCGGGCGATCACCATCTCGCCGCCCGACTGTTCGGCCGCGCGGCGCACGATGTCGAGGCCGAGCCCGGTCGAGCCGGCGCCGCTGACCCCGCGTTGCACGGCCCGCGCCGGGTCGGGGATGCCGGGGCCGGCGTCGTCGACGAGCAGGCCGGCGGGCGAGACGCTGACCCGGAAGGCGACCCGCTCGGGGGTGTGCGAGAAGACGTTGCCGAGCATCGCGTCGACCACGCCGATCAGCTCGCTGCGCGGGATCGGCAGCATCACCGGCTCGTCGCCGCCGACCACCTGCCACGGACGTTCCTGGTCCTCGGCCAGCACCGACCAGAACGCCAGCCGGTCGGCCAGCACCTCGACCAGGTCGGTCTGCTCCTTGCCGCGGGCGGCCACACCGAGCCGGGCGCCCTTGATGATCGCCTCGAGTTCCTCGTCGAGCAGGTCGCAGGCCTGGCGCATCCGTTCGCCGATCGGGCCGGGCGGCATGGCCTCGGCGTCCAGGCGCAGCGCGGTCAGCGGGGTGCGCAGCCGGTGGGACAGGTCGGCGGCCAGTTCCCGCTCGCGTTCGAGCAGGTTGCTCAGGTCGTCGGCCATCGTGTTGAACGCCTTCGCGGCGTCGCGCAGCTCGCGCGGCCCGTCCGGTTCGACCCGGGTGTTCAGCTCGCCCGCGCCCAGCTTGCGGGCCGAGCCGGACAGTTCGCGGGTGGCCCGGACGACCCGGCTGCCGAGCCGGTCGGCGAACAGGATCGACCCCGCGACCAGCACGATCGCGAGCCCGCCGAGCACGAACCAGGCCGTCCACACGCCGCGGGTGAGTTCGGCGTCGGGCACGAAGACTTCGACGATGACCGTACGGCCGTCGGTGAGCACGGTCGGCTGAAGGTAGACGATGCCGCCCGCGACCGGGGCCAGCGCCGACCGGCGGTCCTGGGCGGCGATCGTCAGCTGGGCCTCGGAGGTGTGCGAGACGCCGATGTCGCCGACGTCGGGCAGGTGGACGGCGAGCCGGCCCTCACTGCCCGCGGTCGTGCTCGCCACCGCGTTGGTCAGCAGGGTCGGATCAGCGTCCACGCCGAGCACGGTGACCAGCGAGGTGGCCTGCTGGCGGGCGTCGCTGACGGCCCGGTCGTGGGCGATCTGCCGGGTCGCGACGGCCAGCGGCACCAGGAAGGCCAGGGCCACCATCGACGTGATCGCGAGGGCCAGCCGGTTCATGGCCCACCTCATCGCGGATCGACCATCATGACCCCCACGCCGCGTACGGTGTGCAGGAACCGGGGTTGAGCCGCGGTCTCGCCGAGCTTGCGTCGAAGCCACGAGATGTGCACGTCGATGGTCTGTTCCTCGCCGATCCGGGCCTGGTTCCAGACCTCGTTCATCAGCTCGCGGCGGCTGATCACCTGGCCGACCCGCTCGGCCAGATAGGCCAGCACGTCGAACTCACGCCGGGTGAGCTGCAACGGCTCGCCCCGCAGTTCGGCCCGGCGCTGACGCGGGTTGATCACCAGCTCGCCCACGGTGATCGCGCTCGGGGCCTCGTTGGTCGTCGCGCGGGAGCGGCGCAGCACGGCCGAGATGCGGGCCAGGATGTGCCCGCCCGAGAACGGTTTGGTCACATAATCGTCGGCTCCGGCGCTGAGCAGGCTGATGATGTCGGCCTCGGAACGGCGTGCGGTGGCCACGATGACCGGCACGTCGGACACGGAACGCATCATGCGCAGCGCGTCGGTGCCGTCGATGTCGGGCAGGCCGAGATCGAGGATCACCAGGTCGGGACGCTCGTCGGTGACGATCTTGAGCGCCTCGGCGGCCCGGCCGACCGGTCGCACGACGTGACCGGCGTCGGTGAGGGCACGGGACAGTGCCGCCGTGATGATGCGGTCGTCCTCGACCAAGAGGATCATCGCCATGGCGTACACCATAGGGGCAGATGAGACGATGTCCTCGTGCGATCTTCCCGGTGGACGCCGATCGCGGGGTGGCTGGCCGCTACCGCGACGAGCATCGTGCTGGCCTCGGTGGCTCTGCTGCCCGTCCTGCGCGCCAACGCGCCCGAAGACAGGGCGCTCGCGCAGCTGCCCGCGGCCGACTCGAGCAGCTTCCCGGCCCCGCTACCCAGCGTGACGACGCCGACGACGCCCAGCGAGACGACGAAGCCGACCACGAAGCCGAAGCCGACCGAGACGAAGACGACGACCACGCCGCCGAAGCCGACCACCACCGCACCCACGACGACGGCACCGGCGACCACCGCCCCGCCCACCCGCACCGAGGACGGCTGGACGGTCACCACCGCGGCCGACGGCAAGCGGACCTATGTGCGGTCGTTCCGGGTCGAGGGCGGCCAGGCCGTCATCCGGATGACGTCAGACGGCGTGGTTCAGCTGGTGACCGCGACCCCGGCCGACGGCTGGCAGGTGCAGAAGGTGCAGGACACCGAGGACAACCTCGCGGTCTACTTCAACGAGCCCAACCACAGCTTCATCATTCACGCCACGTGGTTTAACGACCGCCCGTTCGCTGAGGTGAGTGAGATCGGGGCATAAGCCGCTGAGCAGCGGGTATGTGAACTCCCAGAAGGAAGGGAGTTCCCCTGATGACGACACACACCGAACAGCCGGTCGGCGAGTTGGTCAGCCGGCTGAGCGAGCAGGTTTCGAGGCTGGTGCGGGACGAGCTGACGCTGGCCCGGATCGAGATGGTCGAGAAGGGCAAGAAGGCCGGCGTGGGTGCGGGCCTCCTCGGCGGGGCCGGGGTTATCGCCCTGTACGGGCTGGGCGCGCTCTTCGTGACCATCGGGGCCCTGCTGGCGCTGGTCATGCCGGTGTGGGCCGCCGCCCTGATCGTGACGGTCGCCCTGTTCGCCACGGCCGGAATCGCCGCGCTGATCGGCAAGAACCAGGTCAAGCAGGCCGTACCCCCGGAACCGGAAGAAGCCATCGCCAGCGGAAAGCGCGACGTGGAGGCCGTGAAGTCGGCCATCCAGGAGGGACGGCACTGATGAGCGACACCAGGTCACGCGACGAGGTGCGCAAGGACATCGCCGAGACCCGGACGGAGATGGCCGAGACGGCCTCCGCCCTGGCCGAGAAGGCGGACGTGAAGGCCCACGTCAAGAACGCGGTAGCCGAGAAGAAGCAGGCCGCCGCCGACAAAACGGCCCACGCCAAAGAGGTCGCCGCCGAAAAGACCGAGCACGTGAAAGAGGTCGCGGCGGCGAAAACCGAGCAGGTGAAGGAGAGCCTGGCCCACGTGAAGCAGTCGACGGCGGAGACCGCGGCCCGTGTGGCCGAGCACGCCGTCGACGCCAAGGACCAGTACGTCGAGGGCGCCCGCGAGCGCCGCCCGATCCCGCTGGCCGTAGCCGGTGCGGTCCTGCTGGCCGGCGCGGCGGCGGTGACGGCACTGCTCCGGCGCCGCCACCGCCGCTAGGAAACGCTCTAGGGAACGGCGTTCGAAGGGAAGTGCTTCAGCAGCGCATCCTCGAGGACGCCGTTCAGCATCCGGGCGTACGTCCCGGTCAGGTGGAATCGGTTGCGATAGACAGCGATGTTGCCGATCACCGCCGTACAGGTGGCCGTGCAGACCCACGGCAGCACCGAGATGTAGTCGGCACCGCTTGTCAACGCGGCCGCAGCGTCGGCATCGTTCCAGGTGCGCGCGGTCGCCGCCGCCCGCGTCGTCGAGCAGGCCCGGACGTCGTCCTGGTGGGCGGCCAGGCACTCCGGGGCGCTCTGGTCGAGCACCGGAGTGTCACCCAGCACGACCACGTGACCGGCCGACTTTCCCAACGTACGCAGGGTCCGCCCCAACGCGGAGGACCAGGCGCCGGCGTCGATGACCGAGCCCCGGCCGTCCTTTTGCGAGTAGCTCTCGTTCGTCACGATCAGCAGTTCCGGCTTCGTGCCGGCGATCCGCCCGGCCACGAAATCCCGGAACCGGTCGCACTCGCCGAAGACCCGCTGCTCTTGCTGGTTCCACACGGCGAGGTCGATGGTCGGGCAGCCGGGCTTGCCATAGAACTGCAGTCGCCAGTCGAGCCGCTCGGCGATCTGGGTCAGCGCGGGCAGCCACACCCCGGCGTGCGAGTCGCCGTAGAGCACCACGTCGGTCGCGCTCGCCCGGTCGCCGAACACGCACGGCTCGATCCGGTCGTCGGACGGGCCGGCCTCGCACTTCTCGTTGTTGTAGCCGACGTCTTCGGCGGCGGTGGCCAGCGACGGTGTGAGGTCGGCGGGCAGCGCCCGGATCGCCGGGGCGTCGGCCACCGCGGACAGCACGGTGGTCAGGGGCACCTTCGGCCCGGGCTGGTCGGCGGCCACGCGCGGAGGTGGCGGCACCGCGGCGGCACACCCGCCGACCACGGTGAGCAGGGCCGCGAGCAGAGCGATCCGGAACGAACGCATCAGGGCGCCCCCAGTCGAGGTGTGTATTCGGCGTGGCCGGGTTCGGCCGCAGGCGATGTGGAGGTGGTCCACCGCGCGACCGCGAGCGGCGCGACGATCAGCCAGGCGGCCAGCGACAGCGTGATCACGTGGGAGCGACGCAGCCGGCCGCTGCGCCGGATCGGCTCCTCGACGGCGAAGAACGTCACCGCGGCGAGCCCGAGCGCGGCCAGCACCAGCGCCGCGCGGGTGACAACCGAGAGCATTTCCCCGTACGCCTGCTGAGCGATGATCAAAACAGGCCAGTGCCACAGGTAGAACGAGTACGACAACCGCCCGAGCCAGACCAGTGGCCAGGTGGCGAGCAGGGAGTCGCCTCTCCCCGCCAACACCATCACGGTCGCGATTACGGGGAGGCCTGCGGCGTACCCGGGAAAGGTTGTCGTCTCGTCGAAGGTCAAAGCGGACACCACGATGAGCGCGAGCCCGACGCCCGCCATGGCCGTCGCGAGCCGGTGCGGAATCCGGTCGAGCTTCGTCGCGACCAGGGCCAGCAGGCAGCCGGCACCGATCTCCCAGGCCCGGCTGAACGGCGAGAAGTACGACCAGGTGCCGGTCTGCCAGAGCACGCCGTAGGCGAGGGAGGCGACGACGGCGGCGGCCAGCCAGTAGCCGATGGCCCACCGGAAACCGAGCCAGAGCAGCAGCACGATCGCGGCCGGCCAGACGAGGTAGAACTGTTCCTCGACGGCGAGCGACCAGAAATGCTGGACCGGCGAGGCCGCGCCCTGCGACGCCAGATAGTCGAGGCCGGTGTTGGCGAAGCGGAAGTTCGCGGCGAACAGGGCCGACCAGCCGACGTCCCCGGCGATCTCGTCGCCGCGCAGGAAGCCGAGCCAGTGGTAGCTCGCCAGCAACGTCGCGACCAGCACGACGGCGGCCGCGGGCAGGATCCGCCGGGCCCGCCGCGCGTAGAAGTCGATCAGCGAGAGCCCGCCGGTCCGGCGGACCTCGCGCAGCATGACCGAGGTGATCAGAAATCCGGAGATGACGAAGAAGACGTCCACCCCGATGTAGCCACCGGCTACGCCCGGGACGCCCGCATGAAACAGCACGACGAGCAGGACCGCGACCGCACGCAGCCCCTCGATGTCACGCCGGAAGCCGGTCGAACCGGCGGCCGCGGGGACCGTCGAGTGGCGCAATCCGGCTGCAGTAGTCATCGGCGAACACGCTAAAGCGCACGAAAGCCGACAAAACGTATTTCAGGCAGTAAACCTACGTCCAGGGACGATTTCGCGGATTCGCCCTGCGGTCACTCAGCGTGTGCTACGACGCAGCCGCTTTCGGGGCTGGTGGACATCTCGATCACGGCGTCGAGGCGGTCGCGGGCCTGGATCAGCTCGGCGATCTGGGCGTCGATCCGGTCGCGTTCGAAGGCCAGCCTCGCCCGCGACTCCGGGGTGCTGACGTTGGCGTCGACGCAGGGCATCAGGTCGGCGATCGTCCGGCTGGTCAGCCCGGCCCCGTAGAGCATCTGGATCAGCCGCACCCGGTCGACCGCCGGCTCGGCGTAGAGCCGCTGCCCTCGGCCGCTGCGGGAGGCGTGCAGCAGCCCCTGCTCCTCGTAGTAGCGCAGCGCCCGCACGCTCACCCCGGCCCGGTCGGCCAGTTCGCCGATACGCATAGTGACCTCCGTCGCAACCCTTGCCTCTGACGTCAACGGTAGGTTTTAGCGTAACCGGCATGCAGATCCAAGGAGCAGTCGCCCTGGTCACGGGCGCGAATCGCGGTCTCGGCCGCCTCTTCAGCCAGCAGCTTCTCGAGCGTGGCGCGACCAAGGTGTACGCCACCGCGCGTCGCCCCGAACTGATCGACCTCCCGGGCGTCGAGACGCTGCGCCTGGACATCACCGACCCGGCCTCGATCGCCGCCGTGGCCGAGGTCGCCACCGACGTGAACCTGCTGGTCAACAACGCCGGCATCTCGACCGGGGCCAAGCTGGTCAGCGGCGACCTCGACCAGATCCGCCTCGAACTCGACACCCACTTCTGGGGCACGCTCGGCCTGATCCGGGCGTTCGCCCCGCAATTGACGGACGGCGCGATCCTCAACGTGCTGTCCGCGCTGTCCTGGTTCAATCTGGCCGAGACCGGCGCGTACGGGGTCGCGAAGGCCGCCGAGTGGAACCTGACCAACGCCGTACGGCTGGAACTGGCTCCGCAAGGAACGTTGGTGACCGGTCTGCATCTCGGTGCGGCCGACACCGACATGTCGGCCGGCTATGACGGGTTCAAAGTGGACCCGGCGATCGTTGTGAAGGCGGCTCTGGACGGGATCGAGGAGAACCGGCTCGAGGTCGTGGCCGACGACTGGAGCGCCACCGTGAAGGCGTCGCTGGCCGAGGACCCGAGCCGGTTCTACCAGCTCGCTCAGCGGTAGGCGCGCACGTCGGCGATCGACCACCAGTTGTCCGGGGCCGCCGCGGTCAGCGTGATACGGACATATCGCGCAACACCCGGGACGGCCTCGGCAAATTGCCCGCTAGACGACGATCTAACGGTGCGCCACCGGGTGCCGTCGGTCGATGCGGCAACAAGGAAGCCACGCGGGAAGTCACCCACATCGGCCCCAGCGTCGAAGACGATCTTCCGAAGCGACTGAACCCGGCCCAGGTCGACCTGCAGATACTGCCCCGGCTGCTGACCCGCGTTGGTGGTCCAGCGGGTGGTGGCGTCATCATCGACGGCGAGCGATGCGGAAGCCGACGGGTTCGCGGTCGCTGAGAACCCGGCCGGGTCGACGGGCCGGTCCGACGAGTGTCCACGCCAGACAAACGTGGCCAGCGCCCCGCCCGGCAGCGTGTACTCGAGTGTCCGCCCGCCGTACTGCACCGCGAACTTCTGCGGGTTGTCGTTCTCGTTGTGCGCGACCAGCACCGTGCTGCCGTCCGGGTTGACGAAGGCGACGTCCATCACCCGCCCGTTCCAGCCGGTCGTGCCGAACGAGGTGCTGGCCACCCGGACGGCGCCCGGCCGCACGAAGCGCGACAGGTGACCGAGCGTGTAGAACTCGGCGTTACGCGTCACCGTGCCGTCCGAGGCCACGGTCAGCACGCCGGTGCAGGTGCCGCAGCCGCCGTTGTGCGGGCCGTTGTTCTCGTCCAGGGCCAGGTTCCAGTTGATCACCGTCTTGGCCCAGTTCCGGGTGTTGCCGATGATCAGGTTGCGGGCGTGCCACTTCAGCGTGTCCGAGAACGTGTTGGCCGGGTCGCTCGACTGGCTGCCCGAGCACTCGGTGAAGTAGATGTCCTTGGTCGGGAACTCGTTGTGCAGCGCCGTCATCGCGCTCGGATCGCCGTAGTAGCAGTGGTACGCCGTACCGGAAATCCATTTTGCCGCTCTGGTTCCGAGCAGCTCCTGCGGGTAGTGATCGATGTCGGCCACCGAGTCGGGCGGCGTACCGGCGGCGTCGTTCGGGTGTTCCGACCAGTTGTGGTCGTACCCGAGGATCTTGGTCCGGAGCCCGGCCGCGCGCAGCATCGGCCCGAGCCGCTCGATCACCTCGGCCGCCTGCCACGACGGCAGATCCATGCCGGGGTAGCCCGCGGGCGCCCGGTTCTGCGGCTCGTTCTGGATCGTCAGGGTGTCAACATCAACCCCTTCTTTCCCGTACGCCTGCACGAACTTGACCAGATAGGCCGCGTACGCGCGATAGACCGCCGGCGAATCGATCAGCCGGCCCCCGACCAGGGATCCGCTGTCCTTCATCCAGGCCGGCGGGCTCCACGGCGTGGCCATGATCCGCAGCTCGGGGTTGAGCCGGCGGGCCTGGCGCAGCAGCGGCAGGATCTGCGCCCGGTCGTGGTCGATGCTGAAGTGCCGCAGCTGGTAGTCGGTCTGACCGGCGGGCACGTCGTTGTAGGTGTAGGCCGGGCCGTCGGTGAAGTCGGACGCACCGATCGGCTGGCGGAGGTAGTTGATCCGGTCTTCGGCGAACAGCGACTTCATCGCCGCGGTGCGCGCCTCCGGCGTGAGCGTGTAGAGCACGGAGGCCGACGAGTCGGTGATCGAGGCGCCGAAGCCGGCCATCGTCTGGAAGCGGCGGTTCGGGTCGACGACGACCGTGGGTGCGTCGCTGCCCGCGGCCTTGAAGGCGACCGTGCCCCCGTCGGCGAAACGCTGGGTGCCGTCGGGCGTGGTGATCCAGACCTTTGCCGTACGGACGTCGTGCGCGGAATGTGCGGCGGCCGGCAGGGGTGCGGCCAGGACGGTGACGCTCAACGCCACCAGTGCGGTTCCGAAACGAGCCACGGGTCTCTCCCATGTAACAAGCTGAAACACATACGGAATGTTTCTGTTACAGCACAGGTAACCCGTCGGGCTCAAAGCTTGTCAATGTCTAGACTTCGATGATGGGAAGAAAGCCGAGGTGACGGGTCAGGGTCCGACCGTGCGCGACATCGCCTCCCACGCGGGTGTGTCGATCGCGACGGTCTCGCGGGTGCTCAACGACCAGGAGCACGTCTCTCCCGGCACCCGGGAGCTGGTGCAACAGGCCATCGACGAGCTCGGCGGCCGGGGCCCGCGACGCCGTCCGGCCCGCACCGGCGCGGTCTTCGTCCGCTGCCCCTACCTGCTGACCGACTACTTCGGCCTGATTGTCTCGTCGATCGCCGAGACGCTCGACCTGCACGGCCGCCAGCTGGTGCTCAACGCGGGCGAGGCCGCCCAGCACACCTCGGTGCTGCCCACGCTGGCCAACCGGCCCGGCATCGGCGGCGCGATCGTGGTGCTGCCGCCCGAGCCCGGCGAGGAACTGGTCGCGCTGCAGGAGAGCGGGTTCCCGTTCGTGATCGTCGACCCGCGGGAGAACGTGCCGCGCGACATCGCCGCGGTGTCGGCCAGCCACTTCGCCGGCGCCCGCAGCCTGACCGCGCACCTGACCGAGCTCGGTCACCGCCGCATCGGGCTGCTCGCCGGCCCGGAGAACTGGCTGGCCGGCAACGCCCGCCGGGCCGGTCACATCGCGGCTCTGGCCGAGGCGGGCACGCTGCTCGACCCGCGGCTGGTGGTGGCCGGTCAGCCGACCGTCCGATTCGGATTCGAGGCGGCCCTGCACCTGCTCTCGGCCGAGGAACGCCCGACCGCCCTGCTCGGCTTCAACGACAAGGTGGCGTCGGGTGCGCTGGCCGCGGCGGCCCAGCTCGGCCTGCGGGTGCCGGAAGACCTGTCGATCGCCGGCTTCGACGACATCGACCTGGCCGAGGCCACCCGGCCCGCGTTGACCACTGTGCGTCAGCCGCTGGGCGAGATGGGCCGGATCGCCGTCGGGCTGCTGATCCGGCTGCTCGAGCGGCACCGGCTCGACGCTCTGCACGTCGAGCTGGCCACCGATCTGATCATCCGCGAATCGACGGGCCCGGTGGGTCACTGATCGCACCCCAGGCCGGAAGTACCCGGGGCGCGGGCACAGCCGGCGACGGCGGCGGCTCGTGGCCGAGCGGCACCATCGAGACCCGCGGCAGCGTGACGATCGCCGGGTCGACCTCGACGGCCTGCACCACCGAGCTGGTGCCCTCGTTCTTGACCAGGACCATCGCGTATTCCGGCAGATCCTGCAGCACCCGCGGCTCGACCGTGTATTCGTAGACGCGGTCGACCGACTCGGCGTCGCTCCAGTTCGTGCTGTCGGCGGTCGACTCGGTCTGGCTCCAGTTGCGGGTCTTGCTCCAGTTCGTGCTCGTGTAACGGCGCAGCCCGTGCCGCGACGCGCGCTCGCCCTTGGTGGCGCCCTTGGTCTCGGAGCCGCCCTCCATCTCGGCGACCGTGTGTGTCTCTTCGCCGCCGAGCGTGCGGGTCAGCCGGCTGAGCACGAACTTGTGTCCCCGCCCGACGAACTCGGCCGCCTGCGCCGCCTCCTGATGGTTGCCCAGCCGCATCAGGGCCACCTCGCCGCCGCCGATCGTGCGCAGCGACTCGGCCCGCAGATGCTGGAAGAACAGGACCAGCCGGATGCCGCGGCGCTCGCACAGCGTGCTGAGCCTTTCCAACGCCCGGTGGTCGACCTCGTCGGCGCCGAGCAGCAGCAGCGACCCGATCGGGGCCGCGCCCCGCCGCACCTGATGGCCCAGCCACTGCACCATCAGGTCTTTGAGCAGCTCGTGCTGGGCGTGGCCGCCTCCGGGCTCGGCGACCACGCAGGTCAGATCGGCCGGAGCGGTGGTCGCGGGGGCGCTGCCCATGTCGGCCAGCGGGCGCAGGAAAGCCGCGATGCGACGGACGCGGGCCTCGTCGGCCGGCAGCGCGGTGAGCCGGGCGACCTCGTCGGGGCTCAGCGGCGCCGGGTTGCCCAGCAGCGCCGCGACCAGCCGGGCCATCGTCACCCGCGGGGCCAGGACCTCGGCGATCTCGGTCAGCAGCAACGCGTCCTGCGAGCGCTCGGCCCGGTTACCGCCGCCCGGCTGGTCGCCGTACATCGCCTCGACCAGCCCGTCCACCAGCTCGGCGGGCTCGAGCCCGGCGACCAGGTCGAACTCGGCGAGCTGGGCCGGCAGCACGACGTCGCGTACGGATCGGCCGGTCACCTCGGCCAGTTCCATCAGCTCGCCCGAGAGCGCCTCGCCGGTGAAGTCGGCGACCACCATCGGGCCGCGGGTGGCCAGCAGCGAGCCGCCGAACACGGTGAGCACGGCCTCCCAGCCGTACATCGTGCCGCCGACGATGTCGACCCGCCGGGTGCCGGGCGACGGGCTCGCCGCCGACCAGTCCGGCACGGCGTCGACCGCGTTCTGTTGTTGCTGCTCGTGCCACTGGCGGCGGCTGTCCCAGGCCGCGTGCGCGGTGTCCAGCTCGGCTTGGGACCGCTGCTCGGCCTCGTCGATCGACCGGCGGGCCAGCGACGGCATGACGCCGGCCAGGATCGCCCCGGCCACGCCGCCGAGCGCGCACAGGCCCGCCATGAAGATCACCAGGGTCCGCGCGTTGTCGCTGTTCCTGGTCGCGATGCCGCCGCAGCAGCCGATCAGCACGGCCAGACCGAGCCCGGCGCCGAGCGACAGCAGGATCTTCCTGGCGACCCCCCGCTGGGCCCGGGTCAGCCGCTCCTGCAGCTCGGGGTCGAGCGGTGCGGGCCGGGGAGCGGGTTCGGTGAAAGCGCGACGGAACGAGTCACGGTCGTTGAAGATCCACCCGAGTCGCTCTCCCACGGTGGCGAGCTTCGCGAGCGGGTTGGCGGCGGGAGCGGGGCTCGGCATCGCGGCGGACTCCGGGGGCGTGGGCGGTGTTCCCCCGACCGTACCGCCGCGTGGCGAAAACGCTCAGGAGGGGGCGTTTGTGACCGAACAATGAAAAGTGCAGGCCGAAGCCAGTCTCGCCGACAGCGCGCTGCGTGCGACGTCGCTCGCGTATGTCGCGGTCGACGGATGCGGGATGCTCCGCGACTGGAATCCGGCGGCCGAGCGCCTCTTCGGGTGGTCGCGCGCCGAGGTGATGGGCCGACGGCTGACCGACGTTCTGGTGCCGGAGCGCTTCCGGTCCGCGCATTCGGCGGCCTTCGTGCGGCGGCTGGTCGACCACGACGGCTGGCCGGGCACCCAGGTCAAGGTGCCGGCCTGCCACCGGGACGGCTCCGAGCGGCAGGTCACGCTGGTCGTCAACGCGCTGGACGACGGTTTCTGCGCCTTCCTGTCCGACGAGACCGACCACGACCGGGCCCGCGAGGAGCTGGAGCGCAGCACCACGCTGGTCAACTCGATCCTCGAGCACACCTCGGCGATGATCTCGGCCAAGGACACCGACGGGCGCTACCTGTTCGTCAACGCCGAGTACGAACGCGTCTTCCAGGTCACCGCGAACGACCTGGTCGGGCACGAGGACAGCGAGGTGCTGCCCGAGGCGGTGGCCGCCGCCGGACGCCGGCACGACCAGCAGGCGCTGGAGCGCGGCGAGGCGGTGACGGCGCTCGAGGAACTGCCGTTCGCCGACGAGATCCGGCAGTACGTGGTCACCCGGTTCCCGCTGACCGACCCCGACGGCTCGGTCTACGGCGTCTGCTCGATCGGCATCGACGACACCGACCGGCGGCGCAGCGAGGCCGCCCTGAGCGAGACCGAGCGGCGCTTCCGGGCCACCGTCAACAACGTGCCCGGCATGCTGTTCCAGTTCCGCATCGACACCGAGGGCACCGCCTCGTTCACCTTCGCCTCCGAAGGCACCCGCGAGCTGTTCGGCTACGAGCCGCGGGAGGCCCTGGCCGACGCCAGCCTGATCGTCAACTGTGTGGCCGAGGAGGACCGGGAGGCGTACGAGGCCTCCGTGGTCGAATCCACCGTGACCCTCGAGCCCTGGCGCTGGGAGGGCACGGTGATCGACCGGGGCGGCCGGCGGCACTGGCTGCACGGCGTGGGCCGGCCGTTCCGGTTGAGCGACGGCAGCACGATGTGGGACGGCATGCTGCTCGACCGCACCACCGAGCGACGCACTGAGCTCGCCCTCGAGGCGGGCCGCCGCGACCTCGACGAGCTCACCCGCCGGCTGGCCGTCTTCCGGTTCACCGCGATCGCCGGCCCGACCGGCGACGCGCTGCTGACCGCCTCGTTCGGCGATCCGGCCCCGGTCCTCGGCGTCCCCCAGGTGTCCACCAACCTGTTCGGGGCGTTCCACGCGGTGCTCGGCTCGGCCGATCGGCTCGCCCTGGCCGAGGCCTGGACGTCCGCGGTGAACGGCGAGCCGGCCGAGGTCGAGTGCGAACCGCGAGGCACTTCCGTACGCCGTCTGTGGCTCCGCCTGCGGCCTCGCGAGCTGGACGGCCGGCGGGTGATCGACGGATCCTGCTTCGACCTGGATCCTCGATGACCGAGCCGCGCAGGGCCGTCCGGCTGCCGCGCAAACTGGGCGAGCTCGGCGTTCCGGTCGAGGTGCTGCCACTCGGCACCTCGTTCGCCGACGTGATGGAGCTGCTGCAGGCCGAACCGCTGTTGCCCGGCGTGCTGATCGCCTCGGGCGGCCACCAGATCATGCTCAGCCGGGCCCGGGCCGAGCAACTCACGATGGGCCCGCTCGGGTTCGGGGCCGCGCTGACCTCGCGCCGCATCATCGAGCCGGCGGACGGGCTCGAGCCCCTCGCCCTCCCGTCCGACACCGACGTCGACCTCGCCGCGCAGGCCGCGCTCGCCCGCCCGATCGTCTCCCGCGACGAACCCATCGTGGTGTGCTGGCGCGACGGCCGGTGCGGCATCGCGCCGGTGATCGGGCTGCTCACCGCCATGGCCGGCCGCTACGCCCGGCTCGCCCGGGCCGACCAGCTGACCGGGCTGCCCAACCGCTCGGCCGCGCTGACCGAGGGCCGCCAACGGCTCGAGGACGGCGAGCTGGCCGCCGTGCTGCACCTCGGTCTCGACCGGTTCCAGGATGCCAACGACATGCTCGGTACGCAGGGCGCCGACGTCCTGCTGCAGCGGGTCGCGGCGGAACTGCGCGCGGCCTGCCGGGCCGAGGATCTGACCGCGCGTCTGGAGGGCGACCAGTTCGTCGTGCTGCTGGCCGAGCCCGCCCCGGCCGAGGGACTGATCACCATCGCGCGCCGCCTGGCCGACGCGCTCCGCGGCCCGCACACGGTGAACGGCATCCCGGTCAGCATCGAGACGAGCATCGGGATCGCCGCGACCGATCACCGCGAGTTCAGTGTGGTGCTACGGCGCGCCGCGGACGCCGTACGCACGGCCAAGCGGGACCGCGTCGGCGTGGTGCTCTGGACCGCCGACACGGTCTCCACCCACCGGGCCGACCTGCGCCAGCTCACCGAGTTGCGTACGGGCATCCGGTCCGGCCATCTCCGCCTGCACTACCAGCCGCAGGTCTGTGCCCGGACCCGTGAGATCCACGGGTTCGAGGCGCTGGTGCGCTGGCAGCACCCGCAGCGGGGCGAGCTGCCGCCCGGTGTCTTCCTACCCGACGCCGAACGATCCGACGTGATCCTCGAGCTGACCGACTGGGTGCTGGCCGAGGCGATCCACCAGTCCGCGGTCTGGCATCAGGGCGGCGCCGACATGCCGGTGTCGGTGAACCTGCCGGCCGCCTACCTGGCCCAGGAACGGGCGGTGCCGACCGTGCTGGCCCTGCTCGCCCTCGAGCAGTTGCCCGCGCGGCTGCTGACACTCGAGCTCACCGAGACCGCCGTGCTGGCCCGGCCGGACGAGGCGGCGGCCCGGCTCACGTCGATGCGGGCGGCCGGGATCCGGGTGTCGATCGACGACTTCGGCACCGGATACACATCGCTCGGCCTGCTCCCGGAACTGCCGATCGACGAACTCAAGATCGATCGGTCCTTCGTCGCGCGGATGCTCGACTCCCAGGCCCGGGCCACGATCATCCACTCGATCATCGCCATCGCCCGCTCGCTCGATCTCACCGTGGTCGCCGAGGGCATCGAGGACGAGCCGACCGCGGCCGCGCTGGCCGCCGCCGGTGTCGACCTGCTCCAGGGCTATCACCTGGGACGACCCGCACCGGCGCCCGAGTTCACGCAAAATTCAGGCGATCAGGCGCTTCAAACGCCGCTCGTCAGGTCATAACGTTGTAAGTGAACGGCCGGGGTCACTGTGACCTTGTCGTGACCTGGTGAATTCTTCGCCGGAGCAGTCGACGGCCCCTCTCCGGGCTTCTAACCTGACACCCCGGAGAACAACGGGTAACGGAAGGTAAATCGCGATGACCGCAACCACGGTCGACGTCGAAACCAGCCCCGACGGCACTCTCGTCATCCAGCCGCACGGCTCACTCGACGCCGACGACGCCGTGGAACTACGCCGGACGCTGGTTCACGCGGTGCGCCACCTGCGCCCGCTCCGGCTGATCCTCGACCTCCACGATGTCCCCGATGTAGACCCGATCAACCTGGGCACCCTGGTCGCCGCCTGTCATCTCGGCGACGACCACCAGGTCGCGGTGTTCCTCGACCGCACCTCCGAGTCGATCGCCGGCCAACTCAGCGCGGCCGGGGTGGCGCATCATCGGCTACGCAACGTCGGCGGTGCTGTCTGACAGCCAGACCGGCGCATAGAGGGTGTCCTCCTCGCGGCGCGGGCACAGCCCGGTCGCTTCGAGCAGCAGCCGTACGTGCCCACGGGCGTTCGTGACCTCGTAACCGTGACCCCCGCGCAGCGCGTGGGTGTACCCGGTGAGCAGCACCTCGACGCACTCGCCGCTGATCTCCTCGACCCGGGCCATGTCGAGGACGACCCGCCCCTGCCGGGCGCGCGAGAAAGCGTCCCGCAGCGACCGCCGCAGGTCGCGGTGGGCGGACCGGTCGAAGACTCCGCCCAGCAGGAGATAGGTGGTCTTCCCGGTGCGATCGGTGTCGCGCTCGATGGAAAAGTCCATGCCACCCGGTGTACCCGCGACAAGTGGACGGTGGCCGAATCCCATGCGGCGGGCGCCGGAACTCGGGGGGCGGCGGGCGCTCCACATATGCGAATAGAACAATTTATTAATCGCGTTATATATACCGCCCGGTCAATTCGTTAAGGTGCCGTTTACCTAGGATCGGCGGTCGCGCCAACCTGCTCTTTTACCGTGCGGAACAGCCCATGGAAAGAGGAGCTGAGGATGCGCTTTTTACCCCTGCTCGGCCACAGCGGTGGCTCGCGGGATGCGATGACCTGCCTTTACCGGTGTGGAAACGCCTGTGACCACCCCGTTCCGAATGAAACGGACAACGAGTATCTCGGCGACGTCGTCAGCACGTCGATGAGCCGTCGTGGCGTGATGCGGGCCGGCGCCGCCGGTGCCCTTGTTCTCGGAATCAGCGGCACCGCCGCGGCCACGGCGGTCCCGGCAGCCGCCGCGCCCGCCGAAGTGCCCCCGGGCGCGCCCTACGCGGGCAAGGCCCCGGTCAAGGGCCGGGCCGGCAAGATCGGCTTCAAGCCGATCCCGCCCAACACGCTCGACAGCCTGGTCGTCCCGAACGGCTACGACTCGTCCGTGGTGATCCGCTGGGGCGACGCGGTCGTGCCCGGCGCCCCCGAGTTCGAGATCGACAAGCAGACCGCCAAGAAGCAGGCGATGCAGTTCGGCTACAACAACGACTTCGTCGGCGTGCTGCCGTTCGAAGACGGCGACCGCGCCCTGCTCGTGGTCAACCACGAGTACACCAACGAGAACCTGATGTTCCCGGGCTTCACCACCCTCGACGCGCTCTCGGTCGAGCAGATCAAGACCGCGATGGCCGCCCACGGCCTGTCCGTGGTCGAGATCGAGCGGGCCGGCAAGACCGGTGAGTGGCAGGTGTCACGCAAGAAGCGGCTCTACTTCAACAAGCGGATCACCGCCAACGAGACCGTGTTCCGGCTGACCGGCCCGGTGGTCGGCACGGCGGCGGTCAAGACGGCGGCCGACCCCAAGGGCCAGTGGGTCATCGGCACGCTCAACAACTGCGCCGGCGGCATCACCCCGTGGGGCACCGTGCTTTCCGGCGAAGAGAACTTCAACCAGTACTTCGTCGGCGGCGACGGCGTGGCCGAGGCCGACAAGCCCAAGCTCACCCGCTACGGCATCTCGACCACCGCCCGCTACCCGAGCGACTCGCGCAAGTGGGACCGCGCCCAGGAGCGCTTCGACCTGGCCAAGCACCCCAACGAGGCGAACCGCTTCGGCTGGATCGTCGAGGTCGACCCGTTCGACCCCGAGTCGGCGCCGCGCAAGCACACCGCGATGGGCCGTTTCAAGCACGAGGGCGCCAACGTCATCGTGGCCCGCAGCGGGCACGTGGTCGCGTACATGGGTGACGACGAGCGGTTCGACTACCTGTACAAGTTCGTGTCCGACAAGAAGCTCATCAAGGGCAACTCGCCGGCCGCGCGCAAGCACAACCTGACGCTGCTCGAGTCGGGCACGCTCTACGTCGCCCAGCTGACCGGGGACAGCCCGGCCGCCGAGATCGACGGCACCGGCAAGCTCCCCAGCGACGGCGAGTTCGACGGCACCGGCAAGTGGATCAAGCTGGTCTCCGGCAACCGGTCGTTCGTTCCCGGCATGACCGCGGCCGACGTGCTGACCTGGACCCGTCAGGCCGGCGACGCGGTCAAGGCGACCAAGATGGACCGTCCCGAAGACGTCCAGCCCTCCCTGCGTACGGGCAAAATCTATGCGGCCATGACCAACAACACGAACCGGGCGGTCGGCACCAACCCGGGCGTGGACGAGGCCAACCCGCGGGCCAACAACAAGCACGGCCACATCTTCGAGATCACCGAGGACAAGGGCGACCACACCGGCGAGTCCTTCACCTGGACGCTCCCGATCGTGTGTGGCGACCCGGCCGCGGCCGACACCTACTTCGGCGGGTACGACAAGACGGCCGTCTCGCCGATCTCGTGCCCCGACAACGTGGCGTTCGACAGCGCCGGCAACCTGTGGATCTCGACCGACGGCAACGCCCTCGGCACCAACGACGGCCTGTTCGCCACGCCGATCGAGGGTTCCGAGCGGGGCCACCTGCGGCAGTTCCTCACGGTGCCCCGCGGCGCCGAGACCTGCGGGCCGTTCATCACCGAGGACGACAAGTCGGTGTTCGTGGCGGTGCAGCACCCGGGTGAGATCTCCGGTGCGACCGTGGAGAAGCCGGCCTCGACCTGGCCCGACGGCGACTACGCCAAGCCGGGCGTCGTGGTGAGCTGGCGGCTCGACGGCGGGCCGATCGGCAGCTGATCACCTGCTCACGGCCGTGGCCCGCATCACCGGGCCGCGGCCGTCGGCGGAAGTCCGGAACCTCACGGTTGACATCGTCCACGCGGCGATGAGCCGCCGCGGTGTCATGCGCGCCGGTGCTCTGGTCCTCGGTCTGGGGCCACGCCCTTCCGCCTGGACGGGCCGGTGGCCGGGGCACCGCTGGTGCGGGCCCAGGAACGCTTCGACCTGGCCAAGCACCCCAACGAGGCGAACCGATTCGGCTGGCCCGACGAGCTGCCGCGCAAGCACACCGCGATGGGTCGCTTCAAGCACGAGGGCGCCAACGTCATTGTCGCCAAGGACGGGCGGGTTGCCGCCTGGATGGTGCCCGGCATGACGGCGGTCGAGGTGCTCACCTTCGCCCGGCTGGCCGGCAACCTGTGGATCGCCACCGACGGCAACGCGCTGGACAGCAACGACGGCCTGTTCGCGACGCCGATCGAGGGGCCCGAGCGCGGCCACCTGCGGCAGTTCCTGACCGTGCCGCCGGGCGCCGAGACCTGCGGACCGTTCATCACCGAGGACGACCGGTCGGTGTTCGTGGCCGTGCAGCACCCGGGCGAGATCACCGGGGCGACCATCGACCAGCCGGCCTCGACCTGGCCCGACGGTGACTACGCCAAGCCGGCCGTGGTGGTGACCTGGCGGCTCGACGGCGGTCCGGTCGGCACCTGAATCGCGCGTCTCAGCGCCGCGGCCACCGCCGCCAGGATGGTCACGCTGAGAGCGATGCTCGCGCCCGCGGCCACGTTCCATTGGTACGAGATCCACAGGCCGCCGAGCCCGCCGGTGATCCCGATCCCGACAGCTATACCGGTGATCATCGGAATGCGGTCGGACCAGAGCCGGGCCGCGGCCGCGGGCGCGACGATCAGCGACACCGCCAGGATCGTGCCGACCGCGGGCACGACGGTCACCACGACGGCCTCGATCGCCAGCATCAGCACGATGTCCCAGCGTCCGGAGAACGACCGGTCGAAGCCGCCGTAGAGGAACGGCCGGGCGCACACCAGCAGCAACGCGGACACGACGACCAGCATGACCGCGGTGACGATCAGGTCCTGGGTGTCGACGGTGAGGATCGAGCCGACCAGGAACGAGGACAGGTCGCGGCTGAACCCGTCCTGGGTGGCGACCAGCCCGGCACCCAGCGCGAACCCGGCTGACAGCACCACCCCGGTCGCCGCGGCCGAGTTCTGACCCGGGCGGCGGCCCAGCGCGGCCACCGCGAGCGCCACCACGGCGCCGGCCACCAGGCCGCCGACGAAGATGTTGACGCCGATCAGCGAGGCCGCGACCACCCCGGGAAACGTGGCGTGGGTCAGGGCCATCGTGAAGAACGACAGCTTCCGTACGACGACCTGCACGCCGATGATCGCGGCCAGCGCGCCGGCCAGCACGATCTCGACGACGGCCCGATGCAGCGCGTCATCCCACCAGCTCATGCACAGAACTCCTCGTTGTCGTGGCCTTCTGGTGGCGGCGCCGGAACGGCAGGGCGAGCACGTAGGCCAGCACCAGCAGCAGCACGACGGCCGAGGCCGAGGTCAGCGAGATGCCGTAGTCGACCGAGGCGGTCCAGCTCACCAGCAGGCCCAGATAGCCGGCGCCGAGGATCAGCCCGGTGCCGATCAGGGCCATCGGCACCAGACGTCCGGTCAGCAGCCGCGCGGTGGCGGCCGGGACGATCAGGAGCGCCACGACCAGGATCGTGCCGACCGCGCGGACGGCGGCCACCACGACCAGCGCCACGATGATGTTGAGCCACAGGTCGAGCGCCACGATCCGGAAGCCGGCCGCGGACGCACCGGCCGGGTCGAACGTACGGAAAAGCAGCGCCCGTGCGGCGACGGCCAGCATCGCGAGGATCACCACGGCCAGCACCGCCGTCTCGACGATCTGCTGGGTGGTCACGGTCAGGATCCGTCCGAACAGGAACGACGACAGATCCGAGGTGTACGACTTCCGCCGCGACACCAGCACCACGCCGATCGAGAACATCGCGGCCAGCACGACGGCCGTGGACGCGTCGTCGGACAGTGCGCCGCCCCGGGTCAGCAGCGTGAGCACGACCGCGGTCAGCACCCCGGCCACCAGCGCGCCGACCACGATCCCCTCCAGGCCACCGGCCAGGAAACCGATGACCACACCAGGGAAGACCGTGTGGGTGAGCGCATCGGACACGAACGAGAGCCGGCGCAGGAACACGAACACGCTGACCGGGCCGCAGATCAGCGCCAGCAGCGCCAGCTCGGTCAGGGCCCGGCCCATGAACGGGACGGTGAACGGCTCGATCACGGATCCACCAGCACGGTCCGGCCGTCGGGGAGGTCGATGGCGTGGCCGCCGTACGCGAGTCGCAGGGTCTCGGCCGACAGCACCTCGGACGGCGGGCCGAACGCCCACTGCCGCCCGTTGACCAGGCACACCACGTCGGCCAGGTCACGGGCCAGCCCCAGGTCGTGGGTGCTGAGCACCAGCGTGACACCGTCGGCCACCAGCTCGCGCAGCACGCCCACGATGGCCTGCTGGCTCACCACGTCGACCCCGTTGAACGGTTCGTCGAGCAACAGCAGGCGCGGCTCGGAGGCGAGGGCCCGGGCCAGCAGAACCCGTTGCCGTTGGCCGCCCGAGAGCAGGCCGAAGCGTACGCGGGAACGCTCTTGTAAATCGACTCTCGCCAGCGCCGTTGCCGCGGCCCGGCGATCGGCCTTGGAGGTGGGCCGCCACCAGCCGCGCGGCCGGTAGCGGCCCATCAGCACCACCTGGCCGGCCGAGATCGGGAAGTCGGGGTCGAGATCGCCGAGCTGCGGCACGTAGCCTGTTGGGCCGTCGATCGTGGCTTTTCCGGAAAGCACCTCGGCCTGGCCCAGCATCGACTTGATCAACGTGGACTTGCCGGCGCCGTTCGGGCCGGCCAGGACCAGGATCTGGCCCGGACCGACCTCGAACGTGACGTCGGTGAGCACCGGAACACCCCGATAGCCGACCGCGGCCTGGTGGTAGCGCAGCATGGTCAGCCCGCGAGCGCGTTGACGATGACCTCGGTGTTGTGGGCCTCGGCGCCCAGGTAGGTGCCCTCGGGCGTGCCGGGCGCACCCAGGCTGTCACCGAAGAGCGCGTCCTCGCCGCCGATCACCTTGACCCCGGCCTGCTGGGCGATGGCCTCGGCCGACTTCGGCGGCAGCGAGCTCTCGGTGAAGATCGCCTTGGTTCCGGTTGCTTTGATCTTCGCGACCAGGTCGCTGAGCTGCTTGGCGCTGAGCTCGGCCGAGGTGTCCAGGCTGGGGATCACCGAGCCGACGAACTCCAGCTGGTAACGGTCGACGTAGTAGCCGAACGCGTCGTGGTTGGTGACCAGCTTGCGGTCGCCCGCGGGCAGCTTGGCGAAGGCGGCCTCGTTGTCCGAGTCCAGCTTGTCGATCTTCGCGGTGTAGTCGGCGGCGTTCTTGGTGAACGTCGCGGCCTTCCCGCTGTCGGCCGACGCGAGCGCCTTCTCGATGTTGGCCACCATGATCTTGGCGTTGCGGGGGTCGTGCCAGATGTGCGGGTCGTGCTCGTCGGCTTCTTCGCCGGCGTGCGCTTCCTCTTCGGCGCCGTGCTCGTGGCCGCCCTCGTGCAGGGTGACGCCCTGGCTCGAGTCGACGACGGCACCGTTGAAGCCGGCCGACTCGATCGTCTGGTCGAGCCACGACTCGAGGCCGACGCCGTTCTTGACGACGACCTTGGCCTCGCCGATCGCCTTGATGTCGGCAGGCGTCGGCTCGTAGTCGTGCGGGTCGACGTTGGGCTTGATGATCTGTGTGACCGCGACGTCGTTCCCGCCGACGTTGCGCACGAAGTCCGCCACCTCGGGCGTGGTCGCCACGACGGCCAATTTCGTCGCGGCATCGTTACTGCCCGCGGCGTCGGCCCCGCCACCACCGCAGGCCGCCACGCTCGCCAGCAGCACCGCCGCGCCTGCCATTCCCAGCCATTTCACGTCTACCACTCCGTTCCTCACGAAGCGAAACGGTATTCGTTTTCAACAAGAATTGTCTAATTGCAAGAGCCGAATATCCGCACGTCAGCTAGCGGAGGGCGGCCAGAGCGGCGTGGCGGCCGTCGCGCCAGATGAGGCCGGCCTCGCGGAAACCGGCCGACCGGGCGGCGGCGATGTGCCAGGCGACCGAGCCGGCGAAGTTGGCCGCCGGGCGGCTGCCGAAGACCTCCTCGCGATCGTCCATGAGCTGCGTGAACTCGTCGGCGGCGGCCATCTCGCCCCACCATTGGGCCCACGCCAGTTCGGCCGCGGCCTCGCCGGGGGCCGGATTGAGAGCGCTCATCACTGAAGGCAGGCCCTCGTCGGGCATCAGGTCGGCCACGACCAGCAGGCCGCCGGGCGCGAGGGCCTGGTGGCAGCGGCGATACAGCGTCCGGATGCGTTCCGGGCGCAGGTAGTGCACCGTCATCACGGCGGTGACGAGATCGGCTTCGGGCAGCGGATCGAACGAACCGAGGTCGGCCTCCAGCACGGACACCTCGGTCGGCACGGCGGAACGGGCCAGCGCCAGCAGCACCGGGTCCAGGTCGATCATGGTGACCGTGGCGGTGGGCCAGCGTTCCGCCATGCGTTCGGCCATCACGCCGGGGCCGCCGCCGAGGTCGAGAATTCGCCGGGGCTCGCCCGCCGCGTGGGCGATCGCGGCCTCGAGCAGGGATAGGCCGGGTACGAAACCGGTCATCACCTCGTCCCACGAGGCGCGCCAGCGGGCCGAGTCGAGTGCGATCGACGACATGCGGGCCATCCTGTCACAACGAACGGAAACGACAACCATTTCTAACAGGATGAGGACCCACGAAGGGGTCAGTCCAGCGAGGTCAGCACGGCCAGCAGACGATCCACCTCCTGCGGCGTGTTGTAGACGTGCAGGCTCACCCGTACGGAGGAAGTCTCCTCGCCGCCCGACCCCTGGCAGTGGCCGTCGGCCCGGACCAGCAACCCGTCCGAGGCGAGGATGAAACCGAGGTCGTTGGAGCCGATCTCACGATGCCGGAACGTCACGATCCCGTGCCGTCGCTGCACCGTCGAACCGGCCTCCAGGCTGCTCTGACAGCCGAGCACCTCGTAGCTGCGCAGTCCGGCCAGCCCGGACGTGAGGCGGGCACCGAGCGAGACCACGTACGCGGAAATCCTCTCCAGACCGACCGACGACAGCCAGTCCATCGCCGCGTGCAGGCTGACGATCCCGGCCGTGTTGGGCGAGCCGCTCCACCCGCCCGGCGTGAAGACCGGCCCGCGCCGATTGGCCGCCCAGACCGCGCCGATGCCCGGCAACGCCATCGCCTTGTGGCCCGAGAAGACCACGAAGTCGACGTCGAGGCCGGTCACCGAGATCGGCATGTGGCCGAAGCTCTGGGCCGCGTCGAGGCAGATCGGGATGTCCGGGCCGGCCGCCGCGCGCAGCCGCGCCACGTTCATGTCGTTGCCGTAGACGTGGTGCACGTGGGTGGCGGCGATCAGCCTGGTACGCGGCCCGATCGGTAACCGCGCCACGTCGTAGTCGTGTGCCGAGTCGTACGGCATCGGCCGCACCACGACGCGAATGCCCTGCCGCCGCAGTTGTTCCACCGCCTCCAGCCACGGCACGACGTTCGCGTTGTGGTCGGCGAAGGGCACGACGATCTCGTCGCCGTCCGACAGCATGGGCACCAGCCAGTCGAGGGCGATGGCGCGCAGGCCCTCGGTGGTACCGCTGACGAAGTACACGTCCGATTTGTCCGGTGCGCCGAGAAAGCTCTTCACTGCGGCCCGGGCCGAAGCAATCCGGGCCGTAGTCCGGTTCGCCCACGGATAGGTGCCCCGCGCGGCGTTGGCGTTCTCGCTGGTCAGATAGGCCATCACGGCGTCCAGCACGGCCTGCGGCTTCTGCGCGGTGGCGGCGCTGTCCAGATAGGCGACGCCCGGGTTGGCCATCAGCATCGGGAACTGGGAGCGCCAGCTCGTCTCCACGGTCAGCGTCATCAGTCACGCACCAGCCGGCCGCCCGCGTCCCGCCACGCGATGATCCCGCCGGCGAGCGACTTCACGGCGGGGTGGCCCATCCGGGTGAGCAGCGCCGCATAGCGGGCCGACTTCTCGCCGACCGGGCACACCAGCAGCACCGGCTGGCGGCGGCCGAACGGCAGTCCACCATGGAGCATCTCGGCGAACAGCTCGTCGACGATGTTGATCGAGCCGTCGAGGTGCAGCGCCTGAAACGCGTGCGGGTTGCGCAGGTCGACGATCAGGCCGGGCCAGCGCGACGCCTCCTCGACGTCGATCGCCGGCGCCGTGTCCACCTCGTCGGCCGTCAGCGACCGTACATCGAAGCGCCGGGGTGGCCGCCCGAACAGCGCGGGTCGCCGCTCGCGGAGATAGCTGAGGTAGCTCTCGACGCGGTCGCACACGATGAAGACGGCGGTCTTACGGGTGGTCAGGGTGGCGTCGAGCGCGCGGAGATGGCGTACGGCACCCTGGAATGCTCCTCCCCCGGTCGGACCGGCCGGCGTGCCGCACCGCCGCACCAGGGTCAGCAGCCCGTCGATCGCGTCGTCCGAGCTGATCGTCTCGATCGTGTCGTAGACGTCGGGGTCGAACAGGCCGACCTCGTGCACCTCGTCGATCGTGCGGATACCCGGGATGAAGTCGCTCTTGGCGGCGACCAGACCGATCACCCGTACGTCGGCATCGTGCTGGCGCAACGCGCGGGCGACCCCGGTCGACGAGCCGGCCGTGCCCACGCAGGCGATGAAGTAGTCGGGAGCGCGGCCGTCCAGGTCCTTGACGATCTCGGGCCCGGTGCCGTGCAGATGGGCCTCGACGTTGCGCTCGTTGAAGTACTGGTCGGTGTGCACATAGCCGCTGCCGTGCGCGCTGAGCGTGCGGTGCATGCGCGAGAGCGGGTCTTCGGTGTCGGTCGGGTCGAGGCATTCGGCCTGACCGGGCAGCTCGTCGATCTCCGCCCCGAGCAGCAGCAGGAGATCTTTGACCTCGGGCACCTTCATCCGGTTGGTCACGCTCTTGAACGGCAGGCCGTACATCCCGGCGATCATCGCGAGGGCCTTGGCCGTGTTGCCGCTGGAGAGCTCGACCACGGTGTCACCGCGTTCGCGGGCGCCGGTCAGCAGCGGGCGGATCATCTGCAGGGCCGCGCGGTCCTTGAGCGAGCCGAACGGGTTGAGCAGCTCCATCTTGGCGTACAGGTCGATGTTGACCAGGCCGTGCACGTCCGCGTCGATGCGGACCAGCGGGGTGTTGCCGATCGCCTCGGTCATGTCGTCGAATCTCATGAAGCACCTCCGTGGACGGGCCAGTACTGGTCGTCGAGGCACCAGGTCCACCGGTTCGCACGCCGGGAGACCGCGACCGTACGGGCGATCGACTGGTGCAGGGCCCGGGTGGCGCTGAAGTCCATGAAGTAGCCGGCCGTGTTGACGAAGGCGAGCAGGTCACCGGGCCGGGGCCGGGCGGGTAGCGTCACCTTGCGGCGGGTGATCAGATCGGACTCCAGGCAGAGGTTGCCGAGCAGGAAGACCTCGGTCGGGTCCTCCCGGCGATCCCCGACCAGCACCGGATCCATCAGCACGCCGTGTTCCTCGAGGCTCACGTCGCCGGCGTTGATGTCGAGCCGCACGATCTCACCGTCGGCCGACACCACCCGGGCCAGCACCAGGCCGGCCTGATCGAGCAGCGCCCGCCCCGGCTCGATGTCGAGGTCGATCATGCTGTCGAGCAGCAGCTCGCCGAGCGGCCGGCGCTGTTCGGGCGCGGGCGTGGCCAGCAGCTGGTCGAGATATCCGGGACCGGAGACCGGCCGATAGGCGGGGTAGAGCCCGAGCGCCCCGCGCAGGGTTCCCGCCTCGTTGCGCAGCCCGTAGCCGTGGTCGTTCCACGTCATCGGGGCCCGCCGGCCGAGCACGGCCTGACCGAGCTCGGTGGTGTAGCGCTCCCATTCGGCACCGTCGGCCAGATAGTTGACGCCGAACCCGCCGCCGATGTCGATCGACCACACCGGCAGTCCGCGGCGACGGCATTCGTCGATCGCGGCCAGGCAGCCCTCGAGCGCGACCGCCTTCTCGGGCGGGCCGATCGTGTCCAGGTGGTAGGCGATGCCGGCGATTTCCTCGCACCGGTCGAGGGCCTCGTCCAAGCGGTCGAACGGAATCCCGAAGCGACTGCGGCGACTGATCGTCTGGACGCCGGTGGAGGTGAATCCGGAGAGGCGCAGCAGGACCCTGGCCCCACTCTTTTGCAGAAGAAGCAACTCGTCCAGCGAATCGACGCTGATCAGGACGCCGGTGCGCACGGCCAGCCCGAGGAAGTCGCGGTTCTTGGGCCCGGTGGCGACGATGCGATCCGGGGTGAAGCCGGCACCGAGGGCGTGCTGCAGTTCCCCGAGCGAGGCGACGTCGACGCCGGCCTCGGTCGTGGCCAGTTCGCGCAACAACGCGGAAGAACGGTTCGCCTTGTGCGCGAAATAGACGTGACCGCGCAGGTGATGACGGCGATAGACGGCCCGGAACGCTTCCACATTGGCCGCTAGAGCACCGGGCAGGACGATGTTCAGGGGCGAGCCGAGTCCGTCGGCCAACTGGTGCAGGAGCTCGGTCTCGTCGAGAACGGATTGGAGGGACGGTTCGATTCTGGGGGTCAGCGTAAGGGGACGTGAATCGGTCACAGGACGACTCCCCGGATGGCCGTTTTACCAGGTCAATGGGGGCTGCTTTCCTTAACGTAACCGATGTCCGGACACGCGCCAAGAGTTTTCCCGGAGTCCTATTTGTCAATACTCTTGTCGTTGATTCGGCAACCGTCTAACTGTCGTCAACTACGAATATGTGCATTCATTCATGCTTTCCGAGTCGGACTAACCTGCCTCCATGAATCGGCGCACCCGCCTTATCGTCACCGCCGTGCTGGTCCCGGCCGCCGTGGCGACTCTGATCGCGATGCTGGTGATGTGGCCCGGGCGGGTCGAACTGAGCAACACCGACCCCGGCGGCGAGCGGGTCAAGGGCACGGTCACCGCCGTCACCACGCAGAAAGCCACCGTACGCGTCGACAACGGCCCGGAAACCACAGTGGATCTTCCTCAGGGTCCGGGCGCGATCAAGGTCGCTCCGGGCGACGACATCGTGCTGCTCTACTTCCCCGGCGCGGTGCCCGGCGGGTCCGACTACACGATCGTCGACCACCAGCGCGGCGGACCGCTGATCTGGATGCTGGCCCTGACCGTGGCCGTCATCCTGGTCTTCGGGCGGTGGCGCGGACTCACCTCGCTGGTCGGCCTGGCCATCAGCTTCGGCGTCCTGCTGTTCTTCATCATCCCGGCGATCCTCGACGGCTCCCCACCACTGCTGGTCGCGGTGGTCGGCTCGTCGGCCATCATGTTCGCCGCGCTCTACCTCACCCACGGCGTCGACGTGCACACCTCGGTCGCGGTTGCCGGCACGCTGGCCAGCCTGATCGTCACCGGCGTGCTCGGCGTCGCGTTCACCGCCACCCTGCACCTGACCGGCATCGCCAACGACGACGACTCGTTCCTCGCGGTCACGCAGGGCAGCATCGACATGCGCGGCCTGCTGCTGGCCGGCATCATCATCGGCGCGCTCGGCGTCCTCGACGACGTCACGGTCACCCAGGCGACCACGGTGGCCGAGCTGGCGCAGACCGGCGGCCACACGCGCTGGAGTCTCTACCGGGCCGCCATCCGCATCGGCCGGGCGCACGTCGCATCGGCCGTCAACACCATCGTTCTCGCGTACGCCGGTGCCTCGCTCCCGCTCCTGCTGCTGATCGCGGCCGGCCCGCAGCCCGTGGGCGACCTGCTGACCAGCGAGTTCCTCGGCCAGGAGATCCTGCGCAGCGCGGTCGGCACGATCGGGTTGGTCGCCTCGGTGCCGATCACGACCGCGCTCGCCACCCTGGTGGCCGAGATTCCGGCCCCTGGCCGCCATCGGTTCATATAGATGCCTTCCGATCGTTGGACGCTGCATGAATGCATATCCCTCTTGTGGCCCTCCTGGCGGCCGGCGTTCTCACCGCGCCCACCCCGGCCCCGGCCTTCGACCTTCAGGCGCATCGCGGCGGCCTCGGACTGCGCGTCGAGAGCACACTCGCCTCGTTCGGCAACGCGCTGCGGATCGGCGTGAGCACGCTCGAGCTCGACGTGCAGATCACCGAGGACGGGCGCGCCGTGGTCACGCACGACCGGCAGGTCTCGGCGGCCAAGTGCACCGACACCGGGCCGATCAAGAGCGGAGACCCCGATTTCCCGTACGTCGGCAAGTACGTCAACACGCTCACGCTGGCCCAGGTGCGCACGCTCGACTGTGGTTCCAAGACGTTGCCCGACATGCCGGAGCAGGTGGCCGCGGCGGGCGCCCGCATGCCGCTCCTGAGCGAGGTCTTCGCCCTGGTCAAGCGCTACCGGGCACACGGCGTGAAGCTCAACGTGGAAACGAAGGTCGAGGCCGGCGCCCCGGCCGAGACCGCGCCGCGCGAGCAGTTCGTGCGGGTGACCGCGGCCGAGATCCGCCGGGCCGGGATGCTGCGCCAGGTCACCATCCAGAGCTTCGACTGGGGTTCACTCATGCTCATGCGGCGGGTCGAACCGCGGCTGCCGCTGGTCGCCCTGACCAACTACGACTTCCTGCAGACCGGGCAGCCGGGTAGATCGCCGTGGCTGGGCGGTCTCGACATCGACGACTTCGGCGGCGACCCGATCCGGGCGATCAAGTCGTTCGGCGCCGCTGCGTTCTCGCCCGTGCACGGCTTCCCGCAGAACGGCAAGGTCACCGATCCCGGCTACCGGCCTTATGTCACCCGCGCGATGGTCGAGCACGCGCACGCGTACGGGATCAAGGTGATCCCGTGGACCGTGGACGACGTGCCGACCATGGCCAAGCTGCTCGACGACGGCGTCGACGGCCTGATCACCGACTACCCGGACCGGCTGCGGACGCTGCTCGCCGCACGTGGATACCGGCTGCCCAAGGCGTACACAGCGCCCCGCGACCACCGCTCCTTGGCTTTCGTGGTCTGAGCGGCCTGCCCGCGTACGGGAAAGCCCCCGCCTCCCACACCGGGAGACGGGGGCTTTCTCGTGTGGCGACTAGCGGGTGACGTTCACCGAGTAGACCTGCTTGGCCGAGGAGTTACCGGCCTTGTCGGTCGCCCAGTAGGTCACCTTCAGGGCGCCCTTCTCGACGCCCTTGATGCCGATGCTCCACGTTCCGAAGAACAGCGTCGGCGTGTCGGTCAGCACCTTGGCCTTGGCCGCCGCGTCCGACTGGGACGACGCCTTGGTCCAGCGGGCGCCGTCGAAGTAGTACCACTTGCCCGACCGCTCCTGGATCAGCGTGGCCGAGACCTTGTCCACGCCCACGCCGGAGTCGCTGGTCAGACCGGACAGCGAGCGCCACGAGGACGACGAGGCCGGGTTGTACGGGGCGACGAAGCGCACGCTCGGGGCGTACGTGTCGGCCGTGACCTTGACCGAGCCGACCTTGACCGCCGTGCCCGCACCGGCCGCGTTGTACGGCGTGACCGTCACCGGGAAGGTGCCGGCCTTGGTGTAGGTGTGCGCGATCAGCGAACCGTTGGCCGACATGCTCGCCGTGGCGCCGTCACCCCAGGTGACGACCAGCTTCGACGCGCCGTCGAAGCGGCTGACGGCGAGGACCGTGAACTGCCCGGCCCAGATCGACTGCGGGGCCAGCAGGGACACGCCCTTCGGCTGCGCCGTGACCTTGACGACCGCGGTGCCCTGGATGGTGGCCGCGGCCTTGTTGCCCGCCTCGTCGGTCAGCTGCACCGAGACGGTGTAGTTGCCGGCCTTGGCGTAGGTGTGGGTCAGGCTTTCCGAGGTGGTGCCGTCGCCCCAGGTGACGACCTTCTTGATCTTGTCGGCGGCGCTGACGTCGTCGGCCAGGGCGACCTGGGTCAGCGTCACCTCCTGGCCCGCCCAGAGTGCGGTGGCGCCCACCTTGAAGGTGCCGGTCGGCGGAGTGGTGTCGGCCGGGGTGGCCGTGCCCGGGGTGCTGCGCGGCGCGGGGTCAGCGGTGATCGGGGTGTTCGCGGCGAAGTAGTTGACCAGCATGGTCAGGTCGTTGTCGCCGGTGGTGATCCGGTTCGTGCCCAGGCCGAGCGTGGTGAAGTTGTCTCCACCGGCGGCCAGGAACGAGTTCGACGTGACCCGGTAGGTTCCGGTCGGCGAGAGCACGGTGCCGTTCAGCTTGAGGGTCGAAGCGATGATCTTCGAGCCCCGCGGCTGGCTGACGTCGTACGAGTAGGTGAGCCCCTTCGACGAACCGAGGTGCAGCACCGGGCGGGACGCGCCCTCCGGCTGCCACTGCTCCTCGAGCACCTGCTTGATCTGCGCACCGGTCAGCGTCTGGGTGACCACGTCGTTGGCGAACGGCTGCACGGCGAACGCGTTGGCGTAGGTGACCGTGCCGTCGGTGCCGAAGAGCAGGTCGTTGCGCAGACCACCCGGGTTCATGAAGGCGATCTGGGCGCCGCCACGGCCGGCCGCGCTGGTCTGGTCGAGCTGCACGTCGGCGATGAAGTTACCCAGCACCGACTCGGCGCCACGGTCCTCGGCACCGGCGGCGCTGTAGGCCCGCTTGATGTCCGCCGTGATCTTGCCGAGCGGCTGCTTGCCGAGCTCGTCCGCCGTCACCTTGGCCTTGGCCACGATGTCGGCGACCGCCGCGTCGGACGGGGCGCCGGTGACGTTGAGCAGCTCGGCCGTCGACGCCGTGACCGTCTTGGTGGCCGGGTCGACCGTGAGCACGGCCTTGCCCAGGCGCAGACCGTAGTCCTCGGCCTGGATCACCGGGCGCGTGCGGTCGGTGCCGGGGACCGGAACCTGGAACGCGTACGGCTGGTGGGTGTGCCCGCTGAAGATGGCGTCGATGTCGGCGCTCACCCGGGTGAAGTCGCCGAAGACCGGGTCGGCCTGCAGCGCCGCCGCCGAGCTGATGTTCTCGGTCGCCGCGCCCTCGTGGGCCAGCAGCACGAGCACGTCCGCCTCACCGTTGGCCTCGTTGCCGTCGGAGAGCTGGGTGGCCAGGGTGTTGGCCTCGGCCACCGGGTCGCGGAACTCGACGCCGGCGATGCCGTCCGGGCTGACCAGCGACGCGGTCTGCTCGGTGACGACACCGATGTAGCCGACCTTGATCCCGCCCAGGGTCTGCACGCTGTAGCCGGGCAGGACCCGCTCGCCGTCCTTGTAGACGTTGGCGGCCAGGTAGGGGAAGTCGGCCCGGTCCTCGACGCGACCCTGCAGGTCGGCCAGGCCCTTGTCGAACTCGTGGTTGCCGACCGCCGAGACGGCCAGCTTGCCGGAGTTCAGCACGTCGAGCGTCGGGTTGTCGTTGTCGATCGCCGAGATGAAGGTGGAGGCGCCGATGTTGTCACCGGCCGAGATCCACGCCGTGTTCGGGTTGGCCTTGCGCAGCTCATTGACCATGCCGACCAGCTGGGCGGCGCCACCGTTGCCGGCGGACGGCTGCTCGAGGCGGCCGTGGAAGTCGTTGATGCTGAGCAGCTGCAGGTCGACCGGGCCGCTGGCCTTGGTCTTCAGGCCGACCACGACCGGGTCGTGGTCGCTGGCCCGGTACGGGTCGGCGTTGTAGAACGGCGCGTAACCGTCGTACTCGTAAGCGAACGACTCGACCGAGTTGATGTTCCAGACGTCGACGCCGGTCACCTTGGACGCGAGCGAAGCGCTGGCCAGGGCGTGGTCGAGCGAACCGGACTCGCCGCCGAAGACGTACGAAGCCTGGTCGGCGTTCGCGACGTTCTTGTAGCCGGCGTCGGCCAGGACCTGGATCGGGTCTTCCTGGCTGTACGCGTTGAAGTCGCCCAAGAGGAGCACGTCGTCGGTGCCGAGCGACTTGACGAAGGTGGCCAGCGCGGCGGCCTGCCGCTTGCGGTCCCCGTTGTACGCGCCCTGCCCGTCCCCGGTGTCCACGTTGTCACCGCTCGGCGGCGTCGACGCGCTCTTGGACTTGAGGTGGTTGGCGACCACGGTGAAGGTGGCCGACCCGGCGGTGAAGGTCTGCGCGATCGGCTCGCGGGCGTTCGACCACACCGTCTCGTCGTTGACCGAGCGCGAGGCGCCCTTGGGGGTCACCGCGGCCGGCTTGAAGATGATCGCCGCCGTGATGAAGTCCTGCTGCTCAGCGCCCGGCAGGTCGGCCGGCGAGCGAACGTAGTCCCACGTCCCCGCACCATCGGCCGCGTTGAGCGCACCCACCAGGGTCTTCAGCGCCAACTGCGGGTCGTTGTCCTCGAAGCGGACCGAGTTCTCGATCTCCATGAGGGCGACGACATCAGCGTCCAGCGCGCTGATCGCCGAAACGATCTTCGCCTGCTGCTTGGCCAGCGCGGCCGCGTCGGTCGCGCCGCGGGCCTCGCCACCGAAGTGGACGAAGTAGTTGAGCACGTTGAAGCTGGCCACCCGGACGTCGCCGCCGACGTTGGCCGGAGCCGCCGTACGCGGGTTGCTGTCCTTGAACGTGGTCTGCAGGTTCGCCGAGTCGGTCGGCTGCAGGCGCCACTCGCTGAAGCCGAAGCTCAGCACGCTCGGGCCGAACTTCTCGACGGCGTCGCCGACCCGGATCGGGTTGTCCTTGGTCAGGTACGCCGGCGGGAGCCCCGCGGTGGCGAGGTTGGTGGTCTTGCCGTCGTCGACCAGGATCCGGCGGGCCTTGTTGTCCGCCTTGAGGGCGGCGGCCTCGGCCGAACCGGGGCGGGCCTTGTCGGTCGGGATCGGGGCGGCCTCGTTGCCGGCGGCCAGGATGATCTCGCCGTACCGGTTGGTGTTGTAGACGTCCGAGACCGTGTACGCGCCGACCGGCGCGACCAGCATCGACTCGACCGACTCGCGGGCGGCGTCGTCCAGCGGCAGGCTCAGAGCCACCGGGGCGGGCAGCGCCACACCGGACGCGCAGACCGCGGTGTCGGCCTTGGCCGCCGTGGTGATCTGGGTCAGGCCGTTGAACTCGGTGGCCGTGCCGGTGACACGCACCTGGTCGCCGACGGCGATCGCGGGGGCGTTGGCGGCGTTGGTGCCGAAGTAGACGAAGATGCCGTCCGAGGCGGTGGTGGCGTTGACCGGGCGGTCGCCGCCGGAGCCCTTGGTCTGCACGTAGAAGCCGTTGTAGCCGCCGGTGCGCTCGTCGGCCGTGACGACACCCTCGACGGTGACCTTGGTGCCGGTCAGCGGGGTGCTCGCGCCGGCCCCCTGCACCTGGGCGATCGTGTGGGTGACGGCGGTGTCGCAGGATCCGGCGGGCGGCTCCTCCGGAGGCGTCGTGCCCCCGTTGATCGCCCCGAACGACGAGGCGGCCGGGCCGGTCCATGTGCCGTCGATCTTCTGCAGCGACTGGCCGACCGGCGTCGAGGCGGTCTCGGCGACGCCGATGTCGGTGGCGGCCAGGCCGTTGGCCGGCCCGCCGACCCCGGTCATGCCGCCCTCGTAGCTGAGGAACTCGGCGACCGAGCCGTCCGGCTTGACCAGGGCCACGCCGTCGGGCGAGCCGTTCTGGATGCCGTCGGTCGGGTAGTTCTGCACCACCACGCCCGCCGCCGGGACAGCGCCGCTGAGGGTCGCGGTGTTGTACGGCGCTCCGCCGTTGCCGTTGTAGAGGACGATCGACCAGCCGGTCAGGTCGGTCCCGGCCGGGGCCTGGATCTCGATCGCCTCACCGGTGTCGGCACCGGCGTTGTCGTAGTGGATCTCACTGATGAACGGGTCGCCCGGCTCGGCGGCCACGGCCGGTCCGGCCAGGCTGACGCCGATCGCGGTGGCGAGCGCGGCCGCGCCGATCGCTCGTAGCGACGCTGCGGATGGGCCGCCGCGCAAATATCGATGCATGGAAGATTTTCCTCCGGAAGCAGGTGATCCGGGGGAGATTATGGAACGAGCATGACCAGCGATTCTCTTTCCGGTAACGGTTAAGCATCGCCCCAGGTGAATGGCGGGTGATCGAGGATTTCTCGCGTTTCTTTGTCCGCCTTTGTAACAGCCGGAACGGCACAACGCCCCGGCCCACTCGAGGAGTGGACCGGGGCGTCGCGAAATTGCCCGGAAATCAGTGCATCAAAATGGGCGTTTCCACCGCGGGCTCGCCGGGCGCGCCACCCGTCGCCGGCTTCCGCCGCTTGGGCAGGAACGCGATCGGGATGAACGTCGCCACGACCAGTGCGAAGCCGACCCAGAACGTCGTCGCGAACGAGTCCGCGGCGAACTGCAGACCACGCTGCAGAATGTCGGGCGGGATCGGCAGCTGAGCCCCGTGGTTGACCGCGATGGCGGCCTGAGCCTCGGTCAGCGGCTCACCGGTCTGCGGGTTGGCCGCCCCGGGGATGACCGCCGAGCCGTTGAGCCGGCTGGTCAGGATGACCGACATGATCGCGGTGCCGATCGAGCCACCGATCTGCTGCAGGATGTTGACCAGCGTGGAGCCGCGGGCCACCTCGACCGGCTGCAGTGTCCGCAGCGCCGACGTCATGATCGGCATCATCGTGCCGCCCATGCCGAGACCCATGACGAACAGCGAGCCGCAGAGGAACACGTACGACGTGTCGGTGCCGACCTGGGTGAACCCGAAGAACCCGGCCGCGATCAGCACCATCGCGAACGGCACGGTCCGCCCGACCGGGATCTTGTCGGCCAGCATGCCGGCGATCGGCATGGTCAGCACCGCACCGATGCCCTGCGGCGCCATCAGCAGGCCGGCGTCGAGCGTCGACTCACCCCGGATCTGCAGGAAGTAGCTCGGGAAGAGCAGGCCGGCACCCATGAACGCGATCACGAAGACGAACAGCGAGAGGCTGGCCACGCTCAGGTTGCGGTTCTTGAGCAGCCGCAGGTCGAGCAGCGGGTGCTTCGGCTTGAACGAGTAGAAGACGAAGCCGATCACCAGCACGGCACCGATCAGCATGGTCACCCACACCTTGGTCGCCGTGATAGTGCCCGTCTCGGGCAGCGACGAGACGCCGAACAAGAACAGGGCCAGACCCGGCGAGAGCATCAGCATGCCCACGAAGTCGAACGACTCCGACGGGTGCGCCTCGTCCTTGGGCAGCGCGAACTGCGCGTAGACGAGGGCGATGATGCCGATCGGCAGGTTGATCAGGAACACCCAGTGCCAGCTCGCGGCCTCGATCAGCCAGCCGCCCAGGATCGGGCCGCCGATCGGGCCGAGCAGCATCGGAACGCCGAGCACGGCCATCAGCCGGCCGATCCGCTCCGGACCGGCGGCCCGGGTCATGATCGTCATACCGATCGGCATCAGCATGCCGCCGCCGAGGCCCTGCAGGACCCGGTAGGCGACCAGCTGCTCGATCGAGCCCGCGGTGGCGCAGAGCACCGAACCGGCGGTGAACAGCAGCAGGGCCAGCATGTAGAGCCGCTTGGTGCCGAACCGGTCGGCGGCCCAGCCGCTCAGCGGGATCACCGTGGCCAGGGCCAGGGTGTATCCGGTCATGGTCCAGGCGACCTGGGCGTACGTCGCGTTGAACTCGGTCTGGAAGGTCGGCAGGGCGACGCTGACGACGGTGATGTCGAGAATCGACATGATCGCGCCGAGTACGACGACTCCGGCGATCTTGAGAACCGCGGCGTCCAGCTTGCCCGGAGGCGCGGCGGCTTGGTCGGTCACGAAAGAACTCCCCCAGCTTGGTGGGCCTTCGCAGAAGGCCGGCGCGCATCTGACACCCCCGCGCGCACAGAGATATTCATGCTGCCACCGATCTGCTGCCAACAGCATCCAGTTATCAGCAAGGCCACAGGAAGACCGGGTCACTCGCCTTCACTCGTCGGAGGAGTCCTCTTGCAGAAGTTCACGCAGAAGACGTTCGTCGTCCGGGTGCAGAGTGGAGACAAAGCGCCGCAAAACGGTCGCCCGGTCGGGTTCCACCGCCATCAACCGGCTCATTCGATCGGCGACGAGGCCGGCCGGGGCGCTCAATGCGCCGTACCGGAAGGCCCGTCCGTCCCGCTGCCGAGCCACCGCACCCTTCTCGAACAGCCTAGTGAGAGTGGTCACAACTGTGCTGTAAGAGAGCGATCCGTCCGGTTCGAGAAGATCGCGCACCTCACCGGGAGTGAGTGAGCCCGGAGTCGCGTCGAGGACCGTCATGATCTCGGTCTCGAGCTGTCCGGGCCGACGCCGCCCGCCCCCGGTCGGTGGTGTGGTCACGCGCAGACCCTATCGATCGACCCTGTGGGTTAGCCGAACAGCGAGCGACCCCAGTAGTCGTCGGCCGCGGCCAGCCCCGGCGGGCAGGCGAACAGGCCGCTGGAGACGTGCCGGATGTACTCGTTCATCTGATCCAGCCGAGCCAGCTTGGTCTGCACCGGCACGAACTGCTTGTGCGGATCCCGCTGGTACGAGATGAAGAACAGCCCCGCGTTGAGCCGGCCCAGCCCGTCCGAGCCGTCCACGAAGTTGTAGCCGCGGCGCAGCATCCGGACGCCGTTGTTCTCGGTCGGATGGGCCAGACGGACGTGCGCATCCTGGGCGATCAACGGTTCGCCGTCGTCCCCCTCGACCGCGAAGTCGGGCTCGTCGAACTCGGCCTTGCTGCTCAGCGGGGCGCCCTCGCCCTTGTCCCGCCCGACGATCGTCTCCTGCTCGAGCAGCGAGGTGCGGTCCCACGTCTCGATCAGCATCCGGATCTTGCGGGTCACCATGTACGAGCCGCCGGCCATCCAGTCCGGCCCGTCGCCCGCGTGCACCCACAGGTGCTCGTCGAGCAGCGTGGCCTCCTCGGCCTTGAGGTTGGCGGTGCCGTCCTTGAAGCCGAACAGGTTGCGCGGGGTGGCCTGCGAGGTCGACGTGGACGACGTACGCCCGAACCCGAGCTGAGACCACCGGACGCTCACCACGCCCATGCCGATGCGCGCGAGGTTGCGTACGGCATGAACCGCGACCTGGGGGTCGTTGGCGCACGCCTGGATGCAGAGATCGCCGCCCGAGATGCCCGGGTCGAGGGTGTCGCCCGGGAACTTGGGCAGATCGGCCAGCGCGGCCGGCTTCTTGGCCCGCAGCCCGAAGCGGGAGTCGAACAGGCTCGGGCCGAAACCGATGGTGATGGTGAGGTCGGCCGCGGGCAGGCCGAGCGCCTCGCCGGTGTCCTCGGGCGGGGCCTCGGGCACGCCGCCGACCGCACCGAGTGCGCCGGCCTCCTTGCCCGCGGTCATCCGGGCGGCCGCCGCCGTCCACGACTGCAGCATGTCGATCAGGGCATCGCGATCCTTGGTGATCACGTCGAACGCGACGAAGTGCAGCCGGTCCTGGGCCGGGGTGATGATGCCGGCCTGCCGCTCACCGTAAAACTCGATCCGATCAGGCGCCGGCGCCGCGGGCGCGACCGGATCGTCGGCCATGCGCCAGGCGACCGTACCGGCCGTCGCAGCTCCTACTACGCCCGCTCCGGCCAGCCCGATCACCTTGCGTCGTTTCATGCTGCGTCCTTACTTACCTGCGACCAGCGCGGCGACCTTGCTGATCGGCTCGGAGAGCGCGTTGATCTCGTCGCTCAGCACCTTGAGGTCGGCCTCGCTGAGCGTGTTGTGCAGCGCCCAGCCGTCGCCCTGCCGGTGCTTCTCGAGCGCCGCCTCGACCGACGCGAACCGCTCGTCGAGGGTCTTGGCCAGCGCCGCGTCCTTCTCCTCGATCGCCGGGCGGAGCGCCGCGATCGCGGCCTGCGAACCCTCGACGTTGGCCGCGAAGTCCCACAGGTCGGTGTGCGAGAAGGTGTCCTCCTCGCCGGTGATCTTGCCGCTGGCCACCTCGTCGAGCAGGCCCTTGGAGCCGTTGGCGAGCTGCACCGGCGAGAGCGTCACGGTCTCCGACTTGTCGACGATCGTCTGCACGTCGACCAGCAGCTGGTCGGCGGTCGGGCCCGACTTGCTGACGTCCTTGCTGACCCAGAGGTCCTTCTCGAGCTTGTGGAAGCCGGTCCACTTCTCGCCCGGCGCCAGGTCGGCCTCACGCGCGTCGATCTTGGGGTCGAGGTCACCGAAGCTCTCGGCCACCGGCTCGATCCGCTCCCAGTAGGTGCGGGCGATCGGGAACAGCCCCTTGGCCTTCTCGATGTCGCCCGCCTTGACCGCGTTCACAAAGGCGGTGGTCTGCTCGATCAGCGCACCGGTCTGGCTCTTGACGTAGCGCTGGTAGTCCTTGGTCGCCTGGGCCAGCTTGGCGTCCTCGGTCAGCGCCGGGGCCGAACCCGAGACCGTGAACGCGTTCCGGATGCCCTTGCCGATCATGCCGGGCTTGCAGGCCGTCTCGTACGTGCCCGCGGCCAGCTCGACGATCAACTCGCGGGACAGGCTGGGCGCGATGTTCTCGACCTCGCCCATGACCCGGTCACCGGCCGCGTAGACGTAGAACTCGGTGACCTTGTTGCCCTTGTTGGTGATCGCGAACGTGACGGTGCCGGCGTCCGACTCGGCGGCGGCCACCTTGCACTCGGTGTCCGAGGCGTCGACGGTGATCTTGCCGCTGGCGCCGGAGGCCGTGCCGGCTTCATCGTTGCCGCCACACGCGGCGAGCGGGACAGTCGCCGCGGCGGCCGCGACGATGGCGAGCAAACGGGGGGTGCGCATGGATCTCCTCAAGAGGACTTGACGGGTTCGGGCGCCGGCTTGCTGGTGCGGGCCGGCCAGAGGAAGAGCACAAGAACGGGGATCCCGTACGCGAGCCACGCGATCGTCTCGAACACGGTGGGCGCGGGCGTGAAATTGACCATGCCGCGCAGCAGTTCGGCGTACCAGGTGTCGGGCGGCCAGCTCGCGCTGATGTCGTACGCGAGGTTGTTGAGCCCGGGCAGCACGCCGGCCTCCTGGAAGTCGTGCACGGCGTACTTGAGAATGCCCGCGGCGACCAGCACCAGCAGCGCGCCGGTCCAGGTGAAGAACTTGGTCAGGTTGATCCGGACGGCGCTCAGGTAGAGCAGCCAGCCCAACACCACGGCGGTCAGCATGCCGAGGGTGATGCCGATGATCGGACGGGCGCTGTCGGCCGCGCCCTGGGCGGCGGCGTAGAACAGGATCGAGGTCTCGAGCCCTTCGCGAACGACGGCCAGGAAGGCGACGCCGACGATGGCGAGCGGGCCGACCTGGATCGCGTCCTCCATGCGGCCGCGCAGTTCCTTGCCCATCTGGCGGGCCATCCGCCGCATCCAGAAGATCATCCAGGTCACGAAGGTGACCGCCACCAGCGAGGCGATGGCCTCGAAGAGTTCCTGGTGGGTGAACGAGAGCTGGGCGATGCCGAACTGGAGCAGCGCGGCGAATCCGATCGACAGGGCGGCGGCCACGAACACGCCCGCCCAGACCCACTTGAGCAGCGGCTTGCGGTCGGACTTGACGAGGAACGCGACGAGGATGGAGACCACCAACGTGATCTCCAGCCCTTCCCGGAGCCCGATCAGGTAGATGGCCGTCATCGAGATCTCCTAGGTAAGCCAAACCTAACTACGCTGAGGCTTACCTTCTTTTATTCGCTTGTAGAAGTCAACTCACGCCCCTCCGGCCCCTACTCGGCCGAGAGTTTCGGTCACGAATCCCCGGAAGTTTCCGAGAAGTTATTGACACTTTTCGATACCGAGTCGGAGACTGCCACTGGGAGCGCTCCCAATCCCCGCTCGTCCGGAGGAGCTCTGATGACCCGTCCCCCGATCCGCACGGCGATCGTGACGCTGCTGGCCTGCGTCACGGTGGCCGCCGCCCTTCCCGCCCAAGCGGCCGTAGGTGTCGAGGACGAAGGCGCCAACTGCGCCGTCCCCGCCCTGCCCGACACCGGCGCACTGCCCACCAACGCCAAACTCCCCGACCCGTTCAGGAAGATCGACGGCACCCGCATCAGCACCCGCGCCGAGTGGACCTGCCGGCGCGAGGAGATCAAACGGCTGTCCGAGAAGTTCGTCTACGGCGAGAAACCGGCCAAACCCCAGTCGGTCACCGGCACCGTGTCCAGCTCGTCGATCACCGTGAACGTCAGCCACCAGGGCCGCAGCTCGAGCTTCACGGCCCGGGTCGAGCTCCCCAGCGGCACCGGACCGTTCCCCGCGGTCGTCGTGCTGGGCGGGTTCGGTGCCGACACCGCGTCGATCAAGGCGGCCGGTGCGGCTGTGATCAACTACGACCCGTACGCGGTCGGGAAGGAAGGCACCGGCCGCACCAACAAACAGGGCGCGTTCTACAGCATCTACGGCGCGACCAGCCCGACCGGACTCCTGATGGCCTGGTCGTGGGGCGTGAGCCGGATCATCGACGTGCTCGAGCAGTCCGGCGGCAGCATCCTGCGGGCCGACGCCACCGGAGTGACCGGTTGCTCCCGGTTCGGCAAGGGCGCCTTCGTGATCGGCGCGTTCGACCAGCGGATCGCGCTCACCATGCCGATCGAGTCGGGCACCGCGGGCGCACCGATCTTCCGCGGCGTTCCGGGCGAAGGCGCGCAGAGCCTTTCCTCCGCGTACGGGGAACAGCCGTGGCTCGGTGACGCGTTCGGCTCGTTCACGGGTAGTCCGCAGCGGCTTCCCGTGGACACCCACCAGATCGCGGCCATGGTCGCTCCGCGGGGACTGTTCATCATGGACAACCCGCACATCGCCAACCTCGGGCCGCGGTCGGCCAGTGTGGCCGCGCTCGGGGCGGCGGAGGTCTACAAGGCGCTCGGGGCGGGCGACAACATCTCGTACTGGTCGGACGTCTCGGACGGCACACACTGCGCCAACCGGGCCGAGTGGCGGACGCCGCTGCAGCAGAACATCCGCAAACACCTGCTCAGGACCGGTTCCGACCCCGGCGTGATCCGCATCGCGAGCAAGGCCCAGGGCCGGCTCGCCGACTGGGCCGACTGGACGACCCCCGTCCTGGGCTCTTCGTCCACGCCGCCGCCTTCTCCTACTACTCCCCCGCCTACTACTGCTCCCCCGCCGCCTGTTGGTGGGTGCTCGGCGACCGCTTCGGTCAACGCCTGGACCGGTGGTTTCGTCGCCACGATCCGCGTCTCGGCCGCCACCGCCGTCAATGGCTGGACCGTCGGCCTGACCCTTCCCGCCGGAACCGCCGTCACCAATACCTGGAATGCCAACCGAACCGGCACCACATTTACCAACGTCACCTTCAACGGCCAGATCCCGGCCGGCGGATACGTCGAGTTCGGTTTCCAGGGCACGGGTTCGCCCGGTTCCCTGTCACCGACCTGTTCCGCGGCATGAAAAAGGGGCCCGGCGCATTGCCGGGCCCCCTTTGCTGCGCCCTGGGCGGGACTCGAACCCGCGTCCCCTAGTCGACGGTGAGGCAACTCGCTTCCCTGCCGGGGGATGAGGTTCCCTGTCCCGGGGTCTTCTACACCACAGGCCCGGTCCCGGTGCATCCGCAACTCTCCCGCCGTGACACCGCTTCAACGTTTTCGGCCGCTCTATCCTTCTGAGCTACCAGGGCATGCTCTATTCAGTTGAGCAGCGCGGACGGGATTCGAACCCGCAACGTGTCCCGGGTGAAAGCCGGGCGACTCTACCTTTCGTCCACCGCGCCGAGCACTTACGTAGGCCGTACGGGATTCGAACCCGTGATCTCCTGATCGAGAGTCAGGCGAGTTGACCGCTACTCCAACAGCCCGCTGATACTGCTTTTACCGCAAACAAAAAAGCCGCCCTTCCCGTACGGGGATAGGCGGCGACCACGCATCTCGAGTGGGCTAGCCGCCGCTGCCCTCAGAAGGCCGTTCCGTGTTCGTCATGCCCATCACGCTAGAAGATCGTCGCGGGCCCTCGCAACGCATTAACCGATCGCGCATACTGCCCTGCGTGACCGACCCCCGCGAGGAGACCAGCTCGGAACGGCTCGTCTTCTTCACCGACGCCGTCGCCGCGATCGCGATGACGCTGCTGATCCTGCCGCTCCTCGAGGTCATCACCGGCCTGTCCGAAGAGGAACACCCCACTCTCGGCGCCCTGGTGCAGGATCACGCGCTGGAGTTCGGGGCGTTCCTGCTGAGCTTCTGCGTCATCTTCCGGCTCTGGTGGGCCCACCACCGGATCTTCAAACACGTGTCGCTGATCCGCTCCCGCGTGGTGTTCCTGAGCGGTCTATGGACCCTGGCAATCGTCTTCCTGCCTATCCCGACCGCCCTCATCACCGCGTACAGCCCGTCGGCCGGCAGCGTGGCCCTCTACGGCGGCACGTTGGTGCTGGCGAGCGGTTCCCTCACGCTTCTTTCCCTGTACGCCCACCGCCACCCCGAACTCAGCGAGGGCCGCACCCCGGTCCCGGCCGAGGTGGTGCTGGGCAATGTGGCCGCCTTCATCCTCCAGCTGGTCGCCACCCTGATCGGCTCGGTCTTCGCCCACTCGATCAACTACTCGGCGTTCCTCCTGATGTTCCTGAGCCCGCTGCTCGAGCGAGTCCTGCGTCCCCGCATCCGCTAGCGGCTTCTCCGCCGCCCGGCCGCCTCCCGGATCAGCCACCGGATCAGGCGCACCGGCAGGGCGAACAGCCATCCGAGGAGCCGCCGGTAGTAACCCCACAGCGCATTGCCGAGCCCCGGCATGACCCGGCGCAGGAGCAGCAGCAGAATCGCCACGACCAGCAGCGTCGAGACCACGTCGACAACGAGCCCGGCGGCCGCATCGGTGAGCGCTCGCACGTCAGCCCCCGTAGACGATCTTGTCGCCGTCGATCACGTCGCCGTCGATCTTGTCGCCGAACACGATGTCTCCTCGCACCTCGACGCGGAACTCCAGGGCCGGGTTGTTGATCGCCGCCGCGACCTGTGCCGACAGGTTCCAGATCACGTCGCGGTCGTCGCTGACCAGGGCCGCGTTGGTCACACCGGCGGTGACCTTCAGCGCGTACAGGTCGGGCGTGGCGACCCGCCGCACCACCTGAAACGTCTGAAATCCGATCGTGGCGAGTACACCGACCACGTAGGCCACCCCGACCCACGTGGGCACCGCGCGGCCGGCACACCCGAGCACCAGCAGCCCGACCCAGCGCACCTTCGACGACCGGACGACAACCCACGCCCAGCGGCTGCCGTCGCTCCGGCTGGACGAGGAGAACCGGGCGATCAACCAGGCCATCGCCGGGGCCGGGGCGAGCGATCGGCTCGAGGTGCGTGTCGCCACCGCCCTGCGCCTGGGTGATCTGCCTGAGCAACTGCTGCACCATCGCCCGACGATCGTGCACTTCTCCGGCCATGCCGACGCGCGCAGCGGCCTCATGATGACCGATGCCGCGGGCCGGTCCCATCCCGTACCGCCGGAAGCACTGCACGATCTCTTCCGGATCCTGCGCCGCGGCATCGAGTGTGTCGTGCTGAACGCCTGCTACACCGAGCCCCAGGCGACGGCGATCGCCCGGCACGTGCCCTGCGTCGTCGGTATGAACGCCGCCTTCGACGACACGACGGCATCCAGTTCTCGGCCGGGTTCTATCAGGGCCTTGCGTACGGGCAATCGGTCCAGGTGGCGTTCGAACTGGCTCGCAACGGGCTCGACCTGCACCGCCGGCCCGGCCGGGACGTTCCGCGGTTGATCGCCCAGCCGGGAGCGGCCGATCGGGTGATCGTCGGGTGAACTCTCTCCCGGGTTCATGCCAGCCGGGCCGCGCGGACGCATGCTTTCGATCTTGTCGGGCAATGTGGAGAACACCGCATGAAGACCGACTAACCGGGAGCAATCATGAATAAGCGCACCTTCCGCGCCGCCGTCCTCGGTGTGACGGCCGTTGGGCTCACGCTCGGCACGCAGGCCTGCGCCAACAACACCGGAGACACGGCCGCCGTCCCCGCCGCGGCCACGACGACCACGCCGTCGTCGGCACCCGCGTCACCGTCACCCTCGTCGGTGCCGTCGCGTGAACCCGGAGCGCCCTGCACCAACGACGACCTGTCGGTGGAGATCACCCTGCAGCCCGACCGGAAGGACGGCGCGCAGCGGGGCCTGGTCGCGGTCACCAACAAGTCGGACTCGGACTGCGGGGTGAACGGTCGCGCGTCGATCTCGCTGCGCAACGCCGCCGACGAGGTCGTCGACGTGCCGACCAAAGAGGTGAACCAGCCCGGCAAGGCGATCCCGATCATGCTCAAGTCCGGCAGCAGCGCGTTCGAGGGCATCAAGTGGGTGCCGTGCGACAAGGGCGACGCGACCTGCGGCGCCGGCAACACGCTGTCGTTCAACCTGCAGGCCTCGACCGACGGCCCGCCCGCCAAGCTGATCGACTTCCCGGCCCCCGAGAAGAGCGCCATCACCATGAAGTCGCTCCAGGTCGGCACGCTCCAGCCGGCCACGCAGGGTGTCGTCGCCTGGTGATGTCCAGATTTGGGCCAGGACGTCCCCAGGTTTGATCCTGGCACCCGTCGTCCGGCGGCAACCTCGCGTACCTCAGCGCGGACAACGGAGAGGACGCGCTGATGAGCAGGTTGTTGCTGGGTGGCATCGCGACCGGGGTGGCCGGCATCGTCGTGGTCGCCGGAACCGTGATGGTCGCCGACCCGTTCGGTGCCCACCAGGCCGCCGACGACCAGGCCGTGGTGTTCGAACCCGACCGGCCCACGGCCAGCGCCCCGAGCACGCCGCCGGCCGCCACAAAGCCACCCGCCAAACCCACGCCGCCCGCGACAGCCGAGCCGCCCGCCGCGACAAAGCCGCCGGCCAAGGCGACGACGCCGCCCACGCGGGACATCGACGCGGCCGGTGCCGCCCGGATCGTCCGAGCCGAGTTCACCGGCGCGCGGGTCGTCGAGACCGAACGCGAGAACGACAGCTGGGAGCTGAAGTTCCTCCTGCGCGGCGTCGAGAACGAGATCCACGTCGACCCGGCCACCGGCCGCCTCTTCGACCACGAGATCGAAGACGACTGACCGGGGTCAGCCGACCGTCTCGAGGGTGTCGATCGCCTCCTGGTCGAGGGTCAGCGAGCCCGCGGCCAGGTTTTCCCGCAGGTGGGCGACCGATGACGTGCCGGGGATGAGCAGGATGTTCGGTGCCCGGTGGAGCAGCCACGCCAGCGCCACCGCCTTGGGGGTCGCGCCGAGCCGGGACGCCACCGAGTCGAGCGTGCCCGACTGCAGCGGAGTGAAGCCGCCCAGCGGCCAGAACGGAACGTACGAGATGTTCTGCTCACCGAGTGATGCGATCAGCTTCTCGTCACCACGGTGTGCGACGTTGTACCAGTTCTGCACCGTGACGATCGGGGCGATCGCCTGTGCCTCGGCGACCTGGTCGGCGTCGACCACGCTCAGGCCCAGGTGCTTGATCAGGCCCTCGCGCCGCAGGTCGGCCAGCGTCCCGAACTCCTCGGCGATCGAGCCGGGCACCACCGAGTGGCCGTCCGCGCCGCCGCCGACGCGCAGGTTCACCACGTCGAGTTCGTCTACGCCGAGGTTGCGCAGGTTGTCGTGTACCTGGGCCCGCAACTGCTCCGGGGCGCGGGCATGCAGCCAGGCGCCTTTGTCGTCGCGTACCGAGCCGACCTTCGTGACGATCAGGAGGCTTTCCGCGTACGGGAAAAGGGCTTCCTTGATGAGTTGATTGGTGATGTGCGGTCCGTAGAAATCGGCGGTGTCGATGTGGTTCACGCCCGCCTCGACCGCCGTGCGCAGGACCGCGAGCGCCTCGTCCCGGTCTCGCGGCGGGCCGAAAACACCTGGTCCGGCCAGTTGCATCGCGCCGTATCCCATGCGTTCGACCGTGATTCCGCCGGCCATCGTGAAAGTCGTCATGACCCCACTGTCGTCCTCGACCGGGCGGGCCATCCAGGAGTCCCGTTTTCCTGGGACTACCAGAAACAGCCTGGGACCGGCAGAAGCAAGCTGTGGCGACGAACACGCGTGATTCGCACTCCTCGGGTACTTGAATGGTCGTACAAGATCGACGGCGGAAGGAACGACCATGAGCACTCTGGGCAGCAGCGGGATCGAGGTGTTCCCGCTGAACCTCGGCGGCAACGTATTCGGCTGGACCAGCGACGCGGCGACCTCGCACCGCATTCTCGACGCGTTCGTGGAAGCGGGCGGTAACTTCGTCGACACTGCGGACGGTTACTCGGCCTGGGTTCCCGGTAACTCGGGCGGCGAGTCCGAGACGATCATCGGCGACTGGTTCCAGGCTCGCGGCAACCGTGACCGCGTCGTCCTCGCCACCAAGGTCAGCCAGCATCCGCAGTTCCGGGGCCTTGCCGCCGCCAACGTCGCGGCCGCGGCCGACGCGTCACTGAGCCGGCTCAAGACCGACTACATCGACCTCTACTACGCGCACTACGACGACGCCAACACGCCGCTCGAGGAGACCGTGGGCGCGTTCGACGCGCTGGTCAAGGCGGGTAAGGTGCGCGCGATCGGCGTCTCCAACTACACCCCCGAGCGCATCCGCGAGTGGTTCGAGATCGCCCGGCGCGACCACCTCACGCTGCCGGTCGCCCTTCAACCCCATTACAACCTGGTTTCCCGTACGCCGTACGAGCGCGACATTCTCCCCATCGCCACCGCCGAGAACCTGGCCGTGCTGCCGTACTACGCGCTGGCCAGCGGATTCCTCACCGGTAAGTACCGCACCGAAGCCGACCTGAGCAGCGGCCCGCGCGGCGGTGGCGCCAAGGCGTACCTGACCGAGGAGGGCCTCGGCGTGATCAAGGTGCTGACCGGCATCGCCGACAACCACGGGGTCGAGCCGGCCACCGTCGCGCTGGCCTGGTTGCGTACGCGTCCGCAGATCGCCGCCCCGATCGCCAGTGCCCGTACGGTCGAGCAGCTCCCGGCCCTGATCACCTCGGCCACGCTCGCCCTCACGGCCGACGAGATCGCCACGCTGGACGAGGCTTCGCGCACGTTCTGAGCTAGAGGCGGTACGTCGACACTGTGCTCTGCAGGTCGGCGGCCGTGCGGGCCAGCTCGGAGGCGGTCTGCTGGGTCTCGGTCGCGCCCGAGGTCACCTGGTGGGCCGCCTGAGCGACGCCGGTGATGTTCTCGGCGATGCTGGTCGAGCCCTGCGCCGCCTGCCCGACACTGCGCGCGATCTCGGCCGTCGTCGCGGTCTGCTCCTCGACGGCGGCCGCGATCGTCGTCGCGTAGTCGTTGATCGTGCCGATCACCTCGGCGATCTGCCGGATCGCGTGGACGGCGTTGCCGGTCTCGTCCTGGATCGCCGACACCTGCGAGGTGATCTCCTGGGTGGCCCGCGCGGTCTCCTGGGCCAGATCCTTGACCTCGGCCGCCACCACCGCGAAGCCCTTGCCCGCCTCACCGGCCCGGGCGGCCTCGATGGTGGCGTTGAGCGCGAGCAGATTGGTCTGCTCGGCGATCGAAGTAATCAGGGCGACGACCGTACCGATCTGGGCCGACGCCTCGCCGAGCCGCGCGACGCTGGTGTTGGTCGACTCGGCCGTGCGGGCCGCTTCGGCCGCCACCCCGGCCGCCTCGTTGGCGCTGTTCGAGATCTCCCGGATCGACACGCCCATCTCGTCGGCGCCGGCCGCCACCGCCTGCACGCCCTGGGAGACCTGACCGGCCGAGTCGGAGACGGTGCTGACCTGCACCGACGTCTCCTCGGCGGAGGCGGCGAGCTCGGCTGACACCGCCGACAGCTGCTCGGACGCCGAGGCCAGCAGGTCCGAGTTCGCGTGCACCCGTCCGACCGTGCCGGCCATCGCCTCGGCGGTGTGGTTGAGCGTCTGCGCCATCCGGCCCACCTCGTCGGAGCTGGCCACCTGGACCCGTACGGTCAAATCGCCCTCACCGACCCGCTCCAGCGCGGTGACGCATTGAGTCAGAGGACGCACGATGAGCCGGGTGATGCCCAGCGCGAGCACGATCCCGAGCAGCGCGCCGCCGGCCAGCATGATGATGACCAGCCATTTCGTCGACTGGTAACGGCTCTCGGCGACGTGTTGCTGCGCCTCGGCGGCGGACACGGTGAGGTCGGCGAGCTGGGTCATCGGCGTACGGACGCCGTTCATCGCCTGGGCCAGCGGCCCGGTCCGCACGGTCTGCAATGCCGCCCGGTCCCGCAGCGCGGCCGTCGTCAGCACCTGGTTGTCGAGCACGTCGACGTACGCCGTCCAAGCCGTGGTGAAGTCGGTCTCGGCGGTCCGCATGGCGGCGCTGACCGGGTACGCCTCGAACGCGCCGGCGTACTCCTGCACCTGTTGCTGGTTGGTCGCGAGCGCCGTGCGGGCCTTGGTCCGTCCCGCGTCGTCGACGGCGAGCAGATAGTCGTTGACGCTCAGCCAGGTGCGGTTGACGGCGCTGCGCAGATTGCCCACCGTCTCGAGCTCGAGGCTGTGCTGATAGCCCGCGCCGACCTGCTTGTTCGTCTCGCCGAGGCTGCGCAGCGCGATCAGCCCGTCGGCCACGCTGAACAGGGTGACCGCCACGACCGCCAGCATGATCTTCGTACCGACCCGTCGGTCGGTGAGCAGACGCAGCACGCGTCCACTCCTGTTGTCAGCCGTCACACGAGCCCCCGGTCCGATGTTTCCCGCCCTGCTCAGCGAACACCGGATCCGGTCGTTGATGCGGCGAAACGGGAAAAGGGAGGCGCCGGTCGGCGCCTCCCTTCTCAAAGCTGGGACATCAGCAGTACAGGTTGCCCCCGGTCGGGACGCCCAGGATGCCGGCGAAGCGGGTGTAGAGGCTCACCCGGCTCGCCACCTGGCCCGAGTTGCCGCCGTTGCACTCGATGCTGTTGATGGCCCGGATCGTGGTGCCGAAGCCGCTACCGTTGACCATCGCGGTGTGCGAGGTCATGCCGGCCGCGCCGGTTCCGGTGTTCCAGTACCAGAGGCCGGTCTGCCACGAGATCGAGGAATTGGTGGCGACCAGGTTCGGGTTGCGCAGCAGGTCGATGCCGAGCGCGTTGCCCGCCGCGTAGTAGTTGAAGTTCCAGCTCAGCTGGATCGGGCCGCGACCGTGGTACGCGGACTGACCGGCCGGGCACCCGTACGACTGCGAGGTGTCGCAGTAGTGCGGCCAGTTGGCCTGGTTGATCTCGTCGATGTAGACCAGACCGCCGGTCTCGTGGCTGACGTTGGCGAGGAAGGCCGCGGCCTCCTGCTTCTTGACGGTGTCACTGCCCGAGGTCGCGAAGGTGGGGAACTTCTTCATGGCGTCGGTCAGACCGGCGTACGTGTAGAAGCCGTTCCGGCCCGGGAACATCGAGTTGAACTGGGCCTCGCTGACGACGAACCCGGACGTGCCACCGCCGCCGTTGTTGCCGCCACCGTTGTTGCCGCCCCCGCCGCTGCAGGAGTAGGGCGACCAGTACCAGGTGCTGATCACCGGGTCGTAGCCCGGGTTGTCGTGGGTGGCCTGGTAGTACTGCCCGTTGGTGTACCGGACGATCGCGCCGGTCGAGTACGGCTGCTGAGCGACCCAGTTCGGGTAGTTGCAGCCGCCGGTGTTCCCGCCACCGCCGCCGCTGTTGCCGTCACAGCCGCCGTTGTCCTGCCAGACGTTCGAGCCGCCCGTGCTGGGGGCCTCGCCCTGGGTCCACCACTTGGCGGTCCAGTTGCGGCCGTTGTAGGAGGCGGTCATGCCGCCGGTGTAGACCGCGCTGTTGTTGTAGGGCGTCACGCAGGCGGCAGCCGCCTGGGACATCGCCATAGGAGCCACCGCGCCGGCCACACCCAGGGTGAGGACGGCAAGCATCGTCAGCAGATGTTTTCTTTTCATGGCGGACCTTTTCTAGCGCCGGGGGGATGAAGGGCGCGCGCGGCACATTGACACAACCAAATACGAGGGTGGTTGGTCAATGCTTTCTGTAAAGAAACTTTATTCATTGCGCGAGACAAGCCCCGCTACCCTGACGCCCGAACCTGACTCCCGGAGGCGCCCGCGATGACCGCGAAGCCACGCCCGCACTCCCCGGGCGGCGGCGACGGCGGCGATCCGCCCCCACCGCGCCGCCGCACCCACGGCAGCGCCGACGGCGGCGACGCCGGCAACATCGCCGCGGCTCAAGCCAAGGTCACCGCAAAAGCCCAGGAGGGCCGAGCCGGCACCGCAGCGCGAGCGAGCAGCGGCGGCGGCGCGAGCCCGGTGACCGGACCGGCCGCGAAGATTCCGCTCCGCCCGCCCAACGCCGGTCGCCACAACCTGAACAGCGTCAAACTCAAGAGCCGCAGCGACGACAAGAACACCATCGTGCTGCCCGGCACCGACGTTCCCGGCGATCTGGCCGACATATCCGCCGGTCGCGGCGCTTGGGACCCGCAGACCAACACCTACGAGGTCAACGGTCGCAGATATGGTGTGGAATCAACCGGAACGACCTTCCCGGTCGACGGTCCCGGCTTCGTCAACCTCAACCGCTCGGAGTACAAGGTTCTGAAGAATCTGATCGGCGCGGACGGCGACATCGGCGCGGCTCGCGAGGCACTGCGCCGCGACCCGAGCGTGAGCGACGCGGACTGGACCCGGGCCCTCGACGTCTTCCAGCACCACAAGAGCTACCGAGGTGGCGCATGAGCTACGGCATTTACTTCGACAGCACGACGCCCGCCGAAGCGCTACGTCAGGCGTTGCACACCCTTTACAACGTCGCCCCGGAATTCGTCTACGTAGGACCGTACGAGCAGCTCAACTCCTATGGCGGCCCTGATCCGATCGTGCTCATCACACCAGTCGACGGGCCCTTCGGCCATGAACTCCAGGCCGGCGACAAGCTCCAGGAACTGACCCGGGCAACCCCGCTCGAACTGGCCCAGGCGGTCTGCCGAATCGCCCGCAGCCGCGCGCTGGTCGACGAGGGCAGCCCCGCCCCCGACTACTGGTTCCTGGTCGCCGCGGACGGCAGCTTCGGCCGGGTGATGACCGACCCCGATAACGAAGACCTGACCATCCTGTACGCCTTGGAGCCGATCTCCGGCGAGCCCGGACTCAAAGTCGTCCCCCCGCCCGACTGGGCGAAGACCTGGTAAGGCTATGAGCTACGGCTTCTGGCTGCGCGGCCACCCGGAGCGTGAACAGCTCGCCGAGGTCCTGGCCGAGCTCACGGGCAACGAGGTCGACGTTGGCGACGACGGCGAGGACGACCGCAACTGGGGCGCCCCGGTCAGTTGCACCATCACACCCCTTGCGGGCGACTTCGACTGGCATCTGGACGTCTACCTGTCCATCACGATCACCGATCCGCCATCGGAATCCGACGCCGCGGCCCTACTCGCCCAGAGCCTGGACACCGTCGTGGCCTACAAAGCAATGCCGCTCCCACCGAGCGACTTCTGGCTCGTCGGCCCCGACGGTGTGCGCACCCGGGCCCGGATCTACGACGAGGACAGCGACGACCTCCCGGCGGTCTATCGCATCGACGCCGTCGAACTCGACTGAAAATCAGCCGGTGAGCAGCCACTCCCGTACGGCGGAAGCTTCTTCGTCGGTGAAGGTCATCTCGGTGGCCTCGGCCCGGCTCAGCACGTTGGCCACGAAGGCCGCCCCGATCTCGTCGTTCGTGGGTGGCGGCTGTCGGAACAGCGGGCACCCGCCGAACGCCGCCCCCCGCACCACGAACGCCACCGCACCCCGGCTGACCGGCACGCCCTGGTCGCGCAGCCGGTCGCGGGACCAGCCGGTGCACTGGGTCAGGTTGAAGCGGTGCGACCCCGCATACGCCGCCAGCGTCTCGTAGATCGCCGGCCACCACGCCTGCGGCAGCCGGGGCAGGTCGAGCTGACCGGCCAGGCGTTCGACCGGCTCGGGCAGCGGCGGCCCGGGCGCGGTCGTCGAGCCCGGCTCGGGGGCGGTGTGCCGGGTGTCGTCCCACAGGAAGAGCTGCGACATCTGCAGGTCCGGCAGTTTCAGGCTGGCCACCGCGCGGGCGAAGCTGCCGAAGCCGAACCAGTTGCTGTCGGTGATCTCCTGGCCCAGCTGGACGCGCAGCCGGGCGGCCAGCGACGCCATGTTGAGCGGTTCCGTCGCCGCCTCGTACTCGCTGGTGATGAACGTGCGGAACGACTCGTCGGCCTCGACGTCGAACTCGTCGCCGAGTTCGACCGGCTCGCCCTGCACCAGCTCGAGCAGCTGCTGGCTGTCCAGCACGTGGTCGGCGATCGAGGTGAACGCCTCGGCCGCGTCGGCCGGGGACACGATCATCGTGCGGCGGTCGGAGCGGCGCAGGCGCTGCAGCAGCGGGGTCATGTCGGAGTCACCGGAGGCGACCACGAACTCGTCGTAGCGGGTGTCGGCCGACAACGCGTCCACGGCGTCGACCACGATGCGGATGTCGGCCGCGTTCTTGGTGCCGCTGTAGCGGGGGCAGTCGATGACGTCGAAGCCCGCCCGTACGAAACCGGGCCGGAACTTGGAGAAGTAGAGGCGGGTCTGATCGGTGGCGTAGACCCAGCCCGCCGGGTTGAGATAGCAGCGCAGCACCAGCCAGCGCCGCGGCGCCTCGGAGGTGGCGGTGACGGCCATCCGGCCGAGCCACGCTCCCGGGTCGCTGGCGAACTGCACGGCCGCTTCCGGATCCAGCTTGTAGAGCCCACCGAACACGTTGTCGAAGTCGAGATACAGCGCTGCTCGTACGTGGCTCACGATCGCAACCTACCAACGTCCAGCGAAAAGGGCCCGGGTCGCGTCGTCGCGGCCCGGGCCCGTTCTCACATCGGTGTCACTTGGTGGGAAGCCGCCACAGGCGGACCTTGTTCTCCTCGCCCGCGGTGATCAGGCGCTTGCCGTCGGGGGTGATCCGCACCGACCAGACCCGGCCGAGGTGCCCGGTCAGCGTCGAGCCGACCTGTTCGCCGGTGGTCGCGGCCCACACCCGTACGGTCCCGTCGTCGCTGCCGGTGACCAGCAGCTTGCCGTTCGGGGTGAACCGCATCGCCCGCACCGGCCCGGTGTGCCCGGCCAGCGGCTCGGTGGCCGGCTGCCGGGACGCCATGTTCCACAGCTGCACGGTGTTGTCGCCGCCCGACGAGGTGGCCAGCAGCTTGCCGCCCTTGCTGAAGGTCAGGGCGTAGACGGGCCCGGCGTTGCTGGTGAGCGCTTCGCCGGCCGGCTCACCGGTGGTGGCGTTCCACAGCCGTACGGCGCTGCCACCACCCGAGGCGGCCAGGAGCCGGCCGTTCGGGCTGAAACTCACCGCGTAGACCGGGCCGGATCCGACCGTCAGCGGCGTGCCGACGGGGAGGCCGGTGCTGGTCTGCCACAGCCGTACGGTGTTGTCGACGCCCGTGGTCGCCAGACGCTCGCCGTTCGGGCTGAACACAGCCAGGCGCACCCCGCCCGCGTGCCCGTTCACGGTGCGTACGAGTTCGCCGGTCGCCTGGTTCCACAGCCGGACCGTGCCGTCGTCGCCGGCCGTGGCGATCAGGTCGCCGGTGGGGCTGTAGGTCACCCAGCGCACGGCCCCGACGTGACCGGCCAGTGCCGTCCCGGCCTGCTGCCCGGTCGTGATGTCCCAGCGGGTCACGTCGCCGGTGCCGGCCACGGCCAGCTCACTGCCGTCCGGGCTGAACGCGAGCGAGTTGACCGGTCCCCGGTATCCCTTGATCGGCGGCGCGGCCCGGCGTCCGGTGGTCGCGCTCCACAGCCGGATCGACGCCTGGCTGACGGTGGCGAACACCTTGCCGTCCGGCCGCAGCGCGATGATCCCGGACGCGCCCGGCACCACGGTGCGCGGCCGGGCGGCGTCGCTGGCACGCGCCACGGTGGCGTTGAGTGCGAGCATCCCGATCAGGGCAACTGCGACAGCCCACCCGGCGCGGCGCAGGTGGCCGGCGACCGTAGAGTCACCGCGAGTGTCTTTACGATCTCTCTTGGTAGTCACTCCGGCACGGTAACGACCCTGCGTACGGGATTTTCGCGCTCTTGACCGGGGTTCATCCGGCCGGGGTCATTTGGTGTAAGTGAAGTATTTCCAGGCGCCGGCTGTCGTGTAATTGAGGCTGTCGCCGGACGTGCCGGTGACGTAGTCGGCGCGTACCCGGAACTTCTTGCCGACCTTGGCCCCGGTGACGAACGTGAAAGACGCCTTGCCGGCCGAGCTGAGCTTGGTGTCCCGCCCCGACCACAGCACCCACTTGCTGCCCGACCACACCTCGATGGTGGTGCGCACCTTGCGGTTCGTGGCCGCGGTCATGGTCTGGGTGACGAGCGGGTCGGCCGACGACCGGAAGTACTGGTACGACAGCGTGCCCATCTTCGCGGTCTTGTAGTGCCGGGTCAGCGCCGTGCTGGCGCTCACTCGCGTACGCGCGTAGGCGATCACCGAACGGGCCTGGTACCCGGCGTCACCGGTGAACTTGGCGACGATGTTCGTAGTGCGGGTCAGCTTGAAGGTGGTGCTGACCTTGCCCGCCTTGTCGGCCGTGGCCCGCTTGAGCAGCCGGTTCGGCTGGTCGGTGCCGGCCGGGTCGGCCCAGATCTCGACGACCCGGTTGGTGGCGGTCTTCCCCAGTGTCGCGGTGAAGGTCGCGGTCGTCCCGTACGCGTAGACGGCGCTCGGCGTGAGCGTCAGCGACGGCGTCAGAAGCGGGGCCGGTACGTCCTTGGTGGGCTCCTCGACCACGTACAGCGAGCTCTCGCCGAGCGTCGAGACCGTGAGAGCGGCCAGGCGCGCGCCACCCGGTTCCCAGGCCATGCCGGACAGTCCGCCGCCGGCGCTCAGCTCCATGACCCGCGTGTGCGTGGTCGAGCCGGCCGGAACGAACTGGACGCTGACCGAGTAGGGACCCCCGTTGGCGGTCGCGAACCAGCCGTTCGAGGCGACGTCCAGCGCGACCGAACTGTTCATCGCCTTGTTGCCGGTGACCGCCAGATCGGTCGCCGACAGGTACGCGATGCCCTTCTCACCGGCCACCATCAAGGTGGCGCCGTCCGCGGTGAACCGCAGGTCGCGGAAGTTGATCACGTAATCGAAGTTGAGATTGCTCCGGTACGCGATCTGGCGCTCGGTCGTCCCGGACGTGTCGAACAGCGCGATCGCACCGCTCGTGATGCCCGGCCCGGTGGTCACCGCGAGCAGGTTCGGGTTGGTCGGGCTGACCGCGATCAGCAGGTCGTTCATGCCCTCCCACGGATTGAGGTCTTCGAACTCGTGCGCCCGGGCCTCGCCGGTGGCCAGATCGAGAACACCGAAAACGCCACCCCGTGCGGCGTACCAGAGGCGGCTGCCGGCCCGCACGAGCTCGGTCGGACTGCCGTACACCGGAAAGGTCTTGATCTCGGCCAGGGTGTCGGCTCGCAGCGCCACGATCGACGCCTCGTCGCGCACCGCCGCATAGACGGTGTTCGAGTCGGCCGACAGCGCCAGCCCGTTGACCTGGGTCAGCCCGGTGGCCGTGGCCGCGGTCGTGCCGTCGTAGTTCAGCGCGACGACTTTCCCGGCGCTGGGGTCGGAGACCAGCACGCGCCGGTGCGCCTTGTCGACGATCACCCGGTCGACCGAGGTGAACTTCGCCGTCGTCTTGCGCGCGGGCGGCGCCGTCACCTGGACCGGGACCGTTTCCGCGGTGGCGGTGCCGGTCACGACGTAGAACAGGGTGCCGGTTACCCCGGCGAGCACGGTGGCCGCGATGACGGCACGGGCGGATTTCACGCGCGGAGTATAGGGGGCCGTATGGGGCGGTGCAGAAATTGTCGTACGCCTATGTCATGCTCCCGGCATTCGGGCCGCAACGAGGCCCATCGATCCGCACGGGGGAACGCATGCACAGGCGTGTGTTGTCACTCTTACTCGCTTCTACGCTCACGCTCGGGGCCGTGGGCCTCGGCGCCGCACCGGCCTTCGCCACCGACGGCGGTCCGGGCGACCTCACCACGGCCGACCAGGCGTGTGTCACCACGTCGCCCGGCCCCTATCTGAGCCCCATGCGCCTCAACGACGCCCACGCCGTCGCGCTCGAGGGCAGGTACGACACCTCGGTCTGGGGCGCGGAACCGACCGCCGACTTCCAGGTCTGGGACACCGCCCACCCCGACCAGCCGCAGGACTGGAGCGAGCGCGCCGGGGCGTTGAACGGCACGGTCCGGGTCCAGCTCGAAGACGAGGACCGCCAGCTGGACGGCGTTACGTACGCCTGGAAGGTCCGAGTGCTCAACGCCTCGGACGCCTCGCCGTGGAGTGACACCTGCTACTACACGGTCGACCGCGACGGTGGCCCGGCGCCGGCCGTCTCCACGGACGACTTCCCGGCCGGCGACACCCCCGTCGGCGAGATCGGAGTCGCCGGCTCGTTCACCTTCACGCCGGCCGCCGACGACACGGTCCGCTACATCTGGTCGGTCTGGGACGGCGTCGACTCCGGCTCCACCACCGGCGATCAGACCGTCCCGGCCTCCCCGACCGGCGGCCCGGTCACGGTCAGCTGGAAGCCACGCACGTCGGGCCCCACCGGGCTGACGGTCTACGCGATCGACCGCGCCGGCAACTACTCGGACCGGCAGCACTACGACTTCACGGTGCGCGAGACGCGGCCCAGCGTCTTCTCGGCGGCCTACCAGGACAACTCGGGCTACGGCGACCTGAAATACAACGTCGGCGTTCCGGGCGAGTTCGAGTTCTCGTCCAACGTCGGTGACACGTCGTCCTTCACCTGGCACATCGACGAAGACGGCCCGTCGGGCAGCACCGACGCCGACGCTGACGGCAAGGCCACCGTGATGATCGCGCCGACCAGGGCCGGGCGTCAGACCCTTTACGTACGCGCGATCACCCGCGACGGTGTGCCACACCCGGAGCAGGCCTACCGGTTCTACGTCGACAATGGACCCCTGGTCACCGGCGACATCAATCGGGGCGTGGTCCGCGGGTCCTCGCTCAATTTCCACCTCGCGCCACGGACCAGCGACGTGACGTCGTACGTCCACTGGGACGTCGACTACAACTCCGCCGATGGGCCCAAGACCACCATCCCGGCCCGAGCCGACGGCACGGCCGACCTGACCTGGGCCGCCGACAACAGCAACGAGAGCACACGCGGCGTACGCGTGCAGGCGCGCAGCGCCGACGGCTCGCTGTCCGAGCCGCGCTGGCTGGGGATCTACGTCGACGGAGCCCGCCCTCAGGTCACCCGCACCGGCGGTGAGCTGGTCGGCACGACCGCAACGATCAAGGCACGCACCGAGATGGTGAACCCCACGGAGTACGAGGCAGTCCTCAACCGCGACCCCGCGACCAAGCAGGTCGTGCCGGCGGCGGCCGACGGCACCGCGACGTTCGAGTTCCCGGTGACCAAGGCCGAATACACCTATGTCACCGTGATCGCGCGCAACGCCGCCGGCGTGCACACCGACGAGGGCAGCACCTCCTGGTCGGTGACCAACGGCCCGGTGATCACGTCGACCGACTTCCCGGCGAGCGGCGGAGGCCACATGACCCCCGGCACGTTCACCCTGAAGGCCCGGCAGGCGGGGGCGACCAGGTTCGTCTACTCGATCAGCAGCGCCGGCATCTACGACGTCGAGGTCCCGGTCGGTGCCGACGGCACGGCCACCGTGGCGTGGACGCCGAAGAACTCAGGCTACTTCGACCTGACCGCGACGAGCCGGACGGCGAGCGGCGCCCGCTCGACCGAGTCCCGCTACGAGTTCTTCATCCAGGCCGATCCCGTGACGGTCACCGCGGTGTCGCCCACCACGGTGCCGACCGGCGGCGTCCGCACGCTCACCATCACCGGCTCGGGCTTCCACACCGGCAACTACGCCTACGTCTACCCGTCCGACGGCAGCTACGCGGCCGGCACGATCACCGCGGTGTCCGCCGACCGCAAGACCCTCACGATCACGGTCGACCTGACCGGCGCCGCACCCGGCCCGGTGACGGTGGGCGTCCAGCCCGACGGCTACAACCCGTCGGTCAAGCTCATGAACGCCTTCACGATCGTCGCCCAGCCTTCGCTCAAGGTGGTCACCAAGCCCACCATCACCGGCGCGGCAAAGGTCGGCACCCGTCTGAAGGCGTCAACCGGCACGTGGAACCCGAAGGCGACAACCTTCACCTACCAGTGGTCAGCCGCCGGCGAGCCGATCAGCGACGCGACCGCCGCCACCTACCGCATCCGCCCCGCCGACCTGGGCAAGAAACTGACGGTCGCGGTGACCGCCACCAAGCCCGGCTACACCGCAACAACCGCCAAGTCAGCCCCCACCCCCAGGGTCACCAAGTAGTCAGTTCCGCGGCCGCCCCACCTCCGGGGCGGCAGCGGCCCGCCCGGCAACGCCTGCAGCCGGCCGAGTCGGTCGCCTGCGCCCGCTTCAAATGTCCCGATTTGCTGGTTACGCTCAGGCGGCGGAAGAGGCCCGCGCCCGGCCGTCAATCCGACGCGGACCCCTTCTCTGGTAAGACGGCTCCATCTAGGTCAACGCCTAGGTGGGGCCGCAGCCGTTGAGGGCTGTTACCAGCCCCGCGACGGCGGTCACCAGAGTGGCGACGCCGTACACCCACCTCAACACGCGGTCACGGCGTTGAGGCGTTTCGGCCTGTCGTGTCACTACTTCACCTCCTTCCCGGCACTTCTGCGCGGCCGAGCCGACGCCGTCCGCGCGCGAGCCTTGGCAACATGTTGAGGAAGATTCGTCATGTTTTAAAGGCATCTGTGGTGTTATGCGCATAAAAAGCGAAAACGCAGGAGCCGAATTACTCACAGTCTCGAAACCTGAACAGTTCACTACCGAAGCGCGCGCTTCTGATTGGCGGACCGCATCGATTGGCAGCTCTTTGGGTAGCGACTCCGGAGCGCGCTTCACAGTTCGGAGATTGGCCCTGAACAGGGGATTTACCCAGCGAGACGATTCCTCGAGACGGCATCGAATCGCCGATGAAAGGGAATCGGCCCTCTATAAACTCCCGGTATGCCTGACCTTGTCGTGACGAAGGCGAGACCGACCGGCAGCTTCCACCGCCGATCGGTCTCGTCGTCGTTGGACACGTCGGCGGAGTGGCAGGCCCGGCGGCCTGACCAGGAGCGCTATTGGGCCAGCTCGGCGTCCAGGCGCTGGGCGGCCAGCGGGTCGACGGTGCGCAGCAGGGTCACCGCCTGGCGCCAGACCCGCCGGGCGTCCTCCTCGCGGCCGAACGCGCGGTACGCGTGCCCCATGTTGTCCAACGTGGAGGCCTCGCCGTGGCGGTCCTCGATCTCCTGGGAGAGTGCCAGCGACGTCATGTAACACGCGAACGCCTCGTCGAAGTCGCCGAGACCGACGTGGCACAGGCCGAGGCTGTCCCAGGCGTTGGCCTGGCCGAAACGGTCACCGCTCTCCTGGTGGATCTCCAGGGCCTGCCGGCACAGCCGTACGCCCTCGGCGTGCTCGCCCAGCTTGGCCAGGTTGAAGCCGAGGGAGTTGAGCGCGCTCGCCCGCCCGTCCCGGTTGCCGGCCGCGGTGAACCCCTCGAGCGCGGCCCGCCCGTGGGTCAGCGCCACCCGCAGCTCGTTCCGGTAGGCGGCGACGCGCCCCAGCCCGCGGTGGGCCTGGGCCTGCCCCTGCGGGTCGCCGAGCGCGGTGAACTCGTCGAGCGCGACGGTCAGTTCGGCGTGCGCCTCGTCGTAGCGGTTGAGCCGGATCAACGCGATGCCCAGCAGTCGCCGCGCGTGGGCCCCGGCCGCCCGGTCACCCAGCGCTGCCGCGGCCTCGATCGCGATCCGCTGGACGGCCAGCCATTCCTGGTAGGAGCCCCGGCGATGGGCGTAGGTGGTCAGCGACCAGGCCAACTGCCAGGCGGGCCGGTGGCGGCCCGACTCGGAAGCGGCCACGACGAGCGGATGCAGGGCCGGCCACTCGGCGTCGAACCAGGCTCGGGCGCCAAGATCGCCGCCGATCGGCGCGCGGGTGACACCGACGGCGGTCATCGGCAGGTCGAGGGCCCGGCGGACCGGGCCGAGCTTCCCGTCGGCGTCGGCCGCGGCCAGGACATAGTGGTTCAGCAGGCGGTCCAGCGCGGCGTCCCGGTCATCGTCGGCGAGCATTTCCATCCCGTACGCCCGCAGAAGGTCATGGGCCGACCACCGGCCGGGCGTGGACTCGGCGATCATGTGGGCCCGGGTCAGCTCGGCCAGCCGCTGCCGCACCAGCTCCGGCGGCTCCCCGGCCAGGCTGGCCGCCGCGGCGAGGCCGATGTCGGCGCCGGGGTGCAGGCTGAGCAGCCGGAAGAGCCGGGCCGCGCCGGCGCCGAGTGCGCGATACGAGCACCAGAAGACCGTCCGTACGTCAACGGCAGGGTCGTCGGTAGCGAGCACGCCGAGCGCGTCGCGGGCCTCGCGCAGCTCGTCGGCGAGCACTCGCAAAGGGCGCGTTCCGGCGTGTGCGGCGGCGATGGCCAGCGCCAGCGGCAGACCGGAGCAGGCGGCGGTGATGTCGCGGGCCGCTTCCGGTTCCCGGGCCACCGGGCGTACACCCAACCGTTCGCTGAGCAGGGCGGTGCCGTCGTCGGTCGAGAACGGCTCGACCGCCAGCCGGTGCGCACCCTGCGCCACGACGAGCCCGTCCAGGCGGCGACGGCTGGTGACGAGCACCAGTGAGCCCGAGCCGGCGGGCAGCAGCGGGCGCACCTGGTCGACCGAGGCCGCGTCGTCCAGCAGCACCAGCATCCTGCGGTCGGCCAGCATCCCCCGGTACAGGGCGGTCCGCGCGTCGAGGCCGGCCGGGATCGACGCGCGCGACACCCCGAGCGTCTCGAGCAGCCCGCCGACCGCCTCGGCCGGGTCCACCGGTGGCGCCGTGGGGTGGAAGCCGCGCAGTCCGGCGAACAGCTGACCGTCGGGATACATCCGGCGTACGCGGTGGGCCCAGTGGACGGCCAGCGTGGTCTTGCCCACCCCGGGCATGCCGGGCAGCACGACCACGGTCGTCCCGATCCCGGCGTCACGTCCGCGGCGGGCCACGTCGTCCAGCCACGTCAGGTGCTCGGTGCGGCCGACGAACCCGCGAACGGCGCCGGGCAGGTGCGCCGGTTCGGCCGCCTCGCGCAGCAGCGAGACGTGCAGGGCGGACAGGTCGGAGCCGGGGCTGGTGCCCAACTCGTCGGCGAGGCGGCGGCGCGTGGTCTCGTACCGGTCGAGTGCCTCGCTGGTGCGTCCGTCGGCGGCGAGCGCTCGCATCAGCACCTCGACCGGCGGTTCGGACAGCGGGAAGTCGTCCACGACGCGGGCCAGCGCGTCGATCACCTCGGCCGGGCGCCCGCAGCGTACGGACGCGTCGGCCCACCCCACGGTCGCCTCGACGACGTTGAGCCGGAGCCGCTCGCGGGTCCGCTCGGCCCACGAGCCGGTGAGCCCGGAGAGCGGTTCTCCGCGCCACAGGTCCAGCGCCGCACGCCAGCGGGCCGCCCGTTCCGCGGCGTCCCCGGCCTCGCGGGCCAGGGCGATCAGCTGCTCGAACCGGTGCAGGTCGACCTGCAGCGGGTCGGCGTCGATGCGGTACGCACCGTCATGGCGTACGAGATCGGTCCGGGTCTGATCGAGCAGCCGCCGGATCCGGGTCACGTGGGTGTGCAGGGTCCGCCGGGCCTGTGCGGGTGGCTCGTCGCCCCAGACCCGCTCGATGAGCCGCTCGACCGGAACCGGCCGACCGGCGTCGACGAGCAGAGCCGCGAGGACGAGGTGCTGCTGCGGCCGCACCGGCGGACCGAGCAGGCGCCCGCCGTAGCGGATCTCGACCGGCCCCAGGACCCGGAACTGCGCACCGCTCTCGTCCATCGACAGCCATCGTCGCAACGCTGTCAACATTCCGGCCCACACCGGTGCGGCACGCTGCCCGGGATCGCACACCCCCGTACAGGAGGACCGACATGAAACGACTCCGTGCCCTGCGTGCCGCGGCGGCCGCGACCATCGCCACCGCCGCGCTCAGCCTGGGCGTGGCCGCGCCGGCCCACGCCGCGAACGTCGAGTGGCGCTGCCAGAACTACAGCGACTACCACGTCTGCGAGACCTACACCGGAGCCGCCCTGTACGACAGCGGCTACGCCGGCATCTCGGCCGTGGGCAACTCGTGGGAGGTCGTGAACGTGCCGCGCAACGGGTTCACGCTCTACGTGCGCGTGTGGCCGACCCAGGGCCGCCCGTCGATCGACTACCCGGCAAGCCAGGACGGCCGCGTGCTGTCATACGGCATCTACGCCATCCAGATCGTCGTCTCCGGCCACGAGACGAGCAACCGGATCTTCATCTGAGCCACCGGACACCGGAAGCAGAAAGGCCTGAACCGCGTTTCCACGGTTCAGGCCTTTCCTAATGCTGTGCGCCCGAAGGGACTCGAACCCCTAACCTTCTGATCCGTAGTCAGATGCTCTATCCATTGAGCTACGGGCGCTCAGTGCGTTGCCAGCATACACACTGGCTCTGCACGCGGAGACTCCGGGATTCGAACCCGGGAGGGGCTATAAAACCCCAACCGCATTAGCAGTGCGGCGCCATAGACCAGACTAGGCGAAGTCTCCCCGGCGGCCCGTGAAGGCCACCGACGGTTGAGGATACCGGACCCGTTCGGCGCCGCACAAAGAGGTTGGCAACCCGCGGGTCGGACCCGTCTCCAACAGGTGAAATGTCGCCGCTAGGGATAGGCTGCGGCAGCATGGAGGACAATCCGCCCGCCGAGCGTCGTCAGGCCCGTAACCCCCGGGCGCCGTTCAATCCCCCGGGCGAGTCGCCGGCCGGTGCGAAACCGGCTGAGCGTCGGCCGCGGAAGGCCGCGCCGCCGGTCACCTTCCAACCGCCGAGTGCCGAGAATCACCCCGAGGGGGAGGCGGCAAAACCAGTTTCCCGTACGCGGGATTCACGCCCGACAGACGCACCACCCCCGTCCCGGCCCGACGAGGCCGAGCCGGCCCCGCGCAAGCCGCGAGCTCGCCGGGCGACCCCCGAGACGCCGCCGGGCGCCCGAGAGACGACCTCCGAGGCCCCCGCGACCCCGGCGCCGGCTAAGAAGGCGCCCGCGCCCCACAAGCGCACCCCAGCCAAGAAGGCCACTCCAGCGCAGGCGCCCGCCAAGAAAGCAGCGCCCGCGAACGCCACGCCCGCAGCGCCCGCGCCCACAGCGCCCGCGAAAGCCGCGCCCGCACCCGCAGCGCCCGCGCCCGTCGAGACAGCAACACCGACACCCGCGCCAGCCACGGGAGCGGCACCGCTACCGCCCGCCCAGAAGGCCGCGCCAACACCTGCACCCGTCAAGAAGGCAGCGCCAACTCCCGCGCCCGTCAAGAAGGCGCTCCCGGTGGAGGCGGTCAAGCCGCTCACGACGGCCCCTGAACCGATCGCAGAGACCGCCGAGCCAGCCCCCAAGCCCGCAGCAGAAGCGGCGAAGCCAGCCGCGACGGCCGTGGAACCGGCAGCGCAGACCGCGAAGCCAGCCGCAGTGCCCGCGGAACCAGCAGTGGAGGCCACGAAACCGGTCGCAACAGCCGCGGAACCGGCAGCGCAGAGCGCGAAGCCAGCCGCAGCAGCCGCGGAACCAGCAATGGAGGCCACGAAACCGGTCGCGGCGGCAGTGGAACCGGCAATGGAGGTCGCGAAGCCGGTCGTGGAGCCGGCCGTGCAAGCAGCCGCCGCGGTCGTGAAGCCGGCGGTCGAAGTCGCCGAGCCGACCCCCAAGCCGCAGCCCGACCGCTGGGCCAAGCTGCTGGCCGACCCCGTGCACACCCCCGAGCTGCTGGCCCTGGCCGCCGTGGAGACGATCGGCCCCCGCGCCCGGGAGTGGGCCGCCACGACCCGCGCGACCTACCCGACGGCCACCCCGGCCGCGCTGGCCCGGCTCGCCACCCGGCAGTTCACCCAGTTCAGCGCGTACGCCAGCGTCTTCGGCGCGCTGGCCGGGTCGTACGCGTCGATCGCTCTGGTCGCCACCCGCACGCTGACCGACGCCGAGCTGGTGCTGCACCTGGCCGCCGCCTATGGCGAAGATCCGACTGACCCGCGGCGCGCGGTCGACCTGCTCGTGATCTCGCAGGTGCATGAGACCGCCGCCGACGCCGAGGCCGCGCTCGCGACGATTCCGGACGACAGCAGCCTCGGTGAAGCGCTGTGGCGTCTCGGCCGGCTCTATGTCTCGCGCACCGGCAGCTGGACGGCCCTACGCGCGGTCAACCGCTACTTCCCCGGCGTCAGTCTGCTCGGGGCGGTGCTGACCAGCGCCGGCACGGCCCAGACGACCGCCGCGCGGGCCAACAGCTACTACCGGGCCGGCTGAGCCGACCGGCCCGCAAAGGGCCGGCCCGCAAAGGGCCGGCCCGCAAAAGGCCGGCCCGCAAAAGGCCGGCCCGCAAAGGGCCGACCCACAAAGGGCCGACCCACAAAGGCCGGCCTCAGACCCAGCTGAACCAGGCCGCCGGCAACAGGGCGTAACCGACGAACGCCACCACATCGAGCAGCGTGTGCGCCACGATCAGCGGCATCACACGCTTGAACCGCAGGAAGAACAGCGCGAACACGACACCCATGACGGCGTTCCCGACGAAGGCGCCGAACCCCTGATAGAGGTGGTACGAACCGCGCAGCACGGCCGACGTGATCACGATGGCGACCGTGGACATGCCCCACTGCTTGAGCCGCGTCATCAGGTAACCGACCACGATCACCTCTTCGAGCACGGCGTTCTGGATCGCCGACAGGATCAGCACCGGCACCGCCCACCACACGGGGTTGAGGGCGGCCGGCACGATCTGCGCGTTGAGCCCGAGCAGCTTGGCCACGTACACCAGAAGCAGCCCGGGAATCCCGATGCAGGCGGCCAGCAACGTGCCCCAGCCCCAGTCGAAGCGTTGCCGGTCGGCCGACAGGCCGAGTTCGTGGCGGGGCGAGATGCGGTCGCGCACCAGCAGATAGAGCACCAGCGCGACCGGGATCAGGTCGAAGATGATGCCGAGCAGCTGATAGGTGAGGTCGAGGTAGGGCCGCGACGACTGCGAGGCGTTGAGCACGGCCGCCTGCTGGGAGAGCGGCTTGTCGGCGGTCAGTTTGGCGGTCAGCGAGACCACCGAATAGATCGCGCTCTGCCCGAGCGACAGCAGCAGCACGATGACGATCTCGGCGGTGAGGATCGGCCGGGTGGCCTGCTGGCGCTCAAGGGTCACGGGCCAACTTTAGGAGCTGTCACCCGTTGGATACTCCGGCCCACGCCTTAAACGGACTTATCGGGGCAACCGTCACGGGATGAAATGAGATGAGTCGCACGTCTCGTGCGTCGTCTTTACGACTGTCCTGACCACCCTGAAGGGCATGGGAGACCTCGGACGCTTGCTCAAAGAGAGCTGGAGCCTCGTCGAGGAGCATCAGGACAAGGTGGCCGGCTACTTCTACGCCCGCCTGTTCCTGTCTCACCCGGATCTGCGGGAACTTTTCCCGGTGCACATGGACGTGCAGCGCTCCCGGCTGCTGGGCGCGATCGTCACGGCCGTGCAGACGCTCGAGGATCCGGAGAAGTTCGACGAGTACCTGCGCTCGCTCGGCCGTGATCACCGGAAGTTCCACGTGGAACCAGAACACTACGAGGTGGTGGGAGGCGCGTTGATCGAGGCGATGCGGGAGTACGCGGGCGAGCAGTGGAGTGTCGAGTACGACCAGGCCTGGGCCGACGCGTACGCGGTGATCGCCTCCAAGATGATTCAGGGCGCGGAGGCCGATTCCAATCCGCCCTACTGGTACGCCGAGGTGGTCGCGCACGAGCGCCGGGCCAAGGACATCGCCGTCTTCACCGTGCAGCCCATGCAGCCCCTGGAGTTCCGGGCCGGCCAGTACGTGAGTGTCGAGTGCCCGCGAATACAACCGCGGCTGTGGCGAACGTATTCGGTCGCGAACGCTCCACGCCGCGACAACACCCTGGAGTTCCACGTACGGTCGATCGGCGCCGGATGGGTGTCGAGTGCCCTCGTACGCCGTCTCGAGGTCGGCGACATGATCCGGCTGGCCGCCCCGATGGGCACGATGAACCTCGACCGCCGTTCGACCCGCGACACCGTGTTCGTGGCCGGCGGTACCGGGCTGGCGCCGATCAAATCGCTGCTCGAGGAGCTCACCCGCTACAACCGCACCCGCTGGGTCCACCTGTTCTTCGGGGCCCGCAACCGCGAGGACCTGTACGACCTGGCCGAACTCAACCGGCTGGCCGCCCGCTACCCGTGGCTGTCGGTGGTGACCGCGTGCAGCGACGACCCCACCTTCCCGGGCGAGCAGGGCAACATCTCGGAGGTGGTGGCGCGCTACGGCCCGTGGAGCGAGCACGACTTCTTCGTCTCGGGGTCGGGCCCGATGGTCAAGGACACCCTCAAGACGCTGGCCGAGCTGCAGGTGCCGTCGATCCGCATCAAATACGACAGCTTCACAGACTTCTAGACCCGTTTTTCAGTACGACCAGGGCCGGCCGCTCTGGGTGTAGTCCGGCACGAGGTTGGATTCGGCGTTCATCCGGTCGACGTAGAGCCGCCCCTCGAGGTGGTCGATCTCGTGCGCGACCAGCCGGGCCATCGCCCGTTCGAACCGGCTGATCACGCGGGCGCCGTCGTATCGGGCGTGCTCGACGTCGATCCGCAGCGGCCGGCGCACCAGGCCCCGGTAGTCGAAGAACGAAAGGCAGCCCTCGTACTGCTCGTCCCGGTCGCTCGACTCGCCGACCACCCGCGGGTTGATCAGCACCACCGGCTCGGCGTTCCGGTCGGCCGGGCGCACCACGGCGACCGCCGCCGACCGGCCGATCTGCGGTGCGGACAGGCCGACACCCTTGGTGAAGTCGTGCACCTGCTCGAGCCGGCCCAGGGCCGCGTGCAGCGCCGACACCGCCTCGTGGGCGGCCGCCGACTCGCGGGGCAGCTGGAAGTGACGGGCCCGCTGGCGCAGCAGTTCGGAGCCGCGCTGGACGATCCCGATGCCGCGCATCTGGCCCGACGCGCGGGGCTGGCCGTTGCCGTTGCTCTCGGGGGCCAGAGCCGGGCACGAGGGCGCGCCCGCTCCCCGGAACCGCCACTCCAGTCGGTAGCGGGCGTTGAGCTGCGGCGCGTCGGTCGACCATTCGAACACGGCGCGGTCGCCGTCGTCGTGGCGCTCCATCGGGGTGCGTACGGGAACCTCGGCTGCCAGCGACGTCTCGACGCCCCACACCTGGGGGTCGAACGACGTCGGGAAGTCGAGGCGGACGGTCAGCCGTCGGGTGGGCAGCCGCACCGCCCGCTGGAACCACTGGCCCCACTTCTCGACACTGATCGTGTATTCGTACTGGATGGTGGTCCGCTCGCCGGGATAGAGGGCGAACTGGCCGCCGTCGTTGGCGAACATCAGCCACACCTCCTTGGAGGCGTCGCGGTCGAGCTTGATCCGCCACTGCATCGGTTCCACGGCGTCGCCCTCGCCGGCGCACGCGCTCAGGTTCATCTCGGCGAACGTGAGCGGATTGTCGCGGTGGTGGCGGTTGGAGCCGGTCGGGTCGTTCGGATAGCGGTCGACCGCGATCTTGACCAGGTAGCGCGTCACCGGCTCGGAGCCCGCGTTGTAGAGGGCGCGGCGGACCCGGCACAGGTACGCGCCGTCGGCGTAGGTCAGCTCGGCGACCTCACGCTCGACGATCAGCCCGGTGCCCGGCGGGAGCCACTGAACCGGTACCGGCGGGTCGCGGTGCAGGGCGGTGCTGCGGGTGTGGCGGAGTTCGTCGTACTCCTGGAAGCGCTGCCAGATCACTCCACCCGCACCCAGCACGGCCTCGGCCCGGCGGGCGAAGTCTTCGGTGGGCTTGTGTCGGCGGCCCTCCACGTGGCTGACGTAGGAGGGGTCGAAACCCATGCGCGCGGCGAGCTGCTTCTTGCTCATGCCCCGCTCGACCCGCCAATGTGCCAGCGCTGTCACGAACTGGTCAGCGGCCCGCTCGACGGGCGAGGTGGTCATCATCGATGTCCCCTTCGCGGACGAGAATTTCAGTGTCGCCGTCGCTCGTGTCCGGATGGTGCTAGTAGCGCGTACACGACAGATACCTTGACGAACCAGGCAACGTGCGCGCGGACGGTTAGGTGACCCTTGCATAGGGTATTCGTCCGAAATGAGGGCTTGGTTAGCCTACCCTTAGAGGTGTACGGTGAGTCGTCGTCACGGAGGCGTTCCGGCCTTCCGTACGGGATGGCTCCGGCAACGAATTCGGCGAGGTGAATGCGGTGGCTCGGTCGTGGATGTCGCCGCGGGGTGGACGCGCCCGGTGACCACAGCCCTCGACCGTGCAGCACACTCCGTCACGCTCGCTGATCCTCTGGCCCCCGTGACGGCCACGCTGCGAGCGATGTTCGGCACCAGCACCGAACTTCCCGGCATCGCCCCCGATCTGCTCGTCCACGACACGGCCGGCTGGTCCTCCGCGAGCGCACTGGCCGGCGACCACCTGGACACCCTGCTCGACTCGGCCCGCCGTCGCTGGAACGCCCAGCCCCACGCCGCGGCCGCGCTGGCCTGGAAGGCGTACACGTACTGGCTGGCCCTCCCGGCCGTGCTCGGCTGGGCCTCGGCCCGACGCGTACCGCTGCTGACCGCCGACAACGTGCTCGTCCACTTCGACGACCAGCGCCCACTGATCACCATCGGTCTGCGCGCCGACACCCCGGTGGCGGTGCTCCCGGGCGACCCGATCACGATCGCCAACCGGCCGCACGTCCGCGTGGTCCCCGATGAGGCCGCCCTCCTGGCCGAGCTGCGCGCCTCCCTGCTCGACCAGCACCTCACCCCGCTGCTCGACGCGCTGCACGGCCGCGTCCGGCTGGGCAAGCGCACGCTGATGGGTTCGCTGTCGTCGGGCGTCGCCTACGGAGTTCTGCGCTCGGCCGACGTGCTGCCCGGCGCGTCCGCCGAGACGATCGCCCAGCTGCATGAGGCCCTGGGCGTGGAAGACCTGATCGAGCTGGTGCCCACGGCCAACGGCAAGCTCGACGTGCAGCGCAAGACCTGCTGCCTGGCCTTCACTTTGCCCCAGCCCAAGGTCTGCCGGGGCTGCTGCATCAAGAGCTGAGGCTGTTGCCGGTTGCCTCGCGGGTCCAAAATGTAGTGCGTGGCCGAGCCCGACTCCTTATTGGACATCCTGCGACGCAAGCAGCGGGCCGGATTCGTCGGCCGTCACGGGCACCTCGAGTTCTTCCGTGACAACCTCCGGTTGCCGGCGCTGGACGACCACAAGCGCTTCGTGATCAGCATTCACGGTGACGGCGGCGTCGGAAAGACGTTCCTGCTCCAGCAACTCCGCCGGATCGCCCGGGAAGAGGGAGCGTCCGACGCCTACACCGACGAGCACGTCTACGGCGTACCGGAAACCATGTCCGTGCTGGCCGGGCAACTCGGCAAGCCCTTCAACGACTTCCTGAGCAAGTACGAAGACTTCGAGAAGCGCCGCGAGCAGATGGCGCAGGACCCGCAGGCGCCGATGACCGCCTGGAGCAAGGTCACCCGGACCGCCGTCAAGATCGGACTGCACGCGTCGAAAGCCCTGCCGGGCGCCGGGCCGATCGTCGACCTGGTCGATGCCGACGCCGCCGCCGAGGCCACCGACCAGGTCCGCGTCTATCTGAGCGGCAAGTTCTCGGACAGCCGCGATGTGCGCCTGCTGCTCAACCCGGTGGCCGAACTGAGTCCGCTGTTCCTGCAGGGGCTACGCAAGGCGGCCGCCCAGCTACCGGTGGCGCTCTTCTTCGATACGTACGAGCAGACCGGTCCGCTCCTCGACGGCTGGCTGCTGGACATCCTGCGGGGCCGGTTCGGTGACCCGCCGACCGCGCTGACGCTGACCGTGGCCGGGCGGCATCCGCTGGTCGCCGGCGGGTGGTCGGAGTTTCTGAGCGCGATCGCGACGCTGCCGATCGTTCCGTTCTCGGAAGCCGAGTCGCGGCAGTTGCTGGCCTCCAAGGGGGTCACCGACGAGCCGGTCGTACGCACCGTGCTGACCCTGTCCGGCGGGCTGCCGCTGCTGGTCGCGACGCTGGCCGAAGGCCGACCGACCGACCCCGGCGACGTGGGCGACCCGAGCGGCACGGCCGTCGAACGGTTCCTGAAATGGGAGCACGACCCCGGCCGGCGCGACGCGGTGCTGGCCGGGGCGCTGTCCCGCCAGATCGACGCCGACGTGCTGGCCGTGCTGGCGCAGCCATCGACTCTGGAATGGCTCCAGACCCTGCCGTTCGTCAAGGCGCGGGCCGGACGCTACGAATACCACGACGTCGTACGGGCTCCGATGCTCCGCATCCAGAAGGCGCAGTCGGCCCAGAACTGGCGATCCGCCCACCACCGCCTGGCCGACGCGCACGAGACGTGGCGGACCCAGGTGCGAGCCGATCCGGACTGGACGGATGCGGAATGGCTGCGTCACCGGCTCGAAGAGACCTACCACCGCCTGTGCGCGGATCCAGCCGGTCGGCTGCCGGACGCACTCGCCATCGGCGTCGACGCCGCGATCGCCGGTCTCACGACTGCCCGCCGATGGGCCGAGATGATCCGGCAGGCCGGCCGCGACTCCGGACACGACAGACTCCAGCAGCGCGGCGAGCGCCTCGTGGCCACCCTGGACGAGCAGCAGAAGGACTGCACCGAAATGCTGACCGAACTGATCGGCGACCAGTCGCTCAGCCCCGAGTCGCGGGTCAATGCCCTGGTCGAGCGCGGACGCCTGCATTATTACGCTGACCGGGACGAGCAGTCGATCGTGGACTTCACCGAGGCGATCCGCCTCGATCCGGCACGCGGCAAGGCCTATCTGGGGCGGGGTCAGACCAGCCGCTGGCTGGGGCGTTTCGACGAGGCACTGGCGGACCTGAACCGGGTGATCGAACTGGACCCGGAGTCGGGTCTGGCCGTCGCCGGTCGAGGCGAGATCTACCAGGCGATGGAACGTTATGAAGAAGCGCTCGCCGACTTCGACCGCGCCATCGAACTCGACCCGGCGTCGGGCCTGATCGTCGCCGGCCGGGGCGAAACCTACCAGGAGATGAAACGGTACGACGACGCGCTGGCCGACTTCAACCGCGCCATGGAACTCGCCCCGAAGTCCACGTGGGCGGTCATCGGCCGTGGACATACCTACCGATTGCTGGTGCGGTTCGAAGAGGCTCTGGCCGACTTCGACCGAGCAGTCGAGCTCGACCCGACGTCCTCGTGGGCCGTCGCCAGCCGAGGGCAGATTCATCGGGAGATGGGACGGTATTCCGAGGCCCTCGCCGACCTGACCCGGGCGATCGAACTCGCTCCGAGATACGCGTGGGCCCTCGCCCATCGTGGCGAGACCCACCGGTTGCTGGAACGGCCCGCGGACGCCCTCACCGACCTCGACCGAGCCGTCGAACTCGACCCGAGGAACGCCTGGATCATCGCCAGCCGGGGCCAGATCCACCGCGAGACGGGACGGTACGACGACGCGCTCGCCGACCTGACCCGAGCCCTCGAGCTCACCCCGGACTACGCGTGGGCGAGGGCGAACCGCGGCGAGACCTACCGGTTGCTCGACCAGCACGAACAGGCGCTCGCCGACCTCGATCGAGCGATCGAGCTCGACCCGAACTACGAATGGGCCATCGCCAGCCGGGGCCAGGTGCATCGGGAGAAGGAGCGGTATTCCGAGGCGATCGCCGACCTGACCCGGGCCATCGAACTGGACCCCCGCTATGCGTGGGCCATCGGCAGCCGGGGCCAGACCTATCGGGAGATGGGACGGCTCGACGACGCGCTCACCGACCTCAGCCAGGCCATCGAGATCGACCCGGCGTTGCCGTGGACCTTCGGTGAGCGGGGTGAGACATACCGCTTCACGCAGAGGTACGACGAAGCGCTGGTCGACCTCACCCGCGCCATCGACCTGAACCCGAAATACTCGTGGGCCATCGTCACCCGGGGCCAGACCTACCGGGCGATGGGCCGGTTCGCGGAGGCGCTGGCCGACTTCGACCGGGCGATCGACCTGAACCCGGCGTACGACTGGGCCTTGTCCGGCCGCGGCGAGACCCACCGGCTGATGGGGCGGAACGAGCAGGCGCTGGCCGACATCGACCGGGCGATCGAACTCGATTCGAGCGAGGCATGGCACTTCGCCTCCCGGTGGCGTCTGCTGCGCGACGAGGCTGACCTGGCCCGCGCCCGCGAGCTCGACACCACCAGGAACTGGGCCGACGAGGGCACGTACCAGTCACCCGATGCTCCCTAGCCCGCCAAAAAAGGGCGGCCCGGTCGGGCCGCCCTTTTCATGACCGATCTCAGCCGATGTCGGGGCCGGTGAGGGTCGCGGCCGGGTCGTCGACCAGGTGGCGGACGTCCCAGACCCAGGCGCCGCCGGTCCAGGTCGGCTGGTAGCCGAGCAGGGCCGTCATGGCTCGCAGCATCTCGGTGTCGCGCAGCTGCGGGGTCAGCACGATGACGGCGGCCTTCCAGTAGCGGAGGTCGGCCAGGGTCATCTCGCGACGGGTGTCGTTGATCTCGGGGATCGGGTTGCCCTGGCGGATCGACGCCATCAGGCCGCTCGTCGGGCGCCACGGCGGGGAGAACAGCGCCGTCCGGTCCTCCGGGTTGAGCGGGTTCTGGTTGGGCAGCAGCGCGTAGGCCCCGGCGATCCGCATGTCTTGGCCGGTCATCGCGGTCCAGCGCAGCGGGTCGGGGTAGCCCGAGTCGGGCAGCGGCAGGGTGACGACGGTGTGGTTGTCGTCGACGTACTGCTTCCAGGCGCCGGACGTCACGAAGTCGGGGATCGGGGCCATCGGCGCGGTCTTCAGCTGTACCGGCACGAGCGGAACCAGGGCCATCGCGACCGCGGTGACCATCGCCACCCGGACCGGGCCGCGGGCGGCCGGCTGGGCCCGGACGAGGTCGATGGCCCGCTGCACGCCCAGGGCGAGCAGGATGCCGACGACCGGCGCGATGGCCATCGCCCAGCGGGTCGGTACGGCCGAGTTGAGCACCGGAACGCTGTGCAAAACCGACCAGATGCCGGGAACGCCGGTGTTGATCCCGTTCAGGAAAATTCGCGGTCCGAGTGACATCGCGGCGAAGATCAGGGCCAGGAATCCCAGGGACAGGACCGCCACCGACCGCCGCATCCAGACGATCAGGCCGAAGAACAGAATGACCAGGCCCCAGCCGAAGAATGCGTTCTCCTCGGCCGGATTCTGCGCCAGCCGTTCGGCGATCACCGGATTGCCGGCCACCGAGTGGCTCGAATACGCGGTGAACGAGCCGAGGTCGGCGCCGAAGTTACGGACGAACTGCGGCAGACCGTGATAGCTCTGCGGCCCGAAGAACTGCACCGACAGCGGGTAGGCCAGCACGCCGAGCGTCACGGTGCCGGCCACGGCCAGGCCGCGCAGGAACCGGCGGGTCTCCCCGGGGTGCGTCTTGCGCCGCGAGATGGCCATGATCAGGCAGAACACGCCCAACCCGACCGCGGTCATGAAGAGGACCTCGAGGTTGATGAACGCCTGCCAGATCAGCAGGGCGGCCATGATCAGGCCGTTCCGTACGGCCCGGCCCGGCTGCCGCAGGCGCAGCGTCCGCCAGATGATCAGCGGGACCAGGAATTGCGAGACGATGTTCGGGTGGCCGCCGGCGTGCGAAACCATGCTCGGCGCAAAGGTGCAGAAGAGAGCGCCGACCCAGGCCGCGAGTCGTGACGAGACGAACACGCGGGAGAGCACGAAATACCACGCGATGCCGGTAAGTGCCAACGCGAGAGTAAGAAATAAGTTGAACGCCACATGCGGCCCGAAGAGCAGAGTCACGGGCGTCATCGGTAGCGAAACAGCCAACACCGAGGTGTTGGCCATCATGTTCACCCCATCGGGGTAATTCATGCGATCGGAGAAGAATGGATATGCGCCATCGGTGAGCACTCGCGCACCATGCGCCATCATCCACTCGAAGAAAGCCTGATCCTGTGGATCATCGCGCAACTCATGATCGAGATTGAGCCACAACGGTGCCGTGAGATAGAACGCGACAGCGACGAACGTCGCTGCCGCGAGAACGTCCCGCCAATCGGGACGTCGCCTCCACCACCTTTTCCTGGGCTTGCTGGCCTGCTCAGGGGCGGCCTCGACATCGGGTACGACCGAGATCGGAGCGGTCGGGGCGACATCGGTCTCGAGCGCCTGCAACTCGGCTTCGAGGTCGTCGGTTTCCGTCTCTTGACGCGGCGGCAGCACGTTCCCGCCGGCCGGCTGGCCTGTCGAGTCAATACCCGTAATCGTCATAGCGTGGGCGAGCCTAACCGAGGTTGGTAACGTTGCAGTGACGAGCTGCCCATGCGTGATCGAGCCGATATGAACGGTGTATTCGCGACATCCGTGCGGTCCGGCGCATGAGAAGCAACCGGCCCTAGTACCCAGGTGGGCCATGTCTCAATCAGGCAAATAAAGTGCGCCCGAGGCCGCCTCAACTTTCGGTTGTGCGGTCAAAGGTGGTTAACTCTTCCGGTCCCGCTGTCAGCTCGGATCGGCAAGACGAGGGAACCTTACATATGGCAGACATCACTGGAGACCAGCGGATCCAGTCCGAAGTGCTCGAAGGCCTCGCCACGGCCGTGAACCACCGCCGGTGGTTCGTCGAGCTCGCTCTCCCGTATCTCGGGGACAACCCGATCGAGGTCGGCAGCGGTCTCGGGGATTACGCGATCGAGTGGGCGGAGCACCTCCCGCGGTTCACGGCGACCGAAGCCGACCCGGACCGGCTCGTGCTGCTCAAGGAGCGCATGGCCGAATATCCGAACATCGACGTCCGGCAGATGCTCCTGCCCTCGCCGGACGCGAACGGCGAGTACAGCGCCGCGGTCTCCTACAACGTCCTCGAGCACATCGAGGACCACGTCGGCGCGCTGCGCAGCATGGCCGACCTGGTGCGCCCCGGTGGCCGGGTCATCATCATCGTGCCGGCGTTCATGTTCGCCATGAGCAACGTCGACATCGCGACCGGGCACATCCGCCGGTACACCAAGAAGACGATGCGCGCGGCGATGACCGAGGCCGGCCTCGAGATCGAGAAGATGCACTACGCGAACGCGCTCGGCCTGATCGGCTACTACGGCGCGACCAGCATCTTCAAGCTGGCGCCGAAGGAAGGCCCGATGGTCAAGGTGTACGACTCGATCGTGCTGCCGGTGACCAAGGCCGCCGAGAGCGTCGTGAAGCCGCCGTTCGGTCAGTCGGTCTTCGTAGTGGCGAAGGTCCCCGCCTGACGGACAACGCATGAGGCCGCCGACCCGAATGGGCGGCGGCCTTTCTGCATGCGTACGGGAAAGAAATCAGCCCTTGACCTGGAAAGTCGGGCGGATCGTGGCCCGGGCCAACGTGTGGAAGGCCAGGTTGAAGCCGACGTAGGCGGGCGACGCCTCGGGCGGGACCTCGAGCTTGTCGACGTCGATGGCGTGCACCGCGAAGACATAACGGTGCGGACGGTCACCGGGCGGCGGGGCGGAACCGCCGTAGTTGCTGTCGCCGTAGTCGTTGCGCACGCAGAACGCATCGCCGGGCAGCGGGTCGACGCCGCGCGGCAGCTCGGTGGTGGTGACCGGCAGGTTGACCGCGACCCAGTGCCAGAAACCGCTGCCGGTCGGGGCGTCCGGGTCGTAACACGTCACCACGAAGCCACGGGTCTCGGCCGGGAAACCCGACCAGGCCAGCTGGGGTGAAAGGTTTTTGCCGCCGACGCTCGTGTGTGCGAACAGTTCGTCGAGCGGCTGGCCGTCGGTCACGTCCGCGCTGGTCACCGTGAAGGACGGGACGGCGGGCAGGAGATCGTACGGATCCGGGGCTACGGCACGTTCGAGACTCATCGTGATTGTCCTCCGGCGATATGCAGGCCTTCTTCGCCGAACAGTAGTCCGTCCCGGTATCCCCTGCCTTTCGACCGCGTTGCGAGGCTCTGTCACCCGATCGGGCGGACGCACAGCTGGTGCGTAGCCAAACCCGTGGGCCGGGTGATGCTTCTGTCTGACATCCGACCGGGTGTGTGCGGCAGAGATCCCCGCGCCCGGTGGCGATACGCAAGTCGGCACCCGCCAGTACGGCGGGTGCCGACTGCTGTTGCGGCCCCTTCGGTCCGACGAATCCGGCCGAATCGGGCGCGGAGAGTGAGACGATCAAGAGATGCGGGCGCCCTTGCCTCCCGACGAGCCGGCCCGGTTGGCGGCTCTGCTCGACGCACAGGTGCTCGACACCGCGCCGGAGGAGGACTTCGACGACATCGCGCTGCTGGCCTCGCAGATCTGCGGAACGCCGGTCGGCCTGGTGAGTCTCGTCGATCGGGACCGGCAGTGGTTCAAGGCCAAGTTCGGCACCGATCTCGTCGCCGTGCCGCGCGACCTGTCGTTCTGCGCCCACACGATCACCTCGCACGATCTGCTCGAGGTGCCCGACGCGTCGACCGACCCGCGGTTCGCCGAGAACCCGGCGATCAACGCCAACAACATCAAGTTCTACGCCGGGGCGCCGGTGGTGCTCGACGGGACGTACGCCGTCGGAACGGTCTGTGTCATCGATCACGTTCCGCGGGTGCTCACCGCTCCGCAGCGGCGCGCGCTGCGCAGCCTGGCCCGGCACGCGTCGGTGCAGCTGGAACTCCGCCGCTACGCCCGGAACGCGGCCGACATCGCCGACCGGATGCGCCAGCTCGACCGGATGAAGGACTCGTTCCTGTCCACGGTCAGCCACGAGCTGCGGACACCGCTGTCGACCATCCGCGGCTACCTCGAGATGCTGCTCGAGGACGACTTCGACGCCGAGACGTCCCGGCGGTTCCTGTCGGTGATGTCGCGCAACTCCGACCGGCTGCTGCGGCTCATCGACGAGTTGCTGCTGGTGGCGAAGATGACCGAGGACCGGGTCCAGCTCGACCTGGGCGACGTGGATCTCGCCGAACTGGCCCACCAGGCGATCGCCGGCTGCCGGGCCCTGGCCGAGCATCGCGGGGTCACGCTGCACGACCGCACCGAGCGGCCGCTGCCGGCCCGGGTCGACGCCAAGCGGATCACCCAGGTGCTCAACCATCTGCTGGTCAACGCGATCAAGTTCACGCATGCGGACGGCGAGATCACCATCGACTCGTCGACCGGCGGCGAACCCGAGCTGATCATCACGGACACCGGGGTCGGCATCGCCGCCGACGAGCTTCCGCACGTGTTCGACCGCTTCTATCGCTGTGCGGCGACCGACGTGATGGCGATCCAGGGTCCGGGTCTCGGGCTGGCGATCGTCAAATCGATCGTCGACGCCCACCACGGCAGCGTGCACCTGGAGAGCGAGCCCGGGGCCGGCACGACGGTCCGCCTCACCCTGCCCCGATAAAACCATTTCCCCGTACGCCGGAGGGCCGCGCGACATGATGCGCGCGGCCCCATTCCGTCATCGTCAGTGGATGCGCGCGACCCGCAGTCCGGAATACAACTTGCGATACACCACTCCGGTGCGGTGGTTGCCCGCGTCGATCATCATCCCGCGGCCCATGTAGATGCCGACGTGCCCCGGTCCGACGACCAGATCGCCGGCCCGGGCCTGAGCCCGCGAGACGCTGCGGCTGCGAGCGGCCTGGGCGCCGGACGAGTGCGGCAGCCGGATGCCGGCCAGCGCGTACGCCCGCTTGGTGAAGCCCGAGCAGTCGAAGCCGTTCGGCCCGAGCCCGCCGCTGACGTAGCTCTTGCCGACCTGGGAGCGGGCGAACGCGATGACCGCGTTCATCCCGTTGCCGAGCTGCATGACGCGCTGGCCCTGCTGCTTGGCGACCGCGTGCCGCACCGTGACCGTGCGCTGGTAGCGCTTCAGGCCGCGGTTCGGACTGACCGCACGGTCCGGAGCCACCGTCACGTAGTCGAGCTCTCCGGCCGCCTCGGCCGCCTCGGCTGCGGCCTTGGCCGCCCGGAGGGCCTTGCGGACCTCGATGGCGCGCCGGGCGGCGAGCTCCCGGGCGGTCTGGTCGGCCTGGCTGAGCAGGGCCGCCGTGACCACGGTGGGCTCACCGTCGGGCTGGACTTCGCCGCCGCGCAGACCGTCGCGCAGCTCGACCGCGGCCAGCGTGTCGGCGGTACGCAACGCCACGCGCTCGTCGGCCACGGCCAGCTGCACGGCGTCGCGCAGGGCCCGGCCGCCGTCGGGTGCGGCGAACGGGTTGACTCGGGGCAGGGCCGTCGTGACGGCCCGGCGGGAAAGCGAGAAACGCCGGGGGGCGGCGCGCGAGGCGCGCTCGGCGGTGGTGGTGCGCTCGGTGAGTCGGACAGTGTCCGAGGCTTCGGGTCCCGCCGGGTGGACGGGAGGCACGGCCTCGGCGGCGTGCTCAGTCGGGTCAAGAGCCGGCGAGATGACGGCAAGCGCGATCGCGCCGGCCGTGAATGCCCGGCTCGGGGACGGACAGTGCAGTGTTGCCTCCGAAATAGGTCCAGGGCACTCGCGCGTATCCCGTCGGCGTGGCATTAGCGTGCGCCGCACCGGCGCCGCCCAATACGGACGGCAATGGGAACCCGGACAACTCGTTAATTCCGTCGACCATGCCAACACACAACAGGAATGTTGCGTGGCGGAAATCCCACAATCACCCTCGCTCAATCGAGAAAAGAATGCGAGTCCCGCACTCGATCGGTGATGGTGGATCTCCGAAATACGTCCGTGATCAGGACAAGGGGACCCGTACGCCCGCACTCCAGGGCGACTTGTGCAACATCAGTGAGGTGAGATGGACCCCGGTGGGTACATCGAACGGGATCACGCCCAGCCGGATCGCGCCCGGCGGGATCTCGTCGAGCAGCGAGGGATCCTGGTCGTTGGTGAAGACCGCCGCCTGTTCGGCCACCCGGTGCGAGCGGCCGTGCTGGTCGACCGCGCGCTGAGCGCCCGGGTCGAGCAGCCGGGGCTCCTTGCCGGTGTTCTGCACAGCCACGCTGACCAGGCAAAACTGCCCCGCAGAGGCGGGCATCGGCAGGTCGGGCGGCCCGACCTCGGCGACGCCGCACTCGGTCTTGGTGACCGCGACCGACAGGGTTCCTTCGGCCGCTTCCCGGCCCGCCGGAAGCACCGTGAGCGCAGCGGTCTCGGTCGCGGCGGCGGCCGGCGCGGCGCTCTGGGCGATCACCTGTTGGGCTGCGGGTTCGGCCTTGTCGCCCGTCCCGGACGCGACATAAGCCACTACCCCGGCTACCACCAGCGCAAACACTCCACCCACAAACCAGGGCGTCCGACTACGGCGAGCCGCCTGCGGCGGCTTGGGATCAGCGGGTGCTGACCGCGCGGGACGCAACGGTGTGTTGGTCATAAGACCTCCCGGTGTCGCTCGGCCGATTACTCGGCCCAAGTCACACCATGCTGAGGTCGTTTCCCCTTCCAACCCGTGCCGCCGCGCCGCAGAAATCGGTCAAAACTGCATAAAATGCTCAGACATATCCCCCGAAGGTGTACGTTTAGAATGCCATCAGGGGGTTAACAGGATCTTCCCGAGGTGCTCGCTCGACTCCATCAGCTCGTGCGCCCGGTCCGCCTCGACCAGCGGCAACGTGCTGTGGATGACCGGCTTGACGGCGCCCGCCTCGACCAGCGGCCAGACGTCACGGGCAACAGATGTGACGATTCGCGCTTTGTCGGCGGCCGGGCGGGCCCGCAACGACGTCGACGACACCGATCCGCGCTTGGCCATGAGCTGTCCGAGATCGAGCTCGGCCTTACGACCACCCTGCATACCGATCACCGCGATGCGCCCGTTCGGCGCCAGCGCCTCGATGTTGCGGCTCAGGTACTTCGCGCCCACGATGTCGAGGATCACGTCGGCACCCCGGCCGTTGAACTCGCGCGTGGCGGTCACGAAGTCGTCGGTGGTGTAGTCGATCACCAGGTCGGCCCCGAGCGCCCGGAGCGCCTCGTGCTTGCCGGCCCGGGCGGTGGCCACCACCGGTGCGCCGAGCGCCCGGCCGAGCTGGATCGCGAACGTGCCGATGCCGCTGCCCCCGCCGTGCACCAGCAGCGTCTTGCCCTTACGCAGACGGGCCAGGTCGACCACGTTCGACCAGACCGTGCAGGCGACCTCGGGCAGCGCGGCCGACTCGATCAGCGAGAGCCCGGCCGGCACCGGCAGCAGCTGCCCGGCCGGCACGGCGACCTTCTCGGCGTAACCGCCCCCGGCCAGCAGCGCGCAGACCCGCTCGCCGACGTGCCGGTCGGTCACGCCGGGCCCGACCGCGCTGATCACACCCGCGCACTCCAGACCCGGATAGGGCGAGGCACCGGGCGGCGGCGGATAGAACCCCTGCCGCTGAGAGACGTCGGCGCGGTTGACGCCGGCGGCGGTGACGTCGATGACGACCTCACCGTCGCCGGCCTCAGGATCCGGAACCTCACGCAGGACCAGGTGCTTGTCCTCGATCACGATCGCACGCATGGTTCCTAGCTTGCCCTCTCGCGACGGCTTTTACGGCGTGATCCACTTCTGGTTCGCGGCACCGGTGCAGGCCCACAGCTGGAGCTTGGCGCCGTTGGCCGTGCTGTTGTCCTTCACGTCCAGGCATTTGCCCGACGCGGTGTTGACGATGTCGCGGTTGGCGTTGACCGTCCACTTCTGACTCGCGACCGAGTCGATGCAGTCCCACTGGTGGACCACCGCGCCGTCGGCCGTCGAGTTGTTCGCCACGTCGAGGCACTTGCCCAGGCCGCGGATCGTGTTGTCGGTGCCGACCGTCCACTGCTGGTTCGGGTTGCCGGCGCCGCAGTCCCACAGCTGAGGCTGGTTGCCGTTGGTGGTCGAGCCGCCGGTGACGTCGAGGCACTTGCTGCCCAGACCGGTGATCGTCCCGGTTCGGCCCGAGCCGCCGCCCCCGCCGCCGTTGGACTGCGTCCCGTTCCAGGTGAACGTCGCCGACGTACGGCCGGGAAGGTTGTAGACGAACGACTGCCCGCCCCAGTTCACCTTGACCGACTGGTTGCCGGTGGTGGTGTTGTAGGCGATCAGCGCCTTGGAACCGTCGCTGTTACGGAACGCCACGTTGGGGACCGTGCCGTTCGCGCTCGAGTCGATCCGTACGGCACCCGGCTTCACGAACTTGGTCAGGTGACCCATCGTGTAGTACTCGATGGTGTAGTCGACCTGGCCGGCCCGCGATCCGCCGCGCTGCACGGTGATCAGGCCGGTGCAGGTGCCGCAGCCGCCGTTGTGCGGGCCCATGTTCTGGTCGACCGCGAGCGACCACTTCGTCCAGGCGCGACCCCAGTTGCGGAAGTACTCGATCAGGTCGCCCATGTCCTCGGCGTGCTGGTTGCTGACCCAGGTGCCGCCGGAGTGCTCGGTCATGTACATGTTGACGTTCGGGTACTGGTTACGCACGGTCGACGCGGTCGACGGGTTGCCGCCGTAGTCGTGCCAGGCGATGCCACCGAAGTTCGGGTGGTTGCGGATCGCGGTGTCGGCCACGAGCGGGGCCACCCACTGGTCGTACGTGTCGAAGTTCCAGTCTCCGATGAGGAGCTTGGTGTTCAACCCGGCCGACTGGAGCGCCGGCATGAGGTCGTTCTTGGCGAACGACTGCAGGCCCGAGACCGGCCACTGCATCGACGGGTAGCCGGGGCAGCAGCCCGGTTCGTTCTGCGAGGTGACATAGCGGATCGGCACGCCCTGGGCCTGGTAGCCCTGGATGTACTTGACGAAGTACTGCGCGTACGTCTTGTAGTACTGGGCCTGCAGATAGCCCTGGCTGTACGCGTTGTTGTCCTTCATCCAGGGCGGCGCCGACCACGGCGAGGCCATCACGAAGCCGGACGGGTTGAGCCCGACCGCCTGCTTGGTGAGAGCCATGACGTCGGCGTCCCGCGCGAGCGAGAAGTCGTTGACGTCGCAGCACGTGTTGTCGTACGAGAAATTGCCCTGTGCGAGGTCGGACGAGCCGATGACGTTGCGGATAGCGCTCACCCCGATGCCGGCGGTGGGGCTGAACAGCTTGGTCATGACGTCGTTCTGGGTGGCCGCCGAGAGCGCGCCGCTCCCGCGGATGTTGAACGCCGCGGTGTCCGTGATCGACGCACCGGCGCCCTCGAACGGCTGGTAGGACGTGTTCTCGTTGACCGTGATGGTCTGGTTGGCCGACCCGCTGCTGCTCGCGAACGAGATCGGCGTCTGCTGCTGGAGGCCGCGGGTGACGGTGCGGCCGCCGCTGTCACTGGTGGTCGTCAGATAGACGTTCACCGACTCGTTGGCCGCGAAGGCCGCGGGTGCGACGAGGACGGTGGCTGAGGCAACCGCGGCTGCTCCAGCGATCCACGCCACTTTTCGGGGGATGGACATGACGGGGACTCCCTTGCCTGAGGTGGGGGCCTTGGCCGGGATAGGTAAAGGCTGTGAACCATAACCACGAACATCAATGCTGTGTCAACACCTTGTAACAGTTACGGAAAGCGTGTTCCAGCAGCTCAGACCCTTGTTAAGACACGTGAATTTAGTTTCGGCACGACTGCCTGCCGAGACACCGGTGCCCGTCTGGCACACTGGGACGGCAACATCGGGAGGACTCGCCTAGTGGCCGATGGCGCCGGTCTTGAAAACCGGTAAGGGGAAACTCTTCGTGGGTTCGAATCCCACGTCCTCCGCAGCTGAGCCCCGGCTGGGCCCCAGCTAGGCTCCGGCCCGTGACGAGCCGCATCGGTGACATGGTGGTCGACTGCGCCGACCCCGAGCTGATGGCCCGCTTCTGGAGCGAGGCCCTCGGCTACCGCATCTTCGCCCGCGACGACACCGGCGTGGCCATCCGAGGCGCGACCACCAGCCCCGACATCCTGTTCATCCGGGTGCCCGAGCCCAAGACGGTCAAGAACCGCCTGCACTACGACATCTGCCCGACCGACCGCAGCCAGGCCGACGAGCTGGAGCGGTTGCTCGCCCTGGGTGCGCGGCGCTCCACCACCATCATCGGGTCGGGGTCATGGATCGTGCTGGAAGACCCCGAGGGCAACGAGTTCTGCCTGATGTCCAAACAGATCCCAGCCGAGCCGGCCCCGTTCCACGAGCTCTGACAGCCGCGACGCCGTGGAGTCTCTGGATCTGTCGCCCTAGTTCGAAGAGCACGGATACCGCCCGCCGCAGGAGTTGCTGGACGGCTTGGTGGCAGCATTCGTCGACCGAGGCTGTGCCGACGACCTGGCTACCGAGGCCTTGGGCGCCACGCCTCGATCACGAACGTAGGGCCTCGCGGGCGGAGAACATCACGCTGGCGGCCAGGAAAGCTGCGTTGACCAGCGTGAACAAGCCGATGAACCAGATTGTCCACTGTGGTGCGATGGTCAGCACGACGCCGGCCAGGGCGATCACGGCGCCGTAGTCGCGGACCAGCTTGACCAGGCGTACGGGCAAGGACCGGCTGGTCACCATGCTGGCGGCCTTGTCGCCGGACTGCATCACCGACGTCACCAGGTTGACCATCCAGGTGCCGGCGAAAGCGGCCAGCAACCAGGCCGGAGTGTCTGGCACCTGCGCCTCGGCGGTGGCGGCCAGCGCCGCGACCAGGGAGATCTGCACCGCCACGTCGCACAGCACGTCCAGGCGGGCGCCGGCCGCGCTCGTCTGGCCGGTGACCCGGGCCAGTTGACCGTCGGCGCAGTCGAAGGCGTACGCCAACTGCCAGCCGATCAGGGCGAGCAGGCCGATCGGCCAGGCCCAGACGCGGCCGTCGGCGATCGGGACGGCCGTGGCGACCACCGCGATCGAGACCAGGCCACCCAAGCCGAGGTTGAAGACGGTCAGGACGGTCGGGGCCAGGCGGTGCTTGTGCGCGTAGACCGCGATGCGGGCGCCGATCCGCTGGCTGAGCGCCTCGCTGAACAGCCCGCCGCCCCGGTTGACGGCGTAGTAGTCGGCGGCGGTCGGTGCTCGATAGACCGAGCCGGTGCCGGAGTCAGTGGGCGGCGACGGCTGCGACATAGTTCCCCAGCTTTCGGCTGATCTCGTCGGGGGTCATGGCGAGATGTTCCAGGATCGTGAAGCGGTCGGGGCGGGTGCGCGGGGCGAAGTGGACGGCCTCGACGAACTGCTCGTCGCTCAGGCCGACGTCGGACGGCAGCCGGGGCAGTTGGTGCCGGGCCAGGCAGTCGGCCATCTGGGCGAAGCGCCGCTCGTCCTCGCGCAGGAACGTGCAGAACAGCGCGCCCAGACCGGCCAGTTCGCCGTGCGAGGCGGTGCCGGGGTAGAGCGAGTCGATCGCGTGCATGATCTCGTGGCAGCCGCCGCTGGCCGGTCGGCTGCTGCCGCACACCGCCATGGCCAGGCCGCTCGAGATCAGGGCCTCGGCCAGGACCGTGACGAACGCGTCGTCGTGCAGATCGCCCGGCATGGTCAGCACGGCCTCGGCGCCCATCCGGGCCAGCGAGGCGGCCAGCCCGTCGACCGGCTCATCGCGCATCTGGCGGGCCAGTTCCCAGTCGGCCAGTGCGCTGATGTTGCTGATCGCGTCGCCGATGCCGCCGCGGTTGACCCGGTCGGGCCCGGTGTCGACGAAGTCGAGGTCGACGATCACGCCGAACGGGATGTGCACGCCGTACGAGCCCTTGACGCCCTCGTTGATCAGGCTGGCCACCGGTGAGGCCAGCCCGTCGTTGGCCAGGCTGGTGGCCACCGAGATCATCGGCAGGCCCCAGCGGTTGGCCGCGTATTTGGCCGTGTCGACGGTGGTGCCGCCGCCGATGCCGACGACCGCGTCGTAGGGGCGGCTGCGCAGCTTGTCGGCCAGCTCGAGGGCCGCGTCGAGGGTGCCGCCGGTCGTGGTGAAGACGTCGGCCGAGCTCAGCGTGGGGCGGATCAACTCGGCCACCCGCTCGCCGAGCCCGGGACCGACCACCACCGCCACGTCGCCGCCGGCCGAGACCCGTCCGTCGGCCAGGATGCGGCCCAGGTCGGCCACCGCACCCCGGCGGACGTGGATGTGCAGCGGCGCCTGGACGCTGCGGGCTAGTAGCGGCATGCGATGCCCCGGGCCTTGGCCAGGTCGTCGTGGTTGTCGACCTCGACCCAGTCGACCTCGCCGATCACCGCCGCCCGGACCTCGCCGCCGCGGTTGGCGAACTCTTGGAAACCGTCCTCGTAGTAGAGGTTCGGGTCGCGTTCCCAGGTGGTCTTGAGCGCGTCGGCCACGTCGGCGGCCACCGACGCCTCGATGATGTTGGCCCCGATGTACTCGCCGAACGCCTCGGCCGGATCCATCAGCTTGGTGATCCGGGTCAGCTGTCCGTCGTCGTTGAAGATCGTCTTCATCTCCTCGTCGGCGAGTTTCTTCACATTGTCGACGGCCAGCAAAATGCCCGGGCCGCGCTGCGCCAGGAGGGTCTCTTCGACACTGACGGGGTGGACCGTGTCGCCATTGACCATCAACGCCCCCTGCGCGAAGTGGTCACGGGCGAGCCACAGGGAGTACGCGTTGTTCCACTCCTCGGCCTTGTCGTTGTGGACGAGGGAGATCTTCACGCCGTACTTGCTCTCGAACGCGGCCTGGCGCACCTCGACGGCGCTCGAGCGGTAGCCGACCACGATCGTCACGTCGGTCAGCCCGGCCGCGGCCAGATTGCGCAGCGCGATGTCCATGATCGTCGTCTCGCCGTCGACCGGGACCAGGGCCTTGGGCAGCGTGTCCGTGTAGGGACGAAGCCTGCGGCCGGCTCCGGCGGCGAGAATCAGACCGATCATCGGGGTTTCTCCATCTGTTGGGTGAACTCCAGGAGAATAACGGGTGGCGTCCCACAGCCCGGACCGCACGAGCCAGACGAAAATCCTATAGAGGCGGCTCGTAAGCTTGTCGCCATGACCGCTGAGCAGCTGATCTCTTTCGCCCGGGGCGCTCCGTCGCTGGACATCATCGACGTCGAGGGCCTCAAGGCCGCCGCCGCGCGCGCCTTCGACGCCGATCCCGCTGGTGTGACCGCTTACGGCACGTCCGTCGGCTACCTCCCGCTGCGCAAGTGGATCGCCGAGAAGCACAGCGTCTCGCCCGACCAGGTCATCGTGACCAACGGCTCCCTGCAGGCCGACGCCTTCCTGTTCAACCACCTCGTGCAGCCCGGCGACGACGTGGTGGTCGAGAAGCCGACCTACGACCGCACGCTGCTCAGCCTGCAGAATCTGGGCGCCAAGGTGCACCAGGTCACGCTGCGTGAGGACGGCATCGACGTCGACGAGCTGCGCGGCCTGCTCGAGTCGGGCGTGCGCCCCAAGCTCGCCCACATCATCCCGAACTATCAGAATCCGGCCGGCATCACGCTCTCGGCCGAGAAGCGTCAGGCCCTGCTCGCGCTGGCCGCTCAGTACGAATTCACCATCTTCGAGGACGACCCGTACGTCGACATCCGGTTCCGCGGCGAGGCCCTGCCCTCGATGCTGAGCATGGACTCCGACAACCTGGTCGTGCACGCGTCGAGCTTCACCAAGACGGTGTGCCCCGGCGTCCGCGTCGGCTACCTGGTCGGCCCGGCCGCGCTGATCGACGCGATCGCCAAGAAGGCCACCAACCTGTACATCTCGCCCGGTATGGTCTCCGAGGCGATCGTGCACCAGTTCTGTGTCTCGGGTGACATCGAGCGCTCGGTCGCGACGGTCAGCGCTGCCCTCGGCGAGCGGGCCCGCGTGCTGGCCGACTCGCTGCGCAAGCACATCCCGGGCGCGACCTTCACCGAGCCCGACGGCGGCTACTTCCTCTGGGTCGACCTGCCGGACGACGTCGACGTCGACAAGCTGTTCCCGGCCGCGATGAAGAAGGGCGTGGCGATCGTCAAGGGCAGCGACTTCCTGCTCGAGGGCGGCCGCAGCTCGGTCCGTCTGGCCTACTCGGCGGTCACCGTCGAGCAGATCGACGAGGGTGTACGCCGTCTGGCCGAGGCGATCGAGGAAGTGCGCGCCGGCTAGCACGGTGGTCAACGGACGCCCGGTGGGTATTCAGAACACCCGCCGGGCGTAGCCTCGGGCGGTTTGCTCGTCCGATGTGGGGAGGGTTCATGGTCGATCGCAACCGGAACAGGCCGTTGTCGAGAGCCTTCACCGCTCCCGTCCGGGCGATGAACCGCATCCTCGGCACCACCGACCGCCCCGAACTCGGGCCGGGCCGCGAGGCCGGCAGTGCGGTCGTCGACTGTGCGGTCTACGTGGCCGGCCAGCGCCTGCCCGGGCGGCTCACGCCGGACGAGGCGCTGCGGGTCGCCTGCGAGCGGGACGACGCGTTCGTCTGGCTCGGGCTGCACGAGCCGGCCGAGGCCGAGATGACCGCGATCGCCCACACCTACGGGCTGCACGAACTCGCCGTGGAGGACGCGGTCAAGGCCGAGCAGCGGCCCAAGCTCGAGCAGTTCGGATCGGTGCACTTCCTGGTCATGCGTACGGCCAAATACGTGCCGCACGGCGAGATCACCGAGACGTCGCAGGTGGTCGAGACCGGCCAGATGATGATTTTCGTGGGCGAGCAGTTCGTCATCACGGTCCGGCACGGCGACGCGTCCGAGATGGGTTCGGTCCGGGCCGATCTCGAGTCGAAGCGGGCCGACCTGGTCGAGCAGGGCCCGTGGGCGGTGGCCTACGCGGTGACCGACCGGGTGGTCGACCACTACGTGGCGGTCGCCGATCAGGTGGAGGCCGACCTCGACCTGATCGAGGAGGGCGTCTTCTCACGCGACCACGCGAGTCCGATTCCGGCCATCTATCAGATGAAGCGGGAACTGGTGGAGTTCCGGCGCGCGGTGGTGCCGTTGCAGCGCCCGCTGGCGATGATCGTGGCGCTGGTGCCCAAGCGGATCGGCAAATACTTCCGCGACGTGCAGGACCACCTCACCCGTACGGTGGAACAGGTCTCTTCCTTCGACGACCTGCTCAACTCGATCCTGCAGGCCCGGCTGGCGCAGGTCACGGTCGACCAGAACAACGACATGCGCAAGATCGCGGCGTGGGCGGCCATCGCCACGGTGTGGACGGCGGGCGCCGGCATCTACGGCATGAACTTCTCCTTCATGCCCGAGCTGACCTGGCAGTACGGCTATCCGGCGTGGTGGACGATCATCCTGATCGCCTCGGTGCTTCTCTACCGCGTATTCCGCCGCAGCGGCTGGCTGTAGACGGGCACCACGAAGGGCGGGTTGCCGTTAGGGGCCAACCCGCCCGATCGGGCGAAGCACTTACCGAGGGGTGTTCGGTGAGGTGCCGTTCTGTGAGCTGTACGCCTCGCGGTTCTCCGGCTCGTCGCTGTCGGCCGGCTCGAAGGCCGCGTCGTCAGCACCGGCCGGCGTCGTCGAGCTGATCGGCGCCGCGGGGTCGTACTCGTCCCACTGCGCGGCCCGGCGACGCTTGGCCGCGTAGGCCGCACCGATGCCGACCGCGGTGCCCAGCAGCGCGAAGCCGAGCAGCTTCGTGCCCTTGCGGCTCTGCTTCCGGCCGACCGCCTTGTTGGCCCGCTTCTGCAGCTTCTGGGCCGCCTTCTTGTTGGTCTTGGCGGCCTTCTTGGCCTTGCGCTTGCTCAGCTCGCTGGTCTGGCGAACGTTTTCGCTCGCCGCCGCGACCAGCGGAGTGATCGTCGCGACCGCGCTGTCCCACCCGCTCGAGGCCACGTCCTTGGCCTTGACCGCGGCCGGCTGCACCCGGTCGACCGCCGCCGTCAGCGTCGGCCCCACGGTCGCGCTGGTCTCCGCAGCCGCGAGCGACGCCGCACGCTTGAAGTGGTCAACACTCTGCCCGAGCTCGTTCTTCATCCGCCGACTGCGGTTCTTGCGGCGCATCGTCGTGAACACCAGTGCCCACCTCCGTTGTCTTCTGCCATGCATGGTGCCCTGTTTTGGTACCCCCTCGCTGCCGCTTCAGACACATGGGGGAGGATCCGAACTGCAATGCACTGTCCAATCGCCCCGCCGAGGTACGCCACGGGGCGACCGTGACACAAGAGGAGTACCCGTGGCCGAGAAGCTTTACGCCATCCTGCACACCAACCATGGTGCGATCCGCCTGCAGCTCTTCCCGGATCACGCCCCGGCGACTGTGCGCAACTTCGTGGAGCTCGCCGAGGGCACGAAGGACTACACCGACCCGCGCACCGGCCAGAAGGGCAGCGGGCCGTACTACGACGGCACGATCTCGCACCGGGTCATCGCGGGCTTCATGATCCAGCTGGGCGACCCGACCGGCACCGGCCGCGGCGGCCCGGGCTTCCAGTTCGGTGACGAGTTCCACCCCGAGCTGTCGTTCGACCGGCCGTACCTGCTCGCCATGGCCAACGCCGGGCCGGGCACCAACGGCTCGCAGTTCTTCATCACGGTCGCGCCGACCCCGCACCTGAACCGTCGCCACTCGATCTTCGGCCAGGTCGCGGACGAGCAGTCGGCCAAGGTCGTCGACTCGATCGCCACCACCGCGACCGGCCCGGGCGACCGCCCGCGCGAGGACGTCACGGTCGAGCGTGTGGAGATCGAGCGCGTCAACGACTGAGAGTTTCCTGACGGCGGTCTCCGCCGCGCTGGAAAGAGACTCGTTGAAGTACCGTTGATGTTATGAGTGAGGCTCCCTCGACGGCTCCGGTCTGCTACCGCCATCCGTCGCGGGAGACCTACATCCGGTGCACGCGGTGCGACCGGCCGATCTGCCCCGATTGCATGAACGAGGCGTCGGTCGGTCACCAGTGCCCCGAGTGCGTGGCCGAGGGCAAGCGCACCCAGCGCCAGGCCCGCACGGCGTTCGGCGGCAGCGCGATCGGCCGCAACGGCTACGTCACCCGCGCCCTGATCGCGATCAATGTCGTGGTGATGGTGATCTCGGCCGCGGTCGGCGGTGTGCGTGCGATCGCCGGGTCGGGCGGCTGGTTCGGCCTGATGGGCAGCCAGACCGAGGTCACTCTCTGGTCCTCGGTGCTGGGCTACGCGACGTACGGCGGAGAAGCGCACGGCATCGCCGCCGGTGAATGGTGGCGCCTGGTCACCGCGATGTTCGTGCACTACGGCGTGCTGCACCTGCTGCTCAACATGATGTTGCTCTGGCAGCTGGGCCGCTATCTCGAAGAGAAGCTGGGCCCGCTGCGCTTCGCCGCGCTCTATCTGCTGGCCGGCATCGGTGGCAACGTGGCGGCGTACCTCTTCACGCCGCAGAACGCGCAGGCCGCGGGCGCCTCGACCTCGATCTTCGGTCTGGTCCTGGCGATGATCGTGGTCAACCGCCGGCTGCGGCTCGACATCAGCCAGCTGATCCCGCTGCTCGTGGTCAACCTGATCTTCACGTTCAGCATCCCGAACGTCTCGATCGCCGGTCACATCGGCGGTCTGGTGGTCGGCGGGGCGGTCGCTTTCGTTCTCGCGTACGCCCCCACGAAGCGCCGAAGTCAGATCCAGGCGCTCGGTTGTGCCGCCGTCTTCGTGGTGCTCATAGTCGCCGCCGTGCTCCGAACCCAGGCGATCCTGGGCTAAGCCGGACTCAGAGCTAAGCCGGGCTCACGCGCAGGTCGGCCAGCGCGGTGGCCACCTCGTCCGGGAGTTCGCCCAGGTCGTTCGCGCTGAACAGGTAGATCGCGTCGCCCGCGTCCACCTCGAGGAACTCGCTGCGCAGGCCACGGTGGCTGCGCCGATCGACCCGGATGCGCTCGATCTGGCCCCAGCCGAGGTGACGCCGGCCCAGGAAGCCGGTCACCACCGTCACGCCCTCGGCGTCGGCGGCCAGGCGCACCGGCCGCACCACGTCGCGCAGGGCCCACACCAGCAGCGCCAGCACGAGCACGGCCGCCAAGATCCAGCGCACCGGGTCGTAGCCCGCGAAGGCGACCGCGGCCACCGCCACGGCGACCGCGGCGATGACTTTGCTGACCGGAAGAACAGGCTTGATACGCCACTGCATCGCACCACTATGGCAGTTCGGGCTACCTTCGACGTATGCGTGATGCGGTGATCGTCGGAGCGGTCCGGACCCCGATCGGCCGGCGTAAGGGCGGGCTGGCCGAGGTACACCCGGTGGAATTGTCGGCGCACGTGCTGCGGGCGCTGGCCGAGCGGACCGGCTTCGACCCGGCCGACGTCGACGACGTGATGTGGGGCTGCGTGTCCCAGATCGCCGAGCAGTCGTGGAACATCGGGCGCAACGCCGTGCTCGCGGCCGGCTGGCCCGAGGCGGTGCCCGGCACGACCATCGACCGGCAGTGCGGGTCGAGTCAGCAGGCGCTGCACTTCGCCGCCGCGACGGTGATCTCGGGGCAGGCCGATCTGGTGGTGGCCGGCGGCGTCGAGTCGATGACCCGGGTGCCGATGGGCTCGACCGGGCAGGGCGCCGACCCGTACGGGGAAAGCATTCGGAATCGCTATGGCGTCGACTCGTTCAACCAGGGTGTGGGCGCCGAGATGGTGGCCGAGCGGTGGGGGTTCTCCCGCACCCAGCTCGACGAATACGCGCTGACCAGCCACGCCGCGGCGGCCCGGGCCCAGGATGCCGGCGAGTTCGACGCCGAGATCGAGCCGCTGGCCGGCGTGAAGCAGGACGAGGGCATCCGCCGCGACTCGACGCTGGAGAAGCTGGCCGGGCTGAAGACGCCGTTCAAAGACGGTGGCGTGGTCACCGCGGGGTCGGCCTCGCAGATCTCGGACGGCGCGGCCGCGCTGGCCGTCACCACCTCGGAGTGGGCCGCCGCGCACGGACTGCGTCCGCTGGCCCGGGTACACACGGCCGTGATCGCCGCCGCCGACCCGGTGATCGTGCTGACCGCGCCCATCCCGGCCACGGCCAAGGTGCTGGCCCGAGCCGGTCTCAAGATCGACGACATGGGTGTGTACGAGGTCAACGAGGCGTTCGCGCCGGTGCCGCTGGCCTGGCTGGCCGAGACCGGCGCCGACCGCTCCCGGATGAATCCGCGCGGCGGGGCGATCGCCCTCGGTCACCCGCTCGGAGCATCCGGCGCGCGCATCATGACGACGATGTTGCACCACATGCGACAGTCCGGCATCAGGTATGGCCTGCAAACGATGTGTGAGGGCGCCGGCATGGCCAACGCCACGATCGTCGAGGCGTTGTAATTCCACATTCACCGCCCGGTGGCAGCGACTTAGCCGAACGGTCGCCGTTAAACGCCACATGGACGTGTTCAACAGCACAACCAGTGGCGGCCACCGGACGATCCTCGAGCGCTGCGTCGAGCCCGGCGACGAAGCGGTGCTGGTCGCACCGTGGGAGCAGGGCAACCTGATGCTCACCCGGCGTCGCCTCGTCGTCACCCGCAAGGCCGGGATGCTGCGCCGCAAGAGCATGCACCTGAACGCGACGTTCGCGCACTTGAGCAACGTCAGCTGGAATGTGGACGCCCGGAACCGGCTCGAGGTCAGTTTGACCGCGATTGACGGCGTACGGGAAAGGTTTGTTCTTCGCCTGGCTTCTCCCGATCAGGTGCGTGAGGCCGAGGAATGCCTGCGCAGCGTGGTGAGCCCGCGCCGGGAAGATTTCGCCGCCGCGGCTTAAAGCGCCAGGAACTGCCCGATCGATGCGCGCAGTCCGGCAGCGTCGAGGCCGTGGGCCCGGGCGTGATCGCGCCAACCGCCGTAGTTGCGGACCTCGTGGCGACCGACCCCGAGATGCGTCACGCGATGCGGCCGGCCCTCGAGGGCGGCACTCACCGCGGCCGCCGACGTGCCGGCCAGATAGGGCTCGACCAGCACGACATCGCTCTCGGTGAGCGCACGCAGGCCTTCGGCGTCGAACGGGCGCGGCATGTTGGTGTAGGCGACCGTGACATCGAGGCCGGACGTCGCCTCGAGCACCGGGTCGAGCATCGGACCCACCGCCACGACCAGCGGACCACCGCGACGCAACACCCGCAGACGACCGCCGCCGGGATAGGCCCGGTCGTTCTCCTGCTCGCTCAGCCGCACGTAGACCCGGTCGTCGTGCCGGGCCGCCTCGCGCAACATGGCCGGCACCTCGTCCCGATGGCCGGGGACGTGCACGGTCCAGCCCTCGAGCGTATCGAGCAGGGCGACGTCGCCGGGCGACTGATGGGTGTAGCCCTCCTCCGACGCGTCGTACGAGCCGCCGATGGTGACCACGACCGCGCCCGCGTCCTGGTGGCCGAGATCGAGCTTCAGTTGTTCGTACGCCCGATCCACCGCGAACGGGGCGTACGAGTGCAAAAACGGACGCAGCCCGGTGAGCGCAAGCCCACCCGCGACGCCGGCCATCAGCGCCTCCCGGATACCCACGTTGAGCACCCGGTCGGGATGCCGGTCGCGGGCACTTCTGAAGGAATCGGCGGAGATGTCGGCCAGCACCAGCGCGGTCCGCGGATCCTCGTCGAGCAGGTCGGTCGTGGTGGCGACGAACGTATCGCGCATCATGGTCAGCTCCCCTTCTGGGCGACGGTCGCCACGATCAGGTTGGGGCGGTCGTGCCTCGGTCGCAGGGCCAGTTCCAGGCGGTCCCGGTCGCGGCCGTCCACAACCGACACGTCCCAGCCCGGGAAGCGGGCCGCGATGCCGCCCGGCCAGCCGTGCGTCGACGACCGGTTGTCGATGACGATCGCGGTGATCGGCAGACGGGTGGCCGCGGCGTAGGCGATGGCCTCGTGGTTGGACCCCTCGTCGAGTTCGGCGTCACCGAGGAGCACGAAGGTTCGCGTACGGGTGAAGCCCTGGGCGCGCAGCCCGAGAACCATGCCGACGCCCAGCCCGAGACCGTGCCCGAGCGATCCGGTGCCGACCTCGACGCCCGGGATCAGGACGCGGTCGGGGTGGTGGCCGAGTGGACTGTTCCACCGGCCCAGGTCGTCGAGCCACGACTCGGGGAAGAACCCCTTCGCGGCCAGCACGGCGTAGTAGGCGGCCGGCCCGTGCCCCTTGGAGAGCAGGAATCGGTCGCGGTCGGGCGCGTCGGCGGTCTCCGGGCTGATCCGCAGGATGCGGTCGTAGAGAACCCACAGCACATCGAGCGTCGAATGGGCGCTCGGCGCGTGCTTCTCGTCGCCGGTGATGCGGTGCAGCAGCTCTGCTGTCGCTGTCATTACGCTAGGGTGCAAGTTGAAGTTCACTTCAACTCAAGGGACCCCAATGGAGACGCTCACCATAGGTGACTTCGCCGCCCGGAGTGGGGTGGCGCCGTCGGCTTTGCGGTATTACGAGCGCGAGGGACTGATCCGCTCGACCCGGACGACCGGCAACCAGCGCCGCTACGAACGGGCCGAACTGCGGCGGGTCGCCTTCATCCGGATCGCCCAGCAGGTCGGCGTCTCCCTCGACGAGATCCGGGCGGCGCTGGCCGAACTGCCCGAGAACCGCACGCCGACCCGGGCCGACTGGGCCCACCTGTCCGACCGGTGGCGGCACCGGCTCGAAGAGAAGATCGCCCTGATGCAGCGTCTGCGGGACGACCTGACGGGCTGCATCGGCTGCGGATGCCTGTCGCTGCACCGCTGCAAACTGATCAACCCGAATGACTCGCTCGCTCTCGAGGGGCCCGGCGCTCGGATCCTGCTCGAGCCGCGTTAGGCCCCTAACTCTTTCCCTGCTGCAACACCCGGATCGCATTGCCGAACGGGTCGCGCAGGCCCATGTCGGTGCCGTAGAAGTGATCGGCCGGCTCCTGGGTGAAGTCGGTGAAGCCCTGCGCCTTGAGCGACTCGTAGAGCCCCCGTACGTCGTCGGTGTTGAGCACCAGGCCGCTCAGGGCGCCCTTGGCGACGAGCTCGCGGATCTGCTCGGCGGTCGCGTCGTCGTGCATGGGCGGGCCGGGCTGCTCGAGCGAGATCTCGGTGCCGTCACCGCCCGGGACGCGGACGGTGAGCCAGCGGTAGGAACCCTGGGTGACGTCGTTGCCCTTCTCGAGGCCGAGCTTGCCGACGTAGAAGTCCAAGGCCTCGTCCTTGTCGAGGACGTAGATGGAGGTGACGTTCAGCTTCGTGATCATGCGATTCCCCTTTCCCCGCCACAGGCTAGGGGCAGCCTGCCGGTGATCGCTTATCCAAAACTGCTGGACGGCCGGTTGTACGCCATCAGGACGCACGAGGGAACCCCGTCCAGCCGGTACGCCCGTCGGTAGGCGGACGGCGTCTGGCCGACGATCCGCCGGAACGTGCGGCTGAAGGTGCCGAGGCTGGTGAAGCCCACATCGCAGCAGATGTCGGTGACGCTCCGGTCGGTCCGGCCCAGCAGGAACATCGAGCGTTCGATACGCCGGCGTTGCAGGTAGCGGTGCGGTGTCTCGCCGAAGGTGGCCCGGAAGCAGCGGCTGAAGTGGGCCGGCGACAGGAAGGCGACGGCCGCGATGGCCCGTACGTCGAGGGGTTCGGCGTAGGCCCGGTCGATCGCGTCGCGGGCGCGCAACAGCCGCCGATTGAGCTGCTCAACCTCCCGACTCACGCCGGTCATGCTAGGTCAGGCGGCCATACGTCGGCTTCGTGGTCAGGCCTCGGTCGATGAAGTCGACTATCCAGTTGAAGCTCTCGTCGACGTCGGTGTCCATTTCGAAGCCGCCCGCGGCCTGGATCGTCGCGAAGCCGTGGAAGAGGCTGCGCAGCAACCGCAGCGCGTGCACGGTGTCGGCCGGGTCGATGTCGTAGCCGATCAGGACCGCGGCCAGCGATTCGAGCACCCGCCCGCCCGCGATGGCCAGCGGATCGTCCGGCCCGGTCACGGCGAGGCGTACCGTGGCCGCGTACCGCCCGGGGTGTTCGATGATGTAGTTCCGCATGGTGTGCGCCGCCGCGGCCAGGGCGTCGCGCCCGGATCGGCCCTGCAACGCGGAGCGCAGCTGGTCGCCCAGTTCCTCGGCCACCAGCAGGGCGATCCGCCGGTTGAGGTCGGCCTGCGAGTCGATGTGCTTGTAGAGCGACGGCGCCCGTACGCCGAGCCGCTCGGCCAGCGCCCCCATGGTCACGTTGGCCAGCCCGACCTCGTCGGCCAGCCCGGCCGCGGCGAGGGTCACGGCGGCCGGGTCGAGTCCGGCCCTAGGCACGGGCGTACGCCTTGAGGAACGGGAGCAGCCGGGCGACGGTCTCGTCCGGGAACTGGGTGTGCGGGTAATGGCCGGCCCCCTCGATCACCTCGAGCTGCCCGAGACCGGCCGCCAGCTCAGCCACGATCGCCTCCCCCTCGGCCCGCGGGCTGACCCAGTCGGGGTCGAGTGAACCTTCGATGATCAGCACCGGGCAGCGCACGTTGCCCAGCTGCGCCCCGGCGTCGGTGGCCGGCGTCTGACCCATCTTCTGCAGCGCCTTCATCCGGCCCGGCTCGGCCAGGCTGTCCGCGTTGCGCCGCAGCTGGTTGTCCCAGTCGGCCGGCTTGCGCCCGGGGAAGGCCAGGTCGAGGTAGCGGTGCCACCACTTCACGCTACCCAGCACGGCCATCAGGCCCAGCCGCGTCATGCCCGACCGGTAGGACTTCACCCGCAGGTCACCCAGTTGGAACGCCAGCTTGCGGGTGAACGGCGCGATCTCGACGATGCCCTCGATCAGCTCGGGGGCCTGCGCGGCGGCCACGGTGGCGGCGCCGCCCGAGATCGACTGCCCGACGATCACTGCCGGTCCGCCCAAGTGACGCACCACCGCGAGAAGATCACCGGCGATGTCCGTACGCGTGTAGGACGGCCAGACGGCGCTCGACTCGCCGCAGCCGCGCAGGTCGACGTTGGCGACCCGGTAGCCGGCGGCGACCAGTTGCGGGACGACGAAGCGGTAGGACTCGCGGGTGTCGCCCATGCCGTGCGCGAGCACGACCAGCGGCCCCGCCCCGGTCACCTCGTACGCGATCGTGCCGCCGTCGATTTTCAGGAACTCGGTCATGACTGCCTCCAGGCTTGGCTAATTCCGTTAGCTAAAAGCTAATGGCGTTAGCCAAGCCTGTCAACTGTGATCTGTCAGACCCGCACCGGAATGGCCGACGACGTGCCGAGAACCTTCCCGCTCGCGTCCAGCGCCTCGGCCACCACGTACTCGGGCGTGCCGGGCACCGTCAGGGTCGTCTCGAAGCCGGCGTACGCCTCCTCGACCTGGCCGCCCGCCGAGCCGCCAGGCTGGGTGAACCACTTGGCCCGCCAGCGCGCCACCCGGGTCGCACCGTTCCAGCTGGTCGAGACGATCACGTTGCCGCCGTCGACCCGCAGGCCCAGCGCGGGCTGGTCGAGCGGCTCGCCGGCCCACTCGGCCTTGTAGGCGCGGTAGGACTGGTTGTCGAGCGGCAGGTGCCCGGCGAACCGCACGCTCCCGTCGGCGTTGTGCTCGGTGAAGTGCGGCATCTGCCCCCAGCCGACGAACGAGCCACCGTCGGCCAGTTCGCGGAAGCTGCCCTGTGTGGGTGCGGAGAGCCGGTCGGGGTGCAGGTACTCGGCGACGAACGTGGTCGTCCTGGCCGCCTCGTCCACCTTGAACACCACGCCGCGCGAATACTCCTTCTCCTTGGTCACCCCGGCGCCGTTGTCGAACAGCCCGTACGAGCCGTCCCGTCGCTGCCGGAAGTCGTGCTGCCAGGAGAACTTCGTCCGCTCGTCGACCTCGATGTCGGACTTCTTGCCACCGATCCGCCAGACGATGTCACCGCTCTTCCGGTCGATCTTGTAGGCGCACCAGGTGTGCCGGGCCGAGGCGATGATGTTGCCGTCGGCCGCCAGCCCGACCGAATTGGCGTGGAAGTAGTCGTACGGGAGATGGGCCGAATCGCCCTGGGGCAACGGCGCGTACGACTCGTCCAGGCCCACGTGCTCACTCGACCTCCACTCGAAGACCTTGCGGCCGGTCGCGATGTCGATCTCCTGGATCACGCCGTCGTGCAGCACACCGTCCTCGGGACCGCCGAGCGCGCTGAGGTCGTACGGAATCGGGTCATAAACCCAGAAAAGCGCGGTGTTCTGCGGTGTGATCACCAGATCGTGCTGGTCGGCCTGCTCGGTGCCGGCCGCGCGGATGCGGGTGATCTCCCGGTACGACTGGTCGGCGATCACGAACTCGCCCTGGCCGACGCCCTGGCCGCCGGTGCCCCCGATGGTTCCCTCCCACCAGGTCAGCACGGGCTTGTTCCGGTACCGCTGGGCCTTGAGGTCGATCGCGACGGTGGCCGGGTCGGGCACCTTCTTGAACCAGACCGGCGAACCCTTCTCGTCGACGATCAGCGGACCCCAGAGGCCGGTTCCCGAGGCCGGGGTGAGAAAGACGGAACCGGCCACCGTGCCGTTAGCGGCCACGGTGATCGTGACGTCGGGCAGCGTGCGGAGATCGGGGCGGGAACGGTATTTCGGATCACCGGCCGGGGTCGCCGCCGCGTCATCGGGGACGGCAGCCGGTTCGTCGTCGCGGCCGAGGGCATAGCCGATGCCACCGCCGACGAGGCCGGTGAGCACGGCGCCACCCGCGCCGATAAGGACATTTCGCCTGGTAGTGCGGGGGGATTCACTCACGTACCCGAGCGTTCCCCGGGCCGGACAAGATCTACCTATACAGATGATCAGAGTTTGCTGTGAGGCTGGTGTAGATCTCGATCAGCCGCGGGGTCAGCACCCGCGGGTGGAACCGGCTCAGATAGCGGGCCCGGGCCGACGACGCTCTCGCCACGGCCTGGTCCCGAGCGATCGGCAGGGCCGCGGCCAGTGCCTCGGGCTGCGGCGGGACGACCCAGCCGGCGTCGTCGCCGACCAGGTAGGGGATGCCACCGACGTCGGTTCCGAGGACCGGCCGGCCGGACGACATGGCCTCGAGGATCACCGTCGGCAGCACGTCGTTCCAGGTCGGCACGGCCACCACGACGGCCGCGTCGGTGCGCGCCTTCCGCATCCCCTCGCGGTCGAGCACGCCGAGGTAGGTGACGTCGGAGCGTTCGGCCGCCACCTGCTCGGCCAGCGGCCGCAACTCGCCGTCACCGGCGATCCGCAGCGGGCCGAGCGAGCCGTCCGGGTGCCGGCGCCACGCGTCGAGCAGCAGCTCCAGGCCCTTCTCGGGGGACAGGCGAGCGCCGTACAGGAAACCCTCACCCAGCGGCTCGGGTTCGCCCGGGTCGGGCAGGCCGTTCGGCTTGACCACGATGTGCTCGTCGGCGATCCCGTAGTCGCGCAGGTGAGCGGCGATCCGGTCGGTCAGCGCGATGAACCGGTCGACCGAACGCCAGGTCGGGCGGTGCACGGCCAGGGTGGTGGCCATCAGGGCACTCTGCGCGGCCGAGCCCCGATAGCAGCGGTGCTTGATCGCGGGCAGGCCGATCAGCCTGCCCCGGCAGTCCTGGCAGTTGTGGCCGTCGCGGAAATAAAGACCGGACGAGCACACCTGCCGGTAGTTGTGAACCGTCTGGATCACCGGTACGCCGTGCTTGTGCGCTGTTTTCACGACCCAGGGCGAGAGCAGCGGGTACGGGTTGTGCAGGTGCAGCACGTCCGGCCGCTCCCGGTCGAGCAGGTCGGCGAGGTCGCGCTGGGCCGCCCGGCCATAGATCGGCGACAGCGGCAGCAGCGCCTTCTCGGCCAGCGGCAGCTCGCCGATCGAGTCGGAGCTGCGCTGGAACGGCAGCACCTCGACCCCCGCCTCGCGGAGCTGGGCGATCTCGGTGTCCACGATGACGTTCTCGCCGGAGGGGATCGCTTCCCGATAGCGGTTGTGCGCAACGACGACCTTCACGGTTTTTAACGCTACCGTTGACCACGTGCCCGAACTCCCTGAGGTCGAGGCGCTCGCGGCCTATCTGCGTGAGCGCGCGGTCGGCCACACCGTGCAGCGCTTCGAGGTGTCCTCGTTCAGCGCGCTGAAGACCTACGATCCGCCCGCCTCGGCCATCGCCGGGCTGCCGATCACCTCGGCCGGCCGGCACGGCAAGTTCCTCGACATCGGGCTCGGCGATGACATTCACCTGATCATCCACCTGGCCCGGGCCGGCTGGCTGCACTACCGCGACGCGTTCAAGTCGCCCGCCCCGCTCAAGCCGGGCAGCGGGCCGATCGCGATCCGGGTGCGCCTCGACGACGAGTCCGGGTTCGACCTGACCGAGGCCGGCACCCAGAAGTCCCTGGCGGCTTATCTCGTACGGGATCCGAACCAGGTCCCCGGTGTTTCCCGGCTCGGCCCCGACGCACTGGCGGTGTCGCGCGACGAGTTCGCCGCCCGCCTCAAGATCCGCAGCGGGCAGGTCAAGGGCGTGCTGGTCGACCAGGAGGTACTCGCGGGCATCGGCAATGCCTACTCCGACGAGATCCTGCACGTGGCGAAGATGTCGCCGTTCGCGCTCACCGGCAAACTGACCGACGAGCAGATCGACACGCTGTATGCGGCCATGCGCGAGGTCGAGACCGATGCCGTTGCACGCTCGGTAGGCATGAAGGCGGCCGAGCTCAAGGGCGAGAAGCGAGCCGGCCTGCGCGTCCACGCCCGCACGGGCCTGCCGTGCCCGGTCTGCGGCGACACTGTCCGTGAGGTCTCGTTCGCCGACAAGAGCCTGCAGTACTGCGCGACCTGCCAGACCGGGGGCAAGCCGCTGGCCGATCGACGCCTGTCCAAGTTGATCCGATAGCGGCGCATCGGTCACGCTACGTGCACGGTAGGGAAAGCGGGCGCTACGTCCGCTTCTTTCCGCCCGATCCATCGGTATAGTGGCCCGGTCCCACGTTTCCGCGGCGCGGTTGTCCGTCCAAACACGTTGCGGTGCGTAATCTTTTCCGGATGCGGGAGGACTCAGGCGAGGTGACCGCTGGCCTGCATCACCCGGTTACCGACAGCAGCCGGAGCAAACCCGTGCCGTACGACAGCTTCGAGTGGCAGCAGGAGCCGCCACCGAGCAACGGCGTTCCCCGATCGGCCTGGACGCGTCAGCACAAACGCCTGTCGCGCTGGCACCGGCCGTACACGCTGGTCCTCGTCTTCCTCGATCTGATCTCGGTGGTGCTGGCGAGTCATCTGGCCGCCACCTACATCGAGAAGTCGCGGTCCGGTTTCTACGGCCGCAGCCTCGGTTTCCTGCACAACGAGCAGCTGTTCATTTTCTTCGCGTACGTGGTTCTCCCGCTCGGCTGGCTCGTCCTGCTCTGGGCCAACGGCACCTACGATCGCCGCTACCTGGGTCTGGGCAGCGAAGAGTTCAAGCGCATCGTGCGCACCTCGGTCACCATCGTGGCCTGCGTGTCGCTGCTCGCGTTCGCCACCAAGGCCCCGCTCTCGCGTGGCACGGTCGCCGCGGTCTCGCTGATGGGCGTCGGTTTCCTGCTCATCGGCCGGGTCGCCGCCCGCCAGGTGCTGCACTTCGCCCGGCGCAAGACCGGCCACGGCGCCCACCGCATGGTTCTGGTCGGCACGCTGCCCGAGGCCCTCGAGGTCTACACCGCGGTCACCCGCAGCCCCGCCGCCGGCCTGATCCCGGTCGCCATTCACATAACCGATGGCTACGCGGCCGCCCGCGGCATCGAGACGCCGGTGCCGGTCTACGCCGCCCGCGACGTGCTCTCGCTGGTGCGCGAGGTCGGCGCCGACACGATCGCGGTCTGCGGCTCGGCCAGCGCCGAACCGGGCGAACTGCGCCGGCTGGCCTGGCAGCTCGAGGGCACCGGCGTCGACCTGGTCGTCGCCCCCCAGCTCACCGACATCGCCGGCCCCCGGGTGCACATCCGCCCGATCGAGGGCCTGCCGCTGCTGCACGTCGAGGAGCCCACGCTCTCCGGTCCCGGCTGGCTGGTCAAGAACCTGCTCGACCGGGTCGCCGCCGGCCTCGGTCTGCTGCTGATCAGCCCGATCCTGCTGGCCATCGCGATCGGCATCAAGCTCTCCGACCCCGGCCCGGTCTTCTTCCGCCAGCCCCGCGTCGGCCACGAGGGCCGCACGTTCCGGGTGTGGAAGTTCCGCACGATGTACGTGGATGCCGAGGAGCGCAAGCGCACGCTGGAGGAGCTCAACGAGTCCGACGGCATGCTCTTCAAGATGAAGAACGACCCGCGGATCTTCTCGTTCGGGGCGAAGCTGCGGGCCACCTCGCTCGACGAACTCCCCCAGCTGATCAACGTGCTCAAGGGCGAGATGTCGCTGGTCGGGCCGCGCCCGCTGCCCGCCGACGACGGCGACTATCTGGGTGACGTGCGCCGCCGCCTGCTGGTGCGCCCCGGCATCACCGGCCTGTGGCAGGTGTCCGGCCGGTCCGATCTGAGCTGGGACGAGGCCGTACGCCTGGACCTGTACTACGTCGACAACTGGTCCCTGACGTACGACCTCGGAATCCTCTGGCGAACGATCTTCGTGGTCCTGAAACGTAAAGGCGCTTACTAACGCGATCGCCGCCGGTGAGTTGGCAACCGGTTTTTCGACGCCCGCGGGGTTTGCGGGTGGCGGAAAACCGGCTGCCAACTCAGCGGTTACAAGGCGACCGCCGCGGAGCGAAGCGGAGCCAGCAGGCTCAGCTGTACGGGCAGGTAGAGCGCCACTCCTGGATGGCCGAGCCGCTCGGGTTCGGGCACAGGAACTGGTCGTAGCGGGTGTCGTCGTCGATGAAGCGCTTGAGCCACGAAATGCTGTACTTCGCGACCGTCACGTTGGTCGAGGTCGGCGCCGAGTGTGAGGCGTTGTTCAGTTCCAGGTACGCCTTGTCGGCGGTGCTGGGCAGGCTGGTGTAGAACGGCTCGGCGTGCGAGCTCACCGGCGCCGTGCTGTCGTTCTCGGCCCCGATGATCAGCGTGGGCACCCGGTCACTCGACCAGCTCTTGGTGCCGTGCCACGGGGTCATCGGGATGGCCGCCTGCAGCGATGGCCGCGACACCGAGGCCGACAGACTGCCGCCGCCGCCCATCGAGTGCCCCATGACGCCCAGCCGGGAGGCGTCGATCCGGGTGCGGATGCTGCTCGTACGGGTCAGGTAGTCGAGCGCGGCCAGCAACTGCGTTCCGCGGCTGGCCGGCTGGTCGAGGGTGCTCAGCGTGTCGATCGTGATGATCACGAAGCCCTGCGAGGCGAGCCGGGGGCCGAGCCACGAGACGCTGGACTGTGAGGCGGTGAACCCGGGCGAGATGGCCACGGCGCCGAACGTCCCCGCCGTCGTACTGGTGGGGTAATAGATCGTGCCGCCGCCGAAACCACTGACGGAGGACCGGGCGACGGTGGTCTGGCTGATCGCGAAGGAGCCTCGCGACGCCTCGATGGTGCTGGTGGTGGGGGCGGGACCGCGCTCGTAGGGGTTGGCGGCGAGGGCCGGTGCGGCGGGTGACGCCGTCACGAGGGCGCCGGCCAGAACGGTGGCGGCCAGGAACTTACTGAACATGGGCACTCTCCCTGAGGGTGGTTGGGGATGAGCTCGCCATATATCGACTTGTTTAAATTGTTGATCGGTTTGTTACTACGGGGTAATCCCAGTTGGCACCCTGCCAATACGCTATGACCGCCTACTATCTGCTGCGTGACCGGACAGGTGGGCAGTGTGCTGGCGGTCCTGGCCGTCCTAGCTGCTCTCGCCGCCGCCGTGCTGGCCGTCATCCGGCTGCGCGCCCGCCGCGGCATCGCCACCGCCATGCAGCGAGCGACCTACGACGTGCTGCACACCGCTGCCCTCGCCGCCGAACCTTTGCGTGCCGGCCTCAGCCCGAACACCGCGGCCAAGGCGGCCCGCCCCCTGCGCACCCTGATCGGCGCGGCCGGCCTGACGATCACCGACCACGAGCGTTGCCTGGCCTTCGACGGTCGCGGCAGCCACCACAGCGACCAGTTCACCGCCGCCGCCGTACGGGCTCTGGAAGCGCAACGCTCGATCGTGCTCTCCGCCTCCGACCTGCCGTGCGACCTGGTCGACTGCATCGTGCGCGGCGCCGTGGTGGCCCCCCTGTCGAGCCCCGACGGCCGGGCCGCCGCCGCACTGGTGGCCGTGGCCGACGACCAGCCCGCACCCGGCCTGGTGCAGGCGACGCTCGAGACCGCGCGCTGGGCCGGCTCACAGCTCGCGCTGGCCGAACTCGACTCGTCCCGCGAACGTCTGGCCAAGGCCGAGGTGCGAGCGCTCCGGGCCCAGATCAGCCCGCACTTCATCTACAACGCGCTCACCGCGATCGGCTCGTTCGTCCGTACCGACCCCGAGCGGGCCCGCGAGCTCATCCTCGAGTTCGCCGAGTTCACCCGATACTCGTTCCGCGCCCACGGCGACTTCACGACGCTGGCCGAGGAGTTGCGCTCGATCGACCGCTATCTCACGATCGAGCGGGCCCGGTTCGGAGACCGTTTGCAGGTACGCCTGCAGATCGCCCCCGAAGTGCTGCCGGTCGGGCTGCCCTTCCTGTGCCTGCAGCCGCTGGTCGAGAACGCCGTCCGCCACGGCCTGTCACGTAAGCCCGGCGTCGGTATGGTGAGCATCGAGGCCCAGGACGCCGGCGCCGAATGCCACATCACGGTCGAAGACGACGGGGTCGGCATGGATCCGGCGGTGTTCGCCGCCGGCATGCCCGAGACAGACGACGGGCAGCACGTGGGCCTGGCGAATGTGGACGAGCGACTGAGATCGGTCTTCGGCGACCACTTCGGCCTGGTGGTCGAGACAGCGCCCGGAGCCGGCACGAAGGTGAGCATGCGAGTTCCCAAGTTCCACCCGGGCGTACGGGCATGAGCCTGGTCGTGCTCGCGGTCGACGACGAGCCGCCCGCCCTGGACGAGCTGGCCTACCTGCTCAACGCCGACGGCCGGGTCGCCCACGTGCACCGGGCGGGCGACGCCACCGAGGCGCTGCGGGTGCTGCGCGACACCGAGGTCGACGCGGTGTTCCTCGACATCCGCATGCCCGGCCTGGACGGCATGGAACTGGCCCGCATCCTGCGCCGCTTCGCCCGCCCACCGGCGATCGTCTTCGTCACCGCCTACGACGACGGCGCCGTGGACGCCTTCGACCTGGGCGTCACCGACTACGTCCGCAAGCCCGTACGAGCCGAACGCCTGGGCGAATCTCTGCGCCGGGTGGCCGGCTCCCGCGTGATCCCTGCGTCCGCGCCCACCCCGCCCACCGACGAGCCCGCCATCCCGGTCGAGCTGGCCGGCACCACCCGCATGCTGCCGCGCTCGTCGGTCCGCTGGGTCGAGGCCCAGGGCGACTACGCCCGCCTGCACACGTCAGAGGCTTCCCATCTCGTACGCGTCTCGTTGGCCACCCTGGCCGAACGCTGGGCCGACGCCGGTTTCGTCCGCATCCACCGCTCCTACCTGGTGCAGATCCGCCTGATCGCCGAGCTACGCCTGACCACATCCGGCTACGTGGTCTCGGTCGACGGCATCGAGCTCCCGGTAAGCCGCAGACACACCCGAGAACTCAAGGATCGCCTGATCAGAGCGGCCAAACACGACTGGACCCGCTAGCCATACACAGCCAATCCACACCGTTGTCCACAGCCCAGCATGGTTTTCCACAGAGTTATCCACAGGCAGATGGGGACAAAATCGGTGTGCGCTAGCATTGCTATCAACCATTGGTGACGAGGAGACGACGATGGCGGCCCTCAGCATCCGAGATCTGGATGATTCCGTACGAGAGAAGCTGCGTCTCCGGGCCGCCCGCAACGGCCGCTCCATGGAAGCTGAAATCCGCCTGATCCTTACCGCAGCCGCTACCGAGGATGAACGCCCCCGGAACGACCTGTTCAGCGCGTTGACCGAACGATTCGGGCGGCTCGGCGGTGTGGATCTGGATGTGTCGGACCGAACCACCCCGCCCCGTTCCGCGGACTTCGACGACTGATGATCGTCCTCGACACCAGCGTCGTCTCTGAACTCATGCGCGTGGCCCCGGCTCCGGCCGTGCTCACCTGGCTGCAGCAAACTTCCAGCACTGGCCTCTACACCACGTCGGTCACCGTCGCCGAGATCCGCTACGGCATCGCGCGGCTCCCCGACGGCCGGCGCAAACACGATCTGCACCAGGCCGCCAACGAGATTTTCGCCGCCTTCCCGCGCCAGGTCCTGTCGTTCGACCTCGCCGCCGCCACCGCCTACGCCGACCTGGTCGCGGGACGCGAACGTGACGGAAACCCGATCAGCGGATTCGACGCGCAGATCGCGGCCATCTGCCGATCCCAGGCCGCAACGCTCGCCACCCGCAACGGTAAGGACTTCGTCGACACCGGCATTGCCGTCGTCGACCCATGGCAGCGGTAAGAGCGGGGATCTCCACAGGTCGTTCACAAAGTCACCGCCCTGCCTGCACGGGGGATCAATAAGCTCACCGCCGAAGCGGCCGGTGAGTCACGGGGGCGCACCGGCCGCCTCTACCACCGAAGGAGGTGCGGGCGTGGAGACTGAGCGGCGCGTTCTCGTCGTCGAGGATGAGCGGACCATCGCGGAAGCCGTTGCGGCCCGGCTGCGGGCCGAAGGCTTCGTGGTCGAGGTGGCCGGCGACGGGCCGTCTGCGGTCGCGGCCGCGCGACGGACGCCGCCGGACGTCATCGTGCTCGATGTCATGCTGCCGGGCTTCGACGGGCTCGAAGTCTGCCGGCGCATTCAGGCCGAGCGGCCCGTGCCGATCCTCATGCTCACCGCCCGCGACGACGAGACCGATCTGCTCGTCGGGCTGGCCGTCGGCGCCGACGACTACATGGTCAAGCCGTTCTCGATGCGCGAGCTGGCCGCCCGCGTGCACGCCCTGCTGCGGCGCGCGCAGAAGGGGCAGGAGACCCGGGACGACAAGATTCTGCGGTTCGGGGATCTCGAGATCAACCAGTCCGAGCGCCGGGTATTGCGCGGCGGGGTCGAGGCGCATCTGACGCCGACCGAGTTCGACCTGCTCGTGCATCTGGCGGCCCACCCCCGTACGGTGCTTCCCCGCGAACGCCTCCTGGCCGACGTCTGGGGCTGGGCCGACGCGTCCGGCACCCGCACGGTCGACAGTCACATCAAGGGACTTCGCCGCAAACTCGGGTCCGACCTCATCCGTACGGTGCACGGGGTGGGTTATGCCCTCGAGGTGCGCAAATGAGAGGCCTGCCGCGACCGCTCGACCCGGTGCGGTCGATCAAGATGAAGATCATCATGGTGCTGCTGGCCGGCGGCCTCAGCGGTCTTCTCTGGTTCTATCTGTGGCTGGGCTGGTTCCCGATCTGGACCGGCGTCACCGCGACCGTCATCGGCGTCACGATCGTGCAGTTCCTGGCCCGCGGCATGACCTCGCCGCTGCGCGAGATGACCTCGGCGGCCCGGGCGATGGCGCAGGGCGACTACGACCGGCGGGTTCGGGCGACCTCGGCCGACGAGGTGGGCGAGCTGGCCGTCGCGTTCAACCAGATGGCGGCCGACCTGGCCGCGGCCGACCGGCAGCGACGCGAGCTGATCGCCAACGTCTCGCACGAACTGCGGACGCCGATCACCGCGTTGCAGGGCCTGCTCGAGAACATCGTCGACGGCGTGGCCAAGGCCGAACCCGAGATGATGCAGACCGCGCTGGCTCAGACCGAGCGGCTCGGCCGGCTGGTCACCGAACTGCTCGACCTGTCCCGCATCGACGCCGGCGTGGCACCGCTGAAGCGCCGGGCGATCGACGTGCGGACGTTCCTCGACGGCGTGGTGCGCGAGGCCGAGGTCAACGCGGCCGGCGCCGGGCGCGACGTCCGGTTCAAGGTCGCGTCGGCCGCGATCGTCGTGCCGGGTGACCGCGAGCGGTTGCACCAGGTCTTCGCCAATCTGCTCGACAACGCGGCCCGGCACAGTCCGCCCGGCGGCACCGTGCAGGTGCGCGCCGAGCGCCGCGACGAGCATGTGCTGATCGCCGTGGCCGACGAGGGCGAGGGAATTCCGCCCGAGGAGCGCGACCGCGTCTTCGAACGGTTCACCCGCGGCGAGCGGCCCGGCGGGGGCGGCACCGGCCTCGGGCTGGCCATCGCCCGCTGGGTCGTCCAGCTGCATCACGGCACGATCGCCGCCGTCGATCCCGAGCACCCGGGCTGCGAGATCCACGTAACGCTTCCGCTGATCAGCAAGTAAGAGCAACCCGAAAGCTGAGGTCCGAAATGTCGATAGCCCCTGCCCAAAAACAGGTCTTTCCGCCGCTGCACGGCCCGTGGCCCGCGACTGCCCCGTGGGGACGTCAGTGGATCGGTCCGGGCCGCCCGGCCTCGATCGTGACGGTCGCGTCGGTCGCGGGGGCCGCCGCCATCGCCGCGCTGAGCCTGCCGCTCGACCGGGCCGGCGTGGGTTGGCTGGTCACCGCGATCGCCGCCATGGCCGCGGTGTTCATAGCCGACGTGGCCAAGACCCGTGGCCCCCAGCCCCTGGTGACTCACCGCCGGGGAAACGTCAGAACCGAACAACTTGCCTGGGCCCTGGCCACGGTCGCTCTACTCGCCGTCGGCACGTTCCGCTCCGCGGGCTGGCTCTACGCCCTGTGCGTGGTGGTGGCCACCCTCACCGCCGCCCTCGCGCTGGCCGGCGGCCGCTCGATGCGCAGCATCTTCGTGGCGTACACGATGCCGTACATCGCCGCCTTCCGAGCCGTGCCGTGGCTGGCCCGCGGCCTACCGCGTAAGGGAAACGTCCGCATCCTGACCACCGCCCTCGTCTCGGCGGTCCTGCTCCTGGCCTTCGGCTCCCTGCTGGCCTCGGCCGACGCCCGGTTCGCGACCGCGCTGGAACGACTCGTCCCCGACCTGGGCGTGGACACCGTGTTCCGGTGGATCTTCCTGGGCGGGTTCACGGCGATGGCGGTCGGCGGTGCCGCGTTCCTCCGGGTCGCCCCGCCCGATTTGTCCAAGCTGGACCGCACCGAGGGCCGCAAGGTGCACCGCTGGGAGTGGGCCGTCCCGCTGAGCCTGCTGACTGCGCTGTTCGCCGCGTTCGTGGCCGTCCAGATGATCAACACGGAGATGCAGGGATACGCGAGCGAGGCGCGCAGCGGATTCTGGCAGCTCAGCTGGGTCGTCGGCCTGACCCTGCTGGTGCTCGCAGGAGCCGCCCGCTGGGCTCCCCGCCAGGGACGGACCGACCGTCTGCTGATCCGGATCGTCCTCGGCGCGCTGACCGCGCTCACCCTGGTCATCGCCGCGACCGCGATCCAGCGCATCGTCCTCTACACGAATGAGTACGGCCTGACCCGCCTGCGGCTCCTGGTCTTCTGCTGCGAGCTGTGGTTCGTGTTCGTGCTGCTCCTGGTGCTGATCGCGGGCCGCCGCATCCGGGCGCCGTGGCTGCCCCGGGTGGCGATCGCGGCCGGTGTCGGCGCCCTGATCGCCCTGGCCGTGGCCAACCCGGACGGGATGATCGCCGAGCGCAACGCGCAGCCGAACGGCGACCGCCCGATCGACCTGAGCTACCTCGGCGACCTTTCCCCGGACGCCGTTCCCGCGCTGACCAAGGCCGACGGGTTGACCGAGGAGCAACTGCTCTGCGTGCTCGGCCGCCTCAACACCGGCCTGGTGACGACCAGCGACGACTGGCGCAGCTGGAGCCTGGGCCGGCAGCAGGCCCGGGTGCTGATCGCGACTCACGGAAACCCCACCTTCGACTGCACCCCCTTGACATCGGGCCGCTGACGGCCAGACTCCCGGTCATGACCACCGACGACGCAGCGGGCACGACCCCCCGGCGTACGCGTGTGGTGCTGGGCGAGGCCGCGGCGGCACGACGCCCGGCCGACCGCGCCCGATCCGACCTCGCCGAGCAGACACCGGTCGGCGAGGCGCTGGTCAAGGGATTGATGCGGGCCCAGCTCGCCCTCGCCCTCCGGCTCGCGCTGGTGGTGGTGACCGGGCTGGGCGCGCTCCCGCTGCTGTTCGCGGTCGCGCCGGGCGTGGGCGGGGTCAAGGTCTTCGGCGTTCTGCTGCCGTGGCTGCTGCTCGGCGTGTTCTCGTTCCCGTTCCTGATCGGCGTGGGCTGGGCCTACGTGCGCTGGGCGGAACGTAACGAGCAGGACTTCGAGGCCCTGATCAGACGGCCCGAACAGTGAACCCTTACCTGGTCCCGAGCCTGATCGTCGTCATCCTGGTCACGGTCGGGATCGGCGTGTACGGCCTGCGGTTCGCCCGCACCACGTCCGACTTCCTGGTCGCGTCGCGGTCGGTGAGCCCGTCGTGGAACGCGGCCGCGATCAGCGGCGAATACCTGTCGGCGGCGTCGTTCCTGGGTGTGGCCGGCCTGATCCTGCGCTACGGCGTCGACGTGCTCTGGTATCCGGTCGGCTTCGCCGCGGGCTATCTGGCCCTGCTGCTCTTCGTGGCCGCGCCGCTGCGCCGGTCGGGTGCCTTCACGCTGCCCGATTTCTGCCAGGTACGCCTCGGCTCGCCCCTGCTGCGCACCCTGGCCAGCGTCTTTGTCGTCTTCATCGGCTGTCTCTACCTCGTCCCCCAGTTGCAGGGTGCGGGGCTGACCTTCACCACCGTCGCCGGCGGCTCGTACGCATGGGGCGCCCTGCTGGTCGGCGTCGTGGTGACCGCCAACGTGGCCCTCGGCGGCATGCGCGCGATCACCTTTGTGCAGGCCTTCCAGTACTGGCTCAAGCTGACCGCGCTGGCCGTCCCGGTGATCTTCCTGGCCCTGCAGTGGCAGTCCGACGGTCGTCCGCCGGTCACGCCCGAGCCTGGCGCGACCTTCCCGGCCGCCACCACGGTGGTGCTCGAGCAGGACGCGGTGGTCGACGGCGTTCCCTTCGAAAAGGGGCAGCAGCTCAGCTACGACGAGGGCGCTCCCGTGCCGCGGGTGAGCACTGTGGACGCCACGTTCGGCCCGGACTGGCTGCTGCCCGGCGGCGACGACGGCACCCTTTTCACCACCTATTCCCTGATATTGGCGACGTTCCTCGGCACGATGGGTCTGCCCCACGTGCTGGTCCGTTTCTATACGAATCCGGACGGCGCCTCGGCCCGCCGCACCACCCTGGTCGTGCTCGGCCTGGTCGGCGCCTTCTATCTGCTGCCCACCCTCTATGGCGTGCTCGGCCGCATCTACACCCCGCAGTTGCTGATGACCGGCCGCACCGACGCCGTGGTGTTACTGCTGCCCGAGGCCGCTCTCGGCGGCGGTCATCTCGGCCGGTTACTCGGCGCCCTGGTCACCGCGGGCGCACTGGCCGCCTTCCTCTCCACCTCGTCCGGCCTGCTCACCAGCGTGGCCGGGGTGGTCTTCACCGACGTGCTGCGGGCCGGCCGGAGCGGTTCGGTCCGCGATTTCCGCCTGGCCACCGTTCTGGCCGCATCAGTGCCGATTCTTCTTTCCCTGTACGTCTCCAACATGGACGTCTCGCGGGTGGTGGGCCTCGCGTTCGCCGTCGCCGCCTCCAGCTTCTGCCCACTACTCGTGCTCGGCATCTGGTGGCGGCGGTTGACCGACGTCGGCGCGGTGGCCGGAATTCTGGCCGGGGGCGGCGCGTCGATGGCGGCCGTGTTGATCACCGTGCTCGGCCCGCCCCTGGACGGCTGGGTCGCCGACGCCGTGGGTCAGCCCGCCGCCTGGACCGTCCCGCTGGCCTTCCTGGTGATGATCGTCGGCTCGCTCCTGACCAGCCGGCGGGTCCCGCCCGATGTCGGCGCGACCATGCTGCGACTGCACGCTCCGGAGTCCCTGCGGGTGTGATTTGTGCTGGTCAGGGTGGCGAGCAGCCGATAGGTTCACTGCCATGACGGTGCCGGCACCACGTGGGGCAGACCCGACCGAGCAGGCTGCGGCCGCGATGTCACTGCGGGGGCTGGTCAAACGGTTCGACACCAAACTCGCGGTCTCCGGCGTCAGCCTCGAGGTACCCGCCGGCTCGTTCTACGGCCTGCTCGGCCCGAACGGCGCGGGCAAGACCACCACCCTCTCGATGGCCGTCGGCCTGCTGCGCCCCGACGCCGGTCAGGCCGTCCTGCTGGGGTCCGACGTCTGGGCCGATCCGGTCGCGGCCAAGGCCCGTCTCGGGGTGCTTCCCGATGGCGTACGCCTTTTCGACCGCCTCACCGGCCCCGAGCTCCTCGCCTATCACGGCCTGCTCCGGGGCATGGACGCGGCGACCGTCGACCAACGCGCCCGCGAACTGCTCGACGTGCTCGAGCTCGGCACCGGCAACCGCACCCTGGTCGTCGACTACTCGGCCGGCATGCGGAAGAAGATCGGCCTCGCCTGTGCCCTGCTGCACGCGCCACGGCTGCTCGTGCTGGACGAGCCGTTCGAGGCGGTCGACCCGGTCTCGGCCGCCCGCATCCGCGAGATCCTGCAGCGCTACGTGGCCGGCGGCGGCACAGTGATCTTCTCGAGTCATGTCATGGAGGTCGTCGAGCGGCTCTGCTCGCACGTCGCGATCCTCTCCGACGGCGTCCTGCGCCAGCACGGCACGCTTGATTCCGTACGCGGTGACAGCTCCCTCGAAGAGGTGTTCGTCCGCGTCGTCGGCGGCCGGGTCAGCACGGGCTCGGAACTGGCATGGCTGTAGGCACGTTCGTCCGGCTCAAACTGCGCCTGCAGGTCAACGGCCTGCGGGGCCGCCCGGCTCGCATCACGATCTTCGTGCTGGGCGCGGTCATGGCCGGTTTCTTCGCGATCGCCGGTTATGCGATCTTCGCGATCCCCGGCGTGGCCGACAACGCGCGGGCGGCCGCGATGCTGCTCCAACTCGGTGGCTCGGCCCTGGTGCTGGGCTGGCTGTTCTTCCCGCTGGTGTTCTTCGGGGTCGACGAGTCGCTCGACCCGGCCCGGTTCGCGCTGTTCCCGCTCGCCCACCGCACCCTGATCACCGGTCTGTTCGCCGCCGCGCTGACCGGCCTGCCCGCTCTGTCCACACTGGCCGCCACGGCCGGCATGGTGAGCACGGCCGCGGCCCTGGGCGGCGCCTTCGCGGCCGTGACCCAGCTCGTCGGCATCCTGCTCGGCCTGCTCCTCTGCGTGGCCGTGAGCCGGGCCGTGACCAGCGCTTTCGCCACCGGCCTGCGCTCGCGCCGATCGCGTGACCTGGCCGTGGTCCTGTTCGCCGTGATGGCCGCTCTGCTCGGGCCGCTGCAACTGGCGCTGCTGGCCGGGGCCGAGCGCGCCGACTGGGACGCTTTCGCCGTGCTGGCCGACGTGCTGGGCTGGACCCCGTTCGGTGCCCCGTACTCGCTGGGCCTCGAGGTGGCCGGCGGGCGGCTGTGGGCCGTACCGCTGAAGCTCCTGATCGTCGCCGCCACCATCGTCGTCCTGCTCGTCTGGTGGGGCGCGACGCTGGAGAAGGCGATGCTGGGTTCGGAGAGCCGGGGTCGTCGCGGCACCGACCGCGAGATCGCCTCGCCGACGGCCCTGCTGCTCGGCCGCCGGTTGCCCCGTAGCCGGTTCGGGGCGCTGGTCGCCCGCGAGAGACGCTACTGGTGGCGCGAGACCCGGCGCCGCGCCGCCCTGATCACGCTGGTCGTGGCCGGGTTCTTCCTGCCCATCTCGATCTCGGTCAGCGGCGGTCCGGCCGGGCCGATGGCGGTCTTCGTCGGCGCGATCGCGGCCATCGCGCTGGCCAACCAGTTCGGTTACGAGGGCAGCGCGTACTCGGCCAACATCACGGCCGGGGTTCCGGGCCGGGTCGAGATCCATTCGCGGGCGGCCGCGCACGCCATGTTCGTGCTGCCGCTCCTGCTGCTGATCGCGCTGGTGGTGGGCGCCGTGTCGGGCCGGCCGGAGCGGATCGCCGGCGATCTCGGCCTGCTCATCGCCACCTACGGCGTCGGGCTGGGCCTGGTGCTGCCGATGTCGGTGCGCGCCGCCTATTCACTGCCCGAGTCGACCAGCCCGTTCGCCGTGTCGTCGGGCGGCGGGGCGGCCAAGGGCCTGCTCACCGTCGCGGTGATGTTCGGCGCGCTGATCGCCACCGTGCCGCTGCAGATCCTGGCCTTCACGCTCGGCGCCGTGTGGTGGTGGATCGGGTTGCCGGTCGGCATAGCGTTCGGCACCGCGGCCTACCTGATCGGGTCGGGCGTGGCCGCCGAATCGCTCGACCGCCGCATGCCCGAGCTGCTGTCGACGGTGACGGCCGGGCGTTAGTACTTCTTGACCAGGCCGTCCTTGCGTACGAAGATCACGCGTCGCTCGAGGGCGTCGCCGGACGGGCCGAGCACGTAACCGTCGATCCACAACCAGCCGTCGTACGTGATGCGCGGGTCGACGCGGATGACCCGGAAGGTGAGCGCGCGGTCGCCCTGGAACTGGACGCTGGCGGCACCTCCCACGAGAAGCACGTCGCCGGGTCGCGGCAACGCCTCGGTCATTCCGTGGTCCCTCCCATATCGCTTGGTACGTACGCGATTACGGAAGGGATTACGCTACCGATGATTCATTCGCGCCCACATGCCCCGAACGCCGGACGGAGACCGTCCTTGAGGACGAAGATGCGACGGCGCTGCTGTGCCACACCGTCGGGACCGAGCACGTAACCCTCGAGCCACAGCCATCCGTCGTACGTGCTGCGCGGGTCGACCCTGATCAACCGGAAGGTCAGGGCCCGGGCGCCTTCGAACTGCACGCTCGCCTCACCGCCGATGTGCAGCACCTCGCCGGGCTGTAGCTGCACTTGCTGATGCACGGACGCCTCCTCCCGCAGAGAAGATAGTTGTTGATCAATAGCGGGGGATAGCTATGTGCACCTTCTGTAACCAAAGCGAGAATGGTGCCCGTGACGATTCACTCCACCGATCCCTTCGCCACGCCCGACGAGGACAAGTCCCCCGTACGGAGGCTGCGCGGCCGGCTGGCGGCTCCCGTCACGCTGTGGACCGCACCCGGTCCGGCCGGGCTGACCGTTTCCTCGACGGTCGTCGCCGACGGTGACCCCGGACGCGTGCTGGGCCTGATCGACGACGAGAGCGAGTTCTGGGACGCGCTCGAGCCGAGCGGCCGGTTCGCGCTGACCGCCCTGACTCCGGCCGACCGGCAGCTGGCCGACCGGTTCGCCGGCCTGATGCCCGCGCCGGGCGGTCTGTTCGCCGCCGACGAGTGGCTCGACACCGAGTACGGCCCGGTGCCCTCCGGAGCGCGTACGTGGGCCGGCTGCCGGCTCGAGTCGTCGCGGGTGGTGGGCTGGGCGCTGCTGGTCGAGGCGGTGATCGAAAAGGTCGAGGCCGGCCCGTCCCCGGCGCCGCTGATCCACTATCGGGGTCGATATACCGAGCTCCGATAAACCGGTCAGCGCAGTCAGACCACCACTCGGCGCAGGCACCGACCAGTGACCTTCGCCACGCCCGGAGTCTCCGTACGTTGCCGGAAAGTCCGCTCCACCCCGAAGGTGGTGAACCCCGGTGACTACCGAAGTACCCTCGTCCTCCACCGAGAGGTACCGCACCGTCCAGGAGTCCGAGGAATTCGGCCGGCTGCGTCACGCCGTCCGCAGCTTCGTCTTCCCGATGACGGTCGCGTTCTTCCTCTGGTACGCCCTCTACGTCCTGCTCTCCGCGTACGCCCGCGGTTTCATGAGCGCCAAGGTCGTCGGCAACATCAACGTTGCCCTGATCTTCGGTCTGCTCCAGTTCGTGTCCACGTTCCTGATCGCCTGGTACTACTCGCGCTACGCGGCTCGCAAGATCGACCCGCTGGCCGAGAAGATCCACGGCGAGCTCTCGGCCGGCGACACGACTGACAAGAAGGTGGAGGACTGATGCAGAGCCACACGCTCGCGGCCGAGGTCTCCACCTCGACGTCCCGCGGTCTCACCATCACGCTGTTCCTGATCTTCGTCGCGATCACCCTGGCCATCACGATCTGGGCCAGCCGGCAGACCAAGACGGCCACCGACTTCTACGCCGGCGGCCGCCAGTTCTCCGGTTTCCAGAACGGCATGGCGATCGGCGGCGACTACATGTCGGCCGCGTCCTTCCTCGGCATCGCCGGCCTGATCGCGCTCTACGGCTACGACGGCTTCCTCTACTCGATCGGGTTCCTGGTCGCCTGGCTGGTCGCGCTGCTGCTGGTCGCCGAGTACCTGCGTAACTCGGGCCGCTACACGATGGCCGACGTCCTCGCCTTCCGGATGCGTCAGCGCCCGGTGCGGACGGCGGCCAGCGTCTCGACGATCGTGGTCTCGATCTTCTATCTGATCGCCCAGATGGTCGGCGCCGGCGCGCTCGTCTCGCTGCTGCTGGGCATCAAGCCGGACACGACCTTCCTCGGGATGGACGCGGGCACGGCCAAGGTCGCCACGATCATCCTGGTCGGCGCCCTGATGATCGTCTACGTGATCGTGGGCGGCATGAAGGGCACCACGTACGTCCAGATCGTCAAGGCGTTCATGCTGATGACCGGCGCGCTGCTGATGACGATCCTGGTGCTCGCGCACTACAAGTTCAACCTGTCGCAGCTGCTCGGCGACGCCGCTCAGCAGTCCGGCAAGGGGGACGCCTTCCTCGAACCGGGCCTGCGCTACGGCATCGAGTCGGCCAGCGCCTCGGCCACCTTCTACAGCAAGATGGACCTGCTCTCGCTTGGCATCGCGCTGGTGCTGGGCACGGCTGGTCTGCCGCACATCCTGACCCGGTTCTACACCGTGCCGACCAGCAAGATCGCCCGCAAGAGCGTGCTCTGGGCGATCGGCATCATCGGCACGTTCTACCTGTTCACCCTGGCTCTCGGCTTTGGCGCGGCGGCCCTGGTGGGCGGCGCGAACATCACCGCGCAGGACAAGGCGGGCAACACGGCGGCGCCCCAGCTCGCTCAGGCGCTGGGCGTCGACTATCTCGGCGGCGAGACCGGCGGCGCGGTGCTGCTGGCCATCATCGCCGCGGTCGCCTTCGCCACGATCCTCGCCGTGGTGGCCGGCCTGACCCTGGCGTCGTCGTCGAGCCTCGCGCACGACTTCTACGCCAGCGTGATCAAGCGCGGCCAGGCCAACGAGCGGGACGAGGTGCGGGTCGCCCGCATCTCGGCCCTGGTCATCGGCGCGGTGGCGATCGCCCTGTCGATCTTCGCGCAGAGCCTGAACGTGGCCTTCCTGGTCGCGCTCGCGTTCGCGGTGGCCGCCTCGGCCAACCTGCCGGCGATCCTCTACAGCCTGTTCTGGAAGAGGTTCAACACGTCGGGCGCGCTGTGGTCGATCTACGGCGGTCTGACCGCGGCCGTGGTCCTGGTGTTCTTCTCGCCGGTCGTCTCCGGCTCGGCCACCGCCATGTTCCCCGACCACGACTGGCACTTCTTCCCGCTGTCCAACCCGGGCATCATCTCGATCCCGATCGGCTTCCTGTGCGGCTGGATCGGCACGGTGATCTCGAAGGAGGACGACACCGCGAAGTACGCCGAGCTCGAGGTCCGGTCTCTCACGGGGCACGGCGCGCACTAAACACTGCATTAATTCGTGAACGCGGGACCGGCCACCGTCGGTCCCGCGTTTCCCCTGTTCGAGGGTCTCCCTACTTCGTGCCGTGTCGGTTTGATGGCAGGGCGTACGGGCTCGGGGTACGTAACCTGGTTTCATGTCAGCGCCCTTGTCCCCCCAGCGGGGTTCCGGTTCCGGTCGAGCCTCTGTCCCGTCGTCGGGCCGGGCGTCGGCCCCTCCGTCCGGTTCTTACCGCGGGGCGCCCTCGGCGCAGCGCGACAACTGGCCGCCCCGCGGTGGCGCGGGTGCTCCCCCGCCACCTCCTCCGGGTGACCCCGGCCGTGGCACTTCCTATCGCGGTCGCCGCCCCAAGCCGAAGTGGGGCCGGATCGCCCTGCTGGCCGGCCTGGTGGTCCTGATCATCGCGGTCATCGCCGGCATCTCGCTCTACGGCTACGCCTCGGGCCTCGACAAGGACCTGAAGCGCACCGACGCCTTCTCGGGCATGAGCACCGACCGCCCGGCCAAGGCCATCGAGGGCGCGCAGAACATCCTGCTGGTCGGCAGCGACTCGCGTGACCCCGACATGAAGGACGACGGCGCCGGCAAGTGGCGCGCCGACACGCTGATCCTCATGCACGTGCCCGAGGACCACAAGAGCGCCCAGCTCATCTCGATCCCGCGTGACCTGTGGGTGGTCATCCCGAAGAGCAACGAGGCCGAGTGCGGCGACGGCAGCCGTGCCAAGATCAACGCGGCCTTCGCCTTCGGTGGTCTCCCGCGCGCCGTGCACACCGTCGAGTGCCTGACCGACGTGAAGATCGATCACGTCATGGCGATCGACTTCGGCGGCTTCAAAGAGGTGACCGACGCGCTCGGCGGTGTCGACCTCAAGGTCGACAAGACGATCACGTCGATCCACAAGCCGCACCGGGTGTTCAAGAAGGGCACCATGCACATGAACGGCGACCAGGCCCTCGACTGGGTGCGGCAGCGGTACCAGTTCCCTCGCGGCGACTTCGACCGCATGAGGCACCAGCAGGAGTTCCTCAAGGCGCTCATGGACAAGGCGGTCAGTGGCGGCACGATCAGCAACCCGGCCAAGCTCAACTCGTTCCTCAAGGCCGTCACGGCGGCGGTCACGGTCGACAACGACTTCTCCCTGACCGACATGGCGAGCGAGCTGCGGGGCGTACGCGGCGACAACCTCACCTTCATCACCACCCCCAACAAGGGCAGCGAAACCATCAACGGCCAGTCCGTGGTGGTCTCCGACCGCGAGAAGGCCCTGGCCCTCTTCAAGGCGGTGGTCGCCGACGACATGGACACCTGGATGTCGGCCAACCTGAAGAAGGACTCGACGGCCACGTCCGGCGGCTGACCCGTACGCTTGGAGTCGTGTTCGGACCACAAGTACCCAGCGTGACCCCCGCCGAAGTCGGCGACGATGCCTATCTGCTCGACGTGCGCGAGCCCGACGAGTGGACGGCGGGGCACGCACCCGGCGCCCACCACCTCCCGATGATGGAAATCCCGGCCCGCATGGCCGAGGTCCCGAGTGACGGCGAGGTGGTGGTCGTCTGCCGGTCGGGCGGCCGCTCCGGCCAGGTCGTCTCCTATCTGATGGGCAACGGCTGGGACAACGTGCGCAACCTCGACGGCGGCATGCAGTCCTGGGCCGCGTCCGGCCGTGAGGTCGTCAGCGAGAGCGGCCAGCCACAAGTTCTATGAGCTACCGCCCGCTCGTCTTCGCGCATCGCGGGGGCGCCGACGCTCTGCCCGAGCACACGCTCGGCGCCTACCTGCGCGCACTCGAGGACGGCGTGGACGGCCTCGAGTGCGACGTGCGGCTCACCCGCGACGGCCACCTCGTCTGCGTGCACGACCGCAAGCTCGGGCGTACGAGCAACGGCCGTGGGCGGGTCAGCACCAAGACGCTGGCCGAGCTCGACTCGCTCGACTTCGGCTCCTGGCACCCCGGCTATCCGGTCGACGAGGAGCCGCTGCCCGAGCTTTCCCGGCTGCTGACGCTCGACCGCCTGCTCGGTGCTGTGCGTGACAGCGGCCGGCAGGTGCGGCTACTCATCGAGACCAAACATCCGTCACGCTACGGAGCCGAGGTCGAGCGCCGCCTCGTGAAGCTGCTGCGCCGCTACGGGCTGGCCGAGCCGAAACCGGACGACCCGGTCCAGGTGACCGTGATGTCGTTCGCCGCGCTGGCCCTGCGCCGGGTCCGGGCCCAGGCGCCCGCCCTCCCGACGGTCTATCTGATCGAGATCCTGCCGCCCGGGGTCGGCCGGGGCCGGCTGCCGTTCGGCGCGCGGATCGCCGGGCCGGGGGTCGCGCTGGTGCGGTCGCGGCCGGGGCTGATCCCGGCGATCCGGGCCGCGGGCCATCAGACGTACGTCTGGACGGTCAACGACAAGGCCGATCTCGACATGCTCCTCGAACACCGGGTCGACGGCGTGATCACCGACCGGCCCAAGTTCGTGATCGACCATCTGGCGGCCGCCCTGTGAATCGGCTGACGGCCTTGCCCACTGTGACGCACGGCACTATCTCCAGACAGAGAAGCGAGGCAGACTCGCAGACATGCCGGACCGCCCCGACTACGCCACGCTGACACGCGGGCAGATCGCGGTCCTCGACCGGATCAACGTCGGCGAGGCGGGCCTGCCCGTGCTCCAGCAGATCGTCCGCCTGGCTCAAGAGACGCTGGGCGGCCGCGGTGCCGGCTTCGCCGAATACGCCTCCGACCACGGCCGGATCGTCGCCGCCAGCGGAGCCTGCGCGGCCGCGATCGGGCGCCGGGTCGACCGCGCCGACACCCGCCTCCGCGGCGGCCGCACGCTGCTCATCCCGCTCGACTCGCTCAACGACGAATTCGCCAAGCAGGTCGAGGGCGGTGACGTCCGGCGCATGCTCGGCGCCCGCTGTGAGGTCGGCGAGACGATCGTGGGCTCGCTGCACGTCTACTTCGGCGAGGGCGACGACGAGCCCGGCCCCGAGCACGCCGCCGTGCTCGAGCTGCTGGCCGGCTATGTCGGGCGGCTCTACGCGGCCCGCAACGGCCTGCCCGTGCACAGCGGCGAGCAGGCCCGCCGGCAGGAAGATCGCGATCTCTGGGTCGCCGTGACCAGCCACGAGCTGCGCACACCGGTCACCGTGATCAAGGGGTACGCCGACACGCTGTCGAACCACTGGGACACACTCGGCGACACCGGCCGGCACGAGGCGGTCCGCATCATCAACACGCGGGCCGGTGAGCTGGCCCGGCTGGTCGACCGGCTGCTCTCGGCGGCGAGCGCGGACGGCGACGTCGGCGCGGCTCCGGCCGGCCCGTTCGACCTGGCCGAGGCGCTGCGCGGGGCGGTCGAAGAGCTGCCGCACGATCTCCGCCGCCGGATCGTCCTCGACAACATGCCCGGCGAGCTGCCGAAGGCGTACGGGGAAAGGGATTCGATCGCGACGATCCTGACCGAGCTGGCCACCAACGCCGAGAAGCACTCACCGCCGGGGTCAGCGGTCGAACTGTGCGCCGGGGTGGACGAGGAGACGCTGCGTTTCCGGCTCTCCGACCGGGGGACGGGCATCCGCCCCGAGCACGTCGAGCGGGCGTTCGAGCGCTACTGGCAGGCCGAAGGCAACGACCGGCGCCGTCATCCGGGGGCCGGGCTGGGGCTTTATCTCGTACGGCGTCTGGTCGAACGGCAGCACGGCTGGGTCTCGCTGCGTCCGCGTGAGGGCGGCGGCACCACGGCCGAGGTAAGGCTCCCGCGCGCCTGAGTGTCCCTTTCCGGCCCGGAACGCCTAGGCTGTCTCGCCGTGAGCAAGCGTCGTAACCAACGCCCGTCCGCACCCAAGCGCGAGAAGGTGCGGGACATCTTCGTGGCTCGCCCGTTCGAGGGCCTGGCCGACGAACCGGAGTGGATCGCCCTGCGCGAGCTGGTGCCCGCCGCCTCGGCCCCGCTCACCCTGCGGCCCGAGGTGATCGAGGAGTACGGCGACCGCCCGATCACGCTGTCCACCGTGCTGCCGATGGCCTGGCCGGCGATGACGCGCCAGGACGGCCGGGTCTTCATCGGCCTCCAGCGGCACGTGCAGTCGGGGGACGTCTCGCGGGATCTCGCGGTGGCCATCCTGAGCGCGCTGCGCACCGAGCCGGGCGACACGGTCTCGGTTCCGGCCCTGCCCGGTGAGGGCCCGCGACTGCAGGACATCCTCGTCGACGGCCCGCTCGAGATCAGCATGCACGAGGGCTTCGAGTACTGGCTCGACGCCGAGCAGGCGGACGACCCCACCGTGAAGGCGTCACTCGAACGGGCGAATGCGTCGATCTATCCGACGCTGCGATTGTCGGCCGGGCGGGCGGCGTACTGGTGCCGGGTCGCCCCCGACAAGGGTCACGTGCGCTGGGTGCTGCCCGACGCCGAGGACCGCGCGCTCGACACGCTGGCCCGGCTCTCCGCCTCGGGTGACCTTCTGCTGGGCGACCAGACGAAGTTCGCCGGCATGTTCCGGGCCCACGGCCTGCTGGTGCCGGTCTGGGACATCCCGGGCGAGCCGGAGGGTGTCGACTGGGAGGCGCCGCTGGCCGACTTCGCCAAGCGCTACGCCGACACGCTGGCCGAGACCGGCCCGCTCGACGCCGACGCCCGCCGGGCCAAGCAGGGCCTCATCGGCCGTCAGCTAACGCTGCGGTGATGGACGAGCGGTTCACCTCTGATGAGTTGGACCGCTCTGTCTGGGTGCCGTGGTATTTGCCCCATTGGAGTTCCCGAGCCGCCTCCGCTGCGACCTACGCGGTGGGTGGCGGGGAGCTGCGGTTGAGCATCCCCGCCGACCAAGGACTGTGGGCCGAAGGCGTGCACGAGACGCCGCTGCGGGTGTCAGGCATCCAGAGCGCCAACTTCTCCGGGCCGGTCGGCAGCACCATCGGCGGCCAGCCCTTCCTGAGCGAGCAGCGGGTGCTCGAGGAGCAGGAGGAGTTCTGGGGCTGCACGCCGCTCTACGGCGACATCGAGATCCGCATGCGCGGGACGATCACGCCACGGTCGATGGTCGCGTTCTGGCTCTCCGGCATCGAGACCACGCCCGAGCAGTCCGGCGAGATCTGCGTGATGGAGGTCTTCGGCTCCGCCCCGCAGGCCGTCGGGATGGGACTGCACCGTTTCCGCGATCCGCGCCTCACGGAAGAGTGGGCGACGGTCACCCTTCCGATCGACGTCGCGCAGTTCCACACGTACGGGGTCAACTGGCGCCCCGGATCGCTCGCTTTCACGGTCGACGGCGAGGTGGTCAAGCGGGTCGGCCAGGCCCCCGACTACCCCGTACAGCTGGAGATCGCCGTCTTCGACTTCCCCGACAAGGCCGACCTGGTCGAGGGGCGGGTGCCCGTGCCCGAACTGGTCGTGTCACACGTTCGCCATCGTCCGTCGGCGTGAGAAGCACCGCGTGAATCGCGGTTTCACGCGGCCAGAGACACCCGCTCGATCGGGCAGCTCATGCAGCGCGGCCCGCCCCGGCCGCTGCCCAGCTCGGAACCACTGATCCGGACGACTTCGATGCCCGCCCGCTCGAGCTGGGCGTTGGTCTCGACGTTGCGCTCGTAGGCGACGCAGAGCCGGGGCCCGATGGCGAGCGTGTTGTTGCCGTCGTCCCACTGCTCGCGCTCGGCGGTGACCGGGTCGAGGCCGGTGTCGATGATCCGCAGCCGGTCGATGCCCATGGCCTCGGCCGCCGCCTCGAGGAACGGTCGCGGTGCCGACGCGCGCGGCTCACCGTCGGCGTCTCCGGTCACGGTGTAGGCCCGCAGGGAGTCGGCGACGTTCGGATACATCACCACGGCGTCGACGTCGACCATCGTGCACACGGTGTCGAGGTGCATGGTGGCGCGTTCCTGAGCGATCGGGACGGCCAGGATCGTGCGGGCCAGCCCGGCCGCGAAGACCCGGCGGGCCAGCCGCTCGGCGCCGGCCGGGGTGGTGCGCTCGCCGACCCCGATGGCCAGCACCCCGGGCGCCAGCAGCAGCACGTCGCCGCCCTCGAGCAACTCGAGCGAGGGGTCGTAGAGGAGCTCGGTGCCGGCGAACCGCGGGTGGTAGCGATAGATCGCCCGGGTCAGCGTGGTCTCGCGGCTGCGGGCCGGCATGGCCAGGCTGGTGACCGCCACCCGGTCGCCCACCCAGACCGACGAGTCGCGGGTGAACAGCAGGTTGGGCAGCGGGTCGATGACGAAGTCGAGCCGGTCCATCATCTCGTAGACCAGGCCGCCCGGGCCCGGCTTGAGCTCCTCGTGGGCCAGCCCGGCCATCAGCACCCCGGCCAGCCGGCGCGGGTCCTGATCGGCCAGATAGCGGCGCACGCTGTCGCGCAGGGTGTCACCCAGGCGGCGGTCGGCCAGCACGCCCTCGGTGAGCTCGGCGCGGGCGTCGTCGACGGCCAGGGTGTCGGCCAGCAGGTCACCCAGATAGAGCACTTCGACGTCGCGCTCGCGCAGGGCGGCGGCGAAAGCGTCGTGCTCCTCTTGAGCTCGGCTCACCCACGGAATACCGTCGAAGAGCAGGCTGTCGTTGTTTCGCGGCGTGAGCCTGGCCAGTTCCGGCCCCGGGCGGTGCAACAGCACCGTGCGCAGCCGGCCCACCTCACTGTCGACGTAGTGCACCACGTGCCGACGTTAGCCCACTCGTCGATCTCTCGGCACCCGCCCGGCACGGTCAGCGATCGGCCGGTGACGTTCGACCTAGATCATGAGACATCGGTGCGCGAGCGCGACCGGCGGTCTAGCTTTGAAGGTGAAACTGGTCGAACAGGGGATCTGACGCCGAGATGCACCATCCGCAAGAAGTCGCGATGCGTGAATGCGGCATTCATCCCTCTTTCATTCCACTTTCTTTCCACCGGGTGTCTTGCTTCCGTATGGGGTCGAGCACTTACGGTAGTGAAAAGAGAGCCCGAAGGACCTTTTGCCGGAGGTCGCAGTGACTGTCTTCCCAGCACGCCCAGCTCTACCCGTCCCACCGAACAGCCAACGGGTCATCGATCGTCGTCTGAGCGAAACCCCCGCTCTGGAGGCGCCGAACCGCCCGTCGCCCGCCGACTGGGCCCGCCGCCGCCGCGCCGAGCGTGACGCCCGCCGCCTCGAAGCAGCCGGTGCCCGGGCGTTGACCCGTCTCGACCGCCTCGGACCCAACTGGCACATCGTGGACTGGCCGCGCACCGACGCGCTGGGCTACTACGAGCCCGACCCCGCCGACGACCGCGCCGGGTTCCTGGCGATCGGACCGGGCGGCGTCTACGCGGTGACCGTGGCCGACCACGGCCGCGCCCGGGTGCTCATCGCCGGTGACGTGGTGCAGATCAACGGGAAGCGCCCGGCCTACATCGCCGAGGCGCGCCGCGAGGCCCGCCGGGCGAGCAAGGCCCTCTCGGCCGCCGTCGGCCTGAGCGTGCCGGTGACCCCCGTGCTCACATTCGTGGGTTCCGGCGTGATCAGCGTGCACGGCCTGCCCAAAGAGGTCCTCGTGGCCACCGACAAGGAACTCGACCGGCTGCTGATCGCCGGCGGCGCCCGCATCTCGCCCGCCACCGCGGGCAAACTGTCGGCCGTGGCCGAGCACCCGGCGACGTGGGCGAACGCCCCGTACCGCCCGGCCGGTGACTATCGCTGGCACGCTGACGGACAAACGGCCGCTGACAAGCGGACAGCACGCCGGTAACGTTCCTTCCGGTTGTAGTCGACGGCTTCCCCGCCGCGGCGAGACGCTCGGGTCACCGGGCGCGGGCCGCGGCGGACGCCTGTCGCCAGAGTGAGGAGGACTCCGGGTGGCGCACGTCGAACTCTCACTCTCGGGCGCGTTCGTGCCGCAGGCGCGCACACCGTCCGAGGCCGAGTTCGTCCCGAGCCTCGACCGGTGGACAGCGACCGTCGCCGCCGCCCCCGAGCCCTGCCTGATCATCGACACGTCCACCGCGATCGTGGCGGTGTCGGTCAGCTGCGGCGAGCTGCTGGGCATGGGCAAGCCGCCCGAGGTGATCGGCAAGCCGCTGGGCGCGATGCTCCGGCTGATCGACTTCACCGCCAACGCGAGCGAGCTCGAGGAGTCCGACGCCGACAAGATCCCGCCGCTGCTGGCGCTGCGCAGCGAGCGGCTCGCGCGCGGTCTGCTGCGCGTCGTGCCCGGTCCGGGCGAGACCCCGCTGACCGTCGACGCGATCGCCACCCCGCTGTTCGACAACGAACGGGTGGCCGGCTCGATGACCTTCTTCTCGGCGGTTCGCTACTGACGCCTGTGTTCCCGCTCTCATTACGAGCAGATTTCGGGTTTGTGGTGTTTGCCGCACCGGGTGGGCATTGGGCAATCTGACCGCGAAACGTAGTCTGCGTTCATGCTCGATCTAGATCTGCTGCCTGCGGAGTACGCGGTGTGCCGGCTGCCGGCCGGTTCGCCGATCCCGGCTTCGCTGAGCGAAGGTCCGGACGACAAGAGCGTCATCTCGCTGAGCTGGGACGCGGACGAGTTCTCCATCATCTGCCCGGCCGACCGGGTGCCCGAGGGCGCCGAGGTCGATACGGCCTGGCGCTGCCTGCGGGTGGTCGGCCCGCTCGACCTCGCGCTCACCGGCGTGCTGGCGTCGCTGATCGGCCCGCTGGCCGACGCTCGCGTCAACATTGTCACCTTTTCCACGTATTCGACCGATTACCTGCTCGTGCCGTCGGTGCGGCTGAGCGAGGCGGTCGATACGTTGCGCGCGGCTGGGCATCGGATCGCGTACTGAACGGCCTTACCATGTGCGCGTGTCCCCCCGCACACCCCTGATCCCCCTCGGGCTGGCCACCACCGTGGCCCTGCTGGCCGCGTGTGGCGAGCCGCCGCGACCACTGCCGACCTCACCCCCGTACGCGACCCCCAGCGACGGCCCGATCTCGCTGGGCCCCTCGGTCGGATACTCGCTGCCGACGGCCCCGCCGCTGCCGACCGTCCCCACCACCACCTATCCGACCGGGGTGGCGACCACGCGGCCGGTCCGGCCCACTCCGACGATCCCGCCCGAGACGGTGACGGCGACCGCGACGCCCTCGCACGCGCCCAAGTGCACGGCCCAGCCGACCGGGGCCCAGATCCTCGAGCTGATCAAGGGGCAGCAAGGCATCCCGGACAAGCCGCTGCGGATCTACGAGGGCCCGTTCTGTTCGGGCGTGTGGTCGTTCGCCACGGTCGAGGTCACCGGAACCGGAGCCGACGACCTCGAGCCGCTGATGGTGGTCGCGACCAGCAGCGCCACCGCGCTGACCCTGGTGGCAGCCGGCTCCGACGTGTGCATCGACCGGGTGCAGACCACCGCGCCGCCCGGCATCCGCGTGCTGGCCTGCGGCTTCTAGACTTTCTCCATGCCTGGTACGCCGCCCACGCGCTTCGTCTACCTCGGCCCCGAGGGCACCTTCACCGAGGCCGCCCTGCGCACCATCCCCGCCGCCGAGCGCGGCCTGCGCACCCCGGCCCGCAGTGTGCCCGAGGCGCTCGAGGCCGTCCGGGCCGGTGACGCCGACGCCGCGCTGGTCCCGCTGGAAAACTCCGTGGGCGGCGCCATCCCGGTCACGCTCGACGAGCTGGTCACCGGCAGCCCGCTGGTGATCACCCGAGAGGTGGTGATCCCGGTCGAGTTCGTGCTGGCGGCCCGGGCGCTGACCCCGCTCGGCGAGATCCGCTCGATCGCGGCGCACCCGCAGGCGTCGGCTCAGTGCCGCAACTGGCTGCGGGCCAATGTGCCCGACGCGGTGGTCGTCGACGTGCTCTCCAACGCGACCGCGGCGATCAGCGCCGCCGCGGGCGAGCACGACGCAGCCCTGTGCGCGCCGATCGGTGTGCCCCGCAACAAGCTGACCGTGCTGGCCGACAAGGTGGCCGACCACGCCGACGCCGTGACCCGGTTCGCGTTGCTCACCCGGCCCGGGCCGCCGGCCGAGCCGACCGGCGACGACGTGACCTCGCTGGCCCTGTCGATCCGCCGCGACCAGGTCGGGGCGCTGCTGGCCGTGCTCACCGAGCTTGCCGTCCGGGGCATCAACCTGAGCCGCATCGAGTCCCGGCCGACCGGCGAGCAGCTGGGGACGTACGTCTTCTTCCTCGATTGCACCGGCCACGTGGCCGAGCCGCGGCTGGGCGAGGCGTTGCAGGGCCTGCGCCGGATCTGCGCCGACGTGCGCTTCCTGGGCAGCTACGCCCGTCACCGGCTCACGCCCGAGGCCCCCGTGGCCTCACCACGGGGGCTCTCCAACACCGACTTCGCCGACTCCGCCGCCTGGCTCACCCGGATCCGGGCCGGCGACTTTTCCTAATTACCGAAGATGTTGCCGAGCACGCCGCCGCCCTGCTGCTGGCCGCCGCCGGTGCCGGCCAGACCGGCCGGGGGCTCCTCGGAGGGCTGGACGACCACGAAGCCCTGACCGGCGAACGTCATCGTGAACCGCTCACCGGTGGTGCGGCCGAGCAGCGTGCCCAGGCCGAGCGACTCGGCGCTGTGGTAGCCGGTCTGCAGGTTGGCCGACCAGCAGATCGCGGCCTGCGGGTCGACGTAGGTCGGCTGGTCGACCGTCAGCACGACCGGCGTGCCCTTGGTGGTGACCGCGATCCGGCCGTGGCCGGTGAAGACACAGTTGAACAGGCCGGCGTTCGACATCATGCCGGCGCCGCCGACCATCTTGATGTCGTAGTTGAGCGTCGAGTCGAAGGCGAGCACGTTGGTGCCGTTGATCGAGAGCGCGTCGCCCGGCTCGAGGTCGATGAGGTGCACGTCGGCCGCGGCGTCGGCCAGGAAGACGTCGCCGTGACCGCGTACGCGCATCAGCGGAACGCCCTCGCCGGTGAGCTTCTGCTTGATGAACTTGCCGATGCCGCCCGAGCCCAGAGCCTCGAACTGCACCTGACCCTGGTAGGCGACCATCGAGCCCTGCCGGGCCATGAACTCGCCGTTCAGTTCGGCCTTGAGCAGCTTGGAGTTCTGGAGGCGGAGCCCGGGCTGAGCCGACTCCTTCTCGAGGTTTTCGGCTGAGAAGAGCTCGCTGCGCATGGCACTTCCTCCTGCTGACGGTATGTGCAATCAGGGTAGGAGTCCGTGCCAAGGGCGCGGTCAGCCTTTCAGGTATCTTTCAGCCCCAGCCCAGCTCGTGCAGCTTGTGGTCGTCGATGCCGAAGTGGTGGGCGATCTCGTGCACGACCGTGATGGCGACCTCGTCGATCACGTCGGTCTCGGTGTCACAGACGCGCAGCGTGGGGTTGCGGAAGATGGTGATGCGGTCGGGCAGCACGCCGGCGTAGTCCCAGCCGCGCTCGGTCAGCGCCGTGCCCTCGTAGAGGCCGAGCAGATCTTCAGACTCGGGCGGGTCGTCCTCGACGACGATGACCACGTTGTCCATGACCTTCAGGAGCTCGGCGGGCACCTCGTCGAGGGCCTCACCGACCAGTTCCTCGAAGCGTTCGCGACTCATGTCGACCGGCACACGAGCCATTGTGCACCGGCCACCTGAAAGGCAGCCGGTGCATCGCGATGGGGTGTTGTCAGGCGAGCTTGGCGCTCAGGGTGATCTCGGCGCCGGGCGAGAGCAGGCGCGAGATCGGGCAGTTCGCCTTGGCGTCCTCGGCGATCTTCTGGAACGTGCCGTCGTCGACGCCGGGAACGTCGCCCACGGTCTCGAGGTCGATCTTGGTGACGCTGAATCCGGCGTCGGTCTTGTCCATGTGGACCTTGGCGACGGTCTCGACCGAGGTCGGCGTGAAGCCGGCGTCGGCGAGCGCCTTCGAGAAGGCCATCGAGAAGCAGCCGGCGTGCGCGGCGCCGATCAGCTCCTCGGGGTTCGTCCCCTCGCCCTCCTCGAAGCGCGACTTGAACGAGTAGTTCCCCTGGATGCCGCCCTTGCCGGTCTTGATCGAACCGGAACCCTCGGTGAGGTTCCCCTGCCAGCGGGCCGAAGCTGTGCGAATAGGCATACCAAAACGCTAGTCCATGTCGCGGCCGCTGGCCGCTCGACCTGGCACAGGGCACCATGGTTGCCATGCCCGCGCAGCCACCACCGGCCGAGATCGACGTGACGCCGTCCGAGGCCGTGGTCGAGTTCGGTTCCGAGCCCGATCCGACTCCGTCCCGCAAACGGCGCTGGGATCTTTCCGGCACCGGCCGTGAGCTGCTCGCCGACCGTCGCACGGTGCCCCTGCTGGCCGCGCTGGCCGCCCTGGCCGCGCTCGTCTCGGCCCTCTCCGAATGGCAGGTCACCAACCTCGCGCCGAATTCGCTGGGCGGCGAATCGCCCGCGCGGGTGCTGCCGGCCGGCCTCGACGACCTCGGTGCACTCGGCATCGGCTACGTGCTCGGCCTGTTCCTGCTGGTGCCGGTGACCGTTCTCACGCTGTTCGGGCCGCTCGCGACCAGGCACACCTTCCGGCTCACCGGTCTCAGCGTGGCCGGCACCATGGGCGGGGTCCTGATCGCGGTGGCGTCCCGCATCACGTCCGAGAGCTACGTGATCGACCCCGTTTACCGGGTCGCCTTCGACACGACCGAGACTTCCCTCTCGTACGGGCGAGGGGTGTGGTGTGCCTTTATCGCGGTGATCCTGGCCGCGGGTGCGCTCTATCTGGCCGGGCAGCACCTGGCCGGCGACCCGGTTCCCGACGAGGAAGCGGATCCCGAGGAAGAGCCGGCCGCGGTCTGGTCGTGGCGCCGGCCGTCCCGTTCCGACGACGACTTCGACGCCGAGCCGATGGACCTCACCGTCTCGCCGTCCCAGCCGTTCACCACGCTGCACGACGATCGAGACCGCCCGAGCTAGGCATTGGGGGATATCCGGGTGCTGACCGGACAGGGCCGCCGGTAGGCTCGACACTCGTGATTGACCTGCGTCTGCTTCGCGAAGACCCCGACCGGATCCGCGCCAGCCAGCGACTGCGTGGCGAGTCCACCGAGGCGGTGGACGACCTGCTGCGCGCCGACGAGGCCCGCCGATCGGCCACCCAGCGGTTCGAGGCTCTCCGGGCCGAACAGAAGTCACTGAGCAAGCAGGTTCCCAAGGCCTCCGGTGACGAGCGGGCCGCCCTGCTGGCCCGCACCAAGGAACTCGCGGGCGAGGTCAAGGCGGCCGACGCGGACACGGCGGCGGCCGACGAGGCGCTGCGCCAGGCCCACCTCGCGGTGTCGAACATCGTGCAGGACGGCGTGCCCCCGGGCGGCGAGGACGACTTCGTCGTGCTGCGCGAGGTCGGCGACATCCCGCAGATCGACAACCCGCGCGACCACCTCGAGATCGGTGAGGCCCTGCGGGCGATCGACACCGAGCGCGGGGCCAAGGTGTCGGGCTCGCGGTTCTACTTCCTCACCGGCGTCGGCGCCCTGCTGCAGCTCGGCCTTCTCCAGATGGCGATCGCCCAGGCGGTCGAGCACGGGTTCATCCCGTCGATCACGCCGTCGCTGGTGAAGCCGGAGTCGATGGAGGGCACCGGCTTCCTGGGCGCCCACGCGAGCGAGATCTACCGGCTCGAAGCCGACGACCTCTACCTCGTCGGTACGTCCGAGGTTCCGCTGGCGGCGTACCACTCGAACGAGATCATCGACCTCGAGAACGGTCCGGAGCGGTTCGCCGGGTGGTCGTCGTGTTATCGGCGCGAGGCCGGGTCGTACGGGAAAGACGTTCGTGGCATTTTGCGCGTCCACCAGTTCGACAAGGTGGAGATGTTCGCGTTCTGCAAGCCCGAAGACGCGGCGGCCGAGCACCTGCGCCTGCTCGCGATGGAGGAGGAGATGCTGGCCAAGGTCGAGATCCCCTACCGGGTGATCGACGTGGCCGGCGGTGACCTCGGGTCGAGCGCCTCGCGCAAATACGACTGCGAGGCCTGGGTGCCGTCGCAGGGCCGCTACCGCGAGGTCACCTCGACGTCGAACTGCACCACGTTCCAGGCGCGGCGGCTCAACATCCGCTACCGCGACGCCGACGGCAAGCCGCAGACCGCGGCGACGCTGAACGGCACCCTGGCCACCACGCGCTGGCTGATTCCGATCCTGGAGAACCACCAGCAGCCGGACGGTTCGGTGCGCGTCCCGAAGGCCCTGCAGCCGTACCTGGGTGGCCGCGACATCCTCGAACCTTCGCGCTAACGGTCTATACACCCCGCGACTACCAAAAGTTATAGCCGCTGGTAGTCGCGCGGGTGTACCGTTTTCCTTCCGCCCTCCGCGGGGGTTTCACCACCCTCGGAGGTATCAGATGGTCAAGCCTGGCCTTCCCAAGCTGATCGCCACGGATCTCGATGGCACTCTCGTCCGCAGTGACGACACCGTGTCCGCCTATACCCACGAGGTGCTCGACCGGGTCCGCGCGGCCGGCATCCGGGTCGTCGGCGCCACCGGCCGCGGGCCTCGGCTGACCTCACTCACCCGCAACGACATCCGCGACGCCGACTTCCTGGTGATGGCACAGGGCGGCTGGGTGCTCGACCAGGCCGAGTCGGCCTATCTGCTCCGCTCCCGCCTGTCCGGTTCCGTGCTGGCCCGGGTGCTGGCCGACCTCGAGGCCGAGGTGGGCGAACTGTCGGTGATGGTCGAGGCGCTCGAGCACGACGACTCGCCGCTCTGGGGCGACTACGACCCGACCTGGCGCTACCCGGTGGTGGTCGAGAAGCGCCCGCGGGCCGAATGCTGCACCGGTGACGTGATCAAGGCATTCGCCCGATCCTTCGCGTACGACGTCGACGACCTGCTCGCCGTGGCCCGCCGGATCGTTCCGGCCGAGGTGGCGTCGGTCACCCAGGCCGGCCTCAACTACGTCGAGATCTGCCCGGCGAACGTGGACAAAGGCACCGGCCTGGCCGTGGTCGCCGAGGCCGTCGGCGTCGACCCGGCCGACGTGCTGGTGTTCGGCGACATGCCCAATGACCTGCCGATGTTCGCCTGGGCGGGCTGGAGCCGGGTGGCCGTCGCCAACGCGCACGCCGAGCTGCGGGCGGTGGCCGACGAGGTGACGCTCACCAACGACGAGGACGGTGTGGCGGTCTATCTCGACCGGCTACTGTCGAGGTGATGACCTCGCCATACAAGCTGGTCGCCAGCGATATCGACGGCACCCTCATCCGCTCCGACGGGACCCTGAGCAAGCGCACCATCGAGGTGCTCGACGCTCTTCCGGTCCCGTTCGTCGTCGTCACCGGTCGCCCGGTGCGCTGGCTGCATCAGCTGTTCCAGCAGATGGCCGCGCCGGTGCCGGCGATCTGCGCGAACGGCGCGGTGATCTACGACGCCGAGGCCGACGAGGTGCTGCGCACCGATCCGCTCTCGGTCGAGATGCTGCTCGACGTGGCCAAGCGGCTGCGCGAGGCGGTGCCCGACGTCGCGCTGGCGGTCGAGGTCGAAGACGGACGCTCGTTCTGGTACGAGGAAGCCTGGCCGGTCCGCTGGGAGCCCGACAACAACCAGACCGTACGCGTCCTGGCCAGCCCCGAGGAACTGACCTCGGTGCCGGCCGTCAAACTGCTGGCCCGCTCGGCCCACCACGGCGCGGACGACTTCTACGAGCTGATCAGCCGCACGCTGGGCGACATCGCCACGACCACGCACTCGTCGACCAGTGCGCTGGTCGAGATCAGCGCGGCCGGCGTGACCAAGGCGGCCGGGCTGGCCTGGCACTGCGAGCGCTACGGCATCGACAAGTCCGAGGTGGTGGCGTTCGGCGACATGCCCAACGACATCCCGCTGCTGGCCTGGGCCGGGCACTCGGTGGCGATGGGCAACGCCCACCCCGCCGTCAAGGAGGTGGCCGACGAGGTCGGCCCGACCAACGATGAGGACGGGGTGGCGAACTACCTCGCCGAGGCCTTCGACCTCTAGCCGCTACAGGTACTGGCCGGTTCGACCGCCCTCGCCGCCCTCGCGGGGAGCGGGCATGCCGGGCATCGCGCCCATCGGCAGGGCGGGCCGGCCGCCGTTGCCGCCGCGCATCTGCTCGAGCTGGAGCCGGGCCGCCATCTGCTGCGCGACCAGGGCGGCCTGGATGCCGTGGAACAGCCCCTCGAGCCAGCCGACCAGCTGAGCCTGGGCGATCCGCAGCTCGGACTCGCTCGGCGGGGTGTCACCCTCGAACGGGAGGGACAGGCGCTCGAGCTCCTCCCGCAACTCGGGGGCCAGACCGTCCTCGAGCTCGGTGATCGAGCGCTGGTGGATCTCGCGGAGCCGGCCGCGGCTGGCCTCGTCGAGCGGCGCCGCGCGGACCTCCTCGAGCAGCTGCTTGATCATGCTGCCGATCCGCATGACCTTGGCCGGCTGCTCGATCAGGTTGCCGGGCTCCTCCGGGTTGACCGTCCCGTCGGCGTCGATCGTGCCCATCGGCCGCCCGTCGGGGCCGACCACGATGACAGAGCCGTCTTCCTGCTTCTCGGCGGTGCGCTGTTCGTCGGTCATGAGACCCATCTTCCCGCACGGGCACCAACCATTCGCCAGCGCCCATGCCGTTGTTTACCGTGTCTGCCGTCACGGTAATTCGGGATCGGCGTCGCGCCCTTGAGGTTTCAGGCCCGCAATTCGGCGACCGCGCACTTCACGCTGCCGCCGCCACGCTTGAGCTCGGACAGGTCGACGTGGACGGGCAGGTAGCCGGCCGCGCGCACCTTGTCGCCCATCGCCGTGGCCTCGGTGTTGAGGATCACGTGCCGGCCGTCGCTGACCAGGTTGAGCCCGAACGCCTCGGCGTCGGCCCGGTCAGCGATCACCGCGTCGGGGAAGAGCTGGGCCAGCACCCGCTGCGAGGCGGCCGAGAACGCGCCCGGATAGTAGGTGACGTTCCGGTCGTCGAGCGCGGCCAGGGCGGTGTCGAGGTGGTAGAAGGCCGGATCGACCAGACGCAGCGAGACGACCGGGCGACCGAGCACCTCCTGGGCCTCGGCGTGGGCGGCCGGATCGGTGCGGAAACCATAACCGGCGAGGACCATTCCCCCGTACGCCGCAGGAAGGTACGCGAAATCCCCTTCGCCCTCGTTGACGTGCTGCGGACCGGCGAACCGCCACCCCTGGCCGGCATAGAACTCGCGGTGCGCGTCGGCCTCGGCCCCACGCTCGGGATAGCGGAACCGGGCGCCGTAGACCATGCCGTCGATCGAGAACGCGCCGTTGGCGGCGTACACCATGTCGGGCAGCCCGGGCACGGCGTCCAGCACGTGCACCCGATGCCCGAGGTCGCCCAGGGTGTCGCGGAGGATCTCCCACTGCTTCAGGGCCAGCACGGCGTCGACCGGGACGGTGGTGTCCATCCACGGGTTGATCGCGTATTCGACCGTGAAGTGCTTCGGCGGACACATGAGATATGTCCGGTTTCGCGGCAGGCGCTCAGTCGTCACGCCCACAGCGTAGGTAGGCTGAGGTGGACGAAACAGCCAGAAATCTTGTCCGTTGGGGGCGAAACGTTGCAACTGGACGCCGTGGATCAGCGAATCGTTGCGTTGCTCGTGGCCGACGCTCGATCGTCGTACGCCGACATCGGCGCGAAGGTCTCGCTGTCCGCCCCCGCGGTCAAACGACGCGTCGACCGGCTCCGATCAAGTGGGGTGATCAAGGGCTTCACCACGGTGGTCGACCCGGCCGCGGTGGGGTGGACGACCGAGGCGTTCGTCGAGCTGTTCTGCACCGGGCGCACGACTCCGGCCCAGATCACGGTGGCCGCCCGGCGCCATCCCGAGGTGGTGGGGGCATACACGGTGTCAGGCCAGGCCGATGCTCTCGTGCATCTGCGGGCGGCCGACATCGGGCACCTCGAGCAGGTCCTCGAGCGGCTGCGGGCCGAACCGTTCGTCACGTCGACGCGCAGCATGATCGTGCTGTCCCGGTTGGTCGAGACGCCTACCCCGGTGCCCGCCCTGGAGTGACGCCCCTTCTCCGGCTTCTCCGGCTTCTCCGGGCGGGAACCGGCTCGGCTACCGGCCCGTCCAACCGGACATGTCGCGTCGATCCTGGCTCTGGTCCGCGCTCGCGGTTCTGCCGCTGGCCGGTTGCACGGCGTCCGCCGTCGAGACGCCCGCCCCCTCCCAGCCTCCTTTGAAGCTGGTCGCGTTCGACTCGTGCGGCCAGCTCGAGAAGGAGTTGCGGGCGGCCACCGAGTTGAGCAGCACGACCGCGCCCGGCGACACCCGCCTGGCCGTCCCGGACAGCGCCCGCGCGGCCGAGGCATCGGGTCCCAAGTCCTATTCGGGCACCAATGTGCACGAGGCGGGGGTCGACGAGCCCGACATCGTCAAGACCGACGGCCGCCGCATCGTCACGGTCTCCGGCGGGGTGCTGCGGGTCGTCGACGCGGCCGCCCGCACGCAGACGGGCCAGCTCGACCTCGGCCTCGAGGCCTTCGGCGAGCCGACGTTGCTGCTGGCCGGCGACCGCGCGCTGGTGCTGGCCGACGGGGGCGGATTCCGCTCGCTGCGCGACGACACCCGCATCATGAGGCCCGGTAACGGCCGTTCCGAGGTGCTGCTGGTCGACCTGGCGAGTGGCACGCCCCGCCTGATCAGCCGCTACCGGGGCGACGGCCGCATCGTCGACGCCCGGCAGACCGGCAGCGTGGCCCGGGTCGTGATCAGCAGCGGGCCGAAGATCGCGTTCCCGTGGCGTGGCGAGCCCGAGCCCGAGAACGTCATGCAGGACGACAAGAACACGATCGCGAATACGCCGGTGGATGCCTGGCTGCCCGACTGGGAGATCACCACCGGCGGCACCACCACGAAGGGGCAGCTCGACTGCTCGGCGGTGAGCCGGCCGGATTCGTTCTCGGGCCAGACGATGCTGCGGGTGCTGTCGTTCGACCTGAACGCGCCCGCGCTCGGGGCCGGCGATCCGGTGGCGGTGATGGCCGACGGCGACGCGGTCTATGGCACCGGCGACAGGCTCTACATCGCGAACAACCAGAGCTGGCGCTTCAACACCTCGGGCACCGGCAAGATCGCCGCGCCGGACGGCACCGACATCTACCGGTTCAGCCTGCCGCCGGTCGGTAAGCCGGCCTATGTCGCGTCCGGTGAGGTGCCGGGACACCTGCTCAACCAGTACTCGATGTCCTTCTGGGAGGGGCACCTGCGGGTGGCCACGACCAGCTGGACGGACGACGCCTCGGCGGTGCGGGTGCTGGCCGAGCGGGACGGGAAGCTGGTCGAGGTCGGCGCGGCCGAAGGACTGGGCCAGGGCGAAAAGATTTATTCCGTACGGTTCATCGGGTCCCGTGGCTACGTGGTGACCTTCCGGCAGACCGATCCGCTCTACAGCCTCGACCTGTCCGACCCGGCGAAACCCCGCGTCACCGGCGAACTGAAGATCACCGGGTATTCGGCGCATCTGCAGCCGGTCGGCGAGAACCGGCTGATCGGGATCGGTCAGGAGGCCGACCGCAAGGGTGTGCCGACCGGCCTGCAGATCTCGCTGTTCGACGTCAGCGATCCGGCCGCACCGAAACGGCTTGACCAGCACGTCGTCGCGGGTGGCCAGTCCGAGGCCGAAAACGACCCGCACGCCGTCCTCTGGTGGCCCGCGACCAACCTGCTCGTGCTGCCGGTGGCCGACGCGAAGTCGGCCGGCGCGCTGGCTGTGCACATCACCGGTGATCGCCTGCAGGGTCCGGCCCGGTTTTCCGCCACCTCGCGCGACGACGGCTCGATGCGCCGGGCGCTGGTGATCGGGGGCGACCTCTGGACCTTCACCGGCACCGGACTGATCGCCTCGAACGAATCCACTCTCGACCGCATCGCCGCGGTCGACCTGAGATAGGTCCCTCTGACCAGGGCTTGTTCCGACGGTCCGCCTCAGCCCCGCGTGGCCGCCGGAACGGGCTCTGCCTGAGCCGCCCGTCCCGTCCGCCCCGGCGGGGTGGGCGGCTTTCGGCTGTCCGTTACCCGGCTACAGATACATGCCGGTGCGGTGGTCGTCGGCCGGTTCCTTGGCCGGGGCCGGCTTGTCGCCCTCGCCGAAGAACCGCTTGCCGCCGAACTCGCCGTGCAACCGGTCGTCGAGCTCGTCGGCCAGACCGGTCATGACCTGCACGGCCAGCATCAGGTGGGTGGCCTGGAAGTTGCGCCCGAAGACCGGGATGGACGCCCACACCGTGTCCTGCGCGCAGTAGAGGCGCCCGATCGGCATCCGGTTGGTCAGCTCGGAGAGCTTCACATAGAGCTGCTCGGTCGGCTCGACCTCGGTCAGGATCGGCGAGAACACGTCGACCAGCGGCGGGTTGTCACGCACCCGGACAAACACCATGGCCGACCCGGCCCGGATGCCGATGTCGCCGTCCGCGTCCACCTGAAGCTGGTCGGTCGTCGTCTTGCTCATGGTGGCGACCACCGTGCGGACCCGGTCGTCGAGCGGGACGACCTCGTCGGCCGCGTCGGCCAGCGCCGCCGCCAACGAGCCGTCCTCGTCGAGGTCGTCGAGACTCAGGTCACCGTCGATGCTCGGCTCGTGCCGGGCGGTGGCCAGCGGCACGGTGTCGATCGGCTCGTCGTTCTCGTCGTGCACCAGATAGACGAGGAAGGCCGGGTGCGGCGCGCCGTAGACGTCGCGCAGGGTGCGCGCGACCACGGTGGCCAGCCGGTTCGAGTTGTCTTGAGTGGAGCTCAGCCCGAACGAGTCACCCGAGCCCGGCAGCACGCCCGGCGGCGACCAGCCCAGCGCGACCAGGTCGGCGATCGAGGCACGGTCCATCCGATAGCCCTCGGGCAGGCCCGCGTTGCCGATCGCCAGCGCCTCGACGACGCCGCCCTCGAGCACCCGGATGCTGACCGAATAGACGGCCATGCCGGTGCCCGACGCCGTCGGGTCGAGCGTCAGGTCGACGTGCGCCCCCGGCTCGAGGCCCGGTAGCACGCCGGCCAGGGCCCGCGCGAACTCCCGCCACGCCTCGCCGACCTTGGCGCGCAGATCGGCCGTGGTCGGCTCGTCGAGCAGCACACTGTCGTTGGACTCGCCGCTCTCGGCGCTGGATGCCGTCATGATCGTCACCTCCGCTCCCGCCACCCTATCGAGCGGCGTCCGCCGGTTCGCGCCCTCTCTCAGGTGCTGGGCGATTCTCCTCGCCCTCTCCTGGCGGACTGCTCACTTCCGGCTCACCCATGCAGCTACTTCGGCTCACCGATGCGACCTACCTTTGGCTCACCGACACGACTCACTTCGGCTCACTGACACGACTTACTTTTGGCTCACCGATGCGACGCCGTCTCGTCCTCGCCGACCGCCTCGCCGCTGGTCAGTCGCCTCGCGGGGCGCCCGGTCGGTCTCGTCGCGGGCGCTCAGTCGGGTTTCGGCCCGAGGTCGACGGGTCGCGCGTCGGCTTCCTCGGGCACTCCCCGCGAGCGCTCACTCGGTTTCCCCACGGGCGCTCACTCGGTTTCCGCGCGAGCGCTCAGTCGATTTCCCCGCGAGCGCTCAGTCGATTTCCCCGCGAGCGCTCACTCGGTCTCCCCACGGGCGCTCACTCGGTTTCCGCGCGAGCGCTCAGTCGGGTCTCCTCGCGAGCGCTCAGTCGGGTCTCCTCGCGGGCGCTCAGTCGGTTTCCTCGCGGGCGCTCAGTCGGTTTCCTCGCCGGTCGCCTCGGACGGCCAGTCGAGAGCCATGTCGGTGAGCTTGTCGGCCAGCACAGCCGGATCGGCGCCCCGACCAGCAGCGAGTCCCAACAGGTATGCCGTCACGGGCGCCCCCGGCCGCACCACTCCGTGGGCCACATCGCGGGCCAGGTCGAGCACCGTCTTGACCGGGACGTCGGCCGGGTCGATACCCGCTTCCCCAGCGGCGGCGATCACCCAGGCGTCCAGCTCGTTCATCGTGGTTCCCGTTCCCGTCGGCTCATCCTGCGAATTTCCCGCCATCTTTCCGCCTCGGGCCCAAGTTGATCATCGTGTTTCCGGCCACTCGCGTCCCACCCGCCACTCGCATCCCGCCCGGCCGCGCTCGCGTTGGACCCGGCCGCTCGCGTTGCACCCGGCTGCTCGCGTTGTACCCGGCCGCCACTCGCATCCCGCCCGGCCACCGCTCGCGTTGTGCCCAGCTGCTCCCGTTGCACCCGGCCGCTGTTCATGACGTGCCCGGCTGCAGCTCGTGACGTGCCCGGCTGCAGCTCGTGACGTGCCCGGCTCCTCGCCTCGTCGCCAACTGTCGGTCGCGGCCGCCCACAGACGTCGCGGGGCGCCCACAGACGTCACAGGCCCTCACGGACGTCGCGGGACGCCCACGGACGCCACAGGCCCTCACGGACGTCGCGGGACGCCCACGGACGTCACAGGCCCTCACAGACGCCGCGGGACCTCACGGACGGGTCAGCGGGCCCATTCCTCGGCGGTGCGCAGATCGTCGTCGGTGTCGCAGTCGAACCAGGGCGGCGGGCCCGGGCGGCGCCACGAGACCTCGGCCACCCGCAGATGCTCCATCAGCTCGCGGACGGAAGCGCCGTTCAGTCCACCGCGCTCCTCGGCCAGCCGGCCGACCGCCTCGCGCAGGGCGTTCGTCCGCCACACGCCGCACAGCATCTGACGGCGGCCCTCGGCGTCGCGATAGACCGCGCCCTGCATCGGGGCCGACTCGGCGGTGAGGCGCAGCACGTCGATCGCCTCGCCGGTGAGCAGCGGCAGGTCGGCCGCGAGCAGGGCCGTGTAGGTAACGCTTTCCGGCACCAGCGCAAGACCGGCCGCGGTCGCCGCCACCGGGCCTCCGCCGGGCGGATCTTCCCTGGTGGAATGCACCGGGACGGGCAGATCGGGCGGCACCGGCCCGACCACGACCCGGGGGTCGGCATCGTGCACCGCGGCGAGCACACGGGTCAGCATGGATTGGCCGGCCACGGGCAGGGTCGGCTTGTCCGCGCCACCCATCCGCCGCGCAGCTCCGCCGGCCAGCACCACCGCCGCAAATCCCCCCACGTACGTACCGTATCCCGACCGCGTGTCGAGCGTGACCGCGCGCTCAGTAACCGGTCGTGGATCACTCCCCCGTCCCGCCCGCCTCATCGATCACTACCGTTGCGCCGCGACGCCGGCCCGGCCGCCCCTCCCGTGGCTGAGCTGGTCGAGCCATCGGGTCGAAAGCGGCCTACGCTCGACCCATGGCGAGGACGATGACCAGGCGGCCGGTCGTAAAGATCAATCTCGACGTGCCCGGTGACCCCCGCCGACGCCCCGACGATCTCGCCGCCGAGGAGCCCCTGGAAATCCGGGTCCGCAAGACGCCCCTCGCGGTGACCATGCGCACCCCGGGGCAAGACATCGACCTCGCCATGGGCTTCCTCCTGACCGAGGGCGTGATCGGCCACGCCGAAGACGTGGTCACCGCCCAGCTCTGCGCGGGCACGGACACGCCGAACACCTACAACGTCGTCGACGTGGTGCTCGGGGCGGACGTGCCGCCGCCGGTCACCGACCCGAGCCGCAACTTCTATACGACCAGCTCGTGCGGTGTGTGCGGCAAGGCCAGCATCGACGCGGTCCGCACCCGGTCGCAGTTCGACGTGTCGGACGACCCGATGCGGATCCCGGCGAGCGTGCTGGCCGAGCTGCCCGATCGCCTGCGGGAGGCCCAGCGGACCTTCGACCGGACGGGCGGCCTGCACGCGGCCGGACTGTTCACCGCCGACGGCGAGCTGCTGGTGCTGCGGGAGGACGTGGGCCGGCACAACGCCGTCGACAAGGTGATCGGCCGGGCGCTGCGCGAGGGCCGGCTGCCGCTGACCGGTCACGTGCTGCTCGTCTCGGGGCGGGCCAGCTTCGAGCTCACCCAGAAGGCCTGGATGGCGGGCCTTCCCATGCTCGCCGCGGTGTCAGCTCCGAGCACCCTGGCCGCCGAACTCGCCGACGAAGCGGGCCTGACCCTGGTCGGCTTTCTCCGCGGCCGCAGCATGAACGTCTACACCGCGGCGGAGCGGGTCACCGTCTAGACGACCGGGCCCGTGGTGGCTTCAAATTCGCGACGGCGTCGTGGCTGATACCGGCGGCGAGCAGGCGATCGAACGTACGGGAAAGCCTGTGATCGGGGTCTTGCACCAGCGCCCGGTCGATCGCCACCCGGGCGAGCGCACCCATCCCCGCCCGCCACGCCACATAGGCCAGCAGGCAGGCCGGGCCGGGCACCCAGAAAGGATCGACCCGGCGGGTCACATCGGTCCACAGCGCGATGCGCCACGGCTCGTCCCGCGAGTTGTCCAGCGTGTGGCCCGTCACGGCCGGGTGGGCCAGCGCGACGCCCAGCTCGGCGATCTCCTCGGGCGTCAGCGCGCGGCCGGCGGCGTAACGTCGCTCGGCCCGGCGCACCAGGCGGCGGCCGGCCTTCTCGAGCGCCGGTCCCGACCAGCCAGCGGCCATGAAACGCGTGCAGACGTCGACGGTCAGATCGGCCATCCGCTCGCGTTCCTCACCCTCGGCCGGGGCGACCTGCGCGATCAGGGCGGCCCGGTTGGGCAACGCGACCTGCCCCTGAAAGATCGCCGAGGCGGCGACCGCCGAGTCGGGCCCGGGGACGGGCTTGCCCTCGGGCGGGCAGCAGGTCGGGCTGGTGCATCCGAGTCCCCACCAGCGCCCGTCGGTGATCCTCAGCTGGTCGCGCACCGGGACGCCGTGGCGGACGAGCTCGTCTCCGAGTACCTCGAGGGTCCGGATCACCGCCTCGGGCCGGCCGTAGCCGAGCACCGCCGCCTCCTGCAGCCGTTGCGCGGCGACCAGCCTCGCGATCGAGGTGACGCCGGCATGGTCGGGCGCCAGCAGATCGTGGCGGGCGGCGAAGGTCACCCGCGACCCGACCGTGCCGATCACGACGATGCTGTCGTCGGGGTGGAAGCTCAGCAGATAGGGCGTGACGGCGATGAAATCCGCGGACGAGCGAACGGTGAGGGTGCATTCGGGATCCATGCCGGGGAGCGTGGCCCGTCCCGCCGATCACCGCGGGGGCCTGTGGACGACACGCGGAGTTATCCACCGGCTAAGGAGTCGCGATCACGCCTTGAACTGCAGCTCGTGAAGTTCGACGCTTTCCGACTCGGCGTCCGGCTGCGACCGGTTGAGGTCGAGGGTCAGCTCGACCGACGAGAGCATGTCGTAGCCGGCCGCATGCAGGCTGCGGATCGCGTCGATGTTGCGCGACTCGGGGGAAATGGTCAGCGCGGTCATGCTGCGGCGGCGCGCCTCGGCGGCGACGTGGCGCAGCAGCTTGCGGCCCACGCCCTTGTGCCGGTGCGAGACCGTGACCACGATCGGCTCGACCTCGCCGGCCCGGCCCCGGATGACCAGCCCGACCATGCCGATCACCCCGTCGTCGGCGTGGTCGGCCACCCACAGGCCGCCCAGATCGAGCCGGGTGAGGTATTCCTCGAACCCTTCGCCGCCGTCCTCGTCCGGCACGCCGTACATCCGGTTGTGCTGGTTGGTCAGCTCGGACCACAGGCGACGGCCCGCGGAGTGGTCACTCGGACGGTACGAACGCACTGTGACAGGGCTCATGCCGACATTTTGACTCCGATTTCGGGCATCCGTAAGCCGAAGCGCAAGATAAGGCCGTGGACCAGGCGTACTTGCGCGCGCACCCGGAGCACCTCCCGACATTTCTCACCCATCAACGCCTTCGTGAGACCCCCGTGGGCGGTGGCAGCACGTGCTCGGCCAGCCGCCTCACACTCGACGACGGGACGTCGGTCTTCGCCAAGACGTGGCGGTCGGGCGAGCCGCCGGAGGGGTTCTTCGCGGCTGAGGCGTCCGGTCTGGCCTGGCTGGGCGAGGCGGGAGCGCCGGTCCCCGAGGTGATCGCCGCGCTGCCGACCATGCTCGCGACCGAGTGGATCGAGCCCGGCGAGCCCACCCGTTCCGCGGCCGAGCAGCTCGGACGCGATCTGGCCACGCTGCATCGGGCCTCGGCGGGTGCGTTCGGCGCGCGCTGGACCGGCTTCATCGGCCCGCTCGCCCTCGACAACACACCGGCCACCGGCGCGTGGGGTGCGTGGTTCGCCGAACGCCGCCTGCAGCCCTACCTGCGACTTTCGGCCGACCGGGGCGCCCTCACGACCACTGAGATCGGCCTGGTCGAGCAGATCATCAACACCATTTCCCCGTACGGGGGGAAGGAGCCTCCCAGCCGCACCCACGGGGATCTCTGGCCCGGGAACGTGCTGTGGGCCGCGGACGGGCGGGCCCGCCTCGTCGATCCGGCCGCGCAGGGTGGTCACCGCGAGACCGACCTGGCCGAGTTGGCCCTGTTCGGTGGTGTGCCGCACCTGGCGACGGTTCTGGACGCGTATCACGAGGCGTATCCGCTGGCCGATGGCTGGGAGGCCCGCGTACCTCTGCATCAGCTTCATCTGCTGCTGGTGCATACGGCGGCGTTCGGTGGGGGCTATCGCGACGCCGTCCGTACGGCTGCTCAGTCCGCACTGCGCGGCTGATTTGCGGGGCTTTGTGCGGCTCCGTTGCGTGGCGGCGTGGTTTGTGCCGCGCGAGGGTGAGCCGGCCTGTTGTCCACAGGGCAGTCTTGTTGTCCACAGGACGATCTCGGGAGCGGTCGCCGGGCGCGGAAGCGGATAGATTCTGATGGTGACCATGCGATGGAGATCGGCGGCTCGACCGTGATCCCGCTCGCCGACCGGTTCGGGCGGGTGGCGACCGATCTGCGCGTGTCGCTCACCGACCGCTGCAATCTGCGCTGCACCTATTGCATGCCCGAAGAGGGGCTGGCCTGGCTGCCGCGTCCGGAGCTGCTGACCGACGACGAGGTAATCCGGCTGATCCGGGTCGCGGTCGAGAGACTCGGCGTTCGCGAAGTGCGGTTCACCGGCGGCGAGCCCCTGCTGCGGCGCGGGCTGACCAGCATCGTGCAGGCGGCCGCGGCACTCTCGCCCCGGCCCACGCTGATGCTCACCACCAACGGCATCGGGCTCGAACGGCTCGCGGCGCCGCTGCGCGATGCGGGCCTCGACCGGGTCAACGTCTCCCTCGACACGCTCGACCCGGAGCGGTTCCAGGCGTTGACCCGTCGCGACCGGCACGCCGACGTGCTGCGGGGTCTGGCCGCGGCGGCCACGGCCGGTCTGACCCCGGTAAAGATCAATACGGTGCTGATGCGCGACATCAACGACGACGAGGCACCCGCTCTGCTGCGCTTCGCGCTCGATCACGGCTACCAGCTGCGCTTCATCGAGCAGATGCCGCTCGACGCCCAGCATCGATGGGACCGCCACACGATGGTCACAGCCGACGAGATCCTGGCGTCGCTGGCCCCGTACGGCTTGCAGCCCGACGTGGTTTCACGTGGAACGTCGCCCGCCGAAACCTGGCTGGTCCCCGGCCACCTAGACGCTGCCGGCGAACCGGCCCGAGTCGGCGTCATCGGCAGCGTGACCAGGCCTTTCTGCGGCGATTGCGACCGCACCCGCCTGACCGCCGACGGCCAGGTGCGCAACTGTCTCTTCGCGACCGAAGAGAGCGACTTACGCAAACTGCTCCGCGACGACGCCCACGACGACGAGTTGGCCGAGGCCTGGCGGGTCGCCATGAGCGGCAAACGGGCCGGCCACGGCATCGACGACCCCACCTTCCTCCAGCCGGCCCGCCCGATGTCAGCAATCGGTGGCTGACATGCACAGACGCGCGCCCTCAGCGGCCGACCGCAGCGCGCACCCCCGGCCGTCGATCACCAACCTCAGCAGCCCAACCGCCTCCGACAGCACCCGAACCGCGACGCCGGCTTCGAACCAAGCCGGCAGGCCGCGCGTCATCCACGACCGGGTTGCGGCTCGCCCTTTCGATCAGCCCAACGGACCACTCACCAACCACCGCCCGGTCGCGACCAGCTCGCCAGGTCACCGGGCCACGGTCCACTCTTTCGACCAGCCCAGCGAACCGCTCACCAACCACCGCCCGGTCGCAGCCACCTCGCCGAGTGACCGGGCCACGGTCCACTCCCTCGACCAGCTCAACGGACCACTCACCCAGCACGGCCCGGTCGCGGCCGGCTCGTTGGGTGAGTCGCTCGACCTTTGCGATGGGAGACTCTCGTGGCGACACTGAACGTCCGCTACTTCGCTGGGGCGCGGGCGGCGGCGGGTGGGGTGCGAGCCGAGCCGGCCGAGGCGGCGACGCTCGAGGAGCTCAAGCAGCTGCTGACCGACCGTCATGGCGAGCGGCTGGGCGTGGTGCTCAAGGCCGCGAGCTTCCTGGTCGATGGCCTGAGCTGTCACGACCAGACGGCGTCCCTCCCCGCCGACGCCACGATCGACGTTCTTCCCCCCTTCGCGGGCGGATAGCCGGCGTCATCCGGGTCACCAGCCGGCCAGCACGACGCCCGGTCTGACCGGCTCGCGGGATCTCGTCGCCGGACTCCGGACGCCACTCGCAGCGCTCTGACTCCGTGGGCGCCATTCCGTGCCTTGGTTCCAGGATCCGGGCACGGTGCTTCGTCGGCCCGCGCGCTTCCGGGATCCGGGCACGGCGCTTCGCCCGCCTGTGCGGTTCCGAGGCCGGGCGCGTTGCTTTGCCCGCCCGCGCCTGGTGGACGTCCCCCATCACGGCCCGAACACCGCCGGCACGGCGGCCGGGCGCTGAGATTTCTGGTTGGGGCCGCTTCTCCTGGAACCGCTCCCACCCCTACCGTGCCGCTTGGTCGCTTACGACAGCGCGGCCGGTTGCGCCATCAATTCGCATGTTCGAGCCGCGTTTTGGCCGACACGAACTGGCATTTTGCGCGTATTTGAGCTTTTTGGATGGCGAACCCGGGTGCGCTGAGGGACTTCTGGCGGAGGAGTTGGACATGGAACGCGTCGCTGAGGAACGGCAGGCTTCGGCTGGTGTCGGCGGCGAGTCGGCGCTGCGGCTGACGTTTCGCACGCCGCTGTATCGGGGCGCGACCGTTGCCATGTTCCTGTCCGGTCTGGGGTTCTCGGCGGCGGCCCCGCAGATCGCGTCGTTCCTGGTCAACGAGCTCGGCGGGTCGCTCACCGAGGCCGGACTGTTCTATCTGACCAGCCTCACCGCCCCGGTGGCCGGCTATCTGGTCGGGGCACGGTCGGACCGGACCGGTCGCCGGCTGGGACTCTTCCGTCTCTGTGCTGCCGCGGGCTTCGTGGGCTGGGCCGGCATCGCGTTGTCGACTCAGCTGTGGATGCCCTACGTGTTGAGTGCGGTTGCGCTCGCCTTCGCCGGAGCTGCGGCCTCGCAATTGTTCGCCGCCCTGCACGACGAGTTGAGCGCCCGCCCGAGCCCCAACAACGACGGTGTGGTCGCGGTCGTGCGGATGGCTTTGACCGGCGGTTGGGTGGTCGGGCCGGTGGCCGGGGCGTTCCTGGCCACGCAGACGTCGCTGCGCGTCATGCTCTTCGCGACGGCGCTCTGCACGCTGGCCCAGATCGTTCCGCTCGGACTTACTCGAACGAGAGCGTCGCAATCCCCACCCACGTTGTCGGCGGGAACGACACTCGCAACAGAGCCGGGAGCTCCACTCGCGTCGCCCGCCGAAACACCGACCGCTGCGTGGTCGGGCGCACCCCGAGTGGAGTCACCGGAAGCGCAGGCAGCAGGGCCGGCGGTTGCAGGGCCGGCGGAAGCGCGGGCTGTGGGGTCGGGTGTTCGCGGGCCGGGAGTTCGGGCGATGGTGCCGCTGCTGGTGTTCACGGGGCTCTACGTGCTGGTCTACGCGGGCGAATCGATCAAGTACGCCTACCTGCCGATCTATATGAATCAGCAGCTGGCGTTCCCGGCGGGGCTCAGCGGCGCGATCATCGGGATTCAGCCGCTCGTCGAGATCGTGCTGATGCCGATCGCGGTCGTCGTGGCGCGCCGGACCGGGATGTTGCGGCTGATGGTGCTGGGCGCGGGGTTCGGTGTCGTGGCCAACGTCTGCTTTGCCGCGACCGGCACGGCGGCCGGACTGTTCGCGGGGCAGATCCTCATGGGTGGCGTGTGGGGAGTCTTCGCGGCGCTCGGCATCATCGTGGCTCAGCGCCTGCTGCCGACGGCCGTCGCCACCGCGTCCGCCATCTTCATGAGTTCCACCGCGATCAGTTCCGCACTGGGCGGCGCCGCCGGAGGCATCGGAGCCGCGGTCGTCGGGCTGCCCCACGTGTTCGCCATTCCCGCGGTGCTCTCGCTGGCCGCCGTCGCCGGCCTGGCCGTCATGACCCGCAAGACGCGACCCGCGCTCTGAGTGGGCCGGCCGAAGACCAGGCGCCGTCATGACCCGCAAGACGCGACCCGCGCTCTGAGCGGGCCCCGGCCGAAGACCAGGCGCAGGCCGCGCGACCAACAAACGGTCGCCCGCACATTCCGGACGACGCCAGGACCGCCGAGCACCGGCACGCGGACACCGCCAAACGCCTGGCGACCGCCGACGAGCAGGGGATGGTGTCAGGCGGATGGGCGGCGGGCGGTGCTTTCGCGGGGCACGAGGGTGACCGGGAGGCACTGTCGATAGCTGGGTGGGACGTCGCCGTCGAGCAGTAGGCGGGTTGCGGCGGCCGCCATCTGCTCGACCGGCATGCGCATGGTGGTCAGGGGTGGGTTTGCGCATACGGCGGCGATGCTGTCGTCGAAGCCCACAACGCTGACGTCGTACGGGACCCGGCGTCCGCTTGCCGTGATGGCCTGGACGGCGCCGGCCGCCATCAGGTCGCAGGAGACGAACATCGCGTCGATCTCGGGGTGCTTCTCGAGCAGACGCTGGGCGGCGGCGTAGCCGTCCTCGCGGCGGAAGTTGCCGCCATCGGCCAGGGTCGGCAAGTTCAGCGCCTGGGTCGCCTGCCGGTAGCCGGCCCGTCGCTGGCGAGCGTCCGCGCTCTGCTCGGGACCGTAGATCTCGGCGATGTGGCGGCGGCCCAGTGAGTGCAGGTATTCGACCGCCGCGTAGGCGCCGCCGGTGTTGTCGGCGTCGATCGAGGCCACCAGGGATGAGGTGGCTGACAATGACACCACCCGGCGGCACTGCTGTTGCAGGCGCAGGGTCATGGCGGCCGGCACGTCGGTCAGCACCATGCCGACGCTCGCCCGGGTGGCGATCGCGTCGGCGGCGTCGAGGTCGTCGGGCCGGGCGATGACCTGGATGCGCACCTGCACGTCGGTGCCCTGCAGAGCGTCGGTGACGCCGGCCAGCACCCGGCTGTAGTACGGATGCGAACCCAGCCAGCCGATCGCCGGGCCGTGCGTCACCGCCACCACGTCGACGGCCCGCTGCCGGCCGGACGCCAGGGCCCGCGCGGTCTGGTCCGGAACGTGGCCCAGCTCGGCCATCGCCCGGCGGACCCGCTCGCGCACCGGCGGGGAGGCGCCGGGCTCGTTGTTCATGACGCGGGACACCGCCGACCGGGACACGCCGGCCCGGTCGGCCACGTCCTTGATCGTGGGCTTCGCCTTGCTCACCCGCGTGCCTCCGGCCCGTCGAAAGAACAGTCGTCAGGACAACGGAACCAGCCAAGGGATCAAGCGATCAAGGTGGGCTGGTCAGTGCGCTCTCAGGAACAGCCTGGACACTGTGCGGTGAGTGAAGCTGGGGAGGACGTCTTGGTGGTATTCGTCGGGCTGATTCTGGTCGTGATCGGCCTGATCCACTTCTATCTGTGGAAGCGGCTCGTCAAAGATCCGCTACCGGCGGGACGGGCGCGGCGCATCGGTGCGGTCGTGGCCGTGGTGCTGGCCGTGCTGGCGCCGGCCACGCTCATCGGGGTGCGGTCGGGGGCTCTGCCGTGGCTGGCCTGGCCGGGCTACCTGTGGATCGCGCTCATGTTCTACCTGCTGGTCACGCTGGCCGTGCTCGAGATTCCCCGGCTCGCGGTGGTGCTGGTGTGGCGCTCACGGAGGCGTACGGGAAAGGGAAGCGCGACCGTCGCCGCCCAGAGGGACCCGGGCGAGCCCGCCGCAGGCGAAGGACAGGCCGAGCCGGGCCAGGTCCTGACGCTGGTTGACGAAGAAAATGCCGGTAAAGCCGGCGAAGAGCGGACGCGCGACAAAACGGGCGATGCCAGCAACGCCACCGGGGCCAGCAGCGCAGACGGCGGCGAGAAAGCAGAACCGGGCATCGAAAGGCGTCTGCTGCTGGCGCGCGGGGCGGCGATCTTCGCGGGACTGACGGCGGCCGGCGTGACCGGCTACGGCGTGAAGACGGCGCTCGGCAATCCGCAGATCGCGCGCGTCCAGGTGCCGCTGGCCAAGCTGCCGCGGGCCATGGACGGAACGCGGCTGGCCGTGGTGTCCGACATCCACCTCGGGCCGCTGACCGGCATCAATCACACCCGGCGCATCGTCGACGTGATCAATTCGGTGCAGGCGGACATCGTGTGCGTCGTCGGTGACCTTGTGGACGGCAGCGTGGCAGAACTCGGGCGGCTCGCGGCGCCGCTGGCCGAGATCCAGTCGCGGCAGGGGGCGTATTTCGTGACCGGGAACCACGAGTACTACTCGGGCTTCCAGGAGTGGGTCGACGAGGTCGCGCGGCTCAACGTGCGGCCGTTGCGCAACGAGCGCCTGGAACTCGGCGGCCTCGACCTGGCCGGCGTCAACGACCTGGGTGGCGCCGACATGGGCGACCCGGCCGACTTCCAGAAGGCGCTCGGCGATCGCGACCCGTCCCGGCCGGTGGTGCTGATGGCGCACCAGCCGATCGCCGTCCACGACGCCGCCCCGTTCGGGGTTGATCTGCAGGTTTCCGGCCACACGCACGGCGGCCAGATGGCACCCTTCAACCTGCTGGTACGCCTGGAACAGCCGGTCGTGTCCGGTTTGGGCAAGGTCGACGGCGTTCCGGTGTATGTGACCAACGGCGCCGGATTCTGGGGCCCGCCGGTGCGGGTGGGCGCGCCGCCACAGGTGAGCGTGGTCGAGCTGCGCGCCACGTAGCGAACATCAAGATCCGTAATTTCGTCAAGGCGTGGCGATTCGTGCGAGGACTGGAGGGCGTGACAGGATGCAGCGCGTGCCCTCGGACATCGCAGGTAGTGCCGCGGACACGTATGTGGCGGATCTGCACATCCACTCACGATTTTCGCGCGCCTGCAGCCGGGATCTGACGCTTCCCAACCTGTCGTGGTGGGCCCGTCGCAAGGGCATCGGCCTGCTCGGCACCGGCGACTTCACCCACCCGGCCTGGTTCGATCATCTGCGCGAGTCGCTGGTCGAGAAGGACCAGGGCCTTTTCGCGTACGCCGAGGAAGCTGACGTCACGAAACGGTTGCCCGGTTCGCTGCAGGCGAGCCCGGCGGCCACCTTCATGCTCAGCGTGGAGATCTCGACGATCTACAAGCGCGACGACCGTACGCGCAAGGTGCACCACCTGATCTACATGCCCGACTTCGCCGCCGCGACGAGGTTCAACACCGCGCTGGGCCGGATCGGCAACCTGACCGCCGACGGCCGGCCGATCCTCGGGCTCGACTCGCGGGATCTGCTCGAGATCACGCTCGAGGCGGGCGGCTACCTGGTGCCGGCGCACATCTGGACCCCGTGGTTCTCGGCGCTGGGTTCCAAGTCGGGCTTCGACGCGATCGCCGACTGCTACGCCGACCTGGCCGAGCACGTCACCGCGGTCGAGACCGGCCTGTCGTCCGACCCCGAGATGAACTGGCGGGTCTCCAGCCTCGACCGTTACCGCCTGGTATCGAACTCGGATGCGCACTCCCCGGCCGCGCTGGCCCGGGAGGCGACGCTGTTCACCGGGGTGCCCGACTACGACGCGGTGCGCAACGGCGTCGGGCTGGCCGGGACGCTCGAGTTCTTCCCCGAGGAGGGCAAGTATCACGCCGACGGCCACCGGGCCTGCGGCGTGAACTGGGAGCCCGAGCGCACCCGCGAGCATGCCGGGCGCTGCCCCGAGTGCGGCAAGCCGCTGACCGTGGGCGTGCTGAGCCGGGTCGAAGATCTGGCCGACCGGCCGATCGGGTTCACCAAGGACACGCATGTCGAGCATCTGATCCAGCTGCACGAGATCCTCGGCGAGATCAACGGTGTCGGCCCGAAGTCGAAGACGGTCGAGGCCCAGCTCAACCACCTGGTCGCGACGCTCGGGTCGGAGCTCGACATCCTGCGGAAGATTCCGGTCGACGCGATCGGCCAGGCCGGCGGGGACGAGCTGCGCGAGGGCATCACGCGGTTGCGGCGCGGTGACGTGCGGCGGGTCGCCGGCTTCGACGGTGAGTATGGCGTGATCACCCTCTTCGAGCCGGGTGAGCTGCGTAATCGGGCGTCGGCGCCGCAGATGGAGACGTTGTTCGACATCCCGGCGCAGCCGGTGCCCCAGCAGCGACGCCCCGACCCGAAACCGGTCAAAGTCGTAAAAGAGCCGAAAAAAGTGCCCCCGCCGATCGCGGCTCCGGTCAGCCCACATGAGCCGTTCGAGCCGATGCTCGCGGGCATGGAAGAGGTCGGCACCGGCCTGCTCGACCGCCTCGACGCGATGCAGCGGGTGGCGGCGTCGGCCCCGGGCGGTCCCCTGTTGATCGTGGCCGGGCCGGGCACGGGCAAGACCCGTACGCTCACGCACCGCATCGCCTATCTCTGCGCCGAACTGGGCGTGTTCCCGCACCGCTGCCTGGCCATCACGTTCACCCGCCGGGCCGCCGGTGAGCTCCGCGAACGCCTCGACGCGCTGCTCGGCGACGTGGCCGAAGACATCACGGTCGGCACGTTCCACTCGGTCGGGCTGGCCATCCTCAAGGACAACGCGCGCGCCGCGGGGCTGGGCGCTCATTGGCGGATCGCCGACGAGGGCGAGCGGGACGAGGCGCGCGAGCAGGCCGGCGACGACGACCACGCGTACAGGAAACTGCTCCGGCAGCAGGATCTGGTCGACCTCGACGATCTGATCAGCCTGCCGGTGGCCCTGCTGCGCGACGAGCCGGCACTGGTCGAGAAGTACCGCAAGCGCTGGCAATGGATCTTCGTGGACGAGTACCAGGACGTCGACGAGACCCAGTACGAGCTGCTGCGCCTGCTCAGCCCGCCGGACGGCAACCTCTGCGCGATCGGCGACCCCGACCAGGCGATCTATTCGTTCCGCGGCGCCGACGTGAAGTACTTCCTGCGATTCAACGAGGACTTCGAGCAGGCCCGGCTGGTCCGGCTCACCCGCAACTACCGCTCGTCGGCGCCGATCCTGGCCGCGGCGGTGCAGGCGATCGCCCCGTCGTCGCTGGTCAACGGCCGCCGCCTCGACCCGGCCCGGCTCGACCCGGAGGCGCCGCTGGTCGGCCGCTATCCGGCGGCGAGCGTGGCCGACGAGGCCGATTTCGTCGTACGCACCATCGACGACCTGGTCGGCGGTCTGTCGCACCGCTCGCTCGACTCGGGCCGGGTCGACTCCCGCTCGGTCGCGGCGGGCAACCTGTCCTTCTCGGACATCGCCGTCCTCTATCGCACCGACTCGCAGTCCGGGGCGATCGTCGAGGCGCTGTCGCGGGCCGGGGTGCCGGTGCAGAAGCGCTCGCACAACCGGCTGCGGGACCGCGCGGGCGTGCAGGTGATCGCGCGCGAGCTGCGGCACGCCGGCGGCCTCGGCGGGTCGCTGGCCGCGCGGGTCAAGCTGACCGCACAGGTGCTGGCCCAGCGCTTCGCCGCCCCGACCCTGGACGGCGAGCAGGTCACCCCCGAGGACATCTGGACCGCGGCCGACCTGCTGCGCCCGCTGGCCCAGCGGATCGGCGACGACATGCCGCGCTTCCTGCAGGAGATCGCGACCGGCGCCGAGGTGGACGCGCTCGACCCGCGGGCCGAGGCGGTCAACCTGCTGACCCTGCACGCGGCCAAGGGCCTCGAGTTCCCGGTGGTCTTCCTGGTCGGCTGCGAGGACGGTCTGCTGCCGCTGCGCTGGCCGGGCGCCTCGGAGGCCTCGGTTGCCGAGACCATCGCCGAGGAGCGGCGGCTGTTCTTCGTAGGGCTGACCCGCGCTCAGGACAGGCTCTATGTCACGCACGCGGCCCGCCGGTTCCGGCACGGCAGCGAGCGCGAGCAGACGCCGACCCCGTTCCTCGACGTGATCGACTCGGGCCTGTTCGAGCGGCTCGGCGACGTCGTGCCCGCCCGGCCCAAGGATCGCCAGCTCAGGTTGCTGTAACGGCGAGCAGGGCGCCGACCAGCAGCGCCGGGCCGAACGGGAGTGGTCGAGCGCGCCGGGTGAGCAGCAGGACGAGCCCGATCGGCCCGTTGATCAGATGCGGCACGACCAGGCCGACGAACACGGCCGGCCAGCCGGCGAAGCCGAGAGCCGTCGCCAGCACGGCCGCGAGTTTGACGTCGCCCAGCCCAAGGCCGCGGCCGGGCAGAAGAGCCACGATCAGGTACGCCGTCAGCACCAGTCCCCCGGCCCCGAGCGCCGGACCGATCCGGTGCGGCTGCGTCGTGGCCAGCGGCACGATCGTCAGGGCGGCGAAGGTGGCCACGATCGGGTCGGGGAGCCGCAGGCAGCGCCGGTCGACCAGGGCCAGCAGCAGGCCGGCGACGGCGGCGAGCAGGAAGAACGGCAGCACCGGGGACGGGCCCAGGGCCGCGGCCAGCAGCGCGGCGACGAGAGCACCGGTGAGCACCGTTACGACGTACGGGCGGGAACAGCGACAAAAGGCACCCACCTTGACCCACCCGGCGCCACACAGCGGGCAGGCCGGCCGTGGCGAGTCTCCGAAGGGGACAGCGAGCCGATGGGCGATGCGGGGCAGGAAGGCGGCCGCGGCACCGCCGAAGACGGCCGCGAAGATCACGAGCGGTAGGGACACGGCTGGGGACCGTAGCGGTTGTACGGGCGGTTAACGGGTCGTGTTGTTGACACCGGCGGCGATTCCGTCCGGGTTTGTGTCGGCCCCGCACGCTACGGTGGGCAGCATGTCGCAGAACGGCCCGTATTCCGGCCCGCCGTGGTCGCACGGGAGCTCAGACGAGCCGTATGCGGAGCCCGCCGACCCGTGGAGTGATCATGGGGCGCCGGTTCCGGAGCAGCCCTCTTCGTCCTGGGGTGGTCATCCGCCCTCGATCCCGCAGCAGCCTGTGGGGTTCCACTCGGCACCCCCGAGCCCGTCGTGGGAGAGCACGCCGCCACCTCCGGCCCCATCGAAGCGCAACACCCCGATCATCGCCCTGGTCGTGACGCTCGGTGTGCTGATCGTGGTCGGTCTGGGCACGACGGCCTGGCTGCTCAACGAGCGCCGCAGCCTGCAGGGCGCCACCCCGAGCACTACTACGTCGGCCACCACGCCGGTGGTCGGCCCGGCGCCGGTCGGCAGCGAAGACGCCCGGTTCTATGTGAAAAAGGGCGACTGCGTCATCAACAACGGGAACGACAACGAGCCCAACATGCGGGCCACGGCCTGCGTCGACGGCACCTACGTGGTGCTCGAGCGGATCACCGGCAAGACCACCGGGGAGAAGGACGCCGAGCGCAAGTGCGCCAAGGTGACCGGCTACACGAAGTGGTTCTTCTACGACAGTCCGTTCGACGAGCTCGACTTCGTGCTCTGCCTCAAAGAACATTAGGGGCTCTAGCGCTTTCTAGCTCTGGTGCTAGATATTGGTAGAGACTCCTCGACCTTTTACTAGCGCTCTCTAGCGTGAAAGCTAGACGACCCGATACGGTGCTATGCGTGGATCCGGTGAGGAACCCGTACGCCCCCGGCGCCGGTCAGCGCCCACCCGAGCTGGCCGGGCGCGACCGTGAGCTCGACGCGTTCGACGTGGTGCTCGAGCGGATCGCCCGTGGCCGCCCCGAGCGCAGCCTGGTGCTCACCGGCCTGCGCGGCGTCGGCAAGACCGTGCTGCTCAACACGCTGCGCTCGATGGCCATCGGCCGGCTCTGGGGCACCGGCAAGATCGAGGCCCGCCCCGACCAGTCGCTGCGCCGCCCGGTCTCGGCCGCCCTGCACATGGCCATCCGCGAACTCGCACCTCACCACCGCGACCCCGAGCGGGTCGACGACGTGCTCGCCGTCCTCAAGGCGTTCGCGCTGCGGGCCAACGACAGCTCGTCCAAGCTGCGCGACCGCTGGGCCCCCGGCATCGACCTGCCGCCCGCGCGGGGCCGGGCCGACTCCGGTGACATCGAGATCGACCTGGTCGAGCTGTTCACCGACGCCGCCTCGCTGGCCACCGACGTCGGCACCGGCATCGCGCTGTTCATCGACGAGATGCAGGACCTGGGGCCGGCCGACGTGTCCGCGCTGTGCGCCGCCTGCCACGAGCTCTCCCAGCTGGGCGCCCCGCTGATCGTGGTCGGGGCCGGGCTGCCGCACCTGCCCGCCGTGCTCTCGGCGGCCAAGTCGTACTCCGAGCGCCTGTTCCGCTACCAGCGCATCGACCGGCTCGACCGGGTGGCGGCCGACCTCGCCCTGTGTGCCCCGGCGGCCCGTGAGGAAGTGGAGTACGAGGCGAAGGCCCTCGACCTGCTGTACGAGAAGTCGGGCGGATATCCGTACTTCGTGCAGGCGTACGGGAAAGCGACCTGGGACCACGCCCCGCAGTCGCCGGTGACCGACGCCGACGTGCGCGTGGCCGCCCCCGAAGCCGAGGCCGAACTGGCCGTGGGCTTCTTCGGCTCCCGGTTCGAGCGGGCCACCCCGGCCGAGCGCGAATACATGCGCGCGATGGCCACGCTCTCCGGCGATCCGAGCAACGACATGGACGCCGCGGTGCCGACCTCCGACATCGCGGTCGCGCTCGGGCGCAAGCCGGCCAGCCTCTCCCCGGCCCGCGACGCGCTGATCAAAAAGGGCCTGATCTATTCGGGCGAGCGCGGCACGGTGGCCTTCACGGTGCCGCATTTCGGCCGTTACCTGCGCACGCAGCCGGTGTGATCGGCGCGCGGCGGGTATAACCAGTTCATGAAGCCCGTACGCACGGCAGCCCGCGCCATGCTCGCCTCGATCTTCGTCGTCCAGGGTGTCCGCGCGCTCACCAAGCCCGACGCCAACGCGGAGAACGCCGCCCAGCTGACCGAGCGGGTGAAGCCGCTCCTGGAGAAGGTCGACCCGCGGATCCCGACCGACGCCCGCACGCTCGTGCAGATCAAGGGCGCGGCCGACGTGGTCGCGGGCCTCGCGCTGGCCACCGGTCACTTCACCCGGCCCGCGGCAGCGGTGCTGGCCGCCGGGCTCGTGCCCGCGACGATCGCTGACGCGCAGGCCAAGAAGGGCGACTTCCTCAAGAACCTGGGGCTGCTCGGCGGGCTGCTGCTGGCCGCGGTCGACACTGAGGGCCGGCCGGGCCTCGGCTACCGAGCCGGGAACGCCGCCGACCGCTCCCAGACCGCCATCAAGCACGCGGCCGACCGCTCCCAGCGTTCGGTGAAGAGGGCCGCCGACCGCTCCCAGCGCTCGGTGAAGCGGGCCGTCCGCACGGCGCGGCGCGAGGCCAAGATCGCTGCGGTGAGCGCGGCCGCCGCCCGTAAGTTGCCCGGCTAACAACCTCTCCGCGATCTTTGCGTTAAAGCGGACGAGGGGGCTACGGCGCGCCCGGAGGACGAGAGCGACGGGGGTCGCGTCATGCCGGCGTGGGAACGCGGGCGGACCGGAAGGTTCGCGGTGGTCGGGCTCGGGTGCATCACGGCACTCTGGGCGATCGGGTTGGCCCTGCATGCGTACGGGGGAACAAGCCTCGTCGTGAATCACGCGGCCGTCCGGGCCTGGCTGGTCGGGGGCGATCTGTACGACTCCCGGCTGGGCGCCGCCCTGCCGCCCGTCACCGCCCTGGTGATGACGCCGGGTGCCGTCCTACCCGTGACGATCACGGCGTGGCTGCTCGCCGTCTCCGGCCTGGCCGCCCTCGTGCTGTCCCTGGTCGCGCTGGCGGGTCCGATCGCCCGCCGCTACGGGCGCTCCCGGTTCGCCGTCGTGGTCACCGCGGCGGTGCTGGCTCTGGTCACCGAGCCGGTGCGCGCGGTCCTCGGCCTCGGCCACCTCGACCTGCTGCTTCTCGGCCTGATCACGGCCGACATGGTGGGACTGCGCCGCGCGGCCCGGGCCCGGCGGCGCGCAGCTTGGTGGCCCTCCACGCCCTCCACGCCGTCCACGCCCTCCACGCCGTCCATGCCCCGGCTGCGCCGGATCTGGTCGACCGGCTCGTGGGCCGGTGTCGGCATCGGCCTTGCGACCGCCCTCGCGGTCAGCCCCGGCCTGTTCATCGTTTATCTGGCCGTCACCCGGCAATGGCGGGCGGTGGTCACCGCGACCACCACGGCGGCGACGCTGATGTTCGGCGGATATCTCGTCGCGCCCAACGCCACCGCCCGCTGGATCGGCACCGTGCTGTTCCAGGTCGACCGGTCCGGCCCGGTCGGCGACCCGGCCAACCAGTCACTGGCCGGACTGCTCGCCCGCCTGTACGACTCGACGAGCACCCCGGTGCTGGTGTGGTTGTCGTTCGCCGTGCTGCTGCTGGCGGTCGGCCTGATCCGGGCCCGGGCGGCGCACGCCGACAACGACGAGATCGCGGCGTTCACGCTGGTCGGGCTGGCCGGCGCGGCCGCTGCCCCGGTGAGCTCGAGTCACAAGCTGGTCTGGGTGCTGCCGGCGATGCTGATCCTGGTCGACGCGGCGGCCCGGTCGCGGGCGGGGGCGCGCCGACGCAGACGCTTTGCCGGTGCCGGATATGCGGCCGGTGCGTTTCTCGCCTACGTGCTGTTCGCGTTGCCTCCGCAGTGGATGCTCGGCTGGAACGCGTACGCCTTCGCCGTGATCCTGCTGATGAACGCGCTGCCCTGGCGGCCCGGAGTGGTGCCCGAGATGCGGCCCGTACGCCGGCCGGTCGCGCCGCCGCGAGTGCCGGCCATCCCCGGGCCTAGGGGCAGTTGACCCACTCGTCGGTGCCATCCGCGAAGACCTGGCGCTTCCAGATCGGCAGCCGCGCCTTGGCCTCGTCGACCAGCCGGGCGCAGGCCGCGAAGGCCGCCGCCCGATGGGCCGTGCTGACCGAGGCGATCAGCGCGATGTCGCCGATGGCCAGGGTGCCCACCCGGTGCGAGACGGCGACCGCGTAGACGTCGGGGTCGGCCGCGATCTCGGCCGCAACCTCGCGCAGCACCTGGGCGGCGCTGGGGTGGCCCTCGTATTCGAGCAGCGTCACCCCGCGGCCGTGGTCGTGGTCGCGCACCACGCCCTGGAACGAGACGACCGCGCCGGACCGTGGGTCGGCCACCGCCTTCTCGTGCGCGGCCAGGTCGAGCGGCGTGTCCAGCACTTCCGCGATAGCGATCATGGACGCTCCCCGGTCAACAGCGGCAGCGGAAGGAACGGAACGACATCGCCCGCGGCGGCCTCGCTCCCGGGACGCACGACGGCGAAACCGTGCGCGTTGGCCAGACCGCGCAGCATCGCCGACCCGACATGCCCGACCGGCGTCGCCGTCCGTCCATCGTGGGACAACCGGGCCAGCGCGAGATGGGTGTCGCCACCGCGGCCGCGCACGTCGCCGGTCAGCTCGACCGCGGGCAGCACCGGCGCCGGACGACCCTGCAGACCGGCCAGCAAGGGGGCGACCAAGGTGATCAGGGCGATCACCGCCGACTGCGGGTTGCCCGGCAGCCCGGCCAGGAAACGATTGCCGGGCAGACGAGCCAGCAGCATCGGGAAGCCGGGCCGGACCGCCACCGTGTTGACGATGTATTCGGCGCCGAGCTCGGTCAGCGCGGGATGCAGATGGTCGACCGGCCCGTGCATCGTCCCGCCGGTGGTGCAGACGACATCGGCGATCGAGAGATTTTCCCGTACGGCGGTGACGTGCGCATCAAGCGTGTCCTGCACCGGGCCGGCGACCATTTCCACCGTGGCGCCCAGGCGACGCAACCAGCCGGGGATCTGGGGTCCGAGCGAGTCACGCACCCGCCCCGCGCCCGGGGTGCCGCCGGTGAGCAGCTCGTCGCCGAAGACCAGCAGCCCGGCCCGCGGACGCGGATAGACGCTCAACGACTCGTAACCGCAGGTCGCCGCGACCCCGATCACCGCCGGGTCGACCGCCGTGCCGGCCGGCAGCAGCTCCTCGTCCTTGGCCGCCTCCTCGCCCGGCTGCCGCCACTCGGGCACATAGCCGTTCCGCGGCTCACCGAGCACCCGGCCGTCACCGTCGCGAGTGGACGCCTCGATACGGACGAGCGCCTCGGCACCGGCCGGCACCATCGCTCCGGTGGCGATCTCGACGCACGTGCCGTCCTCGGTCAGGGGCGGGGCGATCTGACCGGCCAGCACCCGGCCGACCGGACGCCACGGCTTCGCCCCGCGGACCGCCCAGCCGTCGATGCTCGAGGTGGGGAACGCGGGCAGGTCGGTCAGCGCCCGCAGCGGCTCGGCCAGGGTGCGTCCGTCGGCCTCGGACAGCGTGACCGGTTCGGCCCGGCCGGCCGCCGCGCGCCCGGCGGTGTACGCCAGTTCGCGGGCCTTCTCCCAATCGACGCTCACGTCACTCACCGGTCGAGCCTATCCACCAGGAGCGTGATCATTCTCTTGACCGGGCGCGTGATCACCGCCGCGGATCTGGTCGACGGTGTGTTGCAGCAGCGGGCCGAGCACGGCCAGGCCGTCCTTGGCCCCGCCGGTCGACCCGGGCAGGTTGACGATCAGCGTGCGCCCGGCGACCCCGGCCAGGCCACGGGACAGGGCGGCGGCGGGCACCCGGTCGCGGCTGTAGGCCCGGATGGCCTCGGCGATGCCCGGGATCTCGAAGTCGAGCAGGCCGCGGGTGGCCTCGGGGGTACGGTCGGTCGGCGTGACGCCGGTGCCACCGCTGGTCAGAACGACGTCGACGTGGTCGGCGACGGCCCGGCGCAGGGCGTCGGCGACCGGCTCGCCGTCCGGCACGACGACCGGCTCGTCGACGGTGCAGCCGAGCTCACGCAGCCCGGCGACGAGACGCGGGCCGCTGGTGTCGGCATAGACGCCGGCGGCGGCCCGGTTGCTGGCCACGATGATGCGCGCGGTGATGGTCATGGGCGGTCCTCGGGGCGTACCCAATCGCCGGTCTTGCCGCCCTCTTTGCGCAGGACGCGGACCGCCTCGATGCTGGCGGCCGGGTCGACCGCCTTGATCATGTCGATCATCGTGAGCCCGGCGGTGGCGACCGCGGTGAGCGCCTCCATCTCGACCCCGGTCCGATCGGCCGTCCTGGTGGTGGCGGTGATCTCGACCGTCGTCTCCGTCAACTCCAGGTCGACCACCACTCCGTGCAGTCCGATCGGATGACACAGTGGAATGAGGTCGGGTGTCCGTTTGGCACCCATGATCCCGGCTAGACGCGCCACAGCGAGCGCGTCGCCTTTGGGAAGTTCGTCACCCCGCAGAAGTGCAATCACTGTGGTAGTGGTCACCACTCGTCCGGCGGCCACCGCGCGGCGGGCGGTGACGGCCTTGGCGGAGACGTCGACCATGCGCGCGGCGCCGGCCTCGTCCACATGAGTCAGCGGGGATTGGTCGGGCATACCGGGAGTTTATAGAAAGTCCGACCGGGGATCTTGTTAACCGGCCCGAGAAGCGGGAAACACTATTTGTCAACCGGTAATATTCGGCGATCATTTGGCTGGTCAAGTGGTGTGCAAAGGACGAGATAATATCCCCGGAGCGGGGGCTTTAGACAATCCGCAGCGTTAGCTAAACACCACCCTCCGACATGCGGACACCGCGACCCAAAACGACTTTCACCATTGCGCAGAGTTTACCCCTGGAGACTGCGGGTAATCGTTTTCCGAACGGTTATCGCATTCTGCGCAAAACGGCACTAAACGCTATGAATTCCGCTTCCTCGCCTATAACGTTTCTTTCGTCGCGACACGACGAGATTCGGGGGGCCGCGAGCCCCGGATGACGAAGCGAGGAGACGGCCATGCGTCGTGCTACTGAGTGGGGCTGAAAAACGCGTGGGTGCGCTACGCCGCCCATCTTGAATACGCTGGGGCCCGAAGCAACGCGACACCATCGGCGGCGCGGGCTCGGCGACGGGACTTCGATGACCGGCACAGACTCTGACGACAACGCGACCGATCGGCGGCTCCGGCTGCTTGTCGGTCTCGTCGTCGTGGCAGCGCTGGTCGTCGCCCTGGGCGTGATCGCACACGCCTATGTGTGGCCCACACCGGCCCCCGACGTCGCGATGCTGTTCGTGACGCTGGCCGCGGTCCTGGTGGCCAACCACATGCGGGTCTACGTCCGGATCAAGTCCAGTCAGGACGGCACCACCTGGGGCGAGGTCCCGGTGCTGATCGCGCTGGTCCTGCTGCCCGGGCCGTGGGTCGTGCTGTGCGCAGCCGTCGGGATGACCCTGCGCATGATCGCGACCCGGAAGTCTCCGCAGAAGGCGATCTTCGCGGTGGCCAAAGAGGTGCTCACCGCCAGCACCGCGGTCGCCGTCTTCTGGGCCCTGGACGTGCGCCCCAGCCTGACCGACCCGCCGGCCGCCCTCATTCCGGTGATCGTGGCCATGACCGCGATGGCGATCGTCGACCACGCCGCCTACCTGCCGGTGATGGCCACGGCCTCGCACTCCACCGTGCGGCGGCTCGCGACGCAAGACCTCGACATGAAGCTGGCGGCCTATCTCGTACGCCTCCTGGCCACCCTGCTCGTGGTCGCCGTGCTGGCCTTCGGCGGAAGTCTGCTGCTCCTGCTCATCTTCCCGCTCGTTGTGTTCTGCATGCACCTCTGGCAGTCCCGCCGGATCCGCACCCGCGAGGAACGCGAGTCGTGGCAGCGCCTGGCCGAGGCGACCGACGAGCTCAACGCTGTCGACCTGACCCACGTGCTGCACTCCGCGGCCTCCCGCGCGGCACTCCTCTTCTCCGCCGTCGAGACCGAGATCGACCTGGTCACCGACAGCGCCGAACGCACCGTCCGAGGGACCTCCCAGCGGGTGACGTTCGACGGCTCGCGTGCCGGGGCGACCGAGTTGCCCCCGGCCGAGATCACCGCCGAGCTGGTCACCCACGACGGGCGCCTGCACATGGGCGTGCTGCGGCTGCGCTTCGGCGGGCCGGTCAAGCTCACCGAGTTCGAGCAGTACAAGCTGCGCACCTTCACGTCCGCGCTGTGCACGGCCATCCGCAACGCGACGGCGTACGCGGAACTGCAGCGGCTCAACGAACAGAACGCGTACGACGCGGCCCACGACCCGCTGACCGGCCTGGCCAACCGCCGTGAGCTGTACGAGCGGGCCGGCGAGCACTTCCAGAGCCACACCGACGAAGGTGTCGTCGCGCTGCTGCTGATCGACCTCAACCACTTCAAAGAGGTCAACGACACGCTCGGGCACGCCGCCGGCGACGCGGTGCTGCGCGAGGTGGCCCGCCGGCTGGCCGACGCCGCGGCGCCCGGCGATCTGGTAGCCCGTCTCGGCGGTGACGAGTTCGCGGTGCTGCTGGTCGATCTGCCCACGCCGGCGCTGGCCACCCACCGCGCCAAGTCGATGCTCAGCACGCTCGAAAGGAGCGTGGCCGTCGAAGGCATGCAGATCACCGTCGAGGCGGCCGGGGGCATCGCCCTCGCGGCCGGCAGCGGCGGCGTCAACGAGCTCATGCGACGGGCCGACATCGCGATGTATCAGGCCAAACGGGCCGGGCAACAGACCGCCACGTACGCACACTCGCAAGACACGGCCGACGTCAGCCGGCTCGCCCTGGGCAGCGAACTGCACCGCGCGGTCGCCGAACGCGAGTTCGTGGTCGACTTCCAGCCGATCGTCGACCTGGGCAGCGGCGAAGTGGTCTCGGCCGAGGCGCTGGCCCGGTGGCACCACCCCGAGCACGGTTCGCTCACGCCGATGGAGTTCCTCCAGACGATCGAGCGGTCCGGCCGGCTGCAGGATTTCGCCGACGCCGTGCTCGACCAGGCGCTCGCGGCGTCCGACCAGTGGCGCGAGGCCGGCTTCGACCTGCCCGTGGCGGTGAACGTGTCGCCCCGCAGCCTGCTCGACCCGCGCTTCCCCGAGACGGTGCTGAGCCGCCTGGGCCGCCACGAGGTGCCGGCCGACCGCCTGATCTTCGAACTCGCCGAGACGCTGACGCTGAGCCAGCTCGACGTGGTCGGCCGCGCCCTCACCGAGTTGAGCGAGGCCGGCGTGCGCCTGGCCCTGGACGATTTCGGTACGGGCGTGACCCCCCTCTCGGTCCTGTCCCACATCCCCGTCCACCAACTCAAGATCGACCGCGAGTTCATCGGCGCCGTCCAAACCTCCTCCGAGGCCTCGGCTGTGATCCGTTCCACGGTCGACCTCGCCCGGAGCCTGCACCTGTCGGTCATCGCCGACGGTGTGGAGAGCGAGCCGCAGAGGCACGCGCTGTGGAGTCTGGGCTGCGTAGCGGGGCAGGGACACCTGTTCGCCCGCCCCATGTCGGCGGCGCGTCTGCTGGCCACGATGCAGCGTGGAACGGCCGGTCGACCGGGCGCGCTGGCACCCTCACTGCACGATGGTGGCGCGGTCGTCCGCATGTCGCGGCGCCGGTCCGGGGGGTCCGGGCGATCCGCTCTGCCACACTTGCCCGCGTGACTGATGCAGGGCAGACGGCGAGCAAATCCGCAGTTGAGGGGCCCGCCGCCGACCCCGTTGGGGGCAAACCTTCCTCCCGTACGCTTCGTGACCGCACCCCCCAGAATCCCCCCACAGAGGACGCTCAGTCCAAAACCGGTACTCCCCCCGAAGCGGACAGCACCGCACCCGGTCACGTCCTCTCCGAGTCACCCAGCTCCGAGACCGCTGCCACCACTTCGTCGGCGTCCGAGACCGCAGCCATGACTTCGCCCGTTTCCGAGGCCACCGCCACGGCATCGCCCGCCTTGGACACCGCCGCTGCATCGTCCGACTTCGAGGCCGCTGCCGACGCGTCGCCCGATCTGGAGACCACGGCCAGCACCGCGCCCGCCGCCACTTCGCCCGCAGCTACTTCGCTCGCAGCTCCTTCGCCCAGCGCGGAGCCCACCGGCCCTGCATCGCCTGCGTCCGGCAAACCCGTCGGCAGGCCATCTCCCGAGGACTCCCCCGAAGCCGGCACCGGCGAGCCACCCTCCGACGACACCGACGGTTCGGACGAGCCGCCTGTCCCCCTCACCGACGCCACCGCCACGACGCCATCCGTCAACGCCGGCGCGCACCCGGCCACCGCAGCCAAGACGCCCACCACCGCACCCCCGGACGACAGCGCGCAGCCCGCCCCCACTAACGCCAAGACTCTCGCCACCGACGCGACTCCATCCGACAGCGGCGGAGCGCACCCGGCCACCGCAGGCATCGCACCCCCGGACGACAGCACGCAGCCCGCTCCCGCTAACGCCAAGACTCTTGCCACCGACACGACACCGTCCGACAGCGCCGGCGAACCGACCGCTACCGACGCGACCACCGGTGACGCCAACAGCTCCGGCACATCTCCCGCCCAGAAATCCGGAACCAGCAGGCCTGCCGCGACCCCCTCGTCCGACGCCGATGCCGTGAGCGACGATGACAACGTCGGCGCGACCGTCGAGGCACCCTCATCCGACAGCAACGCCCCGAGCGACGATGACAACGATGTCGCTCCCCGTCGGCCGGCCGGTCCCACCTCTCCTGCTGCCAGCGACGACACGGACGCGGACGAGGGCTACGACGACGGTGGTGAACCGCCGCGACCCGATGACAAGCCGGCCCCAAACGCGACGAAGTCCGCATCCGACACCGCGCGAGCGCCCACCACCCGGATCGGCCGCTTCTTCGCCCGCCTCGATCAAGCGGCCGGCGGCTACGCGATCGACCTCCCGCTCTACGCCCTGTCCGCAGTGTTCGCCCTGGTCACCGCTCTCTCGTCGACTCTGCTGCCGCACCGCGCCTGGGGATCGATCGCGGCCTGGGCCTACGCCGACGCCTTCCTGCTGGCCCTCCTGCAGTTCCTCGGCTACCGCGCGGTCCGCGACCGTATCGACGCCACCGGCCGCGCCTGGCGTGTCCTCCGTGCCCTGGTCGGCAACCGGGCCCGGGCCACCCTCACCTGGATCACGTGGTCCGCCGCCGCCCTGTTGCCGCTGGTCGTCCAAGCCGTGCAGAGGGCCGACGGCCGCACCGATCGGGCCCAGGAAGAGGTGCTGGTCGTCGAACGGATGGGCGAACGCCTGCTCACCGACGGAACCCCTTACCTGTCCCGAGACGCCATCGCCGCCCTGCCCGCCGACGAGCGCCTGATGGGCTACAGCCCGTACCAGCCCGGCATGTCGGTCTTCGGACTTCCCCGAGCCATGTTCGGCGACGTCTGGTGGACCGATGCCCGCATCTGGTTCGCCCTGTTCACGGCCCTCACGTTGATCACCGCGATGGCCCTGCTGCGCAAACGGTCGACCACCCGCGCACTACAGGCAGTCACCGTCCTACCGGTCTGCGCCCTCACGCTGGCCACCGGCGGCGACGACATCCCGGTGCTCGCGCTCTGTCTGCTGGCGCTGGCCTTCGCCGCTACCGACCGCTACGGATGGGCCGGTGTCGCCGTCGGCGCGGCCGCCGCCTGCAAACTCTTCGCGCTTCCGGTCGTAGCCGTGCTGGCAATACTGGCCATGGCGGTGGCCCGCGGCGGCAAGCTGCTCCCCGGCGCCCTCGGCCTGCCCATCCTGGTGCTGATCCCGCCGTTCCAGGTGGCTCAGGACGCCTTCCTCGAAAACGTCATCCGCTTCCCGCTCGGCCACGGACTGGTCACCAGCCCCGCCCAATCCCCGTTCCCCGGCTATCTGATCGCCCAGCACGTCCCGGAGGGTCGCTTCGTGGCCTTGGGGCTGCTGCTCGTAGTCGCGGCCGCCATCACCGTACGCATCCTCTGGTGGCCCCCGCGCACCCCGAGTTCGGCCTCGTTGATCATCGGTTGGGGCCTGCTGGCGGCCATCCTGCTGATGCCCACGACCCGGTTCGGTTACCTTCTGTATCCGATCGCGTTCCTGGTCTGGGCCGGCGCTCTGGTTCCGCTCGTCCGGAACAGTCCCGCAAAGCCGGCACTCAGGAACCACACAGCCACAAGTAGCCCGTTGGATGACACAGCCTTGTACCGTCGGTGAGATGCAGATGACCTGTCCGAAGTGTCACGGCCAGATGCGGGTCTACGAGCGCAGCGGCGTCACGATCGACCAATGCACCGAGTGCCGGGGAGTCTTCCTCGACCGCGGTGAGCTCGAGAAACTCTTCGAGGCCGAGTCGTCGTTCAACTCCCGTCAGGCCCCGCCGTCGTCCGCCCCGCCGCGTCCTGCCGCAGCCCCGCAGCCGGGCTACGGTCAGCCGCAGCCGGGTGGCTACGCCCCTCCGCCTCCACCGCCCGCGCCGGGTTACGGCCAGCCGACCCACGGCGGTTACCCGCCGGCCGCCGTTCCGGGGCACTACGCTCCCGCGCCCGGCTACGGTCACCACGGCCACTACCGTCGCGGCCACCACGGCCACTACCGCCGGCGCAAGAGCTTCCTGCACGACATGTTCGACTGAGCAAAGGCACAGGAGGCCGGGCCAGCCACAACTGGTCCGGCCAGCCACAAACCGGTCCGGCCGCCCATCCGTCGGGAGCAGCCCGGTCACCAACGGCCGTCGTCGTGCACCAGCCGCGCCGGCCCATTCCCATGAGCGGCCTGGCCGTCGTCGTGCACCCGCCGCGCCGGCTCATCCCGGTGAGCGGCCCGGTCACCAACTGCCGTCATCGCGCACCGGCTCATGCCGGTGAGCGGCCCGGTCACCAACCGCCGTCATCGCGCACCCGTCGCGCCGGGCCATTCCCATGAGCGGCCTGCCCATCGACTGCGGTCGTCGCGCACCCGCCGCGCCGGCTCATCCCCATGAGCGGCCTGGCCATCGACTGCCGTCATCGCGCACCCGCCGCGCCGGGCCATTCCCATGAACGGCCTGGCCGTCATCGTGCACCCGCCGCGCCGGCCCATCCCCGTGAGCGGCCCAGTCACCAACTGCCGTCATCGCGCACCCGCCGCGCCGGTCCATCCCCGGTGAGCAACCCCGTCAGTGCCTCATCGAGCGTGCTCCCGACGAACCATTCGCCGCCCTGGTCGAGCACGAAGACCCGGCCGAGCTCGTCGATCGCCACCACCGCGTCGCCACCCTCGATGCCGATCGGAAACAGCGGCACCCCGATGACCTGGGCAAACTCCTCCAGCGTGACAGCCGAATACGCCCCCGGCACCGGGTCGAGCAGCAGCAGCCGAATGGCTCGGCGCAGCCCGGGCCCCCGTCGCGCGCATCGCACCCCGGGAAAGTCGCCCACCGCCGCCCGCGCCGCGTCGAACGGTTCCAACCGGCCCCCCGCCGCCTGCACGGCCCGCTCGATCATGGCATCGCCGGTCGACGGCGACGGTCCGATCCACCCGCCCCCGGCCAGCGTGCGCGCCACATCGTGCGGGAAGCGCCCGGTCACCGGAATGCGATCCGAACCGTGCCGCCATTCGGTGGTGAACGCGAGTTCCGCCCAGGGCAGCACGGTCAGATCGACGAGCACGCTGATGCATGTCTCGCACGGGCGGTTCACTTGGCCACCGGCGGGATCGCCCTGGTCGCGTACGAGGGAAGAAGCGAAAGCGGAATCACTCAGCCAAGCCCGCGCGTCTTCGAGCGTCAGCTCGCGCTCTTGGCCGCGGGACGCCGAATGCAGCGCGTCGGACACGGCGATCAACTCGGCGTGCCGCTCGGCGCCGCGCACCCGGGCGGTCGCACCGAGCGTCTCGAGCCGGTCGAGCACCACCGGATGGTGCCGGATCGCCTGGTCACCCTTCGCGCCCTGAGACCGGAAGTGCCGATCACCCGCCGTTAGATGCGCGACCGTCGTCGGCGTGGGCCGGCGGTGCGTCAGCCGCAGCAGCGACACGGCCGGATCGACCGTTCCGGGCGAGGCCGGACGGCGTTCCCGATAGATCGCGGCAATCTCCTCGGGCGGCACGCTGGGCCAGGTGGAGAGCACCCCGGTCTCCCGATCGATCACCGTACGTGCGCCGTCGCCGGGCACGGAGCGTACGGCGGAAGGCTGTTTTGTCCAGATCACGTAACCCAGATCGAACTCGGCGAGCATCGGCTCGCATCCGTATCCGCGCTGCTCGGACTCGTTGCTCGCCCAGCGCGCGGCGATCGCCTCGGCTTCCGCTCGCGTGATCACCCGGCCGCCTCCTGAAGGGAACTGAACCCGATCGCCGGTCCCGACGTTCGCAGATTGAAGTTAACCGAACACGCAAAGTCTCGGTACGGACGAGGGGTGTGGCCCGGTGACGGCGACAGCGAATCGCGCGGCGAATCAGGAACTGCGGAACCGGCTCGCGGAGGTGCACGAGCGGTATACGCGTTTACGGTCCGATCTGGACGATCTGCAGAGGCGTCTGGACGCGATTCGGGTGACGGTTGTTTCGACCGACGGACTCGTCCGGGTGACGGTCGGCCCGCGCGGCGAGTTGATCGATTTGCGATTGATCCGCCGGGCGACTCGCAATATGGACAACGAATACGTTTCCCGGACGATCGTCTCGACTGTCCACAGTGCTTCCGAGCGCGCCGCGGAACAGGTTCAGACTTTGATGGGCGACTATCTTCCGGACAATTCCGGATCTCTTCGCTATCTGCGCGACCACCAGTTCGGTTCGCTGCTCGGACGGTCGGACGAGATCGTCCAGGATCTGGCCGGCCGCGATGACCAGTAACCGGCTGCGGCTCGACGCCGACGAGGCGCTCGCCGGATCACGCGCCCTGAGCGCGGCCGGCGAGGATCTCCACGCGCGTCGGAACCGGACCGGGGCCGAGATCGCCACCGCCAGCGCCGCCACGCCGTGGGGCCGTGACCAGTACGGAAGGTCTTTCGAGCAGCATTACCGGCCGTTCGAGGAGCAGGTTCTCGAGGCGTGGCAGCAGCTCGCCGACTACGTTGCCGGGCTGGGTGACGCCGCCGCGCAATCGGTGCACGACAACGTCCACGCGGACGCCCGGGCGGCTCGGCGGTTCCGATCATGAGCGTGCTGCCCAGCCCCGTCCCCCATCCGCTCGAGTTCAGCCCGTTCGACGTTCCGTCCTGGGCCTACGAGGCGCTCGAGTGGGTCGTCGGCTTCGACTGGCCGGCCGGCAACGAGGTCACCACCTGGGACGTCGCCGACCGCTGGTATTCGCTGGTCACCACGCTGACCGCGCCGAGCGAAGCGGCGATGGCGGGCGCGAACAAGTTCCTGGCCGGCTTCGGCGGCGAGGGCATCACCGCTGAGGGCTTCGAGAACGCGTGGCATCTGGTCGCCGGCGACGAGGACGCCCCTCTGCACGGCCTGATCCGTGCGTCGGACCAGCTCGGCAAGCTGGTCGAGGGCTGTGGGGCCGACATCGAGGCGGCGAAACTCGAGGCCTGGATCGAGATCGGCATCTTCCTCATCGAGCTCGTCGGCATGGCGGTCACGGTCGCGCTCACGCTCGGCGCCGCGTCTCCCGCCGCCGGTGGCCTGATCGCCGCGACCCGTCTCGCCATCCAGCAGATCTTCAAGCGCCTGGCCGAGCAGCTCGGCAAGAAGGCGCTCAAGCAGACCGCCGGCCGCGCGGTCAAACAGCTCACCACCCGCGAGGGGTTACGCCACCTGGGCCATGAGGCGGCGAAAGAGGGTTTCGACGAGGCCCGTGAGGAGTTCGCCACCAACGGCGGCATCCAGCTCTACCAGCAGTCGACCGGCCGCTCGGACGGCTTCGACCTGGACAATCTCGGACGTTCGGCACTGGCCGGTTTCGCCGGTGGTGCGGCCGCGTCCGGAGCACACGCGGGATCGCACGGGCACGGCGGCATCGCGCGTGGTGCCGGCGGCGAGGTGCTGGCCGAGTTCAGTGCCGCCGCCACGTTCGGCCAACTGCCCGATGCCGCGGGTCTTGCCAAATCAGCCACTTCGGGCGCCACCGGTTCGGCCATGCACGGCATGCACGCACCGATCGATATCGGTCACCTGGATGCCCTTCCCCAGTTCCCCGACCTTTCTTCCCGTACGCCGGAGGGTGCCGGCCCGCCGACCACGATGTCCCCCGATCTCGCGTCGCTTGACGTGTCTCCGACCCCTTCTCAGCCAAACCTGGAACGAGTCACCGACCCCTCATCCCCCACGTCGCCTCCGCCCCCTTCCCCGTCCCTCGACGCGCCTTCTTCTCCGCAGCAGACTCCCTCGTCGCCGACGCTGTCCCCGGTCTCGTCCCCCTCGCCTTCTTCTCCTACTCCTTCTACTTCCTCGTCCACTTCTCCACAGACCCCGCCCCCGTCCCCCACCACGCCGTCCCCCACCACGCCGTCCCCCACCACGCCGCCGTCTCCCGCTGCTCCGTCCCCCTCGGTGTCTGCTCTCGCCGCGCCACCCCTTTCCACACCGACGCCCTCCCTGCCCGACGGCTCGAACGTCCTAGCCTCCACCGCGACCCTCGGATTCGCGGATCCCCTGACCACGCCTTCCCCCACGTCCGCACCGACCGTCTCCCCTCCATCCCCTTCCCCTTCCCCCAGCAGCCCCGTGTTCGGCTCGTTCCTCCCTCCGCCGGCCGGTCTGTTGAATCGGGGCGCTCCGGGTTCCCCGACTCCCACCGCCAAGCGCATCCCGGTGTCCGACCTGGACCGCATCGCCGAGGCCTTGGGGCCACGCCCGGCCCCCAGCCGGCGCCGCCCCTTGGACGCGGCCTTGCCACCCTCACTGGACGGAGCCACCTCACGGCCGTCCCCCCACCGCGACCCGTTCCCTCGCCAAGACCGGTCCTCGCGTAACCCGTCCCCGCCAAACCCCTCCTGGCGTAACCCGTCACCGCCGCACCACCGGCCCGCTCCCGTCGCTCCCGAGATCCGCGACGAGCAGGCCTACTTCGGCTACGTCGATCACTCCCGCCAGACCCTCGAGCGCAACCGCCGCGACGAATACACCGCCTATCTCGACAGGATCACCGAGGACAACCGCGCCCGGATCCTCGACCTGGGCCGCCAGGCCGACATCGCCGACCGCAACGGCGCCACCCTCGAGGCCCGCCACCACCGCCGCCAGGCGTTCGAGCTGAGCGAGATCAACACCGAGCTGGACACCCAGATAGCCCAGATCCACTCCGGCGACCTGGCCCCTGACCGCGTCGAGATCGACCCCCCGGACTGGGCCCGCGTCAACCAGGACGTAGGCAACCTGGCCCCCGGCGGCGTACGCACCGGCGACCTGTCTGCGCTGGACGGTCTGGCCGGCCGCCCGTCGATCGACCGAACCCGCCACTACAACGTCACCGGCGGCCTACGCCCACCGCTGGCCGTTCACCAGGTGGACCTCGAGAACGCCATGCCCCGCGACGCCCAGGGCAACGTCTCCCGCCTGGCCGACCCACGCGAGGGCGGTTGGTTCCGCCTGGCCAACGACGGCGGACCGGCCGCCGACCCCACCCGGGGCCTGAACTGCGTAGACGGCGTCCTGTCGCTCTTCGACACCTACACCCACGCCCGCCCACGCGTATCCGCCCCGAGAACCTTCGACGTCTACGCCAACGGCAACCCCGATCGCCCCCTGGGCGGCGAGACAAACGGCATAAACAGAATCCGCCAGGCCACCGGCGGCGACTTCCAGAGCCTTTCCCCGTACGTAGGAGACGCCGCCCCCGCCCAGGCCAAGCCAGCCATCGACCAGGCCATAACAAACCTGACAAACCACTTGCTGAACACCGGCCACGGCGCGTTCGCCTTCATAGTCACCGACCTGGAAGGCGGCGGCTCACATTCCTGGGCGGCCGTAAACCAACACGGAACCGTCCTCTACCTGGACCCCCAGATAGGCAGAATCTCCGAGCACCACCCCATGTACACCCACCACGGCGTGGCCACCCCGGTGAACATCACGTCCGTGGAGGCCTTGGTAGTAGACGCCAACGCCACCCCCGCCCCTCTCCCCAACCACGGACCAGGCGCCTGGTCCGCCACCCCACCCACCGGGACAGATCACGGCGCTTCGCCGGCATTCACGTCGCTGACACCCGACCAGCAGGCCAGAATTCTGGCGTCCACTTCGGATGCTCGCCGCATCGCGCTGAGTAGCTCGCGCGATCTTCATGCCGTTGTGCGCTCGCTCGATCACAATCCGGCACGAGCGCTCGATCACAGCCAAGCCCGAGTCGTGGACGAAGAGCATCGGGTCAAGTCAGCCGAGAGTCTGAGCCGAAAGTTCCTGGAGGCATCCGAACTCGAGGGCGTGGGCCTCGACGAGTTTGTCGACCGTGCCAAGGACCGCGTCCGGTTCTCCGTCGAGACACCCGAGGAGAGCTACGCGTCAACCGTGACCCAGGTGCTCGCCGGGCTACGCGAACTCGGCTATCGAACGACGAGCGCTGCCGATTTCTGGGCCGATCACGGCCGGCACAACGGATTGAACGTCTGGCTCACAACACCGGAGGGTTTCAAGGTTGAGATCCAGTTCCCCACCCCGCTCTCGCGCGCATTGGGGAAGGAGACTCACGAAAGCTATGAGATCGTCCGCCTTGGTCACGCTCCCGCATACCGCCGAGTCAACGCCTTCCTCGACATACTCGCGATCAACAAGCGCTACGACGTCTACGCACGTCGCCCGGCGGAACTGCCGTCGATCGGTGCCCTCAAGAAGAAGGTAACCACCTTGGCCTCCTGGTTCGCGTCTGAGCCGGGCACACTCGCGCAGTACAAGAAGGACCTTCGTCGCCGCGGCATATCATTCGAAAGCGACCTTCGGCAGCACGGACTCGACGCTCAGGACGTACCCGGCACAGAGGGGATGGGCTTGCTGGAATGACAGAGGACTTCGCCTACAAGGTCATCCTGAAGAGCGACGATCGGTCGACAGTTACCAGCCTGGTGGCCTATCAGCCGGGGGATCAGAGCCTCCGCGCCGTGATCTGGAGCGTGCCACGACACCAGTGGATCTACGCGCCCAACATTGCTGCGCCCGTCCTCTATGACGACATGGAGCAGGATCGCGGTCGCGCGGTTGATCGGCTGACAGCCGAGCAGATCTCTCGGGACGTACTGCACACCGAACTCCCCAGCGAGACGACTTTGACCGAGATGTCCGACGAGGGCGAGCGCAACGGCTGGAACTACGGCCCACCACGCCCGTGAACGGCTCGCGTTTGACCAGGCACCACGTCGAATCGCGCCCGATAAGCAGCCCGAGTGGCCGCGTCAGGTGATGGCCATGTCGACGAAGCGGGACAAGTGCAGCTGCGCGGCCACGGTGACGGTGTCGGTGGGGCCGTTTCGGTGCTTGGCCACGATGAAGTCGGCCTCGCCCGCTCGCGGGCTCTCCTTGTCGTAGTAGTCGTCGCGGTGGAGCAGGATCACGACGTCGGCGTCCTGCTCGATGGAGCCTGACTCACGCAAGTCGGACAGCTGTGGGCGCTTGTCGGTTCGCTGCTCGGGGCCACGGTTGAGCTGGGACACGGCGATCACCGGACACTCGATCTCTTTGGCCAGCAGCTTGAGACCACGGGACAGCTCGGAGACCTCTTGCTGGCGGCTCTCGGTGCGTTTCGGCGAGCTCATCAGCTGCAGATAGTCGATGACCAGCATCTTGAGGTTGTTGCGCTGTTTGAGCCGGCGCGCCTTAGCCCGGATCTCCATGAGGTTCATGTTCGGGGTGTCGTCGACGAAGATCGGGGCCTCGCTGATCTCGCCCATGCGGCGGGCCAGCTTGCTCCAGTCGTCGTCGGTGAGCTGGCCCGAGCGCAGGACATGCAGTGGGACCCGGGCCTCGGCCGAGAGCAGTCGCATGACCATCTCGATCTTGCTCATTTCGAGGGAGAAGATGGCGCTGGCGCAGTTGTGCCGGATCGCCGCGTTGCGGGCGAAGTCCATGCTCGCGGTCGACTTACCGAGACCGGGGCGGCCGGCCACGATGATCAGCTGGCCGGGATGCAGTCCGTTGAGCAGGCGGTCGAGGTCGCTGAACCCGGTCGGTACGCCGCTCATAACGCCGCCCGAGGCGCCGACCGCCTCGATCTCGTCGAGCGTGGGCTGGAGCATGTCGCCCAGGGCCGCGAAGTCTTCGCTGACCCGGTTTTCGGTGACGTCGTAGATCGCCTGCTGGGCCAGGTCGACGATGTCGTCGACATCACGCCCGCCGTTGCCGCCGGCGCCGTAGCCCAGCTGCACGATCTTGGTGCCCGCCTCGACGACGCGGCGCAGGATCGCGCGCTCGCTGACGATGCGCGCGTAATAAGAAGCGTTGGCCGCGGTGGGCACGCTCTCGATCAGCGTGTGCAGGTAGGGCACGCCGCCGATGCGCTGCAGGTCACCCGAGTCGGCCAGGGCGGCGGCGACCGTCAGGGCATCGGCCGGCTCGGCCCGGCCGTACAGGTCGAGGATGACGTCGAAGATCGTGCTGTGGGCCGGGCGATAGAAGTCGTGGGTCTTGAGGATCTCGACCACGTCGGCGATCGCATCCTTGGACAGCAGCATGCCGCCGAGCACGCCCTGCTCGGCCGCCACGTCCTGCGGCGGCGTCTTGTCGAACGAACCGCCACCACCCGATGGCCCGCCACCGCCACCGCCACTGCCACCGCCACCGCCGGAGGGTTGGGCCGGTGGCCGCGTCTCATCGGTGATCGACACCCGGACCTCCTCCGCTCGCCGTCCGTGACACCCAGATCAAACAGCCTGGGTATGACACTTTCGGCTGATCCCCACCATGATCAGGAAAAACTCCCGATCAAGCCCCGCGAGTGCGGCCGACCCACTCTACGAACATGCCCTCGACCTGCCCAACTGCACCGGTGGATGAGCCTCGGGACAACCTGTGGACATCCCGCCCGATCCTGTGGGCAGGCCTGTGCACAGCCTGTGTACAACTCCTGGGGACGATCTGGGTTCTGCCTTTCCGAGCAGGCATTTCTTAGTCCCCACCTGTGGAGGGGGAAAAATACCTGCACAACCGCGAAAAGGTGCCCGGCGTGAGCAAGCCGTCGCGCGGAGACGTTGCGGTTCCGACGCGCGGAAGGCACGCTTTTCAGGTGGACCAACGGGAGTGGGACTACGGCGCCCGCATGTCGCGTGAGCGACGCGCGGCCGAGTCGCGACCCTCCCGCGGATCGGAATCGCCCGATTTAGCCGACCCTGATGCGAAATGGTCGTCCCTCACCGACACGGGCAGCCTTCAGCCCAGCGCCGAGGCTCTCGACTGGCAGCGCCGCGCCGACGCGTGGGCCCAACAGGCCGAGGCCGACCCGCACCAGGCCGTCGAGCCGGCGAACCGCTGGTCCGACGTGGCCGCGACCGGTCGCCCGACGTTCCCGGCCGACGGCGTCGGCTGGCGCACCGAGACGGCCGAGTGGCGTGCCACCGGCGCGCGCTGGCGGCAGACCACCGAGTGGCGCTCGACGACCGGCTCGCACGGCTGGCGCTCGACCACCGAGGCCTGGCAGAGCGGCGACAACGACGCCTATCCGCCGGCCGCCGAGACGCCGATGGCCCAGCCCGCGCTCTCGAGCACGGCCTGGTCGGACGACACGAGCGCCGACACGCGCCCCGCCTGGCAGCAGTTCACCGATTCGCCGGGTGAGCAGCCGGCCGAGAGCGCCACGCCGAGTTGGCAACAGCCTTCCCCCCGTACGCCCGCGGAAAGCTCCCCGTCCTGGCAGCAACTGGTCGACCCCGCCCAGCAGCAGCCGTCGTGGAACTCCCGTCAGCCCTGGCAGCGCGACTCCATCGAGGGCTCGGCGACCTGGACCGACGCGTCCGAAGACACGGGTAACGCCTGGTCCCGCGCCGACGACGGTCGTCACCTGGTGCGCGAGGACGATCGCGCGGCCTGGCGACGCGATCCCGGCGCCGGGTCACCCTCGGTCGGGCGACGTCGCGCTCCTGAGCCGGGTTCCGCTCCGGCCGGTGGTACGGGCTGGTCCGGCGCCCGGTCCGATGCCGACAACTGGGAAAACACCGACAACTGGGCCGGTCACACCGACACGGGCAGCATTCAGCTGTACGGCGATACGCCCGCCCCGCCGTCCGCACCGTCGACCTGGGGCACGGGCACCGGCTTCGGCTCCCGCAACGTCAACCGGCGCGACGAGGGCAGTCGGCAACAGACACCCCTTCCCTCGTACGAGGATGGCCCCGGCTACCAGATTCCCCCCGCGACGCCGTACGAGTCCCCGTCCCGCGCGTCCCGCCGCGACGACACGTCCGCGGCCCGCTCCGTCCCGTCGGCCTACGACGAGACGCCGCGCCCCCGCTTCGCCCCCGAGGACGAGCAGCCCGGCGCACGCAGTCAGCGCGCCCATCGCTACACCGACGACGAGCCCGGCCAGACCACCCGCCCGACCGACGTCGGTTACCCCACCCGCGGCGACAGCTACACGTCACGCGAGGAGCCCGGCTACGGGTCGCGCGCCTTCACTGACCAGCCGGGCTATCCCGCACGCAGCACCGGCGACCAGTCCGGCTACCCGTCGCGCGGCACCAGCGACCAGCCGGGCTATCCCGCACGCGGCACCGGCGACGAGCCCGGCTACGGGTCGCGAAGCACGGGGGGCCAGCCCGGCTACCCGTCGCGCGACGCTGTCGACGAGCCCGGCTACGGGTCGCGCGGCGCTGGGGGACTGCAGGGCTATTCGTCTCGTGGCGCGAGCGACCAGCCCGGTTATGCCGCCCGCGGCACTGCTGACGAGCCGGGCTACCCGTCCCGAGAGGCCCCGACGGGTGCCTACTCGCCGCCCGAGCCGCGGGCCCCACGACGCGGCCGCCCGGCCCAAGGGGACGAGACGGCCACGTTCAGCGCCGTCCCGATGCCGGCCCCGCCGCCCGCCACGCGCAACGTTCCTCCCACGGCCCAGCCGTCCGCTCCCCGCAGCGCACCGCCGTCCGCCCCGCGCAGCGCTCCCGCGTCCGCGCCCCGCAGCGGCCCGGCCGGTGCCGCGGGCCGGGCGAAGTACAACGGTGGCGGCGACGACTGGCGTGACCAGACCGGTTCCTGGGAAGCCGAGCCCGACACCAGCAGCTGGGTCCGCGACCCCGACACCGGCCAGTGGAGTCGCTCCGAGGACGACCCGCGCATCCTGGCCTGGCGCCGCGAAGCAGCCCGCCGCGAGGCGATGGGTGAGGGACCGCGAGCCCTCCCGCCGCCACCCGCGGCCGCCGCCGAGGTCGAGTCCCGCCCAGAGACGTCGACCGGTACCTGGCGCAACACACCTCCGCCGCCCCTGCCTCCGGGTCCCACCCCGCGCAGCGCCGCCCCCTATGCCGACAACGGCTACGGCGCCGCCCCCGGCGTTTACGGCGGCGCCCCGACGCCTCCGAGCTCCGCGGGCGGTCGCGACGGCAGCTTCGGCTCCCCAGACAGCCCCGGTCGTGACGGTGGCTACGGCACCGCGCCGAGCAGCTCGATCCCCGAGCGAGGCGGCTACGACGCACCGAGCGGTCCGGCCCGCGGCTACGACACCCCCGGACGCAGTGGCTACGACGCACCGACCGGCTTCGCCGGCCGCGACGACACCTACGGCTCGGCCCGCAGCAACGGCTACGACGCGACACCGCCCAGCCGCGACGCTGGCTTCGGCACCACGCCGAGCAGCTCGATCCCCGGACGAGGCGGCTACGACGCACCGACCGGCTTTGCCGGCCGCGACGACACCTACGGCGCCCCGCCCACAAGTGGACAGGGTTACGGAACGACAACCCCCGGCGCCGCGCCCACGAGCGGCCGCGGCTACGGAACGACAACCCCCGGCGCCGCGCCCACGAGCGGCCGCGGCTACGGCACACCACCGGCCGATCCTCGTGACGGCGGCTACGGCTCGGCTAGACGCGGCTATCAGGACGACGACGACCCCTACGAGTCCCCGCGCGGCTACGGTTCCGCGCCGTCGAGTTCGGTCCCCGGCCGCCGCGACGACTACGACCCGCCCCGCGGCGGCGGCTACGGCTCCGCCCCCTCGAGTTCGATTCCCGCCCGCCGCGACGAAGATCCCTACGGCTCACCCCGTGGCGCGGGCTACGGTTCGGCCCCGTCGAGCGCGATCCCGGCCCGCCGCGACGACGACGACCGCTACGACCCGCCCCGTGGTGGTGGCTACGGCTCCGCGCCCTCCAGCGCGATCCCGTCCTACCGCGACGACGACCGCTACGACCCGCCCGGCGGCGGAGGCATCGGTTCGGGCGGCGGAGGCATCGGTTCGGGCGGCCGCGGCTATCGGGAGCCCACCGGCCGCGGCTACCAGGACGAACCCGGCAACGCCCCGCGCAGTGGCTCCGCTTACGGCAGCGCGTCGGCCCCGCCGTACGGTGGACGCCCCGCCCTCCCGAGCGCCCCGCGCAGCGAGCCCTACGGCGGCCGCCCGGCGCTTCCGAGCGCCCCGCGCAGTGCCCCCGGCTACGGCGACGACGCGACGACGGTCTACCCCGCCGCGTCGGCCGGCTATTCGGCGTCCGCCCCGGTCAGCGCCCCCCGCAGCCCCGGTTTCGCGGGCTCCGCCTCGGTGCCGGCCAGCGGCGTGCCGCAATACGACTCGCGGGCCGACCGGCGCGGCGAGCTCGAACCGTACGGGCAAGCGCCCTTGAGCCCCGAGGCCTGGCAACCCGGCCCGGGTCGCAGCGCCCGCCCCGACGACGTCCCGGCATGGTTGCGGGAGGAGCCGGCGGGGGAGACCGACGAGCCCGACTCCGGTTCCTGGGCTCTCGAGGAACGCCGGGAACGCGCCCGGGGCAGCGCCGTCTATCGCGAGGGCGGCAACGCCGACTGGCGCCGCGACCTGTCCGATCAGGCCGAACTGGCCGAGGGCGAGTCCCGAAGATTCGGCACCTCGGACTACATGCCCTTTCGCTCCAGCGGCTCAGCCGCGGTCTCGGGACAATCGAACTTATCCACCACGTCGACGTCGCTGATCTCACCGGTCGGGCGGGACGCCTCGGCCTACCCGCAGCGCGGCGGCGCGAGCTGGAACGGTCCCTCCGGCGCGTACGAGCGTCGCCCGGTCACCGGCGGCTATCCGACCAGCCGGAAGAGCGATCTGCTCGACCCGGACGACGAGGAGGGCGAACAGGAGTCCGGCGGCCCGCTCGCCGCGGTCGGTTACACCGTCATCTGGTACGGCGTTCCGGTCGTCCTGTTCGTCGCCTACATGCTCGTCGTCGGCACCGGCGCCCAGGGCCACGCACTGTCCACACTGGCCAAGGCCGCCCCCCAGTTCCTCATCTCACTGGTGCTGAGCGTCGTGGTCGCTATCGGTCTGCGCTTCGTCAGCCACTCGTGGAAGGCGATCAGCGTCGGCCTGGCCGCGGCCGTGGTCGGCGGCGGTCTGGCCACCGTGCTGACCTCGGCCATCACCGGCAACAGCCTCAGCTGACCCGTCACCAGCGGCCGGCTGCGCTGACCGGGCGCGCCGCGCCAGCACGGCGACCAGCCAGATCACCGTGACGGGTATGCCGAGCCACGCGATGAGCTTGGGGATCCAGAAGAACTCCGACACGTCGGCCAGCCCGCCACCGAGATGTTCGACGGTGTCGACGATCAGCAGGGCAGTCGACCACACCGCGTAGACGCTGAGCAGCGAGAACCCGAGCGTCCCCCAGATGCCGGGCCGGCCGCGGACCAGCCTGGCGATGCCCGCGCCGGCCAGCGCGCCGACGAGCCAGAGCACCCAGGACAGCCGCAACGCCGGTTCGGAGATCGTGTGTTTCATCTGGACGGTCGCCATGTCGGGGACGCTCGCCTCGTCCGGCGACTGACCCGGCACCGAGAATTTGCTGACCACGCCGGTGAGGACCCGCATCCGGACGACTCCCCGGGCGGCGCCGAACCCGTCGGCGGTGGTGTCGCCGATCCGCCACCCGTCGGCTTCGAGCCGGTCCGCCATGGCCGGGAAGTCGCGGCTGGGCAGGGGATAGTAGGCCTGGACACCGTTGCGGCCCCACGGCGGTGGCGTGTTGCCGAGCCAGGCGACCGCGGTCCCCTGAGCGAAGAGGGAGCCCTCCTCCGACATCGAGAAGTTCACGGACGACTTGTCGGCACCCGTCATCACCGCGACGACCGCCTGGGCGTCGTCGAGGGTGGGGCCGGCGCCCAGATCGTCCCGGTCCAGGGACGCACCGGCCGGTGCCAGTAGCGAGGCTATGACCAGCGCGAACCACACGTAGACGACCTTGACTGTCTTCGACACGGCGACAGCATAGGGCCGCCGGACGCAACGCCGTGGCCCGGAACAGCAAACGGCGCGCCGGGATCGTGGATCCGGGCGCGCCGTTCGTGTCGTGCTGGGTGGTGCGGGTCTTACTTGGCGGCGACGACGTTCACCGGGAACGTCGCGGTCACCTCGGGGTGGAGCTTGACCTGGACGTTGTAAGCGCCCGTGGTCTTGATGTGCCCGGGCATCTCGAGACGACGCCGGTCGAGCGACGGACCGCCGGCGGCCTTGACCGCGTCGACGATCTCGGCCGGGGTGATCGAGCCGAACAGCCGGCCACCGTTGCCGGAGCGGGCGGTCAGCGTCACCTTGAGACCGGAGAGCTGGCCCTTGACCTCGTTGGCCTGGCCCAGGTCACGGATCTCGCGGGCGTCACGCGCCCGCTTGATGACCGCGACCTGCTTCTCGGCACCCTTGGTCCACAGGATCGCGAAACCCTGGGGGAGCAGGTAGTTACGGCCGTAGCCGTTCTTGACCTCGACGACGTCGCCGGGGGTGCCGAGACCCGACACCTCCTGGGTGAGGATGATCTTCATATTGGTGATCCTCCTCAGCGCGCCGTCGCCGTGTACGGCAGAAGCGCCATCTCGCGGGCGTTCTTGACCGCGCGGGCGATCTGCCGCTGCTGCTGCGAGGTCACCCCGGTGACCCGGCGGGCACGGATCTTGCCCCGGTCGGAGATGAACTTCCGCAGCAGCGCGGTGTCCTTGTAGTCGATGTAGGTGATCCCGTCCTTGTCGAGCGGGTTCACCTTCTTCTTCGGCTTGCGAAGCGCCGCAGCCTTAGCCATTGCTCTTACTCCTGATGTCAAAAAGCCCGCGTGGGCTTAGAAGGGAGGCTCGTCGTCGAACGAGGAGTTGCCACCGCCGCTGCCGCCGGAGCGGCCGCCGCTGGAGGAGGCCGGAGCCGCCGTCGCCCACGGGTCGTCGAAGTTGCTGTTGCTTCCTCCGCCGCCACCGCTGTTGCTGGGCCGGTTGCCACCGTTGCCACCACCGGAGGCGCCGAAGCCGCCACCTCCGCCACCGCCGGAGCGGTTCATCCGCTGCACCTTCGCCGTCGCATACCGCAGCGACGGACCGATCTCGTCGACCTCGAGCTCGTAGACGGTGCGCTTCTCGCCCTCGCGCGTCTCGTAAGACCGCTGGCGCAGCCGGCCCTGCACGATCACCCGTGAGCCGCGCTGAAGCGACTCGGCGACGTGCTCGGCGGCGTCACGCCAGATGTTGCACGCAAGGAAGAGTGGCTCGCCGTCTTTCCACTGGCCCGACTCCCGGTCCATGGTCCGCGGCGTCGAGGCGATGCGGAATTTCGCGACCGCAGCACCCGACGGGGTAAAGCGCAGCTCTGGATCGTCGGTCAAGTTCCCGACGATCGTGATGACGGTTTCTCCTGCCATGATCTTCTCCTCGCCGCTTCGCTCGTTCGAAGGAGGTTCTCAGAACCCCCTGACAAAAACGAGGCTCAGCGGGTCTCGGGCCGGATGACCTTGGTACGCAGGATGGACTCGTTGAGCCGGAGCTGACGGTCCAGCTCGGCCACGGCCTCGGGCGTCGCCTGCAGATCGACGACGGCGTAGATGCCTTCGGCCTTCTTGTTGATCTCGAACGAGAGCCGGCGACGGCCCCAGACGTCGAGCTTCTCCACCGAGCCACCCGCGGTCCTGATGACATTCAGGTACTGATCGAGCGACGGGCCGACCAGGCGCTCCTCGAGCGAGGGGTCGAGGATCACCATGAGTTCGTAATGACGCAAGACGTTCTCACCTCCTGTGGGCTGAACGGCCACGGGATTTCCGTGGCAGGAGGTCTTGTGTCGATCGCATGAGAAAGCCGTGGGACTGGACCCACGGCGGTCACATCGCGAACCGAGCAAGCATACCCGTGACCGCCGTACGACCCAAAAGAAGGACCCCGCCGGTCGACGGGGTCCTTCTTGGTGGAGCCGCGGGGCGCCCGATCCGCATTCGCTGGGTGGGACCTGGGGAGGAACGACCACACCGATGAGGTTGGACGCGGCCGCCCCGCGGAGCCTGTACCTCAGAGATTAAGCGATTCGCGCCCGATTTGCACGTTGCGACACGATTGCCCGAATCGCGGCAACTGTTACGCCGACCACACACACGGCCGCGGTCAGCGCGAGCAGGCCCAGCGGCCCGCCCTCGTTCATCGGCTGCAGCGTCGCGACCCGCTCGGCCGCGGCGACCTCGGTGACCGGCGGCACGGGTGCGGCGGGAGCGGCGGGCACGGCCGGCACCTCACCGACCGTTACCGGCTCGATGTCCAGGCTCGGCGTGCCGGGGAGGATCGTCGGCTTGTCACCGGGTGGCATGCCGGCGAACGCGGGGGCCGGGCTCAGCGCCGTACGGGGAAGGCTCTTGACCTTGGGTCGCAGAGCGGTGCCACCGTGGGGCAGGGCCTGAGCGGCGGCCGTGGCGGCCCGGGACGCGGCATCCGACCGCAGTTGGGGCGACCGACGAGTGTCCGGGCGGGCGGTAGCGGGATCGGGCCGCTCGTCCGGCACGGCACGGGCACCCGCGGGGGTCCGTGACGCTGGGGAATCAGCCGGCGGGACCGACATGGGAACCGCGGCCGCCGTGGGGGACGGGTCGGGCTCGGTGGGCGCCACCACCGAGGGCGAAGCGGTGACCATCATCGGCGTCGCGTCGTCGCCGAGCGCACAGTTCGGCTTGAGCGTCACCGCCGTGGTGCCGCGCCGGAAGACCACCTCGGTCGAGGCGTTGTCGGCCAGAGTGCCCTTCGAGGCGCCACCGAGCAGCAGCTTCGCGGCGTACCCGGTCTGGTTGACCACGCGGACGGTGCTCTGCGCGGGCACGGTCATCGACTCGACGTCCGGTTCCGAGCTGCACGAGATGCCGAACATCCCGTCACTGGTGAACGACACCGCGCGGGTGCCCTCGGGAATCGGTTCGGCGCTGGCCGTCCCGTTCGCCAGCATCGGCGCCCCGAAGATGAAACCGCCCAGCACGATCGCCGTCACTCGCTGTCGGACCTGCCGAGACATGCACCATCTCCCACTTCGCCCCGGCATCCGCCGGTATCGGTCAAACGTGATCAATGGAACTAACGAGACCTCCCGAGCGCCGGTGACGCCCCGGCGAAACTGTCGGACGGTCGTCGTAGTCTCAATCCATGCGCATCGGAGCCCATGTCGACCCCGCCTCCCCGCTCGAGGAGGCCACCGCCCGCGGTGCCGACGCGGTGCAGTTCTTCCTCACCGACCCGCAGGGTTACAAGACGCCCAAACCGCGTGATGACGCGGAGGCGCTGCGGGCGTCCGAGGTGGACGTCTACATCCACGCTCCCTACATCGTGAATGTCGCGTCGCCCAACAACCGCATCCGCATCCCGAGCCGCAAGCTGCTGATGGCGCACGCCCGGGCCGCGGCCGAGCTGGGGGCCAAGGGCCTGATCGTGCACGGCGGTCACGTGGGAAAGGACGCCGACCTCGCGGCCGGCTTCGAGAATTGGCGCAAGGCCTTCGAATACGCCGAGAAGGACGGCGGCCTGCCGCTGCCGGTGCTGATCGAGAACACGGCCGGCGGTGACAACGCCTGCGCCCGGCGCTTCGACGACCTGGCCCGGCTGTGGGACGCGGTGGGCTCGTTCGGCGCGGGCTTCTGCCTCGACACCTGCCACGCCTTCGCCGGTGGGGAAGACCTGGTGGGCATCGTCGACCGGGTCAAGGCGATCACCGGCCGCATCGACCTGGTGCACGCCAACGACTCCAAGGGCGGATTCGACTCCGGGCAGGACAGGCACGACAACCTCGGAAATGGCAAGATCGACCCGGACCTGATCGTGGCCGCGATCCGGGCCGCGGGTGCGCCGGCCGTCGTCGAGACGCCGGGCGGCACCGAAGGACAGACCGCCGACATCGCCCTCCTGCGGGAGCGAACGGGACGTTGACGCGCCGCACGGGGAGAGGCTCATGACCGCCGAGCAGCCGAAACACCCCAGCACCGAGACGTTGCGCCCGGCCACGCCCGCCATCCCGCCGCAGGCCGGCCCACCGGCACAAGAGAAGGTGGCGACGAAGGTCGACCTGCCGGCGGTGCCCGACGCTCCACAAAAGACGAAGGCGAAAGAGCCGCTCCCGACCGAGCGCCCACCCGGCACCCCACCCGACCCGTGGAAGGCGTTCGCCGCATCGGGTGAGCGACCGCCGGGCCGGGTCCGCCGCGGCCTGGGCCGGTTCTTCCGATCGCTGGTCGGCGAATACGCGATCGTCATCTACGCCGCACTGCTGCTGGCGGTCGCCCTCACCTGGCCCACGCTGCGCTACCCGCTGCACACGTTGCCGCAAGACGTCTGGGACCCGTCCCGCCAGGCCTGGCAGATCGCCTGGGCCGGGCACATCCTGCTGACCGACCCGGCCCGCCTCTGGCAGTCCAACGCGTTCTTCCCGCTGACCGACAGTTTCGCGTACGGCAACAGCCTGCTCGGTTATGCCCCGTTCGGCATGATCGGCGAGGGTCCGCTGCCGGCCGTCCTGCGCTACAACATCCTCTTCGTGCTGGCCCACGCGCTGCTCGCGATCGGCGGCTACGCCCTGGTCCGCCAGCTGGGCGCCGGGCGCACCGGGGCCGCCGTGGCCGCCGTCGCTTTCGCGTACGCCCCGTGGCGCCTCGCGCAGGAGGGCCACCTCGACATCATCTCGGCCGGTGGCATCCCGCTCGCCCTGGCCATGCTCGCCCGCGGCCACGGCTGGTCGCTGCGCCGCGGCCTGCGCCCGGCGCGCCGCAGTGCCGGCTGGGCCCTGGCCGGCTGGCTGGTCGCGACCTGGCAGGTCAGCCTCGGCTTCTCGCTCGGCGGGCCGTTCCTGCTCGTGCTCGGCCTGGTCCTCGTCGTGCTCCTGGTCGGGGTGCCGATCCGCCGCCTGCGCCGCCCGGCCGAGCGACCCGTCCTCGGGTGGCGCCTGCTGCTGGCCGACCTGTTCGGCCCGCTCGTCCTGGCCGGCGTCAGCTATCTGATCGCGATCCCCTATCTCCGCGCTCCGGCCACCGGCCCGGCCGCCACCGAGATCGCCTTCTTCTCGCCCCCGCTCCGCAGCCTGCTGATCGGCCCGGCCGAGTCGCGCATCTGGGGAGCCCCGCACGAGGTGCCACGCTCGTCGCTCAACTGGCCGGCCGAGATGGGCCTGTTGCCGGGCTTCGTCCTTTATGCACTCGCGTTCGCCGGTCTGGCGTTCTCGATCTGGACCCTCCGCCAGCGTCTGCTCCTGCTGGTCGCGCTGGCCGGGACGATCGTCCTGACCCTGGGCACCAACTTCTACGAGGGCCGCTGGACCTATCTGCCGCTCTTCGGTCACCTGCCCGGTTCGCTCGGGCTGCGCATCCCCGGCCGGCTGATGGTCTGGGCCACCCTGCTGCTGGCCATCCTGGCGGCCGGCGCGGTGGCCGAATTCGTCCGGCGCGCCGAGCACCTGTCCGAGCAGCGCATCCCGCCCTGGCCCGGCCCGTGGCTGCGGCTGGCCACGTTCGTGCCGATGGCGCTGGTGCTGGTCGAGGGCTGGAACGCGACCGCCCACCCGGTCGTGCCGGCCCAGCCGACCGCGATGCGCACGGTCAGCGGCCCGATGCTGGTGCTGCCCTCGGCCGCCCTCACCGACCAGACGGTGATGCTGTGGTCGACGACCCGCTTCCAGCCGATGGTCAACGGTTCCGGCGGTTTCGGTGCCGCCCGTCAGGCCGAGCTGCGCGGCAAGGTCGCGACGTTCCCCGACGCGGCCAGCATCGAATATCTGCGGTCGCTCAACGTCGACCGCGTACTGCTGCTCCGCAGTCAGTCGGCCGGCACCTCATGGGAACGCGCCGGCGACATCCCGGTCGACGCCCTGGGAATCCGCCGCGAGGACATCGACGACGCGGTCGTCTTCCACCTGCGCTGAGCGACACCTGCGCTGAGACGACACGTGCGCTGAGACGACACGTGCGCTAGGAGGCCGCTTCCGAAAGGGCCGGAGCCGGCGCGGGGGAGCGGTCCAGGCCGAACGACCGGCGCAGTCGCCCGATCCACGGAGCGTCCGGCCCGTTGAGCGGCCCGCCGTCCGGGTCATCGGCGTAGTTCTGGCGAACCGCGTCGAGCTCCGGCTTCCAGATCTCGCGGATCACCAGCCCGCACAGCACCGCTACGGTGATCAGGCGCAGACCCGAGGCCAGCACGAACGTTCCCTCCGGGATGACCGGCTTGCCACCCGCACCCATCAGCTCGGCGTAGAACGCGGTGAAGTAGGCGAACTCGGCCACCGTCCAGGCGATGATCGCCCCCCAGCGGGGCCGGGCCAGGACGATCAGCGGGAGCAGCCACAACACGTACTGCTGGGACCAGACCTTGCTGGTGATCAGGAAGGCCGCCACCACGAGGAACGACAGTTGAGCGACCCGGGGACGGCGCGGTGCCAGCCACGCGAGCAGACCGATGCCCACGCAGGCGAGCCCGAACAACGCGTACGAGAGAAGGTTGAGCGAAGGAATGTTGTTGCTGAGCCACTGGAAGGGACCCTGATCGCCCGCGGCTCCCGAGTTCCACTTGCCGTCGAAGTAGCGACCGACGTACCAGAGCGTGCCCCAGTCGATCGGCCGTTCGCTGTTGAGCCGGAAGAACCGCAGCCAGCTCTCGTGATACCAGAAGAAGACCGGGAAGTTGGCCACCGCCCAGGCCAGGACCGCCGTCGCCATCGCGGCCGTCCACGAGCGGAGGGCGCGCGACCGCAAGGCGAGCACCAGCAGCGGTCCGAGGATGAAGAGCGGCCACAGTTTGGCCGCCCCGCCGAGCCCCAGGAACAGCCCGGCCCAGGCCGGATGCTTCTTCACCCACAGGTAGAGCCCGATCGCGGCCAGCCCGATGGCCAGGAAGTCCCAGTTGACGGTCGCGGTGAAGAAGATGATCGGCGAGACCGCGAAGATCGCCGCATCCCAGGGCCGTCGCCGGCGCAACGCCAGGATGATGGCCGCAGTCGCCACCGCCAGCGCCGACAGCACGATCGCGTTGGCGTTGTAGAACCACGTGCCCTGGTTGATCTCGGGGTGGCTTTGCCCGTACGCGTGCACAGGCAACCCGAGCGCACCCATGAAGTAGCCGGTCACGACCGGGTATTCCACCGGCCAGTCCTTGTACGGAACCGCACCCTCGTTGAGGTGCTCGGCGTAGTAGAGCGCCAGCACGTCGGTGTAGCAGAAGCGGGTGTACTGCACGTTCTGCTGCCAGTCGCCGCTCTGGCAGGGCGACTTCTGCACCCACGAGAAGGCGAGGGTCAGGCAGGTCAGGGCCAGGATGATCCGGGTTGCCGTCCAGAACCGTCCGCGCTTGGCGTCGGACCGCACGGCGTGTGACCCGAGCGGGCCGCCGATCGCCTGCGAGATGCCGCGCACGAAACCGTCCGACGTCGCCGGCGCGCTCGGCGTTTCAGGGCGGTCGATGTCCTCGGACGGTTGCGTGCTCATGACATGGCATCATGCCGTACTTCGTTCCCGCGGTCCGTCAACGCCCTGCGGCGCGGGACAAAACGTGCGTCCAAAACGAGAACGGCACACGCCCGCGAGGGACGTGCGCCGTTCTCAAGTCAGCCGGGCTCGGCCGCTAGCCGTTTCCTTCGTCCGGCGCGAACGTCGGTGTGGTCGTCGGCTGCTGGGTCTGCGGCGCGTTCCCGTTGCCGTCTCCCGGGGACGGGGTGGCGTTACCGTCCCCGTTGCCACCGTTGTTGTCCCCGTTGCCGGTCCCGTTCCCGTCGCCGTTCCCATTGCCGTTGCCGTTGCCGTTACCGTTACCGCCGTTGTTGCCGTTGCCGCCGTTGTTGTTGTCCTGGCCGCAGCCGGGCCCGATGATGCCGAGCACACAGTTGCCGTTGTTGGCCGGCGTCTCGACCTTGGGCGGCTCCTGGCCGTTGGCGAACGGGCTGTCCGGATTACCGGTCTCGACCCGGTTGGGGAAGTCCTCCTGCTTGAGGTCCTTTGCCTTGATCACGGCGTCGAGGAACTTCTTCCAGATCTTCGACGGTGTGCCGGCGCCGAACATGTCGCGGCCGTTGGACTCCTTCAGCTCGACCTTGTTCTTGGCGCCGCCGACCCAGACCGTCGCGGCCAGCTGCGGCATGCCACCGACGAACCAGGTGTCACCGCTGCCCTCCTTGAACTCCCAGGTGCCGGACTTGCCGATGCCCTGCTGGCCGTTGCGCAGATCGCGGTTGTCGACCTGGACGATCTCCTTCATGACCGACTGCAGGTTGGACATCTGGTCGGCGTTGAAGACCGGCTTGCCGTCCAGCTTCTCGCTGCCCACGATCGACTTCTTGCCGGTCTCGGGGTCGACCCGGGTCACCGACTTGATGAAGTGGGCCTCGTGGCGCACGCCGTTGCCGACGATGGTGGCGACGCCGGCCGCGTGCTCGAGCGGGGGCACGCGATATTGACCGAAGGCGACCTCGTTGTCGAAGTAGCCGGTCTTCTCCCACGTCGACTTGTCGGTCTTGGTGAGGTCGACCAGCTTGCCGTCGTCGGTGTACATGTGGCGGATGCCGGCGTCGCGGGCGGCCTCGATGACCTTGTCCCGGCCGATTCCGTCGGCGATCCAGTAGAACGGGAAGTTGTACGACTTGATCGTCGCCGTCTCGAGGTCGCAGTACTTGATCTTGCCTTTACAGACGGTTCCCGGGTCGGCGCCGGCGTTGCTGATCTTCGTGCCGTTCGGGCGCAGCTTCGTGCCGTCCCAGGTCGTCTTGAAGGAGATGTCCTCCTTCAACGCCGCGGCCAGCGTGTAGATCTTCATCGTCGAGCCGGGGGACTGGCCACCGATGATCTCTTCGCCGTTGGACGACATGTAGCCGCCGTAGTCGAGACCGTTGGGATCGTCACCGCCGTAATAGCCGAGCACCCGCCCGGTTTTCGGGTCGATGCCGATCACCGCGGCCTGGTAGGTCGCCGGCTTGTCGTTCATCGGCGAGCTCTCGCTCTTGCGGGAGCCGGCCTCCTCGGCCGCCTTCTGCACGTCGGGGTCGATCGTGGTGGTGACGGTCAGGCCACCCTTGTCGAACTCGGTCGAGCTGATGCCCATCTCGGCCAGCTCGGCCCGGACGTGCCGCATGACCATGCCGACCGGCTTATTGGCCGTGCTCTTGCTCGCCGTGCTGCTCGGCTGCTTGATCGGCGTCGGGAACTTCCGCTTGTCGTAGACGTCCTTGCTGATCCAGCCCATCTCGAGCATGTTGGCCATCGTGTACTCCCACCGGTCTTTGGCGTCGGTGGGGTTGATGGTGGGGTCGTAGCCCTTGTGGGTGGCGCTCGGCTCGGGCTGCTTGATGATCCCGGCCAGCACCGCGGCCTCGTACGGCGTGATCGCGTTCTTCTGCCCGGCCGGCGTGGTCACCGACTTACCGAAGTAGCCCTGCGCCGCGGCCTCGATGCCGTAACGGCCCTTACCCAGGTAGATGTAGTTGAGGTACATCCCCATGATCTGGTTCTTGTCGTACTTCGACTCGAGCTTGCGGGCGATCACCGCCTCGCGCAGCTTGCGGTTGATGCTGATGTCCTTCAGCACGGCCGCGTGCCGCGCGTACTGCTGGGTGATCGTCGACGCGCCCTGCGTGTCGCCACCGGTGAAGTTGTTCCACGCGGCGCGGACGATGCCCTTCATGTCGATGCCGTGGTGCTTGTAGAAGTTCTTGTCCTCGGCGGCGGCGACGGCGTGCTCGACCACCTTGTTGATCTTCGCCTCGGGGACGACGGTGCGGTTCTGCTCGCCGAGCTTGGCCAGCACCGTGCCCTTGGAGTCGAGGATCACATTCGACTGGTCCTCGCTCGCCACCGGCGGCAGGTCGACGTCGTCGAAGAAATAGGTGCCGCCGACCACACCGGCACCGAGCAGGATCACGACCACGGCCGCCGCGGCGGTCAGGATGTTCGTCCGCCGGCGGCGCTTGGCCGCCTTCGACTTGTCCTTGCCCTGGCCCGACCGTCCGCCACCGAGGCTGCCGACATCGTCCGGCCCGTCCGGAGGACCAAAGCCAGACCCTCCCGGCCGTACGGCGGCACGCGCGACCGAAGCACGTCCGGGCGGGGCGGCCGCACCGACCGAGGCACGCGCCCCGACCCGGGCCGAGCCGACCGAAGCCGAGCCGACTGAAGCGCGCCCGCTGGTGCCGGAGCCGACAGAGGCGCTGCCCACGGAGGCGCTGCCTACAGAGGCGCGGCCACCGGCCCCACGGCGGTAAGCGTCAGGGGCCGGGCGAGCCGAACCGGAAGCCGCCGGGCGCGCCGAGGCGGAGTAAGTACGTGGCTGATCGTCGTCAGGCGGGGTCCCGGGCACTCGGGCCCGGGCACGCGAGGACTGCGGTTCGCCGTACGGGTTCATGCGGTCACACCTCGGTCGCGAGAGCGCACGCGAGGACAGCCCTGGAGGGGCCCTCACCAGCGACGCCACAGGCGGACGATTCGGGCTGCATACCGGCAGCCGCCCTGACTGATGTCGGAAATGACCGGCTGGAGCGCTGGATGCGCGTGCCGGTCGGGGTCGTGTCAACGGTAGCCAGAGCGATCAGCGTCATCCGCGACCGTCCCAGCGAGCTGACGACAACCCGGTTTCGCGGTGGCGGCCCGCGGCGGACGAGGCGGCAACGGCCTCGACCCGATCGAGTTCGTCGGCGGTGAGCGCGTCCCGGCCCAGGAGGTACTGCTGGATCAGGTGATTCCACGCGCAGGATTGGCATACCTCGACGACGAAGACCTGGAACTCACGCAGCGTCATGGCCAGGACGGGCAGCTCGGTGAGCTTGCGGGCCTGCCCAGCGGTCTGCTTGAGCTCGTCGCCATAGATGTAGTGCACGAGCGTCAGGTTGTCTCGCCGGCAGATCGGGCACCGCTCGTCGGTCGGCTCGCCATGGAATCGAGCAGCGCTTTTGAGGTATGGCGAGGCATCGCAGACCTCGAGCGTCCCGATCTTGCCGTTGTGCACGTCACGCAGCACTGCCCGCTTCTGTAGCGAGTAGTCGACTATCTGCCGCTGCGTGCGCATGGCGAAGAGAGTACGCGGTCCAACGGCGAGCGGCGACAGCCATCACACAGCGTGGCGCGCATGTAGCGCAATCATGAATACCTTGCGGACTTGTGGCGACCGGATCTACGGTAGCGATGTATCGGGCCGATACATCGGGGCATAGGGAGGGAGTACGCGAATGCTGGAACTGGCGATTCTCGGGCTCCTCCAGGAGACCCCGATGCACGGGTACGAGCTCCGCAAGGAACTCGCCACCAAGCTCGGCACGATCCGGGCCGCGATCAGCTACGGCACCCTCTATCCGACCCTCAAGCGCCTTCAGACGGCGGGCTGGATCACCGAATCCGCGTCCGACCCGACGATGATCCCCCCGATGACCAGCAAACGGGGCCGCGTTGTTTACAAGATCACTGCCGACGGCAAGGAGCGGTTCGCCGACCTCCTGGCCCAGGCCGGCCCCGAGACGTATGACGACGCCGGTTTCGGCGTTCACTTCGCGTTCTTCTCCCGGACCGACCGCGCCACCCGGCTGCGCATCCTGGAGGGCCGCCGCCGGCGGGTCGAGGAGCGGCGGGAGGGGCTGCGCGACGTGCTGTCCCGGGCCGCCGGCCGGCTCGACGCGTACACGCTGGAACTGCAACGCCACGGACTCGACGCCGCCGAGCGTGAGGTCCGCTGGTTGGAGGAGCTCATCACCAACGAGCGCTCCGGCCGAGCCCCGGCGGGATCCGCCGGGGAACTCGATATCCCGGCCACCGAGCCTGGGGAATCACCCCCCGAACCCCCGCGTCCGCATCAGGACCGGCCGTGATGAACAAGGAGGCAAACGCGATGGGCTCCGTCCGCGTCGCCATCGTCGGTGTAGGTAACTGCGCCTCGTCCCTCGTGCAGGGCGTGGAGTACTACAAGAACGCCGACCCCAACGACCGCGTCCCGGGTCTCATGCACGTGACCTTCGGCGACTACCACGTATCCGACGTGAAGTTCGTCGCGGCGTTCGATGTGGACGCCAAGAAGGTCGGCATGGACCTGAGCGAGGCGATCGTCGCCAGCGAGAACAACACGATCACGCTGACCGACGTGCCGCCGACCGGCATCACCGTCCAGCGTGGACCGACCTTCGACGGTCTGGGCACGTACTACCGCGAGATCATCGAGGAGTCGTCGGTCGAGGCCGTCGACGTCGTGCAGGCTCTGCGTGACGCCGAGGTCGACGTCGTCGTCTCCTACCTGCCGGTGGGCTCCGAGCAGGCCGACAAGTTCTACGCCCAGGCCGCGATCGACGCAGGCTGCGCCTTCGTCAACGCGCTGCCCGTCTTCATCGCGTCCGACCCGGCGTGGGCCCAGAAGTTCACCGACGCGGGCCTCCCGATCGTCGGCGACGACATCAAGAGCCAGGTCGGTGCCACGATCGTGCACCGCGCTCTGGCCAAGCTGTTCGAAGACCGTGGCGTCGAGCTGCTGCGCACCTACCAGCTCAACTTCGGCGGCAACATGGACTTCATGAACATGCTGGAGCGCAACCGTCTGGTCTCCAAGAAGATCTCGAAGACCCAGTCGGTGACCTCCCAGATCCCGCACGAGATGCAGAAGAGCGACGTGCACATCGGCCCGTCCGACCACGTGCCGTGGCTCGACGACCGCAAGTGGGCCTACATCCGGCTCGAGGGCCGGTCGTTCGGCGACACCCCGCTCAACGCCGAGCTCAAGCTCGAGGTGTGGGACTCCCCGAACTCGGCCGGCGTGATCATCGACGCCGTCCGCGCCGCGAAGATCGCCAAGGACCGCGGCGTCGGCGGCCCGATCCTCTCGGCCTCGTCCTACTTCATGAAGTCGCCGCCGGTGCAGTACAACGACCACGACGCCAAGGAGAGCGTCGAGGCGTTCATCCGCGGCGACATCGAGCGCTGACCAGCACCAAAAGCATTTAAAGGCCGGCCCGGGCACTCCGGGTCGGCCTTTTGCGCGCCCGCTAACGGATGCGCAGGAAGGGCGCCAGCCTGTCAGCGACGGCGTCGATGTCGTCCAGCTCGCCCTGCATGATCTCGTCGGTGATCGTCATCTGTTGCCACGGCGTGATGTCAAGATCAAAACCCTGGCGAGCAAGCGTCATGAAGGTCGCTCCCCACCCCAGACCACTGTTCCAAAGATGAAGCGGACGCCACGCCACTGTTCCGTGCAGCAGCGCCGCCGACCGCTTCAACGGGGTGGCATAGACGACAGTGCCGAGCATCTCGACATGCGGCCGGGTGGCGACGGCCACCAGAATCCCGGCATCTCGCACGCCCGAGTCGTGCCCGGTCGACTCGGCGAGCAGGTGCAGCAAGTCGATCGCATCCGGCCAGCCCGACTCGTTCATCGATCTCCGTTCAGCTCGAAGAAATCGCGATGCTCGGCCAGGACCTTACGAGCCAATTGCCTGGTCTCGGTTTCTTCGGCGCCGGCCATGAAGGCGGCGATCAGCTGGTCGATCGTCGGAGCGTCTCGTGGCTTCGTCGTCAGTTCTTGAAGTCTCTGTGCGACCTCGGGCCGCATGCCTTGTATTGTCATGCGACAGTTGTACTAGTGCCTATATGCATGAGTCAACCCCAGGCCCGGGCCAGCGCGACCCTCGCCTCAAGCTCGAGCAACTTGCGCTTCCGGTCGAGCCCACCACCGAAACCGACCATCTTGCCGCCCGCCCCGACCACCCGATGACACGGCACGATGACCGGGATCGGGTTGTGGTTGCAGGCCGTGCCGACCGCGCGCGCCGCCCCCGGATCGCCGAGAGCCGTGGCAATCGCGCCATACGTGATCATTTCCCCGTACGGAATCTTGGCGATCTCGCCCCACACCGCGCGCTCGAACTCGGACCCCCCGCGCATCTCGAACGGCACCGAGAAGTCGGTGAGCTCGCCGGCGAAGTAGGACTCGAGCTGCGCGACAGCCGGATGTGAGCCGGCGGCACCGGGGCGGGCACCGAAGTGAACCCCCACGACGGTCTCGCCCGACACGGAGACACCGAGCGGACCGATGGGGGAGTCGATGACGAACATGCCCCCGATTCTGCCTGCCGGGTATGACAAGTCAGAGGTGCCCGTGGTCGACATGCTCCGCGCCCAGTAGGCACCCTCATCACCCGGCGGCATCGGCTCCTTCCACGCCGACCACGCGTAGAGGGCGAAACCGCAGAACAGGATCGTGCCGATGACCGAGAGCGCGGCGAACCACAACCGGGCCTGCCGGGTGCCCCGCGACCACAACGCGACCCACGTCGCCACGACCGCCGCGGGAAGTAGGAAGAACAGGAGCCAGGTCACTCCGTAAAAGATTGACGATCCGTGCAAGCGTTTCCGGTCGGCGGGCGTCTTACCGGGCGGAGGTGACGGGTGAAGGATTCGCTCGAGGCGGAGTTCACCGCGTTCGTCGCGGAACGGGGGCAGTCGCTGCTCCGGATCGCGCATGCCCTCACCGGTGACGCGCGGGCCGCGGAAGACCTGGTGCAGGGCGCGCTGGCCAAGGCGTACGCGAAATGGCCCCGCATCCATGCCGACGACGCCGAGGCGTACGTCCGCCGGATCCTCTACAACGACCGGATCTCGGGCTGGCGCCGGGCGAGCCGGCGGCGCGAGGTCTCGATGGCCGAGATGCCCGAGATGCCGCAGCACCAGCCGGACGTCGCGGAACGGCTCGCGCTGCGGCAGGCCCTGCTGACGTTGCCCGACCGCCAGCGTGCGGTGGTGGTGCTCCGTTATCTCGAGGATCGCTCGGTCGAGGAGACGGCCCAGGTGCTGGGGTGCAGCCCGGGCACGGTGGCCAGCCAGGCGTCGCGCGCGCTGGCCAAGTTGCGGGAGCACGCCCGGTCGATGGAGGAGTCGCGATGAACCTGGAACAGAAGGTGCGAATCGTTGTGCACGACCTGGCCGACCGCGCCCCGAATCCGAACGATCTGGCCGACGTCGCGCGCCATCGTGGCCGCCGCATCCGACGTCGTCGTCAGGCGACGACCGGGGTGACGGTTCTCGTCCTCGCCACCACGGCTGTTGTTCCTTTTGTGGTCATGCGGGAGCAGAAGCGCGATTCTCCACAGCCAACTGCGACAACCCCTTCCCCCGTACGCACGACAGCCGCCCCGACCGCATGGGGAAATGTCTCGGTGCGGCTCCCCGGTGACATGATCGTCACCGCCCTCAGCCGTAACGACGTGGGCGTGGACGCCCCAGCCGGCCGCACCCTGGCGACCGGCAATGTCGTGTTCGACCGCACCACCAACCGCTACGTCGCGCTACGCGGCGACTACTACACGGTGTGGGGAGCGACCGAGAAGAACACCGGAGTGGTCAGCGACGGCGCCAACGGGCTGGGCATCATCCGCGGCGACAACAGCATCAAGTGGATCAAGGTCGGCTACAAGCTCGATCCGCAGTGGTCGCCCGACGGCACCCGCCTGCTGCTGTCGACGCTGAAGGGCTACGCCGTGGTCGAGGCGGCGACCGGTCGCGTGACCCGGCACGAGACCCCCGAGGCGATCGCCGCCTGCCCCGACGACTGCTTCTTCACCTGGCAGCCGGACGGCCGGACGATCGCGATCGCCCAGCGCGACCTGAGCGTGGCCCAGTCCGAGGAGAAGGCCGACACGATCAAGAACGTTCTGGTCTACAACGCCGGCAACGGGCGGCCGCTCGCCACGGTAGACGTGCCCGGCGTGCCGGTCAGCGGAAGCCCCTGGTCACCCAACCTCCGGCGGGTTCTGGTGCAGACCACGGACGGCGCCGCGATCATGGACACCGCCACCGGCAAGGTGGTCAGGAACATCCCCGAGCGGAACGCGCGCTTCACGCCCGGCGGCGGGGTGCTGGGTATCGGCGACGAGTTCGCCCGGCTCTACGACGCCGACGGCAAGCTCTACGAGGAGATGCTGCTTCCGGCCGATTTCAGTGGCCGGACCATCAGTGCGGGGCTGCCCTAGGAGGAGAGGTGCCCGTTGTCGCGGGCCCATTTGAACAGCTCGGCCTCGGCCTCGTCGCGGGTCAGCGGTCCCCGGTCGAGGCGCAGCTCCTTGAGATGACGCCAGGCCTGGCCGACGACCGGGCCCGGGGCCACCCCGAGCAGCTCCATGATCGCGTTGCCGTCGAGGTCGGGACGGACCCGTGCGAGATCCTCCTCCTCGGCCAGCCGTGAGATCCGTTCCTCGAGCGCGTCGTAGTCGGCGGCCAGGTTGGCCGCCTTGCGCCGGTTGCGGGTCGTGACGTCCGAGCGGGTCAGCTTGTGCAGGCGGGCGAGCAGGGGGCCGGCGTCGGTCACGTACCGGCGTACGGCCGAATCGGTCCACTCACCCCGCCCGTACCCGTAGAACCGCAGGTGCAGCCCGACCAGCTCGACCACCTCGGAGGTGACGTCCTTGGGGTATTTCATGGCCTTCATGCGCTGCTTGGTCATCCGCGCGCCGACCACCTCGTGGTGGTGGAAGCTGACCCGCCCGTCGCGGCCGACCGCCTTGGTGGCCGGCTTGCCGATGTCGTGCATCAGCGCGGCCATCCGCAGCGTGAAGTCGGGTGCCTCGTCGCCCTCGAGGCGCATCGCATTCTGCACCACGATCAGCGTGTGCTCGTAGACGTCCTTGTGCTGGGCGTGCTCGTCGATCTCGAGCTTGAGCCCGGAGATCTCGGGGATGAAGCGGTCGGCCAGGCCGGTGTCGACCAGGAGTCGCAGGCCGGCGATCGGGTCGGCGCCGCACATGAGCTTGGTGAACTCGTCGCGGATCCGTTCCGCGGTGATCCGGTCGAGATCGGCGGCCATGTCCCGCATCGCCGCGATGACCGGCTTATCCACAGTGAACTGGAGTTTCGCCGCGAATCGGGCGGCCCGCAGCATCCGAAGTGGATCATCGCCGAACGACTGCGACGGTGCGGCCGGGGTGCGGATCACCTGGGCGGCAAGATCATCGAGGCCACCGTACGGGTCGGTGAACTCGTGCCCGGGCAGCGAGACGGCCATCGCGTTGATCGTGAAGTCGCGCCGCTCGAGGTCGTCGAGCAGGGAATCGCCGTACTCGACCACGGGGTTGCGCGTGACACCGTCGTACGCCTCGGCCCGGAAGGTGGTGATCTCGATCCGCAGACCGTTCTTCTGGATGCCGATGGTGCCGAACTCGCGGCCGGTCTCCCAGATCGCGTCGGCCCAGTCGCGCACGATGTCGAGGGTCTGCTCGGGGCGCGCATCGGTGCAGAAGTCGAGATCGTCGCCGAGCCGGCCCAGCAGCGCGTCGCGCACCGAACCGCCGACCAGGTGCAACTCATGGCCGGCGGCGCCGAACAGGCGCCCCAGCTCGTCGGCGAGAGGGGAGACCCGCAGCAACTCGGCGACCGCGTTCTTCTGGGCGGCATTCAACACAGACATGGGGTGGCCAGCCTATCTGCATTGGTAACGCCGTCTGCGAGCGGGCAGGATGGGCGGGTGCCCGTATCCGACACGCTGCTCCGCCTCGCCGAAGATCCGGCGTTCTGGGCCGGCGAAAGCGACGTGACCAGCGACGACGAGCCCGGCGGCCTACGCACGAGCTTCCCGGTCACCGGCGGCTACGCGCTCGTCCTCGACCTCGATCGGCGTACCGGCGAGCGTGCCCTCGGCCTGCGCGTCCCGGCGTCGAGCGAGCCCGTTCAGCTGGGTTACGCACTTCCGGGTGAGCCCGGCCCGGCCGCGCTGCGCTGGTGGGAGCTCGACCTGTGCGCCCGGGTGATCGCCTGGGAAGATCCGACTCTGCCGCATCCGGGCCTGGTCGTCGCGTTGCTGGCCCCGTTCGCGCCGGCCACCGCCGACGACGACGAAGCCGAGATCGCGGCGACCCGCGAGGCGGCGTACCGGTCGCTGCGCCGTGAGGTGCCGCCGGCCGAGCCGACCGGGCCCGAGCAGGCTCCTCTTCCCCTGTTCACCAGCGAGGCCTGGTGGCCCGCCCCGGCCCCGATGTCGCCGCAGGTGCTCGACGAGGCTTCGATCGCCGAGCTCAGTCGTCCGGAAAGAGCGGTTCGCGACGTACGCACCGGGTCGCGCTTCCCCCGGGAAGACCTGGCCGATCTGATCCGCCGGGCCGACGCCCACCTGCGAGCAGTGCCGGCTCAGCAGTGGTACGCCGACACGCACCCGATCGCCCGGCGCATCCTCGACAACGGCGATCTCCGCCCGGTTCCGGAGCTGCTGGGTGCCCTGACCGAGGCGGGCTGCGACCATCCGACCGTGCTCGACGCGCTGAGTGAGCCCCTGGTCACGGCCGAGGCGTGCTGGATGGTGGAGACCCTGGCCGGTGCCGAGCCGGGCACGATGCTGCGAGCCGTGGCCCTTTAAGGTGACAAGGGTTCCGTACGAGGCTCGGGAGGATCGGTGAACAGCGGTATCTACCGCAGCGCGCACGCTTCCGACGGTGAACCGCTGAGGCCCGAGGACGGCGTCACGGTGATCTCGGTCGACGAGCAGTTCCCCGGGGCCGCGGCCGCCGAGAGCCAGGCGTTGCCGCCCGAGGAGGTTCCGCCCCCCGAGGGTGGAAGCACGGTCGGCGCCAGCGCGATGATGGCCGTCGCGAGTTTCGTCAGCCGGATCATCGGCTTCGTCCGCAACGCGCTGATCGGCATCACCCTCGGCAACTGGATCGGCTCGGCGTTCACCAGCGCCCAGTTCCTGCCCGGCCAGATCTACGAACTGCTGCTCGGCGGCATCCTGACCAGCGTCCTGGTGCCGTTGCTGGTCCGCCGGCGCAAGGCCGACCCGGACGGCGGCCTCGAGTTCACCCGCAAGCTGCTGACCTTCGCCGTGGTGTCCCTCGGCATCGCGACCGCGCTGGTCGTGATCGCGGCGCCGCTCATCACCTGGATCCAGGCGGGCGACTCGACCGACCCGGCCTATCCCGGCCTGGTCACCCACTTCGCCTACTGGATCCTGCCGATCATCTTCTTCACCGGCCTGTCCGGCCTGATCGGCGCGGTGCTCAACACGCGTGGCCACTTCGCCGCGCCGACCTGGGCGCCGATCCTGAACAGCCTCGTGGTGATCGCGGCGTGCGGCGTCTTCATCGTTTCCTTCGGTACGGCCGGAGACCTGCGCCCCGCCGACGTGACGCCCGCCCAGGTCGCGGTCATGGGCGGCGGCATGCTGCTTGGCATGATCGCGCAGGCCGCGGGTCTGCTCCCGGCGCTGCGCACGGTCGGCTTCAGCTGGAAGTGGCGCTGGGATCCGCGCTCGCTCGGCCTGCGCGAGATCGGCCAGTTGGCCGGCTGGATGCTCTGCTACGTGGCCGCCAACCAGGTCGCGGTCTTCGTCGTCGTCCGCATCCTCAACCGGGTCGCCGGTCAGGACAGCGCGAGCACGCTGGCTTTCAACAACGTCTTCCTGCTGGTCACGATGGCGCACGGCATCATCGGCGTCTCGGTGATGACGGCGATGCTGCCGAAGATGAGCGCGGCCGCCGCCGAGGGTCGCTACGCCGAGGTGAGCGCCGACCTGAGCCGGGCCATCCGGCTGGTGACCGTCGCGCTGGCCCCGATCTCGGTGGTCTACGCCGTGCTCGGTGTTCCGTTGTCGGTCATGTTGTTCCAGGGCGGCGCCTTCAAGAACGCCGACGCCCTGGCCACCGGCACCGTGCTCGTGGTGGCCGCGTTCGCGGTGATCCCGCTGTCGATCAGCTACCTCTGCACCTACACCTTCTATTCACTGCAGGGGAACAAGACCGCCGCTCTGATCAACCTGCCGGTGGTGGCGGTCCGCATCGCGGCCTATTTCGTTCTGGCCGAGGTGCTCGAGGCGTCGCTCTCGGCGGCCGGCATGACGGCGGCCAACGCCATCTCGTACGCGGTCTCGGCGCTGATCTCGCTGGCCGTACTGCGCCGCAAGATCGGCCGGCTCAATCTCGGCTCGGTCGCGGTGGCGTTGATCAAGGTGGTGATCGCCGCCGCGATCGCCGCCGCGCTCGGCCTCCTGGTCGTGCACTTCCTGCCCGGCGCGGGCGCGCCGAGCGGCCGCGGCGAGGCGATTCTGCAACTGCTCGCCGGCGGCGCGGTGATTCTGGTGGCCTACCTGGGCGCGGCCACCGTGCTGCGGGTTCAGGAGGTCAGCCAGGTGATCGGGATGGTGCGTCGCAAACTCGGCCGCTGACCAGCCGTTTCAGCTGTCCCAGGGGTCACTCGGGCTCCAGGCGGGGCCGCGGGCGAGGTTGCCGCGCCGGGGGGACGACCTGCCGCCGGATGGCCCCGGGCGGGTATGGTCGGTGTCGGCATGTGCTCTTCGCACATAGTCATCTGCACCGAGCACCGTGATGCGTGCCCGATGCTCACGAGGCGCACCGAGGAGGACTGGTGACCCAGGTCGGCGAAGGCCACGAGACCGCGGCCGATGCGGACGGACCGGTCATGACCTTCGGTTCGCCCACCGTCGGCGAGATCCTGGCCGAGCGCTACCAGCTCGAGCAGCACGTCAACGATGACAGCGCCGGCCGTCAGGTCTGGCGCGGCATCGATGTCATCCTGCGCCGCCCGGTCGCCGTCGTTCTGCGTTATCCGGGCGGGGATTCCGCCGCCGAGATGCTTCAGGCCGCGGTCGACGCGAGCCGCGTGATCCACCCCAACCTGGTCGGCGTCTACGACGCGATCGACGAGGGCAGCCGGGCCTACGTGGTGCGCGAGTGGGTCGAGGGCGAGTCGCTGCGCGAGCTGGTCAGCACCGACGGCCCGCTCGACCCGGCCCGCGCCACCGCGATCGCGCACTCCATCGCCGACGCCCTGGCCGCCGTGCACGCCACCGGCATGGTGCACGGCAACGTGCACCCCGGCACGACGCTGATCGGCGACGACGGCCGGGTCGTGCTGGCCGACGCGCGCGCCGACTCGGCCGACAACGTCGAGGGCGACATCCGCGCGATCGGCGGCATCCTCTACTTCGCGCTGACCGGTCACTGGCCGCACTCCGAGGTCGGCAACTCGGCGCTGCCCGACGCCAACCGCGATGCGAACGGCAGCCCGGCCGCGCCCCGCCAGATCCGCGCCGGCGTCCCGGCCTATCTCGACGACCTGACGATGGACCTGCTCGACACCCGGGTCGCCGTGCCCGAGGCCGATTCGCTGACCGCCGAGCTGGCGCGTCTCGACGCCTCGGCCGAGGAAGACTATGAAGACGCCGGTCCGCTGCGGTTCACGCAGAGCGCGACGACCGAGCCGGTCCGCAGCACCCGCAAGATCATCCTTGGTGTGGCGGCGCTCGTCGTCATCGCCGTCATCGGGCTGGTCTTCGGCATCCAGGCGATCAGCGACTCGGGCAACTCCAGCCCGTCGACCACCACCGAGGCCGGTGCCGGCAGCAACACCGGCGGCTCGACCGACGACACCCAGGCCCCGGCGCCCGAGCCGAAGAAGATCCCGCTGACGGCCGACATGGTGCGCATCGTCGACCCGCCGGACGGCGGCCGCGACGACACCGGTGAGGCGAAGTACACAGTCGACGGCGACGACGAGACCGCGTGGGAGACCCAGCGGTTCAAGCAGGCCAACTTCGGCAACTTCAAGCCGGGCATGGGCGTGCTGATCGACCTCGGCACGGCCCGCAAGTTGTCCGAGGTGCAGGTCGAGATGTCGCAGCCGGGCGTGACGATGGACATCCGCACCGGCACCGACGACTTCGGCGACACCTCGGCCGGCGACCAGAAGATCATGGACACCTACAAGCGGCTGGGCGACACCGAGACGGTGACCGACGGCAACCGCAAGGTGTTCTCGGTCTTCGACCCCGACCAGACCTACCGCTACGTGCTGGTCTTCCTGACCAAGCTGCCCGCGGCCGACGAGGGCGGCGGCTTCAAGGTCAGCGTCCAGGAGATCTCGGTCTTCGGGTACTGAGCGTCGGGTACCCGTTCACCCGACCCATCCGGTTAGATTGCTGGCGTGACTTCCGGGGACGCCGAGCAGGGTGTCGCGCCCAGCGACGCCGAGCTGCTGCGTGCCCACGTCGAGGGCGACAAACAGGCGTTCGGCGAGCTGGTCCGCCGTCATCGTGACCGGCTCTGGGCGGTGGCGCTGCGCACCATCGGCGACCGTGAGGAGGCAGCCGACGCGGTGCAAGATGCGCTGCTCTCGGCCCACCGCAACGCCGCCCGGTTCCGGGGCGATGCCGCGGTCACCACCTGGTTGCACCGCATTGTGGTAAATGCGTGTCTTGACCGGATTCGTAAGCGCCAGGCCCACCCGACCGTGCCGCTGCCCGACGGCAACCGCTCGGACGACCGGCCGTCCGGTGTGGAGCCTGCCGCGCCGGCCACCGATCACGAGACCGCGCTGCTGGTGCGCCAGGCCCTGGCCGATCTGCCGGCCGATCAGCGGGCCGCCATCGTGCTGGTCGACGTGCAGGGCTATCCGGTCGCCGAGGCGGCCGAGATGCTCGACGTCGCGGTCGGCACGATCAAGAGCCGGTGCGCGCGCGGCCGGGCCCGGATGGCGCTGGCCCTCGGTGAGTTGCGAGGGCGAGACGCCGATCACGCGCCGGGTGGGAACCAGGACGCCACCCAGACCGTCCCATCCGGACCGGGTGCGGTGCAGCCACCGCCCGGCGGGCGCGATCGGAGGGACCAGAGGTGACCGGGGCCGAGTTCGGCGGGGTCGACATCGACCTGCTGGCGGATTACATCGGTGGTGCGCTCGAGGGCACCCCCGACGAGTCCGCGGTGGCCACGCTGATCGCCGACGACCCGGCCTGGCGAGAGGCGTACGAGCAACTCAGCGGCGGGATCGAGGTGGTCCGGGCCGAGCTCGCGAGCTTCGGACCGGTCGAGATGCCCGACGATGTGGCGGCCCGCGTCGACGCGATGTTCGCGCCCGTCCCGCAGCTCACCGTCGTGCGAGGGGAAGCGCCTGACGGCGTACGGGAAAAGAAGCGCAACCGACGCATGCGCTGGGCCACCCCGATTGCCATCGCCGCCGGTTTCATCGCCTTTGTCGGCTTCGGGGCCGACTATCTGATCGGCCGCGGCTCGGACGACTCGGCGGCCGACACCGCCAGCTCGGCCGGGGGTTCCGCCGAGAACAGCACGGCTCTCGACGCCGGCATCATTACCAAGACCACCGGCACCGACTACACGCGGGCGACCCTCGCCCAAGAGCCGGTCGAACCGATGAACGCGCCCAAGAGCAGCCTCGGCGTCGACCAGTCGGAGCCGCAGCGCTCGATGGCCTCCGGGTCCGCGCTGTCCCGTCTGCTCGACCCGGCGGCGCTCGACGACTGCCTGGCCGCCATCCAGCAGGAGCAGGGCGGCTCGATCACCGTGCGGTCCGTCGACTACGCCCGCTTCGACGGCGCTCCAGCGCTGATTGTCCGGTTCAGCGGCAGCGCTGGTTCCTGGGCGTGGGCCGTCGGCCCGCTCTGCGGCACGCCCGCCGGCGACGCCGACACCATCACCCAGGTGCCGGTAGGCTGAACGACACCCCGGAGCATCGTCCCGCGTGAGGTCGGCCACGACTGCGTACGCGGGAATGTTGGGTGCCTAGCATGGCGTTCTAGCGTGCAGTGTCGCCGAGGGGATCTCCCGGCGAAGAGCAGACTTGAGGAGTCGGCAGTGGACGAGGTCCGCAATCTGATCATCATCGGTTCGGGACCGTCCGGATACACTGCGGCGCTGTATGCCGCCCGGGCGAATCTGAAGCCGCTCGTGATCGAGGGCGTCCAGTCCGGCGGCGCCCTGATGACCACCACCGAGGTGGAAAACTTCCCCGGCTTCCGCGAGGGCATCATGGGCCCCGAGCTGATGGACAACATGCGCGCCCAGGCCGAGCGGTTCGGCGCCGAGTTCATCACCGACGACGCCACCCGCGTCGAGCTGGGTGACAAGCCGACCGAGGCCGGCACCGAGGGCCTCAAGACGGTGTGGGTCGGCGACAAGCAGTACTTCGCGCGCGCCGTCATCCTCTCCACCGGCTCCGCCTGGCGCCCGCTCGGCGTCCCCGGCGAGCAGGAACTGCTCGGCCACGGCGTCTCGTCCTGTGCCACCTGTGACGGCTTCTTCTTCCGCAACCACCACATCGTGGTGGTCGGCGGCGGCGACTCCGCGATGGAGGAGGCGACCTTCCTCACCCGGTTCGCCGAGACGGTCACCATCGTGCACCGGCGCGACTCGTTCCGGGCCAGCAAGGTGATGCAGCTGCGGGCGCTGAACAACGAGAAGATCAAGGTCGAGTGGAACTCCAAGGTCGAAGAGATCCTGGGCCACGACGGCACAGTCTCGGGCGTACGCATCTCGAACACCCAGACCGGCGAGGAGAAGGTCCTCGACGTGACCGGCGTGTTCGTGGCGATCGGTCACGACCCGCGCAGCGAGCTGTTCAAGGGCCAGATCGAACTCGACGACGAGGGCTACGTGAAGGTCGACTCGCCGAGCACCCGCACCAACATTCCCGGCGTGTTCGCCGCCGGCGACCTGGTCGACCACACCTACCGCCAGGCCATCACGGCCTCCGGCACGGGGTGTTCCGCGGCCCTGGACGCCGAGCGCTTCATCGCCTCATTCGTCGAGCTGTAGAAGTCTCAAGGCCAGGAGGGTCCCAGTGGGAGCAGGCAAGACGGTCACCGACGCCACGTTCGTGACCGACGTACTGCAGTCGGAAAAGGTCGTGCTCGTCGACTTCTGGGCGGAGTGGTGCGCGCCCTGTAAAAAGGTCGACCCGCTGCTGAACGAGATCGCCAAGGAGATGGGCGACAAGGTCGAGATCGTCGCGCTCAACATCGACGAGAACCCGGAGACCACGCGCGCCTACCGGGTCATGTCGGTGCCGACGCTGACCATCTTCAAGGGCGGCGAGCCGGTCAATTCGGTGACCGGCGCCAAGCCCAAGAGTGCTCTCGTCAACTTCATCGAGTCGTCCCTCTAGGTCGCTCGCGATCCACGCCCCGTCCCCGTCAGGGTGCGGGGCGTCTTTCGTCGCACGGAGTACGCTGCCCGGAGTTGTTCTTCGTTCAAGGGAGTCGCGCGTGCGTTCCATCCGACGTGGAGACAGCGGCCCGGCCGTTGCCGAGATTCGATCGATCCTGGTCGGTCTGGAACTGCTGGAGACAGCCGGAGACTCCTTCGACGATGCCACGGACACCGCGGTGCGGGCCTTTCAGCAGAGTCGCGGGCTCGGCGTGGACGGCCTGGTCGGCGACGAGACGTGGGGTGCGCTCGACGCGTCCCGCTGGCGCCTCGGCGCGCGCACCCTGTTCCACTCGGTCCCCGACGCGCTGGTCGGCGAAGATGTGCGCACCCTGCAGGAGCGTCTGCTCGAGATGGGCTTCGACGCCGGCCGCACCGACTCGATCTACGGCCCCCGCACGGCCCGCGCGGTCGCCCAGTTCCAGCGCGAAGTCGGCCTCACGCCCGACGGATCGTGCGGCCCCCAGACCATGAAGGCGCTGCGCGGCCTCGGTCGCAAGGTGGTCGGCGGCCGGCCGCAGTGGTTGCGCGAGGCCGAGGCGTTCCGGCAGGCCGGCACCAACCTGGTCGGCAAGACGATCGTGATCGACCCGGGCCACGGTGGCGGCGACGACACCGGCGTGGTGGTGCCCGACGGGCCGCTGCGCTGGAACGAGGCCGACCTGGTCTACGACCTGTCCTCCCGGCTCGAGGGCCGGCTGGCCGCGGCCGGCATGCGGGTGCACCTGACCCGCGGGCCGCACCCGGCCGAGCCGATGAACGGCGCCGACCGGGCCGCGCTGGCCAACAGCCTCGGCGCCGACCTGCTGATCTCGCTGCACCTCGACGGCCACGACAACGAGGCGGCCGACGGGGTGGCGACCTACCACTACGGCACGGGCAGCGGCCTGAGCTCGACAGTGGGGGAGCGGCTGGCCAACCTCGTGCAGCGCGAGATCGTCGTCCGGACCGGCATGCGCGACTGCCGCATCCACGCCAAGACGTGGGAGTTGCTGCGTTTGACGCGCATGCCCGCCGTACGGGTCGATCTGGGTTATCTCACCTCGGCCACCGACCGTGATCGCCTGGTCAACCCGCTGTTCCGCGAGCAGATCGTCGAGGCGATCCTGGCCGCCGTGCAGCGCATGTACTACCCGGTCGAGGCCGATGTGCCCACCGGCTCGATCGACGTGCGCCAGCTGCGGATGGCGCTCGCCAACCGGACCTAGTTCTCCGCGTTGCGCGTTGCTGTGGCCGGGCGTACCGGTCGCAGCAACGTCTCGGGGCTCATCGAACCGAGCAGCTTTTCCAGCGCGTATTCCACGTCGGACTTCCACGACAGGGCCGTGCGCAGCTCGAGCCGCAACCGCGGGAAGCGCGGGTGCGGGCGAACCGTCTTGAACCCCACGGAAAGGAAGAAGTCGACCGGCGCGACACAGCCCGGCTGCTTCTCCTCGTCGGCCTCGCCGAACTTCGCGTCGCCGAACGCCTCGATCGCCTTGACGCCCCGCTTGGTCAGATCGCGGGCGACGCCCTGCACCAGCATGCGGCCGAGCCCACCACCGGCGAACGACGCGACCACGTGCGCGGTCATCAGCAGGGCGGCGTCGGCGCTCACGGGCGAGGTCGGGAAGGCCATCGAACGGGGGACATAGGCGGGCGGGGCGTACATCACAAAACCGGCCGGCATGCCGTCGACGTAGGCCAGCTTGCCGCACGAACCCCACTCGAGCAGGGTCTGCGAGACCCACGCCTCCTTTTCCAGGCCGGGATCACCCGAGGCGCAGGCCCGCTCGGCCGCAACCGGGTCCAGCTCCCAGTAAACGCACTGGCGGCAGGGCCTCGGAAGGTCCTCGAGGGTGTCCAGCGTGAGGTTGACCAGCCGTCGTGACACTCTTCCCCCCAGCGTGTTTCCCGGCCCGCTCCCGGTGGGATCCTACGCCGCAATACTCATGAACGGGACCAGCTCGGGCACAGTGCCCGGTTAACCGAGGGCTTCTGTCGCAGGGCGCGGCTACGATTCTCTGGACTGTCTCCCACCTCGTGAGGTGAAGCCGCATGACCGGCACAACCCAGGACGATTACACCGACCGGTACGCGCGCCGGGTGCGTGGCATGACCACCTCCGAGATCCGCGCACTGTTCGCAGTGGCAAGTCGTCCCGAGGTCGTGTCGCTGGCCGGCGGCTCTCCCTACATCGCCGCCCTGCCGCTCGACGCGGTCGGCGAGATGCTCAACCAGCTCGCCGCCGAGCAGGGCGCCAGCTCCCTGCAGTACGGCATCGGCCAGGGCACGGTCGACCTGCGCGAGCGCATCTGCGAGGTGATGGCGCTGTCCGGCATCCACGGCGCGTCCCCCGACGACGTGGTGGTCACCGTCGGCGGCCAGCAGGCCATCGACCTGCTCGCCCGGCTGTTCCTCGACCCGGGCGACGTGGTGCTGGCCGAAGGCCCCAGCTATGTCGGCGCGCTCGGCGTCTTCCAGGCGGCGCAGGCCCAGGTGCAGCACGTACCGATGGACGATGAGGGGCTCATCCCGGCCGCCCTCGAAGAGGCGATCGCCGCCGTCGCGCGATCCGGCCGCCGGGCCAAGTTCCTCTACACGATCCCGACGTTCCAAAACCCGGCCGGCGTCACCCTGACCGACGAGCGGCGCGAACAGGTGCTCGACATCTGCGAGCGCGCCGGCCTGCTGGTGGTGGAGGACGACCCGTACGGCATGTTGTCGTTCGAAGGTGAGGCGCCGCGCCCGCTGCGGGCCCGTCGTCGCGAGGGCGTGTTCTACGTGAGCACCTTCTCCAAGACGTTCGCCCCCGGGTTGCGCGTCGGGTGGATCCTCGCGCCCCACGCCGTACGGGAAAAGCTCGTGATGATGAGCGAGGCGAACGTGTTGTGCCCGAGTGCGTTCGCGCAGGGTGCGGTCACGCAATATCTGGCCACCATGCCGTGGCAGGAGCAGATCAAGGTCTATCGCGAGATCTACCGCGAACGGCGCGACGCCATGCTCGGCGCGCTGCGCGACCTGATGCCGCCCGGCTCGTCGTGGACCCACCCGACCGGTGGGCTGTTCGTGTGGGCGACCCTGCCCGAGGGCCTCGACTCCAAGGCAATGATGCCCCGTGCGATCGCCGCGCGCGTGGCCTACGTACCGGGAACAGGGTTTTATGCCGACGGCACCGGCCGGTCGAACATGCGGCTCAACTTCTCGTTCTCGTCGCCCGATCGCATCCGCGAAGGCATCCGCCGACTGTCCGGCGTGATGGAGCAGGAACTGGCGATGCGGGCGGTCTTCGGCGGTGCGTCGGCTCCGTCCCGGCGCCGGGGCACGGCCGCCGCGGACGCCCCCGGCCCCGACTTGGCATGATCTCCTCCATGGTTGCGGGTGACGATGTGCGCGTGATGGTCCTGGCCGGTGGCCTCTCCTACGAGCGAGACGTGTCGCTGCGCTCGGGCCGCCGGGTGCTCGACGCGCTGCGCGCCGCCGGTCTGAACGCCGAGATGCGCGACGCCGACGTATCGCTGCTGCCCTCGCTGCAGGAAGACCCGCCCGACGCCGTGGTGATCGCCCTGCACGGCGCGACGGGGGAGGACGGTTCGCTCCGCGGCGTCCTCGACCTGTGCGGCGTCCCCTACGTCGGCTGCGACGCGCGGGCCGCCCGCCTGGCCTGGGACAAGCCATCGGCCAAGTCGATGCTGCGCGAGGCCGGCATCCCGACGCCCGACTGGGTGGCGCTGCCGCACGACCGGTTCTCCGAGCTGGGCGCGGTGGCGGTGCTCGACCGCATCGTCGACCGCCTGGGCCTGCCGCTGATGGTCAAGCCGGCCCAGGGCGGTTCCGGTCTGGGCGCGGCGGTCGTACGGGAAGAGAGCGCGCTGCCGCCGGCGATGGTCGGCTGCTTCGCCTACGACTCGACCGCCCTCGTCGAAAAGTTCGTGCCCGGCATGGACGTGGCGGTCTCGATCGTCGACCTCGGTTCGGGCCCGCAAGCCCTGCCGATCGTCGAGATCGTCCCCCGCGACGGCGTCTACGACTATGCGGCCCGCTACACGGCCGGCCTCACGACCTGGCACACGCCGGCCCGGCTGTCCCCGTCGGTCGCCGCGCAGGTGGCCGAGACGGCGCTGGCCGCGCACAAGGCGCTGGGCCTGCGCGACCTTTCCCGTGTCGACCTGATCGTCGCCGACGACGGTTCGCCCCAGGTGCTGGGCATCAACGTGTCGCCCGGCATGACTGAGACGTCGTTGTTGCCGCTCGCGGTGCAGGCGGCGGGGGAAGACCTGGGCCGCATTCTGCAGACGCTGGTCGAGCGGGCTGTCGCCAGATCAAGTTCCTGATTTCGCCGTACGCGTCGTCGAGTGCTCTCGGCTTCGCCGCTGGTCCGCTCTCGCCTTCGCGGGCTGTTCCTTTGCCGGCGTCGCCGTTGGTCCGCTCTCCCCTTCGCGGCCGTTCCATTGCCGGCGTCGCCGCTGGTCCATTGCCGGCGTTGCCGCTGTTCCTTGTCGGCGTCGCCCGGGCCGTCACGTCGTTTCGGGCGGTTCGTCGGGTACTTGCTTCTGAGCGCTTGTTGCGCTGAGCGCGTGTTGCGCTGAGCGCGTGTTGCGCGGCGCGCTTTGTTGCGCGGCGCTTGTTGCGCGGCGCGCTTTGCTGCGCGGCGCTTGTTGCGCGGCGCTTGTTGCGCTGAGCGCTTGTTGCGCTGAGCGCGTGTTGCGCGGCGCGCTTGTTGCGCGACGCCCTCTACCTGCAAGCCTTCGCTACCCTCTCACGCTCACCCGGGCGCCCGCGCCTACTACGACACCCACCGCGACCGAGGCCACACCCACCACCAAGCCCTGCGCGGCCTGGCCAACCGCCTCGTGGGCCTCCTACATGGCTGCCTACGGGACCACACCACCTACGACAAAGCCACCGCCTGGCCAGCCACCGAGAAACAACCGCTGGCCAACGCTGCTTGACTTCTTACGCACGTGGGATGTCTAGGCGCTGCCTGCCAGAGCGTCCAGCCAACTGTCGAGATCGCGGGCCAAGGCGTTCAGCCGGGTCGTGGTGGCGGCGATCTCGGCCCGGCCCAGGTCTTCGCCAGCGCGGTGGAGAGTGTTGTAGTCGAGCCATCCCACTGCCGCGTCCACCCACGCGCCGAAGATCCAGGGTTGCGCCTCGACTCGGATCCTGCTGCGCCTTCGGTAAGCCGTGACCGCCCGCACGAACGCGTCACGATCGCCGTCGGCCCAGTCGAGTGCGAGCCCCACGGCCTCCGGAACCGCACCGATCGGCCCGGCGGCATCCCAGTCCAGCGCGAGCAGCGTCCCGTCCGAGCGCAACAGAGTGTTCTTGCGATCAAGGTCTTGGTGGCTGTCGACGACGAGCATTCGGTCGGGCCCTCGGCTGACCCGTCGAACCAGATCGACCAGATCCGGGTCTCGGGGCGTCGCCTCGTCTTGTCGGGTGGCGTCTGCGCGGGTGGTGTGGACCAGGTGCAAGGTGATCGGGCCGTCGCCGTCGAGGTGGGCCTTCGTCAGCGGCGCCTGCACATCGGCTCCGGTCACGTCTGCCCGGGTGATGTCTGCTCGGGTGACGTCTGCCCGGGTGACGTCTGCCCGGGTGGCCTCCCATCGTGGCCGGCCGGCGGCATGGATGGTCGCTAGCAACTCGGCCGCCTGATCAGGGTCGCCGGCGCCCGCCCGGCCATCGACCCACCGATGCACCCGGAAGAGCCCACCCTTGACCACATCCTCGGAATCGCCCGCGGAATCATGCTCGGAATCGCCCTCGGCTCGGATGAGCGCCCGGCCGCTTCCGGGCTCCGCGATCGGTTCCGGCATGGGCACCCCGGCGTTCCATGCGCGCTGCTCGATCAGAAACGCGGCTTCGACGTTAGCCACGAATCGCGGCTCCCGAGCGTTGACGATCATCCGCTTGACCGCGAACTCGCCATTCTCCGTACGGACCCGCCACAGCTCATTGGACAGCCCGCCCGAGACCGCGACCGGTTTCCCCGACAGCCGCCCCAGCCCGAACCGCTCCACCACCCGCCCGATCACCATCGCCTCCCGCCGCTTTCAGTCCTCTTCCTCAATCGACCCTCGACGCCTGACCGACCCGCCCACCACCCGCCCGATCACCATCGCTAGATCCCCGCTCCCACTCCACGACTCGTTCTCGTTCACTTTCCTCAATCGCCCCTAGCCACCTGGCCAACCCCGTGTGCCTTTGTTGACGTCCAGCGTTCGGAATCGCCCCGCCCGATCACCCCGCCCGATCACCCCGCCCGATCACCCCGCCCGATCACCCCGCCGCCGGTCACGTCCTCGTACGCCCCCCTCTGCTCGCACATACCTATACTCGCACGTGCCCACCCCTCACCTCCCCTCACTCCTCATTAACTCTTATGCCCTCGTCTTCTTCCACCCCACACAATCCA